>NZ_JAVDXT010000016.1:0-1143 GCF_031458075.1 Rhodoferax ferrireducens | reverse complement strand
AGCGATGCGACCTGGTTGGTCGTCAGGGCAGCGATGTCTACGGTTTCGATGGCTGCAACCTGGCTGGTGCTCAAGGCAGCGATGCCGGCTGTCGTCAACGCTGCGACCTGGGCGGTCGTCAACGCCACGACCTGGTTGGTAGTCAGCGCTGCCACTTGTGCCGTACGCAGCGCAGCAATGCCAGCGGTGTTGATGGCCTGCACTTGGTTCGTCGTCAAGACTGCCGTACCCGCAGTCGTCAACGCCGCGATCTGGCTGGTCTTGAGAGCCGCTACATCCACGGTCTCAATGGCCGCAACCTGGCTGGTGCTCAAAGCCGCTACGCCTGCAGTAGTCAGAGCAGACACCTGGGCTGTGGTCAGTGCCACAACCTGGTTGGTCGTCAGTGCCGCCACCTGGTTGGTGCCCAGGGTGGCAATACCGGCCGTGCTCACGGCCTGGACCTGGTTGGTCGTCAGCGCTGCCACTCCGGCTGTCGTCAGGGCCGCGATCTGGCTGGTCTTGAGGGCTGCAACGTCAATGGTTTCGATCGCCGCAACCTGGCTGGTCGTCAGCGCCGCTACTCCGGTTGTCGTCAACGAGCCGACCTGGCCAGTGGTCAGTGCCACCACTTGGTCGGTCGTCAACGCTGCAACTTGTGCAGTGCGCAAGGCGGCGATGCCGGCGGTGTTGACCGCCTGGACCTGGCTGGTCGTCAACGCGGCCACACCGGCCGTCGTCAATGCTGCAACCTGGTTAGTCTTGAGCGCCGCAACGTCCACGGTCTCGATCGCAGCCACCTGGCTGGTGCTCAGGGCGGCTACGCCTGCGGTGGTCAAGGATGCCACTTGGCCTGTGGTCAAGGCCACAACCTGGTTGGTCGTCAACGCCGCCACACCGGCTGTCGTCAGCGATGCGACCTGGTTGGTCGTCAGCGCCGCAATGTCTACGGTCTCGATGGCCGCGACTTGGCTGGTGCTCAAGGCAGCGATGCCGGCTGTCGTCAACGATGCGACCTGGGCGGTCGTCAACGCTACGACCTGGTTGGTCGTCAGCGCAGCCACTTGTGCCGTACGCAGCGCAGCAATGCCTGCGGTGTTGATGGCCTGCACTTGGTTGGTCGTCAAGGCTGCCGTACCCGCAGTCGTCAGCGCCGCGATCTGG
>NZ_JAVDXT010000015.1:0-1287 GCF_031458075.1 Rhodoferax ferrireducens | reverse complement strand
TGTATGGACCGGGTACCTAGGTAACAGGTGTGCGAGGACATGGGTAACACTTTTCCCGCGCGAGATGCGCGAGGAGAAGTACATGGCCTGGCAAACAAGGAACCTTATGGACCTCAAGCGTGAGTTCGTGGAACTGGCGTTGCAGCCGGGTACCAACAGGCGAGACTTATGCCGCCGTTTTGGCATCAGCCCCAAGGCTGGTTATGCATTGCTTGATCGGTATCGAGACGAAGGCTGGGCATGCCTGCAGCCGCGCTCGTCGCGCCCCCACAGCAGTCCCTTGCGCAGTGCCGCAAGCGTTGAAGATGCTGTTGTTGGGTTACGCCAGCAGCATCCATGCTGGGGCGGTCGCAAGATCGCGCGTGTGCTGGCCAACGAGGGATTGGCGGGTGCGCCCCCACCCAGCACCGTCACAGCGATCCTGCATCGACACGGGCTCATTGCTCCACCGGCATCGCTGGCAGCAACGCCTTGGCAGCGCTTTGAACATGATTGCCCCAATGCGTTGTGGCAGATCGACTTCAAAGGCTATTTTGAAACGCTGGGCGGGCGCTGCCATCCGTTGACGCTGTTGGATGACCACTCGCGCTTCAACCTCACACTCAGCGCGTGCGCCAGGCCCGATACCTCCAGTGTGCAATCCCATTTGCAGCGCGTTTTTGAACACTACGGACTGCCGGTACGTATCAATGCTGACAACGGCGGGCCCTGGGGTAGCCCGCGCACAGCGCAACCGCACAGCTTGAGCGACCTGAGTATCTGGCTGATACGGTTGGGCATCAGGGTGAGCCACAGCACGCCCTACCACCCGCAGACGAACGGCAAGCTGGAGCGCTTCCATCGCTCTCTCAAGGCAGAAGTGCTCAACGGCCGCAGTTTTGCCAGCCTGGAGCTGGCCCAGCAAGCCTTTGACCGGTGGCGCAGCATCTACAACCATGAGCGCCCCCATGACGCCTTGGGATTGCAAACACCCACCCAACGCTACGCCCTAAGTCCGCGCAAGTTTCCTCTAACCCTGAAGCCGATTGAGTACAGCCCTGACGACACAGTCATTGAAGTGGGCTGGAACGGCTTTATCAAGTTCAAAGGCCTGCGATTGCACTTGAGTAGTTCCTTGCATCGGCTGCCTATTGCAATGCGCCCTAATCGGCAGAATGAGGGGTGCTATGACGCTTACTTTTGCCATCAGCAACTCATGCATCTGGATATGAATACGCTGGGCAAACCATGAGCTATGTGTTTACTATGTCCTCGCACACCTGTTACCTAGGTACCCGGTCCATACAG
>NZ_JAVDXT010000014.1:0-2463 GCF_031458075.1 Rhodoferax ferrireducens | reverse complement strand
CAAAGCGGTGCCGGCATCGCCGCCAGCGTGACCGATGCCGCCTATACAGCTGCCGGGGCCGAGATCGTGGACGCCGCCGGCGCCTTCGGCTGCGATCTGGTGCTCAAGGTACGCAGCCCCTCGGACGCCGAAGCCGCGCTGATGCGCCCCGGCACCACCCTGGTCGGCATGCTCAACCCCTTTGACGCACCCGGCCTGGAGCGCCTGGCCGCCGCCGGCCTGACCAGCTTCGCGCTGGAAGCTGCCCCCCGCAGCAGCCGGGCCCAGAGCATGGACGTGCTGTCCAGCCAGGCCAACATCGCCGGCTACAAGGCCGTCATGATGGCTGCCGACACATACCAGCGCTTCTTCCCCATGCTGATGACCGCCGCCGGCACCGTCAAGGCCGCCCGCGTGGTGATCCTGGGCGTCGGCGTCGCCGGCCTGCAGGCCATCGCCACCGCCAAGCGCCTCGGCGCCGTCATCGAAGCCAGCGACGTGCGCCCCAGCGTCAAGGAACAGGTCGAATCCCTGGGTGGCAAGTTCATCGAAGTGTCCTACGACACGCCGGAAGAGAAAGAAGCCGCCGTCGGCGTCGGCGGCTACGCCAAGCCCATGCCGCCCAGCTGGCTGGCGCGCCAGCAGATCGAAGTCGCCAAGCGCGTGGCCCTGGCCGACGTGGTGATCTCCACCGCGCTGATCCCCGGCCGCGCCGCGCCCACGCTGATCACCGAGGACATGGTGAAGAGCATGAAGCCCGGCTCGGTGATCGTCGACATCGCCGCCGGCAAAGGCGCCAACGGTGGCGGCAACTGCCCGCTGTCCGAAGCCGACAAGACCGTGGTCAAACACGGCGTGACCCTGATCGGCGAAACCAACCTGCCAGCCCTGGTAGCGGCCGACGCCTCGGCCCTGTACGCGCGCAACCTGCTCGACTTCCTCAAGCTGGTGCTGACCAAGGAAGGCACGCTGAACGTCGACATGGCCGACGACATCGTCGCGGCTTGCCTGGTGACCCAGGCTGGCGCGGTAACCCGCAAATAACAACGACAAGCCACAAAGACAAGAACAAGGAGCAAGACATGGACATTCTTTCCCCGACGATCACCAACCTGATCATCTTCGTGCTGGCCATCTACGTGGGCTACCACGTGGTCTGGACCGTCACCCCGGCCCTGCACACGCCGCTGATGGCGGTGACCAACGCCATCTCGGCCATCGTCATCGTCGGCGCCATGCTGGCGGCTGCGCTGACCGAAACCACCTTGGGCAAGACCATGGGCGTGCTGGCCGTGGCGCTGGCGGCGGTCAACGTGTTCGGCGGCTTCATGGTCACCCGGCGCATGCTGGAGATGTTCAAGAAAAAGGACAAGAAGGCACCCGCGGCTGAGCAAGGAGCCGGCAAATGAGCATGAATCTCGTCACGCTGCTGTATCTGATCGCCAGTGTCTGCTTCATCCAGGCGCTCAAGGGTCTGAGCCATCCCACCACCTCCATCCGCGGCAATCTGTTCGGCATGGTGGGCATGGCGATTGCCGTGCTGACCACGGCGGCACTGATCGTCAAGCTGGCGCAGGGCAACCTGGGTGGCATGCTGTATGTGCTGGTCGGCCTGCTGGCCGGCGCCGCCTACGGTGCCTGGCGTGCCAAGACGGTGGAGATGACCAAGATGCCCGAGCTGGTGGCCTTCTTCCACAGCATGATCGGCCTGGCGGCGGTGTTCATCGCCGTGGCGGCCGTGGCCGAGCCCTATGCCTTTGGCATCGTGGCCAAGGGTCTGCCGATCCCGGTGGGCAACCGGCTCGAGCTGTTCCTGGGCGCGGCCATCGGTGCGGTGACCTTCAGCGGCTCGGTGATCGCCTTCGGCAAGCTCTCGGGTACCTACAAGTTCCGCCTGTTCAAGGGCGCGCCGGTGGTGTTCC
This sequence comes from Rhodoferax ferrireducens, assembly GCF_031458075.1. Taxonomy (GTDB): domain Bacteria; phylum Pseudomonadota; class Gammaproteobacteria; order Burkholderiales; family Burkholderiaceae_C; genus Rhodoferax_B; species Rhodoferax_B ferrireducens_A. Next base: position 562 of record NZ_JAVDXT010000014.1, on the reverse strand, counting down.
CCGGCCAGCACAAGCTGAACCTGGTGCTGGGCCTGGCCACCATAGCGCTGGGCCTGGTGTTTGCGGCCACCGAGAGCTGGCCGGCCTTCTTCGCCATGCTGGCACTGGCCTTTGTGATGGGTGTGCTGCTGATCATCCCTATCGGCGGCGCCGACATGCCGGTGGTGGTGTCGATGCTGAACAGCTACTCCGGCTGGGCCGCGGCCGGCATCGGCTTCAGCCTGAACAACAGCATGCTGATCATCGCCGGCTCGCTGGTCGGCTCCTCGGGGGCGATCCTGAGCTACATCATGTGCAAGGCCATGAACCGCTCGTTCTTCAACGTGATCGGCGGCGGCTTTGGCGGTGATGCAGCGACTGCAGCGTCCGGCGCGGCCGTGCAGCGCGCGGTCAAGAGCGGCAGCGCCGACGACGCAGCCTTTGTGCTGGGCAATGCCGAAACCGTGGTCATCGTGCCCGGCTACGGCCTGGCCGTGGCGCGCGCCCAGCATGCGGTCAAAGAGCTGGCGCAAAAGCTCACCGACAAGGGCATCATCGTCAAGTACGCGATCCACCCGGTGGC
>NZ_JAVDXT010000013.1:0-3023 GCF_031458075.1 Rhodoferax ferrireducens | reverse complement strand
TTACAACCGTAGGCCGTTGGAATCAAAGCAGTGCAGCTGCTCCGGCGGTGCGCTGACGCACACGGTGTCGCCGCGCTGGATGGTGGTCTGGCCGTTCAGAATCAGCTCGAAAGGCGCATCGGGCACCACGTGGCCATGCAGGATGCTAGTGCTGCCCAGCTGTTCGACCTGCTTGATCTTTAGCTGCAGCGGCCCGCTGTCGGCCAGCTGCGCGTGTTCGGGGCGGATGCCCACGGTGTGCGTGCCGGGTAGGGCGCTGGGGAATTCAGCCGCGGGTACAAAGTTCATGCGCGGGCTGCCGATGAAGCCGGCCACAAACTGGTTGCAGGGCGTGTTGTACAGCTCCAGCGGCGTGCCCACCTGCTCGATGCGGCCGGCGCGCAGCACCACGATCTTGTCGGCCATGGTCATGGCCTCGACCTGGTCGTGGGTCACATAAATCATGGTCGCACCCAAGCGGGCGTGCAGGTCGCGGATCTCGGCGCGCATGGAGACACGCAGCTCAGCATCCAGGTTGCTGAGGGGTTCGTCGAACAAGAACAGCTTGGGTTCGCGCACGATGGAGCGCCCGATGGCCACGCGCTGGCGCTGGCCGCCCGAGAGCTGCGTCGGCTTGCGCTGCAGCAGCGGGCCCAGTTGCAGCATGGTGGCGGCGGCGGTGACCTTGGTTTCGATGACCGCCTTGGCCACGCCCAGGTTTTCCAGGCCGAAAGCCATGTTGTCGTACACGCTCATATGTGGATACAGCGCGTACGACTGGAACACCATGGAGCAACCCCGGTGTGCGGCCGTGACCTCGTTGACGCGCTGGCCGTCGATACGGATATCGCCGCTGGTGGCGGGCTCCAGGCCGGAGATGATGCGCAGCAGGGTGGATTTACCACAACCCGATGGGCCGACAAACACCACAAATTCACCGTCGGAAACGGCCAGGTCCACACCATGGATGATGGTGGTCTTGTCAAAGCTTTTGACAACGTTGGAAAGTTCTAGAGTAGCCATGGGAGATTCCTAGACGGGTTACTTCACACCGGCGCTGGCGATGCCGGTGGCGATGTATTTCTGCAAGAAGGTGAAGACCAGGCTGATCGGTATCAGCGTGATGACGGTCATGGCCAACAGGTAGTGCCACTGGGTGTTCAGTTCGCCCTGGAAGGCGTTGAGCGCGAGCTGCAGCGTGAACTTCTCCGACTTGGACAGCACGATCAGCGGCCAGAGGAAGTCGTTCCAGCGCCACATGAACGAGAAGATGGCCAGCACCGCCATGGCCGGAGCCGACAGCGGCAGGATGATCTTCCAGTAGATGCGCCATTCGCTGGCGTTGTCCATGCGCGCGGCTTCCAGCAGCTCGTCGGGAATGGTCAGCATGTACTGGCGCAGCAGGAACACCCCGGTGGGCGTGGCCACCGCCGGCAGGATCACGCCCCACAGGTTGTTCAGCAGGTTCAGTTCCGAGATCACCAAAAAAGCCGGCACCAGGATGATGGTGGGCGGAATCATCAGCGTGGCGATGATCAGCACAAACACCGTCTTCTGCCCGGTGAACTGGTACTTGGACAAGGCGAAGGCCGCCATCGAGTTGAACAGCAGCGTGAGGATGGTGGCCACCACGGTGATGAACACGCTGTTCCACAGGTAGGTGCCAAAGGCGAACTTGCCGAACAGTTCGGTGTAGTTGCCGCTGGCGAACTTGAGTTCGTTCACCGGCTGGCGGTCGTTGATGTTGACGCGCAGCTCGGTCTGCGGTGCGGCCGGGTCGACCATGGTGGCGACCAAGCCGATGCGGCGCACCTGGGCCAGCTCCCGGGTCTGGCCCTGCTCGTCCTTGGCGCGGAACAAGGGCAGCGGTTTGTCGAAGCCGGCGACCACCACCTCTTTCTGGCTGTAGGGCAAAAAGGTCGGCGGGAACTGGCTGATCGCGCTTTCGGTCTTGAACGACGACATCACAAGCCAGAGCACCGGGCCGAACATGACGATGAGGCCGGCCAGCAGGTAGGCGTAGGAAACCCAGTCGGTCCAGTGCAGGCCTGAACCGCCATATTTTTGGCCTGGTTTGTCCGAATACTTGCGGGTGAGGAAGTTAGCCATCTCTGTGTCCTTATTTCTTGACCTTGCCGGCTTCGCTGGCCTTGGACAACCGCAGCTGCGCGAGCGTCAAAGCCATCAGACCGGCGGCGAGGATCAGTGAGGCTGCGGCGGCCAAGCCGTACAGATGGATCTGCTCGGCAAAACCGGTCTGGTAGATGTACTGCACGATGAAGGTGGTGGCCGAGCCCGGGCCACCACCGGTGAGCACGAACACTTCGTCGAAGCTCTGCACTGCGCGGATCATCACCAGCACCAGCACCACGATCAGATTCGGCATCAACAGCGGCAAGGTGATGCGGCGCAGCACGCGAAACGGCGGCGCGGCGTCCATCTCGGCGGCTTCGTACACATCCTTCGGGATCGCCTGCAGGCCGGCCAGCAAGATCAGTGTGTAGAAACCCATGTGGGCCCAGATCGACACCACCACCACCCAGAAAAAGGCCCAGTGCCGGTCGAGCAGCCAATCCATGGGCTGTGAGCCCAGGGCCACCAGGCCGGCGTTGAACACGCCTTGGCTTTGCAGCAGCCATTTCCAGATCAGTGCCACCACCACCGGCGACAGCAGCACCGGGTAGAAAAACACGCCGCGCCAGAAGCCCCGGCCGATGATCTTGCGGTTCAGCACCAGGGCCGTGACCAATGAAAAGAACAGCATCAGTGCCACCTGGATGACGCTGAACTTCATGGTGTTGAAGATGGAGCGCCAGAAGATGTCGGTGCGGCAGCTTTGCAGGTCGCTGTAGTCGCGGCATTCGAGCAGGATGGAGAAGTTCTCCAGCCCGGTGAACGGCCGCTGTGTCGGCAGCAGGTTCACCCCGCCCGTCACCGCGTAGACCAGGTTGATGACAATCGGCAGGAAGGTGAAGATGCCAATCACCACCAGGTTGGGGCCAACAAACAGCCAGCCGATGCGCGAGGCGCCCAGCCATTTCTGG
>NZ_JAVDXT010000012.1:0-7015 GCF_031458075.1 Rhodoferax ferrireducens | reverse complement strand
TGATGACAATCGGCAGGAAGGTGAAGATGCCAATCACCACCAGGTTGGGGCCAACAAACAGCCAGCCGATGCGCGAGGCGCCCAGCCATTTCTGGCCTAACCGGAACACCGGCTCGAACAGATTGAAGAACAAGCCCAAAAGGCGTAGGAACACAGACATATCTTTCCTCTCCAGCGCTCTCGCGCAGGTGCAGGCATCTCCCCGCCACCGCAGCACAGGGGATTGGCTAGTCAAATACTACAAATTTAATAGCTGCTTGCGCACTATCTATAAGCGCTAGAGGCCTAAAAGACCTCTAACCAGCGCGGAGGCCGCTTACTTTTCGGCTTGCTTGACGGCCTCTGCCATGTCCGTGCTGATCTTGTTGACGGCTTCGTCCACGCTGATTTCGCCGACGATGGCCTGGGTGACACGGGTCACGGTGGGCAGCATCAGTGCCCGGTTGTATTTGTAGCCCTGCAGCGCGTAGGCGGCCGGTGCTACGGTAGGGGTGCCGTTGGTGAACACGGTCAGTGCCGCCTTGGCCGCCGGACCGGCACTGGTGTACGCCAAGCCCCGTTTGGCTACCTCGGCGTGGGCCGGAATGGTGTTGGTGCGGGAGGCAAATTCAGCCACATTGGCTTCCTGCGCCATGAAGTCCAGGAACTGGGCCACTTCCTTGGGCGACTTGGTGGTCTTCAGCGCCACCCAGGCCGATCCACCGGGCATGCCCGAGCAGGCGGCCGGGCCGCAAGGGTTGGGCACGGCCACCCAGTCAAAGGCGTTGCCAATTTCTTTTTGCATGCGGTTGATCTGCCACGAGCCCGACAGAATCATCACCAGCCGCCCGTTCTTGAACTCGCCCACGGTATCGGCATAGCTGGAGCCGCCCGAGCCGCCCCAGACGTCTTTCAGCATGGTCCCGTCCTTGTGCCAGGCGACGAACTTGCCCACCGCGGTCTTGTAGCCTTCGTCGAGTGCCAGGTTGCCCTTGGCGTCGAATATCTTGGCGCCATAGCTGACGGCCGGACCGGCGAAACGGTGGCCCGAACGGTCCCAGGCCATGGCAGCGGGGGTCTGGGTGGCCTTGGCCACCTTGCGCGCCGCGTCCGCCCACTCGTCCCAGGTGGCCTTGGGGCCAGGCAACGGAATCTTGGCCTGCTCGAACAGCGTCTTGTTGACGAAGGGGCCGGTCATGGTGAGTTGCGACAACATGCCGTAAATGCCCTTGTCGCCCGCCTTGTTGCGCATCCAGGGCAGGGTGCTGCCAAAGTTGGCTTCCCAGTATTTGCGGTCTTTCAGATACGGGCCGATGTCAATGTAATTCTTTGACAGGCCACCGATTTCGGCCACACGGGCAATGTCCGGGCCCTGGCCGGCTGCCAACTGGATGGGCAGCTGCTCCACCACAGTCTTGTAAGGCACGATGTCCAGGGCTACCTTGGCACCAGGGTTTTGCTTCTCGTAGCGCTTGATCAGGTCGGCGGTCACGTCGCATTCGATACCGTCCTGGTAACACATCACACGGATATCGGCGAGTGTGGCGGTGGCCAGGCCCATCAGTCCGACGCCGACGGCCAGGTTCAAAAGTTTGGATTGGAGCTTCATTTGTCTCTGCTTTCTTGGGTGGTTTTTCTCCGGTGCGGTGGCCAGCCTGAGCCGGGTCATCGCTCGGTGAAGAGTGCGTTTTGTTCGCCATTTCCACCGCCTGTGAATTATTATGGCAAACGTTTGCCAAAAACACCAAGGATTTCCTGACACTCTCGGGAAAACCCTGATTGGTCCGGTCGATGCAAGGGCCCGGTGCCGGGGCTGCGACAATGGCCGACAGAAAAGATGGCGCCTAAAGCGCTTGTGATGGACAGGGAGATCAAGGAAAACATGACAGACGAAAGTCGCCCAGGTGTGGGCCCGGTATCGCTTGCCACTGTTGCTGCGCAGGCGGGCGTTTCGATCGCCACCGTGTCGCGCATCGTCAACGGTGAAACCCGGCGCGCCTCGGCGGAAACCGTGGAGCGCGTCCGGCAAGCCATCAAGGCCGTGGGCTACCATCCCAACCAGCTAGGGCGGGCGTTGCGCAACCGCGAAAGCCGCTTGGTCGCGATGCTGGCGGCTAACCTTGACAACCCTGTAATGGCCACCATCGCCGCCTCTACGGAAGCGGCGTTGCGGCAGGCCGGCTACGTGATGATTCTTTGCGACACACACGACCGCCCAGACCTGCAGGACGATTACCTGAACGCAATGCGCTCACAGGTAGTGCAGGGCTATGTGATGGTCGCCAGCCAACCCAGCCCTGGGCTGCGCGACTTCGTGGAGCGCGGCGCGCCCATGGTTTTTGTCAGCCGACGTAGCCCGTTTGGCGAATGCTCGTTTGTCGGCCCCGACAACATTGCCGCAGGCTCCGCCGCAGCCGACTATCTGCTGGACCGCAGCATCGAGGAACCGGCCGTGGTTTACCCATCGCGGGAATCGTCCACCACACGCGAGCGGGTAAAAGGTTTTTGCGACCGGGTCATCGCCAGAGGCATCCCGGCCGACCGCATCCGCCGTGCCGATGGGCCGGGAATATCGCATCTGGAGATCGGCTACGCTGCAGCCCAGCATTTCTCGGCACCCCATGCCTGGCCACGCGGCGCCATGTGCATCAGCGACCAGGTCGCGTATGGTGTCCACAGGTTGGCCCGCGAGAGCGGAGTGCAGATTCCCCATGATTGTGAAATCGTGGGCATCGACGGCAGCCCTCTCAACGCCTGGCTGGCGCCCTGGCTAACGTCGGTCGAAATTCCGCACCCCGAGTTCGGCCCCAGCATCGTAGAACTGCTGGTCAGCCTGTGGGGCGGAGAACCGCCGCGGGAACATTTGATGCCGCATCGACTAGCCGCTGCGCTAGAAAGATAGTGGTGGCCAAAGGATTGGTGAGCGTCGGCTGGAATGTCGGTTAGCACGAGAAGATCGTAAGCCGTTGATTCAAAAGGGAGCTAATTCTTGAGGTGGCGAGCTTTGCATCTGTCGACACGGATGCAACCATACCCGGACGTCACTGAGAAGCGGCCAATTTAGACGGTATTCACCAGGTGGCATGCAAACTTGGTTAGCCGAGTTCACACGGCTAACCATGAGCTGCGGCAACTCCTGGATCTGCCCGTCCACGTTCGGACACCACGAACATTGCCGGCAAGATTTCTCGCTTCAGTTTTGACGCCCATATGAAATCAGGGAGGGGCGGCTCAACGCCAAGCCGCACCAACCCGTTCCCGTACCTGCATCACCGCCCCCGTCGGTTGCATCCGGCCCGGTGTCCCCGGTGATGCCGATGGCCAGCTGATGCGCTCAAACCTCGGCAACATCGCAGCCGTAATGAACCGCGTCCGTAGCGCGTACACATGCCGGTCCCCGCTGGTGCGCTGCTGGGTCAGATAGAACCGGTGCGGCTGCATCACATGCAGATAGTCCCGCGCCCGGGTCATCGCCACGTACAGCAAACGCCGTTCTTCCTCGATGTCGGCACTGTTGCCTGTACCCAAATCGGAAGGAATGCAACCATCCACCGCGCGCAGCACAAACACCGCCTTCCATTCCTGCCCCTTGGCCGAGTGGATGGTCGACAGGACCATGTAGTCCTCGTCCCTATATGGCGCACCGGATTGGTCGCTGGTGGCGTCGGGCGGGTCCAGCGTCAGGTCGGTCAGAAAGCGCTCGGTGCTGGCATAGCCACTGGCAATGCGCTCCAGGTTCTCAATGTCGGCGCGCCGCACATCGGCATCGTCGTGTAGCCGCTCCAGGTGCGGCAGGTACCACTGCTTGGCCAGGCTGATATCTGCAGGCCAGGCCAGCTGCGGATGGCGCAGGCCCCGGTACAGGCTGACAAAGGCCTGCCATTCCAGCTTGGCGCCACCGGGCGGCTCGAAGCTGTCCAGCACCGCCTGCGGCTCGGTCGACTGCGCCATCGCATCCAGGAACCGGGCCGCAGTTACTGCGCCTATACCGGGAATCAGCTGTGTGACCCGCATTCCCGCCAACCGCCCCCGTGGGTTCTGGGCAAAGCGCAGGATGGCCAGCATGTCTTTCACATGGGTGGCCTCCAGGAATTTGAGGCCACCGAACTTCACGAAAGGAATGCCGCGCCGCGTCAGTTCCAGTTCGACCGCAGCACTGTGCGAGGAGGTGCGGAACAAGACGGCCTGGGACTTCAGGCGCAGACCGGCCTCCCGGTGGGCCAGTACCCGCTCGGCGACCCAGCGCGCCTCATCGGCTTCGTCAGGCACCAGCACCAGCTGCGGCTTCATGCTCGACATCTTGTTCGTCCACAAGGTCTTGGCGTAGCATTCACGCGCCTGGGCAATGACGGCGTTGGACGCTTCCAGGATCGGCTGTGTGGAGCGGTAGTTGCGCTCCAGGGTCACGATGCGGGCCACCTTTCCGCCCTGGCCGGCCTGGCCGGCCTGGCCGTCTTGGCCGTCTTGGCCCACCCCACCGAACTGGTTCGGAAAGTCCAGGATGTTGCGCACAGTCGCACCGCGGAAGGCATAGATCGATTGGGCGTCATCCCCCACCACGGTGACACCGGCACCGTCGGGCTTCATGCCCAGCAGAATAGCGGCCTGCAGCCGGTTGGTGTCCTGGTACTCGTCGACCAGCACATGGTCGAAGCGGTTGCCCAGTTCAGCCGCCAGCACCGGCTCGGTGACCATCTCAGCCCAGAACAGCAGCAGGTCGTCGTAGTCGAGCACGTTCTGGGTTTGCTTGGCCTCCACATAGCCGCGGAACAGCGCCTTCAATTCGGTTTCCCAGGCAGCGCACCAGGTGAAGGTGGAGGCCAGGACATCGGCCAGCGACCCTTGGGTGTTCACCACCCGGGAATAGATCGACAGGCAGGTGCCTTTTTGCGGAAACCGGTTCTTGGTCGCTGACAGGTTCAGGTCATGCCGGACCAAGCCGAGCAAGTCTTCCGAGTCACTGCGGTCGTGGATGGTGAAGGTCTCGTCCAAGCCGATGCGTAGCGCATATTCCCGCAGCAAGCGGGCGCCAACGCTGTGGAAGGTGCCGGACCAGGGCAGGGCGGGCAAGGGAGTTGTGGGAAGGCTTGCCGCAAAGGACGCGCTTGACTGGCTGGCTTTCAGTACCCGTCCCATGACGCTGGCCACCCGGCGCTCCATCTCAACGGCCGCCCGGCGGGAGAAGGTCAGTAATAGGATGCGCTGGGGATCGGCGCCGTGCAGAATCAGATTGGCCACCCGGTGGGCCAGGGTATTGGTTTTACCCGAGCCTGCACCGGCAATGACCAGCAGCGGTCGGGTGTCGGCTGCCTGGTCGCCCAGGCCATGGCGTACCGCGTCCTGCTGGGCAGGGTTCAACTCGGCGAAGGGATCGGTAGGGGCGGGCGTTACGATGGGCATGGGCGCGTCGGGAGCTGCCCATACTGTATATCAATCCAGTTATGTTAACCCATGCTGACTTTGACACAGTGAAGGGACGACTCTATGGCCATCCTGGTGGGCACCACATCCTGGACTGACAAGTCCTTGGTGGCTTGCAAGCGCTTCTATCGTTGGTTGACTGAGGATCTGGCGAATTGAAGCTTGAAGCCGGGTGATCAACCTCGGCGCTAAGATAATGCATGGAACCTGAACTGCGCCGGGCTCTGGTACAAGATGAATTGAGGGTGTACTTTCAACCCCGGGTCAACCTAGCGAGCGGCGAAATCTGCGGTGCCGAGGCTCTGGTGCGCTGGCAGCATCCTGAACGGGGCCTGGTTCCACCATCGGAGTTCATTCCGCTCGCCGAGGATACAGGGCTGATCTTGCCACTCGGCGAATGGGTGATTCGGAACGTCTGTCGGCAGCAGCGTGTCTGGCTGGACGGGGGCTTGTCTGTACCGCCGGTGGCGGTCAACCTCTCGGCGCTCCAGTTCCGCCAGAAGAATCTGGTCCAACTGATCCGTCAAGAACTGGCCGCCAATCAGCTGGGCGCTAAATACCTGGAAATAGAGATTACCGAATCTACATTGATGGACAGCGTGGACGAGGCCGCCGCTACTTTGCAGGAGCTAAGGACGACTGGCATCAAGATATCGTTGGACGATTTCGGCACCGGCCATTCTTCGCTCAGTCGACTGCGGCGTTTGCCCATCGACCACTTGAAGATTGACCAATCCTTCGTGTGCAACCTGACCACCGAACCCGAGGATGCCGCCATCTGCCTGGCGATCATTGGACTAGCCCACAATCTGCGTATGACGGTAATCGCCGAAGGCGTGGAAACCGAGGGGCAGGCGAACTACCTGCGCCAACACCATTGCGATGAAATGCAGGGCTACTATTTCAGCAGGCCCTTACCGGTTGGCGACTTTGAACAACTGCTGCTACAGCGCAGAACCTTGATCCTACCTGTGCGTCCCGCAAACGAGCGCCGGACGCTACTTTTGGTGGACGATGAGGCGGATGTTCTCTCCGCACTCAAGCGCATGCTGCGTCTGGAAGGCTATGACATCATCACAGCAACCAGTGCACGCGAAGGCCTGGAGCTCCTATCGATCCACCCGGTGCAAGTCATCATTTCGGACCAACGTATGCCGCAGATGAGCGGCTCTGAGTTTCTTTCGCGGGTGCGCGATCTCCACCCCCACACTGTCCGCTTAATTCTTTCCGGTTACGCTGACCTTCGCAGTGTCACTGAAGCAATTAATCACGGTGCCATCTACAAATTTCTCACCAAACCCTGGGACGATGAGATGCTGCGCATGGACCTGCGCGAGGCTTTCCGCCACCAGGAATTGGCGCCGCGCAAAAAGTAGTGACCTGAAAAGAGCTTGGCCTATGACTGCATCATCAGGGCGTCTCGGCGTCGGCGGCAACACGCGGTGCATCATGGGCGCCGACTTGTTCATCACGCGGGGGATAGTCCGTCATGCGCTTTGACCGCACATACTTGGGTCTATTGTATGGACCGGGTACCTAGGTAACAGGTGTGCGAGGACATGGGTAACACTTTTCCCGCGCGAGATGCGCGAGGAGAAGTACATGGCCTGGCAAA
>NZ_JAVDXT010000011.1:0-10981 GCF_031458075.1 Rhodoferax ferrireducens | reverse complement strand
CTCCTAGTGAGGTTGAATGGCAGGTGGCAGAGCTGCTATCTCTGGTTCATCCTGCATGGCGATGTTTCTGCATCACCATGGGGACAAGTATACCATTGGAACTGTTCCTATAGTATAGTTAAAGTGAAACGGAAAGTAACCAATAACGGGTGTATTTACCTTCGGCCTGGTCGAGCTGCAGGGCGCTGAGCTGGACGCACGGACCTGGGCGGCCTCCCCTCCTGATAAGCCGGTATTTGTGGGTGTGTCGGGCCACCGGGTCGATCAGAGGAGCATGTCGCGGTGACCTGTCCGGGGGACAGGTCATGAGGCCGGTAGGAGCCAGCCCGGTAGGGCTGCCCATCGGCCTAAGCCGATGGGCACTCCGTAGCCCGGCCGAAAGCATGCGACAAACTACAAACCTTTCAACGCCACAGCTCGGCACTGAATGAAGTTCAGGGGTATCGCCCCGCATCGTCTACCTGGTCAGCGTTTCCCACGGGAAACGCTCGCAAGCGGTAGCGCGCAGCGAAGGCCTTGAGGCCGTAGCGAAGGCGTCAGGCATGCGAAAGGCTGCCCGCAGGGCAGTCCCGAAGGGATGAGCGCGAAAGCGTGAACCTGCAGAACGCCGACCCGGCGACAGCCGGGGGACGCCCAAGACTTCACGTGGTCAATACACGGGTCCAAGCCACCCACGCAACAATCTCAACCCGAACAACATGCGGTAGGGCGACGAGAAAGAAATAGACAGCCTTGCTCAGCTTTTAACCGTTAGAACCAGCCAGAACACGGCAAGGTGCAGCGGATAGAACGCATAGAACACCCACTGCGCGCGCGGCAGCATGACAGGCCACCACCGCAGGGCGAACAACACGGGCAAAACCGCTAACGCCCACAAATTGCCATTCACAAACCACAACAGCGTGAGGCAGGTCATAAAGCTCGCTATTAACGCTCGCGAAGGTTGACGCTGGTAAGCCCATACACACAAGCTCAGGCCGATAGCTGGCCACCAGTATTCACCCAACGCCCCACCCCAAGCCAACACTAGGCAAGCGGCGATCGTGGCACCTTGCCGGCGCATGTCGAAAAGCCACACCGATACCACGGCAACCAGCATCGTGAACATCATGTTCAGCGGCCACCAACCAGAGGGCAGCTTGTTGATAGCGATGAAGGGCACAGTCGCAAGCAGGCCAAAGGCCGCGAGGCGCTGCGCAAGGCGGCGATAGCCGCCGTTAGCCAACATGCCGGGGCGAGCAAGGTTGATGCCCAGCACGACGGCAAAAAGCGGCATGCTAATCCGCCCCAGCGCGAACATCCATGCCACGGCCCCTTCAAACAGGTACTTGTTCGAATGATCGACGACCATCAAGACCAAGGCAAGCCACTTCATAGCCGACAGTGAGGCCTCGGAGAAGTCAAGCGGCGCGAGCAAGCGAGCGGCGCCAGGGGCAGGCAAATCAGCCGTATTGGAACGCGAGCGAGCCATGTTCAACTGCCCTTCTTGGTGGTGCGTGTCGGCGCAGGCGCAGCCAGTGGCGCTTCACGGCCCAGCAGGCCGCTCAGGTTGGCGTTCTGGACGCTGTAGGCGTTGAGCTGGCTGCGCAGATCCAACGTCTCAGAGCGCAATCGGATGGCTTCGTCGGTGACGCGGCTCAAGGCCTCCTGCAGGCGCGCAACATCACCCGCAGCAGTACGCGCAACATCGGCGCTCGTATCAGCGCGCGCACGCAATTCGGTGACTTCACGCAGCGCGGTTTGCTCGCGGCCCTGCAGCTCTTTCAAGCGCTCGGCCAGACCATCACGGGCAGCGGAGACTGCGGCAAGCTCCTTCTCAGCAGCAATGCGACTCTGTTGTTCGGCGCGCAGATCCTTCGCCTGCTGGTCCAGCAGCGTGCGTTGCTCGGCGGCCTTGCCCGCGAGCACGTCGCGTTCGCTGGTCAACGCGGCGACCTGCTCGGCCAGGGCGTCGCGCTCGGCTTCGAGCGCTTCGCCAGATGCAGCCAAGTCAGCGGCCTCGGTCATGGCCTGGGCGAGCTGAGCCTCGACTTCAGCACGCGCGGCGGATGCGGCGCGTTGGATCTCGCCGTTGATCTCGCGCAGGATTGAGGCCGGCAGGTCAGTCGTCGCAGCCGGAGCGTCGGGGCGCGAGTCACGCCATTTCGTCAGGTGACGGTGAATAGTGTTCGGACTTCCGGTTCCGCGAAGACGCTCGCGAACGGCACGGATGCTGGGCTCGCGCCCCTCGCCGACAAGCTCCTCGGCGGCGGCTTTGACCTGTTCGTAGGTAATTCCTTCTCGTGCCATCACGGTGTCCTTTGAATTTGAGCGTATCAATCGATACGCATATCATATCGATATGATACGTTATATGATACAGATAGTGGGCAAATTCGGCTTGGAAAATTGGGGTCCAAATTGTTCTGCGCTCTACATATGCTGAGGTTTTCTAATCCCGGTCCATGCCATGAATCTCCCGCGCTCCTTCACTCTGATCGTCCACCTCGCCGGAATTGATACCCCGACGATGGCCGAGTCCTACCAACCGCCCGTTATTCGCATCCCGTTCGTTCTGGGTGCTGTACATAACGACCTGGGTGGTGGCATGGACAGCAACTGCTTGATGCCACACCCACCGGTAATATCCATGGCGCAAATGAACGTTATGTTTCCAGACGGCAGCAAAGGCACATTCAAGCCGCGAATCCAGGACGGACGGGGCGGCATGCTGGGCATACTGGCCGCTGAAAAATCAGCGCTGTGAATTGATCAGGCGGCCAAACCGCGCTGGCCAGCGCCCTGGTCCACAGACAGCGCAACAGCGATCGGGCGAACCCATATCGGCGAGGCAGACAACATTAAGCTCTCGCCTGACCAGGCCAGTAAAAGCGTGGTGCCCATCACCTCGGCCACGGCCTCGGCCGCATCCGGCGGCACTGCATTGCCAATGCGTTCGCGCCAGTCCTGATCGCTCAAGCCGTCGAGTTCGAGCTGTTCTTCGGGATCGACCAAGCTCTGCAGCGCGGCCAGCTCCAAGGTCGTGAACGGCCGATGCCAGGTGCCATCGAGCGCGCAGATCACAGCCACCAGCTTGTAGGCCGGTGCCGGCAACAGGCGGGGATCGGCCACGCTCCAGCGGCCGTTGTCGTGGCCACCAGCGGCACTCACGGCGCCGGTGTGCTGGTTCCAGCCGACCACGCCATAGTGCCCGCCGTTCACGTAGGCATCGCCAGGCCGGCGGCCCAGGACGCGCGGATCTGCCACCGCAAATGCGCCCTGCCCCGTCGTGCTGCCGCCGATCACCGTTTTGGCGGATCGGTCGAACGGCGTCACGATGTACTTGCCATTGCCGCCGAACGAGGTCGAGCTGCGCGGATCGGCGACGGCCTGGCCGGTGCCGTGTGCACTGGTCACGGCGCCGCTGGCGCGGTCCCACTGCACGATGCGGAACTCGTTCGAGTGCTTGGCCGGCCCGGTGTGGCGGGGATCGGCCACGCTGTAGGCGCCCTGCCCCGGGTTCTGCTGGCCAGCAATGGCCCCCGTCGAGTCGCCCCATGCATGAACGCCGAATGCCTGCCCGTCTCGCCACTTGGCGCTTTGCTCAAAGCGCGGATCGGCGACCGAGAAAGCCCCGGTGTTCGCACGCGCGTCCCCGGTGATGGTGCTGTTCGCCTCGCTCCAGGCCTCGGCGTCATCCGGGACGATGAGGTAATCGCGCAGCATGCCGTCCACCACAGCGAGGTTCTGAAGGCTGCGCCAGTCAGCGCCGGCCTGGACAAAGGCCAGGCGCACCCACGTTTTCCACTGCAAGCGAGGGATTCGGTGCATCGGCCCGCCGGCGGGATCACCAGGCAGCGGCATGCGGCCGAGCACGTCGCCCACCGCGCGGAGGCGCTTCTTGTCCGGCTCGTACAGGAAGGGCGGCACCTTCTCCATGTGGCGAGCGACCATGAGGAAGCGCTTGCGCGACTGCGCCAGCCCGCCGATCTCGCCGCAGTCGTGCGTCGTCTCGGCGACCGCGTAGCCGTAGCTGCGAAGCAGCGCGCCAATCTGGTCCAGCAGCGCTCGCGAGCGCTGCACGATGCGCGGGACGTTTTCGAACAGGATCAACTCGGGCGGATCGTCGCCCCACGCTTCCAGCATTAACCAAGTGCCACGCAGCGCAAGGCTGTTGAGTGCTTGGTATTTGCCGGTACGGCTCAGAGTTTCCGACAGTAAGCCGGAATTGCCTTTGCACGGGTAACTAGCAAATATGACATGTGGTCGTTCGTTGCCCGCTGCTTTACGCAGATCCGCGGGCGTCGCCTCGCGCCAGTCAGACGGTGGCTCCCTGCCGTGAAAAGTGATGTATTGCTCACGGTTGAACAGATCCAGTACCGTGCCCTTCACACCGGCTGCGCGCTCGAAGTCACGAAGCGCCGCCGCATCCACGTCCACGCCACCGAGACAACGCATGTGCCCCACCAGCCCGCCTGCGCGGGGTGTGGCCTTGTTGAAGCCCTTGGCGCCGCCACCGAGGCCGCACGCCATATGGAAGTGTCGAATTTCTCGAACGATCGTCATGATGGTGCGTCCTCTCTTATCAAGCGTAGTCGGAGTAGTGATCAGGCTTGAATACCGTCACTCCACCTACCAATAGCGATTCTTTCTTCGTGGCCCACACACCCCAGCTGCGAACCTTCACGCTGCCGTCCACGCCGACGCGCTTGGTCATCGGTTCGCCGATGAACTTGCCAGTCACGGGAACACACTCGCCGGTCATAGACTGACCTGAGTAACTGGCCTGTTGAGCCAACTCGCGGAGCTCCACAGAGCGTGTACCAAATACCCGTATGACCTGGTAGTAGTCATAATTTGTCTGTTCATAACCCCAGCTCGCAACCAACACATCGCCAACCTGCAGGTGCTTGCCGGCGTTGCGCAATGCTTCCCGACGTTGATTTACGCGAACTTGCTTCGCGTCGTAGCTGTCGCGCTTACCGTTGACCCACTTGTCCCGGTAGGTTTGAGCTTCACCGGCTGACTTGAATCGATAGTGGTAATCAGGCTTTCCGCGCATTCCTGAAAACGCCATTTCGAACACAGCGCCAGCAGGACCGCCACGCTGGAACACTTGAATACCAAGGCTTTCATCGCTAAACACCTGCGTCGAACTGGAACCAGCAACAGCCGTGCGTTTGATATGAATGGTTCGCCGATCAACCACGAGACACCTCGTTTCCCACGGGAAACGTCCGCGCTTGCTTCGTCATGAAATACTCCTAGTGAGGTTGAATGGCAGGTGGCAGAGCTGCTATCTCTGGTTCATCCTGCATGGCGATGTTTCTGCATCACCATGGGGACAAGTATACCATTGGAACTGTTCCTATAGTATAGTTAAAGTGAAACGGAAAGTAACCAATAACGGGTGTATTTACCTTCGGCCTGGTCGAGCTGCAGGGCGCTGAGCTGGACGCACGGACCTGGGCGGCCTCCCCTCCTGATAAGCCGGTATTTGTGGGTGTGTCGGGCCACCGGGTCGATCAGAGGAGCATGTCGCGGTGACCTGTCCGGGGGACAGGTCATGAGGCCGGTAGGAGCCGGCCCGGTAGGGCTGCCCATCGGCCTAAGCCGATGGGCACTCCGTAGCCCGGCCGAAAGCATGCGACGAACTACAAACCTTTGATCTCTAACGGTCCGTATTTTGGGGATCGTAGTGAGGCCCCTTACTTTGAAACAGAACGTTCTTCTTTTTTTGTTGGCAGGAAGTTGGGAGGGGGGTACCGCCTTTAGGCGGGGGGAGGGCAAAGCCCTCCTCCGGGGGGTCGAGTTCGCGTCGCAGGCGAAGCCGGAGACGGACAGGGGGGCGGTAGCCCCCGCGAACTGGTGCTTGCCCGCTTTCGCGGGCACATTTTTCTCGTATTGGGGAGGCATCGGCCTAAGCCGATGACGGGGCGAAGCCCATGGGGCCCTGCCCTACCCCGCTTGCGGGGTCACTTATTAGGCGCGTAGCGCCGTCAATGACCACCAGCAGCCCGTAGGGTTGCGCAGGGGTCTATTTCTCGGCCCGAAGGGCCGCACTTTTTGTTGTTACTCCGCGAAACGCAGTTTTTGGCCAAAAAATGAGAGCTGCATTTGTCTTTAACAAGCTCAGGCCAGGAATAAGAGAAGGATAAAGAAAAGGATAAGAAGGATAGGCGTCAGAAATATAGTGTTTTCTCTTTAAAAATCAAACACTTATGAAAACAACCCGTCACCCAAACAACCTGACCCGTCACCCAAATAGCCCGGTGAACCCCCTTCACCCGTCAGCTAGACAGCCCGGAATGATGGCGCCTTGGCATGACCCGTAAGCCAGACAACCCGGAAAGCGCTTCATACGTCACTCAAACAACCTGCTTCTCTAGAAACCCGTCACCCAAACAACCTGTTGACCTCATATATCCGTCACTCGAACAACCTGACGAGAGGTCTACCGTCAGTCCAACACCCTGAAATCCGTCACCTCAACAACCTGAAAAAATCCACGTCCCGTCACCGCAACAACCTGAAAAAATCCGCGACCCGTCACTTCGACAACCCGATACCTATAGAAACAAGGTTTTCACCTCATTAACAAATGTCGAGGGTCCGCGCGACCCGTCACCCATACAACCCGATACCGTCACAGCAAAGTTTCTTGATGGGGGACTATCGCAGCCTTGGCGTCGAGCTGCCGCTTGTTCGCAGCGCGCTGCTCCGTCGAGAATGTCCGGGTGGGAAGAAGCGTGTAGCTTACGTCTATGAGTTTAGCGCGCGCTCCACGCTCCTCCGCCTTCGTATAAGAGGCAAGCACTTCCCGTTCCTTCAGCTCTTCCCAGGCCTCGTCAAGGGCTGCGACGGCCTGTCGTGGAAGCTTATAGCCATCAAGCAGGCCGCTGTCGCGCTTGATGGTCGAGTATTTCATGGTGAAAGAGGTTGCCTGTGCTGCCTGCGTGTACTTGAGCACCAATTGACTGATAAGCCAGCGCCCCAGTTGGCCACGGCATTGCATCCAACGGTGGTAATTAAATTGCCTGTAAGCGATCTTGTCGATGCTGGCTGTCACGAACGGATGGAACTCGACATACCACCGTGCATTCGGGTTGAGGTCCAGATCTTCCCGTTTCACTCCCGCGAGATTGGCAATGAAGGTAGAACGCCCGAACTTACGCACGCCGAGAGCGTCGTGGTCGCCTTCTGTCTCGATATCGAGACCTCCAAGGGAAAGAATGTCCAACCCTTCGGCCAGGTCGCGATGGGTCATGGAATGGCCCTGTGCGGCCAATTCTTGCCGTAGACGATACAGGGTGAAGTAGAGACCGCTGCGCGGTTGTGACTCGTCGAAGAAGCCCGAGGGCTGCTCGGTGGCCAACCGTCGCAATGCGTGCTCGATGAGTTCTTCTCGGGCACTGGGGTAATACTCGACTGTTTCCCCGGTGGGTTTGCCTTGTTCGTTCCGTAGCTCTAAGCGTGCAGGTCGAACCACGGCAGTTAGCGAAATGCCCCGGTACTGAAATGTAGCCTTGCGGATAGGAAGGTAACCTCCAGGCTGGCGAAGTTCGTCTTGCCGGCGCCGCGACACCGAATACCGCGGAATGCTGTCCCAAAGATCGATCGCATTGGACAAAATGTCGCGCTGTGCGTCATCGTTGGCCAGGAACGACTGAAACAGGCTGAGCTGGCGGTTGTTAAAGGCTGTGTCAGGTACAGGCACCGTACCCTTCTGCTTGCCCTTCGACCCTGCGGCCTTTTTGGCGATGCTGGTCGCTACCTCCTTAGGCGCTGCTGAAGGCTTGACACGGCGCTTTAGTGTCGCTGACTTGGGTGGCGCTTCCGACGCCGTGTTCGCAAGTGCCGCTTTAGTGGATGGTGCACCGGCTGGTGCGGCAGGCAAATCGCTGCGAGACACTAGCTTACCGACAGCGACAGATCCACGTCTGGGATTCGCGTTCCACGCTGGCACTTCCTCACGCTCTTTCTGGAGCTGCAGGTTGTGGCTGGCTGCAGTCTTCGAAGCGATATCCGTGGCTGTATCAGGATCAGTTCCCCGGTCTATCAGGCGCTTCCTGTACTCAGCTTCATTGAATGGCTTGCTCATCAACGTGCCTTTCCCGCCAGGTGCGCAATGCCAAGCGGCTTGCTGCCAGAACGAACGCCAACTAAAATGCATTTGTGCAGCCGCGATTCATTGCGGTCAACCACTGTCCTAGTGAGCACAGAACGCCCGGCTGCTATCCGGGCGTTCACCTTTGTGGGGCTGTATGGTCCTTGCATTACTTTACGTCCTCCAATTTCTTACGCGCGGCCGTCACGGTTCGCAGCACAGGCTGCCAGGTCGCCTCTGCTAGCTCGCGCGATGCGCGCGCGCCCAGTTCGTAGGCCAGGCTCTGCAGCTCCTGCCCGAGCGCCATCGGCAGCGAGAGCGTCACCTGAACATAGGTCAGCGGCGACGCCT
This sequence comes from Rhodoferax ferrireducens, assembly GCF_031458075.1. Classification (GTDB taxonomy): domain Bacteria; phylum Pseudomonadota; class Gammaproteobacteria; order Burkholderiales; family Burkholderiaceae_C; genus Rhodoferax_B; species Rhodoferax_B ferrireducens_A. The sequence continues at coordinate 2,544 of NZ_JAVDXT010000011.1, read as the reverse complement.
GATCATTGAGCTTAGCGCGCACCGCGCGGACCTTGTTGCCGACGTGCTGCGGCTCGACACCGTAGGCGCGCGCAATCTCGACCGTGCTCTTGCCATCGACGAAGTAGGCCCGCATCCATTCCTTTGTGCGATCGTTCGTCCGGGGCAGGCTCGCAAGTACGCGTTCCAGGTCTTCCGGGAGCGCGCGTACCACGCGTGGTTCTTGAAGGTCAGTTCTACTCATTTAGTTCCTTCATACCCTTGTTTCAACTCAGTGAACCGACAGCAGTCGCAGCTCATCAGCCTGGTACACGCGCCGATGGGTGCTGCCATTGCCGAACTGGACGATGGCATAGCCTTTTTCCGGGTGGCGTACCGACACCGCCAGCCTAGCCTGGCCGAACTTCTTCGACAATTCGGCAAACTCGGCCGCAAATGAAGACACGGGCGACAGCTCGACAACAATGAGCGCCTCGCCAAGATCGCGCTCGACACCCTCTTTCAAGCGCCATGTCGGTTCCTGCTCGGCTATGACCATACGCTTGTCGTCCTGCTTGGCTGCAACGTTCGGTGCCGACTTGTCGGCCTTGGCCGTGGTCCCAGCAGCACGTCCATCCTTCATGAACTGCTCAGTGATCGCGCGCTTATTGGACTTCTCCGGCGCCGCTTTGAGCAGTTCGCCCAACACCTTGGCGCGCTCAGGAGACTTACGTTCGAGCGATGAAACGCTCGCCAGCACAGCCCGGTCAGCCGTCACGCCCTCCTCCACCAATACGGTCATCGAGTCGCCACCCTGCGCGATGGCCGACAGCTTGGACACCCACGGCTTGCCCTTGTTGTACTTCGCCGCTACGGTCGCCAGGTTACCGCCCGCCGCATCCAGGTCGCGCTGAACGCGCTGCGCAAGGTCCAGCGTGCTCAGGTTCTCGCGGTGGATGTTCTCGGCCAGGTGAACCTTGTCGGCGGTGCTGTCGTCCATTGGCCGCACCAGGACGGGCACCTCGGCCAGCCCGGCGATGCGACCAGCACGCCAGCGCCGTTCGCCCGCGATGATCTCGAACTTGCCGGTGCCCATCGGGCGAACCAACAACGGTTCGACCACGCCGATTTCCTTGATCGACTCTGCCAACTCCTGCAGCGATTCCTCGTTGAACTCGGTCCGCGCCTGCCGTGCGTAGGGCACCAGGCTGTCCAGCGCCGCCTTCATCGGCACGGCGTCCTTCTTGTGCTCGTCGAGCTTATTGCCCAATCGGGCAATGGAGTTTTTCAGTGCGTTTGTCATATTGCGGCCCTCAGCGCTTGAAAACAGTTTGTAGGATATGCATGCAGGCTTTGCGGACCTCGGCTCCAGCCTTTTGGCGGCTCTCGCCCGTCGCGCCTAACCACACAGGACGCGAGATAGCCATCGCGCCCGAAACGCTAGTGCGCTCATGGATCATCATCGGCAGCAGCATGTCGGGTGCCGCATCCTGCAGGTCGTCCAAGATCCGGCGGTCAAAGCTACTGCGGCTATTAACCTTGTTGGCCAGCAGGCCGATCACCTGCAGGCCGGGGTTGTAATCACGCTTGACTTCTTCGATGGTGTCCATCAAGTCGCCCAGGCCGTCCACGCTCTCACGTGCCGGAACGAAAGGCATCACCACAAAGTCAGCAGCGATCAACGCGGCGCGTAGTCGTTTACCCAGCGTGGGAGGTGGGTCTAGCACTACCAGGTCAGCGCCTGCAGCGCATTCCCCGAGTCGATCACGCAGAGCCTCGGCGCCGATCTTGGGGGTTTCGTCGATCTGTACCAGACGGCGATCGCCGGTCATCACGCTCACGCTACCCTTCAGGCTGAAGGGGAGTTCGAGCGTGGTCGGCCGCCGTATGGAGCCAGAAAACAGAGAAAGCGTCGGCGAAGCGTCGCGGTCGATCTCGCCATCGAACAGGTTGCGCGTCAGCGTACCCTGCCCGTCCAGATCCACAGCAACCACCGAGCGGCCCTGCTCGGCAGCCAGGAATGCGAGGTGAGTGCTGAGCATCGACTTGCCCTGCCCTCCCTTTTGAATCGCGCAAACAATTGTTTTCATGGAGTTGTCCTAGTGTGCGAGTTGCCGGCGCCGCCAACGCTGCATCATCGGCGAAACCGTGTCTATCAAGTTTTCGACAGACAAATAACTATACCATAGGAACAGTTCCAAAGCAAGACCCAGGAACCGTTTCCCATGGGAAATGGAGATCAATCGCCAATACGCAACATAGGTTTGTAGTTCGTCGCATGCTTTCGGCCGGGCTACGGAGTGACCATCGGCTTAGGCCGATGGTCAGCCCTACCGGGCCGGCACCTACCGGCCTCATGACCTGTCCCCCGGACAGGTCACCGCGACATGCTCCTCTGATCGTCCCGGTGGCCTGACACAGCCACTAATACCGGCTTATCAGGAGGGGAGGCCGCCCAGGTCCGTGCACCCCGTCCAGAGCCCTGCAGCTTGACCAGACCGAAGGAGGAGGGGCCGCGTTTCCCGTGGGAAACGGGAGCGAGGAGGGGAGGCTGCCCAGGTCCGTGCGTCCCGTCCAGAGCCCTGC
>NZ_JAVDXT010000010.1:0-19125 GCF_031458075.1 Rhodoferax ferrireducens | reverse complement strand
CAAGAAACGCCCAGTCCAGCGGACTGGGCGTTTTCTTTAGTGCTTACCTCCAAGCTCTAAAGAAAACGTAAAACGTTTGCAGCAAGCTTGAAAAACAACTCAAATGCGCATTGAAGTTGTTTTTATTAGACGGATCGTTAGTTTATATGCGAACCTGATCCGTCGATTTCCATCGAATGCTTACCGGCGCTGTCGCAGTCTGATAGAAAGCGACCGATGAGTCATTTTGATTCTCCCCCGTATCGCAATATGGTATGTATTCTATTCGGTCGATCCAAAACTAATCAGGGTGAGGGTGCGCGACCAACTCTCCCTCAGCGAGATCGCGAAGCGCACAGGTTTGTCGCGCAACACGGTCAAGAAGTGGCTCAAGGCGCCCGTCGAGGCAGTCCCGAAGCACGAACGGGGCAAGCAGGAAGGTAAGCTCACCGCCTTCGAGCCGACCCTGCAGCAGGCCCTCACGACCGACAGCCATCGGCCTAAACATAGTCGGCGCAGCGCCAGTGCCTTGTTCGCACACATTCAGGCCCAGGGTTACCGGGGCGGCTACCTCCCATGCCGTTGCCGGACCTTCGGCAATCCATTGCCTGAAGTCGCCAGTTCGTTCGGCCTTGTCAAGCTCCTCGTGGTACCAGTGCGTGGCCAAGGTCTGAAGATCGGGCACCGTTAGGATAACCTCGCCAGCCAGTTGAGCTTTCGCCAAGGCGAACGCAGCCTCGCTTCTGGCCCATTCCTCAGCGAACAGCCCTTTCGCTTTGGCTGGTTCTCGGGTTCCCAGCGAACGCTTGTATTCCCGCCCCAAGGTCTCGGCTGAAGCTCAAGCGGGACCTTGCGGCGCAGGTAGTAGATCCCCGTGTCGGGATGCTTGAAAGGTTAGGCCATAAAGGAGCGGCGGAGGGGCGCGTTGCAGCCGCTCATTCTAGGTTTCAAAAGTGTCTCGGTGTACCTGCTTGGTGTACCAAACCAAGAGGCTAGCGCAACGCCAGAAGTACAAAAGCCCTCGATTCTGTCAAGAATCAAGGGCTTGCATTTCTGGTGGCCTGGGGCGGAATCGAACCACCGACACAAGGATTTTCAATCCTCTGCTCTACCGACTGAGCTACCGGGCCTGAGCTTTCAATTATATACCAGAATTAGGCCCGTTTCCCTTTGCCCAACTCTACGCCGAGTTGTTTTAGTTTTCTGTAGAGGTGTGTACGTTCTAAACCGGTTTGTTCGGCAACGCGGGTCATCGAGCCGCCTTCTTGCGCCAAATGAAATTCGAAGTACGCTTTTTCAAATCCATCGCGGGCTTCGCGCAAGGGCTTATCCAGGTCAAAGGTTTGTTGCGATTGGGGGCCCAGCGCGCTAGCGGGGGGCGCGCTCTGGCCAGGAGCGTTGTCCATAAACTCCACTGCCGGTGTTCTTCCCGGGTCTAACGATACCGGTACGCCAGGCACTGCTGTTGGCTTACGTGCAGCATTGCGCGTCAGCGCTTGCTCAACGGCCTTCAGCAGCTTTTGCAGGGTGATGGGCTTCTCAAGAAAGGAGTGCGCGCCGATGCGTGTGGCCTCTACGGCGGTGTCTATGGTGGCGTGGCCGCTCATCATGATGACCGGCATGGTGAGGACCCCCGCGGAGGCCCATTCCTTGAGCAGCGAAACACCATCGGTATCTGGCATCCAGATGTCGAGCAGAACCAGGTCAGGACGACTGCGTAGCCGGGCCTCACGGGCTTCGGCTGCGTTCTCTGCGAGCTCAACGTTATGGCCCTCATCGTTAAGGATCTCGGAAAGCAGATCGCGGATGCCGTGTTCGTCGTCGACCACCAGAATGTTTGCCATGATTGAAGCGTTGGCTCCTGAAAATAATGTGGTGTTTGTTGTTAACCAGCCACGCTGGTCTCGATGGCGAATGATAACGATACTTGCGCGCCATCTACGGCACCATCTACAACACGATTCGATACATCGATGCGGGCGCCATGCTCGTCGGCAATTTTTTTGACGACGGCCAGCCCTAGGCCCGTACCTCGGCTCTTGGTGGTGACGTAGGGTTCAAACGCACGCTTCAAGATATGGTCGGGGAAACCGGTGCCTTGGTCGCGGACCACCAGGCGGACGCGTTGGGCCGCAGAGACCCATTGGGTGCGCAGGCTGACCTCGGGTACGAAGTCGGGCCGGCGCGTGGCTTCTGAGGCGTCCTGTGCGTTCTGCAGCAGGTTATGGATGACCTGGCGCAATTGCTCAGCGTCACCCAATATCGGCGGGCACAGCGCATCCAGTTCTGAAGTGATTCTTACCGTCGCCGCATCGTTCTCATAGAGTTGCAGCACATCCTGTACCAGTGCATTCAGATCCAGCGGTTTGAGCTCCGCAGCGGGGAGTCGGGCGTAGTCGCGGAACTCATTGACCAGACGCTTCATGGCATCCACCTGGTCCACAATGGTTTTGACTGATTTCTTGAGCAGTGCTTGCTCGGGATCGGCCAATTTGCTGAGTAGCTTCATTTCCATCCGCTCGGCAGACAGCTGGATCGGCGTCAGCGGATTCTTGATTTCATGGGCTAGCCGGCGGGCCACCTCGCCCCAGGCTTGGGCCCGTTGGGCGGAAACGATTTCCGAGATGTCATCAAAGACTAAAAGACGGTTGCTGCCCGGTAACTCTGCGCCTCTAGCTACTAAAGTAATAGCGTCTTGAGAAAAGGGCGACGCCGTGGCGTTGAGTTCGAAAGACTGTTGCCAGTGGTCCAGCCCGTGGTGGGTTTGCTCGCTCAGGAACACATCGAACTGTGCGTTGACCCGTTTGGCAAAATCCTCCAGGCTTGGCACTTCTGCCAAGGGGCGGCCTTCAAATGCGGCCAAGGGAACGCGCAGGATGCGGGTGGCGCCCGGGTTGCTGGACTGGATCAGGCCTTGGGCATCCAGCACGATCACGCCGGCGGTGAGGTTGTCCAGAATGGTTTGCAGATTGGCCCGGGCGGCGTTGACCTGGGCCATGCTGTGGTCCACCGCGGACCGCGCGTCGGCCAGCTGCTGCGTCATGTTGGCAAAGGAACGGGTCAGGCCGCCGAGCTCATCCCGGCCTTGCAGCACGGCCTTGGGTGTCAAGTCGCCTTCCGCCACCTGGCGCACGCCTTCGGCCAGCAGCAGCAGCGGACGGGCCAATTGGTTGCCTAGCAACACGGCCAACAGTACCGCGCCGAACACGGCCAGAAACAGGCTGAGGGTCAGCGTGCCGATGTACATGCGCTTGAGGCCGCTGCGCGCGAGGGCACGCTCCTGGTACTCGCGGTTTGCCGTTTGTACCGCCATGGCATTGGCGACCAGTGCCGGCGGCAGGGCCTGTACCACTTGCAGAAACCGCGGTTCGGCCAGCAGCCCCAGCCCTCGGCTGGAGACCAAAGCCAGGGCTTTGATATGGGCGGTAGATTCGGCTGCTGTGCCGGTTTCGTCCAGGCCTTCAATCGCGGCCACCGCGCGCTGGCTGCGCACATTGCGCAGCTGTTGTGGGCTGGGACGTTCGGGGTTGAGCAGAAAGCGCGATTGGCCTACGCTGGCGATCAGCTGGCCACTGGCGCTCCACAGCACCACATCGTTGGCATCCAGCTGGTCGCGGATGCGCTCCAGCGTCAGGCCTGCCGCAGCATCCGGTATATCGGCGAGCTGGCTACCGGCGCTACGGGCTTTGTCGGCCATTCCATTGGCCAGAATGTCGAGGGTGGTGCGTCCCAGATTGACCCCGGCGTCCAACGCACCTTCGACCTTGACGTCGAACCAGCTCTCGATGGAGCGCGACACGAACTGGTAGGACACCACGTAGATCAGCAAGCCCGGCATCAGGCCGACCAGGGCGAAAATGGTGGCCAGTTTGACCAGCAGGCGGCTGCCAAATTTGCCGCGCCGCAGGCGGATCAGCAAGCGCACCGCCATCCAGGCAATGACCGCAAACAGCACGGCGGCCACCACCACATTGACCGCAAACAGGCGCGCATAGTTGCGCTCGTACAGCTCGCGGTTATTGGTCGACTGTGTGAGCAGCAGCAGCAGTATCAGTCCGATCGCCATCACCACCACCGCGCCGACGCCCCAGGCCCAGCGTAGCGCACGCGGATTGCGCGTACCGCGGGAGGCTGGCTGGGGCGGGCTCACTTGGGGTTTTCGGCCGTGAGCCGCAGATTGCGCGAACCGGACAGGTTCCAGTCGGTTTGGCCCAGTGCGCCGATTTGCAGCGGGCGCGGCAGCTGCGATACATCGAGCTGGAAGCTGAATTCGAGATGGGTCTTGCCGTCGAATTCGATGTCGGCCGCGTCGGCGATGCGCCAGCGGGACAGGCGTTGGACGCTGGCCAATGCATCGGGCAGGGATTCGAAGTTCTGGCTCAGCACCACCCCCAGGCCGCTATTGCCTATGGGCGTGGGCGCGATGTTCAGGCGCCAGCGCCGCGTCAGCGGCTGGTAGGCCAGCCGCATGTAGCGAAACTGGTGGGTAACAGAGCGGTCCGACCAGTACCAGCGGTCGCGCAGTACCTCGATTTCGGCGACGAAGTACATCGGAATGCCTTTGTGCAGCGCATCTTCTACCAGGCCGGGCAGCTCGAACTTGAGGTTGGAGGAGAAAAATACGCCAGCATCACTGCGCTCGACCTGCATCTGGTTGATCTCAACCAAGGTGCTTTGCGCCTGGGCCAGGGGCAGATAGCAGAACAGGGCATAGACGCAGAACCGCAGTGCCGCCCGTTTAGAGCACACGTTTTTCCAGCAGAGCGTAAAAAAATCCATCGTTGTCACAAATTCGATTGTCCGGGACACCGGCGACAGAAGCCCAGGTGCGGGGCATTAAATGGCCGGGAGAATCGTGTAAATGGGCTTCGGTGTGGTGTGCAAGGAACGTTTCAATCTGGTCTTGGCCCTCGGCCCGGAATACCGAGCAGGTGCAGTACAGCAGGCGCCCGCCGGGCCGCAGCAAGGGCCACAGTCGCTGCAGCAGGCTGGCTTGCAGTACGGCCAATTGTGCAATATCCGTTTCACGGCGTAGCCAGCGCACATCCGGGTGGCGCCGCACGATGCCGGACGCAGTGCAGGGCGCATCGAGCAGGATGGCGTCGAAGAGCTGGCCATCCCACCAGGTATCGGGCTGGTTGGCGTCGGCCACCACCAGCTTGGCCTGCAGGCCTTGGCGTTGCAGGTTTTGCTGGATGCGCTCGCAGCGCGTGGCGTCGATATCCAGTGCCGTCAATTCGGCTTGCACCAGCTCCAGCAGATGGGCTGTTTTGCCGCCGGGGGCGGCGCAGGCGTCCAGAATCCGCAAAGGCTGCGTGCGGTCCAGGCCTTGCAGCAGCAAGGGCGCTGCCAGCTGGGCGGCCGCATCCTGGACCGAGATGGCGCCTTCAGAAAACCCGGGGATGTCGTGTACCGGGCGCGGCTGGGCCAGGGCGATGCCCGAGTCGCCCACCAGGAATGCTTCAATATTGATAGCTGCTAGCGCAGATAGGGATTGCGCTGGAGTCGATTTTTGTGCATTAACCCGCAATGTCATCGGGGCGTGCTGGTTATTCGCCTGCAAAATTTCCTGCCAACGCTGTGGCTGCTCTTGCTTGAGCCGCTGTATCCACCAGCGCGGATGGTTCCACACGGCGACCGGATCCCGGTCGGTGGCGCTGACCAAGGCGTCCCGCTCGCGCAGAAAGCGGCGCAGACAGGCGTTGATGAAGCTGGCCTGGGCCCGGGCCGGGCCCCGGTTCGCGGCTTCCACGGCCTGGTCGACCAAGGTGAAGACCGCATACGGCGCCGCAGCCTCGTCCCACACCAGGGCCAGCGCGGTGCACAGCAGGGCATCTGCGGGCGGTGGGGGCGGGCGCTTGGCCAATTGCACGCGCAAGGCCTCGGCGCGGCCCAAATTGCGCAAGGTATGGAACACCAGGGCTTGCACGCCGGGGCGCAGCGGGCTGTCCACTGCGGCCAGGGCGGGGGTGGCCGACGCACCATTGCGCACGGCATGCAAGACCTCGGCCGCCGCCTGGAGTTGGCGCCATAGCGGAATCTGCGCAGGGGAGTGTGGGGGGGCGTCTGGGCGGGTCATATTCTCAATGCGTATCGTCAAATAAAGGGGACAGCGGTTTACAGCGGCTGGGCCGCGCGAAAACCGAACAGCCACGCAAGCAGCAGTGCCGGGAATTGTGTGATGGCGCTGTTGTAGCCATGTACCGCTTGGGTGAATAGCGGCTTGGTGTGCTCGACATGCCGCTGGATCTCGGCCCATTGCGGCGGCAAAGTCTCGGCCAGCGCCTGGCCATCGCATCCCCGGCCCTCGGTCGCCACGCGCAACCAGGCCATTTGCAGTACCTGGTCGGCTGCCGCCAAAGCGGCTATGGCTGCCGCATCCAGGGGGTGGCTGCGCGCCACCGCCAGCGAGGCCGCAAATTGCGCATGCGCGCCATACAAACCAGACCATGCGGTAGACGGTGTGCCGCTCTCTGCGGGAGGGCAGGCTGGCAGCAATTCGCTATAGCGCTGCAGCAGCGGGGCGAGCGTGGCAAACGCGCGTACCGCTTGACCGCGCAGGCGTACCAGCCGGTTGTAGGCCCCGACGGACCAGAACAGCAGCAGGGCGGCCAGGCCCCACCCAACGATGGATCCGGAAATCACGATATACCTTTGCGGAAGCTGTCTTGCGACTGGATGTGGCGCACATAAAAAAACACCCCAAATCCACCAGAGATGGATTTGAGGTGCCTTGGTGCGCAGTGCGTGGCGTAGCTTATTCGCCTACGGAGCCCTCGCCGCTTTCAGACAGCGCGGTAGCTTCTTGGGCGCCAGCCAGTTCGGCGGCTTCGGACTCTGCAATGGCGCGGCGCTCGGCGTCGTCCATCAAGTCCTTGGCCAGGCGAGCCTGGTGGTAGGCCATGCCGGTGCCAGCGGGGATCAGGCGGCCGACGATCACGTTTTCCTTCAGACCACGCAGTTCGTCGCGCTTGCCCATGATGGCGGCTTCGGTCAACACGCGCGTGGTTTCCTGGAAGGACGCGGCGCTGATGAAGCTGTCAGTAGACAAGGAGGCCTTGGTAATACCCAGCAACAGGTTGGTAAACGTCGCAGGAGTCTTGCCTTCGGCGCGCAAGGCGTCGTTGGTGTCGAGCATTTCGCTACGTTCAACTTGTTCCCCGTTGATGTAACCGGATTCACCGGCGTTCTCCACCACCACGCGGCGCAGCATCTGGCGCACGATCACTTCAATGTGCTTGTCGTTGATCTTCACGCCTTGCAAGCGGTACACGTCCTGCACTTCGTCCACGATGTAGCGGGCCAGCTCTTCCATGCCCAGCAAGCGCAAGATGTCTTGTGGGTCGGCTGGGCCGTCCACAATGTTTTCGCCCTTGTTGACCACTTGGCCTTCGTGCACCAGGATGCTCTTTTCCTTGGGGATCAGCTCGTCCCAGACCGTACCTTCGGGATCGGTGATCTGCAGGCGAACCTTGCCCTTGGTTTCCTTGCCGAACGACACGGTACCGGTCATTTCGGCCAGCATGCCCTTGTCCTTTGGCGTACGCGCTTCGAACAGCTCGGCCACACGGGGCAGACCGCCGGTAATGTCGCGGGTCTTCTGGCCTTCGATCGGGATACGGGCCAGCACTTCGCCGCGGCCCACTTCCTGGCCGTCGCGCACCTGGATCAGTGCACCGATCGGGAAGCCGATGGTTACCGAGTGGTCGGTGCCGGTGATCTTCACTTCGTTGCCATTGGCATCGATCAGCTTGACCTGCGGGCGCACCACCTTGGCAGCGCCGCGGCGCTTAGGATCGATGACCACCATGGTCGACAAGCCGGTGACTTCGTCCACTTGGCGAGCTACCGTCAGGCCTTCTTCCACATTCTCGAATTTGCTGGTACCAGCGAACTCGGTAATGATGGGGCGCGTCAGCGGATCCCAGTTCGCCAGAATCGTACCGGCCTTGACAGCCTGGTCTGCCGTCACCGACAGAATCGCGCCGTAAGGCACTTTGTGGCGTTCGCGTTCGCGGCCATGCTCGGTGATGATGATTTCACCGGAGCGGGCAATCACGACCAGCTCGTTCTTGCTGTTGGTCACATAGCGCATCGTGGCGTTGAAGCCGATCGTGCCGTTGGACTTGGCTTCCACGCTGGAGGCGATGGCGGCACGGGATGCCGCACCACCGATGTGGAAGGTACGCATGGTCAGCTGGGTACCGGGTTCGCCGATGGACTGGGCTGCAATCACGCCCACAGCCTCGCCGCCGTTGATCAGACCACCACGGCCCAGATCGCGGCCATAGCACTTGGCGCAGATGCCGAAGCGGGTAGCACAGGTCAGCGCGGTACGCACCTTGACTTCGTCCACACCAGCGGTTTCCAAGATGTCGAGCATGTCCTCGTCCATCATGGCACCGGCGCTAGCGAGGACCGAGCGGTCTTCAGGGTGCAGCACATCTTCGGCTGCGGTACGACCCAGAATGCGGTCGCGCAGCGATTCGATGACTTCACCGCCTTCAACGATGGCGCGCATCAGGTAGCCGTTGGCCGTGCCGCAGTCGTTTTCGGTCACGACCAAGTCCTGCGTCACATCGACCAGACGGCGGGTCAGGTAACCCGAGTTGGCGGTCTTCAGTGCCGTATCCGCGAGACCCTTACGGGCACCGTGGGTGGAAATGAAGTACTCCAACACGTTCAGGCCTTCGCGGAAGTTCGCGGTAATCGGCGTTTCAATGATCGAGCCATCCGGCTTGGCCATCAAACCCCGCATACCGGCCACCTGGCGGATCTGCGCTGCAGAACCGCGGGCGCCGGAGTCAGCCATCATGTAGATGGAGTTGAACGACTCTTGCTCGACTTCCTTGCCGTTTCGGTCGATGGTTTTCTCTTTGGAGAGCTGGGCCATCATCACCTTGGACACTTCGTCGCCGGCCTTGCCCCAGATGTCCACCACCTTGTTGTAGCGCTCGCCGGAGGTTACCAGGCCAGACACGTACTGGTTGGCGATTTCTTTGACTTCCTTTTCAGCGCGGGCAATGATGCCGTGCTTTTCTTGTGGCACCAGCATGTCGTCGATGCAGATCGAGATACCGGCCTTGGTTGCCAGGCGGAAACCGTTTTGCAACAGCTTGTCGGCAAACACCACGGTCTCTTTCAATCCGCACTTGCGGAACGACACGTTGATCAGCTTGGAAATTTCCTTCTTCTTCAACGCCTTGTTGATGTTGGAGAAAGGCAGGCCCTTGGGCAGGATTTCCGACAGCAGCGCACGGCCAGCGGTGGTTTCCCACAGCTTGGTCGATGGCTCGAATTCACCGGTTTCCTTGTTCTTGGTGTATTCGGTCAAACGCACATTGATGCGGGCGGTCAGTTCGACCTGGCCGGCGTCAAAGGCGCGCTGCACTTCGCCGGTGTCCGAGAAGATCAGGCCTTCACCCTTGCCATTCACACGGTCACGGGTCGTGTAGTACAGACCCAGCACCACGTCTTGCGATGGCACGATGGAGGGCTCGCCGTTGGCGGGGAACAAGATGTTGTTCGAAGCCAGCATCAGTGTGCGGGCTTCCATCTGGGCTTCCACCGACAGCGGTACGTGCACAGCCATTTGGTCACCGTCGAAGTCGGCGTTGAAGGCCGAGCAAACCAGGGGGTGCAACTGGATGGCCTTGCCTTCGATCAGGATGGGCTCAAACGCCTGGATACCCAAACGGTGCAGCGTAGGCGCACGGTTCAGCATCACGGGGTGCTCTTTGATGACCTCTTCCAGGATGTCCCAGACCACTGGCGTACCCGATTCAACTTCTTTCTTCGCCGCCTTGATGGTGGTGGCGATGCCCATGGCTTCCAGGCGCGAGAAGATGAATGGCTTGAACAGTTCCAGAGCCATCAGCTTGGGCAGGCCGCACTGGTGCAGCTTGAGGGTTGGGCCTACCACAATGACCGAACGGCCAGAGTAGTCGACGCGCTTACCCAACAAGTTCTGGCGGAAACGGCCGCTCTTGCCCTTGATCATGTCGGCCAGCGATTTCAGCGCGCGCTTGTTGGCACCGGTCATGGCTTTGCCACGGCGACCGTTGTCCAGCAGCGAGTCAACCGCTTCTTGCAGCATGCGCTTTTCGTTGCGGGCGATGATTTCCGGTGCTTTCAATTCCAGCAAACGGCGCAGACGGCTGTTGCGATTGATCACGCGGCGGTACAGGTCGTTCAGGTCGGAGGTCGCGAAGCGGCCACCATCCAGCGGCACCAGCGGACGCAGGTCCGGCGGCAGCACGGGCAACACATTCAGCACCATCCACTCGGGCTTGATGCCCGACTTCTTGAATGCTTCCAGCAGCTTGAGGCGCTTGGCGTTCTTCTTGATCTTGACTTCGGAACCGGTCAGATCGTTGCGCAGACGTTCGATGGAAGAATCGATTTCGATGGCTTCCAGCAAGTCCTTGATGCCTTCCGCGCCCATCTTGGCCACGAATTCGTCGCCGTATTCCTTGGTCTTCGCATCAAAGTCATCTTCCGACATGATCGCGAATTTCTTCAGCGGGGTCATGCCGGGGTCGGTCACCACATAGGCTTCAAAGTACAGCACGCGTTCGATGTCGCGCAGTGTCATGTCAAGCACCAGGCCTAGACGCGATGGCAGCGATTTGAGGAACCAGATGTGGGCGCAGGGCGCGGCCAGATCGATGTGGCCCATGCGTTCGCGGCGCACCTTGGTCTGGGTGACTTCAACGCCACACTTCTCGCAGATTACGCCGCGGTGCTTGAGGCGTTTGTACTTGCCGCACAGGCATTCGTAGTCTTTGATAGGGCCAAAAATCTTGGCGCAAAACAGACCATCGCGCTCTGGCTTGAAGGTACGGTAGTTGATGGTTTCTGGCTTCTTCACTTCACCGAAAGACCAGGACCGAATTTTTTCGGGCGAGGCCATACCGATCCGAATTGCATCGAAATGCGCATCGGGCGTGAACTGCTTGAACAGGTCGAGTAATGATTTCATGGGTTAAATCCTTTTCTTGTCCGCAATTAGCTACGCTCGAGTTCGATGTCCAGGCCGAGGGAACGAATTTCCTTGACCAGCACGTTGAACGATTCCGGCATACCTGCTTCGATGGCGTGTTCGCCCTTGACGATGCTTTCATACACCTTGGTACGACCGACCACGTCATCCGACTTGACAGTGAGCATTTCCTGCAGGGTGTAGGAGGCGCCGTACGCTTCCAGCGCCCACACTTCCATTTCCCCGAAACGCTGGCCACCGAACTGGGCTTTACCGCCCAATGGTTGTTGTGTGACCAGACTGTAAGGACCGGTGGAGCGGGCGTGCATCTTGTCGTCGACCAAATGGTGCAACTTCAAGAAGTGCATATAGCCCACCGTGGTTGGACGTTCAAAAGGCTCACCCGAGCGGCCATCAAACAGATTGGCCTGGGTACGCGTAATGGTCAAACCCTTGTGCTTGGCTATGTCATCGGGATACGCCAATTGCAGCATGCCGCGGATGTCTTCTTCCGAGGCGCCGTCAAACACCGGCGTTGCAAAGGTGACCCCTTGGGCCATGTTGGCAGCCATGTCGAACACTTCCTGGTCGCTGAGCTGGCTCAGGTCTTCCTTGCGGCCGGAGCCGTTGTACAGCTTGTCCATGAAGCTACGGACTTCCGCCACCTTGGCTTCGGCTTGCAGCATGTCACCGATGCGCTGGCCAATACCCTTTGCAGCCCAACCCAGATGCACTTCCAGCACCTGGCCGACGTTCATCCGTGATGGCACGCCCAGCGGGTTCAGGCAGATATCGCAAGGTGTGCCATCGGCCATGTAAGGCATGTCTTCGACTGGAACGATCTTGGAAACCACACCCTTGTTACCGTGGCGGCCGGCCATCTTGTCACCTGGTTGCAAGCGGCGCTTGACGGCCAGGTAGACCTTGACCATCTTCAACACGCCTGCGGGCAACTCGTCACCTTGCGTGAGCTTCTTGCGCTTTTCTTCAAAAGCCAGGTCGAAGCTATGGCGGGTTTGTTCCAGCGAGTTCTTGATGGATTCGAGTTGCGTTGCCACTTCATCTTCGGCGGGACGGATGTCGAACCAGTGGAATTTCTCCACCGAGGACAGATAGGCTTTGTCGAGCTTGGTGCCCTTGGCCAGCTTTTGTGGGCCGCCGTTGGCGACACGACCTGTCAACAGCTTTTCGATACGGTCGAAAGCATCTGCCTCGACGATGCGCAGCTGGTCGTTCAGGTCCAAGCGGAAGCGCTTGAGTTCATCGTCAATGATCTGCTGGGCACGCTTGTCGCGCACGATGCCTTCACGGGTGAAGACTTGCACGTCAATCACGGTACCTTGCGAGCCTTGGTCGACGCGCAGGGATGTGTCTTTCACGTCGCTGGCTTTTTCACCGAAGATGGCACGCAGCAGTTTTTCTTCTGGCGTCAGGGTGGTCTCACCCTTGGGTGTGACCTTGCCGACCAGCGTATCGCCGGGCTGCACTTCTGCACCCACGTAGATGATGCCGGACTCGTCGAGGCGGTTCAGCTGCTGCTCGCTCAGGTTCGGAATATCGCGGGTGATTTCTTCGGCACCCAGCTTGGTATCACGGGCCATCACCACCAGCTCCTCGATGTGGATCGAGGTGTAGCGGTCATCGGCCACTACCCGTTCGGAGATCAAAATCGAATCTTCGAAGTTGTAGCCGTTCCAGGGCATGAAGGCGATCAGCATGTTCTGCCCGATCGCGATCTCTCCCAGATCGGTGGAGGCGCCGTCGGCGATCACGTCACCCTTGGCCAAGCGGTCGCCCTTTTTGACGATGGGACGCTGGTGGATATTGGTGTTCTGGTTGGAACGCTGGTACTTGATCAGGTTGTAGATGTCCACGCCCACTTCGCCAGCCAGCGCTTCGGCGTCGTTCACCCGGATCACGATGCGGGTGGCGTCCACGTAATCGACCAGGCCGCCACGGGTGGCCGTTACCACGGTGCCCGAGTCCACTGCGGCAACGCGCTCGATGCCGGTGCCGACCATGGGCTTTTCCGGACGCAGCACGGGGACGGCTTGGCGCGACATGTTGGCGCCCATCAAGGCGCGGTTTGCATCATCGTGTTCCAGGAACGGCACGAGTGAGGCTGCGACAGAGACGATCTGGGCGGGCGACACGTCCATGTACTGCACGCGCTCAGCGCCCACCAGGATAGATTCGCCTTTTTCACGGGCCGAAACCAGGTCGCCGGAGAGCTTGCCTTCCTTGTCCAGGGCCGCATTGGCTTGGGCGATCACATATTTGCCTTCTTCGATGGCCGACAGGTAATCGATGTCGTTGGTCACCTTGCTGTCCACCACGCGGCGATACGGCGTTTCGATGAAGCCGTACTCGTTAAGGCGGGCATACAAGGCCAGCGAGTTGATCAGACCAATGTTCGGGCCTTCGGGCGTTTCAATCGGGCATACGCGACCGTAATGGGTCACGTGCACGTCACGCACTTCGAAGCCGGCACGTTCGCGGGTCAAACCGCCCGGGCCAAGGGCCGAGACGCGGCGCTTGTGGGTGATTTCCGCCAGTGGGTTGGTTTGGTCCATGAACTGGGACAGCTGCGATGCACCGAAGAACTCTTTGAGCGCGGCGGAAATCGGCTTGCTGTTGATCAGGTCGTGCGGCATCAGCGGCTCTTGCTCGGCCTGACCCAGACGTTCCTTCACGGCTTTTTCAATCCGGGCCAAACCGGCGCGGTATTGGTTCTCTGCCAGCTCACCCACGCAACGCACACGGCGGTTACCCAGATGGTCGATGTCATCGACTTCACCGCGGCCATTGCGCAGATCCACCAGAATCTTGACAACCGCCAAGATGTCTTCGTTGGTCAGCACCATGGGGCCGGTGGATTCGTCGCGGCCCATCTTGGCGTTGAACTTCATGCGGCCAACGCGCGACAGGTCGTAGGTGTCGGGGTTGTAGAACAAACGCTGGAACAGCGCTTGGACTGCATCTTCCGTTGGAGGCTCGCCAGGACGCATCATGCGATAGATGGCAACGCGGGCGGCAAACTCGTCCACCGTTTCATCGCTGCGCAAGGTTTGCGAGATGTAGGCGCCTTGGTCCAGCTCGTTGGTGTAGATACATTGCAGGTCTTGTACACCGGCACTGCGCAGCTTCTTGAGCAGTACTTCGGTCAACTCCTCGTTGGCCTTAGCAATGATTTCACCAGTGTCGCCATCGACAATATTCTTGGCGACCACGCGGCCCACCAGGAAGTCTTCCGGCACGCTGATGTGGGTCGTGTTCGACTGCTCCATATCGCGGGTATGGCGTGCAGTAATGCGCTTGTCTTTTGCGACGACAACTTTGCCTGCCTTATCCGTGATGTCGAAGCGGGCCACTTCGCCGCGTAGACGTTCAGCGACAAATTCCATTTGTGCGCCACTGTCCATCAGACGGAAGTTGTCGTTGACGAAGAAGTTGGCCAAGATGGATTCTGGTGTAAGGCCGATGGCCTTGAGCAGGATCGTGACTGGCATCTTGCGGCGACGGTCGACGCGGAAGTACAGCACGTCCTTGGGGTCGAATTCGAAATCGAGCCAGGAGCCGCGGTAAGGAATCACGCGTGCGGAGAACAAGAGCTTGCCCGAGCTGTGGGTCTTGCCCTTGTCGTGTTCAAAAAACACGCCGGGAGAACGGTGCAGCTGCGAAACGATGACGCGTTCGGTTCCATTGATGATGAAGGAGCCCTTTTCCGTCATGAGCGGTACTTCGCCCATATAGACTTCTTGCTCTTTCACTTCTTTGATCACCTTGGACTGCGAAGTGGAGGATTCACGGTCATAAATAATCAACTGCACTTTGGCGCGCACGGCCGAGGCGAAGGTCAGGCCGCGGGTCTGGCATTCGCGCACATCGAAGGCGGGCTTGGCCAAGTTGTACTCAACGTACTTCATCTCGACAAAGCCATTGTGCGAGACGATTGGGAACGCTGCATCAAACGCTGCTTGCAGACCTTCCACAGTACGTTTTTGGGGGGCAATATCTGCTTGTAAAAATGCGGTGTAAGCATCTTTTTGCATTTGCAGCAGATAAGGGACTTCAAGCACGCTGTCGCGGCTTCCGAAATTTTTGCGAATGCGTTTGCGTTCGGTGTACGTATAAGCCATGAGATCTCCGGGGGCAAGGACTTGGGAGTCCTGGGGGGCCTGTCAACTGTCGCGTTGGGCATCATGCACAACAAACTTGGCGGTTGGCCACTACCAACCATGGCGGACGATTGCGCATTGCACGCAATCCGAACCAAGGCATCTTCTGCAGTCGGGGCCAGAAGACACTGAAAAACAGGCGTTAAAGGCCTGTTTTTCAGTGCTCTCTTACAAGCACGAAAGGCTGGGGGCCCTTTCGGAGCACCCCAGCCCTTGTAACCAAGTCGATTACTTCAGTTCGACCTTGGCGCCGGCTTCCACCAGCTTCTTCATGGCTGCGTCGGCGTCAGCCTTGGCAATGCCTTCCTTGACAGCCTTGGGGGCGCCGTCGACCAGGTCCTTGGCTTCTTTCAAGCCCAGGCCGGTGATTTCGCGCACAGCCTTAATGACCGACACCTTGTTCGCGCCAGCTTCGAGCAGAACGACGTTGAATTCGGTCTTTTCTTCAGCAGCGGCAGCAGGGCCTGCGGCGGCAGCGGGGCCTGCCATAGCGGCAGCGCTCACGCCAAACTTCTCTTCGATGGCTTTCACCAGGTCGTTGAGTTCCAGGACCGTCATGCTGTCAAGCGCGGTCAAAAATGCGTCTTTATCGAATGCCATTTTGATTTCCAGTTTTTTCAATTGGGGACAGTGCGAGCTGTATGCAAGTAACTGTCCAACAAAGTTTTTTGAATACCAGCTTAAACTTCTAGAAGTTAGGCTGGAGCAACCTCAGCTGCCACTTCAGGGGCTGCTTCGGCTGCTGGTTCGGAAGAACCTGCGCCTTTTTTGTCCGCCAATGCAGCCAGCACACGTGCCGTACGCGAAATGGGGGATTGCATCAAGCCCAACAACTGTGCCAACAAAACTTCCTTGGAAGGAATGCTTGCCAGTTGCTTAACGCCGTTCACGTCCAGAACTTTTCCACCGAAGGCGCCACCACGAATCACCAACTTGTCGTTGGTCTTCGAGAATTCAGCTACTACTTTTGCAGCAGCTACGGCATCAACAGAAAAGCCATAGATCAGCGGACCGGTCATCTGGTCGGACAAGACTTCAAATGCACTGCCAGCAACAGCACGGCGGGCCAGGGTGTTTTTCAACACGCTCAGGGTCACACCGTTGCTACGCGCTGCCGAGCGCAATTTGGTCATGTCAGCGACCGTGATGCCACGGTATTCCGCCACCACGAGCGTTTGAGCTTTAGCGGCGAGGCTGGTCACATCGGTAATGACCGCTTCTTTCTCACTGCGATTAAGACTCAAGGTCTACTCCTTAAAAAGTGCTGTCAGGCTTTTGCCTTTCAACACGCCACTTTGCAGCGACCAACTGTTTCTGAAATTTCTTCATCTGCAGCGGGATCGCCATCTGCGTTGGTTTTCACTGATTAAGCACAGGCAAGCTGTACACCAACGGTCTTGGATGGCCCACCGGACTGCAACATTTCTGTTGGCAATTCAGTGGCCCACCACTTTGGACAGTCATTGCTGACTGCCCAAGTTTTGCGATTACGCTGCGATGGTTTGCGTGTCGACGCGAACGCCCACACCCATCGTGCTCGAAACCGCTACTTTGCGTAAATACAAACCCTTGCTCGACGCTGGCTTGGCCTTGGTTAGAGCATCGATCAATGCAGCCAAGTTGCCTTGCAACTTGTCAGAGTCAAACGAGCGACGGCCGATGGTGCTGTGCACAATACCGGCTTTGTCAACGCGGAACTGAACTTGACCCGCTTTTGCGTTCTTGACGGCAGTTGCCACGTCTGGGGTAACCGTACCAACCTTGGGGTTAGGCATCAGGCCACGTGGGCCCAGGATCTGACCCAAGGTACCGACGACGCGCATGGCGTCAGGGGCGGCGATCACGATGTCGAAAGGCATGTCGCCAGCCTTGATCATCGCGGCCAGGTCGTCCATACCAACGATGTCGGCGCCAGCGGCCTTGGCTTCTTCAGCCTTGGCACCTTGGGCGAACACAGCGACACGTTTGGTCTTGCCGGTACCGTTAGGCAGCACGACAGCGCCACGCACAACTTGGTCAGATTTCTTGGCATCAATGCCGAGTTGCACAGCCACGTCGATGGATTCATCGAACTTGGCGTTGGCGCACTCTTTGATGATGACCAAAGCATCAGCCAATGGATACAGCTTGGTGCTGTCGATCTTGCCTACAAAGGCTTTCTGTTTCTTGGTCAGCTTGGACATTTACACGCCCTCCACATTCACGCCCATAGAGCGGGCAGTACCAGCGATGGTGCGAACGGCAGCGTCCAGATCGGCCGCTGTCATATCCTTCATCTTGGTCTTTGCAATTTCTTCCAGCTGAGCGCGGGTGATCTTGCCGACCTTGGCGCTGTGCGGTGTGGAAGAACCCTTGTCCAGCTTGATGGACTTCTTGATCAAAACCGTCGCAGGCGGTGTCTTGATGATGAAGGTGAAGCTCTTATCTGCAAATGCAGTGATCACCACGGGCAATGGCAGACCTGGTTCTACGCCTTGGGTCTGCGCATTGAATGCCTTGCAGAACTCCATGATGTTCAAACCACGTTGACCCAATGCGGGGCCGATCGGGGGGGATGGGTTGGCCTTACCGGCTGGTACTTGCAGCTTGATAAAACCGACGATTTTTTTCGCCATTTTTTACTCCTTGCGGGTGTTAACGCTTTTGTTTACCGTGATTGGCAGACATCAGCTCCCCGGGGTTGCGACTCACTAACAACATCCACGCCGAGTCGTAAAGCGTGGAATCCTAAATTTCGACCTTAGGTCTTTTCGATCTGGCTGAATTCCAGCTCGACCGGTGTGGCACGGCCGAAAATCGTAACCGATACGCGCACTTTGCTTTTTTCGTAATTGACTTCTTCGACGGAGCCATTGAAGTCGGTAAACGGACCTTCCTTGACCCGAACAAACTCACCCACCAAGAACTCGACTTTGTGGCGTGGTTTGTCAGTGCCTTCTTGCATCTGGCTAACGATCTTCTGCACTTCTGCTTCAGAGATCGGTGCTGGGCGATTCTTCGCGCCACCGACAAAGCCTGTAACTTTATTGGTGTGCTTTACCAAATGCCAAGACTCATCGTCCATGACCATTTCGACAAACACATAACCAGGAAAAAGACGGCGCTCAGTCGTCTTGCGCTGGCCATTCTTGATTTCAACCACTTCTTCGGTCGGAACCAGAATGCGGGCAAACTTTTGCTGCATGCCCGACTGAAGAATGCGTTCAGTGATGTTGCGTTCGACGGCCTTTTCCATACCGGAATAAGCATGCACGATGTACCAGCGCAGATCAGGATTCACGGGAGTGGCTGGCGTTTCCGTCGCGCCAGTTTCTACAACATCAGTCATTATTTTTTCCAGCCCAGAATTAAGTCGTAAAAAACCCATTCCAGCGTCTTATCAGTGAGCCAGAGGAACAAGGCCATGATCACCACGAAACCAAATACGTACAAAGTCATTTGCGTCGCTTCTTTGCGCGTAGGCCAGACAACCTTTTTGACTTCACGCCATGCATCGCGTCCGAATGCCACCAACTGCTTACCGGGCTCGGAGGACAGAAAGACGCCTACGGCAGCCGCAATCCCAACCAGCAAAGCCGCCCATTGGGCAATCTGTCCTTGTTTGCTAAGGAGGTAAAACGCTGCTAGCGCACCAATCACCAAAACAGCCGACAAACCAAGCTTGGCTTTGTCAGCGTTTGTGTTGATGGTTTCAACTTGCGAAGTGGCCATTTTTGGCTGTTTCCTGCTTCAAATACATGGTGTCTCTTGAGACACAGAAGCCCGTCAGGTCATGACGGGCTTGTTGATTGCCACCTTATGAATTAGGTGGCAGGGGCGGAAGGAATCGAACCATCAACCTTCGGTTTTGGAGACCGACGCTCTGCCAATTGAGCTACGCCCCTACAAAATTAATTAAGCAATGATCTTG
Source organism: Rhodoferax ferrireducens (assembly GCF_031458075.1). Lineage (GTDB taxonomy): Bacteria > Pseudomonadota > Gammaproteobacteria > Burkholderiales > Burkholderiaceae_C > Rhodoferax_B > Rhodoferax_B ferrireducens_A. Next base: position 77 of record NZ_JAVDXT010000010.1, on the reverse strand, counting down.
GCAACCACACCGGCGCCGACGGTCTTGCCGCCTTCACGGATAGCGAAACGCAGACCTTCTTCCATGGCGATGGGGTT
>NZ_JAVDXT010000009.1:0-46377 GCF_031458075.1 Rhodoferax ferrireducens | reverse complement strand
GGGCCGCGTTTCCCGTGGGAAACGGGAGCGAGGAGGGGAGGCTGCCCAGGTCCGTGCGTCCCGTCCAGAGCCCTGCAGCTCGACCAGACCGAAGGAGGAGGGGCCGCGTTTCCCGTGGGAAACGGGAGCGAGGAGGGGAGGCTGCCCAGGTCCGTGCGTCCCGTCCAGAGCCCTGCAGCTCGACCAGACCGAAGGGGGAGGGGCCGCGCTTCCCGTGGGAAACGGGAGCGATGAAGATCTGCGCAATACGCGCATTGCGCGTATAATAGGGATTACGTATTAGCAATAATTCCGGCATGACTTCCAACGTTTCACCGTCGCGCAATCCGTTGCCCCGAGAGATCCGGGAAACCCGTGAGCTGGCTCGTCTGACACAGACCCAGGCCGGCGCGCTGGTGCATACGACCTGCCGAACCTGGCAGCAATGGGAAGCCGAACCAGGCACCAAAAACCACCGCGCCATGCACGCTGCATTTTGGGAACTGTTCACAAACAAGATTGCCAGCGCCTTGCCCCTTCTGGAAGGAATCGACATGACCATCATCACCAAGGCCCAGCGCCGTCTGTCTCACGAACAAGCGCTGGCCAGCACTCGCATCGAAGGCCATCGGCCAACCCCGGAATTTCTGGTTGACTGTGAAGCCGTAGTTGAGGGCACGATGACGCGCGACCAGGCGCGAGCTGCGAGCTTGGCGCGTGCGTTGGCCAAAGACAAGGCAGCAAAGGATACGGCCGTTATAGCTTTCGCCAATGCCGCGTGAGTTTGCCGACCCGTACACTTACCCGGGCACACGAGTTCTACGCAATATCCCCGGCATCCGAGACGACGCTACGCTGCGTGACTTCGAGTACGAGCAAACCAAGCTGCGCATCGAAGAGCTGCGCGACAACCCAATCCCCGGAAAATTTGACCTAGAGCACTTGAAGGCAATCCACGCGCACGTTTTCCAGGACGTGTACGAGTGGGCCGGGCAGACGCGTACGGTCAGCATCAGCAAGAACGGCGACAGCTTCGCGCAGCCGGCTTTCATCGAGAGCTACAGCCGGCAGCTCAGCACTGCGCTAGCCAAAGAGAACAACCTGCAGGGACTGGAGAAGCCGCAGTTCGTTGAGCGCATTGCACACTTCTACGCCGATTGGAACGCGCTGCACCCTTTTCGCGAGGGCAACGGACGAACCACCCGTGAGCTGATCGGCCAGATCGCGCGTGAAGCCGGGTACGACCTGGATCAAACGCGCATAGACAACAGCAAGGACCAGTGGAACGACGCCGCCCGGCGCAGCTTTCACGGCGACCTGGCGCCGGTGAAAGAGATCCTCACCGAGGCGATCCGGCCGAGCCGGGTCATTGCCTTCGAGAACCTGCCCGAGGCAGAAGCGTGCGCCAAGTTTCCAGAGTTACGTCGTGCCTTCGATGGGCTTCGCGCAATTGAGGATCTGGCACGCGCCAGCATGGCAGGAAGTCCCGAGCGCATTGCCGGCTACATGCAGCAGGTTCGCGGCGAATTCACCAAGAGACTTGAACAAGGCCAGCTGCTGGACCGCACGCGCGAGCCTGAGCAAGCCCAAGCACGGGCGCCTGCCCGCGAGCAGGGCAGGGACCGCTAAGCTTGCCGCCCTGCGTACTTGCCCGCCTGGTTGGCTAAATCTCCCCCCTTGACGTTGGCAACCCACCGGTAACCCAAGACACAAGAAAAGTGCCTCCAGCTAAGCCCTAGGCAACGCGTAGACTTTTGCGTTTTCTGGAAATAGCTGACCACCGTTCCGACAATTGCTGATCAGTTTTCTGATATTGACCATGACCTATCTTGACTGCAATCGACCCTTTGCAGATCTAGTCGTCTCGCATCACTTTGTCGAGAACGTGTGCGTGGTAGCTGCAAAGGCCACCGTTGTACTGGTCACCCTGCCCAAGCGCTTCTTCACAGAGTGAGCATTCCTTGTAGTCGAGTTCAGCGCCGCACCATAGGCAATGCTGCTCATGAATGAGGAAGGCTGAGCGGGAGCAGTTATTGCAGTCCTCGACACCGGGCTCGCCTCCATCGCGGGGGTCATAGTCGTAGGCGTCATTGAGTTTCTTGATCATCAACGGAGCAATCAGGTCCGAGTGGCCGCAGGCGACACAGACGTATTTGAACGACTCGTCCTGGCTCTCAACGCTGCTCGCGTCCTCGATGTCGTCCTGGCTGGGACGGAGCAGGGAAGAGCCGCATTCCTCACATTGGCACTGATCTAGCCATGGCTGCATCAGCTCAGGGACACCAGCATCGTCCCACGCAGCCGCGCATGTCGCCATGGTGTTGGTGAAGAACTCGTGGTGCGCGAGCATGACGGGCCATGCAGTGGCTAGTAGGTCGGCCGGCTGCTCGTTCAGTTGCGTCTGGATGAACTCGCGCAGCACAGGGAACAGGTCGGCAACGAAGCCAGCCACCTCGCCCAGCGTATTGGCCGGGTGCAAATGCTCCAAGTGATTGCGGCACTCCTGCATCTTATCGATGGCCGGCCAGTCGACTTCAATGTCGAACCCCTCGAAGCGCTTCTTGATGGTCGCGACATCGATGGTAGTCTTTCTGAACCTCCCAACGGGCTTCCACTCGACGCCACCATTGCCATCAGCTTGCGGCATGACTTCTGGAGGGTTGAAGATCAGGGCAGGCGCATCGTCAGGATCAACAACCGAAACCGCGATCTTGTACTTGAACAGAAGCAGGATGCCTGCGAACAGGTTTCGCACGGCTGAGAGGGCACGGGCCGGATCGCCTCCGTGTTCCGGCACCTGCTTGGTTCGCTGGAAGTCCTCAATGCCAAGGCGAATCGATGTCAGCGCGTTTTCCTTTAGCTTCTCTGCATCCAGTTCTGCCATTGTTGTTCCTTGAGGTCGAAAGTTACGTTTGTGCCATTGCGTCGGTAGCACCATAACGTTGAAAAGTGGTGGTCAGGTACTTCCGGAACAGGTGTCAATCAGACCGGAATACGCAGGCTGTCGCACTGCGTCAGCTTAGGCCGCCACTTGCCCATCGCCTGCGTAGCCAGGCAGTTTATTAAAACCGACCAGATAGTACTGATTGGGTCCAAACTCTTTCAGTTCTGCTTCATGCTTGCGATCAACGCTTCGAAGCAATCCAGTGGCAACGAGAAGGCTGATTGCCTTGCGGATGTCACGTTCGGGAATACCTATTTTTTCGTAGATGGTTTCATAAGAAGCCATCGAAAACTGCGCATCATTGCTGCGGCAAGAAGCAAGATACAGATGCAGCTTCATGGCATGAAGCTCATGTTTGGTGCGAAGGGTGAAATGGGCAAACGGAAGAATTTTTTGCTCACGCACGATGGCCTGGCAAGGTAGCTTGAACCAGCCGGTACCACCGTTCCAGGCAATACGATAGCGTCGCTTTTGATGCGACCCTTCCGGAATAATCAACTTCAATTCAACAAGTCTGCTCACCCCGTTGGCAACCAGCTTACGCGACAACGATGTGGCTGTTTGCAAGTCGTCGTAGCTGGCCGCCGCCATATGGTGCCCTTGCTCTGGGGGACCATCATCAATTTCGGAAGAAAAAATTAGCGCAACGTAGACCATCAAAGCGGCAATTTCACCTGCCGCGCTTTGGTCAGCGGTACGGCTCCAAGTCATCTTTTTAAGCGCTTCCACAACCGTAATCGACGGTACCTTGTACCAATATTTTGAGCGGATCACTTTGGCCCACCCTTTCCTTTCCAGAACACTGCGTAGATTACAAATGCTGCAAGCAACAGCGCCAGTACCGGAACAAGGGCATATAGAAACTGAATTGCAAGTGGCGTATTTTCAGTAATCCACAAAAGCATGAAAGCAGCAGCATCTTCTTTTTTCATAACTAGCCTACTAAAAAAGTTGTTCAAGGCTCGTTTGTACTTTGGCTTCAGGGATCTTTCTAGAGAGAGGTGCAGTATGTTTTTTAAATTTTTTTTGAAAACCTATTTAAAAACAATAGGTTATATGTAAATTATACAGTTCATGAGATAAATTTCTTGGTTCATGAAATGGGTGTTTTTGACCAAAAGTACTATTTTTTGACCTTTAGCCTCGACCGACAGAGAGATTTAGCATGCAGCTTAGTTCACGGCAAAGGCTTCGCCCCGGCGCCCACTTGTCAGGCTAAGCGGCTGAAATCCGTTCCTCTAGGCCCGGGCCACAGGAATATCAGAAATATTTGTTGTGTAGTGGGGCGTTCGTCGCTCCTGCCGCATCCCCCATTCCCGCCGATAGTCGTCCAACCCACTGCTGGCCACATGCACTGTGCCTTTGCCATAACGGCCGTTTAACCCGTCCATCACCCTCATCAGCTTGCCGCGCTCGGCGGTAGCGTCTTCCCCACCATCTAAATCCAGTTCTCCCTGCACGCGGCTATCCGGTGCCAGGTCTAGCAGCATGATGCCGGCTTTGATCAGCTGAAAGCCGGGCTGGTAGATCTGGTGCATGCCGGCCACGGCCGCATGTACCAGCAGCGCCGTATCGGCCGTGGGCCGACGCAAGGGTACAACCACACTGCGGTGGTATTTCGGCCCAGGCCGATAGGGCGAGGTGTGTGCAAATACAAGCAGCTGGCTGGCGACGCTACCTTGCGCGCGCAGTTTCTCGGCGGCGCGGCCGGCAAATTCGCTCACGGCCTCGATCAGCGGCGCCAGGTCGGTTACCGGTCGGCCAAAGCTGCGGGTACACGCGATTTCCTTTTTGGGTGCCGGTGCATCCTCAAACTCAATGCAGGGCAGGCCGCGCAACTCGCGCACGGTGCGCTCCAGCACAACGCTCCAGCGGCTGCGCACGGTAGCCGGGTCCAGCCTGGCCAGATCCTGCACTGTGCGTACGCCGCCCTCCTGAAGCTGGGCCGCGATGCGCCTGCCTACGCCCCACACTTCACCCACTTCCGTGGCGGCCAGCACCGCCGCCAGATCCTCGGCCGGCAGGGTGGCTAGGTTGCACACCTGGGCCAGCGCGTCCGGGTAGCTGCCGGGCTTGCGTTCAGCCGTCTTAGCGACAAAGTTCGCCAGCTTTGCGAGGGTTTTGGTCTGGCCTATGCCTATTCCGCAGGGTATGCCTGTCCAGGTCAGGATGCGGGCGCGAATACGACGAGCGCGGTCGGTCAGGTCTCCGCGCACCCCATCCATGCCGATAAAAGATTCATCAATGGAATAGATCTCCTGCGTAGGACCCAGCCCTGCGGCCAGGCTCATCATGCGGTCGCTCATGTCGCCGTACAGCGTGAAGTTTGCCGACAGCGCCACCAGGCCGGCCTCGTCCTCCAGGTGGCGGATCTTGAACCAGGGTGCCCCCATCTTGATCCCCAGTGCTTTGGCTTCGTTGCTGCGCGCAATGGCGCACCCATCGTTATTGCTCAAGACGATAACGGGGCGGTTATTCAGACTGGGCCGAAATACCCGTTCACAACTCACATAGAAGTTGTTGCCGTCGACCAGGGCATACATGGTTCACACCTTGAACTGCTTGATGCAGCTGGTGACCACGCCGAACACCTCCAGCGTCTGGCCATCGCCAGGAATGATGTCTGGAAAAGTAACGTTTGCCGCCCGCAGTTTCACTCGGCCGCCACGCTGGTACAGATACTTCACCGTGAAATCTCCGTCCACCTGGGCAACCACGACGTGCCCGTGGCGCGGCCGTAGCGCACGATTCACCACGAGCACGTCGTCGTCAAAAATGCCTGCGTCCCGCATAGAGTCCCCGCTAACCCTTAGCAGGAAGGTCGCCTGCGGGTGCGTCACCAGCGTCTTGATCAGGTCGATGCGCTCCCCAGGGAAGTCCAGCGCCGGCGACGGAAAGCCTGCGTGCACCACATCCCCGGCCAGCGGCAGCACTAGGCTGAGGCTGGAAAGCTCGACCGGCAAACCGATGGGGATCGAAATACTGTGCATACATACAGTATAAGCGCGCGCTACGATGCATCCTATGTGCGTTAACTATGAATCGGTGGCCGACCCTAAGCGTCTGGCCGAGGCATTCGGTGTCGATATACCGGTAGACGCCAAGTTTGATGTGTGGCCAGGCTACCTTTCGATCTTTATCCGAAGACCGAAAGAAGCCGACGTAGGCGACGACGCTGTGCCCGCGCGGGAAGCCCTGGCCGGCTCTTTCGGTATCGTGCCGCACTGGACCAAAGCCGACACCGTTGATGCTGCCCTGGTCGCTGCGCGCCGCACTTATAACGCCCGCAGCGAAACGGTCGAAAAGTTGCGCAGCTTCCGCGATTCTTGGCGTCTGGGGAGGCATTGCATCGTGCCAGCGGAGGCAATCTTTGAGCCAGACCACCGGAGCGGCAAGTCTGTACGCACACGCATCAGCCGCGTCGATGGCAAACCGATGGGAATTGCTGGCATCTGGACTGGCTGGAAGGCGCCGGATGGGCATGTATTGCGCAGTTTTTCGATGCTGACGATCAACGCCGACGACCATGCGTTGATGCGCAACTTCCACAAGCCGGAAGACGAGAAACGTATGCTGGTGATCCTTCGGGAAGAGGACTACGACGCCTGGCTGAAAGCTCCGCCCGAGCGCAGTATGGACTTCATGCGGCAGTACCCGGCAGAGTTGCTGCAGGCATCAGCTGCTCCGCTTCCTCCCAGGAAGAAAAAGGCTCCACCACCGCAGCCTGATCTAGAGTAGAAAAATTTGGACTAAGGCCTGGCTGAAATTTGAGATGTTTATGAAAAAAGCTACTTATCTTCGCCACATCAGCGTCAGTGTTGACGAACCAGAACCAGGGGAGTTTTATTGGACTCTGATGGAGTCTACAGATGACATTTCCGTGTGGACTGAGCTTGAAGCTGCACAAGAAAGTGCCCAAACCTACAGCAAGGCTTTAAAGCTAGGCGTTGCAGCTTTGGAGGCGATGACGGAAGATCTTGATCGCGGTCCTCGCTCAGCCGGCGAAGATGAAAACGCTTCGCCTGTAGGTTCTTGATAAGCCGCAAAAGCCATTGGGCTGAAGCGGCGCTTTTTGGAATATTCGGGCCAAAATGGAAGTTGGAGTGACTAATTCAATGGGGAATCGCTTTACGCCCAGGATCTGGATGGCGCCTCCTGATAAGCCGGTATTTGTGGATGTGTCAGGCCACCGGGACGATCAGAGGAGCATGTCGCGGTGACCTGTCCGGGGGACAGGTCATGAGGCCGGTAGGAGCCGGCCCGGTAGGGCTGCCCATCGGCCTAAGCCGATGGTCACTCCGTAGCCCGGCCGAAAGCATGCGACGCTCCCTCGCACACCACCCCTCGGCTTTTGAACGAAGGGGATCGCCCTGCAGATGGCTGTCCACTAAAACTTTGACTCCAGCAATGCATGAATGCGGTTAAAAGCAGCGCACTACGCCGTCAACCTGGCCTGCGTTTCCCACGGGAAACGCTCGCAAGCGGCAGCGCGCAGCGAAGGCCTTGAGGCCGTAGCGAAGGCGTCAGGCATGCGAAAGACTGCCCGTAGGGCAGTCCCGAAGTGATGAGCGCTGTCCAGGCTCTGCCTGGTCAGCATCCCCAGGGGGGTGCCAAGCGTAGCGCGGCGGGGGGTGGTGTGACGTGACCGCAGCCAGCGTGCTTGCACGCGCCAGCCAAGGGCGCGTTATATCGCCCCCTGGAGGGCGAGCGCAGCGCGCAGCGGCCGTCAGGCCGCGAAGGCGTCAGGGATCGTTAGCCCCGTAAGGGGGCGAGACAAGCGCAGCGCAGGCTCGATGCGCAGCACCAGAGCCCGGCCCGGAGGGGATCGCTCTGCGATATTCACGACTGCTCGAACACCTTTTTTTGCTCGCTCGGTTCGTGAGACGACTCGTGTTCGATCAACTCATGCGCCGCAAGATCCTGATGCAACTGTGCATCCCGAGCTTGATCGTCGCCTTGAGACACCTGCTGTTGCTGCTGCGCCTGACTCTCAGTCCACGTCATCGGCAACTTTGGTATCGATTCAGCGCCTGCCCGCCACTTCCAAGCCAGCAAATTCGACTGTTGCATCAGTACATCGATGGCAGCATCGTATTCACCTTCGGCGTCCTGCGGAACCACAAACATCGCCGTCGAAGCTTCACCAGTGTCCTGCAGCACGGTGCAAGCCAGCGGCTTCGTTGAAGGCAGGTTGTAGCGAAGCCCCTTCGTGAACCGGCGTTGCTCCCTATGCAGCGCGTCCAGCAGTTCCCACTCGAAAAGCGATTCGAATGGAATCCAATGCTCGGTTACGTTCATGAGGCATACAGCCTCGATCGACATCACACCCTGGGCAGAACGGGAAATCGTGGAAAGCATCATTAGGTGCGACATTTCGATCTGGCTCCAGAGCTGCAACTGGTGGGCAAATCGCGACACCAGGTGCTTGTGAAGATCGTCGGTCATCATCAGCTTGGCATCCGGCATGTGCTTGACGATCAAGCACTTGCCATAGCGAGCATCCTCGATCGCCTTCACTTCGCCCAGCAGAATCATGCGGGCGGAAGTTGACTCCAACAGCCTGGCAAGCGATTCGCGTTGGCGCTGACGGATCTCGTCGGCGCGGTCCAGGACGAAGCTTTCCGGTATATGAATCAAGGCCGGAAGCGGCTGGCCCTTGGTCATCTTGGAACTGGCGCCGCGAAGCAATTCACGCCGTACGACATACCAGGAACGGCGCCCGGTCATTGCTGGTGTCCACCGGGTCAACCCGGCCTCGTCCATCAGGAAGTGCAGCAGACCCCGCATAGTCAGCTTCGTACCATCACTTCGCACGCTCTCGTGTTCGACCTCAGAGGCGACGCCGGACTGACGCGAGCGGCCTTTGTTCAGGGCGAAGTCCAGCGACAGCATGGTGGTTTGCGTTTCGAGTTCCTCTCGAATCGCTGAGCCACTGACCTGACCGAGTCCCGACAGTTCTGGTGGCGGTTCGTAGTGTTCGCATTGAGGAGCGTGGAGGGGACCAGAGTAGGGAAGACGTTTGAGAAGGTATTGGCCTCGTGTTAACGCAATGTATAGTTCAGGACCTTCGCCCTGCACAAGGCACAAGCAGACTGGTCGCAGTCTGGTCGTGTAACCTTTTTGCAGAATGCGCTGCCAACTCTCGTGATCCGGCGAGTAGACATGGCCAACGAAAAGGTATTTAGACATATAGACCCCATGACTGGAGAAATACAAAAAGAAAAGAAGACGCGGCGCAAGCGGCGACTACCAGGCACAGATAAGCCACCACGCGTATCTTTCTCCCTTAGGGTCGAAAAAAGCACCTTCGACCGCATGAACAAAATGCTCAAGGCTTACAAAGGCTCCCGCAACGAATACATCGAGCGATTGATCGAGTTCGATTTAAGTTTTCGCGAACGCCTCCAACCGCTTAACACGCCCATCGATTTAGACAAACCGACCGGCGAATAATCGTCAGCTTAGCACCAACATAGCGCCTTAATGTGACATCACATTAAGGCGCTTTTTCATGCCCTTTTGTTTTTGCGTGTTGACACTTGTAATTAAGTGTTTCATAGACAAAAACATCATCAAAATGGATGATGAGCGCTTCATCAGCCGTCATGTGATCATGCTAAAGTGATACCACAATAAGACGGATGGGAGGAAGCGGATGTTGATGGACTTCGATGTTCTCGCGCACAGTTGCGCGCCCAATGTGGCCCCGGCCACGCTGCGAGCAATGGCGACTGTCGAATCAAGTCTCAACCCGCACGCCATCGGTGTAGTGAATGGCCGACTGACTCGGCAGCCCACGAACCTTCCCGAGGCCATCAGCACAGTGATGGCGCTTCAACAGCAGGGCACACGGTTTTCTGCAGGGCTGATCCAGATCTATGTCAAGAATTGGCCTGCATATCAGCTCGATCACGAATCTGTGTTCGACCCGTGCGCCAACATGCGTGCGGCTGCCGGCATCCTAACTGACTGCTACAAGCGAGCAAGCGGCAGGACCGAAGCCCCGCAAGTGGCCTTGCGCAATGCGCTGAGCTGCTACTACTCGAACAATTTTGTGACCGGCTACCAGCACGGCTATGTGCAGAAGGTAGTTGCTGCCGCTTTGGCGGCATCCCGTTCTGCACCTGGCATTGCGCCGAAGGAAGCATCGGGCACACCTCTTTCGACGCAACCGCTCGAAACCCCGCCCAACAGGGCACCTTAACTTTAAGCAGGAACTTTTTATGAACGCAGCAACAACGGTAGGTATCGCGGTACAGCGCGAGCACAACACAGCACGTGAGTGGGGCAAAGCTCTTCTGTTGAGCGCTCTTTGGATGGCGGTCATCTTCTTCGTGCTCCCCGGCCTGGCGCACGCCACCGGCACAGGCACAACCACTGGTACCGGCGGCGCAGCAGCTGCGCAAGCGCGTATCACGGCGGTTTCAACCGGCTGGCAAAACATCGTTATGGGGGTCGGCGTGGCGATTCTCATCATCTCGTGGTCGGTCATTGGGTACGCCATCGCCTTCAACGGTAAGACCATGAAGGACATGCAGGGTCCGGTCATCGGCACGACCGTTGCGGGTCTGGCACCGGTCCTTGTTGGCTGGCTGTTCAGCTAAGCCGCAGATAGGCGGGAGACATGCAGGACGACTATTACGACCCGATCTACAAAGGTTGCACAGCACCGAGCACGATCTTGGGTGTGCCCCTCATTCCTTTCATCCTAGGGGTGCTGGTGATCGGCCAGCTCACGGTTCTCAGCTTCTATTTCTTCCGGCTGAGCGTGGCCCTGGTCTTCATCATCATCGGCGTGGTCCTCTATGTATGGGCACGCAGGTTGGGATCGAACGATGAGCATCGCGTCCTGCAGTACCTGATGAAAGCACGCATGCGCGGCCGCCAGTCGGCCACGCGTAAGTTTTGGGGAGCTGTGAGCTTCTCGCCTTTGCCACCTCGAAAGTGAGCGACATGTTTTTCAAGAAATCAGGCAATCTCGAAGAATCGATAAACCTTGGGAAGGGCGAGGTTCATGTCGCGAACTACATCCCCATGGGCGTGCACATCGCGCCTGATGTCATTAAGCTGAGAGAGAACGGTGATCTGTGCGCGACTTGGCGTCTGCATGGCATGCCGTTCGAGACGGCTTCGCCGGAACAGATTTCAAGCGCCAAACGTCAGCTGGTGAACTTTCTGCATGGTGTTCGAGGCTCGGAAATTTCCGAGCCGTGTGCGCTTTGGGTCCACCGTGTTCGACGCCGCTTCACGGATCGGCTCAATGGACGCTTTCCGAGTAGTTTCGGGCAGCAACTCAACGACAAGTATTACGACCAACTCGGTGAGCAGTCGATGCTCAAGAACGAGCTGTATTTCACTCTGCTGATGCGTCCCACCGTCACGGCCGGCGGCGCGCTCAAGAAGATGCGCACGCGCAGCGCCGAGAGCCTCAATGAATTCGACGCTGAAGTGTTGGATCGCTTCGTTTCGCTGACGCAACAAGTCGAAGTCAGCATGCGCAAATACGGCGGCGAACGCCTTGGCTGCACCGAACGCAAGCTGATCAACGGCGAAACGCGCACCAGCTCGGAAATGCTAGGTTTTTACCGCTTTCTGTTGACCGGCGTGTACGAGCCGGTCGATGTGGAACCTTCTCCAATTTACAACTACCTTTGCGACGCACGGTTGTTTGCTGGTGACACGAACGGCATCGTTCAGAGTCAGCATCTGCAGCGGCGCGGATTCGTTGGCTACCTGGATTTCCTGGACTATCCGGAAGTCTCGGAGCCAGGCATGAACAACTGCCTGTTTTACGGAAACTACGAGTTCATCGAGACGCAGAGTTTCAGCTTCATGAGCAAGCGTGATGGCCTCAAGGCGATCGAACTGCAACGTAATCGCTTGGTCAGCGGCGGCGAAGGATCACCTCAGCAGATTTCAGACATGGAAAGCGCGCTCGAAGACGTGCGCAATGGTCGCGTCTATATGGGCGAGTACCACTACAGTCTAGGAATCTTCGGCAGCTCGATCGAGCAAGTCCGCAAGGACATGGCAAACGCACGAACTGCCCTGCAAGAGGATGTGGGCTACAAAGTGGCTACGGTGGACGTAATCCCCGAGTGCGCCCACTTCGCACAGCTCCCAGGTAACTGGACGTGGCGTCCGCGCGTGGCGACGATCACGACGAGGAACTTCGCGTGCATGTCGCCCATGCACAATTTCGATTTGGGAAAGCGCGACGGTAACCCCTGGGGTGAGGCCATCGCAATCATGCAAACGCCGGCCAAGCAGCCGTACTATCTCAACCTGCACGAAATGGTGCTTGGCCGCGACCGCGTTGGTGAAAAAGACCCCGGCAATACGTTCATCTGCGGAAAGACCGGCACTGGTAAGTCCGTGCTGCTCGGCTTCTTGCTAACGTTGCTGACCAAGGTTCTCGGCCTTCGCATCCTGTTCTTCGATAAGGATCGAGGCGCCGAGATCCTGATTCGCGCTCTCGGCGGTCGCTATCGTCAGCTGCAGCGTGGTCAGCCTACCGGCTTCAATCCGTTCCAGTGGGAACCGACCGAAAGCACGATCAAATTCGTTGAGCAGCTCGTGATGCAGTGTGCGCGGCGCAGCCCGGATGAAGCGCTTTCCATCGAGGTCGAAAACGAGATCATCAAAGCAGTTCGCCGCGTCTTCGCGCAGCCTGAAAGAGCCTCGCGTCGAATCAGCGCCATCCTGCAGCACGTCGGAGAAAACAGCGCAGTGGGCGAGCGCTTGGCTAAGTGGTGCCGCACTGCGACGCGCAAGGGCTCAAACGCCTGGGTGCTGGACAACGCGCAGGACACCACCGATTTCTCGGGACATTCGATCTTTGCATTTGACTACACCGAATTCCTCGAAGACGGAGAAGTTGGCCCAATCATCCTGTCGTACATCCTGGAAGCTGCCAACACGCTCATCGATGGCAAGCCATTCGTGTACGTCATGGAAGAGTTTGCCAAGATGGTGGCAGCAAAGAGCCAGACACTGGTTGAGTTCGCTCGCGACAAGCAGACAACTATTCGCAAACTCAACGGGGCCGGTGTGTTCGTCACACAAAGCCCTAGCCAGGTCAACCAGTACCCCATCGGTTCCACGCTGCGCGAGCAATGCGTGACGCAAATCTTCCTGCCGAACCCAGGTGCTGACTACGGCGACTATGTGGATGGCTTCAAGCTCACTGAAGCCGAGTTCGACACGATCAAGAACCTGGCATCAGACAGCCGGAGCTTCTTGGTCAAGCAGGGCGAACGTAGCACCGTCTGCAACCTGAACCTGTACGGGTTTTCCGATGAACTGGAGATCCTCACCGGCACACCGGAAAGTGTCGAACTATGTGAGCGAGTCCGCAACGAGCTACGCACCGACGATCCCGATGTGTGGGTTCCTGTGTTCCTCGAACGCTTGAAAGTGCAGAAGAAAGTATCTAAACAGGCGCTGCAGCGCGCGATGGCATAGGTGAACAACAGCATGAATCTACACGCACAAATCCCCCAAAAGTTCGCGCTGGTAATCGCCTTGGCGCTTTTCATGGTTGGCTGCGGTAAGCAGGAAGAAACGGTGACAAACCCACCGACTGCCACTTCAGAACCTGCGTTTCCCACGGGAAACGGGGACAAATTGATGGTGATGACTATCGCTGATTGCGACAAGCTTCCCGACCCCAAACCCACGGACGACAGCGCGGCGGGACGCGCAACAGCCGTTAGCCAAGGCGTAGCCACACGTGCGGCCTGTAAGAAGGAAGTGGCCGCCCTGCAGGACAAGCCTAACGCGGACCTGGCGCGCATCCGCGCGATAAAGGAAAAGGAACAAGCCGATCAGGCAGACCGAAAAATTTCGGAAAAAGAGTGGGGTAGACGCATTAAAGAAGGCGGCAGCCAACCTATCCGCGAACTGAAGTATTGAGGGCTGAAAAATGGGCTTTCTTACCGACACCGAAACAGCGATTACGAGCGGATTTACTGCGGTCGCGAACACATTTGGCGCTGGTCTGCTGGGCACCTTCCGACCGGCCTTCATCGTCGGGTTCACGATATGGATCACGCTGATCTCCTATGAGGTTGCATTCGGAAAGTCCGAAGACAGCTTCACGTACATCTTCACGAAGATAGGAAAAATCTTCCTCATAGGAGTAATTGCGCTATACGGCTGGCCCGAACTCGCAGATTTGCTCAACGGCGTTAAGGAAGGATTCGTAGGCAGCAACACGATGTCTACGGTTCTTGAAACCAATCTCATCGATCCCATGACAGCCTTATGGGCAAAGCTTTTTGAATGGTTTACAGCAGCGCTTAACGACGTTGGTTGGACGGAACTCGGCCGCCTGATGTCAACTTTAGCGTTGTTCTCACTCTTGTTCTTGGCGTATGCCTTGATGTCGGCAGCTGTCGCTGTATTCGGAGTTATTGCGCTGGCAATGTATTTGGTCGCCAACTCGGTGTTCATTTTGTTGCTGGCCATTGGCCCGTTCTTCTTGCTCTGCCTTTCTTTCCCTTTTATGCAGCGGTTTTTTGAAACCTACATTGGCAACGTAATGACGTCCATCCTAGCGATGGCCTTCACCGTCTTGATGGTGATGTTTGTTGCGGGCCTGTTCGGTTTGGTTGGCATTCAAACCATCGTGCCAACAGCCACAGACGAATCCACCGTAACCAACATGATCAAGTCAATGGCAGTGCTGTTTGCCGCTAAGGCCGCCATGTCTTTGCTCATCATCTATCTCTACTACAAGGTATTTGACCTGGCGGCGGCGCTTGGTGGTGGTCTGAACATGGGTAACAACATGGTTGGCGGAGTGCGCGCAATCATGAAAGACGTACAGCGCGGCGCAGCCGCTGGCAACAAGACTGGCAATCAAGTCTCCCAAGGCGGGGGTGGGGGTGGGGGCGGCGGGGGGTCATCACATCGTGCCGGCCGTGCGAATAGCACGTTTACTGGGATGGGACTTTCGGCTGCTGGTTCCGCCATTTCAGGTACTGCACGGGCAGGCATGTCTGTCGGTGGAGCGGCAGCTGCAAGTGCTGGCAACGTGGGCCGTATCGCGGCAAACGGGGCAGGGCGTGCAGCGGGTGCGGTGGGGCGATTTGCGTACAACCGCTATTCACAAATGAGCAACCGCATGACTGCGGGATAAGTCTTCAACAGGAGGGTGATATGAAGTTTCGTAAATTTATCTCGGGTGCTGTCGTCAGCACATTGATGCTGTTTGCAGCAATGCCAGCGCGAGCTGGTATTCCGGTAATCGATGCGGCAAATTTGGCCAATAGCATCCAGCAAGTTATTGCCTGGGGTAGACAGGCACAGGACATGATCAACCAGCTCAACCAGCTGCAACAGCAGTTCCAGCAGCTGCAGACCATGACGACTAAGCTGGATGGCATTCGCAATCTTGGGACCATCCTCAACGATCCGAACATTAGCGCTGTACTCCCGCCTGAAATGCGTGATGCAACGCAGTTGCTGTTGAATCCCTCTGCACTCGCCACCAGTCAGGCCAACCTAAACCAGATCCTGGCTTCGTTCAATGTGATCAGGACCGGCAATGCGGGGAATGCCGGACAGGCTGCAGCCGATGCAATGGGGCGTATGCAACAGATCCTCGCATCGACCCAAAGCCGCAGTGCACAACTCGCACAACTCGCCAGTCGTGTCGATTCAACCGGCGATGCGAAGGACTCACTCGACATGGTGAATCGCAACGTGCTCGAAGCGGCCAGCATCAACAACCAGATGACGCAGACCATGGCAGCTCTCGAATCAGCACGTCAAGCAGCTGAGCTGAAGCGGTTGGCAGACAACCAAGCGTACTTCGCGAGCGTGAAGGCTGCGGGAGCACAGCCGATCCGCTCGTTCTCGTACTGATATTAGGAACCCCTATGAGTATCTTTAGTAAAGGCGCCAATTGGGAGGCCACTCGTGCCTCCGATTTGGAGAAGAGTCGCAAGCTCGCATGGATGTTCGCTGGGCTGATGGGCTTCTGCCTCGTGGTTGCTGTGATCGCTTTGGCCATGCTGACACCGCTACGTCGTACCGTGCCGTACGTCGTGAAGCAGGATGCTCAGACGGGGAACCTCGAAGTTTTGCAATCCTTTGACAACCGTGTCATCGGCACCCAAGAGGTGTTGAACAAATATTGGGCGCGCAGGTATGTTGTCTCGCGTGAGCAATACAACTGGTGGCTGGTGGGCTCCGACTACGACAACGTAGTGGCACTCACTGATCCCTCCATCTTCCCAGAATATGGCTCCCAGTTTCTTGGAGAGAAGGGACTCGACAAGGTATTCGGAGACTTCACCGAGCGTCGAATCAAGGTGCTGTCGATCGCACCGGCACCGACGAATGCACAGCAGATGGTGGTGCGATTCGAGCGCACTACTGTGTCCAAGGGCAACGTGGTGGAAGCTCCAACAGTCTTCGTTGTGAACATGACATTCCGCTACACCCCGAACAACTACGCCTCGGAAGCCGAGTTGATCCGAAACCCGATGGGCTTCCAGGTCTTCTCCTATCGGCGCGACGTTGAAGTTCCCAGCAGCGGCGTGCCCGGTGTGACAAATGAAGCCATGAGTGCGGGAGGTTGACGATGAAATTGTTCCTCAAGCCACTTGTGGCCAGCACTATGTTGGCTGCACTCAGCGTCGCCTACGGTGCAGGGATCCCAGAAGCCAGTCCCAATGATTTACGCATCCGTGTCATTCCGTACAAGGCCAATGACGTGACAGTGATTCGCGTCCAACGCGGCATCGTCACACGGATCATGCTGGAAAACGACGAGAAGATCGAGATCCCGGTGGTGGGACTCAGCAGCGACTGCAAAAGCGAGACAGATGAGTGGTGCATCAGCGCCATCTTAGGCTCCAACCAGATATTCGTGCGTCCACGCGACAACGCTGGACGTAACAACATGGAGCTGCACACAAGCAAGCGTGATTATTCGTTCGTATTTGAGATCGTTGACGGAAACAAGGTTTCCCGTGGGAAACGAGCCGATGCCGATGTGCCATTCTTCCGCGTCGTTTTCGACTACCCGAAACCCAAGCCCTTGACCGAGAACTTATCGGGTAGTGATCGTGCAGCGGCTGTTGATGCACTGCTGCAGCGGGTAGACAAATCGGCTGCTCGACCCATCCCGCAACAAGTCGATCCCGACTTCGGGATGACGCCGGTCCAGCGTCTGAAGGCTGAAGGCATCCAGATCCGCAACACGAACTACACCAAGCAGGTCCTGGCGCGTGGTGAGGATGCAGAGCCAACGATGGTCTTCGACGACGGCCGTTTCACCTACTTCGAGTTTCCGGGTGCACGTGAGATTCCGGCTGTTTTTGCCCAAGGCAGCGATGGTGAGCCCACGCGCGTGAACTGGAACATGAATGGCAACTTTGTGGTTGTGCAACGCACGGCCCGCAAGTTCACGTTGCGCCTAGGTGAAGCGGTGGTCGGCATTTTCAATGAAGCATTTGATCGCACAGGTATCGCGACACCCACGTCTACGGTATCCCCAGCGGTTGTGCGAGAAATCAAAGGAGCGGCGCAATGACGACGGACGCTAACAACATCGAGCCAGGTGATCCATCGAACCTTAACGCCCCCCCAGCAGCGCCCGAGGTTGTCGAGGATATTGTTTCGGTCAACAAGAAGGGCAGTTCTGAGAACAAATTCGCCAAGGCGATATTCGTGCTCCTGGTAGCTTCAGTGCTGATTGGAGTTATGGCATGGTTTAGTCAGAACTGGCTGAACACGCGTAAGGCGCAGATGAAAGCCAGCAGCGGCCCGAAGGCCGCGGAAGACACCACGCAAGTGTTCAACCCTGAGAAGACTGGCACGGCGGTAGCCAGACCGAAGCTCGGATCAGACAGCGGTTTTCCGGCTCCGTCACAACAAGCTGCTGCATCGAATCCCATACAGCCCGGCGCAGTAAGGAATGATGGCATTCGGCCTCTGCGCGGTGCGGATGGCAAGGTAATGGTGAATCCCCAAGGGCGTGCGATGGGTGCTGACAAGGACGGCAACATAGTCGAAGTGCCTGCCATCACCGCGATGACTGGTGATCAAGCGGGGCGCAAGCCATTACCTGGCGAATCGGCTCAAGGACAAACAGGGCAGGGTGGCCAATCTCAACAGCGCCCCCCCAGCCGCTACGCAGGCTCGCTCTTCGTTGGCGAGCCAGCCAAGCCGTCGAACGTAAATTCTGGCAACAGTACCGATGGTGCCAGCAGCGTGACAACCTCAAACGCGATCGCTCAAACGCAGGCGCAGCAAATCGCGGAGATCCTACGCAGCGCCGGCCTGGGTAATAGCACACAGGCATCTCGAACGACTTCCACGGTCGCACCAGCGCTGGCTGGATCTGCTTCCATGCTCGGAGCGTTGCCGGAGCAAGCACGACCGGGAACGATCGGCAGCTCCCTGTACAGCAGCTCAACACCTGTTGCATTGGCTAAGCGCATGACAGATCAGAACCTGATCCTCCCCAAAGGCCGCCAAGCAGATTGCGTGCTGACGGGTCGAATCATCGACGAGACTCCCGGATTCACCTCCTGTGTCTTGGCGCAGAACATGTATTCGGACAATGGTCGTGTGCTGCTGCTTGAGCGTGGAAGTGAGCTGACCGGGGAGTACGGAACTACCAATCAACTCGGTCTCGAACGGCTTTTCGTGACCTGGT
Source organism: Rhodoferax ferrireducens (assembly GCF_031458075.1). Classification (GTDB taxonomy): domain Bacteria; phylum Pseudomonadota; class Gammaproteobacteria; order Burkholderiales; family Burkholderiaceae_C; genus Rhodoferax_B; species Rhodoferax_B ferrireducens_A. The sequence continues at coordinate 27,781 of NZ_JAVDXT010000009.1, read as the reverse complement.
CAAGGCTCAAAACACCGGAAGGTATCGAAATCGATCTGTCATCGCCTGGCGCTGATCGCCTTGGTACTTCAGGTATCCCCGGTCACCTCGACAACCGCTGGGGCGCGCGGCTTGGAGCTGCGTTCCTTTTGTCCTTCGTTAAGGACATTTCCGTGGCAATCATCAACAATCAGACGAAACAATCATCAGGCTCAACAGTAAGTGTGCAAACTTCGCCAGGGCAGAACACACTCAATTCATCTTCGTCTCTGGCCGAGGAAGTCATAAAGCAAACGATCAAAGTCCGGCCTCGCTTGACGATCAACGAAGGCGACAGAATCTCCATTTACGTCGCTCGTGATCTGGACTTCTCGCCAGTGTACGAACTCAAGACTGCCGGCATCGCTGGCGCAACACGGTTGCTGACGAGATGAGTGCGACTCTCGACTTCTTGACCGAACGAAAACCAGCTGATTCGTTCGATACGAAGTTTGTCGATACCGGATTCGGAAGCCGGTTTGATGACAAGGATAACGGCTTCGGTGACGCTGCTGTGTTTGGCGACGTGCTGGCAAGCGATACGGTGGTGCGTAGCTACCTTCGCCCGATCAAGCGCCACATGCTGGAGCATAAGGCGACCGAGATTTGGATAAACAAGCCGGGTGAGCTGATTATCCAACTCGAAACCGGCAATCTAACGGTTGAAGAACCGGCTTTAGATTTCGCTGCCTTAGAAGCCTTTGCACAGGCAATCGCTGTGTACTCGCCGCAGCAGCAAACCGTGGGTGCCAGGTCGCCGCTGCTTTCGGCCACCATGCCAGATGGGGAGCGCATCCAGATCGTGTTGCCTCCGGCTGTGGAGCCTGGCATGGTCAGCATGTCCATTCGAATCCCCAATTCTGAGGTGTTTCCGCTGAAGCGTTATCAAGACAGCGGCGCGTTCTCTAAGTTCATCTGGCCCCGGCCGAATGACTTAGAGGTAGCGCTGTTTGCTCTATCACCTGATGATCGCCACCTCGCCGAGCTGCTTGCCGCAGGCAATCTGCATGATTTCCTGATCGCATCGATCATGGCCAAGAAGAACACCGGCGTGATTGGCGATACCGGATCAGGCAAAACCACGCTCATGAAGTCTATGTGCCAGCATATTCCGCTGCACGAACGACTTATCACAGTCGAAGATGTCCGGGAGCTGATGCTTCCGATGCACCAGAACCGAGTGCACTTACTGTATTCAAAAAGCTCACAGGGCGTTGCTCGCGTTACACCGGCCGACTTGATCGGTTCGCTGATGCGCATGGCACCCGATCGCGCACTGTTGGCAGAGCTGCGCAGCTCCGAAGCTTGGGATTTCCTGAAACTGCTGACGACTGGTCACAGCGGTTCTATCACGAGCTGGCATGCCGAAAGCTGTGCACTGGGCTCCGAGCGATTTGTCTTCATGTGCAAGGAAAACTCTGAGGCCGCAACACTCGGTCGTGAGGAAATTAAGCACCTCTACACCTTGACCATCGACGTGGTGATTCACATTGCGCGCAAGATCGTGTACGACCCGCAGGGCAAGCAAATCGGCTATGAGCGGTACGTTGACGAGGTGTATTTCGACCCGTGGGCCAAGGCGGAAGCACGTTTTGGCGGTCAACAAGTACAAGTAGAGCAGGGCGGTTGAACATGAAAGTGAAAACCGTTGTTGTTTCTCTGCTGATCGCCGTTTGGTTAGGTGCCGGTGCCTGGGCACTACGCTACGCAGCCGGCGGCCTCTACTTCATTTCCCACAAGACCGATCCGCGCCAGGTCCAAGCCGAAACCTGGCAAGAGTACTGGGACCAGTACCAAGACGACCCGAAGGAGAAGAAGCGGCTTCAGGGCTCGATGGGCTTTGCACTGTTCGCGATCTTTGGTTTTCCTCTTATCCTGGCCGCCATTGCCTCAAGCAAGTCGCGTAGCCTGCACGGTGATGCGCGATGGGCGACAAAGGCTGAGGTGAAGGAGGCCGGGCTGCTTGCTGAGGATGGGCTTATTCTCGGCAAGCTCGACGGCAAGTACCTCATGATGGACGAAGGCAAGTTCACCATGTTAATTGCACCGACTGGCGGCGGTAAAGGTGTCGGCACGATCATTCCCAACCTGCTGAACTGGAACCAGTCCGTCATCGTTGTGGATGTGAAGGAAGAGAATTTTCTGGTGACATCGGGCTTTCGTAAGAAGCATGGGCAAGAAGTCTACAAGTTCGCGCCTTTTGACGAAAACTCTGAAACCCATTGCTGGAACCCTCTCTCATACGTAAGCCGAGATCCGCGCTTCGTCGTTGGTGACCTGCAAAGTATTGGCTACATGCTCTACCCGAAGAAGGATGGAGATGGAGCATTTTGGAATGACGCTGCACGCAGCTTTTTCGTAGCCGTGAGCCTCTACTGCCGGGAGTCCGGTTTTTCCCTCACGATCGGTGAAGTACTGCGCCGCTCCAGCGGAGACGGCCGCCCGAAGGAGTTTTGGCAAGGTGTTGTGGACAAGGGTGTATCGGCCTCGGGCCAAGCGCTCAGCAAACATTGTCGGGATCTGATTAGCCAATTCGTTAGTAATTCTGATAACACGCTGACGAGTATCTTGTCCACGTTCACTGCGCCGTTGGGGGTATTTATGAATCCCCTGGTCGATGCCGCGACGAGCCGAGATGACTTCGATCTGCGGGACATCCGGCGCCGCAAGATGTCCATCTATATCGTTGTTCCTGCCAACCGTCTGGCTGAAGCTTCACTGTTGATCAATCTGTTTTTCAGTGTCGCGATCGACCAGAACACCAAGACGCTGCCCGAGAACGATCCATCGCTCAAGTATCTGGCGCTGCTTCTGCTCGATGAATTTCCTGCGCTTGGCTGTGTAGACAAATACGTCAAGGCCATTGGCTATATCCGCGGCTATGGCTTGCGCTCACTTATGGTTGCTCAGTCGATGAGTCAGCTCAAGGAACGCGCGCTGTACGGTGAGGAGGGTGCGCGCACGCTGGCGACCAACCACAAGGTACAGCTCATCTATGCACCGAGTGAACAGCAGGACGCGCAGGAGTACAGCGAGATCTTGGGTTACTACGGTCTGAGTAGCACCAGCAAGGGCGTTTCTCGCGGGCGAGGCTCGGTAACTAACAGTGAGAACGTCAGCGATCAGAAGCGGGCGTTGATGCTGCCTCAAGAGTTGCGGGAAATGGGCTTCGATCGCGTCATCGTGATGCACGATGAATGCAAGCCAATCTTTGCCGAGAAGATCAAGTACTACAAAGAAGCCGCGTTTATGGATCGACTCAAGGAAGTTAGCCCATCGTTGCGAGCTTTAGGCGCGAAGCTGCCGACAAAGCATCAGCTTGACCAAGCCTCCTTTGTGTTGAAAGAGCTGGCAGTTCGTGTGCCGGCCATCGACATCGACACGTTCATCGCGAGGTCAGAAGGGCGCGTTCGTGCGCTTGAAGCTGGCGAGCAAGTGTCGGCCGGCAAGCTCGCGGTCAACCTGGACACCATGCCACCCGTCACCAATACGGTCACACCAGTGGCGCAAGAAGTGTCGGCCATGGCCGACTGGTTGTTTAACAACGTGCAATGGACCAAGCATACGGCTGACGACGTTCAGCCTATCGATGAGACCGACGCACGCACACATCACGAACTGGAGATCACGCAATGAATATCAAACGTGCAATTTCGCTGGCTGGCTTTTCGCTGTGCCTAGTCGGCGCAACAGTACAACTCAGCGGCTGCAGCTCGGTTCCCAAGCCGGCTGAGGCCGATGGCAGCTCGCGGGTTCCAGTCAACGATGCCACACGCGTGCAAGCCCTGCAGCAACGTGTAAATGCGGATCGCCAATTGCTGTCAGACAACAATCTGCTGCGCGCACAGGTTGATGTGCTGCAGGCCAAGCTGAACGAAATGACAACCATTGTTCGTGAGGCTTTGACACTACCTCCCGCCCCGCGTCCTCTCCCAGCACCGGTTCCGGTTCAGCCGTCACCGGCTGCAGTGCCGCAGTCGATGGCTGCGCCAGATCTTCCGGCGTATGCGTACGAGACGAATTCGTCGGGCGTGGTCATTCGCGTTTTTCATCCATTCGCACGTACAGAGTTTGAGCCCAGCGAGCAAATAGCGCAGGCTCTGCGTTCGAGTGTTCGCGGTGCCGAAAAGATCGAGGTGCGCGGCCATACCGACAGCAATGTGGTGAACGCGATGGACAAGCTGATTGCCATCGAACGCGCCGAAAAGGCTCGCACCTGGCTCATCAACAACGGTGCTGATTCCTCCAAGATCAGCACAAAGTATTTCACTGCAGGCAATTTCCTGGTGGAAAACCTCACACCGAAAGGGCGATCGTTAAACCGCCGCGTAGAAATTGACGTTCGCAACCAGCAGCTCGCTGGGAAACATCTCGCTTTGAGCAACTGACTGTAGGAGACAGGTCATGAGCAATACGATTACAGAGGGCAAGGATCGAGAACTTCCACCAGATCGGGATGGTGAGATCCTGCGAGCACCGACACCTGCGGCGATCGAGCTGAAGTCCGAAATTCTGCAAGCGTCAGCGCAAAAGGAAGCAGGGCAGGGCGATTCCATGCGTGAACGCTCGTCCATCGAGTCGCGCACCGATCTGCGCCTGGCCGCCACCAACGAAGCCATGCGTGCCGACCCGGCGCGTTCGGCCGCTACCCTTGCCGTCGAGCAGGACACGGCTCGGCGATGGGCAGACCTGGATTCTGCCGACTTCGGCCGCATCAGATCCGACAGCCGGAGAGAGGCGGCACTTGAAGCCATCGCCGGCCACATCCGCGTTTCGCCCGAGTACGCGGACGAACTCAAGAAGCGTTCTCCGGTGCTCTCCGAGTCGGCCAAGGCGATCAACGATGAGCGTGTGAAGGTCGAGCGCGAAATCGCACTGCCGATGATCGAGCGCAACGCCTCTGCGCTTACGCCCCGTGGCAATGCTCAGGCGTTGTCGGACGCCGAACAGCGCGAGCTGGCCAAGCAAGATGCCAAGAGCCTGGCACTGGTCCCCGAGGGTGGCGAGCGGCACCTTGCCGCAGCCGTCGTGGGTGAGAACGCCCGCAACCATGCGGCATACCGCGATGAACTTCAGAAGGTCGAACCGCAGTTGGCTCGCGAAGCCTCGGCATCCGTCGTGGAACGTGACGCGCTGCGGGCCGTAGAGCGCCGGAATGATGAACTGCTGCCTATCTCGCGTGATGCGCTGACCGTTGTGGAAGCGCGCAACGCCGTGAAGCACGATCTGGCGTCGATGAGCGCCATCAAGGACGACGGTGCGCGTTTCCAGGCGGCGGTGGCAATGGCAGACAACGCGCGGAACCAGGCCAACTACCGGGCCGAGCTGCAGCTCCAAGCGCCCGAGGTCGCGAAGGAAGTCCAGGCTGCGACGGCAGAGAACGACCGTCGCATTGCAGAGAAGGATGACCGCAAGACGGCAGATTTCACCGCAATTCAGCTCGCCAAGGGGGAGCGTGCTGCCGCATGGACGCCGGAGGAGGCCGCCGTCCAGGTGCGCAAGGACGTGGCATCCCTGCGCACGGCCGATGTGACGGAACGCAACTACGCTATCGGCGACATGGCCATCGCAGCCGAGCGCAACAAGGCCTACACGGAAACACTCGCCAAAGAGGCCCCCGACGTGGTGCGCGAAGTCGAAACGAGACGAGCTCACGAGGCTGCTGAGAGAGCAGCCGCTGAGCAGCGGAAGGAGAACATCCGCGCGGCAGCTCTGTCGCGCGCAGCGCTGATCGACGCCGCAGCCCTGGCGGCCATGGCGAATACTCGCGCGCGTGAGACAGTGCGTGTAGTCGAGCAACTTGCCAGCTCGCCGGATACCGCGACGCAGCAACTGCGCGACGCTCAGCAATCGCTCAAGGCGCCGCCTTTGGACGGCCGCGTGACAGCGCCCAATGACCCCGATATAGCTGCGCAACTGGCCAGAACAATCAAACGGCCGGTTGTCGAGGGTGAACTGAGTCAGGTACTGTTAACTCGGTTCATTGTTTCCCACGAGAAACGCGGCCTACTGGACAAGGGCTCCACCGAATTCACTTTCCGCAACGGCAACGAACAGGGCCGCGTTGCATTCGTCGATGCTGGCAAAGCAATCAGCACCGATCGAGAAGATAAGGCCACCATTCGCGCCATGATTGAAGTCGCCACGGCCAAGAATTGGAAGGAAATCACAGTCAGCGGCACGGATGATTTCAAGCGCAATGCCTGGATCGAAGCCAGCCTAGAAGGCGTCAAGGTCCGTGGTTATGAACCTCGTGAGGCTGACAAGCAGATTCTTGCCGAACTGCAACAGCGAACAAAGCCGGCCAACGTCATCACGTCAGCGGAAAACGAGAAAAAGCACGACCAGCCACGCGAGATAGGCAAACCTCAAACTGAGGCTGCTCCGCAGCGCAAGCACATCGACGGCGATGCTTTGACGGCGCATGAAAAGACCGTTCTCGACAACTCTCGCACCATTCTGGACTCCAAAGCGCTGGGCGATCAGTTCACGCAGGCCGCGTTGCGAGAACTTGAGTCCAAGCTGCGAGGTGAGCGGGTGTACGTGGGCGAGATCGTCGATCACGGCCGCGCCCCATACCAGTTCAACAAGGACAACGACGATAGTTACTACGTCACACTCAAGACACGCGCCGGTGAGCAAGTCATCTGGGGCAAGGGTCTGGCCGAAGCGATACAGGAACGCAGCGCTGGCGAGCAGATCGTTCTGCAGAACATCGGCAAGCGCGATGTGACCGTGCAAGAGCGCCTGCGCGATACGCAAGGCCAGGTCGTCGGCACGCGTCCAAAGGAATCCCAACTGAATGCATGGAAGTCCGAACTGCTGTCCCGGTTCAGCGAGAAGGCTCGCACTGACTTCGCAAATCGATCAGCAACTCGCCAGCCGAGTCTCGGCGTGTATGACGCAAAGGCACCGCGCGCGCCCGTGCAGCCAGCCGCGCTTGCGCGTACACCCGACCAGCAGCGCAGTGCTGAACAACAGCGCAACTCGCGTGAACGTTAATCACTTGAATATCCCAAAGGAGATACCGATGAAGTCACAGAACATCAAAGCAAAATCGTGGGTCATCAGCATGGCACTTGCCATGTTCTCGATGTTCTCTAGCACCGCTGCAAATGCAGCCGATGGGTGCAAGTTTCTGCTCTGTATCGCAGGGCCTTGGTCAAGCATTTCGCAGTGCGTGCCTACGGTGCACGCTGTATTTCATGATCTTGCAAGAGGTCGGCCGTTCCCTACCTGCAATATGGCCGGCGCCGGCAACAGCGCGAATAACACCTGGGTGGGCGAGTCATCCTGCCCGAGCATGTACCGCCGTTACGGCGAGAACGGCTATGAGGGTTGCTCCTACCCAGGGCTTATTTCGGTATCCGTCAATGGTGCCCCCTGGTCGCAAGTCTTCTGGAACACGGGCGGTAGCACGTCTACTTTGTACAGCAACACAGCCACGACCGCAATGACACAGCAAACTGGCTCAGCACCTATCGATGATCACTTCGTGACCGATCTGAACCGCTGGAACACCCAAGTAACGCAGTGTCAAGGCAGTGGCGGAACCGTGGAGTTTGACAGCTTCGGCGCCTTTCAGCGGTGCTACCTCCCAGAGTCGAACGGGGGCGGCTAACGTTTAAATAACTGAAGCAACCAAGAATTATGAAAATAAGCAAATTCGCCGCTTCAATCTGCATCGGCCTGGTGTTGTCTGGTGGCGTTGCCAGCTCGGCTATTGCCGACACTGACGCCGGCATTGAAGTCGGCTTTTCACCGGATGGCACCGGCGAGGCATTGGTATTGCGGTCTATCAACTCGGCCCGCCAGTCGATAAGACTGGCCGCCTACTCGTTTACGGCCGCGCCGGTGGTGCGCGCCCTGGTGGACGCCAAAAAGCGGGGGGTGGATGTTGCCGTGGTGGTGGACTACAAAAACAACCTAACGGAAGATCGAAGCGGTAAGGCACGTGCCGCCTTGAACCTCCTGGTGAACGCCGGGATTCCAACGCACACAGTGTCAATCTTCCCGATACAGCACTCGAAATTCACGGTCATTGACGGTGCGAACGTACAGACAGGTAGTTACAACTACTCTGCGGCTGCAGCTCGCTACAACTCAGAAAACGTACTTGTGATTCAGAACCGGCCAGATCTGGCCCGTCAATATCTGAATAACTGGCAACACGTCTACAACGCTGGCCAGCCCTACACACCGACGTACTGACTAAGCACCTTGCGTAGGCTCCCGAAAAGGTTCAACATTTGAACATAGTTAAGAGCTATCGATACTTAATACTAAATAGCTTATGTTAATAAACAGTCACTTTCGGCCATGCCGATCAGTGCGCGTCGTGACCAGGTTGCGCGCTATTTAGAGCCAAGTTATAGCGACCTCTGACACCCAACACACACGACGAAAACCAAAGCCGATTTAAGTCTTCTTCCGCAGCGTTTTCCTCCCTAATCTTGAGATTGGAAGAAGCAAGCCGCCGAAAGCGGCTTTCTTTTTTAGAAGTATGAATATGACCCTGAGTACACAAGCCGAAAAACATAGCCCCGAAATGGACAACCCCGTCTCAAGTTTTGAGTGCGGCATCATGACCCTAAAAGGCAGCTGGGTCGGCATCTGCATCAAATTCTCGATGTACGACCGTAAAACCAAAGTCATGCATTGGTCGCCGCGCGCCTACAAACTACTCTTCCAAGCACTGAATAATTATTTCCAACACTTGGGAAAAAACGCATTCATGTTTCGTGCGGAGGCTGATCCCGCACTGGTGGCCGGCCTGCCCGCACGACACCCCTACCACACACTTTTGACCGAAGCACCGGAGATAACCGAGGACGAGATTGGCACAGCTAGCCTCAGCACGGGCCTAGATCGCGTTGAGTTCGCGATTCACGGCCCGACGTTCGAGCTGCGGCCAAAGTATGGAGACGGTCGTACCGAAAGCATCTTTCTGCACGAGTACACAGCGCTCAGCCTGCTCGGCTACCTGGAGCAGTACATCGAAGCCGCAAAGCTACTAACGAGCCCAGCGGCTGGTAACGCCTGAAAACCAAACCGATCCCTTCTATGGAAATCGTACACGCAGCAACTCGATCACAGTGACTGCGGCTTTCATCATCACTCACAAGGAAAAGTAAAACTCAATGAACAAGACCATCCGCACGGGCCTCGTCACACTGGCCACCGCGATCCTGACCGCCTGCGGCGGCGGCGGCTCCGAGAGCAGTACCAGCAGCTCGAACGCCACAAGCTTCTGGACGCTGGATTCATACCAGTACATCAACGGCGGCAATTCCGCTGTGTCCACCAGCTCGATAACCGGCGCTGTCGTTACTACTGCCGTCATCAGCACAGCCACGGTAAGCGGAGGTGACTCAAGCAACGGGGCCTATTCGGGCAGCGCACTGTCGTTCTCCTTCAAGGGATCACCTGTGACCGGTGTCTATACCGTGGTGCCTGACCGCACTTCGTTCGTAGCGGCCGACATATCTACCTCACCAATCCTCGTCGATGTGACAGTGGGCATAGCCAGGACCACCGGCAGCAGCCAATACACCGCGTCATCCGGTCAGGTGCATGTAACACGCGACACATCCGGCACCTACCACTTCACCAGCGTGGCAGCAATGCCGACTACGAAGACCCTTGATGTGCTTGGCGGTGTCGCTGGCGCACCAGTGTCGATGCCCCTAGCCGTCGTCGATGCCTATTGAGTTTCCTCAGTGTGTCTGCGGTACCTGTATAGGCCCTTAATCCTATGAATCTGCCTGCGCAATCAAGTTCACGAACGAGCGGCACACCTACCGCCTAGCCGCGTGTCCTGTTGACCAGGTGCCGTCTTGAAATTATTACCCAAAGGAAGTTACGTTGAAGAATACAGTTCGTGTCATTTTTATTGCTGCTGCTGTGGCAGGAATTTCCGCCTGCGGCACAGTCCCCGGATTGTCCGATTTAGGAGCAATGAAAACCGGCACGCAAGTGTCGAAAAAACAAATGGACAGCATTACTGATGCAAAAAGCACTCAAGCAGACGTAATTACATTAATCGGTCAACCAAATCGCAAAGCAGAGGCAGGCGGCAATATTCTTTGGTATTACGATTTCAAACAAATAGGACAAGCCATTATTGGTAAAAATATTGACGAAACTACAGTTTTTGAATTTAATAAAAAAGGCGTTTTATTGAGTCATTACAAAACTGGCGGTCAACCAGGCACGTCTAACAATCCCCTGTTAAAAGCAGCCGGTCAATAAAGACTAAGTAAAGACACTCTCCGTCAGAGAGTTGGTCGCGCAACTTCATGCGCCTGACCTTGCCAATCATGTCCATGGTGATCACCTTGAATTCCTGCTGATAGTCTCAGCAGGTCAGTGGAACACCCTGGTCAATTTTGGATCGGCACTCGACTTCAGACTGTCAGTTTTCGGCGGCGACAACACATTTGGTTAAAAAGCACGTGATAGACGATGGTTTAGCAAAATTTGGCCAGCCACAGTCCGTACATCGCCCAAAAGCAAAAAAAACGCGACCATAACCGGACTTTCGGCATCCATATCTGATCGTGTCGCATGCAAATCGTCTATCGTGTGTCCGATGACAGCGGACTTCAACACTACGCCCCTCTGCCATTGAAGACACGGCTGCGACGGTACGACGACACGCTACCCCACCTTGGCCCTTCAGTCCCTAGTCGGCAAATATACAAAAGTGGAGAGAACATTCCTCCACACTAAGAATTCAAGGAATAATTGTGCCTCTAGATATTTTAGTAACGACAGACCGATTAAGCGAAGATCCGATTGGACGGGATTTTATAAATCATCTGCAGTCAAATGCCACATCGTTACAGTTGGATAATGCGGCTTTATATTATGATTTTCCTACGTATTCAGATTATGAAACAGTCACACATAAACCAGATGCACTTTTACTTAGCCCTATACACGGAATAATAGCCTTAAGATTTTTGAACGGGCAAAATACCGAACGGCAGCAAGGCAGTGCTTTAGTTGAGGTAGACGAATCGCTCGGTCAATTTTGCAGCATTTTAATCGGCCGACTTTTAAAAAGTAAATCATTAAGATTAAATCGCTCTAGCCTTAGTTTAAAAGTTATTCCAGTAATATTCTGCACCTCTAGTCGCGCAGATGATTTGTTTGAGGGAGCGGAGTCAGAAATTGTTTCTTCTTTAACAGCATTTGATAATTTTCTAAACGCGCTAGAAAATGACTCAATGTCTACGACACAATTTTCTGAAGCCAGATCAGTACTTGAAGGTGCGAAAGCCCTTAATCGCGCAAACAAGCGAGTCGTTGAAGATCCAAATGCCCAACGCGCAGCAGCAGCACTAGCTCAGCTAGAAACGGAAATTGCCAACTTTGATCATAAACAAAGAAGGGCTGCGCTGGTCACTATTAATGGACCTCAGAGAATTAGAGGACTAGCCGGATCAGGGAAGACCGTAATCTTGGCAATGAAGGCTGCTCATTTACACATGACCAAGCCTAATGAAAAAATACTTGTAACTTTTTTTACAAAAAGCTTGCGCTCTCCAATTAAGGATTTAATTACAAAATTCTATAGACATTACAAAGAGGTAGATCCAGACTGGAACAATATTCATATCCGTCACGGATGGGGTGGATCGAAGACAGGCGGCGCATATTCGGATGCATGCACGCGCAGCGGAATTATGTATCGTTCATTCGACTCAGCGCGGAATGCCGCGCCAGCTGGAATCGACCCGTTTGATTTTGCCTGCAAAGAGTTGCTTTCACGAGATCTTATTGAGCCATTTTACGATCATGTCCTAATAGATGAAGGTCAAGATTTTCCCGAAGGTTTTTATCAGCTCATTTTTGAAATGACTCACGGACATCGCGACAAGAAAAATATAGTTTGGGCGTATGACGAGCTTCAAAATATTCTTAACGTTAGGATGCGTACACCAGAAGAACTTTTCGGTTTGGATACCGATGGTTCACCGAGGATTTCGCTATCAAGATCGGAGCATAACATTCCGCCTGGCGCAACTAACGATACTGTATTGAGTAAATGCTACAGAAACCAAAGAGAGGTTTTGGTAACAGCTCACGCATTAGGTTTCGGCATCTATTCACAAATCGTTCAATTATTGGAAAGCCCAGAGCACTGGCAAGATGTAGGCTATGAGGTCAACACCCCGCAATTTAGCGTCGGGCAAAGAATTGAAATACTTCGACCAGAAGAAAATAGTCCTGTATCGCTTCACGGCGATGGACTCCCGCTTCTCATTGATTACCACATTGCACCCAGCATTAACGATGAAGTGAAATGGGTAATAGACCAAACAGTAGAACTACTAGGCAGCGGGCTTCAACCCGAAGACTTCCTGGTTGTAGCTCTAGATGATAGAAACATGCGGAGTTACTTCAAACTCATTTCTGCGGCCTTTGCGGAGAAGGGAATCTCAACTAACAATATACACGCCGACCCTTACTCCGAACCTCCGTTCACTATTCCAGGAAAAATCACACTGTCGACGGTATATAGAGCAAAAGGAAATGAAGCGGCTGTAGTCTTTGCAATCGGAGTAGACGCTCTATCATTAAATTTGCGTTCACATCGAAATAGGCTATTCGCAGCATTCACTAGAACCAAAGCCTGGCTTCGAGTTTCTGGCATGAATTCAGCGCAACGGGTAGCGGCCGAAATAGAATCAGCGGCTGAAAATTTTCCATACTTGCGATTTGACATGCCAGATCTAAGTAAAATAAATCTTATTCAAAGAGATTTGAGCCAGCGGTCAATGAAGGCAAAGCGCATCCGAAAAGAATACTTTGAGAAGTTAAAAACAGAAGGATTCTCAGAAGACGAGATTTCGGACTTGCTCTCAGTAGAGGAAAAAAATGCAGCGAGCTGATGTCACCAATGGCATATATAACACATGGAAAATGGCAGATGAATTAGGTATAGCCGAAGTATTTTCCAATCCAGCACCGTTACCAGTAAACGAAGAATTTAGAAATATCATATATTCCAGTGAAAGTCTGTATACACAAACATACATTGCCGGACTTAGCCTATCTCACTACAACATTTTACTTTCAGATTATTCTTATTTTCAGTTCAGCTGGGAATCCGAGCACTGCGTAAGATATGCCTTTTATCCAAATCCTTTTATATCCGGAAACGACGATGAAGTAAAGGCCATAAAAAAATGGAGGGATTTAGTAGAGTCCGACTTTTTAACTCACGAAGAATTTCTACGGCTACTAACTGACCGCCCTCCTTCAAGTGGAGTACCTATGTTTCGCTACGAGAATGCACCCAGCCAGCGAAAAAAATTCAAGCACCCTTGCTCACATTTTCACATTGGATTTCACTCGGAAAACAGATGGCCACTGGAACGAATATTGACACCATATGCATTTTCCCTTTTGGTATTTAAGGCTTATTACGGACTTCCATGGATTGAATATGGTGATGAAGAAGAGCCAGAAATCGGCAATCGATTTGAAAGAATTCTGTTAAATGAAAAGTCAAATTGTCCAATAGTACCTCAGCTACTATTTGAAAACGTTGAGCGCCGGACATTTTTCTTTGGATAAAATTCTCACTAGACTGACTTCTCAATAAATATTGCGAAATATTACCAATTTTTGTGGACCTAATTCGAAAACAGCCTCATCTCAGTCATTACGCGACTGGGCTCAGATTTATCCATGACAACTTCCGCGCATATTGAGCCAAGCCCACCCCCCCTTTACTGACGAAATCACGATAGTTTCATATTTGTAGGTATAAATAATGTCGTGCACTCCATGAAGGAGTTCTGCAGCACCGCAGCAAGGACATTGAATATTTTTATTCTTCGACTGATATGAATTTCGCTGGTGAGAGTTGTTTTCTTGTATCTTTAGGAACGTGGTCAGAGGCTGTCTCTATCTAACCTGGGTAGCACTACTCTACTTTCGCGCGCGAAAGTGCAAGGTCAACCACATTATTTTGTTCAGCGTTTGCTCGCTTGCGCAAGCGCGGGTAGCTACTCCAATCTGACGGCTTGCGCCGCCGCGTGACCGGCAAGGGTCGCGACGAAGGTTTTAAAGCTCGTCAGGTCGGAGAGATGGTTGTTCTCGCCAGTCGTTACTGCGCTGCGCGGCGACGTCATGACTGCCGCCGAGGTATAGAGCTGCTCTTTCACAAGGCGCTCGCACAGAACGTCATAGCGTTTCTGATAGGAGGCACCTTGAAACTCGGGGAACACGGGAAAGTGCGGCGCGGCATCACGCACCGGTCTCTGCGATCCCGGCGCATCTTCAACCAGCATCATCCATCCGACGAAGGGCATCGGTTGTTTGCCAAACGCGTCGTATTTGTACGCCGTCCAGAAATCGTGCGCGGTGCCGATGGCTTCTTCGGTGCGGTTATTGAAGTTGTTGCCAAAGGAAGGGCCGACCTGGCTCTTCAACTCGATTGCCGCAATCAGTTCACCCTTGTCCATGACAAGTAGGTCCCAGAGCTTCGTCGGGCGGAAGTACCCAGGGAGCGTCAGGACGGCGCGCTTCTCGTGAATTTGCGCGTGCGCAAGCCCGTTGGCTTTGACTATGTCAATAACCAGCGAGATGAAACCGTCCATGTTGATGCCGCCGGTCACACCGGCGCGCTCGCCCTGGTCGGTCGTGCCGATTTCAATCTGTTTTTGTTTTGCCTTTTCTCTGTTACCCCAAAACGCCATTACAGCTTCCTGTGTCTTGCGTTCGTAATTAGTCAAATCAAGTGCCATTCTTATTCACCATTTCCTCCAAGAGCCGATCTTTCCTCGCTGGACAGTCCATAAAGACGAAAGGCGGCCCGGTTACAAGCTGCGAGGTTTTGCGCCTCAGCACCTTCCCTCAGTTCCCGTCGCAACGCGTCGGGAACATCTCTCCAGTTTGGTATGCGGATGCGCCGCAGATACTGCGCTTGAAAGCGCAGGAATCCACCGCGCATCTTTGTCGAATAGGTCGCCACAAAGAGGCGTGCAATGCCGGATAGAAGCACGGCCTGCAGCGCCCGCAGGTCCCATTCCCCAGCTGTTATGAAATAGAGGTTGTGATGGGGATATAGCTTCCCCTCTTCATAGACGATGTGCGCCGCGCCCTTGATGTCTGGGACGAGAAGCTTTGGCTTCTTGGTGAGGGACGGTGTGATCCGGTCAATCGTGCGATACCAGTTGGCCGGAGTCTTCTGCGCGCAGTGTCGCCCTGCGATTTCTTTCTTTCTCGCTTCGAGATAACGCTTCAGGCGCGGGTATTCGTCAAGGTTAACGAGGCCGCCTGTGTCAGCAAAAGGATTGATGACGCCGAACCCGCGCCATTCGACCGTGCCGTTCAAAATGTCGCGCGTCATCACGAGCGGTTGCTTTCGGTCGTCCTCAACATCAAGATCGTCGTAGAGACCGATATAGGCCTGGTCTGCGCCGGTCGCAACACCGATGCCGACTTTGCACCCGGCTTCCTCAATCGTTGGGAAATCCTGTTCGAGGCGGCGCACCAGCGCGAGCTGATCAGAGGATTCCAGAAGCCAAGGTTCCGATCCAAATGTGACGCCAGCAAGCTCGCGGACATCGGCAGCCTCTTTCGGCAGAGTCGTTGCCTTGAGTTGGACTGCAAGCGCGCTCAACACCGCGCTGTCAATCGCTGGCCGGTGCGCGAGCCTCGTTGTTCCAGCCTTTTCTCGCGTGATGATCGTGATTGCCGGGTAGGCGATAACGTCGGAATGAAATGCCGAGGTGTCCGTCATATCGACGTGAACCTTCAGGTGAAAACCTTCGGCGACCATTGCGCGTAGAGGGCCGCCGTAGCGGTTCTTCATCCACCGGTCCGCGCAGATGAAGCCTAGTGTTCCGCCCTTGCTTAGCAGGCGAAGCGAACGTTCGATGAAGGCGATATAGAGATCTGCGCGGTCATACATCGTCGTATATCGCTCGCGGTATTCCGCGAGCAGAACGCCGGGGATCATTTCCTGTCGGACATAAGGCGGGTTGCCGACTACGACATCGAACGATTCCGGCAGCTCGGTCAACAGGTAGTCGCCATGCAGCAGCCACTTGTCTGCGATCGCCGCTGCTGTTCGGGCAGCGATTCCTTCGCTGATCAAGCGGGCGATCAGTGCGGCTTGCGTACGTTTGAATGAGTTTCTATGAAGCTCAACCGCGCAGATGCAATCGCCAAGGGCCTCCAGCGGCTTCGCCGCCTTGCCCGATGCCTTCCAGGCGACGAGCAGGCGGTCGATTGCCGGAAGCAGAAAATCGCCGTCACCGAACGATGGTTCCAGCAATGACATTTTGTGCAATGGCCGGTCGCTGGTATAGCCAGCGAGGTCGAGGATGAACTCAGCTACTTCCCGGCGCGTGAAGATCGCACCGCGCTCCTCAATGCCGCCAGCATGGGCAAGCTCTTCCACCGCTGCCGCAATAGGGCTGGAAACGGGCGCAGGAGCCTGGTGCTGCAAAAGATTGAGAGTCATGAGGTTCTTGGAGCTCCGGACATCAAGAGTCAATGTTTTTTGTCTTTGGGCGGGTTGGGATCGTTGCCATAGCTGTCGCTGTCACGGATCTTTCCGTCCCGTCCGTGAATGACGACCTCGACATGCTCACGCTTTGCTTGGTCGCGTGCCCGCTCAATCGCTTGCTTTTGGGTGCCCGTCACTGTGCCTGCGCGGCTTGCGCCTTCCTTCTTGGTTGCCCAGCCGTCTTTGTGCGGCACAACGTGAACGTCTTTTTTGGTCATTATTTCGATTCCTCATGTGAACTTACGACACGAAGTTGCGGCGGCTTGCCTGAGCTGGCAGCCCCACCGCGTCCACCTTTGAGCCCCGTGAGTGCGAGCCCAAACACAAGCTGATCCAGTTCTTCCGCCGGAACACAAAGCTCGCTCGCTATATCCCCCTTGGAGATGCTCTCGTCGCGTAGTGCTGCAAAGATCTTCTGAAGCATCTGCGAGGTCTCTCGCTGTCCTTCATCGGGTTCCTTCTTTCGATAGCCCCGAGTGGTGAGTTCGATGTAAAGCGACTGATAGTGCCAATCGCTCAGGACACCAATGGCGTGTAGTCGGTAGGTCAGCGCTGCAACGGAGACGCTCCAGAATTTCTTGAGTTTGATCAGATGATCGAGCGTTGCCATGCGCGGCGCATAGGCAAGGACGCTGGCTTTTGGCATGAGGAAGGCCGAAGCAAAAGCGTTTGCCTGGTGTTCGGCTTCACGGCCTTGCGGTGAGCCGTGGCGGTGCAGGATCAGGTGACCTAATTCATGAGCCGCATCAAAACGGCTATGCTCAGCAGACTTTTTGGTGTTGAGGAAGACAAAAGGTGTGCTCTGTCGCCACATCGAGAAGGCATCGACTTCAACCGCATCGACCGAGAGCGAAAAAACGCGGACGCCTTTCGACTCGAGCAAATGGATCATGTTCTTGACTGGTAGCTCTCCGAGCGACCATTGCTGGCGGAGTGCTCGTGCCGCTGCTTCAGGTTCTTCCTCGCGGCTTAGATCCGGCAAATCTGACGAAGGCAGATCAAAATGTCTCTCGATCCAGGCATTCAGCATCAGCGCAATCGCCCCGGCACCGAGTGCCGTGTCGCGCTGCCCTGCGGTCATTTTCGAGAGCGCGCGAAAGCTGGCGATGTCTGGCGTCGGCTCGTCAAGATCGTCGCCGTAGAAAAACTCTTCGGGGAATTTAAGAACCGAGGCCAGTTTCGTCAGCCGATCATCATCCGGCCCGAACTCGCCCTTTTCGTAGGCTGAGATCGAGCGGGGTTCAACGCCGACCTCGGCAGCCAGCGTTTTCATGGTGAGCCCGCGACGCTTGCGAGCCAACGTCAACCGGGACGGGTTGAAGAGTTCGTTCGCCGTCATGCGCGACGCTTAACGTCGATGGTGATGTCCGGAAGGGTCGGCTGCGGCGGCGTGATCTCCATGACTTCCGAATCGGTCGGGATAGCCTTCAGGATGATTCGCTCCTGCCACCGGTCAACGCGCCCGTCTATGCCCATCGACGATGGCAAAGACAGTTCGCAGCGCACTTCGCCCCGCGCACGGTGAACAAGAAGAATCCAGGTCATCCGCTGCTTTTCGCCACTCGCCGGACGGGCCTGGGCTTCGACCGGAGGGAACACGAAGGGCAGATCAAGCTGGAGCTGGTTGGTGGTCACCGCCTCAACGGTGCTCGGTCCCTTCGAAGACTTGGTTGTGGGGGTGGCGTCCCGGCGGCCGGTGCCGTCATCGCCGGTGGCTACCGCAATGGCGACAGTGCCAGCCGGGTTGATGACCAGCGAATAGTTATTTTCGTCCGAACGGTCCCATACAGGCAGCAGGTATTCCCGCAAGCCACGAACCATGGAGGCCCAGGCACTGAAGCCAGGATAAAGCGGCGGATCATTGGGGGTGCATGAGGCGAACGCGACATAGCCACGGCGCACAATCTCGGCGAGACGTCTCTCGTCCAAGCCAAGTTCGGCCAACCGATTGTCTATCTCGCCAAGCTCAAAATAGGTTTGCGTCATGTTCGATACCTTCCTGTTCGTAGGCTATTACTTCCGGTTTTTATACCACAAGTAAGGAGGAAAAACAAGAAGTTCCAGCTTGTCTTGAGCTTTTAATCACAGGTTCTTGCCACGACCATCTTTCTCGCAGTGAAGCTGAGAGGCGACATCTCTGAAATGGGGTGCAGCGGCGGGAATCGAACCCGCGTTACATGTGGCTGGGGCCAGCTGTCCCCTCCTTCTCGCGCCGGGGCAAAGCAATTTGTTGCTGTCGTCTGTCGGCACAGGATTGATTTCAGGTTTCAGTCGTCCTTTGCCTTTGGCAGGCTTCGGGATGACGACATTTACATGCAGGGACGCGGGGATACTCAATCTTTGGTGTTTCAGGCCGGCATCACACGACCCTGTAGTTGGGCCATGACCGCGTTGACGTGTTCCACAGCCAGGTTGCCGCGATGCACATTGCGCAAGGACAGCTCCGCACCCGCTGTAAAGCGATGCGAGATCCGCACATCGTAACTACGCAGCGCCCAACTCAAAAAGCCAGGTGTATAGCCAGCCTGGCCAAGATCTCGCCACTGCACGCCAGAGACACCCTTTTCCCACGGGAATAGACCGGACTGCACCCACACGCCATTCTCATCAGTAAATAGTCGAACAGAGTTCGTGAGCATCACCGAGTAGATGGTCCACGCAACGGCCACGACAAAACCTATCACAGGCAGCCAAGCCTGGGTATGCATGTGGGCATAGCGGTCCAAGCCCAGTGAAATCAGCGTTGCCCCGCCGCCACACAGAAGGAAGCGCACAAGGAAAGCCAAGCCTTCACGAACATAGGCCACCCAGCTCAGCCGGAAGGCCAAGAAGGGGCTTCCGCCCCGCCCTTGCTCAATTACATGGCCGCTTGTATCCAGAGTCAACGTACGGTTCTCGTGCATAGCTCATCGCTCCATCGGTTTGTGCGCACGGTGATCGCTGGGTCGATCCAGTCGGCTGGTTGAAGGAATCATCATCTTGAGTTTCGTGGCGATCTCCTGCACGGTCAGTGACTGCGTGACGCCACGAACCTCCTTCATAGCGTCGATACGAATACCCTTGCCGCGCTGCTCAAAGAAAGACGTGAACTCCTTGCTGTACTGCAACGACTGCGGCGGGCGCGGCTGGAACACCTGGGCTTCAATCCTCTCCTTGAGCATGTCCGCGTTCACCTGGTTGATCGCGCCCTTGCCCACGGCAGCATCGATGCTCGACTCCACGAATGCGAGCCGCGCTGCTAGTTCGGTTTTCGCTGGCTCGACGATTCCCTCAGACTTGAGCGCGATGAAACTGTCGCTCCTGCCACCGGCCTCGAACCGGCCACGGCTTGGGTATTCGTCCTTGATGATGCTCGTCACCAGGCTACGGCAGGTATCGACCATCTTGTCGATCTCGGGCGTACTCCCCAGGCCCTTGGGCATTTCAACGTCGTTCAGACGACCTGCGAACACGTTGGCCAATACCTCGGGCTCGACCTTGTAGGCCCGGCCAAGTGCGGCCGAGCCTTCCTTCAGCATCGCCGCTTGCTGTACCACCGTCGCGCCCTTGAGGGCCGTCGCCACCATTTCCGTCGCCATGTTCTTTTCGCGGGCAGTTGCTAAGACCGCGTATTCCAAGGCCATACGTGCCCCCATGAGCTTTCTCATGGCTGGGTCCGTGGTCTTGGTGGCTGCGTTCTGCTCTGCTTTTTCGATCGATGCGCCGAACTTCGCAATGATCGAATCGGAGGTATCCCGGCGCTGACCTTCCATGCTCTCGAAGGTCATACTGCACCTCCCGCGCTCTTGATCATTTCGTCCAGCGCCTTCCTACCGTTGGCAACCGTCGCAGTCTCGGTTGCCGCGGCCGCCATCGCCTGGTCAAAGTCGAAGTTGAGGTTAACGAAAGCCCAATGCGCTGCGCGGTTGTACGTCAGCACGCCCTCCTCTGAGTTGATGAGGCGGTCACACAGCACCTCCCAGGCCGAATGAAGCTCGGGCTTGTTATCCACCAAGTACAAGCCCCACCCGAGGATGTTGCCGGCTTCCTCGGGAAGCAGAGCCTCGTAGATTGGCAGAGGTGTGCAGTCCTCGGTGTCCAGGTCGATGTAGCTACGTCCCGATTCGGTGACGCGCGCCAGCTTGCGAATGCCAGTCATCACGTCGTTGATTCGGATGTAGACGCCCGGCTCGAATTCAGTCAGCGCTGCAGTGTCATTAATCATGATCATGTCCTTTCCAGATCGGGTTTGGTTCTAATGTCCTGACGGACAGTTTTGCGAGCCTGCTGGCCCACTTGGCTTTCCGCTAGCTCTTTCGCCAATACCCGGTCGGCGGCATCGCTTGAGCGATGAAGCGTTTCGATTATCCGGTCGTATGAACTGGCCGCTCGCTTCTCCGTTTCCTTCCACCGGTCCACGCGCTTCGGGTCGGGCTGTGCCGGCGCAGGGTTTGTAGACTGGCCTCGGTCCTCTAGGCGTGTGACAGCCCAAGGCTTGTTCATCCGTTGCTGGTGCATGCGTGACGCACGCCGAGTAGCCTCTGCCTCGACGCCGCGCTCACGCAGTTCGTGCGCGAAGCGTTCACGCCAGCGCTGCAGATCTGCCTTGCGTGGGTTCAGGCGCACGCCATCCATGCCCTCAGCCTTGACCGAGACGTGACAGTGAACCTGCGGCTCGTCGAAGTGTTGGCCCATGGCCCATTGATGACCGGCAAATTCAAGTTCGGCCGTCGCCTTGACAGCAGCGTAAACCGCCCTCTCGTCCGTACCTTCAGGCATCGAGAACACGATGTTAAAGGCTAAGCGAGTATCGGTTTCCTCGGGCATCTTCGGACCGATGTGCTGCCATTTCCAGGCTAGATCGTCGATGTCTTCCTGCCCACGGTAAGCGCGGCCATCTTGGTCGTAGACCACCCCCTCCCCGTCCTCGCCGATGTACTGCAGATGTTTTCGAACAGATCTCATCGTATGGTTCTTGCCAGGCGTGATTTTCACCATCACCTGACGGCCGCTGCGAGCAATACCCTGGAGCCGGGCACGCACGTCGGGCTTGCTGCCCTTACCCGGGTAGTCGCCCGGTTCGCGGGTCGCCATGGGCTTGCCGGTCCAGGTGGACGGCTTGCTGGCACTCTTCGACGGCTTCTTGAGCTTGCGGCCAAGCTGCAGCTCGGCTGTCCAGCCCTGAAACTCGTCATCCCATGCGCGACCGACTTTTACACTTTCAGTTGCCACCGCTGCGCTCCCTGCGCCATCGCGGCGCTGACAGTTTCGACATGATGCCGGATCTCGCCTTCAAGCCGGACCAGCGCTTCGGCCGCCTCGCCAGCACCCTCTTGCCGACGCAATGCTGCCAGGTCCACGGCAACCTGCGCCATGAGCGCGTTGCTCTGTGTAAGCGCCTCCAGCTCGGCTTGGCCGTAGCTGGGTGCCTTGGCCAGCGCAGCGCGGACAGCCGCGACAACCCACTCTTGGAATGCGAATCCCTGCGCCATTGCCACTGCCTCGATCGCGGCGTTCTCAGAAGGCGTGAAATAGACCTCCCGGCCCACCTTAGGGCCGCGATCGGGGTGCTTAGCCACCACCACATGCACCACCTCGCCAGAACGGCTAGCAGCCAGTTCTAGACCATCCGCAAGACATCTTTCGACCAAGCTACGTAACGCCTTCCCTGGCACCAGGACGCGCTGGGAACACCAGAGCGTCCAATCACGCTTCAGGTCTACACCGAGCTGAACGGTTACCAGGCCGGCGGCGCGTGTTGATGGGGTAGCTGTGTCGTTTGGCATAGGTAGATTGTAGTACATCTACCGGCGTCAGCCTATCCTGCAATCTTTATTCTTTTTATGGTTCTTCCCTCGTCATGGTTCGAAGCAACAGATTTCGAATAATAAGTGAGTAATTTCCGAATGAATTACGAGTATTAATGGAACTTTTAACGGTTAGAAATCGAGTATCAAACGGGTAGAATATGGTTATGGAGTTGAAGCCGACCGAACCACCAGGACACGCAAAACGCAAGTTGCGTGGGCTTGTCAGTGAGATTGCGCGTCTGCGGACCGAGGGCTACACCATCCGAGCGATTCACCAGGCATTGGTAGATGCCGGCGTCGAAGTCGGGTGGGCGACGGTGCAACGGGAAGTGGCACGCTTGGCGCCGCCCTCCCCGACTGCTACGACGGCACGGCAACCGGCATCGCGGCCGGCAACGCCGGGCGAGGCTGCAAAACCAGCGGCACCACGGACTTCATCGCGTCAGGCGGTCGATGTAGAAGGCTACTTCGACCAGCACACCACCAATCCACTGTTCAGGAAGAAAGGTAACAAACGATGAAAGTCGCAATCATCAATTTCAGCGGCAACGTGGGTAAGACCACCATCGCCCGGCATCTGCTAGCGCCGCGTATCAAGAAGGTCGAGATCGTGTCGGTGGAGTCGGCCAATGCCGACGAACAAGAGGCGGACGCCCTGCGCGGCCGGGACTTCGGACACCTGCAGCAGTACATGCTGGCCAGCGATGACCTGATCGTTGATATCGGGGCGAGCAACGTTGAAGACCTGTTGACGTTAATGCGCAAGTTCAAGGGCAGTCACGAGGACTTCGACTACTTTGTGATTCCGGCGGTGCCGGACGTGAAGCAACAGAAAGACACAGCCAACACAGCGAACGAGTTGGCGAAGATGGGCGTGCCGGCTGATAGGATCAAGATCGTGCTCAACCGGGTAGAGGATGGCGACGCACCGGACAAACAGTTCACGGCGCTGCTCGGCTTCCTCGCGGTCAACCCCGTAGCCACGATCAACCTGGCGGCACACCTGACCGACAACGAGATCTACCAGCGCGTGAAGCACGACGGCCGCAGCATCAGCGACCTCGCGACCGACAAGACCGACTACAAGGCACTGATCGCCAAAGCGAAGGACCAGGCCGAGAAGATCGAGCTGGCCGACAAGCTCGCGATCAAGCGACTTGCCACCGGTGTGCTGCCCGAGCTGGATGCGTGCTTCGAAGCGTTGGCGCTGAAATGAGCGGCAAGCCGAGCAACGCAAGAGAGGCGCTGCTCGCAGAGCTGCTGGGCGATGTACAGGAGCTACTGACTCGGCTGGAACAGGCCGACCAGAGCGCCAAAGCAACTGCTGTAGCGGTCACTGACGCAACCGCGCAATATCGCGGGCAAGTAGACGAGCTGGTGAGCAAGCTACGAGTGGAAACCGCGAGCATCGTGCTCAAGACCACCGAGCACGCAGCGCAAAGCCTGGTAGGCCAGCAGCAGGCGACGCTACAGAAGGCGGCCACGCAAGCCATGCAGCAGGCGCTCAGCGAGCAAGTCTTGCGACGCACGCGGCGTGACTGGATGATCGCCGTGATCTGTAGTGCGGTGACCGGCAGCGCGACCACGCTTGCGCTGCTGGGGGTGCGCAACTGGCTGCTCGGCTGAAAGCCAGGCACACGGCAGAGCTGCCCGCGCACGATGCGCGGGCGCTGATAGCGGGCTATCGTGCCTGGAGCAATTTAAGTGGTGCCACTAAGATCGTTTGAATATGAAAAACACTGACTTCACCGTGGCCGAGTTGCGTGAGATACAGGACGCCTTGCAGCGTGAGCAAATGCGGATGTGCACTGTTGGCCAAACTCGCCAGGAGCTGGAGTATCAGAGCCTGGAGAACGTCTGGAGCGCGCGCAAGAAATTGATCGATGTGCTGGTTGGCATTCCCTTACCAGCATGGGTCAATGAAGCTGAACAGCAAGTCGCCGCTGCGGTCGCTAATCCCAAAATCATCGAAGAAGATTGACCATGGGGCGCAGAGCGCTGGTGCAAGCGCTTATTGACCGCTGACCCAGTGTGCGCGTAGACGATAAACTGAAATTTTCCGCACCGCGGTTCTGAAAAAGGGATAGATATGGTGAATGGTGTCAGTGATGCGCAATTGGACGCTGCGAGAGGTGTTTTTGATGTTTGGGCAGGCATCCTGCAACGCAAGGTTGCAGATGAACGTCTTTCCCCTACCCCTGATGCGGAAAAGATCAAGGACTATCAAGCAGCAATCTATGCGGCAGCACGCCACAGCCGGGAGCTTGGTACGATGGACTTGTCAACTTTGAATGCTGCTGTTGATAAATACGCAGCTCTTATTTCCGAGTTTCGCGGTAGTAAAGCTGAGGTCTTGTAAATGCAAGATTTGCAAGACCACAAACTAACCGAAAAAGAAAACGAGCGTATTTTTAATGAGGACGTGAAACCGTACCTCATGGCCATCTCTGGCAAGGAGCTGAAACCGTCGGCCGAGCCGGTCATGGTTATTGTCGGTGGACAGCCTGGCGCTGGTAAAAGCCGGTCGATAGACTCGGTCCGCATGGATTTGGATCGCCAGGGCGGCGCACTTGAAATTGCGGCAGATGATTTGCGCAAATTTCATCCTAAAAATGATGAGCTGATGCAGAAAGATGACCGCACAGCAGCCAATTACACGCATGCGGATGCAACGATCTGGGCCGAAAAAGCAGAGCGTTTTGCACGACAAGAACGCTACAACGTCCTGTTAGAAGGCACTTTAAAAACACCAGAAAATGCGGCCAACAAATTGGCCGAGTACAAAGAAGCGGGCTACTTCGTAGAAGTACGCGTTATTGCTGTCCGTGAAGAAACCAGTTGGCAAGGGGTAGTAGAGCGCTACGAACAGCAAAAAGCCCATGCCGGTGCAGGCCGTATGACACCGAAGGAAGTCCACGACACTGCCACATCCGGCGTGCTGGCCAGCGTGGAAAAAATCGAAAGTGAAAAACTGGCGGATCGCGTTCGTGTGGATCGCCGAGGGGCAGAAGAGATCTACAGCAATAGTTTGGTGGGGCCTGAGACAACAAAGGACTGGAGTAAACCGCCAGCAGCCCGGCAAGCAATAGAGGATGAACGCAGCAGGCCGCTCACTCTTGCCGAATCAAGGGACAGGATGATTAGTCTAGACACAGTTGAAGCGTTGCAAGCTAGACCAGGACGGAATGCATCCGACGCTGAAGTTCTTGTGGTTGCAACCCTGCGAGCGGCTGCTCTTAAAGAACACGAACAAGTTATTACGCGCGATCAAAATTTAAATGCTGCTGAGATATTCAGGCAACAGAACAAGACCGTAGGTGTTGAAATGAATCCCAAATTGCTGGGTGCCTATTCGCAGCTAGACAATGTTGAACACCAAGCTAAAACCCATGGCATAAATCGGGATCAAATACCATTGGTTCAGAATATTTTGCGCGAAAAAATTGCTTCGCAAATCGAAAAGGGAAACTATCCTCAAGCTGCTGTGCGAGATGCAAAAATTTCCACGGAAAGAGTGCCACGGGAACCTGAACTAGAACGCTAAAAAATGTTCTTGGGTTGGTGCCCTTGGCGCACAACGCCACTAACTAGGCCCTCTGCCCTCCGAACTTGGCGGTGGTTGGCCAGCAATAGGCAGGAGATCCAGCGGCAGGGCAAGCGCTGGATCTCCCCAGAAATTTGGCCCGTAGAGGAGCTGTCAGCACACGCCCACGTTCGCCATTGGCTCGACAACGTGCTGAAGCTCATCTTTTACGGCGCAATTTTCACGAAGGACCGCGCCAGTTCTTGCGTGCGGTAGTTGATGTAGGCCTGCCAGGCTTCGAGGCTTGGAGTCCAGCGGAAACCGCAGGACTTCAGGCGCTCACGCGTCTCGGCGTCGGGCTTGCCGTCGAAGAACAGGCGCACACGGTTGGCTGGTGGGTCCACTTCCACCCGCACGCCCTCCCCTTGCACCTCCTGTACCGGCAGCGAGTGCATCTTTTCCAGGTGCTCCAGGCGCTGGCGAACGCGGCGGATGTTGGCGCCGTTATTCGTCAACCGATAAGAGGGGAAGCCGATTACCCGGTAATGAGGAGGGTTGAGCAGCTCTGAGGCTTGTTGAGGCGAAAACCCAAGCTCGACAAGGGCAAGGGTTTGTGCCTCGGCGCCCTCCTTCGCATGTTTGCGGATTCCTGCATTGGCCATTTTCATGGACAGCTGGTTGCGCTCCAGGTGTGCCAGCTCCACCGCCAGGCGCTCAATCGCGTTTGCGTCTCCCGCCATGATCGGGCGCAGGTCCGGGCGCAGGTCGCGCAGGATCGAGCGCTTGACCTGTTCGCGGTACGCGATAACCTCGGTCATGCGGTTGTGTGCGGCGGTGTTCCACTTCTGCGCGCGGCGTGTTGGGAAGTTCGACGGGCCGGTGATCATCCAGGAGATGCAGCGGCTGTGACTGCTCAGCCAGGCACAGTAACGGCTAGCGTAACCCGAGCGGTAACGGGCGAAAGCGTCATCCAGCTTGTCCAGCGTGCCGCCTTTCTCCGCGTGGCGCTTGAAATCTTCGTAGTCGCTGGCCATCGTCTCCGCATAGTCGAAGCGGTAGGACTCTGCGCGCTTTTCAGGTGAAAAACTGGTGCCCTGGAAGGCTCGAACCGCGACAGCTGTCGGAATGTCATTGATGAATTGAATTGCTTGCATAGTGGCTCCAAGTGAGGATATGGGGATGGAAAGAGGCGTAGCGTTTGCTGCCACGCCCCGCGTTTCGCTCACTCAGAAGCAACCAGCCATCGCCTCAGCAGCATCACCAGCCTTGCGCTCGGGGTACACCTGAGCCTTGATGAATGGAACACCGGCACCGCTGACACGGCGCTTGCCGTAAAAGCGCAGCTCGAAGACGGTTTCGTAATCCTCGGTCCCCTCAATCAGCTGGGTCTTACCGATCACGCCGTAGCGGTCGTTCTCCTTGCCCGGCGCCAACTCCCACGAGCCATTTCCCTGGTTCTGCTCTTCCTGGCGGAAGACAGCGCCGCCGATGTGGTTCTGACCTTGCGGGCCAATCGCCAGGCTGAGGAACTCGCGGCCTTCTTCGGTCACTTTGACAAATGCCGAAACCGGGATCTTCACGCGCTTGGTGTCCAGGTGCCCAGTCATCACCGGATAGGTCTTGCCCGCCTCGACGTTGCGCGGGTTGTAGGGAAACAGTACCAGCACGCCGCGCGTGTTGGCGTCGATAAGATCAACGAGCTGCACCTGATCGCGGTGAGCGAACTGCTTTTCGGCTTGCGTCACCAGCTTGTCCATGTCCTCGTCGTGCGTAGGCAAAGCGTTACGGCTGGTTTGGGTGTTCTTTGCGTTCGTCATGAAATACTCTCCTAGTGAGGTTGAATGGCAGGTGGCAGAGCTGCTATCTCTGGTTCATCCTGCATGGCGATGTTTCTGCATCACCATGGGGACAAGTATACCA
>NZ_JAVDXT010000008.1:0-67540 GCF_031458075.1 Rhodoferax ferrireducens | reverse complement strand
TTGGCTGCCAGCACGGTGGTGATGGCGGCGGTCAGCGTGGTCTTGCCATGGTCAACGTGGCCGATCGTGCCCACATTGACGTGGGGCTTGGTACGCGTGAACTTTTCTTTTCCCATTTTTTCGGCTCCGAAAAAAATAAACCAAATTTACCCAAACATCGGCACCTACTGGATTCGGCGCGCCTTCAAAATACTGGTGCCCATTCCGGGAATCGGACCCGGGACCTCTCCCTTACCAAGGGAGTGCTCTGCCACTGAGCCAAATGGGCACTTGTTGCCTTGCTCCGAAAGGCTCGAAGCAACACAACCCAAACTTACCTACTGACAAGCGCCTTTGGAGCGGGAGACGGGAATCGAACCCGCGTCATTAGCTTGGAAGGCTAGGGTTCTACCATTGAACTACTCCCGCACTTGCTTGCTTTGATGCACTCAAGGCGAAACATTCACGCCAAACCCAAAACCCGCTTGTCAATACTTTCAAAAATCAGCACATCGCTGGTGGAGAGGGCTGGATTCGAACCAGCGTACTCGTAAGAGGGCAGATTTACAGTCTGCTGCCATTAACCACTCGGCCACCTCTCCGGCGAAGCCTCAAATTATAGCATAGAACTATAGTTTGAAACTAATGTCTTCATTTGCGACAGCCTTCAATCATAGCCTGATTGCGGGCAATGTTCGATCGGCCTGTGTAAAAAGGCGTGAATTTATCTTTGCGGATGCCGGTTTGGGTAACACCGGACCGCTATAAGAGGCGAGCCCAGTCGATTGGGGCGAGACCGGCTTGGGCCAGAAAATCGTTGGCTTTTTGAAAGTGGCCGCAGCCGATGAATGGCGCGGGCGGGCGCAAGGCGGACAAGGGCGAAGGGTGGTTGGCTTGCAGTACCAGGGCCTGGTGCCGGTGGGCTTGTGCGGTTTGCTGGATCAGAGGTGCCTTGCTTTGCGCATGGGCGCCCCACAGCAGGTACACGCAGGCAGGTGCAGTTTGGGTCACCCGCATGACGACGGCATCGGTCAGCGCTTCCCATCCTTGCTTGGCGTGGCTTGCGGGGCTGCCATCTTCGACGGTCAGGCTGGTGTTGAGCAGCAAAACCCCCTGGCGCGCCCAGGCCACCAGGGAGCCGCCGGGACTGGTGGGGGCCATGTTTTCGCACTGCAATTCTTTGAAAATATTGCGCAAAGACGGCGGTGGCTGGATGCCGGGAGCGACCGAGAAGGCCAGCCCTTCGGCTTGTCCGGGGCCGTGGTAGGGGTCTTGCCCCAGGATCACCACCTTGACCGCATGCAGCGGTGTCAGTTCCAGTGCCCGCAAGGGCTGGGGTGGATAAATGGTGGCGTTCGCTGCCAGACGCTGATGCAGCAGCCGGTTGATGCGTTGGCCTGGTGGGCTGGCAAGGAACTCGGCGACGGTGGGCTGCCAGTCGGGCGCAACCGTCGCAATCGCCGGTGGCCAACTCTCCAGCCGATCATGGGGCCATAGTGACACGACCTTGCACCCGCGTCAGCTAAGCGTCACGCTGCATCGAACAGGCTGGCCAGCGCTTCGCCGGGGTCGGCTGCGCGCATGAAGGCTTCGCCGACCAGGAATGCATTCACCTTGGCATCCCGCATGCGCTGCACATCGGCCTGGCTCAGAATGCCGCTCTCTGTCACCAACAGGCGGTCGGCTGGAACGTCTTTTTGCAAGGCCAGGGTGGTATCCAGGCTGACCTCGAAACTGCGCAGATTGCGGTTGTTGATGCCGATCAGCGGGGTTTTGAGTTTCAAGGCGCGTTGCAGCTCTGCTGCATCGTGCACCTCCACCAATACAGCCATATCGAGTGAACGGGCGATGGCTTCCAGCTCGGCCATATGGCCATCTTCCAACACAGCGGCAATCAGCAAAATGCAATCGGCGCCCATGGCGCGGGATTCATACACTTGGTAGGCATCGACCATGAAGTCTTTGCGTAGCACCGGCAGCTGGCAGGACGCACGCGCCTGCTTCAAATAATCCACCTGGCCCTGGAAGAACTGGCGGTCTGTCAGTACCGATAGACAGGCGGCGCCATGTTCGGCGTAGCTCTGGGCGATGTCGGCGGGAATGAAATCCTCGCGTAGCACGCCTTTGGACGGGCTGGCTTTTTTGATTTCCGCAATCACCGCGGCCTGGCCGGCGGCGATTTTGCTGCGCATCGCGCCCACAAAATCGCGTGTCAGTACCCGCGATTCGGCGTCAGCGCGCACTTCCGCCAAAGGTTTGCGCTTCAGCGCGGTGGCGATTTCTTCGCGTTTGACGGCGATGATTTTTTCTAGGATGTCAGACATGGGGTGGCTCGGGCGGGTTCAGCGGGAATGCGGCCCACATTATCCACCGCCCCCCGCTTAGGGCAGTTCTGCGCTACCCATGCGGGCCACGATGGTCGAGGCCCGACTCGAAAGGTAGCCCGAATTGGGCAGTTTCTCGAAATACTTGGGCCGGGGCAGCATCACCGCCAGCCGGGCTGCCTCAAAGGCCGAGAGGCGGGCGGCGGGCTTGCGGAAATAGTGCTGGGCGGCGGCCTCGGCGCCAAACACACCTTCTCCCCATTCCACGTTGTTGAGGTAGATCTCCAGGATGCGCTGCTTGTCCAGCAGCAATTCCAGCAGCATGGTCAGCACGAATTCCTGGCCCTTGCGCAGCAGCGTGCGTTCGCCCGACAAAAGCAGGTTTTTCGCCAATTGCTGGGTGATAGTGGAGCCGCCAATGACCTTGGGTGGACGTGGCGTGGCCGGCGTCTTGGCCTTGGTCGGAGCGGCCAGCTTGGCGGCGCGTTCCTGGGCTTTTTCGTTCTTTTGCCAGGCTTTCTCCAGGGCTTCCCAATCCACGCCTTCGTGGTTGGTAAAGCTGCCGTCTTCGGAGGCAATCACTGCCCGCTTCAGGTTGTCCGAAATCTGGCTGTAGGGCAGCCATTGCTGGCGCCAGCGCATGCGGGTGTCGGCGCCGGTCAGCAGCCGCCAGGCCTCCGAGCGCTCAAATGCAGTGGATTGCGGGTCAACAGCCGCCATCATGGCGATACGGCCGACAAAAAACAGTTGCAGTGCCAGTGCGGCAACAGCCACCAGCACCAGCCAGCGCAAGACGGAGCGCATGGCGTCAGGCCAGCGTGGCGCGCAGTTCGGCCAGTACCTGGGCCGATGGCGGGCGCACACCGCGCCACAGCAAGAAGGCCTCGGCCGCTTGCTCGACCAGCATGCCCAGGCCATCGCGCGGCACTGCCTGGTGCGCGCGGGCCCAGTCCATAAAGCCGGCGGCGGCCGGGCCATACATCATGTCCAGCGCCAGGGCGCCGGGTTTCAGCACTAGGGGGGACACCGGCACGCCCGCGCCACTCAGGCTGCTGGCGGTGGCGTTAACCACCACGTCATACGGGCTCTGCACCGCGGCCAGCTCGGAACTGTCGACCTGCACGCCGTGTTGCCGGGCCAGCGCAGCGTGGCGCTCGACCAGCGCCCGGGCCTTGTCCGGCGTGCGGTTGGCGACGGTGATGCGGCCCACCTTGGCTTCGATCAGCGGCCCCAGCACCCCGGCCGAGGCGCCGCCGGCACCGATTAGCAGCACATCGCGCCCCGCCAGGGCGACGCCGGCATTGGCCTGGATGTCGTTGACCAAGCCTGCACCATCGGTGTTGTCGGCAAAGATGCCGTCGCTGCGGAAGAGCAGAAAATTGCTGGCCCCGGCCAGGCGGGCGCGCGCAGATTCGTGCTGGGCCAGCCGGGCGGCTTCAAACTTGAAGGGCACGGTGATATTGCAGCCCAGGCCGCCTTCGGCGCGCAGGTCGGTCACGGCCTGGGCGAAGCCATCCAGCGGGACCAGGCGCTTGCCGTACTGCAGACTGTGGCCGGTCAGCTCGGCAAAGCGGGCGTGGATCCACGGCGATTTGCTGTGCTCTACCGGGTTGCCCATCACGCAATAGCGGTCCATAAAAACTTTTTTCGAAAATGAGAGGGTCAGGGCGTGGCGCCGACTTTGGTTTCCAGCGTCTGGTCGCGGGTGAAGCGGAAGCGCGATACCACCACCAGCTGGTCCACCTTGGCCCGCATGGCGTCGCTGAACTGGCCAAACGGCCCGGCGCTGCGAACGATGGCCTCGGCGCGCCGGTCCAGCGTGCGGTTGCCCGAGCTTTCGGCGATCTGGGTGGCTAGCACCTGGCCGTCAAAATTGACCGTGACGATCATGGTCAGGGCGCCGTAGAGCTTCTTGCCCGCGTATTCGGGGAAGTTCTCGGTGCCCCGGTCTTCGACCCGGCGGCGCAGGCCGTCGTAGTACACCGCGTACACCTCTTCGCGGGTGGCGGGGCTGACGTAGCGGCGCTTGGGGCGGGAGTTTTCCTGGTTGATGCGCCGCTCGATCTCGGCCAGCAGGTTCAGCAGCTGGCGGCGCTTTTCTTCCTGGGCCGCGGCTTCGGGGGAATTGCTGGCCTGCTTTGGGTCGGGCAGGGGCATGCTGGCCAGCTGCTGGCTGACCTGCGCCAGCAGCATGGTTTGCTGCTGCTGCATTGCGTCCATCTTGCGCTGGGTTTCTTCCATGGTCTCGCCCAGGTCGGTCAGCGCCGAGGGCGGCAGCGGCGAGGTGGAGCGGCCCTTCTCGGCTTCGCCGCCGCCGGCCAGCGAGGCCTGGGCGATGGCGGTTGCGCGCTCGGGCGGGGTGGTGGACTTAGCGTTCACCAGAATCACCTCCAGCGGCGTGTCCTGGAACACCCGGTTGAAGCTTTCCGGGTCTACGAAGCGCAGCGTCAGCAGCACCGCGTGCAGGCCGATGGAGAACCCCAGCGCAAGCTGCAGGGGGCTGAAGCTGGGGAGAAAACGCAGGTTCACGGTGCTATATCAGTGGCCGGGGCCGCTTCGGCTTCGTTCATGTCGACGGCAATGGCAATCGGCCCGGCCGCGGTGTCGTCTTCTTCGTCTTCGGCCGGTGCGTCGTCCACGGTTTCGACCGGGGTGTCGAGCCGCTCGACCACGGTGCCGCTGATGTCCAGCGTGATTTCGTCGATGTCGCCCAGCTTGACCCGCACCTTGGCGCCGCGCGGCGCGTCGCCCAGCACCGGCAACACCAGCGGCAGGCTGTCGGCCCGCACCATGCCGTCCTTGAAGACGCTGCCAATGATTTCGGTAATGCCGTTCTGCTGCAGGTACTTCAGCGTCCAGAAGCGTTCCATCGCACCCTGGTAGCCGTTGTAGGTGGCGTAGGCTGCGTCAAACATCGAGATGATGGAGAACAGGTCAGCGTCCTTGGGCTTGAATGGCGCGGCCAGCGCGGCGGTCTTGCCGTGGCGGGCGCAGGCGATGATCTGCCACTGGTTCACCAGGTCGGTATAGCGGCGTAAGGGCGAGGTGCTCCAGGCATAGCTTTTGACGCCGATGCCGGCGTGCGGCAGCGCCTTGGTGCCCATGCGCACTTTCACCCCGGGCAGCAGGCTGGCCTGGCTGCGGTAGATGCCGGGCACGCCGTTCTCGGCCATCCACTGGCCCCAGGTGCTGTTGGCCAGGATCATGGCCTCGGCCACCATCAGGTCCAGGGGGGCACCGCGCTGGCGGGTGGTGATTTGCACCTGCTCGGTACCCGCGGGTTCGTCGCCGTCCTTGCCAACCAGCTTGAAGTTGTAGTCCGGCCGGTTGAAGTTCTCCGGCTTGCCGCGCACCACTTCGCGCTGGGCTTTCAGATGTTTTGCGAGGCGGTATAAAAATGATAGCTGCTCGCGCTGCATCGGTATGCTTGCACTGCCATTTTCATGCTCAAACGCAGGGTTCTCCAGCCATTCGGCCGTCACCAAGGTGTCGAGCTGGTCGTGGCGCAGGTTGGCGGCGATGCGGACCCGTTCCAGCCGGGTTTCGGTGGCGCTGATTTCCAGCGTCGCCTCGTCCAGCGTGACGTACAGCGACACGGCCGGGCAGTCGCGGCCCTCCTGCAGCGTGTAGTGCTGCACCACGGCATCGGGCAGCATGGTCAGCTTGTAGCCCGGCATGTAGACGGTGGACAGGCGGGCGCGGCCCAATTGGTCGATGGCGCTGCCGGGGCTGACGGCCAGGCCGGGCGCGGCGATGTGGATGCCCAGGGTGACCGTGCCGCTGCCCAGGCCCTGCACCGACAGCGCGTCGTCGATCTCGGTGGTTTGCGAATCGTCGATGGAGAAGGCCTGCGCCGTGGACAGCGGCAAATCGTCGAGGATTTGCGGCGCTTCCAGCGCGGGGAAGCCCGTGCCCTTGGGGAAGTTCTCCAGCAGAAAGCGCCGCCAGTGGAACTGGTAGGGCGAGTCGATGGCGCCGGCATGCTGCAGCAGCACCAATGGCGCCTTGTGGGTGGCGCGGGAGGCTTCGACCACGGCCTTGTACTCAGGGCCGTTTTTATCGGGTTTAAAGAGTATTTTGTATAGCTGCTCACGCACAGCGGGCGGGCACTGGCCCTGGCTGAGCTCCTCCGCCCAGGCCGCAATTTGGATAGCAATCTGCTGCTTCTTTTCGATCGCGGCCAGCGCCAGTTGCAGGATTTCGGCCGGAGCCTTGCGGAAGCGCCCCTTGCCGGCGCGGCGGAAGTAGTGCGGCGCCTCGAACAGGCGCAGCAGCATGGCGGTTTGCTGCTCCAGCGTGGCTTTGTCGCTGAAATAGTCACGCGCCAGGTCGGCAAAGCCGAAATCGTCCTCGGGCGCGAATTCCCAGGCCATTTCCAGCTCGATATCGGCGGCCACCAGCTGGGCGTCGCGCAGCAGGACCGCAGGCGTCGGCTTGTCGAACTTCAGCAGCAGGTTGGCGGCCTTGACCTTGACCCGCTTGCCGCTGTCGAGCTCGACCTGGGCGGAGGACTCCGCTTCGGACAGGATGCGCCCGGCCATGAATTTTCCGGCTTCTTCAAATAATGCAAACATATGGGCCGAATTCTCCCATGCGGCGCGGCCGGTCCGATTTGGCGCTCAGATGCTGAGCAGGTCAAGAAACGCAAATATGCCGTCGATATGCGCGTCGAAGTCGCTCAGGGCGTGGTCGCCGCCCTCCAGCAGCAGGGGCTGGGCGCTGGCGTAGCGGGCTGCCATTTCGCGCCAGTCCAGCACCTCGTCGCCCTTGGCGATGATGGTCCGGCAGCGCTCGGGTGGGGGCTGGTTGTGCAGGGTCAGGGCCTGCAACTCGCCAATAAAGGCGGGTTCGAAGAAAAACCGCTCTTCGGGGTTTTGCCAGCTGGTCTGCTCGCCGATGTACCTGGCCAGGTCCCGCGCTGGGTCTACCGCGGGATTCAGCAGCACCGATTTGCAGCCGGTGTGCTCTGCCACCCAGGTGGCATAAAAGCCGCCCAGGGACGAACCGATCACGGCCATGGTTGGCCGCGGCCAGTCGGCAATGCCTTGCTGCACCAGGGCCATGGCCGCCTGCGGGGATGGCGGCAGTTGCGGACACCACCAGGTGACGGCGGGGTGCTGGGTTTGCACCCGTTGCGCCACCTGCCGGGCCTTGGCCGATTGGGGCGACGAGCGAAAGCCGTGGAGGTACAGCAAATGGGTGACAGGCATAAGCTAATGCTAGCAAACATAAGCGGTTTCTTGCCTTGGATTTGCCGGGTTTACCAGATACGATCAGCGTCTTTGGGGGCGAGTGCCCATGACAGATTTAACTGCGAGTCCCATGGCTGATCGATCTCCTAGTGAAATTGCGCGCGAAACATTCAAGCAGCTGAGTCTCAAAAAGCTGGCGCCTACGCCTGAGAACTACCAAGCCCTGTACCACGAGGTGGCTGGCACCCTGCCCCCGGCCCATTTCCCGTTTGACCGGCTGCGGCAAATCTCGGCCGCCCTGCCCGCCAAGAACCCGGGCCAGCAAAAGCAATGTGGCCTGCTGGAGTCGGCGATTTCCCAGCGCAGCTGGGAGGGTGTGCAAAACGCCTTGGTGGGCTACGCCGGCTTCGGCATGGTGGCACCCACGGTATCGGACAGCGGGCTGGCACCCCTGGCTGCCAGCCCGCATAGCAACCCGGCGCTGACCCCCGAATTCATGGAGCAGATCGCGCGCCTGATCGACAACGCGCTGCCGGCCCTGGGCACCGACGACGACCGCTTTCTCGAGCAGGCCCGCGAGCTGCTGGCCTTCATCCGCCAGCCGGTGCCCGACCTGCCGCGCACCAAGACCATGCTGGCCAACTTCAGCCACCGCCTGTCGTTCACCGCCGAGGACCAGGCTGAAATCAAGATCGTGCTGCTGCAGCTCTTGCACCTGGTGTTCACCAACATCGGTGAGCTCTGCATAGACGACCAGTGGCTCAAGGGCCAGATCGATGCGCTGATGGAGGCCTCGACCCCGCCATTGAGCCTGCGCCGGCTGGACGACGTGCAGCGGCGTCTGGTCGATGTGATTGCCAAGCAGGCCGAGGCCAAAACCCGGGCGCACGAGGCACAGACCCAGATGCGCGAGCTGCTGGTGGCGTTTGTCGACCGGCTGTCCCTGATGGGCGAATCCAGCGGCGTCTACCAGGTGCGGATCGAAGAGTGCGCGCGCCAGATCGAGCAGGTCACATCGATAGAAGAATTGGCGCCGGTGCTGCAAAGCGCGCTCAGCGCCACCCGCAGCATGGCGCTGGACACCCAGAATTCGCGCGAGCAGCTGCAGTTCATGCGCGATAAAACCGAGCAGGCCGAGGCCGAAATCAGCAAACTGCATCTGGAGCTGGACCGGGTCAGCGCCCAGGCACGGCACGACCCCTTGACCGGTGCCCTGAACCGCCGCGGCCTGGACGAAGCCATCCAGCGCGAAATTTCCCGGGCCATGCGCAAAGACACGCCGCTGTGCCTGGCGCTGCTCGACATCGACAACTTCAAGAAGCTCAACGACGACCTGGGCCACGAAGCCGGCGACGCCGCCTTGACCCATCTGGCCGACGTGACCCGTGCTTCCATGCGGCCCCAGGACACCCTGGCCCGGTTTGGCGGCGAAGAGTTTGTGATCGTGCTGCCCGATACCGGGCTGGAGCTGGGGGTGCTTGCCCTGACCCGCTTGCAGCGTGAACTGACCAAGAAGTTCTTTCTGCGCGACAACCAGAAGGTGTTGATCACCTTCAGCGCCGGCGTGGCGCAGCTGGCCACCGGTGAGTCGGGCGTGGACTGCATCAAGCGCGCCGACCAGGCCATGTACCTGGCCAAGCGCACCGGCAAGAACCGCGTGCTGGCCGGGTAGGTGTTCCCGCTGAATGTTGGGGGCTGGTTCGTTGCCAGCGCGATAATCCGGTATGTCTGTCGTTTTTGAAAAATCCCCGCTGTGGCAGCGTGTCATGCCCATGTTCCGTGGCTTTGACGGGCCGCTGGCGTTTGCGGTGTTCATGCTGGTCTGCGCAGGCCTGCTCACCATGTATTCGTCGGGCTACGACCACGGCACGCGCTTCGTGGACCACGGCCGCAATATGCTGCTGGCCGGCACGATTCTGTTCGTGGTGGCGCAAATCCCGCCACAGCGCCTGATGGCGCTGGCGGTGCCGATGTACACCCTAGGCGTGGCCCTGCTGATTGCGGTGGCCATTTTTGGCATCACCAAGAAGGGCGCGCGGCGCTGGCTGAACCTGGGCATCATCATCCAGCCCAGCGAAATTTTGAAGATCGCCATGCCCTTGATGCTGGCCTGGTGGTTCCAGCGGCGCGAAGGTCAGCTGCGGCCGCTGGACTTTCTGGTCGGGGGCTTGCTGCTGGCCGTGCCGGTGGCGTTGATCGTCAAACAGCCCGATCTGGGCACGGCGATTCTGGTCATGACCACCGGCTTGTCGGTGCTGTTTTTTGCCGGCCTGAGCTGGAAGCTGATCGTGCCGCCGGTGCTGCTGGGGCTGGTAGGCATAGGCCTGCTGGTCTGGAACGAGCCGGCGCTGTGTGCCGACGGCGTACGTTGGGTGGTGCTGCACGACTACCAGCAGCAACGCATCTGCACGCTGCTGGACCCGAGCCGCGACCCGCTGGGCAAGGGCTTTCACATCATCCAGGGCATGATCGCCATCGGCTCGGGCGGGGTGACGGGCAAGGGCTTCATGCAGGGTACGCAAACCCATCTGGAATTCATCCCCGAGCGCACCACCGACTTCATCTTTGCCGCCTTTTCCGAAGAGTTCGGCCTGATCGGCAACCTGCTGCTGATCGCCGGCTTCCTGTTTCTGGTGCTGCGCGGCCTGGTGATTGCGATGGATGCGCCGACCATGTTCTCGCGCCTGCTGGCGGGCAGCGTGACGCTGATCTTTTTTACCTACGCCTTCGTCAATATGGGCATGGTCAGCGGCATCTTGCCGGTGGTGGGTGTGCCCTTGCCCTTCATCAGCTACGGCGGTACCGCCATGGTCACGCTGGGGCTGGGGCTGGGGATTTTGATGTCGATTGCCAAGGCGCGGCGCCTGGTGCAATCCTGAGTCGCGGCGGGGTATGGCCGATGGCACAACGCCGGCCTTGGGCCAAGCCTAAAATGGCCCGATGATCTCTCGCGAACCCACACTCGAACGCCTCGCCATTGCCCAATCGCTCCTGCTGGAGCCCTTTGGTCTGACGCCCGCCCACCTCAGCCGCGCGCTGGCCGAAATCACCGCCCACAAGGTGGACGATGCCGATCTGTACTTCCAGTACACCCGCAGCGAAGGCTGGAGCCTGGAGGAGGGCATCGTCAAGACCGGTTCCTTCAGCATCGACCAGGGTGTGGGCGTACGGGCCGTCAGCGGCGAGAAAACCGCCTTCGCCTATTCCGACGATATCTCTGAGGCCTCGCTGCTGGATGCCGCCCGCACTGTGCGGTCCATTTCGGCTGCAGCGCAGACAAAGCGTGCGAAGGTAACTACACAAAAAGTAGCAAAAGGGCGTAGCCTGTACCCTGGCGTCGACCCGATTGCCTCGCTGGACAGCACGGCCAAGGTCAAGCTGCTGGAGCGGGTGGAAAAACTGGCCCGTGCCAAAGACCCGCGCGTCGCCCAGGTGATGGCCGGCCTGGCCGCGGAATACGATGTGGTGATGGTGGCCCGTGCCGATGGCACGCTGGCCGCCGATGTGCGCCCGCTGGTGCGCCTGAGCGTCACGGTGATCGCCGAGGCCACGGTCAAGGGCGTGGTGCGCCGCGAGATGGGCTCGGGTGGCGGCGGTGGCCGCTTCGGCCTGGCCTATTTTGACGACGCCATGCTCAACGAATACGTGGATGCCGCCGTGCACGCAGCCCTGACCAACCTCGAGTCCCGCCCGGCCCCGGCCGGCGTGATGACGGTGGTGCTGGGCTCGGGCTGGCCCGGCATTCTGTTGCACGAAGCCATCGGCCATGGGCTGGAAGGCGACTTCAACCGCAAGGGCTCCAGTGCCTTCAGCGGCCGCATCGGCCAGCGTGTCGCGGCCAAGGGCGTGACGGTATTGGACGACGGCACGATTGCCGACCGCCGTGGTTCGCTGAACGTGGACGACGAAGGCTGCGCCAGCCAGCGCAATGTGCTGATCGAAGACGGCATCTTGAAGGGCTACATCCAGGACGCAATGAATGCGCGCCTGATGGGCGTCAAGCCTACCGGCAACGGCCGGCGCGAGAGCTATGCGCACATCCCGATGCCCCGCATGACCAATACCTACATGCTGGGGGGCGACAAAGACCCGCAGGAAATCATCGCCAGCATCAAGAAGGGCTTGTACGCCAGCAACTTCGGCGGTGGCCAGGTGGACATCACCTCGGGCAAGTTTGTGTTCTCGGCCAGCGAAGCCTACTGGGTGGAAAACGGCAAGATCCAGTACCCGGTGAAGGGCGCAACCATTGTCGGCAGCGGCCCCGAATGCCTGAAGAAAGTCAGCATGATTGGCAACGACATGAAGCTCGATCCCGGCGTCGGCACCTGCGGCAAAGAGGGCCAGAGCGTGCCGGTGGGCGTAGGCCAGCCGACCCTGCGCATCGACGGCTTGACGGTGGGCGGCACGGCCTGAGGGCTTACCCGGTTTAGCCTACACCCATCTCTGTGTTACATTGAAACGCTATGCAGCAGCACGTATTTGCCTACTTTTACTTTTGGTTCTCGGTCCCCGGCGGATGAGAGGCGTGTCTGTAAGCAAGTAAAGCCCTTCATAAAAACCGCCGGAGTCTCACCACTCCGGCGGTTTTTTTTTGCCCCACCATTTTTTCAACTTATTTTTATACCCACAGGAGCGCAGCCCATGAATGCCAAAGCCCACCCCACCAGCGACAGCTGGTATGCGAGCGTCGAAAAAACCAGCCAAACCGACGACGAACGCATCAAGGACATTACCGTGCTACCTCCTCCAGAACATCTGATCCGCTTCTTCCCCATCCGCGGCACACCCGTGGAATCGCTGATCACCACCACCCGCAAGAACATCCACAACATCATGGCCGGCACCGACGACCGCCTGCTGGTGGTGATTGGCCCGTGCTCCATCCACGACCCGATGGCGGCACTGGAGTACGCGCGCCGCCTGAAGGCCCAGCGTGAGAAATACGCCGACACGCTGGAGATCGTGATGCGCGTCTACTTCGAAAAGCCCCGCACCACCGTGGGCTGGAAGGGCCTGATCAACGACCCCTACCTGGACGAAACTTACCGCATCGACGAAGGTCTGCGCATCGCCCGCCAACTGCTGATCGACATCAACCGCCTGGGCTTGCCCGCCGGCAGCGAGTTCCTGGACGTGATTTCGCCCCAGTACATCGGCGACCTGATCGCCTGGGGCGCGATTGGCGCGCGCACCACCGAGAGCCAGGTGCACCGCGAGCTGGCTTCCGGCCTGTCCGCGCCTATCGGCTTCAAGAACGGCACCGATGGCAATATCCGCATCGCCACCGACGCCATCCAGGCAGCAGCCCGCGGCCACCACTTCCTGTCGGTGCACAAGAACGGCCAGGTCGCCATCGTGCAAACCAATGGCAACAAGGACTGCCACGTGATCCTGCGCGGCGGCAAAGCGCCCAATTACGATGCCGCCAGCGTGGCTGCCGCCTGTGCCGAGCTGTCCGCCGCCAAGATGCCGGCCACCCTGATGGTCGATTGCAGCCATGCCAACAGCAGCAAGCAGCACGAAAAGCAGATCGAAGTGGCGCGCGACATCGCCGGGCAAGTCGCCGGTGGTTCGCGCCAGGTTTTCGGCCTGATGGTGGAAAGCCACCTGGTCGAAGGTGCACAAAAGTTCACTCCTGGCAAAACAGACCAGCAATCCTTGGAATATGGCCGTAGCATTACAGATGCCTGCCTGGGTTGGGACCAATCCCTGCAGACGCTGGATATCCTGTCCGAGGCGGTCAAAGCACGCCGGGCAGGATGAACCTCAACATTGGAGGAACGCTATGGCATTGGATCGACCTATATTTTGGCTAGGGGTAGCGGGCCTCTCGCCACCGCAAAGGGCGGCATTGCTGGGCTTCCTTCCCTATGAGCCGGGCAGTCTGCCGGCCTGGCGTGTGGCCCGCTTCGAAGAGGCCGATGCCTGGTGCGTGAGTGGCCAGGCTGCCCAGTTGCAGGACGATGGCGTGCTGGCGATTCCCGACAGTCGGCGGGCCGCACCGCCGCTGCAGCTGCAGCTGGAGGCGGTAGATCGCCCGATGGCCTTCACCACGCCGCTGGCCTCGCAAGAGATCGAGCCTTTGACCACCTTCGACCCCGAGTCCGAGCGTGCGGTGCAGATGGTGTTGAAGAAGTTCGAGGTCTGGCTGCAGCCCTTGCGGGCCCAGTATTTCCTGGGGGCGCTGCTGTACCAGACCCTGGGCGGATTGCGGAATGCGGTCTATGAGGTGGTGCACCAATCGGTGCTGCTGGCGGTGGTGGATCTGCCTCGGCGCCGCGTCGACTACCGTGTGGATGCCAGCCCGGTGCAGCTAGAGCAGGCCAGTTGGACGCAGCGCGCAGCTTCGACCGACGGCTTGCCGCCGCGCTTCAAGCGTGCGGGCTTGGTCGAGGTGATGTGGCAGTTTGCCCAGCACTCGGCCGTCGACTTGCTGCCTGCGGTCTACCACACCGAATTGATCCGCCTGGTGCGACCGCCCCAGGTGCCCCCATCCTGGTTGAAAGAGTCTTTGCGTACGGTACTGCAGGCCCTGGCGGCTGGCCCGACCAGCATGGCGCAGCTGCAAAAAAGTGGCTTGAACCCCGGCCAGTTGGCGCGCGACCTGGCCGGTTTGTATTTTGACGGCGCCATCACCACCGCGGCTGGCGACATGGCCTGGTTGCCATCGGCCAACGTGCTGTTGTCCGACCGTGGCCTGCTCTTCTGAAATTTAAGTAAAAAGTGCTGCTGGCGCTTATTTCATAAGCGCCAGCAGCTACTATTTTTGTAGTGCCTGCAGCAGCTTGGCGTGGATGCCGCCAAAGCCGCCGTTGCTCATGCAGAGAATATGGTCGCCCGGCTTTGCGGCTGCCAGCACCTGGTCCACCAGCGCGTCGATGCTGTCGGCAACCTGGGCTCTGGCGCCCATGGGCTCCAGAGCGCTGCGCGCATCCCAGCCCAGCCCGCCCGTATGGCAGAACGCCAGGTCTGCATCCTCCAGGCTCCAGGGCAGCTGGGCCTTCATGGCGCCCAGTTTCATGGTGTTGCTGCGCGGCTCGAAGACCGCCAGGATGCGCTGTGTGGGGCCGACGCGGCGGCGCAGGCCGTCCACCGTGGTGCGGATGGCCGTCGGGTGGTGGGCAAAGTCGTCGTACACCGTGATGCCGCGCACTGTGTCGAGCACTTCCATGCGCCGCTTTACGTTCTGGAATTCGCCGAGAGCGCGGGCTGCGATGGCCGGCGTCACACCCAGATGGTCGGCTGCGGCGATGGCGGCCAGCGCGTTGAGCTGGTTGTGGACGCCACCCAATGCCCATTCCACCGTGGCCGCGCGCTCGCCGCGCTGCAGCACTTCGAAGTGGTGGGGCTCACCCCGGGCGGTGAAGTCGCTGACGGCGGCGCCAAAGCTGCGTACCTCGCTCCAGCAGCCCTGGTGCAGCACGCGTGTCAGGCTTTCCTCCAGGCCGTTCACCACCACCCGCCCAGTGGCGGGCACGGTACGCAGCAGATGGTGGAACTGCCGTTCGATGGCCGCCAGGTCGTCAAAAATATCGGCGTGGTCGAATTCCAGGTTGTTCAGCACCGCGGTGCGCGGGCGGTAGTGGACGAACTTGCTGCGCTTGTCGAAGAACGCGGTGTCGTATTCGTCCGCCTCGATCACAAAGCTGCTGCCCGCGCCCAGACGGGCCGACACGCCAAAGTTCAAAGGCACTCCGCCGACCAAGAATCCTGGCTGCTGGCCCGCATATTCCAGAATCCAGGCCAGCATCGCGGTGGTGGTGGTTTTGCCGTGGGTACCGGCCACAGCCATCACATGCCGACCCTGCAGCACATGCTCGGCCAGCCACTGCGGCCCGCTGGTGTAGGGCAGGCCGGCGTCCAGAATCGCTTCCATCAGCGGGAACTTGGGGCTGCCGTCGGCCAGACGGGCCCGGGACACCACGTTGCCGACCACGAACATATCGGGCTTGAGTGCCAATTGGTCGGACGAGAAGCCTTCGATCAGGCCAATGTCCAGTGCCCGCAGCTGGTCGCTCATGGGCGGATACACCCCCGCATCGCAACCTGTGACACGGTGGCCGGCCTCCCGTGCCAAAGCCGCCAAACCGCCCATGAAGGTGCCGCAAATAC
Organism: Rhodoferax ferrireducens; assembly: GCF_031458075.1. Lineage (GTDB taxonomy): Bacteria > Pseudomonadota > Gammaproteobacteria > Burkholderiales > Burkholderiaceae_C > Rhodoferax_B > Rhodoferax_B ferrireducens_A. Next base: position 51,933 of record NZ_JAVDXT010000008.1, on the reverse strand, counting down.
CCAGAATATGAATGTGCATGCGCAGATTTTAGAGGGCGGGGCCGGGGCAGGGGCGGGCCGGCAAAAGGTGCAAAATCCGGGACATGGATGCAATGACCTCTGAAATTGCCGCAACCGCCGCCCGTTTGGTTGTGGAGGAAGGGCTGGAATACGGCCCCGCCAAGCGCCGCGCCGTGGCCCAGCTGGGCATGGGCCGCGCGCCTTTGCCCGGCAATGACGTGCTGGAAGACGCGGTGCGCGAATATATAGAGCTGTTCTGCGGCGACACCCAGCCCGAAGAGCTGCGGGCATTGCGGGTGCTGGCGCTGACCTGGATGGAGCGCATGGCCCATTTCCGGCCGCATTTATGCGGTGCGGTATGGTTTGGCACGGCGACCCGCTTGTCCGACATCAGCATCCAGATGTTTTGCGATGACCCCAAGTCGGCCGAGATCGCGTTGATTGACCACCGTGTGCCCTATGAACCGACAACTATTACCGGATTTCGTGGCGACGCGGTCGAGGCTCTGAGCTTTGCCAGCCGCAGTCCCGAACTGGACGTGGTGGTGGGTGTGCATCTCATGGTGTATGACCTGGATGACCTTCGGGGGGCTTTAAAGCCTGACAGCAAAGGCCGTACGCCGCGCGGGGACATCGCCGCGGTGCGCCGATTGCTGCAGGATACGGCGCCATGAACACAGTTACTTCTTCTCCGACCGCCCTCCAGCGCCGCCGCCTCCTGGCTGCCGTGGCCGCCACTGCCGGACTGGCCGGTGCGGGCTTGGCTTGGTGGCATTACCGGCCTGGCCCGGTGCTGGCCGATGCCGAAGAGGCGCTTTGGCGCCTGCGCCTGGACAGTCCGACCGGTGTCCCGCTGGAAATGCAGGCTTTTCGCGGGCGACCGGTGCTGCTGAACTTCTGGGCTACCTGGTGCCCGCCTTGCGTCGAAGAGCTGCCTTTGATTGACCGCTTCTTCAAGGAACATGCGGCCAACGGCTGGCAAGTGGTGGGCTTGGCGGTCGACCAATTGCCTGCAGTACAGGGCTTTCTGCAGAAGACACCGGTGAGTTTTCCGGTCGGGATGGCCGGTCTGGGCGGTACCGAGCTCGGGCGCTCCCTGGGTAATCTGACCGGCGGCCTGCCTTTTACCGTCGTGCTGGGTGCTAGCGGCGCAGTGCTTCATCGTAAAATGGGCAAGCTAAGCGCGGCCGACTTGCAGGTCTGGACCGCCTTGAAATAGGCAGTTTGATCCTTTCCACGCCCTTTTGACAGCGGCTTTGGAAGGTGATTTACAAATGAAATACAAGAAATAAGCGACCGTTCGACGGAATTGAGGTAGATTCCACCTCTTTTTGGTTGGTCGTGGCTGGAGGTTTTATGGATTTGCGCAAACTCAAAACGTTGATCGACTTGGTGTCTGATTCCAACGTGTCGGAACTCGAAATTACCGAAGCTGAAGGCAAGGTACGCATCGTCAAAGGCGGTGGTGCCATGGTGTACCAGGCCGCACCGCCGGCCATGATGGCCGCGCCCGTGGTCGATGTGGCCGCCCAGGCTGCAGCTGCGCCAGTGGCTGCACCGGCTGTAGAGGCTCCTACGGGCCATGTGGTCAAGTCCCCGATGGTGGGCACGTTCTACCGTTCGTCCAGTCCCGGCGCCAAGGCTTTTGTCGAAGTGGGCAGCCAGGTCAAGGAAGGCGAGACCATCTGCATCATCGAAGCGATGAAGATCTTGAATGAAATCGAAGCCGACAAGGCCGGTACCGTGGTGCAGATGCTGTGTGAAAACGGCCAGGCTGTGGAATACGGCCAGCCCTTGTTCGTGATTGAGTGAACCCACAGAGTTTGGTGGCGCATGTTTAAAAAAATACTGGTAGCAAATCGAGGCGAGATTGCCCTGCGTATCCAGCGGGCTTGCCGCGAGATGGGTATCAAGGCGGTCATGGTGTATTCCGAGGCTGACCGCGAAGCCAAGTACGTCAAATTGGCGGACGAAGCCGTGTGTATCGGCCCCGCCCCATCGGGTTTGAGTTACCTGAATATGCCTGCGCTGATTTCCGCGGCAGAGGTGACGGATGCGGAAGCCATCCACCCTGGCTACGGTTTCCTGAGCGAAAACGCGGATTTTGCCGAGCGCGTGGAAAAGAGCGGCTTCCAGTTCATCGGCCCTACGCCCGAGAACATCCGCATGATGGGCGACAAGGTGTCGGCCAAGCAGGCCATGATCAAGGCTGGTGTGCCCTGTGTGCCGGGCTCGGACGGCGAATTGCCGGACGATGCGGCAACCATCCGGCGCACGGCCAAGGCTGTCGGCTATCCGGTGATTATCAAAGCCGCCGGCGGCGGCGGCGGCCGTGGCATGCGCGTGGTGCATACCGAAGCGGCGCTGATCAATGCCGTGCAAATGACCAAGGCCGAGGCCAAGGCGGCATTCGGTAACGGTGCGGTCTATATGGAGAAGTACCTCCAGAATCCGCGCCACATCGAAATCCAGATTCTGGCCGACAAATTTAAGAACGTGGTGTACCTGGGTGAGCGCGACTGCTCGATGCAGCGCCGCCACCAGAAGGTGCTGGAAGAAGCGCCTGCGCCAGGCATTCCACGCAAGCTGATCGAACGTATCGGCGAACGCTGCGCTGCAGCCTGCAAGAAAATCGGCTACCGCGGCGCGGGCACGTTTGAGTTCCTGTATGAAAACGGCGAGTTCTACTTCATTGAAATGAACACCCGTGTGCAGGTCGAGCATCCGGTGACGGAATTGATCACCGGCGTGGATATCGTGCGGACCCAGATCATGGTGGCTGCAGGCGAGAAGCTGCCGTTTGCGCAACGTCAGATCACCATCAATGGCCATGCGATCGAGTGCCGTGTGAATGCGGAAGATCCGTATAAATTTACGCCGTCGCCGGGCCGCATCACGATGTGGCACCCACCGGGTGGCCCTGGAGTGCGGGTCGACTCGCATGTCTATACCAATTACTACGTGCCGCCGAATTACGACTCCATGGTCGGCAAGATCATCGTCCACGGCGATACGCGTGAGCAAGCCATGGCGCGCATGCGCACCGCGTTGCTGGAGACGGTGATCGAGGGTATCAACACCAATATCCCGCTGCACCGTGAGTTGATGGTCGATGCCAAGTTCATGGCGGGGGGCACCAACATCCATTATCTGGAAGAGTGGCTCTCGCAGCACAAACGTTAAGAGCGCGTCGCACATGTTTGAAATCAGCCTGATGTGCCCGCAAGACAGGGTCGAGACACTCAGCGATGCGCTGGATGCCTTGGATGCCCTGAGTGTCAGCGTGGAAGACGCAGATGCGCAGACCGATGCCGAGCAAGCCTTGTTTGGCGAGCCTGGTATGCCGCCGCCGCAAGACGGTTGGCAGCGTTCGCGTATCCAGGCGCTATTTGCATCCGAAGACTTGGCCCAGGACGCGCTGGCGGTGCTCAAGCTGCAGGATTTTTTTGCCGGCTGTGATGTGCTGGGGCTTTCCGTGGTGCCCGAGCAAGACTGGGTGCGGTTGACCCAATCGCAGTTTGCGCCGGTGGAGATTACCGCCGATTTCTGGATTGTTCCCACCTGGCATGAACCTCCTGCCCAGGCGACCAGGGTCATCCGGTTGGACCCGGGTCTGGCTTTTGGCACGGGCACACACCCCACGACCCGCATGTGCTTGCGCTGGATTGCCCGGCAGGGTGCCAACAGCCTCGCGCGGGTGCTCGACTACGGTTGCGGTTCGGGTATTTTGGCGATTGGGGCTGCCAAATACGGCGCTACGGATATCGATGCAGTGGATATCGACGAAGCGGCCGTGCAGTCCACCTTGCTTAACGCCGAGGCCAACCAGGTGCAGCTCAAGTCGGGTTTGCCAGACAAGGCTGTGGGCGGCTATCAGACGGTGCTGGCCAATATTTTGGCCACGCCGTTGAAAGTGCTGGCGCCATTGCTGTGCGCGCATGTTGCGCCTGGCGGTAGCTTGGTCTTGGCCGGTATTCTGGAGCGCCAGGTGGACGAACTGAAATCCGCCTATGCGCCCTGGGCTACGCTGGACGTAGCCGATCGCGAAGATGGCTGGGTACTGATGACGGCCCAGTTATAGGGCGCTTGTCATGTCCGGCTTGAACCACCACGATAGCCCATGGCATTGATCACCCGTTGCCCGGTGTGTGGGACGCTGTTCAAGGTCGTCCCCGATCAGTTGCGCATTTCGGAGGGTTGGGTTCGCTGCGGACACTGTGCCGAGATTTTCGATGCATCGGGTGATTTGCAGCAAAGCGACGCGGAACACCACAACGTCTATGCTGCAGATACTGTGCCGGAGCCTGCAGAGCCAGATGCTCCCGCATATATACCTGAGCCCGCGCCTGAGCCCATGGCGGATTCGCCGGAGTTAGCGCCAGAACTTACGGTTTTCACAGAAATACCTGTGCCGCCAGAGCCTGAGTTGGCCGTGTGGAACGCTGCACCGTCTCCGCCGCCAGAAGCCATTTCAGAGCTGGACATCCCGGTCGATTCGGAGTCGGAGTTGCTTTTAGCGGAGGACATAGCTGGCGTAGATGTGGCCGTCAGTGCAGAGGAAGATATTCCAAGCCCTGACGAGGATGTGGAGTCAGAGCCTCCTCAGGTCGCTGCTGATGCCGGTGCCTACTCCTTTGTCCGTGATGAGGTGCCGAGCACGATAGCGTCCAAGCCTGTGGTGTATTGGCTGGGAGTCTGTTCCGTCTGTGTGCTGATGGTGCTGCTTGGTTTGCAGATAGTCGTCCATCAGCGTAATCGTTTGGCGGCGAACTGGCCCGAGAGCCGGTCTGGATTGCTGGGCTTATGCCAGCCCCTGGGTTGCACCATCGACCCGCTGCAGGAAATTGAATCCATTGTGATTGATAGTTCTACCTTGAGCAGCTTGCAAAATGGTGAGGCGTATCGCTTGAGCTTGGTACTGAAGAACCAGGCTCGGGTGGATCTCGCCATGCCGGCCATCGAATTTGTGCTGACCGATATCGACGAGCAAGCGGTATCCAAGCGGGTGCTGTCGCCCGTTGAGTTGGGGGCTGCATCCAGGGTCTTGTTTGCTGGCCGAGAGTGGACGACGTCGGTGGATTTGCGCGTTACGGATAAGGCTGGGAAGGCCCGTGTTGTGGGCTATCGCTTGCTGGCGTTTTACCCTTAGCGATTAAAAAAGGCCTGGCATCTTGCGATGCCAGGCCTGATACGGAGCGCAGTCGTCCGGTCAGGGCTTGCTGGCCGTCGGAAATGGCCATGCTGCTTGAGGGTTCAGCGTGGTTTGTGCCGATGCTGCGGCTGGAGCCGATGCAGGCTTTGCGGCTGGGGCTTTGGCTGCCTTTTTTGCAGCGGCCTTGGGAGCAGCAGCTTTTTTGGCAGGAGCGGCCTTCACTGCAACTGCAGCCTTCTTGGCAGGAGCTGCCTTTTTGGCTGGTGCTGCAGCTTTGGTCGCGGCCTTTTTCGCGGGGGCGGCAGCCTTCTTGGCGGGAGCTGCCTTTACGGGTGCGGCTTTGGCGGCAGCTTTTTTCGCGGGAGCGGCGGCCTTCTTAGCGGGAGCAGCTTTTTTCGCTGGTGCCGCTTTGACTGCTGCTTTCTTGGCTGGAGCGGCTTTCACTGCGACGGCTTTCTTGGCCGGAGCAGCTTTTTTCGCGGGAGCAGCCTTTACAGCGGCGGCTTTAACAGGCGCTGCCTTCTTGGCGGGAGCTGCTTTGACGGGGGCAGCCTTCTTTGCGACGGGTTTAGCCGGAGCTACTTTCTTTGCTGCGGCAGCCTTTACGGGAGCCGCTTTCTTTGCTGGAACGGCCTTTTTTGCGGCCGGTTTTTTTGCAGTTGCCATTATTTTCTCCTTGATCTGTTTACAAAGAGCACTTTATACCGATTGTTAGGCATAGAGCGATACATGGTGTTGGGCGAATGCCCAGCACCATGGACTCGGAAGCGCAAACGCGGCCATACATGGAATGGCTGGCTGGGGTTTGCGCGGTAGTGGATGGCATGGATCTGACGGGTTTAATCCCAAGAAAGCGCGCCGCCTGATTGGTACTCAATCACGCGGGTTTCGAAGAAATTGCGCTCTTTCTTCAGGTCGATCATTTCGCTCATCCACGGGAACGGATTTTCTTCGTGGGGGAAGCAGGCTTCTAGGCCGATTTGGGTGGCCCGGCGGTTGGCGATGTAGCGCAGATAGCCCTTGAACATGGACGCGTTCATGCCCAGCACGCCACGCGGCATGGTGTCTTCGGCGTACTGGTACTCCAGTTCCACCGCGCGCATGAACAGGTCTTTGATTTCGGTCTTGAACTCGGCCGTCCACAGGTGTGGGTTTTCCAGCTTGAGTTGGTTGATCAGATCAATGCCGAAGTTGCAGTGCATGGACTCGTCGCGCAGGATGTACTGGTATTGCTCGGCAGCACCTGTCATCTTGTTTTGGCGGCCCAGCGCCAGAATCTGCGTGAAGCCGACGTAGAAGAACAGGCCTTCCATCAGGCAGGCAAAAACGATCAGCGACTTCAGCAGCTTTTGGTCGTTCTCGGGCGTGCCGGTGTGGAAGTTGGGGTCCATGATCGCTTCGATGAAGGGGATCAGGAACTGGTCTTTATTGCGGATCGATGCGACCTCGTTGTAAGCGTTGAAGATCTCGCTTTCATCCAGGCCCAGCGACTCCACGATGTACTGGTAGGCATGGGTATGGATGGCTTCTTCAAACGCTTGGCGCAGCAGGAACTGGCGGCACTCGGGGGCCGTGATGTGGCGGTAGGTGCCCAGCACGATGTTGTTGGCAGCCAGCGAGTCGGCGGTGACAAAGAAGCCGAGATTGCGCTTGACGATGCGGCGCTCGTCTTCGGTCAGACCGTTCGGATCTTTCCACAGCGCGATGTCGCGCGTCATGTTGACCTCTTGCGGCATCCAGTGGTTGGCGCAGGATGCCAGGTATTTTTCCCAGGCCCATTTGTACTTGAACGGCACCAGTTGGTTCACGTCGGTCTGGCCGTTGATGATGCGCTTATCGGCGGCGTTGACGCGGCGTGCGGCCGTGGCTTGCACTGCAACATGGGCCGCGGCTACAGCGATGGCTGGCTGGGCTGCAACAGGTGTCGTGGTCGATGGGGCTGCTGCAGAAAAAGCAGTGTGTTGCTCCTCCCGGTTGATGGGTAAACCGAGGGTAGCTGCAGATGGCGGTGAGGGCTTGACTTCTTCGTCCCAGGTCAACATAGATTTTCCAATGCTAGGATTATGAGAGCGGCGCAGCGAAATGAAAAGTGCTCATTTTCAACACCGCAAATTTGTAGGGTTTGTGTTGCTCATGTGCATCGCAAAAAACCGGTTTTTGCGATGCACATCGGTCGGTCTGCGCTTTATTGGCAGGCTTCGCAACCAGGATCGTCGATTGCGCAGAATTTGATGTCGGTCGCAGGGCTTGCGCTCAGTGCGTCGGCATTCATTTGCTGGCGTGCCGCCATCGCAGCGGTGTCGATGGCGCTCATTTGCTGGCTCGGTGCCTGTCCCGATGAAACGGCATTCATACGTCCTGCTGCCACGGTGGATTTCTCTACGTGGGTGGCACTGCGGGTACGCAGGTAGTAGGTGGTTTTCAGGCCGCGCGTCCAGGCCAGCTTGTAGGTGTCGTCGAGCTTCTTGCCGGAGGCGCCGGCCATGTAGATATTCAGCGACTGGGCTTGGTCGATCCACTTCTGGCGGCGCGATGCGGCTTCGACCAGCCAGGTGGTCTCGACCTCGAACGCGGTGCGGTACAGGGCCTTGATCTCATTCGGCACGCGGTCGATGGATTGCAGCGAACCGTCGAAGTGCTTCAGGTCCATCAGCATCACGTTGTCCCACAGGCCCAGGCGCTTCAGGTCATGCACCAGGTAGCTGTTGATGACCGTGAACTCGCCCGACAGATTGGACTTGACCGACAGGTTGCCGAAGCAGGGTTCGATAGAGGCATCCACGCCGATGATGTTGGAGATGGTGGCCGTGGGCGCGATGGCGACGCAGTTGGAGTTGCGCATGCCATCGGCTTGGATCTTCTGGCGCAGCGAGCTCCAGTCCAGGGTCGCCGAGCGGTCCACATCGACATAGCCACCGCGGGCTTTGGCCAGCATGTCCAGGGTGTCCAGTGGCAGGATGCCCTGGTCCCACAGCGAACCCTTGTAGCTGGAATACTGGCCGCGTTCTTTGGCCAGCTCGCTGGACGCCCAGTAGGCGTAGTAGCAGATGGCTTCCATCGAGGTGTCGGCAAATGCGACGGCAGCTTCGCTGGCGTAGGGAATGCGCAGCGCGTACAGGCTGTCCTGGAAGCCCATCAGGCCCAGGCCGACCGGGCGGTGCAGCAGATTGGAGTCACGCGCCTTGTTGACCGCGTAGTAGTTGATGTCGATCACGTTGTCCAGCATGCGCATGGCCGTGGTAACTGTCTTCTTCAGCTTGTCATGGTTCAGTGTCTTGCTGCCATCGGCGGCGGTGACCAGGTGTTGCAGCAGGTTGACCGAGCCCAGGTTGCAGACCGCGGTTTCGGTGTCGCTGGTGTTTAGGGTGATTTCGGTGCAGAGATTGCTGGAGTGCACCACGCCAGCGTGCTGCTGTGGGCTGCGCACATTGCAGGCATCCTTGAACGTGATCCAAGGATGGCCGGTTTCGAACAGCATGGTCAGCATCTTGCGCCACAGATCGCTGGCGGGCAGGGTGCGCGAAGGCGTGATTTCACCGCGCTGGGCTTTGGCTTCGTAGGCTACATAAGCGGTTTCGAAGTCGGCGCCAAATTTGTCGTGCAAGTCCGGGGTATTGTTGGGCGAGAACAGGGTCCAGCTGCCGCCTTCCATGACGCGGCGCATGAACAGATCCGGCACCCAGTTGGCGGTGTTCATGTCGTGGGTGCGGCGGCGGTCATCGCCAGTGTTCTTGCGCAGTTCCAGAAACTCTTCGATGTCCAGATGCCAGGTTTCCAGGTAGGTGCAGACCGCGCCCTTGCGCTTGCCGCCCTGATTCACCGCCACGGCGGTGTCGTTGACCACCTTCAGGAAGGGCACCACGCCTTGGGATTCGCCGTTGGTGCCCTTGATGTGGCTGCCCAGGGCGCGCACACGGGTCCAGTCATTGCCCAGGCCGCCGGCAAACTTGGACAGCAAGGCGTTTTCCTTGATGGATTCGTAGATGCCGTCCAGATCGTCGGGCACCGTGGTCAGGTAGCAGGAGGACAGCTGGGGCCGCAGCGTGCCGCTGTTGAACAGCGTGGGCGTGCTGGACATGAAGTCGAACGACGACATGACTTCATAGAACTCGATGGCGCGGGCTTCGCGGTCGGTTTCGTTCAGTGCCAGGCCCATGGCGACGCGCATGAAGAAAGCCTGGGGCAGCTCGATACGGGTCTTGCGGATGTGCAGGAAGTAGCGGTCGTACAGGGTTTGCAGGCCCAGGTAGTCGAATTGCAGGTCGCGCTGCGGCTTGAGGGCGGCGCCCAGTTTTTGCAGGTCGTAGCCCAAGAGCTTGGCGTCCAGCAGCTCGGCGTCCACACCCTTCTGGATGTACTGGGGGAAGTAATCGGCATAGCGTTGGGCCAACTCGGCTTGCGTCAGGTCGGCACCCAGCACTTCCTTGGCGATGGTGTGCAGCAGCAGACGGGCGGTGGCGTAGGTGTAGTCGGGGTCGGTCTCGATCAGGGTCCGGGCAGCCAGGATGGCGGCTTTGTAGACCTCTTCCATGGGCACGCCGTCGTACAGGTTGCGCATGGTTTCTGCCACGATGGGGGCGGCGGTGACTTCGCTGCCCAGACCGGCGCAGGCCTGTTCAATCAATTGCTGCAGGCGGGCCGTGTCGAGGGCTACGCGCTGGCCGCCGTCCAGTACATGCAGCACGGGGGCTGCAGGCGCTTGTTCGATGGTTTGCTTGGCACGCTCCTGGGTGTGGCGTTCGCGGTACAGCACATAGGCGCGGGCGATTTCATGGTGGCCGCCGCGCATCAGGCCGAGTTCCACGTGGTCTTGCACGTCTTCGATGTGGAAGGTGCCGCCACCGGGACGTGAACGCACCAGTGCCCGAATAACACCTTGCGTCAGCGTGTCCACCACTTCGCGCACGCTGGCCGAAGCCGCACCCTGCGTGCCATGCACGGCCAGAAAGGCTTTCATCATGGCGATGGCAATCTTGCCCGGCTCAAATGGCACCACCGCGCCGTTGCGGCGGATGATCTGGTAGTGCGCCAGCATCTCGGGGGCGCTGGAGTCGCTGCGGTCGGTGCTGCGTGGAGCAGGTTGCAACGGCAGGGCGGCGGACGGGGTGTTCAATGCTGTTTGCATGGTTTCCTTGGTTCTATCGGTGTAAGGACGGTATGAGGAGGCTGAAACTGGCGGTGGATAGGCGCTAAAAATACGTTGCAAGTACCTTGGCTGCCACGCCGATGCAGTGGAATTGATCTGGCTTGCAGCACAAGTCGGACACTATATATAGGGTCTGGAATCAATTCAAGCCACTACCGGTAGTGTATCTCGACTGAAGTTGCGGCTCTTTGGGGCAGGCTTTAGGAGCGGTTCATGGCCAACCGGCCGGCAGGCTTTGTTCCATCAGGGCTGGAAAATTCAAACGCAGCAAACATGCGGCTTTGCAGGGGTTTTGCCTGGCATCGCGGCGTACTACCTGGCTTGGTGCAGATACCAGGGGCTCTGGGGAAAGTTGCCAGCCGTCTGCACTGTTACATTTTTTCTGCGTGAAGGCTACTTCGTACAGATGGGGGAAAACACCGGGTTTTCCAGCCCGTGCCACGCTGCACCGCCTGCCAGTCCAATCCCGCGCCTGGATCGTGCTTGCGATCCGGGGCGATGTGCTCATGGCCGGCAACGTGGCGGATCGGATAGGCCTGGGCGATGGCGGGCAAGAGGCTGGTCAGGGTTTCGTACTGTGCGGGCTCGAAGCTATCGCCTTCCAGTCCTTCCAACTCGATGCCTATGGAGTCGTCATTGCAGTTGCTACGGCCCCGGTAGTGCGAAGCGCCGGCATGCCAGGCGCGGTCGTCGCCACTGACAAACTGCCACAGCTCGCCATTGCGGCGGATATAAAAGTGCGCCGATACCTGCAGACCGCGAATGCTCTCAAAGTAAGGGTGGGCATTCCAGTCCAGCGTATTGCCGAACAGCGCCATGACTTCGTCGCCACCATACTGGCCGGGCGGCAGGCTAATGGAGTGCAGTACTACCAGGTCGGTGTGGGCTCCATCCGGGCGTGGGCCGAAATTCGGCGACCGCTGCTGGTGGGCAAACCGGTACCAGCCGCCAGACCACAAAGCGGCAGGGGCTGGCGGATTAGGCGTCATGGGGTTCATTGTCCTGTGGGGTGGCGATGTTCAACCGTTCGATGCGGTAGCGGATTTGGCGCAGGCTCAGGCCCAGCCGGTTCGCAGTGGCTGTGCGGTTGAAGCCGGTTTCATGCAGCACCTTGACCAGGATTTCGCGCTCCTGTTGGTCCAGGTAGGCTTGCAGGTCGGAGGGAATGGCGCCGGCGGGGGGCGGTGTTTGTTCGGAGCGGGCTTCGTCCTGCGGCAAGGAAGGCACGAGTGGCACTAGAGGGGCGGGCCCCCCCGTGGGCTCGAAATCCACGTGCAAGGCATCACCATCTCCCATGGCCACGGCCCGGTGCAGCAGGTTCTCCAGCTCCCGCACATTGCCGCTCAGCGGGTGGCAGGCCAGTTGCTCCAGTAGCTCGGGCGACAGCCGGGGCAGCGGCATGCCGGACTCGTGGGCAATCCGCGCCAGCAGGGCCTTGCACAGGGCCGGCAAGTCACCGCGGCGTTCCCGCAGTGGCGGGATGGCAATCTCGATCACATTCAGGCGGTAGTACAAATCCTGGCGGAAGCGTCCGGCCTTGACGTCGGCCGCCAGGTCCTTGTGGGTGGCGCTGACGATGCGCACGTCGACCGCATCCTCCTGGGTCGAGCCCAGCGGGCGTACGCTGCGCTCCTGGATGGCGCGTAGCAGCTTGGATTGCATGGCCAGCGGCAGATCGCCGATTTCATCCAGGAACAAGGTGCCGTCACGGGCCGCCTGGAAGTAGCCGGGCCGGTCTTGTGTGGCACCGGTGTACGAGCCTTTTTTGGCGCCAAAGAACTCGGCTTCCAACAGGTTCTCGGGGATCGCGCTGCAGTTCACCGCCACCAGCGGGCCGGCGGCGCGGTGGCTGTTGGCGTGCAGGGCCTGGGCTACCAGTTCCTTGCCGGTACCGGACTCGCCGCGCACCAGCACCGGGGCCATGCTGCGCGCCACCTTCACAATGCGCTGCTTCACCAGCTGCATGGCTTCGGAGTCACCTACCAATTTTTGTAGCGCCTCCTGCCCACCAGATATGCGCTGCGAAGGTTTTTCGGCATTAATTGTGGTGCGTGTGTTCTTGCCGTTGTCCTGGATGGCAGACGCCACGACTGCGCGAAACTGCTTCAGGTCCACGGGTTTGGTCAGGTAGTCAAAGGCGCCGGCCTTGAGTGCTTCCACCGCATTTTCGGCCGAGCCGTAGGCTGTCATGACGATGACCCGTTCGGGTCGCTGCTGGGCTTTCAGTTCCTGCAGCAACTCCAGCCCCAGTCCATCGGGCAAGCGCATATCGGTAATCACCACGTCGAAGCGGGTGTTGTGCAGCAATTGCCGGGCTTCCTGCAGATCGCCGGCGGTCTCGATGCGGTAGCCCTCGCGCAGCAGCGTCAGCTCGTACAGCGTGCGCAGGTCGGGCTCGTCGTCAACGACCAGGACGGTCGCGGCAGGGTTGGAAAGAGGCTGGGCCATGGGTTAAACCAGTTGGATGTCTTCAGGATGCGCAGGGCGTGCCGGTGGTTTGGGAGGCCTGAACTGCACAAAAAACTCATTGCCTTGCACCGCCAAGCCGTCGCGCATGCGGGCTGCACGCTGGTAGCCGATAGTGGCGCGGTGGCGCTCACACAGTTCCCTGCAAATATACAGACCCAGGCCGCTGGAACGACTCTCCGAGCTGAAAAAAGGCTCAAACAAATGCTGTTCCACCGCCTGCTCCATGGGCGGGCCGTCGCTCCAGACCTGCAGGCCGGACTGGCGGTTGGCGGCCAGGTGGGTGCTGACCTGGATCGCATCGGCCTGGTTGCTGGCATAGCGCAAGGCGTTGTCCAGCAGGTTCACCAATACGCGCCGCAGGTGTTCGGGATCGAAGTCCACCGGCAGGCCCAATGTGCCGGGCGTCACCTGGACCTGCCGGCGGGCTCTGTCGTGCAGCGACCAATCGCGGCAAATGCTTTCCGTAGCTTCGTCGAGCTGGGTTTGCATCGGCGTGCTGCGCTGGATGGCGTGCTGCGGCACCCGGGCGATTTCCAGCACCTCGTCGACAATTTTGGACAGCCGCAAGGCGTTTTGCCGCACCATGGCGGTCAACCGCTGCTGGGCCGGGTCGCTCAGGTCCTCTTCCAGCAAGGCATTGGCCTGGCTGATGGCGGCCAGGGGGTTGCGGATTTCATGTGCCACTGCTGCCGACATGCGGCCCATGGCGGCCATCTTCTCGGTGCGGAGCCGGGCCTCCATTTCGCGCAAATCGTGCAGGAACATCACGCACAGGCTTTCCGCCTGCACCTCGTGGGCTACCGTCAATCGGGTCCGCACCCGCACCCGGCGCGGGCTTTTGCCCGGGTACTGGACGCGGATATCGGCCTGCTGCGCCGTTTCGTCGCCAAAGGTTTTTTGGGCCAAGGCCAGCAGCGCCCGCCAGCCTGGTTCGCTGCCCAGCTGCAGCGGCGTGCGGTCGGTGCCGCCATCGGTGCCCAACAGCAGCCGGGCGGCCGGGTTGGCGGCCCGGGTGGCGCCGCTGGCATCCACCACCAGCACGCCATCGGTCAAGGCCTCGATCACCAATTCGTTGACATGGGTTTGCAGCCGCACATCCATCTGGCTGCGCCGGGCCAGCTGTTCTTCCCGGACCAGCCGGGCCGCCAGCTGGTTGACCAAAAATGCCAGGATGAAGTAGCCCATGCCGGTGAGCCCGCTTTGCACCAGCAAGGTGGTTTCGTCGCCCACCTGGTGGGTCGCGATGCGCCAGGTGTCGAGCAGCAATAACAGCAAAGTCATGCCTGCAGCGGTGCCCAGCGCCATGATGCGTGAGCCCAACACCGCCGCCAGCAAGACCGGCAGGCCTAACAAGGGGCTGTAATTGATGCCACCTAGCTGCATCAGCTGCAGGGCAGAGAACACCACGGCATCGATGCCTACCGTGCCGATCCAGAATTTGGCCGAGGGGCTTTCGGTCTGGCTGGGGCGGGTGCTGAGCCGCAACAACAAGGCACTGGCGAAGTAAGCCAGGCAAAACAATAGCAACCAAGGGGGAATTGGTTGGCCTAGTGCCAGCAAGGAGCTGTGCAGCAGCAGGATTGCCAGGGCAATCGTGACCCGCGCTGTCATGAAGCCATACCAGACCCGGGCCAGCGCCATAGGGTCGGCCTCGGGATCGGCTAACAGCAGGGGCTGCTCCGCGGAGCGAGCCAGACCCGGTATCACTGCTGGGCCTGCTGCTGGTGTTGTGGGCTGCAGTACACGCCGCGTTCAGTCACCAGGGCTTCGGTCTGGGGCAGGTGCAGGCCGCAGACCTCGCAGGTCACCATGCTGGGCAGTACTTTGGGAGGGCGCGGTGGCGCCGGCTTGTCGGCAATCCGCCGCGAGCGCCAGAGCCACACGCCAAACAGCAGCACGACCAAGACCAGTAGCAGCTTCATGCGATGCGCTCCAGTACCACTTCCAGCACAAAGCGCGAGCCCACATAGCCGAGCAGCAGCAGGCCGGCACCGGCGTACAGTACCCGCACGGCGGTACGGCCGCGCCAGCCAAACCGGCTGCGCCCGATCAGCAGTACCGCGAACGTCAGCCACGATAGCACCGAGAACACCGTCTTGTGGTTCCACTTCCAGCCGCTCACGCCATACAGTTGCTCACCAAACAGCCAGCCCGCCAGCAAGGTGGCCGACAGCAGGACAAAGCCGGCGCTGACCAGCCGAAACGTCAGCCGCTCCAGGGTCAGCAGCGGAATGCCGCTGGGCGAGTCGGCAGCCAGGCGCATCTGCTGTTCGGCCCGGGTCATCAGCCAAGCATGTACCACCGCCGCGGCAAACAGGCCATATGAGGCAATCCCCAGTGCCCAGTGCAGCGGCAACCAGGGCGAGGCCATGGCATGCAACGGGCTCCCCGGAAACAGCAGTGCCAGCAACACCGCGATCGCACCCAGGCCGGCCAGGGTCCAGCGCGCCTTGAGCTGGGGAAACAAATGGCTTTCCACCGCGTAGACCGTCAACACCAGCCAGGCTGTGACCGACAGGGCCGGCGCAAAGCCAAAGCGTGCGGGCTTGTCAAACAGGCCGATGCTGAGCACCAGGGCATGCAGCAGCCAGGCCAGCCACAGGGCCGACCGGCTGGCGCGCATGCTCAAGTGCGCGGCACCCAGCGCAGGCACCGCATAGGCCAGCGCAGTCGCCACAAACAGCAGCACGGTGGCAAGAGGCGCAGTCGTTAAAATCATGGCCGCAGTTTAACTATTAGTGGCTCTCCCCCAGGCTCCAGTGCTGCGCACTTTTCGCCAACCCCCTTGCCGGGGGCAACACCAGCAGCCTGGCGTAGCCAGTTCTGCGGTGTTTCTGGCGGGTTTATGTTCTGGCCTCTGTGGGTCTGCGTTCGAGCGTCGCCTGGCAACACAACCTTCCCCGGAAACTTCTTATGGCCTCCGCCCTTACCGACAAACTCTCCCGCCTAGTCAAAGAAATCCGTGGCCAGGCCCGTATAACCGAGTCGAACGTGGCCGACATGCTGCGGGAAGTGCGCATGGCCTTGCTGGAGGCCGACGTGGCCTTGCCGGTGGTGCGCGACTTCATCGCCCGGGTGAAGGAAAAAGCCCTGGGCCAGGAGGTGATGGGCTCGCTGTCACCCGGCCAGGCGCTGGTCGGCATCGTGAACCGCGAACTCAGCCGCACCATGGGCGAAGGGGTGAGCGACATCAATCTGGCGGCCCAGCCGCCCGCGGTGATCCTGATGGCCGGTCTGCAGGGCGCGGGCAAGACCACCACCACCGCCAAGCTGGCCAAGCACCTGATTGAAAAGCGCAAGAAGAAGGTCTTGACCGTGTCGGGTGACGTGTACCGCCCGGCCGCCATCGAACAGCTGAAGACGGTAACCAAGCAGGCCGGCGCCGAGTGGTTCCCCAGCACGCCAGACCAAAAGCCGGCCGACATCGCTGCCGCCGCACTGGACTACGCGCGCAAGCACTACTTCGATGTGCTGCTGGTCGACACCGCCGGCCGCCTGGCCATCGACGAAGTGCTGATGAACGAAATCAAGGGCCTGCACGCGCTATTGAAGCCGGTGGAGACCTTGTTCGTGGTCGATGCCATGCAAGGCCAGGACGCGATCAACACCGCCAAGGCCTTTTCCGATGCCCTGCCGTTGACCGGCATCATCCTGACCAAGACCGACGGCGACTCGCGCGGCGGCGCGGCGCTGTCGGTACGCCATGTGACCGGCGTGCCAATCAAGTTTGCCGGTACCAGCGAAAAAATCGACGGCCTGGAAGTCTTTGACGCCGAGCGCCATGCAGGCCGTGTGCTGGGCATGGGCGACATCCTGGCGCTGGTCGAGCAAGTCACCTCCGGTGTCGACATGGCGGCCGCGCAAAAGCTGGCGGCCAAGGTCAAAAGCGGTGAAAGCTTTGACTTGAACGACTTCCTGGGCCAGATCCAGCAGATGAAGCAGATGGGCGGCCTGTCCAGCCTGATGGACAAATTGCCCGCGCAAATGGCGGCCAAGGCCGGAACCATGGACATGGACAAGGCCGAACGCGACATTCGCCGCAAGGAAGGCATCATCTACAGCATGACCCCGCTGGAGCGCCGCAAGCCCGAGCTCATCAAAGCCACCCGCAAGCGCCGCATTGCTGCGGGTGCCGGCGTGCAGGTGCAAGAGGTCAACCGCATGCTCAACGAGTTCGGACAGATGCAGGACATGATGAAAAAGATGAAGGGCGGCGGCATGATGAAGATGCTCAAGCGCATGGGTGGCATGAAGGGCATGCCGAAGATGCCCTTCTAAGGCATTCGGGGCTTGCGCCACCGCGATACCAAAATGGCAATCGCGGGCGGTTAAAAAACCTATCCGGCTTTACCCTGGGGCCGCCGCTTCTGGCGTGGTTTGCGGCGGAAACGCCCCAGCGGTTCGGTTACCCTGCACATTTGCTTACAAGTAGCTGCAGGTAATCGCGCATGAAAAACTTCAAGATATCCACCCGTCTGCTGGTGCTGGTGGGCGTGCTGTCGGCCTTGCTGGTGGCGATTGGTGCGCTGGGCCTGTTTGGCATCGCCAAGTCGAATGCCGCCATGGCCTCCATGTACCAGGACCGCATGCAGGCCCAGGCCGCGGTGGCCGATTTCCAGTTTCTAACCACCCGCAACCGGCAGCTCATCTCCAACGCGCTGCTGTCTCCGGCGCCGGAAAAAGTCGCCAAGGCAATTGCCGAGGCCGAGGCCAATATCCTGAAGAGCAACAAAGTCTGGGAATCCCTGGTGGCCGTCGAGATGAGCCCGGACGGCGAAAAGCTGGTGCAAGTGATTGCCGGCAAACACCAGCGCATCATGAAAGACGGACTGAGTCCCGCGCTGGCCGCATTGAAGGACTCTGACGTAGCCACTGCCCGGGTACTGGTAGTGCGTAAATTTGACGACCTGTTCGACCCCATTGCCGAAGACATCAGCGCCTTGCTGGTCTTGACCAAGCAGGAGGCTGCCCTGGCTTACGAGGATTCCGCGGCCCGCTACCAGACCATTCGCAATATCTTCGTCGCCTCGATTGCCTGCGGCGTGTTGTTTGCCGTGCTGTTCGGCCTGGCGCTGATGCGCGGTATCACCCAGCCGCTGCTGCAGGCCGGTGAGGTCGCCAACGCGGTGGCCCGCGGCGACCTGAGCCAGAGCATCGATACCACGGGTACGGACGAAGTCGCCACGGTGATGCAGGCCCTGGCCGCGATGCAAATCAGCCTGTCGCAGGTGGTGGCGACCGTGCGCCAGGGCTCGGAAAATGTGGCCACCGCCAGCGCCGAAATCGCCCAGGGTAACCACGACCTCAGCGCCCGTACCGAACACCAGGCCAGCGCGCTGGAGGAAACGGCGGCATCCACCGAGGAACTGAACAGCACCGTGCGGCAAAACGCCGAGAGCGCCACACAGGCCAACCAGTTGGCCCTCAGTGCCAGCAAGGTCGCCGCCGAGGGCGGTGCCGTGGTGGCCGACGTGGTGGAGACCATGAAGGGCATCAACGACAGCTCGCAGAAGATCGCCGACATCATCGGTGTGATCGACGGCATTGCTTTCCAGACCAACATCCTGGCGCTCAACGCTGCCGTCGAAGCAGCCCGCGCCGGCGAGCAGGGCCGCGGTTTCGCCGTGGTGGCCAGTGAGGTGCGTAGCCTGGCTGGCCGGTCGGCCGACGCAGCCAAGGAAATCAAGCAGTTGATATCCACCAGCGTCGAGCGGGTCGCGCGCGGCACCGCCCAGGTGGACAAAGCCGGCGCCACCATGACCGAGGTGGTCAACGCCATCCGCCGCGTCACCGGCATCGTGGGCGAGATCACCGCCGCCAGCTCCGAGCAAAGCTCGGGCGTGGCCCAGATCGGCGAGGCCGTGACCCAGATCGACCAGGCGACCCAGCAGAACGCCGCCCTGGTCGAGCAAATGGCCGCCGCCGCCAGCAGCATGCGCGCCCAGGCGCAGGACCTGGTGGACGCGGTGGCGGTCTTCAAGCTTGCTTAGCGCTGCGCAAAAATTTCAAGCCTTTTAGGCTTGTGGCGCAGGTAACGCCTGCGTGGGCTGCTATCTTTATTGCTATTGCTATTGCTATTGCTATTGCTATTGCTATTGCTATTGCTATTGCGGGTGCTGCTGCGCGCAGCTTGCGCGTTTGTCATCAAAACATGTAGCTTGATCGGCTACCTTCCCGGCCAACCGCTGTTGGTTGTGAAGAGCAATGCATGAAAAATTTCAAAATATCCACCCGTCTGCTGGTACTCGTGGGTGTGTTATCGGCCCTGCTGGTGGCCGTGGGTTCCATCGGCCTGTTGGGTATCGCCCAGGCCAATGCCGTCGTCGAGTCCATGTACAAGCAAAGGATGCAGTCCATCGCCTCCGTGGGGGCTTACCAGTTCCTCAGCATGCGTGCGCGCCAGGTCATCTCCGACACCTTGATCGACCCCTCGCCCTTGGTGGTGGCCAAGAACATCAAGGACATCGATGCCATCACCGCGGCATCGCAGAAGGCCTGGGACAGTTTGCTGGCTGTTCCCCTGTCGGCCGAGGGCGCAAGCCGCGTCCAGGCACTCGAAGCCAAGCGGCAGAAATTCCAGCAAGAGGGCTTGAAGCCCGTCATGGCCGCTCTGCGCGATGACGACTTCCTGCCCGCCCAGGTGCTGGTGCTGGGCAGGTTCAGCGCCCTGTTCAACCCGATCAGCGACGACATCCGGGCCTTGATCCAGCTGATGGAAGGCGAAGCGCGCAGCGACTTCGACGCGGCTGTGCTGCGCTACCAGGCGATCCGCAATGTCTGCTTGGCGGCCATCGTTTTTGGTGTGCTGTTTGCGCTGTTGTTTGGCCTTGCGCTGGTGCGTGGCATCACCCGTCCGCTGCTGCACGCAGGCGCGGTCGCCAATGCCGTGGCGCGCGGCGATCTGAGCCAGCAGATCGACACCCGTGGCCAGGACGAAATCGCTGTGATGATGCAAGCCCTGGCTGCCATGCAGGCCAGCCTGTCCCGGGTGGTGGTCAGCGTGCGCCAGGGCTCGGAGAACGTCTCCAGCGCCAGCTCTGAAATGTCGCAGGGCAACGACGACCTCAGCGAGCGCACCGAACGCCAGGCCAGCACCTTGCAGCAAACCGCGGCCTCCATGGAACAGTTGGGCGCCACGGTACGGCAAAACGCCGACCATGCGGCCCAGGCCAACCAGCTGGCGATACAGGCCAGCAGCGTGGCCGCGCAAGGCGGCGCCGTGGTGGCCGAAGCCGTGGCCACCATGCAAGGCATCAACCACAGCACCAAGCAGATCTCCGACATCATCGGCGTGATTGACAGCATCGCCTTCCAGACCAATATCCTGGCCCTGAATGCCGCCGTCGAAGCCGCCCGTGCCGGTGAGCAGGGGCGCGGCTTTGCGGTGGTGGCCAGCGAAGTCCGCAGCCTGGCTGGGCGTAGCGCCGAGGCGGCCAAACAGATCAAACAGCTGATCCAGGCCAGCGTGGCGCGCATGGAACAAGGCACTGTGCTGGTCGGAAAGGCCGGTACCACCATGACCGAGGTGGTCCGCTCCATCCGCAGCGTGACCGATATCGTGGGCGAGATCAGCGCCGCCAGCAGCGAGCAAAGCACCGGCGTGTCCCAGGTCGGCCAGGCCGTCACCCAGATCGACCAGGCCACCCAGCAAAACGCCGCCCTGGTCGAGCAAATGGCCGCCGCTGCCAGCAGCATGAAAACCCAGGCGCAGGACCTGGTGGCCGCGGTGGCGGTGTTCTCCTTGCCGACGCGGGTGGCGTTGGCCTGAGGCAGGGAGCGCGAGATCGGCGCGCTAGTTCACGCCGGTTGTGCGACCCAACGGGCGAACATGTCAGCATACGCCGATTCCACTGCGCGCGCAAAACCCGGTTCGTCCATCAAGACGCTGGTTTGCATCTGCTGGCGCAATGTTGCGCGCAACTGCGCCAATGCCGGCAGGTCGGATGCCAGGGCGACGACTTTCTCCACGTAGTCGGCCTCTGTTTGGGCAATCCATTCGGGGTGGCCTAGGCCGTGCAGTATGGCGCTGCCCATCCGGCCCACGCTGGGGCGGCCTTCCAGCGTCACATAGGGCAGCCCCATGTAGAGGGTTTCAAACAGGGTCGTGCCCGAGTTGTGTGGAAAGCAGTCCAGCCCGATATCCATGCCGCGCAGCACGTCCCACGGAGGGCTATGGAAGCCGATCTGTAAACGTTCTGCAGCGATGCCCTGGGCCGTGAATGTGGCCAGGGTTTCTGCTTGCATCTTCGGGTCCTCAAAGGATCGGCTGTCGACGACCAGGCGCGCCGTGGGCAGGCGGTGCAGTATCTGCGTCCATACGCGAACCGTTCGGTGGTTGATGCGAATCGCCCGCGTGAGTGTGCCCAAGGTGATGTAGCCACGCTCCAGCGCGGGCAGGGCATTCACCTCGCCCATGGCGGCACTGGCACGGTAGGCTACATAACCACCGGGTAACCGCCAGGGCGCTTCGGAGAAAAGCGTCTCGGAGCCGGCGGGAGCGCTGATGGCATCGGTGAGGTAGTAGTCCACGGCCTGCAACCCCGTGGTGTATCCATAGCCCATCCAGCTCACAGACACGGGGGCAGGTTTGCGGGCAAACACGGCCAAACGGTTGCCTACCGTGTGTCCGGCGGCATCGACGAGGATGTCGATGCCATCGGCGCGGATGCGTTCGGCCAACGCAGCATCTGTCATCCCTTGTGTTGGCACCCAATGTTCGACGTACTGCTTGTAGCGTTGCGTGACCGCATCCTCTTTGGCCAGTTCGGCATAGGCATACACCTCTACCACTTGGCGGTTGTGTTGTGACAGCAGGGGCTCAAGGAAGAAGCTTGCCGCGTGGTTTTTGAAGTCCGGGGAGACATAGCCGACTTTCAGCCTCCGATCCACGCGGCGGTCATTGGTGTGCGGTGCCCAAGTGGGCCGCAGCGGTGTGCCCACGCTTTGCTCGTATGCGCGGTAGCTTTCGAAGATTTCTTCCGCGCCCAGGTCCGGGTGGTAGTTCAGCGCGAAGAGCAGATTCGAGTAAGCGCTCTGTAATGACGAAAGCGGGCTTTGGGGGGCTGTGGTTGCGTGGCGAAGGTGATGGATGGCATCTTCCAGCCGTCCTTGCAGCAACAAGATGCCGCCCAGGTTGCTGTGGAATACCGCGGATGTGGCGTCGATGGCAACAGCCGCGCGCAACGCATCCGCCGCATCGTGCAATTCGCCCTGCGCGGCGAGCGCATTGCCCAGGTTGTTCAGCGCATCGGCATTGCGGGGCGCCAGCTCCAGGGCCTTGCGACTGTGCTGGGCCGCGAGGCTGTAGTTTTCCGTCTGCAGATGGATGTAGCCGAGTATGCGGTGGGCTTCTACCGAGTTTGGCAGGATGGCTAACGCCTCCTGGCAGCTGCTGAGGGCCTGGGCATGCTGGCCGAGTTGCAGCAGGACGGTTGCCCGACCGGTAAGCTGCGCGGCATCGCGAGGGTTGCGCCGCAAGGCATGCTCATATTGCTCCAAGGCTTGCTGCCAATTTTGCTGGGCTTGGAAAACTGCGGCCAAGTTGCCGTGGGCTTCAGTTAACTGCGGATTCAGGCGCAGAGCCGCTGCGTACTGCGCCGCCGCCTCGCTCCATTCCTGGGCCTGGGCATGCAGGTTCCCCCGAAGGAAGTGGAATGCAGCGTTGTCCGGGAAGCGTTGCATGCCACTGGCAAGCGTGCTGAGTGCCTTGTCCCACGCTCCGGTCTTGGACAGGGCTTGGCATAGCTCCGCGTACACGGGCTCAAATGTGGGCTGCAGGGTGAGTGCCGCTTCCCAGTGGAGGATGGCTTGTTCTGGTTGGTCCAGGCTCGCGCAGACCTGGCCCAGCAGGTATGCGGCGTCAAAGCTTTCGGCTTGCAACTGCCGCGCCTGTGCCAGAGCCGCTTGTGCCGCAACCAGATCTCCGGTTTGCTGCAGTGCATACCCCAGGCTGGTGTGGGCGTCGACCGAATGGGGGTCTAGCGCCACGGCTTGCCGGTAGCAGGCCAGGGCCGCAGCCAGGTTGCCCTGGTCCAAAAATCGGTTGCCTCGGCGCCGGTGGTCGGCACTGGTCTCAGGGGGGGCTACAGCTGGGGTGGGGAGTGGGGTTGCCGGTACCGGGCTGGAACCCGCCGAGAACAGTTTCTTGAGCCAGGAATGCATGGAGGCCAACGGTTGGATCTTGGAAATCTTAGAGACGCTTGACCAGCCATTCGGTCAGCTCTTCCACATACGTGCTTTCATAGCCCGCATCTTTCAGCGTCCATTTGAAGTTGTTGGCCAGCTTGGCGCGGGTATAGAGATTCAGCGTGTGGCTGACCTGGAACTGGCGCGTGCGCAACGCTATCTGGTCCAGCGCACGCTGGGTCTTGATGGCAAATTTCTTGTCGGTACGCGGCGTGCCCAGGGGGATTTTTTCTATGAAGATCTGCGCCAGCTCGGCCCCAAACCGGTTGGCTTCTTTCGCGTTGAACCAAGAAAATAGCATGTGAATCCCAGCATGGTCGACAGTGCACGGGATTGTAGGTGTCCACCAGCTGGGGTCTGCTGCCCAGTCCAGGATTTCAAGCTTTTAAGGCCTGTAGCGCAATCTCTATCAGCGTGAGCAGCTATTTTTTGTATAGCGTTCAGTGGCCTAGGCCTCCTTGCGCAGAGGCTGGGTGTTGTCGGCCACCAGCCGGGGGCGGGCCGGTTCGGAGGTCGGTCGGCGGCTGGTGGTCGCACTGCTGGAGCCGCTGGCCGTGAGGCGGAACACCCGCACGCTTTCCGACACCGCTTCGGATTGGCCGTGCAGCGCATTGGCGGCGGCGGCAATTTGCTCGACCATGGCGGCGTTTTGCTGGGTGATGCTGTCCATCTGCGTGATGGCGTGGTTGACTTGGGCAATACCGTCCAGCTGCTCGCGCGAGGCGGCGCTGATTTCGGTCACCAGCGCCGTGACCTGGCTGACCGCGTGCAGTGCATCGGTCATGGTGACCTGGGCGGCATCGGCCAGGCGGCTACCGGTTTCTACGGTGGTGGTGGACTCGGCGATCAGGCTCTTGACTTCGCGGGCGGCGGCGGCGGTGCGCTGCGACAGCGCACGGACTTCGCTGGCCACCACCGCAAAGCCGCGACCCTGGTCGCCCGCGCGGGCGGCTTCCACCGCGGCATTCAGGGCCAGGATATTGGTCTGGAAGGCAATGCTGTCGATCACCTGGATGATTTCGCCAATCCGGTTCGAGGACTCGGTGATCTGGCGCATGGTGCGGGTCACGTCCAGCACCGCATCGCCGCCACGCCGGGTCACGGTATCGGCATGGGCGGCGAGCTGGGCTGCCTGGGCGGCGGAGTCGGCGCTTTGCCGCACGGTGCCGGTAATCTGCTCCATCGAGGCTGCCGTCTGCTGCAGGCTGCTGGCCTGGCTTTCGGTGCGGTTCGACAGGTCGTCGTTGCCGGCGGCGATCTCCTGGGTGGCTACGCTCATGTTGTCGACGCCGGTGCGCGCGTCGCGCACGATGGACTGCAGGTTCACGTTGAGCTGGTTCAAGGCCCCGGACAGTTCGCCCATCGCATCGTTGCCGCTGCCCTTCAGGGTCTGGGTCAGGTCACCGGCGGCCATGCGGTTGGAGAAGCTGACCAGGTTGTGCAGCGGGGTGATGGACAGGCCGCTCAATACCCAGCCACCGGCCAGCGCGCAGACCACCGTGGTGGCCAGCGCGGCCAGCCAGATGCCGGCACCCAGGCTGGACACCACCAGGGCGCCCACCCCGAAGCCGACCAAGCCCAGTATGCCGGCCGTCATGGCCAGCTTGCCCGCCAGCCCCAGCGACAAGGCGGTTTTCAGCCGGCCTGCCGGGGTGTCGACGCGCAACTGGCCGCGGTACAGGCGCAGCACGCGCTGGCCCTGGGCCTTTTCGGCCCGCATCCTGGCGTACAGCGCGGTGGCGGCGTCGATGTCGGCCCGCAGCGGCTCGGTGCGCACCGACATGAAGCCGATGGGCTGGGTGCCCTCCATCAGCGGGGTGACATTGGCCCGCACCCAGTAGTAGCTGCCGTCCTTGCGCCGGTTCTTGACCATGGCCGACCAGGGGCGGCCGCCCTTGATGGTCTCCCACATGTCGCGGAACGCTTCTTCGGGCATGTCGGGATGGCCTATCAGCTCTTCGCGGGTGAAGCCGCTGACTTCAATGAAGACGGGGTTGCAGTAATTGATATTGCCGTGCAGGTCGGTGGTGGAGACCAGCGTTTGGCCGGGTGGAAAGCTGTATTCCTGGTTCAGGATAGGCAGGTTGTTGCGCATGCGTGCTCGCTCCAGTGCTGTGCTTGTGGGACAAATACATTTCCAGACTTCGGCCGCCTTTGCTCCGCCTGTAAATCAATGTATCTGTAAACAAACAAACGCTGTTGCAATTCCCGGTGGCTCCAGGGGGGCGCATCATCCATTTTGAGTACGCTTCTCCCCGCGCTGCGTCAACCCGCCAGCTTGAACACGCTGACCTGCTGCGACAGGCGCTCGGCCTGGCTGCGCATCGACTCGGCGGCCGAGGCCGCTTCTTCCACCAGGGCGGCGTTCTGCTGCGTCACCCCGTCCATGGCGGTGATCGCGCCGTTGATCTGGTCTATGCCCTGCGACTGGTCCTGGCTGGCCGCGGCAATCTCGCCAATGATGTCGGTTACCCGCTTCACGCTTTGCACCACCTCGGTCATGGTGGTGCCGGCGTCGTTGACCAGGCGGGTGCTGTGCTCCACGTTTTCCACCGACTCGTGGATCAGGGTCTTGATCTCCTTGGCGGCGGCGGCCGAGCGCTGGGCCAGGCTGCGCACCTCGCTGGCCACCACGGCAAAGCCGCGGCCCTGCTCACCAGCGCGCGCGGCTTCGACGGCGGCGTTGAGGGCCAGGATATTGGTCTGGAAGGCGATGCCGTCGATCACCCCGATGATGTCGACGATCTTGTTCGACGAGGCATTCACCGTGGCCATGGTGCCGACCACCTGGGCCACCACCGCACCGCCCTTTATGGCCACGGTGGACGCGGTGGCCGCCAACTGGCTGGCGTGGCGCGCGTTCTCGGCGTTTTGCTTGACGGTGCTGGTCAGGTGCTCCATCGAGGCTGCGGTTTTCTCCAGCGAACTGGCCTGCTGCTCGGTGCGTACCGACAAGTCGTTATTCCCCGCGGCGATTTCGCCCGAAGCGGCGGCGATCGAGTCGGTGCCGACCCGCACCTCGCCGACGATGTGGGCAATGCTGTCACGCATGCCCTGGATGGCGTGCAACAGGCTGCTGTTGTCGCCGGCTTTCAGCGCAATCGGCACCGACAGGTCGCCGCGCGCCATGTGCTCGGTGATGCTGGCCGCATAGCCGGGCTCACCGCCCAGCTGGCCGATCAGGCCACGCGCGATCAGTGTGCCCAGGCCCAGCTGCAAGACCAGCAACACCAGGGTCGCCAGGCCAAAGGTGATGACACGGCCGCGGATCGCCGAGTCCACCGTGTCCACATACACGCCCGAGCCAATCACCCAGCCCCAGGGCGCGAAGCCTTTGACGTAGGAGACCTTCTGCACCGGGTTCTCGCTGCCGGGCTTGGGCCACAGGTAGTTCACATAGCCGCTGCCCTCGGCCTTGACGGTGTTGACGAACTCCACGAACAGGCGCTTGCCCGTGGGGTCTTTGTTTTCGCTGAGGTTCTTGCCGTCCAGCTCGGGCTTGATGGGGTGCATCACCATCGCCGGCTGCATGTCGTTGATCCAGAAGTATTCGCTGCCGCTGTAGCGCATCACCTTCAGCGCAGCCATGGCCAGCTTTTGCGCCTCGGCGTCGGTCGATTTGCCCTGGGCCACCAGGCCGTGGTAGTTGACCACCAGGCTGTGCGCCACCTCGACGGCCTGGCGCACGCTGTTCTGGCGCTCCTCCATGATCAGGCGGCGTTCGGACACCAGGAAGACTGCTGTCAGCAGCACCAGGCCGAGGAGTGCGCTGAAGTTCAGCACAGCCAGCCGTTTGGCAATACTCAGAGCGCGGAAACCGGTAGGGGCCATGGGGCAGCTTTCAGAGTAAGCAGAGTAAAAAACGCGTTACAAAGCGTAGCAGTTTTGCGCGGCGCTGGGAGCGGTGAAAACGCGCGGTAGCGCCGCAGAACCGGTAACAGTCGGTTTTTTGTGTGATATTGAATGCATAGCTGCTTGTGCAATATCTGTATGCGCTAGCACTGATTTTTATATAAAAATACCTGGCCTAGAATGGCCGCATGTCCGATGCCGCCACCGTCCCCCGCCTGCGCTGCGCCCGCTGCCTGCGGGCGCAGCGCAGCTGCATTTGCCAGTGGATCAGGCCCATCGCCCACCAGGTCGGGGTGCTGATCCTGCAGCACCCGCTGGAGGTCTACAACGCCAAGGGCAGCGCCCGGCTGCTGCACCTGAGCCTGCCGAACAGTCGCCTGCTGGTCGGCGAGACCTTTACCGAAGCGGATGTGCGCGTAAGTGCGGGCCGCCTGGTGCTGCTCTACCCCGACACCCCGCAGGACGTGGCCCTGGGCCTGCCCGCGGCTCCGGCGCTGCCGCAGGACTGGCTGCAAGACCCGGCCCGGCTGTGCCTGGTAGTGCTGGACGGCACCTGGCGCAAAAGCCGCAAGCTGCTGTTCCAGAACCCGCTGCTGCAGCAGCTGCCGCGGCTGGCGCTGCGCGATATGCCGCCGTCGCAGTACCGCATCCGCAAGGCGCACAAGCCCGACCAGCTGTCCACGCTGGAAGCCTGTTGCGCCGCACTGGCCCAATTGGAAGTAGGGGAGGGCGATGCCGCGCGTTACCAGCCGTTGCTCGATGCGTTTGACGGCTTCGTGGACCAGCAGCAGGCCTACCGCCCGGGTTAGTTTGCTGTATTTTCGATAGCTGCTCGCGCAGGTACTACCTGCGCCAGAGCCCGATTTTCTTTAAATGCTCAACGGGTCTACGTCAATCGCCCAGCGCACCAGGCCCTTGGCCTCGGGCTGGCTGCGGGTGGCGCGCAGCACCGCCTGCCAGGCCAGCAGAAAGCGCTGCAGTGCCTGGCGCGACGGGCTTTCCACCAGCATCTGGGCGCGCTCGATGTTCGCCACCCGCTGCACGCCCATGGGCACAGCCGGGTACAGGGTGACGCGCTCCACATCCGGCACGTCGCAAGCGGCGGCGCTGGCCAGGCTCAGAAAGGCCTGGGCGGCTTCCTGGGTGCGGGCCTCGGCGCGCACCAGCGCCTGGTAGCTGAATGGCGGCATGCCGGCGATGCGGCGCTCGTCCAGCTGGCTGGCGGCAAAGTCCGGGTAGTCGTGCTTTTTCAGCGCCGCAAACAGCGGGTGCTGCGGGTGCATGGTTTGTATCCACATCTCGCTGGCCGCGCTGTGGGCGGCATCGCGGCCGGCTCGGCCACCGGCCTGCATCAGCAGCGCAAACAGCCGCTCGGGCGCGCGGAAGTCGCTGGAGAACAGCGCGCCGTCGGGGTTGATGGCGGCCACCAGGGTGATGCGCCGGAAGTCGTGCCCCTTGGCAATCATCTGCGTGCCAACCAGCACGTCGACGGCGCCGGTGTGGACTTGGTCCAACTGGGCTTCGAGCGCGCCCTTGGCCTTGGTGCTGTCGGCGTCGATGCGCGCCACCACTACAGCCCCGCCGTCGGGCCGGCGCAGGTCGGCCAGCAGCTCGGCCAGGTGTTCTTCCAGCCGCTCGGTGCCACGGCCTACGGGCGAGATGTCGGGGTTGCCGCAGCTTGGGCAGGCGCGCGGCACCGGCTCGGCGTAGCCGCAGTGGTGGCAACGCAGGCTGCGGTCGATCTTGTGAAAGACACGGTAGGCGCTGCAGTGCGGGCACTCGCTCTTCCATTCGCAGCTGCTGCAGGCCAGCACCGGGGCGTAGCCGCGCCGGTTCAAGAACACCATGCTTTGCTCGCCGCGTGCCACCCGCTGCTGGATCGCTGCCAGCAGCTGCGGCGAGAACACGGTCTTCTTCTGCTGCAGATTCATGTCGACCAG
This sequence comes from Rhodoferax ferrireducens, assembly GCF_031458075.1. Lineage (GTDB taxonomy): Bacteria > Pseudomonadota > Gammaproteobacteria > Burkholderiales > Burkholderiaceae_C > Rhodoferax_B > Rhodoferax_B ferrireducens_A. Next base: position 23,189 of record NZ_JAVDXT010000008.1, on the reverse strand, counting down.
CCGCACCTTGGGCAGGCTGCCCGCGCCGATGCGGCTGGGCATGGCCAGCCGCACATAGCGGCCGCCCTCGGCGGCCGGGCGGCTCAGGTGCCAGCTCTCCAGCGCCGGCGTGGCCGAGCCGAGCAGTACGCGGCAGGGCGCGGCGTCCGGGTCTGCCTGGGTAGATAAGCGGGTTTCCAACTGGCTGCGGTAGACCGCCAGATCGCGGGCCGAGTAACGCGCGCCTTCCTGCTGCTTGTAGCTGGGGTCGTGCTCCTCGTCGACGACGATCAGCTTGAGCCCGGGCATGGAGGCAAACACCGCCATCCGCGTGCCCAGCACGATGCGGGCCGTGCCGCTGTGCGCGGCCAGCCAGCTTTTCAGGCGTTGCGGCGGCGTCATGCCGCTGTGCATGGAGACCACCGAGGCGGCGCCGTAGCGCGGCTCGAAGCGTTCGCGGAAGCGGGCTTCCAGCTGCGGCGTGAGATTGATCTCGGGCACCATCACCAGCGCCTGGGCGCCGGGGTCGCGGGACAACAGACTTTGCACCAGCTGCAGATAGACCTCGGTCTTGCCGCTGCCGGTGGAGCCGAACAGCAGGAACGGCCCTTTTTGGGCCTCAAATTCGGCAATGACGCTGGTCTGCTCTGCGCTGAGTGCTACGGAATGTGTAGTGTCTGCGGCATTGGCATCGATGGCCCCGCTGGGCCGCTTGAGGCGCCGCGTCAGCTGCGCCGCGCCGAGTTCGCGCAGCTGCGGCGGCAGGGCGGCCAGCGCCACTTCGCCCACCGCGCGCTGGTAGTACTGGGCGGCAAACTGCACTAGGCCGCGCCAGGCGGCGTTCAGCGGGGCCAGGCCGTGCAGTGCATCACCGATGGCGCGGATCTCGAAAGTCGAGTCTTGCGGCTCCACGTCCCACACCACGCCCAGGGTTTCGCGCTTGCCCAGCGGCACCCGCACCAGGCTGCCGGGTGGCAGCGGCTGGGGGCTGTCATACGTCAGCGGCCCGGCAATCGCGCTGTGGGCAGGGGTCTGGACGACGACGGAGAGCCGGTGGAGCATTTGTGTGCGTTATTTCACGTGAACTTGCGGAATCTGGCCTAAGTGCTTGATTTACAAATGATTTACCAGGTATCCCAAGAAGCTGTGGATAACTTTGTTGATATCTCTCTGTGGCAGGCCGCAAAGCCCAGTAAATCAAGGCTTTGAACAAAATGCCTGAAAAAAAAGCAATTTCAGATGACTATATAAATCAAGGGCTTACGATCGCTATGGGTTTTGTAGCGGAGTAGAGGCCCCAAGCGTTGCCGGGTCAAAGCCCACCACAAATTGTGTGCATAAGTGGTGCGTGGCAAAACTATTTTTCAGGCCCATCCGCCCCTTTTATGCCCGAATTTGGCGCGAAGCCCGGTGTACGGCCTCGACCAGCGCCGCCACATGCTCGGGCGGCGTGTGCTGGCTGATGCCATGCCCCAAATTGAAGATATGGGTGGGGCCCTGGCCTGCACCCTGGTGGGGCACGCCAAAGCTGTTCACCACGCGCTCCACTTCGGCGGCGATCTGGGCCGGCGGCGCGAACAGCACGTTCGGGTCGATATTGCCTTGCAGCGCCTTGCTGCCACCCACCAGCGCCCGCGCCTTGGCCAGGTTCACTGTCCAGTCCAGGCCCAGCACTTCGCAGTCCAAGCCGACCATTTCGTCCAGCCAGAGCCCGCCGCCCTTGGTGAACACCAGGCGCGGAATGCGTTGGCCGTTGTGCTCGGTCTTCAGCTGCCGCAAAACCTGCTGGGTATAGGCCAGGCTGAACTGCTGGAATGCGCCGTCGGCCAGCACGCCGCCCCAGCTGTCGAAAATCATCACCGCTTGGGCGCCGGCCTCGATCTGCGCGTTCAGGTAGGCGGCCACGGCATCGGCGTTCACCTGCAGCATGCGGTGCATCAGGTCGGGGCGGCTGTACAGCATGCTCTTGACCAGGCGGTAGTCGTCCGAGCCTTTGCCCTCGACCATGTAGCAGGCCAGCGTCCAGGGGCTGCCGGAGAAGCCGATCAGCGGGACACGGCCGTTCAGGGCCTTGCGGATCGAGGTCACGGCGTCGAACACATAGCGCAGCTTGTCCATGTCGGGCACCTGCAGCGCGGCCACGGCGGCCTCGTCGCGCACTGCATGGGCGAAGCGCGGGCCTTCGCCCTGCGCAAAGCTCAGGCCCAGGCCCATGGCGTCGGGCACGGTGAGGATGTCGCTGAACAGGATGGCCGCGTCCAGCGGGTAGCGCTCCAGTGGCTGCAGCGTGACTTCGGTGGCGTAGTCGGTGTTGGTGGCCAGGCCCATGAAGCTGCCGGCCTTGGCACGGGTGGCCAGGTATTCGGGCAGGTAGCGGCCGGCCTGGCGCATCAGCCAGACGGGGGTGTGGTCGGTGGACTGGCGCAGGCAGGCGCGCAGAAAGCTGTCGTTTTGGAGCGGGGCGAAGGACATGGGGGAGGGCAGAGGCGGTGGAAGCGTGGAGCTTAGCGCACCGGCAGGAACTGTAAGAAGGAGCCGCCCAGCAGGTTTTGCACATAGCTGATGGCGGCCCGGCGGTATTTTTCGGTGAGGACGGCGGACAACAGGTCCAGGCGGCCGACGATTTTGCCAAACTCGCGCTCGAAGCTCAGGTTGCGTTCGCGTTCGTTGACTTCATCGGCCAGCAGCAGTGGCTGGCCGGCGGCGGTGCGGCGGCTGGACAGCAGCCAGACGGCGATTTCCACATTCCGCGCGGCGTTGTAGATGTGCTGGGCGTCCAGGCTGTCGATCAGATAGAACGTGGTCTTGTCGCCATGGGCGGCGACCAGCATGTCGGCATTGGCCAGGATGAAGGCGGCCACGCGGTCGCCCTTGAAGTCCGGGCTGAGCGCCAGCGACAAGGCCTGGATGTCGCGCTGGCCCTGCAGCGCCGGCCAGGGTTGGCGCCGGTCCATGGCGCTGCGCACCTGGGCCAGGGCGTCTTCGCGGCTGGCGGTGCTGGTCTTGCGCCACTCGGCGGGGTTGCGCTTGTACAGCTTGTCGGCCAGGCGCAGCAGGCTTTCCAGGTTGTCGCGCATGCCCAGGGTGGCCATGCGGTTCACGTCCGACTGGGCCAGCTCGGCGGGGGCTGGGGGACTGCTGCGGGCCTCGCCATGTGGTGCCGGCGTGGGGCTGAGCATGCCGCAGGCGCACAGCCCCAGCGGCAGCAGCGCCGCCGTCCAGCGCGCCGTGGGGGCGGGCAGGGGGCTCAAATCACGCCGCGGGCGGACAGCACCGCGTGTTCGGTGCGGATGCATTTGTTCTGCACCACCCGCAGTCCGGCCGCCTGGGCCCGCTGGGCGGCGCCGGCATGGGCGATGCCCAGCTGCATCCACACGGCCTTGGCGCCGATGGCGATGGCTTCTTCGACCAGGGGTGGAATGTCCCGGCTTTTGCGGAAGCAGTTCACCACCTCGATACGGTGGTGCTGGGCCGCGGCGGTGAGGCTGGGGTAGGCGGTTTCGCCCAGGATCACGGTGGCATTGGGGTTGATCGGGATGATGCGGTAGCCGCGCGCCTGCAGGGTGCGTGCCACGTCGTGGCTGGGTCGCATCGGGTCCGGCGACAGGCCGACCACCGCAATCGTGCGGGCGTGGGTCAGTATCTGGCGGATGGCGTCGGCTTCACTCATGGCGCTTTAGTTTACGCAAGCTTGTATGACAGCGTTTGACGGGTGTCATGCGAAGTGGTCGAAGCTGGCAAATTGCCGCAGTACCGGCGCCCCGGCGGCGTCCACCAGGCGCACTGCGGGCGCGCCGCTGGCGGCCTCGATCTGGCCGATGCGCGTGACCCGGGTCTGCGCTTGGGCGGCGGCGGCCTGCACCGCCTGGCGGGCCGCTACCGGGGCGGTGAATACCAGCTCGTAGTCGTCGCCGCCGGCCAGCACGCAGGCCAGGATTTTTTTTACGTCAAATCGGCCATCTGCGCAGAGAGTATCTGCGCCAGCAGCTATTAATTGCATAGCAATCGAGGTGTCGATCACCGCCGCTACGCCGGAGGCGCGCAGGATGTGGCCAAGGTCGCCGAGCAGCCCGTCGCTGACATCGGCCGCCGCCGTGGCGATGCCGCGCAGCGCCAGGCCCAGGGCCATCCGCGGCGTAGGGGTTTCCAGCCGGGCCCGGGCCTGGGCAAACACGGCTTCGGGCAGCGACAGCGTGCCGCGAAAAACCTCTAGCGCCAGTCGGGCATCGCCCAGGGTGCCGCTTACATACAGGTCGTCGCCGGCTTGGGCGCCCGAACGCAGCAGCGCCTGGCCGGGCGGCACCTCGCCAAACACGGTGATGCAGATGTTCAGCGGGCCCTGGGTGGTGTCGCCGCCGACCAGCTCACAGCCGTGGGCGTCGGCCAGGGCCAGCAGGCCTTGCGAAAACGGCTCCAGCCAGGCGGCGTCGGCGCGCGGCAGCGCCAGCGCCAGGGTGAAGGCCAGCGGCTGCGCGCCACAGGCGGCCAGGTCGCTGAGGTTCACCGCCAGCGCCTTGTGGCCCAGCGCCGCAGGGGACACGGTGGACAAAAAATGCCGGCCCTCGACCAGCATGTCGCTGGAGATGGCCAGCTGCATACCGGGCCGCGGCTGCAGCAGCGCGCAGTCGTCGCCCACACCCAGCACCGCGCGCGGCGTGGGCCGGGTGAAGTAGCGGCGGATCAGGTCGAACTCGCCCATGGGAATGCCCATCTCAATGCAAGGTGTGGCTGGCCGGCGGCAGGCTGTTGTCGGTGGCGTCCAGCACAAAGGTCGGGATGGCCACGTCGAAGCGCTCGCCGTCTTCGGCGACGAAGAAATAGCTGCCGCGCATCGCGCCGGTGCCGGTGCGTAAGCGGCAGCCGCTGGTGTATTCAAAGGATTCGCCTGGTTTCAGCAGCGGCTGGTGGCCCACCACGCCCAAGCCTTTGACTTCCTCGGTATGGCCGTTGCCGTCGCTGATGGTCCAGTGGCGCGCAATCAGCTGGGCCGGCACCTCGCCGGTGTTCTGGATGGTGACGGTGTAGGCAAAGCTGAAAATCGCTTGCTCGGGGTCGGATTGGTCGGGCAGATACTGGGGCGCGACCGCTATGGTGAACTGGTATTTGGACATGCCGGCATCGTACCGCGGCAGGCTCTGGGCGTAGCCTGCGAAAATACGGCCCATGAAAAATTACCGCATTGCCCCCTCGATCCTGTCCGCCGACTTCGCCCGCCTGGGTGAAGAGGTGAAAAACGTCATCCAGGCCGGTGCCGACTGGATCCATTTCGATGTGATGGACAACCACTACGTGCCGAACCTGACCTTCGGGCCGATGATCTGCAGTGCCTTGAAGCCGCATGCCAAAAAGCCCGATGGCACGCCCGTGCCCATCGACGTGCATCTCATGGTGCAGCCCGTGGACGCGCTGGCGGCCTCGTTCGCCGATGCAGGCGCCTCCTTGATCAGCTTCCACCCCGAAGCTTCGGGCCATGTGCACCGCAGCGTGCAGGCCATCAAGTCCAAGGGCTGCCAGGCCGGTGTGGTCTTCAACCCCGCCACGCCGCTGGACGTGCTGGACTGGGTGATCGACGATATCGACCTGATTTTGATCATGAGCGTCAACCCCGGCTTTGGCGGCCAGAGCTTCATCGACTCGGCGCTGCGCAAGATCGAGCAGGCGCGCAAGCGCATCGAGGCATCGGGCAAGGACATCCGCCTGGAAGTGGACGGTGGAATCAAGACCGACAACATCGCGCGCGTGGCTTCTGCCGGTGCCGACACCTTTGTGGCGGGCAGCGCGATCTTCGGCAACCCTGATTACAAGGCGGTGATTGACAGCATGCGCAGCGCTTTGGCGGGCGTGTGATCTACCATCCGCAGATGAACGACGGGACCGCGCCATGGCTTTGATCATCACCGACGAGTGCATCAACTGCGATGTGTGCGAGCCCGAGTGCCCGAACGACGCGATCTACCTGGGCGTGCAGATCTACGAGATCGACCCGCACAAGTGCACAGAATGCGTGGGCCACTTCGACGAGCCGCAGTGCGTGCAGGTGTGTCCGGTGTCGTGCATTCCGGTGAACCCGGCGCACGTGGAAGACAAGGAAACCCTGTGGGCCAAGTACCGGCGCCTGCAGGCCGAGATCGCCGTGCCAACGGCTATTCCCAAGGTTTAACTTCCAGGTTTATTCGGCTTCGGGCGGCCGCACTGGTTTGGGCCGCGGCGGTTTGCTGGTGTGGATGGCCATCATGGCCTTCTCCATATCGCCGGCCAGCAGCAAAGGGGTTGCGAGTATCGCCCGGGTCATGCTGTCTTCGATGGCCGTGCGGTGTTCGGCCGAGGGCTTTTTCAATACCCAGTTGGCGACTTCGTCCTTGGCCCCTGGATGGCCGATGCCAATGCGCAGCCGCCAGTAGTCGGGGCTGCCCAGCTGCCCATGGATGTCGCGCAGGCCGTTGTGCCCGGCGTGGCTGCCGCCGAGCTTGAGCTTGGCCTGGCCGGGCACGATGTCGAGTTCGTCGTGGGCGACCAGAATCTCCGACGGCTGGATCTTGAAGAAGCGGGCCAGCGCCGCCACCGATTTGCCGGACACATTCATGAAGGTCTGCGGCTTGAGCAGCCAGCGCGGCTCGCCGTCCACCACGGTGCGCGCGACTAGGCCGTAATAGCTTTTGTCGGGCTGCAGATTGGCTTTGAGCTCATGGGCCAGCGCATCGATCCACCAGAACCCGGCATTGTGGCGGGTGGCTTCGTAATCCGGGCCGGGATTGCCCAGGCCGACAAACAGTTTGATCATTACGGTGATTATCCAGAAACAAAAATGGCCCACCGAGGTGGGCCATTTTCTTGCTGAAAAGAATTACTTCTTGGCAGCAGGCTTGGCAGCGGGAGCCTTGGCGCCGGCTTTGCCCTTGGCGGGTGCGGCAGCAGCGGCAGCTGGATCGACAGCCACTTCTTCGGCCAGAGCCACCACGGACACCAGAGCGGGGTTTTCTTTGCCGCGGGTTACAACCGACACGCCCTTGGGCAAGGTCAGGTCTTTGGCGTGCAAGGAAGAGCCCTTGGTCAGGCCGCTCAGGTCCACAGCGATGAACTCAGGCAGATCAGCAGGCAGGCAGGAAATCAGCAGTTCGGTCGCCACGGGGGTGACCATGCAGTTTTCGGTCTTGACCGCTGGCGAGACTTCCTGGCCGCTGAAGTGCAGAGGCACCTTCATGGTCAGCTTGGTGTTGGCTTCGACGCGCTGGAAGTCAGCGTGCAGAATCAGTTGGCGGAAGGGGTGCATTTGCACATTGCGCAACAGAACCTTGCTTTCCTTGCCGGCCAGTTCCATGTCCAGAATGGTGGAGTGGAAGGTTTCTTTCTTCAGAGCGTGCCACAGTGCGTTGTGGTCGATTTCGATCTGGGTGGCAGGCGTTTCACCGCCGTAGACGATGCCGGGGGTGCGGCCGGTAATGCGGAGACGGCGGCTCGCACCCGTGCCCTGCTTTGCGCGCTCAAAAGCGACGAATTTCATAATTAACTCCTGTAAGAGTGCACCGCGACCAGTGTCACTCCGTTGTGAAAAAGACCGGCAACGCCAGAAGCATTGCCGGTCTGCTTTTTTATTCCCGTCAGAAAAGGTTTTCTTGGTCGGAGAACAAACTCATGACCGACTCACCGTTGGCAATGCGCTGGATCGTCTCAGCGATCAGCGGGGCCACGGTGAGTTGGCGAATTTTGGAACACGCCGCTGCAGCCGGGCTGAGCGGAATGGTGTTGGTCACCACGACTTCATCCAGTGCCGAGCCATTGGCAATGCGCTCAATGGCGGGGCCGGAGAAGATGGGGTGGGTGCAATAGGCGTAAACCTTCTTGGCGCCGCGTTCTTTCAAGACTTCGGCGGCTTTTACCAAGGTGCCGGCGGTGTCGATCATGTCGTCCATGATCACGCAGTTGCGGCCATCGATTTCACCGATAACGTGCATGACTTCGCTGACATTCGCCTTGGGGCGGCGCTTGTCGATGATGGCCATGTCGCAGCCCAGCTGCTTGGCCAGGGCGCGTGCACGGACCACGCCGCCCACGTCGGGGGAGACCACGATCAGGTCCTCGTAATTTTTTTGGCGCAAGTCGCCCAGCAGCACAGGGGACGCGTAAATATTGTCCACCGGGATATCGAAGAAACCCTGGATCTGGTCGGCGTGCAAGTCCATGGTCAGCACACGGTCCACACCTACGGCTTGCAGCATATTGGCCACCACCTTGGCGGTGATGGGCACACGGGCCGAACGCGGGCGACGGTCTTGGCGGGCATAGCCGAAGTAGGGAATCACGGCGCTGATACGTTCAGCGGAAGCGCGCTTCAGCGCATCCACCATGATCAGCAGCTCCATCAGGTTTTCATTGGTCGGAGCGCAAGTGCTTTGCACCACGAACACATCACGGGCACGCACGTTCTGGTTGATTTCGACCGTGACTTCCCCATCGGAGAAGCGGCCTACACGGGCAGCACCCAGTGAAATGCCAAGGTGCTTGGCAATGTCAGCGGCCATGCCTGGATTGGCATTGCCCGTGAAAATCATGAAATCGGTGTGGTGGGGCTGCATGAGCTTTCCGGCGATGAAGTAACTAGCGATGAAGTAACTGTGTGCATATTTTGAACATCTGTGCGTTCAAAATATTTGGCAGGGGAAGAAGGATTCGAACCTTCGCATGCTGGAATCAAAATCCAGTGCCTTAACCAACTTGGCGACTCCCCTACACGGGTTAACAGCGCGACGCTGTCAACCGATTAACCATCGCTGGAGGCCCATCCCCACAAAGGATGAACGTCCATATTGCTGCATTTGCGAACCTGCCAAGCACCGGGTGCATCGGCTGTATCCACATCGCCCAACATCTGCGCAAACACTGCGCTTCCAGAGCCAGTCATTCTAGCATTTAAATCTTTGCTTTCCAGCCACTCAAGGGCGTGGATTACAGCGGGGCAAAGATTTTCTGCAACTGGCTGCAAGTTGTTAGCACCGAAGTGATATGGCTGTGCAGCAAAGCCTGCGAGTATAGCACTATCTGAATCGCGTTTTAAATCCGGCGATGAAAAAATCAATTTGGTGTCCAGCCCTTCGGGCGGCTTGACAACCAAAAAGCGGCTGGGCGGTAGGGAGATGGGGGTGATTTTTTCGCCTATGCCTTCGACCCAGGCATTGCGGCCAGCGACAAAAAAAGGCACGTCGGCGCCCAGCGGCAAGGCGATGGCTTGCAGCTCGGCGGTAGTGAGATTCAGCTGCCAGAGCCGGTTCAGTGCCAGCAGGCAGGATGCGGCATCCGATGAGCCGCCGCCCATGCCGGCTTGCGCAGGAATCCGTTTCAATATGCCGATGTGTGCACCCAAACTTGTGCCGGTGGCGGCTTGCAGCGCTCGCGCAGCGCGCAGTACCAGGTCATCGGCGGGTAGTGGGGTGCTCAGGTCTTCGCGGCTGAGTTGGCCGTCGCTGCGGATATCGAAATGCAGGGTGTCGCACCAGTCGATCAGCATGAAGACCGATTGCAGCAAGTGGTAGCCATCGGCGCGGCGGCCGGTGATGTGCAGAAAAAGATTCAGCTTGGCCGGGGCGGCCACGTCGTACAGGGCTTGCATGCTTATTTATCGAGAACTACGCGCAGAGTGGCGACCGGTGTGGGCTGGTTGCGCAGGGCGGTCAGGCGCCCGGTATCCAGTCGTGACAAATCAGCCTTCCATCCAGGAACCGCCGTATCGCTGCCATGCAACCAGTCGAACAACGCAGCCAGCGGTAGCGGGGCGCCCGTGGCTTGTTCGACCAAGGCATCCAGCGAGTCGAACGGGCGGACCTCTCCATTGGTGTGTAGTGTGGCCGATCCCGGCTGCCAGACCAGGCGGGCGACAACGCCACCCAGAGGGTTGAAAAGGGTGAGCTCGCCCTGCTGAGCTGATCCCTTGAGTTCGAAGCCGGCGGAAAAGGATTGGGCCGATTCCGCGTCTACCTGCAGGGCGATGCGGCCGCTCCAGAACGGGTCTGCGTTGCTGCTGGGCCGGTTGACATGGGCGCAGCCGGTCAGCAATGCCATGCATACCAGCAGAGCCCACCAGTGGCGGATGCGCTTCAAAGCTTGACGCGCAGGCGTTTGAGAGTTTCCTGCAGGGTTTCGTTTTCGGAATTGATCTGCAGGCCTTCTTTCCAGACGCTGGTGGCGCGCTCGCGCTGGCCCAACACCCATAGCACTTCGCCCAGATGGGCGGCAATTTCGGCGTCCGGCTTGGCCTTGAAGGCGTCGTCCAGCACGCGCAGTGCTTCGTCGCGGTTGCCCATGCGGAACTCGACCCAGCCCAGGCTGTCGGCGATGAAAGGGTCGTTGGGCACAAACTCCAGCGCCTTGCGGATCAGTTCGCGGGCTTCGGGCAGCCGCATATTGCGCTCGGCCAGCGAGTAGCCGAGTGCGTTGTAGGCATGGTGGTAGTCGGGCTTGGCCGCAATCAGCTGGCGCAGCAGGCGCTCCATTTCGTCGAGCTTGTCGAGCTTTTCGGCCAGCATGGCCTGGTCGTACAGCAGGTCGGCGTCTTGCGGGTTCTGCGCCAAGGCGGCGGCCATCAGGTCGTACGCCGCTTGGTATTGCTTGTTGTCGCGCAGCAACTGCACTTCGGCCGCGCGTTTCAGGCGGATTTCTTCGGGGGTGCGCGCAGGCAAGGACTGGAGCAGCGCACGGCCCTCGGCCAGCTTGCCTTGCTTGGCCAGCAGCGAAGCCCGGCGGCTTTGGGCGGCCAGCAGGTCTTGCGGGTTCTCAATCTTTTGCAGCCAGGCTTCCGCTGCAGGATAGTCTTTGCGGGTTTCCGCTACCTGGGCCAGCGCCATGTAGGCCCGCGCCAGGCCACGGCTGCGGCCATCGCTGGGAGGCAGCGCGAGAGCCAGGGTGACAAAGCGCTGCAGCGATGCGTCGGCCGCAGCGGTTTGCTTTTCTTGGGCTTGCAGACTGCCCAGTACCAGCCAGGCGTCCGCCAGCTCGGGGTTCTGGGTGGTCAGCAGCTGCAGTTGCTGGGCGGCTTCCGCGTAGCGCATCGCATCCAGCAGCACCCGCACATAGGCCATGCGCAACTCGGGCAAGGGTTTGCCGGCCAGGTAGTGCTGCACCAGGGGCTCGGCCAGCGGCACCTTGGGTCCCATCATTTCCAACGCCAGCTGTACCGGGCCGGGGGCGCTGGGCTCCAGCGCCTGGGCCCGGCGCGCGGCTTCGAGTGCGCCCGAGGTATCGCCTGCGGCCAGGCGCATGCGGCCGACGGTGGTCCAGGCGGCGACGCTTACGGCCGGGTCGTTCAGGTAGTCGGCCAGCGCTTGTTCGACCAGGCTGGCTGCCAGCTTTTTGTCGGAAATCTGGGCGTAGGTGGCGGGAATGGCGCTGATGGCTGCGCCACGGTCCATGACCTTGGCCAGGTTCAACTCGATTTTCAGTGGCTCCGCCGTGTCGGCCACCCGGTTCAGGGCCAGGAGTATCTGCAGCACGTAGCGGTTGGCTTCGCGCGAATCGGGCATGGCCCGGCTCCAGGCGCGGGCGGCCTGCAGAGCCGCGTCGCCGGAGCGCGACTGCAGCGCAATTTCTATGGACCGCTGGTAGAGGCTGGCGTCATTGGCCTTGCGTGCCCCCTCCAGATACAGCTGGTAGGCGATGCCCGGCTCGCCGCCGGCCGAGTTGAGCTCGCCCAGCAGCAGAATGTAGAACAGCTCGCCGTTGATGGCGGAGTTCTCCGGTGCGGGGGGCGGGGCAGACTCTTGCGCGTGCGCAGGCAGGCAGCCCGCCACCAAAGCCAGTGTGGCAAAACCGTAGGCGGCCAGTCGGGGAAATCGCTTCATCGGCTCATAATAATCCAAGCCCGCGCACTTGCACGCGCCGTGGCGAGAGCCCCTACCTGCGTTCTTTACATCCTCTATTCATCCTCTATCGCCTGTTATGCCCGAGTTACCCGAGGTAGAAGTCACCCGTTTGAGCTTTGCCGACCGCATCCAGGGCGCGCGTATCGCCTCGGTGCGCATGGGCAAACCGCTGCGCTGGCCGCTGGGTTGCGACCCTGCGCAGCTGCACGGGCGCACCGTGCTGGAGGTGCGACGGCGCGGCAAATACCTGCTGCTGGACCTCGACCCCGGCTTGCTGCTGCTGCACCTGGGCATGTCGGGTAGCCTGCATTTCGCGTCGCAGCAGCCCGCGCCTGGCGCGCACGACCATTGCGACCTGGCCACCAGCCAGGGCGTGCTGCGGCTGCACGATCCGCGCCGCTTTGGTGCCGTGGTCTATGCCGACAGCCAGGAGGCGCCCGCGGCGGTCAAGCTGCTCGGCCATCTGGGCATGGAGCCCTTGGGCGATGGATTTTCTTTACCCAACTTTTACGCAGGCCTGCAGGCGCGCAAGACCGCCATCAAACAGGTGCTGCTGGCGGGCGAGGTGGTGGTCGGGGTGGGCAATATCTATGCGTCCGAGGCCTTGTTCATTGCCGGCATCCGGCCAACCTTGCCGGCCAACCGCATCAGCCGGCCCCGCGCCGCCAAGCTGCACGCAGCGGTGCGCGACGTGCTGGCGCGGGCTGTGCTCAAGGGCGGCAGCACCTTGCGCGACTTTTCGAACGCCCATGGCGAGAGCGGCTACTTCCAGCTGGAAGCCATGGTCTACGACCGCCGGGGCGAGCCCTGCCGGGTCTGCGGCACGCCCATCCAGTCCATGCGGCAGGGCCAGCGGGCCACGTATTTCTGTCCGCAGTGCCAGAAGCGCTGAACGGACAGGGCACAGTGCTATATTGAATTTTTCTGTCTTTGCGAAAACCGACTGCCCCGTGGTGACCTCCTTTAACGAACAAATCGGCCATTACGGCGCTTGGCGGCGTGAATTTGCCCTGCGCCTCAAGCTGCTGGCCGCCTGGATGAAGGAGCACGGGCTGATGGATTCCGGGGTCGAGGCCCGGCTGCAGCGCCTGGAAGACCAGATGCGCAGCGACAAGGTGATGGTCGCCTTCGTGGCCGAGTTCTCGCGCGGCAAGTCCGAGCTGATCAACGCATTGTTCTTCGCCAGTTACGGCCGGCGCATCATGCCGGCCAGCGCCGGGCGCACCACCATGTGCCCGACTGAACTCGGTTTTGACGCCGGCGTGCCGCCCAGCCTGCGCCTGCTGCCCATCGAGTCGCGCCTGCACCCGCAGTCGCTGGCCGAGTGGCGCCAGGCGTCCGACCAATGGACCCATGTGCCCCTGGATGTGGACGACGCCGAGCAACTGGCCCTGGCGCTGGAAAAGGTCACCGACGTGCGCCGCGTCACCCAGGACGAAGCCCGCGCGCTGGGCTTTTGGCACGATGAAGTGCCCGACGACAACCCGCCCATGGATGCCGATGGCCGCGTCGAGGTGCCGCGCTGGCGCCATGCGCTGGTCAACATCGAGCACCCGCTGCTGGCGCAAGGCCTGGTGATCCTGGACACTCCAGGGCTCAACGCCATCGGCGCCGAGCCCGAGCTGACTGTGAATTTGATTCCGCAAGCCCACGCCGTGGTGTTCCTGCTGGCGGCCGATACCGGCGTCACCAAGTCCGACCTGTCGGTCTGGCGCGAGCACTTGAGCCACGGCGCCGACGAAGTCAACGCCCGCCTGGTGGTGCTGAACAAGATCGACACCCTGTGGGATACGCTGAGCACGCCCGAGCAGGTGAAGCTGCAGATCGTCCAGCAGCGCGTGGCTTCGGCCGACATACTTGGCGTGCCGGCGCAGCAGGTGATGGCGGTGTCGGCGCAAAAAGGCCTGGTGGCCAAGATCACCTTCGATGCCGAGCTGCTGCAGGCCAGCGGCCTGCCCGCGCTGGAGGCCGCGCTGGGCGACGGCATCCTGGCCCAGCGGCACGAGATTCTGCGCGCCGTGGTGGCGCGCGGCGTGACCGACCTGCGCAACGAAACCGGCCGGGTGTTGCAGGTGCGGCGGCGCGACCTGGCCGAGCAAAAAATGGAGTTGCAAGGCCTGGGCGGCAAGAATTCGGCCGTCATCAAGAACATGCGCTCCCGCATCGAACAGGAAAAGCAAGAGTTCGACATGGGCAACGCCAAGATCCACGCGGTGCGTTCGGTGCAGCACAAGCTGCTGGGCGAGATGTTTGGGCTGCTGGGCAGCCGCAACCTGAAAGCCGAGATGGGCTTGCTGGCCGCCGCCATGCGCCAACGCGGCTTGAAGCTGGGCGTGAAAACCGTGTACGGCGAAACCTTTACCCGGCTGCGTGCCAACATGACGAAAGCCCAGGCCCATGGGGCCGAGATCCACAGCATGCTGGATGCCACCTTCCGCCAGCTGAATGCCGAGTTCGGCTTCTCGCTGCAGCTGCCGCCGATTCCCGATATTCCGCGCTACCACGCCGAGCTCGACGAGATCGAGGCCAGCCACCTGCAGTACCTAGGCCTGCGCAATGCCCTGAAGCTGGCTCAGCCCGAGTTTGCCGAGCGCCTGGTGCGGGCCCTGGCGACGCGGCTGCGCGCGGTCAACGACTCGGCGTTTGGCGAAGTCGAGCTGTGGAGCAAGTCGGCCGCGGCCCAGCTGGAAGACCAGCTGAAAGAGCGCCGCAAGAGCTTTGTGCGGCGCATCGACGGCATCGACCGCATCCAGGAAGCCGCCGGCGGGCTGGACGAACGGGTGGCCGAGATCGAAGCCCAGGAGGCCGTGCTCGGCCAGTTCGACACCCGGCTGCAGCTGTTGACCTCTTACTTTCTGACCACCGCCGCGCCCACGCTGCCCCCTGCCGCATGACGGCCCCTCGCGTAATGGAGGCCGCTGCGGCGGGCCTCGGCAGTATGGCCACGTATGCTGCTCCGGCTGCGGTGGCAACCGCGTTTGCCTCGCAGGTGATCCACTGGCAGCAAAGCCATGGCCGCAACAGCCTGCCCTGGCAGAACACCCAGGACCCGTACAAGGTCTGGCTGTCCGAAATCATGCTGCAGCAGACCCAGGTGAGCTCGGTGCTCGAATACTTTCCGCGCTTTCTGGCGCGCTTCCCGGATGTGGCCAGTCTGGCCGCCGCCAGCCTGGACGATGTGCTGGCGCTGTGGAGCGGCCTGGGCTATTACAGCCGGGCCCGCAACCTGTACCGCTGCGCCCAGCAGGTGGTGGAGGTGCATGGCGGCAAGTTTCCGCCCACGGCCGAGCTGCTGCAGACCCTGCCCGGCATAGGCCGGTCTACCGCCGCGGCGATTGCTTCGTTCTGCTATGGCGAGCGGGCGGCGATTCTGGATGCGAATGTGAAACGCGTGCTGACCCGGGTGCTGGGCTTCGATGCCGACCTGGCCGTGGCCGCCAACGAGCGCGCGCTGTGGGACCAGGCCACCGCCTTGCTGCCGCTGCAGGCCGGCCTGCAGACCATGCCGCGCTATACCCAGGGCCTGATGGATTTGGGTGCCACCGTTTGCGCGCCGCGCCAGCCGACCTGCTTGCTGTGCCCGGTGCAGCCCGTGTGCACTGCCCAGCGCCAGGGCACGCCGGAGAAGTATCCGGTCAAGACCCGCAAGCTCAAGCGCAGCACCGAATCCTGGTGGCTGCTGTGGGCGCAGGATGCGGCCGGCCGGGTCTGGTTGCAGCGCCGGCCGGATGCGGGCGTATGGGCGGGGCTGTACTGCCTGCCGGTGTTCGACAGCCGCGAGGCCCTGGCGGCCACCGTCGGCACCGCAGAGCTGGACGACCTGCCGGTGTTCCTGCACGTGCTGACCCACAAGGACTTGTACCTGCACCCGGTGCAGATCCAGCTGGCGCCTGGCGTGCGGCCTGGGCCCCATGGCGACTGGGTTGAAGCCGCGCGCTGGCCCGAGATGGGCTTGCCCGCACCGATCCGCAAACTGCTGGCTAACGTCTAGCTGCTATTGAATTGGTAGCTGTTGGCGCAGATAGAACCTGCGCTACAGGCCTGAAAAGCTTAAAAAACCGTGGCGCCACCCGAGGGCGGCTCCACACCACCGCGCGCATCCAGCTCGCGGTGCCGCTTCAGCGTGACCCAGCGCTTGCTGAAGGCGGTGGCCAGTTGCTCTACCAGGTAGACCGAGCGGTGCTGGCCGCCGGTACAGCCTATGGCTACCGTCACATAGCTGCGGTGGTCGCGCGCCAGCAGGTCCAACCAGTGGCTCAGGAACTGGTCGATGTGGCTGAACATCTGCGCCACGTCGCGGCTCTGGCGCAGGAACGCGGCCACCGGCTCGTCGCGGCCGGTCAGCGCGCGCAGGTCGGGCTCGTAGTGCGGGTTCGGCAGCATGCGCACGTCGAACACATAGTCGGCATCCACCGGAATGCCGCGCTTGAAGGCGAAGGATTCGAACACCAGGGTCAGCTGCGCCTCGGGCGCGGCCACCAGCGACTTGATATAGCCCTGCAGCTGCGACGAGCGGATGATGCTGGTGTCGATCACATGGGCTTGTTCGCGCAGGTCGGCCAGCAGCTCGCGCTCCAGCTCGATGGCCTCCACCAGCGCATGCTGCTGGTCGGTCATCTCGGAGCGCGACAGCGGGTGCTTGCGCCGGGTTTCGGAATAGCGCCGCACCAGGGTGTCGGTGGCGGCGTCCAGAAACAGCGACTTGATGTTGACGCCGTGCTTGCGCAGCGCCTCCAGCTGCTGCGGCACCAGCGGTAGCGAGGTGGCGCTGCGCACGTCCATGGCAATCGCCACCTTCTTGGCGTCGCGGGTTTGCTCCAGCTTGATGAAGCTCAGCAGCAGCTCGGGCGGCAGGTTGTCCACGCAGTAGTAGCCCGCGTCTTCCAGCGCATGCAAGGCCACCGATTTGCCCGAGCCGGACATACCGGTGATCAACACGATTTCAAGTTTCATAGTGCGCTGCCTAACATTTCTTTCGCATGGGCCAGGGTGGTGACGGAGAGCTTTTCGCCCCCGAGCATGCGCGCCACCTCGGCCACCCGCTGCTCGCCCAGCACCAAGCCCACGCTGCTGACCGTGCTTTTGCCGTCGCGCTGTTTGGCCACCACCAGATGGTGGTCGGCGCAGGCAGCGACCTGGGGCAGATGGGTGACGGCCAGCACCTGGCGGTCCCGGCCCAGCTGCTTCATCAGCCGGCCTACGGTTTCGGCCACGGCACCGCCGACGCCCGAATCCACCTCGTCAAAGATCAGGGTTTGCGCCGTGCCCAGCTCGCTGGTGGTGACGGCAATCGCCAGCGCGATGCGCGACAGCTCGCCGCCCGATGCCACCTTGCCGACCGCGCGCGGCGTGCTGCCCGCATGGCCGGCGACCAGGAATTGCACCTCTTCTAGCCCGCTGGCGCTGGGCTCGATCTTTTGCAGCGCCACCTGGAACTGGCCGCCCTGCATGCCCAGGCCTTGCATGGCCAGGGTGATGGCTTTGGCCAGTTTCGGGGCGGCCAGGGCCCGGGCTTTGGACAGGGCCAGGGCCTCGGCGCGGTAGGCGCTTTCGGCCTTGCGCTCGGCGGCTTCCAGCGCCTGGCTGTCGGCCGCGGCGTCCAGCCGGGCCAGCTCGGCCTGCCAGCTGGCCAGCAGAGCCGGCAACTCGGCCGGCGTGCGTTTGTAGCGCCGGGCCAGCGACACCCATTGCGACAGGCGCTCGTCCAGCTCGGCCAGGCGCTGCGGGTCCAGCTCGGTCTTGCGCAAGGTGCTGTGCAGCGAATGCGCGGCGTCCTCGGCCTGCGCCAAACTTGAAGCCAAAACCTCGGTCAGCGCAGCATATTCGGGCGCAATGTGCTCTTGATTTTGTAGCGACGTGTGGGCCCGCACCAAACCGGCCAGCGCGCCAGATTCGTCGTTTTCCAGCGCGTCTATGGCGGTCTGCACCGCGTCCAGCAGGGCCTGGGCGTTGGACAAACGCGCGTGCTCGGCGTTCAGCTCGGGCCATTCTTCGGCGCCGGGGGCCAGCTTGCCGACTTCGCCGATCTGCCAGGCCAGGCGCTCCTGCTCTTGCTGCAGCGAGTCGCGGGCGGCGTGGGCATCGGCCAGGGTTTTCTGGGCGCCGCGCCAGTCGCTCCAGCGGGCAGCCAGGGCGCTGGTGGAGCTGCCCGCATAGGCGTCGAGCAGGCCGCGCACGGTGTCCGGCCGGGTCAGGCTTTGCCAGGCGTGCTGGCCATGGATGTCGAGCAGTTGGTCGCCAATCTCGCGCAGCTGGGTGGCGGTGGCCGGGCTGCCGTTGATCCAGGAGCGGCTCTTGCCCTGGGCGTCGACGGTGCGGCGCAGCAGCAGGCTGTCGGCCACGTCAAAGCCGGCTTCTTCTAGCCAGGCGGCGGTGGCCGGCAGGCTGTCGAACTCGGCGCTGATGTCGGCCCGGGCCGCGCCTTCGCGCACCGTGCCGGCATCGGCGCGGCTGCCCAGTGCCAGTTGCACGGCGTCGACCAGGATGGACTTGCCGGCGCCGGTTTCGCCGGTCAGCACGCTGAAGCCGTTTTGCAGGTCGAGTTCCAGCTCGCGCACGATCACGAAGTCGCGCAGGGTGATGCGTTTCAGCGCCATTCAGGTTCCTTCGTTCCAGTGGAGTTTTTTGCGCAAGGTGTCAAAGTAGCTCCAGCCCTGGGGATGCAGGAAACGTGCGCGGTGCTCGGAGCGGCGCACGATGATGCGGTCGCCGTGCTGCAGGGATGCCAGCGACTGCATGTCGAAGTTGGCGCTGGCGTCTCGTCCTGCTATTAGTTCTATAGCTACTTCCGCAGGATCTGCCAGCACGATCGGCCGATTTGTCAAAGTATGTGGGGCGATGGGCACCATCACCCAGCCGGGGATGGACGGGTGCAGCAGCGGCCCGCCGGCCGACAGCGCATAGGCGGTGGAGCCGGTGGGCGTGGCAATGATCAGGCCGTCGGCGCGCTGGTTCGATACCAGTTGGCCGTCCACCTCGACGCGCAGCTCTAGCATGCCGGAGGTGGAGCCGCGGTTCACCACCACGTCGTTCATAGCCAGCGCGTCGAACACGCACTCGCCGCCGCGCATCACCCGCGCATGCATCAGGCTGCGGTGGTCTTCCTCGTAAGTGCCTTGCAGCATGGGCAGCAGCGTGGCCTGGTAATTATTCAGCGGAATGTCGGTGATGAAGCCGAGCCGGCCCTGGTTGATGCCGATCAGCGCCACCCCGTGGCAGGCCAGCTGGCGGCCTATGCCGAGCATGGTGCCGTCGCCGCCGACCACCAGGCCCAGGTCGCAGCGGCGGCCAATTGCGTCCACGTCCAGCGCCGGGTAACCGGTGATGCCGGTATTGGCCACGGTTTCCTGGTCCACCACCACTTCGCAGCCCAGGCTGGTTAAAAACTCGGCGATTTCCTGCAATACCTTGCGGGACGAGGCGTTGGCGACGCGGGTGCCCGGTGCCGCATATTTCCCGAAGAGCGCAACGTGGCGGAATTGTGATTTCATTCACAAATTACATCACTAAAATAAGAACATGCTCGATGACCGTGCCAAGTTGTTAATGAAAGCGCTGGTCGAGCGATATATCGCCGACGGCCAGCCTATTGGCTCGCGCACTTTGTCCAAAGCCTCGGGCCTGGACCTGTCGCCCGCCACCATCCGCAACGTGATGTCCGACCTGGAGGATATGGGGCTGATCGTCAGCCCGCATACCTCGGCTGGGCGTATCCCCACGGCCCGCGGCTACCGCTTGTTCGTCGACACCATGCTCACCGCCCAGCCCGGCCCGCTGGCGCCGCCCAAGCTGGTGGCCGAGCAGCCGCAAAAGGTCATCGTCAACGCGGCCAATCTGCTGTCCAGCCTGTCGCAGTTCGTTGGCGTGGTGATGGCGCCGCGGCGCACCTCGGTGTTTCGGCACATCGAATTCTTGCGCCTGTCGGAAAAGCGCTTCCTGGTCATCATCGTCTCGCCCGAAGGCGATGTGCAAAACCGGGTGATCTTCACCGAGGTCGACTACACCTCGTCCCAGCTGGTCGAGGCCGCCAACTACCTGAACGGCCATTATGCCGGCCTGTCGATCGAGCAGGTGCGCGAGCGGCTGAAGAACGAGGTCGAAACCCTGCGCGGCGAAATCGCCACCCTGATGCAGGCCGCGGTAAACGTGGGCTCCGAAGCCCTGGCGCGCGAGCAGGACGAGGTGGTGATCTCGGGCGAGCGCAATCTGCTGTCGGTCAGCGACTTCTCGGGCGACATGGGCCATCTGCGCCGCGCCTTCGACCTGTTCGAGCAAAAAACCCAGCTGATGCGCCTGCTCGACATCTCCAGCAAGGCCGAGGGCGTGCGCATCTACATCGGCGGCGAAAGCCAGGTCGTGCCGTTCGAAGAGCTGTCCATCGTCAGCGCCCCCTACGAGGTGGACGGCCAGGTGGTCGGCACCCTGGGCGTCATCGGCCCGACCCGCATGCCCTATGAACGCATGATCCAGATCGTGGACATCACCTCCAAGCTGGTAAGCAATGCGCTGAGCCACCAGAAATAAGCCCCGCTACGCACAGTAGAATGCTGGGTTGTGTGGGGCGTTAGCTCAGTTGGTTAGAGCAGAGGACTCATAATCCTTTGGTCGAGTGTTCAAGTCACTCACGCCCTACCATTCAAATCAACAACTTAGCGCGTTTTTTGCGTCTTGGTTTCAGTCAACTGTCAACGAAGTGTCAACGCAGAAATTGGGTTGAGCTTCACCACCTCCAGCAGGTGGTCAGGTGCCAGGTGTGCATAACGCATCGTCATGGTCAGATTCGCATGACCTAAAGCACGTTGCAGCACCAGAATATTGCCGCCACCCATCATGAAATGTGATGCGAACGAATGGCGCAGTACGTGCGTGAGCTGGCCTGCTGCCAGCGTGATTCCGGCCCGGTCCACGCCATCCCGAAATGCGGAGTAGGCATAGGCAAACAAGCGCTGGCTTGTTTCCTTTCTTGTCGTGGTGGGCCTTGAGGTCTTTTTCGAATTGCTTTTCTATGGGAACGGTTCGGATGCGCCCTGACTTTGTGCCGACAAACTGAATTTGCGCGTTGCGTACGTGTTTCAGCTCGAGGTTTTCAGCCTCGCTCCATCGCGCACCAGTAGTAAGGCAAACTTTGGCAATCATCACCGTGTGACGGTTCGAGCCAACGGCCAGGTGTTCAGGCAAATCGCTGATCTGCTCCAACGTAAGGTATTCCCGCTCTTTCTCTTCAATTTTGAACTGTCGAAGTTCGGCGAGGGGGTTGGGTTTCTTCCATATGCCCAGTCGCCGTAGCTCGTTAAAAACGGCTCGCAGGTACCGGGCATACCGCGTCGACATAGTCTCGGATTCATCCGCCTTGATCAGCCCCGCATCTTGGGCCGCCCCAATCACCTGCGATGCGGTCACAGCCTTGGACTCCGGCAACTTGAACCGATCACGCAAGCTCTGGTTCGACATGCGATCGTTGCTAACGTACTTCAGGCAACAGTGCTGGTACGGCAGTAATTTTTCGATCCGATTTGCCTTATGTGCTGGCAGCCGGGTGAGGACATCCCTCAAGTGAACGTCAGCCGCGCCGAGGGCTTACCCTAGGTTGACTAATGTATTAGTAGTTTAGTATTTCAATCATTCGCAGGTTGCACTGATCTTTTGCTCGCCTTGTTCCTGCCTTTACAGAAGAGGACACACCTTGATGCACGCTTTCAATTTTCCGACTCGCGCGATTTGGCTGAGCGTTGTCGCCGCCACTGCCTCAGTCGCTGCCCTTCCAGCATCGGCAGCCGAAGTGCGCGTGATGTGCTACCAGGATGGCGGCGAATGTGATGTCACCAACGATCTCGCACGACGATTCGAGGCGAATAATCCTGGGACAAAAATCATTGTCGACGTGGTTCCGTTCAAGACCATTCTTGAGCAACTGCCGGTGCAGTTGGCTGCGGGTGAGGGGCCGGACATAGCGCGGGTGACCGATCTGGGCGGACTCACACGGTTCTATCTCGACATCGGCCCGTATCTGAAAGACCGCAAATACTGGGAAGCCAACTTCGGCAGCACTTTGCCGTGGATGCGCAACAAAGCGGGCGACAAGGGCATCTACGGCTTCATGTCGCAGCTCACCATGACTGGCCCCTTCGTCAACAAGACGCTGTTCGAGCAGGCCAAGATTCCGTTGCCCGGCCCTAAGGCCACCTGGGACGAGTGGGCGGACGCGGCACGCAAGGTGGCCAAGGCCACCCAGACCCCCGCTGCCATGGCCTGGGACCGTTCGGGCCATCGTTTTGCAGGTCCTGCCATCAGCTATGGCGCCAAGATATTCGACGCCAAGGGCAATCTGGCACTCGACGAGGGCTACAAAACCGCCGTGACCAAGTTCGTCGGCTGGCACAAAGACGGCACCATGCTGAAAGACGTGTGGGGTGGCTCTGGAGGCTCCAGCTATGCTGATGCTGTGGGCGAATTCAAGAACGGCCGAGTCGTCATGATTCTGTCGGGCTCGTGGCAGATCAACCGCATGCAAAAAGAAATCGGCAATGCGTTTGATTGGGTGGCTGTGCCCAACCCATGCGGTACTTCGGCTTGTTCTGGCATGCCGGGGGGGGCAGGTTGGGTGGCTCTGAAAACAACCAAGTCGCCCAAGGAGGTCGGCCAGTTCCTGGACTTCATGGCGCAGGAAGCCAATGTGGCCGAATTCGTTTCACGTACCAACAACATTCCGGCCAATACTGGTTTAGCCAAAAAGGGCGTACCGTATCCGAACGCCAGCCCTGCCGCACAGGCAGCACTTGGTGTGTTCACCAGTGGGACTGCTACCGTGGCACCGGCTGCCTACGCGCTGCAGGGCTACAAATACAACCGGGCACTGATGCTGCCCACCGTGACGCGCCTTACCCAGGCCATCGTCGGTGAGATCAGCGTGGACGAGGCCATCACCAAGATCGGTACCGACATGACCGAAGCGGTCAAGCAAGCTGAAAAATAGCCCCCCTGGTTGGCTCACTGAGTGTCGCTCTCCCTTTGCAGGGGGGCGATACCAGCGGTCTGCTGGAGCTGCGTTCCGCGGCATCTCTGGACGGGAGGCAGGCCAGCCCTCACCGCGTGGGCTGCTTGACCACGACCCCGCCTTGTTCATTCGTTTCTCCCGGAAGAGCGTTGCGTTTGGGTAATGCTGCGGACAGCGTCACCAGGTTGGACAGTAGATCGGAGTCGGTATGTCAGTCATCTCAGCCTGTTTAGGTTTCTTCTTCAATCTGTTCGAGCCGGTGTTCCGGTTGGTCCAGAAATGGCTGGGCGCCTCGCGCATCGGCTGGCTGTTTGTTGGCCCCAACCTGGTGGTGATTGGCATCTTCACCTTCCTGCCGATTGTCATCA
>NZ_JAVDXT010000007.1:0-186451 GCF_031458075.1 Rhodoferax ferrireducens | reverse complement strand
CTCCATGGCCGCTGGCTATGCGGGGCTGGACAACGAGCTGTTCTACATGGACAAGACCATGATGGTGTTTGGCGATGCCAAGAAGGTGGTTGAAGACATGGGTAAGGCCATCGAATAGCTAACGCTCACCCCCAGGCTGCACACTGCGTGTTTTCGCCAACCCCCTTGCAGGGGGCGATGCCAGTGGCCCGGCAAAGCCGGTTCCACGGCATCTCTGGGAGCAGATGGTTATGCCGTTTTAGATTTTTGGAGATTTCCTTATGACCGAGCGCATCTGGCTCAATAGCTACCCCCCGGGCGTGCCCGCCGACATCGACCCAACGCGTTACCAGTCGCTGCAGGCCTTGCTGGAAGAGAGCTTCCAGAAGTACGCCGACCGACCCGCCTATAGCTTTATGGGCAGGGACCTCAGCTATGGTGAAACCGATAGTCTGAGCCGCAAGTTCGCCGCCTATCTGCAGGGCCTGGGCCTGGCCAAGGGCGACCGCGTGGCGGTGATGATGCCCAATGTGCCGCAGTACCCGATTGCCGTGGCGGCGCTGATGCGGGCCGGCCTGGTGCTGGTCAACGTGAACCCGCTGTACACCCCGCGCGAACTTGAGCACCAGCTCAAGGACTCGGGCGCCAAAGCCATCGTGATCCTGGAGAACTTTGCCGCCACGCTGCAACAGTGCCTGGGTAGCACGCCAGTCAAACACATCGTGTTGTGCGCCATGGGCGACCAGCTTGGCCTGCTCAAGGGTGCGTTGGTCAACTACGTGGTGCGCAAGGTCAAGAAGCTGGTGCCGCCCTATGCCTTGCCCAGCGCGGTGCGCTTCAACACGGCGCTGGCCCAGGGCAGCCGGACCACGTTCACGCCGGTGCCAGTGCAGCCCGACGACGTGGCGGTGCTGCAGTACACCGGTGGCACCACCGGCGTGTCCAAGGGCGCGGTGCTGCTGCACCGCAATGTGATTGCCAATGTGCTGCAGTCCGAGGCCTGGAACCAGCCGGTGATGGACGCCGTGCCTGCCGACGAGCAACCGACCAGCGTGTGCGCGCTGCCGCTGTACCACATCTTCGCGTTCACCGTGGGCATGATGCTGTCCATGCGCACCGGCGGCAAGCTGGTGCTGATCCCGAATCCGCGCGACATGAAGGCGGTGCTGAAGGAGTTGTCGCAGCACCGCATCCACAGTCTGCCGGCGGTCAACACGCTGTTCAATGGCCTGGCGAACCACCCCGACTTCAACACCGTCGACTGGAGCCATCTGAAGGTGTCGATAGGCGGTGGCATGGCGGTACAGGCGGCGGTGGCCAAGCTCTGGCTGGAGAAGACCGGCTGCCCCATCACCGAAGGCTATGGCCTGAGTGAAACCTCGCCCACCGCCAGCTGCAACCCGCCTACCGACAAGTCCTACACCGCCTCCATCGGCGTGCCGCTGCCCAGCACCTATTTCAAGCTGCTGGACGACGCGGGCGCCGAGGTGCCCATGGGCCAGCCGGGCGAGATCGCCATCCGCGGGCCGCAGGTGATGGCCGGCTACTGGCAGCGCCCCGACGAAACCGCCCAGTCTATGACGGCCGACGGCTACTTCAAGACCGGCGATATCGGCACCATGGATGCGCGCGGTTATTTCAAGATCGTCGACCGCAAGAAGGACATGGTGCTGGTCAGCGGCTTCAACGTCTACCCGAACGAGGTGGAGGACGTGGTGGCAGCCATGGACGGTGTGCTGGAATGCGCGTGCGTAGGCGTGCCCGACGAGAAGACCGGCGAGGCGGTGAAGCTGGTGATTGTCAAGAAGAACCCGGCCCTGACCGAAGCCCAGGTGCGCGAGTACTGCAAGGCCAAGCTCACCGGCTACAAGCAACCGCGGGTCATCGAGTTCCGCACCGAGCTGCCCAAGACGCCGGTCGGCAAGATACTGCGCCGAGAGCTGCGCACCAAGGCATGAGCCTCGCCATCCTCAGCGCCCTGGCCGAAGAGCAGCAGGGGATATTCGAGCAATTGCAGCAGCCCCGGCGCGTGCTGCATGCGGGGCGCGAGTTCGGCATGGGCATCTGGCACGGGCAGACGGTAGTGTTGGCCTTGTCGCGCATCGGCAAGGTGGCTGCAGCGACCACGGCGACTGCGCTGATTGAGAAATTCGGCGTGCAGCGTATCGTTTTTACCGGCGTGGCCGGTGGTGTGGGCGAGGGCGTGCAGGTGGGTGACGTGGTGGTGGCCAGCGGCTTCGTGCAGCACGACATGGATGCCGCACCGCTGTTCCCAACCTTCGAAGTACCGCTGTATGGCCGAGCCCGTTTCGACTGTGATTCTGCGTTGACTGCTATGCTTTTGGAAGCTGCTCGCGCAGGTGTATCCAGCGCTGGCGGCCTGTTTTCTTTACATCAACGGGCGCCGCAAGTGCACTGCGGCTTGGTCGCCAGTGGCGACCGTTTCGTCTCTGCCGCGACCGAGGCGCAGCGCTTGCAAGCCGCTTTGCGGGCGGGCGGCTTTGACGCGCTGGCGGTGGAGATGGAGGGAGCCGCCGTGGCCCAGGTCTGCCACGACTACGGCATCCCCTTCGCCGTGGTGCGCACGATTTCCGACCGGGCCGACGACACCGCGCACGTCGATTTCCCCACGTTCGTCAGCACCGTGGCCAGCCGCTATGCGCAGGCCATTCTTACGGAGTTTGTGCAGCGCTTGGGCTAGGTCAGCCAACCCCGTTTATAGAAGTACCACATCGGCACCAGCGCACTGGCGGTCATCATGGCGACCACGTAGGGGTAGGACCAGCTACCCAAGAATTCCAGCTCGGGGAACTTCATGTTCATGCCGTAGATGCTGGCCACCAAAGTCGGCGGCAGCAGGGCCACGCTGGCCACCGAGAAGATCTTGATGATCTTGTTCTGGTTGATGTTGATGAAACCGACGGTGGCGTCCATCAAGAAGTTGATCTTGTCGAACAAAAAGGCCGTGTGCGAGTCCAGCGAATCGATGTCGCGGTGGATCTGCCGGGCTTCTTCGAACTGCTCGGCGTTCAGCATCTTGCTGCGCATCATGAAGCTCAAGGCGCGGCGCGTGTCCATCATGTTGCGGCGGATGCGGCCGTTCAAATCCTCGTGGCGGGCAATCGAGGCCAGCACCTCGCCGGCCAGCGCGTCGGTCATATTGCCGGCCAGCACCCGGCGGCTGACCTTTTCCAGGTCCACGTAGATGTCTTCCAGCGTGTCGGCCGAGTATTCTGCGTCGGCGTCGAAGAGTTTCAGTAAAACTTCCTTGGCGTCTTCGATCAGGCCTGGGGCCCGGCGCGCGCGCATGCGCAGCAGGCGGAACACCGGCACGTCTTCGTCATGGATGGAAAACAGCACGCCCTTGCTTTTCAGCTCGGCATTGTGCTGGTTCAGGATGAAGGCCACGCGCACGGTGCGCGGGTCGGACTCGTCGGCCACCAAGAAGTCGCTGCGGATATGCAGCTCGCCATTGTCTTCCTGGTAGAAGCGGGCGGATTCCTCGATGTCCTCGTCCATCGCGTCTTCCGGGATGGACAGGCCGTAGTACTGTTTGATCCAGCGCTTTTCTTCCAGCGTGGGTGATTCCAGGTCCACCCAGATCGGTTGGAACTTGGACAGCTCTTCCAGCGACTCGATCTCTTCCTGGAAGAGCCGGCCGTTGGCGAGCGAAAAAATGTTGAGCATGGGGCACTCCCTGAGAATGAGGGCAACGAACGGGGCTGGGGTGGATGGGCTGGCTTTCAACCCCCGTGCTGCGCAGGGAGGTGAAAGCTAGCGACTGGGCGCGCTTTCCATGGGGTTTCTCCGGAGTGGACGAGGTCGGGATTATGGCACTGCAACATGTTGAAAAGTTTTGCCAGCGGCGAGGTTTACCTCCGCTTAAAGCGTAACAAATGCAGGGTTGAGGGTTGCTTTCCCATCCCAACGGGCGCATAGTGAATTGACTTTCAACGGTGAAAGTACAGCATTAGGAGGCTATACATGAACTTGACGATCAGCGGACACCACCTGGATGTAACTCCCGCTCTGCGTACCTATGTGACAACCAAGCTGGACCGAATAACCCGGCATTTCGACCAGCTGGTAGACGTCAAAGTGTTACTGACGATTGAAAAGCAAAAGGAAAAGCAAGGCCGCCAACGTGCCGAATGCAACATCCATGTCAAAGGTAGCGACATGTTCGCCGAAAGCTCCCACGCTGATTTATACGCGGCAGTAGACGATCTGGTTGACAAGCTGGACCGCCAGGTAGTGCGCCACAAAGACCGTGTGCAAGACCACCACCACGCGGCACCGAAGCGCCTGATGTAAACCCCGGGCGTTCCGCGCCCCGAGCAAAAGCCGCCGATGTATGAGGCGGCTTTTTTGTTGGGACTGCCGCTTACATTTCCGCACGTGCATAATTCGCCACTCACCATGAACCGACTCGCCTCCATCCTGCCCTCCGCTCAAGTGCTCGTGAGCGTCGATGCGTCCAGCAAAAAGCGTGCTTTTGAAGAAGCCGGCTTGCTGTTTGAGAATCTGCACGGCCTGAGCCGGGCCCTGATCACCGACAGCCTGTTCGCCCGCGAACGCCTGGGCTCGACCGGGCTGGGCCATGGGGTGGCGATTCCGCATGGCCGCATCAAAGGCCTGAAGGCGCCTATGGCGGCCGTGGTGCAATTGGCCCAGCCCATCGGCTTTGATGCGCCGGACGAGCAACCTGTGGGTTTGCTGATCTTTTTGCTGGTGCCCGAGGCTGCGACCCAGAAGCACCTGGAAATACTGTCCGAAATCGCCGAGTTGCTCAGCGACGCGCCCTTGCGCGAAAAAATCAAGACAGCGGCAGATGCCGAGGCCTTGCACGGCCTGATCTGCACCTGGCAGTCAGCGCAACCCGCCTGATCCCCTAACTCCGGGCCCGGTACCGCCTTTGAAACCCACCGTTGTCAGCGCAGACGTCCTGTTCGAGGCCTTCCGCGCGCTGTTGCGCTGGGAATGGATTGCTGGCCTGGGCGCTTCCGAGCGCCGCTTTGACGAAGTCGCGGTGCGCGCGGCCCGATCCGGCGCCGATCTGGTCGGCTACCTGAATTACATCCACCCCTACCGCGTGCAGATCATGGGCGAGCGCGAGGTCGCCTACCTGACCAGTGCCTCGGCCGAAGACTGCGCGCGCCGGATCGCCCGCATCGTCACGCTGGAGCCGCCGGTGCTGATCATGGCCGACGGCCAGGTGGCGCCTGATGCGCTGCTATCGATGTGTGAGCGTGCGCAGATACCGATGTTTTCGACCGAGGACTCGTCGGCCTTCGTGATCGACGTGCTGCGCGCCTACCTCTCCAAGCATTTCGCCGACCGCACCTCGATGCACGGCGTGTTCATGGACATTCTGGGCCTGGGCGTGATGATTACCGGCGAGTCCGGCCTGGGCAAGAGCGAGCTGGGCCTGGAGCTGATCTCCCGCGGCAACGGCCTGGTGGCCGACGACGCGGTGGACCTGTACCGCATCAACCAGACCACCATCGAAGGCCGCTGCCCCGAGCTGCTGCAAAACCTGCTGGAAGTGCGCGGCATCGGCCTGCTGGACATCCGCGGCATCTTTGGCGAAACCGCGGTGCGCCGCAAGATGCGCCTCAAGCTCATCGTGCATCTGGTGCGCAAGGAAACCATGGAGCGCGAGTACGAGCGCCTGCCCTACGAGCCGCTGACCCAGGACGTGCTGGGCGTACCGGTACGCAAGGTAATCATCCAGGTGGTGGCCGGTCGCAATATCGCCGTGCTGGTGGAGGCCGCCGTGCGCAACACCATCCTGCAGCTGCGCGGCATCGATACCTACCAGGAATTCGTCGAGCGCCACCGCAAGGCGATGGAAGACGCTGAATAAGCCGCTTGCTATTGTTTAAGTAGCATCTTGCGCAGATGCAGTAAGCGCTAGCGGCCTAAAAGGCTCTAAAACTACCGCTGAGATACCCCTTCCAGAAACACCGTGGAACCGGCTCCGCCGGGCCACTGGTATTGCCCCCTGCAAGGGGGTTGGCGAAGACGCGAAGCGCGTAGCCTGGGGGTGAGCCTATTTAGCCGAGCACTCGGCGCACAGGCCGTAGAGCGACATCGCGTGGTCGTGCACCGTCCAGCCCTTGGCTTTGGCCACGATCTGCTGGCGCTGTTCGATTTCGGCGTCGTAGAACTCCTCCACCTTGCCGCAGCCGGTGCAGACAAAGTGGTCGTGGTGCCGGCCTTCGTTCAGCTCGTACACCGACTTGCCCGATTCGAAATGGCTGCGCGACAGAATGCCGGCTTGCTCGAACTGGGTGAGCACGCGGTACACCGTGGCCAGGCCGATGTCGGAATGCTCGAGCAGCAGCACGCGGAACACGTCTTCGGCCGTCATGTGGCGCAACTCGCCTTTCTGGAAGATTTCCAGAATCTTCAGGCGGGGCAGGGTGGCCTTCAGGCCGGTGTTCTTCAGTTCTTCGATATTGGCCATGGACGGAGGTCTTTCTTTACAGGCGGCGCCGTGGAGGCTGCCGCTACAATCATTCGATCATATCGCTAGAGCCCTTTATCCATGTTTGCACCTTTCTTGCGCGGTACCGGTACCGCTCTGACCCTTGCGGTTTGCGCGACCTTGGTAGCGTGCAGCGGCCTGGATAACCGCACCCGCAGCTTCGTCAGCTCCCTGGCGCCCTACCAGATCGAGGTGGTGCAGGGCAATTTCGTGTCCAAGGAACAGGTCGATGCCCTCAAGCCCGGGATGGCCCGCGAGCAGGTGAAAGACATCCTGGGCACCTCGTTGCTGCAGGACGTGTTCCATGGCGACCGCTGGGACTATGTGTTCACGTTGCGCCGCCAGGGCACCGAGCCGCAGGCGCGCCAGCTGACCGTGTTCTTTAAGGGCGACGTGCTGGACCGCGTCGAGGGCGACACCATGCCCAGCGAAAGCGAATTCGTCAGTTTGCTGGCCAAGACGCGCTCCACCAAGGCCGTGCCGGTGCTCGAAGCCGACGAAAGCCGCCTCAAATCCTTCCCGGCGCCTGCTCCCGTGGCGGCAGCCTCGGCTCCGCAGGCCCCTGTGGTCACCGCCTACCCTCCGTTAGAAGCTCCCGCCCCTTAAGCCCGGCGGTTTTTTGCCATGACCGACTCTCTTTCGGGCGCATCCGCCCACACTCCCGTCCACGCGATTGCCGTCGCCGGCTCCTCGGGCCGCATGGGCCACATGCTGATCGAAGCGATCCGCAACGCCGATGACTGCGTGCTGGCCGGCGCCCTGGACCGGCTGGAAAGCCCGTCCATCGGTACCGATGCCTCGGCGTTCCTGGGCCAAAGCGCCGGCGTAGCCATCACGGCCGACCTGCAGGCCGGCCTGAAGAACGCCCGGGTGCTGATCGACTTCACCCGCCCAGAAGGCACGCTGGCGCATCTGCAGGCTTGCCGCAGCCTGGGCGTGAATGCCGTGATCGGCACCACCGGCTTTAGCGACGCACAAAAAGCCGAGATTGCCGAGATCGCCAAAGACATCGCCATCGTGCTGGCGCCGAACATGAGCGTTGGCGTCAACGTCACCCTCAAGCTGCTGGAAATGGCCGCCAAGGCCTTGTCCACCGGCTATGACATCGAAATCGTCGAGGCCCACCACCGCCACAAGGTGGACGCGCCCTCCGGCACCGCGCTGAAAATGGGCGAAGTCATCGCCGACGCGCTGGGCCGCGACCTGAAGGACTGCGCAGTCTACGAACGCTACGGCGTGACCGGCGAGCGCGATCCGTCCAGCATCGGCTTTGCCACCATCCGCGGCGGCGACATCGTCGGCGACCACACGGTGCTGTTTGCCGGCACCGGCGAGCGCATCGAGATCAGCCACAAGTCGTCCAGCCGCGCCACCTACGCCCAGGGCAGCCTGCGTGCGGTGCGCTTCCTGGCCGACAAGAAGACCGGCTTATTCGACATGTTCGACGTGCTGGGCCTGAAGTAAGTCCATGAATGCGCTGCCGCTGCTGAGCCAGGGCGACTTCGTGAGTCGCGTGGTGGCGCTGCTGCTGCTGCTGATGTCGGTGGCCAGCTGGGTGGTGATTCTGTGGAAGGGCTGGCTGCTGCGCCGCGCCCGGGTCGATGTGGCGCGCAGCACCGCGGCTTTCTGGCAGGCGCCCAGCGTTGCCGAAGCCCAGCAGCGTTTGGCATCCTTTGACCCTCTGGCGCTGGTCCTGCCTTTGCTTGCAGCTACAAAAATAGAAGCAAACGGTACCTTGGCTGCGGCTGGCGACCGCTCGCAGCAGCTGACCCGCGTGCTGCGCAATGCCTTGCACGCCGTGCTGCACAAGCTGCAGTTCGGCCAGGTGCTGCTGGCCACGGTCGGCTCCACCGCGCCGTTTGTCGGCCTGCTGGGCACGGTCTGGGGCATCTACCACGCGCTGGGCGCGATTGCGCTGTCGGGCCAGATCAGCATCGACAAGGTGGCCGGCCCGGTGGGCGAGTCGCTGGTGATGACGGCCGCCGGCCTGGCGGTGGCCATCCCCGCGGTGCTGGCTTACAACGTCTACGGCCGCCTGCTGGGCAGCATCGAGGCCGACCTCGAAGGCTTTGCCCGCGATCTGCGTGAGTTGCTGGTGGACCACCCGGTTTAATACCATGGCTTTCGGCCGCCTCGAACGCACCAAGGGCCCCGAGCCCATGAGCGACATCAATATGACGCCGCTGGTGGATGTGATGCTGGTACTGGTGGTGATCTTCATCCTGACCGCGCCCCTGCTGGCGACCTCGATCCAACTGGACCTGCCCAAGACGGACGCCGCCAAGCCGCAGACCGCGCCGCAGTTCGTCAGCCTGGTGGTCGACAAGGCCGGCAATGCCTTTCTGGACAACCAGCCGGTGGGCTCCGCCGAGCTGGCCGCCCAGCTTGCAACCATTGCCGAGCACGACCCCGATACCGAGGTGCAGCTGCGCGCCGATACCACGGTGCCCTATGGCCGGGTGGTCGAAGTCATAGGCGTGGCGCAGAAGGCCGGCCTCAGCCGTATCGGCTTTGTGGCCGAGCCCGCGGCCAGACCCTAAAATCAGCCCCTTGCGGCCAATTTCGCCGCCCCGTCTTTTTGCTTCCCCCGTCCGCCATGCTCGAAAAATACAACCATCTCGAAGTCGAATCCGCAGCCCAAGCCCATTGGACGGCGCGCGACGCCTACCGCGTCACCGAAGACCGGTCGAAGAAGAAGTTCTACGCCTGCTCCATGCTGCCCTACCCCAGCGGCAAGCTGCACATGGGCCATGTGCGCAACTACACCATCAACGACATGCTGGCGCGCCAGCTGCGCATGCAGGGCTACAACGTGCTGATGCCCATGGGCTGGGACGCGTTTGGCCTGCCGGCCGAGAACGCCGCCATGAAGAACAGCGTGCCGCCCGCGCAGTGGACCTTCGACAACATCGCCTACATGAAGACCCAGATGCAGGCCATGGGCCTGGCCATCGACTGGAGCCGCGAAGTCGCCACTTGCACGCCCGAGTACTACAAGTGGAACCAGTGGCTGTTCCTGAAGATGCTGGACAAGGGCATTGCCTACCGCAAGACCCAGGTGGTCAACTGGGACCCGGTGGACATGACGGTGCTGGCCAACGAGCAGGTGATCGACGGCAAGGGCTGGCGTACCGGCGCGGTGGTCGAAAAGCGTGAAATCCCTGGCTACTACCTGAAGATCACCGACTACGCCGAGGAGCTGCTGGGCCAGGTCCAGGACGACCTGCCGGGCTGGCCTGAGCGCGTCAAGCTGATGCAGGAAAACTGGATCGGCAAGAGCGAAGGTGTGCGTTTCGCCTTCCCGCACAGCATCAAGGACAGCAGCGGCCAGCTGATCGACGGCGGCAAGATGTATGTGTTTACCACCCGCGCCGACACCATCATGGGCGTGACCTTCTGCGCGGTGGCGCCCGAGCACCCGCTGGCCACCCATGCCGCCAAGACCAACCCCAAGCTGGCGGCCTTCATCGAAAGCTGCAAGCAGGGCGGCACCACCGAGGCCGAGCTGGCGGTGCGCGAAAAAGAAGGCATGCCCACCGGCCTGCAGGTCACCCATCCGCTGAACGGCCACCCGATCGACGTCTGGGTCGGCAACTACGTGCTGATGGGCTATGGCGACGGCGCGGTGATGGGCGTGCCCGGCCACGACGAGCGCGACTTCGCCTTTGCCCTTAAATATGATTTGCCTATCGTCCAGGTGGTGCATATTGACCATCTGCATTACGACTACCACCACTGGAACGACTGGTACGGCGACAAGCAACGCGGCGTGACCATCAACTCCGACAGTTTCAGCGGCCTCAGCTTCCAGGACGCGGTGAATGCCGTGGCCCATGCGCTGCAGGTCAAGGGCCTGGGCGACAAGAAAACCACCTGGCGCCTGCGCGATTGGGGCGTCAGCCGCCAGCGCTACTGGGGTACGCCCATCCCCATCATCCACTGCGACGAACACGGCGCGGTGCCGGTGCCCGAGAAAGACTTGCCGGTGGTGCTGCCGCAGGACTGCATCCCCGATGGTTCCGGCAATCCGCTGAACAAGCACGAAGGTTTCCACGCCGGCGTGGTCTGCCCGATCTGCGGCGCCAAGGCCCGGCGCGAGACCGACACCATGGACACCTTCGTGGATTCCAGCTGGTACTTCATGCGCTACTGCGACCCGCACAACACCGAGCACATGGTGGCCGAGGGCGCCGACTACTGGATGCCCATGGACCAGTACATCGGCGGCATCGAACATGCCATCCTGCACCTGCTGTACGCCCGTTTCTGGACCAAGGTGATGCGCGACCTGGACCTGGTCAAGTGCGACGAGCCGTTCAGCAAGCTGCTGACCCAGGGCATGGTGCTGAACGGCGCCTTCTCGCACAAGCCGGCGGCTGGCGGCATCCAGTACCACTGGGAGAGCGAAGTCGACGTGGTGCGCAACGAGCGCGACCAGATCACTGGCGGCACGCTGAAGACCGACGGCACGCCGCTGCACTACGAGCTCACCACCATGAGCAAGAGCAAGAGCAATGGCGTCGACCCGCAGGACCTGATCGAGCGCTACGGCGCCGACACCGCCCGCCTGTACACCATGTTCACCGCGCCGCCCGAGGCGACTCTGGAATGGAACGATGCCTCGGTCGAAGGCAGCTACCGCTTCCTGCGCCGGGTCTGGAACTTCGGCGTCAAGCTCGCTGCTATGGATTCCGCAGCTGCCCGTGCAAGCGTGGCCAGCGCCAGCAGCCTGAAAGACGTTGAATTCAGCAAAGCCGCCAAGGCCTTGCGCCACGAAGTCCACACCGTGCTCAAGCAGGTCGACTACGACTACCAGCGCATGCAGTACAACACCGTGGTGTCGGGCGGCATGAAGCTGCTGAACGCCTTGGAAGACTTCAAGGCGCTGGACACCGCCGGCGCCCAGGTGGCGCTGATCGAAGGCTTCGGCATCCTGCTGCGCTGCCTGTACCCGGCCACCCCCCATGTGACCCACGCGCTATGGACCGAGCTCGGTTATGTGGACCGCTTCGGCGATCTGCTCGACGCGGCCTGGCCGGTGGTCGACCCGCTGGCCCTGGTGCAGGACGAGATCGAACTGATGCTGCAGGTCAACGGCAAGCTGCGCGGCTCCATCCATGTGCCGGCCGCCGCCAGCAAGGCCGAGATCGAGGCCGCGGCCCTGGCCTGCGAAGCCTTTACCAAGGCCGCTGCGGGCGCTGCCCCTAAAAAGATCATCGTGGTGCCTGGGCGCCTGGTGAACCTGGTGCTGTGATGCGCCGCCGCAACCTCTTGCTCGCCGCCCCCGCACTGGGGCTGACCGCCTGCGGCTTTGCGCTGCGCCAGGCGCCGACTTTCGCCTTCAGCACGATCTTCGTTCGCGTGGCCGAAGCCTCTTCGCTGGGCAATGAGCTCAAGCGCAACCTCACCGGCAGCGGCCTGGTGGTCATCAGCGACGCGAAACTGCTGGACACAGCCCAGGTGGTGTTGGATGTGGTCAGCGACCAGCGCGAGAAAAGCGCGGCCTCGCTGACTTCGGCCGGCCAGGTGCGTGAGTTCCAGCTGCGCGTGCGGATGAAGTTCCGCCTGCGCACACCGCAGGGCAAAGAGCTGATTCCCGACGTGGAGCTGCTGCAACAGCGCGACATAAGCTACTCCGAAACCCAGGCCTTGGGCAAGGAAGCGGAAGTGGAGCTGCTCTACCGCAGCATGCAGACCGACATCGTGCAGCAGATCATGCGCCGGCTGGCGGCAGTGAAAGAGATCTAGCCCGGGCTATGCAACTCGCCCCCGCCCAGCTTGCGGCACAACTCTCGAAAGGCCTGCGCTCCCTCTACACCTTGCATGGCGACGAGCCGCTGCTGGTGCAGGAGGCGCTGGACGCGATCCGCGCCACGGCGCGTGGGCAGGGCTACACCGAGCGCACGGTGCACAGCGTGGCGGGCGCGCATTTCGACTGGAGCGAGGTGCTGGCGGCCGGCGGCTCGCTGAGCCTGTTTGCCGACAAGCAGATCCTGGAGATCCGCATTCCGTCCGGCAAGCCGGGCAAGGACGGCAGCGTGGCCTTGCAGCAGCTGGCCCAGCAGGCCGAGGGCAATGCCGATACCCTGACTCTGGTGGTCTTGCCGCGGCTCGACAAGGTGGCCAAATCGGCCGCCTGGTTTGTGGCGCTGGAGCGCTTTGGCGTGACCATCCAGGTCGAGCCGGTGGAGCGCGGCGCCTTGCCGCAGTGGATCGCCCAGCGCCTGCAGGCCCAGGGCCAGCGGGTCGAGGCCGGGGTCGAAGGCCAGCGCACCTTGCAGTTCTTTGCCGACCGGGTGGAGGGCAATCTGCTGGCCGCGCACCAGGAAATCCAGAAGCTGGCGCTGCTGCATCCGCCGGGCGAGCTGCAGTGGGCGCAGGTCGAATCCGCGGTGCTGAACGTGGCGCGCTACGACGTGTTCAAGCTGTCCGAATCCGTGCTGGCCGGCCAGCGCCTGCGCACCCAGCGCATGCTCGACGGCCTGCAGGCCGAGGGCGAGGCCGAGGTGCTGGTGCACTGGGCACTGGCCGAAGATATCCGTTCGCTCAAGCGCGTCAAAGACGCGATGGACGCGGGCAAGCCGTTGCCCATGGCCTTGCGCGACAACCGCGTCTGGGGCGCCAAGGAGCGGCTGTTCGAACGCGTGCTGCCGCGCCTGGCCAGCGCCCAGATCGCCCAGCTGCTGCAGGCCGCGCACCAGGTGGACGGCATCGTCAAAGGCCTGAAGCAGCCCGACTGGCCGGCCGATCCCTGGCAGGCACTGCACCGGCTGGCCGGCATGCTGTGCCAGGCCTGCGTTCCGCAGCCCGGGCGCTAGGTTTTTGCCGCCCGTGACAAAATACGGGCATGAACGCTCTGAACATCGCCGAATACGCCCAGACCTTGGGTTTGCAAGCAAAAGTGGCTTCTGCGCATATGGCACGTGCGTCAACAGCTACTAAAAACATAGCTTTGCGCAGCCTGGCCCGGCTGCTGCGCGAGAGCATCGCGCCGCTGCAGATAGAAAACGCCAAAGACCTGGACCGGGCCCGCGCCGCCGGCCTGGCCGCGCCCATGGTGGACCGCCTCAAGCTCAGCCCGCAGACGCTGGAAACCTGCGCCCAGGGCTGCGAGCAGCTGGCCGCCATGCCCGACAGCATTGGCGAGATCATCGGCCTGCAGCAGCAGCCCAGCGGCATCCGCGTCGGCCAGATGCGCGTGCCGATTGGCGTGTTCGGCATGATTTTCGAGAGCCGACCCAATGTGACCATCGAGGCCGCCAGCCTGTCGATCAAGAGCGGCAATGCCTGCATCTTGCGCGGCGGCTCCGAGGCCATCGAATCGAACAAGGCGCTGGCTTTGCTGGTGCAGCAGGCGCTGACCGAGGCCGGCCTGCCGGCCGACGCGGTGCAGCTGGTGCAGACCACCGACCGCGAAGTCGTCGGTCAGCTGATCACCATGCCCCAGTATGTGGACGTGATCATTCCGCGCGGCGGCAAGAGCCTGATCGAGCGCATCAGCCGCGACGCCAAGGTGCCGGTGATCAAGCACCTGGACGGCAACTGCCATGTCTATGTGGACGACCCCTGCGACATCGCCATGGCCGTCACCGTGGCCGACAACGCCAAGACCCAGAAGTACAGCCCCTGCAACGCCGCCGAAGGCCTGCTGGTGGCGCGCGGCGTGGCGGCCGAGTTCCTGCCGTTGATCGGTGCCGTCTATGCCGCCAAGGGTGTGGAAATGCGGTGTGATCCGGCTGCAGCGCAGATACTGTCTGCGCATGCAGCTACCAAAGATGTAGCAAATATCGTGGCAGCGAGCGAGCAGGACTGGTTCGAGGAATACCTGGCGCCGGTCATCAGCGTCAAGATCGTCGACGGGGTCGACGAGGCCATCGCCCACATCAACAAGTATTCGTCCCACCATACCGACGCCATCCTCACGCGCGACCACATGCATGCGCAGCAGTTCCTGCGCGAGGTGGATTCGGCCAGTGTGATGGTCAACGCCAGCACCCGCTTTGCCGACGGCTTCGAGTTTGGCCTGGGCGCCGAAATCGGCATCAGCACCGACAAGTTCCACGCGCGCGGCCCGGTCGGGCTGGCCGGGTTGACCTCGTTGAAATACGTGGTGCTGGGCCAGGGCGAAGTGCGCGGCTAACTAGTTGCTCACCCCCAGGCTCCACACTGCGTGTTTCCGCCAACCCCCTTGCAGGGGGCGAACCCAGTGGCCCGGCAGAGCCGGATCCACGGGTTCCTGGCCTGAAAGCCGTGCTGTCCATCGTCGGGTTGTGAGTGCTTACCTACTAGGCTAATTCAAGTCGCCTACCTTGTCGCTGGGGTACTTGAACGAGTCCTTCAGCATGTAGGGCATGGGCAGGTCCAGGTTCACATTCTTGGGCGGGATGGGGTGCTGAAACCACTTGGCGTACATCGCATTGATTTCTCCGCTCAGGATGATGCGGCGCATTTCTTGGTCCACCAGCTTTTTGAACGGCGCATCGTTCTTGGGCAGGATGATGGCGTAGGGCTCGATGCTCAGGGCTTTGCCGATCAGCATGAAGTCTTCGGGCTTGGGGGCAGTGGCGCGCAAGCCCGACAGCAGCACATCGTCCATGGCAAAGGCAGAAGCCTGGCCACCGGCCACCATGGAAAAAGCCTGGGCGTGGTCCGCCGCTTCGACGATTTTCAGGCCCAGTAATTTGTCGTTGTTGACGCGGCTCAGGGACTTGATATTGGTAGTGCCCTTGGTGGACACCACGGTATGGCCGCTGAGCTGTTCTATGGACCGAATCTGGGAATCGGTGCGGACCAAGAAGCGGGAGCTGGAAATGTAGTGGGGGATGGTGAAGTCGACCAGCTTGCGCCGTTCTGCATTGTTGGTGGTCGAGCCACATTCCATGGAGGCCTGCCCTTCTGCGATGGCCTTCATGCGCGTATCCGGGGTGACCAGCAGGTATTTGACGCTCAGCTTGGGCAGCTTCAGCTCGCGTTTGATGGCCTCGGCCAGTTTCAGGCACAGGTCTACCGCATAGCCCATGGGGCGGCCGTCGGCGTCTACGTACGAGAAGGGAATCGAGGCGTTGCGGTGCGCCAGGGTGATCTCGCCGCTGCTGCGGATAGTGTCCAGGGTATCGGCCGTGGCCGATACGGCGGTAAGGCAGGCGCAGAACAACAGGCTGGTAGATTTCATGGTCGGGGGCTTGGTGGCAAACAGAGGTAGGCGATGATCCGCCGACTCGGCAAAGTCAGGCAGCGATATTGCGCACATTCCATGCCAATTTCTTTGGGCAGGCCTGCTATTTCGGCATGACGCGGTGTTACGGGGCCGGGCAGCTGCACCGGCAGGGCCCGCAGCCAAGTTCCTACAATGCGGTTATATCTTTCAAAGAAAACCCCATGGTTCCCCATCTCATTACCGCGCTCACCGGCCCGATCAACGAACTGGAACAGCGCATTCTCGACTCCATGCCCGCCATTGAGCGCTGGTTCCGGCTGGAGTGGATGGAGCACACGCCGCCGTTTTACTGCGCGGTGGACATCCGCAATGCAGGCTTCAAGCTGGCCCCGGTCGATACCAACCTGTTTCCCGGCGGCTGGAACAACCTGACTCCGCAGATGCTGCCGCTGGCCGTGCAATCGGCCATGGCCGCAATTGAAAAGATCTGCCCCGAGGCCAAGAACCTGCTGCTGATTCCCGAAAACGACACCCGCAGCACTTTCTACCTGTCGAATGTGGCGCAGCTGCAGCGCATCTTCCACATGGCCGGGCTGAACGTGCGGGTCGGCTCGATCAACCCCGACATCAAGGAAACCACGGTCGTCAACCTGCCGAATGGCGAGCAGGTGACGCTGGAGCCGGTGATCCGCAGCAAGCGCCGCCTGGGCCTGAAGGATTTCGACCCCTGCACGATTCTGCTGAACAACGACTTGTCGGCCGGTGCGCCCGGCATCCTGGAAGAGCTGCACGAGCAGTACCTGCTGCCGCCACTGCATGCGGGCTGGTCGGTACGGCGCAAAAGCACCCATTTCCGCAACTACGAAGAGCTGGCCAAGCGCCTGGGTAAGCTGCTGGGCATAGACCCCTGGCTGATCAACCCCATGTTCAACCAGTGCGGCGCGGTCGACATGGCCCAGGGCCAGGGCATGGAATGCCTGAACACCAATGTGGACGCGCTGCTGGGCAAGATCCGCCGCAAATACAAGGAATACGGCATTAACGAGAAGCCCTTCGTGATCGTCAAGTCCGATAGCGGCTCGCGCAATATGGGCATCATGACGGTGCGCGACGTGAAAGACCTGGCCGTGCTGCACCACCGGGCCAAGACCCAGCAGGACGACATACCCGCGCAGGACATCATCATCCAGGAAGGCGTGCTGACCAACGAGCGCATCAATGATGCCGTGGCCGAGCCCGTGGTCTACATGATGGACCGCTATGTGGTGGGCGGCTTCTACCGCATCCACGCCGAGCGCGGGGTGGACGAGAACCTCAGCGCCCCGGGCTCCAGCTATGTGCCGCTGGCATTTGCCGAGAGCGCGCACCTGCCCCAGGTGGGCATGCGCCCGGGCGCCAGTGCGCCCAATCGCTTCTACATGTACGGCGTGGTCGGGCGTTTGGCCATGGCGGCAGCCAGCTACGAGCTGGAAGCCACCGATCCGGATGCAGAAACTTACGATTGAAGACGATGGTGTGTCAGTTGTTGCACTGCAACATTTATTTTTTCTAGAGGCTTCATCCTGCTTGTGCAGGGGCATGTGAAGCGCAAAATACCCATCCCAAAGTTTATGGAACCCCGCCGACCCTTTTAGGGGTCATCTGGACGGGGCCGCATTTGTGCAAAGTACAAAGTCTTCGCTTGCAGCGCTCACTCTGGGCGCGATTGGTGTGGTGTACGGTGATATCGGAACCAGTGTCCTGTATGCCGTCAAAGAGGTCTTCAATTCCGGCCATGTGCCCTTCACTCCCGACAACATCTTTGGCGTGTTGTCGATGTTCTTCTGGACCTTGACGGTCATTGTCTCCATCAAATACGTCGTGCTGGTGCTACGCGCCGACAACAACGGCGAGGGTGGCCTGATTGCGATGCTGGCGCTGGCCTCCGAGGCGGTGCGTGACCAGCCCAAATTGCGCCAGGTGCTGTTGGTCGTGGGTATCTTTGGCACCTCGCTGTTTTATGGCGACGGTGTCATCACCCCGGCGATCTCGGTGCTGTCGGCGGTGGAAGGCTTGGAGGTGATTTCGCCCAACCTGCACCGCTACATCATCCCGATGACGCTGGTGATTCTGTTTGCGCTGTTTGCGGTGCAGAAACACGGTACCAGCGGCATAGGCAAGTTTTTTGGCCCGGTCACGCTGCTGTGGTTTCTGTGCATTGCCGTGCTGGGTGTGAACCAGATCGTGCTGCACCCGTCCATCCTGCTGGCGCTAAACCCGCTGTATGCGCTGCGCTTCATGTGGGAGAACCCGGGCATCACCTTCATCATCCTGGGCGCCATCGTGCTGTGCGTCACCGGCGCCGAGGCGCTGTATGCCGACCTGGGCCATTTCGGCAAGCGGCCGATCCGCCTGGCCTGGTTTGCCATTGCCATGCCGGCGCTGACACTCAACTATTTCGGACAGGGCGCGCTGCTGCTGCGCGCGCCCGAGTCGGTGAAAAACCCGTTCTACATGATGGCCCCCGACTGGGCGCTGATTCCACTGGTGCTGCTGGCCACAGCGGCCGCCGTGATTGCATCCCAGGCCTTGATCACCGGCGCCTTCAGTGTCACCAAGCAGGTGATCCAGTTGGGCTACTTGCCGCGGCTGAACATCCAGCACACCAGCGTGCGCGACACCGGGCAGATCTACATCCCCTTCGTCAACTGGGGCCTGTTTGGCGCCATCGTGGTGGCCGTGGTGATGTTCCGCTCGTCCAGCAACCTGGCCGGGGCTTACGGCATTGCCGTGTGTACCGACATGCTGATCACCACGGTGTTGACCTTCTTCGTGATCCGCCACGGCTGGAAGTACCCGCTGTGGCTGTGCCTGCTGTCCACCGGCTGGTTCTTCATCGTCGACTTCGTGTTCTTCTCGTCCAATCTGCTCAAGCTGTTTGACGGCGGCTGGTTCCCGCTGATGATAGGCGGCGTCATCTTCACACTGATGATGACCTGGCAGCACGGCCGTGAACTGATGAAGGAAAAGCTGCGCGCCGATGCCGTGGACCTCAGCAGTTTCCTGGAGTCGGTGTTCGTCAGCCCGCCTACCCGCGTGGACGGCACGGCAGTGTTCCTCACCGCCGAGCCTGGTACCGTGCCCAACGCACTGCTGCACAACCTCAAGCACAACAAGGTGCTGCATGACCACAACCTGTTCGTCACCGTGCACAACCACCCGATTCCCTGGATCGGCATGGACAAGCGTGTGGAGGTGGAGGCGCTGGGGCACAAATGCTGGCAGGTCATCATCCACTACGGCTTCAAGAACAGCCCGGACGTACCCCGCGCGCTGGAGCAGATCCGTAGCCGCGGCTGCGAGCTGGAGACCATGACCACCAGTTATTTTCTGTCGCGCGATACCATCATCCCCACGCTGGGTGGTGGCATGGCGCCGTGGCGCGAAAAGCTGTTTGCCCAGATGCACCACAATGCCAGCGGCGCCGCCGACTTTCTGCGCTTGCCCAACAATGCGGTGGTGGAACTGGGCTCCAAAATCGAGATTTAGCCTTACTGCACACCCCCAGCTACGCACTTCGTGTTTTCGCCACCCCCCTCGTATCGGTTTGAAAAACCGATACGACATGCAGGGGGCGCACCCAGTGGCCCGGCAAAGCCGGTTCCTCGGGTTCCTGGCTGGGGATGCGTTCTGCGGGTCGACGGGTCAGTGAATAACAACGAATAGAGACTTCAATTGACTGCCCAAGCCGCTGCGCCCTCCCTGGATTTTGATGTTTTGATCGTGGGCAGCGGCCTGGCCGGCCTGAGTGCGGCGCTGCTGCTGGCACCCACCCACCGTGTCGCGGTGCTCACCAAGCGCGGTCTCAGCGATGGCGCCAGCGCCTGGGCCCAGGGCGGTATTGCCGCCGTGCTGGGCGAGGGCGACAGCTTCGCCTCGCATGTCGACGACACCCTGGTTGCCGGCGGCGGTCTGTGCGACGTGGATGCCACCCGCTTCGTGGTGGAGCACGCGCCCGAATGCATTGCCTGGCTGCAGTCGCTGGGCGTGCCGTTTTCGCTGGAAGATGGCCATCTGCACCTGACCCGCGAAGGCGGCCACAGCCATCGCCGCATCGTCCACGCCACCGACGCCACCGGCGCCGCGGTGCAGGCCACCATGGTGGCCCAGGTGCGCAAGCATCCGCAGATCCAGCTGTTTGAAAACCACACCCTGGTGGACCTGGTCATCGGCAGCAAGATTGGCCTGCCCCAAAAGGGCTGCGTCGGCCTGTACGCGCTGGACGCTGCGACCGACCAGGTGCTGACCTTCAGTGCGCCCAATACCATCCTGGCCACCGGCGGCGCGGGCAAGGTCTATCTGTACACCACCAACCCCGATACCGCCACCGGCGACGGCATTGCCGCCGCCTGGCGCGCCGGCTGCACGGTGGCGAACATGGAATTCATCCAGTTCCACCCCACCTGCCTGTACCACCCACAGGCCAAATCGTTTCTGATCACCGAGGCCGTGCGCGGCGAAGGTGGCCGCCTGCTGCGCCCCGACGGCAGCCGCTTTATGCCCGAGCACGACGAACGTGCCGAACTGGCCCCGCGCGACGTGGTGGCCCGTGCCATCGACTTCGAGATGAAGAAGGGCGGCTTCGACTGCGTCTACCTCGACATCTCGCACCAGCCCAAGGAATTCTTGCTGGAGCACTTTCCCAACATCTACGCGCGCTGCCTGGAGCTGGGCATAGACATTTCGCGCCAGCCCATCCCGGTGGTGCCCGCCGCCCACTACACCTGCGGCGGCGTGCTGACCGACCTGCAGGGCCGCACCGACGTGCCCGGCCTGTATGCGCTGGGCGAAACCGCTTGCACCGGCCTGCACGGCGCGAATCGCCTGGCCAGCAACTCGCTGCTGGAATGCATGGTGTTTGCCCGCGCCGCCGCCCAAGCCCTGGCCCTGCTGGACCGCAAACCCGCACCCCAGCTGCTAGACTGGGACGACAGCCAGGTCACCGACAGCGACGAGCTGGTGGTGCTGTCGCACAACTGGGACGAGTTGCGCCGCTTCATGTGGGACTACGTGGGCATCGTGCGCACCACCAAACGCCTGGAGCGCGCCGCCCACCGCATCGCCCTGCTGCAAAGCGAAATCCATGAGTTCTATGCCCGCTTCCACGTCACCCGCGACCTGCTGGAGCTGCGCAACCTGGTGCAGGTGGCCGACCTGATCGTGCGCAGCGCCCGCTCCCGCCTGGAAAGCCGCGGCGGCCACTTCAGCCGCGACTACCCGGAGCTGGCGGCTTCCTCCGAGCCTACGGTGCTGGTGCCTGGGAATTTATAGGAAATGAGGCGCTGGCGCAGATACTACCTGCGCTAGTAGCTACAAAAACAGT
The DNA here is from genome assembly GCF_031458075.1 of Rhodoferax ferrireducens. Taxonomy (GTDB): domain Bacteria; phylum Pseudomonadota; class Gammaproteobacteria; order Burkholderiales; family Burkholderiaceae_C; genus Rhodoferax_B; species Rhodoferax_B ferrireducens_A. Next base: position 165,463 of record NZ_JAVDXT010000007.1, on the reverse strand, counting down.
AGCTAAACCAGATCCGCGTCGATCCAGCCGCGCAGGCTGTTCACAAACGCGAAAGCCTGCACGCGTGGCAGCTCGTCCACCCGTACCACAGCTTCGACCAAGCGGCCTTCCTGTAGGGCCACAACCCGGCCTATGCCGCCCAGCAGGCCGCTGGCCAGGGGCGGTGTGACCCAGCGGCCGTCCAGCAGCAGGGCGATATTGCCGCGTGTGCATTCCGTGATTTCGCCGGCGGCGTTCCACAGCAGGGTGTCGAAGACGCCGGCCGGCGTGCTGAAGGCCTCGTAGTGGGCACGGCGCGTGGTCTTGAAGCGCACGAATTCGCTGTGCGCCTCCAGCAGCGGCCGGTCGGCCAGCTGCAGCCGCACCCGCGCGGGTGAGGCTTCGAGCACATAGGCCTCGGCGGTGGCCTGGCCTTGCGCGTCCAGCAGCAGGCGCACGCGCCAGTCGTTGTGGGGATGGCTGGCGATCAAAGTGTCCAGGGTGTGCGCAACATGCTCTGGGTTCCACGGTGTGCCGAAATGCGCGGCCGCCTGGGCCAGCCGCGCCAGGTGCTCGGCGCGGTTGCGCAGCTGGGCATCGACCAGGGCCAGGGTCTCCAAGAGCGCAAACGGCGCACTGGCGCGTTGCACAAAGGCCTGCTTGTTGGCCCATTCCTGCCATTCGCCTTCGGCATTGGCGTCGAAGGTGATGCCGCTGCCGATGCCGCATTGCGCCTGGGCGCCACGCAGGGTCACGGTGCGGATCGGCACGTTGAAGGTGGCATGGCCGCCGGGCTGCACCACGCCGATGGCGCCGCAGTAGACGCCGCGCGCGCCAGGCTCCAGCGCCTTGATCTTGCGCATGGCCTGCACCTTGGGCGCGCCAGTGACCGAACCGCAGGGGAATAGCGCGGCAAATACCTCGGCCAGGCTGCAGCCGGCACGGGTGCGGGCACTCACATCCGAGGTCATCTGCCATACCGTCGGCAGCGCCTCGGTATGGAACAGCCGTGGCACTTGGACGCTGAAGGGTTCGGCGATGCGCGACACGTCGTTGCGCAGCAGGTCGACGATCATCACGTTCTCGGCCCGTTCCTTGGGCGATGTGCGCAGCGCTGCTGCCAGTGCTGCATCCTCGGCCTCGGTCGCGCCGCGGCGCGCTGTACCCTTCATCGGGCGGGCCAGGATATTGCCGTCGCGCCAGTCGAAAAACAGTTCGGGTGAGACTGACAGGATTTGCATATTGCCGGTATGGCCGGTATCGATGAACGCCGCATAGCCGCCCGGCTGGGCACGCTGCAAGGCGGCGAACAAGGCCTGCGGTGCGCCGCTGAAGCTGCCCTGCATCTGCGCCGTCAGGTTCATCTGGTACAGCTCGCCATCGGCAATCGCCTGTAGCAGCGTTGCCATTGCGGCGTCGAAATCCGCGCGGGCGATAAAGCTTTGCCAATCGATCTGCGCAGGGCCTACAGCAAGCTCAGGCCAGGGCAGGGGTTTGTCGAATACCGCGAACCAGGCCAGCGGCCCATCGGCGGCATGCACCGCCAGCGCCGCATCGAAGGCCGGCGCGGCCTCGTACTGCAGATAGCCCACGCACCATTGCCCTTGGTCGCTGGCCGCCTGCACGGCATCCAGCAGCGGCCGCACCTGGTCCCGCGTGTGGGCTACCAGCGTCTGCAGCGGCGTGCCAAATGCATGGCGCAGCCGCGGCGCGTCGGGCTGCGAAGGATCGCTGAAGTCGACCAGCGCGGTGATACCGTCCATCAGGCTGCGCCGATATGCGGCACCAGGCCGGTGGTGGGCTGGCCGTTTTTCAGGGCTGCGGTGAAGGCCAGCATGCGGTCGATAGGCACGCGGGCGCGCAGGCCCAGCGCGGGGTCAATGTGGATTTCGTTGGTGCCCAGTTCCAGCACCTGGGCCAGGCCGGCCAGGCCGTTCATCGCCATCCAGGGGCAGTGCGCGCAGCTCTTGCAGGTGGCACTGTTGCCGGCCGTGGGGGCTTCGATGAACAGCTTGTGCGGGTTCTGCGTGCGCAGCTTGTGCAGCATGCCGTTGTCGGTGGCAACGATGAAGGTGGTTGCATCCATGGTCCGTGCGGCGTTCAGGATGGCCGAGGTCGAGCCCACGGCATCGGCCAGTGCCACCACGTCGGCGGGCGACTCGGGGTGTACCAGCACCTTGGCTTCGGGGTGCTCGGCTTTCAGCGCCTGGAGCTCGAAGGCCTTGAACTCGTCGTGCACGATGCAGGCCCCGTTCCAGAACACCATGTCGGCGCCCGTTTCGCGCTGGATGTAGCTGCCCAGGTGCTTGTCGGGCGCCCACAGAATCTTGTGGCCCTGGTCTTTCAGTGCCCGCACCACGTCGAGCGCGCAGCCCGAGGTCACCAGCCAGTCGGCGCGGGCTTTCACCTCGGCGCTGGTGTTGGCGTAGACCACCACGGTGCGGTCCGGGTGGGCGTCGCAAAACGCATTGAATTCGGCGCTAGGGCAGCCCAGGTCCAGCGAGCAGGTGGCGTCCAGATCGGGCATCAGGATGCGTTTTTCGGGCGACAAAATCTTGGCGGTCTCGCCCATGAAGCGCACGCCCGAGACCACCAGGGTCTGCGCCGCATGGTCGCGGCCGAAGCGTGCCATCTCCAGCGAATCGCTGACCAGGCCGCCGGTTTCTTCCGCCAGGTCCTGCAGATCGGGGTGCACGTAGTAGTGCGACACCATGACCGCGTTGCGCTCCTTCAGCAGGCGGCGGATGCGGTCTTTCAGCGCCAGGCGCTCGGCCGGGCCGGGCTCGACCGGCACGCGGGCCCAGGCGTGGCGCGGGGCGCAGACCGACTCCGAGGTCGGTTGCTCGTATTCGACTTCCATCAGGGTGTGCATGGCGAGCCTCTTATAGATCCTGGAAGCGCATGGAATAGTCGGTGGCCTTGACATCCTTGGTCAGGCCGCCGATGGAGATGCGGTCCACGCCGGTTTCGGCCAACGCGCGCAGGCCGTCCAGCGTGACGCCGCCGGAGATTTCGAGAATCGCCTTCTGGTCGCCTCGGGCCGTGTTGCGGCGCACGGCCTCATGCAGCATCGGCAGCGCCATGTTGTCCAGCAAGACCATGCGGGCGCCGGCGTCCAGCGCCTCGTCCAGTTGCTCCAGGGTTTCGACCTCGATCTCGACAAAGCTGGCCTGCTGCGCGAGTTCGGCGGCGCGGCGCAGCACGGCGGTCACGCCACCGGCGGCGGCAATGTGGTTTTCCTTGATCAGCACGGCGTCATACAGGCCGATACGGTGGTTGGTGCCGCCGCCTACGCGCACTGCGTACTTCTGCGCCAGGCGCAGGCCGGGCAGGGTTTTACGGGTGTCGACGATGTGGGTGCCGGTACCGGCTACGGCCTGCACATGCAGGGCGGTACGGCTGGCCACGGCACTGAGCAGCTGCAGAAAGTTCAGCGCGGTGCGCTCGGCCGTCAGCAGGGCCCGGGCCGGGCCTTCGAGCTCCAGCACCACCTGGTCGGCGGCGCAGCGTTGGCCCTCGTTCACCAGCCAGCGCCAGGTGGCGGTGGGGGCGACCTGGCGCAGCGTGGCCTCGACCCAGGGCGTGCCGCAGAGCACGGCGGATTCGCGGGCCAGGATGCGGGCCCGGGTGTGGCGGGCCGGGTCGACCAGCGCCGCCGTCAGGTCGCCAGGGCCTACGTCTTCGGCCAGGGCGCGGGCTACATCGGCCTCGGCCAGGGTGGCGATGCTCGCCGCGGAAAAGTCAAAAAACCGTGTCGTTGTCATTGTTGTGGGGCAGGTCCGTGTCTGTCGCCCATGTCGCGGGCGGGACCGAAGTGTGTCACATCCGTGTCGGCCCTTTGCCGCCATGGATTCTCCAGGCTGGCACTATGCACACCATGAACACCACCGAATCCGAGCTCCAATGCCTGCTGGACCTGCAGCGCCAGGCCCACGCGGCCGACCCGGCGCCAGCCCATGCTGTGCGGCGGGACCGCTTGCAGCGCCTGGGCGCACTGATCGACAGCTACGCAGAGCGTTTCACCGCCGCGGTCAGCCAGGACTTTGGCAACCGCTCGGCCACCGAGACCACGCTGACCGAAATCGTGCCGCTGCGCGCCGCCATCCGCCATGCGCAAAGCCATCTGCGGGCCTGGATGCAGCCGCGCGGGGTGGCCACCGCCTGGACCTTCTGGCCGGGCCGCAGCCGGCTGCTGCGCCAGCCGCTGGGCGTGGTGGGCATCGTCAGCCCCTGGAACTACCCGCTGCTGCTGGCCTTGTCGCCGCTGGTCGATGTGCTGGCGGCGGGGAACCGCGCGCTGCTCAAACCGTCCGAGCTGACGCCTTTGTTTGCCGATGCGCTGCAGGCAGCGGTGGCGGAATTTTTTGCGTCGGAAGAAGTGGCGGTGCTGACCGGCGACGCGGCCCTGGGCCAGGCGTTTTGCGCCGCGCCCTTCGACCACCTGGTGTTCACTGGCTCCACCGCCGTGGGACGGCTGGTGGCGCAGGCGGCGGCCAAGAATCTGACGCCGGTGACCCTGGAGCTGGGCGGCAAGTCGCCGGCCATCGTCGATGCGTCTTGCGACCTGGGCAAAGGGGTGGAGCGGCTGGCCTGGGGCAAGCTGATCAACGCCGGCCAGACCTGCATCGCACCCGATTACGCGCTGGTGCCGCGCCCGCAACTGGATGCTTTTGTGGCGGCCTTGCGTGCCAGCATGCAGCGCCTGTACCCCCAGTTTCAGGGCAACCCCGACTACACCAGCATCGCCAGTGAACGCCATCTGCAGCGTCTGCACGGCCTGGTGGACGATGCACGCCAGCAGGGCGCGACCGTGCTGGAGCTCGAACCGGGCAATGGTCGACAGATGCGACAGATGCGACAGATGGCACCGGTACTGCTGCTGAACGTGCACGCCGGCATGCGCGTGCTGCAGGAAGAAATCTTCGGTCCCCTCCTGCCCATCGTGGCCTACGACACGCTGGACGAGGCGATTGCCTTCGTCAACGCTCGCGACAAGCCACTGGCCCTGTACTGGTTTGGCAGCGACAGCGCGCACCGCGACCAGGTGCTGGCCCAGACCCTGTCGGGCGGCGTGTCCATCAACGACTGTCTGGTGCACTTGGCGCAGGACAGCCTGCCGTTCGGCGGCGTCGGCCCGTCCGGCCAGGGGCATTACCACGGCGAATACGGATTCCGCCAGTTCAGCAAGGAAAAGCCGGTGTTCCTGCAGTCGCGCTGGTCGGCTGGCGGCCTGGTCTATCCGCCGTACACGCCGCGCGTCCTGCAGCTGCTGCGCTGGCTGGCCAGGCGGGCCTGAGGTTTGCTATTTAATTGATAGCTTATGGCGCTGGTGGAATATGCGCCAGAGGTTGATTTTTTGTATATTTTTTGCGTCGCGGACAATCCCCGCATGCGTTTTTTCAAAGATCTCCATCTCTCCGCCGTCACCGCCGGCTTTGTGGCCGTGCTGGTCGGCTTTACCAGTTCGGTGGCCGTGGTGTTCCAGGCGGCCCAGGCGCTGCATGCCACGCCCGCGCAAACGACCTCCTGGATGTGGGCGCTGGGCCTGGGCATGGGCTTGTGCACCTTGTTGCCTTCGCTGTGGCTGCGCCAGCCGGTGATGATTGCCTGGTCGACCCCGGGCGCGGCGGTGATCGCCACCGCGGCCGTGGCCGGCGGCTTCAGCATGGCCGAGGCGGTCGGGGCTTTCATGGTCAGCGCCATGCTGATTGCGCTGTGCGGCATCACCGGCTGGTTTGAGAAGGTGATGGACCGCATTCCCATGGCGGTGGCTGCGGCCCTGCTGGCCGGCGTGCTGGCGCGTTTCGGGCTGAACGGTTTCGTGGCGGCCCAGTCGGCCCTGCCATTGGTGCTGCTGATGCTGGCGGTGTATTTGCTGGCCCGGCGCTGGTGGCCGCGCTACGCGGTGGTGCTGACCTTGCTGTCTGCTATTGCTTTTGTAGCTGCCCGCGGAGAGGTGGTCAGCGCCAACATCGTATTTTCCTTGGCAACGCCGGTGTTTGTGGCGCCGCAGTTCAGCTGGGCGGCCATGGTCGGCATGGCTTTGCCGCTGTTCGTGGTGACCATGGCCTCGCAGAACCTGCCCGGCGTGGCAGCGATCCGCGCAGCCCACTACGACATGCCGATCTCCAAGCTGATCACCCTCAGCGGCCTGGCGACCCTGGTGCTGGCGCCGTTCGGCGCGTTTGCGCTGTGCCTGAGCTCGATCACCGCCGCCATCTGCATGGGCCCCGAGGCGCATGCCAACAAATCCCAGCGCTACACCGCGGCCGTGTGCTGCGGCGTCATCTACGTGCTGATCGGCATCTTCGGCGCGGCGATCACCGGCCTGCTGACGGCGTTTCCGCGCGAGCTGATCGCCGCCATCGCCGGGCTGGCGCTGCTGGGCACCATAGGCAACGCGCTGGCCGCCGCGCTGCACGACATCCAGCACCGCGAGGCCGCTACCATCACTTTCCTGGTCACGCTCAGCGGCGTGGTGATGGCCGGTGTCGGCTCGGCCTTTTGGGGCGTGGTGGCCGGCGCGCTGGCGCTGTTTGTGCAACAGTACCGCCGTCCCGCTGTGTGACATCCTGTTTGAAAGCTTCCATGAACATCCTCTTCGTCGCCGATCCCCTCGAGTCTTTCAAGATCTACAAGGACACCACCTTCGTGATGATGCGCGAGGCGCAGCGGCGCGGCCACAGCATCTCGGCCTGTGAGCCGCAAGACCTGCAGTGGCAGACCGGTGGCGTGGTGACGGCCCAGGTGCGCGACATCCACCTCACCGGCGACAAGACCGACTGGTTCAGCGTCAGCCAGCCGCTGTTTGCCAACAGCCCGCGCGCGCTGAAGGACTTTGGCGCCATCATCATGCGCAAGGACCCGCCGTTCGACTCCGAATTCTTCTATGCCACCCACCTGCTGGAGCAGGCCGAGCGCGAAGGTGCCAAGGTGTTCAACAAGCCGCGCGCGCTGCGCGACCACCCGGAAAAGCTGGCCATCATGGAGTTCCCGCAGTTCAGCGGCCCGACCCTGGTGACGCGCAGCGCCGAGGCGATCCGCCGCTTCCACGCCGAGCACAAGGACATCATCTTGAAGCCGCTGGACGGCATGGGTGGCATGGGCATCTTCCGCGTCAAGGAAGACGGCCTGAACCTGGGCGGCATCATCGAGACGCTGAACAAGAACGGCGCCGAGAGCGTGATGGTGCAGAAGTTCCTGCCCGAGATCGCGCTGGGCGACAAGCGCGTGCTGGTGATCGGCGGCAAGCCCGTGCCCTACTGCCTGGCGCGGATTCCACAGGGCGGCGAGGTGCGCGGCAACCTGGCGGTGGGCGGCAAGGGTGTGGCCCAGCCGCTGTCCAACCGCGACCGCGAAATCGGCGAAGCCCTGGGCCCGATCCTGGCGGCGCGCGGCCTGCTGCTGGTGGGCGTGGACGTGATCGGCGACTGCGTGACCGAGATCAACGTCACCAGCCCGACCTGCTTCCAGGAAATCTTCGACCAGACCGGCTGCGACGTGGCGGCGCTGTTCATCGACGCGCTGGAAGCCGCGCTGGCGGTTTAAAGAAAATCAGGCTCTGGCGCAGGTACTACCTGCGCTGGCAGCTATCTAAAGCATAGCGCCCAGGTTCAGCCGACCAGGGCGCCGTCGACAAACACCTTGAGTTCGCCGGTGGCGAAGGCCGTCCATTCTTCGTTGCTGGTCAGCGGCGCGGTGGCCACCATGGCCACGCGGTCGTTGGCGCTGGTGTGCTCGGCAAAGTTGACGCTCAGGTCTTCGTCTTTCAGCGTGGCGTGGGCAAACGGGTGTTTGCGCTCCACATAGTGCAGCTGGGTGGATGCATGGGCCCACAGCGCCTCGCCGTTGCTCAGCAAAAAGTTGAAGGTGCCGTGGCGGGCGATGCGCTGGCTGAGCTCGCGCAGGGTCAGCGTCAGTTCGGCCACGCTGGGTACGCCGGCGTGCGACTTGGCCAGCTCCTGCATGATCCAGCAGAACGCGCGCTCGCTGTCGGTATTGCCCACCGGCTGGAAGCTGGCATGCAGCCGCGGGTGGAAGTCCTTCAGGTCGCCGTTGTGGGCGAACACCCAGTAGCGGCCCCAGAGTTCGCGCACGAACGGGTGGCAGTTCTCCAGTGCCACCACGCCCTGCGTGGCTTTGCGGATGTGGGCGATCACGTTGCGGCTCTTGATCGGGTACTGGCGGATCAGCGCCGCCACTGGCGACTCACAGGCCGCCTGGTGGTCGACAAAATGGCGCAGGCCACGGCCTTCGAAAAAGGCGATGCCCCAGCCGTCGCTGTGGTGGTCGGTGCGGCCGCCGCGTTCGGCAAAGCCGCTGAAGCTGAACACCACGTCGGTCGGTGTGTTGCAGTTCATTCCCAGGAGTTGGCACATGGTTTCAGGCTTTCGGGGTACGCAGCTGCCAGGCGGCGACAAGGGCCAGCGCGCACAACGCCGCCAGCATCAGGAACGACTCATTAAACGCCATCAGCCGCTCCGGGCTGGTAACCGGGTTCGCAAACGAGTCGCCATGCGCGGCCAGCCGCCATTCCAGCACGATACCGCACAGGCTGACGCCGGTGGCGCCGCCCAGCATGCGCAGAAAGTTGATCGCGCTCGAGCCCTGCGGGATCAAAGCCTTGTCCAGCGGCCGCATGGCGCCCAGGTTCAGCGACGGCAGGATGAAACCCAGGCCGATGCGCCCCAGCACCGCCCACAGCACCAGCATCCAGATCGGGCTGCCCAGGGCAATGGTCACCATCAGCGCGAACGAGCTGGCCAACAGCGCCAGGCCTATGCTGACCAGCAGATAGGTCGGCTGCTTGTCGGCCAGCCGGCCGACGAAGGCGATGGTGGCCGCCAGCACCAGCCCCGCCGGCAGCAGGATGGCGCCCACGTAAGACGCCGATAGGCCCAGCCCCACCTGCATGTACACCGGCAGCAGATAGGTGGAGCCAAACAGCGCGGTGCCGTAGATCACCGCCACGATGCTGCCCATGGCGAATGGCCGGTAGCCGAACAACGCCAGGTCCATCAGCGGCGCCCCGCCCCGGGCGGCCAGGCGCCGCTGCCAGGCGATGAAGCCCACCACCGCCAGCAGCGCGCCCAGCAATAGCAGGCCGGCCACCGACAGCGTGCCGCTGCGCAGCTGCACCATGCCGTTGAGCAGGCACAGCGTGCCGACCGCAGCCAGCAGCAGGCCGCGCCAGTCCAGCGAAGCACCGCTGCTGGCCAGCGCGCCACCGGGCGCGGTGGTGGGTACGAACTTGCGCGCCATCCACAGAGACACCAGGCAGAACGGCACCACCATGAAGAAGATCGAGCGCCAGCCGAACAGATCGACCAGGATGCCGCCGATGCTGGGGCCTATGGCCGGCGCCAGCACCACGCCCATGCCGAACAGGCCGCTGGCGCGCCCCTGCTCGTGCGGCTCGAAGGCGCGCAGGATGATGATGGCCGGTATCGGCTGCACCACGCCGGCCGCCAGCCCTTCGGCCACGCGGGCCGCCAGCACCAGGCCGTAGTCGCCGGCCAGGCCGCCGGCGATGCCACCGACCAGCAGCAGCCACATGGCGCCGGCGTAGGTGCGCCGGTAGCCGTAGCGGGCTAGCAGCCAGGGCGTGGTCAGCATGGACACCGTCATGGCCACCATGAAGCCGGAAGTGACCCACTGCGCGCGCGACGGCCCGAGGGTGAAGTGGTGGCTCATGTCCGGCACCGCCACGTTGACGATGGTGGACGACATGATGGACGCCATGGTGCCGATCATCACCGCCAGCAATAGCAGCCAGCGGTAACGCTCGCCGTAGCGGGCTTTCAGATCGGCGGTAGGGATGTGCGGGCTCAAGATGCGGAAGGTGGTTGGCGGCGGCTGCTGGCGGGCAATGCGGCGCAGCGCGGGCACAGGCAGGCCCGGTCCAGCGCTGCCGGGTCGATCTGCGCCAGTGTCTCTGGGGCGATGGGCTGCTGCAGGCACCAGCAGGGCGCGGGTGGCAGATTGGTGCTGCGCGCCAGCTCCATGGCGCACTGGTTGGGCTGGCCGCACAGCGGGCAATAGCGGGGATCGACGGCGGGGGACATGGGCGTGGGGCGGATGGCAGCAGGCATCAGCTACCCAATTTATAGGAAACCAGGCATTTAAGCATGGCATATGTGCAGTAGTTGCTACATATTGAATAGTATTTGGCTATGCTTTTGTATACCTTCTGAACGGGTGAAAGTGCTGTTCGGTATGTGCTATTAGGTCCGTCTTTCTCATAAAATCAAATGCATCAAATAACAATACGCAGACCGGATACGGCCCCGATCCACGGCTTGGCGGGGGCTGCCGGATCTTCGCGTTTGGAGACAAATCATGGACATGCGGGTCGGTAGCGGGCGCCACAAGCTCGTTGGGTGCCTCACTCTGCTCGTCGGCTGGGGCTTGACCGCCGCCGCCTGGGCCGTACCCATAGCCGACCAGCCCGCTTCCGTTTTCCAGTCTCAGCCTGTTGCCGAGGCGCCAACCGTCGATGTCGGCGCCTTGGCGGTGGCCGATGCGCCGGCCAAAGCCACTGCGGCCAAGTCGGCCGAGGCCCCGGCCCGTAGCGGCAGCCCCGAGCTGCCCATGCCCCGAGCCGAGCCGGCCAGCACCTCTGGTCTTGCCGAGCCTGAGTCACTGCGCTCGAGCCTGAAAGATCTGGCCAACTCCAGCGGTGTGGTGGACGCCTTGCACACCCTGAATTCCGAACTGAATAGCAATGCTTCGGGTTCCTTGGCCGATGCACAGGAGGGCGGAGCGGAGATGGCCCGCCGCGCCGAGGCGCAGTCCGGCAGTGAGCCGCGCATGGGGGTGCGGGCCGCGCCCTTGACGGCAGAGCAGCGCAAGCTCGAAGAGGCGCAGGCTTCGTTCCTGTTTTCCGCCCTGGTGCGCGAGGTCACGCCCTGGCTGATTGCGGCGGCGTTGATGTACATCGTGATCTACGGTGCCCGCGTGATGCTGGCCTATTCCCGTATGAAGGCCGCCCGCAAACGCAAGCGCCGCCAGTCCAAGTCCGGTGCCCGCACGCGCAGCGCCCGGGTAGATTGATGTAAAGATCGACAAACCCTGTGGCCTCTCAGTACCTCGCCTCCGGCAGGCGCGGGGAGCGCAGTACAATTCAGATGCAAGTAGTTCTTATTTGCAGCCCTGGCGCCCATTCCGTCTGCGTTTTGGCGCCTGCGTCCACCCTCCATCTGAAGTGTTTTCATGAAAATATCTCTTCCGTTCCTGGCCCGCGCCGTCGCGTTGGCCGCTAGCATGCTGGCCGCTCCTCTGGTGGTGCTGGCACAAGGTTCTGACAGCCTGGTGGTGTACAACGCGCAGCACGTCAGCCTGACCCAGGCCTGGGCCGATGGCTTCACCAAGGAAACCGGCATCAAGGTCACCATGCGCAACGGTGGCGACAGCGAGCTCGGCAACCAGCTGGTGCAAGAAGGCGCGGCCTCACCGGCCGACGTGTTTCTGACCGAAAACTCGCCCGCCATGGCCTTGGTGGACGCGGCCGGTCTGTTCGCGCCGCTGGACGCAGCCACGCTGGCCCAGGTGCCGGCCAACTTCCGTCCATCGCATGGCCGCTGGATCGGTGTGGCGGCCCGCACCACCGTGTTTGTCTACAACAAGAGCAAGCTGACGGCAGAGCAGTTGCCCAAGTCCATGCTGGACCTGGCCAACCCCAGCTGGAAGGGCCGTTGGGCGGCGTCCCCCTCGGGCGCCGACTTCCAGGCCATCGTCAGTGCGCTGCTGGAACTGAAGGGCGAGACCGTCACTGCCGGCTGGCTCAAGGCCATGAAGGAAAACGCCACGCCCTACAAGGGCAATAGCACGGTGATGAAGGCGGTCAACGCCGGCCAGATCGACGGCGGCGTGATCTACCACTACTACCATTTCGGCGACCAGGCCAAGACCGGTGAGAACAGCAAGAACACCGGCCTGTACTACTTCCGCAACGAAGATCCGGGCGCTTTCGTCAGCATCTCCGGCGGTGGCGTGCTGGCCACCAGCAAGCATGCAGCCCAGGCCCAGGCCTTCGTCAAATGGGTGGCAGGCAAGGGCGGCCAAGAGATTCTGAAGACCGGCGACTCGTATGAATACGCCGTGGGCGTGGGCGCGCAGTCCCATCCCAAGCTGGTGCCGCTGGCCGAGCTGCAAGCGCCCAAGGTCGATCCATCCAAGCTGAACAGCAAAAAGGTGTCGGACCTGATGACACAGGCCGGCCTGCTGTAAACCTCCGGTGTCAGTCGTTCCTTCGGCCCTCCCCCGTGCATCTGCCTCCCTAGGTGCGCCGCTGCATGGCCTGCGCCGCCGTGGCCCCAGGGGCTTTTCCTGGGTCGGGTCGGCGGCGGTGCTGGTGTCCTTGTTTGCGCTGCTGCCGCTGGGCTTTGTGGTCTGGGTGGCCTGGCAGACCGGCTGGGATGTGGCGGCGCCCCTGGTATTCCGCCCGCGGGTCGGCGAATTGTTGGTCAACACCGCCCTGCTGGTGGTCATTACCGTGCCCTTGTGCGCGGTGCTGGCCTTGGCACTGGCCTGGCTGACCGAACGCAGCGATCTGCCTGGCGCCCGCACCTGGTCCTGGCTGGCCGTGGCGCCGTTGGCAGTGCCGGCTTTCGTCCACAGCTATGCCTGGATGACGGTGGCGCCCAGCCTGCACGGCCTGCTGGGCGGCGTGCTGGTGTCGGTGATTGCTTATTTCCCGTTCATGTACTTGCCTTTGTCGGCCGCGCTGCGCCGGCTCGACCCGGGCATGGAAGATGCCGCTGCCTCGCTGGGCCTCGGCCCCTGGGGCGTGTTCTTCCGGGTGGTGCTGCCGCAGCTGCGGCTGGCCCTGTGCGGCGGTGCGCTGCTGGTCGGCCTGCACCTGCTGGCCGAGTACGGTCTGTTCGTGATGATCCGGTTCGACACCTTCACCACCGCCATCGTTGACCAGTTCCAGTCCACCTACAACGGGCCGGCGGCCAATATGCTGGCCGGCGTGCTGGTGGTCTGCTGCTTTGTGCTGCTGGGGCTGGAGTCGGGCGTGCGCGGTAGCGAGCGCTATGCGCGCGTCGGCACCGGCGCGGCCCGCATGCCACTGCGCAGCCGTTTGGGCCGTTACACCGTGCTGGCCTGGCTGCTGCCGTTTGCCACCACCGTGCTGGCCTTGGGCGTACCGTTTTTCACCCTGGGCCGCTGGCTGATTGCCGGCGGCAGCGCCGTCTGGCAGCTGGATGCCATGGGCGCGGCCCTGGGCCAGACCCTGCTGCTGGCGCTGGTGGGCGGGCTGCTGACCACGCTGGTCTCCGTCCCCATGGCCTGGCTGTCGATCCGCGCGCCGGGCAAGCTGCAGCGCGTGCTGGAGGCCTGCAACTACATGGTCGGCTCTCTGCCGGGCGTGGTGGTGGCGCTGGCGCTGGTCACCATCACCGTGCGGGTGGCGCTGCCGCTGTACCAGACTGCTGCGACGATCTTGCTGGCCTATATGCTGATGTTTTTGCCACGGGCGCTGGTCAGCCTGCGCGCCGGCATCGCCCAGGCGCCTATCGAGCTGGAATACGCGGCCCGCAGTCTGGGCCGTTCGCCCGCGCAGGCGCTGTGGTCGGTGACGATGCGGCTGGCCGCCCCGGGCGCGGCGGCCGGCATGGCCCTGGTGTCGCTGGGCATTACCAATGAATTGACGGCCACCTTGCTGCTGGCACCCACCGGCACGCAAACCCTGGCCACCGCCTTCTGGGCCTTCAGCAGCGAGATCGACTACGCGGCGGCTGCGCCCTATGCGCTGACCATGGTGCTGCTGTCCATGCCGCTGACCTGGCTTTTATACGTGCAATCGAAACGGACCGCTGGACGATGAGTTTTCTTGAATTACACGCGGTGCGCAAAAGCTACGGCCCCATGCTAGCCCTGGCCGGGGTGGACCTGCATGTGCCTGCCGGCAGCCGCACCGCCATCGTCGGGCCGTCTGGCTCGGGCAAGACCACGCTGCTGCGCATCATTGCCGGCTTCGAGGCGCCCGATGTCGGCCGCGTCACCCTGGGCGGCCAGGTGCTGGCGAATGGCCCGGACTCCATTCCCGCCCACCGGCGCGGCATCGGCTTTGTGCCGCAGGAGGGCGCGCTGTTTCCGCATCTCAGCGTGGCCGACAACGTCGGCTTTGGCCTGGCCCGCAACGACCCGAAACGCAGCCAGCGCATCCATGAGCTGATGCAGATGGTGGCGCTCGACCCCGCCATGCTGACGCGCCGCCCGCACGAGCTGTCGGGCGGCCAGCAGCAGCGCGTGGCCCTGGCCCGGGCCCTGGCCCAAAGCCCGCGCCTGATGCTGCTGGACGAGCCGTTTTCGGCTCTCGACACCGGCCTGCGCGCCAGCACCCGCAAGGCCGTGGCCCAGCTGCTGGGCGCGGCCGGCATCACCACCATCCTGGTCACCCACGACCAGGCCGAAGCCCTGTCGTTCGCCGACCAGGTGGCCGTGATGCGTGCTGGCCAGTTGGCCCAGGTCGGCCCGCCGCACGCGCTGTACCTGCGCCCGAGCGACCCGGCCACGGCGCAATTTTTGGGCGAAACCATCGTGTTGCCGGCCCAGCTGGCCCAGGGCTGGGCGACCTGCGCGCTGGGCGTGGTGGCGGCTGACGACGCGCAGCGCCGCGGTGCGGCGCAGATCATGCTGCGCCCCGAGCAGTTGCAGCTGACCCAGGTGCCGGCCGAGCCGCTGGACCTGGATGCCGAGGCCAGCTACGGCGTGGTGGAAGACATCGACTTTGGCGGTGCGCTGTGCGGTCTGACGGTGCGCCTGCTGGGCGAGGCCCAGGCGGGTACGGCGCCCCTGCTGGTGCGCACCCCGGCCATCCACATCCCGCCGCTGGGCGCGACCGTGCAGATTACCGTGATGGGCCAGGCCCATGTTTTTGTGGAATCCGTCACGGTTTGAGGCCTGGCGGCTGCGCAGCCGGTAAAAAACTTGTAAAAAGATTGTCAACCGCGGGGGGCGGCGGTTCGTTGTAGATGCACAAGGAGATTCCCCATGAGCACCACGCAACGTACCACCGAATACAACTGGCCTTCCGACGACCGCGATCGTCGCCGCATGCCAGCCCGTTGATTCCCAACGGGGTATTTCCCGCCAGCCCGGCAAACCCGGCGCGGTGAGACCCCGGTATAACGGCAGCCCAGGCTGCCGTTTTGCATTTATGGCATGAAATATGCCTTTTGCGCAGATACAGTCTGCGCAGGCAGCTACTATTTAAATAGCAAAAACAAATGGCACCCGCAGGTGCCATTTTTACGCATGAAATCAGGTTTCTGCGCTTATTTTATAAGCGCAGGTAGCTACTGATTCCATAGCGATCCACTCAGGCCGTACCTGCTTTCACCTTCAGGCGCCAGGCGTGCAGCAGCGGCTCGGTATAGCCGCTGGGCTGCTCCAGGCCCTTGAACACCAGATCGCAGGCCGCCTTGTAGGCCGCCGAGTTGCCGAAATTCCCTGCCATGTTCGTATACAAGGAATCACCCGCATTCTGTCCGTCCACGACCGCGGCCATGCGCTCGAAGGTTTCGGTGATCTGCGCCTTGGTGACCACGCCGTGCAGCAACCAGTTCGCCATGTGCTGGCTGCTGATGCGCAGGGTGGCGCGGTCTTCCATCAGGCCGACATTGTGGATGTCGGGCACCTTGGAGCAGCCCACGCCCTGGTCGACCCAGCGCACCACATAGCCCAGAATGCCCTGGGCGTTGTTGTCCAGCTCCTGCTGCTTCTCGGCGGCGCTCCAGTGCGGAGCGGCGCTGACGGGGATGGTCAGCAGGCCGTTCAGCAGGGTTTCGCGTTCGGCGTTGGCGTCGATCTTTTCCAGCTGGATCTGGATGTCCGACACCTTGACCTGGTGGTAGTGCAGGGCGTGCAGGGTGGCACCGGTGGGGCTGGGCACCCAGGCGGTATTGGCGCCGGCCTTGGGGTGGGCAATTTTTTGCTCCAGCATGGCGGCCATCAGGTCGGGCATGGCCCACATGCCTTTGCCGATCTGGGCCTTGCCGCGCAGGCCGCAGCTGAGGCCGACCAGCACATTGTTTTTCTCGTAGGCCTGGATCCACGCGCTGGTTTTCATGTCGCCCTTGCGCACCATGGGGCCGGCGTGCATGGCGGTGTGCATTTCATCCCCGGTACGGTCCAGGAAGCCGGTGTTGATGAAGGCTACGCGCGCGCTGGCGGCGGCGATGCAGGCTTTCAGGTTCACGCTGGTGCGGCGCTCTTCGTCCATGATGCCCAGCTTGACGGTGTTTTCCGGCAGGCCCAGCACGGCTTCGACGCGGCCAAACAGCTCGCAGGCAAAGGCCACTTCGGCCGGGCCGTGCATCTTGGGTTTGACGATGTAGACCGAGCCGGTGCGCGAATTGCCCTTGCGTTTTAAATCGTGCATGGCGATGGTCACGGTGACCATGGCGTCCAGAATGCCTTCGGGGATTTCCTGGCCATTGCCGTACAGAACCGCAGGATTGGCCATCAGATGGCCGACGTTGCGTACAAACATCAGCGAACGGCCATGCAGCGTCACTTCGCCTCCCGCCGCGCCGGTGTATTTACGGTCCGGGTTCAGGCGGCGCGTGAAGCTGGAGTTGCCTTTGTGCACTTCCTCGGTCAGCGTGCCGAGCTGGATGCCGAGCCAGTTGCTATACGCCAGCACCTTGTCTTCGGCATCGACCACGGCGACCGAGTCTTCCAGGTCGAGGATGGTGGACAGCGCGGCCTCCAGCACCACGTCGCTGATGCCGGCGGCGTCGGTTTTGCCGATGGTCGTGCTGCGGTCGATCTGGATGTCGATGTGCAGGCCGTTGTGCTGCAGCAGGATGGAACTGGGAGCTGCGGCGTCGCCCTGGTAGCCGATGAAGGCCTCGGGGTGCGCGAGGTGGGTGCTGCTGTTGTGCAGGGTGACCACCAGTTGGCCATGCTTGACGCTGTAGCCGGTGGCCTCCTTGTGCGAGCCATTGGCCAGCGGCGCGGCCTGGTCCAGCACCTGGCGGGCGAAGGCGATGACCTTGGCGCCGCGCACCGGGTTGTAGCCCTTGCCTTTTTCGGCACCGCCGGCCTCAGAAATCGCATCCGTGCCGTACAGCGCGTCGTACAGGCTGCCCCAGCGCGCATTGGCGGCGTTCAGCGCGTAGCGCGCATTCAGCACCGGCACCACCAGCTGCGGGCCGGCTTGCAGGGCCAGTTCGGCATCGACATTGCTGGTGGTGGCCGTTACCTGGGCGGGCATGGGCACCAGGTAGCCGATGGATTCCAGGAAAGCCCGGTAGGCCGGCATATCGGTGATCGGGCCGGGGTGGGCTTTGTGCCAGGTATCCAGCTCAATTTGCAGGCGATCGCGCTCGGCTAGCAGGGCGATGTTCTTCGGCGCCAGGTCGGCCACGATGGCATCGAAACCGGCCCAGAACTTGGCGCTGTCCACGCCCGTGCCGGGCAGCACTTTTTCTTCGATGAAGCGTTCCAGAACGGTGGCTACCTGGAGCTGGTGGCGTGTCGTGCGTGCGGTCATGGTGTGCGCCTTTGCGATGGAGATGGGGGTAATTAAAGCAAACGATAGGCCTACTGTATTCGAACCTTTAAGGCGCATTAACTGGATTAAATTGTATTTATATGTGACTTAAATGGATGGAATCAGACTTGGCCGCCCAGGCTGCGTGCAGCCTCCAGCACATGGACCACATAGCGCTCGTCGTAGCGGTGCGCGGGCATGGTCAGGGTGACGGCGGCGGCAATGGCGCCCGCGCTGTCAAACACTGGCGCCGAGATGCCGGCCACCTCGGCGAGCCGGTCGCCCACGGCGGTGTAGTAGCCCTGGGCCCGGATCTGGGCGTACAAGGCCCGGTCCTGTGCGGCTTGCTTGCTGTCGCTGCCGAAGGCGGTCAGCACCCGGCCGCCGGTGCCGTGCTCCAGCGGCAGCACGTCGCCGGCCTTGATGTGGTCGCGGATCGGGTGCGGCGAATCGACCCGGTAGCGGCACAAGCGTACATCGCCCTGGCGCACATGGTAGGCCGCGCTCTCGCCGGTGGCGGCGACCAGTTGGCGCAGCACCGGCAGCACGACACGGTCGAGCGAAAACGCCGCCTGGTAGACGCTGTGCAGGCGTGCGACCTCGGCGCCCAGCGCGTAGCGGCCATCGTCCAGGCGCTGCACCAGGTGCGCATGCTCCAGCGAGGCCAGCAGGCGCAGCACCGTGCTTTTGTACAAGCGCGTGCGCTCGGCCAGCTCGGCCAGGCCCAGCGCCAGGTCGCCGCTGCGGAAGGACGACAGCAGGGTCAGCGCGCGGTCTACCGCGGCAGCGCCTCCGGGGGCGGCATGGCTATCGGCCAGGGATTCGGTTTGGGCTTTGCGTGGCATGGGTTGACAGCACAGCGGGAAGCTGTGATTATTTCAATAGAAAGAATATTGTTCTATCTTACAGAATATTATGAAAAATACCAATCCCTCCGTTCTGGTCAGCGAAGTCGGCCCGCGCGACGGCCTGCAGTCGGTGAAAGCCACCATGTCCACCGCCCACAAGCTGCGCTGGATCGACGCCTTGCATGCCAGCGGCCTGCGCGAGATCGAGGTCGGCTCCTTCGTGCCGCCCAAGCTGCTGCCGCAAATGGCCGATGTGGCCGATGTCGTGCGCCATGCGCTGGCCTTGCCCGGCTGGACCGTGATGGCCCTGGTGCCGAATGCACGCGGCGCCGAGGCCGCGCTACAGGCCGGCGTGCACAAGCTGACGATTCCGGTGTCCGCCAGCGCCGCCCATTCGCTGGCCAATGTGCGCAAGACCCGCGAGGAGATGCTGGCCGAGGTGGCGCGCATCGTCGCCCTGCGCAATGCGACCGCGCCGCAGGTGCCGATTGAGGTCGGCATGTCCACCGCCTTCGGCTGCACCCTGCAGGGCCGGGTCGCCGATGAGGACGTGGTCTGGCTGGCCGCCGAGCTGGTGCGCGCCGGGGTGGACGAGGTGGGTTTGTCCGACACCACCGGCATGGCCAATCCCGGCCAGGTGCGGCGCCTGTTTAACTTGGTGCGCGCCGAGATCGGCGACAAGACCGGCGCCGCCCATATGCACAACACCCGCGGCCTGGGCCTGGCGAACTGCCTGGCGGCTTATGACGTAGGCGTGCGTACTTTTGATGCCTCGCTGGGCGGACTCGGCGGCTGCCCGTATGCGCCTGGCGCCTCGGGCAATGTGGTGAGCGAAGACCTGGTGTTCATGTTCGAAGCCATGGGCATAGACACCGGCATCGATATCGAAAAACTCATGGCCGCCCGCGCACCGCTGCAGGCCGGCTTGCCGGGCGAACCTATCTACGGCATGACGCCCGAAGCCGGCTTACCTAAAAATTTTGTCTAAGGATTCCAGAATGTCTGAACCCAACACCCTCCCGTATGCCGGCATCCGCGTCGTCGAATTCACCCACATGGTGATGGGCCCGTCCTGCGGCATGCTCCTGGCCGACCTGGGCGCCGAGGTGATCAAGGTCGAGCCCATAGGCCATGGCCGCGAGGGCGATGCCACGCGCAAGCTGATGGGCTCGGGGGCGGGCTTCTTCCCTATGTTCAACCGCAACAAGAAAAGCCTGGCACTCGATCTGCAAACGCCGGCTGGCAAAGAGGCCGCGCTGCGGCTGATCGCCACCGCCGACATCGTCAGCGAGAACTTCAAACCCGGCACCATGGCCAAGCTGGGCCTGGACTATGCGAGCCTGAAGACGCTGAACCCGCGCCTGATCTACATCAGCCACAAGGGCTTTTTGCCCGGCCCCTACGACCACCGCACCGCGCTGGACGAGGTGGTGCAGATGATGGGCGGCCTGGCCTATATGACGGGCCGGCCCGGCGACCCGCTGCGCGCCGGCACCAGCGTCAACGACATCATGGGCGGCATGTTCGGCGCGATCGGCGCCATGGCGGCGCTGGCCCAGCGCGAGAAGACCGGCCTTGGCCAGGAGGTGCAAAGCGCCTTGTTCGAGAACAACGTATTCCTCGTGGCCCAGCACATGATGCAGTTCGCCGTCACCGGCAAGCCGGCCGCGCCCATGCCGGCGCGCATCTCGGCCTGGGCGATTTACGACGTGTTCCAGGTGAAGGACGGCGAGCAGATCTTCCTGGCCGTGGTCAGCGACTCGGCCTGGGCCACCTTTTGCACCGCCTTCGGCTTTGCCGACCTGCAGGCCGATACCCGCCTGGCCAGCAACAACGACCGGGTCCATGCGCGAGACTGGATGCTGCCGCTGCTGCGCGAGCGCCTGGCGGCTTTCAGCGCCGCCGAAATCTCGGCCGTGTTCGAAAAGCATGCGCTGCCCTTCGCCCCCATCACCCGCCCGCACGACCTGCTGGACGACCCGCACCTGAACGCCACCGGCGGCCTGGCGCCCATCACCCTGCCCGACGGCCGCAGCACCAAGGTGGTGTTGCTGCCGCTGACGCTCGACGGCCAGCGCCCCGGCATCCGCCTGAATCCGCCGCGCCTGGGCGAGCACAGCGCCGAGCTGCTGCGCGAGCTGGGCTATGGCGACGCCGAAATTGCCGCGCTGACTGCCCCCTGAAGACCCTCCCGGAGATCCGAAAAATGTACCTAAAAACTATGAAATTGATAGCTGCCTGCGCAGCTTCTGTATGCGCTAGCGCCGCATTGGCCCAAACATCCGGCTGGCCCGACAAGCCAGTGCGTATCGTCGTGCCGTATGCGCCCGGCGGTACCACCGACTACGCGGCCCGGCAGATCGCCCAGAAGCTGACCGAGCAGACCGGTAAGTCCTTTTTCGTCGAAAACAAGACCGGCGCCAGCGGCACCATCGGCACGAATGCCGTGGCCAAGGCCGCGCCCGACGGCGCTACCTTTCTGACCAACGACACCACCTACGCCATGCTGCCCAGCCTGTTCGCCAAGCTGCCCTGGGACCATGCGAACGACCTGGTGCCGGTGACCACCATCGCCCAGACCCCGGTGGTGCTGGTGGTGCCCGCCGCCTCGCCGTACAAGACCTTGCCCGAGCTGCTGGCCTTTGCGCAGAAGAACCCTGGCAAGCTCAACTTCGGCTCGGCCGGCAACGGCAGCTCCACCCATCTGGCGGCCGAGCTGTTCAAGAAGGAGGGCAAGCTGTTCATCACCCACATCCCCTACAAGGGCGCGGGCGAGGCCATGCTGGGCGTGATGTCGGGGCAGGTGGACATCCTGATCACCGCCAGCCCCACGGCGATCCCGGTGGTCAAGGGCGGCAAGGTGCGGGCCCTGGCGGTGACCGGAGACAAGCGCCTGGCTTCACTGGCCGAGGTGCCGACCTTCAAGGAAGCCGGCCTGCCCAGCTACGCCGTGACCAACTGGTTTGGCCTGGCCGCACCCAAGGGCACGCCACCCGAGATCGTCGCCAAGCTGCAGGCCGAGGTGAAAAAGGCCCTGGCCGACCCCGGCTTCCAGGAGCGGCTGGCCCAGCAGGGCGCCGCGCCCGGCGGCATGTCCAGTGCCGACTTCGGCCAGTTCGTCAAGCAGCAGACCCAGAGCTGGGGTGCCGTTGCCAAGGCGGCTGGCGTGAAGCCGGAGTAAGCCGCCATGTGGAACCTTTCCGGCATTCCGCCGCAAACCATTGAAGCCGAGCTGCTGACGCGCCTGCCCGACGCCTTGCGCCAGCCGCGCCGCACCGACTGGGTCGACGCCAACAAGCCCGGCCATGTGCTGGACAGCTTTCTCGAAGGCCCGGTGTTCGACCGCGCTGGCAATCTGTACGTGACCGACATTCCCTACGGCCGCATCTTCCGCATCACGCCGGCACTGGAATGGCAACTGGTGCTGCAGTACGAAGGCTGGCCGAACGGTCTGGCCCTGCACGCCGATGGCAACCTGTGGATTGCCGACTACCGTCGGGGCATCCTGCGCCTGGACCTGGCCAGCGGCGAGCTGCGCACCGTGCTCGGCCACCGCAACAGCGAATCCTTCAAAGGCGTGAACGACCTGACGTTTGACCTGCAAGGCCGCCTGTACTTCACCGACCAGGGGCAGACCGGCCTGCACGACCCCACGGGCCGGGTCTACCGATGGAGCCCCGACGGCCGGCTCGACCTGTTGTTGGCGAATGCGCCGAGCCCGAACGGCCTGGTGCTGAACGCCGAGGGCAATTTGCTGTACCTGGCGGTGACGCGCGGCAACCAGGTCTGGCGCGCGCCGCTGTTGCCCGACGGCGCGCTCAGCAAGGTCGGCGCCTTCCAGACTTTCTTTGGCAGCAGCGGGCCTGACGGCCTGGCGCTGGCGGCGGACGGCAGCCTGGTGGTCGCGCATGCGAGCTTGGGCGGCGCCTTTGTGCTGAATCCGCGCGGCGAAGTCACGCATTTCGTGCGCAGCCCAACTGGCAGCACGCTGACCAACCTGGCGTTCCGGCCCGGCACGCATACGCTGGTGATGACCGAGTCCTCCAGCGGCAGCGTACTGCAGGCGGCGCTGCCGTGCAGCGGCCAGACCCTGTACTCGCACAGCCGCTAGTTTGCTATTGAATTAATAGCTGTTGGCGCCGGTATTTTGTGCGCCAGAGCCCTATTTCTTATAAGTTCCCGGCGTGCGGATAATCCGGCATGGCCCAATTCAAGCAGCTGGAAACCTTTGTCGCCGTCGTCACCCGCGGCAGCCTGACCGCGGCCGCCAAGGCCGAGGGCGTGGCGCCGGCCATCATCGGCCGGCGGCTCGATGCGCTGGAGGAACGACTCGGCGTCAAGCTGCTGCTGCGCACCACCCGGCGTATCAGCCTGACGCACGAGGGCAGCGCGTTTCTGGAGGACTGCCAACGCGTGCTGGCCGATCTGGCCCAGGCCGAGGCCAGCGTCTCGGCCGGCGGGGTGCAGGCCAGCGGTCATTTGCGCATTACAGCGCCGGCCGGCTTTGGCCGCCGCCACGTGGCGCCGCTGGTGCCCTGGTTCCGCGAGCAGCATCCCGAGGTGACGGTGTCGCTGAACCTCAGTGACCGGGTCGTAGACCTGGGACGCGACGGTTTTGACTGCGCGGTGCGGGTCGGCGACTTGCCGGACTCCAGCCTGGTCAGCGTGCGCCTGGCCGACAACCGGCGCCTGTGTGTGGCCACGCCCGCGTTCCTGAAGCGCCACGGCACGCCGCAGCACCCCAGCGAGCTGGGCAAGTTCGACTGCCTGGCCTTGTCCAGCGAGTCGTCGCAGACCCGCGGCTGGGCGTTCCGAGTTCCGGCAGCGTCGGGTGAAAAAGACGGCTTTGAAACCTTCTACACCAAGCCCGGCGGCCCGCTGGACTGCTCGGACGGGCAGGTGCTGCACGACTGGTGCCTGGCTGGCTACGGCATCGCCTGGCGCAGCACCTGGGAGGTCGAGGCCGAGATCGCCCGTGGCCAGCTGGTGTCGGTACTGGATGCGTTCGCCGCGCCGCCGAACGGCATTTACGCGGTGTTTGCCCAGCGCAAGCATTTGCCGCTGCGGGTGCGGCTGTGGATCGACTTTCTGAAGCAGCACTACGGCCGGCCCGGCTTCTGGACAGCCGCGGACATGAAAAAGCCCGGCTAGCCGGGCTTTTTAGAAGTGCGGAGGGGGGCTTAGCCCTTCAGGCAATCGCTCATGAACTTCTTGCGTTCGTCACCCTTGAGTGCTTTGGTCTTGGCGTCGGCGTTGCAAGTGGTCATCTTAGTTTGCTGGGCGGTCTTGCCGTCGGCGGCAGCCGGGGCTTCGGTCTTGGCGCTCAGGCATTCGCTCATGAACTTCTTGCGCTCGTCGCCCTTGAGTGCCTTGGTTTTGGCGTCGGCATTGCAGGTGGTCATTTTCATTTGCTGGGGCGTTTTTTCCTTGTCGGCTGCGTGGACCGAGCCAAGAGACAAAGCCAGGCCCAGGGCGGCGATGAGGGGGAATAGTTTTTTCATGCGTGCTCCAGTAGAAAGGAGGGGGTGGAAGTAATCCGGTGCAAAACGCCGTCAGGCCACCGGATTGCAACCTATAACGGCGCATCCCGCAAGTCGGATGACCGGCCCCGTAAAATCCCCCGATGCTCTCAGTCAAACACGAATTGCTCGCGGCGCTGGCCGTTGGGCTGGAAAAAATTGCCCCCGGCGCTGGCGCCAAAGCCGCGTTCGA
This sequence comes from Rhodoferax ferrireducens, assembly GCF_031458075.1. Classification (GTDB taxonomy): domain Bacteria; phylum Pseudomonadota; class Gammaproteobacteria; order Burkholderiales; family Burkholderiaceae_C; genus Rhodoferax_B; species Rhodoferax_B ferrireducens_A. The sequence continues at coordinate 141,418 of NZ_JAVDXT010000007.1, read as the reverse complement.
GTCCCCCAAGGTCGCGGCCCATGGCGATTTCGCCTGCACCGCCGCCATGCAGCTGGCCAAGCCGCTCAAGCTGAACCCGCGCCAGCTGGGTGAAAATCTGCGCGCTGCACTGCTGGAGCAGCCGGCCTTCGAGAAATGGGTGGAGGCCATCGACATCGCCGGTCCCGGCTTCATCAACATCAAGCTCAAACCCGCGGCCAAGCAGGAAATCGTGCGCGAAGTGCTGTCTGCTGGCGCCAGCTTTGGCGTGCAGCCCAGCAACGGCCAGCACATCCTGGTGGAGTTTGTCTCCGCCAACCCCACCGGCCCGCTGCATGTAGGCCATGGCCGCCAGGCGGCGCTGGGCGATGCCATCTGCAACCTGTATGCGACCCAGGGCTGGGACGTGTACCGTGAGTTCTATTACAACGACGCCGGCGTGCAGATCGCCACTCTGGCGAACAGCACGCAGATGCGCGCCAAGGGCTTCAAGCCTGGCGACGCCGAGTGGCCCGAAGCCGCCTACAACGGCGACTACATCGGCGACATCGCGCAAGACTTTTTGGCCGGCAAGACCGTCAAGGCCGACGACCGCGAAGTCACCGCCTCTGGCAATGTGGACGACCTGGATTCGATCCGCGAATTCGCCGTGGCCTATCTGCGCCGCGAGCAGGACCTGGACTTGCAGGCCTTCCAGGTGAAGTTCGACAATTTCTACCTGGAATCCAGCCTGTACACCAGCGGCCGGGTCGATGCCACGGTCAAGCTGCTGCAGGACGCCGGCAAGACCTACGAGCAGGACGGCGCGCTGTGGCTGCAGTCCACCGACTACGGCGACGACAAGAACCGCGTGATGCGCAAGACCGACGGCGGCTACACCTACTTTGTGCCGGATGTGGCCTACCACATCGCCAAATGGGAGCGGGGCTTCACCAAGGTGGTGAACATCCAGGGCACCGACCACCACGGCACCATCGCCCGCGTGCGCGCCGGCCTGCAGGCGGCGAATGTGGGCATTCCCCTGGGCTACCCCGACTACGTGCTGCACACCATGGTGCGGGTGGTGCGCGGCGGCGAAGAGGTGAAGATATCCAAGCGCGCCGGCAGCTATGTGACGCTGCGCGACGTGATCGACTGGACCAGCAAGGACGCGGTGCGCTTCTTCCTGCTGAGCCGCAAGCCGGACACCGAATACACCTTCGACATCGACCTGGCGCGTTCGCAGAACAACGACAACCCGGTGTACTACGTGCAATACGCCCATGCGCGGATTTGCAAAATGTTACGCGACTGGGGCGGCGACGTGGCGGCGCTGCAGAGCGTAGACCTGTCCAGCCTGCTGGTGCCGCAGGCCCAGACCCTGATGCTGCAGCTGGCCAAGTACCCGGAGATGCTGAGCAGCGCCACCGAAGGCTTTGCGCCGCACGACGTGACCTTTTATTTGCGCGAGCTGGCGGCTAATCTGCACAGCTACTACGACGCCGAGCGGGTGCTGGTGGACGACGAAACCCTCAAGCTGGCCCGCCTGGCGCTGGTCGCGGCCTGCGCGCAGGTATTGCACAATGGCTTGGCAGTACTGGGCGTGGGTGCTCCGGAAAAAATGTAATTGACAGCAAGCATGAAAAAACAAAAGCAAAGCGGCGGCACCATCATCGGCTTTATCGTCGGTGTGGTGGTCGGTCTGGGTTCGGCACTGGCGGTGGCGGTCTACGTCACCAAGGTGCCGGTGCCGTTCATGAACGGCAAAACCCAGAACAGCAGCGCCGACCACGATGCGGCCGAAAACCAGAAGAACAAGGACTGGGACCCGAACACGCCCTTGCATGGCAAGAACCCGGTGCGCCCGGTGGCGCCCGTCGTGGCCGCCCCTGAAGTCGCGCCCGAGCCGCCGGCTGCGGCCACGCCCGTGCTGGTGCCGTCGGCTCCGGTCGTAGCGGCGTCCAAGCCGGCCAAAGCCGATTCCAAGGCGACGGCCGCCGCATCCGCCAGTGCCGATCCGCTGGGCGATCTGGCCAAGGCCAAAGCCAAGGAAGCCAAGGCCGCTACTACCGCTACCGCGGCAGCCGCTCCGGCAGCCCCGGCGCTGGGCCCGACGGCCGAGCCCTTTGAGTATTTTGTGCAGGCCGGCGCCTTCCGCACCCCGGAGGACGCCGAAGCCCAGCGCGCCAAGCTGGCCATGATGGGCATGGAAGCCAAGGTCAGTGAACGCGAGCAGTCGGGCCGCACGGTGTTCAGGGTCCGCATGGGCCCGTATGCCAAGCGCGACGACGCCGAGCGCGCCAAGGACAAGCTGGAAAGCGCTGGTGGCGAAACCACGCTGGTGCGCGTGCAGCGCTGAACGCCTCAGAACCCCCACCGGGCGCGCTGAACTTTTCGGCTGCCGCCCAGTCCGACCCCCCACAAGGAGTGATTGCATATGAAACGTCGTGAGTTTTCGCTGACCTCAGCCGGTGTGCTGGCGGGCTCGGTAGTGGCCTTATCGCCCGTGGGCACGGCCCAGGCCCAGGGCAAGCCGCCCGAAGCCGGCAAAGACTATCTGGTGCTGGAGAAGAAAGTACCGGTCGAGGCACCTGCGGGTAAGGTCGAGGTGATCGAATTCTTCTGGTACGCCTGCCCACATTGCTTTGCGTTCGAGCCGGCCTTGACCGCCTGGCTCAAGCAATTACCCAAGGATGTGGCGTTCAAGCGCGTGCCGGTGGTGTTCCAGGACAGCTTCGTGCCGCCGCAAAAGCTGTACTACACGCTGGAAGCCATGGGCCAGCTGGAGGCCATTCACTCCAAGGTGTTCAATGCCATCCACGTAGAGCGCCAAAAGCTCGACAAAGACGCGCTGGTGATCGAATGGGCGGCCAAGCAGGGCCTGGACAAAGCCAAGTTCAGCGAAACCTACGGCTCGTTCTCCGTAGCCACTAAGGTGCGCAAGGCGGCCCAGCTGCAAGAGGCTTACCAGGTGGCCGGCGTGCCCGCCATGGGCGTGGCCGGCCAGTTCTATACCGACGGCACCCAGGCCCAGTCGATGGAGCGCGGTCTGACGGTGGTGGACTACCTGGTCGCCCAGCAGCGCAAGATCAAGTCCTGAAGCGTCCCTAGCGTCTTGTGGCGCATAGGCCCCATAGACCCGTTTGGTGCCGAATCTTCAAAAGCCCGCGAATGCGGGCTTTTTCGATTTGCGGGGCCGGATCGGCCGTTACAATGGATTGCAAGATTCGTGCCTCTATGAAAAAAGCCTACCTCTCCACTCTCCAATACCTCCTTCTGGCCCTATGTGCCCTCACGGGTGGGTGGGCCGCGGCTGAAAAAGCCGACCGTCTCAAGCCCATGAATGTCGAATCCGACGCCATGCGCTACGACGACCTGAAGCAGACCAATGTGTTCACCGGCCGGGTGGTGATGACCAAGGGCACCATCATCATCCGCGGCGCCCGCGTCGACGTACGCCAGGACGCCGAGGGCAACCAGTTCGGCGTGGTCACGGCCGAGCCCGGCAAGCTGGCCTATTTCAAGCAAAAGCGCGAGGGCTTGGACGAATACATCGAGGGCGAAGGCGAAACCATTGAATACAGCAGCAAGCTGGACAACGTGCGCTTCATCAAGCGCGCGGTGATGCGCCGTTTGGTCGGGAGCAAGGTTAACGACGAGATCACCGGTGGGCTGATCGTCTACGACAACACCACCGACGTGTTTACCGTGGACAACAACCTGGGCGGACAGAATACGCAGAACGGCCGGGTCCGCGCGATGCTGACGCCCAAAGCCGCAGCCTCCGCCCCGGCAGGTACGGCTAGCTCCGGTACCGGACCGGTCTTGCGCCCCAGCACCACCCTGGAGGGAGCGCAGAAGTGACGGCGGCCGTGGAAGTCGCCGACAGCCGCCTGGAAGCCCGCCACCTGCAAAAGGCCTATGGCAGCCGCAAGGTGGTGAAAGACGTGACCTTGGCCGTGCGCAAAGGCGAGGTCGTCGGCCTGCTGGGCCCGAACGGCGCCGGCAAGACCACCTCGTTCTACATGATCGTGGGCCTGGTGCGGGCCGATGGCGGGCATATTTCGATCGATGGCCAGTCGGTCGAGCACATGCCCATCCACCGCCGTTCGCGCCTGGGCTTGAGTTATCTGCCCCAGGAAGCCTCGATTTTCCGCAAGCTCACGGTGGCAGAAAACGTGCGCGCCGTGCTCGAGCTGCAGCAGGACGATGCGGGTAAATCGCTGTCCAAAGCCGCGATTGAAGAGCGTTTGACGGCCTTGCTGCAGGATCTGCGGGTCGAGCATCTGCGCGAATCCAGCGCCATGGCGCTGTCTGGTGGCGAGCGCCGCCGGGTCGAAATCGCCCGAGCGCTGGCGACCCAGCCGCGTTTCATCCTGCTCGACGAGCCATTCGCCGGCATCGACCCGATTGCGGTGATCGAGATCCAGCGCATCATCAGCTTCCTCAAGTCGCGCGGCATCGGCGTGCTGATCACCGACCACAACGTGCGCGAAACCCTGGGTATCTGCGACCACGCCTACATCATCAGCGACGGCCATGTGCTGGCCCAGGGCACGCCAGCCGAGATCGTGGACAACGCCGATGTGCGCCGCGTCTATCTGGGCGAGCATTTCAAGATGTGATGGCGCCATGAAGCAAGGCCTTTCCCTCCGCGTTTCCCAGCACCTGGCGCTGACGCCCCAGCTGCAGCAGTCGATCCGTCTGTTGCAACTGTCTACGCTGGAGCTGAGCCAGGAAGTCGACCAGATGCTGGACGAGAACCCGTTTCTCGAGCGCAACCTGGACGATGCACCGCGTGAAGAGTTCGGTCTGGCGCAGTCGGACACACCCGTCAGTGCTGGCGACCGGGAAACCGAATCTGCTACTAATTCCGTAGCTGAATACGCAGGCGAGAGCAGCGCAGAAGCCTCAAATGACGCCGAATCTCCGCTGACCGGCGGTGATGACACCAGTTGGGACGGCGACGGCACCTCCGAGATCAAGCCCGACGATAGCGAATGGGGCGGCGACGCTCCCGCGCGGCAGAACAACCTGGGTGAAGACGGCGAGGTAGATGCCACCGAGCTGGCGCGCAGCCAGGAGTCGCTGACCAGCTTTCTGCACCGCCAGGCCTTGGCCCTGCGTCTGGGCGAAGTGGACCAGGCAGCGCTACGCTTCCTGATCGAGTCGCTGAATGACGACGGCTACCTGGAAGACGACCTGCCCACCCTGGCCCAGGGCCTGGCCGGCGACGACCCGGAAGCGGTGGACGAGCTGGTGCACCGTTTCACCGTGGCCCTGCGCCTGCTGCAAAGCCTGGAGCCGGCCGGCGTCGGCGCCACCCATCTGGGCGAATGCCTGGTGCTGCAGCTCAAGGCACTGCAATCCAGCATGGGCGACGACCCGGTGCGCAAGACTGCGCTGCGCATCTGCCGCCAGCCGATGGACCTGCTGGCCCGCCGCGATGTGAAGCGCTTGTCGCAGCTCTGCCATGCGACCGAGGCCGACATCAAGCTGGCCATGGGCTTGATCGCCCGGCTCGAGCCCAAGCCGGGCCGCCGCTTCGTCGACGTGGAGCGCAACATCGTGGTGCCCGACGTCATCGTGGCCAAGGTCGGCCGCGGCGCCAACGCCAAGTTCCGCGTGCTGCTGAACCCCGAAGTGATGCCGCGCCTGCGCGTGCACGACATCTACGCCAACGCGCTGCGCCAGCACAAGGGTGGCGGCAAGGACTCTTCCAACAACGCGGCCTTGCAGCAACGGCTGCAGGAAGCGCGCTGGTTCATCAAGAACATCCAGCAGCGCTTTGACACGATTTTGCGGGTCAGCAATGCCATCGTCGAGCGGCAGAAGAACTTCTTCAGCCACGGCGCGCTGGCCATGCGCCCGCTGGTGTTGCGCGAGATTGCCGACGAGCTGGGCCTGCATGAGTCCACCATCAGCCGCGTCACCACCGCCAAGTACATGGCCACGCCCTATGGCACCTTCGAACTGAAGTATTTCTTCGGCTCCTCCCTGGGTACCGAGACCGGCGGCAATGCTTCCAGCACCGCAGTACGTGCGCTGATCAAGCAGTTTGTCGCCTCCGAAGACCCGAAGAAGCCGCTGAGCGACAGCCAGCTGTCCGACATGCTGAAAGAGCAGGGCATTGAATGCGCGCGCCGCACCGTGGCCAAGTACCGCGAAGCCCTGCGCATCGCCCCGACGAACCTGCGCAAAGCTCTGTAAGGGGCTGCCGCTGGCCTGTCTGGGACGCGGTGACACTAGGAAACGATTGATATGAACCAACTCCAATTATTTTTACCCTGCGCCGCCGGCGTGGAAGAGCTGCTGGCCGAAGAGGTGCACGAGATCACCGGATTGCAGGGCGAAGACCTGCGTGTCCTGCGCGGCGGCACTTTGGTGCGCTCGTCGTGGCGCGATGCGATGCGCCTCAACCTGCACAGCCGTCTGGCACAGCGGGTGCTGATCGAGCTCTCTAACACCGAGTACCGGAACGAGCAGGATTTGTACGAGGCGGCCAGCAATATCGCCTGGGAGATCTGGTTCACGCCCAAGCAAAGCTTCAAGATCGAGGTCACGGCGCAGCACAGCCCGCTCAATTCGCTGAACTTCGCCGCGCTGAAGGTGAAAGACGCGGTGGCGGACCGCTTCCGCTTCAAGACCGGTGTGCGGCCCGACGTGAATGTGCAGTGGCCCGATGTGCGCATCTACCTGCACCTGACCACCGAGCGCGCCACCATCTACATCGACACCTCGGGCGACGCGCTGTTCAAGCGCGGCTGGCGCGAAGACAAGGGCGATGCGCCGTTGAAGGAAACCCTGGCCGCCGCGATGATCGCCGCCAGCGGCTGGGACGGCACGACCCCGCTGTACGATCCCTGCTGCGGCAGCGGCACCATCGCCATCGAGGCCGCGCAAATCGCCTGCAATATCGCGCCCGGCAGCCTGCGCCGTTTTGGCTTCGAGAAGTTGCTGCCGTTCCAGCCCCATGTATGGACCGCCATCCAGGACCAGGCCCACGCCGCCGAGCACGAGCCGCAGACCCAGATCTTCGGCAGCGATGTGGCGTTCCGGATGGTCGATTTCGCCACCCGCAATGCCGAGCGCGCGGGCGTGGCCGGCGTGGTCGAGTTCCGCGGCGGCGACGCCTTGCAGCGCATGCCGCCCGCCGAATCTGGCGTGATGCTGCTGAACCCGCCCTATGGCGAGCGTATCGAGGTGGCCGGTGTGGCCGGTCGGCGCGAAGCTGCGCAGACCGAGGACGGCAGCGGCGATTTCTTCCCGCAGCTCGCCACCCACTGGAAGCGCAATTACGCGGGCTGGACCGCGTGGATGTTGACGCCGGACCTCAAGCTGCCCGGCAAGATGCGTCTGAAGGAGTCGCGCCGCGTGCCGATGTGGAACGGCCCGATCGAATGCCGCTTGTTCCGCTTCGACATGGTGGCGGGCTCGGCCCGACGCGGTGCCGATGGCAAATAAGCCGCTGGAGCTGGGCCCCGGCCCGCACGCAGTGGTGCTCGACACCAACATCGTGCTGGACATGTTCATCTTCGACGACCAGGCCTCCAAACCGCTGCAGCCGGCGCTGGCCACCGGCCAGCTGCGCTGGTTGGCCACCCAGCACATGCGCAACGAGCTGGAGCGGGTACTGGACTACGCGCACCTGGTGCCGCGCATGGCTTTCTACCAAACTAGCAAGGCCGACGTGCTGGCCCAGTTCGACCGCTTTGCCAACCTGGTCGAAGTGGCGCCACGCATCAGCGCCATCTGCAAAGACCCCGACGACCAGTGCTTCATCGACCTGGCGGTCGCCCACAAGGCCGTGTTGCTGAGCAAGGACAAGGCCGTGCTTTCCATGAAAAAACGGCTGCTAGCGCAGGGTGTATCTGCGCAGGCAGCTATTCTATTTGTAGCGTAAAGCTTTCGGCGCTGGCCCGCGGCCAGTAGAACTTGTAGACATTCGGCAGGCTGCTGATGTCGCGGTCCAGCAGTGCGTCGATGGCCAGCGGCGGCAGGATGGTGACCAGCAGCTTGACCCCGGTTTCATTCACCCGGCGCACGATGTGGTGGGCGGTGATTTCGCCCGGATGGCGCAGGCCGGCGGCCTGGACCATTTCCTTCAGTGCTTTCAGTGTGTTCTGGTGGAACTGCAGCACCCGTTCGGCCTTGTCGGGCACGATCAGCGCCTGCTGGCGCACCGGGTCCTGGGTCGTCACGCCGGTCGGGCAGTGGCCGGTGTGGCAGGCCTGGGCCTGCAGGCAGCCGAGTGCAAACATGAAGCCGCGCGCCGAATTGCACCAGTCGGCGCCCAGCGCCATCATGCGGGCGATATCGAAGGCGCTGACCACCTTGCCCGCGCAGCCCAGCCGGATGCGGCTGCGCAGGCCGACACCGCGCAAGGTGTTGTGCACCAGCTGCAGGCCTTCCTGCAGCGGCGCGCCCACGTGGTCGGTGAACTCCAGCGGCGCGGCGCCGGTGCCGCCCTCGGCGCCGTCGACCACGATGAAGTCCGGTGTGATGCCGGTGGTCTGCATGGCCTTGACCATGGCGAACCACTCCCAGGGGTGGCCTATGCACAGCTTGAAGCCGGTGGGCTTGCCGCCCGACAGCTCGCGCAGCCGGGCGATGAACTGCATCATCTCCACCGGCGTCGAGAACGCGCTGTGCGACGAGGGCGAGACGCAGTCCACGCCCTCCGGCACGCCGCGCGCCTCGGCGATCTCGGCGCTGACCTTGGGGCCGGGCAGCACCCCGCCGTGGCCGGGCTTGGCGCCTTGGCTGAGCTTGAGCTCGATCATCTTGACCTGCGGGTTGCGGGCGTTGGTGGCAAAGCGTTCGGCGTTGAAGCTGCCGTCGTCGTTGCGGCAGCCGAAGTAGCCCGAGCCTATCTCCCACACCAGGTCGCCACCGTGCACCTTGTGGTGTACCGAGATCGAGCCTTCGCCGGTGTCGTGTGCGAAGTGGCCGCGCTGCGCGCCTTTGTTGAGCGCCAGGATGGCATTCGCCGACAGCGCGCCAAAGCTCATGGCCGAGATGCTGAACACGCTGGCGTCGTAGGGCTGGGTACAGCTGGAGCTGCTGGCCGGCAGCCCGGTCTGACTGTCCAGGCCGACGGTGATGCGGAAGTCGTGGCTGGCGACCTCGGTGGGTGCGACCGAGTGGTTGATCCACTCGTAGCCCTCGGCCAGCACATCCAGCTGGGTGCCGAATGGCCGCTTGTCGATATCGCCCTTGGCCCGCTGGTAAACCAGAGCCCGCTGGGCGCGCGAGAAAGGGTTGGCTTCGTTGTCGGCCTCGATGAAATACTGGCGGATCTCCGGGCGCACATATTCCAGCATGTAGCGCATATGGCCGATGACAGGGTAGTTGCGCAGCACCGATTTCTTGGTTTGCTGCAGGTCGTAGATGCCCAGGCCGACCAGGCACAGAAACACCAGGCCGACCAGGGCGCCGGTATGGAAGGCGACCACGCTGAACAGGCTCAGCAGCAAGCCCATCACGCACAGCCCCATGGCGGTGTAGCGCACCGGGTAGATCGAATTCAGATAGTTCAGCATCAGGGGATTCTCCTGGCCGCGATGCTACTGGCTAAACTGGGGGTTTGCTATCCGAGATCACCATGACTTCCACCCCCATTTCCGCCCCTCTGCAGCCCGAAGACTTTGACGCGCTGGACCTGATCCTGGAGGATCTGCGCACCCGGTACGACGAAACTCCGCAGTGGGAGTTTTGCGAGGGTTTCATGGCGGCCTTGGTCTGTGGTCGTAAGGTGATTGCGCCCAGCGAGTATTTCTCGGTGCTGCTGGACATTGGCGATGGCGAAGGCAGCTTTGCCGACGAGGCCCAGAAAGAGGCCTTCATGGCGCTGTGGACACGGCGCTGGAACGAGGTGGCCACTGCGCTGGACGAGAAGGACGTGAAGAACCTGTCCGACGAAAAAGCCTATACCCCCGAGGTGCTGGATGTGCGCGCCATGATGCTGTCGCTGACCCCCGAAGAGCGTGCCGAAGCCATGGTGGACGACGAGGACGGTCCGCTGCCCTCGTTCGGCCAGGTCTGGGCACTGGGCTTCATGTTTGCGGTGGAAGCTTGGCCCGAAGAATGGGAAGCGCCGGCCAAGGACAAGGAAGCCGTGCAGTGGCTGGACGGCGCGCTCAGCGCCATCGTGGCCCTGACCGAAGACGACACCGGCCCGGCCGAGATTTCCGCCTTTGGCCCCGACGAAGAAGGCGGCGAAGAGCCGCCACCCAGCATGTCCAACGCCCGCATGGAGGCTTTTGGCGAAGCCATGTGGGCGGTGTACGACCTGCGCGAACTCTGGCGTTCGCTAGGCCCGCGCGTCGAGACGGTGCGCGTCGAAGCCACCCCGGGCCGCAACGATCCCTGCCCTTGCGGCAGCGGCAAAAAGTACAAGAAGTGCCACGGCATGACCTGATCCTCGTGGCGTGAGACCGTGATCCTGTAGTGGGTTCACAGGCTCACGGTTTGGCCAGGAACTTCTGCAGATTTGCGGCCGCCTGCTTGCGCACCTTGGCGCGCAGCAAGGGCGTCCAGCCCAGCAGCAGGCCGGGTGTGCCCAGCGCCTGGCGCGACCAGGCCCAGAAATCGAAGGCATCGCGGTGCTCGGCGATCAGGCCGGCGGTATTGAAGCGGAACCGTGCGTCGATCCGGTTGTGCACCTGCCGCCCGGTGGCGCTGAAGCGGTAGTGCGCTTCCCAGTGGGCCTGGCCGGTATTGGCGTCGGCCTGCAGGCCGCTGAACTCCAGCTTCCAGGCGTCGCGGCCCTTGGCCTGGGTGGCGGTGCACAGCATGCGCCACATGCCGCCGACCTGTTGCTGGCCGCTCAGCGTGAACACCGGGTCTGCAAATTGCACATCGCTGGCATAGCAGGCGGCCATGGTGTCGGCATCCAGTCGGGCGAAGGCGGTGTAGAAGCGTTCAAGCGTGGCCTGGTTGGGGTGCATGTAAACCTTTTTATGTTACATAATGTTGCATTATTCGGTGATTTTGTGGGTTGCAGACGCTTCCTTTATCGAGTCGCGCAGCCACCACAAAGAATGCATTTTGACGGCCTGGCTGGTCTTTGGCGGCGCACAACGGTGACAGAATGGCCGGGCTTGAATGTTGTGAACCTTCGTCGCTGCGTGCGGCGGGCCAGTCCGACAGATCCCATGCCCGCCTTGACTGGGATAGGCGGGCCGCGGAATGCCCCGGAGCATGGAGGTTTTTTCACCTTAACCGACAGCCTGTTGAACCTTGCAGGCCCACCTCTTGTGAGTGCCCCATTCCTGTGCAGTCTTTAAGCTCCATCCATCCGGTGATTTCGTTCCGCAACAGCCACGACGAAGGTATGCGCGGCACCCTCATCAGCCACCAGCGTGGTTCCTTGGTGATGGAGGTGTACAACCCGCATTCCCTGGTGCAGGTCAGTGAAGTGCTGCACGAGCTCACCGTGCGTTCAGGCCAGAAGAGCATTTACAAGGGCAAGGCCGTGGTGGTCAGCCTGATCAACACCGGCCTGATGGCGGTCGTGTCGGTCAACCTGATGGACCAGTGGAACGAGGTCGGGCTGATGCAGCCCGGCACGGCTGCGGTGGCCGAGGCGGCGGCTTTTTTTGTGCAGGACTGGAGCACCCGCTTCAGCGTGCGGCGCGATTACCAGGTGGTGGTCAGCGAGATGCGGGCCTATTTCTCGGATGTGGCGCGCTGGGTCGACCAGCTGGACGTGGCGGCCAGCCTGCCGCGCGAGGCCGATGGGCGTATCCAGCAGGATGTGTTCATGGAGCTGGGCCTGCCTTTGCTGCACAAGGGCCGCGAATTCCTGCAGTGGTTCGACCAGGAGGCCGCCCAGGTGCCCGACGAGTTGGTACCCATGCACCGCAGCTTTGCGCAAACGGCGATCCACCCCTTGATTCTGCGGGCCCCGTTTGTGCACCGCACCTTTTCCAAGCCGTTGGGCTATGCCGGCGACTACGAGATGGTGAACCAGATCGTCGGCGACCCGCGGCAGGGGCCAAGCAGCTACTTCCAACTGGTCAATTTCATGTTCCTGCAGGCCGGCGTGGCCCAGGCCCACCGCAACCGCATCGACATCCTGTACGACCGCCTGGAAAAACTCGCGGCCAGCGCGGTGCAGGCCGGGCGGAGCATGCGGGTGCTGAACATAGGCTGCGGGCCGGCGTTGGAGATCCAGCGCCTGCTGCAGAAGTGCCCGGATTTCGACCGGCTGGAATTCGTGCTGGTGGACTTTAGCGAAGAGACCCTGGACTACACCCGCCAGCAGCTCGAAGCTCTGCAGCAGGGCAGCGGCAAAACCCTGCAGCTGACCCTGCAGCACGAATCGGTCAACCAGCTGCTCAAGCGCGCAATCCTGACCCAGCCCCTGGCCGAGGAGCAGAAGTTCGACTACGTCTACTGCGCCGGCCTGTTCGATTATTTGACCGACAAGGTCTGCAACCGCTTGGTCAAGTACATGGTCAACCAGTCGCGGGCGGGCGGCAAGGTCTTGATTACCAATGTGCATTCCAGCAACCAGGAGCGGCGCTGGATGGAGCACTTCCTGGAATGGCATCTGATCTACCGCGACGAGCAAGGTGTGCAGAATATCCTGCCGTCGGGTCTGCAGGACATTGAAGTCTTTACCGACATCACCGGGGTAAATGTGTTCGTCGAGTCCACCGTGGGCCCTGGCGCTGCATGCTGAGCTTTGTAGCGACCCGCAAGGACGCCGCTTACCGGCAAGAGCTGCACGGCTATCTGATCTTCAATAGCCGCGCCGCCTGCCTGATGACGATTGCGCTGATCTTGGCCGGGATCGGTCTGGACAATAATTTTTACCCCGGCCAAGCCCCCTATTTTCTGAGCCTACGGGTGCTGGCCTGCGTCTGCATCGGCCTGGTGCTGTTCAGTTACCGGGCCCAGTGGGGACGCGATCACATCAAGGCGTTGACCTATTTCTGGATTTGCATCCCCCAGGCCATGGTCGCCTGGATGATTTTCGTCACCGACGGCGAACGCTCGATCTATTTTGTGGGCTTGACCTTTGTGCTGAGTGGCATGGCGTTCTTCCTGCCGATCTCGTTTTTCGAGGCCGTCTTCTTTGGTGTGCTCACGCTGGTTGCCTATGGCGCGGCCTGTGGTCTGCGTGCCGGCGGCATACAAGACTTCCACGCGCTGTGGGGCAACGCCTTGTTCATGCTGTTCTATGCCTTGATCGGGGTGGCGCTGGCGGTGTACAACGAGCGCTGGCGCTGGCTGTCCTTTCAACTGAAGAAAGAGATCCAGGAGAAGAACGACGCCCTGCAGCAAACCAACAAAGCCCTGGCCGAAATCAAGGGCCATATGATGCAGCAGGAAAAAATGGCCGCCCTCGGCACCTTGGCTGCGGGCTTGCTGCACGAGGTGAACAACCCGGTGAACTACAGCCTGATGGCCTTGAACATGTCGATGATGGACCCCTTGGTGGCCAACAGCCCCGAGCTCAAGGAAAGCCTGGGCGACGCCAAGGAGGGCATGCAGCGCGTGCAAAGCATCGTCTCAGACCTCAAGACCTTTGCCTACCAAAAGCCCGGCGACGAAACCAATACCCGCATCTTCCTGTTCGAGAAAGCCCTGCAGTCGGCCCTGCGCCTGACCGGCTTCGAGCTCAAAGGGATTGCTGTCACCGTCGAACTGCCGATGGACACCCATGTGCGCGGCGACGAACCCGCGCTCATCGGTGTGCTGATCAATCTGCTGGGCAATGCAGCGCTGGCCTTGCACAAAGCCGCACGCACCGGTCCGCGCATCGATGTGCGCGCGGTGCGCACCGGCGAGCGGCTGGAAGTCACGGTGCGCGACAACGGCACTGGCATCCAGCCCGACCACCTGGCGCGGGTGTTCGAGCCCTTTTTCACCACCCGCGATGTCGGCAAAGGCCTGGGCCTGGGCCTGAGCGTCAGCTACGCCATCGTGCAGCGCCACGGGGGCGCGCTGCGGGTGAACAGCGAGCCCGGTGCCTGGACGGAGTTTGCTTTTGACCTGGGCCTGGCGAATCAAAATGTCTGAACTGCTGCTGCCCCCGCCGCTGGCCGCCACGGCCTGCACCATCCTGTATGTGGACGACGAGCCGCAGTCCTGCAAATGGTTTGCGCGCAGCCTGGCCGATGAGTTCACCATCCTCACCGCCACCAGCGTGGATGCGGCGCTGGCGCTGCTGCGCGCCCATGCGTCCGAGGTGGCAGTGCTGGTCACCGACTACCGCATGCCTGAGCGCAACGGCCTGGACCTGCTGGACGTGGCGCTGCGCGAGCACCGCCATCTGGTACGCCTGCTGGCCACCGGCTATGCCGAGAAAGCGGTGGCCATCGCCGCAGTGAACGTGGCCCAGGTGTTCCGCATTCTGGAGAAGCCGCTTGACGCCGAGGCCACCCGCCAGGCCTTGCGCGATGCGCTGGCCTTGCACCGCCAGCAGGCGCTGCAGCGCCTGGTGCATGAAAACCGCGTCACCGCCATGCACGACACGCTGGGTTTTCTGGCGCACGAGTTGGCCACCCCGCTGAGCACGGTGCGCGGCTATATGGACGCGCTGCAGGCCCGGCATACCGCCCCCGAGCCCGGCGTGGCCCGGTTTTCCGAAAGCAGCGCGGGCGAGGTCCTGGCCGCGCTGGCTGCCAGCCAGCGCCAGGCCGCGTACTGCCAGTCGCTGGTGTCGCGCTTCGTGCAATCGGCGCGCGATGCCGACCCGGGCGGCGTCGCCAGCCAGGTAGCGGCCAGCAGCCTGCTCACGTCTTTGCTCGACGGCTATCCGTTCGCTGGTGACCAGCGCGCCTGGGTCCGCACCCACCTGGATGCCGACTTTGTGCTGCCCGGCAAGCGCGATCTGCTGTACCTGGTGCTGTGCACATTGACCAAGAACGCCTTGCAAGCCCTGCAGGGCCGCCCCGATCCGCAGCTGCAGATCTGGCTGGGCCACGACCCGGCCAGCCAGCGCGACTGCATCCGCATCAGTGACAACGGCCCTGGTATCGCCCCGGAGCTGCTGGCCCGGTTGAGCCTGGAGCCGGCCACCACCCGGGCCGCCAGCGGCGGCCACGGCATGGGCCTGGTGCTGTGCCGCCGCGTGCTGCAATCGCTGGGTGCCAGCATGGTGCTGGCCTCGCCGCCGGGCCAGGGCACCTGCGTGAGCCTGTATTTCAAACTCTTTCCTGCGCGACTTGCACCGCATCCGGATGCTGCGTAAGTTCTTCTCCTTCCACAAACATGGCAAGATGACCCTATGAGACCTGACAAAATTCTGTACGTCGACGACGAACCCATGGCGCTCAAGTACTTTGAACGCTTGATCAGCCCGATGGCGCCAGTGCTTACCGCGCTGTCGGTGGAAGAGGGCAAGGCGGTGCTGCAAGCCCGCGGCGGCGAGATCGCGGTGCTGATCTCCGACCAGCGCATGCCCGGTGCCATGGGCAACGAGTTGCTGCGCTATGCGCGCGACCACCACCCGAGCATGGTGCGCATGCTGACCACCGCCTACTCGGAGCTGGGCGAGGCCATCGAGGCCATCAACACCGGCGAAATCTACCGCTACGTCACCAAACCCTGGGACCTGGAGCTGCTGCGCGCCGACATGCGCAATGCGCTGGAGCTGTCCGAAACCCGCTGCGAGCGCGACAACCTGCTGCGCGAAAAAATGGCCGTGCAGCGCCAGCAGCTGCTGGCCAGCCGCATCTCGCAACTGGCCGTGGTCTGCGCGGGCTTCATGCACGCCGACTACGCGCGCGGCCTGCAGGTGTTCTTGCAGGCGGCCGAGCGCAGCGGCTGCGCGTTGCCGCCTATCGACTGGCGCAGCATGGACCATGCCGAGCTGATGCAATACGAAGCCCAGCGCAGCGTCGCCATCGGCCAGGCCATGGCCGGCTGGCAGCATGTGTTTGCGGCCGTGGCCACCCCGGCCGCGGCCCTGCAGGCGCTGGCCGATGCCTTGCCTGGCCAGGTGGAACTAGTGGGCGACAGCGCCACCATCAGCAACCGCCAGCCGCTGACCTGGCTGCTGGATGCGGCTTCGCACGAGCCGCCGTCGCCCGCGCTGGTCGCCTGGCTGGCCTGGTTGATGTGGTGGGGCGGCAGCGCCCAACTGCAGAGCAGCGAGCAGGGCCTGGTGGTGCGCCTGGGCGACACGCCATCGGCGGCGCCGGCCGACTGGATGGCGACTGCCATCGAGCGGATCAGCCTGGCGGCGTCCGAGGCGGCTTAAGCAGCTCGACCAGCCGCTGCAGTGCGTACTGCACCGTGGCGGCGCGCACCGCCGTCCGGTCGCCGGCGAACTGCCGGCATTCGCTGTAGATTTCGGTCTGCTGGGTGCCGGGTACGGCAAAGCCCAGCCACACCAGGCCTACCGGTTTCTCGGCACTGCCGCCGCCCGGGCCGGCCACGCCGGTGACGGCGATCGCCACCTGGGCTTGCGAGTGCGTGAGCGCCCCGGCCACCATGGCGCGCACCACTGGCTCGCTGACCGCGCCGTGGGCCGCTATCAAGGCCGCGTCCACCCCCAGCATCTGGGTTTTGGCATGGTTGGAATAGGTCACAAAGCCGCGCTCGAACCAGTTGCTGGAGCCGGCCAGCTCGGTGCAGGCAGCCGCGATCATGCCGCCGGTGCAGCTTTCGGCGGTCGCCAGAAACCAGCGGTTTTCCAGCATCAAATCGGCCACTGGCGCAGGGAGTGATTGCATGGCTAGCTATTAAAAATATAGTGTTACAGGAAGCGCCAGAACGCAATCACCAGCAGGGTGCAGAACGCCGCCACCAGGTCGTCAAAAATAATTCCCCAGCCGCCGCGTGCGTTCAAGCCCTTGAACACCTTGTCGGCCCAGGCCACTGGGCCGGGCTTGGCTGCATCGAAATACCGGAACAGCCCAAACGCCACCAGCTGGCCGACAAAGCCGGTCGGCATCACCAGCCACAGCACCAGCCAGAAGGCGATGATTTCGTCCCAGACGATGGCGCCGGGGTCGGCCACGTTCATATGCCGCGCGCACACCGTGCAGGCCCACCAGCCGACCAGCAGCGCACCCAGCAGCAGCCAGCCCATCTGGGCCTGCGTCAGCTGCGGCTGCAGCACCAGAAACGCCAGCCAGGCCCACAGGGTGCCGGCCGTACCGGGCGCCACCGGGCTCAGGCCCGAGCCAAAGCCCAGCGCGATGAAGTGCGCCGGGTGGGAGAGCAAAAACCGGGCGCTGGGGCGTCGCATAGGGGGCTGGGGTGAAGGCAAATCCATAGCTCAGATTATGGTGGAGGCCACGCATAATCCCTGGATGAACCCCCTGCATATCTCCTCCCAGTTCGATGCCGGCGCCATCGATGTGATCAGCCTGGCCGACCCGCAAGACATCCAGCTGCAGATCCGCCCCGACAACGCCAGCCCCTTTGCCCAGTGGTTCTACTTCTGCCTGCAGGGCGCGGCCGGCGTGCCGGTGGTGCTGCGGTTTTTGAACGCCGGCCAGAGCGCCTACCCGCCGGGCTGGGACGGCTACCGCATCGTCGCCAGCGTGGACCGCCAGCACTGGTTCCGACTGGACGCCAGCTACGACGGCCAGGTGATGACGGTGCGCACCACGCCTACGGCGAACCGGCTGTACTTCGCCTATTTCGAGCCTTATTCGCACGAGCGCCATCTGGATCTGCTGGCCGAAGCCACGGCTTCGGACTTGGTGGCAGTGGAACACCTGGGCGCCACGCTGGACGGCCGGGACATGACGCTGCTGCGCATCACCGACCCGCAGGTAGGCACGGCGAAGAAGAAGGTCTGGCTGATCGCCCGCCAGCACCCTGGCGAAACCATGGCCGAGTGGTTCGCCGAAGGTTTTGTGCAGCGCCTGCTGGACCGCGCCGATCCGCTGAGCCGGGTGCTGCTACAGCAGTGCGAATTCTTCGTGGTGCCGAACATGAACCCCGACGGCGCGCTGCGCGGCAATCTGCGCACCAATGCCGGCGGCGCGAACCTGAACCGCGAATGGCTGGCGCCCAGTCTGGAGAAATCGCCCGAGGTGTTCCATGTGCGCGCCAAGATGCAGGCGGTGGGCGTGGACTTGTTCCTAGACGCGCATGGGGACGAGAACCTGCCCTACAACTTTGTTGTCGGCACCGAGGCCAACCCCGGCTTCAGCCCGCGCATCGAGGGCTTGCAGAATATTTTCAAAGCCGCCTGGCTGGCCGCCAGCCCTGACTTCCAGACGGAAGTCGGCTACCCGCGTGCCGCCCCCGGCCAGGCGAACCTGAGCCTGGCGACCAATTGGGTCGGGCAGCACTTCGACTGCCTGGCGTTCACCATCGAAATGCCGTTCAAGGACAACGCCAATCTGCCGGATGCCGATGCAGGCTGGAATGGCGAGCGCTCGAAGAAGCTGGGAGCCAGCGTACTGGCGGCGGTGAGGGCGGCGGTTTCTGTATAAAAACGGCCTCTGACGCGGTATGTGCCTGCGCTAGCAGCTATCTAAAATATAGCGCTGCATAGGCCGTATAGACCGCATCCCGGAGCGCTGCAAGCGACCGGGAGAATTTTCAAGAAAAAACACCTGCTAGCGCAGGTGGATTGTGCGGAGCCAGCTATCTAAAGAATAGCGGCGGGGCACGATGCCATGGGGCCGGAGCCCCATTCCCGATGCGGATGGCGCCGGGCTTACTTGGCGGCGTGCTGGATTTCGTGGCGGTCGGCGGCTGCAAACAGGTCGGCGGCAAAGCCGGGGTCGGTGTCGGCGTAGGACTCGGCCATCAGGCGCACTTGTTCGGCTTCTTCGAAGACGGTCAGGGCGCGGGGAGCGGATTTTTGGAACAGCGAAGCGGAGACGGCGGCGACCAGGTTGGCGGCGGCGGTAGCCAGTTCACGCAGAGCAGAATTGACCGCAGGTGCTGTAGCGGTGCTGGTCAGTTGCAAAGTATTGGTGGTCATGGTGTTTACTCCTGTACATCGGGTTGACGTTGGAGTGAATTATAGGGTTAACCCTAGTTTTGCGCTAGCACCATCCTAGGGTTAACCCTCTAGCGTATGTTTTACGCCACCATGTTGTTTTATTCCAATACGGTTTGCCGCACCGCATGTTCCCAGCGCGCCATCAATTCCGCAGCACGTTGCGTGCCAAGTGTTGGTAAAAACCGCCGTTCGGCGCGCCACAGTGCCGACAGCTCCTCGGTGTTGCGGTACACGCCGACCGCCAGTCCGGCCAGGTAGGCGGCACCCAGGGCGGTGGTTTCGGTGACGGCGGGGCGTATTACCGGGATGCCCAGCAGGTCGGCCTGGAACTGCATCAGCAGGTCGTTGACGCAGGCGCCGCCATCCACCCGCAGCTCGGCCACCGGCGTGCCGCCGGCCTGCACCGCGTCGCGGCCCATGGCCAGCAGCAGGGCGGCGCTTTGGTAGGCGATGCTTTCCAGCGCGGCGCGCGCGATGTGCGCCAGGGTGGTGCCGCGGCTCAGGCCGGTGATGCTGCCGCGGGCCTCGGGCTTCCAATACGGTGCGCCCAGGCCGGTAAAGGCGGGCACGAACATCACGCCGCCCGAATCGGGCACGCTTTGCGCGAGGTTTTGCACCTCACCGCTGTTCGGAATCGCGTGCAGGCCGTCGCGCAGCCACTGCACTACCGCGCCGCCGACGAAGACGCTGCCTTCGATGGCGAACTCTGGTTGCGCGGAGGGCTGGGCCGCGCTGGTGGTCAGCAGGCCGTTGTGGGAGGTCTGGAAGGTGCCACCCGTGTGCATCAGCATGAAGCAGCCGGTGCCATAGGTGTTCTTGGCCATGCCGGCCTTGAAGCAGGCCTGGCCGAACAGCGCGCTCTGCTGGTCGCCAGCCGCGCCGCCAATGGGGATGGCGTGGCCTAGCAGCGCGGGGCTGATCTCACCGTAGATGGCGCTGCTGGGCTTCACGGCCGGCATCAGGCTGGGCGGTATGTCCAGCATGGCCAGCAGTTCGGCATCCCATTGGTTGCTGTGCACATTGAACAGCATGGTGCGCGATGCATTGCTGACGTCGGTGGCATGCACCCGGCCTTCGGTGAGCTGCCACATCAGCCAGCTGTCGATGGTGCCGAAGGCCAACTCACCGCGTTCGGCCTGGGCCCGGGCATTGGGCACGTTGTCCAGCAGCCATTTGAGCTTGGTGCCGGAAAAATAGGCGTCGACCAGCAACCCGGTCTTACGCTGGATCGTGTCGGCCAGGCCGTCGGCGCGCAGCTGCACGCAGGTGGGTTCGGCGCGCCGGTCCTGCCAGACGATGGCGTGGTGGATGGGCTGGCCGGTGGCGCGGTTCCAGACCACCGTGGTTTCGCGCTGGTTGGTGATGCCGATGGCGCGGATGTCCTTGGCCTGCAGTTGGGCCTGGGCCAGGGCGGCGCGGGCCGTGGCCAGCTGGGTGCGCCAGATTTCCGCGGGATCGTGCTCGACCCAGCCGGGCTGCGGGAAGATTTGCGGCAATTCCAGCTGCGACTGGCTGACGATGTGGCCGTCGGCATGGAACACGATGCTGCGGGAGCTGGAGGTGCCCTGGTCGAGCGCGAGGAGATAGGTCATGGTGAAGCTGGAGGGAAGCGTTATGGCGTTGCAATATGGCAGCGCACCTGGGCGTCGCGCAATAGGGCGGTGAAGGGTTCGGGTACCGGGGCGTCGGTGAACAGGCGGTCGATCTGCGACAGGCTGGCCACTTCGACCATCGCCGGGCGGTTGAACTTGCTGCTGTCGGCCGCCATCCAGACCTCGCGCGCGTGGCTGATGATGGCCTGCGAAACCTTGACTTCGCGGTAGTCGAAGTCGCGCAAAGTGCCGTCCGATTCAATCGCCGAAATGCCGATCAGCGCAATATCCACCTTGAACTGGCGTATGAAATCGATAGCTGCCTCGCCGACCACGCCGCGGTCGCGTCCCCGCACCACGCCGCCCGCGATGATGACTTCGCACTGCGGATTGGCGCACAGGATGGTGGCCACGTTCAGGTTGTTGGTGATCACGCGCAAGCCCTTGTGTTGCAGCAAGGCCTTGGCGATGGCTTCGGTGGTGGTGCCGATGTTGAGGATCAGCGAGCAGTCGTTGGGCACCTCGGCCGCCACCGCGCGGGCGATGCGGGCCTTGCCTTCGGCATGCAGGTTTTCGCGCTGCGGATGGGCGATGTTTTCAATGGTCGAGCTGGGCACGCGTACGCCGCCGTGGAAGCGGGTCAATAGGCCATCGTCGGCCAGGCGCTGTACGTCGCGGCGCACGGTTTGCAGGGTGACACCCAGTTTCTCGGCCAACTGGTCGACGGTGAAAGAGCCTTGGGCCTGCACGGCATGCAGCAGCAGGAGTTGGCGGGGGTTGGGATTCACAGTGTTTCGTTATGCATAAAAGACGTGTGCAGACTTTAAAACGAAAGACAAAGAACGAACCGAGGGTTGTTACTGATAAAAAAGAAACACAAACGAACAATAATTATCAAATTCGAAGATTTGTACCAGTAGCAACAAAGGAATGTGATGCAGTTGAGCTTAGAAGGCATCAGCAAAAAGGTGGGGGCGCAGACCTGGTTGTATGAGATGGGCTTGTCGCCCCAGCCCGGCGCGGTCACCGTATTGCTGGGTGCCACCCAAGCGGGCAAGACCAGCCTGATGCGCATCATGGCCGGGCTGGATGTGCCCAGCCATGGCCGTGTGCGGGTCGACGGCGTGGATGTGACCGGCCAGCCGGTGCGTGAGCGCAACGTGGCCATGGTCTACCAGCAGTTCATCAACTACCCGTCGCTCAAGGTGCGCGACAACATCGCTTCGCCGCTCAAGCTGCGTGGCGAAAAGAACCTGGAACAACGGGTGCGCGAGCTGGCCGAGAAGCTGCACATCGAGATGTTTTTGGACCGCTATCCGGCCGAGTTGTCGGGCGGCCAGCAGCAGCGCGTGGCGCTGGCACGGGCGCTGGCCAAGGCTGCGCCGCTGATGCTGCTGGACGAGCCCTTGGTGAACCTGGACTACAAGCTGCGCGAAGAGCTGCGGGATGAACTGAGCTCCCTGTTCGCGGCCGGTGAATCCACCGTGGTCTACGCCACGACCGAGCCCGGCGAAGCCTTGCTGCTCGGCGGCTATACCGCCGTGATGGATGCGGGCGAGCTGCTGCAGTACGGCCCTACGGCCGAGGTGTTCCACCAGCCCAAATCGCTGAGGGTGGCCCGGGCTTTCAGCGACCCGCCGATGAACCTGGTCGCCGCACACACCGCCGCCGGCGGCGTGCAGTTGCAGGCCGGCCCGCTGCTGGCACTGGCGTTGCCGCCGACCACCCCGGGTGGCTTGTTGACTGTAGGCCTGCGTGCCAGTGCGCTGCGGGTGCAGGCACGTCCCGGTGACGTGGCCTTGAACGGGCAGGTCGAGCTGGCCGAGATCTCGGGTTCCGATACCTTTGTGCACGTGTCTACGCCTATCGGTGAGCTGGTCGCCCAGCTGACCGGCGTGCATTACTTTGAACTGGGCACCGCTTTGACCTTGTACTTCCATGCCACCCAGGCCTATGTGTTTGATGCCCAGGGCGCCTTGTTGCTGGCCCCAGTACGCAAGGCGAACGCCGGGGGAGCGATCTAATGGCCCGCATCGAACTCGATCTGGCGCACGCCTACCGCGCCAACCCCACGCAAGACAGCGACTACGCCTTGCTGCCGCTGAAGATGACATTTAATGACGGCGGCGCCTATGCCTTGCTGGGCCCGTCGGGCTGCGGCAAGACCACCATGCTGAATATCATGTCGGGCTTGCTGGCGCCGTCGCAGGGCACGGTACTGTTTGATGGCAAGGACGTGACCCGTGCCTCGCCGCAGGAGCGCAACATCGCCCAGGTGTTCCAGTTTCCGGTGATCTACGACACCATGACCGTGGCCGAGAACCTGGCGTTTCCGCTGCGCAACCGCAAGGTGCCGCAGGCGCAGATCGACAAGCGCGTCGGCGAGATCGCCGAGATGCTGGAGATGAGTGGTCAGTTGAACCAGCGGGCGGCCAATCTGGCGGCGGATGCCAAGCAAAAGATCTCGCTGGGCCGCGGCCTGGTGCGTCCCGACGTATCGGCTGTACTGTTCGACGAACCGCTGACCGTGATCGACCCGCACCTGAAATGGCAGTTGCGCCGCAAGCTCAAGCAGATCCACCGCGAACTCAAGCTGACCCTGATCTACGTGACCCACGACCAGGTCGAGGCTCTGACCTTTGCCGAACAGGTGGTGGTGATGACGCGCGGCCGCGCCGTGCAAGTGGGCTCAGCCGATGCCTTGTTCGAGCGGCCCAGCCATACCTTTGTGGGTAACTTCATCGGCTCGCCGGGCATGAACTTCCTACCCGCCACCGCGACCGCGGATGTGCTGCAGGTTGCGGGTGCGCAGTGGTTTCTGCCGCGCGCATTGCCTGAGGGCGCGCTCAAGCTGGGTGTGCGACCCGAGTACGTTTCGCTGGCCCAGCCCGCCAGTGCCGGGGCTTTGCGCTGCACGGTCTCCAAGATCCAGGACGTGGGCACCCATGTGATGCTGACCGCCAGCGTGGACGGCCAGACGCTGAAGGCCCGGCTGAGTCCGGAGGTGCAACTGCCGGCCGAGGGTGAGGAAGTTTGGCTGCAGGTGCTGGGAGAGCACACCTGCTTTTATAAGAACGAGGAGATTGTGCAATGAGCACTACGACGAAACCGGTGAACCAGAAGGCCTGGTTCTTGATTCTGCCGGTGCTGCTCTGTGTGGCGTTCTCCGCCATCATTCCGCTGATGACGGTGGTGAACTATTCGGTGCAGGACATTATTTCGCCCGAGCGCCGGGTGTTCGTGGGCACCGAGTGGTTTGTGGCGGTGATGCGCGACGAAGAGCTGCACGCCGCGCTGCTGCGCCAGCTGACTTTCTCGCTGTCGGTGCTGGCGGTCGAGCTGCCGCTGGGCATTCTGTTGGCCTTGTCCATGCCGGCGGATGGCTGGAAGGCCTCGGTGGTGCTGGTGATCGTGTCGCTGTCGCTGCTGATTCCATGGAACGTGGTGGGCACCATTTGGCAGATATTCGGTCGCTCCGATATCGGTCTGTTGGGGGCTGCGCTGCAAGGCCTGGGCATCGAGTACAGCTATACCGGCAATGCGGCCCATGCCTGGCTGACGGTGCTGGTCATGGACGTGTGGCATTGGACGCCGCTGGTGGCCTTGCTCGGCTATGCGGGCCTGCGCTCGATTCCCGATGCCTACTACCAGGCGGCGCGTATTGACGGCGCCAGCAAGTTCGCGGTGTTCCGCTACATCCAGCTGCCCAAGATGCGTGGTGTGCTGATGATTGGCGTACTGCTGCGCTTCATGGACAGCTTCATGATCTACACCGAGCCGTTTGTGTTGACCGGTGGCGGACCTGGCAATGCGACCACCTTCCTGTCGCAGTTCCTGACGCAAAAAGCCGTGGGCCAGTTCGACCTGGGGCCGGCGGCCGCGTTCTCGCTGATCTACTTTCTGATCATCCTGCTGCTGTGTTTTATTTTGTACAACTGGATGCAGCGCGTCGGCACCCAAGAGAAAGAAGGCGGCCATGAATAAGCCCAAGTTCCAGAAGCGGACGATCTTCCTGCTGGCCTACATCGTCTTCGCCCTGCTGCCAATCTACTGGATGGTGAATATGTCGTTCAAGACGAACGGCGAAATCGTGGCCAGCTTTTCGCTGATCCCCCAGCACTTTACCTGGGACAACTACCGCACCATCCTGACCGATCCATCCTGGTATTCGGGCTATGTCAACAGCCTGATCTACGTCAGCATCAACATGGTGATCACGCTCACGGTAGCCTTGCCAGCGGCCTATGCCTTCTCGCGCTACAGCTTTCTGGGCGATAAGCATGTGTTCTTCTGGTTGCTGACCAACCGCATGACGCCACCCGCTGTGTTCCTGCTGCCGTTCTTCCAGCTCTACACCACGGTGGGCCTGATGGACACCCACCTGGCGGTGGCCCTCGCGCATCTGCTGTTCAGCGTGCCGCTGGCGGTATGGATTCTGGAAGGTTTCATGAGCGGCATTCCGCGTGAGATTGACGAGACAGCCTATATCGACGGCTATACCTTCCCACGTTTCTTCATCACCATCTTCCTGCCGCTGATCAAGGCCGGTGTAGGCGTGGCGGCGTTCTTCTGCTTCATGTTCAGCTGGGTCGAGCTGCTGCTGGCCCGCACCCTGACCAGCGTGAACGCCAAGCCCATCGTGGCCACCATGACGCGCACTGTGTCGGCCTCCGGCATGGACTGGGCCACGCTGGCAGCGGCCGGCGTGCTGACCATTGTTCCAGGCGCCATCGTGATCTGGTTTGTGCGCAACTACATCGCCAAGGGCTTCGCCATGGGGCGGGTGTGATCGGTCTAACAGGAGATTCGTATGTTTGAGTGGATGGCGTGGACCTTGCCGGTCGCAGTGTTCTTTGTTTGCATCGCGCTGATGCTGGTGGGTATGACGGTGTGGGAAATCAAGTCGCCCACCACGGTGCGGCGTGGTTTCCTGCCGATGGAAACCACCCGCGGTGACCGCTTGTTCATCGGCCTGTTGAGCGCGGCCTATGTGAACCTGGCGTTTGTGGGTTTGAGCGGCAAGTTTGCCGAGTGGTTCAGCCTGGACGGCGACCCCTCGATCTGGATCAGCTTCGTGCTGTCCATGGTGTTGCTGGTGCTGGTCATGCGCAAGGGCTGAGCAGTGTTTTTTCAAGGATTCGGCTTCCATTGCCCCCAGAGCCGAGCAAGCCTTTCGTTCCATGGGGGTGTACACCAATGAGGAGACGAGACATGAAGATGCGTTATTCCCTACTGGCCGTTGCAGCCGCTTGCGCGCTGACCGGCCATGCATTCGCCGACGAAGCGGCTGCCAAGAAGTGGATCGATAGCGAGTTCCAGCCTTCTACCTTGAGCAAGGACCAGCAGACTGCCGAGTTGAAGTGGTTCATCGAAGCGGCCAAGAAGCTGCAGGCCAAGGGCGTGAAGGAAATTTCGGTCGTGTCCGAAACCATCACCACCCACGAATACGAGAGCAAGACGCTGGCCAAGGCGTTTGAAGAAATCACCGGCATCAAGGTCAAGCACGACCTGATCCAGGAAGGCGACGTGGTCGAGAAGCTGCAAACCTCGATGCAGTCGGGCAAGTCGATCTATGACGGCTGGATCACCGACTCGGACCTGATCGGTACCCACTACCGCTACGGCAAGATCATGAATCTGACCGACTACATGGAAGGCAAGGGCAAGGAGTGGACCAACCCCGGTTTGGACCTGAAAGACTTCATCGGCACCAGCTTCACCACCGGCCCGGACAAAAAGCTCTACCAACTGCCCGACCAGCAGTTCGCCAACCTGTACTGGTTCCGTGCCGATCTGTTTGCCCGCCAGGACTTGAAAGACAAGTTCAAAGCCAAGTACGGCTATGAGCTCGGCGTGCCACAGAATTGGAGCGCCTACGAAGATATTGCCGCATTCTTCAGCGAAGACGTGAAGACTATCGACGGCAAGCCCGTCTATGGCCACATGGACTACGGCAAAAAAGACCCGTCCCTGGGTTGGCGCTTCACCGATGCCTGGCTGTCCATGGCTGGTACGGCCGACATTGGCAACCCCAACGGTTTGCCGGTGGACGAATGGGGTATCCGCGTAGGCGCCGACAAGTGCACCCCGGTGGGGGCCTCGGTGTCGCGTGGCGGTGCAACCAATTCGCCTGCTGCGGTGTACGCTTTGACCAAGTACGTGGACTGGATGAAGAAGTACGCGCCCAAAGAGGCCAGCGGCATGACCTTCGGCGAAGCCGGCCCCGTGCCCGCCCAGGGCCAGATCGCCCAGCAAATCTTCTGGTACACCGCCTTCACCGCCGACATGATCAAGCCCGGCCTGCCCGTGGTGAATGCCGACGGCACGCCCAAGTGGCGCATGGCACCCGGCCCGAATGGCCCGTACTGGAAGCAAGGCATGCAGAACGGCTACCAGGACGTGGGTTCCTGGACCTTCTTCGCCAACCATGACGCCGACAAGACCGCTGCTGCCTGGCTGTACGCGCAGTTCGTGACCGCCAAGACCACCTCGCTGAAAAAGACCACGGTGGGCCTGACCCCGATCCGCGAGTCCGACATCCAGAGCAAGGCCATGACCGATATGGCCCCCAAGTTGGGTGGTTTGGTCGAGTTCTACCGCAGCCCTGCCCGTGTTGCCTGGTCGCCCACCGGCACCAATGTGCCCGATTACCCCAAGCTGGCCCAACTGTGGTGGAAAAACGTGGCCCAGGCCGTGACGGGTGAAAAGACCCCGCAAGGCGCGATGGACAATCTGGCGGAAGAGATGGACCAGGTGATGTCTCGCCTGGAGCGCGCTGGCATGGCCCATTGCGCACCCAAGCTCAATCCCAAGGGTGACCCCAACAAGTACCTGAGCGACAAGGGTGCTCCCTGGAAGAAGCTGGCCAACGAAAAGCCAAAGGGCGAAACCATTGCCTACGAGACGCTGCTGAATGCCTGGAAGAACGGCAAGGTGCGCTAACTTCGTAACAGAGATGCAATAGGCTCTGAACTGGCCGCGTGGACTGGGTTCCGCGCGGCCGTTTCTCACCCGGCACGGTTCGCGCTTGGCGGGTTTATTTGATGGTTGGAATTTAGGTTTATGACGCTCGCATCTCCCCCCCAAGCTACTGTGCGTGCCGCCCTGGTGGCGCAGCTGACGGCACCTGTCCGCTACGACGTGGTGGTGATCGGCGGTGGTGCGACAGGTTTGGGTGTGGCGCTGGATGCCGCGTCCCGTGGATTTAGCGTGGCCTTGGTGGAGTCGCATGACTTTGCCAAGGGCACTTCGTCGCGCGCTACCAAACTGGTGCATGGTGGCGTGCGCTACCTGGCCCAGGGCAATATCGCCCTGGTCCGCGAGGCCCTGCACGAGCGCACCACGCTGCTGCATAACGCGCCGCACCTGGCCCAGCCGCTGGCTTTTGTGATGCCCTCGTACAAGCTGCTGGACACGCCTTTTTATGGCATCGGGCTGAAGATCTATGACGCCCTGGCCGGCAAGGCCGGGCTTGGGCCTACCGAGTTTTTAGGGCGAGACAAAACCCTGCAGTACCTGCCCACCGTCCAGGCGCAAGGCTTGAAGGGCGGTGTGAAGTACTGGGATGGCCAGTTTGACGATGCACGTTTGGCACTGGTGCTGGCACGTACCGCGGCCGCCCATGGCGCGGTCTTGGTCAATTACTGCGTGGCCACCGGCCTACTGCACGAAGACGGCAAGGTCGCCGGTGTGCACTGCGAAGACCGCGAAACCGGCGCCCAGATCACGCTGCGGGCCGGCTGCGTGGTTAACGCCACTGGCGTCTGGGTCGATGACTTCCGGCAGAAGGACGGCGCGGCGACCGGCTGGGCCGCCAAACCCATGGTCGCGCCCAGCCAGGGCGTGCACATCGTGGTGGACCGCGATTTCTTGCCCGGCGACCATGCCATGCTGGTACCCAAGACGGCCGATGGCCGTGTGCTGTTTGCCGTACCCTGGCTGGGCAAGGTCATTCTGGGCACCACCGATACCCCGCGCGACGATCTGGCCCGCGAACCCCGTCCGTTTAAGGAAGAGGTGGAGTTCATTCTGAGCGAATCGGCGCGCTATCTGAGTCGCGCGCCTACGCGGGCCGACGTCAAGAGTGTCTGGGTCGGCCTGCGTCCGCTGGTCAAGCCACAGGACGACGATGGCGGCAATACCAAGGGCATCAGCCGTGAGCACACGGTGCTGGTCAGCCGCAGCGGGCTGGTGACGGTGACCGGCGGCAAATGGACTACTTACCGCGCCATGGCCGAGGATGTGCTGGACAAATGTTTCGATGCGGCCCTGCTGCAGCCGCGCAAGCCCGGCGTGACCGCCGGCCTGCGCCTGGTGGGGGCCGGCGAGGCGACCGACTTGGCGCCGCCGCAGCAGAAGCTTAGCGACCCACCAGGTTGGCAGGCCTACGGTACCGAGCAACCTGCCGTCCGCGCCTTGCCGGGGGCGGACCGGCTGTTGGGTGGTGGTTTGACCGAGGCCATGGTGCGTTTCGCCGCGCGCTTCGAATATGCACGCACGGTGGAAGATGTGTTGGCCCGTCGCAGCCGCTTGCTGTTCCTGGATGCCCGGTTGGCCGCATCCTTGGCGACGGACGTGGCGGAAATCCTGCTGCAGGAAACCGGCGTGGATCCGCAAAAAGATGCATTTGTTGCGCTGGCGCAACTCTATTTGACCCTGCCGACGTGATCCCCTTGGCGCAATGGCCGCAGGCACAGCGGCGCGGGCTGGTCGGTGTGCTGACCGATATTGACGATACCTTGACCACCGACGGCGCCATCACCGCCGATGCCTTGCAAGCCTTGGCTGATCTGAAGGCCGCGGGTTTTGCGGTGATCGCCATCACGGGCCGCCCGGTGGGGTGGAGCGAGCCGTTTGCCTGCAGCTGGCCGGTGGACGCCATCGTTGCGGAGAACGGCGCGGTTGCGCTGTTAAATACTAGCCAAATTGGCCTCCAGCGCAATCAGGATAAGCGGGAGCTGCTATCAAAACTATATATCCAGGATGCCACAACCCGGCAGACTAACTTTGCCCGCATGCAGCAGGTGGCGCAGCGGGTGCTGGCTGAAGTGCCGGGCACCCGTCTGTCCGAGGATTCGCCGGGGCGGGAGACCGACATCGCGATCGACCACAGTGAATTCACCTGCCTGCCGCCGGACAAGATTGCCCAGGTGGTGGCGATCCTGCGGGCCGAGGGCATGCATGCGACCGTCAGCTCCATCCATATCAATGGCTGGTTTGGCGAGCACAACAAATGGGTGGGCGCGCGCTGGATCGTGCG
Organism: Rhodoferax ferrireducens; assembly: GCF_031458075.1. GTDB lineage: Bacteria > Pseudomonadota > Gammaproteobacteria > Burkholderiales > Burkholderiaceae_C > Rhodoferax_B > Rhodoferax_B ferrireducens_A. The sequence goes on along the minus strand of NZ_JAVDXT010000007.1, from coordinate 111,681 downwards.
CAGCCTGTTCGGCCGCGAGCTGGAGGGCGAGCCGGACCGCTGGGCCTATGTGGGCGACTCGACCAACGACCAGTTGATGTTTGCCGCCTTGCCGCACAGTATTGGCGTAGCGAATGTGCGCCGTTTTGAAGCCAATCTATCGTCCAAGCCGCGTTACATCACCTGCGGCGAACGGGGTGCGGGCTTTGCCGAAGTGGCCCAGGCCATTTTGGCGGCCCGCGGCGCGGGTGTTGTGGCTTCTTGACAAGGGAGTACGGCGTTTTTCTTTGTGGGGTGTTGACGCACTCTAATTAATTCTGCATAATCGTGGGCTTCGCTTCCAAAAAGCGATGCTTCTGCCCAAAGGAAGCGCTATGAGTGGTTTGTAGCGTGGACGACGGGCCCAAGACTGATCAGGCGTGGTGCTTAACGAACTTAGGCAGTGCAACTGATGCAAGTTGGGAAAACATAGACATGATCCAAACTGAATCCCGGTTAGATGTTGCCGACAATACTGGCGCGAAATCCGTTCTCTGCATCAAGGTGCTGGGCGGCTCCAAGCGTCGCTATGCCAGCGTTGGCGACGTCATCAAAGTGAGCATCAAAGAAGCCGCTCCTCGTGGTCGCGTCAAAAAAGGCGAGATCTACAGTGCAGTGGTGGTGCGCACGGCCAAAGGCATCCGTCGTGCAGACGGTTCGCTGGTCAAATTCGACGGCAACGCAGCAGTGTTGCTCAATGCAAAGCTGGAGCCCATCGGCACCCGCATCTTTGGACCCGTGACGCGCGAACTGCGTACCGAAAAGTTCATGAAGATCGTGTCCCTGGCTCCCGAAGTTCTGTAAGGACGCACCATGAACAAAATTCGCAAAGGCGACCAAGTCGTTGTGCTCACCGGGCGCGACAAGGGCAAGCGCGGCACCGTGGCGCTGCGCAAAGATGACTCTTACCTGTTGATCGATGGCATCAACATGGTCAAGAAGCACGCTAAACCCAACCCCATGAAGGGCGAGGCCGGCGGCATCATCGAAAAGAACATGCCGATTCACCAGTCCAACGTAGCTATCTTCAATGCAGCTACCGGCAAGGCTGATCGGGTTGGAATCAAGTTGCTGGCAGATGGCAAGCGCACCCGCGTTTACAAGTCTAGCGGCGAAGAAATCAAGGTGGCATGAGCATGGCACGTCTACAACAACTCTATCGCGACAAGGTCGCTCCCGAGCTGATGGCCAAGTTTGGCTACACCTCGCCTATGCAGGTTCCACGTTTCACCAAGATCACCCTGAACATGGGTGTGAGTGAAGCGGTTTCCGACAAGAAGGTCATGGACAATGCTGTTGCCGATCTGACCAAGATCGCAGGCCAGAAGCCTGTGGTGACCAAGGCCAAGAAGGCTATCGCCGGTTTCAAGATCCGCGAAGGCCAGGCCATTGGTTGCATGGTGACTTTGCGTGGCGTACAGATGTTTGAGTTCCTGGACCGTTTCGTTACCGTGGCTCTGCCCCGCGTACGTGACTTCCGTGGTATCTCTGGCCGCGCTTTCGACGGCCGTGGTAACTACAACATCGGCGTGAAAGAGCAGATCATTTTCCCTGAAATCGAGTACGACAAGGTTGATGCCTTGCGCGGCCTCAATATCAGCATCACGACGACGGCCAAGAACGACGAAGAGTGCAAGGCACTGCTCGCCGGCTTCCGTTTTCCGTTCAAGAACTGAGGTGACGTGTGGCTAAACAAGCTCTGATTCAGCGTGAACTCAAGCGTGACCAACTGGTCGCCAAGTACGCAGCAAAACATGCAGAGTTGAAGGCAACTTCGACCGATGCCAAGAAGACCGACGAAGAGCGCGCAGCTGCTCGCTTGGCTTTGCAAAAGCTTCCACGCAATGCAAACCCCACGCGTCAACGTAACCGTTGCGCTATCACGGGTCGTCCTCGTGGAACATTCCGTCAGTTTGGTCTGGCTCGCGCAAAGATTCGCGAACTGGCTTTTGCTGGCGACATCCCCGGTATGGTCAAGGCCAGCTGGTAAGTAAGGCAGGAGAACCTAAACATGAGTATGAGTGATCCCATCGCCGACTTGCTGACTCGCATCCGCAACGCGCAAATGGTGGCCAAAACGACGGTATCGATTCCTTCTTCCAAAGTGAAGGTTGCGATTGCCCAAGTCCTGAAGGACGAAGGCTACATTGACGGCTTCAAGGTGAAAACCGAAGACGGCAAAAGCGAACTCGAAATTACCTTGAAATATTACGCCGGTCGCCCTGTGATCGAACGTATTGAGCGCGTAAGCCGTCCCGGCCTGCGTGTTTACAAAGGCCACGGTGCCATTCCTCAAGTCATGAACGGCTTGGGTGTGGCGATTGTTACCACTCCGCAAGGCGTGATGACGGACCGCAAAGCCCGCGCTACCGGTATCGGTGGCGAAGTCTTGTGCTACGTCGCTTAAGCAGGAGAAATAGCAAATGTCTCGCGTAGGAAAAATGCCTGTTGCTATCCCCGCTGGTGTGGATGTAGCAATCAAGGACGACCAAATCAATGTCAAGGGCACCGGCGGTACGCTGTCGTTGACCCAAAATGCGCTGGTCACGGTAAAGAATGACGCTGGCAAACTCACGTTTGTCCCCGCCAACGACTCCCGTGAAGCCAACGCCATGTCGGGCACCATGCGTCAGCTGGTGAACAACATGGTGGTGGGTGTGACCAAGGGTTTCGAGAAGAAGCTGAGCCTGATCGGTGTGGGCTACAAAGCCGCAGCCCAGGGCACCAAGCTGAACTTGACCGTGGGTTATTCGCATCCCGTGAATAAAGAAATGCCAGCTGGCATCACCGTAGCGACGCCTACCCCCACGGAAATCGTGATCAAGGGTGCGGACCGCCAACGCGTGGGCCAAGTGGCTGCTGAGATCCGTGCAATTCGTCCTCCCGAGCCTTACAAGGGCAAGGGCATCCGTTATTCGGATGAGAAGATCACGATCAAAGAAACCAAGAAGAAATAAGGAGCCGCAACATGTTGACCAAAAAAGAACAGCGTCTCCGCCGTGCGCGTCAAACCCGCATTCGTATTGCGACCCAAGGCGTTGCACGTCTGACGGTAAACCGTACGAATCTGCATATTTACGCAAGCGTTATTTCTGGCGACGGTGCCAAGATCCTGGCCAGCGCATCCACCGCCGAAGCGGCTGTGCGCAAAGAGCTGGGCGGTTCTGGCAAGGGTGGCAACACCACCGCAGCACAGGCCATCGGCAAGCTGATTGCTGAAAAGGCAAAAGCTGCTGGCGTTGAAAAAGTAGCGTTTGATCGCTCAGGTTTTGCGTACCACGGACGCGTCAAGGCGCTTGCCGATGCTGCCCGCGAAGCTGGCTTGCAGTTCTAAGCAGATCGGAATAAATCATGGCTAAAGTTCAAGGAAAAATGCAAGGTAAGGCTGAAGGGCCTGAAGACGGCTTGCGTGAAAAGATGATCGCGGTCAACCGCGTTACCAAGGTGGTCAAGGGTGGCCGTATTCTTGGTTTCGCAGCGTTGACCGTGGTAGGCGATGGCGAAGGCCGCGTTGGCATGGGCAAGGGCAAATCGAAAGAAGTGCCTGCTGCTGTGCAAAAAGCAATGGAAGAAGCCCGTCGCAACATGGTTAAGGTGACTTTGAAGAACGGTTCCGTTTTTCACAAAGTGACCGGCCAGCATGGCGCTGCTAACGTGATGATGGCTCCGGCTCCTAAGGGTACCGGCATCATTGCAGGCGGCCCAATGCGCGCAGTGTTTGAAGTGATGGGTATCACCGATATCGTGGCCAAGAGCCATGGTTCGTCGAACCCTTACAACATGGTGCGTGCCACCTTGGATGCATTGCGTAATTCGACCACTCCTTCTGACATTGCTGCCAAGCGCGGCAAAAATGTCGAAGAAATCTTCGTCTGAGCAAGGTTATTCAAATGACAACGCAACAAACACTCAAAGTGACGCTGGTTCGCAGCCCGATTGGTACCAAAGAATCGCACCGTGCAACCGTTCGTGGCTTGGGTCTGCGCAAGATTCGCAGCGTAAGCGAATTGCAAGACACGCCCGAAGTCCGCGGCATGATCAACAAGATCAGTTATCTGGTCAAAATCATCTAAGGATTGACGATGGAACTCAATGGCATTAAGCCCGCAGAGGGTGCAAAGCACGCCAAACGTCGCGTCGGTCGCGGCATTGGCTCTGGTCTGGGTAAGACTGCGGGTCGTGGCCATAAAGGTCAGAAATCCCGTTCTGGTGGTTACCACAAGGTTGGTTTTGAAGGCGGTCAAATGCCTATGCAACGCCGTCTGCCCAAGCGTGGTTTTAAATCGCATCTGCTGAAGTTCAACGCGGAAGTCACTTTGACTGCACTCGAGCAATTGGGTCTGGCCGAAGTGGATGTTTTGGTATTGAAGCAAGCTGGCTTGGTAGGCGAGTTGGCTAAGGTCATCAAGGTTATCAAGACGGGCGAACTGACCAAGGCAGTCAAGCTCACCGGTATCGGCGCAACCGCTGCTGCCAAGGTGGCGATTGAGGCTGCCGGCGGTAGCCTGGTTTAAGTAATTGTTGAAGGAAATATTCGGTGGCAACTAGCGCACAAATTGCGAAGACGGGTAAGTTTGGTGATCTACGTCGCCGCTTGGTGTTTTTGCTGCTCGCGTTGGTTGTCTACCGGATAGGTGCACATATTCCCGTGCCTGGTATTGATCCTACGCAGTTGCAGCAACTGTTTAATGGCCAGCAAGGCGGCATATTGAGTTTGTTCAATATGTTCTCGGGTGGTGCTTTGTCGCGCTTTACGGTATTTGCTTTGGGCATCATGCCCTACATTTCTGCCTCCATCATCATGCAGTTGATGGGCTATGTAGTGCCGATGTTTGAGCAGATGAAGAAAGAGGGCGAAGCCGGGCGTCGCAAGATTACCCAGTACACCCGTTATGGAACACTGGGCTTGGCTCTCTTCCAGTCTTTGGTGATTGCCACTGGTTTGGAAAGCTCTCCTGGTCTGGTTTTGTCCCCAGGTTTTGGTTTCCGTATGACGGCGGTAGTCAGTTTGACTGCCGGTACGATGTTTCTGATGTGGTTGGGTGAGCAAATTACCGAGCGTGGTTTGGGTAATGGCATCTCCATCCTGATTTTTGCCGGTATTGCGGCAGGTTTACCTGGGTCTATTGGCGGATTGCTTGAATTGGTGCGGACTGGTGCGATGAGCATTATTTCGTCGATCTTCATTGTTGCTGTTGTTGCTCTGGTTACCTACTTTGTTGTATTTGTAGAGCGCGGTCAGCGGAAGATCCTCGTAAATTATGCGCGCCGACAAGTGGGTAATAAAGTTTATGGGGGCCAGTCATCGCATTTGCCTTTGAAGCTGAATATGGCAGGTGTAATTCCTCCCATTTTTGCTTCGTCGATTATCTTGTTGCCTGCAACGGTTGTGAATTGGTTCAGTACTTCTGAATCGCTACGCTGGTTGAAGGATGTTGCCGGCATGTTGAGCCCAGGCCAGCCTGTGTATGTGCTCTTCTACGCAAGTGCCATCGTGTTTTTCTGCTTTTTTTACACGGCATTGGTTTTTAATAGCCGTGAAACTGCAGATAACTTGAAGAAGAGTGGCGCGTTTATTCCCGGTATTCGTCCTGGTGAGCAAACTGCCCGCTATATCGATAAGATTTTGTTGCGTTTGACTTTGGCTGGTGCGGTATACATTACTTTTGTATGTTTGATTCCTGAGATATTGGTTTTGAAGTACAACGTGCCGTTTAATTTTGGTGGAACCTCATTGCTCATCATTGTGGTGGTCACGATGGATTTCATGGCACAGGTTCAAAATTACATGATGTCGCAGCAATACGAATCGCTGCTGAAGAAGGCGAACTTTAAATCATCTGCAGGTGCTTAATCAGCATTTCTAGATGGGGAGTTTGCAGGTAGTCGTGTAGTCCTGGGACATATTTCTGCTGGGTAGAGATGTATATCTATATCCATGCATGGGATAAGGTAACGGTTAAGTTGATGCCCTTCGACTCGTCGTGGGCTCGTATTGTGTTCTGAGCCGGTTGGGCAAGATTTGCTAAAGAGTTTTAGGAGAATTAAATGAGAGTTTCAGCTTCGGTTAAGAAAATTTGCCGCAACTGTAAAGTCATCCGTCGCAAGGGTGTGGTTCGCGTGATCTGTACAGATCCCCGTCACAAACAGCGCCAAGGCTGATAGAAAAGTTTTAGAGGACGCACATGGCACGTATCGCTGGTATTAACATTCCGCCGCAACAGCATTCCGAAATCGGCTTAACCGCTATTTTCGGTATCGGTCGCACCCGCGCTCGCAAGATTTGCGAAGCTTGCGACATTGCATATTCCAAGAAGGTCAAAGACTTGACCGACGCAGATCTGGAAAAGATCCGCGACCAAATCGCCCAGTTCACGATTGAAGGCGATTTGCGTAGAGAAACCACGATGAACATCAAGCGATTGATGGACATCGGCTGCTACCGTGGTTTCCGCCACCGTCGCGGTTTGCCGATGCGTGGTCAGCGCACGCGTACCAACGCGCGCACCCGCAAGGGGCCGCGCAAGGCTGCGGCGTCTTTGAAGAAATAAAGGGATTGAGAGATCACTATGGCTAAAGCTCAACAAAGCAATGCATCGCAGCGTGTACGTAAGAAAGTTCGCAAGAACGTTTCTGACGGTGTCGCGCACGTGCATGCTTCATTCAACAACACCATCATCACGATCACCGATCGCCAAGGCAATGCGTTGTCTTGGGCTTCTTCGGGTGGCCAAGGTTTCAAGGGTTCGCGTAAATCGACACCATTTGCAGCCCAGGTCGCTTCTGAAGTGGCTGGTCGCGCCGCCATTGAACAAGGCATCAAGAATCTTGACGTCGAAATCAAGGGACCTGGTCCTGGCCGTGAATCGTCGGTTCGTGCACTGGGAGCACTCGGTATCCGTATCACCTCTATTGCAGACGTGACACCGGTTCCGCACAACGGCTGCCGCCCTCAAAAGCGTCGTCGTATTTAATTCGCCGAAATTTATTTTCGGACGAAGCTTTTTCATAAGCCCACCGCCATCTGCTGTGCGCAGGTGGCTCCCACGTTTATGCGTGGAAGATAATATTTAAGGAAGCTCAAGTGGCACGCTATCTCGGTCCTAAGGCCAAACTCTCTCGCCGTGAAGGCACCGATCTTTTCCTGAAGAGCGCACGTCGTTCGATCAGCGATAAGGCGAAATTCGACTCCAAGCCTGGTCAGCACGGCCGCACTTCCGGTGCCCGTACTTCTGACTTCGGTTTGCAGCTGCGCGAAAAGCAAAAAGTAAAGCGCATGTATGGTGTTCTGGAGCGTCAGTTCCGTCGCTATTTCGAAGAAGCTGATCGCCGTAAGGGCAACACTGGCGCCAATCTGCTGTTCCTGCTGGAATCGCGTTTGGACAACGTGGTGTACCGCATGGGCTTTGGTTCTACCCGTGCTGAAGCACGTCAACTGGTTTCGCACAAGGCGATTACCGTGAACGGCCAGTCGGTGAACATCCCCTCGTACATGGTCAAGACCGGCGACGTCGTAGCTATTCGCGACAAGTCTAAGAAGCAAAACCGTATTGTTGAAGCCTTGCAGTTGGCCCAGCAAGTTGGCTTGCCAGCTTGGGTTGAAGTGAGCATTGAAAAAGCTGAAGGCGTTTTCAAGAAGGTGCCTGATCGTGATGAGTTTGCTTCCGACGTCAACGAGTCCCTGATCGTTGAGTTGTATTCGCGTTAATTCCGCATTTTTCGTTTGATTTTGTTCCTAGGCTGCGGGGCACTGCGGTCTAGAACCAACACCTGCCTTACCGGTGTAACGAGCTGGGGGCAATGAGAGGAAGCATGCATGCAAACTAATTTGCTGAAACCCAAAGCCATCAACGTTGAGCAGCTTGGTCACAACCGTGCCAAAGTCGCGTTGGAGCCGTTCGAACGCGGTTACGGGCACACTTTGGGTAATGCACTACGTCGGGTACTGCTGTCCTCCATGGTCGGCTATTCGGCAACGGAAGTGACGATTGCTGGCGTGTTGCATGAGTATTCGTCGATTGATGGTGTGCAGGAAGATGTTGTCAACATTCTCTTGAATCTCAAAGGTGTAGTTTTCAAACTGCACAACCGCGACGAAGTCACCCTGAGCCTGCGTAAAGACGGTGACGGTGTGGTGACCGCTGCAGACATTCAGACTCCCCATGATGTCGAAATCATCAATCCAGAGCACGTGATTGCGCATTTGTCGCAAGGCGGCAAGCTGGATATGCAGATCAAGGTCGAAAAAGGCCGTGGTTATGTACCAGGTAGCATGCGCCGTTATGCGGACGAGCAAACCAAGTCGATCGGCCGCATTGTGTTGGATGCGTCTTTCTCGCCGGTTAAGCGCGTGAGCTACACGGTGGAAAGCGCCCGCGTTGAGCAGCGTACCGACCTGGATAAGCTGGTGGTTGAGATTGAAACCAACGGTGCGATCTCTGCAGAAGATGCGGTCCGTGCTTCGGCTAAAATCTTGGTGGAACAGCTGGCTGTGTTTGCACAGCTGGAAGGCAGCGAACTGGCCGGTGTGTTTGAACAACCTGCACCACGTGGTAACACGCAGTTTGATCCGATCTTGCTGCGCCCTGTCGATGAGCTGGAGTTGACGGTTCGTTCCGCGAACTGCCTCAAGGCCGAGAATATTTATTACATCGGTGACCTGATCCAGCGTACCGAAAATGAATTGCTCAAGACGCCTAATCTGGGCCGCAAGTCACTGAATGAAATCAAGGAGGTGCTCGCTTCGCGCGGCCTGACCTTGGGTATGAAGCTTGAGAGCTGGCCACCGGCCGGTCTCGATAAGCGTTAATTGGAAAGAGGCTTTAAAGGGCCTCATTTAAGAGAGACCCTCGCGGGTCTCAGTGCAACGTGCAGTACCTGATCCGGCTGCGCGTCAAAATAATTGAAAGGAATGCACCATGCGCCACGGACACGGACTTCGTAAACTTAATCGCACCAGCTCGCACCGCCTTGCTATGTTGCGCAACATGATGAATTCGTTGATCGAACACGAAGCCATCAAGACCACTTTGCCCAAGGCAAAGGAATTGCGCCGCGTCATCGAGCCAATGATCACTTTGTCTAAAGTGGCAACGGTTGCAAACCGCCGCCTGGCGTTTGACCGTTTGCGTGACCGCGATAGCGTCACCAAGTTGTTCAATGATCTGGGCCCCCGTTTCAACGCCCGTCCAGGTGGCTACACCCGTATTCTGAAAATGGGTTTCCGCGTGGGTGATAATGCGCCTATGGCTCTGGTTGAATTGGTTGACCGTGCTGAGTCAAAAGAAGTTGTAGAAATAGCAGCTGCTGCAGAATAAGCTGCTATAATAGAAAGATACCGCGCGATGGAGCAGCCTGGTAGCTCGTTGGGCTCATAACCCAAAGGTCGTAGGTTCAAATCCTACTCGCGCAACCAATCAGTGGCACTTCGGTGTTACGAGTTAAAAAACCCGCCTTGTGCGGGTTTTTTAATTTCCGGGGTTCTATTCCCCTTGCCTTAAAACGCTGCTTTCCTAACTAGCGGAAAGCAATCGATAAAGTCAGCATGGCGAGCGCTTATGCGGCCATGCTGAGGTCGTCAGGCCGTGCTCTTGCTGGCGCGCTCTTGTTTCGCACGTACCAGCGCATCTTCCGCCGTATCCACATCCATGCCGTACATGTCGGCGAACTGGGCCAGGGTCTGTCCGCTGGCTTCAAAGGCCTTCAGAAGTGCCTCGCGCTTGGCGGCAACCGCCCCATGTTCTGCGTAAGCATGGTCTAACAAGGCATTCCATGCCTCCAATGGTGGTTTGACCAGTTCCGCATACTCGCCGCGGCTCAAGCCCGAGGCTTCGAAAGCATTGCGTAACCGCATCCGGAGCTTGGCCTGTGAGGCCGCACTTTGACCGGCGCGATCCCGGCGTACCACTTCCATGATGGCTTGGTGGACGTGTTCGGGGGCCAGTTCTTCGACCGGGTTACCTTGCAGGTCATGGCGTGGGACACCCATGGCCACCTGCTCCAGATAGCGGGTGGAGCGCGTGTGCTGACCCAGGGCTTCGCGCAAGGCTTTGGCTTCCAGCAAGTCAGGGTGGTTGGCCACCAATTCATGGAAGACGCCCAACTTCAGGGGCAAGGCCTGTGCACCAAATACCTTGGGGTACAGCTCACGCAGCTTGGGCAGCAAAGGATGGATTTCTCGGGTCTGTGGTGCGCGCGCAGGCTTGGCGGTACGGCGGGGAGCTGGTGCGGTCGGTGTTGCGGGGGAGCTTGTCACGGTGGTGCTTGTCTTCGGTAAATGGAGAAATGGGGTGCGGATGGATCGCCTTCGCAGGGGCCCCATTTTGATCGAAAACCTCTATGTGCTGATCTGGCGCTTTATGCCGTGCGCTTTTGCGCTGGACCGCCCAGTCTCAATGGCCCAGCGAGATGCTCCGATGCCAAAGTGGTTGCGGGCAGGCAATAGCTTTGCTGCGACAATCGGCGCTCTCAAAATTTTGAAAGTGCTCATGGCTAAGAAAGCTCCCGTGGTTCCCGCAACTCCTCCAGAAGCAGTACGTACCAAACCGCTGCCCATTCCCGAAACCCCATTCAAGACGATTTGGCAAGTGGTGGGTACTCCACCTGCAGCCACCAAAGGCAAGGGCGAAAAGGCGACTGCCGCCGCCTAGGCGATGCCCGGGGTGGCGTGCTGTACTGGCGTGTCCAGTGCCACATCGACCCAGCAGTCGTAAAAGGTCGGAGCACGGCCCAGGTCCGTCAGCCGCTGGCTGGTCAGCTGGTTCACATTGCTGCCGTCCAGGCCCAGTTTGCGCCACCAAATTCCCATTCCATTCACCACGCCCGCACGGGCTCGGGGCGATACCTTTGCCTTGCAACGGTAGGTGCCGCGTTGGTTGAAAACGCGCACCACCGCCCCGGTGGTGATGCCCCGGGCTTGCGCATCACTTGCATGGATCTCCAATACCGGCTCCCCTTCAATGGCGCGCAAGCTGGTGACATTGACGAAGCTGGAGTTGAGGAAGTTACGCGCTGGCGGTGAAATCATCGCCAGTGGGTAATCGCCAGAGAGTCCGGCGCCCTCATAGTTCGGCAGGTAATCGGGCAGGCCATCCAGACCTTGCGCCGCCAGCCGCGCACTCCAAAACTCGCATTTGCCCGACGGCGTAGGGAACTGCCCTGTGGCGAACGGTGCATCCGGCAACGTAATCGTGGCAAAGCCATGTTCATCCAGAGCGCCGAAGTCCACCTGGTCGCCATAGGCCGTGCGGCACAAGGCCTCGTCGCTATCGTTGAAACAATCCTCGGTAAAACCCATGCGCGCAGCCAGCTCGCGGAAGATCTGGGTGTTGGGTTTGGACTGGCCTAGCGGTGCAATCGCCGGCCGGTTCAGCAAGGCATCGGTGTGGCCGTAGCTGCTGTGTACATCCCAATGCTCCAGCTGGGTGGTGGCGGGCAGGATGTAGTCGGCATAGTCGGCGGTATCGGTCTGGAAGTGTTCCAGCACCACGGTGAACAGGTCTTGGCGCGCAAAGCCTTGCACCACCTTGCCCGACTCCGGTGCCACGGCCACTGGATTGCTGTTGTAGACCACCAGCGCTTCGATCTTGGGCCCGATCGGGTCCAGCAAGGCATCGCCGATCGTGCTCATATTGACGGTGCGCGGCTGGCGTCCGGCCAGCAGATCGGGGCGCTGCAAAGCCGCGCGCTGCACCGGGAACTGGCCCGAGCTGCTCATCAGCACGCCACCTGCCCGGTGCCGCCAGGCGCCGATCAGCGCCGGCAGGCTGACGACGGCCCGCGTGGCATTGCCACCGCCGCGGGTGCGCTGCATGCCGTAGTTCAGGCGGATGGCCGCGGGTTGCCCGTTCACAAAGCATTGGCCGTAATCCTGCGCCAGCGCGCGTATCTGTTCCACAGGCACTCCGCAGACCTCGGCAGCGCGCTCGGGCGGCCATTCCAGAGCCCGAGCGCGCAAGGCAGCCCAGCCCAGCGTGTGCTCGGCCAGGTAGGCATGGTCCAGCCAGTCGTGCCGGACCAGTTCATGCATCAGGGCGAAGGCCAGCGCGGCGTCGGTACCCGGGCGCAGGGCGATGTGCGCATGGCATTTTTCGGCGGTTTCGGTTTTGCGCGGATCGATGCACACCAGGCGGGCGCCATCGCGCTTGGCCTGCTGCACATAGCGCCAGAAATGCAGATTGCTGCCAATCGAATTGCTGCCCCAGATCAGGATTAGCTTGGACTCGGCAAAGAATTCCACCTTCATGCCGACTTTGCCGCCCAAGGTCTGCACCAGGCCCTCACCACCGGCCGAAGCGCAAATCGTCCGGTCCAGCAGGGACGCCCCCAGGCGATGAAAGAAGCGCGCGGCGATGCTTTCACCCTGCACCAGCCCCATGGTGCCCGCATAGCTATAGGGCACGATGGCCTCGGGGTTGCGGGCGGCGATGGCCTGCAGGCGGGCCGCGATGTCGGTCAGGGCCTCGTCCCAGCTGACCGCAGCAAACTGCCCCGAGCCCTTGGGGCCCGTACGCTTCAGCGGCTGCAGGATGCGGTCCGGGTGGTAGCTGCGCTCGGTGTAGCGCGATACCTTGGTGCACAGCACGCCGTCGGTATGCGCATGCGCGGGGTTGCCCTGGACTTTGATGGCCACGCCGTTCTGCACCGTGGTCAGCAGCGCGCAGGTATCGGGGCAGTCGTGCGGACAGGCGCCGCGCACCAGGCTTGTCGCGGATTGGTCTGGGTCTTGCATCATGGGTTTATCGCTTCTGACAGAATAGGTCCATGATAAATCGCCGCCGTTTTTCCATCGCCGCCGGGGCTGCTGCAGTCGCTGGTATTTCAACCGTGCACGCGCAGCCCAACGGCAAGATACTGATCGGCCAGTCGGCTGCGCTCACCGGGCCGGCTGCGCAGCTCGGCCTGCAGTTTGCCCAGGGCGCCAAGTTGTACTTCGATCTGGTGAATGCCCAGGGCGGCGTGGAGCGTCGGCAGATTGAGCTGCGCTCGCTGGACGACGGCTACGAACCCGAGCGCTGTATCGAAAACACCCGCAAGCTGCTGGCCGATGACGTGCTGGCCTTGTTTGGCTACATCGGCACCCCGACCAGTCTGGCCGCGCTGCCGCTGGCGACGCAGGCGAAGACCGCATTTGTGGCGCCGTTCACCGGCGCCATGGCTTTGCGCACGCCGTTCAACCGATACGCCTTCCATGTACGTGCCTCCTACCAGGACGAGACCGCGTTGATCGTCAAGCAGCTGACCCAGCTCGGGCTGGACCGGATCGCGGTGTTCTACCAGAACGATGCCTATGGCAAGGCCGGCCTGGACGGCGTGAACCTGGCCTTGTCGGCGCTGGGCCGCAAACCGGTGGCGCTGGCCACGGTGGAGCGCAACTCGGTGGACGTTGCGGCAGCTGTGCAAACCCTGCGCGCTGCCGAGCCCCACGCCATCGTGCAGATCAGCGCCTATAAGTCCTGTGCGGCCTTCATCCGTGCCGCGCGCAAGGCCGGCTTCGGCGGGCAGTTCTTCAACGTCTCCTTCGTCGGTACCCAGGCGCTGGCCGACGAGCTGGGCAAGGACGCTGCCGGCGTGGTGGTCTCGCAGGTCATGCCCTCACCCTACAGCCCGACTAGTGCCATTGCCCGCGAGTTCATCGCTGCGGTCAAGACCGCCGGCGGCGACGCCCGGGCCAATTTCTCCAGCATGGAGGGCTATCTGTCGGCCAAGGTGCTGGTGGATGGCCTGAAGCGCGCCGCTGGCAAAGGCCTGACGCGCGAGTCCCTGGTCGGCGGGCTGGAAGCGTTGGGCTCGCAGAGCTACGGCGGCTTTACCGTCAACTTCTCGGCCACCGACCATGTGGGGTCGAGTTTTGTCAATCTGTCCATGCTCACCGGCGACGGACGGGTGCGCACCTAAGGAGGGTCCACCATGCCCCTGATCGACACCCTGGTCCAGCAAGCGCCTGGCATCGCGGCCCTGCGCCGCGACCTGCACGCCCACCCCGAGCTGAGCTTCCAGGAGGTGCGTACCGCCGATCTGGTGGCGCAGCAGCTGACCGAATGGGGTATCCCCATCCACCGCGGCCTGGCCGGCACGGGCGTGGTCGGCATCCTGCAGAACGGCGATTCCAAGCGCGCCATCGGCCTGCGTGCCGACATGGACGCGCTGCCACTGCAGGAATTCAACACCTTCGCCCACGCCAGCCAGTACCCGGGCCAGATGCACGCCTGCGGCCATGACGGCCATACCGCCATGCTGCTGGCCGCCGCCCAGTACCTGGCCGCGCACCGCAACTTTGACGGCACGGTCTACCTGATCTTCCAGCCGGCCGAAGAAGGCGGTGGTGGTGCCCGCGACATGGTGCAAGAAGGCCTGTTCGAGCGCTTCCCCATGGACGCGGTGTTCGGCATGCACAACTGGCCGGGCATGCAGGTCGGCCAGTTCGCGCTCAGCCCCGGCCCGGTGATGGCCTCCAGCAACGAATTCAAGATCACCATCCGCGGCAGGGGCAGCCACGCCGCCATGCCGCAGATGGGGGTGGACCCGGTGCCGATTGCCTGCCAGATGGTGCTGGCCTTCCAGACCATCATCAGCCGCAACAAAAAGCCCATCGACGCCGGCGTGGTCTCGGTCACCATGGTGCATGGCGGCTCGGCCACCAATATCGTGCCCGACAGCGTCGAGCTGCAGGGCACGGTGCGCACCTTCAGCATCGAGGTGCTGGACCTGATCGAATCCCGCATGCGCCAGATTGCCGACAACCTGTGCAGCGCCTTCGACGCCCGCTGTGAGTTCGAGTTTGTGCGCAACTACCCACCCACCATCAATCACCCGGCCGAGGCCGAATTTGCCCGCCGTGTGATGGCCGAGGTAGTGGGCGCCGAGAACGTCATCGCCCAGGAGCCCACCATGGGCGCCGAAGACTTCGCCTTCATGCTGCTGGCCAAACCCGGCGCCTACTGCTTCATCGCCAATGGCGACGGCGACCACCGCGCCATCGGCCACGGCGCCGGCCCCTGCACCCTGCACAACCCCAGCTATGACTTCAACGACGACCTGATCCCCATGGGCGCCACCTACTGGGTGCGGTTGGCCGAAGCCTGGCTCAGGCCCAAATAAGTGTTTGCTATTGAATATATAGCTGGTGGCGCAGGTACTACCTGAGCTGGAGGCCTAAAAGCTTAAAAACTATGGCTTGAAGCGACCGGCAGCCATTTCCAGCAGGCCGTCGAAGATCAGGTTGTCCACCAGCTCGAACGGCACCGACATGCTGGGCGCCATCTTCCAGCCGGCGCCGCCGGTCATGAAGCAGGCCGGCTCGGCGCCGCAGTGCTGGCGCACATGCTGCACCATGCGCTCCACCGCGCCGGCAATCGCATAGGTGCCACCGCTGGTCAGGGCGTCGCTGGTATTGGTGGGGAACTCGCGCACCTCGCCGGTCGGCACGTGCAGGCCGGCGGTGCCCGATTCCAGCGCGCGCAGCATGATGCCGTGGCCGGGCAGGATCAGCCCGCCCAGAAACTTGCCCTGCGCGTCTATGGCCTCGACCGTCACCGCCGTGCCCACCATCACCACCACCATCGGCCGCTCCGGGCCCTGGGCCAGCATGCGGTGGCGCGCGCCCACCATGGCGACCCAGCGGTCGGCGCCCAGGCGGGTGGGGTGGTCGTAGCCATTGACCAGGCCAGCCTCGGCGGCGCTGGCCACCACCCACTGGGGTGCCACCTCCCACAGCTCCATCTGCTCGTGCACGCGGCGCTTGACCGCATCGCCGGCGACGATGCAGCCCAGCATCTGCTTGGGCGCGGCGAGCCCGGCCCAGGGGCCATCGGCCAGCTTGTCGATGTTCTCCAGAAACTCGGCGCCATGGGCCAACAAGGTGGCCCCAGGGCGGGGCGCTTCGTACAGCGACCACTTGAGGCGGGTGTTGCCAATGTCGATGGCGAGAAAACTCATCCTGCGGTCTCCGGTGTTCTTTGCGCGCATTATCGACGTCTGCCGGCTAGTAGACTCGCCAGATGGGAAAGATACCGAAGTGAGCCACCCGCGCAGCACCAACCACGAGACGCCATGAGCTTTCCTCTTTTTGCATCCCCCGGCAGCGTGGTGTTTCTGGACGACGATCCCGGCTACCTGGACATGCTGCAGCTGCTGGCGCCCGCGGCCTGGCCGGTGCGCTTTTATCTGCGCCCCGCGCAGTGCCTGCGCCAGCTGCAGCAGGAGGTGGCCGATTGGGAGGCCGATGTGTGGGCCCAGCAGGAGATCATCGACCGCTGGCACCGCCACGGCACGCCGCTGATCCCGCAGATCCTGCAGTACTGGGCGCAGCACGGCGCGCGCCGCTATGGCCTGACCCAGGTGTGCGTGGTCGACTACTCGATGCCGTTGACCGACGGCTTACAACTGCTGGACGCGCTGCGCGACTGGCCGGGCGCCAAGGTGCTGCTGACCGGCCAGGCCGACGAGCAGTTGGCGGTGCAGGCCTTCAACCGCGGCCTGATCGCGCAGTTCATTCCCAAGCAGGTGTCCGACATGTCCCGGCGCCTGGTGGATGCGGTCAGCCAACTGCTGGTGGCCACCTGCCAGCGCCACGCGGCCCTGTGGCGCGCCACCTTGACGCCGGTGCAGAACGCCATGCTGCGCACCCCGGCGATGGCCCAGGCGCTGGCGCAATGGGTGACTGCGCAGGGCTGGGTCGAGTACACGGTGATCGGTGCACCGTTCGGCATTCTGGGGCGTAACGCGCAGGGCCAGACCGGTTGGCTACAGCTTGAGCCGCATAGCGGACTCGACGAACTGGCGGAGCTGGCCGAATCCGTCGGTGCCGGGGCCTCGGCCCTGACCCAGATCCGCCAGGGCCGCCAGTTGATGGCCATCGAGCTCTGCCAGGCGCTGGGCTGCAAAACCTTGCCGGCCATGGCCGAGGCTTTCAGCCTGGGGGAGGACGACAGCCTGCTGGGCGCGTTGTTCGCGGTGCCTGGAGACGGGGCGAGCAGCTTTGCCCAATGGATGGCCGGGCAGCCGCCACGTTTTATCCAAATTTAGCCGGATCGAGCCCGGCTCAGCCCTGGCGCCAGGGCAGGCCGTGGAAGCGCCAGCCGCCTTGGCGGCCCCGGTGGGCATCGCCGTCCGGGTCGCCCTCGAAGCCTTCCAGGATGTTGTAGGCCTGCAGGCCCAGCTCGGTCGCGCGCTTGGCCGCGGCCACCGAGCGCACGCCGCTGCGGCACAGCAGCACGGCTTTTTTGCCACCGGCCAGCGCGGCTTGCAGGCCGGCGTCAAAGCCCGGGTTCAAGGCCATGCCCGGCCACTGCTTCCAGGCCAGCGGCACGGCGCCGGGCACAAAGCCCACCCATTCGCGCTCGGCATCGGTGCGCACGTCGACCAGCACCGCTTCGCCCGCCTGCCACCATTGGCAGGCCAGCTGGGGCGATACATCGCCGGCATAGCCTTCGGCCGGGCGGGCCGCAGAGGCGGGCGCGCCAGCGTCGTGGCGCAGGCCGGAATGCAGGTTGGCAGGCACGGCTTCGTCCATGCGTTGCGGGCGGGGTAAATGCAATGCGTCCATGGTGGCGGTGAACTCCTCTAGGGTTTTGTGGGCGATGCGGGGATTGTGTTCGCGCTCGGCAGCGATGCTGGAGTGGCTGAGGCCATGGTAGTCGTGGCCCGGCCAGACCATAGTTTCGTCGGGCAGGGCGAACAGCACCTGCGTCAGGCTGTTGTACAGCGCCTTGGCGCTGCCGGATTGGAAGTCGGTGCGGCCGCAGCCGTTGATCAGCAAGGTGTCGCCGGTGAACACATGGTTGCGCCAGACAAAGCTCATGCTGCCTGCGGTATGGCCGGGTGTGTGCAGGGCCTGCAAGGTCTCACCACCAAAGCTCAGGAAGTCGCCGTGCTGCAGCTGCACGGCCGCGCTGTGGATGCCGCAGCCGGCCGGGGCTGCCGTCTTGGCGCCCGCATGCTCGGCCAGCTTGCCGGCGCTGGTGATGTGGTCGGCGTGGGTATGCGTCTCCAGCGTCCAGACCAGGGTCAGGCCCTGGGCCTGCAGCAGGGCCAGGTCGCGCTCCAGCTGGGTGTCCACCGGGTCGATGATGGCCGCGGAGCGGCTGGCGGGGTCTGCCAGCACATAGGTGTAGCTGCTGGTGGCGGGGTCAAAAAGCTGGATCGGTTGCATGGTCGGGCTCCGGGAATGCGGCAGCCCTATTTTGCGGCTTGCGGCCCGGCCCTGGCGCCCGACGGGTGATCAATCGTCCTTGCGGGTCCAGACGCCGACGAGCGCCTTGGTCTTTTGCCAGGCGGTGGTGCGCTCGTCGGACAGCACATCCAGGAAGTCCGACAGCCGTTTCGACTTGACCATGGTGTAGACCGTCAGCGCCGTGGTCAGCACGAAGGTGATGGCAAAAATGCCCAGCCGGCGGCCCATGGGCGCATCCGCCTCGGCCAGCAGGTTCATGCCCAGGAAGCCGGTGGTCACGGTGCCGATCAGGCCGAAGATGGTCACCACCGTCAGGCGCACCACGGTGTTGGCTTGGCGGCGCAGGCTGTCGGCCTCCAGGTACTGGTTCATCTCGGCGATCCGCTCCTTGACCTCGGCGTACAGCGCGTCCAGCCCCAGGTGCTGGGAACACATCTGCGACAGCGCGCGCACCTGGGCCTGCTCGGACAGTTCGTGGAACCAGTAGCGGTGGGTGAAGCGCAGAAAGCTGCCAAAGCCTTCGCGGATCGCGCGCTTGAACTGGCGGATGCTGGCGGCGTCGCTGATGTCCAGGTTCTTCAGCGCCTCGGCCAGCCGGTCGGAATACATCAGCAGCGCGGCCTTCTGGAAGTGGGCGATCAGGAACACCAGAAAGTGCTGGTGCCGGAACTGCGCCAGCACGCCGCGGTCGCGGCAGCCGTAGAACTGGCTGGCGGCATCGCCGACCACCACCATCGCATGGCCGTTGCACAGGTAGCGGGTATTCGGCGCGGCGCCGGCATCGGCCCAGAAGCGGTCGTAGCAGTATTTGTGTTCGAAGTCGCTCAGGTGCTGCTCGCCATAGGGCAGGGCGCAGTCGCCCGACAAGTCCACCGGGCTGGAGCCGGTGACCAGGCCCAGGCGCACGAAGTCGCTGCGGGTCAGGGCGCGAGGCCGGTCCAGCGCCAGGTAGGCCATCAGCGGCATGCGGTAGTACTCGATCTGCCGAAAGCGCAGCGGGCCCTCGTGGTCCGAATGGTCGCCGACCAGGGGCTGCATCACATAGTCCCAGTGGGCCGACATGCGCGGCGCGCGGCGGGTGCTGACATGGGCCATGAAGGCATCGCGCTGGTTGGCGTCCGAGGCGGCCAGCACCTGGCCTTGCGCGTCCAGCCATTCGGCGCTGGCCAGGCAGTGCAAGGCCTGGCCAGCCGCGTCCCAGCCCGCCGGGTAGGCGCGGCCGAAGCGGTACATCAGCTCCTGCGCCTGCTCCAGGCCCAGTTTGTCGCCCACCACCTCGACGTTCAGCAGCACCAGGTCGACGTCCAGAAAGAAGTACAGGTCGACATGCACGGTTTGCAGCGTGATCGGTGCGTCGCCAGGCCGTGGCACCACGCGCACCGCCGCAATATCGTGGCGCCGGAACACCCGCATCGGCGAGCCCTGGGTCTTGCCAGGCTGGCCATGCTTGGGCAGGCCCTCGCCGTACAGAAAGCGCTGCACATAGGGCAGGAAGGTGACGAATTCGTTGTAGTGCCGCTCGTGGAAGCGGCTGCTGTCGCCGGTGAACTCGTCCACCACTTCGCGCCAGGGCGAGGCTTCGCCCATGTCGGCCAGCACCTGCCAGGGTTTGGCGTGCCGGCCCTGGCTGCCACGCACCGGCATCAGCCGCAGCGGCCAGAGCAGAACCTGGCGAAAGTGCTCAACCTGGGGGCGTGCGGGTACGGCGGTTTCGGTGGACATCGTGGGCAATCCGTGGGCGGTTATTGCGCGAAGTGTAGAGGAGCCAGGGCCCGATGGGGTGCCTTGTGCTGCGCTATTTAAATAATAGCTGTTGGCGCTGGTGGAATGTGCGCCACAGCCATTATTTTCATAAATTTCAGCGGGGGCTGTAGCCGCCCAGGAAGACCTGCACCGCGCGCGCCACCATGCCCTTGATCTGCTCGGGGCTCAGTTCGGGCAGATCGCGGTAGAAGTAGCGGTGGTCGACCTCGGAATGCACCAGGGAACCCAGGTGCTGGGCGGCGATCACCGGGTCGGCCTGGCGCAGGTGGCCGCGGTCCATCAGCGACTGCAGATACCCGCCCATGATTTCCATGCCCTGCTTCTGGCCGGCCTCGTAGAACAGCCGGCCCACATCCGAATGCCCGGCCTCGGCCAGCACCAGGCGGTGCGCCGAGATGGTTTCGGCCGCGCTTAAAAACACCAGCAGGCGCTCGCAGAAGCGCTCCAGCACGGTGGTCAGGTCCTCGTCCACGGCGGCCATCAGCTCGTCCATCGCCGGGTCGATGTGGTCGGCGCCGAACTGGTGCGCCAGGGTCATGAAGAGGGCTTCCTTGGAGGGGAAGTAGCCGTACAGCGTGGCCTTGGAGCCGCCGACGCGGGCCGCGATCTCGGCCATGGAGGTGCGCTCGTAGCCCATTTCCAGGAACACCTCGCCGGCGGTGCGCAGGATCGCATCGCGCTTGGCATCGGTTCGGACTTTCATCGTGTCTCCGCTTTTTAATTGAACTCAGGTGTTCATTTTTGATTGACAGGCGTTAAAAGTCAAACTTAAAATGAACTGTACGGTACTGTTTTGACTGGATAGCCATCTTGGCCATCTGCAGTGGCCGCCCAGGAGAATTCCCATGCCCATGCTTTTTTCATCCGTCCGCCGGCCCGCCGGCTTGGCCGCAGCCCTGGCGGCCAGCGCGCTGCTGGCTGCCTGCGGCAAAGCCCCGCAAGGCGGCCCACCGCCCCAGCTGGGCACGCCCCAGGTCAGTTTTGTGGTGGTGCAGCCCCAGCGCGTGGCGCTGACCACCGAGCTGCCCGGCCGTACCGCGCCAGTGCTGGTATCCGATGTGCGGCCGCAGATCACCGGCCTGGTGCAGACCCGGCGTTTTACCGAAGGCAGCGATGTGAAAGCGGGCGAGTTGCTGTACCAGATCGACCCGGCGACCTACCGCGCCAGTGCCGACAGCGCCCAGGCCGCGCTGGCCAAGGCCGAGGCGAACCTGGTGTCGGTCAAGCTCAAGGCCGGCCGCTACCAGGAACTGGTGGCGATCAAGGCCGTCAGCCAGCAGGAGGCCGACGACGCGGCGGCGTCCTTGCTGCAAACCGAGGCTGACGTGGCCTCGGCCAAGGCCGCGCTGCAGACCGCCAAGATCAACCTCGACTACACCCGCATCACCGCGCCGATCAGCGGCCGGGTCGGCAAGTCCTCGGTCACCCCCGGCGCCCTGGTTACCGCCAACCAGGCCAGCGCGCTGGCCACGGTGCAGCAGCTGAACCCGATTTATGTGGACGTCACCCAGTCCAGCAGCGAAGTGCTGCGCCTGAAGCGCGCGCTGTCCAAGGGCAGCCTGCGCAGCGGCACGGCCAAGGCCAGGCTGCTGCTGGAAGACGGCTCCAGCTATGCGCTGGAAGGCAAGCTCAAGTTCTCCGACGTGACGGTAGACCCGAACACCGGTGCCATCACCCTGCGCGCCGAGTTCCCGAATCCCACGGGCGAGCTGCTGCCCGGCATGTATGTGCGCGCCGTGCTGGAAGAAGGCGTGATGGAGCAGGCGGTGCTGGCGCCCCAGCGGGCCGTGGCCCGCGACGCCACCGGCAAGCCCACGGCCTATGTGGTGACGGCCGACGGCAAGCTGGAGCAGCGCGCGCTGCAAACCGGCCAGGCGATTGGCGACCAGTGGCTGGTAACCAGCGGCCTGCAAGCCGGTGACCGCCTGGTGGTCGAAGGCCAGCAGAAAGCCCAGCCCGGCGCCGCCGTGGACGCGGTGGCCTACGACCCCACCCGTGCGGCCGCTGCCAAGCCACCCGCTTCGGCACCCGCCAAGAGCTAAAGCCCAAGGACGACCACCATGGCCCGTTTTTTCATTGACCGCCCGATCTTCGCCTGGGTACTTGCCATCATCGTGATGCTGGCCGGTGTGCTGGCGATCAACACCCTGCCGATTGCGCAGTACCCCAGCATTGCGCCGCCCGCCATTGCCATTTCCGCCAACTACCCCGGCGCTTCTGCCAAGACCCTGGAGGACAGCGTCACCCAGGTCATCGAACAGAAGATGAAGGGCCTGGACCGCCTGGCCTATATGGCGTCGACCAGCGAGTCCTCGGGCTCGGTGACGATCACCCTGACCTTCGAGAACGGCACCGACCCCGATACCGCCCAGGTGCAGGTGCAGAACAAGCTGGCCCTGGCCACGCCGCTGCTGCCGCAAGAAGTGCAGCAGCAGGGCGTGCAGGTTACCAAGTCGGCCAGCAACTTCCTGAACATCCTGGCCTTTACTTCGGAAGACGGCAGCATGGACGGCTCGGACCTGTCCGACTACGTGGCCGCCAATGTGCAAGAGCCGCTGAGCCGGGTCGAAGGCGTGGGCGACACCACCTTGTTCGGCGCGCAGTACGCGATGCGTGTCTGGCTCGACCCGAACAAGCTGAACAACTTCAAGCTGACGCCGCTGGACGTGAAAACCGCCATCCAGGCGCAGAACGCCCAGGTATCGGCCGGCCAACTGGGCGGCCTGCCGGCCACCCAGAACCAGCAGCTGAATGCCACCATCACCTCGCAGACCCGCCTCAAGACCGCGGCTGAATTCGAAGCCATCTTGCTGCGCACCCAGGCCGACGGCTCCCAGGTGCGGCTGCGCGACGTGGCCCGCATCGAGCTGGGCAGCGAAAGCTACGGCGTGGTGGCGCGCTACAACGGCAAGCCCGCGACCGGCCTGGCCATCAAGCTGGCCACTGGCGCGAATGCGCTGGACACGGTGCGCGGCATCGACGCACGGCTGGACGAGCTGACCAAGTTCTTCCCCACCGGCATGAAGGTGCAAAAGCCGTACGACACCACCCCGTTTGTGCGCATTTCCATCGAGGAAGTGATCAAGACCCTGGTCGAAGCCGTGGTGCTGGTGTTCCTGGTGATGTTCCTGTTCCTGCAGAACTTCCGCGCCACGCTGATCCCGACGATTGCCGTACCGGTGGTGCTGCTGGGCACCTTTGGTGTGCTGGCGATGTTCGGCTACTCCATCAACACACTGACCATGTTCGCCATGGTGCTGGCCATCGGCCTGCTGGTCGACGATGCGATTGTGGTGGTGGAGAACGTCGAGCGGGTGATGATCGAGGAGGGCTTGTCGCCGCTGGAGGCCACGCGCAAATCCATGGGCCAGATCACCGGCGCACTGGTCGGCGTGGCCCTGGTGCTGGCCGCGGTGTTTGTGCCCATGGCCTTCTTCCCTGGCTCCACCGGTGTGATCTACCGCCAGTTCTCCATCACCATCGTGGCGGCGATGACGCTGTCGGTGTTCGTGGCCATGGTGCTGACCCCGGCGCTGTGCGCCACCCTGCTCAAACCGGTGGCCAAGGGCCATGCGATGGCCACGACCGGCTTCTTCGGCTGGTTCAACCGCAATTTCGACCGCGGCAACAGCCGCTACCAGGGCGTAGTACGCCACATGGTGGGCAAGGGCTGGCGTTATATGGCGGCCTACGCGGTGATCGTCGCCATGGTGGTGTTCGGCTTTCTCAAGCTGCCGGTGGGCTTCTTGCCCGACGAAGACCAGGGCACTTTGTTTGGCCTGGTCCAGCTGTCGCCCGGTGCCGCCCAGTCGCGCACCCTGGACGTGATGAAGCAGGTCGAACACCATTTCCTGGAAGACCAGAAAGACGCGGTGGATGGCCTGTTCACCGTGGCGGGCTTCAGCTTTGCCGGTAGCGGCCAGAACGCCGGCCTGGTGTTTGTGCGGCTCAAGCCCTGGGACCAGCGCGCGACCGAGGCCTTGAGCGTCAGCGGCGTTGCGGCCAAGGCCGGCGCCTTCTTCGCCACCATCCGCGATGCGCAGGTGTTTGCCTTCGCACCGCCCGCGGTGTCCGAGCTGGGCAACGCCACAGGTTTCGACCTGATGCTGCAAGACCGCGCGAACCTGGGCCACGAGGCCTTGATGCAGGCGCGCAACCAGCTGCTCGGCATGCTGGCCAAAGAAGACGGCCTGGTAGCGGTGCGCCCGAACGGCCTGGAGGACACGCCCGAGTTCAAGCTCGACATCGACGCCCACAAGGCGGGCGCCATGGGCCTGACCATGGCCGACATCAACGACACCTTCTCCGCCGCCTGGGGCAGCAGCTATGTGAACGACTTCATCGACAAGGGCCGCGTCAAGAAGGTGATGCTGCAGGCAGATGCCCCGTACCGCATGCTGCCCGAAGACATCAACAACTGGTATGTGCGCAACAGCGCCGGCAGCATGGTGCCGTTCTCGGCCTTCTCCAGCGCCAGCTGGTCGGTGGGCTCGCCGCGGCTGGAGCGCTACAACGGCGTGCCCTCGGTCGAAATCCTGGGCATGGCCAAGCCGGGTACCGCATCCAGCGGCCAGGCGCTGGCCATGGTGGAAGCCGCGGTGGCCAAGCTGCCGCCGGGCATAGGCTACGAATGGACCGGCCTGTCGCTGCAGGAAAAGCAGTCCAGCGGCCAGACCGCGCTGCTCTACGGCCTGTCGATCCTGATCGTCTTCCTGTGCCTGGCCGCGCTGTACGAGAGCTGGGCGATCCCGTTCTCCGTCATCATGGTGGTGCCGCTGGGCGTGTTCGGCGCCTTGCTGGCCGCGATGCTGACCTGGAAGATGAACGACGTGTACTTCCAGGTGGGCTTGCTCACCACCATCGGCCTGGCCTGCAAAAACGCGATCCTGATCGTCGAGTTCGCCAAGGACTTGCAGGCCCAGGGAATGGGCCTGGTCGAGTCGGCCATCACCGCCGCCCGGCTGCGCCTGCGGCCTATCCTGATGACCTCGCTGGCCTTCATCCTGGGCGTGCTGCCCCTGGTGCTGGGCAGCGGAGCCGGCGCTGGCGCCCAGAACGCGCTGGGCACGGCCGTGATCGGCGGCATGATTTCCGGCACCGTGCTGGC
The DNA here is from genome assembly GCF_031458075.1 of Rhodoferax ferrireducens. Taxonomy (GTDB): domain Bacteria; phylum Pseudomonadota; class Gammaproteobacteria; order Burkholderiales; family Burkholderiaceae_C; genus Rhodoferax_B; species Rhodoferax_B ferrireducens_A. Next base: position 86,620 of record NZ_JAVDXT010000007.1, on the reverse strand, counting down.
GATCTTCTTCGTGCCGGTGTTCTTTGTGCTGGTGCGCAGCATCTTCAAGGGCAAACCGGCCGCGGCCGTGCCCGCATTGCCGCAGCAAGCGGCCACCATCCAAGAGGCCCACTGACATGAAAAAACGCAACTTCACCGCCCTGGCCTTGGCCCTGGCCCTGGCGCTGGCGCTGGCCGGCTGCAGCAGCCTGGCGCCCGACTACCAGCGCCCGGCGGCGCCCGTGCCCGCCAGCTTTGCCACCAGCAACACGGCGCCAGCCGGCCCGGCTGCGGCCGACATCGATTGGCGCAGCTTCTTCGCCGACGCGCGGCTGCAAAGCCTGATAGCCCAGGCGCTGGCGAACAACCGCGACCTGCGCATCGCCGTGCTCAACATCGAGCAGGCGCGCGCCCAGTACCGCATCCAGGACGCCAGCACCTGGCCCACGGTCAACGCCAGCGGCAGCAACACCGCCGGCCGCACGCCGGCCAGCCTGTCAAGCACCGGGCAAGCCGTGGTGGGCCACCAGTACAGCGCCACCATCGGTTTCAGCGCCTACGAGCTGGACCTGTTCGGCCGTGTGCGCAGCCTGAACGCGCAGGCGCTGGAGACCTTTCTGGCCACCGCCGAAGCCCGCCGCAGCACCCAGATCAGCCTGGTCGCCGAGGTGGCCAGCGCCTACCTGACTTGGGCCGCCGATGCCGAGCGCCTGGCCCTGGCGCAGCAAACCCTGCGCAGCCAGAGCGACTCCTACGCGCTGACGCAGCGCAGCTACCAGCTGGGCAATGCCTCGGCCCTGACCCTGCGCCAACAACAGACCAGCGTGGACACGGCGCGGGTCGACGTGGCCCGCTACACCGGCCAGGTGGCGCTGGACCAGAACGCGCTGGCCTTGCTGGTTGGCGCGCCGGTACCGGCCGCGCTGGCGCCCACCAGCCTGAGCGACAGCCTGGGCCCGCTGGAGAACCTGCCCGCCGGCCTGCCGTCGGACCTGCTGCAGCGCCGCCCCGACATCCTGCAGGCCGAGCACCAGCTGAAGGCCGCCAACTTCAACATCGGCGCCATGCGCGCGGCTTTCTATCCGCGCATCAGCCTGACCGCCTCGCTGGGGGCGGGCAGCAACGAGTTGTCGGGCCTGTTCCAGGCCGGCTCGGGCAGCTGGAGCTTTGTGCCGCAGATCAGCCTTCCGCTGTTCGACGGTGGCAGCAACCAGGCGAACCTGGACTACGCCACCATCGGCCGCGATATCAACGTGGCAACCTACGAGAAGACCATCCAGACCGCCTTCCGCGAGGTGGCCGATGCGCTGGCCCAGCGCGACACCCTGGGCGCCCAGCTGGAAGCCCAGCAGTCGCTAGTCGGTGCCACGGCCGAGTCGTTCCAGCTGTCGGACGCGCGCTTCCAGAAGGGCGTGGACAGCTACCTTAGCGTGCTGGACGCGCAGCGTTCGCTGTACAGCGCGCAGCAGACGCTGATAGCCACCCGCTTGTCGCGCGTGTCCAACGCGGTCACGCTGTACAAGGTGCTGGGTGGGGGCTGGACGGGTGAGTCTGCTATTTAAGTGAGAGCTGCTGGCGCAGGTGGAATATGCGCCAGAGCCTCATTTTTTATAAATCTAGCTCACCAGCCAGCGGGGTCGACCCGGTAGTAGCCGCGGAGTTCGCGGTACAGCGCCGGGTCGTATTCGGCCAGTTCGGCGGCTTGCTCGAAGAACACCTCGGACACCACGGCAAAGAACTCGGCCGGGTCTTGCGCGCCGTAGTGGTTCAGCAGGCCGGGCTCGCCCGCATGGGCCTGGGCTTGCAACCGGGCGTAGGCGGCGTGGAACACCTGCGACCAGCGCTGCGGGTCGGCGCCATGCGGGCGCAGCGGCGCGCCGTTGGCCGGGCCGTTCTCCTGGTCCAGCTGGTGGGCGAACTCGTGGATCACCACGTTGCGGCCGTCGTCGGCCACCGCCGCGCCTTCCAGCGTGTCCTGCCACGACAGGATCACCTGGCCTTGCGACCAGGATTCGCCGGCCAGCGCGTGGCGCTGCTCCTGCTGCACGCCCGCGCCGTCGGTGCTGGCGCGCTGTACGGCGAACGCACCGGGGTAGACCAGGATCTGCCGCAGATTGCGGTAGTAGCCGGTAGGCCGGTTCAGCAGCAGCAGGCAGGCCTGGGCGGCGACCACCACCCGCATTTCCTCGGTGATCTGCAGCCCGGCGCAGCCCAGAAAGGCCTTTTCGGCGATGAACACCTGCATGTGTTTCTTCAACTGCAGCTGCAGGTCCACCGGCAGGCGCCGCACCAGGGGCACGCGGCGGCGCAGTATCTTGCGCCAGACCGCCGGAAACACCTGCCCGCGCAGCTGCTGCCGGCGCCGCGCGACCCACCAGGTCGGCAGCCACCAGCCCAGCGCGCAGACGGCGGCCAGTATCAGCAGGGCAATGAGGGTGGCGGTGGGGGTGTCCATAAAAATCGGTGCAGGCACTGCTAGCTGGGTGCCGACTGGGCGTTTGCAATGCCGGCGCGCAGGATTCTGTTGCGGCCCGGGCTGGCGCCAAAGTGATAGCAATGACAGCCACCGCGCGAATAACCCCGCCAACAGGCATTTATTCACACGAAAGGCTGCCCCGGCCTGGGGTCGACCCTAGGGTAAAACCAGGGCACTGGGCGCAAGATCAACAGGCAGCGAAGGTATACAAAATATCCGCCGCAAATACCATGTCAACAGACTGTGACCCAGCCAAGCCGCCCACCGGCTTGCTTTCAACGGAACCCGCCGGGTACCGGGAGGTCCGGCAGGCGGCCATATGCGTTCTGGTGTCGCTGGTAGTGTTTTTCGCGGCCGTGCCTTTTGCCACAACGCCGCTGGCACAGGCGTTTGCCTTTATCCCCATGTATGTCTCGGCCCTGGTGATCTGCGACCTGATCACCGCCGTGCTGCTGTTTGGCCAGTTCAGCGTGCTGCAAACGCCGGCGCTGCTGGTGCTGGCCAGTGGTTACCTGTTCACCGCATCCGCTACCTTGGTCTATCTGCTGATTTTTCCGGGGCTGTTTTCCCCCACCGGGCTGTTCGGCTCCGGCCCGCAGACATCTTCGGCGATGTACATGTTCTGGCACAGCGGCTTTCCGCTGGCGGTCATTGGCTACACGTTGCTGAAGGACAAAACGACCAAGCCCCGCAAGCTACCGCTGCGGATCCTGGCGTCGCCGCGGATCGCCATTGCCAGCGCTGCGGTCGTGGTGCTCAGCGTGGTGGTGGGTTTTGGGATCTTCGCCACCTGGGGGCAGGCCTGGATTCCGATTTTTCTGATCGGGCACCGCACCACCAGCACCGGGCGCATGTTCCTGTTCGGTGTCTGGCTGCTCAGCCTGGCCGGCCTGGTGGGAGTGTGGAAGAAGCGGCCGCATACCGTGCTCGATATCTGGCTGCAGGTCGTCATGTGCGTGTGGTTGTTCGATATTGCACTGGCGGCACTGTTGAATAGCGGCCGCTACGACCTGGGCTGGTATGTGGGCCGCATCTATGGCTTGCTGGCCGCGAGCTTTTTGCTGGTGGTGTTGCTGGTGGAGGATCTCAAGCAGTACAAGCGGTTGTTCCAGCTGTCGGTCAAGCTCAGCGCGGCCAATACCGTGTTGGCCAATCTGGCACGGCACGACAGCCTGACGGGCCTGGCCAACCGGCGGTTTTTTGACGAATACCTGGCCGAACAGATTGCGATTGCGAACCGCTTCCACCGACCCCTGGCGCTGATCCTGTGCGACATCGACCATTTCAAGAGCTTCAACGACCACTATGGGCACCAGGAGGGCGACGCCTGCCTGAAGCGCATCGCCCGCGTGCTCCAGTCCTGCTCACGGCGCCCGGCCGATATGGTGGCGCGCTACGGCGGCGAAGAGTTCGCCTTCATCCTCCCCGACACGGATTTGCGCGCTGCGGCGCAGGTGGCGGAAGAGGTCCGGGCCGAGGTCAGCCGCCTGGAGATATCGCATGCCTATTCTTCGGCCGGGTCTTGCGTCAGCATCAGCAGCGGGGTGTCCGAATTGGTGTCGTCCATGAAGGCCTCGCAGCTGATTTCCGCGGCGGACGATTTTCTCTACAAGGCCAAGGGCTTGGGGCGGAACCAGGTGGTCAGCGCCTGGGCGAATATCTAGCTGCGGCATCTGCCGTCTGGGCATGTGGCTGCCTTCTTGCACGCCCAGCACATTTGACGCTGGCGGTGCCTAGGGCGTGAGTGCCTCCAGGAACTCGTCCGAGTCAAAGCCGTCCTTCATGTGGTGGCCTTTGACGATCAGGTAGGGCACGCCGCCCGCCGGGTCCAGGCTTTTCAGCTGGCTGGCGCAGGCGCTGTTGGTATCCACGGCGCACTCCTGGAACTGGAAGCCGTACTGCGCCATCCAGCTCTTGGCCGCGGCGCAGTTGCTGCACCAGGCGGCGCTGTACATCAGCACATCGCTGGCCTGGCTGCGGGCCGCCAGTTGGGCCAGTTGCTCGGCGCTGGCCTGGGCCCCAAAGTGGCCGCTGCGGCTCAGGTTCTGGCCGGCCTCAGCCAGGTTCTTGGGACCAGCGCCACTGAAGCCGACCCAGGCACCGTACAGCACGGCGATCAGCAACAACAGCTTGCCCCAGGGCATGCCCGCAGACCGCGGCGGGATGTGGCGGTTGCTGGCCAGCGGCTGCGCGCTGGCACCAGCGCCAACCTTGGCATAGGCCACACCGCAGGACGGGCATTGCCAATCCGGCGCGGCAGTGTCGGCAGGCCGCACAGCGCGGCATTTGGGGCAGATGGTGGGCATGGGCAGGCGTTGCGGCAAGAATGATATTGCTACATATTAAATAGCATGTTGCGCTGCTGCTATCTGCGCCAGGGCCGGTTTTTCCTTAAATTTGAGGGTGAAATCCGGGCCTTAATCCGGGCCTTCAGTGGCTGCCTTGTTGCGCAAACGCCAGTGCCGCTTCCACCATGCGCTGCAGATGCGGCTGGATGCGGGCCGCCACCGCCGGCAGGTAGTCGAAGGGCAGGGCTTCCTGCATATAGCTGCACTGCGTCATCTCCAGCTGGATCGCATGGATGTTCTGCGCAGGCTGGCCGTACTGGCGGGTGATGTAGCCGCCCTTGAAGCGCCCGTTCAGCACCGCGGTGTGGCCGGGCGCGGACTCGGCGATGGCCAGCAGCTGGGCCGCCATCGCCGGGTCGCAACTGGTGCCGTTGCCGCTGCCCAGGTTCAGGTCCGGCAGCTTGCCTTCGAAGAAGCGCGGCAGCACCGAGCGGATCGAATGCGCATCCCACAGCACGGCTTTGCCATGCACGGATTTCAGCCGCGCCAGCTCGGCTTGCAGCTGCTGGTGGTAGGGCTGCCAAATGCTGTCGCGGCGCTCGGCGATCTCGGCTTCACCGGGTACATCCTGCGGGTCGCGGTACAGCGGCAGATCGTCGAAGTCGTCCACCGGACAGAGTCCGGTGACGCTCTGGCCCGGGTACAGGCTGGCGCCCGAGGGGTCCCGGTTCAGGTCGATCACATAGCGCGAATGGGTGGCTATCAGCAGCGAGGCGCCGAGTGCTTTGGCAAAGCCGTACAGGCGCTCCAGGTGCCAGTCGGTGTCGGGCACCTGCTGGGCGCTCTCGGTCAGGCGCGCAGCCAGGGCGGGCGGCACATAGGTGCCGACGTGGGGCATGGAGATCAGCAGCGGCTGGCTGCCTGGGTGGAAATGGAAGGCTTGCATGGAGGTTCCTTGGACGGTGTGACGGTTGGGCACGCAGGGCGGCATGGGATGCGCTGTGTGGTACTGCGCGGGGCATTGTTCTTGCACAAAAGAGACGGGCGCATCAGCGGGTAAATTCGAGGCATGGCGGTCGCAGTCGCGCGCGACAATGATGGGCTTCTCCACGGCGCTACATTTTTCAGCAGGTTCGCGTGCTGGCTCCCATGTCCCAAGACCCCACACCGTTCTTCCTGCTCAGCGATGCCCCCGTTCCTGCGGCTTTGCAGGCATGGGTGCATTCGCGCCACAGCCTGCTTCTGCCACCCGCGTCGGCCGGCCCGGCCTTGCAGGAGTGGATGCGTGTCCCGGAGCTGGGCCATTGCTGGCTGGTAGACGGTGCGGAGTTGGACGCCTGGCGTGCCTGTGTGGACGCGCTGCGGGGCGCGGGCTGGCTGGAAAACCTGCCTTGGGCACTTTGGCTGCCTGAGCCCGGCATGCGAGATGGCAACGCCTCGCTGGCCTGGGAACAGGGCGCGGTGGAGGTATTCGACGCCGCCCAGGGCGCAGATCTGGTCCAGGACATCCAGGTCTTGTTGCAGCGCTTGCGCTCGCCCCATGGGCAGGCCGCGCAGCTGCGCCGCGACCGTGCGGAGCAAAAGGCCTTGCGGGCCAGCCTGGACAACCTGCCGGCGCCCATCTTCATCAAGAACGCCGACGGCGTCTATACCGAGGCCAACCAGTCCTTTGTGGACTTTTTGGGGCTGTCGCGCGAACAGATCATTGGCAAGACGGTCTACGACGTGGCGCCACCCGAGTTGGCGGCCATATATGCCGATGCCGACCAGCGCCTGCTGGCATCCGGCACCCGGCAAATCTACGACACCCAGGTGCGCTGGGCCGACGGCAGCCTGCGCGAGGTGACGTTTTACAAAGCCGTGTTCCACGGCGTGGACGGTGCACCCGCAGGGCAGGCCGGCGCCATTTTTGACATCACCGAGCGCAAGCGCATGGAGCGCCGTTTGCGTACCCTGGCCGAGACCGACAGCCTGACCGGAATCCTGAACCGGCGCAGCTTCATCGAGCAGGCCGAGCGTCGCATGCGCGATGCCTTGGCTGCGCAGGAACCGGTCACCGTGATGCTGTTCGACCTGGACCATTTCAAGCAGATCAACGACCTGCACGGCCACGCGGCGGGTGACGCGGTGCTGTGCCATATCAGCAGCCTGGTCGGCCATCTGCTGCGGGCCGAGGACATGCTGGCGCGCATGGGTGGCGACGAGTTCGCCATCATGCTGCACGGTGCCCTGGACGGCCATGCCGTGGCCGAGCGCCTGCCTGCCGTGGTGGCCGCCACGCCCATGGCGCACCCCCCACAGCACGTGGCCTGCACCATCAGCCTGGGGGCTTTGGTCATCCATCCGGGGCAGCACAGCCTGGACAGCCTGCTGCACCAGGCCGACCTGGCCTTGTACGAGGCCAAGAACCAGGGGCGCAACCGTAGCGTGGTGCGCGACTACCGGCTGTTGAGCCCGGTCTAGGCCCGATCTGCGGCTCGGCGACCCGGGTTTCATACCAGTGCCGAGCGCGCGGCGATGAACGCCGCCTGGGCTTGCGCCCGCAGCGGGTGCTGGCTGCCGCTGCCGGTGCGCTGTTGGCCGGCGACCCAGACGGCGTCCAATGCCGAAGTACGGTGGCTGCCGAACACATGGGCCGAGAACATGGCGGGTGCTGCCAAGCCACGCAATGCCAGGTGCTGCGCATCCAGTACGCAGAAGTCGGCGCGCTGGCCCACGGCCAGGCCTTGTGCGTTGCGGCCCGAGGCTTGCGCGCCGCCGGCCACAGCCTGGAGCAAGGTGGCCGTAGCGACCTGGGGCTGCTGCGCGCTGGCCAGCACATTGCGCTGGCGGAACTGCAGGCGCTGGCCGTATTCGAGCAGCAGCAGTTCTTCGGCCGCATTCACGCAGGCATGGCTGTCCGAGCCCAGGCCCCAGGCGCCGCCGTGGCCCAGCCAGCGCGGCATGTCGAACAGGCCGTCGCCCAGGTTGGCCTCGGTGCTCGGGCAGATGCCGGCGACTGCGCCACTGGCGGCGGCGCGCTGGTATTCGGATTCGCTCATGTGGGTGGCGTGGACAAGGCACCAGCGCGCATCCACCGGCGCGTGGTCCAGCAGCCAGGCGACCGGGCGCTGGCCGCTCCAGGCCAGGCAGGCATCGACCTCGGCGGTCTGCTCGGCGATGTGGATGTGCACCGGCGCGCTGGCGTCTATCGCATGCAGGCCGGCCACGGCTTCACGCAGGCTGTCGGGCGGCACGGCGCGCAGCGAATGTGGCGCCATGCCCAGGCGCGCACCTTGCGCGTCGCACAGGGGTTTGAGCGTTTCCAGCAGGCGCAGCATCGAGTCGGTGGAGCGGATGAATCTGCGTTGCCCTTCGTTGGGCGGCGTGCCGCCGAAGCCGCTGGTCTGGTACAGCACGGGTAACAGGGTGATGGCGATGCCGGCGGTTTTTGCCGCGCGCAGCAGGGCCTTGGACAGCTCGGCGTCGTCGGCATACGGTGTGCCGTCGGCGCTGTGGTGCAGGTAGTGGAATTCGCACACCGAGGTGTAGCCGGCTTCCAGCATTTCGATGTACAGCCAGGTGGCGATGGCCTCGACCTGTTCGGGTGAGAGGCGGGCGGCGAACTGGTACATCAGGTTGCGCCAGCTCCAGAAGCTGTCCTGCGCGGCGCCGCGGAATTCGGTGAGGCCGGCCATCGCGCGCTGGAAGGCGTGGCTGTGCAGGTTGGGGAGGCCTGGGGTTATTGGCCCTGCTGTCGTTGGTGCGCCGTTGGGTTCAGTGTTGGGGGTGACGGTGGTGAGCTCGCCCAGGCTGTTCCATTGGAGCAGGACGTTGTTGGCCCAGCCGGTGGGGAGGAGGGCGTCTTTGGCGAAGATTTGGTTTGTCATGGCTTGGGCTTGTCTATGTGCATCGTCGGCCGGGATGTGCGCCCGGCGGCGCAGTCACTTTTCTTTGTGTGGCCAAAGAAAAGTAACCAAAAGAAAGGCCACCCCCACTGTCTGCGCCCTTCGCTGGCGCTACGGGAACCTGCGGTGCTCGCTTCAAGTGGGGTCCCGCTCGAACTCGCCTGCGGCTCAGACAATCGCGGGCCCTGATCCACTTGAAGCTGCGCTCCTCGGCGCATACAGAGGGGGACCCCGCGAATCGGGATCGGTGGCGCAACGCGCCACATGCGCCTAGGGCGCAAGCCCGGCTTTGCCGGGCCGGATGTCCGCTCCCGTGTCCACGCCGTGTGGCGTCGACGAGTAGCGCAGGGCTGAGCGGATCAGGGCTGGCGTTGTTTGAGCGCAGCGAGTTTAGCCAGACCCCGCTCAGACCGAGCAACGCAGTGTGCCCGTAGCGCAGCGCAGGGACGACGACTTCGGCTGGCCTTTTCTTTGGTGACTTTCTTTTGGCCACGCAAAAGAAAGTTACTGCGCTGCCGGGCGCACTACCCGGCCGGGGATGCCAATCAACATCCCACAAACTCACAGCAGCCCCAACCTGTCTAAAGCAACAAAACCCTGCCGAACAATAGTGCGCCCAGGCTGCTGCCCCAACCAGTACACCAGCTCCGCCGGTTCCCGCAAATCCCACAGCACAAAGTTCGCCGGCCGCCCCACGGCCAACGTGCCGTGCGTATCCTGCAAACCCAGCGCACGGGCGGCGTGGGAGGTTATTCCCGCCAGTGCCTCCGGCACCGTCAACCGGAACAGCGTGCAGGCCATGTTGGCCATCAACAGCAAGCTCAGCGCCGGCGAGGTGCCCGGGTTGTGGTCGGTGGAGACTGCCATCGGCACACCCGCGGCGCGCAGGGCGGCAATCGGCGGCAGGTGCGTATCGCGTAGCGTGTAGTAGGCGCCGGGCAGCAGCACCGCCACCGTACCGGCAGCACGCATCGCATCGATACCGGCCTGCGACAAATGCTCGATGTGGTCGCAAGACAAAGCGCCATAGCGTGCCGCCAGCGCCGAGCCACCCATGTCGGACAGCTGCTCGGCATGCAGCTTCACCGGCAAGCCCAGGGACTGTGCCGCCTTGAATACCTGCTCGGTCTCGGCCAGCGAAAACGCGATGCGCTCGCAGAACACATCGACAGCATCCACCAGGCCTTCGGCATGCAACGCGGGCAGCATCTCGTGGCACACCAGATCGATGTAGTCCTGGCTGCGGTCGGCATATTCCGGCGGCAGCGCATGCGCGCCGAGGAAGGTGGTGCGCACCGTCACGCCATAGTCCGCACCCAGCCGCCGGGCCACGCGCAGCTGCTTGCGTTCGTGCTCCAGACTCAGGCCGTAGCCGGATTTGATCTCGATCGCGCAGACCCCGTCGTCCAGCAGCTGCTGCAGCCGTGGTGCGGTTTGTGCGTACAAATCATCTTCGCTGGCGGCGCGCGTGGCTTTGACCGACGAGACGATGCCGCCGCCGGCTTTCGCCACCTCTTCGTAGCTGGCGCCGGCCAGGCGCATGGCAAACTCGTTCGCGCGCTGGCCGCCGTAGACCAGGTGCGTGTGGCAATCGACCAGGCCGGGCGTGGCCAGTGCGCCGCGGGTGTCGATGCGTGGCAGGTCGGCGAAGGCTGCGGGCAGGGCTGCCAATTCGCCCATCCAGGCTATCTGGCCGTGCTGCACAGCCAGGGCGTTGGCCATGCCGCCATCGGCCAGCCGCAGGTTATGCCAGAGTCCGTCAGCGCTGGGGTGTTGGGGCGTGGTCATATTCTGTTTGCTATTGAATGTGTAGCTGCTTGCGTAGGTATTTATTGCGCTAGCGGCCTATTTTTTATAAATCATGCAGGCCGACCCAGACCAGCTGCGCATGGGCCTCCAGCGGCGTGCCCTGCCAGTTGGTCGACGCATCCCACCACAGGCCGTTGCCGCTGGCGCAGCGGAAATCGTGTGCGCCGCACTGCAGATGCCAGGCGCCGCGCAGCACCAGTAGCAGGCCCTGGGTGGATGCTGGAATTTGCCGGGCGGCGTTGAGCACCTGCACCTCGGCGCGCAAGCGGTTGCGCCGTGTCATCACATTGAAATCGGTGGACGCGCCGCCCAGCAGATCGCAGTCCAGCGCCACATCGCCAGAGAATGCGAAGGGCTGGCCGGGCGTGTCCAGCGCGTGGTCTATGCCGGGTGCGTGCAGGCGTACGCCGTCGCCATCCAGCAGCATGATCACCCTATCGACACCGGGGAAGGCCGAGAACGGCCCGGCCTGGGCGATGCGGGCGATGCTGACGCGCCAGTCGAAGCTGTCCATGCTGGCACCGGCGGGCTGGCAGACGATTTCACGCGTGGTGCCACCGCCGTTCTTCCACGGCGTGGCGGGCAGGGCGGCGGTGTCGAAGCTGTGGATCATGGCAGCAGTCCAGAGGGTTGGCGCAGCACAGCAGCGGCCTTGGCAATGTCGGGTGCCAGAAAGCGGTCGGCATCGAAGGCCGGAACCTGCTCGCGCAGCTTGCGCCAGGCCTGGCCGGTGCCCTGGCCGAAGCGTTGGTCCTTCAGGAACTCGAAGGCCTGCGCGGCCAGCAGGTATTCGATGGCCAGGATCTGCGTCAGGTTCTCGGTGGACTTGTGCAGGTCCAGCGCGGCGCTGGTGCCCAGGCTCAGGTGGTCTTCCTGGTTGCCCGAGGTGATGAAGTTGTCCACCACCACGGGCTGCGCCAGGCGGCGGTTTTCGCCGGCCAGGGAGGCGGCGGTGTACTGGGTGATCATCAGGCCGGAATTCACCCCCGGCTCGGCCACCAGAAACGCCGGCAGGCCGCTGACCAGCGGGTTCACCAGCCGGTCGATGCGGCGCTCGGCCACGCCGCCGAGTTCGGCCACCGCAATGCGCAGCAGGTCGGCGGCCATGGCCACCGATTCGCCGTGCGGATTGGCCTGTGAGACCACGCGGTAGGCATCCGGTGTGCCCAGCAGCAGCGGGTTATCGGTGGCGGAATTCAGCTCGATTTCAATATGCTTTGCCGCGTGGGCGATCTGGTCGCGGCAGGCACCGTGGATCTGCGGTATGGAGCGGATGCTGAGGGCATCTTGCGTGCGGATGCCACGGCTGCTGGCAATGACTTCGCTGCCTTCGAGCAGGCTGCGCAGATTGCGGCCCACCTGCTGCATGCCGGGATGCGGTTTGAGGGCGATGATCTCGGCGTCGAAGGCGGCTATCTGCCCGCGCAGGGCTTCGAAGCTCATGGCACCGACCACGTCGGCCCAGTCGGCCAGGCGCTCCACATCGGCCAGCGCCAGCGCGGCCAGGCCGGTCATGCAAGGCGTGCCGTTGACCAGGCTCAAACCGTCTTTGGCGCCCAGCACCAGCGGCTGCAGGCGTATGGTTTGCAGCGCCTCGGCAGCCGGCTGGGTGCGGCCCTGGAACTGCACCTCGCCCACGCCCAGTAGGGCCACGCTGATGTGCGCCATGTGCGTGAGGTAGCCGACGGAGCCCTGGGACGGCACGCAGGGTGTGATCCCAAAGTTCAGCAACGCCAGCAGGCCTTCGACCACCTTGGGCTGCAGGCCCGAATAGCCCTGCGAGAAATTGGCCAGCGCTGCCACTAGGATGGCGCGGGTCTGCGCCACCGTCAGCAGCGGGCCTACGCCGACCGCATGGCTGAGCAAGGTGTTGCGCGACAACTGGGCCAGTTGCTCGCCGTGCAGCAGCACATTGCTCAAAGCGCCCAGGCCGGTGCTGATGCCGTAGGCGCGCTCGCCGCTGGCCACGATGCGGTCCACGATGGCGCGGGCGTTGGCGATGCGGGCCCAGGTGGCGTCCGACAAAGCCAGCGGCGCGCCGTCGCGGGCCACGGCGACCAGCTCGCGCCAGCCCAAGGGGGCATCACCCAGCAAAACGGTGGTGGCGGCCATCTCTTCCGGTGAACAGCGCAGAACTGGCTTTGCCAGGCTGCTGCTGTTGCCCCCTGCAAGGGGGTGGGCGGAAAGCGCTTGCGCTGTAGCCTGGGGGTGAGTGTCTTTCACGCAGCAGCCCTTTCCTGGTGGCCAGAGTTGAACTGGCGGAAGCGTTCGGAACTGTGGGCGCCAAACACATCGGCCGGCGCGCCTTCTACATCGACCAGGCCCTGGTGCATGAAGACCACACGGTTCGACACGTTGCGGGCAAAACCCATTTCGTGCGTTACCACCAGCATGGTACGGCCCTCTTCGGCCAGGGAGCGCATCACCTTCAGCACCTCGCCGACCAGCTCGGGGTCCAGGGCGGATGTGGGTTCGTCGAACAGCATCACCTGCGGGCGCATGGCCAGCGCCCGGGCAATCGCCACGCGCTGCTGCTGGCCGCCGGACAGATGGGCGGGGTAGTAGTCACGGCGTTCAAACAGGCCGACGCGCTGCAGCAAGGCCTCGGCCTCTTCCACGCATTCGGTGCGCGGGCGTTTCTGTACCCGCATCGGGCCTTCGATCAGGTTTTGCAGCACCGTCATGTGCGACCAGAGGTTGAAGTTCTGGAACACCATGGCCAGTTGCGAGCGCATGCGTTCGACCTGTTTGCGGTGCACCGGCTCCATGCGGCCGTCCTTGCGTTGGCGCATCTCCAGGGTCTCGCCGTCCAGGCAGACGCTGCCCTGGTCCGGCGTTTCCAGCAGGTTGATGCAGCGCAGAAAGGTGCTCTTGCCCGAGCCGCTGGCGCCCAGGATGGAGATCACGTCGCCCTTCTGGGCGGTCATGGAAATGCCCTTGAGCACATGGTGGCTGCCAAAGGATTTGTGGATGCCAGTGACGGCCAGGGTCGCGGTTGTGGTGGTCATGGTCGGGTCAAACGGTTTGGGCGTGGGGTTTCACAGCGGTGGTGGGGCGCTTGCGTAAATGCGGCGACAGCCGGTGCTCCAGCATGGCCACGGCGCGCACCAGCAGGAAGTTCAGCACCAGGTAGATGGCGGCGGCGCAGATAAACACTTCCATGGTGCGGTAGCTGCGCTGGATGATCTGCTGGGCCACACCGGTCACATCCCACACCGTCACCAGGCTGGCCAGCGCGGTGGACTTGACCAGCAGTACCAGCTCGGTGGAGTAGGCGGGCAGGCATTGGCGCAGCGCGATCGGCGCGATGACGCGGTGCAGCAGCGTCCAGCGCGACATGCCGGTGGCCAGGCCGGCTTCGATCTGGCCTTGCGGCACGGCGATCAGGCCGCCGCGCAGGATCTCGGCGGTATAGCCGGCGGTGCACAGGGCCAGGGCCAGCACTGCGCAGGAATAGGGCGAGCGCAGCACGATCCAGGCAAAGCTTTCGCGCACCATTTCGAACTGGCCCAGGCCGTAGTAGATGAGGAACAGCTGGATCAGCAGCGGCGAGCCGCGGAACACCAGCACATAGCCGCGCGCAAACCAGCTGAACGCCGGATACGGGCTGACGCGCATCGCCACGATGAGCAGCGACAGCAGGCCGCCACACAGCATGGACAGGAAGAACAGACCCAGGGTGGTGGGCACGGCGGCCAGCAGCTTGCCCAGGGTGTCGAGGAGGAAGTCGAAGTCCATATCAGTTACCTGCAGCGAAGTTGCGGCGTTGCGATTTGCCCATATGGCGCTCGGCACGTCCGAATACCTGGTTCGACATGCCGGTCAGCAGCAGGTACAGGATGCCGCCGACGATGTAGAAGGTGAAGTACTGGCGGGTCGAGCCGGCGGCGATCTGGGTGGTGCGCATCAGCTCGGCCAGGCCGGTGACGGAGATCAGGGCCGAGTCCTTCAGGCTCATCTGCCAGACGTTGCCCAGGCCGGGCAGCGACAAACGAAAAATCTGAGGCATCAAAATGCGCCGGGCCAGCATCAGCGTGGGCATGCCGATGGCGCGCGCGGCCTCCAGCTCGCCCTGCGATACGGCCAGGTAGGCACCGCGGTACACCTCGGCCTGGTACGAGCCCGAGATCATGCCGACGGCCAGCGCGCCCACCAGAAACGGCGGCGTGGCGATAAAGCCCTCGGCACCAAACCACTGGCCGATGGCCGTGATCAGGGTTGAACCGCCGAAGTAGAACAGGTAGATCACCAGCAGCTCGGGGATGCCGCGGAACACCGTGGAATACAGCTCGCCCACGCTGCGCAGGCCGCGCCGCGGCGACAGCTTGGCGGCCGCCACCAGCGCGCCGAATACCGAGCCGACCAGCAGCCCGCACAAGGTCAGCGCCACAGTCAATAGCGTGGCCAGCAGCAGGGCGGAACCCCAGCCCTGCTCGCTAAAGCCCAACATTTCGAATAGTTCCATGGCGGTTTCTCCGGTGTCTAGGTGACTGTGGCTTGCTGAGGAATTAAGGCGTGGCGGGGGTCAGGTCGGTCTTGAACCACTTCAGCGACAGCTTCTTCATCGTGCCGTCGGCCAGCGCGGCCTTGATGGCCACGTCGAACAGGGCTTTCAGGTCGGCGTCGGCCTTGCGGAAGCCCAGGGCTTCGCCTTCACCGAACACCAGGCCGCCGATCTTCGGACCGCTGTAGGCCAGGCCCTTGTTCTCGGGCTTGGCGAGGATGGAGTTGATCAGGGTCACGTCGTCGAACGCGGCGTCGATGCGGCCGGCCTTCAGGTCGAGCATGGTGTCGGCCGAGGCGCTGTATTCGCGCACCGTGGCGATGTCCTTGAAGTGCTCGTCGATGAACTTGGTGTAGACCGTGCCGGAGGCGATGCCTATGGTCTTGCCCTTGAGTGCGGCGCGCAGCGGCTCGACGGCGGCGCGCACGGTCTTGGCGTCGGTGCCCAGCTTCAGGGTGTCGCCCTTGGCTTCGGGCAGCAGCTTGCCGCTGGCGGCAACAAAGCTGGCCGAGGTGGAGGCGTAGGGCGCGGAGAAGGCGACTTCTTTCTTGCGCTCGTCGGTGATGACGATGGAGTCCATCATCACGTCGTACTTGCCAGCTTTCAGGCCGGCGATCATGCCGTCCCAGTTCTGCACCACCAGCTTGCAGGTGATCTTCATGCGCGGGCACAGGTCTTCGATCATGTCGATCTCAAAGCCGCCGAGCTTGCCGCCCGGCAGGGTCAGGTTCCAGGGTTCGTAAGCACCTTCGGTGGCGATGGTGACGGTCTTCCAGTCCTTGGCCTGGACGGGGGCGGCGCTGGCCAGCAAGCCCAGGGCGAGCAGACTGGCGGAGAGGAGTTGCGAGGTCTTCATGGTTTCACTTTCAGAGGGTTGAGGGACAGGCGGGAATTTGGATGAAAACTGCCGCTGGCGCAATATCGATAAGCGCCAGCAGCTATGAAAATACGAGCAATCTAAGTTGCAACCCCTTCCAGGGATACCGCGGAACCGGCTTTGCCGGGCCGCTGGTATCGCCCCTGAGGGGTTGGCGAAAGCGACACGTAGTGCGCGAAGCCTGGGGGGAACATTTCCTTTACTTCACCATGGGCAGGTTCAGGCCTTGCTTCTTGGCGGTGGCGATAGCGATTTCGTAGCCGGCATCGGCGTGGCGCATCACGCCGGAGCCGCTGTCGTTGACCAGCACGCGGGCCAGGCGCTCGGCCGCGGCATCGCTGCCGTCGGCCACGATGACCATGCCCGAGTGCTGCGAATAGCCCATGCCGACGCCGCCGCCGTGGTGCAGGCTGACCCAGGTGGCGCCGCCGGCAGTGTTCAGCAGCGCGTTCAGCAGCGGCCAGTCGGACACGGCATCGGTGCCGTCCATCATGGATTCGGTTTCGCGGTTCGGGCTGGCCACCGAGCCGGTGTCCAGGTGGTCGCGGCCGATGACGATGGGGGCCTTGAGTTCGCCGTTCTTTACCATCTCGTTGAAAGCCAGGCCGGCGATGTGGCGCTCGCCCAGGCCCAGCCAGCAGATGCGTGCTGGCAGGCCCTGGAAGCTGATGCGCTCGCGTGCCATGTCCAGCCAGCGGTGCGTGTGGTGGTTGTTCGGGAACAGTTCCTTGATCTTGGCGTCGGTCTTGTAGATGTCTTCCGGGTCGCCCGACAAGGCCACCCAGCGGAACGGGCCCTTGCCTTCGCAGAACAGCGGCCGGATGTAGGCAGGCACAAAGCCGGGGAAGTCGAAGGCGTTCTTCACACCCACGTCGAAAGCCACCTGGCGGATGTTGTTGCCGTAGTCCACCGTGGGGATGCCCATGGCCTGGAAGTCCAGCATGGCTTGCACGTGGACGGCGCAGCTTTGGGCGGCGGCCGCTGTCAGCGCAGCGTGCTGGGCCGGGTTCTTTTGCGCGGCCTTCCAGTCGGCCACGCTCCAGCCGGTGGGCAGGTAGCCGTTGACCAGGTCGTGGGCCGAGGTCTGGTCGGTCACCAGGTCGGGCTTGATGGCGCCGGCCTTGGCGCGTCGCACCAGCTCGGGCAGGATGTCGGCCGCATTGCCCAGCAGGGCGATGGACACGGCTTCCTTGCGTTCGCAGTGGTGTGCGATCAGCGCCAGTGCGTCGTCGATGTCCTTGGCTTGCTTGTCCACGTAGCGGGTGCGCAGGCGGAAGTCGATGCTGCTCTGCTGGCATTCGATGTTCAACGACACGGCGCCGGCCAGGGTGGCGGCCAGCGGCTGGGCGCCGCCCATGCCGCCCAGGCCGGCGGTCAAGATCCACTTGCCGGCCAGGTCGTTGTTGTAGTGCTGGCGGCCGGCTTCGACAAAGGTCTCGAACGTGCCTTGCACGATGCCCTGGCTGCCGATGTAGATCCAGCTGCCGGCGGTCATCTGGCCGTACATGAACAAGCCCTTGCGGTCCAGTTCGTGGAAGTGTTCCCAGTTGGCCCACTTGGGCACCAGGTTGGAATTGGCGATCAGCACGCGGGGGGCGTTGGCGTGGGTCTTGAACACGCCGACCGGCTTGCCCGACTGGACCAGCAGGGTTTCGTCGTCGTTCAGTTCGCGCAGGCTGGCCAGGATCTGGTCGAAGCAGGCCCAGTTGCGCGCGGCCCGGCCGATGCCACCGTAGACCACCAGGTTCTTCGGGTCTTCGGCGACCTCGGGGTCGAGGTTGTTTTGCAGCATGCGGTAGGCGGCTTCGGTGAGCCAGCTCTTGCAGCTGAGTTCGGTACCGCGCGGGGCACGGATTTCGCGGCTGGCGTCAAAGCGGGTGTCTTGTTGGGTCATGGTGGTCTCCTTAGGCAGAAATATGGCTGGGCAAAATGGTGAGCAGGGCGGCGGGCCAGTCGCTGCGGTGGGCCCACAGGCGCATGGCTTCGATGTCGTTGGCCAGGAAGCGGTCCTGGTCGAGGAAGGCGACACGCTGGCGGATGTCGGCAAACGCGGCTTCGACCAGCGGGGAACTCTTCAGACTGCCGCCGGGCCGCCCCAAGGCAGACTGCGTCCCCTCGGGGGGCAGCGAGGACGCGTCAGCGCCGAGCGTGGGGGCCATGTTGTCGCGTTTCAGTTCCATGCCTTGCGCTGCGCCCATGGCTTCGATGCCGATGACGATGGCGGTGTTGTTCACCATCTCGGTCAGGCGGCGCGCGGCAAAGGTAGCCATGGACACATGGTCTTCCTGGTTGGCGGAGGTCGGCAGGCTGTCCACGCTGGCCGGGTGGGCCAGGGATTTGTTCTCGGAGGCCACGGCGGCGGCCGTCACCTGGGCCATCATGAAGCCCGAATTCAGCCCACCGTCGCGCACCAGGAAGGGCGGCAGGCCCGACAGGCCGGTGTCCAGCAGCAGGGCCAGGCGGCGCTCGGCGATCGCGCCGATTTCGGCCACGGCCAGGGCGATGATGTCGGCGGCGAAGGCCACGGGCTCGGCGTGGAAGTTGCCGCCGGAGATGACGTCACCGTTGTCGAACACCAAAGGGTTGTCGGACGCGGCGTTGGCCTCGGTCTGCAGCACTTTGGCAGCATGCGTGAGGTTGTCCAGGCAGGCGCCCATGACCTGCGGGATGCAGCGTATCGAATACGGGTCTTGGACCCGGCCGCAGTCGGGGTGCGAAGGCACGATCTCGCTACCATCCAGCAGGGTGCGCACGGCGGCTGCCACGGCGATCTGGCCGGGCTGGCCGCGGGCGGCGTGGATGCGTGCGTCGAAGGGCTTGATCGAGCCCTGTACCGCTTCCAGCGACAAGGCGCCCGACACCAAGGCGGCGGCAAACACGTTCTCGGTGCCGAACAGGCCGTGCAGCGCCAGCGCGGTGGACACCTGGGTGCCGTTCAGCAAGGCCAGGCCTTCCTTGGGGCCGAGCACAAAGGGGTCCAGGCCGATGCGGGCCATGGCCTCTCGGCCGGAAATGATTTCGCCCTCGGGCGTGCTGGCCTGGCCTTCACCGATCAGCACGCAGGCCATATGGGCCAGCGGCGCCAGGTCGCCGGAGGCGCCGACCGAGCCCTTGGCCGGGATGCGCGGCAGCAGGCCGGCATTGGCCAGGGCCAGCAGCGCATCGACCAGCTCGGGCCGCACGCCCGAGTGGCCACGCGCCAGGCTCACGGCCTTGGTCGCCAGTACCAGTCGCACCACGGGCGCGGCCAGCGGCTCGCCGGTGCCCACGCTGTGCGACAGCACCAGGTTGCGCTGCAGGTCGGCCAGGTGGTCGGGCGCGATCTTGGTGCTGGCCAGCTTGCCGAAACCGGTGTTGATGCCGTAGACCACTTCGTCATTGGCAACGATGCGTTGCACCGTGGCTTGCGAGGCCAGCAGGCCGGCGCGGGTCTCGGGTGCCAGTGCCAGCTGGACGCCGCCGGCGTGGATGGCCCGCAGCAAGGGCAGGTCGACCTGGCCGGGCCGCAGGGTGTGGATGGTGGTTGTCATAGGCTCTCCTGTATATACAAGTAGTTTTAGTTTTGAAACAGCGCTGTCGAATGGCTTTACTTCAGGACGTGACGGCGTTGCCGTCGGTTCGGAATCGGCTGCCCAGCCGGTAGCGCGTGCCGGGGTGCAGGCAGCGCACCAAGGTGATTGGGGTTTCGCGGGTCCAGGTACGGCGGGTCAACAGCAGGCAGGGCAGGTGGGCATCCATCTGCAGCAGGCTGGCCTGGGCGGCGGTGGGCAGCACCGCGTCGACCACATGCTCCATCTGGTCGAACAGCACGGTGCGGACCAGAAAGTCGGACGGCTGTTCGCGGTGAAAGTCCTGCTGGATGAAGTCGGGCACCACGCGGGGGTTCACGTAGCGGTCTTCCAGCTGCATGGGCACGCCGTCTTCCAGGTGCACGCAGACGGTGTGGAACACCGACTCGCCGGTGCCCAGGCCCAGGGCCGAGGCGATTTCCAGGCTGGCCGACACGCGCTCTACCGTAACCACATTGCACTGGTAGTCGTGGCCGCGCCGGCGTATGTCTTCGGCCAGGCTGACGATCTGCAGCAGATTGGCCTGGGGTTTCTCGTCGGCCACAAAGCTGCCGACGCCGGCGATGCGCTTGATGCGGCCTTGCTCGACCAGCTCGCGCAGCGCGCGGTTCACCGTCATGCGCGACATGCCGAACTGCACCACCAGGTCGTTCTCGGACGGCAGGCGGTCGCCGGCGTTCCAGGTGCCGTCCTGGATCTTGCTGGCGATGAAGTCCTTGATCTGCTGGTACAGGGCGACGTTTTGCGGCAGCTGCGCAGCGTCGACGCCGCTGGCTTTGTTGCGGGTGGTGGGGCGCACGAGGGAGAGTTTGGAGGACATGGCTTTATGAGGTCTTGCTGAGGGCACTAGTGTGCCGCGGCCATGGACTCGGAGCGGATTTCTTCGGTCAAGCGGGCTTTGAGTTGCATGAACTCGGGCGAGGTCTTGACCGTGTAGTGCCGCGGGTGCGGCAAATTCACCGCGATATCGGACTTGATGCGGCCCGGCCGGGCGCTGAACACCGCCACCCGATTCGCCATGAAGATGGCTTCGTCTATGTCGTGGGTGACGAACAGCACGGTCTTGCGCGCAGATTCCCAGATGCCCAGCAGCAGCTCCTGCATCAGCACCCGGGTCTGGTTGTCGAGCGCGCCAAAGGGCTCGTCGAGCAGCAAAATCTTCGGGTCGTTGGCCAGGGCGCGCGCAATCGCGGTGCGCTGCTGCATGCCGCCCGACAGCTGCTTGGGAAAGTGGTGCTCGAAGCCGCGCAGGCCGACCTTGGCCATGAAGTAGTCGCAGCGCTCCTTTTGCGCGGCCTCGGCCATGCCGCGCTCGCGCAGGCCGAAGCGGATGTTCTGCGCCACCGTCAGCCAGGGGAACAGGGTGTAGCTCTGGAACACCATGCCGCGGTCGGCGCCCGGGCCGTCCACCGGCTGGCCGTCCAGCATCACCCGGCCGGTGCTGGGCCGCTCCAGCCCGGCGACGATGCGCAGCAGCGTGGATTTTCCGCAGCCCGAGGGGCCGAGGATGGTGACGAAGTCGTTGTCGTGGACGTTGAAGTCCACCGGCAGCAGGGCCTGGGTGCGCTGGCCTTGGCCGGTTTCAAAAATGCGGGATACACCCTGGATGGAGAGCGCGCTCATCAGATGCTGCTCCAGGCAAACAGGCGGCGGTTGATGGCCTTGAAGGCGAAGTCGGATACCAGGCCGATGATGCCGATGACGATGATGCCGAAGATGATCTGCCCGGTGTTCAGCAGCGCCTGGCTGTCGGTGATCATGTGGCCTATGCCGCTGCTTGATCCGATCAGCTCGGCCACGATCACATAGGTCCAGGCCCAGCCCAGCACCAGGCGCAGGGATTCGGCGATGCCCGGTGCTGCACCCGGCACCAGCACGCGCCGCACCACGCCGCTGTCGCTGGCGCCCAGGGTGTAAGCGGCCTCCACCAGGTCGCGCCGGGCGCTACCCACGGTGACGGCCACCATCAGCACCACCTGGAAGAACGAGCCGATGAAGATCACCAGGATCTTCTGCATCTCGCCGATGCCGGCCCACAGGATCAGCAGCGGGATAAAGGCCGAGGCCGGGAGGTAGCGGCAGAACGACACAAAGGGCTCGAAGAAGGCTTCCACGCCCTTGTAGGCGCCCATGGCAATGCCCAGCGGCACGGCGATCACGCTGGCCAGCAGAAAGCCGCCGAACACCCGCCATACCGTCATGCCGATGTCGTGCAGGAAGTTGTATTCGGTGAACAGCAGCCAGCCTTCGCGCGCCATGGTGGCCGGGCTGGCCAGGAAGGTGGGCGAGACCAGGCCACCCAGGGTGAAGCCGGCCCAGACCAGCACGAACAGCACGAAGAAGCCCACGCCCAGCAGCCAGCGCGTGCGCGCGGCCACCGGCTCCAGCGGTGCGAAGCGGCGGCTGCGCAGGCGCCGCGGCGCTTGCGGAAGGTGGGCGGGAACTGGGATGGCGTCCATGGTGGCGTGCTGTGGCGCGGCTTACTTGATGAAGCTGTCGTCGAAGGTGGCGGCCAGGTTCTCGGGCGCCTTGCGGATCACGCCGGCTTCGAGCAGGATTTTTTCGGCATCCTTCATGAAGGCGGTGATTTCGCCGGCAAAGAACTTCTGGTTCGCGGCCTTGTCCTGCCAGCGCAGAAAGGCGGAGGACTTGGCGAACTGCTCGCCGGTCTGCTTGACCGCCGAGCCCATGAGTTCGTTGGACTTGGCCGGGTCGGCCTTGATCATCTCCAGCGCTTCGAAATAGGCGTTGGTCAGGGCCTTGGCGGCCTTGGCATTGGCCTTCAGCCAGGTGGGCGCGCAGCCCACGGTGTCCATGACCATCGGGTAGTCGAGGGTGGTGGCCATGATCTTGCCGGCGGCCGGGTTCTCGCGCACGGTGGACAGATAGGGCTCGTAGGTCATGGCAGCGTCGTTCTGGCCGGCCACGAAGGCCTGGGCCGCCGCCTGCGGCGCCAGGGTGGTGAGCTTCACGTCCTTCAGCGTCATGCCGTTCTTGTTCAGCATCCAGGCCAGGCCGAAATAGGGCGCGGTGCCGGGCGCGTCCACGCCTATGGTCTTGCCCTTGAGGTCGGCAAAGCTCTTGATGTCGCCGCGCACCACGATGCCGTCGGCGCCGTAGGACTTGTCCATCTGGAAGATTTGCACGATGGGCACGCCGTTGGCGTTCCAGGCCACATGGGTTTCCACCGTGGTGGCTGCGCACTGGATGGCGCCGGCCGCCAGCGCCAGGTGCCGGTCTTTTTGCGGAATGAACTTGATCTCTACGTCGAGCCCGTTCTTCTTGAAGATGCCGGCCTTGTCGGCCAGGGAGAGCGGTGCAAAGCCGGTCCAGCCCGACATGCCCAGCACCAGCTTGGTGTCCTGGGCCTGCGCGCTGCCCGCCAGGGCGGCCATGCAGGCGCCCACGGCCCAGGCACTGGTGGCCCAGGCTGCGGGGGATTTCTTGACGGACTTTGCCATGGTGGACTCTCCTGTGGGTTCGAGAAAAAAGGTGAACTTGCAGGCTATGCCACGTCCCAAAGACGTTGCAAGCCCCGATTTTCGATGTTCAGCTGCGAACATGTATATACAGGATTACCCTGCAAGCGCCATTTCGGTACTTCAGGGCACCAAACTGGTGACGTTCCGTGTGCATTTAGGTGCGAAGAACGCTATTTTGTTGGGATTGTCAAGTTGTCTATACAGGTATGCAAGAAAACAGAATTGTCTAAGCAAAACCTGGGCCAGCGAATGGAAACCAGATGTAAGACGCAACAGGGGGCAAGGGGGAAAAAGGCCATGTCCATGCCTGTGCGCGGTCGGGCGGATTTGCACACAGGCAGCAGCCAGGTGTTGTTTGCTATCTTAAAAGTAGCTGCTACCGCAGGCTCAATAAGCGCTGGAGGCCTATTTCTTATAAATTCCACCCGCAGCCGGCCTGGCTGCGGGTGCGGCGCCGTCAGCCCAGCAGGCTGCGCGCCACCGCTTCGGCGACCTTGATGCCGTCTACCCCGGCCGACAGGATGCCGCCGGCGTAGCTCGCGCCCTCGCCTGCGGGGTAGAGGCCGCGCACCGTCAGGCTCTGGAAGTCGTCGCCGCGGGTCATCTTCAGTGGTGACGAGGTGCGGGTCTCCACGCCGGTCAGCACCGCATCGGGCAGGTCAAAGCCCTTGATCTTGCGGCCGAAGGCTGGCAGCGCCTCGCGGATGGCCTCGATCGCATAGCCGGGCAGGGCCTCGGCCAGGCTGCCCAGGCGCACGCCAGGCTTGTACGAGGGCTCGACCGCGCCCAACTGGCTGGAGGCGCGGTTGGCGATGAAGTCGCCTACCAGCTGGCCCGGCGCTTCGTAGCTGCTGCCGCCCAGCAGATAGGCATTGGATTCGAGTTTGCGCTGCAGCACGATGCCGGCCAGCGGGTGCACGGCGTGGCCGGGCGGCAGGGTCGTATCCACCGTGTCGCCGAGTGCGGCGCGCAGGGCGGCGGCATCCTGCGGATAGTCTTCGGGCGTGATGCCGACCACGATGCCGGCATTCGCATTACGTTCGTTGCGCGAATACTGGCTCATGCCGTTGGTGACCACGCGGCCGGGTTCGCTGGTCGCAGCCACCACGGTGCCGCCCGGGCACATGCAGAAGCTGTAGACCGCACGGCCATTGCTTGCGTGGTGCACCAGCTTGTAGTCGGCCGCGCCCAGCAGCGGATGGCCGGCATGCTGGCCCCAGCGTGCGCGGTCGATCAGGCTCTGCGGGTGCTCGATGCGGAAGCCGATGGAGAAGGGCTTGGCCTCTACATACACGCCGCGCGCATGCAGCATGGAAAAGGTGTCGCGCGAGCTATGGCCCAGCGCCAGCACCACCTGGTCGGCGCGCAGCGCGTAGCTCTCGCCCGTCGCCTGGTTCAGCACGGTCAGGCCGCGCATGTGTTTGCCATCGGGACCGTCTTCGATCTGCACATCGGTGACGCGCTGCTCGAAGCGGATTTCGCCCCCCAGGGCGATGATTTGCTCGCGCAGGTTTTCCACCACTTTCACCAGCTTGAAGGTGCCGATGTGCGGATGTGCGGCGACCAGGATTTCTTCGGGCGCGCCGGCCTTGACGAACTCATGCATCACCTTGCGGCCCAGAAAGCGCGGGTCCTTGATCTGGCTGTACAGCTTGCCGTCCGAGAAGGTGCCGGCGCCGCCTTCGCCGAACTGCACATTGCTCTCGGGCTTGAGCACGTTCTTGCGCCACAGGCCCCAGGTGTCCTGGGTGCGCTGGCGCACCGTGGTGCCGCGCTCCAGCACGATGGGCTTGAAGCCCATCTGCGCCAGCACCAGCGCTGCGAAGATGCCGCAGGGGCCGAAGCCTACGACCACGGGGCGTACAGGCACGTCGGCGGGCGCCTGGCCAACGGGGTAGTAGGCCATGTCGGGGCTGGGGCGCAGGTGGGGGTTGTCGGGGTGGCGCCGCAGCAGGTCAGCTTCCTGCGCCGCATCCACCAGCGCCACATCGACGATGTAGACCTGCATCAGCGTTGCCTTGCGGGCGTCGAAGCTGCGTTTGTGGATAGTGAAGCGCGCAATCTGCTCGGCGGGCAGGCCCAGGGTGTGGGCGACCAAGGCGGGTAGCGCGCCCTCGGCATGGTCGAGGGGGAGTTTGAGTTCGGAGATGCGGATCATGGGGGCAGCCTAGAGGCTTGTAGTTATCAAGCAAGAGCTGCGATTTTACGGGAGCCACCCCGTGTGGAGGTGCGTGCCCTCAGTGCGGCAAGACCACCGGCACGTTGGTGGCGGGCGGTGTGTTGCGGCTGCGCTCGCAGCGCACGATGCCGTCGATCATCACCATGCCGACGCCGGGCAGGTCGCCGAGCTGAACGCTGTCGAGCAGGTCGCGGCCGGCCGAGTGCTGGGCCTTGTCCATGAAGACGAAGTCGGCGGCGCGGCCGACCTCGACCAGGCCGCAGTTCAGATTCCGGATGCGCGCGGTGTTGCCGGTGGCGAAGCAGAACACCAGCTCGGCCGGAATATTGCCCAGGCTGGACAGCAGGGCCACCATGCGCAGCATGCCCAGCGGCTGTACGCCCGATCCGGCCGGGCCATCGGTACCGAGGATCACGCGGTGCGGGCATTTGAGCTGCAGGGCGGCCTGGGCCGCGGCGATGGCGACCTTCTCGTTGCCGTTGTGCACGATCTCGATGGCGCGCGAGGACTTCTCGCACAGCTCGCACACATGGGCTTCGGACAACGCGGTGTGGCCGCCGTTGATGTGGCCGATCACGTCGGCGTCGGCCTCCAGCACCACGTCCTTGTCGATCAGGCCCGAGCCGGGGATGGACGGGCCTCCCGTGTGGATGGTGCTCTGGATGCCGTACTTGCGCGCCCAGGCCACCATCTGCTGGGCCTCGTAGCCAGCCTTGACCGAGCCCAGTCCGACCTCGCCCAACAGGCTGACGCCGGCATCGGCCAGGTCCTTGAAATCCTGCTCGACCATGCCTTTTTCGATGATGGGCGCGCCGGCAATCACCTTCACGCCGCCGGGGCGGAAGTTGTCGAATGCGCGCTGCGCGGTGATGGCCAGGGCCTTCAGTCCGACGATGTCCTTGGGCCGGCCCGGCAAATGCACTTCGCCGGCCGAAACCATGGTGGTGACGCCGCCGTGCATGGTCGAGTCGATCCAGCCCAGCTGGTTCTGCCGCGGGGTCCAGTCGCCGAACACAGGATGCACATGGCTGTCGATCAGGCCGGGGGCTACGCAGGTCTGGCGGGCGTCGATGGTGGTGCGGGCCTCGCTGGTGTCGCAGTCCTTGGCCTTGCCGACAGCGACGATCAGGCCGTCATGGATGACGATGGTGTCTGCATCGAGGATGGGCTGGTCGATGTCGCCCGACAGCAGCAGACCAATATTCTGGATGACGACCTTGCCCGACTTTGCGCCGGCGATTGCTTCTGCCATGGTGTTCTTTCGTGGGGTGGTTGTATGGGGCGGCTACCGGGTCACGGTGCGCAGCACGGTGTCGAGCACAAAGCCTTCCCAGTGGGCCAAGGCATCGGGGGCTTCGAGGTTGTCGCCCAGAAAGGCGGACAAGGTGTACCGGTTGGACAGGTAGAAATAGCCGAGCGAGGCGATCAGCAGATACACGTCGCGGGTCTGCAGGTCGTCGCGGAACAGCTTTTGGGCGACGCCGTTCTGCATGATCTCGCCGAGGATGGCGATCGCCGGCGACGAGTACTCGCGGGCCCGCAGCGACTTGGCGATGTGCTTGCCCTTGTGCAGGTTCTCGGTGTTCAGCAGGGTGATGAACTCCGGGTGCTTGCGGTAGTAGTCCAGCACAAAGCGGATCACCGCGCGCAGCGCCTCCAGTGGCTGGGCCACGTCCAGCGCAAGGCGCGACTCGGCCTCGTTCATGCGGCGGTAAATGCCCTCCAGCACCTCGATATACAAGCCTTCCTTGCTGCCGAAGTAGTAGTAGATCATGCGGTCGTAGGACTTGGCGGCGGTGGATATTTTCTCCACGCTGCCGCCGTCGTAGCCGTGTTTGGCAAAGACCTTGGTGGCGGCGCGCAGGATGCTGTCGCGCGTGGCCTGGGCGTTTTGCTCACGTACGCCGGGCTTGGCGGTTTTGCCGGTCTTGCTTGCCGTTGCTTTCTTGCTGGCAACCGGTTGGCGGCCGGATTTGGCGGTGCTGGACATGGTGTGGTGCTTACTGTTCGGCGAACGCACGTTCTATCACGAAGTCGCCGGGGCGCGAGGTGTTGCCTTCCTTGAAACCGCTTTCTTCGAGGCTGATTTTCAGGTCGCGCAGCATGGCCGGGCTGCCGCAGATCATCGCCCGGTCGGTGCCGGGGTCAAGATCGGGCAGGCCCAGGTCCTTGGCAAGTTTGCCGCTCTCGATCAGGTCGGTAATGCGGCCCATGGTGTGGAAGGCTTCGCGCGTCACCGTGGGGTAGTAGCGCAATTGCTTGCTCACCAGCTCGCCCAGAAACTCATGCTGGGGCAGGTGCTGGGTCAAGAGGTCGTGGTAGGCGAGTTCTTCCACCTGGCGCACGCCGTGCACCAGAATGAGTTCCTCGTATTTTTCGTAGGTCGCGGGGTCGTGGATCACGCTCATGAATGGTGCAAGACCGGTGCCGGTGGAGAACATATACAGGCGCTTGCCAGGCAGCAGGTAGTCGATCAGCAGGGTACCGGTGGGCTTGCGCCCGACGATGATGCTGTCGCCCACCTGGATGTGCTGCAGGCGCGAGGTCAGCGGGCCGTCGGGCACTTTGATGCTCAGAAATTCCAGGTGTTCTTCATAGTTGGCGCTGACGATGCTGTAGGCGCGCAGCAGCGGCTTGCCGGTCTCGGTCTTCAGGCCGATCATGGTGAAGTGGCCGTTGGAAAACCGCAGCGACGGATCGCGGGTGGTGGTGAAGGTGAACAGCTTGTCTGTCCAGTGGTGCACGCTCAGCACGCGCTCTTCGTTGAATGCACTCATATGGTGTGTGGTGGAAAGTGGATGAAAACAGAGGATGCAATCTGCGGGTTGGCTAGTGTCTTTTCTGTTGCGGTGTGCATATGCTTATGCTAAATTGCCAGCACATAAAAATGTAGTGCTTGCAACATTTAAGTTCAGTGAATGCTACATAAATAGAGATTGCGGGACAAGTACTTTTCATAACCTCTGCTTGGTTGGTGCCCCACGATGACAGAACACACGAAGACTGACGGCTTGCCTGCCCTGGATGGTGGCGCGCCCCCTTCGCCGGAGCGGGCGGTGCCGCGGCATGAGCGCATGGCGACCGACAAAATTGCCTGCAATGCCTGTCCTGTGTTGTGCCAGATATCCGAAGGGCGCGCCGGGGCTTGCGACCGTTATGCCAACCAGGGCGGCACCTTGGTGCGGGTCGACCCGGTTGTGCTGTTGCGCCGCGCGGTATCGGACGGAGCTGCACCGCTGGTGGCGTTCTCTGCCGCAGACGTGGCCCCGGACTGGAATGGCGACCTGCTACGGGCGGACGAGGTGTTCGTCACCGGCGTGGGTTCGTCCACCACCTACCCCGACTACAAGCCCGCGCCCTTCATCGTCGCCTCTCAGGCGCAGGGGGTGGACATGGTGACCGTGGTCACCGAGGGCATCTTCAGCTACTGCAGTTTCAAGATCAAGATCGACACGGACCGCTACCTGGGCCCCGAGCAGGCCAATGTGCGCTGCAAGGGCGAAGTGGTCGGCCATGTCACCACGGCCGAGTACGGTTCGCAGATGCTGTCCCTGGGCGGCGTGCACCACCTGACGGGCGGCAGCAAGAAAGAGGGCCGCGTCACTGTGCAGATGATGGAGGCCCTGGGCAACAAGCAGGCGGTGGAGCTAACCATCGACGGCGGTTCGCAGATCGTGGTGCAGGCCGGGCGCGCGCCCATCGTCAACGGCGTGGAAGAGCAGCGCATGCGTGTCGGTTGCGGTTCGGCGGCGGTCGGCATATTCGCCAAGCAGTTGTTCGGCGAGGCCGACGAAGTGGTGGTGGTCGACGACCACATCACCGGCGTGCTGACCGAGCACCAGGCGGGGCGTTGTCTGGACATGCCGCGATCGGGCATCCAGATGCGCGGCCGCAAATCCACGCCTGGGCGTTACTTCCAGGTAGCCAATCCCGGCACAGGCTGGGGCGGTACCGATATTGCCGATCCGCTGTCCATCATTGAAGGTTGGGACCCCGAAGTGGCCCGGCCCGGTATGCGCTTGCTGATGACATCCACCACTGGCGAGCATGCGGCCTGGTATGTGCTGGACGACGCCTTGCAGCCCGTGGAGCAGCCCATGCCGGCCAGCGTGCAGCGCATCATCGAGCGCATAGGCGAAAACTGCGAACCTTCGCTGTGCACCGTGCTGTTCCTCGGCGGTGCGGGCGGAAGCCTGCGCGCTGGCGTGACCGAGAACCCGGTGATGCTGACCCGCGCTATCAAGCAGGCGCTGGTCAACGTGACCTGCGGCGGAGCGCCCGCCTATGTGTGGCCCGGCGGTGGCATCACGGTGATGGTCGATGTGATGCGCATGCCCGACAAGAGCTTCGGCACCGTGCCCACGCCGGCCATCGTCGCGCCCATCGAATTCAGCCTGCGTTTGGATGACTACCGGGCACTGGGCGGCCATATGGACCATGTGCGCAGTCTGGAGCAGGCCTTGCGCACAGGGGCATGGCACAGCGACGGCGCTCCTACGGCGCGGCTCTGGGTGCAGAACCCTGTGGCCAATGCCTGGCCCCTGGGCCAACCGCCGCTGCTGGGTTGAAACAGCGCACGCCATGACTGCCCAACGCGCTCCCCTGTCCGATGGCCGCTGGCATTTCCAGCACGGCCCCATCGACATCGTGGTCGGCGCCAACGGCGAGCCCTCGGCAGTGGCCCAGGCCCACCAGGCTGCATGGCTGCGTTTTCAAACCGTGCTGCAGGAGCTGGTGGCAGAGCTGCCCATTCTGCGCCAGGCCTTGCCTATGGAAGGCGCATTACCCAGCGCCCATGAACGTCTGTCAGGTGCCGTTGCGCAGCGTATGTGGATCGCTTGCGCTCCGTTTCGTGCGGATTTCATTACGCCCATGGCAGCGGTGGCCGGCGCCGTGGCGCAAGAGCTGATTGCCTGCTACCAGCGCCCGGGTGTAGAACGGGCCTGGGTGAACAACGGCGGCGATATTGCATTCCATCTGGCGCCGGGCCATAGTCTGCGGGTGGGGTTGTTTGCCGACCTGGATGCCATGGGAGCGGCGCTGGCGGACCCTGCGGGTTTGCGCACCGATGCGCAGGCTAGCCTGGAGTACGGCTTGCCGGTGCGCGGCATCGCCACCAGCGGCTGGCGCGGACGCAGTTTTTCGCTGGGGATTGCCGACAGCGTGACCGTGCTGGCCGCCACCGCTGCGCAGGCCGATGCGGCCGCCACGGTGGTGGCGAATGCGGTGAATGTGCAGCATCCAGGCATTCTGCGGCAGCCCGCTTGCCTGCTGCGTGACGACAGCGATCTGGGCAGCCTGCCGGTGACCACCGAGGTGCCGCAGCTGCCCCCCGACTTGGTGCGCAGGGCACTGGCGGCAGGGCTGGCCCAGGCGCAGGCTTTGCAGCGGGCTGGCTTGCTGTGGTCTGCGACCCTGGTGTGCCAGGGGCAATGGCAGCAGACGCGGGTGTTTCCCGCTCTGGCAGCCGAGGATGCCGCGCAAGTTGGTTCAGTATTTGCTTAATGAAATTTACAAGACGATTCAACCCATGATCTCTATCCGACGCATCTTCACCCACGTGGAAGAAATCCGCCATGAGTTCGGCCCCGAGGCCGCGGTTCCGCTGCTGCGCGGCGCCATCGGCGCGGTGCTGACCAACCCCTTTGCCGGGCGCTTTGAGCCCAACATCTTGCCGATGATGGACGCGCTGCAAGACGTGGGCATAGATATGGCGCACCGCCTGCTGGCCGCCATGCAGTTGCCGGTGGAGCGCATTGCCAGCTACGGCAAGGGCGCGGTCATCGGCGCGGCCGGCGAGTTGGAGCACGGCGCGCTCTGGCATGTGCCCGGCGGCTACGCCATGCGCGAACTGCTGGGCTGGAAGGGCGACCGCAATGCCTACGCCAAAGGCCAGGCCGAAGAGAAAACCGGCCAACCGGGCAACGCCCTGGCCATCGTGCCGTCGACCAAGAAAGTCGGCGCGCCCGGCACCGCGCTGGACGTGCCGCTGACCCACATCAATGCCGCCTATGTGCGCAGCCACTTCGATGCCATCGAGGTGCGTGTGCCCGGAGCACCCGCCGCTGACGAGATCGTCTTCATCCTCGCCATGGCCTCCGGTGCCCGGGTCCACGCCCGCGTCGGCGGCCTCGAACCCCAGGGCATCGCCCGCTGGGACGGCCTGCGCTGAACTGCGCGTCACCTACACACCATCCAGGAAGCACACCATGTCCGCCACGATCCGAAAAATCATCGTCCAGGTCGATGAAGTCCATATCGAAATGGGCCAGCCCATTACACCGCCCACCCGCCGTGCACTGGCCATGGCCGTCATCGCCAACCCCTACGCGGGCCGCTATTCCGAGAACCTCGACGAGCTGATCACCATCGGCGAAGAACTCGGCGGCCTGCTGGGCGACAAATGCGTGCAAGCCCTGGGCATTGCGCCCGGTGCCGCGCAGAGCTACGGCAAGGCCGCCATCGTCGGCGAGGGTGGCGAGCTCGAGCACGCGGCCGCCATCCTGCACCCTAAGCTCGGGGCACCGCTGCGCAAGGCGGTGGAGAAGGGCGCGGCCCTGGTGCCTTCGGCCAAGAAGATTGGTGGCCTGGGTACGGCAGTGGATGTGCCGTTGGGCCACAAGGACGCGGCCTTTGTACGCAGCCATTTCGACGCCATGGAAGCCCGGGTGTCGGATGCGCCCCGCGCCCATGAAATCGTGGTGGCCGTGGTCGTCACCGACAGCGGCCGCCCGCTGCCGCGTATCGGCGGTTTGCAGGTGTCTGAGATCGTCGGTCAGGACGGCCTGCGCTGAATGTGAATAACACTTTCATGACTCAGGGGCTTTGCCCCCAAGTGCATGAAAGTTAGGTGTCTTTTCTTTTTTGACCCCAGGAGTTTTGCCATGAAGTTATTGCGTCCTCTGCTCTACACCGCCAGCTGTGCCGCCGCGCTGGCCATGCTCTCCACGGCCCAGGCCCAGGGGGTCATCAAGATCGGCGAAATCAATAGCTACAAGGCCCAGCCGGCCTTTCTCGAGCCCTACAAGAAAGGCATGGAGCTGGCCGTCGAAGAGATCAACGCCAGCGGCGGCGTCAATGGCAAGAAGATCGAGCTGATCACCCGCGACGACAACGCCAACCCCGGCGACGCCGTGCGCGTAGCCGAAGAGCTGATCTCGCGCGAGAAGGTCGACGTGTTGACGGGCACCTTCTTGTCCAACACCGGACTGGCCATGACCGATTTCGCCAAGCAGAAGAAGTTCTTCTTTCTGGCCGGCGAGCCGTTGACCGACAAGATCATCTGGGGCAGCGGCAACAAGTACACCTACCGCCTGCGCCCCGGCACCTATATGCAGGCCGCGATGCTGGTACCCGAGGCCGTGAAACTGAAGAAAAAGCGCTGGGCCGTGGTCTACCCCAACTACGAATACGGCCAGTCGGCCGTGGCGGCGTTCAAACAGCTGCTGAAGGCAGCGCAGCCCGATGTGGAGTTCGTTGCCGAGCAAGCCACACCGCTGGGCAAGGTCGATGCCGGCAGCGTGGCCCAGGCCCTGGCCGATGCCAAGCCCGATGCGATCTTCAATGTGCTGTTTGGCGCCGACCTGTCCAAGTTCGTGCGCGAAGGCAATACCCGCGGCCTGTTCAAGGACCGCGAAGTGGTCAGCGTGCTGACCGGCGAGCCCGAGTACCTGGA
This sequence comes from Rhodoferax ferrireducens, assembly GCF_031458075.1. Taxonomy (GTDB): domain Bacteria; phylum Pseudomonadota; class Gammaproteobacteria; order Burkholderiales; family Burkholderiaceae_C; genus Rhodoferax_B; species Rhodoferax_B ferrireducens_A. Next base: position 53,895 of record NZ_JAVDXT010000007.1, on the reverse strand, counting down.
CCCGCTGAAAGACGAGTCACCGAATGGCTGGATCGTCACCGGCTACCCCTGGTACGGCATCCAGACGCCCGAGCACAAGGCCTTCTTCCTGGCCTACCACGGCAAGTACAAGGACTATCCGCGCCTGGGCTCCGTGGTCGGCTACACCGCCATCAAATCGCTGGCCGCCGGCATGAAGAAAGCCAAGAGCAGCGAGTCCGAAAAGCTGGCCGTCGCCTTCCAGGGCTTGCAGGTCGACAGCCCCTTCGGCAAGATCACCTACCGTGCCCAGGACCACCAGTCGACCATGGGCGCCTTCGTCGGCAAGACCAAGAACGATGGTGGCAAGGGCGTGATGGTGGACTACACCTATCTCGACGGTGCCAAATACCTGCCCACGGACGCCGAAGTGGCCAAGCTGCGCGCTCCCGACTAAGCCTTCGACATAGCAGACCTCGCCCACGGCTCTTGAGGATACGGAATGAATTTTTCAGGCTTTGTGGTCCAGCTGCTCAACGGGCTGGCCGGGGCGTCGTCGCTGTTTCTGGTGGCGGCCGGGCTGTCGCTGATCTTTGGTGTGACCCGCATCGTGAACTTTGCCCACGGCTCGTTTTTCATGGTCGGCACCTATGTGGCGTATTCGCTGGTCGAGCAGCTGGGCACGCGCCTGGGCTTCTGGCCGGCGGTGCTGCTGTCGGCGGTGGCGGTGGGCGTGTTGGGCGGCCTGATGGAGATGCTGTTGCTGCGGCGCATTTACAAGGCGCCCGAGCTGTTCCAGCTACTGGCCACTTTTGCGCTGGTGCTGGTGATCAAGGATGCCGTGCTGTGGCTCTGGGGCCCGGACGAACTGCTGGGCCCGCGCGCGCCGGGTTTGTCGGGCGCGGTGGAGATTCTGGGCCGGCAGTTTCCTTCGTATGACGTTTTCCTGATCTTTGTCGGTCCCCTCGTGCTGGGCCTGCTCTGGCTGTTGCTGACGCGCACGCGCTGGGGCACGCTGGTGCGCGCCGCCACGCAGGACCGCGACATGGTCAGCGCACTGGGCGTGAACCAGGCCTGGCTGTTCACGGCAGTGTTCGCCCTGGGCGCGACGCTGGCCGGCCTGGGCGGCGCCCTGCAGCTGCCGCGCGAACCGGCGACGCTGGAGATGGATCTGAACACCATAGGCGCGGCCTTCGTGGTCGTGGTGGTCGGCGGCATGGGATCGATCCCCGGCGCCTATGTGGCAGCGCTGCTGATCTCTGAAATCAAGGCCGTCTGCATCTGGCTGGGCGTGGTCGAGATCATGGGCTACAGCCTGTCGTTTTCCAAGCTGACCCTGGTGGTTGAATTCCTGGTCATGGCTGTGGTGCTGGTGGCCCGGCCCTGGGGCCTGATGGGCCGGCCCCAGCCCGCCAGCCGCTACGTGGGCATGCAGGAAGAACCCTTGCGCCGCGCCAGCAAAGCCTATGGCGTCGCGGCGGCGGTACTGGGCCTGGTGCTGCTGGCCTTGCCCGTGCTGACTGCGGGCTCGCCCTACACCACGGTGCTGATGATCGACCTGCTGGTGGCCGCGCTGTTCGCCGCCAGCCTGCACTTCATCATGGGGCCGGCGGGCATGCATTCCTTCGGCCATGCGGCCTATTTCGGCCTGGGGGCCTATGGCGCCGCGCTGCTGGTGCGCAGCACCGGCATGCCGATGGAACTGGCATTGGTGGCCGCACCCCTGGTGGCCGCGCTGGGTGCCCTGGTCTATGGCTGGTTCGCGGTGCGACTGTCCGGCGTGTACCTGGCCATGCTGACCCTGGCTTTCGCCCAGATCACCTGGGCCATTACCTACCAGTGGGATGCGTTCACCGGCGGCAGCAACGGGCTCACCGGCGTCTGGCCGTCGGAATGGCTGTCCGACAAGCAAAGTTATTACTACCTCACGCTGGCGCTGGTGGCAGGCGGCGTGCTGTGGCTGCGGCGCGTGCTGTTCTCGCCATTCGGCTATGCCTTGCGAGCCGGCCGCGACTCCAGCCTGCGCGCCGATGCCATCGGTATCGACGTCAAGCGCATGCAGTGGGCGGCCTTTGTGCTGGCCGGTGCGGCTGCGGGTCTGGCGGGGGCTTTGTACGCGTTCTCCAAGGGCAGCATCTCGCCCGAAACCCTCAGCGTGGGCCGCTCGGTCGATGGCCTGGTGATGGTGCTGCTGGGTGGCATCCAGACCCTGGCTGGACCTGTGGTCGGCGCGGTCACCTTCACCTGGCTGCACGACACCGTGGCGCGCAATACCGACTACTGGCGCGCCATGCTGGGCGGCATCATCCTGCTGTTGGTGCTGCTGTTTCCGCAAGGCATTGCCGGCTATGCACAGCAGCTGTTTGCGCGCCTGCGCAGTGCGCCGGAGGCCAAGCCATGAGCAATACACCTTTGCTGAAAGTCGCCGGCCTGGGCAAGTCCTTTGGCGGCAACAAGGCGGTCGACGGCATCGCCTTCGAACTGGCTGCCGGCGAGCTGCTGGCGCTGATCGGCCCCAACGGTGCGGGCAAGTCCACCACCTTCAACATGGTCAACGGCCAGCTCAGGGCCGACCGCGGCTCGATCCAGCTCAACGGCCAGGAGCTGGTCGGCCGCAAGCCGCGCGACATTTGGCACATGGGCGTGGGCCGAACCTTCCAGATCGCCGAAACCTTTGCCTCGCTCACCGTGGTCGAGAACGTGCAGATGGCGCTGCTGTCGCAGGCCGGCAAGCTGTTTTCCATGTGGCGGCGGGCGGCCGATTTCCAGCGCGACGAAGCCCTGCATCTGCTCGACCAGGTGGGCATGCGCGCCCAGGCCGAGCGCCCCTGCAATGTGCTGGCCTATGGCGACGTGAAGCGCGTCGAGCTGGCCATCGCCATGGCCAACAGCCCGAAGCTGCTGTTGATGGACGAGCCCACCGCCGGCATGGCACCCAAGGAGCGCAACGACCTGATGGCCCTGACCAAGCAACTGGTGGTCGACCGCGGCATGGCCGTGCTGTTCACCGAGCACAGCATGGACGTGGTGTTCGCCTACGCCGACCGCATGATCGTGCTGGCGCGCGGCCGCCTGATCGCCGAGGGCAAACCGCTGGAGATCCGCGACCACCCCAAGGTGCAAGAGGTCTACTTCGGTACCGGCAAGACATTTGAGAAACCCGCCCAGGCGGCGAAGAAGGTGGCCTGATGGCAGAGCAAACACAACCCTTGCTGGAAGCCCAAGGCCTGTGCGCCTGGTATGGCGCGGCCCAGGTGCTGTACGGCGTGGACTTGAACGTGCAGCGCGGCGAAGTAGTGGCCCTTATGGGCCGTAACGGTGCAGGTAAATCGACCACCCTGAAGGCCGTGATGGGCATGCTGGCCAAGCGCCAGGGCCGCGTGCAGTTCATGGGACATGACATTTCTACCAGCGAGCCGCACCACGCGGCGCGCCTGGGCCTGGGCTATGTGCCCGAAGACCGGCGCATCTTCACCGACCTGTCGGTGCTGGAAAACCTGTCCGTCGGCCAGCAGCCGCCGCGCCGCTGGGCCGACGGCAGCGAGGCCCCGCTGTGGACCCCCGAGCGCCTGTTCCAGCTGTTCCCGAATTTGGGCGAGATGCCCAATCGCCCCGGCGGCCAGATGAGCGGCGGCGAGCAGCAGATGCTGACTGTGGCGCGCACCCTCATGGGCAACCCGTATCTGGTGCTGCTGGACGAGCCCTCCGAAGGCGTGGCCCCGGTCATCGTCGAGCAGATGGCCCACATGATTCTGGCCCTCAAGGCCCAGGGCGTGAGCATCCTGCTGTCCGAGCAGAACATGCACTTCGCCGAGCTGGTGTCGGACCGCGCCTATGTGCTGGAAAAAGGCCAGATCCGTTACCAGGCATCGATGAGCGATCTCGCCGCCAACGACGAAGTGCGCCGCGCCTATTTGAGCGTCTGATTCCCCCAACCTTAGGAGCATCCACCATGCACAGCAGCCACCGCAGAACCCTTTTGAAGTCCACTGCCGCCCTCGGCGTACTGGGCGGCCTCGGCCTCCCGGCATTTGCCGCCGGCAAGATCAAGCCTGGCAGCGCGGCGCTGATCGTGGTCGATGTGCAGAACTGCTTTCTCGAAGGCGGTACTCTGGCCGTCAAGGGCGGCGCCGAGGTGGTTCCGGTGATCAACCAGCTGGCACCCGCGTTCGAGAACATCGTCGTCACGCAGGACTGGCACACGGCCGGCCACGCGTCTTTCGCCAGCACGTATGCGGGCAAAAAGCCTTTCGAGACCACCAAGCTGAACTACGGCACCCAGGTGCTCTGGCCCGACCACTGCGTACAGGGCACGGACGACGCGAACGTCAGCAAAGACCTGAAGCTGCCCACTGCCCAGCTCATCATCCGCAAGGGTTTCCACAAGGAGATGGACAGCTACTCGGCCTTCGAAGAGGCCGACCACAAGACCGCCACCGGCCTGGCCGGCTACCTGAAGGCGCGCGGCATCAAGACGGTGTTCGTCACCGGCCTGGCCACCGACTTCTGCGTGGCCTGGACCGCCATGGACGCACGCAAGCTGGGCTTCGAGGTCTATGTGGTCGAAGACGCCACACGCGGCATCGACCTGAACGGCTCCTTGGCGGCGGCCTGGAAGAGCATGACTGCCAAAGGCGTGAAGCGCATCCAGTCGACTGACATCGCCACCTGAATCCGTGCCCACGCTGCGCGTCAACGGCCACCCCCATGCGCTGCCCGCCGGCGGCGCCACCCTGCTGCACCTGCTGCGCAACGACCTGGGCCTGAACAGCCCCAAGTACGGCTGCGGCCTGGGTGAATGTGGGGCCTGCACGGTGCTGGTCGATGGCATGGCGGCACGCGCCTGCGTGGTCCCCGCGCAGGGCGTGGCCGGGCGCCACATCACCACCTTGGAGGGCTTGCGCTCGGCGGCGGCTTTGCACCCGGTGCAGCAGGCTTTTCTGGAGACACAGGCCGCCCAGTGCGGCTACTGCCTGAACGGCATGGTGATGATGGCCGTGTCGCTGCTGCAGCACAATCCGCAGCCCAGCGAGGCCCAGATTCGCGCCCAGTTGTCGCACAACCTGTGCCGCTGCGGCACGCATGTAGAGATACTGCGGGCCGTGCAGCGCGCTGCAGTCTTGCTGGCGGAATCCGCATGAGCATGCGGGCCCAGGATGCGCTGAGCCGCGCCGACTTCCATGCGGCCAGCGGCGTGCTGCTGGTGGTGCGCCAACCGCCGGCCCCTCCGCCGCCCGTGCCCGGTCAACCGGCCGCCGTGCCCGCCAACCCGGCCGAGGGTGTGGAGATTCTGCTGGCCGTCTGGGACGACGGCAGCGTCACCGCGCTCAACGGCCATGTAGACCTGGGCACCGGCCTGCGCACTGCGTTGACCCAGGTGGTGGCCGAGGAGCTGGACCTGCCGATGGAGCGCATCCACATGGTGCTGGGCGATACCGCGCGGGCGCCCAACCAGGGTGCGACCATCGCCAGTGCCTCGCTGCAAATCCACGCCGAGCCCTTGCGCCGCGCCGCTGCCCAGGCCAAGGCCTGGTTGGTGCAACGCGCTGCGCCCGATATTGCCGATGCGCTGGCTGGCCAGCATGTGCAGCTGTTGCTGGATCTGCAGACGCCGGTCAAAGACCCCAAGGACTACCGCACCGTCGGCCAGTCGATCCCGCGCGTCGAGCTGCTGGACAAGCTCACCGGCGAGTTGGTGTTTGTGCACGACATGCGCGTGCCCGGCATGCTGCACGGCCGCGTGGTGCGCCCGCCGTATGCGGGGGCCGACCATGGCGACTTCATAGGCAACACGCTGCAGGCTGTGGACGAGTCCAGCATCGCCCACATCCCCGGCATCCGCGCCGTGGTGGTGCTGCGCGACTTTGTCGGCATCGTCGCCGAGCGCGAAGAACAGGCCGAGCAGGCCTTGCGCGAACTGCGCGTGCATTGGAAGCCCTGGCCCGGCATGCCGGATCTGCGCGATGTGCAGCAGGCCATCCGCAACAACCCGCGCAGCACCCGCAAGCTGGTGGACGAGGGCGATGTGGACGCTGCGCTGGCGGCTGCCGCCGAGACCATGCCGCGCACCTATGTCTGGCCCTACCAGATGCATGCGTCGATTGGCCCGTCCTGTGCGGTGGCCGATTGGCAGGGGACTCAGCTCACGGTCTGGGCTGGTACGCAGAACCCGCACGTGCTGCGCTTCGATCTGTCGCGCCTGGTGGGCCTGCCTGACGTGGCCATCAACGTCATCCGCATGGAGGCCGCCGGCTGCTACGGCCGCAACGGCGCCGACGATGTAGCGGCCGATGCGGCCCTGCTGTCGCGCGCGGTGGGCGCCCCGGTGCGGGTGCAGCTGACGCGCGAGCAAGAACACCTGTGGGAGCCCAAGGGCGCGGCCCAGCTGATGGAAGTGCAGGGCGGCCTGAACGCCGACGGCTCGCCAGCCGCGTATGACTTCCAGACCTCCTATCCGTCGAACGGCGCACCGACCCTGGCCCTGCTGCTGACACGCAGCATTGAACCAGTAGCCCAGGCCTTCGAGATGGGTGACCGCACGGCGCGCCCGCCCTACAGCTACGACAACCTGCGGGTCAGCGTGCACGACATGCCGCCCATCGTGCGCGCCTCCTGGCTGCGTGGCGTGTCTGCGCTGCCGAACTCCTTTGCCCACGAGTCCTACATCGATGAGCTGGCCACGGCCGCCGGCGTGGACCCGGTGGACTACCGGCTGCGCTACCTGCACGACCCGCGCGCCGCCGAGCTGGTGCGCGCCACCGCCGACAAGGCCGGCTGGAAGCCGCACACCCAGCCGCAGCAGCAAGTAGCCAGCGGAGATTGGGTCACCGGCCAGGGCTTCGCCTATGCCCGCTACAACCACAGTAAATGGCCGGGCTACGGTTCGGCCTGGGCCGCCTGGGTGGCCGATGTGGACGTGAACCGCGCCACCGGCGAGGTGCATGTGCGCCGCGTGGTGGTCGGCCACGACGCCGGCCTGCTGGTGAATCCCGCCGGCGTTGAGCAGCAGATCCACGGCAATGTGCTGCAAACCACCAGCCGCGCGCTGAAGGAAAAAGTGCAGTTCACTCCCGGCAGCAACACCGTGGCCAGCCAGGAGTGGGGCAGCTACCCGATCCTGAACTTCCGCGAAGTGCCTGTCATCGAGGTCATGCACATGCCGCGCCCCGGTGAACCGGCGCTGGGGGCTGGCGAATCCTCTTCGGTGCCCGGCACGGCGGCGATTGCGAACGCCATCTTCGACGCCACTGGCGTGCGCTTCCGCGCGCCGCCATTCACCCCCGAAGTCGTGCGTTCGGCATTGAATATGCCTCTGCCGCAGGAAGCACCTGCGCAAGCAGCTATCAATTCAGGAGTAACCCCGGCGCAACTGGCGCGCCTGCCCTGGCCGGCCCGCCGCACGCTGTGGGCCAGCACCGGCGCGCTGTTGGCTGGCGTGCTCGGCCTGGGCGCGGCACTGTTCGGTGGCCGCGCCGCCATCGCGCCCAGCGTGCAGGCCGGCCCGTCGGCCTACACCGCAGCGACCATAGAGCGCGGCCGCCAACTGGCCGCCGTGGGCAATTGCGTGGGCTGCCACACCGCGCCTGGCGGCCAGCCCAACGCCGGCGGCCTGGCCATGCACACGCCGTTTGGCACGGTCTACAGCACCAACCTCACGCCCGATCTGGAGACCGGCATCGGCCAGTGGTCGTTCAGCGCCTTCCAGCGCGCGATGCGCGAGGGCATCAGCCGCGACGGCCGCCAGCTGTACCCGGCCTTCCCGTTCACCGCCTTCGCCAAGACCAGCGACGCCGACCTGACCGCGCTCTACGCCTACCTGATGGCCCAGCCCGCGGTCCAGGCCGCCACGCCGCCCGCGCAGATGCGCTTCCCGTTCAATATCCGCCCGCTGATGGCCGGCTGGAACGCGCTGTTCCACGACGCCACGCCCTACCAGCCGCAAGCCCAGCAGAGCGCCGAATGGAACCGCGGCGCCTACCTGGTCAACGGCCTGGGCCACTGCGGCGCCTGCCACACGCCGCGCAACGCGCTGGGTGCCGAAAAAGGCGGCAGCAGCTTCCTGGCCGGTGCCCTGGTCGACGGCTGGGAAGCCCCGGCCCTGACTGCCTTGTCCAAAGCCCCCGTGCCCTGGAACGCCGACGCGCTCTACAAGTACCTGCGCCACGGCCACGCCCCTGAGCACGGCGCCGCCACCGGCCCCATGGCCCCGGTGGTGCGCGAGCTGGCGGCCCTGCCCGACGCCGACATCCGCGCCATGGCCCGCTACCTGGTCAGCCTCCAGACCGACACCGCGCCCCAAACCAACTCCCAGGCTGTCGTCCAGCAAGCCGCCCTGGCAGCCCCGTTGCCTGGTGCGGCCCAGCGCCTGTTTAACGGCGCCTGTGCCGCCTGCCACCACGACGGCGACGGCCCGCGCCTGCTGGGCGTCAACGTGCCGCTGGCACTGAACAGTAACCTGCACAGCGACCGGCCCGACAACCTGCTGCAGACCATCCTTAATGGCGTGCAGGAGCCCGCGGGCCGCGAGGTAGGCTTCATGCCCGCCTTCCGCCACAGCCTGTCGGACGCCCAGGTGGCCGAGCTGGCCGGCTATATGCGGCAGCGCTTTGCGCCAGGCAAGCCGGCGTGGGGGGATTTGCCGGAGGCGGTGGCACGGGTAAGAGGGCTGCAGCCTTAGTTTCGGTAGGTGTATCGGTATTTGTAGCGCATATGTGCTACAGTTTGCCACTCTGCCGGAGGTCTCCGCATGTCCACCACCACCATCCGCATCGAAGACGAACTCAAGGCCCGCCTGGCCGCCGCCGCCGAGCAGGCGGGCAAGACCGCGCACGCCTTCATCCTGGACGCCATAGCGCAAACCGTGGAGCAGGTGGAGCTGGACAACGCTTTCCACGCGGTGGCCGAGGAACGCTGGGCCAAGATCCGCGCCACCGGCAAGACTGTGCCTTGGGACGATGCCAAGGCCTATCTCGCTGCCCGCGCAGCCGGCGAGCGTCCGGCCAAGCCCGCGGCCCGCAAGCTCGGCAACTGAGCCGCGCCATGGCGCGCATCGAGCTGGCCCCCGAGGTCTTGGACGACTTCGACCGTTTTTTCGACCACATCGCGCAACACGACCCCGGTGCGGCGCCACAGCGCATCGGCGAGATTCTGGAGGCCGTGCAAATCCTGACCCACAGCCCGCTGATCGGCCGTCCGGTGAAAGGCGGCAAGCGCGAACTGGTCATCGGCCGCGCATCACGCGGTTATGTGGCGCTGCACCACTACGTGGCGGCCATCGACACCGTGTTTGTGCTGGCGGTGCGGAGCCAGCGGGAGGACGGGTACCAGCGGGAAGCCTGAGCTTGCGCTCGCAACACGAGGTGGCCGCACAGATGCCCGGCTCTAAAACCGCAGGATTACCGTACAAATGCACGATTGCGGCAAAAACCAGGCACCATATATGGCCTGGCCACACTTCGGTCATGCACTGAGCTTGTTTTTCTAGCCCATCCACCCCGTACCAGATCGGTCCTTCACCATGGAATTCATCCGCTCCAGCCCGTTCGCGCCCTGGCTGCTGCTGTGCCTGGCGCTGGGCGGGGCTGCGCTGGTGGCTTATCTGTTCTGGCGCTGGCGGCGTACGGCGGCCTTGCTGGCCCAGGTGTCGGGCGAACTGGCGCAGGCCTATGCGCGCGATGGCTTAACCGGCTTGCTGACCCCGCGCCAGTTTGAGCGCGAGCTGGACGATGCCGTGCTGCGCGGCGATTTTGACGGCCATGCGGTGTGCGTGCTGTATGTCGATGTAGACCATTTCCGCGCGACCAACGAGGCCTATGGCAAGAAGGCCGGCGACCAGGTTCTGCAGGAGCTGGCCCACCGCATCCAGACCGGGCTGGGGCCGGACACCGCTGCGGCGCGCATGGTGGGCAACGAGTTCGCGCTCATCCTGCGTGGCGGGCTGGAAGCGGGCCGGCAGGCGGCGGCCACGGTGGCGGCGGCTTTTGCGGCGCCGATTGTGGTGCAGTCCAAGGCCAAGTCGCAATCGCTGACCCTGACCTGCTCGGTCGGCCTGGCGGTCTATCCGCTGCAGGCCGAGCGGCGCAACCTGGTGGAGCGGGCGGCGATGGCGATGCGCTCGGTCAAGCTGGCCGGCGGCGACGGCTTTGCCGAATACGATCCGCAGCTGGCCCAGGCGCGGCGCGACAGCGCTTCGCTGATGCACGACCTGCGCGGCGCGCTGGAGCGGCAGGAGTTCCAGCTCTACTACCAGCCGAAAATCGACGCGCGCAGCCTGCAGGTCACATCGGCCGAGGCCTTGATCCGCTGGCGCCACCCCAAGCGAGGCCTGGTCGGGCCGGACAAGTTCATCCCCCTGGCCGAGCGCTACGGCATGATGCAGTCCATCGGCCGCTGGGTGATCGAGCAGGCCTGCCAGCAGGCCATGGTCTGGCGCCAGCAGGGCCTGAGCATGCGCATCGCCGTCAACATCTCGGGCCAGCAGATGCGGCGCGAGGATTTTGCCGAGCACCTGGAGACCGTGCTGGTGCAGACCGGCACACCGGCCTCCCGCTTTACCTGCGAGATCACCGAGTCGGTGGCCCTGGAGAACACCGCCGCCACCATGCAGACTTTCGACAAGCTGCGGGCCCTGGGCGTGCACGTGTCGATTGACGACTTCGGCACCGGCCACTCCAGCCTGGCCAGCTTGCGCAAGCTGCCGGCCGCCGAGCTGAAGATCGACAGGGCGTTCATCATCGACCTGGAAACCAGCGAGCACGCCCAGTTCATCGCCAATACCGTCGTCCGCATGGCGCATGCGCTGGAGATGCGGGTGGTGGCCGAGGGGGTGGAGACCCGCTCGCAGCGCGACCTGCTGGTGCAGATGGGCTGCGACGAGCTGCAGGGCTATCTGTTCGCCAAGCCGATGCGGGCCCGGGAGCTGGGCGTGTGGGCCGTGCGCGACCACAACAACGCCGAATCCTTGTTCCGGCCGTCGTTGTACTTTGAATCCTAGTCCGTCCTGTTGCTGCGTTTTTGATAGCTGCTGGTGCAGGTGCTATTTGCGCCAGAGCCTGATTTTCTTTAAATTGCCGTGGCGGCGTTCTTCACCTGGATGATTTCGGCCAGGATGGACACCGCAATCTCTGCCGGCGTGCGCGCACCGATGCGCAGGCCCACCGGGCCGTGCAAGCGCTGCAGCTGGGCGGCCCCCAAGTCGAAGTGGGCGGCCAGGCGCTGCTTGCGGGTAGCCTGGTTGCGTTGCGAACCGAGGGCGCCGACGTAGAACGCATCGGATGTCAGCGCCTCCATCAGCGCCATGTCGTCGAGCTTGGGGTCGTGGGTCAGGGCGACGATGGCGGTGTGGGCATCGGGCTGCAGCGCGCGCACCGCGTCGTCGGGCATGCCGTCCACGCGCTGTACCTGCGTGGCGAAGGGCAGGGCGTATTCCTCGCGCGGGTCGCAGACCAGCACCTCGAAGTCCAGCGCGGCCGCCATGGCGGCCACGGCCTGAGACAACTGGCCGGCACCGATCAGCAGCAGGCGCCAGCGCGGACCGAACAAGGTGGTCAGGGTCTGGCCGTCGAAGGCCATGGCCTGATCGCGGCGGGCGCTGTGCAGCTGTACCGCGCCGCTGGCCAGGTCCAGACTGCGGGCCACCAGCTGGTGGGCGGTGGTGCGCTGCAGCAGCTCGGCGATCCAGGCTGTGTCGTGCAGCGGCTCCTGCACCAGGCGCAGGCTGCCGCCGCAGGGCAGACCGAAGCGGGCAGCTTCGTCTTGCGTCACGCCGTAATGCAGCAGCGTGGGCAGCTCCTGCGCGGGCCGGGCGCGGGTGTGCAGGTCGTCCTCGATGCAGCCACCCGAGACCGAGCCGCTGACCAGGCCGTCGCCGCGCACTGCCAGCAGCGCGCCCGGTGGGCGCGGCGCGCTGCCCCAGGTTTCCACCACGGTGAACAAGGTGGCGCTATGGCCGGCTTGCAACCAGGCCAGGGCATCGGCCAACACGCGGAGATCGAGACTTTCCATCCTTGCATCGTAACGTGCGGGCCGGCGGATTCAGACCGCCGCCTCGCGCTCCAGCAGGCTGCGCTTGCGTTCTACGCCCCAGCGGTAGCCCGACAGGCCGCCGTCGCTGCGCACCACCCTGTGGCAGGGGATGGCCACCGCCAGCCGGTTCGCGCCGCAGGCCTGGGCCACGGCGCGGAAGGCGTTCGGCGCGCCGATGCGGGCCGCGATTTCGGCATAGCTGGCGGTGCTGCCAGCTGGGATGTCGCGCAGCGCCTGCCACACCCGCTCCTGGAAGGCCGTGCCGCGCACGTCCAGCGGCAGCTGCAGGCCCAGGCCGGGCGCTTCGATCAGGCCCACGACCTGGGCCACGCGCTGGGCAAAAGCGGCGTCGTCGCCGACCAGCTGGGCCTGCGGAAACATGTCTTGCAGCTCGCGCGCCAGTGCGTCCGGGTCGTCACCCAGCAGGATGGCGCAGACACCGCGCGGGCTCTCGGCCACCAGGATCGCGCCCAGCGACGAGGCGCCGACGGCGAACTGGATCGCGGTGCCGCTGCCGCCCGCGCGGTAGTCGCTGGCCGTCATGCCCAGGCGCTGGTCGGCGGCCTCGTAAAAGCGGCTGCTGCTGTTGAAGCCGGCGCTGTAGATCGCCTCGGTCACGGTGCCGCCGCGACCCAGCTGGGCGCGCAGCTTGCGGGCCCGCTGGGCATCGGCATAGCCCTTGGGCGTGAGTCCGGTGACCGACTTGAACACGCGGTGGAAGTGGAATGGACTGAGTCTGGCCTGTGTCGCCAGCTCCTGCAGGCTGGGCAGGCCGTCGCTGGCTTCGATCTGCCGGCAGGCGGTGGCCACCAGCGCGGCGTGCTGGGCCGACAGTGCCGTCTGGTCGGCCACGGCGCGCCGGCTGGGGCGGTAGCCGGCCGCTTCGGCCGCGGCTGGCGTGTCGAAGAACTCGACGTTCTGCGGCTGCGGCAGGCGTGCCGCGCTGCTGGGCCGGGCATAGACGCCGGTGGTCTTGACGGCATAGACAAACTGCGCGTCGGCGGCAGGGTCGCGGGCCTGGACCGCGGCCCAGCGTGGGTCGGTGGCGGTGGTAACGGAATTTTTCATGGCATGGCTCCAAAAGCTTGGGATGTAGGGCCACTGTAGGCAAGGGTACGCGTGGCCGCACTCCGGGTCTTGCGATTGAATTTTTTATCCGGCTTTGCGCAGCGTGAAGTTGATGCGCTGCGCGCCCAGCAGCGGGTGCTCGGCCTGCGGTACGGCCAGCACGCCGTGGTAGCGCAGCCGGTCGGCGCCGCCCCAGACGACCACGTCGCCATGCACCAGCGGCACGCGCAAGCTCTTGTCGTTGCGGCGGAAGCCTCCGAGCAGAAAGGTGGCCGGAATGCCCAGCGACACCGAGACGATGGGTGCGCTGTAGTCGCGCTCGTCCTTGTCCTGGTGCAGCGACAGCCGGGCGCCGGGCCGGTAGCGGTTCACCAGGCAGGCATCGGGAACAAAACCGGCGAAGCCGGCGCGCGCTGCGGCTGCGTGCGCCAGCTGCAATAGCACCTCCGGCAGCGGCGGCCAGGGCTGGCCGCTGTCGGGGTCGTGCGCGCTGTAGCGGTAGCCGCGGCTATCGCTGGTCCAACCCAGTGCGCCGCAATTCGTCAGTGCCACCGACATCTCCAGCCCGCCGGGCGTGCGCATGTGGCGGAACGGCGCGGCCTGCGCGATGGCCTGCAGCGCAGCCAGCAGGCGCGGTACGTAGGGCAGGGCGAAGCCTTGCAGCAGTAGGGCTTGCGGCGCCAGGGGCAGCTCGGCCGGTGCGCTGCCGAACAGGTCGGCAGCTGGTGCGTCACTGTGCGTCATGGAAGATCACACCCAGCGTGTGCCGCTGCCCGGTACGTACCCGGCTCACGCCGTGGCGCAGCTGCACCCGGTAGCTGCCCCGCGTGCCCTGCACCGGCCGGTGGTGCACGGCGAACAGCACCGCGTCGCCCTGCCGCAAGGGCACGACTTCGGGGCGCGACTGCATGCGCGGGCGCTGCTCGGTGAGCACGAATTCGCCGCCGCTGAAATCGCGCCCCGGCTCGGACAGCAGTACCGCCAGCTGCAGCGGAAACACATGCTCGCCGTACAAGTCTTGGTGCAGGCAGTTGTAGTCGCCGGGGCCGTACTGCAGCAGCAGCGGCGTGGGCCGCAGCTGGCCGGCCGTATGGCAGCGCTGCAGGAAGTCGGCGTGTTCGGCGGGGTAGCGCACGGCGATGCCCATGGCCTCGTTCCAGCGGTTGGCCACCGGCACCAGATGCGGATAGATGCCGCTGCGCAGTTGGGCAACCGGGTCCGGCAGCGGGTAGTGGAAGTACTGGTATTCGCCGCGGCCAAAGCTGTAGCGCTCCATCACCACCCGGCTGCGGAACAGCGCAGTGTTTGGATACAGCCCGGCCAGCGCCGTGCATTCGGCGGGGCTGAGCAGCTGGGGGATGTGGGCGCAGCCGCTGTCGTCCAGGCTTTGCGTGATAGCCGGCCAGTCCAGGCTGTGGGGGGATTGCATGCTCTGTTCCTTCTGTGGGGGCGGGTCCAGTGTATGAATGGCCGGGATGCATCTGCACTCCGTGTCTTGCGGTGGAATTCGGGGCCGACCGGAAAACCCCTCTGGCTGAGGCTGGCATAGGTGTTTGCGAGAGGGCCGTTAAAATCAAAGGCCTTTGCATGCCCATAGTGCGGCATGCAGTGCCCAATTAAAACCCCACCCCCCTCATGACTGAAATACCTTCTCCAGCCGCGTCTGCAGCCCCTTCGGCCGGTGGCAATGAAGCCTTGGTGCGGGAAGTGGCCGAGTTGCTTGTCTCCGCGCTGAATCTGGAGATGAAGGCGGCCGATGTGGATGCTGATGCGCCGTTGTTCGGCGACGGCCTGGGGCTGGACTCTATCGATATCCTGGAGTTGTCACTGGCTGTGTCCAAACAATACGGTTTGCAACTGCATGCCGACCATGAGGACAACGCCCGGATCTTCAGTTCCCTGCGCGCCCTGGCGAACCATATCGCAGCCCAGAGAACCAAGTGACATCGGCCGCGCTAGCCAGCAAGTGGGTGAGAGGCGGTCAGGTGGCACTGGGCGTGGGCCTGGGTGCGGCCTATTCGCTCATAGCGCATGTGGCGACGGTTCACCCCTCACCTGGTTTCTGGCAGGTCTTGTCGGCCCTGTTTTTGGTGCTGGTGCTGGCCTTTTCTCTCGCCTGGCGCTCACCTCGTCGTCCTAGGATGCTGGTGCTATATGCGGTGGGTGTGGCCGGTTTGCTGGCCATGGGCGACTGGCTGCAGTCGCATTACCAGTGGCTGTTTTTTCTCGAGCATGTGGGTATGCAAACGCTGTTGTGCCTGGTGTTCGGACGGACGCTGGCGGCTGGCCAAACGCCCTTGGTGTCGCATTTCGCGGCTGCGGTGCATGGCGTGTTGTCGCCGCATTTGCAGCGTTACACGCGGGGCGTGACCTGGGCATGGACGCTGTATTTCGGTGCCACGGCCAGTGTTTCGGCGCTGCTGTTCAGTTTTGCGCCCATCGCCTGGTGGTCGACATTTGCCAATCTATTGGGTATGCCCTTGATCGCGATGATGTTTGTGGGGGACTACGTGGTGCGCCGCTGCGTACTGCCGCCCGAGGATGTGGCCAGCCTGTGGCAGGTCGTGCAGGCCTGCCGGCAGGTGGGTATGCCGCCTCTGCGCTGATGGGGGCGCGTTTGTCAGTGCCGTACGTGGCCTCGGGTGCGTTTTTCCTGTACGGCAGATGCAAGACTGCGACAGGGCGGTTGACGTCAGGCCTGCGGGTTCCGCCATGATCGACGATACGACACATTGGACGCAGCGCCCGGAGCGCAGCAATTTGCTGATGCTGCGCCTGATGGCCTGGGTTTCGCTGCGGCTGGGGCGGCGTATCTCGCGTGGCCTGCTGTACGGCATTGCGGCTTATTTTTTGCTGCTGGCTCCGTCGGCGCGGCGGTCGTCGAAGCAGTATCTGCGCCGCGTCTATCCGTCCCGGCGGGTGGGTTGGCGCTTGCAGTTCCGGCACTTTCTAGCGTTTGCCTCGGTCATCCACGACCGGATCTATCTGGTCAATGACCGCTTCGATTTGTTTGACATCCGGGTGCAAGGGGACGGCCTGGTCCGGGAGGTGCTGGCGCAGGGGCGGGGGGCATTCATGCTGGGCGGGCACCTGGGCAGTTTTGAGGTGCTGCGTGCGGTAGGCCAGCAGCAGCCGGGGCTGCGCCTGGCAATGGCGATGTTCGAGGAAAACGCCCGCAAGATCAACGCTTTGCTGCAGGCTATCAACCCGGCTGTACACAGCCATATCGTGCCACTGGGCAAGGTGGACTCGATGATCTCGGTACACGATTTGCTGGAGTCGGGTGCCGTGGTGGGCATTTTGGCCGACCGCTCGCTGGGGTCGACTGGCACGCGGACTCTGTCTTTTTTGGGGGCTCCGGCGCAGTTGCCGGTCGGGCCGTTCCGCATGGCGGCGATCTTGCGCCGCCCGGTGCTGTTCATGACCGGCCTGTACGGGGGCGGCAAGCGCTACGACATCCATTTCGAAATGGTGGCGGACTTTTCGCAGATTCCTGCGGGCGGGCGCGAAGCGGCAGTGCAGACGGCCATGGAGTGCTATGCCGCGCTGCTGGAGAAATACTGCCACGTAGCTCCCACCAACTGGTTCAACTTCTTTGACTTCTGGCAGCCGCCCGCGGCACCACATCCGAGCCCATGATGCAAAAAATCGTACGACTTTGGAGCGCTGCCGTGCTGTGCCTGGCAGCGGCATCGGCGCACGCCAGCTGGGGCCTGGAGCAGCTGATGCAGGCCCTGGCGCGCAATACCTCGGCGCGCGCCACTTTTACCGAGCAAAAATTCATCGCCTTGCTCGACAAGCCGGTGCTGTCGTCGGGTGAGCTGTTCTACACCGCGCCCGACCGGCTGGAAAAGCGTACCCTGAAGCCCAAACCCGAAACCCTGGTGCTAGACCATGACACGGTGACGGTAGAGCGCGGCAAGCGCCAGTACACGCTGCGGGTCAAAGACTACCCCGAGCTCGGGGCCTTCGTGGAAAGCATACGCGGCACGCTGGCCGGCGACCGTGCAACGCTGGAGCGTCTGTTCCAGCTGAACCTGGACGGCACCGAAGCCCGCTGGACGCTGGTGCTACGCCCGCTGGACCCCAAAATGCTGGCCGTGTTGCAGCGCATCACCATGCAGGGCGAGCGCGCAGAGTTGCGCAGCATCGAGATAGAGCAAGCCGACAAAGACCGGTCGGTCATGCAGATTGAAAGCGTCTCCACGCCATGACGAAGCGGCTGTTCCAGCGCAGCTTTGTCCCTGTATGGCTGGCCCTGGCTGCCTTGCTGTTGTGCTGCGTGGTGATTGGCAAAGCCCGCTTTACCGCCGATATGTCGGCCTTTTTGCCACAGGCGCCGACGCCCGAGCAGCAGTTGCTGGTCGACCAGTTGCGTGATGGGTTGGTGTCGCGGCTGGTACTGGTGGGCGTGGAAGGCGGTGATGCGCCGACCCGGGCGGCCTTGTCCAAAGCCATGGCGCAGCGCTTGCGCGGCGAGGCGCAGTTCAGCAACGTAGGCAATGGCGAAGCCATGGGCCTGGAGCAGGACCAAGCTTTTTTGATGGCGCACCGTTACCAGCTGAGTCCGGCGATGGTGTCTGCGCATTTCACGGTGGACGGCCTGCGGGTGGCACTGGGTGATACGCTGGATCTGCTGGCCTCGCCTGCTGGCTTGCTGGTCAAGTCACTGCTGCCGCGTGACCCGACGGGGGAATTGCCTTTACTGCTTGACAGCCTGGATCGCGGAGGCCGTGGCGGCAATGGTCCGCGTAGCGCCGACGGCGTATGGGTCTCACGCGATGCACAGCGCGCCTTGCTGTTGCTGCAAACCCGCGCGGCGGGATCGGATACCGACGGGCAGCAGCAGGCCATGGAGTCGATCCGCACCGCCTTTGCCGGGGCGGTGCAAGCCCAGCAAGGATCGGCGTTGCAGGCCCGGCTGGTGCTGGCCGGACCGGGCGTGTTTGGCGTGAATGTGCGCAACACCATAGAGTCCGAGGTCACGCGTTTGTCGACCATTAGCATCGTGGTGATCGCGTTTTTGCTATGGCTGATTTACCGTTCCTTCGTCACGCTGGCGCTTGGCTTGCTTCCGGTGCTGGCGGGTGCGCTGGCCGGGGTCGCGGCGGTCAGTCTGGGCTTTGGCACGGTGCATGGCCTGACCCTGGGCTTTGGCACCACGTTGATCGGCGAGGCGGTGGATTATTCGATTTACCTGTTTGTGCAGTCGGACCAGGCGGCGCTGGCCGGCGGTGCGGGCAAGGATGGCTGGGTACGCCGTTTCTGGCCGACCATCCGGCTGGGGGTGATGACCTCGATCTGTGGTTTCTCGTCTTTGTTGCTGTCGGGCTTTCCAGGCTTGGCGCAACTAGGCCTGTATTCGATTGCCGGGTTGGTGGCTGCAGCTACCGTGACCCGCTTTGTGCTGCCGCAACTGCTGCCCGCCCGCTTTCGCGTGCGCGACGTATCGGCGCTGGGCGCGCGGCTGGCCCGTGTGGTGCGGCGGGCGGCTGCGCTGCGCTGGGCCGTGCTGGGCCTGTGCGTGTTGGCTGCGTTGACCCTGGTGCTGCAGCGGCACCGGGTGTGGAACCAGGAGCTGGCGGCGCTGAGCCCGGTGTCGGCCAGCGACGTGGCGCTGGATATGGCGTTGCGCGCCGATCTGGGCGCGCCCGATGTGCGCTACCTGGTGGTGGTGTCGGGCGGCAGCCAGGAAGAGGTTTTGCAGGGCGCTGAAAGAGTGGTCGCAGTTCTGCAGCCATTGGTGGACGATCACACGATCGCCGGGGTGGACAGCCCCACCAGCATGCTGCCCAGCCTGGCGACCCAGCAGGCGCGGCAGGCCAGCCTGCCAACCACGCCCGAGCTGCAGTTGCGTCTGGCCGAGGCGTTGGTGGATATGCCGCTGCGGGCCGAACGTTTGGCGCCGTTTGTGCAGGATGTCGAGGCGGCCCGCCGGGCGCCCGGCCTGCAGCGTGCGGATCTGGCGGGTACGTCTCTGGCGTTGGCGGTGGACGCCATGCTGCTGCAGCAGAAAGCGATCGATGGCCAGCCGCGCTGGAGCGTATTTTTGCCACTGCATGCATTGGCTTCCGGCGACATCGATCCGGCACGTATCCGTCCGTTGCTGGCGACGACGGGCGCCTTGTTTGTGGACATGAAGGGTGAATCCAACCGTCTCTACGGCAGCTACTTGCGTGAGGCGGTGCAGCTATCGGGTGCTGGGCTGCTGGCCATCGTGGTGCTGCTGGCCGTGGTTTTACGTTCGCCGATTGCCGTGCTGCGGGTACTGGCACCTTTGGCGGGCGCTGTGCTGTGCGTGGCTGCTGCACTGGTATCGGTGGGACAGAGCCTGACGATTCTGCATCTGGTGGGGCTGCTGTTGACGGTAGCCGTGGGTTCCAATTACGCGCTGTTTTTCAGCGCCGGCCAAGGCGAAATCACGCCACGCATCCTGGCCTCCCTGCTGTTTGCCAACCTGACGACGGTAGTGGGCTTTGGCATTTTGGGATTTTCGCAGGTGCCGGTGCTGCAGGCCATGGGCCTGACCGTCGGTCCTGGCGCTATTTTGGCCCTGTGCTTCTCGGCAGTCTGGGCGCGGACTCCGGTTGCCGAGGCGGTGTGATGCGTGTGCGCCTGGCTCCGTTCATCTGGTGCAGCATCGCATTGCATGGCGGTGTGCTGGCGGCGTTGGTGATCTGGCCCGGGCATTGGCGCGGGGCCTTGGCCGCACTGCTGCTGAACCATTTGGTGCTGATGCTGGCTGGCCTGCTGCCGCGTTGCCGGCTGCTGGGTTCTAACTGGACACGTTTGCCCGCCGGGGCTGCAGCGCGCGGCGAAGTGGCGCTGACCATCGATGATGGCCCCGACCCGCTGGTCACCCCCTTGGTGCTGGACCTGCTGGACCAGTACGCTGCCCGTGCCACATTTTTCTGTGTCGGCACGCAAGTCGCCCGGTACCCGGATCTGTGCCGCGACATCGTGCGCCGCGGCCATGCGATCGAAAACCACAGCCAGCAGCATAAGCACCATTTTTCCCTGCTCGGTATGCGCGGCTTGCAACGCGAGCTGCAAGCCGCACAAGCAACCTTGGAGGCTTTGTGCGGTGTGCCGCCACGCTTCTTCCGGGCACCGGCCGGGCTGCGCAACCCGTTTTTGGACCCCGTGCTGCAGCGCCTGGGCTTGCAGCTGGTGAGCTGGACCCGGCGCGCCTACGACACCCGGAATGGCAATGCGGCCTCCGTGACACGGATACTGACCCGCGGCCTGCGTGCCGGCGATATCTTGCTGCTGCATGACCGCCATGCTGCCGTGACCAAGCAGGGCGTTCCGGTGATCCTGGAGGTTTTGCCCTTGTTGCTGAGCGCACTGCGCGCGGCAAATCTGCAAGCCGTGACCCTGCGCTCGGCCATGCGATAAATTTTGTTCTTGCTGTACCTGTCTTGCGCGTGCAGGAGGGCGTTAGCGTTTGCGCAGCCTGCGTGCCAGCAGCAGCGGCAGACGCAACAGGAAGCCGGCCAGCAGGCGGGCGTGCATCCAGGTCAGTAAGCAGTTGTCACGCAGGTAGTTGAAGTGCGATACGCCGCCCTCGGCCGCGGTGAAGTATTTGACCTTGGCCGGCAGGTTGACGACCGGTACACCGAGCCAGCACATGCGCACCACCACCTCGGGATCAAAGTCGAAACGCCGCATCCAGCGCTGGCCTTGCATGACCTGGCGCAGCGGTGCGATGGGGTAGACCCGAAAACCAAACAGCGAATCGCCAATGCCGGCCCACAGGGTTTCCAGATGGGTCCATGCGTTGGCCAGCTTGCGGCCTTGCACGCGCAGATTGGGGGCATCCGCCGAGAAGATGGGCAAGCCCAGCACCATGGCCTGGGGCTGCTTTTGGGATGTCTCCATGAAGGAGGGGATCAGCTCCGCTGGGTGCTGGCCGTCCGAGTCCATGGTCAGCACATGGGTGAAGCCCAGCGCCGTGGCCCGGTCCAGGCCGTGCAGCACGGCTGCACCTTTGCCGACGTTATGGGGTAGCACCATGACCTGCAGGCCGGGATCTGCGGCAGCCATGGCTTGCAGTACAGCCGCGCTGCCATCGGTGCTGCCATCCACCACGACCCATACCGGGTTCCATTGGGCGCGGGCGGAGCGCACGGTTTCCGCCATCTTGGAGCCGGGGTTGTAGCTGGGGATCAGGAGCAAGTGGGTGGAAGAGGGAAGCATCGTGGGATGGCGGGTCCATTGGGAATGTAGTGGGAACGTTGGGCGGCGGGCCAGAACGCGGGCCTCGCCGTACCCAGCGATAGAAAATCAGGGGTTTGATGCGCTTATTATCGAGCGGCGCTGCATCGGCCAAGCTGCAGGTGGGCATCCCCGTCCCCTCGCCATGAAAGAACGAAAAGTGAAGATTGCCCACATATGCGCTTGTGTACTGGCTTGCTTTTGGGGGCTGGCGGGTAACCCAGCCCAGGCTGACGATGACTTGCCAAAATGGGAGGCGGGCATCGGCGTGTCTACCCTGCGCATCCCGGACTACCGGGGATCTGACGAGGCCCAGACTTACGTTTTGCCATTCCCGTATTTCATTTACCGTGGCGACAAGCTCAAAGTAGACCGGGACGGTGTGCGCGGGGAGCTGTTCAACACCGACAGGGCGCGGCTGGAGATCAGCCTGGGGGCGACCGTGCCCGTCAACAGCAGTAAAAACGCCGCCCGCACGGGTATGCCCAACTTGGACGCATCTATCGAGATCGGCCCGTCGTTCGAGTACACCCTGGCGCGTTCCGACGATAGACGGATGAAGCTCGACTTTCGGCTGCCGGTGCGTACTGGTTTCACCTTTGGTTCCAGCCCATTCGGCCGGAATATTGGCCTGGTGGCCACGCCCGGCCTGAACCTCGATGTCAAGGATGTGATGGGCATGCCCGGCTGGAACCTGGGCGTCGTAGGCGGCCTGTTGTATGGCTCCGCCCGCAACCATGCGTACTACTACGGCGTGGAGCAGCAGTATGCGAGCGCGAATCGCCCGGCTTACACCGCACGTGGCGGTTACGGCGGTACCCAGCTGATCATGGCGCTGAGCAAGCGTTTTGACTCCGTCTGGGTAGGGGCTTTTGCCCGTGCGGATGCGCTCAGCGGAGCCGTGTTTGAAGACAGCCCGCTGGTGCGCAGCAAAAGCTATGTGACAGCGGGCGTGGGCGTGGCCTGGATTTTCAAGGAATCAAGATAGCCCACTCCGCCCGTGGCGCGTCAGGCGGGCAGGAAGCCGTCCACCGACAGGTAGCGTTCACCGGTGTCGTAGTTGAAGCCCAGCACCCGTGCGCCACCCGGCAGCTCGGGTAGCTTTTGGGCAATCGCCGCCAGCGTGGCGCCGCTGGAGATGCCGACCAGCATGCCTTCCTCGCGGGCGCTGCGGCGGGCCATTTCGCGGGCCGGCTCGGCGTCCACCTGGATGGTGCCGTCCAGCAGTTCCACGTCCAGGTTCTTCGGGATGAAGCCCGCGCCTATGCCCTGGATAGGGTGCGGCGAGGGCGCGCCGCCGGAGATCACCGGCGAGGCCGTGGGCTCGACCGCAAACACCTGCAGCTTGGGCCAGGCGGCCTTGAGTACGCGGGCGCAGCCGCTGATGTGGCCGCCGGTGCCGACGCCGGTGATCAGCGCGTCCAGCCCGTCGGGGAAGTCGGCCAGGATCTCCTGCGCCGTGGTGCGCACATGCACGTCGATGTTGGCGGGGTTTTCAAACTGCTGCGGCATCCAGCTGCCGGGGGTGGCGGCGACCAGCTCCTGGGCGCGGGCAATCGCGCCCTTCATGCCTTTTTCGCGCGGGGTCAGGTCGAAGCTGGCGCCGTAGGCCAGCATCAGGCGGCGCCGCTCGACGGACATGCTGTCGGGCATCACCAGCACCAGCTTGTAGCCCTTGACCGCAGCCACCATGGCCAGGCCCACGCCGGTATTGCCCGAGGTGGGTTCGATGATGGTGCCGCCGGGCTGCAGCGCGCCGGATTTCTCGGCGTCTTCGACCATGCTCAGGGCGATACGGTCCTTGATAGATCCGCCGGGGTTGCTGCGCTCCGACTTGATCCAGACATTCGCGCCCGTGCCAAACAGGCGTTGGATGCGGATATGGGGGGTGTTGCCTATGGTTTGCAGGATGTTGTCGGTTTTCATGGGTCTCCTAGGATGTGGGCGTGAAGCGGGAGCAAACCGGGGCATTGTGGCACTGCCATAATCGGGGGGTGAAGCCCGCCAGACCGCCGCTGGTGCAATCTGGGAAACCAGGCACTGGAGGAACGTCCGGACTGCATAGGGCAGCGTAGCAGCTAATGGCTGTCCACCGTGAGGTGAGGATTAGAGCAACAGAGACGAGTTCGGTCAGGTCAGCCCAGCAAGGGTGGTCTGTGCGGTACCTGCGCAAGCGGGTACGCGGATGGCGCAAGCCAGACGCTCCCGGCGCAAGCCGGGAATAGCACAGCACCTCGGTCGGGCAAAGCCCGACCGAGGTGAAACGGGCAATCTCTACGCGCAGCAATACCAAATAGGCCAACGTTGACGGGGCCCCCTGAGTTGGCGGGTAGGTAGCACCGAGCCGGGCGAGCGATCCCCGGCCCAGATTAATGGCGGTCACACACAGGGCAACCTGTGCGCACAGAATCCGGCTTATCGGCGGGCTTCACACTTTTATCGATGAAATAGGCTTCTGGCGCTTATTTCATCTGCGCAAGCAGCTATTGATTCAATAGCATATGCACGCCAGCGCGGTGCGCAGGGCTTGAATCGCCCCGCAGTCTAAAAATCCACGCGCCAGAGCGGATAATTCCACCATGCACATCCCATTCACCAAAATGCAGGGCGCGGGCAACGACTTTGTGGTGCTCGACGAAACCCAGGGCCGCCTAGGGCTGAGCGCCGCCCAGTACCGCTTCCTGGCCGACCGCCACTTTGGCGTCGGTGCCGACCAGATTTTGTCGGTGCGGGCGGCCAGCGCACCCGGCATCGACTTCGAATACGCGATCCACAACGCCGACGGCGGCGAGGTCGAGCATTGTGGCAACGGTGCGCGCTGCTTCATGCGCTTCGTCCACAGCCGCGGCCTGACCGCGCAGAACAGCGTGCGGGTGCAAACCATGGAACGCGTGCTGCAGCTGAACATGCAAGACGACGGCCGCGTCACCGTCGACATGGGCCTGCCGGTGTTCGAGCTGGCGCAGATTCCGTTCGATCCGCAAGGCCTGCAGCCCGAAGCCACGGCTTCATGGCAAAAATGGCCGTTGGCGCAGCTAGAGTCTGCGCAAGGTGCTATGTTTAGCGTAGCAGTCGTGTCCATGGGCAATCCGCATGCCGTGCACCTGGTGGACGACGCCGAGGCCACGCCGGTCGCCACCCTGGGCCCGCTGGTGCAGAGCCAGCCCTGCTTTCCAAACGGCGTGAACGTTGGCTTCATGCAGGTGGTCAGCCGCTCGCAGATCCAACTGCGCGTCTACGAGCGCGGCGCGGGCGAGACCCTGGCCTGCGGCACCGGCGCCTGCGCGGCCGTGGTGGCTGGCATCCGCCTGGGCCTGCTGGACGCCAAGGTCGATGTCGACACCCATGGCGGCCGCCTGACCATCGAATGGGCGGGCCTGGGCCAGCCGGTGCGGATGACCGGCCCGGCCACCACCGTCTTCGACGGCTCGATCACGATTCCCGATTAATTGATTGCACCCCCTATGAACACCACCAACCCGATCACCGAAGACGACATCGCCAACTTCCTGGCCAACACTCCTGAGTTCTTCGAGCGCCATTCGCAGGTGCTGGCCTCGGTGCAGCTGACCAGCCCGCACGGCAACCGCGCCGTCAGCCTGCAAGAGCGCCAGGCCGAGATGCTGCGCGAGAAGATCAAGGGCCTGGAGCACCGCATCATGGACATGGTGCGCCACGGCAACGAGAACGTGATCATTGCCGACAAGCTGCAGCGCTGGGCGCGCAGCCTGCTGCTGACGCGCTCACCGGCCGACCTGCCCGAGCGCATTGCCCACGAGATCGAGGTGCAGTTCTCGGTGCCGCAGGCCGCCATCAAGGTCTGGGGCGTGGCCGACGAATATGCGCACGCCCACTGGGCCCAGGGCGTGAGCGAGGACGCGAAGATTTTTGCCTCGTCGCTGACCGCGCCGTTCTGTGGCGTGAACTCGGGCTTCGAAGCCGTGACCTGGCTGGCCCAGCCGGCCGCCGCGATGTCGCTGGCGCTGATGCCGCTGCGCACCGGCGTGCTGAACAGCCCGAGCCCGGCCTTTGGCATGCTGGTGCTGGCCTCGCCCGACGCGCAGCGCTTTGAATCCGCCATGGGTACCGACTTCCTGGAGCGCATCGCCGAGCTGGCCGGGGCTGCCCTGTCGCGCCTGCGCGCTTAAAACGTGGCCGACGCCAGCGCCGGCCCCACGGTTCCGCCGCTGGTTGCCCAGTACCTCGACTACGCGCGCTTTGAAAAGCGCCTGGCCGAGCGCACGCTGGCGCTGTACACCCTGGACCTGCAGAAACTCAGCCAGCAGGCCGACAAGGCCGGCGTCGCCTTGCAGCAGGTGGGCCAGCACCATGTGCGCCGCTGGGCCGCGCAGCTGCACAGCCAGGGCCACAACGGGCGCGGCATTGCGCTGATCTTGTCGGGCTGGCGCGGCTTCTACACCTGGCTGGGCCGGCAAGGCCTGGTGGCCAGTAACCCGGTACAGGACGTGCGGGCCCCCAAATCGCCCAAGCCGCTGCCCAAGGCCCTGGGCCTGGACGAGGCCATCGGCCTGGCCGACTTCGAGAACCAGGCCGACGACCCCTGGCTGGAGGCGCGTGACGCGGCCATGGTCGAGCTGCTGTACGGCGGTGGCCTGCGGGTCGGCGAACTCACCGGCCTGGACGCGGCACCCGGCAAGACGGCGCGCGGCTG
This sequence comes from Rhodoferax ferrireducens, assembly GCF_031458075.1. Lineage (GTDB taxonomy): Bacteria > Pseudomonadota > Gammaproteobacteria > Burkholderiales > Burkholderiaceae_C > Rhodoferax_B > Rhodoferax_B ferrireducens_A. The sequence continues at coordinate 27,956 of NZ_JAVDXT010000007.1, read as the reverse complement.
GGTCGACCTGGAGGCTGGCGAGGCCCATGTGCTGGGCAAGGGTAGCAAGCAGCGCATCGTGCCGATAGGCAAAACCGCGGTGGCGGCGCTGGAGAAATGGCTGGCGATGCGCGCCGAAGGGCCGGGCGCCGCGCTGTCCACCGCTATGTTCCTGGGCCGCTACGGCACGCGGCTGACTGCTGCCTCGGTCTGGCAGCGGCTGCGCCGGCGCAGCCAACTGGCCGGCACCGCCACCCCGGTGCATCCGCATATGCTGCGCCATTCGTTCGCCAGCCACGTGCTGCAAAGCAGCGGCGACCTGCGCGCGGTGCAGGAGTTGCTGGGCCACGCCAATATCAGCACCACCCAGGTCTACACCCGGCTGGACTTCCAGCACCTGGCCAAGGTGTATGACGCAGCCCATCCCCGGGCCAAGCTGCCGCCGGGCAAGTAGTCGGGAGGTATGGGCAAATAGGCCCCACAATCCCGCCCATGAAAGTTATTCGTTTACGTGAAGGCAAGGAGCGCTCGCTGCAGCGCCGCCACCCCTGGATTTTTGATTCGGCCATCGCCAAAGGCGGCGGCGATGCGGGCGAAACCGTGCGCGTGGAGTCGCATGAGGGCAAGTTTCTGGGCTGGGCTGCGTTCAGCCCCACGTCCAAGATCCGCGCCCGGGTGTGGAGCTTTGACGAAACCCAGCGTATTGATGCTGCGTTTTTTGTAGCTGCTGTCGCAGCTGCTGTCAGCGCCAGAGCCCGATTTGACGTAAATAGTGATGGCGTACGTCTGATCCATGGCGAGTCCGACGGCCTGCCCGGCCTGATCGTCGACCGCTATGGCGACACCCTGGTGGCGCAGTTCTTGTTTGCCGGTGTGGAGCGCTGGAAGGCTGTGCTGGTCGACGCCATCCTGGCCGCCACCGGCCTGGGCAAGCTGTACGAACGTTCGGACACTAATACTCGCAGCCTGGAAGGCCTGGAGCCCACCACCGGCTGGTTGCGCGGCGACGGCACTACCGGCCTGACCATCCAGGAGCACGACTGGCGCCTGGGCCTGGACATTGCCGAGGGCCACAAGACCGGCTTCTACCTGGACCAGCGCGACAGCCGCAAGAAAATGGCCGATTACGCCCAGCGCCTGCAGTTCCAGCGTGTGCTGAACTGCTATTGCTATACAGGGGGCTTTACCGTGGCGGCCCTGGCCGGCATGCGGGCCAGCGGCAGCCAGGGGCATGTCACGTCCATCGATTCGTCCGGCCCGGCGCTGGAGCAGGCAGCGGCGAATGTGGCGCTGAACGGCTTTGCGGCAGACCGCGTCACTTTCATGGACGCAGACGTAAACGCCTCGTTGCGCCAGTTTGCGGCCCAGGGCCAGACTTTTGACTGCATCGTGCTGGACCCGCCCAAGTTCGCCCCCACGGCAGCCCACGCCGACCGCGCGGCCCGCGCTTATAAAGACATCAACCGGCTGGCCTTCAAGATCCTGGAGCCGGGCGGCGTGCTGTTTACCTATTCGTGTTCGGGCGGCATCAACGCCGACCTGTTCCACAAGATCGTGGCCTCGGCCGGCATCGACGCCGGGGTGGACGGCTATATCAGCGAGCGCCTGGGCGGCGCCCCCGACCACCCGATGACCATCAATTTCCCCGAAGGCGAGTACCTCAAAGGCCTTGTAATTCTGAGGAAATAGCCCCATCTAAAGCCCGCCTGAATTGGCCGCTACACTCCCCACCTGTTAATTTCCACGAAATCGCGGGAGCGGCGCTGTTCCCAGTGACAAATTAGCAATGAAAGAACCCATGGCACTCATTCCCGTCACCATCCTGACCGGCTTTCTGGGCTCGGGCAAGACCACGCTGCTCAAGCGCGTGCTGACCGAGGCCCACGGCCAGAAGATCGCCGTCGTTGAAAACGAGTTTGGCGAAGAAAACATCGACAACGAGATCCTGGTCTCCGAGCCGGGCGAACAAATCATCCAGCTGAACAACGGCTGCATCTGCTGCTCGATCCGCGAAGACCTGCGCGCTACCCTGAGCCTGCTGGCCGCCAAAAAGCGCAAGGGCCTGCTGGACTTCGAGCGCGTGGTCATCGAAACCACCGGCCTGGCCGACCCCGGCCCGGTGGCCCAGACCTTCTTCATGGACGACGAGATCGCCGAAAGCTATCTGCTGGACTCGATCCTGACCCTGGTGGACGCCAAACATGCGGCAACCCAGCTGAACGACCGCCAGGAAGCCCGCCGCCAGGTGGGTTTTGCCGACCAGATCTTCATCAGCAAGACCGACCTGGTCGAGCCGGCCGAGGTCGATGCGCTGATGCACCGCCTCAAGCACATGAACCCGCGGGCGCCGCAAAAGGCCGTGCACTTCGGCGAAGTGCCCCTGAGCGAGGTGTTCGACCTGCGCGGCTTCAATCTGAATGCCAAGCTGGATATCGACCCCGACTTCCTGAAGGAAGACGAGCACGACCACCATGACCACGCCGAAGGCGAGCACTGCGACCACCCCTCGCACAAGCACGACCATGGCCACGGGCATGAAGGCCACCACCATCACCACGATGACGATGTAAAGAGTTTTGTCTTCAAATCGGAGCGGCCATTCGACCCCGCCAAGCTGGAAGACTTCCTGAGCGCCATCGTGAATATTTACGGCCCGCGCATGTTGCGCTACAAAGGCGTCTTGAATATGCAAGGCACCGAGCGTAAAGTCATTTTCCAGGGTGTGCACCAGCTAATGGGCAGCGATTTGGGCCCTGAATGGGGTGCAGACGAGCAACGCGGCAGCAAAATGGTGTTTATTGGCATTGATTTGCCGAAAGATATCTTTTTGCAAGGTATGGAGCAGTGTTTGGTGTGATGCCAGAGCAGAATCTAAGAAGTCAGCGGGGAAACCAGGATCCCCGCGCCAACCGTGAGTACTACTAAAGTGACCCCAGCGCCTAAGACAACCCCAGCCCCCGCGGCAGCTACCACCGAAGCAGCTCCAGCGGTGCAGACCAGCCCCCGCTACACGTCGATTCCGGCGAAGAGCGTGCGCCCCTCATCGCGTCTGGCGCAGCTGACCGTGCCGTCCATGGCCCCGACCGTTGCGTCTACCGCGGCCAAGTCCAGCTACATGCAGAACGCACCCGAGCCCATGATTGCGCCGCCACCCCATGTGGCCGCCAAGAAGGACCCGAAGCTGGCGAACAACTGGAAGACCACCCCGGCCGACAAGTTGACCGATGCCGAAGTCATGGCCATGCCGGATTCCGAGTACATGAACGAGAAGCAGACAGCTTTCTTCCGTCTCAAGCTGACCGCGCTCAAGCAGGACATGCTGAACAACGCCGGTGAAACCACCGAGCATTTGCGCGAAGACACGGTGGTAGTGCCCGACCCGGCCGACCGCGCCACCATCGAAGAAGAGCATGCCCTGGAGCTGCGCACCCGCGACCGCGAACGCAAGCTGCTGAAGAAGATAGAGCAATCCATCAACCGCATCGACGCAGGCGACTATGGCTACTGCGACGAAACCGGCGAACCTATCGGTGTGGGCCGTCTGCTGGCCCGTCCTACCGCCACGCTGTCGCTGGAAGCCCAGCAACGCCGGGAGCTGAAGCAAAAAATGTTCGGCGATTGATCGCCGACGCATTCAGGCCCATCACGCTGCGCTGACACGACCATGCCGCCCAACGAACCCTCTGGCTTGCTGTCCAAGGTCGTCAAGTTCGTCCGCAATCCGACGACGAACTGGTCCGACCTGGACCAGCCTGAGCTCGACAAGGAGAGCCAGTACAGCAAGCAGATGCTCAAGGAGATGATTGAGCGCAAGCGCCGCAACGACTTTGTGCGGCGCCGGGAGTTCGACCAGCTACGCAAGCTGCGCCAGCGTGAGGTCCAGGCCTCGCCGGACACGCCCGAGCGCCCGTCCTTCTTCCAGAGCAGCATGCAGTCCAAGCTGGACGACCGGGCCGGCACGATCAAGAAGATCGACGAGATCGAAGCCCAGATGTCCAAGCAATGGTGGAAGGCCAAGGACAGCGGCAGCAGCAAGCCGGTGCATTTGTCGTCGCGCGCATCTTTAATTCCCACCGAACCCGGGGCCCTGGACGGCGGTCGCGCCTACGCCGCCACCGTGCCGGCCTCATTGCCACTACCGCTGCAATCGGCGCGGCATGCCGACGCGTTCGCCCCTACCGATGTTTCGCCCCTGCGCGCCAATGGGCATAGTTTCGCGGCGCCCGAGGCCGATCCGGTGGTCGACATGCTGGCTGCGCTGGACGAAAGCATCAACTTCGCCTCTGTCGCGGCTCTCAAGCCCGTTCCTGCTGCGCCACCCGAGTTGTTTGCGCTGGATACCGTGGATTACGAGCACAACCCCGAGCTGGAAGAGGCGGCCATCCGCTTCGCCAATGGCGATACGGAAGGCGCGGAGAGCGCGCTGTACACCTTGCTGCGTGCCGAGCCTGCGCCAGACAGCCGGGCCGAGGTGTGGCTGGCCTTGTTTGACCTGTACCGTGCGACGGGTCTGCAGGATGGGTTCGATACCGTAGGCATTGATTACGCGACCCGTTTTGGCCATTCGGGACCCGCGTGGTTTTCGATCCCCGACCAGGCGGGCCAGTTGCCGGCGGCCGGCGCACAAGCCGACATGGCTGGCAGCGACAGCGGGCATTTCAGCTGGGCTTGCCCGAGTGTGCTGAGTGCGGCGGCGGTGTCCGGTTTGCAATCGGCACTGCGCCAGCGTACGCCGTCGGTGGTGCAAATAGGCTGGACCAGCCTGAGCGTCATCGACAGCGCTGCCGTGGAAGGCCTGGGGGCTCTTTTTGCCGACTGGACCCATGAAGCGGTGCAGCTGAAGTTTCTGGATGGCGACCGCCTGGAAGAGGTGGTGAAAAGCTATACCCGCACCGGCGACCCCGGGGTGAACCAGGCCTGGTGGCGCCTGCGCCTGGACCTGCTACGCGCCCAGCAAAACCCGGATGCCTTTGATATGGTGGCGCTTGAATATTGCATCACCTACGAGGTTTCGCCGCCGTCGTGGCAAGAGGCTGTGTGCAGTTATGTCGCCTTGGACGAGGATGGCAGCGTCTCGATGCCTGCGGCTCTGGACGGGATGCGTTCCGATAGGCCGGAGTTCAAGGATTCCGACATCGGCATGGGCGCGACACAGATGTCTAGCCTGCCCCCTACCTTGAGCGTACTGACCGGCCTGGTGCTGGGCGATGCCTCCAGCGCCTTGGCGGGGGTGGATGCGCCAGCGGAAAATGGCGGTGTGCTGATAGTGTCGTGCGACCACCTGATGCGTATCGATTTCTCGGCGGCGGGCTCGGTGCTCAACTGGGCGGCCGTGCAGCACGCTGCGGGCCACCAGGTGCAGTTCACCGGTCTGCACCGCCTGGCCGCCATCTTCTTCAATGTGATTGGCATCAACGAATATGCCAAGGTCATTCCGCGCCGGAATTGACCTTCGTCACCCGGGGCGTGGTGCGCTTGCATCTACCGGTTTCACCCTTATCTGGATTTTATGGAACAGTTTCACGGCACCACCATCATCAGCGTGCGGCGCCAGACCCCCAATGGCGTGCAAGTCGCCATTGGCGGCGACGGCCAGGTTACGCTGGGCAACATCATCATCAAAGGCACGGCCCGCAAGGTTCGCAAGCTGCACCACGACAAGGTACTCGCCGGCTTTGCCGGCGCCACGGCCGATGCCTTCACCCTGTTTGAGCGCTTCGAAGGCAAGCTGGAAAAGCACCAGGGCCATCTGGTTCGTGCTGCCATCGAGCTGACCAAGGATTGGCGCACGGATCGCGTGCTGCGCCGCCTGGAGGCCATGCTGGCCGTGGCCGACAGCACGGCTTCGCTGATCATCACCGGCAATGGCGATGTACTCGAGCCGGAGCAGGGTATCGTGGCCATCGGGTCGGGCGGCGCGTACGCGCATTCGGCGGCCAAGGCCCTGCTGGACAACACCGACCTGACGGCCTCGCAGATCGTCAAAAAGTCGCTGGAGATTGCAGGCGAGCTGTGCATCTACACCAACATGAACCACATCATTGAAACGCTGGACTGAAGCATGTCCTCTATGACCCCTCAAGAAATTGTTGCCGAACTGGACCACCACATCGTCGGCCAGCACCAGGCCAAACGGGCGGTGGCGATTGCCCTGCGCAACCGCTGGCGCCGGCAGCAGGTGGCCGAGCCGCTGCGCTATGAAATTACGCCCAAGAACATCCTGATGATCGGCCCCACGGGTGTGGGCAAGACCGAGATTGCCCGCCGGTTGGCGCGCTTGGCCGATGCACCCTTCATCAAGGTTGAGGCCACCAAATTCACCGAAGTGGGTTATGTGGGCAAGGACGTGGATGCCATCATCCGTGACCTGGCCGATATCGCCGTCAAGCAAACCCGCGAAACCGAGATGCGCAAAGTGCGTGTGCGGGCCGAGGATGCAGCCGAAGAGCGGATTCTGGACATCCTGATACCGACAGCACGTGGACTGGAAGCGCAGGGCGAAGTGCCAGACAGCGCGGCGCGCCAGGCGTTCCGCAAGAAGCTGCGTGAGCACCAGCTGGACGACAAGGAGATCGAGCTCGATGTGGCCGACCACAAAGCCCAGCTGGAGATCATGGGCCCGCCCGGCATGGAAGAGATGACCGAGCAATTGCGCGGCATGTTCAGCCAGATGGGCCAGCCCAAGCGCAAAACCCGCAAGCTGCGGATTGCCGAAGCCCTGAAACTGCTGATCGAGGAAGAGGCAGGCAAGCTGGTCAACGAGGAAGACATCAAAACCCAGGCGATCCAGAACGCCGAGCAGAACGGCATTGTTTTTATCGATGAAATCGACAAAGTGACTTCGCGCAGCGAGGGCAGCGGCGCCGAGGTGTCGCGCCAGGGCGTGCAGCGCGACCTGCTGCCGTTGGTCGAGGGCACCACGGTGTCGACCAAGTACGGCACGGTCAAGACCGACCATATCTTGTTCATTGCTTCGGGGGCTTTCCATTTGAGCAAGCCCAGCGACCTGATCCCCGAGCTGCAAGGCCGGTTTCCGATCCGGGTCGAGCTGCAATCGCTGTCGGTGCAGGATTTCGAGGCGATACTGATCCAGACCCATGCCTCGCTGGTCAAGCAGTACCAGGCCTTGCTGGCCACCGAAAACGTGAGCTTGGAATTTGCCCCCGAGGGCATTACCCGGCTGGCGCACATCGCGTTCGATGTGAATGAGCGTACCGAAAACATCGGTGCCCGGCGCCTGTCTACCGTGATGGAGCGGCTGCTGGACGATGTCAGCTTCGATGCCGCCCGGCTGGCGGGTCAAACCGTGGTGGTGGATGCCGCTTACGTGGACACGCGGCTCAAGGAATTGAGCAAGAACGAGGATTTATCGCGCTATATTCTGTAAACCAGAGCGTTCGAACCAAGCCGCGGGGCTTTATTTGTTACACGCTGTGCGGCGCTTCTCAATTGGCACATTCACAATCTGCTCTAAGTGCTTAATTTAGAACGTTTTTTGCATGTGTCTACTTGCAAGATTGTCGCTAAGTCCTTGATTTGATTACAAAAAATACTGCGCTGGAGGTGGGCGCAGTGTTTTTTTCCTGCTACAGTGCAAAAAAGTGCAATTAAGTGGTGAAAAGTGCCTTCGCATGGCCCATTTGGTTGCTGCTCTATAGCGAGGGTGGGCTGTTGTGTTTCAAGGGGCTTCGTCTCTAAGTCTGGATGCCAAGGGGCGGCTATCGGTGCCGACCCGGCATCGTGACGTCCTGAGCGCGACTGCAGCAGGCCAACTGACCATCACCAAACACCCCCACGGCTGCCTGATGGTGTTTCCGCGCCCCGAGTGGGAGAAGTTCCGCGAGCGGATCGCCGAGCTGCCCATGTCGGCGCAGTGGTGGAAGCGTATTTTTCTGGGCAATGCGATGGATGTAGAGATGGATGCCACCGGCCGCGTGCTGGTGTCGCCCGAGTTGCGGGAGGCCGCAGGCATCGCCAAAGACACCATGCTGCTGGGCATGGGGCGGCATTTTGAGTTGTGGGACAAAGCCACCTACGATGCACAAGAAGCCAAGGCGATGCAAGGCGACATGCCCGAAGTGTTCAAGGACTTTTCTTTCTAAGGCCCTACGGTGGACGCGATATGGAAACATACCACCGTCTTGTTGAACGAAGCAGTCGATTCTCTTCTCAACAAGCCGGAGACCTCAAACCCCAGCGCCGCCGGCGCTGCGGCGACCTACGTCGATGCGACGTTTGGCCGCGGCGGCCATTCGCGTCTGCTGCTGTCCCGGATGGCGCCGCAAGACCGGCTGATCGCCTTCGACCACGACCCGGACGCGATTGCCGAAGCTGCCACCATTGCCGACCCGCGCTTTTCCATCCGCCACCAGGGTTTTCGCCACTTGGGCGAGCTGCCCGACGCCAGTGTGGCCGGTGTGTTGATGGACCTGGGCATCAGCTCGCCGCAGATCGACAACCCCGAGCGCGGCTTCAGTTTCCGTTTCGATGGCCCGCTCGATATGCGCATGGACACCACGCGCGGCGAGAGTGTGGCCCAGTGGCTGGCAACAGCCGAAGTAAAACAGATCGCAGAGGTGGTACGTGACTACGGTGAAGAACGGTTTGCTGGCCCCATTGCAAAGGCGATTGTTGCTCGCCGACAGGAACGGGGCCCTATTTCAACCACCACTGAACTGGCCGAACTCGTGGCTGGCGCGGTCAAAACCCGCGAGTCGGGCCAGAATCCTGCAACGCGCACATTTCAGGCTTTTCGGATTTTCATCAATGCCGAGCTTGAAGAGCTGCAACACGCGCTAGACGCGAGTCTGCGGGTACTGCAACCGGGAGGACGTCTGGTGGTGATCAGTTTCCATTCGCTGGAAGACCGCATCGTCAAGCAATTCATCGCCAAGCATGCGCGCGAGGTGGTGGACCGCCGCGCGCCCAGCTGGATGCTGGGCGGTGCCACCGCCATGCCGCTGGAGGCTCTGGGCCGCGTCAAGCCCAGCGCCGCAGAGGTGGCCGGCAACAAGCGTGCACGCAGCGCCGTGATGCGGGTGGCCCGCAGGACGGACGCGCCATGACCCGCCTCAACCTGGTTCTACTGTTGGCGGTGATCGCCAGCGCCCTGTACCTGGTGCACACCCAGTACGAGTCGCGCAGCCTGTTTGTCGAGGTGGACAAGGCCATCGCCCTGTCGCACAAGCTGGAAATCGAGAACGAACGCCTGCAGGTGGAAAAACGCGCCCAGGCCACGCCTTTGCGAGTGGAAAAACTGGCCAAGGAACAGCTGCAGATGCGCACCAGCACGCCGGCCATCACCCAGTATGTGACGGTAATGGCCCCCACCGCCGCGGCTTCGGAGGCCCGGCCATGAGCCGCAGCGTGCGCTACACCTCCAGCCCCTTGCTGGCCAGCAAAACGCCGGTATGGCGTAGCAAGCTGGTGGTCGCAGCCATTGCCGTGGGCTTTCTGGGGCTGACGGCCCGGGCCGCCTATATCCAGGTGATTGGCAATGATTTCTTCCAGCGCCAGGGCGAGGTGCGGTTTGCCCGCACGCTGGAGCTACCGGCGAACCGCGGCCGCATCCTGGACCGCAACGGCCTGATCCTGGCTTCCAGCGTGATTGCGCCCAGCATCTGGGCCATCCCCGAGGACGTGGACCACGATCCGGTCAAGCTCAAGCAGTTGGCCAAGCTGCTGGAGATGCCGCTGGCCGATTTGAACAAGAAACTCAACGAGGACAAGACCTTTGTCTGGGTCCAGCGCCAGGTGGACGAGCCCATCGCCCAGCAAATCGCTGCGCTGAACATCAAGGGCATCTACCAGCGCAAGGAATACAAGCGCCAGTACCCCGAGGGCGAGGCGATTGCCCATGTGGTGGGCTTCACCAATGTGGAAGACAACGGCCAGGAAGGCATAGAGCTGGCCTTCAACAAGGAACTCGGCGGCAAGCCCGGTTCGCGCCGCGTCATCAAGGACCGGTTGGGCCGGGTGGTGGAGGACGTGGGCGACCAGGTGCCGCCGGTGGACGGCCGCGAGATCCAGCTCAGCATCGACAGCAAGGTGCAGTTCTTCGCCTACCAGAAGATGCGCGATGCGGTGATCGCCAACAAGGCCAAGGCCGGCAGCGTGGTGGTGCTGGATGCGATCACCGGCGAAGTGCTGGCCCTGGCTAATTACCCCAGCTACATTCCGAACAAGCGCAAGAACCTGACCGGTGAGCAGCTGCGCAACCGCGCCTTGACCGATACCTTCGAGCCCGGCTCGACCATGAAGCCCATCACCGTGGCGATGGCGCTGGAGGCCGGCCGCATCACGCCGCAGACCCTGGTGGATACTTCGCCAGGCCGCCTGACCATCACCGGCTCGACCATCACCGACACCCATAACTACGGTTTGCTCACGGTCGAGGGGGTGATTCAGAAGTCCAGCAACGTGGGCGCGACCAAGATCGCCCAGCGCATGTCGCCGCACGAAATGTGGGACACCTATACCGCTGTCGGCTTTGGCCAGAAGCCGCAGATCAGCTTCCCTGGCGCGGTGTCCGGCCGCCTGCGGCCCTGGAAGACCTGGCGGCCCATCGAGCAGGCCACCATGTCCTACGGCTATGGCCTGTCGGCCTCGCTGTTCCAGATGGCGCATTCGTATACCGCGTTCGCCCACGACGGCGAAATCATCCCGGCCACCATGCTCAAGAGCAGCGAGCCGGCCGTGGGCGTGAAGGTGTTCTCCGCCCAAAATGCGGCCGCCATCCGCAAGATGCTGCAGATGGCCGCCGGCCCGGGCGGTACCGGCCCCAAAGCGCAGACCGTGGGTTATTCGGTCGGCGGCAAGTCGGGCACGGCCCACAAGCAGGTCGGCAAGGGCTACGCCAGCAACAAATACCGCGCCTGGTTCACCGGCATGGCGCCTATCGACAAGCCGCGCATCATCGTCGCCGTGATGGTCGACGAGCCCAGCGCCGGCCAGTATTTCGGCGGTGCGGTGGCTGCGCCGGTGTTCAGCGAAGTGGTACAGCAAACCCTGCGCATGATGGGCGTGCAGCCGGATCTGGATGTCAAAGCCCAGGTGGTGACCCAGGCTGTGGAGGAGTCGTTCTGATGCTGCAACTCCATACCCCGGCAGAGGCAGTGGCCTGGTTGCAAAGCCGGGTCCGCGGCAGCCTGCAGGTCGATAGCCGGGCGATCCAGCCGGGCGATGGTTTCATCGCCTGGCCGGGGGCCGCCACCGATGGCCGCAAGTTTGTCCACGCCGCCCTGGCCCAGGGCGCGACCGCCTGCCTGGTGGAACAGGCGGGTAGCGAGGCCTTTGGTTTCGATGGCGAGGAGGCCGTGGCCTGCTACACCGGCCTGAAAGCCAGCACCGGCCCGATCGCCGCCGCCTATTTCGGCCAGCCCAGCCAGAGCCTGGATGTGCTGGCCGTGACCGGCACCAATGGCAAAACCTCCACCACCTGGTGGCTGGCTCAGGCGCTATCAAAAACGCAGCTGTACGCGCAATCTCCCTGTGCGGTAGTGGGTACTTTGGGTATAGGAATTCCGCCCGATGTGCTGGCCACCGGCCTGACCACGCCCGACCCGGTGCGGCTGCAGCAGGCGTTCCGCGGCTTTGTTGACCTAGGACTGGGCGCCTGTGCCATCGAGGCTTCGTCGATCGGCGTGGTCGAGCGGCGGCTGGACGGCACACGCATCCGCGTTGCCGCTTTCACCAATTTCACCCAGGACCACCTGGACTACCACGGCAGTACCGAGGCCTATTGGCGCGCCAAGGAAGAGCTGTTCCGCTGGCCCGGCCTGCAGGCCGCGGTGCTGAATGTCGACGACCCGCAGGGCGTGGCGCTGGCCAATCTGTTTGTCGATCTGGACCTGTGGACCGTTTCCTGCACCCGCCAGGCGCGGCTGCAGGCGCAGGACATCCGCTACGAAGCTGGCGGGCTGTGCTTTGTGGTGGTCGAGGCCGGGCAGCGCGTCGCCCTGCAGACATCGGTGATCGGCCAGTACAACGTGGCCAATCTGCTGGGCGTAATTGGCACCATGCGCGCCCTGGGCGTGCCGTTGGCCGATGCCGTCGCCGCCTGCCACGGCCTGTTGCCAGTGCCGGGGCGCATGGAATGCATCAGCCAGCCCGGCCAGCCGCTGGTGGCCATTGACTATGCGCACACGCCGGATGCGCTCGACAAAGCCCTGCTGGCCTTGCGGCCGCTGGCACAGACCCGCGGCGGCAAGCTCTGGTGCGTGTTTGGCTGCGGCGGTGATCGCGACAACCTGAAGCGCCCGTTGATGGCGGCCGTGGCCGAAAAGAACGCCGACATGGTGCTGGTCACCAGCGACAACCCGCGCAGCGAGCGGCCCGAGGCCATCATCAGCCAGATCCTGCTGGGCTTGAGCCACAACGCCTGCGTGCATGTGCAGTCCGACCGGGCGGTGGCGATTGTCGAGGCGATTGCCCAGGCAGCGCCGGCCGACGTGATTCTGCTGGCTGGTAAAGGCCATGAGGCGACCCAGGAAGTGGCCGGCGTGAAGCACCCGTTCCTCGACAAAACCCATGCCGAAGCCGCGCTGGCGCGCCGCCCCGCAGGAGCCGCAGCATGATGAACCTGCAGCAAGCCTTGGCGCTGTTGCCTGGCGCCACCCTGGTGGGCGATGGCGCGGTGGCTTTCACCCGCGTGCACACCGATACCCGCAGCCTGCAGCCCGGCGACCTGTTCGTCGCGCTCAAGGGCGAGAAATTTGATGCCAACGGCATGCTGGCCCAGGCGCAGGCCCGCGGTGCGGTCGCCGCGCTGTGCCACCGCGGCTATGCGCTGGCGGGCTTGCCGTGCATCGAGGTGGACGACAGCCTGCTGGCGCTGGGCGCCTTGGCCACCGGCTGGCGTGCCCAGTTCCAGCTGCCGCTGATTGCCGTCACCGGCAGCAACGGCAAAACCACGGTGACCCAGATGGTCGCCTCTATTCTGCGTGCCGCCCAGCCCGAGGCCAGCCTGGCTACGCTGGGCAACTTCAACAACAGCATCGGCGTGCCGCTGACCTTGCTGCGCCTGCGTGCGCACCACCGCCTGGCCGTGGTCGAGCTGGGCATGAACCACCCGGGCGAGATCGCTGCGATTGCGGCCATGGCCCGGCCTACCGTGGCCCTGGTGAACAACGCCCAGCGCGAGCACATGGAATTCATGGCCACCGTCGAAGCCGTGGCGCAGGAGAACGGCGCGGTGCTGTCCGTGCTGCCTGCAGACGGTGTGGCGGTGTTTCCGGCCGACGATAGTTACACGCCGCTCTGGCAGGGCCTGGCCGCCCACTGCGCGCATCTGCAATTTGGATTGAACCCTTCTGACGCCTGGGCCGAACCACCGGTCTGGGCCGATGGCGCCTGGCAAGTCAGTGCCCACACACCGGCCGGGCCGTTGCAGTATCCCCTGCACATCGCCGGCCTGCACAACGTGAAGAACTCCCTGGCCGCCGCCGCTTGCGCGCTGGCGGCTGGCGTGCCCCTGGCTGCCGTAGCCCAAGGCCTGGCGGCGTTCGAGCCGGTCAAGGGCCGCTCCAAAGCGCTGACCGTGCACCTGGGTGGCCGCAGCCTGACCCTGGTGGACGATAGCTACAACGCCAACCCTGATTCGATGCAAGCCGCGATCCAGGTGCTGGCCGCTCTGCCAGGCCCGCGCCTGCTGGTGGCCGGCGACATGGGCGAAGTGGGCGACCAGGGCCCCCAGTTCCATGCCGAAGCCGGCGTGCAGGCCCAGCGCAGCGGCATCGAGCAGGTGCTGACCTTGGGCGCGATGTCGGCCCATATCAGTGCCCCCGGTGGTCGGCATTTCGACAGCATCGAGGCGCTGCTGGCCGCCGTGCAGGCCCAGCTGCCCCAGGTGGCCAGCATTCTGGTCAAGGGCTCGCGCTTCATGCAGATGGAGCGGGTCGTGGCTTTCATCCAGTCCCAAGAAGAACAATACAAGGAGCCGCCCCGTGCTGCTTAGTCTCGCCCAGTGGTTGCAAACCCTGTCGCCCGAGTTCGGGTTTTTTCGCGTTTTCCAGTACCTGACGTTCCGGGCGGTGATGGCCGCCATGACGGCCTTGCTGATCGGCGTAGTGGCCGGGCCGGTGGTGATACGCCGGCTGACGGCACTGAAGATCGGCCAGCCGGTGCGCGGCTACGGCATGGAAAGCCATCTGGTCAAGCAGGGCACGCCCACCATGGGCGGGGTGCTGATTCTGCTGTGCATCGCTATTTCAACCCTGCTGTGGGTGGATTTAAGCAACCGCTTTGTCTGGATCGTGCTCTTGGTGACCCTGGGGTTTGGCGCCATAGGCTGGGTCGACGACTGGCGCAAGGTGGTCAACAAGGATCCCGAGGGCATGCGCTCACGCGAGAAATACATGTGGCAGTCGCTGATCGGCCTGGTGGCCGCTTTGTATTTGGTGTTCAGCATTTCCGAGAACTCGAACATGCGGGTGCTGGAGCTGTTCTTCAGCTGGGTGCAGTCGGGCTTTGATTTGAGCCTGCCGCCCAAGGCCGGCCTGCAACTGCCGTTCTTCAAGGAAGTCAGCTACCCGCTGGGCGTGCTGGGCTTTGTGGTGCTGACCTATCTGGTGATCGTCGGCTCCAGCAATGCCGTAAACCTGACCGACGGCCTGGACGGCCTGGCCATCATGCCGGTGGTGCTGGTGGGCTCGGCGCTGGGTGTGTTTGCCTACGTGACCGGCAGTTCGGTGTTTTCCAAATATCTGTTCCTGCCGCATATTCCGGGTGCAGGCGAGTTGCTGGTGTTCTGCTCGGCCATGGCCGGCGCCGGACTGGCCTTTCTCTGGTTCAACGCCTATCCGGCCCAGGTGTTCATGGGCGACGTGGGCGCGTTGGCGCTGGGTGGCGCGCTGGGCACGGTGGCCGTGATCGTGCGCCAGGAAGTGGTCTTGTCCATCATGGGCGGCATCTTCGTGGTCGAGGCCTTGTCGGTGATGCTGCAGGTCAGCTGGTTCAAGTACACCAAGAAGAAATACGGCGCGGGCCGGCGCATCCTGAAGATGGCGCCACTGCACCACCACTTCGAGAAGAGTGGCTGGAAGGAGACGCAGGTGGTCGTGCGTTTCTGGATCATCACCATGCTGCTGTGCCTGGTGGGCCTGTCCACGCTGAAGCTGCGCTAGGACGATAGAACCATGCAGCACTTGCAAGACCTCCGCGTACTGATCCTGGGCCTGGGTGCGTCCGGCCTGGCCATGGCACGCTGGTGCGCGCGGCATGGCGCGCAGGTCACGGTGGCGGATACCCGCGAAGCCCCGCCGCAATTGGCGACCCTGCAGGCCGAGCTGCCGGCTGCTGTGTTCATCGGCGGCCCGTTCAATGCCGCCCTGGCGCAAGGCATGCAAGCCATTTACCGTTCGCCGGGCTTGTCACCCGAGGTGCTGGCCCCGGTACTGGCCGAGGCGCAGCGCGCCGGCCTGCCGGTGGGTGGCGAGCTGGATCTGTTTGCCCGGGCCCTGGCCGATATGCGCCAGGCCGGTGCCGTGGACGAAGCTCTGCCTGAACCGCAGCCCGAGCCGGAACCGGAGGACGAAATCGAACTGTCGGAGGACGGCGAAGCGCCGGTCGCCGCCGTGCCCGAAGCCCCGCTGGGCTACCAGCCCGCGGTGTTGGCCATCACCGGCACCAATGGCAAGACTACGGTCACCGCGCTGACGGGCCAGCTGGTGCTGCGCGCGGGCAAGACTGTCGCTGTGGCGGGCAATATCGGCCCGACCTTGCTGGATACGCTGGTCGCACACATGGAGGCCGACAGCTTGCCCCAGGTCTGGGTGCTGGAATTGTCCAGCTTCCAACTGGATGCTGCGCGCAGCTTTGAGCCGACGGCAGCGGCGGTGCTGAACCTGACCCAAGACCATCTGGACTGGCACGGCAGCATGGAAGCCTATGCGGCCGCCAAGGCCCGTGTCTTCGGCCAGCACGGCCTGATGCTGCTGAACCGCGAAGACCCGGGTGTGATGGCCATGCTGCCCGCGCCGCTCAAGGTGCGGTTGCAAAAGCCTCAGCTGCGCCGGCACACCACCTTTGGCGGCGACATGCCGCAGCGCCCTGGCGATTTCGGCATCGAAGTGGTCAACGGCATGGCCTGGCTGGTGCGTGCGCTGGAAGCCGATGAAACCAAGCGCAAACGCAGCGAAGCCGCCGACGATCTGTACATCCAGCGCCTGATGCCGGCCGATGCGCTGCGCATCCGCGGCCGGCATAACGCCGTCAACGCATTGGCCGCGCTGGCTCTGGCTTCGGCTGCTGGCTGCGCCCTGGCACCCATGCTGTACGGCCTGCGCGAATACCGGGGCGAGCCGCACCGCGTCGAGTCGGTGGATACGGTGCGCGAGATCGAATATTTTGACGACAGCAAAGGCACCAACGTGGGCGCCACCGTGGCTGCGCTGACCGGCCTGGGCGTCGAGCGCCGTATCGTCGTCATCCTGGGCGGCGAGGGCAAGGGCCAGGATTTCAGTCCCTTGGCTGCACCCGTGTCGCGCTATGCACGCGCCGTGGTGCTGATAGGCCGCGATGCGCCATTGATCCGCGCCGCACTGGTCGATGCCGGCGTGGCCCTGGTCGATGCCGCCAGCATGCAGGAGGCGGTGCAGTTGGCCAGCCAGCGCGCGCACCCGGGCGATGCGGTGTTGATGTCGCCGGCCTGCGCCAGCTTTGACATGTTCAACAACTACGAGCACCGCGCCCAGGTGTTCATCGAAGCGGTGATGGCCCTGGCCGACGCCGGGCAGGAGGACGCGGCATGAGCCAGCTGTCCTTGCGCTTTACCGACTGGTTCAAGGGCTTGCCCAAGGCGGCGGCCGATGCCTTGCCGGTGCGCCTGGGTGCCAGCGGCTTCTCGCGCACGCCCAGCCAGCCTGCGCGGGTGCACGGCTTTGACCAGCCCCTGCTGTGGGTGACGGTGACCTTGCTGGCCTGGGGGCTGGTGATGGTCTATTCGGCATCGATTGCCATGCCCGACAACCCGCGCTTCGCCAAGTACGAGCACCATTTCTTCCTGGTGCGGCATGCGGTGTTCCTGTGCGTTGCCTTTGTGGCGGCGTTGATCGCCTTCCAGGTGCCGATGCGCACCTGGGAACGCTGGGCGCCCTGGCTGTTCATCGTCTCGCTGCTGCTGTTGATCGCGGTGCTGATCCCGGGCGTGGGCAAGGTGGTGTACGGCGCGCGGCGCTGGCTGCCGTTGGGGGTGATGAACTTCCAGCCCTCGGAGATGGCCAAGTTTGCCATCGTGATCTACGCGGCCGACTACATGGTGCGCAAGATGGACGTGAAGGAAAACTTCCTGCGCGCCGTTTGGCCGATGGGCGCGGCGGTGGGCGTGATCGGCGTGCTGCTGCTGGCCGAGCCCGACATGGGCGCGTTCATGGTGATCGCCGTGATCGCCATGGGCATCCTGTTCCTGGGCGGTGTGAATGCCCGCATGTTCTTCCTGATCGCCACCATCCTGGTGGGGGCCTTCAGCATGATGATTGCCTTCAACGATTACCGCCGCGCGCGAATCTTTGCCTACCTCGATCCCTGGAGCGATAGCAATGCGCTGGCCAAGGGCTACCAGCTGACGCACTCGCTGATTGCGATCGGCCGGGGCGAAATCTTTGGCGTCGGACTGGGCGGTAGCATCGAAAAGCTCAGCTGGCTGCCCGAAGCCCATACCGACTTTTTGCTGGCCGTGATCGGCGAGGAATTTGGCCTGGTCGGCGTGGTCTGCGTGATCGGTCTGTTCTTCTGGTTGATCCGCCGCATCATGCACATCGGCCGCCAGGCGATTGCCCTCGATCGGCTGTTTGCCGGCTTGGTTGCGCAGGGCGTGGGCCTGTGGATGGGCTTCCAGGCCTTCATCAACATGGGCGTGAACCTGGGCGCACTGCCCACCAAGGGCCTGACCCTGCCGCTGATGAGCTTCGGCGGCTCGGCGATTCTGTGGAATCTGGTGGCGTTGGCGGTCGTCCTGCGGGTGGACTACGAGAACAGACAGTTAATGCATGGAGCCCGCGTATGAGCGCGCGCCATCTGGTCGTCATGGCCGCAGGTACCGGCGGGCATGTGATTCCCGGTCTGGCGGTGGCGCGCGAGATGCAGCGGCGCGGCTGGACCGTCAGTTGGCTGGGCACGCTGCACGGCATGGAGAACAAGCTGGTGCCGCCGTCTGGCATTGCGATGGACCGTATCGCCTTCAGCGGCCTGCGCGGCAAAGGGCTTGTACACATGCTGACCGGCGGCCTGCGCATGCTGGCGGCCTTCTGGAGCTGCCTGCAGATACTGCGCCAGCGCCATGCGAATGCCGTGCTGGGCATGGGCGGCTATGTCTGCTTCCCCGGCGGACTGATGGCCTCGCTGCTGGGCAAGCCGCTGATGCTGGTGAATGCCGATGCCGCACTGCTGATGAGCAACAAGGCTTTGCTGCCGGTGGCCGACCGCGTGGCCTTCGGCTTCGAAGGCCCGGCCACGCAAGGCATACGCCGTGCGGTGGTGACGGGCAATCCGGTGCGTGCCGAAATCGAATCCATCGCCCTGCCGGCCGAGCGTTTCGCCGGCCGCCAGGGGCCGCTGCGGTTGCTGGTGGTGGGTGGAAGCCTGGGCGCCAAGGCCATCAACGACTGCCTGCCGCAGGCCCTGGCCCGGTTGCCCGCCGAGCAGCGGCCGCAGGTGGTGCACCAGACCGGCGTGGCCCAGCAGGCGGCGGTGCAGGGCGCTTATGCCGAGCTGGGTATCGCCGCGCAGGTGCTGCCGTTTATCGACGACATGGCGGCCGAGCTGGCGGCCTGCGACCTGATCGTCTGCCGTGCTGGTGCCGTCACCGTCAGCGAGCTGTGCGCCGCCGGTGTGGCGGCGGTACTGGTGCCGCTGGTGGTCAGTACCACGTCGCACCAGCGCGACAACGCTGCCTGGCTGGCCTCCAAGCAGGCCGGCATCCATCTGCCGCAGGCCGAGCTGGCGCCGCAGCAGCTGGCGGATTTGTTGACCAGCCTGAGCCGCGAGCGCCTGCTCGCGATGGCGACCCAGGCCCGTGCACTGGCCAAGCCGCATGCGGCGGCGCGCGTGGCCGATGAACTAGAAAGATTGGTACGACCATGAAACACGCCGTACGCCATTTGCATTTTGTCGGTATCGGTGGCTCGGGCATGTCGGCGATTGCCGAGGTGCTGCACAAGCTGGGCTACATCGTCTCGGGCTCCGACCAGTCGGACAGCAGCACGCTGCGCCGCCTGGGCGGCTTGGGCATCACCACCTTCATCGGCCACAGCCCGGCGAACGTGCTGGGGGCTGACGCCATCGTCACCTCCACCGCCGTCAAGGCCGACAACCCCGAGGTGCTGGCCGCGCGCGAGAACCATGTGCCCATCGTGCCGCGCGCCCTGATGCTGGCCGAGCTGATGCGCCTGAAACAAGGCATCGCGATTGCCGGCACGCACGGCAAGACCACCACTACCAGCCTGGTGTCCAGCGTGCTGGTCGAGGCCGGGCTGGACCCGACCTTTGTGATCGGCGGCCGCTTGAACAGCGCTGGCGCGAACGCCAAGCTGGGCAATGGCGACTACATCGTGGTCGAGGCCGACGAGTCGGACGCATCCTTCCTGCACCTGCTGCCGGTGATGGCGGTGGTGACGAACATCGACGCCGACCATATGGAAACCTATGGCCACGACTTCAATAATCTGAAGAAGGCGTTTGTCGATTTCCTGCACCGCATGCCTTTCTACGGCACAGCCATCCTGTGCACCGACGATCCCGGTGTGCGCGACATCCTGGACCAGGTGACCTGCCCGATCACCAGTTATGGCTTCGGCGAAGACGCCCAGGTGCGGGCCATCGACGTGCGCGCTGTGGGCGGGCAGATGCACTTCACGGTGCAGCGCCGCAATGGCGTGACCCTGCCGGACATTCCGGTGATGCTGAATCTGCCGGGCCGGCACAACGTGCTGAACGCGCTGTCGGCGATTGCCGTGGCGGTCGAGCTGAATATCCCCGACGCCGCGGTGCAGAAAGCACTGGCCAGCTTCGAAGGCGTGGGCCGGCGCTTCCAGCCCTACGGCGACTGGACCGCCAAGGATGGCGGCAGCTTCACCGTGGTCGACGACTACGGCCACCACCCGGTGGAAATGGCCGCTACCTTGTCGGCCGCACGCGGCGCCTTCCCCGGGCGGCGTCTGGTGCTGGCGTTCCAGCCGCACCGCTACAGCCGCACCCGTGATTGTTTTGAAGACTTCGTCAAGGTGATAGGCGAGGCCGACGTGGTGTTGTTGACCGAAATCTATGCGGCCGGCGAAGCGCCCATTGTGGCCGCCGACGGCCGGGCACTGGCGCGTGCGCTTCGGGTTGCTGGCCGGGTTGAGCCGGTGTTCATCGACGACGTCGCGGCCTTGCCGCAGGCCATTCTGGACACCGCCCAGGGCGGCGATGTGGTGCTGTGCATGGGCGCGGGCTCCATCGGAACCGTGCCCGGCAAGGTGGTTGATTTGCTATCGAAAAAAGAGCTGCTCCCGCAGGCAGGATAAGCGCTATGAGCCTAAATTCTATAAATATGGGAAAAGTTGCGGTACTGATGGGCGGAGCTTCGGCCGAGCGCGAGGTGTCGCTGATGTCGGGTACCGGTGTGCTGAACGCGCTGCGCAGCCAGGGCGTAGATGCCCATGCCTTCGACCCCAGCGAACGCGACCTGGTCGAGCTGAAGCGCGAGGGCTTTGCGCGTTGTTTCATCGCGCTGCATGGCCGCTTCGGCGAAGATGGCACGGTGCAGGGCGCGCTGGAGCTGCTGGGCATTCCGTACACCGGTTCGGGTGTGATGGCCTCCAGCATCGCCATCGACAAGGTGATGACCAAGCGCATCTGGCGGGCCGAGGGCCTGCCGACGCCGGGCTGGTTCGAGGTCGATAGCGCCGAAGCCACGCGCAAGGCCTTCGCCCAGTTGGGCGCACCGATGATCGTCAAGCCCGCGCGCGAAGGCTCGACCATCGGCCTGACCAAGGTGGCCACGCTGGAAGAATGCGATGCCGCCTACGCGCTGGCCGCGCAGCTGGACACAGCGGTGCTGTGCGAGCAGTTCGTCAGCGGCGACGAAGTCACCATTCCGCTGCTGGGCACGGGTGCGCAGACCGAGGTGTTGCCGGTGATACGCATCGTCGCGCCCGAGGGCAATTACGACTACCAGAACAAGTATTTCACCGACACCACCCAGTACCTGGTGCCCTGCGGCCTGCCCGAGGGCGAGGAAGCTGCGATCCAGGCCTTGGTGCGCAAAGCCTATCTGACCCTGGGCTGCCGCGGCTGGGCCCGGGCCGACGTGATGATCGATGCGCAGACCCGCCAGCCGTATCTGCTGGAGATCAATACCGCGCCCGGCATGACCGGGCATTCGCTGGTGCCGATGTCGGCGCGTGCCGCCGGCATCTCCTACGAAGCCTTATGCGTGCGCCTGCTGCAATCGGCGGCGCTGGACTACGGGACGGCAGCCACCGCCTGACCATGCAAAAGCCCGCCCCTCCCATGGACGTGAAACTCATGAACGCCACCGCTTCGGTGCTGTTCCTGGGCGCGCTCGTCCTGGGCATGGTCGGGCTGGTCAAATGGGTGGCACGTCAGCCGCTGTTTGCCATCGGCGGCATCGCCGTAGTGGGCGACGTGGCGCACAACAACGAGGTCACGCTGCGCGCCAACCTGAACGGCAAGATCAAGGGCACCTTCTTCACCGTCGACCTGGCGGCCACCAAGGCGGCTTTCGAGTCCGTGCCCTGGGTGCGCAAAGCCGTGGTGCGGCGTGAGTTTCCGAACCGCTTGAAGGTAGTGCTGCAGGAGCAGCAGGCCGTGGCCTACTGGGGCGACGAGGACGAGTCCCGTCTGCTGAACAATTTTGGCGAAGTGTTCGAGGCCAATGTGGACGAGGTCGAGCGCGACGACCTGCCGCACCTCGACGGCCCGGTGGCGCAGGCCGGCCAGATCCTGGGCATGTACCAGACGCTGTCGCCGCTGTTTGCACCGCTCGATATGGCGTTGGACCAGCTGACCCTGACCAACCGCGGTGGCTGGCGCGCCCAGACCAATGCCGGCGGCGAGATCGAGCTGGGCCGCGGCACAACCGAAGAAATTACCCAACGCGCCCAGCGCTTCATAGGCACGGTGGCCCAGGTGGCTACCGCCTATGGCCGCACGGCAGATGCGTTGGAGCGCGCAGATTTGCGCTACGGCGAGGGCTATGCCCTGCGCCTGCGCGGCGTGACCACGGTGGCGACCCCGGTGGCTACGCCCAAGAAGAAACAAGCAGAGCATTGATTACAGGACGAACTATGGCAAAAGAGTACAAGGACTTGGTCGTCGGGGTGGACATAGGGACCGCCAAGGTGATGGTGGTGGTGGCCGAGGTGTTGGCCGGTGGCGAGCTGAAGCTGGCCGGTTTTGGCGTGGCGCCGAGCAATGGCCTGAAGCGCGGCGTGGTGGTGAACATCGACGCCACGGTGCAAAGCATCCAGCTGGCGCTGAAAGAAGCCGAGCTGATGGCCGACTGCAAGATTTCCCATGTCTACACCGGTATTACCGGCAGCCATATCCGAGGCATCAATTCCAGCGGCATGGTGGCGGTGAAGGACCGTGAAGTCACGGCCGCCGACGTGGCCCGGGTGGTGGAGACCGCCAAGGCCATCAACATCAGCACCGACCAGCGCCTGCTGCTGGTCGAGCCGCAAGAGTTCGTGATCGACGGCCAGGACGTGAAAGAGCCCATCGGCATGAGCGGCATCCGCCTGGAGGCCAAGGTGCATATCGTGACGGGCGCCCAGAGCGCGGCCGAGAACATCATCAAATGCGTGCGCCGCTGCGGCCTGGACGTGGACCAGCTGATGCTGAACCCGCTGGCCAGCAGCCTGTCGGTGCTGACCGAAGACGAGCGTGAATTGGGCGTGGCCCTGGTCGACATCGGCGCTGGCACCACCGACGTGGCCATTTTCACCAACGGTGCGATCCGCCACACGGCGGTGATTCCGATTGCTGGAGACCTGATTACCAGCGACATCGCCATGGCCTTGCGCACCCCGACCAAGGACGCCGAGGACATCAAGGTCGAAAGCGGCTACGCCAAGCAACTGCTGGCCGATCCGGATGCGCAGGTCGAGGTACCCGGCCTGGGCGACCGCGGCCCGCGCATGCTGAGCCGCCAGGCGCTGGCCGGCGTGATCGAGCCGCGGGTCGAAGAAATCTATTCACTGGTGGCCCAGGTGATCCGCGAGTCGGGCTTTGAAGAAGTGCTGTCCAGCGGCATCGTGCTGACCGGCGGCAGCGTGGTCATGCCCGGCATGGTCGAGTTGGGCGAAGACATCTTTTTAAAACCGGTGCGCCGCGGCGTGCCCAAGTACCGCGGTGCCCTGTCCGACATGGTGGCCCAGCCGCGTGCGGCCACCGTGATGGGCTTGCTGGAAGAGGCGCGCATCGGCCGCCTGCGCGGCTTCAAGGTGGCGCAGAAGAACGGCTCGATGAAGACTGCGGTCGGCCGCGTCAAAGACTGGTTCGTGGGGAATTTCTAACCATGGAAACCAAAATCTGGCTAGCCCGGGGCAGCCCCCCGCATACGGGACGATGGCGTCACTGCCATCCCCCCTGGAGGTGAGATGCCCCCTAAAACAACAAGAACCACACATTCAAAAGCAACTGCATCTAATTGGAATATCAGGAGAAAAACATGCCTATCGAAATGATTGAAGTCGAAGAATTTAACCTGGGCACCCAGATCAAAGTGATCGGTGTCGGCGGCGGCGGCGGCAATGCTGTCGAACACATGATTGGCTGCAATGTGCAGGGCGTGGAGTTCATCAGCGCCAACACCGATGCCCAGGCCCTGGGCCGAAGCGTCGCGCACAAGACCATCCAGCTGGGCCTGAGCGGCCTGGGCGCGGGCAGCAAGCCCGACAAGGGCCGTGAAGCTGCCGAACTGGCGGTGGACGACATCCGCGCCGCCATCGCCGGCGCGCACATGCTGTTCATCACCGCCGGCATGGGCGGCGGTACCGGCACCGGTGCAGCCCCTGTGATCGCCCGCGTAGCCAAGGAAATGGGCATCTTGACGGTGGGCGTGATCACCAAGCCCTTCGACTTCGAAGGCCCGAAACGCATGACCAATGCCGACAACGGCCTGGCCGAGCTGGAAGCCAATGTCGATTCGCTGATCGTGGTACTGAACGAGAAGCTGCTCGAAGTGCTGGGCGACGATGTCACGCAAGACGAAGCCTTTGCCCACGCGAATGACGTACTGAAGAACGCCGTCGGCGGCATCGCCGAAATCATCAACGTGCCCGGCCATGTGAACGTCGACTTTGAAGACGTGCGCACCGTCATGGGTGAGCCTGGCAAGGCCATGATGGGTACCGCTGTGGCCGATGGCCCGGACCGTGCGCGCATCGCCGCCGAGCAGGCCGTGGCCTGCCCATTGCTGGAAGGCATCGACCTGTCGGGTGCCAAAGGCGTGCTGGTGCTGATCACCGCGGCCAAGGGCTCGCTGAAACTCAGCGAATCCCGCCTGGCGATGAACACCATCCGCGCCTACGCATCGCCCGAAGCGCATGTGATCTACGGCACGGCCTACGATGACAGCCTGGGCGAGCAGATCCGCGTCACCGTGGTGGCGACCGGCCTGAGCAAGCGCCGCGCGGTAGCACCTCCGCTGCAGGTGGTGGTGCAGCGCACCGGTACCGACAACGTCGGCTTCACCCTGCCGGCGCAAGCGGTTGGCAATGGCGGCCTGAGCGGTATTGCCCAGCCCGACTACGAAGCCCTGCGTGGCCCCGCAGTCTGGCGTACGCCGAACCGCACCCAGGCCAGCGCCCGTGTTGACGCCTTGTCTTCCGGTGGCATGGACGACTACGAGATCCCGGCTTTCTTGCGCAAACAGGCAGATTGAGGATGTGCTGGCGATCGAACCCCCTGTAACGGGGCGTTCGATGCGCTGGGCATCTATCCATTGCGCGTGCGTCATTGAGGCGCTCAATCTTCGCCATCAAGCTTGCTGATCACGGGTTGTCCACCCGCCAATTAAAATTACAAGATGCTGCAGCAAAGAACCCTCAAGTCCCTCACCCGTGCCGTGGGTGTGGGCGTGCACAGCGGCCAGCGGGTCGAGTTGACTCTGCGCCCGGCCGCACCCGATACCGGTATCGTGTTCCGTCGTACCGACCTGGCCGTGCCGGTGGACATTCCCATGACCGCCACCTCGGTCACCGATACCCGCATGGCGACCACGGTGTCCAGCGGGTCGGCCAAGGTGTCTACCGTGGAGCACCTGATGTCGGCCTGCGCCGGTCTGGGCATCGACAACCTGGTGGTGGAAATCACCGCCGAAGAAGTGCCCATCCTCGACGGCTCGGCCGCGGCTTTCGTCTATCTGCTGCAAACCGCTGGCATCGAGTTGCAGAATGCGCCGCGCCGCTTCATCCGCGTACTCCAGCCGGTGGAGGTGCGTGAAGGCGAGGGCGCGGCCGCCAAATGGGCGCGGCTTGAGCCCTACCATGGTTACAAGCTGAGTTTTGACATCATCTTCGACCACCCGGCGGTGGACTCGACCGGCCAGCACGTGGAGTTCGATCTGGGCTCGGGCTCCTATACCCGCGACATTGCGCGGGCCCGCACCTTCGGCTTTACCCGCGACGCCGAGATGCTGCGCGCCAACGGCCTGGGCCTGGGCGGCGGCATGGACAACGCCATCCTGATGGACGACTACAAGGTGCTGAACGCCGGTGGCCTGCGCTACGACGACGAGTTCGTCAAACACAAGGTGCTGGACGCCATGGGCGATATGTACATGCTGGGCAAGCCCTTGCTGGCCAGTTACAGCGCCATGAAGTCTGGCCACGCGCTGAACAACAAGCTGATCCGTGCGCTGATGCTGAATACCGCTTCCTGGGAGATCGTCACCTTTGACGATGCCTCCAAGGCGCCCGCCGGCTTCGCCCAGCTGGCCCGGCCCTGGTAGCCGCATGCTGCTGTTCCGCTGGGCCATTCTGTTGCTGCTGCTGGCGGCGGCGGTGTCGTTCGCCTTCTATGCCGGTACCGGCCAGCCGCGCTACAAGCGCTGGGGCTGGGTGGTGCTGAAGTGGACGCTGCTGGCGGCGTTCGGCTTCTTTACCGTACTTATTCTGGAGCGCGTGGCCTGAGTGCCTACTTGGGCTGCAGGTAGCGCTTGCGCGCCGTGACCGCCAGGTCCGGGTAGTTGGCAAACACGCCGTCCATGCCCATCTCCAGGTACCGCTGAAATTCCGTGGCCGCCGCCGCTGGATCGGCCTTGGCAAAGGTCCAGCCATGCACCTGCAGGCCCGCCGCATGGGCTTGCGCAATGAAACTCTTGTCGACAACATAGGCTGGCCGGTGGATGCTGACGCCTATGCCTTCGCTGAAGCTGGCCACCTCTTGCAGAGCCAGCGGCGTCACCGTATTGCCCGAGACCACGCCCAGGCGGGCCACGCCATCGGCGCCGGTGATGGCGACGCCCAGCAGCATCAGCGGTAGGACGTTGTTTTGCGCGGTTTGCTTGCGGCGCAGGCTGCGCAAAGTGCTGTCGCTGAACGACTGGATGAATACCTTGCTCTGCGGTCCGTAGTGGTTGCGCGCCAGAGTGGCGAGGATGCCGTCCTCCATGGCCGGATCGGCCTGCTTGGCCTCGGGGTAGATGCCTATGCTGCGGCCGCTGGCCTGGCTCAGCTGCTGTGCCAGGTCGATTACCTGCTGGAAGGTCGGCACCTGGAACGGCTCGGCCGCGCTGGGCGCAAAGCCCGCATGGCTGCTCTGGCCGGTGCCGGTGGGCTGCACGGCCAGGGTCTTGATCTCGGCCAGGCTGAAGTCCGCCACCTTGTAGCCGCCGCGGCGCGGTGCGAACTGGCTGGCGACATTGGTGGTGCGCAGCAGGCTGTCGTCGTGCATGGCGACCAGTACGCCGTCCTGGGTCAGCTGCAGGTCCGGCTCGATGAAATCCGCGCCCATGCGTATCGCCAGCTCGTAGCCGGCCAGCGTGTGCTCGGGCAGGTAGCCGCTGGCACCGCGGTGGGCTATCACCAGCGGAGCGGGGACTACGCTGTCGCCGGCGTGGACGAAGCCTGTGAGGCTGGCCAGCAGCAGTGCCAGCAGGGTGGTGCGTCGCATGGCGGGCTCAGTGGGTGCGGCCGTCGCGGTACATGCCGCTGGTCTTGCGCGCCAAGGGCGTGGCCTGGGCCAGCCGGGCCATGGCGTGGCCTACATGGGCGTGGGTGATGGCCATGCCCAGCGCATCGGCGGCGTCCTTGCCGGGCAGCACGGGTAGCTTCAGCAGGCGCTTGACCATTTCCTGCACCTGCGATTTGTCGGCCCGGCCGTGGCCGACCACGGCTTTCTTCATCTGCAGCGCGGTGTACTCGGATACCGGCAGGTTGCTGTGCCCCAGCGCCGCCAGGCTGGCGCCCCGCGCCTGGCCCAGCAGCAGGGTGGACTGCGGGTTCACGTTCACAAAGATGATTTCCACCGAGGCCGCATCAGGCTGGTAGCGGGCGCAGACCTCGCAGATACCGTCGAACAAGATCTTGATGCGCGCCGGCAGCTGGCCCAGGTCCAGGTGCGTGGTCTTGATGGTGCCGCTGGCCACATAGCCGAGATTGGAGCCATCCACGTCGATGATGCCGAAGCCGGTGGTCTGCAGGCCGGGGTCTATGCCAAGAAGTCGCATGCTATTTAATTCGTAGCTGATGGTGCAGGTGGGGTCTGCGTAGAAGGCTTGCGGACTCAACTAAGTGTGCATGCTTAGGTAGTCTGGGCGGAAGCGTATCCGGACGTGGACAACCCGCCTTGGATCGTATCTCGTCTGCGCATGCAGTGTAAATGGACGAAGCCAAGACGGGGTGCAAGCCTTGGGGGGCTATTCAATGGCCTTACCCATGTCTTCCACCACCTTCTTGGCATCGCCAAACACCATCATGGTCTTGTCCATGTAGAACAGCTCGTTGTCCAGCCCCGCGTAGCCGGCGGCCATGGAA
>NZ_JAVDXT010000006.1:0-221268 GCF_031458075.1 Rhodoferax ferrireducens | reverse complement strand
CTCATGCATCTGGATATGAATACGCTGGGCAAACCATGAGCTATGTGTTTACTATGTCCTCGCACACCTGTTACCTAGGTACCCGGTCCATACAGCATGCCAAATGCATAGCAAAAACACCCGCAACGGCGGGTACGCAGACGCCTACCGTTGCACAAACAAGCCCGCCATCACCCCACCAACGGAGACTCCCCATGCCCGCCCTCACGTCTGCACCACCCACAGAAACCACGCTCAGCAATGACACCGATGGCACCTATCTGCGCCAGGCCATCGCCTGGTCCTGCACGGCGCGCGCGCGCGGCAACCGCCCGTTTGGCGCTGTGGTCATTGGTGCTGGCGGCGAACTGCTTGCCGAGGCCTACTGCAACACCACTGAAACTGGCGACTGCACAGGCCATGCCGAAACCAATGCCGTGCGCCAGCTCAGCCCACGTGTGGGCCGCGACACCCTGGCCCGGGCCACTCTGTACTCGTCAGCAGAGCCGTGCGTGATGTGCGCGGGCGCCATATTTTGGTCTGGCATAGGACGCGTGGTGTTTGGCATTGATGCCGTGCGCCTGCGGGTTTTTCGCGGCGAGCGGGCAGAACAGCGCGATGCAGAGCTGTCCTGCCGCGACGTGTTCGCGGCATCCCCCCATCCCATCGAGTGCATAGGCCCGACCCTGATCGATGAGGCAAGCGTTCCCCACATCGGTTTCTGGAAAACGTGAAGCGGGCAGAATCGGCACCGTCTCTGTCCGCTCCCCTTCAACCCTTGCGCCCCCCGTCCATGACCGAACCTGAAGCCAATGCCCCATCCGGAGCACTCCTGAACCGCGTCAAACAAGGCCGTGAACGCATCCTCGACGCCATCCGCGAAGCCGCGATCGCCGAGTTCAGCCGCCATGGCTTCAAGGGCGCATCCACCAAAGCCATTGCCGAACGTGCCGGGCTGACCAAGCCCCAGCTGCACTACTACATCAGCAGCAAGGAAGAGCTCTATGAAGAGCTGCTGTATTCGGTGCTCAATGGCTGGTCCGGCGCCTTCATCTTTGACAGCAACAGTGACGACCCCAAAAAGGTACTCACCAGCTACGTGCGCAAGAAGCTCGACTACGCACTGGACAACCCGGGCCTGTCGCGCATCTTTACCACTGAGGTGCTCGGCGGCGGGCGTAACCTGGGCAAATACTGGCCCGTGGCCGTGAAGTCCACCCAGCAGAAGGTGGAACTGATCAACCGCTGGATTGCCGAGGGCCGCATGCGCGCCGTCAACCCCACGGTGCTGCTCATGCAGATCTGGGGGATGACGCAGCACTACGCCGACTACGGCGTGCAGGTGCACATCATGCTGGGCCTTGCGCCCGACGAAGCCATCGACCGTGAACCTGTCGTGCGCGAGCTCACCACTTTTGTGCTGCTGGGCTGCGGCCTTGCACCAGATTAAAGACAGATGCCCGCTTGTGGGCACCCATCCGGTCCACAAACCTCTTTGAAGCCCCGGCGTACCCCCTGCGCCGCGCGCAAACCCGCACCAGGCCTTGCTGGCACGCCATTTGCAATAGTTTGACCAATCGATCAAATCAAATGGTCAAACATGCAAATCTCAGCCACGGCAGTCCCTCTGCCCGCCACCGAACAGGCTTTTGAACTGGTGCTCGCGCGCAGCCAGATACGGCTGCCCGTGGCGCCCGGCGAAAGCATGGCCGACGTACTGCAGCTCGCCGGCATCGCCATCGACACGCTGTGCGAGCAGGGCGTGTGCGGCACCTGCGCCACGCGCTGGCTCACAGGTACCCCCGACCACCGAGACAGTTGCCTAAGCGCCGAAGAGCAACTGACCCATGTAGCAGTGTGCTGCGCCCGTAGCCACGGCCCCTCCCTCACGCTCGACCTCTGACCCCAGCCATAGGTAGCCCGCCATGCGCATCCTCGTGATCTATTGCCACCCGGTGGAAACCAGCTACAACGCAGCCCTGCATGCCGAGGTGGTGCGAAACCTGCGCGCGGCGGGCCACGAGGTAGACGACTGCGACCTGTACGCCGAGGACTTCAACCCCGTGCTGAGCCGCGAGGAGCGCCTGGGCTACCACGAGGTGCCCAGCAACCGCCTACCCGTGCAGGGCTACGTGGACCGTCTGCTCAAGGCCGAGGCCGTGGTGTTCTGCTTTCCCACCTGGTGCTTTGGCATGCCGGCCATGCTCAAGGGTTTTTTCGACCGCGTGCTGATGCCCGGTGTGGCCTTCGACATCAGCGACCCGCAGAACGTCAAGCCCTCGCTCACGCACATCAAGCGCATTTCCGCCGTGGTCACCTACGGGCGCGCGCGCTGGACGGCCATGCTCATGGGCGACCCACCGCGTAAATCCATCACCCGCTACCTTCGTCTGCTTACGGGCGGTAAGGCGCGGGTGGACTACCACGCCTACTACCACATGAATGTGGCCACGCCCACGCGCCTTGAAGCCTTCAAGACCCGCGTGGGCCAGACCATGGCGCGCTTCGCGTAAGGGGACCGGCATGCTCGCCTCCAACGCCCCCGACCATATCTTGAACGCCCGCCTGCCGCGCTGGCTGCTGCCCCGCCCGTGGCCCATGCACGGCGACCAGCCCGCGCTGGCCGACCTGCACCTGGCCTACGGCCGTGTGGAAGCAATGGCCCCGCACGCCCCCTCCCGTGCGCTGCCGGAAGGCAGCACCTGGGACCTGGCCGGCGCCTTGGTGCTGCCCGGCCTGGTGGACGCCCACACCCACCTGGACAAGGCATTCACCCTGCCCCGCATGGGCACGGTCAAGCCCGGCCTGCTGGGCGCCATCGAGGCCATGATGGTGGACCGCCAGGGCTGGACCGAGGCCGACATCCGCGCCCGTGCCAGCCGCGCCCTGCAATGGGCCTACGAGGCCGGCACCATACACCTGCGCACCCACTGCGATTGGTGGGAGCCCGGGGCCCGCCCGTTGGCCTGGCACGTGCTGCGCGAACTGGCGCACGAATGGGCCGACCGCCTGGTGCTGGAGCGCGTGGCCCTGATCCCCCTGCACCTGTACGCCGAACGCGCCACCGCCATGCAGCTGGCCGCCACCGTGGCTTCCAGCGGCCCGGGCGCCTTGCTGGGCGGCTTTGTGCACTCCACCAACTGGAACCCGCAAGCTCTGCGCAACCTGTTCCAGGCCGCACAGCACCATGGCCTGAATGTGGACCTGCACGTGGACGAAGAGCTGCACCCGGGCGCCCAAGGCCTGGCCACCACGGCAGCACTGCTGAAAGAACTGCGGTTTGAAGGCCATGTGGTGTGTGGCCACACCTGCGCCTTAGCAGCGCAGAACGAAGCCACGGCCTTCGCCACGCTGGATGCTGTGGCACAGGTGCCCATCACCCTGGTCACCCTGCCCATCACCAATTTGCTGCTGCAGGACGCCACCACCGGGCGCACGCCGCGCCAGCGCGGCCTGACGCTGGTGAAAGAAGCCCGCGCACGCGGCATCCCCGTGCTGGTGGCCAGCGACAACGTGCAAGACCCGTTCTGCCCCGTGGGCAGCTTTGACCCACTGGAAGCACTGGCCTCCGGGGTGCTGGCTGCGCAATTGGACGCACCGTTTGACCAATGGTCCGAATCGCTGTGTCGCACTGACTGGCTGCGCCGGGGCGCCCCCATACTGCCACTGCAGGCAGATGAGCCGGCCGATCTGCTGGTGTTCACCCAAGCCGACCACTGGGGTTTCCCGTCGCGCACACACGCCCGTGTGGTGCTGCGCCACGGCCGCGTCACCAGCGGCCATCCCTCTGCCAACTGGCATGTGGCCCAAACCCAATCCCAAAGGAGCATGGCATGAACACCCCAGGCATCGCCCAGCCATTGGCCCGCTACGCCGCGTGGCGCCGCGCAGGCGACATGGTGTTCCTCTCAGGAATCATTGCCGTGGACCCCGCCGCCAGCCGCATCGTGCGCGGCTATGCCGACATCCCCGACGACGCAGCCACGCTGATTGGCCGTACCGGCGAGTTCAGCAGCGACATCAAGGAAGGCCCGATCCTGGCGCAAAGCTGGTATGTACTGGACCGCATCCGCCAGACCATCGAAGCAGCGGGCGGGCAGATGTCCGACGTGATCAAGCTGGTGCAGTACTTCAAGAACCTGGACCACTTTCCCCAGTACAGCCGGGTGCGCAAGCTGTTCTTCCCGGGCGAACCACCGGCATCCACCGTGGTCGAGGTTAGCGGAGTGCTGCCCACCCCCGACATCCTCATCGAGGTAGAGGCCACCGCCTATCTGCCTCAGCGCTAGCGACCTTCCCCATCAACGAAAGACCCCACCCCATGCTGCATGGCTACAACCCGCCCCACCGCTACCTGCCCTATCTGAGCTGGACCGAGATCGTCGACCTGCCAGACAAGGAGAACACGGTCATCGTGCTGCCCACGGGCGCCACCGAGCAGCATGGCCCCCACCTGCCTTGCGCGGTCGACACCGTGATCAGCGCGGGCGTGGTCGGCCATGCCCTGGCCCGCCTGCCGGCCGAGGTGCCCGCGTTTGCCATGGCGCCCATCACCTACGGCAAGTCGGAGGAGCACTTGCACTTTCCGGGCACCGTCACTCTCAGCGGCGAGACCCTGCTGGCCACCATGAACGAGGTGGGCGAGTCGGTCTACCGCGCGGGCTTTCGCAAGCTGCTGTTCGTCAACGGCCACGGCGGCCAGCCGCAGGTGATGGAGATGTGCGCACGCGAGTTGCGCCTGCGCCATGGCGACTTCATCGTCGTGCCCAGCTTCACCTGGCGCGTGCCGCACGTGGCAGGCAAATACCTGTCGGACAAGGAAAAGAAGCTCGCCATGCACGCCGGCCACGCAGAGACGGCGCTGATGCTGGCCCTGGCACCCGACACCGTGCACATGGAGCGCGCGGTAGTCAACTACCCGCCCGTCTTCGAGTCACCCTTGCTTTCGCCCGACGGCCGCCCAGCTTGCGCCTGGAGCGCGCGCGACTTCGGCCCCAGCGGCATCATCGGCGACCCGCTGCCCGCCACAGCCGAGCAGGGCCACGCCATCCTCGATTCGCTGGCCGTGAGTTGGGCCGCCGCCATCACCGAGCTGCACCACCTTCAGTGGGCCGCACGCCCCGAGTCCACCTGGGGCCGCGCCAACCACACCGGCCATGTGGAGGCCTCGTCCGCACTCGCCTGAAAACTGCGAAATCCCCGCACCCCCATCGTTTCCTGAACCCCGTTCCGCCCCCTCCCACCACCCTACCGGAGTACTGCCATGATGAAAAAGACTGCCTCCCGCCTTTACAAACCTGGTGCAACCGCCCTGCTCGCTCTAGGTGCATTCGTCACCATGTCGGGCACCGCGCACGCGCAGGAAAAATTCACCTACATGACCAATTGGTACGCGCAGGCCGAGCACGGTGGCTTCTACCAGGCGCTGGCCACGGGCCTGTACAAGAAGTACGGCCTGGACGTGACCATCAAGATGGGCGGCCCGCAGGTCAACATCGTGCAGATGATGGCAGCAGGCCAGGCCGAATGCGTGATGGGCTCCAGCGACCTGCAGATGATCCAAATGCGCGAGGGCGGCGTGCCCGTGACCACCGTGGCCGCCGTGTTCCAGAAAGACCCGCAGGTGCTGATCGCACATGAGGACGTGAAGAAGTT
The DNA here is from genome assembly GCF_031458075.1 of Rhodoferax ferrireducens. GTDB lineage: Bacteria > Pseudomonadota > Gammaproteobacteria > Burkholderiales > Burkholderiaceae_C > Rhodoferax_B > Rhodoferax_B ferrireducens_A. The sequence continues at coordinate 215,634 of NZ_JAVDXT010000006.1, read as the reverse complement.
CGAAGACCTCAAGGGCAAGACTATCCTGATCGCCTCGGCCGCGCAGCGCGGTTACTGGCCGTGGCTCAAGGCCAAGTACGGTTTCAGCGATTCGCAGACGCGCCCCTACACCTTCAACATCCAGCCCTTCGTGGCCGACAAGAACACGGCCCAGCAGGGCTACCTCACGTCCGAGCCCTTCGCCATCGCCAAGGCCGGAGTGAAGGCCAACACGTTGATGTTCAGCGACCAGGGCTACCCCGCCTACGCCACCACGGTGTCGTGCATGGACAAGACCCTGAAGGACCGCAGCGCCGCCGTGGCCTCGTTCGTGAAAGCGTCGATGGAAGGCTGGAAGAGCTACCTGGCCGACCCGGCCCCTGCCAACGCCCTCATCAAGAAGGACAACCCCAACATGACCGACGAACAGCTGGCCTACAGCGTGGCCAAACTCAAGGAGATGGGCATGGTCACTGGCGGCGACGCGGCCGGCCTGGGCATCGGAACCATGACCGATGCGCGCGCCAAGGCGAGCTACGACTTCTTGGTGGAGTCCAAGCTCATAGACCCTGCCAAGGTCAAGCTAGCCGAAACGTACACGACCAGCTTCGTCAAGGACCTGAAGGTCCTGCCGTAAGCCCGTCCTGCCCTGAAACAGCGGTCGCTGCCCTGCCCATTTGGCGGGGCCGGCCGCATCCATCGAAAGGCGACACCATGAGTTCCGCTGAGCCCTCTCCTTCTGCGCCCCACCGCGCCACGCCGGCCGTGCAGGTCCTTTCGGCCGAGAAGACCTACCCCAACGGCACGCAGGCCCTGCTGCCGGTGGATCTGACCATCCAGGAAGGCGAATTCGTCACCCTGCTTGGCCCTTCGGGCTGCGGCAAGAGCACGCTGCTCAAAATGGTGGCGGGCCTGCTGGAGCCCACCGACGGCCGGCTGCAGCTGTGGCGCAAGCCCGTGGCGCAGCTGGAAGAAAGCGGCAAGAAGATGGCTTTCGTTTTCCAGTCGCCCACCCTCATGCCTTGGGCCAGTGTGCAGACCAATGTGCGCCTGCCGCTGGACCTGGCGGGCGTACCACGCCCGGAGTCCGATGCCCGCGTGGCCGAGGCGCTGGCGCTCGTGGGGCTGTCGAAGTTTGCGACCGCGTTACCCCGTGCATTGTCGGGCGGCATGCAGATGCGCGTGTCTATCGCGCGCGGCCTGGTGACCCAGCCGGACTTGCTGCTCATGGACGAGCCCTTTGGTGCGCTGGACGAAATCACGCGCCACAAGCTCGACGCCGACCTGCTGGACCTGTGGCGCAAGAAAAAACTGACGGTGATTTTCGTGACGCACTCGATCCACGAAGCGGTATTCCTGTCGAATCGCGTGGTCATGATGGCCGCCCGTCCAGGCCGCGTGGTGGAAGAGTTCCACATCGACGCGCCCTACCCCCGCACGGCCGACTTCATGGTGTCGCCCGAATTCAGTCGCTACGCCAAGCTGCTGCAAGACAGCCTGCTGCGCGCCAGCGCAGACACCGATGAGGCCCTGGCATGAGCACACCCTTTCCCATAGCATCTGCCACCCCCGTGGCGCCACCCCGCAGCGCGCGCAGCGCACAGCCCACCCGCGCGCCGGCACCGCACCGGGCCGCCGCACGGCGCATCCCGCTCATGGCGCAGCCCCGCGTGCAGCGTGTCGTGTACCCGCTGCTGGTGGGCCTGGTGCTGATTGCGCTATGGCAAGGCCTGGTTACGGGGCTGGAGCTGCCCCCCTACTTGGTGCCTTCTCCGTTGCTGATGATGAAGACTCTGTTCACCGACTGGGCTGCGCTAGGCGCCTCGCTGTGGGTCACTGTCAAGATCACCGTGCTGGCCTTCGGCGTGGCCACGGTGGCCGGGGTATTGATTTCGTTTTTGTTTGTGCAGAGCAAGCGCATCGAGACGGCTTTGTTCCCCTACGCCGTGCTGCTGCAGGTCACGCCCATCGTGGCCGTGGCGCCGCTGATCATCATCTGGGTGAAGGACCCGATGGCATCGATGGTGGTCTGTGCGGCGCTTGTGGCGCTGTTTCCCATCATCAGCAACACCACACTAGGCCTGCGCAGCGTGGAGCCTGACCTGCAAAGCTACTTCAAGCTCAACCGCGCTACACGGCTGCAAACCCTGGTGCGCCTGCGCATCCCGAGTGCACTGCCCTACTTTTTTGGCGGGCTGCGCATCTCCAGCGGGCTGGCACTAATCGGTGCCGTGGTGGCCGAATTCGTTGCCGGCACAGGTGGCACGGGTGCGGGCCTGGCCTACCAGATCCTGCAGGCCGGCTTTCAGCTCAATATCCCGCGCATGTTTGCCGCGCTGCTGCTGATCTCGCTCACCGGCGTGGCGCTGTTCGTGCTGATGGCCTGGCTGACCCGCCTGGCTCTCGGAAGCTGGCACGCCAGCGAAAACTCGCAGGACTGAGCCCCAAATATCCCGCCACCACGCCGCGCCATATGCGCGGTGGGAGGCCCCTTTTTGCCCAACGAGGCCGATTCATCCATGAGAGACACACCATGACCACTACCAACACCACCCCAGCCCACCAGTTGCCCGAACTATTACCCGGCCTGGACTGGATTGCCGACCCGCTGCGCGTGGGTCGCCTGTCGCAGGATTTCGCCTGGTTCAGCCCCGTGCTCAAGCGCGACCTGGCCGGCAAGCGCGGCGACATGGCGGTGCGTCCGCGCACCGAGGATGAGATCCGCCAGGTGGTGGCGGCCTGCGCCCGCGCGCAGATCCCCCTCACCGTGCGCGGCAGCGGCACCGGCAACTACGGCCAGAGCACCCCATTGCACGGCGGGGTGATCCTGGACCTTTCCGGCTACAACAGCTTTGGCTGGGTGCGCGGCGGCGTAGGCCGCGCGCAGGCGGGCATCCGCCTGGCGGACTTTGACGCGCAGACCAAACCTCTGGGACAGGAGCTGCGCTGGCTGCCCTCCACCTACCGCAGCGCAACGCTGGGCGGGCTGTTTGGCGGTGGCTTTGGGGGCGCAGGCTCGATCAACCACGGCCCGCTGGCCGCGCCCGGAAACGTGCTGGCGGTACGCGCGATGACGGTGGAGCCCGAGCCCCAGGTCGTCGAACTACGCGGCCCCGAGGCCATGCTGCTGCACCACACCTATGGCACCAATGGCATCGTGCTGGAGCTGGAAGTTGCGCTCACCCCTGCAGTGGCTTGGACGGAGTGCATCGTCGCCTTCGAGCAGTTCGATGCAGCACTGGAGTTCGCCGACCGCTTCGGCAGCGCACCGGGCCTGGAGAAGAAAGAAGTGTGCTTCGTGGCCGCACCCATCCCCGACTATTTCACCAGTCTTGCCGAGCACCTGCCCAAAGGCTGCCACGCGGTGATGCTGCTCGTGGCGCCGCATTCCGAGGCCGGCATGCGCGACATGGCCGCCCCGTTGGGTGGAGCCATTACCTACCGCAAGACGGCGGAAGAAGTGGCGCAAAGCCACAAGACGCTACTGGAATACACCTGGAACCACACCACCCTCCATGCACTGAAGGTGGACAAGAGCCTCACCTACATCCAGAGCGGGTTCAACCCCATGCACCGCCTCCAACAGGTGAAGGCCCTGGAAGCAGCGCTAAAGGGCGAGGTGATGATGCACCTGGAGTTCCTGCGCACCAAGGAGGGAGCTTTCAACTGCAGCGGCCTGCAAATCATCCGCTACACCACCGAAGAACGCCTGAACCAGATCATGCAGATCTACCGTGACCATGGCGTACAGATCAACAACCCGCATGTATACATCGTGGAGGACGGCAAGCAGAACAACCTGGACCCGGCCGTGGTCAGCACCAAACAGCGTTTCGATCCGCAGGGGCTGCTCAACCCGGGCAAGCTGCGCAGCTGGGTGCCAACCGCTACGGCTACGACGGCAGCAAGGGCTCAATTCTTTAGTACTGCCCCGTGCTGATTTCTTTGTTTCTGTTGTTTTCCATGCCGCGTCAAACGGAGGACGTGCATTTGACGATGACAGCCTTTTGTTAGCCGCTCTAAGGCGCAACCGGTAGTTCAGCGCCGCTCGGACGGCGCAGCCCGCTGGCTGGCGCGCTGCCGTGCGGCTTCAAAATCCTGCGCCAGCAGGCTCTTGCCCTGCAGGTCAGAGGGCATGGCCCAGCGCAGGTATTTCTCGGCCACCCGCACCGAGATCGGTTTCTTTTTTTCGGCAAACGGGTCGGCGATGTCGCGCCGGGTGAGCAGGTGCAGATCGGCGTGGTTGGAGAAAAACCGGCAACCCAGTTGCTGCGCCAACAGCTCCAACGCGCGGACGGTAAAAAACACGATGTGCTGCCCGGTTTCGGGCACAAGGTACCACCAGTCTTTTTGGAGCGGTTCGCCCTCGGGAACCAGCACGGTGGAGAACAGCACCGAGTCCGCATAGTCAAACAGCTGCCGCACCTCGGCCACCGGGTCCACCAGGTGCTCGAACACCTCGAAGGCTGTGACCAGCTCGAAGCGCGCATGCGGCTCCAGGTCCTTCAGGTCCAGGTGCTGGGCAAAGATGTTGCTGCAGTAGCGGTCCTGGCGGTAGAAGTCAAAGCCCTTGTCGCGCATCATGCGCACAAACAGGCCGTAGCCGCCGGCATAGTCAAGAAAGCGCGCACCGGGGTCGAACACCGCGGCAATCGTCTGCGCCGCCTTGTGGGACAGAAAGATATTCCGTCCGACCATGCCCACATCCAGCGAGGAAATGGCCGCGCCATAGGCCTCGTCCAGCCAGTAGGGGTGCTCGGTCTGCACCAGGCCGCAGCTCTGGCACTGGAAATACGCCACCGGGTAGCGGCCCAGGACCAGGTTTTCGAACAAGGGCGCACTGGCTTCGCCGCACACCAAACAGGTATTTTTTGAACGCATGGGAAACAACCCCAAAAAATCAGCCCCCTGGCACAAGCAAGCTCGTTCTTGTCTCTCTCCCGTCCTCCCTCAGGGTGCTTGCAGCCTCAGGGGCTGCCCACCACCTCGGCCAGCAAATCGGCAAATGCCTTGGAACGCCCCTGGCGCGAGGCGTTCTGCACCGCCGCCGGATCGGGCAGCCGCACGCTCTGGGCCCGCACGGCGGCCACAAAACGGGGCAGCAGCGCGGCGATCTCGTCCACCGAATCGATGCGCGCCATCGCGTCCAGGCCGGCGCCGCGCAGCACACCCGCGGTATCGCCCTGTGGATCCGTCAGCCCGAGTATCGGCCGGCCGGCGCGCAGGTATTCGTAAATCTTTGCGGGGATTTGTGCGTTGCAGTTACTGGCCTGCATGACCAGCAAGGCGTCGACGGACAGCATCTCGGCCAGGGCTTCTCGGTAGGGCACGGCGGGGCACAGCTCGATGAAGTCTTGCACGCCGTACTGGCTGGCCAGGCCGGTCAACAGATCGTCGTGGGCCGAGGCGCGGAAGCGGATGCGCAGCTGCGCGGGCTGCAAATCCCCGGCGGCGCGCAGGCGCTGCAGCGCGGCCAACAGCTGGGTCGGGTCGCGCTCCGACGGGTAGACGATGCCGCTGTGCAGCAGGACCACCGGCTGGTCGGCCGCCAGCGGGCTGGACGGCGCCACAGCGGCGTGCGCAAAGCTTTCCTCGTCATAGCCGTTCTCCAGCACGGTAATGCGGCTGGCGGCCTGGGGATAGCGTTCGCGGTACATCTGGGCGGCGCCGGGGGTGGTGAATACGCTGCGGCTCGCGTCTTCCACCGCTTCCTGCTCGATGCGCTGGTAGCTGCGCCAGGTGTCGGGGTCGGCCGGGTAGCCGTCCTGCGCCATCGGGTCGCGGAAGTCGGCCACCCAGGGCAGGCCGGTCTTCTTGTGCAGCTGCTGGCCGATCACATGCGCGGTGGCGATCGGATAGGTCGACCAGATGGCATCGGGCTTGAACTCTTTCACCAGCTGCAGGCCCTGGCGCACCGCGTCGAAGCGCCAGCTGATCCAGCGGTCGGGCCGGGCCATCCAGCCCATGTAGCGGCCCTGGATGTTCAAATGCCGCGCGGTGTCCAGCGCAAAAGCCCGGCGCACCACCGTGGCCGTGGGCACGTCGTCCAACAAATCGGGGCTGGTGCGCTCGTAGGCGCGCGGGTCGGCCGTCAGCACGATGGGGCGCCAACCCAAGGCCGGCAAGTGCTGCACGAACCGCAAGGTGCGCTGTATGCCGCTGCTGCCCGCCAGCGGCGGGAAGTGGTAGGCGATCATCAAAACTGTTTTCACACGGAACCCTGGGTTGTTCTTGGCTGCAGGATCATACGGGGGAAGCAGGCCGGGCCTTGCGGCAGAATGCCCGGTACTTATGCCACTGCCTGCCCCCACCCGCCTTCTTCGCCGCATCGGCCTGCTGGTTGCGGCCCTGCTGCTGTGCAGCGCTGCCAGCGCCGACGAAGGATTCAAGACGCTGCAGGTCGGCCCGCTGCGCACTATCAAAACAATAGCTGCTTCCGCAAAGCTGGCGGGCGACAACACCATTATTGATGTAGATGCGGGCGACTACCTGGGCGATGTGGCGGTATGGACCCAGGCCAACATCCGCCTGCGCGCCGTGGGGGGTCGGGTGCGTTTGCGCGCCGACGGCCAGGCCGCCGAGGGCAAGGGCATCTGGGTGGTGCGCTCGGCCCAGTTCAGCGTCGAGGGCTTCGACTTCTCGGACGCGCGCGTGCCCAGCCGCAACGGCGCGGGCATACGCTTTGAATCCGGCCGGCTGCTGGTGCGCGACTGCTCGTTTACCTACAACGAGATGGGCTTGCTGACCAACAACGACGGCCAGGCCGTACTGGAGGTGGAAAACAGCGAGTTCGCCCACAACAACCGCCCCGACGGCCACAACCACAATCTGTACATAGGCCGCATCGCCCATGCCACGGTGACCGGCAGCTACTTCCACCACGCGCAAACCGGCCATTTGCTGAAAAGCCGGGCCGCGCTCAGCCACATCCTGTACAACCGGTTGACGGACGACGGCGGCAGCGCCAGCTACGAGCTGGAGTTCCCGAATGGCGGCGTGGCTGTGGTGCTGGGCAATATCGTCCAGCAAGGCCCGCTGACCGAGAACCCGGCTGTCATTTCCTTCGGCGCCGAAGGCTATGTATGGCCGAGCAACCAGCTGTACCTGGTGAACAACACCCTGGTCGACGATCTGCCCAGCGGCGGCAGCTGGCTGCGCATCAAGCCCGGCGCCGACAGCGTGCTGGCGGTCAACAATCTGCTGGTCGGCCCGGCGCGCCTGCAACCCACTACCCCGGGGGATTTCCGCAACAACTTCAACGTCGATCGCAGCGCCTTCCTGCCCGGTGGCAGCTACCGGCTGCGCTCCACCGCCGCCGTGCTGGGCAAGGCCATCGACCTGGGCAACAACGACGGCCAGGATTTGCGGCCGCAGCGCGAATATATTCACAGCGCCCAAACCCGGGCGCTGGACATTGCCCCGCATAATCCCGGAGCGATGCAGCAGCTGAAAGCGCCCGCGCCTTGAGCCGGCTTGCTGTGGTTTGGCCCCTCTTTTTTTACCGCCCTATCCCATGTCCCTGACCTCCCCTTCTCTGGCACTTGGCAGCCCCCGCTTTGCAGATGCACGTTTGGCAGAACTGGCCCGCACCGACGGCGCCATCGCCGCCTGGCAGGCAGCTTGCGCCCAGGATGCCGCCAAGGCCGCGCTGCAGGCCACCGGGGACTTTGCGGTGGGCCTGCAACAGCCCTCGGGGCGGACCTTCCTGGCGGTGGACCGCTTTGCCATCCGCAGCCTCTGCTACCGCGTGGTCGATGGCCAGCTGCGCTTCGCCGAACGCGCCGATGCGCTGGCCCAGGGACCGGATGGCGCCGAGATCGACCCACAGGCCATCTTCGACTACCTGTACTTCCACGCGATTCCCTCGCCACGCACCATCTTCAAAGGCGTGTTCCGACTGCCGCCCGGCCACTACGCGCTGTTTGACAACGGCCAGCTGACGGTAGCGCCCTACTGGGTGCCGACGTTTGCTGAACAAGGCAATGTGTCCTTCGACGCCCTGCGCGACGAGTTCCGCGGCCTGGTGCGCAACGCCGTGGCGGCCCAGCTCGACGGTGGCAAAGCCGCCTGCTTTTTGAGCGGCGGCACCGACAGCTCCACCGTGGCCGGCATGCTCAGCGACATCAGCGGCAAGAGCGGAGAAAAAGCCGCCACCTACTCCATCGGCTTCGACGCCGAAGGCTACGACGAAATGGAATACGCGCGCCTGGCCGCACGCCACTTCAAGACCGAGCACCACGAGTACTACGTGACGCCCGACGACCTGGTGCGCAGCATTGCCAACGTGGCTAGCTCCTACGACCAGCCCTTCGGCAACTCGTCCGCCCTGCCCTCGTACTACTGCTCGCGCGTGGCCAAAGACGATGGCGTCACCAAAATCCTGGCCGGCGACGGCGGCGACGAACTGTTCGGCGGCAACGCCCGCTATGCCAAGCAGCGGGTGTTCGGCTGGTACGGCGTCGTGCCCTCGGCGCTGCGCAGCGGACTGATGGAGCCGCTGCTGGACAAATCGGCCGACAGCAGCATCGCCCTGCTGCGCAAGGCCTCCAGCTACGTCGAACAGGCCAAGGTGCCGATGCCGGACCGGCTGCAGATGTACAACCTGCTGTTGCGCCTGGGTGTGAACGACGTGCTGACGCCCGACTTCCTCGCCCAGGTCGACATCCAGGGCCCGGCCGTGCAGCAACGCAGCGTCTGGTCCCAGGCCAAGGCCGACAGCCAGGTGAACCGCATGCTGGCCTTCGACTGGCGCTACACCCTGGCCGAAAGCGATCTGCCCAAGGTTTGCGGCACGACCCGCCTGGCCGGCCTGGGTGTGGGCTTCCCGATGCTGAACGAAGCCCTGCTGGAGTTCTCGCTCAAGCTGCCTACCGAATACAAGCTCAAGGGCCTGAAGCTGCGCTGGTTCTTCAAGGAAGCGCTGCGCGGCTTCCTGCCCGATGAAATCCTGACCAAGAAGAAGCAGGGCTTCGGCCTGCCCTTCGGCGTCTGGGCGACGCGCCACGACGGCCTGAAGCAGGTCGCCACCGACGCCCTGAACAGCCTGGCCACGCGCAACATCGTGCGCCCGGAGTTCATCCACAGCCTGCTGGGCGAACGGCTGCAGGAGCACCCCGGTTATTACGGTGAGATGGTCTGGATTCTGATGATGCTGGAGCAGTGGCTGCAAACCCACGCGCCCCAGTTCAAACTGGAAAAATAGGCACACCCCCAGGCTCCAGTGCTGCGCACTTTCCGCCCACCCCTTGCAGGGGGCAACACCGGCGGACTGGTGGAGCCAGATCCGCGGTGTTTCTGGAAGGGGGAAGGGACACCTTCAAGCCCCTTTTTTATCAAAAAAGATAGCATCCAGCGCAGATAGAGTCTGCACTAGACGCTATTTTTACGCCTAAAAATCTTACTTGGGATTCAGCCGCATCTCGGCGGCCCTTGCATGGGCTTGCAGACCTTCGCCATACGCCAGCTCGGCAGCTATCGGGCCCAATAGCTGGGCACCAGCCCGGCTGACCTCGATGATGCTGCTGCGCTTCTGGAAGTCGTACACCCCCAGCGGGCTGGAGAAGCGCGCGGTGCCGGATGTCGGCAGCACGTGGTTCGGCCCGGCGCAGTAGTCGCCCAGGCTCTCGCTGGTGTAGGCGCCCAGGAAGATCGCGCCGGCGTGCTTGAGCAGCGGCTCCCAGCGGTGCGGGTCGGTGCTGCTGACTTCCAAATGCTCGGGCGCAATCCGGTTGCTGATCTCGCAGGCCTCTTCCATGCTGCGGGTGTGGATCAGCGCGCCGCGGCCACTGAGCGACTTGGCGATGATCTCGGCGCGTGGCATCTCATTCAGCAAACGGTCAATGCTGGCCTGCACCTGGGCGATGTAGCCGGCGTCGGGGCACAGCAGAATGCTCTGCGCCAGCTCGTCGTGCTCGGCCTGGCTGAACAGGTCCATCGCCACCCAGTCGGGCGGCGTCGTGCCGTCGGCCAGCACCAGGATTTCGCTCGGGCCGGCAATCATGTCGATGCCCACCGTGCCGAAGACGCGGCGCTTGGCGGCGGCCACATAGGCATTGCCCGGGCCGGTGATCTTGTGCACGTTGGGGATGGTCGCCGTGCCATAGGCCAGCGCGGCCACGGCCTGGGCGCCGCCTATGGTGTAGGCGCGGGTCACGCCGGCCACGTAGGCGGCGGCCAGCACCAGGGCGTTCTTCTCGCCGCGCGGTGTTGGCACGACCATGATGATCTCGGCCACGCCGGCCACGTGGGCGGGGATGGCGTTCATCAGCACGCTGCTGGGGTAGGCCGCCTTGCCGCCGGGCACATAGATGCCCACGCGGTCCAGCGGCGTGACCTTCTGGCCTAGCAGGGTGCCGTCGGCATCGCGGTAGCTCCAGCTCTCGCCCGAGGCCTTTTTCTGCGCCTCATGGTAGCTGCGCACGCGGGCGGCTGCCGCCTGCAGGGCGTCGCGCTGGGCGGCGGGAATGGTGTCGAACGCGGCTTTGAGTTCGGCCTGGGTCAGCTCCAGCTCCGCCAGCGAAGCCGCGCTCAGGCCGTCAAAACGGTTCGTGTACTCCAGCACCGCCGCGTCGCCACGTTGCTGCACATCGGCCAGGATGTCGGCGACAGTCTTTTCAATCGCCGTATCCGCCTCGGCAGACCAATGCAGACGCGCCTTGAATTCGGCCTCAAAAGTGGCGTTGGCGGTGGAAAGACGGGCGGGAGCAGCTAAAAAATTCATAACAATAAACTTCCTCGATAGCCAATTAACACCTCTTCCAGCAAACACCGTGGAACCGGCTTTGCCGGGCCACTGGTGTTGCCCCCTGCAAGGGGGTTGGCGAAAAGCGCTTGCGCTGTAGCCTGGGGGTGTTTCAAATTTCAGAGCGTTCGGCAACTGCCTTGGCGAAGGCGTCGATCAAGGCACGGATGGGGGCTTGCTTGAGCTTCAGCGAGGCCTGGTTGACCACCAGGCGCGAGCTGATGTCCATGATGCGCTCGACCTCCACCAAGTGGTTGGCCTTGAGGGTGTTGCCGGTGGACACCAGGTCCACGATGGCATCGGCCAGGCCGGTCAGCGGCGCCAGCTCCATGCTGCCGTAGAGCTTGATCAGATCGACGTGCACACCCTTGGCGGCGAAGAATTCGCGTGCAATTGCTACATATTTGGTAGCTACGCGCAGCCGCGAACCCTGCTTCACAGCCCGTTCGTAGTCAAAATCGGCGCGCACCGCCACGCTGATGCGGCACTTGGCGATCTGCAGGTCCAGCGGCTGGTACATGCCCTGGCCGCCGTGTTCGATCAAGGTGTCCCGTCCGGTGATGCCCAGGTCAGCGCCGCCGTTTTCCACATAGGTGGGCACGTCGGAGGCGCGCACCAGCACCACGCGCACGCCGGGCTGGTTGGTGTCCAGGATCAGCTTGCGCGAGGTTTCGGGGTTGTCCAGCACCTCGATGTTGGCGGCGCGCAGCAGCGGCAGCGTGTCGTCAAAGATGCGGCCTTTGGAGAGGGCTAAGGTAATCATGCTTTCACTCGCTCGATGTCTGCACCGATGCCGCGCAGCTTGGCTTCCATTTGGTCGTAGCCGCGGTCCAGGTGGTAGATGCGGTCCACCACGGTCTCGCCCTCGGCCACCAGGCCGGCGATCACCAGGCTGGCGGAGGCACGCAGGTCGGTGGCCATCACGGTGGCGCCCGACAGCTTGGCCACGCCCTCGGTCACGGCCACCTTGCCGTCGATCTGGATGTGCGCGCCCAGGCGCACCAGCTCGTTGACGTGCATGAAGCGGTTTTCAAAAATCGTCTCGGTGACCTTGCTCGGGCCCTGGGCCACGCAGTTCAGCACCATGAACTGGGCCTGCATGTCGGTGGGAAAGCCCGGGTATTCGGTGGTGCGGAAGCTCTGCGCCTTCAGGTGGGTGTGCGCCGGGCCGGCGGACTGCACGCGGATGCCGTCGGCCTCGGGCGTAACGGTCACGCCAGCGGTGCGCAGCTTGTCGATCACCGCGTCCAGATGGTCGGCACGGCCGTGCTGCAGCAGCACGTCGCCACCGGTGGCGGCCACGGCGCAGAGGAAGGTGCCGGTCTCGATGCGATCCGCCACCACCTGGTGGCAGCAGCCATGCAGCTTGTCCACACCCTGGATGCGGATGCGGTGCGTGCCGTGGCCTTCGATCTTCGCGCCCATCTTGATCAGCATCTCAGCCAGATCGGAGATTTCAGGCTCCTGCGCGGCGTTTTCCAGAATCGTCTCGCCTTCGGCCAGGGCCGCGGCCATCAGAAAGTTCTCGGTGCCGGTGACGGTCACCATGTCGGTGGTGATATGGCAGCCCTTGAGGCGGGTCCAGCCCTTGGGCAGCTTGGCGATCATGTAGCCGTGTTCGACCACGATCTCGGCGCCCATGGCCTGCAAGCCCTTGATGTGCTGGTCCACCGGGCGCGAACCGATGGCACAGCCGCCGGGCAAGGACACCGTGGCCTCGCCGAAGCGCGCCAGCAGCGGGCCCAGCGCCAGCACCGAGGCGCGCATGGTCTTCACCAGCTCGTAAGGGGCTTCGGGTGACGACAGGGCGCCGGCATTGATGCTCACCGTGCCGTCTTCAGAGCGCTCGGCCGTCACGCCCATGTTGCGGATCAGGGTCAGCATGGTGGCCACGTCCTGCAGGCGCGGCACATTGGTCAGGGTGACAGGCTCGGCCGTCAGCAGCGCGGCGCACAGTTCGGGCAGGGCGGCGTTCTTGGCGCCGGAGATGCGGACCTGGCCTTGCAGGCTGCGGCCACCGCGGATGAGTAATTTGTCCATGGAATGCGATCAGTAGGGTTTAGCGGGGCAAGGCGGCCCACTCGGCAGGCGTATAGGTCTTCATCGACAGCGCATGCACTTCGTCGGTATGCATTTTGGCGCCCAGCGTGGCATAGACCCGCTGGTGGCGCTGGATGGCGCGGCGGCCCTCGAACTCGGCCGAGACGATGGTGGCGTACCAGTGGCGGCCATCGCCTTCGAGTTCGATGTGCTCGCAGGTCAGGTGCGCGGCGATGAGGTTTTGCAGTTCTTCAGCAGTCATGGGAGTATTTTTTTAATTAGCCGCGGATCTTGTAGCCTACGCGCAGCAGGTTCACGGTGATGGCGCTGACCACCAGCAGCGCAGTGCCGACGATGCCCAGGCTGATCCAGGGCGATACGTCGCTGACGCCAAAGAAGCCGTAGCGGAAGCCGTCGATCATGTAGAAGAACGGGTTCAGGTGGCTGACGGTCTGCCAGAACGGCGGCAGCGAATGGATGGAATAGAACACGCCGCTCAGAAAGGTCATGGGCATGATGACGAAGTTCTGGAACGCTGCCATCTGGTCGAATTTCTCTGCCCACAGGCCGGCGATGATGCCTAACGTGCCCAGCAGGGCCGCACCCAGCACGGCGAACACGATGATCCACAGCGGGGCCACAAAGCTGGCGCCGGTGAAGATGGCCGTGACCGCAAACACCCCGGCACCGACCAGCAGGCCGCGCGCCACGGCCGAGCCGGTATAGGCCCAGAACCAGCCCCAATGCGACAGCGGGGTCAGCAGCACGAACACCAGGCTGCCCATGATCTTGCTCTGGATCAGCGAGGAGGAGCTATTGGCAAAGGCGTTTTGCAGCACACTCATCATCACCAGGCCGGGCACCAGGAAGGCTGTGTAGTTGATCGTGCCGTAGACCAAGGCCTTGCCTTCCAGCACATGGCCGAAGATCAGCAGGTACAGCACGGCGGTCAGCACCGGCGCGCCCACGGTCTGGAAGCCGACCTTCCAGAAGCGCAGCGATTCCTTATACAAAAGGGTTTGCCAGCCGGTCATACCGCCACTCCGTTGGCCACATAGCCGTTGGTCATCACATCCAAAAACACGTCTTCCAGATCGGCCTTGCGGATCTCCACGTCTTCGGCGGTCAGGCCGGCTTCGCGCACCGCCGCCAGATAGCGCTCGATCTCGGCCGCGTTGTGCGCGGGGAACTGCACGATGCGGCCGGTAATCCGGGCCTGCTGCGCCAGGGCGCTGGGGAGTTCGCTATCGACTTTGAAGCGCAGCACATTGCTGGAAGCATTTTTCAGCAGCTCGCTGGTGCGGTCCAGCGCCACCACCCGGCCCTGCTTGAGCATGGCGATGCGCGAGCACAGGGCCTCGGCTTCTTCCAGGTAATGGGTGGTCAGCAGCACGGTGTGGCCCTGCTTGTTCAGCTTGGCGATGAACTGCCACAGGGTCTGGCGCAGCTCCACGTCGACGCCGGCCGTGGGCTCATCCAGCACGATGACTGGGGGCTTGTGCACCAGGGCCTGGGCCACCAGCACCCGGCGCTTCATGCCGCCGGACAGCTGGCGCATATTGGCGTTGGCCTTGTCGGTCAGGCCCAGGCTTTCCAGCAACTCATCGATCCAGGCGTCGTTATTCTTCACACCGAAATAACCCGACTGGATGCGCAGCGCCTCGCGCACATTGAAGAACGGGTCGAACACCAGCTCCTGCGGCACCACGCCCAGTTGGCGGCGCGCGTTGGCGTAGTCGCCCACCACATCGTGGCCGTGCACCAGCACCTTGCCACCGGTGGCCCGGTTCAGGCCGGCCAGTATGCTGATCAGCGTGGTTTTGCCCGCGCCATTCGGCCCGAGCAGGCCAAAAAATTCCCCCTGGGCGATATCGAAGCTGACGCTGTCGAGGGCGGTGAGGGGGGGATTTTTAGCGCCGCGGGGGCTGGCGTAGGTCTTGGAGACCTGCTGGAAGGAGATGGCTGGCATGGGCCGACGATTTTAACGGCTGGGGGGCCATGCCGCCGGGTGTGGGCATTAGGGCAAGATTTGCTCTAGTGCCAGCTCCAAGTTTTTCACCGTGCGCTCCACGTTGTGCAGCTTCTCCAGGCCGAACAGGCCGATGCGAAAGCTCTGAAAGTCCGGTCCCTCGTCGCATTGCAGCGGCACGCCAGCCGCCGTCTGCAGCCCCTGGCCAAGAAACTTCTTGCCCGACTGTATCTCGGCGTCGGTGGTGTAGCTGACCACCACGCCCGGTGCCTGGAAGCCCGGTGCCGCCACGCTGGGGAAGCCCTTGCGCACCAGCAGCGCACGCACCTGCTCGCCCAGCGCCTGCTGCTCGGCGCGCACCTTGTCAAAGCCATAGGCCTGGGTTTCCTGCATCACGGTGTACAGCCGGGCCAGCGCGTCGGTGGGCAGGGTTGCGTGGTAGGCATGGCCGCCGTTTTCATAGGCTTCCATGATCTGCAACCATTTGCGCAGATCGCAGGCAAAGCTGCTGCTGGTGGTGGACTCGATGCGCTCGCGCGCCAGGGCGCTGAGCATGACCAATGCGCAGCAGGGCGAGCCGCTCCAGCCTTTTTGCGGCGCGCTCACCAGCACATCCACGCCGGTGGCCTGCATATCGACCCAGATGGCGCCGGAGGCAATGCAGTCCAGCACCAGCAGGCCGCCCACGGCGTGCACCGCGTCGGCCACGGCGCGCAGATAGGCATCGGGCAGGATCATGCCGCTGGCGGTTTCCACATGCGGGGCGAACACCACGGCGGGTTTTTCGGCCTGGATGGTGGCTACCACTTCGGCAATCGACACGGGGGCGAACGGCGCCTGCTTGCCCTCGCCCTGGCGCCGGGCCTTGAGCACGGTGGAGGCGGCGGGGATCTTGCCCATATCGAAGATTTGCGTCCAGCGGTAGCTGAACCAGCCGTTGCGGATGACCAGCACCTTCTGGTCGGTGGCGAATTGGCGGGCGACGGCCTCCATGCCGAAGGTGCCGCTGCCGGGCACCACAATGGCCAACTGGGCCCGGTAAACCTGTTTGAGCACCCCCGAGATGCCACGCATCACGCCCTGGAAGCTCTGCGACATGTGGTTCAGGGCACGGTCGGTGTAGACCACCGAATATTCAAGCAGACCCTCGGGGTCTACATGGGGCAAGAGTCCAGGCATGGTGCGCTCCAATCGGCTAGGAATAGCCGACCAGTTTAGCGCGCAGGCTTTGGGTAATTACCCTTGGAACCGCTTCAAACGGCGGCCGGCAGCAGCTCGGCCACGCCGTACAGGCCGGCCAGCGCCGCCAGCCGCTCCGGCAGGCCGCGCACCGCGAAGGCGCGGCCCATGGCCATGCTTTCGCGCCGGCACTCCAGCATCACGGCCAGCGCCGACGAGTCGAACCGGGACAGCGCCGTGGCGTCCAGCACCACCGGCGCAGCCGGCTGCGAGCGCAGGCCCTGCACCAGCATGCGCAGCGAAGCCGTGGCCTGCGCGTGGGTCAACTCAGCGGGCAAGACCAGCATGGATCAGCCTTTTTTGGCAGCGTTGGCCTGGTTGCGCGTGGACAAGGTGGTGATCAGACCGTCGATGCCCTTGGCGTTGATCTCGCTGGCGAACTGGCTGCGGTAGGTTTCGACCAGCCACACGCCCAGCACATTCAGGTTGAAAATCTTCCAGCCGGCACCGTCGCCAGGGGTTTTTTCCAGGCGGTAGTCCAGCTGTACCGGGTCGCCGCGGCCCTTGACCTCGGTACGCACCACAACCTCTTTTTCGTCGGCTGCAGCCCGGAACGGCTTCATGCTGATTTCCTGGTCGCTGACCTGGGCCAGCGCGCCGGAGTAGGTGCGCACCAGCAGAATCTTGAACTCTTCCTGCAAGCGCTTTTGCTGCTCGGGCGTGGCCTGGCGCCAGCCTGGGCCGACGGCCGAGGCGGTCATGCGCTGGAAGTTCACGTTCGGCATGATCTTGGAGTCCACCAGCAGCATGATCTTGGCGATATTGCCCTGCTGCAGGGTCTTGTCGGCCTTGATGGTGTCCAGCACTTCGGTGGAGATGCGCTTGACCAGCACATCGGGTGCTTCATCGGCGGCCGCAGCCCCCATGGAGGTGGTCGCCGCCACCGCAAACACCATACCAGCCAACAGGGAACCTAAAAAACGACGCTTCATACAATCCTTCTCTTGCGGGACAACCCGCGTTTCAATAATGGCAATGTAAACCCCGGGGTTGACACCAGGCCGATTGCGCAGCCCTACTTTGCTCCCCGGTTACACAGTGAGCAGCCTTACTTGGCCGGCTCGGCGGCCGGTTCCGGGGGGTTGCCGTCGTACACCTCGCTGCGCCGCGCCTGCAGATAGAAGTCGCGGCTAAACGTGTATTTGTCCAGCGCCGCGTCATCCAGCACCGCGCTGGCGCGCAGCAGATTGGCCCGGGTGTTGACCAGGTTGAGGCCGGTCAGGCGGTCCCGGTCACCCGAATGCGGCACCGCATTCAGCGCATTGCCCTGCATGTCCAGCGGCAAGGCAGCCGTGTCGCGCACGGTAGACGACCCCAGCAAAGGCAGGACCAGATACGGGCCCGAGGGTACGCCCCAGCTGCCGAGGGTCTGGCCAAAGTCTTCCTTGTGCCGCTCCAGCCCCATGTCGGTAGCCAGATCAAAAATGCCGCCCAGGCCAAACACAGTGTTGATGCTGAAGCGCATCCAGCTTTCCACAGCCTCGCGGCCCTTGAATTGCAAGGCGTTGTTGGCGGTGCTCCAGACCTCGGTCAAATTGGAGAAGAAGTTGGTCACACCGGTACGCACCAGCGCGGGCGTGACCTTGGTGTAGACCGTGGCCACGGGTTTGAGCACTGCGTTGTCGACCACTTCGTTGAAGCCGAAAACCGTGCGGTTCAGCGGCTCCAGCGGATCGCGCGGGTTCGCCTGGGGGCCGGTGGCGCAACCGGAAATGACAAGAAATATGCCGCTAGCGCAGGCAAGCATTGCGTGTTTAGCTATTTTTTTCATAGTGAATATGGGAATGGGTATCCGCTCTTATTTTTTAACTGCGGGAGCCGGTGCAGCGGGTGCAGCCGGGGTTTCCGGGCCGTCGGCCGCCTTGCTGTACAGGAACTGGCTGATCAGGTTCTCCAGCACCACGGCCGACTGGGTGGTGGAAATGGTGTCGCCGGCAGCCAGGTTCTTGGCGTCGGCACCGGCTTCAATGCCGATGTACTGCTCGCCCAGCAGGCCGCTGGTCAGGATCTTCAGCGAGCTGTCTTTGGGGAAAGCATAGTGCGGGTCCATGGCCAATGTCACCCGCGCCTGGAAGCTTTTGTCATCAAAAGTGATGCCCTCGACCCGGCCTACCACCACGCCGGCGCTCTTGACCGCCGCCTTGGGCTTGAGCCCGCCGATGTTGTCGAACTTGGCACTCACGGTATAGCCGGTCTGGAAACTCAGCGACAGCAGGTTCGCCGACTGCAGCGCCAGAAACAGCAACGCAGCCGCCCCCAACAGTACAAACAAACCTACCCAGATATCGTTTTTAGAGCGTTGCATAACTAGACCTTAAATAGAGAACATGGTGGCGGTCAGCAAAAAGTCCAAGGCCAGCACCGCCAGCGAGGCCACCACCACCGTACGCGTCGTGGCCCGGGCTACACCCTCGGGCGTGGGTCGGGCTTCATAGCCTTGCAGCAACGCGACAAAGCTTACCGTGAAGCCGAACACCACGCTTTTGATCACGCCGTTGCCAACATCGCGCCAGACATCGACGCCGCCCTGCATCTGGCTCCAGAACGCCCCTGAATCCACACCGATCATCAGCACGCCGACCACCCAGCCGCCCAGGATGCCGACCGCGCTGAACAGCGCCGCCAGCAAGGGCATGGTGATCACGCCGGCCCAGAAGCGCGGCGCCAGGATGCGGCGCACCGGGTCCACCGCCATCAGCTCCATGGCGCTGAGCTGCTCGCCAGCCTTCATCAAGCCGATACCAGCGGTCAGCGAAGTGCCCGCGCGCCCTGCAAACAGCAAGGCCGTGACCACCGGCCCGAGTTCGCGCACCAGGCTCAGCGCCACCAGCAGGCCCAGCGCCTCGCTGGAACCATAGCGCTGCAAGGTGTAGTAGCCCTGCAGGCCCAGCACAAAGCCGACGAACAGGCCGGACACGCCGATCAGCGCCAGCGAGTAATTGCCCAGGAAGTGGATCTGGTCGCGCACCAGGCCAAAACGCCGCAAGGTCGGCCCTACCAGGGCCAGCAGGCGGATAAACAGCCGGGTCGCATGGCCGATATCGCCGAGCTTGCAGCGCAGCGCAAAACCGACGTCTGAGGGCTTGTACCAGCTCATCGCGGGGCTCCGGTAGGCGGCACGGGCTGCAAGCCGGCACCAAAATCCTGCTCCACGCTGGGGCCGGGGTAGTGGAAGCGCACCGGGCCGTCGGGCAAGGCGTGGATGAACTGGTGCACCAGCGGGTCGCTGCTGTTGCGCACCTCCTCGGGCGTGCCCTGGGCCACGATCTTGCCGTTGGCCAGCACCACCACCTTGTCGGCGATGCGGAAGGTTTCGTCCAGGTCGTGCGACACGATGATGCTGGTCAGGCCCATGGTGTCGTTCAAATCGCGGATCAGCCGCGCCGCCGTACCCAGGGAAATCGGGTCCAGCCCGGCAAAGGGCTCGTCGTACATCACCAGATCGGGGTCCAGCGCAATCGTGCGGGCCAGGGCCACCCGGCGCGCCATGCCGCCCGAGACTTCGCTGGGCATCAAGTCGCGCGCACCGCGCAAGCCGACCGCGCCCAGCTTCATCAGTACGATGTCGCGCACCAGGGTTTCCGACAAGTCCGTGTGCTCGCGCAGCGGAAACGCCACGTTGTCGAATACCGACATGTCGGTGAACAAGGCGCCGAACTGGAACAGCATGCCCATGCGACGCCGGGCCGCGTACCAGGCCGCCTGGTCGAAGCCGGCGACATCGGCACCGTCGAGCAGCAGCGCGCCCTGCTGGGCTTTGAGCTGGCCACCGATCAGGCGCAGCACGGTGGTTTTACCGCCGCCGGAGGCGCCCATCAGCGCCGTGACCTTGCCACGCGGGACGGACAGCGTGATGCCGTCCAGCACCGGACGCGCTCCGTACCCGAAGGTCAGCTGGCGGATATCAACAAGGTTGTCAGAAGGGCTTGAGGTCATAAAAAACAAAAGCCGGAACGTTTCCGGCTTTTGCATGATAAGGGATTGTCCTAGTACTTACACTTACCAAGACTTACCGGACCTGTTAGCAGGTCCTCGCTCTTAACGTGGCAGGTCGCTGTAGCCCATCAGGAACTCGTCCACCGCGCGCGCCGCCTGGCGGCCCTCACGGATGGCCCACACCACCAGGCTCTGGCCGCGGCGGATGTCGCCGGCCGCAAACACCTTGGGCACATTGGTCGCGTAACCGCCGGTAAAGTCGGTCGACGCCTTGGCGTTGCCGCGCGCGTCCTTGTCGATGCCAAACGCGTCCAGCACATTGGCCACCGGGCTCACAAAGCCCATGGCCAGCAGCACCAGATCGGCCTGCATCACGACTTCGGTACCCGGGATTTCGACCAGCTTGCCGTCCTTGAACTCGACGCGCACCGTCTTCAGGCCGGTGACCTTGCCTTTTTCGCCGATGAATTCCTTGGTGGAAATGGCGAATTCGCGCTCGCAACCTTCTTCATGGCTGGAACTGGTGCGCAGCTTGATCGGCCAGTAAGGCCAGGTCATGGGGCGGTTTTCTTCTTCGGGCGGCTGGGGCATGACCTCGAACTGGGTCACGCTGACCGCGCCATGGCGGTTGCTGGTGCCCACGCAGTCGGAGCCGGTGTCGCCGCCGCCGATGACGATGACCTTCTTGCCATCGGCACGCAGCTGGCCCTTGACCTTGTCGCCGGCGTTGACCTTGTTCTGCTGGGGCAGGAATTCCATCGCGAAATGGATGCCGTCCAGATCGCGGCCGGGCACGGGCAGGTCGCGCGATTGCTCGGCGCCACCGGTCAGCACCACGGCGTCGAA
This sequence comes from Rhodoferax ferrireducens, assembly GCF_031458075.1. Taxonomy (GTDB): domain Bacteria; phylum Pseudomonadota; class Gammaproteobacteria; order Burkholderiales; family Burkholderiaceae_C; genus Rhodoferax_B; species Rhodoferax_B ferrireducens_A. The sequence goes on along the minus strand of NZ_JAVDXT010000006.1, from coordinate 194,884 downwards.
GTCTTTTTGCAGCTGCTCAGGGGTGACGGTATCCTTGGCCCAGTTGGTGACCTTGGAGCCCTTGCCCAGCGGGTCTTTGGCCGCGCCGACCATCACGCCGGTGCGGAAGGTGACGCCCTCGGCGGTCATCTGCTCGACCCGGCGGTCGATGTGGCTCTTCTCCATCTTGAAGTCGGGAATGCCGTAGCGCAGCAGGCCGCCGACGCGGTCGTTCTTCTCGAACAGGGTCACGTCGTGGCCGGCGCGCGCCAGCTGCTGGGCCGCAGCCAGGCCGGCGGGGCCGGAGCCGACCACCGCGACCTTCTTGCCGGTCTTGTGCTTGGCGACACGCGGTTTCACCCAGCCCTCGTCCCAGGCGCGGTCGATGATGGCGTGCTCGATGGACTTGATGCCCACCGGCAGGTCGCTGACGTTCAGCGTGCAGGCCGCCTCGCAGGGCGCGGGGCAGATGCGGCCGGTGAACTCGGGGAAGTTGTTGGTGCTGTGCAGCACCTCGATGGCGTTTTGCCAGTCGCCGCGGTACACCAGATCATTGAAGTCGGGAATGATGTTGTTGACCGGGCAGCCGTTGTTGCAGAACGGAATGCCGCAGTCCATGCAGCGCGCGCCCTGGATCTTGGCCTGCGATTCGTCGAGCCCGACGACGAATTCCTTGTAGTGTTTCAAACGCTCGGCTGGTGGCTTGTAGCCCTCTTCCAGCCGGCCGTATTCCATGAAGCCTGTGACTTTTCCCATGATTGAATCCTTGTTCTTTACTTAGCCGGCACTGCTTCATTTTTAATAGCTGCTTGCGCAGATGCCGCCTGCGCTAGAGCCACTTTTTTTGCATGCAACTCACCCAGGGCGCGCTGGTACTCCAGCGGGAACACCTTGATGAACTTGCCACGGGCTTCGGTCCAGTTGTCCAGCAGATCGCGGGCGCGCTTGCTGCCGGTCCAGCGGTTGTGGTCTTCCAGCAGCTTCTTCAACTGGGCTTCGTCGGTCTGGCCGTTGTGCCATTGGTCGGCCACGCCCAGGCCCTGCTGTTCGCCCGATGGCAGCACTTTTTCCAGCGACACCATGGACATATTGCAGCGCTTGGCGAACTGGCCGTCTTCGTCGTAGACATAGGCGACGCCGCCGCTCATGCCGGCAGCAAAGTTGCGGCCGGTCTTGCCCAGGATCAGCGCAGTACCGCCGGTCATGTATTCGCAACCGTGGTCGCCCGTGCCTTCGACCACCGTGGTGGCACCCGACAGACGTACCGCGAAGCGCTCGCCAGCGACACCGCTGAAGAAGGATTCGCCGCTGGTCGCGCCGTACATCACGGTGTTGCCGACGATGGTGTTCTGCGTGGCCGCGCCGCGGAAATCGATGCTGGGTCGCACCACGATACGGCCGCCGCTCAGGCCCTTGCCGGTGTAGTCATTCGCATCGCCGATCAGGTACAGCGTGATGCCGTTGGCCAGGAAGGCGCCGAAGGACTGGCCGCCCGTGCCTTCCAGCTGGATGCGGATGGTGTCGTCCGGCAGGCCTTCAGGCCGCACCTTGGTCAGTGCGCCGGACAGCATGGCGCCCAGCGAACGGTTGACGTTGCGCGCCACTTCCATGAACTTGACCTTCTCGCCGCGCAGGATGGCGGGCTGCGATTTCTCGATCAGCACGTTGTCCAGCGACTTCTCCAGGCCGTGTTCCTGGTCTTGCACGTGGTAGCGCGGCACATCGGCCGGCACATTCGGCTGGGCGAACAGGCGGTTGAAATCCAGGCCGCTGGCCTTCCAGTGGGCGATGCCCTTGCGGGTGTCCAGCAGGTCGGCACGGCCAATCAGGTCGTCGAACTTGCGTATGCCCAGCTGGGCCATGATCTGGCGCACTTCTTCGGCGATGAAGAAGAAGAAGTTCACCACATGCTCGGGCCGGCCCTGGAATTTCTTGCGCAGCACCGGGTCTTGCGTGGCCACGCCCACCGGGCAGGTGTTCAGATGGCATTTGCGCATCATGATGCAGCCCTCGACCACCAGCGGCGCGGTGGCGAAGCCGAATTCATCGGCGCCCAGCAGCGCGCCGATGGCGACGTCGCGGCCGGTTTTCATCTGGCCGTCGGCCTGCACACGGACGCGGCCGCGCAGGCGGTTCAGCACCAGGGTCTGCTGGGTTTCGGCCAGGCCGATCTCCCACGGACCGCCTGCATGCTTGATCGACGACCAGGGCGATGCACCGGTGCCGCCGTCGTGGCCGGCGATCACGATGTGGTCGCTCTTGCACTTGGTCACGCCCGCGGCGATGGTGCCGACGCCGACTTCGGACACCAGCTTGGTGCTGATGGAAGCATGCGGTGCCACGTTCTTCAGGTCGTGGATCAGCTGGGCCAGATCTTCGATCGAATAAATGTCGTGGTGCGGCGGTGGCGAAATCAGGCCTACGCCCGGCACCGAGTGGCGCAGCTTGCCGATGTATTCAGACACCTTGCCGCCGGGCAGCTGGCCGCCCTCGCCCGGCTTCGCGCCCTGGGCCATCTTGATCTGGATCTGGTCGCTGGAGACCAGGTATTCGGCGGTCACACCGAAGCGGCCCGAAGCCACCTGCTTGATGCGCGAGCGCAGCGAATCGCCGTCTTGCAGCGGGTAGTTGGTGGCTTCCACCACCTCAGGGCCGATGATCTCGCGCAGTGTCTGGCCTTGCTTGATCGGGATGCCCTTCAGCTCTTGCCGGTAACGGGCCGGGTCTTCGCCGCCTTCGCCGGTGTTGCTCTTGCCGCCGATGCGGTTCATGGCCACGGCCAGGGTGGTGTGGGCTTCGGTGGAGATCGAGCCCATGGACATGGCGCCGGTAGCGAAACGCTTGACGATTTCCTTCGCCGGTTCGACTTCTTCCACCGGAATCGCCTTGGCCGGGTCGATCTTGAATTCGAACAGGCCGCGCAAGGTCATGTGGCGGCGGCTCTGGTCGTTGATCAGCTGGGCGTATTCCTTGTAGGTGTTCCAGTTGTTGGAACGCGCGCTGTGCTGCAGCTTGGCGATGGCGTCGGGCGTCCACATATGCTCTTCGCCGCGGGCGCGCCAGGCGTATTCACCGCCGGCGTCCAGCATGCTGGCCAGCACCGGGTCGTCGCCGAACGCCGCCTTGTGCATGCGCAGGGCTTCTTCGGCGATCTCGAACACGCCAATGCCTTCGACGCGGCTGGAGGTGCCGGTGAAGTACTTGGACACGGTGTCCTGGTTCAGGCCGATCACCTCGAACAGCTGCGCACCGCAGTAGCTCATATAGGTGGACACGCCCATCTTCGACATGATCTTCGACAAGCCTTTGCCGATGGCCTTGACGTAGTTGTAGATGGCTTTCTCGGGCGACAAGTCGCCGGGCAAGTCCTTGTGCAGGTCGGCCAGGGTTTCCATCGCCAGGTAGGGGTGGATGGCTTCGGCGCCATAGCCGGCCAGCACGCCGAAGTGGTGGACTTCGCGGGCGGTACCGGTTTCGACCACCAGGCCGGTGGTGGTGCGCAGGCCATTGGTCACCAGGTGCTGGTGGATGGCGCTGCTGGCCAGCAGGGCGGGAATGGCGATTTGCGTAGCGCTGACGGCGCGGTCGCTGACGATCAGGATGTTCTTGCCACCCTTGATCGCGTCCACGGCTTCGGCGCACAGCGAGGCCAGCTTGGCTTCCACGCCTTCACGGCCCCAGCTTGCGGGGTAGGTGATGTCCAGCGTGGCGCTCTTGAACTTGCCATGGGTGTGGCGCTCGATGTCGCGCAGCTTGGCCATGTCCTCGAAGTCGAGGATGGGCTGGGCCACTTCCAGGCGCATCGGCGGGTTCACCTGGTTGATGTCCAGCAGGTTGGGCTTGGGACCAATGAAGGACACCAGCGACATGACGATGGCTTCGCGGATCGGGTCGATCGGCGGGTTCGTCACCTGGGCGAACATCTGGCGGAAGTAGTTGTACAGCGGCTTGTTCTTGTCGCTGAGCACGGCCAGCGGGCTGTCGTTGCCCATGGAACCAATGCCTTCTTCCCCAGCCTGGGCCATGGGGGACAGCAGGAACTTGATGTCTTCCTGGGTGTAGCCAAAGGCCTGCTGGCGGTCCAGCAAGGCGGTACCGCTGGCAGCGGGCTGGGCCGCGTCGGCTGGCACGCTGTCGAGCTTGATGCGCAGGTTGTCGATCCACTGCTTGTAGGGCTTGGTGTTGACGATGTTGGCTTTCAGCTCGTCGTCGTCGATCATGCGACCTTGTTCCAGGTCGATCAGGAACATCTTGCCGGGCTGGAGCCGCCATTTGCGGACGATCTTGTTCTCGGGCACGGGCAGCACGCCGGATTCCGAGGCCATGATGACCAGGTCGTCGTCGGTTACGCAGTAGCGCGAAGGGCGCAGGCCGTTACGGTCCAGCGTGGCGCCGATCTGGCGGCCGTCAGTGAAGACGATGGAGGCCGGGCCGTCCCAGGGCTCCATCATCGCCGCGTGGTATTCATAGAAGGCGCGGCGGCGCTCGTCCATATTGGTGTGCTGCTCCCAGGGCTCGGGAATCATCATCATCACGGCCTGGCTGATCGGGTAGCCGGCCATGGTCAGCAGTTCCAGGCAGTTGTCGAAAGTCGCGGTGTCGGACTGGTTGGCGAAGCTGATCGGGTACAGCTTGGCCAGGTCGGCGGCCAGCACCGGCGAGGCCATCACGCCTTCGCGGGCCTTCATCCAGTTGTAGTTGCCCTTGACGGTGTTGATCTCGCCGTTGTGCGCCACATAGCGGTACGGGTGGGCCAGCGGCCACTCGGGGAAGGTGTTGGTGGAGAAGCGCTGGTGCACCAGGCCGATGGCCGAGATGCAGCGCTCGTCGGACAGGTCCAGGTAGTACACGCCCACTTGGTCGGCCAGCAGCAGGCCCTTGTAGATCACCGTGCGGCTGGACATGCTGGGCACGTAATACTCTTTGCTGTGCTTGAGCTTGAGCTTTTGGATGTTGGCGCTGGCGGTCTTGCGGATCACATACAGCTTGCGCTCCAGTGCGTCCTGCACGATCACGTCGTCGCCGCGGCCAATGAACACCTGCTTGAGCAGCGGCTCGGTCTTGCGCACCGTGGGCGACATCGGCATGTCGCGGTCTACCGGTACATCGCGCCAGCCCAGCAGCACCTGGCCTTCGGCCTTGATGGCGCGTTCCATTTCTTGTTCGCAGGCCTGGCGCGAGGCGTGCTCTTTGGGCAGGAAGATCATGCCGACGCCGTATTCGCCGGCAGCCGGCAGGGTTACGCCCTGTTTGGCCATTTCTTCGCGGTACAGCGCGTCGGGGATTTGGATCAGAATGCCCGCGCCGTCGCCCATCAGCTTGTCGGCACCGACGGCGCCACGGTGGTCGATGTTCTCCAGGATCTTCAGTGCCTGGGTGACGATATCGTGGCGCTTTTCGCCCTTGATATGGGCCACAAAACCCAGGCCGCAAGCGTCATGCTCGTTGCTGGAGGAATACAAACCGTGGTCTTTGAGATACTGGATCTCGGCAGCCGTTGTCATGGCGCTCTCCTATATGTTTCGCGGGGACTCGAAGCATAAGCCACAGCAACAACAATGCCAAGCGGAACAATTAGGGTCAGATTCTAATTATTTGTTGACTAAATCAATAAGAAATTAAATGGGGACACATCTAAAAATGTAGCATCTTGCGCAATATATATAAGCGCTTCCGGCCATTTTTACTGGGATTTTGGAGCCGAAACCGGCCTGCCCGCCGCCGCTTTGCTGACCCGGCGCTCAGTGCGCTTTTGTAAATCCGCCACAAAATCTGCATCGCCCAGGGCCCAGCCGCGCAACACCGACTGGGTCAGACGCTGCTGCTGCTCCAGCGTGATGCCTGTATGCACCAAATCGGCATAAGCCACTTCGCGCGCAAACGGGGTGTTACCCAGCGCCCACCACAGCGGGTGCGGGGTGAGCAGCTTGTCGTTGCGCACACCGGTGTAGTGGCCGTAGCTGGACCAGGGGTAGTCGCGCGGATCGGCCACCAGGCCGGCGCGCACCGGGTTCAGGTCGATATAGGCCATGCAGGCCAGCAGATAGCGCTCGGTTTGCACCAGGGTGGATTTGTAGCGCCCTTCCCACAGCGTGCCGCTGCGGCCCTGGCTGTCGTTGAAGTAGCGCACATAGCTGCGGCCCACGGCCTGCATCATCTGCGGCAGGCCGTCCTGCGTCTGCGGTGTCACCAGCAGGTGGAAGTGGTTGTCCATCAGGACATAAGCGTGGACCAGTACATCGAACTTCTTGGCGTTGTCGGCCAGCAGGCCAAGCAGCAGCGTGTGATCGGCCGCGCTGGCAAAGATAGGCTGGCGGTTGTTGCCGCGCTGGATGACGTGGTGCGGAACACCGGGAAGTGTGAGTCGGGGAAGCCGGGCCATGGCGGTAGAGGGGTAGTTTGGCCCGCATGATAATTGGAATCTGACCCCGATTTCCCTGGCACCTCCAGACACCCGTTGGTAATCCATTGTTGCTGCGGTAACAACCCTGCGCCTTGGCGTTGGGAATTGTGTAACACCCTGCTCCAGCCCCCAATTGAAAGCCGGCCAGCGCTTCCTATAGTTTCACGGTCCAGCGTAAAAAGAAGTCTCTGAAGGAGCACCGCCATGGCCATCAACGAAGCGAAGCTGAATGCCTTTATGGGCAATTTTGTGAACGACATTGGGGCCGTGATGCACGCCGCCACCATCGTCGTCGGCGACCAACTCGGCCTGTACAAAGCCCTCGCCAAAGGGCCTACCGACGTCGCCGCACTCGCCAAGCGCACCGAAACCGACAAGCGCTACCTGCTCGAATGGTTGAGCGCCCAGGCGGCCAGCGGCTATGTCGACTACGACCCGGCCACCCAGCTGTTCAGCCTGAGCGAGGAACAGGCCATGGCCCTGGCCGAAGAAGGCAGCCCGGCCTTCATCCCCGGCGCGTTCCAGATCGCCGTCGCGCAGTTCAAGGCCATTCCCAAGATGGCCAGCGCCTTGCGCACCGGCCTTGGCCTGGGCTGGCACGAGCACGACCCCTCGCTATTCCACGGCACCGAACGTTTCTTCCGCCCCGGCTATGCGGCGAATCTGGTGCAGAGCTGGATACCGGCATTGGAAGGTGTGGAGGCCCAGTTGAAGCGTGGTGCCAGCGTGGCCGATGTGGGCTGCGGCCATGGCTCCTCCACCATTCTCATGGCGCAAGCCTATCCGCAGTCGAGCTTCATCGGCTTCGACTACCACGGGCCGTCGATCGAGATCGCCCGCGAAACCGCCAAGAAAGCCGGCGTGGCCGACCGTACCCGCTTCGAAGTCGCCCAGGCCAAGGATTTCCGCGGCCGCGACTATGCGCTGGTCACGATGTTCGACTGCCTGCACGACATGGGCGACCCGGCCGGCGCCAGCGCCCATGTACGCAGCACCCTAGCCCCCGACGGCGCATGGATGATCGTCGAACCCTTTGCCGGCGACCGGCTGGAAGACAACCTGAACCCGGTGGGCCGGGTGTTCTATTCGGCATCCACCTTCATCTGCACGCCGGCCTCGCGGTCGCAGGAGGTAGGGGCCTGCCTGGGTGCCCAAGCCGGCGAAGCGCGCATACGCGACATCGTCACCGGCAGCGGCTTCAGCCACTTCCGCCGTGCTGCGCAGACCCCGTTCAACCTGGTCTTTGAGGCGCGCCCATAGCTCTGGCCACCGGAGAAGGAGAACACCATGACCCGCAAATACATAGACTGCCGCGAATACCCGAGCGAAACCAATTGCACGGTGGCGATGAGCGCCGACGACGAGAAGGAGTTGCTAGAGGTGGCGGTACAGCACGCCGTAGCGGTGCACGGCCACCAGGACACGGCGGAACTGCGCCAGCAAATCACCTCGCTGTTCAAGACCGGCACGCCCCCGCTGACGCCGCCGATCAAGATGTGAAGCCGCCGCCGCGGGCTCAGGCGGCGACGCTGTCCTGCGGCAACTGGAACCGGGTGGTCAGCAGGCTGCCCAGGCCAAACTCGGCCAGCAGGCTGGCCAGGCGCTCGGCTGCAGCCCGCTTTTTATGGCCGGTGTATTTGGCGATGATGAGCTCGTTCTTCATGCTGTGCTCCCAGCCCACCAGTTCGGTCACCGTCACCTGGTAACCCCAGGCTTCCAGGTACAGGCAGCGCAGCACATTGGTGAGCTGGCTACCGATTTCACGGGTGTGCAGCGGGTGCCGCCAGAGTTCGGCCAGCGGCGTCTTGGTGCCGTTCAGCGCCTTGTTCTGGCGCAAGCAGGCGGCCACCTCGGCCTGGCAGCAAGGCACCAGCACCATGGCCCGGGCATTCTTTTGCAGGCCAAAGGCAATTGCGTCGTCAGTGGCGGTGTCGCAGGCGTGCAGCGCGGTGACCACGTCGATGCGCGCGGGCAGCAGATCCGACTGGGTGGACTCGGCCACGCTGAGGTTCAGGAACGACATGCGCTCAAAGCCCAGCCGTGCCGCCAGTTCCTGTGACTTGGCGACCAGCTCGGGCCGGGTTTCGATGCCGTAGATGTGGCCAGCGCCCAGGGCTTTGAAGAACAGGTCGTAGACGATGAAGCCCAGGTAGGACTTGCCCGCACCATGGTCGGCCAGGGTCAGCCCCTGGGCGCTGGCCGGCAGCTCGCCGAGCAGCTTTTCAATGAACTGGAACAGGTGGTAGACCTGCTTGAGCTTGCGCCGCGAGTCCTGGTTCAGCTTGCCGTCGCGGGTCAGGATGTGCAGCTCTTTGAGCAGCTCGACGGACTGGGCAGGGTCGATTTCGGGCGGCAGCGCGGGCGTGGCGAGAGGCTTACTTTTGGGGGTCTTCATCGGGTGATTTTCCCACGCCGAGCGCATCCCAGCCGTTTTGCCCCAGCGCTTCCAGGGTCGCCATGTTGCGCTCGAAGATGGTTTCGGCCTCGGGGAAGGCCTCCACCGCACGGTCGATACTGGCCTCGCGCAGCAGGTGCAGGCAAGGGTACGGCGCGCGATTCGTGTAGTTGGTGATGTCGTCCGCATCCGTACCGCCGAACTGGAACTGCGGGTGGAAGCTGGCGATCTGCACCACGCCATCCAGCTTCATTTTGCGCAGCAGCCGATCGGCCACGTCCAGAAAGTCGTTGTAGTCCAGAAAATCAGCCAGCACCTGTGGCGCTATCAAAAGCGTAGTATCTCGTGCAGATGGGTCCTGCGCCAGCAGCTCTTTTAGCTCATGAACCAGGTCCTGGCGCAGCGCCTCGGTGTCGGTCGCCTGGCTGACGGCGTAGTGGATCTGGCCCTTGGTGTGCACGGCCTTGGCGAAGGGGCACAGGTTCAGGCCGATCACCGCGCGCTCCAGCCAGCGGCGCATGTCGTTCAGCACGGTGGTGTCGGCAGCCGTCATGGCTTCAGCGGATGAAACGGTTCGGCTGGCCGACCACCAGGCGGGCCAGCTCGTCCAGCATGGCGGGCGTGGTGTCGCTGGCGGCCCACTGCGTGCTCAGCACCTCGAAACCGGTGGCATTGCTGATGCGAAACGCCAGGCTGGCCTGCTCGTGGTCGGGGGTGATGCGCACGCTGCCCATCAGCGAGGTCAGGTATTCGAAGCGGATGGACAGCAGCTTGTTGGTCTCCGGGTGGCGCTGCTCCTGGCGTTCATGCTGCAGGTGGCCCAGGGCCAGCCGGGACTCGACCCGCTCCAGATCGGGCGGAAAGTTCACGCTGACCGCGCCCTTGACCGGCGGGCCGTCCTGCGGCGTGATACGCCAACCCATGCCGATGTAGTCCACCAGGTCCAGTCCACGCGCGCGCTTCTTGCGCAGGTCGCAACGGAAGTCGACCAGCTTCATCGCCGGCCACGGGGTCTTGCCATCCAGCGACAGCGCGGGCGCGGGTGGTGCAATCACGTTCAGCTGCTGGGCCAGATCGACCAGGTAGGCGGACACCGTCTGGCAGGCGGCCTCGGTCTGCGCCACCCGGGCCTCGAGGCTGTGCTGTGCGGCATTCTGCTGGTTACGCAGCGCATGGGCTTGGTTTTTGAGTTGGTTGAGGAAGCTCATGTTCTTGTGGGTTCACCCCCAGGCTACAGTGCTGCGCACTTTTCGCCAACCCCCTTGCAGGGGGCAACACCAGCAGCCTGGCAAAGCCAGTTCTGCGGTGTTTCTGGCGGGGAGGCGTTCTGGCCGCACGAGAGGAGGGGTAGTTAGCTTTGTTATTCCTTTAGCCCAGTAATTTTTGCCCGGTCAAACGCTGGTGCTCGCGCGCCGCGAAGCGGTCGGTCATGCCGGCCAGGTAGTCGGCCACGGCCCGCGGCGCACCCGCAGCGGCGCGGGCGGCAAAGCCGGGGGCCATTTCCTGCGGGGCGGCCAAGTAGGCATCGAACAGCTCATGCACCACGGTTTTGGCCAGCCCGGTCATGTCCATCACCTGGGCGTGGCGGTACAGGTTTTTCATCAGAAAACGCTTCAGCTCCTGCGACTGCGCGCGCATCGCGGGGCTGAAGCACAGCAGGGGCGCGCATTGCCGGGCGGCGTCGGCACTCGCCGGTTGGGCGGTTTGCAGTGCAGCCTGGGTGGCGGCAATCACGTCGTACACCTGGGCGCTGAGCATGCGGCGGATGGACTCGTAGAGCACGCGGCGGCCGGTGAGCTGGGGGTGTTCGGTCAGGGTCTGCTGGTAGAAATGCGCGACCAGCGGCACGTCTTGCAGCTGTTCCAGGCTGATCAGGCCCGAACGCACGCCGTCGTCGATGTCATGGGCGTTGTAGGCGATTTCGTCGGCCAGGTTGCACAACTGGGCTTCCAGGCTGGGCTGGGTGTGCGCCAGAAAACGCCGTCCCACATCGCCGCGGCCGTCCAGGTGCGGCGGGCCGACGGCTTCGAGCTTTTCGGCGTTGGCGCGCGAGCAATGCTTGAGGATGCCCTCGCGGGTCTCGAAGCTGAGGTTCAGGCCGTCGAACAGCGGGTAGCGCTCTTCCAGCGCATCGACCACGCGCAGGCTTTGCAGGTTGTGCTCGAAGCCGCCGTGGTCGGCCATGCAGGCGTTCAACGCGTCCTGACCGGCATGGCCAAACGGCGTGTGGCCCAGGTCGTGGGCCAGGGCGATGGCCTCGACCAAGTCTTCGTTCAACTCCAGTGCCCGGGCAATCGAGCGGCCCAGCTGCGCCACCTCCAGCGAATGGGTGAGTCGGGTGCGGAACAGGTCGCCCTCATGGTTCAGGAACACCTGGGTCTTGTAGACCAGGCGCCGGAATGCTGTGGAATGCACGATGCGATCCCGGTCGCGCTGGTACTCGGTGCGGGTGGGCGCAGCCACCTCGGGGAAGCGGCGGCCCCGGCTCTGGGCCGGGTTGCAGGCATAGGCAGCCAAAGGCATATTTATAGGTAAAAAGTGCCTCTAGCGCTTATAGGTATTGCGCTAGCAGCTATGTTAAAAATAGCATACATGTCACACGCTTACAGGCAGCAGGCATCCACCACCGAGCGCACCAGGGCGTCCGGCGCGCCCCGCACCGCAGCGCTGCCGGGTGGGTCGATCAGCACAAACTTGATCTCGCCGGCTTCGGCCTTCTTGTCCACCCGCATCAGCTGCAGGTAGCGGCCGGCGTTGTCGGTTGCATCCAGCACCGCGCCGCGGGTCGGCAGGCCGGCGCGGGCGATCAGGCGGGTCAGGCGATCCACCAAGGCCATGTCGATCAGCCCCAGACGCTGCGACAGATGCGCGGCCATCACCATGCCGCTGCCCACGCCTTCGCCATGCAGCCAGGCGCCATAGCCCATGCCCGCCTCGATCGCATGGCCGAAGGTGTGGCCAAAATTCAGAATCGCGCGCAAGCCGGCTTCGCGTTCATCCTGGCCAACCACATAGGCCTTGATCTCGCAGCTACGCTTGACCGCATGGGCCAGCGCCAGCGGATCGCCGGCACGCAGCGCATCCATGTTCGCCTCCAGCCAGTCCAGCAAGGACATGTCGGCAATCGGGCCGTACTTGATAACCTCGGCCAGGCCGGCGCTGAGCTCGCGCGGTGGCAATGTAGCCAGAGTGTCCAGATCGCAGACCACTTTGCAGGGCTGGTAGAAGGCGCCCACCATGTTCTTGCCCAGCGGGTGGTTGATGGCGGTCTTGCCGCCCACCGACGAATCCACCTGGGCCAGCAAGGTGGTCGGTACCTGCACAAACGGCACACCGCGCATATAGCTGGCGGCGGCAAAGCCCGTCATGTCGCCCACCACGCCGCCGCCCAGCGCGAACAACACGGTTTTGCGGTCACAGCCATGGCCGAGCAGTGCATCGAAAATCAGGTTCAGGGTTTCCCAGGTCTTATAGGCCTCGCCATCCGGCAGCACCACGGTGTGGATGCTGGCGTAATGGCTGTGCAGCGCAGTCTGCAGGCGCTGCGCATACAGCGGGCCGACGGTGGTGTTGGTAACAATCAGCGCGGCCGCCGCGCGCGGCAGATCGGCCCAGGTGGCCGGGTTGTCTAGCAGCTGCGTACCGATGGCAATCGGATAGCTGCGCTCGCCTAAGCTAATGGAAACGGTCTGGGTGGCCATGGTCGGGGTGGAATGCATAGCCGTCAAGTTTAAAGCCCTCGCCCGTCAAGATGCCGGCGCCGCGCCACCCAGCTCCAGCTGCATCATGATCATATTGACCAGCGACGACACCGAGGGCCGTCCGGTTTCGATCACAAAGTGCGCGGTTTCACGGTACAAGGGATCGCGGATGGCAAACAGATCGCGCAAGCGGGTCAAAGGATCGGCCACCTGCAGCAGTGGGCGGTTGACGTCGTGGCGGAGGCGGCGGAACACCTCCTCAGGCGTCGAGCGCAAATACACCACCTGCCCCCGCGAACGCAGCGCCTGGCGATTGGTAGGCCGCAAAACGGTTCCACCGCCGGTGGCCAGCACACCTGGACCATTTTGCGTCAGGGTGTCTATGACTTCTTCTTCCACATCACGGAAGCGCGCCTCTCCCTCACGCTCAAAAAACTCGCGGATCGAGCAGCCTATGCGCTGCTCGATCACGTGGTCTGAGTCAATGAAAGGCACTTGCAAGCGTCTTGCAAGCTGCCGTCCTACCGTGGATTTACCGGAGCCGGGGAGGCCTACGAGAGCCACGCCAACCAATCTATCGGGCATCTCTTAATATCGATACTTCACATTAATCGTACGAGTGCCAACGATAGTTCCAGAAGTGAATTTGAATTGCAATGGAGCAATCGCAATACCATTTGTACCACCGACGACACATGGAAAAGTTCCGACTGTAGTGGACATAGCCACAGTAAAGGAAATCGGAGTACGTACACCAAGAACCAAAGAATCAAGGATCGGAGAACCTGAAACTACAGCCGCGGTCAATCCTGTAGTAAGCCCGGCTAATGTGACGGCAGTATTCGCGGGGGCCGCCAAAACACCAGCAGTACCCACAAAATAATCAGGAAATGCTTTTGTACACACGCCATCCGCAGCTGTTACACCAGCCAAATCCAATTCCGTTACAGCAACGCCCGATGAATCATCCGCATCAAAAACATCGAGGGAACCAGGATTAACTGCTGACAACTGAATATTATCGCTAATACTGACACCGGAGCCTACCTGTGTAGACGCAATCACTGTAATCAACTGACCGTCCGGCGGACGGGGATTTTGAACAACATAATTAACTGTACACAGACCATTCAAAGTAACGCATCCACCCTGAGAAGAACTACCCACAGCACCATAGTCAGAAGTAAATACAACAGGAACACCATCAGCAACGGGGTTTCCATTTGCATCCCTAATGCGCACAGTAATTACAGAAGAATCTCCGGAAATAGCAGAATTCAAATTAAATTTCGACGCAGACAAATCAAATCCAGCTTGCGTCGCAACACCCGTAGTGACAAGCAACTGATCTGACTGAGATGTAATTGATCTTCCATTTACAACAGCCTTAACCACAACCGCTGTCGCAACATTTTTTGATGAAACAGTAGTCAACACAACGCCATCACTATCACTTGTCGCAGAAACAATATTTAAAGTAACAACGCTTGCAGGAACCACACTAAAATCAATTACAGCCCCTTGCACGGGAGTATTGTTATTATCAACCACCCGAAAACGCAGTGTCGCAGACTCAGATCGGCCATTGCCACCTGATCCAGCCAAAACTATCGATTTGTCCGATGGGTTTATATCCAGAAAATTAAGTGCATTTGCCAAAGCTTGTGGATTCACTACACCTGTAGTTGGAGCACTAGTGATCGATATTGCTTTTTGAGCAGTAACAGTAACTGACGTGGATACTACTGCAGACGCACCTATTGATACAGCGCCCTGGGACGTAGTTGAATTCGCGCGAACCTCAACAGAGGCATGACCACTCTCGTCCGTTAGCGCGGTTGCTGAAACAGGCGAAACAGTTAAAAGTGAGCCCCCTGTAAACGTGACAATAACACCCTTAATTGGCGCCCCACTTGCGTCTTTAAGAGTCGCTCGCGCTGTACCGATCTCAACCGTAGAAAGTGCACTAGCGCTCACACCAGCCCCGCTAAGTAACTCAAGCGTCATCGTAGGGCCTGTAGTACTACCGCCACCACTGCCACCAGATGAAGTTCCACCCGGATTCCCCCCTCCACCACAAGCGACCAACAATGCCGCAAGTAAACACGCAAACACATATTTCAAATAACGCATATAGCTTTCCCGGTTTCAACAATTTTTAGCGCGCTGCCGAGCGTTCAACGATCATTTTCGGCGTGATGAAAACGAGCATTTCCTTCTTGGTACTGGCTTGTGATTTGGACTTGAACAAATTACCCAAATAAGGAATATCCCCCAACACTGGCACCTTGGTGATGCTATCGGTTTCATCCAAGGTAAAGATACCGCCAATCACTACTGTACCGCCGTTTTCCACCAATACTTGGGTTTTAATGTGTTTGGTGTCGATGGCAATGCCTGCAGAGGTCGTTTCACCACGACTGTCTTTGTTAATGTCCAAGTCCAGAATGATGTTGCCTTCAGGTGTTATCTGTGGCGTTACTTCCAGCTTCAGATTCGCCTTACGGAAGGCAACTGAAGTGGCTCCGCTAGAAGTTGCCTGTTGGTAAGGAAACTCAGTACCCTGCTCGATCAAAGCTTTTGTTTGATCCGCAGTAACTATACGCGGGCTGGATACCAGCTTGCCTTTGCCATCGTTCTCTAAAGCCGATATTTCGAGATTCAGGAACCGATTGGCCGCACTGCTGAATATCGACAACGCAAACGAAGCTGCGTCATAGCCGCCCTGCCCGACCGCAGGCAGGTTGACAAAGTTGCTACTGGTATCCACAGCAGAACCACTGGAGCCGTTGCTGGCAGTGACATTGCTATAGCTGGTGCCGACCGTAAAGCGTGTATTACCCGTCAAACCGACGCTGCCTGCAGCAACGCCTGCGGTTGTGGAACTTCCGGCAGTGGACCCTAGCTTGACACCCAAAGATTTACCAAAAGTGTCCGACGCCTCCACAATACGCGCTTCGATCAGTACTTGGCGGACCGCAATGTCGAGCTTCTTGATGAGATCCTGCACGGCCGCAAGACGGCTGGGGATGTCATTCACAAAGATCTGATTGGTGCGCGGCTCAGAAATCGCTGTACCACGTGAACTGAGGAAACGGGGTCCGCTGTTCGGAGTACCGATCGCTGAGCCCCCCAGTTGGGTAACGATATCCGACGCCTTGGCGTAATTCAGCTGAAAAGACTGGGTCTGCAAAGGCTCCAACGCCTGCATGGATGCAGCCGACTCAAGATCCTTGCGCGTGCGAGCATCAATTTCATCTTTCGGGGCAATCCACAACACCGAACCTGACTTGCGCATTCCCAGGCCCTTGGCATCCATGATAATTTGCAACGCTTGGTCCCAAGGCACATCCTTCAAGCGCAGGGTAACGGAACCCGTTACGGAGTCTGATGTCACCACGTTGAAGTTTGTGAAATCAGCAATCACCTGCAACAGTGCACGAACCTCAATATTCTGGAAGTTCAAAGACAGTTTTTCACCCGAATAACCCGGGCCTTGAACCAACTTGGTCGCGTCCACTTTTTGCTGGCGCACTTCGACAACGAATTGCCCGTCACTTTGGTACGCACTATGGTCCCAAGCACCTTTGGGCTCAACCACCATTCGAACACGGTCTCCCAACTGCGTGGTTGTTACGGTTTGCACAGGCGTGCCAAAATCAGCTACGTCAAGGCGACGGCGCAGGCCCTCGGGCAAGGTAGAGTTCAAAAACTCCACTACCAGGTTTTGCCCTTGCTGGCGAACATCCACGCCGACCTGGCTATTCTTGAGGGACACAATGATTCGCCCGACGTTGTCGTCTCCACGGCGGAAGTCAATGTCTTTGAGAGGCGCTTTATCACGGCTGCCAGCATCGGCAAAAGTCGGCGCAGCACCTACTGCTGGTGCTGCAACAGCTACCGCATCCAGCACCACCAAAATCGACTTGCCTTTGAGCTCCGCCTTATAAGAAGTGGCTTGTTTCAAATTTAAAACCACGCGCGAACGGTCACCCACCTGCACGACGTTGACTGAACGCAGGTTACCCTGATTCACTTCGATAGCCGAACGCCCCACATTGCTGGATACGCCCGGAAAATCCAATGCAATCCGTGCAGGAGATTGGATAGAGACCCCCGATGGCAATGCTGTCAATGCGTCACTCAGATCGATACGAATTACTTCGGAGCCGCTTTGGATTGAGCCCGTAACGGATTCAATCGCAGTTTGCGCCTGCGCGGCTACGGATGCCAAGACCAAGACCAAAGCTCCGGCTAATCGATCTAGCATGTGCCACCCCATTTGATTCTGCTTATTCATTTCGCTCCCTCTTGTAGCACCAAACTAGCGGACCGCTCAACCCAGTCTCCCGTCGAATCTTGGACAATTTCACGCAAGGTCAACTCAGACTCGTCAATCTTAGTAACTCGACCGTAGTTCAAGCCGAGGTAATTTCCCACCCGCACTTGGTAGAGCAGATTGTCAATACGCAGCAGAGCTACTGGCTGACCTGCCTTGCGCAGGCTGCCAACCATGGCCATGGAATCAACCGGGTAGGCCTCCAAAGCCTCTTTGCGCCTAGCCAACTCTGGCGCAATTAAAGCCGTATTGGCGACGCTCTGTGTCGAATCGCGCTTGAGCGCCTGCGTCAGCTTTTGCAGACTGAAAGGGTCCACGGCCGCTTCTTGGGTATAGGCCTGGGGCAAGAACTTCTTAGGCTCAACCAAGGGCATAACCTTGGGGTGTACCTGGCTGCGTTGCTCACTCATCCATTGACGCAACTCATCTTCACCGGAAACGCTACAGCCAACCAATACAAAACCCAAAATGCCAGATAGACATAAAGGAAGCCATTTCATTTTTTAGCCCCCGGCTTCTGCGCGGCAATTTCATCTGCATCCAAATAGCGGAAGGTTCGTGCTGTGACTTCCATGGAAAGATTTCCATCCTGAGCCGGATTAATAGACAAATTATTCAAAGTAACGATCCGGGACAAATTAGCGACATCGGATGCAAACGCACCAATATCATGGTAGCGGCCAGTTACCCGCACAGAGATAGGCAACTCTGCGTAGTAATCTTTAACCACCACCTGGCCTGGACGAAACAACTCAAACTGCAAGCTACGTCCCAAACCGGCTTGATTTACGTCGGACAAAAGTGCGGCCATCTCGGCTTTGCTTGGCAACTGCTTTTCAAGCTGTGTGACGTATTGCTGCACTTGCTCACGCTGCTTCTTCAGTGCATCCAGATTCACTGCTTTGACCAAGCGAGTTTTATAGGCCTCACGTAGCTCAACCTCCTTGGTTTGCTCAACAATCAGTTCCTCTTCGTAGCTGCTCAGCCAGGCGTACCAAAGACCTGCAACCACGGCGACCACGACCACCAAAAACAGCAGCGAACGTGGCACGACCGGCCACACCGACGGATCGTTGGGATTCAAGTCACGAAACTGCCTTTGGAGGCTGTCTTGCAAGGCCTTGAAATCAATATCTATTGAAGGTTTTTTTGCCATGACACTCTTGCTATGGAGTGGCAACCGCAGCAGTTGCCGCCGTTTCACCCGCTTTTTGCACTTCGCTAGAACGCATTAGACGTACCCGCAAATTAAATTTCGCTACCCGGCGCTGGTCACGCGGACTCAGGCTGACAGTACTGGCCACAATTTCAACCAGATCGGGCCGCGACAACCAAGGCGTGTTATTCGCCAGATTGCGCAACAACTCAGATACGCGCTCGTTCGACTGGGCCACACCCTGGATAGTTACGCTTTGATTCTCCTGCTTCAGGCTGGTGATGTAAGTTCCATCTGGCAGCTGTTTCACCAGCTCATTCAACAAATGAACCGGCAAATTACGGTCGGCTTGCAAGTCTTCTACGGCTTTCTGCCGCTCTGTCAAAGCTTTAATTTCAGCCTCGATGTTCGCGATTTCCTTGATCTGCCCATCCAGCACAGCGATCTCTTTGTTCAAGAACGCATTGCGCTCCTGCTGTCCAGAGATTTGTGCCTCATACCAAAGAAAGCCAACACCAATCAACACCCCGCCCAGCAAGGCAGAAGCCGCAAGCATGACATTGAAGGTCTCGCGCCGCCGCGCTCTGGCCGCCTCTCGGTGCGGCAATAGATTGATAAGAATCACTGCAGAAACCTCCGCATCGCCAATCCGCACGAGGTCAGATACGAAGGCGCTTCACGCATCATTTTTTTCAAACGGACGTCGTCGCCCATCTCCATGCCATCGAATGGATTTGCCAAGCTGCAAGTGAAAGATGAATGCTGGGTCACAGCTTCGGTAAGTCCCGGCAGCGCGGCAGATCCACCGGCCAGCATTACCTGATCCACCTTGTTGTGCGGAGTGCTCGTAAAGAAAAACTGCAATGCCCGGCCAATCTCCTGAGCCAGACTCTCTACAAACGGCTGAAGCACCGTGGTGCCATAGTCTTCTGGCAATTCACCACTACGCTTCTTGGACTCTGCCTCCTCGGCCGAAAAGCCGTACTGCCGCACGATCAGCTGGGTCAGCTGGGCGCCACCAAAGGCTTGGTCGCGTTCGTACAGCACTTCGTCATTGCAAATGACCTGCATGCTGGTAGTCAGGGCACCGACCTCAAACAGCGCGACCATGGTGTCCGCCCCTTTATTGGGCATGCGCTCAATCAAGCGCGAGGTCGCCAACCGGGAAGAGTAGGACTCAATATCCAGAATCACGGGGTGCAACCCCGCCGCCTCGGCCAAACCTTGCCGGTCCTGCACCTTCTCTTTACGCGAGGCGGCAATCAGCACCTCCACATCGCCGGCGGAGCTGGCGCTGGGACCGACCACACAGAAATCCAGGCTCACCTCATCCAAAGAAAAGGGGATGTACTGGTTGGCCTCGGATTCGACCTGCACCTCCAGCTCCATATCCGAGAGGCCGCCGGGCAAAATAATCCGCTTGGTAATCACCGCAGAAGGCGGCAAAGCCATGGCGACATTCTTGGTGCGGGTACCGCTTTTTTTGACCAGCCGGCGCACGGCCTCTGCGACTTCATCGAATTTTTCAATGTTGCCGTCGGTGATCCACCCGCGCTCCAAAGGCTCAATAGCACAGCGTTTGAGCACCAGGTTTCCGATGGCGTCATGGTCGAGCTCTACCAACTTGAGACTGGATGAGCTGATGTCTAAACCCAGCAAAGGCTGGGGTTTACGACTGAACAACGATCCCAATGAGACCAAATCTTTCTCCCGGTGCTGAGCAAGATGCTACAAAATTTAACAATTCCTGGGCATGCTATCAGCAAGACTACCCCCCAGCAAAGCATATTTCCATCGGTAAATCTACAGACCGTTGCCAAAAGTACACGCGGCAGCAATCACATAGCGAACAATCGTAGCCGTTGAGCCACTGCGAGCCCGCCTTCGCCGATAGCGCCTAGCGTAAAGGCAAAATGGGCCAACACATTTGCCTCCCCCTACTTATTTGCCAACGGGTTCGCTGTTTTCTATGTCTTCAAAACCTTCTTCCACCGCCCCCAAAGCCGCCGAGAAGCCGCGCACCGGCCCGCTCGCCTGGTTGCTACGTCTGCTGACCTGGTGTGCAGGCCTGGTCCTGGCTGGGGCACTGGCGCTGGCACTCGTCATCGGGCTAGCCCTGGCGGTGGCCTACCCGAATCTGCCCGATATCTCCGAACTCTCCGATTACCGCCCCAAGTTGCCACTTCGGGTTTTCTCTGCGGAAGGAATCCTGCTGGGTGAGTTCGGCGAAGAACGCCGCAGCCTCACGCCCATCAAACAAATCCCGCAGGTCATGAAAGATGCGGTACTGGCCATCGAAGACTCGCGTTTCTACCAGCATGGCGGCGTGGACTACAAAGGCATGGTGCGTGCCGCACTGGCCAACCTGGGCCGCATGAAGAGCCAGGGCGCATCCACCATCACTATGCAGGTCGCGCGCAATGTCTATCTATCGGCAGAAAAAAGCTATACCCGCAAGATCTACGAAATCCTGCTGACCTTCAAGCTGGAACACGCGCTGAGCAAAGACCAGATTCTGGAGATCTATATGAACCAGATTTTCCTGGGCAATCGCGCCTATGGCTTTGCCGCAGCCGCGGAAACCTATTTCGGCAAGCCGCTGAAGAACATCAGCATCGCCGAAGCTGCCATGCTGGCCGGCCTGCCCAAAGCGCCGTCGGCCTACAACCCGATCACCAACCCCTCGCGTGCCCGGGTGCGCCAGCTGTACATCATCACCCGCATGGAAGAAAACGGCTTCATTACCGAAGACCAGGCCGCCGCTGCGCGCAAGGAAGAACTCAAAGTGCGTTCGGGTGCCAGCAATAGCCGCATCCACGCCGAATACGTGACGGAAACCGTACGCCAGCTGATGTTTGCCCAGTACGGAGAAGAAACCTATACCCGGGGCTTGAACGTCTACACCACCCTCAAGGCCGACGACCAGGACGCTGCCTACAAAGCCCTGCGCAAAGGACTGATGGATTTCGAACGCCGCCAGATCTACCGCGGCCCCGAAAAGTTCGTCACCCTGCCCAAGGAACCGGCAGAACTCGACGATGCAATTGACGACGCCCTGGTCGACCACCCCGACAACGGCGACGTCATGTCGGCCGTGGTGCTGGATGCCAACCCCAAGAAGATCACCGCCGTGCGCGGCAATGGCGACCCCGTGGAGATCATTGGCGACGGTCTGAAACCCGCGCAGTCGGGTCTGGCGGACAAGGCTCCGCCAAACATCAAGATCCGGCGCGGCGCCATCATCCGCGTCACCAAAACACCCAAGAACACCTGGGAAATCACCCAGCTACCCGAGGTGGAAGGCGCTTTTGTCGCACTCGACCCGCGCGACGGCGCCATCAAGGCCCTGGTGGGCGGCTTCGACTTCCAGAAGAACAAATTCAACCACGTGACGCAGGCCTGGCGCCAGCCGGGCTCCAGCTTCAAACCCTTCATTTATTCGGCCGCGCTGGAACATGGCTTCACCCCGGCCACCATCGTCAACGATGCCCCCTTGTTCTTTGATGCCGGAGTCACCGGCGGCCAGCCCTGGGAACCGAAGAACTACGACGGTAAATTCGAAGGCCCGATGACCATGCGCACCGCGCTGGCCAAGTCCAAAAATATGGTTTCCATCCGCCTGCTGCAGGCCGTCGGCCCGCAAAAAGCCCAGGAATGGATCACCCACTTCGGCTTCGAGGCCGAAAAGCATCCGGCCTACCTCACCATGGCGCTGGGCGCGGGCTCGGTGACGCCGATGCAGATGGCCACGGCCTACTCGGTCTTCGCCAACGGCGGCTACCGCGTCAACCCGTGGTTGGTATCCAAGGTGACGGACCAGAAGGGCCGGGTTCTAGTCGAAACCAAGGTGCCGGTGCTGGACGAATCGATGCGCACCATCAGCGCCCGCAACGCCTTCATGATGACCAACCTGCTGGGCGAGGTCACCTTGCGCGGCACGGCCGCGTCGGCCCAGCGCATCCTCAAACGGCCCGATGTGTACGGCAAAACCGGCACCACCAACGACTCTATCGATGCCTGGTTCGCCGGCTACCAGCCGACCTTGGCGGCCATCACCTGGATTGGCTATGACACGCCGCGCAACCTGGGCGCGCGCGAGACCGGCGGCGGCCTAAGCCTGCCGGTATGGATCAACTTCATGGAAACCGCGCTCAGCGGCGTGCCAGTGGTCGCCCAGGTGGCGCCGGAAGGCGTGACCAACTCGGGCGGCGACTGGTTCTATACCGAATATGCGCGCAACACCGGTGTGACCAGCCTGGGGCTGGACGACAAACTGCCCACTCCGGGCGCAGAGGGTGCCACACCCACCCCGCCCGCGGCGGAAGAGCGGAACCGCATCATGGACCTGTTCAAGAACTGATCAGGCGGTAAAGGTGAGCGGCTCGCCGGCTTGCGCGCTCGCATCGCGCGTCAGGCTGGCAAAAAACTCGCCCTGGCCCTTGGTATCCATCCACTGGTCGCTATTAAATTTATAGTGGTAGCCGCCCGACTTGGCGGCCATCCATATTTCCTGCAGCGGTTTTTGCAGGTTGATGATGATCTGGCTGCGGTTGGGAAAGGTCAGCGTCACCATGCCGCCGGTGCGCTGGTTGTCGATATCGGCATCGGTGCTGTCGTTGATACGGTCGCAGTTCGCCTCGACTGCCTTGAGCAAAATTTCCGCGCGGTCCATGAATTCAGGGTCGGTCATACAATTTCGCTATGTTGAAGTTAATCCAAATTCTAGTCAGCCCCGTCTGCCTTGCGGGCGTCATGGTCGTTTTAGCAGGCTGCGGCCAAAAAGGCGACCTCTACCACCCGTCAGAAGCCGCTGCAGCCCGCCGCGCTACCCTGCCCCAAACCCTGACCCCCGAAGCCCTGAAACCTGCGGCACCGGCCTCGGCGCCCTGATCCACCAGGGAATGCAGGCGAGATCGCCACATCGCTTGCAAAACCCAGGCCGTTCGCGGCCAACACCTTGCATCTGCTATTGGCCGGCGCCGGCCGCCGCCCTAACATTGCCCATCTTTTTGTGTAAGCCACCATGACCACCCTACCCCTTCCCGGCCATCCCCACATCGCCTACCAAGACAACGCCTTGTGCGTGGAAGGCCAAGCCCTCAGCGCACTGGCCCAAGCCCACGGCACGCCACTGTTCGTCTATTCCAAAGCCTCCATGCTGGACGCGCTGGCCGCCTACCAGCGTGGCTTTGCCGGCCGCAACGCGCAGATCTGCTACGCCATGAAGGCCAACTCCTCGCTGGGCGTGCTGCAGGTATTTGCCGAGGCCGGCTGCGGTTTTGACATCGTCTCCAGTGGCGAGCTGGAGCGCGTGCTGGCCGCTGGCGCGGTGCCAGCCAAGGTGATCTTCTCTGGCGTGGGCAAAACCCGCGCCGAAATGCGCCAGGCGCTGCAGGCCGGCATCGGCTGCTTCAATGTGGAGAGTACGGCCGAGCTGGAAGTGCTGAACGAAGTCGCCCTGTCGCTAGGCTTGCGCGCGCCCATCAGCATCCGCGTGAACCCGAATGTGGATCCCAAGACCCACCCCTACATCTCCACCGGGCTCAAGGGCAACAAGTTCGGCATCGCCCACGAAGACACCCTCGCCACCTACCAGCGCGCGGCCAGCCTGCCCGGCCTGCAGGTGGTCGGTATCGACTGCCACATCGGCTCGCAGATCACCGAAGAAACCCCGTATCTGGACGCGATGGACCGGGTGCTGGACCTGGTGGACGCGATCGAAGCCGCCGGCATCACCCTGCACCACATCGACTTCGGCGGCGGCCTGGGCATCAACTACCAGGGCGACACCCCGCCCGAGGCCGATGTGCTGTGGCGCAAGCTGCTGGCCAAGCTGGACGCACGCGGCTACGGCCAGCGCCAGCTGATGATCGAGCCGGGCCGCTCCCTGGTCGGCAACGCCGGCGTCTGCATCACCGAGGTGCTGTACCTCAAGCCCGGCGAGCAAAAGAACTTCTGCATCATCGATGCCGCCATGAACGACCTGCCGCGCCCGGCGATGTACCAGGCTTTCCACCACATCGCCCCGCTGGCGCCGCGCGCTGGCACCACGACGCAGTACGACGTGGTGGGCCCGGTCTGCGAAAGCGGCGACTGGATCGGCCGCGACCGCGATCTGGCGGTACAGCCCGGCGATCTGCTCGGTGTTTTATCGGCCGGCGCCTACTGCATGAGCATGGCCAGCAACTACAACAGCCGGGGCCGTGCGGCCGAAGTGCTGGTCGACGGTCCGCAAGCCCATCTGATCCGGGTGCGCGAAACGATTGCCGACCAGCTGCGCTTCGAGAGTCGCATCGCCTAGACAAAAACTATTATTTTTATAGCTGCACGCGCTTATCAGATAAGCGCTGCAGGCCTTTTTTCTTTAAATACTGGGCGACGCGCCAACCCAGCAGCACGGCAATGATGGCGGCGTAGACCGCTACCTCGGCAAAGTTGTTCTTGCCGGCCCGCATCCAGAAGAAGTGCAGCAAGCCCAGCCCGGCGATCAGGTAGACCAGCTTGTGCAAGGTCTGCCAGCGCTTGGCGCCCAGGGCCTTGATCGCGCGGTTGAACGAGGTGGCCGCCAGCGGCGTCAGCAGTACAAAAGCACTAAAGCCGACCAGGATGAACGGCCGCTTGGCAATGTCCTTGGCGATGTCCGCCAGGTCAAAACCCATGTCGAAACCGCTGTAGCTCAGCAGGTGCAGCAGCACATAGAAGTACACAAACAGCCCCAGCATGCGCCGGAACCGCGCCAGCGCGGGGGTGTTGCTGATGGTGCGCAAAGGCGTGACGGCCAGCACGATGCAGAGAAAGCGCAAGGTCCAGTCACCAGTGGAGCGGATCAGGTATTCGGCCGGGTTCGCCCCCAGCCCATCGGTGAACGCGCCATAGACCAGCCAGATGAAGGGCAGCAGGCAGGCCGCGAACAGCAGCGGCTTGGCGGCAGGGTGCAGCAGCGCTTTGGACAGCGTGGCCATCAGAAGTTCTTCTTCAAATCCATCCCGGCATACAGCTGGCCGACCTGGGCCTCGTAGCCATTGAACACGAGTGTCTTGCGCTTCTTGGCGAACAAGCCGTCTTCGCCGATGCGGCGCTCGGTGGCCTGACTCCAGCGCGGGTGGTCCACGTCGGGGTTCACGTTGGAGAAAAAGCCGTATTCATTGGCTGCAGCCTTGTTCCAGGCGGTGGCCGGCTGCTTGTCGGTGAAGCGGATCTTGACGATGCTCTTGCCGCTCTTGAAGCCGTACTTCCAGGGCAGGACCATGCGCACCGGCGCGCCGTTCTGGTTCGGCAGCACCTCGCCGTACATGCCAAAGGTCAGCAGCGCCAAGGGGTGCATGGCTTCGTCCATGCGCAGGCCTTCCACATACGGCCACTGCAGCACGCGGGAGCCGACGAAGGGCATGGTCTTGGGGTCGGCCAGGGTGACGAACTCGACATACTTGGCGCTGCTGGTCGGCTCGACCAGCTTGATCAGCGAGCTCAGCGAATAGCCGACCCAGGGGATCACCATCGACCAGCCCTCGACGCAGCGCAGGCGGTAGATGCGCTCTTCCATCGGGGCCAGTTTCAGCAAGTCTTCCAGCGTGTATTTGGCGGGCTTCTTGACCATACCCTCGACCTCCACCGCCCAGGGCGTGATCTTCAAGGTGTGGGCGTTCTGCGCGGGATCGGCTTTGTCGGTGCCGAACTCGTAGAAATTGTTGTAGCTGCTGGCGTCTTTGTAGGCCGTGGGCTTTTCCATCACATTGGCGCCGGCCACGGACGACTTGCCGCCCACTAAAGGCGCCAACTTGCCCGAGCCCTGGGCCAGGGCTTCGCGGCCCGCCCAACTGGCCAAGGCGGCCCCGGCCACGCCGCTGGCCATCAGTTTCACCATGTCACGCCGCCCCTCGTACACGCGCTGCGGCGTGATCTCGCTGGAGGCGGGGTGGTCAAAGCCGTTGGCAGAGTTCTTGATCAGCATGGGGGTTCCTTGGATGTGTGGCTATCAGTCGTCGGAGACGAAAAAATCTTACAAGGTTCCTTCGCAGTGCAACGACACACTTCCAGAGATACCGTGGAACCGGCTCCGCCGGGCCGCTGGTATCGCCCCCTGCAAGGGGCTTGGCGCAGCCTGGGGGTGAGCCCAGCCCGTTACAAGGTTCCGTAGCTGTGTAGTCCGCTGAGGAACATGTTCACGCCCAGGAAGGCGAAACTGGTCACGCCCAGGCCGGCCAGCGCCCACCAGGCCGCCATCGTGCCGCGCAAGCCCTTCATCAGGCGCATGTGCAGCCAGGCCGCGTAGTTCAGCCAGACGATCAGCGCCCAGGTCTCCTTCGGGTCCCAGCTCCAGTAGCCGCCCCAGGCCTCGGCCGCCCACAGGGCGCCGAGCACGGTGGCGATGGTGAAGAAGGCAAAGCCGACGGCGATGGACTTGTACATCACGTCGTCCAGGATCTCGATGCTGGGCAGGCGCGAGGCAATCCGTTTACGACCCCACAGGATCGTGCCCATGATCAACGCCGAAATCCCCAGGTACACCGCCCAGTAGCTGCCACCGGCCTCGGTGGTGGTCTTGCGGAACACCAGCGGCATGAAACACAGCACAATGCCCAGCAGCCACAGCGGCGTCAGCTTGTACCAGCGGGTCTCGTCGGCCTGCTGCTTGATCAGGTAACCAAACGCCACCATGGCGGCCAGCGCAAACGTGCCGTAGCCGATGAAGTTGGCGGGCACATGCAGCTTCATCCACCAGCTTTTGAGCGCCGGCACCAGGGGCTGTATCTCATGCGCCTCGCGCACCACGGTGTACCAGAGCAAAAAGCCCACGGCCGCACTTACCACCAGCAGCACCATGGCACCCAGGGCGCGGGTGTTGTACTGGGCTTCAAAGTACAGGTAGAAGGTGGCGGTCAGCCAGCAGAACAGCACGAACACTTCGTACAGGTTGCTGACCGGGATATGGCCTACATCGGCGCCGATCAGGTAGCTCTCGTACCAGCGCACCATGGTGCCCACCAGGGCCATGGTCACCGCCACCCAGACGATGCGCGAGCCAATGGCCTCCATGCTGGCGCTGTTGCTGCCCGAAAAAGCCATGCCCAGCCAATAGAACAGTGTGGCCATGAAGAACAGCACGCTCATCCACAGAATCGCCGACTGGCTGGACAAAAAGTACTTGAGCCAGAACACGGTTTCCGAGCGCGGCAGGCTGCCCTGCCCGTCCACCTGGTAGCACCAGATGGCCAGCAAGGACAGCGCCGCCACCACCAGCATCAGCCCCCGCAGCGGGCGCCAGAACCAGCCGACCCAGATGGCGGCCGGCATGGCGGCCAGCAGAATGCCTTTTTCATAGACATCCATGAAGTCCATGTAGCGGCTGAAGGCGAACAGGCCGCCGGCCAGCACCAGCACCGCAAACAGCCAGTCAAACGGGTTGCGGCGGGACAGGTAGGCTTCGTGGAGCTGTATCGTGGCGGGTGCGGTTGCAGTGTTCATGTCAGTCTTTCGCCCCAATGAGTTTGCTCTTGAGGTGGTCAAATTCGCGGTCGCCGTCCAGCGTCTTGCGGTTGGTGGACAAGGCCATGGAGGCATGGGTCAGGCCGTCGCGGGCACTGAGCCAGACCCAGACGCGGCGCTCACGCACATACAGCATGGCAAACACGCCCAGGATCAGGAAAGCGCAGCCAAGATACACCACCTTCTTGCCCGGTGCACGTGCCACCTGGAATACGCTGGCCTGCACCTGGGTGAAGTCGGTCAGCTGGAAGGCCATGGGCGCGGGGTAGAGCTGCGCATCGCTCAGCGCCAGCACGGCCTGGGTCATGAAGCCCTGGGTTTTCTCGTTCGGCTCTAGCGGTTGTAAACCCGCCTGCTCCTGGGTGATTTGCGCTAGCTCAAACAATACGCCATTCAGTATGCGCACCAACACTTCGCCGGCCCGGGCCCGCTCGGCCTCGGGCACATTGGTTTCCATGAAATCGGCAATCGCCTGCAGGCCGCCGAGGGCCGCCCCCTTGCCGGTGGGCGCGCTGCCGGCAAACAAGGCCATGGCCCGGTCGGCCGACTGGGCCAACTGCTGGGCCAGCTCGGGGCGCGAGCGGTCGACCGCATGGGCCGCATAGCGCTGCACCGCCTGAGTGCGCACCGCCGGGTCGGCCAGCGCCGCGCGCAGCCGCAAGAAGGTGCCCATCTCGCCCTGCGCGTCCACCGGAATCCGCAGGTAGCGGAAGGCATCCACCGGGTTCTCGCGCATGCCCAGCAGGTACGAGGGCACGCCGTCGCCAGTGTCTACGGGCAGCATGTAGTTGTGGAATTCGCGCGCCTGGCCGGCGGCATCGCGCAGCTTGTAGGTAATGCTGGGACCGACGTTGCGCAGCACTTTCTCGGTCTGGGTCTTGTTGGCCGCGCCCAGGCGGGAGTCGATGGCGTGGCGCAGATCGACCTTGCGCACATCCACGCCCGGCGCGCCGTTGGCGCCGAAGTTCTCGACGTTGATGACGCGCAAAGCCGTGTATTCCAGGCTCAGCTTCTCGCCGTCCGCGCCCTTGGCCAGCTGCGAGCTGCCGCCGATCACGCCCTCGATCTCGAACGGCTTGGTGGCGGCCGCCATCGGCACAGCGCGCAGTTTGACCGCCGAGCCGCCATCGTCAAAGCTGGATTGGTAGATTTCCACTCCCTTGTAATTGGCCGGGTGGTTGACCTCGACCCGCGCGGGAATGGCGGCGCCGGTTTCCTTGTCGTGGATCACGATGTCGCTGGCAAACAGCTTGGGCATGCCGGTCGAGTAGTACTCGACGATGAATTTCTTCAGTTCGATGGCAAACGGCAGGTCTTGCACCACCACGCCGTCGGCCTGGTTCAGGATGGCGGTGCTGGACTGCGTGCCCTCGGCCACCAGGATGTTGCCGCGGAAGGTCGGGTTGTTCGGGCCCAGCCGGTGCGCGGGGGCCACATCGGCGATCAGCCCGCCGCCGGTGTAGGCAGACTTGCCGTTGAGCAGCATCTGCGCCTTGACCACCAGATCGCCGTCGAACAAGCCGCCCAGGCAGATCAGCACGATGGCACTGTGCGCGGCGATATAGCCCAGCTTGTTGGCGGCGCCGGCCTTGGCCGCCACCATCCAGCCATTGTCACGTTGCTGCAGCTTGACCTTCCAGCCGCCGCTGACCAGGGTTTGGCCGATGCGCCGGGCCGCAGCTTCGGGTGGCTCGTCCAGGCCGGCTTCGGCCCGGTGCGCAAAGGCTTTCAGGCTTTGCTCGCGGATGTTTTCCTTGAATATCTTGAAGTCGGCCAGGATCTTGGGCGTGCTGCGGGCGATGCACAGCGAGGTGCTGAGCACCAGAAACGCCAGAATCAGCATGAACCACCAGGCGCTGTACACCGTGGTCAGGCTGGCGGTGGCAAACACCTGGGCCCAGAACGGGCCGAACTGGTTCACGTAGTTGACCAGCGGCTCCTGCTGCTTGAGCACCGTACCGATCACCGAGGCGATGCAGATCACCGTCAACAGCGAGATCGAGAACCGCATCGACGACAGCAGCTCCACCGCAGAGCGCAGCGCATGGGAGCCGGTTTTGACGCGAACGCCGTGGGTGGTAACTGACATGGAGCGGTAAAAGGCTTCGGTAACAGAATCTAAAAAGGGCGGGCCATCAGAGATGGCCCGCCCTTTTAGGGTGTGAACTGGGCGCTTGGTTCCCTAGAGAACGCCGCGCACAGCCAGCATCAATGCAGGCCGGCGATATAGTCGGCTACAGCTTTGATCTCGCGGTCGTTCAATTTGGCGGCCACCTGGGTCATTTGCGGGCTGTTCTTGCGGCCACCGTCGCGGAAGGTGGTCAGCTGGCTGGCCACATAGTCGGCGTGCTGGCCACCCAGGCGCGGGTACTGGGCCGGAATGCCGGCGCCATTGGGGCTGTGGCAGCCGGCGCAGGCGGCGATCTGGCGGTCGGCAATGCCGCCGCGGTAGATGCGCTCGCCCAGGGCGACCAGCTCTTTGTCTTTGGCGAAGCCCGGCTTGGCTTTCTTGGAGGCGGTCCAGAAAGCGATGTTGCGCATGTCTTCATCGCTCAAAGTGGTGGCAAAACCCTTCATGATGGCGTTGTTGCGCTTGCCGGACTTGAATTCCTGCAGCTGCTTGACCAGGTATTCGGGGTGCTGCTGCGCCAGCTTGGGGTTGGCCGGGATGCCCGAGTTGCCATCGGCTCCATGGCAGGCTGCGCATACAGCGGTGAAGCTGGCCTCGCCCTTGACCAGATCTGGTTTGGCGGCCACGGGCGCTGCGGCTTTTTCTTCGTTGGCCGAGGCCGACATCAGGGGAGCGGCCAGCGCGACGGCGGTAAGCAAGGAGACAAGAAGCTTCATATCGAGGGGTGTGTCTATTGTCTGTTCTAGGGCGTACAACCCAATGATTCTACAATGCAGGCCCGGTTCTCTCGCTGAGAACCTACTGAAGATTGCATGATCCCTACCTCTACACCGCCCACCGATGGCTCCTCGGCGAGCCCATCCGGCGCGCCCCGCGGCCCCCAGCCCCCCCTGAAAAGCCAGGCCGTCATAGCCTCGGGCTGGATGCACACGGCCAAATTCCTGACCACCGCGCCCCAGCTGCACCACCTGCCGCCGCTGACCGTGCCCGAGATCGCCTTCGTCGGCCGCTCGAATGCTGGCAAATCCACCTGCATCAACACCTTGACGCAGCAAAAGCAACTGGCCTACGCCTCCAAGAAGCCCGGCCGTACCCAGAACATCAACCTGTTCAGCCTGGGTAAACAGGGCGTGACCGACGCCGTGCTGGCCGATTTGCCCGGCTACGGCTATGCGGCCGTGCCCAAGGCCGACAAGATCCGCTGGCAGCAGGTGATGGCCAATTACCTGGTGACGCGTGAAAACCTGGTCGGCATCGTGATGATGTGCGATCCGCGCCACGGCCTGACCGAGCTGGACGAGATCCTGCTCGACATCGTGCGCCCCCGGGTCGCCGAAGGCCTGAAGTTCCTGATCCTGCTGACCAAGGCCGACAAGCTGAACCGCGAGGAAGCCACCAAGGCCTTGTCGATTGCGCGGCTGCAGGCCGGCGGCGGCGAGGTCAAGCTGTTCTCCGCGCTCAAGAAGCAGGGCATCGACGAAGCCAGCCAGTTGCTCTGGCAGTGGGCCCACCCGGTGGTCAAGGACACCCCGGCAGCGGCGGCCCCTGCGCCGCTGGACGAGCCAGAAAACCTCGACGAAGATTAAGCGTCTTTTCGGCTTCTGGCGCATATTCCAACTGCGCCAGCAGCTACCAAAACCATAGCAAACATCAATACACCTCGGCCGCTCCCGGCGGCCGGGTCTTGAAGCGTTTGTGGACCCAGAAGTACTGCTCGGGCATGGTGGCGATGTAGTCCTGCAGGCGCCGATTCATCAGCGCGGTATCGGCCTCGGCGTCGTTGGTGGGGAAGTCCTCCCAGGCCGGCAGGATGTCCACCTCGTAGCCGGTCGGCGTCATCCGCGTCAGCACCGGCACCACCTTGGCGCGGCCCAGCCGGGCGAAGCGCGACAGCGACGGCACGGTGGCCGCGGCCACACCGTAGAACAGCACAAAAAACGCATCCTTGGCGCCAAAGTCCATGTCCGGCAGCAGGTACAGCGGCTGGCCCTGGCGCAGCGAGGCAACGATTTCCTTGACGCCCTGGCGCCGATCGAACAGGCGCGCATTGCCAAAGCGCTGCCGGCCTTCGGCGATCCAGGCGTCCATCACCTGGTTCGACTGCGGGGTGAAGATGGTGTTGAAGTCGCGCGACACCTGCTGCGACAAGGCGGTGGCGCCCGCGTCCAGGCCGACGAAATGCGGCACGAACAGCACCGTTGGCGTGTCACCGTCCAGCTGGGCCACGTCGCCGACGATCTTCAGGCGCTGCAAGGTGCGCTCGGGCGGGCCGTGCCAGAGCCAGCCACGGTCCAGCCAGGCCTGGGTGAAATGTATGAAGATTTTGCGCACCAGCGCACGCCGCTCCTGCGCAGACAGCTCTGGAAAGCATAGCAAAAGATTGGTATTCGCCACTTTCCGTCGCGAGCGCAGCAGCTGGAACAGCAGCACGCCCAGGGCGGCGCCGACAGCCCGCAGCCAGGCCAGCGGCAGGCGCGCCAGCACGCGCATCAAAACAATCACTGCATGCGAAAACATCTAAATTCCAGTTAGGGACGGGATTCTGGCCGCGGCTGCTTGTAGCGCGCGTAGCTCCAGAGGTACATGCCAGGGCGTTGGCGGATCAGGTCTTCCATGGCGGCGTTCAGCGCGGCGGCCGCGACCTCGTCGCCTTGGTCCAGCGGCAGCTGCAGGGGGTGCACATGGATCACATAACCACGCCCCCAGGGCAGGCGGTCGCCCAAGGCTACCAGTATTGGCGCCCCGGTCTGGCGCGCCAAACGTAAAGCCAGGGTCATGGTGTAGGCCGGCCGGCCAAAAAACGGCGCCCACACGCCCTGGCCCTCGCCGGGCACCTGGTCGGGCAGCATACCGACCACCCGGCCCTGCTTCAGCGACTTGAGCAGCATGCGCACACCGCCCGTGGTGGTGGGCGCGGCCTCCAGGCCGGGGGCCGAGCGGGCATCTTTCAGCAGGGCGTCCAGCCAGGCGAACTTGGACGGTTTGTACAGAATCGTCATGTCGCCGTACTGCGCGCTGAAGCGCGCCGCATGTGCCTGCGGCACGACTTCGAAGCTACCCACATGCGGCGTCATGAACACCAGGCCCTTGCCCTGGGCCAGCGCGGCCTCCAGCAGCTCCACGCCCTGCCAAGTGATTTTCGGTAGCTTCTCGGCGCGCGGACGCAGCCACAGCCAGGGTAGCTCGGTCACCAGCTTGCCGGCTTCGGCAATCGCGCGGCGCGCCTGGCGCGGGGCAATCCCGGCCTGGGCCACGTTCTCGCGGAAGCGCCGCCGGTAGGTGGGCGAGGCCAGATAGGCCAGCCAACCCAGCACTGCGCCTACCATGTGCAATACCGCCAGCGGCAGGTGGGCGGACCATCGAAATAACAGGGACATACGGCGAGGCGGTAAAATAATGGTGTCGCTGAGTTAATTGAACTACTTGCAGGGCGACTTAAAACAAATCTGCTAAAGCGTTCGCCAAGGCCCTAAGCTGGAAGCAACGCATCCGTGTATTGTCTTCAAAACGCAGGAGCTTCATCAAAATGGCGAACGACTTTCTCTTTACCTCCGAATCCGTTTCCGAAGGCCACCCCGATAAAGTGGCCGACCAGATCTCGGACGCGATTCTGGACGCAATCTTCAAACAAGATCCGCTGAGCCGCGTCGCCGCCGAAACGCTGACCAACACCGGCCTGGTCGTGCTGGCCGGCGAGATCACCACCAACGCCCATGTGGACTACATCCAGGTGGCGCGCGACACCATCAAGCGCATCGGCTACGACAACACCGAATACGGCATCGACCACAAGGGTTGCGCGGTCATGGTCTGTTATGACAAGCAGAGCAACGACATCGCCCAGGGCGTGGACCACGCGAGCGACGACCACCTGAACACTGGCGCCGGTGACCAGGGCCTGATGTTTGGCTATGCCTGCAACGAAACGCCTGAGCTGATGCCCGCGCCGATCTACTACGCGCACCGCCTGGTCGAGCGCCAGGCCCAGCTGCGCAAGGACGGCCGCCTGCCCTTCCTGCGTCCAGACGCGAAGAGCCAGGTGACCATGCGCTATGTGGATGGCAAGCCGCACAGCATCGACACCGTGGTGCTGTCCACCCAGCACAGCCCCGACCAGTCGGAAACCGACAAGAAGATGAAGGCGTCGTTCACCGAAGCCATCATCGAAGAAATCATCAAGCCGGTGCTGCCCAAAGAATGGCTGCTGGACACCAAGTACCTGATCAACCCCACCGGCCGCTTCGTCATTGGCGGCCCGCAAGGCGATTGCGGCCTGACCGGACGCAAGATCATTGTCGACACCTACGGCGGCGCCTGCCCGCACGGCGGCGGCGCCTTCAGCGGTAAAGACCCTACGAAGGTGGACCGCTCGGCCGCGTACGCAGCCCGCTATGTGGCCAAGAACATCGTCGCCGCCGGCCTGGCGCGCCAGTGCCAGATCCAGGTGGCCTACGCGATCGGCGTGGCCCGGCCGATGAACGTCACGGTCTACACCGAAGGCACGGGCGTGATCCCCGACGAGCAGATCGCCGCGCTGGTGAACGAGCACTTCGACCTGCGCCCCAAGGGCATCATCCAGATGCTGGACCTGCTGCGCCCGATCTACGAAAAAACCGCCGCCTACGGCCACTTCGGCCGCGAAGAGCCCGAGTTCACCTGGGAACGTACTGACAAGGCCCAGGTGCTACGGAACGCAGCAGGCCTGAAGGGCTAAGTCCTGCATGGCAGGGTCAATGGGCTTTGCGCCGAAGGCACAAGGCCCAGGTGCTGCGGAACGCGGCAGGTTTGAAAGGCTAAGCACGCAACTCGATTCCCGGGGATACTGGTGGGCCCACCACCCCGCCCCTGGTTATGAACCCTAACGCCGCCCAGTTGTGGCCCGCGCCACGCTGGGCTTTGGCTATCTTGTTGGCCCTGCTCGGCATGCTCGGGCCGTTTTCCATCGATACCTTCATCCCGGCGTTCTCGGGTATTGCGGCATCGCTGAACGCCACCCCGGCCCAGATGCAGCAAACGCTGTCGGCCTATTTGTTCGGCTTTGCGTTCATGAACCTGTTCCACGGGGCGCTGTCGGACAGCTTTGGCCGCCGTCCAGTGGTGCTCACAGGGCTGGCGATTTTTACCCTGGCCAGCGCAGGCTGTGCGCTGTCGCAAAGCATTGGGCAGCTGGTGTTCTTCAGGGCGCTGCAAGGCCTGTCTACCGGCGCGGGCATCGTGGTATCGCGGGCGGTGGTGCGCGACATGTTTGCTCCGGCCGATGCCCAAAAGGTAATGAGCCAGATCACCATCTACTTCGGCGTGGCCCCGGCGATTGCCCCCATCATTGGTGGCTGGCTGTTTGTGCACATCAACTGGCACAGCATTTTCTGGTTCCTCACCGGCGTCGGCCTGGTGCTGTGGCTGGCCAACTTCCGGTTTCTGCCCGAGACCCTGCATGCCTCGCAACGCCAGCCCATGAACGCCCGGCACCTGCTGCGTGGCTACTGGCAGCTGTGCTCAAACCCGCGCTTTGCCTTGCTGGCACTGGCCAGCGGCGTACCCTTCAATGGCATGTTTCTGTACGTGCTGTCCGCCCCGGAATTTCTAGGCCAGTTGCTGTCGCTGCGGCCGACCGAGTTCTTCTGGTTCTTCCTGCTGACCATCAGCGGCATCATGTCGGGGGCCTGGATCAGCGGCCGCATGGCGGGCAAGATTCCGGCCAAGACGCAGATCCGCCATGGCTTTGTGATCATGGTGCTGGTGTCGGTAGTCAATGTGCTGGCCAACTGGCTGTTCAAAGCCCATGTGAGCTGGGCGCTGTTTCCGGTGGCCATCTTCGCGTTTGGCTGGGCCATGATGGTGCCCGCGGTCACCCTGCTGGTACTCGACCTCTACCCCGAGCGCCGCGGCATGGCCTCATCGCTGCAGGCCTGCCTGGGCTCTACCGCCAACGGGTTGGTGGCGGGGGTGTTGGCACCGCTGGTGATGCATTCAGCCATCGCCCTGGCCATTGCGTCGACCTGCATGGTGGCGGTAGGCTTGCTGGCCTGGACCTGGCTGCACCGCCGCTGGCCCGATATCGGGCGCAGCGTTTAGAAACTAAGCGCTGAACCCGGTCGGGTTGGCGCTTTGCCAGCGCCAGGCGTCGGCACACATTGCATCCAGCCCGCGCTCGGCGCGCCAGCCTAGCAGCTCGCGGGCAGCGCTCGGTTCGGCATAGCAGGCCGCAATATCGCCCGGCCGCCGCGGCGCCACCTTGTACGGCACCGGTTTGCCACTGGCCTGCTCGAAGGCCCGCACCATGTCCAGCACGCTGTAGCCTATGCCGGTGCCCAGGTTCACGGTCAAAAAGTCCGGCACCACCTGCAGCCGCTCCAGCGCCTTCAGATGGCCAATAGCCAGGTCCACCACGTGGATGTAGTCGCGCACGCCCGTACCGTCGGCGGTGGCGTAGTCGTCACCCCATACGTTCAAAAACTCGCGCTGCCCCACCGCCACCTGGGCGACGAACGGCAGCAGGTTGTTCGGAATGCCGCGCGGGTCCTCGCCAATCAGGCCGCTGATGTGCGCACCTACCGGGTTGAAGTAACGCAGGATGCCGATGCGCCAGGAGGAGTCGCTGCGGTGCAGGTCCCGCAATAAATCCTCCACCATCAACTTGCTGCGGCCATAGGGGTTGGTGGCCGACAGCGGGTGGTCTTCGGTCAAGGGCAGGCGCTGCGGATCGCCGTATACCGTGGCCGACGAGCTGAACACCAGCGTCTTCAGGCCGCATTCGCCCATGGCCTCAAGCAAGCGCAGGGTGCCGACGACGTTGTTGTCGTAGTAGCGCAGCGGCTGTTGCACCGACTCGCCCACGGCCTTCAAGCCCGCGCAGTGGATCACCGCGGTCGCCTGGCTGGACTGCAGTGCGGCCACCAGCGCGGCCCGGTCGCGGATATCGCCGTCGATCACCCGGAGTTTCTTGCCCGTGATGCGCTCGACCCGCACCAGCGACTCGGCCTGGCTGTTGCAGAAGTTGTCGAACACCGTGACATCAAGGCCGGCGTTAAGCAGTTCGACGCAGGTATGGGAGCCGATATAGCCAGCACCGCCCGTCACAAAAATCATAAGAATCCCTTGTGCACAACCGCCGAATGTCCGGCAAACAGGCATTGTAGAAGCGCCATATGGCAGCGTGGATGCGATAGCGGCACTGGCGGAACGCTGGTTTTTCCCATTGCAACATCCAAACCGCCATCTGCTGCGTACCCAGTCCATGACCCAACCTTCCGTCACCCCCACCCGCCCTGGCGCCATCACCCGCCGCGCCAGCCTGCGCTGCGCCGGTGCGGCCGCCATGGCGCTGCTCTCAGGCTGCTCGGCCACCGCCGCGCTCGACCGCCTGGTCGCCCACGACACCTACCGCGGCCAGACCGGCGTGCCTTACGGCCCCGACCCACGGCATCTGCTGGACATCTACCAACCCACAACCAGCTTGGCGTCCGGCAGCGCACCGGTCGTCCTATTTTTCTACGGCGGCAACTGGACGCGTGGCGAGCGCGCCGACTACCGCTTCGTCGGCGAAGCGCTGGCGGCCAACGGCATCATCGCCTTGGTGGCCGATTACCGGCTCAGCCCTCAGGTTGCTTACCGCCAACTTCTCAGCGATTGCGCGCTGGCGCTACTATGGACGCTGTCCCACGCGGAAGCACTGGGCGGCGACCCGCACGGCGTGCTGGTCATGGGTCACTCTGCCGGAGCCTACAACGCCGCCATGCTGGCACTGGACCCGCGCTGGCTGTCCCATGTAGGCTTGGCACCGAGCCGTCTGGCAGGCTGGATCGGCCTGGCCGGCCCCTACGACTTCCTGCCCATAGGTGACCCCGAGGTCCAGGTCGCCTTTGGCTGGCCACAAACCCCGGCCGACTCCCAACCTATCTACCATGCAGCCACCAAAGCCCCGCGCACCCTGCTGCTGGCCGGGCGAGACGACAAGACCGTCAATACGCAACGCAACACCGAAGGCCTGGCGCGCAAGCTGCGGGCTGCTGGCAACCAGGTAGACGTGCGCATCTTTGACGGCATTGGCCACGTCACCACCGTAGCCGCCCTAGCCCGGCCGCTGGACTGGCTGGCGCCGGTACTGCCCACCGTGGTGGCGTTTGCACGGGAACGGTCCTTGCCGAAGCCAGATTGAACCATCAAGCGCTGGCTGCTGCATTGTCAGATGGTCATGAAAATAGCCTGATATGCCCCATAGAACATGGATGGAATGTACTTCGCCCGCTTCAATAGACACCTGTTACGGTCGAAATTGAACTCAAGCGCATGGTGTCTTGAAGAAGGAGCTGCTGGAGCATCTGAGACGAACTCTCGGCATGCGCCATTCGCGCCACTACACGCAGAAGACTGCGGGCCACGGTCAGATCGTTGACGCAGTCTCTATCAGCGAACGACCGGCGTCTGTCGAAGATCAAGCTGTGCCTGGCCACTGGGAGGGAGACTTGCTGTTTGGCAGCGGCAAAAGTCAGATCGCGACGTTGGTCGAGCGCCAGACGCGCTATGTGATGTTGGTGAAAGTCGACGGCAAGGACACTGAGACGGTCGTCAATGCGCTCATCAAGAACGCGCGCAAGCTGCTCCAAGAACTGTACAAGTCATTGACCTGGGTTCGAGGCAAGGAAATGGCAGCACACAAGCGCTTCACGATGGCTACCGACATCCAGGTCTTCTTCTGCGATCCGCAAAGCCTTTGGCAGCGTGGAAGCAATGAGAACACGAACGGGCTGCTCAGACAGTAGATACCGAAGAGCGTCGACATCTTTTGCTACTCACAGCTACAGCTCAACGTGATTGCGAGGCAATTGAACAAGAGGCCGTACGCGGTGTCCAGCGACATGCAATCCCAGGCTGAACTTTTGCCGGAAATAGCTGTGGCATTCTCCAGATACCAGCAATCAGAGGCGGCCGCGGGCCAAGGGGCACCGACAACTGCGGCAACGGCGACCACCAAGGGAAGCCCCCTGAACAGGGACGGGCAAGCTCCTGGAGGTGATAGCCCGCATCCTAGGACGGAGATACGCCCCGCCTTCAGCGGAAAGTACTAACGTAGTTGCCAAATTAGCGCAAGTTTGGCCGCCTAGCATCCGGCACCAAGAATGTAATCCCAATAGCCTACCTGCGCACATTTCAAGAGCGTGGCACGCTCTTGTATTTATAGCAATTCCAGCGCCATTGCCGTCGCCTCGCCGCCGCCTATGCACAGCGTGGCGACGCCGCGGCGCAGGCCGCGCGCGCGCAGAGCGTACAGCAGGGTGACCAGAATCCGCGCACCGCTGGCGCCGATAGGGTGGCCCAGAGCGCAGGCACCGCCGTGCACGTTGACGATGCTGTGCGCAATATCCAGCTCGGCCATCAGCGCCATCGGCACCACGGCGAAAGCCTCGTTGACCTCCCACAGGTCCACATCGGCCACGCTCCAGCCGGTCTGGGTCAGCAGCTTCTGCACCGCCCCAACCGGCGCCGTGGCAAACCATTCGGGCGCCTGCGCATGGGTGGCGTGGCCGACGACCCGGGCCAGCGGCTGCGCGCCCAGGCGCTCGGCGGTGGATGCCAGGGCCAGCACCAGGGCCGCCGCGCCATCGTTGATCGACGAGCTGGAGGCGGCGGTGATGCTGCCGTCCTTTTTGAACGCCGGTCGCAGCGTGGGAATCTTGTCCAGCCGGATCTTGCCCGGCCCTTCGTCGATGGACACCAGCATGTCGCCGCTGCGGCTGGGCACGGTCACCGGCGTGATCTCGGCAGCAAACGCCCCCGAGGCAATCGCCGCCTGGGCACGCTGCACGCTGGTGGTGGCAAACGCATCCTGCGCGGCGCGGGTAAAGCCATATTTGGCTGCGCAGTCTTCGCCGAACGTGCCCATCGAACGGCCGGGCTGGTAGGCGTCTTCCAGGCCGTCGAGCATCATGTGGTCCAGCACCTGGCCGTGGCCGATGCGGATGCCGCTGCGGCCCTTCGGCAGCAGGTGCGGCGCATTGGTCATGCTCTCCATGCCGCCAGCCAGCATCACGTCAAAACTGCCGGCGCACAGCATGTCGTGCGCCAGCATCGCCGCCTTCATGCCCGAGCCGCACATCTTCGACAAGGTGACCGCGCCGCAGCTCTGCGGCAGCCCGCCCTTGAACGCCGCCTGCCGCGCCGGCGCCTGGCCCTGGCCGGCCATCAGGCAATTGCCCAGCAGCGCCTCGCCGATGCGGGCCGGGTCCACCCCGGCACGCGCCACGGCAGCGCGAATCGCCGCGCCGCCCAGGTCGTGGGCAGCGAGCGCGGCGAAGTCGCCCTGGAACCCGCCCATAGGCGTACGGGCGGCACCGAGGATGACGACGGGATCAGGGGATGGGGACATAGTGGCGCTCCTTTGCGCCCCCACTTTACCCCTGTGCGATCGGGATCACCCCGTTCACCGGCACGTAGATTTCGCCACCGCCGCTCTTGAACTCTTGCGACTTCTCCAGCATGCCTTGTTCGGCAGCAGCCTCTTCGCTCACGCCCAGGTTCTTCGCGTATTCGCGCACTTCCTGGGTGATCTTCATCGAGCAGAACTTGGGGCCGCACATGGAGCAGAAATGCGCGACCTTGGCCGAGTCCTTGGGCAGGGTTTCGTCGTGGAATTTCTTCGCCGTCTCCGGGTCCAGCGACAGGTTGAACTGGTCCATCCAGCGGAACTCGAAGCGCGCCTTGGACAGCGCATCGT
The DNA here is from genome assembly GCF_031458075.1 of Rhodoferax ferrireducens. Lineage (GTDB taxonomy): Bacteria > Pseudomonadota > Gammaproteobacteria > Burkholderiales > Burkholderiaceae_C > Rhodoferax_B > Rhodoferax_B ferrireducens_A. Next base: position 154,580 of record NZ_JAVDXT010000006.1, on the reverse strand, counting down.
CGCGGTAGCGCGCACCCGGGTGACCCTTGGCCACGTCGGCGGCGTGGGCGGCGATCTTGTAGGTGATGATGCCCACCTTCACGTCGTCGCGGTCCGGCAGGCCCAGATGCTCCTTGGGCGTGACGTAGCAGAGCATGGCCGTGCCGAACCAGCCGATCATCGCCGCGCCTATGCCGCTGGTGATGTGGTCGTAGCCGGGCGCGATGTCGGTGGTCAGCGGGCCCAGGGTGTAGAACGGCGCTTCGTGGCAATGTTTCAGCTGCTCGGTCATGTTCTCCTGCACCATGTGCATGGGCACGTGGCCGGGGCCTTCGATCATCACCTGCACATCCTGCTGCCAGGCCTTCTGCGTCAGCTCACCCAAGGTGCGCAGCTCGGCGAACTGGGCTTCGTCGTTCGCGTCCGCGCCCGAGCCCGGGCGCAGGCCGTCGCCCAGCGAATAGCTGACGTCGTAGGCCTTGAGGATCTCGGTCATTTCATCGAAGTGGGTGTAGATGAAATTCTCTTTGTGGTGGGCGATGCACCACTTGGCCATGATGGAGCCGCCGCGCGAGACGATGCCGGTCATGCGGTTCGCGGTGAGATGGATGAAGGGCAGGCGCACGCCGGCGTGCACGGTGAAGTAGTCCACGCCCTGCTCGGCCTGCTCGATCAAGGTGTCGCGGAAGATTTCCCAGGTCAGGTCTTCGGCAATGCCGCCGACCTTTTCCAGCGCCTGGTAGATCGGCACGGTGCCGATGGGCACGGGCGAGTTGCGGATGATCCAGTCGCGGGTGGTGTGGATGTTCTTGCCGGTGGACAGATCCATCACCGTGTCCGCGCCCCAGCGGATCGCCCAGACCAGCTTTTCAACCTCTTCCTCGATGCTGGAGGTCACCGCCGAGTTGCCGATGTTGGCGTTGATCTTCACCAGGAAGTTGCGTCCAATCGCCATGGGCTCGACTTCGGGGTGGTTGATGTTCAGCGGAATCACCGCGCGGCCGCGGGCCACCTCGGAGCGCACGAACTCGGGTGTGACCACCTTGGGGATGCTGGCGCCGAAGCTGTTGCCGGCCAGGCGCTGGTCGCGCTCGGTATTGGCGGCGTACTGCTCCATCCATTCGAGCTTCTGGTTCTCGCGCAGGGCGACGAATTCCATCTCGGGCGTGATGATGCCTTTGCGGGCGTAGTGCATTTGCGAGACGTTGGCGCCGGCCTTGGCGCGGCGCGGCGTGCGCTGCAGGCCGGCGGCCTGGGCGCGCAGCAGTTGCAGGGCGTCGTGCTCTTCGCTCTGGCGGCCGTCGTCCAGCGCCTTGCGGATGCGTGCGGCATAGCTTTCGGTGTCGCCACGCGACTCTATCCAGCCCGCGCGCAGGGCTTGCAGGCCGGCGCGCACATCGATCTGGGCCTGCGGGTCGGTGTAGGGGCCGGAGGTGTCGTACACCGCCACGGTTTCGCCGTTGCTCTGCATGATCTCGCGTACCGGTACGCGCAGATCGGGGCGGCTGCCCTGGATATAGCGCTTGCTGGAGGCCGGCAGCGGGTCGCAGGCGTAGCGCAGCAGCTGGGTGAATTTGTCGGGTGCGTTCATGGTGGGTCTCCTGTGGAAGTGGGGACCGGAATGCGCAGCCAGACCGCGCGAACCCCCAAGGAGATGCCCACACCATTTGCAGGTGGGACGGTGTGACGGCGCGCGCCCGCAAAGGGGCGCTGTCGTCAAGCTCTTCTTACGCTGGTATGAACCAGATCAAGTTCGCGGGTTTGGATTTCCATCTCAGCGCAGCTCACTGCACACCCCGGGCGGGTCGCAGTGTACGCGATCAGCGGCCGGGGTTGAAGCGCTTGTCCTGCTCGTAGGGAAACACGTCGTGCACATAGCCGGCCTGGATGCGCTCCTTGTGCGCCTGCCAGAAGCTGGGCTCCAGCAGCTCGGCATGGTGGCGCATGAAGGCTTCGCGCACCAACGGATTGCCCAGCAGGAACGGGCCAAAGGTTTCGGGGAACACGTCCTTGGGGCCGACCTTGTACCAGATCTCGCCGCTCATCTCTTCCTCTTCGGTGCGCGGCTGCGGCAGCTTGCGGAAGTTGCAGTCGGTCAGGTATTCGATCTCGTCGTAGTCGTAGAACACCACCTTGCCGTGGCGCGTCACGCCGAAGTTCTTCCACAGCATGTCGCCCGGGAAGATGTTGGCGGCCACCAGGTCCTTGATGGCATTGCCGTACTCCAGCACCACGCGCTCGATCTGGGCGCGCGCGCGGCGGTCGTCCGGGCCGGCGTCGAAAGCTTCCTGCAGGTAGATGTTGAGCGGGATCATGCGGCGCTCGATGTAGACATGCTGGATCACCACCTCCTGCTGGCCATCCGCATCGCGGTCGCTGATCTCCAGCTGGCTGGGGGCGAACTTTTCAATTTCGGCGATCACCGCGTCGTCGAAGCGCGCGCGCGGCAACGCCACGCCGCTGTACTCCAGGGTGTCGGCCATGCGGCCCACGCGGTCGTGCTGTTTCACCAGCAGGTACTTGGCCTTGATCTGCTCGCGGCTGGTGTCTTTCTGCGGCGGGTAATAGTCCTTGATCAGCTTGAACACATAGGGGAACGAAGGCATGTCGAAGACCAGCATCACCATGCCCTTGATGCCGGGCGCGATGCGGAACTTGTCGCTCGAATGGCGCTGGTGCTGCAGCAAGTCGCGGTAGAACAGGGTCTTGCCCTGCTTGGCCAGGCCAAGCGCGTTGTAGATTTCATTGCGCGGCTTGCGCGGCATCATGCTGCGCAGGAACTGCACATAGGCGCTGGGGATCTCCATGTCGACCATGAAGTAGGCGCGCGCAAAGCTGAACAGCAGCAGCATGTCGTCTTCGCCGAACAGCGCGGCATCGATCACCAGCCTGCCCTCGGCGTCGTGCAGGATGGGCAGCGCAAACGGGTGCTCCTGGAAGCCGTTGATCAGCTTGCCGCAAACGTAGGCGCCCTTGTTGCGGAAGAACAGGCCGCTCAGCACCTGGATCTGGAAATTGGCGCGCAACGTGACCTCCCCCAACTGCTGCTGCAGCGCCGCCTGCACGCAGGCAATGTCGCGCGGCAGGTCGGCAAAGGCGCGCTGCAAGTCGAAGTCCTGCAGCAGCTGCAGCAGCACTGCGCCCAGCGTGGCGCGGGTCGGGTAGTAGGCGCGGTAGGTGGGGCGCTGCTCGGCGTTCTCGATGTACTCGGTGCTGACCGCCGGGCGCACGAAGATGAAGTCGTTCTGGAAATAGCTGCGGTGCAGCATCTTGGTGGTGACCGAGTTGAAGAAGGTCTCGGCCAGCTCGGGCTGGTGGTGGTCGACCAGCAGGCCGATGTAGTGCAGCTTGACCTGCTGCCACACATCCATGCCCTGCTCGCCGGCTTTGAACTCGCGCTCCAGCCGGGTCGAGCATTCGCGCACCCGCAGGTCGTAGAACTCGATGCGCTCGCGCTGGGCCCGCTGCTGGCCGTGCCAGTCCGCCGTTTCAAACCGGTGCTTGGCGCGCGCCGACTCGCTGCGGAACAAGCGGTAATGCCGGTTGAAACCGTCCATCATCGCCTTGGCAATCTCGTAGGCGAGCGGGGAGTCCAGGCGCTGGGGAAACATGGATTGCTACATTTTCAATAGCTAGTCACGCAGGTTCTAATTGCGCGCAGCCCGCGAAACACCTTCAATCGCCGCCTTGTACGCGGCCTCCAGCGCCTCGACGCCGCTGACGGTGATGTGCAGGTTCTGCAGCAGGCCGTCGTGGATGCCGTAGACCCAGCCGTGCACGCTGACCTTCTGGCCGCGCGCCCAGGCATCGACCATGACCGTGCTCTGGCAGACGTTCACCACCTGCTCGATGGCGTTCAACTCCACCAGCGCATCGTGGCGGTGGCCTTCGGGGATCGCGTCGATCAGGTGCCAGTGGCGGTCGCGCACATCCTGGATGTGGCGCAGCCAGTTGTCGGCCAGACCGACGCGCTGGCCGGCCAGCGCCGCCGCCACGCCCGAGCAGCCGTAGTGGCCGACCACGGTGATGTGCTCAACCTTGATCACGTCCACCGCGAACTGCACGGTGGACAGCGCGTTCAGGTCCGAATGCACCACCACATTGGCCACATTGCGGTGCACGAACACCTCGCCCGGGTCCAGACCCATGATCTCGTTGGCCGGCACCCGGCTGTCGGAGCAGCCTATCCACATGTACTTGGGCTTTTGCTGGCGGGTGAGTTCGGTGAAGAAACCGGGCCGCTGGCGCTCCATCTGGGCCGCCCAGGCGCGGTTGTTGGAAAAAATATCGGGAATGGAATGGGTCATGGGGGGATATTTTGCCGTGTCCCGCCAAGCGGTCGGCAGGGCCGATACCGGCCCTGCATAGAAGAACCTGTTTTCGGCATATTGGAGGCCGCGTTGGGGAGCAATCGGGATGAGTTGGCTGTCAGCGCCTGCAGCCTGGGCTGCCTGCCCATGCAAGGGTGATGGCGGACAAATCGCCCGATTTCTCCCCAACCCGCAGGGCAGCAGCCTTCTCGGGCAGTCTGGGGCGTTGCGACTCTTGCCCATAGCCGGCTATGGGCGGCGAGCCGCGCCTACCAGCCCCTCCCGAGAAGACTGCTGCGTGGCCCCCAATATGCCGAAAACAGGTTCTTAAGACTTTTCCGGCATGGCGGAAGAGTGGTGGTTGGCAATCAACCACTGGCCGTTGCTGAACTCGTACACATAGGTGTAACGCGCATGGACCTTGGAGCCGTCCTTGAAGGTAAACGTGTAGGTGCCCACATCCTGCGCCACATTGCAGCCAATCTTGATGAAACGCTTGTCGATCACGCCCTGGGGCTTGTTCTTCAAGAACTTGACAAAGTAGTCCTGGATGTCGGCCGGCGTGCTGCGCGGCTGGTTAGTCACCGTGGGCAGCAACACGCCATCGGGGGCATAGTTGGCCGTCACCTTGGCGGGGTCCAAAGTCTTCAGCGAATCGTTCCAACGATCGAACAAGCCGGCGACTTCTTTTTCACTGATGGTCTGGCAGCTCTGCGCACTGGCCTGGACGGTGCCGGTGGCCAGCACGACAAACAAGGCGGCAGCGGGGATCAAACGGGTGGTAACAGACTTCATGGTGTGCACTCTTTCATGGGTTGGCCCGGTCGGGCAAAACCTGCAGCGGGCTATCTGCTGCAGTGAAAGAAGTGTCGAAGCCGGGCATGAACCCCAGCCTGCTGGCGGCGTTAAGCCTGGCTGACGTTGGCATGAACGCCAGATGAACAGCGTGACCTCAGCCCAGCGCCTCCAGCCGGTAGCCCAGGCCGCGCAACGTGTGGATCAGCGGCTGGGCCTGGCCGTCGTCGATCTTGCTGCGCAGGCGCCGGATGTACACGTCGACCACATTGGTCAGCGGGTCCTCGTGCGTGCCCCAGACGGCCGACAAGATGCGCTCGCGGCTGAACAGCCGGCCCGGCGCCGACATCAGCAGCTCCAGCAAGGCCAGCTCGCGCGCGGTCAGGGTCAGCGCCTGGCCGCCACGGCTGGCGCGCATGGCATCGCGGTCCAGCACCAGGTCGCCGACCTCCAGCCGGGACGCATTGGCCGGCGCCAGGTCGCGGGATCGCCGCATCAGCGCCTCGATGCGGGCCAACAGCTCTTCGAACGCAAACGGTTTGACCAGGTAGTCGTCAGCCCCCAGGCGCAGGCCGGACACCCGGTCGTCCAGCGTGCCGAGCGCGGTGAGCATCAGGATGGGCAGGGCCACGCCGGCGGCGCGCAGGGTCTGGCAGACCTCCAGCCCGCCCATGCCGGGCAGCATCAGATCGAGCAGCATGACGGTGGGCGTGCCGTCTTCTCGGGCCTGCTGGGCCACCTGGCGGGCCAGGGCCAGGCCGTCGGTGCCGTTGCGCGCCACCTGGGTGCGGTAACCCTCGGCGCGCAGGCCGCGGTCCAGAAAATCGGCCACGCGGGCGTCGTCTTCAACGATCAGTATGTTCATAAACGGGTTCTACCAGTAGGGGCAAACGCAAGCTGACCTTGGTGCCCTGGCCGGGTTGGCTGTCGATCTCGATGTGGCCACCGTGGGCGCGGGTCAGCATGGCCGCAATCGGCAAACCCAGGCCCAGGCCGCTGCCATCGGTGCGGTGCAACCGGGCGTTTTCACCGCGAAAGTTGCGCTCGAACACGCGCGGCAGGTCATCGGCGCTGATGCCTATGCCACGGTCGATCACATGCAGTTGCCACAAGGCTGCGCCGCTGGCGTCGGCCACGCACGAGGCCTGCACCTGCACCACGCCCGCAAAATGCGAATAGCGGACGGCGTTGTGCAACAGCAGGGTGAACAGCTGGCGCAGGCGCTGTGCATCGCCCAGCAGCCGCCAGTCTTCTGCCGACGCTGTGTACTCCACCTGCACCCGGTGCTCAAGGCCCAGGGTCTGGGCCTGCTCCACCGCTTCTTGCAAAGGTGCGGCCACAGACAGCGGTTCGCGGTGCAGGGCCAGCGTATCGATGTCGGTGCGCGCCATGGTCAGCAGGTCGTCGATCACGCCGCCGAGTTGCTGGGCGGCGCCGACGATGCGCTGCATCGCGCCCTGGTAGTAGCCCGCAGGCTTGTCCTGCCCGCGCAAGGCGATATCGGCCTCGCCGCGGATGACGGTGGTGGGCGTGCGCAGCTCGTGGCTGATGTCGGCAAACAGCTGGCGGCGCCGGGCTTCGAGCTGGCGCAAGGTCTGCAATGCATCCTGCAGCTCGGCGGTGCGGGCCTGCACCAGGTCCTCCAGCCGGTGGCGGGCCTCCACTTCACGCTCGCGGTGGTGGGCGATCTCGCCGGCCATGGCGTTGACCCGCTGGGCAAAGCGCGAAAACTCGTCGTGCCGGTGCGCCGGAATCCGGTGCTGCAGCTCGCCGCGCTGCAAAGCCTCGACCCCGGTGCTGAGCTCTTCCAGCGGTTGGCGCAGCGCGCGGGCAAAGTACAGCGCCAGCAGCGCGGCCGCCAGCGCCAGCGAAGTGGCCGCACCCAGGGCCAGGGTGCGCACCAGGGCCAGGGAGCTGTCGGCGGCCGCCCGATCGCGCGCCACGGCGGCCTTTTCGCGCGCGATGTTGCGGTCCAGCAGCGAACGCAGGTCGCGGCCCTGGGACACATCGAACACGCGGGTGATTTCCGACCACAGCGCCACCGAGCTGTCGTTCGGCGGCTGGGGTTGCACGCTGGCCATGGCGATGCGCAGCTCGTCCAGGCTCTGGTGCAGCACCCGCAGGTCTTCCTGGCGCTGGCGGTGTTCGGCTTGCAGGGCGCCGCGGTCGCCGTCCAGCTCGGCCGCCAGCACGGCCATGGCGTCCAGCCGGTCCAGCGTGGCCGCCATCTCGCTTTGCAGCTGCTCGCGCAATTGCGGCGCTACCGGCGCGCCTAGCAGGGACTGCGACAGCCAGGCACGCAGGCGCTGCTTGGTGCCGTACAGCTCGAGAAAACCCGCCAGCACATCGCTGGCGACGCGACCGCGGTACACCTTGTCGCCGGCCGCCTGCAAGGCCCACAAGGACACGCCGCCCTGCAGCAGTGCGGCGCAAGCCAGGGTTCCCAGGGCGACGGTAAGGCGTTTGCGAAACATGCGGCATTATCGTTTCCGGCCGCATGAACCGCAGATGACAGGCAGGTGAAGCGCGGATGAAGCGCCGCCGGCCCCCAAGACCGTCATTGATAGAAAATCGGCCTGCAGCGCATATTCCACTTGCGCAAGAAGCTACATATTCAATAGCAAACGCTAGCGCGTCTCGGCAAACAGCTCGCGGCCGATCAGCATGCGGCGGATCTCGCTGGTGCCGGCGCCGATCTCGTAGAGCTTGGCGTCGCGCCAGAGCCGGCCCAGCGGGTAGTCCAGGGTGTAGCCGTTGCCGCCGAAGATCTGCACGCCCTCGCCGGCCATCCAGGTGGCTTTTTCGGCGCACCACAGGATCACCGAGGCGCAGTCCTTGCGCACCTGGCGCACGTGGTCGGGGCCGAGCGCGTCCAGGTTCTTGCCCACGGTGTAGGCAAAGGCGCGCGCCGCCTGCAAGGTGGTGTACATGTCGGCCAGCTTGGCCTGGATCAGCTGGAATTCGCCGATGCTCTGGCCGAACTGCTGGCGTTCGTGCACATAGGGCAGCACGTTGTCCATCACCGCCTGCATGATGCCGATGGGGCCGGCGGACAGCACGGCGCGCTCGTAGTCCAGCCCGCTCATCAGCACCTTGGCGCCCTGGTTCAGGCCGCCGAGGATGTGGCTGGCCGGCACGGCCACGTTGTCGAACACCAGCTCGCCGGTATGGCTGCCGCGCATGCCCAGCTTGTTGAGTTTTTGCGCCACCGAGAAGCCGGGCATGGATTTCTCGACCAGAAAGGCGGTGACACCGCGCGCGCCCAGCTCGGGTGCGGTCTTGGCATAGACCACCAGCACGTCGGCATCGGGGCCATTGGTGATCCACATCTTGCTGCCGTTGAGCAGGTAGTGGTCACCGCGGTCTTCGGCTTTCAGCTTCATCGACAGCACATCGCTGCCGGCACCGGTCTCGCTCATGGCCAGCGCGCCCACGTGCTCGCCACTGATCAGTTTGGGCAGATATTGCTCACGCTGGGCATCGCTGCCGTTGCGCTTGATCTGGTTCACGCAGAGGTTGCTGTGCGCACCGTAGCTCAGGCCTACCGAGGCGCTGGCGCGGCTGATCTCCTCCATCGCCACCATGTGCGCCAGGTAGCCCATGTTGGCGCCGCCAAAAGCCTCGGGCGCGGTGATGCCCAGCACACCCAGATCGCCCATCTTGCGCCACAGGTCCATGGGGAACTGGTCTGTCGCATCGATGTCGGCCGCGCGCGGGGCGATCTCGGCCTGGGCGAAAGTGCGCACCGCATCGCGCAGCGCGTCGATGTCGGCACCGAGTTGAAAGTCGAGTCCGGGCAATTGCATGGCTTGTCTCCTGCGGGTTATCGGCCGATCGTGTCGGCCGTTTCTTGAGTTGACGTTTACGTCAACGTAAAGTATAGCTATGCTGGCCGCATTTGGGGAATCTGTACACAAATCCGCCCGCTGGGCAGAGAATGCGCGGGCGGGAGCGTCCCGCCAACCCAACAACAAACCCAACACTTTGCAGGAGACAGACATGCAAGCATTCACCACCACCGCCGCGCGCACGCTTTTATTGCTGGGGCTGGCCTGCGCCGGTGCCGCCATGGCCCAGAACAGCGGCTTGCAGCGCACCCTGGTGGGCCGGGCCGATGTGTCGGTGCCCGGGCGTGAGGCCGTGGTGGCGCGGGTCGAGGTAGCGCCCGGCGCCAAAGCCGGCCGCCACACGCACCCCGGTGACGAAATCAGCTATGTGCTGGAGGGCGAGGCCACGCTGCTGGTCGACGGCCAGCCGCCGCGCATCGTCAAGGCCGGCGAGTCGTTTGTGGTGCCCGCCGGCGTGGTGCATGACGCGCACAACGACGGCAGCGCGCCGATCAAGCTGGTCGGGGTGTATGTGGTGGAAAAAGGCCAGCCGCTGGCCAAGCCTGCGCCCTAAACCAGGGGCTTGGCGGCCTTGCTGCTTTTGGCGCTTTTGCCCAGCAGGGCCCGCGCCTCTTTCTCGTGGGCTTTGACTTCGTCGATGTTCGCCAGCAGTTCGGCCAGCTGCGCCTCCAGCTGCTCGCGGTGGGCAGCCAGCACCAGCAGGAACTTCTGCAGCTGCGGTGCGGTGTCGCGCGGGCTGTCGTACATGTCGATCACGTCCTTGGCCTCGGTCAGGCTCAGGCCCAGGCGCTTAGCGCGCAAGGTGAGCTTGAGTCGGGCGCGGTCGCGGGCGCTGTAGACGCGGGTGCGGCCGCCCGGGCCGGTGCGCTCGGGTTGCAGCAAGCCCATGTCTTCGTAGAAGCGCATGGCGCGGGTGGTCAGATCGAACTCTTGGGCCAGGTCGCTGATGCTGTAGGTGCTGATCGCCATGGTGTCTAAAATGACGTTTACGTAAACGTCAACTATACCGCCATGAACCTGCTGGAACAACAACTGCACTACCCCTTGGGCGACGCCCTGCCCGCGCAAGGCCAGACCCTGGCCGTGGCACCGGGCGTGCGCTGGATCCGCATGGCGCTGCCGTTTGCACTGGACCACATCAACCTGTGGCTGCTGCGCGACGAGATCGACGGCCGCGCGGGTTGGAGCGTGGTCGACTGTTGCATCAGCCGCGACGAATCGCGCGCCCAGTGGGAAGAGATTTTTGCCACCCAGCTCGAAGGCCTGCCGATTCTGCGGGTCATCGTCACCCACATGCACCCCGACCACATTGGCCTGGCCTATTGGCTGTGCGAGCGCTGGAACGCGCCGCTGTGGATCAGCGCCACCGACTACTTCACCGCCTACCACCACAGCCTGCACACCAGCGGCAACGGCGGCGCCGGGGCAGCGGCGTTCTTCCAGAAGCACGGCCTGACCGACCCGGAGGCCATCGCCAAGATCAGCGCCCGCACCAGCTACTACGCCGCCATGGTGCCGGCGCTGCCGCCGAGTTTTGTGCGCATGCAGGACGGCCAGACCCTGCGCATCGGCGGCCGCGACTGGCAGTGCATCAGCGGCTACGGCCACGCGCCCGAGCACATCGCCTTGTACTGCGCAGATGTGCAGCAGGGGGCGGCGCGCAATGCCGTCAGCGCCCAGACGGACACGCAGGGCATCCTGCACAAATCCTTCCCCATTCTTATCGGCGGCGACATGATGCTGCCGCGTATCTCCACCAACGTCAGCGTGTTCGACATGGAGCCGGAATCCAACCCGCTGCAGCAGTTTCTGGATTCGATCGACAAGTTTGCCGCGCTGGACACCGACACCCTGACCCTGCCGGCCCACGGCAAACCCTTCCAGGGCCTGCACACGCGCATCCAGCAGTTGCACGACCACCACCGCGACCACCTGGGCCGGGTGATGGCGTTCGCGCGCGACCAGCAAAGCTGCAGTGCAGCCGACATCCTGCCTGTGCTGTTCAAACGCCAGCTGGACCTGCACCAGACCACCTTCGCCATGGGCGAGGCGATTGCGCATCTGCACAAGCTATGGCTGGACGGGTATTTGCAGCGCCGACGCAGCGACGACGGCGTGTACCGCTTCAGCCCTACGCCGCTGGCTTATCCGCACGGCCTGGTGCCTGGCGAGAGCGAAGAGCTTCCCGTCAGCGCCTAAGCGCCGAGTAGCGGCGCAAGCCTGGGGGTGTTCAACAATCTTCCCACTTGGGGATAGCCAAGCTGCGCAGCTCTGCGCGCAGGGCCGGGTAGCCGGGCAGTATCGAGCCCACCGTGTCCCAGAAGCGCGCGCTGTGGTCCATATGGCGCAGGTGGCTGAGCTCGTGCACCACCACGTAGTCGATCACCTCCATGCGGTGGTGCAGCAGGCGCCAGTTCAAGCGGATCGCACCGGTCACATTGGCGCTGCCCCAGCGGGTTGCCGCACTCGACAACGCCAGCCGGGTCCACTGCACATCCAGTTGCGGGGCGAAGTGGTTGAGCCGCTCGGCAAACAGCACGCGCGCCTGGGCCAGCAGCCATTTGTGCGCAGCTGCGCGGATCTTGTCGGGCGGCGCATCCAGCGGCAGGCCCAGCTGCAGCACCCCACCATTCAGCAGCGCACCGCGCTGCGTAGGCACCAGGTCGATGACCAGCGGCTGCGCCAGGTACGGCAGCGTGCCGCCATTGACCCAGCTGATGCGCGTGGCCTGCTGTTGGGCATGGCGCTCCTGCGCCTCACCCAGCTTCTGCACGATCCAGCCGCCCTTGTCGCGCACGGCGGCATCCACACCGGCCAGCGGCAGCCAGCGCGGCGCGCTCACCACCAGGCCCTGGGCGCCGACGACAAAGCCGATGCTGCGGCGCTTGGCCCGCTTGAACGCATAGGCCACCAGCACATTGCCCAGCTGGGCCTGGCGGGTCGCATGCGGGTGCGCGAAATGCGGCGACGCCAGCACCTGGCCCGCGGCGGCATTGTCCAACTGCATGGCATCCGTGGCCAGCTCCGGCGCAGCCAAGGCCGCGTGGGTCGGGGCCTTGGCCTTTTTCTTCTTGCTATTCATAGGGGAAACAGGGAGCGAAATCGGGGACTGCACTGGCGGCTGCACAGGGCCAAATAGATCGAGGGTGAATTGCAGTAAGTTGCGCATAGGTGGAAAGTTTAGCGTGCTGCCCCGGACTCGCTGCTTAGCACGGGTTCCGGCAGACGTGACTTAACGCACCCAAGGTCCGGAAAAGCTCCCCAACAAGGAGGATGTTTGCAACGTCCGGCAATTCCCTGTGGCTTGACGCTACGAAAGCCAGGGATTACAAAACACCGGACAACCGGTGCACCAAGATCAGATTCACCGTACCTAGGTTGCAGGCTCGACGGCCGCTTTCTTCTTCATCCACACAGGGAACCACCATGGCACTTGATCGCTTGAAAGTCAGCACCCGCCTGAGCCTGGGCTTCGGCAGCGCCATCGTCCTCGGCATGGTGATCGCCGCCCTGGGCGCAGTGCAGATGCAGCAAATGGCCTCGAACCTGGACGAGATTGCCAACAACCGCATGCTCAAGGTAGACCAGTTCTCCGAGATCAAGGACAACTTCAACACCATTGCCCGCACCGCCCGCAATATCGCGCTCAAGCAGGACCCTGCGTTCCACGAAGCCGAACTGAAAACCATCACCGCCATGCGGGCAGTGAATACCGAGCTGCTGGGCAAACTGGACAAAAGTACCGTCAACCCCAAAGGCCGCGAGTTCTTGAAAACCATCATGGACACAAGAGGGCCTTACGAACAAGGAATTGACCAGGTTGTCGAATTGGCGCGACAAGGCAAGGCCCAAGAAGCGGCAGACCAGTTGGTCGGCTCCCTGCGGTCCACCCAGGGTACGCTTTTCAAGGCAGTTGACGATGTAACGGACTACCAAAACAACCAGAGCAAAGGCCTGGCCAACGAAGCCTCGACCAATGCCAACCGCTATGCCATGCTGATGGTCGCACTGGCCGCCGCCATCGCGGCGGTGGGCGGCCTGCTGGGCTGGACCATCACCCGCAGCCTGACCCGCGCCCTGGGCGCCGAACCCGCGCAGGTCAACGAGGCCGTACAGCGTGTGGCCGACGGCAAGCTGGACACCCCGGTGCCGGTGCGCGCCAACGACAGCACCAGCATGATGGCCTCGGTGCAGCGCATGCAGGAGTCGCTGATCCGCACCGTCAGCCATGTGCGCAGCAATGCCGAGGGCGTGGCCGCGGCCAGCGCCCAGATTGCCCAGGGCAACAACGACCTGAGCAGCCGTACCGAGCAGCAGGCCAGTGCGCTCGAAGAAACCGCTGCCTCGATGGAACAGCTCAACGCCACCGTCAAACAGAACGCCGACAACGCGCGCCAGGCCAACCAGCTGGCGCAGAACGCAAGTGCAGTGGCCATCCGCGGCGGCGAAGTAGTGACCCAGGTGGTCGAAACCATGAAGGGCATCAACGACTCGTCCAGAAAGATCTCCGACATCATCAGCGTGATCGACGGCATTGCCTTCCAGACCAATATCCTGGCCTTGAACGCCGCCGTCGAAGCCGCCCGCGCGGGCGAGCAAGGCCGCGGCTTTGCGGTGGTGGCCAGCGAGGTGCGCAATCTGGCCGGCCGCTCGGCCGAAGCCGCCAAGGAGATCAAGGTGCTGATCAACGCCAGCGTGGAGCGCGTGGAGCAAGGCACGGCCCAGGTAGACCAGGCGGGCGTGACCATGACCGAGGTGGTTGGCTCTATCCGCCGCGTCACCGACATCATGGGCGAAATCAGCGCCGCCAGCAGCGAGCAAAGCAGCGGCGTATCGCAGGTCGGCGAGGCCATCATCCAGATGGACCAGGTAACGCAGCAGAACGCCGCGTTGGTGGAAGAAATGGCCGCTGCCGCGGGCAGCCTCAACCACCAGGCGGACGAGCTGGTGGGCACCGTGGCAGTGTTCCAACTGCCCGGTGGCAGTGGCCCATCAGCATTGGCCACCCGGGCCAGTGCGCCGAAACGGGCGCCACTCCAAGCCCCCAAGCCGGCCATCACCGCAGCCCGCCCACCGACACTGTCCAGCAAACCGGCAGCCCCCCAAGCCTTGCCCAAAGCCAAGGCGGCTGCCGATGAAGAGGAATGGAGCGTGTTCTGATGTCTGGCAGCGCACCGCACGAGGATGCCGACGGCGCACCGCTGCGCGCGCTGGCCGAGGCCCTGCAGGGCATGCGCGACGCCTGGGTCCGGGCCTCGCTATTCCTGCACGAACTGCAGTTTCAGATCGACACCGACCAACGTAGCGCCGCCAACGACCAACTGCAGAAGCTGCTGGACCGCATCAACGGTCGCTGAATTACCGCGGCGGATACGCCTCGGGGTCGAGCCGACGCATCTCGGCCTCGATCCAGGCCTGCACCTCGGCCATCAGTTCGTCCGGGCGGCGACCCACGCTGGGGATGGGCTTGCCGATGGAGATGTCCACGATGCCCGGGGTCTTGATAAAGGCCTTGCGCGGCCAGCATTTGGCCGAGGTCACGGCGATGGGGATCACCGGCACGCCGCACTGGATGGCCAGCCGCGTGCCGCCGGTCTTGTACTCGCCGACCTGGCCGCGGTCGATGCGCGTGCCTTCGGGGAACAGGATGATCCAGGTGCCCTGGCCGACCAGGCGCTTGCCGGAGGCGACCATCTTCTTGAAGGCCTGGCTGCCCTGGCTGCGGTCTATGTGGATCATGTCCATGCAGGCCATGGCCCAGCCAAAGAACGGCACCCACAGCAGCTCTTTCTTGAACACATAGGCCAGCGGCCGCGGCATGATGGCCGGCATCAGCAGCGCCTCCCAGGTGGACTGGTGTTTGCACAGCAACACCGCCGAATCCAGCGGGCCGGTGGGCAGGTTTTCCATGCCGGTGATGCGGTTCTGGATGCCCAGAATCACCGTGCCGCTGTCCACGGCCAGCTTCAGCCAGCGCGCGCAGGCCCAGTAGATGCGGGTCGGGCCGGCAAACAGCGCCAGCACCAACACGGCCAGGGCCCAGGGGATGACGGTCAACGCCAGCCAAAGCATGTGTACAACGGAACGCAACAGAGACATTTTTTGATCTTTTAGGTAGTTGGCACATATTCCATATGCGCAAGCAGCTATTAATTCAATAGCATTAAGACGCCACGGCCTTGGCGGCCGACTCGCGCTGTATGAGGAAGTTGGCGAACGCCAGCAGGTCCTGGTGCACCCAGGTACCTACCGGGAAGCCGACTGGCAATGTCGCATGGCCGCGGTAGGCAGCGGCCTTGCCGGTCAGCACCACATGCGGCTCGCAGCCTGCGGCCACGCCGGCCTGCAGATCGCGCAGGCTGTCGCCCACCGTCGGCACGCCGTGCAGCTCGATGCCGAAGCGCTCGCCGATCTGCTCGAACAAACCCGGCGCCGGCTTGCGGCAATGGCAGCCCTCGTCGGGCGCATGCGGGCAGAAGAACACCGCGTCGATGCGGCCACCGGCCGCCGCCAGCAGCTTGTGCATCTTGGCGTGCATGGCGTTCAGCGCCGCCATGTCGAATAGCCCGCGGCCCAGACCCGACTGGTTGGTCGCCACCACCACATGCCAGCCCGCGTGGTTGAGCTTGGCAATCGCCTCCAGCGCACCGGGCAGGGGCAGCCATTCTTCGGGCGACTTGACGAACTCGTCGCTGTCGGCGTTGATGGTGCCGTCACGGTCCAGGATGGCGATTTTCATGTCAGCTCGCCAGTTTGGACAGGTCGGCCACGCGGTTCATGGCGTTGTGCAGGCTTTGCAGCAAGCCCAGGCGGTTCAGGCGCACATCCGTCTCTTCGGCATTCACCATCACGCCGTCGAAGAACGCATCCACCGGCGCGCGCAGCGCCGCCAGGGACTGCAGCGAAGCCGTGTAGTCGCCGGATTCGAACTGCGCCTGGGCCGTGGGCGCGGTCTTCTCCATGGCCTCAAACAAGGCCACTTCGGCGGCTTCCTTCAGCAGCACCGGGCTGACATGCGCGTCCACGCTGTCGGCCTTCTTCAGGATGTTGGCGATGCGCTTGTTGGCGGCGGCCAGCGCCGCGGCTTCGGGCAGGGCCGCAAAGACACGCACCGCCGCCAGGCGCTTGGGCACTTCGGCCAGGCGCTGCGGGCGCAGGGCCAGCACAGCATCCACTTCCTGCGCGCTGTAGCCGTCTTCGCGCAGGCTACCGCCCAGGCGGTCGTAGATGAAGGTCAGCAGGGCTTGCCCCGAGGCCTCGCGCGGCGCGGTCAGCTTGTCGCCCAGCACGTCAAACGCGGTGTTGACCAGGCTGGTCACATCCAGCGCCAGGTTCTGCTCGGTCAGCATGCGCAGTACACCCAGTGCGTGGCGGCGCAGCGCGAACGGATCTTTGTCGCCGGTGGGCAGGTTGCCAATGCCGAACATGCCGACCAGGGTTTCCAGCTTGTCGGCCAGCGCCACGGCGATGCCCACGGCGTTGCGCGGCAGGCTGTCGCCGGCGAAGCGCGGCTTGTAGTGGTCTTCAATCGCATCGGCCACATCGGCATGCAGGCCGTCGTTCAACGCGTAGTAGCGGCCCATCGTGCCTTGCAGCTCAGGGAACTCGCCGACCATATCGGTCACCAGGTCGGACTTGGCCAGCTGCGCGGCCTGGTCGGCCTGCTGCGCCAGGGCCTCGCCACCGAGTTGCTGGGCGATGGCTTGGGCAATCGCCCGTACCCGCAGCACGCGCTCGCCCTGCGAACCCAGCTGGTTGTGGTACACGACCTTGTCCAGGCCGTCGACGCGCGACAGCAAAGTCTTCTTGCGGTCCTGGTCGAAGAAGAACTTGGCATCGGCCAAGCGCGGGCGCACCACACGCTCGTTGCCGCCTATGACTTCGCTGGCGTCGGCCGGACTGATGTTGCTGACCACCAGGAACTGGTTGGTCAGCTTGCCGGCGGCGTTCAGCAACGGAAAGTACTTCTGGTTGGCCTTCATGGTCAGGATCAGGCATTCCTGCGGCACATCAAGGAACTCGGGCTCGAAGCTGCAGACCAGCACATTCGGGCGCTCGACCAGGGCCGTCACCTCATCCAGCAATGCTTCATCTTCGATAGCACGGACACCACCACCGAGTTGCGCTGCAGCCGCATCCAGCTGGCGCACGATGTCGGCGCGGCGGTCGGCGAAACTGGCGATCACGGCACCATCGCGGGCCAGGGTGGCGGCGTAGCTGTCGGCATCCTTCAGCACCACAGGGTCTACCGCGGCTTCAAAGCGGTGGCCGTGGGTGGTATTGCCGGACTGCAGGCCCAGGGCTTCGACGTGCACCACGTCGGCACCGTGCAGCGCCACCAGGCCGTGGGCCGGGCGCACAAAGTTCACGCTGCTCCAGCCATCGGCCAGCTGGTACTGCATGACCTTGGGGATGGGCAGCTTGGCTAGGGCCTCCGACAAGGCTTTTTGCAGGCCTTCCTGCAGCGTGGCGCCGGCCACCGTGCGCTCCAGAAACAGGGCTTCGGCCTTGCCGTCCAGAACACGCTTCAAACCAGGCACGGCAGCGGCATCCGCCCCCAGCGCCTGCAGCTTCTTCAGCAACGCGGGCGTGGGCTGGCCATCGGCGTCCAGGCCTACGGCAACCGGCATCAGCTTGGCGGACACGGCCTTGTCGGCGGCGAAAGCGGCCACGGCAGTGATGTGCGCAGCCAGGCGGCGCGGCGAGGCGAAAGCGGTGAGCTGCGACTCGGCCGTCGCCAGACCCTGGGCCTTGAGCTGCTCCAGCAACACGCCGGCAAACGCGTCGCCCAGTTTCTTCAAGGCCTTGGGTGGCAGCTCTTCGACAAACAGCTCCACCAATAGATTCTTCACGGTCATATCAGGCGGCTTTCTTTTCAATCTGGGCCAGGACTTCGGCAGCCCATTCTTTGGGCGCCATCGGGAAGCCCAGGCGGGCACGGCTGTCCAGGTAGCTTTGCGCCACGCTGCGGGCCAGGTTGCGGATGCGGCCCATGTAGGCGGCGCGTTCGGTCACGCTGATGGCGCCGCGTGCGTCCAGCAGGTTGAAGCTGTGCGCGGCTTTCAGCACCTGCTCGTAGGCGGGCAGGGCCAGCTGCGCACCAATCAGGTGTTTGGCCTGCTTTTCGTGCGCGGTGAAGGCGGTGAACAAGAAGTCGGTGTCG
The DNA here is from genome assembly GCF_031458075.1 of Rhodoferax ferrireducens. GTDB lineage: Bacteria > Pseudomonadota > Gammaproteobacteria > Burkholderiales > Burkholderiaceae_C > Rhodoferax_B > Rhodoferax_B ferrireducens_A. The sequence goes on along the minus strand of NZ_JAVDXT010000006.1, from coordinate 136,485 downwards.
CTGTGCTCGAAGTTGTAGGTCGACTGCTCGACCTCGTTCTGCTTGTACACGTCGCCATAGCTCAGGCCTTCGGTCCAGACCAGGTTGTAGACGTTGTCCACGCCCTGCAAATACATGGCTAGGCGCTCCAGGCCGTAAGTGATCTCGCCGGTGGCGGGTTTGCAGTCAATGCCGCCTACCTGCTGGAAATAGGTGAACTGGGTCACTTCCATGCCGTTCAGCCAGACTTCCCAGCCCAGACCCCAGGCGCCAAGCGTGGGGTTTTCCCAGTCGTCCTCGACGAAGCGGATGTCGTTCTTCTTCAGGTCGAAGCCCAGGGCTTCCAGCGAACCCAGGTACAGCTCGAGGATGTTGGCCGGCGCGGGCTTCAAGACCACCTGGTACTGGTAGTAGTGCTGCAGGCGGTTGGGGTTCTCGCCGTAGCGGCCGTCCTTGGGGCGGCGGCTGGGCTGCACGTAGGCGGCCTTCCAGGGCTCGGGGCCAATGGCGCGCAAGAAGGTGGCGGTGTGCGAAGTGCCCGCGCCCACTTCCATGTCGTAGGGCTGCAAGAGCGCACAGCCTTGCTCAGCCCAGTAGGACTGCAGGGTCAGAATGATTTGCTGGAATGTCTTCATGGAGGTCTGCAAAAGAGGAGGCCACCGGCAGCGGCCTAATCTTTGATTTTACGGGGCTGCTGGCCGGGCCTGCGTTAACCGACTCCCGGGTGGCCGAATGTCCGCCAGCGCGTAGGAAAAGGCCGCTTGTGTGACTTTGGCCCGCTTATTGCTGCCAGCTCCCGCATACATTTGCACAAAACTACAGTTTCAAAGGTTTGTATGGATGACACGGGCAGCGAATTCGGCTGGTTTCTGGCGTATTTGTTCTGCGCAGCACTGGCCTTGGGCACCATCGTCTGGTCCGCCGTGGCCTGGTGGCACCGCAAGCAAAAACGCGAACGCCGCGCGGCAAAAAAAGCTTCGTACAACGAATTCCGTGCCTGGCGCGATGGCACAAACCCTCCTCCCAAATAGACGTAAAAATAGCTGCTAGCGCATATTTTGTATGCAGTAGCAGCTATCGTTTTTGCAGCCATCAGCAGCTAGGCCGCCGATGGCCCGCCTCCATCAATATTCCCAGAAAATGCGTTGCAGTTCCTTGGTGTCGCTGGTCTTGGTCAGGGCGACCATGGCCAGGATACGGGCTTTTTGCGGGCGCAGATCGTGGGCCACGACCCAGTCGTACTTGTCATCAGGCTGCTCGGCATTGCGCAGCACGAAGCCGTCGGGCACGCGGGCGCTGCGGATCACGATGGCGCCATCGGCACGCACTTTTTGCAGGTAGGGCACGATGCGGTCGGCCACTGAGCCATTGCCCGGGCCGCCGTGGACCAGTGCCTTGATGCCGCTCTTGCCCAGGGCTTCGATAGCGGTGGGTGCCACGCCTTCGTAGCCCATGGCAATTTCCACGTTCGGCAGCGAGGTGATGGTGTCGATGTCGAACTCGGAGTTCATGGTGTGGCGCTTGATGGGCGCGCGGAACCAGTAGCTCTTGCCTTCGACGATCATGCCCAGCGGGCCCCATTGGCTGGAGAAAGCATTGGTCTTGATGTTGACGTTCTTGCTCACATCACGGCCGCTGTCGATGGTGTCGTTCATGGTCAGCAGCACGCCCTTGCCCATGGCGTCCTTGCTGCCGGCCACGGCCACCGCGTCGTACAGGTTCAGCGCGCCGTCGGCCGACAAGGCCGTGCCCGGACGCATCGAAGCCACCATCACGATGGGCTTGTTGGTGCGTTCCACCAGGGTCAGGAAGTAGGCGGTTTCTTCCACCGTGTCGGTGCCATGGGTGATGACGATGCCGTCCACATCGGCTTGCTTGGCCAGTGCCGAGACGCGCTTGGCCAGGGTCAGCAGGTTGTCATTGGTCAGGCTTTCCGACGCTACCTGGAACACCTGCTCGCCGCGCACATTGGCCACATTGGCCAGCTCGGGCAGGCCGGCGATCAGCTTTTCCACGCCGACCTTGGCGGCCGCGTAGGTGGCGCTATTGATGGCCGAAGCGCCGGCGCCGGCAATGGTGCCGCCGGTGGCCAGAATCACCACATTCGGCTTGGCTGCCTGGGCGTGGGCGATAGAGGCGAAGGCGGACAAGGCCGCAATGGCGGCGCCTGCCATGAATTTGTCGATCCCGAAATGGATGCGCATAAAGAGTTGCTCCTGTAGATGTTGTGCTTATGAAAACCGCCTCGAATCAGAGGTGCCTGATGGTAGCGACGCACACCCCACAGGCCTCGCAAGACCCATGCCTTCTTTTCATAACCCCATCGCTGCCGGTCATCGGCATGCTGGCGTGGGGATTCTAAAATTTATATAAAAAGTGCCTTTAGCGCTTATATCACCTGCGCAAGCAGCTACTTATTCAATAGCAAATTCCGCTACACCGCGGTGCGCCCACCCGGGAAACTACCGGGTTCGCCGTGCAAGGGTGGGTGGGTGACGATGGACTTCAGCTCCGGCCGGGCCTGGGCCAGCGCCTGCAGATCGGGCCGCGGCCGGCACAACGTGGGGCTGGCGGCAAACACCTGCTCCAGCGCCTGCGCGGCCGACAGCAGCTGCGCGTCGCCATGCAGGCGGCCGACCATCTGCAGGCCGAACGGCATGCCGTGTTCGTCTGTGCCGCAGGGCAGCGACAGCGCCGGGTTGGTGGCTAGAGTGACCACATAGGTCAGGCCCAGCCAGTGGTAGTAGTTGCGCATGTCCTGGCCGTCGATGCGGCCGGCGAACAGCTCGGTCCAGGGGAATGGCGAGACCGGCGTGACTGGCGCCAGGATCAGATCGTACTGCTCGAAGGCCTTGGCGAAGCGCCGCTGGATACGGGTCTGCTCCAGGTGCGCCCATGCGCGGTCGGCCAGGGTGATGGCGGCGGCCATCTCCACGTTGGCGCGCACATTCGGGCCCAGGGTCTCGGGCGCATTGCGGAAGGTGTCGGCGAACGCGGCCACAAAGCTCTCGGCACGCAGGACGTCGAAGGCGCGGTCGGCGTCGCCCAGCTGCAAGTCGACCGGCTCACATTGCGCCACCAGCGGGCGGATCGCCTCGACCCGCTGGCGGAACACGCGGCGGATCTCCGGGTCGACGATGCAGATGCCGAAGTCTTCGGTGGTGCCGACGCGCAGCCGAGACAAGTCGATGTCCTTCAGCGGCCAGAACTGCGAAGCGTCCACCGGATACGACAGCGGGTCGCGCGGGTCCGGCCCGACGCTGGCGGCGAACTGCAGCGCAGTGTCGGCCACCGTGCGGCCCATAGGCCCGAGCACCGAAATCACCGACCAGCCCAGCGGCCGCGCGTCGTTCGCCACCAGGCCGGGCGACGGCCGCAGCCCCACCACGCCGCACAGCGCAGCCGGAATCCGCAGCGAGCCGCCGGTGTCCGAGCCGGTGCACAGCGGCAGCAGATCGGCCGCCAGCGCCGCCGCCGAGCCGCCGGATGAACCGCCCGCATTCAACGCCGGGTTGAACGGATTGCCGGTCGCGCCCCAGACCGGATTGCGGCTGTTCGCGCCCGCCCCCATGTCGGGCACATTGGTCTTGGCGGTGACGATGGCGCCGGCCGCGCGCAGCCGCGCCACCAGCAGGTTGTCGGCCGTGGGCACGTTGCCGCGCAGGCCCACATTGCCGTAGGTGGTGAGCAGGCCGGCGGTGTCCTGCAAGTCCTTCACGCCCAGCGGCAGGCCGTACAACGGGCCCAGCGGTGCACCGCGCATCACCTGGGCCTCGGCCTGGCGCGCGGTTTCGCGGGCGCGGTCGAAGTCGGTGGCGCAGATGGCGTTGATGGCCGGGTTCAGGGCTTCGATGCGCGCGATGCAGGCGTCCATCAGCTCGACGGGCGAGAGCTGGCGTGTACCGATCAGGCGGCGCAGTTCAACGGCGGAGGTTTCGGGCAGGCTGGAGTCCATATCTGGCTTACTCAATCTTGATTTGTGAACGCTCGGCGATGGCCTTCATCTTGGCGATATCGGCCGTCACCATGCCCGGCCAATCCGCCACTGCACTGTAGCCGGGCTCAAAGCCCGCCTGCTTCATCTTCTCCTGTGTGTCCGGGCTGGCCATCACCGCCGCCAGCGCCTTCTCGAGCCGGGCCTTCACCGCCGGCGGCAAGCCATGCGGCGCCACCAGGGCCAGCCAGGCATTCATGTCCACGCCGGGAAAGCCGGCTTCGCTCACAGTGGGCACGTCGGGCAGCAGAGCCGACCGCTTGGCGGTGGCCACGGCCAGCACCCGGACCTTGCCGCTCTTGAGCTGCTGCGAGGCCGCCACCACGGTATCGAACGACACCGGGATCTGCCCGCCGATCAGATCGGTCATCAGCGGTGCGCTGCCCTTGTAGGGGACGTGGGTCATCTTCAGGCCGGTCGCGCTGTTGAACATGGCGCCGGCAAAGTTGGAGCTGGTGCCGTTGCCAAAGCTACCGTAGACGAAATCGTCCGGCTTGGCCTTGGCCGCCGCCACCAGTTGCTGCACGTTGGTGGCCTTGACGTTCGGGTTCACCAGCACGGCCAGTGCGACCGAGCCGACGATGCCGATGGCGTCGAAGCCCTTGGCCGCGTCGTAGGACAGCTTTGGCTGCAGTGCGGGGTTGAGGGTAAAGGTGGAGTTGGAGCTGATCAGCAGCGTGTAGCCATCGGGCTTGGCATTCGCCACATAGGCCGCGCCAATCGCCGTGCCGGCGCCGGGCTTGTTCTCCACCACCACCGGCTGGCCCAGCTGCTCCTGCAGCGTTTTGCCGAGGATGCGGGCCAGCACGTCGGCCGCACCGCCGGCCGGATACGGCGCCACCAGGGTCAGGGGCCGGTCCGGGAAGTCGGCCGCCTGCGCCAACCCGCCGGCCGCAGCCAGGGTGGAGGCAAGAATGCCGCTGGCGATCAGCCGGCGGCGCGTGGCGTGGAATGGCGTTAGGTGCATGGTGGCCTCGTGGGTGGGTGAACAAAAGAGTGCGTTTAGCGCAGCCGGGCTGGCGACAGCACCGCGGGGTCTACCCCTTGGCGCTGCAGCTCGTCGGGCACAGGCAGGCCGCGGATCAGCGCATCGGCCAGGGCGCTGGCGCCGGCCGCACTCTGTATGCCGTAGCCGCCCTGGGCCGCCAGCCAGAAAAAGCCCGGGCAGTGCGCATCGAAGCCGATGACCATTTCGCCGTCGGCCACGAAGGAGCGCAAACCGGCCCAGGTGCTGCCGGGGCGGCGGATGTGCAGCGTGGTGACGCTTTCGATCTGGTGGATGCCCATGGCGATGTCCAGCTCTTCGGGCACCACATCGTGCGGCACGGTGGCGTCGGCGTTCGCCGGCGAGCCCAGCAGCTGCCCGGCATCGGGCTTGAAGTAATAACTCTCGTCCACGCCCACCACGGCCGGCCAGGCCGATGCGTCCAGGCCCACGGGCACCGGGAAGGTGAAGGCGCTGCGCCGGTGCGGCACCAGGCCGATCGGCTGGGCGCCGAACAGCGCAGCCAGCGCGTCGGCCCAGGCGCCGGCGGCGTTGACCACAGTGCGGGCGCGCAGGCTCTGGCCATCGGCGAACTCCAGGGTCCAGTGCTGGCCATCGTGGCGCGCCCGGGTCAGCTCGACGCCGGTGCGCAGCTCGGCGCTGTGCGCCCCGGCCTTGCGGAAGCCGCGCAGAAAGCCCTGGTGCAGGGCGTGCACATCCAGGTCTTGCGCACCGCCGTCGTACAGCGCGCCGTGCACCATTTCCGGTCGCAGGCAGGGCACGCAGGCCAGGGTGGCGGCGGCATCCCACTCCTCCAGACCGGGGCAGGTAGATGCGAGTGCGCTGCGGGTGCTGGCCAGCGCTGCCTCCTGCCCGGGCGAAGCCAGGTACAGCACGCCGCGCGGATGCACCAGCGGCACCTCGGCAAAGCCCTGCGGTGGCTGCTCGTAGAACGCCCGGCTGGCGCGGGTCAGCGCCCGCACCATGGGCGGGCCGTAGCTCTCCATGAACATGGCCGCCGAACGGCCGGTGGCGTGGTAGCCGGGCTGGCTCTCGCGCTCCAGCAAGGCCACGCTGCAGTGGCCCGCCAAGCGCCAGGCCAGGGAGGCACCGGCAATGCCGGCGCCCAGGATAATGACGTCAAATTCTCGCATATGAGAATTCTCACATGCGAGAATCATGCCCGTCCAGAAAAATCTGGATGCTTCCGGCCCACCCTAGGGAAAACGACATGCCCGCACGCCCTGCCAGCCCTCCTCTCGACGTTCCCGATGCCCCCGAAGCCGACCGCGCACGCCTGGGGCAGCGCCTGCGCAGCTACCGCAAGGCGCGCAAGCTGACGCTGAAGGAACTGTCAGCCCGCTCGGGCGTACCGCTGTCCACCTTGTCGAAGATGGAGCTCGGCCAATCGTCGGTGGGCTACGAGAAAGTGGCAGCCGCGGCCCGCGCACTGGCGCTGGACATCAACCAGCTGTTCGACACCCGCGCACCCGCGCCGGCCGACCTGGCTGCGCCCACAGTGGTGTGGTCTTCGGTGGCGGCGGCGCCGGTGTACAGCTCGGGCAACTACGAGTACCGCGCTCTGGCCACGGAGTTCCCAGACAAGCGCATGACGCCCATGCACGGCCGCATCCTGGCGCGCGCGCGCAGCCAGTTTCCCGACTTCATCCGCCATGCGGGCCAGGAGTTCGTCACCGTGCTGTCCGGCCGGGTGCGGCTAGAGTTTGAAACCGGCGAAAGCATCGAGCTGGGACGCAATGAATCGGCCTACTTCGACAGTGGCGTCGGCCACATCTATCTGTCGCTAGGGCGTACCGAAGCCCAGATGCTGGTGGTGATGAGCGCCTGAGCGCACCAACTTAGCGCCGGGTGCGCCAGGCCAGCAGCCAGACCAACAGGCCCAGCCCCCACAGCGGCCACAGCCCGCCGCGGGCCACCCACCAGGCATAGGGCGTGATGCGCCAGCCGCTGGCGGCGTTCAGCCCCCGGCCCTCGACCTCGCCGACCAGCACGTCGCGCGTCAGCCGCGGCAAGGCCTGCGTTACCTGGCCGCGGTAATCGATGATCGCAGTGGCGCCGGTATTGGTGGCACGCAGCATCGGCCGCTCGAACTCCAGAGTCCGCATGCGCGAGATGCTCAGGTGCTGGTCGATCGCCAACGAATTGCCAAACCAGCCGATATTGCTGACGTTGACAAAGATAGTTGGCGCCTGCGCCGGGTCGATGAAGCGCGCACCCAGTTCTTCGCCAAACAAATCCTCGTAGCAGATGTTGGGTGCCAGCCGCTGGCCGGCTACCGCCAGCGAGGGCTGGCCGACCGCACCGCGATTGAAGTCGCCCAGCGGGATCTTCATCATCTCGGTGAACCACTTGAACAGCGGCGGAATGAACTCACCAAACGGCACCAGGTGGTGCTTGGCGTACTCATAGGGCTTGGGGCTACCGGGCTGCAGACCGACCACGGCGTTCAGATAGCCGTCGCGCGCATTGCCCAGCGGCACGCCGACCAGGGCCGTCTGGCCGCCACTGGCAAAGCGCTGCAGCAGGCCGGGCCAGTAGCCGGCCGGCAGCTGCTGCGGCAGCATGGGGATGGCGGTTTCGGGCGCCACCACCAGCGGCGTACGCGCCTGGGCCAGTTGCTCGCCGTACCAGTTCAGCGCCACCGGCACACCGGCACCCATTTCAAACTTTTCGTCCTGCGGGATATTTCCTTGCAGCAGGGTCACCGGCAGCACGGCCGCCGGGTCGCTGGGCGGCAGGCGTACCGCCAACGCGGCCCCGGCCAGCAGGCCGACGGCGAGCAGGGGCAGCCACTGGCGCAACACCACACAGGCCGCCACCAGCGCCGCGATCCAGCCCACGCCATACACGCCTACATAGCGGGCAAACAGCGCCAGCCCGTCCAGTTGCGCATAGCCGCCTGCGCCCCAGGGGAAGCCGGTAAACCACTGGCCGCGGGCCAGCTCGGCCAGCATCCACGAAGACGCAAAAACGATAGCACGCAGCGCAGGATGGACGGGCGCCAGAGCCTTGAAAACTCCACAAGCCAGCGCATAGATCAAGGCCAGGGCCATGGCCAGCCCGCCGACTGCCAGCACGGTCAGTGGCGCCGGCAGGCCGCCATAGGTGTGCATGGAGATGAACAGCCACCAGAAGGTACCGGTCAGCCAAGCGCTGGCAAACAGCCAGCCGCGCAGCGCCGCTTGCCGCGGCGTGTCGGCGCGCTCCAGCAGCCAGACCAGGCCGCCCAGCGACAGCAGCTGCAGCCACCACAGGGGCAGGCCATTCCAGGGGTTGGCAATCGACGCGGCCTGGGCCAGGCCCGCAACCACGCACAGCAGCAGCGCCGGAACCGCGCCGGGCCGCCGCCGAAACAGGCTGCGCATCAACCGGTGTTGTCGTTGTCGGCCGCGGGCGAGACCTTGAACCAGCGCACCGCCCCGCCCTTGGCGTGCAGCACCACAAAATTCAGCCCGGCCAGCGCATAGTGCTCACCACGCTTGGGCACATGGCCCATTTCGTGGGCGATCAGGCCGCCGATGGTTTCAAACGCGTCGTCGGGATCGACGCTGGCCAGCTTCACGCCGAAGGCCTCGTTGACCCGCTCGATCGAGGTCACGCCGCTGACCCGGTAGGTGCGGTCGGCCAGGCCGAAGATGTCACCGTCGTCCTCGGCAATGTCGAACTCGTCTTCGATCTCACCGACGATCTGCTCAAGCACGTCTTCGATGGTGATCAGCCCGGCGACCCGGCCGAACTCGTCGATCACGATGGCCAGGTGGTTGCGGTTGCCGCGGAAATCGCGCAACAGGTCGTTCAGGCCCTTGGTTTCGGGCACGAACACCGCGGGGCGCAGCAGGGCCCGGATGTTCAGCTCGGGTGCGCGCTGCAACTTGAGCAAATCCTTGGCCAGCAGAATGCCGATGATGTTTTCTTTTTCGCCTTCGAACACCGGGAAGCGCGAGTGGGCGGTTTCGATCACCACGTGCAGCAGTTCGTCGAAGGGCGCCGCGATGTTCAACAGGTCCATGCGGGTGGCAGCCACCATCACCTCGCCGGCCGTCATGTCGGCCATGCGGATCACGCCTTCGAGCATGACGCGCGACTCGGAACCAATGATGTGGTTGTCCTCGGCTTCGGACAGGGTTTCTAGGAGCTCGTCACGCGAATCCGGCCCGGGATGTATGAATTCGGCGAGTTTTTGCAGAAAGCCACGCTTGTCTTCACGTTCAGGAACAGAGGACGAGCGCGCGGGGTAAGGGTCTGACACAGCCTTGGATGCAGGACGTGCGGTTGTGGATAAGCCTCAAGGATAGCGGATTGCGGTTAACACAACGGCCCGCCGCGCAAATTCCAGTACAACCCTCTGTAACGCGGCCTGGCGCGCCTGGGTTTACATGGCCGATTTATGCCGGCCTTCGCGCACGCCCTGGCGCACGTTCTGCAGGGCCTCCAGCAAGTCCCAAAAGCTTTTGGCATGGGTTTTCAGCTGGTAGTCGGTCTGGCCCAGTTGCTCGGCCACCATCTCGGTCATGCGGCTGTCGAGTGTGGCCTCGGGCAGACGCAAAAAGGCTTCGGTCTCGGCGCCATCGCGCTCCACCACCGCGCCGGCCTTGCGCGCGATTTTCAGCATGGCGGTGTTTTCGCTGAGTGCGTGGACGAACAGCAAGTCCACACCTTCGTTGCTGGCGTGCATGACGGCCCGCTCGAACAGCCGGCCGCCATAGCCCCGGCCGCGCGCCTGGGGCCGCACCGACACGCCGAACTCGGCGCAGGACTTGAACTGCGGATTCACCGAATACGCCAGGTGGGCCATGGCGATCAGCTCCAGCTTGCGGTTGTAGATGCCAAAGATGTCGTCGCGCTCGAAATTCAGGCCATCCACATAGTCGCGGATATGCCGGTCGGCGGCGTTGTAGCCGAAGCGCAGATAGCGGTCACGCGCGTCCAGGGCCAGCAAATGGTTGGCGATGCGCTCACGGTGCCCCTCGCCCAGGGAGCGGATCGGCACCACCGTGGAAGCCACCGCGGCATGGCTGCCGTGGACGCCACCGCGTACCAAGGGCGAGCGCCACAGGTCCCGGCCGGCATCGGCAGAGCTGTGGGACGGGTGCTTCAATTCATGCATCCGTCGAATATAAGGGTTTTCCCCAGTTTTGCGCGGCAGTTCCGCACGAAACCCTGCGGAATAACGCGGTATTGCGATCAGAAATCACATTTTCCTCCAAAAAATTGTGTACAAACCGTTGCAGAAAATTTCACAAATTACGCTTCAAGGCATAAACTTTGCATGGAATCTAAAAGCAAATGATGGGGCGGCTGCATGCGCATACACACGGATTATTTTTTGACCCAAATGGGCCGGCAGTGGGGCTGGGTGGTGTTCCGTGGCGCGGTGGCCGTGCTGTTTGGCGGCCTGGCGTTTCTGGTCCCCAGCCGCGAACTGGACGCCCTGACCCCGATCTGGGGCGCCTATGTGCTGGCCGACGGCTTTCTGGCGCTGCTCACCGCCTACCAGGTCCGCGAGGAAGACCGCCCCTGGTGGTCGCTGGCACTGGTAGGCGCGGCCGGCGCCTGTGCGGGCCTGGTGATTTTTTGGCCCGGCACCAGCAGCCTGGCTTTGTCCACCCTGGTGGCCAGCTGGTCGGTCGCCATGGGCGGCTTCCAGATCCTGGCGGCCTTGCGCATGCGCCAGTCGATTGAAGGCGAGTGGCGGCTGATCCTGTCGGGCGCGCTGGCGGTGCTGTTCGGCCTGCTGCTGTTTGTGGCGCCGGGCAATGCACTGGCCGTGGTCTGGTTGATTGCCAGCTACGCGATCGGCTTTGGCGCGCTGGTGATTGCTTTTGGCCTGCGGCTGCGCAGCGTGGCGAACGCGGTCTGAAGTTTTACACCGGCAGCGCGGTGGTGGCCTTCACGTGGTCCAGCACAAAGCTGGTCTTGCAATCTTCCACGCTCGGGTGCTTGAGCAAGGTGTCCATGATGAAGCGCGAATAGGCTGCCATGTCCTGCACCACTACGCGCAGCAGATAGTCCATCTCGCCGGTCAGCGACGCGCATTCCACCACTTCGGGCCAGGTCTGCACACTGGCGCGGAACACATCCATGGGGTTGCGCTTGTGGCTCTCGGTGTGCTTTTCGAGACGCACATTCAGGTAGGCCGTCAGGCCCAGGCCGACCGCCTCGGGCTTGACCAGCGCCACGTAGCGGGCGATCACCCCCGTGTCTTCCAGCCGCTTGACGCGGCGCAGCACCGCGCTGGGCGACAGGCTGACCTGCTCCGAAATCTGGTCGTAAGTGGCCCGGCCGTCGGCCTGCAAACTGCGCAGAATCAGGCGGTCAATCTTGTCTAGTGCTTCCATGGCCTGTATTTTGCAACCTTCCTGCGCAGGAGGCTATGCACAGGCCCCAACTTGCAGCAAAAATGCCTTTCCCCACCCCTACAGTTGTAACAGCGGCTTTGCCGCTATTCAGCCCCCTCCACCGCCAACAGGAATCCCCATGCAAACATCGCTCCGCAAGACCGCCGCCGCCCTGGCCCTGACCGTGGGCAGCGCGCTGTGCGCCCAGGCCCAGACGCCGTCCACCCTGGACAACGTGATGCAATCCGGCGTGCTGCGCGCCTGCACCCCGGGCGACTACAAGCCGTTCAGCTTTCTGCGCGCCGACGGCGTGTTCGAAGGCATAGACGCTGACCTTGCGCAGTCGCTGGCCACCGCCTTGGGCGCCAAAGTCAGCTTCGTCAAAACCAGCTGGGCGAATCTGATGCCCGACATGCTGGCGGGCAAGTGCGACATCGGCGTGGGCGGCATTTCGGTGACCACCGAGCGGCAGAAGAAGGCCTTCTTCAGCACCGCCTACATGGTGAACGGCAAGACCCCCATCGTGCGCTGTGCCGATGTAACCAAGTTCCAGACCCTGGCCGACATCGACAAGCCCGGCGTGCGCGCCATCGCCAACCCCGGTGGCAGCAACGAAAAGTTTGCCAAGACCAACTACAAGCAGGCCACACTGACCATCCACCCCGAAAACCTGACCATCTTTGACGAGGTATTACAGGGCCGCGCCGACATCTTTGTGACCGAAGCCGCCGAAGCCCTGGTGCAGCAAAAACTCAAGCCCGGCCTGTGCGCGGTGAATCCCGACAAGCCGCTGCAATACGGCGAAATGGCCTATCTGCTGCCGCGCGGCGATGTGGCCATGAAGGCTTTTGTCGACCAGTGGCTGCACCTGGCCCAGGTGACCGGCGAATACCAACGCACGGCCGACAAATGGCTGCGCTAACCCCCCCGGCCCCGGTGGTCTACGGCGAGGGTAGCCGGCCGCCGCGCGGCGACTATGCGCGCGACGGCCTGGTACTGGCCGACTACACCTGCCCGCAGAACTACGCGGCCTACACCGCGCAGGACCACGACACCTACCGCCAGCTGTTTGACCGCCAGTCGGCCTTGGTACCGGGCCTGGCCTGCGATGAATTTATCGCCGCCCTGCCCCTGCTGGGCGTGAAGGACCGGATTCCACGCTTTGAGGAAATCAACGCCCGCCTGACCCCGGCCACCGGCTGGGAGGTGGTGGCCGTGCCCGGGCTGATCCCCGAGGTGCCGTTCTTCACCCTGCTGGCGAACCGCAAGTTCCCGGTGACCGACTGGATACGCACGCCCGAGGAGATGGACTACATCGTCGAGCCCGATGTGTTCCACGACCTGTTCGGCCACGTGCCGCTGCTGTTCAACCCGGTGTTTGCCGCCCACATGCAGGCCTACGGCGCGGGTGGCCTGAAGGCCCATGGCCTGGGCGCCTGCGAACAGCTGTCGCGCCTGTACTGGTACACCATCGAGTTCGGCCTGGTGCGGCAAGCGGATGGACTGCGCGCCTACGGTGCCGGCATCCTGAGCTCGTCCGGCGAGCTGCAGCACAGCGTGCGCAGCCCCGAACCGCAGCGGCTGGCGTTGGATGTGACGCGCTGCATGCGCACCCGCTACAAGATCGACAGCTACCAGCAGACTTATTTTGTGATCGACAGCTTCCAGCAGCTGTTTGACCTGACGGCGCCCGACTTCACGCCGCTGTATGCGCAGGTGCAGACCCTGGGCGAGCTGGCGGCGGATGCGCGCAACGCAGGTGATACCCTGGTCAGCTTGGCTTGAACGCTATTGATTAAATAGCTACTTGCGCAATCCACACCTGCACCAGAGGCCTAAAACGCTGTTAATTCTGGCGCGGGCGCGCAGCCCTTGGGCCTGAATTCGCCCCATCTTGTGTGTAAGCTGTTGGCTCTGCACCCTCACCGGCGCGGCAGCACCGCTGCCACAACAGCCTTAACGCCCTCCCGAGACCTCCATGGACAGCCCGTTTCCCCTAGACCAGATGCCCGCCTTGCGCGTGGGTGCCCGCTTATCCGAACAACTGGCGGATGCCCTGGCCGTCAGCATCCGCGAAGGGCAGTTGCCCGTGGGCCAACGCCTGCCCACCGAAGGCATGCTGGTCGAGCGTTTTGGCGTCAGCCGCACCGTGGTACGCGAGGCCTTGTCACGGCTGAAGATGCTGGGCTTGATCGAGTCGCGCCAGGGCTCGGGTGCATTCGTGATGCGCCGCGAGGCCTCCACCCTGGCGCCGCTGGTGCTGGCGCCCGACGGCTCGATCGACGCGGTGATCCAGATGGTGGAGGTGCGCCGCGCGCTGGAGGCCGAGTCCGCCGCACTCGCCGCGGCACGCCGCAGCAAGCAGGACATCCAGCAAATCAAAGCCACCATCCAGACGCTGGAGCGGGCCGTGGCCAGCGGCGGCGACGGCGTGGCCGAAGACGTGGCTTTTCATACCGCCATTGCCACCGCCGCACGCAACCCCTTCCTGCTGGCCACGCTGGCCTACCTCAACCAGTTCCTGCTCGATGCCACCCGCGTCACCCGCGCCAACGAGGCCACGCGCGCCGATTTCGCGCAACAGGTGCGCGACGAGCACGCGCTCATCGTGCAAGCGATTGAAGATGGCGACAGCGCCGCCGCCCGACTGGCCGGCGCCACCCACATGGTGAATGCCGCCCGGCGCATCGGCAGCGCCGACCCGGTGTTCTGGAACGCCCAGGGCAAGCAGCTGGCCGAGCGCCTGTTGGGCGAGCTGGTCGTGCCGCATACGGCCAGCCCCGCAGCCGCCGCACAGCGCCCGCGCCCTCCCCGCTAACCTAGGGAAACCACGCATACGGGTATCTTTTGCTTGGATTAAAGTTGTACGACAACATGCTTAGTAGACAAATATTTCTGCTGTCTACCGGGCCTTAATCCAACCAAGGAGACAATTCCATGACTTCCGCTACCCTCGCCCTGCCCGGCGACGACGCCGAAACCCGCGTCTACAACAAGGTGTTCTGGCGCATCGTGCCCTTTCTCATGCTGTGCTACGTGGTGGCCTACCTGGACCGGGTCAACGTCGGCTTTGCCAAGCTGCAGATGGGCCAGGACCTGGGCTTCAGCGAAACCGTGTTCGGCCTGGGCGCTGGCGTGTTCTTTATCGGCTACTTCCTGTTCGAGCTGCCCAGCAACCTGCTGATGCACAAGATCGGCGCACGCATCTGGATTGCCCGCATCATGATCACCTGGGGCCTGATGTCGGCGGCCTTCATCTTCGTCAAGACGCCCACCCAGTTCTACGTGATGCGCTTTCTGCTGGGCCTGGCCGAAGCCGGCTTCTACCCCGGCGTCATCCTCTACCTGACCTACTGGTTCCCGGCGCACCGGCGCGGCAAAATCGTGGCGGTGTTCATGTCGGCGATTCCCGTGGCAGGCATCTTCGGCAACCCGCTTTCGGGCTGGATCATGGACCGCTTCCACGACGTCTACGGCATGAACGGCTGGCAATGGATGTTCATCCTCGAAGCCCTGCCCGCGCTGCTGGTCGGCATCGCCGTCATCATGGTGCTGGACAACAGCATCGCCAAGGCCAAATGGCTGAGCGACGATGAAAAGCGCTTTCTGGCCAGCGAAGTGGCGGCCGATGTCCAGCACACCAAGCAAGGCCCGCATTCGGTGTCGGCCGTGTTCAAGGACGGCCGGGTCTGGTGGATGTGCCTGATCTACTTCTGCTTTGTCATGGGCCAGTACGCGCTGACCTTCTGGCTGCCCACCCTGGTCAAGTCCACCGGGATCACCGGCAACCTGAACATCGGCCTGCTCAGCGCCATTCCCTTCATCTGCGCCATCATCGCCATGAACCTGTTCGGCCGCAGCGCCGACGCCAAGCGTGAACGCCGCTGGCATTTGATTATTCCGGCTCTGATGGGCGCCATCGGCTTCACGGTGGCCGCCTCTTACACGCAGAACACGGTGGTAGCGATCGCCTTCCTGTCGCTGGCAGCCGCCGGCACGCTGACCTGCGCCCCCTTGTTCTGGTCACTGCCCACGGCCTTTTTGTCGGGCACTGGTGCGGCCGCCGGTATCGCGGTGATCAATTCGGTCGGCAACCTGGCCGGCTTCGTCAGCCCCTATTTGATCGGCTATCTGAAGGACCTGACGCACAGCACGCAGATCGGCATGTATGTGCTGGCCGGCATGTTGGTATTGGGGGCCTTTGCCGTCTGGCGCACACCGGCCGCTCTGGTCAACCGATAACTTTTTTCACATCCCCTGGAGAAATCACATGAGTCAGAACATTGGAGTCATAGGTCTGGGCGCCATGGGCCGCGGCATGGCCCAGTCGCTGCGCCGCGCCGGCTACACGGTCCACGTCTGCGACGTGCGCCTGGAAGCCGCGCAGGCCTTTGCCGCAGAAGGCGGCGTGGCCCACGCCCATCCGGCCGCACTGGCGCAGCACTGTGAAGTGGTGGTCAGCGTGGTGGTCAACGCAGCGCAGACCGAGGAAGTGCTGTTCGGCCCGCATGGCGCCGCTGCCGCCATGGCCGCGGGCAGCGTCTTCGTGATGTGCTCCACCGTGGACCCGAACTGGTCCATCGCGCTGGAGCAGCGCCTGGGCAGCCTGGGCCTGCAGTACCTGGATGCACCCATCTCCGGCGGTTCCGCCAAGGCCGCGTCGGGCGAGATGACCATGATGACCTCGGGCCGCCCCGAGGCCTACGCCAAGGTCGGCCAGGCGCTGGACGCCATGGCCGCCAAGGTCTACCAGCTGGGCGACGCCGCCGGCGCGGGCAGCAAGGTGAAGATCATCAACCAGCTGCTGGCCGGGGTGCACATTGCCGCCGCCGCCGAAGCCATGGCCTTGGGCCTGCGCGAAGGTGTGGCGGCCGATGCCCTGTACGAGGTCATCACCCACAGCGCGGGCAACAGCTGGATGTTCGAAAACCGCATGGCCCATGTGCTGGCTGGCGACTACACGCCGCTGTCGGCCGTGGACATCTTCGTCAAGGACCTGGGCCTGGTGCTGGATACCGCGCGGGCCACGAAATTCCCCCTGCCTTTGTCGGCCACCGCGCACCAAATGTTCATGCAGGCCTCGACAGCCGGCCATGGACGCGAGGATGATTCGGCGGTGATCAAAATCTTCCCAGGCATCACCCTGCCTGCATCCAACAAATGAACATCCTCATCACCGGCGGCTGCGGCTTCCTGGGCCTGCGCCTGGCGCGGGCCCTGCTGGCCCACGGCGCGCTCTCCCTCGCAGGCGCGGCGCCGCAGCCGATTGCGCGCCTGGTGCTGGCCGACCGTTTTGCGCCACCGGCCGACCTGGTGGCCGATCCGCGCGTGGTCCACCTAGCCGGCGATCTGCACGCGCTGCTGGCCAGCGCTGAACTGGTGAAGGCCGACACCGCCCTGGTGTTCCATCTGGCGGCCGCCGTCAGCGGCGAATGCGAGGCCGATCTGGACCTGGGCCTGCACAGCAACCTGGACGCCACTCTAGGCCTGCTGCAAGCCTGCCGAAGACTGGGCACGGCGCCGGTATTCGTGTTCTCCAGCTCGGTCGCGGTGTTCGGCAGCACGTCCGAGCAGCCGCTGCCCGCGGTGATCGAAGACCATACCTTGCCGACGCCGCAAAACAGCTACGGCATCCAGAAGTTCATCGGCGAGCAGCTGGTGACCGACTTCAGCCGCCGCGGCCTGGTGCAGGGCCGCAATGTGCGGCTGATGACGGTGGCCGTGCGCCCCGGCAAGCCCAATGCGGCGGCGTCCAGCTTCCTGAGCGGCATGCTGCGCGAACCGCTGGCGGGGCAGCGCGCGAATGTGCCGGTGGCCGCCGATACGCTGGTGGCTTTGTCCTCGCCGACCCGCACTGTGCAGGGCTTGCTAAGGGCCGCCCAGGCCAGTGCCGCCGAGTGGGGCGCGCGCACAGCGGTGAACCTGCCCGCGCTGACCACCAGCGTGGGCGCCATGGCGCAGGCGCTGGCCGACATCGCCGGCCCGGCTGCCACCGCGCTGCTTGACTGGGTGCCCGATACCCGCGTCGCTGCCATCGTCACCGCCTGGCCCAGCCGCGTGCACAGCGCCCGCGCCAACGCGCTGGGCCTGCTGGCCGACGCCAGCTTCAACGACATCCTGCACGAGTACGTGCAGGAAAATCCAGCTGCCGTGCAGCTCCCGCTTCTGGAGACCTAACATGACCCGCCCCCTGCTCGGCTGTATTGCCGACGACTTCACCGGTGCCACCGACCTGGCCAATAACCTGGTGCGCAACGGCATGCGCACCGTGCAAACCATAGGCGTGCCGCAGGACGACGCGGCGCCGGTGCAGGCCGACGCCATCGTGGTGGCGCTCAAGTCGCGCACCATCGCCCCGACCGATGCCGTCGCCCAATCTCTCGAAGCGCTGCGCTGGCTGCAGGCCCAGGGCGTGCAGCAGATCTACTTCAAATACTGCTCGACCTTCGATTCCACCGCCGAGGGCAATATCGGCCCGGTGACGGACGCGCTGCTCGACGCGCTGGACAGCCGCTTCACCATCGCCTGCCCGGCGTTTCCGGAGAACCAGCGCACGGTCTTCAAAGGCCATCTGTTCGTCGGCGACCAGCTGCTGTCCGACAGCGGCATGCGCAATCACCCGCTGACCCCGATGGGCGATGCGAACCTGGTGCGCGTAATGCAGCAGCAGACCCGGCGCAAGGTCGGCCTGGTGGCCTATGACGTGGTGGCGCAGGGGCCGGATGTCATCCGCGCACGCTTTGCCGCACTGCAGGCCGAGGGCGTGCAGATCGCCGTGCTGGACGCGATCTCCAACGCCGACCTGCAGCACATCGGCCCGGCGCTGACGGGCATGCCGCTGGTCACCGCCGGCTCAGGCATCGCCATCGGCCTGCCACAAAACTGGCAAATCACGAATGCCGCCGCCGATGGTTTGCCCTCGGCCACCGGCTTGCGCGCCATCGTCTCGGGCAGCTGCTCGGTGGCCACCAATGGCCAGGTTCTGCGCTTTCAACTGAGCGGCCGGCCCAGTTTCGCCATCGATCCGCTGGCCCTGGCGCGCGGCGACGATGTGGTGGCGCAGGCGCTGGCCTGGGCCGCGCCTTTGTTGCAGGACGGCCCGGTGCTGGTCTACGCCACCGCCGAGCCCGAGGCAGTGAAGGCCGTGCAAGCCCAGCTCGGCGTGGCAGCTGCAGGCGAACTGGTCGAGCACGCCCTGGCCGCTATCGCGCGCAGCCTGGTCGATGCCGGCGTGCGCCAACTGGTGGTGGCCGGCGGCGAAACCTCGGGTGCGGTGGTGCAGGCGCTGGGCATCACGCAAATGGTGATCGGCCCGCAAATCGAACCGGGTGTGCCCTGGACTTCGGCCCGCAGCGGCGAAAACACGCTGCACCTGGCGCTGAAGTCGGGTAACTTCGGCAGCCCGGATTTCTTCACCCAAGCCTTTGCCCAACTCCATGAATGAACTCCAACTGCGCGAAGAAATCTGCCGCGTCGGCGCCTCGCTGTATGCACGCGGCTATGTGCATGCCAGCGCCGGCAACATCAGCGTACGCCTGCCCGACGATGCCGGCTACCTGATCACCCCGACCGACGCCTGCCTGGGCAACCTGGACCCGGCCACGCTGGCCAGGGTGGGCCCGGACGGCGTACAGCGCAGCGGCGCCCGTGCCTCCAAGACCCTGGTGCTGCACCGGACCATCTACGCCGCCGAGCCGCAGGCGCACTGCGTGATCCACAGCCACAGCACGCACCTGGTGGCGCTGACCCTGTCCGGGGTCTGGCAGCCAGACGACATCCTGCCGCCAATCACGCCGTACTTTGTGATGAAGGTCGGCCATGTGCCACTGATTCCCTACCACCGCCCCGGCGACCCGGCCGTTGGCCTGCTGGTGGCGCAGCGCATTGCCGCCATGCAGGAGCGCGGCACGCCGCTACGCGCCGTGATGCTGGACCGGCTCGGCCCGAACGTCTGGCACGGCAGCCCGGCCGAGGCCAGTGCCGTACTCGAAGAGCTGGAAGAAACCGCCCGTCTGTACCAGATGACCCGGGCGAATCCTTTAACCGATCAGCAGATCCAGGTACTGCGCGAGCAGTTCGGCGCGGCCTGGTGAACTGAAGCACGTATAGAACCTGTTCAAAGTCTTTTTGAGACCGCGTTGGGGTGCAATCGGGATGAGTTGGCTGTCAGCGCCCGCAGCATGGGCTCTCTGCCCATGCAAGGGTGATGGCGGACAAATCGCCCGATTTCACCCCAACCCGAAGGGCAGATACCTTTTCGGGCGCTCTGCGTCGTTACAAAACCAGCCAAGGCATCAGCCTTGGCTTGGGTTTTGCGCCTAGCAGCGCATCCCGAAAAGGTATCTGCGCGGCCCCAAAATGACTCTGAACAGGTTCTTAGGAAAGCACATGGAATTGCGCAAACCATTGGCCACGCTGGGCCTGTCGCTGGCGGCAATCGCCTGCCACGCAGCGGACTACCCTGCGCCCCAGGAGGGCGACTGGATGGCACCCGACTTCCGTTTCCACACCGGCCAGGTGCTGCCCGGCATGCGCATGCACTACACCACCGTGGGCCAGCCCACGGGCGAGCCGGTGCTGATCCTGCACGGCACCACCAGCTCGGGCAAGGGCATGCTGACGCCCGAGTTTGCGGGCGAATTGTTCGGCCCCGGCCAGCCGCTGGACGCCAGCCGCTACTACATCATCCTGCCCGACTCGATTGGCGCGGGCCAGTCGGCCAAGCCATCGGACGGCATGCGTACGGCTTTCCCGCAGTACAACTACGACGACGCGGTGCTGGCGCAGTACCGGCTGGTGACTGAGCACTTGGGCATCCAACACCTGCGCCTGGTGCTGGGCAATTCCATGGGCGGCATGCAGACCTGGATCTGGGCCCAGAAGCACCCCGGCTTCATGGACGCTGCCGTGCCCATGGCCTCGCTGCCCACGGCCATGGCCGGCCGCAACTGGATGATGCGCAGGCTGGTCATAGACGCTATCCGCAACGACCCCGAATGGATGAACGGCCAATACACCCAGCAGCCGCGCAGTCTGCAGTTCGCCTCGGTGTTCTACGGCCTGGCCACCAACGGCGGTAACCTGGGCTGGTACCAGCAAGCCCCCACCAGCGCCCAGGCCGACACCTGGCTGGACCAGCGCCTGGCTGCCAAGTTCTCCGGCGACGCCAACGACCATTTGTACCAGTGGGAATCTTCCCGCGACTACGACCCTTCTGCGGGCCTGGAACGCATACAGGCTGCGCTGCTTGCTATCAATTCTGCAGACGACGAACGCAACCCGCCGGAGCTGGGCCTGCTGGACCGTGAGATCCGCCGCGTCAGGAATGGGCGGGTTTTTCTGATCCCCGCCAGTCCCGAGACCTCGGGCCACGGCACCACGACCCGCGCCAAGTTTTGGAAGCACGAACTCGCCCGGTTGCTGCAGGATGTGCCCCGCAAAACCCCTTGACTCCTTCTTACGCCACCAGAAAACACCATGCCCCAATTTGCCGCCAACCTCAGCATGCTCTATCCCGAGCATGCCTTCATCGATCGCTTTGCTGCCGCCGCCGCGGACGGCTTTAGCGCCGTCGAATTCCTGTTCCCCTACGCCCTCCCTGCCGCCGATCTGGCCGCGCAATTGCAAGCCCACGGCCTGCGCCAGGTGCTGTTCAACGCGCCACCCGGTGACTGGGAGGCGGGCGAGCGCGGCATGGCCTGCCTGCCGGGCCGGGAGGCCGAGTTCCGCGATGGCATCCAGCGGGCCCTGGACTACGCCCAGACCCTGGCCTGCCCGCGCATCCATGTGATGGCCGGCATCGTGCCGACAGACCAGGACCGCGACAAGCTGCTCCCGCGCTACGAAGCGAACCTGGCCTGGGCCGCAGAGCAGGCCGCGGCGGCGGGTGTGGACGTGCTGATCGAGCCCATCAACAGCCGCGACATGCCCGGCTACTTCCTGAGCCGGCAAGACCAAGCGCATGCCATCGTGCAGGCCGTGGGCGCGGCCAATCTCAAGGTGCAGATGGACCTGTACCACTGCCAGATCATGGAGGGCGACCTGGCGATGCAGCTGCGCCGGCATCTGCCCACCGGCCGGGTCGGCCACATCCAGATCGCCGGCGTGCCCGAGCGGCATGAGCCGGACCAGGGCGAAATCAACTACCCTTATTTGTTCGCGCTGCTCGACACGCTGGGCTACACCGGCCACGTAGGCTGCGAATACCGGCCCCGGCGCGGTGCTGTAGCCGGCGGCACATCTGCAGGGCTGGGCTGGCTACCGCGATAGCGCTCGCTACACAATTTATAGCTTCATGCGCACGTCCTACCTGCGCCAGAGCCTTAAATGGCTTGAATCTACGCGTGCAGCAATTCCAGAAAGCGCGCGGCCGCCACGCTGACCGGCCGGTCGCTGCGCACGATGCTGCCGTAGGCGGCCAGCTTGTGGTCGATGGTGTAGGGCAGGATCTTCAGCAGGCCGTGGGTCTGGTAGCGGCTGGCACTGGACTCGGGGATCACCGCAATCATCTGGGTCTTGAAGATCAGGTTGGTGGTGGTCAGGATGGACGAAGTCTCGATCAGGCCGCGGCGGAAGGTGGTGTGGTGGTCGCGGAATTCCTGCTCCAGTACCTCGCGCATCGGGCTGCCGTGCGGCTGCAGAATCCACGGAAACTGCAGCATGTCGTCAAACGACACGCGGGCTTTGCCGGCCAGCGGGTGGTCGGTGGCCACCACGATGGACAGCGGCTCCTCGCCAATCGGCCGGAAGTGGTGGTTCTGCCGCACCGGGCCCAGCATGCGGCCGATCACCACGTCCAGCGCGCCTTCGCGCATCTGGTCCATCAGCCGGTCGCTGGTGTCCACCGCAATCTCGATGGCCAGCAGCGGGTACTCGTCCTTCAGGCGGATCAGGGTGTCGGTCAGCAGCACCGGCGACGCAGCCATGATGCTGCCGATGAACAGCTTGCCCGCCCCGCCCAGCCGCAGCGCCTGCAGCTCACGGTTCAAGGCCTCCATGGTGCCGCGCATGCCGCGGAAGGTGTTCATCACCGCCTGCCCCGCGGGGTTGAGCTGCAGACCGCGGCCCACGCGGTCGAACAGCGGCTGGCCCAGCGCGTCCTCCAGCTCGTGCAGCATCTTGGTGGCTGCGGGCTGGGTCATGCCCAGCTGTTGCGAGGCCGCATGCAGGGTGCGGTGCTCGTCGATGGCCAGCAGCAGGGCAATCTGGCGCATGCGCAAGCGGTTCAGCAGCTGCGAGGTGGTGTCGGTGGTGGCGCTCATTTGATAACCCCTTGGAATCAATGCATCAAATTCTTTCAATATACGGGAATCAATCGGCTTTCTAAGATGCAGTCCATAAATACATCTGGAGACAAGCATGGCGAACATTCCCTTCACCGCGTGGGCTGCTGCTGCCGCCAT
The DNA here is from genome assembly GCF_031458075.1 of Rhodoferax ferrireducens. GTDB lineage: Bacteria > Pseudomonadota > Gammaproteobacteria > Burkholderiales > Burkholderiaceae_C > Rhodoferax_B > Rhodoferax_B ferrireducens_A. The sequence continues at coordinate 113,766 of NZ_JAVDXT010000006.1, read as the reverse complement.
GGCCTGCTGCTGCATCGCCGCCCCGGCACTGGCGCAGGAATGGCCTGGCAAACCCGTGCGGATTCTGGTCGGCTCGGCCCCCGGTGGCGGCACCGATGCCATGGCCCGCGCCGTGGCCGACCGCCTGGGCCCGCTGCTCAAGCAAGCCGTGGTGGTAGAGAACAAACCCGGCGCGTCCAACACCCTGGCAGCCGACGCGGTGGCCAAGTCCACCGACGGCCACACCCTGCTAATGGGCGTATCCACCGCCCAGGCGATTGCGCCGCATCTGCTGAAGCTCAACTACGACAGCAACAAGGACCTGGTGCCCGTGGCCTTCGTCGGATCGGTGCCGAATGTGCTGGTGGTCAACAACGCGCTGGGCGCCAACGATGTGCAGTCCCTGGTCAAGCTGGCTAAGGTCAAGCCCGGCCAGCTGAACTACGCCACCAGCGGCGCCGGCAGCACCCAGCACATCGCGGCCGAGCTGTTCAAGGAATCAGCCGGCGTGTTCATCACCCACATCCCCTACCGCGGCAGCGGCCCGGCCATGGTCGACCTGATCGGCGGCCAGGTGCAGATGAGCTTTGACACCCTGCCCTCGGTGATCGGCCAGATCAAGGCCGGCAAGATCAAGGCCCTGGCGGTTGCCGCGCCCAAGCGCAATGCCCAGCTGCCCGATGTGCCAACCCTGGCCGAGTCCGGCGTCAAAGGCGTGGAGATGAGCGCCTGGTACGGCATCTACATGCCGTCGAGCACGCCCAAGGCGGTGCAGGAGCGGGTGCTGGCCGAAGTCAACAAGGTGCTGGCCATGCCCGAAACCATCACCCGGCTGGAAGGCATAGGCGCCGAGATCACGCCGATGGCGCAGGCCAAATTCCAGGACTTTCACAACGCTGAATACAAACGCTTCGGCGATTTGATCCAGCGCAAGAACATCAAGCTTGATTGAGCATTTGAGGAGAAACCATGCAAAACCGTAAACCCGTCGTTGCCCTGACTCTCGGCGACCCCGCAGGCATTGGCCCGGAATTGATCGCCCGCCTGCTGGGCCAGACCGATGCCACCCAGCACGCCAACATCGTGCTGGTGGGCGACCCCTGGCTGTGGGCCGATGGGCAAAAGATCGCTGGCGTGCAGGTAGAAACCACGCCGGTCAGCAGCTTTGCCGAAGTCCGCAGCCGCGCCGACACCGGCCAGGCCGCGTGGCTGGCAATGGACACCGTGGATGCCGCCCAGGTGCAGCGCAGCCAGGCCCAGGCCACAGGTGGCGCGTCGGTACTGCAGGTGCTGAATGCCTGCATGGACGCAACCCAGCGCAAGGAGGTGGATGCCATCTGCTTCGCCCCGCTGAACAAGTTCGCCATGAAGCAAGGCGGCCTGCAGCACGAAGACGAGCTGCACCACTTTGCCCAGTACCTGGGTGTGACCAGCTACTTCTGCGAGTTCAACACCCTGGGCGATCTGTGGACCTCGCGCGTGTCCTCGCACATCCCGCTGAAAGACGCGGCCAGCTACCTGAGCCAGGAGCGCATCCAGCAAGCTACACAGCTGATCTACCGTTCGCTGCAGGCGGCGGGCGTGGCGGCACCCAAGGTGGCGGTGGCGGCCTTCAACCCGCACGGCGGCGACGGCGGCACCTGCGGCCGCGAAGAGGTAGACATCATCGCCCCGGCCGTCGCCGCGCTGAATGCCCAGGGCCTGGCGATTGCCGGCCCGTTCCCGGCCGACACCATCTTCCTGAAGGCCCGCGACGGCGAGTACCAGGCCATCGTCACCATGTACCACGACCAGGGCCAGATCGCCATCAAGCTGATGGGCTTCAGCAAGGGCGTGACAGTCCAGGGCGGCCTGCCCGTGCCCATCACCACGCCGGCCCACGGCACGGCCTACGACATCGCCGGCCAAGGCAAGGCCGACGTCAACGCCACCTACAACGCATTCCGCATTGCCGCCCGCATGGGCCTGGCTACGCACAACCACTGAAACAGGAGACTCTGCATGAAAATCAAATCCGTCCGCGCCCGTGTTTTCGAATGGAAGGGCAAGACCGTTCCACCCCAAGGCAATTTCTGCTCCAACGCCATGGACCTGGTGTATTCCAAGACCGAAAGCATGAGCACCTTCCGCTTCCACTCCTGGACGGTGGTGGAGATCGAAACCGACGACGGCATCGTCGGCCTCGGCAACGTGGCGCTAGCCCCCAAGATCGCCAAGGCCATCATCGACGAATACCTGGCACCGCTGGTCATCGGCCAGGACCCCTGGGACTACGAATACCTGTGGCAGCGCATGTACCGCGCCACCCACGCCTGGGGCCGCAAGGGCGTGACCATGGGCGCGATCTCGGCCATCGACCTCGCCATCTGGGACATCCTGGGCAAGTCGGTCAACAAGCCGGTGTTCAAGCTGCTGGGTGGCCGCACCAAGGAGAAGATCCCCTGCTACTACAGCAAGCTGTACCGCACCGATCTGGCCGAGATGCAAAAGGAAGCCCAGACCTTCAAGGACCAGGGTTTCACCGCCTTCAAGATGCGCTTCGGCTACGGCCCGGCGCACCTGCAGCACGGCGTGGCCGAGAACCTGAAGTCGGTGGAAGCCGTGCGCGAAGTGATTGGCTACGACGCCGACCTGATGCTGGAGTGCTACATGGGCTGGAACCTGGAGTACGCCAAACGTATGCTGCCCAAGTTGGCCAAGTTTGAACCGCGCTGGCTGGAAGAACCGGTGATCGCCGACGACATCGACGGCTACGCCGAACTCAACGCCATGAACATCGTGCCCATCAGCGGTGGCGAGCATGAATTCAGCCTCTACGGCTTCAAGCAGCTGCTGGAACGCAAGGCCGTGAGCGTAGTGCAGTACGACACCAACCGCGTCGGCGGCATCACCGCCGCGCACAAGATCAACGCGCTGTGCGAGGCCTACAGCGTGCCGGTGATTCCGCACGCCGGCCAGATGCACAACTACCACCTGACCATGAGCACCATCGCGTCGCCCATGAGCGAATACTTCCCGATGTTCGACGTGGAAGTCGGCAACGAGCTGTTCTATTACATCTTCAAAGGCGAGCCGGTGGCCGAGAACGGCTTTGTGCAACTCGACGACAACACGCCGGGCCTGGGCCTGACGCTGAACACCGAGTTCCTCGACCAGTTCAACATCGTGGAATAAGAGCCCATGCGCTGCGCCTTGTTATCCCTGTTGCTGTGTGTCCCGGGCTTCGCCCTGGCTTTCGATGTGGCCCCGCACAAGGTGGGCGACGCATTGCCTACCGCCGATGCGCAAGCCCTGCTGGCACGTTATGCCGCCCGGCCGCAGCAGCCCTGGCGCGAGCCCAGCGAGGCGCGCATTCCGGCAGGCCCAGCGGGCGACCAGATCCGCGATGGCATCGACATCCTGCGCAACACCTCCACCCGCGTGGGCAAGCTGGCCCCCGATGCATCCAAGCGCATGAACTGGAACAGCCTGAACTGCGTCAACTGCCACCAGGCCGGTCCGTCCGGCCTGCCCGGCAGCAAGAAGTTCACCCTGCCCCTGGTCAACGCCGTCAACGACTACCCCAAGTTCGACATCAAGTCGGGCAAGATCATCTCGCTGGAGCAACGCGCGATGGGCATGTTTGGCGCCGGCGCAGTACCCATCAAGGTAGAGGCCCCCGAGTTCCAGGCCGTCCTGGCCTATCTGCGCTGGCTGGCCCAGGACACCCAGCCCGGCGCCGCCATGGACGGCGCGGGCCTGCTGCCCATGAAGGCCATCGCCCGCGCCGCCGATCCGGTGCGCGGCCAGAAGCTGTATGCCAGCAAATGCCAGGCCTGCCACGGCGTGGATGCCGGCGGCCAGCGCAAGCCCGACTTTGCACAAGGCGGCGGCTATATGTTCCCACCGCTGGCCGGCAGCGATACCTATGACAACGCCGGCCACATGTTTGCCGTGCCGCTGCTGGCGCGCTACATCCGCGCGTCCATGCCGTTTGGCGCCAGCGCCGACAAACCGCAGCTCACCCCTGCCGAGGCGCTGGACATCGCCGCCTTTGTGAACGACGACACCACCCCGCGCGGGCAAAACCCGAACCGCACCAAGCTCTACCCTGACGTGGCGCTACGCCCGCAGGGCTTTGCGATTCCCGAGAACTTTGCCGGCCAGCCGCCACAGGCCTACCAGCGCGCCAAGTTCGGCCCCTTCCGCAACATCAACGAGCACTATTGAGCACCATGCGATCCCCCTCCCCTCCCCGTTACCAGGGCGTGTTTCCCGTTGCGCCCACCATCTTCCACGCCGATGGATCGCTGGACCTGGAAGGCCAGAAGCGCTGTATCGACTTCATGATCGACGCCGGCTCGAATGGCATCTGCATCCTGGCCAATTTCTCCGAGCAGTTCTCGCTGTCGGACGACGAGCGCGAGCTGATCACCCGCAGCGTGCTGGAGCACGTGGCCGGCCGGGTGCCGGTGATCGTCACCACCACCCACTACGGCACGGCCATCTGCGCAGCCCGCAGCCGCCGTGCGCAGGACATGGGCGCAGCCATGGTGATGGTGATGCCGCCCTACCACGGCGCCACCTTCCGCGTGCCAGAAGCGCAGATCTACGAGTTCTACGCCCGGCTGTCGGACGCGATCTCCATCCCCATCATGGTCCAGGACGCCCCCGCCAGCGGCACCGTGCTGTCGGCCGCCTTCCTGGCCCGCATGGCCCAGGAGATCGAGCAGCTGAGCTACTTCAAGATCGAGACCGCCGGTGCCGCCAGCAAGCTGCGCGAGCTGATCCGCCTGGGCGGCGATGCAATTGAAGGCCCGTGGGACGGCGAAGAAGCCATCACCCTGCTGGCCGATCTGGACGCAGGCGCCACCGGCGCCATGACCGGCGGCGCCTTTCCCGACGGCATACGCCCGATTGTCGAAGCCCACCGTGCTGGCCAGCACGACGAGGCCTTCAGGCTGTACCAGCGCTGGCTGCCGCTGATCAACCACGAGAACCGCCAGGGTGGCATCCTCACGGCCAAGGCCTTGATGGCCGAGGGCGGTGTAATCGCCTGCGAAGCCGGGCGCCACCCGTTTCCGCCCATGCACCCCGAGGTGCGCAAAGGCCTGATAGACATCGCCCGCAGGCTGGACCCGCTGGTACTGCACTGGAACACCTAAAGCATCACCATGACCCAAAAACACGACAACTACATCAACGGCGCCTGGGTGGCCGGCAGCAGCTACGCCCCCAACATCAACCCGTCGAACCTGGCCGACGTGATTGGCGAGTACACCCAGGGCGACGCGGCCCAGCTGGACGCGGCCGTGCAGGCGGCGCAAGCCGCCTTCCCCGCCTGGTCTACCGGCAATGTGCAGGCCCGCGCCGATGCGCTGGACAAGATCGGCACCGAAATCCTGGCCCGCCGCGAAGAGCTGGGCACGCTGCTGGCCCGTGAAGAAGGCAAGACCAAGCTTGAGGGCATTGGCGAAGCCACCCGTGCTGGCAATATCTTCAAGTTCTTCGCTGGCGAATGCCTGCGCCTGACCGGCGAGATCGTGCCCTCGGTACGCTCCGGTGTCGGCGTGGAAATCACCCGCGAACCGCTGGGCGTGGTCGGCCTGATCACCCCCTGGAACTTCCCCATCGCCATTCCGGCCTGGAAGATCGCCCCGGCCCTGGCCTACGGCAACTGCGTGGTCTTGAAGCCCGCCGACCTGGTCCCCGGCTGTGCCTGGACCCTGGCCGAGATCATCAGCCGCAGCGGCATCCCCGCCGGCGTGTTCAACCTGGTGATGGGCCGCGGCTCCGTCATCGGTGACCCGCTGGTGAACCACCCTGGCATCAGCGGTATCAGCTTCACCGGCTCACAAGGCGTGGGTGGCCGTATCGCCCAGCAGTGCGCGGTGAACCTGAAGAAGGTCCAGCTGGAGATGGGCGGCAAGAACCCGCAAATCATCCTGGACGACGCCGACCTGGCCCAGGCCGTCGAGCTCAGCGTGCAAAGCGCCTTCTTCTCCACCGGCCAGCGCTGCACCGCCTCCAGCCGTTTGATCGTCACCGACGGCATCTACGGCAAGTTCGTCGACGCCGTGCAAGCCCGCATGGCCACGCTAAAGATCGGCGACGCCCTGGCCGCCGGCATCGACATCGGCCCGGTGTCGTCCTTGTCGCAGCTGCAGCAGGATCTGGACTACGTGGCGATCGGCCAGGCCGAAGGCGCCCAGCTGGTCGCCGGCGGTACCCGCCTGGAGCGCACCACCGAAGGCTTCTACATGGCACCTGCACTGCTGCTGGACACCACGGCGGCCATGCGCATCAACCGCGAAGAAGTGTTTGGCCCGGTGGCCAGCGTGATCCGCGTCAAAGACTACGAAGCCGCACTGGCCGAGTCCAACAACACGCCCTTCGGCCTGTCGGCGGGCATTGCCACCACCAGCCTCAAGTACGCGACCCACTTCAAGCGGCACAGCCAGGCCGGTATGGTGATGGTGAACCTGCCGACCGCGGGCGTGGACTACCACGTGCCGTTCGGCGGGCGCAAGGGGTCCAGCTACGGGTCGCGTGAGCAGGGGCGTTATGCGCAGGAGTTCTTCACGACGGTGAAGACCGCTTACACCGGGGCCTGATCGGCGCTTGACCATGATCGAAATCTTCGACCCCCGACTCGCGCCCGTGGTGCAGGATGCCCGGCTGGAGAAGCTGTGCAGCGGCGCCATCTGGAGCGAAGGCCCGGTATGGCTGCGCGAGGACGACGCAGTGCTGTGGAGCGACATCCCGAACAACCGCATGCTGCGCTGGTCCGCCGCCGACGGCATGAGCGTGTGGCGTGACAACGTAGAGTTCACCAACGGCCACACGCGCGACCTGAATGGCGACCTGCTGCACTGCTCACACGGCCAGCGCGCGATTGTGCGTACACCCATGCGCGATGGCCGCATCCAGGCCGACACGCCCGACGCCATCGTGGTGGACCGCTATCTGGGCAAGCGCCTGAACTCGCCCAACGACATTGTCGTCAAGCGCGACGGTACGGTCTGGTTCAGCGACCCGCCCTACGGCATCCTGAGCGACCGCGAAGGCCACAAGGCTGCGCCAGAGCAGGCGGCCAACCAAGTGTTCTGTTTCACCCCCGCCACCGGTGTGCTGACTGCCGCCAGCGCCTGGGTACAGGAACCGAACGGCCTGGCGTTCTCGCCCGATGAGTCGCTGCTGTACGTGAGCGACACATCTGCAGCCCTGGCGCCCGCGGGCCAGGGCCACCACCACATCGCCGTGTTCGATGTAGGGGCAGACAACAGCTTGCACAACCCACGTGTCTTCGCCGAAGTCAGCCCCGGTCTGTCGGACGGCTTTCGCCTCGACACCCAGGGATGGATCTACACCAGCAGCGAAGACAGCGTGCAGGTCTACCACCCGGACGGCACGCTGCTGGGCAAGATCGCGGTGCCGGAAAAGATCGGCAACCTCTGCTTTGGTGGGCCGCAAGGCAACCAGCTCTTCATCGCGGCCAGCACCTCGCTGTACCGCATCACCCTCCACACCCGAGGAAACTGAAAAACCATGTCCAAAGAAATCCTGCTGCTGGTGGAAAAGTGCAGCCACTGCTTCAGCTACTACGATATTGATAGCGGCACACGCTTGCACAGCGTGCAGCTACCCGAGTTTCCGCATGAATTTGTGGTGGACGCGGCGCAGCGCTACGCCTACATCGGCCACTACGGCGTGGAGACATCGGGCCACCTGGGCCAAGGCGGCACCAGCATCTTCCAGATCGACATCGCCGAAAAACGCCTGGCGCGCACCATCGACATCGCGCCGTTCAACCGCCTGCACGGCATGCAGATCGACGACCAGGACCGTCTCTACGCGCTGAGCGAGGACCGCGCCCAACTGGTGGTGCTGGACCACCCGGCCACCGACACCGCGCCACGCCGCGCCGTGCCCACCGGCGGCATCAAGTCCCACCTGTTCGCGCTGACGCGTGACGGCCAGACCGCCTACGCCATGAACCTGCTGTCGCACACCGTGACCAAGATCAAACCCTATGACGCGACCTTCGCCCCGCAGGCCTGCGCACCCGGCGATAAGCCCGAGGGTTATGCGTTGAGTGAAGACGAGAAAACTCTCTACGTCACCTGCCGCTGGAGCAACACGCTGGCCGCCATCGACACCGCGACCATGCAGGTGACGCGCACTGCGCCAAGCCGCGACGACGCCACCCGTCTGTATCTGTACCGCGATGGCCGCATCGTGGTGACAAACTACGGCGAGCGCTCGCTCAGCGTAGTCGATCCGGTGACGCTGAAGGAGCTGGCCCACATCCCCATGGAAGCCCGCGCCATCGCGCTCAGCTACCACCCCACCAAGCCCCTGGCCTTTGTAAGCCAGGACAACGACAAGCTAGGCTACTTCAACATGGAGACGCTGAAGTTCGACCGCTTCATCGCCACCCAGCGCGAGCCCGACGTGTCGCGGGTGGTGGTGCTATGAACGCGCCGGTTGTCAGCATCCAGAACCTGGGCAAGCGCTTTGGCGGTACCCAGGCGGTGGATGGCGTGTCCATCGACCTGTTCCAGGGCGAAATCCTGGCACTGCTGGGCGAGAACGGCGCGGGCAAGTCCACGCTGATCAAGATCCTGGCCGGGGTCTATACGCAGGACGTAGGCAGCATCAGCCTGCAGGGCGAAGCCGAATCCACCTGGCGTGCCCGCCCCAAGGACCAGCAGGGCATCGCCTTCATCCACCAGGACCTGGGCCTGGTGGAGTGGATGACGGTGGCCGAGAACGTAGCCCTGGGCATGGGCTTCCCCAAGCGCCACGGCTTCATCGACTGGAAGCAGGCCGAGCGCAACGCCGCCCGCGTGCTGGGCCACGTGGGCTGCGACATCGACCCGCGGCGCCGTGTTTTCACGCTGACCCGTGCCGAGAAGTCGCTGCTGGCCATAGGCCGGGCACTGGACACCCAGGCCAAGGTGCTGGTACTGGACGAGCCCACGGCCAGCCTGCCGATGGCCGATGTGCAGCGCATGTTCGAGCTGCTGCGCCAACTCAAAAGCCAGGGCGTAGCGATGATCTACGTGTCGCACCGCCTGGACGAGATCATGGACATCTCCGACCGCGCTGCGGTAATGCGCGACGGCAAACTGGTCGGCACCCGCACCACGGCCCAGACCACCGATACCGAGCTGGTAGAGCTGATCGTGGGCCGCAAATTTTCCGGCACTCTGGCCAAGGCCGATGCGCGCAGCCGCGAGGTGGTGCTGCAGCTGGACCAGGTGTATTCGGCCAATGCGGGCCCGGTAAGCCTGGATGCGCGCAAGGGCGAAGTGCTGGGCCTGATCGGCCTGCGCGGTGCCGGCCACGAGGCCATCAGCCGCGCGCTGTTCGGCCTGGCCGAGGTGTCGCAAGGCCGCATGCTGCTGGGCGGCAAGGCCATCGCGCCGCGCAACCCGGCGCACGCGATCGCGCTAGGCGTGGGCCTGGTGGCGGCTGACCGGCTGGCGGAAAACCTGGGTGCCAACTTGAGCGTGCAGGAAAACCTGTTCCCCAACCCGGCCCTGGTGCTGGGCTCGCTGCTGGCCCGCTTGCGCCGCACCACCGAGGAAAAACAGGCCCGCGCACTGATCAAGCAGTTTGACGTGAACCCGCCCGCGCCCCAGGCCGATGTGCAAAACCTCAGCGGCGGCAACCAGCAAAAAGTAGTGCTAGCGCGCTGGATCAACCTACGGTTGCCGCTATTGATTTTGGAGGAACCCACCGCCGGCGTGGACGTGGGCGCCAAGCGCCAGATCTACGACATCCTGCGCGAGCAGGCCAATGCCGGCGTCTGCGTGCTGGTGGTGTCCACCGACTTCGAAGAGGTGGCCAACGTCTGCACCCGCGCCCTGGTCTTCCGCGACGGCCAGGTCGCCACCGAACTCACCGGCGATGCGCTCAGCGTGGCCGGCCTGCTGGTCGCCGCATCAGGCCAGCAAAACACAACAACAAGCCAATTAACGGAGACAACCACACCATGAGCAGTTCCATCAAAGCCACGGCGCTAGAGCCGGACCCATCCTTCGACAGCCAGCACAAAGGCTTGCTGGCCGGCATCGGCCAGTTGATCCCGGTATACGGCCTGCCGGCCCTGGCGCTCGGCCTGATCCTGCTGTTTTCCATCCTGCTGCCGGACAGCTTTCCCACGCTGTTCAACCTGCGCTCCATCCTCAGCGACAAATCGGTGATCGCCATCCTGGCGCTGGCCGCCACCATCCCGATGATGACCGGCAAGATCGATTTGACCGTGGGCTACGGCATCGTGCTGTGGCACATCCTGGCGATCAGCCTGCAGACCAAGTTCGGCCTGCCCTGGCCTGCGGCGGTGCTGGTGGTGCTGCTGTGCGGCGCGCTGTTCGGCCTGTTGAACGGCATTCTGGTGGAGCAGGCGCAGATCGACTCCTTCATTGCCACACTGGGCACCGGTACCGTGCTGTACGCCGTGGCGCTGTGGCACAGCGGCGGCCGCCAGGTGCTGGGCGAGCTGCCCGATGGCTTCTTGAACATTGCCGGCTCGGACTTCCTGGGCCTGCCCATCACCGCCTTCTATGTGCTGGCGATTGCGGTGGTGCTGTGGCTGGTGAGTGAGCACACCCCGATTGGCCGGGCGCTGTATGTGATTGGCTCGAATCCCAAGGCCGCCGTGCTCAACGGCATTGCGCTGGAGAAATGCGTGATGGGCGCCTTCGTCGCCTCGGGCACCTTGTCGGCTTTTGCCGGTGTGGTGCTGGCCTCGCGGCTGCAGATCGGCCAGGCCGGCGTGGGGCTGGAATTCTTGCTACCGGCCCTGGTCGGTGCCTTCCTCGGCTCCACCACCATCCGGCCCGGACGCGTCAACGTCTGGGGCAGCCTGGTGGGCGTGGCGATTCTGGCCGTCGGCATCTCGGGCATCCAGCAGTTTGGCGGCGCCTTCTTCGTCGAGCCCCTGTTCAACGGACTGACCTTGCTGGTCTCCATCGGTATCGCAGGCTACGCACAGCGCAAGCGTGGCCAATCCATCAAACGCCGTATTGCCGAGCTGCATATGGCGGTTGCCCCAGCCGCGCCGTCACCCGACGGTGCAACCACCCGTGTCAATTCCCACTAAACCAACAGGAGACAAATATGAAGACACTGACATTCCCTCTGCGCGCCATCGTGCTGGCCACCGCGGCCTTCGGCCTGGCCGGCCACGCCCTGGCCGATGATTTTCTGGACGCGGCAAAAAAGCGCGTAACCGCCGCGACCGTGCCCGTCGACAAATGGGACGGCCCCACCACCGGCCCCAAGGCGGCTGCAGGCAAGACCGTGGTGTACGTGGCAGGTGATTTGAAGAACGGCGGCCACCTCGGCACCTGGCAAGGTGTGCAGGAAGCCGGCAAGGCGATTGGCTGGAACATGCGGGTGATTGACGGACAAGGCTCGGTCAGCGGACGCACCGCCGCGCTAAACCAGGCGCTGGCGCTGAAGCCGGACGGCATCGTGGTCGGCGGCTTTGACACCTCGGAACAAAAAGTGGCTTTCGCCGCCGCCGCCAAAGCCGGTATTCCATTGGTGGGCTGGCACTCTGGCGAGCAACCCGGCCCGAACCCGACCGCCGGCCTGTTCGCCAACGTGACCACCCTGCCTGCTGACGTGTCGGAAACCGCCGCCTCGTGGGCGGTGGCGGACTCCAACGGCAAGGCCGGTGTGGTGATCTTTACCGACTCGCAGTACGAGATCGCCATGTTCAAGGCCCGCGCCATGGAGGCCATCATCAAGAAATGTGGCGGCTGCACCGTGCTGAGCTTTGAAGACAGCCCGATCTCGGAAAGCTCCACCCGCATGCCCCAGCTGACCACCTCGCTGCTGCAGCGCTTTGGCGACAAGTGGACGCACTCGCTGGCCATCAACGACCTGTACTTCGACTTCATGGGCCCCACGTTGCGCGCGGCCGGCAAGAAGGGCGATGGCGAACCCAAGGCCGTGTCCGCGGGCGACGGATCGGAAGCCGCCTACCAGCGCATCCGCTCCAAGCGCTACCAGGCCGGTACCGTGCCCGAACCACTGAACATGCAAGGCTGGCAACTGGTGGACGAGTTGAACCGTGCATTCGCCAAGGCCCCCTGGTCTGGCTACTCTGCCAAGGTGCACCTGGTGACGCCGGACAACGTGGGCAAGGATGGCGGACCCAACAACATCTTTGACCCAGACAACGGCTACCGCACGCAGTACAAGACGATCTGGGGCAAGTAAGCCCCCCGGGGGCAGACCCGCCAAGGTTGCCCCCACCTTTCCCTCCTCGCCCTCCTGCGCAGGCTGTCGAGCAGCAGTGCGGGCTTGCCCCTGGGCGCATGGGAGCGCGCACGCTAACGTGATTCTTCCTCTGAAAGTGCTCCATGAAAAATTTAAGCATCTCGCAAAGATTGGGGGTGAGTTTTTCGGTTGTGATGGGCATCTTTGTGCTGTTTGCAGTCGCCGCCTTCCTGAAGCTGCAAACCGCTTCGCTGGCCTCCGCCGACATGCTGCAGCAGAACGACACCATGCAGACCGCCAACGCACTGGACGGCCATATCCGCCAGAACGCGGTACGCACCATTGCCATCGGCTTCTCGGATGGCAGCGGCCTGGGCAAGCTATTTGGCGAAGCCATCCAGGCGTCGGACACCAAGATCGCGCAGAGCCACCAGGCGCTGCTGGCGTCGGCCACGCCAAGCGCAGCCTCTGGCACGCTGAAGACATTCGACACCCTTTTCACTGCGTGGACCGCGGTGCGCAATGAAATGAACGGCCTGCGCTCCGAGGGTGACGTCGGCGGCTCGCGGGAAATTCTGCAAGAGAAATTTCTGCCGCTGACCGACCAGCTGCTGGCCGCCACCCAGGTGCTGGTGCAGCAACAATCCGACGCGGCCAAGGACTCACAGCAGCAGGTAGATGCGGCCTTTCGGCAGCTCTACCTGACCGGCGCGGGCTTTCTGGTGGTAACGCTGTGCGTGGCGGTCGCTACCTGCCTGGCCTTGTCGGGCGGCATATCCAGAGGGCTGCACGCCGCCGTGACCGCGGCCGACAGCATAGGTGCGGGCGACCTGGGCACGCCCATCCGGGTCACGGCCCAGGACGAGATCGGCAAGATTCTGCTGTCGCTGGAAAACATGCAGCAGAACCTGGTCCAGGTCGTCACCACGGTCATGCAGGGTGCCGACGGGGTGGCCCACTCCTCCAATGAAATCGCGCAGGGCAATATGAGCCTGTCCGACCGCACGGAAAACCTGGCCAGCACGGTGGAGCAAACCACCGCATCGATGGAAGAGCTGTCCGGCGCCGTGCGGCAGAACGCGGAAAACTCGCTACAGGCCAACCAGCTGGCGCTCACCGCGTCCACGCACGCCAAAGAGGGGGCCATGGCCGTCAGCCACATGATCGAGACCATGCAGGGCATCAACGAGTCTTCGCAAAAAATCTCCGACATCACCGGCCTGATCGACGCGATCGCGTTCCAGACCAATATCCTGGCCCTGAACGCGGCAGTGGAGGCCGCGCGCGCGGGCGAACAGGGCCGAGGCTTTGCGGTCGTCGCCAGCGAGGTCCGCAACCTGGCCAGCAAAAGTGCGGCGGCAGCCAAGGACATCAAGCACCTGGTGAACACCAGCGTGGAGCGGGTCAATATCGGTTCGGACCTGATCCACCGCGTCGGAGCCACCATGGAGGCCATCACCCACTCGGTACACAAATTCGAGACCCTGATGAAGGAGATCAGCGCGGCCAGTGCGGACCAGTCCTCCGGGGTGTCACAGATCAGCGATGCGATCCGGCACATGGACTCTTTCACGCAAGAGAACGCGGCCCTGGTCGAAGAAATGGCGTCCGCCGCCAGCAGCCTGAAGCGGCAGTCTTTTGAGTTGCTGGAGTCGGTCCGGTTCTTCCGGCTGAAAGACGGTGGCTTGCGCGTAGCGCCCCAGGCAAAGCACGCATTGGCCCTGCGCTGAGCTTGCCGACCACAGGGATGCATCAGACCGTCAAGCGCAGCCCCTCGGAAAAGCGCCGCGCCGCACTTTCCATTTGCTATAAAAAAAGAAGCTGCTAGCGCAATCCACACCTGCGCTAGAGGCTTTTTTCTTATGTAGATTTAGTAATGCGGTGGCAGGTCGTCGCGCAGGCTGCGCGGCGCGCCCAGGCCGCCGTCGGTAGAGGGCTGGCGCAGGTCGGCGACCTCGCGCACCAGCAGGTCGATCTGCTGTTGCTGGCGGATGATGATCTGTTCCAGCTGCTCCAGCAGGTCTTCGCTGAAGCTGGCCTTGATCTCCAGCGCGGTCAGGCGCTGGTCGGTGTCGTGCGGGTGTTCCATCGGCCTATTGTCTCAGCGCGCCAACTATGTCACCCAAGCGACCCGGGCCTGCAGACCCTAGGGGCTTGCCCGGTAACACCTGCTGACACTCCCCTCCCAGAATGGCCCCAACTGATAACCGACGGAGACACCGCATGGACAAACCCTGGCTGAAGAACTACCCCGCCGACGTGGCGCACGAGATCGATGTCAACGCCTATGGCTCCTTGACGCAGCTGCTGGACGAGTCGTTCGCCAAGCACGCCGACAACCCGTTCTCGGTCTGCATGGAGCGCTGGATGTCCTACCGCGAGCTCGACCAGCTGTCTACAGCGCTCGGTGCCTGGCTGCAAGCCCAGGGCCTGGCTCCCGGCGCCCGGGTCGCCATCATGCTGCCGAATATTCCGCAATTTGCCGTCACCATGGCGGCCGTGCTGCGCGCCGGCTATACCTGCGTGAACGTGAATCCGCTGTACACCCCGCGCGAGCTGGAGCACCAGCTGAAGGACTCGGGCGCCACCGCCATCGTGATCCTGGAGAACTTCGCCCGCACCCTGGAAGAAGTGGTGGACCGCACCCAGGTCCAGCATGTGGTGCTGGCCAGCATGGGCGACCTGCTGGGCGCGGTCTTTGGTGCGGTGGTCAACTTCATGGTCCGCCATGTAAAGAAGATGGTGCCCGCCTTCACCCTGAGCCCCAGCACCCGGCTGAAGATCACCCACTTCAACGCCGCCCTGGCCGACGGCCGCGGCCGCCAGCTGCAGCGCACGGCCAGCACGCTGGATTCGGTGGCCTTTCTGCAGTACACCGGCGGCACCACCGGCCTGTCCAAGGGCGCGATCCTCACCCACCGCAACATCGTGGCCGCCGTGCTGCAGGCCGAGGCCTGGTTCAAGCCGGCGCTGGCGCGGGTCGGTGACCCGCACAAGGTCAACTGCATCGCCGCCCTGCCGCTGTACCACATCTTCGCGCTGACCCTGTGCCTGATGGGCATACGCCTGGGCTCGCACATGACGCTGATCCCGAATCCGCGCGACTTCGGCAAGTTCATCGCGACGCTGAAAAAGCGGCCTTTCCACTTGCTGCCCGCGGTCAACACCTTGTTCAACGCCCTGCTGCTGCAGCCGGACTTCAAGACCATCGACTTCTCGCAGCTGTGCGTGTCGCAGGCCGGCGGCATGGCGGCCTCCGAGGGCACGGCCCAGCGCTGGCTGGAGGCCACCGGCTGCCCTATGGTCGAAGGCTGGGGCATGAGCGAAACCTGCGCCATCGGCACCAACAACCCGGTACTGGCCAAGACCTTCAGCGGCACCATCGGACTGCCCCTGCCCAGCATCGACCTGGCGATCAAGGACGACGACGGCACCGACCTGCCGCTGGGCGCGGCCGGCGAAATCTGCATCAAGGGCCCGAACGTCACCGTGGGCTACTACAACCAGCCGGAGGAAACCGCCCGCTCGTTCACCGCTGACGGCTATCTGCGCACCGGCGACATCGGCATGATGGACGAGCGCGGCTATACCCGCATCGTCGACCGCAAGAAGGACATGATCCTGGTCAGCGGCTTCAACGTGTTCCCGAACGAGCTGGAAAACGTGATCTCGCTGTGCCCTGGCGTGGTCGAATGCGCGGCTATCGGCGTGCCCGACGAGAAACAGGGCGAAGCCATCAAGGTGTTTGTGGTGAAGCGCGACCCAGCGCTTACCGAGGCCGATGTGATGCTGTTCTGCAAGCAGCAACTCACCGGCTACAAGCTGCCCAAGTCCATCGAGTTCCGCAAAGAGCTGCCCAAGTCGAATGTAGGCAAGATCCTGCGCCGCGAGCTGCGTTCGCCGACGACTTAAGTCGCCGGGCTTTGGCCCACCTGCCGGGCCACATGCACCTGGTGCAACGTGATCTTGCGCACCTCGGCCTGGCTGGCCTGGATATGGGCGCGCAGCAGCATCGCGGCCTGGTCGCCGCGCCGGCTGCGGATGGCCTTCAGAATCTTCGCGTGCTCGTCGTAGGTGGCGGTGATGCGCGCCTGCTTGGTGAAATCCAACCGGCGAATGATGCGGATGCGCTCGGTCACGTCGCTGTGCACGCGGGCCATCTCGGTATTGCCAGCGGCCCGCACCAGTGCGCAATGGAATTCCTCGTCCCACTGCGCGACCTGCAAGGTGTCGGTGCTGCGCTGGGCCACGGGCACCAGCCAGATGGCGATCAAGTCATCCAGCAACTGGTGGTTGATCTGGATATGCGGAGCGGCCGCACCCGCGCCGCCTTCACACAGGCGGTGGGCGGCGGTAGTCTCCAGCACCATGCGCAAGTCGTATAGCTGCTCGAACTGGTCAAAGTCGAACGGCAGCACACGCCAGCCGCTGCGGAACAGCACCTCCACATAACCCTCTTGCTGCAGCCGGGTCAGCGCCTGGCGCACGGGGGTGCGCGACACGCCCAGACGTTCGCTGATCTCGTTTTCGGTAAAGCGGTCGCCAGGTACAAGTTTGAACTCGGCCACGTCGCGCTTGAGCTGGGCATACACCTCTTCTGCGCGCGACCGGTATACGGCGGGTTCTACAGGGGAAATGGGGGTTGGAGTCAAGGAGTGCACAGGGCAAACTTTAGCAGGCGCCACGTAACCCGCTCACAGCGCGGCCAATGCCCGCAGCACCGCCGTACTGGGTGCTGTCCAGCCGACGATGCCGCCCTGGGCCCGCACCATCTCCAGCGTGGCCGCCTTGAACTGCGGAAAGTAGCTCTCGGTGCAGTCCTCCAGCAGCAGGCCGTCATAGCCCCGGTCATTGGCTTCGCGCATGGTGGTTTGCACGCAGACCTCGGTGGTCACGCCCATGAACAGCAGCTGCTGGATGCCGCGCTGCTGCAGCATCTCGTGCAGGCCGGTGGCGTAGAACGCGCCCTTGCCCGGCTTGTCGATGACGATCTCGCCCGCCACCGGCGCCAGTGCGTCGATGATCTGGTTGCCCGGCTCGCCGGCAATCAAAATACGCCCCATATTTCCCACATCGCCGATGCGCAGCGCCGGGCTCCCCCGGTTCAACTTGGCCGGCGGGCAGTCGGACAGATCCGGCTTGTGCGCCTCGCGGGTATGCACCACCAGCCCCCCGGCCTGGCGCCAGGCCGCCAGCATCGCCTGGCTGGCCGGCACGATGGCTTCCAGCAGGGCCACGTTATTACCCAGGGTTTCGCCAAAGCCGCCGGGTTCGATGAAGTCGCGCTGCATATCGATGATGACCAGAGCGGCGCGGGCCATATCCAACGGGTAGTCGAACGGCAGCGCGGGGATGTTCAGGCTCATGCGGCCTCCTTGTGGTCGTCGTGGCCACCGCCCATGTGGGCACCCAACACGTGGCGCTCGGCGGTGGCGGCCGGGGTTTCGAACACGATGCGGCCTTCGCTCATCACCACGATGCGGTCGGCTAGCTCCAGCAATTCGTCCAGGTCTTCGCTGATCAGCAGCACCGCACCGCCGCGGTCGCGCACGCCAAGGATGCGGCTGTGGATTTCGGCCACGGCGGCGAAGTCCAGGCCGAACACCGGGTTCGCCGCGATCAGCACATTGATGTCGCCGGCCAGCTCGCGCGCCAGCACCGCGCGCTGCACATTGCCGCCCGACAGGCTACGGATGGGTGCGCCCTCGCCCTGGGTCTTCACGCCGTATTCCTTGATCCAGTCGCGCGCCCGGCTGCGCCAGGTGGAAAAGCGCAGCAAGCCACCGAGGTTCAGCGGCGGCTGGTCAAAGTCGCGCAGCGCCATGTTCTCTGCCACCGACAGGTCGCCTACGCAGGCATTGCGCAACGGCTCTTCCGGCAGGCTGCGTACCTTCAGGCGGTGGTTGTCAGAGCGCCGCGCCGCGTAGTCCTCACCCATCACCTGCACGCGGCCACCCAGGCGCACGCGCTGGCCGACCAGCGCCTCCACCAGCTCGCGCTGGCCGTTGCCGGAGACACCGGCCACACCCAGTACCTCGCCCTTGCGCACCGCCAGGCTCAGGCCGTGCAGTGCCAAAGTGCCACGGTCGCCCTGGGCTTTCAGGTCGTCTACCTGCAAAGCGATAGGCCCGTCATTTGCTGCATTTTGTGTAGCACGCTGCGCAGGTAATTCCTGCGCCAGAGCACTATTTTTCTCTGAACTTTCACCCATCATCGCCTGGGCCAGGGTGCGCGTTAACTCTTGTGGTGCAGCATCGGCCACGCGGCCGTGGTGCACCGCCTTGCCACGGCGTAGCACGGTCACGCCATCGGCATAGGCCAGCACCTCGCGGAACTTATGGGTGATGATCAGCACGCTGCACTGGCCGCTCTGGGCGAAGGCGCGCACGTGGCCCAGCACCTCGTCGGCCTCTTGCGGCGTCAGCACCGAGGTGGGTTCGTCCAGTATCAGCAGGCGCGGCTTCAGGTACAGCTGCTTCAGCAGCTCCAGCTTCTGCTTTTCACCGGCGGCCAGCTCGGCCGGGCGCGCGTCCAGGTCCAGGCTGAACGGCGTGGTGGCCAGAAAGGCTTTCAGCTCGGCGCGCTTGGCGGTCCAGTCGATCACCGCCGGCAGGGTGCCACCGGCCAGCAGCAGGTTCTCGGCCACCGTCATGCCCGGCGCCAGCGTGAAATGCTGGTAAACCATGCCGATGCCCAGGCTGCGGGCGACGATGGGATTCGCGATCGCCTGCTCGCGTCCGTCGAGCATGATGCTGCCCTCCTCCGCGCGCTGGAAGCCCGCCACGCATTTCACCAGCGTGCTCTTGCCGGCACCGTTCTCGCCCAGCAGCGCATGTACGGTGCCGGGCTCCACGCGCATCGACACACTGTCCATCGCGGTAAAGCTGCCGAAGCGCTTGGTCAGCAGATAGGTCTCCAGCGCCAGAGCGCCGGTGCCAGCGGGAAGCGCGCCAATCGGGGTGGAGTCTGCGGCCATGGGCTTCCTCGGGTTAAACAACGTCGAGCAGTGCGGCCGATGTCGCATGCGCGCCAAACACGCCACCCTGCATGGTCACCATGTTCAGCGCCGCCTGGTGGTTGGCCGGGTCGGTGGCGGCCGTGCAATCGGACAGCAGCAGGCATTCGTAGCCGCGGTCGTTGGCGTCGCGCATGGTGGTGTGCACGCACACATCGGTGGTGATGCCGGCCAGGATGATGTTTTGCACGCCGCGCTGGCGCAGCACCATGTCCAGGTCGGTGGCGTAGAACGAGCCCTTGCCGGGCTTGTCGATGATGACTTCGCCCGGAAAAGGTACCAGCTCGGGGATGATTTCCCAGCCCGGTTCGCCGCGCACCAGGATGCGCCCGCAGGGGCCGACGTCACCAATACCTACGCCGTCCGCACCGATCTGGCGCGAACGCCAGCGCTTGTTGGCTGGCAAATCCGACAGGTCCGGCCTATGCCCTTCGCGGGTGTGGATGATGTGGTAGCCCAGCGGGCGCAACCGCGCCAGCACATGGGCAATCGGCGCAATCGGCGCACGCGTCAGCGAGATGTCATAACCCATCACATCGACATAGCCACCGACACCACAGAAGTCGGTCTGCATGTCGATGACGATCAGCGCCGTGTTGTCGGGGCGCAGCTGACCGTTGTAGGGCCAGGCGTAGGGGTTGGCAGCAACATAGGCCATGGTATTTACCTCGTAGAAGATAGCTCGCCCGGGCTGCCGACGGCCACGCTGCCGGGCTTGCAAGTCAGCACGAGAATTACCAAAGTCAGCACATAGGGCACGGTATTGAACAGGTGGTAGCCCCAGCCTATGCCCACCGACTGCATCGCCGGGCCGATGGCGCCGGCGCCGCCGAACAGCATGGCCGCACCCACACAGCGCAGCGGGCTCCAGCGCGCAAAAATCACCAGTGCCACCGCGATCAGGCCCTGGCCGCTGGAGATGCCTTCATTCCAGCTGCCGGGGTAGAACAGGGTCAGCGACGCACCGCCCAAACCCGCCATGAAACCACCGGCGGCCGTGGCCGCAATGCGGATGCCCGACACCGAATAACCCAGCGCCCGCGTGGCATTCGCCGAGTCGCCCGCGAGCCGCACCAGCAGCCCCCAGCGCGTGCGCGCAAAGGCCCACCACAGGCCCACCGCCAGCGCGATGCCGATGGGCAGCAGGGCATTGATCTGCAGTGCCGACTGCACTACGCTGGAGCTGCTCCAGCCACCGAGCGGAATGGCCGGAATCTGCGGCGCCTGCGGCTGTATCAGCGGCTTGCCCAGGTAGAAAGCCAGGCCGGTGCCCAACAGCATCAGCGCAATGCCGGTGGCCACGTCGTTCACCCGCGGCAGCGAGCACAGCACGCCGTGCAGAGTCGCCAGCAAGGCGCCGGCGCAGGCGCCGGACAGCACACCCAGCCAGGGCGAACCGGTGAGGTAGGCGCCGCCGAAGGCGCTCATGGCTGACAGCACGAGAACGCCTTCAAGTCCCAGGTTGATGCGGCCGGATTTCTCCGTCAAACATTCACCCAAACTCACGAACAGGAAGGGCGTTCCAACGCGTAAAGCACCCCCCACAATCCCAGCGAATAGAGCCACCCATTGGTCAGCAGTCATGTTGCCTCCACGCCAGCAATAGCCGGTTTACGCATCTTGGAAAACAGCAGCTTCCAGTCCACATCGCGCAGCGCCTCGCTGGCCAGAATCAGCACGAAGGCGATGCCCTGCAACACCATCACCGAGGCATCGGGCAAACCGAGCCGGCGCTGCAGCAGGCTGCCGGCAGCGCCAAAGCCGCCGAACAAAATGGCCACCGGCACGATGGCAACAGGGTTGTGTCGGGCTATGAAGGACACCAGGATGCCGGCATAGCCGTATCCGGCAATCAGTGCGGCATTCGCATTGGTGTGCACGGCGGCCACTTCCACCGCGCCGGCCAGGCCAGCACTGGCACCGCCAAGTGCGCAGGCCGTCAGAATCAATTGCGTGGCGGGCAAGCCCACCAGCTGCGCAGCGCGCGGGTTGCCGCCCACCACGCGGATCGAAAAGCCGGATGCCGTCCAGCGCAGCCACAGCCCCAGCGCCACGCAGGCCAATACGCCCAGCACCAGCCCCCAGTGCACGTCCGAGCCTGCAATGCCGGCGATCAGCAAGCCCTCGGGCAGGCTGTGGGTGGCGGGCTTGTTCAGGCTGGCCGGATCGCGCAGCGCGCCTTCGACCAGATGCTTGAAGACGCCGATCGCCACATAGGCCAGCAGCAGGCTGCTGATGGTCTCGTTGATGCCGCGCGCCTGGCGCAGCCAGCCCGCCAGCATGATCCACAGCGCCCCGGCCAGAGCGCCAGCAGCGCAGGCGATCACCGTGCCCAGCAGATTCGCCGGCAGCGGCAGCATGGTGCCCACTGCGGCACAGGCCAGGCCGCCCAGCACCAGAGCCCCCTCGCCACCAATGATGACCAGGCCAGCGCGCGCCGGCAGCGCCACGCACAAGGCGGTGAGCATCAGCGGCGCCGAGCGTTGCAGCGTGTTCTGCCAGGAGAACCAGTCGCCGAACGCGCCCTTGAACAGCGTCAGCCACATGTCCACCGGGTTGACGCCCGCGAACCAGACGAAGACGCCGAACAGCAGCAGTGCCAGCAGGATCGCCGTGACCGGCAGCAGGATGTCTTTGGCAGTGGAGTGCATGCGAGCTCCTGTGGGCGGGATTGGCGGGATTTAAAAACTGCCTTGCACGCCTTCCACTAGGTAGTTCATTCCCTCCAAAACCGGGTCGGTCTGCTTGAGTACCTTGCCAGCAGCGATCACGGTGGCGCCCTTGTTGTCCTTTAGCGGGCCTTTGAAGATGTCGAAGCTGCCAGCCACCATCTGCACCTTGATGCCATCGGCTTGCTTCTTTGCCGCGTCGGTGACCATGCTGCCGTAGGGCGACATCTTCACGTAGCCCTCTTTCAGGCCGCCGCGCAGGAAGTTGGGGTGCGGCTTGCCGGCCTGGGCCGCATCGATGGCGGTTTTATAGGCGGTGAACCAGTTCCATTCGGCACCGGTGAGGTAGGCATTCGGCGCCAGTTTGGCCTGGCTGGCGTGGTAGCCGCAGACCATCTTACCGCGCTTGGCGGCGGTTTCCACGATGACCTTGGGGCCGTCCACGTGCATGGTGAACACATCGCAACCCTGGTCAGCCAGGCTGTTGGTGGCCTCGGCCTCTTTCACCGCCATCGACCAGTCACCGGTGAAGATCACGCTGCAGGTGATGCCGGGCTTGACGGATCGCGCACCCAGGGTGAAGGCGTTGATGTTGCGCAGCACCTGCGGAATCGGCTTGGCCGCCACGAAGGCGATCTTGCCGCTCTTGCTCATATGGCCGGCAATCACGCCGTTCAGGTACTGGCATTCGTCGATGTAGCCAAAGAAGCTGCCCACGTTCTTCGGGTGCTTGCCCTCGGTCCACATGCCGCCGCAGTGCGAGAAGCGGACATCGGGGTATTTTGGCGCCAGCGCCAGGATGTGCGGGTCGAAGTAGCCGAAGGAAGTGGGGAACAGCAGGCTGGCACCATCCTGGGCAATCATGCCGGTCATGGTCTTTTGCACGGCCGAGGTCTCGGGCACGTTTTCTTCTTCCACCACCTTCACGCCGGGCAGCTTCTTGATCTCGGCAGCGGTCTGCGCGTGCGCCTGGTTGTAGCCATAGTCGTCGCGCGGACCGACGTAGATCACACCCACGGTGAGCGGCTTCTGCGCCAGGGCGCGTGGCGCCCAGCTACCCAGGGTGCCCGCAGCCGTCAGGGCGGCCAGCGTTTGGAGGGACTTGCGGCGGTTCAGGCTGTCAGAGTTCATGCTTTTCTCCAGAAGGTGGGTTACCGAAATGGTGCGCAAGGCAGCGCGTTATCTTGGATACAAGACAGGATGCAAAATATGTGCCCGGGCTCAGGCCAGCAAACTCACATGCGCCGCCACGACGCGCCAGCCCTCTGGCGTGCGCAGCCAGGTCTGGCTCTGGCGGCCGGTTGCGCTGCTGCCTTCTCGCTGGAATTCCACGTTAGCGGTAGCAAAGTCTTGCCCGTAGGTGGTGATCACCGTCTTCAGCAGACTGCGCTGTAAACCTTGGGCCGGGCGCCCGGCGCGGAAGGCCTGGATCGCATCGAAGCCATAGAGGTTCTCGGTAGCGCCGTAGCGCAGGGTGTGCGGGCTGTTCCAGAACAGCTCGTCCAGCACCTCGACGCGGTTGTTCACCAAGGCATCTTCGTAGCGGTCGAACACGGCCTGCACCTCGGCCAGCACTCCGGGCAAATTGATAGCGTGGTCCATAGGGATCCCTCAAAGTTTGGCTACTGGAGCGCGGCACACGCCAGCCGCCTCCAACACCGCGGCGGCGCGCAGCACCAGGTCTTCGCGCCAGGGCGCAGCAATCACCTGCACGCCTATCGGCAAGACCGGATGCGCACCCCACACCGGTACCGCACAGACTGGCAGGCCGATGCAGGAAATCGGCTGCGTCAGCACACCCATGTTCGGGCGCAGCGGCAGGTCGCGTCCGTTCAGATGCATGCGCTCGGCGCCAATCGGCGTAGCGGCGCATGGCGTGGCGGGTGCCAGCAGCAGGTCGTACTTTTCAAACACCTGGGCGGCGGCCCGCGCATACCGGGTGCGCACTCGCTGGGCCCGCGCCACCCAGGCCGCAGGGATCAGCGCGCCGGCCAGAAAGCGGTCGCGCGATAGGGGCTCGAAGTCGCTGGCACGCGCGCGCAAATTGTCCAGATGCAAGGCTGCACCTTCTGAATTGGTGATCAGGAAGGCCGCGGCGCGGCCGGCTTCGACCAGCGGTAGCTCGACCGTATCGCGCGCCCCCAGGGCCTTGGCGACCTTGGCCACGGCGCTGCGGGCCTCGGACAAGGCGTTGTCGTGGAAATAGCCGCCCAGCACGCCAATCCGCAAGCCCTGGATGCCCAGGTCCAGCTCATCTACTACAAATTCTGTAGCACGTTGCGCACATCCTGCGTCCCGGTGCAGCCCTTTTTCCTCATCACCCTGCATCGCGTCGTAGGCCAACGCCAGGTCGCGCACGCTGCGCGCGAACGGCCCCAGGTGGTCCAGGCTGGTGACAAACGGAAAGCTGCCGGTGCGCGGCAGGCGCCCAAAGGTGGGTTTCAGGCCGAAGATGCCGCACAGAGAGGACGGCACGCGGATCGAGCCATTGGTGTCCGAGCCCAGAGTCAAAGGCACCTGGCCGGCTGCCACTGCAGCAGCACTTCCGCCCGACGAGCCGCCGGCCGTAAGGTCCAGGTTGTGCGGGTTGTGGCACGCGCCTTCGTGGCTGTTCTCGGTGGTGAAGCCGTAGGCGTATTCGTCCATGTTCAGCGCGCCGATCAGGATGGCGCCAGCCGCCTCCATGCGCTGCACCAGCAGGCCGTCTTGCGTGGCGGGTGGGCTGTCGCGCTCGATCTTCGAGCCGGCCAGGGTGCGCAGGCCGGCGATGTCAAACAGGTTTTTCACCGCAAACGGCACGCCGAGCAAGGGCAACACGGCCTGGGAACCATCGGCCAGGCCGCTGTCGATTCGCGCCGCACGCTCCAGGGCGCGCGCCGACACCAGGTCGGTGAAAGCGTTGACGCGCCGGTCGGTGGCCGCAATCCGGTCCAGGCAGGCTCGCACCAACTGTGTGGCCGTCACTTCACGGGCCGCCACGGCGTGAGCCATACGGGTGGCGTCCTGCTGCCACCATGCCTTAGTGGACGTCATGGCGCATCTCCGGGCGACACAGGAATGAAGGCCATGGGTGACTCGTCCTGCACCGTCAAGGGCACGGCCTGCACCAGCTCGGCCATGCCCGCAGCCAGGGCGTAGTAGCGCAGCACGCCAGAGCGCGCATCACCCAGCTCCAGGCCCAGCGCGGTGGCGGCCGCATCGACATAGGTTTCCATTTGCTGCTCCGTCATCACCGCGCCTTTCGCTGAAAAATCACCCGGCATGGCTGCCGCTGGCCATGTACGCACGCCAGCCGCCGAAATGCGAAATGTCCGTAGCCCCCTGCAAAGCCTGCGGTTCGCAGATAAAACCTTGTACCGTGCTGCCATCAGCCAGAGCCAAGGTGCCGATACCCAGGGGCGCAGGAATGAGCGCAACGAACGAACCGTAATGCGCTAACGGCATCTCCCATACCTCCACCACGATCTGCCTGCCCAAGCCGGGGGCTACGCGCAGCAGACCGGGTTTGGGCGGCACAGTACCAGGCAAAGCAAACAACTGGTAGTCGGGGGCGGTCAAGGTGCTGGCCAGCAGCGTGGCCTGGCGCTCGGTCAATTGGCTGTTCAAGGGCATACCCGATAGATGGGCGCCCACGACAGCCACACGCGCCACCGCCTGTGGCTGCAGGCCCGGAATACTCTGCGGCGCAGGCAGGGGCAGGTCCACCGCGCCTTGCAGCATGCCGCTGGCGTGGTGGTATCGCTGGCCCAGTTCGGCCAGCTGCCAGTCGCTACCGCAGGGGCCGATCAGCGTGATGCCAAACGGCAAGCCGTCGGGCCGGATGCTGCTGGGCACGGAGATTGCCGCGTAGTCCAGCAGATTAACGAAGTTGGTATAGGCGCCCAGGTTGCGGTTCAGCACCACCGGGTCGGCCTGCATCTGGGCAATCGTGTAGTGAGTGGGAGCCGTGGGCACCAGCAGCAGGTCGATGGCGCTCCTGCCCGCCCACATGGCGGCGGCTTGCTGCCCGTAAGCACGCAGCCGCGCCTGCGCGTCAAACACATCGGCTGCGCTGTAGCCCTGCCCGGCCGCCAGAATACTGCGCACCGGCTCCATCACCTGGTCGGCATGGGCGTCGAAGAAACCGCGCACGGCGGCATAGCGCTCGGCCACCAGGGCGCTGTCGTACAGCAGCGCAGCCGCAGCCGCCAGCGGTGCGTAATCGATGGACACGGGCGTGCCGCCCATCTCCACCAGGCGCTGCATGGCCTGCTGGAACGCCACCTCTGCGGCTGCATCCCCAAAGAACACCAGCTCCGACGGCACACCAAACCGGAACCGTGCAGGAAAGGCGGTACGCGCCAAAACCAGGTCGCGCGAATACGGGTCCAGCGCGTCATAGCCCATGGCCGCCTCCAGCACCCGGGCAGCCGTGCCCACAGTGCGGGCAAAAATGGACACACAGTCCACACTCTGAGCGGCCGGCACCAGGCCGCGGCTACTGATCAGCCCTTTGGACGGCTTGATGCCCACAATATTGTTCAGCCCGGCCGGCACCCGCCCCGAGCCGGCGGTATCCGTACCCAGCGCAAAGTCGACCTGCCCGGTGGCCACCACATAGGCCGAACCCGAGCTGGAGCCCCCCGACACATAGGCGGGGTCGAACGCATTCGGCACCGCACCAAAAGGCGAGCGCGTGCCATTCAGGCCGCAGGCAAACTGGTCCAGGTTGGTCTTACCCAGCAGCGACGCACCAGCCTTGAGCAGCTTGTGCACCACAGCGGCGTGGGCTGTAGCCGCGTAGGCAAAGGCCGGACAGGCCGCCGTGGTCGGTAGCCCCTGCACATCCAGATTGTCTTTGACCGCAAATTGCAGGCCGGACAAAGCCCCCTCCAGCGCATTCGCAAAAGGCGAGTCACACCGCGACAACCAGGCCGAAGGGGCGTGGCCACCAAGACGATCAGCTATATCGCCAGTTTCCAGGATTTCGGTTTGCACCATTTTAAAGCATCCCAACTTGTATCCAAGATAAGATGCAAGCAATGTGCCAATTTGAACGACCACGATGGGCATCTGGCCGAGCTCCTCAAGCGCTGCGTCCTCGGGGTCGGCACCGTGGCCCGCAACGCGCATAAGGGCAAAATTTGAGGAGGTGCGGGTGCGGTGAAAATGCCCCATATGAAAAATACGATGTCCCACCGCAAAACCTCACCCGGCACTGGCGCACCGATGTTGGCAGTGATCGCCATCGTCTGGAACGCGCTGGCCTGGGGGTTGGTCATGCCCGAGCCTGGCCTTGCGGAATGGTTCAAAGGCGTGGCGGCACTCACGGGTGTGGGGCTTGCCGTAGGCACCCTATTGCTCTGGCTCAGCCGCCTGCGCGGCAATGGCGTCACACTGCAACTCTCGCAGGACCCGGTGCCCCATGGCGTGCCCACGATGGCAACCTTCACCCTGACCCGGCCTCTGAGGGCGCAGGCATGGACGCTGCTGGCGACCATTGATTCGCCGGACGAGGATATGAGTGGCTTTGGGCGCGTCTGGGAGCGCAAATTTATGGCCAGCCCGGTCCCCTCGCTGGTGGACGGCGAGCTCATGGTGCAGGCCGTCACGGTCGAATTCACCCTTCCCACCGATCTGCCGGGTTCAGAGGACGACCTTTGGTACGTTTCCCTGGTGCTCCAGGGAGATGAAGCGACATGGCCTTTTCACATTGAGACCCAAGCCGAAACGTCCCGCGCAACCGGCTTAGACAGCGGAGACGAAGCCTCGGATTCGTTACAACCAGATACCAACGCCCCGTCGACTTCGGAACTGCCTGAGCCGGACTATGCGTCTAGGCTTCCGTCGCCAGCACGCGTCCGAAGTGGCCTTCGCTGGGTCCGGCGCGGTGCGTTCGCACTGTCCCTCGGCGCGGTGGGCTGGGTAGCTTGGCGCTTGCTGCTACCCATGTGGTCGCCGGATGCGCCGCCCGAGGACTGGCCGGTCATGACCATGTCGACGGACAGCGTGTCGGTGGTCGAAGATGCTGCGGTAGCGGGGGTGGAGCGCGTGCGCGGCGTGGACGAAACCGATGCGTCCTGGCGCCTGAGCACGCGCGTGCGCACACCGGAGTTTGCAGTACTGCTAAGCAACTGGCTACTCGACGATGGGCACTTGCGCGTCCACCTGCAAGGCCAGGCACAAGTGAACCGCGGGGAGTTGCGCATGCGCATTCAGCAGCTGGCGCTCGCGCCAGCGAGTGCCTGTAAACCGGCTGTCAACTGCCGGGTGGAAAGCATTCGTCTGGTGCTGAGCCAGGCCGCCAGCGACGGCACCACCACCACCTTGGCGCAAAGCGAGCCCCTGCCCTGGGTGGTTGATCTGGCAAAAGACCCCGTGGCCCTGCGCAGCGATGGCATCTTTCAACTCACGCTGCCGCAGGGCCTGGCAGGCGACCAGGATGTGCGCTTGCAGTTGGTGGTGCAGACGGCGAACGCCGATGGGCACTCCGCCTTTCTGCTCTCGGATGACACGACGTATGCGTCGAACGGCAACTACATGGGTTTGCAACTGGCGCTGCGTGCTGCCAGCCCCCAAGCCGGGAATCTGATGGACCCATGTGACCGGGTGGGCTCCTTGGGCGAAGCGGTGCGCGCCCATTGCGAGGGACAGGTCCAATTTCGGCTCGACTCCAACGCCTTCTCAGGGCGCAAGGAACTCGACGCAGCCTTGATCGACGCCATCAAGCACTACAACAGCGCTGCCGTGGGCCCGCTGCTCAAGGCGGGCGCGAGCCCCAATGCGGTCGACCCCGGACAAAGGAGCATCAGCGCGCTGATCCTGGCAACCTTCGGCGATCAACAAGAGGTGCGGGCTGCGCTGATCAAGGCGGGAGCCAAGGTCTAGGGACTCTCTGCAAAACTCCCTGGCAAGGGCTCGATGCTATACGGCGGGGCCGCTGGTTAAAATCGCGGGTTGCCTGCCCACCCGGCAGCGCCCTGTTTTTGCCCTGGAAACCACCTTGTCCTACGCCTCCGAAACCCGCCGCCGCCGCACGTTTGCGATCATTTCCCACCCGGATGCGGGTAAAACCACGCTGACCGAAAAGCTGTTGTTGTTCTCGGGCGCGATCCAGATCGCCGGTTCTGTGAAGGCCCGCAAGGCCACCCGCCACGCCACCAGCGACTGGATGGAAATCGAGAAGCAGCGCGGCATCTCGGTAGCCTCGTCGGTGATGCAGATGCTGTACCGCGACCACGTGATCAACCTGCTGGACACACCCGGCCACAAGGACTTCTCGGAAGACACCTACCGCGTGCTGACCGCGGTGGACTCGGCGCTGATGGTGATCGACGCGGCCAACGGTGTGGAAGCCCAGACCCGCCGCCTGATCGAAGTCTGCCGCCAGCGCGACACGCCCATCATCACCTTCGTCAACAAGATGGACCGCGAAGTGCGCGAGCCGCTGGACATCCTGGACGAGATCGAACGCGAACTCGGCATGCCCTGCGTACCCATGACCTGGCCGGTCGGCCAGGGCAAGACCTTTGGCGGCATCATGAATCTGCGTACCCAGACCATGACGGTGTTCGACTCCGGCAAGGAACGCCTGCCGCAGGAGTTTGAAACCATCGCCCTGGACAACCGCGACGAACTGCTGAAGCGCTTCGGCCACGAGTTCGAAACCGCCGAGCAAAGCATGGAGCTGGCCGCCGGCGCCTCCCCCGCCTGGGACTTGCAGGCCTTCCTGGCCGGCAAGCAAACACCGGTGTTCTTCGGCTCCGGCGTGAACAACTTCGGGGTCATGGAAGTGCTCGACGCCCTGGTCGATCTGGCGCCTGCGCCGCAGCCGCGCACCAGCACCACCCTGGTGAACCGCCAGCCGGTGGTCAAGGAAATCCAGCCCGAAGACAAAGCCTTCGCCGGCGTAGTGTTCAAGGTGCAGGCGAATATGGACCCGGCGCACCGCGACCGCATTGCCTTTGTGCGCATGGCATCCGGCAAATACACGCCGGGCATGAAGCTCAGGGTGCAGCGCACCGCCAAAGAGCTGCGCCCGACCAGCGTGGTGACCTTCCTGAGCCAGCGCCGCGAAGCCGTGGACGAAGCCTATGCGGGCGACATCATCGGCTTTACCACCCATGGCGGCGTGCAGCTGGGCGACACGATTACCGACGGCGCCAGCCTGCAGTTCACCGGCCTGCCCTTCTTCGCGCCCGAACTGTTCATGACCGTGATCTTGAAGAACCCGCTGCGCACCAAGCAGCTGCAGCAAGGCCTGGCCCAGCTGGGCGAAGAAGGCGCGATCCAGGTGTTCCGCCCCAACGTCGGCGGCCCCATGCTGCTGGGCGCCGTGGGCCAGCTGCAGTTTGAAGTGGTGCAGCACCGCCTGAAAGCCGAATACGACGCCGATGTGCGCCTGGAAGGCTGCCAGTACACCGGCGCCCGCTGGATCACCGCCGACACCCCAGCCGAGCTGCGCGCCTTTACCGACGCCTACCCGATGCGCATGGCGAATGACGCAGCCGAAACCCTGGCCTACCTCTGCACCTCGCCCTACGACGTGCGGCTGGCGCAGGAGCGTTTTCCGAAGATCCATTTCCACCCGCTGCGCGAGCATGCGGGGCTGGCGCTGCAAAGCGCGGGCTAAACCGGGGGCGGTGGCCCCACCTGCAAGCTCGAATCACAGCCCACACCCGCTGCGACCCAGCGCCGGGCCCAGCGGCCCAGCAACGGCGCCGTCCAGCGCCAGCGCGGAGCCAGCACATCCGTAGGCTGGCTGATGGCGCCACACAGATAGCGGCTGTGCTCACCGTCCCAGCGCAGGGCCGCGCAGGCGCCGGTGCGGCGGCGCGACAGCAGCATGCCGAGCGGGCATGGCGCCGACAGGCAGCAGACGCCGCAGCCGTTGCAGGGCGCGCCGACCGCGGGTTTAGCCGGTGCCGCAGGATGGATGTGCAGCACCTGCCATTCGGACGCAGGGGGATGGGGCATACGCGATTGTGGCCCAGCCGGCAATCGCTATGGATTCAATAGCTGCTTCCGCAGGATCTATAAGCGCCAGAGGCCAAAAAGGCTTAAAAACTATTGCGCAAGGCCTGGTACAGCGCCCGGAAACGCTGGTAGCGCGCGGCCTCGGCAGTCGGCTGGGCTACCGGATCGAAACGCTGGGCCACGGGTGGGCTCAGGCAGACCTCGGCCTCCACGCCGCCGTCGGCCAGCCAGGCCAGCCGTGCCGCGCCGAGTGCGCCGCCGGTGGCACCGCCCTCTTGGGTCACCAGCGGCACGCCCAGGGTGTTGGCCAGCTCTTGCGACCACCAGGCGCTGCGGGCGCCGCCGCCCACCACCGACAGCGCGCCGATGGGCTGGTCGGTGGCCAGGGTGCGCCAGCCGTCACAGAGGCCGAAATTCACACCCTCGACCACGGCATAGGCCATGGCCGCCGCGTCATGGCTGTGGGTCAGGCCGAACAGCACGCCTTGCGCGTTCGGGTTGTTGTGCGGAGAGCGCTCGCCCGACAGATAGGGCAGAAACAGCGGCGCCTGGGCCCGCGCGCTGGGCGACAGCTGGGCGGCCGCGGCCAGCAGCGCGGCCTCATTCTCGAACTTGAGTAGCTTGGTGGCCCAGCTCACGGCGCTGGCGGCCGACAGCATCACCGACATCTGGTGCCAGCGCTGCGGCAGCGCATGGCAGAAGGCATGCACGGCCTGCGCCGGATTCGGGCGGAAGCTGTCGGTAGCCAAAAACACCACGCCCGAGGTACCCAGCGACACAAAACCTTGCCCCGGGGATACGACCCCCATGCCGACGGCACTGGCCGCGTTGTCGCCGCCGCCACCGGCCACCGGCAGGCCGGCGCGCAGGCCCCAGCGGGCGGCGATGGCGGCCGACAGGCCGGCCGCGACGGCGCTGCCCTCGACCACGCGCGGCATGTGCGACTCGTCCAGGCCGCACGCCGCCAACAGCGGTGCCGACCAGCGGCGTGCGCCCACATCCAGCCACAGGGTGCCAGAGGCATCGGAGCAGTCGGTCACCGCCTCGCCAGTCAGCAGCAAACGCAGATAGTCCTTGGGCAGCAGCACGCGGGCGGTGCGGTTGAAGATGTCGGGCTCGTTCTCGCGCAGCCACCACAGCTTGGGCGCGGTAAAACCCGGCATGGCCAGGTTGCCGGTGATCTGGGCAAGCTCGGGCACGGCCTGGGTCAAGGCCACGCAGGCGGCGCCGCTGCGACCGTCGTTCCACAGGATCGCCGGGCGTAGCACCTTGTCTTGCGCATCCAGCAGCACCGCGCCATGCATCTGGCCCGACAGGCCGATGGCCCGCACCGCCGACAAAGCTGTGCGGTGGCCGTTGGCCAGTTGGTCCATGACCGACTCCAGCGCCCGCCACCAGCTGTAGGGGTCTTGCTCGGACCACAACGGCTGGGGTTGCTGCACGGTGAGCTGCGCATGCGCCACGGCGACGACCCGGTGGTCGTCTGCCAGCAGCAGGGCTTTGAGTTCGGAGGTGCCTAAATCGAGTCCAAGGTACATGGCATGGCCTTATGTATGTAGAGGGTACGGGGAGTGCATAGGGCTTTGCACAAGCGGAGTTAGTTTTATAGACAAACTAACTCTACCGCATATTCCTATTGCGCAAACAGCTATGTTTTATATAGCGCTAGGGGTTTTTACTGCCAAAGCGGGCTTCGGCCTGGCGGCGGAAGTCCTTGGGCGTCATGCCCTTGATCTGCATGAAGCGCCGGTTGAAATTGGCCACGTTGTTAAAGCCCACGTCGTAGCAGACATTGTTGATGTAGCGGTCGGTTTCCATCAGCAGCTGGCAGGCGCGGTTGATGCGCAGGCGGTTCATGAAGTCGGTAAAGGTGTTGCCGGTGGCGCGCCGGAAATAGCGCGAGAACTGGCTTTCGGTCATATGGAAGCGCGCCGAAACCTCGGCCATGGTGAACTGCTCGGCGCTGTGCTCGGTCAGGAAGCTGACGATGCCACTGACCTGCGCCAGGGAGGCGTCGTCGTCATAGCTCTGCATCTGCACCGTGGATAGCAGACGGTAGTCGGTGCACTGGGCCAGCTTGTCGAGCAGCATCAGGAACTCGCCAAACCGGGCCAGGCCATGGCTGTGCTTGATGCGGACCAGCGCATCGCGCGCCATCTCGCTCATGTCGAAGAATTCGATGCCGTGGCGGGCCCGTTCCAGCAGGGGTAGCACGGCCTGCAGCTCCCCCACCTCGCTGCCGACCTGGCGCAGCGGGGCTTCCGAGAACTGCAGCACCATGTCGCGCAGATGCACCACCTCATCGGGGTCGTCGCCGGAAATCCAGTTGTGCGGCAGGCGCGGCCCGGTCAGCACCAGGTTACCGGGCTCGAAATGGCCGATGTAGTCGCCCACGAACAGCTTGCCCCGGGTTTGCACGATCAGGTGCAGCTCGCATTCCTCGTGCTGGTGCCAGCGCACCAGCGGCGTAGGTATGCCGTGCTCCAGATAGCGCAGGCTGCTGTGGCTTTCACGCGGCTCGTAACCCAGGGTCGGGTCGCGGCCCATGTCATGCTCCAGCTCCGGTTCGCGGGCGCGTTGGCGCAGGCTGACCATGCTTGTCTCCTTTGTACTTAGCTCATCACATTACCACCGTCCACATTCAAGGTCTGGGCGGTAATGTAAGAAGCCTCGGGGCTGGCCAGGAAAACCGCGGCCCGGGCCACGTCTTCGGGTGCGCCCATGTAGCCCAGCGGTACGGCCAGGCCCACGGCTTTCTTCTTCTCGCCGATCTGCAGGCCTTCGGCCTTGGCGAACTGGGCGTCCACGTCTTTCCACATCGGGGTGTCGATCACGCCCGGCGAGATGCCGTTGACGCGGATGCCGTGCGGCGCCATGGCCAGCGCGGCCGACTGGGTGTAGCTGATGACCGCGGCCTTGCTGGCGCAGTAGTGGGCCACCAGGGCCTCGCCACGGCGACCGGCCTGCGATGCCAGGTTGGTGACGCTGCCTTTGCAGCCGTCGGCCACCATCTGCTTGAGCACAGCCTGCATCACGAAGAACATGCCTTTGACGTTGACGTTGAAGATCACCTCGTACTGCTTCTCGGTGATCTCCAGAATGTCGCCCAGGCTGAACACGGCCGCGTTGTTCAGCAGCGTGGTGATGGTGCCAAACTTGGCCCGGGCAGCGGCCACCATGGCGGCAATGCTGTCCTGGCGCGACACGTCGGCGCTCAGGTACTGGAAGTGGCTGGGGTACTGCGCCAGCAGGGCTTGCAGCTCGGCGGATGGCGTAGCCGCCAGATCGACGGCGGTGCAGTGCGCGCCTTCGCGCAAGAAGGCGGTGGTCGCAGCCAGGCCAATGCCGCCGGCGGTGCCGGTCAGCAAGGCGTGTTGTCCGATCAGACGTTGGGGGTTGCTCATTGTGGATCCTTGGAAAATTGGTTGACTTGGAGAGTGGCTTTTTGCAGCGCGGCGACCAGGCGCGGATCGCCCGCCAGCTCGGCCCAGAAGCTGGTGTTGCCCGCCAGCGCGACCACCGGATCGGCCGCGTCGCAGATGGCGTGGGCGACGGCCGGGTCCATGGCCTGGTCCTGGTACACATAGGCCAGTTCGCCCCGGTGCCAGCGCTGCAAAAAGGCCAGGAACAAGGCGGGTAGCACGGCCACCGAGTCGATGCTGGCACCGCGCGCCAGGCATTCGCGCACCGTCGGGGCGATGAAGCCCGGAATCTTGGAGAAGCCGTCCGCGGCCACGCGCTGGTTGGTGTCCAGAATCGCTGCATTGCCAAAACGGTCCAGCACCACGTCGCGGTAGGCGGCCAGGTCCAGCGGGCACGGGTGCTCGGGCGTGTCCAGGCAGGGCATCACGTCATTCGTCACATAGTCGAACGCCATCTGGCGGATGCGCGGGTCCAGCGTGCCTTCGTGGATGTACTGGTAGCCGACCAGGGTGCCGGCCCAGGCAATGCAGCTGTGGGTGGCGTTGAGCAGGCGGATCTTGGCTTCCTCGAACGGCGCCACCGATTCCACCATCTGCACACCCACCTTTTCCCAATCGGGCCGGCCGTTGCAGAAGTTGTCCTCGATCACCCACTGGATGAAGGACTCGCCCATGATGGGCGCCGCATCGTCCCAGCCGGTGGCCGCACGCACGCGAGCCCGCAGCTCGGGTGCCGGACGCGGCGTGATGCGGTCGACCATGGCGTTCGGGCAGGTCGTGTTGGCCTGCACCCAGGCATGCAAGGCTGTGTCGCCCGCCAGCAGGATGAAGGACAGCAAACCCTTGCGTACCCGGTCGCCGTTGTGGCGCAGGTTGTCGCAATTGAGCAGGGTGAGCTTGCCGCCGCCACCGGCCATGCGGGCCCGCAGAATGGCAGTCAGTGCGGCGTAAATGCAGCTGCCGGGCAGGCCTTGCTTGGCCCGCTCCAGATCGGCGGCCAGATCGGCCACGCCCAGGTCCAGATGGTCTTGTGCGTCCAGGTAGTAGCCAGCTTCGGTGACGGTGAACGAGATGATGCGGGTGTTCGCATCGGCGCCCACCGCGACCAGGCCGGCCAGGCTGGGCTCGTAAGGAATGATGCGGCGGATCGATTCGATGCGCTCGTAGTGGCGCTCATCCGCAGGGGTCACGGTTTCCAGCGTGTAGACGCCGCCCTGGGCCGCCAGGGCCGCCACGGTCTCGGGCATGTCGGGACGGGTATTGCCGCCGGCCAGCGACCACTGGTCGCCGCTGTCGGCCTGCTGCAAGCGCAGGCGGTGCATGTACCAGGCTTGGTGCGCACGGTGGAACGAACCCACGCCCAGATGCAACATCACAAGGTGGTTGGAAGTAGTAGCCATGGTAAAAAATCCGCAGAAAGTTAAGCCAGTGAAACCGTGCGGCCCGCATGGTCGAAGCAATGCAGGGTGTCGAGGTCAAACTCCAGCGCCACCGGGTCGCCGATGCGCAAATGGGTGCGCTCGGCCTGGCGCGAAATCATCGACGTGCCCATCACATCCACATGGATCAGGGTGTCAGCGCCCAGGGCCTCGATCAGCTCGACCTTGCCGGGCACACCGGCATGGCCCACCGGCAGCACACGCACGCCTTCGGGACGCACGCCGATCAGGCCATCGGCCGGCACCCGGCCCGCGGCCTGGCCGGCCAGGGTGCCGAACTGCGACAGCTGGGCCGCCTTGACGATATTCATCGACGGCATGCCGATGAACTGGGCGACGAACTGGTTCGCCGGCTTGTCGTACAGCTCCAGCGGCGCGCCCACCTGTTCGATCGCGCCATCGCGCAGCACCACCACGCGGTCGGCGAGGGTCATAGCTTCGACCTGGTCGTGGGTCACGTAGATGGTGGTCACGCCGAGCGCGCGGTGCAGCTTGTGGATCTCCACACGGGTCTGGCCGCGCAGGGCGGCGTCCAGATTCGACAACGGTTCGTCGAACAAGAATATCTTCGGCGCCCGCACGATGGCGCGGCCGATGGCCACGCGCTGGCGCTGGCCGCCCGATAGCTCCTTGGGCGTGCGCTTCAGGTAGGGCGTGAGGTTCAGCGTCTCGGCGGCGCGCTCGACCTTTTGCTTGATCTCGTCCACCGGCACCTTGGCCAGCTTGAGGGCGAACGACATGTTGTCGAACACCGTCATGTGCGGGTACAGGGCGTAGCTCTGGAACACCATGGCCAGCTCGCGTTGGCTGGACGGCAGGTGCGTGATGTCCTTGCCGTCAACGTGCAGCGAACCGCCGTCTATGCTTTCCAGGCCGGCAATCATGCGCAGCAGGGTGGACTTGCCGCAGCCCGACGGGCCGACGAAAACGATGAACTCGTTCTTCTCGACATCCAGATTGACGCCCTTGATGGCCCGGTGCTCGCCAAAGAATTTTTCAACACCGCGAAGTTGCAGAAAAGACATGATGGAATCCTTGAATGGGGGTGCAGTCCGGGGCATGGCCCCGGACGGTGAAACAGTTACTTGACTGCGCCGAAGGTGAGGCCCTGGACCAGTTGTTTTTGGCTGAACCAGCCGAATACGATGATGGGCGCGATGGCCATCAGCGAGGCCGCCGACAGCTTGGCCCAGAACAGGCCTTCGGGGCTGGAATACGAGGCGATCAACGAAGCCAGCGTGCCGGCATTCGCCGAGGTCAGGTTCAAGGCCCAGAAGGCCTCGTTCCACGACAGCACCAGGCATAGCAGGCCAGTGGACGCGATGCCGCCCATGGTCAGCGGCAGGATCACGTGCTGGAACTCTTCCCACACCGAGGCGCCGTCGAGCCGCACGGCTTCCAGGATGTCCTTGGGCACTTCCTTGAAGGCGCTAAACAGCATCCAGACCATGATCGGCAGGTTCGACAAGGTGAACACGATGATCAGCGCGGTCAGCGAATCCAGCATGCCGACGGTCTGCGCCATCACATACACCGGCACCAGCGCACCCACGGCCGGCATCATCTTGGTCGACAGCATCCAGAGCAGGATGTCGCGGGTCCTCTTGGTCGGGAAGAAGGCCATTGAGTAGGCCGCCGGCACGGCGATCAGGATGCCCAGAATGGTCGAGACCAGGCTGGTGATCAACGAGTTCTTGGCGAACAGCAGGTAGTCGCTGCGCACCTGCACTTCGGCGAAGCTGGCCAGCGTGGGCGAGAAGAACAGCTCGGCGGCAATCGCCTGGCCCTCGGTCTTGAACGCGGTAATGGTCAGCCAGAACAGCGGGAAGAACAGGAACAGCGCCACGCCCCAGGCGGACACGGTGCGGATGATGGGGAAAGGTGTTTTTTTCATCATGGTGGATCTCCGGTTCAGTCCAGGTTCTTGCCAACCAGCCGGACCAGGAACACCGAGGCGATGTTGGCCAGAATCACCGCGAACAAGGCGCCGGCCGAGGCCACGCCTACGTCAAAGTTCATCAGCGCTTGCTTGAAGATCAGGAAGGCCAGGTTGGTGCTGTCGTTGCCCGGGCCGCCACCGGTGGTGGTGAAAATTTCGGCAAACACGCTGAGCAGGAAGATCATTTCGATCATCACCACCACGGCGATGGAGCGGCCCATATGGGGCAGCACCAGGTAGTAGAACTTGTCGAATTTGGTGGCGCCGTCCATGCCGGCGGCGTCCATCTGCTCGCGGTCCAGCGACTGCAGCGAGGTGATGAAGATCAGGCAGGCAAACGGCAGCCATTGCCAGGACAGCATGATGATCACCGACAGCAGCGGAAAGTCGCTCATCCAGTCGATCGGCGTGAGACCGAAGAAATTCCACACATGGGCGAGCACCCCGTAGATCGGGTTCATCATCATGTGCTTCCAGAGCAGCGCATTCACCGTGGGCATCACGAAGAACGGCGAGATCAGCAGCACGCGCACGATGCCCTGGCCGGGAAACGGCTCGTTGACCAGCAGCGCCAGGCCCACGCCCAGCACCACGGTGATCACCACCACCGAGCCCAGGAGCTGCAGGGTGTGCATCACCGACGGCCAGAAGTCAGGGTCGGTGATGAAGTAATGGAAGTTTTCCAGTCCGACGAAGCCGGTCTCGCCAGGCTGCATCAGGTTGTAGTGGATGACGGAGAAGTACAGCGTCATCACCAGCGGAACGATCATCCACAGGAACAGGGTGACGATCGACGGTGCCATCAAGGCACGGGGGAGAAATCGGCTCATGGTGTAGCTTTCGGTAGCGGGCCCGTAGCACCGGCCCTGGCGTGGAGGCGGATGGGGGAGCCCATTTTTCGGTTGCCCGCGGTCCAGCGGAACGGCACTGCAGCGGACCCGGTCCTGCCGCAGCCCCGCCAGGCGTACACAGCGCAAGCCCGCAAATGGCAACCACCGGGCATCACACCCGGTGGCCTGGCCGACTTACTTTTTGAAGTAGCCGCCCTTGGTCATTTCGCGTTCCGCAGCGGTTTGCGAAGTCTTCAGAGCCGCATCTACCGTGACCTTGCCCGACAGCGCAGCGCTCATTTGCTGGCCCACAGCAATGCCGATGGCCTGGAACTCAGGGATCGCGGCGTACTGCACGCCCACATACGGCGACTTGGGCAAGGTGCTGTCATTGGGGTTGGCGCTGTTGATGGCCTTCAGCTCTTCGGTGGCGAACTTGGCCACTTTCTGGAACTCGGGGTTCGCATAGGTGGATTTGCGGGTGCCGGTGGGCACGGCATTCCAGCCTTCTTCCTTGGCCACCAGGTTCACGTACTCCTTGGAGGTCGCCCAGGC
Source organism: Rhodoferax ferrireducens (assembly GCF_031458075.1). Lineage (GTDB taxonomy): Bacteria > Pseudomonadota > Gammaproteobacteria > Burkholderiales > Burkholderiaceae_C > Rhodoferax_B > Rhodoferax_B ferrireducens_A. The sequence goes on along the minus strand of NZ_JAVDXT010000006.1, from coordinate 74,747 downwards.
GATGAACTTCTGTGCTTCAGCCGGCTTCTTGGAAGACGCTGGCACGGCCAGATTCCACGACCACAGCCAGTTCGAACCCTTGGGGGTCACGGCCACAGGCGCCTGGGTGAAGGCCATCTTGTCCGCCACCTTGGACTGCTTGGGATCGCTGACGAAGGACGCGGCAATCGTCGCATCGATCCACACGCCGCACTTGCCTTCGTTCATCAAGGCCAGGTTTTCGTTGAAGCTGTTGGCCGAAGCGCCTGGAGGGCCGTACTTCTTCATCAGGTCCACGTACTGGTTGATCGCGTCATGCCAGGGCTTGGAGTCGATTTGCGGCTTCCAGGACATGTCGAACCACTGGCCGCCGTAGGTATTGACCATGGTGCTCAGGAAGGCCATGTTGTCGCCCCAGCCCGGCTTGCCGCGCAGGCACAGGCCGTACACGCCCTTGGCCGGGTCGTGGATCTTGGACACGATGTTGGCCATCTCGGTCCAGGTGGGGTTGGCGGGCATGGTCAGGCCGGCGGCCTTCACCAGGTCGGAGCGGTACATGGTCATCGAGCTTTCGCCGTAGAACGGCGCCGCGTACAGCTTGCCGTCCAAGGTCAGGCCGTTGCGGATAGCCGGCAGCATGTCGTCCACGTCATAGGCGGCATCGGTGGCGATGGGGGCCAGCCAGCCTTTTTTGGACCAGATCGGTGCTTCGTACAGGCCGATCGTCATCACGTCGAACTGGCCGCCCTTGGTGGCGATGTCGGTGGTGACGCGTTGGCGCAGCACGCCTTCCTCGAGCGTGACCCATTTGACCTTGATGTCGGGATTGGCAGACTCGAAGTGCTTGGTCAGCTTTTGCATGGTGATCATGTGGCCGTTGTTCACGGTGGCGATGACCAATTCGGTCGCAGCAAATGCGCTGGCGGATCCGAGCATCGCGGTGACAACAGCGGCGCAGATTTTCAGTTTCATGGAGTGTCTCCTGATGGTTTTTGACGTATTCCGCTAGCGCATTCAATGCACTTGGTCGGTGCCGCAATCGTAGAGACAGCTCTTGCAAACAGCGATACCGAAAAAGCGAGTTGTTGTACTTTCTTGCAGAGGAACTCTAGTAAAAACCCTTATTACCCACCTTAAAGTATCTGTATTTCGTACTCCGTGCCACACATGGGCGCCGGGCAGACCCCGCGCCGACTTGTATAAAAAAACAGGGCTGCAGCGCAGATAGCACCTGCGCCAGCCGCTATGTATTCAGGAGCAAACGCAGCAATACATCAGGCGCTGTGCTGGGCAAAGCCGGCCAGCACATTCACCGCGTTGACGCCCACCTCCTCCACTGCGTAGCCCCCCTCGAACACGAACACCGTAGGCAGGCCGGCGGCGGCCAGGTCGGCACCGACGCGCAGATAGTCTTCGCTGCGCAGCGTGAAGCCGGAGATCGGGTCGCCCTCGAAGGTATCCAGCCCCAGCGACACCACCAGCGCCTGCGCACCGCTCTGGGCGATGCGCCGCAGGGCCAGTTGCAGCGCATCGCGCCAGCGCGCAAAGTCGGTGCCGCGTGGCAGCGGCAGGTTCAGGTTATGGCCGAGCCCCGGCCCCGCGCCGGTCTCGTCGGCATAGCCGAGGTAGAACGGGTATTCGGTATGCGGGTCGCCGTGCAGGCTGGCGAAAAATACGTCGGCGCGCTCGTAAAAAATCGATTGCGTACCATTGCCGTGGTGGTAGTCAATATCCAGCACCGCCACCTTTTGCGCCCCCGCATCGCGCAGGCTTTGCGCAGCAATCGCAGCATTGTTCAGAAAGCAGTAGCCGCCAAAGAAGTCGGCGCCCGCATGGTGGCCCGGCGGCCGGGTCAGCGCAAACGCCGAGCGCGCACCGGCGCCGACCAGCTGCGCGGCCGTCACCGCACAGCTGGCACCCGCATAGGCCGCAGTCCAGGTACCAGACGTGAGCGGCGTACCCGCGTCGTACGAAAACAGCCCCATGCGCGCCGAGAAATTGGCCGGCAACACATCGGACCGAAAGCTGCGCACCGGCCACACCGAGGGCAAGGCATCACGCGCCGCATTCGCCGGGTCCAGCGCCACCCATTCGCTCCAGGCGCTGGCCAAAAAGTCCAAGTAGCGGCCGCTGTGGATGCGCTGGATGGGTTCCAAGCCGCAGTCCTGCGGCGCCTGGATCTCGCCAAAGCTGCGGGCCTGCAGTTCCTGCAGCACATAGTCGGCCCGCGCCGGTACCTCGAAGCAGGGCACGAGCTGGCCGCGAAACATCTCGAACTGGCCCTGGTGCAGGGCGTGCTGGTGGTTGTAGACAGTGATCATGGTGCAGAGATGGAGGCTGGTGAAGGTCTGCAAAGTATGCGGCCGGTGGCGCGGAATAGCTTTGCTTTCTGTGCGCTACCAACGCTAACATGCGCATAGAAGCAACCCATTTTTGGCAATCCATGAGCACAAACATCTCCATTCACGCGCTGGATGCAATAGATCGCACTATTTTGCGGCTGCTGCAGGCCGACAGCAGCCTGTCCACGCCGCAGCTGGCCGAGCAGGTCGCGCTCAGCGTCACCCCGTGCTGGCGCCGGCTCAAGCGGCTGGAAGAGCAAGGCTTCATCACCGGCTACCAGGCGCAGCTGAACCGCCGCAAGCTCGGCCTGGACATCCTGGCCTTTGTGCAGCTGACCTTTGGCGTGGTGACGGACAAGTCGATCCAGCGTTTTGAGGAAACCATCCTGCAGCGCCCCGAGGTGCTGTCCTGCCACAAGGTCACCGGCCAGGCCGACTACCTGCTGCAGGTGGTCGCGCCCAGCCTGGATGCCTACAGCGACTTCGTGGAGACTGTGCTGCGCGGCACGCCCGGCATCAGCCTGATCCACTCCAGCCTGGCGCTGCGCGAGATCAAGGCGTCGAGCCAGTTGCCGGTGGCTTAGACGCAGCTTTAAACACAAAAGGCAGCCACCAGGGCTGCCTTCTACCGAACAAGGGATTAATTTTTTATGCGGTCCGTGCCAGCAGGGCGAGACGAAACCGGGGAATCGCCAGACCGAGCAAACCCAGACCCAGCAACGCCAGGCTGCCGGGCTCCGGGACAGTGTTGGTAATAGTGCATTCGCGGTCAACACAGGCCGCACCGAGGTACAGGTTTTCGAACCCATTGTTGAGTCCCTCGAACATAACGCGCACGCTCATCAGGTCGTAGTCGCTGTTCAGGTCCCGGATGACGTCGTTCAAAGCCAGCGACGTCAGGCCGTAGGCCACGTCGTTCTGACCGAGGTTGTGTTCGTAGGTGGACTCAGAGCCATGGGGACCCGCGCAAGAAACCTCCGTGCGCGCCACATTCTGTCCGACGCTGTCGGGTTCGGCAAAACACAGCGTGACAGGCCCGCCGGACAGCACATAGTTGTTATGTCCGCTGCTGGCATCCTCGAACTTGAGAACCGTGCTGCCCCCACCACCATCCGTGTCGGTCAAGGTGATTTCCGCCTTGGCCCAGAGGTTGTTCGATTCGACGGTACGATTTTGCTGGTTGTTGTTGAAATAGGCGACCATGTCGTACAAGATGCCGCCCTTGGTCAGATACTGGCGCAAGGCGCTCAGATCGATGTCCCAGGTGCCCGCCTTGTTACTGCCGCTTACCGCTCCCGGCCCGGGCTCTGCTGCCGTATTGGTATCAAAATTAAGCAAGCTGTTACCAGCTGCGTTCGGGAAGTCGTAGCCGTTCTGCACGAAGCCCGTCAATCCTAAATCCTGGTTATTTTGGTTGCCGCCCGAACCCGTTCCAATAACCAGTGCATCTTGGATTGTGTTGGCGGTGTTGATGTAATAAGCCGAGCCACTACCGTAGTTGACGCTGGCTTTCGTATAGCCTTCGACGGACGAACTAAGTATGGGAAGCGAGAAGGAGTAAAAGTCGCCATACTGCACCGCAAAGGAAGCAGGATCCGGATAACTATACAAAGGCACCGGCCCCGCCTGGGCGACGAACGCCGAAGTAGTCAACGTGAACGCAACAAGCAATTTATTGAGGACCATGGTTGTCTCCTGTGTGCATCCTGGCAATGCATAAAGTAGACCAAATCCATATACACACTAAATTCAATTACTTACGAATTCCTAGGGCTTGCCTGAAGCAAAATTTGTAAAAAAAAGCGACATCTTTTTCATTTCAATCGGCACATCCACGACGTTGGAAAAGCCGGTCACGGGCTTACAACATCAATAGCAACGGACTTGTAGCAGCGCCGGTACATGGTGCCAAGTCCACCGGTTTCAGGTGAGAAGGGCTATTCCAGAAACGCTCCCCCTTCTTTGTATCGGGGCCGTCGACGGGTCTACGGCCTGCGAACTCACCGCGCCAATACGCCGGCCAACGCCACCCCAGTCGCCGTGCCCAGCGCTACCACCGCCTCCGGCGGCGCGGCCGCCACGATGCGGCCGCCGGCGTTGCCGCCGTCCGGTCCCAGATCGATGATCCAGTCAGACTCGGCGACCACGTCCAGGTCATGCTCGATGACCACCACGCTGTGACCACCATCGACCAAGCGGTGCAGCACGCGTATCAGCTTTTCCACGTCGGCCATGTGCAGGCCCACGGTGGGCTCGTCCAGCACGTACAGGGTGTGCGGGGCCTTCTGGCCGCGGCGGGTGATGTCGTCGCGCACCTTGGCCAGCTCGGTCACCAGCTTGATGCGCTGGGCCTCGCCGCCGCTCAGGGTGGGCGATGGCTGGCCTATGGTCAGGTAGCCCAGGCCCACGTCCTTTAGCAGCTGCAGCGGGTAGGCGATGACGGGCATCACGGCGAAGAAATCGACAGCTTCGTCCACCTCCATCTGCAGCACGTCGCCAATGCTCTTGCCGCGCCAGGTGACGGCCAGGGTCTCGGGGTTGAAGCGCGCGCCCACGCAGGTTTCGCACTTCACCTTCACGTCGGGCATGAAGCTCATGGCAATGGTGCGCAGGCCCTGGCCTTCGCAGCTGGGGCAGCGGCCGTCGCCGGTGTTGAACGAGAAGCGCGCCGGGCCGTAACCACGGGCGCGGGCTTCCAGCGTGTCGGCAAACAGCTTGCGGATGGTGTCCCAGAAGCCGATATAGGTGGCCGGGCAGCTGCGCGGGGTTTTGCCGATGGGCGTCTGGTCGACTTCCAGCACGCGGTCGATGGCGGCAAAGCCGGCCACATCCGCACAGCCCAGCCAGGCGGGGCGCTGGCCGGCGGCCCAGCTGTCGCGCCCAGCCTTGGTACTGCGCTGGACCACGGCGGTCTGCACGTTAGCCAACAGCACGTCGCGGGCCAGCGTCGACTTGCCCGAGCCGCTGACGCCGGTGACAGCCACCAGGCGCTTGAGCGGAATCTGCACGCTGACGTTCTGCAGGTTGTGCATGGTGGCGCCGCTGACGGTCAGCCACTGCAGCGGCTCGGCGATGGCCACGGCCTCGATGGCGGCGTCTGCTGCAGCCTTCTTCTTAGCTGCGGCCTTGGTCTTGGCCGTGGGTGCTTCGTAGGGCAGATCGGCCACCGGTACCGCCACGGCGGCCGGGTCGAACGCCTCCACCACGCGCCGCGCCTTCAAGGGATGGCGCATGGCGTGCAGCAGGTAGCGGCCGGTCACGGATTCGCTGGCATCGGAAATATCCGCCACCTTGCCCTGCGCCACCAGCCGGCCACCGCGCTTGCCGGCGCTGGGGCCGATGTCGATGATGTGGTCGGCACGGCGGATGGTGTCTTCGTCGTGCTCCACCACCACCAGGGTATTGCCCTTGCTGCTCAGGCTGTGCAGCGCGTTCAGCAGGATGTGGTTGTCGCGTGCATGCAGGCCGATGGTTGGCTCGTCCAGGATGTAGCAGACGCCTTGCAGATTGCTGCCCAGCTGGGCCGCCAGCCGGATGCGCTGGGCCTCGCCGCCGCTGAGGGTGGGGGCGCCACGGTCCAGCGTCAGATAGCCCAGGCCGACTTCTTCCAGAAACTCCAGGCGGCTCTGGATCTCGGGCACCAGGTCGCGGGCGATGTCGGTTTCGCGCTGGCTCATTTCACCGGCAACCTGCAGCGCCTGCACCCACTGGCGGATGTCGGTCACGCTGAGGCGCGCCAGGTCGGTGATGCCGACGTTGGCGAAGCGCACGGCCCGGGCCGTGGCGTTCAGACGCGTGCCCTGGCAGGTGGGGCAGGCCACGTCGTGCAGGTCTTCCACCTCGGGCTCGGCAAAGGTCTGCTCGCGGCCGCCCTGGTCGTCGGCACGCACCGAGTCGTCGAACACGGCACGCTGGTCCTTGGTCAACTTCACGCCCGTGCCCACGCAGTCGGGGCACCAGCCGTGCTTGCTGTTGTAGCTGAACAAACGCGGGTCCAGCTCGGCGTAGCTGGTGCTGCACACCGGGCAGGCGCGCTTGCTGGAGAACACCATCACCTTGCCGATATGGGCGGTTGGCAGGCCGTCGGCCATGGCTTCCTTCAGGCCGTCGATGCCGACCAGCACATGGACCACGCCCTTGCCATGCTCCAGCGCCGTGGCCAGGCCTTCGCGCAGCCGCGCCTCGTTGCCGGGGCCGACATCCAGGCTCAGCACCGGCAGCTCTACCGTGTGCTCCTTGAAGCGGTCGATGCGCGGGAAGCCGGTGGTCGGCAAGAAGTCGCCGTCGACACGCAGGTGGCTGTAGCCACGCGGCCGTGCCCAATCGGCCAGCTCGGTGTAGACGCCCTTGCGGTTGATGACCAACGGCGCCAGCAGGCCGATGTGCTGGCCGCGGAAGGTTTTCAGCAGCTGGGCGGCAATGCTGTCCGGCGTTTGCGGCTGTACCGCCGCGCCGTCTTTCACGCAATGCTGTATGCCCAGCTTCACGTAGAGCAGGCGCAGGAAGTGCCAGACCTCGGTGGTCGTGCCCACGGTGGACTTGCGGCCGCCACGGCTCAGGCGCTGCTCGATGGCCACGGTGGGGGGAATGCCGTAGACCGCGTCCACCTCGGGCCGGCCCGCTGGCTGGACGATGCTGCGCGCATAGGCGTTCAGCGACTCCAGGTAGCGGCGCTGGCCCTCGTTGAACAGGATGTCGAAGGCCAGCGTGGACTTGCCGGAGCCGCTGACGCCGGTGACCACATTGAACTGGCCGCGCGGAATGTCCACGCTCAGCGACTTCAGGTTGTGCTCCTTGGCGTTGACGATCTGGATCGCATTCGGCGGCACTACGCGCGCCGCCTGCTTCGCCAGCCAGGCGGGCGTCTTTTCTTTCACCACCTGGGCGCCGATGCCCAGCGTCGACTCGTACTCGCGCAGCGCGGCACCGGTATGGGAGGTGGCGTGCAGGCGCACCTCCTCGGGCATGCCCTGGGCAACCACCAGGCCGCCGCCGTAGCCGCCCTCCGGCCCCATATCGATCAGCCAGTCGCTGGCGCGGATCACGTCCAGGTTGTGCTCGATCACCACCATGGAATGGCCAGCGTCCAGCAGCTTGCGCAGCGCGCGCATCAGCTTGGCGATGTCGTCAAAGTGCAGGCCGGTGGTCGGCTCGTCGAACAGGAACAGCGTGCCCTTCTTGGCCACCGGCTGCCGGCCATTGCTTTTCGCCGCCTCGGCCAAAAAGCCGGCCAGCTTCAGGCGCTGGGCTTCGCCGCCGCTCAATGTGGGCACTGGCTGGCCCAGCTTCACGTATTCCAGGCCTACATCCACAATCGGCTGCAGCGCACGTATGACGTCGCGGTCGCCTTCAAAAATAATAGCAGCCTCAGCCACCGTCAGGTCCAGCACGTCGGCCACGTTCAGCTGGACCAGGCGGGCATCGGCCACGGCACGGCGCTCTATCGTCACCTCCAGAATCTCGGGCCGGTAACGCTTGCCATCGCAGTCCGGGCAGCGCAGGTACACGTCGCTGAGGAACTGCATTTCCACATGCTCGAAGCCCGAGCCGCCGCAGGTAGGGCAACGGCCATCGCCGCTGTTGAAGCTGAACTTGCTGGCGGTGTAGCTGCGCTGGCGCGACAGCGCGGCGTTGGCAAAAATCTCGCGGATGGCATCCCAGGCGCCCACATAGCTGGCCGGGTTGGAGCGCGCAGTCTTGCCGATGGGCGACTGGTCCACAAACACCACTTCGCTGAGGTAGTCGGCGCCCAGCAACCGGTCATGCAGGCCCGGGGTTTCGGTGGCCTTGCCAAAGTGGCGCATCAAAGCCGGGGCCAGCACATCCTGGATCAGCGTGGACTTGCCCGAGCCGCTGACGCCGGTGATGCACACCAGGCGCTGCAGCGGGAATTCAACCGACACGTTCTGCAGATTGTTTTGCCGCGCGCCCTCCAGCACCAGGCGCGGCGTGGCGTCGGTCACCAGCTTCTTGAAGCCCATGCCTATGGTCTTGCGTCCGCCCAGGTAGGCGCCGGTCAAGGTGTTGGCGTGGCGCAGGTCGTCTGTCGTACCGTCGAAGACGATTTGCCCGCCGCGCGCGCCGGGGCCCGGGCCCATATCTATCATGCGGTCGGCCGCCAGCATCACCGCCGGGTCGTGCTCGACCACCACCAGGGTGTTGCCGGCATCGCGCAGGCGCTGCATGGCCTCGATGATGCGGTGCATGTCGCGCGGGTGCAGGCCGATGCTGGGCTCGTCCAGCACAAACAAGGTGTTCACCAGCGAGGTGCCCAACGCCGTGGTCAGGTTGATGCGCTGCACCTCGCCGCCGCTCAGCGTGCGGCTTTGCCGGTCCAGCGTCAGGTAGCCGATGCCTACGTCGCACAGGTATTTGAGACGGGTGGTGATTTCATCGAGCAACAGCTTCAGCGCCTGCTCGTCACCACTTTGGCTGCTGCGCTCGGTATGCATGCCCAGGATGCGCTCGGCCTGCAGATCGAAGAAGCGGCGCAGCCGGTCTATGGGTAGCAGCATCAGGTCGTGCAGGCACAGGCCGGGCAAGGCCTCCAGCTGGGCGCGGCTCCAGGACACGCCCTGGGGCAGATGGCGCTTGGCGGGGTCTAACACCGCATTCGCATCCTCCACGCTGCCCAGGCGCCACAGCAAGCTCTCGGTCTTCAGCCGGGCGCCCGCGCAGGCAGAGCAGGTGGTGTAGCTGCGGTACTTGGACAGCAGCACCCGGATATGCATCTTGTAGGACTTGGTTTCCAGGTATTCGAAGAAGCGCTTCACGCCGAACCAGTGCTGGTTCCACTTGCCGTTCCAGTTGGGTGACCCGTTGATCACCCAGTGCTGGTGCTCGGGCGTGAGCTTGTAATACGGCGTGTCGCGCGGGATGCCGGCCGCCTCGGCGTGGCGCATCAGGTCGTCCTGGCATTCCTGCCAGGCGGGGGTCTGCATGGGCTTGATGGCGCCGGAGCGCAGGGTCAGCTTGTCGTTCGGGATCACCAGGCCGTAGTCCACGCCGATCACGCGGCCAAAACCCTTGCAGGTCTCGCAGGCGCCGACCGGCGAGTTGAAGGAGAACATCGACGGAATCGGGTCGGTGTAGCGCACATCGCTTTCGGCGCAGTGCAGGCCGGTAGAGAACTTCCACAGCTGGGGTTCAGCGCCCTCCTCGGCCGGCAGCACATACACATTCAGGCGGCCGCCGCCACGCTTGATGGCCACCTCAATCGCTTCCAGCGCACGGGACTTTTCGGCACCAGCGATGCGGAAGCGGTCGGCCACCACGTCCAGCACCTTGCGGGTGGCCGGGGCCACGGCCTTCTTGCTGGGTTTGGCGGGCGTGGCAGGCGCCTCCACCGCCACCTCGCGCTCGGCCTGCACGCGGGTGAAACCGCTGGCCGACAGCCATTGGGCGACTTCTTCGGCCGTTGTATTGCCGGGCAGCTCCACCGGGAAAGTGAGTACCACCCGAGGGTCTTGTGCCGCCGCCGCGCGCTCACACAGCTCGGCGTAAATGCTCTCCGGCGTGTCGTGCCGCACCGGTAGCGCGGTGACGCGGTCGAACAGGTTGCCAGCGCGGGCGAACAACAGCTTCAGATGGTCGTTCAGCTCGGTCATCGTGCCGACGGTGGAGCGGCTGGAGCGCACCGGGTTGGTCTGGTCGATGGCGATGGCCGGGGGCACGCCCTCGACCTTGTCCACCGCCGGCTTGTCCATACGGTCCAGGAACTGGCGCGCATAGGCCGAGAAGGTCTCTACGTAGCGGCGCTGCCCCTCGGCGAACAAGGTATCGAACACCAGGCTCGACTTGCCGGACCCGCTGGGGCCGGTCACCACCGTGAGTTCGCCGGTGCGGATGTCCAGGTCCAGATTCTTGAGATTGTGCTGTCGCGCTCCGCGGATGCGGATGGTTCCCTGGGTCATAAGTGCGGTGCTCGGAGGGGTAAGGCGGACCATTGTAGGGAGCACGCCGGGCGTTGCGCGCCCGGGGGTTATTCGGTCTTTAGAACGTGTTCAAGGTCTTGCAAGAAGCTTGATCCAGCGCAAAGCCGGGGGCCGATGGGTCGCCTAAAGTGAATCCCCGGGGCCTGCGCGGCAATGACCGCGCACACGCCTTCCCATCCGCTTTTTCAGGAGCCCGCCATGCGCACAATGAAAGCTGCCGTCGTCCACGCCTTCGGCCAACCCTTGCAGATCGAGGAAGTCCCGCTACCCGAGGTGGCCGCGGGCCAGGTGCTGGTGAAAGTGGTGGCCTCGGGCGTCTGCCATACCGACCTGCACGCCGCCGAGGGCGACTGGCCGGTCAAGCCGACCCTGCCCTTCATCCCCGGCCACGAGGGCGTGGGCTTTGTGGCCGCCATTGGCGCCGGCGTGAAGACGGTGAAAGAAGGCGACCGCGTGGGCGTGCCCTGGCTGCACACCGCCTGCGGCCATTGCGAACACTGCATCACCGGCTGGGAAACCCTGTGCGACGCACAGCAGATGACAGGCTATACCGTCAACGGCGGCTATGCCGAATATGTGCTGGCCGATCCCGGCTACATCGGCCACCTGCCTGCCAACCGCGAGTTTTCAGAGATAGCGCCGGTGCTTTGCGCGGGGGTCACGGTCTACAAGGGTCTGAAGGGCCTGGACTGCAAGCCCGGAGACTGGATCGCCATCTCCGGCATCGGCGGGCTCGGGCACCTGGCCGTGCAGTACGCCAAGGCCATGGGTTTCCATGTGATTGCGGTCGATGTCGACGACGCCAAGCTCCAGCTGGCAACCCAGCTGGGTGCCGACATGGTGATCAACGCCCTGACACAAGACCCGGTGTTGGAGGTGCAACGCACCTTGCGGGGCGCGCACGGCGTGCTGGTCACCGCCGTATCCCGCTCAGCCTTTGCCCAGGGCCTGGGCATGCTGCACAAGCGCGGCACCATGGCACTGGTAGGCCTGCCGCCCGGAGACTTTGCGCTGCCGATCTTCGACATGGTGCTGAATGCCAAAACCGTGCGCGGCTCGATTGTCGGCACCCGTAAAGACCTGCAGGAAGCGCTGGAATTCGCCGGCGAAGGCAAGGTGCGCACCATTTATACCGAGGACAGCCTGGACAACGTGAACGCCATCCTCGACCGCATGCGCCACGGCAGCATAGAGGGGCGTGTGGTGATGCGCATCGCCGACTAGCAGCGCCTCAACCCGCAACAAAAAAAGCCCTCCGGCTGGAGGGCTTGCGGAGCACGGGCCGAAGCCCATGGCACAGCTTAGTCGTTGGCGTAGATATCCACGTCCTTGGTTTCCTTGATGAACAGCATGCCGATCACGAAGGTCGCAGCCGCCACCACCACCGGGTACCAGAGGCCGTAGAAGATGTCGCCGGTCGCCGCCACCATGGCGAACGCGGTGGTCGGCAGCAGGCCGCCGAACCAGCCGTTACCAATGTGGTACGGCAGAGACATGGACGTGTAGCGGATGCGGGTCGGGAACATCTCGACCAACATGGCGGCGATGGGGCCGTAAACCATGGTCACCAGAATCACCAGGTAGACCAGGATCAGCAGCACCATGGGCTTGTTCATCGCGGCATTGTCAGCCTTGGTGGTCAGGCCCGCGGCCTTGGCGGTATCGACCACGGTCTTGCGGAACTCGTCGATGGACTTCTTGCCCTCGGCCGAGAACGCATCGCGCTTCTCGTTCAAGATGCCGGTCACCGAGGGGATTTCCTTATCGCCCAGCTTGATGGTGGCCACGCTACCCGCAGCACCGTTCACGTTGGTGTAGGGGATGTAGTTCTGCGTCAAGGTGCGCTTGGCGATGTCGCACGAGCTGGTGAAGTCAATGTCACGCGCAATCGGGCTGCCCTGGAACGAGCACTGCTTCGGGTCGGCGGTAATCACCACAGGCACCGACTTCTGCGCGGCCACCAAGGCGGGGTTGGCGTACTGCAGCAAGGCGGGGAACACCGAGAAGTAGGTCAGCGCCGCAATCAGGCAACCGCCCATGATGATGGGCTTGCGACCCACCTTGTCGGACAGCGCACCGAAGAAGATGAAGAACGGCGTGCCGATGACCAGGGCCACGGCGATGAACAGATTGGCCGTGGTGGCATCCACCTTGGCAATCGTGGTCAGGAAGAACAGCGCATAGAACTGGCCGGTGTACCAGACCACGGCCTGGCCGGCGGTCAAACCGATCAGCGCCAGAATCACCACCTTCAGGTTCTTCCATTGGCCGAAGGACTCGGTCAGCGGCGCCTTGGAGGTCTTGCCTTCGGCCTTCATCTTCTGGAAGGCAGGCGACTCGTTCATGCTCAAACGGATCCACACCGACACGCCCAGCAGCACGATGGACACCAGGAACGGAATGCGCCAGCCCCAGACTTCGAACTCGGGGCCCAGAGCTTCGCGGCAGCCCAGGATCACGATCAGCGACAAGAACAGGCCCAGCGTTGCCGTGGTCTGGATCCAGGCCGTGTAGGCACCCCGCTTGCCATGCGGCGCGTGTTCGGCCACATAGGTGGCGGCACCGCCGTACTCGCCACCCAGAGCCAGACCCTGCAGCATGCGCAAGGCGACCAGGATGATGGGAGCGGCAATACCGATGGATGCATAGGTGGGCAGCAGGCCGACCACGAAGGTCGACAAGCCCATGATCAGAATGGTCACCAGAAAGGTGTACTTGCGTCCGATCATGTCGCCCAGGCGGCCGAACACGATGGCACCAAACGGCCGCACCAGAAAGCCGGCGGCAAACGCCAGCAGCGCAAAAATATAGGCCGACGTGGGATCGAGCCCGCCAAAGAACTGCTTGGCGATGATGGCGGCCAACGAGCCGTACAGGTAAAAGTCATACCACTCGAACACCGTGCCGAGGGAGGACGCGAAGATGACCTTCTTTTCCTCGCCCGACATGGGCCTGGGCGCCGCGCCCACATGTGTCGCCATAGTGCTTGTAGCCATGGTGCTTGTCTCCTGATGTAGTTAAGGGCCGCCTCAAGGGCGGCCTGAGGCGCATTCTTGGAACCCTTGCTGACCGTTTCCTGACAAAAACGTACAAACGCTTACAACCCTAGTGCAAACCCTCGGACTGATTTTTCCCGCGCTGGGCGAACACGGTGGTATCTGCGTTGCACGCCGTGAATAGGTGGCTATCCGTCAGTTCATGGTCAGCGCCCCTCCCCACACTCGCGCCACTTCAACAAGGCCCCACCAGTCCGGTGGCGGCGCGATTGACACACCCAAGGAGACAACCATGACCGACCCGATCGTGGCCCGAATAGAGGCCAACCCCAAGTACCACGAACTGCGGCGCAAGCGCGGCACGTTTGGCTGGACGCTGACCGCGCTGATGATGTTCGTGTACTACGGCTACATCGCGCTGATCGCATTCAACAAACCCTTTCTGTCCCAGCCCATAGGCGCTGGCGTCACCACCATCGGCATTCCTATCGGCTTGGGGGTGATTGTTTTCACCATCCTGATCACCGGCCTGTATGTGCGCCGGGCGAACAGCGAATACGACCGCCTGACTGCCGAAATCCTGAAGGATGCAGCCCAATGAAAACCATCTTCAAAGCGCTGGCCGCCTGGGCACTTCTGGCCGCCGCGGGCGCGGCATGTGCAGCCGGCGCCGACCTGGGCCAGGTCGACAAGCAACCCACCAACTGGGTGGCGATCAGCATGTTCGGCATCTTCGTGGTGGGCACCTTGTTCATCACCAAATGGGCCGCGGCCAAGACCAAATCGGCCTCCGACTTCTACACCGGCGGTGGCGGCATCACCGGCTTCCAGAATGGCCTGGCGATTGCGGGCGACTACATGTCGGCCGCCTCCTTCCTGGGCATTTCTGCGGCGGTGATGGCCTCGGGCTATGACGGCCTGATCTACTCCATCGGCTTCCTGGTCGGCTGGCCGGTCATCACCTTTTTGATGGCCGAGCGGCTGCGCAACCTGGGCAAGTTCACCTTTGCCGACGTAGCCGCCTACCGTTTCCAGCAGACGCCGATCCGCATGTTTGCAGCCTCCGGCACGCTGGTGGTGGTGGCCTTCTACCTGATTGCGCAAATGGTCGGCGCAGGCGCGCTGATCAAGCTGCTGTTCGGCCTGGACTACTGGCTGGCGGTGGTCATCGTCGGCGCGCTGATGATGATTTATGTGCTGTTCGGCGGCATGACGGCCACCACCTGGGTGCAGATCATCAAGGCCTGCCTGCTGCTGGCCGGCGTCACCTTCATGGCCATCGCCGTGCTTGCGCAGTTCGGCTTCAGCCCCGAAGCGCTGTTTGCCAAGGCGGTGCAGGTCAAGACCCAGATCGCCGCCAACGACGGCAAGCTACTCGAAGAAGCCGCCAAGATCGGCCTGGCCATCATGGGTCCGGGCGGTTTTGTGAAGGACCCGATCTCGGCCATCTCCTTCGGCATGGCGCTGATGTTCGGCACCGCCGGCCTGCCGCACATCCTGATGCGCTTCTTCACCGTGCCGAACGCCAAGGAAGCGCGTAAGTCCGTGCTCTGGGCCACCACCTGGATCGGCTACTTCTACCTGCTGATCTTCATCATCGGCTTTGGCGCCATCACCCTGGTGCTGACCAATCCCGAGTTCGCCGACACCATCAAGGGCGTGATCAAGGGCGGCGGCGGTTCCAGCAATATGGCAGCCGTGCTGGTGGCCAAGGCCGTGGGCGGCAACATCTTCTTCGGCTTCATCTCGGCCGTGGCCTTTGCCACCATCCTGGCGGTGGTGGCGGGGCTGACGCTGTCGGGCGCCTCCGCGGTATCGCACGACCTGTACGCCACCGTGTTCAAGAAGGGCAAGGCCGACAGCGCCTCCGAGCTCAAGGTCTCGCGTATCACCACCGTGGCACTGGGCATCATCGCCGTGCTGCTGGGCATTGCCTTCGAGAAGCAGAACATCGCCTTCATGGTGTCGCTGGCCTTCGCGATTGCGGCCTCGGCCAACTTCCCGGTGCTGTTCATGTCGGTACTGTGGAAGGACTGCACCACGCGCGGCGCGGTGATCGGCGGCTTCATGGGACTGATCTCGTCGGTGGGCCTGACCGTCGTGTCGCCCTCGGTGTGGGAAGCCACCCTGGGCTACCCCAAGGGCTCGGCCTGGTTCCCCTACACCTCGCCGGCACTGTTCTCCATGAGCATCGGCTTTCTCGGCATCTGGCTGTTCTCGGTACTCGACCGCAGCCCGCAAGCCGCCAAGGAGCGCGACGCGTTCAAGACCCAGCAGGTGCGTTCGGAAACCGGCTTTGGCGCCTCGGGCGCTTCGGGTCACTAAGCCAAAGCACGTTCGGCGATGACCTCCCAGACCGCCCGCTTCGCGGGCGCGTCCATACGGCCCCAGGCCGCAATCTCGTCCAGCGTACGCCAGCAGCCAGTGCAGAACACGCCGGCTGCATCCATCTTGCAGACCCGCACGCAGGGCGACGCCACTTCGGCATCATTCAGGCTGCTGGCACTTTCTGCACCTGCGCCAGCAGCTATCAAATCCATAGTATTCAAGCTGCAGCCAGCACCACGTCGGCCACCGGCGCACCGGTGAGCCGCTCCAGGTCCTGCGGCGCCAGCGCGAACACCGCATGCGGATGGCCGGCCGCGGCCCATATCTCGGCAAAGCGGAACAGCTCGCGGTCGATCAGGGTCACCGGCGGATACACATGCGCCACCGGTGCCACGCCGCCAATGGTGAAGCCGGTGCGGGCCTTGACGAAGGCCGCATCCGCCCGCCCCACCGGGCCGACCAAGGCCGCCACCTTGTGCTCGTCGACACGCCGGTCGCCCGAAGTGACGACCAGCACCGCCGCGTCGTCCGACAGGCGGCGAAAGATGATGCTCTTGGCAATCTGCCCGACCACGATGCCCAGCGCATCGGCCGCCTGCTGGGCCGTGCGCGCCGCGTCTTCCAGCATGCGCGGCAGCTGCGCATGGCCGCTGGCCTGCAATGCCGCCACCACGCGCTGCACGCTTTCGGGCAGCGATTTCAGTTCAGCTCCACACATCAGTTCAACCTCTTGGTCCAGAGCGCCGTGGCGGCGCGGGAGTTGGATTTTCTACCCAGATAGTCGCTGATGAACTGGCCCGCATCGACCAGCAGCTCCAGGTCGATGCCCGTGTCTATGCCCATGCCGTGCAGCAGGTAGACCACGTCTTCGGTCGCCACATTGCCGGTCGCGCCCTTGGCATACGGGCAGCCGCCGAGGCCGGCCACCGAGGCGTCGAACTGCCACACCCCCAGCTGCAGCGCCGCCAACGTATTCGCCAGCGCCTGGCCATAGGTGTCATGGAAATGGCCGGAAATCTCGTCCAAGCCGTAATGCTGCAAGGCCGCCTCCAGCGCACGCTGCACCTTCAGCGGCGTGCCCACGCCTATGGTGTCGGCCACGCCCACATGCTGCACGCCGATCTCGCGCATCAGCCGCGCCACCTGGGCCACGCGCTCGGGTGCAATCTCACCCTCGTACGGGCAGCCCACAGCGCAGGAGATGGCGCCGCGCACATACATATTCTGCGCGCGTGCCGCTGCTACCACCGGGCGGAAGCGTTCAATGCTTTCGGCGATGCTGCAATTGATGTTGCGCTGGCTGAAGGCCTCGCTGGCCGCAGCGAAGACCACGATCTCGTCGGGCTGCGTCTTCTGCGCCGCCTCGAAGCCCTGCTGGTTCGGCACCAGCACCGAATAGCGCACGCCGGGTTGGCGCGCAATGCCGGCCATCACCTCGGCGTTGTCGGCCATCTGCGGCACCCATTTGGGCGACACAAAGCTGGTGACTTCGATCTCCTTCAGGCCGGCGTTCTGCAGGCGCTGCACCAGCTCGATCTTGACGGCAGCGGGCACCATCTGCTTTTCGTTCTGCAGGCCGTCGCGCGGACCGACATCGACAAGTTTGACTCTGGAGGGCAATGGCATTCAGTAACCTCTTTCGCGTTCCACCATGCCCGCCACCGGCAGGCCTTGCAGCAGCGCTTGCAGCTTGCCGGCGATCTGCACCAGGCTTTCTTCGCGCAGCGTGCGGGCCGAGGTATGCGGGGTGATGCTGATCTTGGGGTGCGCCCAGAACGGGTGTGCGGCCGGCAGCGGCTCGTTGCGGAACACGTCCAGCGTGGCGCCGGCCAGATGGCCGCTGTCCAGCAGCGCCAGCAGGTCGGCCTCTACCAGATGCGCGCCGCGCGCCACGTTGACCACATAGCCGCCGGGCTGCAGCCGTGACAGGCTGCGCCGGTTCAGGATGTTCTCGGTATCCACGGTCAGCGGCAGCAGGCACACCAGGCCCTTGGATGCGGCCAGAAAGTCGTCCAGCTGCGCAGCGCCCGCAAAGCCGCGCACGCCATCCAGCTGCTTGGGCTGGCGGCTCCAGACATTGACCGGAAAGTCGAAGCCGCGTAGCGCCTGCGCCACCCGCTGCCCGAGCACGCCCGCGCCCAGAATGCCGACCGGAAAATCGGCCCGCGCCCGCGTAGGCCGTTGCGTCCAGCGGCCCGCGTGGGTGTCGGCCGCATAGGCGTCCAGCGCCCGGAAATGCCGGATCAGCGCATGGCACACGTACTCGGCCATCTGCACCGCCATGCCGGCGTCGTCCAGCCGCACCAGCTGGGTTTGCGGCGGAATGCGCAGCTTGAGCAAGGCGTCGACGCCCGCACCCAGGTTGAACACGGCTTTCAGGCCCGGCTGCTCGTCGAAGAAAGCCTGCGGCGGCGCCCATACCACCGCGTAATCGGCCGGCGGGCTGCCCGGCACCCAGTGCGCTACCTCGGCCTGCGGCCATAGGGCGCGCAAACCGTCTGTCCAGAATTCCGCGGGGCCATCCGCCCCGTACAACGCGATCCGCATCCGATGTCCTCTTGTTTCAGGTCTTTCTATTGTGTCCGCAGTGCGCCGCGCCAGCGCTCAGGCATTGGCTTCCAGACGTAACAGCTCGGCGCCCTCGGCCACTTGGTCGCCCGGGGCGAACAGCAGCTCGGCGACGACGCCGTCGCCGGGCGCGGCAATCGTGTGCTCCATCTTCATGGCCTCCATCACCGCCAGCGGCTGGCCCTGGGTGACAGTGGCGCCCACCTGCACCGCAAACGCCACCAGCCGGCCCGGCATGGGCGCCGTCAGACGCCCGGCCGTGGCGTGCACCGCCGTGGCCTGGGCGAAGCGGTCAACCACTATGATTTGTGTAGCACCTTGCGCAGTATGGATATGCGCCACCGGCCCATTCTGATAAAAATGCACGGTCTGGCGCTGGCCGGCGAACTGCAGCACCATGCCGTCGGCACTGGCGTCCCACTGCAGCGGCCCCGCCGTGTCGCCCACCGTCAGATGCAGCAGGCCGTCGTGCAGGTAGCGCAAGCTGGCCTCCACCGCCTCGCCATGGAACTCAAAAGCAAACCCGCGCAGCAGCTCGCCATAGGCGCGCCAGCCATCGCGGCGGCTGAACGGGTCGGCGGTTTGCAACGCCGCCTCGGCCCGCAGGGTCTGCGCCACGCAGGCCGCCACCGCCAGCGGCAGGCCGACACGCTCCTGCTGGAACAGCACGGCCGACTCGCGACTGATCAGCGCCGTGTCCAGCTGCGCCTGGGCGAACGACGGGCTCTGCAGCACATGGCGCAGGAACTGCACATTGGTCGCCACGCCCACCGCATGCAGCTGCGACAAGGCCTGGTCCATGCGCGCCAGCGCCTGGGCGCGGGTGGCGCCGTGGACGATGAGCTTGGCCAGCATCGGGTCGTAAAACGGCGACACCGCATCGCCCGCGCGCACGCCGGTATCCACCCGCACCGCGCCGCGGGTGAACGCCACATGCGCGGGCAGCGCGAACACCTGCAAGCTGCCGGTGGCCGGCAGGAACTGCTGGTCGGGCGTCTCGGCGCAGATGCGGGCCTCGATGGCGTGGCCGCTGATCTGCAGGTCGCTCTGCGCCAGCGGCAAGGGCTCGCCCGCCGCCACGCGCAACTGCCACTCCACCAGGTCGAGCCCGGTGATGGCCTCGGTCACCGGGTGTTCGACCTGCAGCCGGGTATTCATTTCCATGAAGAAGAAGTCCATCTTCCCGTCGGCCTGCTGCTCGACAATGAACTCCACCGTGCCCGCACCCACGTAATGCACGGCGCGGGCTGCCGCCACGGCCGCCGCGCCCATCTGCTGGCGCAAGGCTTCACTCATGCCGGGCGCTGGTGCTTCTTCCAGCACCTTCTGGTGCCGGCGCTGCACCGAGCAATCGCGTTCGAACAAATGCACCACATTGCCATGGCTGTCGCCAAAGACCTGCACCTCGATATGCCGGGGGCGCTGCACGTATTTCTCCACCAGCACGGCGGTGTTGCCAAAGCTGCTGCTGGCCTCGCGCTGGCAGCTGGCCAGGGCTGCGGCAAAGTCCGGCGCGCTGTCGACCACCCGCATGCCCTTGCCGCCACCACCGGCGCTGGCCTTGATCAGCACCGGGTAGCCGATGGCATCGGCCTCGCGCTGCAGCAGCGCCGGGTCCTGGTCGGCGCCGTGGTAGCCGGGCACCAGGGGCACGCCGGCGCGCGCCATCAGCTGCTTGGATTCGGCCTTCAAGCCCATGGCCTGGATGGCGGCAGCCGGCGGACCGATGAAGACCAGGCCGGCATCGGCACAGGCCTGGGCAAAGCCGGCGTTCTCGCTGAGGAAGCCGTAGCCGGGGTGGATGGCCTGCGCCCCGGTATGCAGCGCCGCCTGGATGATGCGCTCGCCAAGCAGATAACTGTCCTTGGGTGCGCTGCCGCCGATATGCACGGCCTCGTCGCAGGCGCCGACGTGGGCGGCCTGGGCATCGGCGTCGGAATACACGGCCACGGTTTTGATGGCCAGCCGCGCGCAGGTTGCCGCCACACGGCAGGCGATCTCACCGCGGTTAGCGATCAGGATTTTGTCAAACATGGGCTTCCTTCGCGGTGAGATCGTCTGCACACACTACGTGTGCCAGGCAATGTAGCTTCGCTGCTGCGCGGCGGAGCCGCTGGTCACCGCGGTTGGCGATCAGGATTTTTTCAAACATAGTTAACTCCAAACCAGGCCCGTACGCGCCGGACCAGCGCCATCAAAAACCGCCACAACACCACCAGCAGCCACACGCTGATGGCCAGCACCACACACAGGCTGATGCCAAAGGCGACCGGGTAGTGCGTGGCCAGCCACAGCGCGCCCAAGGTCAGGCCGTCTTCCAGCAGGCTCAGGCCGATGTTGGAAAACGGCTCGGGCGAGGTGTTCGCCGCCGCCCGCGTTACCGCCTTGGTGGCGAACGAAGTCGCCGCCAGCGAGCCGCCGAGCAAGGCCGCCACCGCCCCTATGGTGGCGTTATCAGCGCCGAAGACCCCGGCGGCCAGCGCAGCACCGGCGGGGATGCGGATGACGGCATGCAGCGCATCCCACAGGCTGTCCAGCCCCGGAATCTTGTCGGCAAAAAACTCGACGAACAGCATGGCCCCGCTGGCCGCCAGCATCGCCGGGTGCTGCAGCAGCTGCAGTCCAGGCGGCAAAGGCAACCACCCCAACACACCCGCCGTGCCAGTGGCGAACACCACGGCGTACAGACGTATGCCGCTGGCCCAACCGAGGGCGGCGGCCAGGGCCAGCAACGTGGGCAGGTCCAGATAGGTGCTGCTTTGGATCTGCGTATGCAGCCATGCGGTCACGCTGTTCATGGCATTTACGGCGTTCCGGCCACCGGGCTACCGTCCTTCACCCAGACCACGGCCTTGTCCACGGCATACAGCTGGCACGGCGTCTTGCTGTTGCGGTTGCACAGCAGTAGCGCCCGCTCCGCCGGGGCCGAAGGTAAGGTTTCATCGGCCGGACTCGCACCGCTGGTGTAGGCATAAGAACCAGTCGGCGATAGGGCGAAAGCGCGCGGTGGCGCGTGCTTCAACCACACCCGGTACCGCTCCCGACCCTTGTCGTTGATGTAAGGAATCGCATCGATGTCCTGCAGGCGGCCGTCCGCTACCGCCACGGATGGCGGCACTTTCACCTTTTCAGGTACAACCGGTAGCATGGACAGTGCAGCCAGAGAATCTCGGTTTTCAAAAATCCGCCGCAGTTGCCCGGGTAGCTGCTGGGCCCAACTGGCGATGGCCTCGTCATTGGCCACGCGGTTCACCGGAATAAAAAACCGTATCACCCCGTAGTCGTTGTTTGCGTACTTGCTGTAAACCACTTCATAGACAGGCCCCGGCAGTTTGACCGACGTTGCCTTCACCCATTGCTGCGCCTGGGCATAAATACCCGTTACCGCACCCAGCAAATGGCCGCTCCGCCGATACACCAACAGGCACTCGGGCTGCGAGAAACTGCCCCCAAAATCATTCTTAAACAAGGCTTTGTCGTCCTTGCATGGCTCATTCAACCAACTGGATGCCGGAAAACTACCGGATGGCAATGTCAGGACAATGCCGCTGCGCATTTCCCCACCTTGCACATCCATCACATAGGCGGTGTAGGTAGAGCCGATATTGCGGCCACCGGCTGTCACAGCGCCCTGGGTCTGGGCAATGTAGTTCCATTGGCCTACGGGCAAGCGCAGGGTGCGCGAGCCAACCTGGATTTGCTGATCGGCCAATTCCATGGCCGGAACGGCCTCGGCCGCGTTGACGGCCAGGGCGCTCTGCGCGATAGCGGCACAGCCCCCTACCAATACGGCAAGACGGGCCAGGTAAGGTCGGTACATAGAAGCTCTCAAAATATTCTCCAAACAACCGTGGCCGGCAGAACGCATAGCCATCAAGGCGCCGCATCCTTCACCCAGACTACCGAACCATTCACGGCATACAGGCGGCAGGCGGTCTTGCTGATGCGGTTGCAAGCCACCACGGCCCGCTCCACCGGATCGCTAGGCAATGTCTCGTCCACCGGCTTGAGGCCGAAAGATGCAGCCAAAGTCCCTGTAGGCGAGATGGCAAAAGCACGCGGTGTTCCCTTGGTCAGCCAGTTGCGGTAACTCTGCCGCCCGTTGTCGTTCAGAAACGGAATCGCATCTACGTCGTCAATCTTGGCGTAGCCGGTTGCGATATAGGCGGCGCGTTGCGCGGGCTGGGGCGCAGACACCGGCGTGCTGCGCACCGCCGGTATAGGCGGTGCGGCGGGGGGCACGGTGTTGTCGGCCAGCAGCGGCGCGGCATCGGACGGTGTACCCAGCACCACGAGGCCGTCTTTTTCATCCCGCCGGTCAAAACTGCGCATCTGGCCGAAGACCAGGCGAATCCAGGTCGGATAGGTATAGGCCGTGCCCTTGTTGTGGTCAATGATGACGCCGATGCCGCCGCCAAACAGAAGGTTACCCGCCATCCCTGCATTGGCACGAGAGATCGCTCGCCCGGTGGCTACGCCGTGCTCCTGGGAGGTACAGACGATATCCAAATCCTTGCTGGACCGGTGCACACTGACACCCCCACCCGACTTGCCTGTCGTGGCCGGGTAATCATTGGTCAACGTGCACTCGGCGCCCAGTACGGACCGCCCCTCCTGCGTGAATGTTTCCACCCGCATCGGGTGGCTGGTTTCATGGGTAATCGATGCACACCCAACGGTTGCCAGCATCGCCGTGAACAACCCGCAAAAGCTCAAGATTCTCAGCACACAGTTCCCTTCGTATCGTGCTATTCCATGCATGCAAACCTGTGCCAGGCCGCATGCCGCTCGGTCCCCGACTCAGCCGCAAACGCGCAAGGGCGCGGCCGGGGCCTTCAAAACCTCAGGGCGCAGCCTTGGCCGGTGGGTTGGCCTGCGGGCCCGCAATCCACACCACCCGCTCGTCCACGGCATACAGCATGCACGGGGACTGGCTGACCTTGCGGCAGCGCTCCAGTGCACGCTCAGTGGGCTCGCCGGGCTCGCGCAAATCGGGTGGGTTGCGGCCCACGGTGTAGAGCACGGTTTCGTTCGAGATCACGAACGCCCGCGGCAATGGCCGGGTCAGGAATTCGCGGTACATCTCGCGGCCGCCGTCGTTGTTGACGGGCACGCGGGCCACGTCGTCGAGCGCGGCAAAGCCGGTTGCCGGGTAGCTGGGCCGCGTAGCCACCGCTGCCACGGGCGCGCTGGCCTCGATCGGCAGCGCCGGGATGGGTGGCAGCTTGGCCTGCTTGTCGCGCTTGTCCATGAAGGCGGCCAGGGTGGCGGGCAGCTTCTGGGCCCAGGCCACGATTTCCTCGTCATTGGCCACGGCTTTCATGGGCACAAACACCCGCACCCGGCCATAGTCGTTGCGCGAGTACTTGGCATAGACCACCTCGTACACCGGGCCGGGCAGCTTGATGCCACGCGCCTGCACCCACTGCTGCACGTCGCTGTAAAACACAGTTTGTTGGCCGACCAGATGGCCGGGGCGGCGGTATACCTGCAGGCACTCGGGCGTCTTGCTGTCGCTGCCGAAATCGTCGCGGAACAGCTGGCCGGGCTGCGAGCAGCCGTCGGCGCGCCAATCGGGCGCATTGCCGCTGCGCACCGGCAGTTCCAGCACGATGGCGCTTTGCATCCTGCCGTTTTGCACGTCCATGGCGTAGGCCGCAAAAATCGACAGCGGCGGAGGCGTGCGCAGCACCGCGTTCCACTGCGTGCGGTTCGCATACAACCAGTGGCCATCGGGCAAGGCCAGGGTGCGCCCGCCGATGCTGAGCTGCTTGTCGAGGATCTCCAGGTCTGGCGGGGATTCCACCACGTCCAGCGCAAAGCTGGCGGGAGCGATCAGCAGCAAGCCGAACGCCAGGCCAAGATGCCGCAGGGCTTGGGACAAAGGGTGCATGGGTTTCCTTCAGATACTGTTATTTGGAGAATAGCGGGCCGCCATTTGTAACCGATCCATGGCGCGCCACCGGCCGACCATCACATGCGGAAGATGCCGAACTGCGTATCCGGAATCGGCGCATTACGGGCCGCACTCAGGCCTAGGGCCAGCACGCGGCGGGTGTCGGCCGGGTCGATCACACCATCGTCCCACAGGCGGGCGGTGGCGTAGTAGGGGTGGCCCTGGGTTTCGTACTGCTGGCGGATCGGGGCCTTGAAGGCAGATTCGTCCTCAGCGCTCCAGGCGCCGGCCTGGGCTTCGATGGCATCGCGCTTGACGGTGGCCAGCACGCCGGCGGCCTGCTCGCCGCCCATCACGCTGATGCGCGCGTTCGGCCACATCCACAGGAAGCGCGGGCTGAAGGCGCGGCCGCACATGCCGTAGTTGCCAGCGCCAAAGCTGCCGCCGATGATGACGGTGAACTTGGGCACCTGGGCGTTGGCCACGGCCATCACCATCTTGGCGCCGTGGCGGGCGATGCCTTCGTTCTCCACCTTGCGGCCCACCATGAAGCCGGTGATGTTCTGCAGGAACACCAGCGGGATCTTGCGCTGGCAGCAGAGTTCGATGAAGTGCGTGGCCTTGAGCGCCGACTCGCTGAACAGGATGCCGTTGTTGGCAATGATGCCCACCGCCATGCCTTCGATGGCCGCAAAGCCGCAGACCAGGGTGGTGCCGTAGCGCGCCTTGAATTCATCGAATTCGCTGCCGTCGACGATGCGGGCAATGATCTCGCGCACATCGAAGGGCTTGCGGCTGTCGGTCGGTACCACGCCGTGCAGTTCCTCTGCTGCATATTTAGGAGCTGCTGGCGCAGATTCCACCTGCGCTGCAGCCTTGTTTTTATGCAAATTCTTGACAGCCGCACGGGCCAGCGCCAGCGCATGCATATCGTTCTGCGCCAGGTGGTCGGCCACGCCGGACAGCCGGGTGTGCACATCGCCGCCGCCCAGGTCTTCGGCGCTGACCACTTCGCCGGTAGCGGCCTTGACCAGCGGCGGCCCGGCCAGATAGATGGTGCCCTGGCCTTGCACGATGATGGATTCATCGCTCATCGCCGGCACGTAGGCGCCGCCGGCGGTGCAGCTGCCCATGACCACGGCGATCTGCGCAATGCCCTGCGCGCTCATGGTGGCCTGGTTGAAGAAGATGCGGCCGAAGTGGTCGCGGTCGGGAAACACTTCGTCCTGGCTCGGCAGATGCGCGCCGCCCGAATCCACCAGGTAGATGCAGGGTAGCCGGTTCTGCTGGGCCACCTCTTGGGCGCGCAAATGCTTTTTGACGGTCAGCGGGAAATAGGTGCCGCCTTTGACGGTGGCGTCGTTGCACACCACCATGCAGTCCACGCCGCTGATGCGGCCTATGCCGGTGACCAGCCCGGCGCAGGGCGCGCTGTCGGTACCGTCGCGGTCCGGGTACAGGCCTAGCGCGGCCAGCGGCGAGAGTTCGAGGAAAGGCGTGCCCGGGTCCAGCAGCAGGTTGACCCGCTCGCGCGGCAGCAGCTTGTTGCGGCCGCTGTGCTTGGCCCGCGCCGCCGGTCCGCCACCCAGGGCCGCGGCCGCCAGCTTGGCCTGCAGGTCGGCCACCAGCGCGCGCATGGCGGCGGCGTTGGCCTGGAACGCGGCCGAGCGCGGGGAAAGTTGGGACTCCAGTACCGGCATGCAGATCCTCCAAGACGCCAAAGATGATTGACGTTTACGTCAACGTCAATCATAGCCGTGGCGGCGGGGAGCGGCTAGCGCCGGTAAACCCTAGGTCGTTGTCGTGGCCACGGCCGTCATCTGCTTCACCAGCGCCATGCGCTTGCTGGTATGCGGGCCGGTCAGCACAAAGCCGTGGGCGCGCTCGGGCAGATCCTCCGAGGCAAACCACCATTCGCCCAGCACCTGTTCGACCCACTGGCCCAGCTGGCCGGGGGCGGGCGGATGGGCCACGATGGGCAGGGCCGGGGTCTTGATGGCTACCGGCATGGCGGCGAACTCCAGGCTGGCCGGCGTGCCGTGCAGGCTGGCGGCCAGCACCTTGGCCGCCGCCATGATAGGCATGACGTACGGCAGGGTGCGGCCAGTGGGCGCGCCGGGGCTGGCAGCACTGGCGTACTGCGCGCTGTCGCCGAGGGCCCAGACGTGGGGCGCACTGGTCTGCAGCTGGCGGTCCACCACGATGCCGCGCTCGCAGGCGATGCCCGCGGCCTGGGCCAGGCTGGTGTCGGCGCGCAGGCCGATGGCGCTGAGCAGGATGTCGGCCACCAGCGTCTGCCCGTTCGACAGGGTCAGCACCAGCGCATCGGCCTGGCGGTTCACCGCCTGCACCGTCGCGCCCAGATGCCAGTGCACCGACAGGCCGGCCAGGGCTTCCTGCAGCTGGACGCTGGCCGTGGGCGGCAGCAGGGCCGCCAAGGGGCGGTCAGCCGGATCGATCACCGTCACCGCGTAACCCGCGCCCGCCAGGTCGTTGGCGAATTCACAGCCGATCAGGCCCGCGCCCATGATGGCAATACGAACATTCGGAGCGCCCTCGCCCAGCGCGGTCAGGCGCTGGTGGAACACGCCGAAGTCATCCAAAGAATTGACCGACAGCGCCTGCTCGGCCGCATCGCCGGCCAGCGGCACGCGGATAGGCTGGGCGCCGGTGGCCAGCACCAGGTCGCGGTAGGCCAACACGCCGGCGCTGGTCTGCACAGTTTTGGCGACGCTGTCGATGGCCGTGACCCGGGTGTGCGACAGCAAGGTGACGTTCAGCGTTTGGGCAATCGTGGCCGCCGGGGTGGTCACCAGCTGCGCCGGGCCGCGCTTCTGGCCAAAGGCGTTGGACAGCGTGGGCTTGGCGTAGAAGTCGCCGGCGTCGGCTGTGACCAGGGTGATGGGCGTGTCGGCGTCGAGCTTGCGGAACTCGCGCACCGTCTGCCAGCCAGCCAGGCCGGCGCCAATGATAAGAAGCGGGTGGGTCATCAGGAAAGTGGAAGTAGAAGGTAGCCGAGTTTAGATTTCTACGGCTTCGAAGTCCGCCTTGGCGACGCCGCATTCCGGGCATTCCCAGCTGGCGGGCACGTCGGCCCACAGGGTGCCGGGGGCGATGCCGTCTTCCGGGCGGCCCGTGGCTTCGTCGTACAAAAAGCCGCAAACGATACAGACATAGGTTTTCATGATGAGGTTCTCTGTTTTATATAAAAAGTGCCTCTAGCGCATATAAAACCTGCGCTAGCAGCTATGAAAAGCGTAGTAATTATGCCGCGCTGGCAGACAGCGAAGCCAGCTGGGCTTTGTAGTGGTTGGCGTGGCGTTCTTCCACCTTGGCCAGAGCGGCAAAGCGTTTCTGGGCTTTTTCCAGGGTGGCCTTGAACTGGGCGGCATGCACCTTGGATTCTTCGATCTGCTCGTCCATCTCGGCCACGGCAGCAGCATTGCCCTCGGCTTCGGCGGTGGCGCGGAAGCCCGGGTACATCTCGGTGTACTCGTAGGTTTCGCCGTCGATGGCGATCTGCAGCGCCTTGGCCGGGGTCATCGTGGCCTTGGGGTACAGCAGGTCCAGGTGGCCAAAGGCGTGCATCACTTCCTGGTCGGCTGTGGCTTCAAAGGCGAGCGCCGTGGCCTCGTCGCCGGCTTCACGCGACAGCTTGGCGAAGTAGCGGTACTTGATGTGGGCCATGGACTCGCCGGCGAAGGCCGATTCGAGGTTGGCAAGGGTCTTGATTTCTGGGCGTTGGCTGGCGATGGACATCGTGGGCTCCTGTAGGGTGTAGTCGTTGTGAACAGGGCAATCTTACGTCCGATCGATAAATATGAACAATTGATAAAACCTAATCAATTAATAGAAACTATGACAAATCCAGCCGCCCTGCAGGACTGGATTCCGCGCTTCACACCAGCAGCGCGGCCAGGTGCTCCATATCCGTAAACGTGGCCGAGGCGCCGGCCTCGCGCAGGGTCTGCGCATCTACATGGCCGGACGTGGCGGGCGCATAGCCGAACACCGTGGCGCCGGCCGCCACCCCGGCACGCACGCCGGTCACCGTGTCTTCGACCACCGCGCAGCGCTGCGGATTCGCCTGCAGCGCCGCGGCGGCCGCCAGATAGACGTCCGGCCAAGGCTTGGAGCGCGGCATTTCGTGGCCGCTGAAGACGCGGCCGTCGAAGTATTCGATCAGCCCGACCTTGCGCAGCTGCAGCTCGACCTTGATCCGGTCGGCCCCGGAGGCGCAGGCAATGCCGCCCGCATAGGCCGTGTGGATGGCCTGCACGGCAGCGTGGATATTGGGGATGGGCAGCAGCTGGTCTTGCAGCGCCTGGTTGCGCCGGCTGCGGAACTCGCTCATCCAGGCCTCGGTGACGGGCTGGCCGGTGTGCTTTTCGATGCTGGCCACTTCGTCCATGACCGCCTTGCCGACGAAGAAGCGCATGCACTCGGCCGCCGACAACTCCCAGCCGCGCTCGGCCAGCATGTCGCGCAGCACGCCGTTGGTCAGCGGCTCCGAATCCACCAGCACACCATCACAGTCAAACAATACGGCATCAAATTTCATGCGATCTCGCTTCTCAAGAGGTTGGGAGGGCCAAAACCAGACTTATGCATCAAATCAGGCTCTAGCGCAGATTAAATAAGCGCGGGCAGCTAGCATTTATGTAGTGCCTTTGCGCCAGAACGCGGGACGGTATACCCTGGCTAAGGGTGACCGAGAGGTCAATAGTAAACCGCGGCTTGCTATGCTCTGCCCATGGCCCATTTACTGATTGTGGAAGACGACGATTTGCTGCGCGACGGCCTGGCGGCCCAATTGGGCCAGGCCGGGCACCAGGTGACCACGGCCGCCAATGGCGCGCTGGCCCAGGAGCTGCTGGAATCCACCCGCTTCGACGGCGTGGTGCTCGACCTGGGCCTGCCTCTGCTCGACGGCATGCAGCTGCTGCGCTGGATACGCAAGCGCCTGCTGGCCTTGCCGGTGTTGATACTGACGGCGCGCGACGGCGTGGAAGACCGGGTCGAAGGCCTGAACGCCGGTGCCGACGACTACCTGACCAAGCCCTTCAATATGGCCGAGCTGGAAGCACGGCTCGGTTCCATGCTGCGCAGATCGCGCCTGCCCGCATTCGGCGGCTCGCTGGAGCTGCCGGCTGGCCGGCTCCGGCTGGACGCCACCCAGCCGCTGGCCTGGCTGGGCGACGAGCCGCTGGAGCTGACCCAGCGCGAATGGGCGCTGCTGTCGCTGCTGGTGGCCAACGCCGGCCAGGTGGTCGGCCGTGAAGACGTGCTGTCGGCCTGGAAGGCCGACCCGAACGACCCCAGCGACACCACCAACACCGGCTCCAACGCGCTGGAGGTCTATGTGCACCGGCTGCGCCGCAAACTGGCCGATTCGGGCCTGAGCATCCGCAATGTGCGCGGCCTCGGCTACATGCTGGAAACCGCCACGCCATGACGCTGCTGGGGCTACCGCCCGGCCTGCAGAAAGACAAAGCCCCCGGCCTCTCGCTGAAGCGCCAGCTGCTGCTCTGGCTGCTGCTACCGCAATTGCTGCTGTGGCTGGTCGGCGGCCTGCTGGCCTACCGCATCGCCCTCAACTATGCAGAAAAAGGCATCGACCAGTCGCTGACCCAGTCGGTGCGATCGCTGGCGCGCCAGGTCAAGCCCATGGGCTCGGGCCTGCTGGTGGACTTTCCGCGTGCTGCGCAGGACATCATCGAGCAGGACCCGACCGACCGCGTCAGCTACATGGTGTCGTCGCCACCCGGCCAGTTTGTGCTGGGCAACAGCAAGCTGCCCGACCCGCTGCTGGACATCCCGGTGCAGGCCGGCGAGCCGCTGATCTACGAGGCCTTGCTGGACAAAAAGCCGGTGCGCGTGGCCTTGCTGGAAGTCAATTACGGCGATGCCGACGCACCGCAGCGGCTGCGCGTGCAGGTGGCCAAAAGCCTGGCCGTGCAGCAGCGCATCGCCCGCGAACTGGTGGCCGACATGCTGGTGCCGCTGGTGCTGCTGGGTGCGCTGATTGGCAGCGTGGTCTACATCGGCATCGGCCGCGGCCTGCAGCCGTTGAAGCGGCTCGAAGCCCTGCTGGGCGACCGCACCCAGCGCAGCTTCACCACCTTGTCGCCCATCGAGCTGACCCAGGCGCCGCAAGAGGTGCATTCCCTGGCCGCAGCCGTGAACCAGATGCTGGCCGCGGTGCGCCGCAGCCTGGGCCAGGAAAAGCGCTTCATCAACGACGCGGCCCACCAGCTGCGCACCCCGCTGGCCGGGCTGATCAGCCAGACCGAGCTGGCCCTGACGGAGCGCGACCCGCAGGCGCTGCAAGATCGGCTCGCCAAGGTGCATGCCGGCGCGCTGCGCAGTGCCCATCTGGTGCACCAGCTGCTGTCGCTGGCCCGTACCGAGGCCGACATCCAGCAGCAGCCGCTGGACATGGCGGCGCTGGCGCGCGAAGTGGCCCGCGAATGGACACCGCGCGCCATCGCCGCCGGCATCGACCTGGGCTTTGAGGGCGAGGACAGCCTGGTCACCCAGGGCGAAAAACTGCTGTTGCGCGAAGCCCTGAGCAATCTGATCGACAACGCCCTGCACTATGCGGGCCGCGGCGCTACCGTCACCCTGCGGGTGCAGCGCCAGCAAGACCAGGCCGTGGTCGAGGTGGAGGACAACGGCCCAGGCTTGCCGGACGCGGATGTGTCCCGGGTATTCGAGCGCTTCTGGCGCGCCAGCGAGATACCCGGCGGCTGCGGCCTGGGCCTGTCCATCGTGGCCGAGATTGCGCTGCGCCACGGCGGCACAGCCGCGGCGCTGAATGTGCAGCCGCACGGCCTGTGCGTGCGCCTGAGCCTGCCGTTGCCGGCGTTCCCGCTGACGGCGGGCACCTTCCGGCATCCACCGCCCTCGCCCTATCCCCAGTAAGCCCCCCGTGGTGTGGCGTCAACCGCACATCCACACAAAAGGGGAAAATCTGGAGCCCCCACTGGGCAAAATGGGTTGATACTGGCTTAGGAACCTTGACGTGATACACATTCACAGACAACCAGAGGAGATCACATGAAGCCGTCTATTCTCATCGCATCTTTAGCCTGCGTACTGGCAGTTCCCTTCATGCAGCTGGCCCACGCCCAGGACAAGGCCACGGCAGCAGAAGCCACGGCCATGGTCAAGAAAGGGGTGGCCTTCATCAAAGCCAACGGCAAGGACAAAGGCGCAGCCGAGATCAGCAACAAGGCGGGCCAGTTCGTTGACCGCGACCTCTACCTGGTGATCTATGCGCTGGACGGCACGGTGCGCGCCCATGGCGCGAATGAAAAAATGGTTGGCAAGAACCTGATCGACCTGAAGGATGTGGACGGCAAGGAGTTCGTCAAGGAGCGCATGGAACTGGCCAAGAGCAAGGGCACGTTCTGGCAGGACTACAAGTTCACCGACCCCACAACCAAGAAGATCGCCCCCAAAAGCATGTACTGCGAAAAGCTCGACGATGCCGTGGTGTGCGGCGGTATCTACAAATAAGCGCCAAGAGCCACTCCAGGCCCTGAGGTACCAGCTGCTCTGGCTGGACCCACCATCCGCCGTTGCGCGGTCACGCTGAGGAAGCTCCTATGAAACTAGGTCTGAAACTACTGGCCGCGCCTTTGTTAACCGCCGTGGTGGTACTGTTTGCCGGGCAGATCAATTCGCAACTGATGGGCCAGGAGACCAGCAAGGGGCTCGCGAGTTCGGCGTCCAGTCTGGAGGACTTCAAAACCATCGCCCAGGTCCAGCTACAGCTGGGACAGGTGCATTCCAGTGTTTACAAGACCATGACGCTGATCGGCTCCATGGACGACGCCAAGACCAAGGCGTTCCGCACCGATCTGGCGGCCCAGCTCGATGGCATCAAGCGGGTGGCGGCCACCCTCGCCGGCACCGAAAGCAGCAATCCCGAATTGCAGGCTGCGGTCGCCGACCTGGGCAAGCAGATCGCCAGTTACGGCAAGCAGACAGACGCCGCCATCGACCTCGCGTCGATGGACCCCAATACGGGTATTGCGGCCATGCAGAACGCCGATGCCACGTTTTCCAACCTCAACAAAACCCTGTCCGGTATTGTGGAACGCAGCGAAGCCCGGTCGCACACCGCCATAGAGGCTTCACAGCAGCGTTCGCAGCGCACCAACATCGGGCTTGGTGCGCTGAGCCTGCTGGTCGCAGGCATCGCGGTCGGGCTGTCCTGGCTGGTGCAGCGCAAGCTGGTGAAAGAACTGGCCCGCGCGGTGGAGGTCGCGCATGGCGTGGCGGGCGGCGATCTGCGGGTCGACGCATCCAGTGCGCGTACCGACGAAGTAGGCGACCTGATGCGCGCGCTGGGCGCCATGGCGGCGCAGCTGAACCAGTCGATCTCCACGGTGTTCGACTCCTCCGAGTCGATTCGCCTGGCCAGCGCAGAGATCGCCACCGGCAACAAGGATCTGGCACTGCGCACCGAACAAACCGCCACCAACCTGCAGCACGCAGCCTCGTCCACCGAGCAGCTGACCAGCACCGTACGGCAATCGGCCGACTCGGCACAGCAGGCCAACCAGCTCGCCGCATCGGCGACCGCCGTGGCGGTGCGCGGCGGTGCAGCGGTGGCCCATGTGGTCAGCACCATGGAGGAGATCAACGTCAGCGCCCGCAAGATATCCGACATCATCGGCATCATCGACGGCATTGCGTTCCAGACCAATATCCTGGCGCTGAATGCCGCGGTAGAGGCGGCCCGGGCCGGCGAGCAAGGCCGCGGGTTTGCCGTGGTGGCGAGCGAAGTGCGCAGCCTGGCCGGGCGCTCTGCCGGCGCCGCCAAAGAGATCAAGAGCCTGATCGACATCTCGGTCACCAAGGTCAATCAGGGCACGCAACTGGTTGCCGATGCGGGCAAAACCATGACCGAAATCGTCAGTTCGGTGCGCCGCGTGTCGGACATGATCGGTGAAATTTCCACTGCTTCCTCGGCCCAAAGCGATGGCATCTCGCAGGTCAACACCGCCGTCACTGACCTGGACCAGATGACGCAGCAAAACGCCGCATTGGTCGAGCAATCTGCAGCCGCGGCCGAAAGCCTGGGCGAGCAGGCGAACCGCTTGGCCCAACTGGTGTCCACGTTCCGGCTGAGCGGCATGCCGCAAGCGGGACACCGCCCCACCCTGCTGTCCGCCACCTGAAAAGCCCAGCAGCGCTGAACGCGCAACCCAGGGTTTATGCGTAGCCGGAGCCGGCCGCTGGCCAAACCAGCCTTGACTGAACAGGCCTAAGGCGGCTTTTCGGCGCAATTTCTGGCTGCCGTACCGGTCTGCGTGTGGGATACTGGATTTCGACCGTTGCATCGGCGGGACGGAACGGTGAACGCTGTCGTGCGACCGCCTCCTACTGCCAACCTATCGACGCAAGCCCCGCTCTTGCAGAATTGCACATGCGTAATTTTCGGCCATCCCTCAGAGTCGCGATCACCGTGCCGTTTGCACTGATCCTGGTGGTGACCGTGGCCTTGCAGGCGCTGACGCAACAGGCCAACACCGCCCGCCTGATAGACACCACCAGCACCCGCATACTGGATGCCCTGATGGTGGCCTCCAGCAACCGGCTGGCCAATTTTTTAGACGAGCCGTTTCGCATCCAGGCCGATATTGCCGACGCGATCAGCCGCCATGGGCTCTATACCCCGCATGACCTGGGCCCCATCTACCGCCATCTGCGCGGCGTCTACCAAGACCGCTACCTGGACCACACGCAAATGAGCGTGCTGGATTTCGGCAGCGAGGCGGGGGAGCTCGCCGGCATGCGCCGCGAAGGCGCCGGAGCCCATTTCGCGCTGATGCTCAAAGACGCGTCCACCCAGGGCCAGCTGCGCATTTACAAAGGCGACCACCCCGGGAGTGAGGTCGTCGCCTCTTACGACACCTACGATCCGCGCGTGCGCCCCTGGTACGCACCCTTTGCCCGGTCCGGCAAGGCCGGCTGGTCAGACATCTACGCCAACTACGACGAGCGGGCCGAGATCACCATCTCGGCAGCCAGCCCGGTCAAGGTCGGCAACAAGCTGATCGGCGTCATGGAAGCCGATATCAAGCTTGACGGCCTGAACCACTTCCTGCGCGAAGAGCCGCTGCGCGGCAGCGGCATCATCGCCATCACCGATCTCGAAGGGCGCCTGGTGGCGCATTCAGAGCCCGGCTCGGTGCTGGCCGATGGGCGCAACGGCACGTCCCGTGGCGAGCGCCTGCGCCTGCGGGAAGCGGCCAACCCGGTGCTGCGCGCCGCTGCGCCCACCGTCGCAGAAGCCGCGCCGGCAAGCACCTCGGGCTTTCAGCTGGACGTCAACGGCCAGTTGTACATCGGCCGGGTCGCGCCCTACTCGGACGTCCGCGGACTGCATTGGCGCATCCTGACCCTGGTGCCCGAATCCGATCTACTGGGCGATATACGCGCCGCCAGCCGGCGCAGCCTGGTGTGGATCGCCGGCTTTGCCGGGCTGGGCTGCCTGCTCGGCCTGTGGGCGATTGGATGGGTTACCCGCCCCATCCAGCGCACCGCCCAGGCCGCCAACCAGTTGGCGCTGGGCCAATGGGACACCAAGATCACCCCGGGCAACGCCGTGCAGGAAACCGCCACCCTGGTGCAGGCTTTCAATGCCATGGCGCAACGCCTGCAGCACTCATTCAACGATATGCGCAAGCAGCTGCGCTACGACCACCTGACCCAGTTGCTCACGCGCCAGGGCCTGCTGGAAGAGGTCGACTGGGACGACACCCGTCCCGCAGTCTTGTGCCTGGTGGGGCTGGACGGCTTTCGCGCGGTCAACGACAACGTGGGGCATGGCACCGGCAACCGCTTGCTGCAAGCCATCGCCGAGCGCATGCGGGCCCGGTTTCCCGATCCGGTACTGCTCGCACGGGTGGGGGGTGACGAATTTGCCGTACTGCATCTGGGCCCGGCGCATGCCGCGGCCGAGCTGGGTTCGGAGATCGGCCGCTTGTTCTCGCACCCGTTCGCCTCGGGTGGCGACGAGGTCATCGTGACCGCCTCGGTCGGCATGGTCCAGGGGCACTTGTCCGCCCAGGCCCTGCCGGAATGGCTGCGCAATGCCAGCGTGGCCCTGGGCGAGGTCAAACGCCGGGGCCGGGGTGCCTGCATGCTGTTCGAACCCGGCATGATGGAGCAATCGCTGGAGCAGGCGCGGCTGGCCAATGAGCTGCGCCAGGCGCTGGAGCGCAGCCAGTTTGTGCTGCATTACCAGCCCGTGGTGCAGATGGCCACCGGCCAGGTCAGTGGCGTGGAGGCCCTGGTGCGCTGGCAGAGCCCGGCGCGCGGCCTGGTGCCACCCGGTCTGTTCATTCCGATCGCCGAAACCTCCGACCTGATCCTGGCGCTGGGCGACTGGGTCTTACGCACGGCCACCCGCGACATCGCGCAGCGCCTGGCGCAGCTGCCGGCCAATTTCGAGCTGCATGTGAATGTGTCGGCGCGCCAGTTGATCCAGTCCGACTTCAGCGCCACGCTGCAGCAGGCCTTGCACGACAGCGGCCTGCCGCCACAGCACCTGACGCTGGAGCTGACCGAGTCGGTGCTGATCGAGCAAGACGGCCAGACCGAGGAGCGGCTGCGCGAAATCCGCGCCCAGGGCGTGAAGATCGCCATCGACGATTTCGGCACCGGCTACTCTTCGCTGGCCTACCTGGGCCTGCTGCCGTTCGACTGCCTGAAGATCGACCGGAGCTTTGTGCGCAACCTGTGCAGCTCGCCGCAGGACGCGGCCATCGTCTCCGCCGTGCTGCACATGGCCGAAGGCTTTGACGTCGCCGTGGTGGCCGAGGGGGTGGAAACCGCGGCCCAGGCGCAGCGCCTGCGGCAGATGGGCTGCAGCCACGCGCAAGGCTATTGGTTTGGCCGCCCGGTGCCGCTGGAGCAAGTCGACTGGAGTACCCGTGCCCTGCCCGGCAGCGCCGCCGAAAATTTATAGAAAATCAACCTCCAGCGCACATTCCACCAGCGCAAGAAGCTATCAAATCAATAGCTGCCTGCATCTCGCCTCACATCTGGCTCATGCCGCCGTCGGCAATGATCTCGGTGCCGACGATGAAGCCCGATTCCTTGGACACCAGGTGCAGCACGGTGGCGGCGATTTCTTCCGGGGTGCCGAAGCGGCCCAGCGGCACCTGCGTCTGGATGCTGGCCGCCATGGCCTGCAGCTGGTCGGGCGCCAGGCCCAGCTTGCCGTACAGCGGCGTGCTCACCGGGCCGGGGCTCACCACATTCACCCGCACGCCCTGGGGCAGCAGCTCAGCCGAGAGCGTCTTGGCCAGCGAAATCAGCGCGGCCTTGCTGGCGGCGTAGACGCTGGAATTCGGCATGCCGATGTGGGCGTTGATGGATCCATTCAGCACAATGGAGCCACCACGCGTCATCAGTGCCGCCAGGCGCTGGATCAAGAAGTACGGGCCTTTGACATTGGTGTCAAAGCTGCTGTCCCACAGCGCCTCATCGATCTGCGCCAGCGGGCCGAACTTGGCCACACCGGCGTTGATGAAGACGCCGTCGATCACGCCCATCTGCGCCTGCAACTCGGCCACCAGCGCGGCCTGGGCCGACACATCGCCGGCTTCGCTGACCAGGGCCAGCGCGTTCGGGCCCAGCTCGGCCTTGACCCGGGCCAGGCTCTCGGCGTCACGGCCGGTGATGGCGACGCGGGCGCCTTCGCGGGCAAAGGCGATGGCGGCGGCTGCGCCGATGCCACTGCTGCCACCGGTGACCAAAATGTTTTTTCCTTCAAAGCGGTTCATGGTATTTCCTTCGGTTGTTTCGTTGATGTCTTACTGGGGATTTCAACCCTTGGGGGGCTGATGGAGCAAGTGTCTGGCGATTCACCACGCCACAGACGCCATAATCTCGATGAACTCATGCGAAACTATCGAACATGTTGAGCCTGGAAAATCTGCAACTGCTGGAAGCGGTGCGCGCCACCGGCAGCCTGTCGCGCGCCGCCGAGCGCCTGGGCAAGGCCGCGTCCACCGTGTCGTACGCCGCGCGCCAGCTGGAAGACCGGCTGGATGCCCTGTTGTTCGACCGCGCCGGCTACCGCATTGCGCTGACGCCGGCCGGCCTGCTGCTGGTCGAGCAAGGCGCGCAGCTGCACGCCCAGGCGCGGCGACTCACCGAGCGCGTGAAACAGGTGGCGCGCGGCTGGGAGTCCGAGCTGCGCATCGCTACCGACGAGCTGGCGAACATCGAGGCGCTGCTGCCGCTGGTGGCCGACTTCGACGCGCTGAACAGCGGCGTGCGCCTGCGCTTTGCCCACGAGGTGCTGGGCGGCACCTGGGAGGCGCTGCTGGACCAGCGCGCCGACCTGGTGGTGGCGGCCACCAACGAGCCGCCGGCGATGGCGCATCTGCAGTGGTTCGAGTTGACGCAGCTGGAATGGGTGTTTGCCGTGTCGCCCCGCCATCCACTGGCCCAAGCACCCCAACCTTTGTCGATGGAGGCCATCACCGCCCACCGCGCCGTGGTGGTGGCCGATACCTCGCGCCTGGCACTCGCCCGCAGCTACGGCGTACAGACGCACCAGGAGCGCCTCGCCATGCCCAGCATGCGCGCCAAGATCGCCGCCCAGGTGGCAGGCCTGGGCGTGGGCTGGCTACCGCGGGAGAAAGTGCGCGAGCATCTGGCCCAAGGCACGCTGGTGGCGCTGGCCACGCAGGACCCGCGCGAACCGAATCTGCTCTATGTGGGCTGGCATTCGCACCGCGCCGGCCCGGCGCTGCAATGGTGGGTCGACAAGCTGCGCGATCCGCGGCTGGTGCCGCCGCTGCTGCACCAGAACTATTGAGGCTCCCACCATCCACACGCGCCGGGCTTGCGGCCCTCCGCCGACGGCTTATGGGTCAAACAGGCTTCCAGCGCTTATAAATATTACGCTGGAAGCTATCTATTTGATAGCCTTCAACGCCTGCTGCATGCCCGGCACGTAGTCGGTAGTCACCCACTGCGCAATCACTTCAGGCGTCATGCTGTCGGGGTGGCCCGCTTCTTCGCTCACACGGGCCACTTCTTCGGCCCCGGTCAGCGTTGCTACAAACATTTGCAGCACCCCCTGCAAGCCGCCCTGCGCCATGGCGACGTCGCCCAAAGTCTTGAGCGCCTCCCAGGCTTGGATTTCGGAGACAGCGCTGTTGGAGAGATAAGGCGTAGGGGACATGGTTGGAATGTGGGGAACGGCGATGGAATGAAGTCTACTGCCGCACCGTCATGCAGACCTCCGTGGCGCACGCCTGGCGGTGTTCGGCTCTTCACAGGGAAATATTTTATGAACGAAATTGGCCGTAAGCCCACATTCAATATGCGCAAGAAGCTTCTTTTTTTGATAGCAAAACCAACCACACACCAAGCCCGGGCTCAGTTGTCTTTCTGGGTGATGACCCTGTCGTTTCGGCGCGGCATACCGGCGCGTCCGGCCTTGGACCAGTCGTAGGCTTGGCCGTCGGGCGTCTTGCCGCCTACAACGGAGTCCACGCCCTGCTTGCCCACGTGCTGAAGGTTCTCGCTGACCATGGTGACAAAGCTGTAGCCCGCGTCGCGTTTGTCTTTGGTGATCTGCAGGGCTTGCGCAAGCTCTGCCGTCTCTTGCCCGCGGGCCTGGTTGTTTTCGTCGGTCCAGTAAATTTTGAACATATTTGTCGCACTCCTGCTCGCATTGTGATGGCGCTGCAGTGGTGTGTGGAGAAGCTGCGCGCCCCGCGGCTAGTGCAGCTGGCGCAGCACCTGAACTACGGATGCACTACTGAAGATCCAAGTCAAACACCATCAGACCCTGCAGCCCGCCGAGCGCCGCCTGCACCAGCTTGGCACCGGTCGCCTGGTGGGCTGGATGGGCCTGGTAGGCGGCCAGCGCCTGCCGGTCGTCAAACACCGCGATGAAGCCGTCGGCAAAACCGTGGTCCAGGTCTTCATAGCGGGCATTCACGCCCGCCCGCACCTCGTGCAGACCAGGTATTTCACCCACCAGCGCCTGCAGCTCGGCCCATAGCGCCTGCTTGGCGACGGCGCTGATCTCGGGCCGAAAGCGGATGAAAACGCAGTGGTGGATCATGCTGCGGCTCCTGGGTATTGCACGGCCACGCTGCGGCCGGTCTGCGCACTCTCCAGCACCGCCAGCGCCACGGCCAGCGAGCGCACGCCGGCCTGGCCGTCGGCCATATCGTGGGGCAGGCCCTGGATGGCACGATGGAAGTTCTGCACGCCACGGCTGTACAGGTCGACCTGGTCCAGCGGCAAGGCCTGCTCGCCCTGGGCGTTCTTGAAGTCGAGCCGACCGTCCGGCCCCTGGTGCAAGATGCCCACGCCTTTCAGCGAACCCTGGGTGCCGTGGACTTCCAGCCCTACATCGGCGAATGGCGTATTGAAGCCCTGGTGGGTGAAAGCGGTCAGCCCGCTGGGGAAACGCCAGACCGACATGGCGTTGTCTTCCATGCCTTCGGCCATGCCGCTGTTGCTGGTCATGGCGACCACCTCGGTCGGGTACTCGCCCAGCAGAAAGGCCAGCGAATCGGCGTTGTGCACCGCGATGTCCAGCACCACGCCGCCGCCCGCGCCCTTGTCCTTCAAACGCCAGCCCTGCAGATGCGCCGGCAGGTACACCGAATGGTTGACGCGCGCCGACACCAGCCGGCCCAGCGCGCCCTGCTGGATCTTGTCGCGCATCTGGCGGTGCGCGCTGTTGTGGCGCAGATGGTGGTTGGTGCCCATCACCACGCCGGCTCTGGCGCAGGCCTGCACCATGCGCTGGGCTGCGGCCAGCGAGGTTGCCAGCGGCTTCTCGCACAACACATGCAAGCCCAGGCTGGCGGCATGCAGCACCGAGGCCTCGTGCTTTTCATTGGTGCTGGAGATGTAGATCGCATCCACGCCCAGGCTGGCCAGCGCGGCTTCGTCGGCGGCGGCGTGGGCGATGCCGTGGCTGTTGGCAAACGCCCGGGCCCGCGCCAGGTCGCCGGAAACCACGACCACCACCTCGTCGCCGGCGGAACGTACGGCGGCCACCATCCACTCGCCAGCAATCGTGCTGGCTCCGATAAATGCCCAACGCATAAGGTCTCCTGTATTTTTTAAAATCAGAATGATAACGTTTACATTTAGCCAAGTCAAAGCTTGACAAGCCATGTACACGTTTACATAATTTGCACCAGGAGACAAGATGCAAGCCAGAAAAGCCAGTATTACCACCTTGGCCAAGGCCACCGGCCTGTCGTCGGCCACGGTGTCGCGCGCCCTGGCCGGCCTGCCCAGCGTGCTGCCGGAAACCCGCGACAAGGTGCTGCAGGCCGCCCGCGAACTGCACTATGTGCGGGACCGCGCAGCGGTGCGGCTGAAGACCGGCAAGACCCATACCCTGGCCTTCATCCAGGACCGGCAGGACGCCACCCAGCTCGGCTTCAAGGACTTTCTGCTGGGCCTGGGCGATGCGCTGCAAGACACCGACTACCACCTGATCGTGCTGCCGCAGTTGGCCGGCCACGACGCGCTGGACAGCGTGCAGTACGTGATCGAACGCGGCCTGGCCGACGGCCTGGTGCTGTCCTATACCGCGCCGCAGGATGCGCGTGTGCGCTGGCTGCAGCGCATGGACTTCCCCTTCATCAGCTATGGCCGCACCCAACTGCCGGCGCACGACAGCGTGGACTTTGCCAACGAGCGCTTTGCCGACATGGCAGTGGAAACCTTGGTGGCGCAGGGCCGCAAGCGCCTGGGCATCCTGCTACCGGCAGCAGACGCCAGCTTCCACCAGCATTTGGCCGACGGATTCGCACAGGCCTGCCAGCGCCTGGGCGTAGCCGGTGAATGCATACAGGCGGTCAGCCTGGACGACCCGCCGGATGCCATCTACCAATGGACCCGCGCCCACGCCAGCGCATTCGACGGCCTGGTGCTGACACGCGAAGCGCCCATCCTGCCCCTGCTCAGCGCCCTGGACGACAGCGGCCTGCAGGTCGGCCCGGGCGCCAGCCAACAAATGGAGCTGGTCCTGCGCTACAGCAGCCCGCTGCCGCAGTACATACGCCAGCCCTTCTGGGCCTGTTTTGAAGACATGCACCGCGCCGGCCACGCGCTGGGCAGCCGCATGCTGGCGCGCTTTGCCCAGCCCGATCTGGCGCCCCGCCAGCAACTTTTCACCCCGCCACCTCTGGAGCTATTCCATGCAACAAGCTGATCCCAACCTCGACTTCCAAAGCCAGATCATTGCCGCCAAGCGCCAGCTGCGCGCCCAGATTCCCGACCTGAAAGAACGCTTCGAAGCGCTGACGCGCAACATCGAAGCCCAGGTGGAAGCGATAGAGCGCGAGCGCACCCAGGGCCTGCAGCCCGTGCCCGAGGTGCAGTTCAGCCAGCTCGACACACTGGACGCGGCGCAGATCGCCCGCATCAAGCAGCGCGGTTGCGTGGTGATACGCGGCGTGTTCGATCCCGCCCGCGTGGCCCAATGGAACGCAGACCTGGCCAGCTACATCAGCGACAACCACTACCTGGACAAACAGGTCAGCAAGCGCGGCATCGACAAGTACTTCAGCGCCCTGGCCAGCTCCAAGCCGCAGATCTACGGCATCTACTGGTCCAAGCCGCAAATGGATGCGCGCCAGTCGGTCGAGCTGGCCCAGACCCGGCGCTGGCTGAACCGGCTGTGGAACAACCTGCATGACGGCCAACCGGTGTTCAACCCGGACCAGGAATGCACCTACTCCGACCGCGTGCGCCAGCGCGAACCCGGCGATGCCTCGCTGGGCTTGTCGCCCCACATGGACGGCGGCTCCATCGAGCGCTGGATCGACCCCGGCTACCAGAACGTCTTCCGCCACGTGTTTGGTGGCGACATTAGCCAGTACGACCCGTTTGCCGCGGCCTACCGCACCGAAACCCACGAGATCCCCTCGCCCGCCGTGTGCAGCATGTTCCGCACCTTCCAGGGCTGGACTGCGCTGACGCCGCAAGGCCCGGGCGACGGCACGCTGAACCTGGTACCCATCGCCAACGCCATGGCCTGGATGCTGCTGCGCGCGCTACAGGACGACATCGCTGAAGACCAGCTGTGCGGCGCCCGCGCCGGCCGCGCCCTGGTCGCCTCGCCCGAACACCACGCGCTGCTGCTGCGCGCCTACGGCCCCATCCCCAAGGTCAACGCTGGCGACACCGTCTGGTGGCACCCCGACACCATCCACGGCGTGGAAGACAAGCACTTGGGGCAAGGCTATAGCAACGTGATCTACATCGGCGCCGCCCCCGACTGCGCCAAGAACCAGGCTTTTCTGGCCAAGCAGCGGCCGGCGTTCGAGGCCGGCAAGTCGTCACCCGACTTTGCGCCCGAAGACTACGAAGTGGACTTTGAGGGGCGCTTTACGCCAGCGGATTTGACACCACTGGGGCGCAGCCAGATGGGGTACGGCAGCTGAAATACTACTGAATTAATAGCTGCCAGCGCAGGTACTACCTGCGCTGGCAGCCAATTTAGCTTACAAAATCTTCACGCAATCAGATGCTCGGTCTGCACATCGAAGCAGACCAGCTTGGCCAGATCCACCATGAACTGCATCTCCTGGCCCGGTGTCAGCGGCGCGTCGGGCTCGACCCGGGCGGTGAACTCATGTCCACCCAGGTTCAGCACCACCAGGGTGTCGGCGCCGGTGGGCTCGATCACTTCGACCCGGGCTTGCACCAGGCGGTGCATGGCGTTCTGGGTCGCCCCATCGCGCACCAGGTCAATTGCCTCGGCGCGGATGCCGGCAATCACTTCCTTGCCGCGGTAGGCATTCAGTCCGGCCGGCACCGAGGGCAGCGCGATGCGCACTGCCGGCCGGTCGCCCTGCTGCATTTCCAGCGCCAGGCCGGCGCCGTCTTCGATCACGCGGGCCTTGGCCAGGTTCATCCGCGGCGAGCCCATGAAGCTGGCGACAAAGGTGTTCGCCGGGCGGTTGTAGACCTCGTGCGGCGTGCCCAGCTGCTGCACCACGCCGCCTTTCATCACCGCGATGCGCGTGGCCAGGGTCATGGCCTCGATCTGGTCATGCGTCACGTAGACGATGGTGGCTTTCAGGCGCTGGTGCAACTTCTTGATTTCGGTGCGCATGTCCAGCCGCAGCTGGGCGTCCAGGTTCGACAAGGGCTCGTCAAACAGATACAGCTTGGGCTCGCGCGCCAGGGCCCGGCCGATGGCCACGCGCTGGCGCTGGCCGCCGGAGAGCTGGCGTGGCTTGCGCTCCAACAGGTGTTCGATCTGCAGCAGCTTGGCGACGCTGGCGACGCGCTCGGTGCGCACATTCTTCGCCACCTTGCGCATCTCCAGCGGGAACTCGATGTTCTTGGCCACCGTCATGTTCGGGTAGAGCGCATAGGACTGGAACACCATGGAGATATTGCGTTCGGCCGGCGCCACCTGGGTAATGTCCTGGCCGTCCAGGCGCAGGCTGCCGGCGGTCGGGTCTTCCAGGCCGGCGATGACATTCATCAGCGTGCTCTTGCCGCAGCCGCTGGGACCGACCAGCACCAGGAACTCGCCATCGGCCAGCGAGATATTGATGTCATGAAGAATCTGAACGCTGTCGAAACTCTTTTTGATGTGAACGAGATCTAACGAAGCCATGTGTTCATCCCTTGACAGACCCGGCCATCAGGCCGCGGACGAAATATTTACCCGACACCAGATACACGATCAACGTGGGAATCGCCGCGATGAAGGCGCCGGCGAAATGCACGTTGTATTCCTTCACCCCGGTGGAGCTGCTCACCAGATTGTTCAAGGCCACCGTCAGCGGGAACGAGGTGTAGTCGCTGAACGAGGCACCGAACAAGAACTCGTTCCAGATGTTGGTGAACTGCCAGATCACCGTGACCACGATGATGGGCGCGCTGTTCGGCAGCAGGATGCGCCACAGCACGCCGAAGAAGTTGGCGCCGTCCATGCGCGCCGAACGGATCAGCTCGGCCGGAAAGGCCGCGTAGTAGTTGCGGAAGAACAGCGTGGTGAAGCCTATGCCGTAGACCACGTTGACGAAGATCAGCCCCTTCACCGTGCCCGCGAGGCCCAGAAAGCCCAGGGTCTTGGCCATCGGGATCAGCACGATCTGGAACGGGATGAACACCGAGA
This sequence comes from Rhodoferax ferrireducens, assembly GCF_031458075.1. Classification (GTDB taxonomy): domain Bacteria; phylum Pseudomonadota; class Gammaproteobacteria; order Burkholderiales; family Burkholderiaceae_C; genus Rhodoferax_B; species Rhodoferax_B ferrireducens_A. Next base: position 30,552 of record NZ_JAVDXT010000006.1, on the reverse strand, counting down.
ACAGCATGGCCGCAAACAGGGCATGGGCAAAGCGCATCTTGAACTGGGTCAGGATGTAGCCGTTCAACGCGCCGATCAGCGTGGAGATCACCACCGCCGGAATCACCAGCAGAAACGAGTTGATGAAATACGGCTTCAGCCCCGTGGCCTGCACGCCGATCTGCGCCGTGCTCCAGGCGCTGCGCCAGGGCGCCAGCGTCCAGTCCAGCGGCAAGGACATCAGATTGCCGCTGCGGATTTCGTCCAGTGGTTTGAGCGAATTCACCACCATCACATACACCGGCAGGATGAACAGCAGCGCCGTACCGACCAGCACCGCGTACAGCGCAATACGCAAAGTGCGCGACAAGGTTTTATCCATTTTTGACCTTTCGCATTTCGCCGTACAAGTAGGGCAGCACCACCACGCCGATGGCGATCAGCATCAGTACCGAGCTGGCCGCACCGACGGCCATTTCATTGCGGGTAAAGGTGTACTGGTACATGAACACCGAGGGCAGCCAGGTCGAGCGGCCGGGGCCACCATTGGTCAGCGCAATCACCAGGTCATAGGACTTGATGGCCATGTGCGCCAGGATCACAAAGGCCGAGATGAACACCGGCCCGAGCTGCGGAATGATGATGCGCTGGTAGATCTGCCAGCTCTTGGCGCCATCCAGGCGGGCAGCGTTGATCTGCTCCGAATCCACCCCGCGCAGGCCGGCCAGAAACATGGCCATCACAAAGCCGGTGGTCTGCCAGACGGCGGCAATCACCACGCAGTAGATCGCCATCTCCGAATCCTTGATCCAGCCGAAAGTGAAGTTGCTCCAGCCCAGGGTCTGCATGGTGTGCTCCAGGCCGACGCCAGGATCAAGCAGCCATTTCCAGGCGGTGCCGGTAACGATGAACGACAGCGCCATCGGGTACAGGAACACCGAGCGCAGGCCGCTCTCGGCGCGCACTTTCTGGTCGATCAGAATCGCCAGCGTCAGCCCGAGTGCCATCGCGATCACGATGTACAAAGACGCGAACACCCACAGATTGGACAAGGCGACAGACCAGTTCTCCAGCCCCATCAGACGGGCGTAATTGGCCGTGCCCACCCAGTCGTACTGCGGCATCAGCGTTGAGGCGGTGAACGACAGATACACCGTGAACATGATGTAGCCGTAGACGCAGACCAGCACCAGCAGGGCACTGGGCGTGATCAGCAGCTTGGGTAAAAAACCAGCTTTCATTCCGAACCTTACGAAGGAAATGGAAAGGCCGACGCTAGCGCGTCGGCCCGCACAAGCACAGGGCGAAAACCCGCCCTGTCAGCGCTTAGGACTTGGCTGCAGCGGCCAATTCGACGACTGCCTTTTTCGAGTCGATCTGGCCGTTGAAGTGGCGCGTGATCACGTCGTAGAAGGCGTTCTTGATGGAAGCCGGCACAGCGTGGCCGTGGGCCATGGAGCCGACCAAGGTGTTCTTGGTATTGGCTTCGGCGAAGTCTTTCATGCCCTTCTTGCCGCAGTCGTCAAAGTCCTTGTCGGACACATCGGTACGCGCGGGCACCGAGCCCTTGACCACGTTGAAGGCCGACTGGAAGCCCGGGTCCATGATGGCCGAGGCCAGCTTGGTCTGGGCCGCCACCTTGTCGGCGCCGACCTTGAACATCGCAAACTGGTCGGAGTTGAACGACACCACGCCCTGCGTGCCGGGTACGCGGAAGCAGGAGAAGTCCTTGCCCGGCACCTTCTTGGCACCGATGAATTCACCCTTGGCCCAGTCGCCCATGATCTGGAAACCGGCCTTGCCGCTGATCACCATGCCGGCAGCCACGTTCCAGTCGCGGCCGGAGAAGTCTTTGTCGACCAGCTTGCGCAGCTGTGCCATGCGGTCAAAGGCCTTCAGCATAGTCGGCGAGTTCAGCGATTTCGGGTCCAGATCGATGAAGGCCTTGCGGTAGAAGTCCACGCCACCGGTGGAGATAACCACGCCGTCGAACATGGTGGCCTCTTGCCAAGGCTGGCCGCCATGGGCCAGGGCGATGAAGCCGGCTTTTTGCAGCTTTTCGCCGTCGGCAATGAATTCGTCCCAGGTCTTGGGGTCGGCGGTGATGCCGGCCTTGGCCAGCACTTCCTTGTTGGCCCAGACCCAGTTGGTGGAGTGCACGTTCACCGGTGCAGCCACCCACTTGCCATTGAATTTGGAGAAGCGTTGCAGCGCGGCGGGCACGGTCTTGTCCCAGCCTTCTTTGGCGGCCACGTCGTTCAGGTCGGCCAGCACGCCTTGCTTGGCCCAGTCCTGGATGTCGAAGCCTAGCATCTGCACGGCGGTAGGCGGATTGCCGGCGGTGACGCGGGCGCGCACGGCGGTCATGGCCTGCTCGCCGCCGCCGCCGGCGACCGGCATGTCGTTCCACTTGATGCCCTGCTTTTCCAGGTTGCCCTTGAGCACGCCCAGCGCCGCAGCCTCGCCACCCGAGGTCCACCAGTGCAGCACCTCCACGCTTTGTTGCGCCATGGCCGGAACGGCAAAGGCAGCGGTGACCGCCAGCCCAATGAGTGTCTTCTTCATGCTTTTGTCTCCTGTCTCGTTATGGTGTGGGCACAGCGCAGGCAGCGCCCGGTAGATCCGGGCATGCCGTGCAGCGCCGAACGCGTTAATTGTTTATTAATTAACGATCAATAAAACAGGTGTTTTCCCTGAAAACCGCTGCGCGCTCCGTCTCCTCGGCAAAACATCTGCCCAATATTGTCCTGCTGCAAATGTGTCGACATTCTTGACATTTTTAAAAGCCGATTTCCACGCTTTACAAAAACCCTTTACAGAACAACACTTTACGAAACTTTACTGAATTGGCACATTTCGTGCGGATTACTTGCAACGTGGTGGCTTAGCACCGCCAACACGTTTCAAGAAACAAACTTTGGAGCTCACAATGAAACTAAAAAAAGCAGCAATAGGGATGGCAATGGCGGCACTGTTCGCGGCCCCCGCATATGCCGATTCGTTTGTAAACGGTGGTTTTGAAAGTGGAAATACCTCGGGCTGGACAGTGGGCAGCAGTGGCGACCGTAGCAGTATTTTGAACCCAGCCATGTCTCCTGCGACCTTTCTCCCAGGCGGCACGGGATACAACACCAACGCCCCTCACTCGGCCATCATTGCCAGCGGCACAGTCGATCCCAATATCGGCGCAGCGTTGGGAACTACGGTGTATAGCGGCAATTCCTCGTACCGCGTAGAAGACACGACATTTGGTGGATATGCATCGGCAATAAGCCAAACGGTGAGCAACTACACCGAAGCGAACATCTTCTTTGCCTGGAAGGCCGTTCTGGAAAATGGCGGTCACGACCAAGATGAATCCGCCTTGATGATGCTGACATTGCACGACGACACAACCAACACCACCGTGATCAGCCGTATTTACAATGCCGGCGCAGGTGGTGGTGGCGTAGACACCCGCTTCAGCACACTAGGCGACTTCTTCTACACGGCAGATTGGCAAATCGAACAACTGGCCATTGACTCCGCTTTGTCGGGCCATACGTTCACCTTGTCGGTGCTGGCCGCAGACTGCAATCCCACTGGCCACACGGGCTATGTGTACTTGGACGGTTTTGGTTCCGTTACACCACCGACCAGCGATGTACCAGAACCCACGTCACTGGCTTTGATGGGCATCGGCCTGGCTGGCCTGATGGCATCGCGCCGGCGCAAGCAAGTTTAAATTTGCAGCGCACGAAGAAAAGCGACCCTCGGGTCGCTTTTTTCATTCTTGTCAGGCTGCAAGCTTGGTGAGTCGGTTCACAGTTTCTTTGTCTTTGACCGACAGCTTATTCTGGTCCAGCGCCCGCATCAATTGGGTCGCTTCCTTCGGTTTGCCGGCATTGATATACAGCTCGGCAAGCCGCAGACGTGGCGCTACCGCCGTCGGAGCCAGATTGATCACCGTGTGCAGATTGCCGATGGCTTCGGCCTGCAAGCCGCCTTGGGCCTGCGCCATGGCCAGCGTATCCAGCACTTGGGGGCTATTGGGAGCGAGCTCCGCAGCGCGGATTGCATTTTTCAGAGCCTCAGGCTGCTTGGCCTCCACTTGGGCCCAGGCAAGGTCATTGAGCACGATGGGATTGCTGGTGTCTTTTGCCGCCATCTTCTTCAGGAATTCCACCGCCACCGCAGGCTTGCCCTGGGCACGGGCGCGCTGCGCCGCAAAACCAATCACGCTAGGATCATCCGGGAACTTGCGCAAACTATCCGCCAGCTCCTGCTCCGCAGCATCCCCACGCTGAGCTTTATCCAACACCTGGATACTCCGCAGCCGGGCCGCTGGCACCGCGCCGGCCTTGGCGGCTTTACCGAATTGCTGAAGCGCGTCGTCGTACTTACCGGCGAGGAAAAGCAAATCTCCCTCTAACAGCATTGCTGTTCGCTGGTGGGATTCCTTCTCGCTGAGTGCCTTGGCAATCGACAGCGCCTCGGAAAGGTTATCGGGCCAAGTCAGCTTGGCCAACATGATGTATGCGGTGGAATCTGAAGGACGGTCCGTGATCAAGCCGCGCAAAAGGGTCGCAGCTTCCCTCTTTCGGTCTGCTGCTGCTTCCAACTCCGCCAGCTGAAGCCGCCATTCGAAACGTTGCGGGAAATTCGCCACCAATTTACGGTAGGTTTCCGCCGCCATAAGCTGGTTACCCGACTGCAGATAGACAGAGGCTAGCAAAGCAACCGCCTCCGGGCTGGCAGTATTGGCGGCGGCGCCCGCCTGGGCTACGCTGAGAGCCGCATCGGTTTGCCCCGCCCGCATTTGCTCCATCACCAAGGCTTGGCGAAGCGCGGTAGATGCCGGCTGGGCCACGACTCCGCGCTCCAACACCTTCTTGACTCGGTCGGGCTCACCTTTCACGTCTTGCAATAGGCGGGCATATTCAAGATACGTAGACGCACCCGCTGATTTTTCTTGCAGCGCCTTCCCATAGCGCTCTCGCAGCTCTTCTTTCTGCTGAGGCGTTTTCGCCATCATGCCCAGCGCAACCAATGCGGGTTGAAAAGCCGGTTGCAGATCCAGTGCTGCCAAGACTTCACGCCAGGCACCGGCAGAGTCCTTTTGCGTATCGAGTGCCGCCGCGAGCGTCAGATGCGACTGCGGATCCTTGGGTTTTGAGCGGATGGCTGCATCGGCCAACTGGCGCACGCGGTCTACGTCCCCCATCGCCAATGCAAGCGCAACCACGCGCTCCTGAATCGCCGGGTTGTCCTGTCCCGCAAGAGCCGCTTGGTCCAGCAGCTTCCGGGCTCCGGCCTTGTCACCTGCGGCGACCCGCAACTCAATCAAACGCAGCAAATACGAGGCATTCTGCGGCTCTTTGGCGCGCAGCTTCTCCAGCATCGCCATGGCCTCTTTCGGGGCTCCGCGCCGCACTTCATTTTCAACCTGCAAAGAAAGCAAACGCGCATTGCCAGGATCAACACCCAAGCCACGCTTGATTACGGCAGTTGCATCACTGGCTTTATTCTGGCGAATAGCAACTTCAGCCAGCATTTGCAAGAGCGGCAGTGAATACGGGTATTCCGATGCAATCTTGTTCAACCGTTTACTCGCCATCAGGAGATCGCCCTTTTGCAACTCCGCAGAAGCCACAATCAGGTTCGCGGGCAAGTGTTCAGGCGCAACCCTCAACACCTTCAATGCAGCGGCAAGGCTTTCGTCGGTTCGGCCTTGGCGCGACAGCACCAGCGCATCGAGATAATGGGTCCAGTAATAACCAGGCGCTATTTTCTTGAGCTTGTCGCGGATCACGATCGCCTGGTCCACCTGACCCGATCCCACCAAAAACTCCCCGTACTCCCCGGCGACACCCCGATGCCACGGCGCCGCAGCATAGGCACGGGCCATGAATTGCACGGCTTGCTCCCGCCGACCATTCGCCTCGTAGACGCGGCCCAAGCCGCGCAGAATCCACCATGGCGCATCCTGCCCGACCAATGGATCAGCCAGCACCTCCAGGGCCTGCGCTTTCTTCTCTTGGGCCAGCAGCAGCTGGGCACGGGCCAGCAAGGTGGCCGCCGTTTTGGTCGCCGCAAGTTTGAGTTGCTCGTCCGCCGCCGCAAACTGCTTTTGCCCCACATACGCCACAGCTACCGCGGCGCGCAAATTGCTGTCGGCATCGGGTGAGCCCAGGCGACGCTCTTTGAATGCGTTGATGACCTGCGCGACCTCGTTCAGATCCAGCATCACCAGGGAAATCCGCGGCACCAGCACATCTGCGTCGCCTCCGGCCTCCAAGGCCTTGCGCAGGTGCTGCTCGGTGCCCGTCAAGTCATAGGTGCGCTCCAGCACATCCGCCAAAGCCAGACGTGCGGCTACCGAATTCGGATTGGCTTGGACCGCATTCTTGAACTCGATCACCGCCGCAGGATAGTTCTCTTGCTGAAGGTGCGCCTTACCTGCCACCATCGGGTCCTCCTGGCAAGCCGCCAAGCACGCAGCGATGGCAGTGACGAGGGTCAGTTGGCGAAAAAGAGAGGTTCCGCGCGACAGCGCTCGGTCATTCATGAAGGTCGGCATCCAGCTGCTCCCTGGGGCATTAGTGGCATAAAAATCGACCTTCAGCATACACCGGCTCCCGCTCGAAATGCGCCAAATTATGCGCACCAGAACCCTTCAGACTCCCTGAATATTCCACCAATAGGGAATACCCGGCCAGGCAACGAATCGGCTCAGCGGCCTCAGGAACCCTCACCCAGCTTGAACACGGCCACCGTCTGCACCAGCTCCTGCGCCTGGGCTTTCAGGCTGCTGGCTGCGGCCGCCATTTCTTCGACCAGGGCGGCGTTTTGCTGGGTCGCCTGGTCGATCTGGGCCACCGCTTCGGAGACTTGCGACACGCCGGCGTTTTGCTCGGAGCTGGAGGCGCTGATCTCGCCCATGATGTCGGTAACTCGGCGGATGCTGCCCACCACCTCGGCCATGGTGGCGCCCGCGCGGTCCACCAGCGCGCTGCCCTGCTCGACGCGCTGCACACTGGTGCCGATCAGCAGCTTGATTTCCTTGGCCGCATCGGCCGAGCGGCCGGCCAGGCTGCGCACCTCGCTGGCCACCACCGCAAAGCCGCGGCCCTGCTCGCCAGCACGCGCGGCTTCTACTGCGGCGTTGAGCGCCAGGATATTGGTCTGGAAGGCGATGCCGTCGATCACGCTGATGATGTCGGCGATCTTCTTGCTGCTGTCGTTGATGCCCTTCATGGTTTCGACCACCTGGCCCACGACTTCGCCGCCCTGCACCGCCACGCTGGACGAGCCCAGGGCCAGCTGGTTCGCCTGCTTGGCGTTCTGGTCGTTGTGGCTGACGGTGGCGCGCAGCTGCTCCATCGACGCCGCGGTCTGCTGCAGCGCGCTGGCCTGGTGCTCGGTGCGGGCCGACAGGTCGTGATTCCCTTGGGCGATCTCGGCGCTGGCAATCGCCACGTTCTCGGCATTCGCCTTGACGCTGCGCACGATGCCGCTGAAGCTGGTCTGCATGCGCGCCATGGCGTTCAGCAGCTGCAGGGTTTCGTCGTTGCCCACCGGGTGCACAATCTGCGACAAGTCACCCTCGGCCAATTGGTCGGCGATCTGCACCGCATAGGCCATGGGCCGGCCCAGGTGCCGGGCCAGCCAGAGCGCGGCCAGCACCAGCAGCACGATGGCCACCACCAAGGCGGTGCCGACCAGCAGGGTGGCCTGCGCGACCACCTGGCTGGAGCGGCCGCTCAGGGCTTGTACATCTTTGTCAATGGCCACCACCTGCACCGCCATCTGCTTTTCCAGCTCGGCAAACAGCCGGTTGAACTCCGGGATAGCGCCGGCCGCCATCGCGCCCTTGGCGGTCAGGTCCAGCACCCGACTGGCGGCCTCGGTGTACTGCTTGACCTGGGGCTGGGTGGCGGCGATGACCGCCTTCACGTCCGGCGACAACGGCAGGCTGTCCAGCTTCTGGAACGAGGTGTGGAACAGCGCGATGTGGTCCGCCAGGTCTTTCTGGGCGCCGCTGATCTGGTCTTTGTCGCGGCTGATCGAGCCGAACAATGCACGCAGCACATCGCCGCGCACCGCGCCCTGCATCATCGCCGCCTGCTGACTGCTCTGCACGGCCTGGCCCATGCTGACCGAATTGTCAAAAGCCCCGGCCAGGCGGGCGGCGCTGAACAGCCCCATGCCACCGACCAAAGACGCCATGACCGCACCGGCCAAACCAATGGCCAGAATCTGATTTCGCAAGCGCATAACAACACTTTCGGGTGGGGTGCGCGCCAACCCCGTGACGCGCACGGTGCAGCATCTTGCGATGCGGGCAAGGACTTGAGGAAAGGGAGACGGGGCGCAACGGCCCCGTCAGCACCGGGCTACAGGCGTACGCCGGTCTTTTCGTTGAACCAGCTGACCTGGGCGGCCGCCACCTGCAGGCCGACCTGGTCGCCGGGCTTGACGCTGATTTGCGGCGCGGTGCGCACGGTGACGTTGCCGGCCTCGGTCTTCACCACCACATAGGTGTCGGCGCCGGTGGGCTCGACCACGCTGACTTCGCCGCGCCAGGGCGCCGCATCCACCAGCTCGATGTGCTCGGGGCGCAGGCCCAGCAGCGTATCCACGCCGGTGGCCGGGCAGGCCAGCGGCAGATTCCCGCCTTTGATAGAAAACAGGCCGTCAGCGCCCGTACCACCTGCACGACCAGCTATCATATTCATAGTAGGCGAGCCAATGAAGCCGGCCACGTAGGTATTCGCCGGGCGACTGTAGATGTCGTCCGGGGTGCCGAGTTGCTGCAGCACGCCGTCCTTCATCACCGCGATGCGGCTGCCCAGTGTCATGGCCTCGATCTGGTCGTGGGTCACGTAGACACTGGTGATGCCGGACACCTGGTGCAGGCGCTTGATTTCGGCCCGCATTTCGACGCGCAGCTTGGCGTCCAGGTTGGACAACGGTTCGTCGAACAGGAACAGCTGGGGCTGGCGTGCCAGCGCCCGGCCCATGGCCACGCGCTGGCGCTGGCCGCCGGACAGCTGGGCGGGGCGGCGGTCCAGCAAATGGGTGATCTGCAGCATGGAAGCCACTTCGTTGATGCGCTTGTCGCGGTCGGCCTTGGGCACCTTGCGCATTTCCAGCGCGAAGCCGATGTTCTCGGCCACGCTCATGGTGGGGTACAGCGCGTAGCTCTGGAACACCATGGCGATATCGCGCTGGGCCGGGGCCACGCCGACCACGTTGCGGTCGCCGATGCGGATCGCGCCTTCGGTGGGTTCCTCCAGGCCGGCAATGATGTTCAGTAAGGTGGACTTGCCGCAGCCGGACGGACCGACCAGGATCAAAAACTCACCCGGAGCCACGTCGATATCGATGCGCTTGAGCACCTCGACCATTTTGTCGCCGTGGCCGAAGGTTTTACGGATGCCAGAAATTTTGAGTGCGGATGCCATGTGCTTATCCCTTGACGGCGCCGGCCGTCAGTCCTTTAACGAAGAATTTGCCTGCCAACACGTAGATCAGGATGGTGGGCAAGCCCGCGATCACGGCAGCCGCCATGTCCACGTTGTAGTTTTTCACGCTGCTGGTGGTGTTGACCATATTGTTCAGGCCCACGGTGATGGGTTTGCTGTCGGCGCCGCTAAAGGCCACGCCGAACAAGAAGTCGTTCCAGATATTGGTGAACTGCCAGATCAAGGTGACCATCACGATAGGCGTGGACAGCGGCACGATGATGCGGATGAAGATGCGCCAGAAGCCGGCGCCGTCGATGCGCGCCGCATTCACCAGCTCTTTCGGGATGGCCGCGTAGTAGTTGCGGAAGAACAGCGTGGTCCCGGCCAGACCGGCCAGGCAGTGCACAAAGATCAGGCCGTAGACCGAGCTGGAAATACCCAGCCAGCCCAGTATCTGGCTCATCGGCAGCAGCACCACCTGGAACGGCATGAACACACCAAACAGCATGAAGCCAAACAGCACTTCGCTGCCTTTGAACTTCCACAGGCTCAGCACATAGCCGTTGATCGCGCCCCACAGCGTGGAGATAATCACGGCCGGAAACACGATCAGCACCGAGTTCCAGAAGAAGGGCTGCAGGCCACGGCAGTCGGTGCCGGTACAGGCGGTGGACCAAGCCAGTTGCCAGGCCTCGAAGTTCAGCGCGTGCGGCAGGCTCAACAGGTTGCCGCTGCGGATTTCTTCAGCGTCCTTGAACGAGGTGGCCAGCATCACATACATGGGCGCCAGGAAGAAGAACGCCGCCAGCAGCAGCACGCCATAAATCAATACACGGGACAGGTTCTTAGCGATCATGGGGCTTGCTCCGCAACTCACTGTACAAATAGGGCACCACGATCGCGGCCACGGTGGCCAGCATCATGGTGGCGCTGGCAGCGCCCAGGCCGATCTGGCCGCGGGTAAAGCTCATCACATACATGAAGGTGGCGGGCACGTCGGTCGCATAGCCGGGGCCGCCGCCGGTCAAGGCCATCACCAGGTCGAAGCTCTTGATCGACAGGTGCGACAAGACCATGATGGTGGAGAACACCACCGGACGCAGGATAGGCAAGATGATGCGCCAGTAGATGCGCGGCAGGCTGGCGCCGTCGATCTGCGCGGCCTTGATGATGCTGTCGTCGATGCCGCGCAGGCCGGCCAGGAACAAGGCCATGGCAAAGCCGGCCGACTGCCAGATGCCGGCAATCACCACACAGTAGATAGCGGTTTCGCTCTGGATCAGCCAGTCGAAGCTGAAGCTGGTCCAGCCGATGTCGTGCATCAGTTTTTCCAGGCCCAGGCTGGGGTTCAGCATCCACTTCCAGGCGGTGCCGGTGACGATGAAGGACAGCGCCATCGGGTACAGGTAGATGGTGCGCAGCAGGCCTTCGGCGCGAACCTTCTGGTCCAGCACGATGGCCAGGGCCATGCCGATCAGCATCGCGCCGCCCACGTACAACACGCTGAAGATGCCCAGGTTCTTCAGGGCCAGCCACCAGCGGTCCATCTCGAACAGTTTGGCGTACTGCGCCAGGCCGACGAACTCGTCGTAGTTGGGCAGCATGCGCGAGGCGGTCAGCGACAGCACCCCGTTCCAAATCATCAGCCCATAGATAAAGGCGAAGCCCAGCACAAAGCCGGGCGCAATTACCAGCTTGGGCAGTGCCTGCTCAAAATTCAGTTTCATGGGGGGAAGGCTCTCAAAAAATAAGGCCCCACCCCGTACCAACGGAATGGGGAAGGCCGCCGCAATAGTCGCCACTGTCTTCACCAGAGAACCCACGGAACCGGCTTAGCCGGGCCGTCGGGTTCGCCCCCTGCAAGGGGGTTGGCGAAGCGACACGCAGTGCGCGCAGCCTGGGGGTGAGCAAGTTACTTCGTTTGCGCAGCAGAAGCGATGTTCTTCATCGCTGCGGCTACCGAGATCTTGTCGTCGTTCCAGAACTGGCTGACCGCATCCTTGATCGCGCCTTCAGCCGCGGGGCTGACAGCCATGCCGTGGGCGATGGAAGGCACCAGGCTGCCAGTCTTGGCGGTGGCCACGAAGTCCTTGGCAGAGGTTTTGGCGCAGTCGTCAAACTTGTCCAGGTTCATGTTCAGACGCACCGGGATCGAGCCCTTGTTCAGGTTGAAGATTTCCTGGAACTCGGTGCCCATGATGGCCGCAGCCAGGTCGCCCTGGGCTTTTTGCGCATCGGCGGACTTGAGCTTGAACATGGCGAACGAGTCGATGTTGTAGGTGTAGGACGTGGCGGTGCCAGGAGCGGCAGCGCACAGGAAGTCCTTGCCTGGCACCTTGCCTGCAGCCAGGAACTCGCCCTTGGCCCAGTCACCCATGAACTGGAAGCCGGCCTTGCCTTGCATGACCATGGCGGTGGTCAGGTTCCAGTCGCGGCCTGCGGAGGCAGCGTCGGTGTAGCCCTTGATCTTGCGGAAGGTTTCCAGCGACTTTTGCATCGTCGGGCTGGTCAGAGCCTTCTGGTCCAGCTTGATCAGCGCGTCGCTGTAGAACTTGGCGCCGCCCACACCCAACACCACCGATTCAAAGGTGGTGAAGTCTTGCCAGTTCTGGCCACCGTGGGCCACCGCGATCAGGCCGGCGGCCTTGATCTTGTCGGCAGCGGCGAAGAATTCGTCATAGGTCTTGGGCATGCCGGCCACGCCAGCCTTCTTCAGCACTTCGGGGTTCGCCCACACCCAGTTCACGCGGTGCACGTTGACCGGAGCGGCCACGTAGTTGCCCTTGTACTTCATGCCATCGGCCACGGCCTTGGGCAGCAGGCTGTCCCATTTTTCGGCCTTGGCGGTTGCGTCCAGATTGGCCAGCACGCCTTCGGCAGCCCATTCCTGGATCGCTGGGCCCTTGATCTGGGCAGCAGCAGGCGGGTTGCCCGACACCACACGGCTCTTCAGCACGGTGGCAGCGTTGTCGCCACCGCCGCCGGCCACGGCGAAATCCTTCCACACATGGCCCTTGGCCTGCATGATCTTCTTCAGTTCGGCGACCGACTTGGCTTCACCGCCGGAAGTCCAGTAATGCAGGACTTCGACTTCACCGGCCTGGATGGCCCCAGCGGATACCACGGCGGCCATGGCAAGTGCCAATTGGGAAAGCTTCAACATCTATCAGTCTCCTGGATTTGCCGTTCCCCGTTCAAAAGTGGGGTGAGAGCAAAGGGTTGGCTCAGCGCGGCACCATGCCCCGCCGATAGCATTAATTTTTCATTAATTAATGTAATCTGAAAACTAGGGATTTCCCTTGTCATCCGGGGTTCGCTTCAAAATCGATAGCTACCTGCGCTTATTCAATAAGCGCCAGATCCACTTTTGATGCCTGAAATTCGACCCCGCTTATCATCGCTGCCATGCTTGCGAAGATCATGGGTTTTGTTTTATTGGCCATTGTGCGGCTGCTCACAGGCGCCCAGGCGCGCTGGCACGGCTGCCCGCCCAAGGCCGAACAGCGGATTTATTTTGCCAACCACCAGAGCCATATCGACCTGATCCTGATGTGGGCCGCGCTGCCGCAAGAGCTGCGCAGCATCACCCGGCCGATTGCCGCCAAGGACTACTGGACCGCCTCCCGCTTCAAGAAATGGCTGACCAGCGCGGTCTTCAACGCCATCTACGTGGACCGCAGCCGCACCAAGGACGCGCAAGGCGTGGAGCAAGACCCGCTGGAGCCGCTGGTCGAGGCGCTGCAGAGCGGCGACTCCATCATCCTGTTCCCCGAGGGCACGCGCGGCCATGCGCCCGAGCCCCAGCCCTTCAAGGCCGGCCTGTTCAACCTGGCCACCCAGTTCCCCCAGGTGGTGCTGGTGCCGACCTGGATCCACAACGTGCAGCGCGTGATGCCCAAGGGCGAGGTGATCCCGGTGCCGGTGCTGTGCTCGGTAACCTTCGGCACGCCCATGCAGGTCGAGCCCGGCGAGGAACGCCGCGCGTTCCTGGACCGGGCGCGGCTGAACGTCATCGCGCTGAGAGATATTTAAACCGAATGGCAATTACACCCCCCGAAATAAGGCCAGAACGCACGCCTTCCAGAAACACCGCAGAACTGGCTTTGCCAGGCTGCTGGTGTTGCCCCCTGCAAGGGGGTTGGCGAAAACACGAAGTGTGCAGCCTGGGGGTGAGCAATTGAACCAGTTCCTGCGCAGCCTCACCGCCTCCCAGCAAGTCGGGGCCTTGTTCATTCTGGTGTTTGGTGTGCTGGTGCTGGCCAGCGGCGCGTTACTGCTGGTGTCACTGCGCGAGCGCCGGGACGACAGCTTTGGCGCAGCCTTCGGGCACGAGCTGCAGAACCTGCGCCGGCTGTTGCAGAACACATGGTTCATGGCCGGCATGTTCTGGCTCAGCTGGGTGCTGGGCGGGGTGGTGGCGATTGCACTGTTTGCCATGGTGGCGTTTTTTTCGCTGCGCGAATTCATCACCCTGTCGCCCACCCACCGAGGCGACCACCGCAGCCTGATCCTGGCATTCTTCGTGGTGCTGCCGGTGCAGTTCTGGCTGGTCGGTGGCCGGCATTTCGACCTGTTCACGGTGTTCATCCCGGTCTATGTGTTTCTGGCCCTGCCGCTGGTCGGCGCGCTGGCCGACGACCCGCACCGCTTTCTGGAGCGCAACGCCAAGATGCAGTGGGGCATCATGGTCTGCGTCTACGGCACCAGCCATGTGCCGGCGCTGGTGCGGCTGGAGATTCCCGGCTACCAGGACAAAAGCGCGTTCCTGGTGTTCTTCCTGGTACTGGTGGTGCAGACCTGCATGCTGGTACAGCACCTGGCGGCCCGCAAGCTGCAGCGCCCGCCGCGCGCACCCCACATCAGCCAGAGCTTCAACTGGAGCAGTTGGGCAATTGGCGTGGCGGTCGGCGGCGCACTGGGCGGATTGTTGTCGGCCATCACCCCGTTCAAGCCCGGCCAGGCGCTGGCCATGGCGCTGATTGCCTGCATCGCCGGTACCGCCGGGCATCTGGTGATGAAGGCGCTGAAGCGCGATCGCGGCATCACCAACTGGGGCAACCAGGGCCAGTCCATCACCGGCGCCACCGGACTGCTGGACCGGGTCGATGCGCTGTGCTTTGCAGCACCGATCTTCTTCCACTCGGTTCGCTGGTTCTTCCGGCTGTAGCAGCCATGGCCGCGTCCGGCTGCTACCCTGGTTTCGACGGACCAATGGACTGCGTTTTACTCAGGGCAGCAGTTCAAATTTCAGTTCCGCCAGCGGCGTAACTTTCTCCTCGCGCACCAGCTTGAACTCCGTGTTCGGACCGATCCACTTGGCCCAGATCTGGTCGATTTCACCGGCCTTGTCCATGGCCACCAGCGCGGCATTGACCTTGGCCAGCAGCACGGGTTCATCCTTCTTCATGCCGACGCCGATAGGCTGGAACACCATCGGGTCCTTGATCATCTTCAGCTCGACGCCGGCGGTCTTGGACTGGTTCACCAGCTTGGTGATGGTCATGGTGTTGGCGACAACGCCGACCGACTTGTTCTGCTGCACGGCCATGTAGGCAGAGCCGGTGTCCTGGAAGGTGACGGGCTCGGAGCCGTTCATCTTGATCGACAACTCCGAGGTCGAACCCTTGGTGGAGCTCAGGCGCTTGCCCTTGAAGTCAGCCTTGGTGGTGCCCGGATCGGACGCCTTCACCGCCAGCATTTCCTTGGCGATGTAGTAAGGGTCGCTGAACTGGATTTGCTCACCGCGGCTCTTGGTGTAGGCCAGGTTGGCCACGGTCAGGTCGACCCGGCCCATCTTGACCTCGGGCACGCGGGCCTCCACCGACAAGGGCGTAATGGCCGCCGTCAGGCCCAGGTGCTTGGCAATGGCATTGCACATGTCGACGTCGAAGCCGACCATCTCACGGGTCTTGGGATCGGGCGCCGCAAAGGGCGGCACGTCGGCGAAGGTGCCGCACTTGAGCTCCTTGCGCTGGACCATGTCCTGCCATTGGTCGGCCTGGGCGGCGAAGCTGACAGCAAGCAGAGCGGCGACCGCCGTCATGCGGGGAAGACGAGAGGTATGGAACATGGTGAACTCCTGGGGTGAAAAAAGAACGTGGAGGAAACTCGGAAGCTGCGGTGGCTAATGCGCCCGCAGGTCGGACAGAAAACGCTTGGCGCGCGGGTGCTGCGGGTTGCTGAAGAACTCCCTCGGCGTCGCCGTCTCCAGGATGCGGCCGGCATCCATGAACCAGATCTGGTCGGCCACTTCGCGCGCGAAGTTCATCTCGTGGGTCACGCACATCATGGTCATGCCGTCGTTGGCCAGGCTGCGCATCACCGACAGCACCTCACCCACCATTTCCGGGTCGAGCGCGCTGGTCGGCTCGTCAAACAGCATCGCCGGCGGCTCCATGGCCAGGGCCCGGGCAATGGCCACGCGCTGCTGCTGGCCGCCGGATAGTTGCGCAGGATAGGCGTCGGCCTTGCTCGACAGGCCCACGCGGTCCAGCAGCTGCTGCGCCTTGGCCTTGGCGTCGCTGCTGCCCACGCCACGCACCCGCATCGGCGACATCATGATGTTCTCCAGCACCGACAGATGCGGGAACAGATTGAAGCTCTGGAAGACGAAGCCGATCCGGCTACGGAGGCGGTTCAACGCCTGGCTGCTCATCGGCGCGTGGATGTCGCTGCCATCAAAAAGCAGCTGACCCGACTTGATTTCTTCCAGCCGGTTGACCGTGCGGATCAGCGTGGACTTGCCCGAACCCGAGGGGCCGCACACCACCACCACCTCACCCTTCTTGACCTCGGCATTGATGTCGATCAGGGCATGGTAGCTGCCGTACCATTTGTTGATTTCGTTGAAACAGATCATGGTGGTCTCTTTGGACGGAAAGTTCAGGATTCAACCGTTGCGCCCGCGGGCTGCAACGCGGCGGGTGCGGTGCCCAGCTGGCCGCGGCGCTTGCGCGCCACGCGCCGCTCCAACCATTGCGCCAACTGGGTAAGGCTGTAGCAGACCACGTAGTAAGTCACCGCCAGGATGAAGAACACGTGGAAGGGCTTGGTCAGCAGCTGGTTGTTGATCTGGTTGGCGGCGAAAGTCAGTTCTTGCACATTGATCACATAGCCCAGCGTGGTCTCCTTGATCGCCGACACGAACTGGCTCAGCAGGCTGGGCAGCATGTTGTACAGCGCCTGCGGAAGGATGACGCTCCACATCGCGCCGAGGTAGCTGTTGCCCAGAGCCCGGGCGGCTTCGAGCTGGCCCTTGGGCAACGCCTGGATGCCGGCGCGTACCACTTCAGACAAGTACGCGCCTTCATAAATCACCAGCGTACACAGCATGGTGGTGAAGCCAGAAACGTTGCGGCCGATCAGCAGCGGCACCAGGAAGTACACCCACAGAATGACCATTAGCAGCGGCACGCCGCGCACCACGTAGACCAGGCCGGTGGTGGGCCAGCGCAGCACGCGCCAGGGCGAGAGCCGGGCCAGCGCAAGTAGCACGCTCAGCGGGAAGGCCAGCACAATGCCCAGTACCGACAGCACCAGCGTGCAGACAATGCCGCCCATCGGGCCATTCGGGTACTGGCCGACCAGCAGCAGCAGCCAGTTGTCGCGCAGGATGTTGAACAGATCGATCATGCTTATCTCGCCCCGGCAATGCTGTAGCGCTTGGACAACCAGGCGCCGGCGGCCATGATCAGCAGCGAGAAGCCCAGGTAGACCAGGGTGGCCACCAGATAGGCCTCGAAGGTGCGGAAGCTCTGGCTTTCGATTTCCTTCACCGCGTGGGTCAGCTCGGCTACGCCGATGGCCATGGCCAGGCTGCTGTTCTTGAACAGCGAGACACTGTGGTTCACCAGTGCCGGCACGGCATTGCGCACCGCCTGCGGCAGGATCACGTAGCGCATCGCGCTGAGGTAACTATGGCCCAGGGCGCGTGCGGCCTCGGTCTGCCCGTCGGGTATGGAGCGCAGGCCGGAGCGCAGGTCTTCGCTGAAGTAGGCGGCCTGGCACAGGCCGAGCGCGACGATGGCGAACAGGGCCTCTCCGTTGTGCTCCGACAGCCAACCTTGCATATCGTTGGGCAATAGACTGGAGATGCCGAAGTACCACAGCATCAACTGCACCAGCGTGGGCACATTACGGTGGTAGGACACATAGGCCCCGACCGCGCGTTCGGCGATGCGACTGGGCATGAGCCGCACGACCAGCAGCACCAGGGCCAGTGCCATCGCCAAAAGCCAGGAGCCCGCGGCGATTTGCAGCGTCATCCGCATGCCCTTGAGGAGCATGGCGCCGAACTCGGCATTCAGCAGGATGGCCATCAGGTCGAAGTTTTTCATACGCGGCTTCTGAAGGACGGGGGGTGCGTGGCTGGCCTCAGGCTTGCGGGCGTTCGGGGCGTGTCGTCGACAGCCCGCCGGGCACCTGCAGCGTCGGGGTGATTTCCATGTGGCCGACGTTGACGGCAATCGGTGCAGCAATGGCGAAGGCGATGGCGTTGGCGATGTCTTCGGCCTGCGGTAGCTCGAAGCCTTCAACAAAGCGTTCGTGGATCTCGGCGCTGTCGCCGTGCACATGGGCAAAGATGTCGGTGGCCACGCGGCCGGGGCAGATTTCGGTGACTCGCACGCGTTTGCCAAAAGCATCGATGCGCAACTGGCGCGACAACATGCTGACCGCGGCCTTGGTTGCGTGGTAAGTGCTGTTACCGCCGAAGTTGTAGGCCCCAGCAATGGAGCTGATGTTGATGATGTGGCCGCGGTCGCGCGCCACCATGCCGGGCAGGGTCAGCCGGCAGATGTGCAGCACAGCACGCAGGTTCACATCGATGAGCAAGTCGATGCCTTCCGCGTCGGCCTTCAGGATCGAGCCTGGCCGGTCCACACCGGCATTGTTGACTACCACATCGAATTCGATTTCCTGGGCCAGGCGCGTCACGCTGGCCAGGTCGCTGACATCGATGGCGTGGGGAATGCAGCCGGTGCGCGCGGCGAGTTCAGCCAGCTTACCGCTACTACGGGCCAGGGCGTGGACCTGCAGGCCTTCGGCGCAGAGGCGTTCAACGGTGGCCGCGCCGATGCCCGAGGAGGCACCGGTCACGAGAGCGGTTTTGTAGTCAGAAAAAGGCATGTCGGGTTTCTTTCTTGTGGGGGGCCGAAGCCTGGATACCTGCGTCGTGCAGGCGGCGTGACCACGAATGGACTGACTTTATCGACGCGGTGTCGATAGCGCCAAGACGGATTGACTGTGAGGCGATAAGCTGCCCTTATGTTGCTCCGCTACAGTGCACGGCCAGGCAGAAAAACGCCACATTGGTGCCCTATGGGGTGGAGTGCGGGTCTTCATGGCGACTGCCGCGAGATCGGCACAATGCGCCCGCCAGTGGCTTCGATCTTGGCCCGCACGGCCTCGGCCAGGGCCACCGAGCCAGGGGTGTCGCCATGCAGCAGGATGGAGCTGGCCCGCATGGGGATCTTGCGTCCGCTGTAGCTGGTGACCGTGCCTTCTTCCAGCAGTTGCGTCACCCGTTCAAGCACTTTTTCGCTGTCGTGGATCACCGAATCGGGCAGCTTGCGTGGCACCAGCAGGCCGTTGTCATCGCAGGCGCGGTCTGCCAGGAAGCTGCTGGCCACGCGCAGCCCGTGGTGGTCGCCCGCGCGTTCGATGGCCAGGCTGGCCGACGAGCTGATGATCAGTCCCGCATCGAAGCGGGCCACGGCTTCGACCAGCACCATCGCCAGCACCGGATCGGCTGCAGCCATGTTGCCGAGCGCGCCATGGAAACTCATGTGTGTCATGCGCCGGCCGCAGGCCTGGGTGATGCCGGCCAGTGCACCCAGTTGGTAGATCACATGGCTGGCCAGCTCGGTCGGGTCGATCTGCATCTGCCGGCGCCCGAAACCCATGAGATCGGGGAAGCCGACATGCGCGCCGATGTCGATGTCGATGCCGCGGGTGGCAGCCAGTCGTACCGTGCGCTCCATGATGACCGGGTCACCCGCGTGAAAGCCGCAGGCGATATTGGCCGAAGAGATGATCTTCAGCAAAGCCTCATCGTCGCCCATGCGCCAGGGGCCGAAGCCTTCACCGAGGTCCGCGTTCAAGTCGATGTCCATTGCAAACTCCTCCTTAAATTGCGTCGGCCACAGGCTCGGTGTCGATGTCCAAAAGCGTCGTGCCATATCCGACCGTGCTGCCCGGTGGCACCTGCCATTCGCCCGGCCAGCCGTCGCAGGGGGCGTGCACCGGCAGCAGCAGCGGCCCGACCTGCAGCAGGCCGAGCAGGCTGCCGGCCTGGACAGCGCTGCCGGGCAACCACAGTGGCGTGGCGTGGCCGGGAATGCGGTCCAGCAGCACGCCGACGGATGTGGCGCGGACCGGCGTGTGGGCCGTCCTGTGAGCAGGTATTGGCTCGGGTGGCATCGGCTGCGCGATGGCCGCGTTGGTGCTGCCATCCCGGTGGATCTCGATCTGCTCGTCCGGACCATGTAGCTCCAGGAAGTCGATGTCGGTCTCGGCCAGCCATGCGGCCAGTTGGCTTATGTCTTGGGTCTGCATCGTCAAATCCTTTGCAGCGCCCAGCGCTGCAGATCGATCATCCGGCCGACCTCGTCCCGCCAGACCTGTACCTCGTCGAGAGCGACCACGGCCGCCTCATAGTCGACCTCGACGAAGCGCACGCGGCTGCCGATCGCGGCCTGACCGAGCCGCCAGAGGTCGGCCTCGATCACGGTGCCGAACTTGGGGTAGCCACCCGAGGGTTGGGCGTCGCGCATCTGCACGATGGGCTGGCCGCCCGAAGGCACCTGGATCACGCCGGGCACGATGCCGTGCGAGCGGATCTCCATCGCCTCGATCGGCACCAGCGGCGTGCCCTGCATGCGGTAGCCGTAGCGGTCGCTTTGCGCGGTGATCTTCCATGCACCGGCCCAGAAGGCGGCGCGCGAATCTTCCTTGAAGCAGGCGTATTCCGCCGCGGGCAGCACCCGCACGGCGGGCAGACCGTCGCGTATCAAAGGCAGGGCGATGGCTGGGGGCAAAACGCCGAAGTCCACCGCAGGTTCCCCCCCCGGTCTGACCGCGCGCAGCACATCGCCTTGCCGCACGGACCGGCCATCGAGCCCGCCAAAGCCGCCGCGCAGCTGGGTGCTGCGCGAGGCCAGGACTTCGGGCACGTCGATGCCGCCGGCCAGCGCCAAATAGGCTCGGCTGCCCGAGCCCGCCAGCGGCAGGTCCAGCGTCAGCACCTGGCCTTGGCGCGCCTGGTGGACCCACCAGGGTGCGAGCGCGCGTTGGTCCAGCCGGGCCTGGCAATCGGCGCCGGTGAGCGCAAAGGCGCAATCCTCGGTGAAGCGAACCTGGAACGGATAGACGGGGATTTCCAGCGCGGCAGCACCTGCAGGATTGCCCAGCAGCAGGTTGCCGACGGCCAGTGCCAGCTGGTCCATCGCGCCGGCGGTGCCAACGCCGAAGCGCAGGCTGCCCAGGCGGCCCGCGTCCTGCACGGTGGCGAGTGCGGTGGAGGAAAGAATTTCAATCATCTAGGGCCTGTTAACACGATGGATGCAAGTGCGGACGTGGTTAAAAAAGCGCCAATCAAGGCGCGGGACGACGGCCAGGCTGGCCGCCTGGCCTAGGACTGCAACGCGGAGTGGCGGTTTTTTAACCACGTTCCCGGCGGGTTGCAGCCCAAAGGACCAGCCGCAGCGTTGCACAGCCTGGCCGGGGTTCACCCCGGCTGCGTTTTGCGCCTCGCCTCTGGCCCTTTGAACAGCAACGCATCTGGTATCCATCGTGTTAACAGGTCCTAACGATGTCCTGAACGCGGAAGCGCACGCAGTCGCCCGGCTGCAGCACGGCCGGTGGGTCCTGCTCCGGGTGGAAGAAGTCCATGGTGGTGCTGCCGATGGTGTTCCAGCCGCTCGGGCCGGCCGAAGCCGACACGCCGGTCTGCACCCCGCCGATCGACACCGAGCCGCCGGGCAGGTTCACGATGGGCACGGCGCGGCGCGGCGTGGCGATGCGCTCGTCCATACCACCCAGGTAGCAGTAGCCGGGATGGCTGCCCAGCGCATACACCGGATAGAGTGGCGCACAGTGCAGCGCCACCACTTCGTCGATGCTGAGCCCGGTGTGCGTCACCACGTCGGCCAGGTGCGGGCCGCCCGCGCCGCCATAGACCACGGGCAGCTCGATGATGCGCCCCTGCAGCGGCAAGGGCTCGGTTTCCTCCCAGGCCTGCAGCACACTGGCCTCGAGCGCCTGCAGCGCGGCCAGTGTGCGCGGCGGCCGGGCGAAGGTCAGCATCAGGTTGTTCATGCCGGGCACGGCTTCGCGCACTTCGGGTAGGGCCTGCAGCCGGCCCGCCATAGCCCAGATGCGCTGTTGCGGCGCCAGCTCCAGCGGGCCGGGTGCCTCGAACAGCAGCGCCGTGGTGCCGAGCAGGGTCAGGTTCGGAGAGTAGGTCTTGGCGCGGTTCATGTACGTTCTTTTTCGGTTGCACGCCCCGTGGCGCGCCGCTGCAGCCAGCGTTCAAGGTGGTGGATGTCGACGCCGCCCTGCTGGAAGCCGGGGTCTTCGATGATCTCGCGGTGCAGCGGCACATTGGTGGCTATGCCCTCGACATGCATCTCGGCCAGCGCCAGGCGCATGCGGGCCAGAGCGTCGGCGCGCGAGCTGCCGTGCACGATCAGCTTGGCGATCATCGAGTCGTAATAGGGCGGCACGCGGTAGCCCGCGCTCACGTGGGAATCGACCCGCACGCCAAAACCGCCCGGGGGCTGCCAGGCGGTGATGCGGCCCGGCGCCGGGGCAAAGGTTTCGGGGTTTTCGGCGTTGATGCGGCATTCCAGCGCGTGGCCGAAACAGCCGACCTGGTCTTGCGTCAGCGCCAGCTGTTCGCCGCGCGCCATGCGGATCTGCTGCTGCACGATGTCGATGCCGGTGGTCATCTCGGTGACCGTATGTTCGACCTGCAGCCGGGTGTTCATCTCGATAAAGAAGAACTCGCCGTCTTCGAACAAAAACTCGAAGGTGCCCACGCCCACGTAGCCGATCTGCTGGCAGGCTTCGGCACAGCGCGCGCCCACCTTGGCCAGCAGGATGCGGTCAATGCCCGGTGCCGGGGCTTCCTCCAGCACCTTCTGGTGGCGCCGCTGCAGCGAGCAGTCGCGACTGCCGAGCCACAGCGCATGGCCATGGCGATCACACAGCACCTGGATCTCCACGTGGCGCGGATGGCCCAGGAATTTCTCGATGTAGACCTCGGGGTTGCCGAAGGCCCGGCGGGCTTCCTCGCGGGTCAGCGCCATGGCGTCCAGCAGCTCGGTCTCGGCCTGCACGATGCGCATACCGCGCCCGCCGCCGCCGCCAGCGGCCTTGACCATCACCGGGTAACCGATCTCGCGCGCGATGGCCAGGATGGCCGCGTTGTCGTCGGGCAGCGAACCGTCGGGTCCGGGCACGCAGGGCACGCCGGCCGCGCGCATCGCGCGCTTGGCGGCCACCTTGTCGCCCATGGTGCGGATGCATGCCGATGGCGGTCCGATGAAGCTCAGGCCGGCCGCTTCCACACGCGCGGCGAAACCGGCGTTCTCCGACAAGAAGCCGTAGCCCGGATGGATGGCCTGCGCGCCGCTGAGCTTGGCGGCATACAGCAGCGCGGCCTGGTTCAGGTAGCTCTGCGCGGGCGAGGCCGGGCCTATGCACAGGGCCTGGTCGGCCTGGGTGACGTAGACCGCATCGCGGTCAGCCTCGGAATAGACTGCCACAGTGCGCAGCCCCAGGCTGCGGCAAGCGCGCTGGATGCGCAAGGCGATCTCCCCCCGGTTGGCGATCAAAACGGTGTCGAACATGCTCAACCCAGACTCAACAACGGCTGGCCGGCTTCGACTTCGGCACCCGACTCGACCAGCAGGGCCAGCACCGTGGCATCGACGTCAGTGCGGATTTCGT
Organism: Rhodoferax ferrireducens; assembly: GCF_031458075.1. Classification (GTDB taxonomy): domain Bacteria; phylum Pseudomonadota; class Gammaproteobacteria; order Burkholderiales; family Burkholderiaceae_C; genus Rhodoferax_B; species Rhodoferax_B ferrireducens_A. The sequence continues at coordinate 7,174 of NZ_JAVDXT010000006.1, read as the reverse complement.
TGAAAACCTTCATGGCTTCGACCACGCACACCACCTGGCCGGCTTGGATGGCCTGCCCCGGCGCAACGAAGGGTGGCGCATCGGGCGATGGACGCCAGTGCACGACGCCATACAAGGGCGTAGTGATGGCACTCGGCGCTGGCGTGGCAGCAGCGGCTGGCTGTGGACTCTGGCGCCGGGCACGTACTGGTGCAGGTGTTGACACGGGCGTTGCCGCCTGCGGGTCTGGCGCCTGCTGCTGCGCGGGGGCGCCGGACGCCGTCTTCCTGCGCACCAGACGCAGCTGCGTACCGTCGCGGGTCAGTGCCATCTCGCTGAGGTCCGACGCGGCCATCGCATCGATCAGTGCCTTGATTTCCTGTAGGTTCATCTCGGGTTTCCTGCCCTCGCGGGCGGCGTTCACGCGCTGTGCATCAGCGTGTTCGAATGCCGTTAAGTTACCCAGAGATGGGCCGCGACGCCAAGACCGTTTGGCTTTGCCGGGATAAGGACGTCTTATGACGCTTGGCGCGCCTGCTTGGCGCGATCAGGACGCGGACGCCAGTGCCATGGCTTTCTCGGACGGAAAGCCCGGGTCCGTATCGACATGGAGATCACTCACCAGCTCGAGCAAGATCTCGCGCACCGCCTGCGCCGGCTCCGACAGGGGCAAGTGGTCCGACTGGCACAAGGCCAGCGGCGCCTCGATGACCGGCTCGACGATGCGGCTCTGCCAGGCCATGCCCGAGGCCACGAAGCCACGCGCCATGGAGGCAGGCAGGATGGTCGAGCCCAGGCCATCGGCAATGGCCGCAGTCAAGGTAATGGCCGACTCCACCTCGGCCACCACGCGCGGCGTCATGCCGGCGCGCATGAAGGCCTCGTTCACCAGCTTGCGCACGATGTTGTAGGGCCGCGGCATCAGCAGCTGCACCTCGCGCAGGTCTTCGAGGCGGATGTTCTCGCCGGGCTGGGGCTCGGTGGCCGGGCCAACCAAGTACAGCGCTTCTTTCACCAGGGGCAGAAACTTCAGCCCGTGGATGGCCTTGTCGCCGTAGAGCACGGCCAGGTCCATGCGGCCGTTCATGATGAGTTCGCTCAGCGTCGTACCGTAGCTCTCGTTCAGGTAGAGCAGGATGCCCGGGTGGCGCGCGCGCACCCGGCGCAGCAGCGGCAAGGCCAGCGTGGCGGCGGCGGTACCGGGCGCCATGCCCACCGACACCTGGCCCGAAAGCCCCTGGCCGGCGGCGGCCATATCGCTCAACGCCTGATCACATTGGCGAAGGATGATCTGTGCATGGCGGTACAGGGCCTTGCCAGCCTCGGTGGGGGTGACGCCGCGTTGGGTCCGCACCAGCAGTTGCTGGCCAACTTCGGCCTCAAGGGTGGCGAGTTGCTGGCTCAGCGCCGGCTGGGCGATGAACAAGACCTGGGCGGCCTGTGTGAGGCTGCCGATGTCCACGATCTTAACGAAATATTTGAGTCGACGCAGGTTCATTCAGAGGAGAGCAAGCAAAAGGCGAGCCTAGCATCGCCCCACCCGTGGCGGCCAGAGTGCTAACCCGGTGGGCTCTGGCGGGAAAACTCTGGGCAACGCCGGTCATAAGCTCTACCTATATCGCCAGAGCGAACTTGTCTTGGCTTTCCAAAACGACTGCGCGTAACGTTCAGGCCTGTCCATCCAGCCATCGCCATGGCTACGCCGATCTCACAGCCCAAAGGAAAAGCCGTGTCCCGCTCCCCCTCCGACTCCCGCATTGCCGCGCGAGTGCGCCGCATCAAACCATCGCCCAGCAGTGCCGCAGCAGACCGCGCCAACGAGCTGCGCCGCCAGGGCCGCGACATCGTCAACCTGGTGGTCGGTGAGCCCGACTTCGACACGCCTGCGCACATCCGCCAGGCGGCCTGCGCCGCCATCGAGCGCGGCGAGACGCGCTACACCATGTCGGCGGGTACGCCGGCCCTGCGCCAAGCCATCTGCGACAAGCTGCTGCGCGAAAACGGCCTGGGCTACAAGCCAGGCAACGTGGTCGTGACCTGCGGTGCCAAGCACGCGATCTTCAACGCCTTGTCGGCCACGCTGGAGCCTGGCGACGAGGTCGTCATTCCCGCGCCGTACTGGGTTTCTTATCCGGACATGGTCCTGGCCTGCGACGGCACGCCGGTGGTGGTGGCCTGCGATGAGGCCGATGGCTTTCGCTTGACCGCTGCCGCACTGGAAGCCGCCATCACACCCAACACGCGCTGGCTGCTGCTCAATTCACCCACCAACCCGACGGGCGCAGCCTATAGCGCGGCGGACTTGCGTGCCCTGGCCAATGTGCTGTTGCGCCATCCCCAGGTGCTGCTCATGACCGACGACATCTATGAACACATCCGTTTCGACGGCGAGGCCCTCCCGCACATCGTGGCCATAGAGCCGCAACTGCACGAACGCAGCGTGGTCATCAACGGCGTGTCGAAGACCTATGCCATGACCGGCTGGCGCATCGGCTACGCGGCCGGCCCGGCGGACCTGATCGGTGCGATGGAGACTCTGCAGTCCCAGTCCACCAGCAATGCCTGCACCATCAGCCAGGCCGCGGCGCTGGCGGCGCTGCAGGGCGACCACGGTTTCCTCAAAGATTTCGTCGAGACCTACCGCCAGCGCCGGGACCGCGCGCTGGCGCTGATCAACGCTATCCCGGGCCTGGGCTGCCGCACGCCTGGCGGCGCCTTCTACCTGTTCGTCAATTGCAGCGGTCTCATCGGCCGCACCACGCCGAGCGGCAAACAGATCGACAGCGATGTGGACGTGGCCCTGTACCTGCTCGACGCAGAAGGCGTGGCAATGATCCCGGGCTCGTCCTATGGCGTAGCACCGTATTTCCGCATGTCGATCGCCACCAGCATCGAAGTGATCGAAGAAGGTTGCGCCCGCATCGGGCGTGCCGTGGCCGCCTTGCATTGAATCTTTCCTGTTGAAACCCGCTCCGAAAGCCCACCCATGGAATACAAAGCCCTGCGCAAGAATGCGTCTGCCGACCAGGCCGATACCAAAATCCTCGAAACCCTGCGCTCACTCCCGCTGGCTGCGCTCAGCGACAGCATGCACCGCAATATCGGCACCACGGGTCTGAGCCCCTACCACCGTCCCGGCAAGGAAACCATGGCCGGCACGGCGGTCACGGCGCGTTCGCGCGGCGGCGACAACCTGACCTATCTGCGCGCCCTGGAGTTCTGCCGCCCCGGCGACGTGCTGGTGGTTGACGCCGGCGGAGACCTGAACAACGCCGTCGTCGGCGGCATCTTGTCCTTCTATGCAGCCAGGATCGGGTTGTCAGGCGTGGTCATCGACGGCGCGATCCGCGATGTGGCCGAGATCCGCGAGCGCGACTTCCCGGTGTACGCGCGTGGCGTGACCCACCGTGGCCCGTACAAAGACGGCCCTGGCGAGATCAACGTGCCGATCAGTGTAGGCGGCATGGTGGTCAACCCCGGCGACATCCTGGTTGGCGACCAGGATGGCTTGCTGGCGATCCCTCCCCAAGGCGCAGAACAGATCATCGAGAAGGCCCGTGCGGTGCTGGTGGCCGAAGAGAAAACCATGGCCGCCATGCGTGAAGGCCGCTGGGATCGCAGCTTCATCGATGCACTCGAAGCACGCTGCAACAACTGACCCCCAAACACCATGCGACCTTCCGTCCTGGCCACCCGTGCCACCTTCCCAGACATCGCCGACCGCCTGCGCCAGTATTTCGATGTCACCGACAACCCTTCCGACACTATCTGGAGTCCGACTGAACTCATCGAACGCCTGCAGGGAAAATCCGGCGTGATGAGCACCGGCAGCGAACGCATCGATGCAGCCCTGCTCGACGCCTGTCCCGAGCTCAAGGCGGTGTGCAACGTCGGCGTCGGCTACAACAACATCGACGTGGCGGCCTGCACCGCGCGCGGCGTGGTCGTCACCAACACGCCCGACGTGCTGACCGAGACCACCGCCGACTATGGCTTCGGGCTGATGATGGCCACGGCCCGCCGCATCGCCGAATCCGACCGCTTCGTGCGTACCGGCGCATGGACCAAGACCGGCATCCACGACCACTTCGTCGGCGGCGACATCCAGGGAGCAACGCTCGGCATCCTGGGCATGGGCCGCATCGGCCGCGGCATCGCACGCCGTGGCGCACTCGGCTTCGGCATGCGGGTGATCTACCACAACCGCTCGAAACTCGACGCGGCGCAGGAGGCCGAAGCCGGCGCACAGTATGTAGACAAGCAGACGCTACTCAAGGAGGCCGACCACCTGGTGCTGGTGCTGCCTTATTCCCCAGCTGCCCACCACACCATCGGCGCAGCCGAAATTGCACTGATGAAGCCCTCGGCCACACTCACCAATATCGCGCGCGGCGGTATCGTCGACGACGCGGCACTGGCGGCGGCCCTGCGCGCGGGCACCATCGCGGCCGCCGGCCTGGACGTTTTCGAAGGCGAACCCAAGGTGCACGCCGACTTGCTGGCTGCACCCAACACGGTGCTCACAGCCCATATCGGCAGCGCTTCGGTGCGCACCCGGCGCGCCATGGCCGCATTGGCCATCGACAACCTGATCGCATCGCTCGGCTATGGCCCTCAGGCCGGTGCGCCGCTGACACCGGTGAATGCGGTAAGGCCGCAGGTGCGGAGCTGACGTGGCCGCGCATTTGGCGGACGGACCGACCTGCCGGCTGCTGGTGATGGGGGTTGCCGGCTGCGGCAAGTCCACACTGGCCGCCCAATTGGCGCAAGTGCTCGGTGGCCAGCTGATCGAAGGCGACGACTACCACCCGGCTACGAACGTGGACAAGATGCGACGCGGCATCGCGCTCGACGACGCCGACCGCCTGCCCTGGCTCGACCTGCTCGGGACGCGTCTGGCGGCCTCGAGCGGCCCCGCCGTGCTTACCTGCTCCGCGCTCAAACGCAGCTACCGAGAACGCCTGCGCGCCGCGGTGCCGGGCTTACGCATCGTCTTCATGGAGCTCGACATGGAAGAAGCGACGCGGCGACTCGGCGCACGCCAGGGCCATTTTTTCCATCCTCAACTGGTTGCCAGCCAATTTATGGCGCTGGAGCCGCCGGTCGGCGAACCCGGCGTCTTCCGGATTTCATCCATGCTACCTTTGCCGAAGCAGATAGAGGCGGTCTCGAACTGGCTGCTGTCGACCTCGCAAGCGGGCCTATCCATGGCTTCTTCACACTCCGACCGGGCTTATCCGTGAATACATTCATTCAAAAATTCGACCTGACCGGGCGCACCGCCCTCATCACCGGTTCCAGCGCGGGCATCGGATTCGCGCTGGCGCGCGGTCTGGCACAGGCGGGCGCCGCCGTTGTGCTCAACGCGCGCAGCACCGAGAAACTGGAGGCCGCTGCCGCTACGCTGCGTGCCGAGGGCGCGACTGTCCATACAGCAGCTTTCGATGTGACCAACGGTGCGGCCGTAGCCAAGGCGGTGGCCCAGATCGAGCGTGATATCGCACCCATCGACATCTTGGTCAACAACGCCGGCATGCAGCGCCGCGGCCCGCTTGATCAGTTCGAGGAAGCGCAGTGGCACGAACTGATGAAGACCAATGTAGACAGCGTCTTCCTGGTCGGACAGGCCGTGGCCCGGTGCATGATTCCACGCGGGCGCGGCAAGATCGTCAACATCTGCTCGGTACAGAGCGAAATGGGCCGCCCCGGCATCGCGCCCTACACCGCCAGCAAAGGCGCGGTGAAGATGCTGACCAAGGGCATGGCCATCGACTGGGGGCAGCACGGCATCCAGGTCAACGGCCTCGGCCCGGGCTACTTCAAGACCGAACTCACCGATGCGTTGGTGAAGAACGCCGAGTTCACCCAGTGGCTGGTCAACCGCACACCTTCGCGCCGCTGGGGCGATGTGGAAGACCTCTGCGGCGCGGCGGTCTTCCTCAGCAGCGCGGCCTCCGACTTTGTCAATGGCCACATCCTGTACGTGGATGGCGGCGTGACCGCAACGCTCTGAAAGAAACTCCTATGGAAGCACTCGTCATCCACGCACCAGGCGACCTGCGCGTCGAAACTTTTCCCACCGCCGAACTCGGCCCCGGCCAGCTGCGCGTGCGCGTGCGCTGCGGCGGCATCTGCGGCTCGGACCTGCATTACTACAACCACGGCGGTTTTGGCACTATCCGTATCCAGGAGCCTATGGTGCTCGGCCATGAGGTCGCCGGCGTCATCGACGCCGTGGGTGAAGGCGTGGTCGGCTTTTCCGTCGGCGAACGCATCGCTGTAAGTCCGAGCCGCCCCTGCGGCGTGTGCCGCTACTGCCAGGAAGGCCTTCAAAACCATTGCCTGGACATGCGCTACTACGGCAGCGCCATGCGCAATCCGCACGTGCAGGGCGCGTTCCGCCAAGAGATCGTGGTCGACACCCACCAGGCGCACAAGCTGGCCGACCGCGTCAGCGACGGCGAAGGCGCCATGGCCGAACCGCTGTCCGTGGCGCTGCACGCTGTGCGCCGCGCCGGCCCGCTGCTGGGCAAGAAGGTGCTGGTCACTGGCTGCGGTCCGATCGGCGCGCTGATCATCATCGCCGCACGCCGCGCCGGTGCCGCCCACATCGTGGCCACCGACATGAGCCACCATCCCCTGGGCAAGGCGCAGAAGGTGGGCGCCGACGAAATCATCAACGTAGCCGAAGAACCGGACGGCCTGAAGCGTTTCACCGCCGACAAGGGTACGTTCGACGTGCTGTTCGAAGCCAGCGGCAACGAACGCGCGCTGCGCGGCGCCCTGGATACGCTGCGCCCGCGCGGCATCATCCTGCAGGTGGGCTTGGGCGGAGACATGAACCTGCCGATGAACGTCATTGTGGCCAAGGAATTCGACCTGCGCGGCGCCTTCCGCTTCCACGAGGAATTTGCCATGGCAGTGGAGTTTTTGAACAAGGGCCTGGTGGATGTGAAGCCGCTGATCTCGGCCACGCTGTCGTACCGCGACTCTGCCCGTGCGTTCGCCCTCGCGGCCGACCGCTCGCAGGCGATGAAAGTGTTGCTGAACTTCGATTGATTTCGTGGCGAATCCATACGCCATGGTTTTCAAATTCTTCAAGGAGACAAGAATGCTGATAGGCGTGCCGCAAGAGACGGCGACCGGAGAAACCCGAGTTGCCCTGACCCCCGAAACCGCCAAGAAGCTCGCAGCG
>NZ_JAVDXT010000005.1:0-446051 GCF_031458075.1 Rhodoferax ferrireducens | reverse complement strand
AACCCCATCGCCATGGAAGAAGGTCTGCGTTTCGCTATCCGTGAAGGCGGCAAGACCGTCGGCGCCGGTGTGGTTGCCAAGATCATTGCTTAATTCGACAAGGAAGCACCATGTCTACCAAGCAAAAAATCCGCATCCGCCTGAAGGCGTTTGACTACAAACTCATCGACCAATCGGCCGCTGAAATTGTGGATACCGCCAAGCGCACCGGCGCGATTGTCAAGGGTCCCGTGCCTTTGCCAACCCGCATGAAGCGTTTCGACATCCTGCGCTCGCCGCACGTCAACAAGACCAGCCGCGACCAGTTCGAAATCCGTACGCACCAGCGTCTGATGGACATCGTTGACCCAACGGACAAAACCGTTGACGCGTTGATGAAGCTCGATCTGCCCGCTGGCGTGGACGTCGAAATCAAGCTGCAATAAGCAAAACGGTGTGGTTTCCGTGCAAGCGGGAGCCACAAACCACCCAAGGAAATAGCCCGCACTTGCCTCAAAGGCAAGTGCGGGCTATACTCCAAGGCTGCGCAGAAATTCGTCAGGGTTTTTACGCAGTTTTATTAACAGTCTTTCACACACAAACCGTGTAGCCAATTGCAGTTGCACGGGTGGAAGTTACGGAGAAAACAATGAGTCAAAGCAACTCCCTAGGGTTGCTGGGCCGCAAGGTAGGCATGATGCGCCTATTCACCGATGAAGGGGACGCAGTTCCTGTCACGGTGGTAGACGTGTCTAACAACCGCGTGACCCAGATCAAAACCCAAGAGAATGACGGTTATGTGGCCCTGCAGGTCACATTCGGTGCACGCAAAGCTTCGCGTGTAACCAAGCCGGCAGCCGGTCACCTTGCGAAAGCAGGCGTGGAAGCCGGTGAGATCATCCAAGAATTCCGCGTTACCTCGGATGCCGCTGCCCAGTACAAGCCTGGTTCTGCTGTGCCCGTGTCCGCTGTTTTTGCGGTGGGTCAAAAAGTCGACGTGCAAGGCACCACGATTGGTAAAGGCTACGCCGGTACCATCAAGCGCCACCACATGAGCTCGCAGCGTGCATCGCACGGTAACAGCCGTTCACACAACGTTCCTGGCTCCATCGGTATGGCCCAGGATCCAGGTCGTGTGTTCCCTGGTAAGCGCATGACGGGCCATCTGGGTGACGACCTCGTTACCACCCAGAACCTCGACGTGATCCGTATTGACGAAGCCCGTCAACTGCTTTTGATCCGGGGCGCAGTTCCTGGTTCCAAGGGTGGTTTTGTGACGGTGCGTCCGGCCATCAAGGCCAAAGCAGCAAAAGGAGCGAACTAATGCAGCTCGAACTCCTGAATGACCAAGGCCAGGCCGCATCCAAGATCGATGTGCCCGAAACCGTATTCGGTCGTGCTTACAACGAAGACCTGGTTCACCAAGTCGTAGTCGCTTTCCAAGCCAACGCGCGTCAAGGCACCCGTGCCCAAAAAGACCGTGAGCAGGTTCGCCACTCGACCAAGAAGCCATTCAAGCAAAAGGGCACCGGCCGCGCTCGCGCCGGTATGACCTCCTCGCCTCTGTGGCGCGGCGGCGGTCGTATTTTCCCGAACATGCCTGATGAAAACTTTACGCAGAAAATCAACAAGAAGATGTACCGCGCTGGTATGGCCGCGATCCTGTCGCAGCTGGCCCGTGAAGGCCGTCTGGCTGTGGTGGACTCGTTGACTGTTGATTCGCCCAAGACCAAGCCGCTGGCGGCTAAGTTCAAGGCGATGAACCTGGCATCCGTGCTGGTCATTTCTGACCAAATCGATGAAAACCTGTATCTGGCTTCCCGTAACCTCGTGAACATTCTGGTGGTTGAACCCCGCTACGCCGATCCGGTGTCGCTGGTGCACTACAAGAAGGTTCTGGTGACCAAGGCTGCCATGGACAAACTCCAGGAGATGTTCGCATGAGCCGCATGAACTTGACCAACCGTCAATTTGACGAAGGCCGTCTGATGCAAGTGCTGATCGCTCCCATCGTGTCTGAAAAGGCAACCATGGTGGCTGAGAAGTCCAATGCAGTGACGTTCAAGGTACTCCAGGACGCGACCAAGCACGAGATCATGGCTGCAGTGCAGCTGATGTTCAAGGTGGAAGTCAAGGGCGTTTCTGTGGTCAACACCAAAGGCAAAACCAAGCGTTTTGGCAAATCCATCGGTCGCCGCGACAACGTGCGCAAGGCCTATGTGACGCTGAAGCCAGGTCAAGAGCTGAACCTGACCGGGGAGGCCGCGTAATCATGGCTGTCATTAAAATGAAACCCACTTCGCCAGGCCAACGCGGCATGGTGAAGATCTCGCGTGACCACCTGTACAAGGGTGCTCCTCACGCGGCGCTGTTGGAACCCCAGTTCCAAAAGGCGGGCCGTAACAACAATGGTCATATCACCACCCGCCACCGCGGCGGCGGTCATAAGCACCATTACCGTGTTGTGGACTTCGTTCGCAACAAGGATGGCATTCCCGCAAAGGTCGAGCGTATTGAATACGATCCTAACCGTACGGCCCACATCGCTCTGGTGTGCTATGCCGACGGCGAACGTCGCTACATCATTGCTCCCCGTGGTCTGGAAGCCGGTGCAACCCTGCTGAGCGGTGCTGAAGCCCCGATCCGCGCTGGTAACACCTTGCCTATCCGCAACATTCCTGTCGGTTCGACCATCCACTGCATCGAGCTTAAGCCCGGTGCTGGTGCGCAGATCGCCCGTTCGGCCGGTACCTCCGCGACGCTGCTGGCGCGCGAAGGCACCTACGCCCAGGTGCGTATGCGTTCGGGTGAAGTTCGCAAGATCCATATCGAATGCCGCGCCACCATTGGTGAAGTCGCCAACGAAGAACACAGCCTGCGCCGTTTGGGCAAGGCCGGTGTCAAGCGTTGGATGGGTATCCGCCCAACCGTTCGCGGTGTGGTGATGAACCCTGTGGATCACCCACACGGCGGTGGTGAAGGTAAGACCGGCGAAGGCCGTCATCCAGTCGATCCTTGGGGCAATCTGACCAAGGGTTACCGTACCCGTAACAACAAGCGCACCCAAGTGATGGTGGTGTCGCGTCGCAAGAAGTAAGGGGTAGCTAGATGACTCGCTCACTCAAAAAAGGTCCGTTCGTAGACCACCACTTGATTGCCAAGGCCGAAAAGGCCGTGGCAACCAAGGACAAAAAGCCAATTAAGACCTGGTCGCGTCGTTCCATGATCTTGCCCGATTTCATCGGCCTGACCATTGCTGTGCATAACGGCAAACAGCACGTCCCTGTCTATATTACCGACCAAATGGTGGGCCACAAGTTGGGAGAGTTCGCACTCACCCGTACTTTCAAGGGTCACCCTGCCGACAAAAAAGTCGTGCGGAAATAAGGAAAGACCATGGAAACACGTGCAGTCCTTCGTGGCGTGCGTTTGTCAGTAGACAAAGGCCGTCTGGTCGCAGATTTGATCCGCGGCAAAAAGGTAGACCAAGCTCTGAACGTTCTTGAATTCACGCAGAAAAAAGCTGCTGTGATCATCAAGAAGGTGCTGGAGTCGGCTATCGCCAACGCTGAGCACAATGACGGTGCCGATATCGACGAGTTGAAGGTTAAAACCATCTACGTCGAACAAGGTGCCACGCTCAAGCGCTTCACGGCCCGTGCAAAAGGCCGTGGTAACCGTATCAGCAAGCCCACGTGCCATGTGTACGTGACGGTCGGCAACTAAGAGGTTCGGAAGATATGGGACAAAAAATCCACCCTACCGGCTTTCGTTTGTCGGTCAGCCGTAACTGGTCCAGCCGTTGGTACGCAAGCAACAACGACTTCGCCGGCATGCTGGCCGAAGACATCAAGGTACGTGAGTACCTGAAAGCCAAGCTGAAAAACGCTTCGGTTTCGCGCATTCTGATCGAGCGTCCTGCCAAGAACGCCCGTATCACGATTTTCTCGGCTCGTCCGGGCGTCGTGATCGGGAAGAAAGGCGAAGACATCGAGAACCTCAAGCGTGACCTGGCCAAGCAATTGGGCGTGCCCGTCGCAGTCAACATCGAAGAAGTGCGCAAGCCTGAAATCGATGCCAAGCTGATTGCCGACAGCATCACCCAGCAGCTGGAAAAGCGCATCATGTTCCGCCGTGCGATGAAGCGCGCCATGCAAAACGCCATGCGTCTGGGTGCCCTGGGCATCAAGATCATGTCGTCTGGCCGTCTGAATGGCATTGAAATCGCTCGTTGCGAGTGGTACCGCGAAGGTCGCGTGCCACTGCACACCTTGCGTGCGGACATCGACTACGGCACCTCCGAAGCCAAAACCACTTACGGCATTATTGGCGTGAAAGTTTGGGTCTACAAGGGTGACCACCTGGGTCGCAATGATGCCCCCGCCGCGCAAGAGCCGCGCAGCGAAGAAGAACGTCGTCCCCGTGGACCCCGTCGCGATGACCGCGGTGGCCGTCCCGGTGGCAATGACCGTCCTCCAGCACGTGCCCCCCGCCGCCCTGTAGGTGCCAATGCGGCCCCTGCAGACGGTAGCGACAAGCCTGTTGAAGCCACAGGTGCAGCTGCACCGAAATCTACCGTTCAGCGCGTCCGTAAAGTAGCCGCGCCTGCTGCACCTGCTGCAGCTGACGGTAAAGGAGAATAAACATGTTGCAACCCGCGCGTCGCAAGTACCGCAAAGAGCAAAAAGGCCGTAACACCGGCATCGCAACCCGGGGTAGCTCGGTTGCGTTCGGTGACTTCGGTCTGAAGTGCACGGACCGTGGCCGTCTGACGGCCCGCCAGATTGAATCCGCACGCCGTGCGATTTCCCGCCACGTGAAGCGTGGTGGCCGTATCTGGATCCGCGTGTTCCCCGACAAGCCAATTTCCCAAAAGCCTGCTGAAGTGCGTATGGGTAACGGCAAGGGTAACCCTGAGTATTACGTGGCTGAAATTCAGCCGGGTAAGATCGTTTTTGAAATCGTCGGCGTTCCTGAAGAACTGGCCCGTGAAGCGTTCCGTTTGGCTGCTGCCAAACTGCCTTTGCGCACCACCTTCGTTGCCCGCATGATTGGCCAGTAAGCAGGAGACTGATATGACCAAATCTACTGAACTGCGCACCAAAGACGTTGCCGGCCTGAAGGACGAAGTGAAAGCGCTGCAACGCGCCCATTTCGGTCTGCGTATGCAAAAAGCCACGCAACAACTCACCAACACAGCCACGATCCGCACTGCGCGTCGTGACATTGCCCGCGCCAAGACCATTCTTGTCGAGAAGCAAGCCGCTGACAAAACCGCTAAGTAAGGAGCGAAAACATGACGGAAGCTAAAACATCCCTCAAGCGCACCTTGATTGGCAAGGTGGTCAGCGACAAACGAGCAAAGACTGTGACCGTGCTGATCGAGCGCCGTGTGAAGCACGAGCTCTACGGCAAGATCGTTGGCAAGTCGAGCAAGTACCACGCCCATGACGAAAAGGGCGAGTTCAAGCTGGGCGACACCATCGAGATCACGGAAAGCCGTCCGATCTCGAAGACCAAGAACTGGGTTGCTACCCGCTTGGTGCAAAAGGCTATTGCAGTCTAAAACTGCAAACTAGTTAAAAAACGGTCCACAATGTGGACCGTTTTTGTTTATGGGGCTGGCACAGCCCCATTTTTCTTTTCACTCCAGGAGCACACCATGATCAAAGTCGGCGATACCCTTCCATCCACCACCCTGTTCGAATACTCCGAAGTCGAAGGCGAAGGCTGCAGCATCGGCCCGAACGCGGTCGACGTAGCCAAGGCCACCGCGGGCAAGACGATTGCCTTGTTCGCCCTGCCAGGCGCTTTCACGCCCACCTGCTCGGCCCAGCATGTGCCCGGCTACGTGGCCAATGCCGAGGCCTTCAAAGCCGCTGGCGTGGACGAAATCTGGTGCCTCAGCGTGAACGATGCCTTTGTGATGGGCGCCTGGGCGCGTGACCAGAAGACCGCTGGCAAGGTCCGTATGCTGGGCGACGGCAGCGCTGACTTCGCCAAGGCCGCCGGCCTGACCCTGGACCTGACCGCCAAAGGCTTGGGCCTGCGCAGCAACCGTTATTCGATGCTCGTGAAGAACGGCGTGGTCGCCAGCCTGAACGTCGAAGGTCCGGGCAAGTTTGAAGTCAGCGATGCCGCCACCCTGCTGGCCCAAGCCAAGGCCGTATAAGTCATTTGCTATCAATAAAAGAGCTGCTGGCGCGCGTAGTACCTGCGCCAGCAGCTCTTTTTGTTTGAAAATTGAGTGTCAGGCGACGGCTTTTTTTAGCCAGTCGGCAAAGGCTGCGCACTCCCAGCGGTCCATGGCGCCAGTGTTCCAGCACAGGTAATGCGCATGCGGGCTGGGCACGCTGCGCGCGTACAAGCGCACCAGCGCACCGTTGTCCAGCCAGGGTGCGCCCAAGCGCAGCCGCACCAGGGCGATGCCCATGCCGGCGGCTGCGGCATCGCACATCAGGCCGATGTCGTTGAACTGCGAACCCTCGGCGGGCTCGGGCCAGTCCAGTTGGTGGGCCGCGAACCAGGTACGCCAGGGCTCGAGCGGCGAGCGCAGCAGGCGTGCACCTTCCAGGTCGTCGACTGCGTCGAACGGGCCGTGCTCGCGCACAAAGGCCGGCGAGGCCAGCGGCGTGACCTCGTCACGGGTCAGGCACACATGCTCTACATCCGCATAGCGGCCGGTGCCGAAGCGCACCATCAGGTCGGCGTCTTCGGCCACCACGTCGAGCAAGGGAATCGACACCTGCAGGGTCAGGTCGATCTCGGGATAGGCCTCGGTGAACTGGCGCAACCGCGGGATCAGGATGGCCCGGGCAAAGGTCGGCGTGACCGCCAGCCGCAGCTTGCGTTTGCCGGGTGCCGACTGGGTGCTGGGGAAGCGCTCCAGGATCGCCAGGCCCTCGCGTACATGGGCCAGGTACTCGCTGCCCTCGGTGGTCAGCGAAAAGTCGGCCCGGCCAAACAGCTTGGTGCCCAGGATCTGCTCCAGCTGCTTGACCCGGTGGCTGACCGCGCTGGAGGTGACGCACAGTTCGTCGGCCGCCTGGGTTACGCTGCGCAAACGGGCCAAAGCTTCGAAGGTCAGCAGGCACTGGATTGGGGGTATACGCGTAGCACTCATGCCGGCATTGTCCCTCTTACGCCAGGGGGTGCTCGCTACAATGGCCCCCTTTTTGCCTAGGGGATTGCGCGTGTCTGACCGTTTCAAAGTGTGGCTGCAGTACCTGCTGCCCAAGCACGCCATCACCGCATTCGGCTGGCACGTGGCCACGGCGCGCGCCGGCAGTATCACCACCGGCATCATCCGCTGGTTCGTAGCCAAATACGGGGTGAACATGGCCGAGGCGGCCAATCCCGATATCACCAGCTACGCCAGCTTCAACGAGTTCTTCACCCGCGCACTGAAGCCCGGTGCGCGTCCGCTGGCCCAGGCCGACCTGGTGTGCCCGGTGGACGGCGCGATCAGCCAGTTTGGCCGGATTGAGCGCGACCAGATCTTCCAGGCCAAGGGCCATACCTTTTCGACCACGGCGCTGGTGGGCGGCGACGCGGCGCTGGGCGCGTTGTTCGAGAACGGCCACTTTGCCAACATCTACCTGAGCCCCAAGGACTACCACCGCATCCACATGCCCTGCGATGGGCGGCTGACGCGCATGGTCTATGTGCCGGGCGATCTGTTTTCGGTAAACCCGGTGACGGCCCAGGGCGTGCCCGGCCTGTTTGCGCGCAACGAGCGGGTGGTCTGCGTGTTTGACTCGGCCCGCGGGCCATTCGTGCTGGTGCTGGTAGGCGCCGCCATCGTCGGCAGCATGGCGACCGTCTGGCAGGGTGTGATCAATCCGCCGCGCGGCCCGGTGCGCGAGTGGCGTTACGACGACCAGCAGGTGGTGTTGAAGCAGGGCGACGAGATGGGCCGCTTCCTGCTGGGTTCCACCGTGGTGATGCTGTTCCCCAAGGGACCGCTCACGTTCAACCCCGCCTGGGCACCCGCTGGCAGCGTGCGCCTGGGCGAGGTCATGGCCAACGCTATTTGAAAATCACCGTCTTGTGGCCGTTCAGCAGCACGCGGTGCTCGCTGTGCCACTTGACGGCGCGGGCCAGCACCTGGCTCTCGGTATCCCGGCCCTGGGCGGTGAAGTGCTCTACCGTGCGGCTGTGGTCCACGCGGGCCACGTCCTGTTCGATGATCGGGCCTTCGTCCAGGTCCGCCGTCACATAGTGGGCGGTGGCGCCGATCAGCTTTACGCCGCGGTCGTGCGCCTGGTAGTAGGGCTTGGCGCCCTTGAAGCTGGGCAGAAAGCTGTGGTGGATGTTGATGGCCCGGCCGGCTAGTTTGCGGCACAGGTCGTCGCTGAGGATCTGCATGTAGCGCGCCAGCACCACCAGCTCGGCACCTTCGTTCTCTATCACCTCGTAGGCACGCGCCTCGGCCTGGGCCTTGGTGGCGGCGGTCACCGGGATGTGGTGGAACGGCACGTTGTAGCTGGCCGCCAGCTGGTAGAAGTCGCGGTGGTTGCTGACGATGGCGCGGATGTCCAGCGGCAGCAGGCCACTCTTCCAGCGGAACAGCAGGTCGTTCAGGCAATGGCCTTCCTTGCTGACCATCAGCACGGTGCGCACCGGCTCCGAGGTCTCGTGCAGGCTCCAGCGCATGGCAAAGCCTTCGGCAAAGCTGCCCAGCTGGCTGCGCAAGTCGGCGGCGTTGACGGCGCCGCAGGCGAACTGCACGCGCATGAAGAACAGACCGGTGTCGTGGTCGTTGTACTGCGCGGCCTCTTCGATGTTGCTGCCGCGTTCCAGCAGAAAGCCGGAGACGGCATGCACGATGCCCTGGCGGTCGGGGCAGGACAGGGTGAGGATGTAGGCGTGGTTGTGGGTAGGGGTCATACAGGCTGGATTGTCGCCCAGCTTGCGGCTGCGGGTCAGCCGGGCAGCTTGTTTTGCAGGCTGGCGCAGTAGTCGGTGGCGGGAATGCTGGGTGTCTGCCAGGTGCTATCAAAATTTACTATGCTTTTAGTAGCTTCTGGCGCTGATCCTGCCTGCAGCAGCACCGCTTTTGATACCAGATTTTCTGGCAAATATTGCGGCACACCCAGGCTGCGGTCCACATGGCCGGCACCGGCCAGCAGCAGCACGGTCTTGCCGCGCACGGCGGCGGCCTGCAGGGTTTGCGCCATGGCCATGTCGCGGGCGATCTGGATGCGCGTCATGGGGGCGATCTGGCTTTCGGGCAGCAGGCCGCAGTGGCCGAGGCGGATCGCCTGCTGCTGGGCCTTCAGTGCCGGGCCGGGCAGCTGGCTGTCCAGGGCGCTGTTCGCCATGGCGCTGCGCATCTGGGCCCGCGGCAGGTTCGCGCCGAGTACCGGCACGCCAGCCCGCACCGCGGCTATCACCGCCGGGCCGTAGGCGGCCCAGGGCCAGCCGGCGTCGTCCCACTGCAGGGCAGCCTGCACCTGGGCGGCATCGGCATCGCGTGGCAGGGCGGCAGTGCTGCGACCTTGTTCGGCCATTTCTATCGCCACGGCGACGAGTTGGCCTTGGGCGGCCAGGGCTTCTATGGTTTCGCGGTGGATGCGCTGGTGGTCGGGCGCGTCGTGCTGCTCGCCCAGCAGGATGGCATCCGCGGGCAGCAGCGCCAGGGCGCGGTTCGGCGACATGCTGGCGCAGCCCGTCAACAATGCCGTGGCCAGCAGGGCGGCGCGCAGCAGCATGCTCTAGTGGATGACGACCGGGTTCTGGGCCAGGCCGGCGTACTGCTCCAGCGTGTCTTCGACTTCTTCCTGGGTCGGGGTGTTTTGCTGCCAGGCGGCAATGTGGCGCTGGAACAGCTCGGCCCAGGAGCCATCCAGGTAGACCTCTTTGCCCGAGCGTTTGTCAACAATTTCAAAGCCGTGGCGCTCCAGCGTGGGGGCGGGTGCGGTGTCCATCTGCGGCAGCAAGGCTTCCAGGTCGGCATTCGGCTGCATATGGACCACCACAAAGGATTCAGAGTCGTAAAGCGTGTTCATGGTGCGGTCCTTTTCAATCACTGATGCACAGATGGCTACGTTTCGGTAGTTTTCAAGGCAGCTACAGATTACGGCTTTTCCACGCCACGCAGTTGCTGGTCGATGAAATCACCGTTGGCATTCGTGATTTTTAGCCGCGCCGGCAGGTAGCCGAGGCTGGGTGCGAGCCAGATTTCGACCTTCTGGTCGAATTCCTTGCGCGGTTTGCGGATCAGTTTGATGGTCTCCAGCTCGCCGCTGGGCACGCGGATCTTCTCCGGTGCCTCGACGCTGAAGGCCCAGATGTCTGCATCCTTGGGGCCTACGGTCTGCAGCGCAATGCCGCTGCCGGCGGGGTAGCTGGCCGGATCGGCCGCCAGCATACCGGCAATTTGCAGAATCACGCTCAGCTGGTCCTGCGCGGCGGCCTGCAACGCCACCTCGGGCGTGTTGGCGCTGAAGGTGACGCGGTGCTTCTCCTGGTCGAAGTGCGCGGCCTGTTCGCTGCGCCATTTGTCGGAAAACCGGGTCGGTGCCAGGCCGCTGGGCGTGATCTGGCCGTTGCTGGTGCGGGTGCGCGAGCCGAAGAACAGCATGCTGGCCTGCAGCTGGGCGTCGTAGTGCTGGCCGTCCTGGCGCCACAGCAGCTCGCCGCGCGCCTGGTAGCGCAGTTTTTTCGATTCACCGCTGAGTTCGTAGAGCAGCCGCACCGGCGCCGGGAATACGAAGGCCGTGGCCTGGGTCAGTACGGGCGGGGCGGGCGGGGCCGGGGCGGACGCCGCGGGTTCCGGTGGCGGCGGTGTTGGGGGCGCTGCCACCGGAGCTTCTGGCGCCGAGGCCGGTGGCTCGGGCAGCGGGGCTGGCTCGGCGGGCACAGGTTCCGTGGTTTCCAGGCTGGCAACGGTGGTGCTGGGGGGGGGCGCTTCCACGGGGGGCGGTGCCGGCCGGGGCTTGGGGCGGGCTACCGGAGGCGGCGGCGCCGGCGCGGCCTGCACCGGGGGCGGTGGCGGCGGGATGCTGCGGGTCTGCAGCGCCCGGACTGGCGCGGCTTCCCCCTGTACCTGCAGCGCCGCCGGCAGCTCGCGCAGCAGCAGCAGGTGGGCCAGTGCCACGCCGCCGCCGATCAGCAGCAGCGCACGCAGGGGCAGGGTGGGCTTCGTTAAACTCATTTGTCTATGCAACGCTTGATCCACTCCACCCGGCTGACTCCCCTATGAAATTGGCCACCTACCAAGACGGTTCCCGCGACGGCCAGCTCGTAGTGGTGTCGCGCGACCTGGCTTCGGCCCATTATGCGACCGGCATTGCCAGCCGCCTGCAGCAGGTACTGGACGACTGGGGCTTCCTCAGCCCGCAGCTGCAAGACCTGTACGACGCGCTGAACCAGGGCCGCGGCCGCCACACATTTCCCTTCGACCCGCTGCAATGCATGGCGCCGCTGCCGCGCGCCTACCAATGGGTGGAGGGCCAGGCCTATCCCAGCCTGCTGCAGGCCCAGGACGCCGAGCCCGGCCTGGTGCTGGCCCCGGGCAGCGGCGACAACCTGCTGGGCGCCTGCGAGCTGCTGCGCTGCCAGTCGGAGGCGCTGGACGTGGATTTCGGCGCCGGCCTGGCCGCCATCACCGCCGACGTGCCGCAGGGCTCGACCCCGGCCCAGGCGCTGGACGGCGTGCGTCTGCTGCTGCTGAGCAATAGCGTGCGGCTGCGCAGCCTGGAGCCGGTCGAGCGGGCCAAGGGCGCGGGCTGGGTGCAGAGCGCGCCGGCCACCGCGTTCAGCCCGGTCGCCATTACCCTGGATGAACTCGGCGACGCCTGGGACAAGGGCCGCGTGCATCTGCCGCTGCACACCAGCTGGAACGGCCGCAAGGTCGGCATGTGCGATGCCGGACCCGAGATGCAATACCACTTCGGCCAGCTGATCGCCCAGCTGTGCGCCACCCGCCACGTGCGGGCGGGTAGCATCGTCGGCTCCGGCCCGGTGGCCAACGCAGGCGTGGGCAGCAAGGCCAAGACCGACTGGCCCAAAGGCTATAACTGCATCGCCGAGAAGCGCGCCATGGAGACGCTGCACGGCGGCCAGCCGAGTACGGCTTACCTGCAGTTCGGCGACACGGTGCGCATCGAGATGAAGGGCATGGACGGCCTCAGCCTGTTCGGCGCCATCGACCAGGAACTGGCCCCTCTGCTGCGCTGAACGCGCAGCCCAGACACGGAATATAGGAACACATATGCAGCATCGTTTTCGCCATGTATTGTTGGTTGCCACGCTGGCCGTCCTGGCCGGCTGCGCATCCGCCCCGCCCGAGGCCCCATGGCCCGACCAGCAGATCGACATCGCCCAGATGCGCACCAGCAGCCCCTGGCGGGTCAAGGTGCCGACGCCAGCGCCCGATCTGGTGCGGGACCGCTCGCGCACCAGCACCGTCATCGTGGAGATCCTGGTGGATGCCGACGGCAAGGTGCTGCGCAAGCGGATCGCCAAGTCCAGCCTGAACCCGGTGCTCGACGAGGCCTGCCTGCTGGCGGTGAACGACATGGAGTTCGCGCCCTACCGCGGCGTCGGCGGTGCCGAGGCCGTCACGGTGGTCGCGCCCATGACTTTCCCGTTCTACGACCGGCCCAGATAAGCGGACTGGTTTGCTATATAAAAAGTAGCTTCTTGCGCTGGTGAAATAAGCGCCAGAGGCACTTTTTACATTGAGATTCGGGGGTGTCTTGAAACTGACATGCCCCTGCCATCAATCTGCCATGGGCGGGCCGTAGTCTCGGCAGCGTGAACAACGCTGAAGAGATCATCGTGGAATCATTCGCTGCACAACCGGCCAGTCTGCGGATTGCGCTGGTGACCGAGACTTTTCCGCCCGAAGTGAATGGCGTCGCCATGACCCTGGGGCGCCTGGTGGAAGGCATGCTGCAGCGCGGCCATGCGCTGCAAATCGTGCGGCCGCGCCAGCCGGGGGTGGAGGCGCCAGGGCCGCGCGCCGGGCTGGACGAGGTGCTGTCCGCCGGCGTGCCGATTCCCAGCTACGGCAATTTCCGCTTCGGCCTGCCGTCGAAGAACCGCCTGCTGGCGCTGTGGCAGCAGATGCGGCCGGACGTGGTGCACGTTGCCACCGAAGGCCCGCTGGGCTGGTCGGCAGTGACGGCGGCGCGCAAGCTGCAGCTGCCGGTGACCAGCTCGTTCCACACCAATTTCGACAACTACTCGGGCCACTACGGCCTGGGCCTGCTGAAGACGCCGATCGACGCCTACCTGCGCAAGCTGCACAACCGCACCATGGCCACCCTGGTGCCGACACCGGCCATGGTCTATGCGCTGCAGGCGCGCGGCTACCGCAATGTGTCGGTGCTGTCGCGCGGCGTGGAGATCGCCCAGTTCAGCCCGGCGCGTCGCTCCAGCGCGCTGCGCGCCAGCTGGGGCGTGGGCGAGCAGGACGTGGTGGCGCTGTATGTGGGCCGCCTGGCCCGCGAGAAGAACGTGGCCGCCGTGCTGGCGGCCTTTGGCGCGGTCCAGGCGCGCCAGCCCACGGCACGGCTGGTGTTGGTCGGTGACGGCCCGCTGCGCAAGGCCTTGCAGGACAGCTGCCCGCAGGCGATTTTTGCGGGTGTGCGCCAGGGCGAAGAGCTGGCCACCTACTATGCATCGGGCGACCTGTTCCTGTTCCCCAGCATGACCGAGACCTACGGCAATGTGGTGCCCGAAGCCCTGGCCAGCGGCCTGGCCGTGCTGTCGTATGCGCATGCGGCGGCGGCCCATCTGATCCGCCAGGAGCACAACGGTGTACTGGTGCCGCTGGGCGAGGAAGCCCAGTTTGTGCAGGCCGCGGCGGCCCTGGCCAGCCACCCGCAGCGGCTGCAGGCGCTGCGCCTCAACGCCCCGGCCAGCGTGGCCCACCTGGGCTGGGCTGCGGTGGTGGACAGCTTTATCGGCACCCTGCGCACCGTGGTGCAATGCCACGGCGGGCACTTCAGCAGCCTGCCCGCGGCCCAGTTTGTGCAGCCTAAACCGTCGGTTGCGTCCAGCGCATAAGGGCTTGGCCCATGCGGACCGTTGAGCCATCGCGCAGACCTTCGCACAGCGCAAAGCCCTTGGGCGCCAGCACGATGATGGTCGATCCATGCTGAAACCAGCCCATCTCCTGGCCCTTGGCGAAGTGGGCGTTGCAGGGCAGGGTGTTCGGGCCCTGGTACTTCAGGTGCAGCAGCACATCCAGAAAATGCAGGCGGATGCTGGCCACCAGGATGGCCGCCACCGGCACCAGTGCAACCGTCTGGCCGCGCGCCGGGCCGTCGCCCGTGATGCGGGTCTTCAGAAAGGCGCGCTCGTTCTTGCAGAACAGTTTTTCAACGCGTTTCAAAGCGATCGGGTTCACGTTCCAGGTGTCGCCGGAAAAGTAGGTGACTTTCTCCACCGTGCAGTCCTGCGGTGCGTGGAAGCGGTGGTACATGCTGGACGTCAGCCGCAGGGTCACGAAGTAGCCGTCGCGCCATTCACCGCTGTGTGCCTCGTCGCCCAGCAGCTCCTGCAGCGTGTACGGAAAGCCCTTGGCCTGGAACACCTGGCTGCCTTCAATCGGTCCATGGGCGCCGACGATGCCGTCGCTGGGGCTGCTCAGCACGGCAGGGTCTCGCGCGATGGGCCGCAGGCCGTCTTTCAGCTCGCGGGTAAAGCAGTCGTGCATGCTTTTGAACTGCGTCTTCTTCGCTTCACTCAAGTCCAGGTCCGAGAAGAACTTCCACACCGCAATCGACGCATCGCGCACCAGCGGCTGCTCGATCTGGCTGAACCAGCCCATGGCCTGTGTGAGCCAGCGCCGCGGCAGGCGGTTGGTGAGCAAGAAGTTCAGGTCTTCCTGTTTCAGTAGTTGCTGTATCTGCTGGCGAATCTGCATGGTCGTATCTCTTTTGAAAGGAAAAATCTGTGAATGAATCAATGGCTTGGGTTGCCGTGGGCGGCGTCGCGCTGCTCTACGGCGCAACCCGCGTGAAGACGCGGCTGGAACTGTCTCTGGCCAAACACCGCTCGCTGACCGGGCACCCGCGCATGGCCCGGCGCATGGCGGCACAGCTGCCGAATTACGGCTACGACGAAGCCCAGGCTTTCGACCTGGACGGCGCGCCGCCCGAGGTGGTGGGGCTGCGCAAGACCGCGCTGGCCCGTCTCGCCGCCGAGTACGCCAGCCGCTTCGCCCACAGCCTGCAGCTGACGTGCGAGGCCGAGGGCGATATCTCCGACATGCAGTTCATCGCCGCCTACAAAGTGCCCTACCAGTTCCGCGAGCTGTTCGGCAAGGCGCTGAAGACGGGCTCGTTCGTGCAGTCCACGGCAGGCGTGACCCTGACCGACCTGGACGGCAATGTGTTCTACGACCTCACCGGCTCCTACGGCGTGAACCTGTTCGGCAACGACTTCTACAAAGACTGCATCCGCCAGGGTAGCGCCATGGTGGCCGAACTCGGCCCGGTGCTGGGCTCCTACCACCCGGTGGTGGCCGACAACGCTAAGCGGCTGAAAGCCATCTCCGGCATGGACGAGGTGAGCTTCCACATGTCGGGCACCGAGGCGGTGATGCAGGCCGTGCGCCTGGCCCGCTACCACACCAAGCGCACGCATTTGCTGCGTTTTTGTGGCGCCTACCACGGCTGGTGGGGCGATGTGCAGCCCGGCATCGGCAACCCGGTGACCGAGCGCGATACCTACACCTTGCAGGACATGGGCGAGGCCACCTTGCGTGTGCTGCGCAAGCGCAAGGACATCGCCTGCGTGCTGGTGAACCCGCTGCAGGCCCTGCACCCGAACATCGGTGCACCGGGCGACTCCTCGCTGCTGGATAGCGGCCGCAGCGCGCATTTCGACCGCGCTGCCACGACACGCTGGTTGAAGCAATTGCGCCAGATCTGTACCGAGAAAAACATTGCGCTGATCTTCGACGAGGTGTTTGTCGGCTTCCGCCTGGCGCCCGGCGGCGCGCAGGAATACTTTGGCGTGCAGGCCGATATGGTGACCTACGGCAAGACCCTCGGCGGCGGCCTGCCGGTGGGTGTGGTCTGCGGCCAGCATGCGTGGATGAAGCGCTTCCGCGACGAGGCCCCGGCCGACATCTGTTTTGCCCGCGGCACCTTCAATGCCCACCCCTATGTGATGGGCGCGATGAATGTGTTTCTGCAGAGCCTGGAGACCGCGCCGATCCAGGCCATGTACACCGGACAGGACGCACGCTGGGACCAACGGGCGGCAGACTTGAACCAGCGCCTGGCCGCTGCCGGCGTACCGGTGCAGGTGGCGCATATGTCGTCCATCTGGACCGTGCTCTACACCCAACCGGCCTGCTACAACTGGTTGCTGCAGCATTACCTGCGGCTCGAAGGCTTGGCCTTGAGCTGGGTCGGTACCGGGCGTTTCATCTTCAGCCTGAACTACAGCGATGCCGACTTTGCCGCCGTGGCCGAGCGCTTCGTGCGCGCCGCCCAGGCGATGCAGGCCGATGGCTGGTGGTGGCATAACCCGGCGCTGACCAACAAGCTGATCAAACGCCGGGTGCTTCGAGAAATGCTGGCGCAGAAGTTTTAATGCGCAGCCTGGCGCGGCTCGATTAACTCGCCGCGCAGCAAGGCCAAAGGCGCCTTGTAGTACAGCAGGATGTCGTGGAACGGGTCGGTCAGGATCTTGGTCATCCACACCAGGCCGGCTTCCACGTCCTTCAGGAAGAACAGGTGCACGGTGCGGAACACCAGGCCGCCCACGCCCACGGCCAGCCACAGCAGGCCGGTGTTGCGGGTAAAGCTTTCCAGGCCGGTGTGCGGCTCCAGCAGGCCGAACAGGCTGGGCTGCCAGACCAGCAGCAGCGGCGATGCGGCCCAGATGGCCAGCAGCACCACTTTGCGGCGCAGGTTGTAGCCGACCTTGATGTCTTCCTTGTGCTCGTGCGTGGCCTGGTTCACCACGTCATAGCCCTTGGGCTCGAAGAAGAAATGCCCGGCCTGGCGGCTGGTCATCGACACCAGCCAGGCCAGCAGCGCGGCCAGCGCCGGGTCCTTGAACAGCAGCGCATAGGCGCAAACAAAGCTGAGCGCGCTGACCAGGTGCAGCGACTGGTTGATGCGGCTGTGGTGGTAGTAGCGGTGGTCGTCCCAGCGCTGGATTCTGAGTTGTTCGAAGAAGTCGGACATGGGGCTCTCCTGGTTAAACGGTGGCGGTATGTGGCTGTGGCACGGTGAGGGCGGTAGACGGTGACGGGTCCTGCCAGTGCAGCAGTTCCAGCCGGCCGTCCATGTGTTCGACCAGCGCGGTGCGGCTCTCCACCCAGTCGCCGTCGTTGCAGTACAGCGTGCCGTTGATAGTGCGCATCTCGGCGCGGTGGATGTGGCCGCAGACCACGCCGTGGTGGCCGCGCTTGCGGGCCTCGGCGGCCACGGCTTCCTCGAAGTCGGTCACGTAGTTCAGCGCGGTCTTCACCTTGTTCTTCAGGTACGAGGACAGCGACCAGTAGGGCAGGCCCATGCGGGCGCGCAGGCTGTTCAGGTGCCGGTTCAGCTTCAGGGTCAGCTCGTACAGGTTGTCGCCCAGGTAGGCCAGCCACTTGGCGTACTGCACCACGGCGTCGAAGTAGTCGCCATGCACCACCCACAGCTTGCGGCCGTCGGTGGTCACATGCACCGCCTCCTGCACCACCTCGATGCCACCGAAGTGGTGGCCGACAAAGCCACGCGCAAACTCGTCGTGGTTGCCGGGCACAAAGATCACCCGGCAGCCTTTGCGGGCGCGGCGCAGCAGCTTTTGCACCACGTCGTTGTGCGATTGCGGCCAGTACCAGCGCCGGCGCAGCTGCCAGCCGTCGATGATGTCGCCCACTAGGTACAGGTAGTCGCTGGGGTGGGCTTTCAGAAAGCGCAGCAGCGGCTCGGCCTGGCAGCCTGGTGTGCCCAGGTGCAGGTCGGAGATGAAGATGCAGCGCAGGCGTTGCGCCGGCACCGCGTCGTCGTCCGGCCCATCGTCGTCAGATGGGGCCAGCGCGGCGCGCCAGAGCCCGCTGGCCGGCGGGCTGGCGTCAAAGGCCTGGAACATCAGGCCCCTGCCGGTGCGGCAGCCCCACAGGTTGTGCAGATGCGGTGCGACATAGGGTTCATGGCAGCTCCATGGCAATGCAGTTGCCCGCGAGTGTGCGGCGGCCATGTGACACGCAGAAGGCGCTAATGTGGCAAACGCATGACGTGCGGCGGCTGCCGCCTGGAACCTTTGGCCCCGTATCGGCACCAACAGGCTCCGCCATGTCCAGAGAACCTTCCATGAACGCATCTGAAACCCGGGCCATCGTCACCCTGAGCCTGCTCGCCGCCTTTGTCGATGGTGAAAAGCACGAGCGCGAGCGCGCCGAGATCAAGCGCATCGCCGAAGGCCTGTCGCAAGCCGATGGCCTGAACCTGCCCACGCTGTACCAGGACGTGCTGCTGCAGCGCGTCTCGCTGGACAGCGTGGCGGCGGCGCTGGTCAGCGTCGAATCCAAGCAGCTGGCCTATGAAATGGCGGTCTGCGTCTGCGATGCCGATGGCGTGCATTCCCCCGCCGAGCAGCGCTTTCTGGCCAGCCTGCAACAGGCGCTGGGGCTGCACAAGGCGACTGCCGAACAGTTCGTGCAGCAAGCCGATGCCATGGCCTCCGTGCCCCTGGCCGCGGCCACGCCCTCAGCAACCCCAGCCGCGGCCGCGGCCAAGCCCGGCGATGCCGAGCTGGACAAGACGATTCTCAACGCCGCCATCGTCAACGGCGCGCTCGAGCTGCTGCCCGAATCCCTGTCCACCATGGCCATCATTCCCTTGCAGATGAAGCTGGTCTACGGCATCGGCAAGGCCCATGGCTTCGAGCTGGACCGCGGCCATATCAAAGACTTTCTGGCCACCGTCGGCGTGGGCCTGACCTCGCAGTACCTGGAGCAGGCCGGGCGCAAGCTGCTTGGCGGTTTGCTAGGCAAGGTCGGCGGCGGCCTGCTGCGCGGGCTGGGCCAGCAAGCCGTCAGCACCGGCATGAGCTTTGCCGCCACCTACGCGCTGGGCCATGTGGCCAAGCGCTACTACGCAGGCGGGCGCACGCTGTCGACTCAGGTGCTCAAGGACGTCTACGCCAGCGTGACCCAGGAGGCGCAAGGCCTGCACAGCCGCTACCTGCCGGCCATGCAGCAGACAGCCCGCAGTCTGGATGCGGGCAAGGTGCTGGCCATGGTGCGCGGCGCCTGAGGTTGCGCGCAGGCGCGGCATAATCGCCGCCATGCCCACGCTGCGCAACCCCCACGCCTTCGCCCGCCATCTGGCGCGCTGGGTGCTGCTGTGTTTTGCGCTGTCGCTGGGCGTGGCGATTGCCGCGCCGCTGACGCATCCGCTGGCCATGGAGCTGGTCTGCTCCAGCGCCGGTGCCGTCAAGCTGCTGGTCAAGTCGGCCGATGGCAGCACCCAGGTGGTGAGCCAGATGGGAGACTGCCCGCTGTGCCTGACCCCTGGCGCACCGCCGCCAACAGCCCGGGTGCAGGTCGAACCGGCCCAACCCCTGGCCTATGTGCTGCGCAGCATTCCGGCTGCCCACATCGCCTGGCTGACCGCCGCGCCGCTGCCGGCGCGCGGGCCGCCGACCCTGCTCTGAACTATCAAATATGTAGCTACTCGTGCAGGTACCACCTGCGCTAGCGGCTGATTTCTTGTTTGTTTTGAGCTTGGGTCACGCGACCCAATATTGCCATGTCTATTTCAATTGCTATTAAATCCGTAGCTGCCTGCGCAGCTGTTATCTGCGCCAGCAGCGCTTTGGCCCATGTCACCCTCGCCGACCAGGCGGCGCTGGCCGGCACCTACTACCGCGCCACCCTGCGCGTCGGCCACGGCTGTGAGGGCTCGCCCGTGACCGCCTTGCGCGTCACCATCCCGGCCGGCTTCCAGGGCGCCAAGCCCATGCCCAAGGCCGGCTGGCTGCTGGCCATCAAGAGCGGCAAGCTCGACAAGCCCTATGACGACCACGGCACGCAGATCACCGAAGGCGTGACCGAAATCACCTGGACCGCCGCCTCCAAAGACAGCTGGCTGCAGGACGCCTACTACGACGAATTCGTGCTGCGCGGCGCCCTGCCTGCCACGGCCGGCGCCATGTGGTTCAAGGTGCTGCAGGTCTGCGAGAAAGGCAGCGTCGACTGGTCTGAAGTGCCTGCCAGCGGAACCTCCAGCAAGGGCTTGAAGAACCCGGCGGCGCTGCTGGAAATCATCCCGTCCGAACACGTCGGCCATGCCCATTAAAGGAATGAATGCTATGAAATTCGCAGCTATTGCCGCAATGTTGGTCTGCGCCAGCGGCCCATTGTTTGCCCAGAACGTGGAAGTCAGCAACGCCTGGGCCCGCACCACCGTGCCAGGCCAGAAGGGCAGCGGCGCCTTCATGACACTGACCGCCAAGGAGGCGGCCCGGCTGGTCTCCGTCTCCACCCCGGTGGCCGGCGTGGCCGAGGTGCACGAGATGAAGATGGAGGGTGATGTGATGAAGATGCGCGCGCTGCCCGGCGGCCTGGATCTGCCGGCCGGCAAAGCCGTGGCCCTGACCCCCGGCGGCTACCACATCATGCTGATGGACCTGAAGGCCGCACTGCCCAAGGACAGCACCATCCCGCTGACCCTGGTGTTCCAGGACGCCAAGGGTGTGCAGAGCAAGCAGGAGCTCAAGTTGCCGATCGCCACCACTGCGCCAGCCGGCACGGCCGAGCACAAGCACTGAAGGTTTGGCTCACCCCCAGGCTGCACACTGCATGTTTTCGCCAACCCCCTTGCAGGGGGCGAACCCAGTGGCCCGGCAAAGCCGGTTCCACGGGTTCTTGGCGTACGGTCCGTCGCACTTGCCATGGGGTTAGCGTTGCGATCCCGCAGGCCATTGGGGTAAGCTGCGTGGACACCACCCCAGGAGACACCATGAGCGATACACCCGCCTTTGATTTCAGCAAATTCGTGCCCGGCTTCGACTTCTTGCAGAACCTGGGCAAAGGCGCGGCGAACGCGGCCCCGGCCATGCCCGCCATGGGCGGCTGGGTTGCTCCCACCATCAATGTCGAAGAGCTGGACAAGCGCATCACCGAGTTGAAGGCCGTGCAGTTCTGGCTCGACCAGAACGCGGTCGCGCTGAAGGCCACCATCCAGGCGCTGGAGGTGCAGAAAATGACACTGGCCACGCTCAAGGGCATGAATTTCAGCATGACCGACCTGGCCAGTGCCTTCAAGCTCAAGCCGGATGTGGCGGCCGAAAAACCGGTAGAGAAACCGGCCGAAAAGCCTGCTGCGCCCGAACCTGCACCGGCGCCCGCCGAAGCCGCTGCCGAGGCGCCCGCCGCGTCCGGTGTGGTCGACCCGCTGAAGTGGTGGGGCTCGCTGACCGAGCAGTTCCAGCAGATCGCCGGCGTGGCCCTGAAGGACGCCAGCACCCAGGCGGCCATCGAGAAGAGCAAGAACCTGGCGACCAATTTCGCGGCCGAAGCCCTGAAAAGCGTAGGCGCCATGGCCAAGGCCGCCCAGGTGCCGCCGGCCAAGCCTGCCGCCGCCAAAGCCGCTGCCAAAAAGACCCCAACCAAGAAAGCGCCGGCGAAAAAGGCCGCGGTGAAAAAGCCGCTGAACTGATATCCTGAATCCGAACTGCATTCCGAGCTGGCTATGAAACTCTTTCCCCACGGCCATGCCACCCACCCGCAATGGCGCATGGCCGCCGGTCTGGTCCTGGCGCAACTGCGCGCCCACATGGCCTTGCCCGACTACGCCAGCGCGCCCGCCCTGGGCCTGCTTTACATCACCGACCACTATGCGGCCGACGCCCAGGACATCCTGGACCACCTCAGCGGCGAGCTGCCCGAGGTGACCGACTGGTCGGGCACCGTGGGCATAGGCATCGCCGCCAACAATGTCGAGTATGTGGATGAGCCTGCGCTCAGCGTCATGCTGTGCGACCTGCCGGCCGACCAGTACCGGGTGTTTTCGGGCGTGGCCCCGCTGGGCCTGGGTTTCGAGGCGCATACCGCCCTGGTCCATGCCGATGCCAACACCCCCGATTTGACCGAGCTGGTGGCCGAAATGGCCCAGCGCACCGATACCGGCTACCTGTTCGGCGGCCTGGCGTCGAGCCGCTCGCGCTCGGTGCAGTTTGCGGTCGGTGGCAACGGCAACATCAAAGGCCATGGCGCGGCGCGCGGCGTGTTCAGCGGCGGCCTGAGCGGCGTGGCCTTTGGTGGCGGCGTGCCCCTGGTGTCGCGCGTCACCCAGGGCTGCCAGCCGATCACCGCTACCCGGGTGGTCACCGCGTCCGACGCCAACCTGGTGCTGGAACTGGACGGCGAGCCCGCGCTCGACGTGCTGCTGCGCGACCTGGGCGTGAACCTGGAGCAGCCGCAGGAAGCCCTGGGCCGGGTCCGCGCCACCCTGGTCGGCCTGACCCGCGCCGCCGTTGGCGATGCCGTGGTGCGCACCGCGCATTTCGGCAGCGATGTGGTGGTGCGTCACATCATCGGCCTGGACCCCACGCGCAAAGGCGTGGCGATTGGCGACAACGTGGAGGTCGGCACCCGGCTGGCCTTCTGCCAGCGCAATGTGGCGGCGGCCAGGGCTGATCTGGTGCGCATCTGCGCCGAGATCCGCGAAGAACTCGAGCCCGAAGAGCTGTCGGTCGAGCTGGCCACCGCGCTGGCTGCGCCCGAGGCCGAATCCGCCCCCCACCCGGCGCGGCGCATTGCCGGCGCTGTCTACGTGAGTTGCACCGGCCGCGGCGGCAACCACTTTGGTGGCCCCAGCGCCGAGCTGCAAATCGTGCGCCGGGCCCTGGGCGACGTCCCCCTGGTCGGCTTCTTCGCAGCTGGCGAGATCGCCCGGCAAAACCTGTACGGCTACACCGGCGTGCTGACGGTGTTTACCGACGCAAGGCCATAAACGCCGCAAACTCCCAGCGCCGCATGCCCAGCACCAGGGTGTAGGCTTCGCGCGCATCCTCGGGCAGCTTTTGGTCGGCCAGGTGCTGCTGGGCAAAGTCCTGCGCTACCCGCTGCAGCCGCTCCAGGAACACCGGCGCCAGGCTGCGGCTCACCGAGCCATGCACCAGCAGCAGGCCCTCGCCCGGGCCGTCAAAACCTCCGCTGTAGTAGTCCAGCACCACGTCCTCGCGGAAGAACTGCATCACCGGCCCGTGCGGCCGCCAGCGGAAGGCTTTGGCCAGCCGCAACCGGTAGCGGTTCAGGGGGCGCAGCTCGATGATGCCGATGCGGTCCAGCTGCGCCAGGCAGGCAATGCACTCGGCCTCGCTGAGCCGGTAGCAAGTGACGATCTGCTCCAGCGTCCACTGGCTGAGCACGCAGATCGCTACCAGCAGCAGCTTTTTGTCGGCTACCACCGCGCGCTCCTGTTCCTGCGTCAGCTCGGCCAGCAGTGGCTGGGCGTCGGCCACCCGGCGCGCCAGCTCGGCAAAGTCCAGCTTCAGCGCGCGGCAGATCGCGTCCACCCGCGACAAGGGCATGTCCCCTTTGGACAGCATGCGCTTGACGCTGGACTCCGCCACCCCCAGCTTGGCCGCCAGGTCGGCGTAGGTCAGCTGGGCGGCTTTGAGTTCCTTCTTCAGGGCGGTGACGAGGTCGGCGGTGGTGCTCATGGGTATCGATTATTGATACCTTTTGTACTGCAAGCGTATGCAGGTCGGGATTTTGTGGCGGGTTTGTGCGCGCAGTCTCGACACTCGCGCCACTCAATTTTCAAGGAGTTGGCTGTGACGTTCTTTTTACGGGATCTGGGCAACCGCCGGCGGCGGCCTGCTCTGCAATGCACAGGGGCTGGGCACAATGCAGCCCACATGCCACAAGGAAGCCACCATGCCCCCATCCACCACTGAGCTCACCCGCCGCGCGTTCTTGGGCAGCGTGGCCGCTGGGGCGGCGCTGGCGGCGACCGATGCGGCGGCCACTTGCCCAGCCGACCCCTTGAGCGTGTGCAATGTGACCCACCTGTATTCGGTGCCAACGGCGCAGATTGTGGCGGTGCGCAATGCCGACGACATCCGCCAAGCCCTGCGGCGCTGGCCGGGCCGGGTCAGCGTGGGCGGCGGGCGCTTCAGCATGGGCGGGCAGACCGCGCTGGCGGGTGGGCTGCAGCTGGATATGCGCAGCATGCAGCAGCTGGTTGCGCTCGACCCGGTGGGCAAGGTGGCGAGGGTGCAGGCGGGCATGCGCTGGCGGGACTTGCAGACGCTGATCGACCCGCACGGCCTGGCGGTGCGCACCATGCAGAGCTACGCCAACTTCACGGTTGGCGGCTCGGTATCGGTGAACTGCCATGGGCGCTACGTGGGGCACGGGCCTATCGTCTCCAGCGTGCGGGCGCTGCAATTGGTGTTGGCAGATGGCACGGTGCTGGAGGTCTCGCCCGAGCAGCATGCCGAGCTGTTTTTTGCGGCGATTGGCGGCTACGGCGGCGTGGGCGTGGTGACCGAGGTGGAGTTGGCGCTGGACGACAACTTTGCCATACAGCGCCATACCGAACGGGTGGCGCTGGCGGACTATCCCGCCTGGTTCAAGCAACAGGTGGCCAGCGATCCCGGCGCGCTGCTGCACAACGCGGATCTGCAGGCGCCGGACTTCGGGCAGCCGCATTGCGTGACCTGGCGGCGCAGCGACAAGCCGCTGACGCAGCCGGCCCGGCTGCGCAGCACCCAGGGGCGCTACCTGAAGGAAAAAGCCGCCATCTGGGCCATGACCGAACTGCCGGGCGGGGACGTGTTGCGCCGCCAGCTGGTCGACCCTTTGCAGGACCGACCCGCCGTGGTCTGGCGCAACTACGAGGCCAGCCACGACGTGGCCGAGCTGGAGCCCGCTACGCGCTCCATCGCCACCTATGTGCTGCAGGAGTACTTTATTCCCGAGCGCCATTTCCTGGCGTTCGCGCGCCAGATGGCGGCGCTGCTGCAGCAGTCGTCCACCGGCACCTTGAACGTGTCGATCCGCCATGCGCCCGCCGACCGCCAGACCTTGATGGCCTGGGCACAGGAGGACGTGTTTTCCTTCGTGGTCTATTACAAGCAGCGGGTCGCCGGGGCCGCCCAGCCTGCCGTGGCCGAATGGACCCGATCGATGGTGGGCCTGGCCCTGGCGCATGGGGGCACGTACTATCTGCCCTACCAGTTGCATGCCACGCAGCAGCAGTTCGATGCGGCTTATCCCCAGGCCACCAGGCTGCGGGCCTTGCGCCAAAGCCTGGGGGCGACCCGGTTCAGCAATGCCTTGTGGGACCGGTACGGCGTTTGAACACCACTATGTTTGCTATATTTTAAATAGCTGTACGTGCACATAGAATGTGCGCTACAGCCCTATTTGGCATTAAAAATGACACTACAGACAAACGATTCCGCGCCCCATCCCAACCAGTTCGCGCTGCTCAAGCAGCGGCGGTTTGCGCCGTTCTTCTGGACCCAGTTTTCCGGCGCGGCGAACGACAACCTGTTCAAGTTCTCGTTCACGGTGATGGTGACCTACCAGCTCAGCGTCAGCTGGTTGCCGCCGGCGCTGGCAGGGCTGGTGATCGGGGCGCTGTTCATTCTGCCGTTCCTGCTGTTCTCGGCGACCAGCGGGCAGCTGACCGACAAGTTCCCCAAGACCCGGATGATCCGCGCGGTGAAGAACCTGGAGATCGCCATCATGCTGGTGGCGGCCTATGGCTTCTTCACGACCAACCTGACGGTGCAGATTCCGGTGCTGCTGGCCTGCGTGTTCCTGATGGGCCTGCACTCCACCTTGTTCGGGCCGGTCAAGTTCGCCTACCTGCCGCAGGTGCTGTCGGACGCCGAGTTGACCGGCGGCAACGGCATGGTGGAGATGGGCACCTTCGTGGCCATTTTGCTGGGCAATATCGTCGGCGGGCTGCTGGTGACGATTCCTGAGGTCGGGCACACCGCGGTGGCCATCGGCTGCGTGGCGCTGGCGCTGATCGGCCGCTGGCTGGCGCAGGCGATTCCCGAGCTGGCGGCCACCGATCCGCAGCTGAAGATCAATTGGAACCCGTTCACCGAAACCTGGCGCAACCTGCAGCTGGCGCACGGCAACCTGGTGGTGTTCCGCTCGCTGCTGGGCATCAGCTGGATGTGGTTCTTTGGTGCGGTGTTCCTCAGCCAGTTCCCCAGCTTTGCCAAGGAGGTGCTGCACGGCGACGAGCAGGTGGCCACGCTGCTGCTGGTGCTGTTTTCCATCGGCATCGGCACCGGTTCGCTGCTGTGCGAGGTGCTGAGCCGCCGGCATGTGGAGATCGGCCTGGTGCCGCTGGGCGCCATCGGCATGAGCGTGTTTGCGGTGGACCTGTACTTTGCCTCGCGCGGCCTGCCGGTGGTGCCGGTGATGGGTCTGGGGGCTTTTGTGGCGCAATCCGCGCACTGGCGGGTGATGGCCGACCTGGCGCTGCTCAGCCTGTTTGCCGGGCTGTACAGCGTGCCCATGTACGCGCTGATCCAGCTGCGCAGCCAGCCCACGCACCGGGCCCGCATCATCGCAGCCAACAATATCCTGAACGCGCTGTTCATGATTGGCAGCTCGGTGATCGCCGGCGCGCTGCTCAGCAGCGGCTTCAGCATTCCGCAGATCTTCTTGTTCACCGGCCTGGCGAATGCGGTGGTGGCTTTCTACATCTTCCTGCTGGTGCCCGAATACCTGCTGCGCTTCGTGGCCTGGCTGCTGTCGCACTGCGTGTACCGCTTCAAGGTGACGGGCGAGCAACACATCCCGATCAGCGGCCCGGCCATCCTGGCCTGCAACCATGTGAGCTTTGTCGATGCGGTGCTGCTGATGGCGGCCAGCCCACGGCCCATCGTGTTTCTGATGGACCACCGCATCTTCCAGGTGCCGGTGCTGGGCTGGCTGTTCCGCCTGGCCAAGGCGATTCCCATCGCGCCGCGCGCCGAAGACCCGGCGGCCTACGACGCCGCGTTTGCGGCTGCCGCCAAGGTGCTGCAGGACGGCGATCTGCTGGGCATCTTCCCCGAAGGCGGCATCACCAAGGACGGCACGCTGCAGGAATTCAAGGGCGGCATCATGAAGATCCTGGAGCGCGCGCCGGTGCCGGTGATTCCGATGGCGCTGACCAATCTGTGGGGCTCGTATTTCAGCCGTATCGAGCAGGGCGGCGCCATGGTGCGTCCGTTTCGGCGCGGCATGCTGAACCGGGTGGGCTTGAACGTGGGTACGGTGGTGTCTGCCGCCGAGGTGCAGCCGGCGCTGCTGCGTAATCGGGTGGAGGAACTGCTGGCTTAGGCCGGACTCGCGTACTGGGTGAGCAGGCTTTCAAACGCATCCAGCGGCACTGGCCGGCTGAACAGATAGCCCTGGCACAGCGTGCAGCCATTCAGCGCCAGGAACGCACGCTGCTGCTCGGTTTCCACGCCCTCGGCGATCACGTCGATGCCCAGGCTGTGGGCCATGCCGATGATGGTCTGGACGATCAGGGCGTCGGTGTGCTGGATGCCGATGTTGCGCACAAAGCTCTGGTCGATCTTCAGCTGGTCGAGCGGCAGCCGCGTCAGGTAGGACAGCGAGGACTGGCCGGTGCCGAAGTCGTCCATCGAGAAGCGCAGCCCCAGCCCCCGCAGCACCTTCATCTTGGCGATGGTGTCTTCCACGTTTTCCAGGGCCAGGCTTTCGGTGAGCTCGAGCTTCAGGCGGTCCGGGCGGGCACCGGTGTGGCGCAGCAGGGCGCCGACCTGCTCCATGAAGTCCGGCTGCCGGAACTGCAGTGCGCTGACGTTCACCGCCAGCTGCAGATCGGCGGTGGCCGGGTCGTTGCGCCAGCGCTGCAGTTGCTTGCAGGCGGTTTGCAGCACCCACAGGCCGATGGGCAGGATCAGCCCGGTTTCCTCGGCCAGCGGGATGAAGTCGAAGGGTGAAACCAGACCGCGCGTGGGGTGCTGCCAGCGGATCAGCGCCTCGGCACCCACCGGCTGGTCGCCCGGGCCGATCTGGATCTGGTAGTACAGCAGGAACTGCTGCTCGGCCAGCGCGGTGCGCAAATCGTTTTCCAGCGCGGCGCGGGCGGTGACTGCGGCCTGCATCATCGGATCGAAGAAGCGGATGGCGTTGCGCCCGTCATTCTTGGCCGCGTACATGGCGAGGTCGGCGTACTTGACCAGCTCTTCCAGGGACTGGGTTTGCCCGCTGAACAGCACCGCACCCATGCTGGTGGTGCTGTGCACATGGTGCGAGGCCAGTTGGTAGGGCTGGTTCAAGGTGTCCAGGATCTTCGTGCCCACGGCCTGGGTCTGTTCCGCGGCTTCGGTGGCAAACGGGCTCAGGTCTTCCAGCAGCACCAGGAACTCGTCGCCGCCAAACCGGGCCACGGTGTCGCCTTCGCGGACACAGCTTTTCAGGCGCAGGGCCACCTGCTGCAGCAGCACATCGCCCATGTCGTGGCCCAGGGTGTCGTTCAAGGTC
Organism: Rhodoferax ferrireducens; assembly: GCF_031458075.1. Classification (GTDB taxonomy): domain Bacteria; phylum Pseudomonadota; class Gammaproteobacteria; order Burkholderiales; family Burkholderiaceae_C; genus Rhodoferax_B; species Rhodoferax_B ferrireducens_A. The sequence continues at coordinate 417,628 of NZ_JAVDXT010000005.1, read as the reverse complement.
TTGAAGTGGTCCAGGTCCAGACACAGCAGCGCGCCGTGCTTGTCGGTACGGGTGCTGGAGGCGAAGGCCTGCTGCAGGCGGTCCATCATCAGCCGGCGGTTCGGCAGATGCGTCAGCGCATCGTAGAACGCCAGGTGCTCGATCTCCTTGGCGGCGGCGGCTTTCTGGGTGATGTCCACCAGCGTGGCGACGTAGTGGGTGAGGCTGCCGCCCGAGTCTGTGACGGCGGTGATGGTCATGTAGTACAGCCGCACGTCGGCGTTCTTGCAGCGGTTCCAGATTTCGCCCTGCCATTCGTTGGCGGTTTTCAGGCTGCTGTACATGGCTGTAAAAAAAGCCGCGTCGTGGCGACCCGAGGCCAGCATGCGCATGGGCTGGCCAATGGTTTCTTCGGCGCTGTAGCCGGTGATTTTGCTGAAGGCGTGGTTGGTGCGCAGTACCACCGCGTTGCGGTCGGTGACCAGCACGCCTTCTTGTGACTCAAAGGCAATGGCGGCGATGCGCAATTCATTCTCGGTATGTTTGCGTGCCGTGATGTCCTTGCCGATCCCGTGGTAGCCGCAAAACTGGCCGCGGTCGTCAAAAATCGGTGTACCGCTGATGGATATCCAGTACGGCTGCTTGGTGTGAATGTTGACGCGTTCGATTTCAAAATCATGGAACGGCTGGTGCTGTTGCAGCAGTGCCTTGTGCTGTTCCCATTGGGCCTCGGTCACATTCAGCGTGGGCTCCTCCCAGCGGGTATGCCCATAAGGTGAAGTGTCTTTTTTGTCGAGCTGTGATTGTGCGTTGCCCTCGAAGCGCACGAACCGAAACTGTGCATCCTGTTCCCAGTACCAGTCGGATGACAGGGCCGAGAGGATGCGAAAACGTGCCTCGTTGGCTTCCAGCTGCCGGTGCACGCGGTACGACTCGGACACGTCGCTGAACACCAGCACCACGCCCACCACCTGGCCGCTGGCGTTGCGGATGGGGGCTGCGCTGTCGGCAATCTGGTATTCGGCGCCGTCGCGCGCCAGCAGTGCCGTGTGGTTGGCCAGCTCTACGACTTCACCGTGTGCCATCACCAGTTCCACAGGGTCTGGGATGGGTTGGCGTGAACTGGTATCGACGATGCGGAACACGGCCCGCAGCGGCTGCCCCAGGGCTTCGGCCAGCGACCAGCCCGTGAGCCGCTCGGCCACGCCGTTCATGCGGGTGACTTGGCCCTCGGCATCGGTGGCAATCACGGCGTCACCAATCGAATGCAAGGTGATGGCCAGGTTTTCCTCGCTCTCGCGCAGCTGGTTCTCGAAGCTCTGCCGTTTCAAGGCCATGTTGTTGAAGCGCTGGGCCAGCTCGCCCAGTTCGCGTATGCCGGTGGTCGGCATCTGCGGCAGATAGCGCCCATGGGCCAGCCCATCGGTGGCGTCGAGCAGGCGCTGCAGCGGCTGGGCGACCGCGCGGCGTATGCCTTCGTGCGCCAGCCCAAAGCTGAGCAGCAGGCCGAGCAGCAGAAAGCCGATGTCGTTCCACATCCGCTGGTTGGCAGCGGCATACAGGTTCTCCAGCGGAATGGTCAGGCTCATGGTGGCAATGGCTTTGCCATCCGCTTCGATCAGCGGCCGGAACACCACCAGCTGGCGCTTGCCATCGCTGTCGTGGCGGTGCAGCACGCCGATATCGCCATGCTGGCTGAGCGCGCTGCTGAAATTGGCGTCATAGAACAGCAGTCCCAGTTCCAGCGGCGCCGGCGGGTAGCGGGCAATCACGTAGCCGCTGGGGTCGGTCACCCGGGCCACGGCGCCATCCGGCAGGCTCAGGTCGGCCAGGCGGCGGCTCCACCAGTCGAGAGATACCACCGCCACCGCCGCGCCCACCACCTTCTGGCTGGCGAAGTTGACCACCGGATAGGCAAAGTTGACGCTGGAGGCCTGGGTTGCGCGGTCCACCTGGAACGCGCCGACCGAAAACTCCCGCGATTGGATGGCGCGCTGGAAGTAGGGGCGGTCTGCCACGTTCACCGGCGCCCTCAAGGGGGTGGCGTTGCACAGCAGTGCGCCATCTGCCCGCGGCAGGCCCAGGTTGACATAGGTGTTGTTCAGCGACAGCACTTCGGCCAGGTACTGCGAGCAGCCCGCTGCCTCGGGTTGCTGGGCCTGCGGCAGGTAGGCCAGGTTCTGCAGAAATTCGCGGGTGTTGTTGATCAGCCTTTGCTGGGTGGCGGCCAGGCTTTTGACGGTCAGCGTGGCACGCTCTTCGGTAGCGGCAATCGCTTCGGTGCGGTTGGCCTGCGCCTGGTAGACCACCAGCACCACGGCCGGCAAGATGGTGACCAGCACCAGCAGCCGGATCCTGGCCGACAAGGAGCTCCACTTTCCAGCTTGCCACAGACGCATACCGACCTTTCCCAAGAGGGCGCTTTCCGCCATGCAGAGATGCACTTGATCTTAGCCTGCATCGGCCCCGCAAGGCTATCGGGCTGGGTAGGGTTCTACCCGCTTTGCTGCATCCGCAGCCTGCGGGCGGCATCTTCGGCCCGGGCATCGTCAATTTCGCGCAGCACGCTGCCCATGTCGACGGCGCCGGTTTTGCGCTGGTAATGGCCGGTGAGCGTCACTTCGGTGCTGAGCAGGCCGCGCTGGTACAGCTCCCACATCTCGGGGCCGAAGTCGGTGTGCAGCAGCTCGGGCGCGAACTGGCCAAAGAAGTCGCGCAGATTGAGCACATCGCGCAGCAGCATGCGCTGGGCGTGGTTGTTGCCGGCAGCATCCACCGCCTGGGGCAGGTCGATGATCACCGGGCCATCCGCTGCCAGCAGGATGTTGAATTCCGACAGATCGCCATGCACCGTGCCCGCGCACAGCATGCGCACCACCTCGGCCAGCAGGCTGGCGTGGTGGCGGCGTGCATCCTCGGCGCTGAACACCACGTCGTTCAGGCGCGGCGCGGCGTCGCCAGCGGCATCGGTGACCAGCTCCATCAGCAGAACGCCTTCAAAGAAGTTGTACGGCCGGGGCACGCGCACGCCGGCATCGGCCAGCTTGTACAGCGCATCGACCTCGGCGCTTTGCCAGGCCGCCTCCTGCGCTTCGCGGCCGAACTTGCTGCCTTTGGCCATGGCGCGGGCCTGGCGGCTGTTCTTCACCTTGCGGTTTTCGGTGTAGTCCACCGCCTGGCGGAAGCTGCGGTTCGTTGCTTCCTTGTAGATCTTGGCGCACAGGGTGTGGTCGCCGCGGCGCACCACGTAGACCATGGCTTCCTTGCCGCTCATCAGCTGGCGGACCACGGTGTCGATCAGGCCTTCTTCGACCAAGGCTTGCAGTCTGGGGGGAGCTTTCATGCGGCCCATTTTGCACCGCGCACCTCCGCGGTCAAAAGTATCGTAATTCGATACCCGGTAGCGTATTTCATCAAACTAGACGAAGAATGCGTACGGACAAGGCCGGGCGCTGGACACAATGGCGCCCATGTTCAACCACCCCTCGCAGGAAACCATGCAAGCCTCCAAAACCGTTCTGATCCACCGCGACTCCAAAGCCTGGTCGCTGCAGGTCTGGCTGTCGTTCGCCATCGCCATCTTTGTCTGCGCCGTCGGCCTGGCCTATCTGCCGGGACAGGACCTGGACCGGGCGTTCATGGTGATGGGTTACTTCTTCTGCCTGTCGGCGGCCTTCGTACTGGCCAAGTTTGTGCGCGACAACGAACGCGCCCAGGGTGAAGCCCGCGTCGCCGACACGCCGATGTTCAAGTTCGTGGTTTGGGGTGGCTTCTTGCTGGCCATGGGCCTGACCGGCTGGGGCCTGGCGCGCATGGACGTGAACGAAACCTACAAGGCCTTCCTCGGCGTGAGCTGGCTGTACCTGATTACCTGCACCTTCACCCTGGCCAAGACGCTGCGCGACAAGCATGACGCGGATGTGGGCGAAGCCCGTCTGCAAGGCCGGGCGGCGCGTGCCGACACGGCTGCGGAATAAGCCCCAAGGAAAAGCCATGAACAAGACGTTTGCTACTTTTTTAATAGCTGCCAGCGCATTCTCTATCTTCGGCGGAGCCTTTTTTGATGCACAGGCGCAGAGCGAGGCCTCGGCGCTGAGCGCCGTGTCGGCCCTGCCGGTGGCCTCGGTCGTGGTGGGCGCCAGTGCCGCCGCGGGCGCGGTGGTGGCGCTGCCGGTTGCCTTGTCCACCGCCGGTGCGGTACTGGTGGTCAAGACGGTGCAGTCCACCGCCCGCGGCACGGTGTATCTGCTGGAGCGCGCCTCGGACGGTGCGCAGGCCAGTATTGAAGTAGTCGGCAAGGGCGTGGCGGGCGCATCGCTGGTGGCGGGCAGCGTGGTCACGGTGAGCGTGATCGGCGCGGGCACCCTGCTGTCGGCGGCGGGTGAGGCGATTGCCTTCATCCCGAACGCGCTGGGCCGGGCCTTGCTGCACAACGAACGTGTGACCAACTGAACCGAAAGCCCGCCATGCGCCTGCAAATTCTGCCCGCCATCTGTCTGTGTGTTGGCCTGTGGCTGGCCCCACCCGCGCTGGCCGGGCGTTCCTGCGATGCCGAGCAGCCGCCCAAGGCCGCCACCATAGAGCGCGGCCTCACCCTGGCCGAACGCACCCTGGTGGCGCTGGACGCCAGCGGCGCGCGGGTGGTGATCCTGGCCCGCGCCGGGCAAGACCTGAGCCCGTACGGCCTGCGCTATTCGCACCTGGGGTTTGCCTACCGCCAGCCCGACGGCCAGGGCGGCTATGTGTGGCGGGTGCTGCACAAGCTCAACCAGTGCGGCACACCGGATGCCTCCATCTACCGCCAGGGCCTGGGCGAATTTTTCATGGACGACCTCTGGCGCTATGAAGCCGCCTGGGCCGTGCCCACGCCCGAGGTCCAAGAGCGCCTGCTGGTGTTGCTACAAGACACCCCCCGCGCCACCCGCCTGCACAGCAAGCCCTACAGTCTGGTCAGCTATGCCTGGGCGACCAAGTACCAGCAGTCGAACCAGTGGGCGCTGGAAACCCTGGCCGCCGCCATGGAGCCCAGTACGGACTCGCGCGAGCGGGCCCAGGCCTGGTTGAAGTTCAAGGGCTATACGCCCACCACCCTCAAGATCGGGCCGCTGACCCGGCTCGGCGCGCGCGCCACCAAGGCCAATGTGGCCTTCGACGACCACCCGAACGAGAAGCGCTTCAGCGACCGCATCGAGACCATCACCGTGGATTCGGTATTCAGCTGGCTGCAACGCGCACAACTGGCGGGCGCGCCCGTACAGTTGGCGCTGTAACAAGGAGTTGGTATGAGCAAAGCACTGCGTTTGTCCGAAAAGTGGTTCCGCCGCGGCCTGTGGCTGGTGGCCTTCATTTTTGCGGGCTTTCTGATCGGCCTGGGCGGCAGCGTGGTGGGCGATCTGCCCCAGGTCGAGCACCAGTTCACCCTGGAGGACTTCATCGACAAGCCGGCGGCCACCGAGGCGCGGGCCGCGGTCAAAGCCGGCCAACTGGCCGAACGCGATGCCGACACCGCGCTGGAGCAGGCCAACCTGAAGCTGCAGGTGGCCCAGTCCAATGGCGCGGCGGCCCGCGAAACCTTTGACAACTGGCTGGCCACGCGCCACGCCACCGGCCGCTCCGACCAGGACCCCGAGCTGCTCAGCCGCACCAAGGCGCTGGACCAGCTGAAGGCCGCCGAGCGTAGCGCCCAGACCCTGATCGACCAGCAGGAGCAGATTGCGCTGGATGCCCGCCAGTCGGTGCAGGCCGCGCAAACCCGGCTTACAGCGCTGGAAGAATCGGCCCAGACCGGCCTGGACCAGGCGCAGCGCAAACAGGAGCTGCGGGTGTTCGGCTACCGGCTGGCGCTCACCCTGCCGCTGCTGGCCATTGCCGGCTGGCTGTTTGTGAAACAGCGCAAAAGCACCTACTGGCCGTTTGTCTGGGGTTTCATCTACTTTGCGCTGTTCGCCTTTTTTGTCGAACTCGTGCCGTATCTGCCCAGTTACGGCGGCTATGTGCGCTATGTGGTCGGCATCGTGCTCACCGTGCTGGTCGGACGCCAGGCCATCGTGGGACTGAACCGCTACCTGGAAAAGCAAAAGCTCGCCGAAGCCCTGCCCGATGCCCAGCGCCGCGAGGAACTCAGCTACGACGTGGCCCTGGCCCGTTTGGCCAAAAGCGTTTGCCCGGGCTGCGAACGCCCGGTGGACCTGAAGAACGACAGCATCGACTTCTGCCCGCACTGCGGCATCGGCCTGTTCGACCACTGCGCGCCCTGCCACACCCGCAAGAGCGCGTTCGCCAAGTTTTGCCACGCCTGCGGCACCTCGGCGAGCCGCCCGGCAGAGCCTGTGGGAACTTAGCCACAGTCCGGCACGGGCAGGGGGCTGCATTTAAGATACGGGTTATCCCCTATCTGAACCTGGCCCGCGACCCGCACGGGCTGCCCCACCATGTCTTTGCTTGACCACTTGCGCACCCGCCTGCCCCTGTTCGCCCTGACCGTGGGTTCCTTCGGCATAGGCTCTACCGAGTTCGTCATCATGGGCTTGCTGCCCGAGGTGGCGGGTGACCTGGATGTGTCCATCCCCTCGGCCGGCATGCTGGTCACCGGCTATGCCATGGGCGTGGTGGTCGGCGCACCGCTGATGGCCGTGACCTTGTCCAAGGCGCCGCGCAAGGGTGCTCTGCTGACCCTGATGGCCATCTTCATGCTGGGCAATCTGCTGTGCGCGCTGGCGCCCAGCTTCGGCCTGATGATGGCGGCGCGGGTGTTTACCGCGTTCGCGCATGCGGCCTTCTTCGGCATGGGCGCGGTGGTGGCCGCGGACCTGGTGCCGCGCGACCAGCGGGCCCAGGCCATGGCGCTGATGTTTGCCGGCCTGACCCTGGCCAATGTGCTGGGCGTGCCCGGCGGTACTGCCTTGGGCCAGGCGCTGGGCTGGCGCTATACCTTCGGCGTGGTGGCGGCCATCGGCCTGGTGGCGCTGGTGGGGCTGGCGGCTTTGCTGCCGCGCATGGCGGCTGTGCCCGGCCCCGGCCTGGCCAAGGAGTTCAGCATGCTGCGCGACCCGCGGGTGTTGCTGGGCATGGCCTTGAGCGGGGTATCGGCGGCCAGCCTGTTTTCCGTCTTCACCTATATCCGCCCGATCTTGAGCGGTGTGACCCAGGTCAGCGATGACGGCGTCAGCCTGTTCCTGCTGCTGTTCGGCGTGGGCCTGACGGTGGGCAATCTGCTGGGCGGACGCCTGGCCGACCGCCGGCCGCTGCGCATGCTGGTGGCCATCTTCTTCCTGCTGACCCTGGTGCTGGCGGGCTTCACGCTGACCAGCGCCTACTGGGGCCCGGCGCTGCTGACCCTGTTCGTCTGGGGCGTCATTTCGTTCGCCGCCGTGCCGGCCCTGCAGATCCGCGTGATGGACGCTGCCCACGGCTCGCCCAATCTGGCTTCCACGCTGAACCAGGGCGGTTTCAACATCGGCTGTGCGGGCGGCGCCTATCTGGGCGGCCTGGCCATCCAGTCGGGTGTGTCCTATGCGCAGCTGCCCTGGGTGGGCGCGGCGCTGGCGTTGTTGGCGTTTGGCATGACTTTCGTCGCCCGGGCCCAGGACCGCAAGTACGGCCGCCAAGCGGGCGCAGCGCGGGACGCTGCGGCTTTTGCCCATTGATTTTTAGATAAATCATGCCGCTGGCGCAGGTGGAATCAGCGCAGGCAGCTATCAAATAGATAGTGCCTCTGCGGTCGCGTCTCTGCCATAGTGTTGCGGTTCAGCGGTCTGCTGCGTCGGGGCTGTAGCTCCATTGCGGGGTCAGCAACAGTATGGCCAGCGACGCCAGCGCCAGCAGTACGCTGCCATATAAAAACACGCTGCTGCCACCGAGCCGCAGCGGATAAATCTTCCAGGCGGCGCCCAGCCCGATGGCATTGCCGCCTGCGGCCAGCATGGTGGTGGCGAAGTCATGGAAGCGCCGGGCCTTGTTGGCGCCTTTGGCCCAGCGCGGTTCGGTGTTGTAGCTGGGCAAAGTCTGGTGGGCGTTGTCCAGGCGTTCGAGCTCGGACAGAAAAGTGCGCAGGTTGGAAATCGCGCGCTCGGCCTTGTAGTTGAGCAGCGCCAGGCACAGCGACGCCACCGGAAAACCCAGCAACAGCCATTCGATCGGTGGTTCTTCGGCACCTGCGCCGGGCCGCAGCGCCACCAGCGCGGCCAGCAGGCTCACCACCAGGGTCACATACAGGGCCAGGGCCTGCTGCCGCTGGACAATGCGGGCATTGACCTCCTGGTTCGCGGCGATAAAGCGGTAGTTGGCATCGACGTAGGATTTGCTCATGGGCAAATTATCGGCCGTGCGCCAAGCTACCAGGCCAGCTGCAGCGGCCGCCCCTGCGCCGGAAATACGGGTACCGCCGGTGCGGCGGGAAACACCTCGCTAGGGCCGCGTTCGCGCGGGTCCAGGAAGTCGCTGAGCACGTCGTCGCGCAGGCGGATGAAGGCCGGGTCGCTGCGATTGCGCGGGTGCGGCAGATCGACCCGCACGGTGCGGCGGATGCGCCCCGGGTGCGGCTGCATCACCACCACCTGGTCGCCCAGGAACACGGCTTCCTCCACGTCGTGGGTGACCAGCAGCATGGTGATCTTTTCCTTTTGCCAGATGCGCTGCAGCTCGCCCTGCAGGCGCGCGCGGGTCAGCGCATCGAGTGCGCCAAACGGCTCGTCCAGCAGCAGTACGCGCGGCCGGTTCACCAGGCCGCGGGCGATCGCCACGCGTTGCGCCATGCCGCCGGAGATTTGGTGCGGATAAGAGTGTTCGAAGCCTTCCAGGCCCACCAGGGCCACGTGTTCGGCCACCAGGCCGCGCTTCTGGCCTTCGGTGAAGGGTGCGTTGCGCAGGCCTACCGCGATGTTCTGCGCCACGGTGAGCCAGGGGAACAGGCGATGGTCCTGGAACACGATGCCGCGCTCGCGCCCCGTGCCGGTGATGGGTTCGCCATCGAGCAGGATCTGGCCCTCGTAGTCGGCATCGAGGCCGAGCACCAGGCGCAGCAGCGTCGACTTGCCGCAGCCGCTGGCGCCGACGATGCTGACGAACTGGCCGCTGGGGATGTGCAGGTCGATGTTCTGCAGCACCTGCAGCGTGCCACCTGCGGCCTGGGTGCTGGCGTAGCGTTTGCCCACGCCGCGGATGTCGAGCTCGTTGGCTACCACGGTCTCAGTCGTCATGTTGTTCTACCTTTGAAAATGCGCCGTTCCAGCAGGCGCGCGGATGCGTTCATTAACCAGCCCACCACGCCGATCACCGCCATGCCGAAGATCACCAGGTCCATCTGGAAATGCTCGCTGCCTTCGATCAGCAGATTGCCGACGCCGCGGCCCGATACCAGCAGGTATTCGGCGCCGATGGTGGCCAGCCAGGAATAGATCAGCGCCAGGTAGACGCCAGTGAAGATCGACGGAATCGCCGAGGGCAGTACCACCTGCGTGACCGTCTGCCAGCGCGTGTAGCCATAGACGCGGGCCACTTCCAGCAGGCTGGCCGGCGTGTTGCGGATGCCGGCCGCGGTGTTGACCACCACCGGCACCAGCGCGGCCAGCGACAGGAACACCACCTTGGCCACGTCCCCCAGGCCGAACCACACCGAGATCAGTGGAATCCAGGCGAACAGCGAGATCTGCTTGAAGGTGTTGAAGCTCGGGCCAACCAGGCGGTTGAAGCGCGGCCACAGGCCGAGCAGCGCGCCGAGTACCAGGCCGGAGGCTGTGCCTATGAAGAAGCCGGTCAGCTCGCGCGCCAGGCTGGCGCTGAGGGCTCGCCAGAGCCGGCCGCTGCTAACCATCTCCCAGGCCGTCTCCAGCACCTTGGCGGGCGAGACCAGCAGGGCGGAGTTCACCAGGTCGAGTTTGGAGACCAGCCACCACAGCGCGACAGCGGCCACCGGCAGCACCAGGCCGCGCCAGCGCTGGCTGGCGGGCACGGCCAGCGGCACGACGGTGGCAAGCTCGGCGTTGTCGAGTGCGCCGGCCATCAGTGCGCTCCCTCGGCGCTGGCTACGCGGCTGCCGATGAAGCGGCGCTCGGTCAGATCCAGCAGCCGGTCGATGGCGTAGCCGATGGCGCCGACCACGATCACCGCGGCCATCACCAGGTCCAGCTGGAACAGCTGCCGGCCGTAGACGATCAAATAGCCCAGGCCTTCGCTCGACGCCACCAGCTCGACTACCACCAGCGACAACCAGGCCTTGGTGAAACCGAGGCGGATGCCGGTGAACAGCGTGGGCACGGCGGTGGGCAGCACGATCTCCAGCACCTGCTGGCGCCGCGTATAGCCATAGACCTCGCCCACTTCGCGCAGGTTCACGGGGGATTGTCGAAAGCCCTGCAAGGTGTTCAGCGCCACCGGCACCAGTGCCGCCTTGGCGATGAGTATGTATTTCAGCGGCTCGCCTATGCCGACCAGCAACAGCACAAACGGCAGCCAGGCCAGCACCGGTATCTGCACCAGCGCGTTGAAGCTGGGCAGCACATAGGCTTCCACGCTGCGCGACAAGCCCATGGCCGTGCCCAGGGCCAGGCCGATCAGGCTGCCGACCGCGAAGCCCACCAGCACCCGCTGCAAACTCGCCGACACATGCAGCCACAGGTCGCCGCTGGCGGCCAGGTCCTGCAGCGTCTCCAGCACAAACAGTGGCGGTGGCAGCACCTGGGCAGAGATCCAGCCTTGGGCCGCGCCCAGCGTCCACAGGGCCAGCAGGGTCAGCGGTAGCCAGAGTGGCTCCAGCACCGCGGTCGTGCGGTGCAGCAGATGCTGCACCGTGGAGCCGGTGCTCAGCGGCGGGGTGGCGGCCTGCTCGGCCGGGGCCGGCAGGGTGGCGGTGGCGTCAGCGGACATGGGCGTCTATGCTTACTTCGAGGCCACCGTGGCCGCACCGGTCTTGGGTTTGCCCTTGGCGTCGAAGGCGGTCCAGCGGTTTTCCAGGCCCTGCTTCTTCAGCGCGGCCTTCAGGTAGCGGGTGTCGAACCAGCCGTCCACCGGCACTTCGCGCCGTATCAGCTTGAGCTTGACCGCATCGCTGACCACCGCCTTGTAGCGGCCGATGATGAAGTCGTCGACCAGGGGCGAGTTGCGTACCGCCAGGTCCTGCTTGTCGAACTCGGCCTCCCACGAGGCCACCGGCGTGCCGCTGCGCGCCCAGAGCTTGAACAGCTCGGCCCGGTTCTTCTCGTCCGAGGCCCAGTCGGCCGCGCGCACGAAGACGTCGACGACACGCTGGACTTCGGCCGGATTCTCTTTCTCGAAGTCTTCACGCACCAGCAGCGATGCCTGGCGGGTGTAGGCCGGGTCCTGGCCCTGGGTGGAATAGACCACCTTGGCCAGGCCCTGGTCGCGCACCTTGAACCATTCGTAGCCGCCAAAAGCCGCGTCCACACCGTTCGACACCAGGGCGGCCTGTGAACTGCCGGTGTCCAGGTTCACCGCCTTCAGGTCCCGCTCGGCCAGGCCGTTGGCTGCCAACACATTGTTGGCCACCAGGTGGCCGTTGGTGCCGCGGAAGATCGATACCTTCTTGTCCTTCAGGTCCTTGATACCGCGGATCTCCGACTGCGGCGGCGTCACCACATACAGGTTGTTGCGCGCGCCGCTGACCAGCAGCAGCTTGGTCTTCAGGCCGTTGGCCAGGCCGATGACCTGGGGCAGGTCGCCCTGGTAGGCGAAGTCGATCTGCTTGTTCGACAGCGCTTCATTCACGGCTGGCCCTGCGCCCTTGAAGAACAGCCATTCGACCTGCACACCCGATGCCTTGAACTCCTCCTCCAGCCACTGGTTGCCGCGCACCACGCCACCGGGCGAGCCACCCCAGTTGACCGGGTCGCCACCCCCGGCGGTGGCCACGCCGATGCGTATCACCTGCGGCGCGGCCTGCAGCGAGAAGGAGGCAATGGACAGCGCCAGACCGGCGGCGGCCAGGCTGATGCGGCGGATTTTGGAGAATGCTTTGGACATGGTGCTACCTTGGAAATGGAATAGAGAGCCGCTCAGACCTTGCCGCGTACTTTGTCAGCGATGTCTGTGCCTTCGAAGAAGCGCGGATGGGCCTCGGTGTAGAACTTGTAGGGGTTGCCGAAGGTGAAGGCCTTGAAGTCGGCGGCCGAGATCACGCCTTGCTCCACCAGGTCCCAGCTTTCGGCCAGCGGCTCGGTCAGGTCCGGCACGTCCCAGTGGCCGATGTCGGACGACCAGATGGCGTTGATCTTCACGCCCAGCGGGTGCACCTTGTGGTTGAAGGCCGCGGCCACGGTGCGGTCGTCGGCCTCGGAGCCGAAGAAGAAGTTGTTCACCCAGCGGTCGCGGATGTCTTCCACGCTTTCGATGCCGGCGGCTTTGAAATCGTCCAGCTCATCATCCACCGGATCGCGGCTGTGCGGCAGCGCCGAGATGCCCAGGCTGTCGCGCAGCAGGGTCTCGCGGTTCACCGGCTTGCCCTTGGTCAGGTCCTGGCCGTAGCGTTCGAACAGCGAAGCCAGCAACTCAATGTCGGCATGCGCGGGGTTGTAGTTCTGCACCGCATGGCGGTTGCGCTTTTCCCAGCGGTCCACCAGATGCGTGTAGACGTGCGAGCCCCAGTCGGCGCCGCCTTCCAGCAGGCCCACGCGCAGGCCGGGGAAGCGTTTGGTCACGCCGCCGAAGAACAGCGCCTTGGCAAAGGCCTGCGAGCCATCGGCGAAGTGGCCTACGTGGTTGAACATGTAGTTGCTGATCGACTGCCGGCCGGTCCAGCCCTGGCTGCCGTAATGGGTGGTGACCGGCACGCCGAGCTCCACCACCTTGGCCCAGAACGGGTCGTAGTCGTGCGCGCTGTCGATGCCGAAGAAGTCGGTGTAGGTGGCGTGCTTGGCCACCTCGGGGTGCACGTCCTTGGGGTAGAGCGCGGCCACGGCAGGGATGGGCCGGCGCACGCCGCCGGGGATGTTGATGACCTTCAGGCCCAGCGTGTTCACCGCAAATTCCAGCTCTTCGATGGCCTCTTGCGGCGTGTGCATCGGGATGCCGGCCACCGGGGTCAGGCGGTGCGCGTGCTTGCGGTACTGGTCGGCGTGGAAGTGGTTGATCGCGCGGTGCAGCGGCTGGCGGAATTCGGTGCCGGCGGCGGCCGGCGACAGCACGTCGTTGGGGAACAGCACCGAGTAGTCGGCGCCTTGCTCGGCCAGGCGTTCGGCCAGCAGATCCGGCAGGGTGTAGGTGGCCAGGTCCAGTGTATTGCGGGTGACCCGGGCCCACCAGGGCGCGCGCAGCGTGCGGTTGTGCTGGCGCTCCTCGGCTGTCTGCTGGTACCAGTCCTTGCCGGCCGCGCTCTTGGTGGCGAAGCGGCCGCCCAGGGCCTTGCGCAGCGCCTCCACCAGGGCCGTGCCACCGTAGTGGTGCACATAGTCTTCCAGCGCCGGCGCGAAGTCGTTGACATGCACATCGGTGTCGATCACCGGGTGGTCCAGCCGCACCTTGACGGCAGCGGAACGCGAGGCTTGGGCGGTGTACAGGCGGTCGTTCATCAGAATTCTCCGTGGGGTGCAATGCAGATCGGCCTTTCAATGTAGAAGCCGATGGCATGCAGGCCAACGAAGGATTCCGTGTTACCTAAGACGGAATTTTTCTGAGCAGGAAGTGCTGCCTTTAGATAAAAACTGCCTATCGCGCAGGTATTGTCTGCGCTGGCAGCTATGAATTATGTAGCGTTACGTGCGGCCGGGCGCCGCACACCGCTTACACCCCGCGCGCCCGGTCCGCCTTGAACTGCGCGCGGAATGCACCGAACGTACCCGCGTCCAGCGCCTCGCGCATTTCGCGCATCAGGTTCAAGAAGTAGTGCAGGTTGTGGATGCTGGCCAGCATGGGGCCGAGCATTTCGGCGCAGCGGTCCAGGTGGTGCAGGTAGGCGCGGCTGAAGCCGTCGCGGCCGCCATTGGCGTAGGACACGCCGCTTGTGCCGGCGCAGGCGTGGCAGCTGCAGGTCACGTCCAGCGGCTGCTCGTCGGTCTTGTGGCGGGCGTTGCGGATCTTCAGGTCGCCATAGCGGGTGAACAGCGTGCCGTTGCGCGCATTGCGGGTCGGCATCACGCAGTCGAACATGTCCACGCCTTCGGCCACGCCTTGCACCAGATCTTCGGGCGTGCCCACGCCCATCAGGTAGCGCGGCTTGTGGGCTGGCAGCTTGTGCGGCGTGTGGGCCATGATGCGCAGCATCTCGTCCTTGGGCTCGCCCACGCTGACGCCGCCGACCGCGTAGCCGGGGAAGTCCATCTCCACCAGCTGGTCCAGCGACTCCTGGCGCAGGTTTTCGAACATGCCACCCTGGACGATGCCAAACAGCGCGTTCGGGTTCGCAAGCCGGGCGAACTCGGCCTGGCAGCGCTTGGCCCAGCGCAGGCTGAGCTCCATGGAGTTGCGGGCTTCGCGCTCGGTGGTGATATGGCCCTTGGTGTCGTAGGGCGTGCATTCGTCGAACTGCATCACGATGTCGGAGTTCAGCGTGGTCTGGATCTGCATGCTGATCTCGGGCGTCAGGAACAGCTTGTCGCCGTTCACCGGCGACGAGAACTTCACGCCTTCTTCGCTGATCTTGCGCATCTCGCCCAGGCTCCAGACCTGGAATCCGCCGCTGTCGGTGAGTATGGGCTTGTTCCACTTCTCGAACTGGTGCAGGCCGCCGAACTGAGCCATCACGTCCAGGCCCGGGCGCATCCACAAATGGAAGGTGTTGCCCAGGATGATCTGCGCGCCCATTTCTTCCAGGCTGCGGGGCATCACGCCCTTGACGGTGCCGTAGGTGCCCACGGGCATGAAGATCGGGGTTTGCACCACGCCGTGGTTTAGCGTCAAAGTGCCGCGGCGCGCATGGCTGCCAGCGTAGCTGCCGTCGGCAGAAGGGGCATCGGTGGCGAGTAGGTCAAATTTCAACATGGTCAGGCGGTCTTTCGCTGGAGCAGCATGGCGTCGCCATAGCTGAAGAAACGGTATTGGTTGGCGATGGCGTGGCGGTACAGGTCCATGATGTGCTCGTAGCCGGCAAACGCGCTGACCAGCATCATCAGGCTGGACTTGGGCAAATGGAAGTTGGTCACCAGCAGGTCCACATGCTGGAATACAAAGCCCGGCGTGATGAAGATGCGGGTGTCGCCACTGGCCAGCCCGGACTGGGCCCAGGATTCGAGCGTGCGCACGGTGGTGGTGCCCACGGCGACCACCCGGCCGCCACGGGCCTTGCAGGCCGCAATCGCCTGCTGGGTGGCGGTAGGCACTTCGTACCACTCGCTGTGCATCTGGTGCTCGGCGATGTTCTCGGTTTTCACCGGCTGGAAGGTGCCGGCGCCCACGTGCAGGGTGACGCTGGCGCGCTGTACACCACGGGCTTCGAGTTCGGCCAGCAAAGCGTCGTCAAAGTGCAGGGCGGCGGTGGGCGCGGCCACGGCGCCGGGTGCGCGGGCGAACACGGTCTGGTAGCGCTGCGCGTCCTCGGCCGAATCGGTGTGCGTGATGTAGGGCGGCAGCGGCACATGGCCGTGGCGTTCCATCAATGTGTAGGGGTCGTCGCCTGCGTCGTTGCTGAGCACGAAGCGGAACAGCGTGCCGTCGGCATCGGGCCAGCGGCCCAGCAGGGTGGCGCGGAAACCGCCATCGCCTACCAGGCTGATGGTAGCGCCGGGCTCGGGCTTCTTGCTGACCCGCATATGGGCAGCAACCTGGTTGCCGGTGAGTACGCGCTCGACCAGCAGTTCGACCTTGCCGCCGCTGGCTTTTTCGCCGAACAAGCGGGCTTTGAGCACCTTGGTGTCGTTGAAGACCAGCAGGTCACCGGCGCGCAAAAGGCTGGGCAGCTCGCGGAAGATGCGGTCCTGTGCCTGGGGGCTGCTGCCGTCCAGCAGGCGGGAGCTGCTGCGTTCTGGGGCCGGGTGCTGGGCAATCAAGGCCTCCGGCAGAGTGAAGTCGAAATCGCTGAGGGTGTAGGGTCGCATGTAACTTGAGGGCTGGACAAGCCCATACCAAGAGTTTTGGAAAAAGCTGTGGATTGTCCCATGCGGGCGGGAGAGCCGAGCAGCGTCATGCAAAGTGGGTATATACCTGCGTCTGTTGCGTCCTGGATTCTTGCGGATACGGCAGAATGGGTTTCGCGGGTGTAAAGTGGGTAAAACCATTGGCATGCGAACAGCATGCACCGTGGCAGGAGGTCAACACATATGCATGTTTCCACGCGAAGCTGGCCCGGGCGGCACGACTTTCTGTGGCGTATTGCGGTCGTGCTTATGGATTTGAGGCCTAAGCTTTTATCTGCCGTTGCCAGCTTGGCCGCCAGCTCTTCCAGCACATCACGCGGGTGGGAATGCCGTGTCCGTTAATTTGCCCGTTGACACTTATCGTTTCTTGCTGGAGCAGGTGCAGGCTGCGATTTTCGTGGTGCAAGAACATTGCCTGGTGTACGTCAATCCGAACTTGAAGCAATTGTTCGGCTATCTGCCGGAAGACGACCTTTATGGCATGGAGGCGGCGGAACTCACGGCTCCTGACTACCGTGACTATGTGCGTCAACAGGTGCAGGCACGGGTGGAAGGTGTGCCAGGGCATGTGTATGAAATCGAATGCATACGCAAAGATGGCACGCAGTTTTCGGCGCAGGTCCGGGGTGTTCGCATTGAGCTTCCCAATGGCGTGGCCGATCTTGTCACCTTGCATGACGTCAGTGACATCAAGCGGGCGACACGTATGGCCCAGTCACGGGCGCAACTGTTGAACAACGCAGAGGAACTGGCCCGCATCGGGTCGGCAGAAATGGATCTGGCGACCGGGGCCATGACCTTGTCCTCCGGCATGTTCAATATCTTTGGTGAAACGCCCAGCGAGGCGACCGTCACGCGGGAATGGCTGTTGTCGCGCGTGCCGGCGGCCGACCGACCGTATGTGCAGGCCATCAGTGAAGGCGTATCGCCCGGGGAGATTCTGGAGTTCCAGCACCGCATCACGCATACCGATGGCAGTTTGCGCACGGTACTGCACCGCGGCCTGGCCGAGGCGGATGCCCAGGGCCAGGTTGTGCGCTCGGTCACCATCTTGCAGGACATCACCGAGCAACGCGCGGCCGAGCAGCGCCTGGATACGCTGGCGAACACCGATGAAATCACCGGGCTGCGCAACCGCAATGCACTCAGCGAGCGGCTGGATACGGCGTTGCGAGAGGCCCAGCGCAAGGAAGTCCAGATTGCCGTCATCGGTATCCAAATTGGCCAATTGAAACTGGTCAGCGAATCCCTGGGCAAGGCGGGGGGAAATCTTTTACTGGCAGCCGTAGCCGGCCGCTTGCAAGAGAACCTGGACGCGAGTGACATGCTGGCGCACTTCGGCAATGGCGAATTCACGGTGCTGCTGGCGCGCGATGAGCCCATGGACGAACCGCTGGCGCGGCAGCTCGCGGTGGCGTGGATGGATGCGCTGGGTGTGCCCTTGATGGTGGGTGACAACGAGATCAAGGTGACCTGTGGCATGGGGATCGCGCTGTTTCCCCAGCATGGGCAGGAACCTGAAGAACTGCTCCACCATGTCCAGGCCGCGACCTACCATGCGGACGCGCTGGGCAGCAACCAGATCTGTGTTTTCAGTGTCGACATGCAGTCCAAAGCCGTGACGCGGCTGGCACTGGAGTCCGGCTTGCGGCGCGCCCTGGAGCGCAATGAATTTGAGCTGTATTACCAACCCAAGCTGGACCTGGTCAGTGGTGCGGTGGTGGGCGCCGAGGCCTTGCTGCAATGGCATGCGTCAGGGCAGCCGCTGGGTGCGCGTACCGCGTTCCTGGACGTCGCGGAGGAAACCGGCTTGATCGTGCCCATCGGGGAATGGGTGTTGCGCAGCCTGTGCGAACAGTCGCTGGCCTGGCAGCGGCAGGGCCTGGCACCGGGCAGGTTGGCGATGAACCTGTCGGCCCGGCAACTGCTGCAGTCCGACATTGTCCAGCGCATACAAACGATCCTGGCGGAAACCGGGCTGGAGTCGCGTTACCTGGGCCTGGAGATCACCGAGGGCGTACTGCTGGGCGAGCGTGCCCATGTGACGCGGGTACTTGGCGAGCTGAAGGCCATGGGCATCGAGATCTCGCTGGAGGACTTTGGTACCGGCTACTCGAACCTGAGTTATCTGCGGACTTTGCCTATCGATGTGGTCAAGGTGGACCGCTCGTTTGTGCACGATGTGACTGCTGCGTCGCAAGACGTTTCCATCACCCGGGCCATCATCACCATGGCCCACAGCCTGCAAATGAAGGTGCTGGCCGAAGGCGTGGAGACCGAGGGCCAGTTGGCGCTGCTGATTGCCAACCACTGCGACCAGATGCAAGGGCATTATTTCAGCACCTCCATCCCGGCGGACGCTATGGCCGAAGTCTTGCGCCAAGGCCGGCAGTTGCCCGAGCATCTGCTGCTGCGGCGCACCCACCAGCGCACCTTGCTGCTGGTGGACGATGAGGACAACATCGTGGCTTCGCTCAAGCGGCTGCTGCGCCGCGACGGCTACAACGTGGTGACCGCCAACAGCGGCGCCCAGGGCTTGCAGCGCCTGGCCGAACATGCGGTGGATGTGATCGTCTCCGACCAGCGCATGCCCGGTATGACCGGCGTGGAGTTTCTGCGCCGGGCCAAGGAGCTGTATCCCGAAACCGTGCGCATGGTCTTGTCGGGCTATACCGAGCTGCAGTCCATCACCGATGCCATAAACGAAGGCGCGATCTACAAGTTCCTGACCAAGCCCTGGGACGATGAGCGCCTGCGCGGGCATATTGCAGAAGCCTTTTCGCACAAGGAGATGGCCGACGAGAACAGCCGGTTGGGCCGCGCGGTGATCGTGGCCAACCAGGAACTGAGCGCGGTGAACGAGCGTCTGCAAACCCTGCTGGCCGAGCAGCGCGAGCAGATCAACCGGGAGTCCAACAGCCTGGTGGTGGCGCGCGAGGTGCTGGACCTGATCCCGACGGCCATCATCGGCCTGGACCTGGCGGGCATGGTGGCTTTTGTGAATGCCGACGCAGAGGCTTTGTTTGGCAGTGCGGCGCTGCTGCTGGGGCGCGATGCCGATGAGGTGCTGTCTCCCGAGTTGCTGCAGGTCTGGCGCCAGGCCGATGGGGCCTACCACGACTTGCAGTTTGCTGCGCAGGCCTACCGCGTGGTCTGCCGGGTGATCGGCGAGGAGTCCCATTCCCGGGGCAAGTTGCTGGTGTTGACCCCGGCAGGCCCTGGCCTGTCCCTGGTGTAGGCCATGCACAAAACCACGGTTGCCATCGAGGACGTGCCGGAGGCCGCCGTGCTGGCCGAACCGGTGCTCGACGTGCACCAGCAGGTGCTGCTGTCTGCGGGTACCTTGCTCACACCGGCGCGGCTGGACAGCCTGCGGCAGCGGGGGGTAACCCGCCTGGTGATTGTGGCTGCCGCACCGGATGCGGTGGAATCACTGGCGCTGCAAGCGCAAACCGACGAGAGATTGCAATACCTGTTCCGGCATGCGCTGCAAGCCGGCCAAGTCAACCCCTTGCTGCATATGGTGGCACGTTATCGGCAGGGAGGAAGCCCATGACCAGCTTGTCCACCCAGGAAATTCTGCGCAGTGCGCGTGACCTGCCGGCCTTGCCGGCCATCGTGATGGAGCTGATCCAGTGCATGGGCGACCCGCATGCCAATATGGAGCAACTGGCGGTCAAGATTTCGCATGATCAGGCCTTGGCGTCCAAGACCCTGCGCCTGGCCAATTCCTCTTTTTATGGCTTGTCGCGCCAGGTGACTTCCATCGCCGAAGCGACCACGATTCTCGGACTGCGTACCTTGCGCAGCATCGCCACGGCTGCCGGCCTGGTGGGCGGTTTTCCGCGGCCGGAGGGCTCGAGCTTTGACTTCGCCGCGTTCTGGCGCCATTCCATTGGTACCGCCTTGTGCGCCCGCTCTGTGGCGCAGGCGGCGCGGCTGGACGAGGACGCGGCGTTTACCCTGGGCCTGCTGCATGACATCGGGCGACTGGTGCTGGCCACACATTACAGCGCGCAATACGCTGCGGCCATGGCCTATCGGCGCGAGCAGGATTGTCTGAACCTGGTGGCCGAGCAGCATATTTTGGGGACCAACCACACCGTGGTGGGCGGGCTGATTGCCGAGCATTGGAACTTTTCGCCAGCCATCGTGGCCGCGATTGTCGAGCACCACAGCCCACCCGAGACGCCGGAGAAAAGCCTGACCGACGTGGTACATGTGGCCGACAACATCGCGCATGCGATGGACTTGTCGCACCAGGACGGCGACATGGTGCCAGCGTTGTCCCTGCCTGCCTGGTCCCGGCTGGGGCTGGGCGAGAGTGCCTACGCCCAGGTGTTTTATGCCACCGAGCAGCAGTACGAATCCGTCTGCCAGATCCTTTTAACGTAGGAGCCAGCCTTGAACACGATAAGCAATTCTGTTGCGTCCACCGCGCCGGATATGGGTGACAACCTTACCGGCGACCAGGTGAAGGAGCTGCTGCGTGCCAACGAAGAGCTGAAGCAGCTCAACGCACGGCTCTCGGATGCGCAAGACAAGCTAATGCAGTCCGAAAAGCTGGCCTCCATCGGCCAGTTGGCGGCGGGTGTGGCACACGAGATCAACAACCCCATCGGTTTCATCTTCTCCAACTTTGGCACGCTGGAGCGCTACCTTGACGACCTGTTCCAGATGCTATCGGCCTACGAGCAGGCCGAACCCGCGCTGGCCGGCACCCCGGTGGCGGCGCAGCTGAAGGCTTTGCGCGAGAAAGTGGAGCTGGATTTCCTGAAGGAAGACATCCCCACCTTGATGAACGAGTCCAAGGACGGCATCACCCGGGTGCGCAACATCGTGCAGAACCTGAAGGATTTTTCGCGCGTGGACACCTCGCAGGAATGGGTGCTGGCCGACCTGCACCACGGCATTTCCTCCACCCTGAACATCGTCAACAACGAGATCAAATACAAGGCCGATGTAGTGAAGGAGTTTGGCGAAATCCCGGACATCGAATGCCTGCCGTCGGAACTCAATCAGGTGTTCATGAACCTGTTGGTTAACGCAGCCCATTCCATCCAGGCGGAGCGCGGCCTGATCACCATCCGCACCGGCACCGAAGGCGATACGGTGTGGGTCGATGTGGAAGACAACGGCGGCGGCATCGCCAAAGAGAACCTGGGCCGGATTTTTGACCCCTTCTTCACCACCAAGGCGGTGGGCAAAGGCACGGGCCTGGGCTTGTCGCTGTCGTACGGCATCGTCAAAAAACATTTTGGCCAGATTGATGTGTTCAGCGAAGTCGGCGTGGGTACCCGCTTTAGGGTGAGCCTGCCGGTGCAACACCCTAACGAGGACTGAACCGTGGCATCTTTGATGGACAGTGAAGCCCCTGCGCCCTTGGGCGATGGCCCGAGTGCCGAGCCGCCGTCCGCCCACGTGTACCGCGTCATGTGCGTGGATGACGAACCGAACATCGTGGCTGCCTTGCGCCGCCTGTTCCGCGGCACCGGCTACAGCGTGGTCACCGCCACCAGCGGCGCCGAGGCGCTGGAGCTGATGGCGCAACAGCCGGTGGATCTGCTGATCTCGGATATGCGCATGCCCGGCATGGATGGCGCCCAGTTGCTGGAGCAGGTGCGTGCGCGTTGGCCGGACACGGTGCGGGTGCTGCTGACCGGCTATGCTGACATCAAGTCGACGATTGCTGCCATCAACAGCGGCGAGGTGTTCCGCTACATCACCAAACCCTGGGACGACGCCGAAATTCTGGGTACCGCCCGCCAGGTTTTCGAACGCCAGTCCCTGGAGCGCGAGAAGCACCGGCTGGAGGCCTTGCTCCAGATCAAGAACGCCGAGCTGCTGGCGCTGAACGCAAGCCTGGAGGAAAAGGTCCAAGCCCGTACCAGCGAGCTGTCGCTATTGACGCAGAAGCTGAAAAAGAATTACCTGACCTCGATCAAGGTCTTCTCCAACCTGATGGAGTGGCGCGGCGGCAGCTTGTCGGGCCATGCGCGGCGGGTGGTGGATCTCACGCGCCGCACCGGGCGCTCCATGGGCCTGGTCGAGGCCGAGCAGCAAGACCTGTTCATTGCCAGCCTGATGCACGACATCGGCCAGATCAGTTTGTCCGACCACATCCTCGCGCGGCCGGTAGGCCGGCTGACCGAGGAAGAGTTGGTGCTGTACCGCAAGCATCCGGTGCTAGGCGAGCAGGCCTTGATGCCGCTGGAGGATATGCAAGGTGTGGCGGCCCTGATCCGCTCGCACCATGAACGCCACGACGGGCATGGCTATCCGGACGGCTTGGTTGGCGATGCGATTCCGGTGGGCGCGCGCATTCTGGCTGTGGCCGACACCTATGACGATTTGCTGCATGGGCATCTGAGTTCGGGCAATCTGGGTGCCGCCGATGCGCGGGCCATGATTGCGCGCGGGCGCGGCACCCAGTTCCACCCCGAAGTGGTGGATGTGTTTCTGCAGGTGCTGCTCGAAGCCGCCGTCGCGGTAGAGGCCCAGCCGGTGATGACCGACATCAAGGACCTGCGCTCCGGCATGGCGCTGGCCACCGACCTGGTGTCCGCCGAAGGGGTGGTGCTGCTGGCGGCCGACCATGTGCTGTCGGCCGACCTGATCCGGCGCATACAGCTGCGCGAGGGCCGTGAGGGCATGCCGCTGAAGCTACCGATCAAAAAATCGTCTTGGAGGCCATGATGCAACGTATCTTGCTGTTGGATGATGAGGACCATGTGCTGTCTGCACTCAAGCGCGTGCTGCGTTCGGGCTTCGGGGCGGCGCTGGTGGTTGAAACCACGGTCGACCCAGAGCAGGCCCTGGCTCGGCTCAAGCAGGTGCCGTTTGACGTGGTGGTTTCCGACTACCGCATGCCCTTGATCACCGGCACCGAGTTTCTGGGCCTGGTGCGCTACATCCAGCCGCAGGCGGTGCGGATGATTCTGAGCGCCACCTCGGATTTCGAGACCTTGATGCGGGCCGTCAACGATGTGGAAATTTTTCGCTACATCATGAAGCCTTGGGACGAGAAGGATTTCACCGACCACATCCGCCAGGCGCTGGAGCGCGCCGCCCATCTGCGGCACGAGAGCGAGCTGGCCGATGTAGGGCGGCAGCAGTTTGGCGATCTGAGCGCGGCCGAGCTGGAGGCGCGCCGGCTGGAAGCTATGGAGCCCGGCATCACCAGAGTCGACTGGGGGCCGGACGGCGAGGTGCTGGAGCCGCCACACAAGCCCTCGAACTGAACGTCAGGCGAGGGGCGCCATGCCCGACCACAGCTCGTTCAGGTCCGGGAAGTGCCAAGCTTCCGGGTCTTCGCGCCCTACGATCTTTTCCTTGCAGCCTTCGGCGGACAGGTCGATCACCTGGGGCGGGATGCGCATATCCGACTTGGTCGAGAAGAACACCTTGACCAGTGGCTTGAGCAGGGTGGCGGCATTCTGTTCGACCACCACGCCTATGCGCCCCGATGTCAGCCGCACCAGCGAACCCGTAGGGTAGATGCCCAGGCTTTTCACAAAGGCCTGGAACACCTGGGCGTCCAAATGGCCATGGGTCCATTCGGCCATGCGTTTCAGGGACTCGGCCGGGTCCCAGCCCTTTTTGTAGGGCCGGTTGGAGGTGATCGCGTCGTAGACATCGCAGACCGCGCCCATCTTGGCGTAGAGGCTGATTTGTTCGTCTTTTTGCCGTTGCGGGTAGCCTGTGCCATCGGTTTTCTCGTGGTGGTGCAGCACCACGTCGAGCACGATCGGGTCCTGCACCTGGCCCTCGACCAGTAGCTTGTGGCCTTGCACGGGGTGCGACTGGATGATGGCGAACTCGGCGTCGGTCAGCTTGCCGGGTTTGTTTAGCACATCCATGGGCATCATGGCCTTGCCCAGATCGTGCAGCAGGCCGGCCAGCCCCATGGAGCGGGTGACGTCTTCGTCCAGCTCAAGGCGGCGTGCCAGCGCCACCATCAGCGCGCATACCGCCACCGAGTGCATATAGGTGTAGTCGTCGGCGGTCTTGAGACGGGCCAGGTTGATCATGGCTTCGTGGTTGCGCAGCATCGAATCTGAAATCTCTTGCACCATGTGCGAGGCCAGCTCGGTATCCACGGTCTTGCCCATGCGCGCTTCCTGCAGCATGGTCATGATGGCCCGCTTGGACTTGGCGCAAATCTCCGCGGCCCGCTTGTATTCGGCGGCCAGAGAAGTGGGTTGGGTATCAGAGGGCGTGGCCTCGGCGGCGTGCACCTCCTGCACCACGGCGGCCAGAGACTCGGCTTGCGCCAGGGCTGGCGCGTCGGCGGCAATGTCCTTGCCCTTGCTGGTGTCGATCCAGACCTCCTGGATGCTGCTGGCCAGAATCAGCGCGATATCCTGGGGGTCGGTCAGCACAAAGTGGTTGCGCCAGAACGGGTGCTCCATCCAGGGGCCGCAAAAGCCGTCGATGTGCATGCCCAAGGCGAGCTGTTGAACGTGGATTCGTTTAAGCATGTTGCGCTGCGTTGAATGGAGCAAGGCTGGGCGGGCCAAATGCACGTTGGAACAAGTTTTTACAGAGTATGGCGTAGAGCCGGTGTTTACCCAGGCTAAAAGTGGCGAACCAGGGCCTTTCTGCGCTGCGCTGGTGGATTGGCACAACAAGGCAAAATCCGCCCCCATGGCAGCACCTCCGCCCAAGCTCAATCCCGCGCAGAAAGCGTTGCTCAAACTCGGGCTGCGGCGCGACATCGACCTGGCCCTGCACCTGCCGCTGCGCTACGAGGACGAAACCCGCATCACCCGCCTGGCCGATGCGCGCGAGGGCGAGACGGTGCAGATCGAGGCGTTGGTGACGCACAGCGAAGTCACACTGCACGGCCGCCGCCAGCTGGTGGTGACGGTAGACGACGGCAGCGATACCTGCCAGCTGCGGTTTTTTAGTTTCTATCCCTCGCACCAGAAGACTCTGGCCGTGGGCGCGCGGCTGCGGGTGCGCGGCGAGGTCAAGGGCGGCTTTCTGGGCCGGCAGATGCTGCACCCGGTGTTCAAGCTGGCCGGTGGCGATCTGCCGACGGCGCTGACCCCGGTGTATCCCAGCGTGGCCGGCCTGCCCCAGGCCTATCTGCGCCGCGCCGTGCTGGGCGGCCTGCAGCGCGCCCCCTTAAGCGAAACCCTGCCGCCCGGCTGCCCGCCCTATAACTCCGAATATTTGAATAAAACAGGCCTCCAGCGCAATTACAGCCTGCGCGAGGCGCTATCTTTTTTGCACCACCCCGCGCCCAATGTGTCGCTGACTGCGCTGGAAGACCGCAGCCACCCGGCCTGGCAGCGGCTGAAGGCCGAAGAGCTGCTGGCTCAGCAGCTGTCGCAGCTGCAGGCCAAGCGCGAGCGCGACCGCCTGCAGGCCCCGCCCCTGGCCGCGCTGCCAGGCGCTGGCCTGCGCCAGGGCCTGCTGGGCGCACTGCCGTTTGCGCTGACGGCGGCGCAGCAGCGGGTCGGCCAGGAGATCGCCGCCGACCTGGCCTTGCCGATTCCCATGAACCGCTTGCTGCAGGGCGATGTGGGCTCCGGCAAAACCGTGGTCGCCGCGCTCGCCGCCTGCACCGCCATCGACGCCGGCTGGCAGTGCGCGCTGATGGCGCCGACCGAAATCCTGGCCGACCAGCATTTCCGCAAACTGGTCGGCTGGCTGGAGCCGCTGCTGGCCCCCTTGGGCAAATGCGTGGCCTGGCTGACCGGCAGCCAGAAGACCAAGCAACGCCGCGAGATGCTGGAAAGAATAGCCAGCGGCGAGGCCGCGCTGGTGGTCGGCACGCATGCGGTGATCCAGGAGAAAGTGGTGTTCCAGAACCTGGCGCTGGCGCTGATCGACGAGCAGCACCGCTTTGGCGTGGCCCAGCGGCTGGCGCTGCGCAGCAAGCTGGTCGACGGCGCGCTGGAACCGCATCTGCTGATGATGACGGCCACGCCGATCCCGCGGACGCTGGCCATGAGCTACTACGCCGACCTCGACGTGTCCACCATCGACGAGCTACCGCCGGGGCGCACGCCCATCGTCACCAAGGTCATCAACGACGCCCGGCGCGACGAGGTCATCGAGCGCATCCGCGCCCAGATCGACGAGGGCCGGCAGATCTACTGGGTCTGTCCGCTGATCGAGGAAAGCGAGGCGCTGGACCTGGTCAACGCCACGCAAACCCATGCTGATCTGAGCGAAGCCCTGCCCGGCGTACTGGTCGGCCTGCTGCATTCGCGCATGGCGGTGGCCGAGAAGAAGGCGGTGATGGGCTTGTTCACCGACGGCGTGATGGGCGTGCTGGTCAGCACCACGGTGATCGAGGTCGGGGTCGATGTGCCGAATGCCTCGCTGATGGTGATCGAGCATGCCGAGCGCTTCGGCCTGAGCCAGCTGCACCAGCTGCGCGGCCGGGTCGGGCGCGGCGCGGCGGCCTCGGCCTGTGTGCTGCTGTATTCCACCGGCGATGCGCCGCGCCTGGGCGAGATTGCCCGGGCCCGGCTGAGAGCCATGGCCGAGACCAACGACGGCTTCGAGATCGCCCGCCGCGACCTGGAGATCCGCGGCCCGGGTGAGTTTCTGGGCGCGCGCCAGTCGGGCGCGCCGCTGCTGCGTTTTGCCGACCTGGAAACCGATAGCGAGCTGCTGGAATGGGCGCGCGAGCTGGCGCCCCAGATGCTGGACCGCTACCCGGCGCTGGCCGAGCAGCATGTGCTGCGCTGGCTGGGCGGCAAGGCCGAATACCTGAAGGCCTGAGCTAGGTGCTGTCCGCCTGGTTGGGCTCCGCTGGTCTGGGCTGCGTCAAGGCAGGCTGACCACCGCCCCCGTGGACTGCAGAATTTTTTTGACGGAGTTGGTGCCGTAGTCCGCCACGTACACGTTGCCGCTCGCATCTACTGCAACGCCCCAGGGCTGGCTGAACCCCGATCCCAGCGTGGTAACCGTGCCCGTGCCGGCAGCGATCATTTTCACTGCGTTGTTAGCTCTGTCCGCCACATAGACATTGCCGCTGCTGTCCACTGCGATGCCCAGGGGTTGGTTGAATCCTGAACCCAGTGTGGTGATCGTTCCGGTGCCTGCGGCAATCATCTTCACCAAGTTGGCGCCAAAGTCTGCTACATAGACATTGCCGCTGCTGTCTACCACCACACCTGTGGGCTGGCTGAACCCGGAGCCTAAAGTCGTGATGGTGCCGGTGCCTGCCGTAATCATCTTCACCAGGCCGTTGCCGTAGTCCGCCACGTAGATGTTGCCGCCGGCGTCCAATGAAACGCCTACAGGTTGGCTGAATCCCGAACCCACGGTGGTGATGGTGCCGGTGCCGGCGGCAATCATTTTCAGTGCGCTGTTGTTGAAGTCCGCCACATAGACATTGCCGCTCGGGTCGACTGCGGCACCAATCGGGAAGCTGAATCCTATGCCCAGGGTTGTGACGGCCCGGGTACCCACCGTAATCAACTTCACTGTATTGCTGCCGGCATTGGACACGTACACATTCCCGCTGGCATCCAGGGCCACGCCGCTGGGATTGCTGAAGGGGGACGTACAGCTGATGGCCACGTTGCTGACATTGGTCGCTGGCATCGTGCCGGAACCATTGGTGACCGCGCAGCTCTTGCCGGCAGGGTTGCTGGCCACAGTCACCGCATACGCCGTGCCGTGGGGCACCGTGGTGTTCATGCTGAAGCTGGTGGCGTTGGCCGAAATGGTGGTCGAGTCCGTACCTTGGTTGGCCAATACCAATCCCGTACTGGTGCCTAAACCGATGATCGTGCCCCCCAGGGCAAAGGACTGGTCGGCGCAGGTCACCACCACGTTCGTCAGGTTGCCGGCGGGCATGGTTTGCGCGGTCGAGGGGGAGACCGTGCAACCCATGCCGGTGGGTTGTGTCTGCACGCTGATCTGGTAGCTGCTGCCATAAGGCACGGCCGTGGGCATCGTGAATGTGGCGGCGCCAGTCGGCACGCTGAAGGTATCGCTGCCATTGGCCAGAACCAGGCCGCTCACGCTGCTGGTGGTACCGGATGCCGGGGCGATGCTGCCACCCAGTGTGTAGGTCTGTGTGGAGCAGGTGACAACCACACTGGTTACGCTGGCGCTCAAGGTGCCGCTGCCACCCGTGACAGAACAGGCCATGCCTGAGGGGGCGCTTTGTATGGCCACGTTGTAGTTGCTGCCCGTAACCAAGGGGGCAAAACTGAAGCTGCTGCCGTCCGCGGCAACGGTAGCAGTCGTGCTGCCGTTGGCGAGCACCAAGCCACTGGCCGTGCCACTGGATAAGCCCGTGATCGTGCCACTGAGCGTATAACTGGGCTCTGCCGGCACCAAGGGATCGTCGCTGTCACTGCATCCCCCCAACATGGCGCCAAGAGCGATGCAAAGGCCGAACGCGAGGCGTTGGCCGTATTTCAAGCGGTAAAGCATGTGTGCCTAATCTGCTGGTAGGGTGGCGTAGAAGGTCGCACACCGCCGGCTGGTTAGGTGAGTGCCGAGATCCTCTCCATAGTACGGTGACTTTGGCTTCCAGTCTCAGCCATTTGCGACCAAGGCCCATTTAATTCGTCCCGCCATCTTCAGGGTGGCCTGGATGTGCGGCAAGCGGCCTGAGCGCTACCAGCTGCTGGGCTCGAAGCCCGACCACAGCGGGTTCAGGTCGGGGAACTTCCAGACCTGCGGGTCTTCGCGGTTGGTGATCTTTTCCTTGCACTCGGGCAGGGCCAGGTTGATCAGCACCGGCGGAATGCGCATGTCGGACTTGGTGGAGAAGAACACCTTCACCACCGGCTTCAGCAGTGCGCGCGGGTTTTGAGCAGTGACCACGCCGATGCGCCCCGACGACAGCCGCACCAGCGAGCCCGTGGGGTAGATGCCCACGCTTTTCACGAATGCCTGGAACACCTGGGCGTCCAGGTGGCCGCTGGTCCAGCCGGCCATCTTGCGCATGGCTTCCGACGGGTCCCAGCCTTTCTTGTACGGCCGGTCGGAGGTGATGGCGTCGTACACATCGCAGATCGCGCCCATGCGGGCGAACAGGCTGATGTCCTCGCCCTTCAGGCCGGCGGGGTAGCCTGTGCCATCGGTCTTCTCGTGGTGGTGCAGCACGATGTCCAGCACCATGGCGTCGAGCGAGGGGTCGTTGACCAGCATGTCGTAGCCATTCGCCGGGTGGGCTTTGATGACGTCGAATTCGGCGTCGGTCAGCTTGGCCGGTTTGTTCAGCACCTCGGACGGCGTCAAGGCCTTGCCCAGGTCGTGCAGCAGGCCGCCCATGCCGGCGATCTTGGTCTGCTCTGCGTCCAGCTGCAGCTGCAGCGCCAGCGACACCATCAGCGCCGACACCGCCACCGAGTGCATATAGGTGTAGTTGTCGGCGGTCTTCAGCCGCGCCAGGCTGATCATGGCGTCGGGGTTGCGCTGTACCGAGTCGGAGATCTCCTGCACCAGCAGCGTGGCCAGCTCGGTGTTCACCGGCTGGCCCGAGCGCGCCGAGTCGAACATGGCCATCACCGCTTGCTTGGACTTGACGCAGATGCGGCTGGCGCGCGCATACTCGACCGCGGCGGTGGTCGGGGTGGTGTCGCGCGCCGGGGCTTCGACCTGCAGAATCTCCTGCGCAATCGCCTCGGCCGAGGTGGTCTGGGCCAGGGGCTCGACGCCCGGCGGCACGTCCAGGCCCTTGGTGGTATCGATCCAGACCTCCAGCACACTGCTGGCCAGCACGCGCTCGATGTCCTTGGGGTCGCTGAGTACAAAGTGGTTGCGCCAGAACGGATGGTCCATCCAGGGGGCGCAGAACCCGTCGATGTGCATCCCGAGGGCGAGCTGTTGAACGCTGATTCGTTTGAGCATGGGGTGGGAGGCAAAGGACGAGGGCATAGTATGGCCCAGGAAGCTACGTTCGCTTACACATCCAGCGGCGCAGGCCTGCGTACTTTAGATGAAAAAAGCCGCTCCCGCATATCCCACCTGCGTAAAGCGCTATGGTTTTTGAGGTTCTTGTGGCGGCATGAGCACTGCCAGGCCGGCAAGAATGGTCTGCACCAGCTCTGCATGGATCTCGGCCCGGGGCCGGCCGCCGCCGTCTTCGCACACGGGGTCGAACTCGCCTTCGTCGGCTAGCAGGGCGGCCCCGTTCGGTTTGCACACGCCGAGAAAGCTGAAATGGGTGGCATCGGGCACGAACGCATAGCGGCTCGCCGGCACCAGGGGCGCGAGCCGTGTTGCGTCCACCGCCAGCGGCAGCTGGCCGGGCCGGCCCAGGTTGATGAACTGCACCGGCACGCCCATGCTGCGCAGGCTGGCCGCATCGAAGGCCTGGGCCAGGCCCGGGTCTACGGCCACCACGGCGCGGATGCGCGGGTCGGCGTGCGATTGTTCGAAGCGGCTGGCGTCTATGCGCTGCAGGTCGACGCCGCCGCGCGCAAACCACGGGCATTCGTTGATGACCGTGCCCGGCGGCACCGGCGTGGCGCAGTAGCGGATGTAGTCGGCCAGGCGGACCTGGGCGCCGGCCATTGCCAGGGCGGTGTAGCCGCCGAGCGAAAAGCCCAGCACGGCGATGCGTCGCGGCGCAATCCGGGCCTGCCAGTCGGGGTGGGCGAGCAGGGCGCTGGTGACGGCCGACAGGTCGGCCGGTCGCTGCCAGATCTGCACCGTGGTGGACGGCGTGGAGTCGCCGGTGGTGCTGCCCGGGTGGTTGGGCGCCGCCACGATAAAGCCCTGCTGTGCGAGCTGCGTGGCGAGCCAGCCCAGGCCGATGGCATTGCCGCCCGAGCCGTGCGATAGCAGCAGCAGCGGATGCCGGCCCGGCGCGGGCGGTGCATCCCAGCGCGCCGGACTGCCGTAGAAAAGCTGGTTGGCGCCCACCTTATCGGCCCGACCGCCAGCTTCGGCCGGGTACCAGAGCACGACCTGCAGCGGGCGGCCGCGGTGCGCAGCCGGCAGCAGCAGCTGCTGGATACCGGGGCCGTCCTGCGCCCAGACGCTGGTGGTGGATACACAAAGGCTGGCCAGAGCCAGAAAAACAGAGCAAAGCAAGTGCATGGAAACTCCTGTGTCAAAAAATACGCCGGATGGCGGTAAAGGCATGCCCGAGAATGCCGACTCCCGCGCGCTTTGGCGCCCTGCAACCGGATACAGGCCGTCCTCGAACACGATCCAGGCCCTTGTCTTGCTCCTTTGCCCCGACCTCCATCTGCCGGTATTGCCCATGTTTTTCATTCCTCTCCCGTTCATCGTGGCCTTGGTGCTGGTGTTCCTGCTCGCGCAGATGACTTGGCGCCAGGGCGTGGTGGTACTGGCCAACCAGCGCTTCCGCCTGCTGCTGGGCGGCTACGCGCTGCTGTCGGTGCTGGTGGGGCTGCGCTGGGGCTATGGCATCAAGCTGCTGTTGCCGCTGCAGGCCACGCTGGCGGTCAGCCTCGCGCCCTGGGCTCTGCGCTGCTACCAGACCCTGGCGCAGGACGCCGCGGCCTCGCCCTGGCAGAAGCTGCATGCGCTGCCGGCCCTGGGCGTGCTGGCGCTGATCGCCTGGTGGCCGCAGGCCATCGATGCGGCCGTGGTGCTGGTCTACCTGGGCTACGGTCTGGCCTTGCTGCGGCTGGCGCGGCGCGGGCCGGATGGGCTGGGGGTCGCGCGGCTCGACCAGGCGCCGCTGGTGCACCGCATGCTGCAGGCCACCGCGGTGTCGCTGCTGCTTTCGGCGCTGGTCGATGCTTTCATCGCCTGGGACATGGTCAGCAGCGGCGGCCGCTACAGCGCGCTGTTGTTGGGCAGCTTCGAGCTGTTCTTGCTGCTGATCTGGGGCTATGCAGCCTCGGTGGCGGCCGACAGCCTGCCGGACCACGCCACGCCGCCGGCCGAGGCGGTAATACAAGCCGAAGCCGCCGCCCCGCTGGCCGATGACCAGCGTACCGTCGCCGCGCTGCAGCAGCTGCTGCAAGACCAGCGCCTGTACCTGGAGCCGGACCTGAACCTGATCCGCCTGGCGCGCAAGAGCGGCATCCCGGCGCGGCAGATTTCGGCCGCCATCAACCGGGTCGAGGGCAAGAACGTCTCGCAGTACGTCAACGACTTCCGTATCCAGCACGCCTGCGACCTGCTGCGCAGCAGCCCGCAGACCGTGGCCGAGGCCATGCTGGCCAGTGGCTTCCAGACCAAGTCGAATTTCCAGCGCGAGTTCCGCCGCGTCACCGGCACTACGCCGGCCCTGTGGCGGCAGCAGGCTGAAGGTTAAGAAGAGGGGCGGGGATTGTGTCCACCGGAAACATCTGCCCCTCGCGCAACAGCATCCGCTAGGTAGACAATACGCCCATGACCCTCACTGAGCTGAAATACATCGTCGCCGTGGCCCGCGAGAAGCACTTTGGCAAAGCCGCCGAGGCCTGCTTTGTGTCGCAGCCCACCTTGTCGGTGGCCATCAAAAAGCTGGAAGAAGAGCTGGACTGCAAGCTGTTCGAGCGCAGCGCCAACGAAGTCTCCATCACCCCGCTGGGCGAAGAAATCGTGCGCCAGGCGCAAAGCGTGCTGGAGCAGGCCGCCAGCATCAAGGAGATTGCCCAGCGCGGCAAAGACCCACTGGGCGGCGCGCTGCGCCTGGGCATCATCTACACGATTGCGCCCTATCTGCTGCCCGACCTGGTCAAGCAGGTGATCAGCCGCACGCCGCAGATGCCGCTGATGCTGCAGGAGAACTTCACCGTCAAGCTGCTGGAAATGCTGCGCATGGGCGAGATCGACTGCGCCATCATGGCCGAGCCCTTCCCCGACACCGGCCTGGCCGTGGCCGCGCTGTACGACGAGCCCTTCATGGTCGCCGTGCCGACCTCGCATGCGCTGGCTTCGCAGGCCAGCGTCACCGCGGAACAGCTGAAGAACGAAACCCTGCTGCTGCTGGGCAACGGCCACTGCTTCCGCGACCATGTGCTCGAGGTATGCCCCGAGTTCGCGCGCTTCTCCAGCGGCGCCGAGGGCATACGCAAGAGCTTCGAAGGCTCGTCGCTGGAAACCATCAAGCACATGGTGGCCGCCGGCATGGGCATCACCCTGGTGCCGCAGCTCAGCGTGCCCAAGTCCGCCTTGGCGGCCAAGCCGAAGCGCGGCCGTGACGACGACCCCTATGTGCGCTACCTGCCGTTCGACGGCGAGCCACCGATGCGCCGCGTGGTGCTGGCCTGGCGGCGCAGCTTTACCCGCTACGAGGCGATTGCCGCGCTGCGCAACGCCATCTATGCCTGCGAACTGCCGGGCGTGAAACGCTTATCTTGAAAACGATGGAGAACCCTGTGGAATTTGCGCAAGCCGGCATTCTGGAATCTGTACCCGCCCATGGGCGTTATCTTTTCTTCTCGGTCACCGCCCAGGCCACGCCCGCGGTACTGGGCTTCAGCCTGCAGCGCCTGGCGGCCCTGACCGATGGCCAGGCGGTGGTGGTCGGCCTGGGGGCGACGCTGGTGCAGACCCTGGAGGCCCGCGTGCCCGGCCTGCGCAGCATGCCCGACTTCTCCGGCCACGGCGTGCACGTGCCCAGCACCCCGCTGGCGTTGTGGTGCTGGCTGCGTGGCGTGGCGCAAGGCGCGCTGGTGCTGCAGGCCCGCGCCATCGAGAAAGCCCTGGCCCCGGCCTTCCACCTGGACCGGGTGCTCGACGGCTTCCGCCACGGCGAACCGGCGGCCGAGCATGGCCGCGACCTGACCGGCTTTGAAGACGGCACCGAAAACCCCGAGGGCGCCGAGGCTGTGGCCGCCGCACTGCAAGAGGACGGCTCCAGCTTTGTCGCCGTGCAGCAATGGGTGCACAACCTGGATGCCTTCGACGCACTCGGCACGGACGGGCAAAACAAGGCCATGGGCCGGCGCATGTCCGACAACGAGGAGCTGGACGACGCGCCGATTTCGGCCCATGTGAAGCGTACGGCCCAGGAAAGCTTCAGCCCCGAAGCCTTTGTGCTGCGCCGCTCCATGCCCTGGGCTGTGGGCCACCAGTGCGGCCTGTTCTTCGTGGCCTTCGGCGCCACCCTGGATGCGTTCGAAGCCCAGATGCGCCGCATGGCCGGGCAGGAGGACGGCGTGGTCGATGCCACGTTCAGCTACTCCAAGCCGGTCTCCGGCGCCTACCTGTGGTGCCCGCCGGTGCTGCAGGGCAAGCTGGACCTGCGGCAACTCGGCCTGTAAGTCTGTTTACTACATAAATCGTAGCTGCCAGCGCAGACTCTACCTGCGCTGGCAGCCTGTTTGGCTATGAAATCTGTGCGTCTTTACCTGCAATTGATACGCTGGGATCGCCCGGCTGGCTGGCTGCTCTTGCTCTGGCCCACCCTCAGCGCGCTGTGGGTGGCGGCGGGTGGCTTCCCGGGCTGGCATCTGCTGGCGGTGTTCACCCTGGGCACCATCCTGATGCGCAGCGCCGGCTGCTGCGTCAACGACGTGGCCGACCGCGAGTTCGACAAGCACGTCAAGCGCACGGCCCAGAGGCCGGTGACCAGCGGCGCGCTGTCGGTGGGGGCTGCGCTGCGCTTTGGCGCGCTGCTGGCCATTGCCGCGTTTGCGCTGGTGCTGACCACCAATGCGGTCACCGTTGTCTGGTCGTTTGCCGCGCTGGCCGTGGCCCTGGTCTATCCGTATGCCAAGCGCTATGTGTCCATGCCGCAGGCCGTGTTGGGCGTGGCCTTCAGCTTCGGTATCCCGATGGCGTTTTCTGCCGTGCGGGGTGGGCCGGCCTGGCAGGTGTTCAGCGCCGCCGGCTGGGCCGGCTTCAGCCTGGCCGCCTGGTGGCAGAGCGTGCCGCCGCTGGCCTGGGTCTTGTTGCTGGGCAACCTGTTCTGGGTGCTGGCCTACGACACCGAATACGCGATGGTCGACCGCGACGACGACCTGAAGATCGGCATGAAGACATCGGCCATCACCCTGGGCCGTTTCGACGTGGCGGGCGTCATGGCCTTCTACGCGATTTACTTGCTGATTTGGCTGCTGGCGCTTGAGCCGTATGTGCAAGGTGCTATTTTTTACGTAGCAATCGGGGTGGCGGCGCTGCAGGCGCTATGGCACTGGACCCTGATCCGCAGCCGCCAGCGCGATGGCTGCTTCAAGGCCTTTCGCCTGAACCACTGGGTCGGGTTTGCGGTGTTTGTCGGCGTGGCCGGCGGCAGCTACGCTTTCGGCTGAGCCTTCTTTTTTGGTTTCGCTTTGGGTTGTGGTTTTGGCTTGGGTTCGGGCAGCGCGTGGGCCGTGACCTGCACCAGTTGGCACAGCCAGGTCGCGTCTTCCCACTGGTCGGCGGTGATCCGCCAATGCGGCCGGGCACCGGGAAAGGGCGCGCCCTCCACCGCCTGGCCGATCAGGCGCTGGCCGGCTTCGGTGGGCTTGAGGAACAGCTGGTTGTCGCACAGCAGCGCTACCGGCTTGCCCGCCAGGTAGACGCAGTATTCGCCAAACATGCGGCGCACGGACGCGGCGCCGGTGGCGGCCAGTTGGTCAAGCAGAAATTCGGCGGTGCTGGGGTGGGTGGCCATGTTTACTCCGTTATCGGCATTGTGCTGCCCCGCTCGGCCCGGCGCTTGGCGCGCCACTGCTGCGGTGTGGCGCCGAACTGCTGGCGGAAGGTCTGGATGAAATAACT
The DNA here is from genome assembly GCF_031458075.1 of Rhodoferax ferrireducens. Classification (GTDB taxonomy): domain Bacteria; phylum Pseudomonadota; class Gammaproteobacteria; order Burkholderiales; family Burkholderiaceae_C; genus Rhodoferax_B; species Rhodoferax_B ferrireducens_A. The sequence continues at coordinate 382,031 of NZ_JAVDXT010000005.1, read as the reverse complement.
GGGGGTGGTAAAGCCGCAGGCCCAGGCCACTTCTTTGCCCACCATATCGGTCTCTTCCAGCAGATGCGCGGCGCGGGCCATGCGCTGGCGGTTGATGTGGGCGATCAGGTGGCCGCCGGTGGTCTGGCTGAACACATGGGACAGGTATTCGGGCGTGCAGCCAGCCTGCGCGGCCAGGGCGGTGACGTTCAGGGCGTGGTCGCCCAGCTGGTTGTTGACCCACATGCGCACCCGGGCCACCAGCGGCGGCTCGGGCTGGGTGCGCGGCGCCGCATCGTCCAGCACCCGCAGCACGCCCGCGCAGGCGCTGGCCAGCAGGGCGCGCACCTGCAGGCGGGCATTGGCATCTTCGGCATCAAAGCCCAGCGCGGCAGCGTCGGCCAGCCAGTCGTGGATGCGGGCCGCGTGCGGGTGCTGGCGCGATTCCAGGTGGTCGATGCCAGGGCGGCCGGGCGTGGTTTCGGCCGCAAGGTGGCAGGTGAGGGCGGTGCCGTCGGCATACACCACCAGGTTGCTAAAAGTGCCGGAGATGGTTTCGGCATGCAGCATGCGCGGCGGCATCAGCAGGGCTTCGCCCGTGCCCAGCGCCAGCGGGCCGTGCGGCATCGTGAACTGGGTGCTGCCGCCGATCTGCAGGAACAGCTCGGGCACCAGGTGGAAATGGCCCTCGCCGCGCAGGCTGCCGGCACTGCTGGCGCGCGTGCCGCCGCAGCTGCGCACTGCCATGCCGCCGGCCAGCAGGCTGGCCATGCTGTGGCGCAGATGCGCGCGCATGCGCAGGGCTTTTTCGGCACTGTTGCGGGCGGTTTCTTCCGCCGGATAGGGCAGGGTGCGGCGATTGGGTTTTTGTTGCATGGCCTGGGCATTAAAACCGGTTGAACCAAACTGCACCACAGGTGATTCACCGTATTTACCCTTGGATATGGGCTGGAATGCATCCCAGTTTTATTGCATAGCTTGCAGTTTTTTGGCAGTGGATTCGCTGGTGGCAAGCAGGGGCGGCTTCTAAACTTTCGGCAACCCAACAACCCCGAGAGAAGGAAGCGCAATGGCCCCAGCATGGTGGAAAAGCAGCGTGGTGTACCAGATCTACCCGCGCAGTTTTTGCGACAGCAATGGCGACGGCGTCGGCGATCTGCGCGGCATCACCAGCAAGCTGGACTACCTGCAGACCCTGGGAGTCGACGTGGTCTGGCTGTCGCCGATCTACCCGTCGCCCAACGACGATGGTGGCTACGACATCAGCGACTACCGCGCCATCGCCCCCGAATTCGGCAGCATGGCCGACTTCGACCAGATGCTGGCCCAGATGCACCAGCGCGGCATCCGGCTGGTGATGGACCTGGTGGTGAACCACACCTCCGATGAACACCCCTGGTTCACCGAGGCCTGCAAGTCCAAGGACAACCCCTACCGCAACTACTACATCTGGCGCGCACCCGCCGCCGATGGCGGGCCACCGACGAATTGGGAGGCCGCGTTCTCCGGCTCCACCTGGGAGTTCCATGCGCCTACCGGCGAGTACTACCTGCACCTATTTTCCAAAAAGCAGCCCGAGCTGAACTGGGAGAACCCGCGGGTGCGCGCCGAGGTGCATGGCCTGATGCGCTTCTGGCTGGAAAAGGGCGTGGACGGCTTCCGCATGGACGTCATCAACATGGTCTCCAAGACCTATGCGGTCGACGGCAGCCTGCAGGACGCACCGGTGCTGCGGCCCGGCTTCTTGCAGCCCGCCTTCACCCTGGTCACCAATGGGCCGCGGCTGCTGGAGTTTTTGCAGGAAATGCGCCGCGAGGTGCTGGACCACTACGACACCCTGACCGTGGGCGAAGCGCCCTGCGCCACCATCCGCCAGGGCGTGGAGATCACCCATCCCGACACCGGCGCACTCAATATGCTGTTCCAGTTCGAGCACATGGACCTGGACTCCGTGCCCGGCCACGGCGAGGGCAAATGGGCGCTGAAGACCCTGGACCTGCGCGATCTGAAAGCCTGCCTCACGCGCTGGCAGGACGGCCTGGCCGGCCAGGGCTGGAACAGCCTGTACCTGGGCAACCACGACCAGCCGCGTCCCGTATCGCGCTTTGGCAACGACAGCACTTACCGCGTGGAGTCCGCCAAGATGCTGGCCACCTTGCTGCACGGCATGCAGGGCACGCCCTATGTGTACCAGGGCGAAGAGCTGGGTATGACCAACAAGCCCTATGCGTCCGAGGCCGATTGTTACGACCTGGAATCCATCAACATGTACCGTAGCGCCACCCAGGAGCGCGGCATTGCGCCCGAGGTCGCCCTGCAAGCCATCCGCAGCAAGGGCCGCGACAACGCCCGCACGCCCATGCAGTGGAACGCCAACAGCCACGCCGGCTTCACCACCGGCACGCCCTGGCAGCCGGTGAACCCCAACTACCCGCAGATCCACAGCCAGGCGGCCTTGCTCGATACGAACTCGGTGTTCCATTACTACCGCCAGCTGATCGCCTTGCGCAAGGCCCAGCCGGTGCTGGTGCATGGCCGCTACCAGCTGCTGCTGGCCGAGCACCCCGAGGTCTATGCCTACCTGCGCACGCTGGGGGACGAGCGTTGGCTGGTGCTGTGCAACTTCTATGGCGGCACGCCGGTGCTGGACCTGCCTTACCAGGTGGCGCAGCGGGTGATCGCCAACTACCCGTCTGCAGGCACCAGTCTGCACAACATGGTTTTGCGGCCTTTTGAAGCCGCGATGCTTCGGTTGGAGTAAATGGTTTTGAATAACTTTCAGGAGACAAGATGAAGCTGCAAAAGATGGTTTGGATGGGTGTGTGGGCATTCGGCGCGGCCAGCGCGCAGGCGGCGGGGGTGACTCTCACCATGTCCTGCAACTCGAGCGAGCAGGAGATCCAGTACTGCAAAAAAATGGCCGCCGAGTGGGGCGCCAAAACCGGCAACACGCTGGAGCTGCTGAGCATTCCCCAGTCGTCCAGCGACATCCTGGGCCTGTTCCGCCAGATGCTGGCCGGCAAGTCCGACAAGCTCGACGTGCTGCAGATCGACGTGGTCTGGCCCGGCATTCTGAAAGACCAGTTGCTCGACCTCAAGCCCTATACCAACGGTGTGGAAAAGAACCACTTCCCGGCCATGGTGGCCAACAACACGGTCAACGGCAAGCTGCTGGCCATGCCCTGGTTGACCGATGCCGGCGTGATGTTCTACCGCAAGGACCTGCTGGCCAAATACGGCGAAAAGCCGCCCAGCACCTGGGCCGAGCTGACCGCCACCGCCAAGAAGGTAATGGACGCCGAGCGCAAAGCCGGCAATGCTGCCATGCAGGGTTTTGTGTTCCAGGCCAAGGCCTATGAAGGCCTGAGCTGCACCGGGCTGGAATGGGTGGCCAGCTTCGGCGGCGGCAGCATCATCGACCGCGCGGGCAAAACCACCATCAACAACCCCCAGGCCGCCAAGGCGCTGGACATGGCGGCCGGCTGGATCGGCACCATCGCCCCCCAGGGCGTGCTGAACTACGCCGAAGAAGAGGCGCGCGGCGTGTTCCAAAGCGGCAATGCCGTCTTCATGCGCAACTGGCCGTACGCCTGGGCGCTGGGTAACGGGGCCGACAGCGGCGTCAAGGGCAAGATCGGCGTGATCACCATGCCCAAGGGCGACGGCCCGGACAGCACGGGCGCGGCCGCGCTGGGCGGCTGGCAGATGGCGGTCAGCAAGTACTCCAAACACCCGAAGGAAGCGGCGGATCTGGTGCTGTACCTGACCAGCGAGGCGGTGCAAAAAGAGCGCGCCATCACCCTGGCCTCCAACCCCACCATCCCCAAGCTGTACCAGGACAAGGACATCCTGGCCGCGAATCCGTTCTACGGCGATTTGTTCGAGACGCTGAAGGTCGCCATCCCCCGGCCGGCCACGGTGACCGGCGTCAAGTACAACGAGGTTTCGGCGGCCTTCTGGAACGCCACGCACGAGGTGCTGTCGGGCAAGTCCACGGGCACGGCCAGCGTCAAGAAGCTGGAAGGCAAGATCGATGCAATCCGCCGCGGGCCCAGCTGGTAGCTCCTGAAAAGATAGCTGCCTGCGCAGTATCTATCTGCGCCAGAGCCAGTTTTTACTCTTAGTTCTTCAGCAACTGCGCCAGGCCGGCGTCGGTCAGCAGCTGTATGCCCTGCTCTTGGGCGAAGCGCTGGGCGGTGTCGGTCACGCCGCCCAGGCTGATGTAGATCGCCTGGTCGGCGCCCAGGGCCTGCCGGTCGGCGGCCAGGTCGCGCAGCGCCTCGACGCCCTGGTTGGCCGCCTTCCAGCGCTTGGCGGCGACCAGGCTGCTGCTGCCGTTCTTCTCCAGCCGCAGGTCGGCACCCTTGGCGCTGAGGCGGGTCACGGTATAGCCCTGGGCGCTGTAGGCGGCCTGCAGGGTGTTCGCAAAGTCCTTCCAGGCCATGGCGGCCAAGCGGTCGCGGGTCTCGGCCACCCGGGCGGCGCTGGGTGTATGCCACTGGCGCTTGGCGGCCAGCACGCCGATCACCAGAAACGGCAGCCCGCCCATGGCGCCAAACAGCACGTACTGGGGCGGCAACAGCGCGCCCGAGGCCAGGGCAAATACCAGCACCAGCAGCATGCTGATCCACCACGGCGAGCGCAGCAGGATCGCGAATAAGGAATTGGGGGCCATCTTGAATTTCATGGCCGGGAGTGTACGGGGAGGCAATGCCCCGACTTTGAACAGGTTCTAAGCCATCACCCGGTTGCGCCCCGCGCTCTTGGCTGCGTACAGCGCCTGGTCGGCCCGGTGCAGCAGCGCCTGCCAGGACAGGTCGTGCGGCGTGGCCGACGCCACGCCCAGGCTGACGGTGACGGGCACGCGCACGTCCTGGTTGAGGTGTACCTGCTGCTCCACGCCCTGGCGCAGGCGCTCGGCCAGGGCCAATGCTTCGGCGGCGGACGCATGGGGCAGAAACAGCGAGAACTCCTCGCCCCCGTAGCGTGCAAAGCGCTCGCCTGCACCCAGCATGCTGTTGACGCAATGGGCAAAGTCGACCAGCACCTGGTCGCCCACCGCATGGCCGAAGCGGTCGTTGATCTGCTTGAAATGGTCCAGGTCCATTACCACCACTGCACCGGTGTGGACCTGCGCAGGCAGTTGTGCCAGGAACCAGCGCCGGTTGCCGACACCGGTCAACGGGTCGGTTTGCGCCATCTGCTGCAAGCGCCTGGCGCTGCGCTGGCTCACCAGCGACACGGTGAGCAGCGCAATGCCGAAGTTGCACAGAATTTGCACAAAGAACGCGTCTTCCACGCCAAAAGGCAGGGGGAAGTCCATCAGCAAGTTGAACAGGTTGGCCGCATACACACCCGCGCTGAGCGCCAGGGCGGCCGCCAGCAGCTGCCGGCCGGGCAAGTCCTCTTGGCGGTAGCCGCGCTGTATCTGCCATGCGGCCAGCGCCAATGCCAGAACCGCACCGGTGTGGAAGGCACTGGCGCGCCACAGGTTCTGGTACGGAAACCCGCTCACCAGGCCGGCCGCGCCCACGGCTGCCGGCAGTAGCAACACCCAGCGTGTGCGCAGCCAGTTGGGCCGCCCGTCCAGTTCGCCAAACCCGGCCCAGAGCAGCGCATAGCCCAGCATGCCCAGCCACAGGCTGCAGTGGGTCCACAGCCACACCGGCACGGCGCGGGACTCGCCCATACCGGCCAACACGGCTCCGAGAGCCAGCGCCGCAAAGCCCACCGCCAACAGGCCCAGCCCCTGGGGCTGCGTGGACTGCCTGCGCACGTGCAGAAATACCAGCGCACCGACCATGAGCGAGGTCTCGTGCAGCGTCAACACGGTGGACAAATCGACATTGAGCAACATGGCGGGTTTCTACAGCAAGCGGATCAGTGCCGCAATTGTCCGATAGCGGTGTGACTCGGCCGACGGCGTGGGCTCTGGATTTGCTCTAATTTCAAGAGCTTCTGCTGCAATCTGGATAAGCGCTAACAGCCTATAAGGCTTCAAAAACCTTGAGCGCCGCATACGCATCGTTGGCCGCGTACAGCAGCTGGGTCGGCGTGAGCGTGGGCTGGGCCCAGTTCGAGGTGGTGGTCTTCTTCGACTTGTGGAAGCGTTGGCGCAGCACCACGCCGACGGCGGCGCGCACCCCCATCGAGCTGCCGTAGCCCTGCTTGCGGAACACCTGGTTCAGGTCCATCACCGCGCGCAGCGTCACGTCCAGCCGCGCGTGCAGCTGGCCGCGGTCCTGCTCCAGGCCGAAGCCGACCTTGCGCACCTGCTCGGACTCCAGCACCTGCACCAGGCAGGCCCGGCAGTCGGGCCAGTGCAGCTGGAAGATGTAGGCCTTGTCGCGCAGCGCGAACTGCACCACATGCGGGCCGCTGCTGACCTCGCCCGGCGCAAACGTCGGCTTGGCCTCGGTGTCGAAGCCGACTGCGCCGGCGGCCAGGATGTCGGCCGTGGCGGCGGCAAATTCCGCCGCAGTGCTGGGTACCAGGATGCGCTCCAGCGGCAGGCCGGGAAACGGGGGCAGCAGCGCGGTGTCGGCTTTGGAGGGGGCGGTGAGTTTCATTCTGGAGAGGGCGGATACAGGGGGAGCGGGTATGGGGGTGAGCGTAGCCTGTCTGCTACGATCAAACGAGAAAAATACATAACGGGGACTTCAGCATGCAATCTGGGCGCAGACGGTTGGTCGGTGGTTTGGTGGGCGGCCTGTTCTCTGCGGCCGCCTGGTCACAGAATGCAGACAAGGGCTACAAGGGGGTGATCGGTATCTCCTTGCCCACCATCACCTCGCTACGCTGGGTGATCGAGGGCCTGGCCATGACCCGGTCGCTCGACAAACTCGGCTACCGCGCCATTTTGCAGTACGCCAACGACGACATCCCGACCCAGACGGCCCAGATCGAAGACATGCTGGCCAAGGGCGCGACGGTGCTGGTGGTAGGCGCCATCGACGGCACCAAGCTGGCCCCGGTGCTCAAGGCGGCGGCCGACAAGAAGGTCAAGGTGATCGCCTATGACCGGCTGATCCGCGGCAGCAGCCACGTCGACTACTACGCCACTTTCGACAACTTCCAGGTCGGCGTGCTGCAGGGCAGCGATATCGCCGCCCGCCTGGGCCTGGCCGCAGGCAAGGGGCCGTTCCATATCGAGCTGTTCGGCGGCTCGCCCGACGACAACAACGCGTTCTTCTTCTACAACGGCGCGATGTCGGTACTCAAGCCGTATATCGACAAGGGCCAGCTGGTGGTCGGCTCGGGCCAGATCGGCATGGAGAAGGTGTCCACCCTGCGCTGGAGTGGCTCGGTGGCCCGGGCGCGCTTGGCCGGCATCCTGGACAAGCACTACGCCAAGCAGCGTCTCGACGCCGTCCTGTCGCCCTACGACGGCATCAGCATCGACCTGATCGAGGCACTGAAGAAAGCCGGCTACGGCCAGGGCAGCCAGCCTTTGCCCTTCATTACCGGGCAGGACGCCGAGCTGCCCTCGGTGCGCTCCATCGTCCGCGGTGAGCAAAGCTCCAGCGTGTTCAAGGACAACCGGGATCTGGCCCAGGTCACCGCCACCATGGTCGACGCGCTGCTGACCGGCAAGAAGCCCACGCTGAACGACGAGAAGACCTACGACAACGGCGAAAAAGTCGTGCCCGCCTTCCTGCTCAAGCCGGTGCTGGTCGACGCCAAGAACTGGCGCGCCGTCCTGGTGGACAGCGGCTTCTACAAGCCCGAGCAGTTCAGATAAGTGCGGGGTGTTGCACTTCAGAGTTAAGGCCGTCCACTCGCTTCTTAGTGGTAGTCGTCTTCCAGCTGGTGCCGCACCGCTGCCACCACCACATTGGCGCTATCCATGATCTCGAAAAGCGCGACATAGCCTGAGCGGCCAAATGGAATCACCAGCTCACGCAGCAAAGGGCTGGGTCCGGCTTTGCGGCAGGTGAAGGGAGAGTTGCGCAAGGTGGCGATGCCGTCTTTGATGGCTTGAAGTGCGTGTTCGGCCAGCTGCAAATCGCCGTCGCTGCGCTGCAGCTCACGTTCCAGCACAAAGTCAAACAAGCGCTCCAGGTCTTCGGCGGCGGCGTGGGTCAGCCGGACGTGGAATGTCACCGCTGGGCCTTGGCCGCTGCCAGCTTGCGCTCCAATTTGCCTATGACGACATCGGCATCCACGTAACTATCCGACTGTTGGGCATCTACCAAGGATGCTATGCCGCGTGCAATGAATTCAGCCTGGTTGCGCCTGCGTTGCACAGCTTCGACGACAGAGTTCTCGACAAATTCAGACAGCGTTTCACCGCTGCCTAGCAAAGCCTCGATTTCGGCCCGGAACGCAGGGGCCACGCGCACAGACGGGATGGTTGCGGTTTTCATAGTCAAATTGTAGTGCAAATGCGCTGCACTGAAATTGACTTGCCGCGTCCAAGCTGCGTTTGGCCGATGGTGCCGTGGTGCCGCTTCAGCTGGGCTGCTTCGTAACGCGCAGGTAGGGCTTGATGGTCTTGTAGCCGGGGAAGGTCTTCTCGGCGTCTTCGTTCGACACGGCGGTGGTGATGATCACATCGTCGCCGTTCTTCCAGTTCACCGGGGTGGCGACCTTGTGCTTGGCGGTCAGCTGCATGGAGTCGAGCACGCGCAGGATTTCGTCGAAGTTGCGGCCGGTGGTCATGGGGTAGGTCAGCATCAGCTTGATCTTCTTGTCCGGGCCGATGATGAACACCGAGCGCACCGTGGCGTTGGTGGCGGCGGTGCGGCCTTCCGAACTGCCGGCTTCGTCGGCGGGCAGCATGTTGTAGAGCTTGGCCACGGCCAGATCGGTGTCGCCGATCATCGGGTATTTGACGGTGGCGCCCTGGGTTTCCTCGATGTCGGCAACCCACTTGCTGTGGTTTTCCACCGGGTCTACCGACAGGCCGATCAGCTTGGTGTTGCGCTTGGTGAACTCAGGCTCGATCTTGGCCATATAGCCCAGCTCGGTGGTGCAGACCGGGGTGAAGTCCTTGGGGTGCGAGAACAGCACAGCCCACTGGTCACCGATCCATTGGTGGAAGCTGATGGGGCCGTGGGTGGTTTGCGCCGTGAAATCGGGCGCGGTGTCATTGATGCGAAGCGACATAAAAACTCCTGGTGGTGGGCAGTTTGGCTTGTTGCCCGGGACAACGGTGGCCGGCCGGGCTGGCGGGCAGCCACACATTGTGCAGTATCAAAGCAGCGCCCATTTTTGCAAGCCGGGCCACCGCGGCCGTGTTACCCGGGGTTTCAGAAACCTTCTGCCGAGGTGGGTTTGATGGTGGTTTCCATCACGCAGCGGGTCACGGCCGGCGGCGATTCGCCGATGTGGAAAGCCAGCTTGCGGTCGCGCAGCGCCACGTCGGCGGTGGTCACGCGGTCGAAGCGGCGCAGGTGCTCGGTCCACGACGCGTCCTCGATCATTTCGACAAAACGGCCCGGCTCGTTGATGTCGTGCAGCAGCTCCCAGGACAGCGCGCCATGGCTCAGGCGGCTGCGCCGCGATTCCTGCATCAGGTTGCGGAATTCGCGCGCCCGGGCCGGGTCGATGCGGTATTCGATGCTCACCATCACATGGCCGCTGGCCGGCGGTACCTCGGCCTGCGGCGTCTTGAACTGGCTGGATGGCGTCAGGTCCTCGACCATGCCCTGGCCGGGCAGCAGGCGGTTCACCAGCGCCATGGCCGATACCCCGCAGACCGCCGCCAGCAGCAGGCTGGTCTGCACCGAGCCCACGGTGGCGACCTGGCCCCAGAGCGCGGCGCCGCCGGCGCTGGCGCCCATGATGGCCATCTGGTACATCGACATGCCGCGCGCCCGCACCCAGTCGGGCAAGCCCATCTGGGCCGACACGCTGAGGGTGTTGGCGGTGGTGATCCAGGCGGCCCCGGCCAGCAGCATGGCCGGCACCGCGATCCAGGTGTAAGGCGTCAGCGCCACCACCAGCATGGCAGCCGACTGCACGGCGGCGCCGCTGAGCACCAGGGCGTCGCGCGCCAGGCGCCGGCGCAGCTGCGGCAAAAACAGCGTGGAAATGATCGCCCCCAGGCCCATCGAGGCCAGTAGCAGGGTGAAGGTGCCGGCCCCGCCGCCGTGCAGATTGCGCGCCACCAGCGGCAGCAGCGCCACCAGCGCGGTCGAGGTCAGGAAGAAGATGGAGATGCGTAGCAGCACGCCCTTCAGGTGGTAGGACTGGGCCACGTACTGCACGCCTATGCGCATGGCGCTGAGCAGGCGCTCGCGCCCCAGCGGGTGCGGTACATGCACGCGCTGCCAGCGCGAGATGATGACCGCCGCCGCCAGCGACAGCACGGCGTTCAGCAGGAATACCCAGGCGCTGCCGGCACTGGCGATCAGCGTCCCGGCGACCAGCGGGCCGATGATGCGCGAGGCGTTCATCGACACGCCGTTCAGCGCCAGCGCCGCCGGCAGCTGGGTGCGCGGCACCAGCTCGGGCACGATGGCCGAGAACACCGGCCAGCGCATGGCCAGGCCGATGCCATTGGCAAAAATCAGCAGCAGCAACAACACCGGCGACAGCAGGCCGAGAAAAATGCACAGGCTCAGCAAGCAGGCCACCACCGCCACCCAGATCTGGGTGACCAAAAAGTAGCGCTTGCGGTCCAGGATGTCGGCCAGCGCGCCGCTGGGCAGGCCGAGCAGAAACACCGGCAGGCTGCTGGCGGTCTGCACCAGCGCGACCCACAGCGGCGTGGCGTTCAGCGAGGTCATCATCCAGGCGGCCGCCACATCGCTCATCCACATGCAGATATTGGCCATCAGCCAGGTGCTCCAGAGCATGCGGAACACCGGCCTGCGGAACGGCGCTAGGGGGGACAGATCGTGGTCGTTGGGGGCGGCGGCGCGGGCGGGATCGGAATGGACTTCGGGCATGAGTCCATCATAGGGCGGTTCGCCCGGCTGACCGACGGGCGGGCTCAGCGCACCAGCTTCAAGCCCACCGGCAGCGATTCGCCAAACGCCCGCCGCGCGTCGGCCGCGTCCAGCGCCGTGACCTCGCGCACCATGGCGATCCAGGCCGGCGCGGCGCGTGCTGCGGTAAGGCGATCCAACACCTGCTGGCGCAACGCTTCGGGCACATCGCGCGCGCGGTCGCCGGTGGCGCGGGCGATTTGGGTGGCGGCAAAGGCTGCCGGCTCCACCTGGGCCCAGTCCTGCGCCAGCACGGTTTCCAACCACTGGGAGGCGACGTCCGGCGGCACCACATGGTGCAGGCTGGCGTACAGCGGTTGGCGCGCGCCTATGCGGCCCAGCGCCCACCAGTTTTGCGAGTTCTCGCCGGGTTTTTGCAGGCGCTGCACCAGCCATTGGCCCAGCTGCACCTTGTTCGCCACCGCCAGGCGCTCGAACGAGGCCGCCATGCGCAGCATCTCGTCCAGCGCCAGCATGGGCGGGCCGCCGGGCGCTTCAATGTCCTGGCCGCCCACGGGCTGCAGGTAGTAGGCAATCGCCTCATACACCATGTCCTGCTGCTCGGCCGTCAGCCCGCCGGCCACGCGGCGCCACAGCGTCCACCATTCGGACCACTGCTGCGGCTCATGGCTGTGGGCGATGCCGGGCTCGAACAAGTCCCACAGCTGCTGCACCCGCCAGTCGTCCAACGGGTGGCCGAAGCCCGGGCGCAGGGCGTAGCCGGTCAGGTTGAACCACTGGCGTTCGTGCTGGGCGGAGCGACGCCGGCGCTTGGCCGTGTCCAGCAGCTGGCCGAACAGGGTGCGCAGCAGCGGTGTGTCCCAGCTGTCGCGGCTGCCCAGCAGGCGTTCCAGCTGGCTGCGCAGCTGCTTGACTTCTTTGGCGTCCACGCCCTGGCTGCGGTCGCCGTAGACGCGGCCGATGGCGTTGCTGGCCTCCGCCAGGCGCGGGTGCGGCACGGCTTCGACGCTGGCCTCGGGGGCCTCGCCGCGCAGCTGGAATTCCAGCTGCCAGCGCTGCCTGGGGTCGGCTACCGCGACGCAGTGCATTTCCAGCGTGCCGACCTCGGTGAGCGCAGTGCTGAGCTGCACCAGCACCTCGCTGGCGCTGCCCTGGACCACGGTGGAAATCGGTGGCAGGCGCACGAAGTGGCCCGTGGACAGATCGATCAGCTCGCCCGGCTGGTGCCGGGTATCGGTGACGCTGGAGGCCAGGTAGAAGCGCACCGGCCGGCCCAGGCGCAGCGCAAAGGTGCGGTCGGCCAGGGTGATGGCCCGGCCTTCTTCGGCGCCATGCGGCAGCACGCAGATGCCGCGCTGGCTGGTCAGGCCATCGTCCAGCACCAGGAAGTAGCTGCGCGCCGAGCCGCCGCCTATGCGCGGCGCCTGGCCGGCACGGGCTAGCGCATAGGCCACGGCGCCGCGGGCCACGGCGGCGTCCAGGTGCGGGTTGTGCAGCAGCTGCAACGGCTGCAGGCTCCAACCGTCCAGCGTCTGCTGCAGGCGCTGCACCAAGTCTTGCGCATGGAACACGCCGCCGTTGAGCAGCAGGGTATCGGGCTGCACGCCCGGATGGCGCTGCAAAAAGGCGGCGATATGCCGGGTGATGGCTGCGTCGCTCGCATACGGCAGGCCGAAGGCCACCAGGCCACCACGTCCGCTATGGGCGCGCTGCGGCAGGGCGTCGGCGGCGACCGGGGGGAAGAAGCCGTCGACCAGCAGCTGCTGCAGATCGGCCTGGCTTAGCGGCGCCGAGCGCGCGCCGCCAATCAGCCTGGAGCCGCTGCCCAGCAGGGTTACCGTGGTGCTGTCGGGGGCGCCCGGGCTCCACAGCAGCTCCTTGGCGGCGCGGCAGCGCTGGGTCAGCTGCGCCAGCTGGGTGGCGCTCAGGCGCTCGCTGCCCATGCGCGACTCGACCAGATGCGCCAGCGCCAGGTCCATGTTGTCGCCGCCCAGCACCAGGTGGTCGCCCACGCCGCTGCGGGTGAGCTTGGGTTCGCCGCCGACGATCTCCACGTCGATCAGCGTCAAATCGGTGGTGCCGCCACCCACATCGCAGACCAGCACGCGGCGGGTTTTCTTTAAATCTTCCGCCAGCGTGTCGCGGTGGCTGTAGACCCAGTCGTAGAACGCGGCCTGGGGTTCTTCGATCAGCCTGACGCCAGGCAAACCGGCCAGGCGCGCGGCCTCCAGCGTGAGTGCGCGCGCACCTTCGTCGAAGGACGCGGGCACGGTCAGCACCAGCTCTTGCTGTTCCAGCGGGGCTTTGGGGTGCTGGGCGTTCCAGGCGGAGCGCACATGGGCCAGGGTGCTGGCGCTGGCGGCCAGGGGCGAAACCTTGGCAATGTCGTCGGGCGCGCCCCAGGGCAGGATGGGCGCGGTGCGGTCCACCGCGGCGTGCGACAGCCAGCTTTTGGCGCTGGCCACCAGCCGGCCCGGCTGCTGCGCACCCAGCTCCAGCGCCAAGCGGCCGAGTACCGCAGATTCCGCCGTCTCGGTAGACGGCCATGGCAGCTGCACATCGGCCGGCGCCAGCGTGCCGGCCGCAGGGTGAAAGCGCACCGAGGCCAGCAGCGGCAGCGCCGCCACCTCGCCCGCCGCCACCAGCTGGGCGATGGGGAACAGCTGGATCTGCGCCGCCCCGCGTTCGGCAAATGCCACCACCGTGTGGGTCGTGCCCAGGTCGATGCCAACGGTGTAGCGCGGTTGCTTGTTTGCTACATTAACCATAGCTGCTTGCGCAAACAACATCTGCGGCGGAGGCATTTTTCATACTGGAAGTGTAATCAGCCCAGGGCACCGGCCAGCCGGGCTGAGGCTCTTACCGCAGCGCAGCTTCCGGCTCACACTCGGGCCGCACGCCCAGCGGCAGCACGCACAGCCGGACGCCGTCCAGGCTGAGTACCAAGCCCAGCTGCCCGCCGACCTGCACCACGCCGCAGGTGGTCGCAGGCGACGCTGTCGTGGTTGCTACCGCCAGCGTGGACATAGCCGCCAAGGCGCTGATCGGTGGCTGGCGCAGCATCGCCCACAGGGTCTGCGGATCGCGCAGCTGCAGGGATTGCAGGTAGAGGCGGAAGACGGTTTCTTGTTCCGCCGTTGGCTCCGTACCGGCCCCGGGGCCTGCCGCTTGGCGCAGCCGCAACAGCGCCCGGCGCAGCTGCTGTCGGCTCGCGGCTTCGGACCGGCCGCTGGCCTCGGCGATCTCGGCGTGGGTGACCTCGAAGACCTCGTGCAGCAGCAGGGCTGCGCCATCTTCCGGCGCCAACTGGGCCGCGAGCAGGCGCAAGGCGTGGGTGGTTTCCTGCGCCAGCGCCGCATCCATCTCGGCCGAGGGGGATGTGGCGTCGTCAGCGTCCATTCCGGCCAGCCATTGCTGCATCCAGTCGCGGCGACGCAGGCGGTCTATGGCCAGGTTGCGCACCACGGTGAGCAGCCAGGCCTGGGCAACAAAGGGCGCCTGCGTGTCTGGCGTCAGCGCGCGCAGGTAGGCGTCCTGCACAGCGTCCTCGGCTTCCGCCGGGCCCAGCAAGCGGGTGGCAGCGCGCAGCAGGTGGCGGCGGTCAGCGTCGATCAGGGCCCAATGGTGTTCGTCGTACATGTCTACATGGTGCCATAGCGCAGCCAGGGCTGCGGTGTCACGAAAGCCATGCGTTGTTCGTCAAGGCAGTTCAACTACCAGGACTCCGATATGGACACCCCAGACACCACCCCGCCCTCCAGCGCCACCGAGCCGCGCACCTCCTACCTGGAGGAAAAAGCCTTCAAGTCGCGTACCCTGCTGATTTTCGGCACCGTCACCGACGTGATGGCCGCCGACGTGGCGCGCAGGCTGATCGCGCTGGATGCCGACAGCGCCGACCCGATTGACGTGCTGGTGAGCTCGCCGGGCGGCCACCTGGAGTCGGGCGACGCCATCCACGACATCCTGCGCTTCATCGCCGCGCCGGTGCACATGGTGGGCACCGGCTGGGTCGGCAGCGCCGCCACCCATTTGTTCCTGGCCGTGCCGCGTGCGCGGCGCTACTGCCTGCCGAACACGCGCTTTCTGATCCACCAGCCCAGCGGAGGCGCCGGCGGGCCGGCCAGCGACATCGCCATCCAAGCACGCGAGATCGTCAAGGCCCGCGAGCGCATCGCCCGCACCATCGCCCGCGAAACCGGCAAGCCACTGGAGGACGTACTGGTCGACATAGAGCGGGACCGCTGGCTGTCGGCCGAGGAAGCCGTGGAGTACGGCCTGGTATCGCGGATCATTGAGCGCAAGACCGAACTCAGAGAGGCGTGATGCTCCATTTTTAATAGCTGCTGGCGCAGGTAGAACCTGCGCCAGAGGTCGATTTCTTATAAATCCTTACTGCCCGTCGGCACGGACTTCGAACTCGATCTTCCAGCCGTCCCCGCCGTTGCGTGGAATCGCATGCAACTCCAAGGTGCCGGCCTCGGTGACAGCGGCGCGTAGCTTGACGGGCACTACCTCGCCAGGGGCGCGGCCCTCGGCCGGCAGATGGGCTTCGATCTCGGCCAGCTCCTGCAGCTCGTCCGGGGTCCAGAAGTCCAGCAGCATGCCGACCGCGTCTTCGCGCCGCACGGACGAGCCGAAGAATCGGAAGCGCACGGCTTCGCCGACCACCAGGCCAAACTCCTGCGGCGGCAGATCGGCCTGGCTGCCTTCTTCCATGCCGAAGGGCGCCACGCACAGGGCTTGCACCGGCGGCTCCAGGCCGGGCACGGCGGGCATGGCGGATTCAATGCCCACGTAGTAGGACTGGGCCGTGCCGCCGCGTATGCGGATGCCCTGGCCTTGGCGCACCGTGCCGTAGTAGGCGGCGCCGCGGGCTACCGCGTAGTCCAGGTCGGCACCGTCGAGCAGACGCGCAGCCGGCGCGCCTTCTGCGGCCAGCCAGCTGTTCAGCGTGGCCAGGGTGCGCTGCACCAGCAGGTCCGACTTGAACACGCCGCCGTTGAACAGCACGGCCGTGGGGTGCAGAAAGCTCGCGTCCTGCGCGGGCGCAAAGCCGCCGAGGGCCGCAGTTGCGCCCACCTGGCGGCCCAGCAGCGCGGCCAGGTGCCGGGTGACGGCCGCGTCCTGCGCATACGGCAGGCCCAGCTGGGTCAAGCCCGCACGGGCCCGGCTGATGGGGCGGGCGCTGCTGTCCACCTGGGGGAAGAAGCCTTCCAGGATGGTGGCGGTGAGCGCTTCGCGGCGCAGCTCGGCGCTGATGGAGCCGCCGATCAGGCGCGCGCCGCGGCTGGGGATGACCAGCGGAATCGACTGCACCTCGGCGTCGCTGAGCAGCTTTTCCTTGGCCAGCCGGCAGGCGTAGGTGAGGGCGCGCAACTGCCAGGCGTCCAACGATTTGCCGTCCGCCGCCAGCTGGCGCGCCACACCATGGGCCAGGGCCAGGTCCATGTTGTCGCCGCCGAGCAGGATGTGTTCGCCCACGGCCACGCGGTGCAGCTGCAGATTGCCTTCGGATTCGACCACGGCGATCAGCGAGAAGTCGCTGGTGCCGCCGCCTACGTCGACCACCAGGATCACGTCGCCCACCTTGACCTGTTTGCGCCAGCCGCCGCTGCTTTGGGCGATCCAGCTGTACAGCGCGGCCTGCGGCTCTTCCAGCAGGGTGACGCCGGTGTAGCCGGCGGCCTGGGCTGCCTCGGCCGTGAGTTCGCGCGCGGCGGGGTCGAAGGACGCGGGGATGGTCACCGTCAGCGCCTGCTGGTCGAACGGCGCATCCGGGTGGCTGTGGTTCCAGGCATCGCGCAGATGCGCCAGGTAACGGGTGCTGGCCTCCAGCGGCGAGATGCGCGCTACCTCGTCGGCCGCCGCACCGGGTAGGTCCGGCGGCAAGATGGCCGCACGCCGGTCCACGCCGGGGTGGCAGAGCCAGCTCTTGGCGCTGGACACCAGGCGGATCGGGGTTTGCGCGCCGTGGCTGCGTGCCCATTCGCCGAGCACCGCCGTGGGCGCGGCCTGCCAGGGCAGGGCCAGGTCGCCATCGGCGAATTCGCTGGCGTGCGGGAGGTAGATGAAGGACGGCAGCAGCGGGTAGTCCTGCACCGCGCCGGGCGCGCTTTGCTGGGCGATGGGCAGGATGCGGGGCCGCGCCTCGGGCTCCTGCAGATCGACCCAGGATAGCGCGCAATGCGTGGTGCCCAGGTCGATGCCGATGGCGTAACGTGCTTCGCTCATAGCTCGACCTCGGCGGCGGCCAGGATGCGCGGGTCGTGGCCCTCGGTGGTGCGCGGCAGGCGCACGTCGGTGGCCTTCCAGCCCGGGTGCCGCAGCGTGCCGCGGAACGGGGCTTGGCCGACCACATTGCCGGTCAGGCGCACGCTGGCGGCGTCAAAGCCGGCTTCCAGCACGATGCGGCTGCCTTCGGCCTCGGGCCGGGCCGGGGCCAGGGTGAAATGCGCGTCCAGCACTTTGCGGCAGCCCGCATGCACCAGACGGGCGGCGCCGCCGATGTCGGCATCCGGGTAGCCGGCCACGTCTTCCTGCAGGAAGTCGACAAACCGGGCTTCGCGCTGCAGCAGGGCCAGCAGCTGCAAGGCCGCATCCGGGGTGGCGACCTTCAGTACCGGGGCCGGGGCGGGGGGCGCCACCGGGGCCGGTGGCGGGGGCGGCGCGGCGGGTAGCACGCCGTCGCGCACGTCCTGCAGCTGGGCGGCGAGCTTGCCATTGCCCAGCACGGCGAAAGCCAGGGCCAGGCGGGTGAAAAAAGAGGGGCTTTGACTGGGCATTGATTTCTCCACAAATATTTCAGGCAGAACGCATCCCTCCAAGGACACCGTAGAACCGGCTTCGCCGGGCTACTGGTGTCGCCCCCTGCAAGGGGGTTGGCGCAAGACGCGTAGCGCTGCAGCCTGGGGGTGAGTCAAGACCTTCCACAAAAACAAACGGCCCGGTGATCCACCAGGCCGCAGGGCATATTGTCAGGGATGGACGCCGATGCGCCCAGGCAAGGCCTTAGGCCTTGGCGTCGAGGTGGGCTTCGACGGCTTCCACGGCCTTGTCGGTGGCTTCCTTGGCGACTTGCTGGGCCGATTCGATGGCCTTGGTGGCAGCGGCGACGGTGGATTTCACCAGGGCTACGGCGTTTTCGGTGCCGGCCGGGGCGTTCTGGGTGGCGGTTTCGACCAGGGTGGCGAAGCCGGTCTTGGCGTCAGCGCCCAGGTCTTCCGCGTACTGGCGGACTTCGGCGCCGCTGGATGTGGCGATGGCCTGTACATGGCGCAGGTAGGAAGTGGCTTTTTCGGGCACAGCCTTCAGCAGGTTGGTCTGCAGGGTCACCAGTTCTTGCGGGTCCTTGATCTGAAAGGCAGCCAGGGTGGTGTCGGCGGTTTCTTGCAAGGTGGCCTTGGCGGCTTGCAGGTTCAGCTTGACCAGGCTTTGCAGGCCGTCAAACAAGGTGTTGGACAGCTCGAAAAAGCCGGTGGCAGCAGATTTCTGGGTGGCGGTGAGGGTGGCAAAGTTCAGCATGGAAGGCTCCGGTAAAAATATCAAAACAGGCGGTGTGCAACTTATGTTGCACTGCAACATGAACCGAACTATAGCCATCTCCCCCGGTTAATGCCAAGACAGGAAGCTCTAATTTCCGCCTCGGGCGATAATCGCCACCCCGGCCAACCACCAAAGTACCAGCCCATGAGCACTACCGAAGTCGTCCGCGACGCGCAATCTGTCGAGTCCTACAACCCGCTGGCCAAGCAAAAGGCGGGCGCCAAGCTGTCGCGCATTCCGGTGAAGGTGGTCCAGGGCGAGGTGCTGAAGAAGCCCGAATGGATACGCGTCAAGGCCGGTTCGCCCAGCACCCGGTTTTACGAAATAAAACAAATTTTGCGTGAAAGCAATCTGCACACCGTGTGCGAGGAAGCCAGCTGCCCGAACATCGGCGAATGCTTCGGCAAGGGCACGGCCACCTTCATGATCATGGGCGACAAGTGCACCCGCCGCTGCCCGTTCTGCGACGTGGGCCATGGCCGGCCCGACCCGCTGGACGTGGACGAGCCGTTGAACCTGGCCAAGACCATCGCCAAGCTCAAGCTCAAATACGTGGTGATTACCAGCGTGGACCGCGACGACCTGCGCGACGGCGGTGCCCAGCACTTTGTGGACTGCATCAAGAACATCCGCGAACTCTCGCCCCAGACCCAGATCGAGGTGCTGGTGCCCGATTTCCGTGGCCGCGACGACCGGGCTTTGGAAATCCTGAAGGCTGCCCCGCCCGACGTGATGAACCACAACCTGGAAACCGCGCCACGCCTGTACAAGGAAGCCCGCCCCGGCTCCGACTACCAGTTCAGCCTGAACCTGCTGAAGAAGTTCAAGGCCTTGCACCCCAATGTGCCCACCAAGAGCGGCATCATGGTCGGCCTGGGCGAGACCGACGAAGAAATCCTGCAGGTGATGCAGGACATGCGCGACCACAACATCGACATGCTGACCATCGGCCAGTACCTGTCGCCCAGCAACAGCCATCTGCCGGTCAAGCGCTACGTGCACCCCGACACCTTCAAGATGTTCGAGGAAAAGGCCTACGCCATGGGCTTCAGCCACGCCGCCGTGGGCGCCATGGTGCGCAGCAGCTACCACGCTGACCAGCAGGCTGAACACGCCCTGGCCAACACTGCGCTGTAAATGGCGACGGTTGGCGGCCTGTGGTTCAACCCTAGAAATCTCGGCAACTACGTCTCCAACGCCGTCCTGGAGCGTGGCTTAACGCTGTACCGCGGGCAAAAGGTGCTGGACCTCGAGGTCCGCGCCATCGACAACGGCCGCTGGCAGCTGGCCGGCAAGGTGCAGGGCAGCGAACGCACGCCCTACACGCAGAACATCCGCCTGCACATCAATGTGCACGGCATGCTGACCCATTGGGACGCCGACTGCAGCTGCCCGGTGGGCGTGGACTGCAAGCATGCGGTCGCCTTGTCGCTGAAAGCCGCCTACCGCACTCAGGCCACGGTCAACGCCCCGCCGCGCCAGCCCACCGAGGCCGAGCTGGCCGCCGCCCGCCAGGCCGCGGCCGAACGTGCGCGCGCCGCGGCCCAGGCCAAGGTTGGCCACTGGCTGGCGCAGTTCGACGCGCTGGACCGCATCCACCACCCGCACCCCGACGTGGAGCGCAGCGACTACCTGGTCTATGTGCTCGGCCCCTGCGCCGCGCCGCACCTGGTGCGCATGCTGGAGCTGCAGGTCTACAAGGCGAACCGCAAGCGCAACGGCGACTGGGCCAAGCCCAAGATACTGCAGAACCTGCCCTACCCCGGCCACCCGCTGTGGGACGAGGCCAGCCCGCAGGACCGCGAGCTGCTATTGCTGGTCAAGGGCCAGAGCGTGGCCACGCCCTCGGCCTCCTACGGCATCAGCGCCCTGGTGGCCGGTGCCGCCGGCCGGCTGGCGCTGCAGATGGCGTCCGACAGCGGCCGCCTGTTTGCGCTGGCCGACGGCGGCTTTCTGGGGGCACCGCTGCGCTGGGCCGAGCCGCTGGACCTGGCCTGGCGCTGGCAGTCCAGCACACCCGAGGCCGGCGAACCGGTATGGGCGCTGCTGCCCCAGCTGGGCGCGGGCCGCAGCACCGCCCAGCTGTACGCCAACCAGCCGCCGCTGTACCTGGACGCGGCCCAGGGCGCGTGTGGCCTGGCCCAGACCACGGGCATCGCCGCCGAGCACCTGCCGCTGCTGCTGAATGCGCCGCCGGTGCCGCAGTCGGCGTTGCAGCCGTTCCAGGCGCCGCTGCTGCGCCGGCTGGGCGCGGTGGCCTTGCCGCCGACGCTGACGCCCTTGCCCTGCGTGCAAGGCGTGGCACCTACCGGCCATCTGCACCTGCTGCCGATGGCCAAGAAAGACGAGGCCCAGCTGGGCCTATTGCGGGCCCAGCTGCATTTCGACTACGCCGGACTGCGCGGCAGCTGGGACCACCGCGAAACCAGCGTACTGCTTACCCACGCCGGCAGCCAGACCCTGCTGCAGCGCGACCTGGACGCCGAAGCCCGGCTCACCAGCCTGTTGCTGCAGCGCGGCCTGGTGGGCCTGCCGGCCTCGGGCTACGGCCTGCCGGGTGCGCAAAGCCAGCAGCCCTGGCTGGACTGGGCCGACAGCGGCTATGCGGAGTTCCGCGCCGATGGCTTCAGTGTCACGCTGGACGACGGACTCACCGACTGGCTGCAGCGCGCCGACAGCCTGGACGTGCAGATGCAATCCGCCGCGGCCGACCCCGACGTCTCCCCCTGGTTCGACCTGTCGCTGGGCATGGAGATCAATGGCGAGCGGCACAACATCCTGCCCTGGCTGCCCAGTCTGCTGGCCCAGCTGGCGAATGCGCCGGTGGACGGCGACAGCGGCGAACGCCTGCTGCCGCAGCATGTGTTCATGCGCAAGCCCGACGACAGCTTCATCCGCGTGCCGACAGCGCCGCTGCGGCCCTGGCTGTCGGCCCTGCTGGAGCTGGTCGGCGACCGCAAGCACGATCTGGCCGGCGACAGCCTGCGCCTGAGCCGGCTCGAAGCCTTGCGCGCTGGCGCGGCCCTGGGCCAGGGGGCGGTATGGACCGGCGCCCAGGCGCTGCAAGAACTGGTGGCCCAGCTGGCCGGCCACAGCGCCTTGCCCGAGGTGCCGTTGCCCGCGGGCGTGCAGGCCAGCCTGCGGCCCTACCAGCAGCAAGGCCTGAACTGGCTGCAGTTCCTGCGCCGCGCGGGGCTCAACGGCATCCTGGCCGACGACATGGGCCTGGGCAAGACCTTGCAGACCCTGGCCCATATCCAGGTGGAAAAAGACGCGGGCCGGCTGGCCAACCCGGCGCTGATCATTGCCCCGGTCAGCCTGATGGGCAACTGGCAGCGCGAAGCCCAGCGCTTCTGCCCGGGTCTGTGCTGCCTGGTGCTGCACGGCGCGGACCGGCACGAGGTGGCCGACAGCACGCATGCGCACGACGTGGTGATTGCCCCGTATTCGCTGCTGCAGCGCGACCGCGACGGCTGGCTGCAGGCGCCCTGGCACCTGGTGGTGCTGGACGAAGCCCAGAACATCAAGAACGCCAGCACCCAGGCTGCGCAGGTGGTGGGCGAGCTCAACACCCAGCACCGGCTGGCGCTGAGCGGCACGCCGATGGAAAACCACCTGGGCGAGATCTGGAGCCTGTTCCACTTCCTGATGCCGGGCTTCCTGGGCAGCCAGGCGCAGTTCAATACCTTGTTCCGCACGCCCATAGAGAAAGCCGGCGACAGCGAGCGCCTGGCCCAGCTGCGCAGCCGCATCACCCCCTTCATGCTGCGCCGGACCAAGGCCCTGGTGGCGCACGAGCTGCCGCCCAAGGTGGAGACCGTGCTGCGCGTCGAGCTGGCCGGCGCCCAGGCCGACCTGTACGAAACCATACGCCTGAGCACCGAGAAAGCCGTGCGCGAGGCGCTGGACGGCAAGGGCCTGGCCAAGTCGCACATCACCATCCTCGACGCGCTGCTCAAGCTGCGCCAGGTCTGCTGCGACCCCCAGCTGCTGGGGTTGGAGTCGGCGCGCCAGGTGCAGCAGTCGGCCAAGCTGGAGCAGCTGATGGAGATCCTGCCCGAGATGCTGGCCGAGGGCCGCAAGGTGCTGTTGTTCTCGCAGTTCACGACCATGCTGGCGCGCATCGAGCTGGAGTTGAAGAAGCGCGGTATCGCCTGGACCAAGCTCACCGGTCAGTCGCAAAAGCGCGACCAGATCATCGACCAGTTCACCAGCGGCGCCGTGCCGCTGTTCCTGATCAGCCTGAAGGCTGGCGGCGTGGGCCTGAACCTGCCGCAGGCCGACACCGTGATCCATTACGACCCCTGGTGGAACCCGGCGGTGGAAACCCAGGCCACCGACCGCGCCCACCGCATCGGCCAGACCCAGAGCGTCTGGGTGGTGAAGCTGGTAGCCCAGGGCACGATTGAGGAGCGTATCCTGGCCCTGCAGGAGCGCAAGGCCGCGCTGGCCGAGAGCATGTACAGCGGCGCCCAGGCGCGCAAAGAGCCGCTGTTTTCCGAATCCGATCTGCAGGAATTGCTCAAGCCGCTATCAAACTAGGAGCTGCTGGCGCAGGTGGTGCCAGCGCTACAGGCCTTTTTTCTATATAAATCGGTGGGCGGGTATCCTCATACCATCGATCCGTCCCCCGCGCATCCACAGGAGCTGTATTCCATGACCCCCGACAAGCCGCAAAAACCCTTCTCCATGATCCGCGAATTCCACCTGGCCGACTGGTTCACGCTGGCCAACGCGGTCTGCGGGGTCGGTGCGCTGTTCTCCGTCATGACCTACCTGGAGCTCGGCGATGTGCGCCATGTGTACTTTGCCTGCTGGCTGGTGCTGGCGGCCTTTGTGTTCGACGTGCTGGACGGCAAGATCGCGCGCTGGCGCCAGAAAACCTCGATCCTGGGCCGCGAGCTGGATTCGCTGGCCGACGTGATCTCGTTCGGCGTGGCCCCGGCCATCATTGCCTACGGCTGCGGCATGCAAGGCCTGTACGACCGCGTGGTGCTGGCCTTTTTTGTGGCCTGCGGCGTGTCGCGGCTGGCGCGCTACAACGTGACGGCCGAAACCCTGTCGCAGGGCACGGACAAGGTGAAGTACTTCGAAGGCACGCCGATCCCCACCTCCATCGTGCTGGTCTTCGTGCTGGCCATGGCCGCCTGGACCGGCAATGTGCGCGGAGCCCTGTGGCTGGGCGAGGTCCGTATGGGCGGCTTCACCCTGCACCCGCTGGTGCTGATGTTTGCGCTGTCGGGCTCGCTGATGATCAGCCGGATCCGCATCCCCAAGCCCTGAGCAGTTTCTAGGTACTAACCCGTGGAAACCTGCATTCCCGGGTCGAAATTCCCACATTTTTAGTGCGGTCAATCATTCATCGTTGAAATTAATAGAACGATGCCATCAAACCCGGGGAACCGCCACGGCGCTTGGCGGTTTTAAAGTTCAGTCCATGGATTCGGCAAGCAAGCCTCCTGATCCAGGAGCTTCAAAAAACCGACCATGGCTGCAGCCGACCCGGCTGCGGTCTTTTTAACTGACCGATTGAAGGAAACTACCATGACCGCATCCAAATTCGCCGCTTCTGCCCTGATCGCCCTGGCTTCCGTGGCCGCTACCAGCGCCTTTGCCGGCAACGACAACAACTACCCCCAGCTGTCCGTCACCAGCACCAAGAGCCGCGCCGACGTGCAAGCCGAGCTGGCACAGGCCCGCCAGGACGGCAGCCTGCTCTCGTTCAACAACGACAAGCAGTATCCGAAGATCGATGCCGCTAGCACCAAGACCCGTGCCGAAGTCCGCGCCGAGTATGAAGCCGCGCTGAAGGCCGGTGAAATCGTCCGCATCCGCAGCTAAACCACTACCGTGCCCTACCGGACACCCGCAGCAAGTGCCTTGAGTGCGATGTGATTTCAGCCCCCGCAGGGTCACATAGCGACAAGGCAGCTTGCTGCCCCCCGGCTGGTGCAGGAGAGAAGCTTCATGAACACGCTTAAATTTGCCGCCGCAGCCCTGTTTGCGCTGGCCTTTACCGTCACCATCAGCGCCTTTGCGGGCGAGGAAGAAAGCCCCCAGCCGCCGGTCTACGCCGCTGCGCCGTCCCTGGCAATCGGCTGATGCAGGTTTGCTACTAAAAAAAGAGCTGCCAGCGCATGGTTTACATGCGCTGGCAGCTCTTTTTGCTTATAAGTTCAGTAGGTCGACAACGGGCCCAGGCCCGAGTCCCAGACCGGCTCGGCCTCGGTGCGGGCCGACAACGGGTCGGCCATGGCCAGCGCCGGCTCTTCGGCTTCCAGCACATGCTGGGCCCAGGGCGTGAGCCGGCTGGTGTCGGCGCGCAGCACTTCCTGCTTGACCGCCAGGATCTGCGCCGGGTGCATGGAGAAGCTGCGCAGGCCCAGGCCCAGCAGCAGCCGGGTCATGGCCACATCGCCGGCCATTTCGCCGCAGACGCTGACGCCCTTGCCCTGGGCCTGGCATTCGCGGATGGTGTCGGCCAGCAGGCGCAGCACCGCCGGGTGCAGCGGGTCGTACAAATG
Organism: Rhodoferax ferrireducens; assembly: GCF_031458075.1. GTDB lineage: Bacteria > Pseudomonadota > Gammaproteobacteria > Burkholderiales > Burkholderiaceae_C > Rhodoferax_B > Rhodoferax_B ferrireducens_A. Next base: position 357,088 of record NZ_JAVDXT010000005.1, on the reverse strand, counting down.
GGCCACCGATTCGTCAGCGCGGTCGATCGCCAGCGTGTACTGGATCAGGTCGTTGGTGCCGACCGACAAAAAGTCGAAGTACTTGAGGAACAGCTTCAAGGTCAGCGCGGCCGCCGGGATCTCGATCATCGCGCCCAGCTTGACCGGGCCGTAGACCGCGCCACGGTTGTCCAGTTCGGCGCGGGCGAAGTCCAGCAGCGACAGCGTTTGGCGGATCTCGCTGCCGTGCGCCAGCATGGGCACCAGCAGGTTCACCTGGCCGTGGGCGGCGGCGCGCAGGATGGCGCGCAGCTGGGTCAGGAACATCGCCGGGTCGGCCAGGCTCCAGCGGATGGCGCGCAGGCCCAGTGCCGGGTTCAGGTGGGTGTCTTCTTTCTGGCCCTTGTCCAGCGGCTTGTCTGCGCCGATGTCGACCGTGCGGATGGTCACCGGCATGCCTTGCATGCCCTCGACCGCGCGGCGATACGCCTGGTACTGCTCTTCCTCGTTCGGCAGGCTGCCTTTGCGGCCCATGAACAGGAATTCGCTGCGGAACAGGCCGACGCCGACCGCGCCGGCATTCACCGCGCCGACAGCGTCTTCGGGCATTTCGATGTTTGCCAGCAGCTCGATGCGCTGGCCGTCCAGCGTGACCGCCGGGGTGTGGCGCAGCCGCATCAGGCGCTCGCGCTCCAGCTCGCCCTGGCGCTGCTTGAAACCGTATTCGGCCAGGATGATGGCGGACGGGTCGACGATCACCACGCCGCTGTCGCCGTCGATGATCACCCAGTCGTCCTGCCGCACCAGCTGGCTGGCGCTGCGCGCGCCGACCACCGCCGGGATGTCCAGGCTGCGCGCCACGATGGCGGTGTGCGAGGTCTTGCCGCCGACATCGGTGACAAAGCCGGCGAACACGCTTTGCTTGAACTGCAGCATGTCGGCCGGTGACAGGTCGTGGGCGATCAGCACCAGCGGCACGGTCAGGCTTTCGTCGGGCCACAGGTGCTGGCCGGCCTTGCGGCGCGCGGGCAGCGGCTGGGCAACGGGTGAGACCACGCCCTTCATGTAGCGCAGGATGCGCTCGACCACCTGCTCCAGGTCGGCCTTGCGTTCGCGCAGGTACTCGTCCTCCATCTCGTCGAACTGGCGGGCCAGGATGTCGAGCTGGGTGGTCAGCGCCCATTCGGCGTTGTACAGGCGGTCGGTGATCCAGTGCTTGACGCCGGAGGTCAGGGTCTCGTCTTCCAGCAGCATCAGGTGTACGTCGAGCAGGGCGGTCAGCTCGGGCGGCGCGTCTTTGGGCATGGCGTGCTGCAGGCGCTGCAGCTCGTCCACCACCGCATTGCGGCCCATGCGCACGCGGTCGATTTCTTCGGCGACCTGGTGCGCTTCGATGAAGTAATGCGCCACATCCACGCGGCTGGAGCCGACCAGCACCGCGCGCCCGATGGCAATGCCCCGGGCGACAGCCAGACCGTGGATCGCAAACGTCATGGTGTTACTGGCCTTCGCCGAACTTGTCGGCAATCAAGGCGAGCAGGGCGTCCATCGCATCCTGCTCCTGCGGGCCGTCGGTATCGATGACCACGGTGGCGCCCAGGCCGGCGGCCAGCATCATTACGCCCATGATGCTCTTGGCATTGACCCGGCGCTCACCGCGGGCGATCCAGATTTCGCAGGGGAAACTGCCCGCCAGCTTGGTAAGTTTGGCGGAGGCGCGGGCGTGCAGGCCCAGCTTATTGCTGATGGTCGTGGTGGTTTGGATCATGCTTCTTGCGGGCTTGGTTCTGGGGAGCGGTGATGGCGACCTGCATGATGCCCTGCGTGCCGCCGATCAGCGCGCGCGACACCAGGGCCTCCAGCGACTCGTGGCGGTAGCTGACGGTGCGCAGCAGCATCGGCAGGTTGACGCCGGTAATGAGCTTGGACTTGATGCCGTCCACCAGCTTCTGCGCCACATTGCAGGGCGTGGCGCCGAACACATCGGTCAGCACCAGAAACTGCCCGTTGCCCAGCTGGTCGATGGCGATGCGCGCCATGGCAAAGGTTTCTTCGGGCGAGGTATGGGGCTGTACATCGAGCGCCACCACGCCGTCCGCACAGTCGGGAAACACGTGCAGAGCACACTGGCGCAGGGCATGGGCCAGCGGGGCGTGGGCGATGATGAGGATGCTGTTCATTGGGGTCAATTATCGACGCGGCAAGCGCCAAGCTTAGTTCACTCGAATTTCAGCCCGGTAAAGAAGGTCTCGGCCGCGGCAGGGTCCAGCTTGTCGGCATACACCACTGCATGGAACAGGTCGATGCCGGCCGGGTCGGCATGGGCAAACCAGACCGCCTGGGCGTTCACCGGCGAGCCATCGGCGCGCTGGCCGGCCAGCGCCCAGCGCACACCCGACCAACTGCCGGGCAGGGCAAAGGCCTGGGTCTGCGGGTCGGCCGCATGCAGGTGCGCCAGGGTCGCCGCCTGCCAGCCCGCCAGCGTGGCGCCGGCCTGCCGGGCATCGGCTAACCGCACATGGGACACGGCGAAGGTGGCGCCGGCCGCGTCGCAGCCCTGCATGTCCAGCTGCAGATCGGTGCCGGCCATGCGGACTTCGCGGCTGGCCTTGTCGGGCTTGCAGGGCAGCAGCATCTGCAGTGCATGGGCTTCGGAACGCACGCTGCGCCAGTTCAGCGAGGGGCTGCAGGCGGCCAGTGTGGCCAGCGCGACCAAGTAGAGGTAGGGCAGGGTGGTCCGGCGCATGCTCAGAAGGACGCGCCGAACACCTTTTTCAGCACCGCGCTGCCGGTGCCGATCGGGTCCTGGCGGATGTTCTTCTCTTGCTCGCCGATCATCAGGTACAGGCCGTCCAGGGTCTTGTGGGTGATGTAGTCCTGGATCGACGCGTCTTCCTTTTTGATCAGGCCCAGGCCCGCGGCCTTGCCGGCCAGCTGGTTGTACTGGTTGGCTGCGCCCACGCGCTCGGTGGCCTGGGTGACCACCGGCAGGAACTTGCCGAACAGCGGGGTGCGGGTTTTTTCGGCGAAGAAATTGGTCATGGCGTTGTCGCCGCCGCTGAGGATGTTCTTGGCGTCGTTGAAGTTCATGCTCTTCACCGCGCCCACCAATGCGTCCTTGGCCAGCGGCACGGCGGCTTCGGCGGCGCGGTTCATGCTGGTCACCAATTCGTCGACGCGCTTGCCCTGGCCGAGTTTTTTCAGCCATTTGGCTGCGTCTTCGAGGTAGCCGGGCAGCGGGATGCGAACTTTTTCGTTGCCCAGGAATCCATCCGTCTTGCCGAGCAGGCCGACGGCGGCGAGCGCGGATTTCTCCAGCGCGGTCTTCAGTCCCTGGTTGGCTTCCTTGTCGCTCAGGTCGGCCAGCGACAGGGCATGGACCTGCTGGGCGGTGGACCACAACAGCAGGCCGAGTGCAGAAACCGAGGCGGAATTAAAATGACGGCGATACATGGGCAACCTTTGAAATGAAAAAAACATTTATTGCAGCCAGCGCAGCAGCCCTGCTAGCCGTGGGTTCGGGTGCCTATTATCTGGTGGCCCATAGCAACAATGCCGCCCCTATGGCCACTTATGTGCTGCTCGACGGCAGCCAAAAGAGCACGGCCGATTTCAAGGGCCGGGTCACCCTGGTGAACTTCTGGGCCACCAGCTGCACCACCTGCGTGGCCGAGATGCCCAAGATCATCGCCACCTACGACAAGTACCACGCCCAGGGCTTCGACACCCTGGCTGTGGCCATGGCCTACGACCCGCCGAGCTATGTGGTGAACTACGCGCAGACCCGCAAGCTGCCGTTCCAGGTGGCCATTGACAACACCGGTGCCGCCGCCAACGCCTGGGGCCCGGTGCAGCTGACGCCGACCACCTTTCTGGTCAACAAGCGCGGCGAAATCGTCAAGCGCTTCATCGGCGAGCCCGACTTTGCCGAACTGCACCGCATGATCGAGAAGCTGCTCGCCGAAGCCTGAACCCCGTCCTGGCCTGTTTTTTTATATGAAACAGGCCTCTGGCGCAGATGCTGCCTGCGCAGGCAGCTATTTATTCAATAGCAAATCAGCGGTTCTACCTGGCGCGAAAGGCGTCGTGGCAGGACTTGCAGTTGCCGCCCACCGCGCCGAACGCGGTCTTCACATTGTCCAGATTACCGGTCTTGGTGGCGGCCAGCAGCTTGGCGCTGTCGGCCTGCAGCTTGTCGCCGTGCTCCTTGAACTTGGCGGCGTCGGTCCAGATCTCGGGCAAGGCCTTGGTATTGCCGCCCTTGTCGGTGCCCGGCATATAGGCGGTCCACGGCAGCTGGGCCATGGCGGCCACCACCTCGGCGTTCTCGGTGGCGACCTTGGCGTCAAACGGCACCCGGCCCTGCACCATGGCGCCGATGCGCCCTGCATGCTGCGACATCACGAACATCACGCTCTGGCGGTATTTGATGGCGTCCTCGGGCTTGGCAAACTGGGCTGCCGCCGGGCCAGCCAGGGCCAGCGCGGACGCGGCCAGAACAAATGAAGCAATCCGTTGCATGGTGGTTAGTCCTTCGTGGGTTAATATTTTTCAAAAACCTGCGCGGCCCACTGTAGCCTTAGCGCAGCCGTTTTGCAGCCCCCTGGCGCGTAAACCAAGGATTTCACGATGCAGATGCACAGAGTACGGGTTTGGGATTTGCCGACGCGGATCTTCCACTGGGTGCTGGCCTGCGCGGTCGTGGGCCTGCTGGTGACCGGCACCCTCGGCGGCGCCGCCATGGTCTGGCACTTCCGCCTCGGCTATACGGTGCTGAGCCTGCTGCTGTTCCGCATTGTCTGGGGGCTGGTGGGCGGGCGCTGGTCGCGCTTTGCGGCCTTTATCTATGCGCCGCGCACTATCTGGCGCTACCTGCGCGGCCAGGGCCTGCCCGCGCATTCGGTGGGCCACAACCCGCTGGGCGCAGGCTCGGTGTTTGCGCTGCTCGGTTTCTTGCTGGCCCAGGTAGGCAGTGGCCTGGTCAGCGATGACGAGATCGCTGCCGCCGGCCCGTTGACCAAATTTGTCTCCAACGACACCGTCAGCCAGGCCACCTGGTACCACGCCGAGGTCGGCAAGACCGTGCTGATCGTTCTGGTGCTATTGCACCTGGCGGCCATCGCGTTCTACGCCTGGAAGAGAAAGCAGAACCTGGTCACGCCCATGCTGCTGGGCGACAAATGGCTGGCCACACCCCAGCCAGCCTCGCGCGACGACGCGGTGACGCGCACTGTCGCGCTGCTGGTATTTGGGCTGTGCGCGGCGGTGGTGGCCTGGGTGGTCAGCCTGGGGGGCTAAACTGGCATGGTGTCTTCAGCCTCCAAGCCCGTTGTGAATGTTCCCGTGATCGAACTCGTTTCGCCGACCCAGGCGGAGGAGCTGGACGCGACCCGTGCCATCTTCCAGGAATACGCGGGCCAGCTTGGGGTGGATCTGTGCTTCCAGTCGTTCGACGAAGAGCTGGCCACCCTGCCCGGCGAATACGCGGCCCCGCGCGGTGCGCTGCTGCTGGCCCTGGTCGACGGCGAGCTGGCCGGTTGCTGCGCACTGCGCCCGCTGGACAGCGCGGACTATGCCAACGCCAGCGAGATGAAACGCCTGTTCGTGCGCAAGGCCTTCCGCGGCTTTGGCCTGGGCCGCCAACTGGCCGAGGCCGCGCTGGACGCCGCCCGCGCGGCCGGCTACAGCTGCGTGCTGCTTGACACCCTGGACGACATGGAAGCCGCCCGCACCCTCTACGAAGAACTGGGGTTTGCCGAGGTGCCGCCCTACTACCACAACCCGATTCCCGGTGCGCACTACCTGAAGGCAGATATTTAGCGCCTGTTTGGTGCGGCGCGAACGGGTCGTATTAATATGCAGTTACCGGGCCTGGCCTGGTGATCGTCCATTTCTCTTGCCCAGCCCCGATTGCCATAACTCCATGCGCCTGTCCTTTCTGTTGACCGCCCTGTTGTGTGCCGCTGGCCCTGCCTTGGCGGCGAGCATGCAGGTCCAGGTGCAGGACGGTGGCGGCAAGCCGCTGGCCGGGGCGGTGGTGTTTCTGGAGTCGCGCGAAGCCCAGGCCGCGGCCAAGCCCTTGCAGGGCGTGGAGGTGGCGCAGGCCAACAAGCAGTTCGACCCGCAGGTGCGGGTGGTCACCGTGGGCAGCGCGGTGCAGTTTCCGAACCACGACGCGGTGCGCCACCACGTGTATTCCTTCTCCCCGACCAAGACCTTCGAGCTCAAGCTGTATGCGGGCACCACGGCCAACCCGGTGGTGTTCGACAAGCCCGGCATCGCCGTGCTGGGCTGCAACATCCACGACAAGATGGTGGCCTGGATGGTGGTCGTCGAAACCCCGTACTTCGGCCGCAGCGGCGCCGACGGCAAGCTCAGCCTGGACAACGTGCCGCCCGGCAACTACCGGCTGCGCGTCTGGCACGCCAACATGGCGGTGGGCGCGCCGGCGCTGGACCAACCGCTGGCGCTGGCGGCGGCCGGCGGTGCGGCCACCGTGCGGATCGCCGGACTGGTTCCATGAGACTGGGCCTGCTGAGCTGGATGGGCGTCGGGCGCTGGCGCCTGTCCACCCGCATCGTGGCGCTCTCGCTGTTGCTGCTGTTGCTGGTGCAGACCGCCGGCCTGTTGGTGGTGCGGGCCAGCATAGAACGCAATGCGCGCGAGCAGATCCGCCACGAGCTGCAGCTGGGCGACCGCGTATGGCGCCGCCTGCTCGACCAGAACGCCGAAAAACTGCGCCAGGGCGCGGGCTTGCTGGCCGGCGACTTCGGCTTCCGTGCGGCGGTCAATTCCGGTGACATCGAAACCATACGTTCGGCGCTGGACAACCAGGGCGCGCGCATCGGTGCCACCGTCACCGCCTTGCTGGACAACCAGATGGCGTTGCGGGCCCTCAATGACACGCCCGACAACCCGGCCCTGACCGCGGCCATCGCCGAGATCACCGCGCCGCTGGCCAAGAGCGAGCTGGGTGGCACGGTGGCCCTGGTCGGCAATACCCCCTACCAGTTCGTGATGGTGCCGCTGCGCGCGCCGCTGGTCATCGGCTGGGTGCTGATGGGCTTTCCCATCGACCAGACCCTGGCCAACGACATGCTGACCTTGTCGGGCCTGCACGTGGCCATGCTGACCCAGGCCAGGGGCCAGCCGGCGCAGATCGGCCTGTCCACCTTGCCCGACGCCAGCCTGCAGGCCCTGCAAAGCGCTGGTGCCGGCGTCACCGAGCTGGACAATGACGACGACAGTCTGGTCACCCGGCATGTCGATCTGCAGGCCGTGGGCGGCGGCGTGCAGACCCTGCTGCTGCGCTCGCTCAACGAGGTGGTGGCGCCGTTCCAGCAGGTGCAGCTGGTGCTGCTGGTGATCACCGTGCTGGGCCTGCTGCTGTTCGGCCTGGGCAGCACCTGGGCCGCGCGCCGGGTGACCACGCCGCTGAGCGCGCTGGTGCAGGGCGCCGAGCGCCTGGGCCGCGGCGAATACGAGCAGCCGGTGCAATACACCTGGCGGCAGGACGAGATCGGCGACCTGGCCAATGCCTTCGACCGCATGCGCAAGAACATCGCCATCAGCCGCAACGAGATCCAGCAGCTGGCCTACTGGGACCGGCTGACCCGCTTGCCGAACCGGCTGCGCTTTCGCGATACCGTCAAGGAAACCATACTCCAGCGCCGCAACGATGCCGAGGCGCAGCCGCTGGCCGTTATCACCCTGAACCTGGACCGCTTCAAGCACGTCAACGACATCCTCGGTTACGCGCTGGGCGACCGCCTGCTGATGGCCGTGGCCGAGCGCCTGCTGCTGCGCATGGACGAGGGCGCGCTGGTGGCCCGGCTGGGCGGCGACGAGTTCTCGGTGGTGCTGTTCAACGCCGATGCGAGCCAGGCCATGGAGGCGGCCAAGACCATCGCCAATGCGTTCGAGGCCCCGCTGAGCTTCGACGACCAGACCGTCGACCTGAGCGCCAGCCTGGGCGTGGCCTGCTGGCCGCAGCACGCCAGCGATGTGGACAGTCTGCTGGGCCGGGCCGAGGTGGCGATGTACATCGCCAAGCGCAAGGCCACGGTGTTCGAACTCTACGACCCGGCGCTCGACTCGTCCAGCAAACAGACCTTGTCGCTGCTGTCCGAGCTGCGCTACGCGGTGGAACACCACGAGCTGCGGCTGTTCCTGCAGCCCAAGATCGCGCTGGACAACGGCCGGGTCATCGCCGCCGAAGCCCTGGTGCGCTGGCAGCACCCGGTGCGCGGCCTGGTGCCGCCCGACGCCTTCATCCCGTTTGCCGAGCAGACCGGTTTTGTACGCCAGCTGACCCTGTGGATGTTCGACGAAGCCGCACGCCAGTGGGCCGGCCTGCAGCAGCCCGGGCTGCCGCTGCGTATGTCGATCAACCTGTCGACCCGCGACCTGCTGGACCTGGACTTCCCGGCCCGGCTCGATGCGCTGCTCGACAAGCACCAGGTGGCGCCCGAAGGCTTCTGCCTGGAGATCACCGAAAGCGCCATCATGGACGACCCGCTGCGCGCCGAGGGCACCCTGAAGCGCCTGTCGGACCGCGGCTTCAAGCTGTCCATCGACGACTTCGGCACCGGCTATTCGTCGCTGGCCTACCTCAAGCGCCTGCCGGTGGACGAACTGAAGATCGACAAATCCTTTGTGATGGGCATGGAACGCGATCCCGACGACGCCAAGATCGTCCGCTCGACCATCGACCTGGCGCACAACATGGGCCTGAGCGTGGTCGCCGAAGGCGTGGAAAACGCCGCCGTCTGGAACCTGCTGCGCGAGCAAAACTGCGACGAAGCCCAGGGCTACTACATGAGCCGGCCGTTGCCGGTCGACGGCTTCAAGGCCTGGCGCCAGCGCTGGGCCGAAAGGGCCGAGGCCTGAGCCGTTGCCGGCCGGTGCAGAATGCGCGCAACAGCATCCGACTTACAAACCTGGAATTCCCCTTCATGAACTCTCTCAAATTCGTCGCCGTGGTCCTGATTGCCGCCGGCGTACTCGCCCTGGTCTATGGCGGCTTCAGCTACACCAAGGAAACCACCGCCGTGAAGCTCGGCCCGCTGGAGCTGTCGGTGAAGGAAAAGGAAACCGTCAACGTGCCGCTGTGGGCCGGTGTCGGCGCCATCGTGGTCGGGGGCCTGCTGCTGGCGATGGGCGGCAAGAAGTAAACACAGTTTTTGCTATCTAAAAAGTAGCTGCTGGCGCAGGTATTACCTGCGCTAGAGGCCTAAAAAGCTTGCATATTCAGGCTGGCTTCTGCTGCGTCTGCACAGCGGGCTGGCGGTTCACCAGCACGATGCCGGTGCCCACCAGTGCCATCGCCGCCAGCAGCCCGGCCGACAGCGGCTCGCCCAGCCACCAGGCGCCGAACAGCAGTGCGAACACCGGCGTCAGGAACACGAACACCGACATCCGCGTGGCCGGGTAGTGGGCCAGCATCCACATCCAGGCCAGGTAGCTGGCAAAGCCGCCCACCAGCGCCTGCAGCAGCAGAGAGCCGGCGGCGAAGGCGCTGAAGTCCAGCGCCCAGGCCTCGCCCAGCGCAATGGACACCAGCGGCAGCAGCGCTGCGCTCACGCCCACCTGGTAGAGCAGTTGTTTTTCCGGCGCCACCCGGGCGAACGAGGTGGTGCGTATCACCACCGTGGTCAGCCCCCACAACAGCCCGGCCAGCAGACCCAGCGCATCGCCGAACCAGCCCAGTGGGTAGGCGCTGCCGGCAGGATGGCGGAACAGGCCTTCGCCCAGGGCCAGCGCCATGCCGGCAAATGCGCAGGCCAGGCCCAGCCATTGCCAGCCGCGCAGCCGCTCGCCGGGCACGAAGCGCGGCAGCAGCAGTGCCACCCAGAACGGCGCGCTGTACAGAAACACCGTCAGCCGCGAGGCCAGCGTGTACTGCAGCCCCGCGTGGATGCAGGCAAATTCGGCGGCGAACAGCGCGCCGGCCAGCAGGCCGAAGCGCCAGGCCCCGGCCGGCTCGCTGCCCAGCCCCAGGCGCACGCCGCGCCAGCGGCACCAGGCGGCCACCGCCAGGCTGGACACCGCAAAGCGCAGGCAGGCCTGGAACACCGGCGGCACCTCGGCCATGGTGGCTTTGACCAGCACCTGCTGGAAGCCCCAGAACATGCAGCAGGCCAGCAGCAGGGCGATGGCGAAGGGGTCGAGATGGCTTTTGCGGGTCGTGGGCATGGTCCATTATCGGGGCCGCTCCGGGGCGCATAATTTGCCTCTGCCGACACTTTGCCGCGGTGTCCCGTCCCTTTTCAAAAGGTCTTTATGCCGTCTCTGGATACCTGTATCGCCTTCTTTGGCCTGTCCCTGGTGCTGGGCTTTACGCCTGGCCCCGACAATATTTTTGTGCTGATGCAGTCGGCCACCCAGGGCCGCAAGGCGGGGTTTGTGGTGACTCTGGGCCTGTGTGCGGGCCTGGTGGTGCACACCCTGGCGGTGGCGCTGGGCCTGGCGGCGGTGTTTGCCGCCTCGACCACGGCTTTCACCGTGCTCAAGGTGCTGGGTGCGACCTATCTGGCCTACCTGGCCTGGCAGGCGTTCCGCGCGCCGGTCGGCCCGCTGGCCCTGCAGGCCGAGCAGCAACCCAGCATGCTGCGCATGTTTTTACGTGGCTGGGTGATGAACCTGACCAATCCCAAGGTGGTGTTTTTCTTCCTGGCGCTGCTGCCGCAGTTCGTCCATGCCGAGCGCGGCGCGATTGCGTTGCAGCTCTGCGTGCTGGGCGGCATCTTCATCGTTGCCACCTTGGTGGCCTTCGGCACGATCACCTATTTCGCGGCGGCGGTCAGCAGCGGGCTGCGCAGCTCGGCCTCGGCCCAGCGCTGGCTGAACCGGATGGCGGGTACGGTGTTCCTGGGCATGGCGGCGCGGCTGGCGCTGGCCGAACGCTAGTCTGCTACTGAAAATATAGCTGCTGGCGCAGGTTTTACCTGCGCCAGCGCCCCATAAGGCTTAAATTCTCTATCACGCCGTCGGCACCGTACCGCCGTCGATCACGTATTCCGTACCGGTGATGGATGCCGCACGCGATGACACCAGAAAGCCCACCAGGTCGGCCACTTCCTTCGGCTTGCAAGGCCGGCCGATGGGGATGCCACCCAGCGAATCCATCAACGACCGGCGGGCCGTGTCGACGCTGCTGCCGTTCTGCCGCGCGATGTTTTCTACCAGGCGAACAGCCGCGTCGGTCTCCACCCAGCCCGGCGCCACGCGCACCACGCGCACACCCTGGGGGCTGACCTCTTTGGACAGGCTTTTGCTGTAGGTAGACAAGGCCGCCTTGGCCGCCGCGTAGGCCGTGGTGGCCTCGGGCAGCGGTAGCTGGCTTTGGATGGAAGTGATGTGGATGATGACGCCCGCGCGCTGGGCCAGCATGCCCGGCAGCAAGGCCCGGTCCAGCCGCACGGCGGGTAGCAAGTTGAGGTTGAGCGCCTGGTGCCACTCCTCATCCCCCAGCATGGCAAAGCCGCCCGCTGGTGCCGACGAGCCACCCACCACGTGGACCACGATGTCCACACCGCCCAGTTGCTCCAGCACCGCAGCAGCGACGGTGGCGCAGCCTTCTGCCGTGCTGACATCGGCGGTGACAAACCGGACATCTGGCGGTGTGGCCGGCCGATGGCGCGCCGTCGTTAACACCGTAGCCCCGGCCTGCGTCAGCTGCGCCACCACCGCCGCACCCACGCCCTGTGTACCGCCGGTGACCAGCGCGCGCCGTCCCTCCAGCTCCACCGGCGGGCGGATCTCCAGCGCGGCGATCCTGTCGTCCCGCAGACCAAACACATAGAGCAAATCCACCGGGCTGCCGGGAAAGTTGCCCGTCACCCGCGCCAGCAACCGGGTGCTGTCGCCGACCTGCGTGCTGCCCAGCGGTTCGGCGGTGTACTGGTATTGGGCCCGGGCCGCCAGGCGCCAGGCCTGGATGGCGGCGATGCCGTGGATGTTGTGGCCTTCATCACGCACCACCGCGTCCGGTGTGAAGCAAGCTGCCAGCAGCGCCGGGTCGGCGGTGCGGTCGGCGTCCAGGTAGCGGGCGATGGCGGTAGGAAGCTGTAGCGGCATGGGGGCTCTTTCAATCGGGTTTGCAATGCAGCCATGTTGCGTTCACCATCCCGGCATGACAAGAACGCACCCCCAAGTAAGTACCCTGCCTGGTCTGCAGCTACCACCCCGAAAAACCTACACCGCCCTCTCTGCCGCCATCGATCTGGAGGCGGTGTTCAGCCTGCTTGAAGGCCGCTGGAAGCTACTCATCTTGTTCAACCTGTTCGGCGGCCAGGTGCAGCGGTTTTCGGACCTGGAAAAGCGCATCGACGGCATCTCGCAAAAGATGCTGGCCCAGCAGCTGCGCCAGCTGGAGGCCGACGGCATTGTCGAACGCACCGACCACGGTGAGGTGCCACCACGGGTGGACTACCGCATGACCGCATGGGGCCAGGCGCTGTGCCCGGCGCTGGACGGCTTGTTGCAGTGGATGGAGCAGTGCGGTCAGCGGTGAGGGCGATATCTTCATCTCGACTGCTATTGAAAGTATAGCTTTCTGCGCAGGTAGTGTCTGCGCGAGAAGCCTAGTAGACGCTCATTTTCAGGCCACCTGCGCTGCCGTGTCCCGCACCGCCAACGGCGCCATGCTGGCCATGCCCTTGCCGTTGCGCTTGCTTTCATACAAGGCCTGGTCGGCGCGGTCCATCAGATTGGGCAGGCTCTCCACCGTGCCGCCCAGGAACATCGCCACGCCGATGCTGGCGGCCATGGACACGTGCTCGCCGCTGTCCAGCCCCACCGGGGTCAGCATGGTTTGCAGCACCTTGTGGGCCACCTCCATCGCAGCCTCGGGCGAGGCCACGGCATTCAGCACCAAGGCAAACTCGTCGCCGCCAATCCGGGCCGCCGTGTCGTTGGCGCGGGCCAGGCCCTGCAAGCGCTGCCCTACACGCACCAGCACCTGGTCGCCACTGCGGTGCCCCAGGCTGTCGTTGACCGGCTTAAAGCCATCCAGGTCGATCAACAGCAGGGCACCTGGGCGGTGGTCGCGGTGCGCCGTCAGCACCGCCTGCGACAAGCGGTCTTCAAACAGGCGGCGGTTGGGCAGGCCGGTCAGGCGGTCGTGGCTGGCCAGCGCCAGCACCTGCTGGTGGGCACGCATCAGGCGCGCACCCAACAAGCCCAGCAGTACCGCAAAGGCGTACGACAGCCAAACCACCAGCGTGGGGGCGCTGCCCGCGGCACGCCAGCCACTGGTGGGCACAGCCCCCAGCAGCCAGCTACCGCCACCGGGCAGGGGTACCTCCAGTGTGGCCGGGCTCTCATTGAACAGATCGGCGCGCCCCAAGAACACCGCGCCACCGGCACCGGTGGCATCTTGGCCACGTGCCGCCACCTGGAAGCCCATTTGCTCGGTCGTCAAGCCCACGTCGGCGAACAAGGTGTCGGCGTTCACGGTCAGCGACACGATGCCCCAGTAGGCGGGCTCGGGGTTGTGCTTGCCGTCCTGTACCGGCGCCAGGAACACCGGTGTGCGGCTGGTAATGCCCAGCCCGCCCTGCACCAGTTGGATCGGTCCGGCCACCACGGTGCGGCGGGTCTGGATGGCGCGCTCCACCGCGCCGCGCTGCTGCGGGTTGTCCATGTAGCGCAGGCCCAGGGCCTTCTCGTTGCCCAGGCGCGGATAAATGTCGGCAATGACGTTGTCCGGCGCCAGTGCCAGGTTGCGGATATTGCGCTGGCGCTCCAGCAGGCGCCCCACCACGGTGGCAAAAATATCGGGCGGCATACGGCCCTGCGCGGCCACAAAAGCGGCCACCGTTTCCGGTACCGACAAGGTGCTCTGCAGCTGCCGGTCCATGCGGTCGCGGATCTGCAGCAAATGGTTTTGGGCCTGCACCGCAATCTCGGTCCGCGCCTTGGTATGCGAGATGTTGATCACCACCCAGGCCAGCGAGGTCGCCAGGGCCCCGCCGACAACACCCACGATCAGCGGCAAATAGCGGTAGCGAATCCAGTTGGAAGGAAGACGGTTGGAGGGCATCGGGCGTGGCGTGGTCAAAACCCGAGTTTATTCACCATGCGGCACGTGCTAACGGCGCTCCAGCCACTCGAACAGGCCCATGCCCGCCAGCATCGCGGCCACGAACACCAGCGCTTTGTCCGCTCCCATCCCCAAGCCCACCAGAGCCGGGCCCGGGCAAAAGCCGGCGACGCCCCAGCCTACGCCGAACAGCAGGCTGCCGATGACCAGGCGGCGGTCGATGCGGCGCGCGCTGGGCAGCTGCATGGGCGCGCCCAGCAGGGAGTGGCTGCGCCGCCGGGCCAGGGCGAAGGCCACAGCGGCCACGGCGATGGCGCCGGCCATCACAAATGCCAGCGACGGGTCCCACACGCCGGCCAGATCCAGAAAACCCAGCACCTTGGCCGGGTTCGCCATGCCGGAGACGATCAGGCCCAGGCCAAACACCAGGCCCGACAGCAATGCAGAGATAAACACCATGGCCAACTCCTTACCAAGCCAATACGTGGCGCAGCACGAACACCGTGGCAAAGCCCGCGGCCATGAAGGCCGCCGTCGCCACCAGGGAGCGCGGCGACAGGCGCGACAGACCGCACACGCCGTGTCCGCTGGTGCAGCCCGCGCCATAGCGCGTGCCCACGCCCACCAGCAGCCCGGCCAGCACCAAGCTGCCGTAGCCTGCGTCGATCTGCAGCGTGGGCAGCGCGGCGAACAGCCGGTACACCATGGGCGCAGCCACCAGGCCCAGCACAAAAGCCAGCCGCCAGGCGATATCGCCCCGTGTGGGTACCAGCAGCCCGCCCAGCACGCCGCTGATGCCGGCAATCCGCCCGTTGAGCAGCACAAACAGCGCTGCAGCCAGGCCGATCAATGCACCTCCGGCCAGCGCAGCCAGCGGGGTGAAATGGTTCCAGTCCAGGGTCATTACGCCTCCTTGGGGCAGTACAGGCGGTACAGCAGCGCCAGGATGTCCAGCATCGCCGGGTCGGCCACGCTGTAGTAAATGTTCTTGCCGTCGCGGCGCGGCGTGATCACGCCCTCGTTGCGCAGCACACCCAGCTGCTGCGACAAGGTGGGCTGGCGGATGTCCAGCTGCTGTTCCAGGTCGCCCACGCACATCTCGCCCTGAGACAGCTGGCACAGCAGCAGCAAACGGTCTTCATTGGCCAACACTTTCATGGCCGCCACCGCATGGTGGGCTGCGCCGCGCAGGGTTTCGGGGTGGATGGTCTGGGCGGCTTTGGGCATGCGGTGGGGCTCACTTTTCAATATACCAATTTATATAATATCTGCAAAAAGAGTGTGGCAGCCGGCCAGGTGCGGCATTGTTGCTTGTGGTGCTACATAAAGAATAGCTGTTAGCGCAGATGCTGATTGCGCTAGATGCCGAAAAGACTAAGATGGTGTGGTCCCGCAACCGAGCGCTACACGCCTTGGAGGCAACGTATGTCCCGTACCCGCACCCTGGTTTACACGGCCTTGGCGATGCTGGCATTTGCCGGGAATTCACTGCTCTGCCGGGTGGCGCTGAAGCACACCAGCCTGGATGCGGCCAGCTTCACCAGCATCCGGCTGGTATCCGGTGCGCTGGTACTGTGCTTGCTGGTGCGCATGCGCCGCCCTGGTACGCCGGTGGGCGGCAACTGGCTATCGGCCGGAGCGCTGTTTGCGTATGCGGCGGGCTTCTCGTTTGCCTATCTGCGCTTATCCGCTGCCACCGGGGCGCTGCTGCTGTTTGGCGCGGTGCAGGCCACGATGATCGGCCATGGCGTCTGGGCCGGCGAGCGCCTGCGGTCGCTGCAATGGGCGGGGCTGCTGGTCACCCTGGGCGGACTGGTCGGACTGCTGCTGCCCGGCCTGTCTGCGCCACCGCTGCCCAGCGCGCTGCTGATGCTGGGCGCGGGTGTGGCCTGGGGCGTGTACTCGCTGCGCGGCAAAGGTGCGGGCGACCCGCTGGCCGTGACGGCCGGCAACTTCATGCGCGCGGCCCCGATGGCGCTGGCCTTGAGCGTGCTGCTCTATCCCGCGATCTCACTGGACTCTGCGGGTCTGCTGTACGCGGTGGCTTCGGGGGCATTGACCTCGGGCATCGGCTATGCGATCTGGTACAGCGCCTTGCCCAAGCTGCCGTCCACGGCGGCCGCCACCGTGCAGCTCAGCGTGCCGGTGCTGGCGGCGCTGGGCGGCATTGTGTTCCTGGGCGAGACCGCCAGCCTGCGCCTGCTGCTGGCGTCGGTGGCCGTGCTCGGCGGCATCGCGCTGGTGATCTGGCAGAAGCAGCGGGCGGCGGCCGATTAACCCCGCAGCCACGGCGGCCTGCCATCCCGGGTACATTTTTTCGATGCCCGAATGGACTTCCCCACCCCTCAGCGCCAGCCCCTCGACCCCGTTTCAAACCCGTGAATGGCTGGCCCTGGTGGCGATCCTGCTGGGGGTGGTGCTGAGCGCGCTGGACACCGCGATTGCCAATACCGCGCTGCCGGCCATCGCCGCCGACCTGCAGGCGCCGCCCGCCACCTCGGTCTGGGTGATCAATGCCTACCAGCTGGCGGTGGTGGCTAGCCTGCTGCCGTTTGCCGCGCTCGGCGACCTGTGGGGGCCGCGGCGGATCTTCATCGGCGGGCTGGCCTTCTTTACCGCAGCATCGCTGCTGTGTGCGTTTGCCACCACCTTGCCGCTGCTGGCCGGTGCCCGCGCGCTGCAAGGCATAGGCGCAGGCGCGGTGATGAGCGTCAACATCGCGCTGATACGCCAGCTATACCCGCCCTCGCGCCTGGGCCGCGGCGTGGGGCTGAACGCGCTGGTGGTGGGCATAGGCTTCACCCTGGGGCCGGCCGTGGCCTCGCTGGTGCTGTCGGTGGCGTCCTGGCCCTGGCTGTTCGCCATCAATGTGCCACTGGGCCTGCTGGCGATTGCCTTTGCCGTGCCCACGCTGCAGCGCAGCCCGCGCCGCGGCCATGGCTTCGACCCGGCGACCGCGCTGCTGACGGCGCTGACGTTTGCCGCGCTGATCCTGGCGCTGGGGGCGGCCGCGCAGCGCGAAGCCTGGGCCCTGGTGCTGTTGCCGCTGGGGGTGGCGCTGCTGGCCGGTGGCCTGCTGCTGAGGCGCCAAGCCGGCCACCCTGCGCCCATGCTGCCGGTGGACTTGCTACGCCGCCCGATGTTCGCGCTGTCCACCATCACCGCCATGGCGGCGTTCGCCGCGCAAGGCCTGGCTTTTGTTTCGCTGCCGTTCTACTTTGAAGCCGTGCTGCACCGCAACCCGGTGGACACCGGCTTCCTGATGATGTCCTGGCCGGTGATCGTGGCCCTGGCTGCGCCGTTTGCCGGCCGGCTGTCGGACCGCCATCCGCCCGGTTTGCTCGGCGGTGTGGGCCTGAGCCTGTTGACCCTGGGGCTGGCCTCGCTGGCCCTGCTGCCCGCCGAGCCGCAGACCTGGGACATCGTGCTGCGCATGGCGGTCTGCGGTGCCGGTTTTGGCTTCTTTCAGTCGCCGAATCTGAAGGCGCTGATGTCCAGCGCGCCACCCGAGCGCAGTGGCGGCGCCAGCGGCGTGATCGGCATGGCCCGGCTGCTCGGCCAGACCACCGGCGCGGCCTTGGTGGCCCTGTGCTTCGGCCTGGCCGGCGTGCATGGCTCCACCGTGGCGCTGGCCCTGGGCGCGGGCTTTGCGGGCCTGGCGGCGGCAGCCAGCTTTGCCCGGCTGTGGGCCGCGCACTGAGGCGCTCAGCCCGCCGCCGCTTTCAGCTCGGCCAGCAAGGGTTTCAGATCGCCATACAGCGCGCCGCTGCGCAGCAGGCGCCGGCCTGCGGCATCCGAGACGATCACCGTGGGCACGCCTTGCGCGCCGAAGGCCCGCATCTCCGCCTGGGCCTGGTCCATGCGGACCTGCATGGCAGCCAGCAGTGCGCTGTCGGGGGCGCTCAAACGCGCTGCCGCTGCACCCAGCCCCAGGGATTGCAATATCTCCACCAGCACCGCCAGCGCGCTGGTATCGCGCCCATCCACATAGCGGGCTTGCTGAAAGGCCTGCAGTGCGTCCAGTTCGCGCTCCGGTGCCGTCAGGGCCACGGCGGTCAGCGCCAGAGTGGCCGGACCGGAGTTGAACATCGCCTGCTGCTGGCCCAGCACCTCGTCGCGGTAGCGCTGGCTGAACGGCTGGCCGGTCAGCTGCTGGATGCGCTGGTCGTTGCTCCAGGCATAAGCGGCAAACTGCGCATCCATGCGGCGCGCGCCCTGGCCTGCAAACAGGCCGGTGGGTGCCAGCGTGACGGCCACGCCAGGCACTTCGCTCAGCCTGCGCAGGCCGGGTGCGGCGGCATAGCACCAGCCGCACAGCGGGTCGAACAAATAGGTGATGTGGGTCGTGTTTTGCATATCAGTTTGGGTGAGGGCGAGAATCAGTAGCAGCAGTGTATTTGCGCCAATCGGGCAAATAAACCCCTTAGACTGCGCTTATCTATTGCATAAATCGGGCAAACCATGGACAGACTGACCGCCATGCAGGTGTTTACCGAGGTCGCCACCAGCGGCAGTTTCAGCGCCGCCGCCGACAAGCTGGACATGTCGCGCGCCATGGTCACGCGCTATGTGGCCGAGCTGGAGCAGTGGCTGAACGCCCGGCTGCTGCAGCGCACCACCCGTAGCGTCACCTTGACCGATGCCGGCGAGCACTGCCTGCGCCGCAGCCAGCAGATGCTGGCGCTGATGCAGGACGTGGAGGAAGAAACCGCCAGCACCGAGGGCGCGCTGCGCGGCCAACTGCGCCTGACCTGCAGCATGTCGCTGGGCTACGCCCAGATGGCCGCGGCGATCACCGACTTTCTGGCGCTGCACCCGCAGCTGAAGATCGACCTGGATGTCAGCGAGGGCTCGCTGAACCTGGTGGAAAAACGCATCGACCTGGCGATCCGCATCAGCAGCGAGCCCGACCCTATGCTGGTGTCGCGCCCGTTGGCGCGCTGCGATTCGCTGCTGGTCGCCTCGCCGGCCTACCTGGCCCAGCACGGCGTGCCGCAGGCCCCGGCCGAGCTGGCCCGGCACCGTTGTTTGAGCTACGCCAATTTCGGTAAAAGCGTCTGGCAGCTGGAGCGCATGGGCGAGACCGCCAAGGTCAGCGTCACCAGCCATTTCAGCGCCAACGAAGCCACCACCTTGCTGCAGGCCGCGCTGGCCGGCGGCGGTATCGCACTACAGCCCACCTATCTGGCGAATCCGTTGTTGCGCAGCGGGCAGTTGCAGGTGGTGTTGCCTGAATGGAGTTTGCCGGCGATGACCATCCATGCGCTGTACCCGTCGCGCCGGCACTTGTCGCCGGCGGTGCGGGCCTTGCTGGATTTTTTGGTGGGGCGGTTTGCGGGGGTGGCTTGGTGAGGGGCGTGGGGTTAGCGGTAACCAACATGCCGTTGCGTGTCCGGTTGCTCCTGAGGTTAGAGGGCGCCGATACGAAAGTACGAGGTGTCGACTTTCCAGCGTTTGAGTGCGTGCCGGAATGGCAAATGATAGTAATAGGTGCCGCCTTCGCTTGATGCAAGATTAGGTTCGTCTGAGAACAACAGAGTTGTCGTTCGCCTCTGCGTGTAGCCGCAAAGACCGCGAAAGAATAGCGCCAAGAATTCGTGAGCACCACGCAGTGCACGCTCAGCATCCAGCGCATCCCACACGCTCGGATTTTTGGACATATCGAGAAACTGTGTTCGTTCGGAAATGCCTTCTTCTGTTTCGTATCCGGCGTTAGTCCAGATAACAGCTTGTTTCTTTGGATGCACGAATGTGTCCCGCAGTCGTTTTAGCTCCTGAGCCTTCTGCACTGACAGCACGCCTGTTGGAAGCTTCTTCTGTCTGAAATTTGTTCGCAGGAAGAAGTCGAACTTCGCAAGTGGAGAAAGCTTGTCAATGTCCTTGAATACGTTTGGCTCGAGGTTTAAGGACTCTATGCAAATGTTCGCAGCCACCTCAGGGAGCATCATTGTGCATGCAATGGAGCCTCGCGCTAGGCTGTTGGCCGTGTCATTGTCCTGTTCCTTTTCGCTCGCTAATAGCAGATAGACACCATCCTCAAAGAGTGTGCGGAAGCCTCGGTCATAGGAGATGCGTTGGGAAGTTGGCATGGGCACTCTAATGCGATAGCTGGTTGTGATTATTAAACCTGTGCTGGAGGCACTTTTCATAAAATATTTCGACGTTGTTTGTTGGTGGCGTTTGCTGCCGATAACGTCACCTGCGCTGCTGGCCGGGTAGTGCGCCCGGCGGCGCAGTAACTTTTCTTTTGCGCAAAAGAAAAGTCACCAAAAGAAAGGCGCCCCCACCGCCTGCGCCCTCCGCTGGCGCTACGGGAACCTGCGGTGCTCGCTTTGGGCGGGGTCTGGCTAAACTCGACCTACGGCCTCAAACAACGCCAGCCCTGATCCCCCCAAAGCTGCGCTCCTCGGCGCATGCAGAGGGGGACCCCGGGGATCGGGATCGGTGGCGCTGTGCGCCACATCGCGCCTTGGGCGCGAGATGGTTGCAGCCCGGCTGCGCCGGGCTGGGTATTGGTTGTTGGTGTTGGCTGTCCGCTCCCCCGCCGTGTGGCGTCGGCGAGTAGCGGAGGTCTGAGCGGATCAGGGCTGGCGTTGTCTGAGCGCAGCGAGTTTAGCCAGACCCCGCTCAGACCGAGCAACGCAGCGTACCGGCGCAGCCGGGCGACGACTTCGGCTCGCCTTTCTTTTGGGTACTTTTCTTTGGCGAAGCAAAGAAGAAGTACCTCGCTCGCCGGGGCGAGACCCGGCCGGGGATGCCAATAAATACCCCCCAAACCCAAAAGCAAACCCCAAGCGTCTTTACGCTTTCTTTATACCCACTCCCCACCTCTGTACCCCGTTTTTACGCCCCGAAACCTACGCTTAGCCCATCAATTTCTCAAAGAAAGCGGGATGGTATGGACGTGGTCTATCTGGCGGGCGCAGGCCTGCTGTGGGGCGTGATGGTGTTGCTGGTCAAGGGCTTCCAGAAGCTCGAAAAGCCCAAGGGAGGCCGCGCATGATCCCGCTCCACATGCTGTACGGCCTGGGCGGCCTGTGTGCCGTGCTGTTGCTGGCCTACCTGGTCTACGCGCTGATTTGCGCGGAGGAGTTCTGATGAGCGCGAATGCCTGGGGCCTGTTGGCCCTTTACCTGACCGTGTTGCTGGCCACCGCCTGGCCGCTGGGCCTGTGGCTGGCGCGTCTGGCCAATGGCAAAGTGCCCGGCTGGATGCAGAAGCTCGAAACCCCGCTGTACAAGCTGGCGGGTACCGACCCCGACAAATCCATGCACTGGGCCCACTACACGCTGGCGCTGCTGGCCTTCAATCTGTTGGGCGTGCTGGTGGTCTACGCGCTGCAGCGCCTGCAGGTCTGGCTGCCGCTGAACCCGCAGGGCATGGCCGCGGTGTCGGCCGACTCGGCGTTCAACACCGCGGTGAGCTTTGTGTCCAACACCAACTGGCAGGGCTACGCGGGTGAATCCACCATGGGCTATCTGACCCAGATGTTGGCGCTGGCGGTGCAGAACTTCTTCTCGGCCGCCACCGGCATTGCCGTGGTGTTTGCGCTGATGCGCGGCTTTGCGGCACGCTCCACCGCCGTGATCGGCAACTTCTGGGTCGACATGGTGCGCGTCACCACCTGGGTGCTGCTGCCGCTGTCCCTGGTGTTCGCCATCTTCCTGGTCGGCCAGGGCGTGATCCAGAACTTCGACGGCTACAAGGATGTGACCACGCTGGAAACCACCAGCTACCAGCAGCCCAAGCTGGATGCCGCGGGTGCGCCGGTACTCGACGCCAAAGGCCAGCCGGTGCTGGAAGACGCCAAGACCCCGACGCAAACCCTGCCCATGGGCCCGGTGGCGTCGCAAGAGGCCATCAAGATGATCGGCACCAACGGCGGCGGCTTCTTCAACGCCAACTCGGCGCACCCGTATGAGAACCCGACGGCGCTGAGCAACTTCTTCCAGATGCTGGCGATCTTCCTGATCCCGGCGGCGCTGTGCTTCACTTTCGGCCGCGTGGTCGGCGACCCGCGCCAGGGCTGGGCCGTGCTGGCGGCGATGACCATCCTGTTCGTCATCGCCGTGGTGGCCATCATGCCCGCCGAGCAGGCCGGCAACCCGCTGTTGCCGCCGCTGGGCGTGGACCAACTGGCCAGCAGCCTGCAGGCTGGCGGCAATATGGAAGGCAAGGAAGTGCGCTACGGCATCACCGCCAGCAGCCTGTTCGCCGTCATCACCACCGCCGCCTCCTGCGGTGCGGTGAATGGCATGCACGACTCGCTCACGCCGCTGGGTGGCATGGTGCCGCTGGTGATGATGCAGCTGGGCGAAGTGGTGTTTGGCGGCGTCGGCACCGGGCTCTACGGCATGCTGGTCTTCGCCATCCTGGCGGTGTTCATCGCCGGGCTGATGATTGGCCGCACCCCCGAATACCTGGGCAAGAAGATCGAGGTGCACGAGATGAAGCTCACCTCCATCGCCATCCTGGTGACACCCATCGTGGTGCTGGCCGGCACGGCGGTGGCGGTGATGTCGGGCGCGGGCACAGCCGGCATCGCCAACCCCGGCGCGCACGGCTTCTCGGAGATCTTGTACGCGCTGAGCTCGGCCGGCAACAACAACGGCAGCGCCTTCGCCGGCCTGTCGGCCAACACACCGTTCTACAACGTGCTGCTGGGCATCGCCATGTGGCTGGGCCGCTTTGGCGTGATCGTGCCAGTGCTGGCGATTGCCGGCGCGCTGGCCGCCAAGCAGCGGCTGCCGGTGACCAGCGGAACCTTGCCTACGCACGGCCCGCTGTTCGTCACTCTGCTGATCGGCACCGTGCTGCTGGTGGGCCTGCTGAACTACGTGCCGGCGCTGGCCTTGGGCCCGGTGATCGAGCACCTGGTGCTGTGGGTGCACCCATGATTGCTATTGACTTGATAGCTTCTCGCGCAGGTAGTACCTGCGCCAGAGCCCTGTTTTGCTTACATTTTCGAAAGACATCCGTATGAACACCCAAAAGTCTTTGGTGTTGCTCGACCCCGCCTTGCTCAAGCCCGCGCTGGCCGCGGCCTTTACCAAGCTCAGTCCCCGTGTGCAGTGGCGCAACCCGGTGATGTTCGTCGTGTTTATCGGCAGCATCCTGACCACGCTGTTCGGCGGGCTGGCGCTGCAAAGCGGCGATGGCACGGCCAGCTTCACGCTGTCGGTGGCGGTGTGGCTGTGGTTCACCGTCTTGTTCGCCAACTTTGCCGAAGCCTTGGCCGAAGGGCGTGCGCAAGCCCAGGCTTCGTCTTTGCGGGGCCTGAAAAAAAGCACCATGGCCAAGAAGCTGCGCGAACCCAAGTACGGCACGACCTGGCTACCCGAGGAGGCCGAGAACCTGCGCAAGGGCGACGTGGTGCTGGTCGAAGCGCATGACTTCATCCCACTGGACGGCGAGGTCGTGGAAGGCGTGGCCTCGGTGGACGAAAGCGCCATCACCGGCGAATCGGCGCCAGTGGTGCGCGAGTCGGGCGGCGATTTTTCCTCCGTCACCGGCGGCACCCGCGTGCTGTCCGACTGGCTGGTGGTGCGCATAGGCGTGAATCCCGGCGAGTCCTTCCTGGACCGCATGATCAGCATGGTCGAAGGTGCCAAGCGCCAGAAGACGCCCAACGAGATCGCGCTGACGATTCTGCTGGTGGCGCTGACCATCGTGTTCCTGGTGGTCACCGTGACCCTGCTGCCGTACTCCATCTTCAGCGTGCAGGCGGCGGGCGCGGGCACGGTCGTCAGCATGACGGCGCTGATCGCGCTGCTGGTCTGCCTGATCCCCACCACCATCGGCGGCCTGCTGTCGGCGGTCGGCGTGGCCGGCATGAGCCGCATGATGCAGGCGAATGTGATCGCCACCTCGGGCCGCGCGGTGGAAGCCGCAGGCGACGTGGACGTGCTGCTGCTGGACAAGACCGGCACCATCACCCACGGCAACCGCCAGGCCTCGGCTTTCTTCCCCGCGCCCGGCCTCACCGAAGCGCAACTGGCCGCCTGCGCCGCCCAGGCCTCGCTGGCCGATGAAACCCCCGAGGGCCGCAGCATCGTGGCCCTGGCCCAGCGCCTGGGTGCGGTGCAGCCGCTGGTCGGCACGACCACCGAAGTGCCGTTCACCGCGCAGACCCGTATGAGCGGTATTGACCTGCAGTCGGCCGATGGCAAGGTCCGTGTGCTGCGCAAGGGCGCGGTGGATGCAATCCGCAAGTACGTGCAGGCCCAGAACGGCCGCATGCCCACCGAGGTGGCCAAGCAGGCCGACGACGTATCGCGCCGCGGCAGCACGCCGCTGGTGGTGGTCGACGGCGCCACAGTGCTGGGCGTGGTCGAGCTGAAAGACATCGTCAAGGCCGGCATCAAGGAGCGCTTTGGCGAGCTGCGCCGCATGGGCATCAAGACGGTGATGATCACCGGCGACAACAAGCTCACCGCCGCGGCGATTGCCGCTGAAGCCGGTGTCGATGACTTCCTGGCCGAGGCCACGCCGGAGCAAAAGCTGGCCCTGATCCGCCAGTACCAGAGCGAAGGCCGCCTGGTGGCCATGACCGGCGACGGCACCAACGACGCCCCCGCGCTGGCCCAGGCCGACGTGGCCGTGGCCATGAACAGCGGCACCCAGGCGGCCAAGGAGGCCGGCAATATGGTGGACCTGGATTCCAACCCCACCAAGCTGCTGGAGATCGTGGAAACCGGCAAGGCGCTGCTGATGACGCGCGGCTCGCTGACCACCTTCTCGATTGCCAACGACGTGGCCAAGTACTTCGCCATCATCCCGGCGATCTTCGTCAGCACCTACCCGCAGCTGAAGGCGCTGAACGTGATGGGGCTGGGCAGCCCGTCCTCGGCCATCTTGTCTGCCGTGATCTTCAACGCGCTGATCATCATGTTCCTGGTGCCGCTGGCGCTGAAGGGCGTGCGCTACCGGCCCGTCGGCGCGGCCGCGCTGCTGCGTCGCAACCTGCTGATCTACGGCCTGGGCGGCCTGGTCGTGCCCTTCGTCGGCATCAAGGCCATCGACATGCTGCTGGTCGCGGCCCATTTGGTTTAAGGAGTTCAAAAAATGAATGCGATTCTTCGTCCCACCCTGGTGTTGTTCACCGCACTGACCGTGCTGACCGGCTTGGTCTATCCGCTGGTTGTCACCGGCGTTGGCCAGGCGGCTTTTCCCAAGGAAGCTGCGGGCAGCCTGGTGCTGCGCGACGGCAAGCCCGTCGGCTCTGAACTGATCGGCCAGAACTTCAGCGACCCCAAGCACTTTTGGGGCCGTCCCTCGGCCACCGGCCCGCAGCCCTACAACGGCACGGCCAGCGGCGGCTCGAACCAGGGCCCGCTGAACCCGGCGCTGGTGGACGCGGTGAAGGCCCGCATCCAGGCCTTGCGCGACGCCGACCCGGGCAACACCGCGCCCGTGCCGGTAGATCTGGTGACGGCATCCGCCAGCGGGCTGGACCCGCACATCAGCCCGGCTGCGGCCCGCTTCCAGGTGGCCCGCGTGGCCAAGGCCCGTGGGCTGGAGGCGGCCAAGCTGCAGGCCCTGGTGGACCAGCAGGTGGAAGCACCGCTGTTGGGCTTCCTGGGCGAGCCGCGCGTCAACGTGCTGCAGCTCAATTTGGCCTTGGACGCTGGCTTGCAGTAACCTCCGCGCATGGAGACCCGCCCCGATCCCGACACCTTGCTGCAGCGCCTGCAGGAGCAGGACGCGGCGCGCGCCCTGGGCCGGCTGCGCATCTACTTCGGCGCCAGCGCCGGTGTGGGCAAGACCTACGCCATGCTCAGCGCGGCCCAGCAGGCGCATGCGGCCGGCCGCGAAGTGCTGGTCGGCGTGGTCGAAACCCATGGCCGGGCCGAGACTGCGGCGCTGCTGGAGGGCCTGGAGCAGCTGCCGCCGCGCCAGCTGCCTTACCGCGGCCGCAGCCTGCCCGAGTTCGACCTGGACGCGGCCCTGGCCCGCAAGCCGGCCGTGCTGCTGGTCGACGAGCTAGCCCATACCAATGTCGAAGGTTCGCGCCACCCCAAGCGCTGGCAGGACGTGCAGGAGCTGCTAGCCGCCGGCATCGAGGTCTGGTCGGCGCTGAACGTGCAGCACCTGGAGAGCCTGAACGGCACGGTGGGCGCGATCACCGGCATCCGCGTGCACGAGACCGTGCCCGACACCGTGCTCGACAGCGCCGACGAAATCATCCTGGTCGACGTCACGCCCGACGAGCTCACGGCCCGGCTGCAGGCCGGCAAGGTCTACCTGCCGCAGCAGGCGGCGCGGGCCACGCAGAACTTCTTCCGCAAGGGTAATTTGATCGCGCTGCGCGAAATCGCCCTGCGCCGCACCGCCGAGCATGTGGAGGACGACGTGCGCAGCTACCGGGTCGAGCAGTCGGGCTCGACCACGGCGATGCCGCCGGTGTGGAATACCTCGGGTGCCATCCTGGCCTGCATAGGCCCGCAGGAGGGCGCCGAGCATGCGGTGCGCACCGCGGCCCGGCTGGCCGGGCGGCTCAATGTACGCTGGCATGCGGCCTATGTGGAAACCCCGCTGCTGCAGCGCCTGGCCGCCGCCGAGCGGGACCGCATCCTGTCGGTGCTGCAGCTGGCCGAAACCCTGGGCGCCGATACCGCGGTGCTGACCGGCAGCAACATTGCCGCGGCACTGGCGCACCAGGCCCAGATCCTGAACTGCGCGACCCTGGTGGTGGGACGGCCCAGCCTGCGGCCGCGCTGGCAGTTCTGGCATGCGCTGCAGCCCACGGTGGCGCGCCAGTTGGCCACGCTGGACCCGACGCTGGAGCTGGTCGAAGTGGGCAGCAGCGCCAGCGCCCGCCGGCTGCCGCGGGTGCTGCTGCGCCCCGACGCCGAGGCCGTGCTGCAGCCTGGCAGCTGGCTGCCCTATGCGGCCGCGCTGGGGGGCTCGGTGCTGGTAACTCTGCTGACCACGCCGCTGGCCCACAGGCTGGACCAAGCGAATATCGTGATGTTGTTCCTGCTGGCCGTGGTGCTGGTGGCGCTGCGCTGGGGCCGTGGCCCGGCGGCGCTGGCGGCGCTACTGAACGTGGCGGCGTTCGACTTCTTCTTCGTATCGCCGCGCTTCTCGTTCGCGGTGGGCGACATCCAGTACCTGGTGACCTTTGGGGTGATGCTGGCGATCGGCCTGCTGACCGGCCAGCTGACCGCCGGCCTGCGCTTTGCCGCGCGGATTGCCGACAGCCGCGAGCGCCGCACCCAGGCCTTGTTCGACCTGACGCGGGAACTCTCTGGCGCCTTGCTGAGCAGCCAGGTGGTGGAGATCGGCCAGGCCGCGGTGCAGCGCCTGTTCACCCAGGTCGAGGGCCAGGCCTGGGACCCGGTCAAAGGCGGCAAGGTGCTGGTGCTGGTGGCCGACCACAAGGAGGACGGCGCAGGCCACCTGCACTTGCCCGGTATGCTGCCGCACGACTTCGACGCCGGCATTGCCGAATGGGTGCTGCGCAGCGGCCACAGCGCCGGCCTGGCCACCACCACCCTGCCGGCCCATCCCTGGCATTGCGTGCCGCTGCAGGCGCCGATGCGGGTGCGCGGCGTGCTGGCGCTCAAGCCCAGCCAGCCGCGCTGGCTGCTGATCCCCGAACAGCAGCAGCTGCTGCAAACCCTGGCCCGGCAGATCGCCATCGCGCTGGAGCGCGTGCACTACGTGGAGGTGGCGCAGGAGGCCGTGGTGCACATGGAGTCCGAGCGCCTGCGCAACACCTTGCTGGCCGCCATCTCGCACGATGTGCGCACCCCGCTGACTGCGCTGATGGGCCTGGCCGAATCGCTGCAGGCCGCACAGCCGCCGCTGGCGCCGGCCCAGGCCGATGCGGCCGGGGCCATGGTGGTGCAGGCGCGCGAGCTGTCGGCCCTGGTCACCAATCTGCTGGACATGGCGCGGCTGCAGAACGGCGGCGTGGCGCTGCGCAGCGACTGGCAGTCGGTCGAGGAACTGGTGGGCGCGGCCATCCGCGCCGCCGGCCCGGCGCTGCGCGGAGCGCCGGTGCAGACCGAGGTGCCGGCCGACCTGCCGCTGGTTGAATTCGACGCGGTGCTGATGGAGCGCGTGCTGGTCAACCTGCTGGAGAACGCGGCCAAATATGGCGCGCCGCCGCTCGTGCTGCAAGCCCACGCCACGCCCACCAGCCTGGTGCTCAGCGTGCGCGACCACGGCCCGGGCCTGCCCAAGGCCATGCTGGGGCGCGAAGCCGAACTGTTCGACAAATTCACCCGCGGCAGCGCCGAATCGGCCACCCCGGGCGTCGGCCTGGGCCTGGCGATCTGCAAAGCCATCGTCGATGCGCACCGCGGCCAGATTGTTGCCGCGCAGGCCGAGGGCGGTGGTGCAGAATTCAGCATCACCCTGCCACGCCGCCCCGCACCGGACATACCTTGACCCCTGTTGCCGTACTCATCGAAGACGAACCCCATATCCGCCGCTTTGTGCGCAGCGCGCTGGAGGCCGAGGGCTGGCAGGTGTTCGAATCGGCCACCGCCAAGCAGGGCCTGACCGAGGCCGGCACGCGCAAGCCCGACATGCTGGTGCTGGACCTGGGCCTGCCCGATGGCGATGGGCTGGACGTGATACGTGACGTGCGCGGCTGGTCGGCCGTGCCCATCATCGTGCTGTCGGCGCGCAGCGACGAGGCCGACAAGATCGCCGCACTCGACGCCGGCGCCGACGACTACCTGACCAAGCCCTTCGGCGTGGGCGAACTGCTGGCCCGGGTGCGCGCCAACCTGCGCCGACCGCGCGCGGCGGCGGCCGATGGCGTGGTCGAGGCCGACCCGGTGTTCCGCTTCGGCGCGGTGGAGGTCGACCGCGCGGCCCGGCTGGTGCGCCGCGACGGCGCCGAAGTGCACCTGACGCCCATCGAGTACCGGCTGCTGGCGGTGCTGATCAGCAATGCCGGCCGGGTGCTCACGCACCGCCAGCTGCTGCGCGAAGTCTGGGGACCGGCGCACACCCAGCAAAGCCATTACCTGCGCATCTACATGGGCCATCTGCGGCAAAAGCTGGAGGCCGACCCGACCCAGCCCGCCCACCTGCTGACCGAAACCGCGGTCGGCTACCGGCTGCTCGCTTAAAATATAGGCAAAATCTGCCTCTGGCGCTGATGAATCCAGCGCAGGCAGCTATGAATTGAATAGCGCACATGAACACCCCCATCAAGCCTCCCAATCCCACCGCCGTGGCTTTCCGCCGCGCTGCCCCGCCCGCCGGCCCCGCCAGCAGCAGCGAACCCACGCGGCTGAACAAGCGCATGGCCGAGCTGAACATGTGCTCGCGCCGCGAGGCCGACGAGTGGATCGCCAAGGGCTGGGTCAAGGTGAATGGCGCGGTGGCCGAGATGGGCGTCAAGGTCACGCCCAGCGACCGCATCCAGATCGACAAGGCCGCCAGCGGCCACCAGGCGACCCAGGTCACCATCCTGATCAACAAGCCCATGGGCTATGTGAGCGCCCAGGCCGAAGACGGCCACGAGCCGGCGGTGACCCTGTTCACCCCGCAGAACCGCTGGGTCGACGACAACGCACGCTTCTTCTTCCACCCGAATCAGCTGCGCGGCCTGGCGCCCTGCGGCCGGCTCGACATCGACTCCATCGGCCTGCTGGTGATGACGCAAGACGGCCGCATCGCCCGCCAGCTGATCGGTGAAGACTCGGTGATGGAGAAGGAATACCTGGTGCGCGTGGCCTACCACGGCCTGGGCCAGCCCGCGCCCACCGGCCAGCTGGTGCGCATGGACGACGACGACCCGGTCACGTCGAACGTGCAAGCCGTGTTCCCGCCCGCCATGCTGGCCAAGCTGCGCCACGGCCTGAGCCTGGACGGCCAGGCCCTGAAGCCGGCCAAGGTGAGCTGGCAAAACCCCGAACAGCTGCGCTTTGTGCTGACCGAAGGCAAGAAGCGCCAGATCCGCCGCATGTGCGAACTGGTCGGCTTGAAGGTGGTGGGCCTGAAGCGGGTGCGCATCGGCAATGTGATGCTGGGCAATCTGCCGCTGGGCCAGTGGCGCTACCTGGCGCCGCACGAGAAGTTTTAAACACAAAAAAGCCGCGATGTTTCGCGGCTTTTTTTGTGCGGTGGCGCGTCTTCAGTTGGACAGCTTGGGCGCTTCGTTCATGAGCGCCGGGTCCCAGTGCTCGACAGCCTTGCCATCCTTGATGCGCCATGTGTCGAACCAGGCTGTGCTGTAGCTGCCGTTGGGGTGTTTGGGGTCGATCACCCGGCGGGGGTAGACCACCGTCACCAGATCGCCCTCGGCCATGACCTCGGCGACCGGCAGGCCCAGTTTGTCTGGAATCGGCGTGGGCTGGACCTTGAGTATCTGGGTGAAGAAATACACCACGGCATCCCGTCCATTGCGGGCGTTGGGGTTGTGCTGGATGTAGTCCTTGTCGATGTAGCGCTCGGCCAGTTCCCAGTGGTTGGCTTCCAGCAAGTCCTTGACGATGTGGTAGGCCACCTGCTTGTTGGCATGCAGCTTGGGGTCGGGGCTGGTAAACAGTGCGTCGGCGTTGGCTGCGCTGCGCACGGCCTCCTGGGCCAGGGCCGGTAGCGTGCAGGCGGCGGCCAGCATGCCAGCCAGTAGGGATGTCTTCATTCAAGTCCTTTCAGGTTTCTGGGACCGGGCGGTCGAGCCTCCCGGGTGGGCATTGAATGTAGGCATATCACTTACTTTCTGCAAGTACACACAAAATAGTAAGTGCTAGCGCAGAGCGCGTATCTACAATCCAGGCTGTGTTCTCAAGGAGCTAAACATGGGAATTGCCGCCAAGTTCCAGCGGGGCGACGTGCTGGTTGCCGCCTGCCCCTCGCGGGAGGTGCTGCAGCACATCACCAGCCGCTGGGGCGTGTTGGTGCTGATCGCGCTGGAGTCGGGCACGCTGCGTTTTGGCGAGCTGCGGCGCAAGGTTAATGGCGTGAGCGAGCGCATGCTGGTCCAGACGCTCCAGTGCCTGGAGGGCGATGGCCTGGTGCATCGCATCGCTTTGGAGGTCGTGCCGCCGCACGTGGAATACAGCCTCACCCCGCTGGGGCGCGAGGCCGCCGAGAAGGTGCGCCTGCTGACCGACTGGATCGAAGGCAATATTCCGCGCCTGCTCAAAGCCAAGGCGGCTCCATAGACACGGGCCGATGGAGGCGCGGGTCAGGTCCGAGCCGGTTTAGTCGTCGCTGAGCAGGGCGTTGTAAATCACCGCGCCGAGGATGGCACCGACGATGGGCGCGGCCCAGAACAGCCACAGATCGCCCATGGCGGCGGGCACGAACAGCGCGGGGCCGGTGCTGCGCGCCGGGTTCACCGAGGTGTTGGACACCGGGATCGAGATCAGATGGACCAAGGTCAGGCACAGGCCGATGCTGAGTCCGCCAAAGGCACCGGCCGCGCGCTTGGCGGTGCTGCCCAGGATGACGACCAGGAAGATGGCCGTCATCACCACCTCACACACCAGCACCGATAGCAGGCTGAAGCCGCCCGGCGAGCGCGCGCCATAGCCGTTGGTGGCAAAGGCGCCGGCGCCGCTGAAGGCCTTGGCGGCGTCGAAGTCGGCCTTGCCGGAAACGATCAGGTACAGTACGCCGGCCGCCGCGCAGGCGCCCAGCACCTGGGCGACGATGTAGCCCAGCAGGCCCGACGCTGGAAAGCGCTTGCCCACGGCCAGGCCGATCGACACCGCGGGGTTGAAATGCCCGCCCGAGATCGGGCCCAGCGCGTAGGCGCCGGTCACCACCGTCAGGCCAAAGGCCAGCGACACGCCCAGCAGGCCGATGCCGACGCCGGGAAAGGCGGCCGCCAGCACTGCGCTGCCGCAGCCGCCCAGGGTGAGCCAGAAGGTACCGATGAACTCGGCCGACCACTTTTTCAGATTGCTATCCATGTATGTATCCCTCGATGGTTTGTTGGTGCGTGGGCCGACGCTGGCCGGCGCGCGTTTTTGCAGCCGGCCATGGTCGCAAGCGCCGGTGACAAGGGCAATGGTTTTAACAATCCATCGACAAATTTGTCCGCAATCTGTATGAAAACCGGCCGGTTTCGCCGCAGGACTTGAAGTTTGCGGCTGCGGCCATAATTACGGGTTGCCCGGCACGCTGCTGCCGGTGTTCCGTTTTTTGACATTTCCAAGGCATTCATCCCAACATGACCAAGAAAACCCTGCCATTCCAGGCCGAAGTCGCGCAACTGCTGCACCTCGTCACGCATGCGCTGTATTCGAACAAAGAAATTTTCATGCGCGAGCTGGTGTCCAATGCATCGGACGCCTGCGACAAGCTGCGGTTTGAAGCCATCAGCAACAGCGGCCTGTACGAAGACGCGCCGAACCTCGAAGTGCGCGTGTCCTTCGACAAGGATGCCAAGACCCTGACCATCACCGACAACGGCATCGGCCTGACCCAGCAGGAAGCTATCGAGAACCTGGGCACCATCGCCAAGAGCGGCACCAAGGACTTTGTGTCCAAGCTCAGCGGCGACCAGAAGGCCGACTCGCAGCTCATCGGCCAGTTCGGCGTGGGCTTCTACTCCGGCTTCATCGTGGCCGACCGCATCACCGTGGAATCGCGCCGCGCCGGCGTGCCTGCGAACGAGGGCGTGCGCTGGACCAGCGACGGCGGCGCCAGCGGCGGCGATGCGTTTGAAGTCGAGAACATCACCCGCGAACAGCGCGGCACCAGTGTGATCCTGCACCTGCGCGACGACGCGCTGGAATACGCCAGCACCTGGAAGCTGAAGAGCATCATCAGCAAGTACTCCGACCACATCAGCCTGCCCATCCTGATGGAAAAGGAAGAGTGGAAAGACGGCGAGCTGATCAACCCGAATGACGAAGCCGGCGGCCGCCAGCCCGGCGGCATGGTCAACACCGGCGAATGGGAAGCCGTCAACAAGGCCAGCGCCATCTGGGCCCGCGCCAAGAAGGACATCAGCCAAGAGCAATACGACGACTTCTACAAGCAGATCAGCCACGACTTCGAAGCCCCGCTGGCCCACACCCACAACCGCGTCGAAGGCAGCACCGAATACACCCAGCTGCTCTACGTGCCCGGCAAGGCCCCGCAAGACCTGTGGAACCGCGACAAAAAGGGCGGCCTGAAGCTGTACGTGAAGCGCGTCTTCATCATGGACGACGCCGAAGCCCTGCTGCCCAGCTACCTGCGCTTTGTGAAGGGCGTGGTCGATTCCGCCGACCTGCCGCTGAACGTCAGCCGCGAGTTGCTGCAGGAAAGCCGCGACGTCAAAGCCATCCGCGAAGGCTGCACCAAGCGCGTCTTGGGCATGCTGGAAGACCTGGCCAAGCACAACGCCTTGCCAGAAACCTCGGCGGATGGCGTGACCGACGTGGTCAGCGATGAAGACAAGGCCCTGGTCGGCAAGTACACCCAGTTCTACGCCGAATTCGGCGCCGTGCTGAAGGAAGGCCTGGGCGAAGACTTCGCCAACCGTGACCGCCTGGCCAAGCTGCTGCGCTTTGCCAGCAGCACCACCGACAGCACCACCGTGTCGCTGGCCGACTACAAGGCGCGGATGAAAGAAGGCCAGGAAGCCATCTACTACATCACCGCCGACAACGCCGCCGCCGCCAAGAACAGCCCGCAGCTCGAAGTCTTCAAGAAGAAGGGCATCGAAGTGCTGCTGATGACCGACCGTGTTGACGAGTGGGCGCTGAACTACCTGCACGACTTCGACGGCACACCAATGCAGTCCGTTGCCAAGGGCGCGGTCGACCTGGGCAAGCTGCTTGACGAAGACGAAAAGAAAGCCGCCGAAGAAGCCGCCGAGACCTTCAAGCCCCTGCTGGCCAAGCTGAAGGAAGCGCTGAAAGACAAGGCCGAAGACGTGCGCGTCACCACCCGCCTGGTCGACAGCCCTGCCTGCCTGGTGGTGCAAGACGACGGCATGAGCACCCAGCTCGCCCGCATGCTCAAGCAAGCCGGCCAGTCCGCCCCCGAGACCAAGCCGGTGCTGGAAGTGAACGCCGAACACGCCCTGGTGAAGAAGCTCGAAGGCTCGGTGCACTTCAACGACCTGGCGCACATCCTGTTCGACCAGGCGCTGCTGGCGGAGGGTGGTTTGCCGGCCGATCCTGCGGCTTACGTGAAGCGGGTGAATGCGTTGCTGGTGTAATTTGGTTTGAAAGAAATGTGCCTCTGGCGCAGATGGATGGTGCGCTGGTAGCTATTGAATAAATAGCAGAGGCGCAATGTAAAAAGCCCCGCAGTTGTGAGACTGGCGGGGCTTTTTCTATAGGGAATCCAGGTCTCGGCGGATAGCGTTCGTCTTGGGGCTTACCAAATGTATCCTTGCGAGTGGTAGAAATCAGAGATGATTTGCCCCCACTCAGGCGGCCGACCAGAGTGCGTTGGTCTGAGGCAACACCAGCCGTGACCACGCGTCGGTGGCCCGCTATTTCGTTCGCAAAGGAGACCTACCCATGTCCGACCAAGCTAACACCGTCCGCCTGCACCGCGTATTGCGCGCCCCACCCGAGCGGGTCTATCGGGCCTTCCTCGACCCCGATGCCTGGGTCAAGTGGATGCCACCGCGCGGGTTCACGGCCAAGATCCACCATTCGGAGGTGCGGGTGGGCGGCAGTTTCCGCATGTCGTTCACCAACTTCGGCACTGGCGGCAGCCATTCCTTCGGCGGCACCTACACCGAGCTCACGCCGCACACGCAGATCCGCTATACCGATACGTTTGACGACCCGAACCTACCGGGCGAGATGCAGGTTACGGTAGCCTTGCGCCAGGTGCTTTGCGGCACCGAGCTGAGCATCGTGCAGGAAGGGATTCCGTCGGTGATTCCGGTAGAGATGTGCTACCTTGGGTGGCAGGAATCCTTGTCGGCCCTGTCCCATCTGGTCGAGCCGGAAATCCCGGACGGGGCGTAACGATGGACCGGTGCATCCCTACCACTTCAACCATGCCTACGTCGGCATAAGGAACCCCATGGAGCAAGTTGCCAAAGGCACATTTATCGTCAAGTTGTCGCCACTCACTTTTGAAGGCGCCGAAGCGGAATCCACCCTCGGACGGATGGCTATAGACAAACAGATTTCGGGCGACCTCAGCGCCAGTACCCAGGGGCAAATGCTGAGTGCCATGACGGGTACGCCAGGGTCTGCCGGCTACGTTGCCATAGAAAAAGTGTCGGGTAGCTTGCACGGCAAAAGCGGCAGCTTTGTGTTGCAGCACACCGGGCGCATGGAGAGGGGTAAGGCGTCGCTGTCAGTGCTTGTCGTGCCGGATTCGGGCACGGGTGAGCTGACAGGTCTCACAGGCGAGTTCAAGATCAACATTGTGGATGGCAAGCACTACTACGAGTTCGCGTACAGCCTGCCTGGTGGGGGCTGATATGTGCAGATCTTTGCCATTCCTCCGCATCTTCAGCCTCGCGTTTCCTCTGCTGCTGGCTGCCTGCAGCTCGGTCGGCGTAGGCGTTAGCGTGCCGCTGTTTCCCGGTGTCAGCATCGGGGTCGGTGGTGGCTCGGGCGGTATGCATCTGGGCGTGGGTGCCGGGGCCGGGCCGGTGGGGGTTGGCGTGGGGGTGAACCAGCGCGGCCAGGTGAGTACCGGCGTGGGAGTGGGCACCAGCACCAATGTCGGCGGTGCGCAGGTCGGTGTCGGTGTGGGTACCAGTACGACGGTTTACGACCCGGATCAACCGCGGGTGCGCCGCTAGCCATGAATTCCGTCGTGCGTTGAAAGAGGACTAGCGATGCTGAAAACCTACCATGGCAGCTGCCACTGCGGGGCCGTCCGCTTCGAGGCCGATATCGACCTGGCGCAGAGCAGCTACCGCTGCAACTGTTCGATCTGCCGGCGCACGCGCTTCTGGGCCGCCGTGGTCCAGTCCGAAGGCTTTCGCCTGCTGGCCGGCGAGGGCGATCTGGTGGAGTACCTGTTCAACACCCGCAAGAACCAGCACTTCTTTTGCAAGCACTGCGGTGTGCGCGCCTTTGGCGTCGGCAACGAGACACCGGTAGGAAAGATGGTCGGGGTGAACCTGACGTGCCTGGACGACGTTTCCGACGAAGAGCTGGCCCAGGTGCCCATCACCTATGTCGACGGCTTGCACGACCGCTGGGACAGCGCCCCAGCGTTCTTCGCCCACCTGTGAATCCGTGAACAGCGTTCAGAGATTCCCGCGGAAGAAGCGCACCACGCGCTCACGCGATGCGCGGGCCTGTGCCACATCCGGAACGATGCTGATGCTGGGGACGGCCGAGGTGCCCAGCAAGTAGCTGCCCTGGTTGGCAAACGGGTCGGCGCCCGTGACCGGCACCATCAGCCGGTCCCAGCCGTGGAAGGCGCCCGGGTATTCGACCACGTCCACGATGTCGCCATTGCCCGGGTTGACCGAAGCCGCCAACGCCCGGCAAGGGGCGGCACTGTTGTCATAGCTGTCCTTGCTGCCGATCTGTATCAGTACCGGGGCGCCCGTGAGGTTTTGGAACAGCGTGCCGGCCTGCGCCGGCGACACGCCGAAAGCGCGCAGGATGGCCGCGTTGTTGGCGGCGTAGCACACCGGGTAATGGGCCACGTGGGCCGCGAACTTGCGGCCACCGCCGAACTGGCCCGCATACGTGCGCTCGGCACTGGCCAGGCTCATTACGCCGCCCCAGGAGAAACCCAGCACGCCGATGCGGTCCGGGTCGATATTGCCTTGGGCGCTGAGAAAGGCCAGCGCCGAGAAGGTGTCGGGAACCGTCAGGATCGGCAGCTGGGGCCGGTTCGCCACGCCGACCACGCCACGGGCCTCCCACATGTCGATCTGCAGGGTGGCGATGCCGGCCGCATTCAGCGCCGCTTCATAGAAGTCGCCACGCGCATCGACCCCGCTGGAGCCGTGCAGTATCAACACCGCCGGTAACTTGGGGTTGTCGCCGTGGCCGCGCTTTTTGGACGGAAAGTTGTCGAAGTCGAAACAGTTGCGGCGCGCGTTCGCCCGGGCCGGAATGCTGAGTTTGCCCTTGATGGTCAGCGGGGTCTGGGGTGCGGCGAGATTCGGCGACTGGAACTGGATGAAGGTCACCTGCGGTGCGGGGCGCTCTCGGCATTCCCAATCATCGGCGTGCGCCCCTGCGGCCAGGCCCGTCCAGAACGTCAAAACCAAGGCCCGAAGCCAGATTGGGTACGCCATGCAATTCTCCTTGTTGTGTTGGATCGCCAAACCGGCGGGCTTGGCCTACCGGTGTGCGCGGCCCACCTTAACCAGCACCCCCGGGCGTGTCAACGCGGGCCAATGGGCCACATCCGAGCCAAATGACCCGCCAGGCAAGTGTTGAAGAACGGTCAGCGTCAGGCTAAAAATACAGGTGAAATATGCCTCTGGCGCTTATAGCGATTGCGCAAGCTGCTATTTAATTTGAAGCAAATCTTGCGGGCAAAGCCCCACGGTCTTCAGGGCGCCATGCCGTGCCGGCGGCGCGCCAAAGCTTCATACATATTGGGTATCCAGGCTCAATGCCCGAAGCGGCGCAGCTGCCAGCGCGCGCGTTGCAAGGCCCAGAGCTCGGCCACGCCCCAGACCAGGCAGGCGGGCACGGCCATCAAGCGTATCAGGGTGGCTTTGCGGAGCAGCATCGGGGTCTCCCTCTCAGTGGTGAGCGGCCCACCTTAGAGCCGAAATATGACAGGCGCGTGTCGCTGTGCCATGGCCGCACAGTTTGCAAAATTCGGCCCCGCGCTGCGGCCGGCGTGGCTATGCTGCGAGCCTGTGCCCCAAGCCCCTGCATCCCCACCCGAACTGCCTGAACTGGCGGCGCTGGAGCGCACCATCGCCCTCGGCGCGCAGCACCTGCAGGCGCGCACCGTCTGCACGGTAGAGCTGCCCGGCGGCGGCAGCTACCCGGTGCATGCCATCACCTTGGGCAACCCCTCGCTGGACGTGCCGGCCGTCGGCTACTTTGGCGGCGTGCACGGCCTGGAGCGGATTGGCGCCGGCGTGGTGATCGCCTACCTGCACAGCCTGGTAACAAGGCTGGCCTGGGACAGCGCCTTGCACCGCCAGCTGGAATCGGTGCGCCTGGTGTTCATGCCCATCATCAATCCCGGCGGCATGGCGCTGGGCACGCGGGCCAATCCGCAGGGTGTGGACCTGATGCGCAATGCGCCGGTGGAGGCGCGCGACGCCGTGCCCTTCCTGGTCGGCGGCCAGCGCCTGAGTGCGCGCCTGCCCTGGTACCGCGGCCGCTTTGCTGCGGCGATGGAGGCCGAAAACCAGGCCGTCTGCGCGGTGGTGCAGGCCGAGCTGCTGTCGCGCAGCTTCAGCCTGTCGGTCGACTGCCATTCGGGCTTTGGCGTCAGCGACCGGCTGTGGTTCCCCTACGCCCATACCCGTACGCCGATTGCCCATTTGGCCGAGATGCATGCGCTGAAGCGCATCTTCATGGAGTCGCACAGCCAGTACCGCTACATCTTCGAGCCACAAAGCCTGCAGTACCTGGCGCATGGCGACCTGTGGGACCACCTGTACCAGCAAGCGCCACCTGGACGCATCTTCCTGCCGCTGACCCTGGAGATGGGCTCCTGGCTGTGGGTCAAGAAGAACCCGCGCCAGCTGTTCTCGCGCCACGGCATCTTCAACCCGCTGATCGCGCACCGGCAGCAGCGCGTGCTGCGCCAGCACCAGTCGCTGCTGGACTTCCTGGCCCGCGCCGCGCACGGGCATAGGCTGTGGCTGCCGCCCGAAGAGATGCGCACCTACCACCACGCCCAGGCCCGGCACGACTGGTACGGCCCCAAATGAGTACCTGGATCTTGCTGCGCGGCCTGACCCGCGAGAGCGGCCACTGGGGCGGCTTTGTGGCGCAGTTCCAGGCGGCACAGCCAGGCCGCCAGGTGGTCGCGCTGGACCTGCCGGGCAACGGCAGTCTGCACCGGCAGCGCAGCCCGGCCGATGTGGACGCGATGGTCGTGCACTGCCGGGCCGAGCTGGCGCGCCGGCAGATCGTCGGGCCGGTCCACATCCTCGCCATGTCGCTGGGGGCGATGGTGGCCGTGGCCTGGGCGGCGGCGTATCCGCAGGAGGTGGTGGCCCAGGTGCTGCTGAACACCAGCTTGCGGCCCTTCAGCCCGTTCTACCAGCGGCTGCGGCCGCAGAACTACGCGCTGCTATTACGGCTGGCGCTGTGGGGCGGCTCACCCGAATTGTGGGAGCGCAGCATTCTGCGCATCACCAGCAACGGTACGCACGACTCCGTGCTGCCGCAGTGGCTGGCGCTGCGCGCCCAGCACCCGGTGGGCCGCGCGAATGCCGTGCGCCAGCTGCTGGCTGCGGCCCGCTACCAAGCGCCGGCGCATCCGCCGTCCGTACCCACCTTGCTGCTGGCCAGCGCGCAGGACCGGCTGGTGTCGGTCGCCTGTTCGCGCGCCCTGGCCCGGCACTGGCAGTGCGCGCTGCAGGTGCACCCCACGGCAGGGCACGACCTGCCGCTGGACGCTGGCGCCTGGGTGGTTGCCCAGATAGATGCATGGGAAAAACAGGCTCTGGCGCAGGCAGGTATTGCGCGAAAAGCTATTAAATAAATAGCACTTCGCGCCGGCAAGCGCTCAGCTATTTTGTTTGAACGCCATCACCGCCTGGTTGCGCAGGGTGCGCAGCAGGGCTAGCTCTTTCTCGTCCAGCCCCAGGCCGCCCTTGGTGGCGGTGTCGGCGTAGATCAGGCCAACCGGCTTGTTCTGGATCACCAGCGGCAGCAGCAAAAAGGTGGGGGCGTGGATCTGCTGCCGGTACCAGGCCGGCAGGCGCTCGGTGATGCGGGCCTCGGTGGCGTCGGCGATCATGGTGTCGGCGCCCTTCAGGCAGACCGCGCTGAACAAATCGGGCGCGCCGCTGGGCTTGAGCGCCACCTGGAACGGCTTGACCACCCCCTCCACGCCTTCGCCCAGGCCGAAGCGGCCGGTCAGGGTCTCGGTCTTGGGGTCGCGCATGCAGAAGATGATGCGCTGGCAGTGCATGGCGCGGAACATGGTTTCCAGGATCATGCGCAGCACGTCGCCGAGCTTGAAGTCTTCCACCATCGCATGGGTGATGTCTTGTATGCCCTCGGTCAGGATGTCGGCCACGCTGTGCACCGGCGTGGCCGGCGCGCTGCCGTCGGCCGGCGGCGTGGCCTGCAGGGCCAGCGGCGCCAGCGCATCGGGCAGCTCGGCCACCGGGTCCGGGGCTTCTTCGGGGGCTTGCAGCAGCTGGGCCGCCCCCGAGCCGGCCACCACCCGGATCTCCATGGCGGCGGCCATCTCGATCAGCTTCTTGCGCGCCGCCACGGTGGCGATGCGTACCTCTGCCGGGCTGACACCCAGGCTGCGCGAATAGTGGCCGGCCACCTGGGCCAGCCGCAGCGGCGCCTCGGCCGTGGGGCTGCGCAGCAGGATGTCGGCGATCTCGTTGGCGGCCATGGCGATCCAGCGGGTGCGCTCCTCGACCACCACCGGCGGGTGCAGCGGCGGCTCGCCCCGGGGCTTGCGCATGCTGCGCTGTATGCCCTCGGGCAGGCCCCAGCTCTTGGCGATCTCCACACCCAGCGCCTCGTAGCCCACGCCCAGCACGCTGGCCGCGGCCGCCGCCTCGGCTATCGGTTTATGGGTGGAGGCCATCAGGCCGCGCACCGTGCGCGCCTCGTTGGGGAAGTAGAACTCGGCCAGCAGCCGGCCCAGGTTCTGGAACATCGCGCCGATGAAGGCTTCTTCGCTTTCGCGCTGCACGGCGCACAGCTCGACCGCGATCGAGCCGGCCATCAGCGAGCGCAGGAACTCGTCCTTCAGCACATTCGCATGGGCCTTGTCGCCCATGTGCTCCAGCAGCACCAGGCTCAGCGCCATGTTGCGGATGCCGTTGAAGCCGACCAGGCTGACCGCCCGCGACACGGTATTGATGCTGCCGCCGCGGGCTGCAAAGTGCGCGCTGTTGACCAGGCGCAGCAGCTTGTTGGTCAGCGCCACGTCTTTCAAAATTTCGTTGGTGACGCTGCTGATGCTCTCGGTTTCGGAATTGGCCATGCCCTGGATGCGGGCCACCGAATCCGACATGGCGGGGAAGTCGCTCTTGTGCCGCATGCGGGCCAGCAGTGCGTCCAGCGTCTTCTTGCCCGGCACATCGTCGGACGTTTCGCCGCTGTCGCCGCGGGCCGTGGCCTCGGACCAGGCGAGCAGCGCGTCGCGCAGCGCGGTGGCACCGGGCGGGCGCTGGCCGGGGTCGTAGGCCAGGGCCCGGGCGACGATGGCGCGCAGGCTGGTATTCACGTCCGGGCCCAGGTCGGCCGCCGGGGCCAGCTGCTCGTGGGCCAGCCGGTATTTGGCGCGGTCCGGGTCGCCGGCGTCCAGCAGCGGCTTGCCGGCCAGCATCTCGGCCAGCAGCAGGCCGACGGCGAACACATCGCTTTGCGGCGTGGTGATGTCGCCCTGCGCAGCCTCGGGCGACAGCCAGGCGGGCGCGCCATCGACCAGGGTGGCGGTGCCGAAGTCCAGCAGCTGGGCCCGGCCGGTGGCGTCGACCAGCACGTTCGAGGCCTTGAGGTTGCGGTGCAGCATGCCGGCCGCATGGGCGGCGGCCAGCGCGTCCAGCACATCCAGCGCCAGGGCCACGGCCTCGGCTGCGGGGAGGGCGCCGCGCTGGGCCAGCACGCTGGCCAGGGTCTGCCCGGGCAGGTAGCCGTAGACCAGGTAGGGCTGCTGCTCCAGCACATCGGCTTCCAGCACCGGCACCACATGGGCATGGACCAGGTGGCTGACGCGGCGCGCGTGCTGCACCCAGCGGGTGATGACGGCGGCGTCGGCGGCTTTGTGGATCACGGGCAGCTTGAGCGCCACTTCGCGCCCCGGCGCCGGGCCCAGGCGCGGGTCTAGCGCCAGCCAGGTGACCGAGTGTTCGCCCTGGCCGAGTATGCGTTGCAGGCTGAAGCGGCCCCAGTTGGCGGGGCTGGGGGCTGTTGCGGGACGGGGCGCCGGAGTAGCTTGTGGAGAGAGCGGTGGAACATCAGCCATGGGGTAAATATCAGAAAAGGGCGCGGTAAAAAGTCGTCTCCCCGCGCAGTATGCACCCACATTTGGCCGCTGGTAGACGGTGTATCCCCTGCTGCGCGGGGCCGGGCAAAGCCCGCTAATATCACCGGCCCCGTTTAGCCACTCCTCTTGTTTGACTGCGTACATGGAATCCGAAGACTGCAACGCCTCCGCCATCGATATCGTGTACCTGTGGGTCAACGGCAACGACCCCGCCTGGCGGGCCAAGCGGCAGCGGGCGGTGGAGCAGCTGAGCCCCGCGCACCGCCACGCCATGGCCGCCTACGGCAATGTGGAGGGGCGCTTCCGCGACAACGACGAGCTGCGCTACAGCCTGCGCGCACTGGAGCAGTTCTTCCCCGGCCACGGCCACATCTACCTGGTGACCGACGGCCAGACCCCGGCCTGGCTGGGCCAGGTGGCCGGGCTGACGGTGGTGGACCACCGCGCGCTGATCCCCGGCGCGGCGCTGCCGGTCTTCGACTCCGGCCATATCGAGTCCTACATCCACCGGATTCCGGGCCTGTCGGAGCGCTATTTCTATTTG
Source organism: Rhodoferax ferrireducens (assembly GCF_031458075.1). Classification (GTDB taxonomy): domain Bacteria; phylum Pseudomonadota; class Gammaproteobacteria; order Burkholderiales; family Burkholderiaceae_C; genus Rhodoferax_B; species Rhodoferax_B ferrireducens_A. The sequence continues at coordinate 314,510 of NZ_JAVDXT010000005.1, read as the reverse complement.
AACGACGATGTGTTCTTTGGCGCGCCGGTGGACCTGGCCCACTGGTTCAGCCGCGACGGCGTGTTCGTCGCCTGGTCCGACGACCCGCTGGTTAGCGACGAGCCGCTGCGGCCCGACGCCACCGCGCTGGAGAACGCCTGCCGTTTGTCGCAGCAGTGGCTGCGCGGCCAGCCCGCGCTGCCGGCCGGCTACCAGCCGACCTTCCGCACTTTTGCGCATGCGCCCCGGCCGCTGCGCAAGTCGCTGCTGCTGGCGCTGGAGGCGCGGGCGCCGGAGATGTTCGCCCGGGTGCGCTCCACCGTGTTCCGCTGCTGGGACAAGCCGGCCATCGTGTCCGACTTCGTGCTGCGCTGGGCGCTGGCGCACGGCCTGGCCCAGCTGCGCGACTATTCGCACCTGTATGTGTCCACCGGCGAGGCCGACGGCATGGCCCAGCTGGACCGCCTGGTGGCGGCGCGCGGCCAGGTGGATTGCTTTTGCATCAACGACACCACCGACGACGCCCACCCGCACGACCCGCGCCTGGCCCGGGTCCGCGAGGCGCTGCAGCAGATGTTTCCGCACCCCTCCCGTTTCGAATGTGTATAGGGTTTTAGGCTTCCGGCGCAGATACTGTGTGCACCAGCAGCTATTAAATAAATAGCGGTGGTGTGGCGCTCTTGCCCAAGGCCTGCACCAGCCCGGGCAGGCCCACGCCGCCTTCTAGCAGGGTCTGGCCCGCATGCTGGCCGAGCTGGCGGTAGCTTTCCCACTGCTGGTCGTCAAAGAACTGGTCGGCCGTCGGCTCCTGGGGAAACGGCGTGTGGGTAGCCTGGTATTGGCGTAGGTCCAGACTGGCCTTTTCAGTGACCCGCGGCTTGACCCACAGCAGCACGGTGGTGTGGGCCGCGAATGCGTCCGTGGCCGGCAGGCTGACCTGGTAGGCCAACAGGAAATGCTGGCCCTTGCCCTCGTCGCGGGGAAAGCCGGTGGGGTTGCCGAGCAAGCTGGCCAGATCGGCCTGGGGCGTACCTTGCAGTCGCTGTGCCACGGTCTCTGGCGGAATCGGGGTGAATTGCGCGCCCATGTCCACCGCGGCCAGGCGCATCAGATTGGCCACGTCTTCGAACTGGTAGCTGGCGTCGGCCCCGTTGTCCAGCGCCAGGATGAAATCCAGGCGCCGGCGCAGCAGTTCGTAGACCCCGGTGTTCTCGAAATGGCCACCGTCGGACAGATACCAGTGGCTGTCATTCGTGCCGAAGAAGTTGCCGCGCATCTCGCGCAGCAAATGCAGCTGGGTCGCAAACGGCCAGCGCCGGGCGGTGTGGCCGGTGCGGGCCCGGGTGCGCTTGCTTTTGGGCGTCAGTTTCACCTGCCACCAGTAGCCCAGCCGCACATTGGCCAGCACCATCAGCATGGCCAGCTCGGGCCGGGTGCCGCGGCCCAGGCCGGGGGTGAAGGCGGCGCCCGAGATGCCGATCCAGCGGCCGATCGAGAGTTTTTCAAAAAACGGGTGCTTTTGCTGCGGGTCGCGCGGGCGTGCGGAGAACGCGCCGTCCACCATGAAGCCATCGGGCGTCACCGCCAGCGACAGGCCTTTGCGGTCTTGGTTCACCAGCGAGCCCTGCGAGGCCACGGTTTCGTTGATGGTGACGTTGATCAGGTGCAGCGGCGCCAGCGAATGCAGCTGGACCGACCCTGCGCTGTCGCAGCGGCCGTGGTACTGGTCCAGCGCCATGTCGTCGGTGGCGTGCGGCTCGGTCATGTCTTGGTGCTCGGCCTTGTCGCGGGCGATATTGGTGGCACCCAGGTAGGCCCGCACGATGCGCGCGGTGTACAGGTTCTGGATGGTCGAGAGGTTCAGGAACTGGAAGCATTCGCCGGTGATCCAGGCCAGTAGCAGCAAGACCAGCAGCGCCGGCAGTGGCGTGCTGGTACCGATCAACCAGGCTGCAACCGTGCCCCAGCCCAGCACCAGCAGCGTACCCAGCAGTACGGCGCCCAGCAGGGGCAGCCATTGCAGGGCCAGCGGTTTGTTCAGCGGCAGGCTTTTGCTGCTGGGCAGCAGTTTCCACAGGCCGAGCAGTGCAGTGAGCACGCTGCCGCCCACCACGCCATGCACGCTGCTCAGCTTTTGCAACAGCCATTCGCACGCTGCCAGCACCAGGCTCAAGACCAACAGCGCTGCGGTGGCGCCGAGAGCCCGCGACAGATAGCGGGTCAGGCGGGTGCGTGTGACCTGCATCCAGGCGGCGGGCCGGCCTTGGCGGTCTTCCGACCAGGTCCAGCTCCAGGTCGCCAGATACCAGGCGCTGGCGAGCAGCAGCACCCCGGCCAGTACGCGCATCGCCGAAATCTGCCAGTCGGCTGTGGCCAGCCGGCCCAGACAGTTTGCGGCCAGCCAGAGCACCGGCCCTAGCAGCAAGCCAAGCAAGGCGGTGAAGGTGCACACACCGGACAGCCACCCGCCTTGTTTGCCCTTGGGCATCTCGGTGAGCCAGTAGGCCACCCCGAGCGGCAACACCGCAACCGCCGCAATCCCTTGCGCCAGCAGACCATAGAGCGCACCCGCAGACAAGGAGGCCGGTACCGCGAATGGCAGATAAGCCTTCATGCCCTGGTTCAGCAGCCCCAGCAAGGCCAGCGCGCAGACCAGGGTGACGCCCAGCACATAGTGCACTGCCAGCAGATTGCGCAGCCAGGTGGTGAAACCAAACCACACATCACCGCCGCCGTTGGGCGCCAGGTAGCGGCCGCTGTTGCGCAGCCAGCTGATCGGCTTGCTGGCCGGCGAGGCGTGGGCGTTGCTGCGCTGCTCGGTGGCCTGCAGCTTCTCCTGGGCCGTGCGCGCGGCCTGCTGCAGCTCGGCGTCAGACGGCGCGGCGGCGTTGCCCTGGCGGACTTTTTCCGGGATGAACAGGCTGCACAGAAAGCTGCCGGTATAACCGCCGCCGGATACGGTGGAGAGGTAGTCGAACTGGTCCAGCGCATGGCCGCGGGCCAGCGCTTGCAGCGTACCCAGCGACAGTGTGGCGCTGCGTATGCCACCGCCCGACAGCGCCAGGCCGGTGAGCAGCGGCTGCGCCTGGCCGTCCACGGTTTTCGTCAGCCCGCTGCCCAGTGCGCTGCGCCGTGCCGCCACCCGGTGCTGCTCTAGCGCCAGCCAGTCTGGGGCCGAAGAACGTTGGTAGGGCATGCGGACTCCTTGCGGTGGGTGTTTCAGGAAGGCCCGGTTGTACACATACTTCCCGGCCCGCGCATCCCCTCATCAGAGGATGTGAATAGGGCTTCAGCAGAACGCCCAGGCCAGCCAGGCCGGGTCTTCCACGACGTTGAGCAGCAGGTAGGCGCCGACGCGGTAGGACAGGTATTCGCCCAGCAGCAAGGCCTCGCTCCAGGTCGGCGGCCAGGCGATGCCGGTGCGGGTCGGCACTGCATTCATACGTAGAGCGGCTCTTCCTGCATGGCTTCGATCTGCTCGGTGAGCATGTTCACCTGGCCGACCCAGTAGTCGCTGCTGCCGAACCAGGGGAAGTTGATGGGGAAGGTCGGGTCGCTCCAGCGCCGGGCGAGCCAGGCGCTGTAGTGGACCAGGCGCAGGGTGCGCAGCGGCTCGATCAGCGCCAGCTCGCGGCGGTCGAAGCTGCGGAACTGCTCGTAGCCGTCGACCAGGCCGCTGAGCTGGCCGGTGCGCTGGGCCCGGTCGCCGCTGAGCAGCATCCACAGGTCTTGCACCGCCGGGCCGGTGCGGGCATCGTCCAGGTCGACGAAGTGCGGGCCGCCGTTCGGGCCGTCGGTGGGCGTCCAGAGGATGTTGCCGGGGTGGCAGTCGCCGTGCAGCCTGAGGGTTTTGGTTTGAGAGTCTTTTAGGCTTGCAGCGCTGCTGGGAAGTGCGCTGGCAGCTATTAAATCAAGAGCATCGCCGCAGGCCTTGGTCCAGGCGCCCTGCACGTCCAGCGGCACCATTTCGTGCTTCAGCAGCCAGTCACGCGAATGGATGCCGAAGCTTTCCAGGTCCAGCGCCGGGCGGTGCACAAAGGCCTTTTTGGCGCCCACGGTGTGGATGCGCGCCAGGAAGCGGCCTATCCATTCGAGCACCTCGAAGTCGTCCAGCTCGGGCGGGCGGCCGCCGCGGCGCGGGCTGACGCTGAACTGGAAGCCGGCAAACGGGTGCAGGGTGCGGCCGTCCAGCACCAGCGGGCCGACGGCGGGGATCTCGGCGGCCATCAGCTCGGCGGCAAAGCTGTGCTCTTCCAGAATCTGCGCCTCGCTCCAGCGGCCGGGCCGGTAGAACTTGGCCACCACGGCGCTGCCGTCTTCCAGGTGCACCTGGTAGACCCGGTTCTCGTACGAGCTCAGCGCCATCAGCCGGCCGTCGCCAAACAGGTCGACGCTGGCCAGTGCGTCCATCACCACGTCGGGTGTGAGCGTCTCGTAGGGATGGGCAGCGTTGGAGGAAACAGTAGGGGTGGACATGCTTTGATTGTCACCGCTCCAAAGCACAAGGCCCGCGCCATGGTTATGGCGCGGGCCTTTCAAACGGTAACAGCACTGGTTTTAGGCGAGCGCAGCCAGTCCCTTCGCAGGAACCCACGGAACCGGCTTTGCCGGGCCGTCGGGTTCGCCCCCTGCAAGGGGGTTGGCGCTGCCACACGCAGTGGGCAAGCCTGGGGGTGAGCCCAGGTCAGACCAGGGTCAGCGTGACTTCGATGTTGCCGCGGGTGGCGTTGGAGTAGGGGCACACGCCGTGGGCGGCGTCCACCAGATCCTGGGCCACAGCGCGGTCCAGGCCGGGCAGGCTGATCTTCAGCTGGGCGGCGATACCGAAACCGGCGGGGATCGGGCCGATGTCTACGCTGGCGTCGATGGATGCATCGGCGGGCACGGTGATCTTCTTCAGGCCGGCCACGTGTTTCATGGCGCCCATGAAGCAGGCGGAATAACCAGCAGCGAACAATTGCTCGGGGTTGGTGCCGTTGCCGTTGCCGCCCAGTTCCTTGGGAGGTGCCAGGGTGACGCTGAGCTTGCCGTCGTCGCTGGCGGATTGGCCTTCGCGGCCGCCGGTGGTGTGGGCGTGGGCGGTGTAGAGCACTTTGTCGAGTTTGGTAGGCATGGTGGTTCCTTGGGGTTTACAAAAAAGGGTGTCAGGCTCGGGGACTCGTCAGTCGCTCGCGCAGGGCCTGTACTTGCTGCGTGAGTGAAATCAATTCGGGCAGGGCGCATTGGGATGCATCGAGGATGCAGCCCGGAATCTGGGTGGCCTGGGCCTGCAGCTTACGCCCGGCAGATGTCAGGCGGATGGTGACGCGGCGCTCGTCCTGGGCATCGCGCTGGCGGCTCAGCCAGCCTGCGGCTTCCATGCGCTTGAGCAGCGGTGTCAAGGTGCCGGAATCCAGGAACAGGCGTTCGCCCAGCGCCGACACCATCAGGCCGTCGTGCTCCCACAGCACCAGCATCACCAGGTACTGCGGGTAGGTCAGGCCCAGCTCTTCCAGCAGCGGCTTGTACAGCTTGGTCATGGCCAGCGAGGTGGAATACAGCGCAAAGCACAGCTGGTTGTCGAGCAGCTGGGCTTGTTCTGGGGTGAGGGTGGACTTGGCCATGGGATGAATTATATCGCGCAATTAAATTGTGTGCAAGTTAAATAGAAACGTACCGAAATGCGTTACCCCAGACTAGTATGTGTAAACGCCCTGGCCGGTCTTGCGGCCGAGCCGGCCGGCGGCCACCAGCTCTTTCAGCAGCGGGCAGGGGCGGTACTTGCTGTCGCCAAACTCGTTCAAAAACACCTCCATCACCGCCAGGCAGACGTCCAGGCCGATCATGTCGGCCAGCGCCAGCGGACCCAGCGGCTGGTTGCAGCCCAGGGTCATGCCGGCGTCGATGTCTTCGGGCGTGGCCACGCCCTCGGCCAGCACGAACAGCGCCTCGTTGACCATGGGCATTAGGATGCGGTTGACCACAAAGCCCGGGCCGTTCTTCACCGTGATCGGCGTCTTGCCCAGGGCAATGGCCATGGCGTGCACTGCCTCGTGGGTGGCGTCGCTGGTCTGCAGGCCGCGGATGATTTCCACCAGCGCCATCAGCGGCACCGGGTTGAAGAAATGCATGCCGATACAGCGGTCCGGGCGCTGGGTCACGGCGGCCAGCTTGGTGATGGAGATCGACGAGGTGTTGGAGGCGATCAGCACCTCGGGCGCCAGCAGGGCGTCGAGCTGCTGCACGATCTTCACCTTCAGCGCATAGTTCTCGGTGGCGGCTTCGATCACCAGCTGCACGGCCTTGAAGTCCTCGTACTGGGTAGAGCCGCGGATGCGTGCCAGGATGGCGGACTTGTCGGCGGCGGTGATCTTGTCCTTCTTGATCATCCGGTCCAGGCTGCCGGCGATGGTCGCCAGGCCCTTGGCCACGGCCTCGTCCGAGATGTCCACCATCACCACATGCAGGCCGGCCGCCGCACAGGTTTGCGCGATGCCGTTGCCCATGATGCCAGCGCCGACAATGCCGACGGTGTTGATTGTCAAAATGCTCATAGCGGACTCCGGGTAAAAAATGGATTGCAATGCAACATTCATCATAAAGCGGCTTATCCGCCGACCAGATTCACACCATGTTTGACTACATCATCATCGGCGCCGGGGCCGCCGGCTGCGTACTGGCCGGGCGGCTCAGCGAGGACCCGGCGGTCCACGTGGCCCTGCTGGAAGCCGGCGGCAGCGACCACAGCCCGCTGGTGCAATGCCCAGCCGGCATTGCGCTGCTGGCCAAGTACGGCCGCACGCACTGGCGCTTCGGCACCGTGCCGCAGCCGGGGCTGAACGGGCGCAGCGGCTTCCAGCCACGCGGCAAGGTGCTGGGCGGGTCGACCTCGGTCAACGCCATGATCTACACCCGCGGCCAGCCCGCCGACTACGACCACTGGGCCGCCGAGGGCAACCCCGGCTGGGCTTTTGCCGATGTGTTGCCGTACTTCCGCCGGGCCGAGCACAACACGCGCGGGGCCGACGCCTGGCATGGCGCGGACGGCCCGCTGCAGGTCACTGATCTGCAAAGCCCCAACCGCTACAGCCCGGCCTTTGTGCAGGCGGCGCTGCAGGCCGGCTTTCCAGCGAATAGCGATTTCAACGGCGCCACGCAGGAGGGCGTAGGCCTGTACCAGGTGATGCAAAAGGACGGCGAACGCTGCAGCGCCGCCAAGGCCTACCTCACGCCGCACTTGGACCGGCCGAACCTGCAGGTCTTTACCGGCGCCCAGACCAGCCGCATCCTGACCCAGGGCCGGCGTGCTGTGGGCGTGGAATTCATACAGGACGGCCTGCTCAAGCAGCTGCGCTGCCAGGGCGAGGTGCTGCTGAGCGCGGGCGCGCTGCAGTCGCCGCAGCTGCTGATGCTGTCCGGCATCGGCGACCACGCGCAGCTGCTGGCCAATGGCATCGCCACCGTGCACCACCTGCCGGGCGTGGGCCTGCACCTGCACGACCATGTGGACGTGGTGCATGCGGTACACGTGCCGCGCGCCAAGGAACTCTGGGGGCTGTCGCCCACCGGGCTCGCGCATATCGCCCAGGGCGTGGTCGATTGGCGTAAACACCGCCGCGGAATGCTGACCAGCAACCTGGCCGAGGCCGGCGGCTTCATCAAAAGCCAGCCCGGCGAGCCGCTGCCCGACCTGCAGCTGCACTTTGTGCCGGCCAAGCTGGTCGACCACGGCCGCAAGACCCCCTGGGGCCACGGCTATTCGGTCCACGTCTGCGTGCTGCGCCCGGAAAGCCGCGGCAGCGTCACCCTGGACAGCAAGGACCCGCTGGCCGCGCCGCTGATCGACCCGAACTTCCTGGGCGAGCGCGCCGACATGGAGCGGCTGCTGCGCGGCTTCCAGCTGGTGCGCCGCATCTGCGCCCAGCCGGCCCTGGCGGCGCTGGGCGGGCGCGAGCTGGCCGCTTCGGCCGCAGCCCAGGGCGATCTGGCGCTGGAGTTCTACCTCCGCGAGCATGCCGATACCGTCTACCACCCGGTGGGCAGCTGCCGCATGGGGCCGGGGCCGCTGGATGTGGTGGACGCGCGGCTGCGGGTGCATGGCGTGGCCGGCCTGCGGGTGGTCGACGCGTCCATCATGCCGCGCATCGTCAGCGGCAATACGACGGCCGCCGTCACCATGTTGGCGGAAAAAGCCACAGATATGTTGCGCGAGGATGCGGCACGCGGCTGATTTCTTTGGAAGAATGGTAGCGTTACCGCAATTGCCTATTCTCCGCTGCCATCCCGCTGCCGCAACGCCCGCCACATCCCATGCACCTGCCTGAACGCCCCCGGCTGAACGCCGTCGCCGGCCCCATCTTTGGGGAGTTCTTACTGGGTTACACCGTCGTCATCGCCGGCCTGTGGCTGGCATCGCATACCTCGGACGGCGCGGCCGGCAGCCTGGGCCTGGCCAACCAGGTGCTGGAGTCGCTGTACGTGGTGTTCCGGGTGCTGGCCATCGGCATGGGGGTGGTGATCACCCAGCTGCTGGGTGGCCAGCAGGTCGAGCTGGTGCGGCGCACCGCGCTGTCGGGCCTGGGGGCTTGCACCTGGGCCGGGCTGTTCGTGGTGTCCATCCTGGTGCTGGGCAACGACCTGATCCTGGACGTGCTGAACGCACCCGACGAAATCCTGCCGCTGGCCAGCCCCTATCTGCAGCTGCTGGCGCCGGCCGCGCTGCTCGACGGCTACAACCTGACCATGGCGGCGATTCTGCGTGCCCATCTGCATGCGCGCGACTCGCTGAAGGTGATGGTGGTGATGCACAGCACCCACCTGGCGCTGGCCGTGCCGCTGATGCTGGGCGTGGGCCCGTGGGACGGGCTGGGCCTGTACGGCTTTGCGGTGGCGCTGCTGGTCAGCCGGGCGCTGGGCCTGGCCTTGCACCTGGTGTTGTGGCGCAAGCGCATGGACCTGGTGCCCACGGCCCGCCACTGGTGGGTGCTGCAGCCGCGGGTGCTGGCGCCGGTGCTGCGCATAGGCGTGCCGGGCGCCAGCGCCGAGCTCGGCTACCGCGCGGCCTTCATGGTGTCGCTGGCTGGCGCGGCGCGGCTGGGCGTGGTGGCGCTGGCCACCCATGCCTACACCTTGCAGTTGCTGCGCTATGTGTTGCTGGTGAGCCTGGCGATCGGCTGGGCCTGCGAGATCATGGTGGGCCGGCTGGTCGGCGGCGGCCAGTTCAGCCAGGCCCGGGCGCTGGTGCGCAAGGGCGTGCGCAACGGGCTGATGGCATCGGGAGGGCTGGCGCTGGCGGCGGCGCTGGCCGCACCCTGGCTGATGCGCGTGTTCACCAAGGACCCGCATGTGATCCAGGCCGCGCAAACCCTGCTGTGGATCGCGGTGGCGCTGGAGACCGGGCGGGTCTTCAACCTGATCGTCACCGGCGCGCTGCGCGCTACGGGCGACGTGATCTACCCGGTGGCTGCCAGCATAGGCTCGTTCGTGCTGGTGCTGGGCTTGGGGTCTTATGTGCTGGGCCGCAGCCTGGGCCTGCCGGGCATCTTCATCGCCTACGCGGCCGACGAATGGGTGCGCGGCCTGCTGATGATGGCGCGCTGGCACTGGCATGGCTGGCTGCCGCATGCGCGCAGCTCGCAGCGCCGGGTGCGCAAGCGCTGACTGCTATGCTTATTGCGGTGATTTTTACATTCAAAAAAGGCCGCTGGCGCAGGTTTCATCAGCGCAAGACGCTATTGATTAAATAGCGATTTCTGTATTTTTAGCTGTCAGCGCCGGAACTTGCCTTCGGCGCTGATGATGGCCAGGTCGGCAAAGTCCAGGCCGCTGTGGTCGCTGGGGCTGTAGCTGACTTCCAGCCCGCCGATGTCGAGCTTGCCCTGGTTTTCCAGCGCCGCCTGGATGCGTTCGCGCGTGGGTTTGGGGCCGGCGCGCTGCAGGGCCGCCACCAGCACCTTGGCGGCGGCAAAGCCTTCGACCATGGACGGGCTGGAATCGTCCAGGCCCTTGGCCCGCGCCAGGTCGGCAAATTCCCGGATGAACGCATAGTTGAACGAGCGCGGGAACACCTGGGTCACCACCACGCCGCTGGCATGGCTGCCCAGCCCCGCAATAAAGCCGGCGGACGCGTTGTTGGACAGCGTGAGGAACTGGGCGTTGCTGCCAGCGGCCTTGAGCGCCTTGATGCCTTCGACCGCGGCGGCGCTGGACGCCACCAGCAGCACGGCCTGCGCCCCGGACTGCACGACCGCCGGCGCAATATGCGAGAAATCGGGCTTGGCGCGGTCAAATTTTTCCAGCACCACCGGGGTCAGCTTGGCATGCTGCAAACCCTTCTGGGCGCCGGCCAGCCCGTCCGCGCCAAAGCTGTCGTCGGTGTAGACCACGGCGATCTTGCTGATGCCCGTGCTGGCCAGGTGGGCCATGGCTTTCTCGGCCTCGCGCTGGTAGGTGGCGCGCACGTTGAACACATGCTTGCGCACCGGCTGGTGCAGCACCATGGCGCCGGTGGACGGGCCGACCAGGGGCACGCCGTATTTGTCCAGCAGCGGAATGACGGCTTCGGTATTCGGCGTGCCGCGGGTCAGGAACATGGCGACCACGTTTTTCTCGGTGATCAGGATGCGCGTGTTCTCTGCCGACAGCGCCGGGTCGAACTTGTCGTCCAGCGACAGCAGCTCGATCTTCTGCCCGGCCACGCCGCCCTTGGCGTTGACCATGTCGAAGTACAGCTTGGCGCCGTCGGTGGTTTCCTTGACGCCGACCGCCACCGAGCCGGTGAAGCCCGCGGTCTGGCCCACCAGGATTTGGGCGGTGGCGGGCAGGCCCAGGGCGCAGAGCAGGGCGGTCAGGACGGCGGCGTAGCGGTATGGCATGGGCGGAGTTCGAAAATGAGGATCGATTGGGCCACGGGGCGGCTCAGGGTAACAGGATGTTTTTACCTAGGCCAGTACGGCCCCTGCGACGGGGCTACATGCGGTAAATTCCCGGGTTCCGGCCCGTATGGGTCAACCCGTCCGTAATGCACACGCTTCCATGACTACTCTAGGCACCCCCCTCTCCCCCCACGCAACCAAGGTCATGCTGCTCGGCTCCGGCGAGCTGGGCAAGGAAGTGCTGATCGCGCTGCAGCGCCTGGGCGTGGAAACCATTGCCGTCGACCGTTATGCGAATGCCCCGGGCCAGCAGGTGGCCCACCATGCGCGCACCATCACCATGAGCGACCCGCTGCAGCTCAAGGCCTTGATCGAGGCCGAGCGCCCCGACCTGGTGGTGCCCGAGATCGAAGCCATCGCCACCCCCATGCTCGAAGAGCTGGAAGCCGCCGGCACGGTGCGCGTGATCCCCACCGCCCGCGCCGCCCGCCTGACCATGGACCGCGAAGGCATACGCCGCCTGGCCGCCGAAGTCCTGGGCCTGCCCACCAGCCCCTATGTGTTCTGCGACTCGCTGGCCGAGCTGCAGGCCGCCATCGACAGCCAGATCGGCTACCCCTGCATCGTCAAGCCGGTGATGAGCAGCTCGGGCAAGGGCCAGAGCAAGATCAGTGGCCCGGCCGATGTGCAAACCGCCTGGGACTACGCGATGGCCGGCGGCCGGGTCAGCCACGGCCGCGTCATTGTCGAAGGCTTCATCGACTTCGACTACGAGATCACCCAGCTCACCGTGCGCGCCCTGGGCGCCGACGGCAAGGTGGAAACCCATTTCTGCGACCCGATTGGCCACATCCAGGTCAGCGGCGACTACGTGGAAAGCTGGCAGCCGCACCCCATGCCGCTGCCGGCCATCCAGCGCTCGCGCGAAATCGCCAAGGCCGTGACCGACAACCTGGGTGGCCAGGGCCTATTCGGCGTCGAGCTGTTCGTCAAGGGCAATGAAGTGTGGTTCAGCGAGGTCAGCCCGCGCCCGCACGACACCGGCATGGTCACGCTGTGCACCCAGTGGCAGAACGAGTTCGAGCTGCATGCGCGCGCCATCCTGGGCCTGCCGGTGAACACTGCGCTCAAGAGCCCGGGCGCCAGCGCGGTGATCTACGGCGGCGTCGATGCCCAGGGCATCGTCTTCGACGGCGTGGCCGAGGCGCTGCGCGTGCCGAACACCGACATCCGCCTGTTCGGCAAGCCCGAGAGCTTCGTCAAGCGCCGCATGGGCGTGGCCCTGGCCTTTGACGCCGACGTGGAAGTCGCCCGCAGCCACGCCAAGCAGGCGGCCGCGCTGGTCAAGCCGCGCGCCGTCTAAGCGCGTTCCGTGAACCAGCTCATCGCTTGGGCCGACGACTCGGCGTTACGTATTTTGCTGGCCGCCGGCCTGGCCATCGTGCTGGCCCTGGTGGCGCATGCGGTGGGGGCGCTGCTGGTGCGGAGGGTCACGCGCAGCATGCCGCTGGCTTCGGCCATCGCCCAGGCCTGCCATGCGCCAACCCGGGTGGTGCTGCCGCTGATCGCGCTGCAGGCCGTATGGCAGATTGCGCCGCACGACTTTCCGCTGGTCGCCGGCGTGCGCCATGTGAATGTGCTGTTGCTGCTGACCAGCCTGACCTGGCTGGGCCTGCGCGTGGTGCATGGCGCCACCCAAGGCCTGATCGCCCTGCACCCGCTGCAGGTCGAAGACAACCTGAACGCCCGCCGCGTCCACACCCAGGCCAAGGTGCTGGCCAACACCCTGGTGTTCGGCATTCTGGTGACCGGGCTGGCGGCGGTGCTGATGACTTTTCCCGAGGCCCGGCAGTTCGGTGCCAGCCTGCTGGCCTCGGCCGGCGTGGTCGGCCTGGTCGTGGGTATCGCCGCGCGGCCGGTGCTGGGCAATCTGCTGGCCGGCCTGCAGATCGCGCTGGGCCAGCCGCTGCGTATCGACGACGTGCTGATCGTGCAGGGCGAGTGGGGCCGGGTCGAGGAGATCACCGGCACCTATGTGGTGCTGCGCGTCTGGGACCAGCGGCGGCTGATCATTCCGCTGCAGTGGTTCATCGAAAACCCGTTCCAGAACTGGACCCGGCGCAACCCCGAAATGATAGGCACGGTGTTCCTGTGGGTGGACTACGCCATGGCCATGGACCCGCTGCGCGCCGAAGCCCTGCGCATCTGCCAGGGTTCGCCGGCCTGGGACGGCCGCCACTGCAAGCTGGACGTGACCGACACCGCCGCCCACGGCGTGCAGATCCGGCTGGAGGTGACCTCGGCCAACGCCGACCTGCTGTGGCGGCTGCGCTGCGATGTGCGCGAAGGCCTGGTGGATTTCATGCAGCGCCACTACCCGCAGCACCTGCCGCGCATGCGCGCCGAACTGGATGCGCGGCCGGCTTTGCCAGGCGTTGCGCCGTGAATCGGATTTTGCTATTTATTTGGTAGCTGTTCCTGCATATTGCATATGCGCCAGAGCCCTGAAAAGCTTCAAACCAATGTAGCCGGTATGTAAAGCAAACGCGGTAAAGTGCTGTGCATAAAAGCTTTGCAGGAGACCGACCGATGAACCGCCTGATCCGTGCCGCCATGCTGGCCGCCCCGCTGCTGTGCCAGCCTGTGTGGGCCGCCGCGGCCAATGCGTCCAGCACCCCGTTTGCCGCCGATGCCCAGGTCTTGGGCACGCCGCTGCAGCTGAACGGCGCCGGCACCCGCTACCGTGCGGTGTTCAAGGTCTACGACATGGCCTTGTACACGCCGCGCAAGGTGTCCAGCCCCGAGGAGCTGCGGGCCCTGCCCGGGCCCAAGCTGCTGAGCTTTACTGCGCTGCGCGAAGTCTCTGGCACCGATCTGGGCCTGGCCTTCATCAAAGGTTTGTCGGCCAATTCGCCGAAAGAGCTGGTGCTCAAGCACACCACCTCGGCGAACCGGCTGATCGAAATCTTCTCCGGCCGCAGCAAGCTGGCCGCGGGCGACAGCTTTGCGATGCAGTTCATCCCCGGCCAGGGCACCTTGTTCTTCATCGCCGGCCAGCCCCAGGGCACGCCGGTGGGCGACGCTGAGTTCTTTGGCATGGTGCTGAACATCTGGGTCGGCGACAGCCCGGCGGATTACGCACTGAAAGCTGCGCTGCTGGGCCAGGAAGCGCCGGCCAAGAAGAGCGGGTACTAGGCTCGCACCAGCGCCAGGCCCAGCGCCGTCAGCGCCGCCACCTGCTGGTCGCTGGTGCCGGGCTCGACCACCAGGCCGGTGGCGGCATTGCAGGCGGCGATCACATAGGGCGAGGCGGCGTGCAGCTTCTCGGCCGAGGCCAGCACCCAGGTCTCTGCCGCCTGGGCCATCAGTGCACGCTTCACATGGGCTTCTTCCATGTCGCCGGTGCTGAGTCCGGCCGTGGCGCTGATGCCGGTGACGCCCATGAAATACAGGTCGGCGCGTACCTGGCGGATCGCCTCGATGGCTGCCGCGCCCACCGCCACCACCGAGTGCTTGAACAGCCGCCCGCCGATCAATTGCACCTCGACCAGTGGATGCTCCACCAGGGCCAGCGCGATGGTCGGGCTGTGCGTCACCACCGTGGCCTGCAGGCTGTGCGGCAGGCGCAGCGCCAGCTGCTGGCAGGTGGTGCCACCGTCGATGAACAGCACCTGGCCAGGCTGCACCATGGCGGCGGCGGCGGCGGCAATCGCCTGCTTGCCGGCCATCTGCAGCTGGCTGCGGGCGGCAAAGTTGGCCACCGCCGGCGAGGCGGGCAGGGCGCCGCCGTGCACCCGCTGCAGCAGACCGCGTGCGGCCAGCGCCCGCAGGTCGCGGCGTATGGTGTCTTCCGACAGGCCCAGGCTGCTGCTCAGATCGGCGGCGACGATGCGGCCGTCGCGGCGCAGGGTGTCGAGTATCAGTTGTTTGCGTTGCTGGGTCAGCATGGCGGTTTCCGTTTAGATTTGCATGATTATCATTGAAGTTGCACGAATATGCATGTTTGCGCTAGACTGCCTGCCATTACCCCGGGAGCCCGCATGCACGCCAATGACATCCGCATCGTCGAACAAAAAGTCCTGTCGGACGACTGGTACCTGCTGAAGAAAAACACCTTCGAGCTGCGCCGCCGCGACGGCAGCTGGCAGCGCCAGAGCCGCGAAACCTACGACCGCGGCAATGGCGCGACCATCCTGCTTTACCACCCGGGCCAGGGCACGGTGGTGCTGACCCGGCAATTCCGCTTCCCTACTTTTGTGAACGGCAACCCCGACGGTATGCTGATCGAAACCTGCGCCGGCCTGCTGGACCAGGACGACCCCGCCACCTGCATCCGCCGTGAGACCGAGGAGGAAACCGGCTTTCGCCTGCGCGATGTGCGCAAGGTGTTCGAGGCCTATATGAGCCCGGGCTCGGTGACCGAGCGGGTGTTCTTCTTCGTCGGCGAATACAGCGCGGCCGACAAGGTGTCGGATGGTGGCGGCGAGCACCACGAGGGCGAGGACATCGAAGTGCTGGAGCTACCCCTGGCCACCGCATTGGAGATGGTGGCCGATGGCCGTATCTGCGACGGCAAGACCATCATGCTGCTGCAGTATGCGCAGCTGCATGGTTTGATGAAAACGGAGTAAGCAGCACCGACAGCCGCTGAAAACGGGCGGCTTCCCATTCCAGAGATACCGCGGAACCGGCTCCGCCGGGCCGCAGGTATCGCCCCCTGCAAGGGGGTTGGCGGAAACACGCAGTGTGGAGCCTGGGGGTGCTCTAGATAACAGTTTGCCCGAGCCCGCCGTCGGACTGCACCATGCGGCCACGGCCTTCGTGCTTGGCCGAGTACAGCGCGGTATCGGCGCGCGCCAGCAGGCCGGCCAGGGTGCCGTCGCCGTCGCGCAGCACCGCCACGCCGGCGCTGAAGTTCATGTGGAAACCCAGTTCTTTCTCGCCCACTTCCTGCAGCATGGCGCGCAGCCGCTGGTCGAAGCCTATGCTGGCCGAGCGGTGGGTATTGGCCAGCACGATGCAGAACTCTTCGCCGCCCAGGCGGCCCACCAGGTCGCCGGTGCGGCGGCTTTCGCGCAGCAGGCGGGCAAACAGCTTGAGCGCCTTGTCGCCGACCTCATGGCCGTGGGTGTCGTTGATGCGCTTGAAGTGGTCCAGGTCCAGCATCATCAGCGTCAGTGGCTGCTGGTAGCGCTGGGCGTTGGCAAACATGCCCTCGGCCCGCTCCATCCAGCCGCGCCGGTTCAGCAGGCCGGTCAGGCCGTCGGTCATGGCCAGGTTGTGCAGCCTGGCCTTGGCCTCGTCGCGCCACGCGGCCAGCAAGGCGACTACCGAGACGATGGTGCCCAGGTTCAGCGTCACCGCCATGGTCAGGTTGATGCTTTGCTGCGCGGCTTCCGAGCCCCAGATACCGACCACCGCCCGCACCAGCATCAGACCCGCGGTGCCGACCAGGCAGGCGCACAGCCACCAGCGCCAGGCCCGGCCCACGTGGCGCAGCGGGAACAGCGTGGCCCGTGCTACCAGCAGCAGCATGGCCGCCAGGCACAGATGCGACCAGCCGAGCTGGAAGTCTGGGCTGGCAAAGCCCAGCACATAGCCCAGCGGCGCGGCCACCAGCAGTACCAGCAGGCAGCGTGCGCACCAGCGGTAGTCCAGCCAGTCCTGCGGGCTGCGGCGGATCGGCCGCTTGCGGTATTTGTCCGGCCGGCTGCGGTGGCCGAGCCAGCTGCCCAGCGCCCGGTGCAGCAGCCATTGGCACAGGCCGAACAGCGCCACGGCCAGCGGCGCCAGCACCGGCGCCCAGGCATAGCCCGCGGCGATGCTGGCCACGCCGCCCAGCACCAGGGCCACCACCCCCAGCTGGGCGCAACGGGTGGCGGCACTGGCTTGGCTGCCGACCATGGTCAGCAAGGCGATCGACACTATGAACAGGTTCGCGGTGGCGATCACCAGCAGGGTGGGAATATCGAGCTGCATCGGAGAACAGGTGTGCGGTTACTGGAAGGCGACTTCGGCAAAGCTGCGCAGCTTGCGGCTGTGCAGCTGCGTCAGGCCCTGGGCGCGCAGCAGCTCGATGGCGCGGATGCCGATGCGCAGATGCTGGTCCACCCGTTCGCGGTAGAAATGGTTGGCCATGCCGGGCAGCTTGATCTCGCCGTGCAAAGGCTTGTCGCTGACGCAGAGCAAGGTGCCGTAGGGCACGCGGAAGCGGAAGCCATTGGCGGCGATGGTGGCGGACTCCATGTCCAGTGCCACCGCGCGGCTCTGGCTGAAGCGGCGCTGCGGCTGGTTGTTCGGCAGCAGCTCCCAGTTGCGGTTGTCGGTGCTGGCCACGGTGCCGGTGCGCATGATGTTCTTCAGCGCCACGCCTTGCACCTGGGTGACGTCGGCCACGGCCTGTTCCAGCGCCTGCTGGATTTCGGCCAGCGCCGGGATCGGCACCCACAGCGGCAGTTCTTCGTCCAGCACATGGTCTTCGCGCACATAGCCGTGGGCCAGCACGTAGTCGCCCAGCTGCTGGCTGTTGCGCAGGCCCGCGCAATGGCCGACCATGATCCAGGCATGCGGGCGCAGCACAGCGATGTGGTCGGTGATGTTCTTGGCATTCGCCGGACCGACGCCGATGTTCACCATGGTGATGCCGGCGTTGTCGGAGCGCACCAGGTGGTAGCCGGGCATTTGCGGCAGGCGCGGCGGCACGGCGCCCAGCGCGTCCACCGCTTCGGCGGGCAGGCCGACCCGGCGGGTGATGACGTTGCCGGGTTCGACAAACGCGCAGTACTCGCTGTTCGGGTCGGCCATGGCCGCATGGCCCATGCGCACGAATTCATCGATGTAGAACTGGTAGTTGGTGAACAGCACGAAGTTCTGGAAATGCTCGGGCCCGGTGCCGGTGTAGTGGCGCATGCGGTGCAGCGAATAGTCGACCCGGGGCGCGGTGAACAGCGACAGCGGCAGCGGGTCGCCGGGGTTCGGTTCGTAGGTGCCGTTGGCGATGCCGTCGTCCATGGCGGCCAGGTCGGGCAAGTCGAACACGTCGCGCATCAGCATGCGGCGGCTGGCGTCCATATGGCCTTCGACGTGGTCGTGCTCGGCGAACGAGAAATGCACGGGTATTGGCAGTGTGCTGGTGCCGATTTCCAGTTCGACTTGGTGGTTTTGCAGCAGCAGGCGGAACTGTTCGAGGTAGTAGCTGTGGTACAGATCCGGCCGGGTCAGCGTGGTCTCGAAGCGGCCGGGGCCGGCCACGAAGCCATAGCTGAGGTGCGCGCTTTCGACCAGGGCGCTGGCGGCGCGGGCCACGGTTTCCGTGTGCAGTCGCACGAACGGATAGCAGGCGCGCACATGGCCGGGCAGGGTTTCACCCGCCACAAAGCGCTGCATGGCGGAGCGCAGGTGGTCGATCTGCTGGTCGTAAATCAGCTGGACCTGCGCCAGGGCGGCAACCGGGTCGGTGAAGCGGGCGGGGGCGATAAAGGCAGGCAGATAGGGCATGGGTCTATTGTGCAACGCAACAAGCTCAGCGAGATAGGGGGACGGGGTCGCGCATGGTGACGAATTCTTCGGCCATGGTCGGGTGGATGCCGATGGTGCTGTCGAACACCGCCTTGGTGGCGCCGGCCTTCATGGCGACGGCAAAGCCTTGCACTATTTCGCCGGCGTCGGCGCCCACCATGTGCAGGCCGACCACGCGGTCGCTCGCGTCGTCGACCACCAGCTTCATCAAGGTGCGTTCGCTGCTGCCGCTGAGCGTGTGCTTCAGCGATTTGAACTCGCTGCGGTAGATGCTGACCGGGCCAAACTGCTGGCGCGCCGCGGCTTCCGTCAGGCCGACGGTGCCGATGTTGGGATGGGTGAATACGGCCGTGGGGATGAGTGCGTAGTCCATGCTGCGCGCCGCCTTGCCGGCCTTGGGGGCAAACAAATGGTCGACCAGGGCCATGGCTTCGCCCAGCGCCACCGGCGTGAGCTGCAGCCGCGCGGTCACGTCGCCAAGCGCGTAGACCGAGGGCACCGAGGTCTGGTAGTGGCTGTCCACCTCGATCGCGCCGTCCTTGCCCTGGGCGATGCCCAGCGTCTCCAGGCCCATGCCCTGCACATTCGGCACCCGGCCGATGGCGTACAGCACCTGGTCGACGGTCAAGGTGTCGCCATTCGCCAGCCGCACCTCCAGGCCGGCGGCGGTGCGCAGGATGCTGGCCACGTCGGTTTCCAGCCGCAGGTCCACACCGGTCTTGCGCACCTCTTGCGCCAGGAAGTTGCGCACATCGTCGTCAAAGCCGCGCAGCAGCTGCTGGCCGCGGTACACCTGGCTCACCTGGGCGCCCAGGCCGTTGAAGATGGAGGCAAATTCGCAGGCGATATAGCCGCCGCCCACCACCAGCAGCCGCTGCGGGAACGGCTCCAGGTCGAACATCGCATCCGACACCACCGCATGCTCGGCGCCAGGGATAGACGGCAGGCTGGGCGTGCCGCCGGTGGCCACCAGGATGTGCTCGGCGCTGTAGCGCTGCTCACCCACCTGCACCGTATGCGCGTCCAGCAGCGTGGCCCAGCCGGGGATGAGCTGCACGCCTGCGCCCACCAGCAGTTGCTGGTAGATGCCGTTGAGGCGGGTGATCTCGGTGGCGCGGTTTTTCTTCAGCAGGTTCCAGTCGAGGCGGGGGTGGCCCACCTGCCAGCCATAGCCGGCGGCTTCTTCAAAGGCTTCGGCGTAATGCGCGGCGTAGCTGTAGAGCTTCTTGGGGATGCAGCCCACGTTGACGCAGGTGCCACCCAGTGCGCCCACCTCGGCCAGCGCCACACGCACGCCGCGCTGCGCGGCCATGCGCGCAGCCCGTACGCCGCCGCTGCCGCCACCCACCACCAAGAGATCGAACTGGAATGCGGGCATGCGGGTTCCTTATGGTTTGGGTGGACATCAAGCCCCCTAATGTGCTATTAAAAATGTAGCTCGCGGTGCATGCATTTACTGCGCCATCCCCATTTCTAATGAAGCTGGGGGGAAGCGCTGCCGAGAAACCGCAATAATGGATGGTATCTGTTCCAACACCCAAGGTTTTCCGTGAAATTTGCTCTGACCTCCGCCGCTTTCTGCCTGCTGGCCGCCAGCCTGACCACTGCCAGCTGGGCCCAAACCACTGACGCCGCCGCGGCCGCCAAAGAGGCCGGTGCCCTCGTCACCCCCAGCGGCCTGGTCTACCGTTCGCTGAAAGACGGCACCGGCGCCAGCCCCACCGCGAGCGACAAGGTCAAGGTGCATTACCGTGGGACCTTCCTGGACGGCAAGGAATTCGACAGCTCGTACAAGCGCAATGAACCCATCGAGTTCCCGCTGAGCGGCGTCATCAAATGCTGGACCGAAGGCGTGCAGAAAATGAAGGTCGGTGGCAAGGCCAAGCTCACCTGCCCACCGGCGATTGCCTATGGCGAGCGCGGTGCCGGCGGCGTGATCCCGGCCAATGCCACGCTGCAGTTCGAAGTCGAATTGCTCGGCATCAACGGCAAGTAAGCACCCGGTCTCCACGTCCGCGACCCCTCGTATTTCTGGAATTCCCATGGCACCCTCCCGGCCTGCACCCATCAGTTCTTCGCAATTCGGCCCCTCGTCCCAATCGGGCGGGCAACCCAATGCCGGCAGCCGCGGCAACACCGCTGCACACGACCAGATTGCCTTTATCGGTGGCGGCAATATGGCCAGCGCCATCATCGGTGGACTGGTCAAGAAGGGCGTGCCGGCCAGCCACATCCTGGTGATCGAGCCCTGGGCCGAGGCGCGCGCCAAGCTGCTGGCCGATTTCGCCATCCAGGCCCATGAAATGCCCGGCCCGGTGCTGGCCCAGGCGCGTACCGTGGTCTGGGCGGTCAAGCCGCAGATGTTCAAGGATGCGGCGCTGCAAACCCGCTTCCACACCAAGACCGCCCTGCATCTGAGCGTGGCCGCGGGCATCCGCAGCGACAGCATTGCCAAGTGGCTGGACACCGAACGCGTGGTGCGCGCCATGCCCAACACCCCGGCGCTGATCGGCAAGGGCATGACCGCGCTGTTCGCCCGGCCCGCCGTGTCGGATGCCGACCGCAGGGTCATCGAAAAGGTGCTGGCCGCCACCGGCGAAAGCCTGTGGGTGGGGGTGGAAGAGCAGCTGGATGCGGTGACCGCCCTGTCGGGCTCGGGCCCGGCCTATGTGTTCTACCTGATCGAGGCCATGACCCAGGCGGGCGCCGACATGGGCTTGTCGCGCGACCAGGCGCATAGGCTGGCGGTGGGCACTTTTGTCGGCGCATCGGCTCTGGCCCGCGCCTCCAACGAGCCACCGGAGATCCTGCGCCAGCGCGTCACGTCCAAGGGCGGCACCACCTATGCGGCCATCACCTCGATGGACCAGGACGGGCTGAAGAACACCTTTATGCGCGCCCTGCACGCCGCCAAACACCGCGCCCGCGAGTTGGGCGACGAGTTTGGAGATTAAGGAACACCCCCAGGCTGCACACTTCGTGTTTTCGCCAACCCCCTTGCAGGGGGCAACACCAGCAGCCTGGCAAAGCCAGTTCTGCGGTGTTTTTGGAAGGGGAGTCTGTGCGGTGGTTTTATGCTTTTTAGGCTGCTAGCGCTTATTCCATAAGCGCTAGCAGCTATTTAATGCATAGCGGCGGCTCTTGTCCTACGCCGCTTTGGCCAGCTGGCGGTGCGGGTCGATGACAAACTTCTTCGGCACGCCGGCGTCGAACTCGGCGTAGCCGCTGGGGGCTTCGTCCAGCGAGATCACCTGCACACCGACGATGTCGGCGATGTGGATGCGGTCCCACAGAATCGCCTGCATTAGCGCCCGGTTGTACTTCATCACCGGGGTCTGGCCGGTGTGGAAGCTGTGCGACTTGGCCCAGCCCAGGCCGAAGCGCAGGCTCAGGGCGCCGCTCTTGGCGGCCTTGTCGACACCACCCGGATCGTCCGTCACGTACAGGCCGGGGATGCCGATTTTGCCGGCGGCGCGGGTGATTTCCATCAGCGAATTCAGCACGGTGGCGGGTGCCTCGCCCTGCGATCCCGCATGGCCGTGGCCGCGGGCTTCGAAGCCGACGGCGTCGATGGCGCTGTCGACTTCCGGTGTGCCGAGGATGGCGGCGATCTGGTCGGCCAGGCTCACGTCCAGCGACAGGTCGACCGTCTCAAAACCGACCTTGCGCGCATGCACCAGGCGGGCCGGGTTCACGTCACCCACAATCACCACCGCCGCACCCAGCAGGCGCGCCGAGGCGGCGGCCGCCAGGCCGACCGGGCCGGCACCGGCTACGTAGACCGTGCTGCCCGGGCCTACGCCGGCTGTCACCGCGCCGTGGTAGCCGGTGGGCAGGATGTCGGACAAACAGGTGAGGTCGCGGATCTTTTCCATCGCGCGGTCGCGGTCGGGGAACTTCAGCAGGTTGAAGTCGGCATACGGCACCATCACGTACTCGGCCTGGCCGCCGATCCAGCCGCCCATGTCCACATAGCCGTAGGCGCCGCCGGCGCGCGAGGGGTTCACGCTCAGGCAGACGCCGGTGTGCTGTTCCTTGCAGGTGCGGCAGCGGCCGCAGGCCACGTTGAAAGGCACGGACACCAGGTCGCCTTTTTTGAGGGTTTCGACATCGCGGCCGACTTCCAGCACTTCGCCGGTGATCTCGTGGCCCAGCACCAGGCCCGCCAGCGCGGTGGTGCGGCCGCGCACCATGTGCTGGTCGGAGCCGCAGATATTGGTGGACAGCACTTTCAGGATCACCCCGTGCTCGGCCGACTGGCCCAGCGGGTTGACGAGTTTGGGGAAGGGGATAGCTTGCACTTCGACCTGGCTTTGCCCCAGGTACACGACACCTCGGTTGCTTGACATTGGGTTTGTCTCCTTGTTTGTCATTGGACGCAGACCTCTGCGCCAGAATGGGCACGAAGGTGCACCATCTTGGACCGATGGCAAACAGGCACTAGCTGGATTGCGACGCCGAAGTGTATTTTTTGCCCGCTTTGGTGCGGATGGGGCCCGGCACAGGCTAGGCCAGGTACTTTTCCAGCTTGTGGGCAAACACCTGCGCGGCTTCGGTCCAGGCCACGTTTACGCCCAGATGCGCCAGGTCGACGGTCTGCAGGCCGGCATAGCCGCAGGGGTTGATGCGGCCAAACGGTTCGAGGTCCATGGCCACATTCAGCGCCACGCCGTGGTAGCTGCAATGCCGGCTGACCTTGATGCCCAGCGCGGCAATTTTGCCCAGGTAGGTGGGGCTGGTTTCCAGCTCCTTGGAGGTAAAACCGGCCTCCAGCCGCGCGTGGCTGAACGGGTCTTGCAGGCGCACATAAATCCCCGGCGCGCCGGGTACGCGCAGGCCGGTAACGCCGAAATGCACCAGGGTCTGGATGGCGGCTTCTTCCAGCCGGTAGACGTATTCCTTGACGAAATAACCGGCGCGCTTCAGGTCCAGCAGCGGGTACGCCACCACCTGGCCGGGGCCGTGGTAAGTGACCTGGCCACCGCGATTGGTCTGCACCACCGGGATCTCGCCGGGCAGCAGCAGATGCTCGGGCTTGCCCGCCAGGCCCTGGGTGAAGACCGGTGGGTGCTCGCAAATCCATAGCTGGTCCGGTGCATCCGGTGTACGCTGGGCGGTGAAATCCTGCATGGCGGCTACGGTGGGCAGGTAGTCCACGCGGCCCAGCAGCTGGGCGGACAGCGGCGCCGTCACAAGACCATCTTCACCATCGGGTGGGTGCTCAGCGTGCGGTACAGCTCGTCGAGCTGTTCGCGGCTGGTGGCGGTGACGGTGATGGTGATGCCCAGGTATTTGCCGCCCTTGCTTTCGCGCAGCTCGACCGTGGCCGCGTCATAGCCGGGGTCGAACTGCTTGGCGATGCTGGTGATGGCGTGCACAAAACCGTCGGCCTGCGCGCCCATCACCTTGATGGGGAACTGCGAGGGGTATTCGATGAGCGAATCTTTGCGCGGGTCGACGGGATCGGTGGCTTCGGTGGTAGGTGTGGTCATGGTGCGAATGTGCTGGTTAGGCGGCTTGGGTGGCAGCGGTATAGCCCGCATACAGTTTGGCGTAGATCGGGCCGGGTTGGCCGTTTGCAACCGGTTGGCCGTCCAGCGTGGTGATGGCCAGCACTTCCTTGGTGGCGCTGGACAGCAGCAATTCATCTGCGTTGAGCACCTCTTCGCGGCTGATGCGGCGCAGCTCGAACGGAATGCCCTGGGCGCGGCAGATTTCTTCCATCAGGCCGAAGCGTATGCCTTCGAGCACCAGGTTGTCTTTGGGTACGCCGACCAGGGTGCCGTTCTTTACCAGCCAGACGTTGCTGGAGGCGGCCTCGCTGAGGAAGCCGTGGCGGAACATCACGGTCTCGACCGCACCCGCATCGACGCCGATCTGCCGCGCAAACACCGCGCCCAGCAGGCTGGTGGCCTTGATGTGGGCCTTCTCCCAGCGGAAGTCGTCGGCCGTGACGCAGGCCACGCCCTGGCTGCGCTGGGCGGCCGAGGGCAGGTTCATCTTGTTGGCCATGGCGAACACGGTGGGCGTGATGTCCTGCGGCATGGCGTGGTCGCGCATTGCCACGCCGCGGCTGATCTGGATGTAGACCAGGTGGTTGCCTTGTATGCCGTGCGGGCCGCTGGTGCCGGTACTGGCTGCGTGGCTAGCTACCAATTTAGTAGCAATCTCGCGCCACTCGGTTTGTGTGAGGGGGTTCGGGATGCGCAGTTCGCGCAGGCTGCGGTCGAGCCGCGCCATGTGCTGCTCGAAGCGGAACAGGCGGCCGGCGTAGACCGGCACCACTTCGTACACGCCGTCGCCGAAGATGAAGCCGCGGTCCATGACGCTGATTTTGGCGTCGCACAAAGGGGTGTAGGCGCCGTTGAGGTAGCAGGGGAAGTCGGGCAAGGTGTGCATGGTGGGGGGCGGGGAGTAGAGGCCTTATTTTGAACTGCTGGCGCGGGCTGGCAGGCGCCGGGTTTCGCCAATTTTGAGCAGAAAGAACGCGTCTTCCGCCACGCCCTGGTCCAGGCGGGCGGCGGCCAGGTCTTTGGGCGACTGGTCGAGCGGCTCGTCGGTGAGGTTGAACGTGCCCCAATGCACGCCCACGCTGCGCTGGGCATGCAGGTCGCGGTGGATCTGCACCGCCTCGGCCGGATTGATATGCTGATTTTGCATGAACCAACGCGGCTCGTAGGCGCCGACGGCGATCAAAGCCAGGTCAAAACCCTCGGGGCTGCGGTCTTTGAAATGTGCGCGGGTGTCCTTGAAATCCTGGCTGTAGCCAGTGTCTCCGCTGAAGTACCAGTGGAAGTCGGCACCGAAAACGGCCCAGCCGCCCCACAGCGTCTGGAAGCGGTCGCCCAGGCCGCGGGCCGACCAGTGCTGCACGGGCGTGAGGTGGAATTCCACGCCCTGCACCGTGTGCTGCTGCCACCAGTCGAGCTCCACCACGTTGGTGATGCCCTGGTCGGCAAACCAGGCTTTCAAACCCAAGGGAACTATAAAAAGCGTAGCGCCTTGCGCACGCTGGTTCAGCGCCAGCACTGCATTCGTATCCAAATGGTCATAGTGGTTGTGCGAGACCACCACCACATCAATAGGTGGTAGATCGACCATGGCCACGCCCGGCGGCTGGGCCTGTTGCGGCCCCATGAATTGCACCGGCGAGGCGCGTTCGCTGAACACCGGATCGGTCAGCACGTTCAGCCCGCTGGCCTGCACCAGCATGCTGGCGTGGCCGATCCAGGTGATGGCCGGCTGCATGGCCGCACCGGCGCGCGCATTGGCGTGGATGGCGGCCAGGTCGGGGGTGACCACGGGCGTGGGCGTCTGTGGTGGCGGCGGCAGGTTGTGGCGCCAGGCGTTCGATTTCCAGCGCAGCAGGTCGGACAGAGTGCCTGGAATGGCGTCGGTGTAGTTGTTTTTGAAGCCGGTTGGCGTGTGGTGCTGCATGGGGGAGGAAGGCAAGGTCGGTGCTTGGCAACCGGCGAGGCTGAGGGCCAGTCCTAGCGCGTTCCAGCCGGTGTGCATACGGAATAGGGCGGCGATTTTTGGGGTGCGCATGCAGCGACTGGGGGTAGAGTCTGCCGTCGTGCTTTACATTACGGCACGCGGCGCGCACCGCAAAACCAGGCTGGCAGCCCGATCCAACGGAACGCATGCAGATTTTGGTGGCTAATTTAAGGGGTTTCTACGTATAATAGTAGGCTTTGCTAAATAGCTCAGAGTCGCGCCCGGGTGTCATAAAACAAGTTGAAAATGGTCCCAGACTTTGATGTCCGTGATGAAGATAAGGTAGAGGACGCAGATTTCAAGCCCTTGACTGCTGCAGAAGCGCAGTTGTGGCGACAGCGGAATCCTCCCTTGTCTTTGTGGTGGGTACTGCTGGGGCAGGCCTTGGTGGGTAGCGTGGTTGCATTGGCGGCCTGGCTGCTGACCGGTAAAGCGGCCAACGGTTGGTCTGCTGCATACGGTGTGCTGTCGGTCGTGGTGCCTGCAGCCTTGTTTGCGCAAGGGGTCACAGGAAGACTTGCACGGACCGTGCCAGGCGCGGCGATGGTGGGGTTCTTTGTGTGGGAGTTGGTCAAGATCGCCGTCACGGTCGCCATGTTGTTTGCGGCGCCACGGTTGGTTTCTGGTTTGAATTGGCTAGCCTTGTTGGCTGGCTTCGTAGTGACAATGAAGGTGGTTTGGGTGGCGCTGTTATTTCGCCCCAAGCGCCAACGTACGGCTTAACAGGATTGATGGATTTCAAATATGTCGACTGAAAACGCTGCTGAACACGCTGCTACAACGGGTCCGAAGGCGGGCGATTACATCGTCCACCATTTGCAACATTTGCAAAAAGACTTCTCGTTCGAGAGCGTCAAGCAAACCAGCATTGTGGATTTCAGCCTCTTTAATCTCGATTCCGTTTTGTACTCGGTGATTTTGGGCATTGTGGGCTGCTTCTTTCTGTGGCGTGCTGCGCGCAAAGCCACGTCAGGTGTTCCTGGCCGCTTCCAGGCAGCAGTCGAAATTTTGACCGAAATGGTCGATAGCCAGGCCAAGGGCGTGATCCACAATGCCAAGAGCCGCAAGCTAGTCGCTCCGCTGGCTTTGACCGTGTTTGTCTGGATCTTCTTGATGAACGGCATGGACATGCTGCCGGTCGATATCTTGCCTAAGGTGTGGGAGCATTTCTATGCATCCACCGGCGGTGACCCGCACCATGCCTACATGCGTGTGGTCCCTACCGCCGATCTGTCGACCACCCTGGGTTTGTCGGTCAGCGTGCTGTTTGTCTGCCTGGTGTACAACATCAAGATCAAGGGCTTGGGCGGCTGGGCGCATGAGTTGGTTGCTGCACCTTTTGGCGACCACTGGTTTTTGTATCCGATCAACTTCCTGATGCAGCTGATTGAGTACCTGGCAAAGACGGTTTCTCACGGCATGCGTTTGTTCGGCAATATGTTTGCTGGTGAATTGGTTTTCATGTTGATCGCCTTGATGGGCGGCACGTGGGCCTGGCAGTTCAACCCCGCTGAGGGCATGTTCTGGCTAGGTGTTGGGCATGTGATTGCCGGTGCGGCGTGGAGCATCTTCCACATCCTGGTGATCACCTTGCAGGCCTTCATCTTCATGATGTTGACGCTGATTTACGTGGGCCAGTCTCACGAAGCGCATTAACACCGCGTTAAGGTTCGTTTTCGCTTTTCTTTTTTCTTTTACCTGTACTTTTTAGGAACAATCATGGAAAACATTCTCGGTCTCGTCGCTCTGGCTTGTGGTTTGATCGTTGGCTTGGGCGCCCTGGGTGCCTCCATCGGTATCGCTTTGATGGGCGGCAAGTTCCTCGAATCGTCGGCACGCCAGCCTGAACTGATGAACGAACTGCAAACCAAGATGTTCATCTTGGCCGGTCTGATCGACGCGGCTTTCCTGATCGGTGTGGCTATCGCCCTGCTGTTCGCTTTCGCCAAGCCTTTCGCAATTTAATTGTTGGCATCCCTTTCACGACCGAAAGGAATTAAGCCGTGAACATTAATTCAACCCTGTTTCTGCAGGCCGTTGTCTTTGCGATCCTGGTGTGGTTCACGATGAAATTCGTGTGGCCTCCGATCACCAAAGCATTGGACGAGCGGGCGCAGAAAATCTCTGACGGCCTTGCTGCCGCCGATAAAGCCAAGTCTGAGTTGACCAACGCCAACAAGCGTGTGGAAGACGAACTGGCCAAGTCGCGCACCGAGACCGCGTCGCGCTTGGCTGATGCCGATCGCCGTGCCCAGGCCATCGTCGAAGAGGCGAAAGCCCGCGCGGTGGAAGAAGCCAACAAGATCGTGGCAGCAGCCCGTGCCGAAGCCGAGCAGCAAACCGTGAAAGCCCGTGAAGCCCTGCGTGAGCAAGTGGCAGCATTGGCTGTGAAGGGTGCCGAGCAGATTCTCCGCAAGGAAGTCAATGCCGGTGTCCATGCGGACTTGTTGAACCGACTCCAAACTGAACTCTGAGCAGTAGAACGACCATGGCTGAAATAGCAACCATTGCCCGTCCCTACGCCGAGGCGCTGTTCAAGGCGACTTCCTCTGACTTGGATGGCACTGCCGTATGGCTGGATGAATTGGCTGCAATTGCTGCCAACCCCCAGTTGCTGCAGTTTGCCGACAACCCCAAGGTAGAGGTCGGCCAGGTGTTTGACGTGATCGCGGGTGTGGCCAAGTCGGCCTTGCCCGATGCCGCAAAAAACTTTTTGCGCATGGCTATTGAAAATGGACGTTTGAACGCCCTGCCCGAGATCGCCACACAGTTCCGCACGTTGAAAAACGCGCGGAGCGGCTCTTCGGATGCCACTGTTTTCAGTGCTTTCGAGATGGACGCCGCTGCGCTGGCAAATGTACTGTCAGCCCTGGAAAAGCGTTTTGGACGCAAGCTCAATCTCACGGTGGCTTTGCAGCCTGAGTTGATTGGCGGAATTCGCGTCGTGGTGGGTGACGAGGTTTTGGATACCTCGATCAAAGCCCGCCTGGAACATATGAAATTGGCTCTGACCGCCTAAGGTCGCAGCCAGCGTTTTCGGCCAGAGCCCGTGGCTCCGGTTGTTTGCTAACCAAAGAAAGAGAAGGAAAGAGTCATGCAACTCAATCCCGCAGAAATTTCTGAACTGATCAAGAGCCGCATCGAAGGCTTGACAGCCAGCGTTGATATTCGCAACCAAGGCACCGTAGTGTCCGTGACCGACGGCATCTGCCGCATCCACGGCCTCTCCGATGTGATGCAGGGCGAAATGCTGGAATTCCCCGCCGGCAGCGACGGGCAACCCACCTACGGCCTGGCCCTGAATCTGGAACGCGACTCCGTCGGTTCCGTGATCTTGGGTGAATACGAACACATCTCCGAAGGCGACATCGTGAAGTGCACGGGTCGTATTCTGGAAGTGCCGGTCGGCCCCGAGCTGCTCGGCCGCGTGGTGAACGCCCTGGGCCAGCCTATCGACGGCAAGGGTCCGATCAACGCCAAGTTGACCGACGTGATCGAAAAGGTCGCACCGGGCGTGATCGCTCGTAAATCGGTGGACCAGCCCATGCAAACCGGCCTGAAGTCGATTGACTCCATGGTGCCTGTGGGCCGTGGCCAGCGCGAGCTGATCATTGGCGACCGCCAGACGGGTAAGACCGCTGTGGCGATCGACGCCATCATCAACCAAAAGGGACAGAACATGTCCTGCGTTTACGTCGCGATTGGCCAAAAGGCCTCGTCGATCAAGAACGTAGTGCGCGCTTTGGAACAAGCTGGCGCAATGGAATACACCATCGTGGTGGCGGCTTCGGCTTCTGAATCGGCTGCCATGCAGTACGTCAGCGCCTACTCTGGCTGCACCATGGGCGAATACTTCCGCGACCGCGGCCAAGACGCCCTGATCGTGTACGACGACTTGTCCAAGCAAGCCGTTGCTTACCGCCAAGTGTCCTTGCTGCTGCGCCGTCCACCAGGCCGCGAAGCTTACCCTGGCGACGTGTTCTATCTGCACAGCCGCTTGCTGGAACGTGCCGCCCGCGTGAACGCCGATTACGTTGAAGCCTTCACCAAGGGTGAAGTCAAGGGCAAGACCGGTTCTTTGACGGCTCTGCCCATCATTGAAACGCAAGCCGGTGACGTGTCTGCCTTCGTGCCGACCAACGTGATCTCGATTACCGACGGCCAGATCTTCCTGGAAACCTCGTTGTTCAACGCCGGCATCCGTCCTGCGATCAACGCCGGTATCTCGGTGTCTCGCGTGGGTAGCGCAGCGCAAACCAAGATCATCAAGGGCCAGTCCGGCGGTATCCGTACCGACTTGGCGCAGTACCGTGAATTGGCGGCCTTCGCCCAGTTTGCTTCTGATCTGGACGAATCCACCCGCAAGCAATTGGACCGCGGTGCCCGCGTGACCGAGTTGCTCAAGCAAGCCCAGTACAGCCCGCTGTCCATCTCCTTGATGGGCGCCACGCTGTTCGCAGTGAACAAGGGCTTCATGGACGATATCGCGGTCAAGAAGGTATTGTCGTTTGAGCATGGCTTGCACGCCTACCTCAAGGACAAGCACGCTGCTTTGCTG
Source organism: Rhodoferax ferrireducens (assembly GCF_031458075.1). GTDB lineage: Bacteria > Pseudomonadota > Gammaproteobacteria > Burkholderiales > Burkholderiaceae_C > Rhodoferax_B > Rhodoferax_B ferrireducens_A. The sequence goes on along the minus strand of NZ_JAVDXT010000005.1, from coordinate 284,105 downwards.
TCAAAGATCGAAGCCTCCAAGGCGCTGGACAAGGAAGCCGAGGCTGAATTGCTCGCCGCTGTGGCTGCGTTCAAAAAGACGTTCGCTTAATTCCAAACTAGGAGCCACCCATGGCATCAGGCAAGGAACTACGCAGCAAGATCAAATCGGTGGAAAACACCAAGAAGATCACCAAGGCGATGGAGATGATCTCTGTTTCCAAGATGCGTAAAGCGCAGGAGCGGATGCGCGCAGCGCGTCCGTACAGCGAGAAGATTCGTGACATCGCTGCAAACCTGGGTCAGGCGAATCCGGAGTACGTGCACGCCTTTATGCAAACCAACGGCGCCAAAGCCGAAGGTTTTGTGGTCATCACGACCGATAAAGGTTTGTGCGGTGGTTTGAACACCAATCTATTTCGCGCCCTGACCATCAAGCTGCGCGAGTCGCAGGCTGCAGGCAATGACGCTCAAGCTGTGGCCATCGGTGGCAAGGGCCTGGGCTTCCTGACGCGTATCGGTGCCAAGGTGGTGTCGCATGTCACCCATTTGGGCGACAAGCCGCATCTGGACAAGCTGATCGGACCGTTGAAGGTATTGCTGGACGCCTACGAAAAAGGCGAAATCAGTGCCGTACATCTGGTCTACAACAAGTTTGTCAGCACCATGCGCCAAGAGCCGGTGATTGAGCAGTTGCTGCCTTTGTCGGCCGCCAAGATGCAGGCGGAAACCAAGGCTGCGGGTGCGCATGCTTGGGACTACATCTACGAACCGGATGCGCAGTCGGTGATTGACGACCTCTTGGTGCGTTATGTCGAAGCGCTGGCCTACCAGGCTGTCGCTGAAAACATGGCTTCGGAACATGCAGCACGCATGGTGGCCATGAAGGCTGCAACGGATAACGCAGGTAGCGTGATTGCCGAGTTGAAGTTGGTCTACAACAAGACCCGCCAAGCTGCAATTACCAAAGAGCTGTCGGAAATTGTGGCGGGTGCTGCGGCTGTTTAAGCCGTTTCCCGTTCCAGTCTGTCATCGTTCGATTTAAAGATTCAATCTATTGGAGCAAACATGGCTCAAGAAAATGCAGAAGTGACCTCCCGCGTCGAGGGGAAAATTGTTCAGTGTATTGGCGCCGTGGTGGACGTGGAGTTCCCGCGCAACCATATGCCCCGCATTTACGATGCACTGAAAATGGAAGGCTCCGCGCTGACCTTGGAAGTGCAACAGCAGCTGGGTGACGGCATTGTCCGTACGATCGCGCTGGGTTCTTCCGACGGCCTGCGTCGCGGTTTGGTGGTCTATAACACCGGCGCCGGTATCACCGTGCCTGTGGGCAAGGCTACCCTGGGCCGCATCATGGACGTGTTGGGCGCGCCCATCGACGAACGTGGTCCGGTGAGCCAGGAACTGACTGCCACCATCCACCGCAAGGCTCCGGCTTACGACGAACTCAGCCCTTCGCAAGAATTGCTGGAAACCGGCATCAAGGTGATTGACTTGATCTGCCCGTTCGCCAAGGGCGGTAAGGTCGGTCTGTTCGGTGGTGCCGGTGTGGGCAAGACCGTGAACATGATGGAGTTGATCAACAACATCGCCAAGGCGCACAGCGGTTTGTCCGTGTTCGCCGGTGTGGGTGAGCGTACCCGTGAAGGGAACGACTTCTACCACGAGATGGCCGATTCCGGCGTGGTGAACCTCGAGAACCTGCCTGAGTCCAAAGTGGCCATGGTCTACGGTCAGATGAACGAACCCCCAGGCAACCGTCTGCGCGTGGCTTTGACCGGTCTGACCATTGCGGAATCCTTCCGTGACGAAGGCCGCGACGTGCTGTTCTTCGTGGACAACATCTACCGCTACACCCTGGCCGGTACCGAAGTGTCCGCACTGCTGGGCCGTATGCCTTCCGCCGTGGGCTACCAGCCTACCCTGGCCGAGGAAATGGGCCGTCTGCAAGAGCGTATTACCTCGACCAAGGTGGGCTCGATCACTTCCATCCAGGCCGTGTACGTGCCAGCGGATGACTTGACCGATCCATCGCCTGCAACGACCTTCGCCCACTTGGACTCCACCGTGGTGTTGAGCCGTGACATCGCTTCGCTGGGTATCTACCCTGCGGTCGATCCACTGGACTCCACCAGCCGCCAGCTGGACCCGCTGGTGGTCGGCGAAGACCACTACAACACGGCCCGTGCCGTGCAAGGCACGCTGCAGCGCTACCGCGAACTGCGCGACATCATCGCCATCATGGGTATGGACGACTTGGCTCCTGAAGACAAGCTGGCCGTGGCCCGTGCGCGCAAGATCCAGCGTTTCCTGAGCCAGCCCTTCCACGTGGCCGAAGTGTTTACCGGTTCGCCCGGCAAGTACGTGCCATTGTCGGAAACCATCCGTGGTTTCAAGATGATCGTCAACGGCGAATGCGACCACATGCCAGAACAAGCGTTCTACATGGTCGGCTCCATCGACGAAGCCATCGAAAAGGCTAAGAAGGTTTAACCACCTGACAGCGCAGGCCCTGCCTGCGCCTTAGCTTTTTTCACCACGCTGGACCCCAAAGGAAACGTATGTCGACCATTCACGTGAATGTTGTCAGTGCCGAAGAATCCATTTTCTCCGGCGAAGCCCGCTTCGTGGCTTTGCCCGGTGAATCTGGCGAACTGGGCATTTATCCGCGCCATACCCCCTTGATCACCCGTATCAAGCCGGGTTCGGTGCGCATCGAAAAGGCCGACGGCACCGAAGAGTTCATCTTCGTCGCTGGTGGCGTGCTGGAAATCCAGCCGAACTGCGTGACCGTGTTGTCTGACACGGCGATCCGCGGCAAGGACCTGGACGAAGAAAAGGCCAATGCTGCCAAGGCGGCTGCCGAAGAAGCTCTGCGCAATGCCAAAGGCGAACTGGATATTGCCAAAGCCCAATCCGAGCTGGCCATCATGGCCGCCCAGATTTCGGCCCTGCGCAAATTCCGCCGCAACCGCTGATCGCTGTCCGCGCACACGAAAAAGCCGCTTTTGAGCGGCTTTTTCTTTGGGGCAAATAACCGGACCTTAGCCGGCGGAGTCCAGCAGCGGCAGGTCCGGCAGCTCATTGCGTCGCAGCAGGCCAGCCTGCAACGGGAAATGCTGTACCAGCGCCGCCGATACTTCTTCCAGTGCCTGGGTCAGGCCTTCCTCGTAACGCCCCGCATGCAAGGCGGTGCCCAGGTGCTCGACCATGGCCTGCCATTCCTGCGTGGAGATGCGTTGGTTCAGGCCGCGGTCGGCTACCAGTTCGATGGACCGTTCGGCCAACAGCAGGTAGATCAGCACGCCGTTGTTGTGCTCGGTGTCCCAGACCCCTAGTTTGCCAAACAGCATGACGGCGCGCTCGCGTACAGCGGCCTTGCGCCACAGGTAGCTGAGCGGTAGGCCGGCTTCGATGTAGATGCGGATTTCACCGGTATGCCTTTGCTCGCTGGCGCTAACCCTGTGGCCCAGACGCTCCAGCAGGTCCGGCGGAACGGCGCGGCGCACATCGGCAGCGCCCAGGCTGCTGTGTCGCAGAATCCGTAACACGGTGTGCCAGAGCGCCATTACCAGTTCCCCGAGGCGCCACCGCCGCCAAAATTACCGCCACCACCCGAGCTGAAGCCGCCGCCACCGCCGCTCCGTCCACTAGAGCCAAAGCCGCCACCCGATCCACCCCAGCTGGAGCCGCGCCCCAGGGAGCTCGGGGTGAAGCGCGATACCAGGGTAAACAGCAAGGCTGCGACCCCGGCCACGCCGGCGATCAACAGGCTGGTGGTGACGAACCAGGCCAGGCCAGCAACCGCCGCGCCGGCCACCAGCGAGCCGAACTTGGGGCCGAACACGCTGCGCGCCATCGCCGCACCTATGGGCAGGGCAAACACCGCAAACACCAGCAGCTCGGTCCAATCAAAGTTGTCGCTGCCGCTGCCGCCCGTGGGTGGGGCGCTGGGCGCGGGCAGCGCCTCGCCCTTGATGCGCGCCATGATCTGCTCCACACCCGCATCCAGGCCGCCGGCAAAGTCGCCTTGCTTGAAGCGCGGCGTGATGGCTTCGTCCATGATGTTCTTGGCCGCCAGGTCGGGGACCGCGCCTTCCAGCGTCTTGGCGACTTCGATGCGCAGCTTGCGGTCGTTCTTGGCGACCAGCAGGATCAGCCCATCGCCCACGTCCTTGCGGCCAATCTTCCAGGCGTTGCCGACCCGGTTGGCGTAGCTGGCGATGTCCTCGGGCTGGGTGGTCGGCACCAGCAGCACAACCACCTGCGCACCGGCGCTGGCCTCGAATGCAGCCAGCTTGGCTTCCAGCGACTGTTGCTGCGCTGCGCTGAGGGTCGCCGTGGTGTCGATCACGTGGCCTGTCAGCGCCGGTACGGGCAGCACGCTTTGGCCGTGGCTGACCAGGGTTAACAGGGTCAGCCAACACGCAACACACAGGCGCAGCAGCATGGAGTTTTACTTCTTGAAGTCCACTACCGGCGGGGCACTGATGGTGGCTTCGTTCTGCACCGTGAAGCTGGGCTTGGGCTGGTAGCCAAATACCTTGGCCGTCAGGTTGCTGGGGAAGCTGCGCGCCAGCACGTTGTACTCCTGCACGGTGCCGATGAAGCGGTTGCGCGCCACGGTGATGCGGTTCTCTGTGCCCTCAAGCTGCACGCGCAGGTCGCTGAAGCCCTTGTTGGCCTTCAGGTCGGGATACTTCTCCACCGTCACCATCAGCCGGCTCAGGGCGCTGCCCAGCTCGCCCTGGGCGGCCTGGAACTTGGCGAAGGCCTCGGGGTTGTTCAGGGTTTCGGGCGTGACCTGGATGGCCGTGGCCTTGGCGCGAGCCTCGACCACCTTGGTCAGGGTGTCTTGCTCGAAGGCGGCTTCGCCCTTCACCGTGGCCACGATGTTCGGTACCAGGTCGGCGCGGCGCTGGTACTGGTTCAGCACCTCGCTCCAGGCGGCCTTGCTTTGCTCGTCCAACCGTTGAAAGTCGTTGTAGCCGCAGCCGCTGAGCGCCAATGCAAGCAAAAGAGCGGGTAACCAGCGTTTCATAAGGGTTCCTAGGTAAGTCCGGGCGTCTGGCCCATACGCGTTTCACCTTAGCACAGATGCCTGGAGTGCCCGCCAAAGCAGGGCAAAATCAAAGCACCCTCAATGCCTTGCACGCCATGCCCAAAGCCAAACTCCAAGCGGCCACCGTGGGTGGCAGCGCCGACGACACCGAAGCCGCTTTTTACGATGCCTTACAAAATGGCGATATCGACAAACTCATGGCCTGCTGGGCCGACGAGGACGATGTCGTCTGCGTGCATCCGGGTGGTGCGCGCATGGTCGGGGTGGCGGCGGTCCGGGCGGGGTTTGACGCGATGTTCAGCCAGGGCCGCATCCGCGCCTGGCCCGAGCATGTGCGCAAGGTCGAGGCCCTGGGCAGCGCCGTGCATAACCTGGTCGAGCGCATCGAGGTGATGACGGCCGACGGCCCGCGCGAGGCCTTTGCCGTCGCCACCAACGTGTACCACAAGACCGCCCAAGGCTGGCGCATGGTGGCCCACCACGCGAGCCCGGGCACGGGACGAGACATGCTGGAGCAGAGCCCTGCATCGACTTTATTGCACTGACCTGGTTTTATAAAAATAAGCCTCTGGCGCATATGCTGAAAGCACAATAAGCTATGAATTATGTAGCGCCCTGGTGGTTGCCCGGTGGGCAGGCGCAAACCATTTGGCCGGCCCTGTATTCGCGCCGCGTGTTCGGCCCCAAGCCGCACTTCCGGCGCGAGCGCTGGATCACCCCCGATCTGGATTTCATCGACATCGACTTCTGCGATGCCGCCGCCATGGTGCCCGACCCGGCAGCCAGCGATACCGACCGGCCCCTGCTGGTGCTGTTCCATGGGCTGGAGGGTTCATCCGGCAGCCATTATTCCGAGGCCTTTGCCGACTTTGCGCGCGCCCATGGCATGGGCTTTGTGGTGCCGCATTTTCGCGGCTGCAGCGGCGAGCTGAACCTGGCGCCGCGGGCCTACCATTCGGGCGACTTTGAAGAGGTCGGCTGGATCCTCAAGCGCCTCAAGTCCTGGCACCGCGGCAAGGTGCTGGCGGTGGGCATCTCGCTGGGCGGCAACGCCTTGCTGCGCTGGGCCGAGGAAATGGGCGACCAGGCGCGCCAGATGGTGCGGGCGATCGCCGCCGTGTGTGCGCCCACTGACCTGGCCGCTGCCGGCTGGGCTATCGGCCGCGGCATGAACCGGCAGATCTACACCCGCATGTTCCTTCGCAGCATGAAGCCCAAGGCGCTGCGCAAGCTAGAGCAGCACCCCGGCCTGTTCAGCCGTGAAGCACTGCTGGCTGCGCGGGATTTGTACGAGTTCGACAATGTGTTCACCGCCCCGCTGCATGGCTTCTCCAGCACCGAGGACTATTGGGCCCGGGCCTCGGCCAAACCGCATCTGGCGCAGATCCGTATTCCGACCCTGGTGGTCCATGCGCGCAACGACCCGTTCGTGCCGGCCTGGAGCCTGCCGCGGCAGGACGAGGTGGGCAGCCAGGTCACACTGTGGCAGCCTGCGCATGGCGGCCATGTAGGCTTTCCGCAGGGGCCGCTGCCCGGCCATGTGCGCAGCATGCCGGATGCCGTCGGCGGCTGGCTGCTGCAATCGGTGAAGTAACGTATGGATGACATCGTCAAACAAGCCATCGCCAAATGGCCGAATGTGCCCGACTGCTACGGCTGGTTGGGCCTGGATGCGCGCGGCGGCTGGTATATGCGCGACGACCCGGCGCAGGCGGCCGGGCCGTTTGCCGCGTCCGCCGGCGGCACGCCGCAGAGCCGGGGCTCGCTGCTCAAGCACGAGAAGCTGATCGACTTCATCCAGCGCAATTACGAGAGCGATGCCCGCGGCTGCTGGTTCTTCCAGAACGGGCCGCAGCGGGTCTATGTGGAGCTGGAGATCGCGCCCTATGTCTGGCGCGTGCAGAGCGACTTTGCCGTTAGCGCCCATACCGGGCAGGCGGCCCGGGTGCAGCGCTGCGTGCTGGACGAATTCGGCCATCTGTACCTGGAAACCAACCTCGGTTTCGGCCTGGTGCACACCCTAGACATGGCCTATGCCGCCGAAGCCGTGGAGCAGGGCCTGTGGGTGCCGCAGCCCGTCGACGCTGCCACGCTGGAGAGCCGGTTCGGCTACGTGCTCAGCCCGCAGTTGCTACATAAAAAATAGCTTCTTGCGCAGGTTTGGTAAGCGCTAGAAGGCGATTGGGTCATAAAAAAAGGCCGGTGATGCCGGCCTTTTTTAGAACGGCCTCGCGGGCCTGAGTGCTTACTGGGGCGCCGATGCCGCGTCGGCGGGTGCTGCGGCCACGGGCTTTTGCGGCACCGGGAACTTGGCGCCACCGGCATTCGCCATGTAGACCACGGCGCGGGCGATTTCGGTATCTTCAAAGTCGCCACCACCCTGGGCACCCATGGCGCCCTTGCCCTTGAGCGCGGAGTGCAGCAAAGCCTCGTAGCCGGTGGCAATGCGGGCCGCCCAGGCGCTGGCTTCGCCAAACTTGGGGGCGCCGGCCACGCCTGCGGTGTGGCAGGTGGTGCACTGGGCCTTGAAGACTTCTTCGCCGGATTTGAGTTCGCGGTTGGCATCGCGGATTTCCACCACGCCCACCTTCTGGATGCGGGCGGCGACCGCCTGGCTTTGCGATTCTGCGGTCATACCGCCCAGCACCATGGTGTCGGCGGAGTTGGTGCCGGCCGGCTTGGCGTCGGAGACGACGTAGTACACCAGGCCGATGATGATGAAGATCGGCACCACAAACGAGAAAAACACCGCGACGAGCAGCTGCTTGGGGTTTTTTATCGGGCCAGTATGGGCTTCTTCGGCCGCATGATCATGGGGATTGGCGCTCATGGTGTCCTCAAAAATTCGGGGGGCTTTAATTAGCCCGCGAGTATAACCGTCACCCCTTGGCAAGCCCCATGGGAAGCCACTTTCTGCGTAGAAATGGGGACCGCCGGCCAGCGGCTACAATCGCTGGCGTTGCGGCTGTAGCTCAGTGGATAGAGTATTGGCCTCCGAAGCCAAGGGTCGTGGGTTCGATCCCCGCCAGCCGCACCATCTTCTCTAGAATAGGCAAAAACCCTAGAGAACACCCATCGCATTGACCACACATTCCCTTCCCTCGCTTTTAGACGCACTGGATGCCGACGCGCCACTGGCGCAGCGCCATCTGTGGCTTATCGGTTTGCTGGACTGGATACGTGGCGACAGGCTGTCGCCGGAAGACTCGGTTGCCCGGGTCCAGCGCTTTCTGGAAGCGGTGCAGTCCCGCCCCGAACTGCAGGTACGCCTGCGCCAATGGTGGCGGATACTGGCCGAAACCGTGGACAGCACCATGGTGCTGTCGGACCACGGCTTTTCTCCGCGTACCGCTTTCTTCAGCGAGTTTGTCGACCGGGTGCGCTGCAAAATCCTGCCGGGCACCCCCGAGACCACCGATGCGGGCGAGCTGTTCAACCTGGCCTTCACGTCGGCCGAGGACGCGGCCTGGCTGTCGGTACTGGACGAAGTCAGCCTGCAGCGCATCGGCAACCTGCTGTCATCGCCTTCGCGCACGCCCGGCGTCACGCTGTGGCAGGACGAGCTGCTGCAGGCCATCACGTTCTGCGCCAGCCAGATTCTGGCGACCGGGGTGGCGTCCGAGCTGCGCCTGCGCATGAGCGTGGCGGCCCGACAAGCCGAGCCCTTCAACAACCTGCCGGCCGACGTGGAAGCCCTGCGCCTGGCTTTCATCGCCACGCCCCGTGAGCTGCCCGAGCTGGAGGCGGCGGCCCAGCGCCTGCGTGAACGCCTGGAGCTGTGCCGCCAGGCCGCGGCCAGCGTCTACCCGCATTTGAACGACCACGGGATTTCGGTCAACCTGGTGTTCATCCTGCGCCAGCTGCGCGAACGCCTGCTGCGCGTGCGCGACCTGATGGACTGCCTGCTGTCCAGCACGCCCGAGGCCAGTGCTGCGCGCCTGGTGTCGCGGCTGACCGAGGCCGGGCAGGAGCGGCGCAGTCTGCGTTCGCTGGTGCGCGCCAATGCGTCCATGCTGGCCGCCAAGGTAACCGAGCGCAGCGCCGAAACCGGCGAGCACTACATCACCCGCGACCGTGCCGAGTACCGCGGCATGCTGGCCAAGGCGGCGGGCGGCGGCGCTGCCACCTCGCTGACCACGCTGCTGAAGTTTCTGATCACCGCGATGGGTATGACGGCCTTCTGGGCCGGCATGTTGTCGGGCGTGATGTATGCGGCCAGCTTTGTGATGATCCAGCTGATGCACTGGACCCTGGCCACCAAGCAGCCGGCCATGACTGCGCCCGCCATGGCCGCCAAGCTGAAGGACCTGAAAACCAGCAACGCGATTGAAGATTTTGTCGACGAGGTGACGCATTTGGTGCGTTCCCAGGTGGCTGCGGTGATCGGCAACGTCGGCATGGTCACACCCTGCGTGCTGCTGATCAGTGCCGCCATGCTGTGGGCCAGCGGCAAGCCGATGATCAGCCGGGTCGATGCCGAGCATGTGTTCCAGACCCTGAGCCTGCTGAACCCCAGCACTTTGCTGTTCGCCGCCTTTACCGGCGTTCTGCTGTTCACCGCCAGCCTGATCGCCGGCGCGGTGGAGAACTGGTTTGTGCTGCACCGTCTGGACTCGGCGCTGCGCTACAACCCGCGCATCACCCGGGTGCTGGGCGCGGCGCGGGCCGACCGCTGGGCGCATTTCATGCGCGAACACATTTCGGGTTTTGCCTCGAATATCTCGCTGGGCCTGATGCTCGGCTTGCTGCCGCCGGTGCTGGCCTTTGTCGGCCTGGGGCTGGAAGCGCGCCACGTCACCTTGTCCACCGGCCAGCTGGCCGCCGCTGCCGCGGCCTACGGCCTGCCGGTGTGGAAGATGCCGATCTTCTGGTGGTGCGTGGGCGCGATCCCACTGATCGGCTTGCTGAACCTGACGGTCAGCTTCTACCTGGCGCTGCAGCTGGCCTTGGGCGCGCACAGTGTCAGCGGGCTGGACCGCCAGCGGCTGCGTTCGGCCGTGTTGCAGCGTCTGCGCCGCCAGCCGTTAAGCTTTCTTTGGCCGCGCAAGTAAATTTATAAGAAATGAGGCTGTAGCGCAGGCAGTACCTGCGCCAGCAGCTATCAATTCAGGAGTCTTCGGTGGACTCGGGCTTCAGGGCCAGCGCGGCGCTGTACAAGACCTTGCGCGGCTGGCCGGTGATGTCGGCACACAGCTGCACCGCGGTTTTCAGCGGCAATGCGGCCAGCAGCAGCTTCAGCACCCGCAGGTCCTGCGCCGGTGCTTCGGCCGGTGGGGCAGGGTGCAGCACCACCACAAATTCACCCCGTGTGCGCGAGGACTGGGCGGCCAGCCAGGCGCTGAGCTGCTGGGCCGGCACGGTGGCGATTTCTTCAAACTGCTTGGTCAGCTCGCGCGCCACCGTCACCGGGCGCTCGCCCAGGCAGGCCAGGCTGCGCGCCAGGGCTTCGATGCGGTGCGGGGCTTCCAGCAGTACCACGGCGCGCGGCTCGGCCAACAGGCGCTGGGCCGCGGTATCGCGCTCGGTGGCCTTGCTGGGCAGAAAGCCGGTGAACACAAAGCCCGTGTCCTGCACGATGCCGGCGGCACTCAGCGCGGCGGTGATGCTGCTGGCGCCGGGCAGCGGCACCACCGGGATGCCGACGGCCCGCGCAGCTGCCACCACCCGCGCGCCGGGGTCGCTGATGGCCGGCGTGCCGGCGTCGCTGGCATAGGCGATGCGCTCGCCCTGCTGCAGCCGGCGCACCACGTTCTGCGCGGCTTCGGACTCGTTGTGCTGGTGCACGGCCAGCAGCTGGGCGTTGGGCTTGTCGATGCCGTAAGCGCGCAGCAAGGCCTGGGTGTGGCGGGTGTCCTCGCAGGCAATCGCGTCCACCAGGCCCAGCACATGCAGGGCGCGCAGGCTGATGTCGCACAAATTGCCGATCGGCGTGGCCACGATGTACAGCGTGCCAGCCGGATAATGCTGCGAAGCTGCGGCCTCGTGCGCGGCACTCAAGGCGGAGGCGAAAGAAGCGCTCAATGGGATTCCTCAAAAAGATGGGTCTGGCCAGGCCGACCACCAAGCAAGCCGGTGACGCGGCCGAAGACCGGGCGCTGGCGCATCTGCAGGCCCAGGGCCTGCGTCTGCTGGAGCGCAATTATCGGACGCCTGGGCGCGGCGGCGGCGAAATCGACCTGGTGATGCGCGAACCGGACGGCACCGTGGTGTTTGTCGAGGTACGCCAGCGGGCCAGCGCGGCGTTTGGCGGGGCGGCAGCCAGCATCAGCGCCGCCAAGCAAAAACGCATCGTGTTCGCCGCCCGCAGCTATCTGCTGCGCCTGCACACTCCGCCGCCCTGCCGGTTCGACGTGGTGCTGATCGAGTACGCGGGCATAGAGTGGCTGCGCGCCGCCTTCGACGCGGGCTGAACTTTCGTTTACAAACCGGCTCATACAGCACAGGTATCATTCCGCACCATGATTGAACAACGCATTCAGCAACATTTCATTGACAGCGCCGACTTGAAGTACCAGTCGGCGCAGCCGCTCAGCAAACCCATCGCCGCGGGCATCCAGGCCATGCTGGCCAGTGTCACCAGCGGCGGCAAGGTGCTGGCCTGTGGCAATGGCGGTTCGGCCGCCGATGCCCAGCATTTCGCGGCCGAGTTCGTGGGCCGCTTCGAGCGCGAGCGGCCCGAGCTGGGTGCGATTGCGCTGACCACCGACAGCTCCATCATCACCGCCATCGGCAACGACTACAACTTCGACGTGATCTTTGCCAAGCAAGTGCGCGCTTTAGGCCAGCCCGGCGATGTGCTGCTGGCCATCACCACCAGCGGCAACTCGAAGAACGTGCTGCTGGCGATCGAAGCCGCCCACGAGCGCGAGATGACCGTGGTGGCGCTGACCGGCAAGGGCGGCGGCAAGATGGGCGCCGCCTTGCGCGAAACCGATGTGCATATCTGCGTGCCGCACGACCGTACGGCGCGCATCCAAGAAGTCCATTTGCTGGTACTGCACTGCTTGTGCGACGGCGTGGACTCCCAACTACTGGGCGACCTGGAGTCGCCCCAATGAAAGTCACCATGCAGCGTTTTCTCTTGACCGCCACCACGGCGGTGGTTCTGGCTACCAGCATCTCCGGGTGCATTCCCCTGGTGATGGGCGGGGCTGCCGTGGGTGGCGCCCTGGTGGCGACCGACCGGCGCACCTCGGGCGCCCAGCTGGAAGACGAAGGCATTGAGCTGCGCGCCAATAACCGTATCAACCAGGCCCTGGGTGAGCGCGCCCATGTCAACGTGACCAGCTACAACCGCCAGGTGCTGTTGACCGGTGAGGTGCCGAATGCTGCCGACCAGGCGAAGCTGCAAGACCTGGTGCTGAGGGTGGAGAACGTGCGCTCTGTCGTCAACGAAGTAGCGGTATTGGGCGCGTCGTCGCTGTCGCAGCGCTCGTCTGACACGCTGATCACCGGCAAGGTCAAGGCCACGCTGGTGGACGCGCGCGATGTGCAATCCAACACCATGAAGGTCATCACGGAGCGCGGCACGGTCTACCTCATGGGCCGTGTTTCGCAGCGCGAAGCCAACCGCGCCACCGACCTGGCGCGCAGTGTCAGCGGTGTGCAAAAAGTGGTGCGGGTGTTCGACATCCTGACCGAAGAAGAGCTGCAGGGCCTGACCCCCAAGCCCGCGCCTGTGACCTCGGCGACCCCTACGCCAGCCGCTAATTAAGTGCGCGCTGCCGCCGCCAGGCGGTAGGCGTTGCACCCCCTGCCCGCCACGGGCAAGGGGAGGCTTATTTCAAGCGCTTGATCAGGCTGGACGTATCCCAGCGCTGGCCACCCATTTGCTGGACGTCGGCGTAGAACTGGTCCACCAGGGCGGTGACCGGTAGCCGCGAGCCGTTGCGCTTGGCTTCGTCGAGCACCAGGCCCAGGTCCTTGCGCATCCAGTCCACAGCAAAGCCGAACTCGAACTGGCCGGCCACCATGGTCTTGCCGCGGTTGTCCAGCTGCCAGCTCTGGGCCGCGCCCTTGCCTATGACTTCCAGCACCTGCAGCATGTCGAGCCCCGCGTGCTGGCCAAAGGCTACGGCTTCGCTCAGGCCTTGCACCAGGCCGGCGATGCAGATCTGGTTGACCATCTTGGCCAGTTGGCCGGCACCGCTGTCGCCGACCCGGGTGCAGGCGCGCGAGAACGCCATGGCGGTGGGGGCGATGGCATCAAATGCCGCCTGGTCGCCGCCGCACATCACGGTCAGCATGCCGTTTTGCGCACCTGCCTGGCCACCGGAAACCGGCGCATCGATGAAGCGCAGGCCGAGGGTACGGGCGGCGCTGTCGAGTTCGCGGGCGATCTGGGCCGAGGCCGTGGTGTGGTCGACAAAGATGGCACCCGGCGCCATGCCAGCAAAGGCGCCATCGGCCCCCAGCGTGACCGAGCGCAGATCGTCGTCGTTGCCAACGCAGCAGAACACGATGTCGGCGCCGATGGCCGCCAGGCGTGGCGTTTCAGCATGTTTTGGGGCGTTGGTGCTTACATACTCTGCGCACCACGCTATGGATTTTGCAGTGGTGCGGTTGTACACCGTGACCTGGTGCCCTGCCAGCGCCAGGTGCGCAGCCATGGGATAGCCCATGACGCCCAGGCCGAGGAAGGCGACTTTTTTGGAAGGGACGGGAGCGTAGGTTTTGGGGTTGGTGCTAGACATATCAATCAAAGGATGGAACTAAAAGACAGAACGCCGGCCTTCCAGAAACACCGCAGAGCTGGCTTTGCCAGGCTGCTGGTGTTGCCCCCTGCAAGGGGGTTGGCGGAAACACGTAGTGTGGAGCCTGGGGGTGAGTCAAACTATAGCGAAATGCTCGGTGCCCGCCGCCAGATCCTGGGTTTTGGCGCGCTGACTGTTGAGCTTGATCTGCAGCCGCAGGTCGTTGAGGGAGTCGGCGTTGCGCAGCGCATCTTCGTAGCTGATCAGCTGGTTTTCGTACGCGTCGAACAGCGCCTGGTCGAAGGTCTGCATGCCCAGGTTGCGGCTCTTCTTCATGATCTCCTTGATCTCGGAGACCTCGCCCTTGAACACCAGGTCGGAGATCAGCGGGGTGTTCAGCATGATCTCGATCGCAGCGGCGCGGCCCTTGCCGTCCTGCCGCGGAATCAGGCGCTGCGACACGATGGAGCGCAGATTCAGCGACAAGTCCATCAGCAGCTGCGGACGCCGCTCTTCGGGGAAGAAGTTGAGAATCCGGTCCAGCGCCTGGTTGGCATTGTTGGCGTGCAGCGTGGCCAGGCATAGGTGACCGGTTTCGGAGAACGCGATCGCGTGCTCCATGGTTGTGCGGTCGCGGATTTCGCCCATCAGGATCACGTCGGGCGCCTGGCGCAGCGAGTTCTTCAGCGCGTTGTCCCAGCTATCGGTGTCCAGGCCGACTTCGCGCTGGGTCACCACGCAGTTCTTGTGGGCGTGCACGAACTCGACCGGGTCCTCGATGGTGATGATGTGGCCAAACGAGTTGTCGTTGCGCCAGTCGACCATGGCCGCCAGGGTGGTCGACTTGCCGCAGCCGGTACCGCCGACCAGTATGCACAGGCCGCGGGCGGTCATCACCACGTCTTTCAGCACTTGCGGCAAAGCCAGGCCGTCGATGGTGGGGATGGCCACCGGGATCACCCGCAGCACCATGCCGACCTTGCCTTGCTGCACGAAGGCATTGACGCGGAAGCGGCCGATGCCGGCGGGTGCGATCGCAAAATTGCATTCCTTGGTGCGCTCGAATTCGGCCGCCTGCTTGTCGTTCATCACCGCGCGGGCCAGCGCCAGTGTGTGGGCGGCGCTCAGCGGCTGGGGCGATACCTTGGTCAGGCGCCCGTCCACCTTGATGCCGGGTGGGAATTCGGAGGTAATAAACAAATCACTGCCGTTGCGGCTGACCATCAACTTCAGGAGATCGTTGATGAACTTGCTGGCTTGGTCGCGTTCCATCGTATGGGCCCTGCTAGTTGGGACGGTCGCTGAAGCGGGCGCTGATGGCGCGCAGCCTGAGAGACAGTTTACGTGCGAGTAAGGCGATCAGACTGGCCGCCAGCCGGGGGTCGGTGTTCATCATGTCGTCCATCGATTCGGCGCTGAGCGCGGCGATTTCGCAGTCGTCCAGCGTGGTGCAGGCCGAGAAGCGGATACCGCTGTCGAGCAAGGACATTTCGCCCAGGATGTCGCCGGGCTTGGTTTCGGCCAGCCGCAGGTGCTCGCCCCAGGGCTGCAGGCGGTCCACCGCGATCGTGCCTTTGAGCAGCACCACCATGAAGTTGCCGTATTCGCCCTGGCGGATGATGTCGCGTCCGCCCGGCACCAGGGCAAACTGGAAGAAGCGCTCCATGCGTTCTATGGACGCCGCATCCAGCTGCGCCATGTTCTTGTCCTTGGCCCACAGGGTTTGCAGCAGTTTCACGCTGTTGCCGGAGGGAAGCCGCTTGGCGCCGACCTCGACCGCGCGGGCGTCCCAGGGCACCAGCATCGACGGGTCCACATTCTGGCCGTTGAAGGCCGTGGTGAAGAGCACCGAGTCGGGCATGGCGGACTCCGGCTTCGGGCCCGATTTGGCGAGTAGAAAGTCGAGAATACCCTTCATGGGGTGCTCCAGTGGTCTGTCATGGTCAACCTGGGAAATTCTCAGGAATTTTGGCTTTGCCCCGGGCTTCTGCAGGGCTGATGATATTGCGGCGCACCAGGTCGGTCAGATTCTGGTCCAGGGTTTGCATGCCGACGCTGTTGCCGGTCTGGATGGTGGAGTACATCTGCGCCACCTTGGCTTCGCGGATCAGGTTGCGGATCGCGCTGGTGCCCAGCATGATTTCGTGTGCCGCC
Organism: Rhodoferax ferrireducens; assembly: GCF_031458075.1. Taxonomy (GTDB): domain Bacteria; phylum Pseudomonadota; class Gammaproteobacteria; order Burkholderiales; family Burkholderiaceae_C; genus Rhodoferax_B; species Rhodoferax_B ferrireducens_A. Next base: position 268,215 of record NZ_JAVDXT010000005.1, on the reverse strand, counting down.
ACCCGGCCCTGGCCGTCCTTGGTTTTGCACAGGGTTTGCGAGATTACGGCCTGCAGTGATTCGGACAGCATGGCGCGGACCATTTCTTTCTCTTCAGCCGGGAACACGTCGATGATCCGGTCTATGGTCTTGGCGGCGCTGGAGGTGTGCAGGGTGCCGAACACCAGATGCCCGGTTTCCGCCGCCGTCATGGCCAAGCGGATGGTTTCCAGATCGCGCATTTCGCCCACCAGAATCGCGTCAGGATCTTCGCGCAGGGCCGAGCGCAGGGCGGCTGCAAAGCTCAGGGTATGCGGGCCGACTTCGCGCTGGTTGACCAGGCACTTCTTGGATTCGTGGACGAACTCGATGGGGTCTTCGACCGTCAGCACATGGCCGTATTCGGTTTCGTTAAGGTGGTTCACCATGGCCGCCAACGTGGTCGACTTGCCCGAGCCGGTCGGCCCGGTGACCAGCACCATGCCGCGCGGCTTGAGGGCCAGATCACCAAAGATCTTGGGCGCATTGAGCTGCTCTAGCGTCAGGATCTTGGAGGGAATGGTCCGCAGCACGGCGCCCGCACCCCGGGCGTGGTTGAAGGCGTTGACCCGGAAGCGCGCCAGGCCTTCGATCTCGAACGAGAAATCGACTTCCAGAAACTCTTCGTAGTGTTTGCGCTGGCTGTCGCTCATGATGTCGTAGACCATGGCGTGCACGGTTTTGTGGTCCAGCGGATCGACGTTGATGCGCCGTACATCGCCATGCACCCGGATCATGGGCGGTAGCCCGGCCGACAAATGCAAGTCCGAAGCCTTGTTCTTTACGCTGAACGCGAGCAGTTGGGTGATGTCCACGGATCCCTCGATGTTTGGTACGCTGTGGGTTTGATTATGACTACCATTAGTAACAATCTCCAAGGCGTTCGTGCACGTATCGCTACAGCCTGCGCGCAGGTGTCCCGCCCCGTCGATAGTGTGACTTTGCTGGCGGTTTCCAAAACCTGGGGCCCCGAGGCGGTGCGCGAGGCCTTTGCGGCCGGGCAAGCTCGGTTTGGTGAAAACTATATCCAGGAGGCGGTCGACAAAATTACCGCTTTGCGGGATCTGCCCTTGGAGTGGCATTGCATAGGCCCGATCCAGAGCAACAAAAGCCGGCTGGTCGCCGAGCATTTTGACTGGGTGCATACGATTGACCGGCTGAAGATTGCCCAGCGGCTCAGCGACCAGCGCCCCGCGCATTTGCCGCCGTTGCAAGTGTGTCTGCAGGCCAATGTGGACGGCGGGTTGACCAAGTCGGGCATCCACCCCGATGAAGCTCTAGCCCTGGCAGCCCAGGTTGCGGAGCTGCCGCGCTTGTGTTTGCGTGGCCTGATGGTGATTCCTGAGCCTGTCAGCGATTACGAGGGTCAGCTGGTGGCGCTGCGGCAGGCCAAAGCCTTGTTTGATGCGATGGCCGCCAGCCTGCCGGGGGCTGCGCAATTCGATACTTTGTCCATGGGCATGACCGCTGACTTGGAGGCGGCCGTGGCGGCTGGCAGCAGCATGGTGCGGGTAGGTACGGCTATTTTTGGCGGCCGGGTTGCCGGTATTGCAGAGATTCCCTGAGGTCTGAGGTGTCGACCTCTGTGTTGGAAATAAGGTGCCGGCCGCGTTGTTGGGTTTTGCTGCGGTACATCGCGCTGTCGGCTGCACGCAAGAGCTGCTCTGCGGTTTGGCCATGGACAGGGTAGATTGCAATACCGATGCTTAGCGATGGCACGATACGGTCTGCGGGGCGCTGCGGCAATGGCTCGGACATGCTGGCAATGATCTTGTCGGAAATGCGTGTTGCATCCTCAACGTTGGGCAGCGGTGTCAGCAAAACCGCGAACTCGTCGCCACCCAGGCGGGCTACTACGTCGTTATCGCGGATCTGGGCGCGTACCCGTTTGGCCACTTCTGCCAGCAGCGCGTCGCCCGTGGCGTGCCCGTACCGGTCGTTGACGGATTTGAAATGGTCGTGGTCGAGGTACAGCACTGCCAGTCCACGGCCCTCGGTTTGGTTCTCTTGCAGTACGCGCGTCAGGCGGCGGCGAAAGTAGGCGCGGTTCGGCAGGCCGGTCAGGCTGTCATGGTTGGCCAGATGCGTTTGCGACAGGCTTTCCTGGTGGAGTGGGGTCTGATGGGCTTCGATTTCTTCCAGCAGCGCATTGAAGCCTTCGCCCAGTTGGTGCAACTCGGTAATTTTCGACGCGGGTGCGCGGCTCTGCGTCGACCGCTCCTGGCGGGCCGCATGGGTGAGGGCGATCAGCGCTTGCAACGGCTGCATGATGTCGCGTCGGACGCGGCGTGATAGCTGCCGCATGGCCAGGCCACCCAAGGCCAGGCATACCAGCATGCCGGCCAAGCCGGAGAACAAGAACCAGACGAAGCTGGAGCCATCGCCTCGCAGCCGCACCTCGCCAATCTGCTTGCCCTGGAACACCACGGCAGCGGTGGTTGGCTGCGTGAGCAGCAGGCTGACCATGCGGTCCCCCACGGTATTGAGCAGGCTGTTGGAGTTGCGCTGGTACTGGCCGAGCACCGCGCCCTTGGCATCTAGGACGTGGGCATGGGCCAGGGACTCCTGGCTGGCGATTTGGCCCAGTGCTTCCTGTATGGCCGTCGTGTCTTTGAATGCGGCAGCTGCTTCGGTGGCATAGGCGATGGAGCGCGCCACGTGCTGCAGGTTGTGTTGGGCCGATGCGCGCAGGGCCATCAATGCGGCCAAGGTCAGGGCGAACCCGAGTGCCAGCACCATCAGCATGGCCACTCTGAAGTGGGCTTGCTGGAGTGTGGCGAGCAGGCTGGTCTGCTCGTCAGGGGCGTTCAGGGCCGTGGTTTTCATGGGCGGTTGCCGTCGCAGCGGATGGACCGATGTACCGCTGCGGTTGGCCAGCGGCCATGACTCAGAATGCCCAGCAGGGTTTCTGATTTCATAGCAAGCGCAGGCGGGTGGAGTTCTTGACTTCTTCCATTACCGCATAGGTGCGGGTTTCGCGCACGCCCGGCAGCTGCCACAGCACCGTGCCCGCAAATTCTCGGTAGGCCAGCATATCCGCCATGCGGGTCTTGAGCAGGTAGTCAAACCCGCCCGCCACCATATGGCACTCCATGATTTCAGGCCGTACCTGCACGGCGGCTTTGAAGGCATCGAAGACATTGGGGGTGGTGCGGTCCAGCAGCACCTCGACAAACACCATCATCGATGCGCCCAGCTGCAACGGATTCAGCCGCGCCTCGTAGCCCAGTATGTAGCCGTCCTTGGTCAGCCTTTGCACCCGCGCCAATACGGCAGTAGGCGATAACGCTACCTTTTCGGCCAGCTTCAGATTGGATATGCGCCCATCCTCCTGTAAAAAATCCAGGATCTTCAGGTCGATGCGGTCCAGGTCAAGCAAAGTGGTGCTCACGACAGGCGGTAGGTTTCTAAGTGGATGCTGGTTTCGGTGCTGCTGATGCCCTGCACCAAGCGGATGCGCTCCAGCACTTGGGACAACTCGGACAGGTTGGCGGCTCGCAATTCGGCCAGCAGATCCCAGCGGCCATTGGTGTCATGCAGGGTTGCAACACCGGGCTCGCCCAGCAGGCTGCTGATCACGGCGCGGGTGGCGTTACCGGCCACTGCAATCGACATCCAGGCGCTGATGCCCTGGGGTTGTGCATCGGGTCTGAGCCGTACCGTATAGCCCACGATCACGCCCGCATCTTCCAGCTTGGTGATGCGATTGGTCACCGTACCGCGTGAAACATCCAGCTTTTGCGCCAGGGTTGCAACCGTGGTTCTGGCGTCCTTGCGCAGCAGCGATATCAGTTGTTGGTCAATTGCGTCCATGTTTCCATTCTGGTATGAGCGATTGCCTATGTGTCAACTGGCTGGCAATAAGTTCTATAAATTAGTAGTTTGAAGGTCAAAAATGTTGTTGCAAATCGATACGATGTAAAGAAGCCGTCATATTGTGTGGTTATTACAACAATGGAAGAGGTTTTTATAGGGTTATCGCTAGTTGCTGAATCTTTTGCGGCAAACTTCGAACACCAATTTTTCAACCCCGTTAGGAAACCCATGAAAAAAAGTCTGATTGCTTTGGCTGTTTTGGCCTCCACCGGCGCCGCAATGGCCCAGTCTTCCGTTACCTTGTACGGTATTGCCGACATCAACTTGCAGTCCAGCAAGCCAGTCACTTACGATCCAGCGACCGGTACAATTTCTAAGGGTTTGCGTGAGACGCTGCTGGAAAGCGGCGGTGTTTCTGGCAGCCGTTGGGGTATCAAGGGCTCCGAAGATCTGGGCGGTGGCCTGAAGGCTAATTTCGTTCTGGAAAGCGGTTTCAACATTGATACCGGCACGGGCAAAGCTGCTGGCCTGTTCAATCGCCAATCGTATGTTGGTTTGTCCGGTGGTTTCGGTGAAGTTCAACTGGGTAACTCCTATACCCCTCTGGATGATATCCACGGTACGGCCAATGCAGTGTTCGACTCCATCCTGTCGCCTACCGCTTACATCCAAGCTGGCTACGTTTCGAATCCTCTGAACCAAATCAAGTACCTGACCCCTAACCTTGGTGGTTTCAGCGGTGCTGTTAGCTACGCTCTGGGTGAGAACAAGACAGCTACTACCAACGCTCGCAACGTATACGCCTTTAATGTGCAGTATGCTGGCGGCCCGCTGTATGTTGGTTACGCTTACCAAAATGACAAAAAGAATGTCACGCCCGGCATTGCTACCAAGCACAACTTGATCAACGCCACTTACGACCTCGGCGTGGCTAAGCTGTTGGCCAGCTACCGCAACGTGAAGAACACCGATCTGGGTGACGACAAAGAAAATACCGTTCAAATCGGTGTGGACGTTCCAGTCGGTGCAAGCCTGGTTGTTTCGACCGGTTTTGCCCGTGCCAATGCTGAAAATGCTGGCGTTGCAGATCGCAAGAGCACCGGTTTCGCACTGGGCGCTTCGTACAGCCTGTCCAAGCGTACTTCCGTGTACACCGGCTTCAACTTGACCGAAATCAAGCAAGCTTCGGTTAAGGAAAAGGGCAACCTGTACTCTGTGGGCATCCGCCACGCGTTCTAATTGCCTGCCGGCGTGATGCCGGTTTGCATTTAGCAATCGTAAAAAAGCCACCCGGCATGTCGGGTGGCTTTTTTTTGGTCTGCACAGAGGTGGCTGATGTTTTGGCAGAAATGTTTGCCATATTGTCAATATTTCAGCATAAAGATGGCATTGTTGGCGATATACATTGACATGGCATCTTGCGACACTGGCTGCATTCCACGGATCTGCAGGTGCTGAAAGCCAGATGGCCCCAAGCGCATGCAGGTCACTCCAAGCCAAAGCACGCCAAAGGCCCGCACCATGAACAGCACCACCTCACTCGCCACCACCCCTTTTCTCAGCGCCCACGATGTGGCCACCATCGTCCAGCGCAAGGGCCTGGATGCCTGCCTGCGCGGCATGGCCGATGCGATCCATGCGGACTTTCTGCGCTGGCCTGAATTTGACAAATGCGCACGTGTCGCCAGCCACTCGGCGGATGGCGTGATCGAGCTGATGCCGATTGCCGATGCGCACAGCTACGCCTTCAAGTACGTCAACGGCCACCCCAAGAACAATGCCCTGCACGGCCTGCCCACGGTAATGGCGTTTGGCCTGCTGGCCGATGTGGCCACCGGCGTGCCCGAGCTGCTGAGCGAGCTGACCTTGACCACCGCCATCCGCACCGCGGCTACCTCCGTGGTCGCGGCCCGTGCACTGGCCCGCCCGAACAGCCGCAGCATGGCGCTGATCGGCAATGGCGCACAAAGCGAATTCCAGGCCCTGGCCTTCCACCACCTGATGGGCATCCAGGAAGTCCGCCTGTTCGACACCGATCCGTTGGCCACCGCCAAGCTGGCCGACAATCTGCGTGCCACCGCTCTCAAGGTGGTGATCTGCGCCAGCACGGCCGAGGCCGTGCGTGGTGCCGACATCGTGACCACGGTCACGGCCGACAAGACCAATGCCACCATCCTCACGCCCGAGATGCTGGAGCCTGGCATGCACATCAATGGCGTGGGCGGCGACTGCCCTGGCAAGACCGAGCTGCACCCCGATGTGCTGCGTGCCGCCAGCGTGTTTGTCGAATACGAGCCGCAAACCCGTATTGAAGGTGACCTGCAGCAGCTGCCGACCGACTTCGCCGTGACCGAGCTGTGGAACGTGCTGGCCGGCACCGCCACCGGCCGCAGCAGCGCCACCCAGATCACCGTGTTCGACTCGGTAGGCTTTGCGATGGAAGACTATTCGGCCCTGCGCTTTATGCGTGACACCGCCCGCGAACTCGGCCTGGGCCAGCGCCTGGCGCTGATTCCCGACCTCGCCGACCCGAAAGATTTGTATAGTCTGGTACGCCCCACCGTGCTCCGCGCCGTGGCACCCGCCCCACTACCAGAAACAATAGCAGCATGAGCAATACCAGCATGGGCGTAAGCCTGATTGGCGTACCCACCGACGTAGGCGCGGGCGTGCGCGGCGCGCGCATGGGCCCCGAGGCCTTGCGCGTGGCCGGCTTGGCCCTCGCGCTGCAGCAGTCGGGTCTGGACGTGCGCGACTGCGGCAATATCCGCGGTCCGGCGAATCCCTGGCAGGAGCCGGTCGACGGCTACCGCCATCTCCCCGAGGTTGCGCAGTGGAATGAGTTGGTGCACAAGGTGGTGCATTTCGAACTGCAATCCGGCCGCCTGCCCATCATGCTGGGTGGCGACCACTGCCTGGGCATTGGCTCGATCAGCGCGGTCGCCCGCCATTGCCGCGAAACCGGCAAGAAGCTGCGCGTGCTGTGGCTGGATGCGCATGCCGACTTCAACACCGCGGCGCTGACCCCCAGCGGCAATATCCACGGCATGCCGGTGGCCTGTCTGTGCGGCCATGGCCCGCGCGAGCTGGTCGAGATCGGCGGCCATGTGCCGGCCATCAGCCCGCGCGAGATCGTGCAAATCGGCATCCGCAGCGTCGACGCCGGCGAGAAGCGCTTTGTCCACGAGATGGGCATTGAAGTCTTCGACATGCGCTTCATCGACGAGATGGGCATACGCCACACCATGGAAATGGCGCTGGATGGCCTGGATGCCAATACCCACTTGCATGTCAGCCTGGACGTGGACTTTCTGGACCCGGTCATCGCTCCCGGCGTCGGCACCACGGTGCGCGGCGGCCCCAACTACCGCGAAGCCCAGCTGTGCATGGAGATGATTGCCGACACCGGCCTTCTGGCCTCGCTGGACATCGTCGAACTGAACCCCGCGCTGGATGTGCGCAACCAGACCGCCGAACTGGCGGTCGACTTGGTGGAAAGTCTGTTTGGCAAAAGCACGCTGATGCGCCAAGTCACCGATGCCACATGACTTTCTGTCCGCCCTGCTGGTCCTGCTGATCGTCATGGACCCGCTGGGCAATGTGCCCATCGTGCTCAGTCTGCTGCGTGATACGCCCAAGGAGCGGCGCTTTCTGCTCATCACCCGCGAATGCCTGTTTGCGCTGGCCATCCTGCTGGTCTTCATGCTGGTCGGCGACCGGCTGCTGCACGTCATGCACCTCACCGACGCCTCGCTGGAAATCGCCGGCGGCGTGATCCTGTTCCTGATCGCCATGGGCATGGCCTTCCCGAGCATGGGCGTCAGCTTCTCCGGCCCCGAGCAAGAGGCCGAGCCCATGCTGGTGCCGCTGGCCATCCCCATGATCGCCGGCCCGTCGTCGCTGGCCACGGTGCTGCTGCTGGCCTCGCGCCAGCCCGAGCGCGCCTGGACCTGGGCCGGCGCCATCACCCTGAGCATGGTGGTGGTCTGGCTGGTACTGCTGTCGGCCAATGGGCTGGCGCGGCGCATCGGCAAATCGGGCCTGATCGCACTCGAACGCCTGATGGGCTTGCTGCTGGCCGCGATGGCGGTGCAGATGCTGATCTCGGGGCTGCGCAACGCCTTTCCCATGATCGCGCAGTAATCTTGGTTTGTAGTTTTAAAAACTAGTTTGACGTAGAAATTTGGTGAAACTATCGGATATTGGCGCGGCAAACTAGCGGATATTGCAATCTGTAGACCCTCAATTTCCACCGGAGTTCACCATGCGCTTGCCCACCCCCTACCGGCCCGAGGCCGAAGTCGTCGCCCACCGCCTTGCCGCCCTGTCGGGTGCGCTGGAATGGGCTGTTGCCTCGGCCCCCGCGCGCCCCTGGGTACAGGCGGTGCGCGACAACCCGCCGCCGTTCTGGGCCATGGAAAGCCTGCTGCGCGAATACCCGATCTCCAGCGCCGAGGGCCTGGCCCTGATGCGCCTGGCCGAAGCCCTGCTGCGCGTGCCCGATGCCGAAACCGCCATCGCCCTGACCGCCGACCAATTGGGCCGCGCCGACTTTGACGGCATGGACGAAACCGGCGCCGCCCAGGTGCTGGGCCGCTCCACCCTGGCCAAGCTGTCCAGCAGCGCCATCGCTTTGTCGAAGAAATTCCTGCCCGATGCCGAGGCCCCGCAAGGCCTGCTCACCAAGCTCGGTGCCAAGACCGTCGTCGCCGCCACCGTGCGCGCCGTCCAGCTGCTGGGCCGCCAGTTCGTACTGGGTCAAACCATTGGCGACGCCATGGACGAGGCCGATGCCGCGCGCAAAAAGCAGGCCCAGCTGACCTATAGCTACGACATGCTGGGCGAGGGCGCGCGCACCGATGCCGACGCGCTGAACTACCTGCAAAGCTACAAGAATGCTATCGAAGCCATAGCTGCCCGCGCAGACAAGACGGGCGCTACTGAGAAAAATGACGGTATTTCCATCAAGCTCAGCGCCTTGCACCCGCGCTACGAATGGACCCAGCGCGAGCGCGTGCTGGCCGAGCTGGTGCCGCGCGTCTGGAGCCTGTGCGAGCAGGCCGCCCGCGCCAACATCAACCTGACCATCGATGCCGAAGAAGTCGACCGCCTGGAGCTGTCGCTGGACGTGTTCGAAGCACTGGCTGCCCTGGTGGCCCAGCACCAGCCGCAGTGGCGCGGCTTCGGCCTGGCCATGCAGGCCTACCAGACCCGGGCGCTGGAGCTGATCGAACACATCGCCAGCATAGGCCGCAAATACAAGCTGCGCCTGATGTGCCGCTTGGTCAAAGGCGCGTACTGGGACTCGGAAATCAAGCGCGCCCAAGAGCTGGGTCTGCCGCACTACCCGGTGTTCACCCACAAGCACCACACCGATGTGTCCTACCTGGCCTGCGCCAAGGCGCTGCTGGACGCGCCCGACGCCATCTATCCGCAGTTCGCTACCCACAATGCCGCCACCATCGCCGCCATCCTGAGCCTGGCGGCCAAGAGCGGCAATCCGTTCGAGCTGCAGCGCCTGCACGGCATGGGCGAGGGCGTGTACCGCGAGGTGTTGAAGAACCCGCTGATCGGCTGCCGCGTCTACGCCCCGGTGGGCAAGCACCGCGACCTGCTGGCCTACCTGGTGCGGCGTCTGCTGGAAAACGGCGCGAACTCGTCCTTCGTGCACCAACTGGCCGACGAGTCGGTGGGTATGGAAGAAATCCTGGTGTCGCCCCTGCGCCTGGAGCCGGAATCGGCCTTCGTGCTGCCGCCCAAGCTGTTCGGTGCCGGCCGCAAGAACAGCGCCGGCCTGGACCTGGAAGTCGCCACCCAGCGCGCTGCGCTGCAAACCGCCTTTGACAACCTGACCGTTCCCTCGGTGCCAGAATTTGATGCCAAACAGGCCGCTAGCGCATATGCCACCAGCGCAACTAGCTACAAAATCTGGAGCAAAGCCCCGGTCGCCGAGCGCGCCGCGCTGCTGCGCCAGAGCGCCGACGCGCTGGAACACCAGATGCCGCGCTTCTGCGCCATCCTGGTCAAAGAAGCCTTCAAGACCTGGGGCGACGCCGTGTCCGAAGTGCGCGAAGCCGTGGACTTCTTGCGCTTCTACGCCGACGAGGCTGAGCGCATCATGGCGCCCGTCGCCTTGCCCGGCCCGACCGGCGAAACCAACGAGCTGCGCCTGAGCGCCCGCGGCGTCTGGGTCTGCATCAGCCCCTGGAACTTCCCGCTGGCGATCTTCATGGGCCAGGTCGCGGCGGCACTGGCCACCGGCAACACCGTGCTGGCCAAGCCGGCCGAGCAAACCCCGTTCGTCGCGCTGGAAGCCGTGCGCCTGCTGCACTCGGTGGGGGTGCCAGAAGCCGCGGTGCAGCTGCTGCACGGCCCGGGCGAAACCGTGGGTGCGGCCCTGGTGGCGCTGCCCGGCATTGCCGGTGTGGTGTTCACCGGCTCGACCCCGGTAGCCCGCACCATCAACCGTGCGCTGGCCGCCAAGGACGGCCCCATCGTGCCGCTGATCGCCGAGACCGGCGGCATCAACGCCATGCTGGTCGACAGTACGGCCCTGCCCGAGCAGGTGGTCGACGCCGTGGTGCAAAGCGCCTTCCGCAGCGCCGGCCAGCGCTGCTCGGCGTTGCGCCTGCTGTGCGTGCACGAAGCCATTGCCGACCACGTGATCGAAATGGTCCAGGGCGCGGCCAAGGAACTGGTGCTGGGCAACACGGCAGAGTGGGCGACTGACGTGGGCCCGGTGATCGACAAGGAAGCCTTTGACGGCATCCAGAAGCACATCCAACGCTTGCACTCCACGGCAAAACCCTTGCTGGCGCAATCAGCACCTGCGCGGGCAGCTGCTAATTTGATAGCGCCACAGGCATTCGAGCTGAAGCAGGTGAGCGACGTGGCGCAGGAAATCTTTGGCCCGGTGCTGCACATCGTGCGCTGGTCCGGCGATCCGCAGGCGGTGATCGAGCAGATCAATGCGCTGGGCTACGGCCTGACGCTGGGCATACAGACCCGCATCGACAGCCGGGCCCACGCGCTGGCCGCGGCCGCCCACATCGGCAACGTCTACATCAACCGCAACATCATCGGCGCGGTGGTCGGCGTCCAGCCCTTCGGCGGCGAAGGCCTGAGCGGCACCGGCCCCAAAGCCGGCGGCCCGCACTATCTGTACCGCTTCTGCGCCGAGCAGACGCTGACGGTGAACACCACGGCTGCTGGTGGCAACGCGGCGCTGCTGGCTTCCATGCCCTAATCTGCTATGGAATAGAGAGCTGCCGGCGCAGGTGAAGTCTGCGCTGGCAGCCTGAAAAGCTTTATTTCTAGCGCAATGCAAACGAGGCGGGCAGCGACACCGCGACCACGCCGTAGCGGTTCGGGTCCAGGCTGCCGGCGTTGGCCTTGTCGCCCAGGCCCTGCGTGCCGGTGATATCGCGCAGTGCGTCGGCGATAAAGCGGTTCAGGAACTTGTCGCCCTCGATGCGCAGCTCGGCGTAGGGGGCGTAGGCCAGCTTTTCCGACAGCTTCTGGATCACCTCGTCCTGGTGCTGGGTGAGCAGGCTGGCGAATTTATCGGACTCGATGTTGCCGATCTCCACCGTCACGGCGGGGATGGACAGGATGTGCCGGCTGCTTTCCACACCGTCTGCCAGCGGCTCGGTGCTAGCCAGCACCACCCGCAGCTCGGAGCCCAGCAGGGACAGTTTGCGGACCTCGGCGGTGGGGCTGGTTTTGGCCGGCTCGGCGCTGGGGAGCTTGTCCGGCAGCGCCGGGGCGCCTGCTACCAGCACGGCTGTCGCCGTGGGCAGCGCCGGTTTCTTCTTCGACGATAGCGACCACATCAGTCCACCGGCCGCCAGGATCACGATGGCCAGCAGCCACAGGTAGCCGTTGGACGTGGGGGCTGGCGCTGCGGGTCGGCGCGGCCGGGGCACCGTGTATCCGGTAGGCAGCGCGGGCCGCACGGCGGCTTGTTTCAGCTGCGCATCGTAGGCCGCGCGCTGGCCGGCATCCGACAGCACGCCGTAGGCTTGCGCGATCAGCGCGGCCCGGTTGGCCATGGCGCTGTCGGCCTGGTGCTTGTCCGGGTGGTGGCGTTGCATCAGGCTTTTGTAGGCGGCGCGCAGCACCTCCTTGCTGGCGTTCGGGCTGACCTCCAGTAGCTCGTAGTAGTTCATGCGGGTCAGCGGCGCAGCACTTCGCGCCATTCGGCTTTTTGCCGCTCTATGCGCATGCGCTCGGTCTGCTCCTTGAGGCGCTGGTCTTCCTTCTGCTGCCATTCGCGGCGTTCGTCGTCGCGCCGCGCCTGTTCCTTGGCCTGCAGCTCGGCCATGCGCAGGTCGGCGGCCACCTGTTCGCCGCGGCGCCGGGATTCTTCTTCGAAGCGGCGCGCGTCCTGTTCGACCTTGCTTTTCTCGCGCTCCACCGTGCGTTTTTCGTTCTCCTTGCGGCGGTTTTCGGCTTCCAGCGCATCCAGTTCGGCCTTGTTGGCCGGGCGCACGCCGTGGGCCTGGTAGTACTCCTGCAGCAGCACTTTCTCGCTGGCCTGGGCGGCCGCGGTTGCGGCCATTTCGGCCCGGCGGTTGGCCAGCAGCAGGCTGACGGATTGGGCGACTGCGGCAATCGCAAACAGGGTTCCCAGCACCATCAGAATCTTGCGCAGCAGCGGCGCCAGGCCGGATACCACCGGTTCGCTGCTGGACGCGAAGCTGCGGCTCTCGCGGAACGGCGCGGCGCCGGAGCGCAGCGCCATCGCATCGGCGCGCAGAGTCATGGCGTCGGCCCGCAAAGCCATGGCTTCGGCGCGCAGCGACAAGGCTTCGGCATCAGCCTGCAGCGGCACCAAGGCCAGCGAGGGCGCGGCGGCGACTGGCGCTGGCGCCGGCACGGCTGCCGCGGCCAGCTTGGCGTCGTAGGCATCGCGGCTGCTGGGGCTGGACAGGGTTTTGAAGGCCAGCTGGACCACCTTGAGCTTGAAGTCGAAGTCGTCTGCGCTGATGCGGTTTTTCTGCGACTCCAGCTTGGTGGACGCGGCGTCGAACGCGGCCTGGATCTCGGCCTCGGAGGCATCGGCAGCCACCGCCAGGATTTCGTACAGGGTTTTCTTCTTTGTCACCACGTCCATTCTTCCCTAAGCCTTTGTAAAGCTATTGTTACAAGAAACGGCGCGGGATACTGCGTCCAGGGCATGGAATTTTGAAGGTCTAGGCGCTGGCGATAGGTGCGAAGGTGTCGTCCATGGCGTCCAGGCTGCAGTCCAGCAGGGCCGGGGCGACTTCGCGCTCCAGCACGCTGAACATGCTTTCCACGAAGTCCATCAGCCCGTCCGAGGCGGCAATCGCCGCATCCACATGGCCGTTGGCCACCGCGTCGATGACGGCGATATGGCCGTCCACCGTGCTCTGCAGGTTGGTGTGCTGGGGCGTCTGCATGTGGTAGATCCAGCCGATGCGCCGGAAGATGGTGTGCAGCGGGCGCAGCGTGCTTTCCACAAACGGCTCGTTGGCGGCGGCCAGGAACAGCTGGTCGATGCGCCGGTCCACCTGGTTGAACTGCGCAATCGTCATGTCGGCGCCATGCTCCATCAGCTGGCGGCGCAGGTGCAGCATCTGGTTGCGCTGCGAGGCGCCGGAGCGCTCGGTGGCCAGGCGGATCACAAAGCGCTCCATGTCGCGGCGCAGCTGCAGCAGCACGCGCTCGCGGGTCAGGTCGACCGGGGCGATCTGGATGCCGTGGCGCGGCGAGACGATGACCAGGGTGTCGGCCGCCAGCCGGCTGACGGCCTGGTGCACCGGCGTGCGGCCCAGGCCCACCAGGGTCTGCAGCTCGTGGGTGGCCAGAAAGCGCCCGGGTTTGAGCTCGCAGCTGACCAGCAGGCTTTCGATCTGCTCATAGGCCTGGTCGGACAGGTTGACCTGGCTGCGGCGGCGCGGTGCGTCCGACAACGGCGCAGCAACGGCCGTCAGTGCGGAACGGGAGCCGGGGGACGAAGCCATAGTGTTCTTTCTGCGATTGCAATGGCATGCCCTACCGCATGCGTTCAGCTGCCAAGCATACCCTGATATGTAAGCTGCAGCACAGCGGCGTACAGCGCTTGTATAGAGGAAACGAGGCTAGTTTCTATTGCGTTCGGATTCCTTATGCATGCGGGTAAGCACCGAGAACTTTTGTGAAATATCACGTTATTCTTCATTTCGGTCGATTGCCGGACGCAGCCTGCAGACCACCCATTCGAATAACTTCGCGGCCCATGGGCCCGCATTGATGGAGACAAGCATGAAGAAACTGTCCAAGTTGTCGGTCTGTATGGCGGCGCTGGTGGGTGCCGTGGTGGTTGGCGGCCTGCCGCTGGCGGCCCATGCGCAGACCAAGGAGGCGCTGACTTTTGCGGCTGTCACGTTCAGCGAGGCGGGCCGGGGCGAGCGCCTCAAGGCCTGGGTCGAGAAGTTCAACAAGAGCCAGGCTGTCGCCGAAATCACGCCTATCGCCATTCCCTTCGGCAGCTTTGCCAAGACGGTCTTCACGCAGATGGGCGGCGGCGCAGGGCCCGACCTGGTGCGCATGGACGCGATCGACTACTACGCAGCCGTGAACAGCAAGAGCATCCTGCCGCTGGACGATTTGCTCAAGGGCGGCAACTACAAGTTCACCGAGCCCGACAAATACATGATCGTGGGCGGCAAGCGCTTTGGCGTGCCGTTTGAGCTCAGCAACTACGTGCTGCTGTACAACCCGGCCTTGCTCAAGGGCGGCAAGCCACCGGCGAACTTCGACGAATTTCTGGCCAGCGCCAAGGCCGCCACCGGGAATGGTGTCTATGGCTACGCCTACCGCGCCACCATGGCCGAGGGCAATGGCTTCTGGCAGGATCTGTGCAACTTCGTCTACGGCTTTGGTGGCCGCTGGAGCGACGCGCAAGGCAATCTGACCCTGAACGATGCCAAGGTGGTCGAGGGCGTTACCGCCTACAAGCAGATCTATGACGCGAGCGTGATTCCCAAGGGCGCGGACGCCGCCACCTACCGCCGCATGTTCTGGGAGCGCAAGGTGGCGATGGAGGTCGACAACGGCGGTGTGGCGGGTATCTTTAGCCTGCAGGCACCGGAACTGGCGTTTGCGGCCGCGCCGTCGCCGTTCCCGACGCGGGCCCAGGGCATGGTGCTGACCGCGCTGACCATCAATGCCAACACCAAGCACAAGGCCGCCGCCGAAGCCTTCATCAAGTGGACCTTGCAGCCCGAGAACCAGAAGGACCTGCAGGAATTGCTGGGCGCCAGCAACGTGGCCACGGTCGTCGAGCGCAGCCCGGAGATGATGGCCAAGCGGCCCTGGCTGAAGGTCTATGACGACCAGGCCGTGAACAGCGTGCCGCAGCTGGTCCAGGGCCTGGAGGTCAAGACACCGGAGATCCAGCAGATCGTGCTGGAGCAGGTACTCAAGGTCTTGCAGGGCGGCGTGGACCCCAAGAAGGCCATGGACGACGCCCAGCGCACGGCCCTGTCGCGCGTGCTGCGCAAGTAAGCCAGCCCACTGCAGACCTTCCCCATGCATGCTGCTGCATCTTCCGTAGGCGTCACGTCGCCGAAGGCCAAGCGCGACTGGACGCCCTACTGGTTCGCCGCGCCGGTGGCCCTGTATCTGCTGCTGTTCCAGGGGTATCCCCTGGTGCAGGAGTTCTACCTGAGCTTTACCTCGACCGCGCTGCTGTCGCCCGGCCAGCACACCTATGTCGGGCTGCAGAACTACGTCGATCTGGTGACGCAGGAGGAGTTCCGGCAGGTCTTTCTGATCACCGCCGTCTACACCGTGGTCTGCGTGGTGGCGGCGATCGGCCTGGGCCTGGGCGCCGCGCTGCTGCTCAACGCGCCGTTCCGCGGGCGCGGCCTGGCGCGGGCGCTGGTGACGATTCCATGGGCCGCGCCGCCGGTGGCCGTGGCCCTGATCTTCATCTGGATCTACAACGGCCAGTACGGCATCTTCAACCATCTGCGGGGTGCGCTCGGCGGTGCCGTCAGCCTGGAGAGCTGGCTCGATAGCCCGGCGCTGGCCTTGCCGGCCGTGTTGCTGACGACCATCTGGCAGATCTTTCCGTTTGCCTCGGTCGTCATCCTGGCCGCCTTGCAGGGCGTGTCCTCGGAACTGCGCGAGGCCGCGGTGATCGACGGCGCGGACCGGCTGAGCGTATTCCGCGCCGTGGTCTGGCCGACCATCCAGCCCTCGGTGGCGCTGCTCGCGCTGTTCCTGACGATCTGGTCCCTGCGCCGCTTCGACCTGATCTGGCTCATGACGCAGGGCGGCCCGATCGGTTCGACCAACACCATGGTGATTGAGCTGTACCGTCGCGCCTTTGTGTACCGCGATCTGGGGCAGGGCGCCGCCGTCGGCATGGTGGGCCTGTCGATTGCGCTGCTCATCACCATCGTCTATTTCCGCTATACCCAGCGCGTCGAGCGCGCCAAGGGGCAGCGATGAGCCGCACCTTGTCCTGGAGCCACGCGCTGCGCATGATCCTGGTGCTGGCGTTGCTGGGCGTGGCTGCGTTCCCAATTTACTGGATGCTGGTCACCTCGCTGACCTCGTCGTCGGACCTGTTCGCCCCCAAGCCGCACCTGCTGCCCGACTGGTCGCAAGCGGCGGTCTACGGCCACGCCTTCAGCGCCACCGCCGTCGCCACCTGGCTGAAGAACAGCGCCATCGTCGCCTTCGGCACGGCCGCGCTGAGCATCGTGCTGGCCATTTTTCCGGCCTATGTGCTGTCGCGCTACCGCATGCGGGCGGTTGCCATCCTGGGTGTGGCGTTGTTCGTCACGCAGATGCTGCCCGAAGCCATGCTGGTCGTGCCCTTGTACGCGATCTTCGGCCAGTTGGGCTTGCTGAATAGCCTGACCGGCCTGATCCTGGCCAACACGGCGTTCACGGTACCGGTGATCACGCTGATCCTCAAGGGGGCGGTCGACGGCGTGCCCATCGATATCGAGGAGGCCGCCGGCATCGATGGTTGCTCGCGCCTGGGCATCGTGCTGACCATGGTGCTGCCGCTGGTGGCGCCCAGCCTGGCTGCGGCTGCGGTGATCGCCTTCTTCCATGGCTGGAACGAATACGTGTTCGCCCAGACCCTGATCAGCGACCAGGGGCTGCAAACCGCTTCGGTCGGCCTGGCCGGCTTTGTGGGCGAGCTCAGCACGCCCATGCATACCGTGATGGCCATCGGGCTGATGTACACCCTGCCCGCCGTCATCTTTTATCTCTTCGTGCAGCGCTACGTCGTCTCTGGCATGACCGCCGGCAGCGTCAAAGGCTAACCCTTTCCGGACACCCACCATGGCATCCATCTCCCTCCAGGGCGTCACCAAGATCTTCGGCGGCAAGAAGGCCGCGAACCAGATCACGTTCGACGTCGCCGACCGCGAATTCCTCGTGCTGCTCGGGCCCTCGGGCTGCGGCAAATCCACGCTGCTGCGCATGCTGGCCGGTCTGGAGCAGGTCACCAGTGGCGAGGTCCACGTGGGTGCGCGCCGCGTCGACACCTTGCCACCCAGCGCCCGTGACATGGCCTTTGTGTTCCAGTCGTATGCGCTGTATCCGCACATGACGGTGCGGCGCAACATCAGCTTCCCGTTGATCATGCGCGAGCACCGCTGGTGGTTCCATCTGCCACTGATCGGCGGCCTGGCCAAGCGGCGCATCGAGCGGTCGCCGGCGGTGCGTGACCTGGTCGACCGCACGGCCAAGACGCTGGCGCTGACCGAGATGCTCGACCGCTACCCGCGCACGTTGTCGGGCGGCCAGCGCCAGCGCGTGGCGCTGGGCCGGGCCATGGTGCGCCAGCCCGATGTGTTCCTGATGGACGAGCCGCTGTCCAACCTCGACGCCAAGCTGCGTACCTCGATGCGCGCCGAAATCATCAAGCTGCACCGTGAAGTGGGGGGCACCTTCGTCTACGTGACGCACGACCAGATCGAGGCGATGACCATGGGCACCCGCATCGCGCTGATGCGTGACGGCGAGGTGCAGCAGTTCGGCACGCCGCGCGAGATCTACACCGATCCGGCAAACACCTTTGTGGCCCGCTTCATCGGCACGCCTCCCATGAACCTGATCGAGGCGCGCATCGAGCCGCGCGGTCTGGTGATTGGCAAGGCGGTACTGCCCTTGCCCGAACATCTGGCCGCGCTGGGGCAACAGGCGCCGCGCGATGTGTTGCTCGGTATCCGTCCGCAGGCGCTGGGCCTGGCCCACGGCGTGCTGGCCGGCCAGGTGGTACTGGTCGAGCACGTGGGGGCCGAGTCCATCGTCAGCATCAAACTCGACCACGCGAATACCGCCCACAGCGACGACGGCGAGAGCGGCGACGACGTGATGGTCGTGGTCCAGGGCTATAGCGATCTGCGCAGCGGCCAGCCCGTGCAGCTGTCGCTCGATCTCGGCGAGGCCGTGCTGTTCGAGCGCGGCGGGCAGCGCATCCGCGTGCCGGCCTTGTCGCGCGCGGTCTGAGCGCAGCCATAAACCCCAACCAGGACAGCCCATGAAAACTCTCAAGATTGCTTTCCACGGCGAGAACGCCGCCAACTTTCGCCAGGGCTTCGAGACCCTGATCGACCCACGGCACCAGATCATCGATTTGAGCGACACGCTGGCCAGCCCCGGCGAGCGCGAACACTACGAGAGCGCCGACGTCATCGTCGGCATCAAGCTGAACCGCGAGATGCCGACACCAAAGAAAGCGGGCCTGTTCCATGCGCCATCCGCGGGTACGGATGCGATCGACACGGCCCTGCTGCCGCCCGGCACCGTGCTGTGCAACTGCTTTGGCCACGAGCACGCCATTGCCGAATACGTGATGGCGGCTTTGCTGCAGCGCCATGTGCCGCTGGCGCAGGCCGACGCCGATCTGCGCCAGCAGCGCTGGACCTACTGGGCCGGCCGGCCGACCGCACTGCGCAGCGAACTCGGGGCCCAGACTCTGGGCCTGCTGGGCTTCGGCCATATCTCCCAGGCCATCCTGGCACGGGCCAAGGCCTTTGGCATGCGGGTCACGGTGGCCAACCGCAGCCCGATCCAGGATGACCGGGTAGACCAGGCTTTCACCCTGGACCAGCTGCCGGCCTTCATGGCATCGGCCGACGCCATCGTGGTCTCGCTGCCCTTGACGGCCCAGACCACGGGCATCGTCGGTGCCGATGCCTTCGCCGCCATGCGGCCTGATGCGCTGATCCTGAACGTTGGGCGCGGCCCGGTGATCGATGAGCAGGCGCTGTACGACGCGCTGGCCCAGCGCCGTATCGGCGGCGCCATCATCGACACCTGGTACCGTTATCCGACACCCGACCAGGCTGAGTGCACGCCGTCGCGCCTGGATTTCGCGTCGCTGCCGAATCTGCTCATGACCCCGCACATGTCGGGTTGGACCTCCGGCACGGTGCGCCGGCGCCAGCAGACCATGGCCGACAACATCCAGCGTTGGCTGGACGGCCAGCCGCTGAACAACGTGCTCTGGCCTAAATCATGAACACACATTCCTCTCTCACCCTGCCCGCGGCCGCGCAAGAGGTCGTAGCCGCCTTGGTCGCCGCGCGCCGTTCCGGCCAAACAGCCCCAGCCTCAATCTTGCGGGCCGCGCTGAGCACCGATGACGAGGCCTATGCCGTCCAGGAGGCGGTGGCCCAGGCGCTGGGCTGGTTTGCCGATGGCGGGCCGCGCTACTGGAAGTCGGGCGGGGCGTCCCGGGAGTCCGTGCTGAGCCATGCGGCGCTGCCGTCCGCTGGCGTGCGGGTGGCCGGGGACACGCTGGCGAATGTGTCCTTCCACACGCCGGCCGTGGAGGCCGAGATCGTGCTGCGCCTGGCGGAAGATGTGACGCCCGAGCGCGCGCAGCGCCTGACCCATGCCGATGCACCGGCCCTGGTGGACGCAATGGCCGTCGCCATTGAGATTGCCGATTCGCGTTGGGATGAAGGGCTGCAGGCGCCGCCCGCCTTGCGGCTGGCCGACCAGGGCTCGCACGGCGCGTTGGTCCTGGGTGCATGGATGCCCTGGCGCGCGCACGATTGGGCGAACCAACGCTGCGAAGTCCGCTTCGGCGGCACGCCGGTGATCGCCAATACGGGCGCCTATTCCCTGGGCGATCCGCTGTGGCTGCTGCCGATCTGGCTGCGCCACGCCACGCGCCATGACCGTACGGTGGCGGCGCACAGCGTGGTCACCACCGGCTCCTGGGTGGGCGCGATTCCCAGCCCGAAGGATGCCGATGTCGTGGTCCGCTTTCCCGGCCTGGGCGAGGTCGGCCTGCGCGGCGGAACCGTCCACGCCGCACACCGTATCGATTTCACCTGATTCACCTGATAGAGGAACCCCATGTCCCCATTGTTTGACTTGACCGGGCGCACGGCGCTCATCACCGGGTCCGCGCGCGGCCTGGGCTACGGATTCGCCCAGGGCCTGGCCGAGGCGGGCGCCAAAGTTGTGATCAATGCGCGCAACACCGAGCAGGTTGCGCAGGCCGTGGCCCAGCTGCGCGCCCAGGGCCACGACGCGCTGGGACTGCCGTTCGACGTGACCGACGAAGCCGCCGTCGACGCCGCGTTCGCGTCGCTGGACCAGCAAGGCATAGAGATCGACATCCTGATCAACAACGCCGGCATACAGCACCGCATGCCCCTGGTCGATCTGGAGCTCAAGGACTGGCAGCGCGTGATCGACACCAACCTCACCAGCGCTTTCATCGTCGGCAAGCAGGCCGCCAAGCGCATGATTGCGCGCGGCCGCGGCGGCAAGGTCATCAACATCGGTTCGCTGACCAGCGAGGCGGCGCGCGCCACGGTCGGCCCGTACACGGCGGCCAAGGGCGGCATCAAGATGCTGACCCGTGCCATGGCCGCCGAATGGACAGAGCACGGCATCCAGGCCAATGCCATCGGCCCCGGCTACATGGCCACCGAGATGAATACCGCGCTGCTGCAGAACCCGGCTTTCGACGCCTGGGTCAAGGGACGCACGCCAGCGCGCCGCTGGGGCCGTGCCGATGAGCTGGCCGGCACCGCGGTCTACCTGGCCTCCGCCGCCTCTGACTATGTCAGCGGGCAAATCATCTACGTCGACGGCGGCATGCTCGCCGTGCTGTGACGGCCCCTCTTTTCATCCCTTCTCGAGACCACCATGACATCCATCCGCCTGTGCATTTCCGCTGTGGCCGCCGTACTGGCGAGCAGCTTGTTCTCCACCTCCGTGGCCGCTGCCGACTATCCGGCGCGCCCCATTGAGATCGTCGTCCCGTCCTCGGCTGGCGGTGGCACCGATGTGATGGCGCGGCTGTTTGCCGAAACAGCCAAGAAGTACGTGCCCCAGCCCTTCATCGTCAGCAACAAGCCGGGCGCGGGCGGCGGCATCGGCATGACCGAGGTGCAGCGCGCCACGCCCGACGGCTACAAGATCGGCGTGCTGATCTCCGAGCTGGCCATCATTTCCCATGTCGGCATCAGCAAGGTAACGACCAAGGACTTCATCCCTATCGCCCGCTTGAACGGCGACCCGGGCCTGATCGCGGTGCGCAGCGATGCACCCTGGCAGTCGATCGACGAGTTGTTGGCCCAGGTACGCAAGCAGCCCGGCACGGTGTCCATGGGCAATGCCGGCACCGGCACCATCTGGCACCTGGCGGCGGCCGCGGTGGAAGAGAAAACCGAGGTGCGCTTCAACCACGTGCCATTCCAAGGCGCAGCGCCTAGCGTGCTGGCCCTGGTCGGCGGACATGTGGATGCGATCACCGTCAGCCCGGCCGAAATCGGCTCGCACGTGGCGGCAGGCAAGGTGCGCGTGCTGGTGGCCATGGCCGAGCGCCGCCTGCCCGCGCCGTTCGACAAGGTGGTGACCTTCAAGGAAAAAGGCGTGGACCTGGTGATGGGCACCTGGCGCGGCCTGGGCGTGCCGCTGGGCACCGCACCCGAAGTCGTGCAGTACCTGCGTGAAGCCGCCCGCAAGACTGGCGAAGACCCGGCCTTCCGCGAGGCGCTGGTAAAGGCCAATTTGCAGCCCGCCTATATGGACGGCGAGCCGTTCCAGGTCTTCATGAACAACGCCTCCAACCACTTCAAGAAGCTGGTCGGCGACATCCATCTGCAGAAGTAAATCCGCGCACAAAGGCATAGCACCATGGAAGCCCTCGTCATCCACGCCGCCGGCGACTTGCGCGTCGAAACCTTCCCCACCGCGGAGCTCGGCCCCGGCCAGCTGCGCGTGCGGGTGCGCTGCGGCGGCATCTGCGGCTCGGACCTGCACTACTACAACCACGGGGGCTTCGGCACCATCCGCCTGCAGGAACCGATGGTGTTAGGCCATGAGATCGCTGGCGTCATCGACGCTGTGGGCAGTGCGGTGAGCGGCTTCGCCGTGGGCGAGCGCATCGCCGTCTGCCCTAGCAGACCTTGCGGCCAGTGCCGTTACTGCCAGCAGGGTTTGCAGAACCACTGCCTGGACATGCGCTACTACGGCAGCGCCATGCGCAACCCGCATGTGCAGGGCGCGTTCCGTCAGGAGATCGTGGTCGAGCCGCACCAGGCACACCGGCTGGCGGCCAGCGTCAGCGATGGCGAGGGCTCGATGACCGAGCCGCTGGCGGTGGCGCTGCATGCGGTGCGCCGCGCCGGTTCGCTGCTGGGCAAGTCGGTGCTGGTCACGGGCTGCGGGCCGATAGGCGCGCTGGTGATTCTGGCGGCCCGGCGTGCCGGTGCCGCCCATATCGTCGCCACCGATGTCAGCGACCACACCCTGGGCAAGGCGCTCAAGGTCGGCGCCGACGAGGCCATCAACGTGGCCGACGAGCCCGAGGGCCTGGCCCGCTTCAAGGCCGACAAAGGCCAGTTCGATGTGCTGTTCGAAGCCAGCGGCAACGAACGCGCGCTGCGCGGTGCGCTCGACACCCTGCGGCCGCGCGGCATCCTGGTGCAGCTGGGCCTGGGCGGCGAAATGACGCTGCCCATCAACACCTTGGTGGCCAAGGAGTTCGACCTGCGCGGTGCCTTCCGTTTCCACGAGGAATTCGCCATGGCGGTGGAGCTGCTGAACAAGGGCCTGGTGGATGTCAAACCGCTGATCTCGGCCACGCTGTCCTACCGCGATTCGGCCCGGGCCTTTGCCCTGGCGGCTGACCGCTCGCAGGCCATGAAGGTGCTGCTGAACTTCGATTGAGAGAAAAGAAACATGGCTACCCTGATCACCGACGTCAAAGTCATACTCACCGCGCCCGAAGGCATCAACCTGCTGGTGGTGAAGATCGAGACCAACCAGCCGGGCCTGTACGGCCTGGGCTGCGCGACCTTTGCCTACCGCCAGCTGGCGGTGCAGTGCCTGCTGGAGCAGTATCTGAAACCGCTGCTGCTGGGCCGCGACGCCAGTGCCATTGAAGAGCTGTGGCAGCTGATGCACCAGAACGCCTACTGGCGCAACGGGCCGATTGAGAACAACGCCATCTCGGGCGTGGACATGGCGTTGTGGGACATCAAGGGCAAGATGGCCCAGATGCCGCTGTACCAGCTGTTCGGCGGCAAGTGCCGCGAGGGCGTGCCTATCTACCGCCATGCCGATGGCCGCGACCTGGCCGAGCTGTGCGACAACATCCAGAAGTACCGCGAGCAGGGCATCACCCATATCCGCTGCCAGAACGGCGGCTACGGCGGCGGCGGCTTCGGCGCAGCGCCGGCGACTGCGCCGCAGGGCGCGCTGGACGGCATCTACCTGGACAGCAAACAGTACATGCGCGACACGCTGAAGCTGTTCGAGGGCATACGCAGCCAGGTCGGCTTTGACGTGGCGCTGTGCCACGACGTGCACGAACGCCTCAAGCCCAGCGAGGCCATCCAGTTCGCCTGCGCGCTGGAGCCCTTCGACCTGTTCTTTCTGGAAGATGCGATTGCGCTGGAGGAGGGCGAGTGGCTGCGCCAGCTGCGCGCCAAGACCACCACGCCGCTGGCCCAGGGCGAGCTGTTCAACAACCCGGCCGAGTGGAAGTTTTTGATCGTCGAGCGGCTGATCGACTACATCCGCGTGCACCTCAGCCAGATCGGCGGCATCACCGCCGGCCGCAAGCTGCAGATCTTTGCCGAGCAGTTTGGCGTGCGCACCGCCTGGCACGGCCCGGGCGATATGTCGCCGCTGGGTCATGCGGCGAATATCCATGTCGATCTGGCGGCGCGCAATTTCGGGGTGCAGGAATGGTCGGGCACCGAGCCGCCGAACTTCGTGATCCAGGAGCTCAAAGGCCCGCGCGATGCGCTGCTGGACGTGTTCCCCGGCCTGCCCGAGTACCGCAACGGCTATGTGTACGCCAACGACAAGCCCGGTTTGGGCGTCGACATCGACGAGGCCGAGGCCCGCAAGTACCCCTGCGACAACGCCACCACGCTGTGGACCCAGACCCGGCTGCGCGACGGAACGCTACAGACTCCGTAAGCAGTTTGCTATTGAAAACGTAGCTGCATGCGCTGAAGGAATAAGCGCCGGAGCCCTAAATGGCTTGTATCTGCAGGGAACTAAAATCGGGCCTGCCCATGGCCAAGATCATTCTCTTCAACAAGCCCTTCGACGTGCTGACCCAGTTCCGCCCGGATGGTGACCGGGCGACTCTGGCGCAGTTCATCCAGGACCCCAGCCTGCGCGTGGCCGGTCGGCTGGACCGCGATTCGGAAGGCCTGCTGCTGCTGACCGACGACGGCGTGCTGAACGCGCGCATCACCCAGCCGCGGCAAAAGCAGTTCAAGACCTACCGGGTGCAGGTGGATGGCATCCCCACCGAGGCCGCGCTGCAGGCGCTGCGCGAGGGCGTGCTGCTGAACGACGGCATGACCCTGCCCGCGCAGGCCGCGCAGATTGACCCGCCCGAGATCTGGCCGCGTACGCCGCCGGTGCGTTACCGCGCCAAGCTGCCGACCTCCTGGCTGGAGATCCGCATCTGCGAAGGGCGCAATCGCCAGGTCCGGCGCATGACGGCGGCGGTGGGTCTGCCTACCTTGCGCTTGGTACGTGTGCAAATAGGCGACTACCAACTAGGGGATCTGCCGCCGGGCGCCTGGCGGCTTGCAGTCCCATAGGGCTGTAGCGCAGGTATTGTCTTCTCAGACAGCTATATTTTTGAGAGCAAAAGAAGGTCTTCTGTAAACCTGGCTTTACCCTGCCACCCTATACTGCAATGCAGCATTTTCTGCGTCTGAAAGGTGTTTGCATGAGCGCGTCCCCCGTACCCTATCCCGAACAATGCACCCTGGTGCTGCAAGGTGGCGGCGCGTTGGGCGCCTACCAGGCGGGGGTCTACGAGGCCTTGCACGACCACGGTATCGCCCCCGACTGGGTGGCCGGCGTATCGATCGGCGCCATCAATGCGGCCATCATTGCCGGCAACCGGCCCGAGCTGCGGGTGGCGCGGCTGCGCGAGTTCTGGGAAGGCGTGTCTTCGCAGCTGCTGGCGCCGGCGCTGCCTGCGCACTTTGGTGTGGAGGCGCGCGAGTTCTTCAACGAGTCCAGTGCCGCCTGGGCCTCGCTGTTCGGGGTGCCGGGCTTCTTCAACCCGCGCGTGCCGCCGGCACCTTTTCAGCCCTCGGGCACGCCCGGGGCCCTGAGCTATTACGACACCTCGCCACTGCGCAACACCTTGCTGCGCCTGGTGGATTTTGAGCGCATCAACGCCAAGCACCCCGAGGGCAAGGTGCGCCTGTCGGTCGGGGCTGTGCATGTGACCACCGGCAATTTCGCCTACTTCGATTCGTCCGACGCCCAGCCCGTGGGGCCGCAGCACATCATGGCCAGCGGCGCGTTGCCGCCGGGCTTTGCGCCAGTGGAGATCGACGGCGCGTTCTACTGGGACGGCGGCCTGGTGTCGAACACGCCCTTGCAGTACGTAATCGACCAGCCGGCAGCGGACGACATGCTGGTGTTCCAGGTGGACTTGTTCAGCGCCCGCGGCCGCATGCCGCGCAACCTGAGCGAGGTGGCCGAACGCGGCAAGGACATCCAGTTTGCCAGCCGCACCCGCTTCAACACCGACCTGATTGCCACGCAGCAAAAGCTGTCCAGCGCGGCCAAGCGCCTGGCCGCCAAGCTGCCGCCCGAGTTTGCCAACGACCCGGACCTGAAGCAGCTGCTGGACGCCGGCACGGCTGCGGCGCTGACCATCGTCCACCTGATCCACCGCAGCAAGCACTACGAAACCCAGTCCAAGGACTACGAGTTCTCCCGCGCCACGGTGCGCGAGCACTGGGAGGCGGGGCGCAAGGATGTGGAGCGCAGCCTGGCCGATCCGCGCTGGGCCGAGCGCTGCCGCTCACAGGTCGGCATCACCGTGCTGGACTTGACGCGGCCCGAGAAGGACTGAGCTTTAGAACACGTTCTAGGACAGCGTCCGCACCGAGTCGCGCACCACCAGGTGGGGCACCAGCAGGTCTTGCGGCTCGGTCAGGCTCTCGCCCACCGCCAGGCGCAACGCCAACTGGGCGGCAGTCCGCGCCAGCGCGGCCACCGGGTGGTGCACGGTGGTCAGGCGTGGATGGATCAGGTCGGCGTATTCCACGTCGTCAAAGCCGATCAACGACAGCTGCGACGGCACGTCGATGCCGGCGGAGCGGCAGTAGTTCAGCGCGCCAAATGCCATCTGGTCGTTCAGGCAGAACACTGCAGTCAGCGCCGGCTGGGCCGTCCAGAGTTCGGCCATGCACTGGCGCCCCGATTCGAAATG
This sequence comes from Rhodoferax ferrireducens, assembly GCF_031458075.1. GTDB lineage: Bacteria > Pseudomonadota > Gammaproteobacteria > Burkholderiales > Burkholderiaceae_C > Rhodoferax_B > Rhodoferax_B ferrireducens_A. Next base: position 241,673 of record NZ_JAVDXT010000005.1, on the reverse strand, counting down.
GAAGCTGCCCTCGATGACCCGCTCGGTCGGCAGGGCCACGCCCGCGGCCTGCAAAGTGTCGCGGAATGTGCTCAGCCGCTGCATGCTTTCGGGGTTGGAGTGCGGGCCGGCGACCACGCCAATCGCGTGGTGGCCACAGCGCAGCAGGTATTCGGCCGCCAGCCGGCCGCCCGTGTGGTTGTCCAGCTGTACGCAGCGGGTTGCAAAGCCCGGCACGGTACGGTGGATCACCACCACCTGCGGGTTGCCCAGCAGTATCTCGGCCAGTGCCTGGTCGGACAGCTGGCCCGGGTACAGGATGATGGCATCGCAGCGGCGCTGGCGCATGAACTGCAGGCCGCCCGCCACTTCTTCCTCGCTGTTCTTGCCGCAGGTGACGATCAGGTAGCTGCCGACGGCGCTGACGGCTTCTTCGATCTCGTTCACCAGCGGGGCAAAGAAGGCGCTGGACAGATGTGAGACCACCAGGCCCACGCAGTTCGAACGCCGGCTGGCCAGGGACGCGGCAAAGCTGTTGCGCGAAAAGTCCAGTTCGCGCATGGCCAGCTCGACCTTAATGCGGGTGGCTTCGCGCACCTTGTGCGGCTCGTTCATGACCCGCGACACCGTGGCACTGGAGACGCCGGCCCGCGCCGCGACGGTATGGATGGTGGACATGGTGGTAGCGATGCAAGTGGCTAGGCCTGGCTGGATGTCAGCCAGGCCCGCCGCAGGATCTTACCAACCACGGCCCGGTGGCCGTCCGGTTCAGCCGGGGCGGCGACGTCGGCTGGCCACCAGGCCGATGGCGGCCACGCCGAACAAGGCCAGCGACCCGGGTTCGGGCACGGTTTGCAGCAGGAAGTTGTCCACGCCAAAGCTGTCGGAAGCGCCGCTCACGTCGAACCAGATGGCCCGCACGTTGTCGAACGGCGCGCCCAGCCCGAGGCTGGTGGAGGGGAAGTCCGAGTCTTCACTGGCCAGCAGCTGCGCGTAATCGTCGGAGATGCCGTTGGCCGATGCATGGATGTAGACCTGCTCGTTGCCGGATGCCGGGCCGCCACCGGTATCGGTGTTGGAAACGATGTCGAAGCTGCCCAGGCTGAAGGCGCCGCCGTCGATGCGGGTCAACCGGATCTGCGTCAGGTAGCCAAAGTTGCCGGTCGCCCAGTGGCCTTGCAGCACGTCGTTGCCGACCTCGTAGAAGTCGCCCACATTGCTGGAGAACGCCGAGTCGGTGCCGAAGAATTCGAAGCGGTAGCCGGCCTCCTGGTAGCTGCGCACATCGTCCCAGTTGATGGCATTGTTGGTGGCACCGGTGGAGCCGCTGTTCTGGGTGGCCGTGCCGCCGGTAAAGCTGACCAGCGTGGCCTGCGCCGACGTGGCCAGGCCGAGGGCGAGCAGCGCTGCGGCGATGATTTTCGAGCTTGTCTTTTTGAACATATGGGTTTCTCAGTGGGTTTATTGGGTAAAGCGCACGTTGCGCACCTGGAACTGCACGCCTTGCTGGTCGCCCCATTTGGGGAAGATGGCAAACGGCACGCTGGTGCGACGCAGATCAAAGCAGGCGGTCTTGGCGGCGGTCAGCGTGCCCACGGGCAGGCTGACGGTCTGCCAGCCACCGGCCGCGGGCCGGCCGAACAGCACGTCGCCGGTGGTGCAGTTGGTACCTGCGCTTTCCAGCTTCACCACCAGGCCACCGCTGTTGCTGCCGTAGCTGCTGACGTTCAGCTCGAACTCCAGCTTGCCGCTGGCAAAGTTCACCAGGTTGATCGGGGCGCTGTCGTTGAAGAACAGCAGGCCGTCGCCGCCATCGGCCGCGAAGTTCAGCGCCAGCTCGCCGCTGGGCAGCACGCTGTAGCTGGTATGCACATTGTTGGTCGAGTAGGTGTTGATCTTGAAGCCGTCGGACACCAGGCCATTGCTGAACACGCTGTAGCTCGGGCCGGGCTTGGGCGTGGGCAGCGCGGCGGTGGGCGGCACCAGACTGTCGCAGGCCACGGCATCGGCGTCCTTGGCGGCGCCTGGCACCCAGCGGATGTTGGCAAACGAGGCGGTGAAGGCCTTCTCGGTATAGACCAGGATGGGCGTGTTGATGGCCGAGAAGTCCGTGCCCTTGGCGGCAAAGCAGGCCAGCGGGATCTTCACCGTGCGCTTGGCATCCAGGCCCAGGGTACTGAACAGCGTTGTGCCATCCACTTCGCCTATGCAGGGGTAGCTGCAGTCGATGCGCAGCTTGACCAGGCCGTCCGGCAGCTTGTGGACGATGGTGTCGAACACCAGTGCGCCATCGGCGTTCAGATAGCTTTGCTGGTCGCTGGTGCTGGGCGCCTGCGAGTAGAACTGGCCGGTGCCGGTCCAGCTGACCTTCTTGGCGTCCTGCTGCACATTGACCTGGGTGGTTTCCACCTTGATCGTGGCGTGCGACACCACGGCGTTCAGGTCCGAGCCGATGGCGGTGCCGCCCCAGTTTTCCGGCGAACCTATGCCCAGTGCAAACGGGGCCTTGTCGGTGGAATTGAAGATTTCCAGGTCTACCGTGGCAGTGCCGCCACCGCCGGCGGTTTGCCCGCAGCCCAGGGTGGGCACGCTTTCGTCCAGCTTGGCCAGCATCTTCTGGTCGGCGTAGCGCATGCCATAGCCATAGGCAAACAGCGGGTCGTAGGCCGCATCGCCCACATTCAGCGGCGTCTGGCAGCCGGCCTTGGGCCAGGAGAAGGACAGCTTGCCCACGGTGTCGAAATTGACCTTGCCGTTGTAGGTGCGGTAGAGCACATCGCCCACGCCCTTGCCCTCGGTGCCGGGCAGCCAGGCGACCACGAAGGCATCGGAGCGGTTGATCTCCTTGTTCACCAGCACGGGACGGCCGGTGACCAGCACCGTGACCACGGGCACGCCCTTGCCGCTGACGGCGTTCAGCACCGCCAGATCTTCGGGGTAGCGGCGTGCGTGTTCCAGTGTGCCGGTCTTGCCGATATCGCCCACGCCCTCGGCATACGGCGTTTCGCCGATCACGGCGATCACGGTCTTGAAGTCGCTGATGTTCACGTCGGTGCCGGTCTCGCTGTAGACCACATTGGCCGCGCCGGTGGCGGCCTTGATGCCGGCCAGGATGCTGTCGGCGTTGGGGAAGTCGGCATTGGTGTTGGACGTGCCTTGCCAGGTCAGCGACCAGCCGCCGGTCTGGTTCGACAGGTTGTCGGCCGACTTGCCCACCACCAGCACCTTCTGGCCGCGCACCAGGGGCAGCAGCTGCTTGTCGTTCTTCAGCAGCACCAGGGATTTGCGCACCGCCTCGCGGGCCAGCACGCGGTGCTGCAGCTGGGCGGCGTCACCGGCGTTCAGGCGCTCCAGCGGGCGCTTGGCCGTGAAGACGCCGGCGCGCATCTTGACGCGCAGGATGCGGGTCACGGCGTCGTCGATCCGGGCGAGTGGAATGGCGCCGTTCTGCACCTGGGTGATGGTGTTGGCGATGAAGGCCTTCCACTGGTCGGGCACCATGATCATGTCCACGCCGGCGTTGATGGCCTGGGCACAGCTGGCATCGCTGCAGCCCGGCACCTGGCCGTGGCCGTTCCAGTCGCCGATGACGAAACCGTCAAAGCCGATCTTGGTCTTCAGCACATCGGTCAGCATTTCCTTGCTGCCGTGCATCTTGCCCACGGTGATGCCAGCGGCCTCGTTGGTCCAGCTGTTGAAGGAGGCCATCACGGTCTGCGCACCCGCGCCCAGCGCCGAGTAATAGCCCTGGCCGTGGATGTTGACCATCTCGGCCTTGGTCGACATGTTGACGCCCTGGTCCTTGCCCTGGTCGGTGCCGCCGTCGCCCATGAAGTGCTTGGCGGTGGCGATCACCGTGGCTGGCCGGGCGAAATCACCTTGCAAGCCCTTGATCATCTCGTAGCCGTATTTGCTGACGATCAGCGGGTCTTCTGAGTAGCCCTCGTAGGTGCGGCCCCAGCGGTCGTCGCGCACCACGGCCAGCGTGGGCGCAAAGCTCCAGTCGATGCCGGTGGAGGCCACCTGGACGGCGACAGCCTGGCCTATGCGCCGCACCAGCGCCGGGTCGTTGGCGGCGCCCAGGCCGATGTTGTGCGGGAACAGGGTGGCGCCATACACATTGCCGTGGCCGTGTACCGCGTCCGTGCCCCAGATCACCGGGATCTTCACCTTCGCGTCGGTAGCCATGGAGGCCATCCAGTAGTCGTCGGCCAGCTTGACCCAGTCGCTGGACAGCGCATGCTTGTTGTTCTGCGGCCAGGAGCCGCCGCCGTTCAGCACCGAGCCTATGTAGTACTGCGTGACCTGCGCCGGCGTGATGCTCTTGATTTCCGGTTGCGTCATCTGCCCGACCTTTTCGGCCAGGCTCATGCCCGCCACGATGGCCTGGATGTGGGCCTCGGTGGCGGCATCGCTGGGGATGTCGCTGTTGATGTGCGGCCAGTCGGGGTACTGCACCAGGGTGGTGGGCGCTGCCTTGGCCTGCAGCTCGGCCAGTGACTCGGAGCCCGATCCGCCGCCGCAGCCGGCCAGCAGAGCGGCGCTGCAGGCGGCGATCAGGCCGCGGCGTCCGGAAAGGTGAAATGTGTAATGCATAAGGTCTCCAACGGGTGGTCGTACCGGTGCCGGGGCCTGCGCGCAACAAAGCCGCAGACGCGGATACAGCATGGTTTTTGCTCTGGTGCGCAGGGTGGGCTGCAGCAATGTAAGCGGTTACATTTTCGGTGTAAGCGCTTTACAAACATTGGTACTTGCCCTCGGTAACGGGCTGTAACTCACGCCCATTTGTTTCCAGGCGTAACTTCAGGCGCAAGGCGCAGGCCTGCGCGGGCCCGGCCTATATGGGGGCGAGGAGGGCTAGAAGCCCTGGGCCAGCAGGCGCGTGACTTCGGCCGCGGGCAGGGCCTGGCAGGCGCTGGCGTTCTGGCCTGACCAGAGTGGCGAGAAGTCGCCGCTGTGCTGGCTCTCGGCCTTTGCGCGTAGCGGGGCAATGGCCGCGGTGGCCAGCGGGAAGGCCGGGGCGTTGGCATTCAGCGGCCCCAGCTCGCGCATCAGTCGGTTGCTGATGCCGCGTGCCGGGCGTCCGGTGAACAGCGAGGTCAGCGCCGTGTGCCGCGCCGCCGGTGACTGCAGCGCGGCCCGGTGCAACGCGCTGGTAGTGGCTTCGTCGCACAGCATATAGGCGGTGCCCGCCTGCACGCCGGCTGCGCCCAGCGCCATGGCGGCGGCCACGCCGTGGGCATCGGCAATGCCGCCAGCGGCGATCACCGGTATGCGCACCGCGCGCACGATCTGCGGCAGCAGCGCAAACGTGCCCATCTGCCGCGTCAGGTCGTGCGACAAAAAGTGGCCGCGGTGGCCGCCGGCCTCCAGGCCCTGGGCGATCACCGCGTCGACCCCGCGGGCCTCCAGCCACAGCGCTTCTTCCACCGTGGTGGCCGACACCAGCACCTTGGCGCCCCAGCTGCGCACCTGGGTCAGCAGCTCGGGCGCCGGCAGGCCGAAGTGGAAGCTCACCACCGGCGGACGAAACTCCTGCAGCAGGTCCGCCGCCGCGGCATTGAAAGCCGCACGCCCCGGGCCGGCCACGATCTGCGCGGGGTCTACGCCCAGCTCCTGGTAATAGGGCGCCAGGGTCGCATGCCAGGCCGCTTCGCGCGCCGGGTCGGGCTGCGGCTGCGTATGGCAAAAGAAGTTCACGTTGTAGGGCCGGCTGGTCTGGGCGCGGATTTTCTCCAGCTCCTCGCGCAGTGCATCCAGGCTCAGCATGGCCGCGGGCAGCGAGCCCAGGCCACCCGCATTGCTGACCGCCACGGCCATCGCACTGCCTTGCGCGCCCGCCATGGGTGACTGTATGAGGGGCAGCTGGGTACCCAGCAAAGTCGTGAGTGGCATATGCGCTCCAGAAAGAATTTTCAAAAACTATACCCCTGCCTGTAAGAAACCAGCGGCTGCGCGGACTACTGCTCAGCAAGGCCAACACCCTGCTGTATTCCAACCCCTCTTCATTGACCTACCGGAGATTCTTATGACCACTCGCGCTCCCACATCCTTCGCATCCACCGCCGTGCTGGCCCTGGCACTCGGCTCGGCACTGGCCATGGCTGCCGCCCCCGCCGCCGCTGCCGACGAGAAGGAGAAATGCTTTGGCGTGGCCATGAAGGCCAAGAACGATTGCGCGGCCGGTGCCGGCACCACCTGCGCAGGCACGGCCAAGATGGACTACCAGGCGAATGCCTGGAAGTATGTGCCCGCTGGCACCTGCGAGACCCTGAAGTCGCCCACCTCACCCACCGGCATGGGCCAGAAGATGGCTTTCACCGCCAAGATGTAGGCACACCCCCAGGCTACACGCTTCGCGTTTTCGCCAACCCCCTTGCAGGGGGCGATACCAGCGGCCCGGCGAAGCCGGTTCCGCGGTATCCCAGGGGCACTGTTGCTCTCCATGCGGCGCGCAGTGTTGTTCGGCATTTCACCCAACGTTGAGACCCAAGCCACCATGTTTGATTCCGCGTTTGCGCTGCCCAACAGGTCGGGCATCGGTCTGAAATCCGCCCATATCCGGCAGATTCTGGACACCGCGCCCGAACTGGGCTTCTTCGAAGTGCATGCCGAAAACTACCTGGTGGACGGCGGGCCTTTTCACCAGACGCTGACGCGCATCCGCGAACGCTATCCGCTGTCCATCCACGGCGTTGGCCTGTCCATCGGTGCCGCGGGCCCGTTGGATACCACGCACCTCGACGCGCTGGCCCGGTTGCTGGACCGCTACGCACCGCTATCCTTTTCCGAACACCTTGCCTGGTCCAGCCACGGCGGTGTGTTTCTCAACGACCTGCTGCCCTTGCCCTATACCGCCGCAACCTTGCAGCGCGTCTGCGACCACATCGACCAGGTGCAGAGCCGGCTGCAGCGCCGCATGCTGCTGGAGAACCCGGCCACCTATGTGCAGTTCAGCGCCTCCACGCTGACCGAGACTGCTTTTATCCGCGAGGTGCTGCGCCGCACCGGCTGCGGCCTGCTGCTGGACGTGAACAACCTGTACGTCAGCAGCGTCAACCACCATTTCGACGCCTTGGCCTATCTGCAGGCACTGCCGCTGGACCAGGTGGGCGAGATCCACCTGGCCGGCTTTGCCGAGCAGCAGGACGGCGCCGGCGACCGGCTGCTGATCGACAGCCATGGCACGCCCGTGGCCCAGCCGGTGTGGGACTTGTATGCCGCCGCGCTGCGCCTGACCGGCCCGGTGGCCACGCTGATCGAACGCGACAACGAAGTCCCCGCGCTACCGGTGCTGTTGGCCGAGGCGCATGCGGCCGAACAGCATTTGTTGGCATGGGCGGAGGCGGCATGAACCAGGCGGCTTTTGCCCAGGCCTTGTTCCAGCCCGCGCTGCCGTGCCCGCCCGGCCTGCACACCTGGAACGGCTCCGACCCGGCGGTGCGCTTCAACGTCTACCGCAACAACGTAGTGGTGTCGCTGGTCGATGCGCTGGCCACCAGCTTCCCGGTGGTGCTGGCTCTGGTGGGGGACGACTTCTTCCAGGCCATGGCGCGGCAGTTCGTCCAGGCGCACCCGCCGCGCACGCGGGTCATGGCCTGGTATGGCGCCGAGCTGCCGGACTTCATCGCCGGTTTTGCACCGGCCGCCAGCCTGCCCTACCTGGCCGACGTGGCGCGGCTGGAGCGGGCCCGCGTGCGGGCCTACCACGCGGCCGATGCCGAGCCGCTGCCGCCCCAGGCTTTGCAGGCGGCCCTGGCCGACCCGCAGTTGCTGGCGCAGCTGCGCCTGGGTTTGGACCCCAGCCTGCAGCTGCTGGCATCGCCGTTTGCCATCTGCGACCTGTGGGCTGCGCACCAGGGCCTGCTACCGATGGCCAAGATCGATCCCTACCAGGCGCAGACCGCGCTGGTGCTGCGCAATGGCTGGGAGGTGGAGGTGCTGGAGATTCCGGCTGCCAGCGCCGCCTGTATCCAGGCGCTGCAGCAGGGCGACAGCCTGCTCGCCGCCGCCAGCGTGGACCCGGCGCTGGACCTACCCCAAACCCTGGCCCTGCTGATCCGCCAGCAGCTCATCACCCATATGTCTACCGAGGCCTAACACCATGAATACCATGGCATCTGTTTCCCTGCTGCTGCGGCAGTGCATTGCGCTGTGTGCACGCATCCCCCATTCGCTGATCGCCTTGCTGGCCCGCTTCTCGGTGGCGGCGGTGTTCTGGAAATCCGGCCAGACCAAGATCCAGGGCCTGGCCATCGACATTGTTGGCGGCGACTTCCAGCTCGGCTGGCCGCGGCTGTCGGAGTCGGCCATCGCCCTGTTCCGCGACGAATACCGGCTGCCTTTCGTCCCGCCCGAAATCGCCGCGCCCCTGGCTGCCTGCGCCGAGCATGTGTTCCCGCTGCTGTTGCTGGTCGGCTTGGCGACTCGCTTTTCGGCCCTGGCCTTATTGGGCATGACCTTGACCATCCAGCTCTTCGTCTACCCCGATGCCTACCCCACCCACGGCACCTGGGCGGCGCTGCTGCTGTACCTGGTGGCGCAGGGGCCGGGCAAGCTGTCGCTGGACCAGTGGATCGCCCGTCGTTTCTGATGCTATATAAAAAATAGCTGCTGACGCAGGTTTAATAAGCGCTGCAGCCCTGTTTTCCTTAAAGATGGCGGCTGTGCACCAGGAAACTGCTGGACAAGTCTGGCGCTGCCGTTAGCATTTGTTACCAGGCGTAAACACAGGCATCTCCGGTTGCGCCTGCGCTCGCTGTAGCCCGGCCTTGCCGCCGGCTTCTTCACACCCCAGGTCAGGCGGTTTTCTATGTTGTCTTTGTCCAAATCCCTGCGCGGGAAAATCGTGGCCATGACGGGCCTGCTGGTGCTGGTCGGGTTGCTGGCCCTGTCGGCCACCAATCTGCAGATCGCCCGCCAGTTCGCCTTGGATTCGCTCAACAGCCAGGCCAAGGCCCTGGCGCTGTCGCATGCCGAGGGCATTGCCCAGTGGGTGGCGGAGAACCAGCGTGTGGTGGCTTCGCTGGTCGCTGCGGTGGCCGACGAAGACCCGGTCAAGTCGCTGGCCCAGGCCAAGATTGCCGGCGGGGTGGACCTGGCCTACATCGGCTACGCGGACAAGAAAGCCGTGTTCTCCGAGGTGCGCAATCGCGCACCCGACTACGATCCAACCGCACGGCCCTGGTACAAGTTGGCCGCGGCAGCGCCTGGACCGGTGGTCACCGAACCCTACATCGGCGCCTCGTCGAAGAAGCTGCTGATCACCTTTGCCAGCGCAGTCAAGGACAGCGGTGCGGTCAAGGCGGTCATCGGCACCGATGTGCTGATGGACACGGTGGCGCGCAATGTCGCGTCGATCCGCCCCACGCCTGGCACCTATGGCTTCATCGTCGCCAAGGACGGCAAGATCGTGGTGCACGAAGACCAGGCCCTGCTGCGCAAGCCAGTCACCGACATCGCGCCGGGCCTGGACTCGGCGGGCCTGGCGGCGCTGAGCGGCTTGACCGAGGTGCGCATCCGCGACGAAGCCCGGCTGGTCTATGCCGCACCGATCGCCGGCACCGACTGGACTCTATTGATCGCGTTGCACCGCGACGAGGCGCTGGCTGGCGTGCGCTCCATGGTCTGGTATTCGCTGGTCGGCAGCCTGGTGATTGCATTGCTGGTGGTGGCGGTAATCAGCGCCCTGCTGACCAAGGTACTGGGCCGCCTGACCGTGCTGCGCGACGCCATGCTGGACGTGGGCTCGGGCGACGGCGACCTGACCCTGCGCGTGGCCACTACCGGCCAGGACGAGCTGGCCGCGATTGCCGGCAGCTTCAACCAGTTTGTCGAAAAGATCCATGCGGTGATGTTGCAGGTACGCACCAGCGCTGACGGCGTGGCCATCGCCAGCGTGGAAATCTCGCAGGGCAATAACGACCTGAGTGCCCGCACCGAAAGCCAGGCCAGCGCGCTGGAGCAGACCTCGGCGTCGATGGAGCAGCTGGGCGCCACCGTCAAGCAGAACGCCGACAGCGCGCGCCAGGCCAACCAGCTGGCCCAGAGCGCGTCCAGCGTGGCGATACGCGGCGGCGAGGTGGTGGGCCAGGTGGTCGAGACCATGAAGGGCATCAACGACTCGTCGAAGAAGATCTCCGACATCATCAGCGTGATCGACGGCATCGCTTTCCAGACGAATATCCTGGCGCTGAACGCGGCGGTCGAAGCCGCGCGGGCGGGCGAGCAGGGCCGGGGTTTCGCGGTGGTGGCCTCCGAGGTGCGCAGCCTGGCCGGCCGCTCTGCCGAGGCGGCGAAGGAAATCAAGGCGCTGATCAACGCCAGCGTCGAGCGGGTGGAGCAGGGTACGAGTCTGGTCGACCAAGCCGGTACGACGATGACCGAGGTGGTGGGCTCGATCCAGCGCGTGACCCAGATCATGGGCGAGATCAGCGTGGCCAGCTCCGAGCAGAGCGCCGGTGTGTCCCAGGTCGGCGAGGCCGTGACCCACATGGACCAGGCGACCCAGCAGAACGCTGCGCTGGTGGAGGAAATGGCGGCCGCGGCCAGCAGCCTGAAGACCCAGGCCGGCGATCTGGTGCAGGTGGTCGGCGCCTTCAAGCTCGGCGCGCATACGGCCCAGCACCCGCACGCCGCACCCGCACGCACCGTGGCGCCTAGGCACACACCTGCGGTGGCTGCACCAGCCCGGCCGGTCGCGCGCAGTGCACCTACTAGGCCTGTGTCGGCACCCGCGCCAGCGGCCCGCAAGCCGCTGCCGGCCAAGCCCATCAAGCTGTCGGCACCCAAGCCCAGCGCCCCGGCGCCCAAGCCGGCGGCGGGGGCTGAGTCGGACTGGGAAAGCTTCTAAGCGGGAATCAGAGTCAATCGGCCGCTGGCGCTTACTCCATCTGCGCTAGCAGCTATTGAAGATATAGCGCTGCCCGGCCTAGGGCTTGTGCGCTACCAGGTTCACCATGGTTTCGTTGCGCTGCGTGGGCACGGGCCGGCCCAGCCATTCGAAGAAGCCCAGATCGGGCCGGCTCCACCACAGGTAGGGCAGAGAGACATGGCTGCTGTCGAAGGCAAAGCCGGCGGCGCGCAGCTGGGCCTGGTATTCGTCGGCGGTGCGCTGCACGTCCATGGGATGGCGGAACAGCAGCTTGATCGGCAGCGAGTGGATGTAGTAGCGGGTGGACTCGGCAAACAGCAGGTAGCCGCCGGGTTTCAGCACGCGGAAGAATTCGGCCAGCGCAGCTTCTTGCTCGACGATGTGGTGGAAGGTCTGGTGGCAGAACACCATATCCACCGAGGCATCGGGCAGCGCGATGGCCGCTGCGTGGCATTCCAGCAGCTGTACCGCGCTGGCGCAGTCGGCGACGGCCTGGGCGGTGCGCTGCTGCAGTTCGGGGGCGGCGTCCAGGCCGATGATCTGCCGCGGGGCAAAGCGCCGCGCCAGCTCGAGAAACGAGTGGCCGAAGCCGCAGCCCACATCGACGATGGTGTCAAACGGCCCGGCGCCTTGGGGTAGCAGGGTCTGCAGATCGTTGAGTGCCCGGCCCAGCACATGGATCTTCCAGGTGGGGGTGTTCAGGAACCAGTTGCCGAAGCGGGTTTCTTCGATGTAGGCGGGCGAGGGGATAGACAGAGGGGTGGCGTGCATGCAGGAATTCTAGGGGCCGGGCTGCGGCCTCCAGGCCCAGCCCCATAAGTGGTTGGCGGTGCTTCAGCCCGCCGTAGCCGCCACCAGGGCCTGCAGTTTGGCTTTGGCTGCTCCGGATTCGATAGCTTTGCGCGCAATCTCCAGGCCGGCTGGCAGCGAATCGGCCACATTGGCGGCATACAGGCTGGCGCCGGCGTTGAGGATCACGATGTCGCGGGCCGCGCCGTGGTCGTTGTCCAGCACGCCCATCAGCATGGCGCGCGACTGTTCGGGGGTGTCGACCCGTAGCGCGCGGTGGCTGGCCATGGTCATGCCGAAGTCTTCGGGGTGGATTTCGTATTCGCGGATTTCGCCGTTCTTCAGCTCGCCGACCAGGGTGGCCGCGCCCAGGCTGACTTCGTCCATGCCGTCCTTGCCGTAGACCACCAGCGCGTGCTCGGCGCCCAGGCGCTGCAGTGCGCGGATCTGGATGCCCACCAGGTCCTGGTGGAACACGCCCATCAGGATGTTCGGCGCGCCGGCCGGATTGGTCAGCGGGCCGAGGATGTTGAACAGGGTGCGCACGCCCAGCTCCTTGCGCACCGGCGCCACGTTCTTCATCGCCGGGTGGTGGTTGGGGGCGAACATGAAGCCTATGCCGACCTCGGCAATGCACTGGGCGATGCGCTCGGGTGGCAGGTTGATGTTCACGCCCAGCTGCTCCAGCACGTCGGCGCTGCCGCTGGTGCTGCTGACGCTGCGCCCGCCATGCTTGCTGACCTTGGCCCCGCCGGCCGCGGCCACGAACATGCTGCAGGTGGAGATGTTGAAGGTGTGCGAGCCGTCGCCACCGGTGCCGACGATGTCGACCAAGTGGGTGGGGTCGGCCACATGCACCTTGGTGGAGAACTCGCGCATCACCTGGGCGGCGGCGGTGATCTCGCCTATGGTTTCCTTCTTCACGCGCAGGCCGGTGATCAGCGCGGCCATCATCACCGGCGACATCTCGCCGTTCATGATTAGCCGCATCAGGTGCAGCATCTCGTCGTGGAAGATTTCGCGGTGTTCGATGGTGCGCTGCAGGGCTTCTTGGGGGGTGATCATGGGAGGCTCCGGTTCAATTGCTAGGGGTGCTGGACAGCGCCAGCTTCAGGCCAAAGCCGACAAACAGCGCGCCGGCACCGCGTTCCAGCCAGTGCATGCCACGCCGCACCGCGCCCATGCGGCGGGCGGCCCAGGCGGCTAGCAAGGCATAGCCGAGGTTGATCGGCACCGCGTTCAGGTTGAACAGCAGGCCGAGCAGCAGGAAGGACAGCGTGGGATGCGCGCTGCCCGGGGTGATGAACTGCGGCAGAAAGGCCAGAAAGAACAGCGCCACCTTGGGGTTCAGCGCATTGGTCCAGAAGCCTTGCAGAAATACCATCTTCAAGCTTTTTGTGCCGCTGGCGCTGGTGGAATCTGCGGGGACAGCTATCGAATCCGTAGCATCCAGGGGTTTGGGCGCACGCAGCATCTGCACGCCCACCCACACCAGGTAGGCCGCACCCACCCACTTCAGCACCGTGAAGGCGGTGGCCGAGGCGGTGATCAGCGCGCTGATGCCGACGGCGGCCGCGAAGATGTGGACGAAGCAGCCGGCGGTGATGCCAAAGGCCGCCACCACGCCGGCCCGCCAGCCGCCGCGCAGGCCGTTGCTGAGGATGTAGAACACGTCCGGGCCGGGTGTCAGGTTCAGCAGCCAGCCGGCGGCGATGAACAGCGGCAGGTGGACGATGCCCAGCGCGTCCAGGCTCATCGCGCCCCCTGGTCCAGGAAGTTCTTCAGCATCGCGTGGCCATGCTCGGTGAGGATGGACTCGGGGTGGAACTGCACGCCCTCGATGGCCAGCGTCTTGTGGCGCACGCCCATGATTTCGCCGTCATCGGTCCAGGCGGTGATCTCCAGATCGGCCGGGCAGCTGCTGCGCTCGATGGACAGCGAGTGGTAGCGGTTCACGGTGAACTGCTCGGGCAGGCCGGCGAACACGCCTTGCTGGGTCGTGGTGATCACACTGGTCTTGCCGTGCATCAGCTGCTGGGCCCGGATGATGGTTCCGCCGAAGGCCGCGCCGATGGCCTGGTGGCCCAGGCAGACGCCCAGGATGGGCAGCTTGCCGGCGAAGTGCTGGATCGCGGCGACGGAGATGCCAGCCTCTTTGGGCGAGCAGGGGCCGGGGGAGATCACCAGCCGGTCCGGCTTGCGCGCGCTGATTTCCTCGAGGGTGATTTCGTCGTTGCGCACCACCTCCACATCGGCGCCCAGTTCACCGAAGTACTGGACGATGTTGTAGGTGAAGCTGTCGTAGTTGTCGATCATCAGCAGTTTCATGCGGACTCTCCTGCGTGGATTTTGTCAAACGTGCGTTGCTCATAGACGATGGACGCATCGATCATGGCGCGGTAGGTGGCTTCCAGAATTTCCGGCGGCGCACCCAGGCGGGCGGCCTGGGCTTTGACGCGGGCGACGATGAACTCGACCCGCTCCAGGTCGACGATCTGGTCGGCACGCTGCTTGATGCGCGCGGCCTGGGTCATGTAGTCGCTGCGCTCGGCCACCAGGGCGACGATGCGTTCGTCCAGCGCGTCGATGTGCTGGCGCACTTCAGCCATGTTGTTGCAATGTTTTGCACGGGGAATGGATTCGCTCATGTTCAAAGCTCCACGGTGTGAATTGACTGGTTCACGGCATACCGCAGAACCGGCTTTGCCGGGCTGCTGGTATGGCCCCCTGCAAGGGGGTAGGAGGCCACGCGAAGCGGGCAAGCCTGGGGGTGAGCGTGGATCTTTTTCATTCCAGGCCTTCCTCTACGAGTTCGCTGGCGCGCAGCAAGGCGCGGGCCTTGGCCTCGGTTTCCTTCCATTCCAGCTCGGGCACCGAGTCGGCGACCACGCCGGCCGCGGCCTGCACGAACAAGGTCTGGTTCTTGATGATGCCGGTGCGGATGGTGATGGCCACGTCCATGTCGCCCGCGTAGCTGATGTAGCCGCAGGCGCCGCCGTACAGGCCGCGCTTGGTGGGCTCCAGCTGGTCAATCAGCTCCATGGCATGCACCTTGGGCGCGCCGGTCAGCGTCCCGGCGGGGAAGGTGGCCTTGAGCACATCGATGGCGCTCATGCCGTCCAGCAGCGTGCCTTCGACATTGCTGACGATGTGCATCACATGGCTGTAGCGCTCCACCGCAAAGGCCTCGGTGACCTTGACGCTGCCGATCTTGGCGATGCGGCCGATGTCGTTGCGTGCCAGGTCGATCAGCATCACGTGTTCGGCGCGTTCCTTGGGGTCGGCGATGAGTTCGGCTTCGGCGGCTTTGTCGGCCTCGGGCGAAGATCCGCGCGGGCGGGTGCCGGCCAGCGGGCGGATGGTGACTTTTTGTTCGCCACCGGGCATGGACTCTTGCCGCACCAGGATTTCCGGCGAGGCGGCGACCACATGGAAGTCGCCCATGTTGTAGAAGAACATGTAGGGCGAAGGGTTCAGCGCCCGCAGCGCGCGGTACAGCGACAGCGGGGATTCGGTATAGCGCTTCTTGATGCGCTGGCCGATCTGCACCTGCATGAAGTCACCGCCGGCGATCAGCTCCTTGGCACGTTCGACTGCCGCGATGTAGTCGGCCTTGGCGAATTCGCGCTCGGTCGGGTGGCCTTGCGTGGGTTTGACGATGGGCGCGCTGACAGAGTACTTGAGCTGTTCCTTGAGTTCGCGCAGGCGTTTCTTGGCGGTGGAGTAGGCCTCGGGCTGGCTGGGGTCGGCATAGACGATCAGGTACAGCTTGCCCGACAGGTTGTCGATCACTGCCAGCTCTTCACACTGCAGCAGCATGATGTCGGGGCAGCCCAGGGTGTCGGGTGGGCAGCTGGCTTCCAGCTTTTTCTCGATGTAGCGCACTGCGTCGTAGCCGAAGTAGCCGGCCAGGCCGCCGCAGAAGCGTGGCAGGCCGGGCCGCAGCGCGACCTTGAAGCGCTTCTGGTAGGTTTCGATGAAGTCTAGCGGGTTGCCCTGGTGGGTTTCGATGACAGTGCCGTCGCGTACCACTTCGGTCTGGGCCTCGGCGCCGAAGCCGCTGGCACGCAGAAAGCTGCGCGCCGGCAGGCCGATGAAGCTGTAGCGGCCAAAGCGTTCGCCACCGACCACCGATTCCAGCAGGAAGCTATAGGCCCCGCCGTTGCGGCTATGCGCCAGTTTGAGGTACAGCGAGAGTGGGGTTTCCAGGTCGGCGAAGGCTTCCAGCATCAAGGGGATGCGGTTGTACCCGTCCTGGGCCAGGCTTTTGAATTCGAGTTCGGTAATCACGGAGTTGCCTTTTAAGAGAGCCTGGGCCGCTGGGGCCAGGCGACAGCACGGAGTGCTGTGTGTCCAATTCAACCAATTGCCTCGGAAACGAGGCGCGGGGGGCACGGCCGTGCCGTGCGATCAGGTGCGCGCAGATGTTGGCTTGCGCCAGGACCAGGCTCCCTGGCATGGGCAGCCTGCAATGATCGTGCGTGAGGTGGACATGGCTAAAGTGTAGCAAACCCGAACCGGGGTTCCGGCCGGTCTGGCCTGTGGGTTCAGGGTATCTACCAGGGGATTCCGGGGTAAAACGCCACACGAACGGTGAAAATGCAGGCCTCGGTGCGAATGCCTCCTCCGTACAAAAGATTGGTCTGCATGAAATCTCGCTTTGTTTGTTCAGCCGCGCTGGCGGGCCTGTTGGCCCTGGCGCTTCCGGCCACCGCCGTGACGGTGGCGGGCGTGCCCTACGCCGACAGCGTGGAGCAGGGCGGCACGACGCTGCTGCTGAATGGCGCGGGCGTGCGCTACAAGGCCGTGTTCAAGGTCTACAGCGCAGGCCTGTACCTGGGTAAAAAGGCCAGCACCCCCGACGAGGTAATGGCTGCGCCCGGCCCCAAGCGCATCAGCATCCACATGCTGCGTGAGATCGACGCCAACGAGCTGGGCAAGCTGTTCACCCGCGGTGTGGAAGACAACACCGGCCGGGGCGAGCTGTCCAAGCTGGTGCCCAGCCTGTTCCGCATGGGCCAGGTCTTCGCGGAACAAAAGAAGCTGGTGCCCGGCGATAACTTCGTATTGGAATGGACGCCCGGTGTGGGCACGGTGCTGCTGGTCAAGGGCAAGCCGCAGGGTGAGCCCTTTCCCGAAGCCGAATTCTTCAACGCCTTGCTGCGCATCTGGCTTGGGCCCAGCCCGGCGGACTTCAAGCTCAAGGATGCGCTGCTGGGCAAGCCAGGCTGAGTGCCGTGGCAGCCAGCCGCATCTTGAAGGCATGAATCATGCTGTTACATTCTTCTGCACCGGATTGGGCCGTTTTGGGCGCCAGATGGCAGGTGTTAAAACTTGTAAAAAATTTAAATCCAGTTCTAATGGCACGCATCTAAGGGGAAAACCATGGCCACAGTCCAGCAAGAGGTAGACGAACGTACCAATCTCACCAGCAGCAATAAGTTTGAACTGTTGCTGTTCCGCTTGGGTGAGGCTGCCCACTCCGCCCAGCGCGAGTTGTTTGGTATCAATGTGTTCAAGGTGCGCGAAATCATGGTCATGCCGACCATCACAGCCGTCGCCGGTTCCACCAAGCACATGCTGGGCATGACCAATATCCGCGGCCAGGTGATCCCGGTGATCGACCTGGCAGGCGCCGTGGGCTGCCTGCCAAAGAATGGCCTGAACATCCTGATGGTGACCGAATACGCGCGCTCGACCCAGGCGTTTGCGGTCGAAGAAGTCGACCAGATCGTGCGCCTGGACTGGAGCCAGGTGCTGTCGGCCGAGTCGAACACCGCCGGCGGCATGATCACCAGCATCGCCCGCTTGGACGGCGATGTGGACAACACCCGCCTGGCCCAGGTGCTGGACGTGGAGCAGATTCTGCGCAACGTGATGCCGCCGACAGCGCCCGACGTAGACCCGAACGTGCTGGGCCCGGCGATCAAGCTGCGCCCCGGTGCCGTGGTGTTGGCGGCGGATGATTCGGCCCTGGCGCGCACCCTGGTCGAGCAGGCCCTGGTCGCGATTGGCGTGCCTTTCGTCATGTGCAAGACCGGCAAGGAAGCCTGGGACCGCTTGCAAGCCATGTCCGACGCGGCCGTGGCCGAAGGCAAGTCGATCGAAGACAAGGTGGCTTTGATGCTGACCGACCTGGAGATGCCGGAGATGGACGGCTTCACCCTGACGCGCAAGATCAAGCAGGACAACCGCTTCAAGTCCTTGCCCGTCATCATCCACTCGTCCTTGTCCGGCTCGGCCAACGAAGTGCATGTGAAGAGCGTCGGCGCCGATGCCTATGTGGGCAAGTTTGTGCCCGAAGAGCTGGCGGCCACCATCCGCCGGGTGCTGTCCAAGTAGTCTTCCGATGGCGGTAGCGGGGCGGGCTAGGTGCCTACGTAGGACACCAGTTCCGCCAGCACCAGCAAGGCATACGGAAAAGCCACCGTCGGCCGCAGCGCATGGGCTGCGTATTCGGCCACCAGGGCCAGGCCGCCTTTGCGCGTGGCCAGCCACTCGGTATGCAGCTGGCAGGCATTGCTGGCCGGCGCGCCCCGCTGCAGCATGGCTTCCACCCGCAAGATCCGCTCACCCAAGCGCGCCTGGTAGGTGCGGTAAATGCTTTCCTGCACCCACAGTAGCAGGGCAATGCCCCCACTCAGCTGGTCGGGGATGGCCAGCACATAGCCGCAGACACACAAAACCACGGCCGCCAATTTCAGCAGCAGGGCGCTGCGTTCGTGCTGCTCGTAGTTGTTCTGCAGGGTGGTCCATTCCTGGCTGAATGCGGAGCTGGGGTTTTGCATGGGCATGGATGTGGAGAGCGGCTTCAGGCCTGTACGGGTAGCGGGCGGGGTTCGCCCTGGTCGGTGATGGCCACATAGGTCAGCGAGGCTTCGGTCACCTTGATGTACTTGCCCTGGGTGCTCAGGCGCTCGGCATACACCTCGACCCGCACGGTGACCGAGGTCCGGCCCAGGCGGGTCGGCGCGGCCAGGAACGACAGCACATCGCCCAGGCGCACCGGCTGCTTGAAGACGAACTCCTTCACCGCCACGGTAGCAATGCGCCCCTGGGCGATGCGCGACGGGATCACCGAACCAGCCAGATCCACTTGCGCCATCACCCAGCCGCCAAAGATGTCGCCACTGGAATTGCAGTTGGCCGGCAGGGGGATGACCTTGAGTACCAACTCCATGTCGGAGGGTAACTCCACCGAGGCGATTGAATTTGTGGGCATAGGGGACAATCTGTTGGATATAAAAAATATGGCCCGGGCATTGTGCAAGCCATGTAACCACGAGATTGTCCCCCATGCGCCGCTACGGCGAAACCGCTCCTCCTGCTGCTATGCCGGCGCTGGCCCATGCCGCGCCGCCTTCGTCCGACTGGCGCACCCTGCGCCGGCTGTTTCCTTATCTGTGGGAGTACAAGTGGCGGGTGATCGCTGCGCTGACTTTCATGGTCGGCGCCAAGGCGGCCAGTGTCAGCGTGCCGCTGCTGCTGAAGAAGCTGGTCGACGCCATGAGCCCTACCGGCGGCAAGCTCACGGGCGACGCACTGGGCGGCGTTCCCGCGCTGGTCGTGGTGCCAGTGGCGCTGCTCGTCGGCTACGGCCTGCTGCGTCTGTCGACCTCGCTGTTCACCGAATTGCGCGAGCTGGTGTTTGCCAAGGCCACGGCGGGTGCCTCGCGGCGCATCTCGCTGGAGGTGTTCCAGCATCTGCACGCCCTGAGCCTGCGCTTCCACCTGGAGCGCCAGACCGGCGGCATGACCCGCGACATCGAGCGCGGCACCCGTGCTGTGAATTCGCTGATTTCGTATTCGCTGTACAGCATCGTGCCGACCTTGATCGAGGTCGGCTTTGTGCTGACCTTGCTGGCCGTCAAGTTCGATGTGTGGTTTGCCTGGATCACCTTGATCGCCCTGGTGGCCTACATCGCCTTCACCGTCACCGTGACCGAGTGGCGCACCCAGTTCCGCAAGCAGATGAACGAGCTGGACTCGCATGCGCAGAGCCGCGCCATCGATTCGCTGCTGAACTTCGAGACCGTCAAATACTTCAACAACGAAGCCTTCGAGGCCCAGCGCTACGACGAAAACCTGGAGCGCTACCGCCGCGCTTCGGTCAAAAGCCAAACCACGCTGAGCCTGCTGAACACCGGCCAGCAACTGATCATCGCCTGCAGCCTGGTGGCCATGCTGTGGCGCGCCACCCAGGGCGTGGTGGATGGCCGCATGACCCTGGGCGACCTGGTGATGGTCAACGCCTTCATGATCCAGCTCTACATCCCCCTGGGCTTCCTGGGCGTGATCTACCGCGAGATCAAGCAAAGCCTGACGGATCTGGAAAAGATGTTCGCGCTGCTGGAGAAAGAGCGCGAGATCGCCGATGCGCCCGGCGCCCAGCCCTTGCAGCTGGAGCCCGGTGACGGCCATGCCGATGTGCGCTTCGACCATGTGTTCTTTGCCTACGACCCGGCGCGGCCCATCCTGCAGGACATCAGCCTGCACATCCCCGCCGGCAAGACGGTGGCCGTGGTCGGGCCCTCGGGCTCGGGCAAATCGACTCTGGCGCGGCTGCTGTTCCGCTTCTACGACGTGCAGCAGGGCGAGATATTGATTGCCGGGCAGAACATCCAGAACGTGACCCAGGCCAGCGTGCGCCAGGCCATCGGCATCGTGCCGCAGGACACGGTGCTGTTCAACGACACAGTGGAATACAACATCGCCTACGGCCAGCCCGGCGCCAGCCGTGAACAGGTGGAAGCCGCGGCCCGCGCAGCGCGCATCCACGGCTTCATCAGCGCCACGCCCAAGGGCTACGACACCATGGTCGGCGAGCGCGGGCTCAAGCTGTCGGGCGGCGAGAAGCAGCGCGTGGCGATTGCCCGCACCCTGCTGAAGAATCCGCCCATCCTGATCTTCGACGAAGCCACCTCGGCACTGGACTCGGCCAACGAGCGCGCGATCCAGGCCGAGCTGCAGACGGCTGCCCGCAACAAGACCACGCTGGTGATCGCCCACCGCCTGTCCACCGTGGTCGATGCGCACGAGATCCTGGTGATGGACGCCGGCCGGATTCTGGAGCGTGGCACCCACGCCCAACTGCTGGTGGCGAACGGCCGCTATGCGGCGATGTGGGCCTTGCAGCAGAGTTCTGAGTAAGTTGCTCACCCCCAGGCTGCAGTGCTGCGCATCTTTCGCCCACCCCCTTGCAGGGGGCAACACCGGCAGCCTGGCAGAGCCAGATCTGCGGTGTTTCTGGAAGGCGTGGTTTGTGTCTCGGTGCAGTTTGTGTTTTGTATGAAATAGGTCTTTTGCACTTATTCCTTCTGCGCTGTAAGCTATTTATTTGATAGTATTTCGTCTTACTTTTTGCGAGCTTTGCCCATGCATCCCCTGCGCCCCCGAGTCCTTGTGCTGAACTATATGGCCGACCACCACCAGGCGATGCTCACGCCGTTCTTCGACCTGGTGTACGCGCCTTCGGCCGAGCTGCGCGCCGCCCATGTGCAGCAGGACGGTGCGCAGATTCGCGCTGTGCTGACCATCGGCAGCGTGGGCCTGACGGCGGCCGAGATGGACGCCATGCCGCTGCTGGAAATCGTCTGCGCGCTGGGCGTGGGCTATGAAAACATCGACATTGCCCATGCGCGGTCGCGCGGCCTGGTGCTGGCGAACGGCGCGGGCACCAACGACGACTGCGTCGCCGACCATGCGTTTGCGCTGCTGCTGGCCGTGGTGCGCAATGTGCCGCAGCTCGACCAGCAGTGCCGCCAGGGCGTGTGGCGCGATGCGCTGCCGCTGCCGGCCAGCGTTTCCAGGCGGCGCCTGGGCATCGTCGGCCTGGGCGGCATCGGCCACAAGGTGGCGCACCGGGCACTGGGCTTCGGCATGCAGATCGGCTACCACGGCCGCCAGCGCCAGGAGAATGTGGCCTATGCCTACTTTGCCGATGTGCTGTCGCTGGCTGCCTGGGCCGACTTTCTGGTGGTGGCCACACCCGGCGGACCGGCGACCCGCCATCTGGTCGGTGCCGAGGTGTTGACGGCCCTGGGCCCGCAGGGCTATGTGGTGAACGTGGCGCGTGGCAGCGTGCTGGACACCGCGGCGCTGGCCGACGCCTTGCGCAGCGGCCGTCTGGCCGGTGCCGGCCTGGATGTGTACGAGAGCGAGCCCCAGCCACCGGCCGAGCTGCTGGGCCTGCGCAATGTGGTGCTTACGCCGCATGTGGGCGGCTGGTCGCCGCAGGCCATCGAGGCATCGGTGCAGCGCTTCATCGACAACAGCACACGGCATTTTGCGGGCCAACCCGTAGTTTCCCCTATCTAGCCCGCGTCCATAATCCGCCCCATGGAAACCAAATGGCTTGAAGATTTCGTCAGCTTGGCTGAGACCCGCAGCTTCAGCCGCTCGGCCCAGCTGCGGCATGTGACCCAGCCCGCGTTTTCGCGGCGCATCCAGGCGCTGGAGGGCTGGGCCGGCACCGACCTGGTCGACCGCAGCTCGTACCCGACCCGGCTGACGCCGGCCGGCGAAACCCTGTACGCCCAGTCGCTGGAGATGCTGCAGGCACTGCAAAGCACGCGCGCCATGCTGCGTGGCCACCATTCGGCCGGGCAGGACGTGATCGAGTTCGCGGTGCCGCACACCCTGGCCTTCACCTTTTTCCCGGCCTGGGTGTCGCTGCTGCGTGAGAAGTTCGGCCCCATCAAAAGCCGGCTGATCGCGCTGAACGTGCACGACGCGGTGATGCGTCTGGTCGAGGGCAGCTGCGACCTGCTGATCGCCTACCACCACAGCGCCCAGCCGTTCCAGCTGGGAACTGACCGCTACGAGATGGTCAGCCTGGGCCAGGAGGTGATCGCGCCCTACGTCAAGGCCGATGCCGACGGCGCGCCGCTGTTCCAGTTGCCGGGCAAGCCCGGGCAACTGCTGCCGTATCTGGGCTATGCGCCGGGGGCTTATCTGGGGCAAACCGTGGACATGATCCTCAAGCAGTCGGCCACGGCCATCCACCTGGACCGGGTGTACGAGACCGATATGGCCGAGGGCCTGAAAGCCATGGCGCTCG
Organism: Rhodoferax ferrireducens; assembly: GCF_031458075.1. Lineage (GTDB taxonomy): Bacteria > Pseudomonadota > Gammaproteobacteria > Burkholderiales > Burkholderiaceae_C > Rhodoferax_B > Rhodoferax_B ferrireducens_A. The sequence goes on along the minus strand of NZ_JAVDXT010000005.1, from coordinate 218,973 downwards.
AAGGCCATGGCATTGCCTTCCTGCCCTACAGCGCCGTTAAGAAAGAGCTGCGCGCGCGCAAGCTGGTCAGCGCCGCACCGCCGGGTTTGACCGGGCTGGAGATGACCATGGACGTACGCGCCTACCGCGAAAAGCCCACCGGCCCATCGGCGGCCAAGGGTACGGCCCAGGCTTTGTGGACCTACCTGGCAGCACAGAAAACGGGCAAATAGAGGCCGTTTTGGTGCGGTAGGCTCTACGGCTTGGTGCATGCGTTTGGCCCGTGTCAAATCTATGACACTTATGCATAACGCACCCTGTAAACAGCATTGGTGTTTGGGGAAACGGACATTTACAGTTCGCCACCTCCACAACTGCCATGGGTTTCTATGTCTACCAATTTCCGCGTCGAGCACGATTTTTTGGGTGAAAAACAGATCCCGGCAGATGCGTACTGGGGTGTGCATTCGGCGCGTGCGGTAGAAAACTTCCCGATCTCCGGCACCCGCATCTCGGCGATGCCGGATCTGATCACCGCCTTGGCCTTTGTAAAGCAGGCGGCTGCCCGCACCAACATGGAACTGGGCGTGCTGGACGCCAAGCTGGCCGATGCCATCGTGCTGGCCTGCAAGGACCTGGCGGCCGGTGCGCTGAACGCCGAGTTCGTGGTGGACGTGATCCAGGGCGGCGCCGGCACGTCGACGAACATGAATGCCAACGAGGTGATTGCCAACCTGGCGCTGGAAAAGCTGGGCCTGGACAAAGGCCGCTACGACGTGCTGCACCCCAACGACCATGTGAACGCCTCGCAGAGCACCAACGACGTGTATCCCACGGCGGTGCGCATCGCGCTGTGGCTGGGCATCGAGCGCCTGCTGGCGTCGATGGCTTTTCTGCGCACCGGCTTTGAAGCCAAGGCGCTGGAGTTCAAAGACATTCTCAAAATCGGCCGCACGCAGCTGCAGGACGCTGTGCCGATGACCCTGGGCCAAGAGTTTCTGACCTACGCCATCATGATCGGCGAAGACGAGTCCCGGCTGCGCGAGGCCCGCGCGCTGATCCAGGAAATCAACCTGGGCGCTACCGCCATCGGCACCGGCATCAATGCCCCGGGCGGCTATTCCGACCGGGCCTGCCAACTGCTGGCCGAGATCAGCGGCGTGCCAGTCGAAAAAGCCAGCAACCTCATCGAAGCCACGCAGGACACCGGCGCCTTCGTGCAGCTGTCCGGCGTGCTCAAGCGCGTGGCCTGCAAGCTCAGCAAGATCTGCAACGACCTGCGCCTGCTCTCCAGCGGTCCGCAGGCCGGCTTTGGCGATATCCGCCTGCCGGCGCGCCAGGCTGGCTCGAGCATCATGCCGGGCAAGGTGAACCCGGTGATTCCCGAGGTGATGAACCAGGTGGCGTTCGAGGTCATAGGCAACGACATGACGGTGACCATGGCCTCCGAGGCCGGCCAGCTGCAGCTGAATGCGTTTGAACCCATCATGGGCTGGAGCCTGTTCAAGAGCATCGAGCACCTGAGCCAGGCCTGCCGCACTTTGCAGACCAATTGCGTAGCCGGCATCGAGCCGAACCGCGAGTTGCTGGCCAAGCGCGTGCGCGAATCGGTGACGCTGGTCACCGCGCTGAACCCTTTGATCGGTTACGAAAAATCTGCCTTGATCGCCAAGACGGCGATGAAGACGGGCGCGCCGATTGGTGAGGTGGCCGAGTCGCTGGGCATCATGTCCCGCAGCGAACTCGAAGCCTTGTTGGTGCCCGAAAAACTGACCCAGCCCATCGCCTTGGTGCGCGGCGGTCTATAAAAATTATTGGCTATCTGGCGAAGAACACACGCATCCACATGCCAGATTTCGCTGGTGTGCATGTGTCTTGTTCTCGACTTTGGGGTTTGAATGGGTTGAGAGGATGACAATGAAAAAGAAATTTCCCGCCGCAGTCACCATCCTGCTGGCCATGGTGCTGGGCATACTGCTGGGTTACATGGTGTTTACCAGCTTCCCGGACAAGAAATCGGCGTCCGAGATCGCCGGTTACATCTCCATCGTGTCGGACATCTTTTTACGCCTGATCAAGATGCTGATCGCGCCGCTGGTGTTCTCCACGCTGGTGGTCGGTATTGCGCACATGGGGGATGCGTCCTCGGTGGGGCGGGTCTTCGGCAAGGCGCTGGGCTGGTTCTTCACCGCCTCGCTGATCTCGCTGGTGCTGGGTCTGATCATGGCCAACCTGCTGGAGCCGGGCAAGAACCTGGGCCTGCCTTTGCCCGACATTGGTGCCTCTGCCGGCTTGGCAACCTCCAAGTTCACGCTGAAAGATTTCGTCAACCACCTGGTGCCGAAATCGTTTGCCGAAGCCATGGCGAACAACGAGATTCTGCAGATCGTGGTGTTCTCGATGTTCTTTGGCGTCGCCATGGCGGCCTTGGGTGACAAGGCCAAGGTGCTGTTGGCGGCCATCGAGGAGCTGTCGCACGTCATGCTGAAGATCACCGGTTATGTGATGAAACTGGCTCCACTGGCCGTCCTGGCTGCGATGGCTGCTACAGTTTCTGTGAACGGGCTGGAGATTTTGCTGAAGTTCGCGGTGTTCATGGGCGACTTTTATCTGGGCCTGTTCCTGCTGTGGGGCGTGCTGATCCTTGCCGGTTTCCTGTTCCTGGGCCCCCGGGTGTTCAAGCTGTTGGTGCTGATCAAGGAAGCCTTTCTGCTGTCGTTTGCCACGGCCAGCTCGGAAGCCGCGTACCCCAAGATTCTGGATGCGTTGGACCGGTTTGGGGTCAAGCGCAAGATATCCAGCTTCGTGATGCCCATGGGGTATTCGTTCAATCTGGACGGCTCGATGATGTACTGCACCTTCGCCACGCTGTTCATCGCCCAGGCCTATGGCATCCATCTGCCGCTGTCGACGCAGATCACCATGCTGCTGATACTGATGATGACCTCCAAGGGCATGGCGGGTGTGCCACGCGCTTCGCTGGTGGTGATTGCGGCCACCCTGAACCAGTTCAATATCCCCGAAGCCGGCCTGCTGTTGATCCTGGGGGTGGACACCTTCCTGGACATGGGCCGGTCTGCCACCAACGCGGTGGGCAATTCCATCGCCACGGCCGTGGTCGCCAAATGGGAAGGCGAGCTGCTCCCCGAAGCCGATGCCGAGCGCAATGCCCGCGTGATGGATGCAGCTCGGCCGAGTCCGGCGCGGGCTTGAGGCTGTACGCCATGCAATCCCATTGGATCAAGCCGCTGGCAGCCGGGTTGCTGGCATGTCTGCTGGCAGGCCTGGCCCAGGCGCAGGTGCTGACTGGCACCATGAAGAAGGCACTGGACACCGGCGCCGTCACCTTGGGCTATCGCGAGTCGTCGATTCCGTTTTCTTATTTGTCGGCACGCGGCGAACCCATAGGTTATGCGGTGGACATTTGCCGCGCGCTGGTCGATGCGATGGGCGAGGAGATGGGGCGTGAGTTGCTGATCAAATGGCAGCCGGTGACATCCGAGTCGCGCATCAACGCCGTCGTGTCCGGTCAGGTGGATCTGGAGTGCGGCTCCACTACCAGCAATCTGGAGCGGCAAAAGCAGGTGGCGTTTTCGCCCACCACTTTTGTTTCCGGCACCAAACTGATGGTAAAGAAGGGGGCGATGGTCCGGTCGTTCCGCGATCTGGTGGGCAAGCGCGTGGTGGTTACCGCGGGTACCACCAACGAGAAGGCCATGCGCGAGTTGTCCGAGAAGTTCAAACTGAACCTGGATCTGCTGGTCTCGCACGACCATGCCGAGTCGTTTGCGCTGCTGGCGGCCGACAAGGCCGATGCATTTGCCACCGACGATGTCTTGCTCTACGGCTTGCTGGCGCAGAACAAGGGCCAGGCCGGCTATGCGGTGGTGGGCGACTTTTTGTCCTACGACCCCTACGGCATCATGTACCGCAAGGGAGATGCGCAGTTGGCCGCATTGGTCAACAAAACATTCGGCAGCCTGGCGGAAGAGGGTGATCTGGAGCGGCTATATAAGCGCTGGTTTTTGCGCCGACTGCCTTCGGGCGTCAGCATCAATCTGCCGATGAGCCCGCAGTTGGCGACGATTATCCAAACCATGGGGGTGAAGCCGGAGTAAGGCATGGGGTTGCCGGGCAAGGGGCCGGTACTTTCGGAGGGCAGGCATAAAGTCTGCATAGTAGGTGTGATTCGGAATTTTTCGATCTTGTTGAACGCACCAATATCGGGCACAAGGGTTATCCCGCGCGCCGGAGTCTTTAAAATTTGCGTTGTGTAGTTCTTATCTTTTACCTTGGAGCTTTTTCATGAAGAAACATTTGTTGGCTTTCGCTGTTGCTGCTTTGGCCGCTGGAGGCGCGCTGGCGCAAGCCACGGATACGATTGCCAAGGTCAAGGCTGCTGGCGTCATCACCATGGGCGTACGTGACTCTTCGGGCGCTTTGTCCTTCACCCTGGGTGATGGCAAATACACCGGTTTCCACTACGACGTGTGCCAGAACATCATCGCTAACCTGGACAAAGCGATCGGCAAGAAGCTGGAAATCAAATACCAGCCCGTGACATCGCAGAACCGTATTCCTTTGGTGCAGAACGGCACCGTCGATATCGAGTGCGGCTCCACCACCAACAGTGCCGTGCGCCAAAAAGACGTGGCTTTCGCCAACACTGTCTACGTGGAAGAAGTGCGCATTGCCGTCAAGGCCAACTCCGGCATCACCTCGATTGCCCAACTGAACGGCAAGAACGTGGCAACCACCACGGGTACCACCTCGGTGCAACTGTTGCGCAAGAACGAGCGTGCGAGCGGCGTCGACTTCAAGGAAGTCTTCGGCAAGGACCACGCAGACAGCTTCCTGCTGCTGGAGTCCGGCCGTGCCGACGCGTTTGTGATGGACGGCCAGATTCTGGCTGGCAATATTGCCACCGCCAAGAACCCCGCCGACTTCAAGATCGTGGGCGAAGTGCTGAGCGTGGAACCTATCGCCATCATGTTCCGCAAGGACGACCCTGCCTTCAAGAAGCTGGCTGACGATACGATTGCAGCGATGGTGAAGAGCGGCGAAATGGCCAAGCTGTACGACAAGTGGTTCATGCAGCCGATTCCTCCCAAGAACACCAAGGTCGGCCTGCCTGCTAGCGAAGCCACCAAGGCAGCCTGGGCGAATCTGAACGACAAGCCCGTGGAAGAATATTTGAAGAAGTAAGCACTGCAGATAGGATGCTCGCAACCCCGTCCCACTCATGCAGGGACGGGGTTTTTGTTTCAAGCTAGGAACATCTGCGCAGCATCCCTGTAGGAGGTGGGCGGCACATTTCTGGAGGAGGGCCATATGGATATACAGTTTTTTATGAACGACGACGGCAGTGGGCGCACCTATCTGCAGTGGATGATGGAGGCGTGGCGCTGGACGCTGGCTGTGGCCGGTAGTTCCTGGGTCGTGGCCATGGTGGTTGGCGCTTTGATGGGGACCTTGCGGACTCTGCCGAACAACCCCTGGCTGGTGCGCTTTGCCAACGCCTGGGTAGAGTTGTTTCGCAACATACCGCTGCTGGTACAGATTTTTCTCTGGTACTTCGTGTTGCCCAAAGTTTTTCCGGCGATGCAGCAGATTCCCGGTTTCGCGCTGGTGGTGATGGCCCTGGGCTTCTTCACCTCTGCCCGTATCGCCGAACAGGTGCGTGCCGGTATCCAGGCCTTGCCCAAAGGCCAGCGCTACGCCGGTATGGCGATGGGTTTCACTACCCCGCAAACCTACCGCTACGTGATTTTGCCGATGGCCTTCCGTATCATCTTCCCGCCGCTGACCAGCGAGTCGATGAATTTGCTGAAGAACTCGTCGGTGGCATTTGCCGTGTCGATCTCCGAGCTGACCATGTTCGCCATGCAAGCCCAGGAAGAAACCTCGCGTGGTGTCGAGGTCTATCTGGCGGTGACGGCGCTGTATGCGATCTCGGCCTTTTCCGTGAACCGCGTGATGGCCTTTGTGGAGAAAAGAATGCAGATCCCCGGCTTCATCGTCGCCGGTGGCGTAGGCGGGGGGCATTGATATGGGCGGACTAGACCTTTCCTTCTTCAACTGGGAAATCATTCGCAAGTTCGTGCAGACGGGTTTTCTCTTCAGCCTGGAGTTGACCCTGATCGCGACCGTCGGCGGGATTCTGTTCGGCACCGTGCTGGCGCTGATGCGCCTGTCGGGCAAGAAGATCCTGATGTACCCCGCGACCTTCTACGTCAACGGCATGCGTTCGATTCCGCTGGTAATGGTGATTCTGTGGTTCTTCCTGCTGATGCCGACCCTCATCGGTCGACCCATCGGTGCCGAGCTGTCGGCCACCATCACCTTCATCGCATTCGAGGCCGCGTACTTCAGCGAGATCATGCGCGCCGGTATCCAGTCGATTCCGCGTGGCCAGGTGCATGCGGGCCAGGCCGTGGGCATGACCTATGCGCAGAACATGAAGCTGGTGATCCTGCCGCAGGCTTTCCGCAACATGCTGCCGGTGCTGCTGACGCAGACCATCATCTTGTTCCAGGACACCTCGCTGGTCTACGCCATCGGTGCCTACGACCTGCTCAAGGGCTTCACCACCGCCGGCAAGATCTATGGCCGTCCGGAAGAAGCCTACCTGCTGGCTGCCGTGGTGTACTTCATCATGTGCTTTGGCCTGTCCTACATCGTCAAGAAGCTGCAACTCAAAATCGCCATCATCCGTTGATGCAGACCCGTGGAGTAAAACATGATTGAAATTAAGAACGTTTCCAAATGGTATGGCCCTGTACAGGTGCTGAATAACTGCAACGTCAGCATCAAAAAGGGCGACGTGGTGGTGGTCTGCGGCCCGTCGGGCTCGGGTAAATCGACCCTGATCAAGACCGTCAATGCACTCGAGCCGTTCCAGAAGGGCGAGATCTTCGTCGACGGCATTGCCCTGCACGACCCCAAGACCGACCTGCCCAAGCTGCGCAGCCGCGTCGGCATGGTGTTCCAGCATTTCGAGCTGTTCCCGCATCTGTCGGTGACCGAAAACCTGACCCTGGCCCAGATCAAGGTGCTGGGCCGCACGCCCGACGACGCCAAGGTGCGTGGCCTGAAGATGCTGGACCGCGTGGGCCTGATGGCACACAAGGACAAGTTCCCTGGCCAACTCTCTGGCGGCCAGCAGCAGCGCGTGGCGATTGCCCGTGCCTTGAGCATGGACCCTATGGTCATGCTGTTCGACGAACCCACTTCGGCACTCGACCCCGAAATGGTCGGTGAAGTGCTGGACGTGATGGTGACCCTGGCCAAGGAAGGCATGACCATGATGTGCGTGACCCACGAAATGGGCTTCGCACGCAAGGTCGCCAGCCGCGTGATCTTTATTGACGTGGGCGGCAAGATCCTGGAAGACTGCTCCAAGGACGAGTTCTTCAGCCACCCGGAAAACCGCCAGCCGCGTACCAAGGACTTCCTGAACAAGATCCTGGCGCACTGATACTGCCCACCTCTAGAAAATCCTCCTTCACCGGAGGATTTTTTTTGCCCCAAATCTGGAATGCGACAATTCCGCCCATGACCTCCGCCACTCCCTACTCCCTGACCATCACCCGCCCCGACGACTGGCACCTGCATGTGCGCGACGGCGACGCCCTGCACACTGTGGTGCCGCACACCGCCGCCCAGTTCGGCCGCGCCATCATCATGCCGAACCTGCGCCCACCGGTAACCAGCACCGCCCAGGCGCTGGCTTACAAAGAACGCATCCTGGCGGCGGTGCCGGCCGGCGTGGATTTCGAGCCGCTGATGACGCTGTACCTGACCGACAGCTTGCCGCCCGACGAGATCGCCCGCGCCAAAGACGCCGGCGTGGTTGCCGCCAAGCTGTATCCGGCCGGTGCCACCACCAACAGCGATGCTGGCGTGACCGATTTGCGCAAGATCTACAAGACCTTGGAAGCCATGCAGCGCGCCGGCATGCTGCTGCTGGTGCACGGCGAAGTCACCAGCGCCGACATCGATCTGTTCGACCGCGAGGCCGTGTTCATCGACCGCCAACTGATCCCGCTGCGCCGCGATTTCCCCGAGCTGAAGATCGTCTTCGAGCACATCACCACCCGCGAAGCGGCCCAGTACGTGGCTGCAGCGGATGGCTATACCGCGGCCACCATCACCGCCCACCACCTGCTGTACAACCGCAACGCCATCTTCACCGGCGGCATCCGACCGCACTACTACTGCCTGCCGGTGCTGAAGCGTGAAACCCACCGGGTCGCGCTGGTCGAGGCCGCGACCTGCGGCAGCACCAAGTTCTTCCTGGGCACCGACAGCGCGCCGCACCCCGCGCACCTGAAGGAGCATGCCTCCGGCTGTGCCGGCTGCTACACCGCCCATGCGGCTATCGAGATGTATGCCGAGGCTTTCGATGCTGCCGGCGCGCTGGACAAGCTCGAAGCCTTCGCCAGCTTCAACGGCCCGGACTTTTACAGCCTGCCGCGCAACCAGGGCACGATCACGCTGCGCCGCGAAAGCTGGACTCCGCCCGACAGCTTTGCCTTCGGCGACGCGCAACTCAAGCCGCTGCGCGCCGGCGAAACCCTGCCTTGGCGCCTGGTCTAAGCAGGGTGTTGGAGACCCGGCCGGTCAGATGACCTTGCCGGGGTTCAGGATGTTTTTCGGGTCCAGCGCGGCCTTCAGCGTGCGCATCAGCGCAATCTGCTCGGCCGAGCGCGCATGGGCCAGCCAGCGGCGCTTCATCGTGCCTATGCCGTGCTCGGCCGATACCGTGCCGCCGTATTCGCGCACCAGGCCGTAGATGATGTCGTCCGCCGCGTCCTTGGGCTGGGCTGCCACGCCGGTCTGGTAGGCCACGATGTGCACATTGCCGTCGCCGATATGGCCGTAGAACACCGCTTCGCAACCGGGTAGCTGGGCGCTGAGGGCGGCCTTGCAGCGCACTGCGTATTCGTCCATGTTGACCACCGGCAGGCCAATGTCATAGGCCAGGTGCCCGGGCCAGAGCTGGTGGAATTCGGCGCAGGCATCGCGCACGCCCCAGAAGGCTTTTTCGTCGGCCAGCGACTGCGACACCACTGCGTTCGGCAGCGTGCCATCTTCCAGCAACCGGGCCAGCCAGGCTTCGAAATGCGGGCCATCCTGGGCCGGATCGGTACCCAGGGCTTCGACCAACACATAGGCGCCATAGCTGCGGCCGTCGGCCGCAAACGGGTTGCGCACACCGCGCACCTTCTGGGTCGCCATGTCCCAGTAGTCGGGCCACATCACCTCGAAGGCCGACAGCATAGGGCCCAGGCCATTGCGCGCCGCGGTCAGCAGCTTCAGCACCGTGCCATAGTCCTCGGCCGCGCACAGCGCCACCATGGTCGACGCCGGCTTGGGGAACAGGCGCAGCACGGTCCGCGTAATGATGCCCAGCGTGCCTTCGCTGCCAATGAACAAATGCTTGAGGTCAAAGCCCGCGTTGTTCTTGATCATCTTGTTCAGGCTGCTGACCACCGTGCCATCGGCCAGCACGGCTTCTATGCCCAGCACCATGTCGCGTGCCATGCCGTAGCGGATGACCCGGTTGCCGCCCGCATTGGTCGACAGGTTGCCGCCAATCGCACACGAGCCGCGCGCCCCCAGGTCCAGCGGGCAGAAGAAGCCGGCCGCCGCCGCCGCCTGCTGCACCACCTCCAGCGGCGTGCCGGCCAGCACCGTCATGGTGGCCGAGGCCGGGTCGATTTCTTCAATGCCGACCAGGCGCTCTAGCGACAACGCAATCTCGTCGCTCTGCGCCCGCGCGCCGCCGCACAGGCCCGTCAGCCCGCCCTGCGGTACCACGGCGATGCCGTGCGCGTGGCAGATGCGCAGGGCCGCGGCCACGCCTTCAACGTCGGCAGGGCGCACCATGGCCAGCGGTTGGGTCGGCGCCAGTCCGCTGTAGTCGTTGCGGTTGCGGGCTGGCACTTCGTCGGCGGTGAATACGGCGGCACCCAGCTGCTGACGCAGGGCCTGCAGGGCTTGTTCGGCGGCGGTAGAGGCTGTCATGGCGGTAGAATAAAATTGATGTATGTAAGGTACTGGGTACTGTACACTAATTGCCATGGATGGAAAATAGCCCGGAACACCGGGCAGCCGCAGCCTTATCCTTCGATTGCTTACCCTACCCATGGAGACAAAAATGAAATTCCAGCGCAGAACCCTCATCGCCGCCGCGACGGCCGCCGCTTTTTGCAGCACCGCCACGGTGTGGGCCCAGGGCGACCCTGTGAAAATCTTCAACGTGGTCGAGCTGTCGGGTGCGGGTGCCACCGCCGGCACCATGTTCAAGTCGGGCATCGAGCTGGCCGTCAAGGACATCAATGCCGCCGGCGGCATCCTGGGCCGCAAGATCGAGGTCACGAATATGGACACCCAGACCAATCCCGGCATCGCCAAGGGCCTGGTGGTGCGGGCGATTGATGACGGCGCGTTTGCCATCTTCGGCCCGGTGTTCACCGGCTCCATCCTGATCAGCCAGACCGAGACCCGGCGCGCCGAGGTGCCCAATTTCACCGCCGCCGCCGGCGCGCTGGTGACGCAGCAGGGCAGTCCCTACATCTTCCGCACCGGCCTGACGCAGGTCAATTCCATGCCCAAGGCTGCACGCTACATCGCACAGAACCTGAAGGTCAAGAAGATCGCCGTGATGTACGTGAACAACGACTTCGGCAAGCCAGGGCGCGATGCCATCGTCAGCGCCTTGAAGACCTACGGCGTCGAGGTGGTGGCCGATGTCTCCACCGAAGTCGGCCAGGTGGATTTTTCGGCGCCAGTGGTGAAGGTCAAGCAGGCGAATGCCGAGGCGGTGTTCGTCTACCTGAACGAAGAAGAGTCGGCGCGCGCGTTGCGCGAACTGCGCAAGCAGGTCTGGGACAAGCCCATCGTCGGCGACGTGACCCTGCTGGGCCAGAAGGTGATTGACCTGGCCGGCGAGGCTGCCAACGGCGTGGTCGGCCATACCGAGATGTCGGCCGATGCGCCGATCGCCGGCATCAAGATGGTGCGCGACAAGTTCGTCAAGGCCTATAACTTCGTGCCCGACCACAACGGCATCAAAGGCTACCAAGGCGTCTACATGCTGAAGGCCGCGATCCAGAAGGTCGGCAAGTTCGACCGCGTGGCCGTGGCCAAGCAGCTGCACGGCATGACCATCAAGGTGGCCGACGAGCCCGGCGTGCTGATGGACGTGACCTTTGACGACAAGGGCGACATCGACCGCGACAGCTTCCTCATCGAGATCAAGGGCGGCAAACCCATGGTGAAGGAAATCCTGCCGCCGCTGGGCAAGGGCTGAGTTAAGGGCTAAATCGGCCGCTGGCGCTTATGCGGTCTGCAGCAGCAGCTGCAATTTTTGTAGCGTAGCCTGGAATTCCGCCGCCGGCAGTGTCAGCGGCGCATCCTGGGTCAGCACAAAAGCCTGGCCCCAGTTCGGCCCGCCGCGGGTCTTGGGCACCAGGTGCATGTGGATGTGCTCGTTCAGGTCGCCGTAGATCGCATAGTTCACCTTGTCGCAATCGCCTAATTGAGCGATGGCAGCGGCGACCTGCGCCACCTCCTGCATGAAGCCCGCCAGCACCTCGGGCGCCAGCTCGAACAGTTCCCGCGCATGCTGCTTCAGCAGCACGATGCAGCGGCCGCGGTGCGTCTGGTCGCGCAGCAGAAACACGCGCGAATGTTCCAGGTCGCGTATGTGGACCATCAGGCTGTCGAGTTCCGCCAGCGTGGCGCTGCAGTAGCGGCAAGCGGGTGTGGTCATTTCAGGCTCCAAAGCGGTCGTCTAGGTCTTTGTGGAAATCCAGGTCGACCAGGGCGCTGAATTCCGCGTAGCTGACCATGTTGCTCGCGCTGCCACGCGGCGTGCCGGCGCGCTGCAACTCCGCCAGCGCATCCGATACCGCCTTGACGGCGGTAAACAGCGCCGTCACTGCATAGAACACCACCGAGAAGCCCATGTCCTGCAGGTCCTGGGCGGTCAGCGCCGTGGTTTCGTTGCCGTCGACGATGGAGACGATCTTCGGCCCCGGCACCGCCTTGGCCACGGACTCCACCTCGGCGATCTTCTTGATGCCGTCGACGAACACCAGGTCCACCCCGGCCGCCTGGTACAGGTGGGCGCGGCGTATGGCTTCTTCCATACCCATGGCGGGCAGGGCGTCGGTGCGGCCTATCACCAGCAGCGGGTCGCTGCCCCGGGCTTCCATCGCGCACTTGAGGCGCAGCAGGTTTTCCTGCGCGTCCATCAGGCGGATGCCGGCCATCTGGCCGCAGCGCTTGGGGGCCACCTGGTCTTCCAGGTGGATGGCCGCGACCCCGGCCTGGATGTACTCACGCACCGTGCGCTGGATGTTGGACGGGCCGCCGTAGCCGGTGTCGGCGTCGGCAATGATAGGGATGTCCACCACGCGCGCCATGTCGCGCGCATGGGTGGTCATCTCGGTCTGGCTCAGCAGGCCGATGTCCGGCGTGCCGAGGCGGCTGGCAGTGGCGCCAAAGCCGGTCATGTAGACGGTCGGAAAGCCGGCCTTTTGCACCAGCCGTGCGGTGATGGCGTCGGGCGCGCCGGGCGCCATCACGATCTTGCCGGTTTGTAGCAGTTGTTGGAGTCGGTGGGCGGGGTGCATACGGGTCTCCTGGGCGATGTTGTTCAGGCACGCAACTTCAACGGGGCCGGGCTGGCATCCTGCGCGGCGCTGCTGGCCAGGCGGAAGGCCTCTACCGTACGGCCTACATGCAGGTTCAGCAGTTGCTCCAGCCGCGTAAAGTCGCCCGTGTCCACGCACTGGATGATCTGTGCGTGTTCTTCCATGGACACGCTGCGGGCATTGGAAAACTGCCGCGACATATGGGTGCGCAATGCGGCGATCTTGCCGGACACCAGCGCGTACGAATTCACCACATAGGCGTTGCCGCAGTGGGCGAACAGGGCTTCGTGGAAGGCCGAGTCGCAGCGGCCATAGGCTACATCGTCGTCGGCGGCGATGGCGGCCTGCATCTGCTCGAAGATGGCCTGCAGTCCGGCCACCGTGGCCTCGCGCTGCAGTGCCCGCGACAGCATGGCGCCGTGCAGTTCCAGCATGGCGCGGAAGTCGCAGATGGCCTGCACATCCTTTTCATCCGGCTGGAACACGAAGCTGCCGCGCTTGGAGCGGATGTCGACCAGGCCGGTGGTTTGCAGCAAGGTCAGCGCATCGCGCACCGGCGTGCGGCTGACGCCGAAGGACTCGGCCAGGGTTTCCTCGGAGATCATCTGGCCGAGCGCGAATTCCCCGTCAATAATCGCCTGCCGCACGCGCTGGGCGACGATTTCGGTCAGCGACTTGGGCATCTCGATATCAAATTTCTGGGCCATGGAGTCAGATTCCTCAAGGTGGGCAAGGGGGCTTGTTGGCCGCAAGCCTGCATTGTAGTTTTTATAGGGCGTAAGGTTCCGTATGCAAGGTACAGTAGAGGCGTGGGGCGTGGATTGGTCGCAGCCCTGGCTGCAGCCGCTGCGCGCGCTGGGCGAGCCCGCCACCCTGCGCCTGCAGCAAGGCCAGTCGGTCGCCGCCACCTTGCACGCCGCCGGCAGCGCCCCGGTGCGCTTTGTGCCGCAAGCCGATCTGCCGCCTGGTGAACCCTACGAGCGCTACATCCACCAGACCCGCTGCGTGCCGACCCGCGACAACCTGCACGACTTCTTTAACGGCCTGTGCTGGCTGCAGTTTCCGCAGACCAAGACCCGCCTGAACCAGCTGCAGGCTGCCGAGATCGCCGCTGCCGGCGTGCAGCCCCTGCGCGGCCCGGTGCGCGACGCCCTGACGGTATTCGACGAAAACGCGGCCTTCCTGCTGGCCCCGCCGCCGCTGTGGGACGCGCTGCGCGCGCGCGACTGGCGGCGGCTGTTCGTCACGCTGCGGCCGCTGTGGAGCGAGGCCCAGCTGCTGCTGTTCGGCCATGCGCTGCTGGAGAAGCTGGTTTATCCAAGAAAACCGATCGTAGCGCACGTATACTGTGCGCCAGCAGCTATCTATTCAGTAGCAAATCTGGATGCGGAAGTGGCCGCCCAGCTCAGCGCAGCCGGCCTGGCCGGCAAGCCTTTTGCACCCTTGCCGGTGCTGGGTGTGCCGGGCTGGTGGGCCGAGAATGCCGAGCCGGCGTTCTACGCGGACGCCGAAGTTTTTCGGCCGCCGCGGCAGATCGCTTGAACTGTGGCGCGCGATCCGCATCTATCCTCCAGTTATTCCCACGGAGCATCTATGAAACGCATTCTTTTATTCATCCTGACCAACGTCCTGGTGGTCGCGGTGCTAGGCATCGTCGCCAGCCTGCTGGGGGTGAACCGCTACCTCACGCCGAACGGCCTGAACCTGGGCTCGCTGCTCGGCTTCGCCCTCATCATGGGCTTTGGCGGCGCCATCATTTCATTGCTGATCAGCAAGCCCATGGCCAAGTGGACCTCCGGCGTGCGCGTCATCGAGCAGCCGCAGAATGCCGACGAGGCTTGGATCGTCGACACCGTGCGCCGCCTGGCCGACAAGGCCCAGATCGGCATGCCCGAAGTCGGTATTTTTGAAGGTGATCCGAATGCCTTCGCCACCGGCGCGTTCAAGAACTCGGCCCTGGTCGCCGTCTCCACCGGCCTGCTGCAAAGCATGACCCACGAAGAAATCGAGGCCGTGCTGGGCCACGAGATCGCCCACGTAGCGAACGGCGACATGGTCACCATGACCCTGATCCAGGGCGTGATGAATACCTTCGTGGTGTTCCTGAGCCGTGTCATCGGCTACGCGGTGGACAGCTTTCTGCGCAAGGGCGACGACCGCAGCTCCGGCCCCGGCATCGGCTACTACGTCAGCACCATCGTGCTGGACATCGTGCTGGGCTTTGCCGCCGCCATGGTGGTCGCCTGGTTCTCGCGCCACCGTGAATACCGTGCCGACGCCGGCGCCGCCCAGCTGATGGGCCGCAAGCAGCCGATGATCAACGCCCTGGCCCGCCTGGGCGGCCTGCACACCGGCGAGCTGCCTAAGAGCGTGGCCGCCTTCGGCATCGCCGGCGGCATCGGCCAGTTGTTCTCGACCCACCCACCGATCGAACAACGTATCGCCGCTCTGCAAAATGCCCAGTCCTGAGCTGCGCGTCCAGTGGGCGCGGCTGGATGGTTTGAGCGCCCGGGAGTTGCATGCCGCGTTGCAGCTGCGTTCGGCGGTCTTCGTGGTCGAGCAGAACTGCGTCTACCACGACGTGGACGACTACGACCTGCAATGCTGGCATCTGCTGGCCTGGTCGGGCGATCAGCTGGCGGCCTACCTGCGCGTCACCGACCCCGGCAGCAAATACCCCGAGCCCTCGCTGGGCCGGGTGCTGACCGCGCCAGCCTTCCGTGGCCAGGGCCTGGGACAGCTGTTGCTGACCGAAGCCTTGCAGCGCTGCGCCCAGACCTGGCCCGGCCAGCCGAACCGCATCAGCGCCCAGCACTACCTGCTGAAGTTCTACCAGGGCTTCGGCTTTGCGCCGGTGTCCGAGGTTTACCAGGAAGACGAAATCCCCCACGTGGAGATGCTGCGCCCCGCGGCCTGATCGTTGGCAAAAGCAGCAGACAAAAAAATACCCCGCCGATGCGGGGTATTTTTTTGAGGTCTGCGAGACCGGATTAGTCGGCTTTTTTCTTGCGTGCAGCCGCCAGACCGGCCAGGGCCACACCGAACAAGGCCAGCGAGCTGGGCTCGGGCACGTTGTTGCTGTCGGAGGCCAGGCTGCTGACGCGGAACACGTAGTTGGTGTACTGGGCGCCTATTGCGTTGTCGTCGGTATAGGCCGAGATGGCGGTGTTGGCGCCGCCGGGGGCGTTGTAGCCCGGCAAGCCCAGGTCCAGCTTGAAGTCTTCGTTGAAAGCGGTACCGCCGCCAATGCCCCAAATCGTGTACCAGCCCAGGTGGTTGATGTTCGCAATATTCGACGAGATGGTGGAGATGTCGTAGTCGCTGGCCACGCCGCCAAACAGCAGGGCGGCGGCTTCGGTGGCGGAGTACACGGTGGGATTGGTAGTCCAGCTGGGGCCGTCATCTACCTGGTAGCTACCCACGTAAACGGGAGTGGCTTGGGAGAGGGTGGCGGTGGCTAACAGGGCAAGAGTTGCGAATGCTTTTTTGAACATGGTTAAAACGATGATGTAACTTATAACAAACTTATTGTTACATAAGCATTTATTGGACCAATGTAAAAATATTGTTTTTATTCAATGGCTTGAATGTTTTTTGAAGATGTTTACGGGGATTTCTGTAAACTAAATCGACGTGCGATTTGTCACACTTTGCGGAATGTGAGTTTCCAAAAAACCGATGGACCGCTGGCGGGCCCACCTCCCCATAGGCTTATTCCGTCAGCAACCGCACCCGCACACTCTTGCCCTTGATCTTGCCGGCGTTCAACTTGCGCTCGGCCTCATGGGCGATGCGGCGGTCTACCGCCACGTAGGTGGAGTATTCGTTCACATTGATCTTGCCGATCTGTTCGCGGGTGTAGCCGGCGTCGCCGGTCAGCGCGCCCAGCACGTCGCCGGCGCGGATCTTTTCCTTGCGGCCGCCGGTGATCTGCAGCGTCATCATCGGCGGGCGCAGCGGCTCTTTGCTGGTGGGCGTCAGCTCGTCCAGCTTGTGCCACTCGGACTCACGGCCCTGCAGCACTTCGATCTTGCCGACGAAGCCCATTTCGTTCATGGACGCCAGGTTCAGCGCCAGGCCCTCGGCACCAGCCCGGCCGGTGCGGCCGATGCGGTGGATGTGGACTTCGGAGTCGGGCGTCACGTCGACGTTGATCACAGCCGCCAGGTCGGCAATGTCCAGCCCGCGTGCGGCCACGTCGGTGGCCACTAGCACGCTGCAGCTGCGATTCGCAAACTGCACCAGCACCTGGTCGCGTTCGCGCTGCTCCAGCTCGCCGTACAGCGCCAGCGCGCTGAAGCCTTCGGCCTGCAGCACTTCGACCAACGCGCGGCACTGCAGCTTGGTGTTGCAGAAGGCCAGCGTGCTTTCGGGGCGGAAGTGGTTTAGCAGCTTGCCCACGGTGGCCAGGCGCTCGGATTTTTCCACCTGGTACCAGCGCTGCGAAATTTTCGTGGTGGCGTGCTGGGCCTGCACGGTGATGGTCTTGGGCGTGCGCATGAACTGCTGGCTCAGCTTTTCGATGCCTTCCGGGTAGGTGGCCGAGAACAGCAGGGTCTGGCGCTCTTTCGGGCACTGCTTGATGACGGTCACCATGTCCTCGAAGAAGCCCATGTCCAGCATGCGGTCGGCCTCGTCCAGCACCAGGGTGTTCAGGGCCGACAGGTCCAGATTGCCGCGCTCCAGGTGGTCCATGATGCGGCCGGGCGTGCCCACCACGATGTGGGCGCCGTGCTCCAGGCTGGCGTTCTGGCCGCGCAGGGCCACGCCGCCACACAGGGTGACGACCTTGATGTTCTCTTCGGCGCGCGCCAGGCGGCGGATTTCGGTGCTCACCTGGTCGGCCAGTTCGCGCGTGGGGCACAGCACCATGGCCTGGATGGCGAAGCGGCGTGGGTTCAGATTCGCCAGCAGGGCCAGGGCGAAGGCGGCGGTCTTGCCGCTGCCGGTCATGGCCTGGGCGATCAGATCCTGGCCCAGCAAGGCCAGCGGCAGGCTGGCCGCCTGGATGGCCGTCATTTGTAAATAACCCAGCTGCGTGAGGTTGGCCAGCATGGCGGGGGCCAGCGGCAGGCTGCTGAAATCGGTGGCAGCAGGGGTCTTGTTCGGTGTAGTCATGCCCCGATTATCGGTGGCGGGCCCTGGCAGGCCTTTTGCATGCCTGTGCGGGGCCATGTGTAAGTGCCGGGTAAAAGCCGGCTGTTGGCCATCAGTTGGGCCGCATTTGGCTGCTAATTAATGCCTTGGACGTGAAAAATATCATCCACAATGTGGGCTACCTCCCCGCAATCGCCCGCAATCCCCATGGAACTGCAATACCAACTCAAAGGCGGCAGCTACTACCTGTACGACATGGACACGCCTCCGAGCGCGGTCACGGGCGAGCGTCGGTTCCGTTTGAAGACCGACATTGTGGCGATTGCTTTTGACGTGAGCACCGGCGAACTGCACCAGCACGGCAACCCGGTGCGCATCCAGTCCTGGGCCATGGGCGCGCGGCGCCGTCTGCGGGCGGCCGGAGCGCAGGACTACGCGAACGACATCGTTGTCGTCTCCGGCCCGCTGCCGGTCGATGAGCTGAACAAATGCCTGGGCATAGAGGGCTATTGCTGCCGGATGTTCAAACGCCTGGCCAGCCTGCCGCACGGCAAGTTCAACACCAAGCCTTACACCTACAAACCAACTGGCCGCCCCCAGGCAGCCTAGCTGGGCACACCCCCAGGCTTGCCCATTGCATGTGGCGGCGCCAACCCCCTTGCAGGGGGCAACACCAGCGGCCTGGCGAAGCCAGTTCCGCGGTGTTTCTGGACTGGGGCAGGGGTGTTTCTAGAAATCCACTAAGCTCAAACCGACGCTCAGCACCG
This sequence comes from Rhodoferax ferrireducens, assembly GCF_031458075.1. Lineage (GTDB taxonomy): Bacteria > Pseudomonadota > Gammaproteobacteria > Burkholderiales > Burkholderiaceae_C > Rhodoferax_B > Rhodoferax_B ferrireducens_A. The sequence continues at coordinate 200,465 of NZ_JAVDXT010000005.1, read as the reverse complement.
TGCGGCGGTGGTTGTAGTCGATCAGGCTGTCGCCGTAGCCGCTGAACAGCTGGGTGTGCAGGCGCAGGCCGCTCTTGCGGCCGTCGCCGTCCAGCGACTGCAGCCATTCCAGCCGCACCGAACCGCGGTTGTTGCTGCGCAGTGAATGGCGCAGCGTGGCGACCAGGGTGTGGTCCTTGTTGACGTTCCAGGCGGCCAGCAGTTCGGCGCGGCCGATGTAGTCGCTGATGTCGGGGTTGTCGTCGTTGCCGTTGCTCTCGGGCAGGCGCTTCCAGACGCGCGCCTGCAGCTGCCAGCGGTCGCCTTGCTCCAGCCCGGCCATGCCGTAAATCCGGTTCCAGCTGCGCGAAAGCGGCAGGCTTTGGCCGTTCGACTGGTGCACCAGGCCGGCGCCGCTGTAGCGCAGCTTCCAGCCGCCGGGCAGGGCCACGGTGCTGGGGTAGACGTAAACCAGCTCGGGTTCGTGGTCGGTGCTGCGGAACGGCCGCGACAGCGAGGGCGTGAACAGCTGCCAGTACGACTGCTGGGTGTAGCCAAACCACAGCGAATCGCTGAGGCCGCTGGCGCGGTCGGTCAGCATGCCCTGGGCGATCTTGGTCCGCACCGACACCTGGATGCGGTTCTCCACCCGCTTGTAGACGGTGGCGGAGGTCGCGGTGTGGCCGGCGCTGGGCGAGCTGGGCTGCTCGTTGACGTTGTCGGCGGTCACCACCGACAGGCTGATCGGGCGGTAGCCGCGGATGTTGAAGGTGCCGCAGTCGCTGCCGGTCTCCAACTCCCAGAAGCGCGAGAACTCCGAATAGCGCGTGTCCTTGCAGCCCTGGTCGGCGGCAATCGCCAGCGCTACGGCCACCGGCTGGGGCGGAATCTCGGGCAGGGCGGCGCTGGCGGTGGCCAGCACCGGCACGGCCGGCGCCGGCGGTGCGCTTTGCTGCTGGGCCAGCTCGTCAAAGCAGGCGAGCCGGGCTTCGCGGTCGTTCACCAGCCGCGCGCAAGACAGCCACGGTACGTTACCGGCCGCACTCCCGGTAGCCGCCGGCGTGGCCGGCGCCACGATGGTGCTGGAGGTGATGGGCGCCGACTGCGCCTGCGCGCCGCCGCCCATGGCCGCCAGCAGCAGGCCCAGCGTGAAGCTGCCGGCAGCTGGCTTCATTGCCAGCCGCCCTGTCTGCGCAGCACAAAGGGGTGCGTCTGGTCGTTGAGTGCGTTGGTCCATATTCCCTTGATTTCCTTGCCGCAGGATGCGGCTACCAGCTGTCCAGACCAGGTGGCGCTGATGCGCACCCCGTCGTCCGATTCTTCCAAATTGAATTCGCCGTCCTGCACGTCGCCGGCCAGCAGTGCCGGTTTCGGGGTGGCTGCCTTGGGCGCTTTAGGGTCGGCGGGCAAGGCGCGGTTGATGCTGCCGACCAGGCTGTCGTCCTGGTCGGGGTCTTTCAGAAACTGCACGCTGGCCAGGCCCGGTTCTCCGTCGATCTGGGCCTGCCACTGGCCGTACAAATGCGCATTGCCCAGCGTGCTGATGGCCGGGCAGCTGGCAGGTGGATTTACAAGATTTTGGCCGTTGGCGCCAGTACATATTGCGCAGGCAGCTATGAAAAGAGTAGCGATCCAGGTCTTCATGGTTGTTGTGCGGCCAGGGCGGCGGCCGCGTTGTCTTGCGACTTCTTGGCGAATTCGGCGCGCAGCGCACGCAGCTTTTCACGCGGGTCTTCTTTCACAGTGGCCTGGTCCAGTCCCATCTCCTTGATGAAGCGGCTCGGCTGGGCGGAGACCATCTCGCGGCCTTTTTTCTTCTTCTTGGTCCAGCTGACGGCCAGGCTGCGCTGGGCGCGGGTGATGCCCACGTACATCAGGCGGCGCTCTTCCTGCAGCCGCTGGGTGATGTCGTCGCTGACCACCTGCTGCCGGCCTTCGTCGTCGTCCAGCTTGAAGGGCAGCATGCCTTCGGTGACGCCGGCCAGGATCACATGCGGCCACTCCAGCCCCTTGGACGCGTGCAGGGTGGACAGGGTGACCACGTCCGCATCCTTCTCGCGCTGGTTGATGGTGGACAGCAGGGCGATGGTCTGCGCTACTTCCAGCAGGCTCTTGGTTTCGCGTACCGTCGTCGTGCCCGAATCCTCGTCGGTCTGGCCGCCGGCACGCGCCGCCATCCAGTCGCAGAACTCCAGCACATTGGTCCAGCGTGCGGCGGCGACTTTCTCGCTGTCTTCGCCGTCGTACAAATGCTTTTCGTAGTCGATGTCCTTCAGCCACTGCAGCATGAAGGCCAGCGAATCCTCGGCGCCCACGGTGCGGCGCGCCTGGTATTCCAGGTCGGTCACATAGCGGCCGAACTCGTGCAGGCCGTCCATGGCCTTGGCCGGCAGCAGGCTGCTAAGCGAGGAGGTGAACAGCGACTCGAACAAGCTCAGCTTGTACTGGGTGGCGAACTCGCCCAGCTTGCCCAGGGTCTGGTGGCCGATGCCGCGTTTCGGCGTGGTGATGCAGCGCAAGAACGCCGGGTCGTCGTCGTGGTTGATCCACAGGCGGAACCAGGCGCACAAGTCCTTGATTTCGGCCCGGTCGAAGAAGCCGGTGCCGCCCGACACCTTGTACGGAATCGCCGCCTTGCGCAGCGCCTTCTCGAAGGGCTTGGCCTGGTGGTTGGCGCGGTACAGGATGGCAAAGTGGCGAAATTCCTGGTACTGCGGCCCCTGGGTCACGGCGGCGCCAGCGCGCAGGCTCTGGATGCGGGCCACGGCGCGCTCGGCCTCGTGCTCCTCGTTGTCGGCGTCCACCACCCGCACCGGCTCGCCTTCGCCCAGTTCGCTGAACAGGGTCTTGGGATACAGCTTGGGGTTGGGGCCGATCACATTGTTGGCGGCGCGCAGGATGGCGCTGGTGGAGCGGTAGTTCTGCTCCAGCGTAATCACCTTCAGCTGCGGAAAGTCCACCGGCAGCTTCTTCAGATTGTCCAGCGTGGCGCCGCGCCAGCCGTAGATGGATTGGTCGTCGTCGCCCACGGCGGTAAAGCGCGCAGCATCGCCCACCAGGTACTTGAGCACATCGTACTGGGTGGCGTTGGTGTCCTGGTATTCGTCGACCAGCACATGGCCGAGCACGCTCTGCCATTTGGCGCGTACTTCTTCATGGTCGCGCAGCAGGCGCAGCGGCAGGCTGATCAGGTCGTCAAAGTCCACGCTCTGGTAGGCCGTCAGCCGCTCTTCGTACAGCGCCATCACGCGGGCGGTGATGGCCTCGTTGTCGTCCGCCGCCTGGGCCGCGGCCTGCTCGGCGTTCAGGCCCATGTTCTTCCACTTGCTGATGGTCCACTGCCAGGTGCGGGCCGTGGCCACGTCGGTGCTGCCGCCGGCGTCTTTCAGGATGCTGGTCACGTCGTCGGCGTCCAGAATGCTGAACTGCGGCTTCAGGCCGACGCGGTGGCCGTCTTCGCGCACCATGCGCACGCCGAGTGCGTGGAAGGTGCAGATCACCACGTCTTTGGCGTCGCGGCCGATCAGCGCCTTGGCCCGCTCGCGCATTTCCATCGCCGCCTTGTTGGTAAAGGTGATGGCGGCAATCCGCTTGGGCGCCAGGCCCGACTGGATGAGACGGCCGATCTTGTGCGTGATCACCCGCGTCTTGCCCGAACCCGCGCCCGCCAGCACCAGGCAGGGCCCGTGCAGGTAGTTCACAGCCTCTTGCTGGGCGGGGTTCATTCCGGCGGACATGGTGTGGGGGGATGCTTTAGACAAAATTTCGGATCATACAGAGCCACCATGCCCGGCTGGTAAACCGGGGCTATTTCTTATGGTGAAATTGGCATTTTGCGCAGGTAATATCTGCGCAGGCAGCTATGAATTAAATAGCGTTATCGCGGTTTGGCGAAGCCGGCGTCGATCCAGGCCAGCGCCGTGCTGCGGTTCAGCTTGAAGCTGGGGGCTACGCGCACCTCGGCCAGCGTGTCGCCGCCCGCGTCCTCGGCGCTCAGGGTGGCGCTGGGGTTGTCTTCGTCGGGCACGATGTCCAGCCGCACGGTGATGCTGCCGGCGGCGGCGGCCACGCTGATGCTCTGGTGCAGGCTGGCGTGCAACTGCTGCTCGTGCCGGCGCACGAATTCGTTGGCGGTTTTCACCAGGGTGCTGAAGGCGTTGCCGTCCAGCGGCTTGGGGTTCTTTTTGTCGCGGCCCATGGTCCAAGGCCCTACCAGGGCCGGCTCGGGCTCGCCGTCTTTCAGCATGGCCACGGCCCAGCCGTCGTCGTCTTCGTTCTTGATGACCTGGGCGGTCCAGCCGTCGCCGGTCCAGAGCCGGGGTTCCTGGATTTTCTCGGGGGCTTCGTCGTGCGGGGTGTCGTTAGGCATGGGAAATTTTAAACGCCGCCCCTGCGCGCGCCCGGCTGCCAGGCCAGGCCCAGCAGCGCCAGCACGCAAAAAGCCGCCCCGGCGTAAAACGTGGCCGCCGCGCCCCAGCCGTCCCACAGCAGGCCGGCCAGCACGCTGGCCAGCAGCATCGCCAGGCCGCTGACCAGGTTGAACAGGCCAAACGCCGTGCCGCGCAGCGCGGGCGGCGCGGTGTCGGCCACCATGGTCGCCAGCAGGCCCTGGGTGATGCCCATGTGCACGCCCCACAGCGCCACCCCGGCCAGCACCACGCCCCAGTGGCTGCTATAGGCCAGCACCAGGTCGGCAGCCACCAGCACCAGCAGGCCGATGGCCAGCAGCGGCTTGTGCCCCATGCGGTCCGACAGCTGGCCGAACGGGTAGGCCGACGCGGCATACACCAGGTTCATCGCCACCATCACCAGCGGTACCAGGGCCAGCGGCATGCCGCCCTGCTGGGCGCGCAGCACCAAGAATGCCTCGCTGAAGCGCGCCAGCGTGAACACCGCGCCCAGGCCCACCACCCACCAGTAGGCCGGGCTCAGCTGGCGCAGGTTCTCGCTGCGGATCGGGTTGCTGCGTTGGGCGCCGGGCTGGGGCGCGGGCTCCTGCAGGCCAAAGAACAGCAGGGCCACGGCCAGCAGGCCGGGCACTACCGCCACCCAGAACACCGCGCGGAAGTCATTCGCCCACAGCAGCATCAGCCCCACGGCCATCAGCGGCCCCAGGAACGCGCCCACCGTGTCCAGCGACTGGCGCAGGCCAAACGCCGCACCGCGCAGATGCGCGGGCGCAATGTCGGCCACCAGCGCATCGCGCGGCGCGCCGCGGACGCCCTTGCCCACGCGGTCCAGCAGCCGGGCGGTGAGCACCAGGCCCATGCCGGGCGCGATGGCAAACAGCGGCTTGGTCAGCGCACCCAGGCCGTAGCCCAGCAGCGCCAGGCCTTTGCGCCGGCCCAAATAGTCACTCAGCGTGCCGGAGAACACCTTGACGATCAGTGCCGTGGACTCGGCCAGCCCTTCGATGATGCCTACCGTCAAGGCACTGCTGCCCAGCACCGTCACCATGAACAGCGGCAGCAGGCTGTGCACCATCTCCGACGAAATGTCCATCAGCAGGCTGACAAAGCCCAGCACCCAGATGCCGCGCGGCAGCTGGCCCAGGGGGCTAGGGGGCGGGTTCATGTGGTGAACTTAGAGCCAAATCGGCCGCTGGCGCAGGTAGTACCAGCGCAGGTAGCTACGTTTTGCATAGCAATCAGGCTGCTGTGCCCGCGGCCGGCTGGCGCAGCTGGGCCAGGGCCGATGCCTGCTGCAGCTCGCGCGCCATCGACGTGGCCAGGGTCAGCCGGCGCAGCAGCCAGGGCGTCAGGTCGTCGGCCAGCAGCGGGTCGGGCTTGGGCAGAAACGGCTGGCCGACGATGGTGGGCGCATCGGAGGGTGCCGGTGGGTCCTTGGGCGCGGCCGTGGCCGCCAGCTCCTGGGCGATCTGCCGCGCGGCCTCTTGCAGCGCCGGCGTGGCCACCGCCATGTCCAGCTGGGCGCGGCGCAGCAGCAGCAGCGACTTCACCGCCGTCAGCTGGGCCAGCAGCTGGTAGCTGCGCGCCTGCACCGCCTCCAGCGGCGCCAGCGCCGGCCGCACCTCGCTGGGCTCGGCCAGGCTGCGCTGGGTGGCCAGGGTCAGGGCCGACAGGCTGTCGTAGGCCTCGCGCCGGGCCAGCCGCCAGGGCAGGTCGGATGTCTGCGCGGGCTCGCCCAGCGCCAGCGCCAGCTTGGCGTGCTGCAGCTGGGCCTGCTGGCTGCGCCGCACCAGGCCCGGCAGCTGGCTGCGCTCCCAGGCCGGCAGCACATAGCTGAACAGCCAGGCCAGGGCCGCGCCCAGCAAGGTGTCGGCCAGCCGCTCGCCCACCGCAAAAGTGGGGGCCGCGCCCACCAGCAGGATGTGCGCCTGCAACAGCCCGGCCAGGGTGGCGAAGATGGTGGTGTACAGGTAGCGGCGCAGCGCAAACGCATGGGCCAGCCCCATGCCCAGCGCAATCACCAGGAACAGCGTGCGCGCCCCCGGGTGGGTGGCCAGCAGCGCCATCACCAGCAGGCAGCCCAGCACCGTGCCGGCCACCCGCGCGTCGCGCCGCTGCAGCGTCTGCGCCAGGTTGCCGCGCATCACCACCACGATGGTGGTCAAGATCCAGTACTTGTGCGCCGCCCACGGCAGGTGCAGCGACACGATGTAGCCCACGCCCACCGCCAGCGTGGCGCGCAGCGCATAGCGCAGGGTGGGGGCGCGCCAGGTCAGCTGGCCCAGCAGCGGCGCAATCGCCCAGCGCGTGGGGCTCACAAACAGCTGCCACTGGGTGCGCACCGCCGCCAGCTCGGGAGCCGCATCGCCGCGCGCCAGGGCCGCCAGGTGCATGGCTTCGTCGTTGATATGGCCTATGCGGTCGGCCATGTTGTGCAGCAGGGCCATCGCGTCCGGCGTGCCGGTGGTCAGCGGGCCGGGCACCAGCATGGCCGGATCGGGCCGCGGCGGCAGCACCCCGGCCAGCGCGGTGCGCAGGTCGGCAATCGGCGCAATCGCCTGTATGCTGCGGCCCAGCAGCATGGACAGGCTGAGCGCCTCCAACTGCTGGGCGGTGGTGTTCAGCACCTGCTGCAGCGCCGGCAGGGTGGCGGTGCTGCCTTCGTGTTTGAGCAATGTGTCCAGGTCCAGGTCGCAGGCCAGCTGGTGGTCGCGCGCCTCCAGCAGGCCCAGCAGCATGGCCGCCAGCCGGGTGCGCGCCGGCGTGGTGGGCGATTCGAGCACCACGTCGCGGGTGTTCTGCAGATGGTCGGCCAGCGTGGCCTGCTGCTCCAGCATGCGGGCCAGCAGAGATTGCGGATCGGCGTTGGGCGCAAAGCGCTGCGCCTGGGTGCGCAGAATCTGCGCAAAGCTGTGCAGGCACTCGGCCAGCAGCTGGGTGCGAAAGCGGGTGTTCAGCCAGTGGGTGGTCAGCACGCCCCACACCAGGTACAGCGCCGCCCCCAGCGCAAACCAGCCGCCGTGCTCCAGGATCTGCTCCAGCGAACCCACCGGCGGCGCGGCCATGGAAAACAGCATCGAGAACAACAGCGAAAACGTCAGCGGCCCGCCGCGCTTGCCCCAGGCCATCAGCATCACCGCCAAGAAGGTGCCGGCCGCCAGCACCACGCCCAGCAGCAGCACGTCTTCGCGCACCAGCTGCACCAGCATGAACAGCGGCGTACCCAGCAGCGGCGCCGGCAGCATCTGCATGAACTTGCGCCGCCGCGGCGCCGGCACGTCCGGCAGGCTGGTGATCATCACCCCCACCGCCGCACTCGACGCCCCGGCCAGCCCCGCCGATTCGAAGACCAGCAACATGATCACTACCAGCCCCAGGGTCACGCTCAGGCCGTTGGTTACGTAGTGGCTGAGGGCGATGCGCAAGAAGCGGTCGCCACGGGCGAATAGGCGGTCAGCGAGGGTGGGGCGCTGGCTGGCGCGGCTGAAGGGCGGGGGGATGGGGGTGCTGGGCATGCGGTGGGATGGTGTAGTCCCGTCTTAAAAAACCATGAAGGGCCGTGGCCTGATGAGGCTTGGCGTGAAGACGATCATGGCAGGCAATTTAGCAGAAATAGTGTTATGAGATATTCGTTCAAAGAGAGTAGTTGCTTCATACATAAAGATGATGCGTTGCTTGCTTTTATTTCAGTGGCGGGCATCATGCGCAGGCAACAATTGGAAACATCTTTGCACTTTGTCTGTAGTGGCTATTAGTGAGTTGGAATAAACGTTGAATTTATTAAATATGACAAAGAAAAAATATACTGCTATTGACCTTTTTTGCGGGGCTGGCGGCTTAACTTTAGGACTCAAGAAAGCTGGATTTAAAGTTATTGCAGGAGTTGAAATAAATCAAAATGCAGCTAAAACATATAAAAAAAATCATCCAAGAGTTAAATTGTATATTGAAGATATAAGAAAAATTTCGGTTAGTGATGTCTTGCGCGATTTAAATTTAAAACCAGGAGATCTGGATTTGCTTGCAGGATGCCCTCCTTGCCAGGGTTTTTCTTCTCAGCGAACTAGAAATAAGACGATTTCTATTAAGGATGATAGAAATAATCTGATATTCGATTTTTTGCGTTTTGTTGAGTTGGCTTTACCAAAAACAATAATGCTAGAGAATGTTCCTGCGCTTGCAAAAGATTGGAGGGTGGATGTTTTACGGAAAAAACTGGCATTGCTTGGTTATAAAGTGGATGCACAATTCGCTCAAGTGAAAGATGCATCTGATTATGGGGTTCCGCAGCGTAGAAAAAGATTGTTGATAAAGGTTTCAAGGATGGGTTCGATTCCTGATCCCGTTTCTATTGAACCTAAACGGACGGTAAGAAGTGCCATTGCACATTTACCTATACCAGGGTTTAGTGGGGATGAACTACATGATCTTGCGGAAAACAGGAGCGATAAAGTAAAGAAAATAATATCCCTGGTTCCAAAAAATGGCGGTTCTAGATCAGAAATACCTATGGATTTTTGGCTTGATTGTCACAAGAGAAATTTAGGTGGATATCTCGATGTGTATGGCCGTATGTCTTGGGATAAGGTCGCTCCAACAATTACTGGCGGATGTCATAACCCGTCTAAAGGTCGGTTCATCCATCCTGATCAAGACCGAGCAATTACCCTCAGGGAGGCAGCGCTTCTTCAAACTTTTCCGGAAAAATACAAATTTTTAATAAAAATTGGAAAAGATGCAATTGGATTAATGATTGGAAATGCATTGCCGCCCGAATTCATTCGACAGCACGCCGAACAATATTTCAATCACTTGAAGGAGAATTCACTTGAATCTGTTGCTCAAATTTGATCCCAAGACGATTGAGCATCTAGGTGTGAAGATGTATGCAACTCTTCCACCCGCACTCGCTGAATTAATCTCAAATTCCTACGATGCTGACGCTGGTGAGGTTCTGATAGAACTCTTGGAGCAAAATGGAAATCCGGTTGCCATAACGATTTTTGATAATGGTTTGGGCATGAGTTTGAAGGATATCCAGGAGAAATTCTTGGTAATCGGAAGAAATCGCAGAAAAGAAGAAGGCGACGAGCCTTCCCCTACCTATAGGAGATTGCCTACTGGAAAAAAAGGACTAGGTAAGTTGGCCCTATTTGGTTTAGCGAAAGAAATTACTGTTGACACAGTTAAAAAGGGGTTGCGCAATAGGTTCCATTTGAATTGGGACGACCTTTTGGCTTCGTCGGATACATATAATCCTAGGGTTGATATTGCGGACGAAAGAGTCTCTAATAAAGACGGAACTGTTATTCAGTTGTCCGAATTAAAAAGAAGAAGTTCATTTGACATTGAGGCGTTGGCGGATAGTCTTTCCAGAATATTTATAGTTGATTCTGGTTTTAAAATTGATCTTAAGGGGCCTAATGGTAAATTGGCTTCCGTATCTGACGCCAGACGTTATGCGGCCATAGAACAGCAGTTTAACTGGAGTGAAGATCAGCTAATACTTAAAGAGCATCCATATTTTGGTCTTGTGAAGATGCATCTAATCACTTCAAAGACTCCAATTCCACCTAGTTCTGGATTAAGAGGCGTTGCATTATTTTCTCGCGGAAAGTTAATTAATGCGCCTGAATATTTTTCTGAAAGCACATCCAGCCATTTTTATCAGTACTTAACAGGCTGGATCAAAGCTGACTTCATTGATCTTTTGGATGAGGATGTGATTTCTACAAATAGACAAGCTTTGAACTGGGAACATCCAGAAATGGCGAAGTTTAGAGATTATTTGTCGAAAATAATTGCTGAAGTCGGATCTGATTGGAGAAAAAAGCGTGCAGGACAAAAAGAAGATGAAATGAAGGCCGTGACGGGTATCGATAAAAACAAGTGGTTTGGCACTTTGCCTGAGGATGTCAGGAAATCCGTTGAGATAATTGTTAAAAAAATGGGAGAGAGTGAAGAGGTATCTGAAACCTTTGCTCCTGTAATACGCGCTTTATACGATATAGTACCGGAGTATCCATTGCTTCATTGGAGGCATTTGCATAAAACGATTAAAGACGATGTGCAGCAATATTATAATGCCGGTCAATATGGACATGCAGCTGATCAAGGCGCTAAACTGTTTGCTCAGAAAGTTAGAGATTTGTCTGGGCAAGATAAAGATGGTGTCGATTTGGCAGGTGTATTTTCGTTTCATTATGAGCCCAAGACTAGCTCTTATGACAGGCCCCCAATTGTTAAAATAAATGACGGCAGTAGCGAATCGCTAAGAAATATTCAAGATGGCCATCAACATTTAACAAGAGGTCTGATGCAGGGGTTTAGGAATCCAATTAATCATTCTCCGATGTCGGCCGTGGTTCCTTCTATGATTTCAGAATTAGATTGTTTAAACATATTAAGTTTATTATCTTATTTGGCTGCGAAATTGGATTATTCGGAAAATTTATCAAAAGATAAAAAATAGAATAAAACAACGTTTGAAAGTTTACTGACTCGGTTTTTGTAGATGTTTTGCACCAAGTCGCAATCTTGCTAGCTGTCGCGGCTTTGGTCCTGTTCGCCGCATTTCGATGGGATTGCCGTAGCGCAGCATGACCCGGCTCCGCGTCGCGCGAGGCTTACCGGGTCGCCGACGAATGCGGCGCGTCAGGCTTCGTCGGCATCGGCATAGCTTAGAAGCGTAGGCAAGGTGCGGCTCTCACAGCGGGTGAATCCGGCGTTGCGGCAGGCGCGATTCAGGACCCCGGCCTACCCGAGCCGGGATCACATCGGGCATCCGTTGGTGAGCACTTCGTCCTGCGCGATCTCGAAAAGCGTTGCCCGGCCGCAATGCGCGCTCTAGCCCCACACGCTCAGTGCCACGCGTCCGCCGGGCCCCCGCCCGTGGTGCAGCTCAAAGATCGGTTGCTGCGGAAGCGTTAGCACCCACCTCGCGCTGGCGACACATTTCAAGGGCTCTCGCCCCGCGTCAACTTCGCCAACAACTCCGCCATCCGCTTCTGCCGCGTTTCCGGCCGCTTGGCGCTGTGCAGCCGGTGGTAGATGGTGAACTGGCTCTGGCGTTTGAGCGTGGCGTAAAAGGCGTGGGCAGCGGGGTCTTGTTGCAGTGCCGTCAAAAAGTCTTCGGGCATCACCATGGTGGCGCTGCCGGCGTAGGCGGTGGCCCAGCGTCCGTCGCTGCGCGCGGCCTCTACGTGCGCCAGGCCGGCGGCTTGCATGTGCCCTTGCGCTATCAGCCGTTCGGCGTGTTGCACGTTTTTCTGCGACCAGTTGGAGCGCGCGCGGCGTGGCGTCAGGCGCTGCAGGAATGAGGTGTCGTCCAAGCCCTTGCGCAGCCCGTCGATCCAGCCCCACGCGATGGCGGCCACCACGCAATCGTCCCAGGTGACGGAGGGCTGGCCGGTGGCCTTTTTGAAGATGCGCACCCACAGCTCGGTCTCGCTGGCGTGGTTTACCTGCAGCCAGGCGTGGAGCTGCTCGGGCGTTTCAAAGCTGTGGTGTGCTGATTTGCTCATGATTTGATAGCTGCTAGCGCAGATTCCACCTACGCCAGTGGCCTGTTTGGCATACAGGCTACGGTGTGGGCGGCAGGCTAGCTGCCCTGCTGCTGTGCAGCCGCTTTTTGCACTTCTTCCCATTGGTACTTGGGAATATGGCCTGTCAGGCGCTCGAGCACCAGGTCCATGACTTCGTCAGTAATTTCATGTGCCAGGAAGGGGATGACGTCTGCCGTAAGGTCGCCGCCCAGCGCCACCAGGCGCTCTGCGGCGGATACGCAGTGGCCGTAGTGGATGACGGGGTCCGCCTTGCCGTGGATGAAATGCAGCGTGGTTTTCTCGGGTGCGCTGCTGGGCAGCTGCGCATAGCGGCTGGACAGCACGACGATGCGGGCCGCCAACGCGGGTTCGACCTGCGCGGCTTCCAGCGCCATGGTGGCGCCCTGTGCAAAGCCAAAAATGGCCGTGGCACCGTGGCCCACGCCACTCTGGGTTTGCCAGTAGCGCAGGTTGTGCACAAAGGCGGGCACGGCCTGTGCCACGCGTGCGGCGCGCTGGTCGTCATCGATGTCTTGCGTGGGGTACCACTGGCCGCCCACCTCTGCGTCGGCAGGCTGGGGGGCGGCCGTGTCGTAGCGGTACGGCGCCTGCACGCTGACGATGAAGGCATGGGGGAAATGCGCGGCCAGGCGCCGCCCCAGGGGCTCCATATGCCGCGCACTGCCGCCCTCGCCGTGGTGTAGCACCATGAGTTGCTGGGCCGGCAGGGCGGGTTGCTGGATGACGATGGAGTCTGACAAAACGGGTCCTTGTGGAAGATGCTGGCATTTTCTGCGGCAATGGCCCTGAAGAAGGCGATGGAGTCCTTCTTCAGGTCTATTTCAGCGCTATTGCAGAGCCATGGCGTATGCGCCAGCTCAGCCCAGGTGCTTGCCAAAGAACCGCAGCGCCCGGTCCCAGGCCTGCTGCGCCCACACCGGGTCGTACTGCGTGGCCGGGATGCGGCCGGGGCCTACGGCTTCTTCGTTGGCGAAGGCGTGGTGGGCCAGGTAGCGGTGGAACTCGAAGCTCACGTCTGCGGCCTTGAGCTTGTCTTCCAGCGCGGCCACGGTGTCGATCTTGAAGAACTCGTCTTGCGTGGCCCAGTGGCCTTGCAGGGGGATCTTGATTTTGCTGGCGTCGATGTATTCCAGCGGCGGGCAGCCGTACCAGACGACGGCGGCGTCCAGCTCAGGCGCCTGGGCGGCCAGCAGGGTGAGGGCGCCGCCCATGCAGAAGCCGGTCAGGCCCAGCTTTGGGGCGCGGGCCTTCATGAACTGCAGGGCCCCGCGGATGTCCTGGCTGGCGGCGTCGCCGAAGTCCAGGCCGGTCATCAGGTGGTGGGCTTCTTCCTGCTCTACCGTGGCTTTGCCGCGGTACAGGTCCGGCACCAGGGCCTGGAAGCCGGCAGCGGCCAGGCGGTCTGCCACGCCCTTGATCTGGTCGTTCAGGCCCCACCATTCCTGGATGACCACAATGGCCGGGGCATTGCTGGCGGACGGTTCGGCCAGATAGCCCTGCACGGTTTTGCCATCAGGTCGTGCGTAGTTGACGAGGGTTCCCATCTTTGCTCCTTGTTGTTGAGAGGGTCAGCGCGGTATTGTGGGCAGAACGCGTGGCCGAGGGTGCTGTGGGGGGATTGGGCTGGCTGGCAACACCATCGCTGCTGTGTACCGTCTGCCCAAGGTGAAAATACTATGGATTTAAGAGCTGTTAGCGCAGCCTTCACAGGCGATAGAAGCCTATTGGACTTGTAGCGCATAGCCCGTACTCCGCCCGCCGCCCTCCAGTCTGCGCAGCACACCCCGTTCCACCAAGTCGTTGATATCCCGCAGTGCCGTATCTGCCGAGCATTTGCCGATGCTGGCCCACTTGGCGTTGGTGAGTTTGCCGTCCATGCCGTCCAGCACGCGGTTCAGCACTTGGGTTTGCCGTGGGCTCATCGGCGTGCCGGCCCAGCGTTGCCAGAACTGTGCTTTCCCCAGTACGCCGGCCAGCAACACGTCTGCGCCCTGCACTGCGCGTAGCAGGCAACCCAGGAACCAGGTCAGCCAAGGCGTGACGTCCAGCGCGCCGCTTTGGGTGGCTTCCAACTGGTCGTAATAGGCTTTGCGCTCACGCTGTATTTGGGCGCTCAGGCTGTAGAAGCGCTGAGCCGTGCCTTCCGCGCGGGCCAGGGCCATGTCGCCCACGGCACGGCTGATGCGGCCGTTGCCATCGTCAAACGGGTGCAGCGTGACCAGCCACAAATGGGCCAGCCCGGCGCGGACCAGGGCATCGCCTGTCGGCGCAGTGTTGAACCACTGTAGAAATGCGGTGGTTTCGGTCGCGAGCGCGGTGGCCGGGGGGGCTTCGTAGTGCACTTTCTCCCGCCCCACCGGCCCGGACACTACCTGCATGGGGCCTGCCGCGTCGTTTCGCCAAGTGCCGACCTGAATGCGCACGCGGCCGCTGTAGCCGGTGGGAAACAGGGCCGCATGCCAGCCGAACAGGCGTTCTGCGGTCAGGGGCTGCGCATATTGCTGGGTGGCGTCCAGCACCATGTCCACCACGCCATCCACATGGCGGTCGGCCCGCGCCAGCGCGCCAATGTCCACGCCCAGGCGGCGGGCGATGGATGAGCGCACGGCGTCCAGGTTCAGCAGCTCGCCCTCGATGGCGCTGGTGGTGATGACTTCTTGGGTCAGCACTTGCAGGGTGGCCTGGTCGCGCTGTGCCAGCCCCAGCGCAGCCATGCGGCCCGTCAAGTTGCTTTGGGCGCGGTGTACCTGGGCCAGCGGTGCAGCCAGGGCAGCGGCATCCCAGTGCCATTGCGGCCAGTCGGGGCGCTGCCAGATGTAGCTGCGGCGGCGGGGCGTTTTTTCTCTCAGCATGCGGCGATTATGCGGTTTATTCGCCGCATAAAGTGCGGCGAATATGCGGGTCAATAACCGCACCGACCGTGGCGGGATGGAATGCGTATGCAACCGCATTGCTCCCAAATCCATAGCTGCTAGCGCATGTATTACCTGCGCCAGGGCCCGATTTCCTTTAAATCCAGCCCATCGCAGTGTTCGCCCCCTTCCGTCTGTAGGGTGATGCCCGGCCAGGCCATGGTGCACAGCCCGCTTTGGTAGCAAACTCCCCCATGCATTCCACACAATGCAAAGGAGGCTCCCAATGACCTCTCCAGTCCGGGCTTCGGATACGCCGTTCGCCGTCGTGGTCGAACAGGGCAAGGACTACTACTGGTGTGCCTGCGGGCAGAGCAAGCACCAGCCGTTTTGCGACGGGTCGCACCAGAACGGCCCGTTCAGCCCCGTGAAGTACAGCGCCACCGCCAGCCGCGAGGTGTACTTCTGCGGCTGCAAAGGCTCTGCCCACAAGCCGCTGTGCGACGGCAGCCACAACCAGCCGGTGTGAAGCTGGCGCCACCGCCTGGCAAGCGGCGGGAGGCCGGGCCGTATGGCGGGACAGCCGCAGCGTCGACAATGCAGACCCTGCCGAGTCACCCACCGTCCCCATGTCCCACCTCCCACCCCACGCAGTCTCCCGCCTGCGCACCAGCCGGTTGGCCCGCAGCGCCAAGCCCTTTCTCGCCCGCGGTGGCTCGAAGGTGGAGCGCTGCACGGGCTGCCGCCTGGCGCCCAGCCACTGCATGTGCGCGCTGCGCCCGGCGCTGCCCAGGCATCCGAGCCAGGCCGGCGTCTGCCTGCTGATGGCCGACATCGAGCCGCTGAAGCCCAGCAACACCGGCTGGCTGATTGCCGACGTGGTGGCCGATACCTCGGCCTTTGGCTGGGCCCGCACCGAGGTCGACCCGGATTTACTCACCCTGCTGGCCGACCCGCAGTGGCAGCCCTACCTGGTGTTCCCCGGCGAGTTTGTGGCGCCCGAGCGGGTGGTGACCGAGCTGCTGCCACCCGTGGCACACGCCGAGGCCAAACGCCCGCTGTTCGTGCTGCTCGACGCCACCTGGCCCGAGGCGCGCAAGATGTTCCGCAAGAGCCCGTACCTCGACCGGCTGCCGGTGCTGAGCCTGCAGGCCGACCGCATCTCGCGCTACAAGCTGCGCCGGTCCCGGCGCGACGACCACTTCTGCACCTCCGAGGTGGCCGCCCTGTGCCTGGAGCTGGCCGGCGAGCCGCACGCCGCGCAGACGCTGGAGGCCTATCTGGACGTCTTTACCCACCGCTACCTGCAGGCCAAGCAGCAGCAACCCGCCGAGGTCGACAACGCGGCGCACCAGCGCTTGCAGGGTTTGCTGCTGGGCTGACTTACTACTATTTTGCTAGCGGCTGCCGCAGGATCTACCTGCGCCAGAGCCCGATTCCATGTAGACCCGGTGCCCGAATAGCCCTGCACTCCGGTATCTGCGCGGGCCTGCCTACACTGCACAGCTTCATCACCTTGGAGCCCCCCATGCTTTTGACGACCCGCCGCACTGCGGTACTGGCCCTGTGTCTGGCTGCGAACCTGTGTCTAGCCCAGGCGGTGGCGCCGCCGGCGGCCAGCGTGCGGGTGCGTGGCACGGTGCAGAGCGTGGCGCCGGGCCTGTTGACGGTGAAGGACCGCGGCGGCGAGGTGGTGCAACTGGTGTTGCCCGATGCGCTGCCGGTGTCCGAGGTCTACCCGCTGGCCATGGGCGACATCCAGCCCGGCAGCTTCATCGGCACGGCGGCCATGCCGCAGGCCGACGGCTCTGAGCGCGCCATTGCGGTGATGGTGTTCCCCGAATCCGCGCGCGGCGTGGGCGAGGGGCACCGGCCGTTCGACCTGCTGCCGCAGAGCACCATGACCAATGCCACGGTGGCCGATGTGGTCACCGCCACCAATGGACGCACCTTGCAGCTGAAGTACAAGGACGGCGCGCGGGCCATCGTGGTGCCACCGGACGCGCCCATCGTCAGCTTTCGCCCCGGCGACCGCAGCCTGCTGGTGCCCGGCGCCAGCGTGTCGCTGACGGCGCAGATGGTGGGCGACAAGCCGACCATTTCGCGCATCAGCGCCGGCCGCAACGGCTTTGCCTTGCCGTATTGAGTGCACAGATCACTCCTGATTGCATAGCTGCTGGTGCACACCCGGATTGCGCGAATGGACATTTTTGTGTGTAAAGCGCGGCCGCGCCAGGCTGCCGCCAAAATGTTCCATGCGGCGAATGCGCCATAGCTTTTCGCCGTAGCTTTTGACTCCCACAGGACCCCGCACATGACCGATATTTCCGCCTTCCCCATCACCCAGAAATGGCCTGCCCAGCACCCCGAGCGCCTGCAGCTGTATTCGCTGCCCACGCCCAACGGCGTGAAGGTGTCGATCCTGCTGGAAGAAATGGGCATGGCCTACGAGCCGCACCTGGTGAGCTTCGAGAAGAACGACCAGACCTCGCCGGCCTTCTTGTCGCTGAACCCGAACAACAAGATCCCGGCCATCCTGGACCCGCACGGACCCGGCGGCAAGCCGCTGGCGCTGTTCGAATCGGGCGCCATCCTGGTCTACCTGGCCGAGAAGACCGGCAAGTTCATTCCGCACGACGCGGCCCAGCGCTACGAATGTCTGCAGTGGCTGATGTTCCAGATGGGCGGCATCGGGCCGATGTTTGGCCAGGTCGGCTTCTTCCACAAGTTTGCCGGCAAGGACTTTGAAGACAAGCGCCCGCGCGACCGCTACCTGGCCGAAAGTAAGCGCCTGCTGACCGTGCTGGACCAGCACCTGCAAGGCCGCAATTGGATGATGGGTGAGGACTACACGATTGCCGATATCGCCATCTTCCCCTGGGTGCGCAACCTGGTGGGCTTCTACGGCGCGGGCGAGCTGGTCGGCTTTGCCGAGTTCGCCAATGTGCAGCGCGTGCTGGCGGCGTTTGTGGAGCGGCCAGCGGTGGTCCGGGGGCTGGCGATTCCGGCCCGCGGCTAGCTCGCCATCCAAGGGGGCGGCTACGTAGGACGCGTCTTACACGCCTGCGGGCCGCTGCCCCCCTGTTGCAGTGCAGCATGCGGGCGCACACTGTGCATCTGCGAGTTCGAACAGGTCGAGGTCGTCACACACCGCGCCCTGACCGGATGGCCCCATGCACATCAAAATTGGTTTCGACATTGAACTCGCCATCACTGCACCGATGGCGTTCATCTATCTGCTGCACGTACACCCTTCGCGCCGAGGCGACCTGTGGGCGCCGCAGCACATCCAGGTGGAGCCCGGCCTGGTGCCCGAGGAGTATTACGACGCCTTTGGCAACCTGTGCGGCCGGGTGAATGCGCCGGCCGGGGTGAACCAGGTGCGCTTCCAGAGCCAGGCCGTGGTGCGCGACCACGGCCTGCCCGACGAGGTGAACTGGAACGCCTGGCAGCACGACCCCACGGGCCTGCCCACATCGACCCTGCAGTTTCTATTGCCCAGCCGCTACTGCGAGGTGGACAGCGAGTTGCTGCAGTTCGCCTGGAACCAGTTTGGCCAGACCGCCAAGGGCTGGGCCCGGGTGCAGGCCATCTGCGACTTCGTGCACAACCATATCCGCTTCGACTACATGGCAGCGCGTGCCACGCGCACTGCGGTGGAGGGCTTCCGCGAAGGCACGGGCGTGTGCCGCGACTACACGCATCTGGCCATCACCCTGTGCCGCTGCATGAACATTCCGGCGCGCTACTGCACCGGCTACCTGGGCGACATCGGCATCCCGCCGGTGCCCTACCCGATGGACTTCAGCGCCTGGTTCGAGGTCTACCTGGGCGACCGCTGGTACACCTTTGACGCGCGCCACAACACGCCGCGCATCGGCCGCGTGGTCATGGCCCGGGGACGGGACGCCGGCGATGTGCCCATCACCATGGCCTTTGGGCAGAACACCCTGGCCAAGTTCGAGGTCACGACCTACGAGGTCGACGCGCAAGGCAACGCGGTGTAAACCGCCGGGGGTTAGAGGCCGACCATGGCCCTTGCCACATGCCCGGCGATGCGCGGGTTCTCCTTCATGCGCCGGATGCTGTAGCCATACCAGTCCTTGCCGTAGGGCACATAAATGCGCACCTTGAAGCCCATGCCCAGCAGCCGGTCCCGCAAGGGTTCGCATACACCGAGCAGCATCTGAAACTCGAATTGCGCGGGATCGGCGCGCTTGCTGCGTACCAGCGCGACGACCTGCTCAAGCAGGGCGGCATCGTGCGTGGCGATAGCCACGAAGGTGCCGGTGTCCAGGCAGCGCGCGACGTGGGCCAGGAAATGCGGGTTGATGGCGCTGCGGTCGCGCCCGGCCGCGTCCACCAGGTGCGCTGGCGGCTCCCGATAAATGCCTTTGCAGATGCGCAGGCTGTTTCCGGGGCGCAGCAGCGGCTCTATGTCCTGGTAGCTGCGCCGCAAGTAGGCCTGCAGGGCCATGCTGATGTTGCCGTAGTGCTTGGTGAGCTGGGAAAACAGCTCGATTTCCAGCTGGGTGCAGCGCACATCTTCCATGTCGATGCATACGGTCGTCTGGCGCTGGGCAGCCGATGCCACCAGGCGCTCCAGCCGCTGTGCGCACTCTTGCCGGTCCAGCAGCAAGCCCAGGGCCGTCGGTTTCACGGAAATGCCGGCGTCCAAGCCATGGTGCTGGATGGCGTGCAGCACCTGCTGGTAAGCGCGGGCGGTGTTTTCGGCTTGCTGTGCGGTGGCAACCGTCTCGCCCAGCACATCGACCGTGACGCTAAAGCCTTGGGCGTTGAGCTGGCGGATGCGTGCCACCGCCTGGGCGAGGTCGTCGCCAGCGATATAGCGTCGGGAGATTTTCTGGACCAGCGCGCGCGGAAGCCAGGGGATGGCGTGCGCCACCAGGGTGTTTAAAAACTGCATGTGGGTATCCAAGACAAATAACAGGGTGCCCCGACCCGTCCGATGCGGTGCATAGGAGGCGTCTGAAAGAGGCAAGGGGGTACCTGCAGGAGCGCAGTCCCGCAGGCGCGAAGCAGCAGGCGGGGTCACGCGCACTTCAGCGAAATGCGGGCACCACAGCAATCTGCGTTCAGTTATTTGTCAATGGAGGCCAGGCGGCGCGGTGCATGGGGATTTCTCGGGTGGTGGACCTGATGGGCTAGCTCGGCGATGGCGAGGCTCTCATGGCATCAGGTTCAAAACAATGCACAGTGTATTCCGACCTCTGGTGTGAGAGGGGGTGTTCATGTGCTCCTGTATCGATAGCATGTTGCGCTTGTTCTGCCTGCGCCAGAGGCAGTTTTTATTTGTAAAAGTGACGACCGTGGCGACCCGTGCCGGAACTCTGGCCCGCCCGGCGGCCCCAACGGGGGCAAGGAGACTTATGCAACGCAGATATTTGTTGGTGGCCAGCGCCCGGCTGGCGCTGCTGGGGGTGGGTGTAGCCGTTACAGGCCAGGCGCTGGCCCAGCCCAGCTACACCGTGTCGATACAAGTCCTGCAGCAGACCGTGGCCCAGCGTTTTCCGCTGCGTTACCCGGTCGAAGGCCTGCTGAACCTGGACCTGCAGGCGCCGCGCCTGGGCCTGCTGCCCGCGCAGAACCGGCTGGCGGCGGCCATGCAGGTCGAGGCCGCAGGCCCGGCGCTGCGGCGCAGCTATACCGGCAGCTTCGACGTGGACTTTGCGCTGCGCTACGAGGCCAGCGACCGCAGCATCCGCGCCCACCAGCTGCAGTTCAAGAACCTGCAGTTCCCCGGCCTGCAGCCCGCGGCGGCCGAGCTGCTGAACGCCTACGGCCCGGCCCTGGCCGCGCAGTCCCTGCAAGAGGTGGTGCTGGACACCCTGCGCCCGCAAGACCTGGCCTTGGCCGACACCATGGGTTTGCAGCCGGGCAGCATCACGGTGACCGACAAGGGGCTGGTGGTGGGTTTTGTGAACAAGCCGGCCTGATGTTTAAACCAGGGCCGGCGCAGCCAGGCGCCGCGCCAGGGCAGAGGGGCGCTGGCTTACAAACCGGCGCAGCAGCGCGGGGTAGTCGCTGCCCACGGCGCCAGCCACCGATGGCCTGGCGGCCAAAGCCAGGCGCCAGGCGCTGACCTTGGGCGTGGCGGCAAAGAAGCCGAAGTCGCCCAGGCTGTCGAACACGTCGAAGTAGCGGAATACCGGACCGAAGACCGCATCCACCATCGAAAACTGCTGGCCCGCAAAGTAGGGGCCGTCCTGCAATGCGGCCTCCAAGCGTGCCCACTGGGCGCGTAGCTCGGCGGCTTTGCGGTCCAGTGCGGCCTCGTCGGGCGCGTTGTAGAAGCCGGCAATCATGTTCAGCATGGCGGAGCCAAACTCCATCCAGGCGCGGTGCTGCGCGCGCTCGAGAGCGTCGCCGGGGTGCAGGCGTGGCCCGGCGGTGTCGTCCAGGTATTCGCAGATCACGGCCGATTCAAAAATCGGCTGGTCGTCCACCTGCAGCACCGGCGTCTTGCCCAGGGGCGAGAGCTGCAAGAACCAGTCGGGCTTGTGTGCCAGGTCGATGTGGATGCGTTCAAAAGGCTGGTTCTTTTCTGCCAGCACGATGGCGGCGCGCTGTACATAGGGGCATAGCGGGTGGCTGATAAGGGTGAGCATGGTGGGGGCCTATGCAGTGGAGATGCAGGAAATGTAGGATTGCGCTAGCACAATGAAAATAGGCAGCGCTACAAACCATGCATGCACCAACGCAATACAAACTGAGCGCGGCCGATGTGGAAACGCTGCTGGCTTTGGTCCGCACCGGCACCCTGGCGGCGGCGGGTGAACGGTTGGCGGTGGATGCGTCCACCGTGTTTCGCAGTATCCAGCGCGTCGAAAAAGGCCTGGGCCAGCGCCTGTTCGCGCGCTCGCGCACTGGCTATCTGCCGTCCGAGCTGGCGCAGGAGCTGGCCAGCCGCGGCGAGCAGATGGAAACCCAGCTGGAGGCTGCGCGCTCGGCCGCGCAGGTCCGGCCCGAGCAGGTCGCGGGCGCGGTGCGCATCACCAGCACCGATACCGTCCTGCACGCGCTGGTGGCGCCGGCGCTGCCGCAGCTGCGCACGCTCCATCCGCTGCTGAGCTACGAGCTGCATGCGGGCAACGAGCTGGCCAGCCTGACCCGGCGCGATGCCGACATTGCGGTGCGTGCCACCCAGCGCCCGCCGCCGCATCTGGTGGGCAAGCACATAGGCCCGATCCGCGTGGCGTTGTTTGCCGGCCTGCAGGCTGGCGTGGTGGACTTGGATACCGCGGGCCAGGCCAGTTGGATCGCGCCCGACGATGCCTTGCCCGAGCATCCGTCGGTGCTCTGGCGCAAAAAGCATTTCCCCAAGGTGGCGCCCGCCTACCGGGTGAACAGCATCCTCACCGTGGCCGAGCTGGTAGCCCAGGGCTTGGGCATTGGCGTGCTGCCGCTGTTCCTGGCGCAGCGCCGCAATGACCTGCGCCAGCTCGGCGATGTGCTGGACGAAGCCCAGACCGAGCTCTGGCTGCTGACGCACACCGAATCGCGCCATTTGCGCCGCGTGCATGCCGTGTACAGCCATCTGGCGCAGAGCCTGGTGTTGCTGTAGTGCGCAAGGCCTTCGCTGGCCGCATGTAAGGATTGGAACGCTGCGCCGACGAATGGCCATGTGCGGAACTTGGTGTTCCGCATCCCACTCAAACCCAAGATCCACCATGGCACGCTTGACCGTATCCCCAACCGCTTCCCGTTTTGCCATCTCCAAGGCCAGCCTACTGTGCATGGCCGGCGTGGTGGTGCTGGCCGCGCTGTACTGGAGCCCGAGCGCCGTGGCCGAGAAGCCGGTGCCGATTCCGCCGCCATCAGCCCAGGCCCTGGCCGGCCTGGCACCGGCCAGCCCGGCGGAGGACACCGTGGTGTTCGCCGGTGGCTGCTTCTGGGGCATACAGGCGGTGTTCCAGCACACCACGGGCGTGCTACAGGCCGTGTCCGGCTATGCGGGAGGCACGCCGGCCGACGCCAACTACCAGCGCGTCAGCGGCGGCGGCACCGGCCATGCCGAGGCGGTGCAGGTGCGCTTCGACCCGCGGCAGATCAGCTATGCGCAGCTGCTGCAGATCTACTTCTCGGTCGCCCACGACCCGACCCAGCTGAACCGCCAGTACCCGGATGTGGGCCCGCAGTACCGCTCGGCGGTGTTCTACGCGGATGCCAGCCAGAAGGCGCTGGCCGAGCGCTACATCGCCGAACTGGATGCGGCCAAAGTCTTTCCGGCCAAGATCGTCACCCAGCTGAGCCCGCTCAGCGGCTTTTACCCGGCCGAGAAATACCACCAGAACTACGCGACCCTGCACCCCGACGCGCTGTACATCGCCCGCTACGACCTGCCCAAGATCGCCAACCTCAAGACCTTGCTGCCCGGCGTCTACCGCGAGCAGCCGGTGCTGGTGGCGAACTGACGCCGGCCGCCAGCTCGTGCGGCTGCAGCACGAACTGCGTATTACCCACCAGCCGCTCCACCGCCAGGTCGATGAAGGCGCGCACCCGCGACGGTTGGGCGCTGCGACTGCCGTAGTACACGTACAGGCCCAGGTGGTCGGCCACGTGGGCGGTGAGCAAGGGCACGAGCTGCCCGGCGCGCACCAGCGGCGCGGCCGTTGTGCCGACCAGCTGGCCAATCGCCTGGCCGGCCACCACGGCGCGCGCTTCCAGCTCTACATCGTTGCTGAGCAGCGCGGCTGTGATATTGCGTGCCACCACCTCATCGCCCACCTTGAATTCCCAGGGCATGGGCTTGCCGGTGCTCGCATGGCGAAAGCCGCTGCAGCGGTGCTGGGCCAGTGCATCGATGCTGGTGGGTGCGCCATGCTGCGCGATGTAGGCCGGGGCGGCGCAGACCACCAGCTGCAAGGGCATGAGCCGGCGCGAGATGACGCCGCCCTCCGGGGGCTGGCCGGCGCGGAAGCCGACATCGACCCGGTCTTCCACCCAGTTGCTGAGGCGGTCGTCCATCTGCACATCGGGTTCGATCTGCGGATGGCGGCGGCAATATTCCTCCAGCACCGGCCACAGCACCTCCAGCATGAGGGAGCGCGGCGCCACGATGCGCAGCGGCCCGGCAATTTCCTCCCGGCCACGGCGTGCCCCATGCAGCGCGCGCTGCAGCGTGGACAGGCCGGGCTGGGCGGCGTGGAGGAATTGTTCGCCCTCTTCCGTCAGGCTCAGGCTGCGCGTGGTGCGGTGGAACAGGCGCACGCCCAGGTGCTGCTCCAGCTGCACCAGCGCCTGGCTGGCGGCCTGCGGGCTGATGCCTTGCGCCGCGGCGGCCTGGCGCAGGCTGCCGAGTTCGGCGGCTTTGACGAAGGTGGCAACTGCGCGCAGTTCGTTGATAGCCATGGGGTTCTACATTGTCATGAATTTCTTGATTATGAAGCCAGCGATTGCCAGCTATTCAGATGCGGATGCAAAAACTACATTGCCCTACCGCAACATTGATTCAAGGACGTCACCATGACAAGCAACACTTCTTTTCCCCGCATCTGGATGGTCACCGGCGCATCGCGCGGCATAGGCGCGCGCATCACCGAGGCCGCGCTGGCCCAGGGCGACGCCGTGGTCGCCACCGCCCGTGACGCGGCTGCGCTGCAGCAGCGCTTCGGCCACAACGCCGCGCTGCTGGCTCTGCCGCTGGACGTGACTGACGAAGCCCAGGCCGCGCGCGCCGTGGCAGCCGCGCTGGACCGCTTTGGCCGCATCGACGTGCTGGTCAACAACGCCGGCTACGGCCTGCTGGGTGCGGTGGAAGAAGCCAGCGCCGACGAGGTGCGCCGCTTGTACGAGACCAATGTGTTCGGCCTGCTGAACGTGGCCCGCGCCGTGCTGCCCGCCATGCGCGCGCGCCGCCAGGGCCACGTCATCAACATTTCGTCGCTGGGCGGCTACCAGTCGGCGGCGGGCTTTGGCCTGTACTGCTCGACCAAGTTCGCGGTCGAAGGCCTGACCGAAGCCCTGCACGCCGAGCTGGCGCCGCTGGGCATCCACGTGACGGCGGTGCAGCCGGGCTACTTCCGCACCGACTTTCTGGATGCCGCATCGCTGGCCGTGTCGCCGCGCATCCTGGACGACTACGCCGCCAGCGCCGGCCAGGTGCGCGTGGCCGCGACACAGATCAACCACCAGCAGCCCGGCGATCCGCTGCGGCTGGCCCAGGCGCTGCTGGCCCTGGTGACATCGCCAACCCCGCCGCTGCGCCTGCCACTGGGCACCGACACGCTGCAAACCATTGCCGACAAGCATGCGTTCGTAGAGCGCGAAACCGCGCAGTGGCGCGGATTGGCTGCGTCGACGGATTTCCCCAAACAGGTTGCAGCGGCGGTTGTCTGATTTGCTATAAAAATAGCAGCTTCTTGCGCTTGTTCTTCCTGCGCTAACGCTTGGTTTTGCGTGGAGTTTTGGCGGCCTGCGCACCCGACGTCAGCCCCCGCTGCGCATGCCATTCGGCCAGCGAAAAGTCGGGGTAGCCGCCAAAGCGCGGGTCGCCCTTGCGGCCTTCGACCTGCACCCACGGGGCCTTGGAATCCAGCAGGCAGTGCACGTTCTCGGGCGGCGTCGGCAGCGGTGTGTCGATGGCGCCGGCGTGCGGGTGCACCAGGTCGGGCCAGGCCGGGTCCCACAGCCAGAGCGCCGTGCCGCAGCGGCTGCAGAAGTGGCGCTGGCCGCTGCTGTGGCGCACCGCGTCGCCCTGCTGGATGGTAGCTTGGTAGATTCTCAGATAGCGCTTGCCGGTGAAGCGCAGCGTGCGGTGGTCGGCGCCCAGGTTGATGGCGTAGCCGCCGGTGCCGGCGGTCTTGCGGCAGATGCTGCAGTAGCAGCGCATGAAGGGCACGGGCTCGTGCGACTCGACCGAGAACTTCACGCTGCCGCAGTGGCAGGAGCCTTCCAGATGCATGCTGTCTCTCCTAGGGCGTAGGTTCGCCCACAACCAAGTGGGCCGGGCCTAAGCCGTTTGGACCTGCGCCTGGGCTACGGCCTGGTCGATCCAGTCGAGCACCGCACCGTGCAGGCTGCTGTCGCTGGCCACCAGGTCTTCCAGCACCGTCAGGTGGTCGGCACCGTCGACCATCAGCTGGGTGCTGGGGTGGCCGGCGTCTTGCCAGGCCGTGTGCATGCGCTGGGTCTGGACCAGGAAGGCCCGGGTCTCGGCCCCGCCCACGGCGAACAGCGCGGGCGCCGCCACCGCGCCGACCCGGCCTATAGGCGAATGCCGGCGGGCGCTTTCGGCATCCAGGCCGAGCGCCCGGTTCAGGGTGGTGTCGACCAGCGGCGCCAGGTCGTAGACGCCGCTGATGGCCAGCACGCCGTGGATGCGCGGGCTGGGGTCGGTATCGCCATGGGCCAGCTTGTCGGTCAGCGCCAGTTCCACTGCGATATGGCCGCCCGCCGAATGGCCGCTGGCCAGCAGCGGCAGATCGCCCTGGCCGCGCGCCAGCACATGGCGGTGTACGGCCACTACCGCGCGCCGTGTGGCGTCCACCAGCTCGCCCAGCGAGACCTGCGGGCACAGCGGGTAGTTGACCAGGGCCACATGCAGGCCGCGCCGGGTGAAGGCCGGGGCGATGAAGCGGAAGGTCGATTTGTCGCGCGACTGCCAGTAGCCGGCGTGGAAGTACAGCAGCGTGGCCCGCGGCCGGCCGCGCGCCGGGAAGAAGTCAAAACACTCGCGGTGGCCGTCGCCGTAGCGGATGTCCAGCATGCCGGCGCTGGCCACGTCGGCGCTGAGGATGTCGAAATGCGGCAGCAGGGCCGCAAAGCTCGGGCGCGACTGTCCCGTCAGGTACTGGAACTGCGCGTCGGTAGGCTGGTGCATAGTGTCTCCCAAAGATAGTTTGCTCTTTAAAAGATAGCTGATAGCGTAGGACCTATCAGCGCCAACGCCTGATTTCGTCTGCCTGTGAACGGGTCACGGCATGCCAGGCTTTGTACTCTTGTTTGCCTGTGCCGCGGTGTCTGCCACGGCACAAGCCTTCCGGCGTCAGGGCTTTAATTCGCCCAGCAGGGTGGGGATCAGCTCAGCCACCGTGGGGTGGATGTGCATGGCCTGCTGCAGCACCGGGTACGGCGCCTTGGCGGCCATCATGTCGAGAATGCTGTGGATGGCCTCGTCACCACCCACGCCCAGAATGGTGGCGCCCAGGATGGCCTGGGTCTGCGCGTCCACCACGATCTGCATGAAGCCGTCGGTCTCGGCTTTTTCCACCGCCCGGCCCACCCGGGCCATGGGCCGCATACCGATGCGTACACCATGGCCGGCCTTGCGTGCCTGCGCCGGGCTCAGCCCTACGCGGCCCAGCGGGGGATCAATATACAACGCATAGGTGTCGATGCGCTCGCTGAGTTTGCGGTTGGCGCCGTCCAGCAGGTTGGCGGCGACGATTTCGAAGTCGTTGTAGGCCGTGTGGGTGAAGGCGCCGCGGCCATTGCAGTCGCCCAGCGCGTAGATGCCGGGCACATTGGTTTGCAGCTGCTCGTCTACCGCGATGTAGCCGCGCGCATCCAGCGCCACGCCGGCTTTGTCCAGCGCCAGATCGTCGGTGTTCGGCCGGCGGCCCACGGCTACCAGCAGGTGCGAGCCAACGACTTCGGCCCCGGCCGTGGTGCCGACCGCGATGTCGCTGCCGCGCCGGGCGAAGCGGATGCTGTCGGCGTTCAAATGGAAGGCAATGCCCTCGCGCTCCAGGATGGCCTGCACCGCGCTGGACACCTCGGCGTCTTCGCGCGAGATGGTGCGCGGGCCGCGCTCGACCACCGTCACTGCACTGCCGAAACGCCGGTACATCTGGGCGAATTCCAGCCCGATGTAGCTGCCGCCGACGATGACCAGGTGCCGCGGCAGCTCGGCCAGCGCCATCATCGAGGTATTGGTCAGATAGGGCACCTCGTGGATGCCCGGCAGCTCGGGGATGGAGGCGCGCCCACCGACGTTCAGGAAGATGCGTTCGGCGCTCAGCAGCGCATCGCCCACGCGCAGGCTGCGCGCCGATTCGAAGCGCGCATGGCCTTCGAACACGGTGCAGCCGGCCATGCCTTTGAGCCAGGACTCGACGCCGTGGCGCGCGTCCAGCGTCACCTTGTCCTTGCGGGCTTTGACCACCTGCATGTCCATGGCCAGGTTGCCGGCGATCTGCACGCCGAACTCGGCCGCGCGGCGCACTACATGGGCGGCGCGGGCGCTGGCGATCAAGGTCTTGGTCGGCATGCAGCCGGTGTTCACGCAGGTGCCGCCGAACAGCTGGCGCTCCACCAGCGCCACGCGCTGGCCGGCAGCCGTCAGCCGCCCGGCCAACGGGGGCCCGGCCTGGCCGGCGCCGACGATGATGGCGTCGAAACTGTGGTTCATAGCGTGAGCGGTGTAGACACGATGACGATGGCTCCGACGACCGCCACCAGGTCTTCCAGCAGCGCCGCCGGCAGGTCCTTGCCGAAGGACTTGGCCAGCTTGCCGCGGGCCAGCGCGCCGCCCAGTGTGCCGATCACCGCCCCGGCCACGCCGGCCACCAGGCCGGGCAGCAGGGCGCCGACCGAAGTGCCTATGGTGGCGCCGCACAGACCGCCGCTGGCCAGGCGCGCGCCAAACTGCATGGGCACCTTGCGGCTCGGGGTCTGGGGCAGCTGGTCGGTGACCATCTCGATGGCGGCCAGCAGGGTGAAGATGTAGGGTGTGTAGGCAAAGCCCATGAAGGCCAGCGGCGTGCCCGTGACCGGCAACCAGCCCAGCTGCGCGGCCCAGCTGACGGCGGCCGGCGCCGTCATGGCGCGCAGGCCTGCGATCACGCCGATCAGCAATGCCAAAACATAGACTGCCATAAGACGGGTCTCCTGGTTGCCGGGGCAGTGTATCGTCGAGTTTGGGTTAGCGCTAGCCCAGCCGCTGCCGCCGGTTGAATCCCGGCCTGCCGACCCCATTTATCCGTTTTGAAGGAAAGCCCGCCGTGACCAACATATCCGCCAGCCAGCCTGTTCTGCATGTCAAACCGCTAGGTTTCCCCTGGGAAACCATGGACCCGTTCCTGTTCTGCGCCTACCACGACGACGCCTACCCGAAGGCGAATGCGAATCTCGGCCCGGCCACCTCGCTGGCTGGCCGCGCCATCGGCCAGGATTTCAGCCGCAAGGACGGCTGGAGCATGTACCACGGTGAAACCGTGCCCGGCTTTCCGCCGCACCCGCACCGCGGCTTCGAGACCGTGACCGTGGTGCGCAAGGGCCTGGTCGACCATGCGGATTCGCTGGGCGCCAGCGCCCGCTACGGCGCCGGCGATGTGCAGTGGCTGACCACCGGCCGCGGCATCGTGCATGCTGAGATGTTCCCGCTGCTCGACCAAGCCCAGCCGAACCCGCTGGAGCTGTTCCAGATCTGGCTGAACCTGCCGGCGCGCAACAAGATGGTGGAGCCGCACTTCACCATGTTCTGGCAGCAGGACGTGCCGCGCTACAGCCATACCGATGCCCAGGGCCGCAGCACCCAGGTGCTGGTCACCGCCGGCCAGCTGGGCGATGTCAAACCACTGGCGCCGCCACCCGATTCCTTTGCGGCCCAGGCCGATGCCGACATCGCCATCTGGACCATCAGCATGGAGCCCGGCGCGCGCTGGACCCTGCCGGCCGCCGCGGGCGCGCAGACCCGGCGCCAGCTGTACTTCTTCAAGGGCGGGTCGGTGCAGATCGCCGGCCAGGCGCTGGCCAGCCATGCCGTCGTCGGCCTGGACGCCGGCGTGGATGTGGAGCTGGTCAACGGCCCCGAGCTCAGCGAATTCCTGCTGCTGCAAGGCCGGCCGCTGGGCGAGCCGGTGGCGCAGTACGGCCCCTTCGTGATGAACACCCGGGCCGAGATCGAGCAGGCCATGGCCGATTACCGGCGTACCCAGTTCGGCGGCTGGCCCTGGGGCGACGCAGCGCCGGTGCACGGCAGTGACCCCGCGCGCTTTACCCAGATGCTGGGTGGCGACAAGGTCTTGGCCTGAGTCTGCAATACTTTTGATAGCTGCTAGCGCAGGTGGAATATGCGCTGGTGGCCGATTTTGCGTAAAAATTCGGGCAGTGGGCGGCGTGCGCGAAAATAAGCCACGCAACCCCTTATCGAGCTATTTACCGAGTCCTCCATGAAAATCGAAAAAAACACCGCCGTCACCCTGCGCTACAAAGTCGCGGACGCCAAGGGCAAGCTGATTGAAGCACCCAAAGACCCGATGGTCTACCTGCACGGCGGCTACAACAACACCTTGCCGAAGATCGAAGAAGCCCTGGAGGGCCGTGTGGCCGGCTACCAGGTCACCTTGAACCTGCAACCTGAAGACGCCTTCGGCCTGCGCGACGAAACCCTGGTGCGCAGCATCCCCAAGAGCGAATTCCCGCCCGGCGTAAAGGTCGGAGGCCAGCTCAAGGGCCGCAGCGACGACGGCCGCGAGCACATCTACAACGTGGTCAAGATCAAAGGCCCCGAGGTATTGCTGGACGGCAACCACGCCCTGGCCGGCCAGGCCCTGCAGTTCACCGTGACGGTGGTCAGCGTGCGTGCCGCGTCGGATGAAGAGGTGGCGCACCAGCATGTACACGGCGAGCACGGCCACCACCACTGAGCTGTTCCGTCATCCAGCCCTGCTTTAATCCGCTTTTTTTGGGAAACCGCACCATGACCACCCCCATCGCCCCGCGTGACAAGGCCGACATCCTGGCCCAGGCCCTGCCGTACATCCGCAAGTACCACGGCAAGACCATGGTCATCAAATACGGCGGCAACGCCATGACCGAGCCAGCGCTGCAAAAGGCTTTTGCCGAAGACGTGGTGCTGCTCAAGCTGGTCGGCATCAACCCGGTGGTGGTGCACGGCGGCGGCCCGCAGATTGAGGCCGCGCTGGGGCGACTCGGCAAGAAGGGCCAGTTCATCCAGGGCATGCGCGTCACCGACGAAGAAACCATGGAAGTGGTCGAATGGGTGCTGGCCGGCCAGGTGCAGCAGGACATCGTGGGCCTGATCAACCAGGCCGGCGGCAAGGCCGTGGGCCTGACTGGCCGCGACGGCGCGATGATCCGCGCCAAGAAGCTGCGCATGGCGGATAACACCGACCCCAGCGTAGAGCACGACATCGGCCAGGTCGGCGACATCGAATCGATAGACGCCAGCGTGGTCAAGTCGCTGCAGGACGATGCCTTCATCCCGGTGGTCAGCCCGATCGGCTTTGGCGAGAACAACGAGAGCTACAACATCAACGCCGACGTGGTGGCCGGCAAGCTGGCGATCCAGCTGCAGGCCGAGAAGCTGCTGATGCTGAGCAACATTCCCGGCGTGCTGAACAAGGCCGGCGAGCTGCTGACCGACCTGACCGCGGCCGACATCGACGGCCTGTTTGCCGACGGCACCCTGTCGGGCGGCATGCTGCCCAAGATCGCCGGCGCGCTGGACGCGGCCAAGAGCGGCGTCAAGGCGGTGCACATCATCGACGGCCGGGTGCCGCATGCGCTGCTGCTGGAGATCCTGAGCGACCAGGCCTTCGGCACCATGATCCGTTCGAGCTAGGCCGCCGTGGAGCACGACGCCGAGCTGCTGGACACCGCTGCGCCGCGCAAGCGGCCCAAGCCCGGCGAGCGCCGGGTGCAGATTCTGCAAACCCTGGCCGCCATGCTGCAGCAGCCGGGAGCCGAGCGCATCACCACCGCCGCGCTGGCCGCCCGGCTGGAGGTCAGCGAAGCCGCGCTGTACCGGCATTTCGCCAGCAAGGCGCAGATGTTCGAAGGCCTGATCGAGTTCATCGAGCAGTCGGTGTTCTCGCTGGTCAACCAGATCATGGCGAACGACGACGGCAACGGCCTGCGCCAGGCCAGCCGCATCGTCTCGGTGCTGCTGCAGTTCGGCGAGAAGAACCCCGGCATGACCCGGGTGATGGTCGGCGATGCCCTGGTGTTTGAAAACGAGCGCCTGCAGCAGCGCATGAACCTGTTCTTCGACAAGATCGAGGCCACGCTGCGCCAATGCCTGCGCACCGCCAGCGCCGGTAGCGACACCCCCACGGTGGATGCCCAGGTGCGGGCCTCGGTGCTGGCCTCTTTTGTCGCCGGGCGGCTACAGCGCTTTGCGCGGTCTGGGTTTACGCGGCTGCCTACCGAGCATCTGGAAGCCAGTTTGCGGAGTTTGCTGGCAGCGGCACCGTAGCCCGCTGTCCGCCGCTAGTTCAAGTACTTGGCGTAGATGGCATCGAAGGATTTGTCTGTCTTCATGGACGCCAGCGCCTTGTTGAATTTGACGATGGTTTGGGTGTAATCGCGCTTTTTGTTGAACGCCAGATAGCTGGGGATGGATTCCACGGCGGGAGTCAGTTCCCTGATCTTGCCTATGGAGCCCGCCTGTTTGGCGGCATCCAGAAATACCGCGCGGTAGCTTGGCGAAATATCGATGCGCTTGGCTGCAAGCATGGCCACCAGGCTGTCCACGCTGCTGGTATAGGTGACCTTTGGCCAGGTGCCGTTCTTGACTAATTTATCGATTTCCGGGCCGTAACTCGTGTCCCGGATCACGCCAACCTTGTGATTCGATAAAGCGGTCAGATTGCCGTTGAACTGGATCTTGGAATCTGTGTGGACAAAAAATACCTCGACCTGGGTAATCACCGGAATGTCGGTGTACGCCAGAAACGCTTCTCGCTCGGGTAGTTTAAAAACCGAGAATATTCCATCGACATTGCCATCGCGCACTTCCGCCAGGCAGCGCGCCCAGGGCATTAACTGGATCTTGATGGATTGGCCAGATCGTCGGAAGGCCTCGGTCACCACGTCCACCAGAATGCCTGTCGGTTTACCGTTCGCAATGTATGCCGTGGGACGGCTGTCGGCTGCGACCAGAACCAGGTCTTCGGCATAAGCAACATGGGACACCACGGTTATGGCGAGCATGGCCGATAACCAAAGTCTCAATGAATGAGAGAGCGGAACTCTTTTGCCTTTTGCCATTTTGAGTTCCTCGGTGGTATGCGTTGTGGAGATCGCCACGGCAGCGACAGCTGAATGCTAGGATATTTATACCCCGACTTCGTACCTGGAAAAGGGTTTAAATTTCGGCCTCCCCTCTTAGAGCGGCTAACAAAAGCCTGTCATCGCCAAGGGCACGTAGTGCGGTTAACGCGGCATGGGAAAAAGCGGAAGCAAAGAAATCAGCGCCGCTGCGTTATTTGGCCAGAGGCGGCTGCTTTGCTCATACCCGCAACAGCCGCACGGGTCAGCGCCGCACGCCGTACCACAGCTCGCTCCGGTGCGAGGGCGTTTCCGGCGTCAGCAAGGGATTGCGCAACTCGATAACCGTGCGCTCATTCAGCCTAGCCTTGCGCACACGCTCGCCCCAATGTTTATTGAAGAGCTTGTCGAACGACCCGTCGGCGACGGCCTTCTCCATGCCTTCGGTGATGTCTGCGGCGAGTTTGGTGTTGCGCTTGTTGACGAAGAAATAACTGTCGTAGAAATAGTGCAGGGCCAGATGCGGTTCGATTTCGAGCGTACTGGCGTGGGCTTCTTGTTCGTCCCAGATTTCCATCACACTGCGGGGAAAGTAGTCGAAGCGCTGGCTCTCCAGCATCTTGAAAAGGCCTTCGTAGTTGGAGCCGTTGATTACCTCAAGGCCGTTGCCACTCAGTATCTGCGTGTCTGGCCAATCTTGCCCCTGGGCAAGGCGCACGCCCATCAAGTCGGCCAGTGTTTTTACTTGCGCAACACGGTCGGTATCACCCTTGCGAACCAGGCCCAGCCGCCAACCCAGCAAGCCCTTGTTGAGAGGAACGCGTATCGGCAGTAGCCTGGCTTCCCGTTCGGCGGAAGATGGAAGCGGAGCAACGTCGATCATTCGTCCGGCCTCCAACTCGACGATCTGTCGGTTTTGGCTCATCGAAACCGTGGGGTATTCCACCCGGTATGCGGTGCGGGTCTTGGACAGCACCAGTTCCAGTAGTTTTCGTGGATAGTCGTAGCGCTGGTCGGCAGCGCTCTCAGGGATCGGATAGCGCACGATTTCCACGCCGATGGCGCTGCCATGGGCAAAGAGCAAAAGGGCCGAAAACAAGCTGAGCCACGAGCGCAGCCATTTAGATTTGGGACTGGCGCCGCTGACGACAGCACCTCCTTCTTGCGCGACCGCGGTTGTCGCGGCTTTCCTCCCCAAACCGCTGGCGACGGCCGATACCTGGGTGAAGGAAGCGATCCGGCATCGGTTGTACATGGTGTTTCGCCCGGCCAATGAAGACCTGAATTGTTGCAGCGCACCTGAACGTGAGTCAAGGCGGCCATCCCTAACAGGGGTGAATGGATTCCGGGAAGCAGGCCGCTCTCGCTACCTGGGTATCTATACCCCGGCTTTGTAGCTGGGACAGGGTTTAAATGTCGGTCTCCGCTCTGACTGCGACACGTACACTGTGGCCGAGTGGCTATGGCACGCGCGTATATCCGCATGGTTTCAAGATCGCCCAGGTTTTAAGATCGTGGACACGTTCTGAGGGCTCCCAAAGCGGGCGGGAACGCCCCCATCATCTTGGATGCAAACCCAGCAGCTGGAGAGCTGATGAAACTTGCCGACGTTCTTAAAGTGAATTTTTTCAGCAAGGCACTGGTTCGCAACAACGGCATTGCGCGCAAGATCATGCTGGCTGTGGTTTTGTTCAGCTCTGCCGTCACCACCGTCATTACCGCGGTGGAGCTCTACCTGGACTACCAGGGGGACATACGCGGTATCCATGAGCGGGTGGAATCGATCCGCAAGGTGTATCTGCCCACCCTGGTGGAAAGCGTCTGGGTGCTGGAGCCCACCCAGATCCAGAACCACCTCAACGGCCTGATGAACCTGGGCGATATCGAGTACGTGGGTATCGTTTCTGATGGCAAGACCCAGTGGTCCGCGGGCGCGCGGTCCTCCAAGCGCCAGATCGAAACCGTCTTCCCCCTGAACCGCGGTAATGCTGGTGAGAGCGTAATGATTGGCGAGCTGCAGGTGGTGGCCAGCGTGGACAACGTGGTGTCGCGGCTGTGGTCCAAATTCATCGCCATGTTGGTGAGCAACGCCATCAAGACCTTTTTGGTCACCGCCTTTGTTTTGCTGATCTTCCAGGCTTTGGTGGGCCAACACTTGGAACATATTGCCGGCTATCTGCTGCAGTTTTCAAAGAATGTGTCGAGTGAGCTGCCGCTGCAACTCAACCGCCAGGACGGTGGCCGCTGGCGCCCCGACGCGCTGGATCACGTGGCGAATGCCGTCAATCGGATGCGCGAAGAGATCATGCGCTCCGGCGCCGAGCTCACAGCCAGCAATGCGCGGCTGGAGTCGATGGTCAAGAACTCGCCACTGGCCATCTACACCAGCGACCTCAACAACCTTGTGAGCAGCTGGAACCCGGCTGCACAGAGGATGTTTGGCTGGAGCGCCGAAGAGGCCATCGGCCACAGGGTGCGCTTCATCCCAAAGGACAAGGCAGAGGAGTACGAAGACATTGCCACCAGGTTGCGGAATGGGGAGTCGCTCAACCAGGTCGAGCTGGTACGGCAACGCCGCGACGGCTCCGTCATCCACATCAGCTTGTCCACCGCGCCCTTGTTCACTGCGGACGGGCAACCCGATGCCCACATATTCCTCGTGGCAGACATTACCCAGCGCAAGCTGGCCGAGCAGCAAATCCAGTTCCAGGCCTTCCATGACGCGCTCACCGGTCTGCCCAACCGTCTGTTGCTGCAGGACCGTTTCGAGCAGGCCAAGGCCCATGCGAGCCGGGCCAACGCGCGGCTGATGTTGCTGTTTCTGGATCTGGACAACTTCAAGAGCATCAACGACACGCTGGGCCACGACAGCGGCGACACTTTCCTCCAGCAGATCGCCCTCCGCCTGAGTGCCTGTCTGCGCGAAACCGACACCGTCAGCCGGCTGGGCGGCGACGAGTTCCTGATCCTGCTGCCGGACCTGGCCCAGGTGGACGATGCGATCCCGGTGCTGGCCAAGCTTATGGAGCAGATGCAGTTGCCCTTTGATGCCGCAGGCCAGGAAATTTCGACCTCGGTGTCCATGGGCGTGACCATCTTCCCGGAAGACGGCACAAGCTTCGAGAGCCTGCTCAAAAAGGCCGATATGGCCATGTACAAAGCCAAGGGCGACGGGCGCAATACCTACCGATTCTTCGACGAGGCGATGGACGTGGAGGCGGTCGAGCACCAGTTCATCCGCAATGGCCTGCGCCGCGCGCTGGAACGTAACGAATTCGTGCTGCATTACCAGCCCCAGATCGATCTGGCCAGCGGCGCCATCATCGGCGTGGAGGCCCTGATCCGGTGGAACCACCCCCAGCTTGGCATGGTGTCGCCCGCGCGCTTCATACCGGTGTCCGAAGAGTGCGGCTTGATCATTCCGATTGGCGACTGGGTGCTGCGTGAAGCCTGCCGCCAGGCTGTGGCCTGGCAGCGCGAGGGACTGCCTGCGCTGTGCATGGCGGTGAACCTCTCGGCCGTGCAGTTCAAGCGCGGCAGCGTGGAGCAGTCGGTGGTCCATGCACTGGAAGAAACCCGCCTGCACCCGGCGCTGCTGGAGCTGGAGCTGACCGAGTCGATCCTGATCCAGAACGTGGAAGGGGTACTGGACTGCGTCAAGCGCTTGAAGCTGCTGGGCGTGAAGCTGTCGATCGACGATTTCGGTACCGGTTATTCCAGCCTGTCGTATCTGAAGCGTTTTGACATCGACAAGCTCAAGATCGACCAGTCCTTCGTGCGCGATCTGGGCTCCGACCCCGACGATGCCGCCATCGTGCGCGCCATCATCCAGATGGCCCGCAGCCTGAATCTGCGCACCATCGCCGAGGGCGTTGAAACCGCCGACATGCTGCACCAGCTGTGCGCCTTCGGTTGTGACGAGGCGCAGGGCTATTACTTTGCGCGGCCGATGTCGGCCGATGCAGTGGCCAGCTTCCTGCGGCAGG
The DNA here is from genome assembly GCF_031458075.1 of Rhodoferax ferrireducens. Classification (GTDB taxonomy): domain Bacteria; phylum Pseudomonadota; class Gammaproteobacteria; order Burkholderiales; family Burkholderiaceae_C; genus Rhodoferax_B; species Rhodoferax_B ferrireducens_A. The sequence goes on along the minus strand of NZ_JAVDXT010000005.1, from coordinate 163,698 downwards.
CGAAGACACCTGAGCTAGGGCCGGTGATCTGAGTGTGGGTTGTATGCTATCTAAAAGATAGCTACTTGCACAGCTGCTGCTTGCGCCAGAGTCGGTTTTTGTTTAAATTTTAATTTGTTTCCAGGCGTTTCAATGTCTGCGAACTGCGGTTTTTTTGCGTGTAAATTTACAAAAACTATCGATTGAATTGACGTAATTTCCTTACAGCTGCGGGGCTCTCCGCGTACGCTTGGAACACCCCGGGCTGGACTGAAAGGATGCAGCATGAGCGATCGCAAGGTGCAATGGAGCACGGCTTCCGGCATGCCGGCGGGCGACATGCACGAACGCCTGCCCCGGCGGGCTCCGCATGCCGAAACCGCCCGGCCGCTGGTGGCGGTGCCCGCGGTGGTGGCCGAGCTGCTGGCCGCGGCCGATGTGCGCATCAACGGCGACCGGCCCTGGGACATCCAGGTGCGCAACCCGCGGCTGTTTGACCGGGTGCTGCGCGACTGGTCGCTGGGCTTTGGCGAATCCTATGTGGATGGCGACTGGGACTGCGAGCAGCTGGACGCGCTGTTCACCCGCCTGCTGCGCACCGATATCGAGTCGCGCGCAGTTGGCTGGGGCCGGGTCCGGCTGCTGGCCGAGAACCTGCGGCACCGCTTCTTCAACCTGCAGTCGCGGCGGCGCGCGTTCCAGGTCGGCGAGCAGCACTATGACGCCGGCAATGATTTGTTCGAAGCCATGCTCGACAGCCGGATGGTCTATTCCTGCGGCTACTGGCAGAACGCCCAGGATCTGGAGCAGGCGCAGTTCGACAAGCTGGACATGATTTGCCGCAAGCTGCAGCTGCGCCGCGGCGAGTCGCTGCTGGACATAGGCTGCGGCTGGGGCGGGCTGGCCCAGTTCGCGGCCCAGTACTACGGCGTGGCGGTCACCGGCGTTACGGTGTCCAAGGAGCAGCTGGCGCTGGCCCAGCAGCGCTGCCACGGCCTGCCGGTGGCGCTGAAGCTGATGGACTACCGGGAGCTGCAGGGCCAGTTCGACAAGATCGTCTCGGTCGGCATGTTCGAGCATGTGGGGGCCAAGAACTACGCCACCTATTTCGCCACCGCCGAGCGCCTGCTGGCGCCCGAGGGCCTGTTCCTGCTGCACACCATTGGCCTGAACGAGGCTTCGCGCAGCACCGACCGCTGGATCGACAAATACGTGTTCTCCAACGGCAAGCTGCCGTCGCCAGCGGAGATATCAGCGGCCGTGGAGAGCCATTTCCTGATCGAGGACTGGCATAACTTCGGCTCCGACTACGACCGCACGCTGATGGCCTGGTACCAGAAATTCCAGCAGGCCTGGCCGGCGCTGAGCCCGCACTACAGCCCGCGCTTCTACCGCATGTGGCAGTACTACCTGCTGTGCTGCGCGGGCTTCTTCCGGGCCCGCCAAGGCCAGCTGTGGCAGCTGGTGCTGACGCACCGCCACCGCACCGAGGTCTACCGCTCGGTGCGGCCCGCCAGCCCGTCCTGACTACATGACCGCGCCGACCTGCCAGGGCACGAACTCGTTCTGGCCGTAGCCGTGGCGCTCGCTCTTGCTCTGGCTGCCGGAGGCGGTGGCCAGCACCAGCTCGAAGATGCGCTGGCCCATCTCCTGCACCGAGCTGCTGCCGTCGATGATTTCGCCGCAGTTGATGTCCATGTCTTCTTCCTGCCGCTGCCAGAGCGCCGAGTTGGTCGCCAGCTTGAGCGAAGGCGAGGGCGCGCAGCCGTAGGCGCTGCCGCGGCCGGTGGTGAAGCAGATCACGTTGGCGCCGCCAGCCACCTGGCCGGTGGCGCTGACCGGGTCGTAGCCCGGCGTGTCCATGAAGACGAAGCCGTGTGCCGTGACCGGCTCGGCGTATTCATACACGCCCTCCAGGTTGGTGGTGCCGCCCTTGGCCACCGCGCCGAGTGACTTTTCCAGGATGGTGGTCAGCCCGCCGGCCTTGTTGCCGGGGGATGGGTTGTTGTTCATCTCGCCGCCGTTGATCTCGGTGTAGTGCTCCCACCATTTGATGCGGGCGATCAGCTTCTCGGCGATGGCCGGCTGCACCGCGCGGCGGGTCAGCAGATGCTCGGCACCATAGACCTCGGGGGTTTCGCTCAGGATGGCGGTGCCGCCATGGGCCACCAGCAAATCGACCGCCGCACCGAGTGCCGGATTGGCGCTGATGCCCGAATAGCCGTCCGAACCGCCGCATTGCAGACCGATGGTGATGTGCGATGCGCTGCAGGGTTCGCGCCGCACATGGTTGGCGCTGGCCAGCATATCGGTGATCAGCGCAATGCCCTTCTCTACCGACTGGCGGGTGCCGCCGGCGTCCTGGATGTTGTAGCTGCGCAGGGTGTCGCCTTCGCGCAGGCTGCTGCGGGCCAGCCAGGCGCTGGTCTGGTTGACCTCGCAGCCCAGGCCGATCACCAGCACCGCGCCGAAGTTGGCGTGGGTGGCGTAGCCGGCCAGGGTGCGCTCCAGCAACTGCAGGCCCAGGCCTTCGCCGTCCATGCCGCAGCCGGTGCCGTGGGTCAGTGCCACCACGCCATCGATGTTCGGATAGTCGGCCAGCGCGGCCGGGTTGGTCTGGCGCGAGAAGTGGGCGGCGATGGCCCGGGCCACGGTGGCCGAGCAGTTGACGCTGCTGAGGATGCCGATGTAGTTGCGTGTGGCGACCCGGCCATCGGCGCGCTTGATGCCCATGAACGTGGCCTCCTGGCGCGGCGCCGCGGCTTTGACATCGGCGCCAAACGCGTAGTCGCGGCTGAAGTCGCCTTTGTCCGTGCCCATGTTCAGATTGTGGGTGTGCACATGCTCCCCCGGGGTGATGGCACGCGAGGCAAAGCCGATGATTTGGTTATAGCGCCGTACCGGCTCGCCGGCGGCAATCGCCCGGGTGGCGATCTTGTGGCCGGGTGGCACCAGGCCTTTGATGGGGATGCCGTCGACGCTGGTGCCGCTGAGCAGCTGGGCGCGGGCGATGAGCACATCGTCGGCGGGGTGGAGGCGGATGAAGGGAGGCGTGGCCATGGTGGTTTCTTTCATGCGGGGGTGGCGTGCTGCCAGCTGGCGCTGAGGCGGCTGTGGGATTTGTCCATATGGGCGTGCATGGCGGCGCGGGCGGCGGCCGGGTCCTGGGCGCGGATGGCGGCCAGGATGGTCTGGTGCTCCTTCAGCGCGGTGCGCCAGGAGCGCGGGGTTTCAAAGTAGCCGCCGAGGCGGGTGAACAGCGGGCCGCGGCGTGCGTCCCAGAAGCTGTGCACGGTCTCCACCAGCACTGCGTTGCCGCTGGCCTGGACGATGGCCGAGTGGAAGGCACGGTCGCCGTCCAGCGGCGCACTGCCCTGGGCGGCTTCGGCCTGCATGGTCAGCAGGGCCTGCTCCATGGCGTGGATGTGTTCGGGCTGGGCCAGGCTGGCGGCCAGCGCGGCGGTTTCGCCTTCGATCACCCGGCGCGCGCGGATCAGCTCCAGCGGGCCCCACTCGGTGGGCGAGACCGCCGATACGGATTCTGTGGACGCTACCGCGGAGCTCTGGCTGCGTGCATTGCGCTCCAGCACATAGACGCCCGAGCCGGTGCGCACCTCGACCCAGCCTTCGACTTCCAGCGCAATCAGCGCCTCGCGCACCGATGGGCGGCTCACGCCCAGCTGCACCGCCAGCTCGCGCTCGGCCGGCAGGCGTGTGCCCACGGCAAACTCGCCCGACAGCATGCCGGCGCGCAGTTGCTCGGCAATCTGGCGGTACAGGCGTTGGGGTTCCAGGGGTTGCAGCGGCATGGGATGGGGTAAAGACGGAGGGATTAAGGGTTAGCCTTAATTGGCCAAGTGGTAAGGCCAATTCATAATTCCACAGATTATCCGCGCCTACATCGGGCAAAACCCTGAAACCACTGGAGCAATACATGCGATTACACGGAAAAACGGCCTTGGTCACCGCGGCGGGCCAGGGCATAGGCCAGGCGGCCGCCTTGGCCATGGCGGCGGCCGGTGCCCAGGTCTGGGCCACCGATGTGAACCCGGCGCTGCTGGCGTCCTACGAGGGCGTGGCCAATATCACTGCGCTGCCGCTGGATGTGCTGGACCAGTCGGCGATCCAGGCGGTGGTGGAGCGCATGCCCAAGATCGACGTGCTGTTCAACTGCGCGGGCGTGGTGCACAACGGCACCGTGCTGGAGGCCAGCAACCGCGACCTGGAATTCGCCTTCATGCTGAACGTGCAAGCCCAGTTCTGGGCCATCCAGGCAGCGCTGCCCAAAATGCTGGCCCAGGGGGGCGGCAGCATCATCAACATGGCCAGCGTCTGCAGCAGCATCAAGGGCCTGCCGAACCGCTGCGTCTACGGCACCACCAAGGCGGCGGTGATTGGCCTGACGAAAAGCGTGGCTGCCGACTATGTGGCCCAGGGCATACGTTGCAACGCCATCGCCCCGGGCACGGTGGATACGCCCTCGCTGCACGAGCGCATCAACGCGAACGCCGATCCGGTCGCTGCGCGCAAGGCCTTTGTAGCCCGCCAGCCCATGGGCCGGCTGGCGCAAGCCCATGAGATCGTGCCCATTGTGGTATTTTTGGCCAGCGACGAGTCGATATTTGCGACCGGCCAGACGTACTCGGTCGATGGCGGCATGACGATTTAATTCGCTCTTTTCACACCCAAAGGAAATTCATGAAACTCGTTCGTTATGGCAATCCAGGCAAGGAAAAGCCCGGCCTGGTCGATGCCGAAGGCAAGCTGCGCGACCTCAGTGCGGTAGTCAAGGACATCGGCCCGGCACAGCTCGGCGACGCCGCGCTGGCCAAGATCGCCAAGCTGAATCCGGCCAAGCTGCCGCTGGTCAAGGGCAAGCCGCGCATGGGCAGCCCGGTGGCGAATGTGGGCAAGTTCATCGCCATCGGCCTGAACTACGCCGACCACGCGGCCGAGTCCGGTCTGCCGATTCCGGCCGAACCCGTGGTGTTCATGAAGGCCACTTCCTGCATCCAGGGCCCGAACGACCCGGTGATGCTGCCCAAGGGCTCGAAGAAGACCGACTGGGAAGTCGAACTGGGCGTGGTGATCGGCACGCAGGCCCGCTACGTGTCGCAAAAGGACGCGCTGAATTTCGTCGCCGGCTACTGCACCATCAACGATGTGAGCGAGCGCGAATTCCAGATCGAGCGCGGCGGTACCTGGGACAAGGGCAAAGGTTGCGACACCTTCGGCCCGCTCGGCCCCTGGCTGGTGACGCGCGACGAAGTGCCGAACCCGCAAAAGCTCAGCATGTGGCTGGATGTGAACGGCAAGCGCGTGCAGACCGGCAACACCAAGACCATGATCTTCAGTGTGGCCAAGATCGTCAGCTACGTCAGCCAGTTCATGACCTTGATGCCGGGTGACGTGATCACCACCGGCACCCCGCCCGGCGTGGGCCTGGGCATGAAGCCGCCGGTGTTCCTGAAGAAGGGCGACACCATGGCCCTGGGCATTGAAGGCCTGGGCGAACAGCACCAAGTAGTGGTGCCGTTCAAACTTTAGAACACTCCCAGGCTGCGCACTTCGTGTCTTCGCCAACCCCCTTGCAGGGGGCGATTCCAGCGGCCTGGCGAAGCCAGTTCCGCGGAATCTTTGGAAGGGGTGTCTGCACGCAGTTTGCAAGACTTTTAGGGCTGCAGCGCTGATGGAATAAGCGCAAGTAGCTACTGAATCTGTAGCACCTGTTTATTGGCGCCGGCCGCGCAGCCACTCCAGCGCCAGCAGCAGGCTGGTGGTGAAGATGATCAGCAGGGTGGCCACGGCCGCAATGGTGGGGCTGATGTTCTCGCGGATGCCGTTGAACATCTGGCGCGGCAGCGTGGACTGCGAAGGGCCGGCCAGGAACAGGGTCACCACCACTTCGTCGAAGGATGTTGCAAAGGCGAACAGCGCACCCGAGAACACGCCAGGCGCGATGATCGGCAGCGTCACGCGCCAGAAGGTGGTCCAGGGCGAGGCGCCCAGTGACTGGCTGGCGCGCACCAGGTTCTGGTTGAAGCCCTGCAGCGTGGCGAGCACCGTGGTCAGCACAAACGGCGCGCCGAGTGCGGCGTGTACCATGATCAAACCCGCATACGAATCGGTCAGGCCGACCTTGGCAAAGCTCAGGTAGGCGGCTACGCCGACCACCACAATCGGTACCACCATGGGCGAAATCAGCACGCCCATCAGCAGGCCTTTACCGGGGAAGTTTTCGCGCGCCAGGCCGACCGCTGCCAGGGTGCCGAGTATGGTCGCCAGCACGGTGGCAGCGGGTGCCACGATGAAGCTGTTTTGGGCGGCCCGTTTCCATTCGTCCGAGCCAAACAGGTTCTGGTACCACTGCATCGACCAGCCGGGGATCGGATACGACAGGAAGGAGCTGGACGAGAACGACAGCGGAATGATCACCACGATGGGCAGCAGCAAAAACACCAGCATGCCGACGCCGAAGGCGCGCAGCGCCCACCAGCCGAGCTTGTCGAGCCAGGTGCTGTACGCGGGGAACACAGGGAGGAACTTGCTCATATCAGGTCATGCTCAGTTCGGTTTTCAACAAACGGCGGTACAGCGCATACAGCACCAGCGTGGTCGCCAGCAGTACCGTGGACAGCGCGGCGGCCACGCCCCAGTTGACATTCACATTGATGTACTGGGCCACGTAATACGACAGCATCTGGTCGTCGGCACCGCCTAGCAGCGCCGGGGTCACGTAGTAGCCGATAGCCAGGATGAACACCATCAGCGCGCCGGCGCCTATGCCGGCATAGGTTTGCGGCACGTAGACGCGCCAGAAAGCGGCCAGCGGCGTGCTGCCCAGCGACACGGCGGCGCGCTGGTAGGTCGAGGGCACGGACTTCATCACGCTGTACAGCGGCAGGATCATGAAGGGCAACAAGACATGCACCATGGCGATCACCACGCCGGTGCGGTTGAACAGCAGGGCCAGTGGCTCGTTAATGAGGCCCAGGTCCTGCAGGCCGTGGTTGATCAGACCTTCGCGCTGCAGCAGCACGATCCAGGCGGCGATGCGCACCAGGATCGAGGTCCAGAACGGCACCAGCACCAGGATCATCAGCAGATTGGCCTTGCGCGCGGGCAGGCTGGACAGCCAGTAGGCCAGCGGGTAGGCCAGCAGCAGGCACCACAGGGTCACGATGAAACTGGTCGAGCAGGTGCGCCACAGGATCTTGGTGAACACCGCGCGCGACGGGTCTACCGCCGTGATCTGGCCGCCCTCGCGCTGCAGGTCCATGGCGGTGAGCAGGTAGTCGGGGGTCCAGCGCGAGCCGTTCTTGGCAATCGCCATCCAGTATTTGCTCTCGTTCCAGCGCGGGTCGATTTCCAGAATGCGGCTGCGGTATTCCTCGTCGGACAAGCCGGGTGGCAGCGGCATGGCGCGGAAGGTGTTCATCACCAGCGAGCGCGCGCCCGGGGTTTCGGTATTCAGGCGCCGGGCCAGGCCACCCGCCTGGCCGCCGCCACCGGGCAGCTTGGACAGGTCGATGGCGAGTGCCGCAAAAGCCCGTGGCGGCGCGGTCATGGCCGGGTCCCAGCCGTCGAGCGAGCGGGCCGTCAGCGGCAGCGCGGCAACCACCTCGGGATTCTCTACCCCGCGTACCAGCAGCACCGCAATCGGTGCCAGCAGGATGACCAGCAAATAGGCCAGCATCGGTACGGCCAGGGCAAAGGCCCAGAGCCGGGCCCGGCGTTTGGCGCGGCCCAGCTGGCGCATGAGCAGGTCGCGGTCATCCAGGCCGATGGCGTCAGCAGTGGTCAAGGTAGTGTCTCCCATGGTCGTTGGTGTGAGGCGGCTTGCATGGCCCGCGGGCGCATGCAAGCCGGACCTCAGCCGGTGTTTACTGGGTGGCCCAGGCGGCGAAGCGCTTTTCCAGCTCTTCGCCCTGGTCGGCCCAGAACTTCACGTTGAACTGCAGCGAGTCCTTGGCGTTGGCCGGCGAGGTCGGCAGATTCGCCAGCACTTCCTTGCTCAGCTGCGGCAGGGCCTTGTTGTTCACCGGGCCGTAAGCGATGTTGCGGGCGTATTCGGCCTGCGCGGCGGGTGCCGTGGCGTAGGCGATGAACTTGATGGCCGCGTCCTTGTTGGGCGTGCCCTTGGGGATGACCCAGTAGTCCAGGTCGTAGATGCCGCCGGTCCAGCCTATGCCGAGGTTCTTGCCTTCGCGGTTGGCGGCGTCGATGCGGCCGTTGTAGACCGTGCTCATCACCACGTCACCCGCGACCAGGAACTGCGGCGGCTGGGCACCGGCTTCCCACCATTGGATGTTGGGCTTGAGCTGGGTCAGCTTGGCGAAGGCGCGGTCGGCGCCGGCCTTGGTGGCCAGCACCTTGTAGACGTCGGCGGTAGCAACGCCGTCGGCCATCAGCGCGAATTCCAGGTTGTAGCGCGCGCCTTTGCGCATGCCGCGCTTGCCGGCAATCTTCTTGGTGTCCCAGAAATCGGCCCAGGTTTTGGGCGGCGTCTTGAGTTTGTCGGCGTTGTAGGCCATGACGGTGGACCAGACGAACACGCCGACGCCGCATTCGTGCACGGCGGCGGGCACGAAGTCGGCCTTGTTGCCGACCTTGGCCCAGTCGATTTTCTCGAATAGGCCTTCGTCGCAGCCGCGGCTGACGTCGGGAGACTCGACCTCGACCACATCCCAGGTGACCTTGCCGGCTTCGACCATGGCCTTGATCTTGGCTTGCTCGCCGTTGTATTCGACGGCCACGATCTTGGCGGCGCCGGTTTTGTCATAGGGCTCGTAGAACGCCTTCTTCTGTGCATTGGCGTTGGCACCGCCAAAGTTGATCACATTGAGTTGCGTCTGGGCCAGGGCGGGCAGGGTGGCCACGGCCGCCAGCAGGGACAGGTACTTCAGCTTCATCACAGAAAACTCCAGTTAAAAAGGAACAGAACAACGGAAGGGAGACAGACTTACAGGTACACACGCAGGTGTTCGGGGGGCACGTGCAGCCACAGGATGTCGCCCGGCGCCGGCGGCTGCGTGACGGACAAGGGCAGCTTGACGGTGGCCAGGCCCTGGCCGTCGATGGCGCAGCGCAGGCGCAAGTGGTCGCCGAAATACATGGTGTCGACCAGCACCGCCTTGAACACGTTCAACTCGGGCAGGCTGTTCTCGGCATACACGGCGATGCGCTCGGGGCGCACGCTGGCAATGATGTCGGCGCCGACATGGGCGGTGTTCACGTTCACGCCCAGGCAGCGGGTCACGGCGCCCGGGATGTTCAGCTCGCATAGGCCGCCTTCGCTGCTGCCGCACTTGCCTTTGAGCGGTGTGTTGTCACCCACGAAGCCGGCGACAAAGCGGTTCGCCGGGGTTTCGTACAGCGACAGCACCGGTGCCAGCTGCTGCACCACGCCGTCGTTGAACACGGCGACACGGTCGCTCATGGTCAGGGCTTCGCTCTGGTCGTGGGTCACGTAGACGAAGGTCACGCCCAGCTTCTTGTGCAGGTCTTTCAGCTCGATCTGCATGTGTTCGCGCAGCTGCTTGTCGAGCGCGCCCAGCGGCTCGTCCATCAGCACCAGCTGAGGTTCGAACACCATGGCCCGGGCCAGGGCCACGCGCTGCTGCTGGCCGCCGGAGAGCTGGGCCGGATAGCGGTCCTGCTTGCCGCGCAGCTGCACCATGTCGAGGGCCCGGGCCACGCGCTCGGCACGCTGGTCCTTGGGCACGTTGCGCACGCTCAAGGGGTAGGCCACGTTGTCGCCCACGGTCATGTGCGGGAACAGCGCGTAGTTCTGGAACACCATGCCGAAGTTGCGCTTGTGCGGCGGCGTGCGGGTGATGGATTTGCCGTTCAGGAAGATCTCGCCCGAGGTGGGCGATTCGAATCCGGCCAGCATCATCAGCGTGGTGGTCTTGCCCGAGCCGGAGGGGCCCAGCAGTGTCAGAAACTCGCCGCTCTGGATCTGCAGGTCCAGGTTCTGGACCACCAGCTGGCTGCCGTCGTAGGTCTTCTGGACGGCTGAAAAGCGGACCAAAGGCTGGCTGCTGGTGTTGTGCGCGTGGGTTGCCATGGGGTGTCGTTCGCCGCTTGTCGTTGCAATGCCGGTATTTTTGAGCCCCGTTTGATCTGTCGCCATATACACACGCGCTGTGTGTGGCACGGTACGTGCTGGTCCACAGACCGGTACACACAAACCCTACGCAAACGAGGGCACGCCAGCGTTTCCAATACCCCCATGTTTAAGTTTGAATTTCGCCACGGTACGCCGTTGGTGGCGCAGATCGTTGCGCGTATAGGGGAAATGGTCGATACGGGGCGGCTGCGTACGGGGGCCAAGCTGCCTTCGATACGGCAATTCGCCCATCAAAACGGGGTCAGCATCTTTACCGTGGTCGAGGCGTACGACCGTTTGGTGGCTTCGGGTTATGTGGTTTCGCGTTTGAACGCCGGGTTTTTTGTCTGCGCCCGCACCGCCTCGGTGCATTCCTTGGACGTCGAGCGGCCATCGGCCTTGTCGGCAGGCAGCTTTGACAACAGCTGGTATTTGCAGCGCATTTTCGAGAACCACCACCTGCCGTTCAAACCCGGCTGTGGCTGGTTGCCGCAAAACTGGCTGTTTGAAGAAGGTGTGCGCAAGGCCATGCGGTCCCTGGCCGCGGTGGACCCGATGCAGCTGGGCGACTACGGCGATCCTTTGGGCTACCTGCCCTTGCGCGCCTGGGTCTGCGAGAGCATGCGCCAGCACGCCATCCACATCCAGCCGCAGCAGGTGCTGTTGACCCACGGGGCCAGCCAGGCCCTGGATCTGGCCGTGCGCTGGCTGGTCGGGCAGGGCGACGTGGTGCTGGTGGATGAGCCGGGCTACCCGAATCTCACCAATGCGCTGCGCTTTGCCGGGGTCCGCTTGCACGGCGTGCCTCGGACGCCGGACGGCTGGGACTTGGCAGCGCTGGAGGATTTGATCGTGCGCTTGCGGCCGAAGGTGTTTTTTACCCAGCCGCGCTTCCATAGCCCGACCGGCTCGGTGGCCACGCTGCAGCAACTCCACAAGGTGCTGCGCCTGGCGGAGAAGTACGACGTGCTGCTGGTGGAAAACGACATCTACTGCGAGCTGGATACCGAGTCCCGCCCGTCGCTGGCCAGTCTGGACAACCTGTCGCGGGTGGTCTACGTGGGCAGCTTTTCCAAGTCGATTGCCCCGAGCTTGCGTTGCGGCTATCTGCTGGCGCATACCGACATCATGGGCGATTTTTCACGGCTGAAGATGTTCTCCGGGCTGACCAGTTCCGAGCTGGTGGAGCGCATCGTGCACACCGCCTTGAGCGATTCGCACCGTCCGCGCTATTTGCGTGGCCTGCGCACCCGGCTGACCCAGGCCCACGAGCGTTGTGGCCAGCGCCTGCGCAATATGGGGTTTGAGTTGTTTTGCGAACCCGGCGGTGGCTTGTTCCTGTGGGCCTGGCATCCGCGCATCCACAACGCGGTGGAGCTGGCGGCGCGGGCCAGCGAGCGCGGCGTGATGCTGGCGCCGGGGCATTTGTTCAGCACGGTGGCCGCCACGCGCTCCTGGATGCGCTTCAATGTTGCGCATTGTGAGAACGACGCGGATGCATTTGTCTATACCTGGCTGGAGCAGGCGTTGGCGGGGTGATGCAAAGCGGAGGGCCGGCCTGGGAAAACCCTGTCGCGCAGGCGCAAGAAATGCGGTCCCATCGGTAGACTTTTGAAAACAAGTCTGGTTAAATTCAAAAAATAGCACGATCGTTCGTATTTTTGAATTTAAACCCATGACTTCGTCAGAACCTTCCGCCAAATCCAGCCGAGATGCCGGCCGCGATGCCAGCAGCGAAGGCCGCGCCTTGCTCAAGGGCCGGCAGACCAAGGCCTCGATTGTCGAGGCGGCGTTGGGCCTTGCCAGCCACATCGGTCTCGAAGGCCTGAGCATAGGCGCGCTGGCCGAGGTCACGCAGATGAGCAAGTCCGGCGTGTTCGCCCACTTCGGCTCGCGCGAAGAGCTGCAGATCTCGGTGATCCGCGAATACCACCGCCTGTTTGAGGCCGAGGTGTTCTACCCCGCCATGCAGGCCCAGCGCGGCTTGCCGCGGCTGCGTGCGCTGTTTGCCAACTGGATGCAGCGCGTGGCCATCGAGCTGCAATCGGGCTGCATCTTCATCAGCGGTGCGGTCGAGTTCGACGACCGGCCCGGCCCGGTGCGCGATGCGCTGGCCAGCTCGGTGCAGGCCTGGCTGTCGGCATTCTGCCGCGCGGTAGAGCAGGCCAAGGAAGTCGGCGATCTGCGCGCCGACGCCGACGAGCGGCAAGTCGCCTTCGAGATACACGGCTTGATCCTGTCGTTGCATTATGAGGCCCGTTTTTTGAAGAATCCCGGTGCCGTGGCGCGCGCCAACACCGGTTTCGAGCACATCCTGGAGCGTTACGGGCAGCCCGTCGCCCCACCGCCATCCACCCCCAAAAAATCCAAGGAGTAACCATGCCCAGCTACACCCCGCCCCTGCGCGACATGCAATTTGTGATGCACGAAGTGCTGAAGGTCACCGACGACCTGAAGCTCTGCCCGCAGCATGCCGACACCGATGCCGACACCATCAATGCGGTGTTGGAAGAGGGCGGCAAGTTCGCCTCCGAAGTGGCTTTCCCGCTGAACATCAGCGGCGACGAAGAGGGCTGCACGCTGGACAAGACCACGCACGAAGTCACCGCCCCCAAGGGCTTCAAAGAGGCCTACGCACAGTACGTGCAAGGCGGCTGGGCAGCGCTGAGCTGCGACCCGGCCTACGGCGGCCAGGGCCTGCCCTTCGTGGTCAACCAGTGCTTCTATGAAATGCTGAATTCGGCCAACCAGGCCTGGACCATGTACCCCGGCCTGTCGCACGGTGCCTACGAGGCGCTGCAAGCCCACGGCACAGACGCGCAAAAAGCCCTGTACCTGCCCAAGCTGACCAGCGGCGAATGGACCGGCACCATGTGCCTGACCGAGCCGCATTGCGGCACCGACCTGGGCCTGCTGCGCACCAAGGCCGAACCGCTGGCCGATGGCAGCTACGCCATTACCGGCAACAAGATCTTCATCAGCGCGGGCGAACACGACATGGCCGAGAACATCGTCCATCTGGTGCTGGCCCGTCTGCCCGATGCGCCTGTGGGCAGCAAGGGCATCAGCCTGTTCGCCGTGCCCAAATTCCACGTCAGTGCCGATGGCACGCTGGGCAAGCGCAACGGCATTTACTGCGGCGGCCTGGAACACAAGATGGGCATCCACGGCAACGCCACCGCGCAGATGGTGCTCGAAGGCGCCATCGGCACCCTGGTTGGCCAGCCCAACAAGGGTCTGGCAGCGATGTTTGTGATGATGAACGCGGCCCGCCTGGGCGTGGGAAACCAGTCGCTGGGCCTGACCGAAGTGGCCTACCAGAACGCGCTGGCCTATGCCAAGGACCGCATCCAGATGCGTTCGCTGTCCGGCACCAAGGCCAAGGACAAGCCGGCCGACCCGATCATCGTGCACCCCGATGTGCGCAAGATGCTGCTCACCGCCAAGGCCTACGCCGAAGGCGGCCGCGCGCTGGGCATCTTCTGCGGTGTGTTGCTGGACAAGGAACACAGCCACCCGGACGAAAAGGTGCGTGCTGACTCCGGCGAATTGCTGGCCCTGCTGACCCCCATCGTCAAAGCCTTCCTGACTGACAACGGCCACATCTCGACCAATGCCTGCATGCAGGTGTTTGGCGGCCATGGCTTCATCAAGGAATGGGGCATGGAGCAGTATGTGCGCGACAACCGCATCAATATGATCTACGAAGGCACCAACACCATCCAGTCTCTGGACCTGCTGGGCCGCAAGGTGCTGGGCAACAACGGCGCCACGCTGAAGAAGTTTGGCCGCCTGGTGGCCGCGCTGGTGGAAGAAGAAGGCGTGAACGAGAAGATGGCCGAGTTCATCACTCCCATCGCCATCCTCGGCGACCAGGTCACCAAGCTGACCACCGAGCTGGGCTTCAAGGGCTTCCAGAACGCCGACGAAGTGGGCGCGGCCGCAGTCGACTATCTGCGCGTCGCCGGCCACCTGGTGTTCGGCTACTTCTGGGCCCGCATGGCGCAGGTCGCATTGCGTGAAATCGCCGCCGGCAACACCGACCAGTTCTACCTGGCCAAGGTGCAGACCGCACGCTTCTACTTCGCCAAGCTGTTCCCCGAAACCGCAACGCTGATGCGCACCATGCGCACCGGCAGCAAGGCGCTGATGGACACCGACGCCGCCCTGGCCTGAACCATGCACACCCCCAGGCTACAGCGCAAGCGCTTTCCGCCAACCCCCTTGCTGGGGGCAACACCAGCAGCCTGGCAAAGCCAGTTCTGCGGTGTTTCTGGAAGGCTTGCTTGCCAGCTGTCGTGGAGCCGAGTAGTTGCCCTGATGCTTCTAACTGGAGATTGATAATGAAAAAAATAATAGCCTTCACCGCAGGTCTAATCTGCGCTAGCGGCGTATTTGCCCAAATGACCCCCGAGGGGCTGTGGCGCAATATCGACGACAAGACCGGCCAGCCCAAGGCCGAGATCCGCATCAGCGCCAACGGCGCCGGTGTGCTCTCGGGGGTGGTCGAGAAATCGCTGGTCACCGGCGGTGAACCCAACTGCAGCCAGTGCACCGACGACCGCAAGGACAAGCCCAAGGTCGGCCTGGAAATCATCCGCGGCGCCAAGAAGGCCGAGGGCAAGGATGTGTGGGAAGACGGCAAGATCCTCGACCCCGACAACGGCAAGAACTACACCCTGCGCATGGAGCCGCTGGAAGACGGCAAGAAGCTCCAGGTGCGCGGCTATATCGGCCCGTTCTACCGCACCCAAATCTGGCTACGAGTCCAATAAAACGAAAGACACTTATGTCCCGATTCCCGATCAAGAAAGTCGCCGTGCTCGGCGCAGGCGTGATGGGCGCGCAGATTGCTGCGCACCTGGTCAACGTCAAGGTGCAGGTCGTGCTGTTCGACCTGAAAGCCAAAGAAGGCCCGGCCAACGGCATCACCGCCAAGGCCATCGCCAACCTGAAGAAGCTCAAGCCCGCGCCGCTGGGCGTAGCCGAAGACGCGGACCTGATCCAGCAAGCCAACTACGACGACCACCTGGAGCAGTTGAAAGACTGCGACCTGGTCATTGAAGCCATCGCCGAGCGCATGGACTGGAAGCTCGATCTGTACAAGAAGATCGCGCCCTTCGTGGCCCCGCATGCGCTGGTGGCTTCGAACACCTCCGGCCTGTCGATCACCAAGCTCAGCGAAGCCTTGCCTGAAGAAATCAAGCCGCGCTTCTGCGGCATCCACTTCTTCAACCCGCCGCGCTACATGTACCTGGTGGAGCTGATCAACACGCCCACCACCCGGCCCGAAGCGCTGGACCAGCTCGAAGCCTTTGTCACCACCAGCCTGGGCAAGGGCGTGGTGCGCGCCAAGGACACGCCGAACTTCATCGCCAACCGCGTCGGCATTGCCGGCATGCTCGGCATCATCGGCGAGACCGCCAAGTTCGGCCTGACCTATGACGTGGTCGACGACCTGACGGGCAAGCGCCTGGGCCGGGCCAGTTCGGGCACCTTCCGCACCGCCGACGTGGTGGGTTTGGACACCATGGCCCATGTGGTCAAGACGCTGCAAGACAACCTGAGCCTGGAAACCGACCCGTTCTACGGCAGCTACGGCACGCCGCCGGTGCTGGCCAAGCTGCTGGAAATGGGTAACCTGGGCCAGAAGGCCAAGGCCGGTTTCTTCAAGAAAGTGGGCCGCGACATCCTGCGCTTCGACATGGCTTCGGGCAACTACGTGGCCGGTGGCGAGAAGGCCGACGAGGTCTACGGCCGCATGCTTCAACGCCCCGCCGCCGAGCGCCTGGCCCTGCTGCGCAACAGCGAGGGCCCGCAAGGCCAGTTCCTGTGGGCGGTGTTGCGCAACAGCTTCCACTACGCTGCCGTGCATCTGCAAACCATTGCCGAAACCGCGCGCGACGTGGACCTGGCGATGCGCTGGGGCTTCGGCATGCAGCAAGGCCCGTTCGAACTCTGGCAGGAGGCCGGCTGGCTCACGGTGGCCAACTGGATCCAGGAAGACATTGCCGCCGGCAAGGCGCTGAGCAACGCGCCGCTGCCCGACTGGGTGTTCAAGGGCCCGGTGGCGGAAGCGGGTGGCGTGCACACGGCCGAAGGTTCGTGGAACCCATCCACTTCCAAATTTGTAGCGCGCCACGCACTACCCGTCTACGCCAGGCAGCTATTTCCTGAAAAAATCTCCGGCCACACCCAAGGCCTGGGCCTGGGTGGCAGTTTTGAGACCGCTGGCAAGACCTTGCATGAAGACAAGGCGATCCGACTCTGGACCTTGGATGACCAAATCATCATCGCCAGCATCAAGACCAAGATGCACGCCATCAGCCCCGAAGTCTCAGAAGGCCTGGCCCGCGCGGTCGATATGGCCGAGAAAGACTACGCCGGCGTAGTGATCTGGTCGGGCGACGAGCCCTTCAGCGCCGGTGCCGATCTGCAGGCCATGCTGCCCGGCTTCATGATGGGCGGCGCCGGTGCCATCAACAAGATGGAAAAAGCGCTGCAGCAGGTGATGCTGAAGATCCGCTACGCCAACGTGCCCGTCGTCTCTGCCGTGCGCGGCCTGGCGCTGGGCGGCGGCTGCGAGCTGGCTGTGCACTCTGCCCGCCGCGTGGTGGCGATGGAAAGCTATATCGGCCTGGTCGAAGTCGGTGTGGGCCTGGTGCCGGGTGCCGGCGGCTTGACCTATATTGCCCGCCGTGCTGCCGAGAACGCTGCCCTGTCCACGCACAAGGACTTGCTGCCCTTCCTGACCGAAGGCTTCACCGCCGCGGCCATGGCCAAGGTCGGCACCAGCGCGCTGGAGTCGCGCAAGCTCGGCTATCTGCTGGACAGCGACGTCATCGTGCCGAACAAGGACGAGCTGCTGTTCGTCGCGCTGAACGAGGCCAAGGCCATGGCCGCCGGCGGCTACCGCGCGCCGCACAAACGCCAGTTCCTGGTGGCGGGCCGCAACGGCAAGGCCACCATCCAGGGCCAGTTGGTGAACATGCGCGACGGCGGCTTCATCAGCCAGCACGACTTCCACATTGCCAGCCTGATCGCCGGTGTGGTGACCGGCGGTGACGTGGACAACGGCACCCTGGTGACCGAGGAATACCTGATGAGCCTGGAGCGCAAAGCCTTCTGCAGCCTGCTGGAGAACGCCAAGACCCAAGAGCGGATCATGGGAATGCTGAGTACGGGCAAGCCCGTGCGCAACTAAGGAACGAATATGAGCAAGCAAATCCAAGACGCCTACATCGTCGCCGCCACCCGCACGCCGATTGGCCGTTCGCACAAAGGCTATCTGCGCAACACCCGGCCCGACGAGCTGCTGGCCACCACGCTGCGCGCGGCCCTGGCCCAGGTACCTGGGCTTGACCCAGCCACCATTGAAGACGTGATCTGTGGCTGCGCGATTCCCGAAGCCCAGCAAGGCCTGAACGTGGCGCGCATTGGCGCGGTGCTGGCCGGCCTGCCGAACTCGGTGGGCGGCATCACCGTCAATCGCTTCTGCGCCTCCGGCATCAGCGCGGTGCAGATGGCCGCCGACCGCATCCGCGTTGGCGAGGCCGATGTGATGTTCGCGGCCGGCGTCGAGAGCATGAGCATGGTGCCGATGATGGGCAACGGGCCCAGCCTGTCGCCGAACATCTTCAGCAACACCGACGACGTGGACAACTACGGCATCGCCTACGGCATGGGCCTGACGGCCGAGAAGGTAGCGCAGCAGTGGAAGATCAGCCGCAGCGCGCAAGACGAGTTCGCCTATGCATCCCACATGAAGGCGCTGGCGGCGATGAAGGCCGGTGCGTTTACCGACGAGATCACGCCGATCACCGTGGACGACCGCAGCGTCGATCTGGACAGCGCCAAGGTCACCGTGACCCAGCGTACCGTCAATCTGGACGAAGGCGTGCGCCCTGAGACCACGGTGGAAGGCCTCGGCAAGCTGAAGACGGTGTTCTCGGCCCGCGGCTCGGTCACGGCGGGCAACAGCTCGCAAACCTCGGACGGTGCAGGCGCGTTGATCCTGGCCAGCGAATCGGCCATCAAGCGTTTCGGCCTGACGCCGCTGGCGCGCTTCGTCAGTTTTGCCAGCAAGGGCGTGCCGCCGCACATCATGGGCATTGGCCCTATCGAGGCGATTCCCGCTGCGCTGCGCTACGCCGGCCTGCAGCACCAGGACATCGACTGGTTCGAGCTGAACGAAGCCTTCGCGGCACAGTCGCTGGCTGTCATCAACACGCTGGGCCTGGACCCGTCCAAGGTCAACCCGATGGGCGGCGCGATTGCGCTCGGCCATCCGCTGGGCGCCACCGGTGCCATCCGTGCGGCTACCGTGATTCACGCGCTGCGCCGCAATAATCTGAAGTACGGCATGGTGACCATGTGCGTAGGCATGGGCCAGGGCGCCGCCGGTATCTTCGAGCGCGTCTAAGCCATGCAAGTCGAGTCGCGCAGCCTGGCCGTCGGTGGCCACGGCATCGCCGTGCGGGTCTACGTGCCCGATGGGCCGGCCACGGCCAGCGTGGTGATCGGCGGCGCCATGGGCGTGCGGCAAGACTATTACGCGCCCTTCGCCCACTGGCTGGCGGCCCAGGGCCTGCGTGTCACCACGTTTGACTACCAGGGCATGGGCGACTCGCTGCCGGCCGGGCTCAGCCTGCGCCAGGTGCGGGCCAATCTGCTGGACTGGGCGGCGGACTACGAAGCCGTAGTGGCGGCCAGCAAGGCCGCGCTGCCCGCGCAGCCGCTGTACCTGTTGGGCCACAGCCTGGGCGGGCAGCTGCCGGGCTTCTTCCGCGACAAAAGCCTGGTGGCCGGTCTGGTCAGCATGGCGGCCGGCAGCGGCTACTGGCGCGAGAATGCGCCGCAGTTGAAGCGCACCGTGCTGTACTTCTGGTATGTGCTGGTGCCTTTGCTGACGCGGCTGTGCGGCTACTTTCCGGGCCGGCGTTTGAAGAAGGTCGGCAACCTGCCGGCCGGCGTGATACTGCAGTGGCGCAAGTGGTGCCTGCACCCCGGCTACGGCGCGGCGGTGGAGAACGCCCAGGCCTGCTACGCCCAGGCCCGTTTCCCGGTGCTGGCGCTGTCGGTGGTGGACGACGAGCTGATGACGCTGCGCGGCACCGAATCCCTGGTGGGCTGGTACGCCAATGCGCCGCGCGCTGTGCAGCGCCTTGACCCGGCCGACTGGCGCATGCCGCGCATCGGGCACTTCGGCTTTTTCCGCGCTGCCTCGGGACCTACACTTTGGCCGTTGGCGCTGCAGGCCTTGCAGCAGCTGCCGGGTTTATCCCTGCGCAGTGCCTCCCCTTTGTAAAAAGAAAGATTGCCATGAGCGACATCCTCACCCATACCGACGCCGGCGTTGTAACCATCACGCTGAACCGCGTGGCCAAGAAGAACTCCATCACCTCGGCGATGTACACCACCATGGCCGATGCGCTGGAAGCCGCCGCGGCCGACGCCAGCGTGCGGGTGGCCGTCATCCAGGGCCACGAAACCATTTTCTCGGCTGGCAACGACATTGGCGATTTCCTGAACGCGCCCGTGCCCACGGCCGAGTCGCCGGTGATCCGCTTTCTGCGCGTCATCAGCAGCTTTCCCAAGCCCTTGGTCGGCGCGGTTTGCGGCGCGGCGGTGGGCATAGGTACCACCATGCTGCTGCACTGCGACCTGGTTTACGCTGGCGACAACGCGGCTTTCTCCATGCCTTTCGTGAACCTGGGCGTCTGCCCCGAGGCCGGCTCCAGCTACCTGGTGCCGCGGCTCATGGGCCACCAGCGCGCGGCCGAGGCCTTGCTGCTGGGCGATCCGTTCACCGCCGAGACGGCTTTGGAAGTGGGCCTGATCAACCGCATCGTGCCGCCGGCCGAGGTGCATGCCCTGGCCCAGCTGCAGGCCAAGCGCCTGGCGGCCAAGCCGCTGGCCTCGCTGGTCACCACCAAGCGGCTCATGAAACAAGAGCAGGCCACGCCCGTGGCCGAGCGCATCGCCGAAGAAACCGTGCTGTTCAGCCGCATGCTGCGTGAGCCTGCCGCGAAAGAGGCGCTCACGGCGTTTATGGAAAACCGGCGTCCCGATTTCAGTAACTTCTAATGGTAGATTTTGTATAAATAATGCCTCTGGCGCTTATTCAATAAGCGCTGGAAGCTATCAATTTCATAGTTCTCATTTCGTAGTAAGCTGCCGCTGCCGGGCCAGTCATGTTCTTTTCGGCCCATTCAAGCGGTTTTCAACTTGCGACGGGAAGTAACTTATGAAACATATTGGCCTGAATCGCCGAGGCGTTTTGTCTCAATCCCTGGGTCTGGCTTTGGCCGGGCTGGCGCCCGCGCTGTATGCGCAGACCGCCGCGCCGGTGCGCAAAGCGGGTGACAAGGACGCCGTCAAACCCTTGGCGCCACGCTTACGCATCGTCATCCCCGCCAACGAAGGCGGCGGCTGGGACCAGACCGGCCGGGCCATAGGCGCATCCCTGGTGGCGGCCGGTGCCTGCGAGCAGGTGGACTACGAAAACATTGGCGGCAAGGGCGGCACCATCGGGCTGGCCGCGTTTGTGCAGCGCTACAGCCAGGATCCGAACACCATGATGATGGGCGGCACCGTGATGGTCGGCGCCGTGGCTTTGCAGCGGCCGGCGGTGACGCTGGCCCAGGTGCAGCCGCTGGCCCGCCTGACCGGCGACTACCTGGTGCTGGTGGTCAAGGCCGATTCGCCGATCCGCTCTGTTACCGACCTGGTGGCCATGGTGAAAGCCGACCCCAAGCAGGTGCCGTTCACCGGCGGATCTTCCGGCGGTATCGACCATATTTTTGCCGGCCTGTTTGCGCGGGCTGCCGGTGCGCCGGTGGCGGACCTGGTGTACCTGCCGTTCACCAGCGGCGTGCAGTCGGCCGAGGCGGTGCTGACGGGCAAGGCCGTGGCCGGCGTCTCGGGTTACAGCGAGTTCGCCGACCTGCTGGCCAGCGGCAAGCTGCGGGCGATTGGCGTGTCGGCGCGCAAGCCGATGTTCGGCATCCCGGCCATCCGCGACCAGAAGGTGGATGCGGTAATGTCCAACTGGCGCGGCCTGTTCGTGGGCAGCGGCGTGGCACCGGCGCGGGTGTCCGAGCTGCTGGCGGGCGTCAAAAACGCCACCAACCATGCAAGCTGGCAAAAGTCGTTGAAGCAGAACCGATGGGAGTCGAGCTGGCTGGACGGCACCGATCTGCGCAGCTTCATGGAGATCGACCAGACCACTGCTACCGCCATCATCTACATGCTCAAGCTCAAGGCCTGAGCAGGCACCGTTAGCGCTGGGCCAGGTCGGCCAGGGAGTCGAGCAGGCCGTCGGTGTCCACCGCCTCCACCGGCTCGCCATGGTTGTAGCCATAGCGCACCAGCAGCACCGGGCAGCCAGCGGCGCGCGCGGCCTGGGCGTCGTTGCGCGAATCGCCGAGCATCAGCGTGTGCTGCGGTAGTGTGCCTAGCGCCTCGCAGGTCTTCAGCAGCGGTAGCGGATCGGGCTTTTTGCGCTCGAAGGCATCGCCGCCAAACACCTGGCTGAAGAAGCTGTCCAGCCCCTTGGCCTGCAGCAGCGGCAGCGCAAACGCCGTGGGTTTGTTGGTCAGGCAGGCCAACTTCCAGCCGCGCTGCTGCATGGCTTGCAGGCCGGCCAGTACGCCCGGGTAGAGCTGCGAGAACTGGCCGTTGATGGCCAGGTAGTGGTGCTGGTAGCGGTCCCAGGCGCGCTCAAACAATGCTTCACTATTGATAGCTGCTTGCGCAGGTGCAGATTGCGCCAGAGCATGTTTTAGCACCAAATTCAGCAAATGCTCCGAGCCCTTGCCCACCATGGGCTCGATCGTGGCGGTGGTGATGGCCGGCAGCGCCAGGTCGGCCAGCATGCCGTTCAGCGCCGCCGCAAAGTCGCCCAGGGTGTCGACCATGGTGCCGTCCAGATCGACGATGGCGGCTTGGATAGGGGTGTTGATGCGAATGGAGTTCAAAGCAATCGGGTTAAAGAGGAGTGGGACTTGCATTGTCCTAGCTTGCGGCTACCAGTACGGTGCAATCGACGCAACAGCAACCAAGCCAGAAAAAGGTCAAGGTAATATGTCACGATGGAGACTGTGTCACGTACTTTTGCGCGCCTTGGCTGGGTTCGCACGCTCAAGTTCAAGATCGTTGCGATGGCGGTGGTTACCGGGGTGTTGTCGGCCCTGGTGACCACGCAATTGGTGTTGTTCACCACGCAGGCGAATATCCAGCACATGCTGATACAGGGCGAAAGCGATGACGTAGAGCGCACCGCGGCGCTGCTGGGTAGCAAGATCGATATGTTGCGTGATGCCTTGAAGGCCGTGGCCCGGCAAGCGCCAGCCCCGCTATGGGACGACCCCGTTGCCATGCAGCATTACCTCGCCAGCAACCAGGGCCTGAACGCACTGTTTGAAAGCGTGTTGGCCGCCCGCCCCGACGGTGCCATGCTGGCCCGCATGGCCAAAGACCAGATATCCACCGATCTGCCCAATATCGGCGACCGTGCGTATTTCCAACAGGCACTGCGCACCGACCAGCCGGTGCTCTCCGATCCGTTGGTTGCCAGGGTGGCCAATACGCCGGTGGTGATCATTGCCATTTCCTCGCAGGCGCCGGACAGCCAGGTTGTCGGTGTGATGGCCGGGGTGTTGCGGCTGCAATCCAGCAACCTGTTTTCGGAGGTCACCCGCACCGTCCATACCAAAGGTTCGCGGGTGCTGATCATGGACCGGGCCGGAGTCTTGCTGGCCCATACCAATCCCGCCCAACTGCTGGGTCCGGCAGCGGAAGAACCCGGCTTGATGGATGTGTTCAACCGCTGGCATGCAGTGGGCAGTCCCATCGACACCACCGGCGCCGCCACCTTGAGCCAGGGCCATCTGGTCGCCATGGCCGGCATACCCGATTCGGACTGGACGCTGGTGCGGCTCACGCCCTTGGCCGCGGCTTTGCAACCGGTGGACGCGGCCCAGGCCACGGCCTGGAAAGCCGCGGGTGGTGTGGGCCTGCTGGTGGCCGTGCTGGCCGGCGCGGTTGCCTGGCGGCTGACCCGGCCGATCTCTGTGCTGCGGGCGCGGGCGACGAAGATGCTGCTGGAGGACGGTTCGTCCACCGAAGGCTGGCCTCGGGATGGTGGTGAGATCGGTCAGTTGGCCCTGGCGTTCCAGCAGGTGGTGGAACAGCGCCAGCAAAAACAGGGCGAAACCCAGGCTCTGCTGGTCCAACTGGAAGCGGTGCTGGACCATGCGGAGGTCGGTATCGCCTTTACCCGCAACGGCCATTTCGAACTGGTGAGCCGCCAGTTCTGCCAGATCTTCCAGTTCAACAAACAGCGTGTCATCGGCAAGCCTACGCGGTTGATGTACCCCTCGGTCGAGGCCTACCAGGCTTTGTCGGAGCGCGCGCATCCGGCCTTCATGCAGCACGGCGCCTTCGACGGAGAGGTGCAATTGGCACGTGTGACGGGCGAGCTGTTTTGGGCCCATATGCGTGGCCGGGCGGTGATGCCGGGAGACCGCTCGCAAGGCACCATCTGGACGGTGGAGGACATCACCGCATCGCGCGAACACCGGGAGCGGCTGGCCTGGACTTCGAGCCACGATTCGCTCACCGGCCTGGTCAACCGGCCTGCGTTCGAGGAGCTGCTGACGCGCAGCACAGAACGCGCGGGCACGGAGCCATTCTGCGCGATGTTCGTCGATCTGGACCATTTCAAGCAGGTCAACGATAGCGGTGGCCACGCAGCCGGCGATGCGCTGCTGCGGGATGTCGCCCATATCCTGGCCGCCCAGGTGCGCCAGGCCGACACCGTGGCCCGGCTGGGCGGTGACGAGTTCGCCATCCTGCTGCGCGGCTGCCCACTGGAGCAGGCCCTGGAGGTTGGCGAGAAGCTGCGTAGCGCCGTGGTGGCCTACCGTCTGCTGTGGGAGGGGCAGAGTTTCGGGGTGAGCGCCAGCATCGGCCTGGTGGCGGTGGACGCCAGCTACGCATCTGCCACCGAGGTGATGCGGGCCGCCGACGCCGCCTGCTATGCCGCCAAGGAGCAGGGGCGCAATGCGGTGGTGGTGTTTGATCCGCAGGCACCGGAATCTCTTCTAGGCGTACTCTAGGTATTCACAGATGGATGCTCAGCGCCGGCTCAGGTGGATGCCTGCCAGCATGCAGCGCACCGAGCCACCGGCCAGTTCGATCGTGGGTACGGACAAAGGCAGGATGCTGGCGTGGCGCTGGATCAACTGCTTTTGCGCGGGGCTCAGGCAGGCTTCGGCCCGTGCGGACATGGCGAGCAGCCGGCCGTTTGCGCCTGTGAGCTCGATGGCGTTGCCGGCGAATTCGCCGATTTGCGCCTGGCTCAGTTCCACCAGCTCGCGGCCCGAGTCGGCCAGCCGGGCCCGGATTTCGGCGCAGCGTGCGGTATTGGTCAGGCTGTCAAAGCCTACCAGGGCAAACTCGGTGGCCACGCACATCAGCACATTGGTGTGGTAGATCGCCTGGCCGTCGGCATCGGCGGCGTCGAACACCATGGGCTCGTAGTTGAAGTGGGTGGCAAAGCGCTCCAGTGCCACCGGGTTGGCCCGGTTCGAGCGGGCGGTGTAGGCCACGCGCTCCACATGGTCGAGCACCATGGCGCCCGTGCCTTCGAGGAACAGGCCATCAGGTTCCAAGCCCGAATAGTCGATCACGTCTTGCACCCGGTACTGGGTTCTCAGCATTTCGATCACATCCTGCCGTCGCTCGCGCCGGCGGTTGGGTGAGTACATCGGGTACAGCGCGATATGGCCGCCCGCGTGTGTGGAGAACCAGTTGTTGGGGAACACCGAGTCCGGCGTGTTGCGTTCGCCCGTGTCGTCAAATAGATGGACCCGTACGCCATGGCTTTCCAGCGTAGCCGCCGCTGCCGTGACTTCGGCATGGGCGGCTGCGGCCACGGCGCTTGGCGCGTAGCCGTCGCCAGCACGCTGGAAGCGGTTGTCGGCGGCAGTCTGCGGATTCGGGGTGAAGGTATGCGGACGCACCATGACCACGGCGTCAGGGGCCTGGATGGAACGTGCAGGGCGGATGGATGGCATGGGGAAGCTCCTGGGCAGTGGATGGGTTTACAGAATTTTCCCGAGGACTGCCGCCAAGCAAAAGAGCACAACTTGACACTTATTGCCATGCCAATGTACAAATTGCCCATTTAATCTATGCAATTTGCCTAACTTGAGCTATGGACGATACCGACCGCGAACTGATCAGCCTGCTGCGTGAGGATGCCCGCATGCCGGTGGTGGCGCTGGCCAAGAAGCTGCGGGTGGCGCGTGCTACGGTGCAGAACCGGCTGCTGCGGCTGGAGAAAGACGGCACCATCCAGGGCTATACGTTGCGCCTGATGCCAGCCGCGGAGGGCCACCGCATCCATGCGTTGATGACGGTGGCGGTAGAAGGCACGCGGGCGGCCGAGGTGCTGCAGGCGCTGCGCGGGCATCCGAATGTGTCGTCCCTGCACACCACCAATGGCCGCTGGGACATCGTGGTCGGCTTGCAAGCCGATACGCTGGAGGCGTTTGACAAGGTGTTGAATGCGATCCGGCGCATCAGCGGTATCGCCACCACCGAAACCAGCATCTTGCTGTCGACGCATAAGGTGTGACGGGCGGATGATTCACCCCCAGGCTGCAGTGCTGCGCACTTTTCACCAACCCCCTGCAGGGGGCGATGGGTTGCAGAATCGGTGGCAGCAACTGGGGCCGCTTTACTTCAGCGGTAACTATTCGGTGACGGCTGCCGGTTCCATGCGGATAGGCGTCGGGGTCTTGCGCAAACCCCGCACAAATACCACCACCTGCCACACGATCAGTGCGCCGATCACGCTGAGCAAGGTGCCGCTGATGGGGCGGGTGACGAAGGTGCTGAAGCTGCCGCGGCTCAGCAGCATGGTGCGGCGGAAATTCTCCTCCAGCATGGGGCCCAGAATAAAGCCCAGCATGAGCGGCGCGGCCTCCATGTCCAGGCGCAGGAACAGATAGCCGATCAGGCCAAAAACGGACGTGGTGTAGATGTCGTCCAGGCTGTTGTTGATGCTGAAAGTACCGATGCAGCAGAAGAACAGGATCGCCGGAAACAGCACGGTGTAGGGGATCTTGAACACCGACAGCCAGTAGCGCACCAGGGGCACGTTGAGCACCACCAGGAAGCAATTGCCCACCCACATGCTGGCCACCAGGCCCCAGAACAGGTCGGGGTGGCTGGCAATCATGTTGGGGCCGGGCTGGATGCCCTTGACGACGAAAGCGGCCATCATCAGCGCCATGACGGCGTTCTCAGGAATGCCGATGGCCATCAGCGGAATAAAGCTGGTGCGCGCCGCCGCCTCGTCGGCTGCAGCTTGGCCGGCCACGCCTTCGATGCAGCCGGTGCCGATTTCGTGCTTGTATTTGCTGAACTTCTTGTCGGCGGCATAGGCTGCGAACTGGGCGATGGTCGGGCCACCGCCGGGCAGTATGCCCAGTACCGAGCCGATCACGCTGCCGCGCAGGGCGCTGGGAATGATGCGCTTGAACTCGGGCCAGGTCGGCATGAGCTTGATCTCGCCGTTGAACGGGGTGAGCACGTTTTTGTTGTCGAGGTTTTTCACGACTTCGGCAATGCCGAAGCAGCCCAGCGCAATACTGATCAGGCCGATGCCGTCCATCAGGAAAGGCAGGTCCATGGTGTAGCGCGCCACGCCGCTGTTCACGTCGGTGCCGACCATGCCCAGCAGCACGCCGACCATGGCCATGGCCAGACCGTTGAGCAAGCTGCCCGCGCTGACGAAACTCACGCAGAAGAAGCCAAGCAGCATCAGGGCGCAGTAATCGGCCGGACCGAACAGGAAGCCGACCTCGCCCAGCGTAGGTGCCATGGTCGACAGCACCACAATGGCCACGGTGCCGCCGATGAAGCTGGAAATACCCGCGGTAAACAGGGCCAGGCCGGTCTTGCCTTTGAGTGTCATCTGGTAGCCATCGATACAGGCCACGATGCTGCTGGCATGCGGGATCTTCATGGTGATGGCGCTCACACTGTCGCCGTACTGGGCGCCATAGTAGATGCCGGCCAGCATGATGAGTGCGCCGCCGGTGGGGATGGAATAGGTCAGCGGCAGCAGCAGGCTGATGGTGGACAAGGGGCCAAGTCCGGGCAGCAGTCCGATGAGCGTGCCCACCGTGCAGCCCAGAGCGCAGTACAAGAGGTTTTGCAGCGTCAGCGCTTGGTCAAACCCCAGCGATAGGTTGTGCAGGATGTCCATCAGAATAAGGGCAGGCTAAGGCCGAGGAAGTTTTTGAAGGCATAGGCCACTGCGATCAGGCCCAGCGCAATCTTGATGTTGCGCACCACCGAATACGAAGTGCCGGCGAAGGTGGAGCAGAACACCAGAAACACGATGGCCAGAATCATGTTGAGGTGCTCGGAGATCACCGCAAACCCGGCCAGGCTCAGCAGGATCAGGGCGATGTTTTTGACGTTGTAGTCCAGGGGTACAGGAGCGACGAAGTGCGACCGCACCACCGTAAGCAGGCCGATCACAAACAGAAAGGAACTCACCATCAGGGGAAACAGCCCAGGCCCGGACCGGCTCAGTTCGCCTATCGAGTAGTTCCGCGCCACCACGCCAAACAGCAGGGCAATCGCCATGAGGAACAGGCCTCTGACGAAATTTCGGTTCTTCAGGTTCATATGCAGCGACTCCAGGGCTGGGCCGGTGCGGCGTTGTGGTTCACTGGGGGGGGGGTCATCCGGGTCTCCTTATGGGTATGCCCCGCGCCAGGCCGTGCAAAACGCAGACGGCAAGGCGTTCGGGTTGGAGGGGATGGTAGGAAGCGAGGCTTCCAATCAGCTTTCGTTTTGCGCGCCCAGGCTCAAAATACGTGTTATTACTAACACGTGGCGCCACGCGGCAAACGCTGTGCTTCGGCGCTGAGGCCGTGCGGGCTCAGCTCTGCTGCCCTGACGCCAGAGGCAGGCGCAGGATGGCGCGTAAGCCGGTAGTGCCGAGGGCGGTGCCCGCGGTATCTGCGGCGAGGTCGGCATCGGCCAACGCGATGTCGCCGCCATTGCGCCGGGCGTAGGCGCGTGCAATCGCCAGGCCCAACCCGGCCCCGTGCGTACCTTTGCCCGGGCTGCTGCCCGTATGGTGGAATCGCTCGAAGACGGCTGCCCGCTGCGCCTTGGCGATACCCGGGCCGTCGTCGCGGACTTCGGCCAGTGCCATGCCATCCCGGGTGCTGACCATCACGGTGATGTGTCCGCCGGATGGCGTGTAGACGATGGCGTTGTGCACCAGATTGGCAAGTGCTTCATGCAACTCGGGGCCTCTGGCCAGCACGGGAACCACAGGTGCTGTGGATAGTTCGGAGCAGGACGGACTGCCATCCCGGGCATCGATCCAGCCCAGGTCCTGGTCTTTTTCGTGGGCCAGCGTGAGGTACTGGAGCACGACGTCTTTGGCAACGGCGTTCAGGTCGGTGAGCTCCGGTGCGTCGACGGGCGGGCTGTGGTCGCTAGCGTGGGCGAGCGACAGCAGTTGCTCGCACAGGCGCCGGCTGCGCGAGATTTGGGCGACGATGGCGCGCAAGGTCGCGCGCTGCTGCTCGGGGTCTTTTTCGCGCAGCGCGAAGCCTGCCTGCGTCAACATGATGGCCAGCGGCGTACGCAACTGGTGCGATGCGTCGGCCAGAAACCGCGACTGCTGGTCCAGCAAGTCCCGGTAGTTGGCCACGTACTGGTTGATGGCGTCGACCAGCGGCGCCACTTCATGCGGAACATCGATGGTGTCCAGCGGTTTGAGATCCTGGCCCTTGCTTTGCAGCACGGATTTGCGCAGCCGCTCCAGCGGCCGCAGCGACCAGTTCACCCCCAGCCAGACCAACAGAACCACCACCAGCACCATGCGTGCGTCGCGCAGCAGCGCATGCTCCGACGAAGTTGCTTGCGCCATATCCCGCTGGCCGCTGCTTTCGGCTGCCTGGATCAGCAGGTCAAAGGCCTGGCCGCGTCCGTCCACCACCTGGCTTTGGATAGCCACCACCCGCACCGGCTGGCCCTGGTAGCGGCTGTCGTACCAGACCTGGGAGGCTGAACCGGCAGCGGCGGCCGGTGCAGCCGGCTCCGGTGGTGCAGGAAGGTCGGCCTCGCCCAGCAGGGTTTGTTGGACAGCCGTGCTGCCCCCTGCGGTCTGGTGCGGTGTCAGGCCTACATACAGGTGCTTGTGCTGCGGGCTGCTGGCGTCGGCTGCTGTTGGGGCCATAAACGATGGTGCATTCAGCTGGAAGGAGCCATCTTGCGCCAATGCCAGGCTGTTGCGCAGCGCGTTCACCGATTCGAGCATGGACTGGTCGTAGGCGTCCTGTACCAGCGTGCGCAAGGCGCGGTAGTCGTTCCAGCTGTCCAGTATCAGCAGGCCCAGGATGCCCGGCAGCAGCAGGGTCAGCAGGCGCGCGCGGATGCCGAAGGTGTCGGGGTCAGCCCGGAAGGTTTTCATGCACCGTGCTTTCCAGCATATAGCCCAGGCCGCGCACGGTCACAATGCGCACGTCGCCACCGGCCAGCTTGCGGCGCAGCCGGTGCAGCACCAGTTCGATTGCATCCGGGCCGGCATTGCTGTCGGTCGGAAAGACCTTGCCCGAGAGGTGGGACTTTTCTACCGGCGAACCGCTGCGCGCCAGCAAGACCGACAGGGCCGCGCTCTCGCGCCGTGTGAGCTGCAGCAGCACGCCGGCCAGTGTGAAAACCCGGCTGTCGTGGGCGCATGACAGCGAACCGCACTGCAGCGGCGTGTGCGAACTGCCCCGGCTGCGCCGCACCAGCGCGGTGAGGCGGGCTTCGAGTTCTTCAATCGCGAAGGGTTTGGTCAGAAAGTCGTCGGCCCCAACGTTCAGTCCCTTCACCCGGTCTTGCAGCGAACCCTGTGCGGTCAGCACCAGCACGGGTGTGCGGTTGCCGGCTTTGCGCATATCGGCCAGCAAGGCCAGGCCGTGCTTGTCGGGCAGCCGCAGGTCGAGTACCACCGCGTCATAGCTGTTGCCCGCCAGCAATGCTTCGGCGACAGCGGCGTTCTGTGCGTGGTCCGGTACGAAGCCGCTTTGCTTGAATGCCCGCACCAGCCACGATGCCATCTCGGCCTCGTCTTCCACCAGCAGCAGGCGCATATCAGAGCCTGTGTACGGAGAAAGTCAGCCCGAAGCATCTTCCAGATACAGATACTGTGGGGGCAATGGGAGTGGTCTGCATAGCCATGGTGCGTTCTCTGTCGATGAAGAAAAACAGTGGTTTACAGGTTTCGGCACGGCAGGCTCCCGGCATGCCCGTGCTTTTGTAGGCCCCTAGTTGGCGCGGATGGCCGCGCAGGCGATCCGAGCACCCGAGTTCCCGGTGGGCTGGGTGGTGAAGTCGTCGGGGTCTTTGTGCACGATCAGCCCGCGGCCGACCACGTCGGTCGCACCGCTGCCCACCGCCAGGGTGGTGGATTCATAGCGGATCTTGGCGACGCCGTTGGCATCGGCCTGCAGACTGGGTAAGTCGCCTGCATGGTGCATGGCACCAGTGGCGGCGCCGTGCGCATGGCCGTCAGGGTTGAAATGGCCGCCCGTGCCCATGCCGTCGCCGCTGCTGCAGTCGCCCTTTTCATGGATATGGAAGCCGTGCACGGTATTGGGCAGCAGGCCGCGGACTTCGCCTTGCACCAGCACTTTGCCCGGTAGCTGGATGAAATGGATGTTGCCACTCACCGTGTTGCCGGTGGTGGGTGCCAGACGGGCGGTGGCCGAGGGGCCGGACGGAGCAGTTGCGCAAGCAGACAGCAGGGCCGCGCAGAGGGCGGGGGCAAGGTAGCGGTGGATGGTCATGGATTTCCTTGGTATGGGAGGGGGGTGGTAAGGGATGTACCCCATGCTACGCCAAAGCCGGTCGGTTCAATCGGGCTCTTTGAAGCGCTCGCGGATCGCCAAAATGTCGGGCAGGCATTGCTGGAAATGCGCGGCCACCGTGGGGTCGAAATGGCTGCCTGCGCCGTCGCGGATCAGCTGCACTGCCTCTTCCACCGGCCAGGCTTTCTTATACGGTCGGCTGGAGGTCAGGGCGTCAAATACATCGGCCACCGCCACGATGCGCCCGGCCAGGGGAATGGCCTCGCCGGCCAGGCCTTGGGGGTAGCCGCTGCCGTCCCATTTCTCGTGGTGGCTGCGGGCGATGGTGCTGGCCAGCTGCAGCAGGTCGGAGTCGCTGTCGCCCAGGATGTGGGCGCCGATCTCGGCATGGGTTTTCATGATCTCCCACTCGTGCGGCTCGAACTTGCCGGGCTTGAGCAGCACCGCGTCGGGGATGCCGATCTTGCCCACGTCGTGCATGGGGCTGGCATGCAACAGCAGTTCGCAGTCGGCGGCACTCCAGCCCAGGCTGTGGGCCAGACGGGCGGCGTAATGGCTCATGCGGATAGTGTGCAGGCCGGTTTCGTTGTCGCGGTACTCGGCGGCACGGCCCAGGCGGTGCACCACCTGCAGGCGGGTGCGGTTCAGGTCCTCGGTGCGCACCCGTACCATCTCTTCCAGCGCGGCTTTTTGGTCGTGTAGCAGGCGGTGGGCGCGCTGGGCATCCAGCAGGTTGCGCACCCGCATCAGCAGTTCCACGCGGTCAAACGGCTTGCCGACAAAGTCGCGCGCCCCCAGGGCCAGCGCCTTCACCATGTGCTCGCGGCCCAGTTGGGCGGTGAGGACCACGATGGGCGGCAGCAGCGGGTCGTTCAGGGCTTTCAGCTGCTCCATGATCTGGTAGCCATCCAGGTGCGGCATGTTGATGTCGAGCAGGATCAGGTCCGGGCGTAGCTGCTGGTAGCGCTGCAGCGTTTCGCGCGAATCCTGCACCAGCACGGGGGCCGGGTAGCCCTGGCTGGTCAACAGCTTTTCCAGCAGCTTGAGGTTGGCGGGCTCGTCGTCCACCACCAGAATGCGGGCCAGTTCCATCGATTCAGAGGTCATGGTGCGTCCTTTGCGCTGCCTGCCAGGCAACGGTCCACGGTCAGCAGGAAGAGGTCGACATCCAGCGGCTTGGTCAGGTAGTCGCTGAAGCCCGCCGCGCGGCCGCGGGCGATGTCGCTGGGCATGGCGTTGGCGGTGATGGCGATCACCGGCGTGGTCCGCAGCCGGGCATCGGCCTGCAACACCCGCAGCAGCTGGTAGCCGCTCATGCCCGGCATGTGGATGTCGAGCAGGATCAGGTCCGGCCGGTGGGCCAGCGCCAGTTCCAGGCCCAGCTCGGGGGAGTGCGCCGTCAGCAGGTCGACGTGCGGCCGCAATGCCATGGTCTGGGCGATCAGCTTCAGGTTTACCGGGTTGTCGTCCACACACAGCACGCAGTAGCGCTGCGCAGAGGCGGTGGCCGAAGCGGCGGCGCTGCGGGGCGTGGTGGCCAGGTCGGTGGCTGCGGCATCGGCGGGCAGGTCGATCCAGAAAGTGGTACCCACACCGAGCTGGCTGTCCACGCCCACTTCGCCGCCCATCAGGTCCACCAGCCGGCGGGTGATGGTCAGGCCGATGCCTGTGCCTTCGATTTCGCCGTGTTCGGCGCCCAGGCGGTTGAACGGCTGGAACAGCTCGGCCAGCCGCTCTGGCGCAATGCCCGCGCCGGTGTCGGTGACGCCCATCCGCAGCCGGCCGCTCTGGGCAGCGAACATCGCCACCCGGATCTCGCCGCCTTCGCTGTTGTACTTGACGGCATTTGATAGCAGGTTCAGCAGGGCCTGTTTGCAGCGCACCCGGTCGGCGCGCACCGTGGCCTGGGGCGGTATGTCTAGCTGCAGGCGGATGTGGCGCGCATCGGCCAGTGGCTGTATCAGCTGCCGGCAGTCCTCGACCAGGTGGGTCAGATCCACGGGTTCGAGCGACAGGTTGGTGCGGCCGGATTCGATCTGCGCCAGGTCCAGCACTTCGTTGATCAGCGTCAGCAGATGCCGTCCGCCCTTGAGGATTTCCTGCACATTGTCCTGCTGGTCGGCGTTCAGTGTGCTGTCGTATTCGAGCATCTGCGAGAAGCCGAGGATGGCGTTCATCGGCGTGCGCAGCTCGTGGCTCATGCTGGACAGAAAATCCGATTTCGCCTGGTTGGCACGCTCGGCCGTCTCCTTGGCTTGCGCCAGCTCGTTGCGCCGCGCCAGTTCGGGACCGAAGTCGAAGAAGATGTTGAAGATGTACTGGATGCGGCCGCTGGCATCCTGGATGCAGCCTATGTTGTTGCTGGCGATGAAGCGGCTGCCGTCCTTGCGCTGCAGCTGCAGATGGCCATTCCAGTTGCCCCCGGCTGCAAGTACGGGCCGGACTTCGGTGGCGCAAACATCCAGGCTGTCTGGCGCCACGGTAAGGGTGAAGTGCTGGCCGAAGATTTCTGCGTCCGAATAACCCAGCTCCTGGGCATGGGCCCGGTTCTGGTACAGGCCCCGGCCCTCACTGTCCAGAATGCTGACCAGCTGGCTGCTGGTGTCGAACACCCGGCGAAACAGTGCCAAGCGCTCCTCGGACTCCTTGCGTGCGGTGATGTCGGTAATGAAGGCGGTGTACTGGTAGCCCTTGGCATTCCTGAGCGGCGCAATCGCCACTTCCACCGGAAACTCCTGTCCGCTGTGGTTCAGCGCGGTGGTGGCAATCCGCTGGTTCATGCGTTGGCTGTCGCCGCTGGCGAGAAATTCCGCCTTGGTCTCCCGGAAGTCGCTGTGGTGGCGTGTGGGGACCAGCGTGGCTTCGAAGTCCAGCCCCCGCACCTCGTCCAGGCTGCGGCCGAACAGGGACTCGGCGCGCATATTCCAGTCGGTGATGCGGCCCCGGCTGTCGAAACCGATGATGGCATCTTGCGATGCATTCAGGATGGCACGCATCTGGGCTTGCGCACCCAGCGAGGTGCGCACCGTCTGGTGGATGTTGTGGCCCACCATGAACATGGCCGTCAGGCCAAATAGCAGCACCACGGCCACCACGTGCTCCAGTGCCCCATCCTGGGCCATCAGCGCGAGGATGGGCGGCCCCAGCGCCGCGCCCAGAAATGCGTACATCGCGGCGCGGTGTTCGGCTACCGATACCGCCGCCACGGTGCAGGCAACCAGGGGGATGCTGACAAGTAGTGCCAACTCCGCACCCTGGGCCTGGGCCACCAGTAGCGTGGGGCCAATCGCCCACGACGCGCCGTTCGCCAGGCCTTGGGCGGTCAGCAGGGTTTGCCAGCGCCCGATGGCTCTGCGGGTAGGGGCGGCGTAGCGGAAGGCCTGGCAGATGGCGAAGCTCAGCCCAGCGCTGACCAGCAGTGCCGCCAGCCAGCTGGCCACCACGGTATGAGGGAAATGCTCCCACATCAGCCACCGGATCAGGACCACCGAGGCCAGAGTCAGCAGCAGATTGAACGGCTGGCGGCCATAGGCCACATACAGCATGGTGGTTTCCACATCCAGCTCGGCGTGCGGGTGGAGGTTGGACGTATGTAGGCGGGAATCGCGCATGCGGCCTTGTTTCGGTTGTCTGCTGGGCGGCTTCCTCTGCTCCGGTCTCGGCGGGAAGAGGGCGTTTGCACAGAATAAACCGATTTTGGCCGCCCGGATTCGCCTGGGCGCCAATTTTTTAAGCAGGGCCTGCCCCGCAGGCCTCGGGCTTATTCCGCCAGCAGCTGGCGCAGCACAAACGGCAGGATGCCGCCATGCTGGTAGTAGTCGACCTCGATGGGCGTGTCGATGCGCAGGCGTACAGTGATTTGCTGGTAGCTGCCGTCCACCCGGTGCACTACCAGGGCCACGTCCATCTGCGGCTGCAGGGCGCCACCCACCACCACGTCTATGGTTTCGTCGCCGCGCAGGCCCAGGCTTTGCCAGCTTTCGGTGCCCAGAAACTGCAGCGGCAGCACACCCATGCCGACCAGGTTGGCGCGGTGGATGCGCTCGAAGCTGCGCGCCACCACGGCCTTGATGCCCAGCAGCTGCGTGCCCTTGGCCGCCCAGTCGCGCGACGAGCCGGTGCCGTATTCCTCGCCGCCGAACACCACTGTGGGCACGCCATCGGCCATGTATTTTTGCGCTGCGTCATAGATGGGCATCTTCTCGGCTGCACCCTGGCGCGGGTGGTATAGCGTGAGGCCGCCTTCTTCCTGCGAGCCGTTGGCGTCCAGCGGCAGCATCAGGTTCTTGATGCGCACATTGGCAAAGGTGCCGCGCACCATTACATCGTGGTTGCCGCGGCGCGAGCCATAGCTGTTGAAGTCGGCCTTGGGCACGCCGTTGGCCAGCAGCCATTGCCCGGCCGGCGATTTCTCGGCGATCGAGCCGGCCGGCGAAATGTGGTCTGTGGTGATGGAGTCGCCGAACAGCGCCATGGTGCGCGCACCAGTAAAGCCCGGATTCGCTGCCGCCGGCTGTAGATGGAAGTTGCCGAAGAACGGCGGCTCGGCGATGTAGGTGGAGGCAGGCCAGTCGTAGACCTGGCCGGTGGTGCCGTGGATATTGCTCCACAGCTCGCCGGGCTCGGTCTTCACCTTGTCGTAGTTGCTGCGGAAGGCCTGCGCGTCCATCGCATAGGCCAGGTTCTCGTCGATCTCGGCCATGCTGGGCCAGATGTCGGCCAGGAACACCGGCTTGCCGTTCGTGCCCTTGCCCAGCGGCTGGGTGGTGAGGTCGTTCATCACATTGCCGGCAATCGCATAGGCCACGACCAGCGGCGGTGAGGCCAGGAAGTTGGCCTTCAGGTTCGGATGGATGCGCGCCTCGAAGTTGCGGTTGCCCGACAGCACGGCCGCGCAGACCAGCTGGTTGCTGCTGATGGCGGCGTTGATCTCGGGCGACAGGTCTCCCGCATTGCCGATGCAGGTGGTGCAGCCATAGCCGGCCAGGTAAAAGCCCAACTGCTCCAGATAGGTCAGCAGGCCGGCTTTCTGCAAATATTCGGTGACGATGCGCGAGCCCGGCGCCAGCGATGTCTTGATGTGCGGCTGCACCGCCAGGCCGGCCTCCACCGCCTTCTTGGCCAGCAGGCCAGCGGCCAGCATCACGCTGGGGTTGGAGGTATTGGTGCAGGAGGTGATGGCGGCAATCAGTACGTCGCCGTTGCCGATGGTGGTGTCGCCGGCCGACGGCAGCGGGTGCCGCACCGCCAGGGTGCTGGCCGGCTGGTTGAAGCCATTGGCCTCGTTGGGCTTGCTGTACAGGTCGGCAAAGGTGCTGGCCAGCTTGCCCAGGTCGATGCGGTCCTGCGGACGCTTGGGGCCGGCCACGCTGGGCGTGACGCTAGCCAGGTCGAGGCGCACGGTCTTGGTGTAGTCGATGTCGCCGGGGTTGGGCATGCCGAACAAGCCCTGGGCCTTGTAATAGGCCTCGAAACGCTCGATCTCCTCGGCGGTGCGACCGGTACTGCGGAAGTAGGCAATGGTCTTGTCGTCCACCGGGAAGAAGCCCATGGTGGCACCGTACTCGGGCGCCATATTGCCGATGGTGGCGCGGTCCGGCACCGGGATGGACGCCGCGCCGGGGCCGAAGAATTCGACGAACTTGCCCACCACCTTTTCGGCGCGCAGGATGTTGGTCACAAACAGCACCAGGTCGGTGGCGGTCACGCCCTCGCGCAGCGTGCCGGTCAGCTCGAAGCCCACCACGTCGGGGGTCAGCATGTAGACCGGCTGGCCCAGCATGGCCGCCTCGGCCTCGATGCCGCCCACGCCCCAGCCGACCACGCCGACGCCGTTGATCATGGTGGTGTGGCTGTCGGTGCCGACCAGCGAATCCGGGTAGTACACCGGGCTGGCGCTCTGATCTTGCGGGCTCTTGTAGACGCCGCGCGCAAAGTATTCCAAGTTGACCTGGTGCACGATGCCGAAGCCGGGCGGCACCACGCGGAAGGTGTCAAAGGCCTGCATGCCCCATTGCATGAACTGGTAGCGCTCGTAGTTGCGCTGGAACTCCAGCCGCATGTTCAGGTCCAGCGCCTGGGGCGTGCCGTAGTAGTCGACCATCACCGAGTGGTCAACCACCAGGTCCACTGGCACCAGCGGCTCGATGGTTTTGGGGCTCTTGCCCAGTGCAGCGGCCACGCTGCGCATGGCGGCCAGGTCGGCCAGCAGCGGGATGCCGGTGAAGTCCTGCAACACCACGCGGGTCACGACGAAGGGGATCTCTTCGGTGCGCTCGGCATTCGGCAGCCAGTGCGCGAGCTGCTCCACATGCTGGGGCGCCACCTTCTTGCCGTCGCAATTGCGCAGCACCGATTCGAGCACGATGCGTATCGATACCGGCAGGCGCTGGATGGTCGGGTATTGCTGGGCCAGCAGGGGCAGGGACCAGTACTGGCCGGAAGCACCGCTGGGGGTGCTGAAACTTTGCAGGGTGCTGGCAAACGCATGGGGCGTAGGGGCTGGCATGGCGATACTCCTTTGGTTGCCTGCAAAGATAGCAGGCTTCGATGAACCTGGCTGTCAGTGGGGGTGCCGTCTATTTACTACAGCTTGGCGATAGCCGCCCGCAGGTCGTCCACGTTCAATACTTCAGACAGCACCTGCGGCGCGCTGCCGGCCTTGTACAGCACGTACACCGGCACGCCATTGCGGCCCAACTGGCCCAGCGCGGCGGTGATGGCCGGGTCGCGCCGGGTCCAGTCGGCGCGCAGCAGCTGCACGTTTTTCGCATCCAGGTCGGCCAGCACGGCGGTGTTCGACAGCGTGGTCTTCTTGTTGTACTGGCAGGTCACGCACCAGGCGGCTGTGAAGTCCACCATCACCGGCTGGCCGGTGGCCAGGGTCTGCTCGACCCGTCCCGGCTCCCAGGGCTGCCAGCGTTCGCCAGCGGCCACCGCGTTGGCTGGTGGTGCATTTTTGATGATATTTGGGCCTGCAGCGCTGATAACACCTACGATGGCAGCTATCGAAAGTGTAGCAGCCACGAGCCGCGTGCGCCCTGCCAGCCCCAGCGCCCACAGCACGGCTGCCACCGCTACCAGCAGCACCAGCAGGCTGCCGGCCCCGTCAATGCCGCTCTGCTGGCCCAGCACCCAGACCAGCCAGGCGACCGTGGCGAACATCGGGAACGCCATCAGCTGGCGGAAGGTCGCCATCCAGGCGCCGGGCCGCGGCAGCAGCCGGGCCAGGCCGGGGCTCAGGCTGGCCGCCAGGTAGGGCAGGGCCATGCCCAGGCCCATCACCGCGAAGATCGGCAGCGCCTGTGCGGCCGGCAGGCCGACGGCCAGGCCCAGCGAAGCCCCCATGAAGGGCGCGGTACACGGCGAGGCCACGGCCACCGCCAGCACGCCGGACAAGAACGCGTTCAGCGCCGGGTTGCGCGCCTGCAGCGTGGCCAGGCGGCTGGGCAGGAACTGGCCGAACTCGAACAGCCCCGCCAGGTTCAGCCCGACCACGGTGAACAGCACGGCCAGCGCCGCCACTACCACTGGCGACTGCAGCTGGAAGCCCCAGCCCAGTTGCTCTCCGGCGGCGCGCAGGCCCAGCATCAGCGCGCCCAGCGCCAGAAAGGACGCGATGGCGCCCGCGCTATAGGCCAGGCCATCGACGCGGTGGGCGCGGCGGTCACCCGCATGCTGGGCAAAGCCCATCAGCTTGATGGCCAGTACCGGGAACACGCAGGGCATCAGGTTCAGGATCAGCCCGCCCAGCAGCGCGCCGAGCAGGGCTGCGGCCCAGCTGAGGCTGGGCGCGGCGGGGATCTGGGCGGCTGAGCTGTTGGCCCGCAGCGCCGCCTCCAGCGCCGGGGTAATGGTGGGCGCGGCCACCGCCTGCGGCCAGCTGCCTCGCACATCCGCTTCGGTGCGGTAGCCCTGGCGTTGCCCGTCCTGCTCGGCCACCAGCACCAGGGGCATCTGTGCAGGGCTTTGGCTGCGCATGGCGGTCAGCGTGGCGGTGGCGGTCCAGGTCGGGCCGGTCCAGCTTTGGCGGATGTCGACCGCGGGGGCGGTGATTTCCGGGGTTTCCGGGAACAGCTCCAGGGTCTTGCCGCGCAAGGCCGCAGGCAGGTCGGCCACCGTGAGCTGCAGTTCAGCGCCCTGCACCTCGATCTTGCTGCGCGCCGCCAGCGGCTGCGGTTGCGCGGCCAGGCTGGCGTCGAAGGCTGCGCCGTTGAGGGCCGTGGTGCTCTTTACCGGCACTTTGAGTGTGAAGTCGCCCTCTTCAGGAATGCATTCCTTGCGGCAGACCAGCCAGACTGCGTGCAGCTTGACCTCCAGCTCGCTGGCCAGCAGGGAGGGCTTGAAGTCGGGCGAGATGCTCAGCGGCACCGGCAGCAGCACCGTGCCCTCGTAGCCGTAGTTGGCCAGGTTGCCGATGGGGATCTTGCGCGGCAGCGGCCAGGCGATGTCGCCCGCCGTCACGCCGGCTGGCAGAGTCCACTGCAGCACGGTCGGCAGGCCGGAGTCGCCGGAGTTCTTCCAGTAGGTATGCCATTCGGGCTGGTGGGTGATTTGCAGCCCTACCCACACCGGCTGGCCGGGCACCACGCCCTGCGGCGCATGCGCCAGCAGCTCGGCGCGCACCTGCGGCGTGGTGACTACCGATTTAGGGGTGTTTTGGGCGCTGGCGCTTATGGATGCTGCGCTGGCAGCTATTAAAAACAGAGCGTATAGAAAGCGGTGCAGCATGGTGGGGCCAGAGTATGCCGGGTGGGAGCGGTTGGCAGGTGGCAAAGTTCCAGCTCAGGGGCTGGTGAACACCGGCGGCAGCTTCTTCGGCGCCTTGATGCGCAGCTGCTTGTGGATGCTTTCCTGGCCGAATACCACCTCGATATCGGCCACCGCCACGCCAAACAGCGGCGCCAGGAAGCGCACCATGTGGTCGGTCGCCTTGCCATTCTTCGGCGTGGCGGTGACGCTGACCTTCAGCTGCGTGCCCATGGGCTTGGCGATGGCATCGCAGCAGGCCGAGGGCTTGCCCAGGATGTTGACGATCAGCACATCGCCATCCCAGGCAAAAAACGAGTCGCCGGTGGCGTTGCGCGGTGCGGCCATCAGTTTGGTTGGGTTCGGGTCAGTTCGGGTTTTTGAGCCGCAGCAGGCCCAGACCCAGCAGGCCGAAGGCACCGCCAGTCACGCGGTTGAACAGCCGGGCCCGGCTTTGGGTGGAGAACCAGCCCTGCAAGCGCGTGGCCAGCAGCGAATACACCAGGTGCGAAGTCAAGGCGCAGGCGGTGAACACGCTGGTCAGTTCCAGGAACTGCGGCAGCATGGGCGCGTCCAGGTGCAGGAACTGCGGAAACAGCGCGGTGAAGAACAAAATGCTCTTGGGGTTGGTCAGCGACACCAGCAGGCCCTGGCGGGCCAGCGCCAAGCGGGATTTGTCTGGCTGCGCCTCAGCCTGGGCGGCCTTGCTGAACACCGAGCCGGGGTTGGTCCACTGGCGGTAGCCCAGGTACATCAGGTACAGCGCGCCCGCAGTCTTCAGCCCCGCAAACAACCAGGCCGAGGTATGCAGCAAGGTGCCCAGCCCCGCCATGGCAATGCCGGACACCACAAACACCCCGATCGCGCTGCCCACCGAGCTGCCGAGCAGCGTCTTGCGCAGGCCCCAGGCCATGGTGTTGGACATCGCCAGCAGCACGGCAGGGCCGGGGGTGAAGGCGGTCACCAGGGAAATGGTGATGAACAGGAGCCAGGCGGAGGTGGTCATGGTGCGGAGTCGAGCGGGTGGTCGGGTAGGGCATTGAATCTACCCGATCCGGCCGTATGCGACGCGCCGGAGCGGCAAAAACCAGTGTTTTTCGGGTGGATTGCAAAGCGCCGGTAAAGTCAGGGTTAACCCTAGTAAAGCCGCTTGTGGCCCGGGTGGGGCAGGCCTATAACCGAAACCGTCGCAGCACCGGTTTGCACCCCTTGCGACTGGCCCCGGTTCGGGGTCCAGGGTGCGGCTTTGAAAGGCAACCATGTCAGACGGCTCCCTCCCCACCTTCCGCTTCCCCGCAGGCACGCACATCGTCCAGGTCCAGCCGCCGCAGCATGGCCCGGTGACCCTGGATTCGCCGGCCATGGCGGTGTTTACCGACCTGGCACAGATCCGCGCCGCCACGGTGCAGCCACAAACCTCGCTGGACCAGGCCGAGCTGAAGATGATCTACCAGGGCGTGCGCCTGCTGTTCGTGGTGTCCGACATGCCGTCGGTGGACGGCATCCTGACCGCTGCCGACATCGCCGGCGACAAGCCCATGCGCCTGGTGCACCAGCGCCAGGTCAAGCACCAGGACCTGACCGCCGCCGATGTGATGACCCCGCTGGCCGACATCGACGCCATCACCTTCGCCGCGCTGCAGCGCGCCACGGTGGCCGAGGTGGTCGCCACGCTGACCCAGCGCGGCCGTCCGCATCTGCTGGTGATCGACTCCGACACCGCTGACCGCGCCCCGCGCATCCGCGGCCTGGTGTCGCAAACCCAGGTCGAGCGCCAGCTGGGCCAGCAGTTACCGTTGACAGCGATGGCGCAGACGTTTTCGGAGCTGGAGCAGGTGCTGGCGGGGCATTGACAACGGACCCAGGGCATATAGGTCGGTTCAGAGCTGGCCCTGGCGCACCAGCCACGCACCACCACAGGCGGCTAGGGCTATCGCGGTCGGCCATGGCATGCAATGCAGCGGCAGCTGTCCCCCGCAAAAGCTTCCCCGCCTGCTACTCAAGCAAGGATGCGCACAGAGCATTTGTCAATGCGATGCTTGCAAGCGCCAGGTGCTCTGGACAAGTCGCATAGGAGAAAAGCCCCAAATGTGACATGACATGGCTTGAAAAAGCGGAGGATGGCAAGGCCGTGATGCGCACAAATTTCGTCATCGCAGTGGGCAACACCTTGTCGTGATCCGCCGATCTGCCGTCCAGCCCGATATCGATGTCAAACAGGACGTCCACCGCTGCAGTGAATTCACCTTGCAAATACTGCTTTTCACTGAGAACCACGGTGGGTCTGTTCAGGCGATTTAAAAGCGACTCAAGATGCATGGCGATGGGGTGGTCATCAGCCGATCGTGCGAGTAGCCCAATGAGGCTGGCCGCCCTGGTCCAGCGCAAAGCTTGCTGAAATGAGGGGGTCGCCACCAGGTCTTTCAGGGCAAGCGCGCCGGAGGATGCGACATCCAACTCCCACAGTGCGGCATGCATTCCCTGCGGTCTGCGTTGCATATGTACATCGTGCGTAGATGGGGAGCTTGGCATGGGTTCTTGCAAAAACGCCAGTTTGAAATCTTTGAAGCCTTCGTAGCCATACCGCTTTGCGAATCTCACCACCGACGCCTCAATGTTGTCGGTCTGGTGGGCTAATTCCCGAATGCGCATGCGATGCAATGCATGCGCATTTTTTAAGCAGAAATCCGCCAGACTTCGCATCTTCGGACTCAATCGCTCTCTGTCTCTATGGATTACGCTGAGGAGCTCCGAACCCTGTTTGCGTTCTTTCGAAGCTCCGTCTTGCATCCGCTTTGCGCCTGCCCGCAATTTGGATGTGCAAGCGTCACCTGTGCTGTATCCTTCGTGAAGTGCAACCGGTTGCATAGCTGGTTCTCTCTTGTTAGCGCATGCATATGAAATCAAAAATCCTTTTGGAAACTTCTAAATCTGTACGCGAACCGCAGGGTAAAAAGGTCACTGCCAAGGACGTGGCTGAGCGAGCAGGTGTTTCCAAGTGGACGGTTTCGCGGGCTTTTACCGATGGCGCTTCGATAGCGCCGGACGTCAAAAAAACGGTCCGGGAAATCGCCGCAGAGATGGGGTACACCCCCAACCTGCTGGCCCGCAGCCTCTCGACGCGAAGCACGCAACTGATTGCCCTGGTGGTGGATGAACTCGGCAATCCGAACCAGTTGCGCACCCTGGATGTGACCACCCGCCAGTTGCAGGCCAAGGGCTACAGCACCTTGTTGCTCAATATCAGTCCCGAATACAGTCCCGCCACCGCGCTGCGCTTGGCCGACCAATTTCAGGTCGACGGCATTATCTTTCTGGGCACCACGCTCAAACACGAGCTGATCCAGTTCGCTCAGCAGGTCAAGCACATTCCACTGGTCGTCATTCTTCGCAACAGTGGCGAGGCCGACATTCCTTACGTAAGTACGGACGGTTATGCCGCTGGCGCCGAGATTGCGGATCTGTTTCTTGCGCAGGGGTACAGCCGGATTGGCTACATGGCCGGTCCGCTGTCGGAGCGGACCGAACTGCGGCGCTTGGAAGGATTTCGCGATCGATTGAAAGAAAGAGGAATTGACCTGGCGACCGTGATGGAAGCCGCCCATTACCGGCGTGAAGAAGGAATGCAGGCCTTGCTTCGCTACATGGAGGCCACACCCAGGGCCGGCCGCCTGGAAGCGATCTTCTGCGAAAACGACATCCTGGCAATTGGCGCGATGGACGCTTTGGTTCTTAGCAACGCGCAAAATAAGATTGCCATCGTTGGCTTTGATGACATCGAACTGGCCAACGCGCCGAGCTACCAACTGACGACGTTTCGCCAGCCCATCGAATATCTGGTGGGGGAGGCTATCCTCCGCATCGTCGACCCGGAAATGGTCGGCCGCCCGTCTCTGATGGCCCCCGGTACGCTGGTGATTCGTGCATCGCATCGCCGCACCCCTTGGTAGATTTGTAAAGAGATGCAGCGTTAATCAGCAAGCTCAGGCTGCGACAGGACGTCCGTCCTTGAGCTGCACTGTCCGGCCCGTTTTCCAGGACAGCGTTGCTGCCTCTGCCACGGCCAGGGCATTTACGCCGTCTTGCAGAGTAACGGGATAGTTGGAGCCCGCTTCCACTGCGTCGACGAAGGCACGCCACTCTGCCTCATAGGCTTTCATGTAGCGTTCGAGGAAGAAGTATTCAGGCTTGGCGCTGAGTGCGCCTGCGGTTGTGATCTTGGCCACTGTGTTTTCCAGCACATTCCCAGCGGACAGCAGCCCGGTAGCACCCAGTAGCTCTACCCGTTGGTCGTAGCCATACACAGCTCGGCGGCTATTCTTGATGACTGCAATACGGCCATCTGCAAAATGCAGCGTGATGACAGCGGTGTCCACGTCCCCTGCGGCGCCAATGGCGGGATCCACGATGCTGGATCCGATGGCGGTCACCGATGCGGGCGCACCACCAAAAATCCAGCACGCCATATCGAAATCATGGATGGCCATATCCCGAAACAGCCCGCCGGAAACGTTGATGTAGCTTACGGGCGGAGGGGAGGGGTCAAACGATGTCACCGACAGCAACTCGCCCTTGCCAATTTCACCGGCATCAAAAGCGCGTTTGAGTGCCGCAAAGTTAGGGTCAAAGCGGCGGTTAAAGCCAACCATGACCGGACGGCCCGCCTTGGCAGCGATGGCCTGGCAGGCCAGCGCGCGCTCCAGATTCAGGTCTACCGGCTTTTCGCACAGCACGGCTTTGCCCGCCGCAACAGCCGCTTCGATGAATCCGGAATGGGTGTCGGTGGACGTTGCAATCAGAACGGCATCGATGCTGCTGTCCGCAAGAATTTCTTGCGAAGACTTGGCAGTGGCACCGCAAGTTGCAGCCAGTTGGCGTGCCGCTTCTTCATTGACATCCGATACGGCAACCAACTGGCTGCGCGAATCGGCAACGATGCTCTTGGCGTGAACCTTGCCGATACGACCGGCGCCAAGCAGACCAACTTTAATCATGGGTAACTCCTGAAAATGACTGTGTTGA
The DNA here is from genome assembly GCF_031458075.1 of Rhodoferax ferrireducens. Lineage (GTDB taxonomy): Bacteria > Pseudomonadota > Gammaproteobacteria > Burkholderiales > Burkholderiaceae_C > Rhodoferax_B > Rhodoferax_B ferrireducens_A. Next base: position 118,941 of record NZ_JAVDXT010000005.1, on the reverse strand, counting down.
AGGGAAATAGAAGCGTTAAGGGTGTGGACTACAACGTGAAGGCCGACTTGAATGCCTGCAGAGCCGCTTCCGGATCACCGGAGGCAAAAGCCTCCATGCCGACGGGGCCGCGGTAGCCCATGGCGAACAGTGCGCGGGCAACGCCGGCGTAGTTGATTTCGCCGGTGCCGGGCTCCATGCGACCAGGTACATCCGCCACTTGCACCTCGCCAATCCAGGGCAGGCAGCTGCGGCACAGTTCGATCAAGTTGCCTTCGCCGATTTGCGCGTGGTACAGATCCAGATTGAGGCGCAGGCGTGGATGGTTCACGGCTGAGACCAATGCCAGTGTGTCCTCTGCCCGCCCGAAGGGAGCACCGGGGTGGTCCACTGGCAGATTGAGGTTCTCCAGCGTGAAGGTAACGCCTTCCTCATCCGCCATATCGGCAATGCGGGCCAGGGTGTCGCGGGCCTTCAGCCACATGGAGCCAGTGATGACTTCGCAGGGAGTGACGGGCAAACCGCCCTCGCCCAAGCCTGTGCCGTGCAGGTTCAGCCGTGCCACGCCCAAGCGCTTGCCGACCTGCGCAGTTTCGCGTGCCGTGCGCAGCAGTTCAGCCGCCCCCTCATCGTCCGTAAGACGCCCGCGCAGATAGCCATTCATGATGGAGAAGGTCGCGCCCGATTTCTCCAGCATGACCAGATCATGGTCGGGCCAGTTCCACAGGCCCACCTGGAAGCCCAGCTCGGTGAGGCGTTTGACACGCCACTCCATGGGTTTGTCGCGCCAGAGCATTTCGGCGCAGGCTGCAAGTTGAAAAGCTTGATTCATAAGTTTTGATTCCACTACGCGACCATCGTTGACCCTGGTGGCTTGGGTTGTATTTCTCTTGTTGATCTATCAGACGGTGCCGCCCAGTGAGCCTTCCAGCGTGGCAAGTTCCTGCCCGCCCGCCATCAGGTCCTGTAGCTGCTCGGCCGTGATGTCGCCGCGTGCAGCCGTGCCCAGGGTCGTACCCCGATTCAGCACAGTGAAACGGTTGCCCACGGCCATGGCGTGACGCACGTTATGGGTGATGAAGATGACGCCCACACCCAGCTTGCGCACCCGATCAATCGTGGCTAGCACGTTGGCGGTCTGGCGTACCCCCAATGCAGAGGTCGGCTCGTCCAATATCAGAACCTTGGCACCAAAGTAGACCGCGCGGGCAATCGCCACGCATTGACGCTCGCCACCGGACAAGGTGCCGACCGCCTGGTCGGGTTCTCGCAGACGTATGCCCATACGCTGCATTTCGGCCATGGTGACCTCGTTGGCGCGCTTGACGTCGAAGCACTTGAATGGTCCCCAGCCTTTGGTCGGCTCACGTCCCATGAAGAAGTTGCGCGTGACGGACATCAACGGAATCATGGCCAAGTCTTGGAACACAGTGGCAATGCCTGCATTCATGGCTTCACGTGGACTCCGCAGCACGACCTCGCTTCCATTGACCAGCATGGTTCCACGCGAGGGCGCATGCACGCCGGACATGGTCTTGATGAAAGTGGACTTGCCCGCACCGTTGTCTCCCAGCAGACAGTGGCATTCCCCCGCGTTGACACTGAAGGAAACGCCTGAAAGCGCAATAACGTTGCCGAAATGCTTTTCTATGCCCCGCATTTCAACCAAAGGATGTTGTGTATTTGTCATTTCAACGCTCCCCGGTCACGCGCTTGCGGATGATGTTGTTGAATAGCACCGCTACCAGCAGCATCGCGCCAAGAAACACCAGGTACCAGTCCTGGTCAATGCGGGTGTAGGTCAGGCCGATCATGACCATGCCGAAGATGATGGAGCCCAGGAAGGCGCCCACTGCAGAGCCGTATCCGCCGGTCAACAAGCAGCCGCCAATTACCGCTGCGATGATGGCTTCAAACTCCTTCTGAAATCCACGCCGGGCATCCGTGGATCCGCTGTCCAGCACTGTGATGATGGCTACCAAACCTGCACATAGTGCCGCCAGTACAAACAATCCAATCTTGACATTGCGCACGGGCACACCGGAGTTTTTGGCAGCGATGGGATCACCACCTGAAGCGAATATCCAATTACCCAGAGGTGTGCGCAACAGCACCCAGGTTGCCAGTGCCGTGAGCGCCACGAACCAAACAATTTCCACCGGGATGCCTGTAATCATGGCTTCGCCATTCGGAAATTTGGGGATCAGGCCATGCTCACCCATGGTCGTGAATACACCTTCAAAGGCCTTGCCGCTAAAGAACCCCAGCAAGGCACTGCCCTCAACTGCTTCGGTCACGCCGCGCAGTTGGGTAGAACCACCGGTTGCCCATTTCAGGCCCACCAGGCTCAATCCCCGCAAGATGAAAAGCGAAGCCAGTGTCACGATGAAGCTGGGTAAGGCCGTGCTCAGGACAATCCATGCATTCAAGGCGCCGATTGAACCGGCTACCAGCAAAGTCAGCAGAACGGCCACGATCAGCGGAAGCTGGAAGACCACGATAGCAGCCGAAAAGATCAAGCCGCCAAAGGCAATCATCGATCCGATGGACAGGTCAAATTCGCCGCCAATCATCAGCAAGGCGGCACCCAGGGCCAGAATTCCGAGCTGGGCTGCTGGGGTCAGGAAGTTGACCAGGCCAGCGAGGTTAAACATCACCGCATCGGCGGTGGCCATGAAGAACACTGTTACCAGAATCAGGCCGGCCACGGCGCCCAGTTCGGGGCGCCTCATAAGTTGCGAAAAGATAGACGTGTGCTTTAGGCGGTCGTCGGTCTTCTTTAAAGCTGGGGAGTTCATATAGCCTTCAGGGAAGAGATGGACTTCGGGACCCAGAGAACTGCTGCTGCAGCGCCTCCGGGTCTCACGGGGTCTAAGGCTTAGCGAATGCCTTTGGCGGAGAGATCAATCACCTGTGCCGCCTTTTCAGACGTAATCAGGTTGGGGCCGGACGGCACGTTGCCGCCGGGAATCAGTCCAAATTTGGCGTGCAGAGCCAGGAAGCTCACCGGCAGATAGCCCTGCAGGAACTGTTGTTGGTCGATTGCGAAAGCAGCTTCCTTGGCCGCAATCGCCTTCAGGAAACCCGCTGACAAGTCAAAGGTTGCGACATTGATTTTGGCCAGACGTCCTGATTCTTTGGCTGCTGCCAGCGCAGGCTCACCCGCGGTGGATGCGCCCAAGGCCATGATGGTGTCAATCGATGTATCAGAATCCAACGCTGCCTTGACCTTTGAGCGCACTTCGGTCGGGTCATTGCCGGTAGGAACCACCTTGGACTTGCCGCCAAAGCCGTCCGCAAAGCCCTTGCAACGGAGATCTAGCGAAACATTGCCGACTTCCTGGTTCACGCAGATGCCATTTTTGCCGCCCATGGCCTTGAGTTTTTCACCGGCTGACTTGCCTGCGTCGTATTCCGACTGCCCAACGTGCAGCACAGCGCCCAGCTTCTTGGAAGACTCCAGGCCCGAGTTGATGGTGATGACGGGGATGCCGGCTTTCACTGCGCGTTGAATGGCTGGGCCAAGCGCGGACGCGTCAGGCAGGGAAACCACGAGTCCATCGGGTTTCTGGTTCACGGCTGCATCGATCAGCCGGCTCATGGCAACCATGTCAAAGCTCTCGGGCGCACGGTAGGTAACCTTGACGCCAGCGTCCTTGGCCGCGGCTTCGACTCCGTTCTTGACGACAGACCAGAAGGCGTCGTTGGCTTGACCATGGGTAACCACAGCGATGTTTTGCGCGTAAGCAGCACCAAAAGCCAATGCAGCAACGGCAACAGCGGACTTAACGATCTTGCGTGTGAGTTTCATGTTTGCTCCTAATGTTTTTAAGTGAACGAAGCCACTGTTAGCCGAAACCAACTGCGGTGTGAACCACTCCCCGAATGGGAGGCAGGACACTTCTTCTAGACCGATTGATGCACTTTAGGGTGTTTGCAACCGGGTGCAAGAATGATAAGAACGCTTTGCTTATTTTTTCTAGGTGAATACCCCAGTGAAATGAAATTTCTAAATTTCGGAAATGCCTACGCAATTCTCAATCGCAAATTAAGGGCCCCATTCCCTCTGATGCACTGAGATCTGTCCAGCTTAAAAGACGTAGATCGCGATTCCTTCAGCAGTTTTTAACCGCCCAGCAATGGGCAGGAATCAATGACTTTTTCAGAAAACTATTTCCATTGCTTCGGCAACCGGTTGCACGCCAGGGTGGACGCTCAACTCTTGGGGCTGAAGGGAACGCGCTTTTATGTCGGGCGGAAGTGCACTCCGTTGCCACCCACTCTTGGTATCGTCTGGTCACGGCAGGCCAAAACGGTGGCAGTTGATCGGCGCGCATCGTTCCAGTCCCGCCGCTTAATTCAGCCCTCGTCGCTCTCCGGCAGCTTGGCAATCACCTTGATCTCGAAGTCGAAGCCATACAGCCAGGTCACGCCGACACCGGTCAGTGTCGGGTGCGGCGCCTGGCCCCAGTAGTCGGGGAACACCTTCCAGATGGTTTCGAACTTCGACGCCGGGTCGACGATGAAGACGGTGACATCCACCACGTCGTCAAAAGTGCAGCCGGCGGCTTGCAGGATGGCGTTCAGGTTGTCGAAGGCTAGGCGGGTCTGTGCTTCCAGGTCGGGCTCGGGCGAACCGTCTTCGCGGCTGCCGACCTGGCCGGAGACAAACAAAAAGCCGTTGGAGCGCACCGCAGGCGAATAGCGGTTGCGCTCATACAGCGCCTGGCGGCCAGGGGGAAAAACGACGTCACGTGGGCTCATACATATCTTTCATCAAAGGGGCGCAGCCGCCCCGGGGTTCACGGTGCAGCCACTTTAGGGCGCCACGGCTGGCGGATAAACCGGCAAGTCCACCCATCACTGTTTGTAAAATCCAAACAATCGGCAACGTATGGGGAGCAGCGATGGACCGTTTCGATGCCATGCAGGCCTTCGCCCGGGTGGTGGAAACCGGCAGCTTCACCAAGGCGGCCGAGACCCTGCACATGGGCAAGACCAGCGTGACGCAGCTGGTGCAGCAGCTGGAGGCGCGGCTGCGCGTGCGGCTGCTGAACCGCACCACGCGCAAGGTCAACGTCACCGCCGATGGTGCGGCTTATTACGAGCGTGTGCTGCGTATCCTGGCCGATGTGGACGATGCCGAGACCAGCCTGTCCAGCGCCACCGCCTTGCCGCGGGGCCGGCTGCGGGTGGATGTGCCCAGCCCCCTGGCCCGCATGGTGTTGGTGCCGGCATTGCCGGCCTTCCACGCCCAGTACCCCGACATCCAGATCGACATGGGCGTGAGCGACCGCATGGTGGACATGATCGACGAGAACGTGGACTGCGTGGTGCGCGGCGGCGAACTCACCGACCAGTCGCTGGTGGCCCGCCACGTTGGCGACCTGCAGCTCGGCGTGTACGCCGCACCCAGCTACCTGGCGCAGGCTGGTACACCGCTGCACCCGCGGGAGCTGGAGGACACGCAGCACCGTGTGGTCGGCTTCCTGTGGGTGCGCAGCGGCAAGACCTTTCCCTACGCCATGCAGCGCGACGGCGAGAGCCTCACGGTGCAAGGCCGCTACGTGTTCTCGGTGGACGACGGCAATGCCTACCTGGCGGCTGGACTGGCCGGCGTCGGCGTGCTGTGGCTGCCGGACTACATGGCCAAGCCGCATTTGGCGCGCGGCGAGCTGCTGCCGCTGTTCGCGGGCTGGCAGCTGGAGCCTATGCCGCTGTACCTGGCGTTTCCGCCGAATCGGCATGTCAGCAGCAAGCTGCGGGTGTTCATCGACTGGATCGTGGGGCTGATGGAGCAGCATGCGCCCATTGCCGAGCGGCCGGGTGCGTAACCCCAGCACGCGATGGTTTAGGCATTAAATTGGCAGTTGGTGCAACAAGCATCAGCGCTGGTAGCTATTAATTATGTAGTGCTTCATGCCCGCGGCGACCATTCCGCAAGAGGGCCCCGCCCAAGGCGATTTCCCCGCGTCAATTAACATCGAAGGTTTCGCACTGACACAGAGAACACCATGGCTGCCAATATTTTGCAAAAACTCCCCGCTGGCGAACGTGTCGGCATCGCGTTTTCGGGGGGGCTGGACACCAGCGCCGCCGTGCACTGGATGCGCGCCAAGGGCGCCATTCCCTGCGCCTACACCGCGAATCTGGGCCAGCCCGACGAGTCCGATTACGACGAAATTCCCCGCAAGGCCCTGGCCTACGGCGCCGAAATGGCCCGCCTGGTCGATTGCCGCCCGCAGCTGGTGGCCGAGGGCATTGCCGCCATCCAGTCCGGCGCCTTCCACATCAGCACCGGTGGCGCCACCTACTTCAACACCACGCCGCTGGGCCGTGCTGTCACCGGCACCGCGCTGGTGGTGGCGATGCGCGACGACGGCGTGAACATTTGGGGCGACGGCAGCACCTACAAGGGCAACGACATCGAGCGCTTCTACCGCTACGGCCTGCTGTGCAACCCCGAGCTGCGCATCTACAAGCCCTGGCTGGACCAGCTGTTCATCGACGAACTCGGCGGCCGCAAGGAGATGAGCGAGTACCTGGTGGCCAACGGTTTCGACTACAAGATGAGCGTCGAGAAGGCCTATTCGACCGACTCCAACATCCTGGGCGCGACCCACGAAGCCAAGGACCTGGAGTTCCTGAACGCCGGCATGCACATCGTCAAGCCCATCATGGGCGTGCCGTTCTGGCGCGAAGATTGCGTGGTCAAGGCCGAATCGGTCACCGTGCGCTTTGAAGAAGGCCAGCCGGTCGCCCTGAACGGCCAGACCTACCCCGACGCTGTAGCCCTGATGTATGCCGCCAATGAAATCGGTGGCCGCCACGGCCTGGGCATGTGCGACCAGATCGAGAACCGCATCATCGAAGCCAAGAGCCGCGGCATCTACGAAGCCCCCGGCATGGCGCTGCTGCACATCGCCTACGAGCGCCTGGTCACCGGCATCCACAACGAAGACACCATAGAGCAGTACCGCAGCAATGGCCGCCGCCTGGGCCGCCTGCTGTACCAAGGCCGCTGGTTCGACTCGCAAGCCCTGATGCTGCGCGAAACCGCCCAGCGCTGGATCGCCCGCGCCATCACCGGCGAAGTGACCTTGGAACTGCGCCGCGGCAACGACTATTCCATCATGGACACCAGCAGCCCGAACCTGACCTACGCGCCCGAGCGCCTGTCGATGGAAAAGGTGGAAGACGCGGCCTTCACGCCAGCCGACCGTATCGGCCAGCTGACCATGCGCAATCTGGACATCGCCGACACCCGCGAAAAGCTGGGCGTCTACACCCGTGCCGGCCTGTTGGGCAGCGGCAAGGACGCGGCTGGCGTGGCGTTGATCGCGAATCCCGGCGGCGTCTAAGCCCCGGTGCCGGTGGGCTGAGGGGTATTCAAGCCCATTCCCGCCGGCTGTTTTCCACCCAGCGCTGCTGCGATGCCTTGAGGTGGGCGCGCATCGCGGTTTGCGCTTCCAGCACATCGCGGCGCTCCAGCGCCTGCAGGATGGCCTCGTGCTCGTGTAGCGCCTCGGCCCAGGTCTGGCTGCTTTCCGAATGCTCGCGCAGCTGCGCCGAGATCGGGCTGTGGCGCTCGTCAAACAACTCTCCCACCAGCCGCACCAGCACCGCATTGCCGGTCAAGGCGGCAATTGCCAGATGGAACTGCCGGTCGTGCGCCAACGGCGGGCGCTGCTGGGCGATGGCGCTGCGCATGTCTTCCAGTGCCTGGCGCAGCGGCGCCAGCGTCTCGGGCGTGGCCAGGGCGCAGACCTGCATGGCCACCGAGCCCTCCAGCAGCGCGCGCGCCTGCATCAGCTCGCTCGGGCTTTCGCCCATGGCCGCCGTTGCCTGGGACGTGCGGGCTGAGGGCGCACACACGTAGACGCCCGCGCCCATCCGCACTTCCACACTGCCGTCAATTTCCAGCGCGATCAGGGCTTCGCGCACCGAAGGGCGGGACACGCCCAGCTGCTGCGCCAGGTCGCGCTCTGGCGGCAGGCGGGTGCCGGGTGGGTAGGTGCCTTTCTGGATGAAGGCCCGGATCTGGTCGGCAATCTGTTGGTAGAGCCGCCGGGTGTCCACCTGTTTGAGTTGTTCCAGCATCGGTATTCCTGTGTCTGCGGGGTCAGGGCCGGGATTGGCCTTACCAAGCATTGCATCTGCGGATTTTATGGGGCTACCGGCGCGAGGGTTGCTGCTTTTTCAGGCTTTAGGGTAAGTACGGTAAGGCCAATTTTGATTTCTAGGTAAAGTGGCCTTACCAAAAATCAAGACCCTGCCCCACGGCAGCACGGAGACACATGCAGTACACATTCGATTTCAGCGCTCCGCTGGCGTACTGGCCGGACCTGCTGGCGGGCGCGGCCACCACGCTGGGTCTGTCGCTGGCGGCCACGGTGTTCGGCTTTCTGCTGGGGATTTTTTGCGCCCTGGGGCGGATGGGGCAGTCGGCCGGCCTGGCCCGGCTGTGCGCCGTGTATGTGGAGACCATCCGCAACACGCCCCTGCTGGTGCAGATCTTCATCGTCTATTTCGGCCTGGCCTCGGTGGGCTGGAAGGTGGATGCGTTCACTGCGGCCACGGCGGCGCTGGTGATCAATGTTGGCGCCTACACCTCGGAGATCGTGCGCGCCGGCATCGACTCGATCCCCCGCGGCCAGCTGGAGGCGGCGGAGTGCCTGGGCCTGAGCCGCGCCCAGATCCTCACCCATGTGGTGCTGCCGCCGGCCATCGAGCGGGTCTACCCGGCGCTGACCAGCCAGTACGTGCTGCTGATGCTGGCCTCGTCCATCACCTCGCAGATTTCTGCCGAGGAGCTAACCGCCGTGGCGAACCGGGTCCAGTCGGACACCTTTCGTTCGGTGGAGACCTATTTGATCGTCGCCGTGGCCTATCTGGTGCTGTCGCTGCTGATGCGGGTGGTGTTCTGGGCCGCGAGCTACGTGGCCTTCCCGCGCCGGCGCCGCCTTGGCACCACCGTCTGAAGGGGCTGACATGACATCCCTGAGTCTTCCCCAGCTGCAGTTTCTGTTCCATGGCCTGGCCTGGACGGTGCTGCTGTCGCTGATGGCCTTTGCGGGCGGTGGCCTGCTGGGCTTTCTGGTGGCCATCGTCCGGGTCTACGGGCCCGGCGGCAGCCGCCACCTGGCGATGCTCTACATCAAGCTGGTCCAGGGCACACCGCTGCTGGTGCTGCTGTCGCTGGCCTTCTTCGGCCTGCCCGCCATGGGCCTGAACATCGAGCCGCTGACCGCCGCCGGCCTGGGCCTGAGCGTCTATGTCTCGGCCTACCTGGGCGAGATCTGGCGCGGCTGCATCCAGTCGGTGCCGGCCACCCAGGTCGAGGCCGCCGAATGCCTGGCGCTCAACTGGCGCCAGCGGCTGGTGCATGTGGTGCTGCCCCAGGCCATCAAGATCGCCACGCCGCCGACCGTCGGCTTCATGGTGCAGATCGTCAAGAACACCTCGCTGGCTTCGGCCATCGGCTTTGTCGAGCTGGCCCGCGCCGGCCAGGTCATCAACAACGCCACCTTCCAGCCCTTCGTGATTTTTGTGCTGATTGCCGCGCTGTATTTCGCGCTGTGCTACCCCCTGTCGGTGTGGAGCCGGCGCCTAGAGAGGAAATTCAATGTTGCCCATCGTTAAGGTCGAGTCGATCTCCAAAAGCTTCGGCGCCGTGCGGGTGCTGGAGGACGTGTCTTTCAATGTCAACAAGGGCAGCGTGGTCGCCATCATCGGCCGCAGCGGCTCGGGCAAGAGCACGGCGCTGCGTTGCATCGACCGGCTGGAGACGGTAGACAGCGGCCGCATCGAAGTCTGCGGCCACAGCATCACCTCGCCCAAGCTCGACCTGCAGCAGCTGCGCCGCGATGTGGGCATCGTGTTCCAGAGCTACAACCTGTTCCCGCACATGACGGTCGAGCAGAACATCATGCTGGCGCCGCGCCTGGTGCTCAAGGGCGCGAAGGCCGAGCTGCGCGAACGCGCCCACAAGGTACTGGCCCAGGTCGGGCTGGCGGAGAAGGCCGATGCCTACCCTTCGCAGCTCTCCGGCGGCCAGCAGCAGCGCGTGGCGATTGCCCGCTCGCTGGCCATGGCGCCGCAGCTGATGCTGTTCGACGAAGTGACCTCGGCGCTCGACCCCGAGTTGACCGGCGAGGTGCTGCGCGTGATGGAAAAGCTGGCCGCCGACGGCATGACCATGATCCTGGTCACCCACGAGATGGCTTTCGCCCGCAAGGTGGCCGACGAAATCATCTTCATGCACCGCGGCAAGGTCTGGGAGCAAGGCCCGGGCTCCATGCTCGATGCCCCCCAAACCGAAGAGTTGCGCCAGTTCGTCGGCAGTGGACTTTAGTACTGCACCCCAGAAGTAGCGGAACAAAATGAAAGTGATGGATTCGTTCTCAGGGTTAGGCGCAAGCCGCAGCGAAGGCTGTACGCCTTCGCAAGGTTTGCAACGACACCATGGGGACGAAGACGCGCTTTCATGTTTCGTTACTTCTGGGGCGCAGTACTAGCCCTGCCTGTGTTACCCGTTCCGCCCCACAACCCCCCAGGAGATAAAACCATGATCCAACGTTCCATTTTTGTGCGCGGCCTGCTGGCTGCTGCGGCCGTGGCTGCTTTTGCCGGCGCGGCCCAGGCCGACTTGCTGGACGATGTGCGCGCCGCCAAGAAGGTGCGCGTCGCCATCGACGTGGGGTCGCCACCCTTCGGCACCATGGACAGCGCGATGAAGCCCACCGGCTCCGACGTGGAAACCGCCCGCCTGCTGGCCAAGGACCTGGGCGTGGAACTGGAGATCGTGCAGACCACCGGCGCCAACCGCATCCCGTTCCTGCAGACCGGCAAGGCCGACCTGGTGATCTCCTCGCTGTCGGTCACGCCAGAGCGCGAGAAGGTGATCGATTTCTCGACCCCGTACGCGCACATCCAGGCCGTGGTTGCTGCACCCAAGGCCATGGCGCTCAAGGGCTTTGCCGACCTGGCGGGCAAGCGCGTGGCCACGGCCCGCGGCACCACCAACGACCGCCTGGCCACCGAAGGCGCCAAGGGGGCGCAGATCGTGCGTTTCGACGACGACGCCACCCTGGTCACCGCCATCGCCAGCGGCCAGGTCGAGATCTTCGCCACCTCGCCGTCCATCGTGAAGACCGTGGCCGACAAGGCACCCGCGCTGGGCGTGGAAACCAAGTTCGTGATGAACAGCTTCCCCCTGGGCATAGGCATGCGCAAGGGCGAGACCAAGCTGCAGGCCTGGATCAACGACTGGGTCGCCAAGAACAACGAGAACGGCAACCTCACCGCCATCTACAAGCGCTTCCACGGCTGAAGCGCTCCATCGAACTGAACCGAACTGAAGGATTTCCATGCTGACCGTGATTTGCGAAACCCCGGGCACGCTGCGCGCCGAAGACCGTTCCATGCCGCTGCGCGGCGAAGACGAGGTGCTGCTGCGCGTCAAGCGCGTGGGCGTGTGCGGCACCGACCTGCACATCTTTACCGGCAAGCAGCCGTTCCTGAGCTACCCGCGGGTGATGGGGCACGAGCTGTCGGGCATCGTTGAGCAGGCGCCGGCCGGCAGCCACCTGGCCGCCGGCGACACGGTCTACGTCATGCCTTATCTGTCCTGCGGAAAGTGCGTGGCCTGCCGCCAGGGCAAGACCAACTGCTGCGTCAACATCCAGGTGCTGGGTGTGCACCGCGACGGCGCTTTTACCGAATACCTCACCGTGCCCCAGGCCTTTGTGCACAAGGCCGAGGGTGTGACCCTGGACCAGGCCGCGATGGTCGAGTTCCTGGCCATCGGCGCGCATGCGGTGCGCCGCGGCCAGGTGCAGGCGGGCCAGCGCGTGCTGGTGGTCGGCGCCGGGCCCATCGGCATGGCGGCGATGATCTTCGCCCAGCTGCGCGGTGCGGTGGTCACGGCGCTGGATACGCGGCGCGACCGGCTGGATTTTTGCGCCAAGCAGCTGGCGATTCCGGCCGTAGTGCAGATCGGCCCGGACGACGAAACGCAGCTCTCTGCACTGACCCAGGGTGAGTTTTTCGACGTGGTCTTTGATGCCACCGGCAACCCCCAGGCCATGGAGCGCGGCTTCCAATTTGTGGCCCATGCGGGCACCTATGTGCTGATCTCGGTGGTGGGCGCCAGCATCACTTTTTCGGACCCGGAATTCCACAAGCGCGAGACCACGCTGCTGGGCAGCCGCAACGCCACCACCGAGGATTTTGAAACCGTGCTGCAGGCCATGCGCGCCGGGAAGATACCGGACGCCGCATTGAACACCCACCGCCTTGCCTTGGCCGATGTGCCGACCGGCTTCCAGAAACTGCTGGACCCGACCCAGGGCGTGGTCAAGGCCATCGTCGAATGCTAGAGCCCAGCGCCATGACCCAGCCCATACTCCAGTTCGGCACCAGCCGCTTCCTGCAGGCGCATGTGGACTTGTTCGTTTCGCAGGCGCTGGCGCGCGGCCAGGCGTTGGGCGGGATCACCGTGGTGCAGACCACCCACAACCCGGCCAGCGCGCAGCGCGTGGCGGCCCTGGCCCAGGGCGCTGGCTACCCGGTGCATCTGCGCGGCCTGCTGCGCGGCGAGCGCATCGACAGCACCGTCACCTGCAACGCCGTGCGCCAGGCCTGGCAGGCCGATGCCGACTGGCCCCGGCTACTGGAGGCGGTGGCTGGCGAGGTCCGGGTGATCGTCTCCAACACCGCCGACCGCGGCTACCAGCTGGACGCCCAGGATGGCCCCGATCTGCTGGCCTCACCAAGCCGCGTGCCGCGCAGTTTCCCCGCCAAGCTGCTGGTGCTGTTGCGGCACCGCTGGCAGCAGCAGCCAGAAGCCCCCTTGTCGATCTTTCCCTGCGAGCTGATTGAGCGTAACGGCGATGCGCTGCGCGAGGTGGTCTGCGGGTTGGCCGCTGGCTGGGCACTGCCGGCCGACTGCATTGCCTGGCTGCGGCAACACTGCGTCTGGGCCAATTCGCTGGTCGACCGCATCGTCTCCGAAGCGCTGGACCCGGTGGGCGCAGTGGCCGAGCCTTATGCGCTGTGGGCGGTGGAAAAGCAGGATCGGCTGGTGTTGCCTTGCGAGCACGAGGCTATTGTCCTGACCGACGATCTGGACCACCACGAGCGGCTCAAGCTGTTCCTGCTGAATGCCGGCCATACCTACCTGGCCGAACGCTGGCTGGTCGACGGCCGCGCGGCCGACGAGACGGTGCAGCAGGCGATGAACGACGCGGCCCTGCGCGCTGCGCTGGAATCGCTATGGGCCGAAGAGGTGCTGCCGGTGTTCGACGCACTGGGCCAGCGCGATGCAGCCTTGGCCTATCTGGTCGACCTGCGCGAACGCCTGCTGAATCCGTTTCTGGCCCACCGCCTGGCCGACATTGCGCAGAACCATGCGCAGAAGAAGCAGCGGCGGCTGGCTCCGGTGCTGGCGCTGGCGAGCCAGTTGGGCCTGGATCTCGCCCAGCCACGGCTGCGCGCGGCCTTGGCCGGTACAGCTCAGTCTGAATAGGGCGCCTGCACGGTGCGCTGGGAAATCCACCAGATGTTGCCGTGCGGGTCGAGCACGCCGCCCTGGCGGTCGCCGTAGGGCATGTCGGCCACCAGCATCTGCAGCACTGCGCCGTGCTGCAGTGCCCGCTCCATCGCCGCGTCGGCGTCTTCCACATACAGGTAGTAGGCCGCGGCCATGGGCGGGTAATGGTCGCTGGCCTCGCTGACCATCACCGCCGAGCCGCCGATCTGCACCCGGGCGTTGGCAATGAAGCCATCGGGCCGCAGCGTGCGGCCGGTTTCGCGGCCGCCCAGCCCGTTGACCAGGAAGTCCACAAACGCATCGGCGTTGCGCACAAAGAAATAGGGCGTGACCGTGTTGAAACCGGGCGGGATGTACATGGTGGACTCCTGGGGGTTAGACGCCTGTTTTCAGGGTGTAGGCCAACACCAGCGCCAACAGCACCAGGCCGAGGCTGACCCAGCGCAGCCGCACCCGGTTGGCTTCGGCGCGCTGTACCAGCTCGGTATTTTGGGTGGCCAGGGCCTGGATCAGCTCGGTCGAATCCTGCATTTGCGCATGCAGCTCGGCGGTGGTGGCTTCCAGGGTGGCGATGCGGGCCTGCAGCTGGCTGAGGATGTCGCCTTCGGTGGCCAGCACCACCGAGGCCGGGGCGGGTGCCGTGACCGGCTTTTTGGAAACGGTTTTCCAGAGCTTCTTGGCGCCGTCGGCCACCACCGGTGCGGTGGCGATCACCTCTGCCCAGGGTACGGTCTTGAGCAGTGAAAACCAGCCTAACGCCATAGCACAACCTTTCGAAAATAGAGGAACCGGCCCCGCCGCTCCAGCTTGGAGGCTGCTTGCGCGGGTGGGTTCCCCTTTATACGCCCCCAGATGGGGCGTTGGCTTTTCGAATGCTATGCGTTTGATAGCTGCTTGCGCAAGCTATATATGCGCCAGCCATCGATTTAGCGTAAAACCAGCACCGGCGTGTGCGAGTGCGTCAGTACCTGCTGGGTTTCGCTGCCCAGCAGCAGGCGCTTGATGCCGCGGCGGCCGTGCGAGGCCATGACGATCAAATCGGCGTCGTGCTGGGTGGCGGCGGCAATGATGCCCTCGGCCACCAGGTCCGACTTCACCACCACGCCCTTGGCGTTGACGCCCTGGGCCTCGGCACGGGCTTTGTCGGCGTCCACCACGACCAGGGCGTCGTCAGACCATTGCTGTTCGATGCGGGCCAGCTCGTCCATGCTCACGGGAATCGAGCCCTCGAAATAGCTGCGCGCGTAGAACGGCACGACCTTGGCGATGACCAGCTTGGCCCCGGTCAGCTTGGCCAGGTCAATGCCGCTGGTGACTGCCAGCTGCGAGAGTTCCGACCCATCGGTAGCGACAAGAATGCATTTGTACATGGTGATCTCCGGTAGTGGACTAGACCGATAGATTAGTCCTATTTATCGGCTATGGGGTTGATCCACATCAAATGCGGCCTCGTCCTACACGGCTACGCTAGGCCCCATGCTTGCCACCCTTGCGCCTTCCCCCCAGCCCATCCGCGATTGGCTGGACGAACCTGGCGAATGGGCTGCGTTCAGCCAGCCATCCAGCGACTGGCCGGCCTACCAGGAATCGCAGCTGCTGATCGACGGCATGCACTGCGCGGCCTGTGCGCTGTCGGTCGAGCAAGCCCTGCGCGCCGTGCCCGGCGTGCGCCTGGCCGAGGTGGGCGCGGCATCCCGGCGGGCGCGGGTGGTCTGGTCGGCCACGCAGACCCGGCCCTCGCAGTGGCTGGCCGCCGTGGCGCAGGCCGGCTACTACGCGATCCCGGCGCTGGACGCCGGCGAGCGCCAGCGCCGCCAGGTGGAGCAACGGCGGGCGCTGTGGCGCTGGCTGGTGGCCGGCCTGTGCATGATGCAGGTGATGATGTACGCCATGCCCGCCTATGTGGCCGGGCCGGGCGAGATGACGGCCGACATGGCGCAGCTGCTGCGCTGGGCCTCCTGGGTGCTGACCCTGCCGGTGCTGGTGTTCTCCTGCGGGCCGTTCTTTGCCAATGCCTGGCGCGACGTGCTGCAGCGCCGCATCAGCATGGACCTGCCGGCCGCGCTGGGCATGGCGGTGACCTTTGCCGTCAGCAGCGCCGGCACCTTCGACCCCGACGGCCTGCTGGGCCACGAGGTGTATTTCGATTCGCTGACCATGTTCGTGTTCTTTCTGCTCACCGGCCGCTGGCTGGAGCTGCGGCTGCGCGACCGCACCGCCGGCGCGCTGGAGGCGCTGATCGGCCGCCTGCCCGACAGCGTGGAGCGCTGGGACGGCACGGCCTTTGTCCGCGTGGCGGTGCGGCGGCTGCACACCGGCGACCACATCCGCGTGTTGCCGGGCGAGGCCTTCCCGGCCGACGGCACCGTGCTGCAAGGCCGCACCCAGGTGGACGAGGCCTTGCTCACCGGTGAATCCCGGCCGCTGGGCCGCGCGGTGGGCGACGCGGTGCTGGCCGGCAGCTACAACCTGAGCGCGCCAGTCGAGCTGCATGTAGACCAACTGGGTGCCAGCACCCGCTTCGCCCAGATCGTTGCGTTGATGGCCCAGGCCGCCAGCCAGAAGCCGCGGCTGGCGCAGCTGGCCGACCGGGTGGCGCGGCCGTTCCTGTGGGGTGTGCTGCTGGCCGCCGCGCTGGCCGGCCTGCTGTGGTGGCCGTCCGGCCCCGGCCATGCGCTGATGGTGGTGGTGGCGGTGCTGGTGGTCACCTGCCCGTGTGCGCTGTCGCTGGCCACGCCGGCGGCGCTGCTGGCGGCCGCTGGCAGCATGGCCAGGTCGGGCGTGCTGGTGCGGCGCCTGCAGGCCCTGGAAAACCTGGCCCAGGTGGATACCGTGGTGTTCGACAAGACAGGCACCCTGACCCGTGACGGCATGGCCGTGGTCACCACCCACCACCGGGCCGATGTGTCGGCACAGCGCGCGCTGGCCCTGGCGGCGGCGCTGGCCAGCCAGTCGCTGCACCCGGTGTCGCGCGCGGTGGTGGCCGCCGCCCAGGCGCTGGGCCTGCCGGCCGAGCCGGTGCAGGATGTGGAGGAGGTCGTCGGCCAGGGCTTGCGCAGTGCGCACTACCGCTTCGGCGCGGCGCTGTTCTGCGGCGTGCCCGCGGACCCGGCCCAGCAGCAGGTGCACCTCAGCGATGCGCAGGGCTGGCTGGCCACCTTTGATTTGTCGGAGGACGTGCGGCCCGATGCAGTGCTGGCGATCCAGGCGCTGCGGGCCGCGGGCATCCGGGTCGAGCTGCTGTCGGGCGACAACGCCGCGGCCGCGCTGCGGGTGGCCGGGCAGGTCGGCATTGCGCTGGCCCGCGGCGGCTGTTCGCCGCAGGACAAGCTGCAGCATCTGCAGGCGCTGCAAGCCCAGGGCCATTGCGTGGCGATGGTGGGCGACGGGCTGAACGACGGCCCGGTGCTGGCCGGCGCCCATGTGTCGTTTGCCTTCGGCCAGGCTGTACCGCTGGCGCAGCGCCAGGCCGACCTGGTGGTTACCGGCGATGCGCTGAACGTGGTGCCGCAGGCCCTGTGGATGGCCCGGCGCACGCTGCGCGTGGTGCGGCAAAACCTGCTCTGGGCCGCAGCCTACAACGCGGTCTGCGTGCCCCTGGCGCTGGCCGGCTGGCTGCCCGCCTGGGCCGCGGGCCTGGGCATGGCGCTGAGTTCGCTGCTGGTGGTGCTGAATGCCGCCCGCCTGTCCCGCGGCTAGTTGTATATGAAAACTGCTTCTGGCGCTTATTTAAACTGCGCAAGCAGCTATGTATTGCATAGCAAAACGGTATTGGAGCACGGATGGACATCCTGTATCTGTTGATCCCCTTGTCGGTGGTGCTGGTGCTGCTGATCCTGGGTGGGCTGTGGTGGGCCATCTACCAGGGCCAGTTCGAGTCGGTGGAGCAAGAAGGCGAGCGGATTCTGCACAACGATTGAAGGGATTGGCTCACCCCCACGCTACACACTGCCCGGAATCGACCCAATAGGTCGATAACGCATGTTTCCGCCAACCCCCCTCGTAGATGTTTGCAAAACATCTACGACAGGCTGGGGGCAACACCAGTAGCCTGGCAAAGCCAGCTCTGCGGTGTTCTTGAAAAATACAGGGCCTGCTTATAGGCAGTGCTAAGTAGCCATCGATTGACTTGCATCAAAGTGCGGCAAGTGCACCGCGCCGACACTGCCATGAACACAAATGAGGTGCCCATGGCTTTTACGAATACACAGATGGCCCCATCCGAGGTCTATAGCGATACGGCGGTGCGGCAGTTCGCCATCATGTCCGTGGTCTGGGGCGTGGTGGGCATGCTGGTGGGGGTCATCATTGCCTCCCAGCTGGCCTGGCCCGATCTCAACATGGGCATTCCCTGGCTCAGCTACGGGCGCTTGCGGCCACTGCATACCAATGCGGTGATTTTTGCGTTTGGTGGCTGCGCGCTGATGGCCACCAGCTTCTTCGTGGTGCAGCGCACCTGCCAGGTTCGGCTGTTCTGCCCGCCGTTGGCGTCCTTCGTGTTCTGGGGCTGGCAGGCGGTGATCGTGGCCGCCGCCATCAGCCTGCCGCTGGGCTACACCACCGGAAAGGAATACGCTGAGCTGGAGTGGCCGATCGACATCCTGATCACCCTGGTGTGGGTGTCGTATGCCATCGTGTTCTTTGGCACCATAGGCCGGCGCCGGGTCAAACACATCTATGTGGCCAACTGGTTCTACGGCGCCTTCATCATCGCCGTGGCGTTGCTGCATGTGGTGAACAGTGCCGAGGTGCCTGCGGGCTGGATGAAGTCCTACTCGGCCTATGCCGGCGTGCAGGATGCGATGGTCCAGTGGTGGTACGGCCACAACGCCGTGGGCTTCTTTCTGACGGCCGGCTTCCTGGGCATGATGTACTACTTCATCCCCAAGCAGGCCGAGCGGCCGGTGTACTCCTACCGCCTGTCCATCGTGCACTTCTGGGCGCTGATCTTCACCTATATGTGGGCGGGTCCGCACCACCTGCACTACACGGCCTTGCCGGACTGGACCCAGTCGCTGGGCATGGTGTTCTCGCTGATCCTGCTGGCACCCAGCTGGGGCGGCATGATCAACGGCGTGATGACCTTGTCGGGCGCCTGGCACAAGCTGCGCGACGACCCCATCCTGCGCTTCCTGATCGTCTCTTTGTCCTTCTACGGCATGAGCACTTTTGAGGGTCCGATGATGGCCATCAAGACGGTGAACGCGCTCAGCCACTACACCGACTGGACCGTGGGCCATGTGCATTCCGGCGCCTTGGGCTGGGTGGGTTTTGTGACCATGGGCTCGCTGTACTACCTGATCCCACGCATGTTTGGCGGCAAGACCATGTACAGCATCAAGGCCATTGAGCTGCATTTCTGGATGGCCACCATCGGCGTTGTTTTCTACATTGCCGCTATGTGGATTGCCGGCGTGATGCAGGGCCTGATGTGGGGTGCGGTGAACACCGACGGCACCCTGACCTACACCTTTGTGGAGAGCGTCAAAGCCACCTTCCCGTTCTATGTGGTGCGCATGGTCGGTGGCTTGCTGTACCTGAGCGGCATGCTGGTGATGGCATGGAACGTGTGGATGACGGCGATCTCCGGCCGCTCGGTGCTGGTACCCGTGCCGGCGTTCCAACCTGCCCACGCTTGAGGACAAGAACATGGCTGACAACAACAAACCCATCCCGCTGTTTTCGCACGAGAAGATCGAGACCAACAACTTCCTGATGATCGTGCTCATCCTGCTGGTGGTCGCCGTGGGCGGACTGGTCGAGATCGTGCCGCTGTTCTTCCAGAAGTCCACCACCGAGGCCGTGACCGGCCTCAAGCCCTACACCCCGCTGCAGCTGGTGGGCCGCGACATCTACCTGCGCGAGGGCTGCTACAACTGCCACTCGCAGATGATCCGCCCGTTCCGCGCCGAGACCCTGCGTTACGGCCACTACTCGGTGGCCGGCGAGTTTGTCTACGACCACCCGTTCCAGTGGGGCAGCAAGCGCACCGGCCCGGACCTGCACCGCGTAGGCGGCAAGTACAGCGACGAATGGCACCGCATCCACCTGAACAACCCGCGCGACGTGGTGCCCGAGTCGAACATGCCCGCCTACGCCTGGCTGGAAAAAGCCATGGTCGATCCGGCCGTGGTGGCACCCCGCATGAAGGCCTTGCGCAGCGTGGGCGTGCCCTACACCGATGCAGAGATCGCCGGGGGCGCGGAGGCAGTGCAAGGCAAGACCGAGCAAGACGCGCTGATCGCCTACCTGCAGGTGCTGGGCCGGGCCTTGACCGACCAGCTTGCATTGCAAGCCGCGCCGACCGCTGCTGCCCCTGCCCCCGCTGCACCTGCCAGCGCTCCTTGATTCAGAAAGCCCACCATGGACGTCACCACCTTGCGCGTTATCGCCACCGTCTGCAGCTTCATCACCTTCATTGGTATCTGGGTCTGGGCTTTCTCGCGCCGCAACAAAGCCCGGTTTGACGAAGCAGCGCAGCTTCCTTTTCTACAAGATTGACGGCTAACAGGATATTCCCATGAGTGATTTCACCAGCAACTTCTGGTCGTTATTTGTCGCCGGCATTTCGGTGGTCAGCATTGCCGCGTGTCTGCTTTTGCTGTGGATCACTGCGCGCAAGAAAGTACCGTTCCAGAGCGATAACACCACGGGCCACGTATGGGACGAAGACCTGCGCGAGATGAACAACCCGCTGCCTATCTGGTGGGTGGGTTTGTTCATCCTGACGGTGCTGTTCTCCATCGGCTACCTGGTGGTCTACCCCGGCCTGGGCAGCTACAAAGGCACGCTGGGTTGGACACAGGTGGGTGAATACGAGGGCGAAGTGACCGAGGCCAACCAGGCTCTGGCGCCGCTGTATGCCAACTTCACTGCCTTGCCCCCCGAGAAGCTGGCCGGCAACGCGCAGGCCATGGCCGTGGGCGAGCGCCTGTTCATGAACAACTGCGCCCAGTGCCACGGCTCGGATGCCCGCGGCAGCAAGGGCTTCCCGAACCTGGCCGATGCCGACTGGCTGCACGGCGGCGGCACCGACAAGATCAAGGAAACCGTGAGCCAGGGCCGCACCGGCCAGATGCCACCCATGGCTGCCGCGGTGGGCACGCCGGACGACGTGAAGAACGTGGCCAACTATGTGCTCAGCCTGTCGGGCAGCCCGCACGACTCGTTGCGCGCCGCTTTGGGCAAGTCCAAGTTCGGCGTCTGCGCCGCTTGCCATGGCGTGGGTGGCAAGGGCAACCCGGCCCTGGGGGCCCCCAATCTGTCGGACGACATCTGGCTGCACGGCTGGGGCGAGGAGGCCATCGTGGCCATGGTCAACAACGGCAAGACCAACCAGATGCCGGCCCAGCAAGGCAAGCTGACCGAGGCGCAGATCCATGTGCTGACCAGCTATGTCTGGGGCCTGTCGAACAAGCCTGCGGTCACCCCGTAAACAGACCATGCGCGCGCCCAGCCCCCGCAAGACCATTCCCATCGCCGCCGTGCCGGCCGATGGGGATATGGTGTCGCTGTACGCCGCGCAGCAGAAGATCTACCCGCGCTCGGTGCAAGGCCTGTTCGCCCGCTGGCGCTGGGCCATGGTGTTCCTGACCCAGCTGGTCTACTACGGCCTGCCCTGGCTGCAGTACGGCGAGCGCCAGGCGGTGCTGTTCGATCTGGGCGCGCGGCGCTTCTACATCTTCAACCTGGTGCTGTACCCGCAGGATTTCATTTACCTGACGGGCTTGCTGGTGGTGTCGGCGCTGGCGCTGTTTTTGTTCACCGCGGTGGCGGGGCGGCTCTGGTGCGGCTTTACCTGCCCGCAGACGGTGTACAGCGAAATCTTCATGTGGATAGAACGCCATATCGAAGGCGACCGCACGGCGCGCATGCGGCTGGACGGCGGGCCTTTGTCGGTGCGCAAGCTCTGGAAGAAGTGGGCCAAGCATGCGGTCTGGATCGTGCTGTCGCTGTGGACCGGCTTTACCTTCGTCTCCTATTTCACGCCCACGCAGGAGCTGCTGCAGGAGTCGCTGAGCGGCAGCTTTGGCTCGTGGGAGGTGTTCTGGGGCCTGTTCTACAGTGCTGCCACCTACGGCAACGCCGGTTTTCTGCGCGAACAGGTGTGCAAGTACATGTGCCCGTATGCCCGCTTCCAGAGCGCCATGTTCGACAAGGACACGCTGATCGTCAGCTACGACGCGGCCCGCGGCGAGCCGCGCGGTGCGCGCTCGCGCAAGGCCGATCCGGCGGCCCTGGGGCTGGGGTCCTGTGTGGACTGCACCCTGTGCGTACAGGTCTGCCCCACCGGTATCGACATCCGCGAGGGCTTGCAGTACGAGTGCATAGGCTGCGCGGCCTGCGTGGACGTGTGCGATGGCGTGATGGACAAGATGGGTTATGCGCGCGGCCTGATCCGCTTTGCCACGCAGAACGGTATCGCCCAGGGCTGGTCGGCCCGGCAGATGCTGCGCCGGGTGCTGCGGCCCCGTGTGCTGATTTACACCGCGGTACTGTGGACGATTGCCGCCGTCCTGCTGGCCAGCCTGCTGCTGCGCACCCCGCTGAAGGTGGACGTGGTGCGCGACCGCGCGGCCTTGTCGCGCATCGTCGCCGGTGGCCAGCTGGAAAATGTCTACCGCCTGCAGGTAATGAACGCCACCGAGTCGCCTCAGCGCTACCGCCTGGCGGCCCATGGGCTGGACGGCCTGGTGCTGGCGTCCGACGAATGGGTGGAGGTGGATGCCGTGCAGTCCCGCTGGATGGCGGTACGCTTGCACATTCCCTATGGCTCGGCGACCCCGGGTTCGCACCCGGTGGTGTTCGACATAGAAACCGCGGACGGCGAACACCGTGTCTCGGAAAAATCCACGTTCATCGTGCCCCGATAAGGAGACCTTCATGCCTGAACCTATCTCGCAACCCTGGTGGAAATACGGCCATGTGTGGCTGGTGATCTCCGGGCCTCTGGTGGTGGTGGTGGCCGCCGTGGTCACGGCCTGGATCGCCTTCAGCCAGCAAGATCCGGTGCTGGCGCAGGACTACTACCGCCAGGGTGTGAATATCAACAAGACCCTGGCCGCCCAGGGTTCGCTGGCGCCGGCGATGCAGGGGCGCAACCATGCAGCCACGCCTGCTGGCGCGGTGCTGCAGAAGTAAGCGGTGCCCGCAATGACAGCGCAGCGCACCATTAGCGTGTTGTGGCCGGCTTTCCTGGGCGCCTGCGTGCTGGAAGCCCTGGTGTTTGCCGTGGTCGATCCGCACAGCCTGCAATGGCAGGGGCAGTCGCTGGAGCTGTCACGGCAAAGCGTGTACAGCCTGGCGTTCTTTGGTTTCTGGGGGGTGACGGCGCTGGTCGCCAGCCTGGCGCTGCTGGTGGCGAAGCCTACAGACAGGCCTGCGTCTGCTGATTGACGATGCGCTTGAGCGCTTCGGTGTCCAGGATGCGGATGTGGCGCTGTTTGACTTCGACAATGCCGTCCTCGACGAACTTGGAGAAGGTGCGGCTTACGGTTTCCAGCTTCAGCCCCAGGTAGCTGCCGATTTCTTCGCGCGTCATGCGCAGCACCAGCTCTAGCGCCGAGAAGCCGCGCGCATGCAGGCGTTGCACCAGGTTCAGCAAAAACGCCGCCAGCCGTTCCTCGGCCCGCATGCTGCCCAGCAGCAGCATCACACCGTGCTCGCGCACGATTTCGCGGCTCATGATCTTGTGCACATGGCGTTGCAAGGCATTGACCTCGCGCGACAACTCTTCGATGCGCTCAAATGGCATCTCACAGACCTCGGCATCCTCCAGCGCCACCGCATCGCAGGTATGGTGGTCGTTGACGATGCCGTCCAGGCCGATGATCTCGCCGGCCATCTGGAAGCCGGTCACCTGGTCGCGCCCGTCCTCGGTGGTGATCGAGGTTTTGAAGAAGCCGGTACGGATGGCATAGAGCGCAGTAAACGTCTCGCCATTGCGGAACAGCGTGGCACCGCGTTTGATCTTGCGCCGCACGGCCACCAGGCTGTCGATGCGGTCCAGCTCGTCCTGGTTCAGCCCCAACGGCATGCACAGTTCACGCAGATTGCAGTTCGAACAGGCAACTTTGATGGCAATAGGGTTCATGCGCGGAGTATGGGCTGATTCAAAAACGAAAGGGCATATAAGAACTTATATTGTGTATAGAAGTATCTGAAACCGGCTTGATCCAGGTCAAGGAAAGCTGGCGGCGTTCGCGGCACATTGGGCATATGCAACCAGAGTGCCCTTTATGACCCGCGTTACGCCAGATCTACTCAGCCGTTTTGACGTGCCAGGGCCGCGTTACACATCCTATCCCACGGCCGACCGCTTTGTTGAAGCGTTTACCGCCGACGACTATGCCCGCGCCCTGCGCCTGCGCCGGGCCGCCGCGCAGACCCTGCCGCTGTCGGTCTACGTGCACATCCCGTTTTGCGAATCGCTGTGCTACTACTGTGCCTGCAACAAGATCATCACCAAGCGCCACGAGCGCGGTGCGGCCTACCTGCAGTACCTGGAACGCGAGATGGCCTTGCACACCGCCGAGCTGGGCAGCAGCCGGGTGGTCAGCCAGCTGCACCTGGGCGGTGGTAGTCCCACCTTTCTCAGCGACGCCGAGCTGGGCCAGCTGATGCAGATGCTGCGCCGCCATTTCACGCTGGCTCCGGGCGGTGAATACGCGATCGAGGTCGACCCCCGCACCGTCGACCCGGCCCGGCTGGCCGCCCTGGCGGCGCTGGGCTTCAACCGCCTGAGCTTTGGCGTGCAGGACTTCGATGCCGATGTGCAAAAGGCCGTGCACCGCGTACAGCCCGCCGAGCAGGTGTTCACCCTGGTGGAAGCCGCACGGGCGCTGGGGTTTGAGTCCATCAACACCGACCTGATCTACGGCCTGCCGCGCCAGACGCCGACCTCGTTTGCCCGCACCCTGGAGCAGGTGGTGGACCTGCGTCCCGACCGGATTGCGCTGTACGCCTACGCCCACCTGCCAGAGCGCTTCAAGCCGCAGCGCCGCATCCTCAAGTCCGAGCTGCCGGTGGCCGCTGCCAAGCTCAGCATGCTGGCGCAGGCCCTGGACGCGCTGCTGGGTGCCGGCTACGTCTACGTGGGCATGGACCATTTCGCCCTGCCCAACGACGCGCTGGCCGTGGCCAAGCGCCAGGGGCGGCTGCACCGCAACTTCCAGGGCTACAGCACCCAGCCCGATTGCGACCTGATTGCCCTGGGCGTTTCGGCCATCGGCCGCATGGGCGCCACCTACAGCCAGAACGCCAAGACCATGGAGGAGTACTGCGACAAGCTCGACCAGGGCCAGTTGCCGGTGGTACGGGGCCTGGCACTGAACCGCGACGACCTGGTGCGCCGCGCCATCATCATGGCCCTGATGTGCCAGGGCGAGGTGCAGTTCGAATCCATCGAGCTGGCCTACCTGGTGGACTTCAAAGCCATGTTCGCCGCCGAGCTGGATGCCCTGCAGCCCCTGGTCGACGCCGGCATGGTCAGCATCGATGCCAGCAGCATCCAGGTTACGCCGACGGGTTGGTTCTTTGTGCGCGCTGCCGCCATGGTGTTCGACCGCTACCTGCAGGCCGACCAGAACCGCGCGCGCTTTTCCCGGATCATTTGACTCACCCCCAGGCTCCAGTGCTAAAGCACTTTCCGCCAACCCCCTTGCAGGGGGCGATGCCAGTGGCCCGGCAAAGCCGGTTCCACGGCATCTCTGGGTGGCGTGCGTTCTGGCCGAATGCGAGGGGGTAAGTAATTACTATGCAGACGTCACTTGCCTGGACCGCGCTGCTGATGGGCCTGGCCGGCGGGCCGCACTGCGCTGCCATGTGCGGCGCGGCCTGTGCGGGCGTGGTGCGGGTGGCCGGCGCCCCGCGCGGCATGCTGCAGCTGCAGGCCGGGCGCTTGTTGGGCTACACGCTGGCCGGTGCGTTGGCCGCCGCGGCGGTGCAGAACCTGGCTTGGCTGGCCGAGCAATCGGCGGTGCTGCGGCCGGTGTGGACGCTGTTCCATGTCGCCGTGCTGGTCTGGGGCGGCGTGCTGCTGGTGTTGGCGCGGCAACCGCTGTGGGTGGACGGTGCGGGCCGCCAGATCTGGGCCCGCGTGCGTTCCCGGGTGGCCGGGCGGCGCTGGGTGCTGGTGGCCGGGGCCGCCTGGGCGTTGATGCCCTGCGGCCTGCTGTATTCGGCCCTGTTGGTTGCGTCGCTGAGCGGCGGCCCGCTGGACGGCGCGCTGTCCATGGCCTTGTTCGCCCTGGGCAGCAGCATCACCTTGGTGGCCGGGCCCTGGCTCTGGCTGCGCCTGCAGGCCTGGCGCAGCCCCCAGCGCAAGGACTGGGGCATGCGGATGGCCGGCGCAGCCCTGGCCGGTGTGGCCGTGTGGGCCTTGCTGCACGACATGGACCCCCGCGTGCTGGAGTGGTGCCGCAGCCTGTGGTGAAATCCAGGCCATGCACGCCACACCACGCTTCTGGGCCGACCTCACCACCCGCGACTTTGCGCAACTTGACGCCCCCCGCACGGTCGCCGTGCTGCCGGTGGCCGCCACCGAGCAGCATGGCCCGCACCTGCCGCTGAGCGTCGACACCACCCTGGCGGACGGCGTGGTGGCGGCCGCATTGCCGCATCTGCCGGCCGACGCCTCGGTGCTGGTGCTGCCGACGCAGCAGGTCGGCTTCAGCCCCGAGCACCAGCGCTTTCCCGGCACGCTGACCTTGTCCAGCGAAACCGTGATCCGCATCTGGACCGAACTCGGCGCTTGCGTGGCGCGCAGCGGCGTAAAGAAGCTGCTGATCTTCAATGCCCATGGCGGCCAGGTCAGCCTGATGGACATCGTGGCCCGCACCCTGCGTACCGAACACGATCTGCTGGTCTATAGCGCCAGCTGGTTCAATCTGCCGCTGGGCGCGGCGAATGCTCCGTTCAGCGCCGAGGAACAGCGCTTCGGTGTGCACGCCGGCGATGTGGAAACCTCGATGATGCTGGCGCTGCGTCCGCAATGGGTGCGCATGGACCAGGCCCGCGATTTCAAGTCCAGCTCGCAAGACCGCGCGGCCAAGTACCCTATCCTCGGCAATGGCAAAAGCGCCAAGCTGGGCTGGCAGATGCAGGACTACAACGCCACCGGCGCGGCCGGCAACGCTGCTGCTGCCACCGCCGAAAAGGGCCAGGCCCTGGTCGAGGCTTCGGGCCAGCAGCTGGCCCTGCTGCTGCAGGAGATCGCCGACCTGCCGCTGTCGACCCTGGTGGATAGCCCCGATTTAGGTTGATTTTTCAGGCGTGAAATCGGCCTCTGGCGCAGATTAATCCTGCGCGAGCTGCTCCTTTTTTTGATATTCAAAACTAGAGCAAATGCTTAGACCAACCCCCAGGCCAGCACCGCGGCGGTGCCCCACATCATGGCGGCCACCAGCCCGTCCAGCGCCCGCCACAGCGCGGGCTTGCGCAGCCGCTGGCCCAGCCACACCAGGGCCAGACCAAGTCCGCCAAACCACAGCACCGAGGCGGTTGCAGCGCCGAGTCCGAACACCGCGTTGCCGGGCCGGCCCCAGGCCAGTGAGGCGGTGCCGATCAGCACCGCAGTGTCCAGCCAGGCATGCGGATTCAGCCAGGCAAAGGCCAGTGCCGCCATTACCGCCTGGCGCCGGGTCATTGCCGCGGTGGGCGCCAAGTCCACCTGGGTATCCGTGGCGCCGGTGCGGAAGCGGGTGAACGCCTGGTAGCCGTAGTACAGCAGGAACAGGATGCCAGCGCCGACCATCGCGCCCTGCAGCTTGTCCGACAGGCCGCCCAGCTGTGCCAGGCCCAGCACGCTGATGCCGATCAGGCCGATGTCTGAGGCGATGCTGACCGCAATCGTGGTCCACACATGCTGACCGGTCAGCCCCATGCGCAGCACATGGGCGTTTTGCGGCCCCAGGGCGATGATCAGCGACAGGCTGAGCAGCAGGCCGGCGCTGAAGGCGGGTGTGAGCAAGAGGGTGGACATGGGGGCTTTCGTATCAGGTTGGCCCGCAGTATCCGGTGACCGGGTTTTTAATTAAACAAAGCTAAATCTAATTTGTATCACGTAAGAAATAATTGAGCTGTGCGGCGGCTAACCCAGCTGCATCAGCGTGAAGTCGATAAAGCTGCGCACCTTGGCGCTGGGCCGGCGTTCGGCGCGGCGCACGATGTGCATGGCGCGTTCCGGCAATTGCCAGTCGGGCAGTAGCCGGGTCAGCTGTCCGTTGGCCACGGCAGCGCGCAGCACGTAGTCGGCCTGCACCACCACGCCGAGCCCGCCGATGGCGGCGCCCAGCAAGGCCTGGCCGTTGTTGCTGGTGAAGCCGCCCACCACCGGCGCGGTGAAGCTCTCATCGCCGCGGCTGAAGCGCCAGCGGGGCTGGCTGCCCCAGGCGGCAAACGCCAGGCAGTTGTGCTGCGCCAGATCAGTTGGGTGGGCCGGTACGCCCCGCTGCTGCAGGTAGCCAGGGCTGGCCGCGGCCCAGACCTGGGTGGCGCACAGGGCGCGGGCGACCAGGGCGGTGTCGGCCAGCGTGCCGGCGCGCAGCGCAATGTCTATGCCTTCTTCGGCCATGTCGACCACGCGGTCGTTCAGCACCAGGTCGATCTGCACCTGCGGGAAGGTGGCGGCATAGGCGCTGAGCACCGGCGTCAGGCAATGCACGCCGTAGGCCACCGGGGCGGAGATGCGCAAGCTGCCCTGCGGCGCGGCGCGCAGGCTCTCGGCCACCTGGTCGGCTGCCTCCACGCTGGCCAGGGCTTCGCGGCAGCGTTCCAGGTAGCTGGCGCCGATGTCGGTCAGGGCCTGTTTGCGGGTGCTGCGTTCGATCAGGCGTGCGCCCAGTTGCGTCTCCAGTGCGCGCACATGTTTGCCCACCATCACGGCGGACAACTCCAGTTGCTGTCCGGCGGCGGCAAAGCTGTCGGCGCTGGCCGCCACCACGAAGACCTGCATGCTGCGGAGTTTGTCGCTCATATCCAGAATAATTAGTTACGGATATCGTAAGAGTTTGGCCATTTACGGCAATGGTAGTGCCTTAAATAATGGCTGCACGCCCAGGTTCTGCGCTGTAATGCGACAGCGCCGATGGGCGGTACCACCCAAGGAACTGCAATGCCCAGCTATGCGATTGGCTCTCTCGTCGTCCACAACACCGATTGGCAAAAGGAATACAGCGAAAAAATGCCCGCGCTGATCGCCCGGCACGGCGGCATCCTGCGGGCTCGAGCCCCCGTGCAACTGCTGGAGGGCAGGGCCCACCTGCCCGGCACCACGGTCGTCATCGAATTCCCCAGCGCGGCCCAGGCCCGCGCCTGGTACGACGACCCCGCCCATGCTCCGCTGAAGCAGCTGCGCGATAGCGGCGCCAGCTTCGACCTGGTGCTGCTGGACGGGGTGTAGGCACCCCGGTGCGGCGTGGGATTTAAGCGCTGCTAGGCATAAACTCCATCACGTAAAAAATACTTGATGGAGTAGCCCGAATTGCATCCCACCACGCTTTCGTCAACACGCCTGTACCTCCCACATGTGCTGGCGGCGTTGCCATGCTAGACGCGCGGCAGTTAGAAGCCTTGGCCGCGGTGCTGGAAGAAGGCGGCTTCGGCCCGGCGGCGAAAGCGCTGAACCTCACCCTGGCCGCCATCTCCCTGCGCATCAAAGGCCTGGAGGCCGCGCTGGGCCAGCGCCTGCTGGTGCGCGGCAAGACGGTGCGGGCTACGCCGGCCGGCCAGACCCTGCTGGCGCATGTGAAGCAGCTGCGGCTGATGGAGGCTGATCTGGTCCACGGCCTGCCCGGCAGCCGGGCCCAGGGCGGTGCCGCCAGCCCCTGGCAGAGCCTGGGTGTGGCCGTCAATGCCGACTCGCTGGCCAGCTGGTTTTTGCCCGGCGTGGCCACGACGCTGGCCCGCTACCGGCTGCTGCTGGACATCGCCATCCACGACCAGGACCACACTCTCGAAGCACTCAAGAACGGCGACGTGATCGGCTGCGTCAGTGCGCTGGCCCAGGCCATGCGCGGCTGCCTGGCCGAGCCGCTGGGCGTGATGCGCTACCGCGCCATGGTGGCGCCCGCGCTGCTGCAGAAGTGCCGGACCCGGGCCGGCGCGGTGTCGGTGCACCGCTTGCTGGCCCAGCCGGCCCTGATCTTCGACCGCAAGGATGCGCTGCAGGACGCCTTTCTGGCCCAGCATTTCGGCCTGGCCTCGCCCCAGTACCCGCGGCATTTCGTGCCGGCGGTGGATGCGTTCGAGAGCGCGCTGGAGCACGGCATGGGCTGGGGCATGGTGCCCGAGCAGTTTCTGGCGCGCCGCGTCGGCCGCTTGCCGCTGGAAGAACTGCTGCCGGGCCGCACCGTCGACGTGGCGCTGTACTGGCACCACTGGGAGCACGAGCCCGTGTCGGCCCAGCGGCTGACGCAGGCGGTGAAGGCGGCGGCGCAGACCCTGCTGGCCGAGCGGGTTGGTGCCGGAAATTTATAAGAAACAGGCCGTTGGCGCAGGTTTTATCTGCGCTGGTAGCTATCGATTAAATAGCATTCAGGCGGCAGTGACCCAGCTGGCGTAGTCCGCATGCTCCAGGTGCGGCAGCGTATTGAAGTTGTGCAGCAGGCACTTTTTCGGCGTGAAGGCGAACTCGGTGATGGCGCTGTTGCGGATCTGCAGGTTCAGCGCGATGGTGGTCTCGGGCGTGGTGCCGAGGACGTGGCCGACGGCGGTGGCGATCGGCCCGCCGCTGCTGACGATCAGCACATTGCCGCGGTACTGCCGGCGCACATGGTCCAGCGCGGCGACCACGCCGTGGCGAAAGTCTTCGTAGCGGGCCATGCCGTGGGGGCTGAGCACGCCGTTCATCCACTGCGTCAGGCCGTCGCGCAGCAGCCGGAAGTGCTGGCGGTAGGCCTCGGGCTCGGTGGGTGGCGGCAGCGGCGCGGGGTGGATGGCAGCGATCAGCGCCGCGCTGTCGTACTCGTCCAGCCCCGGCCAGGGCAGGGCGACCAGGTGCGCGTCGCTGCCCAGGCAGATGCCGGCATAGGTTTGCGTATGGCGGCGCAGCGTGCCGGTCAGCACGGCTTCGAACTGGATGCCCTTGCTGGCGAAATACGCACCCAGGCGCACGCTCTGCTGCTGGCCCAGCGGGCTCAGCTGGTCGTAGTCCGCAGCCCCCAGCGAGGCCTGGCCGTGGCGCACAAGGTAGAGGTGTCCCATGGGCGGATTATGGGCAGCCACCGGCGGCGTTGGAGTCGCCAGAGTTACCTCATGCAAGCTTATAAAAAGCCGCGCACCACCTGGGCCAGCTTGGCGAAGCTGGGGCCGATTTCTTCCTCGCGCACCGCGCCGTAGCCCAGCAGCAAGCCCTTGGTGGGCGCCGGCTGGCGCAGGTAGTACAGCGACAGCGGCCGGGTCGTCACGCCGGCGCGCAGCGCGGCCTGGGCCACGGCAGCATCGTCCACCTGCGGCGGCAGGCCCAGCACCAGGTGCAGGCCGGCATCGCCGCCGATCACCGGCAGCTGGCTGCCGAACTCTTGCTGGATGGCTTGGATCAGCGCATCGTGCCGGGTGCTGTAGACGCCGCGCATGCGCCGGATGTGGCTGGCGTAGTGGCCTTCGGCCAGAAAGCGCGCCAGCACCGCCTGCTGCAGGGTCTGGCCCTCGCGGAACAGCTCGTTCAGCGCGCGCGCAAAGCCGTCCACCAGGTCGGGTGGCAGCACCAGGTAGGCGATGCGCAGGGCAGGGAACAGGGTCTTGGAAAACGTGCCCAGGTAGACCACGCGGCCGTGCGCGTCCAGGCCTTGCAGCGCTGGCAGCGGCCGGGTGCCGTAGCGGAATTCGCTGTCGTAGTCGTCTTCCACCACCCAGACGCTGTGCACCGCCGCGTAGTCCAGCAGCTGCTGGCGCCGGCCGTGGCCCATCAGCGCGCCCACCGGGTACTGGTGCGAGGGCGAGACAAACATCAGCCGCGGCGGCTGGCGCAGCTGCTCGGGTGTGGGCGCCATGCCCTCGGCGTCGACGGCCACCGGCTCCAGCTGCAGCCCATGCGCGCGGAACACGCTGCGCGCGCCCCAGTAGCCCGGGTCTTCCAGCCAGGCGGTGTCGCCCACATCGCTGAGCAGCTGCGCCACCAGGTGCAGCGACTGCTGGGTGCCGCTGGTGATCACCACCTGCTCGGGGCTGCAGACCACGCCGCGCGTGCCCTGCAGGTATTCGGACACGGCCTGGCGCAGGCCGGCGTCGCCCGGGCCGGTGGCGTAGGTCAGCTGGTCGGGCGTGTGCTGGCGCAGCATGCGGGCCTGGAGTCGGCTCCACACCTGGGACGGAAACATGCGCACCTCGGGCACGCCGGGGGTGAAGGCGCCCCACTGCAGCGGCGCGGCCTTGCTGTCGCGCACCAGTTGGCTGCCGCGGCGCGACAGCAGGGCGGTGCGTGCGCCGGCGCTGGGCGGCTGGGCTGCGCTGCGGTCCACCAGGCGCGGGCCGATGGCCGCCACATAGGTGCCGCGGCCGACGCCGGCCTGCACATAGCCCTCCAGCGCCAGCTGTTCGTAGACATGCACCACGGTATTGCGGGCGATGCCCAGCGCCTGGGCCAGCACCCGGGTCGGTGGCAGCTTGGTGCCGGCCGCCAGCACCGATTGGCGGATGCCGCCCTGCAGAATGCTGTACAGCTGGCGGTGGTCGTTCTGCGGGCTGTGCTGGTCGAACTGGCGCAGCACGAAGTCGGGCAGGGTGCTGGCCTTCGGAACACTGTTGCGCCTAATTGGTTCCATAAAGTATTCAATATTGGTTCTAATTTTGGGGCCAAATCGATTCTAAACTTTGCCCACGTCTACTCCATTGCCCGCAAGGAAACTATGAACACCGCTACCGACACCCGCCACCTCACCCCTGCCCTCAGCAACAAAGAGCTGGATGCGCGCCGCGTCGCCGCCACCCCGCGCGGTGTGGGCATCGGTACACCGATGTACGCCGACCGCGCCTTGAACGCCGAGTTGTGGGACGTGGAAGGCCGCCGCTTCATCGACTTCGCGGCCGGTATCGCCGTGCTGAACACCGGGCACCGCCATCCCAAGCTGATCGCCGCCATCCAGGCGCAGCTGGAGCGCTTCACCCACACCGCCTACCAGGTCGTGCCCTATGAAAGCTCGGTGCACCTGGCCGAGCGCCTGAACGCGCTGACGCCGGGCAGCCACGCCAAGAAAACCGCCTTCTTCACCACCGGCGCCGAAGCCGTGGAAAACGCCATCAAGATCGCCCGCGCCCACACCCGCCGCCCCGGCGTGATCGCGCTGACCGGCGCCTTCCATGGCCGCACCTTCATGGGCATGGCGCTGACCGGCAAGGTCGTGCCCTACAAGGTCGGTTTCGGCCCCTTCCCCGGCAGCATCTTCCATGTGCCGGCGCCCACCGAGCTGCATGAAGTGACGGTGCAGGACACGCTGAACGCCATCCAGCAGATCTTCAAATGCGACATCGAGCCCACCCAGGTCGCGGCCATCATCCTGGAACCGGTCCAGGGCGAGGGTGGCTTCTACGTGATGCCATCCGAGCTGATGGTGGCCTTGCGCGCGCTGTGCGACCAGCACAGCATTCTGCTGATCGCCGATGAAATCCAGACCGGCTTTGCCCGCACCGGCAAGATGTTCGCCATGGACCACCACAGCGTGGTGCCCGACCTGATGACCATGGCCAAGAGCCTGGCCGGCGGCATGCCCTTGTCGGCGGTTTGCGGTCGCGCCGAAGTCATGGACGCGCCGGCCCCCGGTGGTCTGGGCGGCACCTACGCCGGCAACCCCTTGGCCATCGCCTCGGCGCACGCGGTGCTGGACGTGCTGGAAGAAGAAAAGCTCTGCGAACGCGCCGAGCGCCTGGGTCAGGTGCTGAAAGCCCGGCTGGAAAGCCTGCGCACCAAAGTGCCCCAGATCGCCGAAATCCGCGGCCTGGGCGCCATGGTGGCGGTGGAGTTCAACAAGGCCGACGGCTCGCCCGACCCCGAATTCACCAAGCTGGTCCAGAAGCGCGCCCTCGACGCGGGCCTGATCCTGCTGACCTGCGGCGTCTACGTCAACGTGATCCGCTTCCTGTTCCCGCTGACCATTGAAGACGCCGTATTGGCCGAAGGTCTGGACATTCTTGCCACCGCGATGACCGCTTAAGGACTACTGCATGACCGCGAAATTGAACCTCAAAGACCCGACCCTGCTGCGCCAGCAGGCCTTCATCGCCGGTGCCTGGGTCGATGCCGACAACGGCGAGACCGTGCCTGTGACTAACCCCGCCACCGGCGAGGTGCTGGGCACGGTGCCCATGTGCGGCACGGCCGAGACCGTGCGCGCCATTGCCGCCGCCGAAACCGCCCAGCGCCAGTGGCGCAATGTGTCGGGCAAAGACCGGGCCGCCATCCTGCGCCGCCTCAACGACCTGATGCTGCAGCACCAGGACGACCTGGCGCTGATACTCACGTCCGAGCAAGGCAAGCCGCTGGCCGAGGCCAAGGGCGAGATCGTTTACTCGGCGTCCTTCATCGAATGGTTTGCCGACGAGGCCCGCCGCAGCTATGGCGACACCATCCCCACGCCCAGCGCCGACCGCCGCCTGATGGCCATCAAGCAGCCGATCGGCGTCACCGCCGCCATCACGCCGTGGAACTTCCCCACTGCCATGCTGACCCGCAAGGCCGGCCCGGCGCTGGCCGCGGGTTGTTCGATGGTGGTCAAGCCGGCCACGCAGACGCCGTACTCGGCGCTGGCGTTTGCCGAGCTGGCGGACCGCGCCGGCGTGCCCAAGGGCTTGCTGTCGGTGCTGACCGGCTCGGCCAGCCAGATCGGCGGCGAGATGACGCGCAGCCCCATCGTGCGCAAGCTGACCTTCACCGGCTCCACCGAAGTCGGCCGCACCCTGATGCGCCAGTCGGCCGACACCATCAAGAAGCTGTCGCTGGAGCTGGGCGGCAACGCGCCCTTCATCGTGTTTGACGACGCCGATCTGGACGCCGCTGTGGATGGCGCCATGATCTCCAAGTACCGCAACACCGGCCAGACCTGCGTTTGCGCCAACCGCCTGTATGTGCAGCGCGGCGTGCTGGAAGCCTTCACCGCCAAGCTGGTGGCCAAGGTCAACGCCTTGAAGGTCGGTAATGGCGTCGAAGCCGGCATGACCCAGGGCCCGTTGATCGACAGCAAGGCTGTGGCCAAGATCAAGGAACACATCGCCGACGCCGTGGCCAAGGGCGGCAAGGTGCTGGCCGGCGGCAAGCCACATGCGCTGGGCGGCCTGTTTTTCGAACCCACGGTCATCGGTGGTGCTTCTGAGGACATGCTGTTCGCCCAGGACGAAACCTTCGGCCCTCTGGCGCCGATCTTCGTATTCGACACCGAAGCCGAGGTTATTGAACGCGCCAACAACACCGAGTTCGGCCTGGCCGCCTACTTCTACAGCCGCGACATAGGCCGCGTGATGCGCGTGTCCGAGCAGCTGGAGTCGGGCATGGTCGGCGTCAATACCGGTTTGATCTCCACCGCCGAAGCGCCATTCGGCGGCGTCAAGCAGTCGGGCCTGGGCCGCGAAGGTTCCAAGTACGGGCTGGATGAGTTCATGGAGATGAAGTACATCTGCCTGGGGGGCTTGGATAAGTAACACCGGCGATGTATTCCCCTTGTTAGGGGTTCAAAGTAAATAGCCACCTGATGCAGGTTCTGCCTGCACAGGTGGCTATTGTTTTTGTAGCGTTGCGTTACAGCAGCCGCGTCATGAACACGCTGTGCGGGTCCAGCTTGTAGTCGGCAAACGGCCCGCATTCCTGGAAACCAAACGCTTGGTACAGCCTGTGCGCTGCGGCGAAGCCGGGCACAGGGCCGGTCTCCAGGCTGAGGCGCCGCAAGCCCAGCGCTTGCGCCTGCTCCACGATATGCGCCAGCAGCGCACGTGCCACACCTTTACGCAGATGCTGTTCGGCGGTGCGCATGGATTTGATCTCGGCGTGTTCGGCATCCAGCTGCTTCAAGGCGCCGCAACCCAGCAGGTCGGCGCCGTCCCAGGCGGTCCAGAAGCGCACGTTCGGCTGGCGCAGGCCGTCCAGGTCCAGCGCATGCACGCTTTCGGGTGGTGAAAGGGCGTGCATGCCACGCATATGTTCTTCCAGCAGAGCGTGGATTTCAGGGCCTTGGAGGTCGTCTAGTTGGATGCGCATGGCGGCTGTGTAGGGGATGGAGAGGCGGCTGGGAAACGGCGGGCGTTGGCGCGGATGGCGGCCGGCATGACCGCTCTGTCATCTTCGTCTACGATGATACGGCCATGCCCTTCATCGTGACCGAACCCTGCATACAGTGCAAATACACCGACTGCGTCGCCGTCTGCCCCATGGACTGCTTCGTCGAAGGCCCGAACTTTCTGGTGATCGACCCAGACAGCTGCATAGACTGCTCGATCTGCGTAGCCGAATGCCCGGTGAACGCCATCGTCAATGCCGCCGAGGCGAACGATGCGCAGCGCCCCTACATCGCGCTCAACGCCCGTCTGGCCAAGAGTCCGCAGTGGCGGTCCATCACCCGGCCCCGCGCGCCCTTGCCTGGCCACGCCGAATGGCGGGATGTGGCGGCGAAGGCGCATTGGCTGGAGCAGCCGCGCGGGCTGGCCTGAGGTGGTGGTGCGTGCCAACGACCGGATTACGGTCCGCCCGTTCAGCCCTGCGGATGCGGACGCTTTCTATGCCGCCGTGTGCGCGTCGATAGATTCGCTCTCGTACTGGATGCCCTGGTGCACGCCCGCCTACAGTCTGCAGGACGCCCAGGCCTGGATGGCCTATTGCGAGGACGTGTGGCGCGCCGGAAGCGCGTTTCCGCTGGGTATTTTTGACCTGGCGAGCGGCCAGGTGCTGGGCGGCACCGGCATCCACGACGTAAATTCGGCCTACCGTATGGGCAGCCTGGGCTACTGGGTGGGAACGCCGCATACCGGCCGCGGCGTGGCCCGCGCGGCGGCACGGATGGCGGCTGATATCGGCTTCAAAGAGCTGGCGTTGACCCGGCTGGAGATCATCGTGCTGCTGCACAACGCGGCCAGCCACCGCGTGGCCCAGGCCGTCGGTGCCCGCAAGGAATGCGATGCACGCAACCGCCTGTATTTCAACGGCGTGGCCGAGGACGCCAGTGTTTATGGGCTGCTGCCGGCGGATATCGGTAACCGCTGAAATATTGAGCCTATTTTGGCCAGTAGCGCAGTATCTACCTGCGTAAGCTGCTCTCAATATGAGAGTGGGCCCATCTCCGGAACGGGCGGCGGGCACCCTAGAATTCAGGAAGCGTTTCCCTGCGCCCCGTCCTGTCCATGCTATCTGAGCCCTGTTCACCATGACCGTAGAAACCTTCACCCCGCCCGATCTGTTCACGCCCATCGGGCCATACAGCCACATCGCCAAGTCCGGCCCCTTCATCTCCATTTCCGGCACGCCGGGGGTGGACAGTGCTACCGGGCTGATGGCCGGTACCGACGCCTATTCCCAGTCGCGGCAAATCCTGCAGAACTTCCGGCGGATGTTGGAGTCGGTGGGCGCGCGCCTGGAAGACGTGATGCACGTCCATGTCTACCTCAAGCACGTCGAAGACTTTGCGGCCATGAAC
Source organism: Rhodoferax ferrireducens (assembly GCF_031458075.1). GTDB lineage: Bacteria > Pseudomonadota > Gammaproteobacteria > Burkholderiales > Burkholderiaceae_C > Rhodoferax_B > Rhodoferax_B ferrireducens_A. Next base: position 81,801 of record NZ_JAVDXT010000005.1, on the reverse strand, counting down.
CGCGCCTACGCCGAGGTGTTCACCAGCCACCTGCCGGCGCGCACCGTCATCTGCGTGGCCGATCTGCCGAAAAAGGGCGCTTTGCTCACCATGGACCTGAATGCCATCTGCAACCCGGCGGCGGGCTAGGGCGTTCGGATTCGGGTCATGCGTCACAGAAAAATCTGCCCAGACACGGCCATAATTTCAGCGTAGGGGCTAGGCGGGCCGTGCGCCACAGGGGCGGGCGGCGGCGCTGTGCCACGAGGGAGAGTGCAATGAACTGGTTTGTCGATGCCCTGAAGAAATACGCGGTGTTTTCCGGCCGCGCGCAACGCAGCGAGTACTGGTACTTCTTTCTGTTTTACTTCGGACTCGCGATAGGCGCGGCCCTGCTCGACGGCATGGTCGGTGCATTCAATCGGCAGGCGGGCGTGGGCGTGTTCGGCAGCATCGTGGCGCTGGGCCTGCTGCTGCCCTCGCTGGCGGTGGGCGTGCGGCGCCTGCACGACATAGACCGCAGCGGCTGGTGGCTGCTGATCGCGGTGGTCCCGGTGGTCGGCGCCATCGTCCTGTTGGTGTTCAGCCTCAAGGACAGCCAGCCCGGCAGCAACCGCTTTGGCCCGAATCCCAAGGACGCGTTTCCCAGCGAGAAGTTTTCGCTGACCTGAGGGCTGCGCGTGGGGCAGGAAATAAGCCCTCGCGCTTATCAGATATGCATGAGAAGCTATAAACACAATAGCAAACTCCTACCTTCCCCATGTGCCTACTCACCTTCCAATGGCAGCCCGACGCCCGCGTGCCGCTGACCATCGCCGCCAACCGCGATGAGTTCTACGCGCGCCCTACGCTGCCTTTGCATGCCTGGCCGGAAGCCGGTGGCGGGCAGATCGTGGCCGGGCAGGACCAGCAGGGCGGCGGCACCTGGATGGGCGTGCACCAGCCCAGTGGTCGGCTGGCGGCGCTGACCAATTACCGCGACCCGGGCCATAACCGCGCCGATGCGCCGTCGCGCGGCGGCATCGTTACCGACTTCTTGCAGAGCCCGCTGGGGGCGGACAAGTTTGCGCAGGCGCTGGCGGCGCGCTCGGACGCCTTTAACGCCTTCAACCTGCTGCTGTTCGATGGCCAGCAGCTGGTGGCCTTCGAGAGCCGGCACCGGCGCCATTTCGCACCCCAGCCCGGTGTCTGGGCGGTGTCGAATGCCGACTTCGACACGCCCTGGCCCAAGCTGGTGCAGCTGCGCCGTGCGTTTGCCGAGGTGCTGCAGGCCCACCAGGCGGCCGAGTCGCCCGACATCAGCCCGGCGCTGGAAGCGGCTTTGTGGAACCTGCTGGCCGATACCTGCGTGGCCGACGATGCCGACCTGCCCACCACCGGCGTGGGCCTGGAGCTGGAGCGCGCCTTGTCTGCCGCCTTTGTGCACTTGCCGCACTACGGCACCCGCGCCAGCACCCTGCTGCAGCATGCGCGCAGCCAGGTCAGCGTGGTAGAGCGCAGCTTTGGTGCGGGCGGTGTGGAGGCGCCGCTGGGCACGGTGCGCTTGCGGCTGGATTTTGGCGGTTAATCACGAGATATTGTTTTTATCTCGGACTTTGGAAGCTGTACGTACTTCCTCATTCCGTCGAATTTTTCATCGTAAACCAGGACATTGTCTTTCTGTTCGGGCTGGAGAATTCGCAAGCTGTCGTACCTGGTTTCGACTTTCTCTTCCGTATTCATAAATACCTTGTGATCCCAGCGCTCCTCCGGATCGGGATAAATAGTTTCAAGGATGACCTTGCCTTGAAAAACTTCGTTGAATGCGATGTAGTACTCCGGATGAAGCGCGGTATCGTTCTTTTTGAGGAAAACCAGGAGGAGGTAGGTCTCGTTCAGTTCTTCTCGCGTGTCTTTAAGAAGAATTGCGATTTCTTCTTTGTCTGGCCCGCTGAAATTGCCTTTTCTTAACAGGCTGGAGTATTTGAGATTTCCGGATTTCAGGAATCGATAGTTGGTTCCTTCGTCGGATGCGTAAAACCTCATGAGTTTCTCTTTGACGCCATACGGCAATTCCTTGAGATAAAACGCATCGAAGTTGTGGCCGTATTTTCTGCTGAAGTCTTCTGCCGAGACCAGGTAGTTGTCGTTCAGGATGGCGGGCAGCAGGGTGGGGTATTCAACAGCGCCCTTCATGGCGAGCTTTAAATACGCTTTCCAGTTTTCCTGAGCAAGCTTCGGTTGATACTTTTCCAGATCCTGTGGTGAATTCGTTTCAATCATGGAGTATCCGGGTTGCTTTGTGCCTTTGTCGTCTGTGCAGGTAACGCAGTAAAAGATGTCACCAAAACTGGGGGCGTACAGTTTTTCAGGAAGCTGGTCGTACTCTTTTTTGTAGCTTGCATCCAGAAGCTTGCCCTTGGTGATATGGCCTGTATCGCCGGTAAAGATGGCCATTGTTTTTGACTCGGCGACGGCACTTGCCGCCGTATCTCCTTGCGTACTCACTAGCTGCGCATTCACTAACGCTGCGAATCTATCGCTTTCGTGCGTAAAGTCGTAGACGTAGTATTTGAAATATTGGAAATCGTTCTTGGCAAAGAAATAAACGAGCGCAAACACAAGCAATGCCAGCGCTGCCAAAGTCTTTTTGGTCTTGGACAAGGTGGAAAAATGCATGGGCCAGATGGGTGATCGGTGTTTAAACAACAGGCAAACCATGTCTGCTGATGGAAGGGCTGGTATTGTGGAACGCAGTCCAGAACTGGCCAGGACAGTCGAAGTATCACTGATGATTCGGGCTGCTATACATGGCAGGATATATTGCTGCGACTGAATAAATGGCATCCCTGATGCGCCTCGAAAAGCATTATCTTGTGCTGTGGGCCGTTTTGGCCAGACCGGTGTTTGCCAGAGATCCCCGGCCGGGGATCTCTGGCAAACACCCATAACCCTCCCCCCAAGCCAATCACAAGCCCAATCGACCGCCAACGCACAGAGAATAAGCGCCAGAGGCTACAAATCCGATAGCACCCTCTACTCCCCCAAGGTGTACAACGCCGACCCGTCGCCATTGTCCTTCTCCAGCTTGATGCCCGGGTGGTTCGCCAGGTAGCGGATGCCGCCGCTACCCGAGGTGAAGGCCATGCGCACGCCGGGCACCGGGCGGATCTTCCAGTTGCCGTCGGCCGTGGGGTTGACCTGGCCGCCGGGTGTCAAGGTGTTCACCAGCGCCAGGTATTCGACCAGCACCTGGCGGTTCTCATCCGGCGCGTCGAGCACCACCTTGCTGGCATTCAGGGCCGGGAAGTTGCCGCCGCCGAACGCCCGGTAGTTGTTGGTGGCGACGATGAATTTGGCCGCGGGGTCGATGGGCTGGCCGGCGAAGCGCAGGTTCTTCACCCGGTTGGCGCCGGCCGCGGCCACCGCGCCCTTGGCGTCGTACTTGGCGGGCTGGGTCAGGTCCAGCTCGTAGGCCACGCCGTCGATGGTGTCGAAGTTGTACGAGGGGAACGCGTCGTTCACCAGCGGCTGCTGGGCCGGGCCTTGGGGGGCGATCTGGCGGAACTGGCCGGCCGACATTTCCAGCCATTCCTGCACCTCGGCGCCGGTCAGCAGCATGGCTTTCAAGGTGTTGGGGTAGATGTACAGATCGGCCATGTGCTTGATGGCCAACGGGCCGGCGGGGATGTCGGTGTAGTAGGCCCAGCCCTGGCGGCCGCCGGATTTGAAGGGCGCGGCGGCCGACAGCACCGGGTACTTTTCGTAGTCCGTGCCCTGCATGGCGCGCTTCACGTAGGCGGTCTGCGCGTTGGAGACGATCTGCACCGACGGGTCGTCGCTGACCTGGGCAAAGTAGCTGTAGATGGGCGCGCTGCTGAAGGCCACCTTGTTGCGCACGTAGTCCAGCGTCTGCGCGTGCTCGGCGCCAATCGCCTGCTCGACCAGCGGGTCGGCGGCGGCCAGCGACTGCTTGGCGGCGCGGTCAAAGATCGGCCGGATCGACGACTGGCTGCTGAGCACCTTCCAGCTGCCGCTGGCGTTGTCCAGCCGGAAGTCGACCACGCCCAGGTGGTCGCCCCAGCGGCCCGGCATCACCGCGGCCACTCCGTTGATGGTGCCGCGGGCTGCGTCCACCTTGGGGTAGCTGGCGAAGGCCGGGCTGGGGAATTCGGCATGCGCGTGGCCGAACAGGATGGCGTCTATGCCCGGCACCTCGGCCAGCTTGGAAACGGCGTTTTCGGCCAGCATGCCGACCTCGCCCTTCTCGAAGCCGCTGTGCGGAATCGCCACCACCAGCTGGGCGCCCTTGGCGCGCATCTCGGGCACGTACTTTTGCGCTGTGGCCACGATGTCGCGCACCAGTACCTTGCCCTCCAGATTCGCCTTGTCCCACTGCAGGATCTGCGGCGGGGCGAAGCCGATCACGCCGATGGTGATGGGATGCTTTTTACCGTCGGCGTCCACCAGCTCGCGCTTGAGCAGGATGTAGGGCGTGAATGCATGCTGGTCCGGCGCATCGGCCCGGTAGATGTTGGCATTGACGTAGGGAAAGTTCGCTCCCTTGAGCGCGCGCTGCAGGAATGGCAGGCCGTAGTTGAACTCGTGGTTGCCCAGGTTGGCGGCATCGTAGGCCAACTGGTTCATCACCTTGTAGGCCGGGTGGATCTGGCCGTCCTGCAGCGGCCGCACCTTGGCCACCAGGTCGCCCAGCGGGTTGCCCTGCAGCAGGTCGCCGTTGTCGAACAGCAGGCTGTTCGGCGCCTCGGCGCGGGCGGCCTTGATCAGGCTGATGGTGCGCGCCAGGCCGTACTGGTCGGTGGGCTTGTCCTGGTAGTAGTCGTAGCTCAGCAGGTTCATGTGCACATCGGTGGTCTCCAGGATGCGCAGTTTGACTTCGGCAGCCTGAGCGGCGCCCACCCATGCCAGCGCGAGGCCGGCGGCGATCCATGCTTTGTGCATATCGGTCAACTCCTGATTTGATAGCTTATTGTGCAGGCAGATGCTGCGCTGCAAGCTATTTTTAGAACCTGTTCAGAGTCTTTTTGGGGCCGCGCAGGTTACAGCTGTACCGTGCCGTCCACGCAGGTCACCGATGCTCCGCCGACCCAGACCTGGCCCTCGGCGTCGCGCTCAATGTGGACCTGGCCGTTGCGGCCCAGGCAGCGGCCCTGGGTGGCCAGGTACTGGGTGGGCGCGTAGCCCTCGGCGATCAGCCACTGGGCCAGGCTGGCGTTCAGGCTGCCGGTCACCGGGTCTTCGGGCACGTCGACGGCGGCGGCGAAGGCCCGCACTTCCAGCTGGGGGCTGGGCGCGTCGGCATAGACAGCGGCCACGCCCACGGTGACGCCGATCTGCTTCAGTGCCTGGTGGTTGGGCTGCAGCTGCAGCACGGTTTGCGGGCTGTCGAGCAGGATGCCCAGCCAGGGCAGGCCGTTGTCCAGGGTCTGCGCGGCCAGGATGTGCTGCGGCTTCAGGCCCAGCGCGGCCTCCACCTGGGCCAGCAGCATGGGGCTGGGCGCGCTGCGCTGCAGCGGCGGTGCGGCAAACAGCAGGCGCTGGCCGACGCGGCGGATCTGCACCAGGCCGACCTGGCATTCCTGCACCACCCGGTCCGGCCGCTGCGGCTGGCCGCCGGCCTGCAGCCAGGCGTGGCAGCTGCCCAGCGTGGGGTGGCCGGCAAAACGCAGCTCGCTCACCGGGTCGAAGATGCGCACCCGGTAGTCGGCGCCCGCAGCCCGACCGGCTGCGCTGGGCGGCAGCAGAAAAGTGGTTTCCGACAGATTGGTCCAGTTGGCAAAGCGCTGCAGCTCGGCGTCACCCAGGTCGGCACCGTCCAGCACCACGGCCAGCGGGTTGCCCTGGTAGGGTACAGGGGTGAAGACATCGACTTGCTGGAAGCGGCGCTGGTGCATGGCGGTTTAATGTAAAAAAGGCTGCTGGCGCAATAAAGACTGCGCAAGCAGCTATCAAAAAAAGAGTAAGCGGCCTACAGCAGCACGCTGCCGCTGATGCAGGTCACCGACTCGCCGCCGACCCAAACCTGGCCGTCGGCATCGCGTTCGATGTGGATGCGGCCCATGCGGTCCAGGCAGGTGCCTTGCGACACCAGGTACTGCTCGGGCGCGTAGCCGTCGGCGATCAGCCACTGGGCCAGGCTGGCGTTCAGGCTGCCGGTGACCGGGTCTTCGAGGATGCCGACCGGCGCGCCAAAGGCCCGCACTTCCAGGTGCGGCTCGGAGCCGCTGGCGGCGGCCGACTGGCTGAAGGCGCGGGCCTCGCGGTTCGAGCGGCCAATCAGGGCCGGGGCCTCGGGCTGGGGGTAAATGCCGACCACGCCGACCTTGTGGCCCAGGTTCTTCAGCGCCAGCTGGTCGGGCTTGAGCTGCAGCACGGTGTGCGGGTTGTCCAGCAGCAGGCCCAGCCAGGCCGAGCCGTTGTCCAGGGTCTGGGCGGCCAGCACGTCGCGGGCCTTCAGCCCCAGGGCGGCGGCCACCTGGGCCAGCAGCATGGGGCTGGGCGCGCTGCGCCTCAAAGGCGGGGCGGCAAAGAACAAGCGGCTGTCGACGCGGCGGATCTTCACCAGGCCGACCTTGCACTCCTGCACCACATAGCCCCGGGCTTGCGGCTGGCCATCGGCCTGCAGCCAGGCGTGGCAGCTGCCCAACGTGGGGTGGCCGGCAAAGCGCATTTCGTCGATGGGGCTGAAGATGCGCACCTGGTAGTCGGCACCGGCGGCCCGGCCGGCCTCGGTAGGCGGCAGCACAAAGGCGGTTTCCGACAGATTGCTCCAGTTGGCAAAGCGCAGCATCTGCGCATCGCTCAGACCGGAGCCGTCCATCACCACCGCCAGGGGGTTGCCCTGGTAGGGGGTGGGCGTGAAAACATCGACTTGCTGGAAGGGGCGTTGCAGTGTGGACATGGCGGGTAGTGTGGGCTGGGTGAAAGTGTCCCCCGGTCCCCCCCGCCGGGGGAGAGGGGGATTGGGTGCGAGTTTAGAGGGCGCGGATGGCCGAGGCCAGGGCCTTGATGCCAATATTGATTTGTTCCACGCTGGCGGTCACGAAGGACAGACGCATGCTGCGCGGATCGGCGTTGTCGGCATAGAAGGCGGTGCCGGGCACAAAGGCCACGCCCTGGTCCACGGCCTTGGGCAGCAGGTCCACGGCGTGCACGCCTTCGGGCAGGCGGGCCCACAGGAACATGCCGCCGTCAGGTGTGTTCCAGGTCACGCCGGCAGGCATTTCGCGGGTCAAAGCGGCCAGCATGGCGTCGCGCTGGGCTTTGTACAGCGTGCGGATGGTCGGCACGTGGCGGGCCAGGAAGCCGTCCTGCATCACCGCCACCACCATGCGCTGGTTGAAGCTGGGGCTGTGCAGGTCGGCGGCCTGCTTGGCCTGCAGTAGCTTGGGCATGATGGCCTTGGGGGCGATCACGTAGCCCAGGCGCAGGCCGGGCGCCAGCACCTTGGAGAACGAGCCCATGTAGACGCCACCGTCGGGGTTGCGGCCTGTCAGCGGCGCGGGCGGCGGCGCGTCGAACCACAGGTCGCCATAGGGGTTGTCTTCGACCAGCGGCAGGCCCAGTGCCGCGGCACGCTCCACCAGGGCGGCGCGGCGGGCTTCGGTCATGGTGCGGCCGGTGGGGTTCTGGAAGTTGGGCAGCACGTACAGAAAGCGGCCGTTGTCCGCCTTGCGGCCCAGGTCGTCCAGGTCCACGCCCTCGTCATCGCTGGCCACGCTGACCACCTTGGGCTCCATGGGCGCAAACGCCTGCAGCGCACCCAGGTAGGTGGGGGTTTCGACCAGCACCTTACTGCCCGGGTCGATCAGCACCTTGCCGATCAGGTCCAGCCCCTGCTGCGAGCCGGTGGTGATCAGCACCTGGGCGGGGTCTACCTTCCAGGGCAGGCCGGCGGCGACGATTTCGCGCAGCGGGCCATAGCCTTCGCTGGCCGCGTACTGCAGCGCGCCCTTGCCGTCTTCGCGCAGCACTTTTTCGCAGGCGGCGGCGAATTCGGCCACCGGGAAGGTCTTGGGCGAGGGCAGGCCGCCGGCAAAGCTGATGATGCCGGGGCGTTCGGTCACTTTGAGGATTTCACGGATCACCGAGGAGTTCATCTTCTCGGTGCGGGCGGCCAAGGTCCAGGGGTTGGCGGGAATGCTCATAAGTGTCTTTCAGCGGGCCGCACAGCGCGGCAGTAGTACAAAAATATGGGAGTGCGCCGATTGTCGGTTAGGACAGCATGGGCGCGAGCGAAGCGACCAGCAAAACCGCCATCAAACCGTTGAAAATCCGGCGGTAGTGGGGTATGCGCAACCAGTGGCGCAGGCGGCTGCCGAACAAAGCCCACAGGCTGATGGTCGGTAGGTTCACCACGGCGAACAAGATCGCCGTGCCCAGCACCAGGGCACTGCCGCTGTGGGCCGGCAGGTAGCTGCTGAACGCACCCACGGCCATGACCCAGGCTTTCGGATTCACCCACTGGAAGCCGGCGGCGCCCCAGAAGCTGATCGGGCGTTTGGCTTCCGCGTCCTTCGGTGCGCCGGCCGTAGCCACGCCCCAGGCCAGGTACAGCAGGTAGGCCGCACCCAGCCACTTCAGCACCAGGTACAGCTGCGGTATCTGTTCCAGTAGCAGGCCTAGACCCATGCCGACCGAGGTCAGCAGAATAAACACGCCGACCGAAATACCCACCATGTGCGGCAGGGTGGCGCGAAAGCCGTGGTTCACGCCCGAGGCCAGCAGCATCAGGTTGTTCGGGCCTGGGGTGACGGAGCTGACAAAGGCAAACAGCGTCAACGCAAAGAAGAGTTGGGTGCTCATGGTATCTCCTGAAAAATCAACGGACCGGCATGCGTTTGCCGATGAAAACCACGGCGATGACCGCCAGGCCGAAACCCACCGTCACCGCGTCCAGCGTCTCGCCCAGCAGCGGCACGGCAAACAGCATGCTCAAAAAGGGCTGTACCAGCTGCACCTGGCTGACGCGCACCGTGCCGCCCAGCGCCAGGCCGCGGTACCAGGCAAAAAAGCCCAGCCACTGCGAGAACACCGCCAGGTAGCCAAAGGCCAGCCAGGTGGTGGGCTGCAACTGCACGTCCGGCCAGGTCAGTGCCGCGCCCGGTACGGTCAGCGGCAGCGAGATCACCAAGGCCCAGCAGATCACATGGTCAGCCCGCATGCGCCGCGACAGCAGGCCGCCGAAGCCGTAGCCCACGGCGCCGAACAGCATGGCCAGCAACAGCAGTACATCGGCGGACTGGATGGCCAGGCCGCTGCCTGAGCGCAGCATCGCAAAGCCCACTACCAGCGCGCTGCCCAGGGCCGCACACAGCCAGAAGCCGGTGGACGGGCGCTGCCGGTGCAGCAGGGCGCCGGCGGCGGCCGTGGTCAGGGGCAGCACACCGATGATCACACTGGCATGCACCGCTTCCACATGCCGCATGGCGATGGAGGTCAGCAGCGGAAAGCCGAACACCGCGCCCAAGGCGGTCAAGGCCAGCGGCCACCAGTCGGCGCGCTGCGGCAGCGGTGCCCGGGTGGCGAGCAGGAAGGCGATGGACAGCAGCCCGGCGGCGGCGGCCCGGGCCATGGCAATGAACACGCCGGACATCTGTGGGTCGGCCGGTGTGCCCACGGCCATGCGCGTCATTGGCAATGTCAGCGCAAAAATCACGACCCCCAGCAGGCCCAGCCACAGGCCACGGCGCTCGGCGGAGGTGGGCGCAAGGGGGAGGGTGGCGTGCAGGGTAGTCATGCGGTGGCAAGTACAGAGTGGACATCCAATGTAGTGGTAATACCAGCACACTGGCAGTACACTTTAACCAGCCAGTTTGTTGTCTGTATTGGTCCTGAGGCCAGCACACAGGAGTGCATTCCATGTTGATGAAAGCCGCCGCCCAGTCGCTCACCGAGCAGCTTGCCAGCCATTTCGCCGAGCGCATCCGCAGCCGCCTGCTGGCCGGCGGTGCGCGCCTGCCCTCGGTGCGCCAGTGCGCGCAGCAGCACCAGGTGAGCGCATCCACCGTGGTGGCGGCCTACGATCGGCTGCTGGCGCTGGGCCTGGTCGAAGCCCGCAAGAACCGCGGTTTTTATGTAAGAGAAACGACTCCAGCGCAGGATGTACTTGCGCGAGCAGCTACACATTCAGGAGCAAACGAGGGCCCACCACGCCGCCCCATCGACGCCACCGCCCTGATGCGCGGCATGTTCCAGGGCGATAGCGACAAGCCCCAGCCGGGCATGGGCGTGCTGCCGCCCGACTGGCTGGAGAACAGCTTCATGCCCGCCGCCGTGCGCCGGGTGGCGGCCGGCACGGCAGACTTTTCGCGCCGCTACGGCGACCCGGCCGGCGACCCGGGCCTGCGCCAGAGCCTGTCCAAGAAGCTGGCCGGCCTGCATGTGCACGCCGGGCCCGAGCAGATCATCACCACCGTGGGCGCCACCCATGCGCTGGACATCGCCAGCCGCACCCTGCTGCGCGCCGGCGACTATGTGATGGTCGAGGAGCCGGGCTGGGCGGTGGAATTTGCCCGGCTTGAGGCCATGGGCATGCGCATCCTGCCGGTGCCGCGCCATGCCGACGGGCCGGACCTGGAGGTGATGGCGCGCTACTGCGAGGCGCACAGCCCTAAGCTGTTCGTCAGCGTCAGCGTGCTGCACAACCCCACCGGCTTCAGCCTGACGCCGGGCAGCGCGCACCGGGTGCTGACCCTGGCGAACGCGCACAACTTCTACATCCTGGAAGACGATACCTACAGCCACCTGGCGCCCGAACACGCAACCCGGCTTTGTGTGCTGGACGGCCTGCAGCGCACCCTGTACGCCAGCGGTTTCTCCAAGATACTGGCGCCGGGCTGGCGCGTGGGCTTTCTGGCGGCGCCGCTGGCGCTTGTCGAGCGGCTTACCGACACCAAGCTGCTGGCCACCCTGACCACCCCGGCCCTGCTGGAGAAAGCCCTGGCCTGGTGTATCGACCAGGGCCAGCTGCGCCGCCATTCCGAACGGGTACGCGAGCGGCTCGACCAGGCGCGCGCCCGCAGCACCAAGCTGGTACTGGCGGCCGGCTGCCGGTTTGCCTCCGAGCCCGCCGGCCTGTTTGGCTGGGTGGATACCGGCGTGGACACCGACGCGCTGGCCCAGCGCATGCTGGACGAGGGCTATATGCTGGCCCCGGGCGCGCTGTTCCACGCCAACCGCCAGCCCAGCAGCCTGATGCGCATCAACTTTGCGAACGCCCAGGACGCGGCTTTCTGGAAGGTGTTTACGCGGGTGCGGGCGGGGGCGTCATAGCCTGGTTCTGCTCTGACATCTGTAGCATTCTGCGCAGGTGGAATAAGCGCAGAATGGCTGTTTCATGCTTCGGCCGCCGACGGAGCTTCGCCGTAGGCAGCAGCTACCAGGTCGGCCAGCTGTTGGGCCGCCTCGCCCATGCTGCGGCGGGCGCGGTGCACCAGGCCAATGTCCCGGTGGAAGGTGTGCTGCCCGAGGTTGATCGCGCGCACTGCAGCAGGCCAGCGCCGGTTGGTGCTGGTCTGCGGTACCAGCGCGATGCCGACCCCGTTCGCCACCAGGCGCACGATGGCTTCCAGCTCGTCCACCTCGCAGACCTCTTGCACCCGCAGGTGTGCTGCACGCAGAAAGCGGTCGACCTGTCGGCCGCCGAATGAGGCCCGGTCGTAGCGCACGAACGGCTGGCTGGCCAGCAGTTCAGACCAGTCGCTGCCTTCCACCGCGCGCGGCACCAGCAGGCGGAAGGGCTCGCGCGACAGCGTGGTCCAGCGCAAGTCCGAATGCAGCGAAAAAGGCGGACGGATGATCACCGCCATGTCGATATCCCCGGCATCCACCCGGTTCACCAAATCCATCGACAGACCGGGAATCACGCGGGAGCGGCAATCGGGAAACTGCTTGTGGAATTTGGCCAGCACGTCGGGTAGCAGGGTTCTTTGCACCGATGCAATCGCACCGATGCGTACCAACACCGTCGCCGCCCGGCCCTTCTGGCGGGACCCGAGGTCGCTGTAGAGGCGGATCAGCTCCTGGGCCCGGTCCAGGGTCTGGTGCCCCATGGCGTTGAGCCGCGCCGACCGGCCGGTGCGGTCGAAGAGCGCAAAGCCCAGCTCGGCCTCCAGGCGCTGCATCTGCGCACTGACCGCGGCCTGGGTGAGGCCGATGGACTCGCCCGCCGCCGCAAATGTGCCCTGCCTCGCCACCGAGACGAAGGTCTTGAGTTCGCGAATCATGCGTCTGCTCCCAGGTGGTGGATGGGCCGCAGCCAATCACAAAAAATATTTGTACTCAGACTAAATATATATTGATTTTATTATTTTCATCGGGGATTCACACTTGCGCATCTTTCCTCACTACCAAGGTCAAAAATGCAAAGTCCCCAAACGAATCCCGCGATGCTCTCCCCGTTTCACCTGGCTTTCCCGGTGGACGATCTGGCCAAGGCGCGCCAGTTTTACGGCGAAATTCTGGGCTGCCCCGAAGGCCGCAGTTCGGAAGACTGGATCGACTTCAACTTCTACGGCCACCAGATCGTTGCGCATCTGGCGCCCAGCCAAACCGGCCTGGCCCAGCGCAATGCTGTCGACGGCCACGGGGTGCCGGTACGCCATTTCGGCATCGTGCTGCCGATGTCCGACTGGGATGCGATGGCAGATCGGCTGAAGTCGCACGGCATCGAATTCATCATCGAACCCTACATCCGCTTCAAGGGCGAGCCCGGTGAACAGGCCACCATGTTCTTCCTCGATCCGTCGGGCAATGCGCTGGAGCTCAAGGCGTTCGGCGACATCACCAAGCTGTTTGCCAAGTAAAGCCCCCGCAGCAATATCCCCACGAGAAAAACCACCATGAAACACCTGGCTCTGACCCTCATCGCCGCCTGCGCGGGCCTTACGGCCCTTACGGCCCTTACGGCCCTCACGGCGCAGGCGGACACACTGCAGAAGATCAAATCGACCGGCGCCGTCACGATGGGCGTGCGGGATTCGTCCGGCGTACTGTCGTACACCCTGGGCAAGGAGCAGTATGTCGGCTTCCACATCGAGCTGTGCCAACGTGCGCTGGCCGACATCCAGAAGCAGCTCGGGCTTCCCAAGCTGGACATCCGCTATGTTCCGGTCACCTCCACCAACCGCATCCCGTTGCTGCAGAACGGAACTATCGACCTGGAGTGTGGTTCCACCACTAATAACGCGACGCGCAAGCAGCAGGTGGCCTTCGCCGTCACCACCTACATGGAAGAGATCCGTATTGCCGTCAAGGCCCATTCCGGCATCCAGTCGATTGGCCAGTTGAACGGTAAAAAGGTGGCAACCACCAGCGGCACGACCAGCGTGCAGGTGCTGCGCAAGCACCAGCGGGCCCAGGGTGTCGAGTTCCAGGAAGTGTTTGGCAAGGACCACGCTGAGAGCCTGCTCAACCTGGAGTCAGGGCGCGCCGACGCCTTCGTGATGGATGCCCAGGTGCTGGCCGGCAACATCGCCAACGCGTGCAATCCCTCCGACTACAAGATCGTGGGCGAGGTGCTGGGCGTAGAACCCATCGCCATCATGCTGCGCAAAGACGACCCGGCTTTCAAGCAGAGCATCGACAACAGCTTGCGTGGGCTGATGAAGAGCGGCGAGATCGCAAGCATCTACGACAAATGGTTCTTGAAGCCGATTCCGCCTACGGGTGCCGTCATCAACCTGCCGGCATCGCAGGCGACCAAGGCCGCCTGGGCCAATCCTAACGACAAGTCGACCGAAGAGTACGCCGCCGCGCACTGAGCCGGCGCGCCATCCCCATCCATCCATCCATCCATCCATCCATCAGGAGCAAACCATGCCAAGCCAGAGCTATATCCAGGATTACCAAGCCATCGTCCAGGTGCTGGGCCACTACATCGACGGCAACCAACAAGGCAGCGGTGCCCGCATGCGGGCGGCCTTCCATGCGCAGGCCACCATCTTCGGGCTCAACGGCGGCGAGGTGTTCGGCCCCGAGATCGGGAAGTTGTTTGACCTGGTCGACCAGTTCGAACCCTCGCCAGAAGCCACGGCCGTGATTGCGCGCGTCGACATTGTTGGCACGGCCGCGAGCGTGCGCCTGGACAGCGAAAAGGTGGCGGGCCAGCGGTTCACGGACTTCTTCAATCTGCTGAAGATCGACGGCAACTGGAGCATCGTCAACAAGATCTATCACACGCACCCGCAAGCCTAGTTTGCAGATGGCGCTATGGTGCTATCAAAATAAAAGCGACTTGCAAAATCTGTATAAGCGCTGGAGGCTGATTTGTCGTATGGTTTACTTGTCGGCTTTCAGCGCGGCCAGGGTGCGTAGCAGCGCGCGGTTCACCTCTTCCAGGCCCATGCCGTGTTCATGGCATAGGTGGCGCATGGCGGCGTGGTTGTTGTCCGATTCCATGGCGCTGGCGATCTCCAGCAGCGGCGCATACGGGCCGCTGTTGCGCACCGTGGCGTTGTAGATGCGGCTGCTCAGCGGCACGCGGTGCAGCGCGCTGCCCAGGGGCTCGCCCATCAGTACGTCGATCTGCGAGAACAGGCCGCAGAGGTAGATTTCACGGGCCAGCTCGTGCTCGGCGCCGGCGTCCATCAGGTTCTCCATCAGCCGGGCCCGCACCACCATGGCGGCCTTGACCGGCCGCAGATTGGCGTCGCGTGAAGACTGGGCCAGCTGCGCGCTGAGCCAGCGGCGCAGCTCGGTATAGCCCAGCATCATCAGGCCGTGGCGCAGCGACTCGATGCCGTTGCGCAGGCCCACGGCCGCCGAGTTCGCATAGGCCAGGAAGCGGTAGGTGAGGATGGGCTCTTCGCCCAGCAAGGCTTCGATGCGTTCGACCGCCAGGTCGTCGTCGATGGCCCGGACCAGCTGCAGCATGGCCTGGTGGTCGGGCGCGGTGGCCTTGTGCTGCAGCGCATGCAGGATGTCTTCGTCGGGCCAGCCCAGCAGGCCAGTGGCGTTGCGCTGGTCCAGGCAGTGTTCCATCAGCAGCCGGCTGGCCACGCCTTCGTAGATGCAGCCGGCCAGCACCGGGCTGGGTTCGGGTTGCTTGGAGCCCGCGCGTTGGCGGGCCGCGGCCTGCAGCGCGGCCAGCGCGTCCTGCGGGCCCAGGCGCAGTACCTGGGTGAAGAAGCAGGCGGCGACCTCGGGGTCGGGGCGCTGCTCGGCTTCGCCGCGCCAGACCAGGCGCAGGCCGCGGCGGTGGGCGCGCTGCACGCGCTGGGGCATGGCATGGCTGTGCATCCAGTCGTTGCGGACTTCGATCCAGTGGCGGCTGGGCGGCGCGTGGTCGAGCAGATCGCGCAGCAGTTGCGGAGAGGAGGTGACGGACAGCAGCAGCGGCGGGCTGTGCGGGCTGTCCTGCTCTTGCAGGATGGCCAGCAGGTGGGCGGCGTCCAGTGCCGCATCGGGCGGGGCGGTAATGCACAGCTGGACCGCCGCCAGCGCGCGGTGGCGGTTCCAGATGGGCCTGTAGCCCAGGGTCACGCTGCCAAGAATGGTTTGGGCCATAGCAGCTAGCTTAGTCCAACTTACCCGATGTAGTTGAACAAAGACAGCTTCTGGATCGAGGCATACGACTGCAGCGCAGCCTGGTAGGCGGTTTGCTGGTTTTTCTGGTCGGCGATGGCGGCGATCATGTCCAGGTCTTCGGCATTCGAGCGGTCGGATTCCGACTGGATGGTGTTCTTGGACTGGGTGTCGGTGATGCGGTCGGCGCGGGTCAGCAGGTCGCCGGCCTTGCCGCGGCTGGAGCTGATTTTCTCCAGGCTGGTGTCGATCTGGGCCAGCGATATCGCCTGTTCGTGGTTGAAATTGGCGTCGGTGCTGTTGGCGCCGGTGGTGGTGGTGTTGCCGGCCGCGTCTTTGGCATACATGGCGGCAATGGCGCGGTCGAGCACGCCAAAAATGCTGGGCCGGCTGGCGGCGACATTGGCGTTGACCTCCATGGTGTCGCCATTGGCGGGCACGCCCTTGACCACCACCGAGATGCCGCCCATGGTGATGCTCTGGCCGGCGGTGTAGGTTTGCGCCGCAGAGGTGATGCCCGTGGTGTTATTGGTCACCGCGTATGTGGTGGCCCCGGTGGCGGGAGCAACCGGCGCGGTGAAGCTGATGGTGTAGTCGTAGCCGTTGGCGGGCAAGGCGGCGGTGGTGGCGTCGGTCACCAGGCCAATGTCGGCAAATGCCTGGCCGGTGTTGGTTGCGCCCAGGGAGACATTGAACACGCCATTGCTTTCTGGCACGTCCATCCAGGTGGCACGGCCGTCCAGCGTGAACGGTATGGCCACGGTGCTGGCGGCAGATTGGCCGGGCAGGCCGTTGTAGGTGTAGTCGGGGTCGGGCGGCGTGCCGTCGACACTGGTTTCGAACGGCGCGGCCGTGCTGCCCAGGCCGTTGAACAAGGGCATGCCATTGCTGTCCTTGCGGTTCGCCAGTTCCAGCAGTTCGTCGCGGATGCCGACCAGCTGCTTGGCGATGGTTTCGCGTTCGGTCGGGCTGTTGGCGCCGTTGCCGGCCTGCACCACCAGATCGCGGAAGCTCTGCAGCAGCGAGGTGGCGCTGCCCAGGGTGGATTCAGCCTGGGTGATGGCGCTTTTTTGCACTTCCAGTGCGCGCTGCTCGACCTTGATGCGTTCGATACGGGTGGTGGCGCGTTCGGCCGCCCCGGCGCCTGTGGGGTCGTCGCTGGCGCGCAGGATCTTCTTGCCGGAGGTGACGTTTTCTTGCAGGCTCGACAGTGCGTTCTGCCGCGAGGTGAGGTTGCGCAGCGCGTTGTCGTAGCTGTTGGCGGTACCCATGCGGGTGAAGGTATTGCTCATCAAGCGCTCCTAAGGGGGGCGGTTCGGGCGGTCAACGGCCGACGCTGGCCATCAGACTGTCAAAAATGGTTTGGGCGATCTGGATCATCTTGGACGAAGCCTGGTAGGCCTGCTGGTATTGCAGCAGCTTAGCGGCTTCTTCGTCCAGATTCACGCCGGACACGCCGGTACGCGAGGTTTCCAGGTTGTCGGCAATCGACTTGGAGACTTCGGCGGTGTACTGCACGCTTTGCACGCGTACACCGACTTGCGACATCAGCGAGGCATAGCCGTCGGCCAGGCTGGCACCGTCGAACAAGGCCAGATCGCGCAGGTCCATCAGCGCATCGGCATTGCCGGCGTTGAGTTTGGCGTAGCTGGTGTTGGCGGGGCCGAGGGTGATGGTGTCACCGATCTGCGCAGCCCCCGACATGGTGAGCGACCAGCCCGACGCGGTATTGGCCGCGTCGTAGGGAATGGCGGTGCCAGGGTTGTAGGTAAAGGTGCCGGCAATATCCGAGCGGGTATAGGTGTTGGCCCCGGTGAAGGTCAGGGTCACGGAAGCTGGAATCGGCACCGATTTGGCCGTCAAGTTCGCCACCGACAGGCTGCCGGTATTGGTCGTACCCATGGCCGCCTGTACCGGGCTGGCCACGGCCAACTGGCGCGGCGAGGCAAATGCGATGCCGATGTCGGCCGCTGCATTGCTGTAGGGCCGGAGCAAGAAGCTGTCGCCGGAGTTGGGCGTGCCGCCGGGCGTGATCAACAGGCCGTCGTAGCTGCCGGTCACCGGGTCGGGCGTGACCACGGTGTTGTCGGAGTTGCGCGTCACGGTAAAGGCAACGGCCGAGGTGTAAGTGACGGTGTAGTCCGACGCCGCCAGCTTGGCCACATTGGCCGGGTCGACACTGATGCCTATGGTGCCTGTACCGGTATTGAAGGTGGCGCCCACGCCGTTGGGCATGTTGACCGGGCTGAACAGGTTGCCGCCGGCGTTGCCGTCCAGGTCCAGGCCTAGCTGGTGCTGCGCATTCAGCACGGTGGTGATGCTGACCGCCATGCGACCCAGCAGGTTCACGCCCTCGGCCAGGTCCTTGTTCTGGAACTTCAACATGCCGGCGATCTCGCCGCCACCCAGCATGTCCTCGGACAGCACGGCCGTCTGGTTGCCGAAATTGATGGCAACCTGGGTCTTGGTGTTGTCCTGCGGGTCGGTTTGCACCGACAGCGGATTGGATTTGACGCCCAGCACCAGGGGCTGGCTGCTGGCCGCAAACAGCGTGACGGTGCCGTCTCCGGCATCGATGGAGGTGGTCTGTATGTACTGGTTGAGCTGGCTGATCAGGTTATCGCGCTTGTCCAGCAAGTCGTTGGGCGACTGGCCGTTACCCCTGGCCTGTTGCAGCTGCAGGTTGACGGCGGCGATGCTGCTGGTCAGGGTGTTGACCGCATCGACGGAGTTTTCGAGTTCGGTGCGCAGGCCAGTCTGCAGGTTGGTGAGCTGGGTAGCGGCATCGTTGAAGCGGGCTGCGGCTTCGTCGGCGCGGGTCAGCACCACGGTGCGCGCGGTCAGGTCGGTCGGGGCACTGGCCACGTCCGAAAACGCGTTCATCATGTCGGTGACCGCAGCGCCCAGGCCGTTCTTGCCACCGGTGAATATGTCTTCCAGCTGCAGCAGCTTGTTGGCACGGGCGATGTCGGAGGCCGAGACCGACTTGGACAGTGCGGCTTGACGGGTCAGGTATTCGTTGTGGTTGCGCTGGATGGTGGCAATGTCCACGCCCTTGCCGATATAGCCGCCACCGCTGAACTGGCCTTCGACGGTCTGCAGCACCGTGGTCTGGCGCGAGTAGCCGACGGTGTTGGCGTTGGCAATATTGTTGCCAATGGTTTGCAGGGCGACTTCGTTGGCGACCAGGGCCCGCGTGCCGACGTTGAGTAGATTGCTCATGGCGGTCTGTTACGCGTAGGCCCGGCGCAGCTGCTGGGTGGTACTGATGGCCCGGGTCAGCTTGGCGGCGTAGTCGGGGTCGGTGGCGTAGCCGGCGCGCTTGAGTTCGGTTGCATAGGCCTGGGATGAGCCGGTCTGCTGGCGGGCCTGGGCGTAGCGCGGGCTTTCGTTGATCAGCTTGGCGTAGTCCTTGAACGACTCTTCATAGGAGTCGTAAGCCCGGAACTTGGCGCTGACCTTGCGCGATTCGCCGTTGATCACCTCGGTGGTGGTGATGGTAGTGGTCTTGCCCGTCCAGCTGGAGCCCGCCTTGATGCCGAACAGGTTGAACGAGGTGCTGCCGTCTTTGTTCAAAATCTCTTTGCGGCCCCAGCCGGTTTCATGGCCTGCCTGGCCCAGCAAGTAGCTGGCGGGCAAACCGGTGTCTTTTTCAACCTGCATGGCCGTACCGTTGTGGCGTTGCACAAAGTCGCTTTGGCTGGTGGTGCGGCTCACTGGCCCGGTCACCGGTGCAGGGGATAGGCGGCTGGCCGGCGTGCCCAGCTGCAGGGTGCTGCCATCGGCGGGCACGGTCTGGCGCGTCAGCTGGCGTTCGATGGCTTCCGATAAACCGCCGGGCCGGCCCGACATGGTGACCGACAGCTGCTGGTCGAGCAGGTCGGTGCCCAGGTCGCCCTGGGGGCTGTCGAACATGCCGGATTTGGTGGTGGCCTCGCGCATGCTCTTGATCAGCTCGCGCATGAACAGCGATTCCAGCTGCTTGGCGGTTTCCTTGATGGCGGCAGGGCTGTCTTGGCCGGCCTGCTGTTTCAGCGCATTCAGCGATTTGACGTCGGCCGCAAGCGCATTGGAAGAGACTTGCGAGGCCTGGTTCAGTGGATTCAGCGATAACGACATGTCAGATCACCTCCAGCTCGGCGTTGAGGGCACCTGCGGCCTTGATGGCTTGCAGAATGGCCAGCAAATCCTGGGGGGTCGCGCCCAGGGCGTTCAAGGCGCGCACCACGTCGGACAGCTGGGGTGCGGGTGGAACCTGGATCAGGATGCCGGGTTCCTGCTTGATCTGGATATTGCTTTTTTCTGTCACCACGGTCTGCCCTTGCGACAAGGGATTGGGTTGGCTGACCGAGGGCGTGGTGCTGATGCTGATGGACAAATTGCCATGGGCAATCGCACAGGGGCCGAGGGTCACGGCCTGGTTCAGCACGATGGAGCCGGTGCGGGAGTTGATCACCACCTTGGCGGCCGGCGAAGAGGCTTCGAGCGGCAGCTCTTCCAGGTCGGCCAAAAAGTTGACGCGGGCATTCGGGTCGTTGGGCGCACGCACCCGGACAGTACGGCCGTCCATCGCGTTCGCCAGGCCGCTGCCCAGCTTGTTGTTGACGGCCGCAGCCACCCGGCGGGCGGTCTGGAAGTCGGATGAGTTCAGGTCCAGGGTGATGTAGTCGCCCTCTTGCAGCGGCGTGGGCACGCTGCGTTCGACCTGGGCGCCGGAAGGGATGCGACCGGCACTCAGGTGGTTGATCTGCACCTTGCTGCCGCCGGCGGCAGCGCCGGCGCCGGCCACCACCATATTGCCCTGGGCCATGGCGTAGATTTCGCCATCAGCGCCGCGCAGCGGGGTCGTGATGAGCATGCCGCCCTTGAGCGACTTGGAGTTGCCCATGGAGGCCACGTTCACGTCGATGGTCTGTCCGGGTTGGGCGAATGCGGGTAATTGGGCAGTAACGATGACCGCTGCCACGTTTTTCAGCTGCAGCGACGACGCCAGGCTGGCCGGCAGGGTGATGCCCATTTGCTGCAAGTAGCTGGACAGGCTTTGCGAGGTGTAGGGCATCTGGGTGGTCTGGTCACCCGTGCCGTCGAGGCCGACCACCAGGCCGTAGCCGGTCAACTGGTTGCTGCGCACGCCCTGGACGGCGGCGACTTCCTTGATGCGCAAGGCCTGGGCGGGGCTGGCTGCCAGCACGCCCAGCACCATGCACAGCGCCGAGACCCAGGTCACGGCACGGCGTGTCGGCAGGTGGCGGAAAAAATGCATGGCGAACAACCCGTTCTACGTATGGTTCGACCGAATTGGTCCAACCTTTAGCATTATTTTCCTGCGCGCTAGAACGGGAGAACGGTCAAAAAGAACCGGGACAACCAGCCTATTGTTTGGGCTTCGCCCTGGGCGCCGCGCCCTTTGGACTCTATACGCGCATTTGCCACCTGGGTGGAGCTGACGATGCTGCCGGGTTGCACGGCGCGGGGGTCGACGGTGCCCGAGAAGCGCAGCACGTCGACGTTCTGGTTCACGCCAATCTGCTTCTCGCCAGCCACGACCAGGTGGCCGTTGGCGAGCACCTCCACCACGGTGACGGTAATTGCGCCGGAGAAGGTGTTGGCGCTTTCGGTGCCGCCCTTGCCGGAGAAGTCGCTGCTAGAGCTGGCGCCGACCGACAGCTTGTTCAGCAGCGGCGTTTTCAGGAATGGCAAGGCGGTGATGCCGGCTTCGTTTTCCGCCGATCGGTTGACGGTGCTGGAGGATTTCTGGCTGGCACTGACGTTTTCCACGATCTGGATCGTCAGGCTGTCGCCCACCAGGCGTGGGCGCCGGTCCTCGAAAACCGGCCGGTAGGCCGACGAGGTGAACAGGCTGCCGGTGGGGCGTGCCGTCGTCGCCGCCGCGGTTGGGGGGAGCGCCCGGGGCAGGGTGGATTCAACGAAATCCACCTTGGGTGCGGGCTGCAGGGTTTCGCAGCCAGTGCAGAGCAGGCCGATGGCCGCCACGGCGGCACACCAGCGCAGAGCAGCAGTAAGGGATGCGGTGTACATGGCTTGGTTCCTAGAGCTGGGCCAGTTTTTGCAGCATCTGGTCGGAGGTCTGCACGGCCTTGGAATTCATTTCATACGCGCGCTGGGTCTGGATCATGGTGACCAGTTCCTGCACCACGTTGACGTTGGAGGTTTCTACAAAGCCCTGCTTGACCACGCCCATGCCGCTGACGCCGGGCGTGCCGGTGGTCGGTTGGCCAGAGGCCGGGGTTTCGGTGTACAGGTTGCCGCCTTTGGGCTCCAGACCGGCCGGGTTGATGAAGTTGGCCAGCGCAATATTGCCGGCGGGCTGGGGTGTGCTGTTGCCCGGCAACATCACGGTGACCGAGCCGTCGGTGCTGATGGTGACACTTTGGGCGGTAACTGGGATGGTTACGCCGCTGGCGACCGTCAGGCCGGCGGCGGTGACCAGACGGCCTTGGGAGTCCACCTGGAAAGAGCCATCGCGGGTGTAGCCAATCGTGCCGTCGGTCTGGTTGATCTGGAAGAAGCCGTTGCCATTGATCGCCACGTCGAGCGCATTGCCCGACGATTGCAGGCTGCCCTGGGCGAAGGAGCGGGTGGTGGCTACGGTGCGCACGCCCAGGCCCAGGTGCAAGCCGGTGGGCAGCTGGTTTTGTTCGGTGCTGTTGGCGCCGACCTGGCGCAGGTTTTGGTAGATCAGGTCTTCAAACACCGCATTGGCGCGTTTGTAACCGGTGGTGGAGACGTTCGCCAGATTGTGCGAGATCACGTCCAGCTGGGTTTGCTGGGCTTCCATACCCGTCTTGGAGATCCACAGGGAGTTGATCATGGCGATTCCTTTACTTTGCGGGCGATCAGCCCTGTACGTTCAGCAACTGGCTGGCAGATTTGTCGTTGGTTTCTGCGGTCTGCAGCAGGCGCATCTGGGTTTCAAACTGGCGGGCGACCTGGATCATGCCGACCATGGTTTCCACGGCATTGACGTTCGAGCCTTCTACTGCGCCGGAGAGCAGCTTGGCGTTGGCATCGGCGGGTAGCGGGTCGCCGGTGGCGCCGCGGAACAGGCCGTCGTCACCGCGCTTGATGGGGTTGTCCACATCGGGCGTGACCATCTTCAGCCGGCCCAGGTTGGTGGGTGCCTGGCCCGCCACCTTGGCGCTGATAGTGCCATCGCTGCCGAAGGTAATTTCAGAATTGGCCGGCACATCGATGGGCGCGCCCCCGTCGGACAACACGGGCAGGCCCATGGGCGTGACCAGGGTGTTGTTGGGCGAAACTTCGAAAGAGCCGGCCCGGGTGTAGGCTTCTGTGCCATCCAGGCCTTGCACGGTGAACCAGGCGTTGCCCTGGGCCATGGCATCCAGGTTGCGGCCGGTGCGCTGTATCGGGCCCGGGGTTTCCGAGTGGCCGGCCGTGGCTTCCAGTGCAAAGACGCGGGTGCTGGCGCCGGGGCCGTTCAGGGGCACGGAGCGGTAGGTGGACAGCTCGGCACGGAACCCGCCGGTAGAGACGTTGGCCAGGTTGTTGGCCAGCACGGCTTGCCGGTTGGCAGCCGTGTTGGCTCCCGTCATCGAGGTGTAAATGATGTGGTCCATGGCGGGGCTTTCTCAGGCGGGCGCTGCGCTCAGCGGGCTTAGCGCAGATTGACCAGGGTGGACATCACCTGGTCCTGGGTCTTGATGGTCTGGGCGTTGGCCTGGTAGGCGCGCTGGGCGGTCATCATGTTGACCAGCTCTTTGGTCAGGTCGACGTTGGAGTCTTCCAGCGAACCGGCGCGCAGGCCGCCCAGGTTGCCGGTGCCGGGGGCGCCCTTGACCGACGGCTCGCCGCTGGACACGGTGGCCTGCCAGTAATTGCCGCCAATCGGCGCCAGGCCCTGTACGTTGGTAAAGCTGGCGAGCTGGATCTGCCCGGCAGCGAGAGATTTGCCGTTCGAGTACGTGCCCTGGATGATGCCGCTCTCATCGATGTTGATGGCAGTCAGCGTGCCAGGTGCCTGCCCGTCGCCCTTGGCTTTGGTAACAGAAAACTTGGAGCCCTGCTGCGTCGCGTCGGCGATATTGATGTCGACCGAGAACGTGCCGGCCGGTGGCGGTGTGGCGGCGCTGGGCAGCGCAATCGACCCCAGGGTGAACGAGGCGGGGGTGATCGTGCCGTTGGTGCCAAACGTCAGAGGCGTTGGCACCAGGGTGGGGGTGGCTCCGTCTACGCTGGTATACACGTCCCAGGTATTGACCGCAGTTTTGGTGAAATAGATGCTGACGGGAATCGCCACGCCTTGCTCGTTGTAGGCCAGCGCCGAGGTTCCGTAGGTGGCCAGCGGCGGTACCAGGGCGCTGGGTGCGGTACCGGTGGCAATGGCTGCTTCGGTGTCCAGGTTGAAGGTCAAGTCGATCTTGGTGCTGACCTCGGCCGGAATTTCACCACCGGCAGGCAGGAGCAGGGGGCCGATGGCGCCGCCCGTAGGAATGCTGCCATCCGCGGCGGCAGTCAGGCCCATCAGGTGGCCGCCGCTATTGGTGATGATCTCTCCGTCGTCGTTGAGTTTGAAGGCACCGTCGCGGCTGTAGGCGGTGCTGCCATTGGGCAGCTCGATCTGGAAGAAGCCGTTACCGTTGATGGCGACGTCCAGCGAGTTGTTGGTAATGCTGATATTGCCCTGGGTGAACTGCTGCGACACGGTGGAAACCTCGACGCCGATGCCGTTGCTGATGCCGCCGGAGCTGCCCAGCGAGGAGGCGTATAACTCGGCAAACTCGGCCCGCGAGGCCTTCATGCCTGTGGTGTTCGCGTTGGCGATGTTGTGGCCGATCACGTCCAGATTCTGGCTGGAGGCGTTCAGACCGGACAGACCTTGTTGAAAGCTCATGGGGTGCTCCTGAAAATGCGGTAGGGGTGTGCGGGCTTAGAGAATGGCTTTGACGGCGCTGTATGCGACCGATTCACCGTTCTGCAGTTGCAGGTTGAGGACGTTGTTGTCGTTGCTGACCGACACCACCTTGTTGCGTTCCAGGGCCGTGCTGGTGACGGCGGTGCTGCCATTGGTGGCCACTACCTTGAAGCTCAGTTCGCCTGCATTGGCGTACTGCGACGCGTCCCAGGAGAATGACTGGCGGCCGGATTCCAGCGCTCCCATGTTTACCGTGCCGAGCACGGTGCCAGCGGCATTGCGGACTTCCACCTTGACGGTATCGGCGTTGCCACTCAGGTCGAATGCACCTTTGCCCACGCCATCGGTGACGCTGACGGTGGAGCCTTCGGTCAGCACCTCGTGGCCAATGGTGGTGCTGCCTTGCAGCGACTGCAGGGCCGCGATTTGTGACGCCATGCTGGTCATGGTGTCGTTCAGTGTCTGGATGCCGGACACGGTATTGATCTGCGCCAGCTGGCTGGTCATCTGCGCGTTGTCCATAGGATTCATCGGATCCTGGTTGTTCAACTGGGCGACCAGCAGTTTCAGGAAGCGGTCTTGCGAGGCTTCCGATGTGGTGGCGTTCTTGGTGCTGGCCGATGTAACCAATGAGCTGCTTGCGGCATTGATGGCGCTGTAATCCATGGCGGGCTTTCTGAAAAAATTATTGACCCATCTGCAGCGTCTTGAGCAGCAGGGATTTGGCGGTGTTCATGACTTCCACGTTGTTCTGGTACGAGCGGGAGGCCGAAATCATGTTCACCATTTCATCCACTGCGTTCACGTTGGAGTGGGTGACATAGCCTTCCGCATCGGCAGAGGGATGGTTGGGGTCGAGCACCTTGCGGCCAGGTTGCTGGCTTTCGGTGACTTCTTTGACCCGCACCCCTGCCGAACTCTCGGCGCCCATCAAGGTGGTCTGGAATACGACTTGGCGCGCTTTGTAGGCTTGCCCGTCCGGCCCGGCCACGGCGTCCACGTTGGCCAGGTTGCTGGCCACAACGTTGAGCCGCTGCGATTGGGCACTGATGGCGCTGCCGGAGACGCCGAAGATGGAGAACATGGACATGGTGATCCTTTAGGTACGGTGCGGCTTACTGCCCGGTAATGGCGGCGAGCATGGTCTTGGCCTGGCCATTGATAAAGCGCAGGGTGGCTTCGTAGCGAACGGAGTTGTCGACAAAATTAGCCCGCTCACGGTCCAGGTCAACGGTGTTGTTATCCATATTGGGCTGGCTTTGCACGCTGTAGCCCAGCTTCTGGGCGTTGCTCAGGCTGCTATCCAGCCCGGGGAGATCCATGTGCTGGGCGCTGGTCTTCTCGCCGGCCATCAGCTTCTGGCCAGACGTTGCGGCCGTCATTGCATCTTTGAAGTTGTAGTCGCGGGCTACGTAGCCAGGAGTGTCCACATTGGCGATATTGCTGGCGATGGCACGCTGGCGCTCGGCGCGTAGCACCAATGCCTTGCTCTGGAAGTCCATTCCACCGACCATTTTGTCCAACATGCGACACCTCGCGTTATCTCTGGCGAGGCAGCCGGTGCCATCCCGGTTCTCGCGTTGGGCAAATTATGGAAAAACTTGAGTCTTTTTAGCCGCTAAAGAAGCGGGTGATTCGTGGTTAGTTCGGCCCTTTGCCAAGGCGGGTGCTGCCTATAGTTTGTTGTGTCATGGAGCGTCTGGGCGCAGCTAGCTGCGCAGTGCTCTTCAGGCAAGGAGTTTTTATGTTACAAATTTTGTCGAAGTTGTGGCGCTACCGCGTGGGGGCTACGGGCCTGGTGTTGTGCGCGCAGGCTTTCGGTGCAGTGGCGCAGGTGGAGGCCGATGTGGTGCAGGTCGGTCAGCGGTGGCTGGAGTCCACGGTCACCCAGGTGTCGCCGGTGGCGTCTCCGAATGGGATGGCGCTGCGCATGGAAGTCGCCGTGGGGGCGCTCGATGCCCGATTGCGCTTGTCTCCTTGCGCCAAAGTGGAGCCTTTTGTGCCGCAGGGCACCCGTCTATGGGGGCGGAGCCGTGTGGGTTTGCGCTGCCTGGATGGGGCTACCCGCTGGAGCGTGTTCTTGCCGGTCACCGTCAAGGCCTTTGGTCCGGCATGGGTGGCCAAGAGCAATATCAATGCAGGGGCGGTGCTGATGCCCGATGACGCCATGGAGGCGGAGGTGGATTGGGCCGAGGATGCGTCGCCGGTGGTGGCGCTGCCCGAGCAATGGATAGGCCAGGTCGCTACGCGTTCCTGGGTGGCCGGACAGGCCATTCGCCAATCGATGGTCAGGGCACCCCAGGTGTTCCAGGCCGGAACCCAGATCCGGGTTTTGGCCCAGGGGCCGGGTTTTCAGGTGACGTCGGACGGCCAGGCCATGACCGCCGGGGTGGTGGGACAGCCCGCCCGGGTGCGGATGGAGAGCGGCCGGGTGATGTCCGGTGTGGTGCAGGATGCACGCACCATCCGTGTCGACATGTAAAGAGTAGTTTCTTTTTGCCATTGCGCAGGAATTGGGCTAAAGAAAATGATAGATCGGTCGAAACCATTGCTACGATGCCTTAACTTCAAGGCTGTTGGAGAGTGTGATGAAAATTGGACAAGGGCTAGAGTTGCCGGTAGCAGTCAGTTCTGCAAACGTCAAAAAGACCGAGCAGGACAAGGAAGCTGCGCCCGCCAGCTTGGCGCAAAAGGGCGCGCGTGCGACCCCTTCGGCGGGGGCCTCGGTGTCCGTTTCTACGCTGGCACGTACGCTGGAACAGACCGATCGGGGCGTTGGAGCCGATTTCGACGCCAAGAAGGTCGCGGATATCCGTGCAGCGATCAAGGGCGGCACCTATTCCGTCAATCCAGAGGCGATTGCCGACAAATTACTGGCCAATGCCCAGGAGATGCTGGACGTAACGGAAAAATAAGCTTTATGGGGTTGGTTTTTGGGCGAGGTCTTTAAATATGGCAGCTAACCCTTCTTCCTCCGGCTTGGAAGCCAGTTTGTCCTCGGTTGAGCAATTGCTGGATGATGTCTCTGCCGCATTGCTTGCTGGTGAGCCGCTGGTGCTGCAAGCTGCCAGTACCTCGTTGCGCCAGGCGATGATGGATATGGCGCGCTTGGTGCCGGCTGCGACGGGCTTGAAGTCTTTGGATGAGAACATGCGCAAGCGCCTGGCGAAGATTTCGCTGACCCTGACGCAGCAGCGCGAAAGCCTGATCCGGCGCGCGGTAGTGGTGGATCGCACCTTGTTGACGGTATTGCCTCAGGCCCAGTCCTTGGCAACTTATTCGGGAGGCGCCAAGGCGAGTGCCTACCGTGGCGGAGCAGCCCGTATCTACGCGGCGGTTGCCACTTGATATGCTTTGGCTTCGCCCATAAAAAATCGCCCACTGGGGCGATTTTTTATGGGCGGGTGCAAAAACTACCTTAGTGGCTGCGCATCTTGGCACGCAGTCGGGCAATGGACTGGCTGTGCAACTGGCAGACCCGGGATTCGGTAATCTCCAGTACAGCTGCAATTTCCTTGAGATTCAAGTCGTTTTCGTAGTACATGCTCATGATGTACTGCTCCCGCTCCGGCAGGGTTTTGATGGCTTCGACCAGAGACGCGCGCAGCCGGTGGTCGCGCAGCAAATGGATGGGGTCGGCGCTTTCGTCGGCGATATGCCGGTCGAGAAAGCTGGACTCCTCGTCCGAACCTCCGGTCATGTCTTCCAGATACACCAGCTGGGTGCCGCGGACTTTGCCCAGCAACTCCTGGTAGTCGGCCAGCTCCATGTCCAGCTCGGCGGCGATTTCTGACTCCAGCGGGCTGCGGCCGAGCTTTTGCTCCAGGCGCTGCACTGCACGCTCGATTTCCTTCTGGCTCTTGCGTGAACCGCGGGACATCCAGTCACCCTCGCGCAACTCATCAATCATCGCACCGCGAATGCGTTGCGTCGCAAACGTTTCGAACTGCACGCCCTGGGCGACCTCGTAGCGTGTCAGCGCTTCCGATAATCCGATCATGCCCACCTGGATCAGATCATCGAGCTCGATATTCGGCGGCAGCTTGGCAATCATGTGGTGCGCCAGCCGTCGAACCAGAGGGACATACTGGCGGATCATGTGCTCCCGGTCCAGATGGCCTTTCGCTGTGTACATCAATATGCCCCTGCCCGATAGCCGAAAGGGGTGGGTAAAGACGCTCTGGCTGCATCTGCCAAGCTATGCGCTATCGGAATCGCATTGGCCATCAGGCGCCGTGCGAGCGGATGGGCATCGTTCCAGTGCTTGTGCTGCTGCGGAAAGGTGCGAACCGTCATGAATTCTGTATGGCAGCCCAGGTGGATTTGGGCGCACTGCTGTAGCGCGAGGCCGGTGGTTCTGGCCAAATTCTCCGCATTTTTGAACGGATTACTCACTACGGACGCGATCAGAGGCGCCAACTGGGCTTGCAGGAATAATTTTTTGAAGCCTTTGTAAGCGCCAATGATAGATGCTCTATGCGGGGTAACCGCCAGCAATGGCCGAACCTGGCTGCCCGGCAGCAAGGTGGCCAGCATGTGGGCGTCCGCATACACCACGACGAGGTCGCAGTTGCGAAACAAGTGGCCCAAGGGCTGCAGCGGCATGCGGTGTCCCCGACTGTGTTGGCTTGCTATGCGGCCAAGCCCTAAACGGGCTGGCACGATATGCCATGGAGATGTGTCTGCTGGCACATCTTCCAGCCAGTGTGCGTGATCCAGTAGGTTCTGTAAACCCGGATTGTCATCGGTTTCCGTTGAACTTGCGTCCAGTACGGTGATACGGTAGTTGAAGCTTTGTAACACGGCGCAGATTTGCCATAGCAGGGGCAGCTCTGTGTCGGAGTCCCCCCGGGTCACCATGGCAATCACACTCCAGGCGGCCTGCGGCGCCATGCGACGCAGGCTTTCGCCTTGGTCGACACACGACTCAAGCATGTACCCGTTCCTTGCGGGCAGGGGAAGGCGATGCAGGGGTGAAGAAGAAGTTCAAATCCACCGCTTTGGGGTCAAATGCGGATTTGGTGGTGGAGCGCATGGAAGCCCGAACCAGCTTTTTGGCGTCAGCCGCCTCCCAGTCCTCGGGCACACGTTGGCCGTTGCACACACCGCGCAGCACCAACTGATGCCGGATGATGGCGTCCAATGCGGGGCCCAGCTTGGCTGCTTCGTCGATTTTGGACAGGATGGCCTGTTGCACGCCCCGGGTCTTGAAAGAGGTCAGCACTTCGTCCATGGTGTCGCCGTGGCTACCGGCATTGAGCACCAGCAGGCGATTGACGCCAGGCAGGTCCAGCACATCCATCATGTCACGCTTGCGCGGATCTTTGGGGGCGATGCCCGTGGTATCTATCAGCACCATTTTCTTGTTGCCCAGCAAGCCCAGCAGGTCTTGCAGAGCGGCCCGGTCATGGGCCAGATGCGCCACTACGCCCAGCATGCGACCAAAAGCGCGTAGCTGCTCGTGTGCGGCAATCCGGTAGGTGTCCAGCGTGATCAGGCCGACGCTGTTGGCACCATGGACCCGCACGCAATGGGCCGCGAGTTTGGCGGCCGTGGTGGTTTTGCCTACGCCGGTGGCGCCGACCAGTGCATAGATACCGCCTTGGTCAAACAAAGGTTTAGCGCCGGCATCGGTACGCAGATTGCGCTCCAGCACCTCCATCAGCCAACGTACGGCCTCTGCAGGGTTGGCATCCTCTGGCAGTCGTTCGATAACGGCCCGGGCCAAGGCTGGCGAGTAGCCTGCGCGGATCATTTTGAGCATCAGATTGGACTGGATGGGATCTTGCTTGGTTTTGCCCAGCCAGGCCATGGTGTTGAAGCGCTCTTCAATCATGTCCTTCATGGCTTGCAGTTCGTCCACGATACCCTTGGAGTTCATCACGGCCGATGCGGGCGCAGGCTTGGGGCGAGCCACCGGGGCGGTTGCAAACGGCGCCGCATGTTGCGCGCGCTGGGATTGCGGCACGGGCGTTGCAACGCTGGGTTGTGCATCCACTTTGGGCGGGAAGATTTCGTCGCGCAAACCCGTACTGGTTTCATGGCGGCGGCGCAGCATGCGTTCGCGCACATAGTCCTGGAACGACAGTGTGCTCATGGCCAGTTGTTCGGTGTCTTCTTCTACCGGGATCTGTGCCATGGCCTGGGTGGCTGCAGAAGACGAAGCAGGTGCTGCATGGGTCTGTCCCAGGCCGGACGGCTCTGACGTCCGGTCCAGTGAGGACAGTGCATCTTCTGCGGTCGCGACCACTTCGACTCCTGTGGAGGTTGGGCGGTTGGACAGGATGAGCGTGCCCTCACCAAAAACCGCGCGGGCCTTGGCCAAAGCTTCGCGGGACGTAGCAGCGTGAAAGCGTTGGATATTCATGTGAGTGCACCTTTGAGAATGGGGCCAATGCGGATGGTGTGGGTTTCTGGAATTTCACTGTGCGCCAGCACTTGCAGGCGGGGGGCTACCCGGCGCACCAGCCGCGAAATTGCATTGCGAATTTGGTCTGGGACCAGCAGGCAGGCGGGTACACCCAGCTCTTCCTGCTGGAGGGCGACGTCTGCCACATTGCGGGTCAGCAGGTCGGCAACGCCGGGGTCCAGTGCCGGGCCGGCGGCATTGCCGAGGGCTTGCACCAGCATCCGCTCCAGGCCGGGCTCGATGGCGATGACGTTCAGTTCGCGGGTCGGGCCGTAAATTTGTTGCACGATGGCCGGAGCCAAGGCAATGCGCACACGGCGGGCCAGGTCGGCTGGGTCGGTGGTGCTGCCTGCGTGCTCGGCCAGGCATTCCACAATGGTTCGGATATCGCGGATGTGCACAGACTCTTCCAGCAAGAGCTGCAAGACTTTCTGGAACGTGGCGATAGACACCATTTTGGGAACCACTTCTTCGATCAGTTTGGGGGCCAGCTTGCTGACATGCTCCACCAGTTGTTGCGTCTCTGTGCGGCTCAGTAACCTGGCCGCCTGCACTTGCATCAAGTGTGACAAATGTGTGGCCATCACGGTTTCCGAATCAACCACGGTAAAGCCGGCCATTTGTGCCGCTTCCTTCTGCCGCTCGTCGATCCAGTGTGCGGGTAGGCCGAAGGCAGGATCGGTGGTAGCCGTGCCAATCAGTGGGGTGGTGATGCCGCCAGGGTTGATGGCCAGGTACATCCCCGGGAAGGCTTCGCCTTCGCCCACCACAACGCCGCGCAAGGTAATGCGGTAAGCACTGGGTTTGAGGTCGAGGTTGTCGCGCACGTGGACAGGTGGCGGCAGAAAGCCAACCTCTTGTGCGAATTTGCGCCGTACCCCCTTGATCCGGGTCAGCAGATCGCCAGGGCGGGTTTTATCTACCAATGTAATCAGTCGGTAACCCAACTCCAGTCCCAGCAGATCGACGGGCTGGAGGTCGTCCCAGGTGGCTTCGCCATCGGTCGGGGGCGGTGCCACGATGGCGGTGGCGTCCACCGGAGCAGGGCGCTTGGAGATGGCCCAGGCGCTATAGCCCAAGACGGCAGCCATGGACAAAAACACCGTGTGCGGCATATTGGGAATGATGCCCATGAACGCCAAAATGCCGGCCGTAATGCCCAATACCTTGGGGGAGTCAAACAGTTGGTGGATGATCTGCTTGCCAATATCGTCGTCTTTGCCCACCCGCGACACCACCATGGCGGCTGCGATGGAGATCAGCAAGCCGGGGATCTGCGCAACCAGCGCGTCGCCCACCGCCAGCAGGATGTAGGTGTCGGCGGCTTTGGAGGCGGTGAGGCCGTGCTGCAACACGCCGATCGTGAAGCCGCCCACGATGTTGATCAGCAGAATCAAGATGCCCGCAATCGCGTCGCCTCGGACAAACTTGGATGCACCGTCCATCGATCCAAAAAAGTCGGCTTCTTCTCCCACTTCGGCGCGGCGGCGTTTGGCTTCCGCGTCATTGATCAAGCCGGCGTTCAGGTCGGCATCGACGGCCATTTGCTTGCCGGGCATCGCGTCCAGCGTAAAGCGCGCAGAGACTTCCGCAATACGTTCTGCGCCTTTTGTCACCACGATAAAGTTGATGACCACCAAAATGGCGAAAACGATCAAACCGACCGCAAAGTTGCCGCCGATCAGGAAATGCCCAAAGGCCTCAATCACCGCGCCTGCAGCACCTGCGCCGGTATGGCCTTCCAGCAGCACAACCCGGGTGGATGCCACGTTGAGCGACAGACGCATCAGCGTGGTGAGCAGCAGAACCGAGGGAAACGCGGCAAAGTCCAGTGGCCGCACCATATAGGCTGCGACCATCATAACCATCAGCGCAACGGCGATATTGATGGTAAAGAACGTGTCCAGCAACCATGCGGGCATGGGCAGGACCATCATGGCCAAAATGGTCATCACCATGATGGGCGCAGACACGCCCTGCATCAGCGACCGATTGGTGTTGAACCACTGCTGGGCTGATTTGAGTTGCGGGTTCACGGTGTGGCCTCGGCCAGAATGGTTTTACTCAAGGGGTCCAGCTCAGGCGGAACATCGGGCTGCGGGAAGCTATCGGGCATGGTGCCCTCGCCCCGCATTGCGGCTTTGACTCGGTACACATAGGCCAACACCTGGGCTACCGCGGTGTACAGGGCCGATGGAATCTCGCCATTGATTTCGGCATGGGCATACAGTGCGCGGGCCAGCATGGGGGACTGGAATACCGGCACGGAGTGGGCCTTGGCCATGTCCCGTATCTTCATGGCCACCAGATCGGCGCCTTTGGCAATGACTTGCGGCGCACGCATGGTTTTTTCGTCATAGCGCAGGGCGACCGCAAAGTGCGTTGGATTCATGAGCACGAAGTCTGCCTTGGGTACCGCGCCGACGCTGCTACGCTGGGCCACCTCACGCGCCCGGGCGCGCATCTTGCCCTTCATCTGTGGATTGCCATCGGATTCTTTGTGCTCTTGCTTCACTTCCTGGTGCGACATCTTCAGCCGCGACTTCATGAGAAAAGTCTGCAAAGGCACGTCGATGGCCGCCAATGCGAATACCACCAGCAGCAAAAGGCTCATGCCCGAGGTAATCCAGTTGGCCAACTGCTGGATCGAAGCGGCGGACGGCTGCAGCACCAGGAGTGCAACCGTATTCAGACTATTGGATAAAAATGTCCATGCAACCGTGATAAGTACTGCGGTGATTGCTATCAATTTGATAACTTCTGTCACTTGCTCTTTGGAGAACAGGCGGCCGAAGCCGGAGATCGGGTTCAGTCGGCTCAAGTCCGGCATGATGGGTTTCAGGCTGGTTACCCATCCGCCGGCGGCCACTGCGCTGCCCACCGCAGCGACCATCACGATGCCCGCGAAAACGGCACTGGCAATCATGCCGATCAGCACCATGTCCTGCAGGCGGTCCAGCATGCTGCCGTTGTTTGCCAGTGTGCTGGCGGTAAAGGAGAGTTGTTGGCCCATGGCCAACTTGAAGCGCTCCATGAAGGTGGGCGCCAAAACCAGCAAGGCCGCCGAGCCTGCACCCAGGACTGCCAGATGCGACAAGTCTTTGGAGCGCGATGCCTGCCCGTCCTTGCGCGCTTGCTGCAGCTTGCGCTCGGTCGCTGGTAGGCTTTTGTCTTGGCTGGATGAGTCCATGGCACTGGAGTTTTATGAAACCCCATTGTCTGCATCCGGCCATTTTTCTAAAGCCCGATAAACGGGATTTAGAAGGGCTTGTTAGCGAAGTTAGAAGCCTAGGCTGGCCAGCAAATCATCGACCTGAGACTGGTCGGTGACGACATCGGTTCGCGAGGTCGGGTCCACCACTGGGCCAGCCAATCCCTCGGGGGCTTTGGCCGTGATCGGGGTTGGGCTGGGCGCTGTTTGGATCAGCAGCTCAATCAATTGTTTTTCAATGGTGGCAGTCAGGTTCACCACCCGTGCAATCACCTGTCCGGTCAAATCATGGAAATCCTGCGCCATCATGATTTCGGTCAGATGGGAGTCGATCTCTTTGCTGGCGCGGTCTACATCTGCGACGAAGTTGTATACCGCACCTGTTGCCACGGCCGCCACCGGATCTTTGACGATCAGGGCCGCCAGGCGACTGGTCTCTGCGGCAATGAAGTCATGCTGGATTTTTGCCAGATCTACCCGGCTCAGCACTTTCTCGGCGGCTTCGCCCGTCAGGCGTGCGATGTAGGTGAGGCGACTTTGTGCATCGGGAAGCTCTTCTGCGCTGCCTTTGAGCTTGTCGGTGTAGCCCAGCTCGTTCAAGGAGTCGTGCAGCTGCCGCGTCAGCATGCCCAGCTTTTGGTGTACTGCTGGTTGAAGGTCCCCTTCGGCGGGAAGAGCTGCGGCGCTCATGCTGGGATCAGCCCATTCTTTTTGAGAATGTGCACAAGCTTTTCTTCCAGCGTGGCTTTGGTAAAGGGTTTGACGATGTAGCCCGCTGCGCCACCCTGGGCGGCTGCCACGATGTCTTCCTTGCGGGCTTCGGCGGTGACCATCAATACAGGGAGATGCTTGAGCTTCTCGTCCGCCTTGATTTCCGCCAGGAGCTGAAAGCCGTTCATGTTCGGCATATTGATGTCGCTGACAACAAAGTCGAAATGCACGCCGCTGCGGAGCTTTTGCATGGCGGCGACGCCATCTTCGGCTTCTTCTGCGTCGGGAAATCCGCTTTCCTTGAGCAGGTTGCGGACAATACGGCGCATGGTTGAAAAGTCATCAACAATGAGGAAACGCAGGTCAGTTGCCACGTGTGACCCTTTCGATGGAGGTTGCTGAAATAAGGCGCATTGTGAGGGTTCTCGGCGTTCTCATGGTTTCTGCACGCCTCGTTCGGGCGTTGGTGCGGAGGTCATGTCGGTAACGGATGGTGTTTCAATTGTTACAGGATCAGCTATTGTGGCATTGCCCATCAGCCGTTCTTCTGCTTCTCTGGTCATGATCGTAATACTGATCCGGCGATTTACGGGGGCCAAAGGATTTTTGGTGTCCATCAGATTGCTGGCGGCCAAGCCTACGACCCGTGCCATTTTCGCATCAGGCATGCCGGCGGCCACCAATTCGCGACGCGATGCATTTGCACGGTCGGCGGACAGTTCCCAGTTGCTATAACCCCGTTCACCATTGCCATAAGGGGTGCTGTCGGTGTGTCCGGCCAGGCTGATGCGGTTCTCGACTTCGTTGAGGGCACTGCCGATTTCTCGCAAAATTTCACGCATATAGGGCTTCACCAAGGCGCTGCCGCTGTCAAACATGGGGCGATTTTGCTCGTCCACGATTTGAATCTGCAGCCCATCGGGTGTGGTTTCTAGGCGAATTTGCGAACGGAACTCGCTCAGTTTGGGGCTGCTGGTGATCAGGGAGTCGATTTTGGCGCGCAAGCTGGAGATACGTTTGGCATCCTGCTTGGCAATTTCTGCCTTGGCAGCTGCGTCGTCCATTTTCTTTTTGGCGGGGTCGTCCCCTGTGCCGCGTGTGCCTTGGCCCGCTGATTTGGTCAGATCCGATCCACCGCCAGACAAAATGCTGTTACTTGCGCCCGCGCCGCTGCCGCCTTGCATGGCCACCTTCAGCGGGGTGTTAAAAAAGTCAGACAAGCCTTTTTTGTCGCCTTCGGAGGTGGAGCCCAGCAGCCACATCAGCAAAAAGAACGCCATCATGGCGGTCACAAAGTCGGCGTACGCAATCTTCCAGGCGCCGCCATGCACGGCATGGCCGCCTTTCTTGATCTTCTTGACGATGATCGGTTGGAGCTTTTTACCGTCGCTCGCCATACCCGCTTTCTGCTAAGTTATTTTTTGCCACGGACATGGCCTTCCAGTTCCGCAAAACTGGGGCGGTCCGTTGAAAACAATACTTTGCGACCGAATTCGATGGCGGTAGCGGGGTTGTAACCCTGCATGCTGGCCAGCAAGGTGGATTTCATGCATTGCAGCTCTTTGGCGCCGTCTTCGGTTTTTTGCTCTAGCAGCCCGCCAAGGGGTTCTACCACGCCATATGCGAGCAAGATCCCCAGGAAAGTACCCACCAGCGCCGACGCGATCATGCCGCCCAGCACCGCTGGCGGTTGCCCTACCGAACCCATGGTGTTCACCACCCCCAACACCGCCGCCACAATCCCGAAAGCGGGCAAGGCACCCGCCAGCCGGGCAATGGCGGCGATGGGGGCGTGGGCTTCGGCGTGGTGGGTGTCGATCTCGCTGTCCATCAGCGATTCAATTTCGTGGGCGTTCAGGTTGCCGGACACCATCATCCGCAGGTAGTCGGTCATGAACTCCACCACGTGGTGGTCGCTGCCGACCGTGGGGTATTTTTTGAAAAGCTCGGACTCGTGCGGGGACTCCACGTCACCCTCGATCGCCATCAGTCCTTCTTTGCGCGCCTTTTGCAGGATGTCATACAGCAGCGACAGCAGCTCCAGGTAACGGGTCTTGGTGTACTTCGAGCCTTTGAGCGCCTGCGGTAGCAGGGCCATGGTGGCTTTGAGCACTTTGGGCTGGTTGTTTACCGCGAAAGCCCCGAGTGCACCGCCGAAAATGGTGATCAGCTCGAACGGCAAGGCCTTCAAAATCACAGCGATGTTGCCACCGTGGAAGATGTAAACACCGAAGATGCAACCCATGGAGACGGCGTAGCCGATGAGGACGATCATGTCTGGGGGCGCGCAGGAGTTGGGGCGGTGTTGGAATGCATCGGTATCAAAAGCGGCTTTTAACCTATCTAAATGTATCGGATTTGTTGCACCTTACTTTAAAAATAAGGACCACAAAATGGCATTTAATCGGGCCTTGCTGCTGGGAGTTGAAGGTTTATCCTCCCACGAGACGGATGTCCTGTAAACCATCTCTTACGCAAGGCCAATTGACTATGACTGATTTGACGGACGCTGCCAGTCTGGTCTTGCCCGATGGGGATGCGACGCAGGATACCCTGCAGCAGGCGTTGGAGGCCCATAAGAAATGGGAGTTCGGGTCTGCGGAAGCCTTGTACCGCACGGTGTTGGAGCTTGATCCACTGCATGCGGATGCGCACCACAATCTGGGGGTGTTGCTGGCCGTGCAGCTGCTGCGGCCACATGAGGCATTGCCACATTTCGAGGCCGCACTGAATGCGGATGCAGGGCGCCCGCAATTCTGGTTCAGCTACATCGACGCCTTGATCCGCTGCCAGCATTTCGATCTGGCGCGCGAGGTGCTTCCGCTGGCCCAGGCCCAGGGTTTGCAGCTGGCTGCCGTAAATGCCCTGAGTGAACGCCTGCCCCGCCTGTCGCTGCATGCCGCCCCGCCTGCGCCTTCCGAACCGTCTGCTGAAGAGATGCAAGCCTTGGTTCAGCTGTTCAACCAAGGGGACTATGCACAGGGCGAAGCGCGCGCCCGTGCACTGGTGCAGCGCTGCCCGGACAGTGGTTTCGCCTGGAAGGCGCTGGGCACCATGCTGCAGCCGCAGGGCAAGAAGGAAGAGGCGTTGGCAGCCAAGTTAAAAGCCGTGCAGCTTTTGCCAGAGGATGCAGAAGGCCTGTGCAATTTGGGCCGCTCGTATTTCGAGCTGGGCCAGACCCAGCAGGCCATCGAGGTGTTACAGGCCTGTGTGGCAGTCAAGCCGGATTACGCCGAGGCTTTCAATAACCTGGGCTTGGCCTTGAACGCAGACGGCCAGGTGGATGCTGCGCACCGCTGTTTTGAGCGTGCGATCGCCATACAGCCCGGTTTCGCGGAAGCGCTGAACAACCTGAGCGGTATTTTCAATGTCCATGGCCAGGTGGACGAGGCCGTTGCCGTGCTGCAGAAAGCGGTGGCGGCCAAGGCCGACTACCGTATTGCCTTCGACAATCTGCTGTTTGTCTTGAACTACCACCCCGACAAAAGCGCGGAAGACATATTTCAGACCTACGGTGAATACGAGAAGCGCTTTGGGCTGCCGCATCGCACCAGTTGGGCACCGCACCAGAATCCGCGCAACGCACAGCGGCGCTTGAAGGTCGGCTACGTGTCGCCCGACTTCAAAGGCCATGCCTGTACCTTCTTCATGGAGCCGCTACTGTCCCGGCACGACCGCAACTTGGTGGATGTCTATGCCTACGCCGAGTTGACGCAAGAAGATGCGGCCACCCAGCGTTACAAGCAATACGTAGAGCACTGGGTGCCCACCCGCGGCATGAGCGACGACGCACTGGCCCAGCGTATCCGGGCCGACGGCATCGATATTTTGGTCGACCTGGCGGGCCACACCGCCGGCAACCGCCTGGGCGTGTTTGCGCGCAAACCAGCGCCGGTGTCGCTCAGCTGGATGGGCTTTGGCTACACCACCGGCCTGAAAGCCATCGACTACTACTTGACCGACGCAGCCAGCGCTCCGGCGGGTTGTGAGCATCTGTTCTCAGAACAGCCCTGGCGCCTGCCGGACAGTAGCTATGCCGCCTACCGGCCCAGTCCGAGCATGGGCGAAGTCAATGCGCTGCCCGCGCTGGAGCGCGGCTACATCACCCTGGGCACGCTGACCCGCGGCGTGCGCATCAACCGCCATACCATCCGCGTCTGGGCCCAGATACTGCAACGCCTGCCCTCGGCCCATATCGTCATCGACAGCAGTTCGTTCAAGGACCCGACGGTGCGCGATGCTGCGATAGGCAAATTCGGCGCGTATGGAATAGCCGCCGAGCGCCTGCACATCGGCTTTAACAGCCCACCCTGGGATGTGTTGCGCGGCATCGACATAGGCCTGGATTGCTTCCCGCATAACTCGGGCACCACCTTGTTCGAAACCCTGTACATGGGGCTGCCCTTCATTACCCTGGCCGGCCGTCCCAGCGTGGGCCGCATCGGCAGCGCCATTCTGCAAGGTCTCGGCCGGCCGGAGTGGATTGCCCAGACCGAAGAAGAGTATGTGGACAAGGTCGTCGCCCTGGCGTCGGATCTGCCCCTCCTGGCCCAACTGCGTGCTGGTTTGCGCGCACAGATGCAGGCCAGCCAGCTGATGGACGAGGCGGGCTTTACGCGCAAGGTCGAGCAGGCCTATGGCCAGATGTTCGCGCGCTGGGCCCAGCAGAACCCGGTATCGCAGGTGGACAACACACCGGCGCTGGTGACGCGCCGCGATGCGCCTAGCGCGGACGAGATGCGCTTGCTGGCCTCGTTCTTCGAGTCGCGTGACTTTGTGGCGGGTGCTGCGGCCGCGCGCGAAATGGTGCGCTTGTACCCCCGTGAAGGCTTTGGCTGGAAGGCCCTGGGCGCCATGCTGCACCCCCTGGGTCTGGTGGACGAGGCGCTGGCGGCCAAAAAGAAGGCTGTGGAGCTGATGCCACAGGACGCCGAGGCGGCGTGTAACCTGGGCCAGTCATTGCAGGACCAGGGGCACTACATGCTGGCCGAGGCCGCTTTGCAACGGGCCTTGGTGCTGAACCCTGACTACGCGGAGGCCTATAACAACCTCGCCATCACGTACCAAAAAATGGGCCGCATTGCCGAGTCGGAAATAAATTTCCGGGCGGCTCTGGCGCTGAAACCCCAGCATAAATGGGTGTACGACAACTTTTTGTTCACGCTGAACTACCACCCCGAGCACAGCGCCGAAACCATTTTTGAAGCCTACCGCGAATACGAGCGACGATTTGGCGATCCGTACCGGGGCGACTGGGTCGCACATGGCAATGACCGCAGCCTGGGCCGGCGTTTGCGGGTCGGCTATGTGTCGCCCGACTTCCGCAGCCATTCCTGCACTTTCTTCATGGAGCCTTTGCTGGCCTGGCACGACCCGGCTGTGGTCGAGGTCACGGCCTACGCCGAGCTGAACAAGGAGGACGCCGTCACCCAGCGCTACCAGCGCCATGTGGCGCACTGGGTGCCCACGCGCGGCATGAGCGATGCCGATCTGGCCCAGCGTATCCGGGCCGACGGCATCGATATCCTGGTCGACCTGGCCGGCCATACCGTCGGTAACCGCCTGGGCGTGTTTGCGCGCAAACCGGCTCCGGTGTCCTTGAGCTGGATGGGCTACGGCTATACCACCGGCCTGCGCGCCATCGATTACTACCTGACCGACGAAGTCAGCGCCCCGGTGGGCAGCGAAGCCCTGTTCTCCGAGGAACCCTGGCGCCTGCCGGACAGCTGCTATGCGGTGTACCGCCCGGGCGACGGCATGGGGGCGGTGAACCCCTTGCCGGCCCTGGAGCGCGGTTACGTCACGCTGGGCACCCTGACCCGTGGTGTGCGCATCAACCACCACACGGTCAGCGTCTGGGCGCGGGTGCTGCAGCGTCTGCCGACGGCCCATCTGGTGGTTGACAGCCGGTCTTTCCAGGATGCAGCAGTACAAGAAGATGTGGTGCAGAAATTTGTGGCCCTGGGCATAGAGCGCGAGCGCCTGCACATTGGCTTCAACAGCCCCCCCTGGGATGTGCTGCGCGGCATCGACATAGGCCTGGACTGCTTCCCGCACAACTCCGGCACCACCTTGTTCGAGACCCTGTACATGGGCCTGCCCTATGTGACCCTGGCCGGCCGTCCCAGCGTGGGCCGTATCGGCAGCGCCATCCTGCACGGATTGGGTCGCCCGGAGTGGATTGCCTCGACCGAAGACGAATATGTAGACAAAGTCGTCGCCCTGGCATCCGATCTGCCCGCCTTGGCCCGGCTGCGCGCTGGTTTGCGTGCGCAGATGCAGGCCAGCCAGTTGATGGATGAAGAGCGCTTCACCCGCAAGGTGGAGCAGGCCTATGGCCAGATGTTCGAGCGCTGGGCCACCCGCACCGCGGTGGGGGCGGTAGAGGCAGTGCCCAGTACAGACGCGATGAACGGTCTGGTGCGCCTGTACCAGGAGCAAGCTTTTGCAGAAGGCGAACAAGCCGCGCAGGCCCTGGTCGCCCGCTATCCCCGCCATGGCTACAGCTGGAAGTTGCTGGGCTCGTTTGCGCAGAAATGCGGCCATGTCGACGCCGCTTTGCAGGCCAAGCAACGCGCAGTGCAGCTCCTGCCCGACGATACCGAGGCGCTGTTCAACCTGGCCATGGCCTATGAGCAGCAGGGCCTGATGCGGCAAGCCGAGCCTTGCTACCGCGCGCTGATTGCTCTGCAGCCCGGCGATGCCGAGGCGCACCACAACCTGGGCAATACCCTGGTGGGCCAGGGGCGGCGCAACGAGGCGATTCCTTGCTACCGCGAAGCCTTGCGGCTCAAGCCCGACTTTGAAGCCTCGCACCAAAGCCTGGGGGGCTTGTTGCAGGAGTCGGGCGGACTGGTCGAGGCGGAATCGGTCTGGCGCAGCCTGCTGCGGCTCAAGCCCGACGATATGCAGGCGGCCTTGCATCTGGGCCGGGTCTTGCAGCAGCAAGGACGGCGGGCCGAGGCCGAGGTCAGCTTCCGCAAAGCGGTCGATGTGTCGGATGACAGCCATGTGGGTTATTTCCACCGCGGCAACTTCCTGGGTGAACTGGGCTTGTTGGCAGAAGCCGAGGCCGATTTGCGCCGGGCCGTGGAGATCGAACCCCAGGCCGCCGAGGCCTGGAGCAATCTGTGTGGCATCCTCAAGGAGCAGTGCCGGCTGGTCGAGGCCGAGGCCTGTGCCGTCAAAGCCCTGGAGATCAAGCCCGAGTTTGTCGCCGGCTGGGCCAACCATGCGGTGGTCCTGCTGATGCAGGGACGTCTGGCCGAGGCAGAGGTGAGTTTCCGGCGTGCCATGGCCCTGGAGCCGCAGCTGGTGGGTATTTTCTCCAGCCTGCTGTTTGCACTGAACTACGACGCCGATAAAACGGCAGAGGAGATCTACGCCAACTACGCCGAGTTCGACCGGCTTTTTGGTGCTCCGCACCGATCGGCCTGGCTCCCGCACAGCAATCCGTCCGCAGCCGGGCGCCGGCTGAAGGTCGGTTACATGTCGCCCGACTTCAAAGGCCATGCGTGTACTTTCTTCATGGAGCCCCTGCTGTCCCAGCATGACCGCCATGTGGTGGATGTCTATGCCTATGCCGATCTGGTGAAGGAAGATGCGGCGACCCAGCGCTACAAGCAATACGTAGAGCACTGGGTGCCCACCCGCGGCATGAGCGACGACGCACTGGCCCAGCGTATCCGGGCCGACGGCATCGATATTTTGGTCGACCTGGCGGGCCACACCGCCGGCAACCGCCTGGGCGTGTTTGCGCGCAAACCAGCGCCGGTGTCGCTCAGCTGGATGGGCTTTGGCTACACCACCGGCCTGAAAGCCATCGACTACTACTTGACCGACGCAGCCAGCGCTCCGGCGGGTTGTGAGCATCTGTTCTCAGAACAGCCCTGGCGCCTGCCGGACAGTAGCTATGCCGCCTACCGGCCCAGTCCGAGCATGGGCGAAGTCAATGCGCTGCCCGCGCTGGAGCGCGGCTACATCACCCTGGGCACGCTGACCCGCGGCGTGCGCATCAACCGCCATACCATCCGCGTCTGGGCCCAGATACTGCAACGCCTGCCTACGGCCCACCTGGTGATGGACAGCAGTTCGTTCAAAGACCAGGTGGTGCAGGAATCGGTGGCCCAGAAGTTTGTCGCCTACGGCATAGACCGTGAGCGGCTGCACATCGACTACAGCAGTCCGCCGTGGAACGTGCTGCGCGGCATCGACATCGGCTTGGATTGCTTCCCGCACAATTCGGGCACCACCTTGTTCGAAACCTTGTACATGGGCCTGCCGTTTGTCACCCTGGCCGGTCGTCCCAGCGTAGGCCGCATCGGCAGCGCCATCCTGCACGGGGTGGGCCATCCGGAGTGGATTGCCAAGACCGAAGAAGAGTATGTCAACAAGGTCGTCGCCCTGGCCTCGGATCTGCCGGCCCTGGCCCAGCTGCGCGCCACGCTGCGTGCGCAGATGCAGGCCAGCCAGCTGATGGACGAGGCGGGCTTTACGCGCAAGGTCGAGCAGGCCTATGGCCAGATGTTC
This sequence comes from Rhodoferax ferrireducens, assembly GCF_031458075.1. GTDB lineage: Bacteria > Pseudomonadota > Gammaproteobacteria > Burkholderiales > Burkholderiaceae_C > Rhodoferax_B > Rhodoferax_B ferrireducens_A. The sequence goes on along the minus strand of NZ_JAVDXT010000005.1, from coordinate 38,544 downwards.
GCGCGCTGGAAGGAGCAGCAAAAATGAAAGCAGTGATATTGGCCGGGGGCCTGGGCACCCGGATTTCCGAAGAGACGCATCTGCGTCCCAAGCCGATGATCGAAATCGGCGGCAAACCCATCCTCTGGCACATCCTGAAGATGTATTCGGCCCATGGCGTGAACGACTTCGTGATCTGCTGCGGCTACAAGGGCTACATCATCAAGGAATACTTCGCCAACTACTTCCTGCACATGTCCGACGTGACTTTCGACATGGCCAGTAACCGCATGGAAGTGCACCACAAGCATGCCGAACCCTGGAAGGTCACCCTGGTGGATACTGGCGACGACTCCATGACCGGAGGCCGCCTGAAGCGCGTGGCCGACTACCTGAAGGATGAGGCCGCGTTTTGCTTCACCTATGGCGACGGCGTGTCCGACGTGGACATCACCGCCAGCATCGCTTTCCACCAGCAGCACGGCAAGCTGGCCACGGTCACCGCCGTGCAGCCCCCGGGGCGTTACGGCGCGCTGCGCATGGAAGGCGACGTGGTGCAGGGCTTTACCGAAAAACCGCGCGGCGATGGCGGCCTGATCAACGGCGGCTTCTTCGTGCTGTCGCCCCAGGTGCTGGACCGCATTACCGGCGACAACACCAGTTGGGAGGCCGAGCCCTTGGCTGGCTTGGCGGCGGAGGGCCAGCTCATGGCCTATGAGCACACCGGTTTCTGGCAGCCCATGGACACCTTGCGTGAGAAAAACCTGCTGGAAGAACTCTGGTCGTCCGGCAAAGCCCCCTGGAAGCGCTGGTAATGGGCGTTTGGACCGATACCCCGGTTTTCCTCACCGGCCACACCGGCTTCAAGGGTGGCTGGCTGAGTCTGTGCCTGCAGGCGCTGGGCGCCCAGGTGCACGGCTATGCGCTGGACCCCAACACCATGCCCAGCCTGTTCGAGGTGGCGCGGGTGGCCGATACCTTGGCCAGCGACACCCGTGCCGATCTGGCCGATCGGGCGGCCTTGCAGGCTGCACTGGCCGCCGTCCGCCCCACGGTGGTGTTCCACCTGGCGGCCCAGCCGCTGGTGCGCGCCAGCTATGCCGACCCCTTGGGTACCTTTGCCACCAATGTGATGGGCACGGCGCATCTGCTGGAGGCCGTGCGCTCCGTTCCCAGCGTGCGGGCCGTGGTGGTGGTGACTACCGACAAGGTCTACGACAACCGCGAATGGGTCTACCCCTACCGCGAAAGCGATGCGCTCGGCGGGCATGACCCCTACAGCGCCAGCAAGGGCGCGGCGGAAATCGTCACCGCCAGCTACCGCGCCAGCTTTTTCCATGCGGCCGGCGCAGCGCAGATCGCCACCGCCCGGGCTGGCAACGTGATTGGCGGCGGCGACTGGGCGGCGGACCGCCTGGTGCCCGACTGCCTGCAAGCCTTCGCCGCCCAGCGGCCGGTGCACTTGCGCTACCCCGGCGCGGTGCGCCCCTGGCAGCATGTGCTGGAGCCGTTGTCGGCCTATCTGCGGCTGGCCGAGGCGCTGTTGGCGCAGTCGTCCCATGCCGCCAGCGCCTGGAACTTTGGTCCCGATGCGCGTGGCGATGCCACCGTTGGCCAGGTCGCCCAACGCCTGGCCGCGCTCTGGGGGCAGGGCGCCCAGGTGGAAATCCCCGAGGGTGGCGCACATCCGCACGAGGCTGGCCAGCTGCGGCTGGACATCACCCGCGCCCGCGCCGAACTCGGCTGGCAGCCGCGCTGGAGCCTGGACCAGGCGCTGGAGCACACCGTCGCCTGGCAGCGCGCCTGGCTGGCGGGTGAAGACATGGCAGCGGTCAGCCGCACGCAGATTGCCGCCTATGGCCTGCTGTAATATGCTTGCTATTTTATTTATAGCTATTGGCGCAATCATTACCTGCGCCAACGGCCTATTTGATCTATGAGCCGGTTCGACATCCAGTCCACACCCCTGGCCGGGCTGCAGCGCGTGCAGCGCCAGCGCCTGGGCGATGCGCGGGGGTTTTTGTCGCGCCTGTTCTGCGCAGAAGAGCTGGCCCTGGCGGGCTGGACCGGCCCTATCGCCCAGATCAACCACACCTTCACCGCCCAACGGGGCACGGTGCGCGGCCTGCATTTTCAGCACCCGCCGCATGCCGAGACCAAGCTGGTGAACTGCTTGCAGGGCGAAGTCTGGGACGTGGCGGTGGACCTGCGCCGTGGCTCGCCCACCTATCTGCAATGGCATGCCGAGCGCCTGTCGGCCGACAACCAGTGCGCGCTGCTGATTCCGCCGGGCTTCGCCCACGGCTTCCAGGCGCTGACCGACAACGTGGAAATGCTCTACTGCCATTCCCAGCCCTACGCGGCGCAGAGCGAGGCCGCCTTGCATGTGCAAGACCCGCGTCTGGCCATCACCTGGCCGCTGCCGGTGCAAGGCCTGTCACCGCGCGACGCCCAACACGCCTTGATTGGTGACGATTTTGAAGGAGTGCATTTGTGAAATGCCGCCACTGCGCCAGTGCGCTGAGCCTGCCGTTCCTGGACCTGGGCAGCGCCCCGCCCAGCAACGCCTATCTGACCGAGACCACGCTGAACGCGCCCGAGCTCTGGTACCCGCTGCGCCTGCTGGTCTGCGAGACCTGCTGGTTGGTGCAGACCGAAGACCACGCCGGGCGCGATGCGCTGTTCAACGACGACTACGCCTACTTCAGCAGCTTCTCCAGCTCCTGGCTGGCCCATGCCAAAAGCTATGTGGATGCGATGCAGCAGCGCTTTGCGCTGGGCGCCCAGAGCATGGTGGTTGAGGTGGCGTCGAACGACGGCTATCTGCTGCAATACGTGCAGGCCGCCGCTGTGCCCTGCTACGGCATCGAGCCGACAGCCAGCACCGCGGCCGCCGCCAAGGCCAAGGGCATCGCAGTGGTCGAGCGCTTCTTTGGCGTGGCGCTGGCGCAGGAACTGGCGGCCCAGGGCCGGCAGGCGGATTTGACCGCGGCCAACAATGTGCTGGCCCACGTGCCGGACATCAACGACTTCGTCGCCGGCTTTGCCGTGTTGCTCAAACCCCAGGGCGTGGCCACCTTCGAGTTTCCGCACCTGCAGCAGATGGTGCAGCAGTGCCAGTTCGACACGGCTTACCACGAGCACTATTCCTATTTGTCGCTCACCGCTGTTCAGCGCATTTTTGCGGCCAACGGCCTGCAGGTGTTCGACGTGCAAGAGTTGTCCACCCACGGCGGCAGCCTGCGCGTGTTTGCCCAGCGCTCCGATACCGGCACCCAGCCGCTGGCGCCTGCAGTGCAGCAGCTGCTGTTGGGCGAGGAAGCGGCTGGCATGCGCAGCCCCGACTTCTATAGCCAATTCGGCGCCCAGAGCAGGCGGATAGCGCGCGAGCTGCTCTCATTTTTGGTAAGCGGCGCGCATGCCGGCCACAGCATTGCTGCCTACGGCGCTGCCGCCAAGGGCAACACCTTGCTGAACTTTGCCGGGGTGCGCCCGCACCTGCTGCCTTATGTGGTGGACAAGAACCCGGCCAAGCAGGGCAAGTACCTGCCCGGCAGCCGCATCCCCATCGTCGACGAAGCCTATCTGCGCGCCCAGCAGCCGCGCTATGTGCTGATACTGCCGTGGAACCTGCAGGCCGAGGTGATGGAGCAACTGGCCTATATCCGCGACTGGGGTGGTCGCTTCGTCACCGCCGTGCCGGGGCTGGTCGTGTGGCCGTGAAGGTACTGCTCACCGGCGCCAGCGGCTACCTGGGTCGCTACGTGCTGGCCAGCCTGCGCGCGCAGGGCTGCGAGGTGGTGGTACTGGGCCGCAGCCTGCCGGCCGGTTTTGAAGATGTACCCCTGGTGCATTGCGATCTGCTCGACGGCGCGAATTTGGCTACGGCGGTGCAGCAGGCCGGTGCCAGCCATCTTCTGCACTTGGCTTGGACCACCGAATACGGCGTGTACTGGGCGTCGCCGCTGAACTTTCGTTGGGTCGACGCGACCCTGCGCCTGCTGCAAGCCTTTTGCGACGCCGGTGGCCGGCATGTGGCCATTGCCGGCACTTGCGCCGAATACGACTGGGCCGCCGGCTATCTGCGCGAAGACGCCACGCCCTATGCGCCGGCCACGCTGTACGGTGTGGCCAAGGACGCGACCCGCCGCATGGCCGCGGCATTGTGCGCTGCCCGCGGTGTGTCGCTGGCCTGGGGCCATATCTTCTTCCCGTTCGGCCCGGGCGAGGCCACCCAGCGCATGCTGCCCTCGCTGCTGCGGGTGTTCCGCGGCCAGGCAGAGCCTTTCGGGGTGAATCTGGCGGCTTACCGCGGCATGCTGTATGTGCCGGATGCGGCGAATGCGCTGGCGACCCTGCTGCTGCAGGGCTGCAAGGGCAACTTCAATATCTGCTCGGGCCAACCGGCGCTGATCGGCGACGTGGTGCAGACCCTGGCCCGTTTGTGCAACGCCGACCCGGCCCCGGTACTGGCCCTGGCAACCGCCCGCCCCGGCGACCCACCGATGCTGGTGGGCGAGAACACCCGCTTGCTGGCCACCGGCTGGCGACCTGCTTTTACGCTGGAGCAGGGCCTGGCCGCCCTGGTCCATTCCACACCTTGATGTCAACAGGAGATCACCATGAGCACCCCAGAACAACAATTCGCGGCCGAGCGCCAAGAGCGGCTCAGCGCCTACGCGCAGGACGCCGCGTTCAAAGATTTGTCGCGCCAATGGCTGCAAACGTCGATGGACAAAAAGTATGTATACAACTTTGACTGGCTGGGCCGGCCCATCATCCAGTACCCGCAGGACATGGTGGCCATCCAGGAGCTGGTGTGGACGGTGCGGCCGGATCTCATCATCGAAACCGGCATTGCCCACGGGGGCTCGCTGGTACTCAGCGCGTCCATGCTGGCCATGCTGGACATGTGCGATGCGATTGAAAGCGGCAACAGCATCGACCCGCGGGTGTCGGCGCGCAAGGTGATCGGCATCGACATCGACATCCGCGAGCACAACCGCGCGGCTATCGAAGCCCACCCCATGGCCAGCCGTATCCACATGGTGCAGGGCTCGTCCATCGACTCGGATGTGGTGGCCCAGGTGCGGGCGGCGGCCCAGGGTTACAAAAAAGTGATGGTGTTTCTGGACTCCATGCACACCCACGACCATGTGCTGGGCGAGCTGGATGCGTATGCGCCGCTGGTCACTCCGGGCAGCTACTGCGTGGTGTTTGACACCTTTGTAGAAGACATGCCGTCCAAATTCTTTGCCGACCGCCCCTGGGACATCGGCAACAACCCCAAGACCGCCACCCGCCAATGGCTGAAGAGCCACCCGGAGTTTGCGGTGGACCCGACCGCCGAGTCGCGACTGATGGTGACGGTGGCGCCCGAAGGCTTCCTGAAGCGCGTGGGTTAGGTAAACGTTTGTATGCAAAATCGTCGGTTGCTATGTTATCCATAGCTGCTAGCGCAATCTAAATAAGCGCTGGAGCCCTGTTTTGTCTAAGAACTGAGCCCCAAACAAAAAAGACCCCGAGGGGTCTTTTTTGTTTGGGGCGTAGGTACCGGCTTACTGTTGCAGCAGGGTCAGCACGCTCTGTGGCAGCTTGTTGGCCTGGGCTACCATGGCGGTACCAGCCTGTTGCAGGATCTGGGTCCGCGACAGATTGGCGGTTTCCTGGGCGAAGTCGGCGTCTACGATCCGTCCTTTGGCGGCGGCCAGGTTTTCGATCTGGATGCTGATGTTGCTGACCGCGCTTTCAAAGCGGCTTTGCAAAGCACCGAGACCGGCGCGCGCCGAGTTCACCTGGTCGATGGCGGCGTCGATCTTCTTCAGGGCCACCCAGGAGTTGCGCTGTGTGTCGACCGTCAAGGTGTCGATGCCCAGAGCGTCGGTGGTGGTGTCGGTGGCGTTGATGTTAGAGGCCAGCGTGGTAGCGGCTAGCCCGGTGGTGGCCAGCGAGAAGCCCGCCAGCGTCACAACTTTGGCATCGCCGGCCGAGTCCAGTTCGGCGGACATCAGGTCAATGCGGTAGGTTTGGTCGTCGTTTTGCGACAGGAAGGCGGTGACACCGGTGTCGGAGGACTTGCGGTTGATGGCCTCGATCACCTGGCCCATGCGTTCTTCACCCGAGTTGGCCGCTTCGATGGCGCCCAGGTCGAAGGCTGCGGTGTCGCCTGTCACCGAGATCGTCAATGTATTGGTGGCGATGGATGTCAGCGTGCTGACGGCAGAAGCGTCCACATTGCTGGAGGATTGGTCGAATGCATAGGAGATGTCGGCCAGACCCTTGGCGGTCGAATTGGTCAATGCACCTAGAGATGCGACGTCGCCGGAGTTGGCGCCTACCTGGAATACGGCGCCGGCAAACGAGCCGTCGAGGATCTTTTTGCCGTTGAACGAGGTTTGCTTGGCAATCCGGTCGACTTCGTCGGTCAACTGGGAGACTTCGGCCTGTAGCGCGGCGCGGTCGGCCTTGCTGTTGGTGGCATTGCTGGCCTGCACGGCCAATTCACGCATACGTTGCAGCATGTCGCCCACTTTGCCCAACGCGCCTTCAGCGGTTTGCGCCAGCGAAATACCGTCGTTGGCGTTGCGTGCGCCTACGGTCAGGCCGCGCACCTGGGTGCTCATACGCTCCGAAATGGCCAAACCGGCGGCATCGTCCTTGGCGCTGTTCACCCGCAAACCCGAGGACAAACGTTGCATGGAGGTTGCCAGCGAGTTGGCCGAGGTTGCCAGGTTGCGCTGCGCATTGAGCGAATTGATATTCGTGTTGATCGTTGCAGCCATTACGGAGCTCCTTTTTCAGATGAAAGTTGGCCTATGCCAGTTCGGGTCAGCTCAGCTGGCCAACGACCATGAGCGGTAAGTAAATTGTGGGCATCGGGCAAAAATGCAGTGGCGCGATAAGCGGCAGAAAAGCCGGGTTATTTACATGTCAGGCCTAAAGTTTTCTGTGGGGCACCCGAAAACATACTCAACGGGCCTTTTCACTGGTTCGTCATTGAACTCAACCCTTCAGGAGCTTTGAAATGTCCACCTCTATCAATACGAACATCAATTCGCTCAATGCGCAGCGCAATTTGATGTCGTCGGCCAACTCGTTGGCGACGTCTATGCAACGTTTGTCCTCGGGTTTGCGGGTGAACAGCGCCAAGGACGACGCCGCCGGTCTGGCGATTTCCGAGCGTTTCCTGACCCAGGCCAAAGGTTTGACGGTCGGTGCCCGTAACTCCAACGACGGTATTTCGCTGGCGCAAACCGCTGAAGGCGCTTTGGGCAAGGTTGGCGACATGCTGCAACGCATGCGTGAACTGGCGGTACAGGCCAGCAATGCCACCAACAGCAAGGCCGACCGTGCCGCGCTGCAGGCTGAAGTTTCCCAGCTGACCGACGAAGTCGACCGGATTGCCAAGCAAACCACCTTCAACGGTAAAAAAGTGTTGGACGGTTCGTTCGCCGGTGCGGTGTTCCAAGTGGGTGCCAACGCTGGTGACAACATTTCTGTGGGTGCACTGACGGACTCTACTGCCTCGGGTTTGTCCGATGTGTCTTACGCATTCGACCAAGCTGCCAGCAATGTTGATGCCTCCGCCGTCAGCACGCTGACTTCTATCGCCACCAACGTGTTGACCGTGTCGGTGACCGGTGACTCGGCCGCTTTCGATCTGGGGGCGATTGCCGCTGCCAGCTCTGGCGAAGAACGCATGGGTCAAATTGTTGAGGCGATCAACCGTAAGTCTGCTGATACCGGTGTGACAGCATTTCTGTCGCAAAACGACGACCAGACCTACCGTATCGACCTGATGTCCAGCGAACTGGACTCGGCTGGCGATGCCAAGGTCGTGACCCTGGCTGGTTTCACCACCGCCACCACCGGCCTGGCCGGCGGCGCATTGGCTTCCAATATCAATGCGACCAATACCACTACCGATGCCCTGGGTATCGACACTTTGACGGTGGACACGCAGCGCAATGCCTGGGTGGCCCTGAAGAAGATCGATGCGGCCATCGACCAGGTGAATTCGGCACGTGCGGATCTGGGTGCTTTGCAAAGCCGCTTTGAAAGCGCCGTGGGCAATATCGCGATCAGCGTGGAAAACATCTCCGCTGCACGTGGCCGGATTGTGGATGCTGACTTCGCGTCGGAAACCGCCAATCTGTCGCGCACCCAGATCCTGCAACAGGCGGGTACCGCCATGGTGGCCCAGGCCAACAAGCTGCCACAGAGCGTGCTGTCTCTGCTGCAATAAGTTTGTAAGCACCGCGGTCTGCAGGTTCGGGTTGCCAAGGCGACCCCGATATGCAGGTTGCTTATTGGTAAAAAGGTGCTAAAACTCGAAGGCGGATAAAGGAACCCCCTTTATCCGCCGTTTTGCCTTCTGGAATGCGGATACAAATACAGCTATTCGCATTCAGCGTGGCAGGCACCGCTCTCGGAGGTCATCATGGGTATTTCATCAACCGGTATTGGCAGTGGTTTGGAGGTGGAGTCCATCATCACCAAGCTGGTGGCGTTGGAAAAGCAGCCTTTGACAACGCTGCAAACCAAGGCCACGATTATCCAGACCAAAATCTCCGACTATTCGCAGATCAAGTCGCTGGTGTCCACCTTGTCGGATGCTGCTTCCAAAATGACGCTGGACAGCGGCTGGAACAGCCTGTCGGTGTCGTCCTCGAATAGCTCGGCGGTGTCGGCTTCTGTAACCGGCCTGGCCTCGGCGACCAGTTTTAACGTCGGGGTGTCGCAGCTGGCCAAAGCCCAGTCTACGGCGTCAACTGCGGTGACTGCCGGCGCGGCGCTCGGGTCTTCGGGCACCCTGACCTTGCAGCTGGGCACCTGGGCCAGCAATGCTTTTACGGCAGGATCGGCGGCCAGCGTGGCTGTGACGGTGACGGCTACCGACACCATGGCCCAGATCGCAACCAAGATCAATGATTCCGGCTCGGGCCTGGTGGCGACGGTGTTGACCGATGCGTCTGGCGACCGTTTGATGTTGCGTTCGTCCGCCACAGGAGAGGCCGCAGGTTTTCGTATCCTGGCCACCGATGGCGATGGGAACAACACCGATAGCAGTGGTTTGTCGCGTCTGGCCTTTGATTTGTCGGCGGTTACCCCCTACGGCATGGGCGCCAACACCTACCAGGCCGGGCAAAACGCCAAGGCTACGATCAACGGCATTGCCGTGACCTCCACGACCAATAAGTTCAAGGACGTGATTGCGGGTTTGACGATTACCGCATCCGAGGTGACCAGTACCAACGTGGAGATATCCGCCACCAACGACAAAGAGGCATTGACGACCAATATCCAGGCCTTTGTGGATGCCTACAACGCCGTCAACAAATACCTGGCCGATGCCACGGCTTACGATGCCACCTCGAAAACATCAGGGGATTTGCAGGGGGATGCCACGGCGATTGGCTTGCGCAACAGCTTGCGTTCGATGATGGGAACGGCTACGACAGGTGGCAGCGTGACCCGCTTGTATGAACTTGGTATCAGCATGGGTCAAGACGGCAATTTGACTGTGAATGCAGCCAAGCTGAGTACGGCACTGGATACCCCGGACAAGGTCAAAACCTTTTTTGCCCAGAACAACAACGATGTCGCCAGCAATGGCTTGGCACGCAAGGTGAAAGCCTTCACGACGGATTTGCTGTCCTTCAGTGGTGCAATGAACAACAAGGCCGATGCGCTGGCCGCGGAGACCAAGCGCAATACAGCCGAGCAGGACAAGGTGACTGCACGTGCAGCAGCCGTAGAAAAGCGTTTGCGTGCCACCTATACCGCGCTGGACACCAAGATGGCCACCTTGAGTGCGCTTAGTACCTACATCACGCAGCAGGTAGAGGTTTGGAATAGCAGCAGTAAATAGGAGTACTGCTCGCTGTTGTGTACCCAGGGATCTGAATTTTTCCAAATGCCAATTTTTGATTTGAGTTTCTATGGGCCATGCCGATAACTAAAGTATCAAGTCCAATGGAATCCACGACCATGTTTACTCCAGTTAGCGCCCGAGCTGCATCTGCTTACAAGCGAGTCGGCGCTCAAACCAGTGTAGAGGGAGCCAGTCCGCACCAAGTGGTTTGCCTGTTGTTTGAAGCTTTGATGCAATCTCTGTATTCCGCCCGTGGTTGTATCGACCGCGGCGACCTGGAAGGCAAGGGTAATGCCTTGTCCAAGGCAGTGCGCATTCTGGACGAGGGTCTGAAGTTGTCGCTGGATATCGAATCTGGTGGTGATCTGGCGCTCAACCTGCGTGGTGTATACAACTACAGCATCTTGCAACTGACGACGGCCAATCTCAAAAATGATGCGGCTTTGGTTGACGAGGTCGTGCAATTGATTGCCCCTGTGTTTGATGCCTGGAAAAGCATCGCTGTGTCTCCTGTCGCAAAAATCTAAATTCACCTATCGTGCCGGACCCAGACTATGTCGCAAATTCTGATTGACTATTACAAAGCCATTGAAGACAGCAGCCACAAGATGCTGCAGGCTGCCCAGCATGAGAACTGGGACGAGGTCGTGCGCTATGAGGGGGCTTGTGCGGTGTTGATCGAGCAACTGCGCCACCAGTCGTTGGCGGAGCAGCTGACTCCTGAGCACAAAACAGAAAAGGCCCGCATCATGCAACGTATTTTGCGCAACGACGCGCAAATCCGTTGTTTGACCGAGCCCTGGATTCAGCAGTTTGAACAGATTCTGGAGCGCCGCCCCCAACTGCTGCATTGAGGGGCGGGAGGGCGCTCCCGCCAGGGAGAGCCCAGTCAAGCAGGTGTTAGACCTGCATATTCATGATGTCGCTGTACGCCTGCACCATGCGGTTGCGTACATGCAACGTGGCCTGAAAGCCGATTTGCGCTTTCTGGATCGCCACCATCGTTTCTTCCAAGCTGACGTTCGGGTTTTCCATCTGCACTTCTTTTTGCAGCTGGGTTGCATTGTTCTGCGCGGCGCTGACCTCTGTGAGTGCGCCTTTTAGCGCGCCTGCAAAGCCGGCACTTTTGGTGTCTTGTGTGGCTGCCGGGCTGATGCGTGAGGTGGCCCCGGTACGGCTGGGCAGGCTGGGCGAAATGGGTGACAAGCGGAGATCCATGGCGGTTCCTCCTGGTGATGGATGCAATGCCTGGATCGTAGCGACACCGACGCTGTAGCATTGCGGGGAAATGGTTGCCAAATCCCCAGCTTATTGGGTCGATGGTTTGGCGGCCAGCCCGAATAATCTCCATTGTCCGTGGAGCAAGCTCGCGCCATACCGATCCGGAAAGCATGATGTCTGCAGTTGCCGAAATACCCGTTAGTTCACCGTTGACGCAAAGGCTGGCCAATTTGGACCGCCCGCAGCGCATGCGCTTGGGTGCGGGTATTGCCTTGCTGGTGGTGGTGGTGATTGCCGCTCTGGTGCTGGGGCGGCAACCCGAATACAAGGTGCTGTACGCCAATCTGGCGGACAAAGATGGCGGCGCCATCGTGGCGCAGCTGTCGCAAATGAATGTTCCCTATAAGTACACTGAGGGTGGCGGGGCCATCCTGGTGCCCACCGACCGGGTACACGACACCCGCTTGCGGCTGGCGTCGCTGGGTTTGCCCAAGGGCTCGGTTTCCGGATTCGAGCTGATGGAAGCCAACCGCTTTGGTATGACGCAGTTCCAGGAGCGCCTGGCGTTTCAGCGCGGGCTCGAGGGGGAACTGACCCGTTCGATACAGGCGTTGTCCTCGGTCTCCAGTGCCCGTGTGCACTTGGCGTTGCCCAACCAGAACGGGTTTTTCAGAGAACAGCAAAAGCCTTCGGCATCCATTCTGGTGAGTTTGCACCCCGGTCAGTCGTTGGACCGTACCCAGTTGGCGGGCATCGTGCATCTGGTGGCTTCCAGCGTGCCAGAGATGCAGCCCAGCGCCGTGAGTGTGCTGGACGACACAGGCAAGCTGTTGTCGCAGTCGCCCGATAGCACCACCGGTGGTGCCGATGCAGAGCAGTTGCAGTATGTGCAGCGCATAGAACAGCAATACAGCCGCCGTATTTTGGACATGCTGGAGCCCATTGTGGGGCGGCAGAATGTGAAGGCCCAGGTGACTGCGGAAGTTGATTTTTCGCAGACCGAGTCGACTGCCGAGATGCACAAGCCCAATCTGGCCAGTGACGCAAGCGCGGTGCGGAGCCAGCAAGTGGTGGAAAGCAGCGGCAACGCGGCCAACGCGGGTCCGAGCGGTGTTCCTGGTGCAACCTCCAACCAGCCGCCAGCGTCGGCAGCGGCACCCATCAATGGGGCGGCCGTGCCTTTGACGGCCGGGGGGGGCAATGCAGCGGCAGGTGCCAATGGCGGCACCATGAAACGAGAGTCTGTTACCAATTACGAGGTGGACAAGACGGTGCGGGTGGTGCGGGGGGGCTCCGGTGCCATCAAGCGCTTGAGCGCCGCCGTGGTCGTGAACCACGCCACCACCGAAGATGACAAGGGTAAACCCGTCACCAAGGCTCTGAGCGAGCAGCAAATCGAACAGATGACTGCCCTGGTGCGGGAGTCGATTGGCTTCAACAAAGACCGCGGCGACTCTGTGAACCTGATGAACGCACCGTTTATGGTGCAAGCCCCGGTGGTGGACGACACACCTCTCTGGAAGCAACCGCAGACGCTGGAGATGGCGCGCAGCCTGGCTTGGCCTGTGGGCACGCTGTTGCTGGCGGCCCTGGTTATTCTGGGCTTGGTACGCCCTGGTTTGAAGGCTATGGCGACTCCCAAGGCCGCCCCTTCAGGTGGTCCCGTGGGTGGTGGCTTCGGGCCCGATGGTTCGCCGGCGATGGGCTCTCTGGGCGGGCCATTGGATGCCTTGGTTGCCAACGATACGCAGCGGCCGACGACATTTAACGAGGATGGTGTGCAGGTACTGGCCCCCACCGAGCACCAGCTGCGGCTGGAGGATGCGCGAGAACTGGCCCGAACCAACTCTACGGCAGTCGCCAATATCGTGAAAAACTGGATTAACGGAGAGTCCGCAGGCTGAGAGGCCGGCGCATGAAAGAGCACCATGGATGAACAAGGTCTCACCGACGCCGCCATTTTCCTGATGTCTCTGGGCGAAGAAGAGGCGGCCGAGGTTTTTAAGCATCTGTCGCCGAAAGAAGTACAAAAGCTGGGCGAAACGATTGCCAAGACCAAGGTTGTGACACGGGAAAAGGTCGACCAGGTGTTGGTGCGGTTTACCAGCGCAGCCGCAGCCCAAAGCCTGCTGGTCACCGATACCGCCGACTATGTCAAGGCGGTGCTGCGGCGCGCGCTGGGCGACGATAAGGCTTCACTGCTGATTGACCGCATTTTGCTGGGCGGGGATGTATCCGGGATTGAAAGCCTGAAGTGGATGGACCCGCTGTCTGTCGCCGAGCTGCTGCGCAATGAGCACCCCCAAATCGTTGCAGCTATCCTGGTACATCTGGACTACGAGCAGGCGGCGGCAGTGCTGAAGCAATTGACTGAACGCCAGCGTAACGAGGTGCTGTTGCGGGTGGCCACCTTGGAGGGTATCCAGCCTACTGCGCTGAAGGATTTGAACGAGGTTTTGTTTAAGGTCCTGGCGGGCGGCGACAAGATCCGCAAGACCTCCCTGGGTGGCGTCAAGGCGGCGGCCGAAATCATCAATTTGCTGGGTGCCAATATCGAAGGCACGGTCATCGAGTCGATCAAAGGCTTTGACTCGGATCTGGCGCAGAAGATTGTCGACAAGATGTTTGTCTTTGATGACGTCATCAAGCTGGACAACAAGTCCATCCAACTGGTGCTGAAAGAAGTGGCATCGGAGACCTTGATCGTGGCCTTGAAGGGCGCGGGGCCAGAGTTGAAAGAGAAAATCTTGGCCAATATGTCGTCTCGCGCGGCAGAAACGATGCGCGAAGATCTGGAATCCCGTGGCCCAATGCGCTTGTCAGAAGTCGAGGCTCAGCAGAAGGAAGTGCTCAAAATTGTGCGTCGCTTAGTGGACGAAGGACAGGTTGTATTGGGAACGGGTGGCGATGACAGCTTCGTCTAAAGCCCGGACCCACTCCCGCTTCATTCGCAGTGAAGAACTGGGGGTTGTATCGGAGTGGCAGTTTGGTTCCGTAGGCCCTCCGGCCTTGGTGGTGGAGCAGCTTCCGGAGCCAGAACCAGAGCCGGAAGAGCCCGAGCAGGTCCGGCTGGATCGGGCCTGGGAAGATGGCCATGCAGCCGGGTATGCGCAGGGCCATACCGAGGCGATGAACGAGGGAAACCAGCGTTTGGACGCGTTCGTGCAGGGGCAGGGCGTGGAGACGGCGCGTGCGCTGGCACAAATATTGTCTGGCATGCAGGAGCGATTGACCCAAGCGGAACAAGATATTGCGCAGCAGGTACTGGCGCTTGCATGCAGTTTGGCGCGCCAAGTGGTACGGCGTGAGCTTGCCATCGACAAGACCGCCTTGGAGCCCGTGATTCGAGAGGCGCTCGGTATGCTGGTCATGGATGGCAAGCGGGCAATTGTCAAATTGCATCCCTTGGACCTGGAGGTGCTGCGCGAACCATTGCAAGAAGCGTTTCCTTCTCCGACATTGACCTGGCTGGCCGATGATGCGGTTGAGCGCGGTGGCTGTTTTGTGGAGTCTGGCGGCACGGTCATCGACGGCACCTTGTCTAAGCGTTGGGAGCGTGCGGTCGCCAATTTGGGGCTGACATCGGCCTGGACGGATGTTGACGATGGAGCCTGAAGGCCTGCCCCTTTGGTCACGCTTTATGGCGGATGCGCAGCAGCGCGTCGATAGTGGAAGCCCCTTGGAGGTGCGAGGCACGTTGACCCGTTTGGCCGGCCTGGTGTTGGAGGCAGTTGGTATCCGTACTCCAGTGGGGTCGCAATGCAACGTTTCCATGGAGGGTGGCCCCTCCGTCTTGGTGGAGGTGGTGGGGTTTTCGAACGACCGTGCTTACCTGATGCCCGCTGGCGATGTGCATGGCCTGCGCAGCGGAGCCAGCGTGGTGCCTGCAGCGCCTTACATCGCGGTACCTCGGTTGGGGGATGCGCCGCGCGACAAAGTCGCGACGGCAGGTGTGCTGCGTTTGCCACTGGGAGATGGCTTGCTAGGGCGGGTGGTGGATGCCCAAGGCGTACCCTTGGACCATGGCGGTCCGATGCAAGATGTGATGGCCGTGCCTTTGGATCGCCAGCCGATTAATGCTATGGATCGCGATCCGGTGCGTGAACCGCTCGATACCGGGGTGCGTGCGATCAATGCCATGTTGACGGTGGGCCGGGGGCAGCGTATTGGTTTGTTTGCTGGCTCTGGGGTGGGCAAGAGCGTGTTGCTGGGCATGATGGCCCGCTATACCAAGGCGGATGTGATCGTGGTCGGCCTGATCGGCGAGCGGGGTCGGGAAGTCAAAGAGTTTGTTGAAGATATTTTGGGCGAAGACGGGCGCGCCCGTTCCGTGGTCGTGGCTGCACCGGCCGATGCACCGCCACTGCTGCGCTTGCAAGGCGCTGCCTATGCGACGGCTGTGGCTGAGTATTTCCGGGACAAGGGCCAGCATGTCTTGTTGCTGATGGATTCGTTGACCCGGTTTGCCATGGCGCAACGTGAAATTGCTTTGGCCATTGGCGAACCTCCGGCTACCAAGGGCTATCCACCTTCGTGCTTTGCCAAGTTGCCGCAGTTGGTGGAGCGCAGTGGAAATGGGTTGAACGGTGTAGGATCAATTACCGCCTTCTATACCGTGCTGTCGGAGGGGGATGACCAGCAAGACCCGATTGCCGATGCGGCCCGGGCGATTCTGGACGGGCATATTGTGTTGTCGCGCTCCCTGGCCGAGGCCGGGCATTTCCCGGCAATCGATATAGAGCAATCGGCATCGCGGGTGATGCATAACGTGGTGTCGCCGGCACACTTCGAGATTGCTCGAAAGTTCCGGGTGATCAATTCGCGCTACCAGAAGGGCCGTGATCTGGTGCAAATCGGGGCTTACGCGAGCGGCTCGGACCCTGGGCTGGACGAAGCCATTCGCCTGAATGGTGGCATGACCGACTTCTTGCAGCAGGGCATGTATGTATCCGCCTCTCTGCAGCAGAGCTTGACCGACATGGAGCGGAGCATCACCAAAGCTCCTGGTAGCCGATGAGCTCGCAAAAGCGTAAATTGGGGCCACTATGACGCTTCTCAAAACATTGGCGGTGGCGATTGATGTGGCGCATCTCAAGCGCGATGAGGCAAGCCGTGCATTAGGGCAGGCGCAGCAGAAGTACCTGGGAGCGAAGAACCAGTTGGAGCAGCTGGAAACCTACGCCACCGAAACTGAGGACCGCTGGATGGTGCAGGCGCAGAACTGTGCATTGCCGGAGATGATGCGCCACCATTACCAATTTATGGAGCGTTTGGCGCAGGCGATTCAGATGCAGCAGGGCATTTTGGCCGACCAGGCCCGATGGGTTGACGTTGCAAAGAAGCAATTGGCGGATGCAGAGATACGGGTCGCTACATTGAAGCAAGTATGCCGAAACAAGCAGCTGGAGGCGGACCGCCTGCAGAGTCGCCGTGAACAAAAGCAAATCGATGAGTTTGCGGCGTTACGGTTTGGAAAATCAATAGACCAGCAATTTGGTGAGGGGGTGTCATGAGTATCGAAAGTGTTCCTGTTGCGCTGGTGCCAAAGGCTGGTGAGATCCAGCAAGGCGGAGCGAGGTCCAAAGCCGATGGCGCAAACGGCGACAAGGAACCGGATGCGTTTTCCAACTTGCTGAATGGGCTGGATAAAGAGCCGGAGGCCTCTCCGGAAAAAGTCGTAGAAGCCTCTGCAGACGAGGATTCCGAGGCCAAAGGGCTGGCACGCAAGAAATCAGCAGGTGCCAGCAAGCCGGCAAAAGATACAGTGGTGCCAGACGCTATTTGGCTTGCTCCAGCTGTGCCGGTGGCGACGCCGGCCACATTGCCGCAAGCCGGAGCGGAGCAGTCGGAGGCGTCAAATCTGGTCGGTGAGCTTGGCACGATGGCCTCGGGTGTGGCTGATGCAGGTAAGGGGGGGGCGCAATTGACGGCATCGGACCGCCAGGCTCAGTCGGCCAATTTGGCGAACTACGCCTCGGTTTTTGAGCAAATTCAAAGTCGCCTGGCTGCCGGCAGTACAGCGGCAGCAGATGCCGGGCAGGCAACAGCCGGTCTGGCGGAGGCCGGTAAAAAAGGGGCTGCCAAACCTGTGCTGGGTACCGCGGTCGCGGATGTCCGTGCGGATCGCCTGGCCAGCTTGGCGGAGGGCGGTAAGTGGGTGATGCCGGTGACGGAACCCTCGGCAACCCAGCTGGCATCAGATGCCGCCGCCGCACTGAAGGCTACCGCTCTAGAGACCAAGGATGTTTCGGCGGTAAAGGGGGAGCGGGGCCATGAAGGCGGCATAGGGCAGCATCAATTTACCCCCACGGTTCAATTCGACAGCACTGCCGTGGCGGTGGATGCCGCCCAGATAGCTCCTGAAGCAGCCATTGCGGACCAGGTCAACTATTGGATATCCCAGGGCATCCAGAATGCGGAGTTGACGTTCGATGGCGCGGGTGCGGAGCCTGTGCAGGTGAGCATTTCCCTGTCTGGCAATGAGGCCCATGTCGAGTTCCGTACGGACCAAGTGGAAACCCGGGAGCTGTTGACCGGAGCTGCGGCCCATCTCAAGGATTTGCTGCAGCAAGAGGGCATGGTGCTTTCCGGTCTCTCCGTGGGCTCCTCTGGGGCTGGTGGTGCCGGGGCCCGTGAGCGCCGTGCGCCTTCCGAAGATAGGCAGAATGCTGCGCGCAATGTATCGGAGGAGCTGGCGGTTCGGGCGGTGGTGCCTGCACGTACTTCTGGTCGTGCGGTTGATTTGTTTGTATAGCTGGGTGCGCCAGGAGTCCGTGCTCTTATTGTTCTGAGTGGTGTGAATACGGCGGTTTTGTACCGCTTATCTGGCTGCCAGTAAACTTGTTTGGATAAATAATGCATCCATACATGTTGAGTTGATGGCGAACGTGGGCCGTGAAAAGCCCCACCCCGGAAGGAATTATTGTGTCTGCACCTGCTGCCGCTGAAGCGTCCGCGCCCCCTAAGGCCAAGGGCAAAAAAATGATCGTCATCATCGTGGCGGTCATTTTGTTATTGGTGCTTGCGGGTGGTGGGTGGTTTGTCTTTTTGCGCGCTCCTGCCTCTGAGGATGGCGAGGATGCTGCTCCTGCGGCCCATGCTGAAGCCAAGCACATGGTGCCTCCCGTATTTCTTCCCATGGACAATATGGTCGTGAACTTGGCCGATCCGGGTGGGGAGAAGTTTGTACAGATTGGTATCACCATTGGCGTGGTGGATCAAAAGACTTCAGATGCCGTCAAGGCGAATTTGCCTACTATCCGCAGCGGTGTTTTGCTATTGATTTCGCAGCACACGTCGGACGAGCTACTAACTAAAGAAGGCAAAGAGAAGCTGGCGCGCGATATTTTGCGCGAGGTGTCTACTCCCCTGGGTTACGAGGTGGAAGAGCACGAAGAAGAGCCTGCCGCAGATGCCGCACCCAAGAAGAAGAGCGCGGCCAAGAAGAAATCCGCTGCAGCGGCCAATCCGGTGCTGAGCATTCTGTTCTCCAGTTTCATCATCCAATGATGGGCCACCATGGAGTCGCTTCATGAGTGAATCATTCTTATCGCAAGAAGAAGTTGATGCCCTGCTGGAGGGCGTCACCGGTGAAAGCCAAAAAGCGGCAGAGGAAGTTTTCGAGGCGGGTGAAATCCGCAACTACGATATCTCCAGCCAGGAGCGTATTGTCCGGGGCCGCATGCCGACCATGGAGGTCGTCAACGAGCGGTTTGCCCGTAATTTCCGCATTGGCCTTTTTAACTTCATTCGCAGAAGCCCTGAAATTTCCGTAGGGACGGTTTCGGTGCAGCGCTACAGCGCGTTCTTGCGAGAACTAGCGGTTCCCACCAATTTCAACATCATGGCGATCCGCCCCTTGCGCGGCAGTGGCTTGATCGTTTGTGAGCCCTCTTTGGTGTTTGGGGTGATCGATACCTTGTATGGTGGTGTCGGCAAGTTCCAAACGCGTATCGAAGGGCGAGAGTTTTCCATGACGGAGCAGCGGGTGATCAATCGCCTGGTGGATGTCGTCTGTGCGGAGTACAAAAAAGCCTGGCATGGCATCTACCCCTTGGAGCTGGACTACCAGCGCTCGGAGATGCAGCCCCAGTTTGCCAATATTGCAACGCCGAGCGAGATCGTGGTTTCGACTGTGTTTCAGCTCGAAATTGGCGATATCGCCGGCGCGATCCATATTTGCATGCCGTATTCGACGCTGGAGCCCATCCGGGACGTGTTGTATTCGTCTACGCAGGGTGATTCCGTGGAGGTGGATCGGCGCTGGATCACCTTGCTGAGCCGGGAGATCCAGTCGGCTGAAGTTACGTTGGTAGCCGAACTGGCCCAAGCAGAAGCCACGGTAGAGCAGCTTCTGAGTATGAAGCCTGGCGACTTTATCGAGCTGGAGCGGGAGCCTCGGATTCGGGCTTCTATCGGCGGTGTGCCGATATTTGAGTGCCAGTACGGAACGCACAATTCGAAGTATGCGATTCGTATTGAAGAGTGTTTGCGAGGCAGTGAAAGTAATTCCCCAGGAGATTTAAATGGCAACGGATAACAAGAACGACGAAGCTGAAGATCCGATGGCCGCCTGGGCCGAGGCCTTGGAAGAGCAAAAGGTTTCCGACGCAAAGGTGGAAGATGTCGGGCAGGGTGGTCCTTTGTTTGGCGGAAACGTGCAGGCTAAAGATGGAACCTCCCAAGACATCAATATGGTCTTGGATATCCCTGTCACTTTGTCAGTGGAGTTGGGGCGTACCAAGGTCCCTATCAAGTACATCCTGCAACTGGCGCAAGGTTCGGTGGTCGAACTGGATGCGCTCGCTGGTGAACCCATGGACGTTCTGATCAATGGATACCTGATTGCCCAGGGTGAAGTTGTGGTGGTGAATGACAAGTTCGGCATCCGTTTGACCGACGTGGTGACGCCTTCCGAGCGCTTGAAGCGCTTGAGCAAAGGCTGATCGAGCATGATGAGCCAGACGCTGCTCGTGGTGGTGCTATTCGTCATTGTTTTGGCGATGCTTCCTTTCGCCGTTAAGTGGATACAGCGGCGTACCTTGGGTAGTGCAAATGCAACATTGAATGCTTCGCGCCTGGTGTCTGTTTTAGCGGTAGGTCCGCAACAACGGGTGGTGACGGTCGAGGTGGGGCCTGAGGGTGCGAGGGCTTGGCTGGTGCTAGGTGTTACCGGGCAGGCCATTACCTGCCTGCACACCGCTCAGGTGGCGGGGCAGGCTGTGACTTATGCGGCCGTGGCATCTGCTGTGCAGAGTGGGACGCCGAATGTTTAAGTTACGCTTACGCACCTGGGGGCTTGTATTGGCGGGCCTGATTCACGCGCCTGTATTTGCCCAGGCTGCCGGTACTTTGCCGCTGTTGATTGGTGCCCCGGGTCAAGGTGTTAGTTATTCCGTACCAATCCAGACGCTGCTGTTTTTTACCGCGTTGTCGTTTCTGCCAGCGGTTTTATTGATGATGACGGGTTTTACCCGCATCGTGATCGTGCTGTCGTTGCTGCGCCAAGCTCTGGGAACCCAGTCTGCGCCTCCGAATCAAATTGTTATTGGCTTATCGTTGTTTCTCACTTTCTTTGTGATGGGGCCAACGCTGGACCGCGTGTACACCGACGCTTACGTCCCCTACACGACCAATGCTTTGTCGTTTGAGCAAGCGTTGGAGAAGGGCGAAGCGCCCGTGCGCCAATTCATGCTGAAGCAGACCCGCCAATCGGACTTCGCCTTGTTTGCCAAGTTGGCCAAACTCGATGCAGGTGTTACGGCAGAAACCGCGCCTTTGCGGGTGCTTGTACCTTCGTTTGTGACCAGTGAGCTGAAATCGGCTTTCCAGATTGGCTTCATGATTTTCATCCCCTTCCTGGTGATTGATATTGTTGTCGCCAGTGTGCTGATGTCCTTGGGCATGATGATGCTGTCCCCGGTTTTAGTGGCACTGCCGTTCAAGCTGATGTTGTTCGTCTTGGCGGACGGATGGAATTTGTTGATCGGCTCCTTGGCCGCCAGCTTTGTCCAGTAGCAAAAAATAAGCAGATTGCATGAACTCGCAAATGGTTCTCACCACAGGGCAAGAAGCCATGTGGTTGCTGCTGATGGTGTCGGCCCCGATTTTGGTGACGGTGCTGGTGGTGGGCTTGGTTGTGAGCATCTTCCAGGCCATCACGCAAATCCATGAAGCCACGCTTTCTTTTGTGCCCAAGCTGATTGCGGCCGTACTGGTGTTTGCCATCGCCGGCCCTTGGATGCTGAGTACCTTGGTGGACTACATCCGCCGCACCATCGAATCCATTCCTACCCTGGTGTTGTAGCGCAGGGCTTATCGGTGATCACTTTTACCGAAGCGCAGTTGGCGGGGTGGCTGTCTCCCATCGTCTGGCCATTTTTGCGCGTACTGGCGATGTTCAGTGTCGCGCCAGTGTTCTCGTTAAAGGCCATACCGCAGCGCGCCAAAGTGGCGTTGGCTTTTTTCGTGGCCTTGGCCGCACAGGCAAGTCTGGCTAATCAACCCATGATCAGCCTGAACAGTCCGCAAGCTTTGGCTGCAGTGGTTCAGCAGGTCGGGGTCGGTTTGGCAATCGGCTTCGCGGTACGTTTGGTATTTGCTTCCGTAGAGTTAGCGGGCGAATTGGTTGGTTTGCAAATGGGGCTTAATTTCGCCTCCTTTTTTGATCCGGCGAGCAATGCCCAGGTCAGTGCGGTATCCCGTTTCTTAGGCCACATGTCGATACTGCTGTTTGTGGTGATGAACGGGCACCTGATGGTGCTAATGGCCGTTATCAAGAGTTTTGAGAGCTTCCCAGTCGATGGCAATTTTCTGGTGACCCTGCAGCACATCAAGATGTACACCCTGGGCGCAGACCTGTTTGCCAGTGCTTTATGGATGGCCCTGCCCATGGTGGGTATGCTGTTGTTCGTCAATTTGACGATGGGGGTGATCTCCAGGGTCGCACCGCAGATGAATATTTACGCGATTGGCTTTCCTGTGACGTTAACCATGGGTCTTGTGGGGGTAACCGTCACCCTACCCATGTTGGACCAGCCGACGATGGCATTGATGGAGCGTGCCATCGATTTATTCTCCGCCCGGCGTTAGGGCTGTCTTTATCGGCAATGCTGCTCAGACCAAATTGTTTCGAATAGCGTACACCGTCAGTTCTGCATTGTTCGTCAGTTTCAGTTTTTCCAGTACCCGTGTGCGGTAGACGCTGACTGTTTTCGGGCTCAGCAGCAATTCCTCTGCGATGTCAGACAGGCGTTTGCCCGAGGCAATCTTCAACAGAGTCTGCATTTCCCGCTCCGACAGAGATGCATGAGGGACTTCAAGCACCGGTTTCGATAAGCTTTCCACCAGCATTTGCGCGACTTCGGGCGTCACATACTTGCGTCCCTGCATCACGGTGCGCACTGCCTGCACCAGCTCTTCGGGGTCGCCGGCTTTGTTCAGATAACCCTGTGCGCCTGCCCGTAGGCAGCGAATCGCATATTGGTCCTCTGGGAACATCGACACAATCAGTACCTTGATGGGCGAGTCCGCTTCCCGCAGGCTCGCGAGTACTTCCATGCCGCCCCGCCCGGGCATACTCAAATCCAATACCAGTACATCGCACGCTATGGTACGCAGCAGCTCCCGGACTTCTGCGTAGCCCGATGCTTCGCCGGTGACCTGAATATCTACTGCTTCGGACAAGGTGTCGCGGATACCGCGGCGGACCATGGCATGGTCATCGCATAAAACTACATGGATCATGGGGAATTCCCGTTGGCTGGGTCTGCTGTCTCGGAGGGCAGCGGCACAGACAGAATAATGGATGTGCCGACGCCGCCCCGGTTGCTGATGTCCAGCCAGCCCTGGACGGTTTTGGCTCTTTCGTGCAGGCCTCGCAGGCCAAAAGCCTTAGGTTTGTCCAGTTGGTTTTTTTGTATACCGCGGCCATTGTCGGTAACTTCGAGGGTCAAAACGCCTTCTCCGTCGGTCAGTTCGATGCTGACGGCGCTGCATTCAGCGTGTTTCGATATATTTGTTAAAGCCTCTTGTGCTGTGCGGTAGGCCACCAGCTGAATTGCTTTGTTGGTATGGATTTTTTCATGGGTCGCATGAAACGTGGTGCTGATGCCGGTGCGCTTCTGAAAGCTTTGTGCCAGCCACTGTACCGCGGCACTCAGGCCTTGGTCCAGGATAGGCGGGCGTAAATCCATCATGATGCGCTGGCTGGCGCCCAGCGCATGCTGCAGCATTTCCAGGGCCGAACCAATATGTGCGGCGGTGGGGGCGTCCTTGTGGTGCCGGGCCAGCCAGGCTAGATCGAGTTTGACTGCGGCCAAGGAACCGCCAATATCATCGTGCACTTCCCGGGCAATTGCGGCCCTTTCTTGTTCTATGGAGCTTTGCAGGTGTTCTGCCAGCTCTGCCAAGCGGCGTTCGGAGGCGGCCAGGTCTTTGTCTGCGCGCTCTTTGGCTTGGCGGATCTCTCTTACTTCGATGGCCCGGGCGATGACATGCGCCAGCTTATTGATGTCATCTTTGAGCAGGTAGTCGCTAAACCCCAGTCGAATCGCATCCACGGCCGCCGCCTCACCAATGGCGCCTGAAAGCAACACGAAAGGTGGCTGCTGTTCCTGTTGTTGGAGTGCGTTCCAGGCATCAATGGCCGTGAAGCCCGGCAGGCGGTAGTCGGCCAAGATGAGGTCGAACCGTGTGCTGCGTGTCAGCTGTTCGAAGGCGGGCAGTGATTCGACCCGGTTGACCGTGCAGGCAAGCCCTTGTTTCTTCAAGGCATGCACCACAATTTGGTGGTCGATGACGGAATCCTCCAGGTGCAGTATGTGGATAGGTTGAGTCTCAAACCAGGGTGTCATGCCAACCTCAAATCCATGGAAAAATGAGCCACATAAAAATCAGATACCTATAAGGTGGTGGCCTGTTATATGCTGGGGCCTTGCGAATCAATTTGCAGATTGTTCGTAACAGAATGTGAAATAGAATTAACATCCGGCTATAACGAGGCAATTTGTCTAGGGCTTTCCTGCAGCGACGGAGAATACATGCAAACAGAGCCTTCCATGTCTACGGGACCTGTCGTCCAGTTACCGGTGATGTTGGTCGCTGAGGTACAGGACTCCCTGATGGTGGTGATGCACGACCTGAGTCGACTCGAAAGTTTGCTTAGCCACACCATGGACAACTTAATGGCGCGCTTTAACAGCGTGAACCAAGGCCTGGATGCTGTTGCTTTACCCGATGTGCCCGCCGTGGACGATGTGCGCAGCAACCTGCGTGCGGCAGTCACAGAGCTGCAGTTCCAAGATATGGCCTCGCAATTAATCGTGCACACAACGCTTATGCTGCAAGGCTGTGCGTTCCGCTTGGCATCAGAAAGCATGGGACAGGAAGATGGTGAAGAGGCTGCGCCCTTTGGGGCTATGGTTCCCGACCGTCCTAACCCTGTGACCCAAAGCGAAATGGACGCAGGGTCCATTGAGCTGTTTTGACACGCCTATCCTCCGAAATTTACAAGCACTCTCTTCTTTAGCTGGAGCTTTTCATGCATTCGATTCTTGCCGTTGACGATTCACCCTCAATGCGAAAGATGGTGTCATTCACGTTGACCGGAGCGGGTTACCAAGTGATTGAAGCGGTGGATGGGCAGGATGCTTTTGAGAAAGCGCAGTCGCACTCTATCGATTTGGTGCTCGCCGATCAAAACATGCCCAGGCTGGATGGCATTGGCCTGACGCGCCTGTTGCGAGAGCATCCTAAGTTCAAGACCATCCCCATTCTCATCTTGACCACTGAATCCAGTGACCAGATGAAGCAGGCAGGGCGGAGCGCAGGAGCCACGGGCTGGCTGGTCAAGCCGTTTGATCCGGCACGGTTGATTGAGGTGATCCAGAAAGTTATTCGCTAAATTCGACGCGCTCGGATAGAGGCAACACAGGAGTCCGTATGGCTGAAATGCACCAAGAGAGCTCAGGCGCCGATTTTGACCTGACCCAGTTTTACCAAATCTTCTTTGAAGAGGCTGGGGAGAACCTGGACCAGATGGAGCAGATGTTGCTGGATCTGGACCTTGCGAATACAGATGATGAAGAGCTGAACGGTATTTTCCGTTGCGCCCACTCCATCAAGGGTGGGGCCGCCACTTTTGGTTTCTCGGATGTGGCTGAGTTAACCCACCAGATGGAGTCGCTGCTAGACCGTTTACGCCGCCATGAGCTCAAGTTGATTCCTCCTATGGTTGATGCCTTGCTGGAGTCTGCCGATGCTTCCCGCAGTTTGCTCGCGCGGCACCAGGCCGGCGGCGAGGGCGTCGCGGTGTCCACCTCGGCCTTGGTCAAGCGCATTAGCGTGTTGGCTGCCGGCGAGATTCCAGTTGCCGCACCGGTCGTGGTTGCCCCCCCGGCGCCGGCGCCTGTTGCAGTCAGCAAGAAAGTTGGCGGCCCGCGCTCGTTGGTCATCCACATTGGGCCACTGGAACGGCCTGACCAGGCCGATGCGGTGCAAGAACTGTTCAGGGACATTCCGGGTTTGGGCAGCATGTCCAGCCTGCCTAGTGACCGCGCTGATACCCGGGTTTTTGCGGTGGAGACGACTTCCTCGGATGAGGATTTACTGGATCTTTTTGTTTTTCACGTCGCCAAAGAGATTGTGAAGATTTCCGACCGCGATGGCGAGGCGGCTGCTCCTGAAGCGGTGGCTGTTGCGCCAGAGCCGGAGCTGGCCGCTGCTGCGGCCTCTACGGGAGTAGAAGAGGAATATGGGTTTTTCGCCGGTGCACCCGGCCATCCATCAGAGTCCCAGGCCGTGGTGCCTGCAGCAGATGCTGCCGCCAAAGCCGCCAAGGCCGAGCCTAAAGCGGCAGCCCAGACGCCGCTGGAAGCCACCACCATCCGCGTTGATATCAAAAAGGTCGATCAACTGATCAATCTGGTCGGCGAGTTGGTCATCACGCAGGCGATGTTGGCGCAAAACAGCCAGGGGCTGGATCCTGCGATGCACCAGCAGCTGTTTGCTGGTTTGGCCGATCTCGACCGTAACACCCGCGACCTGCAAGAGTCGGTGATGTCGATCCGCATGATTCCCATGTCCATCGTGTTCAGCCGCTTCCCGCGCATGTTGCGTGATCTGGCCAACCGTTTGGGTAAAAAGGTGGACTTTGTGACCCAAGGTGAGGCCACCGAATTGGACAAAGGCCTGGTCGAGAAAATCACCGACCCGCTGACCCACTTGGTGCGCAATAGCTGTGACCACGGCATTGAAATGCCCGAAGAGCGGCGTGCTGCCGGCAAGTCGGAGAACGGCACCATCACCTTGTCTGCAGCCCACCAGGGCGGCTCCATCGTGATCGAGGTGCGCGATGACGGCAAAGGCATGTCGCGTGAAAAAATCTTGCGCAAAGCCCGTGAACGGGGGCTGGATGTCAGCGACAGCATGACCGATGCCGAGGTCTGGCAGCTGATCTTCGCGCCCGGCTTTTCCACCGCCGAGACCGTTACCGATGTGTCGGGTCGTGGCGTAGGCATGGACGTGGTGAAGCGCAATATTGCTTCACTGAATGGCACGGTGGATATTGATTCGAGCGAAGGCTTTGGCATGAAGGTGTCGGTGCGCCTGCCGTTGACCTTGGCCATCATGGATGGCATGTCGGTCAGTGTGGGGGACGAGGTCTACATCCTGCCGCTGTCGTCGGTGGTGGAGTCGTTCCAGGTCAATGACGAGGCCGTTAGCACCGTTGCCCAAGGTTCGCAGCTGGTCAAGGTGCGTGAAGAGTACATGCCGGTGATTGCTTTGGAACGCATCTTCCAGGTGCCTATTGCCGATGCTGAAAAAACCAACAACATCATGGTGGTGGTGGAGTCGGAAGGCAGCCGCGTGGCCTTGCTGGTCAACGAGCTGCTGGGCCAGCACCAGGTGGTGGTGAAGAATCTGGAATCTAACTACCGCAAGGTGTCGAATGTGTCCGGCGCCACGATCATGGGCGACGGCAAGGTTGCCCTGATTTTGGACATCGGTGCCTTGGTGCGCCGGTCCCGCCATTGAGCGCCTGGCCAAGCAGTACAAACGAGTAGATGTTGAAGGAGAGTGACATGGGTGCAATGGAACGGGTTGGTGATTTGACCACCGCAGCGCGCGAGTATTTGACCTTCCGGCTCAGCCAGGAAGAGTACGGCATCGACATTCTGAAAGTGCAGGAAATTCGTGGCTACGAGCCGCCCACGCGGATTGCCAACGCCCCCACCTTCATTAAAGGGGTGGTCAATCTGCGCGGCACCATCGTGCCCATCGTGGACATGCGGCTGAAGTTCAACTGCTCCGAGGCCGAGTACAACAGCTTCACTGTTGTCATCATTTTGAATTTGCGCAGCCGCATCGTCGGCATCGTGGTGGATTCGGTCAGCGATGTGCTGGAACTCGCGGCAGACAGCATCAAAACCGCCCCCGATATCGAGAGCATTATTGACAACGGCTGCATCCTGGGCCTGGGTTCGGTCAGTGACCGCATGTTGATCTTGCTGGACATTGAGCGCCTCATGTCCGGGCCGGAAATGGGCTTGTCGGCCGACTGAGCTGCCTAGCCTATGTTGCCTAGCCACTCCCCTGCCGCGGCCGGCAATGGCCCCATTTTGGAGGGGCGTGAATTCGTTTGGACGGACGCCGATTTCGCACGCGTCCAGTCGCTGATCTACAAGCATGCCGGTATCAAGCTGCACGATGGCAAGCACGCCATGGTGTATAGCCGTTTGTCGCGCCGCCTGCGCGATACCGGGCATAGCAGTTTTCGGGATTATTTGGGGTGGCTGGAACAAACCGATGGCCCTGAGTGGCAAGAGTTTGTGAATGCCTTGACGACCAACCTCACGGCCTTTTTCCGCGAACAGCACCATTTTGAAATTCTGGCCACCTTGTTCAAGTCCAAGCCTGCGGGCGCGCCGTGGAATGTCTGGTGCAGTGCCTCGTCGACGGGAGAGGAGCCGTATTCGATTGCCATGACGGCGTTGGAGTCCCTGGGGGCCAATGCTAGTTTCAAATTGGTGGCCAGCGACATCGACTCCAAGGTGCTGGCGTCGGCCGCACAAGGCATTTACCGGCTGGAGAACCTCAAGGGGCTGGACCAGGGGCGCATGCAGAAATTCCTGTTGCGCGGCAAAGGCGACAACGCCGGGTTGGTGCGTATCAAGCCCGAGCTGCGCCGCATGATCGACTTCATCAGCGTCAACCTGATTCGCGACGACTGGCCGTTCCGTGAGCCGTTCGACGTGGTATTTTGCCGCAACGTCATGATTTACTTTGATGGCCCCACCCAGCGCGCAGTGCTGGAGCGCATCCATCGCGTGATGAAACCTGGGGCGATGTTGTTTGTAGGCCACGCAGAAAACTTCAGCGAGTCGCGCGATTTGTTTACTTTGCGGGGAAAGACCAGCTATGAGCGTTGCTAACAACCGCCCCCGCTGGTCGGGCTTTCCGTGTGCGGGCCACGCAGCTGCGTTGGACGAATAAAGACTATGGACATTCCTAGAACCTCCGGTCCCACGCTTGCCCAGCGCATGGCTGCGGGCGAGTTCCCCATCGGTCCTGACGCTGATCGCCGGCGGGCCCTGCGCGTAGGAAGTACGCCGGTGGGGCGCCCCCAGAGCGAGCGCAATAGCACGATAGAACAGCTTAAGGCTCGTCCACGCAAGCCCGGGGAGGCATCATTTTTTTACGCCGACCACCACTTTCAGTTCAATGCCGTCAAGGTCTTGCCCGGCGAGTATTTTGTGTCGGACGAAAACCTGGTCATCATGACGGTACTGGGTTCGTGCATCGCAGCTTGCCTGTGGGACACCCGGGCGCAGGTGGGTGGGATGAACCACTTCATGCTGCCCGATGGCGAAGACGGTATCGGGGCCGGGCGCTACGGCTCCTACGCCATGGAGTTGTTGATCAACGAAATGCTCAAGAACGGCGCCCGCCGTGAAACCATGCAGGCCAAGATTTTTGGCGGCGGCCAGGTGATGTCCAACTTCACCACCATGAATGTGGGTGAGCGCAATACCCAGTTCGTGATTGATTATTTGCACACCGAGCGGATTCCGCTGTTGTCGCAAGACGTGTTGGACATTTATCCGCGCAAAGTGTGTTTTTTTCCGGTAACCGGCAAGGCCATGGTCAAGCGACTGGCCCATGCCCATCCGGACCAGGCAGTCAACGAGCGGCGTGGCAATGTGGCCACGGTGGTGCAGTCAACGTCCGGTGGTTCTGTCGATTTGTTTTAGCCAGGTAGAGTGATGAAGAAGATCCGTGTGTTGGTGGTGGACGACTCGGCCTTGGTGCGCAGTCTGCTGACCGAAATCATTAACCGGCAGGCTGATATGGAGTGCATCGGTGCGGCCAACGACCCGCTGATTGCGCGCGAAATGATTCGCGACCTCGATCCTGACGTGATCACGCTGGATGTGGAAATGCCGCGCATGGACGGCATCGACTTCCTGGGCCGTTTGATGCGCCTGCGGCCCATGCCGGTGGTGATGATTTCGACCATGACCGCCCAAGGCGCTGAAGTCACCATGCGCGCGCTGGAGCTGGGGGCGGTGGACTTTGTCGCCAAGCCGCGTATCGGCCTGGCCAGCGGCTTGCGAGAGCTGGCCTCGGAAATCGTCGACAAGGTGCGCGTTGCTGCGGTGGCCAAGTTCCGCCGTCCGTTGTTGCCCGTGCTCACCCCTCCCGGCTCTACCGCCGTACCCGCTGCTGCCTCGGCCGCGCGTCCCACCAACTCGTTGATAGGCCGCTTGTCGACCGAGAAGATGATTTGCATCGGCGCCTCCACGGGCGGCACCGAAGCCATCAAGGAGATTCTGGTCCACATGCCGGCCGACTCGCCGGCCATCGTCATCACCCAGCACATGCCGCCAGGCTTTACCACCAGCTTTGCCGCGCGCTTGAACAGCCTGTGCCAGATCACGGTCAAAGAGGCGGTCCATGGCGAGCGCATCCTGCCCGGCCATGCGTACATCGCGCCGGGCGGCAAGCAGTTCCGCATCAACCGCAGCGGTGCCAACTACGTGGCCGTGGTGGAAGATGCCGAACCCGTCAACCGTCACCGGCCCTCGGTTGAGGTGCTGTTCCTGTCCTGTGCCGAGATGGTTGGTCGCAACGCCTACGGCATCATGCTCACGGGCATGGGCAACGACGGCGCGCGCGCCATGCGCGAAATGCGCGACAAAGGCAGCTACAACTACGTGCAAGATGAAGCCAGCTGTGTCGTGTTCGGCATGCCGCGCGAAGCCATTGCACATGGTGCGGCCGATGAAGTGCTGCCGCTCGACAAGATCGCCCCGGCCTTGTTGGCCAAGCTCGGGGCGAGCGGCGATCGGCTACACAACCGGATTTGATGCCGCATTCCCTATGGGTAATTGG
The DNA here is from genome assembly GCF_031458075.1 of Rhodoferax ferrireducens. Lineage (GTDB taxonomy): Bacteria > Pseudomonadota > Gammaproteobacteria > Burkholderiales > Burkholderiaceae_C > Rhodoferax_B > Rhodoferax_B ferrireducens_A. The sequence goes on along the minus strand of NZ_JAVDXT010000005.1, from coordinate 8,078 downwards.
CATCTGGCGCTTATTTGATAAGCGCCACCAGCTATGTAAATAATAGCGTTTAGGCGCTCAACATTTCCCAGCGCTCCAGCGCCGCCAGCAGCAGTTCGTCGATCGCGGCATTGCGTTGCACCAGGGTCGCAGCGCGGGCGGCGTCCTTGCTGTAGATGCTGCCATCGGCCAGTTCGGCGGTGATGCCGGATTGTTCCAGCTCCAGCGCCGCAATCTGCTCCGGCAGGCCATCGAGCTCACGCTGCTCCTTGAAGCTGAGCTTGCGGGCTTTGGTCACGGCAACCGCCGCCACTGGCTTTTGCTCTGTATTTGCTAGCGCCACCGGTAGATCTAATGTGCGCTGTGGCGTATTTTTGCGGTTGGTTTCGGTGATCAGTTTGGCGCGCTTGCTCTGGATTAGCCAGTCCTGCACGCTGCCTTCGTACTCGCGCCAGAAGCCGGGCCGCTCCTCGGGTTCGTGGGCGATGATGCTGGTCACTACGTTGTCCAGAAACGCGCGGTCATGGCTGACCAGGAACACGGTTCCATCGTAGTTCTGCAGCAGGTCTTCCAGCAGTTCCAGCGTGTCGATGTCCAGGTCGTTGGTCGGCTCGTCGAGCACCAGCACATTCGCCGGGCGGGCGAACAAGCGTGCCAGCAGCAAGCGGTTGCGTTCGCCACCCGACAGCGAGCGCACCGGGGAGTTGGCGCGCGCCGGGGAGAACAGGAAGTCGCTCAGATAGCTCTTCACGTGCTTGCGCTGGTTGCCAATCTCGATCCATTCGCTGCCGGGGCTGATGAAGTCTTCCAGCGTGGCGTCCAGATCCAGCGCATTGCGCATCTGGTCGAAGTAGGCGACTTGCAGGTTCGCCCCTTGGCGCACCTTGCCACTGTCGGGCTGGATTTCGCCCAGAATGAGCTTGAGCAAGGTGCTTTTGCCGGCACCGTTGGCGCCCAGAAAACCGACCTTGTCGCCACGCAGAATCACATCGCTGAAACCCTTGACGATGATCTTTTCGCCGAAGGATTTGCTGACATCGGTGAGCTCGGCAACGATCTTGCCGCTGGACTGGCCCGAGGCCACGTCCAGGTTCACGCTGCCCTGGGCTTCGCGGCGTTTGGCGCGGCTGTCGCGCAGCGCTTCCAGGCGGCTGATGCGGCTTTGGCTGCGGGTGCGGCGGGCTTCCACGCCTTTGCGGATCCAGATTTCTTCTTGCGCCAGCAGCTTGTCGGCCTTGGCGGAAATCACCGCCTCTTGCGCCAGCTGCTCTTCCTTCTGCAGCACGTACTGCTCGAAGTTGCCGGGGTAGGAGTTGAGCTTGCCGCGGTCGAGCTCCACAATCCGGGTGGCTACGCGGTTCAGGAAGCTGCGGTCATGGGTGATGGTGATCAGGCTGCCGTTGAAGTCGATCAACAGGTCTTCCAGCCATTCGATGGAGTCCAGGTCCAAGTGGTTGGTCGGCTCATCGAGCAGTAGCACGTCGGGCTTGGCGACCAACGCCTGGGCCAGGGCCACGCGTTTCTTGGTGCCACCCGACAGTGTGCCGACAATCGCATCCGGGTCCAGGTGCAGGCGGTGCAGGGTTTCTTCTACGCGTTGCTCCCAGTTCCAGGCATCAAAGGCTTCAATCTGCGACTGCAGTGCATCCAGATCCACGCCATCGGCGCCCGACAAATACAGGTCCCGCGCTTCAATCACCGCGGCCAGGCCGACACTGGCCGCTTTGAAGACGCTGACGTCCGCGTCCAGCAGCGGTTCCTGGGCCACATAGGCGATACGCAGACCTTGCTGTACGTGCATGGTGCCGTCGTCGGGCTTCTCCAGTCCGCCCAAGATCTTGAGCATGGACGATTTACCCGCCCCGTTGCGGCCGATCAGGCCCACACGCTCCGTGGTTTCAAGGGAAAAAGCGGCTTTATCGAGAAGTGCGACGTGTCCAAAAGCCAGTTGGGCGTCGAGTAGGGTAATGAGTGCCATGTTGGGGGGATTATCCGGCCTGCGGGTTTGTGCCTGTATAGGGCGGCTAAACAGGCCTTATATATGTAAAGATGACGCCACGCTCACGGTGTAGTTGAGAGAAATTGCCGTGTGGGTTGTGTTGTGCGTCGAAACAGTGCTAAAGTCGAAAGCTGCCCTGATGATGCGTAGAAATATGCAGGATGCGAAAGCAAATCAAAAGGTCGCAGATGGCTCGGAAGTTGGTGAAAACCAGTATATAATTCGAGGCTCTGCTAAACGCAGCAAGCGCCAAGTTTTAAACGAAAGCGTTCTGCGGCAGGTAAGCAAAAAACAAGTTTTTTGCAGCAAGCTTGAAAAAGCATGCTAGAATACAAGGCTTCGCTGATCACAGCGAGTCAGGCAAGGCGAGGTAAAAGTCGCAGTGCTGATCCTTAAAAATATACAGCCGATAAGCGTGGGCGTTTGAATGCGATTGCCAAGTTCTTCGGAACTAGTGCATAGCACTACAAACGCTCATGAAGTAAAAAAGATGTGAATATCAGAAATGAAGTTCATGTCAATTCCAATTTATGAGTGGCCCCTGGTGGTAAAAGTCAGGGGCAAAAATTCAAGATCGAACTATAGAGTTTGATCCTGGCTCAGATTGAACGCTGGCGGCATGCCTTACACATGCAAGTCGAACGGCAGCACGGGAGCAATCCTGGTGGCGAGTGGCGAACGGGTGAGTAATATATCGGAACGTGCCCAGTCGTGGGGGATAACGCAGCGAAAGCTGTGCTAATACCGCATACGATCTCTGGATGAAAGCGGGGGACTCGCAAGAGCCTCGCGCGATTGGAGCGGCCGATATCAGATTAGCTAGTTGGTGGGGTAAAAGCCCACCAAGGCGACGATCTGTAGCTGGTCTGAGAGGACGACCAGCCACACTGGAACTGAGACACGGTCCAGACTCCTACGGGAGGCAGCAGTGGGGAATTTTGGACAATGGGCGCAAGCCTGATCCAGCAATGCCGCGTGCAGGATGAAGGCCTTCGGGTTGTAAACTGCTTTTGTACGGAACGAAACGGTCTGCCCTAATACGGTGGGCTAATGACGGTACCGTAAGAATAAGCACCGGCTAACTACGTGCCAGCAGCCGCGGTAATACGTAGGGTGCGAGCGTTAATCGGAATTACTGGGCGTAAAGCGTGCGCAGGCGGTTATGTAAGACAGATGTGAAATCCCCGGGCTCAACCTGGGACCTGCATTTGTGACTGCATAGCTAGAGTACGGTAGAGGGGGATGGAATTCCGCGTGTAGCAGTGAAATGCGTAGATATGCGGAGGAACACCGATGGCGAAGGCAATCCCCTGGACCTGTACTGACGCTCATGCACGAAAGCGTGGGGAGCAAACAGGATTAGATACCCTGGTAGTCCACGCCCTAAACGATGTCAACTGGTTGTTGGGTCTTCACTGACTCAGTAACGAAGCTAACGCGTGAAGTTGACCGCCTGGGGAGTACGGCCGCAAGGTTGAAACTCAAAGGAATTGACGGGGACCCGCACAAGCGGTGGATGATGTGGTTTAATTCGATGCAACGCGAAAAACCTTACCCACCTTTGACATGTACGGAAGTCGCTAGAGATAGCTTCGTGCTCGAAAGAGAGCCGTAACACAGGTGCTGCATGGCTGTCGTCAGCTCGTGTCGTGAGATGTTGGGTTAAGTCCCGCAACGAGCGCAACCCTTGTCATTAGTTGCTACATTTAGTTGGGCACTCTAATGAGACTGCCGGTGACAAACCGGAGGAAGGTGGGGATGACGTCAAGTCCTCATGGCCCTTATAGGTGGGGCTACACACGTCATACAATGGCTGGTACAAAGGGTTGCCAACCCGCGAGGGGGAGCTAATCCCATAAAACCAGTCGTAGTCCGGATCGCAGTCTGCAACTCGACTGCGTGAAGTCGGAATCGCTAGTAATCGTGGATCAGAATGTCACGGTGAATACGTTCCCGGGTCTTGTACACACCGCCCGTCACACCATGGGAGCGGGTTCTGCCAGAAGTAGTTAGCCTAACCGTAAGGAGGGCGATTACCACGGCAGGGTTCGTGACTGGGGTGAAGTCGTAACAAGGTAGCCGTATCGGAAGGTGCGGCTGGATCACCTCCTTTCTGGAAACTGCAATCAAATTTGAATGCCCACACTTATCGGTTGTTGGAAGGTTGTCGCTAAGACAATTTTTAAACTGAGTCTCGTATTTAGTTTGAAATGAATCTCAGAGCGACCGGCTTGGGTCTGTAGCTCAGTTGGTTAGAGCACCGTCTTGATAAGGCGGGGGTCGTTGGTTCGAAACCAACCAGACCCACCATCCATTCAACAACACTGCCGTTTTGTGGGGGTGTAGCTCAGCTGGGAGAGCGGCTGCTTTGCAAGCAGTAGGTAGCGGGTTCGAGTCCTGTCACCTCCACCAATAATTTGGTGCTTATTTATTCAACACCAAAGTGGCTTTTAACGAGGCTACTTTGTTGTTGATCAATATCTATTGATCGATATAAATTAACCGAAAGGTTGATCGGCTGTTCATTAAAAATTCATAGAGTTTAATCAGCGTTGCTAGCGGAAACTGCACATTCGTAAAGGTTTAGTGCAGACCGTGCCGCTAGCGACAATTTTTTGATTGCGTCAAAACGAATATTCAGACTTTGGTTTGAAATTCAAAATTAACGATGAAAGCTCGAAAGAGCTGTAGTTGTTTACGGCATAACGCGATTGGTGAAAGACCAATCAAACATTCCTTGAAGACAACGGCGGTGTTTCTGTAAAGAGACGTCAAAGTTATAGGGTCAAGTGAATAAGAGCATGTGGTGGATGCCTTGGCAATGATAGGCGACGAAAGACGTGATAGCCTGCGATAAGCTTCGGGGAGCTGGCAAATTAGCTTTGATCCGGAGATTTCTGAATGGGGAAACCCACCCTTCGGGGTATCGCATGATGAATACATAGTCATGCGAGGCGAACCGGGTGAACTGAAACATCTCAGTAGCTCGAGGAAAAGACATCAACCGAGATTCCGAAAGTAGTGGCGAGCGAAATCGGAAAAGCCTGTTAGTGATAGCGCGACTGTTAACGGAATAGCTTGGAAAAGCTAGCCATAGCGGGTGATAGCCCCGTACGTGAAAACAGACGCGTGGTACTAAGTTAACGAAAAGTAGGGCGGGACACGAGAAATCCTGTCTGAATATGGGGGGACCATCCTCCAAGGCTAAATACTCATCATTGACCGATAGTGAACTAGTACCGTGAGGGAAAGGCGAAAAGAACCCCGGGAGGGGAGTGAAATAGATCCTGAAACCGCATGCTTACAAAAAGTAGGAGCCTCGCAAGGGGTGACTGCGTACCTTTTGTATAATGGGTCAGCGACTTACATTCAGTGGCAAGCTTAACCGAATAGGGAAGGCGTAGGGAAACCGAGTCCGAATAGGGCGATTCAGTCGCTGGGTGTAGACCCGAAACCAAGTGATCTATCCATGGCCAGGATGAAGGTGCGGTAACACGCACTGGAGGTCCGAACCGACTAGTGTTGCAAAACTAGCGGATGAGCTGTGGATAGGGGTGAAAGGCTAAACAAACTTGGAAATAGCTGGTTCTCTCCGAAAACTATTTAGGTAGTGCCTCAAGTATTACCGTCGGGGGTAGAGCACTGTTTTGGCTAGGGGGTCATGGCGACTTACCAAACCAATGCAAACTCCGAATACCGACGAGTACAGCTTGGGAGACAGAGCACCGGGTGCTAACGTCCGGACTCAAGAGGGAAACAACCCAGACCGCCAGCTAAGGTCCCTAAAATTGGCTAAGTGGGAAACGAAGTGGGAAGGCTAAAACAGTCAGGATGTTGGCTTAGAAGCAGCCATCATTTAAAGAAAGCGTAATAGCTCACTGATCGAGTCGTCCTGCGCGGAAGATGTAACGGGGCTAAGCCAGTTACCGAAGCTGCGGATTTGCAATTTATTGCAAGTGGTAGGAGAGCGTTCTGTAGGCCTGTGAAGGTGGTGGTGTAAACCCTGCTGGAGGTATCAGAAGTGCGAATGCTGACATGAGTAGCGTTAAAGGGGGTGAAAAGCCCCCTCGCCGTAAGCGCAAGGTTTTCTACGCAACGTTCATCGGCGTAGAGTGAGTCGGCCCCTAAGGCGAGGCAGAGATGCGTAGTTGATGGGAAACAGGTCAATATTCCTGTACCGATGTGTAGTGCGATGTGGGGACGGAGAAGGTTAGCTCAGCCAACTGTTGGATATGTTGGTTCAAGCCTGTAGTCGTGCCTGGTAGGTAAATCCGCCGGGCTTAGATGAGGGGTGATAACGAGGCTGCTTGCAGCCGAAGTGAGTGATACCCTGCTTCCAGGAAAAGCCACTAAGCTTCAGCTACACACGACCGTACCGCAAACCGACACTGGTGCGCGAGATGAGTATTCTAAGGCGCTTGAGAGAACTCAGGAGAAGGAACTCGGCAAATTGACACCGTAACTTCGGAAGAAGGTGTGCCTTTAGTAGGTGAAGTCCCTCGCGGATGGAGCCCAACGGGGTTGCAAAAAATCGGTGGCTGCGACTGTTTATTAAAAACACAGCACTCTGCAAACACGAAAGTGGACGTATAGGGTGTGACGCCTGCCCGGTGCTGGAAGATTAAATGATGGGGTGCAAGCTCTTGATTGAAGTCCCAGTAAACGGCGGCCGTAACTATAACGGTCCTAAGGTAGCGAAATTCCTTGTCGGGTAAGTTCCGACCTGCACGAATGGCGTAACGATGGCCACACTGTCTCCTCCTGAGACTCAGCGAAGTTGAAATGTTTGTGATGATGCAATCTCCCCGCGGAAAGACGGAAAGACCCCATGAACCTTTACTGTAGCTTTGTATTGGACTTTGAACAGATCTGTGTAGGATAGGTGGGAGGCTTTGAAGCAGGGTCGCTAGATCTTGTGGAGCCAACGTTGAAATACCACCCTGGTGTGTTTGAGGTTCTAACCTAGGTCCATTATCTGGATCGGGGACAGTGCATGGTAGGCAGTTTGACTGGGGCGGTCTCCTCCCAAAGCGTAACGGAGGAGTTCGAAGGTACGCTAGTTACGGTCGGACATCGTGATGATAGTGCAATGGCATAAGCGTGCTTAACTGCGAGACTGACAAGTCGAGCAGATGCGAAAGCAGGACATAGTGATCCGGTGGTTCTGTATGGAAGGGCCATCGCTCAACGGATAAAAGGTACTCTGGGGATAACAGGCTGATACCGCCCAAGAGTTCATATCGACGGCGGTGTTTGGCACCTCGATGTCGGCTCATCTCATCCTGGGGCTGTAGCCGGTCCCAAGGGTATGGCTGTTCGCCATTTAAAGAGGTACGTGAGCTGGGTTTAAAACGTCGTGAGACAGTTTGGTCCCTATCTTCCGTGGGCGCTGCAGATTTGAGGAAGCCTGCTCCTAGTACGAGAGGACCGGAGTGGACACACCTCTGGTGTATCGGTTGTCACGCCAGTGGCATTGCCGAGTAGCTAAGTGTGGAAGAGATAACCGCTGAAAGCATCTAAGCGGGAAACTCGTTTCAAGATGAGATCTGCCGGGGCCTTGAGCCCCCTAAAGAGTCGTTCAAGACCAGGACGTTGATAGGTCAGGTGTGGAAGCGCAGTAATGCGTTAAGCTAACTGATACTAATTGCTCGTGCGGCTTGACCCTATAACTTTGATACATACGCAGGTGTGATCAAGGAATAGTTATGCCAAGTGACGCATTCAAAAACATATCCGGTGCGATGCCGGAGCTGATTAAATCTCTATGAATTCGTTGCCCTGACCGATGTCAGGGCGGCAACAAGTTATGCCTGATGACCATAGCGAGGTGGTACCACTCCTTCCCATCCCGAACAGGACAGTGAAACGCCTCTGCGCCGATGATAGTGCGGGTTCCCGTGTGAAAGTAGGTCATCGTCAGGCTATTACAGCAAGAAACGCCCAGTCCAGCGGACTGGGCGTTTTCTTTAGTGCTTACCTCCAAGCTCTAAAGAAAACGTAAAACGTTTGCAGCAAGCTTGAAAAAGCATGCTAGAATACAAGGCTTCGCTGATCACAGCGAGTCAGGCAAGGCGAGGTAAAAGTCGCAGTGCTGATCCTT
>NZ_JAVDXT010000004.1:0-529128 GCF_031458075.1 Rhodoferax ferrireducens | reverse complement strand
TGGCTGGTGCTCAGAGCCGCCACGCCTGCCGTAGTCAGTGCAGACACCTGGGCTGTCGTCAGCGCTACAACCTGGTTCGTCGTCAACGCCGCCACTTGGCTGGTGCTCAGGGCCGCAATACCGGCGGTACTCAACGCCTGGATCTGGTTGGTCGTCAAAGCTGCGACGTCCGTGGTCGTCAAGGCCGCGATCTGGCTGGTCTTGAGTGCTGCTACATCAACAGTTTCGATGGCAGCAACCTGGTTGGTCGTCAGCGCCGCTACGCCCGCAGTCGTCAACGAACCAACTTGACCTGTAGTCAAAGCCACGACTTGGTTTGTGGTCAAAGCAGCCACTTGCCCCGTACCCAGCGCTGCAATGCCCGCCGTGGTCACAGCTTGAATTTGACTGGTGGTCAAGGTTGCCACACCAGCCGTGGTCAGTGCTGCAACCTGGTTGGTCTTGAGAGCCGCAACATCCGCAGTCTCGATGGCGGCAACTTGATTGGTACTCAGGGCAGCCACCGAGCCAGTGCTCAGCGAAGCGACCTGGCCTGTAGTCAACGCCACAATTTGGCTCGTCGTCAGGGCTGTCACTTGGCCCGTACTCAAAGCCGCAATACCGGCAGTGCTTACAGCCTGGACTTGATTCGTCGTCAGAGCGGCCACACTGGCGGTGGTAAGAGCAGCAACCTGGCTGGTCTTCAACGCAGCTACATCGACAGTCTCTATCGCTGCGACTTGGGTGGTCGTCAACGCAGCCACACTATTCGTTGTCAGGGTACTAACCTGCGACGTCGTCAGTGCAACGATTTGCGCCGTCGTCAGTGCAACGACTTGCGCCGTCGTCAGCGCCAACACCTGTGTGCTGGTCAGCGTAGCGATATCTCTGGTTTCAATCGCAGCAGCCTGCGAAGTACTCAGTGCAGCAACGCCGGCCGTACTCAGGGCGGGCACCTGCGCGGTTGTCAATGCCACGACCTGGTTGGTGGTCAGTGCAGACACTTGCCCCGTGCTCAAAGCAGCAATGCCTGCCGTGCTAACTGCCTGGATTTGGTTGGTCGTGAGCGCAGCAATGCTAGCCGTGCCCAAAGCCGCAACCTGGCTGGTCTTCAGCGCTGCAACGTCGATGGTCTCTATCGCTGCCACTTGGTTGGTGCTGAGAGCGGCAACGTTGGCGGTGGTCAACGAAGCAACCTGGCCGGTCGTCAAGGCCACAACTTGATTCGTTGTCAGAGCCGTTACTTGACCAGTACTCAGAGCCGCAATACCGGCGGTACTCACTGCCTGGACCTGGGTGGTCGTCAAAGCTGCGACGCCGGCGGTCGTCAAAGCTGCAACCTGGCTAGTCTTTAACGCGGCCACATCGGCCGTTTCGATGGCCGCTACCTGGGTAGTCGTCAATGCAGCGACACCCGCTGTAGTCAACGAAGAAACCTGTGCCGTCGTCAACGCTACGACCTGGTTGGTTGTCAGCGCTGCTACGCTTGCCGTGGTCAGAGCTGCAACTTGGCCAGTCTTCAATGCGGCCACATCGGCCGTTTCGATAGCGGCCACCTGTGTCGTCGTCAATGCAGCGACACCCGCTGTAGTCAACGAAGAAACCTGTGCCGTCGTCAACGCTACGACCTGGTTGGTCGTCAGCGCGGCTACGCCTGCCGTGGTCAACGATGCGACCTGGTTGGTCGTCAGGGCCGCGATGTCTACTGTCTCGATCGCCGCCACCTGGCTGGTGCTCAGGGCGGCTACGCCGGCCGTCGTCAACGATGCCACCTGGCCCGTTGTCAAGGCCACGACCTGGTTGGTCGTCAACGCGGCCACTTGCGAGGTGCGCAAGGCGGCCACACCGGCCGTGCTGACCGCCTGGATCTGGTTGGTTGTCAGAGCGGCCACACCTGCGGTCGTCAAGGCCGCAACCTGGCTAGTCTTCAGGGCGGCAATATCAACTGTCTCAATCGCCGCCACCTGGCTGGTACTCAACGCGGCTACGCCGGTGGTCGTCAAAGATGAAACCTGGCCCGTCGTCAATGCCACAACCTGGTTGGTTGTCAAAGCCGTCACCTGGTTGGTGCTCAGAGCCGCAATACCGGCCGTGCTCACGGCCTGGACCTGGTTGGTTGTCAGAGCGGCCACACCGGCGGTTGTCAAGGCCGCAATCTGATTGGTCTTCAGGGAGGCAACGTCTGCTGTTTCGATCGCAGCCACCTGGCTGGTCGTCAAGGCAGCCACACCGCTTGTAGACAGTGATGCCACCTGGCCGGTTGTCAGCGCTACGACTTGGTTGGTTGTCAGCGCGGCCACCTGCGCGGTTTGCAATGCAGCAACACCCGCCGTACTCACCGCCTGGATCTGGCTGGTGGTCAGCGCAGCCACACCTGCTGTGGTCAATGCCGCTATCTGCGCCGTTTTTAGAACAGCGATGTCAACTGTTTCTATGGCCGCTATCTGGGTGGTGCTCAACGCCGCCATATCGGCTGTCGTCAAAGCGGCAATTTGCGCCGTTTTCAGCGCTACGACCTGGTCGGTCGTGAAAGCCGCCACCTGTGAGGTGGTCAACGCAACGATATCACCGGTCGATAAAGATTGAATTTGAAACGTCGTTAAGGCCGCAATTTGCGCCGTTGTCAAGCCAGTAACAATACTCATTTTTCAGCCCTTCGACATCAGGATGTCATCACAGTATTTTTTAAAGAGCAGTTTCCCAAAAAAGAAACCGCTCCATCGACCAAACAGATACGCCGGAATTTTTTGACACACCAACCAAAAACCAGCTACGCTTTAACGCACATCTCTGTCTTCGGCAGCTTTTGTACCAACTTAAACACTTTGTTAAGAAAAAGTAAATTTAAATTGAAGAATGTACTAAACGTAAGATTATGTAATGACATGCTGCCCTCTTTAGTGCGGTATGTCATGCGCGATGAACTCTTTTGCACGGCGTTGCGCCTCCAGTAACTGCGGAGCGCCAAGTTGAGACTCAGAACGCTTCTGATTCGCAAGCGCAGCAGCGTCGCCAGCGGCTCCCGCGATCACAAACCATTTGTGGGCTTCGATGGAATCCAGTGCAACGCCATCGCCAGTTGCATACAAAATTCCCAACCTGGATTGGGCATTGAGCACGCCCTGCAGTGCCGCCTTGCGAAACCAATGGAAAGCGCGCAAGGGGTTTTTCTCTACCCCCTCGCCTTTTCCGTACATCAACGCCAAGTTGTACTGGGCTTCGGGGTCCTGCTGATCGGCCGCCTTACTCCACCACAGAACGGCTTGCTCGGGCTTTTTAGAGAGTGAAAACAGCAGCCCCAGCGAAGACTGGGCGGCAACAAAGCCCTGGTCGGCGGCCTTTTGGCACCAGGCAAAGGCCTGCCGGAGGTTCCTTTTCAGGTCGTCGCCACCGCTGGCATACATGGAACCCAGGTTCCACTGCGCCTTCGCATCACCCTGGTCTGCGGCTTTCTGGTACCAGGAAAGGGCCAGCTGGAAGTCTTTTTCGACTCCCTTGCCCTTGAGGTACATGCCGCCCAAGGCGCATTGGGCCTGGGCGTACCCTTGCATTGCGGACCGCTGGCACCATAGAAAGGCCTGGACCACGTCTTGTTCTACGCCTTTGCCCGCGGCATATTGCTGCCCCAGCAGAAACTGCGCCTCCGCATCGCCTTGCTCGGCAACCTTCTTGAAACAGGCTGCAGCAACATGTTCCAGCCCGCTGCTGAAAAAGCTGCCCAATGTCATCAAGGCCGGCGCGTTACCCGACTCTCCCGCCTTAAAGTACCAAGCCAACCCGGCCAAGAAATCCTGCTCCACACTCTGGCCCGAACAATATCTGCGGCCCAAGGCAAACTGGGCCTCCACGTCACCCTGCGCGGCGGCCTTGTGGTACCAGGACAACGCCAGTGCGTCCTCGGTCGCCTCGTACCGCTTGGCCAAAGCCAGCTGCGCCCGGACATCGTCCTGCTGCGCAGCCGCTAAATACCAGGCATCCGCCTGACCGGCATCTTGTTCTACCCCCAGTCCCAGGTCATACATCAGACCCAGGTGGTATTGCACATTCGCATCGCCTTGCTCGGCCACCGCAGCCCAATCCCCGTCGGCCTGCCGGCGCTCGATACCACCGGGTTTGGGGCGAGGGCGCCCGCGCGCCTTGGAGCGCCCCATGCCGCTGGCATCCAGGTACTCCAAGGCAACCTGCGCAACCGGCGAGCATTGCTGGGCAGCCCTGCGGTACCAGAACAGCGCGGAATCGATATTCACCACACCGCTTTGCGGGTCGGCAAGCAGATCCGCCAGCGCACATTGCGCAGACGCCAGCCCCTGCTCCGCTGCCAATCCGTACCAGTACGCGGCCTGCTTGTTGTCTACAGGGACGCCATTGCCCCCCGCATATATGGCTCCCAACGCCGATTGCGCTTCCGCCACCCCCAGCTCCGCGGCCTTGGCCATGCAGCCACGCGACAAGTCCTGCGACTCTGCCGCATACAGCTTGCCAAGCCGGTACAAGGATTTGGCGTGCCCTTGCTCACCGGCTTTCTGAAACCAGTAAGCCGCCTTGGAGTGATCCTGTTCGATCCCCACGCCACTCACAAAGCGCGTTGCCAGCAGATATTGGGCAGCCGCATAGCCGCGCTCCGACGACTGGTGGATCCAGTGAATGGCCTGCTCGAAGTCCTGCTCGACACCGATACCATTGGCATACATCAGTCCCACCTCGTACTGGGCGTCCCGCAGCCCAAGCCGAGCCGACTTCAGGGTATTGATGAAGGTACGCTTCTCGTACGCCGGGCTTTTCAGCGCCATACAACCCCACTTGCGGCAACCACCACGACGCAGCCGCTCATGCCGCCGAACCTCCGCCCAATGCCTTATAGAGTTGGGCCGCAGATTCCAGCTGCAGCCTGCGCACCTGGGCGGTGGCCTGCTGTGCCGCCACGATATCGCGCTGCGCATCCAGCACCTCCAGATAGCCGACCATACCGGCCTTGAAGCGGGCCTCGGCAATCTGTAAGCGCTTGGCCTGGGCGTTCACATTGGCAGTGGAAGAACGCAGTTGCCGGGACAACGAGGCACGGGCCGACAGCAAGTCGGCCACCTCGCGAAACGCCTGCTGTATGGTCTTTTCATACTCCGCCACGGCGATCACCTTGCGCGCCTGCGCAATGTCCAGCCCGGCAGCCAAGCGCCCGCCGTCAAAAATCGGCAGCGACAACAAGGGCTGGAAGACCCAGGCACCGCCGCCACTGAACAGGCCGAACAAGCCCTGGCTCGCCAGGCCCAGGCTCGCCGTGAGGGTGACCTTGGGCAAAAAAGCCGCGCGGGCCGCACCAATATTGGCGTGCGCCGCCAGCAAGCGCTGTTCGGCCGACATCACATCCGGTCGCAACAGCAAGACCTCGGCAGGCAAACCAGCGGCCAGCTCCGTATCCAGGCCTTGCTCCTGGATCGTCCTACCACCGGTCGGCAGCTCGGACACCTTGCCGACCAGCAGATTCAGGCGGTTCTCGGCCATCGTATGCTGGTGCTCGATCTCTGCCAGCATCGACCGCGTGGACTCCACCATGCCCTCGGCCTGCTGGAACACGTAATCGTCCATGCCACCTACGTCTTTGCCTTTGGCGATCAAGGCCAGCGACTGCTCACGCAAATCCAGGGTCCGGCGCGTCAGATCCGTCAGCTCCCGGGTGTGCAAAAGCATGAAATACGAGGTCGCCACATCGGAAATCAAGGACAGCTGCACCGCGCGCTGCGCCTCCTCGGTGGCCAAATAGCTTCGGCGGGCGGCCTCCGACAAGCTGGCCAGGCGGCCCCAAAAATCCAGCTCGTAAGACACGGACGACAACGACACATCGAAGCGCTGGCTGGAGGACTTGACGCCGTCGCCGACAAAATCGGTCGCCGTATGGGTAGTGTTGCTGGACCCTAGAAAATTCAGCAGCGGCAGCTGGTCTGCCCGCACCACGCTGTACTGCGCGCGCGCCTCCACCACCCGGGCCGCGGCAATGCGCAAATCCCGGTTGTTCTCCAAAGTGGCTTCAATCAAGGCCTGCAACTGCGGGTCGGAAAAGAACGCGTGCCAATGGATCTGGGCCGCGGCCTGCTGGCTCTCGGCCCCGGTCTTGCCCGGCCAGGCGTTGGGCACGGGCAGCGACGGACGCTGGAACTCCGATGTCTGCGCGCATGCCGACAAAAGCAACGCAGCAAACAAAATGGTGGCCCTGGACATGGTGGGGTGGCGCTTTGGACTCGAATATGGGTGGCCCATTATTGAGGCAGTCGCCCGCCTGCGTGGGCGGGAAGTGGACGCAAAAACCGGTGCATTTATTGAGGTACGATGGTTTTCAATCCGTACTTTTTGGGTCGCCTGTGAAAACAATGGAAGAGACATTCGCGTCCGCAGTATTGCGTGCATGGCGGCAAGAACTTGAGTTTCCAGAGCTGATCGACTGCACTTCGCAACTTGAAGCCCAGCAACTGGGGCCCCTGGCCATCGTGCTGTACCAGACCTGGCTGACCCGCACCGACTCTCCCTACGCCCACGCCGTCAACTTCAATCTCGGCGTCTCCCTCTCCAACCAGAACGACCTGCCGGGAGCGCAAGCCGCCTACCTGCGCGCCATCGCCATCGCCCCGGCGTTTATCCAGCCACGGCTGAATCTGGGCATGCTCTACGAACGCATGGGACACATCGACAAAGCCCTGCTGGAATGGCGCTGGGTCGAACAGAACATTTCACCCGCTGCACCGGAGAGTCGCCCCCTGGTCTTGATGGCACTGAACCACCTCGGCCGCGTGCTGGACACCCGCAAGCAGTTCCAGGACGCGCTGCAGTTCCTGGGCCGCAGCCTGGCCATCGACCCGCACCAGCCCGATGTCGTGCACCACTGGGTGCACCTGCGCCAAAAGCAATGCGTCTGGCCCATCTATGCCCCGCTCGATGGCATCAGCGTGGAGACCATGCTGGAATGCACCTCCGCCCTGGCCATGCTGAGCGTAACCGACGACCCGGCAGTGCAGCTGGCCGCCGCACGCCGCTTTGTGCACAAAAAAGTCCTCTCCGACGTGCCCCGGCTGGCGCCGGCACAGGGCTACCAGCACCGCAAGCTGCGTATCGCCTACGCCTCATCGGATTTCTGCATGCACCCGGTGTCGCTGCTTACCGCCCAGCTGTTCGAGCTGCACGACCGTTCGCAATTTGAGGTCTATGGCTTTTGCTGGAGCCCGGAAGACGGCTCGGCCATGCGCCAACGGGTGATTGCCGCGATGGACCATTTCTTCCGCATCGACCAGCTTAGCGACGAAGCCGCCGCCCAGCTGATCCGCGACCATGAAATCGACATCCTGGTCGACCTGCAAGGCCAGACCTCGGGTGCACGGGCCAATATGCTGGCCTACCACCCTGCCCCTGTGCAGATCACCTATCTGGGCCTGCCCGCCACCACCGGCCTGCCGTCTATCGACTATGTGATCGCCGACCGATTCCTGATCCCCGAGGAAATTGCGCCGCATTACTCAGAAAAGCCGCTGTACATGCCGGACATTTACCAGGTCAGCGACCGGCAGCGCGGCGTAGCCGCCACGCCCAGCCGCGCCAGCTGCGGCCTGCCGGCCGAGGGTTTTGTGTTTTGTTCGCTGAACAACAACTACAAATACACCCCCGAGGTATTCGATACCTGGATGCGCATCCTGCTGCGCACCCCAGGCAGTCTGCTGTGGCTGCTGTCGGACAACCCCTGGGCCGAGCAGAACCTAGTGCGCGAAGCCCAAGCCCGGGGCGTGGACCCGGCGCGGCTGTTCTTCGCCCCCCGGGTCTCGCCCGAGAACTACCTGGGCCGGTTTCCGGTGGCCGATCTGTTCCTCGACACCTTTCCGTTCAACGCCGGTACCACGGCCAACGATGCGCTGTGGATGGGGCTACCGGTGCTCACTTACTGCGGCCGCTCGTTTGCCTCGCGCATGGCGGGCGCCCTGCTCACCGCCGCCCAGCTGCCCGAGCTGATCACCTACAACCTGCAGGACTACGAGGAAAAAGCCGTGGCTTTGGCCACCGATCCGCAGGCCTGCAGCCGGCTGCGTGCGCATCTGAAAGAAGTGCACGAACACGGCGTGCTGTTCGACACACCCTTGTTCGTGCGCAACCTGGAGGCCAACTTCCAGCGTCTGTGCGCCCCGCAGCCGCCACAACCGTAAAGGCTTAGCGCAGGCGGTTCAACAGGCCGGCGGTGGAGCCGTCCAGCCCCGTCACATCGCCCGACTGCAGGCGCGGCTCGATGTCCTTGGCCAGCACCTTGCCCAGCTCCACACCCCATTGGTCGAAGCTGTTGATACCCCACAGCGCTCCGCTGACGAACACGCGGTGCTCCTGCAACGCAATCAGCGCGCCAAAGCTGGCCGGGGTCAGGTCGTCCAGCAGCAAGAAGGTGCTGGGCCGGTTGCCCGGGAAGTTGCGGTGCCCGCCGGCATCTACCTTGCCGACCATCAGCGCCTGGGCCTGCGCGACCACGTTCGCCAGCAAGGTGTTGTGGTGGCCGGCCAGGCTGTGGCGGGCTTTCTTGACGGCAATGAATTCGACAGGCACCACGTCCGTGCCCTGGTGCAGCATCTGGAAGTACGCATGCTGGCCATTGGTGCCGGCTTCGCCCCACAGCACCGGGCAGGTATCGAAGGGCAATGCCTGGCCTTGCATGTCCACCTGCTTGCCATTGCTCTCCATCTCCAGCTGCTGCAGATAGGCCGGCAGGCGGCGCAGCGCGCTGTGGTACGGCGCAATGCTGCGGCTGCTGAAGCCGTGGAAGTTGCGGTACCAGACGTCCAGCAGGCCGAGACGGATCGGCAGGTTCTGCTCCAGCGGCGCGCTGCGGAAGTGCTCGTCCATGGCCTCGGCACCGGCCAGGAAGTCGCGGAAGTTGGCCGCGCCAATCGCAATCGCCACAGGCAGGCCAATCGCCGACCACATGGAATAGCGGCCGCCCACCCAGTCCCAGAAGCCGAAGGTGGTGCTGATGCCAAAGTCCTTGGCCGCCGCCACATTGGTGGTCAGTGCCGCAAAGTGGCGGGCCGTGTCGGTGCCACCCTGCGCCTCGAACCAGGCCTTGGCCGAGCGGGCATTGGTCATGGTCTCGGTGGTGGTGAAGGTCTTGGATGCGATCAGGAACAAGGTGCTGCCCACCTGCAGACGCGGCAGCAGCGCCGCCAGCTCGTGGCCGTCGACGTTGGACACGAAGTGCATGCGCTTGCTGGGCGTGGCAAACGCATCCAGCGCCAGCGTAGCCATCAGCGGGCCCAGATCCGAGCCGCCGATGCCGATGTTCACCACGTCGGTGATGCCGCTGTCGGCCCGGATGGTTTCGGCAAACGCCAGCATCGCATCCAGGGTAGCATGCACCTCGGCCAGTTCATTTTTGATAGCTGCTGACGCAGGTGCTGCCTGCGTGGGAGCACTTTTTCTTAATAAAAAGTGCATGACCGCGCGGTCTTCGGTGGTGTTGATCTTGGCGCCGGCGAACATCGCGTCGCGGTGCACCTCCACGCCGGTCTGGCGCGCCAAGTCGAACAGCAGGTTCTGGGTGGCCGCGTCGATCCGGTTCTTCGACAGATCGGCGAACACGTAGGGTGCATCCTGGCTGAAGGCGGCAAACCGGCCGGGTTCGGCGGCGAAAGCCTGGCGCAAATCCAGCGCCGCACCGGTGGCAGCGTACTGGGCCTGGAGCTGTGCCCAGGCGGGCACGGTGTCACAACGGGGGCGGTGGAATGCGTCCATCTTTTGGTCCTTTTGGGTTTTATAAGTGGGTAACCCCAAACGACAGTCAGAACGCACCGCCCTCAGGGATACCACGGAACCGGCTTTGCCGGGCCGTCGGTATCGCCCCCTGCAAGGGGGTTGGCGTAGCGCAGCGTAGCCTGGGGGTGAGTGAAATTAAGCCGCCAGCAGTTTGTCGAGCTTGATGGCATCGGCCACGAAGCCGCGGATGCCTTCGGCCAGCTTTTCGGTGGCCATCGCGTCCTGGTTCAGGGCAAAGCGGAAAGCCGCCTCGTCCAGCTTGACTTCTTCCAGGTCCATGGCCTGGGCAGCTTTGGCGTCCAGCGTACGGTTCAGCGGCGCATTGGATTCGGCCAGCAGGGCCAGCAGGTCGGGGCTGATGGTCAGCAGGTCGCAACCGGCCAAGGCGGTGATCTGGCCGACGTTGCGGAAGCTCGCACCCATGACTTCAGTGGCAATGCCGAAACGCTTGTAGTAGTTGTAGATCTGCGTTACAGAGATCACGCCCGGGTCTTTGGCGCCGGCCATATCGGCTTCCACCCAGGCAGTGCCGGCGGTCTTTTTGTACCAGTCGTAGATGCGGCCGACGAAGGGCGAGATCAGCTGCACCTTGGCCTGGCCGCAGGCCACGGCCTGGGCAAAGCTGAACAGCAGCGTGAGGTTGGTGCGGATGCCGGCTTTTTCCAGCTGGGCTGCAGCCTGGATGCCTTCCCAGGTGGAGGCCACCTTGATCAGGATGCGTTCCTTGGCAATGCCTTCGGCCGCATACATCTCGATCAGGCGCTTGCCGCGGGCCACGGTAGCGGCGGTGTCGAAGCTCAGGCGCGCATCGACTTCGGTGGACACGCGGCCCGGCACGATGGACAGGATTTCGCAGCCAAAGCGCACGATCAGCCGGTCGGTGATCTCGTCCAGCGGACGGCCGCGGTACTTGGCCACGGCCTCGGCCAGCAGCGGCTGGTAGTCGGCCTTTTGCACAGCCTTGAGGATCAGCGACGGGTTGGTAGTGGCGTCGGTGGGCAGGAACACGCCGAGCTGCTTGAAGTCGCCGGTATCTGCCACCACGGTGGTGAATTGCTTGAGGGAGTCGAGTTGGGACATGGTTGTCTTCGTAGTAGTCAGAACCCAAGGAGACGCGGGGTTCTTTCGCTGGAGCAAGAGCCGCACCCACGCGGTGCAAACTCTAGAATAGTACAAACAAAACCGCCCCGCAGCGGCTGCACGGCCATCTTTCGGGTTACGAAATCTTGCGGGCCGGGGGCGCTGCTGCACGCCCCTAACACCTGAGCGGTGTGCCAGTCACCGGGGGAGCGAGTTCACGTCCTTTTCCCAGCGGGCGATGAGGCGGCGGCGCTCGGCGCTCGAGCCGTATTTGGCGTAGTCGTAGTTGATGAACTTGATCTTCTTGAAGTCGGGCACCCGCTCATCGAGCTTGGCGCTCTTGTTGCTGGGCAGTTGGAACTGCTTGGCCGCGGCGCCCATTTCCTGGGTCGACGGGGCCAGCGCCCAGTCGTAGAACTTCTTGGCGGCCTCCAGATTGCGCGCGCCCTTGACCAGGCTCATGGAGCCGATCTCGGCGCCGGTGCCGTCCGCGGGGGTTACGGTGTCGACTGGAAAGCCCTGCATCCTCTCGCCCGGTGCGTCGTGCACAAAGCTGATGGAAATCGCGGTTTCGCCGCGCGCCACCGCCTTGATCGGGCCGGTGCCCGAGCGGGCGTACTGGCTGACGTTCTGGTGCAAGCCCTTCAGGTAGTCAAACGCCTTGTCCTCGCCCATCAGCTGCACCAGGGTGGCGACCATGGTGTAGGCGGTGCCGCTGGAGGCCGGGTTCGCCACCTGGATCTCGCCCTTGTATTCGGGCTTGAGCAAGTCGGCCCAGGTCTTGGGGATGGGCAGCTTCTTTTTGGCGACCAGCTCGGTGTTGTAGCCAAAGCCCAAGGGCCCCGAATAAATGCCCACCGTCTTGTAGCCCGACTGCTGGGCCTGCTGCTGCGCCCAGGGGTGCAGCTGGGCCAGCAACGGCGATTTGTACTCCAGGCTCAGGTTCTGCTCGGCGGCCTGCAGATGCGGGTCGCCGGTGCCGCCGAACCAGAGGTCGGTCTTGGGGTTTTCTTTCTCGGCCGTCAGCTGGGCCAGGGCTTCGCCCGAGCCTTTGAGCGACATATTCACCTTGACCCCGGTGGTCCGCGCATACACGGTAGACAGCATGCTGCACCACTCGGCCTGCACCGAACAAATGATGTTGACCTGCCCCTGGGCCATGGCGCCGGCCGGCAAACCCATAGCCAAGGCAGCCACGGCCGCGGTCCAAATAGTTTGTTTCATAGAGACCCAAGAGTAACTAGATTACCAACCCAGCTTATCCCGCGGTTTGAAAGCGCCACAAGCGGGAAAACACCAAGTAAACGGGCCTGAAAAAGTATTTTTCGCCACCGCATTTGCAAAAACCTGAAACTAAGTTACATTGTCGATCATCATTTTGGATGCACCTTCCCCATGAGCTTTGATCTAGTCCTTTTCGGCGGCACCGGCGACCTCGCTTGGCGCAAACTGATGCCCGCCCTGTTCCAGTCTTTCCGCCACGGCACCCTGCCCGAAGGCGGCCGCATCATCGGCGTAGGCCGCGACAACCTGAGCCACGACCAGTACCGCGAACTCATCAAGTCGCGCTTTGACAGCGTCGAAGGCGCCAAGCGCCCGAACGCCGAAGAATTCGCGCGCTTCGCCGCCCTGCTGGAATTCCAGCGCATGGACTTGTCCATGCCCGGCGATTACGCCACCCTGGCCGCCACGCTCACGGAGCGCAACGCCGACTCGGTGGTGATGTACGTAGCCACCGCGCCCGGCCTGTTCACCACCGTCTGCGAGCAGCTGGCGGCTGCCGGCCTGAACACCGACAAAACCCGCATCGTGCTGGAAAAGCCACTGGGCCACGACCTGGCCTCGAACCGCGCAATCAACGAAACCGTGCGCCGCTGCTTCAAGGAAAACCAGGTTTTCCGCATCGACCATTACCTGGGCAAGCCTTCGGTACAAAACCTGTTTGCGCTGCGCTTTGGCAACGCCTTGTTCGAGCCGCTGTGGAAACGCGAGCACATCGCCAACATCCAGATCACCATTGCCGAAGACCTGGGCGTGGAGAAGCGCGGTGCCTTCTACGAAAACACCGGTGCACTGCGCGACATGGTGCAAAACCACGCGCTGCAACTGCTGTGCGCCATCGGCATGGAGCCGCCGATCAACTCGCACGCCGATGCCATCCGCGACGAAAAGCTCAAGGTCTTGCGCTCGCTCAAGCCCTGGACGGCCGAGACCCTGTCGCAGCACGTGATCCGCGGCCAGTACAGCGCCGGCAAGTCGGGCAGCTCGAAAGTGCCCGGCTACCGCGAAGAACTGGGCGTGAGCCCCGACAGCCAGACCGAAACCTTTGTCGCGCTGCGCACCGAAATCGCTAACTGGCGCTGGGCCGGCGTGCCGTTCTACATCCGCACCGGCAAGCGCCTGGCCGGACGCGACGCGCACATCGTGGTCAACTTCCACCAAACACCGCACCCGATCTTCAACGCGCCGGTCGGCGCCGCGAACCGCCTGGTGATCAACCTGCAACCCAAGGACGGGCTCGAGCTGCACCTGCTGGCGCAAGCCCAGGGCAACCGCAGCCGCTCGGCCAGCCAGTCGCTGGCACCGGTGCAGCTGGACCTGGACTTCGACAAGCGCTTCGGCTCCGAGCGCGTGGGCGCCTACGAGCGCCTGCTGCTCGACGTGCTCGACGGCCGCCTGAACCTGTTCGTGCGCAGCGACGAGCAGGAAGAAGCCTGGCGCTGGGTCGAACCCATCATCGAACACTGGAAGAACGACGCCGCCGGCCCACGCCCCTATGTGGCTGGCACCTGGGGGCCCAGCGCTTCCAGCGCGATGATTGCCAGAGATGGCTATTGCTGGAGCGAAGAGTCCTAGACATCCATGTCTGACCAGCCCCCAACCACACTGAACGCCATGAACAAACTCCTTCCAGAAATGCCACGGGACCGGCTTTGCCGGACCGTCGGCATTGCCCCCTGCAAGGGGGTTGGCGAAAGCGACACGCAGTGCGCGAAGCCTGGGGGTGAGCCATGCTAGACCGCATCAAAGCTTCCCTTTCGTCGCTAGCCCCGGCCGAGCAGCGCGTGGGCAAGCTGGTGCTGACCGACCCGCGCGCCTTTGCCAACCTGCCTGTCAGCGAGCTGTCCGACCGGGCCCACGTCAGCAAGCCCACCGTGGTGCGCTTCTGCCGCAGCATGGGCTATGACGGCCTGAGCGACTTCAAGCTCAAGCTGGCCGGCAGCGTGAGCGAGGGCGTGCCCTTCATCCACCGCAGCGTGGACGTGGACGACAAGACCAGCGACGTGATGGTCAAGGTGATCGACAACACCGTCGCCGCCTTCCTCAAATACCGCAACGAAGCCAGCACCAGCGCGCTGGAAAAAGCCGCCGAAACCCTGGCCGCCACCTACAAGACCGGCAAGCGCATCGAGTTCTACGGCGCCGGCAATTCCGGCATCGTGGCGCAGGACGCGCAGCACAAATTCTTCCGCCTGGGCGTGCACACCATTGCCTACAGCGATGGCCACATGCAGGTAATGGGTGCCTCCATGCTGGACCCGGGCGACTGCGTGGTGATCATCTCCAACTCGGGCCGCACCCGCGACCTGATGGACGCCTGCGACATCGCGCGCAAGAACGGCGCGACCACCATCGTCATCACCACCAGCGGCTCGCCCCTGGCCTCCGCTGGCCACATCCACCTGGCCGCCAACCACCCCGAAGGCTACGAGCGCTACAGCCCCATGGTGTCGCGCCTGCTGCATTTGATGATCATCGACATACTCGCCACCTGCGTGGCGCTGCGCATCGGCGGCGAGCACCTGACCCCCAAGCTGCAAGAAATCAAGAACAACCTGCGCAACAAGCGCTACACCTGATCTTCATGCATGAAAACAGGGCCTGGCGCAATATCTACCTGCGCCAGCAGCTACTGATTCAATAGCAGGCTCGATTCCACCTGGGCCACCGGCAAACAGCCCAAGCCCTCCAGCGTCGCCTCTACCGCCACGTCCAGCGCGGTATGCGGCTCGCGCCCCAGCACAGCCACCAGCTTGGCGTTGTCCAAGCGCACCGGCTGCTGCCACAGGTAACGCATCTCTTGCAACTCGCGCAGCGTTTCCACGAAGGGGGCGGCCAGCCGCATCAACCACCACGGGAAAGCCGCCACACGGGGAGTGACCCCACCGCGCCGGGCCACCACACGGCAGATTGCCTGGGCCATCTGGCTGCCATCGGCATCCCAGTGGCCGCCGAAATGGAAGCTGGAAAACGCGTCCAGGCTGTCTCGCCGTGCCAGCAAGGCAAGCATGCTGCGGGCCACATCCGGCAGGTAAGCCCACTGGTGGCCCACACCGACGCGCCCCGGGTTGCTGACGCTGCGCACCGCCCGCCCCGGCTTGACCAGGCCCTGGGCAAACCAGCTGTTGCCGGCCTGCGGGCCAAAAAAGTCGCCAGCCCGCACGACCAGCACCCGCGCGCCCTGCTGGCTGGCGGCCTGCAAACGCTGCTCCAGCGCCACCCGGATCGCGCCCTTGCGCGTCAGCGGCTGCTGGGGTGCGGTCTCGGCCAGCAGCGGAAACGCATCCGGCCCGTAGTTGTAGACCGTGCCGGGCAGCACGATGGTGGCGCGCTCCGCCTTGGCGGCGGCGATGCTGTTGTCCAGCATGGGCAGCACCAGCTCGGCCCAGCGGCGGTAGCCGGGTGGGTTCACCGCATGCACGATGACGCTGCAGCCCTGGGCCGCGGCCAGCACATCGGCCTGCTGCATGGCGTCGCCGCGCAGCCAGTGGATGCCGTCTTTCAGCTCGCCGGCCGCCGGCACGCTCCGCTGCATGGCGCGTACCTTCCAGCCGGCGTCGCGCAGCTGGCGGGCCATTTCGCCGCCAATGCCGCCGGTTGCGCCGAGGACCAAAACCGTCTGCTTGTTGTCCATGAGATGCTCCAAAAAAGTAGGGATGGGGCGATTCTGGAAGCTGTGGCATTCAAATGGAATTGCCGAACATGCACCAGCGGCTATACATTTATGCATGGCAACCGATATTGGCTGGGAACTCTACCGCTCGTTTTTAGGCGTCTTGCAGGAAGGCTCGCTGTCCGGCGCCGCCCGTGCGCTGGGCGTGGCCCAGCCGACGGTGGGCAGGCACATTGCCGCGCTGGAGCAGGCCTTGAAGCTACCCTTGTTCACCCGCTCGCAGGCCGGCCTGCTGCCCACCGAGGCCGCGCTGGCCTTGCGCAGCGACGCCGAAGCCATGGCCAGCACGGCGGCCGCCCTGCAGCGCACCGCGTCCAGCCAAGGCGAAGGTGTGCGCGGCACGGTACGGGTCACGGCCAGCGAGATCATTGGCGTGGAGGTGCTGCCGCCCATCCTGACCCGGCTGCGCGCGCGGTACCCCGACTTGAAGATCGAGCTGCTGCTGAGCAACCGGGTCCAAGACCTGCTGCACCGCGAGGCCGACATCGCCGTGCGCATGCTGCGGCCCCAGCAGGAGCTGCTGGTGGCGCGCCGCATTGGCACGGTCGAGCTAGGCCTGCACGCCCACCAGCGCTACCTGGAGCAGCACGGCACGCCGCGCAGCCTGGCCGACCTGGCACAACACGCGCTGATCGGCTTCGACACCGAAACCCCGTTTATCCGCAGCATCGGCAAGTCCTTGCAAGGCGTGTTCAAGCGCGACAACTTCGCGCTGCGCAGCGACAGCGACCTGGCGCACTGGGCGCTGATCCAGGCCGGCGCCGGCATCGGCATCTGCCAGGTGGCACTGGCGCGGCGCAAGCCGGAGCTGGTTCGGTTGCTGCCAGAGCAAGCCAGCCTGCCGCTGGAGACCTGGATCACCATGCACGAGAACCTGCGCCACAGCCCGCGCTGCCGCGCCACCTTTGATGCCTTGGTGGAAGGGCTGCAGCAACACATCGCTTAGAGTGGCGCATCCTTTTATTACCGGGAGCCCCCATGAACCAAGAGCTGTTTGACCAAGGCCTGAAAACCCGCCGCGAGGTGCTGGGCGCCGAGTATGTGGACGCGGCGATCCAGAACGCCGATGACTTCAACCGCGACATGCAGGAGCTGGTGACCCAGTACGCCTGGGGCGACATCTGGAACCGCCCGGGCCTGGACCGCAAGACCCGCAGCCTGCTGAACCTGGCCATGCTGACCGCGCTGAACCGGCCGCACGAGCTCAAGCTGCACCTGCGCGGCGCGCTGACCAATGGCGTCAGCAAGGACGAAATCAAAGAGGTTTTTCTGCAAACCGCCGTCTACTGCGGCGCGCCCGCGGCCATCGACAGCTTCCGCACCGCCAAGGACGTGTTCAAGGAACTGGGCGTTTGACCCTGGCCCGTCGTTTTAAGCAAAAACGGCCTCCAGCGCATATTCCACCTGCGCGAGTAGCTATTCTTTTGATAGCCTACAGCGCATGCACCACGACCAGCCAGGCCGTGGCTTCGCCCTTGCCCAGGTTGCGGATCAGATGCGGCCGGTCGGCCGCGTAGCGGGCGGTTTCGCCAGGCTTCAGGCGCTGCTTTTCGTCGCCCGACACGACTTCCACCGCGCCCGTCAGCAGGGTCAGATGTTCGCGCGTGCCGTCCTCGTGTGCCTGTGACTCCAGCGCGCCGCCGCCTTGCAGGCTCAGCGCATACCACTCGAACTGGCCGGCCAGGTCGATGGGCCCAAGGATGCGCAGCTCGCAGGCCCCGTCCGGATTGCGCAGCGACGGCGTAGCATGGGCGGGCACCACGGTGATCGCCGGAGCGGCCGGCGGCGGCGGCGCGCCGAGCAGATCGCCCAGCGGCACACCCAGCGCATTGGCCAGCCGCCAGACCACCGCCACCGTGGGGTTGGCCTGGGCGCGCTCGATCTGCGACAGCATGGACTTGGAGACACCGGCCTTGCGCGACAAGGCGTCCAGCGACAGCGATTGCGCCTGGCGCAGCGCGGCCAGGGTATCGCCGACGCGCGGCGGCTCGGCGCTTGCAGGCGGACTGGCAGCAGGGGAGGATTTGGAGGAACGTTGCAGCATAGTTTGACGAAGGGATTTATCCACTATATTGATTTTTTGTTCGATATACAGCACAATTTCGATTTACTGCATAAGCCGCATTGTGCCCGACCGTCTACAGAAAGAGAATGCCATGGCGACCACCCCCGACTTTTACGCCCACCTGCAGCAAGAGCTGCAAGGCATCCGCGACGCCGGTTTGTACAAGGCCGAGCGGGTGATCTCCAGCGCCCAGGGCCCGCGCATCCAGACCCTGGCTGCCGACGGCTCGGCGCGCGAGGTGCTGAACCTGTGCGCCAACAACTACCTGGGCCTGTCCAGCCACCCGGCGGTGGTGGCGGCCGCCGCAGACGCACTCAAAACCCATGGCTACGGCCTGAGCTCGGTGCGCTTCATCTGCGGCACGCAAGACCTGCACAAGACGCTGGAAGCGCGGCTGTCGGCCTTCCTGGGCACCGAGGACAGCATCCTCTACGCGGCGGCCTTCGATGCCAATGGCGGCCTGTTCGAACCGCTACTGGGCGAGCAGGACGCCATCATCAGCGACACCCTGAACCATGCGTCCATCATCGACGGCATCCGACTCTGCAAGGCCAAGCGTTACCGCTACGCGCACAACGACATGGCCGACCTGGAGCGCCAGCTGCAGCAGGCCCAAGGAGATGGCGCGCGCCACACCCTGGTGTTTACCGATGGCGTGTTCTCCATGGACGGCACCATCGCCCAGCTGGATGTGATGCGCAAGCTGTGCGACCAGTACGGCGCCCTGCTCGGGATAGACGAATGCCATGCCAGCGGCTTCATCGGCGCGACCGGCCGCGGCACACACGAGCACCGTGGCGTGTTCGGTCAAGTGGACATCATCACCGGCACCCTGGGCAAGGCGCTGGGCGGAGCCTCCGGCGGCTTTACCAGCGCGCGGCGCGAAGTCATAGACCTGCTGCGCCAGCGCTCGCGGCCCTATCTGTTCTCCAACACCGTAGCCCCCAGCATCGTCGGCGCATCGATAGCCGTGCTGGATTTGCTGGAGGGCTCTACCGCCCTGCGCGACACGCTGGCCGACAATACCGCCTACTTCCGCAGCGCGATTGCCCAGGCCGGGTTTGACATCAAGCCCGGCGACCACCCCATCGTGCCCATCATGGTCTATGACGCCGTGGTCGCCCAGCAGCTGGCGGCCCGGCTGCTGGAGCTGGGCGTGTACGTGGTGGGTTTCTTCTTCCCGGTCGTGCCCAAGGGCCAGGCCCGCATCCGCGTGCAGCTGAGTGCAGCCCATACCCGACCCGACCTGGAGCGCGCAGTGGCGGCCTTCATCCAGGCCGGGCGTGAGTTGGCGTTGATTAATTAATAAGGATGCGCTTAGGCCTCACGGCAGTGATGTCTAAGCACAAAAGGAAAATATGGATACCCGGATTCTCATCATCGGCGCCAACGGCCAGATCGGCACCGAACTGGCCCAGGCCCTGGTACAGCGCCACGGCGCAGAGGCCGTCATCACCAGCGACCAGGTGCCCCAGGGCCGCTTGCCCGGCGTGCACCACGAAGCACTGGACGTGACCGAAAACGCCGCCCTCACCGAGGTGGTAGAGCGCAACCACATCACCCAGATCTACCTGCTGGCCGCGGCACTGTCGGCGCGCGGCGAACAGCACCCCAAATGGGCCTGGGACTTGAACATGAAGAGCCTGTTGAATGTGCTGGAGCTGGCCCGCACCCACAAGCTGCAACGGGTTTTCTGGCCCAGCTCCATCGCCGCCTTCGGCCCCAGCACCCCGCGCGACAACACGCCGCAGCAGACGGTGATGGACCCGACCACGGTGTACGGCATCTCCAAGCTGGCCGGCGAAGGCTGGTGCAACTGGTACCACCGCAACCACGGCGTGGACGTGCGCAGCCTGCGCTACCCGGGCCTGATCAGCTGGAAGACCGCGCCCGGCGGCGGTACCACCGACTATGCCATCGAGATATTCCACGCCGCGCTGAAACTCGGCCGCTACACCAGCTTCCTGGCCGCCGACACCGCCCTGCCCATGATGTACATGCCCGACGCCATCCGCGCCACGCTGGAACTGATGGAAGCGCCGGCGGAAAAAATACGCGAGCGCGGCTCCTATAACCTGGGCGGCATCAGCTTCACCCCGGTGCAGATCGCCGAGGCGATTGCGCGCTACGTGCCCGGCTTCAGTCTGGACTGCGTACCCGACTACCGCCAGGCGATAGCCGACAGCTGGCCACGCTCCATCGACGACCAGGCCGCGCGCAACGACTGGGGCTGGAAGGCCGAATACAACCTGGATGCGATGGTGCGCGACATGCTGAAGAACCTCAGCGGCCAGAAATAAGCCCTGTCAGCCCCCGGCCCGCGCAGCGAGGCCCCCTCCAGAGATACCGTGGAACCGGCTTCGCCGGGCCACTGGTATCGCCCCCTGCAAGGGGGTTGGCGTAGCGACACGAAGTGCGCGCAGCCTGGGGGTGTACTTACTCCCTGCCGTAGTCGTCTTGTAATCTCACGATGTCGTCTTCGCCCAGGTAGCTGCCGTACTGTACTTCCATGATTTCCACCGGCGAGCTGGTCTTGTTGGCCAGGCGGTGCACTTCGCCGATGGCAATGTCCACATGCTGGCCGGGGCTGAGTTCCAGCACCTTGTCGCCCACCGTGACGATGGCGGTGCCGATCACCACCACCCAGTGTTCGGCCCGCTGGTGGTGCTTCTGCAGGCTCAACTGCTGGCCGGGGTGCACGCCGATGCGCTTGACCTTGTGGCCCGGCGCCTCGTGCATGTTTTCATACCAGCCCCAGGGGCGTTCGGTGCGTTCGATGGAGACGGTGCGGGTGCTGGTGTTCATGGTGTGCAGGTTCCTGGAAAAGAGGGTACGCGAGGCTTGGCAAATGATAACCCGCAGGCTGTTTGCCCGCCTGGGCCACGCTGCGGAAATTTGAAACAAAAATCCTTGCAGTGCACAAGCTGCGTGCACTAGCAGCTACTATATTAATAGCAAAATCAGCGCAAAGTTACCCGCGGGTTACAGATGTCATAGAGCAGGCTTGGGCCGTCATACCGGTGCACCAGGGCGGCGCGAAGATCACCCCATCGCGCCACATGGGCGCAACCCACAAGGAGCTTTTTATGACACCCCGCATTTCCCGTATCGCCGCTGGCGCCCTGCTCGCTCTCGCCGCCGGCCCTTTCCTGATGTCCTCCAGCGTGGCGGCCACGGACACAGCCAGCATCGTAGCCAGCGCCGCCCCGACCAGCAACGCGCCCTCCAATGACAAGGCCCTGGCCGCAGCCGTGGCCGACGCACTCGGCAAGTCGCTGGGCGACAGCACGGTGAAGAACGTGAAAGTACTGGCCGACGACGGTGCCATCACCCTCAGCGGCTGGATCAATTCCCCGATCCAGGAGTCGCAGGCACGCAAGATCGCCAGCAATGTGCCCGGCACCACCAAGGTCCACAGCCGCCTGCGCATGTGGTCGACCAGCACCTCCGATTAAGCCGGCGGCCGGCCGATGGCTTCAGTACAGGGTTTCGACCTCGCTGGCCAGCAGATAGCCGGCACCGCGCTCGGTCAGGATCAGCGCCGGGTTGGCCGAGTCCACCTCGACCTTCAGCCGCAGACGGCGGATTTGCACGTCGATGGTGCGGTCGTAGACCTCGGCCTCGTGCAGGCGCGACATCGACAGCAGTTGGTCGCGCGACAGCACCCGGCGCGGCGCCCGGCACATCGCACCCAGCAGGCTGAACTCGCCGTTCGACAGCTCCACCGATTCGCCGGTCGGCGACACCAGGCGGCGGGTCCGCAGGTTCAGCTCCCAGCCCGAGAAGCGGAACGCACGCCGGCTGTTGTCACGCTCGGGCAGCGTGGCCTGCACCTGGTAGCGGCGCAGCACGGCACGCACCCGGGCCAGCAGCTCGCGCGGGCTGAACGGTTTGGTCACATAGTCGTCGGCGCCCAGTTCCAGGCCCATCACGCGGTCGGCCTCTTCGTTGCGGCCGGTCAGGAAGATGATGGGCACGGCCGCCCGCTCGCGCAAGGTGCGGGCCAGCTGCATGCCGTCTTCGCCGGGCAGCTTCAGGTCCAGCAGCACCAGGTCGATGGCTTCGCGGTCTACCAGCTCGAACAGCTCGCGGCCGGAGCCACCGGCGCTGACCCGCAGGTCGTTATTGCCCAGGTATTCAACCACCAGCTCACGGATACTGGGGTCGTCGTCGATCACTAGAATGTGCGGGGCGGTGGTAGTGTTCATGGATTCATGTTCTAGCTAAGTCGCAAAGTATCGGCGATAGCCAACGGCACACGCAACAGGGGAAGTATGCAAGGCATTTTGCGCAAGCGCTGGGCTACCGTGCCGCGGCTGTGGGCGGTGGGTCTGGGCCTGGGTCTGTCCCTGGTGGTGACCGCCGTGGTGGCGCTCTGGCATTTGCGCGGCGAAACCATCGACAGCCAGGCACGCGAACTCAGCCTGCTGTCGCTGGCGCTGACCGACGAGATCCACCGCGAGCTGCGCGGCATGAACGCCGGCCTGCACGCCATGCAGGTCGAGCTGGAAGAAGGCAGCCTGCCGACTACCGGCACCGCCGCCGAGCGCGCGCTGCGCACCCGTACCGAACTGATGTCCATGGTCGACTCGCTGTCCCTGGTGGACCGCAACAACCGGCTGCTGGCCGCATCCGTCCCCAGCGCCTTGCCCGACCCGGCCTCGTTCTCTCCTGGGCTCAACCAGTTGGACGAAGACGCGGTAGCCGTCAGCCGGCCGTTCGCCGACCCACGCAGCCACACCATGCTGGTGACCATGGCCGTGCCCTTCACCCGGCCGCTGGACGGCTCGGGTGGCTGGATCTTTGCCACCATGCCGGCCGAAGCCTTGCTGGGCGCTTTCTCGGTCGCCTCGCCCGCGGCGGATGCCCGCATGGCCGTATTCCGGCGCGATGGCGTGCTGCTGGTCGGCGGCGTGGTCAACAAAGCCCGCTGGGACGAGGCCACCATTGCCAAGCGCCTGGCCACCCAGCGCAGTACCGAGCTGCGCCAATTGCCCGACGGCACAGAACGCCTGGTGGCCTTGCACAGCCTGGAGCGCTACGGCCTGGAAGTGGTGCTGACCCGCGACCTCGACGTGATGCTGGTGTCCTGGCGCGAAGCCGCCCAGCTGACCGCCGTCGGCCTGGTGCTGCTGCTGGTGGTACTGGCCGCCTCGGTACACCTGGTGCATGGCGCCAACCAGCGCCGCGCCACCGCCCAGGCGGCGCTGCAAACCCAGCTGTCGCGCGCCAACAAGCTGGAATCGCTGGGCGAGCTGGCCGGCGGCGTGGCGCATGATTTCAACAACGTGCTGGCGGCCATCGTCGGCTTTGGCGAAATGGCGCAGGACGCCGCCGCCCCCGGCAGTGCCCAGGCCCGTCACCTCGACAAGGTGCTGCAAGCCGCGCTGCGCGGCAAGGCGCTGGTGGAGCGGATCCTGTCGTTCGGCCGCGGCGGCGGCTGCGCGTCCACGGTGTTCGAGCTGGAGCCCATCGTGGCCGAGGTGCTGACCTTGCTGGCCGCCACCCTGCGCCCCGGTGTGGTGCTGGAGCGCGGGCTGGAAGCCCATGGCGCGCTGCTGCGCGGCGACCCGACCCAGGCCTTCGAGGCGGTGATGAACCTGTGTACCAATGCTATGCAGGCCATGCCCCAGGGCGGCATGGTCGGCGTGCAACTGGTGCGCGAACAGGTGCCGGCGCTGCGGGTGCTGTCGCACACCCAGCTGCTGCCCGGCCCCTACCTGGTGCTGAGTGTCACCGACCGCGGCACCGGCATCACGCCCGAGGTGATGGAGCGGCTGTTCGAGCCCTTCTTCACCACCCGCGGCGCGCATGCGGGCACCGGCCTGGGCCTGGCCGTGGTGCACGGCGTGGTGGCCGAATTCGGCGGCGCCATCGACGTACAAAGCAAGCCCGGCCAGGGCGCGCGCTTCACCCTGTACTTCCCGGAATGCACCGATGCGCCAGATGCGGCCAAGGCCGGCGCCGCACTGGCCTCTGTCGGTGGCGGCCAGACCCTGCTGGTGGTCGACGACGAACCCACCCTGGTGGCCCTGGCCGAAGAGATGTTCAGCAGCATGGGCTACCAGCCGGTTGGCTACACCGACCCGATCGCCGCGCTGCAGGCCTTGCGCGACGAACCCCAGCGCTTTGCCGCGGTGGTGACCGACGAGGTCATGCCCGGCATGACCGGCATCCAGCTGACCGAGGCGATCCGCCAGCTGACGCCCACGCTGCCTATCCTGATGGTCAGCGGCTACGGCGGCGCCTCGCTGGCCCAGCGGGCGGCCAGCGCCGGGGTCTCCAAGCTGCTCACCAAGCCCATGCAGCGCGCCGACTTGGCGCGGGCACTGGCGCTGCTGCTGCCTTCGTAATATTACAAATGCAACACAAGCTAGACCTGGTAGACATACTGTTGCCGCCCCGCAGGGTGCAAAATTGTTCTCGGCAACGCGTGTACCCACAGCTGCCGAGGAACAATAAAAACCACCAGCGCCTTGGGCGGGTGGCCATAACCAGGACGACAGTCATGCAACCCAACCGCCATGCTTTAGCAGCCGCATTCCCAGAACCGGGTGAATCCGTGTCGGACGACCGCATCGCCCAACTGGTGGGCCAGGTGTACGCGGCCGGCCCGGCGGCTGAACAAAGCCGCTTGCTCGAGCATTTGCTGCGCCCGCTGGGCGTGCTGTCGCTGGTCGCCGTGGCCAACGGCATCTTCGCCCAGTTCCGCCTGCGCAGCGGCTGGCAGGACCTGCAGGTGCGCATGGAAGACGCGCAAAGCGTCAGCCCCAGCGACGTGGTCGCCCTGGTCCACCATGTGCAACAGGTACAGGTAGAGGCTGTGGATGGCCTGGTGAAAATTCTCAGCAACTCGCCGGTGATGGCAGGTTCGGCGGCGACTGCGCTGCTGGTGACGGTGCTGGTCAAACGCGCCCGCAACCGCCGCGCCAATGACAGCAGCGACTCGATCGCAGCCTAAGCCGAACCGCATACAGGCCGATCCGCCCATGCCCCACATGTCCAACGCTTTGCCCACCGCGCCCTCGCAAGATGTACCTGCCGCCGAAGCCCGCTTGCTGATCCATGCCACGGCCAACCCTGCGGGCAGCGGCAAGTACCTGACCCATACCCTGCAATGGCTGCGCGGCCTGTACCCCGCGGCCGAAACTCAGCGCCCCGAACCCAACGCCGTGCTGCGGCTGGAGATCGACGACCTGCAAGGCCGCCGGGTTTTCAGCCAGGACGCGGCCGGGCCGCTAGTGGAGCTGAACCTGCCAGAAGGCACCTACAACGTCACGGCGATACACGGCCATGTCTGCCGCGGCTACACCCTGACCCTGGAACCCGGCAAGTCGTTTGACCTGTACCTGTGCCCGTCGCTGAAGTCAGGCTGCCGCTGATCCACGCCAGCAGGTATTCAAGAAAAACTCGGCTCTGGCGCATATTCCATCAGCGCTAGCAGCTACTAATTTGATAGCAAACCGACTCAAGCCAAGGGCATGAACTGCTCGGCCAGGCTGGCGTGCATGGCCGCGCCCAGCGGCAGGATGGCGTCGTTGAAGTCATAACGGCTGTTGTGCAGCGCGCAGCTGCCCGGGCCGTTCTCGGTGCCCTGCCCGATGCGCATGTAGGCGCCGGGCTTGACCTGCAGCATGAACGAGAAATCTTCCGAGCCCATGCTCGGGTCCAGGTCGCGCACCACCTGGGATGCGCCGACGATGGACTCGGCCACCCGCATGGTGAACAAGGCCTCGGTGCTGGAATTGATGGTCGGCGGGTACAGGCGCTCGTATTTCACCGAGGCTGTGGCGCCAAAGCCCAGGGCTACCGCGCTGCACAGCTCGGTGATACGGCGCTCGATCAGGTCTTGCACCGAAGGGTTGAAGGTGCGCACCGTGCCGACCAGCGTAGCCTTGCTGGGCACCACGCTCATCGCGCCCAGGTCGCCGGTCTGCACCGCGCAGATGCTGACCACGCCGCTGTCGATCGCGCGGATGTTGCGCGACACCACGCTTTGCAGCGCCGTGATGGTGTGGGCTGCCACCAGTACCGGGTCGATGTTCTGGTAGGGGTGCGCACCATGGCCACCGCGGCCGGTGATCTCGATGGTCACGCGGTCAGAGGCGGCCATCATGGCGCCCGAGTTCAGCGCAATCGTTCCCGGCCGCATGTGTGGCCAGTTGTGCATGGCGAACACCGCCTGCACCGGAAAGCGCTCGAACAGGCCGTCGTCGATCATGGCCTTGGCGCCCGCGTAACCTTCTTCGCCGGGCTGGAAGATCAGCGCCACCGTGCCGTCGAAGTTGCGGGTTTCGGCCAGGTAGCGGGCCGCGCCGACCAGCATCGCCGTATGGCCATCATGGCCGCAGCCGTGCATCAGGCCGCCCTTGGCCGACTTCCAGGCAAAGTCATTCATCTCGGTCATGGGCAGCGCATCCATGTCGGCGCGCAGGCCGACCATCTTGCCGCTGTGGTTGCTGCGCCCGCGGATGATGCCCACCACCCCGGTCTTGCCGATGTTGGTGTGCACCTCGTCCACGCCGCAGAGCTCCAGCGCCTGGGCCACCCGCGCGGCGGTATAGACCTCTTCGTAGCCCAGCTCGGGGTGGGCATGCAGGTCGCGGCGCAAGGCCGTCAATTCGGGATGGAACTTGGCGATGTGCGCAAACGCGCGGCCGTTGGCCTGGAGAGTAGGAGCATTCATGGCACCACTGTACTTGCTCTGCAAAGACCTGGGTACCGGACAGGATGCCGTCTATCCCGTTCTAAAACCCGCGCAAATCATCCACCACTTGCACCAGCGGGCCGCGCAGCACCAAGCCCAGGGTCTGGGTCATCACCGCCAGGTCGTTGTCGAAGGCGCCGTGGCTGGCCTTGATCTGGCGGTCGGGCAGCGCGGTCAACACCGCGTCCTGGTCCAGCACCTGCAGGCGCCCTGTGTCCAGGCCGGCCTTGGCCACGGCGCGGCGCCAGTCCTTCAGCGCATCGCCCGTGCTGGAGCCGCCGTCCCAGCCGTCGTAGCGCTCGTTGTAGACATTGGCCATGCCCAGAATCGGCGTGCGCAAATCCACCTCCAATGCGTTCGACACAAAGTACAGCAGCGACTTGCGGTAGACAGCCGCCACGGTATCGTTGCGCTCCACCCGGTCGGACAGCACCTGCAGGTGCAGGCGGGCCATCACCTCGGGGTCCATCGCGTAATGCTTGTTGGCAAAGGCCACGGTGCAGGCCGGCGCATACAGGTGGATGGAGGTGACGGCAGCGGTCGGCACGCCACGCCGCGCCAGCGTGCTGAGCAGATGGCCGAGGATGATGGAGCCCGCCGAGTGGCCGACCAGGTGGATCTCCAGCTTGTTGCCCCAGGTGGCCATGAGCTTTTCCAGCGCCTTGATCAGCAGCTCGCCGCCACGCCCAGAGTTGAAGGCCAGTTCGGCGTTTTCCTTCATCTCGCTCCAGATCGGCCGGGCCAACGGCCGGCCTATGGTTTTCTCGATCGCCAGGTCGGTCTTGTCGGCGATCCATTCGGCCACCCCGCCGGCCAGCGCCGGCTGCTTGTGGAAGGCGTCGCTGATGATGCCGCGCAGCGACTCCATCAGGCCGGTCTTCCAGACCAGGAACAGCGGGTAGCAGTCGTTGCCTTCGAAATGCCGGCCCATGGCCCGGGCGCGCTGGATCGCGTCGTTCTCGCTGTTCAGTCCGCCGTGGGCGTAGATCACCAGGCGCTTGACGGCGCCGCTGGCCGGGCCGCGGAACCACTGGTCGGGCAGGTCGCAGACCTGGTGGCCCAGGGTGCGGCTGAGTTCGTCTTCGGTCAGGTAGCGCTTGACCCGGCCGTCGTTGCCCAGCACCACGCTGTGCTGGTAGGCCTGGTCCTCGCTCCACCACAGGCCGGTGTTGGCGCCACCCGCCACCGCCTGGGCCTGCGAGGCCACCACGCTGACGCGGCCCACCACCACGCCGGGCACGCCCATGGCCACCACCCAGGCGTCCATGCCATTGGCCAGCCAGTCGGCATAGCTGAGCACGGCAAAGCCGCCCACGCCGAAGTCGGTGCCCCAGGAGTTCTGCAACACAAAGCCCTGGGTGTTGAAGCCCACCAGCGCGAACGCATGGCCATCGGTTTCCGACGGCCGGCCGTCGAACGGGATCAGCGGGATCTGGGCATGGCCGGCCGGCGCCTTCTTCTGCCGGGGCAGCTGGTGCCAGCCCTCGTGGGTAAAGGCCGACACATACACCGCACCCACCGCCTGGATCGCCGCCTGCAGGTCGGTGATGCATTTCAGGTCGATCCGGTAGTACACACCCAGCGTGTGGTTGGTGGCGTTGCGCGCATAGCCGTAACGCGGCTGGGGCTGGCTGTAGGGCCAGTCATCGTCCAGGCAGACGCCATGGTTGAACCAGCCCTTGAGCGCACCCCTGCAGCTGGAGCCGCTATAGTTTTCGCCGTCGTACTCGTCGTAGCGGCGGGCAAAGTTGTACAGCATGCGCGGGCTCACCGAGGCCATCTTGGCGGGCCCGCCGGCCTTGTACCAGCGCAGGTAGTTGACTACGCAGGCCAGGCCAAAGCCGGTGCATGCGCCCTCGCTGCCCTGGTCCAGGATCAGCCCTGCCTGGGTGTAGGCGGGCAGGAACTTCTGGATGTCGGCGTCCGACGGAAACGCATCGGCCAGGCCCAGCGGCGGCGGCTGGTAGTGCCGGTCGTTCAAGTCGGTCGGGTCTTTGCGCACCGTCAGCTGGCGCTCTACCGGCGCAGATTTTGCGGCCGCTTTCTTGGTACTTGGCTTGGCTGTTTTTGCCTTGCCTTTGGCCGCGCCCACCCGCGGAACCACCGGATTGGCCGGCCACACGCCGTCGGCCAGGCGGAACACATCGCGGAAGCGGTCCAGCCCGTGCGATCCGCCATTCACCAGCTTGCGTGCCGCCGCATAGCCACCGCTGGCCAGGGCTTCGCGCATGGCGTCCTGGCGGTCGGCCAGGAAGGTGGCCAACAGCAGGGCCGCCACCTCGGGCGCGTTCGCCAGGTCGGCATTACCGGCCAGGTCGATCTCCAGCTGCTTGCCATAGGTTTCGTAGTTGAAGCGGCCGGTCAGCTGCACAAAGCCGCGGCCCTTGAAGCGCGCGCCGTCACCGGGTTTGGTATTGCCCAGGCTCTTGCGGCCGTCGTACAGGCCGAACGGCGGGCCACCGGGGGCGGTATTGAACTGCGACTGGAATTCGGAGATCGGCAAAAAGCCTTCGGTCTCGGCGCGGATGCTGCCCAAGGCGGCGCAAATCATGGGCCGGTCGGTCAGGCCCAGGGCGCCCAGCGCGGCCGCCACATAGGGCAGGTAGCGCGCGATATTCGCCGGCTTGGTGGCGGGGAACAGCTTGCGCACCGTGTCCACGCTCAGCAGCACCTCCATGGCCGGCTCGGCACGCAGGCCCAGCAGCTGCTGGCAGTACGGCCCGACCACCCCGTCGGCCACCAGGCCCACACCCGACTGCCAACGCCGGGCCGCAGCCTCTGCATCGGCATCCAGCTGGTCGCCCTGGGCCAGGTTCGGAAAGGCCTGGGCATCGGCCCCCAGTTTCGCCACCAGCGCTTTGCGCAGCCGCTGAACCTCTGGGCCTTGCGAGCCCCGAACCAGAAGAATGCCCATGGTGTGCTCCTCGTGATTTTTTCCCGACGAGCATGGATTGTGGACAATTCAAACCAAAAGTACATCATTCATTTGAGGTATGCGCTTTTCTCCCTCCTTTTAGTTGGCGCGCAATCGGTTGACGTCCAGTTCGGTCACCGCGCCCGCCTGGTTGCCCCAGGCGCTGCGGATATGTGTGAGCACTGCGGCGATATCGGCATCGTTCAGCACCAGCACATAGGGCGGCATGCCAAAGGGCCGCGGGTTGCCCGCCGTGGCCGGTGCGTAGCCGCCGTTGAGCACGGTCTGCACCAGGTTTGCGGTGTTGGCCATGGTGACCGCGCGGTTGCCGGCCAGCGCCGGGTAAGCGCCGGCCACGCCCTGGCCCTGGGCGCCATGGCATTGCACGCAGTGCTTGTCGTACAGCTGGGCGCCGCGCTCGGCCACGCGGGCCGGCGTGGGCGGCAGATCGCGCGCCGGCACTTTGGCATCGGACTGGGGCAAGGCCTGCAGATAGGTAGTGGCGGCAGCCAGGTCCGCAGGCGACCAATGCTGGGTGCTCTGGCGTACCACCTCGGCCATCGGGCCCAGCACCGTCGCCCCCGGTGCCACGCCGGTTTGCAGCAGGCGCACCACGTCGTTCCGCGGCCAGCCAGCAACACCGGCTTCGTGCGGCGAGGTCAAGGCGGGCGCGTACCAGTTCTGCATCGGGATCAGACCACCCGCCAGGTCCAGCTGGTCGTCGCTGGCGCCCAGCGCATTGCGCGCGGTATGGCAGGCGCCGCAGTGGCCGAGGCCACGCACCAGGTAGGCACCGCGGTTCCATTCGGCCGACTGCTGCGGCTCGGGCTGCAACACACCGGGCTGGAAGTACAGCGCGCGCCATACCGCCAACGCCGGCTGCGTGCTGAAAGGCCAGCGCAGTGCATGGGGCGTGGCGGCCTGGGCGGTGGCCGGCAGGCTGCGCAAATAGGCGTACAGCGCATCCGAATCGGCGCGCGTGACAGCGGTATAGCTGGTGTAGGGAAAGGCCGGGTACAGCAGGCGGCCGTCTTTGGAACGGCCGTTGTGCAGCGCGCGCCAGAACTCGGCCGGCGACCAGCTGCCAATGCCGGTCTGCGCATCGGGCGTGAGATTGCTGCTGTAGACCGTGCCGAACGGCGTATCGATGCCGCGCCCGCCCGCATACGGTGTGCCGCCGCGGGTGGTGTGGCAGGCCGCGCAGTTGCCGACGCGGGCCAGGTAGGCGCCGCGCGCCAGCAGCTCGGGGGTGGCGGCGACCACGGGCGCAGGCGCCGACAGATCGGCCTCGTCGCGCAGGTTCAGATGCCAGACCAGGGCCGCTAAACCTAAGACGGCCAGCAAGGCGAAAGCTATCTTTTTCATGGTGCGCTACCGCAAGCGATGGCCTGGGCTCCGGGCAGCAGGGCCGGCAGCGCCGTGACCGGATGCGGGTTGGCGGGCAGCGGCTGGGCCGCCAGCCAGGCGGTGGCGGCAGACACGTCTTCGGGGCTCAGCTGACGCGCCACGGTGGCCATGCAGTCGGGCGCGTGGGCGCGGCGCTGGCCGGTGCGCCAGGCGCCGAGCTGGGCGTTCAGGTAGTCGCGTGGCAGGCCCAGCAGACCGGGGATATTCGGCGCCACGCCGGTCAGCGTCGCGCCATGGCACTGGGCGCAGGCCGGGATCCGCCGCGCCGCATCGCCCTGGGTCACCAGCTGCTGGCCGCGGCGCAGCACCTGGGCGGGCGCGCTGCCCGGCTGGGGCGCGGGATACGGCAGGTCCAGCTGCGCAAAGTACTGAGCGATCTCCAGCAGATAGGCGTCGCTCAGCGGATCGACCATCTGCGTCATCAGCCCGTAGTGGCGCCGGTTGTCGCGGAAGTTCAGCAGCTGGTGGTACAGGTAGCCGGCCGGCTTGCCGGCGATGCGCGGGTAGTAGCCATCGCTGGCGGCCCGGCCCTCCTTGCCATGGCAGGCGGTGCAGGCCAGGGTGCGCTGGGCGATGCTGTCTTCAAACACGGGCGGCGCGGCCTGGCTGGCAGCGGCAGCCAGCAGGAACGGCAGGACAAGAGAGCGCAGAGTGGTTTTCACGATGGCCAAATCATGCCGGACTTGGGCCCGCAAGGTAAGCAGCAGTTGGCATTTAAAAAACCATACCAGATGCCAAAAATGCAAAAATCTACGGCTCAGTTGGAGCACGCATGAAACGTTACGAACAGCTGGCCGAGCTGCTAGCGGCCGACATCCGCTCAGGCCAGCGCGCGCCCGGCAGCCGGCTGCCGTCGATCCGCACGCTGACGGCGCAGCACGGCATCAGCCCGTCTACCGCCTTCCAGGCCTATTACCGGCTGGAAGAAAAAGGCCTGGTGCGGGCGCGCCAGCGCTCGGGCTACTACGTGACCGGCGCCGTGGCGCTACCGCCCATGGCGACCGCCCGCGCCGCGCCCGCCCCGGCGCGGGTGGCGGCCAAGGTGGACATCAGCGAACTGGTTTTTTCCGTGCTGGGTGCGGCCCAGCAACGCGACATCGCGCCGCTGGGCTCGGCCTTTCCGTCGCCTGAACTGTTCCCGCTGCCGCGCCTGGCCAAATCGCTGGCGGCCAGCGCGCGCCGCGCCCAGCCCTGGGAATCGGTGCAGCACATGCCCCGAGGCAGCGCCAGCCTGCGCCAGCAGATTGCCCTGCGCTATCTGGGCATGGGCATGGCCCAGCCGGCCGAAGAACTGGTCGTAACCAGCGGTGCACTGGAGGCGCTGAACCTGTGCCTGAGCGCGGTGGCCCAGCCCGGCGACCTGATTGCGGTGGAGTCGCCGGGCTTTTACGCCAGCCTGCAGGCGCTGGAGCGGCTGAAGATGCGGGCGCTGGAAATCCCGGTGCACCCCCAGCACGGCCTGGACCTGGACGCGCTGGAGCAGGCTTTGAAGCGCCACCCGGTGAAAGCCTGCTGGTTCATGACCAGCTTCCAGAACCCCACAGGCGCCAGCCTGTCCGCAGCCAGCAAGGAACGCCTGGTAGCGCTGCTGGCCAGCCGCCAGATCCCGCTGATCGAAGACGATGTGTATGGCGAGCTGTACTTCGGCAGCCAGGCGCCGCTGCCCGCCAAGGCCTTTGACCGCCAGGGCCTGGTGATGCACTGCAGCTCGTTCAGCAAAACCCTGGCGCCCGGCTACCGTGTGGGCTGGGTGGCACCCGGCCGCTTCGGCCCGGCCATAGAACGCCTGAAGCTGATGACCACCCTCAGCGCCAGCCAGCCGGCCCAGGCCGCGCTGGCCGACTACCTGCAGCACGGCGGTTACGACAAGCATCTGCGTCGGCTGCGCCATACCCTGGAATCGCAGCAGGCCCACCTGGTGGCTGCGCTGGGCCGCCACTTCCCGGCCGGCATCAAGGTGGTGCAGCCCAGCGGCGGCTATTTTTTGTGGGTGGAATTTGCGCTAGGCTTCGACACCCTGGCGCTGCACCAGCAGGCCCTGGCCCAAGGCATCAGCATCGCGCCAGGGCCGATGTTCTCGGCCCGCCAGGGCTGGCGCCACAGCATCCGGCTCAACTACGGCCATCCATGGAGCACACCACTGGAAGCCGCCATGGCCACCTTGGGTCAGCTGGCCAAGGATTTATATAGAAAAGGCCTGTAGCGCATATTCTGATTGCGCAATTAGCTCTTAAAAATATAGCAAATCGAGTACCACGAAAGCTGTGTGCGGCAGCGCACAGTCCACCGCCGCGGCGCAGTGCATATTCGTATCTGTGTTACCCAAGGACTCCCGCATGCCATTCCATCGATTCCCCCAATATTGCAGCCTGCTGGCAGCCAGCCTATGGGCCGCCAGCGCCCTGGCCGCCGACCCCGCAGCATCGGCCGCGGCCCAAGCCCAGTACCAGCGCGAGATGGCGGTGTGCAACAACGGCAGCTCGAACCAGAACGCCGCCACCTGCCGGATCGAGGCCGAACGCGCATTGGCCGAAGCCCGCCGCGGCGATCTGACGGCCGCACCCGGCCAGTACGACAAGAATGCTGTGCAGCGCTGCGACGCCTTCCAGGGTGCGGACCGCATCGCCTGCGAAGCCCGCATGCGCGCCCCCACCAGCGTGGAAGGCAGCGCGCAAAGCGGCGGCGTGCTGCGCGAGAGCGTGACCATCGTGCCGGTGCCGGCTGTGCCTGCCACGCCTGCATCCCAGCCATAAAAAAACCCGCCGAAGCGGGTTTTTGCAGCAGCCCAGGAGCGATCAGCCCATGTGCAGACCACCGTTGACCGAGAAGTCGGCGCCGGTAGCGTAGCCACCTTCTTCCGACGCCAACCAGGCGATGATGGAGGCGATTTCGCTGGGCTTGCCCAGGCGTTTGACGGGCACAGTGGCCACGATCTTGGCCAGCACGTCTTCACGGATGGCGTTGACCATGTCGGTGCCGATGTAGCCAGGGCTGACGGTGTTGACCGTCACGCCCTTGGTGGCCAGCTCTTGCGCCAGGGCCATGGAGAAACCATGCATGCCGGCTTTGGCAGCCGAGTAGTTGGTTTGGCCGGCCTGGCCTTTTTCACCGTTCACGCTACTGATGTTGATGATGCGGCCCCAGCCCTTTTCCACCATGTCGGCCACCACTTGCTTGGTGACATTGAACATGCTGTTCAGGTTGGTTTCGATCACCGAATCCCAGTCTTCGCGCGACATCTTCAGGAACATACGGTCCTTGGTGATGCCGGCGTTGTTCACCAGCACGTCGATGCTGCCGTGCTCGGCCTTGGTCTTGGTGAAGGCCTCGACGGTGGATTCCCACGCGCCGACATTGCCCACCGAAGCGTAGAAGGTAAAGCCCAGGGCCGCTTGTTCAGCGATCCACTTGGCGTGGTCGCGGGTCGGGCCGCAGCCGGCGATGACCTTGAAGCCATCCTGGTGCAGCCGCTGGCAAATGGCGGTCCCGATGCCACCCATGCCGCCGGTCACGTACGCTACTTTTTGTCCCATTTTTATCTCCTGAGTTATTGGTACACCCCCAGGCTACAGCGCAAGCGCTTTGCGCCCACCCCCTTGCAGGGGCGCATCCAGTGGCCTGGCAAAGCCAGTTCCACGGATGCTCTGGGATCGTCGCGTTCTTGCTGATGCTAAGAGGTGAATAGTTTGCTTGTTAAAAAATACGCTAAAAATTAGCGTTCGATGGTGAGTGCAACTCCCATGCCACCGCCGATGCACAGCGAGGCAATGCCCTTCTTGGCATCGCGGCGGGCCATTTCATGCAGCAAGGTCACCAGGATGCGGCAGCCAGACGCGCCGATCGGATGGCCGATGGCGATGGCGCCACCGTTGACGTTGACCTTGCTAGTGTCCCAGCCCATTTCGTTGTTCACCGCGCAGGCTTGGGCGGCAAAGGCTTCGTTGATTTCCAGCAGGTCCAGGTCCTGGGCCTTCCAGCCCGCGCGGGCCAGGGCTTTTTGCGATGCCGGCACCGGGCCCATGCCCATGTAGGCGGGGTCCAGGCCACTGGTGGCAAAGCTGGCGATACGGCCGAGCGGGGTCAGGCCCAGGGCGGCCGCTTTCTTGGCCGTCATCACCATCACGGCGGCAGCGCCGTCGTTCAGGCCGGAGGCATTGCCGGCGGTTACGCCGCCAGCCTTGTCGAAGGCGGGACGCAGGCCGGCCAGGGCTTCGGCGCTGGTCTTCTTGTTGATGAACTCATCGGCCGAGAAGACGATGGGGTCGCCCTTGCGCTGGGGAATGCTCAATGCAGCGATTTCGGCGACAAACTTGCCGGCTTCTTGCGCGGCAGCGGCCTTTTGCTGGCTGGCCAGGGCCAGTGCGTCCTGGGCTTCGCGGCTGATGCCGTATTTCTTGGCCACGTTTTCGGCGGTGATGCCCATGTGGTACTGGTTGTATACGTCCCACAGGCCGTCGATGATCATGGTGTCGGTCATCTTCCAGTCGCCCATGCGCTGGCCGTCGCGGCTGCCCATCAGCACGTGGGGCGAGGCGCTCATGTTTTCCTGGCCGCCGGCGATCACGATCTCGCTGTCGCCATAGGCTACGGCCTGGGCCGCCAGCATCACCGACTTGAGGCCGGAGCCGCAGACCGCATTGATGGTCAGGCCGGGCGTGCCTTGCTGCAAGCCGCTTTTCAACACGGCCTGGCGGGCCGGGTTCTGGCCGACGCCGGCGGCCAGCACCTGGCCCATGATGACTTCACCGATCTGCTCGGCGCTCAGGCCGCTGCGCGACAGCACCTCTTTGATGACGTGGGCACCGAGTTCGGTAGCCGGGATTTTGGCGAGGCTGCCGCCGAATTTGCCGACGGCGGTACGGGCTGCTGCAACGATGACGATGTCTTCCATTTTCTTGCTCCTGGGTGGTAGGTTTATTAGAACTCTTTGCGGTGCTCAGGCCCGTCTGCGATGCAGTGTAGGGCCTGAAAACACGGGTTTTGTTACTCAATATTACTTACGAAGCCCGCGCCTTGACGTAGCGGCCGGG
Source organism: Rhodoferax ferrireducens (assembly GCF_031458075.1). Classification (GTDB taxonomy): domain Bacteria; phylum Pseudomonadota; class Gammaproteobacteria; order Burkholderiales; family Burkholderiaceae_C; genus Rhodoferax_B; species Rhodoferax_B ferrireducens_A. The sequence continues at coordinate 493,224 of NZ_JAVDXT010000004.1, read as the reverse complement.
TGCGGGTTCGATGGCTTTGTATTTGCCATGGCCGTAGCTGGCGGGTGCCGCCACCTGTTTGCCGCTAAAGTCTTTGAGCCAGGTCGACCAGTCGGTCCACCAGCTGCCAGGGTGCTCGGTGGCGCTGGCGATCCAGTCGTCCACCGCGGCGGGGAACTTGGCGCTGTCGCTGGTCCAGTGGCTGCGCTTCTTCTTGGCCGGGGGGTTGATCACGCCGGCGATATGGCCGGACGCGCCCATCACGAAGCGCTTCTTGCCCGGCAGATGCTGGGTGGACGCATAGGCGCCGCCAATCGGCACGATGTGGTCTTCACGCGAACCGTAGATGTAGGCCGGCATGTCCAGGTCGCGCAAGTCGACCTTTTCGCCGCAGACCACGGCCTTGCCGGGCTCGATCAGCTTGTTTTCCAGGTACGTGTTGCGCAGGTACCAGCAATAGAAGGGGCCGGGCAGATTGGTGGAGTCGCTATTCCAGTACAGCAGGTCGAACGGCGGCGGGGTCTCACCCTTCAGGTAGTTGCCCACCACGTAGTTCCACACCAGGTCGTTGGGCCGCAGAAAGCTGAAGGTGCTGGACAGGTCACCGCCCGGCAGCAGCCCGCCCTTGCCCAGCTGCTGTTCGCGGTACTTGACCATGCCCTCGTCGACAAAGATGTCGATGATTCCGGTGTCGGCAAAGTCCAGCAGCGTGGTCAGCAGGGTCAGGCTGGCGACCGGCTTCTGGCCGCGCGCCGCCAGCACCGCCACCGCCGTGCTGAGGATGGTGCCGCCCACGCAGAAGCCCAGGGCGTTAATGGTCTTGGCGCCCGTAATGTCTTGGGTTACCGCTATGGCTTTAATAGCAGCGTCTTCGATGTAGTTGTCCCAGGTCTTGCTGCCCAGCGAGGCATCGGGGTTGCGCCAGCTGACCACGAAGGTGCGGTGGCCCTGCTCTACCGCGTAGCGGATCAGCGAGTTCTCGGGCTGCAGGTCGAGGATGTAGTACTTGTTGATGCAGGGTGGCACCAGCAGGAACGGGCGCTCGTAGACCTTGGCGGTCAGCGGCTTGTATTCAATCAGCTGGAACAGCTCGTTCTCGAACACCACCGCGCCCTCGGTGGTCGCCACATTGCGGCCGACCTCGAACAGGCTTTCGTCGGTCATCGACACATGGCCTTGCTGCATGTCATGCATCAGGTTCTTCAGGCCCTTGGCAATGCTCTCGCCCTGGGTCTCCAGCGCGCGCTTTTGCGCCTCGGCGTTCATCGCCAGGAAGTTGCTGGGCGCCGACGCGGCCATCCACTGCTCGATGGCGAAGCGGATGCGCGAACGGGTCTTGTCGTCGGCCTCTACCGCATCGGCCAGGCCCATCAGGGTGCGGCTGGTCAGCAGGTAGGCGGCGGCGGTATAGGTGGTAAGCGGGTTCTCGGTCCAGGCCTCGGCGGAGAAGCGCCGGTCCTTGCGGATGGCGGCTGCGTCCACGCTCTGGTTCCACAGCGCGGCCGACTCCTGCAGGTACTGCTGCTGCAGTTCCTGCAGCTTGGTGGGAGAGAAAGAGATTTTGGGCAATGCCGCCGGACCGGCAGCGGTACCCAGATCCAGCCCCTGGATAGGCTTGACGGCCTCGGCCCAAGCCCGGGTCCAGCCGTCTCCCAGGGTTTGCTGGAATTGCTGGGCGGCTTGCGCCCAGTCTGATTCAGAATGCATAGTGGCTCCTCACAAAGCATGTTATCCAAGATAACAATACGGCTAAAAATCGCCCCCTACAGAGCACTATTTGATGTACATCGTTCCCATTGGCTGGATTTACGTGGCCCTCATGATGGCTGTCGCAGAAGCGACTAATAGTAACGGCACCGTGCTGGGTGGCGTTATGACGTTTGTACTCTATGGACTGGGTCCTGTGACACTGGTGGTTTACCTGATGGGCGCGCCCGCGCGGCGCCGCGCCATCAAGCAGCGCGAGGCCGCGGAGCATGCTGCGCAGCAGGCCGCCCAGCTAGCGGCCGAGCCAGATGCAGGCAGCCATGCGGCCGCAGACCCCGTCGCGCCGGTACGAAAAGAACCGTGACGGGTTGCTGACGGTGCACCAGTCTGGGCTGCCGTCGTTGCCATAGATGCCGCTCACGCCCAGCGCCTGCAGCCGCAAGCGCGCCAGGCCGGGCAGATCGGCCAGCCATTTGCCCGGGCCGTGCGGCACAAACAAGTCCGCAGCCTGCGGATGCTGGGACAGAAAGGCCGCCGGCACCTCGGGCCCCACCTCAAACTGCTGCGGGCCGATACACGGGCCCAGCCAAGCTATTATTTCTGTAGCTGCCAGCGCAGACCCTGCCTGCGCCAGAGCCACTATTTCCTTGTAAGTTGTCTCCAGCACGCCCTGGCCGTCTGCGCCCAGCAGGCCGCGCCAGCCCGCATGGCTGGCGGCCACCACGCTGCCGCGGCGGTCGGTGAACAGCACCGGCAGGCAGTCGGCGACCATGGCGGTACAGGCCAGGCCGGGCTGGGTGCTGATGCTGGCATCGGCGACGATGGTCTCGGCACTCGGCGCCTGCAGCCGCGCGACCACACGGCCATGCACCTGCTGCAAAAACACCGGCCGCGCCGCCAGCGCCTGGGCCAACACCTGGCGGTTGCGCTGCACATGGTCCGGCACATCGCCCACATGGTCGCCCAGGTTCATGCTGTCATACGGTGCCACCGAATGGCCACCGGCCCGGGTGGTGAACACCGCATGCACGTGGGCAGGCGCCGGCCAATCGGGCAGCAACCAGTCGCTGGGCCAGTCCATGGTGTGCATGCTCAAAACGGCGAGGTGGCCACGGCGCCGACCGCCAGCGTATCGACGGCGAACTGGCCGCGCTCGAACACCAGGCCCTTGCCGGCGCGGCTACCGTACTGGTCGACCTGGCCGATCAGGATGTCGTGGTCGCCGGCGGTCACGGCCTGCTGCAAAGTGCAGTCGAACCAGGCCAGGGCATGGACCAGCTGCAGCCGCCCGCTCTTACGCCGCGAGAACTTGGCCGACGCAAAGCGCTCGGCCTGGGTACCTCGGGCAAAAGCCTGGGCCAGTTCCTTGTGTTCGCTGCCCAGCACACTGACGGTATAGCCGCCGCCGTGCACAAAGGCTTCATGGCTGGTGGCGTTGTGCCGGATGTTCCACAGCACCAGCGCCGGGTCCAGCGACACGGCGTTGAACGAGCTGCAGGTCATGCCCCAGTCCTGCCCGTTCCAATGGGTGGTGACCAGGGTCACACCGGTGGCAAAGCAGCCGAAGGCGTCGCGCAAATCACGGCTCATGGCACCTCCACGCCAGCCGCCAGCGTGTACAGCTGGTACCAGGTCTCGCGGTCGATGTGGACCTTGAAGGCATCGCCCAGGGCCTGCACCCGGCCCAGGTCGTTGGTGCCCAGCACCGGCACGATGCGCGCCGGGTGCGCGAGCAACCAGGCCACGGCCACCGCGTCCAGGCCCACGCCGTACTGGCTGGCCAGGGCTTGCAGCACCGGGCGCACGCGCTGGGCGGCTGCGCCATCGCCAAACAGCGCGCCGCCGGCCAATGGCGACCAGGCCATGGGCGGCAATTGCTTGCGCTGCAGATAAGCCAGCTGGCCATCGGTGAACGGCTGCTGCGCCAGCAGGCTGAGTTCGATCTGGTTGGTGGCCAGCGGGGTCTGCATGGCCGACTGCAGCAACTCGCAGTCCCAGGGCTGGAAGTTGGATACGCCGACCGCGCGCACCTTGCCGGACTGCACCAGTTGGTTCAGGCAGGCGCCGGTCTCGGCCGCGTCCATGAACGGGTCGGGGCGGTGTAGCAACAGCAGGTCGATCACCTCGACGCCCAGCTTCTGCAGCGAGGCATCGACCGAGGCGCGGATGTGCGCAGCCGAGGTGTCGTAGTGTTTGACCCGGCGCTCGGGGTACTTGGACGAGGCCAGCATGATGCCGCACTTGGTGACGGTCTGCAGGCGCGCGGCCAGCGCCGGCTCGGCCTTCAGCGCGTCGCCAAACAAGGCTTCACAGGCGTAGTTGCCGTAGATGTCGGCATGGTCGAAGGTGGTGATGCCCTGGTCCAGGCAGGCGTGGATTTTGCGCAAGGTGGCCGGCACCGAGGTGTCGGCACTCTCGGCCAGGCGCCAGACGCCATAGACCAGGCGGCTGATGTCGAGGCCCGAGGTCCCCAGGGAAATACGTGGCGTGGATGGCGGCATGAACGACGGGCACCGAGCCCAAGGGTAGGTGTTTGGGGTGGATCAGAGATATGGCCAGAGGGCCGCTACACTAGTTTACTGAGAACCGGATTCCCGCTGCCAGCGAGGGCCGCACCCGGCTGTTGCTGGACACATGCAATGCTATTTTATTTATAGCATTCAGCACATGGTAAATATGTGCCAGCAGCCGATTCGACTCTAAAACTAGCCCAAAGGCAAATGGCCCCTCGGGTGCGGCCCGGGCCAAGCTTTCACCTAGCTATCACCAACTGTCGGCGTTTTCTCTGTGGCTGGCCCCTGTGCCGGCCGGCATGATGCAGGCATGAATATCTTGTTGGTGGAAGACGATCTGAACCTGGTGGATGCGCTGAGCCGCATGCTGGTGGCGCGCGGTTTTCAGGTGGTTTGCTGTGCCGATGGCCTGGAGGCCTTGGTGATGCTGCGGCAGCGCCAGTTTGATGCGGCCCTGCTGGATTTGACCTTGCCCGGCCTGGATGGCCTAGAGGTGCTGCAGCGCTTGCGCGACGAAGGTTCGCGCCTGCCGGTGCTGGTGATGACCGCCCGCACCGCGGTAGAAGACCGGGTGCTGGGCCTGAACTCGGGTGCCGACGACTACCTGAGCAAACCCTTCGACGTGGAAGAGCTGGTGGCCCGGCTCAAGGCCCTGGTGCGCCGCAGCCTGGGCGTGGAAGACTTCCGCTGCGGTGCCTTGCGCCTGGACCTGGACAAGGGTCGGGTTTTCCGCGGCGCGCTGCCGCTGGAAATGCCGGGGCGCGAGCTGGCCCTGCTCAAGGCCTTGATGCTGCACCCCGGCCAGGCCGTGGCCAAGGAAGACCTGCACCAGACCGTGTTCGGCGACGAAGGCCAGGCCGGCTCGGATGCGATCGAGGTACTGGTACACCGCCTGCGCAAGCGCATCCAGGGCTCGGGCGCCAGCCTGGTCACCTTGCGCGGCGTCGGCTACTACCTGATGGACGACGCGCTGGCCGACAAGCAGGACGCACCATGAGCGCTGGCCCACCCCGATCCTGGCGGCGCCTGGCCGCCGTCCGGCCCTGGAAGGTCGGCCGCTCCATCCGCTGGTTTGTCTTCGCCTGGGCTGTCGGCTTGCTGCTGGCATTGGATGCTGTCAACAGCCTGTGGCCGCTGGGCCTGTCCACCGGAGAGTGGTGGGTGTTGAAAATGCTGCTGTTCGCCGCTGCGCTGTGGTGGGTGCTGCGCCAAGCCTTCCAGCCGGTGCTGTTGCTGGGCCAAGACCTGGCCGACCGCAAGCCCGATGACCTGCGCCCGGTGCCGCACCAGCAGCCCGTCGAGCTGGCGCTGTTGACCACCGCGGTGAATGGCCTGATGCAGCAGCAACAGGCCTCGCTGGACCAGCAGAAGAAGTTTTTAGCCGATGCCTCGCACCAGCTGCGCACGCCGTTTGCGGTACTGCGCACCCAGCTGCAGGGCGTAATGTCCGGGCAGCTGGAAACGCGCGACACCCTGCCCAAGATGTTGGCTACCGTGGACCGGTCCAGCGCACTGGTACGCCAGCTGCTGGCCATGGCCAAGGTGGAGCAACTGGTGCGCCGCGCCCATTGGACCGAAGTCGACCTGATGGCCGTGGCCCGCGACGTGGTACTGGAATTTGCGCCGCTGCTGGCCCGCAAGAAGCTGGACTTTGCGCTGCAGGCGATTCCGGTGCGCCTGCTCACCGACCCCTGGCTGCTGGGGGAGATGGTGCGCAATCTGCTGTCGAATGCGATCCACCACACCCCAAAAGGCGGTGCACTGGGCCTGGTGATACGGGTGCTGCCCAGCGGCACCGAGCTGCTGGTGTGGGACAACGGCGGTGGCATGGACGAGGCTGTGCAATCCCGCCTGTTCGAGCCCTTCCAGTCGTCGTCCGGCGCCACCGGCGTGGGCTTGGGCTTGTCGATCTGCCGCCAGATCGCGGTGTCCATGGACGCCACGGTGGACCTGTTCAACCGCGTGCAGCAGGACCGCATCGTCGGGGTGGACGCGGTGGTCCGCTGGCCGCAGGAGCTGTCGCATGGCTAGCGCGGTGCAGTTCGAGGCGGTGCACAAGGTGTTTCCCAACGGGGTGCGGGCCTTGAACAATGTGCAGCTGCGCATTCCGCCAGGGCAGTTGACCACCCTGCTCGGGCCGTCCGGCTGCGGCAAAACCACCTTGCTGCGCATGGTGGCCGGGCTGGAGCAACCAACCACGGGCCGGATCCAGATCGGCGGCGTCGACGTGACCGACATGGACGCCACGCAGCGCCCGATCAGCATGGTGTTCCAGAGCTATGCCTTGTTCCCACACCTGAACGTGCTGGACAACGTGGGCTACGGCCTGCGCATGCAGAACCTGCCGGCACAAGAGTGCGACCACCATGCGATGGCGGCGCTTACGGCGGTCGGCCTGCAGGCCAGCGCCACCAGCAATACCTCCATGCTGTCCGGCGGGCAGCAGCAACGCGTGGCCCTGGCCAGAGCCCTGGCCTTGCGGCCCCAGGTGCTGTTGCTGGACGAGCCGCTGTCCAACCTGGACGCCGGCCTGCGCCGCCACATCCGCGAGGACATCCGCGCGCTGCAACAAAGCCTGGGACTGACCGTGGTCTACGTCACCCATGACCACAACGAGGCCATGGCGGTGAGCGACAACGTGGTGGTGATGCGCGATGGCCAGATCATGCAGATAGGCACGCCGCAACAGGTGTATGCGACGCCGCACTGCGAGTTCGTGGCGGCCTTCATGGGCGACGCCGTGATGTTCGATGCCGAGGCCGATGCGGCCGGTACGGTGCGTCTGGGCCCGTTGCGCGTGGGCGCCGGGCTGACGCGGCGCCAGGGCAAGGTGCGCCTGGTGGTGCGGCCGCACGCCTGGCGGCTGGAGCCAGCCAGTGGCACCGGCCTGGCCGGCAGAGTGCTGTCGCGCGCCTTTCTGGGCCGCAATACCGAATACCAGGTGCTGACCGCCCTGGGAACGCTGCTGGTGCTGGTGCAAGGCGAGGGCCAGCCGCGCCAGGTGGACTCGCCCGTCAGTGTGCAGCTGGACACCCTGGGGGTCAGCGTGGTCATGCCCTCGGGCGCGGAGGCCAGCAACGACCCATGACGCCAGACCGATAGACCCACCGCACCCGCCATTTCTACAGATTCCCCATTTTTCAAACGGACCCCTGCGTCCATATTCCAGGAGATTTAAGTGAAAAAGAACCGCTTCTTCATCGCCCCCTTGTTGCTGGCCTTGGGCATGCCCGCCTTCGCCCAGGACGGCGGCGAAGTCAACGTGATTTGCTCTGCCCAGGCGGACTGGTGCAACTTGATCCAGATCACCTTCGCCAAAACCCGCGGCATCAAGGTCAACATGACCCTCAAGGGCTCGGGCGAGGCCTTGGCGCAAATCACCGCAGAGCGCGCCAATCCCAAGACCGACCTCTGGTTTGGCGGCACAGGCGATCCACATTTACTGGCAGCCGAACAGAACCTGACCCTGGAATACAAATCCGCCACCCTGCCCCAGCTGCATGTCTGGGCGCAAAAGCAGGCCGAACAAGCCGGCTACAAGACGGTAGGCGTGTACTCAGGCCCACTGGGCTTTGGCTACAACACCGAGTTGCTGGCCAAGAAAAAGCTGCCCATCCCCAAGGTCTGGGCCGATCTGCTGAAGCCCGAGTACAAGGGCGAAATCCAGGTGTCCGACCCGCGCGCCAGCGGCACGGCCTACACCATGATTGCCACGCTGGTGCAGCTCATGGGCGAAGACAAAGCATTTGAATACCTGTCGGCATTGCACAAGAACATCAGCACCTATCCACGCTCCGGCGTCGGCCCGATCAAGGCGGTCGCGCGGGGCGAGGCCGCCCTGTCGATCAGCTTTGTGCACGATGCGCCCGGAGAAAAGGCCCAGGGCTTCCCGGTAGACGCAGTCACTCCCGCCGATGGCACGGGCGCCGAGATCGGCTCCATGTCCCTGATCAAGGGCGCACGCAATCTGGACAACGCCAAGAAGCTCTACGAATGGGCCTTGACGCCGGGTGCACAGCAGTTCGGGGTCACCGCCAAACAGTTCCAGCTGCCGTCCAACAAGAGCACGCCGCTGGACCCGCGCATCCCTGATTTCAAGAAGATCAAGCTGATCGACTACGACTACGCCAAGTACGGCCAGGCCGCCGTGCGCCGCCAACTGATCCTGAACTGGGAACGCAAGGTCTTCAACCAGGCCAAGTAAGCCCGTATCGGCGAGCCCCGCGCGGGGGCCGCCGATACCGCCCTGCAGCGCAGCCCCTCCATTCCTACAGATCGTTCCTTTATGCCAGTCCAATTTACAGAACGAACCCAGCGCGCGATATACGCCTGGGTCCTCATAGGCTTCGCCGCCTATCTCGCCTTGCCGTGGTATTTCCTGCAAAGCGGCTCGCTGCTTGCAGCCATGTCCAAGCTGTTTTCCGAGCAGGTGTCGGCCAATGGCGTGACGCAAGCCGCCGTGCATGGCCGCGCCTGGCTCTGGACAGGCATGGCCGGCCTGCTGATCGCAGGGCTGGGCGCCTTGTTGCCCGCCGGCCGGCGCCAGGGTGGCGTGCTGGTTGCCGGCGCACTGGTGGGTTTGCTGGGAATCGGGGTCAGCGGCTTCACCATCGGCGCCACCGGCTGGTCGTATGAATGGCTGAATGCCGCGCTGGGTGCCTTGCCGCAAGGGCAATTTGGCATCGGCTGGGGTGGCTTTGTGGTCCTGGTCTGCCTGGTGATGCTGCTGGGCTCGGGCATTGCCCGGCTCGGCTACTTCCGCGGCGATGTGTTTGTGGCGGCCACGGTGGTAGGTTGCGCGGCACTGCTATGCCTGTTCGTGGTGTTTCCGGTGGCCAAGTCGCTGGCCGCGGCCTTCTATACCGAAGACGGCAACTTTGCCATCGCCGCCGTATGGAACCGCATCGGCACCGAACGGGTATGGGGCCTGGGCTGCCTGCGTTCCGGCGTGCATTGCGGTGTCGCCTGGAATACCTTGTACCTGGCTTTGCTGACAGCAGCCGGCACCACGGTGCTGGGCACCATGATTGCCTTGATCTCCGAGCGCGGCTCGGACAAGCGCATCCAGAAGCCGCTGAGCGCGCTGGCCATGCTGCCCATCATCACGCCACCCTTTGTGGTCGGCCTGGGGCTGATACTGCTGTTTGGCCGTGCGGGCATCATCAACCAGCTGCTGGAGTCGTGGTTTGGCGTTGTCCCTTCGCGCTGGTTCTACGGCGTGTTCGGCGTCTGGCTGGCCCAGCTGTTCGCCTTTACCCCGATCGCCTACATGATCATGCGCGGCGTGGTGCAAGGCATCAGCCCCTCGCTGGAAGAAGCCGCGCAAACCCTGCGGGCCAGCCGCATGAAGACCTTTACCACCGTGACCCTGCCGCTGCTGGCGCCGGGCCTGGCCAATGCCTTTCTGGTGGGCTTCATTGAAAGCATTGCCGACTTCGGCAACCCCATCCTGCTGGGTGGCGACTATGCGGTGCTGTCCACCGACATCTTCTTTGCCATCGTCGGCGCCTCGCTGGACCAGGGCATGGCGGCCGCACTGGCACTGGTGCTGACGGTGTTCGCACTGACCGTGTTCTTCGTCCAGCGGCGCATTCTGGGCAGCACCAGCTTCACCACGGTGTCGGGCAAAGGCGATGCGGGTGTGCCCATGGAATTGCCCACCCTGGTGCGCCGCGTTTGCACCTGGGTGGCCGGCCCCTGGCTGGCGTTCACGGTGGTGGTCTACCTGTTCGCCTTTGCGGGCGGCTTCGTCAAGATCTGGGGCCGCGACTACAGCCTGACCCTGGTGCATTTCAAAACTGCATTCGACGTGCAGATGGGCGAGCATGGCCTGGTCTGGGCGGGCACGGCCTGGAGTTCGCTGTTCACCACCATCACGCTGGCCGCCATCGCCGCGCCGATCTGCGCCAGCATCGGCTTGCTGATCGCCTGGTTGATGGCGCGCACCGAGTTCCGGGGCAAGGGCTTGTTTGAATTCTCGGCGCTGCTGACCTTTGCGATCCCCGGCACGGTGCTGGGCGTTAGCTACATCCTGGCCTTCAACGTGCCGCCGGTCGAGCTCACCGGCACCGGCCTGGTGATCGTGCTGTGCTTTGTGTTCCGCAACCTGCCGGTGGGTGTGCGGGCCGGCACCGCGTCCTTCAAGCAGCTGGACAAATCGCTGGACGAAGCGTCGGTGATGCTGCGGGCCAGCAGCATGACGACCCTGCGCAGGGTGGTGCTGCCGCTGCTCAAGCCGGCCCTGGTGGCCGCGCTGGTCTACAGCTTTGTGCGCTCCATGACCACCGTGTCGGCCGTCATCTTCCTGGTCACGGCCGAGTACGAACTGGCCACCACCTACATCATTGGCCGGGTCGGCAACGGCGACTACGGGGTCGCGCTGGCCTATTGCACGGTGCTGATTCTGCTGATGTCCCTGGTCACGGCCTTGATCCAGTTTTTCGTCGGTGAACGCAAGCTCGGCCGCCGCCGCGTGGGCGCCAACAAGTAGCCCATGGCTACCGCCCCCCCTCCATACCCATGCAACACACCAAGGAATATTCCACATGACCCAAGCAGGCATTGAATTCAAGAACGTAGGCAAACGCTATGGCGGCGAGCGCTCGCCGCTGGTCGTCAAAGGCATCAGCTTCACCGTCCCCAAGGGCAGCTTGACCACGATTCTGGGCCCCTCCGGCTGCGGCAAAACCACCACGCTGCGCATGATCGCCGGCCTGGAAACGCCGAGCTCGGGCCAGATCCTGATCGACGGCCGCGACGTAACCCACCTGGGCCCGGCCGAACGCAACGTCAGCATGGTGTTCCAAAGCTATGCACTGTTCCCGCATATGAGCGTGCTGGAAAACGTGAGCTATGGCCTGAGCGTCAGCGGCGTCAAGGCGGCCGAGATTCTGGAACGCGCACACGCGGCCATGTCCGCCGTGGGCCTGAATGGCTACGACGAGCGCCTGCCCAGCGAGCTGTCTGGCGGACAGCAGCAGCGGGTGGCGGTGGCCCGGGCCTTGGTGCTCGAGCCCTCGGTACTGCTGTTTGACGAGCCTTTAAGCAACCTGGACGCCCGGCTGCGCCGTTCCATGCGCGAAGAAATCCGCGGGCTGCAGCAGCGCCTGGGCCTGACCGTGGCCTATGTGACGCACGACCAGAGCGAAGCCCTGGCGGTCAGCGACCAGATCATCGTGATGGACCAGGGCCTGGTCGCGCAAGCCGGTACGCCTTCGGATCTGTACGAACGCCCCTGCAGCGAATTTGTGGCGGGCTTCATGGGCGAAGCGATGTTGTTTCCAGGCCAGGCATTGGCCGATGGCAGCGTACAGGTGGGCACGCTGCGCCTGAAGGCCCTGCACCCGGTCCAGCCAGGCCCTATCAAGGCAGCCATCCGGCCCGAAGCCTGGACGGTAGGCCAGCCCAGCGAAGGCGGACTGGCGGGCGTGATCGCCAAGAAAGCCTATCTGGGCAGCATCTACGAGCTGACGGTGGATACCGGCCTGGGCCCGATCTTTGTGGTGTCGTCAGACGTCGCCACCGATTGGAAACTGGGCGACGCCGTGTCCTTGAACCTGCCCAGCCGCGGTATCTCGGTCGTGCCCGCCTGACGGCGCCGCTGCCAGTCTGCTGAACATGCTCTATCCACGCCGGCACATCATTGCGGGTTTGGCGGCTGTCTGCACGGGCCTGCGGGTGCCGGCCCAGGCACAGCCCAAGACAGCCTCTTCCACCTTGGTATTTGGCCTGATCTCGCCCCGAGCCCCGGACGAAACGCGGGCAAACTGGGAGCCTTTCGTCAAACGCCTGGGCCTGGCCGTAGGGCAAGCGATGGAGCTCAGGGTTTACACAAGCCAGGGCGACATCGTCAAGGCCTTTGCGGTCGGAGAGATGGACATCGCCTGGATGGGCAATGTCCCGGCCCTGGATGTGGTGGAGAGTGGGGCGGGCGAGATATTTGCCCAAATGGTCGCGCAGGATGGCAGCGTGGGCTACAAGTCCATTCTGGTCGCGCACCACGGCGTAACCGCTGATTCGCTGGACCAGGTACTGCAACAGGCCAAAAGCCTGCGCTTTAGCGACGGCGACCCCAAAAGCACGTCCGGCTATCTGGTGCCGCTGTATTTCGCGTTCCATAAAAGTGGCATCAACAATGCCCAAGCGATTTTCAAGTCGGTAGAAGTCGGTAGCCACCAGCAGAACCTGACAAAGCTGGCCCAGGGCACAGTGGATATCGCCACGGCCAACAACGAAGAGCTGGCCTTTTTCCAACGCGACTTTCCCGACATGGCGCGCAAGCTCAAGGTCGTCTGGGAGTCACCACTGATACCGCAGTCGCCTCTGCTCTGGAAAGCCAGCCTGCCACCCGATCTGAAAAAATCCATCCAGAAATTTGTGACCGGCTTTGGCACCAGCAAGCCCGAAGAGCAGCGCATTCTGCTGGCGGTCAATGGCTTGTCCCGATTCCGTCCATCCAGCAACCGGCAACTGGTGCCGATTGCCGATCTGGAAATGTTCAAGACCCGGCAAGCCATTGACAACGACAAAACACAGTCTGCCAGTGACCGACAGCAGCGTATCAATGCAGCGATAGAACGCGGCTCCCGTCTGGAGCTCCGTCTCAAGCGTATCAGCCCCTAAGTGCCCGCCAACCAGCAAAGACTTCCATGCCCTCTACCTCCAGATCTTCCTCCTCCATTGCACGCCGCCTGGGCCTGGGCTTCGGCACCGTGCTGGCGCTTCTCCTGACGGTCGCCGTGGTCAGCGGGCTCGGCCTGCGCAGCATGGCCAGCCAGCTGGAACAGATCACCGAAGTGAACGCCAGCAAGATCCGGCTGGCCCGCGACCTGATGGGCAACATCAATGAACTGGCGCTGCACGTCCGGAATGTCACCTTGTTCACCGACATGCAGAAGATCGATGCCGAAGTCAAACAGGTCGCCGAAGCCCAGTCGCGCTATGCACAGACGCAGTCGCGCCTGGTCGCCGCCATGGCCACAGACGAAGAAAAGGCCGCTCTGCAGGAGATCGTAAAAGCCAGTCTGCGGGCCCTGCCCTCCATCGACCAGGCGGTCGCACAGGGCAGCAGCGGCGACAGCACGGCGGCGGTCAGCACCCTGACCGGCAAGATGCAGGAGGAAGAAGCACAGTGGCGCCAAAAAGTAGCACTGCTGGTGGACTTGCAGGACCAACAGTCGCTGGATGCATCGACTCTGGCAAAAACCCAGCAGCGCCATACGCTGGCCACCATGCTGGTGCTGGTCGTGGTGTCTCTGGCGCTGGGCGGCCTGATTTCCTGGCGCATCACGCGCAGCGTCACCACACCGGTGCAACGCGCCATGGTGGTGGCCGAGCGGATTGCCGACTGCGATCTGACATCGGCGGTGGAGGTGCACGCCACGGACGAAACCGGCCGCCTGCTGGAGGCCATACGCACCATGCAGGACCGCATGAAATCCCTGGTGGGCGAAATCTCCCAATCGGCCGAATCGATCCAGACCGCCAGCGCGGAAGTGGCCATGGGCACCCAGGACTTGAGCCTGCGCACCGAGCACACCTCCAGCAATTTGCAGCAAGCCGCGTCCTCCATGGCCGAGCTGACCGACACGGTGCGCCAGAGCGTGGACGCGGCACACAACGCCCACCAGCTGGCAACTTCGGCGGCGGGCCTGGCTGCCCGTGGCGGCGCCGTGGTGCTGCGCGTGGTGTCCACCATGGAAGACATCAACGCCAGTTCCCGCAAGATTTCCGACATCACCAGCGTGATTGACGGCATCGCGTTCCAGACCAATATCCTGGCGCTGAATGCCGCGGTCGAAGCAGCCCGCGCCGGCGAACAGGGACGGGGCTTTGCGGTGGTCGCCAGCGAGGTGCGCAATCTTGCCGGGCGGGCCGCCGAAGCAGCCCGGGAAATCAAGGGCCTGATTGCCGCCTCGGTCGACAAGGTCCAGGCCGGTACCACCCTGGTGGGCGACGCCGGCCATGCAATGCAGGACATCGTGGACTCGGTGCAAAAGGTTTCCCTCATCATCGGCGAGATTTCCGCCTCGTCCAGCGCGCAATCCGACGGCATTGAAAGAGTCAACGGAGCAGTGGCCCAGCTCGACCAGATGACACAGCAGAACGCGGCACTGGTAGAGCAGTCGGCCGCTGCCGCCGAGTCGCTGAAAGAGCAAGCCGGCAATTTGACGCGGATGGTCGGCCTGTTCAAGCTGGGCACGGTTGCGGACAGCCCCCGAGCCCTGCAAATGCTGCCAATGCGTGCCTAGCCTTCATCATGTCTTTACCTAGAGAGGCTTGAATAGCGGCAGGCAGGCGAAAGCGACTAAAGTACCTGCCTACATCGCACACCATTGCACATTACCTACGCCCGCCCCTTGAGCACCTCCGCCATGCAGCAAGTCCACCACGTCGTCATTTGTGAAGGCTGCGATGCCGTGTACCAGAAGGCGGTTCTGGGCCGGGGCCAGGTGGCGCGCTGCCCGCGCTGCGGCACCGAGCTGGAGCGCTACACCGGCCGGGCGCAGCAGCGCATTCTGCCCATGGTGCTGGCCGGCCTGCTGATGTTTGCGGTGGCCAATCTGTTCCCCATCGTCGCCATCTCGCTGGGCGGCCAGTACAGCGAAGTCACCCTGGCCGGCGCCGTGCAGGCACTGAGCCAGGAGGGCATGGCCGAAGTCGCGCTGCTGGTGCTGGCCACCACCCTGCTGTTTCCGCTGATGCAGTTGCTGATCCTGCTCTACCTGCTGGTGCCGCTGCCGCGCCAGCGCCGCCCGCTGGGCTTTGCCTGGCTGGTGCGGATACTGCAGTCGCTGCTGCCCTGGGGCATGGTCGAGGTGTTCCTGCTGGGCGTGCTGGTGGCCATCATCAAGCTCACCAGCTCGGCCGAGGTGATCATCGGCCCGGCGCTGGGCGCGTTTGTGGCGCTGACCGTGCTGTTGACCGTGATCCTGTCGTTCCAGCCGCGCAACTTCTGGCACATGGCGTTTGCCGAATCCACGGAATGACCGAGACTGCGACCGCCACTTCCCTGGGCCTGGTCGGCTGCCACCACTGCGGTGCGGCCTGGCAAGGTGCGGGCGACGGCCAGGCCTGCGGCGTTTGCGGCACGCCGCTGCACCGGCGCAAGACCGACAGCCTGAACCGCACCTGGGCGCTGCTGGCGGCGGCCTACCTGATGTACCTGCCGGCGAATCTGCTGCCGGTGATGATCACCAGCAACCTGCTCAATACCAAGGTGGACACCATTCTCAGCGGTGTCATCTACTTCTGGGTCACCGGTGCCTGGGGCCTGGCGGCCATTGTGTTTGTGGCCAGCTTTCTGGTGCCGCTGTTCAAGCTGGGCGCGCTGACCACCCTGGTCTGGATGGCCCAGCGGCGCAGCCCGCGTTTCCGCGAAGACCGGGCCCGGCTGTACCGCATGGTCGAGCTGATCGGCCGCTGGTCCATGCTCGATGTGTTCGTGGTGTCCTTGCTGGCCGGCCTGGTGCGCATCCAGGGCTTTGCCGAAATCACCGCCGGCGTGGGCATTGCCGCTTTCGCCGCAGTCGTGGTGTTGACCATGCTGGCCTCCTTGAGTTTCGACCCGCGCCTGACCTGGGACGACGCCCCAGCACCGGCGCCGGCCCTCCCACTACCACCCGTGCACAATCCACCGCATGAGCCAAGACCCCTTGCCTAATCCACCCGCAGCGTCCGACCTGCCCACGCCCAGCATCGAGAAGAAGCGCAGTTGGCTGCCCTCGCTGATCTGGATCATCCCCATCGTCGCGGCACTGGTCGGCATCACCCTGGTGGTCAAGACCGTGCTGGGCCGCGGCCCGACCATCGAGATCAGCTTCAGCACTGCCGAAGGCCTGGTGGCCGGCAAAACCAAGGTCAAGTACAAGGAGGTGGAGATCGGCTCGGTCACCGCCATCACCCTGGCCGAAGACCGCTCCCACATCGTGGCCACGGTGCAGCTGCAAAAAGAAGCCAAGAGCTTCATCGCCGACGACACCCGCTTCTGGGTGATACGCCCGCGCCTGGAGGCCGCGGGCGTCAGCGGGCTCGGCACCCTGCTGTCGGGCGCCTACATCCGGGCCGATGCCGGCGTGTCCGGGGACACCACCCACGAATTCGTCGGCCTGGAGGCCCCGCCCATCGTCACCCGCGACACTTCCGGCCGGCAGTTCGTGCTGCACGCCGGCAATATCGGCTCGCTCGACGTCGGTTCGCCGCTGTACTTTCGCCGCATCAAGGTCGGCCAGGTGGCAGCCTATGCGCTCGACCCCGACGGCAAGGGCGTAACGCTGCGGGTCTTTGTCAACACGCCGTACGAGAAGTTCGTCGGCGCCAACACCCGCTTCTGGCATGCGAGCGGCATCGACGTGGAGGCCAGCGCCAGCGGCTTCAAGGTGCGCACCCAGTCGCTGGCCACCGTGGTGATGGGCGGCATTGCCATGCAGGCACCCGACGACGCCCCCGGCGCCGAAGCGGCCGAGAACGCCAGCTTCAAGCTCGCCGAAGACGAAACCACCGCACTGAAGGCGCCGGATGGCCCCTCACAAACCCTGCTGCTGAATTTCAACCAGTCGCTGCGCGGCCTGACCCCGGGCGCCGCGGTGGACTTCCGCGGCGTGGTGATCGGCGAGGTCAAATCCATAGGCGTGGAATTCGACCGCGTGGAACGGCGCTTCAATATGCCGGTGCTGATCGAGGTCTACCCCGCCCGCCTGGGCCGGAACTTCGACAGCGAACAGGCCGACCCGGTCGCCACCCAGCAGCGGCGGCTGCAGCAGCTCATCAACCGCGGACTGCGCGCCCAGCTGCGCACCGGCAACCTGCTCAGCGGCCAGCTGTACGTGGCGCTGGACTTCTTCCCGAAAGCGCCACCGGCCGATCTCAAGAAGACCAGCGACCCAATCGAGCTACCCACCGTTCCCAATGGCCTGGACCAGCTGCAAACCCAGGTTTCCGACATCCTGACCAAGATCAACAAGGTGCCGTTCGAGGAGCTGAGTGCCGACCTGCGCAAGACCCTGGCCACGCTGGACACCACGCTGACCAGCGCCGAGCAGCTGGTGAAGAAGCTGAACAACGATGTCGCGCCCGAAATGACCGCCGCCATGCGCGACGTGCGCAAGACCATCAACACCGCCAACGAGACGCTGAGCAGCGCCGGACGCACCCTGTCCGAAGACGCGCCGCTGCAACAAGACCTGCGCCAGACGCTGCGCGAGGTAAACCGCGCCGCCGCGTCCATCAAGGTGCTGACCGACTACCTGGAGCGCCACCCCGAATCGCTGCTGCGTGGCAAACCCGAGGAAAAGAAATGAGCCTGTTCCGCCCTTCCCTGGCCCTGCTGGCTGTCGTCTCTTTGGCTGCCCTGGCCGGCTGTGGCTCCACGCCCGCGGTGCGCTACTACAGCCTGAGCACGGCGACCGCCGCTGCGGCAACCACGACAGCGCCCACGGCCAAGCCGCTGCTGATCGAAGTGCCGCCACTGGCCCTGCCCGAGCGCCTGGTGCGGCCACAGCTGGTGGTGCGCACTGCCGCCAACCAGGTCGATGTGCTGGAGCTGCACCGCTGGACCGCCCCCTTCGACTCCGAGCTACGCGACGCACTGGCCAGCAGCATTGCGGCCCGGCTGGGCGCAGTCGATGTATCGGGCGGCGGGCGCCTGGCCGGCCAGCCGGTGTACCGGGTAGCGGTCCAACTGCGCCAATGGGAGGCAGTGGACAACAGCCGGGTAGAGGCCAGCTTCAGCTGGACCATCCGCCGCTCCGACGAGGCCCGCAATATCGCCTGCCAGTGGAGCCAGTCGGTACCCGTGGGTGCCGGCATCGCCGCATTGGCCCAGGGCGCCCAGCAGCTCACAGCCCAGGCTGCGCAGCGCATGGCCGCCAGCCTGAGTGCACTGGATGCCGACGCTGCCGCCCAGTGCCCGGCCTGATTGCTATTATTTAAATAGCTGCTTGCGCTGGTGGAATCAGCGCCAGCGGCCTTTTTCTTATAAATTCAAGCCTGGGGTTGCAGCTGGGCCGGGGCCGCGAAACCGACGATACGCCACACCACGCCGGTGAACGCCAGCACCACCAGCAACATGCTGGCATAGGCCCAGTGCAGGCCCACCAGGTCCGACAGGCTGCCCACCACCACGCCTGCCAGCTGCGAACCCACGCTGTAGCCAATCATCAGCAGGGCCGACAGCTTGGACGCCTGCGCCGGCATGTCGTCGATCATGATGGCCAGCAGCACCGGGAACACCACGCCCACGCCGACGCCAAACAAAAAGTTGCCCAGCCCAGCCACCATCCAGCCACCCTGGCCGGCCAGCGCCACGTTCATCGCCATGCCGGCCAGCGCCAGCAGGTTCAGCCGCCAGAGCTTTTGCCGCAGCGGCCAGCGGCTGTGCCAGAACGCCTGCCACAGCCGCGCGGCGATCATGCCGGCAACAAAGAATTCCAGCCCTATGCGCGCCGCATTCGGGCTCAGGCGCTGGGCGTTGATGCCGAAGCTGACGTACCAGAAGTTTTGCCCCCATTCCAGAAAGCCGCTGAGCACCCCGCCCAACACGGCCCAAAACACCACCGGCCGGCGCAGCAGCTGCACATAACCCATGGACGGGCCGCCCGCCTCGGTATGGTGGACAGGCGCCAGGTTCACAAAGTGCCGGCGCGGCCAGAAGGCCACCAGCACCGTCAGCAGCGGCAGCAAGTACACGGCATATGGCATGCGCCAGCTGCTGCTGAACTGCTGCACGCCAATCACCGCCATCGGCGCCACCAGATTACCCAGGCTGAACGCCAGATCGACCATGCTGAGCATGCGCGCACGCAGCTCGGCCTGCGGGCTGATGTTCGCCAAAATGCTGTGTGCCAGGGTAAACAGCGCGGTCTCGCACAGCGCCACCAGGAAGAAACCGGCCAGCAGAGTGCCGAAGTTGGGCGACAGCACGATCAGGCTGATCGCCAGCAGCGCCGTCGCGGTATAGCTGAGGAACAGCGGCCGCGGCGCATAGCGCTGGGCCATGCGCCCGCCCTGCAGCGCGCCGAGCACGCCGCCGGCCGACCAGACCATCATCAGCACGCCGAGCTGCTGGTAGTTGTCCAGCTCCTCGCGTAGCTCGGGGGTGACAGCCCCCAGGATGGCGGCAAAAACGCCGGCGCACAGCGCGGTGTAGATCACCACCCAGGCCAGGTACGGAATACGCGCAATAAAGTCTTTGAGTTTCACGGAAGGGTTGACGCAGGCAAAGCCATGGCCGGCGCGTGGGCACGCGAGGCCATCGGCGAAAAAGGATAAGAAGGGGCAATAACGGCAGTCAGCGGCCAAGCACATCCGGTTACACAGATGTGTGGCGCGTGAAGTATTGTCTCGCGCCCAGAGGGCAGCCGCTGGCCGCGGAACGAATGGCAGGGACGCGATGTCAACCATATTGGCGATAGCGCGTCATTTAGTAGATTGCCTTTACTTTTTCCAGGACCCTCCCATGCGTATTTTTGCTTCCACCTCATCGCTACTTGCCACCGGCCTGCTGGCCTGCAGTCTCACTGGCTGTGTGGTGGCTCCGCCCCGCGCACAAGTACAGCCACAACCGGTGGTCGTCGCCCCGGCCCAGCGTATCGAATTCGGCCGCGTCGCCAATATGGAGCTGCTGCAAACCCAGGAACGCCCGCAAACCAGCGGCGCTGGCGCGGTGATCGGCGGTATTGCCGGGGCCGTGCTGGGCCACCAGATCGGCGGCGGCTCGGGCCGCAGCGCCGCCACGGTATTGGGCGCATTTGGTGGCGCCATTGCAGGCAACAGCATAGAAGGCAACCAGCAGCCCGCCCAGGTGCATGCGTCCTACCGCGTGACGGTACAGGCCGAAGACGGCAGCTACCGCTACTTCAGCGTGGCCACGCCCACCGATTTGCGTGTAGGCGACCGCGTGCGCATGGCTGGTGGCCAGCTATACCGCTACTAATATTTAAGCCTTTTAGGCCTCTGGCGCTTACCTAGTCTGCGCTGGCAGCTATGCTATTCGTAGCTAAACCGCCTACCACCTGCCAGACCTGCGCATAGCCGAGCTGGCGCAAGGTCTGCACCGCACGCAGGCTGCGCCGGCCGCTGCGGCAGAAAAACACCAGGGGCACGACCGGATCGCCCAGGCAGTCGGCCAGCTCCGGCCCCAGGCGGCCCAGCGGCGCATTCCGCACCGCCCGGCCAAAACGCAAGGGCTGCGGATCGGCGCGGTGTTCATAGGCCTCGCGCACGTCGACCAGCACGGCTTCGGGGTGGTTGCGCAAAAAGTTGTTCAAGCCCTCAGGCTGCAGATGCATGGCCGGGTCGTCGGCCAGCGCCGGGCCATGGCGTGGGGGCAGAGCGTCCGGCAAGGGCGGAGCCACCTCGGCACGCCAGGCCGCACCGCAACGGGCAATCCGCGCACAGGCGGCATCGATGAAGGCATCGTCGGCCAGCGCGCCAAACGACAGGCGCACGGCCGACGCCGCCTGCCAGTCCGGCACGCCCATGGCCTGCAGCACATAGCTGGGGGCAGCCAGCTGGGCCGAGCAGGCGCTGCCCGCGCTGACCCGCACGCCAGCGGCATCCAGCAGGTCGACAATCACGCTGCTGGCCACGCCGGGCACCGAGAAGTTCAGCGTTGTCGGCAAAGCCGTGGCAAACGGTGCGTTGAAGACAATATCGGGCCAGGCCGCCTGCAGACTCTGCGCCAGCCGCTCTCTAAACTGTAGCATCTGGGATGGACTGCAAAAGCTGCCACCGTCTTCCAGCGCCTGCAGCACCGCGCCCAGCGCGGCGATGCCGACCATGTTCTCCGTGCCCGCGCGCCGGCCAGCCTCCTGGCCGCCGCCGGCCAGCAACGGGGTGAACGGCGCGCCGCTGCGCACATACAGCAGGCCTATGCCCTTGGGCGCATACAGCTTGTGGCCGGAAAACGGCGCGTAGTCGATGCGGGTCTGCGCCAGTTGCAAGGGCAGCTTGCCCAGGGCCTGCACGCAGTCCACCAGCCAGTAGGCCTGCGGCGCCACACCATTCAGCACGGCCTCAATGCCCGCCAGATCCGACACCACACCGGTTTCGTTGTTCGCCGCCATGGTGCAGACCAGCGCGGCCTGCGGCGCCAGCGCGCGCAGCACGGCCAGGTCGTGCCGACCCTCGGCATCGACCGGCAGGGCACGCAACTCGAGCTGCAGGCCCAGCACCGCGTTCCAGTGCGCCAGGCTTTGCGGCACGGCCTTGTGCTCGGTAGCGCCGTACAGCAGCAGCCGGCCCACGGCCTCGCCGCGCGCCTGCCGGTCGCGCACAGCGCATAGCGCGGACAGCACCGCCGTCTGTATGCCTTCGGTTGCGCCGCTGGTAAACACCAGTTGGCCGTCGCCACTGCCCAGCACCCGGGCTGCGCAAGCCCGCACGCTGTCGACAATGTGCCGGGCTTGCAGGCCCGTGGTGTGGCTGCTGCTGGGGTTGCCGAACAGCGCCCCCATGGCATTCTGTGCAGCGGCCAAGGCGGCCGGTAGCACCGGGGTGGTGGCATTGCAATCCAGGTAGATATCGGTAGTCATGGCGGTCTATCCTAGCCATTGAAACGCGAATAAAGATACCAAAATTCTTAAATAATCGGGTTAAATTAGAATGTATATCTTACAAATTTATAAAATACAGCATGAATCCACTTGACCGCCTGGACTACGCGATTCTGGGTGCGCTGCAGTTGGACGGCAGCCTGTCCGTGGCCGCTCTGGCCGAGCGCGTAGGCCTGTCCAGCACACCCTGCTGGAAACGGCTGAAGCGCCTGGAAGACGAGGGCTATGTCACCGGCCGCGTGGCCCTGGTGGACCGGCACAAGGTCGGCCTACCGGTGACCGTGTTCGTCAGCGTGCGCACCCAGCAGCACGACGAAGCCTGGCTGGCCCAATTTGCAGCTGCTGCGGCCAGCCTGCCCGAGGTGCAGGAGCTACACCGCATGAGCGGCGACGTGGACTATCTGCTGAAAGTAGTGACCACCGACATCGGCGGTTACGATCGCTTCTACAAAAAACTCATACAGGCCGTGCCCTTGAGCGGCGTATCTTCCGCCTTTTCCATGGAACAGATCAAATCCACCACGGCGCTGCCGCTGGATCTGGTGTCCTTCGGCGCATCCAAAGTATAGAAAACGACTTGCGCTGCAGCGCAAATCTTAAAGAAAGATAAAAAGCTATGGCCATCCAATGGTTCCCCGGTCACATGCATCTGACCAAGAAAGCCATCACCGAACGCCTCAAGGAGACCGACGTGGTGATCGAGCTGCTGGACGCCCGCATGCCCGGCTCCAGCGCCAACCCCATGCTGGCCGAGCTGATCGGCAGCACGCCGACTCTCAAGATCCTGAACAAGCAGGATATTGCCGACCCGGCGCGCACCGCACTCTGGCTGGACTACTACAACGCCCTGCCCGGCACCCGTGCCATCGCCCTGGACGCCAGCGAAACCGCGCCCGCCCAACGGCTGATCCCTGCCTGCCGCCTGCTGGCGCCCTTGCGCGGCGGCATGGTCAAGCCGATGCGGGTATTGATCTGCGGTGTACCGAATGTGGGCAAGTCCACCCTGGTCAACACCTTGAAGGGCAAGCGCGCCGCCAAGACCGGCGACGAGGCCGGCATCACCAAGCTGGAGCAGCGTATCGTGCTGGCCGACGACTTCTACGCCTACGACACCCCGGGCATGCTGTGGCCGCGCATCATCGTCGAGCAAAGCGGCTACCACCTGGCAGCCTGCGGCTCGATCGGCCGAAATGCGTTTGACGAAGAAGAAGTGGCGCTGGAGCTGCTGCTGATCCTGCAGAAACACTATGCGGGCCAGGTCGAAGAACGCTACAAGCTGGACCCGATTCTGGGCCTGACCGATATCGGCGTACTGACCGAGATCGCCCGCAAGCGCGGCGGCCTGCTGGGCAAGGGCAAGGTCAACCTGCAAAAAGCCGCCGAGATCGTGCTGACCGAATTCCGCTCCGCCACCCTGGGCCGGGTCACGCTGGAAACTCCCGAAGAATTCGCCAGCTGGCTAGCCGCCGGACAGGCTGCCGATGCGGCCCGCCAGGCCAAGAAGGATGCGCGGAAGAACAAAAAGCCCGCAGCGCCCGAAGCCGAATCGGCTTGAACATAAACAGGCAGGCATGAAAAAACCCCGCTGTGTTGCCACAGCGGGGTTTTTGGTTTTAAGCCAGCGTTAGATTAGAACTTGTGGCGCAGGCCGACTGCGAAAGCGCTGGTGCGCTTGTCATCCACAACTTCGTGCTTAGTGCTGACGTAGGAAGTGTACACAGTGGTACGCTTGCTCAGGTCATACAGGGCTTCCAAATCGTAGCCGGAGTTCTTGCCCAGCAAGTCACCCTTCGAACGGGCAACTTCTGCACGCAGAGTCAAAGCACCGACTGGCACGGACACGCCCAGAGCGGATTCCTTCTGGCTGTCAATGTCGGTTACCTTGGCTTGGTTGTAAGCAGCGTACAGCTTGGCAACGCCGAAGTCGTAGCTACCGCCGATCAGCGTGTTCTTCAGGTAAACCGTCTTGGCTGCCGTCTTGGACAGAGTTTCTTCTTGGTAAGCCACTGCAGCGCCGATGGGGCCGTTAGCGTACTGGGCGTTCAAAGACAGAGTGTGGGTTGCCTTGACGGTAGCCGTCTTGTCTTCGCCCAAACCGTAGGTCACGCCAGCGCTGAAGCCACCGTAGTTGTTGGTTTGGTACTTGATGCTGTTGTTCACGCGGGAGTTGTAACCGGTCCAAGCGCCAGTGTTAGCACCATAGATGTTGGCAACAGCCAAGATCTGTGCGGCGGTAGCAGCTGGGTTGACGATGGTTGCATAGGTTGCAGCGCTCACGCCAGCACCGTTTGCAGCGTCAAACGAGTTGTTGGCAGAAGCCAAAACGTTGCCCTTGACATCGTCGTACGAGGTGTCATGACGACCAAAGGTCAGCGTACCGAAACCACCGCTCAGACCGACGAATGCGTGACGGCCAAACAATGCGCCGCCTTGACCGCTGACGCCCGTGTCAACGTTGAAACCGCTTTGTAGATCGAACACGGCATTCAAACCACCGCCCAGATCTTCAGAACCCTTCAGGCCCCAACGGCTACCGTTTTGACCACCAGAGGTCAGGTTGGTTTGGGACAGGCTGGTCAGAGCACCGGTAGTGGTGTTGTAAGAAGGAGTCTTAACAACTTGGATGCTTGCATCGATCAAACCGTACAAAGTAACGGTAGATTGGGCCATGGCGGCGCCGGAGGCGGCGAGTACAGCCAAAGCGATCAGGGATTTTTTCATTCAAATTCTCCAAAGATTGAAAGTTGCCGGGTACACAGCCGGGCTGCTACCGCGACGCCACTCCTTGTTTCAGAAGCTGAAGCGATTACAACAGACGTGTTCGGACAATCGCGTGACTAGCGGGGGAAAAAAGTTCCCTTTGTGGGCTTTAAACAACGCAATCTTTACATCGCTTCCAGAGGCGTAAAGGGTTTTCCCTTTACAAAAAAGTCGCAGAAGCGACTTTTACCGGTAACTTACTCGGCACCATACAAAGCACGTGATGCCGATGGTAAAAACTTAAGGTTCGCGGGAACGGTAAATGCAGCCTTGCTCGGACAACTGGGGGCTTTTGTGAACAACTTTGGAGAACATATGACAAGAATGACTTTGGTAGCGGCCGCAGTGCTGGGCTGCATGGCCACAACGGCTATGGCGCAAGAAACCCCCACCAGCAGCGTCACGCTGTATGGGCTGGCCGATGTCGGCTTCAACCATGTCACAGGGCTCAAGCAAGGATCGGTCACCCAGCTCGCTAGCGGCATCATGGAAGGTTCGCGTTGGGGCCTCAAGGGCAGCGAGGATTTGGGCGGTGGTTGGAAAACCATCTTCACTCTGGAAAATCGGTTTGAAATCGACAATGGTTCCGTCTTCAATACTCCAGCCTCCGGCGCACAGCTGCCCGATCGGGCCTCGGTCGCCACCCAAATGGGTTTGCCCGCATCATTGCAAGGCTTAGTCACCGCCGCCGATGCCGTCATCGGTGCACGCATCGGCGTGAACAATGTGGACAAGAATCTGTTTGACCGCCAAGCCTATGTGGGCCTGATCACGCCAGTAGGCGCAATTACGGCAGGCCGCCAGTACACACCAGGCTACTTGGCGTCGGCCAGCTTTGACTCGATGAAAACCGAGTCCAGCCTGGCATTGGGCCAACTGGTGTCGGTTCCCGCATCGTTCACCATCCGTGTCAGCAATTCGCTGCAATACGCCATCAAAACCGGCGGCTTGACCGCGACTGCGATGTACGCCATGGGCGAAGTGGCAGGCAATAGTTCCGCCAACCGCTTGCTGGGCGCCATGGCCACGTACAAAGGCGAGGGTTTCGCCATCGGTACAGGCTACAACACACAGAAAAACGAACTAGGTCAAAAATCACTGACCAATGCCATTTTGGGCGCTTCGGCTGATCTTGGCCCCGGCACCTTAAGCACAATGTTCGCCACCATCAAGGACGACCATCCGGCCAGCCTGTCTACGATAGCGGCAGCCTTGACGCCTGGTGCAACTGCAGCAATAACAGCTGCCAATCCGGGCATTTCAGCCGCAGCCGCAGCCGCAGCCGGATCGGCGGCAGCCACCGCCGTGCAAAATGCCTTTATCAACACCTTCAAACAGCATTCCAACCTGTTCCACGTCGGCTACCGCATGACCATGGGCCCGCATACGACGACGGTGGCCTACAACACCATGAACGACAAGACGGCAGCCAACGCCGATCGCTCGTCGTACGGTGTGGCCTACACCTACGCTCTGTCCAAGCGTACCGACCTGAATGCCGTGCTGACCCGCTTCAACAACAAGAACACCTCGCAAATTGCCCCCGGCGGCAACGGCTTCCTGGGGGGCGTCACCGCCTCTGCGGGTACCGACTCGACCAACGTGGCCTTTGGCATCCGCCACCGCTTCTGAGATCGCGGCCCCTGTGGCCGGCCCTGCAAAAGTCCTCCCTGGTGGAGGACTTTTTTTTGCCCGGACCCGATGCCGCTGGCGTGCTTTACAGTGGATGCCTGTCCCTACCTGACGCTATCCGCATGCAGCTACCCGCCTTGCCCTCTGTCGACCAAGTCTGCCGTACCGCCGACTCGATGCTACGCACACTCTTCACCATCCCCCACGCCAGCCGCAGCCGCCCCACCGTTCCCGAAGGAACGACCGAGCTGAGCGCCGCCGAGAAAGCCCATGCCGGCGCGCTAATGCGGGTTAACCACGTAGGCGAGGTATGCGCACAGGCGCTGTACACCGCGCAGGCGCTGGTCACCAAGAGCCCGGCCTTGCGCCGCCATTTTGAACATGCGGCGGCCGAGGAAACCGACCACCTGGCCTGGACGCGGCAGCGCCTGGACGAACTGGGAGCCCGCCCCAGCCTGCTGAATCCGCTTTGGTACGCCGGCGCGTTTGGCCTGGGCGCAATCGCGGGTCAGCTGGGTGGCGACCGCTGGAGTCTGGGTTTTGTGGTGGAAACCGAAAACCAGGTAGCGGCCCACCTGCAAAGTCATCTGGACGGTTTACCCGCCAACGACCATGCGTCCAAGGCCATCGTGGTGCAAATGAAAGACGACGAAGAACGCCACGCCCAGCAGGCCCAGCAGGCGGGGGCGCTGGATTTACCCGCCCCGGTCAAAACCCTGATGACCTTGGCCGCCAAGGTGATGACAACGGTGGCGCACCGGATTTAGGCTGCTTCGACTAGGTCAAAGCTGGTGGTGATCTCGGCCGTCTTGCCCAGCATGATGGTCGCCGAGCAGTATTTGTCGTGGCTCATGGCAATCGCCCGCTCCACCGCAGTTGCCGGAATGCCTTTACCGGTCACGGTGAAGTGCATATTGATCTTGGTGAACACCTTGGGATCGACCTCGGCGCGGTCGGCGGCCAGCTTGACCGAACAGCCGCGCACATCGTGGCGGCCGCGCTTCAGGATCAGCACCACGTCATAGGCGGTGCAGCCGCCGGTGCCGGCCAGCAGGGTTTCCATCGGGCGCGGCGCCAGGTTCTGGCCGCCGTTTTCCGGCTTAGCGCTGTCGGGCGCGCCGTCCATGGTCAAAGTGTGGCCGCTGCCGGTTTCGGCAACAAAACCCATGCCGGAGCGGGTACCCGCTGCGCCGGTCCAACTGACTGTGCATTCCATTGGTGTCTTTCAGTAACAAACCCAGATTGTCTGGTGCAGCCTGGATTTTGCCCTCCGGCGCCAACTTCTTCACGTTTTTCGCAACACCCAACTTGCTGCAACGCAACATCTCTAAGGGAAAACGACTAGAATTGAGGCATCGCAACAGAGTTTCTTTGTTGCACCGCTTGTCTCCTCCACCCTCTGAAAAGGTGGATTTAAGCCCCGAGTCTTACGACTCGGGGCTTTTTTTATGCTTTTTTACGTCTGAGCCAGTGGTATGGACCGGCCCCTTATCATCGACGACCGAGGAGAACCCATGACGACCGCATCCGCCAAGCCCGCCAAAGCCCCCAAGGCACCCCAGCCGCTGACCCCCGCCGACTATCTGAAGAAGATTCTCACCGCCCGCGTCTACGACGTAGCGGTTGAAACCGCCCTGGAACCCGCACGCAATCTCAGCAGCCGCCTGGGCAGTACCGTGCTGCTCAAGCGCGAAGACACCCAGCCGGTGTTCAGCTTCAAGCTGCGCGGCGCCTACAACAAGATGGCACACCTGACGCCACAGCAGCTGAAGAAGGGCGTGATCTGCGCCTCGGCCGGCAACCACGCCCAGGGCGTGGCCATGAGCGCGCGCAAGCTCGGCGCCCGCGCCGTCATCGTCATGCCGACCACCACACCCCAGGTGAAGGTGGATGCCGTGGCCGCGCTGGGTGGTGAAGTCGTGCTGTTTGGCGATAGCTATACCGACGCCTACAACCATTCGCTGCAACTGCAAAAAAAGCAGGGCCTGACCTTTGTCCACCCCTTTGACGACCCGGACGTGATTGCCGGCCAAGGCACGATTGCGATGGAAATCCTGCGCCAGCTGCAAGGCCTGGGCTCGCAGAAGCTGGATGCGGTGTTCGTCGCCATTGGCGGCGGCGGCCTGATCTCTGGCGTGGCCAACTACATCAAGGCCGTGCGGCCCGAGATCAAAGTGATCGGCGTGCAAACCAATGATTCCGACGCCATGCTGCAGTCGGTGAACGCCAAGAAGCGCGTGACCCTGGCCGATGTCGGCCTGTTTGCCGATGGCACGGCCGTCAAGCTGGTCGGCGAAGAAACCTTCCGCGTGGCCCGGCATCTGGTGGACGAATACATCACCGTCGACACCGATGCCGTCTGCGCGGCCATCAAGGACGTGTTCGTCGACACCCGCAGCATCGTCGAACCGTCGGGCGCCATGGCCGTGGCTGCGGTCAAGCAGTACGTGGCCAAGCACAAGAAGAAGGGCGAAACCTACGCCGTCATCCTGTGCGGCGCCAACATGAACTTCGACCGCCTGCGCTTCGTCGCCGAGCGCGCCGAGGTCGGCGAGGAGCGCGAAGCGCTGTTTGCCGTCACCATGCCCGAAGAGCGCGGCAGCTTCAAGCGCTTTTGCGAGCTGATTGGCCAGCTGCCCGGCGGCCCGCGCAATGTGACCGAGTTCAACTACCGCATCAGCGACGCCGTCAAAGGCCATGTGTTTGTCGGCCTGACCACCTCGGCCAAGGGCGAATCGCAGAAAATCGCGGCCAACTTCAGCAAGCATGGCTTCAAGGCGCTGGACCTGACCCACGACGAACTCGCCAAGGAGCACATCCGCCACATGGTTGGCGGCCATTCCGCTCTGGCCCAGGACGAGCGTCTGCTGCGCTGCACCTTCCCCGAACGGCCGGGCGCGCTGATGAAGTTCCTGAGCCTGATGCGTCCGGGCTGGAACATCACCCTGTTCCACTACCGCAACCAGGGCGCCGACTACGGCCGTATCCTGGTCGGCATCCAGGTGCCCAAGGCCGACGACAAGGCGTTTGCCACATTCCGCGATACGCTCGACTACCCCTGTGTCGAAGAAACCCTGAACCCGGTGTACCGCCTGTTCCTGCAGAGCTGATGTGGATGCCCTGCGCCACTACCTGCTAGCCGTCCAGTTCTTCACCCGCATCCCGGTCACTGGGCGGCTGGCGGCCTGGGTCGGCTACAGCCCGGCGATGCTGCGCGCCAGTGCAGCGCACTTCCCCGGCGTCGGCTGGCTGGTGGCCTTGGTGGCCTGCACGGTGGCCGCCGCCAGCGGCACGCTACTGCACGGGCGACCGGGCAATGCGCTGGTGACCGCGGTGCTGTGCACCATCGCCACGGTGCTGCTGACCGGCGGCTTCCATGAAGACGGCCTGGCCGATGTAGCCGACGGCCTGGGCGGCAGCGCCAACCGCGACCGGGCGCTGGAGATCATGAAGGACTCGCGCGTCGGTGCTTTTGGCGCCATGGCGCTGGTGCTGGCGCTGCTGGCCAAGGTCGCGTTGCTGGCCTTGCTGGACGCCTACAGTGGCACCGCCTTGCTGGCGGCCCTGGTCGGCGGCCATGTGTGGTCGCGCTTTTGCCCGCTGCTGCTGGTGCGCTGGCTGCCGCATGTGGGCGACGCCGCCACCTCCAAGAGCAAGCCGCTGGCCGAGCAGATCAGCCACGCCGCCCTGGCGATTGCATTCCTATGGTGTTTTATGCCGCTGGCGCTGGTACTGTATGCGCAAGGAGCTACATTTTTAATAGCAGGCATGGTTGGCAGCGGCCTGGCCCTGTTCTGGATGCGCCGACTGTTTGTGCGACGGCTGCAGGGCTTTACCGGCGACTGCCTGGGCGCCACCCAGCAGGTCTGTGAAATCGCCTTCTACCTGGGCGCGGCCGCGGCTTTGCGATGACTTTGTGGGCCGTGCGCCACGCCCAGCCGCTGGTAGCGACTGGCATCTGCTACGGCGCGTTGGACCTGGCAGCCGATGCGCCAGCCACCCAGGCCGCGGCCGAAAAGCTGGCCGCCATGCTGCCCACAGGCTGCCATGTGCGCAGCTCCACGCTACAAAGATGCGAGCAGCTGGCGCAGGTTCTATCTGCGCTAAGACCCGATTTGATGCCTAATCTCGACCCACGCCTGCGCGAGATGGATTTCGGCAGCTGGGAAGGCCAGCGCTGGGACGCCATAGGCCAGAGCGCGCTGGACGCTTGGACCGCCGACTTCGCCCAGCACCGGCCGGGCGGCGGCGAATCGGTGCAAGGGTTCATGCAACGGGTAGCAGCTGCCTGGGATGAAAAAGGCGATGGCCCCACGCTGTGGATCACCCATGCCGGGGTCATCCGGGCCTGCTCCCTGCTGCACGCCGGGCTGCGCCAGATCACACAAGCCAGCCAATGGCCGCAGGCCGCACCCGGCTACGGCGAGTGCATATTCTTTAAATAACGCTTCAGCCAAAACCCACGCCCCCCAGAAACACCGCAGAACTGGCTTCGCCAGGCTGCTGGTGTTGCCCCCTGCAAGGGCGTTGGCGAAAACACGCAGTGTGTAGCCTGGGGGTGTACCTATTTCCTAGCCGGCATTTCCAGCGCGAACGCGGCCGGGCCGTCCATGCGCGGCGCCAACTCGGCGCGGCGCGGCGCGACCGACTGCAGCAGCAGATCGCCATCCACCACGCTGCCCACGCGGTAGGGCTTGGGCGGCTTGCCATCCACCGCGATCAGCGCCGCGCCGCCCGTGCCCTGGCCGGCAATCACGCCCACCAGTGCGAACCGGGTCGAAGGATTCACCAGCGCCACCGTTGCCGGCCCCTGCGGCGCCCCGCCCAGCAGGCGGGCGACAGCGCCGGTATCGATGGGCGCACGGCCCTGGGCCAGCACTGCCGCCTGCGGGCCGCCGGGCTCGGAGGTCGATTTCAAGCCCCAGTACACGGCACTCGCCAAGGCCAGGGCCCAGACGGCAAAGGTCACCAGCCGCGGCGCCCAGCGTGCCATAACAGAGTCGGATGCGTTGATTAACATGCATTGATTATCATCGCAGCCCATGACACACCACACCGCACTCCGCCGCCGCTGGCAACACGGCTTTACCTTGATTGAACTGATGGTGGTGCTGGTCATCATTGGCGTGCTGGCCGCACTGATCGTGCCCAATGTGCTGGACCGCGCCGACGACGCCCGCGCCACTGCCGCCAAGACCGACGTGAACAACCTGGTGCAGGCCCTGAAGCTCTACAAGCTGGACAACCAGCGCTACCCCACGGCCGAACAAGGCCTGCAAGCCCTGGTCGCCAAGCCCAGCACCAACCCGGTACCGCCGAACTGGAAGCCCTATGTGGAAAAGCTGCCCAACGACCCCTGGAGCCGCCCCTACCAGTACCTGAACCCCGGCGTGCAAGGCGAGATCGACGTGATGTCCTTCGGCGCCGATGGCCAGGCCGGCGGCGAAGGCAAGAATGCCGATATCGGCAGTTGGCAGTAGTCCATTGTTCCCTGCCCAGAAGGGCTTCACCCTTCTAGAACTGCTGGTCGTCGTCGCCATCATCGCCATCGCCAGCGCCGGCGTGGGTTTCGCGATGCGCGACAGCAGCCAGACCTTGCTGGAGCGCGACGCGGCCCGGCTGGCGGCCCTGTTTGAATCGGCCCGCGCCCAGTCGCGCGCCAGCGGTGTGCCGGTGCGCTGGCGACTCACGCCCCAGGGCTTTGCGTTTGACGGCCTGCCCACCGGGGCCCTGCCCGAGCGCTGGCTGGGCAACGACACGGTGGCCCGCAACACCGCCCCCGTGCCACTCGGCCCCGAGCCGCTGATTGGCCGGCAGGAAGTGGTGCTGCAGTCCATCAGCCAGCCGGCCCAGGCGCTGCGCATCGCCACCGACGGCGCGCGGCCGTTCACCGTGCAGACCATCTCGCCATGAAAGCCCGTGGCTTTACTTTGATCGAGGTGCTGGTCGCCCTGGGCATCGTGTCCATCGCGCTGATCGCCGGCCTGCAGGCCACCCAGGCGCTGACCACCAATGCCACGCGCCAGACCGATGTGCTGCTGGCCCATCTGTGCGCCGAGAACGAGCTGATCAAGATGCGCCTGTCGACCCAGATGCCCGGCGTGGGCGACAGCAGCCAGAGCTGCGAACAGGCCGGCCACGTGTACGACGTGCGCCTGTCGGTGCTGCCCACGCCGAACCCGAGCTTCCGGAGGGTCGATGCCCAGGTGTTCGACGGCAACTCACCCATCCTGCGCCTGTCCACCATCGTGGGGAGGTTTTAATGCAGCGGCAGCGCGGTTTCACCCTGGTCGAGCTGCTGGTCGCGCTGATGGTGATGGCGCTGCTGGCCGTGCTCAGCTGGCGCGGGCTGGACGGCATGACCCGGGCCCAGACCCAGACCCAGCAGCGCGCCGACGCGGTGCTGACGCTGCAGGCCGGCCTGTCGCAGTGGAGCACCGACCTGGACGCGGTGCTGCAGCTGCCCAATACCACCACCATCGACTGGGACGGCCGCGGCCTGCGCCTGGTGCGGCGCAGCAGCGACCCGCAGGCCCGCGGCCTGCTGGTGGTCGCCTGGTCGCGCCGCAATGTGGACGGCACCGACCAATGGCTGCGCTGGCAGTCGCCGGAGCTGGCCGACCGCCGCGCCCTGGCCCAGGCCTGGGCCACCGCCGCCCAGTGGGCGCAAAACCCGGGTGATGCCGAAAAGCGCGCCGAAGTCGCGCTTACCCCGCTGGCCGAATGGCGCATCTTCTATTACCGCGACAACGCCTGGAGCAACCCGCTGTCCAGCAGCGCTGGCGGCACCGGCAACAACGCCGACACCAGCATCCCCGACGGCGTGCGCCTGGTGCTGACCCTGCCGCCCGGCCAGGCGCTCAGCGGTGTGCTGACCCGCGACTGGATCAGGCCGACGGTGGGCGGAGGCAAGTCATGAACCGGCTCCGCTGTTCATATAGAAAATCGGCATCTAGCGCATATTCCACCTGCGCCAGAAGCTCTCATAACAATAGCAAACACCAGCGCGGTGCGGCCCTGCTGCTGGCCATGCTGACCGTCACCCTGGTCGCCACCCTGGCAGCTAGCTCGCTGTGGCAGCAGTGGCGCAGCGTGGAGATCGAGGCGGCGGAGCGCCAGCGCATGCAGTCGGCCTGGATACTCACCGGCGCGCTCGATTGGGCCCGGCTGATCCTGCGCGAGGACGGGCGCTCCGGCGGCGCCGACCACCTGGCCGAGCCCTGGGCCGTGCCGCTGCAGGAGTCGCGTCTGTCGACCTTTCTGGCGGCCGACCGCAACAACACCGGCGGCGCCACCAGCGAAGAGCAGGTCGATGCCTTTCTGTCCGGCCAGATCAGCGACATGCAGTCGCGCCTGAACCTGCGCAACCTGGTCGACGACAACAAGATTTCCGAGGTCTCGCTGGCCGCCTTCGGCCGGCTGTTCACCCAGCTGAACCTGCCGCCACAAGAGCTGAACCTGCTGGCCGAACAGCTGCAGCTGGCGCTGGACACCACAAAGTACGCCAGCGCCGACGCCCGCATCCCGCTGATGCCGCGGCGCGCTGAAGACCTGGGCTGGCTGGGCTTGCAGCCCGCCACCGTGGCGGCGCTGCGACCTTATGTGAGCGTGCTGCCGGTGCGCACCCCGGTGAACCTGAACACCGCAAGTGCCACCGTGCTGGTGGCCAGCGTGGCCAATCTGTCCATGGCCGACGCACAAAAGCTGGTGGCGGCCCGGGCCAGCAAATACTTTCGCAGCACCGCCGATGTGAGCACAGTGCTGAACCAGTCGGGCATCAGCTTCAGCGAAAGCGAGCACGGCGTGGGCACGCGCTACTTCGAGGTGCTGGGCCGGCTGCGCATGGGGCCGAGCACGGTATTGGAGCGCTCGCTGGTGCAGCGCGACGGCATCAACGTCAGCACCATTTGGCGCGAACGCGCAGCCGCTGATCCGGCCGGCAACCTGGCGCCGTAAGTGTCATCCCGTCTACATACAATGGCCGACCATCCAAGCCCATGAGCACACTGATCGTCCTCCTTCCCCTAGAGCCCTCGGGTGCTGCCAGCGCCACGAGCCTGTTCGACTATGTGCGTACCGCCGATGGCCGCCACGTGGACAGCCACGACCGCGCGCTAGCCACCCTGCTGCCGGCCGCCGGTGGCGCCGAGCTGGTGGTCGTGGTACCGGCCCAGGCCCTGTCCTGGCACCGGGTGGAATTGCCCAAGGGCAGCCTGCAGCGCAGCGCCCTGGGCGGCTCGTCCAGCACGCCGCGGCTGCGCGCCGTGCTCGAAGGCCTGCTGGAAGACCGGCTGCTGGAAGAGCCCAGCGAGCTGCATTTCGCGCTGCAACCCGATGCCCCGGCCGATGGCCCGGTCTGGGTCGCCGCCTGCAACCGCGCCTGGCTGCGCAGCGCACTGGCCCCGCTGGAAGCCGCCAAGCACCGGGTGGCCCGCATCGTGCCCGAATTCGCCCCCGACGCAGTGCGCCTGCAGGCCATCGGCAGCCCCGAGCAGGCCCAGCTGGTCAGCACCGGGCCGCACGGCGTCAGCCTGCTGCCACTGGGTGCCGCCACCCTGGCCATGGCGCTGGGTGCCCAGGCCGAAGCCCCCGAAAACGTCGACATCGTGGCCGAGCCCGGCGTGGCAGCGCTGGCCGAACAGCTGGCGCAACGCCCCGTCCGGCTGCAGCAGGCTGCCGAGCGCTGGCTGGCCGCCGCCCATGGCCGCTGGGATCTGGCGCAGTTTGAATTCAGCAACTCCGGCCGCAGCCGCGCCTGGAAGGGCCTGGCCGCCCAGGCCACGGTGCTGCTGCAGGCCCCGCAATGGCAGGCGGCCCGCTGGGGCTTTGCGCTGCTGCTGGTCGCCCAGCTGGTCGGCCTGAACGCCTGGGCCTGGAGCGAGGCGCGCAGCCTGGATGCCAAGCGCAGTGCCATCCGCAACACGCTGACGCAGACCTTCCCCGGCGTCAAGGTGGTGGTCGATGCACCGGTACAGATGGGCCGCGAACTGGCGCTGCTGCGCCAAGCCGCCGGCGCCACCTCGGCCCGCGACCTGGAAGCCATGCTCAGCGCCCTGGGCACGGCCCTGCCGCCGCAGTACAGCGCCACCGGGCTGGACTTCGCACCCGGCGAGGCCAAGCTCAAAGGCCTGCCCAGCAATACCGAACAACCGGTATTGGACGCGCTACGCAGCCAGGGCTACAGCCTGCGCAGCGAAGGCAATCTGCTGGTCCTGCAACCCGCCCCCAGCGCCGCACCATGAAGCTCCCTACCTCCCTCCAAGCCCAGTGGGACACGCTGGCCCCGCGCGAGCGCAGCAGCGTGCTGGCCGCGCTGGCCCTGGTGCTGGCCGCCCTGCTGTGGTGGATCGCCCTCGGCCCGGCGCTGCAAACCCTGCGCGCCGCCGATGCCCAGCACCGCAGCCTGGACGCCCAGCTGCAAACCATGCGCAGCCTGCAGGCCGAAGCCCAGGCCCTGCAAAGCCAGCCCAAGCTCAGCTTTGACGACGCACTGCGCGCCGTGGAAGCCTCGGTCAAGGCCGACCTGCGTGGCACGGCCCAGCTGAACACCGTGGGCGAGCGCGTCACCGTCAGCCTGAAGAACACCCCGGCCGACGCCCTGGCGCGCTGGCTGGCCCAGGTGCGCATCAACGCCCGGGCCCTGCCCACCGAAGCCCGGCTGGTGCGCAGTGCCACATCCGCCAACGCGGGCACGCCCGCCATCGCCAGCTGGGATGGCTCGCTGGTGCTGGTCCTGCCCAGCAACCGCTGACCCGCTGCATGGCCCGCCGCTCATACCGCCATACTGCCGAGGCTGCGCCCTGGCGCTGGGCCTGGACCGGTGCCAGCCTGGGCCTGCTGCTGGCCCTGGTGGTCTGGGCACCGGCGCGCTGGCTGGCCGCCGGCCTGGCCCAGGCCAGCCAGGGCCAGGTGCAGCTGGCCGACCCGCGCGGCACGCTGTGGGACGGCTCGGCCCAGCTGGTGCTGGCCGGCGGCGCCGGCAGCCGCGACAGCACCGCCCTACCCGAGCGCCTGCGTTGGCGCATCCGGCCCAGCGGCCTGGGCGTATCGGCCCAGCTGCGGGCCGAATGCTGCATGGCCCAGCCGCTGCAGGTGCAGGCCGCAGCCCGCTGGGGCGGCGCCCACATCACTCTGGCCGACAGCCAGTCGCACTGGCCCGCGCCGCTGCTGGCCGGCCTGGGCGCGCCCTGGAACACGCTGCAGCCCGAGGGCCAGCTGACCCTGGACACCCAGGGCCTGGTGGTCGAGCTGAACGCCGGCCGCCTGGTGCTGGCCGGCCAGGCCCGGCTGGAAGCCATCGACATGGCCTCGCGCCTGTCCACCCTCAAGCCCATGGGCAGCTACCGCGTGACCCTGACCGGCGGCAACCCGAATACCCTGCAGCTCGAAACCCTGGCCGGCAGCCTGCAGCTCACCGGCAGCGGCCAGTGGGTCGGCAACCGGCTGCGCTTTGACGGCACTGCCACCGCGGCCCCGGACCGGGTGGACGCTTTATCGAATCTTCTCAACATCCTGGGGCGGCGCGACGGCGCGCGCGCCATCATCAAAGTAGGCTGATCCATGCACATGCCCTCACGCTTCTCGCCCGCTATTGTTTCCATAGCTGTCTGCGCATTCTGTAGCTGCGCTGGAGCCCTGTTTTCTTTGAATGCACAGGCCCAGGCCGCGGCTGCAGCCCCCAAGCGCGGCGAGCCCGTCACGCTGAACTTTGCGAATGCCGAAATCGAATCGGTGGCCCGCACCATGGCCACCATTACTGGCCGCAACGTGGTGGTCGATCCGCGGGTCAAAGGCGTGATGACGCTGAGCACCGAGCGCCCGGTGACGCCGGCCGCCGCCTACAGCCAGTTCCTGGCAACGCTGCGGCTGCAAGGCTTTACCGTGGTGGAGTCGAACGGCCTGGACAAGATCGTGCCCGAGGCCGACGCCAAGCTGCAGGCCGGCCCGGTGACCCTGGGTGAGAACAACGCCGCCGTCGGCAACCAGATCGTCACCCAGATCTTCAAGCTGAACTACGAGAACGCCAGCAACCTGGTGCCGGTGCTGCGCCCGCTGATCAGCCCGAACAACACCATCAACCTGAACCCCGGCAACAACTCGCTGGTGATCACCGACTACGCCGACAACCTGCGCCGCATCGGCCGCATCATCGCGGCCATGGACGTATCGAACGCCAGCGACGTGGAAATCATCCCGCTCAAATACGCGATTGCCGCCGACATGGTGCCGCTGCTGACCAAGCTGGTCGAATCCGGCAGCAGCAGCGCCGCAGCCCCGGCCGCCGGCCAGACCGACAGCTCGTACAAGACCACCATGCTGGCCGAGCCACGCAGCAATGCGGTCATCCTGCGCGCGGCGAACCCGGCGCGGGTGTCGCTGGTCAAGTCGCTGATCGCCAAGCTGGACCAGCCGACCATGAGCAGCGGCAACGGCGATGCTGGCAACATTTACGTGGTGTACCTGAAGAACGCCGACGCCACCAAGATGGCGGTGACCCTGCGCGCCGCCATGGCCAGCGGCAGCGGTAGTAGCAGCGCCAGCAGCAGTGGCAGCAGCTCCAGCCCGACGAGCAGCTCCAGCGGCTTGTCCAACACCAGCAGCTCCGGCAGCAGTAGTAGCAGTTCCACCTCGGGCAGCAGTAGCACCACCAGCGGCCCCAGCCTGAACAGCGCCAGCAGCAACCAGCCGTCCACCGGCGGCCAGATCCAGGCCGACCCGTCAACCAATGCGCTAATCATCACCGCGCCCGAGCCCCAGTACCGCCAGCTGCGCGCCGTCATCGACAAGCTCGACGGCCGGCGTGCCCAGGTGCTGGTAGAAAGCCTGATTGTCGAAGTCAGCAGCAACAAGGCTGCCGAGTTCGGCATCCAATGGCAAGGCGTGCTCGGCAATGTGGGCCTGGGCACCAACTTCGGCAGCGGCAGCAGCAACCTGGCCACCCTGGCCACCAGCATCGCTGCCGGCAATACCAGCACCACCCTCAGCAACGGCCTGAACCTGGGTGTGGCCAGCAAGATCGGCGGCACCTATGTGCTGGGCGCGCTGGCCCGGCTGATGGACGAGACCGGCACCGGCAACGTCTTGTCCACGCCGAATCTGCTGACGGTGGACAACGAAGAAGCCAAGATCATCATCGGCCAGAACGTGCCCTTCGTCACCGGCACCTACACCACCAACAACGGCTCCAGCACCAGCTCGCCCTTCCAGACCGTGGAGCGCAAGGACGTGGGCCTGACCCTGCGCGTGCGACCGCAGATCAACGAGAACGGCACGGTCAAGATGGTGATCTACCAGGAGGTGTCCAGCGTGGACGCCGCCACCGCCAGCAACTCGAACGGCCCGACCACCAACAAGCGCTCCATCGAATCCACCGTGATGGTGGACGACGGCTCCATCGTGGTGCTGGGCGGCCTGCTGCAGGACGACTACTCGGGCAGCGTAGAGAAAGTGCCCGGCCTGGGCGACGTGCCGTTTCTGGGCAACTTCTTCAAGAGCGAGTCGCGCACCCGCAAGAAGACCAATCTGATGGTCTTTCTGCGGCCCATCGTGGTCCGCGACGCCAACACCAGCAGCACGCTGACCCTGGACCGCTACGACATGATGCGGGTGCAGCAGCAATCGGTGAGCCCGCAAGCGCACCCCATACTGTCCGCCGTGCCGTCGGCATCCGAGCTGCCGGTGCTGCCCATGGCTGGCGATAGAAAGGCCACGGTACCAGCGCCGCTGACCACCTTGCCCCTGACGCCGCCCGCGCTGTCTCCCGCCCCCGCCACGCCCTGACGATGCGCCACCCCCTGCCCTACGCCTTCGCCCGCACCCAGCAGCTGCTGCTGGAGGAAAACCAGGGCGAGT
Organism: Rhodoferax ferrireducens; assembly: GCF_031458075.1. GTDB lineage: Bacteria > Pseudomonadota > Gammaproteobacteria > Burkholderiales > Burkholderiaceae_C > Rhodoferax_B > Rhodoferax_B ferrireducens_A. The sequence continues at coordinate 454,229 of NZ_JAVDXT010000004.1, read as the reverse complement.
ACACCCTGTGGCTGCACCCGGCCACCGCACCCTCGGCCCTTAGCGAGGTGGTGCGCAAATACCCGGTGCAGCACATCGAAACCCTGGTGCTCGATGCCCTGCTGCAGCGCATCAGCGCCGCCTACGCGCAGGGCGAATCCAGCGCCGCCTCGGTGGTCAGCGAAGTCGAAAGCGACGCCGACCTGTCGCGCATGATGCAGGAGCTGCCGGCCGTCGAAGACCTGTTGGAGATGAGCGACGACGCGCCCATCATCCGCATGCTCAACGCGCTGCTGACCCAGGCTGCGCGCGACGGCGCCAGCGACATCCACATCGAACCCTACGAGCGCCATTCCAGCGTGCGCTTCCGCGTCGACGGCACGCTGCGCGAAGTGGTGCAGCCGAATCGCGCGCTGCACGCGGCGCTGATCTCGCGGCTGAAGATCATGGCCGACCTGGATATTTCCGAGAAACGCCTGCCGCAGGATGGCCGCATCTCCTTGCGCATCGGCACCCGCGCCGTCGACGTGCGCGTCAGCACCCTGCCCAGCGCCCACGGCGAGCGCGCCGTGCTGCGCCTGCTGGACAAAAGCGGCGCCAAGCTGACGCTGGAATCGGTGGGCATGCAGGGCGCGGTACTGGACCAGCTGCAGCATTTGATCGCCCAGCCGCATGGCATCATCCTGGTGACCGGCCCCACGGGCTCGGGCAAGACCACCACGCTGTACGCCGCCCTGAGCCGGCTCGATGCCGGCAGCAGCAACATCATGACGGTGGAAGACCCGATCGAATACGAACTACCCGGTGTCGGCCAGACCCAGGTGAATGCCAAGATCGACCTGACCTTCGCCAAGGCCTTGCGCGCCATCCTGCGGCAAGACCCGGACGTGATCATGATCGGCGAAATCCGCGACTTCGAGACCGCGCAGATCGCCATCCAGGCCTCCCTGACCGGGCATCTGGTGCTGGCGACGCTACACACCAACGACGCCGCCAGCGCGGTGAACCGGCTGATCGACATGGGCGTCGAGCCGTTCCTGCTCAGCTCCACCTTGCTCGGCGTGCTGGCCCAGCGCCTGGTGCGCAAGCTGTGCCCGGTCTGCCACGGCAAGAACTGCCCGGCGTGCAACCAGACCGGCTACCAGGGCCGCACCGGCATCTTCGAGCTGCTGGTGACCAACGACGCGATCCAGGCGCAGATCCACAACCGCGCGTCGGAGGCCGAGATCCGCGCCGCCGCCCGCACGGCCGGCATGCAGCTGATGCGCGAAGACGGCGAGCGCCTAGTGCAGGCCGGCATCACCTCGCGCGAAGAGCTGCTGCGCGTGACCCGCGACTAGCCCCATGCCCGCCTATTCCTTCGAAGCCGTAGATTCCCAAGGCCAGACCCGCAAAGGGGTGATGGAGGCCGACACCGCCAAGGCTGCGCGCGGATTGCTGCGCGCCCAAGCGCTGGTGCCGCTGGCGGTGGAGCCGGTCAACGCCAGCAGCAGCAACGCCGCCGGCAGCACCGGTCTGCGCACCAAGCTGTTTGAAGGCAAGGTCTTCAACGCCACCGGCCTGGCCATCTGGACCCGGCAGGTGGCCGGACTGGTGTCCAGCGGCCTGCCGCTGGAGCGCGCGCTGACGGCCTTGACCGAAGAGGCCGAGGACGAGCGCCAGCGCAATCTGCTGGCCTCGCTGCGCGCCGAGGTGAATGCCGGCGCCACCTTTGCCAAGGCACTGAGCCAGCACCCGCGCGAGTTTTCAAGCATCTACACCGCGGTGATCGGCGCTGGCGAACAAAGCGGCAGCCTGGGCCTGGTGCTGGAGCGCCTGGCCGACGACCTGGAAGAGCGCCAGGCGCTGCAGTCCAAGCTGGTTGGTGCGGCGCTGTACCCGGCCATCGTCACCCTGGTGGCCATCGCCATCGTGCTGTTCCTGGTCGGCTATGTGGTGCCGCAGGTGGCCAACGTGTTTGCCGGCAGCAAGCGCGCGCTGCCGTTTCTGACGGTAGCCATGCTGGCCATCAGCGGCATGGTGCGCAACTACGGCTGGGCCATGCTGATTGCTATTATTGTGATAGCTATCGGCGCACGTGCTGCCTACGCCAGGGCCGCTATCCGTGAAAAAATCGATGCCGCATTCCTGAAGCTGCCCCTGGTCGGCCCGCTGGCCCGCGGCTACAACGCAGCGCGCTTTGCCAGCACCCTGGCCATGCTGGCCGCCGCCGGCGTGCCGATACTGCGCGCGCTGCAGGCCGCCGCCGAAACCCTGAACAACACCGCCATGCGCGCCGATGCGCTGGACGCCCTGGTGCTGGTGCGCGAAGGCGCGCCGCTGGCCTCGGCCATGGCGCAGAAAAAGCGCTTCCCCGGCCTGCTGGCGATGTTCGCCCGGCTTGGCGAACAGACCGGCCAGCTGCCGCTGATGCTGCAGCGCGCCGCCGTGCAGCTGAGTACCGAGGTGCAGCGCCGGGCGATGGCGCTGGCGACGATTCTGGAGCCACTGCTGATCGTGGCCATGGGCTTGGTGGTCATGTTGATCGTATTGGCAGTACTCTTGCCAATCATCCAATTGAACCAATTCGCAAAATAGCCATGGCCCTGACTCTCGACGACAAACTGGTGGTGGCGATCTCCTCACGCGCCCTGTTCAACCTCGAAGAAGAAAACCGCTTGTTCGACGCGGGCGACGACAAGGCCTATATGCGGCTGCAGTTCGAACGGCTGGACGTGCCGGCCAAGCCGGGCGTGGCGTTCTCGCTGGTGCAGAAGCTGCTGGCCTTCAACGACGACGGCGTGAAGCGGGTCGAGGTGGTGATGCTGTCGCGCAACGACCCGGTCAGCGGCATGCGCATCTTCCGATCCGGCAAGGCCAATAACCTGCAGCTGGAGCGCGGCGTGTTCACCCAGGGTCGCGCACCCTTCGGCTATCTGCGTGCGCTGGGCGCGCATCTGTTTTTGTCGGCCAACGAGAAAGACGTGCGCGACGCGCTGGCGCTGGGCTTCCCCGCAGCCCGGGTGCTGACCGAATCGACCCAGGCCGGCAGCAACTACCCGAACGAAGTGCGTATCGCCTTCGACGGGGACGCCGTGCTGTTCAGCGACGAGGCCGAGCAGATCTACCAGCGCGACGGCCTACCAGCCTTCCAGCAGCACGAGATCGAGAAAGCCACCGTGCCCCTGCCCGACGGCCCGTTCAAGCCGCTGCTGGCCGCGCTGCACCGGCTGCAGAAAGCCAGCACGCCGCATATGCGCATACGCACCGCCCTGGTGACGGCCCGCAGCGCGCCGGCGCACGAGCGCGCGATCCTGACCCTGATGGACTGGCACATCGAGGTGGACGAGGCCATGTTCCTCGGCGGCCTGCCCAAGGGCGAATTCCTGCGCGAGTTCGAACCCGACTTCTTCTTCGACGACCAGACCGGCCACGTGAATTCCGCCGCCCAGCATGTGCCGGCCGGCCATGTGAGCAGCGGCGTCTCCAATCCCGCGAACTAAATCGCGCGGCGGTGCTCCATCGCTTGGCCCCGACACCACCCCACAGAAAAATTCCATGAGCATTGCATCGCGCTTCGCCGTCCTCCAAGACCAGACCGCCAAGGTCTGGCAGCTGTCGATCCCGTACTTCAAGTCGGAAGAAAAATGGAATGCCCGGGCCATGCTCGCCGCCATCGTGGCGCTGAACCTGCTCGGCGTGTACCTGCTGGTGCTGCTGAACCAATGGAACCAGGTGTTCTACGACGCGCTGCAGAACAAGAACCAGGCGGTGTTCTGGCAGCAGCTGGGGCGCTTTACCTATATCGCCTTCGCGCTGATCATCCTGGCGGTCTACAAGTTCTACATCACCCAGCTGCTGGAAATGCGCTGGCGCGCCTGGATGACCGAGCATTACCTGGGCCGCTGGCTGTCGAACCAGGCGTTCTACAAGATGGAGCTGGCGCGCTTCGCCAAGTCCGATCCCGACGCCGGGCCAGACAACCCCGACCAGCGTATCCAGGAAGACCTGAACCAGTTCACCAGCCTGACCATTGGCCTGTGCATGGGCGTGCTGAACGCGCTGGTGACCCTGGTCAGCTTTGTCGGCATTCTGTGGAGTCTGTCGGGCGACTTCTCGTTCCACCTGGGCGGCAGCGAATACTTCGTGCCCGGCTTCATGGTCTGGATGGCTTTGCTGTACTGCCTGGCTGGCAGCATCATCACCTTCTACATCGGCCGGCCGCAGATCAAGCTGAACTTCCAGCAGCAGCGGGTCGAAGCCGACTTCCGCCACCACATGGTGCGGGTGCGCGAATACAGCGAATCGATTGCACTGGACCACGGCGAAAAGGTGGAACGCACGCACCTGGACACGCGCTTTGCCGCCGTGCTGGCCAACTACCTGAAGCTGCTGAAGGCGCAAAAGAATCTGATCTGGTTCAACAGCTTCTTCGGCCAGGCGGCGGTGGTGTTCCCCTTCATCGTGGCCGCGCCACGGTTTTTCAGCGGCGCCATCCAGCTCGGCACGCTGATGCAGATTTCCTCGGCTTTTGGCCGGGTGCAGGACTCGCTGAGCTGGTTTGTCGACAACTACAGCAGCCTGGCGACCTGGCGCGCCACCACCGACCGCTTGACTTCATTTGAAGAACAAATTCAGGCTCTGACGCAGGTACAGTCTGCGCAAGTAGCTATCAATACAGGGGCAAATGCACCTTTGGAAGCGCAAGACCTGCAGCTGCGCCTGCCCGACGGTACGGTGCTGCTGTCCGGCCTGAACCTGCATGCCGCACCGGGCGACAGCGTGCTGCTCAGCGGCCCCTCGGGCAGCGGAAAATCCACACTGTTCCGGGCGTTTGCCGCGATCTGGCCGTTCTCCAGCGGCAAAGTGGCACTGCCGGCGGATGCGATGTTCATCCCGCAACGGCCCTATTTCCCCGATGGCACGCTGCGCAGCGCACTGGCCTACCCCACCGCTGCCAGCGGCTACAGCGACGAGGCCTTGTGCCAGGCGCTGACCGACGCACTATTGCCGCATCTGTGCAACCAGCTGGACCAGGAGGCGGCCTGGGGCCAGAAACTGTCGGGTGGCGAGCAGCAGCGGCTGGCGATTGCCCGTGTTCTGCTGAAAAAGCCGCGCTGGATTTTTGCCGACGAAGCCACCAGCGCACTCGATGCGCCGGCCGAAAACTCCATCTACCAGAAGCTGCTGGCGCAGGTACAGCAAGCGCAGGGCGCTATCATCTCCATAGCACACCGACCTAACGTGGCCGCCTTGCACCGGACCCGCTGGACGCTGGAGCCGCAAGCCGCAAACGCAGCCGTGCGCTACCAGATCAAGGAAACCAAGGAATAAGAGGAGAGCCCTTGCCAGACCTGGCAAGCGGCAACAGACAGCAGGGGCGTGTCAGACGCCGCTGGTCTTCTTGACCGCCGACGGGTCTTCGTAGGTCAGCGGGCCTTCGGCCAGCTTGTCGGGATTGAGGGTTTTGTTGGCCTCCTGGGCCACGTCCACCGCATTGCCGCCGGCGCGCCACAAGGCCTGCAAGAAGTCGAGCAGCTTCTTGGAGATGGGCTCGGGCGGCGGGTTTTCGGGCTTTTTCTCGGCCGCTTTGGGTGCCGTAGTCCAGTCGGTGGAGGGCTCGTCGTCTACCGCTGTGGGCTGGTTCGGGCCGGGCTCCTTGCCGGCCGCCAGCAATTTGGCGGCTTTGGCCGCGGTTTCGGGCGATTCGTTCTGCAAGGAATTGCCGGTATTTTTGCTTTCTTCGGCGGCGTTGACCGACTGCAAGGCGCTGGTAGTACCGGTGGAATCGATGCGGCCCACGGCTTCCAAGCCGTTCGCATCGTCTTGGGGATTCGCCACCCGCGCCTGCGCACGGGCCCGTGCCGCCACTTCCAACTCCACAATTTCCTTGACGGCGGTAGATATATCCAGCTTGACCGAAGGCTCAGGCTTGCTCACCGCCTCGACCTTGGCTGTCGCCTCTTGGATGGCGGAAGTTTCAGCTTTGGCTGCAGCCGCACTGCCGCCAGACTGCGAACCGGCAGCCGATAGCGGCCAGTTCACGTTGCGCTCGACAGAAGGTAATTGCATGGAGTTCACCTGGTTAGCCGGCCTAAAACTCGATTTTTTAGACCACGTAACTGGTTAACGGCAGAAATGCAGGGTTATTTAGGGCTATTTCGAAAATAGTTTAAAAAACTTTACCTTCGCAGCGAGAAGTCGGCGCGCTTTACAGGAAGCGCTCCAGCAGGCGCCGGGACGCCCGGTCCAGCGCCGTCATGTCCTGCACCCGGAACTGCACACCCGCGCCGCCAGCAATCAGCAAGCCGGTACGGTCCAGGCGGCGGATGTCTTCCTCGGTCTTGAGCACGAATTCGGTGTCGCCGCGGTCGGTCTCCACCGTCCAGACACTGGGGGTGGAAAAGGTTGAAACCGCTTTCAGGCGCCGGATTTCGGGCACGAACTCGCGGATTGCCAGCTCCTCCTCCAGCAAACCGCGCAGCGCCGGGGGCATGGCGCTCAGCTGTTCTATCCACACCAGCTCATGGCCTTCGGTGCCGACCAGCGACACGCCTTCATCGGGCGCAGCAATCGGAAAGGCCCGCACCGGCACCACGCCTTCGTGCCGTTCGCCGGTGGCAAAAACCAGCACCAGCCGGCCAAAGGCGTCGCGCTCCAGCTGGAAATCAGGGTTGTTTTTCATCATGGGTTTCCAGCAGGGTGGGCTGAGTGCTCAACAGAACGGGACAGGCTCAGGCCTTCGTCCTCGCTCTCGGTACGGCGCAGCTGCGCCTGGTAGAGCCGCCAGTACGCGCCTTCGCGGGCCATCAGCTCGTCGTGCGGGCCGACCTCGACCACCCGGCCGCGGTCCATGACCACCAGGCGGTCGGCCTTGCGCAGGGTGGACAGGCGGTGGGCGATGGCGATGGTGGTGCGGCCTTGCACCAGGTTGTCCAGCGCCTTCTGGATTTCGTTTTCGGTTTCGGTGTCCACCGAGGAGGTGGCTTCGTCCAGGATCAGGATGCGTGGGTCGATCAGCAATGCCCGGGCAATCGAGATGCGCTGGCGCTCGCCACCCGACAAGCCCTGGCCGCGCTCGCCGACCAGCGAGTCGTAACCCTGCGGCAGCCGCAGGATGAACTCGTGCGCGTGGGCGGCACGGGCCGCGGCCACGATTTCGCGGCGTGTGGCGTCGGGTTTGCCGTAGGCGATGTTCTCGGCAATCGTGCCGAAGAACAAAAACGGCTCCTGCAGCACCAGGCCGATGTTGCGCCGGTAGTCGGCCACGGCGTAGCGGCGGATGTCGGTGCCGTCGACCTGGATCGAGCCGTCGGTTACGTCGTAGAAGCGGCAGATCAGATTGACCAGCGTGCTCTTGCCCGAGCCGCTGTGGCCGACCAGGCCGATCATCTCGCCGGGACGTATCACCAGGTCCAGGTCGCGGATCACCGCGCGGTTGCCGTAGCGGAAACCGATGCGCTTCATCTCGATTTGCCCGCGCATGCCGCGCTCCACCTTGCTGACGGGCACTGGCTGGGTCGGCTCAGGCACGTTGGAGACGTGGTCCAGGATGTCAAAAATCCGCTTGGCCCCGGCAGCGGCCTTTTGCGTCACCGAGACGATGCGGCTCATCGAGTCCAGCCGGGTGTAAAAGCGGCCGATGTAGGCCAGGAACGCAATCAGCACACCCACGGTGATCTGGCCCTTGCTGACCTGCCAGATGCCAAATGCCCAGACCACCAGCAGGCCGATGTCGGTCAGCAAGGACACGGTGGGAGTGAACAGGCTCCAGGTCTTGTTCAACCGGTCGTTGACCGCCAGATTGGCCTGGTTGGCGGCATGAAAACGGTCGGCCTCGCGGCGCTCCTGGGCAAAAGCCTTGACCACGCGGATGCCGGGGATGGTGTCGGCCAGCACGTTGGTGACCTCGCCCCAGACCCGGTCGATCTTCTCGAAGCCGGTGCGCAGGCGGTCGCGCACCGCGTGGATCATCCAGGCGATGAAGGGCAGCGGCAGCAGGGTCACCAGCGCCAGCCAGGGGTTGATGGAAAACAGGATGGTCGAGGTCATCAGCAGCATCAGCACGTCGGTGGCGAAATCCAGCGCATGCAGCGACAAGAAGACCGAGATGCGGTCGGTCTCCGAACCAATCCGGGCGATCAGGTCGCCGGTGCGCTTGGCGCCGAAATAGTCGAGCGACAGGCCCAGCAGGTGCTCGAAGGCCGTGGTACGCAGGTCGGCGGCGATGCGCTCGGACACCAGCGCCAGCAGCCAGGTGCGCACCCAGCCCAAGCTCCAGGCCAGCAGCGCCGAACCCAGCAGCCCGGCCAGCAGCCATTTCACCTGCCCAACGTCGATCTGCTTGCCGCTCTGGAACGGGATCAGCACCTCGTCCATCAGGGGAATCGTCAGATAGGGGGGCACCAGTGTGGCGGCGGTGGACGCCAGCATCAGCAGGAAACCGGTAAGCAGTTGCCCCTGGTAGGGCTTGGCAAAGCGCCACAGCCGCAGCAGCACCCAGGTGCTGGGCACGGTGTTGAGCTCGCGGGTACAGACCGCGCATTCATCGCTGTCGGGCGGCAGCGGGGCGTGGCAGGTGGGGCACTGGCCGGGTTCGTCCAGGTGGGTATCCTGCGACAGCAAACGCTGCCCAAACAGCTTGACCAGCCGCAAGGCCTGCGGATCGGCTACCAGGGTATAGCGCCAGCGGGCCAGCCGGGTGTGGGCATTGTGCAACTCCAGCGTGCCGACGCCGGCATGGTCGGAGTGGCGCAACACCAGATCGGCGGCCAGCGGCCAAGACTGCCAGACCCCGTCCTGGAAGGAAACCAGGCGCTGGTCGGTCAGGGCCAGCAGGCCAGGGACAAAGCGCAGCTGGGCGTCCAGGTCAACGGACAGGCTGGCTTGGACGTTCTCGTGGGTTAGCAGCTGCGATTGCAGACCACTGGTAATTTCAACAGGAAGGTTTTGGTGCATTTTTTAGTTCCCGCGATCTCTTGCCTGGTGCTAGCGCCTCGCCGGGGCTCAGATTCTCGCCGATAGCGCCTTGTTTCTAATTACCATATGGCATCTACGCACAATAGCCACCCGCAGCCGGGGAGCCCGGCCATTACCTACCCCAAGCACATGAGCCCCAAGGACGACATCCAACTACTGCGCACCAAATACCTGCGCGGCCCCAACATCTGGACCTACCGCCCTGCCCTCGAAGTCTGGCTCGATTTGGGAGAGCTGGAGGAATTCCCCTCCAACCTGCTGCCCGGCTTTACCGACAGGTTGGTCGCCCTGCTACCCGCTTTGGTCGAACACCACTGCGGCGTGGGTGAGCGCGGCGGCTTCCTGCAGCGCCTGGTCGAAGGCACCTGGGCCGGCCACATACTGGAACACGTGGTGATCGAGCTGCTGAACCTGGCCGGCATGCCGACCGGCTTTGGCCAGACCCGCAGCACCAGCCAGCGTGGTGTCTACCGCATGGTGTTCCGGGCGCGCGACGAGCAAGTGGCCCGCACCGCCCTGGCCCAAGGCCACCGGCTGCTGATGGCCGCCATCAACGACCAGCCGTTCGACGTGAAAACCGCCGTGGCCGCGGTCCGCACCGAAGTCGACGACTGCTACCTCGGCCCCAGCACGGCTTGCATCGTCGCGGCCGCCACCGACCGCGGCATTCCGCACATCCGCCTGAACAACGGCAACCTGGTGCAGCTCGGCCATGGCGCACGCCAGCGCCGCATCTGGACCGCAGAGACCGAATTCACCAGCGCGATTGCCGAGGGCATTGCCCACGACAAGGATCTGACCAAGACCCTGCTGCAGTCCTGCGGCGTGCCGATTCCCGAAGGCGCGGTGGTCGACAGCCCGCAAGCCGCCTGGGACGCGGCCCAAGACATCGGCCTGCCGGTAGTGGTCAAGCCCTCGGACGGCAACCACGGCCGGGGCGTAGCCCTCGATCTGTCCACCCAGGCCGATGTGGAAGCCGCCTATCTGGTGGCCGAGCAGCACGGCAGCGAAGTGCTGGTCGAACGCTTTGTACGCGGCAACGAACACCGCCTGCTGGTGGTCGGCGGCCGCGTGGTCGCCGCAGCCCGCGGCTCGGTAGCCTGGGTCACGGGCAACGGCCAATCCACTGTGGCCGAGCTGGTCGATGCGCATATCAATACCGACCCGCGCCGCGGCACCCACGAAGACGCACCGCTGGGTCTGATCGAAATCGACAAGGACGAAGCCGTGCGGCTGGACCTGCAGCGCCAGGGGCTGACGTCCAGTTCGGTGCCCGCCGCCGGCCGCCAGGTGCTGATCCAGCGCAACGGCAATGTCGCCATCGACTGTACCGACCTGGTGCACCCCGAGGTCGACCACATCGTCTCGCTGGCCGCACGTATCGTCGGGCTGGACATCGCCGGTATCGACGTGGTGGCCGAAGACATCTCCAAACCGCTGGGCCCGCAGGGCGGCGCGATTGTCGAGGTGAATGCAGGCCCGGGCCTGCTGATGCACCTGAAGCCGGCCGAGGGCTCGCCCCGCCCGGTGGGCCGGGCCATCGTCGACCATCTGTTTGAAGAAGACGAAACCGGCCGCATCCCCATCGTCGGCGTCGCCGGCACCCAGGGCACGCACACCATCGCCCGGCTGGTCGCCTGGCTGCTGCACCTGAGCGGCATGCGCGTGGGCCTGGCCTGCCGCGACGGCCTGTTCCTGGACACCCGGCGCGTCGAAACCACCGATTGCGCGCACTGGGAGCCTGCGCACCGCCTGCTGATCAACCGCGCGATGGAAGCCGCCGTGATCGAAAACGGCGCGGCCAGCATCCTGCGCGACGGCCTGGCCTACGACCGCTGCGTGGTCGGCATCGTGACCGACCTGGGCGGCGCCGACACGCTAGCCGAGTTCGACATCACCGAAGACGACCAACTGGTCAAGGTGCTGCGCACCCAAGTCGACGTGGTGCTGTCCGAAGGCGTGGCCGTGCTGAACGCCGTGGACCCGCGCGTCGCTGCCATGGCCGAGCTCTGCGACGGCTCTGCCATTTTGTATGGAATTGACCCGCAGCTGTCCGCCACCATTGCACATCGCGCTATAGAAGGTAGAGCAGTTGTAATCCACAAGGGCTACATCATGCTGGCCACCGGCAGCGCCGAAGTGCCGCTGGTCAACCTCGACCTGCTGACCGCAGGATGGACCCGCCCAGCCCAGCTGGAGCCCATCCTGGCCTCGATCGCCGCAGCCTGGGCGATGGATATTTCGCCCGACCTGATCGTCGCCGGCCTCAAGACCTTCGAGCTGGACCTGCCCACGGCGCGTCCCACCCGCCCCGCCGTCCCACCGGCCGCACTCCGTACCGAACAAGAAGATAGAAAGACCGACTGATGGAAGTCTCACGCATCCGGGCCCTGCGCGGCCCCAACCTCTGGAGCCGCCACACCGCCATCGAGGCCGTGGTGACGTGTGCAGAATCCGAACGTGCGATTGCGCAACTGCCGGGTTTCGAAACCACGCTACGGGCGCTGTTCCCGGCCATCGGCCCGCTGCGTGCGAGCCCCGAACACACCTCGGTGTCGCTAGCCCATGTGCTGGAAGCCGCCACCCTGGCGCTGCAAGCCCAGGCTGGCTGCCCGGTCACTTTCAGCCGCACCGCGGCCACCCAGCTGCCCGGCGTCTACCAGGTCGTAGTGGAGTACAGCGAGGAAGCCGTAGGCCGCCAGGCACTGGAACTGGCCCAGGCGCTGATCCAAGCCGCCCTGGCCCACAGCACTTTTGACAAAGACAGCGCCATCGCCCAGCTGCGCGAGACCGACGAAGACGAACGCATGGGCCCCAGCACCGGCGCCATCGTGGACGCCGCCGTGGCCCGCGGCATCCCATTCCGCCGGCTGACCAAGGGCAGCATGGTGCAATTCGGCTGGGGTTCGCGCCAGCGCCGCATCCAGGCGGCCGAGTTCGACTCCACCAGTGCCGTGTCCGAAGCCATCGCCCAGGACAAAGACCTGACCAAGAAGCTGCTGCACGCTGCCGGTGTACCGGTGCCGCTGGGCCGTCCGGTCGACAGCGTGGAAGAAGCCTGGCAAGTCGCCTGCGAAATCGGCCTGCCGGTGGTCGTCAAGCCGCAGGACGGCAACCAGGGCAAGGGCGTGACCGTCAACATCGTCGACCGCGCGCACCTGGAGGTAGCCTATGCCGCCGCCGCCGAAATCGGCGAAGTGATGGTCGAAAAATTCCTGCCCGGCAGCGACTTCCGCCTGCTGGTGGTTGGCAACAAGCTGGTCGCCGCCGCGCGCCGCGACCCCCCCCAGGTGCTGGGCGACGGTGTGCACACCGTGCGCGAGCTGGTGGACATCGTCAACTCCGACCCCAAGCGCGGTGAGGGCCATGCGACCTCGCTGACCAAGATCCGTTTCGATGACATCGCAATTGCGCGGCTGGCGCTGCAGGACTTGAAACCCGAGTCCATCGCCGAAAAAGGCCGCCGCATCATCCTGCGCAACAACGCCAATCTCAGCACCGGCGGCACCGCCACCGACGTAACCGACGACGTGCACCCCGCCGTTGCCGCCCAGGCGGTGGCTGCGGCGCAGATGATCGGCCTGCACATCTGCGGCGTCGACGTGGTCTGCGAAAGCATGCTCAAGCCGCTGGAAGAGCAGCACGGCGGCATCGTCGAAGTCAACGCCGCACCCGGCCTGCGCATGCACATCTCGCCCTCCTTCGGCAAAGGCCGCAATGTCGGCGAAGCCATGGTCAGCAACCTGTTCGGCCCGGGCGACGATGGCCGGATTCCGTCCGTTGCCGTCACCGGCACCAACGGCAAGACCACCACCGCCCGGCTGATCGCCCACTTGTTCACCAGCAGCGGCCTGCGCGTCGGCATGACGAACACCGACGGCGTCTACGTGAACGGCCGGCAGATTGACAGTGGCGACTGCAGCGGCCCGAAAAGCGCCCGCAATGTGCTGATGCACCCCGATGTGGATGCCGCGGTGTTTGAAACCGCGCGCGGCGGCATGCTGCGCGAAGGCCTAGGCTTTGACCGCTGCCAGGTGGCCGTGGTCACCAATATCGGCGCCGGCGACCATCTGGGGCTGAACTACATCACCACGGTCGAAGACCTGGCGGTGCTCAAGCGGGTGATCGTGCAGAACGTGCCATCCACCGGCTACGCAGTGCTGAACGCAGCCGACCCCATCGTCGCCGCCATGGCCTCGGTTTGCCCGGGCAACGTGATCTACTTCACCGCCGACCGGCACCACCCTGTCATGGCCACGCACCGCGCCCAAGGCCGGCGCACGGTCTATGTCGATGGCGAACACATCGTGGCTGCCGTGGGCTCGTGGCGCGAACAGATCGCCCTGCGCGATGTGCCGCTGACCCGTGCCGGCACCATCGGCTTCCAGGTCGACAACGCGATGGCTGCCGTGGCGGCGGCCTGGGGCGTGGGCCTGAACTGGGACACCATCCGCCGCGGCCTGTCGAGCTTTGCCAACGATGCCGACAACGCCCCCGGACGCTTCAATGTGATGGACTACCGCGGCGCCACCGTGATCGCCGACTACGGCCACAACCCGGACGCCATGCGTGCCCTGGTATCGGCTGTCGAGGCCATGCCGGCCAAACGCCGCTCGGTGGTCATCAGCGGCGCCGGTGACCGGCGCGACGAAGACATCCGCGAACAAACCGTGATCCTGGGCGACGCTTTTGACGACGTGATCCTGTTCGAAGACGCCTGCCAGCGCGGCCGTGCCGACGGCGAGGTGGTCAAACTGCTGCGCGAAGGCCTGGCCAACGCCCAGCGCACCCGCAATGTGGACGAAATCTACGGCGAATTCATCGCCATCGACCAGGCCCTGGCCCGGCTGCAGCCCGGCGATCTGTGCCTGATTCTGGTCGACCAGGTGGAGGAAGCCCTGGCACATTTGGCGCAGCGGGTGGCTGCGGCCTAGTGCAAGGGGAGCAGATGGACCGGACCCTCTGGGGCGCACGGTAAAATCGCGCCTTTTCCGCCCCCTGCTCCACCCATGTCGTCTGTCCCCGCTGGGCACGCCCGTGCTTGCTTTGACCTGAAAAGCGCATCCCTGCCATTGATAGCCCTGGTGCTCAAAACCGCCAATCTGGCGGTTCTGGGCCAAGAGCTGGAAGCGCGCTATGGCGAGACACCCGACTTCTTCGACTACGACCCGGTGGTCATCAACCTGGTCGCAGTGGAAGAAGAAGCCCTGCCTATCGACTTCAAACAGCTGTGCATGCTTTTGCACAGCTACCGCATGCGGGCGATTGCGGTCCACGGCGGCAGCACTGCCCAACGCGCTGCGGCCAGGGCCGTGGGTCTGGTGGAAACGCCGGACATCAGCCATGCCCAACCCCTGGCGCCGGCCCCTGCCGCCGCACCGGCCGCGCCCGAAGTGCCTGCACCCGTAGTAACTCAGGGCACGGTGGTGATCGACAAGCCCTTGCGCTCCGGCCAGCAGGTGTATGCGCGCGGTGGCGATCTGGTGGTGCTGGCGGTGGTGAGCTTTGGCGCCGAAGTGCTGGCCGATGGCAACATCCACGTGTATGCGCCCCTGCGCGGCCGGGCGATTGCCGGCGCCAAGGGCAATACCGATGCGCGCATCTTCAGCACCTGCCTGGAAGCCCAGCTGGTGTCGATTGCCGGCACCTACCGCACCTCTGAAATCCCCCTGCCCGCCGATGTGCTGGGCAAACCGGCCCAGGTACGGCTCATCAGCGAAAAGCTGGTGATGGAACCTCTTTAACTCTGAACTTGAAAGACCCGCAACCCATGAGCAAGATCATTGTGGTGACATCCGGCAAAGGTGGCGTTGGCAAGACCACCACCAGCGCCAGTTTTGCATCCGGCCTCGCACTGCGCGGCCATAAAACCGCGGTCATCGACTTTGACGTCGGCCTGCGCAACCTCGACCTGATCATGGGCTGCGAACGCCGCGTGGTGTACGACCTGATCAACGTGATCCACAACGAAGCCAACCTGAACCAGGCGCTGATCAAGGACAAGCAGTGCGACAACCTGTTCGTGCTGGCGGCCTCGCAGACCCGCGACAAGGATGCGCTGACGCAGGACGGCGTAGAGCGCGTGCTGAAAGACCTGGGCGAGATGGGCTTCGAATACATCGTCTGCGACTCGCCGGCGGGTATCGAAACCGGCGCGCTGATGGCCATGCATTTTGCTGACGAGGCGCTGGTGGTCACCAACCCCGAAGTCTCTTCGGTGCGCGACTCGGACCGCATCCTGGGCATGCTGGGCTCCAAGACCAAGCGTGCGATCGAAGGCCTGGCCCCGGTCAAAGAACACCTGGTCATCACCCGCTACAACCCCACCCGCGTGGAAGACGGCCATATGCTGTCGCTGGAAGACATCCAGGACATCCTGCGCATTCCGTTGATGGGCGTGATCCCCGAGTCGGAAACCGTGCTGCAGGCATCGAACCAGGGCCTGCCCGCGATCCACCTGAACGAAACCGACGTGTCCGAAGCCTACAAGGACGTGGTCGCCCGCTTCCTGGGCGAAGAAAAGCCCATGCGTTTTGTCGATGCCGTGAAGCCGGGCTTTTTCAAGCGCTTGTTCGGAGGGAAATAAGCCATGTCTTTCCTGTCTTTCCTGCTCGGGGAAAAGAAAAAAACCGCTACCGTGGCCAAGGAGCGGCTGCAGATCATTCTGGCGCACGAACGCAGCGGCCGGGGCAATAGCCGCCCCGACTACCTGCCGGCGCTGCAGCGCGAGCTGGTGGCGGTGATTTCCAAGTACGTGTCGATCAACCCGGATGACATCAAGGTGCACCTGGAGCGCCAGGACAACCTGGAAGTTCTCGAGGTCAAAATCGAGCTCCCCGAAGCCCTGCGTTAACCCGAAAGCCACGCACATGAAGCTATGGACTGTTGGTTTGGCGCTTGGCGCAGCCTGCCTCGTCGCCCAGGCCGAGCAAATCGGCGCGGTCGATACCGCCTTCCAATGGATAGGCCCGGACCACAAGATCGTGGTCGAAGCCTATGACGACCCGGAAGTCCAGGGCGTCACCTGCTTTGTGTCGCGGGCCAAGACCGGCGGCCTCAAAGGCGCGTTCGGCCTGGCCGAAGACAAGGCCGAGGCCTCCATCGCCTGCCGCCAGGTCGGCCCGATCAGCTTCACCAAGCCACTGCCCTTGAACGACGAGGTGTTCAACGAGCGCCTGTCCATCCTGTTCAAGAAGCTGCGCATCGTGCGCATGGTGGACAAGAAGCGCAATGCCCTGGTTTACCTCACCTACTCCGACAAGCTGATCGACGGCTCACCGCAAAACGCCGTGACCGCCGTGCCGGTAGACCGGGCCACGGCGATCCCGGTCAAGTAACAACGCAGCCTGGGCCTCAGGCCCAGTCGCTGGAATCGCCGACGCCAAAGTCCATTCCGTCGTCGCCGCTGAAGCTGTCTGCATCGGCTGTGGCATCGCCGCTAAGCAAGCTGTTTTTGTCGGCGCTGTCGAGTGATGGAAGCGTAGGGTCACTCAGGCCGAAGGCCGACGCAGCGCTGCCACCACCCAAGCCATGGCTGGCGCCACTGTCGTTGCCGCTGCTACCGTGGTGGCCCATCAGACTCTCAATACTCTGGAACAGGAATGCACCCGCCGCCACGCCGGCCGCGGTCGTCGCCATGCCGGTCAAAAAGCTGGGCGCCTGGAAGCGCGATGGCGCAGTGGCCATTGGCGTAGCCTGGGAATAGCCAGGCGCAGATGCTGCGACCGGCGACGGCGCGACGTAGCTGGGCACCGCGGGGCCACGGCCCCAGGCGTTGCTGTCCAGAAAGCCTGTGCCGCTCGCAGAACTGCCTTGGCGGGCCTGCTGCAGTTCGGCCTGCAGGCTGCTGATCTGGGCCTGCGCAGCTTGCAAGGCGCCGTCTTGCAGCAAACAGCGTTGCACCAGCAGGTAGGCCGCGTCCGGCTGCCGCGCCAGCGCGTTGTCGATCAAGGTCTGCGCTTCGCTGTCCTTCACGCCGGCCCGCGCCTGGCCGAGTTGCAGCAAAAAGGTGTTCAGTTGGTCGCGCTCTTGGGTGTTCATGGAAACCTCAACGGTGGTGGTCGATAGCCGTCAGATGCCACCCGCGCCGCAGAAATTCAATGCCCCACCGGGTTGCCGTGGTGAAGTGGCGGTAAAGATCCGCAAGGCCGACTTCACAATTGCTACGCTTTTAATAGCTGTTAGCGCAGATACTACCTGCGCCAGAGCATTATTTTTTATAAATTTTCGATCCCTCCCAGCGGCATGCGCTGCGTGCCGTCGGCCGGCGCCCACCGCCGCGCAGCCCCCAGGGCCGGCCACAGGCACAGATGCGATACTTGGGGGGTACGCAGTGGGGCATTTTTGACGCAGCCATCGGCCACCGCCTTTCCCCAGAATTCGCACCACACACCACCCAGAACCAGCCGCCCCGGATGCGAACCGCCGTAGCCCCTCCTCCCATGCATCCCGCCCCAGCACCGCAGATCAAAGGCTGGTGCCCGGGTGCGCTGCGCCCGATGCTGTCGGGCGACGGCCTGGTGGTGCGGGTACGACCGCATGCGGGCAGGCTCACATCGGTCCAGGCCGCCGGCATCGCCGCGCTGGCCCACCAGTACGGCAACGGCATGCTGGACCTGACCAGCCGCGCCAACCTGCAGCTGCGCGGTATCGCTCCCGAGGCCCATGCGGCAGTGCTGCAAGGCCTGCAGACACTCGGCCTGGTGGATAGCAGCGCCGACAGCGAATCCCGCCGCAACATCCTGGTCACGCCTTTCTGGCAGCCGGATGACGGCACGCAGCGCATCGCCGCCACGCTGGCCCAGGCCCTGGCCGCCCCCGACGCCCCCGCCCTGCCCGGCAAGTTCGGCTTTGCGGTGGACGGTGGCGCGCAGGCCGTGCTGCGCGCCAATCCGGCCGACATCCGCATCGAACGCGGCACCGGCGGCTACACCGTGCGCGCCGACGGCTATGCCACGGGTGCCAACATCGGCATCGAAGAAGCCGTACCCGCCGCGATGGCGCTTGCGCACTGGTTCCTGGCGCAACGCGGTGGACTGAACCGCATGGCGGCACTGGCCCCATTGCATGCGCTACCCGAGCGATTCCAGGCCGCCACCGACTTTGTGCCGTCCGCCCCCAAACCCCGGCCCGGCCCGGTCGCGGCTGGCTGGCTGGTGGGCGCCGAATTTGGCCAACTGCAGGCCGAGACCCTGGCCGCCCTGTCCACGCTGGGTGCGCTGCGCATGACGCCCTGGCAGATGCTGCTGATCGAAGGCCTGCAGCACGCACCTGCGTTGCCCGCGCTGGTCACCCAGGCCCATGATGCGCGCATGCGCGTCGTCGCCTGCACCGGCGCCCCAGGCTGCCTGCAGGCCGCCGCCGCCACCCGTCCACTGGCCCGCGCACTGGCGCCGCAGGTGCCCGCCGGCCGGCTGTTGCATGTCTCTGGCTGCAGCAAGGGCTGCGCCCATCCGCGCGCGGCGCTGACGCTGGTAGCCACGCCTGCGGGCTTTAACCTGATACGCCACGGCACAGCAGCGTCTACCCCCGATCTGCTGGCCTTGGCCCCCGAAATGATTGCTTCCTATTTGTTCCCGACGTCCGATGCCCCACGTATTTGAAACCGATGGCACTGCCATCTACCGCCAGTCCTTCGCCATCATCCGGGCCGAGGCCGATCTGGCCCGCTTCAACCCCATCGAAGAACTGGCCGTCGTCCGCATGATCCACGCCACCGGCATGGTGGGCCTGGAAGCCCATGTGCGATTCTCTGAAGGCATGGCCGAAGCCGCGCGCACGGCACTGGAGGCCGGTGCGCCCATACTGTGCGACGTGCGCATGGTCAGCGAAGGCATCACCCGCAGCCGCCTGCCGGCCAATAACCAGGTTATCTGCACGCTGAACGATCCGTCGGTACGCGAGCTGGCCCAGGCCATGGCGACCACCCGCAGCGCCGCTGCGCTGGAGTTGTGGCGGCCGCACCTAGCCGGCGCGGTAGTGGCCATCGGCAATGCACCGACCGCACTGTTCCATCTGCTGAACATGCTGCAAGACCCGGCCTGCCCGCGCCCCGCGGCCATCATCGGTTGTCCCGTAGGCTTTGTCGGGGCCGCAGAATCCAAGGCCGCGCTGATGGCTGCGCCGCCGGCACCGGCGCTGGTAGTGCAAGGCCGGCTCGGCGGCTCGGCCATCACGGTTGCCGCGGTCAACGCGCTGGCCAGCCGGAGCGAAATCTGATGGGTACTATCCTCTGCGCCGGCCTCGGCCCTGGCGACCCGGACCTGATGAGCGTGCGCGCCGACCGCGCGATCCGCGCCGCCGGCCACGTGGCCTACTTCCGCAAGAAAGGCCGCCCCGGCCAGGCCCGGCGCATCGTCGAAGGCATGCTGGCGCCAGGCGTGACCGAGTACGCGATGGAATATCCGGTGACTACCGAACTGCCCTTTGATAGCCCCGAGTACATCGCCTGCCTGGCCCACTTTTACGATGACTGGGCCAACCGCCTGGCAACGCTGGCGCAGACCAAGGACGTGCTGGTGCTGTGCGAGGGCGACCCGTTCTTCTATGGCTCGTTCATGCACCTGTACACCCGTCTCCAAGGCCGGGCCGAGGTGCAGGTGATTCCCGGCATTCCCGGCATGGTCGGCTGCTGGTCGGCCACCGGCACGCCGATCACCTGGGGCGACGATGTGCTGGTGGTGCTGATGGGCACGCTGCCCGAGGCCGAACTGCTGCGCCACATGCAATCGGCCGACGCCCTGGTGATCATGAAGACCGGCCGCAACCTGCCCCGCGTGCGCAGCGCGCTGGCCGCCGCCGGACGGCTCGACCAGGCCTGGCTGGTCGAGCGCGGCACCATGCCGGGCGAGCGCGTCGTGCCGCTGTCCGAAGTGGACGGCACCGACTGCCCCTATTTCGCCATCGTGCTGGTACACGGCCAGGGACGCCGCCCCGAGGTGATCGAATGAGCGGCTGGCTGTGCATTGCGGGTCTTGGCCCGGGCGACCCGCATCTGGTCACACCCGAAGTCACCGCCGCAATTGATGCCGCCACCGACGTGGTCGGCTACATCCCCTACGTGGCCCGCATCGCGCCGCGCGCCGGACTCACGCTGCATCCGTCCGACAACCGGGTAGAACTGGACCGGGCCGCCGCCGCGCTGGCCATGGCCGCCGCAGGCCGCCAGGTGGTCGTAGTTTCTTCCGGCGACCCAGGAGTTTTTGCGATGGCCTCGGCAGTGTTCGAAGCCCTGGAAAACCAACCCGACTGGCAGCAGCTGGACATCCGCGTGCTGCCCGGCATCACCGCCATGCTGGCGGCAGCGGCCCGCGCTGGCGCGCCGCTGGGCCACGACTTCTGCGCCATCAACCTCAGCGACAACCTCAAGCCCGCCAGCCTGATCGAAGCGCGGGTGCGCGCCGCGGCCGAGGCCGACTTTGCGATGGCCTTCTACAACCCGCGCTCGGCCAGTCGACCGCACACCTTTGGCCGCATCCTGGCGCTGCTGCGCAGCATCTGCGGCCCGGACCGGCTGATCACCTTTGCCCGCGCGGTGTCCACGCCCGACGAGCAGATCCGCACCGTCAGCCTGGCGGAGGCCACACCCGAGATGGCTGATATGCGCACCGTGGTGCTGGTCGGCAATGCCGCCACGCGCCGCGTTGGCCGCTTTGTCTACACCCCGCGGTCGGCGGTATGAGCGGCGATCCAATCCACCACCTCGGCCACGCTGGCAACAGTGGCGCGCTTGGGAATGAGCGGCCGGTCGATCAAGACCACCGGCAGGCCCAGCGCCCGCGCGGCCAGCAGCTTGGCCTCGGCACCGCTGCCACCGGCGTTCTTGGCCACCACGTGGGTGATGCCATGGGCCAGCATCAGCGCGCGGTCACCTTGCTCGGTGAACGGGCCGCGGGCCAGCACCACCTCGGCGTTCGCCAAAGGCAGATCGGGCACGGCATCGACCAGGCGCAGCAAATAACGATGCTGGGGCAGACGTGCAAACGGCGCCAGCTGCTGGCGCCCGATGGCCAGAAACACATGGGCCGGCGCAGCGGGCAAGGCGGCCACGGCGGCACCAATGTCTGGCACGTGCTGCCAGGCATCGCCAGCCTGCGCCACCCAGGCCGGGCGCTCCAGGGCCAGCAGCGGAATACGCGCCTCGCCACAGGCGACGATGGCGTGGCAGCTCATCTGCGCGGCGAACGGGTGCGTGGCATCCACCACCTGCGTGATGCGGTTTTCGCGCAGCCAGGCCAGCAGGCCCACAGCCCCACCGAAGCCGCCCACCCGCGTTGGCAACGGCTGGGCGATGGGCGCCTCGGTGCGGCCGGCATACGAAAATATGGCATCGACACCCGCCTCGGCCAGTGCACAGGCCAACTGGCTGGCTTCGGTGGTTCCACCCAGAACAAGGATGCGGGACATGGCTGAGCGCTGGCTTTCTATCATTGGTATGGGCGAGGACGGGTTGGCAGGATTGTCGGCTACCAGCCGCGACGCTCTGGATGCCGCCCACACCGTATTCGGCGGGCCGCGCCATCTGGCCTTGGCCGAGGTGGGCACACGCGGCCAGGCCTGGCCTGTGCCCTTCGACGTCGCACCGGTGCTGGCCTTGCGCGGCCAGGCGGTGGCGGTGCTGGCCTCGGGTGACCCGTTCTGGTTTGGTGCCGGTGGCAGCCTGGCGGCGCATCTGGCGTCGGATGAGTGGATGGCCTATCCAGCGCCCTCCACCTTCGCCCTGGCCGCTGCGCGGCTGGGCTGGCGACTCGAAGACGTGCACTGCCATGGTCTGCACGCCACCGCCTTTGAAAGTACCCGCTCGTCCTTGCAACGCGGCGCGCGGCTGCTCTGCCTGCTGCGCGACGGCGCGGCGGTGGGTGACTTCGCGCGCTGGCTGGACGGGCAAGGCTGTGGCGCATCGTCGCTGTGGGTGCTGGAAGCGCTGGGCGGGCCGCGCGAGCGCATCCGCAGCAGCAGCGCCACAGGTTTCGATCTGGATGGCATCGTGGCGCCGGTCGCGGTGGCCGTAGAGGTAGCAGGCGCACTCGGCCTGCCGCGCAGTCCCGGCCTGCCCGAAACCCACTTTGCGCATGACGGCCAGATCACCAAGGCCCCGGTGCGCGCACTGACGCTGGCCGCGCTGGCGCCGCGGCCGGGTGAGCATCTGTGGGACATAGGCGCTGGCTCGGGCTCGGTCTCTGTGGAATGGTGCCTGGCCGGTGGGCGTGCCACCGCCATCGAACAGCACGCAGCGCGGGTTGCCAACATCCGTACCAACATCGCCCGCTTTGGCCTGGGCAAGGCCATGCAGGTGCTCGAAGGCCTGGCACCGCAGGCACTGGCCGGCCTGGCCGCACCGCAGGCGATTTTTGTCGGCGGCGGTTTCAACCTGGCGCTGTTCGCGGCGCTGCAATCGCTGGCGCCTGCGGGTTGTCGCCTGGTGGTGAATGCGGTCACGCTGGAGACCGAATCCGCGCTGGCCCAGCTGCACCTGCAGCACGGCGGCAGTCTGCTGCGCATCGATCTGGCCCATTCGGCCCCGCTGGGCACGATGCGCGGCTGGTCACCGGTGCGCCCGGTAGTGCAGTGGAGCACCACGCTGTGAAGGTAGCCGGTCTGGGCTTTCGGGCCCAGGCCAGTGTGGCATCGCTGCGCAGCGCCTTGCAGGCTGCGGGCAACAGCACCGGCCTCAGCGCACTGGCAACGGCCGAAGACAAAGCCCACGCCCCCGCGCTGCTGCAGTTGGCCAAGGAACTAGGACTACCGGTAATCGCGGTACCACTAACCGCACTGCAGCAGCAGACCGCCACCGCCAGCCCCTACGTGCCCGCACGCTACGGCAGCCACAGCCTGGCCGAAGCGGCAGCGCTGGCAGCGGCCGGCCCTGGCGCGCGGCTGCTCGCGGCCCGCGCCGTGTCCGCCGACAGCTTGGCCACCGCTGCGATCGCGGAAAATACCGGGCTATGACTGTCCACTTTATCGGTGCCGGCCCCGGCGCCCCCGACCTCTTGACCCTGCGCGGCCGCGACCTGATCGCCGCCTGCCCCGTCTGCCTGTACGCAGGCTCCCTGGTACCCGAAGGTGTGCTGGCCCACTGCCCGCCCGGCGTGCGGCTGGTGAACACCGCGCCCATGTCGCTGGACAGCATCATCGAAGAAATCAGCGCCGCCCACGCACAAGGCCAGGACGTGGCGCGCCTGCATTCGGGCGACCTGTCGGTCTGGTCGGCCATGGGTGAACAGCTGCGCCGGCTGCGCGCCGCTGGCATCCCCTACACCGTCACGCCCGGCGTGCCATCGTTTGCGGCAGCTGCCGCGACGCTGGGCGCCGAGTTGACCTTGCCCGGCCTGGCGCAATCGGTGGTGCTAACCCGCACCTCGGGCCGCGCCTCGGCCATGCCCGAGGGCGAAGCGCTGGCGAATTTCGCGGCCACGGGCGCGGTGCTGGCGATCCACCTGTCGGTGCACGTGCTGGCGCGGGTTGTGGCCGAGCTGAGCCCGCACTACGGCGCCGATTGCCCAGTCGCCGTGGTCTGGCGCGCCAGCTGGCCGGACGAGCGCGTGGTGCGCGGAACGCTGGCCACCATAGAGGCAGCCGTCGGCGACAGCATGGAACGCACCGCGCTGATCCTGGTCGGCCACACCCTGGGCGCCGAGGACTTCGCCACCAGCCGCCTGTATGCCGGCGACTACGACCGCCGCTACCGCCCGCTAGGCACCGCGCCGCGCTTTCCGGCGGGTACCGAGTGAATATCGACCTCTGCCTGGTCGGCATAGGCACCGGCAACCCCGACCATGTAACCCGGCAAGGCGTGCAGGCGCTCAATGCCGCCGACCTGATTCTGGTGCCGCGCAAAGGTGCGGGCAAAGCCGACCTGGCCGAGCTGCGCCTGCAGCTGTGCGGGGCGCTCGTTACCAACCCCGCTACGCAGGTGGTCGGCTTTGACATGCCGGTGCGCGATGCCGACGACCCCGACTACCCCGCCGCAGTGCACCGCTGGCATGACGCGATTGCCGAAGTGTGGCTGGCCACCATCCGCACCCACCTACCCGCAGGTGGCCGCGTGGCCTTGCTGGTGTGGGGTGACCCCTCGCTGTACGACAGCACCTTGCGCATCGCGGAGCGCCTGGCGGTGCAACTGCCGCTGAAGGTCTCTGTGGTGCCTGGCATCACCGCGCTGCAGGCGCTAACCGCCGCGCATGCCATTGCGCTGAACGACATCAATGCCCCCGTCACCATCACCACCGGCCGCCAGCTGCGCGACCACGGCTGGCCCCCAAGCGCCGACACTGTTGCCGTAATGCTGGACGGGGCCTGCGCGTTTCAGCACCTGGTGCCGGAGGGCATCACCATCTGGTGGGGCGCCTACCTGGGCATGCCGCAGCAGCTGTGCATCGCCGGGCCACTGGCCGAGGTGGGCGAAAGGATTCAGGCGGAGCGGCAGGCGGCGCGGGCGGCGCATGGATGGATCATGGATACGTATTTGATGCGGCGGGGATAGGCTGCTTGACTTGAAGCAGACATTCGGCAACCAATGCCCAAGGTCAAATTTGGAACCCAAACCGACCTCGCCACTGCTCCGAAGCTGACCTTGCAACTCGCGCCTGCAAGACGAGGTACAAGGCATCCTTTATGCAAGTATTCTGTAGGATGGTTCCTTGTAAATAGCGGTGGTGCAGCGATGCTTGCCACCTCAACATTCGGAGTTCATATGCTTCCCGACACGCCTTTGCTCCTGGCTTTTGTGGGTGCCAGCCTGGTGTTGGCCATCACCCCCGGACCCGCCGTCGTCTACATCGTGGCCCGTACTTTGGCGCAGGGTCGCGCATGCGGTCTTGCATCCGTACTGGGCGTCGCGCTTGGCAATCTCTCCAATGCGTTGGGAGCTGCGCTCGGCCTGGCCGCCTTGTTCGCCGTGTCATCGGCCGCTTTCACCGCAGTGAAATGGACCGGCGCCGCCTACCTCGTGTATCTCGGTATCCGGATGTGGAGGACGGCGTCGCCAGTCGCCGACGCAACGCCGCAGGCGCTGGCGCAGCCCTTGCGGCGCGTCTTTCGAGATGGCTTCATGGTCGCGCTGCTGAACCCAAAAACCACTTTGTTCTTCGCCGCCTTCCTGCCGCAGTTCATGGACGCTCATGGCAACCCGCTGATGCAGACCGTTGCGCTCGGTGGTGTTTTCGTTGGTATTGCTTGCTGCACCGACGTCATCTATGTGCTAACAGCAAGTCTCGTCGCTCCGCGCCTGAGACGGGCTGCATGGGGCGGCCGCTGGGGTAACCGGCTCGCGGGAACATCATTTATCGGTTTGGGCGTGCTCACGGCCATGGGCACCCGCCCCGCGCGCTGACGCTCGCTCTCATCCGCGCCGAACGGCGGCTTCTGGCGGCGGGTCGCTAAGAATCGTCATTCACACGCATCACATTTCTCTATTGCTTAGAAAATCAAGTCAAATACCCGGCTAGCGCAGATGTAACCAGCGCAATCAGCTATTAAAAAAGTAGAAAATCGGAACTAAGCTCACAGATACTCACCAACCATCGCCATACCCAATCTGGGCATATTTCTGGCAATCACTTGGTTGCATCCAAATCCGCAACCACGCTACGGAGTGCTGACCACGGCGGGGCCCGTGGTCAGCGCAGCCCACCATACCGTTACCCTGCTAGCGAACTGCGTTCACCGCCTTCGCATCGGCCACGTCAGCACCCTTCAGAACGGCCAACAAGCTCGGACGCACCCAGCGCTGGAAAGCCAGGCCGGACACCACGCCCATAGTCACCCAGAAGGACACTGCCACCCAGCTGGTGGCCCAGATGAACTGCTTACCCAATTGCTTCAGCGCCGCATGCGCTTCGGGGCCGTAGCCGGCCAGGGCATCGCCTTCCAGCTCAGGGGCACCGACCACGAACGGCAGCGCCAGTAGCGCTACAGCGGCGATCCAGCGCCAGGCGCCACGGCCAAAGCCCAGCACCGCGCAGGCCAGGGCGGCGCTGCCCATGGACAGCAGCCACCAGAGCTGGCGCGCATGCAAGGGCGCGGCTTCCATGCCTGGCACTTCAGCGTGCAGGCCTAGGGACGGCCACAGGTTGAAGCTGATGCCACCGGCAGCGGCCACCAGGCAGGCCAGCGGCAGGGATGCCAGCTTGGTGCCGCGCTGGTACACCCACACGCCCATCACAGCAAACACCAGCAAAGCCATGCTGAAAGCGTGCAGCACATTGGCCACCCAGGTCCAGCCGATGCGCTCGGCGCCATTGGCAGGCTCCCATTCCGCGGCGCCGCCGTGTTCATACTCGTGTTCGTGTTCATGCGCAACGGCCGTGGCCTGCGCAGGTGCAGTCAGCGTATCGGTGGGCGCAGGCGCTTCGGCCTTTTGCCCTTCATAGACTTCGGCGGCCAGAATCAGCGGCGCGGCCTGCAGGCGCTGCACGCCGGTTTCTACACTGCCCACGACCACGGCAACGGCCAGACCGGCCCATACCAATTTTTGAAAAATCATCTCTTCTCCCGGTAAATGTCGTTAAACCAAGTCACAGCCAGAACGCACGCCTTCCAGAAACACCGCAGAACTGGCTTTGCCAGGCTGCAGGTGTTGCCCCCTGCAAGGGGGTTGGCGAAAAGTGCGTAGCACTGCAGCCTGGGGGTGAGCCAAATCTAGTGGCAAGGCTTGACGGTGATGTGGCGCACGTCGTGCGCGGCGTTGTGCATCAGCGGGCTCTCGGCGAAAGCCACGCCGTACAGCACGACAAGCCCTAGGGCGGCGCCGGCGGCGAGTTGCAACAACAGGCTGCGCGTCGCGCTGGAGGTGCGGGGCAGTTCGGTGGTGGTGGACGGGTTGGATGGCTGCATGCGATGCTCCTTTTGAAAAACCAGATAAATGCACCCGTGGGGCTACGGATGCGCTGCGAAAAAACTATTGCTAACTGGTAGCCAACCCCAGCGGGGGCAGGCGCGCCAGGATGCCGCTGCGCAGGCGCTCGGGCCGCTCTTTGCGCAACAGGTTACCGTCGGCGCTGTCGGCGTGCAACTGCGCGCAGGCCAGCACCTGGGCAGCGGTGACCTCATCGGCCACCAGATCGCCAAAGTAGTAGGTGTATTTGCCCGCAGCCTGCAGTGCCACGGTGCAGGCACGCGCGCAGCCGCTCATGCAAGCCAGGCCGCGCACGCGGATGCGCGCCTGCTGGGTAGCGTCCAGATCCCAGGTGGCGACCTGCACGGCTTCCAGCAGTGCCTCGCCGGCAGCCGGTACGTCGCGCGACACACCGGCGGGCCTGCAAGTGGTGCAGATGATGAGCTCGGTCACGGTGGGTTCAGAAACAAATTCGGTCATGGGTATCGGCATATTTGAATAATTAAGTGGGTGCACTGGCCAGACGGTACTCCGCGCCCCAGCGCTCGGCCCAGGCGGCACAGCGGCCTATCGCCGGCGAGCGGTCGTCAAAATCCAGCACCACCGCGTGCTCGGTGCCCCGCGGCGCGGCCGGCTGTTCCAGGGTGCGGCCATCGCTCAGCAGCCACAACCAGGCCGGCCCTATGCCGCTGCGCCGCTGGGCCTGCGCCAGCAAAGTGTTCGCCACGTCCAATGCCCGCCGCAGCGGTGTGCCACCGCCGCCACCGCACTGGCGTACCCGTGCCGCACCGGCGGCCCGCGCCGGGCCCGGGGGTACCACCAGTTCCACACCACTGCCACCGAAACACAGCAGGCCCACGTGGTCGCCGGCACGCGCTGCTTGCTCGATCAGGCGGGCCGCATGGCCTTTGGCCAGCGCCAGGCGGCCGCCCTGGCGCATCGAGCCCGAGGTGTCCAGCAGGATCAGATGCAGGCGCGGCACGGCCACCGCCTGCGGCTGGTAACGCAGGTGCTCGCGCTGCAGCGCCTGCGGGCCTTTGGCCAACAGGGTACGCAGCCAGGCAATCACCGCAGTGTCGCCCAGGGCTTGCACCGCCGGCTTGAGCGGCGGCAATGCACTTGAAAAGGGTTTGCGCCACCGCACACTGCCGGCCGATGTGGGCGGCCGGCGGGTGTGGTGGCTCAGGCTTTTTTTGCGGGCCAGGCTCCTGTAGACAGCACACGGGTGGTGGGCGTGGGCTGCGGCGGCAGCGCGCCCCAGTCGCCCTCGGAGCTGGGCGTGGCAGCGGGGGCGGGCGGCTTGTCTGAGCGCGGACCGCTGTTGTCGTTGGCAGAAGGCGCTGTGCGGTTGGTAGAGGGCTCCACCGTGCGCCGATGCGCCAGCGCCAATTCGGCCACGGCGTCGACGTCCTGCGTGCTCACCGCGTCGCGGCCTTCCAACGCGGCCAAGGCCCGCGCAGCGCGCAGCATCACCAGGTCGGCCCGCATGCCATCGACACCGGCGGCCAGGGCCAGCGCGGCGGCATGTTGCAACACGGCGTCCGGCCACGCCAGGCGCGGCAGCGCAGCCCGGGCCGCAGCCACGGTATCCGCCAGCTGGCGCAGCTGCGCCGCATGGGCTGCGGTCAGCGCCTGCGGGTCTTCGTCGAAAGCCAGGCGGGTGCGCAGAATCTCTTGCCGCTGCTGTGGATCGCTAGGGTTGCCCAGCAAAACCGACAGGCCAAACCGGTCGAGCAGCTGTGGCCGCAGTTCGCCTTCTTCGGGGTTCATCGTGCCGACCAGCGCAAACCGCGCGGCATGCTGCTGCGAGATACCGTCGCGCTCCACGGTGTTGATGCCGCTGGCGGCCACGTCCAGCAGCGCATCGACCAGCGCATCGGGCAGCAGATTCACCTCGTCCACATACAGCACGCCGTTGTGGGCGCGCGCCACCAGGCCCGGCGCCAGGCGCAGCTGGCCATCACGCAAAACGTCTTCCACATTCAGCGTGCCCACCAACTGCTCCAGGCTGGCAGCCAGCGGCAGGGTGACAAACGGCGCCTCCGGCAGCATGGCGGCCAATGCCCGCGCGGCCGTGGATTTGGCGGTGCCGCGCGGGCCGCTGACCAGCACGCCGCCGATGCGTGGATCGATGGCCACCAGCAGCAAGGCGCGCTGCAGCAACGGCTGGCCTACCAAGGCGGTGAACGGGAATGCCACGCGTGCGGCAGATTGAACAGTGCTCATCGCATAGCCCCTTTTTCTAATACTTCTTCAGATGCTTCCAACTGCTGCTCCAAGGCCAGCAGATGGTCTTCAATGCGTGTGCGCTGGTCGCCCGGTTCGGCCCAGAGGCCGCGGTCCATCGCTTCCAGCAGGCGCTCTCCGATGCTGCGCAGCGCCAGCGGGTTGTACTGCAACAGGAAATCGCGGGTGGCAGCGTCGTGCACATAGGCATCGGCCACCAGCGCGTACTGGTGGTCGCCCACCACGCCGGTGGTGGCGTCAAAGGCAAACAGAAAATCCACGGTGGCGGCGATCTCGAACGCGCCCTTGTAGCCGTGGCGCTTGATGCCGTCCAGCCACTTGGGATTGACCGCTCGCGATCGCACGACCCGCGCCACCTCTTCCCCCAGCGTGCGGATGCGCGGCGCACCGGGCACACTGAAGTCGCCGTGGTACAGCGCGGCAGGCGTGCCGCCCAGGTGCTCCACCGCGGCGGCCATGCCGCCCATGAACTGGTAGTAGTCGCCGGAATCCAGAATGTCGTGCTCGCGGTTGTCCTGGTTGTGCAGCACCGCGTCCAGCCCGGCGAGGCGCTGGGCAAACGCCTCGGGCGCTTTGGTTCCGTGCGCGTCCTGCCCATAGGCAAAGGCACCGGCGCGCAAATAGGCTTCGGCCAGCTCCGAACGCTCGGTCCAATTGCCGCTGGCGATGTTGGCCTGCAAACCCGCACCATAGCCGCCGGGCCGTGGCCCGAACACGCGCCAGGTGGAGGCCCGCTCGGCGTCCGCTTCCGACTGCCCTGCGGCTTGCGCTTGCGCAGCCTCGGCCTGCACGCGTACGCGGATGGGATTCACGTCGTCCGGCTCATCCTCCACCGCAATGGCGGCCACGGCACGCACGGCGGTGTCGAACAGGTCGATCACATTGGGGAATGCATCGCGGAAGAAGCCAGAGACGCGCAGCGTCACGTCCACGCGCGGGCGGCCCAGCACGGTCATGGGCATGACTTCAATGTCCACCACGCGATTGCTGCCCGCCGCCCACTTGGGCCGCACGCCCAGCAGCGAGAAGGCCTGGGCCACATCTTCGCCGCCGGTGCGCATGGTGCTGGTGCCCCAGACCGACAAGCCCATGGCCTTAGGGTACGCGCCGTGGTCTTGCAGGTGCCGCTCCACCACCCGGTCTGCACCCTTGGCGCCCATGGCGTAGGCGGTTTGGGTGGGGATGGCACGCGTGTCCACCGAATAGAAGTTGCGCCCGGTGGGCAGCACATCCGGCCGGCCGCGTGACGGCGCGCCGCTGGGGCCGGGAGGGATAAAGCGCCCGTCCAAGCCGCGCAGCAGCTGGCCGATTTCATTCGGGCCACAGGCATCCAGACGCGGGGCGAGTATGGTGTGCAGGCGCTCCAGCACCTGGCCGGTGTGGGGCCACAGCGCGGGCGCAAGCGCTGCGCCGTCTTGCACCAACTGCACGGCCAGCAACTCCAGCCGCTCACGGGTGTGGCCTGCATGGCGCCAGGGGTCGGCGCTCAAGGCTTGCAAGACCTGCGGGCGCTCACCGGTCCACGGCGCGGCCCAGTCGTGGCTGAGCGCATCAAAGTCTTGCAGCCCCAGGTCGTGTGCCAAGGCGACTGTCAGGCTGCCTTGCGCGGCACCTGCGCCGCCAGGGTAACGGGCCAGCGCCACCAGGGTGTCCACGCGTTGGCGCCCAGTGGGAGACTGGCCGAAGACGTGCAGGCCGTCGCGGATCTGCGATTCCTTGATCTCGCACAGGTAGGCATCGAGGCGGCGCAACAGCGCGTCGCGCTGTGCATCATCGACAGGCTTGGTGAAGCCCAGTTCTTCGTGCAGGCCGTCTGCCAACACTTTTTCGAGAATGCTGGCGCGCAGCAACTTGGCGCGGCGCGGGTCGAGCGACAAGGCTTCGTAGTACTCGTCCATACGGCCTTCGAGCTGCTGCAAGGGACCATAGGTTTCGGCCCGGGTCATGGCCGGCATCAGGTGGTCGATGATGACAGCCTGGGTGCGGCGCTTGGCCTGCGCGCCCTCGCCTGGGTCGTTGACGATGAAGGGGTACAGGTGCGGCAGCGGGCCCAGGATGGCATCGGGCCAGCAGGCGGCGCCCAGCGCCACGCTTTTGCCGGGCAGCCATTCCAGGTTGCCGTGCTTGCCCACATGCACCACTGCATCCACCGCGTAGGCGCGGCGCAGCCAGAAGTAAAAGGCCAGGTAGTTGTGGGTGGGCACCAGATCGGCATCGTGGTAGGTGGCGACCAGGTCCAGGTCGCGCCCGCGGGCCGGCTGGTTGCCTACGAACACATTGCCATAGCGCTGGCCCGACACCATGAAGCGGCCGGCGCGCACCAGCGGGTCCTGCTCTGGCGGGCCCCACAGCGCGTTGATGGCGGCCTGGCTCTCGGGCGGCAGGGCGGCAAAGTCTTGCAGGTAGTCCGCCATGGCCAGGCTTTGGCCTGCGGGGCGGTCGTTGTTGGCGTCCAGATTGTTGGTGATGCCGCGCACCAGGTCGGCCATCAGCGCGTCGCCGTGCTGCGGCACATCGCCAGTGGCATAGCCCGCGGCCTGCAGGGCTTGCAAGATGACCACGGTGGACGCGGGCGTGTCCAGTCCCACGCCATTGGCCAGGCGGGAGTCGTCATTCGGGTAATTGGCCAGCACCAGGGCCACGCGCTTTTCACTACATTTTTTATAGCGCAACGCGCACCAGCGACGGGCGAGAGCGGCCACATAGGCAATACGCTCGGGCTCGGGCTGGTAACGCACCACGTCGATCTCGGCGCGCTCGCAGCGCCAGGCCAGGCCTTTGAAGCTGATGGGCCGGGTGCCGATGCGGCCGTCCACCTCGGGCAGCACGATTTGCATGGCCAGGTCGCGCGGGGTGAGGCCGTGCGGGTCGTCTTGCCACTGGGTTTGCGAGCAGCCTGCGGTGATGAGCTGCAACACCGGCGCGTCGCCTGCCAGCAGCACGGGCTGCACTTCGGCACCACTGTCGTTGCCGTCCATCGCACCCACAGCAAAGCTGGTGGCGTTGAGCACCACGTCCACCCTGTGCTCTTGGGCCAGCGATTGCAGCAGCGCCATGCTGGCGGGATTTTTGAGCGAGTCCAGCGCCACGGCCAGGGTGTTGAGGCCCTCCTCGGCCAGCGCGGCCAGCATGGCATCAAACACCGCCGTGTTGCCTGCCTGCAAATGTGCCTTGTAAAACACCAACAGGGCCACGGGTGCGCCAGCGCGCCAGGGGGCCAAGGGCACAGCGGGTGCGTAGCGCATGGCGGCGGGCAACGCTGCGGGTGGCGCGGGGCGCTCGCCCTGGCCGAATGCAGCGTGGGCGATGAGCTGAAAAAAGTTCTGGGCGTTGTCGCGTCCGCCTTCGCGCAGGCAGCGCCACAGGTGGTTGCAGTCGTCTTGTGTGGCGGTGCTGCGCAGCAGGAGCTGCGCGTCTTCCACAGATTCGCCCGACACCATCACCAGCCACTGGCCGCGCGCCTGGGCGGATGCGCACACCTGGTCCACGATGTAGGCCCAGTCGCTGGGGCTGCCCAGGTGCTCGATGACGATGGCTTTGGCGTGGCGCAGCACGTCGTCCATGTACAAATCGGTAGACGCGGGCTGGCGCAGCCACATCAGGTTGGCCAGGCGTACGCTCGGGAAATCAAGCGGCAGGTTGCTGGCCACCTCGGCCAGGAGCGACAAGGTGGTGTCCGCCACGGTGAGCACTACGATGTCGCCCGGCGTTTGCTCCACGCGCACGATGCCGTTGCCATCGTCTTCGACATGGCCGCCGGGGCGGGTGGAGAGCAAATGCATGGAGTCCCTTACGCCAATGCGGCTTGCAACTCGGCTTGCAGGGTGGCGGCCTCAAGATGGTCGCCAATGAACACCAGTCGGGTGGCACGTGTCTCATCGGCGCGCCAGGCGCGGTCGAAGTAGCTGTCAAAGCGCTGGCCCACGCCCTGCACCACCAGGCGCATGGCCGCGCCCGGCACAGCCACAAAGCCTTTGACGCGGTAGATCTCGTGGCGCTGTACCAGGGCGGCCAAGGCGGTGAGCAGCTTGGCGCGGTCCGTCACTTCCAGCGCAATCGACACCGAATCGAAAGCATCATGGTCGTGGTCTTCTTCCGCGTCGTGGTGGGTTTTACGGGCGTCGATCACGTCTTCCACCGCGCGCTCCAGGCCCAGCAGCACATCCATGGGCACCTGGCCGTGCGATGCCCGCACCAGCTTCACACCGGCAGGCGCTTCTGCCCGGATGGTGGCTTCCACCGCTGCGAGCGCGGCTGCATCCATGCCATCCACCTTGTGCACGATCACCAGGTCGGCCGTGGCCAACTGGTCTTCGAACAATTCGTGCAGCGGTGAATCGTGGTCCAGGTTGTCGTCGGCGCGGCGCTGGGCATCCACAGCCACAGGGTCGTCGGCAAAATCGCCAGCGGCCACGGCCGGCGCGTCCACCACGGTGATCACCGCGTCCACGGTGAAGGCATTGCGCAGCGCGGGCCACTGGAAGGCCTGCACCAGCGGCTTGGGCAGGGCCAGGCCAGAGGTCTCGATAACCAGATAGTCGATCTGGTCGCGGCGCGCGGCCAGCTGCTCCATCACCGGGGCAAATTCTTCTTGCACCGTGCAGCACAGGCAGCCGTTGGCCAGCTCGAACAGCTGGCCGTTTTCGACACCGTTTTCGTCACAGCCAATGCCGCAGCCGCGCAGCAGTTCGCCGTCAATGCCCAGCTCGCCAAACTCGTTGACGATGACCGCAATGCGGCGGCCTTGGGCGTTGGTCAGCAGGTTGCGCAGGAGGGTGGTCTTGCCACTGCCCAGAAAGCCGGTGACGATGGTGGCGGGGATCTTGCGGGTTTGCATGGTGCAGTCTTTCAAAACAGAATTCAAAGAATAAAAAGTGCTGTCACGCCGCGTCGGGCTGGTGCAGCAAGTTGTACATCACAAACAGCGCGCCCAGGCTGGCGGTGATGATGCCCACCGGCAGCTCCTGCGGCGCCAGCACGGTGCGGCAGACCACATCGCTGAGCAACAGCAGCAGCGCGCCCATCAGCACCGCCAGGCCCAGCATGCCACGGTGCAAGGCGCCGGCCAGCGCACGCGCCAAATGCGGCACCATCAAGCCCACAAAGCCGATCACGCCCGACACCGCCACAAAGCAGGCGGTGGCAAATGCGCAGACCACAAACACCTGGATGCGCAGGCGCTGCGGGTTGATGCCCAGGCTGTGCGCGGTGTTCTCGCCGGCCAGCATCGCATCCAGTGCGCCCAGCTTGCGCCAGCAAAAAACCGCCAGCACCAGCAGGCCCAGCAAGGGCACAAACAGGTTGTCCCAACGCGCCGAACCCAGGCCCCCCATGGTCCAGAACAGCACCGACTGCGCAGCCCGCTGGTCGCCGAAAAAGGTGAAGTAATAGGTCAGCGCGGTGAACAAGAAGGACACCGACAGGCCCGCCAGAATCATCCGCTCCGGCGTGTGGCTGCGGTAACGGCGCAGCAGCAACAAGACGACGGCCACCGAGGCCATGCCGCCCACAAACGCCGCCAGCGGCAGCGTCCAGATGCCCAGCACCTCGCCGGTCAGCGTGATCACCGCCACCGCCCCCGCGGCCGAGCCGGAGGACAGGCCGAACAGA
The DNA here is from genome assembly GCF_031458075.1 of Rhodoferax ferrireducens. Classification (GTDB taxonomy): domain Bacteria; phylum Pseudomonadota; class Gammaproteobacteria; order Burkholderiales; family Burkholderiaceae_C; genus Rhodoferax_B; species Rhodoferax_B ferrireducens_A. The sequence goes on along the minus strand of NZ_JAVDXT010000004.1, from coordinate 419,602 downwards.
TACGGGTCGGACAAGTCATTGCGCGTGGCCGTCTGCAGCAAGGCGCCCACCAGTGCCAGGCCGCCACCGACCAGGATGGCCAGCAGCATGCGCGGCAGGCGCAGATCGACCACGATGCGGTCCACCATGCTGTAGCGCGCATCGCCTGCGCCGCTGAGCAGCAGGCCCAGGCTGTGCCCCACCTCAGACAGGCCCACGGGGGTAGACCCAGACACCACCGACACCATGCCTACGCAGACCAGCGCCACCAACAGCAGCGCCACGCGCACCGGTGCAGGTCCGCCGGTCAGCCAGCGGGATACAGACGGCATGGTGGTCGAGGTGCTCAACGGGTGGCTGCCTTGGCGATCTTTTCGATGGCGCCGATATTGGCCGGGCCGGGCGTCAGCTCTTCATAGCGCAGGGCTACAAAACGCTTGTTCTTTACCGCATCGGTGTGCTGCATCAGCGGATGCTTTTGCAGGAGCTGCAGCAGCTTGTCGGCGCCGCCGTCGTTCTGGTAGTCCAGCAGCACCAGGAACTCGGGGTTGCGCGCGGCCACCGCCTCCCACGACACCGTGCCCCAGCTGGTTTCCACATCGTCCATCACATTGCGGCCGCCAGCGGCCTCCATCATGGCGGTGGGAATGGCGTACTTACCTGCGGTGAAGGGCTTGTCTTCGCCCGAATCGAAAAGGAACATGCGCAAGGGCTGCTTGCCCGCGGCTTTGGGCAGGCGCGCCAGACGCTGCTTCCAGCCCTCTATCTGGGCCTTGGCTTCGGCCTCTTTGCCGAAGATGGTGCCCAGCTTGAGGTAGTCGCCGTACAGCAGGTCCATGGATGCGCGCGGGCGTGCCTTGTCCACATGGATGCAGCTCTCGGACAACACCAAAGTGGGGATCTTGTACTTCTGCAGCGTGGTCGGCGTGACGTCGCCGCCCACCTTCATGCCGTAGTTCCAGCCGGCAAAAAAGAAATCGGGGTTGGCGGCCAGGATGTTTTCCAGGGTCGGCTGTTTGGGTGCAATCTCGCGGATGTTGCCCAGCGCCTGTTTGAACTCGGGGCTCATCTTGTACCAGCCGCTGATGCCGCTGACACCCACCATGCTCTTTTGCAAGCCCAGCGACAGCGCCATATCGGTCATATTGATGTCGTGGATCAGCGCGGCCTTGGGCGGTGCGGCGAAAGTGAGTTTTTCACCGCAGCTGTCTACCGTCACCGGGAAGGTCTGGGCCTGCACGCCGGCAACCCACAGCGATGCCGCACCCAGCAGCAGATGCACAACAGGGCGGAACTTCCAACGACGCACGGTAGATGCCATGGTTTTTTCTTTGCTTCAAGGGTTAAACATCAGTGTGCCCGCGGCCGGGCATGGGGCCGCGTGGTATGCAGCGGCTTGTGTGCGGTTTGCGGCGACTCGAACACCGCAATCTCATGCGCGCGGTGCGGCAGCGGCAGGTAGAAAACGTCCATGCCAAAGTTGCCCAGCACGAGCTCTTTGGTCAACACCTTGGACGGCAGGTCTTCGGCCACCACCCGGCCCTGGCCCAGCAGCAGCACACGGTGGGCGAAACGCTGCACCAGGCTCAGCTCGTGCAGGGCCGCCACCACGGTCACGCCCAGCCCGGTCAGCAGGTCCAGCATGTCGGCGCGGGTACGCAGATCGAGGTGGTTGGTGGGCTCGTCCAGCAGCAGGATGCGCGGCTGCTGCGCGATGGCGCGGGCGATGGCGGCCCGTTGCTGCTCGCCGCCCGACAGGCTGCGCATCAGGCGGTCCTGCAACCCGTCCAGCCGGCAGCGCTGCAGTGCGTCGCTGACCACTTGCGTGTTTTCATCGCGGCTGGCCTCGGGATACGGCGTGCGGCCCAGGGCCACGTAGTCGCGTACCCGCAGCTGGCCATGCACCTGCTCGTGCTGGTGCACCACCGCCAGCTGGCGCGCGCGCTGCATGCCGGGCATCTGCGCGAGATCCTGGCCACCCACCAGCACCCGGCCTGCGCTGGGTTGAAGCCGTCCAGCCATCACCTGCAGCAGGCTGGTCTTGCCCGAACCGTTCGGCCCCACCAGCGCGATGTGTGCACCAAACGGCACGGACACCGAGACCTGGCTCAGCACCGCTTTGTCCTGCCGCTGCAGCGACACGGACTGCACTTCCAGCAGTGGTTGGGCGGAGAAATTCGGGGTGGTCATGGTGGGGTGGTCATGGCTGCAGCAAACGCTCAGTCTTCGATGCCGCGCTGCGCGGGCACGCCGGCCTTGAAATGGTGCTTGATCAGCGTCATCTCGGTCACCGTGTCGGCCAGCTCGACCAGCTCGGCGGGTGCGCCGCGGCCGGTCAGCACCACGTGTACATGGGGCGGACGTTCGCGCAAGCAGGCCAGCACCGGCTCCAGTGCGATCCAGCCATAGCGCAGCGGGTACATGATTTCGTCCAGCACCACCATGAAATGTTCGCCAGCGCGCACCGTGGCCTCGGCCTGGGCCCAGCCGGCCTGGGCCAGCTCGGCCGAATGGTCGAGGTCGCGGCTCTTCCAGCTGAAGCCGTCGCCCAGGCCGACGATGGGAATGCCGAGCTGCTCAAACAAGCGGTGCTCGCCAAAACGCGCGGTCGGCACCTTCATGAACTGGTAGACCTTGACCGTCTTGCCGCGGCCATGGGCGCGCAGGGCCAGGCCGAAGGCGGCCGTGCTCTTGCCCTTGCCGGTGCCGGTGTGGACGATGACCAGGCCGCGCCGTTCGCCCTGGGGCTTGGGGGTGTCGCGCAGCAGCGGGGGAGATTCAATTTCCATGGGGTTGTCCTTGTGAAGAGTCAGCCGGGCGCAAACAACTGCGCCACGGCGCCGGGGTGGGACGGAAAGTACAGGTGCATGAACGAGGCATGCATGCGACGGCTGCGGTACACCGGCTCGGCGTGGCTGCGTTCGCGCTGCGGCGCGGTAAAGGCCACGGCGGGCAGCGTACTGTCCATGCGCGCGTGGTGGAAGCTGTGGCCGCGCAGACGGCCCTCGGGCAGCTGCACTGCGTGCATGCCCAGGTTCACGAAGCGCTTTTGCAAGGCACCGGTGCCGGGCAGCAGGCCCCACATGGGCACCGGCACGCCATCGTGGCCGGCCAGGCTGTCCAGCAGCGCCAGCATGCCGCCGCATTCGGCGACGATGGGTTTGCCCTGCGCGTGGTGGCTACGAATAGCCTCGCGCATCCCAGTGTTGGCCTGCAGGGTGTGCAGATGCAGCTCGGGGTAGCCGCCGGGCAGGTACAGGCTGTGCGCATCGGGCAAGGCGGCATCGGCCAGCGGCGAAAAGAACACCAGCTCGGCACCCAGCGCACGCAAGCAGTCCAGATTGGCGGTGTACAAGAAAGAAAAGGCCGCGTCGCGCGCCACCGCGATGCGCACACCGGCCAGCAACGGCGGTAACGGCTCGGCGACCACCGGCTCAAAACGCACCGGGCTGGCCATACCCTCGACGCTGGGGCCGATGGCCTGGGCGGCCTGGGCAATGCGCTCGTCCAGCTGCGCGACTTCAGACGCCTGCACCAAACCCAGGTGGCGCTCGGGCAGGCTGTAGCTGGCCGAGCGGGGCATGGCGCCGAACCAGCGCAGGCCGGCGGGCAGGCTGTCTTTCAGCATCTGGGCATGGCTGTCGCTACCGACGCGGTTGGCCAGCACGCCGGCAAACTGCAGGCCGGGGCGGTAGCTGCACAGGCCATGGGCCACGGCGCCAAAGGTCTGGGCCATGGACGATCCATCGATCACCGCCAGCACCGGCAAGCCCAGCGCCTGGGCCAGATCGGCGCTGCTGGGCGTGCCATCGAACAAGCCCATCACGCCTTCCACCAGGATCACATCGGACTCGGCGGCAGCCGCATGCAGCAGCGCCCGGCACCCGGCCTCGCCCACCATCCACAGGTCCAGCTGGTAGACAGGGTGGCCGCTGGCGCGCTCCAGCACCATGGGGTCCAGAAAGTCGGGGCCGGTCTTGAACACGCGCACGCGCCGGCCCTGGCTGCGGTGCCAGGCGGCCAGCGCAGCCGTGACCGTGGTCTTGCCCTGGCCGGAGGCCGGGGCGGACACCAGCAGTGCGTCGCACACTTTAGGCATCAAATTGCCCGCCAGCGCATATTCCACCTGCGCGAGCAGCTATAAATTTGGTAGTACATGGTTCAGCCCCACACGCCCGCCGCGCGACAAGATGGATCGGTGTGACCCGGGGGCAAAGAGATCAGAAGGCGCAGGCGCAGACGGAGCAATGTCCGGCACACCATGGAGCCCGCTGACACCCGCCCACCGCAAGGTCACGCTATGGTTGGCAGGCCGGTATCCGGGCTCACGAGGGAAAAGGGGGACTTTTCTGCGGGGCCACCTTCCCATGCATTGGATGCACAGTGGCAGATAAGGCCGCGCTTTGGCTCGCTTACCGTTGCGGGGGCAGCGTCGGCATCGCACCGACTTCCCGTTTAATCCTCCAAACCCAAGAACATATCCAAGGGCTGAAAGACACCTGCTAACGTCGTTCGAGTGTACCAGCCGCCCCGCAGGCTAGACCCGCAGCCCACTTTGCACAGCCTGCTTCAGCGCCGCGCCGATCAGGTCCAGGAAGGCCGAGCGCATGCGCCAGCGATGCCAGTACAAGGCCACGTCCAGGTGCTGGCCGGGCAGGATGTCCAGCAGCTCGCCAGCGGCAATGCCCTCGGCCACCAGGGCTTCGGGCGCCAGACCCCAGCCCAGGCCGCGCTTCACCGCATGCACAAAGCCGCGCACCGAGGGGATGTAGTGCGTGGGCGACAGCTGGGCGGTGTTGGCCAATTGGGCGATGAACAGGTCGTGCAGCCTGTCCTTGCGGTTGAAGCCCAGCATGGGCGCGCGGTGCAACGCCTCCTCGCGGTCGGCCGCCGCAAAATGGATCTGCGCAAACGCCGGCGAGGCCACGGCCACGTAGCGCATCACGCCCAGGGTTTCGGCGGTGCAGCCGTGGATGGGCTCGGCGCTGGAGCTGACCGCGCCCATCACCGTGCCCTCGCGCAGCAGGATGGCCGAATGGTCCTGGTCTTCGACGCGGATGTCCAGGCACACCGGCAGGCCCGGCGGCAACAGCTCGAATACCTGCAGAAACCAGGTTTCCAGCGAATCCACGTTCACCGCAATCGGCACCCGCTGGGTGGCGCCGCCCAGCATCTCGGGCGCGCCGACCTCGCTCAGCATCTCGGCCTCCAGCATCGCCACCTGCTCGGCATGGCGGGCCAACACCATGCCGGCGCTGGTGGCCTGGGTGGGCGTGGAGCGCTGCAGCAGCACCTGGCCGAGATGGGCTTCCAGCTGCTTGACGCGCTGGCTGATGGCAGATGGCGTGACGTGCAGGCGCTTGGCGGCGGCCTCGAAGCTGCCCTCGCGCAGCACCGTGGCAAAAGCCGAAAGATGGGCGTTGTCTATCTTCATTATTTAGAAATACTAAACCATCGTTAAAAAAATTAGTTTTATTTCTTTCTGCTTTGCCACTAACCTGCGGCTCCCTGGCGACCGGCGGTGCATCCGTAGCCGCTATCGCTTGTTTGTTCTTCCAAAGGACCTCCTTTGAACGATTACTACGCATCCATTCTTCACGGCGCGGTGCTCACAGTCGGCATCTCCCTGGCCGCCCTGGTGGTCTCGGTGCTGCTGGGCCTGCTGGGCGCTGCCGCCAAGCTCTCGGGCCGGCCGGTGCTGGTGGTCCCCGCCACGCTGTACACCACCGTGATCCGCGGCATCCCCGACCTGGTCTTGATGCTGCTGGTGTTCTACGGCGGCACGATTGGCGTGAATGCCCTGCTGGAGATGGCCGGCAGCGAGGCGACGCTGGACCTGAACCCGTTCTTCGCCGGGGTCCTGACCCTGGGTTTCATCTACGGCGCCTACATGACCGAGACTTTCCGCGGCGCCATCATGGCGATCCCGCGCGGCCAGTTCGAAGCCGCTGCGGCCTTCGGCATGGGCCCCAAGCAGGCGTTCCTGCGCATCACGGCCCCGCAGATGGTGCGCTATGCCCTGCCCGGCTTTACCAATAACTGGCTGGTGCTGATCAAGGCCACGGCCCTGGTGAGCCTGATCGGCCTGCAGGAGATGACCTATTTGGCCAAGCAGGCCAGTGCGGCCACCCGTTCGCCGTTTGCCTTCCTGCTGTTTGCGGGTGGGCTGTTCCTGGTCTACACCTGGGTGTCGCTGCAGGTGCTGCGCAAGCTCAACGAGCGCTATAGCCTCGGAACCAAGAGGATTAGCTTGTAATGAACTGGGAAGTCATATTCCGGGCCGAGAGCCTGGCGATGTTCGGCGAAGGCATCCTGACCACCTTGTGGCTGCTGTGCGCCTCGGTGGCCATCGGTGCGGTGCTGGCCCTGCTGTTTGCGCTGGCACTGACCAGCAACAGCGCCTTCTTGCGCCGGCTGGTGGGCGCCTATACCTTTGTGATCCGCGGCACGCCGCTGCTGATCCAGGTGTATCTGATTTACTACGGCCTGGCCCAGCTGGACTGGATCCAGGCGCGCTGGGACACGCTGTGGCCCTGGGTGTACTTCAAGGACGCGTTCTTCTGCGCGCTGCTGGCGTTTGCGCTAAACACCGCCGGCTATACCGCCGAGATGCTGGCCGGGGCCATCCGCGAGACCAACGCGGGCGAGATCGAGGCTGCGCAGTCGTTTGGCATGGGCCGCTTCAAGATCCTGGCCCGGGTGGTGCTGCCCAGCGCCATGCGGCGCACCCTGCCGGCCTATAGCAACGAGGTGGTGATGATGCTGCAAAGCACCAGCCTGGCCAGTGCGGTGCCGGGGCTGCTGGATGTGACGGCGGCAGCCAGCCGCATCTATTCCGATTTTTACCTGCCGTTCGAGGCCTATTTGTTTGCCGCCGCGATCTACCTGGTCGGCACCTTTGCCTTGATTGCCATGTTCCGGCTGGCGGAACGGCATTTCTTGGCTTATTTGGCTCCGCGTAGAAAGTAAGGACGCACCCCATGACGACCCCATCCCTGAAACTCCAGGCCATCGACATCCACAAGAAGTTCGGCTCCAACGAGGTGCTCAAAGGCGTGTCACTCGAGGCCCGCGCCGGCGACGTGATCAGCATCATCGGCAGCTCGGGCTCGGGCAAGAGCACCTTTCTGCGCTGCATGAACCTGCTGGAGAAGCCGAACGCCGGGCGCATCGTCGTCGCCGGTGAAGAGCTGAAGCTGGTGGCCGACAAGAACGGTGAACTGGTGGCTGCCGAGGCCAAGCAGCTGCAGCGCATGCGCACCCGGCTGGCCATGGTGTTCCAGCATTTCAACCTGTGGGCGCATATGACGGTGCTGCAGAACATCATCGAAGCGCCCATCCACGTACTCGGCGTGTCCAAGGACGAAGCCATCGAGCGCGCCCGCAAATATTTGAAGCTGGTCGATCTGCAGGGCAAGGAAGACAGCTACCCGGCCCATATGAGCGGCGGCCAGCAGCAGCGGGTAGCGATTGCCCGGGCCCTGGCCATCGAGCCCGAGGTGATGCTGTTCGACGAGCCCACCAGCGCGCTCGACCCCGAGCTGGTGTCCGAGGTGCTGAAGGTGATGCAGACCCTGGCCCAGGAAGGCCGGACCATGGTGGTGGTCACCCACGAGATGGGCTTTGCCCGTGAGGTAGCCAACCACCTGGTGTTTCTGCACAAGGGCTGCATCGAAGAGCAAGGCGTGCCGCGCGAGGTGCTGGGCCAGCCCAAGAGCGTGCGGCTGCAGCAGTTCTTGTCGGGTAGCTTGAAGTGAACGCCATCACCTCGCCGATCAGCGATTTGCCGACGCTGCTGGCCCACATGGAGCCCACGCTGAACCCCGGCAGCTATGCGTTTTGCAGCGTGGACCCGGGCAGTACCATCACCCTCGGCGACGTGGTCGCCACGGTGCGCGAGCCCGAAGGCCTGTCCATCGTGCTGCCCGAGGCCCGGGCACTGGAACTACAACTGACGCCGCTGTTCCGCTGCGCCTGGATCACGCTGACCGTGCACTCCGACCTGCAGGCCGTCGGCCTGACCGCCGCGTTTGCCAGGGCGCTGGGGGATGCGGGCATCAGCTGCAACGTGGTCGCCGGCGCCTGCCATGACCACATCTTTGTGCCTGTGGAGCGGGCCGAGGATGCGATGGCTGCCCTGCGGCAGCTGCAGCACAACGCTACGTTTTAAATAGCGCCTCGCGCTGATGGAATAAGCGCCAGCGGCCGGTTTTCTTTAAAACACCCCGGCGCTGCCAGTGGGCCTCGAAGGGCCATGGATGCAGTTTTACATTTCTGTAACCTATGGGTGCGAAAATTCGCCCATGACTGAGCGCACCCAAACCCTTGGCGAGGAAATCGCCAACAGCGTGAGCCACGGCGTGGCCTTGCTGGCTGCCATCGTCGGAACCCCGTTCCTGATTCTGTCGGCCCGCGAGCTGTCGGTCGCCAGCCTGGTCGGCGCCGCCGTGTTTGCCTTCACCATGGTGCTGCTGTACCTGACCTCCACGCTGTACCACGCCCTGCCCGCAGGCCGCGGCAAACGCGTCTTCATGAAGCTGGACCACGGCGCCATCTATTTGTTCATCGCCGGCAGCTACACGCCATTCGCACTCGGCGCACTCAAGGGGCCTTGGGGCTGGACGCTGTTTGGCCTGGTCTGGTCGATGGCGGCCATGGGCATTTTGCTCAAGGCCTTTAACCGCCTGTCGCACCCCTGGCTGTCCACCGGCCTGTACCTGGCCATGGGCTGGCTGGTACTGATCGCCGCCGTGCCCCTGGTGCAGCGCGTGCCCTCGGCCGGCGTGGCGCTGCTGGTCGCCGGCGGCCTGGCCTACACCCTGGGCGTGGTGTTCTTCATGCTGGACAACAAGGTGCGCTACGCCCACACGGTGTGGCACGGCTTTGTGACGGCCGGCACGGCCTTCCACTTCTTTGCCGTGCTGGGCTACGCGGCTTAGGCCGCCGCCGGGAACACCGCCTCGCCCAGGTTCAGCATCAGCCGGTTCGCCCAGGCGAAGATGGCGATGGCGTGCACCAGGTCCAGTATCTCCAGGTTCGACAAACCAGCGGCACGCACCGCCTGCAACTGGGCCGCGCCGAACTGCGCCGGCCTGAGCGTCAAGTCGATGGAAGCCTGGACGATGGCGCGCTCGCGGGCGTTGGTGCCGGCGCCCTGCGGCTCGGTAAACACCTGGAAGATCACGTCGTTGCGCTTGGCCAGCTGCTCAAAGCGCTGGGCGTGCACCGAGGCGCAGTAGACACAGCCGTTGATGCGCGACACCACGGCGCTGGCCAGCTCGCGCTCGGCGCGCGACAAGCCGCCCGGCGCGTACATGATGGCGTTGAACACCGTGGAGCGCTCTTCCAGAATGCGTGGTTGGTGCACCAGCACGCGGTAGTAGTCGCTGGTCTTGGCCTTGGGGTGGCTGGCCTCCAGCACCGCCAGCTGCGCCGGCGTGGCCTGCTCCAGATCCACCACCGGCAGCCAGGCTTTCCAGCCCAGGGTTTCGCTGGTGTAGCCGTTGACGCGCAGCACCTCGCCAGGCTTGGGCAGGTTTGCCGGGTGCACGAACGGTGCATCGGCAACAACGGAGGGAGCCGAACCGCCATCGTCCCCAAGAGCCGCCAGCGCCTGCAGTCCAGCGACCACGCGCAGCTGGTAGGCCACGAAGGCCACCAGCTGGGCCAGAGCAATCACTTCGGCCGTAGCCAAGCCGGCAGCCGGCAGCTGCAGCAAGGCCGCCTGGTCGCCGTCCACCGGGCGCTCGGTCAGCGTGCGGGTGAACGCCAGGATGGCTTGCAGGCGCGGGTCGCTGCTGGGCGCTTCGCCATCGATGGCAGCCTGCTGCGCAGCCGTCAGTGCTGGCAAAGCCGCCAGACGTTCGAGGTAATGCGCCAGCAGCACCGCGCTGCCGGCCAGGCGGGCGATGCTGTGTGCGGCCAGCAGGCGTTCGGCGAGAGTGGGGCCGCTGAGGTCCGGGTCGAACAGGCCGTCGTAGCTGCCCTGGGTGGCGGTCACCACCTTGTCGCGCTGGTGGCGCACGGCGTAGGCTGCGCTGGCATTGGACAGGGCGGCAACGCTATCCACCACGTCGGCGGTACTTGTGGTCAAAGTCATCAGTGTCTCCAATCGGGGGGAATTCAATTCTTTAAGCGTTTTCGGCCTCTGGCGCAGATTGCACCTGCACGGCATGCTTCAAAAATCGTAGCACGGCCGGCCAGGATTGCGCATCTGCAACAGCGTTCGGCGCAGGCGCACCACCGCTGGTGCTGCTGCGGCCCGACACCGGATGCGCATACACCAGCTGGGTCGTGGGCACATAGGGGAAGACGATGGAGTGGCCGGCATCTGCAAAGTCCAGATGCTCCACCGCATGCGGATGCTGGTGCTGTTCCAACCGCTCCACCACCATGCGGCTGTAGCGGCTGGACGGCCAGGAGCCGTCGTCACTGGCCGACAGCAGCAGCACCGGGCCGCGGATGTTCTCTACACGGATGCGGGCCCGCTCCACAGCGTCCGGGTCTTGCAGCGCGGTCAGCAAGGCGTTCGCATGGCGGCGCGGCTGCGGGCCTTCGTCCCAGGGCGCCCAGGTCGCGGTGCGGTTGTTCTGCCACAGGTGCGGCAGCGGTTTGCCGCGGTAGATCCAGGCCGGGCCATCCCTGCCGGTGGCCGGGTCGCAGGCGTTCTGCGCGCTGTGCACCACGGCGCCCGGCACGTAGCCGATGACGGCCGACACCGAATCCGGGAACAGCGAGCCCAGCAGCAGCACCAGCTCGCCGCCGCGCGACTGGCCACTGAGGGCCACAAAGCCCTGCGCGGGCCGCAACCGGCGGTGCATCCAGTACAGGGCTTTCTCGAAGTATTCGAGCGGGGTGTTGGAGATGTAGTCCGGCAGACCCGGTGCCTTGAAGTAGCCCAGGGCCAGGGCCGCATAGCCGTGCGAGGCATACAGCGCAGCGCGCGGCTCGTTGATGCCGCCGCCCGAGCCGTTCAGCACCAGCACCGCGGGATGCGGCCCTGGGCCGGGCGGCAGGTACAGCGTGCCGACCAGGCCGTCCTCGCGGATCTCGCGCCGGCCCACGCCCTCGCCCGCCAGGCGCTGGACAAAATGGCCTTGCAGCTGGCTGCCGTCGCTGCGCTGCACGCGGATAGACGTTTCCAACGCAGCACCTGGCTCGGCCGCGAATACCTCGCGCGAGGCACCGGCTGTTTCGGGCGCCTGCGACCAAACCAGGCCCATGGCCGAGACACCGGCATAGCTGCCCGACAAGGGCGCGTCGCGTTCCAGGTCCACCGTGCCATCGGCAGCAGCGCGGAAACGGGCCTCGGCATGCCAGACGATACCGGGGCCACGCAGCGTGCGGCTGGAGACAAGAATCTCCTCGCCCGCTGCCAGGCCTTGCACCGCGATGCGGCGCGGCACGTCGATCAGCGCATCGGCCGACGTGATGGACAGCACAGCCATGGCCTACTGCTTGCTGACCTGGATGGCGGTGGTGCGGTCGCTGAGCAGCGGCACCACTTTCAGGCCCTTCTTGGCGGCCCAGATGTTCTGGTAATGGAACAACGGGATCGCACCCACGTCGTCGGTCACCAGCTTCACCGAATGGCGCAGCATGGCTTCACGGCGCTTGGCGTCGAACTCCACGGTGGCGGCGTCCAGCGCCTTGTCCACCGATTCATTGCTGTAGTGGCCCCAGTTGGAAGCACCGCGGCCCTTCTTAGGGTCGGCGCTGGCAAAAGCATTCAGCAGGCCGTAGCCCGCCTCGCCCGTGCCATTGCCCCAGGCCAGTGCGGTGACCGCGTATTCGTTCTTGTTGGCGCGGCCGGAATACACCGACCAGGGCACGACCTGCAGCTGGGTCTTCACGCCGATGCGGGTCCAGAACTGGGCCACGGCCTGGGCGGTTTCGGGGGCCTGCGGATAGCGGTCGCCGGGCACGTGGATGGTGATCTGGAAACCCTGCGGGAAGCCGGCCTCGGCCAGCAGCTTCTTCGCCTGCTCGGGGTTGTAGGCAATGTCCTTGACCTCGGCGTTGTAGCCGAAGGTACCCTTGGGCATCCACTGGTTGGCCTCGGTCACCGTGCCCTGCAGGATGCGGTCCACGATGGCCTTGCGGTTGATCGCCAGCGACAAGGCCTGGCGCACGCGCAGATCCTGCAGCGGGTTCTTCTCCAGCGGCTTGCCGGCGTTGTCGGTGATGAACTCGTTGGGTCCGGGGCGGAAGCTGGGTTGCAGCAACAGCACACGCAGGCCGGGGTAGGTGTAGACGCTGACCGAGGCGGTCTTCTTCAGCCGCTCCACGTCGGACACGGCCACCTTGTCGATCACGTCCACATCGCCGGCCAGCAGCGCGGCAGTGCGCGCCGAGCCGTTGTTGATGTAGCGGTAGTTGACCTTCTCCCAGCGGGCCTTGGGGCCGTAGTAGCTGCTGCTGCGCTCGAACACCGCGCGGTCGCCCGGCACATAGGAGATGAACTTGTACGGCCCGGTGCCGACCATGGCGCGGCCGGCGTTGTAGTCCTCGGTCTTGGACTTTTCACCGATGTGCTTGCTGACGATGTAGACCGAGGCGATCTCCAGCGGCAGGTTGGGATTCGGCGTATTGGTCTTGATGATGACGGTGCTGGCATCCTTGGCCGTCACCGATTCCACCGTGCGCAAGGCGCCCACATAAGAGGCCACGCTGCCCGGCACATTGCGCGCGCGCTGGAACGAGAACAGGATGTCGTCCGCGCTGAACGGCGTGCCGTCCTGCCACTTGATGTCGGTGCGCAGCTTAAATTCCCAGGTGCGGTCGTCCAGCGACTTCCAGCTGCTGGCCAGCGCTGGCTCGAGCTTGCCGCCGTCGCGCGAGCTGATGATGGAGTCCCAGAAATGCAGGGCCAGCGAACGGTCGCCCGCGTGGTTGTTCAGCTCGGGGTCGGCCGACGAAATCGGGTCGGCAAAACCGATGGACAGGGTCTGGGCCGAGGCGGACACGCCCACGGCCAGCAGGGCGGCGGCGAACAAGGGAGAAAGCTTCAGGGGGTGCATGGCAATCCTTCAGATGAAAAGTAGAGAAAGTTCAGACTGCGTCGTCATCCAGATGACAGGCGCTTTGGTGGTGGATGGCAATGCCACGCAGGCGCGGCACCTCGGTGCGGCAGCGCGGCATGGCCTGCGGACAGCGTGGATGGAAGTGGCAGCCCGGGGGCGGCGCGATCGGACTCGGTATCTCGCCACGCAGCGCGCTGAAGCGGGTGCGGCGCGCATCGATGCGCGGAATCTCGGCCAGCAGTGCGCGGGTGTAAGGGTGGTGGGCGCGGGCAAACAGCTCTTCGACTGGCGCGCTCTCCACCACCCGGCCCAGGTACATCACTACCACCCGGTCGCATACATGCTCGACCACGCCCAGGTCGTGGCTGATGAACAGATAGGTCAGGCCCAGCTGGTCGCGCAGATCCATGAACAGGTTCAGGATCTGCGCCTGTATCGACACATCGAGCGCGGCCACGGCTTCGTCGCAGACCAGCAGGCCGGGCTGTACCGACAGCGCGCGCGCAATGCCGATGCGCTGGCGCTGGCCGCCGCTGAACTGGTGCGGGTAGCGGTGCCGCAAAGCCGGGTCCAAGCCGGCACGCTGCAACTGGGCACAGACATAGTCGTCGTAGCCGGTCGCATCGGTCAGGCCGTGCAGCAGCGCTGCCTCGCCAACGATGCGGGAGATGCGCAGGCGCGGGTTCAGGCTGGCGAACGGGTCCTGGAACACCATCTGGATGCGCAGCCGCGCGGCCAGGCGCTGGGCCGGCGTTTGCTGCGCCAGCGGCGTACCGCCGACCCAGACCTCGCCTTCGGTCGGCGCCAGCAGATCGGCAGCGATGCGGCCCAGCGTGGACTTGCCGCAACCGGATTCGCCAACCAGGCCGACCACCTCGCCGGGCCGCACCGCCAGATCGACGCCGTCCAGCGCATGGGTGACGACCGGCGGCTGGGTCAGGCCCAGCGTGCGCAAAGCACGGCCGACCGGGCCGGGCGGCGGTGCCGCGCCGAAGCGCTTGGCGACACCGCGCAACTCCACCAGCGGGGTCGCTTCCACAGACACGGCACTCATGCAAACTCCTTGGCGGGGGCCACGGCCCCGGGGTGGAAACAGCGCACCTGGTGGCCGGGCTGCTGTGCGCGCGGCTGGGTCAAACCGGGCGGCACGGCACAGGCGCTGGATGCGCGGGTGCAACGCGGCGCAAACGCGCAGCCTGGGGGCATGTCCAGCAGACTCGGCGCCATGCCGGGAATCTGCTTGAGCCGCGCGCCGCGCCGGTTCGCGCTGGGCAGGCTGCCGATCAGGCCCTGGGTATAGGGGTGCTGCGGGTGGTCCAGCACGTCATCGACCGAGCCATGCTCGACGATGCGCCCCGCATACATCACCGCAATCTCGTCGGCCAGGCCGGCCACGACGGACAGGTCGTGGCTGATCCAGACCAGCGAGGTGCCGCGCTCGCGCACCAGCTTCTGCACCTCGGACAGGATTTGCGCCTGGATGGTCACGTCCAGCGCGGTGGTGGGTTCGTCGGCAATGATCAGGTCCGGCCCGTGCAGCATGGCGATGGCAATCGCCACGCGCTGGCGCATGCCGCCCGACAGCTGGTGCGGATAGGCGCGCAGCCTATCCTCCGGGCTGGCAATGCCCATCAGGCCCAAGGTATCGCGCGCATGGTTCCAGGCCTGGGTATGCGAGACCTTGCGGTGGGCGCGCACCGCCTCGACCATTTGCGTGTCCACCCGCAGCACCGGGTTCAGCGTGGCCATCGGGTCCTGGAAGATCATGGCGATGCGGTCGCCCTGCAGCTGGCGCAGCGCCGACGGCTGCATCTGCGTCAGGTCCTGGCCCTTGAACAGCACCTCGCCGCCGACCACCTTGCCCGGCGCATCGACCAGGCCCATGATGGAAAAACCGGTGACCGACTTGCCCGAGCCCGACTCTCCCACCAGGCCCAGCACCTTGCCGCGGCCCAGGGTGAACGACACGCCGTCGACCACCGGCAGCACGCCGGCGCGGGTATTGAACTGGGTGCGCAGGCCGCGCACTTCCAACAGCGGGACTTCGGCGAATGTGGTTGCGGTAGTCGTCATTTTTGCAACCTTGGATTGAGTACATCGCGCAGCTGGTCGCCGACCAGGTTGATGGCGACGATGGTGGCGAGCAGCGCCACGCCGGGGAAGAAACTGATCCAGTATTCGTTCGACAGCAGGTACTGGTAGCCGTTGGAAATCAGCAGGCCCAGCGAGGGCTCGGTAATCGGCACGCCCAGGCCCAGAAAGGACAGCGTGGCCTCCAGCGTGATGGCGCGCGCCACCTGCAGCGCACCGATCACCATCAGCGGTGGCATGCAGTTAGGTAACACATGGCCGATGGCGATACGCCAGGCCGGAATGCCCTGGCCGCGCGCGGCTTCCACGTAGTCGCGCCGGCCCTCCACCAGTGCCTGGCCGCGGGCGGTGCGCGCGTAATACGCCCACTCCAGCAGCACCAGGGTCAGGATCACATTGCCCACGCCCTTGCCCACATAGGCCAGGATCATCAAGGCCATGAGGATGGTGGGGAAGGACAGCAGCAGATCGACCAGGCGCATCAGCAGCGCATCGACCTTGCCGCCCGCATAGGCGGCCAGCAGGCCCACCAGGGTGCCAAGAATGCCGGCGATCAGCGCCGAGCCTATGCCCACCAGCAGGCTGATGCGCAGGCCGTAGACGATGGCCGAGTACAGGTCGCGGCCTTGGCCGTCGGTGCCCAGCCAGTAGGTGAAGCTGCCCAGGCCGTTGGCCGTGCCCGGATGCAGGCGCGCATCCATCACGTCCAGCTGCATCAGGTCATACGGGTTCTGCGGCGTGATCCAGGGCGCGCAGAGCGCGGCCAGCAGCACCAGGGCCAGCACCGCCAAGCCACCCAGGGCGATGCGCGACTGCGCAAAGTCCGTAGCCACGCGCCACCAGATGGAGCGCTCGTCAAAATTACGCGCCGGCTTCATTTGGCACCTTCCAGCCGCGCACGCGGGTCGAGCAGGCGGTAGAGCAGGTCCACCACCAGGTTGATACAGACGAACAGCACCACCACCACCATCAGGTAGGCCACCACCACCGGGCGATCCAGCGAGTTGATGCTGTCCAGGATCAGCTTGCCGGCACCCGGCCAGGCGAAGATGGTTTCGGTGACCACCGCGTAGGCGATGGTCGAGCCCAGCTCCAGGCCCAGCACCGTCACCAGCGGGATCAAGGTATTGCGCAGCACATGGGCCAGCATCACGCGCAGCGGCGACAAGCCCTTGGCGCGCGCGAACTTCACGAAGTCCTGCGGCAGCACCTCGCGCACACCGGCGCGGGTCAGGCGCAGTACCAGCGAGATCTTGAACAGCGCCAGGTTGAAAGCCGGCAGCACCAGATGCTGCAGGCCGTCCAGCGTCAGCCAGGACCAGGCAATGCCCAGGAACATACGCGTCTCGCCACGGCCGCTGGCCGGTAGCCAGCCCAGCTGCACACTGAACAGCATGATCAGCATCAGCGCCACCCAGAAGGCCGGCAGCGAGAACCCGACGATGCTGGTCGCCATCAAGGCCTTGGACAGCGCATGGTCGGGCTTCATGCCGGCGAACAAGCCCATGGGCACGCCCAGCAGCACAGCCAGCAGCAGCGCCGACACCGCCAGCTCCAGCGTGGCTGGCAGGCGCTGCAGGATGAGGCGCACCGCGTCTTCCTGGTAGACAAAGCTCTTGCCCAGGTTGCCGCTGAGCGCGCCTTTGGCGAAAGCAATGTATTGCTGCCACAGCGGCTGGTCCAGGCCCAGGCGGGCGATGGCGGCCAGGCGCTCCTGCTGGTTCAGGTCGTCGCCGATCAGGATGTCCACCGGGTTGCCGATGGCGTGCAGGCCGACGAAGACGATCAGGGTCATCACCAGCACCACCAGCCCGGCCTGGCCGATGCGACGCAACAGCCAGCCGGTCATATGCACACCCTCAGGCTTGCCACTGCGTGTGCTGCACCCACCCCCTCAAGGAGGCCCGCGCCTTGGGACGGCTCGGCGGCGCTCATGTCCGCTCCTCGTAAGCAGGAAACTCGGCGGGCATCCACTCGTCGCCCACCAGCTCGGGCTCCGCGTAGTTTTCCATCGCGGTGAAATGCAGGGCCACGTCGTCACTGAACAGCTTGCCCGCCAGGCCCTGGGCCAGGCGCTTGGCGCCGTCGCTGATCTGCGGAATATCGCCGGACACCGCGCCATGCGTCAGCGCGGACGGGTAGCAGAAGCAGTGCACGCGCTCCAGACCCGGGCAGGCGCCGGGTTTTTTTTCCTGGAACTCGAACAGCGGCCCCAGGTCGGGCGATTCGGCCAGCTCGCCATCGGCCAGGCCGGCGGCGGGCTGGTAGCGGTCTTGCCACAGGCGCACTTGCGGTGCAAAGGCGGCAAACTCGGGGCGCAGGCTCCAGTCGGCGCGGAAGCCGGTGCAGAAGATCACAAAGTCGGCGGCAATAGGCCCCTTGGCGGTTTCCAGGCGCAGTGCGCCATCGGGCCGCAGCGCAGCCGACTGCACCGCTGCGCCCAGGTGGAAGTGGGCATTCGCGTGGCGCGACACGCGCAGCGTGCTGCCCTGCGGCGGCGGCACCTGCTGCACATTGATGTAGTGGCGGATGCGCCATTTCCAGTCATCCGGCAAGACTTGGAAACCGTGGGCCATGCCGGGGCTGCCGGCGCCCTTGCCCTTGTTGATGCGCGGCAGCTCGGCGCGGCGGACCAGCAGGTCAACCCGGGCGGCACCGGCTTCCAGCGCGGTGGCCGCGCTGTCCATGGCCGAGGCACCGCCGCCGACCACAGCGACGCGCTTGCCAGCCAGGGTCGCGGCATCCCAGTTCTCGGCCGAATGGCCCCAGGCGGCGCGCGGCAGCGCTTGCGCCCAGTCGGGCACCCAGGGGCCACCCAGCCCATCGCGGCCGGTGGCCAGCACCGCATGGCGGGTCAGCACCTGGTAAGTCGCGCCGCCGCGTGCGCCGTCTGCCAAATCCAGCTGCACCAGGCCATCGGCCCGCGGACGCACGGCCAGCACCTGCTGCTGGTTGCGCACGTCGAGGGCCAGCACCTGGCGGTACCAGCGCAGGTATTCGGCCCACTGCAGGCGCGGAATTTTGTCCAGCGCGTCCCAAGCGGCCAGGCCAAACTGGGCTTCGAACCAGGCGCGAAAGGTCAGCGCCGGTAGGCCCAAGGCCGGGCCGGTCAGCTCCTTAGGTGAGCGCAGGGTTTCCATGCGCGCCGTGGTAGCCCACGGGCCTTCAAAGCCCGCAGGTGCGCGGTCGAAGATGCGCGCCTGCACGCCCAGGTGGCTGAGCGACGCCGCCAGCGCCAGGCCGGCCATGCCACCGCCGACGATGGCCACGTCCAGCACCGGCGCGCCGTCGCGGCTGCGCGGCGGCACCCAGCGGCGCGCGGGCAAGCCCAGCCACTGCAGGTCCTGCCGCAGGCGGGCTTCCAGCGCGGGCAGACCGGTGGCTGCGGCCAGGTCGGGAGAGCGGGAATTCATCGGGACACCTTTCGGGAAACTTTTTGCACTCCGGCCTCGTCGCCGTAAATCGCTTGCAGCAGGGCCGCGTGGTTGGCGGCGTCGTGCTGCACAAAGCCGGGCAGCACGGAAGCGACGACCAGCAGTGCGTCGATCACGGCCTGCACCGCGGCGGTCAGCGGCCGGGACTGGGGCGTGATCACGCCGAAGAAAAACGGAATATCTACATCGATGGGCCGCACCACCACGCCTTCCAGCGGCGCGCCGTGGGCCGTCAGCGGCTCCAGCACGGCCACGCCCAAGCCGGCGCGCACCAGGGCCTGGGCGTTCACCGAGGAATTGGTTTCTATCAGCGCCGCCCTTTGCTCGGGCGGACGGCCGGCACGCGCCAGCACCGCGTCCAGCCGGTGCCGCAGGCGGAATGGATTGCTCATGGTGATGATGCGGCGCTGGGCCAGGGCCGCCAACGGCACGGTGGCATGGGCGGCCAGGGGGTCGTCCTGCGCCAGCACGGCCACGCAGGGCAGCTGGGCGATCCAGTGCACGTCCAGGCCACGGTGCTCCAGCGGCAGGCTGCTGGCGCCGAGCTGCACCGCGCCGGTCAGCACCGCATGCACCACCTGCTCGGGCGAGGCGGTGCGCAGTTGGATAGGTGCGGCGCCGGTCTGCGTTTCAACGCGCTTCAGCGCCTGCGGCAGCAGGCCGACCGACAAGGCCGAGGTAGCGGCCAGCAGCAGCGGCTGGGCATCGCCGCGGGCAATTTCGGCGGCGCGCTGGTGGATCTGGCGCAGGCCGCCCAGGGCGCGCTCCACGTCTTCATACAGCAGAAAACCTTGCTCGCTGGGCGTAACCCGCGGGCCGTTGCGCGAAAACAGTGCATAGCCGATCTCGGCCTCGAGTTCTTGCACCAAGCGCGTCACCGCCGGCTGGGAACGCGCCAACAGCTGGGCCGCAGCGGTGATGCTGCCAGTGGACATGACCGCGGCAAAGGCCTCAAGTTGTCGGAATTCCATCGCTCGTATTATCCAAATAATGAATCATGACGCATTTAGCATGCCATTTACAAATAATAAATCCGCATGTGCATATGCAGAAATCGGCCAAGTGCCCAGGCAGAAGCACCGCCGTACTCCGCAGAAATTTAAGGAAATAATGGCTCTAGCGCATATTCTTCCTGCGCAAGCAGCTACTTATTTAATAGCAAATCACGCACAAGCCGCAGTCAACGCGGTGTTTACACTGCGGCCACAACCCCGCTGACCCGCTCGTGAACCACCTCATCCTTTCTTCCCTGCTGCCCGTGGTGCTGCTGATCAGCCTGGGCTGGCCGGCCACCGCCAGTGGATTGGCGCGGCCTCGGTCAAAGACCTGTCGAACCTGGTGTTCCTGCTGCTGTCGCCCGCCCTGCTGTTCCGGGCCATGAGCCAGGTGCACGTGGAACAGCTGAACCTGAAGCCGGTGGCCGCGTACTTTCTGGCCGCCGGCCTGATCTTTGCGGGCACGCTGCTGGTCCGTGGCTTTAACCGCACGGCCGCGGTGCTGGGCATGGCCAATACCTACAGCAACCTGGTGATGATTGGCATCCCGCTGGTGGGCCTGGCCTACGGGCCCGAAGGCATGGTGACGCTGCTGACCCTGGTATCCCTGCATGCGCTGGTGATGCTGACCACGGCCACGGTGGCCGTGGAGCTGGCCGTGGCGCGCGAGGATGCGCAGAGCGGCGGTCCGCAGCACCACATGGCCCTGCTGGTCTGGCAGGCGGTGCGCAACGCGGTGGTCCACCCGGTGCCGATTCCCATCCTGGCGGGCCTGCTGTTCGCGCAAACCGGCTGGACCATCCCGGCGGTGGTCGACACCCCGCTGATGCTGCTGGGCCAGGCGTTTGGCCCGCTGGCCCTGGTGATGGTGGGCGTGACCCTGGCGCAGAACCGCATCGGCCCGCATCTACACGGCGCCATGGGCCTAGCCCTGGTGAAGAACCTGCTGCACCCGCTGCTGGTGGTCGCCATAGGCTGGCTGCTGGGCCTGGGCGGCCTGCCGCTGACCGTGATGGTGGTGGCCGCCTCCTTGCCCATGGGCGCGAACGTATTCCTGTTCGCCCAGCGCTACCAGGTGAAACAGGAGCTGATCACCGCCAGCGTGGCGGTGTCCACCCTGCTGGCCCTGATCACGGTGTCGGCCGTGATGGGCTTTGTAGCCTGGCTCTACGGCTAAGCCAGCAAACTCAGTAACCGGCGCTGCGGTCCACGGTGTTCAGCACCGGCTGGCCGCTGCGCACGCGCTGCAGGTTGTCGAGGATCTGGCCGACGATGACCGCGGGCTGCGCACCCGAAGCCATGTGCGGCGTGACCACCACGCGCGGGTGCGCCCACAGCGGGCTGGCAGCCGGCAAGGGCTCCTGGGCAAATACATCGAGCACAGCACCGCGCAGATGGCCCTGGTCCAGCGCCTGCAGCAGGTCGTCGACCACCAGATGCTCGCCCCGGCCGCAATGCACCAGGGCCGCACCAGGCTTCACATTGTCGAATAGCGGGCGATTCAATATGCCGCGGGTCGCATCGGTCAACGGCAGCAGACACACCAACACATCGGGCGCGCGCAGAAAGTCATTCAACGCCTCTGGCCCTGCATAGGTGGTCACGCCGTCGATGGCGTGGGCCGAGCGCGACCAGCCGCTGACGGCAAAACCCTGAGCCCGCAGCACGCGGGCCAGGTGGCTGCCCAGCGCGCCCAGGCCCATCAGGCCTACATGGGTTTGCGGGGCGGCCTTTTGCACTGGCATCTTCCACAGGCGCTGCGCCTGCTGCTGGACTGCCTGGTCCAGCGCACGGTGGTAGTACAGCACGGCCCACAGCACGTATTCGGCCATGCCGGCGGCCAGGCCGGGATCGACGATGCGGCAGACCGGCACCTCGGGGCGCGGCTGGGCCGGGCCGAGCACATGGTCGACACCGGCGGCGATGGACGAGGCCAGGCGCAGGTTCGGCAGGGTCTGCATCAGCCCGGCCGGCGGATACCAGCCGGCCACGGCCTCTACATCGGCAGGGTCGGGCATGTCGGGCCACAGCCGTACCTGCAAACCAGGCAGGCGGCGCGCGACCTCGTCGCGGAAGAGCGGGTACAGGTCGCTCAGGTCATCGGTGGCACTACAGAGCAGCAGAGTGGGCATGGAGCTAAGAGATCAATCGCGGTAAGAGGGGTCGATGCGGTCCAGGCGGCGCAGCCAGGCCTGCCAGAGTATCTGGCGTTCGTGCTCCACGCTTTGCAGTTGCTCGCAGGCATGCTGGCTCAGGTGCGTGGGGATCGCTGTGACCGGGCCGGCAGTAGCGGCCATCTGGCTGGCCGCCATCTGGATCTCGCAGGCGCGGTTCAGGTAGAACATGATGCAGAACGCATCGGCCACGCTGGCCCCCACCGACAGCAGACCGTGGTGGCGCAGCAGCAAGGCGATGTTCGCACCCAGCGACTGCTGGATGCGCTCGCGCTCGCCCAGGTCAAAAGCCACGCCCTCGTAGGCGTGCACGCCTACGCGTTGGTAGAACTCGGTGCTGATCTGGTTCAGCTGCAGCAGCCCGCCCTCGCAGGCCGCCACCGCCATGCCCGCCAGGGTATGGGTGTGCAGCACGCAGTGGGCGTCGTCGCGCGCCATGTGCACGGCACTGTGGATGGTGAAGCCAGCCACGTTGTAATCCGCGCTGCCCGACACCACCCGGCCGCGCATGTCCACCACCAGCAGGTCGCTGGCCCGGACTTCCTCGAACAGCAGGCCGAAGGGGTTGATCAGGAAGCGGTCGTCTTCCGGTGCCGCACCGGCAGCACGCGGCAAGCGCACCGAGAAGTGGGTGTACAGCGTGTCGTCCCAGCCGAACAGCGCGGCCAGACGGTAGGCGGCCGCCAGGTCGCGGCGCAGGGTGGCTTCGTCAGAAGTGCTTGTCATATCAGGATTCCAATCCCATGAATCTGCGTACGCGCTGTGTTGTGCTATCGGGCGCGTCGGGTTGTTGTATCTGCTGCGGCGCGGCGTCCAGCTGGATCAGGCCGTTTTCCATGAACAGCACGCGGTCGGAGATGGCCAGCGCGAAGTCCATCTCATGGGTCACGATCACCATGGTCATGCCCTCTTGCGCCAGGTCCTGGATTACCTTCAACACTTCGCCGACCAGCTCCGGGTCGAGGGCCGAGGTGGGCTCGTCGAACAGCATCACGTCGGGCGCCATGGCCAGCGCGCGGGCAATCGCCACGCGCTGCTGCTGGCCGCCGGACAGCTGGTGCGGGTATTTGTGCTGGTGTGCCAGCAGGCCGACCTTGTCGAGCAGCTGCTGGGCCCGGGTCTGGCGCAGCTTGCCATCGGCCGGCTGGCCGTGGTAGCGCGGCGCCAGCAGCACGTTGTCCATCACGCTCAGGTGCGGGAACAGGTTGAAGCTCTGGAAAGCCATGCCGATGCGGCGGATACCGTTGCGCACCCGGCTGCTGTCCAGCGACTCGTGGGCGTGGATATAGCTTTCGCCAAACAGAATGACTTCGCCCTGGTCGATCTTCTCCAGCGCATTGATGGTGCGGATCAGCGAAGTCTTGCCCGAGCCCGAAGGGCCGATGATGGAGATCACCTCGCCCGCGCCGACCTTCAGGTTCACGCCTTTGAGCACCTGGTGGGCGCCATAGGCTTTGTGGATATTGCGCAGCTCCAGCGCGGCGGGCTGGCCGGGCGCAGCAATCACCGGCTGCAAGGCCGCCGGGCCGCCCAGGCTGTTGCGCAGCGCGGTGCAGGCGGCATCGTCCAAGGTGGTCGGACGACGCAGTTGCAGGTCCAGGCGCTTTTCCAGCCAGCCCAGCAGCGTGCTGAATATGGTGACCAGCATCACGTAGTACACCGCCACACCCAGCAAGGTTTCCATCACCAGGAAATTCTGCGAATACAGGCGCAGCCCGGTCATCAGCAGCTCGGGCAGGGAGATCACCGACACCAGCGAGGTCAGCTTGATGATGGTGACGAATTCGTTGATCAACGTGGGCAGTGCGATGCGAAAAGCCTGCGGTACCACGATCAGACGCATCGCGCCCAAGCGGCCAAAGGCCAGCGCCCGGCCCGCCTCGCGCTGGCCACGCGCCACCGACAGCAGGCCGCCACGGTGGATCTCGGCCATATAGGCGGCCTCGGTCAGCACCATGGCGAGCAGACCGGCAAAGAAGGGCTCGCCGATCACGCTGCGGCTCGCCGGAAAGATCTGCGGCAGGTTGAACACAAACACCACCAGCACCAGCAGCGGCACGCTGCGGAACAGCCAGATATAAGCCCCCGCCAGCGCGCTGATCCAGCCGGTGCTGGAGATGCGCGCGCAGGCCAGGAAGAAGCCCAGCACCAGGCCGAGCCCCCAGGCCAGCGAGCCCAGCTGCACCACGGTCACGCAGGCCCGCCAGAAAACCCCCATGGAAAACAAGGACCAGAAATACGACCAATCTAAATCCATGCGGATGCTCCAGGAGGCAAACTATCGAAGGGGCGCAGCAGCGCTACCCCCCTTTTTGCTGACTTACTTAATAACGGCTCCCCAGCGGCAGATAGGCAGAACGCCCCTTCCAGAGATACCGTGGAACCGGCTTTGCCGGGCCACTGGTATCGCCCCCTGCAAGGGGGTTGCCGAAAGATGCGCAGCACTGCAGCCTGGGGGTGTTTCTTACTTCCCTACGGGCTCAAGCTCGTACTTGGCGATCAGGGCCGCGTACTCGCCGTTCGCTTGCGCTGTTGCCAGGGCCTTCTCCATCGCCTGGTACAGCGCGGTATTGCCCTTCTTCACGTAAATGCCCAGGGTTTGCGGATACACCAGGGCTGGCGAGCTGACCACGATGCGGCCCTTGCTGCGTTCGGCCAGCATCTTGGCGGCACCGGCAATTTCCAATTGGGCCTGGATGTTCTTGGACAGCAAGGCCTGGGAGGCTTCGGGTGCCGTAGGGAACTCGCTCACCGCCACGGCAGGCTTGCCGTTCGGCACGCAGTAATCGGTAGACAGCTTTGCCAGGGCCTTGACCCAGCTGGTGCCCGCTTGCAGACCGACCTTCATGCCGCACAGATCCTGCTCGGTCTTGGGCGCGACGCCACCCTCCTTGGCCACCATGATGGAGGCTCCGGTACGCGCATAGGCAATGGCATCGGCCTGGGCAGTGCGCTCAGGGGTGATGTACATGCCGGAGATCACGGTATCAAACTGGCCGCTACCGAGGCCCAGGATCAGGCTGGGGAACTTGGTGTCCACAAAAGCCGGTTTGGCTTTGATCACACGGCCCAGCATCTCGGCGACATCGGGATCGAAGCCCACCACCTTGTCGCCCCGCCAGGATTCGAACGGTGGGTAGGTGATCTCCATGCCGACCTTGATCTGGCCGGGCACCATGGTTTGGGCGAATGCAGCCACCGGCAGCAAAGCCGCCAGTGCGACAGCCAGCAGGCTGCGGTTGAGGGATGCGGTGCGGATGGTTTTCATCATGGTGCTTAACTCCTGGGGTGGGTGGACAAACAAGGGAAACGGAAACGGGGTTCAGGCCGTGGCCTGGGACTTCAGGTGGCCGAAGCTGTTCGGCTTCAAGGCGCCGTCGGGCAAGGCGATTTCGCCGGCCTCCACCTTGCGCTTGAGGTAGGTATAGGTCTGCTGGGCTTGCGAATACATGTGGTCGCCGATCGACAGCTCGCTGTAGCTGGTGGTCGCAGCTTCACGGGCAAACTGCGGCAGCGGCCGGATGCGCGTGTGGTAGTCGCAGGCAAAGAACAGCGGAAAGGAATAGCGCTCGTGCTGCACCTTGCGCACCCGGTGCGAGGTGGCGGGGAAAGCGCCGGCGGTCATCACCTCCAGCATGTCGCCGATGTTGATAACGAAGGCTTCTTCACCGGCTTCGGAATACGGCGGCGCGTCGACCCAGACACCCTGGTCGTTCATCACTTCCAGGCCCGGCTGGTCGGCCAGCAGCAGGGTAAAGCACTCGTAGTCGGTATGCGCGCCGATGCCGGGTGCATCCACCGCCTCGGTGTCCACCGGGTAGTGGATCAGCCGCAGCTTGGAAGGTGGGCAGGTCACCAGCGCCTCGAACGCGTCTTCCGGCTGGCCCAGCGACAAAGCAAAGCCGCGGAACAGCTGGCGACCGAGGGCGAACACCGCGGCGTAATAGCTGGCCACCGCGGCCTGGAAGCCCGGCAGATCCGGCCATTTGTTGTTGCCGATCAGCGGCGTGCCAGCCAGCACCAGCGGGTGGTCGGCCGGCGCTTCAAAGCCGATGTCGAAGGCTTCCTTGTGGTCGGGCCGGCCTTTGGAATACACCTCTTCGCCTTCGGGTACATAGCCTTTGTGGCCCCAGGATTCGCCGATGTAGTAGCGCATCTTCCATTCCATCTGCTGGGCGAAGAGAGTGCGGCTGGCCTCGCGCAGGCCGGCGATCAGCTTGGCATCAATGCCGTGGCCGACGATGTAGAAAAAGCCAACATCGCGCGCCGCCTGGCCCAAGGCGTCGGCCACCGTCTGGCGCTGGGCCAGGCTGTCGCTGTAGAGGCCGCTGATGTTGATCACGGGCAAGGCCGTGAAGTTACGTGGTCCGGGTTGCATGCTCAGAGTCCTGCCGTGGGTTGGGAAATGTTGTGTTGCGACCAGCGCTGGAAATGCCGCCGTTCTTCCAGCGCCATCCAGCGATTCACCTGCCACAGGTCAGCCACCGGGCTGCGGGTGTAGGGCAGTAAATGCATATAGCCGTCGGGGCCGAACTCGGGGGTCAGCGTGGTGGTGGTGTAGCCCTTGCGCAGCTGCAGCGCCCACACCGTCTCCCAGACACGCTGGTGAAACGCCAGCTCGGCGGCGTACTCGGGCGCGGCCGGGTCGGGCACCTGCGGCCCCTGGGCATAGGCCACGCGGGCCTGGACGTGGTGGACCCGCTCCAGGAAGGGCGTCAGGTCGTCCAACGGGTCGTCCAGCAGGCGCTCACACACCACCACCCAGTGGCTGATGTCGGCGGTGTACTGCAGCTGCGGCAGCTGGCGAACGATGTCCAGCGTGACCCAGGGGCTGTACAGCGAACTGGCGCGGTGGGTCTCGAAGGTGCAGGCCACGCCGGCGGCATCGGCCAGGACCTGGGCCTGGCCCAGAAAATCCACCTGCAACGCCAATGGCCAGCGGTCGTTGCCGGCCAGCAGGTTGACGAAACGCGGATTCAATTCGGCGGCGGCATCGAAGGCCCGCGCCAGATGCTGCAAATGCACTTCAGGACCGTCCTGCTGGCGCGGAATCACGTCAGCGCCGCTGAACACAGTGGCGATGTAGTCCAGGGCTTCGGCCTGCAAGCTGTCACGCAGCAGGCGCCGCTCCGGTGCATCCATGGGCAGGCGGGCTTCCAGGCCCACGCAGCCGGCTTCGCGCAGCTGGGCCACGGTGGCAGCCATATCGCCTTGGGCGCCCCAAGTAGAGCGGAATATCTTGAGTTCCATGGACCAAAAACCGGTTAGCGGTATGCCACACCCGGCAGCACACACAGCATTTCGTAAAGCAAGTTCGCTGCCAGCTGCGAGGTATTGCCGCTGAGGTCGTATGGCGGCGACACCTCGACCAGATCGCAGCCGACGATGTTCAGGCCGCGGCATCCGCGCACGATCTCCAGCGCCTGGATGGCGGTGAGGCCGCCGACCTCGGGGGTGCCGGTGCCGGGTGCCCAGGCGGGGTCGATGCCGTCGATGTCAAACGTCAAATACACCGGCTTGTCGCCGATCTGGGCCCGCACCTCGGCCATCAGCGGCGCCAGCGACTGGTACCAGCATTGCTCGGCCTGCACCAGGCGAAAGCCCTGGTCCACACCCCACTGGAAGTCGCCGCTCGCATAGCCTTGGGCCCGCTGGCCGATCTGCACCACGCGGCTGCAGTCCAGCAGGCCCTCTTCCACCGCGCGGCGGAAAGTGGTGCCGTGGGCGATCTTTTCGCCGAACATGTCTTCGTTGGTGTCGGTGTGGGCGTCCACATGCACCAAGGCCACCGGGCCGTGCTTGCGCGCGATGGCCCGCAGAATCGGCAGGGTGATGGTGTGGTCGCCGCCCAGGGTCATGGGCACCACCGGGTACTGCATCAGCCGGGTGTAGCTGTCTTCGATGATGCGCACCGACTCCAGCAGGTTGTAGGTATTGATGGCTACGTCGCCAATATCGGCCACGGCCAGCGAATCGAACGGGGCAGCGCCGGTGGCCATGTTGTAGGGCCGGATCATCACGGATTCGGCGCGGATCTGCCGCGGCCCAAAGCGGGTTCCGGCGCGGAGCGAGGTGCCGATATCCAGCGGCACGCCGATGAAGGCCGCGTCCAGGCCCTCGGCGGTTTCCATGGCGGGCAACCGCATCATGGTGGAGCGGCCGGCAAACCGCGGCATCTCGTTGCCGCTTTGGGGTTGGTACAGAACTTTGGACACCATGCATCAGCCTTTTCATCTGGCAGCACGCCTACGTGCTGCGATGGGCTGATCTTTAGCCAGTCTGGGTTATGGAAAAATAGCAGTAAACAAATAATCAGTTTTTGAAATTCATAACCAAACACAGGGTTTTCCCATGGCACAGGGCGCTGATCTCAAGCTGTTGCGTATTTTTGCGGCCGTAGCCCGCCACCAGGGCTTTGCCCGCGCCCAGCAGGAGCTGAACCTGACCACCTCGGCCATCAGCACCTATATGGCCCAGCTGGAGAGCGATGTGGGCTTCTCGCTGTGCCGGCGCGGCCGCGGCGGCTTTGCGCTGACGGCCAAGGGCGAACTGCTGCTGTCGGAAACCTTGCGCGTGCTGGGCGAGCTGGACGGCTTTGAGCGCTACACCCAGTCGCTCAAGGGCGAGCTCGGCGGCACGCTAAAGATGGGCGTGCTCGACACCACGGTGACCGATGCCTCGCTGCCGCTGGCCCAGGCGATCGGGGTGTTTTCCAGCAAGTACCCGGCCATGCACCTGAGCCTGCTGATCCGCAGCCCCTACGAGCTGCAAAAGGGCCTGCTCGACAACGAGCTCGATATCGCCGTGGGCTTCTTCCCCGCCAAGGCCAATGGCCTGGTCTACCACCCGCTGTACCGCGAGCAGCAATGGCTGTACTGCAGCGACCGGCACCCCTGCTTTACCCAGAAGCACCTGCTGCCGGCCGTGGTGTCCGAGCTGAATGTGGTGAGCCGCAGCTACTGGAGCCAGACCGAGCTCAGCCGGCACGGCTTCAAGCGCAGCGTGGCCACGGTGGAGAGCATGGAAGCCCAGCTGATCCTGATCCTGTCGGGCGGCTACATCGGCTACCTGCCCGAGCACTACGCCCAGTCCTGGGTCGAGCAGGGCCGGCTGAAGGTGCTGTTGCCCGCCGAGTTTGGCTACCAGTCGCAGTTTTCCCTGGTGCTGCGCCGCGGACGCAGCCGCGAACTGCCGCTGCAGGCCATGCGCGAACTGCTGCAGCCCGCCAAGCGGGCCAGCAAGCGCTAGGACAGCAAGCATGTATAAGAAATTGGTGCCCAGCGCATATTTATCCTGCGCAACCAGCTACAAATTCAATAGCAAATTGATTTCACTGGAAATCAGCCCGGATGGCCTATCGAACGATGGTCACCGCATTCGGCGCAAGCTTGCGCAGCAATGCGGGCTCGGTCACCGACAGCAGGTCTTCGGGTTTGGATCTGGGCGGTACATGGCCTTCACGGACGGCCCAGCGCGCCTGGCTGTCCATGGTGTTGCTCAACGACTGGTCCATGCGTATCCTGAAATCATGCTCGCGCAAATGGGCTTCGGCCACCGCCTGGCTCAGGCCCAGGCGTGCCATCAGCACCTGCTGTGCCTTCACGGGCTGCTCCGCAATCCAGCGTTCGGCACGCAGCAAGGCCTGCAGCAGCTTGAGCAGATCGGCTTGCTGTGCGTCCAGCATGGCACGGGTGGTGAGCAGGCCAAAGTGCTGGGTATAAACGCGCGGGGCCGGTAGCAGCACGCCATCGGCGCCCAAGGCCACCAAGGCGTTGGTGGCTACCGGTTCCCAGATGGCGGCAGCGTCAATGTCGCCTTGCTGCAGCGCCCGGACCATCTTGTCGGGCGTCAAGGGAACAATGGTTTGGTTGCGTGCGCTCAGGTTATGGAACAGCAACCAGCTGTCGAGAAAGTACTCAGCCGAACTGCCCACCACCGTGCCGATGCGCTTGCCCGCCAGGCTGGCGGGCGCCGATACGCCGGCACTGCGGCGCGCCACCACCTTGATCTGGTTTGCCGAGGAACTGATGGACGCAATAAAAGCCAGGTCCGGCCGGGTGAAGCTGTTGATGGTGGCCACCAGTTCGGCCGCCGTGGCCAGCTGCACACTGCCATCCGCCATCAGCCGGTAGCAGTCACGGCCGCTGCTGCAGCTGCGGGTGGTTACCGCCACGCCTTCGCTGTCAAAGTAGCCGTTGGCCTGCGCGACATAGAAAACCAGTGACACCGGCCCTTCCGCCAGCGCCACGCTCAAGCCGGCCGCGGCGGCAGACCCGCTCCCCGTAGCCAACAGCACGCATACGCTCCAGAAAACAACCAGCCTGCGCCAAATACCCATTGCCGATGTCCTCCTGTAAAAGCTCTCTCGCATCTTAAAGTTGCCGGCAGAAGGAAGCGCTTGGCGTGTGGGTTTATGCCCCCCTTTTGAGGGAGGAAACATCTACGGTCACCGCATACAGGCCGCGCACGCTGCCGTCCGGGTGCGGATCCGGCACATACGAGGTGTGCGTGGAGCGCGTGACGCCTTGCATCAGCATCTCGCTGTCGAACTCCACGCGCTCGCCGCCGAAGGCCCGCTCTAGATAGGGCAGGCGTTGCTCGTACAGCGCGGCGCCGCCCACGTCACGCAGATGCATGCCGACCAAGCCCACCGGATCGGCGCCCAGCCAAAGACGGTAGGTATCGTTGGCAAACTGGATACGGTGCCCGGCATCTATGTACGAAATAAGCACCGGAACATTGTTGGTGATGGCGCGCAAGAGCTGCTCGCTGCGCGCCTGCTCCACCTCCGCACGCCGCACCCGTGTCACGTCAAATGTCATGACATAGAAACCACGCACCGACCCATCTTCGGCCCTGTCCGGCACCATGTGCGCCTGGAAGTACGCGCCCTGGCCCTTGTGCTGGATATGCCCGTCGAAGTGGGCTACCTCGCCATTCAGCACCTGCCGCACGTGCGGTTCATGGATGGCATATGCCTCTTCGCCAAGGCCGGAGCGCAAGGTGTAGCTTTCGGTATCTTCCGCCTTGATACCGTAGATCCGGAGCACGGTGCTGTTGGCATACAGGCAGCGTTCATCCCGGTCGAAATAGCCCACCATTGCGGGGATATGGTCAGTGATATCCCGCAAGCGGCGTTCACTGGCGAGTAGCTGGGTTTCGGCCCGCTTGCGTTCGGTAATGTCACGCAAAAAGGCGTTGGCACCGTAGCGCTCACCGTCACGGACTGCGGCCACCGACAGCTCAATCGGGATCAGCTGGCCCTGCTTGTTCTGCCCCTGGATTTCAATGCGCCGGTTGACGATAGGGCCTTCGCCCGTCAAGGCGAACTTGTCCATTCCGTGGGTATGGGCAGCGCGCGCGTCCGGTGGGATCAAGAAATCCATCAACGGCTTGCCCAACACCTCGTCGCGCTGCCAGCCAAAGGTAATCTCGGCCTGGCGGTTCCATTCATGCACCCGGCTGTCGGCATCGATACCGATGAAGGCGTCCGGGGCGTGCGTCAGGATGCTGCGTATGCGCTGCTCGCTTTGCGCCTGCGCCAGCTCCGCACGCTTGCGCTCGCTGATGTCAAAAGTCATCTCGTAGTAGCCATTGGCCTGGCCTTCTGCGTCGGTGTCCGGGATGTAGACCGAGTGGTAGTAAACGTCGCCTTGGTCGCTCTTGACCGTTCGCTCAAATGCGCGGTACTCGCCCTCCAGCGCCGCCGCGACATGGGGCGCCATATCCGTACCAGGCCCGCCATTGGCGTCCACCACTTTGCGGCCAAACAAGGTGTCGGCGTCCTGC
Organism: Rhodoferax ferrireducens; assembly: GCF_031458075.1. Classification (GTDB taxonomy): domain Bacteria; phylum Pseudomonadota; class Gammaproteobacteria; order Burkholderiales; family Burkholderiaceae_C; genus Rhodoferax_B; species Rhodoferax_B ferrireducens_A. Next base: position 388,118 of record NZ_JAVDXT010000004.1, on the reverse strand, counting down.
CCCATGGCTTGCTGCAAGCCCGCGTTGGTGAAGGTGTAGCGCCCTTCCCCATCCACATGGGCTATGCGTGCGGGCAGATTGTCGGCTACTGCCTTCAACTGCTTTTGCGTGCGGTGCATCTTCTCTATGCTTTTGGCCTGCGCCAAGGTCATTTCATTGAACCGGCGCGACAGCTGGCCGAACTCGTCGTTGCGGTCGTAGGCGGTGCGGACGTTCAGGTCGCCACGCGCCACGGCGGCCGTGGCATCGTCCAGCTGGCTGAGCGGGCCGAGTACGCGCCGGCGTACCAGCAAAGATACCGCCACGAGAATGGCGAACATCGCCAGCGGGGATGCAATGGCCAGCGCCTGGAAGCGCAACTCGGCCTGGCGCCGGTTGCGGGCGGCCTCCTGGTACCACTGGTACGCGAGGTCGCTCATCGCCTGGGTGCTGGTCAGCAGCTGGTCAATCAGCAGCTCCTTGCGGCGCTGGGTGAAACTATCGGGTTCCTGGGGCAGCTGCTGCAGGCTGGAGAACAGCTCTGGCAGCGCCTGCACCACCGAGCGAAACTCCAGCAAAGTCGGGCCGATGCCGGCCTTCGTATATTCCTCCTGCAGCAAATCCACGATCTCGCCGTGGCGCTGCCGCCATTGCTGCGCCGACCGGTCTTCGGTATGGCGCACATATTCCTGCGTCAACACCAGCAGACCCGACACCTCGTGCGAGGCCGTCTGCGCACGCGACTGGCGTTCGTCGGCAGCATTCTCGTCCTGGGCGGCACCGACGGTAAACACGGCGACAACGAGGCCCACCAACAAGGTCACAGAAATCGCGGCAATCAGCTGGGTTCTCACGCGCATAGCAACTAGGGGTGGATGCCTACCGCCGACGGATTGACCGCCTTGAGAGGCGCCATATGCATTAATCCAAGGAAATTGGGCGTCGCAGCCCCGGTTACGTGGCCCTCGCGGCGGGCCCATCGGGCCTCACCCTCCATGGTGCTGATGAGGGACTGGTCCAGCCCCAGCCGGTAGGTAGCACCCGCCCACACCCAATCGACGAAGCCCTGGTCCAACTTTAACGCGTTGCGCAACACCCATTTGGCCTCCACCGGCGACTCCCGGATAAAGCGCTCGGCGCGCTCTACGGCGCGTAACAACCGCACCAGGTCGCCGTCGCGCTGTTTGACCACGTTGCGGTGCGCCACCAAGTTGAAAGTCAGAATGTAGGCCCGGTTGGGAGGAAGAACGACGGCATTGCGGCCCAGCGCCTTGATGGCGGAATAGGCATACGGCTCCCATAAGGCCACCGCATCAATTTGGCCATTCTGCAGGGCCGTGGACATCTCCTCTGGCTGCATGTTCACCACGGTCAGGTTTTGCGGATTCAGGCCGATGGTCAGCAGGTACAGTTCCAGAAAATACTGGCTGGAGGTACGGGCCACAGCCCCCACACGCTTGCCTGCCAAATCCATAGGCTTGGCGATACGCGAGCGCGTATGGGCCAACAGCTTGACATCCTGGCTCGTTGTGACCATGGTGGCGATCACCGCAAAGTCGGTTCTCTCGAAGCTGTTAAAGACGATGGGCAACTCACTCGATGTGGAGACATCGGCTTGCCCCTCGAGCACCAGCTGCAGGCAACGGTGGCCGCCGCTGCACTCGGTCAACGTCACATCCAGCCCTTCGTCCGCGAAGAATCCTTTCTGGCTGGCGATATAGATCGGCAGCGACAAAGGCGTCTTGGCGACAGCAATATTCAAGGCCCCGGCATGCGCGGTGGCCCCCGCAGCCATCCAGGCAAGCACACCCATACGGCAAAGGCCACCGCATAAACGAAGGCCGGCCTTCTTCCAACGGTTGCGTCGAAAACAATTCGATAGCTGCATGGCGTCGCCCCAGAATTTTGGAATGGGATGGTGTGTCGTGACTTATTCTTGCACGCCATGCGGCGAAGTCGCGCGCAAATTCTGCATTGCCGGAGTAGGTACCCAAAAGGAGTGGACGAGCACGACCGGCGCAGCGGTCAATCGCTCAATGCAGACGCCGTCAAACGTCGTCGGGCGTAAGACTTACACGTACACGTCTACAGACCCACCCAGGCCCGGTGTACGTGCCGGGCTTGCATCGCTGGCCTTCACTTGCTTGGCAGCTTGTTCCGCGAGCTGTTTGCTCATCTGTTCTTGCTGGCTTTGCCGCTGTATGGCGGCAATTTGCTGCTGCACCATCTGGATCTGGGCCTGGATCAGTTTCACCCTTTCCTCTTTGGCTTTGGGCTCCATGTCCAGCGACGCCACGTTCTTCAGTTGGTCTGTGAGCTGACGCAACTGCTTTTGCAGCGCAGCGATGTCGCCTCCAGCCTTGGAACCCAGCCCACCCGTCGAAGTTGTTGAGGAAATCTGCATACAACCGTTATCGGCAAAAACGGCAAATTCTGAAGTGCTGCTTCGGAAATTGAACCCCAGCGTGAAAGTTTGTTTGCAGCTACAATAAACATTCCATCTAGATGGTTTCTTTATGACATTAGCCCACCAACGACAAAAACAGCCCGAACTGGTCCGCAGCCAATTGCTGGCCGTCATGCGGGAACTGCTGGTGCTTGAAGGCCCACAAGCGCTGACCCTGGACGCAGTTTCCAAGCGTGCGGGCGTCACCAAAGGCGGGCTCCAGCACCACTTTCGCAGCAAGCAGGCATTGCTGAATGCGCTGAGCGACCAGCTGTTCGAAGAATTTGAAGAACGCTACGAGCAAGCGCTCCGCATCGAGGAAGAAACGCCAGGCCGGCATGCCCGGGCCTACGTACGCACCTGCTTTGACAGCGGTGGTGATTGCAAGCAGGTGGAAACACAACGGGCCATCGCCCTGCTCGCGTTGAGCTTGCCCGAGTGCCGCGAGCGCTGGAACACCATGATGCGGCTTGCCCTGAACCAGGACGGATCGGCCCCAGAGGTCGCCAATCTTCTGCTGGTCTGCCGTTTGGCTGCCGACGGCTTCTGGTTCGCCCAGATGCTGGATGCCTACGACCTGGACGAGCCACGCAAGGCCAGCATTCTTCTTGTACTTTTGCGTTTATGTGACGAGGCGGTGAAATGAACCTGACTACAAGCTATCTGCTTCTGGGCATTGCGATCCTGGCAGAAGTATCTGGAACCACGGCCCTCAAGGCGTCCGATGGATTTACACGCCTGGTACCCAGCCTGGTAACGGTGGTGGCCTATGCCGCATCCTTTTATGTGCTGTCGCTGACACTCAAGACCCTGCCTATCGGTATTGCCTACGCCATCTGGTCGGGTGCGGGCATCGTGCTGATCTCGAGCGTGAGCTGGATCTACTACGGCCAGCGGTTGGATCTTCCCGCCATGCTGGGACTGGGCCTGATCGTCGCTGGCGTACTGGTGGTGAATCTGTTCTCCAAGAGCATGACGCACTGACAGCGCCTAACCGCAGGCCGCAGTTCAGCTGCGGCAAGCTTGGCTCATTCAGCTGGAGAGCACTCCCGTATCGCCGCCAACAAAGCCAATGCCGCTACGGACAAATGGGCGCCAGCCCGCGTGGTGACACCGATGTGGCGCTGCAAGCCCTCCATCGGAAAGCGCAGCACGCACAGCTGGCCGGCGTCCACTTCGTAGCGCAACTGGTGGGTGGACAAGACCGTCAGCATCGGCCCCTGCAGCAGCAGGCCCCGCACCATCGCCAGGTCGCCGGTTTCCACCGTGGGCATCGGTGCAGCTTCGCCATGCGCCGCAAAGAATGTGGCCAGCGACTCGCGCAAGGGCGTGCCGGAACGTGACAGTACCCAGGGGAACTCCCGCAGATCCTGGAACCGGATGCGGCGGCGCCGATTCAACGGGTGATTGGCAGAAGCCATCAGACCCAGCCGGTCGGCAAACAAGGGCTCGCTGGTCAACGCCTTGTCGGCCAAAGGACGCAGAGCCCCCAGAATGAAGTCGACCTTGCCGCTCAGCAGCCCGGCGCACAGCTGCTCGTAGGGGCTTTCGACAGACTGCACCTGCAAGCGGGGGTGCTTCGCCAGCAAGCTGCTGATCGCGCATGGCAACACATGGGTGCGGACCAGCGGTAATGTCCCGACGGTGATCACGCCCTCCATCGTGCCCCGGGCCGCGGCCACGTCGTCCTCCAGATAACGGAGCTCGGCCAGCACCCGGTCGAAGCGGCGCACCCATCGGGCCCCCACATCGGTGGGCATCAGGCCGCGCGCGGTGCGCAGAAAGAGCTTGTGCCCGAGCGCGCGCTCCAGCCGCGCCACCGCTGCGCTAACGGCCGGCTGTGAAACGCCCAGGTGCCGCCCGACCGTCGGCATGTGGTGGACTTCGGCCAGCAGGGAAACCGCCAGCAGGCGCTTTTCGTCGTAGAGGACATCCAGCGCCGCTGCCGTCAGAGAGTCTCTTCCTACTGCGGCCTCGTCCAGCACCGCCCCCAGTTCCTGCGCGATACGCAAAAAGCGCTTGTGGGCCAGTTCCCCCATGGGGGTCAAAAGCATGCCTCGCCCCTTGCGTTCGAACAGCGCAGTACCCAATGAAGCCTCAAGCAGCCCCACCGACCGGCTCACAGCGGACGCGGCCCGCAACAAAGGTTCAGCGGAGGGTCGAATACCCCCCAGACGCACGACGGTGCCCAGGGTGCGGAGCTTGTGCAAGGACAGCATGGATCACGGCTTCACAAAAAAACCATCGTGCCATGTTTTTTAATCTTCTTCATCAACCGATTCGAACGGTCCCGCTGCGATAAAGCAACCTTGGATGGGTCAAGGCTTCACACAATGCGACATGGGCAAACCGGGACACCCACAGCGCCGTTTCGATGGCATAGACATTGATAAAACGCAACTTTGGCCCTCAAACAAGGAGACAGGCATGGACACGATTCTCGGCATCATCGGCTACGGCGAGGTGGGCGGCATTTTCGGCCGCGGCCTGCGCGGCAAACCCGGAGTGGCATCGGTCCATGCCTGGGACCTGAAGTTCACCGGCGCCGCGGGCGCGCAGGCCCGCACAGCCGCGCAGACGCACGGCATGCAAGTCACAACCGGCATGGCGGACCTGTGCGCGAGCAGCAACTTTCTGGTGTCGGCGGTCACGGCATCGAACACCTGGGCGGTCGCGGAAGAAGCCGCACGCCATGTGCGTCCGGGCACGGTGTTCCTGGACCTGAATTCCGCCTCGCCCGGTACCAAGCTGCGTGCGGCCCAAGCGCTGGAAGCGGCCGGCGCGCAATATGTTGAAGCCGGCGTCATGACCTCGGTGCCGCCCTATGGCATCCGCGTGCCTATGCTGCTGGGTGGCGAACATGCCGCAACGCTGGTACCCCAGCTCACGGCCTGGGGCATGGACGCGAAGGCGGTGTCGGAAAAGCTCGGCATCGCCTCGGCCATCAAGATGAGCCGCAGCATCATGATCAAAGGCCTGGAAGCCCTGGTGGTGGAAAGCTATACCAACGCCCGCCGCTATGGCGTGGAAGACCATGTACTGCCCACGCTGAAAGAAACCTTTCCCCAGATCGATTGGGAGGCACAAGGCGCCTACTTCTTCAGCCGGGTGGTGCAGCACGGCAAACGCCGTGCCGAGGAAATGCGCGAATCGGCCCATACGGTGGAAGAAGGCGGCTTCGCTCCCGTGATGGCCAGTGCCATCGCCGAGAAGCAGGATTGGGTGGCCGGGCTGGCACGCGAAGGGGTATTCGACGGCATCGCCGACAAAGCCCCTTGGCAAGCCTATGCAGACCGGCTCATTGCCCAGGTTGGCAAGGCCTGATAACCGCAAGCGCCACACTTCCCCGCTAAAAAATCCAAGGAGACACGCATATGACAACCATCCACACCTCGGCGTCCCGCCGCCACTTCAATTTGGCGCTGCTGGCCTCCGCATTGCCGCTGTCCGCAGCAGCGCAATCGGCCGCAAGCAGTTTCCCCAACAAGCTGATCCGCATGGTGGTGCCCTTCACCCCCGGCGGCTCAACCGACATCCTGGGCCGCACCATCGGCCAGCAGCTGACCCAGGCCTGGGGCCAGTCGGTGGTCATAGACAACGTGCCCGGCGCCGGGGGCAGCATAGGCGCGGACAAAGTCGCCAAGGCACCGGCCGACGGCTACACCCTGCTGATGGGCCACATCGGAACGCTGGCGGTGACGCCGTCGCTGTATCCGCGCCTGCCCTATGACCCAATCAAAAGCTTTGCCGCGGTGGCCTGGGTCGCACGGGTGCCCAACGTGCTGGTCGTACACCCCTCGCTACCGGTGAAGACGGTGCAGGAACTGGTCGCCTATGCCAAGGCCAACCCGGGGAAGATCAACTACGGATCGGGCGGCAACGGCAGCGCGGCGCACATCGCCACCGAATACTTCAAGCTGCAGACAGGCACGCAGATGCAGCACGTGCCTTACAAAGGCACAGCCCCCGCGGTGACCGACCTGGTGGCCGGGCAGATCCAGCTGATGTTTACCGGCGTGCCCGCGGTGATGGGCCAGGTCAAGGCCGGGCAGCTGAGGGCGCTGGCGGTGTCGTCACCGAACCGCGTCAAGGCGGTGCCCGACTTGCCCACGGTCGCTGCCAGCGGCTATCCGGGCTTCGAGGCCGACCAGTGGTATGGGGTGGTGGCACCCGCCGGAACCCCGCCGGACATCATCGCCAAGCTGAACCAGCAGATCAACCAGGCGCTGGCCTCGCCGGAAATCGGCAACCGCCTGGCCAGCGAAGGCGCGGAGGCCATGCCCAGCCCGCCCAAGGTATTTGCCGACCTGATCGTCAGCGAACTCTCGCGCTGGCGCACGGTGATCGAAAAAGGCGGCGTCAAGGTGGAGTGAGGCTTGCGCCAGCACCTAGAAAATCCAAGAACAAATTGGTCTCTGGCGCATATTCAATAAGCGCCAGCAGCTACTATTTAAATAGCAAAAAGACTACGAAATCACCACAAAGCAGAGTCGCGCATGCCAATCAGCCGCTTGCGCTCCTGGCGCTTCCGGTAACGCAGCACCAGGCCGGCAATGAGCCACGCCAAGCCGCCGCAGAGCAAGCCCTCCCAAAGGCTGAGATTGCGCCCCAACCAGGGCGGCGCCAAAACGGACGCCCCGGCGGCGGCAAGCACAGCGGCAAAGGACATAAGGGCGATATTCAGCATAAGGTTCAGAGCTTGATATTCGACGCTAGCAATGCGCGCCATCCAGACAGCCACGGCCTTTCAAAGTTTGAGAAGATTGTGGGTCAACCACCACCCACATGGCTAGAGGATGCTCACGAAACGCGTACCTCAAACCAGGCTTCGGGCAGATCGCCCAGGCCTTGCAGGCCTGCGGTCCGCGCCGTGTTGCAGGCCAGATGCCACTGGCTTACCAGCCGACGGGCTTCGTCAGTGAGCTCCGACACATCGCCATCGTCCGCCAGCCGCTCTACCGCCTTGAGCGCATGCACCACATCCTCCGGCGGGCCGATCCGCCGCTCCAACGCCTTGCAGTAGCGCGCTTCCGCGGCGATACGCTCCTTGGCAGGCAGCCCTGGATAGTCGGTGAGCGTGACGGTGTATAGGGTTTCGATCAGGGCTTCCATACGGGTTCCTTCCATGCGGATATTGACAAAATACTGTATTAATATACAGCATTAAACCCCGTACACACACCTGTGCGAGCGACTTCTGATACCGTGGGTTCCAGCATGATCCGCACCACCACTTCCGCACACCTCACACGATTGGACGATGAAAACCTTCTCTGTTCTGTTTGTCTGCATGGGCAACATCTGCCGCAGCCCGACCGCCCACGGCGTGTTTCTGCACAAGGTAGCCGCGCTCGGCCTGGGCCAGCAGATCCAGGTGGATTCTGCGGGCACCCATAACTACCATCCGAACAGCCCGCCGGACACCCGTTCCCAAGCACATGCATCCCGGCGCGGCTACGACCTGTCCCACCTACGGGCCCGCCAAATACTGGACGCGGACTTTGAAGCCCACGACCTGATCCTGGTGATGGACTGGGACAACCTGGCCTTGGCACAAAGCGAAAGCCCATCCCGCCACCACGCCAAGATCCGGCGCTTGACCGAGTTCTGTGAGCGCCACGACAGCCCCGTCGTGCCAGACCCCTACTACGGTGGTGACCGCGGTTTTGAGGACGTGCTGGACCTGGTGGAGGACGCATGCGACGGCCTGCTCAAGTATGTGCAGCGCCAGCTGGCTACTTCAGCGCGGAGATCTCCCGGCTTTTGATCAGGCGCGCGCGCAAGATGTTGCGGCTGATACCCAACAGCTTGGCGGCCTGCACCTGGTTGCGGTGGCAAAACTCGAATGCCGCACGCATCACGGTGTCTTCGATCTGTTCGAACAGGTCGTCATGGGATTCGTTGAACAGGCCGTGCAGCGCCGCCTCCAGCGCCTGCTGGGGCGTACCCTGGGGCGCTTCGCTCTCTGCAGGACGACGCTGGATCTGCATCGACGATAGATGCAGATCGTCCGCACCCAAAACACCGTGCTGGCAGATCAGCAGCGCATGGTGGATCACGTTTTCCAGCTCGCGGATATTGCCGGGCCAGCTGTGTTCGCCCAGCTTGCGCTCGGCCTGCGCATCCAGCCGCACCGGGCCATAGCCCAGCCGACCGCGGTATTCCTCGATGAAATGGCGTGCCAGCGGCAGGATGTCGCCGGGCCTATCGCGCAGCGTGGGCAGGGCCAGTTGCACCACATGCAAGCGATAGAACAGGTCTTCGCGGAAATGGCCGGCGGCCACCGCGTCCTGCAGCCGCACATTGGTGGCCGCTACCACGCGCACGTCGATGGGCACGCTCTTGCGCGAGCCGAGACGCACCACTTCCCGCTCCTGCAGCACCCGCAGCAGCTTGACCTGGATGGACAGCGGCAAGTCCCCAATCTCATCCAGAAACAGGGTGCCGCCATTGGCCGCTTCAAACCAGCCGGTCTTGGCCGCAAAGGCGCCGGTAAACGCGCCTTTTTCGTGGCCAAACAATTCACTCTCCACCAGGGTCTCGGAAAAAGCCCCGCAGTTCACCGCTACGAACGGGCGGCTGCGGCGCTGGCTCAGGTCGTGCACATGGCGGGCAATCAGCTCTTTGCCAGTACCGGTCTCGCCGATGATCAGCACACTGGCATCGCTGGGCGCCACCATGCGGATGCGCTCCAGCAAGGCCACCGAGCGCGGGTCTTCAAATACCTGGGCGGTCGCGCGGATGGAGGTGGTCAGCTTGCGCGGGTCGGGCAAGGTCAGCAGTTGCGGCGGCTCCCAGAGCCGGTCTGCGGGCTCGAAGACGTCCGGTGTGTGCAGGTAGCTGGACTGTATGTTCATGAGTAAAAGCTCGGTACGGGATATTGCTGTTTCAACGCCCACTCGCCAATCTCGCGCAGCTTGTAGGCCACCGGGTCGTGCAGGCTATGGGTGCGCAGATTGCGCCAGTGGCGGTCCAACCGCAGACCACCGTGGGTGGCGCGCGCTCCCGCCACATCGAACATCCGGGTACAGATGTCCAGCCCGGTGTGGGTGGCGGCTACCTTGGCTGTGGCGACTGCCAGCGCCGTCTCGCCGCGTTCTTTTTCGGTCAAAGCCGCACCCCGCAGCCAGGCGGCATCCAGACGCTCGGCTGCGCGGTCGGCCAGCACGCGTACACCCTCCAGCCCCACCCAGAAGTCGCCGTAGTGGCCCAGCACATAGGGGTCGTCTGTCATCTGCGCCACCTTGGCGGCGTGCCAGGGTCGGGCTTCATGCAAGGTGTAGTAGCGGGCGTCGTTGAAGGCCGCTTCGGCAATCCCCAGGTAGACATTGGCCAGCACCAGCTGCGACACCAGGGGCCGCAGACAGGCAAACGGTGTAGACAAGGGCCCGGGATCGACCAGCAGCTCGTGGTGCTCCACACGCACTTTTTCAAAAGTCACACTGCCACTGTCGGTCTGGCGCTGGCCCATATTGTTCCAGTCGGGCGATACCGAAATGCCCGAGCGACCGGTAGGCAGCGCCGCAACCAGCAAAGCCCCGGTATCGGCTTCACGGGCCGAGGCGATCAGCATTTCGGAGTCCAACGCACCCGAGCAAAAACTCTTCTGCCCGGTGAACTCGCGCCAGGGGCCGTGCACGCTGGACAGGGTTCTGTCGTCCAGCGGATTCAGCGCATTGCCCCAGAACCAGCGCCGGCGCGCGGTCTGCTCAAACCAGGGCTGCCACTGCTGCGGCTGGGCGAACAGGCGCACGGTGGCCAGCATCAGATGGTGGAAGCCGAACACATGGGCCAGCGAACTATCGGCCTGGGCCAACAGCCGCACCACGTCCAGGGTCTCGCGCCAGCTGGCCCCCATGCCGCCGAACTCGACCGGAATGCTCAAGGCCAGCAGGCCGCTGCTGCGCAAGGCATCGCGCTCGGCCTTGGGCGTGCCGCCACGTTCGTCCCGCTCCGCGGCCGTGGCAGCGAAAACGGCTGCCAGCTGCTGGGCAACTTGCTGCAGCGATGCTGGCTGCGCAGCAGCTGCATCGGCATCCAGAACAGGCGGGGTGGCTTCCATCCAAACAGTACTCACGTGTGAAACCTTGGGTTGCTGCGTATCCAGCAGATTCTGCGGGTTTCAGGCCGAAGACCAAGCACGCAATTCAGATATGCATAGGTGAAATGCGTCTGTAGCAGCAACCAGGCCTTCCCGCTGCGTAAATGCCAGCAATGCTGGTGATGGACTGCTGCTGTAGCAGCAGAAAAACACGGCAGCGGCCACGCCACCAAGGGGATGCCGCACTGGCATGCTTACTGCTGATCCATGGCATTAGCTTCTACGTTAGCGACATCTCTACAAAGGCCCGCCATGCAGATTTTCTGGTTTCTTCCCACGCACGGCGACAGCCGCTACCTGGGCACTTCGCGCGGTGCGCGCACCGTCAGCCACCACTATCTGCGGCAGGTGGCGCAGGCGGCCGACGAGCTGGGCTATGAAGGCGTCTTGATCCCCACCGGCCGGTCCTGTGAAGACTCCTGGGTGGTCGCGTCGTCCCTGGCCGCGTGGACCGAGCGGCTCAAGTTCCTGGTGGCGATCCGCCCCGGCATCATCTCGCCCACCGTGTCGGCACGCCAGACTGCCACGCTAGACCGTTTCTCCAACGGGCGCCTGCTCATCAACGTGGTGACTGGCGGCGACCCGGATGAACAGCACGGCGACGGCAGCTTTCTGACCCATGCCGAGCGCTACGAAGTCACCGATGAATTCCTGCGCATCTGGCGCGGTGTGGCCGCTGGCGAAACCGTCAACTTCAGCGGCAAGCACCTGCGCGTGGAGAACGCCAAGACCCTGTACCCCCCGGTGCAAAAGCCGTATCCACCGCTGTGGTTTGGTGGCTCGTCCGACGCGGCAATTGCCCTGGCCGGTGAGCAGGTGGACGTGTACCTCACCTGGGGCGAGCCGCCGGCCGATGTGGCCGACAAGATCGCCAAGGCCCGTGCCGCCGCCGCCGTGCACGGGCGCACGCTGCGCTTCGGCATCCGGCTGCATGTGATCGTGCGCGAGACCAGCGACGCGGCCTGGCGTGCGGCCGACGAGCTGATCTCCTTCGTCACCGACGACACGATTGCGGCTGCGCAAAAAGCCTTCTCGCGCTTCGACTCGGTGGGCCAGCAGCGCATGGCCGCGCTGCACGGCGGGCGGCGCGACAAGCTGGAGGTATCGCCCAACCTGTGGGCCGGTGTCGGCCTGGTGCGCGGCGGTGCCGGCACGGCCCTGGTCGGCAATCCGCAAGAGGTGGCCGCCCGCATCCAGGAGTACGCGGCGTTAGGCGTCGATACCTTCATTTTCTCGGGTTACCCGCATCTGGAAGAGGCCTACCGCGTGGCCGAGTTGCTGTTCCCGCTGCTGCCGCTGGAGAACACCCGTCCGCCCGGCACGGCCAACATCACCGGCCCGTTTGGCGAGGTGATTGCCAACGACATCGTGCCCCCGGCCGCCCGCGCACCGCATGCTGCCGTGCGCGAGGAGACCGCCGCATGAAGCATTTTCAGTCGGAGACGGGAAAAGGCGAGGGTGAGGCCCGCCTGCCTTGGCAGGACAGCGTGCAATCCGTCACCCAGGCGCTGGCCGCCACCGCCGTGGCCCGCGACCAGCGCGGCGGCACCGCCAAGGCCGAGCGCGATGCCATCCGCGCCAGCGGCCTGCTGGGCCTGAGCGTGCCCACCGCACTCGGTGGCCTGGGCGCCAACTGGCAGCAGACGCTGGAGGTAGTGCGCAGCTTTGCGCAGGTCGACAGCGCGCTGGCCCATTTATTCGCCTTCCACCACCTGTTGCTGGCCACCACGCAACTGTTTGGCCGCCCCGCACAGTGGCAGCCCTGGATAGAGCAAACGCTGGCGCAGCGCTGGTTCTGGGGCAATGCACTGAACCCGCTGGACAAATCCACCCATGCACTGCAGCAGGCCGATGGCAGCTACACCTTCACCGGCCGCAAAAGCTTTTGCTCGGGCGCCAGCGACTCCGACATGCTGCTGGCCTCGGCCCTGGACGTCCATGGCCGCCTGCTGATTAGCGTGGTGCCTACCGCCCGCACCGGCATCCGCGTGCTGAACGACTGGGACAATATGGGCCAGCGGCAAACCGACAGCGGCAGCGTCGTCTTCGACCAGGTGGCCGTCGCTGCAGACGAATTGCTGACCGACCCCGGCCCGCTGTCTACGCCCTATGCCTGCCTGCGCCCCCTGCTGGCACAGCTGATCCTGGCCCACATCTACCAGGGCCTGGGCGAAGGCGCACTGGCCGAAGCGCGCCAGTTCACTTTGCAGCAAGGCCGGCCGTGGATGGCCTCCGGCGCGGCGTCGGCCCAGCAAGACCCGTACATCCTCGGCCATTACGGCGACTTCTGGCTGGCGCTCGAAGGCGCACGCCTGTTGCTGCAAAACGCCGCCACCGCCTTCGACCAGGCCTGGGCCCGCGGCACGGCGCTCACCGAGGCCGAACGCGGCGCCGTCGCCATTGCCGTGGCCGCCGCCAAGGTGGCTACCACCCGCGCCAGCCTGGACGTGGTGCACAGGATGTTCGAAGTCACCGGCGCGCGCGCCACCACGGCTGCACTGCGGCTAGACCGCTACTGGCGCAATCTGCGCGTGCACACCCTGCACGACCCGGTGGACTACAAGCTGCGCGAGCTGGGCGAATGGGCGCTGAACGATACCCTTCCCCATCCCAGCTTCTATTCCTGACCCAGCCATCCCCTTGCCGACCCCGCGGGCCCACAGCGAAAGCTGTGGGCCCGCTTTGACTTTGGCGTGCTGCTTGTTTGGCAGCAATCTGTTCGCAACCTGCTGCAGGCACAGCAAACCGCCGAACCCAGGAATACGTAAACCCTTGATTCATAAAGAAAAGTGGACTGGCATGCCATTCGCATATATGCAATGCACCGCAAATTTACCGCGGCTTCTATACAGATGGCATATCAACATCCACACAGCGAGACCACCATGACTCCATTCGATGCGTCCCCCTTCAACCGCCGCCGCTTCCTGGGCACGGCCTCCGCCTTGGGCGCAGCGGGCATGCTTGCCGCCTGCGGCAAAGAGCCCGCCGCGCCAGCACCGGCCGCATCCGCACCAGCCCCCGCTGCCAGCACAGACAGCAAAAAATATGCGGGCCAGTCGCTGAACCTGCTGTTCAACCAGCCCCACGCCGTGGCCGGCAAGCTGCTGGCCAAAGACTTCGAGGCCTTGACCGGCGCCAAGATCAACATCACCCCCGTGCCGTACGACCAGCTGCATGCGCAGGCCACGCTGGATGTGCAGTCGGGCGCCAACCAGTTCGATGTGATCGATTATTTCTACCATACGCTGGGCGCGCTGGTGTCCGACAAAGTGGTAGTGGACGTGACCGACTGGATAGCACGCGACCAGGCGCAGATCGAGCCTGCCGACTTCCTGCCCTCGCTGTACGACACCTACACCCTGCGCAACGGCCGCCGCTGGGGCCTACCCTACGACGGCGACACCCACGTGCTGTTCTACAACACAGAAATCTTCGCCCGCCACCAGCTGAGCGCACCCAAAACCTGGGAAGACTATTACCAGGCTGCCAAGCTCATCACCCAGAAAGAATCGGCCAACGGCATCTACGGTGCCGCGGTGCAGGGCTTCAAGATCCCGGTGATCGTGGGCTCGTCCTACGCCAACCGGCTGGCCGGCTTTGGCGGCAGCTTCTTCACTGCCGACGGCAAGCCCGCGCTGACCAGCCCGGAAGCCATCGCCGCCGCCGAAGAGCTGCTGCGCATCGTGCCCTACGCCCTGCCCACCCCGGCTGAGACCGCGTTCGAACACGCGCTGCCGGCCTTTCTGTCCGGCAAGGCCGCGATGATCGACTTCTGGACCGACCTGGGCGTCACCGCGCAAGACCCGCAGTCGTCGCAGATCGTCGACAAATGGGCGCTGGTGGCCTTGCCTGTGGGCGGCAAAAACACCACGCCGCGGGCCGCCCTGAATGCCGGCTTCGGCCTGGGCATCACCACCGGCACCAAGAAGACCGAGCTGGCCTGGGAATTCATCAAATGGGCGACCAGCAAGGATGTGTCGCTCAAGCAGGACGTGCTGCCCGGCAGCGGCATCGACCCGAACCGCAGCTCGGTGCTCAACAGCCCGGTGTATGGCAAGGCCGCACCTGCGCTGCAGGCCGAAATCCAGGCCACCATCGGCAGTGCCCTGGCCTGGCCGCTGCAAGCCCAAAGCCCGCAGCTGATGGACGCGCTGACCGAGCAACTGGCCTTGATCGTGTCCGGCAAGAAGAAGCCGCGCGACGCGCTGGCCGCCGCCCAGGCCCGCTGGGAACAGCTGCTGAGCGCCTGAAGCCATGGCCGCACTGCGCCCGAACCGGGTGAGCCCAAGGCTGGCGCGCAGCGCGCCGCTGTGGATGCTGACCCCCGGCAGCTTCGGCCTGCTGGTGGTGTCCATCGTGCCCGCGCTGTACACGCTGGCGCTGGCCTTCACGCATTCCAGCCTGGGCCAGCCGCTGGCGGCCTGGAACGGCGCAGCCAACTTCCAGGCGCTGTGGCGCGACAGCACGTTTGCCCAGACCCTGCTGCGCACCGTGCTGTATGCCCTGCCGGCCAGCTTCATCCAACTCAGCCTGGGCCTGCTCATCGCGCTGCTGCTACAGGCGCTGCGCCAGGGCCAGTTCGTGCGCAGCCTGGTGCTGCTGCCGCTGATGACCCCGCCGGTGCTGGTGGGCGTGGCCTGGAAGCTGCTGCTGGCGCCGGCGGGCGGCCTGGTCAACGGCACGCTGCTGCGCCTGGACTGGATCAGCGAGCCGGTGTCGCTGCTGGGCTCGGACACCTGGGCCCTGCCGGCCGTGCTGCTGGCCGATACCTGGCAGTGGCTGCCCTTCGTGGTAATTCTGTGCTTTGCCGCCCTGCAAACCCTGCCGGCCGACGTCTTTGAAGCCGCCGCGCTGGACGGCGCCAGCCCGCGCGGCACCTTCTTGAAGATCACCCTGCCGCTGCTGGCCCCTGCGCTGCTGGGCATCTTTTTGCTGCGGGTGGTGATGTCGCTCAAGACCTTCGACCTGGTCTACATCCTCACCGCCGGCGGCCCGGGCAGCGCCACCACGCTGGCCAGCTACGAGGTCTGGAAGACTGGCCTGCAGAACTTCAATATCGGAGCGGCTGCCGCCCAGACCCTGGTGTTCTCGCTGGCGGTGGCCGCCGTCACCTGGCCGATCCTCAAAGCCCTGCAATGGGTGGAACGCCGCACCGGCTGAAGCCGGCCCAGACAGCCTACACCAGACACCTGCTGCCGGAGCCCCCATGTCCTACCTGCCCAACCCACCCACTTCGCCACTGCCGCTATGGCATCTGCCGCTGCGCCTGCACAAGCTGCGCTTCCCCAGGCCGCCGCTGCGCGCCTGGCTGTGGGCGGCAATGGCGGCGGTGCTGGTGTTCTTCATGCTGCCCATCGCCTTTCTGGCCGCCACCTCGTTCAAGACGCGGGACGAAGTGCTGTCCGGCCAGTTCCTGCCGCTGCACCCCACGCTGGCCAACTGGAGCAAGGTGTTCGACATCGCCCCGCTGCACCTGCACCTGTTGAATTCACTGGCCGTGGCCGTGCTCAGCGTGGCGATCACCCTGGCCATTGCCGTGCCCGCGGTGTACGCCGTGGTCAAGCTGCAGCGCGGCCGCTGGCTGGCCGGGGCGCTGTTGTCCAGCTATGTAGCGCCGCCGGTGGTGGCCCTGCTGCCGCTGTTCTTTCTGCTGCGCTGGCTGGGGCTGAACAACAGCCTGGTCGGCCTGGGCCTGGTGCACGGGCTGGTGAACGTGCCGGTGGCCTTCTGGCTGCTGCGCAGCTTCTTCAAGCAGATACCGCTGGCGCTGGACGAGGCCGCCTGGCTGGACGGCGTGGGCTACTGGAAGACGCTGTGGCGCATCAACCTGCCGCTGCTGTGGCCCGGCCTGGTGTCCACCGCGCTGGTCTGCCTGATCCTGTCGTACAACGAATTCCTGCTGGCATCGGTGCTGAACAGCCGGCCCGATTTGCGCAGTATCACCGTGGCCATCTCGCTGTTCCAGGGCGAGCGCATCGTCAACTTCGGCCAGATGGCCGCCGCATCCCTGGTCGGCATTGCGCCGGTCTACCTGCTGGCCCTGGCTTTCCAGAAAAACCTGATCGGCGGCCTCAGCGCCGGTGCTGGTCGCTAGGAATCCCATGGCCAACATCCACATCTCCGGCCTGCACAAGACCTATGGCGACACCGCCGTGCTGCACGGTATCGACCTGCACATCGCCGAGGGCGAGTTCGTCGTACTGGTCGGCCCGTCTGGTTGCGGCAAGTCCACCCTGTTGCGCGCGCTGGCCGGGCTGGAGCGCAGCGACGGCGGCAGCATTGCCTTCGACGGCCAGCGCATCGACCACCTGCCGCCCCAGCAGCGCAAACTGGCCATGGTGTTCCAAAGCTATGCGCTGTACCCGCACATGACAGTGCGCAACAACATGGCCTTCGGCCTGCGCGAACAACGCCAGCCCGAGGCGCTGGTGCAGGCGCGCATCGCCAAAGCCGCCGCCGTGCTGCACCTGGACGACTACCTGGAGCGCTACCCGCGCCAGCTCTCCGGCGGCCAGCGCCAGCGCGTGGCCATGGGCCGGGCCATGGTGCGCGAGCCGGTGGCCTTTCTGTTCGACGAACCGCTGTCCAACCTGGACGCCCAGCTGCGGGTGCAGATGCGCGCCGAAATCCGCGCCCTGCAGCGCCAGCTGGGCACCACCACCGTCTACGTGACCCACGACCAGGAAGAGGCCATGACCATGGCCGACCGCATCGTGGTGCTGCGCGCGGGCCGCATCGAACAAATCGGCGCACCGCTGGAGCTGTACGACCACCCCGCCAACGCCTTCGTCGCCCGCTTCATTGGCTCCCCGCCGATGAACCTCATCCACGCCCGCTGGAGCCCCCAGGGCCTGACCCTAGGCCCCGGCGTGCACCTGCCCGCGCCCCCCGGCAGCACAGGACCAGAGGGCGCGCCAGTTCACCTGGGCGTGCGGCCCGAACATCTGCTGCTGTGGACCGGAGACAGCCCCTTGCCCGCCGACGCACCCCGCCTGCGCCTGCGGGTGCACAGCCTGGACCACCTGGGCGCGGCGACCGAGCTGTACGGCACGGTGGTGGGCGCCGAAGACCAGGGCCCTTGGCTGGCCCGGCTGCATGGCCGCTACTTCGCACGGGCGGGGGACGAAGTCACGCTGACCTGGGAAGCGCAGCGCAACCACCTGTTTGATGCCACTACCGGGCTGCGCTGGGCAGCGGCAACGCGCCCTGCAGAATTACAAGCGTTTTAGGCCTCTAGCGCAGGTAGTACCTGCGCAGACCGCTATCAAATTAGGAACTCTTCCCTGCGATCCTCCACAGGCCAGAGGCGCCTTGCGCAGCCTGGCCCTGGCTGCTGCCCTTGCAGCACCCCAACCGCAGCCTGCTGCAAACACAGCAGACCCGCCGCCCCACAGAACACCTAAACCCTTGATTTCAAATACAAAAATATTGGCACAGGATTCGCACATAGCCAACATGCCGTTAATCGTTTGCGGCTTGTAACCAAAAGGCATATCAGCATGGATCGCACACCACAGGTTTTTGCTCCCCCTAGCGTTCACGACGCACGGCCCAGCCCCTACGACCACCCGGCGCTGGCCGAGAAGTTCCGCCCCATCTTCCAGCGCATCGCCGACACCGTGCTGGAGCGCGAGCGCACCCGCACCCTGCCGTTTGAACCCATCACCTGGCTGAAGCAGGCGGGCTTTGGCGCGGTGCGGGTGCCGGTGGAGCATGGCGGCGGCGGCGCGTCGATTCCGCAGCTGTTCCAGCTGTTGATCGAACTGTCGGAAGCCGACTCCAACGTCACCCAGGCGCTGCGCGGGCATTTCGCGTTTGTCGAAGACCGGCTCAACGCCCCGGCCAGCGCGCAGCGCGACCTGTGGTTGCAGCGCTTTGTGGCGGGCGAGCTGGTGGGCAATGCCTGGTCGGAAGTGGGCAGCGTGGCCATCGGCGACGTGATCACCAAGGTGTCGCAGAAGGACGGCGAATGGGTGGCCAATGGCCGCAAGTTCTACAGCACCGGCAGCATCTTTGCCGACTGGATCGACCTGTACGCGCGCCGTGCCGACAACAACGCAGACATCATCGCCGCCGTCAGCACCCACCAGCCGGGCGTGGTGCAGCAGGACGACTGGGACGGCTTTGGCCAGCGCACCACCGGCAGCGGCACCTCGGTGTACACCGACGCCAAGATTGCCGAAGAAAACATCTTCCCCTTCGAGACCCGCTTCAAGTACCAGACCGCCTACTACCAGCTGTTCCACCTGGCCACGCTGGCCGGTATTGGCCGCGCGATTGAACGCGATGTGGCCCAGCAGGTGCGGGACCGCCAGCGCGTCTACAGCAACGGCAATGCATCGCACGTCAGCCAGGACGCGCAAATCCAGCAAGTGGTGGGCCAGATATCGGCCCTGGTCTATGCCGCCGAGGCCACGGCCCTGCGCGCCACCCTGCCCGCCCAGCGCGCATTTGAAGCGCGGCTGCAGGGCGACAACGCCGAGGCCGAACGCCAGGCCAATATCGACGCCGAAATCGAATCCGCCCAGGGCCAGATCGTCGTGTCCGAGCTGGTGCTGCGCGCGGGCACCGACCTGTTCAACGCGCTGGGCGCATCCGCCGCCAGCACCAGCAAGTCGCTGGACCGGCACTGGCGCAACGCCCGCACCGTGGCATCGCACAACCCCATCGTCTACAAGTCGCGCATCGTGGGCGACTGGCGCATCAACGGCACCGAGCCGCCCTACGTCTGGCAAATCGGCAACGGCACAGGCCGCAAGGTTTGAAGCGTTCTTTCATCTTCAAGGAATCACCATGAGCACTGCCACCCTGGACCGCCCCCGCGTCAACTCCACCGCGCCGTTCACCGCCCGCCCCCGCCCCAGTCAACCGGCCCACGTGATCCGCGACGATGCCGAAGCCATCACCGTGGCGCACCGCCTGGCAGCCGAGTTCCGCACCGAATCCGCACTGCGCGACCGCGAAGGCCTGCTACCACTTTCAGAGCTGGACGCGTATTCGCAAAGCGGGCTGTGGGGCATTAACGTGCCCAAAGCCTATGGCGGTGCGGGCGTCTCCTACGCCACGCTGGCGCAGGTGATACGCATCCTGGCCGAGGGCGATTCCAGCCTGGCCCAGATCACGCAAAACCACCTGGCCCTGGTCGCCCACATCGGGCTGGATGGCACGCCGGCCCAGCAGGCCGAGCTGTTCGGCCTGGTGTTGCAAGGCATACGCTTCGGCAATGCGTTCTCGGAAAAAAACAGCAAGAACGTGGCCGCCTTCGAGACCACCTTCAAGATCGAGGGCGACACCGCTGTGGTGAACGGCCAGAAGTTCTACACCACCGGCGCGCTGCTGGCGCACATCGTGCCCATCGTCACGGTGGACCCGCTGGAGGGCAAGGGCTACCTGGCGTTTGCCGACCGCAACGCCGACGGCCTGACGGTGCTGAACGACTGGTCCAGCTTCGGCCAGCGCACCACAGCATCCGGCTCAATCCAGATCGTGGACGTACGCGTGCCGCTGAGCCGGCTGGTGCCGGTAGCCGCGTTCGACCGGCCCACGGCAGCGGGCGCCATCTCGCAAATCATCCAGGCCGCGATCGACGGCGGCATTGCCGCTGGCGCGATTGCCGAGACCATCGCGTTCGTGAAGAACCGCAGCCGCCCCTGGATCGACAGCGGCAAGGAAACCGCTGCCGAAGACCCGTTCACCATCAGCGCCATCGGCGACCTGACGCTGCGCCTGCATGCGGCCGAGGCCCTGCTGGAGCGCGCCGGCCGCGCCATCGACCTGGCCCTGGCCGAGCCGAACGAGGCCACGGTCAACGCCGCCACCCTGGCCACCGCCGAAGCCAAGGTGCTGACCACCGAAGCCGCGATTGCCGCCACCAACAAGCTGTTCGAGCTGGCCGGCACCCGCTCCACCCTGGCCGAGCACAACCTGGACCGCCACTGGCGCAACGCCCGCGTGCACACCCTGCACGACCCGGTGCGCTGGAAGTACTACCACCTGGGCAACTACCACCTGAACGGTGTGCACGCTCCCCGTCACGCCTGGAGCTGATGGATGGGACGGCACATTCGCTTCAACGCGTTCGAAATGAACTGCGTAGCCCACCAGTCCCCCGGGCTGTGGGCCCACCCGCGCGACCGGTCCTGGGAATACAAGGACCTGCGCTACTGGACCGACCTGGCGAAGACGCTGGAGAAGGGCTTCTTCGACGGCATCTTCATTGCCGACGTGATCGGCTACTACGACGTCTACAAGGGCAGCAACTACCACGCGCTGCAACAAGGCGCGCAGATCCCGGTGAACGACCCGCTGCAGCTGGCCGCGCCCATCGCCATGGTGACCGAGCATCTGGGCATAGGTATTACCGCGTCCACCTCGTTCGAACACCCCTACACCTTTGCGCGCCGCCTCTCCACCGCCGACCACCACACCCAGGGCCGCCTGGGCTGGAACATCGTCACCTCGTACCTGGAGAGCGGCGCCAAGAACATCAGCCAGGGCGGCCTGCGCCGCCACGACAACCGCTACGAGGTGGCCAACGAATACGTGGAGGTGCTGTACAAGCTGCTGGAAGGCAGCTGGGAGGCCGACGCCGTGGTGCGTGACCGCGCCAAGGGCATCTTCGCCCACCCGGAAAAAATCCACGAAATCGCCCACAAGGGCAAGTACTTCGACGTGCCCGGCTACCACCTGAGCGAGCCCTCGCCCCAGCGCACACCGGTGCTGTACCAGGCCGGTGCCTCCGGCCTCGGCAAGAGCTTTGCGGCCAAGCATGCCGAATGCGTATTCGTCGCCGCACCCACGCAGAACGTGCTGAAGAACTATGTGCGCGATGTACGCGCGCAAGCGGCACTGGCCGGGCGCGACCCGCGCAAGCTGCTGGTCTACAACCTGGTGACGGTCATCGTGGACGAGACCGATGCCAAGGCCCAGGCCAAGTTCGAGGAATACCAGCGCTACGCCTCCTACGACGGCGCGCTGGTCTTCATGTCCGGCTGGACCGGTATCGACTTTGGCCAGTACGCGCCCACCGAACTGGTACGCAAGGTAGACACCAACGCCATCCTGTCGGCCGTGGAAGTGCTGGCCGGAGGCGACCGCTCATGGAGCATTGAAGAGTTGGCGAAGTGGGGCGGCGTGGGCGGCCTAGGCCCGGTGTTCGTAGGCTCGGCCGCCACCGTGGCCGACATCCTGCAACAGTGGGTGGAGGCCACCGACATCGACGGCTTCAACCTGGCCTATGCCATCGCCCACGAAACCTTTGAAGATGTCGTCACCCACCTGGTGCCCGAACTGCAACGCCGTGGCGTCTACCCCACGGCCTACAAGCCCGGCACGCTGCGCGAAAAGCTGTTTGGCGACGGCCCCCTGCTGCCCGCCAGCCACCCAGCGCAGCAGTACCGCGATATTGAAAAGGTGAAGAGAGAGGGTGGGCAAAGAAGCGCGCCAGCGGCGGCGGAGACAGAGCGGGAGGCTGCCTTGTCTTAAACCGTCATATTGGCGTTTGCTTCATTTTTGATAGCTGCCAGCGCAGGGCTCTTCTGCGCTGGTGGCTATTTTTTCTTGTGAATCGGAATACGTGAACAACCGTCGGTACCGCGAGTCGCATTCTGCGAGGTCGCGCTTACCAGGCCTCTGCAGCTGGCGTTCCCTGGTGGTAGCGCAGCTGCCACTGGCCATCTACCTGCATCCAGATAGATGAACGCAGCGTGTGATTTTCCAGACCACCGTTTTGTTGGCGGTGCGCCGAGCGGTAAGTGAGCAATGCCACCCCGGCTGCAGGCACATACACCGAGAAGTCACTTGAGACCACAGGCGGAGAAGTCTGCTGCGCGCCCAGGAAGCGAAGGACCGTTGCGCGATCGTACTCACGCCCCGAGCGGCCCACCTCGGAGAAGTCTTTGTGTAGCAACTGCTCTAGGCGACCGACTTCACAAGGAACACCCGGATGGTGTAGCTCGCCCTCTAGGGCTTGAATGGTGGAAAGAAGGGAATTCATGGCGACTGCATTTCACTTATATCGTTGACGCTTTAGATACCTGGGCAAGTGTCCAGGGATACAAAGGCTCTACCAAACCCCGTAGGGCTTTGATGGCAATGTTAGCCGTCGATTCAGCAGCCGGTCTTCCTCCTGCGATAAGTCAGCCCAGTGGTTCGGAAAAGACCATCCCACACCGTACCGACCCGCAATGCTTCTTGCTGCCGACGCAGCAACACCACCGACATCTGCTGCCCCACCAGCATCCAAAAACAGCATATGCATGCGCGCAAACCGACTATGCCGCAGGCACTGCTGCTCCAGCAGCAACACATCCGCAGCATGTTGCAAACCCAGCACTCACACGCTCCATAAAAACACACTAAACCCTTGATTTACATCAATATTTTCTCTGGCACGCCATTCGCATAAAGCCACTGTGCTGCAAATAGGTTGCGGCTTCCAAACAGAGGTCCTATCAACATGGTGAAGAAACTCAAAGTCGTGGCTGTATCCGGTGGTTTGCAGCGCCCCTCCCGCACGCTGGTGCTGGTACAAGAATTGTTGGCCGCGCTGGGCGATGCCCTGCCTATCGACGTGCATCTGATCGAGCTCGGCAACATCGGCCCGCAGTTCGCTGGCGCGCTGTACCGCAGCCAGCTGCCGGCCCACGTGGAGGCCGAAGTGGCCGCCATCGAATCCGCCGACCTGCTGATCGTGGCCAGCCCCGTGTACCGCGGCTCGTACACCGGCCTGTTCAAGCACCTGTTCGACTTCGTGCACCACGAGGCGCTGACCGATGTGCCGGTGCTGCTGGCCGCCACCGGTGGCAGCGACCGCCATGCACTGGTGATCGACCACCAGCTGCGACCACTGTTCAGCTTCTTCCAGTCGCGCACGCTACCCATCGGCGTATATGCGACGGAGAAGGACTTCGAAGGCTACGAGATCAGCAGCCCCGCGCTGCGCGACCGCATTGCCCTGGCGATTGCCCGCGCCGTTCCCCAGCTGTCGCACCGCGCCACCCTCGATGAAGTGACTGCCACGGCGCAAGAAGCCGTCGCCGCCTGATCCACCTCTAACGCACAGGAGTCTTCCCATGAGCAACGCATCCAGCACCCCACCCGCAGAAGTCAAGTTCGCCTACTGGGTACCCAATGTCAGTGGCGGCCTGGTGGTCAGCACCATCGCGCAGCGCACCGACTGGAGCCTGGAATACAACCAGAAGCTGGCGCAGACGGCCGAGAAAGCCGGCTTCGACTACGCGCTGAGCCAGATCCGCTTCACCGCCGGCTACGGCGCCGAGTACCAGCACGAATCCGTGTCCTTCAGCCAGGCGCTACTGCATGCAACCACCAAGCTGAAAGTGATAGCCGCCATCCTGCCCGGCCCCTGGAACCCGGCCGTAGTGGCCAAGCAGATCGCCACCATCGACCACATCTCCAGCGGGCGCATTGCCGTCAACATGGTGAGCGGTTGGTTCAAGGGCGAGTTCCAGGCGATTGGCGAACCCTGGCTGGAGCACGACGAGCGCTATCGCCGCACCAACGAATTCATCCGCGCGCTCAAGGGCATCTGGACGCAGGACAACTTCAGCTTCAAGGGCGACTTCTACCGTTTCACCGACTACACGTTGAGCCCCAAGCCCATCCAAAAGCCGCACCCCGAGATATTCCAGGGCGGTAGCTCGCGCGCGGCACGCGACAACGCGGCCAGCGTGTCCGACTGGTACTTCACCAACGGCAACACGCCCGACAAGCTGAAGGAGCAGATCGACGACATCCAGACCAAGGCCGCCAAAAACGGCCACAAGGTGCGCATCGGCGTGAATGCCTTCGTCATCGCCCGCGACACCGAGGAAGAAGCCAAGGCCGTGCTGGCCGACATCATCAAACATGCCCACGTGGAAGCCGTGCACGCCTTTGGCGACGCGGTGAAGCAGGCCGGCAAGGCGTCGCCCGAAGGCGAAGGCAACTGGGCCAAGTCCACGTTTGAAGACCTGGTGCAGTACAACGACGGCTTCCGCACCAACCTGATAGGCACGCCGCAGCAGATCGCCGAGCGCATCGTGGCGCTGAAGGCGATTGGCGTGGACCTGGTGCTGACCGGCTTTTTGCACTTCATCGAAGAGGTGGAGTACTTCGGC
The DNA here is from genome assembly GCF_031458075.1 of Rhodoferax ferrireducens. Classification (GTDB taxonomy): domain Bacteria; phylum Pseudomonadota; class Gammaproteobacteria; order Burkholderiales; family Burkholderiaceae_C; genus Rhodoferax_B; species Rhodoferax_B ferrireducens_A. The sequence goes on along the minus strand of NZ_JAVDXT010000004.1, from coordinate 363,469 downwards.
CAGAAGGTGCTGCCCCTGGTGCGCGCCCTTGAAGCAGCCCAGGCAGAAAAGCAGGCCGAGCCTGCGCTGGAAGCCGTGGCCTAAGGACTGCACAACATGCCCAGCGCCAGCCTAGGCCTGGACCGGCTCGCACCGGTCTCGCCGCCACCCACCACCACGCTCAGGCAAAGCACCGAGCGGCCCCGCCCGGCACGGCCCGCCCACACAGCGCCCGCCGCTGCCACGGCAGCGACGCCCGTGTTGCGGCTGAAAGACATCCATCTGTCTTTCGGCGGCGTGACCGCGTTGGCCGGCGTGGACCTGTCGATTGCGGCCGGAGAAATCCGCGCCGTGATCGGGCCGAATGGTGCGGGTAAAAGCTCGCTGGTGAATGTGGTCAGCGGACTGTACCGGCCCGACCAGGGACGCATATGGATAGGCGGCAAAGACTTCGCCCAGGTACCCACTCCACAGCTGGCGCGGCTGGGCGTGGCGCGTACCTTCCAGAACCTGGCGCTGTTCAAGGGCTTGACGGTGCGCGACAACATCGTGATGGGCCGGATCGCCACGGTGCGCTCCACGTTCATCGAGCAATGGATAGGCCTGGGCCGCGCACGGCGCGAGCGTGACGACGCGCGGGCCCGCAGCGACGAGATCATGGGCTTCTTGGGCCTGCACAGCGTGCGCGAGCGCCTGGCCGGCACCCTGCCCTATGGTCTGCAAAAACGGGTGGAGCTGGCACGCGCTCTGGTGGCCCACCCGCAACTGCTGTTGCTGGACGAACCCATGGCCGGTATGACCGTGACCGAGAAGAGCGAGATGGCGCATTTCGTGCGCGCCGCCCGCGACCAGTTTGGCACCACCGTCCTGTTGATCGAGCACGACATTGGTGTGGTGCTGGCCCTGTCGGACCGCGTGGCGGTGCTGGACTATGGCCGCAAGATCGCCGACGGCACACCCGCCCAGGTGCGCGACGACCCGGCTGTCATTGACGCCTATCTGGGCGTAGCCCATGCAGAAGAAAGCCTGTGATGGACGGATTTGATTTCGCCTTTTTTGCCGAAGTGCTGGTCGGCGGCCTGCTCTCCGGTGTGATGTATTCCCTCGTGGCGATCGGCTTTGTGCTGATCTACAAGACCTCGGGTGCGCTGAATTTTGCGCAGGGTGCGCAGCTGCTGTTTGCGGCACTGACCTTTGTGAGCCTGGTGGAGCGCGGCATCAGCTTTCCGCTGGCGCTGCTGGCCACTTTTGCACTGATGGTGCTGCTGGGCCTGGCGGTGGAGCGCGTGGTGCTGCGCCCGCTGGTGAACCAGCCGCCCATCACCCTGTTCATGGCCACGTTAGGCCTGTCGTACGTGATCGAGGGCGCGGCCCAAATGCTGTGGGGCACCCAGGTCCATGCGCTGGACCTGGGCATTGCCGACGAACCGCTGGAAGTGTGGGGTATCTTGATCTCCACCTTCGACCTGTTTGCGGCCGCCATTGCCGGCACCATGGTGGCGCTGCTGTCGGCCTTCTTCCGCTACACCCATGTGGGCCTGGCCTTCCGCGCCGTGGCCGACGACACCTATGCGGCCATCGCTGTAGGTCTGCGCCTGCCGCGCATCTGGGCCACGGTGTGGGCCACCGCCGGCACCATCGCGCTGGTGGCGGGCCTGCTGTGGGGTGCCCGGCTGGGCGTGCAGTTTTCGCTGTCGCTGGTGGTGCTGAAGGCCCTGCCGGTGCTGATGCTGGGCGGCTTTGATTCCATCCTGGGCGCCATCGTCGGCGGCCTGCTGATCGGCGCGCTGGAGAAGCTGGCCGAGGTGTATCTAGGCCCCTTCGTCGGCGGCGGCATTGAAAGCTGGTTTGCCTATGTCGCAGCGCTGGCCTTTTTGCTGGTGCGCCCGTCCGGCCTGTTTGGCCAGAAGCTGGTGGAGCGCGCATGAGCAAGGCTGCATTCCCCGCCAAGGCTTGGGGCGCACCATTGGCCTTGCTGTTGGTCGCCTATGGCGTGGTGCCCGCGCTGGGCAGCGCCTATGTGTTCGACGCGATCCTGATCCCGTTCCTGGCGCTATCGCTGGCGGCCGTGGGGCTGAATCTGCTGACCGGCTACGCAGGTCAACTGTCGCTGGGCTCGGCCGCCTTCATGGCCGTAGGTGCGTTCGCGGCATACAACTTCAACCTGCGCCTGCCCGGCCTGCCGTTGTTGGCCAGCATCGCACTGGCGGGTCTGTCGGCTACCGCCATTGGACTGGTGTTCGGCCTGCCCAGCCTGCGTTTGCGCGGCTTCTACCTGGCCGTGTCCACACTGGCAGCGCAGTTTTTTGTGCAATGGGCTTTGACCAAGTTCAGCTGGTTCACCAATGACAACGCATCCGGTGTGATCGACGCACCTCCGCTGCAGGTGCTTGGCTTCAGCTTTGACACGCCCGTGGGCCGCTACCTGTTTGCGCTGACCCTGGTGGCGGTGTTGACGGCCCTGGTCTGGCGTCTGGTGGGTACGCAGACCGGGCATAACTTCATCGCCATCCGCGACAACGAGCTGGCCGCCCGCGTGATCGGTGTGCCGGTGCTGCGTACCAAGCTGCTGGCGTTTGCGATTTCGTCCTTCATCGTTGGCGTGGCGGGTGTGCTGTGGGCCTTTGTGTACCTGCGCACGGTGGAGCCCGCGGGCTTCAACCTGGACCGCTCGTTCCAGATTCTGTTCATCGTCATCATCGGTGGCCTGGCCACCATACGCGGGGCTTTTCTGGGTGCCGCGCTGATCGTGGTGTTCCCGCTGCTGCTGTCGCGCGTAGGCGCCCTGCTATTTGGCGGCTGGTTCGATTCCGGCGTACTCGACATGACCCAGCGCATCGTGCTGGGCGCACTGATCATCTTTTTCCTCATCGTGGAACCACAAGGCCTGGCCGCCCTCGGGAGTCGCCTGCGGAAGAAGTTGTCTCCGGCTGTCTGAAAACAGCATTTCAATTCAAAAATACACGGGAGTTTTCATCCATGTCCTTCATCAAAAACCTGCGTACCGCGGCCATCGCCGCTACGCTGGCCATCAGCGGCCTGCAAGCGGCCCAGGCCGACGAACAATTCTTTCCGCTGCAAAGCTACCGCGTCGGGCCCTATGCGGCCGGCGGCACCGGATTCTTTGGCGGCTTCATTGACTATCTGAACCTGGTCAACACCCGCGACGGCGGCGTGGGTGGTGTCAAGCTCACCTGGGAAGAAGGCGAAACCCAGTACGAAGTCGAACGCGGTGTGGAGGTGTACGAGCGCCTGAAAACCAAACCCGGCATCGCCGCCTGGAACCCGCTGTCGGTCGGCATTGCCTACGCGCTGATCGACCGCGTGACGGCCGACAAGGTGCCCCTGCTGACCATCAACCACGGCCGCACCGACACCACCGACGGCCGCGTCTTCAAATACATCTTCCCGCTGCTGCTCAACCCCTACAGCGAAACCTCAGGGATAGTGAACTACATCGCCGGCAAGGTGGGTGGTGAAGACAAGCTCAAGGGCAAGAAGATCGTGGTGCTGTACCACGGCTCGCCCTACGGCAAAGAGACCATCCCAATTTATGAGCTGCTGGCCAAGAAATACGGCTTCACCGTGCAGCAAATCGAAGTGCCACACCCTGGCAATGAACAGCAGTCACAGTGGCTGACCATCCGCCGCGCCAAGCCCGATTACGTGGTGCTGCGTGGCTGGGGCGTGATGAACCCGGTGGCGTTGAAGACCGCGCAGAAGACTGGATTCCCAGCCGACCACATCATCGGCAATGTGTGGTCGAATTCGGAAGAAGACGTGATCCCCGCTGGCGACGCCGCCAAGGGCTATGTGGCCATCACCAGCGTGGCTGCGGGCACGCAGTTTCCCGTGGTGCAGGACATCGTGAAGACGGTGTACGACGCCGGCAAGGGCAATCTGGAAGACAAGAAGCGCATCGGTACGCGCTACCACAATCTGGGCATTTTGAACGGCATCCTGAACGTGGAAGCCATCCGCATCGCGCAGGCCAAGTTCGGCAAACGCACGCTGACCGGTGACGAAATCCGCTGGGGCCTGGAAAACCTGAAGATCGACGAAGCCCGCGCCGCCGCACTGGGTGCCAAGGGCTTGTTTCATTCGATCAACGTGACCTGGGACAACCACGAAGGCGATGGCCGCGTGGCCTTCCAGCAGTGGGATGGCAGCAAATGGAATGTGGTGTCCGACTGGATCGCCCCCGACTGGAAACTGCTGCGCCCCATCATTGAAAAGTCGTCCCTGGCCTACGCCAAGGAAAAGAACATCAAAGTGCGCACCAGCATCAACGATTGAAACCCACACCATGCTGCAGATTGATGCTGTCGAAGCGGTTTACCAAAATGCCATCGCGGCCTTGCATGGCGTAAGTCTGAACGTACGGGCAGGCGAATTCCACGCCTTGCTCGGGGCCAATGGCGCAGGCAAATCGACCACGCTGAAAGCCGTATCCAACCTGCTGCCAGCACAGCGCGGCAAGGTGACTGCGGGCAGCATCGTGTTTGACGGACATAACGTGGGTCGTACCAGCCCGGCTGCGCTGGTGCGGCTAGGGCTGGTGACGGTACTCGAAGGACGGCACTGCTTTCGCAGCCTGACGGTGGAGGAAAACCTGCTGACCGGCGGTCTGGGCCGCAGTTCCAGCCGGACCGAACTGGCAAAGGATCTGGAGAGGGTGTACGCCATCTTTCCGCACCTACGGGACAAGCGCCGTGCACTGGCAGGGCTGACCTCCGGCGGAGAGCAGCAGATGACGGCAATAGGCCGGGCGCTGATGTCGCGGCCGCGTTTGCTGGTGTTGGACGAGCCCTCCATGGGACTGGCGCCGTTGATCGTGCAAGACATCTTTCGACAGCTCAAACGACTGAACCGGGAAGAAGGTCTGTCGATCTTGGTGGCCGAGCAGAACTCGACGGTGGCGCTGCAATATGCCGATCGCGCGACCGTGCTGGATACGGGGGTAGCGGTATTGGCCGGCACCACCGCAGAACTGCGGCAGCGCTCCGATATCCAGTCGTTCTACTTTGGTGAGAGTGTGGCGACCCTGCAGGCCGCGGCCTAAGTCTCAAACGGATACCCGCGCGATGCGGCTGGCCGCACCCGCTGCTTATGCGGGGCTCCCATCAAGCCAATGCTGCATCGCTTGGCACACGGCGTCGGGTTGCTCCATGGGGCTCATATGACCCGCGTGTTCAATCACCACGAGTTCAACGGGTGCAGCCCCCAGCAGGCTGCGCATTTGCGCATGCCGCGCCAAGGGACTCCAGGCATCCTCACGACCACACAGCAGCAGCGTGGGACAACGTATCTGGCCCAAGAGCGCGGCCGCATCTGGGCGGTGCAACAGAGCATGGATCTGCGCTTCGAATATCTCGGGCGTGGAGCGCTCAATCATGTCCAGAATCCGGTCAAACAGCGGGCTGTCCAAGCGGGACGGATGCACCATGCCGCGCGCCCAATCCCGACCCATGGCACGCATGCCATCCTGGCGCGCTGTCTGCAGCAAAGCCATACGGCCTGCGCGCTCCTTTTCCCCGGCGGCACCCAGAGCCAGGGCTTCAAAGCCGGTATCCATCAAAGCCAGGCGCTGTATGCGCTCGGGCTGTTGGCGCAATATCTCCAAAGCCACGCGCCCGCCCATGGAGTGACCAGCCAGGGCCAGAGGCCCAGGCGGTGCGGTCTGCAGTACATGCTGTGCCATGGCCTCGATGCTGTCCAGCGCGCGGTAGTCCGGTACGACGCAAGGCCAGCGGCGTTGCAGCGCAGGAAGCATGTCTTGCCATACGCTGGCATCGCACAGCAAACCGGGAAGCAGAATGGGTGTCATAGGCGGATAGTAGCGCTCCAGCAAAACCCAGCGCATTGCTTTTCTCAGGCCCATGCAAGCGGTCCGCGGTGTGCAGCCGCCGGCCACATCCGCTATAATCCCGCCTCCAGCAAGCCGTTAGCGCTCTGCTGGGAGCCTGGCCAGGCAAAGCCGAATCTCACGGCGGCACGTCGAGTAGAGCTTTTTGCGACGAGAAAAATAACAAAGAGCTCCTGCACGAGAGTGTCCGTAAACGTGGGTCGCGTAAGAGCCCACGACCACATACAAAAAAGGCCCGCTTCAAGCGGGCTTTTTCACGTATGGGCTGCAGCGAGCAGCCTTGATTGCTAGTGCGACAGGCGTTGCTGCTTCCACATGCTGGCAGCGATCCGCATCAGCAACACCACGCTCTTGTCGTAGTCCTCGTGAGCGGGGTCCAGATGTTCAATGTAGTCCCCAAGCTCAATCAGCGCTTCCTCTGGAGATATCGCGCCGCCATTGACGGCAAGGTCTTCGATGACCGTCATAAATTTCGTAATGTCCATGCACCTAGGGTACTCGCGGGCGAAAACAATGGAATGTCAAAAGACATACACACGTCGAACATGTCATGCGTCGTCGGGGCGCAGTTCCTCTGCTTCATGCGATAGGCCTACCAAACGGCGCGACCCTATATTGCAACGTTGACCGCTGAATCGCTTTTTCCCCAAATCCCCGCCATGAGCGCCCCCAAAGACAACAGATAGCGCTCAAGTGCGAGCGCCCGGCACATCCGGCATCGGCCCCACATAACGTCCACGTGGTCGGATGACTTGCGCCACGCCCAGTTGCTCCAAGCTGTGCGCCAGTAAGCCGATGCTGCGCGCCGTGGCGAACAAGCCGAAGGCCGCATCGGAGGGAAGCTGATGGTGCGCGACCAGGGCGGCCAGAGCCACGTCGATATTGGGCTGCAAGCCGGTCAGCACCGTTACCTTGTGTATGAAGCGCGCAATCACCTCCGGAGGTTCGAACAAGGCCAGCAACGCGGCCGCGCGTGGATCGCCATCGGGATAAAGGTGGTGACCAAATCCAGCCAAGGGCAAACCGGTCGATAGATAGTGGGCGACCACCTTGTCTTCACCCAATCGCTCTACTTCACTGAACAGCGCCTGAACGCGGCCTGAAGCATCGCCATGCAACGGGCCTGAGAGCGTGGTCAATCCGGCCAAGAGGCATGCCGGCAACGAGGCGCCTGTGGAAGCCGCAATGCGTGCGACAAACGCAGAACTGGTCAACTCGTGGTCAACCAGTAGCACCATAGCCGTTCGCAACAGATCTGCCACCTGGGGGGATTGCTTCCAGCCTTGCGCAAAACGCAGATGCAGTGGCCCATGCCCTCCCTGCGCGCCGAAGGCATTGGCCAATGTCCCGACCAGGCTCTGGCACTCGCTATGCAGCACCCGGGTCAGACGTCCGCGGGTGGAATGACCGTCTGCCGCCAGACTGGCCAAGGCGGTGAATGCGGCCACACGCCCGGGCTCCTGCTTGCCCGAGCGCATGGACATTGATGACGAAAAGTCGATGGGCTGCTCAGCGCCCCACAGCAGTTGAGCCACTTCTTCCAAAGAAGCCGCCCCGGCAAGACCCACGGCATCCTGGCCGCGGTAATAAGGGCGCCCCCGAAAAAACGCACACAGGGCGGTTGGAATGCTGGGCTCCGAGCCAAACAACGTATTGGCGGCCAGGGTCTCGTGCTTGCGGCCGGCTTGTTTGCGTTTGGCCAAGCCGGCTACATCCTCGGCACGGTACAGGCTGCGGCGCGAGTCGGACGGATCCGGCGTGACTTCGAGTTTGCCGCGACTCACGTACGCATAAACCGTCTGGGGTTGTACCCCCAGGAGGTTGCAAACCTCGTTCATTGAAATCCAGGAAGCCATTGTTGGGTGCAAAAAGTTTATTTATGTTGATTTTATACATCAATATTGACGAATAAATCAATCATTTACTACTATGCATCCATCTATGAAGCATCTACCTAGACCCCATCGCCTACCCCTGCTGACCGAACCGACATGAAACCCAGAATCCTCCAACTCAATCCGATCCTCATTCCCGCGATCAACGACAAGCTCGCATCGCTCTACAGCGTCGACAAACACTTCGAGACCCCCGACCCGGCGACCTGGCTGCGAGAGCACGGTGCGTCCATCGACGCCGTGATCACCGGTGGGCACACCGGCATTTCGCGTGCAATGCTGGAGCAGCTGCCCAACCTCAAGGTGGTAGCGGTCAATGGCGTCGGCACCGACGCGGTGGATCTGGCGTACTGCCGAGAGCGGCACCTACCCGTCACAGCAACCCTGGGTGCGCTGACCGAAGACGTGGCCGATCTGGCGATAGGCTTGTTGATCGCAGCCTGCCGCAACCTGTGTGCAGGTGACCGCTTTGTGCGCAACGGCCAATGGGAGCTTCACCCGCAGCCGAGCGCTATTCCCCTCGCCCGCCGGTTCAGTGGCATGCATGTGGGCATCGTCGGCATGGGCCGGGTCGGCCGGGCCGTTGCAACCCGGGCGGCGGCTTTTGGCTGCGTTGTCAGCTACACCGACCTGCGGTCCATGGACGATATTGCGCATGCATTCGTGCCCAATCTCATAGACCTGGCACATGGCGCCGACGCATTGGTGCTGTGCGCAGCGGCGGACACGGCCGAAGGCATCGTCAACGCCGCCGTACTGGACGCACTCGGCCCGCGCGGCTTCTTGGTCAATGTGGCCCGTGGCCGACTGGTCAACGAGGCCGACCTGACGGAAGCGCTGGCCGCTGGTCGCATTGCCGGTGCAGGCCTGGACGTGTTCGTCGACGAACCCCACGTTCCGCTGAAGCTGCGCGAATCCGACAACGTAACCCTGCAAGCCCATCGTGCCAGTGCCACCTGGGAGACCCGGACCGCCATGGGTGAAATGGTTCTGGCCGGTATCGCCCAGGCCCTGGCGGGCGAACGCCCAGCGATGAGTTTGACTACCTGAGCCCCGCATGGCGTATTTCGTATTTCCCGCACCCGCGCCAACCACTTTGCCCGTGACCAATAGCACGGCGGTTTTCCCTGTGGGGCGCGTGTACTGCATCGGACGTAACTACCGCTGGAGCCAGGACGAGGCAACACCTCAAGAAATGCCCACCTGGTTCATGAAGCCCGCCAACGCAGTAGTGCAGGCACAGGGTGTACTGCCCTACCCACCAGGCACCGGCGACTTTTGCCATGAAATCGAATTGGTGGTGGCAATTGGTCGTGGCGGTCAAAACATAGCGCCGGCGCAGGTAGAGACGCACCACATCTGGGGCTACGCCGCAGGACTGGATCTCACGCGGCGCGACCTGCAGCTGCAAGCCAAGCGGGCGGGTGGCCCCTGGGAGGCCGCCAAAGCCTTCGACCACTCGGCGCCCTGCACACCCCTGGTCTCGGCAACGGTTTGCGGCCACCCCAAACAGGGCGCTGTCTGGCTCACGGTCAACGGCGTAGAACGACAGCGCGCCGATCTGGCAGACCTCCTGTGGCCGGTACCCGAACTGGTAGCCATGCTGTCGCGCTCGGTCACGCTCGCTCCGGGTGACCTGATTTACACCGGCACCCCCGTAGGCGTGGGCCCGCTGCAAGGCGGTGACGTTGTCCAAGGCGGGGTAGCGGACATCGGCCAGTTTTCCATGACCGTGGGAAACGCCAGCTACGGATCTTCAACACCCTTCACAGGAGATAGCGCTTGAATACCATACCCCCGAAAATCGCGTTGGTTACCGGTGCGGGCAGCGGCATCGGCCGTGCGACGGCCATCGGTTTGCTGAACGACGGCTGGAGCGTCGTCCTGGCGGGTCGGCGTGCCGAACCCTTGCAGGCATTGGCGAATGAGGCCCAGACACGCGGCCAGACCGCCATGGCCGTACCCACCGATGTGACCGACCCGGACAGTGTGCAAGCGCTGTTCGCTGCCATTGAGCACCGCTTTGGCAGGCTGGATTTGCTGTTCAACAACGCCGGCGTGAATGCACCCGCTGTTCCCATGGATGAGTTACCCCTGGACAAATGGTTCAGCGTCGTCAATACCAACGTGACGGGCGTGTTCCTGTGCGCGCGCGCCGCCTTCGGCCTGATGCGCCGCCAATCGCCGCAGGGCGGACGCATCATCAACAATGGCTCGATCTCGGCGCACACGCCGCGCCCGTTCACGGCGCCCTACACCATCAGCAAACACGCGGTGAGCGGCCTGACCAAGGCTTTGGCACTGGATGGCCGAACCTTCAACATCGTTGCCAGCCAGATCGACATTGGCAACGCACTGACCGAGCTGTCCGAACGCATGACACGCGGCGTGCTGCAGGCCAACGGCACGACAGCACCCGAACCCATGATGGACGCAACGCATGTGGCCGATGCGGTGCGCCACATCGCCGCAATGCCACTCAGTGCCAACGTGTTGAACATGACGGTCATGGCCAGCGCAATGCCCTTCGTCGGACGCGGCTAGCAGGCAGAGCACCACAGTCATTGAGTCCATCGGCACTTGATCACGATTGAAGACACCACAAAAGGAGACAACCATGCAAACCACATCCCTGTTCAAAATTCTTGCCGTCTCGGCATCTCTGGCCATGATTCCGCTCGTGGCATCGGCCCAGGCTTACCCGACCCGCGCCATCAAGATCATCGTGCCTGCGCCGCCGGGCGGTGCTATCGACATCATTGCCCGCGTGGTTGGCGACAAGATAGGAGCTTCAATGGGCCAGGCGGTGATCGTCGAGAACAAGCCCGGTGCATCCAATAATCTGGGCACAGACGTTCTCGCCAAATCAGCACCCGATGGCTACACGATCGGCATCGTGGGTGGCAGCCACAACATCAACAAGTTCCTCTTCAAGAACCTGGGCTGGGACCCCGAAAAAAGCTTCGAACCCATCGTCTACACCCATGAGGTTCCGCTGGTCTTCGCCATATCCCCACAGATTCCCGCCAAGACACTGCCCGAATTCGTGGCCTGGATGAAGGCCAATCCGAACGAAGCCAAGGTAGCAACCTCGGGCCGCGGCAGTGCCCAGGAAATGGCAGCGGAGATGTTCCGCATGGCAAGCGGAGTACAGATGTTGCTGGTGCCTTACAAAGGATCTTCGGCCGCCCATCCGGATCTGCTGGCCGGGCGCACCGCGCTCTACATCGACACCATCAGCGCCATCCAGTCACAGGTGAAGGCCGGCAACGTCCGGGCCGTCGCGGTGTCGACCAAAAAGCGCACAACATCACTGCCTGACGTGCCGACCGCCGACGAACAAGGACTCAAGGGTTTTGATGCCAATACGAATGGCGGATTCCTGGCGCCGGCCGGCACGCCCAAGGCCATCACCAACAAACTGAACGCCGAGATCAATGCGGCGTTGAAACTGCCGGATGTGCGAGCCAAGCTGGAGGCTGCCGGCATTGAAATCCAGGGTGGAACCCCACAGGAGTACGCGGCACTGATCAAGTCCGACCTCGTCAAATGGGGCAAGGTCGTCAAAGAGGCTGGCATTCAGCCGGAGTGAGTCTCCAGGCGGCGGGCGGATAAGCCTAGCGCCTCCACCAGCTTTCTCCCTCCCCACATGCGCCTTGGTCCTACAACGGTTCCAGAGCAATGCGGCCATGATTCTATGGGTTAACACTACGGAAAAAACACATGGCCTCCAACCATTTACGACGCATCGCCGTTAGCGTAGATGAACCCAAGCGGGGTGAGTTCTACTGGACGCTAATGGAATCAACCGGTGACATCACCGTCTGGAATGAACTGTACGCAGCGAGAGAGAGCGTACCGACCTATGGGGAAGCTCTGCGCACCGGCGTGGCCATTCTGGTGTCGATGGGCAGCGATGCAGATGGCCCCCGCCTGGTGGGGGAAGACGAAAACATGGCTCCCGTGGGCTAGTCGAACCATCCGTTGATCTTTGAGATGGGGTGGTCGCCAGAGTGACCAAGATGATTGGCCAAATACGTTGACATGCACACACCCAGACAACGGCTCACTCTTGCTCGCACTCTATTTTGCGACTCCAATTATTCTAGGTAATTAAAGTCGTAAACAGCTTTTCACACGCACAGCCTTGTGCCCACTACCCCTCGCTTTCAATCGTTCGGGTGTTACCTCTGACTTTGAATTGACCAGTTCAGCGCGCTTGTGCCAATACCGAACTGATAGGTCGCATATATCAGGAAAGGCGCATCCAGCTTTGTTCTGCAAGGACTCGGGGTGGTCATGAAATTACTGGTGGTGTTGGTCATTCTGCAGTTGGCGTCAACAGTCAAAGACCTGATCACTGGTCCTTGACAAGATAGGTCAAATCAGTACCGGCAACCACACCACCATTCTGAAATATTCCTGTCAATGCACTGCGCAGCTCCTTGCGCCTGGGGGGTTTGCTTAACACGCAATCCACATGGGCGGGGCCGACGCCGTCCGAGACCAGTCGTTGTCCCCAGCCCGTCAGCAGAACCACAGGTGTTGCCGGCGATAAATATTTGATGGCCGTTGCAACCTTATTCCCATCTACATACGGCATTCCCAGGTCGGTAAAGACAATATCAAACGGTTTGCCTTGCTCTTGCGCGCTGTGGAATATGTTGAGACCGGCTTGGCCGCCATCGGCCTCGACGACCGAATGGCCATCGAATGCCAAGATATCGCGCAGCGATCTCAGTACCAGGGGGTCGTCATCGACAACCAGAATGTGCAAATGCAACGGTGCAGTATCCGCTTCAACAAGTGGCGCGACTTCCGCAACATCGGGAGGAATCAGAAAATCCATGCGCACCGTGGTTCCAACGTCCGGCTGGGATTCCAATTCGATATTTGCACTGTGACGCTCTATCATCCCGTACACCATAGCCAACCCCAATCCTGTCCCCCGCTCCCCTTTTGTCGTAAAGAACGGCTCCAGGCAGCGTCGACGGGTATCTTCATCCATTCCCACGCCGGAGTCGCTCACTTCAACAAATACATGCCGCGACATGGTCTGCCCATCCCTACTGGGAACCCCGGCCACCCGGGTGCGAAGAGTCAATGTGCCCCCCTCTGGCATAGCATCGACCGCGTTAAAAACCAGGTTGGTCAGAGCCTCTCGGATTTCCCCCTCGACCCCCATGAAGAACGGCAGATCAGGGTCCAATTCGGTACATAGTTCAATCACAAGACCACGCTGTTGCGGCATATCGCTCCAGCGCGCGCGGGTCAGGTCCACAACCTGCTGTATCAGGAGATTGGCGTTCACCGGACTCAAGGTGAGTTGCGTTTCACGTTGTCGGTAAAACTCTCTCATGCGAGCGACCGTCGCTGCGACATCGTCAATGGCGCGCTGGATTATTTCCAGATAGTTACGACCACCGGTACTAAGATGGGGCTCTGTCTCCAGCAGTAGTTCCGTATAGAGGGCGATAGGAGAAATGGCGTTATTGATGTCGTGAGCGATTCCGCTGGCCATCTGACCGAGCGACCGTAAGCGCTCCTGCTGCATCACCGATTGCTGGGTCTGACGCATATCGTCATAGGCCTGCTGCAAGGCAGCGTACAGTTGTGCCTGGTTCGCCGAAAGAGCAACATGTTCGCACAATTGTTGGAGGAACTCGCACTCGCCGCTGCTAAAGCTATGGGCCTGCTGCCGGGCAACCACCAATACACCAAACACGGTACTTTCAACCAGCAATGGCGCCATCACCAAAGCGCGCAGTCCACTTCGCGACAGGCGTTGCGGGAAAGGAAAATCCACTTTCGTGATATCCGCCTCATAGACCAGTTGTCCGCGTACGCATCGGGAAAGGCCATTCTCATCTATCGAAATGCGGCTGTTCTCGGTCATCGAAAGCTCGTGCACCAACGCCTCATTGCGAAGGCCCACACATGTCACCACCAGCGCGTTCTGTGGCTGGTCGTATAAATAAAGACACACAAAATCCATCGGCAACTGGTCTTCCAGGCTGCGGATGACGACCTGAAAGATGCTCCGCAAATCCTGGCGTGCCCCTGTGGAGCGCGTAATCTGGTGCAGCAAATTCAGACGCTCGAGCTGCGCGCGCGCTTTCTGCTCTGCCTGCTGACGCACCAAAATTTCTGCCGCAAGCGCCTCGTTTGTCTTGAAAAGCTCATCCCGGGAAACCGTTGTCAGCTTTAATTTTTCCGTCATACCGTCGAAGGCGCGCGCAAGCTCTCCGATTTCGTCTTGCGAGTGGACACCCAGAACGAAATCAAGGTTGCCGGCCCCGACCACCGTTGTGCCTTCACGTAATTTCTCCAGTGGCTGCGTGACGCTTTTCAGCGTAATAAATATGGTGGCAGCGACAGCCAACATGACCAGCAGACCAAAGGCTATCACTGCCACATTCGCCCTCTGCTGCGCATCGAGCACGGCCTTGCGACTGAGTTCTGATAGAAGCAAGGCGTCAGAAATCATGGCCTGCGTCTTATTCGAGATCTGCCCAGACAGTCTCGACTCCAACTCCTTGAGTACCTCGGCTCGCCCCTGCTCATTTTCAAGCGCATGGCGATTTGCCACCAACAAACCGAATAGTTTCTGAAGATCTTCTTGGTTACGACGGAGGCCGGCAATGGTCTCGGTGTCACCCGAATCGATGAGCCCCATTTTTCCCATGAGAAGTGCTGAGAAAGAGGTAGACCGCAGTTGCCACTGCTCGCGCGAACGGTCCTCGTGGCGGAGTTCATATTCCATCGAGAGATACCTGAGAGCCGTCACCGCGCGTAGCACTTCACCCGCTTGCTCGTTCTTCAACAGCTCACGCTTCATCTGTGAGGTTGTGAACAATAAAACGCCCACAATAATGGCGACCACTACTCCACAAAATAGTTCGGCCAGTTTGAGTCTAGTTGAGATTTTCATACTGAAATTCTCAGTGTATTATTGTTACAACCGATGGACTCAAGGACTCTAGCCCATGCATATAAATATTGTTAAGGTAATTTGGCACCTTTTCTTTACTGGTCAACTTGTTCTTAATGGCCCACCGTGCCTCATCTTCTAGGGCCAGTATCAAACCTTGATCCAAAACAATATCAAATCGGTATGAAGGCCAGGATGCCTTCAGTGCTCCGATATCTATCTTCGTAGTTTGAGATACTATTTCTTGAGCTAACTGCGGGTTATTTCTGCATACACTTGCGCCACCAATCAAGCCCCGCAAAATCTTCTTTATGGTCTCAGGATGCTCGGAAATATAGCTTTGCATTCCTACAATGTTGTAGATACTTTCATAAACATCTTGGCCATAAAAAATCACGCCATTGGTGCCCAATTTCTCCATTGCCGTACTTAAAAATGGTTCCCATATAGCGACAGCATCCACATCGCCTTGTGCAAGCGCGCCAGGAAGTTCTTCGGGCTTATAGCTGCGCGTTGTAACTTCATTGGGCAGCAGCTTTTGCCTATTCAAAAAAGCGTCTAGCGTGAAATGTGCCGACGTACTTAGTGGAACACCTATCCGTTTGCCCTTAAGACTTGCAGCAATGCCAACCCCTTTGTCTTTTCGCCCAACCACCCCATGGTCCTTCTTTGCCGCAAAGATGGTTGCAATCACCGACACGGGGATATTGTCCAATCCAGCGAACATGACAGGAATATCTGCCACAGTGCCAATATCAGCTTTTTTATCCACTATGGCCGCCATCGCGGCTTTGCCACTGGTGTAAGGTTTTATGGTGACACTGAGCCCTTCGTTGGTAAAAAATCCCTTCTCTTGCGCTACCAAAACAGCACAACTCCCAACATACTCACTATTCGCCGCGACAATAACTTTCTCTAGGGGCATGTTTGTATAATCAATCGACCTGTAGTTAATCCATATATAGACACCAAGAGAGGAAATGACTAGCAAACCTATTAAGCCTGCAAGCATGAAATGCAATACCTTACCTGCACCCAACCTCCAAATATTTATTAGCATAGTGCATCCTGCAAGTTTTTAATGACTCCCAGACATGCCGTTACCGCCTTATTTTCCAAATCCTTCTCTTCGTGCCAAGCAGAAATTGAAACAGCCACTATATCTTTGTGTGCAATACATTTAAAAATATTTTCAATTTCCGAATAATTTGGACCATTCTTTACATGATATTTAAGGGCGGGAGTTTCTACTTCCGCATCGACCACATCCGTATCCCAGTGAATATACAAACTCTCATTCTTGGTCAATTGCGCAAGAATTTCCGATATTTCACACACAACGATTTTTGATTTCTGCAATGCTTCTTTTTCGCCAATATCCAAATCACGTGCATCGGACAGTATGATTTGTTTTTCTGGATATGGATTCACCTCAATCTCCCTCAGCATAGAGTTGATATGGTAAAAATGCTCTTCACTCTCATCAATCAGACCAACCAACATCGCCAGTGGCATTCCTCCTAAATATTTGGTTGAGGACGTTCTCCAAGTATGGAAATCGCCGTGCGCGTCCAGCCAAAGAATACGATCTGGTTGTTTTCCGGATTTTTGCAATCCCGCTAAAACACCTAATGTAGAAATGCAGTCTCCAGCAAGAACGATGGGCACCAATCCCATGCCGCTCAACGTTTTTACTTTTTCCGACAGAATACGGTAAACCTTACCCATCCTTCTTAATTTCTCATTGGAATCTTCAATTTTCGTTGCTTGGAATTCGGAAAGCATGAGGGTGTCCCAAGCATGGTCATCCACATCCCGAATGCGGCAAAGGCCATCACGGCGTTGCCCTATTAAGAAAGGAACAATAAGGTGGTTGTTCATAACCAGGTCTCCGTGTTCATCTCATAGCCCAGCGACTCCATCATCACTCCGACCTGCTGCTGTTCTCCCAATGAAAGCATCAAATCGTTTCTCTTTTTCCATCGTTGCAATTTGGGAACGTCCGTTGCCATCACGTGCGGAAGTGGTTTGAGCACCTTCCTCGGGGATAATCCTAAATATTTCTCAATTTTCCCTAATACGGAGTTTGGTGAAACCAAAAAATCCTCAAAAGAAATTCGAAGGCAAGCCACTCTGCTTTCTAATATAGACCGATGCGCCGAAATCCATTGATTGAGACAAACATCTTCCAATCTTCTTTCCAGGAACTCTCGCCAATTGGGTGGCAAATCGAATTTCCACCACCACCTTCCAAATGGAACCCGATCTGAATAGCCTTTAATATTCAAGTCCAGGCCAGCGCGTCGCAAATCGTGAGAGAAGAATCCAATTGGTGATAGCCATCCATCCATTAATCCATTAACCGACTGCGCGTACCCTCGCGTCAAATGAATATATTTTATATTTGCATTCGGAAACAGTGCCTCATACATTCCAATCCGGTAGACATCCGGCGGTGTTTTAAAAAGCAATATCTTATTTTCAGCATCGCTTTCTCGAAATGGTCGCCTTCCGTTATGAGGCAAAACAAAAGGTGGCTCCTCGAGCTTAAATGGCTCATTAAACCACCTAACAGTCCCTGAATTCAAAAAACCATCGTAGTAATTTATTCTCCATTGCTCGTGTTCAAAAATATTGGTAATAACAAATTTTTCAAATACACCGCTCTCTTGTACATCGGAATATTTACCATCCGCTAAGGCAGCATGCAAAACACGAATTAAATTTTCATGCATGATGTCAGTAGAAAAAATTTCAGGAAACTGCAACAAAAACCTGTTTCTGTATTTTCTGAAAATAGTATCCACACCCAACAACGCGTCGGAGGCCACGCTCAAATCGTCAAATATATTATTTACCAAACTTTCCTTATTCTCTATCTTGTCAATGGCATCGCAGTCTGAGTTAAATCCAAAACCGTTACCCGTCAATACAAGAAACGGTTCAATTTCACCGCCAAGTGTTGCAACATCCGGATGTGACTCCAAGGACTTCTTCAGTAGACTTGATCCAGATCGAGGACTACACAAAATCACCGCCACCGTCTTAACCAAGTAATTCAAATCAGAATGTGGCACATTCCGATTTGAATTAACGGACTCGATAATATTACTCATCGTCAGTGATTTTCTACAATTATTTTCATTAGAAAAGCGTGAAACACCTTCGTTTCAGATTTATCCGCAACCTCACGCCCAATTGCTTTAACGGAGAACCCTGCTGCTTTAGCCAGTTTTTTTACTCTATCAGTCTCTCCAAAATTGGAGTGTATAAAGTAAATTCGCCCACCTGGATTCAAATGATTTCCCACCTCAGCAAAAAAACGAGTGTTCGTTTGAAAATCGGTATCCCACTGAGCCCTGGCAACGATGTCATGTGCGAATTTATCTCTAAATGGAATATTTGCCGTAATAACATCAAACTTCTGACCGGCAATATTATCAAATAAATTAGATTTAACGACTTTCATTACTTTTTCAAAGCCATGCATTTTTACGTTATGCTTTGCGCTTTTTATTGCTGCGGGGTTGATATCAATCCCAACCACTTTTCCAGCACCTTGGTAACAGGAAAATATGGCAATAACGCCCGACCCTGTTCCAACATCAAGCACACTTTCGCCATGTTGTATATGAAAATTCTTGACAAGCGGTTTGCTGTCCGTAAACGGCCAGAAAGTATTTGGATATACCTTAAATTCCTTACCAAGATATTTAATCATTTTTCCATCAACAGGAACTGATTTGAACAATTTTTGCCGGCCTTTTTGCCACCGATCTATGCGTAAAACATCCGGCATCGATGCATTTTCCATATTATTCACCTATTGAAAAATCAATGAACACTTTCAGTAAATAATTAATTACAATAATTTCATTAAACACCTCCAGTCCGCAAATACACCATTCCTCAATCGCCAGAAAAAATATTAATCCCAATATACGGAAAAGGACTATTCATGCCGCCATATAGAGTCAAATCTCCACTTAACATCATTCGTTACTGAAAAACAACTGGATGGACTGGAAGTTCAATCCAAAATGTGCTCCCAATATTCAACCTACTTACAACGCCAATTTCCGCCCGAATAGTCTCTACGATCTTTTTTGTTAGCGCGAGGCCAATTCCGGTACCTTCTTCTTTGGATTTTTCTCTGCCAAGTCGGTTAAATGGTTGAAATATTAATTTCAACTGTTCAGAGCTAAGGCCAATACCAGTATCAATAACAAACACTCGAATGCGTCCGACGTCTGTGAGCTGGCAATCTAGCGTAACTGTTCCATTCTTATGGTTGTACTTGATTGCGTTAGATAGCAAATTTATCAAAACCTGCTTCAGTCTAGTTTCATCTGAAAATACGCATACATCCATATATTCAGGATAAAACATACTAATTCCGTATTTTTGCGCAATGGGCGCAATCATCGTCCGACATTCCTCCAAAACAGCGGCCAGCGAAACTGGTTCAAGTGAAACCGAGATGGTCCCAGACTCAATTTGAGCAAGATCAAGGACCTCATTAATCAAGGTGAGCAAATGCTTGCCCGCATCTTCAATATTTTTTGCGAATTTCTTCTTTTCTTCGGACGTGGTTGGAGCCGACCCTGATTGCAAAATTTGTGCAAATCCAAGAATCGCATTCAGCGGTGTGCGTAGCTCATGGCTCATATGCGATAAGAAATTTGATTTCTCGTGATTGGCTCGCTCCGCTTCTTTTTTCGCCAACTCAAGCTCGCCGTTCAGTTGCTTGAGTTCGGCGGCATGCGCAAGCTGGCGTTGCTCCAGGACGATGTTCTCCATCCTCAGCCGTCGCGTCTCCAGAGCGCGCGCAAGCACGGGAAGGATGACGGAAACCTTGAACGGCTTGACGATGTAGTCGTGCGCCCCGACTTTCATAGCCTGCACCGCCGAGGTGATGGAGCCTTCGCCGGTCATGATGATGCAGGCTAAGTTGGAGTCGATCTTGCTGGCGGCCTGCACCAAGGCGATGCCATCGATACCAGGCATCATCAGGTCGGACAACAAAAGATCAAATTGTTCCGCCTGCAGCAGTTTCAGTGCAGCCTCACCAGAGACAAGGCCGGTTGTCGTGTATTCGTGGTGGCGCAAGATATCGCACAACGCGCGCATATGTACAGCTTCGTCATCAACGATCAGGATATTGGGAGCCTTTCCCGTTCTGGTCATGTGACCTCCTGGCTGCTATTGAAATTTGATGCTCATCCACAGGACATTTCCTTGGCCATGGCGTAGAAAATCATGTGCCGCGTGCTGCCCAATAAGCACAAATCACAACTTGTTTCCTGTTGATTACAGCATGTCGCACATGCACCGTCAGCGCAATGGGGGCTCTGCCCCGTCGGTCGCGGCCAACAGCGATTTGGGGCATCCGTTTCCTCAATATGGGGGACAAAAGCGAGCAGAAGTCGGTTGTTACAGGATCGTCCATACCTAAGATGGAGTAACTCCAGCATCACGCTGCGTTCATTGAGGGGCCATCCGTGCTTTTGTGGATATGCGTGCAAGCCAACTCAATGCCTGAATCAGCACCGAGCAAGCGAGTTGGTGTGCCAGGTTGTTCCAGTCAATGAGGAACTGAATGCCGAAACTAGCGTGTACCCTTTGGCTAACTGGGCTCAGTGCGTCGGGTAAATCGAGCTTAGCCGAGGCGCTGGCTGAATCCCTCGAGGCCGATGACGTGTTATGTCGAGTTCTAGACGGTGACGCGGTACGCCAGCAGCTGAGTCGGGATCTGGGGTTTTCACGGAAAGATCGCCGCGAGAATATCCGCCGGGTAGCCAACCTATGCCAGCAATTGAATGATGCGGGAACTCTGGCTATTGCTGCTCTGATATCTCCCTACCGGGATGACCGGAACTTGGCCCGGGAAACGGTGGGCGCAGCACGCTTTGTCGAGGTGTACTTGGCAACACCATTGAACGTCTGCGAGGCCCGCGATCCCAAAGGACTTTACCGCCGCGCAAGAAGCGGGGGCATTGCCAGCTTTACCGGGATCAGTGATCCATACGAAGCGCCACTGTCGCCCGACCTATCCTTCAATACAGCTGTTCAGCCACTGACAGAGTGCGTTGGCCTGACCATGGATTTACTTGCAGCACGCCTACTTAGCTGAATGGAATCCAACTACGTGTCTTGACGGGATGGTTGTCAGAGCCGATCCAATCCTGCCCCCCTAGTCGTGTTGCATCGATAGGTTAAATTCGCCGTCGATAGCAGCCAGCCGACATGCTCACAGCGAAGGGCTGCAACCAGCGGCAGTCACTCCAGCAAACACTACACAGGCGATACCTGGCGTCGCAAATGACGATCGAATAGTCCCCTTTAGCCGCGTAGAGCATTCAAGTTAAGACCACCTATCAGGTCCGACGAACTTTATTGGCTCCAGTCACCAGCCCTGCTCCGCATGATCTGGTGGCGTTGTTTACGACTTTAAATTCGACCGTTGCTAAATCGTAGTTGAAGTCGTAAGCAGGTTTTTTTGACCTCAACCCGCCACTTTCTGAACTGCCAAATCCTCGGATAAATAGCTCCGCGTCCATAGGTAGCGCTCGTCATATGCCTCGTGTTGTAGCCTCAAAAGTCGTGGCGAATACCTACCTCGAAAGCGTTCGACTTCTGGCCTCCAAAGTAGTTCGCTGCCACCGCATTGGCACTTACCGCAATTCCACCAGGAACCACGAACACCGCGGAACCCTTATTTGTCACGCGAGCCATATGGCCATACACAGCCGTGCGCTTGGAAAGGCTGTAAACGTAGCCCACGCCTATGAGATGGGCATCGTTCGCGCTCTGCGCGACAGTAGCACCCGTCTGGTCCGCGCGAACGTAGCTGAGCTTGATGGCACCCGGGCCCGCGGGAATCGATGCGCCCAGCTGGGTGTTGACCGTGCGATCCGCACCGTAGATCCAGCGTCTCTGGGCGACGCCGAGCTTCGCGGCCCCAAAGTCATAGGATGCGCCGTACACCTGGTCCTTGAATGTCTGATCCGCGGCGGCATTGCGGGTGCGGAATTGCGCAGCCGCGATATTGAAGCCACTGCCAGACCAGCCGAGCCGGAAGCCGTCACCCCGCGTGAAGCCAGCTGCCGTGGTGCCACCTTCTTTCGCTGTGGCTATGAGGCTGCCATACACTCCACCGAGACCGGCAGGCAGGAAATACTCTGCTGCGTTGCTGACCCGCAGGGTTGGGTTGGCCGCCTGACTTTCAGGCGCGGTGCCAAATGCCTGGCCTAGCGCACGTGACGCGGAAAACGATCGAAAGGTGTTGGCGCTGGCGATGCCGAGGGTGGCGAATGGATCGAAACTACTCCACACCAGGTGCGTCGGTACCCAGTCGCGGCCCAAACGGATCTCGCCGAGCCGCGCATCGATCAGGCCCACCGTGGAGCGCCGGTCCCAGAGCTGGCCGGCCGGCACATTCGCCCCACCGACGCCGGTGTCAGCGAGGATAGTCCCGTCTAGGTAAAAAGCTGCACTCAAGCCAGCACCCAAATCCTCCGTCCCGCGAAGGATCAACTTGCTCGTTGAATTGGCGCCGCTGACTTCAGAATTGACCGCTCCCAGTGATCCGTTGCGTACCTGCCGAATGGCGACGTCCACCGTACCTGAAATGGTGACCGACGATTGCGCCATCACTGAAACACAGGCCATGCCGAGGCCAACCATACCCATAGCTCGGGACATACTTCTTCTCCTTTAAGTTGTGTGTGCTGCAACCTTGCTATCGCAAACGCGCAGAAGTGATCCCCGATGGCACTCTCAGGCGCCACCGGCAAGGCGCCGGAAACCGCTGATTGGCGGCGCCGAGCGTCAGAGTCTTTAGTCGCTACTCGGGCTTGAACCCAGCGCTCTTCAGAAGCTCGGTGCCTTGCGCCACATCGGTGGCGATGTACTGCCGGAATTGCTCGGCAGTCTCGGTGACGGGCTCGATCCCTAAATTGGCAAACACGCCCGTCTTCGCGAGTTCCGTAGTCGCAGCATTGATCGCGGCATTCAGGATCGCCACCCGGTCGGCGGGCATGCCCTTGGGAGCCCACACGCCATACCAGGACACGTAGGAAAAGTTCGGAATACCGCTCTCTTGCACGGTAGGAACCTCAGGCGCCAGTGCGCTGCGATTCTTCGACGTGATGGCGATGGGTTTGACCCGGCCCGCCTTGGCAAGCGGCATTACCGAAATCATCGAATCCAGCAGCACGTTCACATGGCCGCCGGCGACGTCCACGAGTGCCGGCTGCGTGCCCTTATAGGGAACAAAGGTGAACTTGACGTTGCCTTGCTTGGCCAGCAGCAGCGTGGCCAGATGACTGGGTGCGCCCGCTGCGGGGATGCCAGCCGTCCACTTCTCTGGTTGCTGCCTTGCTGCACTGAGCACCTCGGCCACCTTTGTTTGTGGCAGTTGCGGGGCTATGACCAGCATCAGTGGAGCCTCTCCCACCCGTGCAACCGGCGTGAAATCCGTCTGTGGATCGTAAGGGGCATTGGCCAGCACCTGTTTGGCTAGAACATGGGTAGCGGCAGAGAACAGCAAGGTATAGCCATCGGCGGCTGAGGTCTGGACAAACCTGCCACCGAGGGTACCGCTGGCCCCCGTTTTGTTGTCCACGATCACGGTCACACCGAGTAACTTACGCAGCTGGTCGCCCAACAGACGGGCCGCGTTGTCCACCCCGCCGCCGGCAGCAAAGGGCACGATGATCTTGATGGTGCGCTCGTGCTCCGGGAACTTCGCTCCCTGGGACCAGGCCGGCAGCATTGCGAATGCGGCGGTCGCGGCGATTATTTTCAGGAATTTCATCTTGTCTCCTACTGTTCGAAAGTTTGGATCGTCAAAGAGTGGACGGACTGCGCCGCAGGTGTCTGCGGACCAGCACGTCGAGGGTTTCTCCCAGCGCCTGTGCATCGACCCCGCGGGTAATGAATACGATGCGCGTGCGCCGGTCAGCGCTGGGCCAGGCCGGCAATAGCTCCGGAGGATGGAAAAGGTGCTGGACGCCATGGATTACCAGGGGCCGGTCAGGATCTTCGGCCTGGTGGACCAGGCCTTTGACGCGCAGCAAATCCTCGCCGCGCATCGCGATCACCATGTCCAGCCAGGCAGCAAACGCATCGCGCGGCAGCGGCATATCCCGCACCAGAACGAAGGTCGAGATACCGTCCCGGTGCTGTGGCGTACTGTCCGTGGCCATATCCCCTGCGGCGTACTGCGCACGGTAGAACAGCGTATCGGTCGGCGCCACATGCGTACTCTTTCGGGCCTGGATGTGATCGCGCAGCACTTGGGGCTGGCTTTCGCGGTCCGCATGCAGCTGGGCCAGCCCATTGATCTCGCGTAGACGCTCCACCAGCGGTGACAGCAATGCGGCGTCCTCCAGCAGATCGGTTTTGGTCAAGAGCAGACGGTCGGCGACCGCCACCTGCCGCACAGACTCAGGATGGCGATCCAGGGTACCCATGCCCAGCACCGCATCGACGGTGCAGGCGACGCCCGCCAGCTCGAAGCGACTGCGGATGCCGGGATCCGCCATCAAGGTGCGAAGAATCGGCCCTGGATCGACCAGGCCACTGGTCTCGATCAGCACCTGCCGCAACGGTGGCCCGGTACGCTCGGCAATCCGATTCAGTGCTTCCACCAGATCGCTGCGTACCGCGCAGCACATGCAACCATTGGCGAGCAGAATGGTGCCTTCCGTAGTCTGCGCGATGAGGTCGTGGTCAATACCCACCGCACCAAACTCGTTGACGATCACCGCCGTGCCATGCAAGTCCGGGAGCCGCAACAGCCGGTTCAGCAGCGTGGTCTTGCCGCTACCGAGGAAACCTGTCAGCACCGTCACCGGCACACGCTCTCCCGGAGCAACGTCGGAAGCCAGCAATGAAGAAAAATGACCGCCCATGATCACCCCTTCGCCCCGGCACCGTGCAGCTCGAAAAACGACGTCAAAGTGCGCTCAATTTTGGGAAGCAACCATTCCGCCACAACGCCTGGCAGCCGGTCTTGCTGTACTTCGTGCAGCAAGTGGCGCAGGGGCTGATCCTGCGCAGCAGACTTCTGCAGCGCATTGAAGAAGTCGACAACTTCCAGCACGTCACAGCGCAGGCCTACGTCTTCCAGGTAGCCAACAATGTCAAGCTCGAAGTCTTCCAGCCTCAGGCTTATGCCACCGGTACCGCAGGCGCAGCCCCCCCCCAGGGCGACATGGCGCATGGACAGGTCGCTCCACAGGCTGAGCATGCGGTCGGCACGCTGCGCCAGGTCATCCGCCATGGCGAGACTCACTGTCCGTCCCAGGCGACGTTTTCCGTCGTGCCATTGCGCGCCGCAGGAGACGATTTTCGCAAAGCGCGTGTAGCCTCCTGTGCAACCTGCCCCTGCGAATCAAGCGCAACCCGATAGACTTCGCGCGCCACCTCGGCGCTGACGTAGCCCTCGCGCACATCCTCGGCGACCAGTTCGACATCGCGCTCCAGCGGGTCACCGAAGCCGCCGCCACCGCCCGAGAGCATTTTGTAAGCGTCGCCGCGCTCCAGGCGCACGTTGAAGATCTTCGCGTTCAGGTGATCGGTCTTCCACTCACCCTTGTGGCGCACGGCCAGGCCATTACCCATGGCGTCGCCGCCGCCTTCCAGGCCCCAGGGCTTGCAGTGCACACGGTCGATGCGGGTGGTGACGGTGAAGGGCGAGAGCGCCTGCACCACCATCTCTGCGCCAAGGCCGCCACGGTATTTTCCGGCACCCGCGCTGTCCCGTCGAATCTCGTACTTCTCCACCAACACCGGATACTTGGCCTCCAGCTGCTCGGTCGGGCTGTTGTGTGTGTCGCCGTCGTTAATACAGACGGTGACCGATACGCCATCCTCGCTGCTCTTGGCACCCCAGCCGCCGCCCAGCGGGCCGATGCCCACGATGAACAGCCGACCGTCTTCCGGCGAGATGCCGTGGATATTGGGGAACACCAGGTCGGCGTGGTGGCCGGCGATGGAACGGTGCGGAATGGCCGGGGCCAGTGCCTTGAAGATGGTGTCGATCACCGTCATCGGGAAGGTCATCCACACCCGCATCGGGTATGGCCGCTGGGCGCTGATCACCGTGCCCATGGGCATGATCACTTTCAGCGGCCGAAAGCTTCCATCATTCACCGGGTAGTCGGTCGGTGTGGTCAGGCACTTGTAGGCCACCTGCGCGCAGGCGATGCCGGTGGTGAAACCGGAGTTGTAGAAGCCGCGCACCTGCTTGCTGACCTCGGACAAATCCACCGTCATCTCGTCACCCGCGACGGTCACTTTCACGCGGATCGGTATGCGTTTGCCGATGTCCAGGCCGTCGTCGTCCATGAAGGATTCGGCCTCGTACACACCGTCGGGGATGGACAAGGTGTTCTTGCGCGCCACCGCCTCGCTGGAGTCCATGATCTGGCGGATCGAGCCATTCACTGCATCGATACCGTAACGCTGCAGCAGTTCGACATAGCGGCGCTCGCCGGTGGTGATGGCGGTGATCTGCGCGCGCAGGTCGCCCAGCGCCCGCTCGGCCAGCCGTACGTTCATGGCGATGATGTCGATCAGGTCCTGGTTGACCACGCCCTCGCGCTGGTACTTCATGATGGGGATCTGGATCCCCTCGCTGAAGATGTCGGTGGTCACATTGCCCAGCGTGCCACCCACGTCCAGCCAGTGCGCCATGCAGCAGGTGAAGCCTTCGAGCTTGCCTTCATGGAACACCGGCATCGTGAACGTGAAGTGGTTCAGATGGCTGCCGGTGGTGTAGGCGTCGTTGGTGACCAGGATGTCGCCCGGCAGGATGTTGTCATAGCCGAAGTGCCGGATCTTGGCCTTCACCGTCTCGGACATGCCGCGGATGAACATCGGCAGCCCAAGGCCGATCGAGACCGTGTCGCCCTCCTTGGTAAACAACCCGACTGTGAAGTCCAGCGCCTCGTAGATGATGAGGTTGTAGGCCGTGCGTGTGAGGTTGGTCTTCATCTCCTCCGTGACGGCATACAGACCGTTGCGGATGATCTCGACGGTGACGGGGTCGATCGCCACGGTGGTGTTCTGGTTGGTGCTCATGTCCGGTCGCTCCCGATGTTGATTTGAAGGTTGCCAAGTTCATCCACGCGCAAGCTATCACCAGGCTGGATCACCGTGGTGGAGGCGTGCTCCTCGATCAGCGCCGGGCCAGTGATGGTGTTGCCCGCGCGTAGCAGCTCACGTGTGTAGACTGGCGTGTCAGCCCAGCCACCCTGGCGGAAGTACACCGGCTTGACGGCCCGCAGCGCGGCCTTCTCGGGCTTGGAAGAGCCTTCGTCCACGCTATGTTTGGGCGGCTTTTTCATGGTGCCTAGCACGGTCACGCGCAGGCTCACCAAGTCAGCAGGTTCCTTGGGCGCCGAAGTGCCGTAGCGCACCTTGTGCAGCTCGTCGAACTGCTGCTTGATGGCCGAGCGGTCACGGCCTTCGAAGTAGGCCAACGGCAAGTCCACCGTGACGGCGTGCTCCTGGCCCACGTAGCGCATATCGGCCGCGCGCTCGATCACCACGCCATCGGCCTTGACACCGGACTGCGCCAGCGCGGCACGGCCTTCGTCCTCCATCGTCTTGTATGCCGCCTCAATCTCCTCGAACGACACGTCGTTCAGTTTGCGGAACACCGAACGCACGTAGTCGTAGCGCAGGTCGGAGAACAGCATGCCGTAGGCCGAGAAGTAGCCTGGTGCGTACGGAATCAACACCTTGCGGATGCCGATCTCACGGGCAATGGCCGAAGCGTGCAGCGGCCCGGCGCCGCCGTACACCACCATGGTGAAACTGCCCGCGTCGAGCCCACGCTCGGTCGTCACGGCCTTCACGGCGTGCGACATCTGCGTTACCGCGATGCGTAGGATGCCGTCGGCCGCCTCGGTCGGATCCAGACCCAAAGGATCAGCTACCCGTTCGCGCATCTGGCGCTCACAGGCTTCCAAGTCGAGCTTGAGTTCACCGCCGAGGAAATGCTCGGCATCGAGCCGCCCCAGCAGCAGATTGGCGTCGGTCACAGTCGGTTCCTTGCCTCCGCGGCCATAAGCCACCGGACCAGGGATGGAGCCGGCGCTCTGCGGTCCCACGCGCAGCGCATTGCCGGTTTCGACACGGGCGATCGAGCCGCCGCCGGTGCCGACCTCATGGATGTCCATCATCGGGATCTGGATCGGCAGTGCGCGCTCATAGCCACCGATCAGCGCCGAGCCGGTGGTGAGCGGCCGGCCTTCACTGATCACGCCGGCCTTGGCCGTGGTGCCGCCCATGTCGAAGGCAATCGCGTCGCCCATGCCGAGCTGGGCGCAGATGGCCTGCGCCCCGATCACGCCAGCGGCCGGGCCAGACTCCAGCATGCGCACGCAACCGACCCGTGCATGCGCCACCGGGAACAGGCCACCGGTGGACTGCACGATGTAGAAGTCGCCGTCGAAACCCTTTTGGCCCAGGTGGGCCTCCAGTTCGCCTAGGTAGGCCGAGACACGCGGGCCGACGTAGGCGTTGGCCACCGCGGTGGAGACCCGCTCGAACTCGCGGTACTCTTGGGAGAGTTCATGTGAGGCGCAGACAAAGGCGCCAGGAATCTCCTCCTGCAAGATCTGCTTGACGCGCTGCTCATGTGCCGGGTTGCGGTAGGAATGCAGCAGCAACACAGCCACAGCCTCCACTTCCTTGCCGCGCAGTTCGCGCGCCAGTTCGCGCACGGCGGCCTCGTCCAGTGACTTGTGGATGCTGCCGTCGGCGCGCAGGCGCTCGGCCACCTCGAAGCGCAGCGAGCGCTTGACCAGTGGCTGGTGCTTGTTGAAGAACAGGTTGTAGGCATCGGGCCGGTTGACGCGGCCGATCTCGTAGATATCGCGGAAGCCCTCGGTGATCAGAAGCGCCGTGTTGGCGCCGGTGCGTTCGAGCAGCGTATTGATCGCAATGGTGGAACCATGCAGGAATAGGTTGCCGTCGCGCAGATCGATGTCGGCACTGTCCAGCGTCGCCTGGATACCGTTAACCAGTTGGCCGTGGGTCGACAAGGCCTTGCCGAACAACAGCTTGCCGGTGCTCTCGTCAAAGGCCGCCATGTCGGTGAAGGTGCCGCCGATGTCGACAGCGATGCGCAGTTGGGGTTTGCTTGCCATGATGTGGTATGGGTCTCTTTAAGAGTGAGATTCAGGCAGCTGTGCCGATACGGTTGCGCAGCACACCCAGTCCGGTGATCTCAACCTCGACCACATCGCCTTCCTTCATATACAGCGGTGGCTCGCGGCGGTCGCCCACACCGCCGGGCGTGCCGGTGGCTATCACGTCACCGGGCGACAGCGGCGTGAAGCGCGAGATGTATTCCACGAGCACGGGAATGTCGAAGATCAGATCGGCCAGGCTGGCGTGCTGCATCACTTGCCCGTTGACGCGTGTCTCCAGCGTCAGCTTCGTAACGTCAGGCACTTCGTCGCGTGTGACGAGGTACGGTCCGAACGGGGCGGTGCCAGGGAAATTCTTGCCCGGCGTGAACTGGTGCGTGTGGCGCTGCCAGTCACGCACGCTGATGTCGTTGAAACAGGCATAACCTGCGATGTGCTCGAAGGCCTGCGCCTTCGGGATATGGCGACCGCCCTTGCCGATCACAAAGGCCAGTTCGCCCTCCCAGTCGAAACGATCGGAGAACGCCGGGCGCAGCACCTCGTCGCCCTGGGCGGCCAGGCTGTCGTTGAAGCGGAGGAACAGCGAAGGGTATTCGCTGTCCGCACGCTTGGTTTCGGCAACGTGGGTCTTGTAGTTCAGCCCCACGCAGATGAGCTTGTTGGGGTTGGGGATGACCGGCAGTGCGCGCGTGTGCGCACCTTGGATGCGGGTGGCAGCGCTCAGCCCCGCTTCCAGTTCTGCGAGCGCATTGCCTCGCAGCACCGATGCGACATCCGGGTAGCGGCGTAAAAAGTCGGCCGAGGGTTGGAGGTAGTCACCTTGCTGGGCGACCCCGTAGGTAGCGCTGCCTGCATGCTCAAAACTGACGAGTTTCATTGCTTCTCCTTAGCTGAATGGACGTTGGTTTCGCGCTGTCAAACCCTTGTACGAAACCTCGTGCAGCTAATGTAGAAATCTGGAAGAATTTCGAATAGATACAATTCAGAGGTTTCAGACTTGCCATTAATGGCATAACACATCCGGGTAATCCCCATGCATATCGCGAGCGTCAGACTCTTCCTGGAGGTCGCCGAGGCAGGCAGCCTGAGCAAGGTGGCGGCGCGCCGACAGACTGTGCAATCGCATATCAGCCGGCAGATCACCGACTTCGAGGCGGGGTTTGGTGGTCCGCTGTTCCGGCGCACGGGGCGCGGAGTGGCGTTGACCGAGCTTGGCGCGCGCGTGGCGCTGCGGCTGCGCGCTTGGCTGCAGGACACAGACCGCCTCACGGAGGAACTGCACGCCGAGTCTGGCAAGCTGCTGGGAGAAGTGCGGCTGGGCATCATCCCTTCGGCCGCGCATCCGCTGATGACACGCCTCTTCGGGCAGTTGCAGATGGAGCATCCAGGCATCCGACTCAACATCACCGAAGCGCAAGGCACCGAGTTGGACACCATGCTGGACACCGGGACGGTGGATCTGGCAATCCTATTTCGCTTCAATCGCCCGAGCGGGCGGGAAGAAAAGCTGCTGTCGGTCGCGCACACCTATCTGATTTCAGCGCCAGGCGATGCCATAACCAAAGAGCCGACGGTGAACTTCTCGCAGCTAGCAGGCATGAGGCTGGTGCTGCCTCGGCGGCCAAGCCACTGGCGCAATGCCTTGGACGAGACCGCTAGAAGCCTTGGATTCAAGCTTGAACCCATCGCAGAGGCAGATTCGCTGACGGTTCAGAAGGAACTGGTGGCGCACACGCCTGGGCTGTATTCCGTGCTGGGCCCTTACTCCGTGATTCCTGAACTCAAGAGCGGCCGGCTTCAAGC
Source organism: Rhodoferax ferrireducens (assembly GCF_031458075.1). Lineage (GTDB taxonomy): Bacteria > Pseudomonadota > Gammaproteobacteria > Burkholderiales > Burkholderiaceae_C > Rhodoferax_B > Rhodoferax_B ferrireducens_A. The sequence continues at coordinate 332,827 of NZ_JAVDXT010000004.1, read as the reverse complement.
CAGCAAGTTGGTCAAGCCAGACCTGTTCCGCCACGTGACCCTGGCCTTGCCCAAACAGGGCAAACTTTCACCGGCTTGCAAAGTCGTCGCAGAGATCGTACAGAAACTTGTGGAGTCCTGGGGTCAGCAACTTTTCGATTCATCGCTTTATGCGTGAGAACATAGCCCATCGCTTGAAACTGGGCACAAGACCATTGATTCGCACCTTGTATGACCTCTTTGCAAATGGCGATATCGGTTGGAACTTCTGCATTTATGAGGCTACAAGAACCGCAGCCATGGTGTATCCGAGGTAGATTGTTACTGCTAACCTTGAATTGACCAGTCCAAGTTTTTATCTGCCCCCCGTCTGTTCGGCCGCTGCGGCAAAGCCCGTGCTACAGCAGAGCCACACAGCCACAAGCCATGTCTTCATGCCGCCTCCTGTTGCAGGCTTACGGGGTGCAGGCTGCGTTCGCGGATGGGGCGGATATGCGGATCGCCGAAGCGGTCGTGCCCGACATCGACGGCCACGCCGTACAAGCGCTGCACCAGCTCGGCGGTGAGCACGTCTGCTGGTGTGCCGAAGGCCTGCAGCGTGCCGTGCGCCAGCACCACCAGGCGGTCACCGTACTGGGCGGCGAGGTTAAGGTCGTGCAGCACAACGACGGTGATCCAGCCGTTCTTGCGGGTCTGGCGGTGCAGCAGGTCCAGCAGCAGCACCTGGTGCTTCAGATCCAGCGCGCTAACGGGTTCGTCCAGTAACATGATCCGCGGTGCGCGCAGCAGCACCTGGGCGAACAGCACCATCTGGCGTTGTCCGCCGCTCAGGCTGTGGACGGCACGGTCGGCCAGTGCCACCAGGCCTACGGCGCGCAATGCCTCCAGGGCCTCCATCAGCGTGGCGTCGTCCACATGCATGCCCAGGTGGTCGAGCTTACCCATCAGCACCACTTCGAGCACGCTCAGGTCCAGGTCCAGCCCGGTGTCTTGCGGCATATAGCCAAACTGCTTGCGCCACGGCCCCAGATGGTGACGCGGCATGGCCTGCCCGTTAAGGCGAATCTGGCCGGCGGCCGGTTGCAGCTCGCCAAACAGAGTGCGCAGCAGGCTGGTTTTGCCGGTGCCGTTGGGGCCGATCACCACGTTGATCTCGCCCGGCGCCAAGGCCACCGACAGATTGCGCGCCAGCACCTGAGGGCCGACCTTGACGGTCACATCGTCCAGTTCAAGCATGGCGGCGCCGCTTTCCCAAGATCAGCCAGAAGAAGAACGGCACGCCAATGATGGCTGTCACGATGCCAATCGGAAACAGGGCTCCGGGCACGATGGTTTTGGACAGCACCGACGCGGTGGACAGCAGCAGCGCCCCGCACAGCATGGACAGCGGGATGAAGAAACGTTGGTCCTCGCCCACCAGCATGCGGGCGATATGCGGCGCCACCAGGCCAATGAAACCGATCACACCGACGAAGCTGATGGCCGTGGAGGTCATCAGTGCGACCAGCACCAAGGTTTTCAAGCGCAGCCGCGTCACATCCACGCCTAGGCTGCGGGCGCGGACTTCGCCTAGGCGCAGGGCCGTCAATCGCCAGGCATCCTGGAACAGCAGCAGCGAGCACACCGCAGTCACCACAGTGGTGATGGCCAGGGTTTGCCAGGTGGTCTTGGTCAGGCTGCCAAACAGCCAGAACAGGATTTGCTGGTTCAACTCAGGTGACGACAAAAACTGCAGCAGCGACAGCAGCGACTGGAACAAGAACAGCAAGGCAATGCCCGCCAGAATCAGGGTTTGCGAACTGACGTGCTTGAGCAAGGCCAGGCCAAACAGCACGCTGGCGGCCAACATGCACATCACGAAGGCCCCCAAGGGGATCGCCACCAGAGGCGGCAGGCCAAATCCGCCGAAGTACAGACTGAGCGCGGCCCCCAGGCCGGCGGCGGCTGCTAACCCCAGCGTAAAGGGGCTGGCCATGGGGTTGTCCAGCAGGGTTTGCATTTCACCGCCGCCAATGCCCAAAGCGGCCCCGACCACCAGGGCCATGAGGGCGATGGGCAAGCGCATGTCCAGCACGATGGCCTTGGTGGTGGCATCCGCCGTTTCGCTGTGCAGCAGGGTGTTGAGCACATCAGCCACGCCCAGCAGGGACGGGCCGGTGGCAATGTCCAGCACCAGGCTGACTGCTGCCAGCCCAGCAAAACCCAGCAGATACAGCCAACGACGGTTTTCACGGCGGCGCTGTCCGTCCAGTGCAGATCGGAGCGCTAAAACTTCGGCGTTCATTTGCTGTCCAGACCGAGCATGAACGTGCCTTCGGGTCGGATCGGCAGGTAGTTGCGGTAGAAACCCAGGTAGCTGGCTTGCGGGTCCAGGTCTTTGAACAGCGTGGGGTACAGGGACTTGGCCATGTACTGCAGCAAGGCCAGGTCCATGATGCTGCGCGTGGCGCCGTGGTACACGCCGTATACGCGTTTGTTCTTCACCGCGGGCAAATCGCTCCAACCACTGCGTTGGGTAAAGCCCGCCAGACGCTGGGCCGCACTCCTGGCGTCGATGCCCAGACCCATCTGCATCGCAGTGGGATTGAGCACGTTCTCATAGCCCGCAATCAAGATCACCTCCGGTTTGGAGGCCAGCAATTGCTCGGGGTTGATCGCGCCCCAGGTCTTGATGAAGGGTTCGGCTACGTTGTTCCCGCCCACCAAATCGGCCATGGCTCCCCACATGTTTTTGCCGTAGGTATAGCTGTATTCGGTAGGCCCTTTGTCGCCCAGCTCGATATAGATACGCGGTTGTGGCAGCTGGGCTTTGGCAATACGTTGCTGGATTAAGGTAACGGCTTGCTGGTATTCGCCGGCAATGCGCTGGGCGCGTTGCGGCTTCCCGGTCAGCGCGCCCAAAATCTTGGTACTGGCCAGGTGGCGCTCCAAAGTTTGGGCGTTGTAGTCAATGACCACCACGGGGATACCAGCGTTCTCCAGCCGGACCAGATCCGACCCCAGTGCCTTGTACTGCCATTCGGCCAGCACCACCACATCGGGCTTGGTGGCCAGCACCTTTTCGATCGAGAAAGTCTGGTCTTGCACATTGCCCACGTCAGGTACTTGCTGCAGCATGGGTTTCTGCGCTACGTACTGGCTCCAGGCGGCGGGCCGGGATTTGACAAACCAGCCACGCGACATGCCTACCAACCGCTCAAATGACGCATCGCCCCCCACAGCAAAATAGTCTTCGATATAAAAGCCCAGCAGGATGCGCTTGGCGGGCAAGTCCAGCGTAACCTTGCGGTTAGCCACGTCTTGAATCGTCGCTACGGCCGCCTGGACGGCTGTGCCACACAGGCCCAGCACCAGCGCCAATACGTTCAACCCCCATCGCATGCTTACTTGCCCCCCTGGCTGACCATGAAGGTTCCCGACGGAGTCACCGGCAGGTAGCGCTTGTAGAAGTCGAGGTAGTTGGTTTCGGGGTTCAGGTCTTTGAACAGTGTTGGATACAGCGCCTTGGCCATGTACTGGACCATCACGTAATCAGAAATAGTACGTGAGGCTCCTTGGTAGATGCCGTAGACGCGGTTGGTCTTGACTGCAGGCATTTCAGCCCAGCCATTGCGGCCGGTAAAGCCCGCCAAGCGCTGCGCGGCCTGCGCCTTGTCCACATCCTGGCCCATCAGCATGGCCGCCGGGTTTTTGGTGGATTCGGTACCGGCAATCAATACCACCTCGGGCCTGGATGCCAATACCTGCTCGGGATTCATAGGGCCCCACCATTCGACGAAGGGGGCCGCAATATTGTCACCGCCGGCTACAGCAGCCATGGCTCCCCACATGTTTTTGCCGTAGGTAAAGCTGTATTCAGCGGGCCCCTTATTGCCAAACTCGATATACACACGGGGCTTGGGCAGCTTGGCTTGGGCAATGCGCGACTGCATCTGGTCGATGGCACCCTTGTATTCGGCATTGATGCGCTCGGCGCGTGCCGTTTCGCCAGTCAGCTGGCCCAGCACCTTGGTACTGGCCAGGTGGCGTTCGAGTGTCTGGGCGTTGTAGTCCACCACCACCACGGGAATCTTGGCGGCTTCCAGACGCTTGATGTCGGAGTCCATGCCCTTGTACTGCCAGTCGGCCAACACCACCACATCGGGCTTAAGGGCCAGCGCTTTTTCTACCGAGAACGTCTGGGCCTCGACTTCACCCACATCGGGAATATCCTTCAGCGACGGGCGGTGCGCCACATGCAAAGCCCAGTTGACAGCACGCCAGCCGGCCCAGGCTTCCCGCGAAATACCGACCACCTTGTCAAAGGCTTTCTCGCCGCCTACCGCCATGTAGTCTTCAAAGTAAAAACCGAGCAACACCCGCTTGGCAGGTACCTCGACTTCGACCGTGCGACCCAGCACATCCTGGATGCTGGTGGGTGCGGCCTGGGCGGCCACGCAGACCATGCCGATGGCAAAGGTGGAGAAGGATGCGGCGAGGCTTCGGCGGTACAACATGTCAGAGGCGCTTTCTTGGGTTAAACACAAATGACAATTATTATCATTCATGACCATAAACCAGTCCAAAAATTCCGCCGCACCCCCTGGTGGTCAGGATTGGATTGGCTCTAGCACCGTCGCATTTCGCAGGCATTCCACTCTGGCCGATTCCGACAGCCTGTTCGACATCAAGACCGAACGCCCGGAAGCCGGGCCGCATGATCTACGTGGCATGTTCGCCATCATCGTCCAAGCCCGTGCCTGTCCGATCTAAATAATTGGAGGCAGCCGATTAATGACAATGTTTCAACTGCCACCAACAGAACGCGCTGCAAAGTATCGTGCTGGGGAGTCGCCGAAGGAACGGCGAAACATGGCGATAAAGTTGCTCGGGGAGGCATAGCCCAGCGTGTCGGCAACATGCGTAACCGACTCTCCACGCGCAAGCATTTCCAGGGCGTGCGTGAGTTGTGCCTGCTGGCGCCATTGGGCAAAGCTCAGGCCTGTTTCAGCCAGCATCTGACGGCGCAGCGTTCGAGCCGACATCGCACCCCAATCTGCCCAAGCTTCCAACGTTCGAATCGAACCTGGATCGTCCAAGATCGCCCGAGCGATGCGCTCCAGCCGAGCATTTTTCGGCATTGGCAAGTGCAGCGACTCATGCGGCGCACGACGGATTTCATCAAGGATTACGGTAACGACGTGCTCTTGGTCTGGCGCCAGCTGATCGGACTTGTCCCATTCGGCGGCTCGGCGCACCAATGCGCGCAACACCTCAGTGATGCCTATCACGCAAGGCTGGTTCGGCAAGCACTCACTGGATTTCGGGGTGATGAACAAGCTCCAGCCGGCAAGAGCACCGCTGACACGTACTTGATGCGGTACCTCTGGCGGCATCCAGCCGGCCCGGTTCGGCGGTAGCAACCAAGATCCTTGAGCTGTTCGCACATGGATTAGCCCGGCTTCTACGCAGAACACCTGCCCTCGATGATGCTGATGCAAGCCGTACTCGCGTGTTCCGAGGCGGTACTCGCTGCCCTGATCGTCATTCCCCAACAACGCGATCAGACGAGGACCATCAGACCACTCGCTGAAGTCGTCTTCAGGTTGGTCATGCTCAGGAACCATTTTGGCCATTTATCACCATTTTAAGTCCATTTACCGTTATATAACTTTTCATACTGCTCAGCACACTTAGCTCCTACCGAACTTTTAGGCGGCAGTCGCCGCCGTCATCGTGCTGAGAGGTCAATAAATGTCTATATCTTCTGTACCGGCGATGCCGCAACCGCTCCTGCGTGGCGGCGTATCGACTGGGATTGCTACCTTCGTCGCCTGCGTGTGTGCCTTCATGGTCGTGGTGGACGGTGCCATCGTGAACGTCGCGCTACCGGCGATGGGCGATGACCTGGGTCTGTCACCTGTCCAATTGCAGTGGGTAGTCGACATCTACCTGCTGTTGCTAGGTGGCTTCATGTTGCTCGCTGCACGCGCCAGCGACATCTATGGGCGTCGGCGCCTTCTGCTGTGGGGTTTGACGCTGTTCACAGGAGCCAGCCTGGTAGGTGGCTTCGCGACTTCCGGGACCATGCTGCTGGCCTCGCGCGCAGTTCAGGGTTTGGGCGCGTCGGTACTGGCGACCTCACCGCTGGCAGTCATCGTCGCCGCCCATCCCAAGGGTTCGGGTCAGGAACGAGCGATCGGCCTGTGGGCGGCCTGCGCCGCGATGGGCTCCGCCTTTGGTGTGGTCATTGGCGGCTTGCTGACGAGCCTAGCCACCTGGCGCTGGGTAATGTTCGTCAACATACCTGTCGGTATCGTCTTAGCCGCGGTTGTTGCCGGCTGTCTGCGCCCTCAGCACACAGACGACGCCCGGGCGAAGCTGGATGTTCTAGGCGCGTCCACTGTCACGCTGGCATTGGCCTCGTTTCTCTATGCGATCTCACAATCGGTACATGCCGGTTGGACATCCAGTACCGTGCTCAGTGCGTTGGCTACCGCGCTGATCATGTTCGTGGCCTTCATCGCAGCTGAACGCCGTTCGGCTCAGCCTCTGATCAATTTCGAAATATTTCGCCTGCGAAACGTAACGATTGGAATGGCTATGGTGCTGAGCCTCGGCGCAGTTCTCACCGTGTCGATGTTCTTTCTGTCGCAGGCTCTGCAGCGTATCGACGGGCGCAGTCCGCTCGACACCGGACTGGCTTTACTACCAATGGCTTCGGCACTGGCTATCGCATCGATCGCATCACGCTATTTGCGGGACGCCGGCTTTGAAAAGTTGCCCTTTATTGGCAGCCTTGTGTCGGCAGCAGGCCTGATCTGGCTCAATTGGTTGCCTGTTCATCCATCGCAGGTCAGTGAATTTCTGCTACCCACATTGCTGGTCGGCGCGGGCAACGGGTTGGTGATGATGAGTGCTACGCAAGCAGTTCTTGCAGGAGTTCCTCGGAAAGACTCGGGTCTTGCAGCAGGACTACAGAACACTGCACGCCAACTAGGTGGAGCAGTGGGCATAGCGGTACTAGGTGCAGTCGCCCATTCAGTAATGGCGGCGCGATTGGCCGCCGGGCAACTACCACAGGCGGCCGAACTTGCGGGTTACCGGTTCGCATTTTTGATGGCAGGCATCGTCAGTGTTGTCTCGGCAGTCGCGTCGCTAAAGCTGAAGCACGCACCCGTATCAAAAGAGTAGCGAGGAATTCCTTGGCTCGCTCAGTCCCATCGAATACCGAGCGAGCCTCGGATTGACAACATAAACCAGTCCAAGAATTCCGCCGCCCCCTGTTGGTCATTCTGCAGTTGCGTCAACAGCCAAAGGTACCGGCAATAGCTCGCGATCTCGTCCAACAACACCATGGTCAAAGCGCACCGTTGGACCCTATACAGGTGTACCTATGGGTTACCTCTAAAATAATTTCACGACCCAGCCGGGTCGGTGTCTCCAAACAACCAGTGAAATCACATGGCAACTACCAAAAAAGCGCCCGTTAAAACCGCGGCACCTGTCAAGAAGACCACCGCGGCCAAGAAAGCAGCACCGGCTAAAGCGGTTGCTGCCAAAGCAGCTGCCGAGCAGGTCAAGGCCAAGCCTTTCAAAGACAAGCTCAACAAGACTCAACTGACTGCGCATCTGGCAGCAGCCTCTGGTGTGGAACTCAAGGGCGTACGTGCCGTGCTGGCCGCTTTGGAAGCAACGATGCTGGCATCGCTGCACAAGAAGGGTGCTGGCGAATTCGCCATTCCAGGCCTGGTGCGCGTCGCTGCGATCCAGGTGCCGGCCAAGAAGGCCCGCAAAGGTATCAATCCGTTTACCAAGGAAGAACAGGTCTTCAAAGCCAAGCCTGCTACGGTGAAGCTCCGCGCGACTTTCTTCAAGAAGCTCAAGGACGCGGCGATTTAAACCGGTTGCCCCTCTGCTTCGTAGGCTAGCGGCATACGGAACAGGGAGTTTGACCCGAGCAAAGGACGCCATGTGCGTCCTTTCTCTTATGCTTCAACATTCTTCTTCAGGAAAATCTATGACAAAGACTCTGCTCAGTATCCAAAAGCAAATCGACAAGCTGCAAAAAGAAGCCGCATCCATCCGGGAGAAGGAAGTCGGGGGTGTTATCGAGCGGATCAAGGTCGCCATTGGTTTCTATGGACTCACCGCAGAAGACCTCTTCGGGAATGTTCCGCGGGCGGTCAGCAAACGCAAGAGCAAGACGACTACTGGCACACCCGTCCGCGCAGCCACCGGCAAGAAGGCGAAGTCGAAGGGCGTCATCAAATACCGGGACGAAGCTGGTAACGCCTGGACCGGAAACGGTATGCGACCACGCTGGTTCAAGGCGGCATTGGAGAGTGGCAAGACTCCAGATGATTTGCTGGTGAAGTCGTAAAGCCATCACTGGGGACCTGGTCTTCAAGACCGGCTTGCTGCTGGGTTGGTCAGTAGCGCCGCCAGCATCTCCAAAAGCCAACGGGTAATTCGCTACCAGATGACGCGTAATGAATTCCACTCCTGGCTTGGCCGGCCACACGGTCAGCGCGTGGTCGTCCAATCTAGTGCTGCCTTTGCACCGGACTGTTGCTGCCAGCGATTATTTGACCACCCTGCCAACTTTTGCTGACCATGAGGCTTCCTTCTGCAGCCCACAGCAACCTTCAAAACTTCTGCTGTGTGGCCTGGTCACTGATTTCCGGCCCACCTGGTCCAACTGGCATTGGCATCAACACCCAGAATAAATGTTCCGTGCAATTAAAGTCGTAAACAGCCACTGAGCATCCATGCGGGTTTGCGGCGTTACGATTTAACAACAGTCATAGTTAAAGTCGTAAACAGAGTTTAGCGATATCAGACCGCTGTAGTCTTCAAAGTAAAAACCGAGCAACACCCGCTTGGCAGGGGCCTCGGCTTCGACCGTGCGACCCAGCAGGTGGGCCTGGCCTGGGCGGCCACGCAGGCCAGGCCCATAGCAAAGGTGGAGAAGGATGCGGCGAGGCTTCGGCGATACAACATGTCAGAGGCATTTTCCTGATTTAGATACAAATGATAATTATTATCATTCATGACTATGAGCCAGCCTAAGAATTCCGCCCCTCCCAGCGGGTTAATTCTGGATAGAAGTCAACAGCGAGTCCCCCTCCGGTGTACCAGCCACTATTTCTTTAGCTAACCGCAACTTGATGAGCTCAACTAGACGGTCTACCTCAATCGAGTTATTGAATATGGCAAATGAAATCCGTACACCACCACGTTCGGCCGAGACACGGACCTGGTTCTGCGCAAGGTAATCGACCCATTCGTTGACGGGCAAGTCCAGCACATAAATATGAGCCCGGTGCTGGCGGTCGCGGGGACCAATGACTTTCACGCCCAAGGCGTCAAGAGCAGTGAGCAGACGGTCGCCGAGGAGCAGCACGTGCTCTTCAATGTTCCTAACGCCAACCTTGTTGATGAGAGCCAAGGAGGCGCTCAAAGCATGCAGGTTGGGAAGATTGTGATTTCCCATTTCGAAACGACCCGCAGCAGGGCGCAGCTCCATGTCGTCAGGCGTCGCGATGTAGTCGGCCGGCGGGTGTGCCATGCCTGACATCGCCAGAAACGCAGGCTGCAGATTCTCGACTTCCTTGCTGACATACAGGAACCCCATGCCTTGCGACACAAGAAGGCCCTTGTGGCAACCCGCTGCCATGAGCGAAACGCCGAGTTCTTTCACGTCGATGGGCAACACGCCGATGGACTGCATGGCGTCGATGACCAAGTAGATACCGTGTTTTTTGCAGAGGGTTCCGATGTCGGCAATCTGGTGACGTTGACCAGCGTGAAAGGTCACGTGGGACAGTGAGATGGCACGGGTGCGCGAATCTATGTGGGGAGCGAATGTCGCGGCCGATGCGACGCTGTCTTCACCATTCAGCTTGATGAAGCGCACCTCCACACCTTTGCGGCAGAGATTCAGCCAGGCGTACGCGTTATTGGGATGGTCTCCTTCAATCATCAGGACGTTGTCGCCAGCTTTCAGTGGCAAAGCATTTGCAGCGATGTTGAGACCTTCCGAGGTGTTCTTCGTGTACAGAATCTCGTCTGCACTGGCGCCGATGAACTCGGCAAGCGCTACACGAGTCTCTTCCGCACGACGCATCCATATCGGCTTAGGTCCAGCCATTTCAAGAGCCTCGTTGTAGAAAGTCAGGACTGCGTCTCGGACACTTAATGCAAGCGGTGTCTGATGCGCCGAGTCGAGGTAAAGCATGCGCGTCGTAACGGGAAATTCCTTACGGACGGCGTTGAGGCCAAAGACAGTTTTCATAGGTCATTTCAGGTTGCGTTGAAAGGCTCACCACCAGTCGATGGCTCTTTCTGAGGTTCGTCGCCAACTCCAAACCAGCAGCACCACCCTCCACAATGACGACAAGGTGCTGCTGCACACGAGCAGCTGCTGACGGGGCAGCAGTTGATTGCGACCGGATAGTACTTATGCCATGCGCTCGGTCAGTTGTAGCCCAGCACAGCAACGTTCTTTAGAACCGTTTCGTGCTCTCGGACTTCCAATGCTGTCGCCAAGGACGACAAAGGAAGTTCCCACAATGGGGGTACCGCAAGATGTCCAACTGTGCCGGGCGCGCGCTCCGTAGCAGTTGAATGGCCAGAAGGTGTTTGAGGGAAGGTGATCATTGAGAAGTTGCTCAGAAAGAAAGCATCAAGTGCGAAGTCGTTTTTCCAAGTAATCAGAAATGAGGGTGAGGGGGTAGCAAATGGCGAAGAACACAAGAAGCACTCCACAATAAATCTCCACGGCATGTGAGTCAGGGCTCACGTACGCCAACCGCTCAATCATCTGTCTGGCTGAGCTCAGAAGGTCAGTTACGCCCACAACAGAGGTAAGAGCGCTCGCTTGGATAAGCACGGTCAGCTGTCCGATATACGGAGGAAGAAACCGTCGAAGTGCCTGAGGCATGATGGCGTAGACCATCGTGCGGAGCTTACTCATACCCAGCGCGCGAGCCGCCTCAATTTGCCGGGATGAGATGGATTTCAATGAGCCACGCGCTGTTTCCGCGATATTTGCACCGCCCCATAGCGCGAGGCCAAGAACAGACGCGGTGATGGGCCCCGTGCTAATTCCCACTTGAGGCAGGGCGAAAAATACGAACAACAGCGTAATGAGGGACGGCACCCCGCGGAAGATGTCGATATAGAGCCTTACAAAGAGCTTCACCCACGGCGAGGTGCTCACAGATAACGCCCCAATGAGAACACCCATGACAGTTGCCACAAGCGTGGTCAACAGGGAGACCCAAAGGGTGACATACAAGCCGGTGAGCATGTGCGATGCAACCGGTCCAATCCATTCATTCATTTGGCTACTCCAAGACCAGGCACAGCAACGCGTTTTTCAAGACTGCGCGATGCAACAGCAATGACGTTGGAAACGATGAGGTAGGCCAGAGCGGCGATACCGAAAACCTGGAACACCTTGAACGTGTCCGCGACCATGCGGTTTGCGACGTACGTCAATTCTTGGTAGCCGACAGCAATCATGAAGGAGGATGAACGGAACTGGGTAATGGCCATAGTGGTAGCGGCAGGAATGGATGCTCGGGTTCCCAGAGGCAAAGTGATGTCCAAGAACGACCGAGAGGCCGACATCCCGAGGGCACGCGCGGCGACGACTTCATTCGGATTGACTGCACCGAACCCAGCTCTGAAAATTTCGGTGTGGTACGCAGCACCCCATAGTCCCAACGCAAGCCAGGAAGTGGCAAATGGGGAGAATTTGATTCCGAGGTCAGGCAGCGCGAAATACAACATCACCACTTGCACGAGCAGGGGGGTACAACGAAACAGATTGACGTAAACCCCGATGAGTTGACTCACGACTGGTATTCGGAAGTAGCGGACGGCACCAAAAACCAGTCCTAGCGCCAGGCCCATCAGTATCCCGATGGCGCTAATCAACAAGCTTCGGCTCAGTCCGTCCAACAGGATCCATAGCTCGTTCACGAATGTCGGTGTCATTTCTGCATTTCCTTGAGCGCCCGCTGACTATCTTAGAGAGAGCCCACAGGCAAATGGCGTTGTGGATTACTTCAGACACTCCAACGCGCCGCTCTTTGCATAGTCCAGCTTCACATTTGGGCCTGGCACGATGTTCCGATACTTCGCAACAAATGCGGGGTCCTTGACTTGCTCAGCGAAGGCCTTGAAGAACTCGTCGTTCGTGCGCATTTGTTCGAGCACAGTGTTGACCCAGTCGAGCATCGCCTTGTTGCCCTTTTTGACGCCTACGCCCTGAATGGCCGAGGCAGCCAACGTGCCCACTACTTTGAAGTTTTTCTGCTGTTGGGTGAAGTTAAATCCATACACATCGATGTAGGCGAGCGCGTCCGCCCTCCCCTGGGTCAGCATGGTCGCGCCCTCGGCTGCTGTCTGCGCAGTCAGCAGATTGGCTTGGGGGTAGCACTTCTGAAGCCAGGTCTGGTAGGTGCTTCCCGTAGGGGTAACAACCGACTTGCCGGCCAGGTCGGCATAGTCATTCACCTTTGATTCCTTTGGCACAACCAATTGCAGGTTGCTGACCCAGATAGGGTTGGAATAGTCCAGCTGCTCGGCACGAGCTGGGGTGTATGCCAGGGACGCCAGAATCATGTCAATCTTGCCCGATTGCAGGAACGAAATTCGATTGCTGTCGTTAACACACTGGGTTTGCAACTTGTCTGTACTTCCGAAGGCAGCCTCGGCAATTCGCTTCACCATGGTGTATTCATAACCAGCAGGCTTACCGTCGATGCCGACGTAGCCTGCGGGCGGGTAGGTGCAATTGATACCAACGGTGAGCGTGCCACCGGCCTGGACCTCTGGTGGAAGCGGAACGCTGACCTTTGCGGCACTAGCGGAGACGGCACTCAAGCCGAGCAAGGCAAACACGGAGCAGGCAATGGCTTGTTTCATGGATATCTTTCTGGGAGCTAAGGGTGGGAAAAGGCGAAATTTCAATGCTTGGTCATGCGTGCCAGGAACTGTTTGGTACGTTCGTGCTGTGGGAAGTCAAGTACCTGTGAGGGGACCCCTTGCTCGACGATGTTCCCGCCGGCGACCAGCACCAGGCGGTCACCGACTTCCCGGGCGAAGCCCATTTCGTGCGTCACCACCAGCATCGTCATGCCGGACTTCGCCAAATCTTTCATGACCGCAAGCACTTCACCGACCAGCTCCGGATCAAGTGCCGAAGTGGCTTCGTCAAACAACATGACGTGCGGATTCATCATCAGGGCCCGAGCGATGGCGACGCGCTGCTGCTGGCCACCGGAGAGTTGGTCGGGATAGTGGTCGGCATGTTCCGACAAGCCCACTTTGGTCAACAGCTCCCGAGCCCTTCGTTCGGCGTCCGCAGTCGACTCCTTCAACACCCGACGCGGTGCCAATGTGAGATTTCGCAGGACCGTCAAATGTGGAAAGAGGTGGTAATGCTGAAAGACCATGCCAACCCGCTGGCGTATCTGGTCCTCATTGAGCGATCCGCCAAGGACGTCTTCTCCCTCAAGCAGAATCTGACCTGAATTGATGCGCTGAAGCAGGTTCGCGCAGCGCAGGAGGGAGCTTTTACCGCCGCCGCTGGGGCCAACGATAACGACAACTTCTCCGCGTTGGACATTGAGGTCGACGCCCTTGAGCACGACGTTGTCTCCGTATGACAGGTGAATCTTCTTCATCTCCAGGATTGGGCCGCCTGTGCCGATGCGGTGAGGGAAAGATATTGCGTTCATAGTGGACCAATCAATCAGAGGCGTATCAGTTCAGGGGCGCGCCTTGAAAACGTTTCACAAAGGCTCGGAATCGGTCAGTCTTGGGATTGGCAAACACATCAGCCGGTGGGCCGTCTTCGATGATTGCGCCTTGGTAGAAGAAGAGGAGGCGGTCCGCCACATCTTTCGCGAACTGCATCTCGTGGGTGACAATAATCATCGTCATCCCTTCTTTGCTGAGGTCTCGCAGCGTCTTTAGAACCTCATCGACAAGCTCCGGGTCCAGAGCTGAAGTCACCTCGTCAAAAAGCATGACCTTCGGACGCATCGCCAACGCGCGGGCAATGGCCACTCGCTGCTGCTGGCCGCCTGAGAGCTGTGAAGGGAAGTGGTTTGCCCGGTCGCCCAGACCAACTTTTTCGAGCAGTTCGACTGCGTGGGCACGAGCCGCGGCTTTCGATTCCTTGTTCACCAGTATTGGCCCCATCATCACGTTCTCGATGGCGGTCTTGTGAGGGAACAGGTTGTAGTTCTGAAACACCATTCCGGCTTTCGTCCGCAAGTGGGCAATGGAGCTCTCCGTCTGTCGGCCTCGCCCGCCAGGGCCCGTCTGGGAGTAACCCACCGCTTCGCCATCGACCAGGATTTGCCCCGACTGGAACTCTTCCAAAAAGTTGATGCATCTCAGCAGTGTCGACTTACCAGAGCCACTTGGCCCGATCAGGACGACGACCTCTCCCTCGTTGACGTCGAACGAGATATCTCGGAGAACTTGGTTACTGCCAAAGCTCTTCGACACAGCATTGACACGAATCATTGGCTGCGGATCTGAATTTGTGATAGCGGTGTTCATTGGTTTTCCAAGAGGTCGGGTATTGTTCAGGCAACTTGATAGCGGCGCTGCAGGTAGGAGGCGAAGAGGGAAATCGGATAGCAGATGCAAAAATAGATGAGCATCACGGCCGTGAAAATCTCGAAGGCGGCTAGCGTCCTCTCAACAACTTCTCGGGAGGCATAAGTGAGTTCCCAAACGCCAACGATGGAGGCGTACGAGGTACTTTTGACCGCAATCGATGCGGTCGTCACCAGCGGCGGCAAAGCCAGACGAAGACCCAACGGCAGCTGGATTTCACGAAGAATCTGGAACTTCTGAAGCCCGATGGACTTGCCGGCCTCGATAGTGGTTCGCGGAACAGCAAGGATGGCGCCGCGGATGATGTCCGTAACAAACGCGGCAAAATAAACCACCAGGGCAATCGTTGCCGCAACGTAGTTCGGCGCATTGATGCCAAGCCGGGGCAGGCCGAAATAGGCGATAAATATCAAAACGAGGACTGGAACCCCCCGAATAACAAACACATATGCGGTCAGGACCGCTCGTACAAAGGTGCCGCCCAGTGCTGCAGCAACACCCAACATCGTTCCCACCAGGAAGCTGAGGACCACCGTGGCCGCAGCCATTTCGACGGTCACCAGCGCCGCCTTCAGCAGGTAGCCAAGATTTAAGAATGCAATGTTCATTTCGAGGACTTAACTGCGCTTGCGCGACCGAACTTCGAGCCAGTGAAAAAGCGAACTCGTGGCCGTGGTCAAAACGAGGTAGAAGACAGCAATCACGATGAACACCTCGTAGGATGCAGCTGTTCGTTCCATCACCAGCTTGCCGCTCAGCGTGAGGTCGACCACGCCGATGCCAGCTACCAAAGAGGTATCTTTGATGAGAACCACAATTTGGTTGCCTATGGCTGGAAGAACCTTGATTGCCGCCTGTGGAAGGACAACACGGAAAAACACTCCGCTTGGTTGGAGGCCGATTGACCTGCCTGCATCCCATTGGGTTGCAGGTACTGCACTGACCCCACCGCGGAACACTTCCGCGAGATACGCCGTGTGCTGAATCGCGATGGCGATGGCTGCACAGTAGATGCCATCGAGCCTGGAGCCGAGAAGGGGTGCGCCGTAATAGACGACAAGAATCAGCAGAAACGTAGGAACGTTGCGCAGAAATTCAATGACGAAGTAGGTTGGCACCCACACCGCGGCTGTTTTGGATAACCTGATGAGTACCAGGACCATGCCGCATGCCAACGCGGCGGGTAGACACATAGCGACCAGCGCGAGCGTCACCAGGAAGCCGTCAAAGAACTCCGGCAACCAGCCCAGAGCAGTATTGAACCAAGTCATGATGGACATCCGGTGGTCTCGCCGTCTTTACTTTGCGTAGTACTTGGTGTTTAGCGGGGCCTTGCCAAACCATTTGGTATAGCTGGCTGAGTAGTCCTTGAACATCGAGCCGCCACGCATCTCGCCGACATACGTGTCCAGCGCCAGCCACCACTTGAAATCGCCTTGCTTCATGTAGATGGCGTTGTTGGTCATTGCGGTCATACGCTCTTCCAGAACACGAACATCTTTGTTCTGTTGTGCATACCAGAGCGCGACTGGCTCGTCCAGTTGTGCAGCGTCCACACGTCCACCTTTGACGGCCGTAAACTGCGCGCCGATTGAGTCCAAGGTGGTTGTCTTGGCTTTAGGGAAGAATTGCTTGGCGCGTTCCGCTTGGACAGGCGTGGACAGAATTGCGGTTGCCACCTTGTCGTTGTTCAGGTCTGCAAACTTTTTGAACTTTGAATCGGCCTTCACGATGACAACAATCGATGAGTCAATGTAAGCCTTGGTGAATGCAACTCGTGCAATACGGTCTGGCAAGACAGTGGCAACGTGAATACCGAAGTCCACCTTGCCACTGTTGACGTTTTCCCAGCGTGCCGCGGAACTCTGCTTAACGAATTCGATGTGTTTGGGGTCGTCGCTACCAAAGAGACCCTTGGCAATCATCTTGGCCATATCGATGTCAAAGCCAGTCAGTTCGCCTTTTTCATTCACGAACCCAAAGGGAGGCGACTCGCTGCTAACACCAACGATAACTTTGCCTCTTTCCAGAACCTCGTCGAGCTTTGACTTCTCCTGCGCCTGAGCGATGGACGTAAATGCCAAGCCGGCCAGGAACATTGTGAGAATTGCCGATAATTTGCGCATGATGACTTCCTTTGTGGTGAGAGAAAACGAAACTAGGCCAACGCGGGCTTGATGACTGCGCAGAGCATTTCCACCAAAGCCACGTGCGTATCGAGGTGCATGCCGTCAACGTTGGCATCGACAACGTTTTGCACAGAATTTATTAGGCCGATGTCAACGCCACGATTCAGGAGTTGACGCTCAAGCTCAGGCGTATTCATCAAACGCGGGTCTTTCCGGCGAGCCGCAATCGCCGCAGCGATGGCATTGCAACCCCAGTTGGAGCAGGCTGCGGTCACCAATACATCGGCGGGGCTTACCGCTGCGATGGTCTGACCGAACTTCACGTGGTCGTTCACCGCCTGTGTGATGGCACCCATGCCAATTTCGTTGCCGCCATCGCCTACCGCAACGGTACGAATTCCTTGACGCGATGCCTCATCGAACAGCAGATCGATGCGAGCGCGCCCCATCCCATAGTCGATGGCGCGCATGCTGTAGTACACCCCGTCTTTTGCCCGGCCCACACGCTCCGTCGAAAAGAACAGCTTCGGCTTGTACTGCTCCAGCATCGAAGTGGCAGCAGCAAGTGCCTCTTCATCGCTCGTTGTAAATGGCAGCATCGACACCACCGCCAATGAGCCGTCCTTGCACGCGATGGCGGCCTGGTCGTACGGAAGCACCGTCAACCCCGCACTGGTTAGGATGGCGCGCATACCAGGCAGCAACGTCTCTTCGGCTAGCAAAACGCAATGCACCTTTTTGGCGATGGCTAGGGCACGGATGATGATGGCGGCTCCTGCTGGCCCGTCATTTTCACCAATCTCAGTCGAAATCCAGGCGCGGGAGACAGAACCCGTCGTCACAAAGATAGTGGAGCCGTCAGGCACCGCCAGCAACGCATCCGCGGCGGCACCAATGAGGGACCGGCCCTGGCGGGCACGCGCCGCAACATATAGGTGCTCAACTCCGCGCCCACCGATATCCAGCGTCACGAGCTTGTCGAGACGCTCGTCGATGGCCGCCATCAGATCGGTATCTGCACTCATTCTGCAACTCCCAGAATGAGTTCAGCGAGGGCCTGGGGCTCATTCACGTATCGAGCGACTTCGTTCAAAGAGGCCACCATCGCTGCAACTACTTTGTCCATGCCCCCGACCCGCGCAACTGCGCCATGAGTCGGCTTGAGGCGCACACTGACGCGTGCGCCCGGTTGTCCATGCGTGTTCACGGTGAGGATGCCGTGGTCACGCAGCAGCACCATACCGAGGGCCGACGTGATTTCGCATGGGACGATGCCCGCATTTTCAGCATCGCGGCCTGCACGTCGAAATACCTCCCTGAGCGCGAGGTCCTCCTCAATCATCGGACCCAAGTCACTGATTGCCACCAATTCAGCGCCAAGACGGTCTCGCAACGCGCGGCCCAGCTCTTGCCCACTCTGTGCTTCCTCGACGAGGTCTTTTGGCGAGAACCGTTGCAGTGAACGAAGCGCACTCGCGGCAATGGGGGCTCTGGCTTCCATGCCGAACTCGGAGGCCTTTGCGCTTACGCGGGTCACCAGTGCCGGGCGGCCGACCACCAACCCTGAACGTGGCCCGGACAGCCCAGCTTTGTCACAGTTGGTGATGGCAAGGTCGCCACCTAGCGCCAAACTCAATACGCCTCCCCGGAGTACCGGACGCATCCGCGCCCCGTACGCCTCGTCAAAGAAGACCGTGGCGCCCTTGGATTTTGCAAATCCAGCAACATCCATCGATATGGCATCATCCAAGAACTCCAGGCTGCTGGTGACGGTAGTGACAACGACCAGTGCGGGTTGATGCTCTTCAATGACGGACAGCCAATCCTTGTCGCCTTGAATCTCTTTGAGCTGCACACCGGAGATGGAACAGCCACGAATCAGCGATGCGTGCGAGCGGCCGCCGGGCGGGACGACCGAGACGACCGTTTTTCCGGCACAGAAAGCAACAATCGTTGCTATGATGCCGGCGCTGGTACGGTTCACCGCCGCTGCAGTGTCAGTTGCTTGTCCGCCCATGTGGGCAACAGCAACTTGGCGTAACTCTTCTGCGAACAGACCAGGTCCCACCCACTCTTCGCAATGCGTATTCAGGTCTTCAGACTTAAGGGGAAATTCGCGCTGATTCCCTGTAAAAACACCGATGGATTCCGGACCCATCAGGCGAACCCGGTCGGCAGCGACTCTTTGGCCTTGGCGCAGCCGACGTGCTTCGTCGACGCTCGACTGAATGATTTTTCCTCGGGCAAAGCCAACCACGGGATCAAGCAGATTCCCGAGCGAATCCGTATTCTTTGTTTTTTCCATGATGTTCCTGAGCTCAGTGGACCGCTTGAGTCCGGATTGAGATATTTGCAACCGTGCGTAGCAAGGCGACGAAGGCCAGATGGCCACCGAATTCGATGCCATCCACGACCATGGCTTGCTTGGAAGTTGCGCCATCCCGTGCGCCGGCGGCAACTGTCACAGCGATGAGCTCGTGCTCCGTGTCAGAGTCGTGCAGCACCTGCGGGTTACCCAAGAGCACACCTAGCGCCGCAACAACTGCGTAGGCGCCCCAGTTGGAAACTGAAGCACTAACCGTGACGTCTGTTGTTACCACCGTCACGACACCCGACGCATGCCCGGCGAGTGAACGACCGCGCAACGGCAACACATCCCGAATGGCCTCCCGCACCGCACCGAACCCGACTTCGTTCCCTCCGTCACCGATGCCGACGGTCAGGATGTCTGCTTCCGCTGCGTGATAAGCCAACAAATAGACGTAGCCGACGTTCAGCGGGTCTCGGCAATCTCCACGAACCCCGTGGAATTCGCCTTCCACATTGGGGCCGTCGCGTTCAACAAACACCACCGCAGTCGGGCTGTGTTTCTCGATGATTTCGCGAGAGCGAATTTGGCCTGGGTTCATGCCGATGGGAAAAGCTTCGACGACAACGACTGGTGCGACTCGCTCGCCATCTTCTTCGGCCCAAGCAGCCAACTTACTGTTGATGAGCTGCACCGCCGCAAGGACCGGTGGCATGTGTGCATCTTCAGTGACGAAAACCACTTTCGCCTGCAAGCCCTTAACCAGCGCGATAGCCAGTGCCGCTGCCCCTATCGGCCCGTCGGTTTCACCCAGCGGCAGTTTCGGGGGGACTCCCGCGCCGGTCGCTATGACGACAGTGCTCCCAGGTGTCACCCGGCCAACCAACGCATTGGCGGCAGCCATCGAGAGCGGCCCGCCGTGATGGGCGCGGCACACCTCGTACATCGGCACCACGATGCCAGTAGGCAATCCACCGCTCAGCGGACGAATTTCCAGCGTCATCAGCCGGTCGATGCGATTTCCCGACTCGATGTGTTCTGGCTCCAGACCTCGAGTCCAAGCGCCCGCGGTAATTGAGGAGGTGGTCACGTTATTCTCGCTTAGACGCCAAAGGTGACGCTCTTGCGATGCGTATAGCTTTCCAGCGCACCTTCAATCGAGTATTCCGACCCGATACCGCTCTGTTTAGCACCGCCGTAGGACATGCCGGGAATTTGGCCGCCAGCCCGGTTCACCTGAATCCAGCCGGCATCTAATTGCTCGGTAGCACGCATTGCCGCACCAATATCGCTAGTGAAAATATAGGCAGCCAGTCCGTAATGCGTGTCGTTGGCCATTTCGAGGACTTCCTTTTCGTCAGTCCATGAGATGGCGACAAGCACCGGCCCAAACACCTCTTCACGAGCAATGCGCCAGGTGTTGTCCACACCTGTGAAAATCACAGGAGTTGGGAAATACCCCTTAGCGTCTGCAACCTCCGGAGGCAGCTTGCCTGTTTCCACCTTCGCGCCGGAGTCCATGGCTTCTTTGATGAAGCCACAGACCGCCGCATAACGTTCGGCATTGATGACAGCACCAATATCGGTGGTCTCGTCCAATGCGTCGCCCACTTTCAGTGCGTTCACTTTCGCCACCAGTCGTGACATCACTTTGTCCCAGATGGATGCATGCAGAAACAGGCGTGAGCCGGCCGTGCAGGACTGGCCCTGACGTGCAAAGCGCATCGCTGCAATGATGTTGCTCACCGTGGTGTCGAGCATTGCGTCTGTGCCGGCGTCGGCGTACACGATGCAAGGGCTCTTGCCACCGAGTTCCAATGTCAAGTGACCGATGCGGTCAGCGACGGCATGAGCAACCTTCTGACCGACTTCATGAGAGCCCGTGAACGAGATTTTTGCGACGTCAGGGTGTGCGGTCAGCGGAGCGCCTGCTTCGAGACCTTCGCCCGTGACCACATTGAACACGCCAGCCGGAAACAGGTCGGCAGCAAGCTCTGCGATACGAATGACGGCAAGCGGAGCGTCTTCAGCAGGCTTCAACACCAGGGTATTGCCCGTTCCGAGCGACATGCCAATCTTGACCGCGGCCAGGACCAACGGCGAGTTCCAAGGGATGATAGCGCCAACCACGCCCAGCGGTTCACGGGTTGTATAGCTGAAGAGCCCTGGTCCTAGTGGAAGCGTCTCACCCTTTTGTTCCGCAATCACACCACCGTAATACCGGAGAACTTCCGCCGTGCTTGCGACTTCGGGACGGCTCTGGGTGCGCAGCGCGTTACCTGTCTCGGCAGCCAATATTTTTGCGATTTCCTCAGCGTTTGCTGTAATGCGATTGCCGAACTCGATGAGCAACGCACCACGCTCACGAGCAGCCTTTCGGCGCCACTTGGGAAAAGCTGCCTTGGCCGCGGCAACTGCGGCATCAATGTCTCGCTTGTCCGCAGCACCGACGTCAGCAATGGTGTCGAGCCGAGATGGGTTGATGACGGCCAATGTTTTTCCACCGATGGGCTTGCACCATTCGCCGTTGATGAAATTGCCTACCAGGCCAACGGTCGGGAGCTGGACGCCTTCGTAGGTCGTCTTGAGGGAAGTGTTCAATTCAATCTCGCTTTGATGTTTGGGAATAAGTCAAGCTGCGGTTTGCAAACGCACGTCGAGCAGTTCTTCGTAGATTTCGCAGATGCTTGTGGAGTCCTTGCCACCGAGGCCCTTGGCGCGGGCCGCGTTATAGGACTGCTTGACGAGCTGACTCAGGGGCAACGAATAGTTGGAGAACTCGTCCAGGCACAAGCCGATGTCCTTGTTCATCAAATCGATGGCAAAGTAGGCAGGGCGTTCGGCGGTAAATAGGGTCTTCTGAAACCAGTCGAGCATCTTGCTTCCAGCCATTCCAGCAGTCATCACGTCGCACAGGACTTCGAGGTTGCCGCCGGCCTTCACGCTCGCGGTGAGCACCTCGCCCAAGGCCATCGTGTTGATGGCAACTACCATGTTGTGAGCCAGCTTGGTGAGCTGGCCGGCGCCGATGTCACCGCAGTGCACGATACGGCCAGCAAGGTTGTTCAGCATCGGTGTCATGCTTTCCAAGACAGCGGCATCGCCACCGACCATCAGCACCAACTTGCCGTTGGTTGCGCCCGCCACACCACCGCTGACGGGAGAATCCAGGAAGGACAAGCCCTTTGCAGCGGCGTCAGCCGCAAGGAGTTTTGTGGTTTCCGGGTCGACGGTGCTGAAGTCAATCAGCACTGCCCCCTTTGGCGCGGACGCGAGCACGCCATCCGGGCCGCTGACGGCTGCTTTTAGGATAGCCGGTGTGGGAAGGCTGAACAATATGGCCTCCGCGCCGACCGCGGCCACCTTGGGGCTCGCGGCGGCGATTGCACCTAACGAAACCAACTCTGCAACTGCTGCCTGGTTCGGGTCGAAAACGGTGACTTGATAGCCGGCAGCTACGAGACGCTCTGCCATTCGGGCGCCCATTTTTCCGACGCCGATAAATGCAATGTTCTTCATTTCCTGTTTGCTCCTGGTTGGGATGGAGCGAACTTTAGGGATAAGCGCGCACGTCGATAAGTCCAGCTGTGCTAACAGGAAACGTTAGAATTTCTTTCCTGTTAAGCACAACCTATTTGGTGCACCTCACTTGGCCTGAAACCTGCATGCATAGAAATTCTTTCTTTTTTTCAGAGGGTAAACCCTCAACTCCCACAGCCCCCTGGCCATTTGCATGGAAAACCATGCGTTAGCTTTTCTAACGCTGCATCTCCATCATGCTTAACCTTTCCCGGCTGCATCTGCTCAGTGAGTTGTCGGTTCTAGGCACTATCGGCAAGGTGGCCGAGGCGGTCAATCTGACCCGCCCTGCCGTCTCCCAGCAGTTGAACATCCTTGAGCAGGAAATCGGCACGGCACTTTTCGAGCGCACTGGACGAGGCGTCAGGTTGACGGTTGCTGGGGAGGGCTTGGTAGCACGAGCAGGAAAACTATTCGACCTCGTAAGCGAAATCGAATCTGACCTTGCCTCGGCCCGTGGGTCAGTCGCTGGAGAGGTTCGTATTTCCGCATTTGGGTCGGTAGCGACCACGCTCATCCCGGCAATGTTCAGTCTTTTGCTGGCCGAATACCCAAACTTGGACCTTCGCTTCGAAGAGTTGGAGCCTGGGGACGGCCTAAAGGCGGCGGCGGCCAAGCAGGTGGACATCGCACTGGTTGACGACTCCATCAGCGCGGAAGCCTTGGCCAGCATGTTGTACTTCCGGCCTGTATGCGAGGACCACTTCGCTGTAGTCATGTCCTCTTCTCATCGCCTTGCAGAACAGCAATGGATAGGCATGGACCAACTTGCTGCAGAAAACTGGGCCATCAACAAGACTGCCCAGACCTACAAAGGGCAAATTGTCAGCGCCTGCAATGAAGCCGGCTATTCGCCGAGGGTCGTGGCCAGTTGCAGAAACATGGCCGCGACCCTGGAAATGGTACGAACTGGATACGTCATCACAGTGCTTCCTGCCCTGGCGTTGAGATCAGCATCAGCAGACCCAAACTTTAGCGTAGTGCCAGTGAAACCGCTGATGGTGCGTCGCATCTTTGGTGCAATGGTACAAGGTACTTATAGGCGCCCCGCAATAGCTGCCGTGCTCAAAGCTTTAGACACCGTCGCCCCGCAGTTTGCAAGCAGGGAAGAGCTGCCGTCGTGACGTGCTACCACATCAATGCATGAAGTTCAACGAGAAACGCTGTTCTTATTCAATGAACTACCCGTCCATGCCAGCAATCGTCCCGAGCAGAGCAAGCAACGTGGAGGCTTTATAGTACTCGCGGCGGTCGGCACTGCCCTCATGCAGCGCGACCGCGTCTTCAAGAGAGTCGAAGTCAACGGGCAGCCAGCGGTTGCAACGCACTACCAAAGAAAATGCCTGGACGGTCACCTCGAGCAGGTCGAATCAAATTCGCCGAAGAAGAGCTTAAGTTGTTGATGCAGATGTTGCCGCGGACCTTGAATTGACCAGTACGAGCCGGTCAAAAGCCTTTCCAGATACACGCCCCCGCCGCACTTAGGTAGCCAATCCAAATTGGCGGCAAAATCTGAATACCAACACTTGTGTTTGGGCATATTTTCAACGTGAGCAAAATACCGTTCAGTTGGTGCCGGTCTGTATGTGCGGCTCCATGTCAGGAGATTCGCCATTTTGCTAGCGGTTCGAAACCTGCAAGGCAAAGTATCACAACATCCGCTGCGGCGTACCGGCGGCACTACCGTAAAGCTAATATTGGTTCGCCGCGCATGATGAAATCTCGTCAGGTATTCGCTCGATGCGTACCAAGTATGGTCGCCGAGGCGTCGGTTGACGTCTGCGGTTTCAGCAGTAGATGACCCAGCGCCGGGATCAACACCATCGCGCCAAGCATGTTCCATAGGAACATGAAGGCCAGCAGCAGCCCCATGTCGGCTTGGAACTTGATGGGGCTGGCCACCCACGTAATGACGCCGATGGCTAACGTCACACCCGTCAGCAGAACGACCTTGCCGGTGAACAGCAGTGCTCGGTAGTAACTCTCCGAGAGACTCTTGCCCTCGCGCAACTGCGCAAGAGTTACCGCAAGTATGTACAGCGCGTAATCTACGCCGATACCGACGCCCAGGGCGATAACCGGCAGCGTGGCCACCTTCACCCCCATGCCAAGCGCCACCATCAGTGCCTCTGCCAGCACCGAGGTCAGCATCAGCGGCAGGATTGCAACCAACACCGCCCGCCACGAACGAAAGGTGATGAAGCTCAACAGCACCACTGCACCGTAGACCAGTAACAGCATGGTTCGCCAGGCGTCCTTGACGACGATGTTCGTCGCTGCTTCAATGCCGGCGCTGCCGGCGGCGAGCAGGAACTTCGTGTCGGCCGTGTCGTTGGCCTTGGCGAAGACTTCGACATGATCAACCACCCGCGTCAGCGTGTCGGCCTTGTGGTCACGCAAGTACACATAGACGGTGAGCATCGAGCAGGCCTCGTTGTACAGCCCGCGCGGTGCGCGCGCCGTCACCGTATTGAGCATGTCCTGGTTGGGCAGGAACTCATACCACTTTGGATTGCCTTCATTCAACCCAGCAAGCACACGGCGGTTCAACAGGGCGAGCGTATTGGTGGTCTCCACGCCATCAAGCTGGCGCAATTGCCATTCCAGTGCATCGATTTTGTTGAGTGTGTCGTACTGCGAGCACTGCCCATCGGGTGTCTTGACCATCACTGCAAGCACATCACTAGACGCGCCATAGGCCCCATTGATGAAGGCCACATCCCGGTTGTAGCGGCTGTCCGCGCGCAGCTCTGGCGCGCCAGGGTCGAGGTCGCCAATGGCCAGATGCTGCGAAACCACTACGCCGACGGACGCCAGCAGCAAGCCGGTTACGACGGCTCCGACCGCCCACCGCCGTTGCGTAAATCGGTCCAGCCAGCGCCACAAAGGCAGCTTCTGCTCGGTGGCTTCGGAGCGTAGGCTGCGCCGGGCAGCGGCCGGGCTCACGCCGGTATAGCTCAACAAGATAGGCAGCAGAATCAGGTTGGTGAGAATCAGCACGCCCACGCCGACCGACGCCGCAATGGCCAGCTCGCGGATGGCCTGGACGTCGATCACCAGTAGAACCGCAAAGCCTACCGCGTCAGCCAACAGTGCCGTCAGGCCGGCGAGGAACAACCGACGGAATGTAAAACGAGCAGCCACCAACTTGGGGCAACCGCGACCGATGTCCTGCATGATGCCGTTCATTTTCTGCGCGCCGTGGCTCATGCCGATGGCGAAGACCAGGAATGGCACGAGTATCGAATATGGATCCAACGAATAGCCCAGCACGGGTAGCAGCCCGAGCTGCCAAACCACTGCCACCAGTGAAGCGGTGACCACCAGCAGCGTGGAGCGAACGCATCGCGTGAACCAGAGAACGGCCACCGCCGCGATAGCCACTGCGACGGCGAAGAACACCAGCACTGAGCGCACGCCATCAATCAGATCGCCCACAATCTTGGTGAAACCGGTGATATGAACGCCCAGGCCCTCACGCTCATACTTGACGCGCAGGTCTTCCAAGTGCCCTGCCAAAGCGCCGTAGTCCAGCGGGTGGCCAGCTGAATCCTTGGTCAACAAGGGCACATAGACGACGCTGGACTTGGCGTCCAAGGCTATGATCTGCCCGATCTCACCCGAGCGGGCGATGTTGGCACTCAGTTGCTCCAAGCTGGCCGGTGAGCCGTCGAACCCCTCAGGGATAACCGGTCCGCCTTCCAGTCCCTCTTCGGTAACGCCGGTCCAGCGCGTAGACGGTGTCCACAGCGACTTCATCTGGACACGCGCCACACCCGGGATCAGGAAGATTTCGTCGCTCATGCGGCGCAACGCGTCCAAGTACTTTGCATCGTAGATGCTGCCGTTCGGATTGGCGACGGCTATGCGTACCGCGTTGCCCAGGCCACTCAGGTCGTCCTGGTGCTGCAGGAAGTTATGGATGTAGGGATGGTTGGTCGGAATCGTCTTCTCAAAGCTGGCATTGAGCTGCAGCCGGGTAGCCTGCCAACCCAGCAGCGCGGTAACCAGCGCGCAGAGCATGACGACAAGTAGGCGGTGGTTAAACAGTGCCCGCTCGATGAGCGAACCGGAACGAGGGTCGAAATTTTGAGAAGTCATGGCTTGGAGTCGACGGGCACTACGCCCTGAATGGAGACAGCCAGCATCGCGCCGTCAGCACCCGCGACCAGACCGTTAAGCGGTGGCAGCGGTGCACGGTTCAGCGGCAAGAATGCAGCGCCATCCCGGTTCGCCAGAACGAAACCAGCCTGGTTGGCCAACAACAACGTGCCGTCGCTGCTGATCTGACTGGCGACGATGGATACCGGCATGGGTACCGGTATCTGCTGCCAGGCGTCTCCGCCATCGGTTGAGCGCCAAACGTTGCCACGCAGTCCGGCGAGTACGATCTCATGTTCGTTGGGTAATTCAAGGGTGAAGAAACTGCCCTTGTAGGGCGTGCTCAGCCGCCGGAAGGACTGACCACCATCGTCCGACTTGAGAACCAGCCCCTGCTCGCCAGCGATGACGATGCGGCTGCCGCGCTGGCGCACGGCATACAGGTGTAGGGCTTCCGGGTTGTCCAGCCTCGCTCCCCATGACGCCCAACTCTTGCCGCCGTCTTCGGTAGCAATCGCCATGCCGTACGCGCCGACAGCCAGGGCGTGCAATGGGTCGGTCATCAGCACGTCAAGCAGCGGCTTGTCAGGCCCGTCTGCACGCATCTGCTCGGCAGCCTTTTGGGCCACAGCATCGCCGCGCGCATGGGCATCGGCCAGCATCAATTCAGGAATGCGCAGGCCATCGAGCCGGCGTTCCCACTGGATGCCTCCGTCTTGCGTTGTGAGCACGGTGCCTCCGTGGCCCACAGCTATGCCGTGCTGCGTGTCAGCAAAACGCACGGCAGTGAGTGTGACGCTGACTGGGGCGGGGGCTTGCACCCAACTCCGGCCAGCGTCGTCCGACCGCACAATGATGCCGCGTTCTCCCACGGCCAGCCAGCGTCGGCCGGCCTGCGCCACCCCCAGCAGCACGGTCCGTTCAGGCGAACGAACCATCAGTGCCGGTCGCTCCAGCGCCGTTCCTACTTTCTCCCCCCCCGACGCGGCCTCGCACACGATCAGTACTGCGAGGGCGCACCAACGCTTCACACCCCCGTGGCGCACCTTGGTCAGGTCTCTTTGACACCGGATGATCATGGCTGAATTCCAATCATGTGCTGCATTCCAAACAGGCAAGCGCTACAGATAAACCTGCAAAATTGCGTCGTGAATGCCATCACAATCGATCAGATCCACCCTTTGCAAACGGATCTTGATGCCGTTGTCCGTTGCGACCAGATGGTGTGTGTACGAGCCGACGTAAGACTTCATGGCATCGCGTCGGAACTGTGTCACCTGAAAGCGCGACTTGACGACCAACACACCGCTGGTATCGGCCGGGACAACACGCACATTGCTGACAATATGGTTGCAGCGCGTTCCCGGCTGCTGTCCACCGGTTCCGGCATCTAGCAGGCGCTCACAACGAGCAGCCATACTCGGCACGTCGTCGTACAGGAATGACACTTGCGTCTTGGGGTTGGTGTCTCCGGGCCTTGCCGGAATCCAATAAGTGGCATCGGGCGTAAAAAGATCGATCCACGATTCAAAATCGCGCGTATCTATGAATTCGGCTTGACGGTAGAGAAAGTCCTCCGCCTCACTCCGGCTGAGGTGCAATTCCTGGGCAGTGGTCTGCATGTTCATGGTTTCCTATGTGTTCAATGCTGCTTATTGGACGGACATGTACTGGCTCCACGCCTGGTACATGTTGCGCATACAGACCTCGGAGTTCCCGGACGATCCTTTCAAGCTCGAACCGACCGGAATGTCGCGGTTGGCCTCGCGGCTCAGCCGCACCCAGTCCGACTCGGGTCCCTTCAGACCTGCGTGGACGCGGTAGTAGGCTTCGAAGTCGTCGGCGGCGACCAGATTCGACGGTGAATTCCCTATATTGGCCGCCGTGATGGCGCGGCTCGTGAAACTGTCCGGCGCGCCTTTGAGGCGGAAGACCCAGATTTCCAACAAGGTCTTGTCTACCGCCAGCGGACGGATGACCCGCAGTTGCTGGAGCGATGGCTGCATAAGCGCCGTTGGGAACAGCATGGCATTGTGGAAGTTTCGCCCGAGAATCGCCTGTGCGCCTGCCTCACCGTGCCGAGCAATCATTTCCGCCTTGTACTTCTCCGCGTCGGTCCCCTTCGGCTCAGGGGCAAAAGCCGCCATGTCAAAGTGCCCGTTCGGGTGAGCGACAAGATCGGTTTTCGCCATCTGGTCGGGCTCGCCGGCCAGCAAGGTTGCCACCTGCAGGCCTCCGGCATGTTCAATTTTGAATTTCTCCAGCGTCCGCTTTGCCGCCCGCGCTGTCTGATAGTGCACGAACGAGGTGTGCATGCCGTCGCTCATGTTGTCGATAAAAATTTTCCAGTTGCTGTTCTGTACGGTCCGAAAGCAATCGCCGACGATCTCGATCTGCCCCTCGGGCGCACGGTCGACCACGCTGTCGAAGCCACGCATCCCCTCGCCTGCCCAGGTCTTGAGATCGGGGCCATCCGCAACGAGTGAAGCGAACACGAATCCCCGGTAGTTCTCGACGCGCGGCAGGCGCTTCATGCCGTTGGCCCGATTCGTAGGGTCGAAGCAGGTGTTGTCATAACCAGAACGAACCGGCACCCCGGCCAGCGAGCCGTCGGCTTCAAAGCTCCAGCCGTGGTACATGCACACAAGTCGCTTGGTGTGACCTGACCGCTCAGGACACACGATCGCCCCTTTGTGAGGGCAACGGTTCTCCAGCACATGGATAGTTCCGTCAGCATGGCGCGTCATGACTACCGGTTGGCGACCGACCTGCGTCGTAAAGTAGTCGCCTGGGTTGGGTATCTGGCTCTCATGTCCGACATAAATCCAAGATCGACCAAAGATGCGGTCCATCTCCAGTTCGAACACGTCGGAGTCGACAAACACGCGGCGGTGTACACGTTCGGCCTCCACCATGCGCCCCAGGTCGAGGTCGGTAGCCGCGCCATGGCGCAGGGATGAATCTAAGGTTGTACTCATTGGGGTTCTCTCTTCTGTCTTTTGAATGGTGAGCCGATTACGCTTGCAGGGTTTTTATCAGTTGCAGTGCGGCATCCCACGACTTGCTCGCAGCTTCTGCGTGGTAGTGGGAATTGGCCGGCATCATGTAGGCATGTCCGGCACCGGGGTGCAAGACGAATGGGCAGCCATTGGCATCCGCCACCGCCTTCACCGCAGCCAGCTCCTCGGCAGGCGCCAGATGGTCATGCTCGCCGTAGTGGAATTCCACCGGGCAGTTCGGCTTGTCACCAGGCTTCAGGTACTTGGAAACATAGGTACCGTGAAACGACACCGATGCATCGACACCCAGCCCGTCGCACGCCGCCCGCCAGGCATAAGGGCCACCAAAGCAGTAGCCCAGAAGCACTACCTTGCCGTTGCAGTTGGGGTGACTCCTCAGTGCCTCGATACCCCGCCGCAGCTCGTCCATCGATCTCGAGAAGTCGATGCGCATTGCTCGGCCGATGGCACGCTGCACATCCGTCGCCTCGGCCAATACGCCGGAATCCTGGTCCCGCCAGAAAAAGTTCGGTGCCAGGGCGACGCAGCCACGCGCGGCTAGTTCGTCGCAGACGTCCTTCATGTCCTGATCAATACCGAAAACGTGCGTCACCACGATCACTCCAGGGCCATTGCCTTTTCCGGTTACGGCGCGGTAGGCCTCCATCTGGCCATCGGCCACCGCGACCATGGTCTGCTCACGGGTTACAGCACGAAGTTGTTCGTCGAATCCAGTCAGCTTTCGAGTCATTTTTTCTCCTTCAGGTTAATGTTGATAACAATATTTAGATATGCCGTTTTAAGAACCGCAGCAGACGCGACGAAACCATTCCGGTGGAACTTCCCAACTCCTCAAGAGGCTCTTCACTGAACCAGAAGTGGCCGGCACCATCGACGGGGCATTCGCGCACCACATGCCCAGCCTGTTTCAGTGCCCTCAGAAACGGCTCCGACTGTGAGCGCGGGTTCACGACCACATCCGCCGTTCCGTAGGCAAGGAAGACGGGTAACTTGCTTGCTGTGTAGCGAACATGGCTGATGGGCGACGCGTCGAAATAGAGTTGACGGTCTGCAAATGGCGAGCCGCCCATGAAGCATTCGGTACGGCGTGCGCCTGCCTGGGAGAAGTCGGCTATTTCGTGTTGCCAGTGGGCGAACATGTCGTACACACCATATATCCCGGCAAACAATTTGACGCGTGCATCAACGCCAGCATAGGCATTTGCCGGAGCGTTATTGGTGAACTGTGGCGCATCCCAGGCAAGTGCCGCAAGCGCTGCTACATGCGCCCCCGCCGACGCACCAAGCAGGCCAATGCGTTGCGGATCGACGCCCAGTTCACCCGCATTACCACGGACGAACTGGATGGCACTGAGGACATCGCAAATAGGACCGGGATATGTCTTCTGCGTTGCCGATACACGGTACTGGATGGCAAACATGGCGATCCCATTTCGCGCCAGGAACTCGCCCCAGTGCCGCAGTCCGCCCGGATCGCTGGCCAGCCAGCCCCCCCCCGGAACGGCGATAACAACGGGAAAATTACCCTGGCCTGCAGGCAGGTAAAAATCGCCTCCCAACTCCCCGCCATCGGGCCTGGCATAAACGATCCCGTTGCGGATGGCTGCGGAAAATGTGCTCGCACGGTTCTCGTGAGCACCAGAGTTGTGTGTCGCGATCATTCAGCGTGCACCACCTGCAGCCAAGCCATCCGGCGTGAAGTGGCCATCCGAAAACTGCGGCACGATCGAGTAGTGGGCCTTCTTCTGGTTGTATAGATTAGCGACGAACCCTGTGCCCGCCAGCAGATCGTCGAAACCGAAGCTGCCAATAAGGACACCGGGCAGATCGGGGGCAACAAAGGTGTTCGCCCACAGCTGCTTCCAGAGCTGACCGTTGGCGTCCCAGCGGTCGCCTAGCACGCAAGTCCAGGTGTCTTCGTCACAGTAGTAGCGGCTCTTGCGTGCCTGGTGCCGCTTGCCCTCGCGCAGCGTGGCCTCGACGACCCAAACCCGGTGTAGCTCCCAGCGCATGAAGCTCGGAGCCAGATGGTGGGCTGCAAGTACTTCGGCGTCGGTCGTGGGTTGCAACAAGCGGTTTGTGTTGTACGGAATGATCATCTCCCGCTTGCCGATCAGTTTCCAGTCGAACTGCTCGAGCCGGCCACTGAAGACCTCGATCTCGTCCAATGACATCACACCCGCTGTCACTGGTGCCGGCGTGTCGCAGCAGGGGTTTGGCAGCTTGCGTACGCGCCGCTGCCCAGTCAGATATACCCAACTCTGCGACTTGGTGTAATCGACATTCTCGCGTCCGACGATGGCCTCGCCAGCGCGTATCGGTGGCCCCGAGTTCACCACCCGGACCAGCCAGAAATCACCGTTCCACTTATCGGGCGGTCCTTCGGGCTGGTAGTACGGGGCCACTGAGTCGCCGACGCCATCCGTCGTCATCACGGCCTTCCCGTCAACAGTAAGCTGGTACATGTTCGTCTGGAACTGCCAGGAGGTGCCGCGCCAGCGCAGAACGTGATTCCACATCACTTCAGCGCCCACCTTTGGAATCGGGAAAGGAATCCCGCCATAGGCCCCTTCGATCTGATCACCGTTGACCTTGGCCCGCGTCGCATTCTTGAACGTGTTGTCGTACACCCACTGCGGTGCGGCTGCAGTGCGCTGTGTCTTGTAAACGTCGACGCGGAAAGAATCCGGATACTTCTTCAGCATAGCTTTCGTACCGTCCGACAACTTGTCGGCGTACTGATCAACCGTCTTGGCGGTGATCGAATACAAAGGCTTCTCGTCCTTAAATGGGTCGCCTCGACGGCCCCCCGGCTTGTCGCCAGGAATTGGTGTCGTATAACCGCCGGTCCACGCGGGAATGGTGCCATCCTTGTTGCCGGCCTTCTCTGCACCGAGAGGTGTGAGTTCGGTCTTCAGCCGTGCGGCGTCCTCGGCGTTGACGCCGGCGAATACTCCGGAAGGAGCAATAAGTGTGGCCAGGCAAGCGGCGGAAGTGACAAGTTGTCGTTTCATGGAAAGTCTCCGTGCACCGGTCAAAGCCGGCGTAATGTAGTAGGAAGAAGGCGCTGCAAGTGCTGGCGATTTCATGCCGGGACACCTGGCTGTAAGGGGGCCGCATGCACGGGTAGGCGGGAGAAGCACCAGAACGCACAGCCGGCAAACACAACTGCGGCGACGCCGATGGCGCCATAGCCGTAGAACTTAACCAGCGTGCCGCCGAGCACGGGTCCGATGGCCGCGCCGATCATCAGCATTGCTGGTGTCGCCGCAAGCGCCCTGCCCGTAGGTTCTAGACGGGCGAGTAACCCAAAGGCGAAGGTATGCGAGAAGATGATGACGGCTACGAACACCGCAGTCGAGCCGGCATAGATCGGAAATGCCACGGCATTCATCACTGCTACCGCCAGCACAGCCTGGATGACCGGCGCACACAGCAGCACGCCGCGCGCCGACAGTCGCCGTTCGAGCAACACCGCCAGCGGGGCGGGCACCAGGTTGACGACGCCCAACGCAATCAGCACGCCGGCCACAGCCTGCGAACCGAAACCCCGGTCGATACCGGCACGCTCAACAAAGCTTGTGGTCATGGCCTGTACTAGCGCGACCAGCGCAACCCCAACGATGCCAAACCATACGGCCGCCGAAAAACGTGTTGGCACAGACACGGCTGAGAGGCCGCCGACCTTGATGGGCCCCTGTGCAACCGACGGTGCGGCCACGGCGGTCGGAAAGATGAACAGACACACCAGCGCTGCCAGCGCCATTGCAGCGCTGAAAACACCGAACAGGGCCGCTCCGCCCCACTGAGCCACAATCCGCGGCGTGACGCCAAGATAGAAGATCGCAACGACGCCAAGCGCCATATTGACGATCGCAAACTGGCGATGCGGGTTGGAGCTGAGCGCCATGGTGCCGTGCGTCATGCTCAGTGCTGCGCCGGTGGTCATGCCGCACAACAGGTGCAAACCTGCCAGCGTGTTGAAGTCGCTTGCTATTGCAGCGACGCCAAATCCGGTGGCGCTGACCAGGAACGACAGTGTCACTACTGCGCGCTTGGGCAGGCGATTGAAACGCGACGCAAGCAGAAGGCTGGCGAATACAGCCCCGAACAGGAACAGCGTGGCCAACAGACCGGCCTGCTGGGGGTCGAACCGATAGTTGGCAATCAACGTGCCCACCCACACCGGCAGCGCTACCATGTCGAGCATGCCCGCGCAGTGTGCCACCGAAAGCGCGATACGCCCTCTCTTCGAGTCAGTCGAAATCATGTGTCATCTCCTAAATCAAAATGTGCGACTCAACGTGAGGGAGACGAAGTTGCGGTCGGCGACCGCATTGCCTTGGCCAAATCGAGGGGTGCCTCCCGTCAAGCTCGGCGAGTAGTCGATGAACGATGCGGCCTTGCCGATGTAATGGGTGTATGTCAATCCGAACTGCCATACCCCGAGGTAGTTTCCGGTCAGTCCGATGCTTGCATTTCCGCTCCCCCGGGCGTCCCAGGTGGTTACTGCCGAGCGGCCATCCAGCGTATAGCGCAGACCGATGGGAACGCTCAAGTCAAGCCCTGAAACGATTTGGCGATAGCTGGGCGTGAAGACCAACTGCAGCGCCGCCGCATCACGCGTTCGATCTTTGTCCATTGCACCATCGGGGTCCGTCATGTGCAGCACGCGGTTCCACGCGATTTCGGCTACCAGACTCGACTCGCGTGCAATGAAGCTCGGACCAAAATTGGCCAAGGTTGACAAGTTGATGTGAGCCGTCCGACCTTTTGCATATCTCTGTTCGGGTTGCCCCGGAAAGAATCCATAGATCACGCCCGGACTGCGCAAAGGCATATCACTGCGGATCGACCCTTCGGCTGCGAAGTTGAAGTCTCCAAAGGATTGCGTCGCGCTGACACCATAGACCTTGACAGCTTCCGGAAACAGGTAGTACCAGTTGCCCGGGAGCGTTCCACCAGGACCTGTTGGGCCCTGGAGATCCAACTGCCCATAGAGTTGACCGCTCTTGTCGTGGTACCGGGCTGCGTAGAAACCGAGGTCGGTATCTTCGAGTCGCCACTTCAGCTGCATACCGAACTGCCCGGAGTCCTTCGGCTTGTGATCCCCGCTGGGCTGCAATACGAAGTTGCCGACGTTGGAAACGCCCAGGAACTGGGGAAGCGTGGGATTGCCCCAGACGAGGTTGGACGCCGAGAAGTAGCTGCCCGCAGGTGGCAAGCGATCAGCCTCCCAGCGGAACTGCACGTAGCCGCTGACCGCCACCTCGGGCGTAACTTGCAGCTGCCCGGACAACTGCGGCACAGGGCGGAGGCTTTCCTTGAACTGCGCGTTTGGCGAACTGAGAAGCTTGTGGACGTCGATCGGCCCTTGCGCTCGCGCAATGCCGTTTTCGCCAAAGAAGAGACTCTCACCGTATTGCAGTGCGTGCCGGCCCAGACGCAGGCTCAACTTGCGCCCGGAGCTGAGATCCCAGCTCCCAAAGACAAACACATCCATCAATTCCGCTTTGCGGCCCGCCAGATTTAGCGTGTTGCGCGCGAACTGATTTGTCGGGTTTTGACCGTTACTTGAATCCACGGCCTGCGTCGTTCCGTCATAAGCGGCGTCGTACCAGGCCGAAGCACTCAGGCGAAGCCCGAAATCCTTACGATAGACCGCGTCCAGTTCGGAGAGTAGGTCCACCCGCTTGGAGACTAGCCCCCGGTCGCGGAAATTGTCATCGCCCGCATTGAGATTCAGTGCGTACGGGAAAGCCGAGGCCGGCACCCCTGGCGTGAGCAGACGAAAACTGTTGACCAGTTCGGGGGCCGCCTGTTGCGTGCGGTACATCAGCCCCCCCTTGACTGTGTTGTCGAAGCGAACCGCCCAATCTGAATCGGGCAAGTCGAGCTCCATCGCGTATACGCCGGCGCTGGAAAGCGCCGCGGCCACTGCAGCGGCGATGCGGCATTGCCGCGCTGTATTCACTCTCATCGTGTTGTCTCCTTTTATTTTTTAGAATCTGCCTTACATCGATTCGCAGCGTCGGACTCAATGCATGTGAATGCCCCCATTGATCGCGAGCGTTGCACCCGTGATGCATGCCGCTTCTCGCGAGGCGAGGTACGCGACGCCCGCACTGACCTCTTCCGGGGTTGCAATCCGCTTAAGTGCAGCGAGCGACGCAATGCCTGCTCGGATCTGTTCGTTGGTATTGCGAAAGAATTCGGGCGTGCCCACTGGCCCCGGAGCCACGTTATTGACAGTGATACCTGCCGCCGCCAGGTCGAATGCTGCTTGCCGCGTCAGCCCAAGAAGTGCAGCTTTGGCCGTCCCATAGGCGATGTCCGTTCCGTTGCCTGCGAGTTCGCCCGCAGCAGACCCGATGAGGATGATGCGCGAGTGCTCCATCGGTGTCGCCAGCCGCAGCTGCGCGAACGCCTGGACGCAACAGAACACGCCGGTGAGGTTGAGAGCGATGGTTCGGTCCCAGTCGTCTTTGCCGAGCGTCGCAACATGGGTCCGCTGACCAAGATGAACGACAGGCCCACCCGATGCGACTACCAGGACGCTGGCAGGGCCGCTCGCCTCGATGCCGAGAAGAGCAGCATGTACCGACTCCGCACGGGTTACGTCCAACCGGGCTACTTCGTGGCCGCTACCGCTCAAGTCGTCCATCACTTTGCGTGCACCGTCCTCATCGAAATCGGCCACCACGACGCGATAGCCCAGCAATGCCAGTTTGCGACAGACATCGCTGCCGATGCCGCCGGCACCGCCGATGACGACTGCCCGACGATCCTCTGTCATGGGTTCCCTGCCTTGCCCGTTGAGGACATGCTGCGACTCTGCACCAACGCCGTGCCGACGCGGTTGCGTGAGGCTTTGAGTAGGTATGCGAAGAGGCCCGCAGGCCTCCCGCCAACGACGAGGATGCTCATCTTTTGTCTCCGATTTCTTAATTGGTGTCGCAACTTCAATCCGAGCCGCGTGGG
Organism: Rhodoferax ferrireducens; assembly: GCF_031458075.1. GTDB lineage: Bacteria > Pseudomonadota > Gammaproteobacteria > Burkholderiales > Burkholderiaceae_C > Rhodoferax_B > Rhodoferax_B ferrireducens_A. The sequence goes on along the minus strand of NZ_JAVDXT010000004.1, from coordinate 296,105 downwards.
AAGAAGTATTGATCCACGTCAAAATTTGGGCAATACTGCATCAATGAAGATAGACATTTGCGAAACAAATAATGGTCGATGCGCGCAACCAGTTGCTCGTTGCTCTGCACCGCCCGCTCGACGTCGCTCTGTGGCACGACGCAAAGGTCTGCCGTATCTCGAATGGGATACCCCTAACCAGCTCCCGTGGCGAAGGAACGCTCATCGACATTCGATCAACAGGACATCCCTGAAAGTAGAGATGTGGAGCAGATGAAAGACTTCGACCTCAACCTGTTGCGCGTGTTGGTAGCTTTGCACCGTACGCGTAGCGTCTCAAAGGCCGCCGCTGCGCTCGATCTAAGCCAGCCTGCAACAAGCCTTGCCCTGGGACGGCTGCGCAAGGCTCTCGACGACCCACTCTTTGTGCGCTCCCACACCGGCATGCTGCCGACACCTCGTGGCACCGAGCTGGCCGACGCCGCAGCCAGGGCTCTGTCCGACTTCAGCGTGCATGCGCATAACGAGCCAGCTTTCGATCCAGCCTCGTCACGTCGCGACTTCGTAATCACCACGCCCGATATCGGTGAACTCCAACTCCTGCCGCCACTGATGGCCTATTTGGCACGAGAAGCACCCTACTGCAACCTGCGGTCGGAGCCCTTTGCGACAATGGATGTTGAAGCCGCATTAGAGGAAGGCCGATGTGACCTTGCGCTCGGACTCTTCCCTAATCTCGAACGGCCTGTGCTCTACACGCAGCAGATCCTCACGCAAACCATCGTCTGCCTTGTTCGAGCGGATCACCCACTGGTGCAGTCGTCACGCATCTCCATGCGTCGCTTCCTAGAACTCTCGCATGCGGTAGTCCACCCAGTAGGTCGCAGCCAAGAGCTATTTGAAGCGCTTTTGAAAGCGAAGGGCCATACGCGCAGGGTCCAGTTGAAAACGTCCCACTTTCTTTCGGTGCCTTCGATCATTGCCGCGACCGACATGATCGTCACGGTGCCGCGTTCAATCGCGGACTATTACACCCGCCTGGAGAACCTGCGGATCGTAGAGCCTCCAATCAACATCAAGCCGCTCCCAATCCGGCAGTTCTGGCATCCGCGGTTCCATACCGATCCCGCTGTGCGATGGCTGAGGGAATCAGTCGCCCGCGTATTCAGCAAGGTCAACGCTTAATGTGCTCGGCCATCGCTCTGCCAGAGTGCGGCATCAAAGACGCACTGTCAGTGACAGGAGCGCTAGATTCCCGAACTATGCATGACTGCTCGGCTATCGGTCACAGTGGGGCCAGTGAGCAACGTTCGCTGTAGCAGGGTTCGGTGAAGTCCACCTCGACCGACGGAGAAATGCCTACCGTAGAAACCAATGCCATAGACAGACGACTGTCCTCTAACAGAGGCCTCGCCTATTCGCCACTCTTTGGAGCCAAGCCTATTTCGGGTTCGAATCTACGTCAGGAATACAACGCAGCTTCTGGTGTTTATTGCCGCAAAGCTGAATCCTAGTACTCGACGATTCTGTCATTCTCGATACGAAACATGTCGAACCAAGTGGTCGTATATTGACGAGATGCATCTTTCGGATCGGCATACTCTCAAAAAAAGCCCGGTACCACAATGCACGTTCTGCAATGATGGAGGCCAAAGGGGCTTTCACCAGCACCTCCAAAGGTTTGGGCGTGGGGTTCCTGCGCGAGATAAATTCAACCATGGCCGCACGACCGTCTGGGACGTTAGGATTGTGCTGGACATACACTCCGTGACGTACTTGTCTGCAGTCGACACCTGTCTGGCCTCGAAAATCTCGCACCATAAATCATAGATAAGCCGCTTGTTCGCTGCAAGCTTGAGATAACTGCCACTCAGTACAGTCCAAAAATTTTGGCACCCAGCAAGGCGGTCAGCGCAACGCTAGAGACAAGAACACCGCGCGCTGAGTATGCAGAACGCTTCTTTTCTACAGACGCATGGTTCACGTCAAGGATGAGAAAGCGAACTCCCGCGATCAAATGGTGCAAAAACGCCCAGAGGATAACCAGCGCCAGGAGCTTAATGGCCCCCCCGGGCAAAAGACCGACGCCCGTATCAAACACTTGGGTGAGCTTCGCGTAGGAGACTTCCGACGAAACAGAAGCATCAAAAGCCCAAATGATCAAAGGAAGCAGGAGAAACATAACAGCGCCGCTGACTCTGTGCAGAAGTGAAACCCAAGCGGATGCGGGGAAACGCTTCATGTAAGGAATGAGCTGGGCGATGGATATGTTGCGATGCTCGTGGCGGGAACGGATATTGGAACTCATGAACAAGGGCGGGATATACAGATGGAATTCAATAGCGATTTAGACAGTATCTTTACGGAAGCATCGCGTCGCGGGCTTCGTGCGTAATACTCATTCGGGGATGAAGTGCAATGAAACTGGAATAGAGCTGCCACAGATATGGGGGCGGTTGGCGTGCCCACTGCACAGTTGACGGATCACATATGTGGCAGTCAATCCGGTCGTACGCCTTCATATGCGCGCTGCAGCAGCTGCCGAATTGCGCTGCGTTGTGCCGGACCGAAGGGACGGGGGTTCCAGTACGGGTTGCCGACTGCAAGGTCTGCCGCATGGTCCAGATCTGCCGCTTGCATGCCAATGTCTTTGAGCGCCACTGGTGCCCCGCTGCTGCGGGCCAGTTCAAACAGCCCCGCAGCAGCACTAGCGTGGCCCGTCGTTCCCAGCGCGCGGGCCATACGGGCCATGGCTTGCGGAGCAGCCTCGGCATTGAAAGCGATGGCCTGCGGTAGAACGATGGTGTGCACTTCGGCATGCGGCAGATTGAAACTACCGCCCAAAGTGTGGCAGAGCTTATGGTGCAAAGCCATACCCACGTTGCCCAATACCGTACCGCACAGCCAGGCACCATACAGTGCATCACCGCGTGCAGCCACGTCGTCGGGCCGTTGGCGAATGGCGGGAAGGGCCTGCGCGATGGCCCGGATACCTTCTTCGGCCATCAAGTCCATCACTGGATTGCTATCCTGTGCATACAAGCCTTCGGCGGCATGCGCAATCGCGTTTATGCCACTGGTCACGCTCATTGCCACGGGCAAAGTCAAGGTAAGTTCCGGGTCGTAAATGACCGTACGAGGCAGCACGCGTGGATCCTTCCCGGTCTTCTTTAATCCGGCTTCCGTGATCCCGTAGATCGACGTCATCTCGCTGCCCGCATAGGTGGTGGGAATCACCAGAATGGGCATACCTGAATCCAACGCGATGGCCTTGCCCAGCCCCGTGGTGGAGCCACCGCCAATAGCGACTACGCAATCAGCCCCCAGGCGGTATGCCGCCTCCCGTGCTTCACGCGCCGTTTCTATCGGCACATGCATCACTGCTTTTGGAAAGATGCCTGCAGCCCTGGCACCGAGGCGATCCGCCACCATCTGCGCCTGGGTTTGCTGTTCAGGTGTCGACAGCACCAGCGCCTTGCGCGCTCCCAGCAACTCGATTTCCCGTTCCAAGTGCTTAAGGGCACCAGCACCAAACACCACCCGAGCGAGCTGACCGTTGTAAATGAATTCTTTCATGGGTATTTCTTGTCAGTTACTTTATCGTCCACTTGGTACCGATCAGTGGAATGCCCACCAACTCGTCTCTTAGCCAAGCTGGCTGCCATCGAAGCCGATCTCCAGATGGGTCAAGCTCGGAATACACCCTCGCAATCCACGAAACCCGTGGTGCACGCGCGCAACGCTCGCCAGGTTCTCCCCGTGTGAGCCATCACGCACGTTCCACACCGCGATGTGACGGATCATTTCAGTCCTCTCAATCTGGGATATCGTCACGCTAACGCACTGGCGGTGTTGTTCTGACCGGATTCAGTACGAAATCGTACTCAACGATGTAGCTCCCGTCGGGCAGCTGCGTCCAATCCGCGACCAGAGACTGGCGCACGCCGAATACGGCGTCCGAGTCCAGGTAAGGATCGTCGCTTCGGAATACATGAGTGATGAGTGTTTCATAGCCCTCGGCTTTGACCATGAAATGCAGGTGGGCCGGCCGCCACGGATGGCGCCCGGCCGCTTTCAGCAGATCGCCTACCGGCCCGTCATGCGGGATCGCATAGGGCACCGCCAGAATCGATTGAAAGTGGTACCCCCCCTGTGCATCGGCATTCAGAATTCCACGCGCCTGCGCATGGTCGATTTCCGCGTGCTGCACGTCGTATAGGCCATCCTCATCCGATTGCCAAACGTCCATATGGGCACCCGGCACGGGTTCGCCTCCGATGCCACGTACTGTCCCACGAACCAGGCATGGAATTCCACGTGCACCATTGGCGATGTCAGCACCGAGCTCATAGTGTGGAGCACCCTGCACGTGGAAGGGCCCGAAAACCGTGGCCTCGGTACAACCTGCAGGCTTGTCGTTGTTCATCGCCACGGTCAGCGTTGACAGGCCCAACACATCCGACAGTAGGATGAATTCCTGGCGTTTGTCGTCGGTGATGTGACCGCAGCGCGTTAGAAACTCGATGCCTTTAAACCACTCCTCTTCGGTGAGCTGAACTTCTCGCGCGAAAGTGTGCAGGTGGTTTATCAGGCTGGTCATGATCTGCGTGAAACGCGGGTCTGCCGTCGCGGCCTGGCGCGCAAGCACTGCTGTGGTGATGGAGTTTTTGTCAAGATTTCGCATGGTCACTATCTCTTATTAATCAAGTTGGAGCTGCGTCTGCCGCGCGATGCTCCCCCATTTGGCAAAGTCTTCGCGGCTGCGCCTTTCGGACTCCTGCGGCGTGCCGGCCTCAACCCGCAGATCCATTTCCGCCAGGCGCGCTTGCATGGCTGGCGTCGTTAGCGCGGCTCGGACATCGCGCTGGATCTTCTCTGCTACTGCGACAGGCAAGCTTGCGGGTGCCATCAGGGTTTCGAAGAAGGTCGCGTCGAAGCCGGCATAGCCGCTCTCCGCCACTGTCGGCACCGCAGGCAACAAGACCGAGCGTTCCTTGCTGGAGACAGCTAACGCCAGCAGCCGATTGCTTTGCACATGCGGCAAAACCACGGAGGAGACGATAAAGCCGCAGCCCACGTGGCCTGCCAACACGTCCTGCGCGGCCGGCCCAGGCCCCCTGTAGGGAACATGCGTCTGCTTCGTGCCGGTAGCCGCCAGCAACATTTCCATGGCCATGTGGCTGGGTGTTCCGGGTCCGCCGGAAGCGTACGTGGTCGAGGAAGGAAGCTGAGTGAACTTCGCAAGCGTGTTCACCCCGGTAGCCGGATTGCACACCAGCATCTGGTTAAAGCTTGCAAAGTAGGTCACGGGTTTGAGCGATTGCCGAGGGTCGAAGCTGAGCTTCTTGTACAAGTGCGGATTGATCGTGAGTACAGTGTCCGGGCCAACCAAGAGGGTGTGCTCATCCTTGGCTTGGGCAACCTCCCCTGCGGCGATATTGCCACCAGCCCCGGGCTTGTTGTCAACAACAACGGGTTGCTTCCACGCCGCCTGCAATGCCGGCTGGATGAGCCGGGCGATTACGTCGCCCGGTGTACCCGGGGGGAAGGATGCCACCATGCGCACAGGTTTTGTCGGCCAGGTCTGGGCATGTACCGGCCCAAACAGCGCCAAGGCTGCGGCAATGACCGGTAGCGGGAACAACTGGCGGAATGCTGCTTTCATCCAAGTCTCCTTTGTGGTGTTTTCATCGACCTGTGACGCGCATCAGAACGGTCTGCGCTTCGTCCGCCGTCGTTCCGCGCCAGGCGACGATCTGGTCCGGACGGATCAGCGCCAGGGGTGCCTCGTACAACTCACTCAGCGACGTCTGCGGCAGCCGCACTACACGCAAGTCCACTGAAAGCGCCTGGGCAGCGACTTCGAAAGCATCCGTGGAAGGCACGTCTGGCCCCAGTACAAGCAAGGTCCACTCACTGTGGAATTTGTCGAAAAGTGAATGTCCATCGTCCAGCCATGCATGTGGCGGGCGTCCGCCCGGGCTCGCGGTAGCGGTGTACGTATTGGGCTCATCAGGCGGAAGTTCCGCGCCGTCGCCGACAATAATGGGCGATCCGTCGTAACGCCCTCCGAACGTCACGCCCGGAATGTTGAATTCGAGCCGGGCGTGCTGATTGAAGTACTCGGCGGCCAGCTCACGCTCGGCCTGGCCTCGCTCCGAGGTCTCATCGAGCTCCGATTTGGCGGTAAACAAACCCACCGAATCAGCGAATCGCCGCGCATAGCCAGTGTTGCGCTCGGCAAGTGGCTTGCGTTCGGCCGCGTAGCTGTCCAACAGCTGTGCAGGTGCTTGTCCACGTACCACGCTGGCGAGCTTCCAGCCCAGGTTCACCGCATCCTCGATGGCGGTGTTGTATCCCAGGCCACCCGTCGGCGTAAACAGGTGGGCCGCATCCCCCGCAATGAATACCCGCCCGCGCTGGAAATTCTTGGCAACGAGCGCATGGCCCGCCAGCCAGGTTCCCATGGAGAGAATCTCGATTGGCAGTTCGACACCAACGGCTTCAGCAAATACGCGGCGGGCATCGTCCTCGGTCCAGTTGTCGGCATCCTCACCGGGACGCAGCGCTGCGTGAAATGCATACTCGGACTTGCCATCGACCGATGCCATGAACGCTCGTCGCTGCGGATTCACCGCAACGTACATCCAGGCCTTGGGGTGTTGCAATACCGAAACAAAGGTCGGCGCACGCAGATAAACAGCGAACATTTTTCCGCCCATAAATTCCCGCTGGATACCGGTGACGCCACCCCATTCAATGCCCAACTGACGGCGAACAAAGCTTCGGGCACCGTCGGCGCCCACCAAGTACTGAGCCTTCACTTCTTGCGGCAGGTTAGCTTCGGTCGAGCGGATAGTGGCGCTCACCGTGTTTCCATCGTCAACAAAACGCTCCAACGCCCAGCCGTAACGCACTTCGGCTGATGGCCAGGCCTGTGCATGGCGGCGCAGTGCCTGCTCGACAAATTTCTGCGATACGCGGTGCGGCAATTCAGCCGCACTCCACGAGCCTGTCATGGCCTTGATCTTGACAAGCGCTTCGGCTGCGGTAGGCAGGCTGATGCGTGACAGCTCGTGTTGCGAGTAACGCGTGAAATAGGCAATATCGGTCGGATGGTCAGCGGGCAGCCCAAGCTCCCGTATTTCGTTGGCGAAACCCAAGCGCCGGAAGTGTTCCATCGTGCGGGCCTGGGTGGCGTTCGCCTGCGGGTTGAAGGCGGTGCCAGGTTTTGCATCGACCACCAGGCATCGAACGCCACGGCGGCCCAATTCATTTGCAAGCATCAGGCCACAGGGACCGCCACCTGCGATCAAAACATCGGTCTCGAGCAGGGGCGGCTGGGGTTGGCTAAACATGGGGATATCGTCTTTCATTGTGTGGGGTGAGGCTGGCCCAACATTTCTGGTACAGCTTCCGTGGTTATCAGTCGGCCTGTATTCCTCGATCACGGATAAGCTTGCCGAACCGCTTGGAGTCCTCCGCGCCCTTGCGCCCAAACTCCACAGGCTTCAGCGGCAGTGGCACGTTTCCGATCGCGACAATTCCGTCCTTCGTGGCTGCCGTGTTCAGCACACGATTGACTTCGGTATTGACGCGGTCGACCACAGCCTGTGGAGTACCTGCGGGGGCATACAGACCAAACACCGCATCGGCATCGAAGCCCTTAAGTCCCAGTTCATCCAAGGTTGGCACATCCGGTACTTGCGGTGCCCGCAAGGGACTGCCGACGGCCAACATACGCAGCTTTCCGGCCTTCACATGCTGCAACGCAATGCCGGGGTCAAACAGAAAATTGATCTGTCCCCCCAAAAGATCCGTCAAAGCCGGTGCCGCGCCGCGGTAAGGCACGTGCACGGCGAACGTACCCGTCTCGCTCTTCATCATCTCTGCAGCCAAATGCGGCGAGCTGCCGTTGCCCGGTGAGCCAAAAGAGCGTTGACCGGGATGGGCTTTCAGATCGGCAACGAGTCCCTTGAAATCCTTTACCGGACTGTCGGTGCGCACCACGAGGTAAAACGGGACACGAGCGACTGACGCTACCGGCACCAAATCCTTCGCAGGGTCAAACGGCATCTTCGGGTACAGATAGGGGTTGATCGACACCGTTCCGCCAGATGCCATAAGAAAGGTGTAGCCGTCGGCAGGAGACTTGGCGACAAAATCGGCACCCAGGTTGCCGCCTGCGCCGCCTTTGTTCTCCACAAGGACTGGCTGACCCAGCGCCTCGTGCAATGGTGGAGCGATGAGCCTGGCCAGTTGGTCGGCAGCGCCACCGGGTGCGAAGTTGACGATGATTTTGATGGGTTTCGTTGGCCAGCTCTGGGCGTTTGCGGACGAACCAGCACACACGCCAGTCGCAAGCAAAGTAGTTACCAGGAGGAGTTTCATCTTGGGTTTCTTCCGCTGTCAGAAGGGATAGTGCCGGGCAGTGGTTTGCACTGTGATCCACCGCAACTCGGTGAATGCATCGATGCCGGCCCGCCCACCAAAGCGCCCGTAGCCAGAATCTTTGACACCACCGAAAGGCATTTGTGCCTCGTCATGTACGGTGGGGCCATTGACGTGGCATATGCCCGAGTCGATGCGGTTGGCCACTTCCCATGCACGCGCGATGTCGCGCCCAAACACTGCAGCAGACAGGCCGTAAGGGTTGTCGTTGGCCACCCTTACCGCTTCATCGACACCATTGACCCGAACGATCGGCTTTACGGGACCAAAGCTCTCGTCATGGTAGATACGCATATCCGACGTTACATGGTCCAGCAAGGTCGCGGGCATCAATGTGTCCTCCGCCTTGCCGCCGCATACCAATTTGGCGCCCTTCGCAAGCGCATCGTCGATCAGCGCATTGCAGCGCTCAACCGTACTGGCATCGACCACCGACCCCAGCACCACCGGCCCCTTGCGCGGATCACCCAGCGGCAGCTTCTTCGCCTTGGCGGCGAGTCGCTCCACAAAGGCATCGGCGATCCGGTTGTCTACCACAATGCGTTCAGTGCTCATACAAATCTGGCCACTGTTGGCAAAGGCTCCAAACGCGGCACCGTTGACCGCTTCGTCGAGATCAGCGTCGTCCAAAACGATCAACGGAGCCTTGCCTCCCAGCTCCAGAATCGCCGGCTTAAGGTACTTTGCGCAAGTGGCTGCAAGTAGCTTGCCAACGCGCGTTGATCCCGTGAAGTTCACGCGGCGCAGCGCTGGATGGGCGACGATGGCCTCGACCACAGCGGGTGCATCGGCAGGGGCATTGGTAATGAAGTTGACGACGCCGGGCGGAAACCCCGCATCCTTGAACACTTCAACGATCAGGCCATGGGTCGCCGGGCTGAGCTCGGAACCCTTGAACACCACGGTGTTCCCACAGGCCAAGGCCGTCGCGATGGCGCGCACGCCCAGGATCACTGGCGCATTCCAGGGTGCGATGCCCAGCACCACTCCAGCCGGCCGGCGCACTGCCAGCGCCAGGCTGCCGGGTACGTCCGAGGGAATGACTTCACCGCTGATCTGGGTGGTGATACCCGCTGCTTCCTGCAGCATGCCCACGGCCAGATGCACGTTGAAGCCTGCCCAGGGTGCGGCCGCGCCGGTTTCCGCCGCCATCGATGTAATCAGTTCATTCGCCTTCACCTCCAGGGCATGTGCCGCTTTGAGTAGCAAGGCGCGGCGCTCGCCAGGGCCGGTGCGCGACCAAGCCACGAAGGCTGCGGCTGCCGCGTCGACCGCCGCGACTGCATCGGCTACCGTCGCCGCTGGCGCGGTGGTCGCCACCGTACCGTCGAGCGGATTACGGCGATCGAAAGTAGCTCCGTTGCTGGCCTGCCGGGCCTCGCCATTGATCAGCATGGATATTTTGCGCATGGGTTGTCTCCTGGGTATTTGGAATAAGGTATGTCAAGCTACTTCGACTTCGATCAACATCGGCTCAGCGGACTGCAGGGCTTGCTCAAGCGCCGGGCGCAACTGGTCAGCACGCTCGACACGAAGTCCGCGAACTCCTTGCGCTGCAGCCAATCCGACGAAGTCGAGATCCGGCAGCTCAGTGCCCGGCACAGGTTCATCGGGCCGGTAGCCAAAGATCCGCGCGAACTCGTGCAGTGCCGCATATCGGCGGTTCTTCAGAATCACCACGGCCACGGGCAGAGCAAGCTGCGCAGCACTCCAAAGTGCTTGAATTGCGTACATCGCCGATCCATCGCCCACCAGCGCGATGACGCGCCTGCCCGGTTTACCCATGGCAACGCCGGCCGCTGCAGGCAGGCCCCAGCCCAGGCCGCCGCTGCACATGGTGTAGAAGGTTTCCGACTCGAAGATCGGCAAATGGGCATGCATGATCGGCCGCGCACTGGGCGCCTCTTCGACAATGATGCTATCGCGCGGACGGACTTCATTGAGAGTCTGCAGTACCCAGGCGACTGGCAGGCGATCGGCCGGTAAAGGCTCTGGCAGGCGCACAGGTCGCACATGCGGCGCCGGTGCAGGTCGAGGTGGTGGTGCGGAGCGGTCCAGCAGATCCAGTAAACCCAGCCGGATACTACCAACCACCGAGGTGCCCGTCGGCGCCCAGGCGGCAACCTGGGGGTCCTCGGTCAACTGCACCAGTTTGCTCCCATGGGGCAGGTGCGGTCCCTTGCGTTCGACGTGGTAAGTGAACGCTGGCGCCCCGAGTGCGAACACCAGGTCGTGGCCAGACAGCTGCGCAACAATCCGGTCACGCATCGCTGGCAGGAAGCCCGCCCACAACGGATGGTCTTCCGGGAAGCTGCAACGCCCAGACATCGGCGCGACATAAACACGTGCGTTGTGCCGCTCGGCCAACTGTATCGCCTCGCTCCATGCACCGTCGCGATCCACCGACGCGCCGACCACGATGGCGGGTGTGCGGGCCGCGTCCAGTGCATCGCCTATTTTGGCGAGCAAGCCCGGTTCCGGGCGCAAGTAGCGGCTGACCTCCCGTGCGTCAACGGGTAGCGTCTTTACATCCCAGTCGTCTGAGGGTACCGACACCAACACCGGCCCGCACGGTGGGGTCATGGCGATGTAGTAGGCACGCGCAATCGCCAGCGGCACGTCCTCGGCACGTGCGGGCTCCACGCTCCACTTCACATACGGCTTCGGAAGTTCGGGGGCCTGCGCAGATCCGAGAAAGGGGTCGAAAGGCAGGATCGAACGCGCCTGTTGGCCAGCAGTGATTACCAGCGGCGTGCGATTGCGAAAAGCCGTGAATATGTTCCCCATCGCGTGACCGACGCCTGCGGCCGAATGCAGATTCACAAAAGCCGCGTTGCGCGTGGCCTGCGCGTAGCCATCGGCCATGCCCAGCACCACGCATTCCTGAAGGGCCAAGACGTAATGGAAGTCGTCCGGGAAGTCCATGAACATGGGAAGCTCGGTCGAGCCAGGGTTTCCAAAAACGGACGTCATGCCAAACGCCCGCAGCAATCTGAAGACAGCCTCTCGAACCGTAATCTGCTCCGTCACCTCGTCCTCGCATGCCGCAGCAGACCCAACACATTGATCCATCGATTTCTCCCACTTGAAAGAAAGGAGTCTCGCAAGGACAATTACATGCGTCAATGCAATAAACCGTACATCGTAAAATTCATAAAATGAATACCGACCAACTCGATATGAATCTACTTAGGCTGTTCGAAGCTGTCTATCGGCTGGGCAGCGTCAGCCGCGCAGCAGACGCCGTAGGACTCTCGCAACCCGCTGCCAGCCAGGGCTTAACACGACTCAGACTCGCACTTGGTGACGCACTGTTCGTCCGTGCCGGAGGAAGCATGCGTCCGACGCTGCGCGCCGAGCGGCTGGCCAGTGTGGTTCAGCCAGCAATTGCGGCTATCCAGGATGTGCTCAGGGAGGACGATGCATTCAATCCGTCCCGCTCAACCATGACGCTGCGGCTGCACATGAGCGACATCGGAGAAGCCCGACTGCTGCCTGAATTGATTGCCGCGCTGCACCGAGACGCGCCAGGCATGCGCGTGCAGACGGCACCGCTGGCGCACACCCAGATCGCGGACGCACTGGAGACCGGTTCCATCCACTTTGCATTGGGTTTCCTGCCCTCGGTCAGAGGGACTGAGCGGATTGAGCTGCTGAGTGACCGCTATGTGGTTCTGGTGCGTGCCGGACATCCACTGCTCGCAGCGAAGCAAGAACCTGGTGCGGTGCAGGACCTGCATCAGCTCGAGTTCGTCGCGGTGCGCTCGCACGCCGAGACCTTCCGCATCCTGCAAGAGCTCGGGCTGGACAGCAGATTGGTGGTGACGTCCGAACATTTTCTGGCACTGCCCGCCATCATTGAACGGACAGACCTTGCGGTCGTGATGCCACGCGCTATTGCGCTGAGGTTCACCCATACCGAGCGCTACGCGCTGCTGTCGAACATCTTGCCGCGCAGCAAGTTCACTGTGTCACTGCACTGGAGCCCGCGCTTCAATCTCGACCCAGCCCATCAATGGATGCGGCGCCTGTTTGTGGAGCTCTTTACAAAGAGCGGGTCGGCGTCGGAGTCATAGGCATTTTCTGGACGGACGATGGTCCGGCAAACCTTCGGGTGTAAATCGATGCCGAGTGGATCTTGCCTTAAACCCGCTCAATGATCATCGCAATTCCCTGCCCCACGCCAATGCACATGGTGCACAGTGCATAGCGCCCACCTGTTGCATGCAGGCGGTTGATGGCGGTAGTGGCCAGGCGTGCGCCGCTGGCACCCAGTGGATGGCCCAGGGCGATGGCACCACCCCAGGCGTTAACCCGTTCGTCGTCATCGCGCAGGCCTAACTGGCGCAGTACCGCCAGGCCCTGCGCGGCAAATGCCTCGTTCAGTTCGATCACATCCAGCTGCGCCAGCGTCAGGCCGGTAAGGGCCAGCACTTTTTCGGTGGCCGGTGCCGGGCCGATGCCCATGATGCGCGGGGCCACACCGGCCGTGGCCATGCCCAGCACACGGGCGCGTGGTGTCAGGCCGTGTTTGGCGGCGTTGGTTTCATCGGCCAGCAGCAGCGCGCAGGCGCCATCGTTGACGCCCGAGGCATTGCCTGCCGTGACCGTGCCGCCGGGACGCACCACAGGTTTTAGCTTAGCCAGTGTCTCCGTGCTGGTGGCACGCGGATGCTCGTCGGTGTCCACCACCATGGCATCGCCCTTTTTCTGCGGGATGCTCACGGCGGTGATCTCGCGCGCTAGATGTCCGGCCTTTTGTGCGGCCACGGCGCGCAACTGGCTGTGAAGGGCCATGGTGTCCTGGTCTTCGCGGCTGATCTGAAAGTCGGTCGCGACGTTTTCTGCGGTTTCGGGCATGGAGTCCACGCCGTACTGTTCCTTCATCAGCTTGTTGACAAAGCGCCAGCCGATGGTGGTGTCGTGCACCGCGTTGCTGCGGCTGAAGGCGGACTCGGCCTTGGGCATGACGAAGGGCGCGCGGCTCATGCTTTCCACGCCGCCCGCTATCATTAATGTAGCTTCTCCCGATTTAATGGCGCGCGCTGCAGTGCCTAAGGCATCCAAACCCGAGCCGCACAGGCGGTTCACGGTAGAGCCGGGCACCACCAGCGGCAGGCCGGCCAGCAGCGCGCTCATGCGGGCCACGTTGCGGTTGTCTTCACCGGCCTGGTTGGCACAGCCGTAGATGACATCGGTGATGGCTGCCCAATCGACGTTCGGGTTGCGCGCCATCAATGCCCGCAGGGGAATGGCGCCGAGGTCGTCGGCGCGCACGCCGCTCAGGGCGCCGCCGTAGCGGCCAAAGGGGGTACGAATCGCGTCACAAATAAAGGCTTGGTTCATGGGGCTCTCGATACGGGTTTTTCTACAGCGGTATTCAAGCCTGGATGGGCAGACCCACCAGACGCTCCAACTCGGCGTGCTCCAGCCCGTCCACCTTGTCGACGAGCTTGAGGCCTTGTGGTGTGCATTCCAGGGTGGCCAGGTCGGAGTAGATGCGCTTGACGCAGGCGATACCGGTAAGCGGATAGCTGCAGACCTCGACCACCTTGCTCTCGCCCTTCTTGGTCAGCAAGTCCATCATCACCCAGGTCTGCTTGGCGCCGATGGCCAGATCCATGGCCCCGCCCACGGCGGGAATGGAGCCGGGCTCTCCGGTGCTCCAGTTGGCCAGGTCACCAGTAGCCGATACCTGGAACGCGCCCAGAACGCAAATGTCCAGATGGCCGCCGCGCATCATGGCGAAACTGTCGGCATGGTGGAAAAACGCACCTCCAGGAAGCAGCGTCACCGGCTGCTTGCCCGCATTGATCAGGTCGTAGTCTTCCTCGCCCGCGGCGGGGGCCGGCCCCATGCCGAGGATGCCGTTTTCGCTGTGCAGCACCACTTCCATATGGGCCGGGATGTGGTTGGCCACCAGGGTGGGCTGGCCTATGCCCAGATTCACGTAAGCACCGTCGTGGATGTCCTGCGCGACGCGCTGGGCGAGTTGGTTTTTGCTGCGTTTTTGATAGCTATTCATGGCGTACTTACCGCTTATGCTGCGCGTTTGAAGCCACCAGCCTGGGTGGCTACGTGGTGGATCTGGACGATCTTGGATACGTGGATGCCGGGTGTGACGATGGTCTCGGGGTCCAGCAAGCCCAGTTCCACGATGGAATGCACGGTGGCCACGGTGCGCTTGGCGGCAGTGGCCATCACGGGGCCAAAGTTACGTGCCGCCTTGCGGTAGACCAGGTTGCCCCAGCGGTCGCCGCTCTCAGCTTTGATCAACGCCACATCACCGTAGATGGGGTATTCCAGTACATAGGATTTGCCGTTGATGAAGCGCGTTTCCTTTTGGCATCCGTCTACGTCCCGGGCCAGTTCGGTTCCAAACCCTGTAGGGGTAAAGAATGCTCCGACACCTGCGCCAGCGGCCCGCAGGCGCTCGGCTAAATTGCCTTGCGGCACCAGTTCCAGTTCAATCTGGCCATTGCGGTATAGCCCGTCAAATACCTGGCTATCGGCCTGGCGCGGAAAGCTACAGATGATTTTGCGTACCCGTCCGGCCTTGAGCAGCGCGGCCAGCCCAGTCTCGCCGTTACCCGCGTTGTTGTTGACCACGGTCAGGTTGCGGGCGCCTTGGTCAATGAGACCGTCAATGAGTTCGTTGGGAATGCCGGCGGTGCCGAAGCCACCGATCAGCACCGTGGCCCCGTCCTGGATACCAGACAATGCCTCGGCGACCGAGGCGGCGATTTTGTTGATCACACGCGCACTCCTGCAATGGTTTCCGCAAAGGGGTGCGGCATTCCGTTGTTCGATATAAGAACAAATGTTCGTATAATGAATTTTAAAAGATTTAACTGACCATGGCAAATTCCGCAGTCCGGCCGGAAAGCGCACCCGCGCCCGGCGACAACTACGTGCAATCCTTCGCCCGCGGGCTGGAGGTGATCCGTTCCTTTAATGCACAGGCCCAGCAACAAACCCTGAGCGAGGTGGCGGCAAGCACCGGTCTGACCCGCGCCGGAGCACGCCGCATCCTGCTGACCCTGCAAACCCTGGGCTATGTGGACGGCGACGGCAAGTACTTCCACCTCACACCGCGCATTCTGGAGTTGGGCTTTGCCTATCTGTCGTCCTTGCCCATCTGGAACCTGGCCGAACCGGTGATGGAGCGCCTGGCTGACCAGGTCAAAGAGTCGTGCTCCGCGGCCGTGCTAGACCGCAGCGACATCGTCTACGTGCTGCGTGTGCATACCCACAAAATCATGTCGCTGAATCTGGGTGTGGGTTCGCGCCTGCCGGCTTACTGCACTTCCCTGGGGCGGATGCTGCTGGCGGGCTTGTCGGATGCCGAGGTGGAAGATCATTTGCATGCCAGTGATTTGGAGGCACGCACCCGCCACACCTTGACTGATCCGGCAGAGCTGCTGCGGCAGGTGCAGAAGGTGCGCGCCCAGGGCTGGTGCCTGGTGGACCAGGAGCTGGAAGAGGGGCTGATCTCGGTAGCCGCGCCGGTGTTCAACCGGGCCGGTGCGACGGTGGCGGCGTTGAACATTTCCGGCCAGGCTAACCGCAGCAGTGCCGAGACTATGCAGCAAACTATGCTGCCGGCCTTGCGCGAGGCAGCAAATGCCATCTCCATGATGCTGCGCTCCAGCGGGGGGCGTTGATGACACTGCTGATGGGGCTGTGCAGTGTCGACGCGCTTAATTTAGGTCGCGCCTGTGTATTTTTGGGGCTCTTAGATGAGCAGCGCGCTAAATATTTGTACTGGCGTTAGTCAAGCCGTCCATTTTTTCGAGGTCAAGCCGTTTGAATCGATTCACCATGAATTCGCTGAACACCCGAATTTTGGCGGGCTGATTTCTGCGACTTTGGTAAGCCAGGTTCACCGTTAAGCGAGGTAAATCCCAGTCAGTTAACACCGGCACCAAGCGGCCTGCGGTAATGTCGCCATGGACGATATAGAGCGGCTGAATCAGAATGCCATGGCCGGCAAGTGCCGCAGAACAAATGACCTGTCCCTCGTTCGATTGCAACATGCTTTGGATCGCGATGGACCGGTTTTCTCTGCCGCGGCTGAAGTTCAGTGTGAACGGATGGTTGGCCAGGTTGTAGACGAGCATCCGATGGTCGGCAAGATCCTCGGGTACCAGCGGTCTGGGATGGCTGGCGAGGTAGCCAGGGGAGGCAGCCAGCACGCGCGTGGTTTCAACCAGGCGACGCGCCGTAATACCGGAGTCGGCTTCATGCTCCCGCGTGCGAATGGCCACGTCAATGCCTGCCTCTATGAAATCCGGGTACCGATTCGCTGCCACAATTTCCACAGCCAAGTTGGGGTAGCGCAGGTTGAACTCGGGCAAACACGGGGCGATGTGCAGCATTGCGAATGACACGGAGCTGGTCACCCGTAGCGTGCCTTTCGGATCAACCACCGACTCGTTCAGCGAGGCCTCTGCCTCTGCCACTTCCCCCAGTATCGCCAGGCAGCTCTGGTGATAACGCCGCCCTGCTTCAGTCAACCACTGCCGCCGTGTTGTGCGCTCAATGAGACGGACACCGAGCCGGTCCTCCAACGAGGTCAGGTAGCGACTAGCCGCGGGATTCGAAATCCCCAATTTCTCGCCAGCTCGGCCAATGCTGCCCAGTTCGACGATCTGGATGAAAAGCTCCATCTGAGTGAGGCGGTCTATTCCCATGCTGATTCTTCCACTTGTCGGAAAAGAGTTTTCCTGATTTTCTGTTTATCTTCTATGGGTGGAAGTTTAGGATGATCAGAAGGCGGCGGTATACGGCGCCCTCAAAACAATACGGAGACCGCGCTATGCGCAACATCGCTGAAGATACGATCACCTTCATGACCAGCCTGGTGCAACACCTGCACTCGGGCCGTTGGGCAGTAATACTTACGCAGGCCTGCATCAGGGAGACGCTGAGCGCTCGGCCGCCATCCGTAGTGAACTGCGATTTCGCCCGCCATCCTGCAAAGGCCACGCAATGATCCGCCACATCGTGATGTGGCGGCTTCGGGGGGATAGCGCTGCGGAGCGTGCTGCCGGCCGCGCGCAGGTCAAGCATGCCTTCGAAAGCTTGCGTGGCCGCATTCCGGGCTTGCTGTCGCTGGAAGTCGGTCTGGACATCAGCGGCGTTGACTACGCCTGTGACGTCGTGCTCGTCACTGACTTTGACGGCCCAAGCGCATTGGCGGCCTACGCCTCGCATCCTGAGCATCTGCGGGTGCGCGCCGAGCTCGGCGACCTTCGGGTGGCTCGGCATCAGGTCGACTACCCACTTGGCGACTAACTACCGGCTATCCGTTTTTCTATGCGGCAGGCTAAAAAAGCCATGCCCTCCACGCGCTTCTAAGCATTCAACTACATGGAGAAGACAATGACCCAAGACCTGCTGGACCGCCTCACCATACGCGACCTCATCGAGAACTGGGCCCTTTGGCGTGACGCCGGCGACTGGGAGCGCTTCGCCACCGTCTGGCACGACGATGGTGTGATGATGGCCACCTGGTTCCAAGGCCCCGCCCGCGAGTTCATCCGCGTGACACAGGAGGGCTGGGACAAGGGTGTGAGCATCCTGCACTTCCTCGGAGGCACGTCCATCGACCTGGTTGGCGACCGCGCGATTGTGCAGACCAAAATGACCATTTCGCAACGCGGCGACGTTCAAGGTGTGCTGTGCGACGTGGTGTGCACTGGCCGGTTCTATGACTTCGTCGAGAAGCGAAACGGCCGCTGGGGCCTGGTTCTGCGCCAGCCCATCTACGAAAAGGACCGCGTCGACCCTCTCGATCCAATGGCGAAGCTCCACCTCGACCAAGCTGCTATGGCAACGTTTCCCAAAGGCTATCGGCATCTAGCCTATATCCAGACGCAGATCGGCTATGCGGTCAAACTGGACATGCCGCAACTTACCGGCACTGAGGTCGAACAGCTCTATACACGCGGAGCGTCTTGGTTGGCCGGTGAGAAACTGGGAGCCTGATATCCGGCCGCAGTTGGCTGCATAGTTCGATAGAAAACATGGGCAGAACGGAGACAAGAACTGTGAAACCTATACCCGCTGAGTTCCGGCACAACCGCTGGCCGCTTCTGGGCAGCGCCATCGGCCTGGCATGCGGTGTCAACGCCTACGCGCCGGTGTCGAGCATGTTCTTACGCCAACTCGAGCGAGAGTTCGGCTGGACCAAGACCGCGGCGGCGGCCTCGCTGCTTGCGCTGCCGCTGATGGCGCTGGCGCTGCCCTTGGTGGGCGGCCTACTAGATCGTTACGGAGTCCGACGGCCAGCGTTGGCGTCGGCGATAACGCTAGCCCTTTGCTTGCTGCTGTTATCCATGATGAACGGCTCACTCAGCGTGTTCTACGGACTTTTTCTAGCAATGATGGTCTTTGGCTGCGCTACCGGTCCTATCGCTTACACACGCAACATCGCAGCCTCGTTCCAGACCCATCGCGGGTCTGCGCTAGCGCTAGCCTTGATCGGCACTTCCATGGCAGCCATGCTGTTGCCGCCGTTGCTGGCAGGGGTGATGGCACAGCGGGGCTGGCGGGGCGGTTTTCAATTGCTCGCGGTGCTTGCATTGGTCGGCGGCGGGTTGGCATTTGCCTTGATTCGCGATCCGGTGCAGCGTGGCGAGGGAACTGCCCGCCTCGAGGGACTTACGTTGCGGCAGGCAGTACGCACTACACCATTTTGGGTATTGTGCGTAGGCGTGCTTTTAATCAGCACAGCCGCGTTTGGTTTTGTGTCCCACCTGCAATCCATCGTAGAAGAGCGCGGACTTCCCGCTGGTAGCACACCACAACTCATCTCCACAATTTCATTCGCCGTATTGGTGAGCCGTCTGGTTGTGGGATCGATGCTGGATAGATTTCCGCCCCAGCGTATCGCCTCACTGGCGTTGCTTGTGGCGGCGTCGGGGTTCTCCGTGTGGTGGTTTTCCGGCGCCTCGACCGGCCTGGCCTTGGTCGCTGCGCTGCTGATCGGCACCGCCATTGGCGCCGAGCTGGATTTCCTGTCCTTCTTCTGCGCACGGCACTTCGGCGTACGGCACTACGGTCAGATCTACGGCTGTGCCTCCATTTTTTTCAACCTCGGTATCGCGTTAGGCGGATTGACGTTCGGGCTACTGCATGATGCGTCAGGCCACTATGAGAACGCAGTCGTGTTCGCAGGCGTACTGCTTGTGTTGGCAAGCGCCGCTTTCGCAAAGCTCGGGCACCACACGCATACCCCCATTGAGACCAATCAATAATGCCGTGTCCCCGACGAAGGTAACGTGCGTTGATGGATTCGCTGCGGACGCCACTCCAGGACGCATTGCAGCTTTGGACTCTGACTCTCGAATCGAAGCGGCAACAAGGTCCAGAGCATCCCAGAAATGAGACTCCCCTTGCAGGTACATGCTGCCCCTCGTTCTAACAAGCACACCTATTCCTTCACATGTTCTTGCTCGAGTCCATCAGATCATCTATCGTGTGCCGGCATTGCCTCCTTCCAAGGATAAGAAGTAACTCCCGCCCCAGCAGTCGAGATGTCGACATCCGACAGATATGGCTTTCCATCGAATCAAATCAGCCATTCTTTGATTCTGCGGGCCAGAGCCTCCCGACTGATGCCGTAGCGATCGTGTAACGTTGGCAGCGCTCCGGCATCGAGAAATGCATCTGGGAGCCCAGCCAGTTGAAAGCTCGCAGGCTGCACTCGGTGGCGCAGCAGTGCGCTGGCTACGGCCTCGCCGAGCCCACCTATGACCGAATGGTTTTCTGCAATGACCACGAGACGGTGTTTGTATTTGACCGCCTGGATGATCGCCGCCTCGTCAAGAGGTTTAATAGTGGGGCAGTGCAGCACCGCCACACTGATATTGTCGTCGCGCAATGTGTCTGCAACCTCAAGTGCCCGCATCGTCATGAACCCGCTGGAGATGACCAGCACCTCGCCGCCTTCTCGCAATACCTTGGCTTTGCCGATTTCAAAACTGTAGTCATATTCATCAAGCACAAGTGGCACGTTGCCGCGGGCCAGTCGCATGTACACCGGCCCCTTGTGCGCAGCGATCTGGGGCACGGCCTGTTCGATGTCCAGGGCGTCACAAGGATCGATGATGGTCAGTCCCGGGATACCGCGCATCATGGCCAGGTCTTCCGTCGCCTGATGGCTAGGGCCATAGCCTGTCGTTAAACCTGGCAAAGCACAACACATCTTGACATTCAGGTTTTCTTCCGCGATGACCTGGTGGATGAAGTCGTAAGCGCGGCGCGTACCAAATACTGCGTAGGTGGTCGCGAAGGGAATCAAACCCTCTTTTGCCATTCCTCCCGCAGCGGCCATCAATAGCTGCTCGGCCATGCCCATTTGATAAAAACGTTCGGGATAAGCCTGGGCAAACAAATGCAGGTCGGTGTACTTGGCTAGATCGGCCGTTATGCCGACGATGGCGGGGTTTTGAGCCGCGAGCTCAACCAGTGCCTTGCCAAATGGCGCCGCTTTGACGCGTTGCCCCTCGGTAGCGATAGAGGCGATCATTGCGGAGGTGGTTAGGCGCGGCTTTTTCTGTACTTCCATATTCATGCTTGGGCTCCTTGGTTTTGCGATTGGTCCAGGATTTCGAGTGCTTGTTGCCATTCCGGAGGGTCTACACGGATGAAATGGTTCTTCTCGCGTTTTTCGAGAAAAGGCACGCCCTTGCCCATTAACGTGTCAAACAGAATCACGCGCGGCTTGGCCTCAACCAGATTCCTCGCGTTATCAAATGCCTGCAGCACGGCCGACAGGTCGTTTCCGTCGACACGCTGCACATGCCAGCCGAATGCTTCCCATTTATCCACCAGCGGCTCGAACCCCAATACTTTGGACGAGGGCCCGTCGGCTTGTTGATTGTTGACGTCGACCAAGCAGATCAAATTGCCCAATTGATGGTGGGCCGCACCCATGGCACCTTCCCAGGTAGAGCCCTCGTCGAGTTCGCCGTCGGACATCGAGTTATAGACGAAGGCAGGATTCTTCTTTTGCCGCAGGGCCAGCGCCATGCCGACGGCTATAGGGAGCCCCTGGCCGAGCGATCCACCCGAAATTTCCATGCCAGGTGTGTAGGTAGCCATTCCTGACATGGGCAGACGGCTGTCGTCACTTCCGTAGGTGTCCAGTTCGCTTTCCTCGATGATTCCGGCTTCTATCAACGCCGCATAGAACGCGATCGCATAGTGTCCATGCGACAAAAGAAAACGGTCGCGCCCGTCCCATTCAGGTTCGCTCGGACGGTAATTGAGAGCGTGGCGGTAGGCTACTGCCAGAACATCGGCCCAACCGAGGGCTTGGCCGATGTAGCCCTGGCCTTGGACTTCACCCATGCGCAACGCGAATCTGCGAATTCGGTAGGCAGACTTATGGAGCTTTTCTTCAATATGGGACATGCGGTTTCTCCTGATTTAGGACTCAGTGGATCGTCAGCCAAGGTAGGTAGGCAAAGCCCAACAACAAGCCGACGGCGACGACGTAGAAAGGAATCAGTTCCACCACCACATCGCCAATCCGCACTTTGGCAATGGATGCAGTAATGAATAGAGTGGTACCGATAGGCGGGTGGTACAGCCCGATCGAGAGGTTCACGATCATCATGATGCCCAGCTGCACCGTATCCATACCCACTGCGGACGCGAGGGGCACAAACATCGGCGTAAGCAGCAGGACGGCTGCAGGCAGATCTATGAACATGCCAATCGCCAACATGATCAAGTTCATCGCGAGGATGATTAACCAAGGTGACTGGAGCGTCTCCGTTGCAAAACGGGTGAACAACGCCGGCAACTGCTCATAGGTCACTATCCAGCCCACGATGCTGGACGCCATAATGATCAATAACACCACACCGGTGGAAATCCCGGACTCGATTGCGGCGTGCCGCAGTTTTTGTAGCGTGAGATCACGGTACACCACCCCCGATACCAACAATGCATAGAGCGTGGACATCACGCTGACTTCGGTGGGGGTAGCGATACCGAAACGCAGAAATACGATGATCAGCACCGGCATCATCAAGGCTGGGCCTGCCTGGAGCAGTTGCTTGCTGAACGCATCCCACCGGAATGGCGTGGTGTCGCGCGGAAAATTACGCCGTCGACCCTGGATGTAGCAGACCAGCATAAAGCCGCCACACATCAAAAGACCCGGCAGAATGCCCGCTACGAACAAGGCGCCGATAGACGCGCCCGATACCAGCGCATAGATGATCATTGGAATCGATGGCGGAATCAGGATGTCGATTGTGGCCGCTGCAGCCAGGGTTCCGGCGGCAAACGGTGCCGGATAACCCAGTTTCTTCAGCCATGGAATGAGCATCGAGCCGATGGCAGATGCATCGGCAACGGCCGACCCGGAGACGCCACCGAAGATAGTGGACGACAGTACCCCCACCTGCGCCGGTCCGCCATGCACGCGGCCGATCATCATCGATAACAGATTGACTAGGCTCTGGCCGAGTCGGCCGCTGACCATCAAAGCCCCTGTCATCATAAAGAACGGAATGGCGATCAGAGGAAAGCTTTGCACCTGCGAAATCATCTGCTGGACGGCGAGGTCCACCGGAATACGTCCCATCAACAGCAGAGCACTGACCGAGGCGAGCACAAGAGCGTGGGCGATCGGAATCGACGCCAGCGCAGCAACGATGAACAGGCCGATGATGAGTGCGGTCATGACGACACTCCCACGACCGGTTCGACTTCGGCAGAAAACGCATCATGCTGTTCATCCCGCAGGATAGAGGGAATGTGACAGAGGGTCACAATAGCCAACAACGCAAATCCAGCCATCAGACAAGCGACCGTCACAGAGCCAGGTACTTGCAGGATCGGCGTGAACTCATCAGCCGATATCTCCAGCAGCGGCCATGCCGCCACGCACAAGCCAAGGTACAACGCCGCGACGACGACGGCGCCTGCAGCCAGTATCCAACGCCGCGAGGCACCTAGCTTCTGCGTGATGATGACGACAGCGATGTGCGAGCGGTGCTGGGTGGCCAACACCACGCCCGACATGATGATCCAAGGGAACAACAGTTCGGGTAGCTCCGACGCCCAGGAAAGGCTGGAGCCCATTGCATAGCGCAAGCCAACGTTGATGCTAAGAATAAGGAAAGTGACGGTAAGGGTGACATAGAGGACGGTGCGACACGACAGTCCGACAGCGCGCTGCACCAGATCGATGAAAGTGTTCAAGATATGCTCCCGCCAGCGCGACGGGTCGCGCCTGGCTGTAGGTGGATGGACGACCGGCTCAGCGGGTGGCGGCGATGACCTTCTTCAAATATGGTCCGATGGGGGTCGCGACCCATTTGTCGGTGACCGATGCGGTTGCCTTGGCGAATGCGGCCTTGTCGACGGTAGTTACTTGCACGCCCTTGGCTTTGAGTTCAGCCAGCAGCTTGTCATCGGCCTCCTGAGACATCTTGCGTTGCAGCGTCGTCGCCTCAGCAGCCGATTCCTGCACGGCCTTTCGGTCGCCCTCGGACAATCGGTCCCAACTGCGCTTACTCATCAGGAACGGTGTCATCTGGAACATATGGCTGGTCAGCGCCAGATGCTTCTGCACTTCGTACAGCTTGCTGGCGTACATGTTGACGAGCGGATTTTCCTGTCCATCCACCACACCCTGTTGCAATGCCACATACAGTTCCGCGAACTTGATTTGCTGCGCGTCAGCGCCCAAAGCCTGCATGATGTCCACCAGCACCGCGTCGGGCGGGGTGCGCATCTTCAGTCCCTTCATATCTTCAACCTTGGTGATCGGACGCTTGCCATTGGTCATGTGACGAATCCCGTTGTCCCAGTAACCCAAAACGACCATGCCTTTGGCCGCCGTCTTTTCGCTGAGTTCCTGACCTAGGGGGCCGTCAAGCAGTTGAAACGCCTGGGCTGGCGTCGAAAACATGAAGGGCATACCGTAAGCGGCATATTCCGGGACTGCGGCGGATACCGCCCCCTGCGAGTTTGCTGACATGTCGAGTGCGCCGGTGCGCAGCGCGGTCAGCATAGCCGCATCGTCACCCAACTGCGCCGACGGTGCGACCTGTACCTCGATGCGACCGGCGGTCTTGGCTTTAAGCAGATCTGCGAATTTGACCGCAGCCTCGTGGCGTGGATTGCCGGGGGCGGCACCGTGGCCCAGTGTCAGTTTGACCGCCTGCGCCCGGGCGAACCACGGGGTCAACAGGGCGGCCATAGCCAGCACTCCGGCGATGCGGTGGAAAGATTTGCGTTGCATGACTTTGTCTCCTTTGATTTTGGGGTAATGGTTGTGCGAAGCTGCCGCGGTGTCAGTGAATCAGCATGCCACCGTTGACGTCGAGCGTGATGCCTGTGCAATAGGCCGACAGTTCACTTGCCAGAAAAACACAGGCTCCGGCAATGTCATCGGCACGGCCCAGGCGGGCGAGCGGAATCGTTTCGGCAATCTCGGCTTTCTTCTCTTCGGTGAGCTTGCCCTTGATGATGTCGGTGCCGATCAAACCGGGAGCAATGCAGTTGACACGGATGTTTTCCGGGCCAAATTCGCGTGCCATCGCGCGGGCAAGACCTAGCACCCCCGCCTTGGCTGCGGAATAATGCGGTCCACCGAAAATTCCGCCGCCGCGCTGGGCAGAGACGGAGGAGATGCAAACGATAGACCCGCTTTGCTGGGTTCGCATCGCAGGAAGCACGGCTTGTGACATGTACAAAGTGCCGCGCAGACTGACGTCCAGGATTCGGTCGTAGTCGGCACCAGTGATCTCCAGTGTCTTGACCGGCTGTGTGATGCCGGCGTTATTTATCAGTGCGTCAACGCGGCCAAAGGTTTTCAGCACCTCCGCGACAGCGGCTTCGCACGATGCCTTGTCGGTCACGTCGGTCACCACGCCCAGGTGGCCATCGCCCAACTGAGTTGCAGCTTCGCCCGGCTCGGCGCGTGCCAGGTCGAGAACGGCAACGCGTGCGCCTTGTAACGCCATCAACCGCGCAGTGGCAAAACCCAGGCCGTTGATACCTGCACCACCGGTGATGATGGCAACTTTGTCTTTCAATAGCATCTCAAGAGTCTCCAGAGTGTGGGTTCCATAGTCACCGGGAGACAAATACAGCAATGCTGGGTGAAGAGGCTGATTTGGCCTCTTCAAGCAAGGGCCTTGGCTGACGCTTGGGCCTGTCTCCGGGTGTGGGGTAAATCTTCGTTGCTACAGCTCATGACATCAAGCGATGTTATTTCAGCCTAAGATGATGATCCATCACTTAACGACAGGGTTGACCCTATGGCTGCTTTCCCCCCCATCACCAACTTGCAGGCCTTTGAAGCAGTTGCGCGGCGGCGCAGTTTCGCCTTGGCGGCGGCCGAACTTCACCTTACGGCCTCGGCGGTTAGCCACCAGGTAGCACGGCTGGAGGCGCTCCTCGGTGTCCGTCTGTTTGAGCGCAGCGCACATGGAGTGCGCATCAGCGTTGCTGGCGAGTTGTATTTAGCCCGGGTTGGCGGCGCGTTGTCCGCGATCGGAGCCGCGACGGAGGATTTGCGCGAAGGGGTCAGCAACAGTCTGTATGTGCATTCGGCTCCAAGCTTCGCCAGCCTTTGGCTAATGTCGCGACTGCATGGGTTTGCGGATGCGTATCCCGATATCGCACTGAATTTGTCAGCCGCGCATACGCACAGCGATTTTGAGCTCGGTCGCTCAGACATTGATATCCGTTATGGGGTGCCCAACTGGCCCGACCTGGTGGTGGAGCCGCTGTTCGAGGAAAAAATCGTCCCTCTTGCAAGTCCTGCCTTCCTCCAGGAACACAGCCTGAAACGTCCAGAGCACTTGCTTAAAGTCAAGCTCATACAAAGCAATGTGAGCGTGGTGCAATGGTCTGACTGGTTCGCCGAGTTCACCGAGTACCGCGCACCGGAACGTTTTTCCATCCGCTTCGACCGGGCACAGATGTCACTTGACGCCGCAACACAGGGGCTTGGCGTTGCACTGGAGAGTGCAACGATAGCGGGAAGACACATTGCCGAACGTAAGCTGAGACCCGTTTTTGGACTTGAGAAAGCCATCCGGGTGAAGGCACACTTCGCGGTCTATCCGCTCCGCCATGCAAAGCGAAAGCCTGTTGAGGCATTTTTGGCATGGCTGCATGGCGAAACTGCCAAGCACTAGCTGGAGGCCTACCACTTGGGAAACGGATCGGGCAGCATGTGCCGTTGGCAGCCGCTCCTGAGCAGATTCAGCACCGCGCAGAGCACCTCTACAGGTCTTCGAGCCCGGGCCTGGGTTTCCTACGCGTGCTCTCCTGTTGCATAGATACGCGTATCGCCATCCAGGGTGATACCTATTGGGTGACGACCAGGTCAGACACCGGTCCGGCCTAGTAGTCTTCCAATGTCCGCGGCTTTGCCGGCGCCACAAGTCCCTAGGACCAAGCGACTGTGGTGCAGGCAGGTGCGGCAGCATAGTCAACGCGGGTTGGGTTCTGGCGACCGCCGCATCGAACGTGCGCCGCAATTGGGCTTGGGGTAGGACTGCATGGCTGCTGATCTCCAGCGTTGACTACGCGGCTGTTTGTCCGATTTCAAAATTGGCCATTTTTTCCAGTGCCTTCACCATGGCGGAATGGTCCCAGGCTTGGCCGCCATGGGCAGCGCAAGAATTGAACAGCTCCTGCGCGGTAGCGGTATTGGGCAAGGCCACGCCGAGCGCGCGGGCGCTGCTCAAGGCCAGGTTCAGGTCCTTCTGGTGCAGCCCGATGCGGAAGCCGGGGTTGAACGTGCGCCTAACCATGCGCTCGCCATGTACCTCCAGAATTCTGGAAGAAGCAAAGCCGCCCATCAGTGCCTGGCGCACCCGCGCCGGATCGGCGCCAGCGCGGGCGGCAAACAGCAAGGCCTCGGCCACGGCCTCGATGTTCAGCGCCACGATGATCTGGTTAGCTACCTTGGCGGTCTGGCCGTCGCCGTTGGCACCGACCAGGGTGATGTTCTTACCCATGCATTCAAACAGCGGCTTGATCCGCTCGAACACCGCGTCTGGGCCGCCGACCATGATGGACAGGGTCGCGTTCTTGGCACCGACTTCGCCCCCGGACACGGGCGCATCCAGGTAGTCGCAGCCCAGGGCATTGATTTTCTGGGCAAAGATTTTGGTGGCGATAGGCGAGATCGAACTCATATCGACCACCGCTTTGCCCGCACTCAGCCCGGCCGCCAAACCGTCCTCGGCAAACAGTACGGCTTCCACATCCGGCGTGTCGGGCACCATGGTGAAGACGATGTCGGCGCGCTCGGCCACGCCGCGGGCGCTCAGGCATTGGGTGGCACTGCTGGTGGCAATCGCGTCTGGTGTCTTGCCCCGGGTGTAGACGTATAGGTGGTGGCCTGCCTGGATCAGATGCGAGGCCATGGGCGCACCCATGGTGCCCAGGCCGATAAAACCAATTTTGAGAGAAGACGATGTCATGGCTTGAATGCTTTCGTTGGTGTGTGGTAGTGGCGGGCCCATCACTGGCCCAGTTGCTGGAGCCAGCCCAGGCCGACCTCGGTGCTGGTAGCGGGCTTGTATTCGCAGCCTATCCAGCCGGTGTAGCCCAGGGCATCGATATGCTGGAACAGCCACGGGTAGTTGATCTCGCCCGTGCCAGGCTCGTGGCGGCCCGGGTTGTCGGCCAGCTGGATGTGGCCGATGCGCGCCAACTGCTTCTGCAGGGTGTTAGCCAGTTCACCCTCCATGCGCTGTGCGTGGTAGATGTCGTACTGGATGAACAGGTTGTCGCCGCCCACCTCGTCCAGAATGGCCGCGGCCTGGTCGGTGCGGCTTAGGAAGAACCCCGGTATGTCGAAGGTGTTGATCGGCTCGATCAGCAGGCGGATGCCGGCCGCCTGGAGCCGGGCGGCCGCATATTGCAGGTTGGCGATCAGGGTGCGGTGTGCATTGGCTGGGTCTACGCCACTGGGGAGTTTTCCGACCAGGCAATTCACTTGCGGGCAGGCCAGCGTGGTGGCGTAGCTTATGGCCTGGCCAACACCGTCGCGGAACTCGGCCACCCGGTCCGGGTGGCAGGCGATGCCACGCTCGCCCGCATCCCAGTCGCCTGCGGGCAGGTTGTGCAAGACCTGCTGCAAACCGTGGGTGTGCAGCGCCTGCACCAAATCCTGCGGGCTGTAGGCATAGGGAAACAGGTATTCCACGGCGTCGAAACCTGCAGCCTTGGCGGCAGCGAAGCGATCCATGAAAGGCAGCTCGGTAAAGAGCATCGTCAAATTGGCGGCAAATTTAGGCATGGTATTTTTTACGTTTGGGGTCAGTCCAGCATGGATGCCAGAGCAGTGGGCGCATCGGCCGGCGAGCCCGCCAGGTCTTCAAACTCGACGATGTTGTCGATCTCGGTGCCCATGGCGATATTGGTCACCCGCTCCAAGATGACTTCGATCACCACCGGCACCTGGAACTCTTGCATCCAGGCCTTGGCTTGCTGGATGGCGCCGGCGATTTCTTCCTGCCGGTGCACGCGGATGGCTTTGCAGCCCAGACCTTCGACCACTTTCAGGTGGTCCACGCCGTAGCCCTGGACCAGGGGGTCGTTGTCGGTATTGATGTTGTCGAACGCGAGCTGCACGCAGTAGTCCATCTCGAAGCCGCGCTGGCTTTGCCGTATCAGCCCCAGGTAGGAGTTGTTCACGACCATGTGGATGTAGGGCAGCTTGAACTGCGCGCCCACCGCCAGCTCCTCGATCATGAACTGGAAGTCGTAGTCGCCCGACAAGGCCACCACATTGCGCGACGGGTCGGCCGCCTTCACACCCAGGGCGGCAGATATGGTCCAGCCCAGCGGCCCGGCCTGGCCGCAGTTGATCCAGTGGCGCGGCTTGTAGACGTGTAGAAACTGGGCGCCAGCAATCTGCGACAGGCCGATGGTGCTGACGTAGCAAGTGTCTTCGCCGAAAGCATTGTTCATGCACTGGTAGACGCGCTGCGGCTTCATGGGCACCGACTCGAAATTGGTCTTGCGCAGCAAGGTGCCCTTGCGCTGCTGGCAGTCGCGTACCCAGGCGCCGCGCTCGGCCAGCTTGCCTGACGCCTGCCACTCCAGCGCTACTTCAACAAACAGCTGCAGCGCCAGTTTGGCATCGGAGGCAATACCGTAGTCAGGCGAGAAGACGCGGCCGATCTGGGTGGGCTCGATGTCCACATGGATGAACTTGCGGCCTTTGCAATACACCTCGGGCGAGCCGGTATGGCGGTTGGCCCAGCGGTTGCCTATGCCCAGCACAAAGTCGGATGCCAGCATGGTGGCGTTGCCATAGCGGTGGCTGGTTTGCAGGCCGCACATGCCCGCCATCAGAGGGTGGTTGTCGGGAATGCTGCCCCAGCCCATCAAGGTAGGGATGACGGGGATGCCCGTGATCTCGGCAAATTGCACCAGCAGCTCCGAGGCATCGGCATTGATCACCCCGCCGCCTGCAACGATCAGCGGCCGTTCCGACGCGTTCAGCATAGTCAAGGCCTTTTCGATCTGCGCCCGGGTCGCGCCAGGCTTGTAGACCGGCAGCGGTGCATAGGTGTCGGGGTCGAATTCGATCTCGGCCATCTGCACGTCGAACGGCAGGTCGATCAGTACAGGACCGGGGCGGCCGGAACGCATGGTGTGGAAAGCCTGCTGGAACACGCGCGGCACCTGGGCCGGCTCGCGCACGGTCACTGACCATTTGGTGACCGGCTTAGAGATGGACTCGATATCGACCGCCTGGAAATCTTCTTTGTACAAACGGGCCCGTGGTGCCTGGCCGGTGATGCACAGAATCGGAATCGAATCCGCCTGGGCCGAGTACAGGCCGGTGATCATGTCGGTGCCCGCCGGGCCGGAGGTGCCGATGCAGACGCCGATATTGCCCGCAACTGCGCGGGTGTAGCCCTCGGCCATATGGGACGCGCCCTCTACGTGGCGGGCCAGGATGTGGGCAATGCAGCCCTGCTTGCGCAGAGCTGCATACAAGGGGTTGATGGCGGCCCCCGGCACGCCGAAGGCCTGTGTCACACCCTCTTTTTCCATCACCCAAACGGCTGCTTCTATCGCTCTCATTCTTGCCATGCACTTGCTCCTGGTGTGTTGTTGCTTTGACAGATTGAATGTAGAAACTTGCGTGCCATGGCGGAAGGTAGCGGGCGTCCATAACATATATTCCGTGGACGAATAAATAGGAGACGTGTCATGGATAGATTGCTGGCCATGCAGGTGTTTGTGCGGGTTGTGGAAACCGGCAGCTTCTCCAAGGCGGCCCAGGAATTTGGTACCACCCAACCCACCGTGACCAAGATGCTGGCCGCAACCGAAGCCCGTTTGAAGGTGCGGCTGCTGAACCGTAATACGCGCGGCTTCAGCCTCACCGAATCCGGCGCGCTGTATTTCGAAAAGTGCAAGAACATCGTGCGCGAAGCCGATGAGGCGGAAAACGTGGCCCAGCTGAGCCAGACGCAGGCGCAAGGCACGCTGCGGGTCAGTACCTCGGTGGCCTTCGGCAGGCGGGTCATCTTGCCGCTGGCACTGGACTTCATGGCCAAGCATCCGCAGCTGCAGCTCGACCTGAGCTTCGAGGACCGCTATGTGGACCTGGTAGCGCAGGGCATGGACGTGGCCATCCGCATGGGCAAGCTGGCTGACTCTTCGCTGGGGGCGCGGTTTTTAGGCAGTAATCCCTGGGTCATCGTCGGATCGCCCAAGTACGTTCGCAAGCATGGAGCGCCGAAAACCGCGGCGGATCTGACACAGCATGCCGCCGTGGTCTACAGCAGCGTCCAGGGTGATGATGTCTGGCGCATGCTCGCGCCTACCGGCCACACAGTCAGTGCGGCAGTCAACGGCAGATTGCGCTCGAACAACCTGTCCGCCGTGTTGGCCGCTGCACGCAACGGCATGGGGCTGGCCGCCATGCCGCGCTATGTGGCGGCCGACTCGCTGGCCAGCGGCCATGTGCTGGAGGTGCTGCAAGACCATGTGCTGCCCGAACAGGAAATCCATGCCGTGTTTCCTTCTCCCAAGCTGGTGCCCGGCAAGGTGTCCACGTTCATCACCTACCTGCAAGGGCATTTCGGCCCGCGCTGGTGGGAAAACCTGCCCAAAGCCTAGCAGGCTCCCGCACGCGCCAGAATTTTTCACACACTCCCTTTTTCTGCCTACAATTCTTGTATTCAAGATTCGTGGACAAGACGAAGTTGCTAACCGTTTGAACTGTCCGCGGGTCTTGTCCACCTGCCGAGCGGGATCCAGGTCGTCCCGCAAAGGCTGCGCATTGTCGACAGGCCTAACCATGAGGCAGCCACCATGATCACCTCCATCCGCACCCGGATACTGCTTATCTCCACTTCCATCGTCGTAAGTGCTCTGGCCTTGACCGGCGCCGCCACTTACTCGATCGTGCGCAGCAATACGCTGGAGACCATAGAACAAAACCTGGACGCCATCACGGCAGGGAACACGCTGGCCATCGACAAATGGGTGTCCAGCAAGGCCATGGCGGTCTCGGCCGCGGCCGAGGCCGTCGCCCCGGGCGACCCGCAGGGTATTGTGTTGCACATGAACAAGGCCAATGGCTTCCCCGTCACCACCGTGGGCTGGGAAGACAAGAGCTTTATCTCCAGCAGCACATCGACCCCCAAGGATTACGACCCCACTGCCCGCCCCTGGTACAAGACGGCCGTGCAGACCGGCAAGCTGGTGGTCACCAGGCCTTATGGCGACGCCGCTACGGGCGTGCCTTTCGTGTCGTTTGCTGCACCGATGCTGCGCGATGGCGTGGTCAAGGGCGCCGTCAGCGGCGCGGTGCCCTTGCAAGGCGTCCGCGATGTGGTGGCCGCGGTACATCCGACGCCCAGCAGCCTGGGTTTTGTGATCGACAAGACCGGGCTGGTGCTGGCCCATCCAGATGCCAAGTTCTTGTTGAAGCCGGCCGCGGAGCTGTCCGAAGCGCTGACTCCAACGCTGGTGGCCACGCTCATCGACGCCAGCAAGCCCCTGGAACTGGAACTGGCAGGAGCCCGCAAACTGCTGAAGGCCCAGGCCGTGCCGGGCACCGACTGGTATCTGGTGGTGGCATTGGACAAAGCCGAAGCTGCGGCCGGCCTGCAAAGCGTGCTGCGCACCTCGGCCATCGCCATCGTGTTGCTGGCTTTTGCGGCCGCCGTCATCAGCGCCATCTTCACCGCGCACTCGTTTCGGCGTTTGTCGCAAGTGCGCGATGCCATGGACGAAATCAGCAGCGGCAATGGCAACCTGACCCAACGCCTGCCGGTGGTGGGGCAGGACGAAGTAGCGCAGATCGCTACGTCTTTCAATGCCTTTGTCGAGAAAATCGGCGCGGTGCTACTGGACATTCGCAGTGGTGCAGAGTCCATGAAGGTCGCCACGGACGAAATCGAGGTGGGTAACCAGGATTTGTCCAGCCGGACAGAAACCTCGGCCAGCAATTTGCAGGAAACCTCGGCATCTCTAATGCAGCTGACTAGCTCCGTGAAGCAATCGGCCGAATCCACGGTGCAAGCTACGCGGCTCGCAGCATCGGCCAGTGAGGCTGCGGCCAGGGGAGGCGAAGTGGTGGCGGGTGCCGTCAGCACCATGGACGATATTGCGCGTTCATCCCACAAGATTGGCGAAATCATCGGTGTGATCGACAGCATTGCCTTCCAGACCAATATCCTGGCGCTGAATGCGGCGGTGGAAGCAGCCAGGGCAGGCGAAAACGGCCGCGGCTTTGCCGTCGTGGCCAGCGAAGTGCGCAGCCTGGCACACCGTAGCGCTGCGGCCGCCAAGGAGATCAAGGCCTTGATCTCAAGCTCGGAAAGCAGCGTCAAGACCGGCACTGAACGGGTACAGGCTGCCGGTGAAACCATGGGGGAAATTGTGGACAGCATCCAGCGTGTGGCGCAAATCATCAGCGAAATCAACGGCGCCATGACCGAGCAGAGCGTGGGTATCAGCCAGATCAACCAGGCCGTGACCGAAATGGACCAATCCACCCAGCAAAATGCCGCGCTGGTGGAGCAATCCACAGCCGCCTCCTCGGTATTAAATGAGCAGGCGCGCAACCTGTCGCGTACGGTCGCGTCCTTCAAGCTGAACTGAACGCCTGTTCCCAGACAGGTTGTAGCTCGCTCGGGAACCCCTGCAAGCAGGGGGGCCACCGCCCCCGGAGACATGGTTTCTCCCCAGCACGCAGGGCAATTTAGTTATGACTAAAACACGCCTAATCTGAGGGAATACGCGCATAGAAAGCTAGTTTTTATTTGCCTACATTGCTTGCATGCAAGCTGATGGACAACAAAAGACTTGCTTAACCCAGGAGACAACATGTTGAAATTCTTCCGTTCTTTATTCGGTCAGGTAGTGCTTGCACTGCTTCTTGGCGTCGTCATCGGCTTCATGTGGCCGGAAACCGCGCTCAAGCTCAAACCTCTTGGTGATGGCTTTATCAAGCTGATCAAGATGGTCGTTCCGGTCTTGGTGTTCTGCGTGGTGGTGCATGGCATTGCCGGTGCCGGTGATCTGAAGCGCGTAGGCCGCGTAGGCATCAAGTCACTGATTTACTTCGAAGCCATCACCTCGATTGCCTTGCTGCTTGGCCTGGCATTGGCGTACTACTTCGAGCCCGGTGTCGGCATGAATGTCGACGCGAGTACGCTCGATGCGAAAGCCATGGGCGCCTATGTCGAGAACGCTGGCAAGCTGACCAGCGGCGGCACCGTGGAGTTCCTAATGAAGTTGATACCGACCACGGTAGTCAGCGCCTTCGCCACGGGCGACGTACTGCAGGTGCTGCTGTTCGCCGTGCTGTTCGGCTGTGCGCTGTCCATGCTGGGCGCACGCGGCGCGCCGGTGGCCGACTTTATCGACACGCTGAGCCATGTGTTGTTCAAGATCATGGGCATCATCATCAAACTCGCCCCCCTGGGGGTGCTCGGTGCGATTGCGTTCACGATCAGCAAATACGGCATTGGATCGCTGAAACAGCTGAGCATGCTGGTGGTCCTGTATTTCGCCGCGGTACTGCTATTCGTCTTTGTGGTGCTGGGCACCATCATGCGGATCTCGGGCTTTTCCCTCATCAAACTGCTGCGGTACCTGCGCGAAGAATTGACCGTAGTGTTTGCCACTACCTCGTCCGACAGCGTGCTGCCCCAGATCATGGCCAAGCTCCGGAATATGGGGATCCGTGACTCGACTGTCGGCCTGGTGATCCCCACCGGCTATTCGTTCAATCTGGATGCGTTCTCGATCTACATCACCCTGGCGGCGGTATTCATCGCCCAGGCGACCAATACCCCGATCTCCATGACCGACCTGCTCACCATCCTGGCGATCTCGCTCGTCACCTCCAAGGGCGCACATGGCGTACCGGGCTCGGCAATTGTGGTGCTGGCGGCCACCTTGCAAGCCATTCCAGCAATCCCGGCCGTCGGCCTGGTGCTGGTTTTGTCGGTGGATTGGTTCATGGGCATTGCCCGGGCGCTGGGCAATTTGATCGGCAACTGCGTGGCAACCGTGGCGATTGCCGCCTGGGAGGGTGACATAGACCGCGAGCGTGCCCATGCCGTGCTGGATGGTCGCTTGACCGAGGACGACAGCAGCACCGACACCGTCCCTGTGGCCGCCCTGTCCTGAACTACGCATCGGCTAAAGTGGCTCGCTATGGCGAATCAAAATGAAATCACCCAACAAGTTGTCGAATCCATTCTTGCGCAAAAGCTCCCCCCGGGCGAGCGATTGGGCGAGCAGCAACTTGCGGATTTGTTCAATGTCAGCCGAACCATGGTTCGGGAAGCGTTGATGCAATTGCAGGCACGCGGCTTTGTCGAGGTGAGGTCGCGCAAAGGATGGTACGTGGTCGAACCATCGTTTGAAGAGGCACGCCAGGCTTTCGATGCCCGGCGTGCTGTCGAAACCGGCATATTGCGCAACGCAGGCAAGCCACTTCAGTCGGTCATACGGGAGCTGCGCCAGCATGTGGCGCAGGAGCGGGAAGCGCTCAACTCGACAGATGCGGCCACCCGTTCATTTTTGTTGGCGGACTTCCACGTCTGCCTGGCACGGTGCATTGGCAATCCGCTGCTGGTCAATGTCATACGCGACCTGACTGCGCGTACAACATTGGTCGCCACGCTGTACCAATCTACACACGACGCGAGCCAGTCATGCGATGAGCATGAAGCGATCGTCGCCGCGATGGCAATGGGAGATCTGCCAAAAGCTGAAAAGCTGATGGCCATCCACATTGGCAACGTCAACAGCGCGCTGGTGGACTCGTCCACCGCGCTCAACACCCCAGACGAGCGCTTGCGCGCATCGCTGACACCTTTGTCTGCGCGAGGGCAAACGCCCACCGCGCCTGAAAGTTAGATCATGACTCCGACTTTGGAATATCTCAACCATGCGCCTTTGGCAGAGGCAGCAAAATTACTGGAAGGTTTGTACGCAGATTCCCCCTGGGTGGCACAGCAAGCACTGAATGCAAGGCCATATGCCTCGCTCGCCCATTTGAAGCATGCACTGGCACGCCTGGTGGCCTCGGCAGAGCGCAATGCGCAGTTGCCGCTGGTCCATGCCGCGGCCGTTTCGCCGGGTAACGCTGTGCGCCCCACCCCATCTTCATCCCCATCCGCTTACAGGCCCAGTCCGCTCAGCCTGCTGATCACGGCTTACCAGGACAGGTTTGGTTTTCCGCCCGTGCTTGCGGCCTGCGGTCCGCGTGGCCTGGGGTTGAGCCAGGTGGACATCAACGCAACCCTACAGCGTCGCCTGGACAACCACCCCGAGTTCGAATGGGCCGAGTGCCTGCGCAATGTCCACCGCATGGTCGATATGGAGCTGAACCGACGCTTCGATACCGAGCCCGCGCAGGGCAATGAGGTTTGGGACTGGTCCGAGCGGTTGGCCATCCATAGCGACCCCGGCTATGCGGAGCGCGGCGAACTCACCGTCACCTATCTCACCGATGCGCACCGCGCCGTAGCCCAGCGCCTGTCGCACTGGATGCGTGCCGACTGCGGCTTTGATGAAGTCGAGATCGATGCCGTCGGCAACGTGGTCGGTATCTACCACGGCAGCGACCGCAATGCCCCCCGCTTGCTGACCGGCAGCCACTATGACACCGTGCGCAATGGCGGCAAGTACGACGGACGGCTGGGCATCCTGGTGCCCATGGCCTGTGTCCGCCAGCTGCACGCCCAGGGCCGGCGTCTGCCGTTTGGCTTTGAAGTGGTGGGCTTCGCCGAGGAAGAAGGACAACGCTATAAAGCCGTGTTCCTCGGCTCGGGCGCCTTGACCGGCCAATTCGATATGGGCTGGCTGGAGCAGAAAGATGCCGACGGCATCACTATGCGCGAGGCAATGGTGCACGCCGGCCTATGCATTGACGATATTGGCAAGCTGCAACGCGATGCGTCCCGCTATCTGGGTTTCGTCGAGGTGCACATCGAACAAGGGCCGGTGCTCAACGAGATCGACGTGCCGCTGGGCATCGTGACCTCCATCAACGGCAGCCTGCGCTACGTAGGCGAGATTGTTGGCACCGCCAGCCATGCCGGTACCACGCCTATGGACCGGCGCCGCGATGCCGCTACTGCCGCCGCCGAGCTGGCCCTGTATGTCGAAAAACGCGGCAGCAGCCAGCCCCATCTGGTGGCCACTGTCGGCATGCTTGAAGTACCCAATGGTTCCATCAACGTGGTGCCAGGTCGTTGCAAATTCAGCCTGGACATCCGCGCCACCACCAACGCCGTGCGTGATGCCTGTGCCGCCGACGTGCGCGCCGAACTGGCGCAGATCTGCCAACGCCGCGGCCTGCAGTTCAAGCTGGAAGAAACCATGTGTGCCGCCGCCGCCCCCAGCGCCCCCGCCTGGCAGCAGCGCTGGGAAAAGGCCGTCGAAACCCTGGGCGTACCCCTGTACCGCATGCCCAGCGGTGCCGGCCACGATGCCATGAAGCTGCACGAAATCATGCCCCAAGCCATGCTGTTCGTGCGCGGGGAAAACGCTGGCATCAGCCACAACCCGTTGGAATCCACCACCAGCGACGACATGCAGCTGGCGGTGGAGGCTTTCTCCGCGCTGCTCGATCAACTCGCCGCCACCGTTTAAGCCGGATACGAGCGCTACGGCAAAGGCCGCAGGCTTTTGCCGGGGCGTAGTACGAGCCGAATCTTTTCTCTTTCTCATCAAACGAGTTTTTTATGACCACCTACGCACACATAGACACCTGGATCGACACCCACTTCGACGAGCAAGTCCGCTTTCTGCAAGAGCTGATCCGCGTGCCTTCCGACACACCGCCGGGCAACAACACGCCCCATGCCGAGCGCACGGCCGAACTGCTGCAAGGCTTTGGCCTGGAGGCCGAAAAACATGTGGTGCCCGAAGCCGAAGTGCGGGCCGCAGGCCTGGCGAGCATTACCAATCTGGTGGTACGCCGCCGCTACGGTCCTGGCAAAACCATACTGCTCAACGCCCATGGCGATGTGGTTCCCCCCGGCGAAGGCTGGACCAAAGACCCCTACGGCGGTGAAATCGACAACGGCAAGATCTATGGCCGTGCGGCAGCCGTCAGCAAATGCGACTTCGCCACCTTTGCCTTTGCATTGCAGGCATTGGAAGCCGTGGCCAAGCCGCGGGCCGGCAGTATCGAATTGCTGTTCACCTACGACGAAGAATTCGGCGGCGAAGTCGGCCCGGCCTGGCTGCTCAAGCACAAGATCATCCAGCCCGACCTGATGATCGCCGCCGGCTTCAGTTACCAGGTGGTGACCGCGCACAACGGCTGCCTGCAAATGGAAGTCACCGTCCACGGCAAGATGGCCCATGCGGCGATTCCC
This sequence comes from Rhodoferax ferrireducens, assembly GCF_031458075.1. Taxonomy (GTDB): domain Bacteria; phylum Pseudomonadota; class Gammaproteobacteria; order Burkholderiales; family Burkholderiaceae_C; genus Rhodoferax_B; species Rhodoferax_B ferrireducens_A. Next base: position 257,805 of record NZ_JAVDXT010000004.1, on the reverse strand, counting down.
GAATCCGGCATAGACGCCATGCAAGCCGCGGTGCGCATTCTCGGCGCCCTGTACCAGCAAAACACGGTGTACCAACAGGTCACGTCCGCCGTGGAGGGCATCAACCATCCCTATTTAAATGTGGGCATGATCGAAGGCGGCACCAACACCAATGTGGTTCCCGGACGCGTCAGCTTCAAACTCGACCGGCGCATGATTCCAGAGGAAAACCCGGCTGAAGTCGAAGCCACGCTGCGCCAAATCATTGCCGACACTGCAGCCCGGCAACCGGGTATCAGCGTGGAGATCAAACGCCTGCTATTGTGCAATGCCATGCAGCCCCTGCCAGGGAACAAGCCGCTTGTGGATGCGATTCAAAAACATGGCTGCATCGTATTTGGCGAGAACATTCCCGCCCTGGGTACGCCGCTGTACACCGACGTTCGCCTGTTCTGTGAAGCAGGTATTCCCGGTGTGATCTACGGCGCGGGCCCGCGCACCGTGCTGGAGTCGCATGCCAAGCGCGCCGATGAACGGCTTGACCTGGAAGACCTGCGCAGGGCCACCAAGGTCATTGCCCGCAGCTTGTGCGACCTGCTGGTGTGATGCTTTCTCAAAACCTGTTCAAAGTCTCAGAAGATATGAAAAGCTCGGGAGGAAAGAAAGGCCCCCGTGCTTTAGCGGCCGATTTTCTGTAAGAAGACGGTTTTCTCGATGTGGGACCACCTCGGCCCGCTATGGGGTACAACCCCAAAAAAGCCGTGAGTCTGCGGTGTACCTCCTCCGAATATTCAGTCGGCGGAGTACTTGGGAAAATTAGATCAGGACCGCTTGGGCCCTGGATGGTTGCGTTGTCAATACGCCAATCTCAGGGCTGCACATACCAGCTTTGCCTCGAGCGAAATGTTGGCCTCGGAGTGACCTGTTTTTCAGTGATGGCGCAATCGTCGGTCACTATTTCAGGAGTGGTGGACGTCGCCATTCGACAGGTCCGCAACGGATCACGGAGAGCGGTCAACTCTGAAGTCAGCGGCACTAATGCAACGAGCAAGTTGATCCTTCGCGGCACGGAGGATTTTGGTGGTGGCTTGAGTGCAGCTTTTTACCTTGACGGAACTACCCGGGTGACCTATCGCGAGTGAACAGGCAAGCGAAAGTCGATAGGTCCATAGTGCATGCGCATATAGCCAAAGCCCAGTGCGGCCAACAAAGCAGCGATGGTTACGGTCCAGCCTATAACGGTCATGACGGAATTGAGAATCTTCACAGGTAGGTTTTCTTGTTTACGACAAGTTGAGTTTACGGCCGACCATCGTCAGATACACCGCGATGGACCCGTAGCTGCAGCTACCTTGCGCAGTGTGTTGACCACCATAGCAGGCGCGCATTTCGTTAGCTCTAAAATAATTCAGCGACCCAACCGGGTCTGCGTACCTAAACAACGAATGAGATTACATGGCAACCACCAAAAAAGCGCCCGCCAAAACCGCGGCACCCGTCAAGAAAACCACCGTGACCAAGAAAGCAGCACCGGCTAAAGCGGTTGCGGTCAAAGCAGCTGCCGAGCCGGTCAAGGCCAAGCCTTTCAAAGACAAGCTCAACAAGACTCAACTGACTGCGCATCTGGCAGCAGCCTCTGGTGTGGAACTCAAGGGCGTACGTGCCGTGCTGGCCGCTTTGGAATCGACCATGCTGGCATCGTTGCACAAGAAGGGTGCTGGCGAATTCGCCATTCCAGGCTTGGTGCGCGTCGCTGCCATCCAGGTGCCGGCCAAGAAGGCCCGCAAAGGCATCAATCCGTTTACCAAGGAAGAACAGGTCTTCAAAGCCAAGCCTGCCACGGTGAAGCTCCGCGCGACTTTCTTCAAGAAGCTCAAGGACGCGGCGATTTAAACCGGTTGCCCCTCTGCTTCGTAGGCTAGCGGCATACGGAACAGGGAGTTTGACCCGAGCAAAGGACGCCCTGTGCGTCCTTTCTCTTATGCTTCAACATTCTTCTTCAGGAAAATCTATGACAAAGACTCTGCTCAGTATCCAAAAGCAAATCGACAAGCTGCAAAAAGAAGCCGCATCCATCCGGGAGAAGGAAGTCGGGGGTGTTATCGAGCGGATCAAGGTCGCCATTGGTTTCTATGGACTCACCGCAGAAGACCTCTTCGGGAATGTTCCGCGGGCGGTCAGCAAACGCAAGAGCAAGACGACTACCGGCACACCCGTCCGCGCAGCCACCGGCAAGAAGGCGAAGTCGAAGGGCGTCATCAAATACCGGGACGAAGCTGGTAACGCCTGGACCGGAAACGGCATGCGGCCGCGCTGGTTCAAAGCTGCATTGGAGAGTGGCAAGACTCTTGATGATTTGCTGGTGAAGTCGTAAAGACCGCACTCCACATCCCGGCTCACAGCTGGCGCGGGGCGGCTAGTTCAAGGCTGCCGGTATGTCGGATTTCTTGGCTGTCTTGACCGTCATCGGGCGCAGCGGTTGCGTCGATGCAATACCGATGGTTTTCGAGATATTCACGACGCTAACCAGTCGCATCGATGCTCGGCCACTCATTGCGACACCTCGATCACAAACCCAGGATCGAAGTCTGGAACTTCGAAGCTTCCATCGCGCATCTTGTATCCGCGCGGATTGCACACCACCCGGCAGTTGCCGACCTGGTAGTCAAACCGCGAATGCGTATGCCCATGGATCCAAAGTTTGGGAACCTCAAAAAACGCATCCGGCAACGCATTCACAAAACCGGTGGTGACCCAATCGTCGGCGTATCGGGTTGCAATGGACAGTGGATGCGGTGCATGGTGTGTGACCACCACGGTTGGCCCCTCAAATTCAATAGCCAATTGCGCCTGTAACCAGCGGCGATCCAGGCGATGTTCTTGCAGCAGATCCAAAGGCGTCACTAGGCGTGTGCCCTTGACGTCGCTTACGAGATCCGCTCCAAATATGTTCACGCGCTTGAGCGACTCCCACAGGAGCTGACTGGTCCGCGAGGCTTTGCGGAGCAGATATTGCTGCTGGATCGTAGGACGGCGATTACGTTCCAAGGACTCTTCCGAGTGGCACGTGCTGCCATCATCGAGTTCGTTCGTCGCCAGCCGAAAGTTGACAAGGAGCCACACGAATACCTCTATGAAACCGGGAGCGTTCAACGGGTGCAGTTGGATCCAAGCGCTTGGATGGGGCCTCATGCAGTCAAGCTGGAAGCCGGGCGCGAATGGTTTGAAGGGTTCCTAGACCTGTATGACCGAGGCGTCTTAGGAGCCAAGCAGCCAACGATGGTCGGACTGCAAGAATCGTTGGACAGGCTAGACGAGCTTCCTCAACAAGGAAAGGTCCCCCCCGAGAGCAAACGAGGCTACGTGGCTTTGCTCAACGCGGTGCATTCCCTTTTGCCAGCGCAGTTTCAGCCCACCAAGACTCCTTCGATCCTGAAGAAGTGGCGAATGGATTCAGCAGCAACTTTCCCCGAGGCGCTAGTGCTTTACTGCCTTGCCAGCATCGTCCCTCCATGGAGCATCGAGCAGCAAACGAAGACGCTGCTGGATCACTTGCAGAGGCGAGCAAAGAAGAATGGATTGCGCCTTCCGCGGCGGCTTGACGCTGCAATGCTAATGGAGCTGGCCGAACGATATCGTCGGGGTGACGATTGGACAAAGGCGTTGACCTACTTGGCAATGGCCTGCGAAAACTTTCCCGAGTTTGCGGCTTTGAGAGAATTTCAGCGAGACGTCAAGCCAGAAATGGAGTTCTCCTGGCGTTTGGTCCTGCTTCCTGTCGTTGAGGACAAGGATGATGAGTGATGTCTCCATCGGGGCGGATGCGTGAAGTCGTCGGCAAGAGCAGGGGACATCCGACTGGTCGACATGGGCCTGTAGTCGCCGCAGCAGCTTATGTCAGCAGCTCATCCATCACCGGACGTCGAGCAGCCGTCGCGCGGAGAGTCTGAACGACTGCAAGGTGGCCGACAGCGTGAGTTCAAGCTGTGGACTCGGCTGAAGGCAACCGCTGCATAGCGACCTGTCGCAACAACGGTTTACCCGAGTGTTTACGACTTTAAAAAACCGTCTCTAAAATCCAACACCCCGCAAGCCCGCATGAATGCTGGGGCGCTGTTTACGACTTTATTAAACAGTTTACGACTTTAATTGCACGGAATAATAAATATCTGCAGTTGGCGTCAACACTCACTCCACAGTGACGCTTTTTGCGAGGTTCCGAGGTTTGTCTACATCCGTCCCCCGCGCACATGCCGTGTGGTACGCCAGCAATTGCAACGGCACCACGTGCAGCAGGGGCGACAGCGCGCCGTAGTGTTCGGGCATGCGGATCACGTGCAGGCCTTCGCCGCTGGTGATGTGGGAATCGGCATCGGCCAGCACGTACAGCACGCCACCGCGGGCGCGGACTTCCTGCAGATTGCTTTTCAGCTTCTCGATCAGGGTGTCGTTCGGGGCTACGGCGACCACTGGCATCTCGCTGGTGACCAGGGCCAGCGGGCCGTGCTTGAGCTCGCCGGCGGCGTAGGCTTCGGCATGGATGTAGGTGATTTCCTTGAGCTTGAGCGCACCTTCCAGAGCGATCGGGTAGTGCAGGCCGCGGCCCAGGAACAGCGCGTTTTCCTTGGGTGCGAAGTCTTCGGCCCAGGCGATGATTTGCGGCTCCAGCGCCAGCACGGCTTGCAGGGCGGCGGGCAGGTGGCGCATGGCTTTGAGGTGGCCAGCTTCTTCTTCGGCGGTCAGGCGGCCCTTGGTTTTGGCCAACGCCAAAGTCAGCAGGAACAGGCCGCCCAACTGGGTGGTGAAGGCCTTGGTGGATGCCACGCCGATCTCCACACCGGCGCGCGTGATGTAGGCCAGGCTGCACTCGCGCACCATGGCCGAGGTCGACACATTGCACACCGTCAGCGTGTGCGGCATACCCAGGCTCTGGGCGTGGCGCAGAGCAGCCAGGGTGTCTGCTGTTTCGCCGGACTGGGTGATGGTGACCACGAGGGTCTTGGGATTCGGCACCGAGTCGCGGTAACGGTATTCGCTGGCAATCTCCACCTGGGTTGGAATCTTAGCGATGCTCTCCAGCCAGTACTTGGCGGTGCAGCCGCTGTAGTAGCTGGTGCCGCAGGCCAGGATCAGCACCGAGTCGATCTCGGCAAACACTTTGTCGGCAGCGCCGCCCTCCGGGTTGTTCGGGCCGTCGAACAGGCCGGACACGATGGCGGTCACGCCTTCCAGCGTGTCACCGATGGCGCGCGGCTGCTCAAAGATTTCCTTCTGCATGTAATGGCGGTACGGGCCCAGCTCGGCGGCGCCGCTGTGGGCGTGCACGGTCTTGACCATACGGGTAACCGGCTTGTGCGCCTTGTCGACGATCCAGTACTTGCCCATTTGCACATCGACCACATCGCCCTCTTCCAGATAGACGATCTGGTCGGTCACGCCGGCCAGGGCCATGGCGTCGCTGGCCAGAAAGGTTTCGCCCTGGCCCACGCCCAGGATCAGCGGCGAGCCGGCACGCGCGCCGATCACGCGGTGCGGTTCGTCCTTGCAGAACACCGCAATCGCATAGCCGCCGCGCAGCTGCAGCACGGTGGCCTTGACGGCTTCAAACAGGTCGCCGTTGTACAGGCTGTCGACCAGGTGGGCAATGACTTCGGTATCGGTCTGGCTGCTGAACACATAGCCCTTGGCCTGCAACTGGGCGCGCAGCTCGTCGTGGTTTTCGATGATGCCGTTGTGCACCAGGGCGATACGGCCAGCACGTTCGGCCGCATCCGCGCCCGGGCCGTGGCTGAAGTGCGGATGCGCGTTGTGCACGGCTGGCGCGCCGTGGGTAGCCCAGCGGGTATGGGCGATGCCGGTGCCGCCTTCGATCTTGTCTTCGGTGACCTGGGCCATCAGCTCGGCAACACGCGAGGTGCTGCGGGCGCGGCGCAGGGCGCCGGTGTGCTGGGCATCCGGCCCGTTAGCCTGGATGGCCACGCCGCAGGAGTCGTAGCCCCGGTACTCCAGCCGCTGCAGGCCCTGGACCAGGATGGGAACGATATTGCGGGTAGAGACTGCGCCGACGATGCCACACATAGAAAACTCCAGAGGGGTTGTTTGTGCCCGGATGTTAAGCCTGTGATTCGCGCAAAGTGCTTCAATATTTCACACTATTTGAAATATTATTTCTTTGAAAAAATACCAAGAAATAATATTTCATTTAAAATAAATATATGGAACAAATAGATCTTGATGCCACCGACCTGCGCCTGCTCACCCAGCTGCAGCACGACGCCTCGCTCAGCAACCAGGCGCTGGCCGAGCTGGTCCATGTATCGGCGCCGACCTGCTTGCGGCGGGTCAAGCGGCTGGTCGATGCGGGCCTGATCGAGCGGCAGATCGCGGTGCTGAATGCCGACAAACTGGCCGAAAAACAAGGCCACGGCCTGACCGCCATCGTGGAAATCACCCTGGACCGGCAGGACGAAGAACGGCTGGCCGCCTTCGAACTGCGGGTGGCCGCCGATGACGCGGTGCAGCAGTGTTACCGCGTGTCACCGGGGCCGGACTTCTGCCTAGTGGTGTTTGCGCGCGACATGCCCGGCTACCTGGCGCTAGCGCAACGGCTATTCACCAGCGACGCCAATGTGCGCAACGTCAAGGCCTTCTTCAGCCTGAAACGCGCCAAGTTTGCCCCCTTCGTACCGGTACTGCCTGGCTGAACAAGGATTTACAACTGCACTAGGACGAGTCAGCTTGTATGCATTTACATTACCCGGAACATGACTCAGTACAAAACAATTTACAAATGCGGTAGATGTGGGGCGACCAGTTACCAACCCGTGATCGGCCGCGATGCCACCGGCGCATTGATGCCCACCGGGGTCTACCGCTGCACCGGCTGCCGGGTCACGTTTACCGACGCCCGCGACTGGTGGGGCCACCCCGGCGCCAGCACATCAGCGCCTGCAGCCCCCAGCGCGCAGCCCAGCGCGTCCAACGGCAGCTGATTCGGGTTTGCTCTGCTTTTTGCAGTAAAAACTACGCATAAAAATAGTGGCTAGCGCATATATATCCTGCGGGAGCAGCTAGCAATTCAGGAGTAAAAGCTGGGTATGCATGCTCCGGCTTGGTGGGGCTCAGCCAAGGCAGTGGCGTAGATTTCTGCACGCAACGGCACCGGAAATTTCACGCCCGGCCAGGCCGGCAGCTGCTTATAGTGAGCGATTCGCCGCTCTGCCCCACGATGAACACTGCCCACACCGAAGACCGCCCGCAGCTGCTGGCCCGCCGCGCCGAGGTCGCCGCCGCCTTGGCTGCCGCCCTGCCCCGCCACGCCATCCTGTCACGCCCCGAAGACACCACGCCCTATGAATGCGACGGCCTGACCGCCTACCGCGCCCAGCCGCTGGTGGTGGTGCTACCCGAGACCGAGGCCCAGGTCGCCGCGGTGCTGAGGATCTGCCACGCCCTGCAAGTGCCCATCGTGGCCCGCGGCGCTGGCACCGGCCTGTCCGGCGGTGCCATGCCGCACCGCCTGGGCGTGACCCTGTCGCTGGCCAAGTTCAACCGCATCCTGCAGATCGACCCATTGGCCTGCACTGCCACCGTACAGTGCGGCGTGCGCAACCTGGCCATCAGCGAGGCCGCCGCGCCCCACGGCCTGTACTACGCGCCCGACCCCAGCAGCCAGATCGCCTGCACCATAGGTGGCAACGTGGCCGAGAACTCGGGCGGCGTGCACTGCCTGAAATACGGCCTGACCCTGCACAACGTGCTGCGCGTGCGCGGCTACACCGTGGAGGGCGAAGAAGTGGAGTTCGGCTCGGAAGCCCTGGACACACCCGGCCTGGACCTGCTGCCCCTGGTCATCGGCAGCGAAGGCATGCTGGCCGTGACCATTGAAGTCACCGTCAAGCTGATCCCCAAGCCCCAGCTGGCGCGCTGCATCATGGCCAGCTTCGCCACGGTAGAGGCTGCCGGCAACGCGGTGGCCGGCGTGATTGCCGCCGGCATCATCCCCGCCGGGCTGGAGCTGATGGACAAGCGCATGACCGCCGCGGTAGAAGACTTCGTCCACGCCGGCTACGACCTGGACGCCGCCGCCATCCTGCTGTGCGAAAGCGACGGCACACCCGAAGAGGTGGAGGAAGAAATCGCCCGCATGGAGGCCGTGCTGCAGGCCAACGGCGCCACCCGCTGCACCGTCAGCCGCGACGAAGCCCAGCGCCTGAAGTTCTGGAGCGGCCGCAAGAACGCCTTCCCCGCATCCGGCCGGATCAGCCCCGACTACATGTGCATGGACTCGACGATTCCGCGCAAGAAGCTGGCCGAGATCCTGCGCGCCATCGAAGCCATGGAGCAGCAATACGGCCTGGCCTGCGCCAATGTGTTCCACGCCGGCGACGGCAACCTGCACCCGCTGATCCTGTTCGATGCCAACGACCCCGACCAGATGCACCGCTGCGAACTGTTTGGGGCCGACATTCTGGAAACCAGTGTGCACCTGGGCGGTACCGTCACCGGCGAGCACGGCGTGGGCGTGGAGAAGCTGAACTCCATGTGCGTGCAGTTCAGCGCGCCGGAGCGCGAACAGATGTTTGCCGTCAAGCGGGCCTTCGACCCGGCCGAGCTGCTGAACCCCGGCAAGGTCATTCCCAGCCTGCAGCGCTGCGCCGAATACGGCAAGCTGACCGTGCTGCGCGGCATGCTGCCCTTCCCCCATTTGCCGAGGTTTTGATGCCATCCAAAGACCCTGTGCTGCAGCGCCTGATCGACCAGGTGCGCAGCGCCCACAAGCCCTTCGACATCCAGGCCGGCAACACCAAGCGCTTCTACGGCGAAATGCCGCATGGCGACGTGCTGGACCTGCGGCCGCTGGCCGGCATCAGCAGCTACGAGCCCAGCGAGCTGGTGGTCACGGTACGCGCCGGCACGCCGCTGGCCGAGCTGGAAGCCGTGCTGGCGGACAAAGGCCAGTGCCTGCCGTTCGAGCCGCCGCGTTTCGCCGCCGGTGGCACGGTTGGCGGCATGGTGGCCTCCGGGCTCAGCGGCCCGTCGCGCGCCAGCGTGGGCATGGTGCGCGACTACGTGCTGGGCACCACCCTGCTGAACGGCCAGGGCGAGCTGCTGAGCTTTGGCGGCCAGGTGATCAAGAACGTGGCCGGCTACGACGTGTCGCGGGTCATGGCCGGCTCGCTGGGCGTGCTGGGCGTGATCTGCGAGGTGTCGCTGAAGGTGCTGCCCAGCGCGCCGGCCAGCGCCACCCTGGTGTTTGCCGTGGACCAGGCCCAGGCGCTGCAGCAGCTGAACGCCTGGACCGGCCAGCCGCTGCCGATCAACGCCAGCGCCTGGTACCACGGCCAGCTGCATTTGCGGCTGGCGGGAGCCCAGGCGGCGGTGCAGGCGGCATGCAGCAAGCTCGGCGGTAGCCTGGTCGAGCCGGAAATCGCCGCCAGTTGGTGGGACAGCGTGCGCGACCACCAGCATGCGTTCTTCCACTTCGACAGCAGCCAGCTGGCCCGCGGTGAGACACTGTGGCGCCTCTCGCTGCCGGCCACCGCCGCCCCGCTGGACCTGCCGGGCAACCTGTTTATCGAATGGGGCGGTGCCCAGCGCTGGCTGCGCGGCCATGCGCCGGCCAAGCAGGTGCGCGCCGCTGCGGCCCAGGCCGGCGGCCACGCCACGCTGTTCCGCGCCGGCACGCCGCGCAGCGAGGTATTTACACCGTTGTCGGCCCCGCTGCTGCGCATCCAGAAGGCCTTGAAGCACGCCTTCGACCCCAAGGGCCTTTTCAACCCCGGCCGCCTGTACCGAGATTTCTGAACCATGCAAACCCATCTCGCCCCCGAATTCCAGCACACCGCCGACGGCCAGGCCGCCGAGGCGATTCTGCGCAAATGCGTGCACTGCGGCTTCTGCACCGCCACCTGCCCCACCTACCAGCTGCTGGGCGACGAACTGGACGGCCCGCGTGGCCGCATCTACCTGATGAAGCAGGTGCTGGAGGGCGCGGAAGTCACGCGCAGCACCCAGCAGCACCTGGACCGCTGCCTGACCTGCCGCAACTGCGAATCCACCTGCCCCAGCGGCGTGGAATACGGCGCGCTGGTGGACATCGGCCGGCGCATCGTCGACGCCCGGGTGGAGCGCCCGGCCACCGAAAAGGCCGCCCGCTGGCTACTGAAGGAAGGCCTGACCTCGCCGCTGTTCGCCCCGGCCATGCAGCTCGGCCAGGCACTGCGCCCGCTGCTGCCCAAGACGCTGAAGAACAAGGTGCCCGCCACCACGCCTGCCAAGCCCTGGCCAACGCGCGAACACGCGCGCAAGGTGCTGATGCTGACCGGCTGCGTGCAGCCGGCCATGATGCCCAACATCAACAGCGCCACCGCCCGGGTGCTGGACGCCGCCGGCATCCAGACCCTGGTCGCTGCCAGCGCCGGCTGCTGCGGCGCATTGCGTAGCCACCTGGGCGACCACGAGGGCGGCCTGGCCGATATGCGCCGCAACATCGACGCCTGGTGGCCGCTGGTCCAGGCAAACGCGGTCGAGGCCATCGTGATGAACGCCTCGGGCTGCGGCGTGATGGTCAAGGACTACGGCCACGCGCTGGCCGCCGACCCGGCCTATGCGGCCAAGGCGGCGCGCATCAGCGACCTGACCCGCGACCTGAGTGAGCTACTGCCCGAGCTGGTGGACAAGCTGCAGGGCAAGGTGCGGCCCGGCGCCGCCAGCCATCTGGCCTTCCACCCGCCCTGCACGCTGCAGCACGGCCAGCAGCTGCGCGGCGGGGTCGAGATGCACCTGGGTGCGCTGGGTTTCAAGGTACAGGTGGCCGGCAGCGAAAGCCATCTGTGCTGCGGCTCGGCCGGCACCTATTCGGTGCTGCAGCCCACGCTGGCCTACCAGCTGCGGGATCGCAAGCTGCAAAACCTGGAACCGCTGGGCGCACAGACCATCGTCTCGGCGAACATTGGCTGCATCCAGCATCTGCAGAGCGGCACGGCCACGCCGGTCAAGCACTGGGTGGAAGTACTGGACACCGCCATGGTTTATGCATGAAATAAGCCTCTAGCGCAGATACTACCTGCGCTAGCAGCTATAAAAACAATAGTATCAATCGGCCAGCGTCGTGGCGACGCTGATTTCGCCGGTCAGTACCCGGTGCACCGGGCATTTGTTGGCAATCTCCAGCAGCTTGGCCCGGTCCTCGGGCGTGATATCACCCTCGATATGTAAATTGCGCTGCAACGCGTAACGGACCTTGCCGTCCTCGGTCTTGCTCTCGGTGTGGCTGATCTCCACCCGCAGGCCGGTCACGGCCAGCTTGCGGCGGCGGATGTACATCTCCAGGGTCAGGGTGGTGCAGGCCGCCAGCGCCGAGTCCAATAAATCATGCGGATCGGGCGCCAGATCGTCCGAGCCCAGGGTTTTGTCCACGTCGGCGCTCCAGGCGTGGCGGCCGTTACTCAGGCTGGTCAAGGCGCCGTGGGCGCGGTGCAGGCGGGCTTGGATGGGCATGGAATTCCTCAAAAATGCGAGAAAACGCACTGTATCCCAGGGAAATGGCCCGACCAGGCACTAGGAGCCTGGGCGGCAGAAGATGCATCGGCTGCAAAACAACCGCAGCGGTCCATTTTTCACCGCCTTTTTGCCCCATAGCTACGGCTATGGGCCTGCAAATCCGGCAAAAACTGTCCTCGCCGGGGTCGCTTTTCGCTTCGATGCCTTCTGCCGCCCAGACTCCTAGCAGGAACTTGTGTGCCCATAGCCGACTCCTACCAACACCCCAGGCACAGTAGGCTTGAACTGGCCAGGTCTTAGCACTCTTCTTTGTAGAGTGCTAATATTCAAGCTTAGAGAAAAGGAATCTGGTATGAATATTCAAACTGGAACGATGTCTACAGCGCTTGCCGCTCCGAATCCTTGGTCGCTGGTGCCGCCGCTGGGCAACCTCGACGCATATATTTCCGCGGTCAACCGCATGCCTATGCTCACGCTGGAGCAAGAGCAGCAGTTTGCCCGCCAACTCAAGAACGACAACGATGTGGACGCCGCCGGTAAGCTGGTGATGTCGCATCTGCGCCTGGTGGTCTCCGTGGCCCGCCAATACCTGGGTTACGGCCTGCCGCACGGCGACCTGATCCAGGAAGGCAATGTCGGCCTGATGAAGGCCGTGAAGCGCTTCGACCCCGACCAGGGCGTGCGCCTGGTCAGCTATGCGCTGCACTGGATCAAGGCCGAAATGCATGAGTACATCCTGAAGAACTGCCGCATGGTCAAGGTAGCGACCACCAAGGCCCAACGCAAGCTGTTCTTTAACCTGCGGTCCATGAAGCAAGGTTTCAAGTCCGATTCGGCAGCCATTGACGGTGATACCCACCGCGATACGCTGAGCGCGGCAGAAATCGACTCCATGGCGACCCAGCTGAAGGTCAAGCGCGAAGACGTGATCGAGATGGAAACCCGCTTGTCGGGTGGCGACGTGATGCTGGACCCCGGCCCAAGCGACGACGGCGAAGACAGCTTTGGCCCCATCGCCTACCTGGCCGACACCCACCAGGAGCCCACCGCCCTGCTGGAAGCCCGCGCCCGCGACACCATGGCCAGCGACGGTATCCGGACCGCGCTGGACGGCCTGGATGACCGCAGCCGCCGTATCGTGGAAGAGCGCTGGCTGAAGGTGCAGGACGACGGCTCTGGCGGCATGACGCTGCACGAGCTGGCAGCCGACTACGGCGTCAGCGCCGAGCGGATCCGCCAGATCGAAACCGCGGCCATGAAGAAGATGAAAAAGGCGCTAACCGACTACGCATAAGTGGGCGGTACGCAGCTATACAAAAGGGACCTCGCGGTCCCTTTTTTACGTCTTCTGCTTGAGTAGCAGCTTCAGATCGCCGGCCAGCGCCGGCGCGCCGCTGCCGTAGCGCGCGTACAGGCGCAGCCGGCCCTGGGTGTCGTAGACATAGCTGCCGGCCGAGTGGTCCATGGTGTAGCTGGTGGGCGTGCTGCCGTCGACCTTCTTGTAGTAGACCTTGTAGTCCTTGGCCAGGGCCGCCAGCTGCTCGGGCGTGGGCACCAGGGCCAGGAAACTGGGGTCGAAGTTGCCCATATAGGCCTTCAGGATCTCCGGCGTATCGCGCTGCGGATCAACGGTGATGAAGATGCCTTGCAGCTTGTCGCCATCGGCGCCCAGGGTCTTCTTGACCTCGGCCAGCTCGGCCATCGAGGTCGGGCAGACATCCGGGCACTGGGTGTAGCCAAAGAACACCACCACCAGCTTGCCGGCAAAGTCCTTCAGGCTGCGCGGCTGGCCGTTGTGGTCGCTGAGCTGGAAGTCCTTGGCGTAGTCGGCGCCGGTCACGTCCACCGCGGCAAACTTGGGCGCGGGCTCGGAACAGGCAACAAACAGGCCGCTAGCGCTTATGACTAGAGCGCTGGCAGCTATTTTTTTAATAGCATCACGTTTATGCATGGGGTCAAATCAGGTAGTGGTCGACCAGCAGCGCGGCAAACAGCACGCTCAGGTGGATGAGTGAAAAGCGGAAGGTCTTGCGCGCCAGCGCGTCCGAGTAGTTGCGCCACAGCGCAAAGCCGTAGCCGCAGAAGCCTATGCTCAGGGCAATCGCCACGACCAGGTACAACCAGGAACTCATGCCGTAGATGAAGGGCATCAGGCAGGCGGCAAACAGCACCAGGGTGTACAGCAGCACCTGCAGCCGGGTGAATTCGTTGCCGTGGGTCACGGGCAGCATGGGCAGGCCGGACTTGCGGTAGTCCTCGACCCGGTACAGCGCCAGCGCCCAGAAGTGCGGCGGAGTCCACAGGAAGATGATCAGGAACAGGATCAAGGCCTCGGGCGCTACGTCGCCGGTCATGGCGGCCCAGCCGAGCACCGGCGGCATGGCGCCGGAAGCGCCACCGATGACGATGTTCTGCGGCGTCAGCGGCTTGAGGATCACGGTGTAGACCACGGCGTAGCCGACAAAGGTGGCAAAGGTCAGCCACATGGTCAGCGGGTTCACCCACACATACAGCAGCACCGAGCCGGCCGTGCATAGCAGGCCGGAGAACAGCAGGGTCTGCCAGTCCTGCAGCTGGTTGCGCGCCGTGGGCCGCCAGGAAGTGCGCTTCATCTTGGCGTCTATGCCCTTCTCGACCAGGCAGTTGAAGGCGGCGGCGGCACCGGCCACCAGCCAGATGCCCAGGCAGGCGATCAGCCCCAGGCGCACCTCGGCCCAGGAGGGCACGCCGGGCACGGCCAGCACCATGCCGATCAGCGCACAGAACACGATCAGCTGGATCACACGCGGCTTGGTCAGCGCATTGAACTGGCGCAGGCGCGACGGCATGGAAGCAGTCGGGGGGGATAGGGATTCAACAACACTCATGCAGGCAATCTCGGTCTAGAAGAGGGACGGGCGTGGCGCTGGGCGCAGACCGTCCAGGTCATCACCACCACCAGTGCGGCTGCGCCACCGGTATGGGATACGGCGGCCAGCAGCGGCCAGCCCAGCACCACATTGCTCAGGCCGGTAGCGAACTGTAATAGGGTCAAGGCGGCCAGCCAGCGGGCCTGGCGCCGGGTGGCCGGGTGGCGGTACAAGCGCCAGGCCAGAGCCAGCAGGGCCAGCAGCACCACATAGGCGACCAGGCGATGGCTGTAGTGGATGGTGGTCAGCGCGGCAAAACCCAGGTAGCTGCCGTCCTGCAGCTGGCCCAACGGACGCCAGATCTGGAACGCCTGGCGAAAGTCCATCACCGGCCACCAGCTGTTCTGGCACAGCGGAAAGGTATCGCAGGCCAGCACCGCGTAATTGGTGCTCACCCAGCCGCCCAGCACAATCTGCAGCACCAGCAGGGCGAACACCGCCAGCACCCAGCGGCGGACCGCCGGTGACAGCTGCAGCGCCGCATGTTCACGCCCCCAGCGCGAATAGCCCACGGCCTGGGCACAGAGCAAAGCCAGCAACACCAGGCCACCAACCAGGTGCAGGGTGACGATGGCCGGGAACAGCTTCATGGTCACCGTCAGCGCGCCAAAGGCGCCCTGCAGGCAGACCCACACCAGGGTGGCGGTGGGCCACCAGGGGTTGACCGGGATATCGGCCAGGCCGCGTTTGCGCGCCCACCAGCTGCCCGCAGTCAGCGTCAGGATCAACACACCAACTGCCGTCGCCAGGTAGCGGTGCACCATCTCCACCCAGGCCTTGCTATGGGTCACGGGGCCGCTGGGCATGGTGGTCTGGGCATGGGTGATCTCGGCGGCCGCCCCGAGCGGGCTGGCGTTGCCGTAGCAACCCGGCCAATCCGGGCAGCCCAGGCCGGAATCGGTCAGCCGGGTGAAGGCGCCGAACAGCACCAGGTCAAAGGTCAGGAACAGGGTCAGCACCGTCAGCGCCTGCAAGCGGCGCGGGGTGGATGCCTTGGCATTGCGCAGCCAGACCCAGGCCAGCGGGCCCAAGGCAATCACCGTGCCCACCAGCATCATCTGCAGCGCGGGCGACAGGTCGTACAAGGCTTGCGGCTCCATCAGCGGCCTGCTTCATCCCAGGACGACGAGGCGCGCAGCAGGCGGTCCAGGTCGCGCTTGGCGCTGGCCGCATTGGCCAGGTCCAGCTGCGCCGGGAAGCGCAGCATCCAGTTGCCGATCGGGTCCACCACGTACAAATGGTCTTGCAGCAGCTGGCCGACGGCCGGCGACAGCCACTGGGAGAGCTGCAGCTCGCCCACGCGCAGCACGGTCGCGCCCTTCAAGGCCGGGCGCAGGGCGTCGGGAATCGGTGCGTCGTCGGTCACCAGCCAGACCCAGTCGACGCGGTCTTTTTCCTTGCCCAGGGTTTCGCGCAGCTGGCGCTGCAGGTACAGGTGCTTCTGGCAGGCATCGTCACAGGCACCGCCCGCCGCGCTGACCAGCAGCCACTGGCCTTTGAGGTTGCGCAGATTGCCCGGTGTGCCGTCCACGCCCACCACGGCCTGGTCCGGCAAGGGGCGCTGCGGGTCCACCAGCTCGCCAAAGTTGCGGCGGCCCTCGGGGCGTACCACGTAGTAGGTGAAATACGAGGCGATCACCGGCGCGGCGCAGGTCAGCAACACCGCCAGCATCTTCCAGCGCCCCAGCACCGTACGGCGGGCCGATCCATCCACAGCCTCCTGGGGCGTGGGCAGAGTGTGCACGGTCAAACCCAGCGGGTGGTCATCAAGACTGCCGTTTTGGCGGAAGGAAGAAGCGTCGGACAATTTGGAACCAGACATAAAGAATTGCGATCAGGGCGCTGAGCCCAAACCATTGGAATGCGTAGCCATAGTGTTTTTCCACACCGGTATTGGCGGGAGGCCAATCGCGCTGGAGAGGGTTGCCGGAAGTGCTCACGGCGGGCCCGGTTTGCAGCACCGACAGGGGTAGCAGGGCCAAGCCCGTCTCCGCAGCAAAAGCCGCCAGGTCGAGATTCTGCCGGATGGGGCCTTGCTCGGCGGCCTGGAACGCATAAAGTTTGGACGGTGGCGGGGCCATACGCCCTTGTACCTCGACCAGGCCCGCCGGGCTGTCAACCTGCGGCAGCTGGGTACGGTCCAGAAAATTGCGCGCCACCCAGCCCCGCTGCACCAAAATCACCGCCTGGCTGTCGGCCAGCTGCAAGGGCGTGACCACAAAGAAGCCGGTCTGCCCGTGCATCTGGCGGTTGTCCAGAAAAACGGTTCGCTCCGGCAGCCAGCGTCCCTGCAGGCGCACCTGGCGGTGCACCAGATCGTCGGGCAAGCTCGTCCCCAGCAGGTCTGCGGGGCCGATAGGGGGGCGCAGATGCTGGGACTCGATAGCCGCATGCAAGGCTTCCTTTTGCGCGGCACGCGATAGCTGCCAGCGCCCCAGCGAGAAAGTCAGGGCCACGCCCAGCAGCGCCGCCAGCGTCAACAGGCCAAAACGGGTTTTCGGGCTCACGGGATAATGCCGTCCATGACCTACCTCGCCCTCGCCGCTTTTGCGGCCATACTCGCCAGCCTCGGTGCCGCCCTGTACTTCATGCTGAAGGGCGGCAAGTCCGATACCGACAATGCGCCCCGGGCCGGACGCATGGCCAAGGCGCTGGCGTTTCGGATCGGGTTTTCGGTATTGCTGTTCATCTGCATTCTGGTGGGCTGGAAACTCGGCTATTTGCATCCCACAGGCATCCCAGCAGGCAAGTAAACAGCGACTCACAATAAAAAAGCGCCAGTAGGCGCTTTTTTATGGGCGGATTCTGCACTACGCCATCACATCCAGTACACGATGACGTAAAGGCCCAGCCAGACCACGTCGACAAAGTGCCAGTACCAGGCCGCGCCTTCAAAGCCAAAGTGCTTGCTAGGGGTGAAGTGGCCCTTCATCAAACGCAGGGTGATGAACAACAGCATCAGCATGCCGACCAGCACGTGGAAACCGTGGAAACCGGTCAGCATATAGAAGGTGGAGCCGTAGACACCCGAGCTCAGCTTCAGGTTCATTTCGCTGTAAGCATGGGCGTATTCATAGCCTTGCACGAACAGGAATACCGTGCCCAGCAAAACCGTCACCCACATGAAGGCGATGGTCTTGCCGCGTTCGCCCTTGACCAACGCATGGTGGGCAATGGTCAGGGTCACGCCCGAGCTCAGCAGCAAGCCGGTGTTGATGGTGGGCAACCAGAACGGCGTCATGGTCGTGAACGGCTCGATGATGTTCGCGGGCGATGCGGTTACACCGGCCGCCAGGCTAGGCCAGACTGCTTTGAAATCGGGCCAGAGCAAAGCATTTTCCAAGCTGCCCAGGGCTGGCACGGAGTGCGCACGCGCCCACCACAAAGCGGTGAAGAACGCGCCGAAAAACATCACTTCGGAGAAGATGAACCAGCTCATGCTCCAGCGGTACGACAGGTCAATCTTGTAGCTGTACAGGCCGCCTTCGCTTTCGTTGATGGCATCGCGGAACCACTGGAACAGCACGCCCCACCAGAACAGCATGCCGAAAGCCAGAGAGTACTTGCCCCAGTCAGCGCCATTGACCCACTGGCCGGCACCCAGGATGACGAAGAACAAACCCAAGGCGGCCATGGCCGGATGGCGCGATGGGCCCGGTACAAAATAGTACGGTGTCGCAGCGTGTGCAGTTGAACTCATTTCAGCTCCTTACTCTCTTCTCATTTTCTTGAACCCAACATGGCAAAAACAGCTCACTTTGCCACCACCCAATTAACAAAAACCACCAAACCCAGCACGATCAGCAATACCGCTACCAGGCCGACTGCAATCACATGCAGCGGGCTGATCTTGGCCAGGTCGTCTTCAAAACCACTCCGCTTGCGGATACCTACAAACGACCAGGCGACGGCCTTCACCGTGCGCAAAAACGAGCTTTTGGCCGGCGCGCTCATGAACCCTGACCGGTGCCGACCAGACGACCCGCATCGACCGTCGAGGTCGGCGCGGGCGGCGTCTTGCCACCCACTTCGAAGAAGGTGTACGACAAGGTAATCGTCGTAACGTCTTTCGACAGCTTGGGGTCGATCACGAAGGCGACCGGCCATTGCTTCTTCTCGCCCGGGTCCAGCGTGTACTGGTTAAAGCAAAAGCATTCCAGCTTGTTGAAATGCGCCTGCGCCTGGCGCGGTGCGTAGCTCGGTATGGCCTGCGCCGCCATGCGCCGGTTTTGCGTATTCTGGAACTCGTACATCACCGTGGTCAGCTCGCCAGGGTGTACTTGCACAGAGCTCTTGGCCGGCTTGAACTCCCAGGGCCCACGGGCATTGGCGTCAAACTCGACCGTGATGGTACGGCTCATGTCGACCTGTGTATTCGCCGGCAGCTTGGCATCCACGCCGGCCGAACCCACACCCGGCACCTGGCGCTCGGCCAGCGCCAGAATGTTGATGCCTGTCATTTCGCAGATGGCCTTGTACAGCGGCACCAGTGCGTAGCCAAAGGCGAACATGCCAAAGGCCACGACGGCCAGCTTGCCCACCATTTTGATATTTTCGCTGCGCACTTGCATGAAGACTAGAACCGGCTCAGTGCCGGCTCAGCACAACCATCTTGACCAGGAATCCGACAAAAAAAGCCACTGCGACCGACGCCAGAATCAGGCCGGTACGCAGATTGTTTTTCTTTTGGGCGGGCGTCAGCATGGCCGCGCCTTAGCCGATGACACGGGTGGCCGTGCTATCCAGCTTGGGAGGATTCTCGAAGGTGTGGAAAGGCGCAGGCGACGGAACTTCCCACTCCAGGCCTTCGGCAGCTTCCCAAGGCTTGGCAGAGGCTTTTTCACCGATGCCGCGCATGGCGGGCACCACGATGAACAGGAAGAAGTACACCTGGGCAATACCGAAGGCAAATGCGCCTACCGAGGCGATCGCATTGAAGTCGGCGAACTGCATGGGGTAGTCGGCATAGCGGCGTGGCATACCGGCCAGACCCAGGAAGTGCATGGGGAAGAAGGTCACGTTGAACGCAATCAGCGACCACCAGAAGTGGATCTTGCCGCGGGTTTCGCTGTACATCACGCCGGTCCACTTGGGGCACCAGTAGTAGAAGCCGGCGAACATCGCGTACAAGGAGCCGGCCACCAGCACATAGTGGAAATGCGCCACCACGTAGTAAGTGTCCTGCAGCTGGATGTCGATAGGCGCAACCGCCAGAATCAGACCGGTGAAGCCCCCCATGGTGAACACGAAGATGAAGCCCACGGCGAACAGCATCGGGGTTTCAAAGGTCATCGAACCCTGCCACATGGTGGCGATCCAGTTGAAGATCTTCACAGCGGTGGGCACGGCGATCAGCATGGTCGCGTACATGAAGAACAGCTGGCCCGTCACCGGCATACCGGTGGTGAACATGTGGTGGGCCCAGACGATGAACGACAGGATGGCGATGGAAGACGTGGCGTAGACCATGGAGGCATAGCCGAACAGCTTCTTGCGCGCAAACGCCGGCACGATGTGGCTGATGATGCCGAAGGCCGGCAAGATCATGATGTACACCTCAGGGTGGCCGAAGAACCAGAAGATGTGCTGGTACATCACCGGGTCACCACCACCGGCGGGGTTGAAGAAGCTGGTACCAAAATGGCGGTCGGTCAGCGTCATGGTGATGGCGCCGGCCAGCACGGGCATCACGGCGATCAGCAGGTAGGCGGTGATCAGCCAGGTCCAGCAGAACATCGGCATCTTCATCAAGGTCATGCCGGGAGCGCGCATGTTCAGGATGGTCACGATGATGTTGATCGAACCCATGATCGACGAGGCGCCCAGGATGTGCATCGCAAAAATGCCGGCATCCATGGAGGGGCCCATTTGCAGCGTCAGCGGTGCGTACAGCGTCCAGCCGGCAGCCGGTGCGCCGCCTGGCATGAAGAACGAAGACACCAGCATCAGCGCCGCAGGAATCATCAGCCAGAAGCTGAAGTTGTTCATGCGGGCAAAAGCCATGTCGGACGCGCCGATCTGCAGCGGAATCATCCAGTTCGCAAAGCCCACAAAGGCCGGCATGATGGCGCCGAACACCATGATCAGGCCGTGCATGGTGGTCAGGGAGTTGAACAGCTCGGGGTTGATCAGCTGCAGGCCCGGCTGGAACAGCTCGGCCCGGATCAACAGCGCCAAAATGCCACCGACCATCAGCATGGTGAAGCTGAACAGCAGGTACAAGGTACCGATGTCCTTGTGGTTGGTGGCAAACACCCAGCGGCGCCAGCCGGTAGGGGCGTGGTGGTCGTGCCCATCGTGCGCGTGGTCGTGGTCGTGGGGATGGAGAACTGCACTCATCTTTATTCCTAGGGGATCTGTACGTTACGAGGCCAGCTTACTTGCCGCGCTGGGCCAAGACATCGGCCGGCTGCACCAGCTGACCTGTCTTGTTCGACCAGTTGTTCTTGGTGTAGCTGATCACCGACGCAATATCGGTATCGCTCAGCTGCTTCCATGCGGGCATGGCACCGTTGTTCTGACCATTCAGCAATACATGGATCTGCTTGTTCTTGTCGGCATCCAGCACGGTGGCCGAGCCATCCAATGGCTTGATCGGGCCAGCGCCCTTGCCGTTGGCCTGGTGGCAGGCTGCGCAGTTGGCTGCATAGACCTTTTCGCCGCGCTTCAGGATGTCGTCCAGGGTCCAGACCTTGGAGGGATCGTCCAGCTTGGCGGCCATTTTTTTCTTCTCGCCATCGACCCACTTGGAATAGTCCTCGGCCGACACCACTTTCACGTGGATGGGCATGTAGGCATGCTCTTTACCGCAGAGCTCGGCGCATTGGCCGTAGTAGCTGCCCACTTTTTCGGCGCGGAACCAGGTGTCGCGCACAAAACCAGGAATCGCATCTTGCTTGATACCGAAAGCCGGCACCATGAAAGCGTGGATCACGTCATCGGCCGTGGTGATGATGCGGATCTTCTTGTTGACCGGCACTACCAGTGCGTTGTCGACCTTCAACAGGTAGTCGTCGCTCGCCTTGCTCACATCGCCGCTGTTGGACATGGCGCGCTGGCTGCTGTCGA
Organism: Rhodoferax ferrireducens; assembly: GCF_031458075.1. GTDB lineage: Bacteria > Pseudomonadota > Gammaproteobacteria > Burkholderiales > Burkholderiaceae_C > Rhodoferax_B > Rhodoferax_B ferrireducens_A. Next base: position 236,344 of record NZ_JAVDXT010000004.1, on the reverse strand, counting down.
GGGTGGAGACAAAGCCAATGCCTTCGCCCTCGCCCTTGATGTAGTCGTAACCCCATTTCCACTGCATCCCCGTGGCCTTGATAGTCAGGTCGGCGTTGGTGGTGTCCTTCATGGCGACCACGACCTTGGTTGCGGGCAAAGCCATCAGGATCACGATCACGAACGGAACAATCGTCCAGATCACTTCAACGGTGACGGACTCGTGGAAGTTGGCCGCTTTGTAGCCCTTGGACTTGCGGTGCTTCCAGATGGAATAGAACATCACGCTGAACACCGCCAGGAAGATGACGGTGCAGACGATCAGCATGAACCAGTGCAGCGACTGCTGCTCGGCGGCGATTTTGGTGACGGCCGGTGGCAGATTCAGCTGCCGTACGGCAGGGCCTCCGGGAAGATCATTGACGGCATGCGCCGTGGTGCTGAGCCATGCGCCCGCCCAGATGCCGAGCGCGGGCAGCAGTGAAGCCAATTTGTTAGGAATCATCTTCATCGTTTTCACTTATTCAACACCTCAATTGAACCAATCTTGCCGTGCCATCCAGTGCGCCCATGGGCACGCGCTACGCACTGCGCAACGCCATTCGGATCTCACGTGCCAGAGCCGACCGTAGCTCTGGACTCACATACCGTCCCACCTCAACTGACCGCCCCTGGCCCGACACCTCGATCAAAGACCGGTCACCGGTCTTGGGCTCGATACGAACCCATTCACGGCGAAACTCGGCCCGCTCCAGGTGCCCACCGTTTTCCAGCTCGACCACCAGCTGCGTGCCCTGCAGCGAAATTCTTTCGCCGTCACTCGCGTGGCGGGCGTAGACCAGGAAGGCGGTCCCTACCGCCGCCAACTCCAGCCAGGCAAACCCCAGCACCAAAGTCGCACCCTGGGCCCAGAAAAACGTCGCAATAGCAAGAGACACCACACAGATCGATGCATACATCCAACCCAACTGGGCCGGCGTGACCGAGCAGTTGCGCTTCAGAAACCAGTGGATGTTCTGGCCCGAAACTGTGGCGAAGCGAAATACCAGGTTCGACACGAATGGCACTCACAAAATTCAGCACACCAGCCAACGCGCTTGTCGCCTACCGATCTGCCTTACTGCGTGGGGAGATACCCATATGTTTTTCTAACCGCGAATTGTAGCCGGGCTTTACCACGCGTTAACCCGTAAAGACTGTCAAACACCACCCTGTTTACCACGCTGCAGCATGTCCCGCATATCGCGCAGCGATACCGCGCTATGGGCGCTGACGCGCAGTTTGGGCTGGGGCTTGAGCGCATGGCCGTAAATCAGCTCAAAGGTCAGCGGCAGGCGCCCGTTTTCCGCGGCATCGGCCAGTTGCGTGGCCAGCGCCTGCTCCAGCCGGGCCCGCCACTGCCGGCCGCGCAGGCCCGCAAAGCGCTGCGGATGCAGGTTGCGGCCGACCTCGCGCAGGTCTTGCAGCAGACGCGCGGGACTCTCGTAGGTCAGGCGGATGCGCTCCATGTCCATCACCGGCTCGGCAAACCCCGCATGCACCAGCATATCGCCCCAGTCGTGCATATCGGTGAACTGGTGGCCGGGGACCGGCCAACCCTGCGCCTGGTAGACGCCGCGCAGCTCCTGCACCGTGTCCGGCCCCAGACAGGAGAACATCAGAAACCCGTCCACCGCCAGCGCCCGGTACCACTGGGCGATCAGCGCCTGCGGATCGGCGGCCGAATGCAACAGCATGTTCGCCCACAGCATTTGCACGCTGCCGTCGGGCGGCAGCTGGGCGTGCTGGGCAGCAGCGCTCCAACGGCCCGGGCTCCACCACGGCTTTGCTACAGATTGAATAGCTGCCTGCGCTTGTTCTGCATGCGCTTCAACCACATAACACTCAGAATTGGGATAGCGCGCCGTGAGCTTGGCATGGGCTTCCTGGCCGCCGCGCACCGGCTCCCAATGGGCCCAGGCCTGGGGCTGCAGCTTGATCCACTGCAGACGGTCCTCCATACGCCGAGCGACTTCTTCGTGCAGCCAGGGTGAGGTGGCGGTGCGCCGCTGAGCCCAATGGGCGGCGGCAACGGGGTCGATAGTGGGCGGGAGTTGGGTCGTCATAGGCTAGCCCACGAGTATATTGAGCCCATGTTCCGCGCGCTCTTGCACAAGGCTACAACCCTGCTACCCAGCCAGTGCGCGGTCTGCCGTGCCTGGCCCAGCCAGCCGGTGTGCGGCGCTTGCGTGAGCCGCTTTGCCCAACCGGTGCCACGCTGCCGCACCTGCGCCCTGCCCTTGCCCGATGGCGTGGCGCAGTGCGGTACTTGCCTGCTGAACCCGCCGGCACTAGACGCCTGCTTCGCCGCTGTGCCCTACGCCTACCCCTGGTCGCAGTGCATCGCCCAGTACAAATTCCGCCAGCAGGTGGGCTGGGCCGCCACCCTGGCAGAGCTGCTTCGCCACAGCCCCTGGGTCGAACCGGCGCTGGAGCAATGCGACGCCGTGCTGCCCATGCCCTTGTCGCCAGAACGGCTGCGCGAACGCGGCTACAACCAGGCGCTGGAGCTGGCCCGCCAGCTGGCGCCGCACAAAACCCAGGCCCAACTGCTGCTGCGCACCCGGCATACCGCGCCCCAGCCCAGCTTGAAACGGGCCGAGCGCCTGCGCAATGTGCAGGGCGCGTTTGCCGTCGAGCCCCTGCGGGCCGCCAGCCTGCGCGGCCAGCGCCTGGTGCTGGTCGACGACGTGATGACCAGCGGCGCCTCGCTGTTTGCCGCGGCCGCCGTGCTGCGCCAGGCCGGCGCCGCACACATCACCGGCCTGGTGGTGGCGCGCACCCCGGCGGACTAAACCGACAAACGCTGGCCCAGCAGCTGCAGCTCCTGCACAGCCAGCGCCAGCACCGCTGCCGCGCCCTCGGTCTGCAGCCAGGCCTTGCGGCACACCACGGCCAGGCGGCTGGTGTAGCCAGAGGCCGCAAGCTGCCGAAACACCACCTGCGGATGTACCAGCCCCGCCAGCGAGGCCGGCACGATCGCCACCCCCAGGCCGCTGCCCACCAGCGCCAGCACGCTGATGAACTGCCCCGCCTCGTGCCGCATGTGCGGGCTGAAACCCGCCTCCATGCACAACGCCACCGTGCGGTCGAAGTAGGCCGGGTCCTGGTAGCGCGAGAACGCCACGAACTCCGCATGCGCGACTTGTTTCAAGGCCACGACGCCCGACTTTGCCGCCAGCGGATGCTGCGCGGGCAGGGCTAGGCAGTACGGGTCGGTGATCTGCGCAGCCATGTGCACATAGGCATCATCCTGCAGCGGCTCGGCCGGCCGGGCCAGGCCGATGTCGATCTCGTCGTTCTGCATGGCCTTGAGCTGCTGCGAGCTGATCATCTCGCGCACCTGCAGCTGGGTGCCGGTACCGGCCTGCTGCAGGCGCTGCAACAGGCCCGGCAGCAGCGAATGCGTGGCCGACGGCACCAGGCCGATGCGCACGCTACGCTCCTGTACGCCATGGGCGCGCGCATGCACGGTGGCCTGCTGCACCCGCGCCAGGATCGCCCGCGCGTCCTCCAGAAACGCCGTGCCCGCCGCTGTCAGCTGCACGCCGCGCGGCACGCGCACCAGCAGCGGCGCGCCGACCTCCTCCTCCAGCTGGCGGATCTGGGTGGACAGCGCGGGCTGCGCAATGAACAGCTTTTGCGCGGCCCGGCTCACATTGCCCTGCTCGGCCACCGCCACGAAATATCGAAGATGCCGTAGTTCCATCGCCGCCTCCATCTATAACTTTCAAGTATGCCGCACATACTCCATCGGTCTTGGACGTATGGCACAGCCGGCGGCACACTGCCAGCCATCCCCACCAAAAGCATGACCATGCAAGCACTGCAAAAAACCCATACCGGCCCCGGCCTGGAGCTCCAGACCGTCGCCCCGCCACCCGCTCCCGGCCCGCACGAGGTGCTGCTCCAGGTGCAGGCCGCCGGCGTCTGCGGCACCGACCTGCACATCGACGCCTGGACCGCCAGCTACCACTTTCTGGCCGCTGCACTGCCAGTCACCGTGGGCCACGAATTCAGCGGCGAGGTCGCAGCCTGCGGCAGCGCGGTGACCGACCTGCCGCCCGGCACCCGGGTGGCGGTGCGACCATCCACCGTCTGCGGCCAATGCCCGGCCTGCCAAAAGAGCGACTTCGACGCCTGCACTCAGCGGCGCGGCATCGGCGTGCTGCGCGACGGCGGCTTTGCGCCCTGGGTCGTGGTGCCGGCGCGCAACTGCGTGGCCGTACCTGCCGAGGTGCCCGCCGATGTGGCGGCGCTGGCCGAGCCGCTGACCGTCAGCCACGAAGCCGTGCGCATGGGCGGCGTGCAGCCCGGCGACCGGGTGCTGGTGCTGGGGCCGGGCAATATCGGCCAGGGCATCGCCTTGTTCGCCCGCGCCGCGGGCGCCGCCCAGGTGGTGGTGGCTGGCTATGACGATGCGGCGCGCTTTGCCGTGCTGCGGACCATGGGCTTTACCGACCTGCTGGACTTTGCCGAGCAGCCCATGGCCCAAGCCCTCGCTCCCTACCTGGCCCAGGGCAAGTTCGACGTGGTGATCGAGGCCACCGGTGCTGCCGCTGTCATCAACCCCGCACTGGCCGCGCTCAAGACCCACGGCGTGCTGGTCATCACCGGCATCCACGCCCAGCCCGTGCCCATCGACCTGACGGCCCTGGTGCGGAATCACCAGCAGCTGCGCGGCAGCTACCGCGCGCCCGAGGCGCACTGGCCGCTGGTGATGGACTTCATGCGCACGCACCACGCGTTGCTGCAACACATGATCACCCACCGCTTCCCACTGGCGCAGGCGCTGGACGGTTTTGCGCTGGCGCACAACAAGGCCGCCACCAAGGTGCTGATCCAGCCGCAGGCCGAGGCCGCATGATGCAAGCCTTTCTGGCCCTGTGGAACAGCGTGGCCCCCGAGGTGCAGGCCGAGTACGAGGCATGGCACAGCCTGGAGCACGTGCCCGAGCGCACCGCCCTGCCCGGCTTTGTCGAGGCCTGGCGCTACCGCGCGCTGCACGACCCGCTGCGCTACTTCACCTGCTATGCGCTGGATGGCCTGGCCGCGCTGGACACGCCCGGCTATCACGAGGTGATGGCCCAGCCCAGCCCCTGGTCGGCCCGCATGCGCCCGGCGCTGCGCGACTTTGTGCGTCTGCCATGCACGCTGCGCGGCGCGGCGGGTGTCTCCAGCGCTAGCCAGCTGGTGGTCACAGTCTTGGACATTACTCCTGAAAACATAGCTGCCTGCGCAGGAAGAATAAGCGCCAGAGCCCTGAATCACCACATAGTCTGCGCCCACTGGGGCCAGCTGGCCGACATGGGCACCTACCCGGTGGCCGGCCTGGGCAACCAGGCCTCCAACGCCCTGGCCCAGGGCGCGCACCGCCATGTGCTGATGCTGCAAGGCGTGGACCCGCCCCGGCTGCTGGAACAGGCCCAGCAGCTCGGCGCCGAGCTGGCCCCTTACAGCAGCACAGTCATCGCCCCCGAGGCCTTCGGCCTGCTCAGCCACACCCGCCACGACGCGCTGGACACCCCCCCCCGGCTGGCGCCGCGCATGGATGTATTCGCACAATTCCACCCCAACGGAGACACAAAATGAACAAACGCAGATTTATCCACACCGCCCTCGTATTCGCCAGCGGCCTGGCGCTACAGGCCCAGGCGGCCGACGCCTGGCCCAGCAAGCCGCTGCGCATCATCGTGGGCTACCCCAGCGGCTCCTCGCCCGACATCCAGGCGCGCATGCTGGCCGAGCCGCTGTCCAAGGCCCTGGGCCAGGCGGTGGTCGTGGAGAACAAGCCCGGCGCCAGCGGCAACATCGGCGCCGACGCGCTGGCCAAGGCCGACGACGGCCACACCATCGGCGTGATCGGCAACGGGCCGCTGACCAGCTCGCCGTTTCTCTACGCCAAGCTGCCCTACCAGCCGCACAAAGACTTCGCCCCCATCGCCCTGATCGGCAGCGCGCCCCTGGTTTGGGTGGTGCCCAAGGCCGAATACCCGGGCAGCACCGCCGCCTACCTGAAGGCCGTGCACGCCGATGGCGAGCGCCTGGCCTACGGCTCGATTGGCCCGGGCTCGGGCGGGCACTTGGGCATGGAGCTGGTGAAGCAGGCACTGGGCTTCAAGGCGCTGCACGTGCCGTTCAACGGCGGCCCGCCGATCCTGAACGCCATGATGGGCGGCCAGGTGCAGCTGACCCTGCTGCCCGCGGCCACCGTGATGCCGCTGGTGCAGGCCGGCAAGCTGGCCGCCGTGGCCGTGACCTCGGCGCAGCGCAGCCCGCTGGCACCGGAGCTGCCCAGCATGGACGAACTGGGCGCCAAGGGCGTGAACATCGAAGTCTGGAACGCGGTGATGGCCCCGGCCCGCATGCCGGCTGCCCACCAGGCGCGGCTGGCCAGCGAGCTGGCCAAGATCCTCGGCAGCCGCGAGATCCGGCAAAAACTGCTACTGCAAGGCTGGAAGGACCAGGACCCATCGCCCACCGCGCTGACCCAGCGCATCCAGGCCGACACCGCGGTCTACCGCAACCTGATCGCCCAGAAGGGCATCAAGATCGACGGCTAGAAGAACGCGCGGATGGTCTGGGCCACGCGCCGCACGTCGGCCTCGCTGACGTCCAGGTGGGTGACCAGGCGCAGCGTGTAGCGGCCGGAGGCCAGCACCTGCTGCGCCTGCAAATGGGCCATGAAGCCATCGGCCTGCTCGGGCGCGATCTGCATGAACAGCATATTCGTCGGCCCCAGGTCGACCCGCAGTCCCGGCACGCCGGCCAGCAGCTCGGCCAGCAAGCGGGCGTTGGCATGGTCGTCGGCCAGGCGCGCCACGTTGTGCTCCAGCGCATACAGGCCGGCCGCGGCCAGCACACCCGCCTGGCGCATGCCGCCGCCCAGCATCTTGCGCCAGCGCCGCGCATCGGCGATCAGACTCTGGCTACCCAGCAGCACCGAACCCACGGGCGCGCCCAGGCCCTTGCTCAGGCAGATGCTGACCGAGTCGAAACCAGCGACCAGCCGGCGCTCGGCCTGGGCCAGCGACTCGCGGGGCCGCTGCGAGGCCACCGCTGCATTGAAAAAGCGCGCGCCATCCAGATGGCATTGCAGCCCCCGGCCATGGGCCAGCGCGGTGGCGGCTTCCACATAGTCTTGCGGCAGGACCTTGCCGCCAATCGTGTTCTCCAGCGCCAGCAAACGGGTGCGCGCATGGTGGAAGTCATCGGCCTTGATGGCCGCGGCGATGCGCTCCAGCGGCAGCGAGCCGTCGGCCGCGTGGTCCAGCGGCTGGGGCTGGATGCTGGCCAGCACGGCGGCGCCGCCGGCCTCCCATTTGTAGCAATGCGCCTCCTGACCGACGATGTACTCGTCGCCGCGCTGGCAGTGCGCCATCAGCGCCAGCAGATTGCTCTGGGTGCCGCTGGGGCAGAACAGCCCGGCGGCAAAACCCAGGCGCTCGGCCAGCGTGGCCTGCAACCGGTTCACCGTGGGGTCGTCGCCATATACGTCGTCGCCCAGCGGGGCTGCGGCCATGGCGGCTTGCATGGCGGGGCTGGGGCGGGTCACGGTGTCGCTGCGCAGGTCTATGGTTTTCATGGAAACACAGGAAGTGAAAACAGCCGCTATTAGAGCCGGCTTTGCGTGGTCCGTCAGGGCGCGGGGTCTGGCAAGCCGCCGTCTCCCGGGTCTTGTGGCGCAGCCGGTTGCGGCGCGCCGGCATCGGGCTCGACCGGCAAGCCGCCGGGTTCCGGGCCGTCCGGCACATCGTCGTGCGGGCGGTGGGGTTTGTGCAAATGGATGGACATGGTGGCTCCTGGTGGACGTTGCCATCTTGGCCCCGCTGGCCGGCGATGTCACCCGGACCAGGCCGCGCCGCCGCGTCGGCAGCGGCCTACAGCGCATCCCGGATAATCCCGCCCATGTTTCACATCGTCCTGGTCGAACCCGAAATCCCGCCGAACACCGGCAACGTCATCCGCCTGGCGGCCAACACCGGCTGCCATCTGCACCTGGTGGAGCCGCTGGGCTTCTCCATGGACGACAAGCACATGCGCCGCGCCGGCCTGGACTACCACGAGTACGCCACGCTGACCCGGCATGCCGACTGGCCCAGCTTTCTGACCAGCGCCCTGCCCGACCCGCAGCGCATGTTCGCCCTGACCACGCGCGGCACCGGCAATGTGTTCCACACCGACTTCGCCGCCGGCGACTGGCTGGTGTTCGGCTCGGAAACCAAGGGGTTGTCGGACCGCGTGCGCGCCGACTTCACGCCCGAGCGCTGCCTCAAGCTGCCGATGCGAGCCGGGCAGCGCAGCCTGAACCTGTCGAATGCAGTAGCAGTGACGGTGTTCGAAGCCTGGCGCCAGTGCGGTTTTGAATAGCTACTGAATTAATAGCTGCTTGCGCAGGTGGAATATGCGCTAGAGCCTGATTTCTTGTAAATTCAGGCGTAATGCCGGACCAAGGACTCGGCGACGCAGGCCGGTTTGGCCTGGCCTTCCAGCTCCATCGTCGCCTCCAGCGTGAGCTGCACGCCGGGTGTGTCTGGCGGCAGCGGCGTGCAGGCCAGCAGCTTGAGCCGCGCGCGCACCCGGCTGCCCACCGGCACCGGGCTGATGAAGCGCAGCTTGTTCAGCCCATAGTTCACCGCCATGCGCGACTCGACTATGCCGAACGAGGCATCGAACAGCCGCGGCAGCAGCGACAGCGTGAGGAAGCCGTGGGCAATCGGCCCACCGAACGGCCCGGTTTTGGCCCGCTCCACATCCACATGGATCCACTGGTGGTCGCCGGTGGCGTCGGCGAACTGGTTGACCTGCTGCTGGGTGATCAGGGTCCAGTCGCTGACGGCGATCTCGCTGCCCACGGCCGCGGCCAGGTCGGCAAAGCGGTCGAAGCTGCGCACGGCTTCAGGCATCCAGCCAGGCGCTCAGCGGCTGCCATTGCTCCAGGTCTTTCTCGACCCGGCTGGTGTGCACGTCGAACAGGCTGAGCCCGCTGGCGGCCAGGTGCACATAGTTCTGGGTGTTGCGCAGATAGGTCAGCACCGGCAGCTCCAGGCCTTCCAGGTAATCGTGCAGGCGCTCGGCGGCCAGGGTGCGCTCGTCGACCCGCATGCCGACCAGGCCCACCTGCATCTTGTCGATGCGGCGGTGCTCGGCCAGCCGGTCCAGAAACTTGCGCGTGGCGAAGATGTCGAACACGCTGGGCTGCAGCGGCACGATGATCTTGTCGGCCAGCTTCATCACGTCCTTGAAGCGCTTGCCCTCCAGGCCGGCCGGGGTGTCCAGCACCGCGTACGTGGTGTCCTTGCCGGCTTTGGGCGGCTTGTCGATCTCGTCGGCCTCCACGTCCCAGGCACCGATGGGCGCGGCCGAGGTCGGGCGCAGGCTCAGCCACAGGCCCGAAGACTGCTGCGGGTCCGCATCGCCCAGCACCACGTGGTGACCCCGCGAGGCGTAATAGCCGGCGATCTGGGTCGACAGCGTGGACTTGCCGACACCGCCTTTGGGGCTGGCAACAACGACGATGGGCATAGATGGCTCCTAAATGAGGAAACTGCGGAAAATTTTGCTATGTTAGCGGCATGCACGATCCGAGTCCTCCCACACCTTCCCCAACTTCCCCACCCCGCATTTACCTTCTAGCCGCCCATCCCAACTGGCGCGCCTCCCTCGTCAACCAACGCCTGCTGGCCGCCGCCCGGGCCCTCACCGCCAGCGCCGACGGTCCGCAGATCGAGGTGCAAGACCTGTACGCCAACTACCCCGACTACGACATCGACGTGGCCGCCGAGCAGGCCCGGGTGGAGGCCGCCGACCTGTTGGTGCTGCTGCACCCCATCCAGTGGTACGCGATGCCGGCGCTGCAAAAGCTCTGGTTCGACGAGGTGCTGACCTACGGCTGGGCCTACGGCGCGGTATCGGCCGAGGGCCTGGATGTGGCCCCGGCCGGCACGCCCGGCACGGCGCTGCGCGGCAAGGCGCTGTGGCTGGTGCTGACCACCGGCGGGCAAGAGGGCTCGTACCAGCCGGGCAACGACCACCGGCACCCGTTCGACAACTTCCTGCCGCCCTACGAGCAGACCGCCGCGCTGTGCGGCATGCGCTTCTTGCCGCCGCTGGTGCTGCACGCCGCGCACAGCGCGGGCAAGCAGGAGGTCACCACCCACATCGACAGCTTTCGCCAGCGGCTGCAGAGCTACCCCCATTGGCCCGAACTGAACACCTGAGCACCTGACCGCATGGAACACGCACCCACCTGGCTGACCAACAGCTTCATCTACCTCAGCGCCGCGGTGATCGCCGTGCCGCTGAGCAAAGCCCTGGGCCTGGGCTCCATCATCGGCTACCTGGCGGCCGGCATCGTCATCGGCCCCTGGGGCCTGGGCCTGGTCACCGAGGTGCAGGACATCCTGCATTTCGCCGAATTCGGCGTGGTGCTGATGCTGTTTTTGATCGGCCTGGAGCTGGAGCCCAAGCGACTCTGGAGCCTGCGCCGGCCGATCTTCGGCTGGGGCTCGGCCCAGGTGCTGGGCTGCGCGGCGGTGATCCTGGTGGTCGGCATGGCGGCCGGCGCGCCCTGGCGCATCGCTCTGGTGGCGGCGCTGGGCCTGGCTTTGTCCAGCACGGCGATAGCGCTGCAGGTGTTTGGCGAGCGCAATCTGCTGCCCACACGCAGCGGCCAGGCCGGGTTTTCCATCCTGCTGTTCCAGGACGTGGCGGCGATTCCCATCCTGGCACTGCTGCCGCTGCTGGGTGCGGTTTCTGAACAAAATGAGGCTCTGACGCATACCTCTCCTGCGCTGCAAGCGCTTAAAACTGTAGCAGTGATTGCGGGCATCGTGCTCGGCGGGCGTTTGCTGTTGCGGCCGCTGTTCCGCTGGATCGCGCGCTCCAAGGCGCCGGAGATCTTTACCGCCGCCTCCTTGCTGCTGGTGGTGGGCATCGCCTCGCTGATGCTGTCGGTCGGCCTGTCGATGGCCTTGGGTGCCTTTCTGGCCGGCGTGCTGCTGGCCGAGAGCGAGTACCGGCGCGAGCTGGAGACCGACATCGAGCCCTTCAAGGGCCTGCTGCTGGGCCTGTTCTTCATCGCCGTCGGCATGGGCGTGGACTTTGGCGTGCTGCGCCAGTCGCCGGGGCTGATGGCGGCCATCGTGGTCGGCTTTCTGGCCGCCAAGCTGCTGGTGATCTACGCCATCGCCAAGTTCATGGGCGTTCCGTTCCAGGAGCGGCCGGTGTTCACCGTGCTGCTGGCCCAGGGCGGCGAGTTTGCCTTCGTGGTGTTCCAGACCGCCAGCGCCGCCCAGGTGTTCTCGGCCCAGACCTCGTCGCTGCTGGTCGGCTCGGTGGCGGTGTCGATGATCGTCAGCCCCTTGCTGCTGCTGGCCATCGACAAGCTGCTGCTACCCCGCTTTGCCGAGCGCGGCAGCAAGCGGCTGGAAGAAATCTCCGAGCAGCAGGAAGCGCCGATCATCATTGCCGGCTTTGGCCGCTATGGCCAGATCGTCGGCCGCATGCTGTTGACCCAGGGCCTGAGCGCCACCGTGCTGGACCACGATGCCGATATGGTGGAAACCATCCGCCAGTTCGGCTTGCGGGTGTTCTACGGCGACGCCGCGCGGCTGGACCTGCTGCGCCTGTCCGGCGCGGCCACAGCCAAGATTCTGGTGGTGGCGGTGGATGACAAGGAGCAGAGCCTGAAGATCATCGACCTGGCGCACGAACATTTCCCGAACCTGGAGATCGTCGCCCGGGCCCGCGACGTGCCACACTGGTATGCGTTACGCGACCGCGGCGTGCAGCGGGTGGAGCGCGAGGTGTTCGAGTCCAGCCTGCGCAGCGCGCGCTCGGTGCTGGAGATTCTGGGCTACCCGGCACACGAGGCGCGCCAGCAGGCGATGCGGTTCCGCCGGCACAACATCGACCTGTTCGAGCAGATGTACCCGCACCGCAAAGACCGCAACAAGCTGATCGCCGTGGCCACCGAGGGTCGGCAGCAGTTGGAAGAGCAGATGGCCCAGGAACGCGCGCAACAGGCGCAGCGTCGGCCCCAGAGCTGGGGCAAAACCGAAAGCGGAGGCGACTAGTTACAGCGCCTCGTCCAAGGCCTGGGCTTCTTCTTCGTCGGCCGGCGCGGGTGCCTGGTAGGCGAGCACCATCTTGCCCACCTCGTCGGCCATCGCCTGGCGCAGGCTGGCCGGGCCCAGCACCTCACAGTGCGCGCCGTGCTGCAGGATGTCGGCGATCAGCCCGCGGTGGTCCATATAGGGCACGCGCAGCAGGTAGCTGCCGTCGTTCTGCAGCTTGCCCTGCTGCAACGGATGCCACTGCACATTGGCTACCGCGCTGGCCCGTTCGGCGCTGAACTGCAGCCGCGCCCAGCGCACCCTGCCGCTGGTGAACACGCCGTAGCCGGGTCCGAAATGGGCGTCCAGCTTGGGCTCGGACACGTCGATGGCGCTGCTCGCATGGACCCGGGCGTCGGTAATCGCGTCCACCGCAAAGCTGCACAGTGCCTCGAGGGAATGGCTCCAGGCCTCCAGATGCCAGCCGCCGCGGCAATGCACCAGACGCAGCGGCGAGATATCGGGCTCCATCACGCTTTCGCCGCCTTGCGCATGCACCAGACCCAGGCGCTTGCGCCGCACCAGGGCCAGGCCAACCCGCTCGAAATAACGCGGCGTGGCGGTGTCCTGCTCCAGGCCGATGATGCGCACACGCCGGCGCAGCTCTTGCAGTTCGGCGTCCTTGCTGTCCAGCAAGGCCTTGAGCCGGTCGCCCACGGGCACCGGGTTGATGATGAGCCCGCCGGTGTCCAGGCTCGCCAGCAAATGCTGCATGGTCAGCAAGGCATGGATTTCGGTAGACGAGAACCACAGGCCCGGCAGTTCATGGGCGCCGGTGGTCACCTCGCCGGCCATGGGGGCCAGCCGGTAGCCACCCGCGGCGCGGCTCCATTCAATGGGGAGTTTGAGGCGGGTGCGCAGATCGTCGAGATCACGCTTCAAGGTCGCTCGGGAGACATTCAACTCGGCCTGCAAAGCTGCGAAACTAATGACCTTGTGCTGCCGCAACAGCTGGTCAATTTTGTAAAGACGCCCGGTCTGGTCCATGGTTTCCCCAAATCGAGGTTCGGTTTTATGTAATAGGTGTAACCATTTGATTCCAACATGGGCCATAGAGCAAGGCCCTTTTACACACTGCCTTCACGCGCATGAGCCAGCAGCCCCGCTGTATCGTCTATTTCACAACATCCCACAGTAATTTGCACCCGGTCAGCAGCATGCCAAGGTAAAGCAAGCGGTAAAACAACACCGGACTGATGCGTTTGGCGATGCGCACGCCTATCCACACGCCCACCGGCGCCAGCGGCAACAGCGCGACCGACGTGGCGAGGTTGCGCCAGTCCAGCAAGCCCAGCCAGGCGTACGGAATCCATTTCGACAGGTTGATGCAGAAGAAGAACACCGCCATGGTGGCCGAGAACTTCAGCGGCGACAGGCGCAGCGGGATCGCGTAGGCATTGATCGGCGGACCGCCCGCATGGGCAATGAAGCTGGTAAAGCCCGAGGTGGTGGTCAGCAAGGCGCCAACCCAGCGCGGCGGCGGCGGGCTGTCAGGCCGGGGCGGAAACAGCAGGCGCTGGGCCAGGAACAGCAAGGTAAAGCCGCCAACCAGGCCCGCCACCAGCTTGGCATCCAGCAGCTTGAACAGCAGCGACCCGAGCACCGTGCCGAGCAGCCCGAACGGTATCAAAAACCGCAGCAAAGGCGCGTCGAAGTTGCGCCGGAAAGCCGCCAGCCCCAGCACATCCATCAACAGCAACACCGGCATCAGGATGGCGGCCGCCTGCGGCACGGTCACCACCAAGGCCATCATCGGCACGGCCAGCGAGCCGAAGCCCGCGCCGAAACCGCTTTTGCTGATGCCCAACAACAGCACGGCAGGAATGGAGATGGCATAGAAATGCCAGTCGGTGATCAAGGGAAAGCTTGCAAGCATGGTCGGGGATTCTAGGAGCCGCCCCAGGGCCGCGCTTTGCCCATGGTAGGCTTGCGGGATGTTCAATCCGTCCCAAGCCGATGTCCGTCGATTCTTTTGCTCTGTTTACGCCAAGGCGCAAGCAGGACAAGCGCTAGAAGCTATTGAAACCATAGCAAGCCAATGGATCGACGAGCATCCGGAATACCACGCGGACTTCCGCGATGTGGATGCGGCTCTGGCCCGCAATTACGATGCCGAAGCCGGCAAGACCAACCCCTTCCTGCACCTGTCCATGCACCTGTCGATCAGCGAGCAATGCTCGATCGACCAGCCGCGCGGCATCCGCCAGTCGGTCGAGCTGCTGACGCGTCGCCGCGATTCCCTGCACGATGCCCACCATGAAACCATGGACTGCCTGGGCCAGATGCTGTGGGAAAGCCAGCGCGCAGGGCGGCCGCCCGACGGTGCCGCCTATATAGATTGCGTGCAGCGCCGGGCCACGCAGGACTGACCCACCCACCCAATAAAAAACCCGCCGAAGCGGGTTTTTTATTAAATGGCTGAATCCGGTTCAACGGAAGCGCGACTGCGGCACCACTTTGAGCTCGCCGTCCAGCGAGTTCACATAGCCAGCCAAAGCCTTGAGTTCGGCCGCAGAGAACTGCTTGGCCACGCCGCCCATGATGGCGTTGGAGCGGCCTACCAGTGCGTTGTTTTCGACCTTGTAGGACTTTAAAGCCACGAACAGGTAGTCGGCATGCTGGCCGGCGATCTTGGGATAGCTCGGGTCGATGGGCTTGGAGAAGTTGTCGCCATGGCAGGACACGCATGCACCCTTGGTCAGCAAAGCCGCCACCTGGGCACTGGGTTCCACCGTAGATTTAGCCGGAGGCGCAGCGCCTTCGACCACGCCATTGGCGCTGTAGAAGGCAGCCACATCGGCCATATCCTGGTCGCTGAGGGAGTCGGCAATACCGCGCATGGTGGGGTGCTTGCGCTCGCCCTTCTTGTAGGCATTGAGTGCGGCAACGATGTACTTCGCGCCCTGGCCGGAGATCTTGGGCACCTTGTGCACCTCCGGAAAGCTGGCCTGGTAGCCCACGATACCGTGGCAACCAATGCACATATCCACCTTGGCATGGCCTGCTTTGGGGTCTCCGACGATCTCCTGGGCAAAGGTTGCAGCGCCCATGGAAGCGACTGCCAATGCAAATACCGTGGTGAAATACTTATTCATTTTTGCGCGCACAATCTGGTGAAAAATCGAGCCTGTAATCAACCTTCGATTATATCCGGCGCGCTTCATATTTCTTCACTTCTTCCGGCTAGCTCCATCCCATGAAGTTTCAAGGCTCCAACAACTACGTCGCCACCCAGGACCTGATGCTGGCAGTCAATGCGGCCGCCACACTGCAACGCCCGCTACTGATCAAGGGGGAACCCGGTACCGGCAAGACCATGCTGGCCGAGGAAGTCGCCCTGGCACTGGGCATGCCGCTGCTGCAGTGGCACATCAAATCCACCACCAAGGCGCAGCAAGGCCTGTATGAATACGATGCAGTCAGCCGCCTGCGCGACTCGCAGCTAGGGGATGCGCGGGTCAAGGACATCCACAACTACATCCTCAAAGGCGTGCTGTGGCAGGCGTTTACCGCCGACGAACCGGTGGTGCTGCTGATCGACGAAATCGACAAGGCCGACATCGAGTTTCCCAACGACTTGCTGCGCGAGATCGACCGCATGGAGTTCTACTGCTACGAGACGCGCGAGCTGATCCGGGCCAAGAACCGCCCACTGGTGTTCATCACCTCGAACAACGAGAAAGAACTGCCCGACGCGTTTTTGCGCCGCTGCTTCTTCCACTACATCAAGTTCCCGGACGCCAGCACCATGCAGCAGATCGTGGACGTGCACTTTCCCGACCTGAAGAAAGAGCTGCTGACGGCGGCCATGAAAACCTTCTACGACGTGCGCAACCTGCCGGGCCTGAAGAAAAAGCCGTCCACCTCCGAGCTGCTCGACTGGCTCAAGCTGCTGGTGGCCGAAGACATTTCCGCGGCCACCCTGCATAGCCAGGACGACACCGTGGTGGTTCCGCCACTGGTCGGCGCTTTGCTCAAAAATGAGCAGGATGTGAGCCTGTTCGAGAAACTGGTGTTCATGCAACGCCACCACCGTTGACCCAGGTTCACCCCCCGTTCAACCAAAGCCCGGAGACTCGCATGGCCCGCTTCATTGATGCTGTGACCCTGACCGGACGCAACCACGTGCTGCTGGAACCCTTGCGGCAAGAACACACGGACGAGCTACTGGCTGCGGCGGCCGATGGTGAACTCTGGAAGCTCTGGTACACCAGCGTAGCCAGCGCGGATGCCGCGCTCAGCTATATCGACAAGGCGCTGGAGATGCGCGACAACCAGGGTGCCATGCCGTTTGTGGTGCGGCGCAAATCCGATGGAAAGATCGTGGGTACGACCCGCTACTTCAACGTCGATGCCGCCAACCGCCGCCTGGAAATTGGCCACACCTGGTACAGCAAAAGCGCCCAGCGCACCGGCATCAACACCGAAGCCAAGCTATTGCTGCTCAAGCATGCGTTCGAAACCCTGAACTGCATTGCTGTCGAATTCCGCACCCACTGGTTCAACTTCGAAAGCCGCGCCGCCATTGCCCGTATCGGCGCCAAGCAGGACGGCGTGCTGCGCAACCACCAGCTCGCACCCAACGGCACCTTGCGTGACACCGTAGTGTTCAGCATCATTGCCAGCGAATGGCCTACGGTGAAGGCGCACCTGCGCTGGATGCTGAACAAGCCGCGCGATTGAGCCTACCACCATGCTGATCGACTTCTTCTATACGCTGCGCTCTGCCAAGCTACCGGTTTCGGTGAAGGAGTACCTGAGCCTGCTGCAAGCGCTGCAGGCCGGCGTTGTGGGCCCAAACAGCGAAGATAGCTACAAGATAGACGACTTTTACTACCTGAGCCGCTGCACCCTGGTAAAGGACGAAAAGCACTACGACAAGTTCGACCAGGCCTTTGCCGCCTACTTCAAGGGCGTAGAAACGGTGGCCGATTTCACCCAGGATGTGCCGCTCGAATGGCTGCGCAAAAACCTGGAGCTCGAACTCAGCCCCGAAGAAAAAGCCAAGATCGAGAAGATGGGCTGGGATGAGCTGATGGAAACGCTGAAAAAGCGCTTCGAAGAACAAAAAGAACGCCACGAAGGCGGCAGCAAATGGATAGGCACCGGTGGCACCAGCCCGTTTGGCGCCAACGGCTACAACCCGCAGGGCATACGCATAGGCCAGGAAAAAAGCCGCAACAAAAGCGCGGTCAAGGTCTGGGACCAGCGCGCCTTCAAAGACTATGACGACCAGCAGGAGCTAGGCACGCGCAATATCAAGGTGGCGCTGCGCCGGCTGCGCAAATTCGCCCGCCAAGGCCATGCCGACGAGCTGGACCTGCCCGACACCATACGCTCTACCGCTGCCAACGCCGGCTATCTGGATATCAAAATGGTGCCAGAGCGGCATAACAACGTCAAAGTGCTGCTGCTCATGGATGTCGGCGGCAGCATGGACGAACATGTGCAGCGGGTCGAAGAGCTGTTCAGCGCCAGCAAGAGCGAATTCAAACACCTGGAGTTCTATTACTTCCACAACTGCGTGTACGACTTCATGTGGAAGCACAACCGCCGCCGCTACAGCGAGAAATTCGCTACCTGGGACATCCTGCGCAAATACAACAAGGACTACAAGCTGATCTTCATCGGCGACGCCACCATGAGCCCCTACGAGATCCTGCAGGCCGGTGGCAGCGTGGAATACAACAACGAAGAGCCGGGCGCCGCCTGGCTGCAGCGGCTGACCCAGGCCTTCCCCAAGTTCGCCTGGATCAACCCCGAGCCCCAGGGCCTGTGGCAATACCGCCAAAGCATTGGCGTGATCCAGCAGCTGATGGCCCAGCGCATGTTCCCCCTGACCCTCAAGGGCCTGGAAGACACCATGCGGCTGTTGTCCAAATAGCCGATGCTGCGATTCTGGCTGCGGGTATCGCTGTGTGCGGGTGTGCTGCTACTGGGATGCCCAGGGGCACTGCTCGCGCAGCCCTTGCCTGAACCAGCTGCCGCCAGTACCCCCACGCACCCATTCGCCTTCGACCTGCGGGTCGAGGCCCCCGACAAAATACGCGAACTGCTGACAAAACACCTGGAACTGCAGCGCTACCGCAGCCTGACCGATCTGGACAGCACAGAATTGGCGCGCCTGCTACAAGCCGCCGAACGCAACGCCCACGACCTGCTGGCCACGCAGGGCTATTTTTCCTCTACCGTCACCATCACTACGCTGGACACGCCGCAAAGCGCCAGCGCGCCGCACGAAGTATTGCTGACGGTACAGCTGGGCGAACCCGCCCGCATTGGCCAGGTAGAGATCGCGTTCACCGGCCCCATCGCCGAAGACCCGGATGCACAAGAGCTGCGCGACAGCATACGCAGCGGCTGGCTGCTGCGCGCCGGGGAACGGTTCACCCAG
The DNA here is from genome assembly GCF_031458075.1 of Rhodoferax ferrireducens. Taxonomy (GTDB): domain Bacteria; phylum Pseudomonadota; class Gammaproteobacteria; order Burkholderiales; family Burkholderiaceae_C; genus Rhodoferax_B; species Rhodoferax_B ferrireducens_A. The sequence goes on along the minus strand of NZ_JAVDXT010000004.1, from coordinate 217,816 downwards.
GAAGCCTGGGACGACGCCAAAACCCAGGCTCTGCGCAGCCTGACCATCCAGCGCTTCCCCACCAGCGAAATCGCCAACAGCCTGGCCGATATCGACCCCGACACCCACACCGTGCGCCTGGAGCTGACGCTGGCCTCGGGCCCGGCCTTCCGGTTTGGCACGCTCGACCCGCGCGGCACGCAACGCTACAGCCCGGAGCTGGTGCGCCGCCTGGCCCAGCTGCCCACCGGCTCCGACTACACCCAGGCCCAACTGCTGCAAACCCAGCAACGCCTAGCCGATAGCGGGTATTTCGACTCGGTTTTTCTGACGTTGGACACCAATGGCGATCCGCGCACCGCCACCGTGGTGGCCCAGCTGCGCGAGGCCAAGCTGCAAAAACTGGTGCTAGGCGTGGGCTTCAGCACCGACAGCGGGCCGCGCGTGTCGGCCGAACACACCCACCGCCAGCTGCCCTGGATAGGCTGGCGCGCGGTCTCCAAGCTCACTCTCGACCGCAACACCCAGACCCTGGGCAGCGAACTCACCGCCCCACCCGATAGCCGCAACTGGCGCTGGGCCACCTCGGCCCAGCTGCAGCACCAGGACCTGAGCGGCACCGTCACCAACAGCCAGCGCCTGCGGGCCGGCCGCAGCCAGGAAAACGAGCGCATCGACCGCAACATCTACCTGCAATACGACCACGCGATTGAAACCGCCGGTACCGGGCCGGCAGTGTCGTCCAGCGCCATCAGCGCCAACTACGCCTGGACGCGGCGCGACTTTGACGACATCCGCACCCCCACCCAGGGCTATGGCGTGGCGGTGGAACTCGGCGGTGGCTTCACCTTGGGCAGCGACCGCCAGCCTTACACCCGGGTCCTGACCCGCTGGCTGGGCTACATACCGCTGGGCCAACTGCTCCCGGGCAATACCTCGGCGGTACGCGCCGGCCGCCTGGCGTTGCGGGCCGAGGCCGGTGCCGTCATCGCCAAGGCCGATGCCAATATCCCCAGCAGCCAGCAGTTTCTGACCGGCGGCGACACCACCGTGCGCGGCTACGGCTACCAGGACATCGGCGTACCCAGCACCAGCGGCAGCATCACCGCCGGCCGCTATCTGGGCTCGGGCAGCATTGAATGGCAACGCCCCATCATCGTCAACGGCCGCGCCAGCGAATGGGAAAGCGCGGTGTTTGCCGATGCCGGCGCAGTGGCCGACACCGTGGGCGCCATGCACGCCAAGGTCGGCGTGGGCGCTGGCGTGCGCTGGCGCAGCCCCGTCGGCCCAGTGCAGATGGACTTGGCCTATGGACTGGCCACCCAAAAAGTGCGCCTGCATCTGAGCGTGGGGTTCAGCTTTTGAGTACGGTGCGCAGGTCTTATCGCAAATGGCTGCTCTGGCTGCTGGGCGCGCCCCTGCTACTGCTGGCGGCCCTGGTCGTGGGGCTGGTGGTCTGGCTCGGCAGCGACACCTCGCTGGCCACCGCACTGAACCGCGCCGCCAGCTACCTGCCGGCTGGCCACAGCCTGGAGGCGCGCGATGTGACCGGCTCGGTACGCCGAGGCGGCCACATCGGCAGCCTGCTCTACCAAAGCCCCAGCCTGAAGGTCGAAGCCCAGGACGTGGCGGTGGACTGGCAGCTCGACCGCCTGGTGCGGCGCGAGCTGCAACTGGGCAAGCTGCACATCACCCGGCTCGACATCGAAGCCACCCCGTCCACCGAGCCCAGCAGCCCGCTCGCCGACATCGTGCTGCCGCTGACCGTGGACCTGCCATTCGAGGTGGCAGAACTGCGCTGGAAAGGCCCGCCAGCCCTGGACGCCCAGCAGCTGGGTGGCCGCTACCGCTTTGACGGCAGCCAGCACCAGCTCGACATTACGAAGGTACGCATCGCCTCGGGCCAGTACACCGCCCAGGCCAGCCTGCAGGCACGCAGCCCCATGGCATTGCAGGCCAGTTTGCAAGGCACGGTGGACACCCAGGTCCCGGGCGGCGGCAAGCCGTTGCGCGTTACAGCCCAAGCCTCGGCCAGTGGCCCGCTGGCGGGAGCAGATGCCTTGCTGCAGATCCAGGCCCAGCTGGTACCCGGCAATGCCAGCGCTTTGCAAGCCACTCTCCACGCCCAAATCCAACCCTGGGCCGCACAGCCGGTACACCAGGCCGATGCCAGCTTCCAGCAGCTGAACCTAGCCGACCTGTGGCCCGAAGCCCCACAAACCTTGCTCCAGGGCGACGCCCAGGTCCGGCCCGGCAGCGCCGCCGCCACCTGGCGCGCCCAGGCCCGCGTGGACAACCGCCTGAGCGGCCCGTGGGACAAAAACCGGCTGCCGCTGGACCACGCGGAAACCACGCTGCAGTTCCAGCAAGGCGCATGGATCGTCGAATCGCTCAACGCCCAGCTGGGCAAGGGCGAGCTGCAACTCAGCGGCCAGTGGAATGGCGCAGGCTCCACCGACTGGACCGCCCAGGCCCAGCTGCGCCGCGTCAACCCTGCCGCCATCCATACCCGCATGGACCCGGCCTTGCTGGACGGCAAAGTCAACGCCAGCAGCACCGGGCAGGCGATTCACTTCGACGCTGCACTGCAACCCGCGAGCAACCCCGTCGTCAACCCGACCCTGCGGGGCCTGCGCGTGCGCAGCGTCCAGGCCACCGGCCGCTGGGCCGCCGGTACGCTCAGCCTGTCGGCCCTGAAGCTGCAAACCGACGATGCGCTGTTGCAAGGCCAGCTGGAAGTGGCCATCGCCACCCGCGCGGCCAAAGGCCAGCTGCACTTGACGCTGCCCGGAGCCCAGGCCGATGTGCAAGGCCAGCTCAGCGCCGCGCAGGGTGCGGGCGATTTCGCAGTGCAGGTCAAGGATGCCAACCTGGCCACGCGCTGGCTGGCCCGCCTGCCCGGCGCGGCCGCCAGCCTGCAAACCACCGCCGTCAAAGGCCAGGCCGTACTGACCGGCCGCTGGAACGGTGGCTGGGCCAACGCCGTGGCGGCCAAGCCCAGTGGCACCCCGTTCCACCTGCAGGCCCAGTTGGCGGTACCCACGCTGGAGATCCGCGCGCCGGCCGACACCGGCACACCCGTCAGCCTGCGCCAGCTGGCACTCGATGCATCCGGCAGCCTGAACGCGCTGGACCTGGCCTTGCAAGGCGAAGCCGCCACCGGCACCCAACGCCTGAGCCTGAACAGCCGCGCCAGCGCCGGCCTGTCAGCACCCAACCAGTGGCAGGCCCGCATCGCCAGCCTGGCGCTGCAGCTGCAGGACAGCAGCCGCCCCGGCCCCTGGAAGCTGCAGCTGGACCAGGCTCTCGCCCTGAAGTTCGCCACGCCAGCCAGCGGCAGCAGCTTCGACGCCGCCGCCGGCAGCGCCAGCCTCACCGGCCCGGTGCCGGGCAACGCCAAGATCAACTGGCAGCCCGTGGCCTGGGCGCAGAACGGCGGCCGCCTGCGCAGCACCGGCACGCTGCAAGACATACCCATGGGCTGGCTGGAGATCCTGGCCGCCGGCAATGGCCAGCTGGCGCAAATCGGCCTGCAAGGCAATCTGGTACTGGACGGCGACTGGGACATCCAGGCCGCGCAGACCCTGCAGCTCAGCGCCAATCTGCGCCGCCGCAGCGGCGACCTGCTGCTGCAGACCGGCGACGATGCGGTCAAAGGCGTACCCAGCACCATCAGCGCCGGCATCCGCACCGCCAGCATCGGCCTGCGCACCCATGGCGACACCCTCAGCGCCAGCCTGCGCTGGGACAGCGAGCGCGCCGGCCAGATCGAGGCCGACCTGGCCACCCAGATCCGCCAGGCCGACGGCAGCTGGACCTGGCCCGCCGACGCCCCGCTGAGCGGCAATGTGCATGCCGCCCTGCCCCGGGTCGGCATCTGGTCGGTGCTGGCGCCGCCCGGCTGGCGCATGCGCGGCACCCTGGCCGCCGATGCCAAGCTAGCCGGCACCCGGCTGGCGCCGCTGTGGACGGGCACACTGCAGGCCGACGACCTGGCGCTGCGCTCGGTGGTCGAAGGCATAGAGCTGCGCGATGGCAGGCTGCGCGCCAGCCTCGACGGCCAGCGCCTGAACATCAGCGAATTCAGCCTGCGCGGCGCACCTACTGCCGCGGCCGCCACCGGCAACGCCTCCCGCACCGCGCCGCCGGCCAATGACGGCGGCAGCCTCACCGCCACCGGCTCGGCCAGCTGGAGCGGCAGTGCCCCGGCCGGCATCCAGCTGGATATGCAGGCCCAGGCCACGGCGCTGCGCATCTCGACCCGGGCCGACCGCCGCCTCACGGTATCCGGCACGCTGCAGGCCAAGTTGGCGCAGGGCAAGCTGGCGCTGCAAGGCGCGCTCAAGGCCGACCAGGCATTGTTCATCCTGCCCGATGAAACCGCGCCCAGCCTGGGGGGCGACGTGGTGGTCCGTTCGCGCAGCACCGCGGTGGTGACGCCCAGCCCGGCCACACCCGCGCCCAGCGCGTCGAAAAACACGCCTGACATCAACCTGGAACTCGACCTGGGCAGCGACTTCCACCTGGTCGGCCGCGGCCTGGACACCCGCCTGACCGGCAAGCTCAATCTGCGCGCCGGCCCCACCCTGGCTGGCCCGCGCGTCACCGGCGAGCTGCGCACCGTGCGCGGCAGCTACCGCGCCTACAGCCAGCAGCTGGACATCGACGAAGGCATCCTGCGCTTCACCGGCACCTACGACAACCCCTCGCTCGACGTGCTGGCGATCCGCCCGAACCTCAGCGTGCGCGTAGGTGTGCAAATCACCGGCACCGCGCTGGCGCCGCGGATACGGCTGTACTCCGACTCCGACCTGTCCGACGCCGAAAAGCTCGCCTGGCTGCTCCTGGGCCGCAGCGCCGCCAACGGCGGGGCTGAAAGCGCGGTACTGCAGCAGGCCGCGCTGGCCCTGCTGGGCGGCAACGGCAAAGGCATCTCCGGCGGGCTGGCGTCAGCGCTGGGCCTGGACGAGCTGTCGTTCAGCGGCAGCGCCAGCAAATCAGATGGCACGACCAGCGCCGCAGCCGTCACCTTCGGCAAGCGCCTGTCGCGGGACTTCTATGTGGCCTACGAGCACAGCCTGGCGGGCACCCTGGGCACGCTCTACATCTTCTACGACCTGAGCAAGCGCTTCACCCTGCGCGCCCAGACCGGCGAGCAAAGCGCGATTGACCTGATCTTCACGTTGACCTACGACTGACGATTGCTAAGCAGTTACCACCTGCGACGCATGCGTCTGTGGCCGCCGCGCCGTGGCAGCACTGCCCATGGACGCGGCCATGATGCAGCCTATGGCCAGCCACTGCTGGGGGTTCAGATGCTCGTCCAACAGACCCATGGCCAGCACCGCAGCCACCGCGGGCTCCATGCTGATCATGATGCCGAAGGCTTCCTTGGGCAGCCGCTTCATCGCCACCATTTCCAAAGAAATCGGCAACGCACTGGAGATCGCCGCCACACATACGCCCACCAGCAGCACCGTGGGCGACAGCAGCGCCGCACCGGCATGCGCAATGCCCACCGGCACCACCACGATGGCCGCCACCAGCAGCCCTAACGACACCGAATGCCCCGCATGCAGATGGCCGACGCGCTTGCCGAACACGATGTACAGGGCCCACAGCACCGCCGTCCCCAGCGCGTACAGCACGCCCGTGGGGTCCAGGTCGTTGCTGCTCAGGCCCAGGGGCAGCAGCATGCCCAGGCCCAGAGCGGCCAGCGCCAGCCAGACAAAGTCGACCATCCGGCGCGACGCGGCAATCGCCAAGGCCAGCGGCCCGGCAAATTCGATGGCCACGGCCAGCCCAAAGGGCAAGGTGCGCAGCGACATGTAGAACATCAGGTTCATCGCGCCCAATGCGGCGCCATAGCTGGCAATGGAAATGGCATCGGCCCGCGACAAATGCCAGCGCCAGGGCCGCCACAGCAGCAACAGCAGCAGGGCCGAAAAGCCCACGCGCACGGCCGACGTGCCCTGCGCGCCGACCAAAGGGAAAAGCTGCTTGGCCCAGGACGTGCCAATGCCCAGGGCCGTCACCGCGCCCAGAACCGCCAAAAAAGGAATCACCCGTGGGTAGCGTGTCAAAGTCATGGGTGAAAATATAAATCGCACCACGGCTGGTTTTCGCTGCAAAAACAGGCCACAAACGCAAGATTCGCTCACCATCATCCACCCATATGCCCGCCGCCCTGCCCCTAGACGCATTCGACATCGCCATCCTGGACATCCTGCAAAAGGACAACAGCGTGCCCCAGCGCGCGATTGCCGAGGCGGTGCACCTGTCGGCACCGGCGGTGCAGCGGCGCATCCGCCGGCTGCAAGACAGCGGCGTGATACGCGCCAATGTGGCGGTGATCGACGCGGCCAAGGTCGGCCTGCCGCTGACCATCATCATCGAGCTGCACCTGGAGAACGAACGCCCCGACCGCACCGCCGCCATGCGCGCCCGCATCGCCGCTGAAACCGCGGTGCAGCAGTGCTACAGCGTGACCGGCGAGGCCGACTACCTGCTGATCGTCACCGTCGCCTCGATGGCCGACTACGAGGCGCTGACACGGCGCCTGTTCGAGGGCGACGACAACATCCGCCGCTTCCGCACCTCGGTCACCCTGGGCTGGCTGAAGTCCGGCCTGCAACTGCCGCTGGACAAGGCGCTACCAAGCGGCGGTGCCGGATAAATTTATAAGAAATGTGCCACCTGCGCAGATAGCACCAGCGCTAGCAGCTACGCTTTCAATAGCAAAAATCCGTATACCTATCCAACCCGGGGCGGCAAAAGCGCAACAGGCCCGACTTTCACGCCGGCCGGCGACCGCGCCAAAATCGACCTTGCCAAGCCCTACAATCCGCGCTCCCCTTCGTAGTTCAATGGATAGAACGAGTGCCTCCTAAGTGCTAGATACAGGTTCGATTCCTGTCGAGGGGACCAGGCTTTTGTAGCAGCAGGTAAAGCCGGCCCCTGGCGCCGGGCTCGGCGCTAGAGTGCCTCCGCTGTACATGCAATGCATGCGCGGTGCTTAAACCACTCGAAAGGCACACATGGCCATCAGCTCCGTAACCTCCGCCACCGCCGTGCCCGCGCCGCAAAAGGCCAGCGCGACCGCCCCCATCGACCCCCAGAAGACCGCTAACAAAGACAGCACGGCGGGTGAAACCGCGCCGAGCGCCAATTTCCATGTGAAGATGCCGCCGCAGCCGACCTCGAATGCGCTGGGGCACACCATAGGCCAGCACCTGAACCTGCAGGCCTGAGCCGCAAGAATGACAGGTCAAAGAAGCCTCTAGCGCATATACAGTCTGCGCCAGCAGCTATATATACAGTAGCAAGTCAGCTTTTACCGACCCGCTAGGTCTTCAGCGCCCGCCCCACTTGCTCCAGGTCGCGCACCCGCTGCGCGAGTTCGGTGTTGAGGGCCTGGATTTTTTCCTCGGCCTGTTTGCGCTCGGTGATGTCCGAACCCAGCACGTAGTAACCCTCCACCTGGCCGTAAGTATCGCGCTTGGGCATGTAGCGGATGACCTGCCAGACGCCGGGAAAAGGCTGCCAGTCGTAGCCCTGGGGCTGGCCTTTCAGTACCTCAGCAACCATCGGGCTGACCACCGCGTAGCGCTCGGGGCCGAGGATTTCGCGCACCGTGCGGCCTGCAATGTCGGCCTGACCGGGGGCAAAGCGCTGCAGATAGGGCTTGTTCACATACACATAGCGCTGCTGCGCATCGACATAGGCGATCATGGCCGGCACATTGCTGATCACGCTGCGCAGGTGCTCCTGGCTTTCCTGCAGCTGCAGCGTGCGCTCTTGCACGCGCTGCTCGAGCAGCAGGTTGTGGTCGCGGATGCTGCGCTGGACCTGGCGGGGCGTGGTTTCGTCGCGGAACACCAGCACCACGCCGCGCACCAGGCCCTGGGCGTCGCGGATGGGCGCCGCACTGTCGGCTATCGGGCATTCGCTGCCGTTGCGGTGCACCAGCAGCGTGTGGTTGGCCAGCTCCTGCAGGGTGCCGGTCGCAAGCACCCGGTCTACCGGCACCTCGGCAGGCTGGCGGGTCTGCTCGTTGATGATGCAAAACACCTCGTTCACCGGGCGACCGCGGGCCTGGGCCAACGGCCAGCCGGTCAGCCGTTCGGCCAACGGGTTCATGCGGGTGATGCGCCCGTCGATGTCGGTCGCCAGCACCGCATCGCCGATGGACTGCAGCAGGGCCGTCAGGCTGTCTTCGTTATCGGCCAGCGCGCGCTGGCTGGCATCGGCGATGCGCAACTGGCGCCGGATCAGGGCATAGGTGGACACCAGCAAAACCAGCAGCAACAGCGTGGCCAGCGCGCCCGAAACCAGCAGTGTCTTGCGCCCGTGCTGCTGCTCGGCATTGCGCAGGGCCAGCAGCCGGGTTTCCTCCGCCTCCATTTCGCGCAGCAGCCGGTAGGTGCGTTCGCGGGTTTCGCGCAGCGGCGCGGTCGCCACAAAGGCGGTGGCTGCCTCCTGCCCCTGGGTCTTGCGCAGCCACTCCACATGCTTGGATATTTCGATACGCTGGTTGACCACGGCGCGCAAGCCGCTCCAGCGCTGCTGCTGGTCGGGGTTGTCCCGCGTCAGCTGCTGTATCTGTTGCAACACCGCTTCCCGGGTGGCAATCGTCGCATCACGCTCCAGCAGCTGGGCCACGTCGCCGGTGAGGCGGTAGTTCTGGGTGCTGAACTCCACCTGCAGCGTATCCGCGCGGGCGCGGGCGATGTTGCCAATCACCTCCTGGGTGTGCGCCACCCGGCGCGCGGCTTCAGAGGCTTCTTTTTCCAGCTGCCAGGTGATGGCAAACAGCGCGGCCACCACCAGCACGGCAGCCGTAAAGGCGATGAGGATCTTGGCCTCAAAACTGGAGCGTTGTGGTACCGCGGTGATCCCCATGCTGGCCTTCAGAATTTTTTTCATTCTGCCACCGCTTGTTACAAACGCCCTCAGCAGAATCATCCATTCTGTTGACATCCATCCACCCGAGCCCGCTGGTGCAGGCCATCCGGTATGCTGCTGCAGCTTTTGCACAAAAAGCGGCGCCCGCGCATATTGGATGTGCGGCAACAGCTATTGAAAGAGTAGCAAACACCATGCCCCAACACAGCGCCACCATCGTCTGGCAACGCGATGCGCAGCCTTTTACCGACCACCGCTACAGCCGCCGGCACAGCTGGCACTTCGACGGCGGCGCCCAGGTGGCCGCGTCTTCGTCACCGCATGTGGTGCGGCTGCCGTTCTCCGACCCGTCGGCGGTCGACCCGGAAGAGGCGTTCATCGCCGCCCTGTCCAGCTGCCACATGCTGTGGTTTCTGGACCTGGCCGCCCGGGCCGGCTGGGTGGTCGACAGCTACCGCGACGCCGCCACCGGCCTGATGGCCCGCAACAGCCAGGGCCGCATGGCCATGGCCCAGGTGACGCTACACCCCGCCGTGCAGTTCGGCGGCGACCGGCAGCCCAGCCGCGCAGAGCTGGAACAACTACACCACGCCGCGCATGCCGAGTGCTACATCGCCAATTCGGTGACTACCGAGGTGCTGTGCGAGCCGGTGTTCTAACGGAGACCGGATTTACCAAGCCAGTAGTTCAGGATATCGCGCAGACTGGTATCCAGCGGTATGCGCGGCGCCCAGGCGATCTCGTCGTTGATTTTCTTCAATGATCCGACAATCGCCTTGTTGTCATTCGGCCGCACCAGCTTCGGATCGATTTGCTGGGTCACGCTAACCCCCAGAATGGAGGCCATTTGGTCGATGACCGATTTCAAGCTAACGCCGGTTCCGCTGCAGATGTTGTAGATGTGCCCGGAGCGGCCATGCTTCAACAAATCGTCGTAGGCCCGCACCACGTCGCGCACATCGACAAAGTCGCGCACGATGGTGGTGTCGCCGGTCAGCATTACCGGCTCGGCGCTGCCGTTCTGGATGGACAGCAATTTACGGGCAAAAGACGAAATCACGAAAGTATCCAGCTGGCCCGGACCAATATGGTTGAACGAACGGGTCATCACGATATCGCAGCCATAGCCATCGACATAGACCTTGGACAACAGCTCCTGGGACACCCGGGCTACCGCATAGGGGCTGACAGGGTTCAGCAGGGATTCTTCGGTCAGCGGCAATTGATCCAGGCTGCAGGCACCATATTCTTCCGAGGAACCGACCGACAAAATCCGACAACGCGGATTCACCTTGCGCACGGTTTCCAGTAGGTTCAAAAACACATTGGTGTTGTTCGAAAAACTGCCAATCGGATCCACCCAGCTGAAGGCCACGCTGCTGAACGATGCCAGGTGGACGATGTAATCCGGTTGGAACACCTCGATCACCGGCGCCCAGTCCTTGCTTTGCAGCAGATCGGCCTTTTTGAAAGCGCATTCCAGATTCTCAAACTGGTTCACATCAAATTCAGCCGCATTCCGGTCCAGGCCCAAAACCGATATGGGCTCATTCAAGCTGTCCAGGTAGGCCAGAAAATGGCGCCCGACAAATCCCGAAAATCCGGTGATGAGGTATTTTTTCATGGGTGGATCTTATTCAGTTGCGCTGGATGCCGGCAGGGGTGGGTTCCGCAAAGCCTGGACCTGCGCGTGCAGATCCTGGGCCCAGGTTCGGCGGTCGCGGCCCTGGGCGTGCTCGGCAGTGCCATACAGCACGTCGGCGCCGAGGTTGGCCGCGCTGAGAGTGCGCCAGAGCGAACCCAGCAGGGTTTCGTCGCCCACAAAGCTGGGGGCGAAATGCAGCGCCCCGGTATGCACATCGACAAAGCGCAGCGCCAGCGGCTGCACCGGCACATTGGCCGAAATCGCCGCCTGCAGCAGGTTCGCATGGAATGGCAGCAGGCTGCGGCCGTCGCCGGTCGTGCCCTCGGGAAAGACGGCGATCACATCGCCGGCGCGCAGGCTCTCGACCATGTGGTGCACCACGCGCATGGCGTCGCGGCGCGATTCACGCTCGATGTACAAGGTGCCCGACGCCGTGGCCAGGGTGCCGACGACGGGCCAGTGCTTGACATCGGCCTTGGACACAAAACGGCAGTAGCCGGCCGCGTGTATCACCGCAATGTCCAGCCAGGAGATGTGGTTGGCCACCAGCAGCAGCGGGCCCTGGCTGGGCGCGCCGCTGACCCGCAGCCGTATGCCCAGCACGCGCAGCAGCTGCTGCGACCAGGCTTGCACCTGCCCGCCGCGCTCGGCGTTGTCCATCTGGGGAAAATGCCGGCGGATGGTCCACCAGCCGGTAGCGATGTGCAGCAGCAGGTGCAGCAGCTTGGCAAGAACGCGAAACAAGCGCATCAGGAATTGATAAAAATAATGCCGCCAGCGCAGGTACTACCTGCACCAGCAGCTACTATTTTTATAGTGCATCGCGGCGTGATTCGAAGGCCACATGGCCGGCCACCACGGCGCAGCGCACGCGGCCCGGCAGCTCGTAGCCGGAGAACGGCGTGTGCTTGCCCTGGCTGAGCAAGGTGTCGGCGGCCACGGTCCAACTGGCCGCAGGGTCGTAGATGCAGAGGTCTGCCACGCCGCCCTCGACCAGCTGGCCCAGGCTGGCCTGCAGCGTGCCCAGGCTGCTGCCCAGCACGGCGGCGGGCGCGCAGGTGACGGCGGCCAGCGCGCGCTGCAGCGGTACGCCGTCGTCCTGGCTCCATTTCAGCGCCAGGCTTAGCAGCAGCTCCAGGCCGGTGGCGCCGGGTTCGGCTTCGGCGAACGGCAGGGCCTTGGCATCGGCTTCGACCGGCGTGTGGTCGGACACCAGGGCGTCGATAGTGCCGTCGGCGAGGGCTGCGCGCAGGGCTTCGCGGTCGCGTTGCTGGCGCAGCGGAGGGCTCAGGCGGGCCCGGCTGTCGAAGTAACCGATGTCCGTATCCGTGAGGTGCAGCGAGTTGATGCTGACATCGCAGGTCACGCGCAGGCCGTCCTTCTTGGCCTGGCGCACCAGGGCGATGCCGGCGGCACTGCTGATACGGCAGAGGTGCACACGGGCGCCGGTGGTCTTCATCAATTCAAAGATGGTGTGCAGCGCGATGGTTTCGGCGGACACAGGCACGCCGCTCAAGCCCATACGCGTAGCCAGCGCACCGCTGGCGGCCACGCCCTTGCCCAGGTGCAGCTCTTGCGGGCGCAGCCAGACGGCGTAGTCAAAGGTGGCGGCATATTGCAGCGCGCGCTGCAGCACCTGGGTGTTGCCCAATGGCACCTCGGCCTGGCCGAAGCCGATACAGCCCGCGCCGGTAAGCTCGACCATCTCGGTCAGCACCTCGCCCTGCAGGCCGCGGGTCAGCGCACCCAGCGGGAACAGCCGCGCCTGGTGGTTCTTTTTGGCGCGGAACTTCAGCATCTGCACCAGGCCGGGTTCGTCCAGCACCGGGTCGGTATCGGGCGGACAGACCAGGCTGGTCACGCCGCCGGCTGCTGCCGCGGCCATTTCGCTTTCCATCATGCCTTCGTGCTCGTAGCCGGGCTCGCGCAGACGCGCGCACAGGTCGACCAGGCCGGGCAGCACGATGCAGCCGCTGGCGTCGACCACGCGGTCGGGCTGGAAGTCGGGCACGTCGCGGCCGATGGCGATGATGCGGCCGGCGGCGATGGCGATAGGGCCGGTGGTGTCCAGCCCGCTGGCCGGGTCGATGCTGCGGCCGTGTTGGATCAGGGTCTTCATATTTTTAAACCAAATGAGGCTCTGGCGCAGGTACTACCTGCGCCAGCAGCTATGGATTGAATAGCAAGCACGGGTTTAGGCTTCATTGCCCGCAACGATGCCCATCACCGCCATGCGGACCGCAATGCCGAAAGTGACTTGCGGCAGGATCACGCTCTGCTTGCCGTCGACCACGGCGGAGTCGATCTCCACGCCGCGGTTGATCGGGCCCGGGTGCATGACGATGGCGTCGGGCTTGGCCAGGGCCAGCTTTTCGGGAGTCAGGCCGAAGCTGCGGAAGAACTCCTGGCTGGACGGCAGCAGCGCGCCGCTCATGCGCTCGTTCTGCAGGCGCAGCATGATGACCACGTCGCAGTCCTTGATGCCCTCTTCCAGCGTGTGGCAGACGCGCACACCCATCTGCGCCATGTCGCTGGGCACCAGGGTCTTGGGGCCGACCACGCGGACTTCGGCGCAGCCCAGCGTCGTCAGGGCATGGATGTCGGAGCGGGCCACCCGCGAGTGCAGCACGTCACCGACGATGGCCACGGTGAGGTTGCTGAAGTCTTTTTTGTAGTGCCGGATGGTGTACATGTCCAGCAGGCCCTGGGTGGGGTGCGCGTGGCGGCCGTCGCCGGCATTCACCACGTGGACGTGCGGCGCCACATGCTGGGCGATCAGGTAGGGCGCGCCGGATTCGCTGTGCCGCACCACGAACACGTCGGCGGCCATGGCACTGAGGTTGGCGATGGTGTCCAGCAGCGACTCACCCTTGGCGGCGCTGGAGCGGGCGATGTCCAGGTTGATCACGTCGGCGCTGAGGCGGGTGGCGGCGATCTCGAAGGTGGTGCGGGTGCGGGTCGAGTTCTCGAAGAACAGGTTGAACACGCTTTTGCCGCGCAGCAGCGGCACCTTCTTGACCTCGCGGTCGTTGACGCTGACGAAGTTGGCGGCGGTGTCCAGGATCTGGGTCAGGATGTCCTTGGGCAGGCCTTCGGTGGACAGCAGATGGATCAGCTCGCCGTGCTTGTTGAGTTGGGGGTTGTTGCGTTTGTAAAGCATAGGAGGTCAGCCTTCGACGTTGAAGCTGAAGGCGCCGGCGGTACTGCGCGCCAGCGCCAGCTGCTGGCTGGCCGGCAAAGCTACGCGGGAAGCGGCGAAATCGGGTTGGATCGGCAGCTCGCGCCCGCCGCGGTCCACCAGCACCGCCAGGCGCACGGCGGCGGGGCGGCCGAAATCGAACAGCTCGTTGATGACGGCGCGGATGGTGCGGCCGGTGTAGAGCACGTCGTCCAGCAGGATGATGTCGGCGCCGTTCACGTCAAAGTCCAGCGCGGTCTGCCCGCCGCCGCCCGAGACCATGCCGCGCTGGGAAAAGTCGTCGCGGTGCATGGCGCTGGAGATCACGCCGGGTTTGCCCGGCAATTGCAGGTCGGCCTGCAGGCGCTCGGCCAGCCAGGCGCCACCGGAGGTGATGCCGACCAGGCGGGTGTCGGATTTGAGCAAGGCCTTTACGCCCCGCAACAGCTCGAGGTACAGCGCCTCGGCATCCAGCATGAGTGTGCTCACGGAATACTCCTCAAAAATTGTTCCAGGATGATGCAGGCGGCGGCGGCATCTGCGTCTTTGGCGCCCATCTCCAGCGCTTCTGTGGTGCTATAGCGCTCATCTACCTCGAAAACTGGCAGATTGAAGCGGCCGCGCAGCTGCCGGGCGAACTTCTGGGCGCGCCGGGTGTTGTCGTGCGCGGCGCCGTCCGGATGGAAGGGCACGCCGACCACGATGGCGTCGGGCTGCCATTCCTTGACGCGGGCGGCGATGGGGATGAAGCGTGCATCGCCTTCGGCATTGATCGTGCCCTGCGGCGTGGCGGTGCGGGTGAAACGGTTACCGACTGCGACGCCGGTGCGCTTTTGGCCGTAGTCAAAAGCTAAAAAAGATTGCAAATGGGGAGGAACGGGGTCCACGGCGGGGGCAACCGCTGATGTCATGCGTGGCCCGCCTCGGGGGACAGCATCCAGGCCTGCAAGCCCAGCAGCATCAAGGCCTTGTCGTAGCGCTGCTCGACCGGTGTGTCGAAAATCACCGCCAGGTCGGCCTCTACCGTCAGCCAGCTGTTTTCGCCGAGTTCGGCCTCCAGCTGGCCCTCGCCCCAAGCCGAATAGCCGAGCGAGATCAACACCCGGCGCGGGCCGGCACCGGTGGACAGGGCTTCCAGCACGTCTTTGGAGGTGGTCATCTCCAGCCCGCCGGGAATCGCCATGGTGGAGGCGTAGACCGACTCGCTGGGGTCGATATCCGTGCCGCTGAAGGCTTCGTGCAGGACAAAACCGCGCTCGGTTTGCACCGGGCCGCCCTGGAATACCGGGCTATCGCTCAAATCGGCGCGGCGCAGCGGCAGCTCGACCTTGTCGAACAGGCTTTTCAGGCTGATTTCACTGGGTTTGTTGATCACCAGGCCCATGGCGCCGCGCGGGCTGTGCTCGCACAGGTAGACCACGCTTTTGGCGAACGCTTCATCCTCCAGCCCGGGCATCGCAATCAAAAAGTGATGCGTCAGGTTCATGGGGGAGGTATCGGTGCTCATCCTTCAATTTTAAACAGTCCAGCAGCGGATTACGCGGCCAG
The DNA here is from genome assembly GCF_031458075.1 of Rhodoferax ferrireducens. GTDB lineage: Bacteria > Pseudomonadota > Gammaproteobacteria > Burkholderiales > Burkholderiaceae_C > Rhodoferax_B > Rhodoferax_B ferrireducens_A. The sequence goes on along the minus strand of NZ_JAVDXT010000004.1, from coordinate 202,562 downwards.
CCCGAATAGACAGATCCGACGCAATGTCGAATTTGAACAAGTGTGCGTCTGCGCGGCGCAAGGTGACACACGGGGGACATCCAACAATGCATCCAGATTCATTGGACCTCCACGAGAAACCCATGCGCGGCCAAAACTACTCACTCTGGAGCCTGCTCAAGCACGGCTTTAAAAACCACCAAACCTGGGAGCCAGCCTGGGAACGGGTGGCCCTGAAACCCTCTTACGACGTGGTGATCGTCGGCGGCGGCGGGCACGGCCTGGCCACCGCCTACTACCTGGCCAAGAACCACCCCGGCGTCGGCAAGATCGCGGTACTGGAAAAAGGCTATCTGGGCGGCGGCAACACCGCCCGCAACACCACCATCGTGCGCTCCAACTACCTGTGGGACGAATCCGCAGCGATTTACGAGCATTCGCTGAAGCTGTGGGAAGGCCTGACAGAAGACCTGAACTTCAACGTGATGTTCAGCCAGCGCGGTGTGTTCAACCTGGGCCACAACCTGCAGGACATGCGTGACATCGAGCGCCGGGTCAACGCCAACGCGCTGCAAGGCATCGACGCCCATGTGCTGAATGCGCAGGAAGTCAAAGAAAAGATCCCCCAGCTCGACTGCAGCCGCAGCCGCCGCTTCCCGGTGCTGGGCGCCAGTTGGCAGCCACGCGCCGGCATTGCCCACCACGACGCCGTGGCCCGCGGCTTTGCCCGCGCCGCCAGCCGACTCGGCGTGGACCTGATCGAGGGCTGCGAAGTCACCGGCCTGGACATCCAGGGCGGCAAGATCCGCGGCCTGCAAACCAACCTGGGCGCGGTCAAGACCGACCGCGTGGGTTGCGTCGCAGCCGGCCACTCCTCGGTGCTGGCCAAGATGGCCGGCCTGCGCATGCCGCTGGAAAGCCATCCGCTGCAGGCCTTTGTGTCGGAATCCATGCAGCGCGTGATCGACACCGTGATCATGTCCAACGCGGTACACGGCTACCTCAGCCAGTCCGACAAGGGCGAGCTGGTGATCGGCGCCGGCATCGACAGCTACCTGGGCTACGGCCAGCGCGGCAGCCCGCACGTGATCGAGCACACGGCCGCCGCCATCATCGAGCTGTTTCCCCAGTTCTCCCGCGTGCGCATGAACCGCCAATGGGGCGGCATTGTGGACGTGACACCCGACGCCTGCCCGATCATTTCCAAGACCGCCGTGCAAGGCCTGTTCTTCAACTGCGGCTGGGGTACCGGCGGCTTCAAGGCCACGCCGGGCTCGGGCCATGTGTTTGCCGACATGCTGGCCCAGGGTGAACCCGGCCCGCTGTCCAAGGCTTTCTCCGTAGACCGTTTCCTCACCGGCCATTTAATCGACGAACACGGCGCCGCTGGCGTCGCACACTGATATGTTTTTACTGCACTGCCCCCATTGCGGCGAAACGCGGGACGAAGAAGAGTTCAGCAACGCCGGTGAAGCCTATATCCCCCGCCCAGCCCAACCCGAAGCCGTGGACGATGCCGTCTGGGGTGACTACGTATTCTTCCGCAAGAACACCAAGGGCTGGTTCTGGGAACAGTGGCAGCACACAGCGGCCTGCCGCAAGGTGTTTGCCGTGAAGCGCAACACCGCTACCTACGAGATCGCCGGTACCTGGACCCTGGCCGAAGGCAAGGCCTTGTTTCTGGCCGACATGGCCAAGGAGCACACAGCATGAGCGGCACACGTGTACCCCAGACCGGCACGCGCATCGACACGACGCGTACCGTCAAGTTCAGCTTCGATGGCCGCGACTACACCGGCCACCCCGGCGACACGCTGGCCTCGGCCCTGCTGGCCCATGGTGTGCGCCGCATGGCGCGCAGCTTCAAGTACGGCCGGCCCCGCGGCATCATCGGTGCCGGCGCGGAAGAACCGAATGCGCTGGTGCAGCTGGGCACGGGCGCGTTGACCACGCCCAACGTCAAGGCCACCCAGGCCGAGCTATACGACGGACTCAGCGCCCGCTCCACCTCGGGTTGGCCCTCGCTGGACTTTGACCTGAAGTCGGTACTGGGCCAGGGCTCGCGCTTCATGCCAGCCGGTTTCTACAGCAAGACCTTCAAATGGCCGCAAAAGCTCTGGCCGCTGTATGAGACCGTGATCCGCAAGTTCGCCGGCTTCGGCGATGCGCCCACCGAACCCGATCCCGAAAACTACGACCACCTGCACCACCATGTAGACGTGCTGGTCGTCGGCGGCGGCGCCTGCGGTCTGCTGGCCGCGCTGCAAGCCGGCCGCGCCGGACTCAAGACCGTCCTGTTGGACGAGCAGAACGAACTGGGCGGCTGGCTGCTGTCCGACCCGCATGCGCAGATCGACGGCCGCAACAGCGATGCCTATATCCGCTCGGTGCACACCACCCTGGCCGAGATGCCGCATGTCACCGTGCTGACCCGCACCACCGCTTTCGGCATGTACGAGCAGAACCTGGTGCAGGCCGTGGAGCTGGTGCAAGACCATATCGCCCCGGAACAGCGCCAGGCGCATCTGCCGCGGCACCGCATGCACAAGATCCGCGCCCACCACGTGGTGCTGGCCACCGGCGCCATCGAACGCCCATTGGTGTTCGGCAACAACGACCTGCCCGGCGTGATGACGGTATCGGCCGGCCAGACCTTTCTGCACCGCTACGGCGTGCGGGTCGGCCAACGGGTCGTCATCTGCGGCACCAGCGATCTGATCCACGACTGCGCCGAAGGCCTGGCCAAGGCTGGCGCCACGGTCACGGTGGCCGATGTGCGCCATGGCGCCGTCGCCCGCAACAGCAGCTACGCCGTGCTGGCCGGCCACGGCATTGCCGAAGTTACCGGCGGCAGCGAAGTCAAGGGCGTACGCCTGGTGCCGCTGCACGCCACGCGGGACGAAGTCGCCGGCAACGGCACCTCCATCGCCTGCGACGTGGTGCTGAGCTCGGGCGGCCTGTCGCCCACCGTGCATCTTTTCTGCCACGACGGCAGCCGCCCGCAGTGGCTGGAAGATGTGGCCGCCTTTGTAGTGCCGCGCACCGGCCGCAAGGGTGTGGCCTGCGTTGGCGCCGTTACCGGGGCTTTCGAGCTGTCCGATGCGCTGGCACAAACCACCCATGCCATGCAACAGGTGCTGGCCGCCTGCGGCAAGCGTGAATCGCTGCAAACCCCAGCCTGCATCCAGCCCAAGCGTCTGCCAGCACGGCCGATGTTCCGTCTGCCCGACGGCAAGATCGAAGGCGCAGGAGCCAAGGCCTTTGTCGACTACCAGAACGACGTCAGCGCTGCCGATATCGAGCTGGCCGTGCGCGAGAACTACCACTCCATCGAGCACGTCAAGCGCTACACCGCACTGGGCTTCGGCACCGACCAGGGCAAGCTGTCGAATGTGAACGGCTTCGTCATCACCGCCCGCGCTCTGAAGCGTCCGGTGAACGAAGTCGGTACCACCACTTACCGCCCGGCCTACACCCCGGTGAGCCTGGGTGCGCTGGCCGGCACCATGAGCGAAGAGCTGTTCGACCCGAACCGCTACAGCGCCATCCACGCATCCCATGTGGCGCGCGGCGCGGCGCTGGAACCGGTCGGCCAATGGCAAAGGCCCTGGTACTTCGCCAAGCCCGGTGAAGACCTGCACGCCGCGGTGAACCGCGAATGCCTGGCCGCACGCAATGGCGTGGCGGTGATGGACGCCTCCACCCTGGGCAAGATCCAGATCGACGGCCCGGATGCGCGCGAATTCCTGAACCGCATCTACGCCAACGCCTGGACCCAACTGGCCGTCGGTAAATGCCGCTACGGCCTGATGCTGGACGAAAACGGCATGGTGATGGACGATGGCGTGACCGCCTGCATCCAGCAAAACCAGTTCTACATGACCACCACCACCGGCGGTGCGGCCCGCGTGCTGAACTGGCTGGAGCGCTGGCACCAGACCGAATGGCCGGAACTCAAGGTGTGGATGACCTCGGTGACCGACCACTGGTCGACCATCGCCCTGGTGGGACCCAAATCCCGTGCGGTGCTGGCCAAGCTGTGCCCGGACATTGACCTGTCGCCGGAAAACTTCAAGTTCATGGACTGGCGCGCTGGCACGGTCAACGGCCTGCCAGCCCGGGTGTTCCGCATCAGCTTCTCGGGCGAACTGTCGTATGAGCTGAATGTCGAATCCGGCTACGGCCACGCACTGTGGGAGGCCGTGATGGCCGCCGGTGCCGAATTCGACATCACGCCCTATGGCACCGAGACCATGCACGTGCTGCGCGCCGAGAAGGGTTTCATCATCGTCGGCCAGGACACCGATGGCTCGATGAGCCCGCTGGATCTGGACATGGCCTGGGCAGTCGGCATGAAAAAGCCGTTCAGCTTCCTGGGCAAACGCTCGCTGGCCCGCAGCGACACAGCCCGCGAAGGCCGCAAGCAGCTGGTTGGCCTGCTGCCCGAAGACCCGAACAGCGTGCTGATCGAAGGCGCGCAAATCATGGAAAGCGCCACTGTCGGCACCAACAACCAGATGCTCGGCCATGTGACCTCCAGCTACCACAGCGCCTTCCTGGGCCGCTCCATCGCCATGGCGGTGGTGGCCGGCGGCCTGCAGCGCAAGGAGCAAACCTTGTACGTGCACGCCCACGGCAAGGTCACGCCGGTGAAGGTAGGCGGCAGCGTATTTGTGGATGTGAAAGGTGACCGTCAAAATGTCTAATTCAGATAAGGCCCTGTACGCGATGCTGGAATCTCCGCTGCACGCTTTTGGCCTGCCGGCCCGCGTGGCCACACCAGCCGCCCGCAATCGGGTGGTGATGAGCGAGCTGCCCCATATGGGCTATATCGTGCTGCGCGGAAAAGCCGATGACAGCAGCTTCATGCAAGCGGTGGCCGGTGTGCTGGGCCAGCCCTTGCCGACCCAGCCGATGACGGTGCTGAGCACCGCCGCCGGTGTGGTGCTGTGGGTGTCGCCCGACGAATGGCTGCTGGTCTGCAAACGCTCCAGCCGTGACGCACTGCTGACCAGCCTGACCGGCGCGCTGCAGGATGTGTTCGCCCAGGTGGTGGACAACAGCGGCGGCCTGACCGCGCTGCGCATCAGCGGCCCCGACCACATGCTGCTGCTGCGCCAGCTTGGCCCCTACGACTACGAGAGCCTGGCCGTCGGCCGCTGCGCCAGCACCGTGGCATCCAAGACCGGCTTTACCGTGGCGCGCACCGACGAGGCCGGCGTAGTGCTGGTATTCCGCCGCAGCTTTGCCGACTACACCTGGCGCCTGCTGGAGCGCACCGCCCTGCCCTACCACCTGTGCATCACCAGCCCGGCGCAATGCGCCGATCCGGTTTTCACCCCTTTGTTTGAAATCGTTTGAGGACTCTCCCCATGACAACTGAAAACTTCTTCGCCGTAGGCGTGGCACAGGCCGATGCAGCAGTCAACACGGCCATGGGCCACGAACTGCAACGCCAGCGCGAGCAGATCGAACTCATCGCCTCGGAAAACATCGTCTCCAAGGCCGTACTCGAAGCCCAAGGCTCGGTGCTGACCAATAAGTACGCGGAAGGCTACCCAGGCAAGCGCTACTACGGCGGCTGCGAGCATGTGGATGTGGTCGAGGCCCTGGCGATTGAGCGCCTATGCAAACTGTTCGGCTGCGAGTTCGCCAATGTGCAGCCGCACTCTGGCGCGCAGGCCAACACGGCCGTCATGCTGGCCCTGGTACAGCCTGGCGACACGGTGCTGGGCATGTCGCTGTCGGCCGGCGGCCACCTGACGCACGGCGCCAAGCCCGCATTGTCGGGCAAGTGGTTCAAGGCCGTGCAGTACGGCGTGCGCCGCGCCGACTCGCTGATCGACTACGACGAAGTCGAAGCCCTGGCCATCGAACACAAACCCAAACTCATCATCGCCGGCTTCTCAGCCTACCCCCGCACCATTGACTGGGCGCGCTTCCGCGCAATCGCCGACAAGGTGGGCGCGCTGCTGATGGTGGACATGGCCCACGTGGCCGGCCTGGTTGCCACCGGCGTCTACCCCAGCCCGGTGCCGCATGCGCATGTGACCACCTCCACCACCCACAAAACCCTGCGCGGCCCGCGCGGCGGTGTGGTGCTGACCAATGACGCCGAGATCGCCAAGAAGATCAATTCCGCCGTATTCCCCGGCTCGCAAGGCGGCCCGCTGATGCACGTCATCGCCGCCAAAGCTGTGGCCTTTGGCGAGGCACTGCAGCCCAGCTTCAAAGCCTATACCCAGCAGGTTGTGGCCAACGCCAAGGCCCTGGGCGCCGTACTGAAAGCCGGTGGCCTGGACCTGGTGACTGGCGGCACCGACAACCACCTGCTGCTGGTCGACCTGCGCCCGCTGGGCCTGAAGGGCAACACCACCGAAGTGGCGCTGGAGCGCGCCGGCATCACCTGCAACAAGAACGGCATCCCGTTCGACGACGAAAAACCGACCATCACCTCGGGCATCCGCGTCGGCACCGCTGCCGGCACCACGCGCGGCTTCGGCACGGCCGAGTTTGAAGAAGTCGGCCGCCTGATGCTGGAAGTCTTCAACAGCCTGAAGACCAACCCCGCCGGCGACGCCGCGACCGAGGCCTCGGTCTACGCCCGCGTCAAAGCACTGACTGCCCGCTTTCCCCTCTACGCCTGAAGGAAATCACCATGAGCAATCTGCACCAGGATTCCATCGTCATCGACGGTCTCATCATTGCCAACCTGAACCGCAGCGTATTTGAAGACATGAAGAAAGGCGGCCTGGCCGCTGCCAACTGCACCGTCTCCGTGTGGGAGGACTTTCCAAAGACGGTGGACAACATTGCCCAGCTGAAACAGCTGATCCGCGACAACAGCGATCTCGTCACACTGGCCCGCAACACAGCGGACATCGTCAAGGCGAAAGCTGATGGCAAGACCGGCATCGTTCTGGGCTTCCAGAACGCCCATGCCTTTGAGGACAACCTCGGCTACATCGAAGCCTTCCACGACATGGGTGTGCGCGTGGTCCAGCTTTGCTACAACACGCAGAACCTCGTGGGCACCGGCTGCTATGAACGCGATGGCGGGCTTTCCGGCTACGGCCGCGAGGTCATCGCCGAGATGAACCGCGTGGGCATCATGGTCGACCTGTCGCACGTGGGCAGCAAGACCTCGGAAGAAGCGATCCTGGCCTCCACCAAGCCCGTGGCTTACACCCACTGCCTGCCCCTGGGCCTGAAGGACCACCCGCGCAACAAAAGCGACGCCGAGCTGAAGTTCATCGCCGACCACGGCGGCTTCATCGGCGTGACCATGTTCTCACCCTTCCTCAAGCGCGGCAATGAGTCGACCGTGCACGACTACGTCGAGGCCATCGACTACGTCATCAACATTGTTGGCGAAGACTGCGTGGGACTGGGCTCTGACTTCACCCAGGGCCACGGCCATGAGTTCTTCGACATGCTGACGCATGACAAAGGCCGCTGGCGCCGCCTGACCAACTTCGGCGAGGTGATCAATCCCGAAGGCATCCGGACCATAGGCGACTTCCCCAACCTGACGACCACGATGCAGCAGTCGGGTTGGTCCGATGCCCGGATCACCAAGGTACTGGGTGCCAACTGGATGAAATTCTTCGACCAAGTCTGGGGCACCTAAGACCCGCAACCTACCGATTTCCCCGTCCCCTCTCGTTCCCTTCCACAACCAGGAGTTAGCTGCTATGACCGCTTCGTTCACCCCCCGCAAACGTCGTGAGTTCCTCACACAGACTTTGAGTCTGTCCGCATTGGCCATGTCCGGTGGCGCTGCCTTTGCCCAGGCCAAACCCACCATCAAGATCGGTTTTGTCGATGGCTGGTCGGACAGCGTCGCCACCACCAATCTGGCGGCCGCCATCATCCGCAGCAAGCTAGGCATGAATGTGGAGCTGGTGCCCCTGGCTGCCGGCATCATGTGGCAGGGCGTGGCGCGCGGCGACATCGACGCCACGTTGTCGGCCTGGCTGCCTGTGACGCACGAAGCCTATCTGGCCAACTTCAAGGACAAGGTACAGATTCTGGGCTCCAACTACCCTGGCGCCAAGATCGGCCTGATCGTGCCCGAGTACGTCAAGGCCACCAGCCTGGCCGACCTGAACAGCCACCGCGCCGACTTTGACAACCGCATCGTCGGCATCGACGCCGGCGCCGGCGTGATGAAGAAGACCGAGGAAGCCATCAAGGCCTACAGCCTGGAAATGCGCCTGCAGCCCAGCTCCGGCCCGGCCATGGCCGCCGAACTCGACCGCGCCTACCGTGCCAACAAGTCCATCGCCGTCACCGGCTGGATTCCGCACTGGATGTTTGCCAAGTACAAGCTGCGCTTCCTGGCCGACCCGAAAAACATCTACGGCGCAGAAGAGCACGTGGACAGCGTGATCAACCCCGGCCTGAACACCAAGGCACCTACCGTAGTGGCCTTCCTGAAGAAGCTGTCGTGGAAGCCTGAAGAAATCGGCGCCGTAATGCTGGCCGTCGAAGGCGGTGCCAAGCCCGATGCAGCAGCCGAAAAATGGATTGCCGACAACCCTGCGCGCGTGGCTGGCTGGCTCGCCTAAGCCCCCGACTGAATCCACCTTTTAGATAGCAAAGGCTGTGTCGCAATGTTGAAGCAGACAATTTCTTTCCAATGGCTGGCGCCTTGGGCGCTCAGTCTGGGCCTGGCGTTTTCCGCCCAGGCCCAGACAGCATTGAAACATTGGCCGCCCGAGGCTGCGACACAGCTGGAGAGCCTGATCCAGGCCAACGCCAACAAGGGCGCGTTTGCGGTGTTCGACGCCGACAACACCTCCTACAACAACGATCTTGAAGAATCCTTGCTGCCGTTTCTGGAAATGAAAGGCATTCTGAGCCGCGACAAGCTCGATCCGGCTTTGAAGCTGATTCCTTTCAAGGACATCAACGGCCACAAGGAAAGCCTGAACAGCTATTACTACCGCCTGTGCGAGATCGACGACCAGGTCTGCTATCCCTGGGTAGCCCAGGTGTTTTCGGGCTACACCTTGCGCGAGCTCAAGGGCTGGGTCGACGAGATGCTGGCCGCCGGCAGCAGCATCCCCGCCACCTACTACGAAGGTACGACTGTCAAGACCATCGCCATCAAGCCGCCGAAGTTCTATACCGGCATGCAGGAGCTCTACAACAAGCTGATGGAAAACGGCATCGAGGTCTACGTGGTGAGCGCCGCCAGCGAAGAGCTGGTCCGCATGGTGCTGGCCGACCCGAAGAACGGCTACAACATCAAGCCACAAAACGTCATCGGTGTCGGCCTGCAGCTGAAGGACCGCAAGACCGGCGAGATCACCAATGCGCGCAAATTGATTGCAGCCAAGACCTACGACCCCGCAGCCTTGCTGGACCATGAATTGACATCGGCGCTGTGGGCACCGATGACCTGGTTCGAGGGCAAGCAGGCCGCGATCCACACCTATATCGACGAATGGAAGAAGCCGATTCTGGTGGCGGGCGACACGCCGGTGAGTGACGGCCCCATGCTGTTTCGCGGTACCGACGTAGAGCGCGGTGGCCTGCGCGTCTGGGTGAACCGCAAAGACAAATACCTGGTGCAGATCCAAGCCATGCAGAAGAAAAATGCCGAAGCCCAGAAAGCCCAAGGCCTGCCCGTGACGGCAGACCGCAACTGGGTGGTGGTCAAGTCGGAACAGATCCAGTAAGCCCACGGCTGCGCATTTCCCTATCCCTACACAGAGATCACCCCATGAATCCCCAACTCCCCATTGAAGTGAACGCCGACACAGGCGTCTGGACCACCGACGGCCTGCCGATGATTTACGTGCCGCGGCACTTCTTCGTCAACAACCATGTTGAAACCGAGGCCGTGGTGGGCCGGGAGGTGTATGCACCGGCGCTGTACAAGGCCGGCCACCGCTCGGCCTATTTCTGGTGCCAGCAGGAAGCCGCCACCCATGGCTTGAGCGGCATGGCGGTGTACGAGCATTACCTCAAGCGCCTGTCGCAACGCGGCTGGGGCCTGTTCTCCTTCATCGAGGCTGATGCCACTACCGGCCACGCCCAGGTCAAGCTGGAGCATTCGGTGTTTGTGCTGGCGCAAGGCATTGCCGGCGTGCCGGTGGACCACAGCAAGGTCTGCTATTTGTTCGCCGGCTGGTTCTCGGGCGCCATGGACTGGGTGCTGGAAACCAGCGGCTCGGCGGTGCGCACCACCAGCGTCGAGACCCAATGCGCGGCAGAAGGCCATAGCCACTGCGTTTTCACCGTCAGCCCCCTCTAGAGATCCGCCATGCGCTACCCGCATTTGTTTGAGCCCATCCGCCTGAACCAGGTTCTGCTGCGCAACCGCATCGTCAGCACCGCGCATGCCGAGGTGTATGCCGAGGGCGGCAACCCGACCGAGCGCTACATCCGCTATTACGAAGAAAAAGCCAAGGGCGGCGTGGGCCTGGCGATTTGCGGTGGCTCCAGCCCGGTGTCGCGCGACAGCCCCTGGTCCTGGTGGAGTTCGGTGAACCTGGCCACCAACAAGGTGATTGAGCCGCTGGCGACGCTGGCCGAAACCATGCACAAGCATGGCGCCAAGCTGATGATCCAGGCCACCCACATGGGCCGGCGCAATGCCTGGCATGGTTTTGACTGGCCGCACCTGGTCAGCCCCTCGGGTATCCGCGAGCCAGTGCACCGCGGCAATGCCAAGACCATCGAAATCGAAGAAATCCGCCGCATCGTGGCCGACTACGGCCGTGCCGCCAAGCGCGTGAAGGATGCGGGACTCGACGGCATCGAAATCTCCGCCGCACACCAGCAGCTGGTCGACCAGTTCTGGAGCCCGCGTGTGAACCACCGTACCGACGAATACGGCGGCAGCCTGGAAAACCGCCTGCGCTTCGGCATGGAAGTGCTGCAAGCCGTGCGCGAACAGGTCGGCGCCGACTTCTGCGTGGGCATGCGCATGTGCGGCGACGAATTCCATGAAGATGGCATCAGCCACGAGATGGCGAAAGAAATCGCCCAGGCCATGAGTGAAAGCGGCCTGCTGGACTTCCTCAGCGTAGTCGGCTCCGGTGCCGACACGCACAACACCCTGGTCAACTGCATGCCGCCGATGGCGCTGCCGCCCGAGCCCTTTGTGCACCTGGCCGCCGGTATCAAGTCCGTCTCCAAGGTACCCGTGATGCACGCCCAAAGCATCCGCGACGCCTCGCAGGCCGAGCGCATCCTGGCCACCGGCATGGTCGACATGGTCGGCATGACCCGGGCCCAGATCGCCGACCCGCACATGGTCATCAAGATCCGCGACGGCCGCGAAGACCAGATCAAGCAATGCGTGGGCGCCAATTACTGCATCGACCGCCAGTACAACGGCCTGGACGTGCTGTGCATCCAGAACGCCGCCACCAGCCGCGAAGAAACCATGCCGCACGTGATCGAAAAGACCACCGGCAAGCGCCGCAAGGTGGTGGTCGTCGGCGCCGGCCCTGCCGGCCTGGAAGCTGCCCGGGTAGCCCGTGAGCGCGGCCACGACGTGGTGCTGTTCGAAAAGAACGCGTTGGTCGGCGGCCAGGTGAATCTGGCGGCCAAGCCACCGAAACGCGAGCAGATGGCCGGCATCATCCGCTGGTTCGACATGGAAACCCTGCGCCTGGGCGTGGACCGCCGTTTGGGCGTGGCCGCGACCCAGGAGATGATCCTGGCCGAGCAGCCCGACATCGTGGTGCTGGCCACCGGCGGCCTGCCGCACACCGGCCAGACGCCCGCCTGGGGCGCAGCCGAAGGCCTGTGCGTCAGCGGCTGGGACATCCTGTCCGGCGCCGTCGCACCCGGTGAAAACGTGCTGGTCTACGACAGCATCAGCACCCATGCGGGCACCGGCGTGGCCGACTTCATCGCCGCCCGCGGCAAGCTGGTGGAGATCGTCACCCCCGACGTGAAGGTGGCCGACGACGTGGGCGGCACCACCTTCCCGATCTTCTACCGCCAGCTGTATGCCAATGCCGTGATCCAGACGCCCAACTTCTGGCTGGAAAAGGTTTACCGCGAAGGCGACAAGCTGATCGCCGTGCTGAAGAACGAATACACCGAGGCGCTGGAAGAGCGCGCCGTGGACCAGGTGGTGGTCGAAAACGGCATCCTGCCGAACGACGGCCTGTACTGGCAGCTCAAGCCCTTGTCGCTGAACAAGGGTCAGACGGACATCGAAGCTCTGTATGACGCCAAGCCGCAGCCCGGCCTGAGCGAAACCACCGGCAACGGCAGCTTCCTGCTGTACCGCGTGGGCGACTGCGTCTCCATGCACAACATCCACGCCGCGATCTACGACTCGCTGCGCCTGTGCAAGGACTTCTAAGATGCTGCAGCACCTCGTAAGCACGGTCTTCTGGCTGGCAGTCCTGGGTCTGGCCTGGGGCCTGGCGCGCCGCGCTCTTATATGGAAAAAAGGCCGCTCGAGCACAGTAGACCTGCGCGGGCTGCTACAAATACCGAAGCGCTACTTTGTCGACCTGCACGACGTGGTGGCGCGCGAGCCGTTTGTCGCCCGGGCCCACGTCGGCGTGGCCGGCGGTGCCATCCTGGCGCTGGCGCTGGTGGCTGTGAACTACGGCCTGGGCCTGTACTGGCGTAGCCTGGACGCGGTGCTGCTGCTGGCCGGCCTGATGATGCTGGCCGGCGCCATCGCCATGGCCTCGCGGCGTCGCCAGGCCCCGGCGCGCCTGTCCCAAGGCCCTTGGAGCCGCCTGCCGTATTCGCTGATGCTGTTCGCGCTGGCCGTGGCCCTGGTGGGCGTGGTGGCCTTGACCGGCACCGCGCTGGCACCTTGGTTGGCGGGCCTGATCAGCCTGGCCTTTGCCGCCGGCGCCGCCGAACTGGCGCTTGGCATAGGCCTGGGCGGGCCCATGAAGCATGCGGTCGCCGGCCTGCTGCACCTGGGCCTGCATCCCCGGCCCGAGCGCTTTGGTGACGAACGCTTCGCCACGGCCCTCAAGCCCCTCACGCTGACCGCGGACGACATGGGCGTGGGCAAGCCGGCCGATTTCGCCTGGAACAAGCTGCTGTCGTTTGACGCCTGCGTACAGTGTGGCAAGTGCGAAGCCGCCTGCCCGGCCTTTGCCGCCGGCCAGCCGCTGAACCCGAAGAAGCTGATCCAGGACCTGGTGGTCGGCATGAGCGCCAAGAGCGATGCGAACTATGCCGGCAGCCCGTATCCGGGCCAAAAGGTGGGTGAGCATGCGGGCGCACCGCACCTGCCCATCGTCAACGGCCTGATCAACAGCGACACGCTGTGGTCCTGCACCACCTGCCGCGCCTGCGTGCAGGAATGCCCGATGCTGATCGAACATGTGGATGCCATCGTCGATATGCGCCGCCACATGACCCTGGTCGGTGGCGTGGTACCGAACAAGGGCATGGAAGCGCTGGAACAGCTGCGCGACACCGATACCGTCGGCGGCTTCCCGCTGGCGGCCCGGCACCACTGGGCGGCCGACCTGAACGTGCCGGTACTCGATGTCGGCGGCCAGACCGATTGGCTGGTGCTGGTGGGCGAAGGCGGCTTCGACATGCGCTACCAGCGCACGCTGCGCGCCTTCATCAAGACGCTGCAAAAGGCCGGGCTGAAGATCGCCCTGCTGGGCGCGGCAGAAACCGATTGCGGTGATCTGGCGCGCCGCCTGGGCGATGAGGCCGGCTTCCAGCGCCTGTCGCAACGCCTGATCGCCACCCTGAAGACCCGCGGCTTCATGCACATCGTGACGCCCGATCCGCATATCTTCCATTCGCTGAAGAACGAGTACCCGGCCATGGGTGGCCACTTCGACGTATGGCACCACACCCAGCTGCTGGCCGAGCTGCTGGCCAAGGGCCAACTCAAGCCCACGCGCGCCGGCAGCCTGGAGGCCGTGACCTACCACGACCCCTGCTACCTGGGTCGCTATGGCCGCGAGGTGGATGCACCGCGCTCCGTGCTCAAGGGCATAGGTATCAAGGTGGTGGAGATGGAACGCAGCCGCGAACGTGGCCGCTGCTGCGGCGGTGGCGGCGGTGCGCCGTTTACCGACATCCCCGGCACGACCCGCATACCCGACATCCGGATTGCCGATGCCAAGAGCACTGGCGCCGGCATCGTGGCCGTGGCCTGCCCCAACTGCACGGCCATGCTGGAAGGCGTGGTCGGCCCCCGGCCCGAAGTGCTGGACATTGCCGAACTGACAGCCCACGCCCTGGAGCTTGCATGACCGTACACACACCCGTGCGCCGTGTTGATCCACGCCGCCCCGCCATCATCACGCCGGCCGGCCTGCGCCGCATCGTGCTGGGCAGTAGCGAAGGCGAACGGCTGGCGGCCAATCTGTCGCATGGCCCGGCCACCAAACCGGTGCGCAGCGCCGGCCCGTTCAGCCGCACCACCCTGGTGGTGACGCACGCCGAACGCGGCGCCTTGACCGACGGCGCGCGCCAGGCGATTGCGGCCGCCGCCATCCTGGCCACTGCCGACACCGAAGTGCTGGTCGCGGTGCTGGGTGCCTGCCAGGACGATGCCGCTGCCCTGGGCGTGGACCGCCTGCTGGTGCTGGACGACCTGGACAGCAGCCGCTACCAACCCACGGCCTGCGTGCGCTGGCTGCAAGGCCTGCAGACCCGCCATAGCCCCACGCAATGGCTGTTTGCCGACAGCGGTGCCGACGGCCAACTGGGCCGCCGTTTTGCCGTGCAAGCCGGGCTGGACCTGATCTGCGGCGTGGTTGAGCTGGGAGCCAACGCACTGCGCGTGCCGGCCAACAGCCGCCAAGACTGGCTGCGCCCCCACGCTCCCGTAATGCTGCTGGCCAAGGCCGTGGCCAGTACCAAGCTGCCCTTCGTTGGCCTGGGCCTGCGCGAAGCCGCTCCCGCCTTGCCGGCCGCCATCGAGGCCGGCATCGAAGACCTGGGCCTGAAAGCCGGCGACCCGCAAACCCTGGCGCTGGAAGAAGCCGACTTCATCCTCGCCGCCGGCAATGGCGTGACCGATCTGCCGCTGTTCCACTCGCTGGCGCTGGAAGTCGGCGCGGCCGTAGGCGCCTCCCGCGTGGCGGTGGACGATGGGCGCTTTGCCCGGGCCCAGCAGATCGGCGCCACCGGCAAGACCGTGTCGGCATCCGGCTATCTGGCGCTGGGCATTTCCGGCGCGGTACAACATTTGCAAGGCATCAAGGACTGCCGCCATGTGATTGCGGTGAACCTGGATGCCTCGGCCCCGATCGCGCGCCGCGCCGACCTGACCGTGGTGGAAGACAGCGCCGCCCTGATGCAGGCCCTGCTCGGCCTGGTGCGCAAACAGAAGGAAGGCGTATGAGCACGATCACCGTCCTGGTTGCCCCGCGCACCCACCCCACCAGCCTGCGCGCCACGCGCTGCAAAGCCGATGCCACGGCCGTCGCCCTGGGCCTGGAACTGGGCCTGCCGCTGCGCATGCTCTGTGCGGGCAGCATGGCCGATAGCGTGGCCCGCGACTACCTGGCCCTGGGTGCGCCCAAGCTGGAGATCCTGCAGTGCGCCGACGATGCGCCGCTGCTAGACGCCTTGCTGCCCGCGCTGCGCGATGTGCCCTGGGTGCTGACCGGCACCCGCAGTGAAGCCGACCAGGGCACGGGCGTGCTGCCCTACGCCCTGGCGGCTGCACTCGGGCGCCCGGTGGTCACCGATGTGCTGGCGATAGAGCCAGATGGCGCCGCCTGGATCGTCACCCAGGCCCTGCCCAAGGGGGCGCGGCGGCGCTTGCGGGTGCAGGCCCCGGCGGTACTGGCCGTGAGCGCCGCCGCCCCGCTGACACTGCGTCACGCGTTGGCCGATGCCGTCACCGGCCAGATCGTCCACACCGCGGTAACCCCCACCGCTGCCACCGCACCGGCCGGCCAGCTGGTGCCGACCAGCAAGCGCCGCAAGCTGCTGGAGGCCAAGACCGTGCAGAGCGGCCATGCACGCATGCTGGGGGCGATCGAATCGCCGTCCACCGGCGGCACCGTGATACAGACCGGCACACCCGATTCCAAGGCCCAGGCAGTTCTGGACTACCTGCGTAGCCATTCTCTTGTGAGTTTTTAAGCATTGAAGGAGACGCCACCATGACCAACCCCATTTCTGCGCAGACCCTGCTGACCCGTGAGTTGCTGGCGCGCCGCCGTCCCGGCTACAGCCTGGAGGCGCCGTTCTACCTCAGCGACACCTTGCTGCAGGCCGATATGGAACACATCTTCGGCAAGCACTGGATCTTCGTCGCGGTAGAGCCGCAGGTACCCGAAGCCGGCGACTACATCACCGTGGACTTCGGCAAGAACTCGATCCTGATCGTGCGCGATGACGACATGCAGATCAAGGCCTTCCACAATGTCTGCCGGCACCGCGGTTCGCGCCTGTGCGCCACCCAGCAAGGCGTGGTGGGCAACATCGTCTGCCCCTACCACCAGTGGACCTACGACCTGAGCGGCCAGCTGATCCATGCCAAGCACATGGGCGACGACTTCGATCCCAAGGGCCTGGGCCTAAAACCCGTGCACGTGCGCAGCCTGGCCGGCCTGATCTTCATCTGCCTGGCCAAAAACCCGCCCGAAGATTTCGAGCAGATGGTGACTGAGATGACGCCCTACCTGGCCCCGCACCGGCTGCAGGACTGCAAGGTGGCGGCGCAGATCGACATCGTCGAAGACTGCAACTGGAAGCTCACCATGGAGAACAACCGCGAGTGCTACCACTGCATGAGCAACCATCCCGAGCTGACCATCTCGCTGTACGAATACGGCTTCGGCTACCAGCCCGACGAGCACAACAAGGACGAGCTGCAGCGCTTCCAGGACATCATGGCCGCCAACCACGAGCGCTGGGAAGGCATGGGCCTGCCCTCGGCCGAGATCGACACCCTGGACGACCGCATCACCGGCTTCCGCACCCAGCGCCTGCCGATCGACCGCTCGGGCCAGTCGCAAACCATGAATGCCGAAGTCGCATCCAAGAAATTGCTAGCAGACTTCGTAGATCCGGCGCTCGGCGGACTGTCTTTCTGGACCCAGCCGAATTCCTGGCACCACTTCATGAGCGACCACATCGTCAGCTTCACCGTGCTGCCGATCTCGGCCACCAAGACCCTGGTGCGCACCACCTGGTGCGTGCACAAGGACGCGGTCGAAGGCGTGGACTACACCAAGGAAAACCTGACCGCGGTGTGGAACGCCACCAACGACCAGGACCGCCGCCTGGTCGAGGAATCGCAGATCGGCATCGCCACCGGCGCCTACGAGCCCGGCCCCTACTCGCCGTTCACCGAAGGCCTGGTGGAGAAGTTCTGCAACTGGTATGTGAACCGCCTGAGCGAACTGACCAAGTAAGCGCCAACCTCCCACCCGTAATCTGCCCGCTGCGCACCTGCCCATGTCTACCTCCTTCTACGCTCCCGACTTCGCAGCCCCGGTGTCGCCCCCCTGGTCGGCCGACCAGGACGAAACCCTGCGCTGCGTGCACATCCGCCAGGAAACCCACGATGTCAAAACCTTCGTGCTGGCGGCCAATGGTCCGCGCAACTTCCGCTACCTGCCGGGCCAGTTCATCACGCTGGAGCTGGAGATCGGCGACCAAAAGATCAACCGCTGCTACACCCTCTCCAGCACGCCGACCCGCCCCGACCTGGTGAGCATCACCGTCAAGCGGGTGCCGGGTGGCGTGGTATCCAACTGGCTGCACGATAACGTGCGCGTCGGCATGGAATTGGGCGCGATGGGGCCGTCGGGCGAATTCAGCTGCTTCAAGGCTCCGGCCCAGCGTTACCTGTTTCTGTCGGGCGGCAGCGGCGTGACGCCTTTGATGTCCATGACCCGCGCGTTGCACGACCTGGGCAGCGACGCCGACATCGTGTTCGTGCACTGCGCGCGCACCCCGGCCGACGTGCTGTTCCCCGAAGAACTGACCATGATGGCGCGCAATATGGCAAAGCTGCGGCTGGCCATGGTGTGCGAACAACACACACCGGGTAGCGCCTATGCCGGCCACCTGGGTCGGCTCGACGCCGCCCGCCTGGCGCATATCGCTCCCGACTTTTTGCAACGCGATGTCTACACCTGCGGCCCGGCGCCGTTCATGGGCGCGGTGCGGGGCTTGCTGTCCGGCGCCGGTTTTGAAATGCAGCGCTACCGCGAAGAAAGTTTCTCTTTTGAGTCGCTGTCGCCCCAGGAAGTAGCCGAATCAGATAATACGGATTCATCTAATGTTGGTACAACTCCATCATTTAACATTCAATTACAAAAAATGGGCAAAGCATTTACTTGCCCCACAGACCAAACCATTTTGAAATCTGCCATTGCAGCCGGCATACGCCTGCCATCGTCTTGCAGCAGCGGGGCTTGTGGCACCTGCAAAACCAAAAAAATATCTGGCCAGGTTGAAATGAAACATGCAGGCGGTATTCGCCAGCGCGAAATTGATCAAGGTTGGTTTTTGCCCTGCTGCAGCAAGCCTTTGAGTGACATTGTGATGGAGCGCTAAGACCAAAAGCGTGCATTTTCAAGTCTACAAAAGATATTCCAGGCAACTTATTTTCAATATATGGCGCCATTCTGGTGCAATCCGAAAGATTTCAATCAAAACCTATGGATTGACCCTATGGTTTAAATAAAAAGACACCAGAAAATAATGGCACGCCGCTTGCTAATAATAAATACCACTGCGTGCAGTTGTTGATTCCCTATTCTCGGAGACCCGCGATGACCAATCCCAAAATTAGCGTCAGAAATCTGTACAAGATATTCGGCAGTAATATCGATCCCGCTCTTAAAATGCTGTCCGAAGGCCGCAGCAAAGACGAGGTTTTTGCCAAGACCGGCCATGTGGTCGGGGTCAACAAGGTGAGCTTTGACGTCGCCGCGGGTGAAATCTATGTGCTGATGGGTTTGTCCGGCTCGGGCAAATCCACGCTGATCCGCCTGATCAACCGCCTGGTGGAGCCATCCTCCGGCTCGATCAACATCGATGGCGAAGACATTGCCAAGCTGCCCCAGCCCGAACTGGTCAAATGGCGACGCAAGCGGGTAGCCATGGTGTTCCAGTCGTTCGCGCTCATGCCGCACCGCAATGTGCTGGATAACGCTGCCTTCGGCCTCGAAATGGCAGGAACACCGCGCAAAGCACGCGAGGACCGCGCCATGGAAGTGCTCCGCCAGGTCGGCCTGCAAACCTATGCCGCCAAATACCCATCCCAGCTGTCGGGTGGCATGCAGCAGCGCGTGGGCCTGGCCCGGGCTTTGGCGGTAGATCCCGACATTTTGCTGATGGATGAAGCTTTTTCGGCGCTGGATCCACTAAAACGCGTGGAAATGCAGGGTTTGATGCTGGACCTGCAGCGCGAGCAGCAGCGCACCGTGCTGTTTGTCTCGCACGACCTCGAAGAAGCCCTGCGCATCGGCACCCGCATCGCCATCATGGAAGGCGGCAACCTGGTGCAGGAAGGCACGGCGCACCAGATCATCACCCAGCCGGCCAACGACTATGTGCGCCGCTTCTTTGAGGGGGTGGATACCTCGCGCTATCTCACCGCGGCCGACCTGCTCGACCCAGGGCTGAACGGCCACTCCTACAACGGCGGCCCGCGCCTGCCCTGGTCCACCACCCTGCCCGAAGCCATGAAGATCGTGCTGGGCATAGACCAGCCGGTCGGCGTATTCGACGCTACCGACCAATGCCTAGGCTGCATCTCTGCCCGCAGCCTGCTTGCCAAAATGTCCCAGGAAGCCCGCCATGTCTGATCTGCTCACCCAAGTCACCGAAGCCTCGCGCAATATGCTGCCCCTGGGCAAATGGGTCAACGCCGGGGTCAAAAGCCTGCTGGACAACGGCGCCACCGTCTTCGACTCCATCGGCGTGGTGGTGGAAGGCTTCGCCCAGTCCATCGAACAAGGCATGCTGGCGATTCCCTTTTGGCTGGTGATTCTGGTCGCCACTATCGTCGGCATTCGCCGGCTCAGCTGGGGCTTTGGCGTGTTTGTTGCTTTGGCTCTGATGCTGATTGTGGTGACCGGCTTTTGGCCGCAAACCATGGTGACCCTGGCGCTGACGCTGTCAGCCACCATCATCAGCCTGATTTTTGGCATCCCCCTGGGCATCTGGTGTGCCCGTAACAACCATATCAACGCCAGTGTGCGGCCCGTACTCGACTTCATGCAGACCATGCCCGCTTTTGTGTACCTGATCCCGGCAGCCATGCTGTTCGGTCTGGGCCGCGTGCCCGGCACGATTGCGACCGTCATCTTCGCCATGCCGCCGGTCGTGCGCCTGACCAGCCTGGGCATCCGCCAGGTCAGCTCCGAACAAGTCGAAGCCGGTAACGCTTTTGGCTGCACCTCGACCCAGCTGCTGTTCAAGGTACAGCTGCCTATCGCCATGCCGACCATCATGGCCGGCGTCAACCAGACCATCATGATGGCGCTGTCCATGGTCATCATTGCGTCCATGGTCGGCGCGGGTGGGCTGGGCAACGACGTGCTGGCCAGCATCCAGCGCCTGGACATCGGCCTAGGGTTTGAGAGTGGTCTGGCTGTGGTGTTGCTGGCTATCATCTTGGACCGCCTGACAGAGAGCTTTGGCGTGGCCCGCAAGAGCCGCGAAAGCTGAACAAGAGCCGAGACTTAGGAGCGCCCCACGTGCCACGCACCCCACTTGCACCACCCCCGTCTGCAGCCTCTGCACCGGCCGCGGCCTATGGTGCAAACGACGCTTCGGGCAAAACGGGGACGACCCACATCGGCTTCATCCTGCTGCCCGACTACTCGATGATCGCCTTTGCCAACGCCGTGGAAACACTGCGCATGGCCAACTACATCAGCCGCCAACCACTGTACCGCTGGACCGTTGTCAGTCCCGACCAGACGGCGGCCAGGGCCAGCAACGGCCTGGCCGTGGGCTCCACCGGCGACGCCGCCAGCCTGGCCGACTGCGACACGGTGTTCGTCTGCGGTGGCGTCAACATCCGCAACAACACCGACGACGCGGTGCGCCAGCTGCTGCGCCAGTGCGCCGCCGCTGGCGCCACCATCGGCGCGCTGTGCACCGGCTCTTTTGCGCTGGCCAGCGCCGGCCTGCTAGACGGCTACCGCTGCGCTATCCACTGGGAAAACCTGGCCGCCATCAGCGAAGAATTCCCCAAGGTGAAGTTCTCCACCGAGGTTTTCATCCTCGACCGTGACCGCATCACCTGCTCGGGCGGCACCGCGCCGCTGCACCTGATGCTGCACCTTATACGGGCCCGCTTTGGCGCCAAACTGGTGATGGACATCTCGGAGCAGTTCATCGTCGAACGCCTCCGCGCCAGCAACGACCGCCAGCGCATTCCCCAGCCCGAATGCATAGGCCCGGGCTACCAGCATCTGACCGAGGCCGCCGAAATCATGGCCGCCAATATCGAAGAGCCGCTGCCGCTGGCCGAGCTGGCGAACGCGATCGCCCTGTCGCTGCGCCAACTGGAGCGCCTGTTCCACCGCTACTTCAGCATGAACCCCGCGCAGTACTACATGAACCTGCGCCTGCGCCGGGCCCAGGAGCTGCTGACCCACAGCAGCATGCCCATCATGCAGGTCACCGTGGCCTGCGGCTTCCAGTCGTCGTCGCATTTCTGCAAGGCCTACCGCAGCCTGTTTGGGCACTCGCCCAGCGAGGAACGCCGGCGCCATGCAGGCGCCGCCAAGCCGCGCGCGCCTGTGCCGGCCCCAGCCTGGCAGGAACATACCGGCCCGGTGATGCGGGCAGCCTGAGCAGGGTTTCCCGCGGCGCAGCTGGCGCCTGCATAACGACCCCAGCATTCACGCCATTATTAGCTATGCAAAACATAGCATCTTGCGCTGGTGGAATATGCGCGGGCGGCCTATTTTTCACTGCATTTTTCACCCTTCTGTCCGCACTGCCGCCCTGGGACAACTCCGCGTCGTTCTTAGCCAAGTTCCGGCGCGTCAACCTGTGAAAGTGCGAGGGTGTCTTAGCTCGGTGCAATCTCCTCTCTTCAAGGATCTGGTCATGAAATTGAAACTTGCTTTTCTCGGTCTCGCCTCCGCCCTGGTATCCGTCTGCGCGCCCGTCGCCCAGGCTGCCGAGCCGGCCAGCTGTAAAACCGTGCGCTTTGCCGACGTGGGCTGGAGCGACATTGCCGCCACCACCGGCCTGGCCTCGGTGGTGCTCGAAGGCCTGGGCTACAAGCCCACAGTGACCATCGCCTCGGTGCCCATCACCTTTGCCGGCATCAAGTCCAAGCAGATCGACGCCTTCCTGGGCTACTGGAACCCCAGCATGACGCCCATCATCGAGCCCTTCGTCAAGGCCGGTCAGATCAAGGTGCTGGACCAGCCGAATCTGGTCGGTGCCAAGTACACCCTGGCCGTACCCGCCTACCTGTACGACAAGGGCCTGAAGACCTTCAACGACATCGCCAAGTTCCAGAAGGAGCTGGACGGCAAGCTCTACGGCATCGAGCCCGGCAACGACGGCAACGCGCTGATCCAGGGCATGATCGACAAGAACCAGTTCGGCCTCAAGGGCTTCAAGATGGTCGAATCGTCAGAAGCCGGCATGCTGGCCGAGGTGCAGCGCGCAGCCCGTGCCAACAAGGCCATCGTCTTCCTGGGCTGGGAACCGCATCCCATGAACGTGCAGATGAAAATGAAGTACCTCGAAGGTGGCGACGAGGTATTCGGCCCGAACCTGGGCGAGGCCAAGGTCTTCACCGCCGTACCGCCCAGCTACGAAGCCCGCTGCCCCAACGTCGCCACGCTGCTGAAGAACCTGCAGTTCAGCACCGCGATTGAAAACAACGTGATGATCGGCATTTTGGACAAAGCCAAGCCCAACGATGCGGCCAAGGCCTACCTGAAAAAGAACCCCGGCGTGCTCGACGGTTGGCTCAAAGGCGTGAAAACCTTTGCCGGCCAAGAAGGCCTGCCCGCCGTGACCGCCTCCCTCAAGTAAGCCGACTTCCGCCCTTGCCCAGCCCAGCGCTGGGCGAGCCGCCCCAGCTGTGCGGCGGCGCAGCCCTACCCCACTTTCGCGTTTATCCCCCATGACTGCAGACCAAGCCACCCATTACTGCCTGAACCTGGCCTGCGGCAGCGACCAGGGCCAGGTCGCCGCCGTGTCCGCCTTGCTGAACCAGCACGGCGCCTACATAGAACAGTTCTCGGTGTTCGACGACCATACGACCGAGCGCTTCTATGTGCGCAGCGTATTCAGCCTCAGCAGTTCGGTACAGGCCTTGCGCAGCGCGTTTGCCGAGCTGGCGGTGGGGTTTCCGCAGGCGCAATGGAAGGTGCACGACCTGGCCGAACCGACCCGGGTGCTGGTCATGGTGTCCAAGTTCGACCACTGCCTGCGCGAGCTGATCGCCCAGTGGCGGCGCGGCGAGCTGAAGATGGACATCGTGGCCATCGTCTCCAACCACCCCGACCTGGCCCCGCTGGCCGAAGCCGAAGGCATTCCCTTCCACCATATTCCGATCACGGCCGACACCAAGCCCGCTCAGGAGGCCAAGCTCAAGCAGCT
Organism: Rhodoferax ferrireducens; assembly: GCF_031458075.1. Taxonomy (GTDB): domain Bacteria; phylum Pseudomonadota; class Gammaproteobacteria; order Burkholderiales; family Burkholderiaceae_C; genus Rhodoferax_B; species Rhodoferax_B ferrireducens_A. Next base: position 179,060 of record NZ_JAVDXT010000004.1, on the reverse strand, counting down.
GATCGCCGATACCGACGCCGAATTCATCGTGCTGGCGCGCTACATGCAGGTACTGAGCGAAACCCTGTGCCATGAGCTGCATGGCCGGGTGATCAACATCCACCACTCCTTCCTGCCCGGCTTCAAGGGCGGCAAGCCCTACCAGCAAGCGCACGACCGCGGCGTCAAGCTGATAGGCGCCACCGCCCACTTTGCCACCACCGACCTGGACGAAGGCCCGATCATCGAACAGTCGGTCGAGCGCGTCGACCATGCGGACACGCCGCAAAACCTGTCCCAGGCCGGCCGCCTGGTGGAGAGCCTGGTGCTGTCGCGCGCGCTGCGCTTTGTGCTGGACCGGCGCGTCTTCATCAACGGCATGAAAACCGTGGTGCTGAGATGAAACACCCCCAGGCTACACACTTCTTGTTTTCGCCCCCCCCCTTGCAGGGGGCAACGCCTACAGCCCGGCAAAGCCGGTTCTGCGGCGTTCTCGAAGAAACTGTGCCCGCCTTGAACAATTAAATGGGTATCCCTATGACTGAAACCTTCATCCCCAGCTTCGTCGATGGCCTGCCCGTGCAAGGCAGCGGCGAACGCTTTACCACGCTGAACCCCGCCACCGGCGCCGTGATTGCCGGGGTACATGACGCTGCCGAGGCCGATGTCCATGCTGCCGTAGCCGCGGCCGAACGCGGCTTTGCCATCTGGTCGGCCATGACCGGCACCGAGCGTGGCCGCATCCTGCACCGTGCGGCCCAGCTGCTGCGCGAACGCAACGACGAGCTGGCTGCCATCGAGGTGCAGGACACCGGCAAGCCCTGGCAGGAAGCCTGCGTGGTCGACGTGGCCAGCGGCGCCGATTGCATCGAATACTTTGCCGGCGCCGCCGCCACCCTGGCCGGCGCCCAGTACCCGCTGAAGAACGCCTTTGCCTACACCCGGCGTGAGCCGCTGGGCGTCTGCGTGGGCATAGGTGCGTGGAACTACCCGATCCAGATAGCGTGCTGGAAGTCCGCGCCCGCCCTGGCTGCAGGGAACGCTATGATTTTTAAACCATCGGAACTCACGCCGATGACCGCTGTGAAGCTGGCCGAGATCTACCTGGAAGCCGGCGTACCCCCTGGTATCTTCAATGTGCTGCAAGGCCGCGGCACCACCGGCGCGCTGCTGGCCGCCCATCCGGGCGTGGCCAAGGTGTCGGTGACCGGCTCGATTCCCACCGGCAAGCGGGTCATGGCCAGCGCCGCCGGCACGCTGAAGCGCGTGACCATGGAACTCGGCGGCAAGTCGCCGCTGATCGTCTTCGACGACGCCGACTTCGAGCAGGCAGTGACCGCCGCGATGATGGCCAACTTCTACACCCAGGGCGAGATCTGCACCAATGGCACCCGCGTGTTCGTGCAGCGCGGCATTGCCGACAAGTTCCTGGCGCGGCTCAAGGAACGCACCCTGCTGCTGCGCGTCGGCGACCCGACCGACCCGGCCACCGAGGTCGGCGCACTGATCTCGGCCGCCCACCGCGACAAGGTGCTCGGCTATGTGGCCAGCGGCGTGGCCGATGGCGCCACCCTGGTTTGCGGCGGCACGCCAGTCAGCGTGCCGGGTGGAGAGAACGGCAACTTCGTCGCCCCCACCATCTTTGCCGACTGCACCGACGGCATGACCATCGTGCAGGAAGAGATTTTTGGCCCGGTACTGGCGCTGCTGGTGTTCGACGACGAGGCCGAGGTGGTTCAGCGCGCCAACGCCACCCGCTTCGGCCTTGCCGCCGGCGTGTTCACCCGCGACGGCGCGCGCGGCCACCGCGTGGCCGCCAGGCTCAAAGCCGGCATCTGCTGGATCAACAACTACAACATCACACCCATCGAGATTCCCTTCGGCGGTGCCGGCGAATCCGGCATCGGCCATGAGAACAGCATGGTGGCGCTGGAGCACTACACCCAGCTGAAGACCGTGTATGTGGAATTGGGCGAAGTCGCCTGTGGATACCGCTGAACCATGGGCACCGAAAACTTCGACTACATCATCGTCGGCGCCGGCTCGGCCGGCTGCGTGCTGGCGAATCGCCTGACCGAAGACCCGGAAGTGCGCGTGCTGCTGCTGGAAGCCGGCCCCGGCGACCGCAGCATCTTCATCCACATGCCCTCGGCCTTTGCCTACCCGCTGGCCAACGACAAGTACAACTGGTTCTACCATTCCGAGCCCGAGCCCTATATGGACAACCGCGCCATGTACTGCCCGCGCGGCCGGGTGCTGGGCGGCTCCTCGTCGATCAACGGCATGGTCTACATCCGAGGCCACGCACTGGACTACGAAAACTGGGCCAGCTACAAGGGCCTGGAGAACTGGTCGTACGCCGACTGCCTGCCCTACTTCCGCAAGGCAGAAACCCGGGCCAAGGGCGGCGACGCCTACCGCGGTGACAGCGGCCCGCTGAACGTGTCCACCGGCGCCTGCATCAACCCGCTGTACAACGCCTTTATCGAGGCCGGCCAGCAAGCCGGCTATGCGCGCACCGAAGACATGAACGGCTACCGCCAGGAAGGCCTGGGGCCGATGGACATGACGGTGCACAAGGGCCGGCGCTGGAGCACGGCCATGGCCTACCTGCGCCCGGCGCTGAAGCGGCCGAACCTGCAGGTGCGCACCCGCGCGTTGGTGGCCCGGGTCGCGTTCGAACCCGAATCCAGCCCGCCGCGCGCGGTCGGCGTGGAGGTGGTCAACGGCCACCGCACCGACCTGGTCCTGGCCAGCCGCGAAGTCATCCTCTGCGGCGGCGCCATCAACTCGCCGCAGCTGTTGCAGCTTTCGGGCGTGGGTAACCCCGACGACCTGCGCAAGCTGGGTATCCGCGTAGTGGCGCCACTGCGCGGCGTCGGTGCGAATCTGCAGGACCATCTGGAAACCTATGTGCAATACCAGTGCAAGGAGCCAATCACCTTGTACAGCGCGATGAACCCGGTGGCCAAGGTAAAGATAGGTGCGGAATGGATGCTCAAAGGCACGGGCCTGGGCGCCACCAACCACTTTGAATCAGGCGGCTTCATCCGCAGCGAAGCCGGCGTCAAGCACCCGGACCTGCAGTACCACTTCCTGCCCATGGCGATCCAGTACGACGGCAGCGCACCGGCCAGCTTCCACGGCTTCCAGGCCCATGTGGGGCCGATGCGCCCCACCAGCCGCGGCGCGGTGACGCTGAAGAGCGCCGATCCCAAGGAGGCGCCGCGCATCCTGTTCAACTACATGGCGACCGAGCAAGACCGCAAGGAAATGCGCGCCGGCATCCGCCTGACCCGCGAGATCTTTGCGCAGAAAGCCTTTGACCGCTTCCGCGGCGAGGCCGTGTCGCCCAAGGACAGCGTGCAGACCGACGCCGAGATCGACGCCCATATCCGTGAGCACGGCGAGAGCGCGCTGCACCCCTCGTGCACCTGCCGCATGGGCACGGACGAGATGGCCGTGACCGACGGCAGCGGCCGGGTCCACGGCGTGGCCGGCTTGCGGGTGGTGGACGCGTCCATCATGCCGGATGTCATCAGCGGCAACCTGAATGCGCCTACCATCATGCTGGCCGAGAAGATGGCCGACGCGATCCGCGGCAAGGCGCCGCTGCCGCGCTCGGACGCACCGTTCTTCGTGCACCCCGACTACCAAACCACCCAGCGTTAAGAATAAAGAGACAACCACCATGGCCGTCAGTGTTTTCGACATCTTCAAGATCGGTATCGGTCCCAGCAGCTCGCATACCGTGGGCCCGATGCGGGCCGCTCGCATGTTCACCGAACGGCTGGCGCACCAGGGCCTGCTGGCCCGGTGCACGCGGGTCGAAGTCAAACTCTATGGTTCCCTGGGCGCCACCGGCAAGGGCCACGGCACCGACAAAGCCGTGCTGCTGGGCCTGGAGGGCCACGACCCCGAGACCGTGGACGTAGAGGCCATCCCCGCCATGCTGGACGCCATCCGCAGCAGCGGCCAGCTGCGCCTGGGCGGCCAGCACACGATCAGCTTCAAGGAAAAAGACCACCTGGCCATGTACCGGCGCGAAACCCTGCCCTTCCATTCGAACGGCATGCGCTGCATCGCCTACGATGCAGACGGCACCGAACTGCAGAACCGCTGCTACTACTCGGTCGGCGGCGGTTTTGTGGTGAGCGATGAAGTAGCTGCCGACGGCCAGAAGCAGAAGGTGCTGGCACCCGACACCACGGTGCTGCCCTACCCCTTCCACAGCGGCGACGAACTGCTGCAGCAGTGCAAGACGGCAGGCCTGTCGATTGCCGAACTGATGCGCCGCAACGAACAGCATTGGCGCAGCGATGCCGAGATCGACGCCGGCCTGCAGAAAATCTGGGCCGTGATGCAGGCCTGCGTAGTGCGCGGCTGCCGCACCCAGGGTGTGCTGCCTGGAGGCTTCAAGGTCAAGCGCCGCGCGGCCGACCTGTACACCAAACTCTGCTCGAATCCCGAATTTGCGCTGCGCGACCCGTTGCAGGTGCTGGACTGGGTGAACCTGTACGCGCTGGCAGTGAACGAAGAAAACGCCGCCGGCGGCCGGGTCGTCACCGCGCCGACCAATGGCGCGGCCGGCATCGTGCCCGCCGTTCTGCACTACTACGTGCGCTTTGTGGCCACCGCCACGCCCAGCGGTGTCATCGACTTTCTGCTGACCGCCGCCGCCATCGGCATGCTGTACAAGGAAAACGCCTCCATCTCCGGCGCCGAAGTCGGCTGCCAGGGCGAGGTCGGCGTGGCCTGCTCGATGGCCGCAGCGGCCCTCTGCGCAGTGACGGGCGGCACGCCCGAACAGGTGGAGAACGCCGCCGAAATCGGCATGGAACACCACCTGGGCCTGACCTGCGACCCCGTCGGCGGCCTGGTGCAGATCCCCTGCATAGAGCGCAACGCGATAGCGTCGGTCAAGGCCATCAACGCCGCTCGCATGGCCTTGCACGGTGATGGCAGCCACTTCGTGAGCCTGGACAAAGTCATCAAAACCATGCGCGAAACCGGCGCCGACATGATGACCAAATACAAGGAAACCGCGCGTGGAGGGCTGGCCGTTAACATCGTGGAATGCTAGCGCCCACTCCTGCCAGAACCGTTTCCCCAGAGTTCGCCACCGGCATCGTCTGGTTCCGGCGCGACCTGCGCAGCTTTGACCACGCGGCGCTGTACCACGCGCTGAAAACCTGCCAGCAGGTGCACTGCGTCTTTGTCTTCGACAAAGACATTCTGGACCACTTGCCGCGCGCCGACCGCCGGGTCGAATTCATCCAGGCCTCGGTCGCCGAGCTGGATACCGCCCTGCGCGCACTGCAGCCCTCGGCCGGCCTGGTCACCCTGCACGCGGTGGCGACCCAGGCGATTCCGGCGCTGGCCAAGACGCTGCACGCCCAGGCCGTATTCGCCAACCACGACGACGAACCCCAGGCCCTGGCCCGCGACGCGGTGGTGCGCGGCGCACTGGCGCACATGGGCGTGGCGCTGCGCACCTACAAAGACCATGTGATTTTTGAGCGCAAGGAAGTGCTGACGCAGCAGGGCAAGCCCTACGGGGTGTTCACGCCCTACAAGAATGCCTGGCTGAAAAAGCTGGACGACTTCTACCTGAAGTCCTACCCCGTCGCCGCCTACGCCGCCCACCTCGCACCCTGCGAACGCCAGCCCGTACCCAGCCTGCACGACCTGGGTTTTGAAACCACCAACCTGGCCAGCCTGAAGCTGCCCACGGGCGCCAGCGGCGGCCAGCAGCTGGTGGAGGAGTTCTTTGAACGCATAGAGCACTACCATGCGACCCGCGATTTCCCCGGCATCAAGGGGCCGAGCTACCTGGGCGTGCACCTGCGCTTCGGCACGGTGTCGATCCGCCAGCTGGCGGCCATGGCCTACCCTCTGCACCTGCAGGGCTTCCAGGGCGCCAGCGTCTGGCTCAGCGAGCTGGTGTGGCGCGACTTCTATGTACAGATCCTGAGCAACTTCCCGCACGTGGCCCAGGCTGCGTTCAAACCCGAATACGACCAAATCGCCTGGGAGCATGGCAAGCCGGCCAAAGCCTTGTTCGACGCCTGGTGCCAGGGCCAGACCGGTTATCCGCTGGTGGACGCGGCCATGGCCCAGATCAACCAGACCGGTTATATGCACAACCGCCTGCGCATGGTGGTGGCGAGCTTTCTGGTGAAGGACTTGGGGCTGGACTGGCGCTGGGGGGAGGCCTATTTTGCCGAGCACCTGAACGACTTTGACCTGGCATCGAACAACGGCGGCTGGCAGTGGGCCAGCTCCAGTGGCTGCGACGCCCAGCCGTATTTCCGCATCTTCAACCCGACCAGCCAGAGCGAGAAGTTCGACCCCGAGGGCAAGTTCATCCGCCGCTACCTGCCCCAACTGGCCAAGCTGCCGAATGCCGCCATCCACGCGCCCTGGACCGCCAAACCGATGGAACTGCGGGCCGCCGAAGTGGTGCTGGGCCAAAACTATCCGCAGCCCATCGTGGCGCACGACGCGGCGCGCACACGCACCCTGCTGCGCTACGCCGTGGTCAAGAAGCCCCACGCCCTGCCCGGCGCCTAGTACTATCAAATAGATAGCTACTGGCGCAGGCAGATATTGCGCTAGAGGCTTAAAACATCCTCAGTCTTGGCGGTGTAACGGCGCACCAGGCTGAGCAGCTCTTCTTCGGGATAAGGCTTGCCCAGGTAGTGGTTCACGCCCAGCGCGCGCGCGTGTTCGCGGTGCTTCTCGGCCATGCGCGAGGTGATCATGATGATCGGCAAGTCCTTGAACGCGGCATCGCTGCGGATGTTGCGCGCCAGGTCGAAGCCGTCCATGCGCGGCATTTCGATGTCCGACAGCACCAGGGCCGGCGTTTCGTCGCGCAGCCGTTCCAGCGCTTGCAGGCCGTCGTTGGCCAGGGTCACGCGGTAGCCTTCGCGCTGCAGCAGACGCTGGGTGACACGGCGCACGGTGATCGAATCGTCGACCACCAGCACCAGCGGGGTTTGCTGCGCCGCCGCGACCAGGGGCGCCACGTTGCCGGTGCCGTCCTGCCACTGACGGGCTTGCGCGCCGTACACCGACGACAAGGCCACCGGGTTGTAGATCAGCACCACCGCACCCGATGCCAGCACCGACATGCCGGACAAGCCAGGCAGGCGCGACAGCTGCGGCCCGAGGTTTTTGACCACCACTTCCTGGTTGCCCAGCACCTCGTCCACATGCAAGGCCAGGCGCTGCGCCGCGCTGCGGAAGATCACCACCGCGCTGTTCTTGGACACTGGCTCGGTGCTGCGCTGCGATACCTGCAGCAATGCACCCGACCAGAAGAACGGCACCGACTCGCCATCGAACTCGACCACGTGGTTCTCATAGGCCTGGGCCAGTTCGGCCTGCGGCATGCGGCGCACCACTTCGATCACGTTGGCCGGCACGCCGATGGACAAGGCCCCGGCCCGCAACATCACCACCTGGGTCACCGCCGTGGTCAGCGGCAACACCAGCTTGAACTGCGTGCCCTGGCCGGGTTGGCTGGAGGTTTCGATCCGCCCGCCCAGTGCCAGCACTTCGGCGCGCACCACATCCATGCCGATGCCACGACCGGCCAGCTCGGTCACCTGGGCTGCTGTGGAGAACCCTGGCAGAAAGATCAGCTCGGCCACTGTCGCCGCATCCATCTCTTGGTCGGCCGGCACCAGGCCCTGGGCGATTGCCTTTTGGCGGATGCGCCCCATGTCCAGGCCCGCACCGTCGTCGGCAAAGCGCACCGAGATGTCGTTGCCCTCGTGGTGCAGTTCCACCGTGATAGTGCCCGCCGCGGGCTTGCCGGCGGCGGTACGGACGGCCGACACCTCGATGCCATGGGCCACGGCATTGCGCAGCAAATGCTCGAAAGCGGGGGCCATGCGGTCCAGCACACCGCGGTCCATTTCGATGGAGCCGCCGATGATGTCCAGCTTGATCTGCTTACCCGTGTCTTTGGAAGCCTGGCGCACCACCGCGTACAAGCGCTCGGCAATGCCTTCAAACTCGACCATGCGGGTGCGCAGCAGATCGCGCTGCAGCTCGCGCGCCTGGCGCGCCTGGTTCACCAGATCGTCTTCGGTACCTTCAATCGTGCGCTGCAGATTGCGCTGCACCGTGGCCACGTCATTGACCGACTCGGCCATCATGCGGGTCAGTTCCTGGACCCGGGTGAAACGGTCAAATTCCAGCGGATCGAAGCCTTGCGCCGTGTCCTTGACCAGAGCCAGCCGCGACTGCATTTGCGACTCGGCCTGCACCTCGATGTCGCGCAAATGGCTGCGCATGCGATCCAGGTTGCCGGTCAAATCGCCCAGCGAACTGCGCAGCTGGTTCAGCCGCGCTTCCAGCCGGGTGCGGGTGATGATCACCTCGCCCGCCTGGTTGACCAGCCGGTCCAGCAGCTGGGAGCGCACGCGCACCGATTGCTGGGTCAGCTGGCGCGGCGCCGGCAGGGCCGGAGCGTCGGGCGCAGACGGCGCCGGCAAGGGCACGACAGTGCCGGTGCCGCTGTCGGCCTTGGCTTCTGGCTTGGCCGGTACCGGCAGCGCGACGACCTCGTTCGGGGCCCGCACATGGGCGTGCCGCAAGCCATCCAGATCGGCCTGCAAGGCATCGAAATGCGACAACAGCGGCTCGATCTGGGCCGACTGCAAGGACTCGGAGCCCAAATGCTCGATCTCGGTTTCCAGCCGGTGGGCCAGCTCGCCCAGACGCAGGGCACCGGCCAAACGGGCACTGCCTTTGAGCGTATGCAGCGCGCGCAGCACCTCGTTGCGGGCACCCATATTGTCGGGACGGGCCCACCACTGGCGCAGCGCTCCGCCCAACTGGGGCAGCAGCTCGGCGGCTTCTTCTTCGAAAATCGGGAACAGATCGGCATCGATCACATCCACGACATCCATTTCATCATCGAAGTCCGATGGCGGCGGCATGGACGTGTGCAACGCCGGAATCACATCCTCGGCCACCGCAACGACGGGCTCTGGAGCCGCGACGGGTTCGGCAACCGCCACATCCAGCTCGGCTGGCACTTCGGGCTCGGGCGCATCGAAGAAAGCAAGCGCAGCGGCATCGTCCAGCTCGGCCGCGGGTTCTTCTTCCACCGCGGGCAGTGGCGCAGCTGGCTCGGCTTCCAGCAGGTCGCGCAGGGCCTGCAGTACCACCGGGTTGGCATCCTTCAGGAAACCCGCCGCAAACTGGTGCAGCAGGCGGCGGATGTCTTCGGCCGCATCGGTGAAGATCTGCGCGTGCTGTGCCGTGCCATGGCTGAGCAGCTGCACATGTTCAAGCGCGGTTTCCAGGGCCCGCGCCATTTGCGACAAGGCCTGGAATCCCACCGTGGCCGAACTACCCGACAGCGAATGCGCGAGCGCGACGGTGGAGTCGGGCAGCGGCTGGTGCAATTCCAGAGACCACTCGCTGATCTCGGTCAGCAGGCGCCGCGACCATTCGTCGGCTTCGTTGAGGTAGACGTTGTACAGCGGTATGCCCATGCGCAGCGTACCGATCACCTTGGTGGTGTCATCGGTTTCCGGCACGGGCAAGACGGCTTGCGCCGCAGCCTCGGGCGACTCTGGGGTGTCCAACAGCGGCTCGGGCAGCAATTCGGCTGGCGCCGGCTCCAGTACCTCGGGCAAATCTATAGGCTCGAATGGCTCTGGCAGCGGCTCAATCTCTTCGGGAGCCGCAGGCAGTTCCGGTTCGGCCAGCACCTCGGCATCCAACACGGCAGAGGCTTCTGGCTCGACTTCAGCCGGTGCAGGTTGCGCATCCTGCAACTCCGACAATTCCTGCAGTCCCGACGGCTCGGGCTCCAGCCGCAAAGGCTCACTACGCAACTCCAGACGCAAGGCGTCGGCCGAAGCGCGGAACGGCTGGGCGCGCCAGGCATCGGCAGTACCCGCAGCAATGTCTTCGACCCAGCGGCCAAAAGCCTGCAAGGCATCGGTGGACAGGTCCAGCAACGCCGGGCTGGCCGGCACCTGCTCAGCCAACCAGCCATTCACCAACTGCTCCATCGCCCAGCTGGCCTCCCCGAATTCCGACAAGCCGACCATGCGGGCACTGCCCTTGAGGGTGTGGAAAGCCCGGCGCAAAGTGGTTTGCGGCCCCATGTCCGCAGGAGCGACCTGCAAATCGCCAACTGCTTCCAGGCCACTTTGCACGACTTCTCGGGCTTCATCGAGGAAGATGTCGCGCAGCTCGGCATCATCGTCTTCTGCAGCAGGTTCGGCGACGGCTGCCATGGGGACAGGCACCCCATCGAGCAGCTTGGCCAATTCGGTTTCATCCAGCGCTTCACCAGTGACTTCGGTGATATGGCCCAGGCCTGGCTCGTCCACCGACATGGTGAGCTCGGGCAAAGGCTCGGGCGCGACCATCACCGACAAGGGTGCGAGATCGTCAGCCACGACCGGCTCGGGTTCAGACAAAGATTCAGGCAGGTCCAGCGATGGCAGCCCGGCGGCGAAATCCAGCTCGGGCAAGAGTGCCGTCTCGGGCGCGGAATCCACGGCCAACGGCAAATCCAGCGAGGGGAATGGTTCTGAGACGGCTTCCGGCAAGGGCATGGGCACGGTGGCCGACTCCTGCATAGCGCGCTCGACCAGCGAATCCAGGAACGGTGCCTGGACCGAATCCTGCACCGGTACCGTACTGCGGCCCATCACCAGCTTGAACTCGCCAGCGTCTTCGTCGTAGATAAACAGTTTTTTGGCCAAGGCCCGCTGGTAGCCCAGCATATCGATCATGAAGCCCAACGCTCCCAGGCTATTGCCCAGCCGGTCGAAGCTGGCGGCACGCTCGGCCCCATCGGCCAAGTCGTCGGACATATAGCCATCGACGGTTTCGCGCATGCGCATGACCGCATAGGAGGCCTGGTCCAGCCCCAGCACCGACAGCACGCCACGCATTTGCGACAGCTGGTTGGTCACCTTGGCCAAGGGCACCTTCTCACGCGGCGTACGGAAGAACTGGTCCAGCGACTGCTCAACCTCACCCAAGGTGTTGCGCAGCTCATCGACCACACTGCCCATGGTTTGGCGGTCGCTCACGCGGTGGTAGAGCTCCTCCATCCAGGGTGCCAGCGGCTCGGGCTGACCGCCACGCTCCACACCGATCAAACGCTCGGCCAGCAACTTGGCCCGCTCCTCCAACTGGGCATCGGCCTGGTCCAACTCTTCAAACGCGGCCTCCAGGTAGAGCACCGAGGTCGCCACCTCCATGCCTAATGCAGCCGACGGTGGCACTTTGGACCGCACTGTGCTTTCTACCGCCTCGCACAGGGCTTGCGCCAATACGGCGCTGCCGGAATGCAGCTTGGTCAGCGATTCGCCGACCATGTTGAACTGGTCGAGTGCCGGCTTGAAGCGATGGGTATCACCTCCGGCCAGCGCCGACCAGGTCTCAGCAGCCGCGGCCAGGCGCTTGCGGGCCTGCGCCAGCAGCGCCGGGTCAAAGCGGCCAAACTGGCGCACCTCGTAATCGATGGGCGCATGCCGCTGCAAGCCGTAAGCTTGGCGCACGGCGGCCAGGGTCGGCGCGTCCGCAAACTGGGTCGGCACCGCCTGGGCACAGAAGAACAGCATGTCCTGCGCCAAGCGGGTCGCCACCGTGGGGTCACCCTTAGCCAGGGTCGCGTACTGGGTCAATACCCGGGACGCAATCCGTTTGGAATACACGTCCGGCGGGAACAGCCCCATCGACAGGGCTTCAAAATAGGCTGCGGCAATGGTCCAGAACGCCCGCTCGGGCTGGCGCTGCTGGCCAGCGGCAAACCCCAGGCAGGTCGCCACCAACTCTTGGGACGCCACCGGATCACCGGTCTTCACGACCTTAAGCACGCACTGGTCCAGCCGCGCGCGCAATGCGGGCGCATAGGCCAACGGCGCCACGGGTACGGCCGCCGCCACCTCGCGCCAGCGTACCTCCATCGGCCAGAGATCGGCTGGATGGATCTGGCTCACCCCTGCCAGCACCTGTGCCTCGCGGTACTGTGGAAACAAACCGACTGACGATACCGGCTTGCTGGCCAGCACGCCTTCCAGATAGTCGACCAGCGCAAAACTGGCGCGTTCGATCTTGCCGACCGACTCCTCCACGCACAGGCTGGGGTTATCGACAAACTTATTGACAGCAGCTTCCATGGCACGCAGCACCAGAGAGGGCGCTGTCATGCCAACCATTTCCAGCGCACCGACCGTCAGGTGCAACTGCTGCGAGGCGATGCGCAGGTGGCTGGTATCGGGCACAGCAAAACCTGCGCCCTGGGCGACATCGGACTCGCGCACAAAGCGCTTGAGGGCTTTGACCGCGGTATCCAGCGTCTTGCGCAGCTCGTCAAGCACCCAGGCCAGCGGGCCGAGGTCTTGCTCGGGCAACTCAGCAGCCGTAGATTCGGTGGTTTGCATGGATGCGTCCCTGGCGGCGAATGGCAACAACGGCATTAGCGCTTATTTGATTTTGAACCGTGCAACCGACTGGCGCAATTCTTCGGCCATCTGGGACAGCTCGCGCACCTGGGCGGCGGTGGTACGCGTACCCTCGCCGGTCTGCTCGGTCACCGCAAAAATGTGCTGGATGTTGTCTGCCACCACGTTGGCTTTTTCCGCTTCGCGCGAAGTGGCTTGCGAGATCTGTTCAATCAGCTCAGCCAGTCGGCGCGACACGCGGTCAATTTCAGACAGGGCGGTACCCGCACTGTCCGACAGCCGGGCACCGGCCACCACACCCTGGGTGGAACGCTCCATAGCGGCCACGGCATCCTGGGTGTCGGTCTGGATCGCCTTCACCAAGGTCGCAATCTGGCGTGTCGCATCGGCCGAGCGCTCGGCCAGCCGCTGCACTTCCTCCGCCACCACCGAGAAGCCACGGCCGGCTTCCCCGGCAGATGCGGCCTGGATGGCGGCATTCAGCGCCAGCACATTGGTTTGCTCGGTAATGTCGGAAATCAGTTCGGTGATTTCACCAATCTCCTGCGACGACTCGCCCAGGCGCTTGATGCGCTTGGAAGTCTCCTGGATCTGGTCGCGGATCGAATTCATACCGCCGATCGCGTTTTGCACTGCCTGCAAACCGGTGTCAGCAGCTTCCAGTGACTGGCGCGCCACGGTAGCCGACTCTTGTGCCTGGGTAGACACCTCGTTGATGCGCGACGCCATGTCCAGCACCGAGCGGCCGGTTTCGCGGATCTCGCGCAGCTGTTCGGTCGATGCAGCCAGCAGCTCGGTCGAGGTGTTGTCCACCTGTGAAGTCGTCTGGGCCACCTGGGTTGCAGTGTTCTGCACGCTGCCCACCAGCGCGCGCAGCTCTTCCACCGTGTAGTTCACCGAGTCGGCGATCGCACCGGTAATGTCTTCGGTCACCGTCGCCTGTTGCGTCAAATCGCCTTCAGCGACCGCTTGCAGCTCGTTCATCAATCGCAAAATAGCCGCCTGGTTTGCGTCATTCACACGCTTGGTGCCTTGTTGCGACAATTCGGCCTCCACCCGCTGGGCTTCGGCCGTGGTCTGCCGCTTGCGGCTGCCAAGCAGCTGCACGCGGGCCAGGCCGAACGCGCAAGCCAAAGCCAACAGCGCCGACAACACCAGCACCGTCACGGCCACCACGCCCAGGCCACTTTGCGACGACAGCTTGTCTTGCAGTTCTTCGAGCTGGCGACGCAGCGGCTCGCTGTCGGCCACCACTGCGGTCTGCGCTTCGCGGGCCGATACCAGACCCTGCAAATTACCCAGAATCGCGCCCGCCTGGGTGCGGGTTTCGTCATACAGCTTGAGCAAGGCCCCTAGTTGTTCGCGCGTGGCCGGGTCTTTGGTGGCCGTCAGGCGCAGCTCGGCGCTGCCTTCCAGCAGGCCCTGCGTGATTTCCTTGAACGAATTCAAATCCTTGCCCAGCAGGAACACGGCCTCGGGGCTTACGCCTTCCATGGTCTGGAATTCATTGGCCGATTTGCCGATACGCTGGGTCAGCATCACCAGCTGGCCGGCCGCGGAAATCTCGGTGGGCGAAGCCGCCTGCTGCAATTTGAAAGAGGCAACGGTTTCGGCGATTTCCAGCAAGTCCGACGATTGGCGGTTGATGGTGCGCAGCGCAGCTCCCACCTGCGTCAGAATTTTTTGCTGGCCCATCACGGTGGCCGCATTCTTTTCGGCCCGGTCCGTCAACGGAACAATTTTGGCGATATCGGCCTGGTCATCGGAACTCACGGCCGCCAGGCGGTCGTCACCGGCCTGCAGGCCGCGCACGTTCTTGGCCAACACGTCGGCGCTTTCGGCCACATCGGGAAAGGCCGAGGTGCTGCCCACCAGGGCCTGGGACACCGATTTGGCCAACCGCTGCGACTGCATCAAGGCCTGGCCGGTGGCCGCCAATTGCTGCGCCACTTTGTCAGATCGGTTCAAGGTATAGGCCGCCACCAGCACCAGCACCAGCACCGCCAGCGCCAGTACCGTCACCAGAATGCGCTGGTGGGTGTTGATGCGGCGTTTGCCCAGCAAGGGCAGCGTTACCCATTCGTCCACCGAGGCCGCAGTACTGGAGCCAACCAAGCGGCTTTCTGCAAAGTCAGGCGCCGGGGGCACGGGAGCCGGCGCTTCAGGGGCTGCCTCCGGCAGACCTGCCACGGTATCCAGGTCGGTTTCGACCGAGGACATAGTGAGCGACGAATTCAGATTCTCAACAGCGGGCATGGTGCAGCTTTCTGGATGGGCCCTAAGCACTGATGCTCAGAAAAGAAGGAAGTTGGGACAAGGTCAGCAGGTTGATTTCCTGCCATGAAACACCGGCCGCATCGCTGTATGTACGGCCGAAATACGTGGGCGCCCCGTCCTCGGGTGGCGCAGAGGAAGCAAATGAATCGTTACCACGCAGGCCGCTGAGCTGGTCCACCAGCAAGGCGCAATTCACATCCATGGCGCCGTTGAAGGACAGCAGGCTGCAGTCCGGCAGCTCGGACTCGGCGCGCGCGTTGGGCGCATCCGGGGCCATGAAGCGCAGCAGGTCCACCACGCCGCACAGGCCACCGCGCAAATTCGCCACGCCCAGAAACCAGGGCTGGGTATAGGCGGCCGGCTGCACCGAGGTCCACGGGAAAATTTCACCGCACTGGGCCAGGGGAAACAGGTAGCGCCCCGACCCTACGTGGATCGCCAGCCAGCGTACCGACAAGCCTTCGTTGCGGGCGGCTTGCAGCCGGGAGGCTAGCCGGGTTTGCAGTTCTCGGAGTGCTTCACGATTCGCCATGGGTGCAGTCGCCTTAGCCCAAGGCGCTGATCTTGGCCTTCAGCTCGGCGGCATTGACAGGTTTGGTGATGTAGTCGCGGGCTCCCTGGCGCATGCCCCAGACGCGGTCGGTTTCCTGGTTCTTGCTGGTACACATGATGATGGGCACGTCCGCAAAATCAGGGTTGCGGCTGATGGTGCGCGTCAGCTGGAAGCCATTCTGCCCGGGCATCACCACATCCATCAGGATCAGATCGGGCTTTTGCTCGGCCAGCCGGCGAAACGCCTCTTCGGCGTTCTCCGCCGTGCGTACCGACATGCCCTCTTTCTGCAGCAGCTCGGTGAGGTACAACAATTCTGTTTTGGAATCGTCCACGATCAGTACGTTGTGGATAGTCATTCGTCAGATCCTTGCACCACGGCACCAAACTGCTGTACGGCCTGGAGCAGCTGGTCTTTGGTAAACGGTTTGGTTAAATAGTCTTGCGAGCCCACCATGCGGCCACGCGCCTTGTCGAAAACACCGTCTTTGGACGACAGCATGACCACCGGGATGGACGCAAATTTGGGGTTGCGCTTGATGATGGCGCAGGTCTGGTAGCCGTCCAGCTTGGGCATCAGAATGTCGCAAAAAATCAGCTGCGGCAGGTGGTCGTTGATCTTGGACAGCGCATCAAAGCCATCTTCGGCCAACAACACCTCGTGCCCGCCTTGCTTCAGGAATATCTCGGCACTACGACGTATCGTATTGCTGTCGTCCACCACAAGGACTTTGAAGGTCGTGGCTGTCGTACTCACGTGGCACCGCTCCTCATTAGGACTGGACAACGCGGACGGTCGCCGCGCATCAAAGTTGAACCATCTCGAAATCTTCTTTACGAGCCCCGCATTCAGGGCAAGTCCAGTTCATGGGCACCAAAGCCCACGCGGTTCCAGCGGCAATGCCATGCTCGGGCGAACCCGTAGCTTCGTCATAAATCCACCCGCAAATCAAACACATCCAAGTTTTAGGGTCAGTCACAGCTTAAAGGGCCTTCGAATAGAATGCAACGGATTGTATAGACGCAGTTTGACGGCCTCGCCAATTTGCTCGCGCCCCCTGCCGAATTAGGCCCATGAACTCTCCCAAATCCCCAAAAAAGCCCGCATCCAACGACCCGCTCGACGCGGTCGATGAGCCCGAAGCCGCCGATGATGACCTCGCCGGACCGGCCTGCGTCATGGTCTTCAACGCCAGCGATCCGAGTGGCGCGGCCGGCCTGGCCGCCGACACCACGGCCATTGCCTCGGTAGGCGCGCACGCCCTGCCGGTCGTCACTGGCGCCTATGCGCGCGACACCGGCGAGATCTTTGAGCACTTCTGCTTCGACGAAGAAGCCGTGACCGAGCAGGCCCGCGCTGTGCTGGAAGACGTGGAAGTGCAGGTCTTCAAGGTCGGTTTCGTCGGCAGCCCGGAGAACATCAGCGCCATCGCCGAGATCACCTCCGACTACGCCGAGGTGCCGGTCGTGGCCTATATGCCCAACCTTTCGTGGTGGGACGAAGACAAGATCGACGAGTATCTGGACGCGTTCCGTGAATTGCTGCTGCCGCAAACCACAGTGTTGGTTGGAAACCACAGTACGCTGCGCCGCTGGCTGCTACCCGACTGGGATGGCGAGCGCAACCCCACGCCGCGCGACATCGCCAAGGCCGCCGCCACCATGGGCGTGCCCTATACCCTGGTCACCGGCATCCCCTTGCCTGAGCAGCATGTGGAAAACGTGCTGACCAGCCCCCAGGCGGTGCTGGTGAGCGAAAAGTTCGAACTGTTCGAAGCCGTCTTCACCGGCGCGGGCGAGACCCTGTCCGCTGCCTTGGCTGCCCTGCTGGCCAGCGGCAGCGACCTGGCTGAAGCCACCAACGAGGCCATGAGCTACCTGGACCGCTGCCTGGACGGCGGCTTCCGCCCTGGTATGGGCCACATCCTGCCCGACCGCATGTTCTGGGCCCAGCCCGAGGACGACGTGGCAGACGATGGCTCCGACCCCGACCAGACCCTAGACGAAGAAACCCTGCGCGCCATCGCCGCACTGGAAGCCCCGCCCCATGACCACCGCCACTGATAAAAACCAACAACTGTTTGAACGCGCGCTGAAGGTCATCCCCGGCGGCGTGAATTCCCCCGTGCGGGCCTTCAAGGCGGTCGGCGGCACGCCGCGCTTTGTGCAGCGCGCCCAGGGCGCCTATTTCTGGGACGCCAACGGCCAGCGCTATACCGACTACATCGGCTCCTGGGGCCCGATGATCCTCGGCCACGGCCATCCGGCCGTCGTCGACGCGGTGCAAAAAGCCTTGCTCGAAGGCTTCTCCTTCGGCGCCCCCACCGAGCGCGAGGTCGAGCTGGCCGAAGAAATCCTGTCCCTGGTGCCGTCGATGGAAATGCTGCGCCTGGTCAGCTCCGGCACCGAAGCGGCGATGAGCACCATCCGCCTGGCGCGCGGCGCCACCGGCCGCAACAAGATCATCAAGTTCGAAGGCTGCTACCACGGCCATGCCGACGCCCTGCTGGTAAAAGCCGGATCGGGCCTGGCCACCTTCGGCAGCGCTACCAGCGCCGGCGTGCCGCCCGAAGTCGTGCAGCACACACTGGTGTTGGAGTACAACCACATCGCCCAGCTGGAAGAAGCCTTTGCCCTGCACGGCAAGGACATCGCCTGCCTGATGATCGAGCCGATCGCCGGCAATATGAACTTCGTACGTGCCAGCGTGCCCTTCATGCAGCGCTGCCGCGAACTCTGCACCCAGTACGGCGCCCTGCTGGTGCTGGACGAGGTGATGACCGGCTTCCGCGTGGCACTCGGCAGCGCGCAAAGCGTCTATGCCAAAGCGATTCCGGGCTTTGCCCCTGACATGACGGTGCTGGGCAAGGTGATTGGCGGCGGCATGCCGCTGGCGGCGTTTGGCGGCTCGCGCGCGGTGATGGAACATCTGGCGCCCATGGGCGCGGTGTACCAAGCCGGCACCTTGTCGGGCAACCCGGTAGCCACGGCCTGCGGCCTGGCAACCTTGCGCGAGATCCGCAAACCCGGCTTTTACGAGGCGCTGGCGCAGTCCACCCAGTCGCTGGTCAGCGGCCTGCAGGCGGCGGCCGATGCCGAGGGCGTGGCCTTCTGCAGCGACAGCGAGGGCGGCATGTTCGGCTTCTTCCTGCTGGACCAGCTGCCACAAAACTACCCGCAGGTGATGAAGACCAGCAGCCCGCGTTTCAACCAGCTGTTCCACGGCCTGCTGGACCGCGGCGTCTACATCGCCCCGGCGCTGTACGAGGCCGGTTTCGTCAGCTCGGCGCACACGGCAGAGGATATTGCAGCGACGATTGAGGCCGCGCGCGCGGTTTTCAAAGAACTATCAAAAGCATAGCTACCAGCGCAGGTAGAACCTGCGCCAGAGGCCCATTTCATGCCAAAAATCGGCGTGAAAAATTGAAAATGCATGGTAAAGCCTGAAACCTATGCCCGGGTTCAGGCGTTTAATCATCATTATGAAAAACATCCTTCTCCTCAGCGCTCTGACCTTGGCGTCAGGCCTTGCAGCCGCCCAGGAAACCGGGCGCGTGCTGTCGTCCACCCCCATCATCCAGCAGGTGGCGGTGCCGCGCCAGGTCTGCAACACCCAGCAGGTGGCGGTGGAGCCGCAGCGCTCCGGCGCTGGCGCCCTGATGGGCGGTATTGCCGGCGGCGCCATGGGCAATGCCATCGGCGGCGGCAGCGGCCGGGCCGCAGCCACTATGCTGGGTATTGTGGGCGGCGCCATCCTGGGCGACCGGATCGAAAGCCCCGGCCCGACCCAATTGCAGAACGTGCAAAGCTGCAATACGCAAACCTTCTACGAAAACCGCACCGCTGGCTACAACGTGGTGTATGAATTTGCGGGCAAGCAGTACACCACCACCATGGCCAACGATCCGGGGCCGACCATCCCGCTGCATGTGAGCCCCGTGGCTGGCAACAACCCGCCGCCAGTGCGCGCCCCGGTACAAACTATTTCCGGCGACTACTACCAGCCAGCCTACACCGAGCCTGCGTATGCCACGCCGGTGGTGGTGCAGCCCGCGCCCTATTACCGCCCAGCCATCCCGATTGGCGTGGAGCTGAACTTCGGCTACAGCCGCGGCTACGGCCACTGGCGCTGAGAGCCTGGGGCTGGCCCACACAAAAGACCGCATCCGCGGTCTTTTTTTATTGCTACCATTTATATAGCTGCCTGCGCAGCATCTATCTGCGCCAAAGGCCGATTTGGCGTGTAAATCAGCCGACTTGCCGCATCTCCAGCATTTCCAAGTCGGCGATCCAGTCGCCGGCCTGGGCCTTGAACGCCGCGCTGTGCGGGCCGGCCAGGTGTTTTTCCCACGCCGCGCGGTCCTGCCAGCGCTCGTAAAACACCACTTTGCCCGGCTGGTTCAGGTCTTCGTGCAGCTCGTAGGCGATGCAGCCCGGTTGCTGGCGCGACAGCGCCACCAGCGCGGTTTGCGCGGCCACCAGAGCGGCTTCCAGGCCCGGCTTGGCTTGCACGCGGACGATGATAACGAGATCGGACATGCGGAATTCCTGCGGAAAAAGTAGATAGGAGCGCGATGTTACGGTGCCGGCTGGGACAATACCCAGCGCGCCAGGGCCTGGGCGTCGGCTTCGGACACATGGGGCTGGCGCGGCATGCTCAGGCGCCCCCAGATGCCGACGCCACCGTTGCGGATCTTGCCTGCCAGGCGCTGCGGCGCCTCGGCATCGCCGCGGTAGCGGGCCGCCACCTGGGCGAAGCCCGGGCCGACCTGCTTGCGCACCAGGCCGTGGCAGGACATACAGCCGTAGTCCTGGGCCAGCTCGGACGGCGCGGCGGCCACGGCCAGCCCGGTCCACAAGAGCACGGCGGCCATGGCGCCCAGCCGCAGCATCTTTTTAGTGGCGGAAGTGGCGCACGCCGGTCAGCACCATGGCCACGCCGCGCTCGTTGGCGGCGGCAATGACTTCGTCGTCACGCATCGAGCCACCGGGCTGGATCACGCAGGTCGCACCCGCATCGATCACCACGTCCAGGCCGTCACGGAACGGGAAGAAAGCGTCGCTGGCCACGGCGGTGCCGGCCAGGGTCAGGTTCGCATGGCCGGCCTTGATGCTGGCGATGCGCGCCGAGTCCAGGCGGCTCATCTGGCCTGCGCCCACGCCCATGGTCATGCCGTCCTTGCAGAAGACGATGGCATTGCTCTTGACGAACTTGGCCACCTTCCAGGCAAACAGCAGGTCTTGCAGCTGCTGCGGCGTGGGTTGCAGCGTGGTGACGATCTTCAGATCGGCCAGCGCCAGCTCGTGGTTGTCGGCGGTCTGCATCAGCAGACCGGACCCGATGCGCTTGATGTCCATGGCGTTCTGGCCCTTGTCCCAGGCGGTCGCGCCGCCGGGCGGCAGGGCGATTTCCAAGATGCGGACGTTGACCTTGGACTTGAACACTTCCAGCGCCTCGGCGGTGTAGCCGGGGGCCATCAGCACCTCGACGAATTGCTTCGAAATCTGTAGCGCTGCGTCCTTATCCAAAGTGCGGTTGAGGGCAATAATGCCGCCAAACGCCGAGGTCGGGTCGGTCTGGAAGGCCTTGCTATAGGCTTCCAGGCCATTCGCGCCCACGGCCACGCCGCAGGGATTCGCGTGCTTGACGATCACGCAGGCTGGCACGTCGAAGCTCTTCACGCATTCCCAGGCGGCGTCGGCGTCGGCGATGTTGTTGTAGCTGAGTTCCTTGCCCTGCAGCTGCTTGGCGGTGACCAGCGAGCCAGGCGCGGGGTACAGATCGCGGTAGAACGCGGCCTGCTGGTGCGGGTTCTCGCCATAGCGCAGGTCTTGCAGCTTGACGAAGCGGCCATTGGTCTGGGCCGGGAACAGCGTGTGGCTGCCGTCTTCCTGGATCGCCGACAAGTAGTCGCTGATGGCGCCGTCGTACTGGCTGATGCGGTTGAACGCGGCCACCGACAGAGCGAACTTGGTCTTCTGGCTGACGCTACCGGTGGCTTGCAGCTCGGCCAGCACGGTGGCGTACTGGCTGGCGTCGGTCAGCACGGCCACGTCTTTCCAGTTCTTGGCGGCGCTGCGCACCATGGCCGGGCCGCCGATGTCGATGTTCTCGATGGCGTCTTCCAGCGTGCAACCGGGCTTGGCCACCGTCGCTTCAAACGGGTACAGATTCACCACCAGCAGGTCGATGGTGTCGATACCGTGGGTCTTCAGCGCAGCCATGTGCTCGGGGAAATCGCGGCGCGCCAGCAGGCCGCCATGCACCTTGGGGTGCAGGGTCTTAACCCGGCCGTCGAGCATTTCGGGGAAGCCGGTGTGGTCGGCCACCTCGGTGACGGGCAGGCCGTTGTCGGCCAGCAGCTTGGCGGTGCCGCCGGTGGACAGCAGGCCGACGCCCAGGGCGTGCAGTGCGCGGGCGAGTTCCAGGACACCGGTTTTGTCAGAGACGGAGAGAAGTGCGTTCATGGGGTTCTAAAGGTCAGGGAGTCAAAAATAAAAAGGGGGCAGGCGCCGGGCTTATTCCATCAGCCGGTGGTCCAGCAGCTTCTTGCGCAAGGTGTTGCGGTTCAGCCCCAGCCAGGCGGCGGCGCGCGACTGGTTCTGGTCCGCCTGGGCCATCACCACTTCGAGCAGCGGCTTCTCGACCACCCGCACCATCATTTCGTACATGCCCGCGGGCTCGATGCCGTCCAGGTCTTTGAAGTAGCTCGCCAGACTCAGGCGCACACACTCATCAATGCTTTTTTGGCTCACGCTGTGCTCTCCAGATCGGATTCTTGTTCTTGGTCATTCATGCTTGGGGCGACCGGCATGCGGTCCATGGCGGTCGCCAGTTCGGTAAAAAAATCGTCCACGGCGGCCAGCTGCAGCTGCGGGTCTTCCAGCAGGTTCATGCGGGCGCGGAAGTCTTCGCCGCCGGGCAGGGTCTTGACGTACCAGCCTATGTGCTTGCGCGCCGTGCGCACGCCGCTGAATTCGCCGTACAGGCTGTAGTGGTCTTCCAGGTGGTCGAGCAGCAGACGCCGCACCTCGGCCACCAGTGGCGGCGCCAAATGGCTGCCGGTGTCCAGGAAATGCGCGACCTCGCGGAAGATCCAGGGCCGGCCTTGGGCGGCGCGGCCGATCATGGCGGCGTCGGCACCGGTATAGGCCAGCACGTCGCGGACTTTCTCGGGACTGGTCAGGTCGCCATTGGCCACCACCGGCACCCGCACCGCGGCCTTGACGGCGGCGATGGTGTCGTATTCGGCCTGGCCTTTGTAGCCCTGCTCGCGGGTGCGGCCATGCACGGTCAGCATCTGCACGCCGGCCTGCTCGAACTGGCGCGCCAGGGCTACCGCATTCTTGTTGTCCTGGCTCCAGCCGGTGCGCATCTTCAGGGTGACGGGCACGCCGTGCGGCGCGCAGGCGGCGACCACGGCTTCGACGATGGCCAGGGCCAGGGGTTCGTCCTGCATCAGCGCCGAACCCGCCCATTTGTTGCACACCTTCTTGGCCGGGCAGCCCATGTTGATGTCGATGATCTGCGCGCCGTTGGCCACGTTGTAGGCGGCGGCCTCGGCCATCATGGCCGCATCGGTGCCGGCAATCTGCACGGCGATGGGCGCCACTTCGCCATCGTGGTTGGCACGGCGCGAGGTCTTCAGCGTATTCCACAGATCGCGCCGCGAGGTCACCATTTCGCTGACCGCATAGCCCGCTCCCAGGGTTTTGCACAGGCGCCGGAACGGCCGGTCCGTCACGCCAGCCATGGGCGCGACAAACAGACGGTTCGCTAAAGCGTACGGGCCGATGTGCATGGGAATAGGAACAAGCGCCGGCAGGGCGCAAAGGGTATTTTTTGGGGGAGACGCATTCTAACTGCTCAAAATTTCAGCAATTGAAATGCACTACCCCATGGCGGAACTTCGGCGACAGCCGGCCGGCAGGCACTAATATGCGCCCATGTTTGAAAAGCGATTGATCATCTGGCTGCTGCTGTTGTCCTTCTTGCCCGGGTGCTCGACCACCCTGCGTGCCCAGCCGCTGGTGGCGGAAGAACCCAGCGCCGAAGCCCCCGAAACCACCACCCCATTGGTCACCAATCCCTCCGACTTCTGGGCCACCGACCTGGGCGCCGGCACGGCCCAGCGCGGCAAAGCCAGCTGGTATGGCAAGCGCTTCCACGGCCGGCGCACGGCCTCGGGCGAAGTCTTCAAAATGTCGGAGCTGACGGCGGCCCACCGCACCCTGCCCTTGCTGAGCTACGCCAAGGTGACCTTGCTGAGCAACGGCAAAAGCGTCATCGTGCGCATCAACGACCGCGGCCCGCACATCCTCACCCACCGCGTCATCGACCTGAGCCAGGCGGCCGCGGCCGAGCTGGGTCTGCTGGCCATGGGCACCGGCGATGTGCTGGTGGAACGGGTCGTGGCGCGCAGCCCAGACGATCCGCCTTCGCTATCGAAAAAATAGCTGCATACGCAAACAGCCTGCGCACTGGCAGGCTGCTTGGTTATGAACTCAGCTCAGGCAGCAGCGAGAAGGCCGCTGCCCCAGAGATGGCATTTCAGTGGAACTGCTCTTCTTCGGTGGAACCGGTCAGCGCGGTCACGCTGGACTTGCCGCCCTGGATCACTGTCGTCACCTCGTCGAAGTAACCGGTGCCCACTTCTTGCTGGTGCGACACAAAGGTGTAGCCGCGGTCGCGGGCAGCGAACTCGGGCTCTTGCACCTTTTCCACATAGGCCGACATGCCGCGCTTCACATAGTCTTGCGCCAGGTCGAACATGTTGAACCACATCGAATGGATGCCGGCCAGCGTGATGAACTGGTACTTGTAGCCCATGGCGCCGAGCTCACGCTGGAACTTGGCGATGGTCGCGTCGTCCAGGTTCTTCTTCCAGTTGAAGGACGGCGAGCAGTTGTAGGCCAGCATCTTGCCGGGGTGCACCTTGTGCACGGCGTCGGCAAACTTCTTGGCGAAGGCCAGATCGGGCGTGCCGGTTTCGCACCACACCAGATCGGCGTAGTGGGCGTAGGCAATCGCGCGGCTGATAGCCTGGTCGATGCCCTTCTTGGTCTTGTAGAAGCCTTCAGAGGTGCGCTCACCGGTGATGAAGGGCTTGTCGTTCTCGTCGTAGTCGCTGGTCAGCAGGTCGGCGGCTTCGGCATCGGTGCGGGCAATCACCAGGGTCGGCACGCCGCAGACGTCAGCCGCCATGCGGGCGGCGATCAGCTTTTGCACGGCTTCGGCGGTGGGCACCAGCACCTTGCCGCCCATGTGGCCGCATTTCTTGACGGATGCCAGCTGGTCTTCCCAGTGCACGCCGGCGGCGCCGGAATTGATCATGGCCTTCATCAGCTCGAAGGCGTTCAGCACGCCGCCGAAACCGGCTTCGGCATCGGCCACGATGGGCGCGAAGTTGTCGATATAACCTGCGTCGCCGGCATCAATGCCCTTGGAGTGCTGGATCTCGTCGGCACGGCGGAAGGTGTTGTTGATGCGCTCGACCACTTTCGGCACCGAATCCACGGGGTACAGCGACTGGTCGGGGTACATGGCCGCATAGCCGTTGTTGTCGGCAGCCACTTGCCAGCCGGACAGGTAGATGGCTTTCACGCCGGCCTTCACCTGTTGCATGGCCTGGCCACCGGTCAATGCGCCCAGGCAGTTCACATAGGCTTCGGTGTGCAGCAAGTCCCAGAGCTTTTCAGCGCCACGGCGGGCCAGGGTGTGCTCGATGGGGAAGGAGCCGCGCAGACGCACGACTTCGGCCGCGGTGTAGCCACGTTGGATGCCCTTCCAGCGGGGATTGGTGTCCCAGTCTTTTTGCAGAGCGGCGGCTTGTTGTTCACGGCTGAGTTGTTCGGTGATGGATTGCGGCATAAAAAGCTCCAGAGGTGGTTGAAACAGGGTCTGCATCTGCGGCGGGTTCCGCGGTGCCTGTGGAAAAATTTTAAGTCTTCTACAAGACTTTAGACACTCTTATGTCTTATATAAGATTAAATATTTCACACAATAAAATCAACAACTTACGTAAATTTATCGCATTACGAAAAGAATTTCCGCTTCCCGAAAGAAAATGCGGCAGTGCAGCAATTGACGTTTTCGCAGGGCGGTTTTTGTTTTTCGCATCGTGAAATGACCAGATGGAACGGGAATTCCGCCCCAGGCACACCTCTATACTGCGCCGATGCAAGCCTGGATAGAGCACCTTTTGACCCTGTTGGCCCTGCCGCAATTCGGACTCAGCACGGTCTTTGTGGTGTCCTTCATCTCCGCCACGCTGCTGCCCATGGGCTCGGAGCCGGTGGTCTTCGGCCTGGTCAAGCTGAATCCCGAACTGTTCTGGCCCGCCATCCTGGTGGCCACCGCCGGCAATACCCTGGGTGGCGCGGTCGACTGGTGGATGGGCTTTGGCGCCCACAAGGTGGCCGACAAATACAGCCACTCCAAACACCATATGCGGGTGCTCGACTGGCTGGAAAGACTGGGGCCTAAAGCCTGTTTGCTGGCCTGGCTGCCGCTGGTCGGCGACCCGCTGTGCGCGGTGGCGGGTTGGCTCAAGCTGCCGTTCTGGCCCTGCCTGGGCTATATGGCGATCGGCAAGTTCATCCGCTACGTACTGATGACCGGATCGCTGGTCTGGGCGTTCTAGCGAACGGCTTTAGAAGCGTTCGTGTTCCGCCAGATAGCGCCACTGGCCGGGCGCCAAGGCTGTCATCGGCACACGGCCGACGCGGATGCGCTTGACCGAGCGGATCTGCAGCCCGGCGCTTTCGCACAGGTAGTCGATCTGGCCGGGGCGCTCGCCTTTGAGGGCGAAGCGCAGTTTGGTCTCGGCTGCGTCCTCGTTCTGGCTGCTGACGCTGACCTTGGCGGGCGCCAGCAAGCGCTCGTGGTATTGCACCGGGTCGGCCAGCTTGCGCAGCATGCCGGGCGTAACTTCACCGGCCACTTCGACGATCACCTCGTGCTCAATCAGGTCCGCGTCTTCTTCCAGCTTGCGCACCACCCGCCCGTCCTGGGTGTAGACCACCAGGCCGCTGGCCCGGCTGTCCATGGGCGTGGCCAGGCGCAGCTGGGCGAAATGCTTCTTCAGGGTGCGGATGCCGGAGCGGTCGTCCGGCGCATGGTTCTCGCGCGTCAGCAGCGCCAACGCGGCCTGGGCTTTGGGGCCCGGGCCCGCATCCAGCCCGGCGGTAAAGCCCACGGGCTTGTGCAGCAGCAGGGTCACTGTCGGCGGCGCCAGCAAGGTGGCGTCCGGGTCGACCTCGATCTTCTGCGTGGTGACGCGGAACATTGGCTCTTCGACCAGTTGCCCATCCACCCGCACCCAGCCGCCTTCGATGTACTGCTCGGCCTCACGGCGGGAGCAGGCCAGCTGTTCAGCAAGGCGTTTGGCAAGACGAACCGGTTCGGTCATGGAGGTTTACTACAGTTTTAATAGCTGCTTGCGCAGATGGAATAAGCGCTAGCGGCCTAAAAATCTTAAAACTTACGAGCTGAACAAGAAGTTCATCACGTCGCCATCCTTGACCACGTATTCCTTGCCTTCGGCGCGCATCTTGCCCGCGTCCTTGGCGCCCTGCTCACCCTTGTGGGCAATATAGTCGTCAAACGCAATGGTCTGGGCCCGGATGTAGCCCTTCTCGAAATCGGTGTGGATCACGCCGGCCGCCTGCGGGCCGGTGTCGCCCACGTGGATGGTCCAGGCGCGCACTTCCTTCACGCCGGCGGTGAAATAGGTTTGCAGGCCCAGCAGCTTGTAAGCGGAGCGGATCAAACGGTTCAGGCCGGGCTCGGTCTGGCCGAGTTCTTCCAGGAACATCTGGCGGTCCTCGTCGCCCATCTCCGACATTTCGGCTTCCAGCTTGGCGCTGATAGCGACCACGGGCGCATTCTGCGCCGTGGCATAAGCGGTCAGGCGGTCCAGCATCGGATTGTTCTCGAAGCCGTCTTCGGCCACGTTGGCCACAAACATTGCCGGCTTGGCGGTGATGAAGAAAAACTGTTGCAACAGCGGCAGCTCTTCCTTGCTGAAGTCCAGCGTACGCACCGGCTTGGCTTGGTTCAAAGCCGCCTGGCACTTCTCCAGAATGGCGACCAGCTTGATCGATTCCTTGTCGCCGGAGCGCGCGGTCTTGGTCACGCGGTGCAGGGCTTTTTCTGCCGCCGCCAAATCGGCCAGGCAGAGTTCGGTCTGGATGACTTCGATGTCGGAGATCGGGTCGACCTTGCCGGCCACGTGGATCACGTTGTCGTCTTCAAAACAGCGCACCACATTGATGGTGGCGTCGGTTTCGCGGATGTGGGCCAGGAACTTGTTGCCCAAGCCTTCGCCGGTGCTGGCGCCAGCCACCAGGCCGGCAATGTCCACAAACTCCACCACCGCCGGCACGATGCGCTCGGGCTGGACGATCTCGGCCAGTTGGGCCATGCGCGGATCGGGTACTTCCACAATGCCCACATTCGGCTCGATGGTGCAGAAGGGGTAGTTTTCCGCGGCGATACCCGCCTTGGTCAACGCGTTAAACAGGGTCGATTTACCGACGTTGGGCAGGCCCACAATGCCGCACTTCAAGCTCATAAAGGTCCTTTGCACACCCCCAGTCTGCGCGCACTGCGTGTCGCTTCGCCAACCCCCTTGCAGGGGGCGATACCGGCGGCCCGGCAAAGCCGGTTCCACGGTATCCCACGATGGGGAAGGGGTGTCTAGTACATGCCGGGGGCGGCGTAAATACTTGTTAAAAACAACCCGCTAGTGTATGCGACAGGGGTTAGTCGAACTTGTAGTCCGCCGCCGCAGCCTGGCCGGTGCGCAATTCAAAGTCCACGCCGTCCAGCACGATGGCGTTCATGCCGAAGGCCACGGCGCCGCCGACCACCGCGGTCTGGCGGTAGGTTTGCAGCATGTCGCCCACCGTAGGCGTGCTCAGGGCGGTGCGGGGGTCGATGTTGGGGATCGGGCAGCGCGGGCAAGGCTTGACCATGCGCAGCCGGGCCTCGCCCTGGGCGGTGGTCACCAGCAGCTCGTCGAGCCGGTCTTCGTCGTGCGCGTCGATGCCGGACAGCACGATATTCGGGCGGAAGCGCTGCATGCCGACCTCGGCTTCGCCGGCCGCGGTCAGGCGCTGGTTCAGCCCGTCCAACGAGGCCTCACTGACGACCAGCACCGCGTAGCCGTCGGAGAATTGGTTCAAGCCCTCGGTATCGCCGGTCCACTGCGCGCTGGACAACCGACGGTGGTCCGGGTTGAAGCGCACCAGCCGCAGGCTTTTACCCAAAAAGTCGCTGAACCACTGCGCGGCGACATCGCCCATGTCATACGAGGCCACCGTGTCTTTCCATACCGTCACCTGCACGGGTTGCTCTACTTTATCTAGCGCAATGTGCAGGGCCAGCATGCCGGGAGCCCGTAAAACCATCTCAAAAGTCTTCAGCTCAGGCTGGACCAGGGCCATGCGCGGCAGCTCGCGCTGGGTCACGAACATGCCCTGCTCGTCCACCACCATCCAGGCGCGGTCGAACTCCAGCCCGGTTTCCGTCAGCGTGGCCTGGGGCAGCTCTACCCCGGCGCAGGATTTGATGGGGTAGACAAACAGGCGGGTGATGGTGGCGCTCACGTCCATGGGGCGAATCCTTGGGGCAAATTCCAACATTGTGCCCGCCTCCTACAATCCCAGGACTGGACGGAGCCCCCGCCGGGAGCCCCGTCCACCCTGACTTATTTATATGGCCCAACCCTTTGACATTTGTATCCGCGGCGCCGGCATCGTCGGCCGCACCCTGGCGCTGTTGCTGGCGCGCGACCGGCTGAGGGTGGCCCTGGTGGCCGACCCCGCACACGCTGCCGCAACCGACGACGTGCGCGCCTACGCGCTGAACGCCGCGTCGCACAGCCTGCTCGAATCGCTGCGCTGCTGGCCCGACGCCGCCCACGCCACTACGGTGCAGCAGATGCACATCTGGGGCGACAAAGGCGGCGAAGTCCAGTTCGACGCCGCCACCCAGGGCGCTGCGGCCCTGGCCTGGATCGTCGACGTGCCGGCGCTGGAAGCCCGCCTGGGCGAAGCCGTGCGCTACCAGCCCATGATCGAGCTGGCCACCGCGCCGGTCGACGCCACACTGACCGTGGTCTGCGAAGGCAAGGCCAGCGCCACCCGTGCCGAACTAGGGGTGGAATTCGACACCATGCCCTACCACCAGCAGGCGATTGCCACCCGGCTGGCCTGCGAACACGCGCACGGCCAGATCGCCCGCCAGTGGTTCGACAACGGCGAAATCCTGGCTTTTTTACCCCTGCAAGGCGAAGCCGGGAACTCTGTGGCCGTGGTGTGGTCTGTGCAAGAGGACCGGGCGGCGGCGCTGCTGGCGCTGCCACCCGAAGAATTTGCGCAAGCCCTGCAAGCCGCCAGCCATGGCAACCTGGGCCATCTGACGCTGGACGGCCCACGCGCTGCCTGGCCCTTGCACAAGGCGCAAGCCACCCGCTGGATCGGCAGCCAGGGCAAGAACGCCTGGGTGCTGGCCGGCGATGCGGCGCACACCGTGCACCCCCTGGCCGGCCAAGGGCTAAACCTGGGCCTGGGCGACGCAGCACTGCTGGCGCAGGTATTGCACGAACGGGACTACTGGCGCAGCGTGGCCGACACCCGGCTGCTGCGGCAGTACGAGCGGGCGCGCAAAACCGCGCTGCTGGCGGTGGGCGGCGCGACCGATGGTTTGCAGCAGCTGTTTGCGCGCGGCGACGCGACGACGCAAGGCCTGCGCAATTGGGGCATGAGGGGGTTTGAGCGCAGCGGCGGGTTGAAATCCTGGGTCGCGCGGCAGGCCATGGGATTAAAAACGCTCGGCTAAGAGCTTAGGTAGAACGCATATGACATTCATGAAATTCGCAGCGGCCACGGCCATCGCCCTGGCCTGCCTGGGCGCCCAGGCCCAGGAGGCCACCATCCGCAAGAACCTGGCCGAGCGGATTCCGCAAATGCCCAAGATCGACGAGGTCAGCAAGAGCCCGATGGCCGGCCTGTACGAGCTGCGGGTCAACGGCAGCGACATCATGTACACCGACGCCGAAGGCAATTTCCTGATCCAGGGCAACCTGATCGACACCAAGCTGCGCCGCAACCTCACCGAAGAGCGGGTCGAAAAGCTCAGCGCCGTGGACTTCGACGCCCTGCCCAGCAAGGACGCGTTCACCATCGTGCGCGGCAACGGCAAGCGCAAGATCGCGGTGTTTGAAGACCCGAACTGCGGCTACTGCAAACGCTTCGAAAAAGACATGCAGAAGATCGACAACGTGACGATCTCGCTGTACCTGTACCCCATCCTCAGCGCCGACTCCACCGACAAATCGCGCAATATCTGGTGCTCCAAAGACAAGGCCAAGGCCTGGACCGACTGGATGCTGCGCAACCAGACGCCCGCCCAGGCGGCCGCCAGCTGCGACGCGCCGGCACTGGCGCGGAATGTCGAGTTCGGCAAAAAGTACCGCATCACCGGCACGCCGACGCTGATTTTTGCCGACGGCTCGCGCATCCCCGGCGCGATTCCGTCCGAGCAGGTCGAAGAGCACCTGGCCAAACTCAAGAACTAGCCGGCTGGCCACCCGCCCCCCCCGGGACGGCGTGGCATTTTCAACACAGTCACCGGCTACTGGCGCGCAAGGCTTGTAAAAGCCTTGAGAATCGCGCCCATGCAAAAAACAACTACCGAGATTCTGGTGCAGCGCCTGGCCTACCTGGGCCTGCTGCCCTATGTGCTGCTGGCCGCGCTAGTGTGGATGGTGCCGGCCGATCTGCACCCCTTCATCGCCATCGCACTGGTCGGCTACGCCGCCGTCAACGCCGCGTTTCTGGGCGGCATCCACTGGGGCATAGGCCTGCGCATGGCCGCGCCGACGCCGCGCTGGCACGTGGGCTGGGGTGGTCTGGTGATGTTGGTTGCCTGGGTCGCGGTGGTCATGCCCGCCTATGCCGGGCTGCCGCTGCTGGGCCTGCTGCTGACGGTCTGCTGCGTGGTCGACCACAAGACCTGGCCCGGCGCCGAGCTGTCCGCCTGGCTGCCGATGCGCCTGCATACCACGGTGGTGGCGGTGCTGAGCTGCCTGCTGGGCGCCGCCGGCACCTGAGAAGCCCTGCGCTGTGGGGTATTCTTAGCCCCATGCCTACATCCTCAGCGCCCTGCCCCGTCCATTACCGCGTGGAGGTCGCCGACCTGCACGCCCACCTGTTCCGCGTCACGCTGACCATTGCCCAGCCCGCAGCCGTCCAGCGGGTATCGCTGCCGGTGTGGATTCCGGGCAGCTACCTGGTGCGCGAGTTTTCCAAGAATTTGCAGCACCTGCAGGCCCGCCAGGGCAAGCGCGCCGTGCCGCTGCTGCACCTGGACAAGAACAGCTGGGAGGTGGCGGCCAACCCCGCCAAGCCGCTGGTACTGAGCTGCGAGGTCTACGCCAACGACGCCTCGGTGCGCACCGCCTGGCTAGATGCAACCCGCGGCTTCTTCAACGGCACCAGCCTGTTCCTGCGGGTGCACGGCCAGGACGACGCAGCGCACAGCCTGGAGCTGGTCGCGTCCAAACCCATCGCCCATTGGTCGGTGGCCACGGGCCTGGCAGCCACCGCTGTCGACAGCGCCGGTTTCGGCCACTACCAGGCCAGCAACTACGACGAACTGGTCGACTGCCCGTTCGAGCTGGGCAGCTTCTGGAGCGGCAAATTCAAGGCCGGCGGCGTGCCGCACCGCTTTGTGGTGGCCGGCGCCCCGCCCTCGTTCGACGGCGCGCGGCTGCTGGCCGACACCAAGGCCATCTGCGAGGAAGAGATCCGCTTCTGGCACGGCAAGCAGCGCGGCAGCAAAGCCCCGCACAAGAATTACGTCTTCATGCTCAACGCGGTGGACGACGGCTACGGCGGGCTCGAACACTGCAACTCCACCGTGCTGGTCTGCAACCGCCGCGACCTGCCGCGCACCACCGAAGCCGATGGTAAAAAGCCCGCCTCGCCGCCCAAGCGCGGCGAGGGCTACACCACCCTGCTGGGCCTGATCAGCCACGAGTACTTCCACACCTGGAACGTCAAGCGCCTGCGGCCCGCCGAATTTGCGCGCTACCAGTACGACGCCGAGCAGTACACGCCGCTGCTGTGGTTCTTCGAAGGCTTCACCAGCTACTACGACGACTTGTTGCTGCGCCGCGCCGGCCTGCTGGACAACGCCGGCTACCTGAAGCTGCTGAACAAGACCATCAACCAAGTGCAGCAAACCCCGGGCCGGCTGGTGCAGTCCGTCGCCCAGGCCAGCCGAGACGCCTGGGTCAAGTACTACCGGCAGGACGAAAACACGCCTAACGCCACCGTCAGCTACTACACCAAAGGTGCGCTGGTAGCCCTGTGCTTCGACCTGACCCTGCGCGGCGAAGGCCAAACCACACTGGACGAGGTGATGCGCACGCTGTGGACCCGTTGCCAGGCCGGCCCTATGCGCGAAGCCGACTTTGCCGAAGTGCTGGCCGCGCTGGGCGGACGCAGCTTCGATGCCGAAATCCAGGCCTGGGTGCACGGCACGGGCGAGCTGCCTCTGAAAGACCTGCTGGCCGGCCACGGCGTGGCGGTGCATGAAGACCCGGCCCAGCTGGCCCAGCGCCTGGGCCTGCGCGTGGGCGAAAGCCAGGGCCTGCAGGTCAAGGTGGTGCTGCGCGGTGGCGCGGCCGAACAGGCCGGCATGGCAGCGGGCGACGAATGGCTGGCCGTGGAGCTGGCCGATGGCAGTGGCTGGCGCATGTCCAAGCTGGACGATCTGCTGCTGTATGCGGGCCACAGCCGGCAAGTGACGGCCCTGGTGGCGCGCGACAAGCGCCTGCTGCGTCTGCCGCTGACCTTGCCCTCGGTGGCCAGCACCACCACCTGGCGACTGGCCGCAGAAACCCCGCGCAGCATCAGCGCCTGGCTGGAGCCCAGCCCCGAATAATTTATACAAAAATAGGCTGTAGCGCATATTCCACCAGCGCTACCAGCTACGTTTACCATAGCAATCCGTTTTCTTTTGAAGCAAGGTGATCCATGGACTACGCAAGCATTACCGTACGCACCGAGGCCGACAAGGTCGGCATCGTCACCCTGAACCGGCCCAAGCAGCTGAACGCGCTGAACGACCAGCTGATGGACGAGTTAGGCCATGCACTCAAGGCCTTTGATGCCGACGAAAACATTGGCTGCATCATCGTCACCGGCAGCGAAAAAGCGTTTGCCGCGGGCGCCGACATCGCCACCATCGCCAACCTGAGCTTTGCCCAAGCCTATAAAACCGACTTCGTTTCCAGCAACTGGGAAACCATCCGCAGCGTGCGCAAACCGGTGATCGCTGCGGTTAGCGGCTTTGCCCTGGGCGGCGGCTGCGAGCTGGCCATGGCCTGCGATTTCATCATCGCCGCCGACAACGCCAAGTTCGGCCAGCCCGAGATCAAGATCGGCGTGATCCCCGGCGCCGGTGGCACCCAGCGCCTGCCGCGCGCCGTGGGCAAGTCCAAAGCCATGGACATGGCCTTGACCGGCCGCATGATGGACGCCACCGAGGCCGAGCGCAGCGGCCTGGTCAGCCGCGTCGTGCCGCTGGACCAATTAATGACCGAAACCCTGGGCGCGGCGCTGATGATTTGCGACTACGGCCAGCTGGCCGTGATGGCCGCCAAGGAGGCGGTGAACCGCGCGTTCGAAGGTGGCCTAAGCGACGGCATCATGTTCGAACGCCGCCTGTTCCACGCGCTGTTCTCCACCGCCGACCAAAAGGAAGGCATGGACGCCTTCATCGGCAAGCGCAAAGCAGTTTTTACCCACCGCTGAACAGTCGCCGAAAAACCGGTATATAATTTCGGGCTGTTGGTGATATAGCTCAGTTGGTTAGAGCGCAGCATTCATAATGCTGATGTCGGTGGTTCAAGTCCACCTATCACCACCAAAAACATTTAAAACCCGCAGAGCTACCGTTCTGCGGGTTTTTTCCGTTTCTGGCTCCGTTTTACCCAGCACCCCCATGAAATCGAACTTCTTCCGCGCCGCACTCGTACTCGGCCTGCTGTCCGCGATTGGCCCGTTCGCCATCGACATGTACCTGCCGGCACTGCCGTCCATCGGCCAAAGCCTGAACGCCTCCATCGGCGCGGTGCAGGCCAGCCTGATGGCCTTCTTCATCTCGCTGGGCATAGGGCAACTGATCTACGGGCCGGTGTCCGACATGGTGGGCCGCAAGGCGCCGCTGTATTTCGGGCTGGTGCTGTTTGCCATCGGCAGCGTGGGCTGCGCGCTGGCACCCGATATCCACACCCTGGTGGTGCTGCGCTTCATCCAGGGCCTGGGCGCCTGCGCCGGCATGGTGGTACCGCGCGCCGTGGTGCGCGACCTGCACACCGGCCACGACGCCGCGCGGCTGATGTCGCTGCTGATGCTGGTGTTCAGCGTGTCCCCCATCCTGGCGCCGTTGGCCGGCAGCTTTCTGATCGAATGGTTTGGCTGGCGCAGCGTGTTCTGGGCGGTGACCGTGGCCGCCGGCCTAGGCCTGCTGTTGCTGGCGACCAGCCTGCCCGAAACCCGGCCGCAGTCCGAACGGGTGGACAGCACGGTGCGCAGCGCCCTCGCCGCCTACGGCGTGCTGCTGCGCGACCGGCATTTCCTGGGCCTGGTGTTCATAGGCGCGTTCGGCATCTCCAGCTTTTTTGCCTACCTGGCCAACTCGTCCTTTGTGTTGATCGACCACTACGGGCTGACGCCACGCCAGTACAGCATGGCGTTTGCGGCCAACGCCGCCTCCTTCATCGGCGCCTCGCAGTTCACCGGCCGCCTGAGCCTGCGCTTCGGCCTGGTGCCGGTGGTCAAGGTGGCAGTGATCGGCTATGCGGCGCTGATGACCTTGCTGCTGGCGCTGAACCTGGCCGGCATCGACCAGTTGGAGGTGATGATGGTGCTGCTGTTCATAGGCTACGGCTTCCTCGGCCTGGTAGTGCCGACCACGGCCGTACTGGCGCTGGAAGAACATGGCGCGATTGCCGGCACCGCGTCGGCGTTGATGGGCACGCTGCAGTTCGTCACCGGGGCGGTGGTGATGGCCCTGGTTGGACTGTTTGTCGACGGCAGCGCCCGGCCCATGGTCGCGGGCATCGCCGGCTCGGCGCTGGTGGCGTTTGCCTTGACGCGCAGCACCCTGGGCAGGCACCGCGCCGCGCCCGCGGCCACGCCTTCGGTCTGACCTCAGGCTAGCAGCCGGACCTCGGTCTGGCCGTATTTCAGCGTCCGCTCATCGGCGTTGAAGCAACCGGTGTGTTCGTCGCGGCCCTGCAGCAGAAAGCGCGCATCCGGCTGGCCCAAGGTGGTAGCGGCCTGCAGGCTGTTCTGGCCAATCACGCCGGCGTGCAGCCGATTGATGATCACGCCCAGCCGGGTATCGGCAAAGTCCTTCATCATCCAGGCATCGCCATCGCTGTCGCCAAACACCAGCGCCGGGCCATAGCCCTTCTGGGCCACAAAGACGTTCCGGATGCCGATGGTCTTGCCTGGGCCCCAGTTGAAATGCCAGTCCTTCTTATACACATTGGTGTATTTGCCGTCGGCCATTTCCAGCTTCAAGCCGAGCACGTTTTCGGCCGGGATGTTGTAGCCGTACAGAGGGTTGGTCGCAAACACCCGCACCACATCGTCAATCGACGCGGTGGAAACATAGACATCGATGCCATTGGCGCGCAGCGTAGCCATCAAGGCCACGATTTCCGCGTGGACCCGCATGCCATAGAAGTGCACCGGCGCCACCCGGCCAGCGCGGCCCGGCTGCTGTTCGCTGCTGGGAATCGCCGCTTGGTGCAGGCTCTCGGCCAGGTTGTAGGCAATCGAATCGGCGACCATCGCCTGCAGCTCGGCAGGCGTGAAGTTTTTATAAAAATAGATGATCCACTTGTAGCCCACCTCCATCGGATAGGTGTCACACAGGGCGCCGTACAGGTAGTAGAACTTGGCACGGAAATTCTGGAACTGCGGGCTCGCGCGCAACTCCGCCAAGGGCTGCGTGCCGCCCAGCGCTGCGCAGTGCGCATACAGCCAGGCATAGGCTTCGTCGATGTCGGCCGCCAGTTCGGCCATTGCCACCGGTTGGCCATCGAGGTTGGTGTAGTCGGGGTGGAACACGCCCTCGGGCACACCTTGGCGCAGCACCTCGGCAAACTCTGCGGGGGTCAGCTTGAACAGCAGATTGTCCGCCTGGTACAGCAGCAGCGACTCCTCGGTGTCGTTCATGATGCAGGTGTTGTCCCAGTCGAACACCGCATAGGGTTTGCGGGCCGGGTCATAGCCCGCGCTGCAATTGCCCACAGACTGCAGCAGCTGGTTGATGGCGCGGCGGTTGGCCGCTGACCAGCCCGCGGGCTGGTCGGGCAAAACAGAGGTGTTGATCGCCATGCTCAGGCCACTTCTTCCAGTACCAGCAGGTTGTCGAAGGAGAAGCCCAGGGTGATATTCTCACCGCGCTGCGGCAGCGTGCGGTGGGGGTTATTGAACACATCCAGCGAAATCGCCACCGCACCCATACGCACCCGGATGCGCACCACGGCGCCCAGGAAGTTCACTTCTTCCACCGTCGCCGCCAGAGAATTGCGGCCCGGCGTGGGAGCCTCCAGCGCGATGGCTTCGGGTCGGATCGCCAGTGCCCGAGTTTGGCCGGTCACGGCACCCTGTATGGAATTCGAGGTCACCAGTGGCTGGCCGTTTACCGAGATCTGGCCGGCCGCAGCATCCACCACCACACCGGACAGCAGGTTGAGGGTGCCGACAAACGAGGCCACGAAACGGGTGCGCGGAAAGTTGTAGACCTCGCTGGGCGTACCGATCTGCTCGACCCGGCCTTCGCTCAGCACCACGATGCGGTCGGAGATCGACAAAG
The DNA here is from genome assembly GCF_031458075.1 of Rhodoferax ferrireducens. Taxonomy (GTDB): domain Bacteria; phylum Pseudomonadota; class Gammaproteobacteria; order Burkholderiales; family Burkholderiaceae_C; genus Rhodoferax_B; species Rhodoferax_B ferrireducens_A. Next base: position 141,893 of record NZ_JAVDXT010000004.1, on the reverse strand, counting down.
CCTCTTCCTGGTCGTGGGTAACGAACACCGAGGTGATGCCCAGCTCGCGCTGCACGGCCCGGATTTCTTCGCGCAGCGAGACGCGGATCTTGGCGTCCAGGGCCGACAGAGGTTCGTCCAGCAACAGCACCTGCGGCTTGCCGGCCAGCGCGCGGGCCAGGGCCACACGTTGCTGCTGACCGCCCGACAGCTGCCAGGGATAGCGCGCACCCAGCGCGGCCAGGCCGATGAGCTTGAGCATCTCGGTCACCCGCACATGGATCTGCTCCTGCGGCATCTTGGCCACCTTGAGGCCAAAGCCGATGTTCTCGGCCACCGTCATGTTCGGAAACAGCGCATACGACTGGAACACCATGCCGATGTTGCGCTGGCTAGTCGGTGTGTGGGTGACATCCTTGCCATCGAACTTGATGACCCCGCCGGACGGCCCCTCAAACCCGGCCAGCATGCGCAGGATGGTGGTCTTGCCACAACCCGAAGGGCCGAGAAAGGTAATGAACTCACCGCGTTCGATGTCCATGGTGAAGTCATGCACCGCCGTTTGGTTGCCGAAGACTTTTTTCAGATGGGAGATTTCAAGGAAGGCCATGCGGTGCTTTTCTGTAAACGGAATTTATTGCTTGGCGTTCTTGGCATTGCGCCCGAACACTTGGATCAGGCCCATGGAAGCCCAGGTGATCAAGAAGGCCATGATGGCCAGCGCCGACGGCTCATACGCCTTGTTAGCCCCCACCAGTTGCAGGTACGGGCCAAACGCCGGCCGGTTCAGCAGGCTGGCCATGGTGAACTCGCCAATCACCACCGCAAAGGTGAGGAAGGCGCCCGATAAGATCGCCGAACGCACATTGGGGAAGATCACCTTGAACAGAATGGTGAAAGTGCCCGCGCCCAGCACCTCGGCGGCCTCGGTCAGGGTGCGCACATCGATGGTCCGCAATCCGGTATCGATGGAGCGGTACATGTACGGCAGGGACAAGGTAACGTAGCTGCAGACCAGCAGAAAGTCGGTCGCCCGCTCGTTGCCGGTCAGCGGTATCCACGAGTTGCTGCCGAAGATGCGCAGATAACCAAACACGATGACGATGGCCGGAATCACCAGCGGCAGCAAGGTGATGAACTCGACCAGCGGCCGCAGCTTGGGCAGGCGCAGTTGCACCCAGTAGGCGGTGGGTACCACCAGCAGCACACCGACCACAATGGTCACCAGCGCCATCACGATGGAGTAGCCGAACGTGGCCTGGAACTGCGGGTCGCCAAACACCACGCGGTAGGCCTCGAAGCTGTACTCGCCACGCAGCATGCGCAGGCTGAACTCGAAAGTCGCCAGCAGCGGAATCAGGAAGTAGCTGGCACCGATGCCGATGGCGATCCAGGCACCCAGCCGAGAAGTTGGTTTCATGTGCGGCCCCGCTCCGATTTGCTGCGCAGCCAGATGTAGCCCGCATTGGAAATACCGGTGATCACCACCATACCCAGAGCCAGCGCGTAGCCCAGGTTCGGGTTGTGCAGCACGTCGCCGCGGATCTGCGCGAACAGCAGAATCGGCACGATGTTCAGCGAGCTGCCGGTCAGCGCATAGGCCGTGGCCACCGCACCAAAAGCATTCGCAAACAGCAGCAGCATGGCACCCATGATGCTGGGCCACAGCACCGGCAGCGCCACATAGCGCCAGTAGTGGTAGGCCGAACCGCCCAGGCAGTCGCAGGCCTCGCGCCATTCACGCTTCAAGCCTTCGAGCGCAGGCGAAACGATCAGCACCATCAGGGGAATCTGGAAGTACAGATAGGTCAGCGTCAGCCCGGTAAAGCTGAGGATGCTGAAGCCGGTGGAGTACAGATCGAAGCCCAGGTACTTGCGCATCAGCGTGGTAACCAGCCCAACCCGTCCCAGGGTGGCCAGGAAGGCAAAGGCCAGGGGCACACCGGCAAAATTGGAAGCCACGCCAGAAAAGGTCATCAGCGTAGGCCGTATCCACTCGGGTAGTTTGCCTTGCACTGCGGCCCAAGCCAGCAGAAAGCCGATGATGCCGCCTCCCAGAGCCGACGCGGCGCTGATGCGGAAGCTGATCCAGTAGGCATTGAGAACGTTGTCGTCCATCAAGCCGCGGATATTGGCCAGCGTGAAGTGGCCGGCTTCGTTCTGGAACGCGCCAACCATCAGGTAAGCGGTCGGCAGAATCAGAAACAGGGTGGCGAACAACAGGAACGGCAGCACACCTAGCCAATGCCAATTCAACCCGCCACCGGGCTTGGGCGGCGCAGCAGCGGGCCCAGAAGTCAAAGAAGTAGTCACGTACGCTGCGCCTTTCAGCCAAGCACTAACTTTCTTGGACTCGGGTGCAGAGCACCCCGAGCCATGAAAGTTGTTTCACATCAACCCCAACAGGGAGCTGGCATGGCCAGGACGGCCACGCCAGCGCTATGAACGCACCAGGCGTTCGGCGCTTACTTCACAGCGGCGCCGACCACCGTATCCCACTGCTTGGTGATCACTTCCTTGGCTGCGTTCTGCTGGTCCAGCGTGGGGAACATCGCCTTGGCGTAGCCTTCGGCCGGCGGCAGCTTGTCCAGCATGGCTTTGGGCAGCTTGTTCTTGGCGACCAGGTCGTTGAAGCGGATCGGATGGCAGTAGCCGTCCAGCCAAGCGATCTGGCCTTCGTCGGAATACAAGTACTCCATCCACAGCTTGGCCGCATTGGGGTGGGGAGCGTAGGCGCTGATAGCCTGCACGTAGACACCCGCAACCACGCCGGTCTTAGGCACCACTACCTGCACCTTGGGGTTGCCCTTGAGTGCATCGCGATCAGCCAAGGCGTTGTAATCCCAGCGGATGATGATGGGGGTCGTGCCTTGCGCCAACGATGCGGCCTTGCCGATCACTGGCACAAAGTTGCCGGCCTTATTCATGTCGGAGAAGTACTTCAGGCCAGCATTGGCGGCTTTGGCAGGGTCTCCGCCACCAGTGGATACGCCAGCGGCAAACACACCCTGGATAGCCTGGTTGGCGGAACGCGGATCGCCCGCCAATGCCACGGCATTCTTATAGTCAGCCTTGAGCAAATCGCTCCAATCGGTTGGCACTTTGCTGACCAGGTCGGTGTTGACCTGGAAGGCCAGTACGCCGTAGTAGTCACCGTACCAGTAGCCTTCTGGGTCCTTGGATGAATCGGGGATGGTGGCCCAGTTCGCCACCTTGTAGGGTTGCAGCAAACCGGCCGCCTTGGCCTGTGGGCCAAATGACAAACCAACGTCGATGGTGTCGGGCGCCTGTGGGCCCTTGTTGTCCTTATTGGCCTTGATGGCTTCCAGCTCGTCGCCCGAACCGGCATCTGGATTCAGCTCATTCACCTTGATACCGTACTTGGCCTTGAAGGCGTCGATCATCTTGCCGTAGCCACACCAGGAACGCGCCAGCGCGATGACTGTGAGCTCACCCTCGGCTTTGGCTGCAGCGATGAGCTGGGCCGACTGGGCCGAAGCGCTTTGCGCGCCACCCAAGGCGACAGCGGCAGCTGCTGATACAGCAAGAACTTTGAACATTTGACGCGGCATATCACTTCCTTTTGGTTATCCGTTAGAAACACATTTGACGGTGAAAGATCAGGGCCCCGCGAACGACCTCGGCATGCAGGCAAAGCCAGCACCCTCGGCAACAGCATTCGCAAACACCCAGCCTAGGCTGGCGATGTGGTCGCAAAATGTAAGTTCTGCTTACCCCGATTGCATACTAATAGCCCCCCTGAGCTTGCGCAATCCTAGTGGCGGTTTATGACCAATCCGCGACCATTTCGTGACATCAAGCAATATGCGGGCCAGAAAACAGCGGGTTTTCATGCGCCCAAAGCGCTGCGTTAATATGCTTGTCCCATGCTGCAACCGGGCCGGGCGGCGAGCAATAGCCGGGTCCGTCACCTTCGAAATTCGTCCTACATAAAAACAACATAGAACCGATGCGCGACACCTTGCTTGGCCTTAGCTGGCACCAGATCATGCTGTGGGCTTGCATCTTCTTCGGCAGCCTGTACTGGGGCATGGGCGCCCTCAACCAACTAATTACCCACCATCTGATGCCCGCCTTGGGCCACGGCCGCACGCTGGACCCGCGCCCACTCGGACCCGGCCAGCAGGCGCGGGAGCAAACCCAGTCGGCCCTCAGCGTACTGTTGTTTGGTGTGGGCAGCGTCGTGCCCTGGAGCTTTCTGCAATGGGGCTGGGCCAGGCTAGCGGTCAACCCCAGCGGATGGCAGATAGCACTGGAGGTAGCGGTATTGGTGGTATGGAACGAAGTGCATTTCTATGCCAACCACTGGTTACTGCACACCCGCTGGCTGCGCCGCTTCCACCTGCTACACCACCGCTCGGTGGTGGTGACGCCGTGGTCCACCTACTGCTTCCATCCAGTGGAGGCATTGATGCTGGGCAATGTACTGTTGCTGCCCATGCTGCTGCACGACTTCAGCGTGTGGGCTCTGCTAAGCGTGCCAGTGTTCAGCATCGTCTTCAACAACATCGGCCATTCGAACTTCGACTTCCTGCCCGATGCGGACCGTGACCGCTGGTGGCTCAACGGCGCCCGCCGCCACCACTTGCACCATGCGTGCTACCACGGCAACTTTGGCTTCATGTTTCCGTTCATGGACCGGCTGTTCGGCACCGCGCTGCCACCCGATGCGGCCCAGGCACAGATTGCCCGCCACGGGCGCAAGCCCTGACCCATGCTGCGCCACCCGCGTGACTGGCAGTCTGTGCTGTACCTGCTGCTACTGCCTGCGCTGGCGGCCTGGCAATGGCGTTATGGCTTCACCTGGTGGCTGTACCTGCCCATGCTGTTCTTGACGCTGGGCATCAGCGTGGTCCACCACAACCTCGCGCATCTGAAGATATGGCGCAGCCGCCCACTGAACCGGGCGACCGATCTGTGGCTGAGCCTGCTGCAAGGCCACCCCGGCTTTGTATTCCACGCGACCCACAATGCCAACCACCACCGCTACCGCCATGGGCCACAGGACGCTGCCCGCACCTACCGGTTTGGCAGAGACACCAACCATCTGGTCGGCTATCTGCTCCACCCGTTTCAGGCCACGGCTGCGCTATACCCGCTGTTCTTTCGCTGGCTGGCCCGTTTGCGGCGCCGGGCTCCGGGAGCGTTTCGGTATTGCCTGCTGCAATACCTGCTGGTGGGTGGTTTGTGGGGCGGCCTGGCCTACCTCGACTGGCAAAAATGGTTGCTGCTCATCTGGATTCCACAGCTGCACGGACTGCACTGGCTGCTGGCCACCAACTACCTGCAGCATGCGCATGCAGACGGCCATTCGCGCATGGATTTCGCCCGCAACTTCGAGGGCTGGCTCAACCCTCTGCTGTTCAACATCGGCCTGCACACCGCCCACCACCTGCATGCGCGCACGCACTGGTCCCGCTTGCCGGCCCTGCATGCGCGCTACCGTGGCCAGATCCACCCCCGGCTGATCTGCGGCGGGCTGGTTCCGTATATGTTCACCACCTTTGTGCTGGGCCCGCTGCTGCCGCGCTGGCGCAGCCAATCACTTATGCAAACCAGCGAGACTGCTTGATGCCTACCCGTTTTGAACGCGTCTATATCGAATCTGCGGGCTATTTCCTGCCCGGTGCAGCGGTTGGTAATGAGGAGATGGACAACTACATTGCCCCCCTCAACCGCATCTCCGGTCGTATCAAGGCCCGCATCCTGGCCGAGAACGGCATCCAGTCGCGCCACTACGCGATCGACACAGAAGGCACAACCGTCTGCTCCCACGCCCAGATGGCGGCCGCAGCCGCACAGGACTGCCTGGCCCGCGCCGGGGCCCGCATGGCCGATGTTTCGCTGCTCAGCGTCGGCTCATCGGGTGGCGACGCGCTGATGCCAGGTTTTGCCAACATGGTGCAGGGCGAGATGGGCGCACCGCCGATGGCGACCCTGTCCAGCCAAGGCGTATGCGCGGCCGGCGTCAGCGCCTTGCTGCACGCGGCCCAGGGGATAGAACTGGGCGCCCACCACCAGGCGCTGGCAGTCGCCGCCGAAATGCCCTCGCGCATGTTCAAGCGCAGCCGGTTTGGCCCGCGCGGCTACCAAAGCGACTTCGACGCGCATTTCCTGCGCTGGATGCTGTCCGATGGCGCAGGTGCCTTGTTGCTGAGCGACAGCCCCCACGGCTTGCACGGCGCCAATGGTACGGTGGGCCGCTCCGGGGTCCGGCTCAAGCTGAACTGGATCCACCAACAGAGCTTTGCCGGCGACTACCCGGTCTGCATGCAGCTGGGCCTGAGCGAAGACCGCAGCACCTCGTTCCTCGACTACCCCAGCGCCAGCGAGGCCGAGGCGGCCGGCGCCCTGTCGCTGCGCCAGGACATCCGCCTGCTGCCGCATTTGTTCGATGTGTCCATCCACGAGTACGTCAAACTGGTCAACGCAGGCTGGGTGCAATCCAGCGAGGTCGACCACTTCCTGTGCCACTACTCGTCCGAGAAATTCATCCCGGTGGTGGCCGACCTGCTGGCCAAGGCCGGGCTAGAGATCCCGCGGGAACGCTGGTACAACAATCTGCGCACCCGCGGCAATACCGGGGCGGCATCGATCTTCATCATGCTGGCCGAGTTCATCGACACCCATAGCCTGAAGCCGGGCGAAAAAATCCTCTGCTTCATCCCCGAATCCGGCCGCATCAGCGCCGCCTACATGCTGCTGGAAGTCGAGGCCGCCGATGCCCCGATCAGCCGTTCCGCGCCCGAGCCTGTCGCCCAACCGGTTGAATCCATTGCTGCGCCGCACGACCCGCTGCACGCACCGGCCCCGCTGCAGCCGCTGCTCACTGCCCTGGCCGACATCTGGCACGGCTACCGCTCCCAAGTATGGCGCAGCCCAGTGGTCCACAAGCTGGTGGCCGGGCAATTCAGCACCGCCGACTACCGCAACTGGACAGCCCAGTGGGTGCCCCAGGTGCGCGAAGGCAGCCGCTGGATGCGCGAGGCCGTCGCCGCGCTGACCGGGCCATTTGCCGCATTGGGCGCGCTGATCGAAACCCATGCCAGCGACGAGCAGGACGACTTCCATATCCTGTACCGCGACTACCTGGCTGCGGGCGGCAGCCTGCCGCTGGACGGCCTGCGCCGCAACCCCGGAGGCGAGGCGCTGAACAGCTACCTGCACGCCCTGGCCGCCACCGAGAATCCACTGGGCTTGCTGGGCGCCATCTACGTCATCGAAGGCACGGGCCAGCGCATCGTGCCCGCCCTGCTGCCGCTGCTGCGCCAACAGCTGCCACTGCCACCCAGCGCGTTCCGCTTCCTCGAATACCACGGCGCCAACGACGAAAACCACCTGGCCCGCTGGCTGGCTGCGGTGGAAATCACCCTGGCGCTGGACCCGTCGGCCGCGGAAGCGATTCTGCAAACCGCCCGCCACACCGCCCAGCTGTACCTGATGCAGTTTGAGCACATCGCCTAAGCCATGAAAAACCCGCCCGACTTCCTGACCCAAGCCTACGACCCGCTGGACCCCAACCCCTGGCTGGCGCTGTACCTGGACCAGAGCACGCCGCTGCCCGACCACGTGAAGCAGGCCTGGCTGGCCGACTCGTGTTCGGTGTCGCGGCAGTTTCTGCTGCCCTTTGTGCGGCCGCTGGCGCGCACCTGCATTGTGTTGATCCAGGTGGTCAAAGCCTTTCTGCCGCGGCGCTGGGCGGCATCGCGCCTGCTGCACTGGCTGCTGGCCGAAGGCTTGAAGCGGCTGGTATCGCCCGAGGCCAACTGGCTGGTGATGCGCCACTTCCACCTGGGCGGGCAGATTCTGGAATTCATCGCCAAGAACGCCCCCACGCCCGTAGCCACCGCACCGCTGCAGCCGCTGCGCCTGGACGATCTGAAGGACGACTTCTTTCTCAAGCACGACCTGAACCTGTTCAACTTCGTGATCCGGTTGAACCAGGCCTTGCGCGCGGCCGGCCAGCAGCTGCATCCGGTGGTGCAGCCGGACTTCAGCATGGTGCAAGAACCGCCGCTGGCGCTGGCGCACTTCCCCCATGGCCGGCTGAACAAGATCGACCTGCAAACCGCCATCGAGTGCTTCACGCCGATCTACCAGCTGTTCCTGACGGACAACGACTTCTGGCGCGCCGCCAATTCGCTGCAGCTGGACGAAACCGTGGGCATCTACGTGGCCACCATCCTGAACACGCCGCAGCACCTGATCCTGCTCAACAACAAGCATCCGCTGGTGCCGCTCAGCACCTTGCGGGCCGGGCACCGCCTGGTGGTCCATGGCCTGTCGACCGAAATGCTGCATGCGCTGCTGATGCAGATGAAGTCCGCGCAGGCCGCCGAGGCGCCGCCAGCACCCGCTTCCCCCACCCCACGGTAAAATCCGCCCTCCACCAGCCTCTGGATGTACACCACGAACCGCTGCATGACTATCCCTGCCCCCACCCCATCAGCTATTAAAAATGTAGCTACTAGCGCAGCATTTATCTGCGCTAGCGCCTTGTTTTCTTTAAATTCCTGGGCACAGACCCGGGAGTTCCCGGCCGCTGCCCTGCGCGGCTCGCTGGAAGTGACCGTGCCGCCCCAGGTGGTGCTCGATGGCAAGCTCGACCAACTCTCCCCCGGCGCCCGTATCCATGGCACCAACAATATGCTGTTGCTGTCGGGCGCCCTGGTCGGCCAGAAGGTCAAAGTGAATTACATCCGGGAAATCAACGGTGCACTCTCCGAGGTGTGGGTGCTGACCGAAGCCGAGGCTGCGGTCAAACGGCCTACCGCCAATCCCTCGCGCTTCTTTACCTTTTTCGATTAAGCCTGGGCCGCTGGTCGGCCCTGCGCACTGAGAGTTCCCCATGTCCAAAAAAGTCTTTATCAAAACCTTCGGCTGCCAGATGAACGAGTACGACTCGGACAAGATGGTCGATGTGCTGCACGCCGCCCAGGGCTACGAGGCCACGCAGAACGTGGACGAGGCCGACCTGATCCTGTTCAACACCTGCTCGGTGCGCGAGAAGGCGCAAGAGAAGGTGTTCAGCGACCTGGGCCGCATCAAGCACCTGAAGAAAAAAGGCGTGCAGATCGGCGTTGGCGGCTGCGTGGCCAGCCAGGAAGGTGCGGCCATCATCGCCCGTGCGCCCTATGTGGACGTGGTGTTCGGCCCGCAAACCCTGCACCGCCTGCCCGAGATGCTGAACCAGCGCGCGCTGCAAAGCCGCCCGCAGGTCGACATCAGCTTCCCCGAGATCGAGAAGTTCGACCACCTGCCGCCGGCCCGGGTCGAAGGCGCGTCCGCCTTCGTCAGCATCATGGAAGGCTGCTCCAAGTACTGCAGCTACTGCGTGGTGCCGTATACCCGCGGCGAAGAAGTGTCGCGCCCGTTTGAAGACGTGCTGGTGGAAGTCGCCGGCCTGGCCGACCAGGGCGTGAAAGAAGTGACGCTGCTGGGCCAGAACGTCAACGCCTACCGCGGCACCATGGGTGGCACGGCGGAGATCGCCGACTTTGCGCTGCTACTGGAATATGTGTCCGACATCCCTGGCATCGAGCGCATCCGCTACACCACCAGCCACCCGAATGAATTCACCCAGCGGCTGATCGACGCCTACGACAAGCTGCCCAAGCTGGTCAGCCATCTGCACCTGCCGGTACAGCACGGCTCGGACCGCATCCTGATGGCCATGAAGCGCGGCTACACGGCTATGGAATACAAGAGCACGGTGCGCAAGCTGCGCGCCATCCGCCCGGATATGGCGATGAGCAGCGACTTCATCGTCGGCTTCCCCGGCGAGACCGAGGAAGACTTCCAGAAGATGATGAAGCTGGTGCACGACGTGGGCTACGACAACAGCTTCAGCTTCATCTTCAGCCCGCGCCCCGGCACCCCGGCGGCCAACCTGGCCGACGACACGCCACACAGCGTCAAGCTGGCGCGATTGCAGCATCTGCAGACCGTGCTGAACGACAGCGTGCGCGCCATCGCCGCCAGCCGCGTTGGTACGGTGCAGCGCATCCTGGTCGAAGGCCCGAGTAAGCGCCCCAGCGCCGAAGGGCTGGAGCTGATGGGCCGCACGGAATGCAACCGCGTGGTCAACTTCCAGGGCCAGCCGCGCCTGGTCGGTCAGATGGTCGATGTGCGGGTGACCGAAGCCATGTCGTTCTCGCTGCGCGGCGAGATCCTGGTGCAAAAAACCGCGGCCGCGGTCTAACTGTCGAGTTCGGCCCGCGCCATGTCGGCGTCCAGGTGCTCCATCGCATCCAGCGGCGCGGCGGCGGCGGCCTGTTCGTAGAGCCGGGTGGCCTCGGCCATACGCGATTCTCCATCCAGCATCACCAGGGCATTGGCGTACTCGACCATCGCAATCGCCGAGCCGGGATTCAGGCGCAGGGCTTCCTGCAGCAGCTTCAGGCCCACATCCTTGCGCACGCCATAGGTCATGCTGCCGATCAAGGGGCCGACCTTGTCGATCACCTCGGCATGGAAAGCCCCAAGCGCAATATGGGCGCCCACGTGCCGCGGCTGCAGGCGGATGGTCTTTTCCAGCGAATCCTTGACCTTGCCGCCCAGGCCCCGCGCCAGCGCTTTGGCCACGCTGATGCCCTGGCTGTAGCGACCCAGTGCATACGCATGCCAGTACCAGGCATTGGCGTTCTGGGGATCGGCCAGCGCCTGGGCTTCGGCGCGCTCGGCGACATCCATAAACAGGTCCAGCCGGGTTTTTTCATGCGGCTCGAGATAGGTGGCGTAGATGCTGATGGCCTTGTTGGCCACGGTATAACCCGGGCAGCCGATCTGCAGCCCGGCATCGGCCGCCTTCTCGAACTCGCCGTTATGGAACAGGGCCCAGGCCTCCAGCAGCAGCGCATCGGTGGGCAGCGGCTCGGAGTCGCCGCGGTGCAGCCGTTCCCAGCTCTTGGCGGTGCTGACCGCATCAAACGCATATTCGCCCGGGTGGGGGAACGTAGTCCATTGGGCCATGGCGTGTCTCCTGGGTGAATGGACGGGTTTCAGGTCGTGGCTTGGGCGGCCGGGCTGGCGTAGGCCGACACAAGGGTGCGCAAATGCTGGCGCTGGCTGGGCTCTAGGTAGGGCAGCAACAGGTTCAATACATGGTGGGCGCCGCGCAGCAAGGCCTGCTGGGCGCTGTCGGCTTCCAGCGCATGGCGGGGGTCGCGCACATATTCAAAACTCAGCCAGTAGGTGAGCATGACCACCATGCTGGTCGCAGTGGCCTCGGCTTCGCGCGCATCGATCTGCAGGGCACCGGCCTGGGCCATGCCGTCGAGCAGGACTTGCAAGGCGCGGGTCTTGTGCTTCAGCACACCCTGGAAATGGGTCTCCAGATGCCGGTTATTGCTCAACAGGTCGTTCAGATCACGGTACAAAAAGCGGTACTGCCAGATCAGCTCGAACAGGGTGTGCATGAAGAACCAGGCGTCTTCCACGTCGCGCACGCCATCGCTGGCGCTGAGCAGCTCGGTCAGGCCGCTCTCGTAGCGGTCGAACAGCGCATTGATCAGCTCTTCTTTGGCAGGGTAGTGGTAGTACAGGTTGCCGGGGCTGATGGACAGCTCGGCCGAGATCAGGGTGGTAGAGACATTGGGTTCGCCAAACCGGTTGAACAGATCCAGCGTGACCTCCAGAATGCGTTCTGCAGTGCGGCGCGGCGCTTTTTTCGCCATGGATGTCTTCCCCCGTGATGGAAGACTGCACTCTACCCCAGGCGATCCCACAGTTGCACTAGGGATCGCGCTAGTGCATCCACAAACCCAAGGAAGAAATCAAGCGTCCGGCTTGGCCGCGCGGGCGGCCTTGGCCTTGACTGCAGGTTCTTGCTGGGCCACCAGGGTTTGCACCAGCTGGCTCAATTCTTCGATCCGGGCAGTCAGCACCTCGACATCGCGGGCCGACGGTACACCCAGCTTCTTCAAGGCCTTGGCAACCCGGTCTTCAAAGATGTTCTCCAGCTTGTCCCACTGGCCGGTGGCGCGCTCAGAAATGCCCTGGGCCATGCTGGTCATCTTGCTGGCCGCTTCGGCAAGTTTTTCTTCGGCCATGGCCTGCGACTTGGTTTGCATGCCAATGCCGTCTTTCACCAGGGCTTCAAAGACTTTGCTGCCCTCTTCCTGCGCCTTGGCAAAAGCCCCCAGCCCCGCTAGCCAGATTTGCTGGGCCGAATCTTTGACGCTGGGCTTGGGAGGTACGTCGGAAGGGTTGTCGCCAGCGGGGTTGTGTTGCTGCTTGTCCATGGGGGTCTCGCAAAGTGGGGGTTAGATTAGCCGTAGCCTATGGCAATTGCGGCGCATGGCAAGCACTGTACGCAGTGTCATACGCCGGGTGTAGGTGCGGCATCCTAAATGGCTAGAGCGAACGCTCTAAGGCTAGCAGCGGATTGCCTCCAATCCAGTGGGATAAACTTTACCAGCTAAGGCGCTGAGTGGCACAGGCATACCAGCGCCATGTTCTACAAGGAAAATTATGATTCTCGTCACCGGCGGCGCCGGCTTTATTGGCGCCAATTTTGTGTTGGACTGGGTGGCGCAGCAGGGCGAACCGGTCGTCAACCTCGACAAGCTCACCTACGCCGGCAATATCGAAAACCTGGCCAGCGTGCAGGCCGACAGCCGCCACATCTTCGTGCAAGGAGATATTGGCGACAACGCCTTGGTCACCCGCTTGCTGGCGGAGCACCAGCCCCGGGCCGTCATCAACTTCGCAGCCGAGTCGCATGTAGACCGCTCCATCCACAGCCCCGAAGCCTTCATCCAGACCAATGTGGTCGGCACTTTCCAGTTGCTGGAAGCCGTACGCGCCTACTGGGGCAGCCTGACGGGCGACGCCAAAGCCGGCTTTCGCTTCCTGCATGTGTCCACGGACGAAGTCTATGGATCGCTGGCCGCCAGCGATCCAGCGTTTACCGAGTCGCACCCCTACGAACCGAACAGCCCGTATTCGGCCAGCAAGGCCGCCAGCGACCACCTGGTACGCGCCTACCACCATACCTATGGATTGCCGGTGCTGACCACCAACTGCAGCAACAACTACGGCCCTTACCACTTCCCGGAAAAACTGATCCCGCTGATGGTGGTCAACGCGTTGGCCGGCAAGCCCCTGCCGATCTACGGCGACGGCCAACAGGTGCGCGACTGGCTGTATGTCAAAGACCACTGCAGCGCCATCCGCCGCGTGCTCGAAGCCGGCCGCCTGGGCGAAACCTATAACGTGGGCGGCTGGAACGAAATGCCGAACCTGGACATCGTCCACACCGTCTGTGGCCTGCTCGACAGCCTGCGCCCGCGCGCCGACGGCCAGAGCTATACCAGCCAGATCACCTATGTGACCGACCGCCCCGGCCACGACCGCCGCTACGCCATCGACGCCGGCAAGATCGAGCGCGAACTGGGCTGGAAGCCTGCCGAAACCTTCGCCACCGGCATCCGCAAAACCATAGAGTGGTATCTGGCCAACCCCGAATGGGTGGCCCGCGTGCAAAGCGGTGCCTACCGCGACTGGGTGCAGACCAACTACGCAGCCCGCGCCGCATGAAGCCTGCGCTGAAAATCCTGCTGCTGGGCAAGAACGGCCAGGTCGGCTGGGAACTGCAGCGCAGCCTGGCGGTACTCGGGCAGTTGACCGCGCTGGACCGCCATAGCAGCGATTACTGCGGCGACCTCAACCAGCTGGATGGCCTGGCCGATACCGTGCGCCGCCTGCATCCCGATGTCATCGTCAACGCCGCCGCCCATACCGCCGTAGACCGGGCCGAGAGCGAGCCCGAGCTGGCACGCACGCTGAACGCCCTGGCCCCCGGCGTGCTGGCAACCGAAGCCGAAAAGCTCGGCGCCTGGCTGGTGCATTATTCGACCGACTATGTGTTCGACGGCAGCGGCAACCAGCCCTGGCGGGAGACCGACAGTCCAGCCCCGCTGAGTGTCTATGGCCGCAGCAAGCTGGAGGGCGAACAGCGTATCCAGGCCACCTGCAGCAAACACCTGATCTTCCGTACCAGCTGGGTCTATGCAGCGCGGGGTGGCAACTTTGCCAAAACCATGCTGCGCCTGGCCCGGGAACGCACGCAACTCACCGTGATCGACGACCAGATCGGTGCGCCCACCGGGGCTGAGCTGCTGGCCGATGTGACAGCGCTGGCCTTGCGCTCGGCCATGGCCGCCCCCGCTTTGGCAGGCATCTACCACCTGGCGGCGGCCGGCCAGACCTCCTGGCACGGCTATGCGCGCTATGTGCTGAGCCTGGCCCAGCAGGCCGGCGTAGCCCTGAAAGCCGGCCCCGATGCCGTCGAAGCCGTGCCCACTACAGCCTTTCCGACTCCCGCCAAGCGGCCGCACAATAGCCGCCTGGACACCCACAAACTGCAAGCCGCCTTTGGCCTGACCCTGCCCGACTGGCAGGACGGTGTGGCCCGCATGCTCAACGAGACACTTCCCACCCCATGACCCAACGCAAAGGCATCATCCTCGCCGGCGGCTCCGGCACCCGCTTGCACCCCGCCACCCTGGCCATCAGCAAACAGCTGCTGCCGGTCTATGACAAACCGATGATCTACTACCCGCTGAGCACACTGATGCTGGCCGGCATACGCGACATCCTGGTCATCAGCACGCCGCAAGATACGCCGCGCTTCACCCAGTTGCTGGGCGATGGCTCGCAGTGGGGACTGAACCTGCAGTACGCGGTACAGCCCAGCCCCGACGGCCTGGCCCAGGCCTTTCTGATCGGTGAAGACTTCATCGGCAACGATCCCAGCGCTTTGGTGCTGGGCGACAATATCTTCTACGGCCATGATTTTGCCCAGCTGCTGGGCACAGCCGATGCCAAAACCGCCGGTGCCTCGGTGTTTGCCTACCATGTGCATGACCCCGAGCGCTACGGCGTGGTGGCGTTCAATGCCCAAGGCAAGGCTACCAGCATCGAAGAAAAGCCCGCCCAGCCGCAGAGCAATTACGCCGTCACCGGCCTGTATTTCTACGACAACCAGGTAGTGGATGTTGCGAAGGCCGTCAAGCCCAGTGCCCGTGGCGAGCTGGAGATCACCGCCGTCAACCAAGCCTACCTGGACCGGGGCACGCTGGACGTGCAAATCATGCAGCGCGGCTATGCCTGGCTGGATACCGGCACCTTCGACAGCCTGCTGGAAGCCGGCCAGTTCATCGCCACGCTGGAGCGTCGCCAAGGCTTGAAGATCGCCTGCCCGGAAGAAATCTCCTGGCGCAACGGCTTCATCAGCAGCGAGCAGGTCGAACGCCTGGCCCAGCCGCTGGCCAAGAACGGCTATGGCCAGTACCTGCTGCGCATGCTCAAAGAGGAGCTGCGCAAATGAAAGCCACGCCCACCCGCATCCCGGATGTGCTCATTGTCGAGCCCAAAGTGTTTGGCGATTCCCGCGGCTTCTTTTACGAAAGCTTCAACCAGCAGGCGTTTGCCCAGGCCACTGGCCTGGATCTGGCCTTTGTGCAGGACAACCATTCGCGCTCGGCCCAGGGCGTGCTGCGCGGCCTGCACTACCAGGTACAGAACCCGCAGGGCAAGCTGGTGCGCGTGGTGCGTGGCGCGGTGTTCGATGTGGCGGTGGACATCCGCCGCAGCTCGCCCACGTTCGGCCAATGGGTCGGTGAGGAGCTGTCGGAAGACAACCACCGCCAGATGTGGGTACCGCCCGGCTTTGCCCATGGCTTTCTGGTGCTCAGCGCATCAGCCGATTTCTTGTACAAGACCACCGACTACTACGCACCCGCACACGAGCGCTGCATCGCGTGGAACGACCCTGCTATTGGCATAGAGTGGCCGGATGGCATTACGCCGCTGCTGTCGGCCAAGGATGCGGTCGGGGCTGCACTGCAAGACGCCGAAGTATTTACCAGTTGAACTGGCTGCAAACGCTATACAAAAAATAGCTTCTGGCGCTTATATAACAAGCGCCAGCGGCCTTTTTCTTATAAATTTCAGGCTTGAGCCGCCTGCGCCAGCAGCTTGTCCATCCGCCGGGCCACTTCGGTCTCGATCTTGTCCTGGAATGCGCTGAACAAGAAGCCCAGCTCGGCGTCCAGCACAAAGCGGTCTTCGGTGACCTGCACCGTCCCACTCACGCCGGCGCGTTCAAAGGAAATCTCGTCGCAGCTCGCGCCCTCGACATAGGTGCAGCTCAGGCCCAGCCGGCTTTCTGCTTGCTCTAGCCATTCGTTGGCGAGCTTGCGTGCGGCGGGCAAGCCCAGGGTATGTTCACGCTGCATATGGATGTCGGACACTCAAAATCTCCTGTGGGAAATGGACATGGCCCAGGTGGCACGCGACCCGGGGATAGCGCACATCCTAGGGAAGTTACGGGCCGCATCATGCCAGTCTAACGGCAGCAAGCCGGGCACAATGGTGACACCATTTCCAACGGAGCTTCCATGATCTACAAATTCAAATCCAAGGCGGACGGCGACCTTGTCATGCTCGAACCGAATGGCCGCCAGATACTGGATATTCTGGGCAAGACCACCGGTGCCCACGGCATCATCCTGCCGGCCGAAATCCCGGGCGCAATCAGCGCGCTGGAGGCCGCCATCGTGCAAGACAACGCTGCCCGCCGCGCCGCCACCGCCGAGGCCAAGGCCCATGAAATGGACAGCGTGTCGCTACAGCAGCGCGCCAAGCCCTTCATCACCATGCTGCAGCGCTGCGCCAAGGACAACGTCGAAGTCGTCTGGTAAATAAAAAAGCCGCTGGGCCTGGCGGCGCAGCGGCTTAGATCAACACAGACGCAATCAGTCCGCGTACACGCCGGCAGCCTTGATGACAGGGCTCCACTTGGCGATTTCAGCCTGCACGTACTTCTTGTGCTCCGCGGGTTCGACACGTTTGTCGGTCACCACTACCGCACCCAGGCCTTCTTGCTTCTTGATGAAGTCTGGGTCCTTCAGCGCCACTTTCAATGCTGCGTTGATCTTGGCCAGTACGTCCGGTGGCGTGCCTTTGGGCGCATACAGGCCATGCCAGATGGTGACTTCAAAGTCTTTCAAGCCCAGTTCCTGCAGTGTGGGCAGGTCCTTCAGGGCCGGAGTCGTCAGGCGCTTGCTGCTCGCCACGGCAAACGCCTTGACCTTCTTGGCTTCGATCTGGCCAGAGGTGTTGGTCGTCTGGTCGCACATCAGATCGATCTGGCCACCGATCAGGTCGGTCATCGCCGGAGCCGCACCCTTGTAGGGCACGGTGGTCATGTCGGACTGCAAGGCGCTCTGGAACAACAGGCCGCACAAATGCGATGCCGAACCCACACCCGCATTGCCCAGATTCACCTTGCCTTTGTTCTGCGCCAGCCAGGCGGTCAACTCTTTGTAGTTGTTGGCCGGCATGCTGGGTTTGGTCACCAGGGTCATGGGCACTTCATTGACCAGACCCAGGTATTCAAAGTCGCTATCCACCTTGAAAGGCAGGTTGCGCACCAGCCCTGGCATGGTCGCCATGGCGATGTGGTTCAACAGCAAGGTATAGCCATCGGGCGTGGCCCGCGCCACCTTGGCGGAGCCGATCGAGCTACCGGCACCGGCGACGTTGTCCACCACGATGCTGACGCCGCCCAGGGGCTTGCGCAAAGCTTCGGCCAGGTCACGGGCTACCCGGTCGGTAGGGCCGCCAGCCGAGAAAGGCACGACGATGCTGACCGGCTTGCTGGGGAAATCGGCCGCCTGGCTGCACACAGCGACAGCCGCCAATGCGACCAAGGTAACGAGTTTTTTCATGGATGCTCCTGTTGAACTGGGGCGATCATAGCCAAGCCCCTGTGTTTCAGCGTATGGGAAACCACGTAGGCCGGAGCATGGGAAATCACCTAGTCCGGCCAGAAAAATCAGGCCGTTTCCTCGAATTCTGGCTCCGCTTCCGGCGCCTCACTCGGCTTGATCAGCATCACCGGCACCTTGGCCGCATGCAGCACCTCGTGCGACACCGAGCCCAGCAGCGCACTGCGCAGGCTGCCCTTGTCGCGCGCGCCCATCACCACCATGTCGCAGGCAAAGCGCTCCACGATGTCGATCAGCGTGTGGGCCGGGTCGCCGGTGGCCACTTCGGTGGCGTACGGAATACCGGCATGCCGCAACAAGGCCTCGCCGGCCTTCAGCGCCTTGGCACCGGCCTGGGCACTGGCCCGGGCGATCAGCGCCGGATCGGCCGCCATCACCATCTCGTACAGGTGCGCGGGCTCTTGCACATTGGCCAGCACTACCTCGGCCTGCAGGCCCTGGCGCACCATGCTGATGACCTGGCGCACGGCCTGCAGCGACACCTCGGAGCCGTCTAGGGGTAACAAGATCTTCATGGCGTATTCTCCCGGGGTTTGAATACGGCCAGCATAGGCCAATTTTCCCCTCCGCCCGAAGATTCCCGCATGCCCCAACTGATTCTGATCCCCGGCCTGGCAGCCGATGCCGAGATGTGGTTAGACCAGCTCGCCGCCCTGCCGCCGCGCTGGCGCACCACGGTGACCGATGTGCACGCCCGCCACGGCGACATCGCAGCCATGGCCCAGGCATTGCTGCAAGAGCATGCGGGCGAACTGGTGCTATGCGGCGCCTCCATGGGCGGCATGGTGGCCATGGAAGCCGCCCGCCAGGCGCCACAACGTGTCCGCGGCCTGGCCCTGCTGGGCACCGGCGCGCGGCCCGAGAGCGCGCTGCACCGGCGCCAGCGCGAAGGCGCGATCCAGATGTTCGAACAGGGCCGGGTGTCGGAATTCGTGCGGGCCAGCGCCTCCTTGGCCTTCTCGCGCGAGCAGGCCGGCAACAAGGCCCTGACCCGGCGCTACAAAGACCTGGTGCTGCGTGCCGGCGCCGCCCAGTGGATACGCCAGAACCGCGCCATCATGGACCGGCCCGACGCCCGCCTGCACCTGGCCCAGGTGCGCTGCCCGACCCTGGTGCTGTGCGGCGAATCCGACCTGCTGACGCCGCCCGCGCTGTCGCAGGAGATCGCCGCGCTGGTACCCGGCGCCGAGCTGCAACTGCTGCCCCAGTGCGGCCATATGCTGACCATGGAGCAGCCGCAAGCGGTGAATGCGGCCTTGCTAGCCTGGCTGACCCGGCTGGGCCGCTAGGCTGCGCACTTTGGCGTCCAGCTGCTGCTGCACAAAGGGCGAGACAAACTTGTGCACCTCGCCGCCCAGCAAGGCGATCTCGCGCACAAAGGTGCTGGAGACGAACTGGAAGCCGTCGCTGGGTGTCAGGAACACGGTTTCCACGTCGGGCATCAGCGTGCGGTTCATGCCGGCCAGCTGGAATTCGTAGTCGAAATCGGTGACCGCGCGCAGTCCGCGCACCATGGCCTTGCCGCCGCGCGCCACCACGAAGTCGCGCAGCAGGCCCGAAAAGCTCTCCACCCGCACCTGCGGATAGGCCTTGACCGATTCGCGCGCCATCTCCATGCGCTGCTCCAGGCTGAACAGGGTTTTCTTGTGGTGGCCGGCCGCCACGGCCACGATCACCTGGTCGAACAGCTGGGCCGCACGGCGCACCACGTCCTCGTGGCCCAGGGTCATGGGGTCGAAGGTGCCGGGGTAGACGGCCAGGACCGGCGGGTTCATGCCCCTCCTCCGGTATCTCCGACATTTGCGCCCTGGGCCTGCAGCAGATGCGCATGCACCGCGCCGGCCTTCAGGTAGCGGTAGACGCGCAGGCCGAACGGGGCTAGCAATTCGTCGGTCCATTTGCTCGGACCTTCGAGGTAGACAAAGCCCTTGGGCTGCAGCGCCTTGGCCGCGGCACCCAACGCCGGTTCGTACAGGCCGGACTCGAACGGCGGGTCCAAGAACACCAGGTCCACGCTGGCCGGCGCCAGCTGGCGCAGCGCCGCCACGCCGTCGCCGCGCTGGATCTGGGTGGCGCCGGCCTGCAGCTTGATCTGCGTGGCCTTCAGCTGGGCCACCAGCGCTGGGTCTTGCTCAAAGATATGCACCTCGGCCGCGCCGCGCGACGCCGCCTCGAAGCCCAGCACGCCGGTGCCGGCAAACACGTCCACGCAGCGCCAGCCGCCCAGGTCCTGGCCCAGCCAGTTGAACAGGGTTTCGCGGACACGGTCGGGCGTGGGGCGCAGGCCGGGTTTGCTGGCCACGGTGAGGCGGATGCGCTTCCACTGGCCGCCGATGATGCGGATCTCGCCGGGCTTGCCGCTGGTCGGGTGCGGGTCGGACGGGCGCGGCTTGGTCTTCTTGGGGGCTTGCTTGGTGGGGCGTTGCAACGTGCTCATGGGTTTTCTCCGACCACCACGGTGGCCATTTTTTCAGGTTGCAAGATACGCTGGAAAGCCAATTGGATGTCGGCTTGCGTCACGCGTTCGATCTGCTGGGTCCAGTGGTCCAGGTAGTCCAGCGGCAGATGGTTCCAGGCGATGTTAGCCACGTTGTCCAGCAGTTTGCGGTTGCTGTCGATACGCAGCGCAAATCCGCCGGCCAGATTGTCCTTGGCGGCCTGCAACTCGGCGGCCGTCGGGCCCTCGGCCACAAACCGGGCCAGCACCTGTTTGGCCACCTGCACCGCCTGCGTGGCCTGGTCGGGCCGGGTTTGCAGGCCGATGGTAAAGGCCCCCGCGTGCAGGCCTGGGCCGAAGCCGCTATAGACGCTGTAGCTCAGGCCGCGCTTTTCGCGCACCTCGCTGGTCAGCCGCGAGCCAAAGCCACCGCCGCCCAGGATGTGGTTGCCAACCAGCAGCGCAAAAAAGTCGGGGTCGCTGCGCGGGTAGCCGCGCTGGCCAATCATCACCTGGGCCTGGGCCGAATCAAAGGGGATGCGCTGATCGCTGGCCTGGGCCAGTGGCGCCACCTCCGGCAGGGCCGGCAAGGGCGCACAGGCGGTCTGCGGCAGGCGCGCCAGCAGCCGGGTGACCAGCGCATCGGCCTGGGCCCGGTCCACCGCACCGACCAGGCTGACGGTGGCCCGGCAGGGCAGGATGCTGCGCGCATACAGCGCCCGCATGTCGGCGGTCTGGATGCGCGCCAGGGTCGCCTCGGTCAGCTGGTAGCCATAGGGATGGCTGCCGTAGACTGCGGCCGCCAGCGCCCGGCCGGCCACGGTGCCGGGGCGGGTGGCGGCCTCCTTCAGTTGGGCTGCCACGCGCTGGCGCTCGCGCTGCCACAGGCTGTCGCTGAACGCCGGCTCGCCGATTTGCCGCGCAGCCAGCGCCGTGGCCTTGTCCAGCAGGTCGGGGTAGGTCAGGCTGCGCAGCGAAAAGCTCATGCGGTCGGCGCTGGCACTGCTGCCCAGCGAGGCGCCGAGGTCGGCCCAGGCCTCGCCCACGGCGTTGTCGTCCAGCGCCGGGTCTTTACCGACGGCACGCATGCCCTGGGTCGCCATATTCGCCGTCATGCTGGCCAGGCCGGCCTGCGCGGCCGGGTCGCGGCGGCTGCCGGCGTCGAAGTCGAGCTGCACGTCCAGCATGGGAATCGCCGGGCTGGCCACCAGAAAGACCTGGGCACCGCTGGGCTGGGTCCAGTGCTGGACCGGAATCGCCGCCATGGCAGAATTTAAGCAAAAAATGCCGATAGTGCATATATAACCTGCGCAAGCAGCTATATTTTTAATAGTAAACATCAGCGCAGATCTCCGGTGGGCATTGGGCGTTTCTTGGGTCGGTTCGGGTCCAGCGGCTGGGGCCGCAGCGCCGCCACGGTGAGCTGGTCGTCACCAAAGTAGCGCGCCGCCACCGCCTGCACCTGGGCCGCCGTGATGCCACGCAGCCGCGCGATGAGGCGGTCGTTGGCGTCCAGCGGCAGGCCTTGCACCCAGTTGCTGCCCAGCTCGCGCGCCTGGTTGAACACCGAGTCCAGCTTGTACACCGCATTCGACACCCACTGGGTCTTGACCCGGCTGAGCTCGGCCTCGGTGACGCCGTTCTGCGCTACCAGGGCTACCTGGGCGCGCAGGGCGGCTTCCACTTCTTCCGTAGTGTGGCCGGCGGCCGGCACGCCGTCCAGCATGAACAGCTGGGGGCCGCGCCCGACCAGGCCGTTGTAGGCGCCAGCGCTGTCGGCCACCGGGCCACCGGCCTGGCCGCGGTCCTGGGTCAGCGCGCGCTCCAGCCGGGCGCCGCTGTAGCCGTCGAGCACCGCGGCGAGCACGGTCAAGGCCAAAGCGTCGTCGTTGTCCTCGGCCAGCTTGGGCACCTTGAAGGCCAGGGCTACATAGGCCTGTTCGGCCGGGGCCTTGTAGTCGAGCCGGCGGATGCCGACCTGCTGCGGCTCCAGCCGGGGCTTGCGGGCCGGCACGGCGCGCGCCGGGATGCTGCCGTAATGCTTCTGGGCCAGCGCGCAGACCTGGGCCGGCTCCACATCACCAGCCACCACCAGGGCCGCATTGGCCGGTACGTACCAGCGCTGGTAGAAGGCCCGGGCGTCGTCGGCCGTCATGGCCTCCAGGTCGCTCATCCAGCCCACCACCGGGCGGCGGTAGGGCGAGGCTGTGAAGACGGTGGCGGTCAATGCCTCGTGCATCAGCGAGCGCGGCGAATCCTCCACGCGCATGCGGCGTTCTTCCTTCACCACCTCCAGCTCGCGCTTGAACTCGTCGTCGCTCCACTGGTTGTGGGCAAAGCGGTCGGCCTCCAGCTGCATCACCGCTTCCAGCTTGGCGGCGGGGATCTGCTGGTAGTAGCCGGTGTTGTCCTTGGCGGTGAAGGCGTTCTCGCGCCCGCCCAGGGCTGCCACCCGGCGCGAGAACTCGCCAGGCGCCAGGCTGGGCGTGCCCTTGAACAGCATGTGCTCCAGGATGTGGGCCACGCCCGAGGTGCCGTCTACCTCGTCCATGGCACCCACGCGGACCCACAGCATTTGCACCGCCGTGGGGGCCCGGTGGTCGGGCTGGACGATGACCGTCAAGCCATTCGCCAGCCCGCATTGCGTGGCCGTGGTCGGGGTGGTGGAGGGGGCAATCTGGGCATTCGCCAGGGCACTGAGGCTGCAGCACAACAGGGGCAAGAGGCGTTTCATAGAATGGTTGATTCTAAGAACGCCCTTTATGTTCAGCTTTTTCAAGAAAAAACCTCCTACCCCCGAGATTCCCGCCCCCGCCGCGGCGCCTGCGCCCCTGCCTATCCCCGCCTCTACGCCAGCACCCGAAGCCCCCGCCTCCAGCTGGCTTCGCAACCCTTTCGCGGCCAAGCCAGCTGCCGATCCCGTGCCGGCCGCCCCCGCCGCCCCGCGCGCCGACTGGCTGGGCAAGCTGAAGAACGGCCTGCGCAAGACCGGCTCCAGCATCGCCACCGTGTTCACCGGCACGCAGATCGACGATGCGCTGTACGAGGAACTGGAAGACGCGCTGCTGATGGCCGACACCGGCGTCAAGGCCACCCAGCACCTGCTGGCCGACCTGAAGCAGCGGGTCAAGGCCGCCAAGGCCACCGAGCCGCAGGCCGTCAAAGCCTTGCTGGTCGAATCCATCACCGCGCTGCTGGCACCGCTGGAAAAAGCCCTGGTGATCGGCCAGCACACGCCGACCGTCATCATGGTCACCGGCGTCAACGGCGCCGGAAAAACCACGTCGATTGGCAAGCTGACGCGCCACCTGTCTGCGTCAGGCGCTAGTGTTTTGCTAGCAGCAGCGGACACCTTCCGGGCCGCGGCACGCGAGCAACTGGGCGTCTGGGCCGACCGCAACACGGTGGAAATCATCAGCCAGGAAGGCGGCGACCCGGCCGCCGTGGCTTTCGATTCGGTGAGCGCCGGCAAGGCCCGTGGCCGCGACGTGGTGCTGGTGGATACCGCCGGCCGCCTGCCCACGCAACTGCATCTGATGGAAGAGCTGAAGAAAATCCGCCGCGTGGTGCAGAAGGCCGATGCCACGGCGCCGCACGAGGTGCTGCTGGTGATCGACGGCAATACCGGCCAGAACGCCGTCAGCCAGGTGAAGATTTTTGACGACGCGATCCAGCTCACCGGCCTGATCGTCACCAAGCTGGACGGCACGGCCAAGGGCGGCGTGCTGGCCGCCATCGCCCAGGAGCGGCCGATTCCGGTGTACTTCATCGGCGTGGGCGAGCAGCTGGAAGACCTGGAAACCTTCAACGCGCGGGAGTTTGCGCAGGCGCTGCTGGCCTAAACCCTAGGGTGCGCGGCTGTCGCACTTGCCTTCGAACAGCAGCGCGCCGCTGCCGCCCAGCAGGCGCGCGCGGCGGGCCTGGCGGTCGACCACCCACTGGGCGCCGCTGCCGAACACCACCTCGGTGTCACTCACAAAGCCCGAACTCAGCCACTGGTGGTTCACCGCCACCGCGTCGTCCTGTTCGCTGAAGCGCACTTCCACCCCGCGCCGGGTCTCGTTGCTGCCGTCGGCCTGCAGGTCGCAATACACGCTCAGCATGTCGGGCGGACCGCCTTTTTCGCGCAGCTGGCGGGCAATATGGCGTGCCGCGCCGGGCTGGCTGCTGCTGCGGCAGGCGAATTCGGCCACCAGCCAGGTGCCGTCCAGCATATGTACCGGGTTGAAACTCAGACTCTCGAGGTCCAGCGCCGTGGCGCGGCGGGGCAACAGGGGCGGCGGCTCGGGCTGCAGCGAACCCGACGGCAGGGTGGACGATAGGGTGGCGATGCGCAGCGGCCCCTGGCAGTCGGCCACAAAATCGGCATAGCCGGCCACCGGGCTGGGCCGGCGCAGATTGATCAAGAAATAGGTGCCAGCCACATGGCGGCGGCCCAGGATCTCCAGCGACACCGCATCCACCCCGACCAGCACGTCGTCGATGCGCTGGACGATCTGCATGTCCTTGCTGGCCGGTGCGTCCGCGGCCCACGCCAGGGGCCCACAAAAGGCAAGGAAGACGGCTGGCAAGAGGCAGTGGCGCAGAAAGGGCATGCGGGCGATTTTGCCCGGGTTCACCGTAGCTCCTTAGAATCACTACCCTCCTGACGCCGCGAACCTGCGGAAAACCCTTAGTACGCACCATGACCACTCTTCTGCAGCGCATTGAAATCGAAACCGCGCCCCATCCCACCGCCGCCATCATCTGGCTGCACGGCCTGGGCGCCAGCGGCGACGACTTTGCGGCGATCGTGCCCGAGCTGGACCTGCGCGGCTGCGCGCCCATCCGCTTCGTGTTTCCGCATGCGCCGACCATGCCGGTCAGCATCAACAACGGCTATGTGATGCCCGCCTGGTACGACATCAAAAACGTAGACCTGGTGCGGCAGGAAGACGCAGCCGGCATCCACGCCTCGGCGCTGGCCATCGAAGCCCTGATCGCCCACGAGGTCGCCCGTGGCATTGCGCCTGAACACATCGTGCTGGCCGGCTTCTCGCAGGGCTGCGCCATGGCCTTGCACACCGGGCTGCGCCACAGCGCCCGGCTGGCCGGCATCATGGCCTTGTCCGGCTATCTGCCGCTGGCCGGCACCCTGGCCGCTGAGCGGCATCCGGCCAACGCCCGGACCCCCATCTACATGGCCCACGGCACGGCCGACCCGGTGGTCGTGCTGCCGCGCGCCGAGGCCTCGCGCCAGGCCTTGCTGGCCCTGGGCTACCCGGTGCAATGGCATACCTACCCCATGCCGCACAGCGTGCACCCCCAGGAGGTGGCCGACATCAGCCGCTTCCTGCAGTCGGTGCTGGGGGCGAGCAAGGGATGATGCTCGGTATCGATTTCGGCACCTCGAATACCGTGGCGGCGCTGGTGCGCGCCGACGGCAGCCTGGACACCATCGCGCTGGACGCAGGCAAGCCCACCCTGCCCACCGCGCTGTTCTTCTCGCACGAAGACCAGCACACCAGCTTTGGCACTGCCGCCATGCAGGCCTATCTGGCCGGCACCGACGGGCGGCTGATGCGCTCCATCAAAAGCCTGCTCGGCAGCAGCCTGATGGACGAGAAAACCGTGGTCAACGGCCAACTGATGGGTTTTTCCGACATCCTGGGCCTGTTTTTCAAGGAGCTGAAGAAGCGCTCCGAAGCCCATTTGGGCCACGCGGTGCAGCACGCCATGCTGGGCCGGCCCGTGCATTTTGTCGACGGCAACCCGGCCCGCGATGCGCTGGCCCAGGCCACGCTGGAGCAGGCTGCGCGCGCCGCCGGCTTTGACGAAGTGCAGTTCCAGCTGGAGCCGATTGCCGCGGCCTTTGACTTCGAGCGCCGCGTCACCCAGGACACCACGGTGCTGGTGGTCGACATTGGCGGCGGCACCTCGGACTTCACCGTGGTGCGGGTTGGGCCCGGCCGGCAGGCGCTGGGCGACCGCAGCCGCGACATTCTGGCCACCACCGGCGTGCACATAGGCGGCACCGACTTCGACCAGATCCTGAACCTGCGCCACGCCATGCCCTTGCTGGGCCTGGGCCATACCGGCCCCAGCGGTCGCGAAGTGCCCTCCGGCGTGTTTTTCGACCTGAGCACCTGGCATCTGATCCACCAGTCGTATTCGCGCAAAAGCCTGGCCCAGGCCGCCGATCTGCGCGACGCCTATACCGACCGCCGGATGCACCAGCGGCTGCTGCAGGTGCTGCAGCATCGCGTAGGCCACCACATCCTAGCGAATGTGGAAGCCGCCAAGATCGCCTGCTCGCTGAGCGCGGCGCCGGCCGATATCGACCTGGACTGCATTGAGCGTGGCCTGGACGCCCGGCTCACGCCCGAAGACCTGGCCCAGGCGCTGCAGGCCCAACTGGCCCGGGTGGTGCAGTGCGCGCAGGAATGTGTGGAACTGGCCGGCGTGGAGCGGCCGGATGCTGTGTACCTGACCGGCGGCTCGTCGGCGCTGGCGCCGCTGCAACAGGCTTTGCAAGCCCTGTTCCCGCAGTCGCGCATGGTGGTCGGCGACCGCTTCTCCAGCGTGGCGGCCGGGCTGGCCTATGCGGGCTCGGTGGCGCGGGAATTGGCCACGGCCTGAACCCGGCAGCAGTTGCTATCTAATAAATAGCTGCGGGCAAATAGCTGCTGGCGCAGGTAATGCCTACGCCAGAGCCATATTTCTTTAGATTTACTTGGCGGGTTGCGCCGCGGCTTCCAGCCGCTTGCCAATGGACTGCTCCAGGGTCTTCAGCTTGGGCTCGATCTGGCCCTTGGTGTCGGCCACCAGCTTGTCGACCAGGGACTTCTGGAGTTCCTGGCCCAGCTGGTTGAATTTACGCTGTACCGGCGACTCCAACAGCGCGATCAGCTGGCGCAGCTCGTCTTCCGTGAACTTTTCGTCCAGCAACACGCCGATGGTCGAAGGGGCCAGTTTGTTCGCGCGCTCCCGCAACAGCGGGCGGGCTTCGTCGATGTATTTCTTGACGTCGCCCTGGATTTCCTTGCCCAGCGCTTCGCGGCGTTCGGGCGGCACGCGGAACTGGACGGCGGCCTCCACTTGCTGCTTCAGGCGCAGCAAGGGTTGTTCGGCCAGGGCCGACGCCGTGATGTCCACCGCAGGCTGCTGGATTTGCAGCAATTTGTTGATCAGCTCTTTTTTGGCGGGATTGGGTTCGGCGTGGGCCATGGATGCGACCGCCAGCAAGGTGGCAGCAAGGAGTGTTTTCTTCATTATCGATTCTTTCAATGGAAGTAATCTGGGGTGGCACGGAGCCATGGGCGGATTATCACCATGCTAACCCGCCGCCAAGGTAAAGCGCACGGTACACCCACCATCCTGCACCGCCTGTGCGGACATGCTGCCACCATGGCGCTGCACGATCTTGCGGGCCAGGGCCAGGCCGATGCCGGCGCCCTCGAATTCAGAGACCGTGTGCAGGCGCTGGAACAGGCCAAACATCGTGCCGCTGGCCGCCGGGTTGAAACCTACGCCGTTGTCGCGCACCCAGAAGCTGAAGCCCTCGGCAGCCGGCTCCCAGCCCATGGCGATTTGCGCCTGCAGCCGGGGCCGGGTGAACTTGATGGCGTTCGACAGCAGATGCCGCCACAGTTGGCGCAGCAAGGCGGCGTCGCCGTTGAGCGCCGGCCAAGTGTCGGGCAATTGCCAGGCTATGTTGCGGCCGGCGCAGTCGGCGGCCAGCTCGCGCCGGGCCTCGGCGACCAGCGCGGCCATGTCCAATGGCTGGCATTGCAGTGGGATGCGGCCCAGGCGGGATAGCTCCAGCAGCGCATCGACCATGCGGGCCATGCTGCGCGCCGACTGCTCCAGCGTGTCCAGGCAAGGGGCCGGGTCTTCGCCCTCGGCCAGCATCTCGCGCACCAGCGGTGCATAGGCGCTGATATGCCGCAGCGGGGCCCGCAGATCGTGCGAGACATTGCGCACAAAGTGCTCGAGTTCGTCCTGTAGCGCCGCATTGCGCGCCTCGCTCTGCTGCAGGCGGGCCTGCAGCTCGGCGATCTGGGTGGCGGTATCCGGCTGGGTCAAGGCTTGGCCTTTTTCGGGCGGCTCCAGTTGGCAATCGCCACCTGGCGGCCGCGGGCTACGCTCAACGCGCCTGCGGGGGTGTCCTTGGTCAGGGTCGAGCCACCACCCACGGTGCCGCCGGCACCCAGGGTGATGGGCGCCACCAGCACACAGTTGCTGCCCACGTGCACGTCGTCGCCGATGACAGTGCGGTGCTTGTTGGCGCCGTCGTAGTTGGCGGTGATGCTGCCGGCGCCAAAGTTGACCCGCGCACCCACCGTGGCGTCGCCCAGGTAGGCCAGGTGGTTGGCCTTGGCGCCATCGCCCATAGTGGAATTCTTCACCTCGACAAAATTGCCGATGTGCACCTCGTCCCCCAACTGGGCGCCGGGGCGCAGCCGGGCAAACGGGCCGATCAAACTGCCCGCGCCTACCGTGACGCCGGCTTTTTCGCCGTCGATATGGGTGAAGGGATGCACCACCACGCCGGCCGCCAGGCGGGCATTGGCGATCACGCAATTGGCGCCGATGCGCACGCCCTCGCCCAGCACCACCGTGCCTTCGAACACGCAGTTCACGTCGATGGACACATCCTGCGCGCATTCCAGGCTGCCGCGCACATCGAGCCGCGCCGGGTCGGCCAGGCGCACGCCCTGCTCCATCAAGGCCAGGGCCTGCTGGCGCTGGTAGGCACGCTCCAGCTCGGCCAGCTGCACCGGGCTGTTGACGCCGGCGACCTGCAGCTCGTCGGTAATCTTGTGCGCCACCACCGGCACGCCATCGGCCACGGCCATCTTCACGATGTCGGTCAGGTAGTACTCGGACTGGGCATTGCGGTTGTCCAAGCGGCCCAGCCAGGTGCGCAGGCGGGCGGCCGGCACGGCCATGATGCCGCTGTAGATTTCGCGGATCGCGCGCTGGGCCTCGCTCGCGTCCTTGTGCTCGACGATGGCCTGCACCGCATCGCCCTCGCGCACGATGCGGCCATAGCCGCTGGGGTCGGGCAATTCCAGGGTCAGCAAGGCCAGTTTGTCACCGCCGCCCACCGCCAGCAACTGGCGCAAGGTATCGGCCCGGGTCAACGGCACATCGCCGGACAGGACAATCACCACACCGTCGTCTGCGAGATAGGGCAAGGCCTGCTGCACCGCGTGGCCGGTGCCGAGCTGCGGCTCCTGGCGTGCGAAATTTAAAGAAAACAGGGCGCTAGCGCTGATGTAGCCTGCGAGAGCTGCTTCAACTTCTGTAGCACCGTGGCCGGTAATCACCACCACGTTGCGCGGCTGCAGGGCGCTGGCGGTATCCACCACATGGGCCAGCAGTGCGCGCCCGGCCAAAGAATGCAACACTTTGGGCAACTTGCTTTTCATGCGGGTACCTTTACCCGCCGCCATGATGACTACATCGACTTCTGCCATGTCTTGTTTCTTTAGAGGTAAATGGAACGGCTTGCGCAGCGTCCGAATGGGTGTCCAACAGGCTTTCCAGCCGCTGCGCAGGCACGGGTGGATTCGAATTATCGGCCTGTTGCTGCTGGCCGCCGCGCTGCCTGCCTGCACCGGCATCAAGCTGGGCTACAACAACGGCGTGGACCTGGCTGTCTGGTGGCTGGACGGCTATGTGGACCTGGACAAATCCCAAACCCGGCAGCTGCGCGAAGACCTGGTGCTGCTGCAGCGCCAGCACCGCCAGCAGCAGCTGCCCAGCTACGCCGAATGGCTGAACCAGGCCCAGACCCTGGTCGCCAATGACCTGGCGCCTGAACAGATCTGCAGCATGGGCAACCAGGTGCGGGGCTTTGTCGACGAGCTGCTGCTCAGCGGCGAATCGGCCGCCACCACCCTGGCGCTGAGCCTGACGCCGGCGCAGCTGGCCCAGCTGGAGCGCAAATACGCCAAGAACAATGCCGAGTTCCGCAAGGAATGGCTGGCGCCGGAACCCGCAGAAATGCGCGCCAAACGCTACGACAAAGCCCTGGAGCGTGCCGAAATGGTCTATGGCCGCGTCACCCCGGCACAGAAGGCCTTGATCCGCCAGCAGGTCGAGCTGTCGGGCTTCGATCCGCAGCTGCTGTACGCCGAGCGCCAGCGCCGGCAAACCGACATCCTCCAAACCCTGCGCCAGCTGCAGCGCGCCGCCCCCGGCGCTGCCGACACCCTGCAAGCGGTCCGCGGCCTGCT
Organism: Rhodoferax ferrireducens; assembly: GCF_031458075.1. GTDB lineage: Bacteria > Pseudomonadota > Gammaproteobacteria > Burkholderiales > Burkholderiaceae_C > Rhodoferax_B > Rhodoferax_B ferrireducens_A. The sequence continues at coordinate 111,438 of NZ_JAVDXT010000004.1, read as the reverse complement.
GCAGCGGGCCACGCACTCGCCCCAGGCCGCTTACCGCAGCTATGTGGCAGCCCTGGCCCAGCAGGACTGCCAAGGCATGGCCGCGGTGCACAACAGCACCACCGCCAAGCAGCGCGAAGCCGCGGTGCGCTGGCTAGGCAGCTACGAAAAGTCGCTGCAGGAACTGGTGGCGCAACGCTGAGCCTCGCCGGCACCCTGTTCCAAACCCTAAACCAGGGTTTTTGGTGCATGCGTCACAAAATCCGCCCTCCAAAGTAACCGCCTAGAAACACTAGGTTTACATATGCTTGGTACCAGCCACGCTGCCTACCGCATTCCATGCACCGGCCTGCATACCGCAGGACCAGCGGGCTCCCAGGGAATCCGCCATGTTGCACTCTACTTTCGCCGCCCTCGCCTCCGAATCCGTCAACTACATCGACGAACCCAGCACCAGTGAATCCCCCGACGCGCTGGGCCTGATGCAGTGTGTGCTGGAGCAAATGGACTACGGCCTGGCCCTGGTGCACATGGCAACCCGCCAAATCCGTTTTGCCAACCGCCTGGCGCACGACGGCCTCAACGGCCCCGGCAGCCTGCGCAGCGGCCTGTGCGTAGTGGCCGGACGTCTGAGCACCTTGCTGCCCACCGACCACGCCCAGCTGGAACGCGCACTGCTGCGTGCCCATGGCGGCGTGCGCGCCCTGATCAGCCTGGGCGGTGAAGACTGCACCACCAGCGTGGCTGTGGTTCCGCTGAATGCCCCGACACCCACCCCCTATGCCCTGCTGGTATTTGCCAAACAGCAGCTGTGCGACAGCTCGACCATGGCGCTGTTCGCCCGGGAACGCGGTCTGACCAGCGCCGAAAGCAATGTGCTGGCCTCGGTCTGCAGCGGCATGCGCCCCACCGAAATCGCCCAGCACCACGGCGTGCAGATCTCCACCGTGCGTAGCCAGCTACGCAGCATCCGGCTCAAGACCCGCTGCGACACCATCCGCCAGCTGGTGGAAACCGTGTCCATCCTGCCGCCCATGGCGCGGCACATGGCTGCAGTGCAGCACTAAGCCCCACTTAGCGCCCCTTTACGCCCGTAACCCGGGCCTGCATTCGTCTTTTTACAGGCTTGCCATGGCTTAGACTGGCGTGCGCCGCTTGCGCCCGCCTATTCCATGCAAACCCCACTTCCGACCCTGACCCAACGTTTCTGCGACGACCCCAGCCATCCGCAACTGGTGCGTGAGCTGGTGCCGCTGGGTGAAGTGCGACGCTACCGCAAGGGTTCGATCCTGATCCACGAGGCCGACGCCGGCGATACGCTGTTTGTGGTGGTGGACGGGCGGGTCAAGGTGTATTGCACCGACGACAACGACAAGGAAATCACCTTTGGCGTAATCGGCCCCGGCGAATACTTTGGCGAAATGGCGCTGGACGGCGGCCCCCGCGCTGCCAGCGTGGTAACCCTGGAGTCCACTGTCTGTGCGCTGCTGACGCGTACCACCTTGCTGGGCTTCATTGCCCGGCACCCGGAATTTGCGCTGCACCTGCTGTCCAAGGTGATACGCCGCGCCCGCATGGCGACCAATAGCGCGCGCAACCTGGCCTTTGTCGACGTCTACGGACGACTCAGCCAGTGCCTGCTGGGGCTGGCCAGCCCACAAGAAGACGGCACCCACAAGATCACCGAGCGCCTGACCCACCAGGAAATCGCCAGCCGCACCGGCTGCAGCCGGGAAATGGTCAGCCGGATATTGAAAGATCTGGAGAACGGCGGCTACGTCCGCATCGACAACCGCCAGATCGTGCTGATGCAGCCCCTCCCGGCGAGGTGGTGACGCCACCCCGCTAAATATATGCTTTTTAGACCTCTAGCGCTTACGCAATAAGCGCAATACGCTATCTAATAAATAGCAAATCAGTCCAGTGCACGTTTCAGGCGGATTTCTTCGATCTTGATGTCGCCCATGGGCACGGTCTTGGCGGTGTTGAGTTCGCGCTTGAAGCCGGCCAGGTCAAAAAACCGCAGCGCGCGTTCGTTGCGCAGCGGAATCCACACGGTGACGGTGGTACAGCCTTCTTCGACCAGGGCTTCGCGGGCCGCATCCCACAGGGCCAGGCCCACGCCCTTGTCCCAATGGCTGGCCGCCACGTAAATCGACCAGATTTCACCCACGGTGTTCTTCGTGCCCTTGTCGCGCGAACGGTCAAAGCCCACAAAGCCGACGATCTTGTCGCCGTCCAGCGCCACCTGCACCTGCGGATCGCCGTATTCGATGGCCTCGCGCCACAGGCTCAGGCGCTTGGGCATGGGCAAGGTGTTCAGATGCTCGTCCGGCACCAGGCCTTGGTAAGCGGCGGCGGTGGCGCTCACGTGCAAATCGGCAATCGCCTGGGCCTCGCGCAGCACGGCGGGGCGAACATCAATAGAGAGAGGACTGGTCATGGGGAAGTAGCGGCCAACAGCGGCCAAAGAACGAAAGTATTTCGGGGGAGCAGGATTGTCGCCGCAAAACGCAGGCTCTTGGCACCGGAGGGTGGCTCAGACTAAACTCAAGCCACCCATGCCATCAGAAGCAACCCGTTACAAAGTCAGCCTTTTTCCTGAGGCTGAACACTTTGATGCCCCACCCGACCTGCCTGTGCTGGTATCGGCCGAGCACGCGGGTCTGCTGCTCGCCAGTTCCTGCCGCAACGGCAGTTGCCGCAGCTGCATTTGTCTGCTGCTGAGCGGACGGGTGCGCTACCAGATCGCCTGGCCCGGCCTGAGTGCCGAGGAAAAAGCCGAGGGCTACATCCTGCCCTGCGTGGCTTATCCGATGTCTGACATGGTGGTCCAGCTGCCCCCGCGGGCCGGCTACACCTTCTGACACCGCCGCCGACGGAACTGCGCAGTGCATACCTTTGACGCCCCCGCCCTGACCATGACGGTGCTGCTGGAAGAGTCGCGCATGTCGATGGCGATTTCCGACGGGCGCGCCATCGGACTCATCACCAGCCTGCAGCTGGCGCCGTGCACACTGGCGCCCCTGGCCGAACTGGCCCCGGCCAGCCACCTCGAACTCCAGACTCGGGGCGCCGGCCTGTTTGCGCGGCTGTTTCCGGAAAAAATCCGCCTGCTGCTGCGCCACAGCCCACCGCGCGACCTGTGCCTGCAGCTGGATGCAAAGCTGCTCGACATCCCCTGGGAAATGGCCTTCGACGGCAAGAACTTTCTGGGCGAGAAATTCCAGATCGCCCGGCGCATCGTGTCCGATGCCACCCTGGCCTTCACGCCGCGCGTCGACCTGCACCGCGAAACCCTGCGGGTGCTGCTGGTGCTGGGCACAGGCAGCAGCCAGGCCCACAACGACTACAGCAATGCCTTGGCCACCCGGCTGCGGACCATGGAATACCTGGTCGTGACCGAAGCCAGCGCCCAGGCCCTGGAGCGCCCAGCCCTGCTGCGGCTGGCCGACGAGAGCGACGTGGTGCATTGCATAGACGCAATCGACCCCAGCCTGCACCCCGCCACGGCGCACACCCTTCCGCTGGTCTGGAACGACCTTGCGCGCCAGGCCAAAACCGCCCAGCTGCTGGTCTTCGACAGCCTGGCCAGCACAGCCGGCCAGACCAGCAACACGGCCTGGCTGCAAACCGCCTGCCACCGCAGCGCTCCCGTATTGGTACAAACCCATTGGATGGACGGGCACAACAGTGTGGACGGCATGCACGCGCTTTACCGTGGGCTGGCGCAAGGCCTGGCCCTGGGGGAAGCGGTGCGCCTGGCCCGGGTGGAAGGCCTGCAGCACAGCGCCCATCACGACTCCGCCGGCCGGCGCCCCTGGACCCCGGCACTCTACGGTGACGCCAAACTGGTGTTGCAGCCGGCCAGCGACCGCCCCGGACTGGGCGACCATTTGCGCCAGGTCACAGCCATGTCCTGCGACCTGGTGGAATCGACCAAGCTGCTGGGGGTGTGGGGTGCCGAGCGCTATAGCGACATGCTCGACAGCTACCACGCAGCCTGCGCGGGCATTGTGGCGCGCTGGGGCGGCATATCGGACAGCCCCCAGGGCGACGATGGCGTGATGTGCTATTTCGGCATTCCGCTGGCCTACGAGGACTCGGCCGCGCGGGCACTGCGGGCCGGGCTGGAAATCCTGCAAATGGTCACACAGCTGGGTATCCAGGTGCGCCTGGGCGTGGTCACCGGCCACGTGGTGGTCAAGGCCGGCCAGCCCTTCGGGGTATCGCTGCACCTGGCGGCGCGGCTGCAGTCGATTGCCCGGCCTAACACGCTGGTGGCCAGCGACTCGACGCGGCAGATCGTCAAGAACAAATTCATTTTTGAACGCCTGGACAGCCTGCCCCAGCTCAAGGGGTTTTCGCTGACCACCACCGCCTACCAGGTGCTGGGCGAAGTGCTCGATGGCACCACGCAGCCGCGCGAAGGCGCCCCACCGCGGACCCCGTTTGTGGGCCGGGACGCCGAAATCCACCTGCTGGAAACCCATTGGACCGGCGTGCAAACCGGCGCATTGCGCTGCGTCCTGGTGTCGGGCGAGGCCGGCATGGGCAAATCGCGCCTGGCCAGCGAGTTCCGCCGCCGGCTCACGGCGCGCAGCCACCGGGCCATCGAATGCCGCTGCACGCCGGAGCACATCCATAGCGCCTTCCATCCGCTGATCGACCTGCTACGCCGGCGGCTGCGCCTGGGCGACGACGACACCACCGAAGCCAAGCTCGACAGGATCCGACACCGGCTGCCGCAGGAGATGGCGCACGACGGTAATCTGGCGCTGGTCGCCTCCCTGCTATCGGTGCCCGTAGAAGGCCATCTGTCGCCGCCGAAAACCTCGGCCGAGAAACAACGCCAGGGTACCCTGGACGTACTGGTCGCCTGGCTGCTGCAGGAAACCCGGCGCGGCCCGGTCTGCCTGGTGGTGGAAGACCTGCAGTGGATAGACCCATCGACCCGTGAGTTCTTGCACCGCGTGGTGGCCGAGGCCGAACAGGCACCGCTGCTGATTCTGTTGACCTTGCGCTCGGAGCAGCCGCCCCCGCACGACCCGGGCTTTGCAGTCCACGAGATCCCGCTCAAGGGCCTGTCGCCCGACGCCACCCGGGCCATGATACTGACCGCCTGCGGCCCCTCTGCCGTGCCGGGCGAAATGGTCCAGCTGCTGGCCGAAAAAGCCGACGGCGTGCCCTTGTTCATCGAGGAATCGGCGCGCATGGTGATGGACCTGGGGGTGCAGGCGCACAGCGGCGACGCCGCCCTGGCCGCCCGCTTCTCGGTGCCCACCACCATCCACGACCTGCTGATGGCCCGGCTGGACCGGCTGGCCGGCGCCAAACAGGTCGCCCAGGTGGGCGCCACCATCGGCCGCGAGTTCTCGCTGCCCTTGCTGCAGGCCATTCTGGGCCACGAAACCTCACCCATCGGGCTGAACCATCTGCCAGCCCAGTTGGCCACCCTGGTGCGCTCGGGCCTGCTGGTCGAAAAAGGCAGTGGCGCCAGCGCCAATTACTTCTTCAAGCATGCGCTGGTGCGCGACGCTGCCTACGGCTCGCTGTGGGAGCGCGACCGCAAACGCCTGCACCGCACCATTGCCAACGTGGTGCGCGAGCAATTCCAGGACCTGGCGCAAAGCCAGCCCGAGCTGCTGGCCCACCATTTTGCGCAGTCGGGCAACGACGCCCAGGCCCTCGAATACTGGGAACGCGCAGCCCGCCGCGCCGCCGCCCGCTCGGCCCACATGGAGGCCACCAACCACCTGCGCAGCGGCTTGGGCCTGCTGGCCCGGCTGCCGGCGGTACCCGAGCGCGACCGCACCGAGCTGCGCCTGCAGCTGATGCTGGCCGGACAGTTGATCGCCACCCACGGCTATGGCGCCGACCAGGTCGGCCATGCGTACGAGCGCGCCGCCGAGCTCTGCCAGCGGGCCGGCGACGAAGCCGCGCAGATGAAAACCCTGCTCGGCCTGGAGGGCTACCACTTCATGCGTGCCGACTTCGAGCGCGCCCACATCATCGCCCGCCAAGCGACCGCCATGCTGGGCGACTCGGTCGACCCGATCCGCAAGATCCAGCTGCAATGGGCGGTCGGCAACATCCTGTTCCACCAAGGCGAATTTGCGGCCACGGTGGAGCGGCTCGACGCCTGCCTGGTCGCTTACGACGCCATCCCCCACCACCCGAGCATGGTGCAGGACCCGGGCGTCATCTGCCTTTGCTATTCGGCCTGGGCCCTGTGGGAGATCGGCCAGGCCGACCAGGCCCTGGCCCGCGCGCAAAAAGCTGTCGCCGTGGCCGAACAGCTCGAACATAAATTCAGCATGGCCGAAGCCTATGCGTTCTGCGCCTCGGTGCACCTGTTCCGTGGCGAGCACCCGCAAGCCCTGCAGTGCGCCCAGCGCGCCCGGGACATCTGCCAGGAAAACGGTTTTGCGGTCTGGCTGGCCTATGCCCAGCTGCTGCACGGCCGCCTGGTGGCCGAACTCGGAGATCCTGCAGCCGGGGTCGAGGAAATGCGGCAAGCCTATGGCATGTGGGTATCCACCGGCGCGGTCGTGACCCGCCCGCTGTACCTGGCGATGCAGGCCGAAGGCCTGGCATTGGCCGGACGCCCCGACGAGGGCCTGGCCGTGCTGGCCCAGGCCTTCGAAATGGTCTGCCAGTACAAAGAGCATTACCACGAGGCCGAGGTCCGGCGCCTCACTGGCGAGCTGATTCTGCAGTCGGCCGCCCAGCACGGGCAGGACCGCAGCCTGGAAGCCCAGCAGTGGCTGCTGGGCGCACTCGAGTTTGCCCGCGCCCACCAGCACCACGCGGCCGCCTTGCGCAGCGCCACCAGCCTGGGCCGTCTGTGGCAGACCCAAGGCCGGCCGCAGGATGCCTGGCACATCCTCAAATTGGAGTATGACGCTGTAACAGAAGGTTACTACACTCAGGACGTGCAAGCTGCGAGCGCGTTGCTGGAACAACTGCAGCTCGTCAGCAGCACACCCATCCTGGCATAAAGCGGGCCACAGCCATCTCGGTCAGTCGGCCCCATCACGGAGCCCCCATGACCAAGCTACTGAGTACCTTCGACGCGACCGACAACTCGGCGTTTCAGCAAAACCGCCTGCTGTTCAGCTGGCTGTGCGACGAGCAGCAACGCGCCACGCTGTACCGCGAACTGCTGCACAGTCCACGCGTGCTGGCCTTCACCAGCCGGGCCGACACCAAGGCCCGGGCCAGCGACCCCGGCGACTCGCAGTACCACCAAACCGTCTACCTGCTGACCCAGCGCGCCCATATCGAGCAGGCGCTGACCGACACCGCATCCTTCAGCAACTCGCCCTACCTGGCGCTGGGCAGCGGCACCTTCATGCTGGGCCTGGACAAGGACCAGCCCACGCCTGCCACCGACGAACACAAGGCCCAGCGCCAGTTTGCGATGAGCGCGTTCAAGTACGACGACCGCACCATTGCCGCGCTGTCGGCGCTAGCCTACCAGGCCGCCGCGGTGCTGCCGTTGAAGACCCGTGAGTTCGACCTCGCCTACCTGAGCGAGCAGGCGGCGCTGCGTTTTGTCGGCTTTTTGTTCGGCTTCGCCCAGTCGGATGTAGGCCTGCTGGAACAGACCATGCGCATGGCCTACAACGGCATGAGCTACCAGATGTTCGCCCGCCACTTTGTGGCCAACCCGCTCGCCGTGCCCCAGGCCTCGGGCGCGATGGGCATGCTGCTGGTGCGTGTGGGCCAACTGATCGACCAGTACCAGCAGGCCATCGGTAAAAAAGAACAGGACGATGTCGCCGCGCTGCAGCTAGAACTGAAGGAGCTGCAGACCTTCGCCTTCCCGCCGCAGGGCGTCCAACTGCTGAAGGATTTCGAGCCCATCCTGCCACGGCTGGCGCGCACCGCGGCCCAGTATTCGGGTACGGAGCTGGCGGCCATCGTAGTCGGCTCCATCGCCGGCATCATCGGCAATGTGCAGGCCAGCGTCAGCATCGCTATCAGCCAATTCTTCACCCTGGGCCAGATGCCGCTGGCCCAGGCCGCCGCGTTGCGTGCGGCGCAGAACCCGACCGATGCCGGGGCCCTGAGCAGTCTGATTCTGGAAGCGCTGCGCCTGCAGCCGCCCGCCCCCTTCCTGCCGCGCCGGGTGCTGAAGGACAACCCCTTTGGCGACGCGGACGGCGTGCGCGTCCCGGCCGGGTCGCTGGTCATCCTGGCAGTGGGCGCCGCTACGCGCGATGACGGCCAGCCGCATCCGCACGAATTCCGCCCCACGGCCACCCAGGACGATCCACTGCTCTTCGGTGGCGACCCCCGCGACCACCTGCACCAGTGCCTGGGCAAGTACATCGCCATGCCGCTGGTAGCCCAGGTGGTGCAGCAGGTGCTGCTGCTGCCAGGCCTGGCGCAAACGCTGGACCCGACCACCGGTGAACCGAACCGGCTGCAAAAACACTGGGGCTTCAACTGCAGCAGCTTCCCGCTGCAGTTCACTGTGGACAAACGGGTCATCCAGCAATCACTCAACGTGGTGATGGAAATCAAGAAGCCGCTGGCCGTGCACGCCGAGGCGCTGAAGCAGATCATCGTCTACGGCGCACCGCGCATCGAGCTGCGGCTGCAGCAGGCGCGCCATGTGCACTTCGCGTTCTTCGAATTTCTGGAAAACGACAGCAAGCTGGTGCTGCACACCATCTTCGACGGCGACTTCGACGCCTATATCGAGCACTTCGCGCTGCAGATCGGCCCGCTGTTCGACCTGCTGTTCGAGCACATCGAGCATGCGCCGCCGCTGCCGGTGGCCGAGTTTCCGAAGGAATTCATCGACGCCATCCGCCTGCACAACAAGGCACCGGCCGGGCGCTATTTCTACAGCGCCTACCCGCTGCGCACCGTGGCCGACATCGTTGCCAGCCCGGAGGTCCGCTAAATGCCACACACCGCCCGGCTGGAAAAAGCCCACATCCAGAACATCGTGGCCAACGGCTACGACTTCCACTGCAGCCGCTACCTGGTGCTCAGCATCACCCAGGCCGATGCGGCGCGGCAGTTTCTGCGCGCGCTGCTGGACGGCGGCTGGGTGGTCTCGGCCACCGCCTCGCGCGCCGCTGCCGAACGGCTGAAGGCCCAGCAACGCTGCCCGATGGGCATAGGTTTCACCTTCCAAGGCCTGCAGCAATTGCAGCTGCCAACGGTGTACCTGCGCGCCTTCCAGGACCGCGCGCCGGCCTTTGCCCAGGGCGCCTACCAGCGCGCCGCGCACCGGCTGTCCGATACCGGCCCCAGCGCTGCCGAGCAGTGGGATACCAGCTTTCGGCCGAACACGGCGCACATCTTCCTCACCCTGCATGCCGACACCCAGGCCGAACTGGACCAGGCCCAGGCCACGCTGCAGCAGCTGGCCGGCCCGGCGTTTGCGCCCGAGGGCTGGACGGCAGCCTTCCAGGGCGGCCACCTGAACCGCGAGCGCAAAAAGCGCCGCATCCACTTCGGCTACCTGGACGGCCTCACCAACCCGCTGATCAACGGCCTGCACCCGCATGCCGCCCACTACGCCGATCTCAAGCTGCAGCCGCAGTTCCACGCGCCGGGCGAGTTCCTGCTGGGCCACGACAACGACGAGGGCTATAACCGCTGGCTGCTCAGCGGCGAGGACGAGCCGGTGCGCCAGTTCTTTGCCAACGGCAGCTTCTCGGTATTCCGCAAGATGGCACAGGACACGGCGGCGTTCGAGTCCTTCGTCGACAAGGCCGCCAGCGACGCCCCGTCGGCCGACTACGTGCGCGCCAAGCTGCTGGGCCGCTGGCACGACGGCCGGGTAGTGGATGCGGCATCGCCCAACCAGCCCGGGCCGGACCACAGCCCCCAGTCCAACGCCGAGCTGAACGACTTCGACTTCTCGACCGACAAGCAGGGCCTGGGCTGCCCGTTCGGCGCGCACATCCGCCGCATGAACCCGCGCGCCGACCCGGTCGTGCCGTTCCGCCGCCGGCCGCTGCTGCGCCGTGGCATTCCCTACGGCCCGGCAGGTGACGGGGCCGACAGCGACCGCGGCCTGCTCGGCCTGTTCTTCTGCGCCAGCCTGGAAGACCAGTTCGAGCACCTGGTGTCCGAGTGGGGCAACAAAAACCCGTTTGGCGTGCCCAACCACAGCACGGCCAAAGACCCGCTGATCGGCAACCACGAGGGCAGCGGCGGCCAGTACGACATCCCGCTGGGCGGGGGGGCGAACAAACCGCTCAGCGGCTTCACCCCCTTCGTCACCACGCGCGGCACGCTGTACACGCTGTTCCCCAGCCTGCCGGCGCTGCGGGTGCTGGCCGGACCGCCGGCGGTCTAACGCAAGCCAAATAGACCACTGGCGCAGGTAGCACCTGCGCCAGCAGCTATTAATAAAATAGCAACTGCAAATCTGGGAGCCCCCGCCAAGGGGCTTTCCTGCAGCTGGCGCGCGGCTGCGCTATAAAACGCCTTTCGCCCACAGAAAGCTCCCGCCCCATGACCACCACCCTGCCCACCTATTTCATCTCCCATGGCGGCGGCCCCTGGCCCTACATGGAAGAGATGCGCCCCATGATGCGCGTGCTGGCCGAGTCGCTGGCCGACATGCCGCGCCAGATCGGTGTCACCCCCAAGGCCGTGCTGTGCATTTCCGCCCACTGGGAGGAAAGCGCCTTCACCGCCATGTCCAGTCCCCAGCCTCCGATGCTGTACGACTACGGCGGCTTTCCACCCCATACCTACAAGGTGGTCTACCCCGCACCCGGCGCGCCGGAGCTGGCCCAGCGCGTGGTGGACCTGGTTGCCGCCGCCGGCCTGCCCGCGCGTCTCGACCCGCATCGCGGCTTCGACCACGGCACGTTTTCGCCCCTGGTGGTGATGTACCCGCAGGCCGATGTGCCGGTGCTGCAACTGTCGCTGAAGACCGGTCTCGACCCGGCCATCCACCTGGCGCTGGGCCGGGCCCTGGCGCCGCTGCGCGATGAGGGCGTGCTGATCGTCGGCAGCGGCCTGAGCTACCACAACCTGCGCATGTTCGGCCCGGCGGCCCGGGCGCCGTCCAAGGCTTTTGACGACTGGCTGCAGGACACCGTGGCCGCCGCCCCGGCCGAGCGCGAAGCCCGCCTGCTGGCCTGGGCCGGCGCGCCTTCGGCCCGCCTGGCGCACCCGCGCGAAGAGCATCTGATCCCACTGATGGTGGCTGTGGGCGCGGCCTTCAACGACCCGGCCACCTGCGTCTACCACGAGGACGCCATGTACGGCGGCGTCACCGCCTCCAGCTTCCGCTTCGACACCAAGGCTTAAACAGGCCGCTAGCGCAGATAGCACCTGCGCTAGCAGCTACATATTCAATAGCAAAATGCATTTTCCCTCCCTCACCGCCCTGTGTGCGGCCCTGCTCTGCGCCAGCGCGGCCTACGCCGTGCAGGACTGCGAACTCAACGGCCAGTCCGTCAACCCCGACAACGGCAGCACCACCGCCGGCAAGACCGGCATCATGCGCTGCAAGGACCGCGACACCGGCCAGCTGACGCGCGAAGAAGAGCTGCAGAACGGCCGCTCCATCGGCCTGGACCGCTTCTACCAAAACGGCAAGCTGCTGCGCGAACGCCATGTCAACGAGCGCGGCAACAACCACGGCCTGGTGCGCGAATTCGCCCCCGACGGCACGGTGCTGCGCGAATCCACCTACGACAACGGCAGCGAGGTCGGCCTGGTAAGACGCAACCACCCGACGGGCGCCCTGCAGCGCGCCACCTACTACGGCACCGGCAACCAGGGCGAACTGGCCTATGCCGAGTTGACGCCGCGCGGCCAGCTGCGCGCCCTGCGCTGCGGCGACAAGCCGCTGCTGGCGCCGCTGGTGGACGACGCCAAGCTCTGCGGCTTTGCGGGCGGCCCGGCATCGGTGGACATGTTCAACGACGCGGGTGTGCAGCAGATGCGCGCCCGCTACGCCAACGGCCAGCGCCAGCGACTCGAAGAGCTCTACCCCAGCGGCAAGCCCGCGCGCGTGGAAGAAACCAAGGACGGCAGCCGATCCGAACGCCGCTTTGCCGAAGACGGCACGCTGCGCCGCGAAACCCTTTGGCAGCTGGACGGAAAAACTTCGAGCAAGACGCTGGAGCGCGAGTTCTCCGAAAGAGGCAGCCTGGTGCGCGAGCAAAAATGGGCCGAGCGCCGCGCGGTCAGCGACGCCAGCTTCTACCTGAACGGCCAGCCCAAGAGCCGCATGCAGTACAGCCGCGACGGCAACACCGACTACGTGGACGAAACCGACTTCTACGACAGCGGCAAGCCGTCCCGCACCGGGCGCTATGCCCAGGCCGACCGCTACAACCGCACCCCTGTGGGCACACACCAGTCCTTCAACCCGCAAGGCCGGCTGGTGGGCGAATCCATCTATGACAGCCGTGGCCGCATCAGCCGGGAACGCGACTGGGACGACGACGGCAAGCTCTTGCACGACGACGAGGTGTTTGAAGACGGCTCGCGCAAGGCCTACGCCAAATAAAAAAAGGCACTGCGGGTCTGCAGTGCCTTTTTCGGTAGGTTTATAAAAAATCGACCTCTAGCGCAGACTCCACCTGCACCAGCAGCTATTTATTCAATAGCAATCGGCGCGGACGGTACGGCCGCGGCCCGCCACCAGATGGTCGCCCAGACCGACCAGGCCCATGGCCAGGCGCCCGGCGGCCGTGGCGGCGGAACGCAGGGCCAATGCCAGGTCACGGCCCGGTTGGACCACGCCACCGCGCCACTGGGCGCCGGCGCTGGCGGCTTCCTGGCGGCCATCCCAGACGGCTTCGGTGGCGGCTTCCCAGCTGAAATAGGCGGGTTCGGCCTGGCTCGCGCCCTCGCCCAGGTACCAGGACTCGATCACCATGCGCTGGCCGGCCTGCAGCCGCAGCGTATCGCCGGCTTCCAGGATGTGGTCGCCCAGCACCATGGTGTGGCCGGTGTGCGGGCCGTCCAGAGTCGCCCACACCTTGCCTTGGGTCACGCGGAACACACCGGCCTGGTGCGGTTGCAAGGTGGTGGCATGGCCCGCGTCCAGCTTCCAGCATTCCGTCAATGCCGAAGCAGAAGGGGAGGATTGCAGTGCGAGGGTAGCGGACATAGGGTTCTCCAAATAAATACGTTTCGGGAATGAATCATCGTTGCCACAGGCCCCCGGGTCCAATGAAATCGGGTTAGGCTATTGATTCCCAAACCGCATGAATGCAAAGTCCCCTCAATGCTGCAACCCCAAACCCATTTGCGCACCCGCCCGATCAGCGTGGGCCAGCTGCGCGCCTTTGCCGCCGTGGCCCGGCACCTGAACTTCCGCGCTGCCTCCGAAGAGCTGGCGCTGACGCAATCGGCCGTCAGCCGGCAGATCCAGGCGCTGGAAGAAGAAGTCGGCGTGCCCCTGTTCCTGCGCCACACCCGGGCCGTCGAGCTGACCGGCGCGGGCACGCAATTGATGCGTAGCGTGACGCACACGCTGGAGCAACTGGACAGCACGGTACGCATGATCCGGCGCAGCGCGGGACGCAAAAGCGTGGCCGTCAGCACCTGGGCCTCGTTCGCATCCATGTGGCTGATCACCCGGCTGGAAGCCTTCCAGACCGAGTACCCCGACATCGACATCCGCATCGACGCTACCGACAACCTGGTGGACATGGAAACCGCCGATGTGGACCTGGCGCTGCGCTATGCGATGCCCGAGACCGTGCCGCAAGGTGCGGTGCGCCTGTTTGGCGAGCAGCTGACGCCGGTGGCCAGCCCCTGGCTGCTGAAGACCGGCCACGCCCTGGCGCGCGGCGAAGACCTTGCGCATTTCGCCTTGCTGGAAGCCAGCGACTCGCACCGCACCCAGCACCTGGAATGGCTGACCTGGCGGCGCTGGCTGGAAATCCACCACCTGGAAAAAATCGAACCCCGGCGCTGGATGCACTTCAACTACGCGCACCAGATCGCCCAGGCCGCGCTCACCGGCCAGGGCGTGGCGCTGGCCCGTATGCCGTTGATTGCCGACAGCCTGGCCAGCGGCGACCTGGTGGAAATCCTGCCGCATATGCGGGTGGACTCGCCCATGGCCTACTGGCTGGTGGTCGGCCCGCGCAGCGCGGCGCGGCCGGAGATCAAGGCCTTCTGCGCCTGGCTGCTGCTACAGGCCCAGGTCACGCGCAAAGCCATAGGCGATGCCCCGGACCCGGACACGGTGGATCACTTCGACTGACGCGTGAGCATGCGCCCAGCCCGTTGCAGCACGCCGTCGGCACCGGCTTCGCAGGCCAGCTGGCCGTTGACGAACACCTGTTCGATGCCGATGGAGCGCTCCAGCGGGCTCGCGTAGCTGGCCATGTCCTGCACCCGTGCCGGGTCGAACACCACCACGTCGGCAAACCAGCCGGGCTGCAGCTGGCCGCGCTGCTGCAGGCGGAAGTTGCGTGCCGACAGCCCCGTCATCTTGTAGACCGCCTGCTCCAGCGTGAACAGCTGCTCGTCGCGCGCATAGCGGCCCAGCACGCGCGGGAACGCGCCCCAGAGCCGCGGATGCGGATGCTGGTCGTGCGGCAGGCCGTCCGAGCCGATCATGCTCAAGGGGTGGGCCAGCACGCGCTTCACATCGTCCTCGTGCATCTGGAAGTAGCAGGCGCCGCCGGGCTGCAGGCGCTGGCAGGCGGTTTGCTGGTCCACACCCCACTCGGCGGCGATATCGGCCAGCAGGCGGCCCACCATCTCGGGGTGCGGGGTCGACCAGCTGAGCAGCACGTCGATCACGCCGTCCACCAGATCTTCGCGCAGCACGGTGGAGCCGGCCAGGTAGGGGTAGACGTCCATGGCCACGCTCTGCCGTTCGGCCAGCTTCTCGATCAGCGGCAGGGTCTGCAAGGTGCGGCCCCAGTTGGCCGGACCCGCGCATTTGTGGTGCGAGATGATCAGCGGCACGCCGGCGATGTGGGCGGTGTCGCCGGCCTCGTGCAAGGCCTCGATGATGGCCGCCATCTCGCTGCGCAAATGGGTGGCGTAGACGCCGTCGAACTGCGCCACCACCTGGGCCAGGCGCACCACCTCCTCCATGGGCGCAGCAAATGCTGGCTCGTAGAACAGGCCGCTTGAGAGGCCGGTGGCGCCCTGGGCCATGCACTCGGCCAGCAACGCGCACATGCGCTCCAGCTCCTCCGCGCTGGCCGGCTGGTCCATGTCGGCCATGCAGGCAAAGCGCAAGGTGGTGTGGCCGATCAGCGAAGCCACATTCACCGCCGGCTGGGCCTGGTCGACCGCCGCGGTATAGGCCTCAAAAGCCGGGTATTTGAACGCGTCATGGCCCAGCAGATTCAGCGGCGGCAGCGGCTGCTGCACCTGGTAGGGCGCGAGCGAAATACCGCAGTTGCCGGTCACCACCGTGGTGATGCCCTGCGACAGCTTGGGCCACATGCCGGGCGACTGCAGCACCAGGTTGTCGTCGTGGGTGTGCACGTCGATGAAGCCGGGCGCGATCACGCGGTAGCGGCAATCTATGCGCTGCAGCCCGGGCAGATCTATGGCGAGCTTGGGGCCCAAGGCGGCGATGCGGTCGCCCTGCAGCAATACGTCGCCGACCCAGGCGGGCGCACCCGTGCCGTCGATGATGCGGCCCTGCTCCAGCAGCACAGCGGCCTGCGTCATGCGCCGTCTCCGGGCTCGGCAGGGTCCACGCCCCAGCTGAGCTGCGGGTGGTGCCGCATATCGACGCCGCGGGTGCTGAGGATTTCGTGCACACCACCAAGACGCTTCACCGCCTGGTCGCCCAAACGCTGGGCCACCAGTACCGTCAAAATTTCGATCACCGTCAAATGCACCAGATAGGCTTCGGTGCCGACATGCATCACCGGGTCTTCGGGCACATGGATGCCGAGCACGATGTCGGCATGCTGGGCCAACAGGCTGTCTTGCTGGGTCAGCGCGATCACCGTGGCGCCCTGGCTGCGCGCCACATCCACCGCCTCGATCAGCGAGGGCATGCGCCCCACATGCGAGATGGCAAACACCACGCCGCCCGGCATCTGCGTGGCGGCCGACACCAGCTGCAGATGCATGTCCAGATAGGCATTCGCCACCAGCCCCAGGCGGAACAAGCGCGCCTGCATGTCGGATGCCATGAAGCTGGATGTGGCACCTACGCTGTAGCAATCGACCCGCGTGGCCGCCGCCATGGCGCGGGCCGCGGCTTCCACTGCCTCCACGCTCAGCTGGGCCGGCACGCTGTTAATGGCCGAGGCCGCACCCTTGATGACCTTGGTGATCACCTGGGCCGCATCGTCTTCCAACCGCACCTTGCGGTGCAGCGGCGAGCCGCCAACCGCCATCTCCTGCGCCAGCGCCAGCTTGAATTCACGCAGGCCCGGATAACCGAGGTCGCGGCAGGTGCGCATGATGGTGGGCACCGAGCTGCCGGCGCGTTGGGCCAGGGCTTCAAAACTTTCATCGAGCACACGCTCGGGGTCTTGCAGCACCAGGGCCAGCACCTTGCGCCGGCCGGCCGGTGCACTGACCATCAGGGCCGCGATTTTTTGGAGTACGCCAGAGGACATGCAGGCTTTCAAAAACAGGTCACCAGCGCATCACAGACGCCGTAGTCGGCATCGACCACCGGCATCCAGCGCCATTTGTCGAAGGTGGTGCATGGGTGCGAAATCCCCAACGCCACGCGGTCGCCGACCTGCAGCAGCGCGCTGCCGGCATCCGTCCAGCGCAGATAGGCGTGCTGGTCGTTCAAAGCGCTGACAGTCCAGTCGGCAGGTGCCGTGCGGATGCTGCGGCCACCGCGCGGGCTGTAGGCAATCGGCGTGGGCAGATCGAGGTCATAGGACAGGTCGCGCCGCCCCACAGCCAGGATCGCCAGGCCGGGCTCGGGGCAGGACTGCACGCTGGCCCAGACTTCGATCGCCGGGTGCAAGCCGTCCTCGCAGCCCAGGCGCTGGTTCACCGCATTCACCATGCGCTTGTAGAAACCGTGGTCGTGCGTCACGTAGCAGCCCGAGCGCAGCAAGCCGCGCACCGGAAGCGACAACTGCGGCTTCAACTGTTCGGCCACCAGGTCGAAGATCGCCGAGCCGCCGGCCGTGATCAGCACTTCGTCGTCGGCAAACCAGCCTGCCGCATCACAGGCCAGGGCGATGGCGGCGACGCGCTGCATCAAGGCATTCGCGTAGGCGCTGTCGGGCTCGGTCTTGCCGCTGGCGCCGCCGCCTTCGTAGCATTCGATGCCGACCAGCCGCGTGGCGCTGCTCTGGTGCAGGCGCTCGGCCAGAGTCAGGGCATCGGCATGGGTACGGCAGCCGGTGCGGCCGCCGGGCACGCCGATTTCAATCATCACTTCAAACGGTGTGGCTTGCGGTTGGGCACTGAACCAGGCTTCAATCAATGCCAGCTGGGCCAGCGAATCCACCAGAAAGGCGATGCGCAGGCCGGCGAACTCCTGCTGCAGGCTTTGTATGCCCTGCAGGTCCGCAGCGCTCAGCACCTGGTTGGCGATCAGGCAGCGGCGCGCGCCGGTGGTCGCACCAGCACGCACCTGGCCGACGGTGGCAAAGGTCAGCCCCCAGGCGCCGGCATCCAGCTGGCGCCGGAACAGCTGCGGCGACATGGTGGTCTTGCCGTGCGGCGCCATGTCGACGCCGCGCTCGGTAGCGAAGCGCTGCATCCACGACAGGTTGTGCGTCACCGCGTCACGCTTGACGATGGCCAGCGGCAGCGGCAGGTCGCCGTCCAGCACATTCCAGCCTTGCGCTGCTACGGCCGAGCGGCGCAGCGGCGCCGTGTTCTGCGGAAAGCCTTTGAACGAGGCGTCGAGCTGGGGGTCCAGGATATCTTGCAGAGTCATATTCATTCCATGTTCACCAGGGGTAGATCATCGCGCAGGCAGGCCTTGAAACGGCCCTGCCCCAGGTCTTTGAGTTCAGGGCGCTGCTCGGCACACAGTGCCATCGCGTGCGGGCAGCGGGTACGGAAGACGCAGCCCGACGGCGGGTTGATCGGGCTGGGGATGTCGCCCTGCAACGGCACGTGCACGCTCTTGTGCTGCGGGTCAGGTTTGGGCGATGCGGCCAGCAAAGCCTGGGTATACGGATGCAAGGGCTGGCTGAACAGATCGGCGGTCGGCGCCACCTCCATCACCCGGCCCAGGTACAGCACGACCACGCGGTCGCACAGGTATTCGACCACGTCCAGGTCGTGCGAGATGAACAACATGGTCAGCGACAGCTTGTCGCGCAGGTCGCACAGCAGGTTCACCACCTGGGCCTGGATCGACACGTCCAGCGCCGACAGAGGCTCGTCGGCGACGATGAATTCCGGCTCCACCGCCAGGGCCCGCGCCACACCGATGCGCTGGCGCTGGCCACCGGAGAACTCGTGCGGATAGCGCGCCGCATGCTCGGGCCGCAGGCCCACGGTTTCCAGCAGCTCGGCAATGCGCGCCGCACGCGCCTGCTTGCCGGCATGCAGGCCGTGCACCTGCAGCGCTTCGCCCAAGATGTCGCGGATGCGCATCTTCGGGTTCAGGCTGGCATACGGGTCTTGGAAGATCATCTGCAACTTGCTGCGCAGTGCGCGCATGCGGCTGTCGGACACCTGGCCCAGATCTTCGCCACGGTACAGCACCTGGCCTTGTGTGCTTTCCACCAGGCGCAGCAGGGTCCGGCCTATGGTGCTTTTTCCGGAACCCGACTCGCCCACCAGGCCCAGGGTTTCGCCGCGCTGGATGGCGAAGGACACGTCGTCCACCGCGCGCACCGGGCGCGTGCTCGCACCAAAGTATTTATGGAGGCCGCGTACCTCAATCAGGGCTTCGCTCATGCGGCCTCCTTGTGCTGCATGAGATTGCGCTGCTCTATCGGTAATACGCAGCGGGCCCAGCGGCCCGGGCCTTCGGCATTCAGCGCCGGCATGGCCTGCTGGCACAACGGCAGCGCCAGATCGCAGCGCGGTGCGAATGCGCAGCCTGGCGGCGGTGATAAGGGGCTCGAAACCTGGCCGCGAATCGCGTACAGGCGGCGTTTGCCGTCGGCATTCAGCGCGCGTTTGCGCTGCTGCGCCGGCAGGCAGGCCAGCAGGCCCTGGGTGTAGGGATGGCGCGGCTGGGCAAACAGTTCGACCACGGGAGCCGCCTCAACGATGCGGCCAGCGTACATCACCGCCACCTCGTCCGCGTGGTGGGCCACCACGCCGAGGTTGTGGGTGATGAACAGAATGCCCATGCCGGTCTCGGCCTGCAGGCGCCGCATCAGCGCCAGGATCTGCGCCTGGATGGTCACGTCGAGTGCGGTGGTCGGCTCGTCGGCGATCAGCAGGGTCGGGTTGCAAGCCATGGCCAGGGCGATCATCACACGCTGGCGCATGCCGCCTGAGAGCTGGTGCGGGTACTCCTTGACGCGCTGGGCGGCGGCCGGTATCTCCACCAGCTCCAGCATGCGCTGGGCATGGGCCATGGCGGCAGCGGCGTCCAGGCCCAGGTGCAGGCGGGCCGATTCAGCGATCTGCTCGCCGACGGTGAAGACCGGGTTCAGGCTGGTCATCGGCTCCTGGAAGATCATCGCAATCTCGTTGCCGCGGATGGCGCGCATCTGCGACTCGGGCAGCTTTAGGAGGTCCACCGTGCGGCCGTCGCGCTGGGTAAACAGCGCCTCGCCGCTAACCTGGGTGCTGGCGGTGCGCGACAGCAGGCGCATCAGGGTCAGGCTGGTGACGGACTTGCCCGAGCCGGACTCACCCACCAGTGCGGTGGTGCGGCCCGGATGGATCTGGAAGCTGACATCGGCCACCGAGCGGATCAGGCCTTCGTCGGTATCAAAGAAGGTGCTGAGATGGCGTACATCCAGCCGTGTGGGGTGGGGGGTCGTGGGGATAGACATAGTTTTACAGGGACTTCTTCAGCCGGGGGTCCAGCAGGTCGCGCACACCATCGCCCAGCAGTTGCAGGGACAGCGCCGTCAGGATGATGGCCAGGCCCGGAAACAGCACAATCCACAGCGCCTGCTGCGCATACTGCTGGCTGCCTGCGACCATCGTGCCCCAGGTGGGGATCTCGGGCGGCACGCCGACGCCCAGGAAGGACAAGGCGGCTTCGGCCAGGATGGCGTAGGCGAAGATGAACGAGGTCTGCACCAGGATCGGTGACATCAGGTTCGGCAAGATATGCCGCCACAAAATGCGCCCGGTGGACACGCCCAGCGCGCGCGCAGCCTCGACAAACAGCAGCTCGCGCACCACCAGGGTCGATGCCCGCACCACCCGCGCCACACGCGGCGTGTAGACCAGCACCAGGGCCAGCACTACATTCAGCATCGACGGGCCGAGGATCGCCACCAGCGCAATCGCCAGCAGGATGTCGGGGAAGGACATCATCGCGTCCACCACCCGCATCACTGGTGCATCCAGCTTGCGAAAGAAGCCGGCCAGCAGACCGAACAAAGTACCAAAAACGATAGCGCCTCCCGCAGTCAGTGCGGCGATGGTGAGCGAATAACGCCCACCAAATGCAATGCGGGCGAACAGGTCGCGGCCGAGCTCGTCGGTGCCCAGGATGTGCTCCATCGTCGGTTTGGACAGGCGCTGGCTGACTGCTGTGTCGTTCGGGTCAAACGGCGTCAGCACACTGGCAAAGATGGCCACGATGACCACCAGCAGCAAGCAGATGGCGGCCACCAGGACGATGCGGCGGCGGAATAGTTTTTGGAGAACGTGGGGGATTTTCATAACGGAACAAGCTCAATACTTCACACGCGGATCGACCAGCATGTAGAGCAGGTCCACCAGGAAATTGATGACCACGTAAATCACCGCGATCACCAGCAGGGCGCCCTGGATCACCGGATAGTCGCGACGCAACACGGCGTTCACCACCAGGTTACCGACGCCGGGCAGGCCGAACACCGTCTCGGTCACGACCGCGCCGCCGATCATCAGGGCCGTGGTCAGACCGAGCACGGTGACGATGGGCACCAGCGCATTGCGCAGCGCGTGCTTGAGGATGACGACCTTCTCGGTCAGACCCTTGGCGCGGGCGGTGCGCACATAGTCTTCTTCCAGCACGTCGAGCATGGACGCGCGGGTGAAGCGGATGATCAGCGCCGAATTCAATACGCCGAGCACGGTGGCCGGCAGCACCAGATAGTGCAGGCGCTCGGTCAGCGTCGCGCCCGGATCGCCATAGCCGGACACCGGGAACCAGCCCAGCGCCACGGCAAAAATCTGCATCAGCACCAGGCCCAGCCAGAAGCTGGGAATGCTGGCGCCGAGCATGGCCAGCCCGGTCACCACCTGGTCGATCCACTTGCCGCGGTACACCGCGGAAACGATGCCGCTGGGTACGCCGATCAATGCGGCAATGGCCACCGCCAGCAGGGCCAGCAAGGTGGTGGGCTCAGCCCGCTCCCACAGCGCCTGGGTCACGGGGCGCTGCAAGAAGATGGACTGGCCCAGGTTGCCATGCGCCAGCTCTTTCAGCCAGTAGCCGAACTGCACGACCAGGGGCTGGTCCAACCCGTATTCGCGCTGTACGCGAACAATGTCTTCGGCCGTGGCCTGGTCGCCCAGCAGCACCGAAATCGGGTCGCCGGACGCGGCCCGCGTGAGGATGAACACCAGTACCGCTACCAGCGCCATCACCACCAGCATGCCCGCGATGCGGGAGGCAATATAGCGATACACAGAATTTCTCCTCAAGCAAACCAGCCGCAGCAGCGAAAGCCCGCTGCGGTCATTTTCAAAAAACCTACGCAGAGAACTCTATCGAGGATGCACTGCCCACCGCCACGTACTGGCCGGTGAATTGAATGTCGCCCTTGGTTACCCGGAAGATGGTCACGTTGTCGCCTTGCTTGTTATGGCAGACGTACAAGAACTTGCCGCTCGGGTCGAGGGTACAGCTGCGCGGGTAGTTGCCACGCGTCCACTCTTCACGCACCAGCTTGGGCTCGCCAGCAGCATTGATCTTGAACAGCGAAATCGAGTCGTGCAAGCGGTTCAAGGACACAAAGTGCTGGCCATCGGGCAGCATGCGGATGCCAGACGCATAGCTTGTGCCTTTGAAGCCCGGCGGCAAGGCCGAGGTTTCGCTCACCAGGGTCAGCACACCCGTGCCACTGTGGTAGCGCATGAAGGCAATCGTCGACGCCTCTTCGTTCACCAGATACAGCCACTTGCCATTCGGGTGGAAGCAGAAGTGCCGCGCGCCCGAGCTTTCCGACACCGCCACGCTGCTGGGCTGGCTCAGCACGCCCGTGCTGCGGTCGAACTTGTACGAGATCACACGGTCCAGGCCCAGATCGGCCACCAGCACAAAGTTGCCGCCCGGGTCGCTGTGCACCATGTGGGCATGCGGGCCGTCGTGGTCGCTGGTGGCAAAGCCCTCATGGGACAGTGCGGCCTTGGGCACCACATCGGCGCCGGGTTTGCACTGCGTGCCGCCGCAGGCATCCACATCCTTGTAGACAGCCACTGGCTTGTCGGCATCAAAGCCGCCATCGGCGCGCAGCGCGATGACGCTGACATCGCCACTCGAGTAGTTGGCGGTGAACAGGAAGCGGCCGTCCGGGTGGACGCTGATGTGCGCCGGGTCCTTGCCGCCGCAAGCGATCTCGGCGACGAATGACAGCGCGCCGTTCGCCTCGATGCGGTAGGCCGATACCGAGCCGCCGCTGTCCGCACCGGCCACGGCAGAGAACTCGTTGCCGGCATACAGCATGCGCAGCGATGGGTGGCGTGCCAACGAGGCCGGGTTGCGCAGCTTGCTGGCCGCGTCGCCGGTATTCAATACCGCTGCCGGTGCACCGGCGATGGGCATCAGCGCGCCGGTTGCACTGTTCAGCGCGAACTGGTGTACGCCCAGGCCACGGCCTCCGCGCCAGGGCTTGCCGCCATCGGTGTAAGTACCGACGTACGCGTACACCGGGCCGGAGCTAGCAGCTTGCGCGCTCAGCGCGGTCAAACCCAGAGCTCCCAGACCAGAAACGACGGCCGTGGCTTTGAGAAAGTGTCTGCGGCTGGCAGCGGTGTGGTCATAGTGCAATTCCTGGTCAGTAACACGAGATGGCATGGCATTTCCTGTAAATGGGTGGAAGGGACGGGACGGGGCGAAAAGAGGTCGGCACCTGGCCGACCCGGCTTACTTCTTCAGGCCGGTGTTCCAGAAGAACGGCCAGGTGGCGGGTGTGTAGCCCTCCAGCGCTGGCGACTTGGCCGACAGGCTGTTGAACTTGCCCACGTTGATGTAAGGCACTTCGTCGTACACCACCTGCTGCACCTTGCCCCACAGCGCGGCGCGCTTGGCGGGGTTGGTTTCCTGGTTCAGCGCCGACAGCGCGGCCTGCTTGGCCGGCGTGGACCACCAGCCGGGCGCGCCATCGCCGAGTTGCGGCGGAGACAGCATGGGCTCGGGGAACTGGCCGGAATGGGTCACATAGATGTCCCACAGCTTGGAGTCGTTGCGGCGCTGCACCAGGGTGGCCCAGTCCACCACATTCAAGTCCACCTTGAAGCCGGCCTTCTTCAACTGCTCGGCCATGATCAAGGCCATGTTGTAGTGGAAGTCGTACTGACGGCTGGTCAGGATGCGGATAGCGTCGCCCTTGTAGCCGGCAGCGGCGGCGGCCGCCTTGGCCTTGGCGGGGTTGCGTTCGTTGTATTTGTCCACACCGGCCGCCGAATAGAACGGCGTGCCCTTGGGGAAATGGTTGCCTTCGGCAGTGAAGAAACGCGTATCGCCAAAACCAGCAGCCAACATCTCGCCCTCGCCCAGCGCCACTTGCACGGCCTGGCGCACGGCCAGCGGGGCCATCACGCCTTCTTTGGTGTTGAACACCAGGTAAGGGAAGCCAAACGATGGCGTCATGATGGGCACCACCTTGTCGGTGGCTTTTTCCAAGCGTGGCAAGGCTTCGATGGGCAGCAGGTCGGCAAACTGAAATTGACCGGCCAGCGCGCCTTCGACCCGGGTGTTGGCGTTCGGCACCGGGATGAAACGCAGTTCTTCCACTACCGCGGTCTTCTTGCCGCCGTAGCCGTTGGCAGCTTCTTTGCGTGCGCTATAGCCGTCAAAACGCGTCAACAGCACGTATTGGTCGGGTCGGCGCTCTTTGAACTTGTAGGGGCCGGTACCAACAAAGTCCTTCAACGGCTGGGCAATTGACTCCTTGGCCATGATGGCGGCCATGCCCGACGGCAAAGCCAGTTGGGGCAACAGCGGCGCATACGGGTTCTTCAGAGTGATGGATACCACCAGCGGACCTTTGGCGGACAGGTCGTCCACTTCCTTGGCCAGCGCCTTGCCGCGGGGCGAAACCTCCATCCAGCGCTTCAGGCTCGCGACCACGTCTTCCGAATTCAGCTCGCGACCGCTATGCAATTGCACACCAGCACGCAACGTGATGGTGTATTGCTTGCCATCGGCCGTTACCTTGGGCATGGCTTCGGCCAGCATGGGCACCACATTCCACTTGGCATCGAAGGTAAACAGCGGCTCGTACACGTGCTGCATGATGGTGCCGACCAGGTCGGCACTGCTGGCCATCGGGTCCAGGGTTTGCGGCTCGGCCACCATCGCCAGGTTGAGTGCAGACTTGGCCGTCTGCGCTTGCAGGGCCATGGGCAGCAGCGCCGCGCCCATGGACATCAATAAAACGGTGCGGCGCAACAAGGCGGTGGTTGACTTCATCATGGACCCTTTGTATTGAAAGTAAATTTCACAATGCAAAGAATATGCCAAGCAATTTCCCAACAAAACAGGGAAAACCCGTGAAATTATGAAAATTAATTTCACCAAAACAGTGCAAAACGCGATCTGCGCCAAGACTGCGTGCCAGAATGGGGCCTGTTTTGTTACTGCCCCCACAGGAGTTTTTTCATGCCGCTGATCCATATAGGCAACCCGCCCGTCACTTCCGACCAGTTGCCACGCCCGTTCTCACCGGCCGTGCGGGCCGGTGACTTCGTCTACGTATCCGGCCAGGTGCCGGCCAACGACAAGGGCGAGATTGTCCAGGGCGGCATCGAAGCGCAGACCCGCCAGGTGATGCACAACCTGACCCAGGTGCTGGCGCTGGCGGGTTGCACGCTGGACGACGTATGCAAGACCAGCGTGTGGCTGGACGACGCCCGCGACTTCGCCAGCTTCAACCGCGTCTACATGGGCTACTTCGGCGACAAGAAGCCCGCCCGCTCCACCACCGAAGCCCGGCTGATGGTGGATGCCAAAGTGGAAATCGACGTTATCGCCTACAAGCCGGTGTAACGCAAAAACACGGTTTTCTTTTCTTCGCAAGGCGGGTGCAGCGAAGCCGCCCCTCCCAGAACAACCGCGGAACTGGCTTTGCCAGGCCGCTGGTTGTGCCCCCTGCAAGGGGGTTGGCGGCCACGCGAAGCGGGCAAGCCTGGGGGTGTTCCAACTAGATCGGCCAGACCACGCCGTTGTCGTTCAGGATCGCGTCCAGCGGCATGTCGTGCGACTCGGGCGCAAAGTCGTCCAGGTAACCCTGGGTAAAGCCCAGCCCCACCGTAAACGGCTTGGGGTTCAGCGACGCCAGCATGCGGTCGTAAAAACCACCGCCATAGCCCAGGCGGTAACCACCGGCCGCATAGCCCACGCAGGGCACAAACAGCAAGGTCGGCTGCACCATCTCGGTCGCCTTGGGCTTCAGAATGCCGTAGGCATCTTCTTCCATCGGGCAGCCCGGATACCAGGCATGGAAGGTCATGGTCTTGTGCAGCTTGTTCACCACCGGCAGGCCGATGCGCTTGAGCTCGGGGCCGTCGAGCAGCTCGCCGTCTTCCTTCCAGCGGTGCAGGGCGGGCAAGGGATCGAACTCGCCCTTGATCGGCCAGTAGGCGCCAATCACAGTATCGGGCCGCCCCACCAGCCAGATACGCATCACACGTTGCAATAAATCGGCCCGTTCCAGGCGGTCGGGCAGCTCCAGGCGTTGCGCAATCAGCGCCTCGCGCAGGGCTTTTTTGTCCTGGGCCTTGTCGTTCATTGAGTTTTCCATAGGGACTTGGTGTATTTCCTGGTCGAAGGGCTTGGAGACCAACGACCAGGAAATACACCAAGTCGTGTCCATAATCCCCACATGCAAGTTCCAGCCATTTTGACATCGTTCGCACTCGCCCTGAGCTTCGTATTCTCAGGCGCAGCCTGCAGCCAACCCAAATCCGATCCAGCTGGTGACAGCACCATTCTGGAGATGAGCCAGGCCTTTAAACGCGCAGACCGCAAGCGGCTGAGCGCGCTCTTGCCGCAGGTGCGCGGCCACCTGCTGGAGCCCTGGGCCGCCTATTGGGAGCAGCGCGCGCGGCTGGACGAGCTGACATCGCTAGACCTGCAGAGCTTCAGCAGCCGCTTTCCCGGCAGCTACCAGGAGGACCGCTTGCGCAACGACTGGCTGCTGCTGCTGGGTCAGCGCCGCGACTGGGCCACGTTCGCCGAAGAACACGCGCGCTACCGCATGGCCGACGACCGCGAAGTCCGCTGCTACGCGCTGCTGATCGACCAGATCAAACTGGGCGCCGACAGCCCACCAGCCCTGGCCGAAGAAGTGCGCCGCAACTGGTATGCGCAGCGCGAGCTGGACGACGGCTGCACCCAGGCCGCCAGCCACTTGTACACGGCCAAGAAGCTCACGCCGGTCGACATCTGGCGCAAAGCCCGCCTGGGCATGGAGGCCAACCGTCCACGGGTTGCCGCCAAGGCCGTGGAGATCGTCGCGCCCGAGTCGCTGCCCATGCTGAACGAGCTGAACGACAGCCCAACCAAGTTCCTGCTAGGCAAGGTCACTGCCCTGTCCCGTGCGCGCCGGGAAGTGATGCTGCTGGCGCTGGTCAAGCTGGCCACCTCCGACCCGGACAATGCCGCGGCCCTGATGGAGAGCAAGTGGGAAACCCAGCTGACGGTGGAAGAGCGCAACTGGACCTGGGGCGTCATCGGCAAACAGGCCGCGATGCGCTTGTCCAATAGCGCATCCGACTACTACGGCAAAGTCAGCAAGGACAGCGACCTGACCGACGAGATGCTGGCCTGGAAGGTCCGCAGCGCGCTGCGCCTGGGCCGCTGGAAAGACGTGGCCAGCGCCACACAGGCCATGGGCGACAACCTGCATGCCGATGCCACCTGGGTCTACTGGCGGGCCCGGGCGCTGCAAGCCCTGGCCAAGTCCGACCTGGACCGCGAGGAACCCACGCGCTTGCTGCAGAGCATTGCCGGGGTGCGTGGCTTTTACGAACAGCTGGCGCTGGAAGAGCTGGGCCAGAAAACCACGGTACCGCCCCGCCCGCCGGCTGTCACCCCCGAAGAAAAAGACGCAGCCCGCGCCAACCTGGGCCTGCAACGCGGCCTGGCCGCCATCCAGCTGGGCCTGCGCAGCGAGGGCAACCGCGAGTGGAACTACACCACCAATCTGCATGAGCGCGGCGGCATGGGCGACCGCGAGCTGCTGGCCGCCGCCGACCTGGCCTGCCAGCGCGAGGTATGGGACCGCTGCATCAACACCAGCGAACGCACCCGCAATGTGATGGACTTCGAGCAGCGCTTTCCCATGCCCTACCGCGACACCGTGGTCAAGCGCAGCCGCGAGATCAACCTCGATCCGGCCTACGTATATGGCCTGATCCGCCAGGAGTCGCGCTTCATCATGGACGCGCGCTCCGGCGTCGGCGCCTCCGGCCTGATGCAAGTCATGCCCGCCACCGCCCGCTGGACCGCCAAGAAGATCGGCCTGAACGGCTTTACCCCCGACCAGCTGAACGACCGCGACACCAATATCACCATCGGCACCGGCTACCTGAAGCTGGTGCTGGACGACTTTGCCGGCTCCATGCCCATGGCCGCCGCCGCCTACAACGCCGGCCCGGGGCGGCCCCGCGCCTGGCGCAACGGCCCGGTGCTGGAAGCCGCCATTTGGGCCGAGAATGTGCCGTTTACCGAAACCCGCGACTACGTCAAAAAAGTCCTCTCCAACACCACCAACTACGCCGCCATCCTGAGCGGCCAGCCGCAGTCACTGAAGGCCCGCCTGGGTTTGGTGGGTCCGCTGGCCGCCAATGCCGTAGAACCCTACAAGGACCTGCCATGAGCCAGCCCGCCACGCCCAACGCCACCTCGGCATCACCTTACGGCACCCTGCCCCCGACCAGCACCCCGGCCCAGCGCAAGCCCATCAGCCTGCCGCGCCTGGCCGAAATGCACCAGCGGGGCGAAAAAATCACCATGCTGACGGCGTACGACGCCACCTTTGCCGCCGTAGCCGACGCCGCTGGCGTGGAATGCCTGCTGGTGGGTGACTCGCTGGGTATGGTCTGCCAAGGCCTGCACAACACCGTGGGCGTGAGCCTGGAGACCATGCGCTACCACACCGAAAGCGTGGTGCGCGGGCTGCAGCGTACCCAGGCCACCGCCTGGGTGATCGCCGACCTGCCGTTCGGCAGCTACCACGAAGGCCGCGAACAAGCCCTACGCAGCGCCGCCGTGCTGATGCAGGCGGGCGCCCATATGGTCAAGCTGGAAGGTGGCGGCTGGACCAGCGAGATCGTGCAATTCTTGGTCGACCGCGGCATCCCGGTCTGCGCCCACCTGGGGCTGACGCCGCAGACCGTGCATGCGCTGGGCGGCTACCGGGTGCAAGGCAAGTCGGACGCGGCGGCTAGCACGCTGCGCCAGCATGCCCATGCGCTGCAGGACGCAGGCGCAACCATGGTGGTGTTGGAAATGGTGCCGGCGCCGCTAGCAGCGGAGCTCACCAAGGCGCTCACCCACTGCGCCACCATCGGCATCGGCGCCGGCAAGGACACCGCCGGCCAGGTGCTGGTGCTGCACGACATGCTGGGGATCAACCTGGGTAAGATGCCGCGGTTTGTGCGCAACTTCATGGACAGCGCCAGCAGTGTGCGTGGTGCCATGGAGGCGTATGTGCGCGCCGTGAAGGACGGCAGCTTCCCCGACAACAGCCAGCACGCCTGGTGATTTTTGCAGCCTCGGCTGCGCCTGCAACATGTTCATCGCCCACACCATTGAAGAGCTGCGCGCCCATTTGAGCGCTTACCAGCATCCCGCTTTTGTACCCACCATGGGCAACCTGCACGCCGGCCACCTGGCCCTGGTGCGGCAGGCCAAGCCGCTGGGCGATGTGACGGTGGCCAGCATCTTCGTCAACCGACTGCAGTTTCTGCCGCACGAAGACTTCGACAGCTACCCCCGCACCTGGGACAGCGACTGCGCCCAGCTGCGCGCCGCCGGCTGCGACGTGCTGTTTGCGCCCAACGAGAAAGAGCTGTATCCCGAAGCACAAACCTACAAGATCCAGCCGCCGGCCGGCCTGGCCGATCTGTTGGAAGGCCAGTTCCGCCCCGGCTTCTTCGTCGGCGTAGCAACCGTGGTGATGAAGATGTTTGCCTGCGTCTTCTCCGAAGCCAAGGGCCGGCGCACTGCCGTGTTCGGCCAGAAGGACTACCAGCAGCTGATGGTGATCCGCAGCATGGTGCGGCAATTTGCCTTGCCCATCGACATCGTGGCCGGCCCCACCCAGCGTGCCGCCGACGGACTGGCTCTGTCCTCCCGCAACGGCTATCTGAATACACAGGAGCGGGCTGAGGCCGTGCAACTGTCGGCCACACTGCAGCGCATGGCGGCTGCCTTGCGCGCCGGTGCCAGCGACATTGCCGCGCTGGAAGCCCAGGCCATGGACGGCCTGCGGGCCCGCGGCTGGGCGCCCGACTACCTGGTGGCGCGCCGGCGCAGCGATCTACTGCCGCCCAATGCCAACGACCCGGCGCCGCTGGTGGTACTGGGCGCGGCCCGGCTGGGCCAGACCCGCTTGATCGACAACCTCGAAGTTTAAAACCGTTTGCTATCAATAAAAGAGCTGCCTGCGCTTATCAAATAAGCACAGGCAGCTCTTTTTATATGTAAACGCGGACTTAACTGGCGTGCGTGGTAGCGCGCGATATCGACACCCCGGCCACCAGCGGCTGGCCCAGGATCTCGGGGCGCGCGGTGCGCGGCGTTGCCACATCGTTTTCGTCAAACAAATGCATGCAGTGGGGCGGGAAGTACAAGCTCACTGCGCTGCCCACGCTGCAGCTGGACTGGCCGCTTTCGCGCACCGTGACCAGCTCGCCGCCGGCCAGGCGCACATAGATATAGCTGGCTTCGCCCAGTTGTTCCAGAAAAGCCACCAGACCGGCCACCACATTGCTGCCGCCGGGTGGCACGATCTGCACATGCTCAGGCCGCACGCCCAGGGTCACCATGCTGTGCCCGGCCAGGCGCGAAGCATCGACCTCGGCCTGCACCTCGACCTCGGCCACTTTGGCGGTAGCCACGCCATTGGCGGCACCGACCAGCTGGGCGCCGATGAAGTTCATCTTCGGGCTGCCGATGAAGCCGGCCACGAACTTGTTTACCGGGTGGTGGTAGAGCTGCAACGGCGCGCCGCACTGGGCCACACTGCCGTCGCGCTGCACGGCTTCGCCGGCATTCAACAGCACGATCTTGTCGGCCAGGGTCATGGCCTCGACCTGGTCGTGCGTCACATAGATCATGCTGGCGGTGCCGATGTCCTTGTGCAGCTTGGCAATCTCCAGCCGGGTCTGCACGCGCAACGAGGCGTCCAGATTTGACAGCGGCTCATCGAACAAAAACACATCGGGCTCGCGCACGATGGCCCGGCCAATCGCTACGCGCTGGCGCTGGCCGCCGGACAGCTCTTTGGGCAGGCGCTTGAGCAGCGGATCGAGCTGCAGAATCTTGGAGGCCTTGCGCACCCGCTGCTCCACGGTGGCGGTGTCGGTCTTGGCCTGCTTCAGGCCAAACGCCATGTTGTCGTAGACGCTCATGTGCGGGTACAGCGCATAGCTCTGGAACACCATGGCCACACCACGGCGCGAGGGCGGGGTTTCGTTCATGCGCTGGCCCTTGATGCTGAGCTCGCCGCTGGTGATGTCCTCCAGGCCCGCGACCATGCGCAGCAGCGTGGACTTGCCGCAGCCCGAGGGGCCGACAAACACCACGAACTCGCCTTTGTCGATGTCCAGATCGACCTTGCGGATGGTGTCGGGCACGCTGCTGTTGTAGCGTTTATGCACATCACGGAAGCGGATTTCAGACATGGATGTCTCCTACTGTTTTTAGTTAAAGCGTTGCGAATACCGCGCCATAGGGCGGCAAAACCAAAGTCTGGCCATCCAGTGCCCCCGATGGCAAAGAATGCAGGGTGTCCACAGCCAGCGGCCGCACATGGTCGGGCAAGGCATAGCGCACCGGACTGGCGCCCAGGTTGAAGGCACACAGCAGGGCTGCGTCGTCGCTGCGGCGCACGAAGGCCAGCACCGTATCGTCGGCGGCCAGCAACTCGATATCGCCGGTCCGCAGCACCGCATGCTGGCGCCGCCAGGCCAGCATGGCCTGGTAGAAATGGAACAGGGAATCCGGCGCCGCCATCTGGCTGGAGGCGGCCAGCGGCAGATGCTCCGAGGCCACGGGCAACCAGGTCTTGGCGGCTGTACTAAAGCCCGCATGGGGCGCAGCCGCGTCCCAGACCATGGGCGTGCGGCAGCCATCGCGTCCCACAAACTCCGGCCACATGGCGATGCCATACGGGTCTTGCAGGTCCTCGAAAGCCACGGTGGCCTCGGTCAAACCCAGCTCGTCACCCTGGTAAATACAGGGCGAGCCGCGCAGGCTCAGCTGCAGCCCGAACACCAAGCGCAGCCAGGCGGCATTGTGGCCAGGCTGCTGCCAGCGGCTGGCGACCCGCACCGCATCGTGGTTGGACACCGACCAGCAGGGCCAGCCGTCCAGGCACACGGCCTCGAGCCGCTGGACCACGCCATGGATGTAGCGCGCGTCGCACTTGGGGCCCAGCAGATCAAACGAATACGCGGTGTGCAGCTTGTCGCCGCCGCCGGTGTACTCGGCAATCCGCGCCGGGGTGTCGTCGTCGCCGATCTCGCCTACGGTCATCAGGTCCGGGTACTGGTTCAGCAGGCTGCGGATGCGGCGCAGAAAGTCCAGCATCTCCGGCTGGCTCTTGTCGAACTGGTGGTACTGCCAGCCGTAGGGGTTGACCTTGTTCACCGAGGGATCGTCGGTCGGCATGCCACGCGCCGGGTTGTTGCGCAGCTGCGCGTCATGCACGCAGAAGTTGACCGCATCCAGGCGGAAGCCGTCGACACCGCGGTCCAACCAGAACTGCATATTGTCCAGCGCCGCCTGCTGCACTTGCGGGTTGTGGAAGTTCAAGTCCGGCTGGCTGGCCAGAAAGTTGTGCATGTAGTATTGGCAGCGGCGGGTGTCCCACTGCCAGGCAGAACCGCCGAAGATCGACAGCCAGTTGTTCGGCGGCGTACCGTCGTCCTGGGGATCGGCCCAGACAAACCAGTCGGCGCGCGGGTTGTCGCGGCTGGAGCGCGACTCGACAAACCAGGGGTGCTGGTCGGAGCAATGGCTCAGTACCTGGTCGATCAGCAGCTTGATGCCCAGGCCATGGGCTTTGGCCACCACCGCATCGAAGTCGGCCAGGCTGCCGAACATCGGGTCCACCCCGCGGTAATCAGAGATGTCGTAACCGAAATCCTTCATCGGGCTCGGGAAGAAGGGGGACAGCCAAATGGCCTCCACCCCCAGCTCGGCCAGATAGGGCAGGCGCTGCACCACACCGGCCAGATCGCCGATGCCGTCGCCATTGCTGTCTTGAAAACTGCGCGGGTAGATCTGGTAAATCACCCCGCCACGCCACCACTCGTTCGCCTGTGCCATGCTCAGCCTTTCACGGCACCAGAGGTCAAACCGCCCACGATCTTGCGTTGGAATATGAGTACCAGGGCAATCAGCGGCAGGGTCACCAGCACCGAGGCCGCCATGATCTTGCCCCAGGGGATTTCATACTTGTCGGCGCCGCTGATCAGCGAGATCGACACCGGCACCGTGCGGTCGTTGTTGTTCAGCACAAAGGTCAGGGCGAACATGAATTCGTTCCAGGCGGCGATGAAGGCCAGCAGCCCGGTGGTCACCAGGGCTGGCCACATCACGGGCAAGAACACCTTGGTGATGATGCCCCACGGAGTGCAGCCGTCCATGATGGCGGCCTCTTCCAACTCCTTGGGCAGGTCGCGCACAAAGGTGGTCAGCACCCAGACGGTGAACGGCAAGGTGAACACCATGTACGGCAGAGTCAGGCCCCACCAGTGGTTGTACAGACCAAAGGCCTGCATCAGCTCAAACATGCCCGACAACACCGCCACCTGCGGAAACATGGACACGGCCAGTACGGTCAATAGCAGCAGGCCGCGGCCGCGAAACTGGATGCGGCCCAGTGCATACGATGCGGTCACACCCAGGAACAACGAGGCGATCACCACCAGCGTCGACACGGCCACCGAATTGAGAATGTGCCGACCAAACGGGTGCTCGGACACGGTGAACATGGCGATGTAGTTCTTCAGCGAGGGCGCATCCGGCCACAGCGAGGTGCTGAACAGTTCGGTGCCCGACTTCAGCGAGGTGACGATCGCGTAATAGAACGGGAACAGACAGAACAGCGCAATGATCGCCACCAGGGCATACAAGCCAATGGAGCCGAGGATTTTTTGGAAAGTGTGGTTCATGCTCGGTTTCCTTACTTCTTGCCGCCCAGATCGACACGCGCCAGCTTCAGGTACAGCAGGGTGCAGACCGCGATGATGAGGAACAGCACGGTGGATGCCGCCGAGCCGTAGCCAACGTAGTTGTTGTCGACGATTTCGCGCCGCACAAAGCCGGACATGCTGATGGTGTCCACGCTGTTGGAGGTCATCACATAAATAATGTCGAACACCCGCAAGGCATCGAGCAAGCGGAAGATCACGGCGACCATCAGGGCCGGCCAGATCAGTGGCAGGGTGACCTTGAAGAACACCCGCACCGGGTGGATGCCGTCCACGTGGGCGGCTTCGTAACAATCGGTAGGCAGCATCTGCAGCGCCGCCAAGGTCAGCAAGGCCATGAAGGGCGTGGTCTTCCATACGTCGACCAGCATGACCGACCACAGCGCGTAGTCGGGGTCGGCGGTCCAGGCGATGTTGTGGTCGATGATGCCCGCGCCTTTGAGCAGCGCATTCATCACGCCAAACTGGTCGTGCATGATCCAGGCCCACATCTTGGCCGACACGATAGTGGGAATCGCCCAGGGCACCAGCACCGCAGCCCGCACAAACGAACGGCCTTTGAAGTTGGCATTCAGCACCAGCGCGAACACCACCCCGAGCAGGGTTTCGGTGACAACGGAGACGATGGCGAACTTGAAGGTGTTGCGGATCGCCATGCCCCAGTCGGTTTTCCAGAAGCCTTCAACCGCCTCCAAATTGAAAACTCCGTACTTGCCGAAGTAGTTCTGCAGGCCCACCATGTTGTAGGAGGACTCGCCGATGTTCTCCAGCGTGGCATCGGTAAAGCTGAACCAGATGGTGCGGCCTAACGGCCAACCAGCGACCAGTACCAGGACTATCAGCGTGGGGGCCAGAAAGATCCACGCGCTACGGGTGCGCTCGCGGGTGAGTTCGGATGTTTGGGTGCGCATGGCGACTCCTGGGATCAAGGTGCTGAACGGGCCGCCATGCCGTGTGGCATGGCGGCCCGGGGGTTCAACAGTGGGGGCTTACCACTTCGGACCGCGGCGGATCGAATCCAGCTTGCCTTCGAGCTTCTTCACACTGTCTTCACCGCTGGATTTGCCCGACAGCACTTCGTGCGTGGCGTTCCAGAACGCGGCGGAGACTTCGTTGTACTTGGCACCCGTGACCGTGGCCGGGCGGGGTACTGCACCGACGAAGGTGTCGTACAGGTCACCGAAGAACGGGTTGGCAGCCAGTACTTCCTTGTCCTTGTACAGCGAGGCGATGGTGGGGTTGTAAGAACCACGGATGGCGCGGTCTTTTTGCACGGCCTCGCTGGTCAGGTACATCACAAAATCAGCCGCTTCCTTGGGGCTCTTGGAGTACTTGCTCACCGCCAGCTGCCAGCCACCCAGGGCAGCAGCCGTCTTGCCGCCATCGCCCTTGGGCAGAGCGACGACCCCGACCTTGCCCTTGACCGGGCTGTCTGCGCCCTGGCTCAGCGACCAGGCGTACGGCCAGTTGCGCATGTACACGGCATTGCCCTTCTGGAACACGCCGCGGGCGTCTTCTTCTGCATAGTTCAGCACGCCCTTGGGTGCAATGGTGCCGATCCAGCCGGCAGCCGTGTTCAGCGCCTTGGCAGCAGCGGGGTTGTTGATGGTGATCTTGCCGGTGCTGTCCACAATGCTGCCGCCGCCGAAGCTGGACACCCATTCAAGCCCATCGCAGGTCAAACCTTCGTAGGCCTTGGCCTGGAACACAAAACCCTGCATGTCGGCATTGCCCGCCTTGCGCTCGCCGTCCATCACCTTTTGGGCGGAAGCGGTCAGCTCGGCCCAGGTGGTGGGGGCTTTTTCGCCGTACTTGGTCAACAAATCCTTGCGGTAGTACAGAACGCCCGCATCGGTGAACCAGGGCATGGCCAACAGCTTGCCGCCCACGGTGTTGTTCGCCACGATGGCCGGGAAATGGGCTTTTTCAGCACCTTTGGTGTAGGACGTCAGATCCAGCAAGTGGTCTTTCAAAAGACCGGGCCACACGACATCCACGTTGATCACATCCACCTCGGTAGATTTGGCGGCGAACATCTGGCGGAACAGGCCCAGGATGTCGCTGGTGGACTGGGGAATGCTCAGATGCTTCACCGTATTGCCGGTTTTGCTGGCCCACTCGTCGCCGGCTTTCTTGCAGAACTCGTAGTCCTGTCCAACCGAACCGCAGGAAATGGTGATGGTCACGCCCGCTGCATAAGCCCCCATGGCGCCGAGGCTGAGCAGCACAGCGGCTGCGGTTTTGGTGATTGCTGTCATGTAGATGTCTCCTTGTGTATTCGATGTGGGCCCAGGCTGTTCTGGCACTCCATGCCAAGCCAGCAGGCCTTTGTTTGTCGCCGGTAAAAGCCGAGCCAGTATAAATTCAAAGCGCTTTGAATTGAACACTGGGTTTACCCGAGGACCCGCGCATTTGGCGCATCCAAACATCCATCCAACGCAAAAAGCCTGCATATCCCAGAGGGCGATGCAGGCTTTTCATGGAAGACATGCTTCCGCCTAGACAGCAGAAAGCATGGTTGCGGCGGTCATGGCCGCTAGGGCTTAGAACTCGTAGTTCACGCGCAGAGCGAAACCAGTTGCGTTCGGCGCTTCGTTCGGGCCGCTGGACTTGGAGTGCGAAATTGCGGGGGTGATCTTGGCGCCCTTCACATCAAAGAATGGAATCGCATAGGCAACCCAGAACGTGGTGACCTTGTCGTCGGCGCTCAGGTTGGAACCCTTACCGAACACGCTGGCCAGGGTCAGATTGCCAATACCCGCCATCAGCGCAAAGGTGTTTTGCTTGATATTGGAGCGGCTCTTGCCGGCAGCATAGTTGGCGTACAGGGTCACGCCACCGAAGTTGTAGTCGCCGGTCAAGCCATAGCCAGTGCGATTCACACTTGCCGTTGCTGCGGTGGTCGTAGAGCCAAAGGTACAAGTCGAACCAACCAATGTGCAAGAGGTTGTGTCGATGGTGGTGGTAGCAGCAGTACCTTCGTACTTGATCGCTTCCACACCAGCAGCCAAATGCAGAGGGCCGTTGGCATAGTTCAGCACAGGACGCAGACCGGTCGCGCCGCCAGCGCCTTTGCTGGACACGCCGCTGACTTCCAGGCTCAGGCCGCCGCCCAATTGAACGTTCACAGCCGCATGGAAAGGTGCGCTGCCATTGGCGTAAGCGCCTTGGCGGCCGCGCAGCACATTGGCTTGGTAAGGCGAGAAGCCGGAGTACTCAACGATCACGTCACCAGGGGTTTGGAACAGATTGGCAGCTTCGAAACGGCCCAGCTTGATGTCGGCGCTTTCGGTACCGAACTGTGCCCACAAGTCATCCGTACCAGCCGAGCCATCAGGCTTGGACAGGTAGGTGGCGCGACCCGCCATGAAGTACTTGGAACCCAGTTTTTGGCTGGCATTCAGTTCGACACGGCCGGACTGGGAAGC
Source organism: Rhodoferax ferrireducens (assembly GCF_031458075.1). Classification (GTDB taxonomy): domain Bacteria; phylum Pseudomonadota; class Gammaproteobacteria; order Burkholderiales; family Burkholderiaceae_C; genus Rhodoferax_B; species Rhodoferax_B ferrireducens_A. Next base: position 74,383 of record NZ_JAVDXT010000004.1, on the reverse strand, counting down.
GCCGCGGTCGTTGTTTTGGTACTTGCTATCGAGCTCGATATTGGCGTCGATATTGGGCAAAGCGAAAGCAGAGGCAGAAACCATCGCGAAAGCAGCAAGGGCAGTGGCGCGGGCGGTAAAAGTAGCTTGGTTCAAGGATGTCTCCAGTGTGATTAAGTTTGTTCTTGATTTGCTAGTCCAACAGCTGCCTGAACGCTGCAGAAGCCGTTTGAAGACCATGCAAATCTGGGGGTATTCTTGGTGGGCGGTCTTTTTCGACCGATAAGCAATTACCCTTGTTACAGAAACAAGCGAGTTACCAAAATGCAAAAATTTTTCGGTTGCCGTTTCAAGAGTTAGATCGAGCAAAAAACAAAGTTCGAATCGCGTGCACTCCTCCGTTTTCCCAATGAAAACGGGGCTTCCGAGACGGTTTTTCCGATGCCGAACCGATGCCAAATTTGCTTTGGATTAGCGTTCAATTTGAAAAAAATTGGCATCGAAAATGGAACTTTTTTGCCGCCCAAGGTATCCGCATTTTTGTTGCGCAATTGCGACAGGATGCAGGCTGGACAGCCGGTTCACCTATTGACACACCCTCTGCGCGGGTAGCAAACGCTACTATCGCCCAGCCCTTACACGCTTTTACCCGCCTAGATGTCACTGAAACGGATCGCCGAAGAACTCGGCCTGTCGCTCACCACGGTCAGCCGCGCGCTGAATGGTTACCCTGAGGTAGCGGCCGCTACGCGCCGCGACGTGATGGCGGCCGCGTTACGGCTGAATTACAAACCCGACGCACGGGCCCGGGGCCTGGCGCTGGGCCGGGCGGACGCGGTCGGTATCGTCTTCCCCATCACCACCGGCGATCTGGGCGACCAGCAGTTTCTGCAGGTCGCCTCGTCCATGAGCGAACGCTTTGCGCAGGCCGGGCTGGATTTGCTGATCATGTCGGCCCCCGCCCAGGACGAGCTGGCAGCCTACGAGCGCGCCATCACCGGCCGGCATATCGGCGTCTTCGTAGTGCCGCGTACCCGCTTGCACGACCAACGGCTGGAGCTGCTGCAGTCACGCAACGTACCATTTGTGGCCTATGGCCGCAGTTCCTTGCCCGCACAGAGCAGCTACCCCTGGTTCGACTTCGACAACCTGGCTGGTGCCCGCATGGCCACCGACCGCCTGCTGCGCCTAGGCCACCGCCGCATCGGCTATCTGGGCGCGCCGCCCGAATACAACTTTGCCGACCAGCGCTATGCGGGCTTTTGCGCCAGCCTGAAGGCTGCCGGGGTGGCTCTCAAGCCCACGTCCGTGCAACGCAATGCGCTGGAACGCCGCTCCGGCTATGCCGCCATGCAAAAACTGCTGGCCCTGCCCCAGCGCCCTACGGCCGTGCTGGTGGACAACAACCTGGCCGGCATCGGCGCGGTGCATGCGGTGCTGCATTCGGGGCTGGTGCTTGGGCGCGATCTGTCGGTCATCGTCTACGACGGGCTGGGCTCCGACTCGGTGGTGCGCACCAGCGTGACGGCCGTGATGCAGCCCACACCGGCCGCCACCGGCCTGGCCTTGGCCGAGCTGACCCTGGCCCGGATGCGCGACGAGCCCGTGGAGTCGCTGCAAAAACTGTGCATGCCCGAGCTGGAAATCGGCGACAGCGACGGGCCGCCGCCGGCCACCTCCTAGGCGGCCATGCCGCTGTTGCGCAAGGCCGCCACCCGCGCGGCATGCACCAGCCCCCCAATGTCCTTGCCCTGCAAACCCTTGGCTTGGGCCTCGCGGGCAACTACCTCGGTCGCAACCGACTGCGCCGCCGCCAAAGCCTGTAGCCAGTGCGGGCGCTGGGGGTAGGCGGAGTCGTGCAGACCCAGTCGACCGCGCGCATCGCACTCGCAGGCCAGCAAGGCATCGGCAAAGCGCTGCGGTTTGCGCAAGGCATCGCAGCGCTCCAGCAAACGCAGCGTGGCCGACGCACCGAATTCCATGCCGCGGTGGATATTGCCGTGTTCGCGCGCCACCACATCGGCCAGCTCGCGGCAGTCGGTGGGCACGCGCAGGCGCTGGCACACGCCCTTGAGCAGCTGGGCGCTGCGGGCTTCGTGGCCGATATGCCGAGGCAGCACGTCGGCCGGCGTGGTGGCCTTGCCCAGGTCGTGGGTCAGGCAGGCAAAGCGCACCGGCAACGGGGCCTGCAGGCGCGCCGCCATGTCCAGCACCATCATCAGGTGCACACCGGTATCGATCTCGGGGTGGTAGTCGGCACGCTGGGGTACTCCCCACAGCGCCGCCACTTCAGGCAGCAGGCGCGCCAGCGCCCCGCAATCGCGCAAGACCTCGAACATGCGCGAAGGCTGGACTTCCATCAGGCCGCGCGCCAGCTCCTGCCAGACGCGCTCGGGCACCAGAGCATCGACCTCGCCTGCATCCACCATCTCGCGCATCAGCGCCAGGGTCTCGGCGGCCACGCTGAAGTCGGTGAAGCGGGCGGCGAACCGGGCCACGCGCAGAATCCGCACCGGGTCTTCGCGGAAGGCCAAGGTCACATGGCGCAGCACCTTGTCGCGCAAATCCTGCTGGCCGCCGTAGGGGTCGATCAGATTTTCGGAATTTATAAGAAATTGGCCGCTAGCGCTGACGGAATCTGCGGGAGCCGCTATCGCATTGATAGTAAGGTCACGGCGCGCCAGATCCTGCTCCAGCGTGACATCCGGCGCCGCATGGACCGCAAAGCCACGGTAGCCGGGGGCGGTCTTGCGCTCGGTGCGGGCCAGCGCATATTCCTCGTGGGTGCGGGGGTGCAAGAACACCGGGAAGTCCTTGCCCACCGCCAGATAGCCCTGGGCCAGCAAGGCCTCGGGCGTCGCCCCGACCACCACCCAATCACGGTCGCCCGGCGGGCGGCCCAGCCAGGCATCGCGTACCGCCCCACCCACCAGATAAATTTGCATGCCTGCAGTTTAGCCAGTGCGGTGGTGCGCTAGCGCGCCAGCCGGTAGGGTTCCTCGAAGTCCAGAAAATCCTGCTCGGCCAGTGCCTCGGTGATCCAGGCCTGCACGCCGGGCAAGGCGGTCACGCGGTCCACATAGGCCTGGATGGCGGCGGGCAGCGGCAGCGCGTAGGTATTGATGCGCATGCAAACCGGCGCGAAATAGGCGTCGGCGATGGAGAAGTCGCCAAACAGCATGGGGCCGCCATGCGCGTCCAGCAAGCCGCCCCACATGGCGGCCAGCCGCGCCACGTCGGCCCGCACGGCCGGCTTGTCGCGCCAGAGCAGCTGGCCGACTTCGGGCAGGCGGGCCTCGATGTTCATCGGGCAGTGGCTGCGCAAGGCGGTAAAGCCGGAATGCATTTCGGCGCATATGCTGCGGGCCCGGGCACGCGCTTGCAGCTGGCGCGGCCACAGGGCTTTGTCGGGAAACTGCTCGGCCAAGGTTTCGGCAATCGCCAGCGTGTCCCAAACCGCCAGATCGCCGTCCACCCACACCGGCACCTTGCCAACCGGATTCACGGCCTGCACCGTGGCCTTGAAATGCGATTGGGTGTCAAACGAGTCAAACCGCAGCATGACTTCTTCAAACGGAATACCCGCCTGCTTCAACAGCACCCAGGGGCGCATGGACCAAGACGAATAATTTTTATTACCGATGTAGAGCTGTGGCATGGGGTTTCCAGAGAATAAAGCCGGGGGATGGAATCAAAGTACAAGACTACCGCAAGCCGGCCACGGTATTGATGCAAAAATCAGGGCAAATTGATGCGGCCCGGCCCATCCAAAGCCCCAAATGCAAAAAGCCCGGTCAAACGACAGGGCTTTTGCAGTATCTCAAGCGCCGCGGATTGAAAGCGGCAGCGGGAGAATATCGATCAGGCAATCAGGAATTGATCACGCTCTTGGCCTTGGATCCATTTTGGCGGCTTGCCGCGGCCCGTCCAGGTATCGCCTGTAACTGGGTTACGGAATTTAGGCGCTACCTTGGCAACGCTCTTTACCTTGGCTTTACCGCCAGTAGAAAAAATATCTTCAGCGGTCAAACCAAAATCTGCTACCAGCGCTTTTACTTTTTCAATCGCGTCGGCATTTTCACGCTGACGGGCTTCAGAAATTTGCTGCTCGAGGAGTTCACGTTGCTGCAGAAGTTCTTTGTAGGATGACATTTTTTGTTTCCGGATACGTCGAAAGTTAAAATCAGGCCCGATTATATGCCGCGAAAAACCCTGCGCAGACTGTAACCTATTAAAAATAGCTTTTCAATGCATTTATCCGGATTGGCTGTGCAATAAACCCACTCCCGAAGACCCAATATAAATTCCAAAGCAGTGAATGGCGCCGGATTACCCGGCGATCAGGCCAATGCCACCGCCGCGTAATCGCCCACTTTGTCGGCCAATCCGGCGGGCACCAGCAAGGCACCGGCAGTTAATGCCGGCAGTTTGCCGTCAATATGCGATTGCAAGCGCGGCAATAGAAACTCGCGGTTGTGCCAGAACACGCTGCCGCCCAGGCTGATGCGCTGTAAATCCAGGGTAACGACCAAGTTATACAAGGCGCGGCCCAGCACGCGGCACAGGTCGTCGACCTTGGCCAGCGCAGCCGCATCGCCCGCGCGCGCGGCCTGGAACAGCACCGCGGCGTCCTGGCCAAACCGGCGGGCAATCGCATTGCCGGCCACCAGGCCTTCGACGTCGCCGATATTGCCGCAGCCGCACAGCGCATCGTCGTTGTCCGAAACAAACATATGGCCGGCGTGGCCGGCATTGCCGTTTTTGCCGCGCAGCACATGGCCGTCCACGCACACGCCCATGCCGATGCCGGTGCTCCAGGTGACATAGGCGCAGTGGTCAAAACCGGCCAGCGCACCCCAGTGGCGCTCGGCTTCGAGCGCGGCAACGCAGTCGTTTTCGATGCGCACGCGGGCGAAACGCGCGCCCAGCGGCGCTTCCAGCAGGGCCGTGTCCCAGTCGTTCGGCAACCCGCGCGCCGGGCCCGCCATGCCGCCGCAGATATTCGGCGCGGCCAGCTCGATCAGGCCGTCGCGGATGATGAACGGGCCGCAGGACGACACGCCCGCGTTCTGCACCGTGGCCGGGTCCACACCGATCTCGGCGCAGGCCTCGCCGACCATGCGGATGATCTGTACCGCCAGCGCATCGTTGGTGCCGGTTTTGGCCGTGGGTTCGGTGCGCCGCGCCTGCAGCACGGGCAGCGCTTCGTTGCCAGTAGCCAGGCTGACGGCGACCTTGGTGCCGCCGATGTCGATACATGCTTTCATGGGATCAGTTCTTTAGAGGAGTTTGGAAACAAGGCTGGCCAGAAAGCTCAGCACCAGGGTGGTGGTCAACGGAATAAACCAGGGTCGGCCAAAGAGTCTGAAGCGCAAGTCGCCAGGCAGTCTGCCAAAGCCGAGCTTGTGCAACAACGGGGAAAACCAGTCAATCAATAACAGGGCCAGGAAAATAACCAGCAGCCAGCGGATCATGGCTACAGCGTATGGCTGCGGTCACCGACAGCGAAGCCCACGGGCTCCCACTCGGGGCCGGCGCCGAAGGCGGTGACCTTGAACAGCTCGCCCATCTCGTGTTCGGTGATCAATTTGAGCGCTTGCGCACGTTCTGCGTGCGTAGCATGCTCCATTTTTGAGAGCAAGCCGCAGTTCATCAGAAAGCGCGCCTGGGTGGTGTAGCCCAGCACCGTCAAACCCGCGTCCTGCCCGGCCAACGCGATGCCGGTGAAGTTGACGTGGGCAGTGATGTCCTTCAAGCCCACGTCGGCCAGCGGGTCGGGGTCGGAGCGGTGCGCATAGTGGCACATCACCGTGCCGGAACTGCGCTGCGGGTGGTAGTACTCGCCCTCGGGGAAACCGTAGTCCAGGAAGAAGGCTGCGCCCTGGGTCAGTCGGTCTGCCAGGGTGCGGATGAAGGACTCGGCCTGGGGGTGGATTTCGGTCAGGTAGTCGTGCGGGCCGTCGATCTCGACCGGCGGGCGCAGATCGGTGGGACGGTCTTGCCAGACGAAGTCCTCGCCCAGCAGCGCCACACCACGCTCATGCCAGACGCCACTCTGGCGCAGCAGCAGCTGCACCGGCATCGCGTCCAGCACCTCGTTGCCGACCACCACCGCCTGCAGACGGGCAGGCAGCTCGGTCACCCACTCCACCTTGTCGGCAAAGCGCTGCAGCCGCAGCTGCTGGCGCGCGCGCAGGCTGCCGGACAGGTCGACGATGCAGTAGCGCTGCACCTGGTCGCCCAGGGCTTCCAGCAATTGCAGGGCCAGCGCACCCGAGCCGGCGCCGAACTCCCACACTTCGTTCGTCTGGGTAACCTGCAGCGCCTGCGCCACCTGCACCGCCAAGGCCTGGCCGAACAGGGGCGACATCTCTGGCGCGGTGACGAAGTCGCTGCCCTCGACGCGCTGGCCGTCTTGCAGCTGCGTGGGCATGGCGCCGAACTTGGGGCGGTCGTTGGCGTAATAGCCCAGGCCGGGGTGGTACAAGGCCAGGGCCATGAAACGGTCAAAGGTGATCCAGCCGCCGGCAGCGGTGATCACGCGCCGAATATCCGCCTGGAGCGCGCTCGTTAAACTGGGGGGTGTTTTTTCCACCCCTGGATTGTCTCTGAATGTTGCCTCCCTCTCCGCCCTCCGCGCAAGCTCGTACCGTGTTGGTAACTGGCGCAGCCAAACGGCTGGGGCGCGAAATCGCCCTGGCGCTGGCCCGCGGCGGCTGGCAAGTGGCCGTGCATTACCGCCATTCTGCCCAAGATGCTATGCAAACTGTAGCTGACTGTGCAGACATTACCAGCGCCAGCGGCCTCAAACATGCTGCATTCCAGGCCGACCTGGCCGACGAGGCAGCGGTGCGCGCCCTGCTGCCCCAGGTACTGGCGCAGTTCGGCACGGTCGATGCGGTGGTCAATAGTGCATCGACCTTCGAGCACGACAGCGCCCAGACTTTCGGCTTCCAGGCCATGGAGCAGCATCTGCGCAGCAATACCGGCGCGCCCATTCTGCTGGCGCAGGCGCTGCACCAGCATCTGCACACCCGCGGCACCCACAGCGGTGCGGTGGTGAACCTGCTGGACCAGAAGCTGTGGAACCTGAACCCCGACTTCTTCAGCTACACCTTGTCCAAGGCCGCGCTCGAAGTGGCCAACACCATGCTGGCCCAGGCCCTGGCACCCTGGGTGCGGGTGGTCGGCGTAGCCCCCGGCCTGACCCTGAAGAGCCATATGCTGAGCGACGAGCAGTTTGCCGCGCTGCACCAGATCTCGCCACTGGGCCGCTCGTCCACCGCTGCCGATGTGGCGGCCACGGTGAAGTTTGCGCTGGAGAATGGGTCCATCACCGGCACTACCTTGCTGGTAGACGGTGGCCAGCACCTGATGCAATTCGAGCGCGATTTTTCCCTGATGGACCTTACTTAAAAGAACACCATGTCCCATACCTCCGGCAACCAAACCCTGCAACTCACCGGCCTGCGTTTCGACGCCAATCTGGGCATTCTGGAGTCGGAAAAAACCTCGCCCCAGCCCATCCTGGTGGACGCCGAGCTGAACCTGGGCCCGCAGCCGCTGGAGCCCAGCGACGACGACATCAACCACGTGCTCGACTACCGCAAGGTGCGCCAGATCATCATCGACGACTGCACCGCCGAACACGTGAATCTGCTGGAAAGCCTGATCGGCAAGCTGGCCCAGCGCCTGATGCAACTGCCCGGCGTGCTGGGTGTGCGCGTAAAGATCGCCAAGCTGGAGATTTTTGACGACTGCGAAGTCGCCATCCGGGTCGAAACCGGCCAGTGGTAAACCGGCAAATCCCGTACAAACATCCTCAGCCAGCCCATAGAATAAACTGATACTGCCTGCCCCCGGATACCTGCAGGCCCGTTCATTCGCCACCGTGGAGATAGCTGCATGATCTTGTCCGGCTTTGCGACATCGGCCCGCCGCACCTTTGTGCTGTTGGGGCTTTGCGCTTGCGCACTGCCTTCCTGGGCGGTGGAGACCGTCAAGATCCTGACCGAGGAATATCCGCCCTTCAATTACACCGACAAGGGCAAGATCACCGGGCTCGGCACCGAGGTGGTCCAGGCGGTCTTGAAAGAGATCAATATGGAAGGCCAGTTCCAGTCGGTCCCCTGGGCGCGGGCCTACGAGACCGCGCAGAACAGCGACAGCGTGCTGATCTATTCCATGAACCGCTCCAAGGAGCGGGAAAAGCTGTTCAAGTGGGTCGGCCAGATCACCCCAACCGACTTCTACCTGTTCTCCCTGAAAAGCCGCCACATCCAGCTGGCCGACCTGGAAAGCGCCAAGAGCCTGCAGATCGGCACGGTCAACCAGGACATCGGCGAACAGTTCCTGGCCTCGCAAGGCTTCGTACTGGGTCGCAACCTGCAGTCCAGCAGCAAATACGAATTGAATTACGAAAAGCTCAAGCTCGGCCGCGTCGACCTGTGGGTGATGAACGAGTTGGGCGCCTACTTCATGTCGCGCCAGGCCGGCGACGACCCGGCCCAGATGTTGCACAAGGCGCTGCGCATCCCCGAGCTCAGCGGTGGTGGCAACTACATGGCCTTTGGGCTCAAGACGCCGGACGCCCTGGTCGAACGTTTTCGCAAGGGACTGGAGGCCATCAAGAAGAATGGCACCTACGACGCCCTGCAGAAAAAATGGCTTTGAGTGCAGCCCATCCCCGCCCCTGCCGGCCCCACCCGGCCTGTTGACACTGTGACAGAAATCCCTTCTGCGCAGCAGCCACGCTCGGTGTCCCTGGGCGGCCGCATCGTGCTGGCTACGCTGGGGTTTTGCCTGCTGTTCACCTTGGTGGTGGTGGGATTGCGCACCTGGTCGGCCTGGCAAAGCAGTTTGGCGGTGATGTCGGGCGAGCTGAAGCTGATCGCCCAGGTGTACGAGCGCACCCTGTCCAAATCCATCTGGGAGATGGACCGCGAGTCCATGCAAACGCATATCGCCAGCGTGGTGAATGTGCCTTCGGTCGGCCAGGTAGTGGTGACCCTGCAGTCGGCCAACCGGGTACCCGAGGTGTTCCGGCGCACACGCGAAGGCTGGCAGATGTCCCAGCTGGCGCCCACGCTGCAGACCCAGCTGGACTACGAGGTGTTTCCAGGCACCAAGGAGACCGTAGGCACCTTTGCCTTGTACGGCGACGAGCGGGTGCTGTGGACCCGGCTGCGCGCCGAGATCGCCAACATCGTGATCACCCAGGTCGCACAGTCCCTGCTGCTGGCCGGGCTGATCATGCTGCTATTCAGCCGCCTGGTCACCGTCCACGTGCGGCGCATCGCCCAGCACCTGGGCCAGCTGACGCCCAGCAATCTGCGCCAGCTGCTGGCGCTAGACCGCCCTCCGAGCCGCCAGGACGAGCTGTCACAGCTGGTCACCGGGGTCAACCAGCTGCAGAGCAATCTGTCCGACTACCTGGAGCGCCAGCAGCGCGATGAAAAAGAACTGGTGGCCCACCGCGACCACCTGGCCGACCTGGTGCGCGAACGCACCACCGAGCTGGAGAACACCAACACCCGGCTGGAAGATGCGAACGCCTTGCTGGATGGCCTGGCGCGTACCGACCCCCTGACCGGACTGGCCAACCGGCGGCATTTCGACGAAATCAAACAGATCGAGTTCCGCCGCGCGCTGCGCACCGGCCAGCCGCTGTCGCTGCTGGTCTGCGACATCGACTTCTTCAAGCGCTACAACGACCGCTATGGCCACGCCGCCGGCGACCAGTGCCTGCGCGCCGTAGCTGAAGCCATGCAGACCACCTGCTCCCGCGCCGGCGACCTGGTGGCGCGCATAGGCGGGGAAGAGTTCGCCATCCTGCTGCCAGGGATCGACGCTGCGCATGGGGCCGAGCTGGCGGCCCATTTGTGCCAGGCCGTGGCCGCGCTGGCCATTCCCCACCAAGACTCCGAGGCTGCGGCCCACGTGACCATCAGCGTCGGCCTGGCCCAGCTCGACGCCGCGCAGGTGGAGCGCTTTGACACATTGTTCGACCAGGCCGACAAAGCGCTTTACCAGGCCAAGAGCCAAGGCCGGAACCAGGTGGTGGTGCATAGCCCCGCGGCTATTGCCTTACAGAGCGACACAGGATCAAACCATGGATAAAGCATTGCGGATGTGGCTGCTGTCGGCCACCCTATTGGCGCCGTTGCTCGGCGGCGCGCAAACCGTGCGGGTAGTGACCGAAACCACGCCCTATGTCTATATGCAGGGCGACAAGATTGCCGGCCCGGCCACCGAGATCCTGCACAAAACCCTGCAGCTGGCCAACATCAAGGACTACAGCCTCACCATGTACCCCTGGGCGCGGGCCTACGACATGGCCTTGAAAGAACCCAATGTGCTGATCTACCTGATCGCCCGCACCCCCGAGCGCGATCCGCAGTTCCAGTGGGTCGGTGAGTTGCTGCAGGTGCGCTACCACCTGTACAAGCTGAAAGACCGCAGCGATGTCAACGCCGCCAACCTGGACGCCGCGCGCAACTACGTCGTCGGCGTGATGCGCGACGACCTGCGCCACCAGTTCCTGCAGCGCCAGGGCTTTACGCGGCTAGTAGTTTCCGCACAAAGCACCGACAACTTTGCCCAGCTGGTGAACCGCAAGGTCGACATGGTGCCGCTCAGCGAATCCGGCGCACTGGCCCAATGCCAGACCACCCATTTCGACTGCGCGGGGCTGGAAAAGGTGCTGACCCTGGACGAAATGACCACCGGCGTCTACATGGCCTACAGCAAGTTCACCTCGGCCGAACTGGTGGCGCGCACCCAGGCCGCGTTCGAGCAATTGCGCGCCAATGGCACGGTACGCCGCGCCATGGAGCCCAAAACCCCCATGGCAAAGTCCACGGCCAGCACCAGCAAATCGCAGTGATCTGGCCGGGTTCGACCCGGTTGGCAGCGCAGCGCGGGATAATCGGGTTTTTTAGAACCGATTGCCCCCTATGAGCGCCGTATGGACCACCGACGAGGCCGAAGCCCAAACGCCCGTCACCCCCACCGCCACTGACTTCAAGATCGAGCGTGAAACGCACAAGCTCGAAAAGCGCCTGTGCCGCGAAATGGGCAAGGCCATCGTCGACTACAACATGGTCGAAGAGGGCGACAAGGTCATGGTCTGCGTGAGCGGCGGCAAGGACAGCTACGCGATGCTGGACATCCTGCTCAAGCTCAAAGCCCGTGCGCCGATCCATTTCGACATCATCGCCGTCAACCTGGACCAAAAGCAGCCCGGCTTCCCCGCCGAGGTGCTGCCCACCTACCTGACGGCGCTGGGCGTGCCCTTCCACATCGAGAACCAGGACACCTACAGCATCGTCAAACGCGTGATCCCCGAGGGCAAGACCACCTGCGGCCTGTGCAGCCGGCTGCGCCGCGGCATCCTGTACCGCGTGGCCGATGAGCTGGGCGCCACCAAGATCGCTCTGGGCCACCACCGCGACGACATGTTGCAGACCTTCTTTTTGAATATGTTCTTCGGCGGCAAGCTCAAGGGCATGCCGCCCAAGCTGGTCAGCGACGACGGCAAGCACATCGTGATCCGCCCGCTGGCCTATGTGACCGAAAAAGACCTGGTGCGCTGGGCCGCGCACAAGCAGTTCCCCATCATCCCCTGCACCCTGTGCGGCAGCCAGGAAAACCTGCAGCGCAAGCAGATCTCGCAGATGCTGCAGGAATGGGAAAAGAAATTCCCCGGCCGCGTCGAGAGCATGTTCAGCGCGCTGCAAAACGTCGTGCCCTCGCATTTGATGGACCGCAGCCGCTACGACTTCGAAGGCCTGCAGACCACCGGCGTACCCAGTGAAGACGGCGACCAGGCGTTTGACGCACCCAGCTTCCCGCCCGCTGGCCTGCCGGGACTGCAAGTCGTTCGCCTTTAAGGAGCTCCCATGCTGATCTGGCGCACCCTCCTCCTCGCAGCCGCCGTGCTGCTGACCGGTTGCGCCAACCTCTGGCGCGTGGACAGCCAAGTCCAGAGCTTCGCCTCCTGGAGCAGCCCGCCGGGTCCGCTGCCGTTCCGCTTCGAACGCCTGCCCTCGCAGCAGACCGAGGCCCAAGCCGCGCTGGAGCAACTGGCGCTGCCGGCGCTGAACCAGGCCGGTTTTGTGCTGGACAACGCCCGCCCCGCCTACAGCCTGCTGATCACCACCCAGGCGCAAGAAACCACCTACCGCGACGACCCATTCATGTGGGGTGGTGGCTACTACTCGCCGTGGATCGGTGGCGGGATTGGTGCCGGTCGGGGTTGGGGCATGGGCTTCTCGGCCCCGCTGTGGCGGGCACCACCCCGCAATTTCCAGCGCCAGCTGAGCCTGGTGCTGCGTGAGCTGTCCACCGGCCAGGTGGTCTACGAGACCCGCGCCGGTTTTGACAGCCGCTCGCCGATTGGCACCGACGTGGTGCCCGCGCTGGTAGCCGCCGCCCTGCAAGGTTTTCCGCATCCGCCCACCGGCCCGCGCAACGTCACCATCGAATTGCCGCATTAACCTATCTGCCCTCTCTGGAGCCCTGATGGACCCCACCCGCATCATCGCCATCCGCCACGGCGAAACCGCCTGGAACGTAGACACCCGCATCCAGGGCCAGCTGGATATTCCGCTCAACGCCACCGGCCGCTGGCAAGCCCAGCAGCTGGGCCTGGCACTCGCCGGCGAACCCATCACCGCGGTCTACGCCAGCGATCTATGGCGGGCCTACGAAACTGCGCTGGCAGTGGCCGGCGCCGTGGGCCTGGAGATCGACACCGACGAAGGCCTGCGCGAACGCGGCTTCGGCGTGTTCCAGGGCCATACCTTTGCCGAGATCGAAGCCAGCCTGCCGGACCAGGCACTGCGCTGGCGCAAGCGCGACCCGGAATTCGCCCCCGAGGGCGGCGAGTGCCTGAACGACTTCCGCGACCGGGTGGTCGGCTGCGTGCAAGACCTGGCGGCCCGGCACCCCGGCGAGCTGATCGCCATCGTGGCCCACGGCGGCGTGATGGACGTGCTGTACCGCGCGGCCGTCGGCCTGGGCCTGCAAGACCCGCGCAGCTGGGAGCTGGGCAACGCGGCCATCAACCGCCTGCTGTGGACGCCGCAGGGCTTCAACCTGGTGGGCTGGGCCGATACCCAGCATCTGGAAGCCGACACCGCGCTGGACGAAACCAGCGCCTAGCCTCTATCTGAAAGCCGCGCCATGCTGCACTACCTGATGCACGCCGCCGAGCACCCGTGGCAGGAGCAGCTGCTGTACGCCGGTGTCTTTCTCGCGGCCATTCTGTTGCTGTTCCTGGTTTTCTGGTGGCGCAAACGTGCTGCACGGCCCCGCCAAGGGGACTTTGCGGCACTGGTGCAGCGCAACTCCATCGCCGAAGCCTTGGTGGAGCAGCAACAACAAAGCCCGCTGGCGGACGCGGCCGATGCCTGGCAGCAAACGCAAACCGCGCTGGGCACCGTCAAAACCGGCGTGGAACGCGCACTGACACTGGTCTGGCTGCTGCTGTCGGGCCTGCTGTGCGCCATCAGCATCCTGTTTGTGCTCATAGGCCTGGTGAAATTTCCGGCGCTGAACTGGGGCCTACAGGGGTTCTACCTGGCACTGGCCGCGGTATCTGCCTGGTTTGCGCGGGCGCAATGGCGCGACCTGCGTGGCGTGAAGTAGGCCGACAGCCCTGCCACGCTTATAGCCAAATCAGCCGTTTGCGCAGGTATTACCTGCACAGGAAGCTATTAATTAAATAGCAAAGCTAAATTTCCCTCACTCCGCAGCAAACAGCCCACCCTCGGTCTGCGGCGGGGTCACGCCCAGGTGCCGGTAGGCGGCCAGGGTGGCGATGCGGCCGCGGTTGGTGCGCTGCAGAAAGCCCTGCTGTATCAGGTAGGGTTCGATCACATCCTCAATCGTGTCGCGCTCTTCGCCGATGCTGGCGGCGATGTTGTCCAGCCCCACCGGGCCGCCGTCGAAGCGGTGGATCACCGCTTCCAGCAGCTTGCGGTCCATCAGGTCGAAGCCCTGCGGGTCCACGTCCAGCATGGACAGCGCGCGGTTGGCGATGTCCAGGGTGATGGTGCCCGTTCCTTTGACGTCGGCGTAGTCGCGCACCCGGCGCAGCAGGCGGTTGGCGATGCGCGGCGTGCCGCGGGAGCGGCGGGCGATCTCGTAGCCGCCTTCGGCGTCCATGGGCGCATTCAACAGCCCGGCGCTGCGCTTGACGATGCGCGCCAGCTCGTCTGGCGTATAGAACTCCAGCCGCGCGACGATGCCGAAGCGGTCGCGCAGCGGGTTGGTCAGCATGCCGGCGCGGGTGGTGGCGCCGACCAGGGTGAAGGGCTGCAGGTCCAGCTTGATGCTGCGCGCCGCCGGGCCCTCGCCGATCATGATGTCGATCTGGTAGTCCTCCAGCGCCGGATACAGGATTTCTTCGACCACCGGGCTCAGGCGGTGAATTTCATCAATAAAGAGGACGTCGTTCTTTTCCAGATTGGTCAGCAGCGCCGCCAGGTCCTTGGGCTTTTCCAGCACCGGGCCGCTGGTCTGGCGCAGGTTCACGCCGAGTTCGTGGGCAATGATGTGGCTCAAAGTGGTTTTGCCCAGGCCGGGTGGGCCGAACAGCAGCACATGGTCCAAAGCCTCGCCGCGCTTGGTGGCTGCGCCGATAAATATCTCCAGCTGCTCACGCGCCTTGGTCTGGCCCACGTAGTCGTCAAACAGCTTGGGGCGCAGCGCGCGTTCAATCGCCTCTTCCTGCGGCGAGGACGGGGCGGCGGAGACTACGCGCTTGGGCGGCGGCGCAGCAAAATCATCAGTCTGGATGGACACGGCAGGCAGAGGGCAAAGAGTGGGCTGGTCACTATAGCGTGTCGCTGCGCAACACCTTGAAACACGCGAACGCTTATGGCTATAGTCGATGCAACACATTCCCCGAAGCCAGGACTCCATCCATGATGCACCGCCCCGCCCCAGTGCGCGCTCTCACCACCTCTTCTTGGCGCACTGTGCGCGGCAGCACGATAGGCTGGCTACTGTGTTCCGGCTTGCTGGCCAGCGCCTGGGCCGTTGACGCCCCGGCCGAAAAACCCAAATCCATAGGCAAGATCACCCTGCCCGCCAAGCCCGAGCCGCAAGACCCGGGCAGCAAGGAATCCATCGCCCAGCAAATACGCGACGCGGCCGAAAAAGCCAATGCCGCGCCCCCGCCGGCCAAGAAGGGCAAGGCCGCCAAAAGCAAGCCGGCCGAGACGCCCAAGATGGTCCTGACCATCGAGGCCGAACCCAAGAAGGCCAGCGTCCGTGGCGCCCCCCTGCCGCCGCCCGATGTGGCCGCGGCCTACAAGAAAGCCCATGGCGGCCTGGTGAACCCGGTGGACAGCCGGGCCGCCACCCGCGCGGCCGCCCTGGCCGCCGCCGGCCGCGAGCCCAGCGCTGCCCACAGCAGCAGCAACGTCGGCGGCATGGCCGGCGAAACGCGCTGGGGCTACGAGGGCAGCAACGGCCCGCAGGCCTGGGCCAAGCTGAACCCCGAATTCCACCTCTGCGCCCAGGGCACGCGCCAGTCGCCCATCGCCATCGACCAGCTGAACACCTTGCAAGGCCCGGCCGAGCCGCTGCAAATCCGCTACCAGCCCAGCAGCGCCATGGTGGTGAACAACGGCCGCACCATCCAGGTCGATGTGGCGGGCGAGAACACGCTGACGGTGCGCAGCGCCACCTACAAGCTGCACCAGATCGTGTTCCACCACCCGAGCGAAGAGCGCGTGAATGGCAAGACCTTCGCCATGGTGGCCCACCTGGTGCACCGCGACCCCGATGGACAAATTGCGGTGATTGCGGTGCTGCTCGACCCCGGCCAGGCGAATGCGCTGATCAACAAGGTCTGGACCTATATGCCGCTGGACAGCGGCGACCGGGTGCGCATGCCCGCCGGCCTGCTGGACCTGAACGAGCTGCTGCCGCAAGACATGCGCTACTACCAGTTCATGGGTTCCTTGACCACGCCGCCCTGCTCCGAAGGCGTGCTGTGGATGGTGCTGAAGCAGCCGGTACAGATCAGCCCCGAGCAGCTGCGTTTGTTCAGCCAGCTGTTTCCGTACAACGCGCGGCCAGTGCAACCTTTGAACGGCCGCGTGGTCCGCGATGCACAGTGATATAGGCCGCCAGCGCATATTCCACCTACGCAGGCAGCTATCAAAAGCATAACAACCGGGCTTAGCGCTTATTTCGCCAGCGCCTTCAAAGCCAGCTTGATGCCTTCG
Organism: Rhodoferax ferrireducens; assembly: GCF_031458075.1. Lineage (GTDB taxonomy): Bacteria > Pseudomonadota > Gammaproteobacteria > Burkholderiales > Burkholderiaceae_C > Rhodoferax_B > Rhodoferax_B ferrireducens_A. The sequence continues at coordinate 58,163 of NZ_JAVDXT010000004.1, read as the reverse complement.
CTCACGCCCACGCCAGCCGGCAAGGCCTTCAGCGCCAGCGCGGCTTCCTTGTCGCTATAGCCCAGGGCCACCAGGGCTTGCAGGATGTCGGCCTGGGCGTCGCTGGTGGCGCCGGTGCGCACACCGATGTCCGAGCCCAGCTTGCCCTTCAGCTCCAGCAGCAGGCGCTCGGCGGTCTTGGGGCCAATGCCGGGCACCTTCTTCAGCCGCCCCACCTCTTGCAAGGTGATGGCCTGGGCCAGATCGTCCACGCCCATGCCCGACAGCACGCTCAAGGCGGTGCGCGGTCCCACGCCGGAAATCTTGATCAGCTGGCGGAACGCATCGCGCTCGCCCGGCGTGGCAAAGCCGTAGAGGATTTGCGCGTCTTCGCGCACCACGAAATGGGTCAGCAGAGTGACCGCCTCGCCCAGCGCCGGCAGGTTGTAGAAAGTGCTCATGGGCACATCCACCTCGTAGCCCACGCCGTGGCAGTCGATCAGCACCTGGGGCGGGTTCTTGGCGGCCAGCAGGCCTTGGAGTCGTCCGATCATGGGGTTCCCGTGTTGAAAGCGCGATTGTCCACGACGGGGGCGATCCGTCATTTTGTTACAGACCTTGCATCCTGCGGGGCGATGTAACCGGCTTAGCCCCCTACCATCAACGGCTTCTGAGACGTATGTCGTGTCTCTTCAAGGAGGATTTCCCATGGCTTTGCAAGCCCCGTTTTTTGGCAAGCGTGAACCCGAAACCTTTGGCTTGCGCCAGAACCTGACGAATACCCCCCCTCCCCTGGCCCGGACTCCCCCCATGAACACCAACCCCGTCGAATCGCCCGCTGTGACCGCCGCTCCTGCTGCTGCGGCCGAAGCCCCCGTCAAAACCACCGGCAGCACCCTGACCGTCGGGCCCAACATCAAGCTCAAAGGCGTGGAAATCACCGACTGCGACACCCTGGTGGTCGAAGGTACGGTCGAGGCCACGATGGACTCGCGCCTGATGCAGATCACCTCGGCCGGCGCCTTCAAGGGCTCGGCCGATATCGACATCGCCGAAATCCACGGCGCCTTCGACGGCGAGCTGACGGTACGCGACAAGCTGGTGATCTACGCCACCGGCAAGGTCACGGGCAAGGTCCGCTACGGCAAGCTGGTGATCGAAGAAGGCGGCCAGCTGTCGGGCGAAATCGCATTCGGCACCAACAAATCCGCATCTACCAAGGCCCCGCTGCAAGCCATCGTCTGACGGACTGCAAGGCTACCCGCAACGCTGTTGCGGGTAGCAGGCGACAATACGGGCCATGATTGTTCGCCACACCTTCTCGCCCCCTAACAACACCCGGCTCGACCACCTCTGCGGCCCCATGGATGCGCATCTGCGCACCATCGAAGACGCGCTGCAGATCAAGATCGCCCACCGGCACGAACAGTTCAAGATCGACGGCCCCAAAGCCACCGCCAACCAGGCGCTGGAGCTGCTGCAGGCCCTGTACGAACAGGCGGGTCGCCCGATCAAGCCCGACACCGTGCAGCTGATGCTGGCCAGCGATGCAGACCTGGGCGCCGACGGCCACAGCCTGCAGACCCGCCGCACCGACCTGCGCGCCCGCACCCCGAACCAGACCACCTACCTGGACAACATCGCCCAGCACGACATCACTTTCGGCATCGGCCCGGCCGGCACCGGCAAGACCTATCTGGCCGTGGCCTGCGCGGTGGACGCGCTGGAGCGCAGCGCGGTACAGCGCATCGTGCTGACCCGCCCGGCGGTGGAAGCCGGCGAGCGCCTGGGCTTTCTGCCCGGCGACCTGAACCAGAAGATCGACCCCTATCTGCGCCCACTGTACGACGCGCTGTACGAGCTGATGGGGCCGGAAAAAGTGCAAAAAGCCTTCGAGCGCAATGCGCTGGAAGTGGCCCCGCTGGCCTTCATGCGCGGCCGCACGCTGAACAACGCGTTTGTGATCCTGGACGAGGCGCAGAACACCACGCCCGAGCAGATGAAGATGTTTCTGACCCGCATCGGCTTCGGCGCCAAGGCCGTGGTGACCGGCGACGTCAGCCAGATCGACCTGCCGAAAACCCAGCTCAGCGGCCTGATCGACGCCGAGCAGGTGCTGCGCCGTACCAAGGGCATTGCGATCACCCGCTTCACCAGCGCCGACGTGGTGCGGCACCCGCTGGTGGCGCGCATCGTCGACGCCTACGACACCCGCGGCAAATCCGACATCGCGGTGCGCAGCCGCAAAGCCGCCTGACACTACAGAAACCATAGCTGCCTGCGCAGATACACCCTGCGCCAGAGGCCTAAAACATGCTCAACAACCTGCAACTCTCGCTGCAATTCGGCAAGCTGGCCGACGCCGCGACCCACCGCGCCGCCCTGCCGCGCCACAGCGTGGCCCGCTGGATTCGCCATGCCCTGGCCGTGGACGCCAAAATCACCGTGCGCATCGTCGATGCCGAGGAAGGCCAGGCGCTGAACCGCGCGTACCGCAAGAAGGACTACGCCACCAATGTGCTGACCTTCGACTACACCCAGGAGCCGGTGGTCACGGCCGACCTGGTGCTGTGCGCGCCAGTCGTCGCCCGCGAAGCCGCCGAGAACGGCAAGTCGCTGCAAGACCACTACGCCCATCTGCTGGTCCACGGCACCCTGCACGCCCAGGGCTGGGACCACGAAACCAGCGCCGCCGACGCTGACGAGATGGAAGCCTACGAGACCGAAATCCTGGCCGAACTCGGCATCGCCAACCCCTACGCGGGCTGATGGCGTGAAGACTTACGCAGCGGGCGCTGCGGAAGTGTGCAACGGAATCGTCACCGGCCCGTCGTTGACAAGGTGCACCTGCATGTCGGCGCCAAACCGCCCGGTCTGCACCGGCTGGTGCACCAGGCGAGCCTGGGCCACGAAGTAGTCGTAGAGCCGGCGCCCATCCTCGGGTAGCGCGGCACCGGTAAAGCTGGGCCGGTTCCCGCCCGAGGCATCGGCCGCCAGGGTGAACTGGCTGACCACCAGTAGCCCGCCGGCCACGTCCTGCAGGCTCAGGTTCATCTTGCCGGCCGCGTCGCTGAAGATGCGCAGCTTCAAAATCTTGGCCAACAGCTTGTCGGCCTGGGCCTCGGCATCGCCACGCTCGGCACATAGCAGCACCAGCAGGCCCGGACCAATCTCCCCCACCAGCTCGGCGCCGACCAGCACCCGGGCTTCGCGCACTCTTTGCAAAACGGCTTTCATCCAGACTCCTCAGAAGACCGGGATTGTCACCCGGCGAGGCACAATGGGTTCCATGTGGAAAGCCGTACAGCGCCGTGGTTGGTGGCTCCTGGCGTGGTGCCTGCTCACCGCGCTGGGGAGTCTGGCGTTGGCGCGGCTGGAGCTGGCGCAGCTGCGCGATGCATTTGAAACCGATGCCCGCATCGCCCACCGCCTGCTGAGCCAGCGGGCGGTGCAGCACGATGCTGTGCTGGCCATGCTGGCCCTGGTGCAGCCGGCCGGCGCCTCCGGCCTGTCGGCCGCGCCCGAGCAGCGCCTGGCCTCGGTCTACCCGCAGATTCTGGGGGTGCAGCACCGCGCTCCCAATACCAGCTGGCCGGATGCCGCGCTGACCACCGCCGAAGAGCGCTCCCGCCGCAGCCACCAGGTGGTGCTGGCCAGCGCGCATCTGGCCCAGGGCCACTTCCAGCTGCTGCTGGCCGCCGACCCGAACAGCTATGCGCTGCGCATAGACGCGCGCAGCATGGTGCCCTGGAGCGAATGGCCGATGCCGGCCGACACCAGCCCGGTACGCCTGGTGCTGGAGCAGGCGGGCCAGGAGTTCGTGGTGCAGCCGGGCCGCATCGGCGACGGCGGCTGGCGCTTTGAGTTCCACAAGCACCTGGCCACCGACAGCCAGCCGTTTGACGTAGCTGCGCTGCGCCAGGTCGGCTGGAATGAATTGCCCTGGAGCCGCATGCTGGCCTGGGCCGTGGCCATGGCCGCCGTGCTGGTAGCCTTGCGGGCGCTGCAACGCCAGCGCAACGAACGCCGCCGCGCCCAAGAGCTGCTGCGCCTGGGCCAGGTCGCGCGGCTGAACACCCTGGGCGAACTGGCCGCCGGCATGGCCCATGAGCTGAACCAGCCGCTGACGGCCATGCTGGCCAACACCCAGGCGGCCAGCCGCCTGCTCGACGAAGACCCACCCGAGCTGAGCACCGCCCGCAGCGCCATGGCGCAGGCGGTGGAGCAGGCCCGGCGCGCCTCCAGCGTAGTCGGCCGGCTGCGCCGCGCGGTGGAGCGGCCCGACCTGGCCGGCCCCTTGCAGCCGGTGAACCTGCAGGACGCTGTAAACGACGCCCTCTACCTGCTGGAGCCCGAATGCACGCGCCGCGAGGTACACCCCAGCGTGCACAGCAGCCTGCCGAACATCAGCGTGCTGGCCGAACCGGTGGCGCTGGAGCAGATCGTGCACAACCTGCTGATGAACGCACTGCAGGCGCTGGAGCAGCTGCCGCCGGCCGAGCGCCGGCTGACGTTGAGCATCACGGCCGACCCGCAGCACGGCCGGCTGACGGTGCAGGACAGCGGCCCCGGCATTCCGCCCGAAGTGCTGCCGCGCATCTTCGAACCGTTTTTCTCCACCCGCCATGGTGGCCTGGGCCTGGGCCTAAACCTCTGTGAAAGCCTGGCCAGCGGTATGGGTGGCACGCTGGAGGCCAGCAATGTGGCACCGCACGGGGCCGCGCTGCGCCTGTCCTTACCCCTGGCGCCATGAACACCACATTGTCCCCACTGATCCATCTGATCGACGACGACGCCGCCGTGCGCGACAGCCTGGCGCTGCTAATCAGCACCGTGGGGTTGCGGGTGCAGACCTGGGCCGACCCGCAGGCTTTTCTGGCCGAATTCGACCGCCAGGGCATAGGCGCCATCGTGCTGGATGTGCGCATGCCCGGCATCAGCGGCCTGGCCATGCTGGACACCCTGGTGGCCCAAGGTGTGGACCAGCCGGTCATCATGCTGACCGGCCACGGCACGGTCGCCATGTGCCGGCGCGCCTTCAAGGCCGGCGCAGCCGAATTTCTGGAAAAACCGGTCAACGACGAAGCCCTGCTCGAAGCCCTGCAGAACGCGGTGCGCCAGCATGTGCAGTCCCGCACCCAGCACCAGGCCGACCGGCAGGCCCGCGAGCGCTACGCCCAGCTGTCGGAGCGCGAGCGCGAGGTGCTGGGCCTGATCGTCGCCGGCCTGACCAACAAGGAGATTGGCCGGGCGCTGGAGGTGTCGCCGCGCACCGTGGAAACCCACCGCGCCAATCTGTTCGCCAAGCTGGAGGCCGAGTCGCTGGCGCAGCTGATCCGCAGCTATGCGGCGCTGGCCGACGAACAGGCTCCGTAGTTCTACGGAGGGCCGGGCGTAGCCGTACGCATGGGCAAATCAAGCCTCATTTTTTACAGTTCTCCCACGGTTGATCGAACCGCTACCGCCCCTCGGAGAACACCATGACCCTCAGCTTCAAGACCGCCTTCATCGCCTTGTCCTGCATCGCCGGCGCCGCCCAGGCCCAGGCCGTGCGCACAGAACACAATATCTCGCTGGACCTGGCCAACCAGATCGCTGCCGCCAGCGTCTCGGCCTGCGCCGCCAACGGCTATGCGGTCAGCGCCACCGTGGTCGACCGCGCGGGTGGCGTGCGCGCCGTGCAGCGCGCCGACAACGCCGGCCCGCACACCCTGGCCGCCAGCCAGCAAAAAGCCTACACCTCGGCCTCGGCCAAGAACAACACCCTGGCGATGATGGAAGGCGCGCAGAAGAACCCCGCGGCCGCCAATCTGGTCTACATCCCCGGCTATTTGCTGCTGGGCGGTGGCGTACCGGTCAAGCTGGGCAATGAAGTGATTGGTGCGGTTGGCGTCGGCGGTGCGCCCGGCGGCCATCTGGACGAGCAATGCGCGCTGGCCGCGCTGGACAAGATCAAGGACCAACTGAAGTAAGCCATGCGCCGCTACCGCACCTCCTTGGCGCTGGCCGCCGCCTGCCTGCTGGCCAGCCCCGGCTGGGCCCAGGTACCGCCCAGCGCCGCACAAATCAGCCGCTACACCGGCCTGCACGCGGCGGCCCAGCGCGGCGACCTGGCCCAGCTGCAGCAGCTGCTGGGCCAAAAGGCCGAGCTGAACAGCCGCGATGCGCAGGGGCGTACGCCGTTGCATGTGGCCACCTTCGCCCGCCAGCCGCAGGCCGTCCGCCTGCTGGCGGGCGCGGGCGCAGATCTGGGTCTACTGGAAAACGACCGCTACGACGCCGTCACCATCGCCGCAGTGGCCGATGACGAAGCCACTCTGGCCACGCTGCTGGCTCTCGGCGCCAGCGCCCAGCTGACAACCAGCCGCTACGACGGCACGGCGCTGATCGCCGCCGCGCACCTGGGCCACGACGGCGTCGTACGGCAATTGATTGCGGCGAGTGCGCCGCTGGACCATGTGAACAACCTGCACTGGACCGCGCTGATCGAATCCATCGTGCTCGGCGATGGCGGGCCGCGCCACCAGCGGACCCTGGCCGCGCTGGTGCAGGCCGGGGCGAATCTGCAGCTCAGCGACCGCGCGGGCAACACGCCGCTGCAACTGGCGCGCGCCCGGGGCTACCGTGAGATGGTGCGGATGCTGGAGTCAGCGGGCGCGAAATAGCACCCGCTGCGCCCGCAATGCCTTATTGCAGGGTGACGCGGGCGAACTTGCGCTTACCGACCTGCACCACATAGGTGCCGGCGCCCAGCTTCAAGCCCTTGTCGCTGACCACGCTGGAGTCGACGCGCACGCCGCCACCGTCGATCAGGCGATTCCCCTCGCCGCTGCTGGCGGCCAGGCCGGCCATCTTCAGCAGCGCGCCAATGCCGACCGCTGCGCCGCCCTCGCCCAGCAGCAGGTTCAGCGCGGGGATTTCATCCGGCACACCGCCCTTGCTGCGGTTGTTGAAGTCCTGCTCGGCCGCATCGGCCGCGGCAGCACTGTGGAAGCGCGCGGTGATTTCCTTGGCCAGCGCCACCTTGGCGTCTTTCGGGTTCCGGCCAGCCTCTACTTCGGCCTTCAGCGCGGCGATCTCGGCCTCGGTCTTGAACGACAGCAAGGTGTACCAGCGCCACATCAGCACGTCGGAGATGCTCAGTACCTTGGCGAACATGGTGTTCGGCTCTTCGCTGATGCCGATGTAGTTGTTCTTCGACTTGGACATCTTTTCCACGCCGTCCAGGCCTTCGAGCAACGGCATGGTCAGGATGCACTGCGGCTCCTGGCCGTATTCGGCCTGCAGGTGCCGACCCATCAGCAGGTTGAACTTCTGGTCCGTGCCGCCGAGCTCCAGGTCGCTCTTCAAGGCCACCGAGTCGTAGCCCTGCATCAACGGGTACAGGAACTCGTGCACCGCGATCGACTGGCCGCCGTGGAAGCGGTCGTGGAAGTCGTTGCGCTCCATCATGCGGGCCACGGTGTAGCGCGACGCCAGCTGGATCATGCCGCGCGCGCCCAGCGGGTCGCTCCACTCGCTGTTGTAGCGGATCTCGGTCTTGCTCGGGTCCAGCACCAGGCTGGCCTGCTTGTAATAGGTTTCGGCATTGACCTTGATTTGCTCGGCGGTCAGCGGCGGGCGCGTGCTGTTGCGGCCCGAGGGGTCGCCGATCATGCTGGTGAAGTCGCCGATAAGAAAGATCACCGTATGGCCCAGGTCCTGCAGCTGGCGCATCTTGTTCAGCACCACGGTGTGGCCGATGTGGATGTCAGGGGCGGTCGGGTCCAGGCCCAGCTTGATGCGCAGCGGCACGCCGGTGGCCTCGGAACGGGCCAGTTTCTTCAGCCAGTCTTCCTGCGGAATCAGTTCGTCGCAGCCGCGCAGCGACACCGCCAAGGCCTCCCGCACACGGTCTGTTACAAGAAATGAGCCACCAGGCTCGGCACGTACTGCTTGATTCATAAGGGTTTTTCAGGGCTTTTTCAGTTGTGGCGCACGGGACACGCCGCTATACTCGCTGCTTTGCTGTCTGCCCTGATTTTAGTGGTGCGTTGCCTGATAGGCCGCCCAAAGACTGAACTTCCAGGGCTCTTCTCTACTCAGCAGTCCACCTTCGCGACTTTCGCAGTGCCCGTGAGGCAGGCCCCAGGCCTAGCCCAGGGGGCAGCGCAAGTCCTAATTTTTGTTGGGAATCCCTCTTTTGAACCACGGTCTCACCACCGTCAGCGATAGGCTTTTGTCCGTACTACAACGCCACCCCAAGCGCCTCACCGCGCTGGTGGCGGCTGTATTGCTGGGCGGCGGCGGCGGCGCATATGCTGTTGCCTCCCTGGCCCCGGACCCCGCTGACCTGCCCATCCGCCAAATCACCGAAGCCGTCCAGCCGCTGTCGCTGCAAGAGCAGGCGATTAGCCTGGACACCCACAGCTTCAACCTGTTCCGCACCGAAATCACCCGCTCCAGCGATACCGCCAAGTCCTTGCTGCAACGCCTGGGCATTGACGACGCCGACGCCGCGGCCTTCCTGCGCAGCGATGCCCTGGCCAGCAAGGCGGTACTGGGCCGCGCAGGCCGCACCGTGCACGCCGAAGCCAGCGACAACCACGCTTTGCAACGCCTGAGCGTGCGCTGGAACCCGGGCAACGCCGGCGTGTTTGAACGTCTGGTGGTCGAGAAAACCCCGCAAGGCTTCCGCTCACGCATCGAAGAAGCCGCGCTGCAAAACACCAGCCGGCTGGCCGGCGGCACCATCCGCAGCTCGCTGTTTGCTGCCACCGACGAGGCCGGCATTCCCGACCCGGTGGCCACCCAGATCGCTGAAATCTTCTCCGGCGACATCGATTTCCACCGCGCGCTGCGCAAGGGCGACCATTTCTCCGTGGTCTATGAAACCGCCGAGGCCGATGGCCAGGTACTGCGCAGCGGCCGCGTGCTGAGCGCCGAGTTCACCAGCAACGGCAAGACCTACCAGGCCATGTGGTTCGCCGAACCGGGCCAAAAAGGTGGCTATTACACGCTGGACGGCCAAAGTCTGCGCCGCTCGTTCCTGGCCTCGCCGGTCGAGTTTTCGCGCATCACCAGCGGCTTCAGCATGCGCATGCACCCGATTCTGCAGAAGTGGCGTGCCCACCTGGGCGTGGACTACGCGGCCAGCACCGGTACCTCCGTGCGCACCGTGGGCGATGGTGTGGTCGAATTTGCCGGCGTGCAGAACGGCTACGGCAACGTGATCATCGTCAAGCACCGCAACCAGAACGAAACCGTCTACGCGCATCTGAGCCGCATCGATGTGCGACCCGGCCAAAGCGTCAGCCAGGGCGACCATATCGGCGCTGTCGGCTCCACCGGCTGGGCTACCGGACCGCATCTGCACTTCGAATTCCGCGTCAACGGCGTGCACCAGGACCCGCTGACCGTGGCGCGCCAGAACGACAGCCAGCCGGTGTCGACTGCCGCCAAGCCTGCATTCAACCAGCTGGCTTCGATCATGCGCCTGCAGCTGTCTGCAGCCACATCGATCCAGCAAGCCAGCGCCGATTAAGACCATGCGCGAACTCACCATCGGCCTGATGTCCGGCACCTCGCTGGACGGGGTGGATGGTGTGCTGGTGGCCTTCTCCGACGGCGCGTTGCAGGTACTGCAACACGCCACCCAAGCATTTTCCCTGGAAGCCAAGGCCGAGCTGCTGGCGCTGAACAGCCCCGGCGGCAACGAGCTGCACCGGGCCGCGCTGGCCGCCAATGCCCTGGTCGGCGTCTATGCCGACGTGGTGCAACAACTGCTGGAGCGCAGCGGCTGCAGCGCCGCCGATATCCAGGCCATAGGCGCACACGGCCAGACGGTGCGGCACCGGCCACAGGAATTCGACGGCACGGGCTACACCCTGCAGCTCAACAACCCAGCCCTGCTGGCCGAACGCACAGACATCACCGTGGTGGCGGATTTCCGCAGCCGCGATGTAGCGGCCGGCGGCCAGGGTGCGCCCCTGGTGCCCGCCTTCCACCGCCAGGTTTTCGGCCGAGCGGGTGAAGCTATCGCGGTGCTGAACATTGGCGGCATCTCCAACCTGAGTCTGCTGGGCGAGCAGATCCTGGGCTTCGACTGCGGCCCCGGCAACGCGCTGATGGACTACTGGTGCCAGCAACACACAGGCCAGGCCTATGACGCCGATGGCGCCTGGGCCGCCAGCGGCACGGTGCAGCCCGCCCTGCTGGCAGCGTTGCTGGCCGAACCGTATCTGGGCAAGGCCCCGCCCAAGAGCACGGGGCGCGACCTGTTCAACCCGGCCTGGCTCGCCGCCAAGCTGCAAGGCTTCGCCGCACTGGCACCTATCGACGTGCAAGCCACATTGACCGAATTGACCGCTAGCGCAATTGCCACCTGCATGGATAGCTATGGAAAAAATAGCAAGTTACTGATCGTCTGCGGTGGCGGTGCGCTAAATGGTTATTTGATGCAGCGCCTGCAGGCCGCCCTGCCCGCGGTACAGGTGCAATCTTCGGCGGCACACGGCCTGCCGCCGTTGCAGGTCGAGGCTGCGGCCTTCGCCTGGCTGGCCCGCCAGGCACTGCTGCTACAGCCAGGCAACCTGGCCAGCGTGACCGGCGCCCGGGGCAACCGGGTGCTGGGGGCGATCTACCCGGCCTAGTGGTTGTCGGCAGGGTCGCTACCGACGCCACGGGCGTCGGGCGACAGCTGCCAGAAAATCCAGGCCGATGCCAGCGTCATCAAGCCCATGGTGGCAAACGTGGCATGGAAAGCCTGCAAGGTCTGCGCAGCACCGGCCGGTGTGAAGTAGCCGGTGTAGCCGGCCAGCACCGCACCCGCAGCCGCTACCCCCATACTCATGGCCAGCATCTGCACCATGGACAGCAGGCTGTTGCCACTGCTGGCCAGCGGGCCATCCAGGTCCTTGAGGGTGACCGTATTCATGGCCGTGAACTGCATCGAATTGACCGCCCCAAAGAACGCCAGTTGCACCAGGCGCAGCCACAGCGGCTGGCCGGGCGCCACCAAGGCAAAGCTGGCCATCGTCAACCCCACCAGCGCGGTATTCAACACCAGCACCTGGCGGTAGCCCAGCCAGGTGATCAGGCGGGTGGCCAAGGTCTTGGTCACCATGCCGGCCAGCGCCACCGGCAGCATCATCATGCCGGCCTGCGAAGGCGAATAGCCCATGCTGACCTGCAGCAGCAAGGGAATCAGAAACGGCATGCAGCTGCTGCCGATACGGGCAAACAGATTGCCCAGCAAGCCTATGGTCAGCGAAGGGATGTCGAACAGCCGGGGCGAGAACAAGGGCTCGGGCTGGCGCGTCGCATGCAACCAGTAGGCCACCAGGCTGGCCAGGCCAAACACCAAGAGCACCAGCACCGTGGCCTGGCGCAAGCCCAGTTCCGACAGGCCATCCAGCGACAAGGACAAGGCCACCATGCCGAAGGACAGCATCAGGTAGCCGCTGAGGTCAAACCGCCGGACCGCACCGCGCAGGCCCTCAGGCATCAGCGCCAACGTGGCCACGCCGCCTACCAGCCCGACCGGCAGGTTGATCAGAAAGATCCAGTGCCAGGTGGCGTACTCCACCAGCCAGCCGCCCAGCGTGGGGCCGATCAAAGGGCCAATCAGCCCGGGCAGTGCCACAAAGCTCATGGCTTTGAGGAACTGCTCGCGCGGAAAAGCCCGCAGCACGGCCAGACGCCCGACCGGCAACAACAAAGCCCCGCCGACGCCCTGCACCACGCGGGAGATGACCAGTTGGGTCAGGCTGTGCGAAATGGCGCAAAACAGCGAGCCCAGCGAAAACAGGGCAATCGCCGCCACGAACAACCGGCGCGTGCCAAAGCGGTCGGCCATCCAGCCTGAGGCCGGAATCAGCATGGCCATGGTCAGCGAGTAGGCCACCACCACCGACTGCATGCGCAGCGGGCTCTCGCCCAGGCTGGCCGCCATGGCCGGCAAGGCGGTGTTGACGATGGTGGCATCCAGCGTCTGCATGAAGAAGCCGATGGCGACCAGCCAGAGCAGGCGTTGGTTGGATTTTTCGTCTTGCATGTACAGGTTTCGGGCAAGAAAAAGCCGCCCTCAGGCGGCCATGTTTTGCAAGCGCAGCAAGCTCAGGCAGAGAAGCTGGAGCCGCAGCCACAGGTGCTGGTGGCGTTGGGGTTCTTGATGACGAACTGCGCGCCTTGCAGATCTTCTTTGTAGTCGATCTCGGCGCCCAGCAGGTACTGGTAGCTCATCGCATCGATCAGCAAGGACACGCCATTCTTGGTCATGGTGGTGTCATCTTCGTTGGTGATCTCGTCGAAGGTGAAGCCGTACTGGAAGCCAGAGCAGCCGCCGCCTTGCACAAACACCCGCAGCTTGAGATCCGGATTGCCTTCTTCGGCGATCAAGTCGGCCACCTTGGCAGCAGCGCTGTCGGTGAAGACGATGGGGGTCGGCATTTCGGTCTGGATGTTTTCGGCAAGGGCGCTCATGTGGGGTACTCCGTAAGAATCTGGGTGATGCTACTGCAATTCCCGACTTAAGTTGCGGGGCAAACAATTTGCCGGTATCGGCAGTGCGGTCTTTTCAAAAACAAAAACCGCCAAAACCCGAAGGTCTGGCGGCTTTTGCGGACACAAGGGTCGCGAGGCTTAACGCTTCGAGAACTGCTTGCGGCGGCGAGCAGAGTGCAAGCCGACCTTCTTACGTTCGACTTCGCGCGCATCACGCGTCACGAAACCGGCTTTGCTCAGCTCAGACTTGAGCGTTGCATCGTAGTCGATCAGGGCGCGGGTAATGCCGTGGCGGGTTGCGCCAGCCTGGCCGGACTCGCCACCACCGTGCACGTTCACCATCACGTCGAAAGTCTCGGCGTGGTTGGTCAGTACCAGGGGTTGCTTGCAAATCATGATCGAGGTAGCACGACCGAAGAATTCGGTGATGTCTTTACCGTTGACCTTGATCTGGCCGGAGCCTTTTTTCAGAAACACACGAGCGACGCTGGATTTGCGACGACCGGTGCCATTGTTCCAATCACCAATCATTTAGAGCTCCTTAGATGTCCAACACTTTGGGTTGCTGGGCGGTGTGGGGGTGCACAGCACCACCGTAGACCTTGAGCTTCTTGATCATGGCGTAGCCGAGCGGGCCCTTGGGCAGCATGCCCTTGACGGCTTTTTCCAAAGCGCGACCTGGGTGCTTGGCTTGCATGTCGCGGAACGAGATGGCAGAAATGCCACCTGGGTAACCGGAATGGCTGTAGTAAATCTTGTCAGTCGACTTGGCGCCGGTGACACGCAGCTGGGCTGCGTTGATGATGACGATGAAGTCACCGGTATCGACGTGAGGCGTATAAATGGCCTTGTGTTTGCCGCGCAAACGGAGAGCAACTTCGCTGGCTACTCGTCCGAGGACCTTGTCGGTCGCGTCAATCACAAACCACTCGTGCACCACGTCAGCGGGTTTGGCGCTGAAAGTTTTGGTCATGAGTTTTCTCTTTAAAAGAATGGTTTGGCCAACCCTAGGGGTTGGCGTCCTAGCAGCCCTTTTCCACGGTCGGCGTCTCTCTGGTGGAGATCTCTTAGGTGGGTTGGAACCTTCGCCGCGGGGCCAGCTAAACGCTGCGAAGCCTTTGATTATACAAAGTTGCCTCGCTGTCCGTCAAATGCGGGCCTACCGCCGCTGTTGCTGCTGGGCCAACAGGCGCTGGGTGTTGTCCACGCACACCGGCAGATCGGCAAATTCCGGCTTCTGGCATTCACGGTACATGCACATGGAACGGGTGAAGAAATTGCTGTCGCCACACAGAGTCGGCTGTGGCGTCTTGCTGGTGCGGTAGTGCGCCGCCAGCTCAGAAGGGGTGGACACCGGCGCCGCACGCGGCTCCGCACGCGCGCTCTTGGCCGGCGGCGGCGCAACAGTCCGCTTGCGTGGCTCGCTTTTGGCCACCGGCTTGGCAACCGCCACAGGTTCTGCGACCACCTCCAGCGTGATCGGTTCGTCCAGCACCTCCGCCACCGCAACTTCAGCAGGCGGCACAACCGCCGCGACCGGCAGCGGCTGCTCGGGCCCATGGGCCCACCAGGCGGCCGACGCCAGCACGCTGGCCAGCGCCAGGGATGCCAGCACCGCCGGCATCTTCCAGCGCCGCGGCTCCACGTCCACCACGCTGTCCAGCACTGCCAGGCCATCGGCCGACTGCCGCGGCGGGTACATGAACTGCGTCGGCAGTTCTGCCAGGTCCATAGGCCCCGGACGCGCCCGCCGCGCCTGCTCTTCGCGCGACAACTGCCAGCCCGGCCCCATCTCGGCACGCCAGTCGAACTGGGCCATATCCCGCGGCGTCTGCAGCCCCAAAGCCTGGGAGAAGTCGTCTACTGACTGCGGCCGCTCTTCGGGGCGGATCGCCAGACTGCGGTCCAACGTAGACACAAACGCGGGCGAATACGCCCGGCCATGCTCGGCCTGGGCCAATTGCGCGACATCCTGCATGCTGGGCATGCGGTCGCGCAATACGCGGAAAGTCGCGGGCAATGGCAAGTCGTTGGCCAGGCAACCATGGACCACCGCCGCCAGCGAATACAGGTCGCTCCAAGCCCCCTGCTCCATGTCGCGGGCATCGGCATACTGCTCGATGGGCGCGTAATTCACCTTGAGCACCGCTGTGTGCCGGCGGCTCAGGTCGCCAATCGCCCGCCGGGCCGCGCCCAGGTCCAGCAGCACCGGTGGCCCGCTGTCCTGCAGAAAAATATTGTCGGGCGATACATCCCGGTGCACCGTGTCCTGCGCATGCAGCAGCTTGAGCGCCTCCAGCACCGACCACAGCACCTGGCGCAGCCAGGCCTCGGGCGGCGGATGGCGCATCTGGCTGCGCGCCTGCTTGAGGGTCATGCCGACATACAGCGGCATCACCATATAGGCCGTGTTGTGCGCTTCCCAGAAGCGGAACACCTTGACCAGCGACGGGTGGTCGAAGCGGGCCAGCAAGCGCGCCTCGGCCACGAACGACTGCAGGCCTGCGCGGTAGCTGGCGCCGTCCAGCGACGAGCGGATGGACACCGACACCCCCTCGGCGCGCCCCGCCAGCGCGGTTGGCATATATTCCTTGATCGCCACCGAGCGCTGCAGCGAATGGTCGTAGGCCTGGTAGACCATGCCAAAGCCGCCCACCCCCAGCAAGCGGATGATCTCGAACTCACCCAGCCGTGCGCCATTGGGCAGCGCATCGGTATGGAGCACCTTGGGGGGCACGGTGAGATGGACGGAGTGGCTCATGGATCGGTACGGAATGGTGCGAAGTTTAGTGCCCATGGCAACACCGCAGGTGCCGTGCTCGTTACCATAGGGGTATGTTTAGTTACCGTCACGCCTTCCATGCAGGCAACCACGCCGATGTGCTCAAGCACACGGTTTTGATTGCAACCCTCAAATACCTCGCCGAAAAAGACCCGGCCCTGGCGGTGCTGGACACCCATGCCGGCGCCGGTCTGTACCGGCTGGATGGCGACTACGCCGAGACCAGCGGCGAGGCGGCCAATGGCATCCTGAAGCTGCTGGCAGCCCCCGAGCCCGGCCAGCCCCCGTTCCAGCCGGCGCCGGCGCTGCAAGACTATCTGGACATGGTGGCCAGCTTCAACAAGTCGGGCGGCAAAAAAGTCTACCCTGGCTCGCCGTTCATCTTGCAACAATTGTTACGCGACCACGACCGGCTCAAGCTATTTGAACTGCATCCCACCGACAGCAAAACCCTGTCGGCCAACATCGCCCAGCTGGAAGCCGGCCGCCAGGTCGCGGTGTTCCGCGAAGACGGCTTTGAAGGCATCCGCAAATTTCTGCCCCCACCGAGCCGCCGCGCTTTGCTGCTCTGCGACCCTAGCTATGAAATCAAGAGCGACTACAGCCGTGTGACCGAGATGATTGGCAACTGCCTGAAGCTGTTTGCCACCGGCACCTACGCGGTCTGGTACCCGATCATTCCGCGCCCCGAAGCCCACGACCTGCCGCGCAAGCTCAAAACCCTGGCCACCAAGGCCGGCAAGAGCTGGCTGCACGCCACCTTGACGGTCAAGTTCAGCAAGCTGACCACCGATGCGGCCGGCGAAGTCAAGCGCCCTGGCCTACCCGCCAGCGGCATGTTCCTCATCAACCCGCCCCACACGCTGAAAGCGGCGCTCAAACCGGCCCTGGAGCAGATGGTGGAGCGCCTGGGGCAGGACAAGCACGCCACCTCGACGCTGGATTCGGGCGGCTAGGCCGACAGACGCAGCCCGGCGACAGGGCGACAACCCGGTCGCCGCGGGCGGATCGTCCGCCATCCATTGGCGGTTTCAAATTACGAAATTCGATATATCCGGTATCAGCAGACACTGGTTTTCGCCACTTCCCGGGCGCTTAAATTCGCTTAGCATGTAGCACCGCTCGGCGGTTCCCCGCTACACAGCGTGTGGCGGTCCCCTGCATTCCTTTACTCAACCCATTTGTCCGCTATGAAAATCACTTCCATTTCCCTGGCTGTAGCTGCTGCACTGTGCGCATTTGGAGCCCATGCCGCCGACCCCAAACTGGCGCTGGTCTACGGCAGCGGCGGCAAGTTCGACAAGTCCTTCAACCAGTCGGCCTACGAAGGCGCAGAGCGCTTCAAGAAGGACACCAAGATCGGCTACCTGGAAGCCCAGGTGAATTCGGATGCGCAAAGCGAGCAGGTGCTGCGCCAGATGGCCCGCAAGAACGTCGACCTGGTGGTTTCCATCGGCTTCTCGATGACCAATGCGGTGACCACCGTGTCCAAGGAATTCCCCAAGGTCAAGTTCATGATCATTGACGACGAGGTCAAGGGCGACAACGTCAACTCCGTCACCTTCAAGGAGCAGGAAGGCTCGTACCTGGTCGGCGTGGCCGCTGCACTGGCCAGCAAATCGCAAAAAGTCGGCTTCATCGGCGGCATGGACGTGCCCCTGATCCGCGCCTTCGGCTGCGGCTATGCCCAGGGCGTGAAGGCAGTGGACCCCAAAATCGAAGTCACCCAGAACATGGTCGGCACCACCCCCGCAGCCTGGAGCGATCCGGCCAAGGGCGGCGAGCTGGCCCGTGCGCAATTCGACCGCGGCGTCGATGTGGTGTTCGCCGCCGCCGGTGGCAGCGGCATGGGCGCGCTGCAAGCGGTCAAGGACAAGGGCAAGCTCGGCATTGGCGTGGATTCCAACCAGAACCCGCTGTACCCCGGCTTCATCCTGACCTCCATGCTCAAACGCGTGGACAACGCCACCTACGATGGCTTCATGAGCGTCAAGAACGGCACCTGGGCCGCCGGCGTGACCAACAAGGGCCTGAAAGAAGGCGGCGTGGACTGGGCGCTGGACGCCAACAACCGCAAGCTGATCACCCCCGCCATGGAAACCCGCATCAAGCAGGCCGCCACCGACATCAAGTCGGGCAAGGTCAGCGTGGTGGACTACCGCGCCGCCAACAGCTGCCCCGTCTAACCAGGAGTGGCGTTGACGCTGCAACACAAGGGCGCCACCGCCGTGGCGCCGGTCGTGGAATTCCGGGGTATTTGCAAACAGTTCGGCGCGGTCAAGGCCAATGCCAACGTCAGCTTCCAGATCCGCAAGGGCTCGATCCACGGCATCGTCGGAGAAAACGGCGCCGGCAAATCCACGCTGATGAGCATTCTGTACGGCTACTACCAGGCCGACAGTGGGCAGATTCTGCTGGACGGCCAGCCCGTTCCCATCCGCAACAGCCAGGAGGCCATACAGCGCGGCATCGGCATGATCCACCAGCACTTCATGCTGGTGGACAGCTTTACCGTGCTGGAAAACATCATGCTGGGCGTAGAAGGCGCGCTGGTGCTGGACGCGAAGTTCAAGATCGCCGAGCAAAAGCTGCGCGAACTCGGAGCCCAGTACCAGCTGGAAGTCGACCCGAATGTGCGAGTGGAACACCTGTCGGTGGGGGCACAGCAGCGGGTTGAAATCCTCAAGCTGATCTACCGCGGCGCCGACATCCTGATCCTGGACGAGCCCACGGCGGTGCTCACCCCGCAGGAAACCGACGCGCTGTTCGCCATCCTGCGGGTGTTCCGCGACCAGGGCAAAACCATCATCCTGATCACCCACAAGCTGCAAGAGATCTTTGCGCTGACCGACCGCGTCACCGTAATGCGCGCCGGCACCGTGGTCGGCGAGGTCGATACCGCCAGCAGCAGCCGCGAAGCCGTGGCCGGCCTGATGATCGGTCGCTCGATCGAGTCCACTTTGTCGCGCGGCCCCTACCAGCCCGGGGCGACGGTGTTGGATGTATCCCACTTGGGCCTGCAGAATGCCCAAGGGGTGAAGCTGCTCGACGACCTGAACTTCTCGGTGCGGGCCGGCGAGATTGTGGCCATCGCTGGCGTCTCCGGCAACGGCCAGTCGGAACTGCTGGAGGTACTGGCCGGCATGCGCCTGCCCAGCCAGGGCGACATCCGCTACCAGGGCAAGCTGCTGCCGTATACCGGCCGGCGCGATGCCGACGGCCTGCCCGCCACCTACCGCAGCCTGGGCATCGCCCACGCGCCGGAAGACCGCTTGCGCGAAGGCCTGGTCAAAGCCAATTCGGTGGCGCTCAACACCTTGCTCGGGCACCAGAACGACGCCGAATTCGCCGCTGGCTGGCTGCTCAACCCGCCCGCCATCCTGGCCCATGCGCAACAGCTGATCCAGGAATTCGACGTGCGCCCCACCGACCCGCAGCTGCGCGTCGGCTTGCTCTCTGGCGGAAATCAACAAAAAGTGGTGCTAGCGCGGGAAATTGCTGCGAAGCCTGCTCTCATTTTGATAGGACAACCGACACGTGGCGTGGACATCGGCTCGATTGAAACCATCCACCGCCGGCTGCTGGCCCTGCGCGATGCCGGCATTGCCATCGTACTGGTCTCGGTAGAGCTGGAAGAAATCTGCGTGCTGGCCGACCGCACCCTGGTGATGTGTGGCGGCCGCATCACCGGCGAGCTGGCGGCTGGCGAATTCGATACCACCCGCATCGGCTTGATGATGGGCGGCGTAAGCCACTGAACTTATGAACCCACACAATCTGCCCGGCTGGGCCACCAACCTGCTGCTGCCCATACTGAACCTCGTCTCGGCCATGCTGGTGGCCGGCGTGGTGATCTTTGCCCTGGGCGAAAGCCCCATCGAGTCGCTGGGCATCCTGGTCAACAGCGCCTTCCTGAATCCCGAGGGGCTGGGCTACACCCTGTTCTACGCCACCACCTTCATCTTCACCGGGCTGGCAGTGGCATTTGCGCTGCATGCCGGCCTGTTCAACATCGGTGGCGAAGGCCAGATGTACATCGGCGGCCTGGGCATGGCGCTGGTGGTGCTGAACATGGACGCCCACTGGGGCCCCTGGGTGGTGATTCCGCTGGCGATTGCGGCCAGCACCGTGTTCGGCGCGGCCTGGGCTTTCTTGCCCGGCTACTTGCAAGCCAAGCGCGGTAGCCATATCGTGGTGACCACCATCATGTTCAACTTCATCGCCTCCTCGCTGATGAACTACATCATCGTCAGCCTGCTGATCCCGGTCGGCCAGCAAAGCACGTCGAGCCGCCAGTTCGCCGCCTCCGGCTGGCTGCCGCGGCTCAACGACTGGCTGCCAGTGCTGGGCCAGACTCCAGTGAACATCAGCTTCCTGCTGGCACTGCTGGCGCTGGGCGCGTATGCGCTGGTGATGTGGCGCACCTCCTGGGGCTATGGCGTCAGCACCGTCGGGCTGAACCCGCACGCCGCCCACTACGCTGGGATTTCCATCAAGCGCACCATCATCGGCGTGATGGCGGTATCGGGTGCGCTGGCCGGCATGGCGGCAGTCAACAGCCAGATGGGCTCGTCGCACAACCTGGGCCTCAACTTCACCGCTGGTGCCGGCTTCATCGGCATCGCGGTGGCCCTGATGGGGCGCAACCACCCGATCGGCATCCTGCTGTCGGCCATTCTGTTTGGCGGGCTGATCCAGGGCGGCTTCGACCTGTCGCTGGAAAAGTCCAACATCCCGCCCGAGACGTTTGTGTTCATCCAGGGCCTGATCATCCTGTTCTGCGGCGCGATGGAAAACCTCTACGCCCCGGCCCTGGCCGCGCTGCTGCAGCGCTTTAAAAAGACGAGTGCCGCCTGATGGACGATATCCAACTCTCCAGCATCCTGGTCGCCATGGTGCGCAGCGCGCCGGTGCTGATTTTTGCGGCCCTGGGCGGCCTGTTCGCCGAGCGCTCGGGCATCGTCGACATCAGCCTGGAAGGCAAGATCCTGGGCAGCGCATTCGCCTCGGCCTGCGTCTCCTATGCCACGCAAAACCCCTGGTTCGGGGTGCTGGCCGGCATTGCGGTGTCCTGCCTGCTGGCCTTGCTGCACGGCTATGTGTGCATCCGGCAGCGCGGCAACCAGCTGGTGTCGGGCATGGCCATCAACATCGCCGTCAGCGGCCTGACCTTTGTGCTCGCGCAGTTTTTCTTCCAGCAGGGCGGGCGCTCGCCCTCGCTGGACGAAGGGCGCTTTGGCGTGCTCAACATCCCCGGCACCCAGGCCCTGGCCGATGTGCCGCTGCTGGGCTGGCTGCTGCGCCAGCTGATCGGCGGCCATACCGTGCTGGTGTACCTGGCGTTCCTGGCGGTGCCGCTGGTGCACTGGGTGGTCAACCACACCCGCTTTGGCCTGCGCCTGCGCGCCGTGGGCGACAACCCGCACGCGGCCGACACGGCCGGCATCAACGTCGGCCGCACGCGGTTTCTGGCCCTGCTGGTCGGCGGCGTGCTGTGCGGCCTGTCAGGCGCCTACCTGGCGATCGTGCAGACTGGATTCTTCCTCAGCGACATGTCGGCCGGCAACGGCTTTCTGGCGCTGGCGGCGCTGGTGTTTGGCAGTTGGCGCGCGGTGCACACCACGCTGGGTTGCCTGATGTTTGCGTTCTTCAGCGCCCTGCAGATCCAGCTCGAAGGCGTGGTGCTACCCGTCATCGGCAAGGTGCCGGGCTCGCTGATCCAGATGATTCCCTACATCGTCACCGTCATCATCCTGGCGGGCTTCATGGCCAAGTCGGTCGCCCCCAAGGCCATCGGCGTGCCGTTCATCAAATCCCGTTAACCCTTTCTGTCCCATGATTTTTGTTGCTGGCTCGGCCAATCTTGATTTTGTAGTGCGTGCCTCCCACATCCCCGCACCGGGTGAAACCGTGCTGGGCCGCGCGTTCCAGACCTTCCCCGGTGGCAAGGGCGCGAACCAGGCCATCGCCTGCGCGCGCGCCGGCGGCGCACCCACCCATATGCTGCTGGCGCTGGGCGACGACGCCTTTGCCCAGCCGCTGGAAGCATCGCTGGCCGACGCCGGCGTGGTGTCGCACGTGGTGCGCACCCCGGACACGCCTACAGGCACCGCCTTCATCTGCGTCTCCGACGACGCCGAAAACGCCATCACCGTCGCCCCCGGTGCCAATCTGGCCCTGCAAGCCAAGCACCTGCCGCCGCTGGCCGGCTTCAGCCACCTGCTGCTGCAACTGGAGACACCGCTGGACAGCGTCACCGCCTACGCCCAGGCCGCGCAGGCGCAGGGCGTGCAGGTGGTGCTGAATGCCGCCCCCGCCCAGCTGCTGCCGCCAGCCTTGCTGGCCACGGTGGACGTGCTGGTGGTCAACGAAGGTGAACTGGCCAGCGTGGCCCAGCACCAGGGCAGCGTGGCTGAGTGCCTGGAGCGCCTGGCCGTGCCCTGCGTAGTCGTCACCCTGGGCCACCGCGGCTGCTGCGCCCGGCTGAACGGCCAGATACTGCTGCAAGCCGCCTTCCCGGTGACGCCGGTAGACACCACAGCCGCTGGCGACAGCTTCTGCGGCGCACTCACCGCCGCCCTGGCCCAAGGCCACAGCCTGGCGCTGGCCATGCAATACGGCAGCGCCGCTGGCGCCTTGGCCTGCACCCGGCCTGGTGCGCAGTCCAGCATTCCCACCCACGCCGAAGTACAGGCTTTGGTACAGAACGGCACGCCCGCGGGCGCGGATGCCGAACTGCGCGCATTCTGCGGTTTCCCCGCCTAACCTCTTTTACCTAGCATTGGACCGAACGCCATGAGCACACCTACCAAAGTCATTTTTGATACCGATCCTGGCGTGGACGACGCTATGGCCTTGTACTTCGCGCTGGCCCACCCGGCCATCGACGTGGTCGGCATCACCACCACCTTCGGCAATGTCACGGTGGAACAGGCAGCAACCAACGCCCTGTACCTCACGGCCATCGCCGGCAAGACGATTCCCGTCACCAAAGGCGTGGCCACGCCCTGGGTCAAGCCCGGAGAAGCGCCGCCGGCCTTCATCCACGGCGCCGACGGCCTGGGCAACCTGGCTTCGCGCGTCGCCACCAGCAACCAGCTGGACCCACGCTCCAGCGCCCAGTTCATCGTCGACATGGCGCGCGCCCACCCCGGCGAAATCACCCTAGTGGCCGTCGGTCCGCTGGGCAACCTAAGCCTGGCCCTGAAGCTCGAACCCCAGCTGCCCAAGCTGCTGAAGGAAGTGATCCTGATGGCCGGCACGGTGGTCGAGCCCGGCAACGTCTCCCCGGTGGCCGAAGCCAATGTCTGGAACGACCCGCACGCGGCCGACCATGTGTTCACCGCCGGCTGGAAGCTGACCATGGTGGGCCTGGACGTAACCCACCGCGTGATCGTGCCGCTGGCCATGTTCAAGAAGATTGCCGACAAGCAAAAGCACATCGCCACCGACGTGCTGCACCACGCGGTCAGCTTCTACGCCGACTTCTACAGCGGCATCTACCCGCACGTGGCCAAAATCCACGGCTGCTTCGGCCACGACGTGCTGGCCTTCATCTACCTGGTGAACCCCGAGCTGTTCGTGATCGAGTCGGGCGCCATCCGCGTCGCCACCGAAGGCATCGCCAACGGCCAGACCATGATGAAGCGGAAGGACATCTTCCACCCGCAGGCCGGCTGGGCCGACAAGCCGGCCACCCAGGTCTGCATGCAGGTCCAGGCCGAGGCCTGCAACACGCTGCTGGAAGAAGTGCTAATGTCGGACTGGCTGCCGCGCTAAGCCCTGCCAAGGAGAGGTATCCATGCAATTCCCTGTCGTCAATTACCACAGCCCCACCGCTGCGCAAGACTTCTGCAAAAGCCTGCACGAGACCGGTTTCGGGGTGTTGGCCAACCACCCGCTAGACCAGCATCTGGTGGACGGCATCTACGCCGAATGGCTGGCCTTCTTCGGATCCGAGGCCAAGCACAAGTATGCGCAGGACCCGGTGAAGTTCGATGGATACTTCTCGCCCGCCGTGTCGGAAACCGCCAAGGGCAACGACAAGCGCGACCTCAAGGAGTTCTACCATATCTACCCCTGGGGCCGCTATCCGGCCGAGGTGTCGGATGCGGCGCAGCGCTACTACAAGGAAGGCAGCGCCCTGGCCGCCGAGCTGCTGAAATGGGTCGAAGACAATTCACCGCCCGAGGTGCGGGCCCGCTACTCCGAGCCTCTGCCGAAGATGATCGAGGGCTGCGACCAGACCCTGCTGCGGGTGCTGCACTACCCGCCGTTGCGCGGCAACGAAGAACCCGGCAGCGTGCGCGCCGCCGCCCATGGCGACATCAACCTGCTGACCATCCTGCCCGCCGCCACCGAGCCCGGCCTGCAGGTTCTGGGCAAGGACCAGCAGTGGTACGACGTGCCCTGCGACTTCGGCCTGCTGATCGTCAACATCGGCGACATGCTGGAAGAGGCCTCGGGCCACTACTACCCATCTACCACCCACCGCGTGCTGAATCCCACGGGCGAAGGCCGCTTCAAGTCGCGGGTCTCGCTGCCGCTGTTCCTGCACCCGCGGCGGGACGTGGTGCTGTCCGAGCGCTACACGGTGAAAAGCTATTTCGACGAGCGCATGCAGGAACTGCGCGGAAAGAAGTAGGCTCACCCCCAGGCTCCACGCTGCGCGTTTCCGCCCCCCCCCTTGCAGGGGGCGATACCAGTGGCCCGGCGGAGCCGGTTCCACGGTATCCCTGGAATAAGACAGTCGCGTACCTTGGCCCCTGTCTTGCTTTTCTCTCGTTCATCTCAGGAGTTCCCATGCAAATGCCAAACCGCCGTTTCACCCTGCTCTTGCTGGTCGCCGCCCTGGCGGGCTGCTCGTCCATGGGGTCCAAGGGCCCGGAAAAAGACAAGACCTACAACATCACCGTCCTGCACACCAATGACCACCATGGCCATTTCTGGAAGAACAGCGATGGCGAGTACGGTCTGTCGGCCCAGAAGACCGTGGTCGACCAGGTGCGGGCCGAGGTGGCGGCGGCCGGCGGCTCGGTGCTGCTGCTGAGCGGTGGCGACATCAATACCGGCGTGCCCGAATCCGACCTGCAGGACGCCGTGCCCGACTTCAAAGGCATGAACCTGCTAGGCTTCGACGCCATGGCCGTGGGTAACCACGAATTCGACAAGCCGCGCGTCGTGCTGAAGATGCAACGCGACCTGGCCACCTTCCCCATGCTGTCGGCCAACATCTACGACAACGGTCAACGGATGTTCGCGCCCTACAAGATCTTCAACGTCGGCGGCGTGCGCATCGGCGTGATGGGCCTGACCACCGAAGACACCTACAAGATGGTGCACCCCGACAACGTCAAGGGCGTCGAATTCCGCAGCGTGATCGCCGAAGCCAACAAGGTCGTGCCCGAGCTACGCAGCAAGGCCGACGTGGTCATCGCTGCCACCCACATGGGCCACTACACCAACGGCAACCACGGCACCCAGGCCGAGGGCGATGTGGAGATGGCCCGCGCCGTCAAGGGCATCGACCTGGTGGTCGGCGGGCATTCGCAAAACCCGGTCTGCATGAAGGCCGAGAACGTGCGCGACGACGCCTACGTGCCCGGCACCGCCTGCGCCCCGGACCGGCAGAACGGCACCTGGATCGTCCAAGCCCACGAATGGGGCAAGTACGTGGGCCGCGCCGACTTCACTTACCGCAACGGCGAGTTCAAGCTGGTCAAATACGCGCTGATCCCGATCAACCTGAAAAAGACCGTCAAGACCGACGACGGCAAGACCGCCAAGGTGGTCTACACCACGGAAATCGCCGAAAACAAAGAGATGCTGGCGCTGCTCACGCCGTACCAGAACATCGGCCAGGAAAAGCTGGGCATCACCGTGGGCAGCAGCGATGCCCGCATCGAAGGCGACCGCAGCGTGATCCGCGCCCAGCCGGCCGCCATGGGCGTGCTGGTGGGGCTGTCGATGATGGACAAGACCAAGGCCGACTTCTCGGTGGTCAATGCCGGTGGCGTGCGCGACTCGCTGCCCGCCGGCCCGTTGACCTACAAGGACGTGCTCAAGGTCCAGCCGTTTGGCAACACCATCGCCACCGTGGATCTGACTGGCGCCGAAGTCATGGACTACCTGAACGCCGTCGCCAAGATGTCGGTCGGCTCGGGGGCATTCCCGCAGTTTGCGGGCGTGCAGCTGGTCATCACCGGTGGCGTGGTCAGCAACGCCCGCATCCGCGGCGCGGCCGTGGACCCCGGCAAAACCTACCGCCTGGTGATCAACAACTTCCAGGCCGTGGGCGGCGACGGCTACCCCAAGATGCTGGCC
Source organism: Rhodoferax ferrireducens (assembly GCF_031458075.1). GTDB lineage: Bacteria > Pseudomonadota > Gammaproteobacteria > Burkholderiales > Burkholderiaceae_C > Rhodoferax_B > Rhodoferax_B ferrireducens_A. The sequence continues at coordinate 32,596 of NZ_JAVDXT010000004.1, read as the reverse complement.
CACAAGAGCTATGTGGACACCGGCTTTGTCGACGCCGACGTACTGCGCAGCTATATCACCAGCCGCAGCCCGCTGAAGGCCGCCGACTTCGCCCCGGGTGATGCCGTGGTGCGCAAGTAAGCGATTTATAAAAAATCGGCCGCTGGCGCATATTCCATCTGCGCCAGCAGCTATTTATTTAATAGCAAAACCAACTCTAGGGCGCCAGGCCCCATAATCGAGCGCCTGCCGTGTGCCATCCAACCAGGATGGCAGCGGTCTCTCAAAGGCACTCTGTGAAGAAAACGTTCCCCCTGGACATCGAAGGCAAGCACCGCGACCGCGTGCTGGATGCCACCAAACACGAAATCCGCAAATACATCAAACGCCAGCTGCGCGTACCCCTGCCAGAAGGCGTGGACTACTGGGACTGGGATTGCCGCTTCGGCAGCAGCGCCGACACCGCCGTGGTCGCGCACTACGCCGCCATCACCAAGCTGATCGACGAGATCGCCGCTACTGGTGCGCCCTCGTTCTACATCGAGCTGGTAGCCAAGAACGGCGTGCGCAGCGCCAAACCGGCAGCCCCTGCACAGGACTGAGCCGCATGCTCTACCTCGACTTTGACTACAGCGAAGACGAGCTAGGCTGTGGCGCGTTCGAGGCCATGGCCTCAACCCGGCCCGAGCAGGTGCCGGCGGTGCGCCAGGAAGTCAAACAGGTACTGGATTGGGCGCACACGGCCTTCCCCGGCATGCGCGCGCCGCTGGACGATGGCGGCGAATGGGACTTCTACCTGCACGGCCAGCAGGAATGGACAGCCACCGAAGAAATCCACTACGACGCACAGAGCCGCGAGCTGCATGTGCAGCTGGGCCCGCAAGGCCTGCCGCGGCACACGCTGACCTTGTCGCTGACCGGCAGCGCGCAATTCTGCGATGCCTTTCGGCAGCGCTTTCTACCGGACTGATCAGCGCATGCCCTGCGTGAGCAGGGCACATCTATAGCCGGAAAAAAAGCCCCCACGCCGCAGACCGGGCCGTGGGGGCTGCCGCGCAGGGCGCGCAATGCCTGTCGCTAAGGTGCGAACGTGGTGATGATCGAATTGGGGTAAGTTCCCGCCGCCACCATGGCCGGGCTTAGCGCCGTGAGCGCACCGCTCGTGCCTATGCTGTACTGCGACACCGTGCCGTCGCCGGTGTTCGCCACATAGGCATAGCGCCCCGTGGGATCGACGGTGACTGACATGGGGCTATGTCCCGTAGTCACTGTGGCCGGACTCAGCGCCGTGAGCGCGCCGCCCGTGCCTATGCTGTACTGCGACACCGTCCAGGTGCCGTTGTTCGCCACATAGGCATAGTGCCCCGTGGGATCAACGGTGACCGATTGCGGGAAAGCTCCCGCCACCACCGAGGCAGGGCTCAGCGCCGTGAGCGTGCCATCCGTGCCGATGCTGTACTGCAACACCTTGCCGTTGTTGGCGTTGACCACATAAGCATAGTGCCCCGTGGGATCGACGGTGACTGAAACGGGGTTGACTCCCGCCGCCGCCGTGGCCGGGCTCAACGCCGTGAGCGCACCGTCCGTGCCTATGCGGTACTGCGACACCGTGTTGTCATTGAAGTTCGCCACATAGGCATAGTGCCCCGTGGGATCGACGCTGACTGAAACGGGGGCAACTCCCGCCACCACTGTGGCCGGGCTCAGCGCCGTGAGCGCGCCGTCCGAGCCAATGCTGTACTGTGACACCGTGTTGCCGGTGTTCGCCACATAGGCAAAATGCCCCGTGGGATCGACGCTGACCGAATTGGGGCTCGTTCCCGCCGCCACTGTGGCCGGGCTCAGCGCCGTGAGCGCACCGTCCGTGCCTATGCGGTACTGCGACACCGTGTTGCCGTTGTTCGCCACATAGGCAAAATGCCCCGTGGGATCGACGGTGACCGCATTGGGGTTCGCTCCCGTCGCCACAGTGGCCGGGCTCAGCGCCGTGAGCGCGCCGCCCGAGCCGATGCTGTACTGCGACACCGTGTTGTCGCCGAAGTTCGCCACATAGGCATAGCGGGCCCGGCTGACGCAGGCCACCGCCACATTGACCACATTGACCGTAACCCCAGAGCCCGAGCCGTTGCTGACCGTACAGGTCTGGCCGATGGGTTGGGTGCCCACGGTGACGGCATAGCTGCCGCCAGCGGCGACCGGCGTAGCAACGCTGAAGCTGCCGTTGGCGCTGAGCGTGGTCGGGTCGACCGCGTTGTTCAGCAAGGTGACGGAGCCCCCTGATGCCAGGCCAGTGACCGTGCCGTTGATGGTGTAGGTGGTGGCCGAGCAGGTGACCTGCACATTGGACATATTGACCGAAACCCCAGAGCCCGTGCCATTGCTGACCGTGCAGGTCTGGCCGTTGGGTTGGGTGCCCACGGTGACGGCATAGCTGCCGCCGGAGGCGACCGGTGTGGCAAAGCGGAAGCCGCTGTTGGCGCTGAGCATGGTCGCGTCGGCTGCGTTGTTCAGCAAGGTAACGGAGCCCCCTGATGCCAGGCCACTGACCGTGCCGCTGATGGTGTAGGTGGTGGCCGAGCAGGTAATCTGCACATTGGACACATTGGCCGAAACCCCAGAGCCCATGCCGTTGCTGACCGTGCAAGTCTGGTCGTTGGGTTGGGTGCCTAAGGTGACGGCATAGCTGCCACCGGAGGCGACCGGCGTGGAAAAGCGGAAGCCGCTGTTGGCGCTGAGCTTGGTCGGGTCGGCTGCGTTGTTCAGCAAGGTGACGGAGCCCCCCGGAGCCAAGCCTGTGACCGTGCCGCTGATGGTGTAGCTGGTGCTTGCTGGTATTGAAGGCGGCACCGCCGCGCTATCGCCGTCGCCCCCACATGCGGTCAAAAGGATCGTCATACAAAGCCCCAAAATACCTGTGACGCCACGCAGCCACTGCTGCATAAGCCGGAATTGCATAAAGCACCTCGAATGACATGAACCCGTTGCCAGCGCCTACCCCTGCTGGGCCGCACTGGGTTGCCAGGCGGCAACCGCAAAAATGTAGCTAACTATCATGAGTCTGAGTTAGCCCCGAATGATGAAAGAAACTTGATACTGAAGGTGCCAGGATCGAAGCCGAGAAATTTCTTGGGGGCATGCATTGGCCAACTACTGCCCCAACGACCTCTACGAGCTGTACACCACTGCGCGCAACAAACCCAAGAGCGCACAAAAGCGACCATCAACCATCATCGCTTGCTGGCAGCAGGCGACGCTTTGGTGACGTCGTGTAATCAGGCTGCTAGGCGGCCCAGGCGCTTGCAGATTTCCAGCGTGGCCAGGCTCTGGTTCATGGTGTAGAAGTGCAGGCTGGGTGCGCCGCCGGCAATCAGCCGCTCGCACAGGTCGGTCACCACATCCAGGCCAAAGGCCTTGATGCTGGCGGTGTCGTCGCCAAAGCCTTGCAGGCGCAGACGGATCCAGCGCGGAATCTCGGCACCACAGGCGTCACTGAAGCGCATCAGCTGCGAAGAGCTGGAGATCGGCATGATGCCCGGCACGATGGGAATCGTCACGCCCAGCTTGCGCGCATCTTCCACCAGGCGGAAGTAGGCGTCGGCGTTGTAGAAATACTGGGTCATCGCCGAATTCGCGCCCGCATGCACCTTGATGGCAAATGCGTTGAGGTCGGCGTCGGCCGACTTGGCCTGGGGGTGCACCTCGGGGTAGCAAGCCACTTCCAGCTGGAAGGTATCGCCCGTCTCGGCGCGGATAAACGCGACCAGATCGCTGGCATAGTGGAATTCACCACCCGCGCCGTAGCCACTGGGCAGGTCGCCACGCAAGGCCACCAGGCGCTTCACGCCCATGGCCTGCAAGGTGGCGAGCTGGGCCCGCACCGTGGCCTTGGTGGCGCCCACGCAGGAGAAGTGGCTGGCGGCAGGCACGCCCTCGGCCAGGATCTCGGCCACGGTGGCAAACGTACCTTCCTGGGTCGAGCCGCCGGCGCCAAAGGTGACCGAGCAGAACTCGGGCTTCAGCGCATACAGCGCCTGGCGCACGGTGCGCAGCTTGGCCGCGCCTTCGGGCGTTTTCGGTGGGAAGAATTCAAGACTGATGGGTAAATGGGATGCGAGACTCATGCGCCACTCGTTTTTGCAAAAATAAAATATTCACGGTTGCCGTCGCCGCCGACCACGGCGCTGTCAAACCAGTCCAGCACCTCCAGGCCCAGCTCGGCGCAACACTGGCGCAAACGCGCTTCGACAACACCGTACAGGGCTTCGTCGCGCACGATGCCGCCCTTGCCGACCTGGCCAGGCTGCAGCTCGAACTGCGGTTTGACCAGCATCAGCAAGCGGCTGTCCGGGTTCAGCAACGGCACCAGTGCCGGCAAGATCAACGTCAGCGAAATGAACGACACATCGCCGGTCACCAGGTCGAACTCGGGGTCGGTGTCCACGCCGTCCAAGCCGGGTTTTCGGCGGTTCGGGCGCTGGTGCACGGCCGCCCCTTCGGCTGCGGGGTCCGCCTCCAGAGGCCGCGCATTCACCTTGCCCGTCGCCTGCGCAATATGCGCCTCGACCTCGGCATCGTCTGCGTCGTCGCTGTCGTCGTAGTCGGTGACTTCGCCGCCGCCGCGCATCCAGCTATAGGGTGCCTCGGGCTCGGGGTCGTCCACCGCGGGTGGCTCCCAGTGCTCGGACAAAACCATCTCACAGGCTTCCTGCAGCGACTCGGGGGTGAGCGAACGGGCATTCAGCCCCTCCACGCACAACACGCGCAGGTCGCTACGCAGCTTGGGGTGCAGCTGGCCATGGCCTACGTCGACGCCGGTGACCTGGGCCGCACCGGCCTGCAGCAGGCAGTCGGTGAAACCGCCGGTGGACTGGCCCACGTCGAGCACCTTGCAGTCGGTCACGTCCAGACCCAAGTGCTTCAATGCGGCTTCCAGCTTGAGCCCACCACGTGACACATAGCGCGCCTCGGCGTCGTCGAGCAACTCGATCTTGGCGTCGGTCGGAATGTCGTCCTTGTTCTTGGCGACGTCACGCCATTTGATGCCGTCGAACCAGCGCATGCCCCCGGTGATCAGGCGCACGGCCTGGGAGCGGGATGCGGCCAGGCCGCGTTCTACAAGTAATTGGTCAGCGCGCATCGGGCTCCGAAGGTGAAGGTAAAAACTCCCCCGGGATGCGGGGGAGCGGACGCTTTAGTAGCGGTAGGTTTCAGCCTTGTAGGGGCCGGCTTTGCTCACGCCGATGTAGGCGGCTTGCTCGTCGGTCAGCTCGGTCAGCTGGGCGCCGACCTTCTTCAGGTGCAGGCGGGCCACCTTTTCGTCCAGGTGCTTGGGCAGCACATAGACCTTGCCGGCTTCGTAGGCGTCCTTCTTGGTGAACAGCTCGATCTGGGCGATGGTCTGGTTGGCGAAGCTGGCCGACATCACGAAGCTCGGGTGGCCGGTGCCGCAGCCCAGGTTCACCAGACGGCCCTTGGCCAGCAGGATGATCTTCTTGCCGTCGGGGAACTTGATGTGGTCCACCTGGGGCTTGATCTCTTCCCACTCGTATTTTTCGATAGCCGCAACTTCGATCTCGTTGTCGAAATGGCCGATGTTGCAGACGATGGCCTGGTCCTTCATCTTCAGCATGTGGGCGTGGGTGATGACGCTCTTGTTGCCGGTGGTGGTAACGAAGATGTCGGCGTGTTCACACGCGTAGTCCATGGTCACGACGCGGTAGCCTTCCATTGCGGCTTGCAGCGCGTTGATCGGGTCGATCTCGGTCACCCACACTTGCGCCGACAGGGCGCGCAGCGCCTGGGCCGAGCCCTTGCCCACGTCGCCGTAGCCGGCCACGCAAGCCACCTTGCCGGCGATCATCACGTCGGTGGCGCGCTTGATGCCGTCTACCAGGGATTCGCGGCAGCCGTACAGGTTGTCAAACTTGCTCTTGGTCACCGAGTCATTCACATTGATGGCGCGGAACAGCAGCGTGCCCTTGGCCGACATTTCGTTCAGGCGGTGCACGCCGGTGGTGGTTTCTTCGGTCACGCCGATGATTTCGGCCGACTTGCGGGTGTACCAGGTCGGGTCCACGGCCAGCTTGGCCTTGATGGCGGCGAACAGCAGGGTTTCTTCTTCGCTGGTCGGGTTGCCGACCACGCTGATGTCCTTCTCGGCGCGCTGGCCCAGGTGCATCAGCAAGGTGGCGTCGCCACCGTCGTCCAGGATCATGTTCGGGCCTTCGCCGGGCGTGCCCTTGGCGCCGAAGTCAAAAATGCTGTGGGTGTAGTCCCAGTAGTCTTTCAGCGACTCGCCCTTGATGGCGAACACCGGCGTGCCGGCGGCGGCAATCGCGGCAGCCGCGTGGTCCTGGGTCGAGAAGATGTTGCACGAAGCCCAGCGCACGGTAGCGCCCAGGGCCTGCAGGGTTTCGATCAGCACGGCGGTCTGGATCGTCATATGCAGCGAGCCGGTGATGCGCGCACCCTTCAGCGGTTGGGCTGCGGCGAACTCTTCGCGGATAGCCATCAGGCCGGGCATTTCGGTTTCGGCGATGCGGATTTCGCGCTGGCCCCAGGCGGCCAGGCTCAGGTCGGCAATGGCTTGGTCAGCGGTCAGAATGGGTTTGAGAACTGCGTTCATGATGGGCTCCAAAACAGGTTGGTACATGTTGGTAGGGCCACTGCGCAGACGGTGAACCGGGACTCACCCGAATCTCAGCCTAGCAGGCAGTGGGTGAGCGCGGTTATCACTTGATGGATGGTTTCCGAGCCTCACACCCGTACCTGTGTGCCAGGCCAGGGGTTGCAGCGCTCCTCGGAGGGGTGGATTATACGTAGAGCCGCGCAGCCGGGGCCGGCGTTACACATCGCCCCTCACCAGCTGGCATAAGGCCGGCCGTCGTGGTGCAAAAAGCGGCCCCGGTCGGCGGGTGTGACCGCAGCCAGGGTGTTGCGCATGGCGGCCACGCTGTCCTGCACCGTCAGGCGCGCGCCCGGGCCGCCCATATCGGTCTGCACCCAGCCCGGGCACAGCGCCAGCAGGGTTGCGCGCGGGTAGTCGTGCTGGGCCGCGGCCACCGCCATGTTCAGCGCGGCCTTGCTGACCCGGTAGGCCCAGCCGTCGCTGGACGACACCTCCCCAATCTGCCCCATGCCGCTGCTGATGAAGGCAAACACGCCACCGGCCTCCTCCACCAGCGGCGCGACCTGCGGAATCGTCTGCATCGCGCCCAGCACATTGGTGTGCATCACGCGGTCAAAGTCCTGCTGGGTGGGCGGCGAGGTGGCGCGGCCCTCGGCATACACGCCGGCCACGTAAACAGCGGTGTCAATCTTTTCCCCGTCCAGCAGCCAGGCCAGGCCGCTAACACTGGCCGGATCGGCCACGTCCAGGCGCTGCGGCTCGGCACCCAGCGCCTTCAGCCGGGCCAGTCCGGCGGCATCGCGGGCGGTGGCGATCACGCGCTCGCCCGCCTCTGCGTATTGCCGCGCAAACTCCAGGCCGATACCGCGCGACGCGCCCAGGATGAGAATGTTGGCCATGCACAAGCTCCTATAAATCAAATCATAAACGGGGAGTCTGGGTGGCAAAAGGACGGACATCTTCCAGTTTACCGGACACATCGAAGGACACGATGTGTTTAGGAAGAGAGCATGCCAAAGACAAGAAGAGCATTAACGGACGAGTTAAAACGGGAGGCAGTGAAGCTCTCAAGCAGCCTGGGGCGATGGTCATTCATATTGCGAAGGACCTGGATATCGAGTAGAGCGTGCTGTGGCGCTGGGTCAGCCAGGAGCACGGCGATGTCATAAACATGCGCCCAAGCAAACCTTTACGAAGCGAATCGGCATCAGAGGTCGAGCGCCTTCCGCGGGAGTTGCGGCGGGGCACCACGGAGCGTGAAATCCTAAAAAAGCGCTCGGCTACTTTGCAAGGGATCCATAGTTCGTCGCGCCCGCGGGCCGTGTGAAGCACGCCTTTATCTTCCGCCATCGAGGCGAGTGATCCATGCGGGCCATGTGTCGGGCGATAAATGTTTCGGCTAGCAGGTTCTACAAGTGGTTTGGCAAGCACGCCAGCGAACACAACCTAGCTGATGTAAGACTCACACGGTGCATCCGAGAAGACTTCAAGCTCAGCGAACTGGCCGATACGGCGTGGACTGAACCGGATGTTCATAGGACAGATTGAGGCAATCGAAATCAATCCGGCGAAACAAGGGCCGCCGCGAAAGGCCACTTACTACGAAGAAATACCAACCCTACAGGATGTATTGCGGTCAGCGCAGAATAACCAGAGAGGAGGACGAACAAAACCCTCGCAAAAGGGATAGATGCGTTACTACGAGGTCCTTACAAGCACCCTACATTGGATTTCGAAAATCAGTTTCGGGCAAGCACTTGACACCGCCCCGTCAATTCACAGCTTCGCCGACTTGAACTCAGTCGCCACGATACCCAGTTTTCGGACCTTGTCGTGCAGCGTCTGGCGCGGTATGGCCAAGGCGCTGGCCGTTGCCTGCTGGTCGCCCTGGTGGCGCCGCAGAGCCTCGATGATCACGGCACGCTCGAACGACTCAACCTGCTGCGGCAGACCTTGCGGCAGCCCCGGAAGGGTATCAAAAGCTCCGCGCGCCTGCGTCAAGCGCTCTCCCAGCAAGCCCAGCACAAAACGATCGGCCACATTCCGCAGCTCGCGCACATTTCCAGGCCAGGCATAGGCCATCAGATCGGCGAGCTGCGCGCTGCTTAGCACCGGCGCTGCCCGCTCGTAACGGCTGGCCGCCAGCAAAACGAAATGTTCGAACAATAAAGGAATGTCCTCACGGCGCTCCCGCAGCGGAGGCAGCTCGATGAAGGCCACACCGATACGGTAATAGAGGTCAGCCCGGAACTTCTGCTGATCGCTCAATGACTTGAGATCATCCTTGCTAGCAGCCACGATTCGACAATCAAAGGGAATCGCCTTGTTCGATCCGATGCGCTCGATGCAGCGCTCCTGTAGCGCGCGCAGCAGCTTGATCTGTACCGCCATAGGCATGCTTTCAATTTCGTCAAGAAACAAGGTGCCGCCGTGCGCGTATTCGAACTTTCCCACCCGCAGGCGGTTGGCACTGGTGAAGGCGCCAGCCTCATGGCCGAACAGCTCGCTTTCCGCCAGGCTCTCGGGCAGACCACCACAATTCAGCGGTACGAAGTTCTTCTTCCGACGCTCGCCGTGGTCATGCAGACAGCGTGCGACCAGTTCCTTGCCAGTCCCAGTTTCACCATAGATCAACACATCGGCCGAGGTTTCCGCCAGGGTTTTCACAGTACGTCGAACCTGCTGCATCTGCGCCGAGCGGCCGATCAGCACCGACTGTATCCCGTGCCAGTTCTCCAATGCATCGCGCAGCATGCGCACCTGCAGCGTCAACTGCCGCCGCTCCATCGCATGGCGCACGATGGCGACCAGGCGTTCTGATGCGAACGGCTTTTCAATAAAGTCGTAGGCCCCCTCGCGCATGGCCTGTACCGCCATGGCGATGTGACCATGGCCAGTGACCAGGATGACGGGAAGCTCGGCATCGATGGTGCGAATCTCGGGTAGCCACTCGGCTCCGCTCATACCCGGTAGCCGCACATCGCACACGATGACGACCGGCACGCCGAAACTGACTTGCGCTCGAGCGCGTTCGACACTGGCAAAAGACTCAACTTCGAAGCCAGCCAGCGTCAGCGCCTGGGCTGTGCTGAGCCGTACATCTTCATCGTCTTCGACCAGCAATACCCGAATGGAAGAATTTTCACTCACTTGCAATTCACTCCAGTGTGGCAACCATGGGCAGATCAATGACAAAACAGGCACCGCCCTCCTCCTGGTTAAATGCGTCCAGGGTGCCGCCGACGGCGCGCACCAGTTGGGCCGAAATTACCAGACCCAGCCCCAATCCAGCCCCTGCCGGCTTGCTGGTGACGAAGGGATCGAACAGGCGCGGCAGGATATCCGCACGGATGCCCGGTCCTGTATCGCTCACGCGCAGGATCGCACGGCGGCCCTGGGCTCTAGCTTCGATGCGCAGCCGACGCTCCGGCGCCTCTTGCATGGCGTCGATCGCGTTGCGCATCAGATTGACCAATACGCTGCCGAGTGCGGCTTCCTCAGCCATGACACAAAGCGTGGCAGGCTGCACATCGACCTCGACGGTGATGCCATGTGCAGTCAGGCCCCAGCCTAGCAAGGCTTGCGCATCGGCAATACCGCGCACCAAGGGGATAGGCACCAGTGCCAGTTCGCTTTTATAGGCGAAAGTCTTAAGTTGCGATGTCAGGCGGGCCAGACGGTCCACCATGCCGGTAATCCTGCGCAGATTTCCGCGCACCTCGTCCGGGCGTTCTTGGTCGAGCAGAATGCCCGCACTTTCCGACAAGGTGCGCAGAGCCGTGAGCGGTTGGTTTAATTCATGCACCATACCGGCGGACATCTGGCCGAGCACCGCCATCTTGCCGGCATGCACCAGTTCACTTTGCGCAGCGCGCAGCTGTGCGGTACGGGCCGCTACGGTGGATTCAAGGCCGTCATGCGCTGCTTGCAGCGCAGCCTGGCTGGCCAATTTGTGCCTTACCGCACGTCGACGCTGCCAGAGAGTGACAGCAAGCAGTAACAGCACCGCCGTCGCCAGACCACTGGTAATGGCGGCGTAGCGCGCTGCCAAACGCACCGGCTCCAGCGCATCCAGTACCACGAGACGCCAAGGCGCCTGTTGCAACCGTCGCGTAGACGCAAGATGGGCCACGCTGTCAAGTAGGACGAGCTGGGCGTTTTCCGCCAGCGATTCCGTGGTACTCCAACGCAAAGGCTGCAACGCAGCCTGGCCATAAGGTCGGGAACGGAGTAACTCAGCCTGGCGGGTAGCATTCAGTGGCGCCAGCGGCCGAAACTTCAGGTCGTCGCGCGTAGACAGAATGACCACACCCAGTTCGTCCACCAGCAACACGTCGCCAGGCAATTTTCGCCAGTCATGCTCTGACTGCTCGATATTGACCTTGACCGCCATCACGCCCAGCAGGTGCTGATCACGGTGCAGTGCATACGACAGGTAGTAGCCTGGCTTCTTGCTGGTGATACCCACCCCATAAAAACGACCCCGGCCCTGCTGCAATGCCGCCACCACGTAGGGGCGGAAAGACAAGTCCTGCCCGATGGTCGTGCCTGCCTGTCCCCAGTCGGAGGCCGCCAGGGAAGTCCCCACACTGTCCAACACGTAGAGCATCTCGGCGCCGACGGTGGCGTTCACGCCAGTAAGATAGCGGTTGGCGTTGTCGCGGAGCTGGACGCTAGTTGGATCCTTCAGCAGCGCGGGGACCACTGGCGTCATCTCCAATAGGGCCGGTAAGTAGTCAAAGCGGGCCAGATCGGCATCCAGGTTACTGGTCAACATATCGAGTCGGTGATCTGCGGCGTCGCGCAACCGCGCCAAACCGCTATTCAGCGCCAGTTGATGGCCCATGAAGGCCGCCGCCCCGACCAGAGCCAGCGCCCCACACCAGCGTAGCCAACCATGCCAGAGGCGTCGCTGCCTGGCCAGAAACCGAGAGGGAGAAACAGACACAGGTTTAGACATAAACAGGGTATGTCACAAGGCCCAAAGGGTCACATCGGGGCGAACCCGGTGAACCGATTGCAAAGCAGGCTCAAAGCCCCAGGTCCCTGCATCCGGATTCATGCGTATTTCAGTTCGTTGGTCTTGCCACGGAACACCCAGTAGGAAAACACAGTGTAGCCAATGATCGCTGGCACCGAGATACAGACACCTATCAAAATCACCTTCAGTGCCGCCGGACGGCTGGCCGCCTGCCAGATGGTCAGTTGGTCGATCACAACATACGGATAGATGCTATAGGCCAAACCCAGAAAGCCCAGCACGAACACCACGATCAGCAACACGAAGGGCAACCAGCACAAGGGGCCGCGCACCACGCGGCTATGCAGCAACCCGCGCACCGCCACCAGCGCCACCCCGGCCATCAGCGGAATGGCCATCAGCGCGATGAATTCCGGCAGCACGAACCAACGCCCGCGCACCGTGGCGCTGACCCAAGGCGTGGCCATCGAGATCAGCAGCATTCCCCCCACCATAGGCGCCCAGGCGGTCCGGGCCCAGGCAACGGCACGCTCCTGCAGCGGGCCCTCGGTCTTCATGATCAGCCAGGCGGCGCCCATCAGCACATAGGCCATAGGCAGGGCCAGCGCAATCGCCGCAGCGAAAAGCGGGTAGTTCCAGCCGCTGCCGAAACCGCTGACGTAACGGCCGAGCATCCAGCCCTGCGACACCGCCGCCAGCGTCGAGCCCGCGAAGAACAGCCGGTCCCAGGTGCGTTTGTGCGTATCCTTGGCCTTGACACGGAAGTCAAAGGCCACGCCGCGCAGGGTCAGGCCGATCAGCATCAGCGCCACCGGCAGGTAAAGCTCGCCCAGCACCAGGCCATGCGCCTTAGGAAAGGCCACCAGCAGAATGCCCACGCCCAGCACCAGCCAGGTCTCGTTGGCGTCCCAGAACGGACCGATGGATGCGACCATCACGTCCTTTTCGGCATCACTGGCGCGGTGCATCAGCATGCCCACGCCCAGGTCGTAGCCGTCGCTGACCACGTAGACCAGCATGGAAATGCCCATCAGCGCCATGAAGACCACCGGCAAGGCGGTATCAAAATCCATCCAGTTCATGCCGCACTCCCCTGCACCGCTGTCGGCGTCGTGCCGGCTGGCGTTGGTGGCAACACGGCCATCCCGGGCTCCAGCGCTTCCTCGGGTTTTTCGGCCATGTATTTGAGCACCGAGACATAGGCGACGATCAGCGCCAGATACAGGGTTACGTACAGCACCAGCGTCAGGCCGATCATCGACGACGGCTGTGCTGAGGCCACGTCGGCGGTGCGCAGCAGGCCGTAGACAATGAAAGGCTGGCGGCCGACTTCGGTAACGTACCAGCCGGCCACGGTAGCGATCCAGCCGGAGAAGGTCATCCCGGCAAACAACCATAGCAGCGCACGCGGCAGGTGCGCCGGCTGCCACTGCGCGCGCCGGTACAGCCACCAGCCTAGCCAGCTCGTCGCCAGCATCAGCACACCCATGCCGAGCATGATGCGGAAAGCGAAGAACAGCGGCAGCGGTGGCGGATGTGCCCCGGGGAAGTCATTCATGCCCTGGATTTCACCGTCGACCTGGTGGGTCAAAATCAGGCTCGCGCCTTTGGGCACGCCGATCTCGAAATGGTTCTTGCGCTGCTGCGCATCGGGAATGGCGAACAGCAGCAGCGGTGCGCCGCGCTCGGTGTCCCACACGCCCTCGATGGCGGCGATCTTGGCCGGCTGGTGCTTGAGCGTGTTCAAGCCGTGCATATCGCCGACCACGATCTGCACCGGAATGGCCAGCGCCGCCAACGTCAACCCGACGCGCAACACCTTTGGTGCCGAGCGCTGGCCCACACCGCGCAAGATCTGCCATGCGGACAAGCCGACCAGCAGAAAGGCGCAGGTCAGCGCCGAGGCCAGCAGCATATGCGTGAAGCGGTACAGGAAAGAGGGGTTGAACACCACCTCCAGCCAACTGCGTACCTGGAACTCCCCGTTGACGATCTCGTGACCGGCCGGCGTCTGCATCCAGGAGTTCAGCGCCAGTATCCAAAACGCCGACAGCGTGGTGCCAAAGGCCACCAGAAAGGTCGACAGCAGGTGCAGGCGCTCGCCGACCTTGCCGTGGCCAAACAACATCACGCCCAGAAAACCGGCTTCGAGGAAGAAGGCCGTCAGCACCTCGTAGCCCAGCAACGGGCCGGCGATGTTGCCGACCTTCTCCATGAAGCCCGGCCAGTTCGTGCCGAACTGGAAGCTCATGGTGATGCCGCTGACCACGCCGAGCGCGAAGGTCAGCGCGAACACCTTGGTCCAGAAGCGGTAGGCATCGAGCCAACCCTGTGCGCGCAGCGGCTCGCCGCTGCGGCCGGCCTTGAGCCAGCGCCAGCGCAGGAACAGCAACAACCAGCCCATGCCGATGCTGATGGTCGGGAACAGGATATGGAATGTGATGTTGGCCGCGAACTGCATGCGGGCTAGCGTCAAGGCGTCCATCGAATTGCTCTCTGGTGGTGTACTAAGCGCGTCTCGAAACCCCGTCGCCTACTTCTTGCGTGGACGGGCCGGCTCGGGCTTAGGCTGGGCCGCGGCTTTGCCGCTCCCGCGCTGCAGCGCCTCCGACATGCCGATGAGCACGCCGCTGACCAGGGTCGCGTAGCTGTCGAGCATGGCCTGCGACGCACGCAGCCCCAGGGCCCGGCCGTCGCGCAGGTTCTGGCGCGCGCTCTCCATCAGCTGCTCGACCGCCGCCGAGGCTTGCGTCCCCGTGGCACTACCCTGGCTCTGCATGGACTTCTGCACCGCGTTCCACGGGCCTTCGAGCGGCGCCCCCGCAGATTCCGCGGCCTTGCGCAGCGAGGCGAACAGCGCGTCTTCCATCTTCTCGGTGTCGGCCAGCGCCTTCTTCAGCTGCTGCTCCTGCAGGCTCGCGCCCTGGTCCAGCATCTGCTGCAGCGCCCGACGGTTTGCCTGCACAGCCTGTTCCAGCGCGCCATCCATGCCGGCAACGGCCTTGCCGAGCAGGGCTTCCAGTTCGACCACGCCGAGCGGATTGCCGGCGACGCCGGTGGATGCCGCCTGGGCTACGGTATTGAGCACCTGCTTGATATGCGTCAGTGTCAGCTCGCGGCCCTGCAGGGCCTTGAGAGTCGCTTCACTGACGGCCTTGCGGACCGCCTCGCCCTGCTGCGCCGTGGCGGCGGAAAGTGTGCCGATCAGCGCGTCCTGATCGATGCCGTGTTTGATCATCTCGTCTCCTTTAGGACTTGCAGCACCCCGGTGCCGTGCAAATCGTTTTGTTATTGCATGTGCTGGCCGCCGTTGATGGCGATATTCGCGCCAGTCACGAACGCTGCCTCTTCTGAAGCCAGATAGATGATCAAGCCGGCCACTTCCTCGGGCTTGCCGAGTCGGCCTACCGGGATATGCGGCAGGATCTTGCTGTCCAGCACTTCGCGCGGAATCGCCGTGACCATCTTGGTGCCGATATAGCCCGGCGAGATGGTGTTGACGGTCACACCCTTCTTCGCCACCTCCAGCGCCAGCGCCTTGGTGAAACCATGCACGCCAGCCTTGGCCGCCGAGTAGTTGGTCTGGCCGAACGCCCCCTTGCTGCCATTGACCGACGAGACATTGATGACCCGGCCCCAGCCGCGCTCGACCATGCCGTCGGCGACCTGCTTGCTCATATTGAACAGGCTGTCGAGGTTGGTACGCATCACCGCATCCCAGTTGACCTTGTCCATCTTCTTGAAGGTCATGTCGCGGGTGATGCCGGCGTTGTTGACCAGCACGTCCACCGGGCCGAGCTTGGCCTGCACCTGGGCCACAGCTGCCGTGCAAGAGTCGTAATCGGCCACGTCGCAGGGCACAGCCAGGATGTCGTAGCCGCGTTCCTTCATCTGCGCCACCCACTCGCCATGCGTCTTGTTTCCCGGGGAATAGGTCACGGCCAGCTTGTAGCCCGCGTCCACCATCTTGGTGGAAATCGTCTCACCCAGACCGCCCATGCCGCCGGTTACCAGTACCACTCGTTTTTGGTTCATATCGTTGCTCCTTGTTGGTTGTAGAAAATCGAAATTCAAGCGCGTTCGACCGCGAGGGCCACGCCCATACCGCCGCCTATGCACAACGAGGCCAGGCCCTTGTTCGCACCTCGGCGACGCATCTCGTGCAGCAGGGTCACCAGGATGCGGCAGCCGGAGGCGCCGATGGGGTGGCCAATGGCGATGGCGCCGCCGTTGACGTTGATCTTGCTGGTGTCCCAGCCCATTTCCTGGTTCACCGCGCATGCCTGGGCCGCGAAGGCTTCGTTGATCTCCATCAGGTCCAGGTCCTGCGCCTTCCAGCCAGCCTTCTGCAGGCACAGCTGCGAGGCCGGTACCGGCCCCATGCCCATGATGGTCGGGTCCAGCCCGGCACTCGCATAGGCGCGTATCACCGCCAGTGGCGGCAGGCCGAGCGCAGCGGCACGCTGCGCCGACATCACCAGCACCGCCGCCGCGCCGTCGTTCAGGCCCGAGGCATTGCCGGCCGTCACCGAGCCGGTCTTGTCGAACGCCGGGCGCAGGCCGGCCAGCGCGTCGGCACTGGTCTTTCGATTGACGAACTCGTCGGCACCAAAGACGATGGGGTCGCCCTTCTTCTGGGCGATGCTGAACGGCAGGATCTCGTCGTTGAAGCGGCCTGCCTCCTGGGCCGCGACGGCTTTTTGCTGCGAAGCCAGGGCTAACGCGTCCTGCATCTCGCGCGTAATGCCGTATTTCTTGGCCACGTTCTCGGCCGTGGTGCCCATGTGGTACTGGTTGTAGACGTCCCACAGACCGTCGACAATCATGGAGTCGATCATCTTCCAGTCGCCCATGCGCTGGCCGTCGCGGCTGCCCATCAGCACGTGGGGCGAGGCGCTCATGTTCTCCTGGCCGCCGGCCACCACAATCTCGGCATCGCCGCATTTCACCGCCTGCGCCGCCAGCATCACCGCCTTCAGGCCCGAGCCGCAGACCTTGTTGATCGTCAGGCCGGGCACGGTCTGCGGTAGGCCGGCCTTGATCACCGTCTGGCGCGCCGGGTTCTGGCCGGCACCGGCGGTGAGAACCTGGCCCATGATGACTTCCGAGATGGCGTCGGCCGGCACGCCGGCCTTGGCCAGCAGGCCTTTGACCACATGGGCGCCCAGGTCGGGCGCCGCCGTCTTGGCGAGCGAGCCGCCGAATTTGCCCACGGCCGTGCGTTGTGCGGCCACGATGACGATGTCGTTCATGAATGTCTCCTTGTTGACGTGCGAAAGAACTGGAAATGGGAAAGACCCTGGGTCTCAGTGCAGCTTGACGTGGGGCTCGGTGCGACGCGTGATCAAGCGTGCCAGCGTGTCCAGCGCCACCTTGAAGAAGCCGTGCAAGGCCAGCTCGTGCATCTTGTACAGCGACACATACATCAGCCGGGCGAAAGCGCCTTCAATCATCAGACTGCCGCCGATCAGGCCTCCCATCATGTTGCCCACGGTGCTGAACTCGCCGAGCGACACCAGGGAGCCGAAGTCTCGATAGCGGTAGGGCTTAAGTGGCTTGCCGGCCATGCGTCGCTGGATCTGCGCCGCAACATGCGATGCCTGCTGGTGGGCAGCCTGGGCCCGCGGTGGTACGAAGCCGCCCTTGCCGCCGTTGGCCTCGGGCCAGGCACAGGCCGCGCAGTCACCGATCACAAATACGTTCTCGTCGCGCGTGGCCTGCAGGGTCGGCTGCACAACGAGCTGGTTGCTGCGGTTACTTTCGAGCCCAGCAATTTCCTTCAGGAAATCTGCCGCCTTGACTCCTGCAGCCCACACCACCAACTCGGCCGGCAGCACGCGGCCATCCGCTAGCCGCACGCCGCCGGACTGCACCTCGGCAACCCTGGCGGCCGTATGCACGACCACCCCGAGCTTGCGCAGCAGCACCTCGGTGGCCTGCGACATGCGCGGCGGCAGTGCCGGCAGCACGCGGTCCGCGGCCTCAATCAGGCAGACCTGGATGTCCTTCTCTGCATCGACCCGGTCCAGCCCGTAGGCCACTACCTCGCGCGTGGTGCGGTGCAGTTCCGCCGCCAGCTCGACGCCAGTGGCACCGGCGCCGATGATCGCCACGTGCAGCTGCTCCGGCCGCAACGGCTCAGCCTGGGCATGGGCGCGGATGCAGGCATTGACCATGCGCTCGTTGAAGCGCCGTGCGTCGGCCTTGGATTCCAGCTTCAGCGCATGCTCGCTCACGCCCGGTGTGCCGAAGTCGTTGCTGTGGCTACCCAGCGCCAGCACCAGCGTGTCGTAGCCGAAACTGCGGTCGGGCGTCACTTCGCGGCCTTCGCTGTCGTGGTAGGCCGCTACCCGCACCTCGCGCCGCGCACGGTCCAGCCCCGTCATCTCGCCCACGCGAAAGCGGAAGTGGTGCCAATGCGCCTGGGCCAGGTAGTCCACCTCGTGGGCGCTCATATCCATGCTGCCCGAAGCGATTTCGTGCAGCTTGGGCTTCCAAACGTGGGTGCGATTCTTGTCGACCAGGGTAATTTCGGCGTGGCCGCGCTTACCCAGCGAGTCGCCGAGCCGGGTGGCCAGCTCTAACCCACCGGCACCGCCACCAACGATGACGATGCGGTGTCTCGGCATAAGGTTGCTCATGGTGCGCATCACAATGGCGGCAACGCGTCAGCGCACCGGCCCTGCAGACATGTGGGTTTCCACCACATCGAGCACCTCCTCCGGCTCGTCGGCCTCGGCGCTCGCGCCCTGGTCAAGATGCCGACGCATGCGCTCGGTGTCAAGGTCACCGGTCCACTTAGCGACCACCAGCGTGGCCACACCGTTACCAATCAGATTGGTCAGCGCACGGGCCTCCGACATGAATCGGTCGATTCCCAGGATCAAGGCCAGGCCGGCCACCGGCACATGGCCAACAGCCGACAACGTCGCCGCGAGCACGATGAAGCCACTGCCGGTGACCCCTGCCGCGCCCTTTGACGTCAGCAGCAGTACCAATAGCAGTGTGATCTGGTGCGTGATGTCCAGAGGCGTATTGGTGGCCTGGGCAATGAAGACGGCCGCCATGGTCAGGTAAATTGAGGTGCCGTCCAGATTGAACGAGTAACCCGTGGGAATCACTAGGCCGACCACCGACTTCTTGGCGCCAAGGTTCTCCATCTTGACCATCATGCGCGGCAGCGCTGCCTCGCTCGACGATGTGCCAAGCACAATCAGCAGTTCTTCTTTGATGTACTTGATGAACTTCCAGATGCTGAAGCCATGGGCTTTGGCGATGCCGCCGAGCACGATAAAGATGAACAGTAAGCAGGTGATGTAGAACGTTGCCATGAGCTGGCCGAGTTGTAGCAACGAGCCAACGCCGTATTTCCCGATAGTGAAAGCCATCGCTCCGAAGGCTCCGATGGGCGCCACCTTCATGATGTAACCGACGATGGAGAACAGCACATGCGAAAACTTCTCTATGAAGTCGAACACCAGGGTGCCACGGCCACCGAACTTGTGCAACGCAAATCCGAACATCACAGCAAACAGCAGCACCTGCAAGATCTCACCCTTGGCGAAGGCGTCGACCACCGTGCTGGGGATAACGTTGAGTAGGAAGTCGGTGGTCGAAGCCATCTTTCCAGGCCCTGTGTAAGCGGCGATGGACTTGGCATCGAGCGTACTCGGGTCGATGTTCATGCCCACCCCCGGTTTCACCAAGTTGATGATCACCAGACCGACGACGAGTGCAACGCTGCTGACAATTTCGAAATACAGTAAAGCCAGGCCGCCGGTCTTGCCGACCTTCTTCATGTCTTCCATGCCGGCAATACCGACTACCACGGTGCAGAAGATGATAGGCGCGATGATCATCTTGATCAGCTTGATGAAGCCGTCGCCCAGTGGCTTCATTGCTTCACCCGTTTGTGGGTAGAAATGGCCGAGAAGCACCCCCACGACGATGGCGGTAATCACTTGAAAGTACAGGGACTTGTAGAAAGGCTTGGATACGTTTTGATGGTCCACGGATGTCTCCTAAGTTGATCTTCTGGTTCAGATGCCGGCCGCATGGGCCTGCCGGTCGGCGTGATAACTTGATCGCACCAGCGGCCCGCAGACAGCGTGTGCAAAACCCATGGCGCGCGCCTGTGCGGCGAGCCGATCGAACTGCTCCGGCGCCACGTAACGCTGCACGCTAAGGTTGCCGGGCCGTGGCTGCAGGTACTGGCCCACCGTCAGCATGTCTACGCCATGCAGGCGCAGGTCATGCATGACTTCCAGCACTTCCTCGTCGGTTTCGCCCAGGCCCAGCATCAGGCCCGACTTGGTCGGCACATACGGGCAGCGCTGCTTGAACGACTGCAGCAGGCGCAGCGAGTGGCCGTAGTCCGCACCCGGCCGCGCCTGGCGGTACAGGCGCGGCACGGTTTCGAGGTTGTGGTTCATCACGTCCGGCGGACTGGCCGCCAGAATGTCCAGCGCCAGCGTGGCCCGGCCGCGAAAGTCCGGCGTCAGCACCTCGACGCGGGTGGCGGGCGACTGCCGGCGTATGGCACCGATACACTCGGCGAAATGCGCCGCCCCGCCATCGCGCAGATCGTCGCGGTCGACGCTGGTCACCACCACATAGTTCAGGCCGAGCCGGGCCACGGTGTCGGCCAGGTGCTGCGGCTCCAGTGGGTCGGGTGGCTGGGGCCGGCCATGGGCCACGTCGCAGAACGGGCAGCGGCGCGTGCACAGCGCGCCCAGCACCATGAAGGTGGCTGTACCCTTGCCAAAGCACTCGCCGATGTTCGGGCACGAGGCCTCTTCGCACACGGTGTGCAGCTTGGCCTCGCGCAGAACGCGCTTGACCGTATGGAAGTTCTCGGCCTGCGACAGGCGCACGCGGATCCAGTCCGGCTTGGGCAACGGCACAGCCACCTCCACGCGGATCGGAATGCGCGCGGTCTTGGCTTCACCGCGCTGCGGCGCGGTTATGACAGCTTCACTCGCTGCCATATCAATCGATCGCGTGCGTTGCCGTGCGCTGCAGAGCCGCATCGACCACGGCCAACGCCGTCATGTTGACGATGCGCCGCACCGTCGAGGACGGCGTCAGGATGTGCACCGGCCGCGCCGCGCCCAGCAGGATGCCGCCCACGG
This sequence comes from Rhodoferax ferrireducens, assembly GCF_031458075.1. GTDB lineage: Bacteria > Pseudomonadota > Gammaproteobacteria > Burkholderiales > Burkholderiaceae_C > Rhodoferax_B > Rhodoferax_B ferrireducens_A. The sequence goes on along the minus strand of NZ_JAVDXT010000004.1, from coordinate 11,877 downwards.
TGATGCCGCTGCCGGCGGCGATGCGCAGCAGGTTGTAGGAGATATTGGCCGCGTCGACATTCGGCATCACAAGCACGTTGGCTTCGGTGCTGAGTCCCGAGTCAGGGAACTCGTGGTCGAGTATGGTCTTGGACAAGGCGGCGTCGCCGCGCATCTCGCCTTCCACCGCTAGCTGCGGATCGCGCGCCCGGATCAGGCCCAGGGCGGTGCGCATCTTCACTGCGGACGGAGCATCCGAGCCGCCGAAGCTGGAATGCGAGAGCAGCGCCACACTTGGCGTCACACCGAAGCGGCACACCGCCTCTGCGGCCAGCAAGGCGATCTCGGCCACCTGCTCGGCATCGGGATCGCGGTTCACATGGGTGTCGCAGATGAACAGCTGGCGCCCAGGCAGCATCAACATCTGCATCGCCGCCATGGTCTGGCTGCCCGGGCGCAGGCCGATCACGTCGCGTACATGGCGCAGATGGTCACCGTAGCTGCCGAAAGTACCGCAAAGCATGGCGTCGGCGCGCCCCTGGCGCACCAGCATCGCGGCCAGCAGGGTGCAGCGGCTGCGCATCTCGGCGCGCGCCACCGCTGGCGAGACGCCATCGCGTCGCTTCAGTTGGTAGTAGTCGTCGGCAGCATCGCCGTAGACATGTGGGTCGAGCAAATTAATGGCCTCGCAGTCCTTGCCGAGCTCGATGCGCAGACCAAACTGGGCGATACGCTGGGCGATGACGTCGGGGCGCCCGAGCAGCAGCGGCCGCGCCAGCCCTTCGTCCACCACCACCTGGGCGGCACGCAGCACGCGCTCGTCTTCACCTTCGGCATAAACCACGCGCTTTGGCGCGCGCTTGGCGGCGGCGAACACCGGCTGCATGCTGCTACCCGATTGGTAGACAAACTGCGACAGCTGCTGCCGGTAAGCGAGCAGATCGGCAATCGGCCGCTGCGCCACACCGCTGTCCATCGCCGCCTTGGCCACCGCCGGTGCCACCACCTCGATCAGGCGCGGGTCGAAAGGCTTGGGGATCAGGTAGTCGCGGCCGAAGCGCAGGCCGACCGTGCCATAGGCCTGGGCCACGGTCTCCGGAATCTCCACCAGCGCCAGCTCGGCAATAGCGCGCACAGCGGCCAGCTTCATCTCCTCGTTGATGGTTGTCGCACCTACATCGAGCGCGCCGCGGAAGATGAACGGGAAACACAGCACGTTGTTCACCTGGTTCGGGTAGTCCGAACGGCCGGTGCCGATGACGGCATCGGGCCGCGCTGCCAACGCCTCCTCGGGCATGATTTCCGGAGAAGGGTTGGCCATTGCCAGGATGATCGGGTCCCGGGCCATGGTCTTGACCATCTCGGGCTTAAGCACACCGCCAGCCGACAGGCCGAGAAAGATGTCGGCACCTTCGATGATGTCGCCCAGCGTCCGAGCGCTGGTGTTCTGCGCGTAGCGGGCCTTGTTCGGGTCCATGCCTTCGGTGCGGCCGATGTAGACCACGCCCTTAGCATCGCTGACATAGACGTTTTCGCGCCGCACGCCCAGGCTCACCGCCAGGTCCAGGCAGGCCAGCGCCGCGGCACCCGCACCCGATGCCACCAGCTTGACTTTGGCGATGTCCTTACCCACATGCTTGAGGGCGTTCAGGATCGCCGCCGCCGCCACGATAGCCGTACCGTGCTGGTCGTCGTGGAACACCGGAATCTTCATGCGCTCGCGCAGCTTGGTTTCTATGTAGAAGCACTCGGGCGCCTTGATGTCCTCGAGGTTAATACCGCCGAAAGTCGGCTCCATGCGGGCGATGGTGTCGATCAGCTTGTCGGGGTCGAGCTCGTCGAGTTCTATGTCGAACACGTCAATACCGGCGAACTTCTTGAACAGGCAGCCCTTGCCTTCCATTACCGGCTTGCCGGCCAGTGGGCCGATGTTGCCCAGGCCCAATACCGCCGTGCCGTTGGTGATCACCGCCACCAGGTTATTGCGCGCCGTCAGATTGCCCGCTTCGCGCGGGTCTTCGACGATGGCCAGGCAGGCCTCTGCCACGCCGGGTGAATAGGCCAGACCCAGGTCGCGCTGCGTGACCATGGCCTTGGTAGGCATTACCGAGATCTTGCCCGGTGTCGGATAGCGGTGGTAGTCAAGTGCGGCTTCCCGCAGATTGTCGGTCATGGTTTTGTCTCCGTTCTTCTCAAAGGTGATGGATTCAGCGTGTAACAGTGGCGTGCACTTCGCTCAGCCAGTCGTGCAAACCGCACAGCAACGCCTGCGGCTGATCCGCGTGTACCCAGTGACCGGCATCGGGGATACGCCCGAATTCAGCCTCTGGAAATAGCGCCAGGATGCGGGCTTGCGATTCCTTTCGCACGTAGTCAGACTCTTCTCCGCTCAGAAACAACGCCGGTCCCTCGTAGCATTTGTGCGGCAACGCCTCCGGGAATGCGCACAAATCCGGCATACAGACGGCCGTAGCCATCAAATTGAGACGCCAGTCAAAACGTTCGTTGTGGCGCCGCAAGTTCTGCATCAGAAAGTTCTGCGAGATATCTGGCCGCAGGCTGCTTGCCAACGCTTCGCGGAACTGCCGGCGTGCTGCTGCCGCCGCCGCGGCCAAATCCAGGCTGCGCATGGCCGTTACATAGGTGGAAAATTGTTCGGCATAGTGTTCCGGGGCGATGTCGATCACAGCAACGCCGCCGACGAGTTCCGGATGGCTCAAGGCCAATGTCATAGCGGTCTTGCCGCCCATGCTGTGACCGACCAGCATCGGCCGCTGCAGCCGCTCTCGTTCGATCAGTACCTTCACGTCCAGCGCCATCTTGGGGTAGGACATGTTGTCCGACCAGGGCGAAGCGCCATGGTTGCGGGCATCGGGCAGGTAGACGCGGTAGCGGGTGGCCAACGAGCGCGCAACCTCGCTCCAGTTGCAGCCGGCGCCGAACAGGCCGTGCAGGATCACCACAGGTCGCCCCGCTCCCAGGGCCTCACAGGCTAGCTCGATGGGCATGGTGCGGTGGCCTATTTCTTTTTCACCGGAGGCAGATCGGTGCAATGGCCCTCGAAGACCTCGGCCGCCATGCCGATGGATTCCCCCAGCGTCGGGTGCGGGTGGATGGTCTTGCCGATATCGGCCGGCTCGCAGCCCATCTCGATGGCCAGGCAGACCTCGCTGATCAGGTCGCCCGCATGCGTGCCAACGATGCCGCCACCGATCACGCGGTGCGTGGCTTCGTCGAACAGCAGCTTGGTGAAACCCTCGTCGCGGCCATTGGCGATAGCCCGGCCCGACGCGGCCCAGGGGAACACCGCCTTGCCGATCTTGATGCCCTCGGCCTTACACTGTTCCTCGGTCTTGCCGGCCCAGGCCACCTCAGGGTCGGTATAGGCCACCGACGGAATCTGCCGCGCGTCGAAGTAGGCGGCCTCGCCATGCGCGACCTCGGCCGCCACATGGGCCTCGTGCACCGCCTTGTGCGCCAGCATCGGCTGGCCGACGATGTCGCCGATGGCGAAGATGTGCGGCACATTGGTGCGCATCTGCTTGTCGACGTTGATGAAGCCGCGATCGGTGACGGCCACGCCAGCCTTGTCGGCGGCGATCTTCTTGCCATTCGGGCTGCGCCCCACGGCCACCAGCACCAGGTCGTAAAGTTGCGGCTCGCTGGGCGCCTTCTCGCCTTCGAACTTGACCTCGATGCCGGCCTTGGTCGCCTTGGCGCCGACAGTCTTGGTCTTCAGCATCACGCTGCCGAAGCGCGGCGCGTTGACCTTCTCCCAGACCTTGACCAGGTCGCGGTCGGCGCCCTGCATCAGGCCATCGAGCATCTCGACCACGTCGATGCGCGTGCCCAGCGTGGAATACACCGTGGCCATCTCCAGCCCGATGATGCCGCCGCCGACCACCAGCATGCGCTTGGGGATGCTTTTGAGCAGCAGCGCGCCGGTGGAATCGACCACGCGCTCGTCCACGGGCATGAAGGGCAGCTTCACCGCCTGCGAACCGGCGGCGATGATGGCCTTGGCGAACTTCACGACCTTCTTCGCACCGCCCTCGCCCAGCACTTCGAGGTGATACGGGTCGAGAAAGCTGCCGACGCCGGTGACGACCTCGACCTTGCGCGCCTTGGCCATGCCGGCCAGGCCGCCGGTGAGCTTCTTGATCACGCCGTCCTTGAAGCCGCGCAGCCCATCGAGATCGATTTCGGGCGCGGCAAACTTGATGCCGTGGTGGCCCAGGTTCTTCACCTCGTCCATCACGCTGGCGGTGTGCAGCAGCGCTTTCGACGGGATGCAGCCTACATTCAGGCAAACCCCGCCCAGCGTGGCATAGCGCTCGACCAGCACGGTCTTCATGCCGAGGTCGGCGCTGCGGAAGGCCGCCGAGTAGCCGCCGGGGCCGGCGCCAAGCACCAGCACCTCGCATTCGATGTCGGCCTTGCCAGCGTAGCTGCCAGCCTTGGGGGCGGGCGCGGCGGCAACCGGCGCAGCCGCTGCGTGCGCTGCAACCGGTGCCGGTGCGGTTGCCGCGGCACCCGCCGCCTCGACCACCAGGATCACCGAACCTTCGCTGACCTTGTCGCCGAGTTTGACCTTCAGCTCCTTGACCACGCCGGCATGGGTCGACGGAATCTCCATCGAGGCCTTGTCGGACTCGACCATGACCAGACCGGTATCCACGGCGATCACCTCGCCGGGCTTGACCAGTAGCTCGATGATCGCGACATCCTTGAAGTCGCCGATGTCCGGGACTTTGACTTCCACTGTTTGAGACATGGGAGGGTTTCCTTCAGAACAGCACGCGCCGCAGATCGGCGAGCACGTTGGCGAAATGCACGTTGAAGCGCGCGGCGGCGGCGCCATCGATCACGCGGTGGTCCCACGACAGCGACAGCGGCAGCGTGAGCCGCGAGGTATAGGTCTTGCCGTCGCTGGAATGCTGCTTCCAGTAGCTCTTGCAGACGCCCATGATGGCCACCTCGGGCGCGTTGATGATGGGCGTAAAGTAGATGCCGCCGATGCCGCCCAGCGAGCTGATGGTGAAGGTGCCGCCCGACATCTGGTCGGGCTTGAGCTTGCCTTCGCGCGCCAGCTTGGCAAGCTCGCCCATCTCCTTGGCGATCTCGGGCACGGTCTTCTTGTCGACGTCGCGGATCACCGGCACCATCAGCCCGTTCGGCGTGTCGGCGGCGAAGCCGATGTGCCAGTAGTTCTTCAGCACCAGGGCGTCGCCATCGAGGCTGGCGTTGAACTCGGGGAACTTCTTCAGCGCCGAGACTGCGGCCTTCATCATGAAGGGCAACATGCTGAGCTTGACGCCCGACTTCTCCAGCTCCTTGTTCATCTGCACGCGGAACTGCTCGAGCTCGGTGATGTCAGCCTCGTCGTGCGTGGTCACGTGCGGGATCACCACCCAGTTGCGGTGCAGGTTGGCGCCGCTGATCTTCTTGATGCGCGACAGTTCCTTGCGCTCGACCGGGCCGAACTTGGCGAAGTCCACCTTGGGCCAGGCCAGCAACTCGAGCCCGCCGACGCCGACGCCCGCGGGCGCGGAAGCAGGCTTGGCTGCGGCCGGTGCGGTAGCTGCGCCGCCGCCCTTGGCAAAGGCCTCGACGTCGGCGCGCACGATGCGCCCATGGTCGCCGCTGCCGCTGACACGGCCCAGGTCCACGCCGAGTTCACGTGCCAGCTTGCGCACCGCCGGTCCCGCATAGGCCAGGGCAAACGCGGCTTCGTTGACCGAAGCGCCAACGGCGACGCTGGCCTGCGCCGGGGGCGCGACAGCGGCGGCGGCCGTGGGCGCCGTTGCGGCGGCGCTCGGCGCATCGCCGGTGGCCAGCAGCAGCACCACCGAGCCCTCGCTGACCTTGTCGCCAATCTTGATGCGGATCTCCTTGACCACGCCGGACAGCGGCGCCGGCACGTCCATCGTGGCCTTGTCGGATTCCAGCGAGACCAGCGGGTCCTCGGCCTTCACCGTGTCGCCCACTTTCACGAAGATTTCGATGACCGGCACGTCCTTGAAGTCACCGATGTCGGGCACACGCACCTCGGCCAGGCCGGCCGGCGCGCTCACCGCCGATGGCGGCGCAGTCACGCTGGGCTTGGCGGCTTCGGCGGGCGGCGCCACCGCGGCAGCGCCGCCTTCGGCCTCGAACTGCATGATCACGGAACCCTGGTTGACCTTGTCGCCCAGCTTCACGCTGATGGCCTTGACCACGCCGCCGCGCGGCGCGGGCACGTCCAATGTGGCCTTGTCGGATTCGAGCGAGACCAGCGGGTCTTCGACCTTCACCATGTCGCCCACCTTGACGAAGATCTCGATCACCGGCACGTCAGAGAAGTCGCCGATGTCGGGTACTTGGATGTCGATTGAATTGCTCATATTGCGTCTCACACAGTCCAGGGGGCGGCACGCTCGGCGTCGAGCCCGTATTGCTTGATCGCGTCGGCAACGACGCTTGGCTTGATCACGCCGTCGTCGGCCAGCGCCTTGAGTGCGGCCACGGCCACGTGCCAGCGATCAACCTCGAAGAAGCGGCGCAGCTTGCGCCGGTAGTCGCTGCGGCCGAAGCCGTCGGTGCCCAGCACGGTGTAGCGCCGGCCCGCGGCCTGCACGTATTCGCGCACCTGGTCTGCGTAGTTGCGCATGTAGTCAGTGGCGGCAATTACCGGCCCCTCGTGCCCTTCCAGGCACTGCTCGACGTGGCTCTTGCACGCCGGCTCGGTGGGGTGCAGCCGGCTCCAGCGCTCGGCGGCCATGCCGTCGCGGCGCAGCTCGTTGTAGCTGGTGGCGCTCCACACGTCGGCGGCGATGCCGAAGTCGGCCTTCAGCAACTCGGCCGCGAACATCACCTCGCGCAGGATGGTGCCGCTGCCCATGAGCTGCACGCGCAGGCCCTTCTTCGGTGTCTTGCCGCCGTCGCTGAGCTGGTACAGGCCCTTCAGGATGCCCGCCTCGCTGCCTTCGGGCATGCCGGGGTGCGGGTAGTTTTCGTTCATCAGGGTGACGTAGTAGTACACGTCTTCCTGTTCGGCATACATGCGGCGCATGCCGTCGCGGATGATGGTGACCACCTCGTAGGCGAAGGTCGGGTCGTAGCTGACGCAGTTGGGAATCGTGCCGGCCAGGATGTGGCTGTGGCCGTCCTCATGCTGCAGGCCTTCGCCATTCAGCGTGGTACGCCCGGCCGTGCCGCCCAGCAAGAAGCCGCGGGCCCGGATGTCACCGGCCAGCCAGGCCAGGTCGCCGACGCGCTGCAGGCCGAACATCGAGTAGTAGATGTAGAACGGAATCATCGGCACGTTGTTCGTGCTGTACGAGGTGGCCGCCACGATCCAGCTGGACATGGCGCCGCCTTCGTTGATGCCTTCCTGCAGCACCTGGCCGTCTTTCGATTCGCGGTAGTACATCAGCTGGTCGGCGTCCTGCGGCTTGTACAGCTGGCCCAGCGACGACCAGATGCCGAGCTGGCGGAACATGCCTTCCATGCCGAAGGTGCGCGACTCGTCGGGCACGATGGGCACCACGTGCTTGCCGATCTGCTTGTCGCGCACCAGGGTGCCGAGCATCTGCACAAAGGCCATGGTGGTGGAGATCTCGCGCTCGCCGGTGTCCTTGAGCAGGCGCTCGAAGCTGGCCAGCGGCGGGATCTCCAGCGCGGCCGACTTCTGCCGGCGCTGTGGCAGATAGCCGCCGAGTGCGGCGCGGCGCGCGCGCAGATACTGCATCTCGGGGCTGTCTTCGGGCAGCTTGATGAAGGGGATGTTGGGCAGGTCCTCGTCCGACACGGGGATCTGAAAGCGGTCGCGGAAGCCACGCAGCGCGTCCTGCGTCATCTTCTTGGCCTGGTGGGCGATCATCTGGCCTTCGCCCGATTCGCCCATGCCGTAGCCCTTCACGGTCTTCGGCAGGATCAAGGTCGGCTGGCCGGTGTGCTTGACGGCCGCAGCGTAGGCGGCAAACACCTTCACCGGGTCGTGGCCGCCACGCGTCAGCCCCCAGATTTCGTCGTCGCTCATGTCGGCCACCAGCGCGCGGGTTTCGTCGTACTTGCCGAAGAAATGCTCCCGCACATAGGCGCCACTCTTGCTCTTGAAGTCCTGGTATTCGCCGTCGACGCACTCCTCCATGCGCTGCAGCAGCTTGCCGCTCTTGTCCTTGGCCAGCAGCGTATCCCAGCCGCCGCCCCAGACGATCTTGATGACGTTCCAGCCGGCGCCGCGGAACACCGATTCGAGCTCCTGGATGATCTTGCCGTTACCGCGCACCGGACCGTCCAGGCGCTGCAGATTGCAATTGATGACGAACACCAGGTTGTCCAGATTCTCGCGGCCGGCCAGCGAAATCGCGCCCAGTGATTCAGGCTCGTCCATCTCGCCGTCGCCCATGAAGGCCCACACCTTGCGCGGCGTGGTATCGGCCAGTCCACGGCCATGCAGATACTTGAGAAAGCGCGCCTGGTAGATGGCCATCAGCGGGCCCAGGCCCATGGACACCGTAGGGAATTGCCAGAAGTCGGGCATCAGCCAGGGGTGCGGATAGGACGGAATGCCCTGGCCATCGGTCTCCTGGCGGTAATTGAGTAGTTGCTGCTCGGTCAAACGCCCTTCGAGGAAGGCCCGCGCATAGATACCGGGCGAACTGTGACCCTGGATGAACAGCAGGTCACCGCCATGGGTCTCGGTGGGTGCGTGCCAGAAGTGGCCGAATCCGATGTCGTACAGCGTGGCTGCCGACTGGAAGCTGGCGATGTGGCCGCCGAGCTCCGACGAATCCTTGTTGGCCCGCAGGATGATGGCCATTGCGTTCCAACGGATGATGGAGCGCAGGCGGTGCTCGATGTCGCGATCGCCGGGCGACTTCTCCTCGTTCTCGGGCGCGATGGTGTTCTTGTAGGCCGTGGTCAGGGACCGCGGCACATACACCCCATCGCGTCGGCCTGCGTCGACCAGACGGTTCAGCAGGAAGTTGGTGCGTTCACTGCCGCGGTGCTGCTGAACAGCGCCTAGCGCGTCCAGCCATTCGCTGGTCTCGATAGGATCATGGTCACCCATCATGGTCATGTGTTGTCTCCTGTGTCATGGCCTTGTCTCGCATCGGGCGATGCGGCTGGCCATGCTGTAGAGCAACCCTTGTGCCACCTCAAAATGGCTGAAAAAATAGACCTAAGCTATTGATTTTTAAAGAAGTAAGCAACCTACCGGATGAACCGATGGACGACGATCCGGACCTAGACACAAGCCAGCATCCGATACGCCGGACCGGCATATGCATAGAAACCCTGAACTCGACATAGCGCATCAGCTGGCATACAGCGCCGGGAGCGCTATAGCAGTTGCGCTCACCAACTGGGCAGGCAGCTCATAGCCTTACAAGCATCGTTCAGAAGGCAACTGGTTGCAAAATCGACCACTTTCGCTTTCGAAGCCGCATATGTGGCTATATATTCGCCACCGGTTAATTTCCACGCAAACCTGACCCGCAAGGGGTCACTTCTGGATGGAAATCAACACCCTCTCCCGATATCGCGGCCTACGAGCCCCCCAGAGGGTGATGCGAGTGCGTGCCGGCCTGGACCCGCAGACATTCAGAACCCGCGGGTCTCTACCACCGGGTCGTCGAAACGCGGCATTTGACCCGGTTCGGGCTGAGCACACGGAATGGCCGCGCCAGCACGGGCGAACAACGGCAAGCGCTCGAGCGGCGCGTCAACGATGTGCCACTGCCCGCTTGCGAAAGCTGCGCCGGTTTCGAAATCAAACCACTGCTCGCCGTCAGCCAATGCCGGCATGTAGACCCGCCGCGTGGTGGCGCCCTCCTCAACCACCGGGGCCACCAGCAATGAGCGGCCCAGCATGAAATCATCGCAGTCCTCCAGGCACTGCGCATCATCCGGAAAATCGTAAAACGTCGGCCGAATGATCGGCTCGTGGTGTTGGCTGGCGCGTTCGAACAGCGACCACAGGTAGGGCATCAGGCGGTAGCGCAACTCAATCGCCTGACGGATGGCCGGTGTCACCTCCGGGTACATCCAGGGCACGCTACTAACGCCACCGGCCTTCCACGAGTTGACGATCGCACGTGGGTTCAAGCAACAGGCTTGCACCCAGCGAAGAAAGAGCTCCGGCTCGGGCATGGGGCCGTGGAAGCCGCCAATGTCGTGGCCAATATTGAACATACCCGACAGGCTCATTTGCAAGCCCATGCGCAGATTCCAGCGCAAGGTGTGCCAGCTGGTGGTGTTGTCGCCGGTCCAGGTCTGGGCATAACGCTGAATGCCGGGCATGCCGCCCCGGGAGACGGTATAGACCTGTTTGTCCTTGGCGCGCTCCTGCTGTGCCTCAAACGTGGCGCGCGTCATGAGCAGCGGGTGGAGCGCGCGTGCGCGATGCATGGGAATGGGCCGCCCGAATCCCGCACATTGCGCATCCTCGTCCTGGATCGAATACTCGTTGTTGTCATTCCATCCCACGTCGATACCGTAGTCCAGCACCTGCTGCTTCAGCCCGTCCTGCCACCAGCGGATGGCTGCTGGCTGGGTGAAGTCCAGGTGCGAACCCACGCCGTCCCAGAAGGGTTCGACCACCGGTTCTCCGGTGCGAGAGTCGGCCACGAACGCACCCTTTGCCTTGACCTCCTCGTAGGCCGGGTGGTCGTCCAGCAGACACGGCTTTAGGTTGGCAACCACGTGCATGCCATGGTTGTGAAACTTTGCGTTCAATGCCTTGGGGTCGGGAAACTTGTCGTGGTTCCAGGTGAACACATAGCGCCGCTTGCCACGGCTGGAATAGCCAGACCCGTAGTGAAAGGACGAAATCGGAATGCGGTTGGCGACAGCCTCGTCGATGAACGCCGTTAAACGCGCCTGGGCATCGAGCTGGTCGGTCAGCCCCATTGCCGTTTGTGCAAAGCCCAATGTCCAGCGCGGTGGCAGGTGACTTCCACCAATGAGCCCCACGAACTGCGAAATAACCTCGGCCGGGGTGCGACCGACCATCAGGTAGTAGTCCAAATCACCGTCTTCAATCTCCACATAGCGGTAGAAGTCGTGGTAGTTGTCGTGTTCACAGCCGAGATCAAAAGTGCAGTTGGCCAGCGTGTCGTAGTAGATGCCCACCCATTGCCCATTGGCCGCGCGGCTCATCACGAAAGGCCAGTGCTTGTAGAGCGGATCGCCATGTTCCGGGTCGTAGCCCATCGAGTCAAATGCCGCAGTCCGCAAGCGCCGCCCGTGCAGGTTGAGCGGGCCGGTCTTGTCACCCAAACCATAGTAGCGGTCGGTGGTGTGGCGCTCCAGGTAGTGGCGCACCAGGCCACCGCGCGATTGACGCAGATAGGCCGTGGTCTTGCGGTCGTTCACTACCGGCGTCTCGGCCCCAAAGGCATGCCATTGCAGGCGCAGCGGCGCAACGCTCAAAGTGACGGTGAGTTGTTCCGTACCAAAGCGGCTTTGACTGGCGTGCGTGACCGGAAGCTGGAAGCCAGACCCATCATCACGCTCACGCCCTTCCCACGGCACGTCGGTGCCGGGCTGTGGGGCGATGGCCCAGGTCCGCGGCTCGCGCCAGCCACCGACCGGGCAAAGCGTTACCCGCGCCATGGTTGGCGAAACAAATCGCACGCTCATTTCGGCGCCATCGTCGAGCCGGGCGCGAGCGATGCGGGTGTTGTCGTCTCCCTCAAGGGACCAAAGTTCGGTGCTCCACGGTTTCATAGCTTTGCTTTCACTTTCATTAAATGGTTAAGGTACTGATCACTGAGGTATGCAGAACGAATACGGGGGTTAGGTGAAGCTGTGGGGTTTACAACCGTAGGCCGTTGGAATCAAAGCAGTGCAGCTGCTCCGGCGGTGCGCTGACGCACACGGTGTCGCCGCGCTGGATGGTGGTCTGGCCGT
>NZ_JAVDXT010000003.1:0-652456 GCF_031458075.1 Rhodoferax ferrireducens | reverse complement strand
ATGTTCTTCACATAGTCGGCGTGGCCTGGGCAGTCCACGTGGGCATAGTGGCGGTTGGCGGTTTCGTATTCGACGTGGGCGGTATTGATGGTAATGCCGCGCGCTTTTTCTTCAGGTGCTGCGTCGATTTGGTCGTAGGCCTTGGCCGAGCCGCCGAACTTGGCTGCCAGCACGGTGGTGATGGCGGCGGTCAGCGTGGTCTTGCCATGGTCAACGTGGCCGATCGTGCCCACATTGACGTGGGGCTTGGTACGTGTGAACTTTTCTTTTCCCATTTTTCAATTCTCCAAAAGAGCTATTTCCCGTGTCAGGTTTAATGTCTGCACAGTGTTGCTGGATCACCTCGCACGGGCACAAGGTGGCACACCATCGCAGACAGGGGGACCATGAGAGCAAACCCGGCTGCTTGCACAACCAGGCGCGCTCTGCAAACTTTTTACTTGGCGCGGGAAGCCATGATGGCTTCGGACACGTTACGTGGCGCTTCCGAGTAGTGCTTGAACTCCATCGTGTACGTAGCACGTCCTTGGGACATGGAACGCAGCGTGGTGGAGTAGCCAAACATTTCCGACAACGGCACTTCAGCCTTAATGGCCTTGCCGCCACCAACCATGTCTTCCATACCTTGGACCATGCCGCGGCGGCTGGACAAGTCGCCCATCACGCTACCAGCGTAGTCTTCAGGGGTTTCGACTTCCACGGCCATCATGGGCTCCAGAATCACGGGGCCGGCCTTGCGGCAGCCTTCCTTGAAACCGAAGATCGCAGCCATCTTGAACGCCAATTCGTTCGAGTCCACATCGTGGTAAGAACCGAAGTGCAGGGTCACCTTGACGTCGACCACGGGGTAGCCGGCCAGCACGCCTTGCGTAACGGCTTCGTGGATGCCCTTTTCCACCGCAGGGATGTATTCGCGAGGAACCACACCACCCTTGATGGCGTCGACGAATTCGATGCCCTTGCCCATTTCATTGGGTTCAATCTTCAGCACCACGTGGCCGTACTGGCCCTTACCACCGGACTGGCGCACGAACTTGCCTTCGGCATCTTCGATGGTCTTGCGGATGGTTTCGCGGTAAGCCACCTGGGGCTTGCCCACGTTGGCTTCCACGCCGAACTCGCGCTTCATGCGGTCGACAATAATTTCCAGATGCAACTCGCCCATACCAGCGATCAGGGTCTGGCCTGATTCTTCGTCGGTCTTGACGCGGAACGAAGGATCTTCCTGGGCCAGACGCTGCAAAGCGATACCCATTTTTTCCTGGTCGGCCTTGGTCTTGGGTTCCACGGCCTGGGTAATCACAGGCTCAGGGAACACCATGCGCTCCAGCGTCACCACGGCGGAAGGATCGCACAGGGTTTCGCCGGTGGTCACGTCTTTCAAGCCCACGCAAGCTGCAATGTCGCCGGCGCGGATTTCGCTGACTTCTTCGCGGTTGTTGGCGTGCATTTGCACGATACGGCCGATACGCTCTTTCTTGCCGCGGATCGGGTTGAACACGCTGTCGCCCTTTTGCAGCACGCCGGAATAGACGCGCACAAAGGTCAGCTGGCCCACAAACGGGTCGGTCATCAGCTTGAATGCCAGAGCCGAGAACTTCTCGCTGTCGTCGGCTTTACGCACAACGGGAGCGTCGTCTTCGTCCATGCCGCCCACCGGTGGAATGTCCACTGGCGATGGCATGAATTCGATCACGGCGTCCAACATACGCTGCACACCCTTGTTCTTGAAGGCGGAACCGCAGTACATGGGCTGGATTTCGCTGGCGATGGTACGCGTGCGGATGCCCAGCTTGATTTCTTCTTCGGACAAGTCGCCTTCTTCGAGGTACTTGTTCATGAACTCTTCGGATGCTTCAGCAGCCGCTTCGACCATCTTCTCGCGCCATTCCTTGGCCAATTCGACCAATTCAGCGGGGATTTCACGGTAGTCGAACTTCATGCCTTGCGAAGCTTCGTCCCAGATGATGGCTTTCATCTTGAGCAAATCGACCACGCCGGTGAAGTTTTCTTCGGCACCGATGGGGATAACCATAGGCACGGGGCTGGCCTTCAAGCGCAGCTTCATCTGGTCCACGACCTTGAAGAAGTTGGCACCGGTACGGTCCATCTTGTTCACAAAGGCCAGACGTGGCACTTTGTACTTGTTGGCCTGACGCCACACGGTTTCAGACTGGGGCTGCACGCCACCCACAGCGCAGTACACCATGCAAGCACCGTCCAGTACGCGCATCGAGCGCTCGACTTCAATCGTGAAGTCCACGTGGCCGGGGGTGTCAATGATGTTAATGCGGTGTTCAGGCAAGGACGTGTCCATACCCTTCCAGAAGCAGGTGGTAGCGGCCGAGGTGATCGTGATGCCACGCTCTTGCTCTTGCTCCATCCAGTCCATGGTGGCAGCACCGTCGTGCACTTCACCAATCTTGTGGTTCACGCCGGTGTAAAACAGAATGCGCTCGGTGGTAGTGGTCTTGCCGGCATCGATGTGCGCGGAGATACCAATATTGCGATAGCGCTCAATGGGGGTATGGCGAGCCATAGTTCTCTTTCGTTAAAGCCACAAGCCCGCCATCCGCCGAAGGGTGGTGCGGGCTTGTAAGCTTGAGATGGGAGGGTTGCTTAGAAACGGAAGTGCGAGAAGGCCTTGTTGGCTTCAGCCATACGGTGGACTTCGTCACGCTTCTTCATGGCACCGCCACGGCCTTCGGTGGCTTCCATCAGTTCATTGGCCAAGCGCAGGGACATGGACTTCTCGCCACGCTTGCGGGCGGCTTCCTTCAACCAGCGCATGGACAGAGCCAGGCGACGCACAGGGCGCACTTCGACGGGCACTTGGTAGTTAGCACCACCAACGCGGCGGGACTTCACTTCGACCATGGGTTTGACGTTGTTGATCGCCAGGGTGAAGGCTTCCAGCGGGTCTTTGCCTGGGTTCTTCTTTTCGATGAAATCGAGAGCGCCATAAATGATGCGCTCAGCGATCGCTTTCTTGCCGCCTTCCATGATCACGTTCATGAATTTGGACAGCTCAACATTGCCGTACTTGGGATCCGGCAGAATTTCACGTTTAGGGACTTCGCGACGACGTGGCATTTTTCACCTCTTAATTGCTTCAGTTGGTGTCTTGGCAGACACCGCAAAAACCATTTTGGTTTTCACTTACTCGACCCACAGCGGGTCACTACGCTGCATCACCGCGCCACGCGGGAAACAGCACCGATATATCCTAAAAACCGAGGGCTTACTTAGCCTTTGGCTTCTTCGCACCATACTTGGAACGCGATTGCTTGCGGTCTTTCACGCCTTGCAAATCGAGCGAACCGCGCACGATGTGGTAACGCACACCGGGCAAATCCTTGACCCGGCCGCCGCGCACCAGCACAACACTGTGTTCTTGCAGGTTGTGGCCTTCGCCGCCGATGTAGGAAATGACCTCAAAACCGTTGGTCAGGCGCACTTTGGCAACCTTACGCAAAGCGGAGTTAGGCTTTTTAGGCGTCGTGGTGTAGACGCGGGTGCAAACGCCACGGCGTTGCGGAGAATTTTGCATCGCAGGGCTCTTGGACTTGATCGTTTCGACCTCGCGTCCCTGACGTACTAGCTGGTTAATGGTTGGCACTAAAGCCTCCTTGACAAAGAAAACGTCCCTAAACGTTTAAAACTAACAGAAAACGTGAATCCCTTCGGAAATTTCCGAAAAGCCTTCAAGTATAGCTTTTTGCTTATGCGCTTGCAAACATTAAACGATGCGCTAATGTTTGCAGGCGCTCACTTCCTGAAATTACTTGATCCACAAACGGATGGAATCCCAGGCCCGGCCCAGAATGCCAGCTTGCTCGACCCCGTCCAACGCCAGCAGGGGCACGGTCAGCAGGGTTTGTTCGCCCAAAGTGACCTTCAAAGCCCCCACGGCCTGGCCCTTGGTGAAGGGCGCGACCAGCGGATCGGGGCGCTGGATTTCGGTCTTCACCTTGGCCGCATTGCCGGCCGGCACCGCCACCACGATGGCATCGGGGCGACCGAGCTTCATGGTGGGGGTCGTGCCCTTCCAGACATTCGGTGTGACCACCGCCTGGTTGGCATCGAACAGCTTCACGCCTTCATAGGCGGTGTAGCCCCAGTTCAGCAGCTTTTGCGATTCATTCAGACGGGCGTTCTCGCTGGCCGCGCCAAGCAGGATGGTCAGGATGCGGCGGCTGCCGACATTCGGAAAGTCACGCTTGGCGGTGGCAATCAGGCAGTAGCCGGCGGCATCGGTATGGCCAGTCTTCAGGCCGTCGACTGTGGGGTCGCGGAACAGCAGGCCGTTGCGGTTGTTTTCATTGCTGACCGGGGTACCGGGGTAGTGGTACTTCTTCATGCCGTCGTAGTGCGCGTACTCGGGGAAGTCGCGCATCAAACGGGTGGCCAGGATGCTCAGGTCGCGCGCCGTGGTGGTGTGGCCGGCTTCGGTCAGGCCTTCGGGGTTGCGGTAGCCGGTGGACTTCATGCCCAAGGCCTTGGCCTGGGCATTCATCATTTCGACGAAACGCTCAGAGGTGCCGCCCACGCCTTCGGCCAGCGCCATGGTGGCGTCGTTGCCCGACTGGACGATCATGCCCTTGATCAGGTCTTCCACCGGCACCTGCATCTTGGGGTCGATAAACATGCGCGAGCCCGGCATCTTCCAGGCTTTGAGGCTCACCGGCAGGGTTTGCGTCAGGGTGATCTTCTTGCTGCGCAGCGCGTCGAACACCAGGTAGGCGGTCATCAGCTTGGTCAGCGAGGCAGGTTCGACGACCATGTCGATGTCTTTTTCCAGCAAGACCTGGTTGGCCGTCACGTCCACCACCATATAGGCCTTGGCGGCGATTTCAGGGCCGGCAACGGGCTGGGCAGCGGCGATCAGGGAGACGGAAGCCAGCAAAGGTGCGGCAACAGCCTGCAAAAAGTATTTCATGGATGGGATAACGAGGTAAAGGGAGAAAACAGGGCAGAGGGTGCGGCCGCCGTACAGGACAGCAGGGAGAGCGCTATGCGACCCCTGGCGAGGCCGCAAAGTTTCATGCCCGCAGGTGGCGCAGCACCAGATTCTTCAAGAGGGGCAATTGTCCGTGAAAGAAGTGCCCGCCCGCCGGTACGACGGTAACAGGAAGTACCTGGGGCCGCGCCCAGTCCATCACCGAGGCCAGCGGCACGGTGTCGTCCAGCTCGCCGTGGACCACCAGGGTGCGCCCGTGCGCCTCGGGTGGCAGGGCGGCAGCCGGCGCGCGGGCGGTCGAAGTGCCGACCAGCACCAGCTGCTCCATCGGCCGGGTGGCCCACAGGGCTTGCACCGCATGGGTGGTGACGAAGGCGCCAAACGAAAAACCGGCCAGCGCCAGCGGCTGGCCCGCGGCCGCCGTCTGCGCCACCACGGCCAGCAGGTCCTCGCACTCGCCCCGGCCTTCGTCGTGCACGCCAGCGCTGGCGCCGACACCGCGAAAGTTGAAGCGCACCGCGGTCCAGCCCGACTGCACAAAGGCCCGCGCCAGGGTCTGCACCACCTTGTTGTCCATGGTGCCGGCAAACAGCGGATGCGGATGGGCGATCACGGCCACGCCGCGCGGCGTGCCGCTAGGCTGGTCGAGTGCGGCTTCGATAGGGCCCGCCGCGCCGGTCAGGCTCAGTTTCTGGGTCGATGCGTTCACGGAATTACTACCAAATTGATAGCTACCTGCACTGATGAAATAAGCGCTAGCAGCCTAAAAAGCTTAAAAATCAACGGCCCAGATGGGCCGGCGTCACCAGGCGCTCGACCACCTGGCCGTTCTTCAAATGCGACTCGACGATTTCGTCGATATCGCTCTCGTCGACAAAGCTGTACCAGACGGCCTCCGGGTACACCACGGCCACCGGTCCGGCAGCGCAGCGGTCCAGGCAACCGGCCTTGTTGACACGCACCTGGCCGGGGCCGGACAGGCCGGCCTGCTTGACCAGCGCCTTGCAGCGGTCGAAACCGGCCTGGGCGTTGTGGTGGGCGCAGCTGTCTTCGCCGTTGGTACGGTCGTTCAGGCAGAAGAAGATGTGGCGCCCGTAGTAAGAACCGGTAGGCGCAGCGGTTAGGGTGGTGTCGGTCATGCCGGTATTTTAGTTTTCTGGCGTCGGCCGGGCGGTGCGCCCCACCACCACAGCCAGCGCCGCATAGGGCCAGAGCCAGCCCAGCCACTGCACCAGGCCGTGGAAGCGGATGAAGCGGCCCTGCTCCCAGGTTTGCAAAGTTTGCGCAAAGTAGGCGCTGGCCGGCGCCTGGTTCAGCAGGCCCAGATGCAGCGCCAGTGCCACCAGCAGCAGCGCTGCGCAGACTCGGCGCGGCACCCAGACCAGCAGCAGCACCAACGGTAGGGCGGCCCACAGGCCTACGCGCACCGGCAGGCTCAGCCAGTCCAGCGCATGCTGGGGCCCGTAGCTCAGGCCGGCCGACAAAGCGGCAGCGCCCAGGCCGGCGGCCAGCATCACCCCGGCCAGCAGCACCCGCTGGTACTTGCGGCGCACCACACAGTAGCCCAGCAGACAGGGGATCAGCGCACCCAGCAGCACGCACAGCATTTCGGTGCCGGGCACCAGCGGCTGCAGCTCCACATCGCGCACCGGCAGCCAGTCGAGAAACGGGGTATCGGCCAAGGCCTCGGCCAGCCCCGCTTCGACGCGCTCCATCACCTGGCCCAGGCCCAGCGGCACGGCGGCCGGGAACAGCAAGGCCACCGGCCACAGCGCCAGCAGCACCAGCACACCCCGCGCATCGGCCACAAACCAGCGCGCGCGGAACTGGCTCCAGCGGTCGATGGCCCCGAGCCGCTCCAGCAAGGCGGCGATCACCGCGCCCAGCAAGCCGCCCGCGGTGTTCAAGGCCCAGTCGACGTTCGACGGCACCCGCACCGGCAGATAGCTTTGCAGGGTCTCCATGCACAGGGACAACAGACCGGCCGCCAGCGTGGCCGCCAGGACCGGCACCCGGGTGCGCCCCGAGCGCAGGCCGCTCAGCGCTAGCAAAAAACCCAACGGCGCATAGCCGGCCAGGTTGGTGGCCACGTCAAAGCCGGTCCAGTACTTGGGCCAGGGCGCGGTAATGAAGAACCAGGGCTCGATGCCCTGGTCGCGCCAGCCGTCGAACGGGTACAGGCTGGCATACACCACCAGCCCCGCATACAGCAGCGCCAAAGGCCAGGCCGAGGTTTTATGCATCCGTCAGACCTACGGCCGGACTTAAAACGGCTTGACCACCACCAGCACCACGGCCGCCAGCAGCAGCAGCACCGGCACCTCGTTGAACCAGCGGTACCAGGTATGGCTGCGCATGGGCGCGCCGGCGCGCATCTTGCGCAGCAGCACACCGCAGCCGTGGTGGTAGCCAATCACCAGCAGCACCACACCCAGCTTGGCATGCATCCAGCCATTGCCCGGGCCGCGGCCTATGCCGTAGCCCAGCCACAGCCAGGCGCCGAAGGCGATGGCCGGCACCGCCAGGAGGGTGGTGAAGCGCAGCAGCTTGCCCGCCATCAGCAGCAGGCGCTCGCGTTCGGCCAGCGAGCCCGGCGACACCATCGCCAGATTGACGAAGATGCGCGGCAGATAAAACAGCCCGGCGAACCAGCTGGCGACGAAAACGATGTGGAGGGATTTGATCCAGAGCATGGAGGGAGTTTAAGGCCCGCTCCCGCGACCCGCACCGACCCGCGGAGAACACCAAAAAAATGCCCCGACCATCGGGCCGGGGCGTTAAGCCTGTCGATGTTGCCACCGTAAGGCCCCGCTCAGGGAGGTAAAGCGGGAGAGCGGCAAGCCGCCCCAAGGCCAATCTAACAAAGCTGTAGAGGGGATTCAAGAGGGCTTATCTGGGGATGGGGCACAATTTTGCCCATGACCTCTTCCACACCCTACGCCCCCTACCCCGCCGGCCGGCCCCGCCGTCTGCGCCGCGACGCCTTCACCCGCAACCTGGTGCGGGAAAACACCTTGACCGCGCACGACCTGATCTACCCGGTGTTTGTGCACGAGGGTACGGACCGCCGCGAAGCCGTGGCCTCCATGCCCGGCGTGGAACGCCTGAGCCTGGACCTGCTGCTGCCGGTGGCCGAGGAATGCGTGAAGCTGCAGATCCCGGTGATGGCGCTGTTCCCGGTGGTGGACCAGTCGCTGAAAACCTATGGCGGCGAAGAGGCCTTCAACCCCGACGGCCTGGTGCCACGGGTGGTGCGCGAACTGAAGAAGCGTTTCCCCGAACTCGGCGTGATGACCGATGTAGCGCTCGACCCCTACACCAGCCACGGCCAGGACGGCCTGCCGGATGAGAACGGCTACATCGTCAACGAGCTGACGATCAAAGCCTTGGTCCAGCAGGTGCTGGCCCAGGCCGATGCCGGCGTGGACATCGTGGCACCCAGCGACATGATGGACGGCAGGATTGGAGCGATTCGATCGGCGTTGGAAGACAAGGGCCACATCCACACCCGCATCATGGCCTACAGCGCCAAGTACGCCAGCGCCTTCTACGGCCCGTTCCGCGACGCCGTGGGCTCGGCCGCCAACCTGGGCAAAAGCGACAAGAAGACCTACCAGATGGACCCGGCGAACAGCGACGAGGCGCTGCGCGAAGTGGCCATGGACATCGCCGAAGGCGCGGACATGGTGATGGTCAAGCCCGGCATGCCCTACCTGGACGTGGTGCGCCGGGTCAAGGACGAGTTCCGCGTGCCGACCTTTGCCTACCAGGTGTCGGGCGAATACGCGATGCTGAAAGCCGCGGCGCAGAATGGCTGGCTGGACCACGACCGCGTGGTGCTGGAAAGCCTGATGGCCTTCAAGCGCGCCGGGGCCGATGGGGTGCTGACCTATTTCGCCATCGACGCGGCCCGGCTATTGCAAGCACATTAACCATTCACTACAAAAGTAATAGCTGCTTGCGCAATATCTACCTGCGCTAGCGGCCTATTTTTCATAAAAACCCACACCCATGCGCATCTTCACCATCGTCGGCAGCAGCGTGGTGGAAACCACGGCTTTGCCCACCAGGCCAGTGCCCGGCGGCTACGTCTGGATCGCCTGCGCGCGGCACGAATTTGAAATCCAGCAGGCGCAGCTGCAGTCCACGCTGCAACAGCTCTGCGGCCACCAGCTGGTCGACCTGCACATATCGGACCTGCTGAACAAGCAGTTGCCATCGCACTACGACTACACCTCGCAGTACGACCTGCTGGTGTTCCGCCGGCTGGCGGCGGGCCAAACAGAAGCCGGACCGGACGCACCCGCCGTGGCGCCAGGCCAGCCCATGAAGCGCGGCGGCCCGCCCATCCTGCGCCGCATCAACACCAACCCGGTGGGTTTTGCGGTGTTCGACCAGGTGCTGCTGACGGTACACCCCGCCGATTGCGCGGTGCGCGACAGCTATGCCGAGAAGCTGCTGGCCGCCACCTCCACCGAGCTGCGGGCCACGGGCGCCCGGGTGCCCGCCAGCCCGGCCGACCTGATGCTGCGCATCGTCAACACCATGGTCGATGGCTACCTGGACCTGCGCCGCGAACTGACCCGCCAGCTCGACCACTGGCAAGGCGAACTGCTCAAGCCGGGAGCCCGTTTCAGCAACTGGAGCGCGCTGCTGGACGCAAGGCTGACCTTGCACCAACTGGACGATGTGTGCGAAGAACAGCGCTCCGCCATCCAGGACTGGATCGAGGCGGTCAAGACCTGGCCGGATGCCCAAGGCATGGCCGAGCTGCGCGAACGCGAACTGCTGCAGGTGCGCAGCCGCGACGTGCTGGAACATATTGAACGGGTGGTACACCATGTGCGGCGGCTGGAGCAAAGCGTAGAGACTGCGGTGCAGATGCACTTCAGCGTGCAGGGCAACCAGGCCAACAACATCATGCTGACGCTGACCGTGCTGACCGCCATCTTCCTGCCGCTGAACCTGATTGCCGGCATCTTCGGCATGAATTTCGAGGTGATCCCGCTGCTGCACCGGCAAGGCGGTTTCTGGTGGGCGCTGGGCGCGATGGTGGTCATCGCGCTGGGCATGGTGCTGCTGTTCTGGCGCAACCGGTATCTGGCCCGCACCGGCCGTTGAACGCCATCCCCACGGCGGCCGGCTAACGCAGCTTCAGGGCTTCCTTCGGCACCGGCCGGGAGAAGTAGTAGCCCTGCGCCTGGCCGGCGCCCATGTCACGCAGCAAGGCCAAAGTTTCGGCGTCTTCCACCCCTTCGGCGACGACGCTCAGGTCCAGCGACTCGGCCATGCGCACGATGGCCCGCACGATGGCGCGGCTGCGCGGGCTGCGGGTCAGCTCCAGGATGAAGGACTTGTCGATCTTCAAGCCGCTGAAGTGGTATTGGTGCACATAGCTCAGCGACGAGAAGCCGGCACCAAAATCGTCCAGCACCACCGACACGCCGTTGTCCGCCAGGTGCTTCATGGCCTGGCGCGCCAGCTCGGGTTCGGCCACCAGCGCGCCTTCGGTGAGCTCCAGGCAAATGCGCGAGGGCGCCACGCCATATTCGTCCAACAGGCTGAGCACTTCGCTGGAGAACTCGGTGCGGGTGATGCTGTAGCTCGAGCAGTTCACATGCACCGGCGGCCAGTGCGCGTGTTCGGGCTGGGCCAGGATCGCCACCACGCTTTGCAGCATGTAGAAATCCAGCCGGCCGATCAGCCGAAAACCTTCCAGCGCGGGCAGGAACTGGCCCGGCGCCACGATATTGCCGTCGGGCTGGTGCCAACGGATCAAGGCCTCCAGCGCCAGGATGGCGCCGCTCTGCACATCGATGATGGGCTGGAAGTACGGCAGCAATTCATCGCTGCGTTTGAGCGCATTGCGCAGGGCGTTTTCCTGCTCCATCTGGTCGGACACTTCACGCCGCACTTCCTGGCTGAACAGCGCATAGCTGTCGCGCCCGGCGTTCTTCACCCGGTACATGGCGGTATCGGCATCGCGCAGCAGGTCGGCCGGTTCCTGGTGGAACTGGCTGTCGGCACCAACCACACCCACGCTGCAGGATGAAAACACGGTATGCCCATCGATATGGAACGGCAGGTCGAAGGCCTCCAGAATCCGCTCGGCGATGGCCGCGGTCACGTCCGGCTGCGCACCAAAGGCCAGCACCGCGAACTCGTCACCGCCCAGACGGGCCAGCAGATCGCTGTCGCGCATGCAGCTGCGCAGGCGCTCCGCGACCTGGACCAGCAGCAGATCGCCGAAGTGGTGGCCCAGGCTGTCGTTGACCATCTTGAAGCGGTCGAGGTCGATGAACATCACCACCAGCTCCTGGCCATGGGTGCAGAAAGCCTGCCAGGCGCTGTGCAGGCGTTGCTGCAGGTGCGCACGGTTGGGCAGGCCGGTCAGCGAGTCATGGGCGTTCTCGTGCTGCAGCTGGGCGTTGGCGTAATCCAGCGCGCGGGTGCGGTCCTGCACCCTGGCCTCCAGCTGCATATTGGCGGCGTGGATGGCTTCGGCAGCGCTGCGCCGGGACAGGGCGGTGTCGATATGCCGGGACACAAAGGTCAGCAGTTCCTGGTCGCGCAGCGAATAGTGGATGTCGGCCGAATAGCTTTGTACCGCCAGCACGCCGCGCACCACGTCGCCGTCGAACAGCGGAATGCCCAGCCAGGAATACGAGGGGTTGCCGACCCGGTGCACGGAAATCTCGCCAAGGCCCTCCAGTCGCAAGGCTTCTTCGCGGCTGATCAGGCAAGGCCGGCGCTGGCGGATGACGTATTCGGTCACGCCCCGCTCGCCGCGCCGGGACTTGGGCGGGTTGTCCAGAAATTCGTCTACGTAGTAGGGAAAGGTCACCTCGGTGGTCGCATCGTCGAACAGCGCGATGTAGAAGTTGCGGGCAAACAGCAGTTCACCGACGATGCCATGCAGGCCGCGGAACAATTCGGCCATATCGCCCGGCTGGCTGGCGAGTTCGGTGATCTGGAACAAGGCGCGCTGCAGGTGCTCGGCACGCTCGCGGTCGGCCACCTCGTGCCGCAGTGCGTCGTTGAGGGTGGACAGCTCCAGGGTGCGCCGGGCCACGGTTTCTTCGAGGTGAGCGCGGTGCAGAATCCGGTCCAGCGCCATGCCCACGTGGCGCGCCACCACCAGAAACAGCTCGCGGTCCTCGACGCTGTAGATGCGCGACACGTCGTACACCTGCATCGCCAGCATGCCGAACACTTCGTCCGAGGCGTTCTTCAGCGGCACCCCCATCCAGAATTCCGGGCGGTGGCCCACGCAGTAAAAGCGCCCTTGCACCTGCGCTGCGGCAATGTCCATGGCGTCGATGAACAAGGCCTGGCCGGTGGTCAGCACATAGTGGGTCATGGACAGCCGCTGGCGGTCAATCGACTCGTATTCCTCGGTTTCAAAGGCATCGGCGTTGTCGATGTAATACGGGTAGGTGACCTTGTCGGTTTGGCTGTCGTACAGCGCCAGATAGAAGTTCTCGGCATCGATCAGGGTCGACAGCTCGCGGTGCACGCCTTGCAGGAAAGCCCGCCGCTCACGGGTGGAACTGGCCAGGTAGGTGATCTCAAACAGCACGCGCTGGCTGGCCTGGGCCCGGGCCAGGGCGTCGATCTGCAAGCGCAAGCCCAGCTTGCGCGCCAGATCCGCTACCACCAGGTTGCCGGCCTCACTCTGCGGCGCCAGCACCCAACCCAGCGCGCTTTCGCCCTGGCCGGAGGCCCACCGGTGCAGGCCCTGGGCGCGGCAAAACGCCGCAAATGCATCTTTGGCAATCGACAGAGGCCAATGGACAGCGTCGCCAGCCTCGCCGCCGTGGCCGATCAGATGCAGTCTTTCTCCGGCCCGGTAAGCCGCCCATAGCAGGCTCGGCGCATTGTGCGCGACCGCGCCCAGCAAGGTTTGCAAGCTGTCTTGGGGGAAGGCGGTTTCCTCCAGAGGGGCATGCGCGGGCGCGCCCACATCCACAGCGGGGCTAGCTGCATGCGCTGGCGCTGGGTCTGGGATCGGGAAACGGGAAGGCATCGGTGCTCCATGGCAGCTAGCAACCCGCTATCTTCGGTGCTTGCAACTGCGCATTGCAAGTATGCCCGGTGTTTTCGCGCCCGAAACATTGGAAATCGTGGTTTTCCAACGTTTTGCCTATGCAGCTATGAGCAGGCAAGCCGTCGCAGCGCGACCACTCCTAAATTTATAGCCATTGGTGCAATATTGACATACGCCAGCGGCTATCTCTATGCCTAAACCCAGCCGTGCTGCACTCTACAGCTATCAACAGCGCAGCGGGCGCTGACCCGCGAAGGACAGCGCCCGCTGCGTCCGGCGTAGACCATGGATTAACCGTGGTAGTCGCCGCGGATGTCCAGGGTGCCGGCCTTGGCGGCGGCAGCCACTTCGGCGCGCACTTCGGCACGGGTCTTGGCCGGGCCGGTGTTATGGATCACGGGATAGTTGTTGTCATTGAAAGCGGCCATGGTGCCGTCTTTCTCTGCCTGGACCAGCTCGGCCTGCACCTGGGCGCGGGTCACGGTGCTGGGGGTGTTGGTCACCAAGGGGAATTCGCGGTCATACGAATCCGCAAAAGCGCTGGTGGCGGCCACGGAAGCCAGGGCGATCAGAGAAGTGGCGAGAAGTTTGCGTGTGTTCATGGTGAACTCCTAAAAAAGTGGATGAGAAAGATACCGGGCGCGGGCCACAACGGCCCTGCCCCACCGGGGATCAATTAGCTACGGATGACAGGCATGGTCCCGTCCTTGACGGCCTGCTCCAGCTCGGCCCGCACTTCGGCGCGGGTCTTGGGCGTGCCGACAGGGGCGATCACAGGGTAGTTTTGGTCGTCGTTGTAAGCGGCCAAAGTGCCGTCCTGGCGGGCCTGGGCCAGCTCGGCCTGCACTTGTGCGCGGGTCAGTCCGCTGGTGCTGGGGGCAACGGCTACCACCGGGTAGTCACGGTCGGCAGCGAAAGCGCTACCTGCGGCCACAGTGGCCAGGGCAATCAGGGAAGAGGCGAGGATTTTCGAGGTCTTCATATTATTTTTCCTTCAAAGTTAGTAACAGTTCTACGCAACCAGGAACCCTGGACGGGGCTAGCCACTCTTGTAGGGCTTGCTGCGCCGGATTCGCAGTTCACAGGGTTTGTGACCTTGCACTACCTGTGAATAGCAGATAGGCGTTAAGTTGCAGCTTTAAACAGGTCAAAGCGGAACAAGTCTGTTTCGACCATGGAAACAATGGACACACTCGAACTCATACGCACCTTCCGAGAAGTCGCCGCCCGCGGCGGTTTCTCGCGCGCCGCCAAATCTCTGGACGTGTCCAAAGCCAATGTCAGCAAGTACATCGCGGAACTGGAAAGCCGGCTCGGCACCCGCCTGCTGAACCGCAGCACCCGCACCATCAGCCTGACCGATGCGGGCGACCTGTTGCTGGAGCGCAGCACGCCCCTGCTGGAAATGATGGCGCTGACCCGGGAAGAGCTGCTACACCGCTCCCAGGAACCCAGTGGCCGGCTGCGCATGACAGCGCCGCAAGGCATTGGCAGTGTCGAGTTGCCCGGCCTGCTGGCCGACTTCATGCGCCGCTACCCCGAGGTGCACGTCAGCCTGGACCTGAGCAACCGCGTGCTGGACATGGTGGAAGAAGGTCTGGACCTGTCGCTGCGCGTGGGCACCGCGGCCGATCCGAACCTGATCGTGCGCAAGCTGCGGCGCATCGACCTAGTGGTCTGCGCCACGCCTACCTACTGGCAGCAACGCGGCATCCCGCAGCACCCGGACGACCTGGCGGAGCATGACGCGCTGACACTGTCCTTATCAGGCACCAGCCCCTCGTGGCGATTCAAGGTCAACGGCAAGTCGCACAGCGTCGCCCTGCGCAGCCGCATGGACGCCAGCGACCCCGTGCCCTTGATGCACATGGCCTTGCTCGGCATGGGTGTGGCGCGCCTGCCGCGTTTGCTGGTGCGCAACCTGCTGGAGCAAGGCAGCTTGCAGGCGGTGCTGCCCGACTACAGCCCCGATGACCTGTGGCTGTTTGCCGGCTATGTACACCGCCGGCACAACAGCGCCGCCCTGAAGGCCCTGCTGGCCTTCATGGAAGAGCGTTGGAAGGTAGAGTGAGCCGGCCGCAGCCTCACACCAGCGGCTGGCCGATCTTTTCAGTGGCAAATACGCGCTGCACGGCGGGGCGGGCCAGCATCCGCTGCAGATAAGCCCCCAGCTGCGGCAGGCTGCGCGCGGGCCGGGCGAAGCCGCGGGTCCAGCGGCATAGCATCAGCGCATAGGCGTCGACCGCGCTGTACTGCGCGCCCAGCAGCCAGGGGCCGCCTTGGCGCACCAGCTCGGCCTCCAGCTGGTCGAGCAGGCTGCCGACGCGGGCCTCGGCATGGGCTTTGACGCTGGCGGTGCCGGCTGCATCGTCGGCCCAGCGGTCCGGGTAGAAGTACAGGATCAGGCTGGCCTGCAAGGTATTGGTCAGCCAGACCATCCATTTGTAGTAATGCGCACGCTCGGCCGTGCCCAACGCCGGCGCCAGGCCGGCCTGCGGATGCGCATCGGCCAGGTGCAGGCAGATGGCGGCGGCCTCGTACAGCACTGTGTCGCCGTCGACCAGCACCGGGATCAGGCCGTTGGGGTTGAGCTGCAAGTAGGCGGCCGACTTGTGGCCGTCGTGCTCGCGGTCGATCCAGACCAGCTCGAACGGCTGGCCCCGTTCTTCCAGCAGGATGTGCGGCGCCATGCTGGCGGTGCTGGGAAAGTAGTGCAGCTGCAGCATGCTCAGCCCAGGTAGCGGTCGAAGAAGGCCAGTGTGGCCGCACGCGCCAAATCGGCCGCATGGGCGTTGTAGGCGCCGCGCTGGTCGCAGTTGAAGCCGTGCTCGGCCGCATAGACGCGCACATCCACATCCAGCTGCGCCTGTTCGAAGGCCCGCACCGTGGGCAGGGCGATGCCGTGGTCGAGCTCGCCAAAATGCGCGAGCACCGGCACCTTGGGCGTGCGCGCCACTTCGGCCGGCCCGGTCATGCCGCCGCCGTAGTAGGGCACGGCGGCGCTCAGGCCGGTCACCAGGCCGGCGGCGCGCCAGGTCAGCAAGCCGCCCCAGCAATAGCCGACCATGCCGACCTTGCCGGCCTGGCTGGCGTAAACCACCGCGGCCTGCAGGCTTTGCATCAGGGTCGGCACGCCTAGTGCCTCGGCGGCGGCCTTCAGTGCAACGCCGGACTGGATGTCCTCGGGCGTATAGCCCAGGTTCACCGCGGGCTGCACGCGGTGGAACATATCCGGCGCCACCGCCAGGTAGCCGGCCGCCGCATAGCCGTCGGCCACCGCGCGGATATGGCTGTTTACGCCAAAAATCTCCTGCACCACCACCACGCCGCCCTTGGGCTTGCCGCTGGGTTGCGCCACGTAGGCGGGAAAGACGAAGCCATCGGCGGTGGTCAGATCAACAAAGCTAGACATACGGGCGACTCCTGAAAAAAGCGACGGGGATGCCGGCATGGTACTGGTATCGTTTCGCACCTTCACACGGCGGCCTGTATGCACCCACATTCGACTCTTCCCGTCCTGCTGGTTACCGGTGGTGGCCGCGGCATCGGCGCAGCCACCGCGCGGCTAGCGGCCCAGCGCGGCTATGCGGTGGCCGTCAACTACGCGCACAACGCCGGTGCCGCCGAGCAGCTGGTGGCCGAGATCCAGGCCCAGGGCGGCCAGGCGATGGCGCTGCAGGCGGATATTGCCGACGAAGCCCAGGTGTTGCACCTGTTTGCCACGGTGGACGCACAGCTGGGCCCGCTGTACGGCCTGGTCAACAACGCCGGCGTGGTGGACGCGCCGTCCCGGGTCGAACACATGGACCTGGCGCGGCTGCAGCGCATGTTCAACATCAATGTGATCGGCAGCTTTCTGTGCGCGCGCGAAGCCGTGCGGCGCATGGGCACAAGCCAGGGCGAGCGCAACTTCGGAGCCGGCTACGGCCGCGGCGGGGCCATCGTCAATGTGTCCAGCGCGGCATCGCGCCTGGGCTCACCCGGCCAGTATGTGGACTACGCGGCCGCCAAGGGCGCGATCGACAGCATGACCCTGGGCCTGGCCCGGGAGGTGGCGGCCGACGGCATCCGCGTCAACGCCGTGCGCCCCGGCCTGATCGAAACCGACATCCATGCCTCCGGCGGCCTGCCGGACCGGGTGCGCGACCTGGCGGGCAGCGTGCCCATGCAGCGCGGCGGCACGGCACTGGAGGTGGCGCAGGCCATCCTCTGGCTGCTCAGCCCTGAAGCCAGCTATACAACCGCCGCCCTGGTGGATGTCAGCGGCGGGCGTTAAGCTCACCCGCTATGGACTTCAAACCTCTCATCACCCTGCTGGCCATCGTTAACCCGCTGGCCATCGTGCCCTTCTTCATCCACTACACGCAAAGCTTTTCTGAAGCGCAGCGCCGGCGCACCATCGTGGTGTCGTCGTTCAGCGCGTTTGTGGTGATCGCCATCAGCGCCCTGCTGGGCCTGCAGATCCTGGACTTCTTCAACATCTCGCTGGCCAGCTTCCAGGTCGGCGGCGGCCTGCTGTTGATGACCTCGTCACTGAACATGCTGAACGCCCAGCCGGCCGAATCCAAATCCACCTCGGTGGAACTGCAGGACGCATCGGAACGCGCCGCCGTCGGCTCCAGCATCGCCGTGGTGCCGCTGGCCATCCCCTTGCTGACCGGTCCGGCCAGCATGTCCACCGTGGTGATCTACGCCGACAAGGCCAAGACCCTCTTGCAGCTGGTGACCCTGGTGGGCTACGGCGTGGTCATCGGCCTGGCCACCGCGCTGTGCTTTTCGCTGGCCGGCCCCATCGCCCGGGTGCTGGGCAAGACCGGCATCAATGTGATGACCCGGCTGATGGGCCTGATCCTGGCCGCGCTGTCGGTCGAGGTGATGGCCGACGGCCTGCACAAACTGTTCCCGGTGCTGGGCGGTTGATGCTATTGTTTACATAGCTCCCAGCGCAGCAGGAATATGCGCTACAGCCCTATTTAACCCCCATCCGCCCGACCAGGCGGAAGGCCACCAGCATGGCCAGCGAGCCGAAGATGGCGCTGCCGATGGCCGCCCCGGCCAGCACGCCGACCGGGCCGTACTGCGCGCCCCACCAGGCGAACGGAATCGTGCCCAAGGTGGCGCGGGCCCAGTTGAAGCCGGTGGACCACAGCGGCCGGCCCAGGTTGTTGAAAGCCGCGTTCGCCACGAACAGCGCGCCGGCAAACAAGAAGCTGGCCGCCAGCCACGAGCAGAACATGCGGATCAGCTGCGCGGCATCGCCCTCGGCGCTGAAGGCCTGCACCAGCAGATGCTGGCCCAGTGCCAGCAGCAACCAGGCGCTGCCCACCGCGATCAGCATGAACCATAGGCTGGCGCGCAGGCCCTCGCGCACCCGGTCGAACTGGCCGGCGCCCAGGTTCTGCGCCAGGATCGGGCCGACCGCGCCGCTGAGCGCGTAAATCGTGCCGAAGGCCACGGGCGTCACCCGATCGATGATGGCCTGGCCGGCCACGGCCGAGGCGCCGAACTGGGCGATCGCATGGGTCACAAAGGCCGCCCCCACCGGCGTGGCCAGATTGGTCAGCACCGCCGGGCCGGCCACCACCGCCAGCAGCTTGGCATCGGGCCACAGGCTGGCGCGGTCCAGCCGGCCCAGCATGCGGTGCCGCAGCACGCCGCGCAGGCCCACATAGGCCATCAGGCTGCGCGACACCACAGCGGTGGCGGCAGCACCGTCCAGCCCCATGTGCAGGCCGAAGATCAGGATCGGGTCCAGCACCGCCGTCACCAGCGCCGCGCCCAGGGTCACGGCCATGGCGCCGCGCGCATCGCCTACCGAGCGCAGCAGCGCCGAGCTGGCCATACCTATGCCCAGCAGCGGCAGCGCATGCACCGTCACCGCCAGGTAGCGCGCGGCCAGGCGCTCGGTCTCGCCGGTGGCGCCCAGGGCGCGCAGCAAGGGGTGCAGAAACGGCGCCGTGCCGCTGCCGATCAGCAGCGCCAGCAGCAGCATCCAGAACAGGCTGGACATGGCCAGCCGCTGCGCGTCCAGCACCCGGCCCGCGCCCACGGTGCGCGCCACCACGGCGGTGATGCCGATGGTCAGGCCTATGCACAGCGAGGTATGGAAGAAGCCCACCACGCCGGCAAAGCCGACGGCCGCGGCAATCGACTGCTCGCCCAGGCGCGAGATGTAGAACAGGTTGATCAGGTCCACCACGAACACCGCCACCAGGCCGATGGCCGAGGTGGTGGACATCACCGCCACATGGCGGAACAATGGGCCGGTGACAAAGCGGGGCGTAGAGGGTGTGGGCATGGGGCGGACCGTGGAACAGTGCGCGATGGTACAGCCCGGGTTACTATTAAATAGATAGCTGCTTGTGCTCCAGCTGTCTGCGCAAAGTGGCAATTCAACATATAAAAAGGCAAGCGGCATGCAAGACAGCCCCTCGGAACTTCTGGTCGAAACCCGTGGCCCGGTACTCTGGCTCACGCTGCAGCGCGAAGCCCGGCGCAACGCCCTCACCCACGGCCTGCTGGCAGCGCTCGACCAGGCTATAGACACGGCGCAAAGCCAGGCCGGCATCCGCGCCATCGTGCTCACCGGCGCCGGCCAGAAGGCTTTTTGCGCGGGCATGGACCTGCAGTCGGGCCCGGCCTTCACCACCAACTACGCCGACCCGCACGGCCACCTGGCCCAGCTGCTGCGCCGCGCCCGGGCCAGCCAGCTGCCGCTGGTCGCCCGGGTCAACGGCGCCTGCATGGCCGGCGGCATGGGCTTGCTGGCGATGTGCGACATGGCGGTGGCCAGCCCGCAGGCGATCTTCGGCCTGCCCGAGGTCAAGGTCGGCGTGTTCCCGGCCCAGGTGCTGAGCGTGCTGCAGCCGCTGATCCCGCGCCGCATCCTCAACGAGATGTGCCTGACCGGCGAACCCATCAACGCCGCCCAGGCGCTGGAGATCGGCCTGCTGAACTACGTGGACGCCGACCTGGATGGCCGGCTGGACTGGCTGCTGCAGCGCCTGCTGGACAAATCCCCGGCCGCCATCCGCCGCGGCCTGTACACGCTGAAGACGGTGGAGCCCATGCCGTTTGAGCAGGCGGTGGCGTTTACCGAGAGCCAGATCGCCCTGTTCGCGCTGACCGAAGACGCACGCGAAGGCCAAAAAGCCTTCCAGGAAAAGCGCCCACCGCAGTGGCTGGGCCGCTGAGCTTGTTCAACACAAAAACGACCTCCAGCGCTGATTGCAGCAGCGCCATCAGCTACATAAAAAGTAGCACGGTATGAGCACAGCCCGGATACGCCAGCAATCCCAGGACGCTTTGCTGCAGCGGCATCTGCACGCCTTCTTTGGCGCGCTCGAACCCGGCGCCATGGAGATGCTGCGCGACAGCCTGCAGTGGCAGGAGATCAGCGGCGGCGAGACCCTGATGGCCCAGGGCGATGCGGGCGACGCCATGTACCTGGTGGTCAGTGGCCGGCTGCGCGCCTATGTGCAGGCGGCCGACGGCAACCTGCGCAAGGTGGCCGAAATCACCCGCGGCCAGGTGGTCGGCGAAATGAGCCTGTACACCGGCGCCCCGCGCGCGGCCACCGTAGTGGCGGTGCGCGATACGGTGCTGGCTCGGCTCGACCAGCCGGCCTTTCGCCGGCTGCTGGCGCGCAGCGCCCAGGTATCGCTGGCGCTGACCCGGCAAATCATCCGCCAGCTGAAGGACGACCAGCCCCAGGCCTCCAAGGACACCTTGGTCACCATGGGCTTGCTGCCGATCACCGGCGACCTGGGCGGCATCGCCCTGGCCGAGTTTGCCGAACGGCTGGCCGCCCAGCTGGCGCCCAAGGGCCGGGTCTGCGTGGTCAGCCGGCACGACATCGACCAGCAGCTGGAAGCCATAGGCCTGGGCCCCAGCGACAACACCGACAAGGAAACCCAGCGCCGCATCGCCATGCTGCTGGACGCCATCGAGGCCGAGCACGACTTCGTGCTGCTGCTGGCCGACGCCGGCCCCACGGCCTGGACCCAGCGCTGCTGCCGCCACTGCGACGAGCTGCTGCTGCTGGCCGACGCCACCCAGCCGCCGGCGCTGCACCCCATCGAAACCCAGTTCCTGATGCGCCGCCCGGCGTTGACCGAAGCCGCCGAAATCCTGGTGCTGCTGCACCCGGCCGACCAGCACGCGCCGCGCGGCACCCGGGACTGGCTGGCCCGCCGGCCGCTGGCCGGGCACTTCCACATCCGCCCGGCACTGGAGCGCGACATGGCGCGGCTGGCCCGCATCCAGAGCCGCACTGCGGTAGGCCTGGTGCTGGCCGGCGGCGGCGCGCGCGGCCTGGCACACCTGGGCGTGTACCGCGCGCTGCTGGAGCGCAATACCGAGATCGACTGGGTCGGCGGCACCAGCATAGGCGCGGTGATGGCCACCTATGTGGCCTCGGACCAGCCGCTGGACAGCATCATGGCGAATGCCCGGCGCGCGTTTGCCACCAACCCCACGGGCGACTTCAACCTGTTCCCGGTGCTGTCGCTGATCAAGGGCCTGCGGCTGCACCGCATCCTGTCGCGCGCGGTGGAGGAGCTGCTGGGCTTCGATGCCGACGTGGAAGACCTGTGGAAGAACTTCTACTGCGTGGCGACCAATTTCTCCACCGCCAGCGAGCAGCGCATCGCCAGCGGCAACCTGGTGCATGCCCTGCTGGCCAGCACCTCGATCCCCGGCGCGCTGCCGCCGGTGATCCACGGCAACGACCTGCTGTGCGACGGCGGCAGCTTCAACAACTTCCCGGTGGACGTGATGCGCGGCATGCGCGGCGTGGGCCGCGTCATCGGCGTGGACCTGAACATCCGCACCCCGGTGCGGGTCGACCACGCCGACATGCCCGGCACCTGGGCCCTGCTGCGCGACCGGCTGCGCCCGCACAGCCAGCGCCGCTACCGCCTGCCGTCCCTGCCCTCGTACCTGATGACGGTGACCATTCTGTACAGCATGTCGCGCCAGGCCAGCGCCCAGCAGCAGTGCGACCTGTACTTCAACCCGCCGCTGACCCGGGTCGGCATACTGCAGTGGCGGCGCTTCGAGAACATCGTCCAGCGCGGCTATGCGCATGCGGTGCAGGTGCTGGGCAAGACCTAGCGCACGGGCTAGCAGAAACCCCCGCTGCCATTCGCGTGGCATAGGCCTATAGTGGCCTGATCTGCAGCACCCCGGGGAGGCGCACCATGCGTATGACCGACGAAGAGTACTTCCGCAGCTGTGTCGCCAAAGAGCGGCAACTGGCCCATCTGCTGGGCCACCACCAGATCGAAGAATGCTACGAATCCGCAGGCACGCTGTGGGAAGGCCGAGACAAGCTGCCGCAGTGGACCCGCCAGTGGAGCGCCTGCGGGCCGCTGCTGGTGCAGCACCGCATCGGCCTGGTGTTCGGCTCGGATGCGGCGGGCGGCTTCGTGGTCGCCGGCCACACCACCCAGCACTTCGCCGACCACCCGAACCCCGACCGCGCGGTGATGCTGGCGGTGGTGAAGGAAGTGATCCACCGGCTCGAACACCCGAAGGCCGTGCGCGCCGCCTGAAGACGTGTGCTGAGAGCGGGCTTGGAAGGCGCTAATTGCCAGGGATTTCAGCCGCTTAGCCCGGCTTCATTCGGGGGGCAATGGCTAGAATTTCCAGCCATGAACCTCCCTCACATGCGCCTGGAAACACCGTGGAATACCGAGTTCATGCTGCCTCGGGTGACCGACAACGCCCAACTGCTGGAACTACAAATCCTGCTCGGCGGCCTGCAACTGGTGCTGAGCCGGGTGCACCCGGCTTTTGCGGCGACCCGCTTCACCGCCACCCGGCAGCTGGCGGCACGGATCACCCGCGGCATTGAATACCAGGACGCGCACAAAGCCCATATGGGCAGTGCCGACCTGCAGCGCTCCTTGAACGAAACCGAGCGCGCACTCGACCCCGGCAGCCTGATGGTGCTGCGCAAGCTGCTGACCCAGACCCTGAAGGAAGAGCAGGAACAGGCCGATGGCGGCCATGCCGAGTTCACCTACAGCGACTTCATCGCCGAAGAACGCCTGGCCGGGCAGCAGCTGGCCGCGCACTGAACTTTGTGCGGCGGGCGCACCAAGTAAGGGCGCGGACAAACCCCAAAAGGGTTAATCCCAATACGGATTGGCAGGCGAAGGGATAAAGTCTCGCCAACTTGCAAAGAGGCCCAGCGCTTCTTTCCGCGAGGGTCCGGGGAGACACCCAGCCAGAATGATCACAATATTTAATTAGGCATCCGAACGAGATGTTTTTGAAAAGCGCCGCTAACCTCGGCGCTTTTTTTCTTGGGGCTGCGGTCCCGCAGCCCGGCGACGCCCGCTCCAAAATCTATACGTTTCAAGTCGTTTGCGCTGGTATATCTTGCGCAGGTAGCTAGCATATCCATAGCATTTTCGGATGCGACAATCCCGGCTATGGAACTCTTGTTTGTCTCGCTGGCCTCGCTGCTGGCCGGTTTTGTCGATGCGATTGTGGGCGGCGGGGGCTTGATCATGGTGCCCGCTTTGTTCACGGCCTTCCCCACCACCCACCCGGCCACGCTGTTTGGCGTGAACAAGGGTGCCTCGATTTGGGGCACGGGCTTTGCCACCTGGCAGTACAGCCGGCGGGTGCAGTTGCGCTGGCAGTCGCTGCTGCCAGCGGCCGGCGCGGGCTTTGCGGGTGCCTTTGCCGGCGCCTGGCTGGTGACGGTGGTGCCCAGCGACTTTCTGCGCAAGCTGCTGCCGGTGGTGCTGCTGGCGGTACTGGTCTACACCCTGGTGAAGAAAGACCTGGGCCGGGTCCATGCGCCACGCTTCAGCGGCCTGCAGGAGGCGCTGATCGCCAGCGCCGTGGGCCTGACCATCGGCTTCTACGACGGCTTCTTCGGCCCGGGCACGGGCAGCTTCTTCGTGTTCCTGCTGGTGCGCTGGCTGGGCTACGACTTCCTGCACGCCTCGGCCTCGGCCAAGCTGCTGAATACGGCGACCAATTTCGCGGCGCTGATCCTGTTCGTCTCCACCGGCCACATCTGGTGGCATTTCGTGCTGCCGATGGCGATTGCCAATGTGCTGGGCAGCGTGCTGGGCTCGCGCCTGGCCTTGAAGCACGGCACGGGCTTTGTGCGCGGGGTGTTCATCGTCGTAGTGGGTGCACTGATCCTGAAGACCAGCTACGCCGCCTTCGCGGGCTGAAAACTCAGGGGCGGCGGGCTGCCGAAGCCGCCGAAACCGGTACAGCCGAGGTCGCAGCCACCGGCCGGGACGCAGCCACCACCGGCGCTGAAGCCGCCAGCGCGGCGGCCGACAGGCTGGGCAGGCCTGGCACATCGGCCACCGCCCGCGGCTGGCCGATGGGGGTTTGCGCCTGGCCCTGGCGCACTGCGGCCAGGTCTTGCTCGCTCGGGTATTGCTGCAGCAGCCAGTAGTCGAACACCCGGCGGGCGATGGGCGCGGCCGCAGCGCCGCCGAAGCCGGCGTTTTCCACCACCATGGCCAGGGCGATCTTCGGGTCGTCGGCCGGGGCGAAGGCCATGTACAGCGCGTGGTCGCGGAAGCGCTCAGGCGTGGTGGCGGCGTTGTACTTCTCGTTCTTGCCGATAGACACCACCTGGGCGGTACCGGTCTTGCCGGCCGCCACATAGGGCGCACCGCGGAAGGCCGTGGCGCCCGTTCCTTCGATATTCACGCCGACCAGGGCCTTCTTGATGACCTGGATGTTCTCTGGTTTGGCGCTGATCTCGGCCTTGATCTCGCGCAGGGTCTGCTGCGAGGTGTGGGTCACCACGTCGGTGATTTCCTTGACCAGGTGCGGCTTCATCTTCACGCCGTCGTTGGCGATCACGCCAGTGGCCAGGGCCAGCTGCAGCATGGTGAAGTTGTTGTAGCCCTGGCCGATGCCCAGCGAAATGGTTTCACCCGCATACCACTTCTGCTGCTCGGGGCGCTTGTAGGCGCGGCGCTTCCAGGCGGTGGACGGCAGCACGCCGCGCACCTCGCCAAAGATGTCGATGCCGGTGAGCGCGCCAAAGCCGAACTTGCTGATCTCGTCGTGCATCAGGTCCACGCCCATGTCGTTGGCCAGGATGTAGTAGTAGGTGTCGCAGGACTGGACGATGGAGCGGTACATGTCGACCACGCCGTGGCCGCCTTCCTTGTCGTCGCGGAAGCGGTGGTTGCCGAGCACGAAGAAGCCGGGGTCGACGATGCTCTGCTGCGGCGTGCGCTTGCCGGTTTCCAGCGCGGCCAGGGCCATAAAGGGCTTGTAAGTCGAGCCCGGCGGGTAGGTGCCGCGCAGCGCCCGGTTCAGCAGCGGCTTGTCGGGCGACTCGTTCAGCGCCTGCCAGTTTTCGGCATCGATGCCTTCGACAAACAAATTCGGGTCGAAGGTGGGCTTGCTGACGAAGGCCAGCACCTCGCCGGTCTTCGGGTCCAGCGCCACCATGGCGCCGCGGCGGTCGCCGTACAGGTCTTCGATCAGCTTTTGCAGCTTGATGTCGATGGACATGACCACGGTATTGCCCGGCGTCGCCGGGTTGCTGGCCAGGCGGCGCACCGCCCTGCCGCCGGCCGAGGTTTCGATTTCTTCCACCCCGGTCAGGCCGTGCAGCTGGCTCTCGTAGCTCTGCTCCACGCCGAGCTTGCCTATGTATTCGGTGCCGCGGTAGTTGTCGGCGTCGTCGGACTCGTCGATGCGGGCTTTTTCCGTCTGGTTGATGCGGCCGATATAGCCGATCACATGGCTGGCCAGCTCGCCATACGGGTAGGTGCGGAACAGCCGGGCCTTGATGTCCACGCCGGGGAAGCGGTAGCGCTGGGCGGCGAAGCGGGCCACCTCCACATCGGTCAAACGGGTGCGGATCGGCAGGGATTCGAAATTGCGCGACTCTTCGACCAGTTTCTTGAAGCGGCGCCGGTCACGCAGCTGGATGTCCACCACCTCGGCCAGCTCGTCGATGGTCTGGGCTAGATCCGGCACCTTGCTCGGAGTGATTTCCAGCGTGTAGGCCGAGTAGTTGCTGGCCAGCACCACGCCATTGCGGTCCAGGATCAGGCCGCGGTTCGGCACCACCGGCACGATGGCGGTGCGGTTGTTCTCGGCGCGCTCCAGCAGGTCGTCATGGCGCACGATCTGCAGATAGGCCAGGCGCGTTGCCAGCCCGCAGAACGCCAGCACCACCACCACACCCGCCGCCAGCAGCCGCATTCGAAAACGCGAGACCTCGACCCCAACATCGCGGAGTTCGGTCATAGAGGGCGGGTCTTGTCGGGGTCAGGCGCCATCCGTTGTGGGGCTAGCAAGACGATGCTGACCAGCGGCCACAGCGCCGATTCCAGCAGCGGCGCAACCAGCAGCGACCAGCCGGGGAAGGTGCCGCCGCCGGCCATGCGCAGCAGCAGCTCGATCAAATGGGCGACGCCAAACAGCGGCAGCACCTGCATGGCCTGCGAGGGAACGGTGAACCACAGCAGGCGGCGGTGCATGGCGATGGCCAGAAAGCTCAGCACCGAATAACCCAGCGCGTGCTGGCCCAGCAGGCTGGTCTGGTGCACGTCCATGCAAAGACCGAACACAAACGCCGTGCCGATGGCCACGCGCTGCGGCTGGTGCACGCTCCAGAACACCAGCAGCACCGCCAGCAGATCCGGCACCCAGGGCGCGCGGCCCCACAGGCCGATGTTCTCGGCCATATTGATCAGCAGCGCCAGCACCAGGCTGGCGCCGATGAACACCGGGTTCGCGGGCAGCAGCAGCTGCTGGCCGGGGCGCATGATCATACGGGGCTCCTGCGCTTATATAGCATCACTTTTTAGCTCCTTTTTTAGGAGCAACTACCGGTGCGGCCGCAGGTATCTCGGGCAGCTGCGAGCCGACCGGCTGCAACACCATCACATGGCGCGCGGCCGCCACCTGGGCCACCGGCGTGCAGTAGATGCGGGCAAAAGCCGAGTCGGCACGGCGCTCGATCTTGGCGATCTTGGCGACCTGCAGGCCGACCGGGTAGACGCCGTCGACGCCGCTGGTGGTCAGCACATCGCCGACCTGCACATCGGAGTTGCCGGCCATGAAGCGCAGCTCCAGCTGGCCGCCAAACGACGAAGGGTCGCCATAGGCCACGCTGCGCGCACCGGTGCGGGTGTTCAGTACGGGAATCGCCTGGTCGCGGTCGATCAGCAGGGTGACCTCGCTGACCATCGGGTAGGCGCGTGTGACCTGGCCGAGCACACCCAGGCCGTCCAGCACCGGCGATCCGGCCACCACGCCCTGGGCCGTGCCCCTGTCGATCACCACCTTGCGGGTGTAGGCATCGGCAGCGTCGTACAGCACTTCGGCACTTTGCGACGGTGTGGTGATGTGGGCGCGCAGTTCCAGCAGTTGGCGCAAGCGCTGGTTTTCCAGGGTCAGCTGTTCCACCTGGCCGGAGCGCACCGACTGGGCGGCCAGCTGGCGCTCGGCGCTGTCGGCCTTGGCCTGCAACGCACCCATGCCCTCGAAGTAGGCGCCGCCGCCCTGCAGCAGCCGCAGCGGCTCCAGCACCACCCACTGCACCGGGTACAGCGCGGTAGCCAGGCCGGCGCGCAGCGGCCGCATCAGCGCAAAACGCGAGTCGGCCACCATCAGGAACAGAGACAGCGCGCTGAAGAAAACCAGTTTGGTCAGGGCCGAAGGACCCTGTTTGAAGAACGGGGGCGGGGTCCTGTCCAGCGTACCGAGTGGCATCGCCGCAAGCTCCTACAACGCTTATTCGCTGGTGAAGATCGAGCCCAGGCGCTCCATCCGCTCCAGTGCGATACCGCAGCCGCGCACCACGCAGGTCAACGGCTCTTCGGCCACCAGCACCGGCAGGCCGGTTTCTTCGGCCAGCAGGCGGTCCAGGTCGCGCAGCAGGGCGCCACCGCCGGTCAGCATCATGCCGCGGTCGGCAATGTCGGCGCCGAGTTCGGGCGGGGTTTGTTCCAGCGCGTTCTTGACGGCGGCGACGATGTTGTTCAGAGGGTCGGTCAGGGCTTCGAGGATCTCGTTGCTGGAGATGGTGAAGCTGCGCGGCACGCCTTCGGACAGATTGCGGCCCTTGACTTCCATCTCTTTGACTTCGGAGCCGGGGAAGGCCGAGCCGATGTTCTTCTTGATGGCTTCGGCGGTGGGCTCGCCGATCAGCATGCCGTAGTTGCGGCGGATGTAGTTGATGATGGCGTCGTCGAAACGGTCACCGCCGACGCGCACACTGCCTTTGTAGACCATGCCGCCCAGTGAGATCACGCCGACTTCGGTGGTACCGCCGCCGATGTCCACGACCATGGAGCCGCTGGCTTCCGACACCGGCAGGCCGGCGCCGATGGCGGCTGCCATGGGTTCTTCGATCAGATACACCTCGGAAGCACCGGCGCCGAGCGCCGATTCACGGATGGCGCGGCGCTCGACCTGGGTGGAGCCGCAGGGCACGCAGATGATGATGCGCGGGCTGGGGCGGAATACGCCGCGCGGATGCACCATCTTGATGAACTGCTTGAGCATCTGCTCGGTGACGGTGAAGTCGGCGATCACGCCGTCTTTCATCGGGCGGATGGCCTCGATGTTGCCGGGCACCTTGCCCAGCATGGCCTTGGCTTCCTTGCCGACGGCCTGGATGGTTTTTTTACCCTGGGGGCCGCCTTCATGGCGGATCGCGACTACGGACGGTTCGTCGAGCACAATGCCCTTGCCGCGTACGTAAATCAGGGTGTTGGCGGTGCCAAGGTCAATGGCCAGGTCGGTCGAAAAATACCGACGAAAAGTCCCAAACATGCAAAATCCTCTCGGGCATGGCCTGCGCATCGGCCTGCCATCGCCGTGTAAATACGGGTCGAAATAGGGGTTTTCGGTGCAAATGACGGCAAACGGATAAGCGCCACACCAAAGGCGGGATAATACCGCATCCCCTGTAGCGAACCACCGCCTACAGAGCGCAAAGCCCACTTTACATTCGTTTTCAACCCTGTTTCTGACATGGCACTGACACTCCCCGAAATCGACCGCATCGCCAATCTGGCCCGGCTGGAACTCCAACCTTCTGAGCGTGACCGCCTGCTGACCCAGCTCAATGGCTTCTTCGGCATCGTCGAAGCCATGCGCGCGGTGGACACCACCGGCATCGAGCCGCTGGCACATCCGGTGGCCGCCATGCAGGACATCGTGCTGCGCCTGCGCGACGATGTGGTGAGCGAGCCCAACCAGCGCGAAGCCAACCAGCAAACCGCCCCGGCCGTCGAGCGCGGCCTGTTCCTGGTTCCCAAAGTCATTGAATAAAGCGCCATGAGCCTCCCCACACAGCTACACGACCTGACGCTGGTCGAACTGGCGCAGCAATTGCGCGCCCGCAAAGTCTCCGCCGTCGAAACCACCCAGCATTTCCTGGCCCGCGCCCAGACCCACAGCGGACTCGGCAGCTACCTGGCGATGGACGAAGCCGTCAGCCTGCGCCAGGCCCAGGCCGCCGATGCCCGCCTGGCCAATGGCTCGGCCGGCACGCTGGAAGGCGTGCCCATGGCGCACAAGGACATCTTTGTGACCAAGGACTTCCCGACCACCGCCGGCTCCAAGATGCTGGCCGGCTATCGCTCATCTTTTGATAGCACGGTCGTGAACCAGCTGGCGCAGCAGGGCGTGGTGACGCTGGGGAAACTGAACTGCGACGAATTCGCCATGGGCTCGGCCAACGAGAACTCGGCCTTCCAGCCGGTGCTGAACCCCTGGGACCGCACGCGGATTCCTGGCGGCTCGTCAGGCGGCAGCGCCGCAGCCGTGGCCGCACGCCTGGTACCGGCGGCCACCGGCACCGATACCGGCGGCTCGATCCGCCAACCAGCCTCGTTCTGCGGCATCACCGGCATCAAGCCTACCTACGGCCGGGCCTCGCGCTACGGCATGGTGGCCTTTGCCTCCAGCCTGGACCAGGCCGGCCCGATGGCGCGCAGCGCCGAAGACTGCGCGCTGCTGCTGAGCGCCATCTGCGGCCCGGATCTGGACCGCGACTCGACCTCGCTGGACATGCCCGCCGAAGACTACAGCCGCCAGCTGAATGACTCGATTGACGGCCTGCGCATCGGCGTACCGGCGGAGTTCTTCGGCGAAGGCCTGGCGCCCGACGTACGCGCCGCCGTCGACGCCGCCCTGCAGGAATACACCAAGCTGGGCGCCAAGCTGGTGCCCATCAGCCTGCCACGCACCGAGCTGTCGATCCCGGTGTACTACATCATTGCCCCGGCCGAGGCATCCAGCAACCTGAGCCGCTTCGACGGCGTGAAGTTCGGCCACCGCGCCGCCCACTACACCGACCTGGTCGACATGTACAAGAAGACCCGCGCCGAAGGCTTTGGCGACGAGGTGAAACGCCGCATCATGATCGGCACCTATGTGCTGAGCCACGGCTACTACGACGCCTACTACCTGCAGGCGCAAAAAATCCGCCGCATGATCGCCAACGACTTCCAGCAGGCATTTCAGCAGTGCGACGTGATTGCCGGCCCGGTGGCGCCCACCGTGGCCTGGAAGCTGGGCGACAAATCGGCCGACCCGGTGGCCGCCTACCTGGCCGACATCTTCACGCTGTCGTCCTCGCTGGCCGGCCTGCCCGGCATGAGCGTGCCCGCCGGTTTTGGCGAGGCTGGCATGCCGGTTGGCCTGCAGCTGATCGGCAACTACCTGCAGGAAGCCAAGCTGCTGAACGTGGCCCACCGCTTCCAGCAGGCTACCGACTTCCACACACGCCAACCCGCGGGCTTCTGATATGAGCAAAGCAACCCCTTCCCTGCTGGTACAGGGCTATGAAGTCGTCATCGGCTTCGAAACCCATACCCAGCTGTCGACCCAGAGCAAGATCTTCAGCCGTGCCTCCACGGCCTTCGGCGCCGAACCGAACACCCAGGCCTGCGCCGTCGACCTGGCCCTGCCCGGCACGCTGCCGGTGATGAACAAGGGCGCGGTCGAGCGCGCCATCCAGCTCGGCCTGGCACTGGGCTCGCACATCGCGCCGCGCAGCGTGTTTGCGCGCAAGAACTACTTCTACCCCGATCTGCCCAAGGGCTACCAGATCAGCCAGTTCGAGATTCCGGTGGTACAAGGCGGTAGCGTCGAGTTCTTCCTGGGCGACGAGAAAAAGAGCGTGCGCCTGGTGCGCGCGCATCTGGAAGAAGATGCGGGCAAATCGCTGCACGAAGACTTCATCGGGCAGACCGGCATCGACCTGAACCGCGCGGGCACGCCGCTGCTGGAGATCGTTACCGAGCCCGATATGCGTTCCAGCGCCGAAGCCGTCGCCTACGCCAAAGAGCTGCACAAGATCGTCACCTGGATCGGCATCTGCGACGGCAACATGCAAGAGGGCTCGTTCCGCTGCGACGCCAATGTGTCGGTACGCAAACCCGGCGGCCCGCTGGGCACACGCCGCGAGATCAAGAACCTGAACAGCTTCAAGTTCATGCAGCAGGCCATCGACTATGAAGTCCGCTGGCAGATCGAGCAGATCGAAGACGGCCTGGAAATCCAGCAGGCCACCGTGCTGTTCAACCCCGACACCGGCGAGACCCGCGCTATGCGCACCAAGGAAGATGCGGCCGACTACCGCTACTTCCCCGACCCGGATCTACCGCCGCTGGTGGTGGCACCCGAGTGGGTGGAACGCGTGCGCTCCGAGATGGCCGAGCTGCCGCGCGTGATGGCGGCGCGCTTTGCCGAGGATTACGGCCTGTCCGAATACGACGCCAGCGCGCTGACCCAAAGCAAGGAGATCGCCCGCTACTTCGAAGCTGCCATCGCCGCCAGCGCGCCGCCCAAGTTGGCCGCCAACTGGATCATGGGCGAGCTGGCCCGGCGCCTCAACACCCAGGACCTGGGCATAGAGCAAGCCCCGCTGCCCGCCGAAAAGCTGGCCCAGATACTCGCCCGTATCGCCGACAACACCATCTCCAACAACGCCGCCAAACAGGTGTTCGATGCGCTGTGGACCGATACCGAGGCGCAGGTCGACACGGTGATTGAAGCCAAGGGCCTGAAGCAGATGAACGACACCGGCGCGCTGGAAGCCATCGTCGACACGGTGATTGCCGCCAACGCCAAGAACGTGGCCGAGTTCAAGGCAGGCAACGAGAAAGCGCTAAACGCGCTGGTCGGCCAAATCATGAAGGCCAGTGCCGGCAAGGCGAACCCGGGCCAGGTCAACGCGCTGCTCAAAGCCAAGCTGGCGGCAGCATAGGCTTCACTCCATCGGTTCGCACAACCGATGGAGTCGGCAGAGTGTTTTTAAGCTTTTTAGGCCTCTAGCGCAGATAGAGTCTGCAGCAGAAGCTATCAAATAAGTAGCAAACTACTTGACTGTGCCGGCCCATAGCGGCTTGAGCCGGGCCAGTTCCTCGTCGAACCGGTCGTTGACGCGCTTCTTCTCCAGCTGCTGGTTGGCGATGAAACGCTGCTGGGCGACCAGGTTTTCCTCGAACTCGTTGACCCGGCGGCGCAAGTGGGCTGGGGCCTTGGAGGGGTCGTTCTTGTAGAACTCGAGCTCGCTGTCCAGCGCTTTGCGCTGCTGGGCCAGCTCCTCCATGCGCTTGTTGGCGGTCTGGATCACGGCATCCACCTGGGTCAGGGCGCTGGCCCGTTCGGCATCGTGGGCGGCCTGGTCTTTGTAGCGCAGCAGCATGGCGCGGTTGCGGCGGCGCTCGTCGTTGATGCGGGTCCGTTCTTCGGCGGCTTTCTTGTCGCGGAGTTCCTGCTCGCTGGCTTCCTGGGCGGTCAGCACCGGGCCCATGCTGCGCTTGACGGTGCCGCTGGCGTTGAGTT
The DNA here is from genome assembly GCF_031458075.1 of Rhodoferax ferrireducens. GTDB lineage: Bacteria > Pseudomonadota > Gammaproteobacteria > Burkholderiales > Burkholderiaceae_C > Rhodoferax_B > Rhodoferax_B ferrireducens_A. Next base: position 619,634 of record NZ_JAVDXT010000003.1, on the reverse strand, counting down.
CTTTTTGCTCCCGGTCCAGGCACTCGGGAATCGGCCGGTCGGAGGTGATCTTCTTGCCGCGGCTATCCGTACAGGTAAAGATGCCTTGGGCACTGGCGGCGCCGAGCAGACCGCCACACACAGCTGCCACCCCACACCATCTTGCCCAAGCCATCACATGGTTCATGCATTTACGCCATAACGTTGCCGGTAATCCAGCACCCGAAGGTGGTGGGCACGCATGGCGTCCGTGCCATTGCTTTCCAAGTATTGCAGCAAATCCGCCAGCTTGGCGATCGCGCAGACCTGCAAGCCGAGCTGATCGCGCACATATTGCACCGCACTGTGCGGTACATCACGGCCGTTCTCGGTTGCCATCTCCTGCCGGTCCAGTGCAATCGCCACCGCATAAGGTGTTGCGCCTGCGGCCTGGATCATGGCGATGGATTCGCGCACCGCCGTGCCGGCCGACATCACGTCGTCAACGATCAGCACCCGGCCTTTGAGCGGCGCGCCCACCAGGGTGCCGCCTTCGCCGTGGTCCTTGGCTTCTTTGCGGTTGTAGGCAAACGGCAGATTGCGGCCTTGGCGGGCCAGCTCGACCGCCACCGTGGCCGCCAACGGAATGCCCTTGTAGGCCGGGCCAAAAATCATGTCAAACTCGATGCCGCTGTGCAGCAGAGCCTGTGCATAGAATTCGGCCAGGCGCTGCATGCGGGCGCCGTCGTCAAACAGCCCGGCATTGAAGAAATAGGGGCTCATGCGACCGGCTTTGGTTTTGAATTCACCAAACCGCAGCACCCCTGCATCGACTGCGAACTGCACAAAATCCTGCGCTAAGCTGTCTGGCGCTTTGCTAATCACCATGGGGGAAATCCTTGTTCAAATTAACCAGCCTGAATCTCAACGGCATCCGCTCGGCCACCAGCAAGGGCGTAGAGGCCTGGATCGCTGCCACCGCGCCGGATTGTATTTGTGTCCAAGAAGTAAAGGCCCAGGCCGCCGATGTGCAGGGCAAATTCGAGCAAATGGCGGGCCTGCAAGGCTATTTTCACTTCGCTGAGAAAAAGGGCTATTCGGGGGTGGGGGTCTATTCCCGGCACGTACCCAGCGACGTCGTCATAGGCTACGGCTCGACGGAATTCGACACCGAAGGCCGCTACGTGGAACTGCGCTTTGACACACCTCAGCGCAAGCTGTCGATCATCAGCTGCTACTTCCCCAGCGGCTCCTCGGGCGAAGAGCGGCAGCAGGCCAAGTTCCGCTTCCTCGCAGAAATGGGCCCCTACCTGGCGGCCCTGAAGCAAAGCCGTGAATTCATTCTGTGTGGCGACGTCAACATCGCCCACCAGCAGATCGACCTGAAAAACTGGCGCAGCAACCAAAAGAACAGCGGCTTCCTGCCCGAAGAGCGCGCCTGGATGAGCTATGTGCTGGCCCATCCCGAGGCCGCCGAAGCCGCCGGCCTGGGCCTGGTAGATGTGTACCGCCTGCTGCAGCCCACGGCCACCGACACCGCCTACACCTGGTGGAGCAACCGCGGTCAGGCCTATGCGAACAACGTCGGGTGGCGGCTCGACTACCACCTGGCGACGCCAGCACTGGCGGCCCTGGCGCGCAGCGAGCACATCTACAAGGACGTGAAGTTCTCCGACCACGCGCCCATCACGGTGGACTACGAGCTGACTCTGTAAGCCCCCTTCCCCACCATGAGCACAGACCACCCCAGCGGCTGGATTACCGCCGCCGACGTCGCCCGCAAGGCCGGTGTTTCGCGCTCGGCGGTGTCGCGCACCTTTACCGAGGGGGCCAGCGTATCGCCCGAGACCCGCGAAAAAGTGCAGCGCGCGGCCGAGGCCCTGGGCTACCAGGTGAACATGCTGGCGCGCAGCATGATCCAGCGACAGAGCAACTTGGTGGGCGTGGTGGTCAAGGGTTTTGACGACCCGTTTCTGCAAAGCCTGCTCGGCCCCATCACCCACCATCTGGCGCTGCGCTCGCTGGCGCCGCTGCTGATGGACGCCAGCGAACCGGCGCAGCTGGCCAAGTCGCTGCGGCATTTGCTGCAGTACCGGATTGCCGGCGTGATCCTGACTTCGGGCACACCGCCGATCCAGCTGGCCCAGGAATACCTGCGCCTGCGCGTACCGGTGGCCATGATCAACCGCGCCCCCGATCTGGAAGGCGTGGACGTGGTCAACAGCGACCACTTCGAAGGCGGTGCACTGGCCGCCCGTACCCTGCTGGCCAGCGGCGCGCGCAAGCTGGTATTTTTAAGCTCCGCCTCCACCACCTACAGCGCCCGCGTGCGCGGCGAAGGCTTCGTCCAGGCCCTGGCGGCCGCGGTGCAACGCGGCGCGGCCAGCCTGCGCCACTTCGACGCCAGCGGAGCCACCTACGCGGGCGGATTCGAAGCCGCGCAGACCCTGCTCGCCGATACACACAACCGGCCGGACGGCGTGTTCTGCGCCAACGATGTACTCGCCTGCGGCCTGGTCGACGGCGCACGCCGCCAATACGGCTTGCAGGTGCCGGCAGATTTCCAGGTGATCGGCTTTGACGACATCCCCATGGCCGGCCTGTCCGCCTATGGGCTCACCACGCTGCGCCAGAATGTTGATGCACTGGCCCAGAGCGCGGTCGCCTGCCTGGCCGAACGCATGGCCGAGCCCGACATGCCCAGCCGCACGCTGCAGCTGCCGGTCGCGCTGGTCACCCGCGCCACCTCCCGCAAATAAGCCGCGGCTCAGGGAAGACCCTAGAGCGCAAGCCGCTGCATTTGACCTACATTGCACACGTGTGCAAAGCGTTTGCACAAATCCAAGAACACACCCTGGAGACACACATGAAGCGCCAACTCAGCCCCCAACTTATCCTGTCCTCACTGCTCCTGCTACCGCTGGCCAGCCAGGCCGCCGACCGCCTCAACGTGCTGTGCGCCGCCGACAACGACTGGTGCGAGGTGATGCGCAATGCGTTTGAAAAAGAAACCCAGGTCGAAGTCTCCATGGTGCGCAAGAGCGCGGGCGAAATCTTTGCCCAGATCCGCGCCGAAGCCAGCAACCCCAAGACCGACATCTGGTGGGCCGGCACCGGCGATCCGCACCTGCAGGCCGCCGCCGACGGCTTCACCGAGGTCTACAAATCGCCGCAGCTCGACAAGCTGCATCCCTGGGCGCAAAAGCAGGCCGAAATCTCCGGCTTCCGCACCGTCGGCATATACGCCGGCCTGCTGGGCATTGGCTACAACCCCGAAGTGCTGAAGCAAAAGAAGATTGCACCGCCCCAGTGCTGGAAAGACCTGCTGAACCCGGCCCTGAAGGGCGAGGTGCAGATTGCCAACCCGAACTCCTCCGGCACCGCCTACGCCACCATCGCCACCCTGGTGCAGTTGCAAGGCGAGAACGAAGCCTTCGCCTTCATGAAGAAGATGAACGACAACGTCAGCCAGTACACCAAGAGCGGCTCGGCCCCGGCCAAGGCGCTGGCGCGCGGTGAAACCGCTGTCGGCATCACCTTCCAGCACGATCTGCTGAAGGAAACCGTGGCCGGCTTCCCGGTAGAAGTGGTGTCGCCCTGCGAAGGCACGGGCTACGAGATCGGCTCCATGAGCCTGATCAAGGGCGCAAAGAACATGGCGGTGGCCAAGCGCTTCTACGAATTCGCGCTGCGCGCCGACGTGCAGTCCCTGGGCGCCAAGGCCAGCGCCTTCCAGGTGCCGTCGAACAAGACCGCCACCATCCCGGCCAAGGCGCCGCGGCTGGAAAGCGTGAAAACCATCAGCTACGACTTTGCCAAGTACGGCAGCGACGAGGTGCGCAAGCGCCTGCTGAAACGCTGGGACGACGAGATCTTCTCGCTGCCCCGCTAAGCCGCCTAAACACCACCCAACAGAGAGATATGGCTTGTGAATAAGTCTTTACGTGGCTGGCTGATGCTGGCCTTGACCGCCAGCGTGCTGCTGCCCTGGCATGCCCAGGAAGCCGGGTTCTGGGGCGGCGAATGGCTGCACGCCGGCTGGCCCGGCAACGACACCACCGCCGCCGCGCTATGGCAGGTACTGGGCCTGCAGCGCTTCGGCCTGCTGCCGCTGCTGCTCTGGCCGGTCGCCGTCGGCCTGGTCTGCCTGGCACCGCTGCCGCGCCGCACCCAGGGGGGCGCCTTGTGCGCGCTGGCGCTGGCGGCCCTGGGCTGGCTGGCCTGGCTAGGCTGGGGCCCTGCGGGCACCGGCCTGCCCGGCCTGGGCTGGGGCGCGCTGCTGTTCAGCGCCAGCGCGGTATTTGTGCTGACCACCGGCGCCGCCTGGATGGGCGCCTGCCGTGGCGATGTCTTCGTCTGCGGCGTGATCGGCATGCTGGTCGCGCTGGTCGGGCTGTTTGTGATGTTCCCGGTACTGCGGGTGCTGGCCAGCGCTTTTGAGCAGGGCACGGGCTTCAGCCTGCAAGCCGCCTGGGCACGGGTCGCCGACGGCCGCATCTGGTCCTTGGGCTGCATCAGCGGTACCCGGCGTTGCGGCGTGGCCTGGAACACCTTGTTCCTGGCGCTCTGCACCGCCGCCGGCGCGACCCTGCTGGGCCTGTGCTTTGCGCTGGTGGTGACCCGCACCAGCTTCCGCTTCAAACGCATCCTGCGCGCGCTGACGGTACTGCCCATCATCACCCCGCCCTTCGTCATCGGCCTGGCGCTGATCCTGCTGTTTGGCCGCAGCGGCGTAGTCTCGGCCTGGGTGTCACAAGCCTTCGACGTGCCCGCCGGGCGCGGCCTGTACGGCTTTTATGGCGTCTGGCTGGCGCAACTGCTGTCGTTCACGCCCATCGCCTTCATGGTGCTGATTGGCGTGGTCGAAGGCGTGAGCCCCTCGGTAGAAGAAGCCTCGCAAACCCTGGGTGGCGACCGCTGGACCACTTTCTGGCGCGTCTCGCTGCCGCTGATGCGGCCCGGCCTGGCGAATGCCTTCCTGGTGGCCTTTATCGAGAGCATGGCCGACTTCGGCAACCCCATGGTGCTGGGCGGCAACTACGGTGTGCTGTCCACCGAAATCTATTTCGCCATCGTCGGCGCGCAGAACGACGGCGGCCGCGCGGCCGGGCTCGGGCTGATCCTGCTGGTGTTCGCGGTCAGCGCCTTCCTGGCCCAGCGCCACTGGCTGGGCAACAAGTCCTACACCACGGTCACCGGCAAGGCCGACAACGGCCAGCATGTGGGGCTGGACCGGCGCCTGTCCGCGGTGCTGGCGGTCATCGCCACGCTGTGGACCAGCTTCACCCTGGTGCTGTACGGCATGATCCTGGCGGGCGGCTTCGTCAACCAATGGGGCCGCGACAACAGCTTCACGCTGCGCCACTACGCCAGCGCCTTCGGCATCGAATCCGGCGAGCACGGCCTGCGCTGGGTGGGCACCGCCTGGGATTCGCTGTTCACCAGCCTGATGATTGCCGGCGTCTCGGCTCCGCTGACCGCCGCCCTGGGTCTGACTGCCGCCTGGCTGTTGGTGCGCCAGCGCTTTGCCGGCAAGGCGGCGTTCGAGTTCGCCACCATGCTGAGCTTTGCGATCCCCGGCACCGTCATCGGCATCAGCTACATCCTGGCCTTCAACATGCCACCGATCGAACTCACCGGCACCGCCGCCATCCTGGTGCTGTGCTTTGTGTTCCGCAACATGCCGGTCGGCCTGCGCGGCGGCATGGCGGCCATGAGCCAGCTGGACCGCAGCCTGGACGAAGCATCCACCATGCTGGGCGCCAACAGCTTCACCACCGCGCGGCGCGTGATCCTGCCGCTGATGCGGCCGGCGCTGAGCGCAGCCCTGGTGTACAGCTTTGTGCGCTCCATCACCTCGATCAGTGCGGTGGTGTTCCTGGTCAGCGCCAAGTACAACATGGCCACGGCCTACATCGTCGGCCTGGTGGAGAACGGCTCGTATGGCATCGCCATCGCCTACTCCAGCGCCCTCATCGTGGTCATGCTGGTGATCGTGCTGGCCGCACAGAGTTTGGTCGGCAAACGGCGGCTGCGCCGGGTCGAACGCGTCGAAGGGGCGGCACCCGCCCCCGTCTTTTCCTTAAAGGTTGAATCATGAGTACTGCCACCACGCAGGGCGCGCTGGTCTTCGAGCGCGTCACCAAACAATACGGCAAGGTCGTCGCCGTCAACGATGTGTCTTTCAGCATTCCGCAGGGCACGCTGGTCACCCTGCTCGGCCCCAGCGGCTGCGGTAAAACCTCGACGCTGCGGCTGATTGCCGGGCTCGAGCACGTGAGCCAGGGCCGCATCTTCATCGCCGGCCAGGACGTGACCCAGCAGTCGGCCATTGAGCGCAACGTCAGCATGGTGTTCCAGTCGTACGCGCTGTTCCCACACATGACGGTGTTGGAAAACGTGGCCTACGGCCTGGAAGTCGGCGGCGCCCGCAAGGCCGATGCGCGTGAACAGGCTCTCGAAGGTTTGCGCCTGGTGGGACTCACCGACTACGGCCCACGCCTGCCTAGCGAGCTGTCGGGCGGCCAGCAACAGCGCGTGGCCGTGGCCCGGGCCCTGGTGCTCAAGCCCCAGGTGCTGCTGCTCGACGAGCCGCTGTCCAACCTGGACACCAAGCTGCGCCGCCGCGTGCGCGAGGAAATCCGCGAGATCCAGCAGCGCCTGCAGCTCACCGCGGTCTATGTGACCCACGACCAGGAAGAAGCCCTGGCCGTGTCCGACCAGATCATCGTGATGAACAACCAGCGCATTGCCCAGCAGGGCACGCCGCGCGAACTGTTCGACACCCCGGCCGACGAGTTCGTGGCCGACTTCATCTGCGACGCGAACCGCGTCAGCGGCGAAATCCTTGGCCAGGTCGCCGCGGGCAAGGCCGACTGCAGGGTCGGCGGTCTGGCGGTGCAGCTGGCGAATCCGCGCGCCTACCGTGGCGAGATCCGCATTGCGGTAAGGCCCGACGCGGTGAACCTGACCCCGGCCAACAGCCAGCACATCCTGGTCGGCCAGGTGCGCCACGCAGCCTTTCTGGGCACCGAAATGCAGTACGCGGTGGAGTCGCCACTGGGGGAGCTGTTTGTGCGCCAGACCGATGTGCAGCAGCCGCTGGCTGTCGGTTCGTCGGTAGGCATAGGCTTCGCCGACCACGGCGTGTGCATCGTAGGGGGACAGGCATGAGCACCGCTGCGATAGCCGCGCGCTACGCGCTAGCCCAGAGCATTGCCCGCCAGGCCGGACTGCAGGCCCTCGAATGGTTCCGCAAGCGCGACCAATTGGTGATCGAATCCAAGGGCTTGCAAGACATGGTCAGCGCCGCCGACAAGGACACCGAGCTGTACATCCGCGCCCAGGTACTGGCACGCTTTGCCGATGACGGCTTCCTGGGCGAAGAAGGTGGCCTCGACCATGCCGACGCCGACTACCTGTGGGTGATCGACCCTATCGACGGCACGGCCTGCTTTGTCAACGGCATGCACGCCTGGTGCCTGTCCATCGCCGTCACCTACCAGGGCAAGCCGGTGATCGGCGTGGTCTATGACCCAAACAGCGACGAGATGTTCCACGCCTGTGCGGGCCAGGGTGCCTACGTAAACCAGCAGGCCATGCGTGCGCACAGCGCCAGCAGCATCACCGAGGGCGTGCTGGGCGTGGGCTTCTCGCACCGCGTGCCGGTCAGCAGCTTTGTGCCGTTTCTGGACCGCGTGCTGTCCAACGGCGGCATGTTCATCCGCAACGGCTCCGGTGCGCTGATGCTGTCCTACGTGGCGGCTGGTCGCCTGATCGGCTACTACGAGCCGCATATCAACTCCTGGGACTGCCTGGCCGCCATCGTGCTGGTGCAGGAAGCCGGCGGCACGGTGAACGACTTTCTGGCCAACAACGGCCTGCACGACGGCAATCCGATCATCGCCGCTGGCGCCCAGCTGTATGCGCCGCTGCTGGCGCTGATCCAGCCGACCTGAACCACTGCGAACTGCCCGAAAACCCCGCTCCATCACAAGGTGTCCTATGTTGCATTTCCCGTTCTCCGCGTGCGCGTCGGCTGTGGCTCTGACCCTGGCCATAGGCGCAGCCCAGGCCCAAACCGAAGTCACGGCCGTGCTGGCCGGCCATGCCGCCCTGCCCGCCAGCACCAGCGTCGCAGCCCCGGAGAATGCCGGGCCGCTGTTTGCCACCTCGGGCAAATTCACCGCCGCTAACCGCTTGCGCAGCGACACCCTCGGCAGCGTGCCCGGCATCAGCTTCGTCGGCGACCCCAAGTACCCGCGCAAGTCGGGCGGTAGCCTGCCCATGCAAGGGCAATCGGTACAGGGCTTTTCCGGCATCGTCCCGCTGGGTAACAACCAGTTCCTGACCCTGACCGACAACGGCTTTGGCAACAAGATCAACTCGCAAGACGCGTTGCTGATGGTGCACCAGGTCAAGGCCGACTGGGCCAAAGGTACGGTCACGCATAACAGCACCATCTTCTTGCAAGACCCGGACCGCAAGGTACCGTTTTTTATCCAGAACGAGAACACCAGCGCCCGCTACCTGACCGGCACCGACTTCGATCCCGAATCGATCCAGGTGGTGGGCGGCGAATGGTGGATTGGCGATGAATTCGGCCCCTATGTGCTGCGCGTCACACCGCAGGGCAAGGTGCTGGGCGTGCTGGAAACCACGGTGGCCGGCCGGGCCTACCGGGGCCCGGACCACTACCTGAACGGCCGCCTGCCCAACTACCCCGGCGACGCGGCATTTGACGTGCGCCGCTCCGGCGGCTTTGAGGCCATGGCCCAGTCACCGGACGGCAAGACCCTCTACCCGATGTTCGAATGGCCGCTGTGGGACGCGCAGGCCAAGGCCCCGGAAAGCCTCAACGGCAAGCCCTACGCCCGCATTCTGGAACTGGATGTGGCCAGCCAGCGCTACAGCGAACGCCAATGGAAATACGCGCTTGAAGAAACCGGCAATGTGGCGGCCGACTTCCAGATGCTGAATGCCACCACCGGCCTGGTCATAGAACGCGACGACACCACCGAAGGCGCGGGACCGAACTGCCCGAACGAGCCCCGGGTCGACTGCTTCACCCGCCCCGCCAAGTTCAAGCGCATCTACAAGATCGACTTCAACCAGCTGGATGCCAATGGCTTTGTGAAAAAGGTCGCCTTCATCGACCTGACCAAGATCAGCAACCCCCAGCGGCTGGCCAAGCGCGGCCCGAACGAGGCCAACTTTGCCCTGCCGCATCTGGGCCTGGAGGGCTTTGCCATTGTCGACTCGCACCACATCGTGGTGGTCAACGACGACAACTTCCCCTTCTCCTCGGGCCGCAGCATCGGCCAGCCGGACGACAACGAGCTGACCCTGCTCGACATCCAGGCGCTGGTCGATGCCAAGTAAGCCCCCCACACACCCGCCCCCTGACCTTCTAGGAGCCCCCTCCATGCGCATGCTCTTCCGCCCTTCGGCCCTGGCGGCCGCCGCCCTGTTGCTCACCGCCTGCAGCACCCCCACCCGCCAGGCCAGCGCGCCCGACCCGCAGCTGGCGCAGATCGGCCAGATCGTGGTGGTCTACCTGGAGAACCGCAGCTTCGACCATTTGTTCGGCCTGTACCCGGGTGCTAACGGCGTGCCGAATGCGCTGGCCCAGGGCCTGGGCGTGCAGGTCGATGCCAACAACCAGCCGTACCCCGTGCTGCCCCCGCCCCTGGCCGACAAGACCGGCAAGCCCGATGCGCGCCTGGCCGGGCCGATCCCCAACGGCCCGTTCCGCCTCGACCCGAAGATCGGCCTCGGCGACACCTTGTTCAGCCCCATCCATGCGTTCTGGGCCAACCAGCGCCAGATCAACGGCGGCCGCAACGACCGCTTCGTGGCCGACGGCAACAGCGGCGGCCTGCTGATGGGCACCTACGACGGCAGCTCGCTGGGCCTGTGGAAGCTGGCCCAGCGCTTCACCCTGGCCGACAACTTCTTCCAGTCGGCGTTTGGCGGCTCCTTCCTCAACCACTTCTGGCTGGTCTGCGCCTGCACCCCGGTGTATGCCAACGCGCCCCACCACATCGTGGCGCTGGACGCCCAGGGCCGCTCGGCCGAAGCCGACGAGCCCGAGGCCTATGTCACGCAGGACGGCTATGCTGTCAACACCATGCAAGGCAGCTGGCTGTATGACCCCACCAAGAAGCAGGCCCTGCTGCCGCCGCAGACCGCGCCGACCATCGGCGACCGGCTCAGCGACAAAGGCATCCCCTGGGCCTACTACGGCCAGGACTTCAACCGCGCGGTGGCCGCCACCCAGGCGGGCAAGGGCTTGTCCACCTTCTCCTACCACCACCAGCCCTTCATCGCCTTCAAGCGCTTCATCGACAGCGAGGCCCAGCGCAAGGCGCATCTGAAGGACCGCGCCGACTTCATGGCCGATGCGCAAGGCGGCACCCTGCCCCCGGTGTCGTTCTACAAACCCACGGGCGGCAAGAACATGCACCCAGGCCGCGGCAGCGTGGCCGAGGGCGATGCCGAAGCCACCGAGATCGTCAACGCGGTGATGGCCGGCCCGCAGTGGAAGAACACCGTGGTCATCGTCACCACCGATGAAAACGGCGGCTTCTGGGACCACGCCGCGCCACCCAAGGGCGACCGCTGGGGCCCGGGTTCGCGCATCCCGGCCATCATCGTCTCGCCCTTCAGCGAAGGCGGGCGCATCGACCACACGCAGTACGAAACCGTCTCCATCCTCAAGCTGATCGAAGACCGCTTCGGCCTGGCACCGCTGGGCAGCCGCGACGCCAAGGCCAACAGCCTGGCCAAGGCCTTGAAGTTCTGAACCCGGCAATGCGCACTACCTGGCTGGCGCTGCTCTGCTGCCTGGCAGCGCCCCCAGCGGCAGCCGCCGACGCGCAACCGTTTGATGCCTATGCCGGCTTGGTGGGCGGTGTCTACGCCCAGTGGTATCTGCCGGGCGCGCAAGACTTCGCGGCGCAAAGCCAGGCACTGGTTGGCAGCCTGCAGCAGTTCTGCGCGGCCGATCCAACGGCGCCCATAGAGCCGCCGCGCCAGCAGTGGCTGCGCAGCGTCTCGGCCTGGGAGCGGTTTTCGGCGGTGCGTGGTGGCGCCCTGCTGGCACGGCGTTCACCGCGCGCCATCGACTTCATGCCGACCCGGCCCGAAGCGATTGCCGAGGCCGTGCGCAGCGCCCCGGCCGACGCCGCAGCCATGGACGCGATCCGCGCGCCGGCCAAGGGCTTGCCGGCACTCGAATGGCTGCTCTGGCCCGGCCAACTGCGCCCGCAGACCCCCGCCTGCCGCTACGCCGAGCAGGTGGCCGCCGACATCCTGGCCGAAGCGCTGGCCCTGCAAACCGCCTACGCCAGCGCACTGCAAGCCGGCTGGGACGACAAGGAAGCCGAGTACGCGATGTACGAGTTCCTGAACCTGTGGAACAGCGCGCTGCAAAAGCTCTGGCGCGAAGACCTGGACAGCGTGCTGCAAAAGCTGCAGGCCGGGCGCTTCGCCAGCTTCAGCCGCAGTAGCAGCGGCCACAGCGCCGGGGCCTGGCGCATCCACTGGCAGGCCTTGCGCGAATTGGCCATGGGCCATGGCGGCAATGTGTCACTGCACGCCTACCTGCTGGCGCAGCAGCATGGCGCGCAGGCCGAGCAGCTGGCCCAGGCCGTGGCCGGCGTCGACCATGCGCTGGGCCGGCTATTGGCCCAGCGCCAACCCACCGCCGCCAGCGTGCCCATGGCCGAAACCATACGCGCGCTGAAGGCCTTGCAGCACTTCACCGAAACCGACCTCGGCCACACGCTGCAGTTCACCATCAACTTCTTCGACGAAGACGGCGACTGAGCTTGCTATTTAATCAATAGCTGCTCGCGCAGGCACTACCTGCACCACAGGCACTTTTTATCTAAATTCGGGCTCAGCCGTTGCCTTCGGGCTTGATCTGGGCGCGGGCGATCACCGGCTTCCAGCGCGCCTGCTCGGTCTTGATGAAGGCGTCGAACTCGGCGCTGGTGCTGCCCACGGCCAGGGCGGTTTCGTGCGACAGCTTTTCCATCACCACCGGGCCACGCGCGGCCTTGATGGCTTCGGCTTCCAGCTTGGCGAGGTTCGCCTTAGGCCATTTGCTCGGCGCCATCAAGCCGTACCACTGGGTCATCTCGAAGCCCTTGAAGCCTTGCTCAGCCACGGTCGGCACATCGGGCAGCTGGGGCAGGCGCTGGGCCGTGCCGGTGGCGATGCAGCGCAGCTTGCCGGCCTTGATGAAGGCCAGCAGCGCGGGTGCGCCCACCGAGGCAGCCTGCAGGCGGCCGGCCATCAGGTCGGTCAGCATCGGGCCGGTGCCGCGGTAGGGCACGTGCAGCAAGAAGGTATTGCTGACCATCTTCAGGTACTCGAACGCCAGATGGCCAGCGCTGCCATTGCCGGCCGAGCCGTAGTTCAGCTGGCCGGGCTTGGACTTGGCGTAGGCAATGAATTCGGCCAGGTTCTTCACCGGCAGGTCGGGGTGCACCACGTACAGGCTGGGCACCTTGGACACCAGGGTGATGGGCGCAAAGTCGCGCGCCGCGTCATAGGGCAGCTTGGCGAAGATGTAGGGGTTCACCGCCAGGGTGCCGATGTGGCCCAGCACCAGGGTGTGGTCGTCGGTGCTGTTGGCGACTTCCTGCATGGCGATATTGCCGGCCGCGCCCGGCTTGTTGTCGACGAACACGTTCTGCCCTATGGTCTTGGCCATCTCGCCAGCGATGGCGCGGGCCACGATCTCCGAGCTGCCGCCCGGCGCAAACGGCACGACCAGGCGCAGCGGCTTGCTCGGCCAGGCGGCCTGCGCGCGGGCCGGCGGCAGCAGCAGGGTGGATGCCGCGGCGGTGGCGGCCAGCAGCACGCGGCGGCGCGCCAGGGTGGGGTTCTGTAATTGCGTCATGGCTTGTCTCTTGTTGTGGAACAGATGGGCCGCCATCATGCACGGGCCAATCTATCAAACACCTTTCAGCCCGCCCCGCCCGGATAATGGCCGGCATGCACATCCTGTTGGCAGAAGACGAACACGCGCTCGGCGAATGGCTGGCCAAAGCCCTGGAGCAAAGCGGCCACCGGGTCGACTGGCGCGACGACGGCCGGCTGGTGGAGCGCGCGCTGGCCGACTGCGACTACGACGTGCTGGTGCTCGACCTGGGCCTGCCGGGCCGCAGCGGCAGCGACATCCTGCGCCGCCTGCGCGCCCAGGACCGGCGCCTGCCGGTGCTGATACTCACTGCCCGCGACTCGCTGGCCGAACGCGTGGACACCTTGAACCAAGGCGCCGACGACTTCCTGGCCAAGCCGTTTGCGCTGGCCGAGCTGGAGGCCCGGCTCACCGCCCTGGTGCGCCGCGCGCGCGGCAGCGATCACCCGCGCCTGGCCTGCGGCCCGCTGGCCTTTGACGCGGTGACGCGCCAGTTCACCCTGGGTGGCGACAGCCTGCTGCTGTCGCCACGCGAACACGCGCTGCTCAAAGCCCTGGTGCAGCGCAGCGGCGAACCGCTGTCGCGCCAGCAGGCGATCCACCGCGTCTTCACCGACGACGAGGAAGTCCAGGCCAGCGCCATCGATGTGCTGGTGCACCGGCTGCGCAAGCGGCTGGAGCACAGCGGTGTCAGCATCCACACCTACCGAGGCCTAGGCTATGTTCTGGAAGCGGATTCGCCAAGCCAGCCTTAAGCTGCGGCTGCTGGCCCTGCTGCTGCCGACCATGGCCGTGGCCACGGCCACCAGCCTGTGGCTGACCCGGGTCGACGCCGTGGCCTCGGCGAATGCGGCCTACGACCGCTCGCTGCTGGGCGCGATCAAGGCACTGGACCTGAACGTGTCCACCGCCTCGGGTGGCCTGGCGGTGGAGCTGCCCTACCGGCTGTTCGAATTCTTCCAGCTCACCGCCACCGGCAATGTCTACTTCCGTGTCGCCACGGCCGATGGCCGGGTGGAGATCGGCCACACCGACCTGCCGCCGCCACCCAGCCAGTTGAAGGTCGGCCAGCCGCTGTTCTACGACGCCACCTACTTCCAGGAATCGGTGCGCGTCGGCGCCTTCATGCGGCCCTTCGAGGCCTCGCAGCCGGCCAGCGGCCAGCCGCTGCTGGTGATCCAGGTGGCCGAAAGCACCGCCTCGCGCGAACAGTTCACCGCCAGCTTTGTGCGCCGCGCGGCCCAGCGCGATGCGCTGTTCGTGCTGCTCATGGGCATTGCCGTGGTGCTGGGCCTGAGCCTGGCCCTGCGCCCCATGGCCCGGCTGGCACGCCAGACCCGGGACCGCGAGCCCGACGACCTGCGCCCGCTGCACGCCGAAGACCTGCCGCGCGACATCCAGCCGCTGGTCGAGGCGGTGAACCAGCAGATCGCCCGCACCGAGGCCCTGGTGGCGCAGCGGCGCGGCTTCATCGACGATGCATCACACCAGCTGCGCACCCCGCTGGCGGTGCTGCGCGCCCAGCTCGACTACCTGCTGCGCGAAACCGATCCGGTGCGACACCAGCAGGCCTTGCAAGCCCTGTCGGATGCGCTCAGCCATGCAATCCGCGCCACCAACCAGCTGCTGACCCTGGCCCGCAGCGATGCGGCCCAGCCGCAGTGGGAGCCGTTCGACCTGGGCGCGCTGGCACGCGAAGTAGCGATGGAGCTGCTGCCCGTGGCCCGCGCACGCGGCATCGACTTGGGGGTCGACGCCCCCACCGAGCCGGTGCGGGCCGAGGGCGACCGCGGCCTGCTGCAGCAGGCGCTGCTGAACATTGCCCACAACGCCTTGCAGCACGGCCGGGCCCAGGGCGTGGTGACGCTGCAGGTGCTCGCCGATCCGCAGGCCTACCGCCTGCAGGTCAGCGACGACGGCCCGGGCCTGGACCCTGCCGTGGCGCAAAAGCTCGGCCAGCGCTTCGTCAAAAGCCGGGGCAGCCACGGCTCGGGCCTGGGCCTGGCGATTGCGCGCTCGGTACTGGAGCGGCATGGCGGCCAGCTGCGGCTGGAGCCCCAGCCACAGGGCACGGGCGTCTGCGCCGTTTTATCCTGGCCCAAACCATGAGCCGCCTACACCGCTGGCTGCTGTTGGCCTGCCTGCTGGCAAATACTGCCCAGGCCGGCCTGCCCGAAGGCGCGCGCTGCATCGCCCCGGCCAAGGGCGGTGGCGGCTTTGACCTGACCTGCCAGCTGGTGCGCGACATGCTGCAGGCCGCGGGCCAGACCCGCGTGCCGCTGGCGATTGCCTACCAGCCGGGCGGCATAGGCGCGCTGGCCTTCCACAGCACGGTGACGCAGCGGCCGGCCGACGGCCAGACCATCGTGGCGTTTTCCTCGGGCTCGCTGCTGAATCTGGCGCAGGGCCGGTTTGGCCCCTACAGCGCGCGCGATGTGCGCTGGCTGGCCGCCCTGGGCATGGACTACGGCGTGGTGGCGGTGCGCCAGGACGCGCCCTACCGCAGCCTGCGCCAGCTGCTGGACGCGCTGCGCAGCGACCCGAACCGGATTGTGTTTGGCGCGGGCGGCGCCATCGGCAGCCAGGACTGGATGAAGGCTGCGCTGCTGGCCCGGGCCGCAGGTGTCAGCCACAAGTCCATGCGCTTCGTGGCCTTTGAAGGCGGCGGCGAGGCGCTGACCGCCTTGCGCGGCGACCATGTGCAGGTGCTGGCCGGCGATGCGGCCGAGGTGGGGCGGCAAATCGAACAAGGGGTTCCCGTGCGGGTGCTGGCCGTGCTGTCCAGCCAGCGCCTGCCCGGGCGCTGGGCCCAGGTGCCGACCGCCAAGGAACAGGGTTTCGACATCCAGTGGCCCATCGTGCGCGGCGTCTACCTCGGCCCCCAGGTCAGCGAGCGCGAGGCCCGCGACTGGAACGATGCGCTGGCCCGGGCCGCCGCCCACCCGGCCCTGGGCCAGCAACTGGTGCAGGCCGGCCTGCAACCCGGCTGGGTCAGCGGCCCGGCGCTGGACGCGCTGGTGGCGCGCCAGACTGCCGAGTACCAGCGGCTGGCGGCCGAGTTCGGCCTGGCCCGCCGGATACCGTAATCGCTATTGAATCAATAGCTGCTTGCGCTGGTGGAATATGCGCCAGAGGCCAATTTCATGCCAAAGCCGAGGCCAACACCTTGCCGCCAGCGTAAAAGGCCCGCAGGTTGTCCACGGTCAAGGCCTCCATGGCCTGGCGGGTTTCGCGGGTGGCGCTGGCGATGTGCGGCAGCAGCACCACGTTGTCCAGCGCCATCAGCTCGGCCGGCACGTTCGGCTCGTCGGCGTACACGTCCAGGCCGGCACCGGCGATGCGGCCCTGCTGCAGGGCCTGCACCAGCGCCGCCTGGTCGACCACCGAGCCGCGCGCCACATTGACCAGGAAGCCGTCCGACCCCAGCGCCTCCAGCACCTCGGCGTTCACCAGATGCCGGGTGGCGGCGCCGCCGGCGGTGATGACCACCAGGGTGTCGGCCCAGCGCGCCAGCTCCACCACCGAGGGCTCGAAGGTCCAGGCCACGTCGGCCACCGGCTTGCGGTTGGTGTAGCGGATCTGCATCTCGAAGCCGGCCGCGCGCTGGGCGATGGCCCGACCGATGCGGCCCAGGCCCAGAATGCCCAGGCGCTGGCCGGTGACCTTGCGCGCCAGGCGGAACTTGCCCTGGGTCCAGTCGCCACGGCGTACAAAGCGGTCGGCTGCGCTGGTGCCGCGCGCCACGTCGAGCAGCAAGGCCATGGCCAGGTCGGCCACGCAGTCATTCAGCACCTCGGGCGTGTAGCCCACGGCAATGCCGCGCTGGGCGGCGCCGGCCACATCGATCTGGTCCAGGCCGACGCCGTGGCTGGAAATCACCCGCAGCGCCGGCAGGGACGCAAGCAACGCCGCCGAGGCACCGGCCGGGGCCGAGGTCACCAGGCCGGTGAAGCGGGCGCCGTGCTCGGCCAGAAAGGCCTGGGGATCGGCCTGGTCGGCCAGGCGCCGCACCTCGAATGCGGTGGCCAGCGCGGCCTCCAGGGCGGGGGTCAAGGCGCCGTTTTGCAGGATGTGAGGGCGGATGCTCATAGGTGGTTCCTTGTTCAGTCGATGCCGATTTTCTTGTCCAGAATGATCTGCGTGTAGCGCTTGCGGTCGTTGGCAATCAGCTGCTGGAACTGCGCCGGCGTGCTGCCCTTGGGCAGGGCGCCCAGGTCGGTGAGCTTGCGCTGGGTTTCGTCGGCGGCCAGCACCTCGCGCACATCGGCGGAGATTTTGTCCACGGTGTCCTTGGGCGTGCCGGCAGGCGCCAGGATGCCGATCCAGGAGATGGAGTTGAAGCCGGGCAGCGCGGCCTCGGCCAGCGTGGGCACATCGGGCAGCGCCGGCACCCGCTTGTCGCCGGTGACGGCCAGGGCCCGCACCGTGCCCGATTTGATGTGGCCGCTGGATTCCAGCACGGTGGCAAACGCCAGCTGCACATGGCCGGCGATCAGGTCGGCCATCGCCGGGCCGCCGCCGCGGTAGGGCACGTGCAGCACAAAGGTGCTGGAGCCGCTCTTGAACATCTCGGCCGCCAGGTGCATGGAGCCGCCCGCGCCCGAGCTGCTGTAGCTGAGCCTGCCGGGCTGGGTCTTGGCGTAGGCGATGAATTCCTTGGCCGTCTTGGCCGGCACCTGCGGGTTCACCATCATCACCAGCGGCAGCTCGGCCACCAGCGACACCGGCTCGAACGCGTGGTCGGCGTCGTAGGGCATCTTCTTGTACAGCGCCGGGTTGATGGCCTGGGTGCCGATGTTGCCCATCAGCAAGGTGTAGCCGTCGGGCTTGGCCTTGGCCACCAGGTCGGCGCCGATCATGCCGGCCGCGCCGCCCTTGTTGTCGATGACCACCGGCTGGCCCCACTTCAGGGACAGCTTCTGCGCCACCAGCCGGGCTCCGGTGTCGGTGCCGCCACCCGGGGCGAAGGGCACGACCAGGGTGACCGGCCGGCTGGGGAACGCGCCTTGCGCCAGCGCCAGGCTGGTGGACAAAGCCGTGAGTGTGGCAAGCGCCAGCTGGGTGAATCGCATGGTTTTGTCTCCGCGTATTTTTTGGAATGCAATCAGTCCGCAGAAATTTTTCGCGTCTCGATCAGCTTCTTCCAGCGCACCGATTCGCTGGCCTGGTAGGCGCTGAACTGCTCGGGCGTGTTGCCCACCAGCTCAAAGCCCATGTCGACAAATTTCTGCTTGACCTGCGGGTCGGCCAGGGCTTCCATCAGGGCCGCATGGATCTGGGCCTTGACCTCGGGCGGCAGGCCCTTGGGAGCCACTACGCCCTGCCAGGAATTGACCTCGGCATCCTTGACACCGGACTCGGCCAGCGTGGGCGTGCCGGGCAGCAATGGCGAACGCTTGGCGCTGGCAATCGCCAGCACCCGCAGCTTGCCCGCGTGGATGTACTGGATCACGTTGTTGATGTTCTGGAAGGCGGCGTCGATCTGCCCACCCAGCAGGTCGGTGATGGCCGGGGCCGCGCCCTTGTAGGGCACGTGCAGGCCCGAGGTGCCGGATTGCAGCCAGAACAGCTCGGCGCTCAGGTGGTCGGAAGTGCCGTTGCCGGCCGAGGCAAAGGTCAGCTTGCCGGGCTGGGCCTTTTCGGCGGCGATCAGCTCGGCCACCGACTTGTAGGGCGAGGCCGCCGGCACAACCAGCACATTCGGCGCCTGCACCGCGACCGTCAGGTAGTCGAAGTCCTTGCCCGCGTCATAGGCCACTTTGGACAGCAGATGCGGCGCCATGACCAGCGGGCCCAGCGAGGTGACCAGCAGGGTGTAGCCGTCGGCCGGTGCGCGCTTCACAAAGGTGGCGCCTATGGTGCCGGTGGCGCCGGCCTTGTTGTCGACGATGACGGTTTGCTTGAAGCGCTCTTGCAGCTTGGGCGTGAGGGTGCGGGCCAGGGTGTCGGTGGCACCGCCGGGTGGGAACGGCACCACCAGGGTGACGGTCTTGTCGGGCCAGGCGAATGCGCTGGTCGAGAGTGCCAAGGCGGCGGCCATGCAGGCCAGGCGGAATTTCATGGGGGTCTCCGTGTCGTTGTCGTGGGGGGTGCCGCCGGCGTGCATTGCAGGCCATGCGGACGGGCTTGAATGTCAGGCATTCTATTTAATAACGCTTGTATGTCAAACAACTTTAGAGAAACCTCCGCAATCTGCTAAACAAGCCAAGGCAGACCTGTCAGAATCCAGCATCCTCCGTACTGCCCATCCACCCGGCCCTCCATGAACGAATCCCTGTTGCACAACGTCGGCGTGGGCTCCCTGCCCGACCGCATCTACGCCCATGTAGTCGAGTCCATCCTGCGCGGCGACTTCGCACCGTCCAACAAGCTGCCCACCGAGGGCGCGCTGGCCAGCCAGTTCGGCGTGTCGCGGCCCACGGTGCGCGAGGCGCTGGCCCGGCTGCGCTCCGACGGCATCATCGATTCCAAGCGCGGTGCCGGCAGCACGGTGATACGCGCGCCCGGCTCGCCGGTGGTGGTGGCCACGCCGATCAAGAGCCTGGCCGACATCGAGCGCTACTACGCCTTCCGCAGCTGTATCGAGATGGGCGCGGCCGCGGGTGCTGCCGAATTCCGGGAGGAAGCCGACCTGGAGGCACTGCGCCAAGCCTTCGACGCGCTGAACACTGCCATGGAAGCCGGCCATTCGGGTGCCGACGAGGACGTGCGCTTCCACCTGGCGATCGCCCGGGCATCGCACAACCCGTTCTTCGTCACCACCATAGACACCAGCGTGGCGCCGATCCGGCAGTTCATCGAGCTGGCCCGCAACATCACCGACAAGAAGAGCCTGGAGCGGGTACGCACCACGCAGGCCGAGCACCAGGCCATCGTCGACGCCATCACCCGGCGCTCGCCCGGCGACGCGGCCGAAGCCATCCGTATCCACATCCTGAACGCCAAACGGCGGATCTTCGAGAGCACCCAGCTGCCCTGACAACAGCTTAGTTTGCTTGACAACTTTTCAAGTTGTCAGATAATTGCGGCCACAAGGAGACACCCATGTCCGACGCCGCCCCACTTTCCGCCAGCGCCCCCGCCCAGGCCCCGCTCACCATCCGCATGCATGCGCGCGACAACGTCGCCATCGTGGCCAACGACGGCGGCCTGCCACCTGGCAGCATCCTGCCCAGCGGCCTGGTACTGCGCGACCGGGTGCCACAAGGCCACAAGGTGGCGCTGGTGGACCTGGCCGCCCAGGCGCCGGTGTTGCGCTACGGCATTCCCATCGGCTACGCGCTGCAAGACATTCCGGCCGGCAGCTGGGTGCACGAGCGCCTGCTGCAAATGCCCGACGCGCGCGGGCTGGACAACCTGCCCATCGCCACCGTCAAGCCCGAGCCCCTGCCGCCGCTGGAGGGCTACAGCTTTGAAGGCTTTCGCAACGCCGACGGCTCGGTGGGCACGCGCAACATCCTGGCCATCACCCAGACCGTGCAGTGCGTGGCCGGCGTCACCGACTTTGCGGTGCAGCGCATCAAGGCCGAGCTGCTGCCCAAGTTCCCCAACGTGGACGACGTGGTGGCGCTGGAGCACGGCTACGGCTGCGGCGTGGCGATCGACGCGCCCGACGCCATCATCCCGATCCGCACCCTGCGCAACATCAGCCTGAACCCGAACTTCGGCGGCGAGGTGATGGTGGTCAGCCTGGGCTGCGAAAAGCTGCAACCCGAGCGCCTGCTGCCGCCCGGCAGCATCCCTCTGATCGACGAGCGCAATGTGGCCGATGTGGGTACCAGCGCCGAAACCAAGCTCGACGTGGTGTGTCTGCAGGACGACGCCCATGTGGGCTTCATGTCCATGGTCGAATCCATCATGCGCCAGGCCGAGGAGCACCTGGAACGACTGAACGCGCGCCGCCGCGAAACCGTGCCCGCCAGCGAGCTGGTGGTCGGCGTGCAGTGCGGCGGCAGCGACGCGTTCTCGGGCGTGACCGCGAACCCGGCCGTGGGCTTTTGCACCGACCTGCTGGTGCGCGCCGGCGCCAGCGTGATGTTCTCGGAAACCACCGAGGTGCGCGACGGCATAGACCAGCTGACTTCGCGCGCGTCCACGCCCGAAGTGGCCGCGGCCATGATCAAGGAAATGGCCTGGTACGACGCCTACCTGCAGCGCGGCCAGGTGGACCGCAGCGCCAACACCACGCCGGGCAACAAAAAGGGCGGCCTGTCCAACATCGTCGAAAAGGCCATGGGCTCCATCGTCAAGTCCGGCTCGGTACCCATCACCGGCGTGCTGGCCCCGGGCGAAAAGCTCAAGCAAAAAGGGCTGACCTACGCCGCCACCCCGGCCAGCGACTTCATTTGCGGCACCTTGCAGCTGGCCGCCGGCATGAACCTGCATGTGTTCACCACGGGACGCGGCACGCCCTACGGCCTGGCCCAGGTACCCGTCATCAAGGTGGCCACGCGCAGCGACCTGGCGCGCCGCTGGCATGACCTGATGGACGTGAACGCCGGCACCATCGCCGACGGCAGCTGCAGCATCGAAGACGTGGGCTGGGAGCTGTTCCAGCTGATGCTGGACGTGGCCAGCGGCCGCAAGAAAACCTGGGCCGAGCACTGGAAGCTGCACAACGCCCTGGTGCTGTTCAACCCGGCGCCGGTGACCTGAGCAGGGGCAACTGGCGCAGCCCCTGCGGCGTCTGGATATGCGCAACCAGACGCGGTGACCCCTGCGCGAGCAGGCCCACCCGCAGCCGGCCGTCGTCGATCTCCAGCGAGCCCAGCAACCGCGCAATGCGCTGCGGCTCGGGGTGCAGTAGCTCGAGCTGAAGCAGCGACAAGCCCAGATCCGGCAGCTTGGCCGCGGGGTGTTCCTGCGTCTGCCATTCGATCAAGGCAGGCGCAATGCCTTGCAGCGGCAGCGCGCCATCCGCAGGAATGGTGATCAGCCAATGCAGAGCGCCGCGCTGCATGGGCTCCACCGCACCCAGCGCTTCGGTGGATGCGGCTAAGCTCGCCTGGATGTCGGGGCTGCGGGCGACCCAGGTCGCCAAGGCCGGTTCGGTACCGGGCTGCAAAGTATCGAGCGCAAACCAGCGTGGCCGGGCCGGTGGGCTCGCCAGCGGATTGGGCGCAATCACCTCCAGAAACAGCGCATCGCCCAGCCGCAACAGCCGATTGTGGGTCGCCATGCGCGGATGCTCTCCGCCCATGTGCGGCGCCACACCGAGCGCCTGTTGTACCCACGCGGCACCTGCATCCAGCGTAGGCGCCGTGACGGTGATGTGGTCAATACAGCAGCGCCGCATCGAGCCACCGGCCTCAGGCAAATACCGGCCTAAAGAAGCTGCGCTCGTAGCTGAGGATGCAACGCGTCTCCTCGGCGTAGCGGAAGGCGGCCTGGCATGCGGGGTCTTGCATCGATTCGATGCGGTAGACCTCGTAGTCGGTCAGCGACGGGAAAGTAAACATCGCCAGCGCAATATTGTTCGCCCCTTCCGACGGCAGAAAATAGCCATGGTGCTGGCCGCCGAACTTTTCGACCAGCGGAATCCACAGCTTGCCGTAGTGCTCAAACTCGGGGAGCTTGTAGGGGTCGATGACGTAGCGCAGATAGCAGGTGACCATGGGTGGCATCCGTGAAGGGGTAGTGGAAGGAACGCGGAAGGCTCAGCTCTTCTTCGCCTGTTCGTACAGCGGCATTACCCGGGGCAGGTTTTTCTCCATCTCGGCGATGCGGTTCTTGCCGGCCGGGTGGGTGCTGAGCCACTGGGGTGGTGCGCCCTTGTTCTGGGCGCCCATTTTTTGCCACAGGGTGATGCCGGCACGCGGGTCGAAGCCGGCGCGCGCGGCCAGCTCCAGGCCGACCAGGTCGGCCTCGGTTTCGTCATCGCGGCTGAACTGCAGGCTCAGCAGCTGTGCGCCGCCGCCGATCACCGTCTGGCCCAACTGGCCGGCGCCCAGCAGCTGGCTGAGCAGATTGGCGCCCAGATTGGTGGCAGCCGACTTGCCCATGCGTTCGCGCGCATGCTCGCGCAGCGCGTGGGCGATCTCGTGGCCCATCACGGCAGCCACCTCGTCGTCGTTGAGCTTCAGCGTCTCCAGGATGCCGGTGTAGAAGGCGATCTTGCCGCCGGGCATGCACCAGGCGTTGATCTGCTTGCTGCCAATGAGGTTGACCTCCCACTGCCAGTCGCGGGCGCGCGGGTTCCAGGCCGCGGCGTGCGGAATGATGCGCTGGGCAATCCGGCGCAGGCGCACCAGCTGCGGGTGGTTCGCCGGCGCCAGGGCCTCTTGTTGCTTGGCCTGCTGCAGGGTCTGCAGGTACTGGGTCTTGGCGGTCTGCTCCACGCTTTCGGCTGGCACCAGCTTGGAGAAGGCCGAGTTGCCGCCGACCTCCACGCCATCCCGGGCCCACGCCGCCGGGGCGGCCAGCAGCGCCATGCCCAACACCACAGGTCCTAATCCACGCATCGCAGCCATCCTGGTTCCCCCTTGAATACTCCACGTATTATTCCCGCATGAACCCTCACACCCCGGCCCTGGCCGCCAATGCCCCTGCCCCCGTCCGTTGGATTGACACCCTGAAGGTCTACCGCGAGCCGGCCACATTGCGCATGCTGTCGCTGGGCTTCTCGGCCGGCCTGCCGCTGCTGCTGGTACTGGGCACGCTGGGCTTCTGGCTGCGCGAGGCCGGTATCGACCGCACCACCATCGGCTACCTGAGCTGGGTGGGCCTGGCCTACGGCTTCAAATGGGCCTGGGCGCCGCTGGTCGACCGGCTGCCGATTCCCATCCTGACCCGGCTGCTGGGGCGCCGGCGCAGCTGGCTGCTGCTGGCCCAGGCCGGCATCATGCTCGGCCTGTTCGGCATGGCCAGCAGCGACCCGCAGCTGGCGCTGGACCGCATCGTCTGGTGCGCGTTGGCGGTGGCGTTCTGCTCGGCCACGCAAGACATTGCGCTGGACGCATTCCGCATCGAGTCGGCCAATACCGAGCGCCAGGCCGCGCTGGCCGCCGCCTACCAGACCGGCTACCGGCTGGCGATGATCTGGGCCGGCGCCGGCGTGCTGTGGATTGCCGCCCGGGCCGAAGTGGCCGGCGCCGTGGTCAGCTACCAGCCGGGCGCCTGGCAGACCGCCTACGGGGTAATGGCCGCATCCATGCTGGTCGGGGTGCTGACGGTGCTGCTGTCCAGCGAACCGGTGCGCCGTATCCTGCCGCCGGCCCGCAATGCCCGGGCCTGGCTGCGCGAGGTGCTGGTCGAGCCGTTTGCCGACTTTCTGCGCCGCTACCGCGGCCAGGCCCTGCTGATCCTGGCGCTGATCGCCACCTACCGCATCAGCGACGTGGTGATGGGCATCATGGCCAATCCGTTCTATGTGGACATGGGCTACACCAAGGACGAGGTGGCGGCGGTGACCAAGGTGTTCGGCGTCATCATGACCTTGGTGGGCGCCTTCATCGGCGGCGTGCTGTCGATGCGCCTGGGCGTGATGCGGGTGCTGATGCTGGGCGCGGTGCTCAGCGCCGCCAGCAACCTGCTGTTCGCCTGGCTGGGCACGCGCGGCCACGACCTGCAGGCGCTGATCTGGGTGGTGTCGGCCGACAACCTGGCCGGCGGCGTTGCCTCGGCGGCCTTCATCGCCTATCTTTCCAGCCTGACGAACGTGAACTACTCGGCCACCCAGTACGCGCTGTTCAGCTCGATGATGCTGCTTGCCCCAAAATGGCTGGCCGGCTTCTCGGGCAAGTTTGTCGACGCCTACGGCTATAGCCAGTTCTTCACCTCGACCGCGCTGCTGGGCGTGCCGGTGCTGCTGCTGGTGGCTTTGGCATCCAGAGTAAAAACACCTGCAGTGCAAGCAGAATAAGCGCAAGCAGCTATAAACTAGATAGCAAACATTGAATCGCCATGCCTCACGGCGAAAGACAAGCCTTCCAGAAACACCGCAGAACTGGCTCCGCCAGGCTGCAGGTGTTGCCCCCAGCAAGGGGGTTGGCGAAAAGTGCGCAGCACTGTAGCCTGGGGGTGTGCGCAGTTCTGTAAAGTGTTTTACTTAACTTTACGGTGGCTTCAACCGGGCTTGGCTGCAAAGGCGCACCATCGTCTTTACAAACCCCCTCCAACCCTGTTTCCTCCACCTGACTACAAGACTGGCACCCCATGAGCGCACACCTGCTAATGATCGAAGACGACACCCGCCTGGCCGGCATGGTCGGCGAATACCTGGGCCAGTCCGGGTTTACCGTCGCCCATTCGCCCACCGCCAATGGCGGGCTCGACATGCTGGGTGGCCAGCCCAGCACCAGCACCCCCGACCTGGTGATACTGGACCTGATGCTGCCCGACATGGACGGCCTGGAGGTCTGCCGCCGCATCCGCACCACCTCGGGCGACATCTCGCAGATCCCTATCCTGATGCTGACCGCCAAGGGCGACCCGCTGGACCGCATCATCGGCCTGGAACTCGGCGCCGACGACTACCTGCCCAAGCCCTTCGAACCGCGCGAGCTGCTGGCCCGCATCCGCGCCATCCTGCGCCGCCGCATCGACGGCACGGCCACACCGCACAAGGTGCTGCGCTTCGGCACGCTGGAGATCGACCGCGACGCGCGCTCGGTGTCCGTCGGCGGCCAGCCCTGCGATCTGACGGCCTACCAGTTCGACCTGCTGGTCACGCTGGCCGAGCGCGCCGGCCGGGTGCTGACCCGCGACCAGATCATGGAAGCCGTGCGCGGCCGCGAACTCGAAGCCTTTGACCGCTCCATCGACGTGCACATGGGCCGCATCCGCGCCGCCATCGAGGCCGATCCCAAAAACCCACGCCGCATCGTCACCGTGCGCGGCGCCGGCTACGTGTTCGCCAAACAGCAGGATTGATTCCACGCCGGTTTCCCCCATTCCCTTGTCTACACTTGGGTGTAACTGGAAATGGAATAACACGCTGTATGCAACCCACTCTCCCCGCGCTGCTACAGCGCCTGTACGTGCGCATCTGGCTGGCAGTCTTGCTGGCCGTGGCGGTGCTGACCCTGCTGGTCGGCTGGGCCTGGCGCGTGGCCTCCGACCCGCCGCTGCACGAACTGGTGATACGCAACAAGGCGGGTGAAATCATCGGCAAGGGCACGACCCGGCAGCTGCGCATCTCGCCCGATGGCGTGCAGATTGCGCCCCCTGCCAGCGCCCCGGTAGCGCCGGACGGCCCCGACGACCTGGCCGAGCTACCGCCGCCGATCGCCGACGGCACCGTCATCCGCGGCCCGGAATTCGTGGTCCGCATGCACGACGGCCAGCGGGTGCTGATCCACCTGCCCCGCCCCGAGCGCACCTGGTGGATGAAGCCGCCGTTCGGCTTCTTCTGGACCCTGGGCCTGGTCGGCCTGGCGATGGCGCTGGCCATGTACCCCATCATCCGCCGGCTGACCCGGCGGCTCGAGTCGCTGCAGCGCAGCGTCGAGCAATGGGGCGCAGGCGATCTGTCGGTGCGCGTGCCGATACACGGGCGCGACGAAGCCGGCCTGCTGGCGCAGCGCTTCAACACCGCGGCCGAGCGCATCGAAACCCTGGTGGCCTCCCACAAGACCCTGCTCCAGTCGCAAAAATCGCTGCTGGCGAATGCCTCGCACGAGCTGCGCTCGCCGCTGACGCGCATCCGCATGGGCATCGAGCTGATGGGCTCCTCGCCCTCGCCCAGCTTCAAGAACGAGATCAACCGCAACATCGCCGAGCTCGACCAGCTGGTCGACGAAATCCTGCTGGCCAGCCGGCTGGACGCCAAGGAGGCCGACCTGGGCACGGTGGAAGAAGTCGACCTGATCGGCCTGGCCGCCGAAGAATGCGCGCGGCTGGACGCGGCCCTTGAGGTCGGCAGCGGCGAGGACGACGCCGAGCAGGCCTTTGTGGTGCAAGGCGTGGCCAAGCTGCTGCGCCGGGCCATCCGCAACCTGCTGGAAAACGCGCGCCGCTACACCAGCGGCGAGGTCAGCGTCAGCCTGCAGCAGCGCGGGGCGTTTGCGGTGCTGCGGGTGTTCGACCACGGCCCGGGCGTGCCGGTCGAGCTGCGCGAACGCATCTTCGAGCCCTTCTACCGCCTGCCCGGCGCCAGCGAACGCGACGGCGGCGTCGGCCTGGGCCTGGCCTTGGTCAAGTCCATCGCCGAGCGGCATGGCGGCAGCGTGCGCTGCGAAGGCCGCGACGGCGGCGGCGCCTGTTTTGTGATTGAGCTGCCCTGCTGAATCCGCGCTGTGGGGGATAGTGCGGACAGCGCACAAAGGGCGGCGTTGTTCCCTAGAATGCCTTGCGCACCCCCTTATTCCCCTGGAGACAACAAGACATGAGCTACCACGCCGCTGCCGACCGCTACGCCGACAAGATGCCCTACCGCCGCACCGGCACCAGCGGCCTGAAACTGCCCGCCATCACCCTGGGCCTGTGGCACAACTTTGGCGACACCACGCCCATGGCCACCCAGCGCGCGATGCTGACCACGGCCTTTGACCACGGCATCACCCATTTCGACTTGGCCAACAACTACGGCCCGCCCTACGGCAGCGCCGAAGCCAATTTCGGCGAGCACATGCGCCGCGACTTCAAGCCCTACCGCGACGAGCTGGTGATCTCCAGCAAGGCCGGCTACGACATGTGGCCCGGCCCCTACGGCCAGGGTGGCGGTGGCCGCAAATACGTGCTGTCCAGCCTGGACCAAAGCCTGAAACGCATGGGCCTGGACTATGTGGACATCTTCTACTCGCACCGCTTCGACCCCGATACCCCGCTGGAAGAAACCATGGGCGCGCTGGCCACGGCCGTGCAGCAGGGCAAGGCGCTGTACGTCGGCATCTCCAGCTATTCGGCCGGCAAGACCCGCGAAGCCGCGGCCATCCTGAAGCAGATGGGCGTGCCCTGCCTGATCCACCAGCCGTCGTACAGCATGATGAACCGCTGGATCGAGGAAGAGCTGCTGGACGCTTTGGAAGACAACGGCATGGGCTGCATCGCCTTCAGCGCGCTGGCCCAGGGCCTGCTGACCGACAAATACCTGAACGGCATCCCGGCCAGCGCCCGCATCAACCAGCCCGGCGGCGGCTCGTTCAAGAGCGAGCACCTGAGCCCGCAGAACCTGGCCCATGTGCGCGCACTGAACGAGATGGCCCTGGCCCGCGGCCAGAGCCTGGCGCAGATGGCCATCGCCTGGGTGCTGCGCGACCCGCGTGTGACCTCGGCCCTGATCGGCGCCAGCCGGCCCGAGCAGATCGTGGAGCTGGTCGGTGCGCTCAAGCAGCCCAGCTTCTCGGCCGAAGAGCTGGCCGCCATCGACCAGCACGCGGTGGACGGCGGCATCAACCTGTGGAAGCGCCCGTCCACCGACCAGCGCCTGGCCTGACCCAGGCCGCAGCGTCAGAGCCAAATCGGCCTCTGGCGCTTATTCCATCAGCGCCACCAGCTATATAAAGCATAGCTGACGGGGGTTGCGCCTGGCGACAGCCCGCCCGGATACGTCATTTTTGTGAACCACAATCGGGGGCTAGAAAAACCCCGCTTGAAAAGTTTCCATGGCGTTAGACATCCATTTGCCCACCGTGCTGTTCCTGCACCAGACCTCGTTCATGCTCGGGGCCCTGGTGTTTGTACAGCTGCGCCGGCAGTCGTCGGGCACCCGCGGCCTGGGCCTGCTGGCCTTGGCATTTGCCTTCCTGGCCGCCGCCTACACCTTCACCGCGTCCAGCGCGCATGCCGGCCACATCGAGTTGCCGGCCCTGGTGCGGCCCCACGCCACCATGCTCTTTGCCGCGCTGGGTTACAGCCTGCTGTGGGCGGGCTTTATCGAGCTGGCCGGCCGCCGGCGCTGGCAGCAGAACCGGCTGGTACTGGTGCTGCCGCTGGGGCTGTCCCTGGTGGGCATCGCCAGCGGCTTCCCTTACGACCCCATGCTGCGCGGCGCGGTCTACTACGTGTTCGCCAGCCTGGCCCTGGCGGTGGCCGGCTACCGGGTGCTGCGCAACGCCCGCATCGAACCGCTGCCCTCACGCAGGCCGCTGGCCATTTGCATGGGCCTGGGCGCGCTGTTCTACGCGGTGCGGCTGGCCGGCCTGCTCAGCGGCAGCGACTGGCTGGTGAACGTGGCCGAGGTGTTCTTCATCGAAATCCTGTGCAACTTCGGCATGGCCTTGCTGACCGTCACCCTGGTCAACGAACGTTCGCAGCGGCGCCTGCAGCGCATGGCCCAGACCGACCCGCTGACCGGCGTGGGCAACCGGCGCTGGTTTTTGTCGCAGCTGCCGCCGCAGCCCGGCGCGGACGCGGCCCTGGTGCTGATCGACCTGGACCACTTCAAGCAAATCAACGACCGCTTTGGCCATGCCACCGGCGACGAGGTGCTGGTCGCCTGCGCCCAGTATGTGCAAGGCATGCTGCGCGAGCACGACGCGTTTGCCCGCTATGGCGGCGAGGAATTCGTGCTGTATCTGCCCGAGGTCAGCAGCGCCGAGGCCCTGCAGGTGGCGGACCGCCTGCGCCAGGGCATCGCCACCCTGGTCTGCGAGCACCAGGGCCAGCGCGTGCCGGTCTCGGCCAGCATGGGCGTGGCCATGGCCCACCCCCAGGACACGCAGTGGCAGGCCGTGCTGCACCGGGCCGACCAGGCGCTGTATGCCGCCAAGAGCGCGGGCCGCAACCGGGTCGAAAGCGATAACACCAAGGGCTAAACAGGCCTCTGGCGCAGGAACTACCTGCGCCAGTAGCTACATAAACAATAGCAAAAACTAAACACCGAGTTCCTTGTACATCACCAGCGCATCGACCAGACCCAGCCGCTGGTGCCGGAAGGCGCGTGGCAGCCGGCCCACGACCGCAAAGCCCAGGTGCTGCCACAGCCGCACCGCCCGCTGGTTGGTGGCGACCACCAGGTTGAACTGCATGGCCAGAAAACCCATGGCCCGGGCCTCCTGCTGCGAATGCTCGCACATGGCCGAAGCCACGCCCTGTCCTTGCGCCGCCGGTGCCACCACGTAGCCGCAGTTGGACACATGCGCGCCCAGGCCTGGCTGGTTCTGCTTCAGCACATAGGTGCCCAGCAGCTGCCCATCGGGTGCGCAGGCCACATAAGTGGCCATAGGCAGCTCGACCCAGGCGGTGTGGATGGCGGCCTCGCTGCTGTCCGGCGCGTAGGCATAGGTATCGCCGGTCTGGAAGGTGGCGTGCAGCAAGGCCCAGATGGCGGGCCAGTCGGAGTCTTGGTAGCGGCGGATGGAGAACATGGCTTACGGGATGGGAAGGTGGGCACGCATCGGGCGGTATCGGGCCACGATGTTAAAGGCTTTGTAAACCTTGGCGCGCAGCCCCAAAACCCACGAACAACCCGTTACATTTACGGCTGAAAAAATGCCATGGACCGGCCAAATGCCGCCCCTGCAATTCTTTGGTATCCATCATTTTCTGGAGCAAACAATGCGCAAAACCTGGACTTCCGTTGTAGTGGGCAGCGTCCTGTGGGCCTGCATGGGTGCATGGGCGGCCGATGTGCCGCACTGGTCCTACGCCGGTGAAGACGGCCCTGCGGAGTGGGCCCGGCTCACACCGGAAAACGCGACCTGTGCGGGCAGGAACCAGTCGCCCATCAATCTGGTCGGCTTCATCCATGCGCAGCTCAAGCCGATCCACTTCGCCTATCAGGCCGGCGGCACCGAAATACTCAATAACGGCCACACCGTGCAGGTGAACTACGCACCAGGCAGCAGCATCACCCTGGACGGCACCGTCTTCGAGCTGAAGCAGTTCCACTTCCATGCGCCCAGCGAAAACCAGATCCGCGGCAAATCCTACGCCCTGGAAGGACATCTGGTGCACGCCGACAAGGATGGCAACCTGGCGGTGGTGGCGGTTATGTTCCGCGAGGGCGCGGCCAACAAGGCCTTGGCCAAGATCTGGCCACTGATGCCGACCGAGGCCGGCGCCAAGATGGCCTTGCCACAAGCCTTCGCCGCCGCCGGCCTGCTGCCGGCCAACCGCGCCTACTACCGCTTCAGTGGCTCGCTGACCACGCCGCCCTGCTCCGAGGGCGTGCGCTGGCTGGTGATGAAAGCCCCGGTCTCGGCTTCCGCCGAACAGATCGAGGCATTTACCCACGTTATGCACCACCCGAACAACCGGCCTGTACAAGCCGTCAATGGGCGCACCGTGCTGGA
The DNA here is from genome assembly GCF_031458075.1 of Rhodoferax ferrireducens. Lineage (GTDB taxonomy): Bacteria > Pseudomonadota > Gammaproteobacteria > Burkholderiales > Burkholderiaceae_C > Rhodoferax_B > Rhodoferax_B ferrireducens_A. The sequence continues at coordinate 588,572 of NZ_JAVDXT010000003.1, read as the reverse complement.
GTGACGCCCCAAGCCTGCTAAAACCAATCGCTTGGACGTTTAAGAAGCTGCTTCTTTCAGGAAAATAGCGGCAGCGTCTTCGTAGGTAAATTGCTTTGCATGGCGGATGATTGCGTCGCTCTGCCAAGGCTTTTCCTGGATTGTGCGTAGCGCCTGTGCAAGCTGCTCTGCATTGTCGGGTTCGATCAGTATCCCCGCCTGGGACGGAATGACATCGCGGAGAAATCCACGGTTGATGGAGATCACGGGCTTGCCAAAGCCCAATGCCAGCATCGCAGTGCCCGAGGTCAGTATCTCCCGGTAGGGCACACACATGGCATCACTGGCCATCACATACGATGAAACCTCTTCATTGGGAATAAAACGCGCATCGAGCCTGATTCTGGCGTCATTGCCGGCTATCTCCCGGATAGAAGCGAGGTATTGCTTGTCCGAAAACCCTCCGGCGACCAAAAGCACATCGTTGCGGGAGGCTTGCTTCAAGAAAATCCGCATCAAGCCATCCAGATTCTTATACGGCTTGCATTGTCCAAAAAATAGATAAATGAACGCATCCGGGGGCAACCCCAATGCCGCCCGCGCCGTTTCCCGGGTTTGCTCTGGTGGGTAATGGCCGATCCAGTTTCCGTGGGGGATGGTGATGCATTTAGGTGCTGCACGCGGAAAGCGGTCCACCAAAACCTTTTGCGCAGAGGCCCCATGCACAAAAATCTTGGACACCATTGCGATCATGCAATGCCGGGCCAGCGTATCCAACCATGGCAAGACACAGCGGTCATGCGGCATGAGGTTGTGGGCAGTCCAGTAGATCTTCTTCGTCCGCATCCGCATGACGGCAAGCAGTACGACAAATCTTAGAAAGGAAGCCAGAACAGCACCTGATGTGCCTGACGATGCATACAGAAAAGACGGCCAATGGATATGTACGGCATCTTGCTTTCGGAGGTTTTGCAGCAGCCATTTGCCAGCCCATTCACCGCTGATGACCTCCGCCCCTTGGGCGCTGAGCGCATCGTAAAACCCATCGTTGTACGCAATCCCCCGGTAAGGAAAGGCAAGTATTCTCATTCTTGAAGGCATCCCATCTTTTCCATCTCGATACTGCCATGAGCGTACCCGCAATGCCCCGTACCGGGCAGACAGCGGTGTGCTAGAACAGCTCGACGTCGTTGTGTGCCACGTCGGCGACCTGCAGGGCGCCGCTGGACATCAGCTCTTCGTAGAAGCAGACCTGGTTGCGGCCATGCTGCTTGGCGTAGTACAGCGCCTGGTCGGCATGGCCGAGGATCTCCACCGGCGCGCCCTGGCTGGTACCGGTAAAGCCCACGCTGACGGTGACGCGGCCCACCTGGGGAAAGTCGTACTCCTCGATGTTCTGGCGGAAGCGCTCGAAGATGCTGCGCGCACTGTCCAGGTCGGCCGAACGCAGCAGCACCACGAATTCCTCGCCGCCAAAGCGGAAGATGCGGTCGTTGGCGCGGAACGAGGAGCGCAGCAGATTGGCCACTAGGATCAGTACCTCGTCGCCGTACACATGGCCGAAGCGGTCGTTGACCTGCTTGAAATGGTCGATGTCCACCACCGCCAACCACTGGGTGTCGGCACCGCGCCGCTCGCCAGGCGGCGTGCTGCCGCGCGCATAGCGGGCGAACTGCTCGTCAAAGGTCTTGCGGTTGAACAGGCCGGTCAGCGCGTCGCGCTCGCTGTAGTCCAGCAGGCTTTGGTAGTTGCGGTAGACCTCGATGATGCCGTGGATCACCTCGATGGTCTGGGCGCTATAGGCCTTGTCGTTGGTGATCTCGATGCAGGACACCACCTTCTGGTCCAGCCGCACCGGCAGCCACAGGGTCACCGTGCCATCGGCGTCGATGCGCTGGGTGCTGTTGGTGTTTTCTTCGATGCAGTCCAGCAGCTCGGGGTAGGCGCTGAGGGGCTCGCCGTGCTCGGGGCCTGCGTGTTCGCTCTCGGCCAGCACCTGGCCTTCGTCGAGCAGCAGCATGGGGCGCACCGAGGTTGCGCCGTTGTGGGTGGAAAACTCAAGCTTGCGGACGCGGCGGATGTCCATCAGCTGGCGCAGCGCCGAAACCACCGACAACTCCAGCCGCGAGTGGTCGCGGTGGCCGGTAATATCCACCAGATGCTGCAGGATCGGGGTTTGGTTCTTGGCGGTCATCGGTGTGTGGCGCGTGTCCGTGTTTTTCTGCGATCCGCCCGGTATACGTCTGGGCATCGATGCAGCCGATGTCGAAAGCGCTGCAGCCGCGCAATGTAACATTTCTTCGGCCAACGCACGGTGCGAAACTACCGATTTGGCCGCAGGATATTGCAATTCGGCCGTGGCCGCTATGCAAACCTACGCAAGCTTCAAGCCAGGGCGGCCAGCACCCGTTGCGGCGTCACATCCACCAGGCAGCGCGTATGCCCAAGCGGGCAGGTCCGCTGGAAGCAGGGCGCGCAGTCCAGCGGCGGCTGGTAGGCCGGATCGTTTTTCAGCCACAGCACCTGGGCGCGGTCGTTCAGCGGCGGGGTGTGCAACGGGCTGCTGGAGCCGAACACCGCCACCTGGGGCACGCCGAAGGCCGCCGCCACATGCATCAGGCCGGAATCATTGCTTACTATGCTTTTCGTAGCTGCTATCGCAGACAGGGCCTGCTCCAGAGTCGTTTTTCCCGCAAAGTTCAAGGCCCAACCAGGGCGCGCAGCGTTGACCGGCGCGGCGATCTCTTCGCACAAAGCGCGCTCCTTGCCCGAGCCCAGCAAAACCACCGGCACATCGAGCTGCTGGGCCAGCGCCGCAAAGTGCGCGGCCGGCCAGCGCTTGGCCGGGCCGTACTCGGCACCCGGTGCAAATACCACATAGCCGCCGCGCTGCAGGCCTAAATCGGCCAGCGCCTGGGCCACCACCTGGGCGTCCATCTGCAGCTGCGGCCGGTCCTGCTCCAGGCCGGACTCGCCACTGAGCGCGGAATAAAACGCCACCATCGGCGGGCGCTCGTCGCGCGGCGGGTTCTTCAGCCGCTGGGTCAACAGGCCCAGACGGGCCTCGCCCAAGTAGCCGACGCGGCGCGGAATGCGCGCCAAAAACGGGATCAGCGCGCTCTTCAGCGAGTTCGGCAGCACATAGGCGGCGTCGAAGCGGGCCTTGAGCTGGGCCGCCATCGCGCGCCGCGCCTGCCACTGCAGGCCACCGTGCTGGAACGGAAAGTCGATGACCTCGGCCACCTGCGGCATGGCCCGGTAGACCGGCGCCACCCAGGGCAGCGCGCCGACGGTCAGCCGCTCGCCGCGCGCCTGCAGCCGGCGCATCAGCGGCTCGGTCATCACCGCGTCCCCAATCCATTGGGGGGCGATGACCAGGGAGTTAGTGGCCACCGCCGAAGTGTTCGCCGGCTTTCAGCGCGTAGACCGTGCCGCAGTACGGGCACTTGGCCGAGCCGGTGTGGGCCACGTCCAGGTAGACCTTGGGGTGGCTGTTCCACAGCTTCATGTCGGCCTTGGGGCTGGGGCAGAACACGCCGCCTTGGGGGTTCAGGTCTTTGGCCAGGAGTTCGATGTTGGCGTTGCTCATGCGGAAACCTTCGTCAGCCAGTGGGCGTATTTGGGGTTGCGGCCGTTGACGATGTCAAAGAAGGCCGACTGGATTTTTTCGGTGATCGGGCCGCGCGAACCGCTGCCCAGCTCGATGCGGTCGAGTTCACGGATCGGCGTGACTTCGGCGGCGGTGCCAGTGAAGAAGGCCTCGTCGGAAATATAGACCTCGTCGCGGGTGATGCGCTTTTGCACCACTTCCAGACCCAGGTCCTTGCAGATGTGGAACACGGTGTTGCGGGTGATGCCATTCAGCGCGCCGGCCGACAGATCGGGGGTGTAGACCACGCCGCCCTTGACCACGAACAGGTTCTCGCCTGCGCCTTCGGACACAAAGCCATTGGCGTCGAGCAGCATGGCTTCGTCGTAGCCGTCGTCGGTGGCTTCCATATTGGCCAGGATGGAGTTGGTGTAGTTGCTCACCGCCTTGGCCTGGGTCATGGTGATATTGACGTGGTGGCGGGTGTAGCTGCTGATCTTCACGCGGATGCCGCGCTGCATGCCTTCTTCGCCCAGGTACGCGCCCCAGGGCCAGGCGGCGACCATCAGGTGCACGGTATTGCCCTTGGGCGAGACGCCCAGCTTCTTGTCGCCGATCCAGGTCAGCGGGCGCAGGTAGCCGGATTCGAGCTTGTTTTCACGGATCACCGCGCATTGCGCTTCGTTCACCTGTTCCTGGGTGAACGGGATCTTCATGCGCAGGATCTTGGCGCTGTTGAACAGGCGTTCGGTGTGCTCCTGCAGGCGGAAGATCGCCGGGCCGTTGACCGTGTTGTAGGCCCGCACGCCTTCGAACGCGCCGCAGCCGTAGTGCAAGGTGTGCGTCAGCACGTGGATCTTGGCATCGCGCCATTCGACCATCTGGCCGTCCATCCAGATTTTGCCGTCGCGGTCAGACATCGAAGGGGGTTGCGGGGACATTGCGTTTCCTTGGGCTTTAGGTGGGGTGGGGGAGATTTTACGGGCTGCTCAGGCGCCGGAGACGGGGCTGTCGGTGTCGGGCTGGACCGGGCGCTCCAGCGTCCATTGGACCAATTTGCCGTCCTTGAACTCGCAGGTGACATGCGATTGCGTGCCGTCGGTCCAGCGGTAGAACTCGGGCTGGCTGTCCTTGGGCGACTGCAACAAGCCTAGCGACTTGGTCATGGCCACCACGTGCAGCAGGGTCACGCCGGGTTTCAGCTTGGCGTTCAGCATCACCGCGCTGGCCACCGAGCCTATGGGCCGATTCGTGGCGCGCTTCATCACCTGCAGCATGCGGGTGAAGTGCAGCAGTATCCAGGTGACGACCAGGCTCAGCGCCATCGCCACACCAGCCCAGGAATATTCACGGTAAGCCACCACCAACAGCAGCACAACGCCGACGGGAACCAGGATTTTTTGAATTTGCATCCCGGTATTTTCGCAGCCTCGGCCAGCGCACCTCAAGCCAGGCCGCGCACCACCTCCATCGCCTGCTCGACCCGCTCCACCGCGTGGATGGTCAGGCCCTCGATGGGTTTCTTGGGCGCATTCGCCTTGGGCACGATGGCCACGCTGAAACCCAGCTTGGCGGCTTCTTTCAGCCGCTCCTGGCCGCGCGGCGCGGGCCGTACCTCGCCAGCCAGTCCGACTTCGCCAAAAGCGATAAAGCCCTTGGGCAGCGGCTTGCCGCGCAGACTGGAGGTGATGGCCAGCAGCACCGCCAAGTCGGCCGCGGGCTCGCTGATGCGCACGCCGCCGACGGCGTTGACGAACACGTCCTGGTCCATGCAGGCAATGCCGGCGTGGCGGTGCAGCACGGCCAGCAGCATCGCCAGCCGGTCCTTGTCCAGCCCCACACTCAGGCGGCGCGGGCTGGGGCCGCCGCTGTCGACCAGCGCCTGGATCTCCACCAGCAGCGGCCGCGTACCCTCCAGCGTCACCATCACGCAGCTGCCGGGCACCGGCTCGGGGTGCTGGCTCAGGAAGATGGCGCTGGGGTTGCTCACGCCCTTCAGGCCGTGCTCGGTCATGGCGAACACGCCGATCTCGTTGACCGCGCCAAAGCGGTTCTTGATGGCCCGCACCAGGCGGAAGCTGCTGTGGGTGTCGCCCTCGAAATACAGCACCGTGTCCACCATGTGCTCCAGCACGCGCGGGCCGGCGAGAGCGCCTTCCTTGGTCACATGGCCGACCAGCACGATGGCCACGCCGCTGGACTTGGCGGCGCGCGTCAGATGCGCTGCGCATTCGCGTACCTGGGCCACCGAGCCGGGGGCGGAAGTCAGCTGGTCCGAATACACGGTCTGGATCGAGTCGATCACCGCGATCTGCGGCCGGTGGGTTTGCAGGGTGGCGAGGATTTTCTCCAGCTGGATCTCGGCCAGCACCTGCACCTGGCTGTTGACGATGCCCAGACGCCGCGAACGCAGTGCCACCTGGGCACCACTCTCCTCGCCGGTCACGTACAGCGTCTTCTGGCCCGAGCGCTGCAAGGCATCCAGCGCCTGCAGCAGCAAGGTCGATTTGCCGATGCCCGGGTCGCCGCCGATCAGCACCACGCCGCCTTCAACGATGCCGCCGCCCAGCACCCGGTCCAGCTCGTCCAGGCCGGTGGGCGTGCGCTCGAAGTCGCTGGCTTCGATGTCGGCCAGGGCCATCACCTCGGCGGTCTTGGCGAGTGCGGCGAAGCGGTTGTTCTTGCTGGACGCGGCCGGCTCGGCGATGGATTCGATCAGCGTGTTCCAGGCCTGGCAGTGCGGGCACTTGCCCAGCCATTTGGGCGTGGTGCCGCCGCATTCATTGCAGGTGTAGATGGTTTTGTCTTTGGCCATGCGGGGAATATAGCCGTAAACTGTGTAAAAACACAGTAGCTATTGATTTTATAGCTGCTTGCGCAAGCAGTACCTGCGCCAGAGGCAGATTTGGCTAAGATTTCTGCAGCGCTGCCTGGTGCCGGCGCGTGCCCACGCTGGCCAGGGCACAGCCCAGCAATGCAAAGCCCAGCAGCGGCAGCACCAAGCCCCAAGCGCCCAACGCCATGGTCGCCAAGGCAAACACCGGCGGACCCAGGGTAGAGCCCAGGTTGCCCAGCTGGGCCACGGCGCCGGTGGCGCGGGCCTGAGTCGCGGGCAGCGGACTCAGGTAGGGAATCAGCCCGAACGAGGCCCCGCCGGCCAGGCCCACCAGGTACAGCAGCAGCAACGCCACCGGTGCGATCGCCAAACCCAGCGTCAGGCAAGCCCCCAGCGCCAGCCCGGCCAGGGCCACGCCGGCAAAGGCCGCGCGCACCAACCGCGCCGGGGCCACCAGCGACTGGGCCAGCCAGCCGGCGGAAAAGGTGCCGGCAATGCTGACCAGCGGCAGCAGCACGGCCAGCCAAGGCCGGTCCGCCCCCGCGTGCTGCGGCACAAAGGTCAACAAGGCAATCGCGCTGGCGGTGTAGAAGAAGAAGCAGCCACCGGGCAGCGCCGTCGCCCACTGGCTGTAGATGCGCGCATGCAGCTGCGGCAGGCTGGCCAGCGCCGGCCAGGGCTGGCTGCGCGCGCCGTCGGCCGGCACCAGGAACAGCACGGCCACGCACATCGCCGCCATACCCACCGCATGTACCAGCAGCAGGCCGCTGAGCTGGAAGCGCGCCAGCACCCAGCCGCCGCCGGCCGCGGTCAGCGCAAACGCCACGCCGACAAAGGTGCTCCAAAGCCCCATGGCGATCGAGCGGTGGCGCGGCGCGCTGTGCTGCATCACCAGGGTGGGCGCGGCCACCACCACCGCCAGCTGCGACACGCCTTCGAACAAGCGCGTCAGCCAGAGCAGCGGCAACGGCGGCGCCAGCGACTGCAGCAGGGCCAGCACCGCGCCCAGGCCCATGCCGGCCAGCAGCAGGCGCCGGTAGCCGATGGCCGGCGCCACCAGCCCGACGGTGACGCCAAACACCAGGCCAACCATGCCGACAGTGGACAGAATCCAGCCCATGGCAGCCGGCGTGGCGCCATAGGCGGCCTGCAAGGCCTGGAAGGCGAACGAGACTTTGGAAAACTGCATCGCCGCCAGCACGCCGCACAGCCACAGGGTGGTGATGCGCGGCCAGTGGGTGGTGATGGTGGGGGCGGGAGCGAGGGAGGCGGAACTTGCGGGCATCGGCCGATGGTGCCGGCCGGCCAGACCCCCGTCAACGCATAACTTATGCGTGGCTGCTCAGCGTGGTGCAGAGCCGGGCCGGCAAGCCGTTGGCCAGCCAGACCCGCTCCCACAGCATGGTGCTGGGGCGGATCTGCAGGCCCACGGTTTGCGCGGTGCGTACCTGTACCAGCACCGGCGCGGGCGCATGCTGCTCCCACCAGCCGCTGGCGCCGAGCTGGGCCTCGGCCTGGGCAATGTCTTCGGTGGCAAAGCGCCACAGCGAGGTGTGCAGCAAACCGGCCACCGGCACGCCCCAGATCTGCTGCCGCGGCAGGGATGCGGCCAGCAGCCGGTGGTCCACGTCGGTGACCAGATGCGCGGGCTGGCTGCAGTGCTGCACCAGGCGCTGCAAGGCGGCATCCTGCGCCGGTGCCGAGGCCAGCGCGCTCAACAGACCCTGCATGGTGTCTTCCGATGGCAGGACGGTGCCCGCCTCCCAGCGCGACACCGTGGCCTGGTTCACCCCGGCCAGCGCGGCGATGCTGGCCTGCTTCCAGCCCTTGCTGCGGCGCAGGCGTTTCAGCCTTTGGCCGAACGAGGGCAGCGACACGGTGACCTGGCTGGAATGTGACATGGTGGTTCTTTACTATTAAAAATAGAGCGGCTATCGCAGAGTAAGCAAGCGCTGGAAGCCTATTTCTCTATATACAAGCCCTGCGCCGGGCTCACACGCTGGCTCACACTGGCGCGGCCTACGGTAGCGGCCTACATCCACTTCCACGGAGTTCTGTATGGCTGCCTCTGCTACACCCTCCCGCCTGCCCCGCTTGGCACGGTCTTTCTGGCTCTGGTGGGCCGACAGGCTTGCGTACCGGCGCCAGCGTCGCCAACAATATAGCGCACAGCACCTTCTGGATGCGCATGCGCTGCGCGACCTGGGGCTGGACCGGTCCGAGCTGGATTCTTACGCCGCAGAGGCCCTCGGATGGGCCGAGCCCACCCGCCGCCGCGTGGCCAATGTACAGGGCACCCAGCCGGCCTGCGAAGGACTGCCGCCGGCACCCACGGGTTCACACGCTGGCTCACACGCAGACACCTTAGCTTCGGGGTCCCTATCCACTTTGAAAGGACACGCACATGCCTAAATTTGTCATCGAACGCAACATCCCCGGCCTCGGCACCTGGGCGCTCGGCGAGCTGCAGGCCGCCGCCCAAAAATCCTGCGGCGTGCTGCAGGCCATGGGCACGGACGTGCAGTGGGTGCACAGCTATGTCACCGACGGCAAGATGTACTGCGTCTACAACGCCGCCAACGAGGCGCTGGTGCGCGAGCATGCGCAACGCGGTGGCTTCCCGGCGGACAGCGTGGCGCAGGTGGTGGGCACCATCGACCCGACCACGGCCGAGGCTTAGGGCCGCAGCAGGTACCCGCCATGGGTTTGGCCATCCATCTGCTGGGCGTGCCCCGGATCGAGCGGGACGGCCAGGCCCTGCCCAGCCCGCGCGGCCGCAAGGTATGGGGCCTGCTGGCCTACCTGCTGTGCAACACCGCACCGGCCAGCCGCCAACGGCTGGCCGAGTTGCTGTTTGAAGAGGCCGAAGACCCGCTGGCCACACTGCGCTGGAACCTCAGCGAGCTGCGCCGCATGCTTGGGTTGGACGAACTGCGTGGCGAAACCCTGGCGCTGCGCCTGCCGCCGACGGTGTATGTGGACATCCAGGTCGTCACCCGCGGCCGCTGGGCCGACGCGCTGCGTGTACCCGGCCTGGACCGGCCGCTGCTCGAAGGCCTGGCGTTCAGCAAAAGCCCATCATTCGATGTGTGGCTGGCCACCGAGCGCCGGCACCTGCGGGCCACCACCGAAGAAGTGCTGCGCGAGGCCACGCTGGCGCGCCTGGCCGCCGGCAGTGCCCCCGACGCGGCCGACCTGGCGGCCCGGCTGGTCGGCCTGAACCCGCTGGATGAAAACTACCAGGCGCTGCTGGTGCGCAGCCTGGCCGCCGCCGGCGATGGCCTGGGGGCGGCGCGCCAGGCGGCGTCCTGCCGTGCCTTGTTCATGCGGGAACTGGGTGTGCCGCCCGGTGCCGCGCTGGATGCGGCGATGGCCACCATGACCGCCGCCCCCACGGCGCGCCCCGCCACCGGCCGCGCCGCCGCCATCGCGCAGATCAACGCCGGCGAGGCGGCGATCGGGGCCGGCGCGCTGGACGCCGGCCTGCAGTGCTTGCGCCACGCCATCGTGGAAGCCGATGCCACCGGCGACGCCGTGCTGCGGGCGCGCGCTAGGCTGGCACTGGGCAGCGCCCTGGTGCACGCGGCCCGCGGGCGCGACGAAGAAGGCGCGGTAGCCCTGCACGAGGTGCTGGCCGTGGGCCTGGATGCATCGCCCAGCCTGGCCGCCGCGGCATGCCGCGAACTGGGCTATGTGGAATTTCTGCGTGGCCGCTACGAGCGGGCGCTGGTGTGGCTGCAGCGGGCTGCACCGCTGGCCCGCGACGACCCGGCCGAGCAGGCGCGCATTGCCACCGTGCATGGCGCAGTGCTCAGCGACACCGCGCACTATGCGCCGGCGCTGGCCCTGCTGGACACGGCCGTGGCCTTGGCGCACGCGCAAGGCGACGCCAAGCAGCACGCCTATGCGCTGTCGATGCGCGGGCGTTGCCTGCTGCTGCAGGGTGAACTGGCCGCTGCCATTGCAACACTGGACCAGTCCGTCGCGCTGGCACAGCAATGCTGGACCGCGTTCCTGCCCTGGCCGCAGTCGCTGCGCGCCGAGGCCGACCTGCTGCGGGGCGATGTGGCGGCCGCGGCGGACCGGTTCGAGCACGCGTTTGCACTGGGCTGCCAGCTGCGCGACCCGTGCTGGGAGGGCATTGCCGGGCGCGGCCTGGGCCTGGTGGCGATCGCGCGGGGCGAGGTGCAGCAGGCCATGGACATCCTGGTGGACGCCGCCGCGCGCTGCGTGCGCCTGCCCGACGCCTACCTGTGGGGCAAGGCCTATACGCTGGACGTGCTGTGCGGCCTGGCGGTGCAGCATGCGCCTACGCGCGCCATGGGCTGGATCGACGAGCTGCAAACCCTGGCGGCGCGTAGCGGCATGCGCGAGTTCTCGGTGCGTTCGCACCTGCACCGCGGCGCACTGGGCCAGCCTGCAAGCCGGCCCGCCGCGCAACTGCTGTCTTGCGGCATTGACAACCCGGTGCTCTGCGCGCTGCTGGACCAGGCGCGCGCCGATGCACTACAAAAAATGTAGCTACTGGCGCTGGTACTGTCTGCGCTAGAGGCTTATTTTTCTTATATTTTGGTCGCAGGCCACAGGCGTACCGCCAGCGCGGCCATACCGGCCAGGGCCGCCAGGCCACACACGCCCTGCCAGCCCCACTGGGCCAGCGCCTGGCTGCCCAGCCAGGCACCGCTGGCCATGCCGATGAACATGCTGCCCATCAGCACCGCATTCAGCCGGCTGCGCGCCGCAGGCTCCAGGCCGTAGACGATGGTCTGGTGGGCGATCAGGCTGGCCTGCACGCCCAAGTCGAACAGCACAGCACCGGCGGCGATCAGCCACAGCGGGCCATCACCCATCGCCATGGCCAGGAAGGCAATCACCACCAGGCCGGCACCCAGGCGCGTCACCACCTCGGGGCCTTTGCGGTCGGCCACCCGGCCGGCCATCGGCGCCACCAGCGCCCCGGCGGCGCCGGCCAGGCCAAAGGCGCCGGCGGCCGCGCTGCCCAGGTGGAACGGCGCCGCATGCAGCATCACCGCCAGGGTCGACCAGAAGGCGCTGAAGGCCACGCTCAGCAGGCCCTGGGCCAGGGCGGCGCGGCGCAGGCCGCTGTACCGCTGCAGCAGGGTGAACAGGCTGGCCATCAGTGCCAGATACGGCATCTGGGTGGTGGCCTTGAAGCGCGGCAGGCCGCGCCAGATGGCCAGGCCCAGCAGCGCGATGCTCAGCGCCGCCACCACGAACATGCCGCGCCAGCCCGCATGCTCGGCCACAAAGCCCGACACCACGCGCGACAGCAGAATGCCCAGCAGCAAGCCGGTCATCACCGTGCCCACAGTCTTGCCGCGGCTGGCCTCGGGCGCCAGGGTGGCAGCGGCCGGCACGATGTCCTGCGCCAGCGTGGCGGATACGCCGATCACCAGGCTGGCCACCAGCAGCACCTGGATGCTCGGCGCGGCCGCCGCCAGCAGCAGGGCCAGGGTCAGCACCGCCGCCTTGCCCAGGATGATGCGGCGCCGGTCGAAGCGGTCGCCCAGCGGCGCCAGCAGGATCAGGCCCAGCGCGTAGCCGAGCTGGGTCAAGGTCGGCACCAGGCCGATGGCGCCGGGCGTGGCGTTGAATTCGCTGCCCAGCACCCCCAGCATGGGCTGGGCGTAGTACAGCGCGGCCGCCGCCAGGCCGGCGCCGGCGGCCAGCAGTAGCACCAGCGCACCGGGCAGGACGGCGGTGGGTTGGTTATGCGTAATAACGGTAGAAGACATGGTGAAAACCCTTGGATCTTGGAATGGCCTGAGTGTCCCGGAATCCCGATCCCCTGGGAACGCCCGTGCTAGGCAGAATTGATATACGCTGTGCGTATGAAGACAGCCCCCGACCGCATCGAGCTGATGCAAACCTTTGTGCGCATCGTCGAGGCCGGCAGCCTGTCGGCCGCTGCCGCGCAGATGGGCGCCACCCAGCCCACGGTGAGCCGCCGGCTGCAGGCGCTGGAACGCTCGCTGGGCATCAAGCTGCTGCAGCGCTCCACCCACGCCATGCAGCTGACCGAAGACGGCGCGCGCTGCTTTGACCGCGCCAAAGAGCTGCTGGGCCGCTGGGAGGCCTTCGAGTCCGACCTGCGCGGCAGCCACGACCTGCCCGAGGGCACACTGCGGGTGATGGCGCCGCATGCGTTTGGCCAGCAGCAGCTGATCGCGCCGCTGGCCCAGTACCTGCGCCAATACCCGCGCGTGGCGGTGGAGTGGCTGCTGCACGACGGCACGCCCAACTTCATCTCCGACGGCATCGACTGCGCGATCCACGTCGGCACGGTGGAAGACCCGGCTGTGGTGGCGGTGAAGATGGCCGAGATCCCGCGCATCGTGGTGGCCGCACCCGCGCTGCTGGGCGATGGCCCACTGCCTCGCCACGCGTCCCAGCTGGCCGCCCTGCCCTGGCTGGCCCTGCGCACCTTCTACCGCAACGACATCACGCTGCAGCACAGCGGCGGCGAGCAGCTGCGCCTGCCACTGCAGCCGCGCATCAGTACCGATAGTTTGTTTGCCATGCGCAACGCGGCGCTGATGGGCCTGGGCGTCTGCGTGGCCTCCGCCTGGGCGGTGGCCGACGACGTACGCGCCGGCCGGCTGCTGCACCTGCTGCCAGACTGGCATGCCGCCCCGCTGCCGATGTACCTGCTATACCCGTATGCCCAGTTCTACCCGGCCAAGCTGCGCCGCTTTGCCGAGGTGCTGCGTGCCGATCTGCTGCAAGGCTTGGACCGGGTGGCTGAGGCGGCCTAGGATTTACCGCAAATGGGGGATGGAGCGGACCAGCCGGCCACCGAAGCCCGCTAACCTCGGCCCCTTGTCCATCCAAAGGTCGTCCCATGCAGTTCACTGAATCCGTGCGCACCTGCTTCTCCCAATACGCCAGCTTCGGCGGCCGCGCATCGCGGCCGGAATTCTGGTGGTGGGCGCTGTTCTGCCTGATCGCCACCCTGGTGCTAGGCGTCATCAGCGACAAGCTGTCGGCCGCCTTCTCGCTGGCCACCCTGTTGCCCTACATCGCCGTCACCACGCGCCGGCTGCACGACACGGACCGCAGCGGCTGGTGGCAGCTGCTGTTCTTCTTGCCGGTGATTGGCTGGTTGGTGATGCTGTATTGGTTGGTCCAACCCAGCGAAAACACCGTGCGCTATTGATGTCCTGAACTTAATTTTTGCTCTATATCTGATAGCTTTCAGCGCAGATTAAATATGCGTCGGACCGCCTTTTTTGTACAGGCTAGAGCGAAGTCGGGATGGCTGACTGAGCTAGAGATGTAGCCGGCTGCTTCTGGCTGCTATCGGACAGAAGCGAACATAAGGGGTGTTGTTAAACAGCGCTTACATCACATGGGGATCCAAATAGACCGTTCGCAATGGTGCAAGCGTAGCCAGCGTACAACTGGGCACTACGATGAACAGGCGGTGGAGTACGAGGGAATTCGTTACCAATGCAGAAAATGTACTCGCTCATTTGTGTTTACCGCGGAGGAGCAGCAGGCCGCATATGAAATTGAAAAGCGATTTGTCCAATATCTTCCGAAGTTCTGTAAGGATTGCTTGAATTCTGAATAATCAGCAGAAGTCGGTCAACAGTAGTCATTCAACGAGCCCCTTTAGATGAATACTGGACCCAGGCTTCTTTTACGAGATGGCTCGTTTTTTGATAGAGCAAAGAAACTTGAGGCGCTCCGTCACACGCTTGATGCCACGCCATGAGTCAAGTCGATTTTTTATTGAACCACATCACAAAGGTGGTCACGAAGCTGTACAAGAGGATGAAGAAAATCAGACTCTGGCAAAGGCAATGATTTATGAGTTGCAAGAAATTGAACATGCTGCAAAGTCCCCCCAAGATGGGGGAAAAGAATAACGACTTCTACCAACACCCATCTAAATTTTTAAAACTATTGCTTATGAGCTCTACATCGGTTGAAAATCGAAAGATTCAGTGCTTTTTTTCCGTAAAACAAAAGATGCGACTCAAGCAACTCCGTGTCAGGGTTGTTCAAAATTCACCGGCGATTCTGGCTGTGGCACTTTTGTTCAAACATTAGGCGGATAGTTCTGTAGAAACTGCCAAAAGAAGACGTAGAAATCTCAAACTCACGGGACCTTGTGCAAGGCAGTCACCAGTGCGGCTGCGCTGATCAGAATAAAAGGTGCACGTGCAATTATTAGCGCGCACAGTCGTACAAGCGGGCCATCATGAAAAAAGTGCTTCAGAGGGTCCGGAAGTGTCGGTAATTTAAGCATGCCTCAATTGTCCTAGCTAAATCCACCAAGTGAAAGGGGCAAGTCTGGGGGTAAGCGGTGTATAAGTCTGGGGGAAATCGGGATAAGTGCGCTGCAGCGCACACCAGCTTCCGAAGACTCAAAAATCTTGGCTATATTGGACCTACGATTACAGAGTCTATCGATCAAATAACAGGTTCACAGATGCAAGAGTCAATCCAACATTTCACAGAACTTGTGCTTCCCCTTCTGACTGCCGTTAGCACTTATCTTCTAGCCAATCCTTTGATTATTGGTAGCGGGATCGCGGCTATCGTCACGGTTACGGTGGCACGTATCACGTTGTCAGGTGTTCGACAGACACTTGCGGGGAATGCTGACCGTCAAAAAGAGGATATAGCACACAAGGTAAGTGAAGGTCACGTAGCGCGAATTACGGCTGCACGGCGCGAGATTTACCTATCAGCAGTTGACGAACTAGTGAAGGCGCAAGTTTATTATGGCTCGCTCGCAAAGCTAAACATTGCTGAAATTGACCCCATGTCGAGTCTAAGTGGATTTCTCGCTGCAGTCGCAAAAGTCACTTTAATAAGCGATCTAGATACAGCGGAGAAAGCGCGAGACGTCGCAAATAAATTTACTATCGGTTATTTGCGTGCTATTGCTTATCTTAGTCCCAACGCACATCTTCATTCAAAAAGAAGCATGCATGAAAAAGAAAGCGAAAAAGCACAAAAGGAGATTACTGAGTTACTTATCGCCATGAAAGAGTACAACCTGCGAGGCGATAATGACATTGAGGCATTTAGACGCTTGCAACGAGAGTGCGATGCACAATTAGAAATATCGGATAAGGCATTTGAAAAATTAAAAGAAACAATGCAGGAATTGTCGCAATTACAGTTTTCGTATAGCGAATTCATTAAATCAGATATAGAAATAATGACCGAAGGTATGGACGAACTTGCGATGTTGATGAGAGGTGAGCTTGGAATTAGCGTCGATCTTCCTCGCTGGCGCGAACAAACCCAGCGGCTTAGAATTGAGCTGAACACCACTCTACGGGAATTCTTGACGGAATTATTACGAAAGCAGAGCGAGGAAAAATTGCATCAGCCTGCGTGAATTCGTTTGCAGCTATTATCCTTATTTGTCATGCCTGATAATTACCGTATTGCAGTTCAACATACTACCTGACGCCGTAGTGGCCCGCTTTAAGGAGCTCTGAATTTCCGCAATGAGCCCCTCGCAGACATTGCGTCTGCTCCACTGTGGATTGACCGCAGGCTCCCACACTGTGAACCGTCTGCCTCCCCAAGCACTTTCACAATCAACAGCGCAGCCTAGGCGTGGCTAGCGTAGAACCCCAAAAACATATCCACGCAATCCGCCAGCACACGCTGCTGCTGCGCGGCCTCCAGCGGCGGCTGGCCCAAGGCCAGTTGCGGCCAGAAGGCGAAGGACTTGACCATGCCTTGCAGCTGGTCGGCCGCGTACTGCGGGTCCACGCCTGCGCGCAGCCGCTGGTCGAGCTGGGCGGCGCGTATCCAGGTGACCAGGCCTTCTTCCTTCTCGGCCAGGCGAGCCACCATGGCCTGGGCGCGCTGGGGCGACTGCATCATTTCGGCGATGGCGACGCGCGACAGGTCCAGAAAACTGCTGTCGTTGAGCAGTCGCATCTTCTGCTCTAGGCATTGCAGCAGCTGCGCGCGCAGGGGCTGCTGGGGCTCATAGGCCACGGCCGACAGGCCCTGGGCGCGCTGCCACAGCTGCGTGAGGATGGCGGCGAACAGCTCGTCCTTGCTGGGGAAATGGTTGTAGACCGTGCGCTTGGACACCTCGGCCACGGCGGCCACGCGGTCCATGCTGGTGCCGGCAAAACCATGGGCGCGGAATTCGCTGATGGCGGCCTGCAGGATGGCCTCGCGCTTGCGGTGCGTGAGCAGGGTGGGTAAAGACGGTTCAGACAGCATGGCTAAATTTTACACCGCGTAGTTTACTTTTTTTGTCAATTGCACTACACTGTGCAGTGTACTTTTTACTTCACCCCGTAAATTGCCCTTATCGGCTTGACCACCATGGCCTACACCCTCTGCTCCCCCGCCCTGCCTACCGCCACCTACACCGCATCGCCGCAATTCAGCGACGGTAAATTCCGCAACCCGGTGCCACGCCACGCCATCGGCACCTGGAAGACGCTGACCCTGCTGTGGCGCTTCATGGTGGACAAGCCGGCGCTGGCCTCCCCGGCCCAGCCGCTGCCGGTGCAGGCACTGACCCAGGCCGAGCTGCTGGCCGCGCCGGACAAAAGCCTGTGGCGCTTCGGGCACTCGACCATGCTGCTGAAAATGGACGGCAAGTTCTGGCTGACCGACCCGGTATTTGCCGAGCGTGCGTCGCCGCTGCAGTTCATCGGCCCCAAGCGCTTCCACGCGCCGCCCATGGGCATTGCCGACCTGCCGCCGATCACCGGTGTGATCCTGTCGCACGACCACTACGACCACCTGGACCGCACGGCCATCCTGCAGCTGGCGCCCAAGGTGGCGCACTTCATCACGCCGCTGGGTGTGGGCGACCGGCTGATCGCCTGGGGCGTGCCGGCGGCCAAGGTGCAGCAGCTCGACTGGTGGCAGGGCACGACGCTGGGCGGCATGCGCCTGGTGGCCACGCCGGCCCAGCATTACTCGGGCCGCAGCCTGTCGGACGGCAGCAGCACGCTGTGGGCATCGTGGGTGCTGATGACGGCCGATACCCGCGTGTTCTTCAGCGGCGACACCGGCTACTTTGACGGCTTCAAGAAGATCGGCGAGCGCTTTGGCCCGTTTGACCTGACCATGATCGAAACCGGCGCCTACGGCGAAGAATGGCCCGACGTGCACATGCAGCCCGAAGAAAGTCTGCAGGCCCACATCGATGTACAGGGCCGGCACCTGATGCCCATCCACAACGGCACTTTCGACCTGGCGCTGCATGTCTGGACCGAGCCGTTCGAACGCATCAGCGCGCTGGCCGCAGCAGCCCAGGTGCCGGTGGTGGCCCCGCGCATGGGCGAGCGGCTGGACCTGCAGGCGCCCGCGCCGTCCACCCACTGGTGGCGCACAGCGGATATGTAATCCAGCCAGCGTGGTGCCGGACCGCAGGAACCGCTGTTCTCCTACATCTTTGTCGCGGTACGCCGCTACGCTGTGGACATTTGACTGCTGCCCACCACCATGCAACTCACCGCTACCTGCACCTTGTCTGTCACCAGCGCCGCCGGGTGCCCCATCGTGGCCATGCTGCGACCCCGCAACGGCCAGGCCCAGCAGGTGCTGCAGGAGAGCTACGGACTGCAGCCCTGGGTGGCCAGCGCCGACTACATCGACAGCTACGGCAACCTGTGCCAGCGGCTGGTGTTGCCACCGGGCAGCACGCAGATCGCCGTGGCCGCCACGGTAGAGGTGGACGCTGACATCGCCGTAGCCCCCGAGGCCGGCGCCACAGCGCTGCAGGAGCTGCCCGACTACGCGCTGCTGTACCTGCTGCAAAGCCGCTACTGCCCGTCGGACAAGATGGCCGAGCGCGCGCTGGGCATCGTCAACGGCGCGCCCCCCGGCTATGCCCAGGTCGAGCAGATCCGCGCCTGGATACACGACAACCTGGAATACCAGTACGGCGTGAGCACGGCCACCACCGACGCGCTGGACACCCTGGCCCATGGCGCCGGCGTGTGCCGCGACTTTGCCCATGTGGGGATTGCGCTGTGCCGCAGCCTGCGCATCCCGGCGCGCATCGTGGTCGGCTATCTGCACGGGCTGGAGCCGATGGACCTGCACGCCTGGTTCGAGGCCTTTGTGGGCGACCGCTGGTACACCTTTGACGCCACCCAGGACGCACCGCGCGGTGGCCGCATCGTGCTGGCCTATGGCCGCGACGCAGCCGACGTAGCCTTCATCTCGGACTATGGCGACACGCCGCTGGAAGTCAGTGACATGCAGGTCAGTGTCAGCGCTTCCAGCGTCTGACCCCTACTTGGCGTCGTTGTACACCGTGGCCCGCGACACACCCAGGTGGGCGGCGGCGATCTCGGCGCCGCGGCGGATCTCCAGGTAGCCCGCGCGCTTGATATCCTGCACCAGCTGCTTGCGGTCCGCCGGCTTGAGCGCACGCGAAGTGGTGGCGCGCGCGGCGGCAAAGTCGTCGATGGTCTGGCGGATACGGTCGGCATTCGCAGCGTCCAGGGTTTCGGTCACTGCGCTGGATTCGATAGCGGTGAACTGCGCCATCGCCGCCTGGATGCCGCCGAACAGGGTCAGGTCCACGTTCAGGCACAGCGCCGCCACATAGTCGCCGGCCTCGTTCTTGATACCGATCGAGGTGCTCTTGACCTTGCGCCCGTCGGCAAACTGGTTCGCGTAGTTGGCGATCACCGCGGGGTAATCGGGGTCCTGGATGCGGGCCAGACCCAGCTCGGTGGCTGGCAGGCCGATGTTGCGCCCGCTGAGGTTGTTTTCAATCGCCAGGATGGCGTTCTTGGGATGCGTCAGGTCGTGCACCACCACCTCGCAAAACGGCGCAAAGGTCTTGCCCAGGCCCTCGGCGATCCGCTGGAGCTGGGTGAACAAATGCTGGTTGGCGCTGGGCTGCATGGTGGGTGGCCTGGACAAATTGTCTAAAGCCGCATCGTAGCCGACCACAGTGGCGTAGGTGCTGGACTTATTTTCTGGAAATTGACTATTTATCTAAAATTAGATATATTTTCCAGAACTAGACACCCCCAGCGAAAGACCTCCATGACCCCACCCCACGACCTGCTGCTGCTCGACAACGCCGACGTGCAAGCCCTGCTGACCCACGACGACACGCTGCGCTGCGTGCGGCACGCCTTCGAGGCCCACAGCAACCGCAGCGGCCGCACCTTTCCGCTGGTGCGCGAATCGCTGGGCGGGCAGACGGTGTTCGGCATCAAGTCGGGCGACATCGCCGCCGACCAGGCGCTGGGGCTGAAGGTCGCCGGCTTCTGGCCCGCCAACCGGGCCCTGGGCAAGGACGCCCACCAGGCCACCATCCTGCTGATGGACCCGGCCACCGGCCGGCCGCTGGGCCTGTTCGACGGCAACCATGTGACCTCCATGCGCACCGGCGCGGCCGGCGGCATCGGCATCCAGCAGTTGGCCCGGCCGGACAGCCGCCGCCTGTGCCTGTTCGGCAGCGGCGTGCAGGCCCGCATCCAGCTGGACTACGCGCTACGCGTCTGCCCCTCGCTGACCCAGGTGGATTACGTCACCGCCCAAGGCCAGCCCAGCCCGGTGCTGGAAGAGCTGTTCAGTCCGCGCTGCAGCATCACCCATGCACCTGACGCCGATACCGCCGTGGCCCGCGCCGACATCGTGGTCACCGCCACGCCCAGCCGCCAGCCCCTGTTCTCGCGCGCCGCGGTGCGGCCCGGCACGCATATCAACGCGGTCGGCGCCGACACCAAGGGCAAGCGCGAGCTGCCCGAAGGCCTGCTGGAGCAGGCGCTGCTGGTGGTGGATGACATAGCCCAGGCGCGCCAGCTGGGCGAGTCGCAATGGGCGCCCGACTGTGCGCTGCAGGAGATCGGCACGCTGCTGCCCGATACTGGCTGGCAGCGCCCGGCCGAGGCCATCACCGTGTTCGACATGACCGGCATCGCGCTGCAGGACCTGACCGTGGCCCAGTCGCTCTACACCCTGGCCGGCGCGCACGGCCGCGGGCGCCGGCTGGCCTGGCCATGATGAGGCGTTTGATTGCTATGGTTTAAATAGCTGCTGACGCTAGTGGAATATGCGCTGGAGGCCGATTTCTTCTAAATCTGCCGGCGGACCGGGCCGGCCGCGCGCTAGGCGTCGGGCGGCACCACGGCGGCGATCACCGTGTCGCTGCGCACCTTCTGGTCGTGCAGGCGGTGGATCAGGTCGTCGATTTTGCGGGTCAGTTTGGCGGCGGCGCCGTCTACCGCCTTGTGCAAGGTGTCGGCATGGTGGGTCACGGCGACCGGTGGCCGGCCTTCGAGCCGGGCTTCGAGCATGCAACGCTTGTCGTGGTGGGCGTTCTTGTCGCTGTTTTCGTCGCTCAGGTGCACCTCGACGCGGGTGATATGGGGGCTGAGGCGCTGCAAGGCATGCTGTACCACGCCGGTGACGTGGCTGGCCAGGCCTTCATGGCCTTCGATGTTGTGGTCGGTATTGATCTGGATCTGCATGCGAGCCTCCTAGTTTTGTTGTGGTCGTGGTGGCCATGATGCTCCGCATCGGCCGCCACCGCTGTTCTAGATGGAGGGCCGGTGGGACTGTGAGTTCCCCGCGGGGGTTCAAACAATGGCTGCCTACTATGATTTAAATAGCTGCTAGTGCAGGTACTGCCTGCGCTACAAGCATTTTCTATTTAAAAATAAGTCGTCCGCTGCGATCCACCGGCGGCACCGTCCAGTGCCCATAGTAGCCAGGCCGGTGTCATGGGCAAAAGCCCTTTTGATGGAATTGCCATGCCGTCTCCGGCCGGATAGCGGGCGCAGCGGCAGGCTGATCGGGCAGGTTGCCCGCGCCGGCCTAGTGTTTCCCCTGTACGCGGCCCAGGTGTTTGCGGCTTCAATCGGCGGGGGCCTCAAAGCGCTTTGGAGCGTACACTCGCGGCCGTTCTTTCCATCCACACACTGGCCGCACCATGCTTTCTGTTGCCCACCAAGTTCAGCTGTCCCAGCAGCACGTCACCGCCCAGCTGGCGGCCCGCCCGGCGGCCAAGGCCGCGCGCAAGGCCTGGAAGGCGTTTGCCAGCCGGCTGGACGCCCACTTCCCCACCCTGCTGCAGGAGCTGGCCCCGCTGTACGGTGCGCGGCCCGACTTTCTGGACTTCCTGGTCGAGCTGCTGGCCGTGGGCTTCGACGCCTGGCTGGAGCGCCCGGCCGACCTGCAGGCGCTGGACCTGCAGCGCGAGAAGAACCCGCGCTGGTTCCAGTCGCAGAAGATGCTGGGCGGCGTCTGCTACGTGGACCTGTATGCCGGCAATCTGAAAGGGCTGCTGAAGCAGATCCCCTATTTCAAGGAACTCGGGCTGACCTATCTGCACCTGATGCCGCTGTTCAAATGCCCGGACGGCAACAGCGACGGCGGCTACGCGGTCAGCAGCTACCGCGAGGTGAATCCGGCCTTGGGCACCATGGCCGACCTGCAGACCCTGGCCGCCGCACTGCGCGCCGAGGGCATCAGCCTGGTGCTGGACTTCATCTTCAACCACACCTCAGATGAGCACGACTGGGCCCGCGCCTGCGTGGCCGGTGACCCGCAGTACGCCGACTTCTACTACCTGTTTCCCGACCGCACGCTGCCCGACGCCTACGACCAAACCGTGCGCGAGATCTTCCCCGACCAGCACCCGGGCGCGTTCTCGCAGCTGGCCGACGGCCGCTGGGTCTGGACCACCTTCAACAGCTTCCAGTGGGACCTGAACTACAGCAACCCCGCGGTGTTCACCGCCATGGCCGGCGAGATGCTGGCCATCGCCAACCTGGGCACCGAAATCCTGCGCATGGACGCGGTGGCTTTTGTGTGGAAGCGACTCGGCACGGTGTGCGAGAACCTGCCGGAAGCGCACACGGTGATCCGCGCCTTCAGCGCGCTGGTGCGGATTGCCGCGCCCAGCATGCTGTTCAAGAGCGAAGCCATCGTGCACCCGGACGATGTGGTCAAGTACATCTCACCGCAGGAATGCCAGCTCTCCTACAACCCACTGCAGATGGCCTTGCTGTGGAACAGCCTGGCGACGCGCGAGGTGAACCTGCTGCAGCAGGCGCTGGAGCAGCGCCACAACCTGGACCCGGACACCAGCTGGGTCAACTATGTGCGCAGCCACGACGACATAGGCTGGACATTTGCCGACGAGGACGCGATACAGCTCGGCATCCACGGCTTTCCGCACCGGCAGTTTCTGAACCGGTTTTACGTGAACCGCTTCGAGGGCAGCTTTGCCCGCGGCGTGCCGTTCCAGGACAACCCTGCGACCGGTGACTGCCGCATCAGCGGCACCTGCGCCTCGCTGACCGGCATCGAGCAAGGCGACCCGCTGGCGCCGGCGCGCATCCTGCTGCTGCACAGCGTGGCCCTGAGTACCGGCGGCATGCCGCTGATCTACCTGGGCGACGAGGTCGGCACGCCGAACGACCATAGCTATCTGGACGACCCGGCCAAGGCCAGTGACAGCCGCTGGGTACATCGGCCGGCACGCAGCGCCAGCCTGTACAGCCAGCGGAATAAAAAGAGCAGCGTGCCCGGCCAGATCTACCAGGGCCTGCGCCGCATGGTCGAAGTGCGGTCCAGCCTGGAGGTATTTGCCGGCGGCCAACTGACCGGCTTCCGCGCCGGCAACCCCAGCGTGCTCGGCTATATGCGCGGCAAAGGGGGCGCCCACGTGCTGGTGCTGGCCAACTTCAGCGAACAGCCGCAGCACTGCCCCGCGTTGGTGTTTTCGGCCCAGCCGAAGACGGCGGTGGACCTGCTCAGCGGCACGGTGCGCAGCCTGCGCGAGGGCTTGGCGCTGGCGCCTTACGAGGTGCTATGGCTGGACTGCAGAATTAGCGCTTGATCTTGCCCCAGATCGACAACAGCTCTTCTTGCAACGGGTGCTTGAACACCATCACACCCGCCACAAACCCCAGCAGCGCGCTGGCACCGCCCAATGCCAGGGGTAGCAAGGAAGTCTCTGGATACAGACCGAATTCGGCGACCACCAGCACCGGGCCTACAGCGGTCAGCAAGGCCACCTGCCCGCTCAGACGCACGGCGTGCAACAAGCCACGCAAAGGCAACTTGAGGTGCTTCCCCGTCACCTGCAATGCATACGCCGCGCTAATGGCTGCAGATACGATGACAGCCAGACTCAAGGCCACCAGGCCTTGCGAAGCGCCCAGCGCCACAAACGCCACCGTCTGGAGTGCGTTCACAACGGTCAGCCGCGCAATCTTTGCCACAGCGCCTGACGACAGCAGCGCAATATTGCACAGCGATGCGGGCACGCTGAAGGCAATCGCCACCGACAGATAGCGCGCCAGGTCCACCGACTGGTCCCATTGGGTGCCATACAGCACCCGCACGATGGGATGGGCCAGGCAAATGATCACCACACAAAAAGACCAACCCACCACGGTGACGTAGGCGGTGGCTTTCAGAAACGGTGCGATGAAGTCGCCTTCTTCGCGCGACTGTTTGGCAAACCACGGTAGGCAAACCGAACCGACCGCATCAATCACCAGCCGATTGAACATCTGTACCAGCCCGTTGGAGCGCGAATACAGACCGGCAGCTGTCAAGTTCTGCAGCTTGCCGAGCAGCAGCTCGGGGGCTCCGCCGGAAACCACGCCGATGATGGAGCTGACCGTGAGCTTGGAGCCAAAGCTCAGCACGCGACGCACCTCGCCCAGGCCCGGCATCCAGGGAAACGACTTGGGGCGGTAGTGGCTGGCCATCAGGGCACCAACCACGGTCGCCGTCAGCGAGCCAAAAGCCAGACTGATCGGACCATGGCCACCCCAGGCCAAGACCATAGACACCAGCGCACCGAGCAGCGCCGACGAAAACCGCATCAAGGCCACGCTCTCAAAGCGCATTTCGCGCATCAGCCAGGCATAGGTGAGCGAACCAAAAGGGTTGATGGCGTAGTTCAAGGCGATCACCAACATGATGTCGCGCATGCGGGGCTCTTTGTAGAACAAGGACACCGGATAGCTGGCCAGCACCACCAGGCACGCCAGACCCACCCCCAGACCCAGCTGCACCGCCCACACCGCGCGTATGCGCTCGGTGGTCAACTCGCGCTCCTGCACCAGGTACTGGCCGGCGCCCATGTCCCGTACCGACGCCACCAAGGTCAGCAACACCATGGTGACGGAGAACACCCCGATTTCGGCAGGCGTCAGCAGCCGGGCGATCACCATAGAAGAACCCACGGAAATCGCCAGACTCGCATAGCGGTCCAGAAAGGAAAAGAACAGCGATTTGCGAGTGGACATAGTCAATACATGCTGGAATAGTCCGCAAGCTTATAAAAAGGCGTAGGGAACGGCGGACTGAGCACCCAGTTTTGCATCCCAAAAGGGCGGGGGACACCGATGAAGGCTGGTACTCGCGCTATCGATAAAGTATCGCACAGCACCTTGCTGTGCGACAACCGCCGCCCTACTCCACCACCACCGGCACCCGCTGCGCCAGCGCGCACATCAGCTCGTAGCCCACCGTGCCCGCAGCCTGCGCGACTTCGTCGATGGACAGCAGCGCGCCGTTGGCGGCCCGGCCCCACAGGGTGACGGGTGTGCCGATCTGGGCCTGGGGCGTGGGGGTGAGGTCGACCACCAGCATGTCCATGCTGACACGGCCGAGTGTGCGGCTGCGCACGCCGTCGACCAGCACCGGGGTGCCGGTCGGGCAGATGCGCGGGTAGCCGTCGGCGTAGCCGCAGGCGACGATGCCGATGCGCATCGCCTCGCCGGCCACAAAGTTGGAGCCATATCCGACGCTGGCGCCCGGCTGTAAATCTTGTGTAGCTATGATTTTCGCAGCAAGCGTCATGGCCGGCTGCAGCCCCCAGTCGGCCGCGCTATAAGCCGGAAAGTCCGGCGCGCTGCCGTAGATGGCGATGCCGGGGCGCACCCAGTCGCCGGCCACCTGGGCTGCCAGTGCCGGCTGCTGCAGCGGGCCGCCCGGCGTGTGGCGCAGGGTGGCCGCGCTATTCGCCACGCTGCGCTCGCCCGGCAGGTCTTCGGTGACGGCATTGAAGATGGCCATGGCCTCGGCCACGCCGCGCGGGCCGTCGGCGTCACTGAAATGGGTGATCAGCGAGATCTCGTCGACCTGGGGCAGCAGGTTGAGCCGGGTCCAGGCCGAGCGGTAGCGCTCCGGCGCAAAGCCCAGGCGGTTCATGCCAGTGTTCATCTTCAGGAAGATGCGGTGCGGCACATTGGTCTTGTGGATGGCCAGCATGTCGATCTGGGCGTCGCAGTGCACGGTATGCCAGAGGTCCAGCCGCGAACACAGCTCCAGATCGCGCTGCTCGAACACGCCCTCCAGCAGCAGCACCGGGCCGCGCCAGCCCAGGGCGCGCACGCGTTCGGCCTCGTTCAGGTCGAGCAGGGCAAAGCCGTCGGCGCCGCGCAGGCCGTCGAACACCCGCTCGATGCCGTGGCCGTAGGCATTCGCCTTGACCACCGCCCAGACCCGGGCATCACCCGCAGCGGCACGGGCCCGGGCCAGGTTGTGGCGCAAGGATTCGGTGTGGATGGTGGCCAGGATGGGGCGGGGCATGGGGTGGGTCCGTTCGGGTCGGGGGGCGGAGTTGCGGGCTAGGTCCGGGGTTATTGCGGATTTTGGCATTCCAGCGCGTGATATAACCCGCTGTCCCTGGAGACATGTCTTAAATCAACCTGCATCAGTCCAGCTGATGCCGCCACAAGTATTTAATGAAGCGCGGTTTCTTTACCCTCATGTCGGCCCAGTTCTTCTCGTCACTGGCCGACCAAGCGCTTTTCGTAGCGTCGGTGGCCATGATCCGGGGTTCGGGCGGAGCCCAATGGCAGCAGGCGGCTTTGGTGCCGATGTTTGCGCTGTTCTATGTGATCCTGGCCCCCTGGCTGGGCGCGCTGGCCGATGCCTTTCCCAAGGGCCGGGTGATGCTGGTCAGCAACAGCATCAAGGTGGTCGGCTGCCTGATGATGCTGTTCGGCGTGCACCCCCTGCTGGCCACCGCGGTGGTCGGGCTGGGTGCCGCCGCCTACTCGCCCGCCAAGTACGGCATCCTCACCGAGATGCTGCCGGCCTCGCAGCTGGTCAAGGCGAATGGCTGGATCGAGGGGTTGACGATTGCCTCCATCATCCTGGGCGTGCTGTTCGGCGGCCAGCTGGTCAGCCCGATGCTGTCGATGAAGCTGCTGGCCATCGACATCCCGCTGATCAACACCGGCATCGACACCGCACCCGAAGCCGCCATCAGCGTGCTGATCGCCGTCTACGCATTGGCCGCCTGGTTCAACACCCGCATCCCCGACACCGGCGTCGAGATGCGGCCCATGCCGTCCAACTTCCTGGCCTTGCTGCCCGACTTCTGGCGCTGCAACTCGCGGCTGTGGAGCGACAAGCTGGGCCAGATCACCCTGTCCACCACCACCTTGTTCTGGGGTGTCAGCGGCAATCTGAAGTACATCGTGCTGGCCTGGAGCGCCACCGCCCTGGGCTATAGCATCACCCAGTCGACCAGCCTGCTGGGCGTGGTGGCCATTGGTACCGCCGTGGGTGCAGTTGCCGCTTCCATGCGCATGCGGCTGGACACGGCTACCAAGGTGATCCCGCTGGGCCTGGCCATGGGCTTGCTGGTGATACTGATGAACTTCATCCACAACGTGTGGATCGCCGTGCCCTTTCTGATCATCCTGGGTGGCCTGGGCGGCTTCATGGTGGTGCCGATGAATGCGCTACTGCAGCACCGCGGCCACAACCTGATGGGCGCAGGCCGCTCGATTGCGGTACAGAACTTCAACGAGCAACTGTGCATCCTGGGCCTGGGTGCGTTCTACAGCGTGTCCACCGGCATGGGGCTGTCGTCGTTCGGTGCCATCACCGCCTTCGGCCTGGTGGTCGCCGGCTTCATGTGGCTGATCCAGCGCTGGCACGCCAGCAACTGCATCCTACACAAGGACGAAGTCGACCACTTACTCATGCTGGCCCGCACCGACAACACGCACTGACTCTCAGCGCCCTATAGCTAGGGCATCTGCATGCCCTCCGCCCTGCTCCCCGTTCTCGCTCTGCTGCTCAACGCCTTCATCTGGGGCGTGTCCTGGTGGCCGTTCCGCCAGCTGCAGCATGCGGGCCTGCACCCGCTGTGGTCGACCTCGCTGCTGTATGCGGTCGCGCTGCTCGGCCTGCTGGTCTGGCGGCCGCGCGCCTGGCAAGGCATGTGGCGCCGGCCCGGCCTGTGGTGGCTGCTGCTGGCCACCGGCATGACCAATGTGGGCTTCAACTGGGCGGTGGCGATTGGCGACGTGGTGCGCGTCGTGCTGCTGTTCTATCTGATGCCCGGCTGGGCGGTCTTGCTGGCCTGGCTGCTGCTGGGCGAGCGGCCCACGCGCGCATCGCTGCTGCGGCTGGCCCTGGCGCTGGCCGGGGTGCTGATCGTGCTGTGGCCGGCAGACGGCATGGCCAGTGTCGCCAGCCTGGGTTTCTCGGCCGCCGACGCGCTGGCCTTGTTCGGCGGCTTCAGCTTTGCGCTGACCACGGTGCTGCTGCGGCGCCAGCAGCATGTGCCCGGCACCGAGCGCATGGTGGCGATGTTTGGCGGCGGCGTGCTGATGGCCGGGCTGGCGGCGCTGGTCGGCGGGCAGTTCGGCGTGGCCAGCGCGCTGCCGACCGTGCACGCCGGCTGGGCCAGCGCCATCCTGGCGATGGGCCTGCTGTTCTTCATCAGCAATATGGGGCTGCAGTACGGCGCGGCGCGGCTGTCGTCCAGCAACAGCTCCATCGTGATGCTGACCGAGATCGTGTTCGCCAGCGTCTCGTCGATCGCCCTGGGCGCTGCCACGCTGTCACTGCGCACCCTGGTCGGGGCGGCGCTGATTCTGCTGGCATCGCTATTGGCGGCACGCAGCGACTGAGCAAACTCGGCGCGCTTCTGCTCCAATGGCGGTATGAGCACCTCCATCTACGATTTCACCGCCACCGGCATCGACGGCCAGCCCGTCGCCCTGGCGCAATTCAAGGGCCAGGTTCTGCTGGTCGTCAACACCGCCAGCGCCTGCGGCTTCACGCCGCAGTTTGCCGGGCTGGAAGCGCTGCACCAAAGCTATGGCGCCAAGGGCCTGGCGGTGCTGGGCTTCCCTTGCAACCAGTTCGGTGCGCAGGACAAGGGCAGCAACGACGAGATCGCCAGCTTTTGCCAGCGGAACTACGGCGTGAGCTTTCCGATGATGGCCAAGATCGAGGTCAATGGCAGCGGCGCCGATCCGCTGTACCAGTGGCTGACATCCGAAGCCCCGGGCCTGCTCGGCACCCAGTTCATCAAATGGAACTTCACCAAGTTCCTGGTCGGCAAGGACGGCCAGGTACTCAAGCGCTACGCCCCGAACGACACGCCCAAGAGCCTGGAAAAAGACATAGAGGCGGCCTTGGGAATTTAAAGAAAACCAGGCCCTGGCGCAGTAACTGATTGCGCCAGCAGCTACTTTTTATGTAGCAAGCACATATTAAAGTTCATGCTAATTCAGAGCGTCTGGCCTTGCAGCAGGCCGCGTTGGGCCAGGTTGCTGATGAAGGCGCGCAGGCCAAAACGCCAGGGGGCCGCCGTTTCGCTGTGCGCCACGCGGTTGTGCAATGCCCCCAGCCAGGCGCTGCGGATGGTGACCACATCGCCGAGCTTGTGGGTAAAGCCGCTGCCAGGCTGGTCGCGGTCTTCGATGGGGGCAAACAGCGTCCCCAGAAACAGCATGAAACCGTCGGGGTACTGGTGGGCCGACAGGGTTTGCGCCACCAGATCCACCGGGTCGCGGCTGATGCTGGCCATGGTGTTGATGCCGCGCAGCTGGTAGCCGTCGGCACCGGCCACGTGGAGGTGCACGGTCTCGTTGCGCACCGCGTCCAGCCCAAAGCCTGCGTCGAACAGGCGGATAAACGGGCCGATGGCACACGAGGCGTTGTTGTCCTTGGCCTTGCCCAGCAGCAGAGCGCTGCGGCCCTCGATGTCGCGCAGATTCACGTCGTTGCCCAGGGCCGCCCCCACGATGTCGCCGCGGCTGTTGACGGCCAGCACCACCTCGGGCTCGGGGTTGTTCCAGGCCGAGTCGGAGCGGATACCGATGTCTTCACCGCAGCCCACCGAGGCCAGCACCGGAGCCTTGGTGAACACCTCGGCATCCGGGCCGATGCCCACCTCCAGGTACTGCGACCACAGGCCTTTTTCCTGCAGCAGCGCCTTCAGCGCCATGGCCTGCGGTGAACCGGGGCGCATATCGGCCAGGCTGGCCCCGATCAGGCCGGTGACCTGGCTGCGCAGGCTCTGGGCCCGGCTGGCATCGCCCCGGGCTTGCTCTTCGATCACGCGCTCGATCAGGCTGGCGGCAAAGGTCACGCCCGCCGCCTTCACCACCTGCAGGTCGCAAGGGGCCAGCAGGTAGGGCAGGCCGGTGTCACGGCTGCCAGGCAGGCTGTTGGCCAGCAGGGCATCGACGCTGCACAGCCGCTGGCCCGGGGCCTTGCGCACCGCCTCGGCCGGTTGGGCGGTATCGAGCAGGGTGCTCATGGTCGGGTACTGCGCGCTCAGGTCGAACACGCCCTCAGGCCGCAGGGCCACCACGGCCGGGCCAGGTAGGGTACCGCCCAGCCAGACGCGACCCACCAGGGTGCCGGCCAGACCGTCTTGGGGAAGTATGTTGTTAGCTTCGCTCATGTTGTTCTTTCAATGGCTAATTAGTGGTTATGGCGCGGTGTCTTTTCGGAAATGCGCTGGTAGTCCAGCGCAAAGTCCATCGTGGCCCCATCGGCCAGTTGGCCGGTTTTCTCGCGGTACAGCGCTTCCCAGGGGGAGTGGCTGGGCGGGATGGGCGGAGCGGGCAGCTCGCGGCGGCGGCGGGCGATTTCTTCCGCAGACACCAGGGCATCGCAGCTTCCCGCGTTCAGGTCGATGCGGATCGTGTCGCCGCTGAGCAGCCAGCTCAGGCCGCCACCCACGGCGCTCTCGGGCGAGGCGTTGAGAATGGAGGGGCTGTCGGCGGTGCCAGACTGGCGGCCATCGCCCAGGGTCGGCAGCGTCATGGTGCCGCGCTGGATCAGCGCGTCCGGCGGTTGCATGTTGACCACCTCGGCCGAGCCCGGCCAGCCAATCGGCCCCGCGCCGCGCATCACCAAGATGCAGCCTTCGTCGATGTCCAGCGTGGGGTCGTTGATGCGGGCGTGGTAGTCGTCGGCGCCCTCGAACACCACGGCGCGCGCCTCGAAGATGCCCTCGGAACCCGGGCGGCTCAGGTAGCGTGCGCGGAATGCCGCCGAGATCACCGAGGTTTTCAGGATGCCGAAGTCGAACAGGTTGCCGCTCAGCACCAAGAAGCCCGCCTTCTCCATCAGCGGCGCGGCAAACGGGTAAATCACCTCGCGGTCGTTGGTTTCGCGGCCTTGCAGGTTGGCGGCGATGGGCTGGCCGGTAACGCTCAAGGCATCGCCGTGCAAGCGGCCTGCCTGTTGCAGCTCCCACATCAGTGCGGGCACGCCGCCGGCGCGGAAGAAGCGCTCGCCCAGAAACTTGCCCGCGGGCTGCATATTCAGTAGCAGGGGCAGGTCGTAGCCATGGGTGGTCCAGTCCTGGGGACGCAAATCCACCCTGGCGTGGCGCGCCATGGCCATGATGTGCACCTGGGCGTTGCTGGAGCCGCCCGCGCAGCTCACCACCGACAAGGCGTTCAAAAAGCTCTCGCGCGTCAGGATGCGCGAAGGTCGCAGGTCCTCAAAGGCCATCTCCACGATGCGCCGCCCGGTGGCATAGGCCATCTGCCCGCGCTCGCGGTACGGCGCCGGAATGGCGGCGCAGCCGGGCAAGGAGAGGCCCAGGGCTTCGGCCACCGCATTCATGGTGGAGGCCGTGCCCATGGTGTTGCAGTGGCCCGCCGACGGGGCGCTGCTGCAGGCCCGCTGCAAGAATTCTTCTTCATCGATCTCGCCCGCAGCCAGCTGGCGACGGCTGCGCCAGATCACCGTGCCCGAGCCCACCAGCTCGCCGTTGTGCCAGCCGTCCAACATCGGACCGCCCGACAGCACGATGGCCGGGATGTCCACGGTGCTGGCGGCCATGATGCCCGCGGGCGTGGTTTTGTCGCAGCCGGTGGTCAGCACCACGGCATCGATGGGGTAGCCGTACAGAATCTCCACCAGGCCCAGGTAAGCCAGGTTGCGGTCCAGCGCAGCGGTGGGGCGGCGGCAGTTCTCGAAGATGGGGTGCACCGGAAACTCCATCGGGATGCCGCCCGCATCGCGGATGCCCTCGCGCACCCGCCGCGCCAGGTCGACGTGGATGCGGTTGCAGGGCGACAGGTCGCTGCCGGTTTGCGCAATGCCGATGATGGGGCGGCCCGACCGCAGTTCTTCGGGCGTGAGCCCGTAGTTCATAAAGCGCTCCAGGTACAGCGCGGTCATGTCCGAGCGTTGCGGGTCGGCGAACCATTCGCGGGAGCGGAACGGGCGGATAGGTTGACGTTCTGGCGTGTCCATGGCGTGGCTTCTTGTGAAAAGTGGGGCAAATTGGGTCGATGGGCGCGGCACCCGGCTACAGGCAGAACGCACACCTTCCAGAAACACCGCAGAACTGGCTTTGCCAGACTGCTGGTGTTGCCCCCTGCATGTCGTATCTGTTTTTCAAACAGATACGAGGGGGGTTGGCGAAAAGCGCTTGTGCTGTAGCCTGGGGGTGTACCTATTTCCTCAGCTTGGCCAGCTCGCCCGCCATCTCGGCGGTGGTGTCTTCGCCAAACTCTTTGCTGAACTTGGCCAGCACGGGTTGCAGCTTGGTGCGCATCTTGGCTTGCTCGGCAGCGGGTAGCTCGGTGACCTGCATGCCCGCCTTCTTCAGCTCGCCCACGGCCTTTTCACTGAAGGCGCGGATGGTTTTGCGCTCATACAACGTGGCTTCGCGGGCGGCATCCTGCACGATTTTTTGCTCTTGTGCATTCAGGCCGTCCCAGGTCTTTTTGGACATCAGCAGCACCCAGGCGCTGTACATGTGGCGCGACAGCACCAGGTGTTTTTGCACCTCGAAGAACTTGCTGGCAAGGATGGTGGCGGGCGGGTTTTCCTGGCCATCCACGGCACTGCTCTCCATGGCCGAATACAGCTCGGTGAACGGCATTGGCGTGGCGTTGGCACCCAGGGCACTGAAGGTGTCCAGGAACAACTGGTTCTGGATGACGCGCAGCTTCAGCCCGGCGATGTCGTCGGCCTTGGTGATGGGGCGGCGCGAGTTGGTCACGTGGCGAAAGCCGTTTTCCCAATAGCCCAGGCCGATCAGGCCTTTTTCCGGCAGCTTGGCCAGCAGTTTCTGGCCAAAGGGGCCGTCCAGCACGGCATCGGCCTCTTGTTCGGTGTTGAAGGTCAGCGGCAGGTTGAGCACGCCAAACGGCTTGATCAGCGACACCAGGGTGGAGCTGTCGGGCACGGTCATCTCCAACGTGCCGCCGCGCAGGGCCGAGGTCATGCTCACGTCGTTGCCCAGCGAGCCGCTGGCAAACAGCTTGGCGTTCATCTTGCCGCCACTCTTGGCCATGAGTTGTTCGCCGAAATACTTGACGGCCAAAGCCTGTGGATGGTCGTCGCTCAGGCCGATGCCGACCTTGAACACATGCTCCTTGATTTGCGCAGCCACCGGGCCGGTAAGTGCGGCCAACAGCGTGGCGGCCAGGGCGAGGGATTTCAGCTTCATGAATGTCTCCAATCTCATAGTTTTGTTGCGATGGTTCGCCCATCGGCCCCTCGCCAGCCCTGTCCAGAGCTGGCATGGCGCAGAGCCGAGATTAGGCCAGGCACCTGCGGAGGTCCACTGAATTTTTCGCTAGAATCCATTCCAAACAGTTATGAGTACGGACGATTTCCTGGGTAAACCCTTATCCATCGCACAGGCCTGCGGGCGCCTGCGCTTCCGGCACCTCCAGTTTTTAGACATCCTCGGCCACACCCGCAATTTGCGGCTGACCGCCGAGCAAATGCACATCACCCAACCGGCGGCCACCAAGATCCTGATGGACATCGAGGACATCCTCGGCTCGCGGCTGTTTGACCGCCTGTCGCGCGGCATGCGGCCCAACGAACTGGGCCTGTTCACGCTGCGGTATGCGAGCAGCGCGCTGACCGGACACCGCAAATTTGTCGATGAATTCAATGCCCTGCGGCAAGGCGGCCACGGCCACCTGGCGATTGGCGCCATCACCGGCTCGGCCGCGCACCTGCTGATTGCCGCGGTCGCGGAAATCCAGCGCCTGCGACCTCTGCTGGTGCTCAAGATTCTGGAGCAAAGCAGCGACCAGCTGATCGTCTGGCTGGCCGAGCGCAAGATCGATCTGATGATCGGCCGCTTCACCGACGAGGCCCAGAAAACCCAGTTCCAGTACGAGCGTTTGTCCAGCGAACCGCTGCAGGTGGTGGCCGGGCTGAACCACCCTTTGCGCGGCGCCCAGGCCCTGGACCTGGTCGAACTGGCCCGCTGGCCCTGGATCCTCTACCCCAGCTCCACGGCCGTGCGCAAGGTGTCGGATGCCTTCTTCAGCAGCGCCAGTCTGGCGCTCACGTCGGGCATGGTTGAAACCCCGTCCTTCCTGTTTGCCCTGGAGTTGATGCAGACCACCGACATGCTGTCGCTGCAACCCGCCGCCCTGGTCGAGCGCTACGTGAAGAAAGGCCTGTTGGGCCGCATCCCCATCGACCTGCCAGACCGCATGCCCGACTACGGCCTGATCACCCGCCTGGGCGAACCCGTGGCACCGGCGGCGCGGGCCTTCATGGACATACTGCACGGCATGGCGGGCAACGCCATCGAAACCGTGTGAACTGCGGTGCCCCACCAGCTACCAACCAGCCGCACGACCGTCTGGGCCGGCCTCTCACCCACGGATAACCATTGGTTATTGCAATCTAGCGGGGCGAGGCCACCCTGCCGCCCGAAGGCGAGCGGTTGCGAGAACTCGAAGAAAATCAGTCCCTGGCGCCTATTCCATCTGCGCTAGCAGCTATTTATTTAATAGCAAACAGGCTTCTACGCAGCAACCGGGATGCAGGACAATCCGGGCTCTATTCTGTGTGGAGCCCTGTGTGAACTTCCAAGCCATCCTCGACGACATCGTTGCCACCGTGAAGCCGCAGCTCGGCGCGCAAGGCCAGGTGGCCAGCTACATCCCGGCGCTGGCCCGCGTCTCGCCGCAGCAATTCGGCATCGCCCTGCGCACCTGCGACGGGCTGGAGGCGGCCAGCGGCGACTTCGCCACGCCGTTCTCCATCCAGAGCATGTCCAAGCTGTTTTCGCTGACCATGGCGATGCAGCACCTGGGCGACGCACTGTGGCAGCGCATCGGCCGCGAGCCCTCGGGCAACCCGTTCAACTCGCTGGTGCAGCTGGAAAACGAGCATGGCAAGCCGCGCAACCCGTTCATCAATGCCGGCGCCATCGCCGTGGCCGACCGGCTGCTGTCGCACGGCGACGGCGTGGGCCAGCTGCTGGAGCTGCTGTCCGCGCTGTGCAACGAGCCGGTGCACCTCGACCCCGAGGTGGCCCAATCCGAGGCCGAGACCGGTTTCCGCAACCACGCGCTGGCCAACTTCATGAAGAGCTTTGGCAAGCTGGACAACCCCGTGGCCGCCGTGCTGGACCTGTACTTCCACCAGTGCGCGATCCGCATGAGCTGCCAGCAAATGGCCCGCGCCGCCGGCTACCTGTGCCGCGACGGCCGCCATCCCTACCGCCCAGGCGTGGCCGTGGTCAGCGCCAGCCAGGCGCGCCGCGTCAACGCGCTGATGCTGACCTGCGGCACCTACGACGCGGCCGGCGAATTCGCCTACCGCATCGGCCTGCCCTGCAAGAGCGGTGTCGGCGGCGGCATCGTCGCCGTGGTGCCCGACCAGCTGACCCTGTGCGTCTGGTCGCCGGCGCTGGACGCCAGCGGCAATTCGCTGCTCGGCATGCAGGCGCTGGAGCTATTTGCGGCGCGCACGGGACTGTCGATTTTCTAGGCTTTGCGGGCCAGCAGGGCCAGCATCTGCAGCCGGATCTGGGTGGTGATGTGCTCGCGCCGGCCGTGCTCCAGCATGCCCACCTGGCGCGTCGCAGGGCGGCCCGGCAGGGGCAGTACCTGTAGGGTCGGGTCGTTCACCCAGTCGGCATTGCGCCAATGCGGCACCACGGTGACGCCGACGTTCTGCCGCACCAGATCGACGATGCTGGACACCGAGCTGAGCTCCAGAAAGTCCTGCGGCATCAGGCCCAGCTTACGCAGGGTCTGCTCGATGCGGATACCGCTGGGCGTGCGCCGGTCGAAGCGCAGAAACGGGTTCTCGCGCAGCAGCTGCTTGATGTCGCTGTCCGGCTTGGCCACCAACGCACTCGCCACCAGCACCAGCGGCTCCACATACAGCGGCGTCCACAGCAGGCCCTGGCGTTCCAGCGGCGTGCCTTCGATCAGCACCGCGGCGTCCAGCGCGCCGCGTATCACGCTCTGGGCCAGACCGCTGGACTCCTGCACCACCAACCGCACATTGAGGCGCGGAAAGCGCGGCTTCATCGCCACCACGGTATTCGACAGCAGGCCCATGGCCGATACCGTCGAGCCCACCGTCACGGTGCCGGCAATCTCGCCGTCCTGCTCCAGGCCTTCGCGCATCTGGTCGTAGCTGGCGATGATCTTTTCCGCATGGGCGATCAATGCGCGCCCGGCCACGGTCAACAGCACGCCGCGGCCTGAACGCTCGAACAGCCCGGTCTTCAGCTCAGCCTCCAGCGCCCGCATCTGCAAGCCGACCGCTGCCTGCGTCAAGGCCACGCGCTCCGCGGCCCCCGCATACGAGCCCTCTTGCGCGACAACCAGAAAGGTGCGGAGAAATCGGATGGTGCTCATGGCAGGCCCCCGGTTTGGGGGTCCAAAAACAAAAGGATAACTTTATTATTACAAAACAAAATATAGATATTATTTTTAGAGTGGATGGAGAACAATTCGCCAGCAGCCACTGCTGTGACATGCAGTTGTGCTAAGCCAACGACCATTCCACTGCGAAGATTTATGCCTGATTTGCTCTCCCCAACCGACGGCCCCACAGCAGATGCATCCTTTGGCGCGATGCGTGCCGAAGCCATCTACGACCTGGGCCACAGCACCATCTTTGCGTCGCGCAGCGACCCGCGCTTTTCCTATTGCACCTACGCGCCGCCGCAGACCGGCAACGAGCAGCACCCGAAAGCGCTGGTGGTCGTGGTGCACGGCACCGGCCGGGCCTTCACCGAGTACCGCGACGCCTTTGCCGAATTCGCCAAATGGAACGACTGCATCGTGCTGTGCCCGTTGTTCCCCGCCGGCCCGCAGGGCGACGGCAACCGCGATGGCTTCAAGTTCCTGCAGGAAGGCGCGATCCGCTACGACCAGATCCTGCTGGACATGGTCGATGAAGTCGCCAAAAAGTTCGGCGCCGACTTCTCCCGATTCGCGCTGTTTGGCTATTCGGGCGGCGGCCAGTTCGTGAACCGCTTCGGTCTGCTGCACCCGGATCGCCTGTGGGCCTTGTCGATTGGCGCGCCGGGCTCGGTCACCTTGCTGGACTTCAACCAGGACTGGTGGGTCGGCGTACGCGACTTTGCCAGCCAGTTTGGCCAGCCGCTGAACCTGGATGCGCTGCAAGCCCTGCCGGTGCACATGGTGGTTGGCAAGGCCGATATCGAGACCTGGGAAATCACCCACCGCCCTGATGGCAAGTTCTTCATGCCCGGCGCGAATGACGCCGGCCGTACCCGGCCCGAGCGGCTGGAAACCCTGCGCCAGTCCTTCGAAGCCGCCGGCGTGCAAGTGCATCTGGACCTGGTGGACAACGTGCCGCACAACGGCCTGGCCTGCGTCGACAAGGTACAGGACTTCTTTGCCGCCACCCTGCGCCGCCTGCGGGCGGCCCGCCGCTAAACGGCCGCACCGCTAGCGCAACGAAACGGAAGAGCCCCACCATGCTGCGTTTTGTACTGTCCCGTCTGACCATGGCCTTGCCGACCCTGCTGATCGTGGCGGTGGCGGTGTTCGTGCTGATACGGTTGATCCCCGGCGATCCGGCCCAGTTGCTGCTGGGCGACCTGGCCGACCCGGTGCGCCTGGGCGAGCTGCGGGCCCGCCTGGGCCTGGACCAGAGCTGGTGGGTGCAGTTCGGCCTCTGGGCCGGCCATGCGCTGCAAGGCGATCTGGGCCTATCCATCACCACCGGCGAGCCGGTGATGCACCTGGTGTGGAGCCGCTTCCTGGTCAGCGCGCAGATCGTGCTGGTCGCCGTACTGCTGGCCACCCTGGTGGCCGTGCCAGCCGGCATGGTCGCCGCCTGGAAGCAGAACCGCACGCCCGATCTGCTGCTGGTCGGAACCGCCACCCTGCTGGTGTCGATACCCACCTTCTGGCTCGGCCTGCTGCTATTGCTGTTCTTCGGCCTGAAGCTCGAATGGCTGCCGGTGGTTGGCTATGTCTCGGTGTGGAGCGACTGGCAGAACGGCCTGCTGTACCTGGTGATGCCGATACTGACCCTGTTCCTGCACGAGATCGGCGTGTTGATCCGCATGGCGCGGGCCAGCACGCTGGAAGTGCTGCGGCTCGACTACATCACCCATGCGCGGGCCAAGGGCCTGTCGGAATCGGCGGTGCTGCTGCACCACGCATTCAAGAACTCCTTCGGCCCGACCTGGACCCTGATCGGCCTGGTGCTGGGCAATCTGCTGGGCGGTGTGGCGGTGGTCGAAACCGTCTTCACCATCCCCGGCCTGGGCCGGCTGCTGGTGGACGCGATCTTCGCCCGCGACTACCCGGTGATCCAGGGCTGCCTGCTGTTTGTCGCCGTCATCTACGTGCTCACCAATCTGCTGATTGACCTGTGCTATCCCCTCTTTGATCCAAGGGTGCTCGCGGAATGAAACGCTCTCTATCCCCCCAAGCGCTGATCGGCCTGCTGGTGGTCGGCCTGATCCTGGCCGCCGCGCTGATCGGCCTGTTCTGGACGCCGTTTGATCCGCTGAAGATCAACTTCTCGGCCCGCCTGAAATCGCCCAGCGCGCTGTATCTCTTGGGTACCGACGAGTTCGGCCGCGACGAGCTGTCGCGCCTGATGGCCGGTGCCGGCAACAGCGTCTGGATCAGCTGCCTGACGGTGCTGTTCTCGGTCACCATAGGCACGACCATCGGTGTGCTCACCGGCTTCATCCGCGGCTGGACCGACCACATCGTCATGGCCTTCATCAATGCCTTGCTGGCCTTTCCCGGCCTGCTGCTCGCGCTGGCCTTGCTGGCGGTGTTCGGCGCCAACCAGTACGGCATCATCCTGGCGCTGGGCCTGGCCTACACGCCGTCCGTCGCCCGGGTGGTGCGCGGCACGGTTCTGTCGCTGCGCGAAAAGGAGTTCATCGAATCCTCGCGCGTGCTGGGCAATTCCGAGCTGTACACCATGTTCCGCCATGTGCTGCCCAACTGCGTGGCGCCGCTGACGGTGCTGGCCACCTCGATGTTCGGCTGGGTCATCCTGTCGGAAAGCGCGCTGTCCTTCCTGGGCCTGGGCGTGCCGCCGCCGGCGCCCACCTGGGGCAATATGCTGGCCGCGGCACGGCCCTATATGGCGCAGGCCACTTATCTGTCGATCTTCCCCGGCTTGTGCATTGCGCTGACCCTGCTGGGCATCAACTTTCTGGGCGACGCGGTGCGCGACCTGCTGGACCCACGCATGCGGGGTGTTGCATGAAGCCGCTGGTCGAAGTCTCCCACCTGACCCTGGCGCTGGGCCAGGCCGGCCGCCAGATCGTCCGCGATGTGTCGCTGTCGATAGCCCCCGGCGAATTCGTCGGCATCGTCGGCGAATCCGGCAGCGGCAAAACCCAGGCGGCCCGCGCCATCATGGGCCTGACGCCATTGCCTCTGCTGCGCACCGCCGGCAGCATCAGCTTCGAAGGCGAAGAGCTGACCCAGGCCAGCCCGGCCCGGCTGCGCGAGCTGCGCGGCGCGCGCATCGGCATGGTGTTCCAGGAGCCTATGACGTCGCTGAACCCGTCGATGACCATAGGCCGGCAGCTCGACGAAGGCCTGGCCCTGCACCGCCGCGAACTGACGCCGGCGCAGCGGCAAGAGATGATGCTGGCGATGCTGGCCCGCGTCGGCATTGCCGACCCGCAGGCCGCGCTGGCCGCCTGGCCGCACGAGTTTTCCGGCGGCATGCGCCAGCGCATGATGCTGGCCTCGGTGATGCTGCTGGAGCCGGCGCTGCTGATTGCCGACGAGCCCACCACCGCGCTCGACGCCGTGGTGCAGCGCGATGTGCTGGAGCTGATTGTCAGCCTGACCCGCGAGCGCCACACCGCCGTGCTGCTGATCAGCCACGACCTGCCGATGGTGGCGCGCTACACCGACAGAGTCATCGTCATGCAGCACGGCGTGGTGGTCGAGACCGGCCTTACCGCGCAGCTGCTGGCCGCGCCGCAGCAGGACTACACCCGCAAGCTGCTGGAGGCGATACCGCGCCGGCAGGCGGCCCGCAGCGTGGCCGAAGAGGCACCGGTGATCGCCGTGCGCAACCTGGTGTTCGACTACCCCGGCAAGCGCAAGCTGTTCGCCAAGGCCGCGGCCAAGCGCGTGCTGCATGGCATCGACCTGGTGATCCGGCCGCGCGAAGTGGTGGCCGTGGTCGGTGGCTCGGGTTCGGGCAAGACCACGCTGGGCCGGGCGATTGCCGGACTGCTGCAGCCCACCGGCGGCGACATCCAGTTCCGCGGCAGATCCACCACCCGGGGTGCGGCCAGTTCTGTAGATTGGCAGGACTATCGGCTGAACTGCCAGATGGTGTTCCAGGACCCGTATTCCTCGCTGAACCCGCGCATGACGATTGGCCAACTGGTCGGCGAAGGCTTGCGCCTGCTGCCCGCCATGAGCAACGCCGACAAGCGCGCCCGCGTCAGCCAGATGCTGCTGGAAGTCGGCCTGGACGGCAAATACGCCGAGCGCTATGCACACGAACTCTCGGGCGGCCAGCGCCAGCGCGTGGCGATTGCCCGCGCCCTGGTGCGCCGTCCGTCCTTCGTGATTGCCGACGAGCCGGTGTCGGCGCTGGACGTGACGGTGCGCGCCCAGGTGCTCGAGCTGTTTGCTGAGCTGCAGGACCGCTATGGCTTCTCCTGCCTGTTCATCAGCCACGACCTGGGCGTGGTCGAGCAGGTGGCCGACCGGGTCATCGTGATGCAGGCCGGCCGGATCATCGAACAAGGCACGCGCGACACGGTGTTCGACCAGCCGCAGCATGCCTACACCCGCAAATTGCTGTCGGCGATTCCCGCGCTAACAGCTACCGACACCGGTGGCGTACAGCTGAAATGGCGCCATGACCTGCTGGATGCGGCACCCGCCCTGATGTAACCCCCTAGCTTTTTCAATGGAGTGACTGCTATGCGATTGAATCCCTTGCGTACCCGTGCGCTGCTACCCGCCTTGCTGGCAGTCTGCGGACTGGCCCAGGCCCAGACGGCACAGATGGTGGTGGCCCAACCCGCCGATGTGCGCTCCACCAACCCCGGCGTGAACCGCGACAACACTACCGACGGCGTGGTGCTGAACATGGTCGAAGGCCTGGTCGGCTACCACCAGAACGGCACCGTCGGCCCGCTGCTGGCCCAGAGCGTGGCCACTAGCGCCGATGGCCTGACCTATACCTTCAAGCTGCGGCCGAACCTGAAGTTCCACAACGGCGACGTGTTGACCTCGGCCGATGTGCTGTGGAGCTGGAAGCGCTATGCCGACCCGAAGACCGATTGGCGCTGCCTGAGCGACCTGGACGGCCGCTCGGGTGCCAAGGTCGTATCGGCCACGGCGCCGGACCCGCAGACCTTTGTGATGACACTGGAAAAACCGTCTGCGGTGTTCCTCGACACGCTGGCCCGCACCGACTGCGGCATGATGGCCATCCTCAGCAAGAAGTCGGTGAAGGAAGACGGCAGCTGGGACAAACCCATAGGTACCGGCCCGTTCAAGTTCGAGGAATGGAAACGCGGCGAGTACCTGACCATGAGCGCCTTCAAGGACTATGTGTCGCCGCCCGGCGCCAAGGTCGACGGCTACCTGGGCAACAAGAAGCCGCTGGTCGAGCAGGTGAAGTTCCTGGTCGTGCCCGACATGTCGACCTCCAAGGCCGGCCTGCAGTCGGGTGCCATCGACGCCGGCCAGATCACCTCCTCCGACGTGCAGGAACTGAAGAGCAATAAGAATCTGACGGTGATGGGCGTGACCGACGCCGGCAAGAACACCTTGCTGATGCAGACCAACGACCCGGTGCTGAAGGACGAACGCATCCGCCAGGCGATTGCGCTGTCGCTGGACATGAAGCAGATCGTCGAAGCCTCGTCCGAAGGCCTGGCCAAGGTCAACAATTCGGCGATCCCCGAGTCGTCGGCCTTCTACAGCCAGATCCAGAAAAAGGGCTACAAATACGATCCGGCCAAGGCCAAGCAGTTGCTCAAGGAGGCCGGCTACAAGGGCCAGCCCATCGTCATCCTGGCCAACAAACGCGCCCACGTGCCCAGCTTCTCTGTGGCGGTGCTGAGCCAGGCCATGATGCAGGCCGTGGGCATCAATGCGCAGATCGAGGTGCTGGAATGGGCCACCCAGCTGGACCGCTACAACAGCGGCAACTACCAGATGAGCTCGTTCTCGTATTCGTCGCGGCTGGACCCGGCGCTGGCCTACGAGCAGTTCTCCGGCCCCAAGGCCAAGCAGCCGCGCAAGGTCTGGGACGACCCGTACGTACAGAAGCTGATCGACCAGAGCTTTGTCGAATCCGACGTGAAGAAACGCCAGTTCCTGTTCGACCAGCTGCACACCGTGATGCTGGAGAAAACCCCGCTGATCGTCTTCTACAACATCACCGATTCCTGGGCAGTGCGCAAGCGCGTCACCGGCTTCTCGGTATGGGAAGGCAAGCCACTGCTGTGGAACACCAAGATCGCCGCCAAATAAGCATGCAGAAGCCCCAACAATTCCCCTTCGTGTCGGTCTCCGGCACGCCGTTTGAGCGCGGCCTGCAATACGGCCAGCAGGTCGCCGACCGGGTGCGCGGCAGCGCCCGCCTCTACGGCCAGACCCTGGTGAACCTGGGCTACAGCAACAGCGCGCGGGCCCAGCTGATCGGCTACTTCGAAAAGCAGATAGCAGACTTCGCGCCGCACTATCTGGAAGAGATGCGCGGCATCGCCCAAGGTGCGAATGTGCCGTTCGAAGACATTGTGATGGTCAACGCCCGTACCGAGGTGCTGGCCAAGGCCCGGGCCGAAAAGGTCCAAGCCGTGGACGCCGAGCCCGGCGACGGCTGCACCGGCGCACTAATCCTGCCCGAGCGCTCGGCCAGCGGCAACCTGCTGCATGGGCAGAACTGGGACTGGCGCGCCGAATGCGTGGACACCTCCATCGTGCTGCGCGTGCGCAATGACGATGGGCCGGACTTCCTGACCTTCGTCGAGGCCGGTGGCCTGGCGCGCAGCGGCATGAACAGCGCCGGCGTCTCCATCACCGCCAACTACCTGGAGTCCGACCGCGACTTCACCCAGCTGGGCGTACCGCTGTCGCTGATCCGCCGCAAGGTGCTCGAGCAGACCCATTTCTCGCTGGCGATGAAGGCCGTGGCCACCACGCCCAAGTCCTGCTCGAACAACATCATGCTGGGCATGGCCGAGGGCTTTGGCATCGACTTCGAATGCACCACCAACGAGGCCTTCCCGATCTACCCGGGCGCCGACCAGCTGATCGTCCACGCCAACCACTGGATGAGCCCGGTGGCGCTGGGCAAGCTGGTGGACGGCGGCATCGCCAATTCGCCCGACAGCCACTACCGCGACTGGCGGGTGCGCAAGCTGCTGAACCAGAAGGACCGGCTGGGCCGGCAGGATTTGAAAGATGCGTTCTTCGACAGCTTTGGCGGCCAGTACGCCGTGTGCCGCCCGCCGCGCATC
Source organism: Rhodoferax ferrireducens (assembly GCF_031458075.1). GTDB lineage: Bacteria > Pseudomonadota > Gammaproteobacteria > Burkholderiales > Burkholderiaceae_C > Rhodoferax_B > Rhodoferax_B ferrireducens_A. The sequence goes on along the minus strand of NZ_JAVDXT010000003.1, from coordinate 545,204 downwards.
GGCAGCAACGACAACCTGTCGGCCACCGTGGCCATGGTCATCATGGAGCCGGCGGTCGGCGAGATGGACGTGACGCCGCTGCCGGCGCTGAACCGGGTGTTCACCCGCTACAGCCTGACAGCCGAGCCGCAGCAGTTGGCGGCCTGAGAATTCAAGAAGAATCGGGCTCTAGCGCAGATACTAACTGCGCTGGCAGCTATATTTACTATAGCGCGATGGTGAGCTAACCGAAGCGCTCCACCAGAAAATCCACAAAGCTGCGCAGCTTGGGCGAGCGGTAGCGGTCGGGCAGATAGACCAGGCTCATCGGCCGGCTGGGCAGGGTGTAGCTGGGAAACAGTTGCACCAGGCGACCAGCCTGTACATCGGCCTGCAGCAGAAAGGCCGACTGCAGCACGATGCCCAAGCCGTGCAGCGCCGCCACCCGCAGCGCCTGCCCGTTATTGACCTGCAGACGGCCCGACACCGGTACCTGGCAGGTGCCCTCCTCCCCTGTCAAGGGCCAGTGCTGCAAGGCGGCGAGCGAAAACGACAGACATTCATGCTGGGCTAGATCCTCAGGCCGGACCGGCATGCCACGGCGCGCCAGGTAGTCGGGCGATGCGCAGACCATCAGACGGTATGGCGCCAGCGGTCGGGCGATCAGCGAATCCGGCAGCGGGCCAATGCGGATGGCGGCCTCGAAACCCTCCTCCACCAGATCCACCGTGTGGTCGCTTAAGGCCACATCCACACTCACCTCGGGGTAGCGCGCCATGTAGTCCGATAGGGCCGGCATCAAGGCTTCGGCGCCAAAGCTCACGGGTGCGGTGATGCGCAGCTTGCCGGCCGGCGCGAGCTGCTGGTTCTGCGCCTGGGCATCGGTTTCAGCCACCAGTCGGAGGATTTCCTTGCAGCGCAGGTAGTAGTCCTCGCCAAAGGCGGTGAGATGCTGGCGCCGGGTAGTGCGTTGCAGCAGCTGCATGCCCAGGCGCTTTTCCAGCGTGCGCAGGTGGTTGCCCGCCATGGTCGCCGAAATGCCGCAGGCCGTGGCGGCCGCGCTGAGGCTGCCTTTTTCCACGGCGTGCACATAGACCTGCATGCTGTCGAACACATCCATTCATCACTCCTGATTTCAAATCTATCAACTAAATCACAGTTTATCTCTGTTAATTTATTAATAACACTATCGACTTCCTTCATTCCAGAGAAAACACCATGCACGCAGTCCAACTCACCGCCCATTCCCTCAGCGCCTTTCACCTCACCGAGCTGCCCGACCCCCAGGCCGGCCATGGCGAAGTGCTGGTGCGCATGCGCGCCGCCACGCTGAACTACCTCGACGTAGCCGTCGCCCTTGGCGCCATACCCGGCGTGACTTTCCCCATGGTGCCGGTAGCCGATGGCGCGGGCGAAGTCGTGGCCCTGGGCGAAGGCGTCAGCGGCTGGGCGGTGGGCGACCGCGTGGTGCCGCACTTCATGCCGGGCTGGCAAGACGGCGCCATGGCGCCGCACAAGATAGCCGCGATGCGGGGTATCAACTTGCCGGGCTCGCTGGCCGACTACGTGGCCGTGCCCGCCCACAGCCTGGTTGCCCTGCCTGCGCACCTGGATTTCGTCCAGGGCGCGGCGCTGCCCATCGCCTCCACCACGGCCTGGAACGCTGTGCGCTCGGCAACGCTGCGGCCAGGGTCGGTGGTGGTGGTGCTGGGCACGGGTGCCGTCAGCATATTCGCCCTGCAGTTCGCCAAGGCGTCGGGCGCCACGGTGATCCTCGCTTCCTCCTCCGATGCAAAGCTGGAGCGCGCACGCCAGCTCGGTGCTGACCACGTGATCAACTACCGCGCCACCCCGGGCTGGGACGCAGAAGTGCTCAAGCTCACCGACGGGCGTGGCGCGGACCTGGTGGTGGAGACGGTGGGCGAGGCCACCATCGCCCGCTCGCTCAACGCAGCGGCGATGGGCGGCACGGTATTCACGGTGGGCTTTCTCTCCGGCACGGCAGCGTCCATCAACTTGATGCCCATCATCGTCAAGGCCTTGCGCATCGTCGGAAACAACACCGGTTCGGTCGCCGACCTGGCCCAAGCCACCCGCGCCATTGCCGCCCACCGCATCGTGCCGGTGATCGACCGGATCTTCGATATCGCCGACACCGGCGCAGCCTATGCCGAACTCAGCGCCGGCGGACGCCACTTCGGCAAGCTGGCCATCGTGCACTGAGCCAGAGCCAGAAGATCCACAAAAAATCGGGCGCTAGCGCAGATGGTTTCTGCGCTACCAGCTATTTCTTCTATAGCAAACTACGCAGGCCAACGCGCTATTCCCCCGCAACAAGATGTGGCTTGGGCGAGCGCTTAGACTGGCGGACATGTACTTGGATTACGAACCCGACGACGTGGACGTCAAGATTTCGGAGTTGCTGGTCGCCACCAGCGACTCCGCCGACCCCGAACTTCCGGCAGCCGTACCCGAGGTTCTGAAATTGCTGCGCACGTGCTTGGGCATGGACGTGGCTTTCGTGTCCCAAATCAGCAACGACCGCCGTACCTTCATGGCGGTGGACCAGGTGCCGGACTTCCCGCTGCTGGAGGCCGGCATGTCCGACCCGGTCGAAGAGAGCTGGTGCCAACGGGTTGTCGAAGGCCGGTTGCCCGAGCGGATGGAAGACGCCGCTCCCTACGTTGCGTCCGGACAGGCGCCTGACCCGGGCTTCCCCATCGGCACCCACCTGAGTACGCCCGTGCGCCTCTCGGGAGGCACGGTGTACGGCACCTTGTGCTGCTTCAGCCGCGGCATCCGAACAGGAGCCGACATCGACCGCCTGCGGTATACGGCGAGCCTGCTCGCAGCCCGGCTGGCGCCGGGGCCGGTTGCACCTTAGCAGCAGTATCCGCATGCGCCAGCGGATAAAGACAAGCTGCGCGCCGAACCCCGTAGTCCATTGATTTAGCCTCCTGCCGTAGCAGCTACCGGCATCGTTGCCACAAACACGCAGCCGCCGCCGTTGTGGCTGTGCAGCGCGATGTCGCCGCCCATGCGCACGCATGCCTGGCGGACGATGGCCAAGCCCAGGCCTGTGCCCGATGCAGACGCGCCCGCGCCGCGGTAGAAGCGCTCGAACACCAGCGCGTGCTCGTGCGCCGGGATGCCGGGGCCGCTGTCGGCGACCGCCAGTTGCAGTGCGCCGTCGCGCAAAGCCAGTGTCAGCGTGACCTCGCCCGCGCCGCCCGCGTACTTCACGGCGTTGTCCAGCAGATTGCGCAAAACGGACTCGTACAAGGCGACGGGCAGCGCAAGGGGCAGGCTGTCCGGCGCGTCCAAAATGAGTTCCACGCCCAGGCTGGCCGCATGGGGCGTGGCTTGCGCCAGGTGTTGCCGGGTCAGATCGGCGACGTCGACAAACTGGGCCGGCGCGTGGGTGGCCGCGTCCATGGTTGCGAGTTCCAGCAGCTGCTGCACCAGGTGCGAGCCGCGGGCCACGGCCTGCTGCAAATGCACGGTGGCCTCTTCGCGCTCCTGCAGATCGGTGGTCCGGGACAGCACATGGGCCTGGGCACTGATCACCGCGAGCGGCGTTCTCAGCTCATGCGCCGCGTCGTGCACGAACGAGCGTTCGCGCGCCACCTTGCCCCGCAGTTGCAACAGCATGTCGTCCAACGCGTTCACCAACGGTGTCAGTTCGGCGTACCGGGGCACAACACCCAGCGGCGACAAGTCCCCGGCCGCGCGCTGCTCTATCGACTGGCCCAGCATGCGCAGGGGTCTGAGGCCGCGAGCCGCGGCAATCCACACAGGGAGCAGCGCAAACGGAAAGGCCACCAGAAACGGCAGCGCCAGCGAATCGAATATCCACCGCAGCACCCACTGCGTGCTGACCTGCGGTTCGGCGATCCACAGCTGCCAGCGACCGGAGGGGCCGGCAAACAGCCAATACGCTTGGCCGTTCAAGCGGGTGTCCACGACCTGGCCGGACGCGCCCTGCAATGTCTTGCCGGCGATTTCCGGCGATGCAAAAAGCTCTTGCCCGTCCATGGAGCGTAGCTGGAACAGCAAGTCTCCTGGCAGCTGGCTGTCTTGGCTGCGTGCCGCATTGAACTGTTGGGCCGTGACCTGCACCGCGTTGATCGCAAGCTCGTCGCGTTGCATGCCGGCCAGCGCATCCAGCAGGCCGCGGCCCGCCTGCTGCAAACCGGAATGGGTGCGCAGCCTGGCGCGAAAATCCAGGTAGCTATAGCTCGCCACCGCGCACCACGCGAGCGCAAACGCCAGCAACAGCGCGGCCACAATGCGGCGTACCAAGGTGGGGTTCCACAGCGCCTTCACGGAACGAGCATGTAGCCGACGCCGCGCACGGTCTTGATGCGCTCGGCACCGACCTTGCGCCGCAGGTTGGACACGTGCACCTCGATCAGTCCGAAGTCCAAAGGCTCGCCCAAAGGTTCCAGGCGGCGGGCCAGCGTGCCCTTGACCACCACCGCGTTGGGCTCACGGGCCAGCTCCAGCAGCAACTGAAATTCACGGTGCGACAAGGCCAGGGCTTCGCCACACAGCCGCGCGCGGTGGCTGCGCGGCTCGATCTCCAGATCGCCCACCGACCAGACATCGCTGGCTTGCTTGGCACAGCGCCGCAGGACGGCGCGCAGCCGAGACGCCAGTTCCTCGGGGGCAAAGGGCTTCACGATGAAGTCGTCCGCCCCGTTGTCGAGCCCGGCCAGGCGCTCCGACAGCGCCTCTCGGGCGGTGATGATGATGACGGGCACCTGGGCCGTCCGGGCAGACTGGCGGCGCCATCGGGTGAGGAGGTCCAGGCCGTCGCCGTCGGGCAGAGACAGGTCCAGCAGGACGCAGTCGAAGCCCTCGTCCTCCAGCGTACGGGGGGCGTCCGCGGCGCGCCTGCGCCACTCGCTGCTGATGCCCTCCAGCTTCAGGGATTTCTGCAAGGCGGGCCCCAGGTCCAGGTCGTCTTCGATCAGCAATACGTGCATGCGGTGGATTGTCTGCGACCCAGCTTTGGCTAAGCCAAAGGTTGGTGGTTCAAAAATGCGCACGGTCGACGGGAACCGTCTTCGCTCCTCAACTTTGCAGAATCCACACCGCCATGAAACATCCCCAAATCCGATGGCCGCAGCGCATTCCAGCGGCATTGGCCCGGCCCACTTTAAGCGCCTGCTGCGCCGCATTGCTCAGCCTGGGTGGCTGCGGCGGTGGCGCTGAAGAGGCCGCCAGCACGGCGGCACCGCAAGGCTACGCCAGCCGCTGCCTGCTGCCACCCGGTGCGTCCAACGCCCTGCTGCTACCGGCGCCCACCGGGGAGCACTGCATAGGCAAGGCCGGATTCCGCTTGCTGGACGCCGCACGCGCGGAGGCCTATACGGCCGAACAAAGCGACCGGCGGGAGCTGAACGTCAAGGTCTGGTATCCCACGGCGGCCACCGCGGGCGGTACACGGGCCGACTATTTGGGGCCGGCCATCGCCCCGCTGGTGAAGGCGCAACTGTCTATCCCGCCTACAGCGGCCGACGTGCTGACCAATGCCAAACCGGGGACTCCGCTGCAACCGGGAAGTGTCTACCCGGTGCTCATTTTCTCGCCCGGCTATGGCATGGTGGTGGAAGCCTACTCCACCCTGCTGGAAGACCTGGCCAGCCATGGCATCGTCGTGGTGGCAATCGACCACCCCTACATCTCCGGGGTCACGTCCACGGCCAGCGGGCAGCTGGTGCAGGCCTTGGCCGGGCCTGCACCAACGCAGCAATTGCCGGCATTCCTGGACGGCGCGGTGGCCACGCTGGTCGCGGACCAGCGCTATGTGCTCGACTGGTTGCAGGGCCCCCACACGGGCCTGCTGGCTGGCCACCTGGATCTGGCGCGTATCGGGCTCCTGGGGCATTCCATAGGCGGCGCGGCCGCGGTCCAGACAGCACGGTCTGATGCACGCGCCAAGGCCGGCCTGGATATCGACGGCACCGTCTACGGCGGCACGGCAGGCCCCTGGCAAAAGCCCTTGGTGTTCCTGCTGGCCTCCAACCACGTCGCGGACCCGAGCATCGACACGGTACTGCGGCTGGCCACCGGCCCCACCCGCAGCGCCACGGTGCAAGATGCCGGGCACCTGGACTTCAGCGATCTGAAATGGCTGCTCCATTTTTATGCGCCTGGCCTTTCGGCCAGGGCGCTGGCTACGCAGGGTTTGGGCATCGTGGAGGCATCGAAAGCCTTGCAAGCCACGCGGCAGGAGAGCTTGTCCTTTCTTCAGCAGTTCATCGGGCTTTGAGTAAACGCATGAAATCGGGCTCTGGCGCAGATATTACCTGCGCCAGAAGCTACTAATTTAATAGCAACTTCAAATAAACGCGTTCAGCAGGTTCTCCATGTATTCCTGCCGTCCCGACACCGGGCGCGGATCGGCACCACCGGCCAGCACCTGCGCGGCCAGGTCGTCCAGGCTGACTTTACCGGCCAGGATGTTCTGCGCTTCGGGGGACTTCCAGCCGGCGTAGCGGTCGGCGATGGCCTTCTCGACGCGGCCGTCGGTGATCATCTTTTCGGCGATCAGCAGCGCGCGGGCGGTCACGTCCATGCCGCCGATGTGGCCGTAGAACATGTCTTGCGGGTCGATGGACTGGCGGCGCACCTTGCTGTCAAAGTTCACGCCGCCGGTCTTGAAGCCGCCGCCTTGCAGGATCAGATACATGGCCAGCGCGGTGTCGGGGATGCTGTTGGGGAACTGGTCGGTGTCCCACTGGCATTGCATGTCGCCGCGGTTCATGTCGATGCTGCCGAAGATGCCGAGGTCGATGGCGGTGGCGATTTCGTGCTCGAAGCTATGGCCGGCCAGGGTGGCGTGGTTGGCTTCGATGTTGACCTTGATTTCCTTTTCCAGGCCGAAGCGGCACAGGCTGCCGTAGACGGTGGCCACGTCGTAGTCGTACTGGTGCTTGGTGGGTTCGCGCGGCTTGGGTTCGATCAGTATCGTGCCCTTGAAGCCGATCTTGTGTTTGTATTCGACCACCATGTTCAGGAAACGGCCCATCTGGTCCAGCTCCTGGCCCATGCGGGTGTTCAGCAGGGTCTCGTAGCCTTCGCGGCCGCCCCACAGCACATAGTTTTCGCCGCCCAGTTTCAGGGTGGCGTCCATGGCTTCCTTGACCTGCAAGGCGGCCATGCCGAACAGGGCCGGATCGGGGTTGGTGGCCGCGCCGGACATGAAGCGACGGTGGCTGAACAGGTTGGCTGTGCCCCACAGCAGCTTCATGCCGGTTTGCTGCTGCTTCTCGCCCAGCACGTCGACCATCTCGTGCAAATGGTTGACGCTCTCGCGCGGAGTCGCGCCTTCGGGGGCCACGTCACGGTCGTGGAAGCAGTAGTAGGGCACACCGAGCTTGGCGAAGAATTCAAACGCCGCATCGGCCTTGGCGCGGGCCGCGGCCATGGGGTCGGCCACATGCTGCCAGGGGCGTTCGAAGGTGCCGTCGTAGCCAAACGGGTCGAAGCCGTTCCAGCAGAAGCTATGCCAGTAGCAGGCGGCAAAGCGCAGATGGTCTTCCATGCGTTTGCCCAGTACCAGCTTGTCGCGGTCGTACCACTTGAAGGCCAGCGGGTCCGTCGATGCAGGGCCTGCAAATTGGACGGGGGCGATTTCGGAGAAATAGGAGGGCATGGAAGATCCTTTTGGGTTGGGTTTAAGGGGGTGGAGCCGTCTGCCCAGCGCGCGCGCGCCGGGCTTCGGAATTGGGGTGCATGGGGCGCAGGTATTCGTGCAGGGTCAGCGCGGCGGCGCCCACGGCCGAGGCCAGCTGGCCGTAGCGCGCGGTGCGCACGCTGGGCGGCGGCATGCCGGCGCTGGCCGCGTACTGGGCCACGGTGTCGATGGCGCTTTGCAGAAATTCGGGGTGGTGGTCACACGACTTGCCGCCGACCACGATGGCGCGTGGATTGAAGGTGGTCCACAGGTTTTGCAGCAGCACGCCCAGGTAGTGGCCGGAGCGGCTCAGGTCTACCGCTGCACCGTTCTGGCCGCTGAGCGCGCGCAGACCGATGAAGGCCTCGGCGCAGCCCTTGCGGCCGCACGAGCACAGCGGGCCGTCGATCTGCATGATGGTGTGGCCGATTTCGCCGGCCATGCCTTGCGCGCCGCTGAACAAGCGGTCGTTCGACACGATACCCGCGCCCACGCCGACGTCGCAGCTCACGAAAATCAGCGGGTCTTCGCCCTCGCCGTCGGCAAATTCGTATTCACCCAGCGCGCCGGCGTCGGCATCGTTTTGCAGCTGCACCGGCACGGGCGGCAGGCCAACTTCGGCCAGTGCGCGGGTCAGCAGGCTCAGCAAGTCCAGCTGGCGCCAGCCCAGATTCGGGGCGAACAGCACCTTGCCGGTGTCGTGGTCGATGGCGCCCGGCGTGCAGGCGCCCACGCCCACCAGCTGCAAGCCCAGCGCGGTGATGCCCTGGTAGGCGGTGGCCACCATGCGGGCGGTTTGCTGGCAGGCCCGGGCTGGGGTGGTGCTGGCCAGCGGCTGTTCTTCGGAATGCAGGATTTCGCCCTGCAGGGTGACGCAGACCACGCGCACCACCTGCACCGCGATTTCCACGCCGATCAGCGCACGCCGGCCTTCGTGGATGCGCAGCGGGGTGGACGGCCGGCCCAGGCCTTCGTTGACGGTCTCGCCGGCTTCGGTCAGCCAGCCGTCGTCCAGCAGCTCGCGCACCAGCAGGCTGACTGTCGATTTGGTCAGGCCGCTCTCGGTCGCCAGCCGGGCCCGCGACAGGCCGGGCTGGGCGCGCAGCAGCCGCAGCAGCACACTGCGGTTGATGCGCTTGACGAGTTGTTGGTCACCGGTGGTTTTCATAGCGGGCACGTTGTAAACAGAGATGGCAGCAGTCTAGATGCTGCGCTCCGCCTGTACCTTCCCCTCGGGCCGTTTACCGGTAATGATCATGCCCAGCACCTCGTCTTCCGTCACATCGGCGGTGTTGTAGGTGCCGACCAGCTTGCCGTTCTTCATCACCGCCAAACGGTCGCTCAGGCCGAACACATCGGGCATGTCGTGGGTGATCAGGAAGATGCCCACGCCCTCGCTTTTCAGCTGCTGCACCAGGCGGCCCACCATGGCGGTTTCTTCCGGGCCCAGGGCCGCACAGGGCTCGTCCATGATCAGGATGCGGGCGTTGAAATACAGCGCGCGGGAGATCGCCACCACCTGGCGCTGGCCGCCCGACAGGCGGCGCACGGGCACGCGGATGTTGCTGAAGTTCTTGTTGAGACGGGCAAACACCTTGCGGGCGTTGACCTCCATGAAATGGTCGTCCAGCGTGTTCCAGGGCGTGAGCTTTTCGCGGCCCAGGAACAGGTTGGCCACCGAGTCCAGGTTGTCGGCCAAGGCCAGGGTCTGGTAGATGGTTTCTATGCCCTGGGCCTGGGCCTCGGACGGGGTGCGGATATGGACTTTTTCGCCGGCCACCAGGGTGTCGCCGGAATCGATCGGGTAGGCGCCGGCCAGCATCTTCATCAGCGTGGACTTGCCCGCGCCGTTGTGGCCCAGCAGGGCGACGACTTCGCCGGGATACAGGTTGATGCTGACGCCATCGACAGCCACCACGCCGCCAAAGGCCTTGCGGATGTCGCGCAGCTGGACCAAAGGTTGGGCCAGGGGTTGGGAGTGATCGGCCATCAGCGATCTCCCGTGAATTTGCGGTACAGCACGTCAAACACCACGGCGATGATCAGCACCTGGCCGATGATGACCATGCGTTTGCCGATGGACACGTCGAGCAGCAGCATGCCGCTGTCCAGCGACTGCATGATCAGCGCGCCCAAAACAGAGCCGAAGATCGAGCCGCTGCCGCCGGCCAGCGCCGTACCGCCTATCACCGCCGCGGCGATCACGTACAGCTCCATGCCGGTACCCAGCGAATTCGTGCCGGCGTTCAGCCGCGCTATGGAAACAATAGCTGCAACCGTAATCAATACGCCCAGCAGCGCGAATAATTGCAAGGTCACGCGTTTGACAGGAATGCCCACCAGCGCCGCCGCGTCGGGGTTGCCGCCCATGGCGTAGACGTAGCGGCCGAAACGGGTGCGGTGCACCAGAAACGACAGCCCACCGGCCACCACCGCCCAGATCAGCACCGGCACGGGGATGCCTTGCGGCTCGGTCTTGCTGGAGATTTGGTAATGGTTCATGGTGCCGGCAAAGGCCAGCAGCAGGGCGATGGGCGCGCCGACCAGCAGCGCCTCCATCCACAGCGGATCGGTGGCCACGCCGTGGCGCTGGCGGGAGCGGCGCTTTTGCACCGCCCGCAACAGCAGCGCCAGGCTGACCAGCCCGACCACCACCCAGCTGGCCGTGGTGCCAATGCCACCGTCGTAGCCGCCACCCAGGCGCAGAAAAAAGTCGTTGGTGACCGGCTGGGTCTTGCCGTCGGCCACCAGAAAGGCCGCGCCGCGGAACGACATGAGTCCCCCCAGCGTGACCACGAACGAGGGCACGCCGAGCACCGCCGTCAGCCAGCCCTGGTAGATCGACACCGCCATCGCCACGGCCAGCCCGGCCAGGCAGGCCGCGGGCCAGGACCAGTTGGCGCTGTACTGCAAATAGGCGATCAACACGCCGACAAACCCCATCACCGAGCCCACCGACAGGTCGATATGCCGGGCCACGATCACCAGCACCATCACGGTGGAGACGATGCCCACCACCGCCGTCTGCTGGGCAATGTTGTAGAGATTTTCTGGCGAGAAAAACAGGCCGTCGGTCATCAGGCCGAAGGCCGATGCCAATGCAGCCAGCACCAGGCTCATCAGCACCAACCGCCAGTCGATGGCGGCATTGCGCCAGGCAGGGGAAGAAGGGTTCATATCAAGCGTCCGGAATGGAGAACATGCTGCACGCTGGCGCCCGCCCCGGTGCCGGGACGGTGCGCATCAGCGTGTGTGTGCAGAAGCTGCTTACTTGCAGGCGGCCGGGGCTGCAGCTGCATCGACACCCTTGCACAGCTCATCCTTCTTGATCCAGCCAGCTTTCACCACCACGTCGAGGTTGTCGCGGGTGATGGCCACGGGCTTGAGGAAGTGCGAGTCCAGTGCGATCTTCTTTTCGCCACCGTTCCAGCTGACGGTGCCGGGCACTTTCTTGCCGCCGGCCAGGTCGACAGCAGCCGTTGCGGCTTCACGGCCCAGGTCGCGTGCATCCTTCCACACCGAGACGGTTTGCGAGCCCAGGGCCACGCGGTTCAGCGCGGCGAAGTCGCCGTCCTGGCCGGACACCGGAATGCCCTTGATGCCCTTGGAGGTCAGCGCTGCCACCACACCGCCGGCGGTGCCGTCGTTGGAGGCCACCACGGCATCGACCTTGCCACCGTTCTTGGTCAGGATCTGCTCCATGTTCTTTTGCGCGACTTCGGGCTTCCAGCCGTCGGTGTATTCCTCACCAACAATCTTGATGGCGCCGGACTTGACGGCAGCGTCGATCACCTCTTGCTGGCCTTCGCGCAGGAAGTTGGCGTTCGGGTCGGTGGGCGAGCCCTTGATCATCACGTAGTTGCCCTTGGGCTGGGCCTTGAACACGGCGCGGGCCTGCATGCGGCCGACTTCCTTGTTGTCGAAGGTGATGTAGTAGACGCCGGGCGCTTCGATCAGGCGGTCATAGGCGATGACGGGTACCTTCTGCTTGGTGGCCTTGTTGACGGCGGGCAGGATCGCGTCCTTGTCCATGGCCAGCACGATCAGCACCTTGGCGCCCTTGGTCATCAGGCCTTCGATGTCGCCCAGCTGCTTTTCGGGCGAGCCGCCGGCATCGGCGCTGATGTACTTGGCGCCCAGCTTTTCCAGCTGGGTCTTGATGGCGGCCTCGTCGGTTTTCCAGCGTTCCTCCTGGAAGTTGGACCAGCTCACCCCCACCGTCATTTGCGCAAAAGCTGCGCTGCTGACCAGGCCCAGGGCCAGGACGGACAGGGTTTTCTTGAATGTGTTTTGCATGCTTGTCTCCATTGGGTGCCTGCTTGAGGCGGGTCTAGGAAGTGCCAGCGCTCTTTGCTTTAGTTCGACTTCCGCACGAACTATCCAACATTTTTGGCTTTGGCTTATTGGGACTTACCCCATCGTCCTGCGCAGCGGAGACGGCAGGCAGGCGCAGGTTGGCCTGCCAGGGAATCGAAAATTTATGGATTAAATTGGCTTTCAGCGCATATGGAATATGCGCCAGCAGCTCTCAAATCCGTAGCATTTGCGGATCAGGCGACGGCGTTGGCTACGCGGGTGTAAAAAGCCATGTCGTGGCGGAACTGGGCTTCGGTGATCAGCTTGCTGTTGCGCTGGAATTCCAGGCTGTCGATGGCCTGGTCGATGGCGGCCTTGTAGTCCTGGCTGGAGCTGGCAATGGCGTTCACCGGGCCGTCGGCTGCGCTGCGCTCGCTGGCCACCGGTGCCAGGCCGACCGCCAGCACCGGGCGGATCGGCGCATCGCGCTCGGCCAGATCGCGCGCGGCCTGGGAGATAGTGACCGTGTCGCCGCCCAGGGCTGCATTGGGTGCAGCCGCGCCGGGGGTAGCCGCAGCCCCGGCAGCCAGGCGTGCAGGCGCATAGGCCGGCGGGGCCATAGATGCTGCCATGCGGCTGGCTTGGATGTTCATACGCTTCCCTCAACAGGTGCTTGCAGACAGGCAAACACGACAGTTCAAGGGTAGCCAGATGGCCGCCAGGCAATGGCCGGAAAAGCGGCCATTGCCCCGGCCATTTAAGCCTGCGTCTCCGTTACGATGGCCGGCCCGAACGCTTTTTTTTCACCGCTTTCCTGGAGACCGCATGGCCCCGTACCAACTGTATTGTTTCGCCCAGTCCGGCAATGCCTACAAGGTGGCGCTGCTGCTGCAGCTCGCCGGGGCCGACTGGACGCCGCGCTTCGTCGATTTTTTCAACGGCGAAACCCGTACCCCCGCCTACCGCGAGATCAATGTGATGGGCGAGGTGCCGGTGCTGGAGCATGCCGGCCTGCGGCTCAGCCAGTCGGGCGTGATCCTCGACTACCTGGCCGGGCAGTTTCCGCAGTTCGGCCCGCAGGGCGAGGACGAGCGCCGCGAAGTGCTGCGCTGGCAGCTGTTCGACAACCACAAGCTGACCAGCAACATCGCCACGCTGCGCTTCCAGCTGCAGTTTGCCAAGACCGGTGAAACCCCGGTGACGGCGTTTCTGCGCGGCCGCATGCAGGCGGCACTGAAGATCCTGGAGCAGCACCTGGGCGACCGCAGTTACGTGGTGGGCGAACGCCTGACCACGGCCGATCTGTCGCTCTGCGGCTACCTGTTCTGGCCGGCGGAATTCGGCGTGGACTGGGCCGATTACCCGGCGATTGGCGCATGGCTGCAGCGCATCCAGAGCCAGCCGGGCTGGGTCGCGCCCTACGCACTGATGCCCGGCCACCCCCGGCCGCAGGATCTGGCCGCCTAAGCGGGATCAGGCATCAAATCGACCGTTGGCGCAGTATCCACCTGCGCAAGCAGCTACGAAAACAGTAGCTACAAGTGCCGGTGCCGTGGCCGCACCAGATCGGCCACCAGCGGCGGCAGCGACAAGGCCAGCAGCAGCAAGGCCAGCGGCAGCACCCAGATGAAGCCCACGTAGCGGAAACCGGTGGCGCCCACCAGGCCGCCGCCCACAAACGCCCCCAGCAGGCTGCCGTACAGCCGCAGCTTGACGCGGTTGGCGCGCACCCGGGATTCCAGCGGGCTGTCCTGCCGGTTCATGTAGACCAGCTTGCCGAGCTCGATGCCCAGGTCGGTGATCACCCCGGTCATGTGGGTGGTGCGGATCTGCGAGGCAGAAATCTTGGTCACCAGCGCGTTCTGCAAACCCATGGTGAAGGCCAGTACCAGCACCGTGAGCGGCACGGCAAACGGGGTCTGCCGGTTCAGCGCCGCGCCGATCAGGCCGAACACCAGCAGCAACAGGGCTTCGACCAGCAGCGGCAGCGCGTATTCGCTGCGCAGATGGTGCTGGCGCGCCCAGTTGACCAGGATGGCCGTGGTGCCCGCACCAACGGTAAAGGCCAGCACCGTGCCCAAAGCCCCCAGCACCAGGGTGATGTTGCCCAGCACCAGGTTGTCGGCCAGCATGGACGCAAAGCCGGTCATGTGCGAGGTGTACATGCCGACCACCAGAAAGCCCCCGGCATTGATGGCCCCCGCATTGAACGCCAGCAGGCCGCCGAGCAGCCGATTGGTGGCGGCAGTGCGGTGCTGGCTGGCAAGATGGCGCAGGCGGCGCATAGGCTCTGAGGGTTTGAAGAAAATGAGGCTCTGGCGCAGAGAGTACCAGCACCAGCAGCTACATAAACAATAGCAAGCTCAATCTTTGAAGAAATTCACCGGCAGGCCGGGCACATCGACGCGCATGGACAGCACGCAGCCGGAGGCGGGCAGCGCCTCCAGCTCGGCCGCAGGGCGGCCATGACGGCCGCTGGTGAGGTACAGGGTTTGCAGATCGTCGCCGCCGAAACAAGGCATGGTGGGGCAGCGCACCGGCAACGCATAGGCCTTCAGCAGGTCGCCATCGGGCGAGAACTTGCACAGGCGCTGGCCTTCGAACTGGGCCGAGTAGTAGTTGCCCTGCACGTCCACTGCCGCGCCGTCGGGACGGCCACCGTAGCCGGGCATGCCGGGCTGCCAGCCGGCGGGCTTGGGCGCCATGCTGAGGAACTCGCGGTATTCGGACAGCAGATTGGCCTGGGCATCCCAGTCCCAGGCGTGGACGATGTGGTGCGGCGTGTCCGACCAGTACAGGGTCTTCGCGTCCGGCGACCAGGCCAGGCCGTTGCCGGTAATCGCGTTGCCGGCCTTGCTGACCAGGCCACCGGCCTCCAGGCAATACAGCTGGGCCTTGCGCGCATCGCGCGGCTCGTAGATGGTGCTGGCCCAGAAGCGGCCCAGCGGGTCGCATTTGCCGTCGTTGAAGCGGGTGGTGGCCGGGTCATACGGTGCGGCCGCCAGCAGCTGCAAGTCACCGCCCCAGACCTTGGCGCGGTAGATGCCGTCGCGCAGCGCCACCACCAGGCCGCCGCTGGCCGCTGGGGCAATGCAGCCGGGCTCGGACGGCATGGCCCAGCGCTCGACCGCGCCGCTGGCCACGTCCAGCCGCTGCAGCAGCTTGCCGGGCACATCGACCCAGTAGAGGCGCTTTTCCTGCGGATGCCAGAAGGGGGATTCGCCCAGTGCGTTGGGTTCGGTGGTAACGGTGTGCCAGGTCATGCTGAAAATGGGGAAGCTTGTGATGCCCGTATTGTGAACGGGCGAAAAAAAACCCACCGGCGGGAGCGGGTGGGCGAATCTCTTTGGAAGATCCTGTACCAGACAGGCTGCGGCACCCAGGCCGCAGCACAGGGCTGGTTTAGCGGTTGTAGGCAGTTTCGCCGTGCGAGCTGATGTCCAGACCTTCGCGTTCTTCTTCTTCCGACACGCGCAGGCCGATGGTCAGGTCGACCAGCTTGTAGGCGATGAAAGCCACAACGCCGGACCAGACGATGGTGATCAGCACAGCCTTCAGCTGGATCCACACCTGTGCGCCCACCGAGTAAGCGTCTGCGGGGGTCATGCCCACGGAAACCCAGTCGGCCACGGTGGATGGGCCACCCAGGCTAGGCGAGTTGAACACGCCGGTCAGCAGAGCACCGATGATGCCGCCCACGCCGTGCACACCGAACACGTCGAGCGAGTCGTCTGCGCCCAGCATCTTCTTCAGGCCGGTCACACCCCACAAGCAAGCGAAGCCAGCGATGAAACCGATCACCAGGCCGCCGCCGATACCGACGTTGCCGGCTGCGGGCGTAATAGCCACCAGGCCTGCCACCGCACCGGATGCAGCACCCAGCATCGAAGCCTTGCCCTTCATCAGCGATTCGCCAACGCACCAGGCCAGCACTGCAGCCGCGGTAGCACCCAGGGTGTTGATGAAGGCCAGAGCAGCGAAGCCGTTGGCTTCCAGAGCGGAGCCGGCGTTGAAACCGAACCAGCCCACCCACAGCAGGGAGGCACCGACCATGGTCAGGGTCAGGCTGTGAGGAGCCATGGATTCCTTACCGTAGCCCACGCGCTTGCCCAGCATGTAGGCACCGACCAGGCCGGCCACAGCAGCGTTGATGTGCACAACGGTGCCGCCGGCGAAGTCCAGCGCGCCCGATTGCCAGATGTAGCCCGCCTTGGCGTTCATCGCGTCGACCACTTCCTTGGAGGAGTAGGCATCAGGGCCCATCCAGAACCACACCATGTGGGCGATAGGAGCGTAGCTGAAGGTGAACCAGATGGCCGAGAACAGCAGAACCGCCGAGAACTTGATACGTTCTGCGAAGGCGCCGACGATCAGGCAGCAGGTGATACCGGCGAAGGTCGCCTGGAAGGCGGCGAACACGATTTCAGGGATGTACACACCCTTGCTGAAAGTCGCGCCGTTGGCAAACGTGCCGGCGGCGTTGTCCCAGATGCCCTTCATGAACAGCCGGTCGAAGCCACCGACGAAGGCATTGCCTTCGGTGAAAGCCAGGCTGTAGCCGTAGATGAACCACAGCACCACGATCAGCGAGAAGGTGACCATGACCTGCATCAGCACGGACAGCATGTTCTTGCTGCGCACCAGGCCGCCGTAGAACAGGGCCAGGCCGGGCACGGTCATCAGGATGACCAGCAGGGTGGACAGCATCATCCAGGCGGTGTCGCCCTTGTTGGGTACGGGCGCTGCAGCAGGTGCTGCTTCGGCCGAAGCGGCAGCGGCAGCAGGCGCCGCGGCAGCCGCAGGGGCCGGAGCCGCGTCAGCAGGCTTGGCTTCGGCCGGAGCGGCCGCCTCTACTGCGCTGGCGGCAGGTTCCGCAGCGGGTGCTTGTGCCTGGGCCAAAGAACTGCCCCACAGCAACCCCAAACCCAGCGCAAAGGATGCAATTAGTTTTTTCATGTTTGCTTTACTCTTTCAGAAAGACGATGCTGCGGCTTACAGCGCTTCTTTGCCGGTTTCACCGGTACGGATGCGTACGACCTGTTCGAGGTTGTAGACAAAAATCTTGCCGTCACCGATCTTGCCGGTGCGGGCTGCGCCTTCGACGGCCTCGATCACGCGGTCGACCAGCTCGTCGGAGATGGCGGCTTCGATCTTGACCTTGGGCAAGAAGTCAACCACGTACTCGGCACCGCGGTACAGCTCGGTATGGCCTTTTTGGCGACCGAAGCCTTTGACTTCCGTCACGGTGATACCCTGCACACCAATGCCGGACAAGGCTTCGCGCACTTCGTCCAACTTAAAGGGTTTGATGATGGCGGTGACAAGTTTCATGGCTGCTCTTTCAGTAGGCTGTAGCAATAGAGGGCTGCAAGGCGGGCGGCCTTGGGCGCAGGCTGGTTCATGTGCTTCTCCAAATTAATAGGGGAATCGCGGAAGGTTTAAGCATGTAGCGTGCCAAATTGGTGTTACTTTGGCACCAGCACCGCCCAGACCGGCTTTTCGGCAGTGCACGGGTTTGGGTAGATATTTATCGCACACAAATGGTGCGTGTGGGTAGGCAAATTTCGCCCCCCCACACAGATGCACCGATATGGGGAGTCATCTGACTATGGGCTTATGTTTGGTGCAAAGCCGGGCCTTGCTGGGCCTGGAGGCTCCTGCAGTCACCGTCGAGGTGCATTTGACCAACGGCCTGCCCAGCTTCACGCTGGTCGGTCTGGCCGAGGTGGAGGTCAAGGAGGCGCGCGAGCGGGTGCGCTCGGCGATCCAGAATTCAGGCTTGGAATTCCCCCATAACAAGCGAATTACGGTGAATTTGGCCCCGGCCGACCTGCCCAAGGACTCGGGCCGCTTCGATTTGCCGATCGCGCTGGGCATTCTGGCAGCCAGCGGACAGATCGATACCGAGCGGCTGGCCGGGCATGAGTTTGCGGGCGAATTGTCGCTTTCGGGTGCCTTGCGTCCGGTCCGCGGCGCGCTGGCCATGAGCCTGGCCCTGCACACCTTGCAGGTACGCACCCGGCTGGTGCTACCGCCGGGCAGCGCCGAGGAAGCCGCTTTGGTGCCCGGTGCCCAGGTGTTCTGCGCCCAGCATCTGCTGGACGTGGTGCAGCAGTTCCTGCCGCTGTCCGAGGGTGCGGCCGAGCCCAGCGACGGCTGGTCGCAGCTGACCACCACCACCCTGCCGGCCACGGCCCACTATGCCGACCTGGCCGATGTCAAAGGCCAGGCCGCGGCCAAGCGGGCGCTGGAGATCGCGGCGGCTGGCGGCCACAGCCTACTTCTGGTTGGTCCGCCCGGCTCCGGAAAATCCATGCTGGCCCAGCGTTTTGCCGGCCTGCTGCCGCCGATGACGGTAGACGAAGCCCTGCAAAGCGCGGCCATCGCCAGCCTGGGCGGCAGCTTTGCGCTGGAGCGCTGGGCGACCCGGCCGACCTGCAGCCCGCACCACACGGCCAGCGCCGTGGCCCTGGTCGGTGGCGGTTCGCCGCCGCGGCCGGGTGAAATCTCGCTCGCCCACTTCGGCGTCTTATTCCTGGATGAGCTGCCCGAGTTCCCTCGCGCCGCGCTGGAAGCCCTGCGCGAACCGCTGGAAACCGGCCACATCACCATCTCCCGGGCCGCACGCCGGGCCCAGTTCCCGGCGCGCTTCCAGATGATCGCCGCCATGAACCCCTGCCCTTGCGGCTACCTGGGCTCGCGCCAGCAGGCCTGCCGCTGCAGCCCCGACCAGGTGTTGCGCTACCAGAGCAAGCTCAGCGGCCCGCTGATCGACCGCATCGACCTGCACATCGAGGTGCCGGCCCTGCCCGCCGACGACTTGCTGCACGCCCCGGCCGGCGAATCCACCCAGGCCATCCGCAGCCGCAGCAGTGCGGCACGCCAGCGCGCCATGGACCGCCAGGGCATGACCAACCAGGCGCTGCAAGGGCAGGACATCGACCAGCATGTGGCGCTGGACGCGGCCGCCGCCAAGTTCCTGAACCTGACCGCCGCCCGGCTCGGCTGGTCGGCGCGCGGCATCCACCGGGCCCTGAAGGTGGCGCGCACGATTGCCGACCTGGACGGCGCGGCCAGCACCCAGGTCGCGCATGTGGCCGAGGCCATGCAGTACCGGCGCGCGCTGCGGGCCACGGCCTAGGTAATGCTACATATTTAGTAGCTTCTGGCGCTGATAGAACCAGCGCCAGAGCCCCATTTCTTATAAATCTGGCGGGCGGTTTACACCAGCGGCATCAGACTGGTGACGCGCGGCGCGGCGTCCGGCAGGCGCAGCTCGAACACCGTGCCCTCGCCCACCACGCTGGCCACGGTGAGGCTGCCGCCCAGCACATTGGTGACCGCGTTGTAGACGATGTGCAGGCCCAGGCCGGTGCCGCCGCGGCCCATCTTGGTGGTGACAAAGGGGTCGAAAATCCGCTCCAGCAGGGCCGGCGGCACACCATGGCCATCGTCGGCCACGCGCATCACGATGCTGCCATCGTCGGCGCGTTCGCCGCCGATGCGGATGGTGCCCCAGCTGCGGTCCTCGAAGCCGTGCAGCACGGCGTTGTTCACCAGGTTACCTATCACCTGGCCTAGCGCCCCCGGGTAGCTGTCCAGCACCAGACCGGACGGCACCTCGACCTCGATCTTGTAGGCCGAACGGGCGAACGAGGGGCGCAGGCTGGCGACCATTTCGTCTACCACCTCGGCCAGTTCGAAGCGGCGGCGCTGGGCGCTGGTCTGGTCCACCGCCACCTGCTTGAAGCTGGTGACCAGGTCCGCCGCGCGGTGCAGATTGCGCACCGCGATGCTGGTGGCCTGCTCCGCGCTCACCAGCAAGGCGTCCAGCGCGGAGCGGCGCACACCGTCTTGCATGGACAGGCGGAACTGGCGCACGTCGTCGCTCAACGCGCTGACCGCCATCAGGCCGTTGCCCAAGGGGGTGTTCAGCTCGTGCGCCACGCCGGCCACCAGGTTGCCCAGGGCCGCCATTTTCTCGGCCTGGACCAGCTCGCCCTGGGTTTGCTGCAGGTTGCTGAGCGCCCCGGACAGCTCCTCGTTGGCCTGTGCTAGGGCCTGGGTGCGGCGATCCACACGCTCCTCCAGCTCGGCGTTCAGCTCGCGCAGCTGCTGCTCGATGCGCCGCGTCTGGGTCACCTCCACCGCTGCCCAGACCAGCAGCCGGGTATTGCCGATCTGGGCCTGCTGCCGGCTGAACTGCAGCAGCACCTCCTGGCCATCGCCGCGCAGCATCCAGGCCTCGGCCGAGCCGGTGGCCTGCAGCTGGTTGCGCATGGCATCGCGTTCGGCATCCGAACGCCAGAAGTTCAGCTCGACCGAGGTCCGGCCCAGCACATCCTCGCGCCGGCGGATAAAGGTCTTGCACCAGGCGTCGTTGACATCCAGCAGCGCAAAGCGCTCCATGTCGGTCACCGACATCGGCACCGGCGAGGCGTTGAACACCGCCAGCGATTTCTGCTCGCGCTCCTGCAGGGTGGAAGCCATGGCCTCCAGGTCGGCCGACAGGTTGTTGAACTCGGCCACCGCGCCCCGTGGCCACGGCCCGGCGGGTGCGCCCTGGGTGATCTGCGCGGCCCGCGCCACGATGCCGCGCAAGGGCCGGGTCAGCCACGAGGCCCAGAACGGCGCCATCAGCAGGCCGACCAGCAAAGAGCCGGTGAAGCCGACCAGCACGAACAGCACGGTGGCACGGATGCTCTCGTTCTCCAGCCCGGCCGGCATGCCGCCGATGAAATACCAGTCCAGATCGTTGGAATGGGATACCGCCGGGTGGAAGCGCTGCCCGTTGAAGGCAAACACCTCCGGCAGCAGCTGGTAGTTTTTCACCGCCTGCATCAGCGGCCAGTTCAGCACATTGGCCGTGCCCACCTGCCGCCCGCCATTGGTGTCGGCCACGATCTCACCGCTGCGGTCGACCAGCCAGATGGACGAGGTGCGCTTGCCGGCGGCGATCTGGAAGGTGTCCAGCAGATAGCGCATCGGCACCTCGGCCAGCAGGATGTGCTGGCGGCCCACGGGATAGGCCAGCCCCACGGTGACCGCACCCGACATCGAAGACAGGTATTTGTCGCCCCAGACCATCTGGCGCGACTCCACGACCCGGCGAAACAAGGGGGTGGTCGACAGGTCGCTGCCCAGCAGATCGGTACGTCGCACCCGCAGCGCCGGCACCACGCCGGCGGCCAGCACCGTGCCCTCGTTGGATGCCAGGTAGATGGCGCGGATGGCCTCGCCATCCCAGGCGGCGCGCTCCAGCATACCGTTGGCCAGCGCCGGATCCATGGTTTCCAGCGCCTCGCTGAGCAGCTCCATGCGCGCTTCCAGCGAACGCAGCAGCACCTCGACCCGCTCCTGCAGCTCCTCGGTCTCGCGCGCCACCTCTTCCTTGTTGTTCTGCTCGATGTACGGAATGCTGACCAGCAAGATCGCGCTGCCGACAATGCCAAAGGTCACCAGCATGGTGATCAGCAGCAAGGCCGTCATATAGCTGCGCAAGCGCCAGACCCGCAAATTCACCATATCACTTGACCAGCACGAAACGGCCGCCGCGCACCTCGGTGAAGTACACCTGGTGCAGCGTGTCCCCATTGCGGTCGAACTGGATGCTCTGCTGCAAACCCTCGAACGGGCCGTACTTCAGCACCGCGTCCTTGACCGACTCGCCGCGCTGCTGGCGCTCCAGCGCCTGCAGCAGCACCGTGGTTGCGTCATAGGCCAGCACCGAGGCAAAGCCCGGCTCGCGGGCGAAGCGGGCCACATAGGCGTCGACAAACTGGCGGAAGCGCTCGGAACGGTCGTCCCGGTCGTAGGCCTGGGCGATCAGCAGACCTTCGACCCCCTGCCCTCCGAGCTCCAGCAAGGTTTCGCTGGCCGCCCATTCGGCCGCGGTCTTGGGCAGCTGGGGCGCGAGCTTTTCGGCCTGCTGGGCCAGCCGCGCCGCATCGATGGCGCTGGCGATCAGCAGCAGGCCATCGGGCTGCGCGGTCAGCATCTTGCGCACCACGTCGCCCAACCCGGTTTCGGCCTGCGAGGCAAACGGCACGGCAATGCCGATCTGGCCGCCCAGTGCCGCATACGCAGCCTTGAATTCCTTCAGCCACGACAGGGTGAAGTTGCTGTTGCGCGTGTCGTAGGCCACCGCCACCCGCCGCTGGCCGCGTTGGTAGAGACGCTGCGCGTATTCCCGCGCGTTCTCGCTGGTGGTGCGGTTGATGCGGATGAAATAATCGTCCAGGCCAAAGAAGTCCCTGGAGGTGACGGTGGGGCTGATCATCAGCAGACGAGCCTGGTTGGCCACCGGCACCGTCACCTCGGCCATGGCGCTGGTAAACGGGCCGATCACGGCATCGACCCGCGCATCCACCAGCGCCTGGACCGCCACCACGGCCTTGGCGGGCTCCTGGCCGTCGTCCTGCACCACGATTTCGATATTGCGGCCATGGATGCCGCCAGCCTGGTTGCGCTGCTCCACCGCCAGGATGGTGCCGTTGCGCCCGGCTTCGCCGGTGTCCGACACCCGGTCCGACAAGCCGGTCAGCAAGCCAATGCGGATCGGCTTGTCGGGGCTGCAACCCAGCAGCAGCAACAAGGCCAGCCCCGCCAGCCAGGGCCGCAGCTTCATGGCGCCCATCCGCGGCGCTGCGCCAGCCAGGGGCCGAGCTCTTCCAGCGGCATGGGTTTGGCGTACAGATAGCCCTGGGCTTCGTCACAGCCCAGGTCGCGCAGCAGGCTGGCCTGGGTTTCGTTTTCCACTCCTTCGGCCAGCACTTTCATGCCCAGCTGGTGGCCCAGCGGTACGATCATTTCGGCAATGCGCGCGCCCAGCCGGCCCGAGTCCAGCGACATCACGAACGCGCGGTCGATCTTCAGCCGGTCGGCGGGCAAACGGTCCAGGTAGGACAGCGAAGAAAAACCGGTGCCGAAGTCGTCAATCGCCACCGCAATCCCGCGCGACTTGATATCGCGCAGCAGCGTGGCCACGCGCTCCATGCCCATCACCGCCACCGATTCGGTGATCTCCAGTTCCAGGCAGTCGGCCGGCATGCCGGTGTCCCGCAAAGCCTGGTCGACGATCTGCAGGAACTGCGGCTGCGCCAGCTGCACCGACGAGACGTTGACCGCCATGCGCAAATCGCCCGCGCCCCCGGCCCGCAGCTGCCCCAGCGCATACAGGGAGGTGCGCAGCACCCAGGCGCCAATGGCCACGATCAGCCCCGACTGCTCGGCCACCGGAATGAACCGGTCGGGCGGCACGAACTGGCCGTCTTCGGTGCGCCAGCGCAGCAAGGCCTCGACCCCAATAGTCTGGCCGCTCAGCAGGCTGATCTGCGGCTGGTAGACCACGAACAGGCGCTCGTGGTCAAAGGCGCGCTGCAGACCGTGCAGCAAGCGGGTGCGCTCGCGCGTCACCACACCGACTTCGGCCGAGTAATAGGCGCTGCGGCCCTGGCCCAACTCCTTGGCGCGCTTCAGGGCGATCGACGCGTCTTTCAGCAACTCCAGGCCGCTGCTACTGGCCTCGCCGCAGCGCGCAAAGCCCATGCAGATGGATACCGGGCGCTGCACGCCCTCGATCTCGAAAGGCTGGACGAACACCGCCCGCAGCACCTCAGGGTTGACCACCGACTCCAGGCCGAACAGGCCAAAGGTATCGCCCGCCACCCGCGCCAGCAGGCCGTCGCCGCCATGGACCTCGCCCAGGCGCCGGGCAATCGCGGCCAGCAACAGGTCGCCATACACATGGCCAAACATGTCGTTGGTCTCGGCGAACTGGTCCACGTCCATCAGGCCAATCGCACAGCCGCCCAGGCTGCCGCTACGGGCCGCATCGTCCAGATGCTGGACAAAGGCGGTGCGGTTCGGCAGGCCCAGCAGGCGGTCGACGAACGCGTGGTCGCGCAGCCGCGCCACCAGCTCCACATTGGCGGCGCACAAGGCAATATTGGTGCAGAACACCTGCAGCAGATGCATGTCCACCTCGCGCAGTGGTGCCGCGCTGTAGACAAAAGCCGCAAAGTCGCCGCCTTCGTGGCCCTGGAAGAACAGGGTCACGCTGCGTTCGCCCAGCAGATTACGGCGCTCGGTCAGGCACTGGCGCAGGCTGGCCACGATGTGTGGATCGCCGATCTCGCCGATCGCATGCTGGATCAGGTGGGCGAATTGCCCGGCCGCGGCGATCACCCGGCACTGCAGGCCATCGCCCGCGGTACGGCTGCCGGTGCAGGCGCAGACCAGGCCCTCGGGCGCAATACCCACCAGGCCGGCGATCTGGGTGATCACGCCTTCGGCAAAGGTCTGCAGGCCCTGTTCTGCAATGAACTGGTTGCTGGCAGCGACGATCTTCTGCAGCCCGCGCCGGCTGGCGTCCAGCCGGCGCAGCTGGTCGTAGGAGCGGATGGCGGTGGTCAGCGCGGTATACAGCTTGGTACGCGTGAGCTCGCTCTTGGTCTTGTAGTCGTTGATGTCGTAGCGGCGGATGGTGTCCATCTCGGGCGCCTGGCCGGGCTGGCCGGTGCGCAGGATGATGCGCACATTCGCCAGGCCCAGGGTTTCGCGGATCGCGCCGACCGTGGCCAGGCCGGCGTCGTCGGTTTCCATCACCACATCGAGCAGGATCACCGCGATATCGGGTTCGCGGCGCAAGGTGTCCAGGGCCTGGGCCGCAGTATGCGCATGCAGCAGCAGCAGGCCGCGGCCCTCGATCTCCAGCCCCCGCAAACCATAGGCCGTGCTTTCGTGCACATCGGGGTCGTCGTCGACGATCAGAATACGCCACGGCTCGGGCAGCGCAGCGCCGGGCACGGCGGCCGGTGCGGCGTCCAGGAACTCTAGAAGATCTTCATCCATCAGTGGTCCAGCGACAAGCGCACCTCACAAAGTAGAACTTTAGTTTCTTACAAAGCCCCGTATGTAACAAGCCCGCAATAGCCCTAAATGGGGCTGCTACAACGCTTATAAGTTCGGGGCCAGCAGACGCTGCAAGTCCTTCTCGTTCAGGCCCCGGCGCTGGGCCAGGTCTTTCAGCTGGTCTTCGGCGATCTTGCCGACGTTGAAGTACACGCTGTCCGGGTGCCCCAGGTAGAAGCCGCTGACGCTGGCGGCCGGCAGCATGGCCAGGCTTTCGGTCAGCTCCATGCCGATCTCATGGCATTGCAGCAGCGCAAACATGTCCTGCTTGGCGCTATGGTCCGGGCAGGCCGGGTAGCCGGGCGCGGGGCGGATGCCGGTGTACTTTTCGCCAATCATGTCCTCGACGCTCAGCGCCTCCTGCGGCGCCGTGCCCCAGAGGTCGGTGCGCACGCGCTGGTGCAGGCATTCGGCAAAGGCCTCGGCCAGGCGGTCGGCGATGGCCTTGAACATGATGCTGGAATAGTCGTCCAGCTCGGCCATGAACTGGGCTTCCTTCTTCTCGGCGCCCAGGCCGGCGGTGACGGCAAACATGCCGGCGTAATCGGCCACGCCGCTGGCTTGGGGGGCCACGAAATCGGCCAGGCAGCGGCTGGGGCGCATCACACCATCGACCGCCTGCTTCTCGGTCTGCTGGCGCAGGCCGTACCAGGTCATGGCGACTTCGCTGCGAGATTCGTCGGTGTAGAAGACGATGTCGTCGTCATTCACCGTGTTCGCCGGGTACAGTGCGATCACACCGTTGGCAGTGAGCCAGCGGCCCTCGACCACGCGTTTCAGCATGGCCTGCGCGTCCTTGTAGACACGGGTGGCTTCTATGCCGACCACCTCGTCGGTCAGGATCGCGGGGTACGGGCCGGCCAGGTCCCAGGTCTGGAAGAACGGGCCCCAGTCGATGTACTTGGCCAGCTCGCCCAGGTCGAAATTCTTGAAGACGCGGCGGCCGATGAACTTGGGCGTTTTGGGTGCATAGCCGGTCCAGTTGATCGGCGTCTTGTTGGCCCGGCATTTGGCCAGCGGCCACAGCGGGGTCTGCTTCTTGTTGGCGTGCTGCTGGCGCACCTTGTCGTAGTCGGCGTTCAGCTCTGCTATGAAGTTTGCAGCGCCATCCCCAAGCAAGCTCTGCGCCACACCCACGCTACGCGATGCATCGGGCACGTACACGACGGGGCCGTCGTAGTGGTGGGCGATCTTCACCGCGGTGTGCACGCGGCTGGTGGTGGCGCCGCCTATCATCAGCGGGATCTTCTTGATGCGGAAGTGGTCGTCCTTTTGCATCTCGCCGGCCACGTACTGCATTTCTTCCAGGCTGGGGGTGATCAGGCCGCTCAGGCCGACGATGTCGGCGCCCTCGACCTTGGCGCGCGCCAGGATCTCATGGCAGGGCACCATCACGCCCATGTTCACCACCTCAAAGTTATTGCACTGCAGCACCACGGTGACGATGTTCTTGCCGATGTCGTGCACATCGCCCTTGACGGTGGCGATGATGATCTTGCCCTTGGTGCGCACATCGCGGCCGGCGGCTTCGTCGAGGCGCTTTTCTTCCTCGATGTAGGGGATCAGGTGGGCCACCGCGGACTTCATCACCCGCGCTGACTTCACCACCTGCGGCAGGAACATCTTGCCCTGGCCGAACAGGTCGCCCACGATGTTCATGCCAGCCATCAGCGGGCCTTCGATCACGTGCAGCGGACGGCCGCCCTTGGCCAGAATCGCCTGGTAGGCCTCTTCGGTATCGGGCACGATGAAGTCGGTGATGCCATGCACCATGGCATGGCTCAGGCGCTGCTCCACTGTCACCGGATGGTCCGGCGTGCCGCGCCAGTCGAGGCGCTTGCTCTCGTCCTTGGCGCCGCTCTTGGCGGTTTCGGCGATCTCGACCAGACGCTCGCCGGCGTCGGGCCGGCGGTTCAGCACCACGTCTTCGACGCGTTCGCGCAGCACCGGCTCCAGATCGTCATACACGCCGACCATGCCGGCGTTGACGATGCCCATGTCCATGCCGGCCTGGATCGCGTGGTATAGGAACACGGTGTGGATGGCTTCGCGCACCGGGTCGTTACCGCGGAACGAGAAGCTCACATTCGACACACCGCCCGACACCTTGGCGCCCGGCAGGTTTTGCTTGATCCAGCGCGTGGCTTCGATGAAGTCCACCGCGTAGTTGTTGTGTTCCTCGATACCCGTGGCCACGGCAAAGATGTTCGGGTCGAAGATGATGTCTTCGGGCGGATAACCCACCTCGTCCACCAGGATGCGGTAGGCGCGTTCGCAGATCTCGATCTTGCGCTCGTAGGTATCGGCCTGGCCTTTTTCGTCAAAGGCCATCACCACCGCGGCCGCACCGTAGCGCCGCAGCAGCTTGGCGTGGTGCTTGAACTGCTCCACGCCCTCCTTCATGCTGATCGAGTTGACGATGCCCTTGCCCTGGATGCAGCGCAGGCCGGCCTCGATCACCTCCCATTTGCTGCTGTCGATCATGATCGGCACGCGCGCGATGTCGGGCTCACTGGCGATCAGGTTCAGGAAGCGCACCATGGCCGCCTTGCTGTCCAGCATGGCTTCGTCCATGTTGATGTCGATCACCTGGGCGCCGTTTTCCACCTGCTGGCGCGCCACCGACAAGGCCTGGTCAAACTCGCCGTTCAGGATCATGCGGGCGAAGGCCTTGGAGCCCGTGACGTTGGTGCGCTCGCCGATGTTGACGAACAGCGTGCCGGGGCCGATGAGCACGGGCTCCAGGCCGGACAACAGCATGGGGGGGACGGAATTTGCGACGGGTTCGGACATTCGACTCACCTGTGGAGGGGCATGGTTCAGGTGAGCGTCGTTGCAATCTCAGGATGGCGAGGTTCCCAAGCCTGACGGGGGCAAGCCCGCTGCAACGCTCCTTGGGAGGCGATTATTTTAAGGGCCGGCCAGAATTCAAAAGAAATACGCCTCCAGCGCACATTCTGCCTGCGCAGGCAGCTATGTATTGAATAGCAAATGGCTCAGGCGGGCTGCACCTGTAGCGCCGACGCGGGCAGGCCAAACACCCGGTCAAAAATCCAGTTGAAAACAAAGGCATAGACCAGGAAGAACAGCAGCAGGCCAAAGTCCATCGCCAGCGCCTGCAGCAGCGAGACGTCGAACCACCAGGCCATCAGCGGCACCAGAAACACCGTCAGCCCGCCCTCGAAGCCGATGGCATGCGCGATGCGCCGGCCCACGCTGCGGCCACGCACCGCCTGCCGCGCCTCCCAGCGTTCGAACACGGTGTTGAAGACCAGGTTCCAGGCGATGGCGATGCTGGAAGCCGCAACCGCCACCACACTGGAATCCTGCATGCCGTGGCCGGTGATGCCGGACAGCCCAAAGGTGGTCGCCAGGATGGCGATGCCTTCGAACAAACCTACGTACACCACTTTGCGCTTGATACCTTGCATGGCAGACCTCTGGGCTTTGCAGCCGCTGAATTGCGAATGCCGCCACTGTATGTCTTAGACTCTGATATATAAAGTCAGGTTGTTTCAGTTTTACTGATAGGTTGAACGATGGCATTCACTTCCGAAAGCGTGCAAGTCTTTCTGGCCGTGCTGGACCACGGCTCGTTCTCGGCCGCCGCGCGGGCGCTGGGGCGGGTGCCGTCGGCGGTCAGCATGGCGATTGCGCAGCTGGAGGCCGAGCTGGACCTGCCGCTGTTTGACCGCAGCGGCCGCGAGCCCCGGCCCACGGCCGCCGCCCTGTCGCTGGAGCCACAGGCGCGGCTGCTGGCCAGTCAGCTGCAGCAGCTGAAAGCCCAGGCCCTGGGCCTGACGCAGGGCCTGGAGAACCGCCTGACCCTGGCCATCGCCCCCGAACTGCTGGCCGCCCAATGGCGCGGCCCGCTGGCGACTTTGGCGCAGGAATACCCGCTGCTGGAGGTGGAGGTGCTGGCCGCACCCCAACCCGATGCGCTCAGCATGCTGCACGCCGGCCGGGCCAATCTGGCGCTGGTGTTCGAGCGGCCCAGCCTGGACGGCCGCGAGGGCTTCCAGGAGGTCAGCAGCGAAACCCTGGTGGCGGTGATGGCGCCCGCGCTGCTGGCACGCACCCTGCCCAGCGCGACAGGCCTGCGCGAAGAGCATTTGACCAACACCCGGCAGATCGTGCTGGCCAGCCGCGACCTGGCCACCATAGACCGGCGCTTCGCCTATGCCCGGCACTGCTGGCGCACCGACAACCACATCGCCGCCCTGGGCCTGATCGAGGCCGGCATAGGCTGGGGCTGGCTGCCGCAGTCCTTTGTGCGCAACCAGATCGCCGCCGGCAGCCTGGTGGAGATGCCGTTCGACAACCTGACCAACCACATGGAGCTGTGGGTGGACGTGGTCTGGTCCAAGGAAAGGCCGTTAGGCCTGGCGGCGCGGCGCTTCATAGAGCGCATCGCCGCGGCGAAAACGCCCACCTGAGCGGCAGCCCGCGCTATAGCGGCAAATCGGCCTTTTTAAGGGTGCGCAGCACAAAGCTGGACTTGCTGTGGCGGATGCCCTTGATTTTGTACAGCCGCTCGCGCAGCAGGCGCTCGTAGTCGCGCGTGTCCTTCACGGCCACCCGCAGCAGGTAGTCGTACTCGCCGGAGACCAGATAGGCCTCGACCACCTCGGGGATGGCCGCCAGGGTTTCACCGAATTTCTCCAAGGTGTTGTCGGTATGGCTGTCCAGCGTGAGCTGCACCAGCACCGTCTCGTGCAGGCCCAGGGCCTGGGCGTTCAGCCGCACGGTGTAGCCCTCGATCACGCCCGCCGCTTCGAGCTTGCGGATGCGCTCCCAGCAGGGCGAACTGCTCAGGCCCACGGCCTGGCCCACCTCCTGCAGGCTGGCCCGCGCGTTGGTCTGCAGCACGGCAAGGATTTTTCGGTCAAGGGCGTCCATGGCGATGGATTATGGACAATTTGCGATTGAACAGAAAAATCTTCTGCATTTGCGCGCTAGCACAAAAACTTCAGCAAGATTTTTCGCTCCCCGGCAGGCAAACTTTAGCCTGTCAGGCGGGGTTTATCAGCCCTGCCGGGTTAGCAAGGCCCCTGCGGGTTACCGCCCGCCGGGGTGCTTGGGATTGCGCCATCACTCGGCCGGCAGCCTCATCGCGCTGGTCCACACCGGCTGATCGACCAGCCAGCCGCTGCCAGAACCTCCCCGAGCCCTCATCAGAAATCGACTGCTTACGCAGGAAGTATCTGCGCCAGTAGCTATTGATTGCATAGCAACCAGATCAAGCTCGCATCAACGTGCAGCCACTGCTGCCCCAAACCACCCGTGGTGGAAATTCCAACGCCCGCGCACGTCTTGTTGACAGTCACTAAAAAGTAACAATAATTGAGCACGTCCGCGATTGCAGATACATGTCCATTATTGCAGACACAACCCACCCATCACTTAGGCATTTAGGAGTATCAACATGGCGTTTCGACTTCTGGCATTGGCGGCATTGGCCGCTACCTCCGTGTTTGCAACGGGAACGGCTTTTGCCGCCGGCACCCTGGAACAGGCTCTTGCGCGAGGCCGTCTGGTGGTGGGCACCGGCAGCACCAACGCGCCCTGGCACTTCAAGGGAGAGGACGGCAAGCTGCAGGGCTTTGACGTGGACATGGCCAAGATCATTGCCAAGGCCTTGTTTGACGACCCCGAGAAAGTGGAATTCGTCAACCAGTCGTCGGACGCGCGCATTCCCAACATCACCACCGGCAAGGTGGACATCACCTGCCAGTTCCTGACCGTCACCGGCGCGCGCGCGCAGCAGGTCGCCTTCACCATTCCCTACTACCGCGAAGGCGTGGGCCTGATGCTCAAGGCCAAGAGCCCGTATGCCAACTACGCCGCGCTGAAAAAGGCCGACGCTTCGGTCAAGGTGGGCGTGCTGCAAAACGTCTATGCCGAAGCCATGGTGCGCGCGGCCTTGCCCAACGCCAAGGTGGCCCAGTTCGACTCGCAAGACCTGATCTACCAGGCCCTGAATTCAGGCCGTGTGGATGCGGTCGCCACGGACCAATCGTCGATCGCCTGGTTCGTCAAACAGAACGCCGGCAAGTACATCGACTCGGGCTACGGCTGGAACCCGCAAACCTATGCCTGCGCCGTCAAGCGCGGCGACCAGGACTGGCTGAACTTCGTCAACACGGCCCTGCACGAAGCCATGACCGGCGTGGAATTCGACAGCTACGCCAAGTCCTTCAACACCTGGTTCGGCGTGAAGCTGGCACCGCCCAAGATCGGCTTCCCGGTCGAATTCCAATAAAGCCCCGTCTGAACAGACACGCGGCAACCATTGCCCAGGCAGGGCAATGGCCCGATCCGCGAACCACCAACTGCTTAGCCGAGGCTGCACATGGGTTACACACTGAATTTCGCCGCCGTCTGGCGCAGCTTCATGCCCTTGCTGGACGGGCTGGGCCTGAGCCTGGTGCTGGCGGCTGAGAGCATTGCCATCGGCATGCTGATCGGATTGCTGGTCAGCTTTGCCTTGATCTCCAAGCTGGGCGTGCTGCGCCGCACCGCCGGCCTGTACGTCACGGTCATCCGCAACACGCCGATTCTGGTGCTGGTGCTGTTTACCTATTTCGCGCTGCCCAATGTGGGCCTGCGGCTGGACGAAATCCCCTCTTTCGTGGCCACGCTGGCGATCTATTCAGGCGCCTATCTGGCGGAGGTGTTTCGCGCAGGGCTGCTGTCGGTGCCGGCCGGCCTGCGCGAAGCCGGCCAGACCATAGGCCTGAGCAAGATGCAGATCCGCACATCCATCATCCTGCCGCTGATGTTCAGAAACGTGCTGCCCGCGCTAGGCAACACGGTGATTTCGCTGTTCAAAGACACCTCTTTGGCGGCGGTGATCGCGGTGCCCGAGCTCACCTTCCAGGCCCGCAAGATCAATGTGGAATCCTTCCGCGTGATTGAGACCTGGGTGGTGGTCAGCCTGATCTACGTGTGCACCTGCGCCCTGCTGGCCGCCGTGTTCCGGCGCATCGAGCGGCAACTCTCCATCCCCCGGTGACCGCCATGGACTTCACATTCTCAGAATTCATCCAGCAGCTCTGGATCGCGCGCGGCTCGATTGCCTACGGGCTCGGGGTGACCATGGCGATCGCCGCCAGCGCCATCGTCCTTGGCACGGTACTGGGCATAGGCGTGGGCCTGGCGCTGACCTATGGGGGCCGCCCCTTGCGCTGGCTGGCGCGTGGCTACACCGACTTTCTGCGCGGCACACCGGTGCTGGTGCTGGTGCTGGCCGGCTACTACGTGCCGTCCGCCATCGGCATCGGGCTCAGCCCGCTGCAGGCCGGCGTGCTGGCCCTGGCGGTGTTCTGCAGCTCCCACGTAGGCGAGATCGTGCGCGGCGCGCTACAAGCCATCCCCAAGGGACAAATGGATGCCGCCAAAGCCATCGGCCTGACATTCCGCCAAACCTTTGCCTCGGTGCTGATGCCCTTGGCCCTGCGGCAGGTACTGCCCGCCTGGGTCAACACCGCGGCAGAAATCGTCAAGGCATCGACCCTGCTGTCGGTGATCGGCGTGGGCGACTTGCTGCTGGCCTCGCAGGAAATCATTGCCCGCACCTTCATGAACCTGCCGTTCTACTTCCTGGCCGGGTTTCTGTACTTCAGCATCAATTTCTCCATCGAGCGCTTCGGGCGTTTTGTGGAAAGAAAAACGACCATTCCATCGTGAGGACCTCTTGATGAGCAGCAATATTCTGGAAATCAGCAATCTGCACAAGCGCTTCGGCGATGTGGAAGTGCTCAAGGGCGTGGACTGCGCCATGCAGCAGGGCGACGTAGTCTGCATCATCGGCTCCAGCGGGTCGGGCAAGACGACCATGCTGCGCTGCATCAACATGCTGGAGGAATTCAACGACGGGTCGATCCGCATCGCCGGGCAAGAGATTGGCTACGAAATGCGCGGCGGCACGCGGCGGCGCAAGAGCGAACTGGAGATTGCCCGCCAGCGCGCACTCACCGGCATGGCCTTCCAGCAGTTCAATCTGTTCCCGCACATGACCGCCACCGAGAACGTCACACTGGGCCTGATCAAGGTCAAAAAAATGGGCCGGGACGAAGCGGTGGCGGTGGCCGAGCGCTGGCTGGACCGCGTCGGCCTGCTGGCCCGCCGCAACCACTACCCCGGCCAGCTGTCGGGCGGCCAGCAGCAACGGGTGGCGATTGCCCGCGCCATCGCCATGGAGCCCAAGCTGATGCTGTTCGACGAGGTGACATCCGCGCTGGACCCGGAGCTGGTGAACGAAGTCCTGCTGGTCATCAAGGACCTGGCCCGCGAGGGCATGACCATGCTGCTGGTCACGCATGAAATGCGCTTTGCCTACGAGGTCTCGACACGGGTGATCTTCATGAACCAGGGCCGCATTGCCGAGGAAGGCAATCCGCGCGAGATGTTCGTCCAACCCCAAACCGAACGGCTGGCCGAGTTCCTCAAAAGCTCTGCCTTCAACTAAATTGAAAGGACATCTGTGAGCATCATTCGATACGGCGCCGGCGAGCGCGGCGCGGGCGGCCAGGTATTGCCCTTTGCCCGCGCGGTAGAGGCAGACGGCTGGCTGCATGTCTCCGGCCAAGTGGCCATGGAGGGTGGCGAAATCATCGCCGGCGGCATCGTCGCCCAGACCCACAAAACCATTGAGAACCTCATCGCCATCCTGACCGAAGCCGGCTATGGCGTGGAAGACGTGGTGCGGGTCGGCGTGTGGCTGGACGATCCGCGCGACTTCTGGACCTTCAACAAAATCTACGCCGGGTATTTTGGGGATAATCCGCCAGCCCGTGCCTGCGTACAGGCGCAGATGATGGTCGACTGCAAGGTCGAAGTCGATTGCGTTGCCTACAAGCTCAAAAGTGGCAACAACACAAACCCCTGAAATCCAGCAACGGAAGCCCTTATCCATGACGGTTGTCGATGACAGTCTCTCCAATCGCCGCTCCAGGGGGCTGGACCGCGCTTTCGAGATCCTCGACTTTTTCAGATCGCACCGCAAACCGGCCCGGCCGAATGAAATCGCAGCGCTGCTGGGCGCGCCGCGCTCGTCCGTCTACGAGCTGATCAATCTGCTGCTCAAGCACGGGGTGCTGGAATATTCCGGCAGCGAAGGCCAGGTGTTTCTGGGCCGCAAGCTGCACTTCCTGGGCAGCGCGTATGCAGAGCATTTCGACCTGATGCGCGAATGCGAAAAGTCGCTGGTCCGCATCACCCAGGAAACCCGCGAAACCGCCCAGCTCTGCATGCTGGACGGCAACAAATACACGGTGGCGCTGATGAAAGAAGGCATACGCCCTTTCCGCATCTCGTCCAACGTGGGCGAAGCCATGCCGATTCCCTGGACCGCATCCGGGCGCCTGCTGCTGGGGCATTTATCGGACGGCGAAATTCTGAACCTGATCCCCAAGGAAGACTTCAAGCTCCCCAACGGCGACTGGCTCGATACCCAGGCCTTCCTCCAAGAAGCCCGCGAGGCCCGCACCGCCGGGTACTTCACCTGCGGCAGCATCGTGGACAGCTTCACCCAGTGCTTCGCAGCGCCGGTGTACCAGGGCGAGAAGGTGTGCATCGCCACGCTGTGCCTGGTTGCCCCGCGTGAGGATGGGCAGCGCAATCAGAAGGAATATCTGGACTGCCTGGTCAGCACCGCCAGCGATCTGACGCAGAGGCTACGTGCTACCTGACGGAAAAACAACCGTCAAACATGCCTCTAGCGCAGGTAGCACCTGCGCTAGCAGCTACCAATTAAATAGCAGCCAGGGTTTCCCAGCGCCCGCTGCGCTGCGAGGCAAACAGCGCGTCGATGATGCGCATGTTCTGGACCGCGTCTTCCACGCCGTAGAGCAGCGGCGCTTCACCGCGGATCGCCAGCGAGAACGCATCGCCTTCCAGGCTGTACTGGTCGCAGGGTGCAAAGCTCTCCACCGTGGCGCTGGCGCCGCCCAGCTGCTTGCCGTTGTCGATGAAAATGCGCGTGGCCTCAAACGGCGGCGCGTTGAACGGGATTTCGATTTCCACCCGCTGCTGCGTGCCCACCACCTGCACGCGCTGGTAGGGCGTGGACTGGGTGGACACGGTGAAGTCCAGGTGCCGGCCGCCACCAAAGTCCAGCAGCGCACTGAAGGTACGGTCCACATTGAACTCGGGGTCCATGTCGGCCAGCGCCATCACGCGCACCGGCTCGGCGCCGAACAGAAAGCGCCCGGCGACGATGGGGTAGCAGCCAATGTCGAACAGCGCGCCGCCGCCCTTGGCCGCATCGTTGCGGATGTTGTCGGGGTTGCGGTTGAAGTAGGAGAACCAGGCCTGCACCGTGCGCAGCTCGCCCAGGGCGCCGCTTTGCACCAGCTCGCGGGTGCGCAGCCACTGCGGGTGGAAACGCACCATGAAGGCTTCCATGATGTGCACCTTGCCGGCCACCTCGCGCAGCTGGGCCGCCTCGTTGGCGTTCAGGGCGATCGGCTTTTCGCACAGCACATGCTTGCCGGCGCGGGCTGCGGCCAGGGTCATGGGCACGTGCAGGTCGTTGGGTAGCGGGTTGTAGATGGCCTCGATGCTGGGGTCGGCCAGCAGCTCTTCGTAGGAGCCATAGGCGGTGGGAATGCCCAGCTTGTCGGCCGCAGCGCGCGCCGAGGGCAGGGACCGCGAGGCAATCGCCTGCACATCGCACCACTGGCTGCGCAGCAGCGCCGGGGTGACCTTTTCCATGCCGATCTTGGCGGTACTCAACACGCCCCAGCGCACTTTTTGCATATCAGGCAGCCTCTTTGTAGAAGAAGGGCCGCAGCACGCGGCCGGGCAGCGGGTTCACCGCCTTGTGGATGGCGGCGATGTGGTCGGGCGTGGTGCCGCAGCAGCCGCCGACGATGTTCACCAGGCCTTCGGCGGCGAATTCGCGCACCAGGGCCGAGGTGACTTCAGGCGTTTCGTCGAAGCCGGTGTCACTCATCGGGTTGGGCAGGCCGGCGTTGGGGTAGCAGCTGATGAAGGTATCGGGCGCCACCTTGTGCAGCTCCTGGATGTAGGGGCGCATCAGCGCCGCACCCAGCGCGCAGTTCAGGCCAATTGCCAGCGGCTGGGCGTGGCGCACGCTGTGCCAGAAGGCGGTGACGGTCTGGCCGCTGAGGATGCGGCCCGAGGCATCGGTCACCGTGCCGCTGATGATCAGCGGCAGGCGCTGGCCCGAGTCTTCAAAATATTCGTCCACCGCGAACAGCGCGGCCTTGGCGTTCAGCGTGTCGAAAATTGTCTCGACCAGGATCACGTCCGCGCCGCCTTCGACCAGGGCCTTGGTCTGCTCGTAATAGGCTTTGCGCAGCTGTTCGAAGTTGACGTTGCGCGCGCCGGGGTCGTTCACATCGGGGCTGATGCTGGCCGTCTTGGGCGTGGGGCCGAGGGCGCCAGCGACGAAGCGGGGCTTGTCCGGCGTGCTGTATTTGTCGCAGGCAGCGCGGGCGATTTTGGCGGACTCGAAGTTCATCTCGATCGCCAGGTCGGCCATGTCGTAGTCCTCCTGGGCCACGGTAGTGGCGCCGAAGGTATTGGTTTCGATCAGGTCAGCGCCAGCGGCCAGGTAGCCTTCGTGGATGTCACGGATCACGTCGGGCCGGGTCAGGCTCAGCAGCTCGTTGTTGCCCTTCACGTCCTTGTGGAAGTCCTTGAAACGTTCGCCGCGGTATTGCTCTTCGGTCAGCTTGAAGCGCTGGATCATGGTGCCCATCGCGCCATCCAGGATGGCAATGCGTTGCGCCAGGATGGCGGGCAGTTGTTGGGCGCGGGTGTAGGTGGGCGTTTTCATGAGGGCTCGATTGTAGGAAACCCCGGCACGGCTGCGTTACACCGCGACCAGTGGCCCCAGTCCGCGTAGGCGTACGGCGTCGCGCAGCGGTGGCTGGCCGTACATGCGCGCGTATTCGCGGCTGAACTGCGACGGGCTCTCGTAGCCAACGGTGAAGCCGATGCTGGCCGCGTCCGCCTGGCCGGCCAGCAGCAGGCGCCGGGCCTCCTGCAGGCGGATCTGCTTCTGGTACTGCAGCGGACTCATGGCCGTGACGGCCTTGAAATGCCGGTGGAAGGTGGAGGCGCTCATGTTGGCGCGCTGCGCCACATCGTCAATGCGCAGCGGCTCGGCAAAGTGGCTGCGTATCCAGCCTATGGCCTGGCCCACCTGGGCCATGCGGCTGTGGGCCAGCGCGATCTGGCGCAGCATGGGCGCCTGGGCGCCGGTCAGCAATCGGTACAGGATCTCGCGCTCGGCCAGCGGCGCCAGCATGGGAATGTCGGCCGGCCGGCCCAGCAGCCGCAGCAGGCGCACGGCTGCATCCAGCAGATCGGGCGTCACCGGGCTGACCGCCAGGCCGGGCAAGGGGGCGTCCTGGGCTGTGCCAGGCAGGCTCAGCAACATGTCGGACAGCACCGCCGGGTCCAGCTCCAGAGACAACGCCAGATATGGCGCCTCCGGACAGGCCTGGATGACCGAGCCGGTGATGGGCAAGTCCACCGACACCACCAAATACTGGCCGGCAGCGTATTCCACGATGTTGTCACCCAGCAGCGCCTGCTTGGCACCTTGCGCCACGATGTACAGCATGGGCTGGTAGACCACGCCCATGGGCAGGGTCGGGGTATCGGAGCGTACCAGGCCGACGCGGGGGATGGCGGTGCTGGTCCGGCGCTCATGGCAGTGTTGTGCAATCAAGGCACACAGCTCTTTGAGCGAGTCTGGCGTAGGCAAGGGCAACATGCGAGGATTATGCAAGAGCTGCGCAGCATCGGGCTACCGCTGCACGGGCCTCCAGGCGGATAGTCAAGCTCTTCACCATTCAGGAGCCACACCATGTCTTTCCAACCCCACAACTGGTTCATCACCGGCGCAGCGCGCGGCATCGGCGCCCACACCGTGCAGGCCGCGCTGGCCGCCGGCCACAACGTGGTCGCCACGGCCCGCAAGCGCGACAGCATCACCCTGGCCGACGACCGCCTGCTGGCGCTGGACCTGGACGTCACCGACGCCGCCCAGGCCCAGGCCGCGGTGCAGGCCGCCGTGGCCCGCTTTGGCCGCATCGACGTGCTGGTCAACAACGCGGGCTACGGCCAGCTAGGTCTGTTTGAGGAAAGCACGGCGGCCGATGCGGAGCAACAGTTCGCCACCAATGTGTTCGGCCTGTTCCACGTGACGCGGGCCGTGCTGCCGGTAATGCGCCAGCAGCGCGCCGGCCGGGTGTTCAACCTCTCGTCCATCGCCGGCATGCGCGGCATCCCGGGCGGCTCGCTGTACTGCGCCAGCAAGTTCGCTGTGGAAGGCTTCTCCGAAGGGCTGGCGCAAGAGCTGGCCCCGTTCGGCATCCGCGTCACCATCGTGGAGCCGGGCGCATTCCGCACCGACTTTCTGGACGGCCAGTCGATGCGCTTTGGCAGCCAGGCCATCGCCGACTACGCCGCGCAGTCGGCACAGATCAGCGCAGGCTTTGGTGCCCGCAACCACCTGCAGCCCGGCGACCCGGCGCGGCTGGCTGCGGTGCTGCTGCAGCTGGCGGCACATCCCGCGCCACCTCTGCGCTTCGCGGCAGGTAGCGATGCGGTGGGGATTGTTGGGGCGAAGATTGAGGCGCTGCGGGGGGAACTGGAGGCTTGGCAGGCCTTGTCGGTGACGACGGATGGGGCGTTCTAGAAACTTTCCTACACAAGCCCACCAGGGCCTGCCCAGGACGCTGCGCCAGCGTCCTGGGCAGGCCCGCATCTACATCGACAGTTTTTTAGGGCCCTGTCGGCACGGGCACAATAGCGCCTTCCCACCAGCCCCACGCTGGTTTACCCCTCAAATCAGCCCCTAGCGCAATCGCCACCTGCGCCAGCAGCTACACATTCCAGAGCAAAAGCATTGTCCTCGTCCCCTCTCGCCATCCTGCATGAAACCTTTGGCTACGAGCAGTTCCGGGGGCCGCAGCAGGCCATCGTCGAGCATGTAGTCGCGGGCGGCGACGCGCTGGTGCTGATGCCTACCGGCGGCGGCAAGTCGCTGTGCTACCAGATCCCGGCGATTGCGCGGCAGCTGGACGGGCATGGCATCACCATCGTCATCTCGCCGCTGATCGCGCTGATGCATGACCAGGTGGGCGCGCTGCACGAAGCCGGTGTCAAGGCGGCGTTCTTGAATTCCACCCTGTCGTTCGACGAGGCGCTGGACGTGGAGCGGCGCCTCATGCGCGGCGACATCACCATGCTGTACGCAGCGCCCGAGCGCATCACCACGCCGCGTTTTCTGGACCTGCTCGACGACCTGCTGGCGCGCCGACAATTGAGCCTGTTTGCCATCGACGAGGTGCATTGCGTGAGCCAGTGGGGCCACGACTTCCGCCCCGAATACCGCGCGCTGACGGTGCTGCACCAGCGCTACGCCAGCGTGCCGCGCATCGCGCTGACCGCCACGGCCGACGCGCTGACCCGGGCCGACATCGTGGAGCGGCTGCAACTCGAAGAGGCCCAGCATTTCGTCAGCAGCTTTGACCGGCCGAACATCCGCTACACCATCGTCGAGAAGAAGGACGCGACGACGCAGCTGCTGCGCTTCATCGAACGCGAGCACGACGAGGATGCGGGCGTGGTCTATTGCCAGTCGCGCAAGCGGGTCGAAGAGGTGGCGCAGATGCTGTGCGAGCACGGCATCAATGCCCTGCCCTACCACGCCGGCCTGGACGCAAAACTGCGCCAGACCCACCAGGACCGCTTTCTGCGCGAAGAAGGCATTGTGATGGTGGCGACCATCGCCTTCGGCATGGGCATAGACAAACCCGATGTGCGCTTTGTCGCGCATCTGGACATGCCGAAGAACATCGAGGGCTACTACCAGGAAACCGGCCGCGCGGGCCGTGACGGCCTGGCCGCTGACGCCTGGATGGTCTACGGCCTGCAGGACGTGGTGAACCAGCGCCGCATGATCGACGAGAGCCCGGCCGGCGAGGAATTCAAGCAGGTGATGCGCGGCAAGCTGGATGCACTGCTGGGACTGGCCGAGGCCACCGACTGCCGCCGGGTCCGGCTGTTGAAATACTTTGGGGAAACCTCCCACGCCTGCGGCAACTGCGACAACTGCCTGGAGCCGCCGCAGGTGTGGGACGGCACCGAGGCCGCGCGCAAGCTGCTGTCCACCATCTACCGCATCCAGCAGATGAGCGGTATTAGCTTTGGCACGGGCCACATCATGGACATCTTGCGCGGCAAGACCACCGACAAGGTGAACCAGTTCAACCACAGCACGCTGAGCACCTTTGGCCTGGGTGCGGAGTACAGCGAACAGCAGCTGCGCGGCGTGCTGCGCCAGCTGATTGCGATTGGCGGGGTGGCGGTGGAAGGCGAATACAGCACACTATGCCTGACCGAAGGCTCGCGCGCCGTACTGAAGGGCGAGGTGCCGCTGATGCTGCGCGCATCCCTGTCCGGCCCGGCCGAGCGCAAACCCAAGCGCGAAAAAGCTGCGGCCAAATCCGCCGTGGTGGCCGCGCTGGACGACAGCGCGCAAACCCGCTTCGCCGCGCTGAAAACCTGGCGCGCCGAAGTGGCGCGTGAGCACAATCTGCCGGCCTATGTGATCTTCCACGACGCGACCCTGGCGGCCATCGCCGCGCTAGCGCCGCAGACCCTGGGCAATCTGGAAGGCGTGAGCGGCATCGGTGCCAAGAAGCTGGAAGCCTATGGCGAAGCCGTGCTGCGGGTCTGCGTGGGCGCGGCAGATTAACGCGCCGCTGTTGGCTATTCAATTTGCCAGTACGGACAGAAAAAAGCACAAAATATCAAAACGCCCTGGCCGCGGCTGACAAGATCGCGCTTCAACCAACTGGAGCGAACATGACCGACCTATTGATGCAAACATGGGAAAACTACACCGCCTCGTGGCGAGAAGGGACGGTCGATCAGCAGCGCGCTCTGTTTGCAGCAGCCCTCAGTACGGACTGTGTGTACCGCGACCCGCTGGGTATGGCCAGTGGCTGGGATGAGCTGGCCGCGTACATCGCCAATTTTCACCTGCAAGTGCCAGGGGGGCACTTTGTCACCCGCAAGTTTGCCAGCCACCACCAGCGTTGCATGGCGCAATGGAATATGGTCAACCGGCAAGGCGAGGTGATTGGGGAAGGCTACAGTTTTGGCCAGTACAACGCCACGGGGAAATTGACTTCCATGACCGGCTTCTACGAAGTCGCCTAGCCGCAGGCACGAGACGTGTTTTATCTCCAACGGGTTCAGCGGGGCATTGATTTCATTGAAGCGCATTTGCAGACTGAAATCGATGCCCATGCCGTGGCGGAGGCTGCGGGCCTGAGCCAGTGGCACTTCCAGCGGATATTCAAAGCGCTGACCAATGAGACGCTGAAGACCTACATTCGCTCGCGGCGATTTGCCAAGGCACTCGATCAATTGCTGCACTCGCAGCTGCCCATTCTCGATATCGCACTGGCGTCCGGTTTTGAGACGCAGGCCAGTTTTACACGCGCCTTCAAAACCTGCTTTCACATCACGCCCAACCATTACCGAAGATTTGGCCACCGGACGCAATTCGTCAAGAAGCTCCATATTGACGAAAATTACATGCGCCACCTTCACAGCAACGTCTCCTTGGCGCCGGAGGTTTGCGCGCAAGAGCCGATGCGGCTGGTGGGCATGCGCACGCAATTCTTTGGGGTTGACTCGGAGAAGAACAATCTTGGCAAACGCCTGCCACCGCTCTGGGCCGCATTCATCTCGCGGCTGGGTGAAGTCCCGCACACCGTGCCGGGCACCTGCTACGGCGTGGTCAATGCACTGCGGCCGCTAGGTGATGAATTGGAATACCACGCGGCCATTGCAGTCACGAAAATCGGAGCTTTGCCTAGCGGAATGGTCAGCTTGGAGATTGATGGCGCGACCTATGCCCGGTTTTGCCATCGGGGATTTGCCCATGCGATCGACCATACGGTGAACTACATCTATTCCAATTGGATGGCAGCCTCTGGCCGCGAACACACATCAGGCCCTGATCTGGAAATCTACGGAGCGGGCTTCGACCCAAGCTCGGCCTCTTCGGTGATGCATTACGCGGTTCCGGTGACGGGCGCTGCCAGTCATGGCGGGTGGCCTGAACAGCGTGAGCGGGATTGACGCCAAGAAGCTCAAAAGCTGTGCCGGAGGATTTCCCGGCTCCCACCTTTGCAATAAAACTGCGCAGCACCTGGAGATGATGGAGTAGGCCAAACGCCCTGCCCATCCACCAGCAATTTTTGCTGTCCTGACAGGGAGCCCACGGTCGCCATCCGAAGACCTGGTACCGGTAGCGGGCCCTACCGGCACCCGGTCTTTTTTTATGCAAAACCACGTCTTAGCGCTGATCCAGATTGCGCAGGAAGCTATGAATAAGAGAGCAAACATGCACCCCCTCAGCCCCACCGAGATCGCCCAGTTGCCCACCACCTTGCCCGCCTGGCAATTCAGCGATGCGCGCGGCGGCCTGGTCCGGCGCGAATTCGTGTTCGCCGACTTCGCCCAGGCCTTCGGCTTCATGGCCCAGCTGGCCCTGGTGGCGGAGAAGCGCAACCACCACCCCGAATGGTCGAACGTCTACAACCGGGTCGCCATCACGCTGACCACCCACGATGTACCAGGCTTGTCGAACCAGGACATCGATCTGGCGCAGCAGGCCGACGCCCTCTACACCGCCTTGAACACCCTCAACCGCTAGGCAGAACCGCATGCAAAACACCGCCACCGCCAGCAGCAAACACGGCCTCGCCGCTGGCGACGCCAGCCCACCCGAGCGCCCCGACTGGACCATAGACCAGGGCTGGGAGCGCTACAGCACCGAAGAACACGGTATCTGGAAGACCTTGTTCGAACGCCAGAGCCGGCTGCTGCCCGGCCGCGCCTGCGATGCCTTCGTGCAAGGCATGGCCCAACTGCCCATAGGCGCCGACCAGATTCCCGACTTCCGCCGCCTGTCCGACACCTTGATGCAGCGCACCGGCTGGCAGGTGGTGGCGGTGCCGGGCCTGGTACCCGACGACGTGTTTTTTGAACACCTGGCGAACCGCCGCTTCCCGGCCGGCCAGTTCATCCGCCAGCGGCACCAGCTCGACTACCTGGAGGAACCGGATGTGTTCCACGACGTGTTCGGCCACGTGCCCATGCTGATGAACCCGGCGATTGCGGACTACATCCAGGCCTATGGCGTGGGCGGGCTGCGGGCGCAAAAGCTGGGCGTGCTGGACAAGCTGGCGCGGGTTTACTGGTACACGGTGGAGTTCGGCCTGGTACAGCAAAAAGACGGGCTGCGCATCTACGGCGCCGGCATCGCCTCGTCGGCCTCGGAAAGCGTGTTCGCACTGGACGACCCCTCGCCGAATCGCCTGCGCTTCGACCTGGAACGGGTGATGCGCACCGAATACCGGATCGACGATTTCCAGGAAAGCTATTTCGTCATCAACGACCTGGACGAGCTGCTGGCGCTGGCGCAGATCGACTTTGCCGCCAGCTACGCGCGGGTGCAGGGCCAGCCCGACTACGCGCCCGGCACCGTGCTGGGCAGCGACCAGGTGTTCAGCCGCGGCACGGGCCGCTACCACGACGCCAAACGCCAAGGAGCCACCGCATGAGCTTCCAGAACCACACCGTCATGCTGACCGGCGCGGCCGGCAACCTCGGCCAGGCCGTGGCCGCCGCCTTTGCTGCCCAGGGTGCGCGCCTGGTGCTGCTGGACCGCCGCTTGGACGCGCTGCAGCACAGCTTCGGCGATACCGGCCCGGACCGCCTGCTGCTGGCCACCGACCTGCTGGACCCCGGCCAGATCGCCGCGGCGCTGGCGGCGGCAGAGGCCCGCTTCGGCCGCATCCACGTGCTGTGCAACCTGGCCGGCGGCTTCCGCATGGGCGAGGCCGTGCACGCCACCAGCGACAGCACCTGGGACTTGCTGTTCGACACCAACGCCCGCACCCTGCTGAACATGGCGCGCAGCCTGGTGCCGCACATGCTGGCCCAGGGCGGCGGCAAGATCGTCAATGTCGGCGCCTTTGCTGCGCAAAAGGGTGTGGCGCAGATGGGCGCCTACTGCGCGTCCAAGAGCAGCGTGATCCGCCTGACCGAGGCCATGGCCGCCGAGCTGCGCGAACAAAACATCAATGTGAACTGCGTGCTGCCGACCATCCTGGACAGCCCGGAGAACCG
Organism: Rhodoferax ferrireducens; assembly: GCF_031458075.1. Lineage (GTDB taxonomy): Bacteria > Pseudomonadota > Gammaproteobacteria > Burkholderiales > Burkholderiaceae_C > Rhodoferax_B > Rhodoferax_B ferrireducens_A. The sequence continues at coordinate 501,139 of NZ_JAVDXT010000003.1, read as the reverse complement.
CGCCGCCATGCCAGATGCCGACCCGGCGCGATGGGTCAAGCTCGACGATCTGGCCCAGGTGATCGTCTTCCTGGCCTCGGATGCGGCGCGCGCCGTGCATGGCGCAGCCTTGCCGGTGACCGGCCTGAGCTGAAGCGATGGATTTGCGCGCAGAATGCTACTTAAACCATAGCTTCTCGCGCTTATTCTGTCTGCGCTGGAGGCCATTTTTATCTTAAAAACAATGGAATCCCATGGCCGACAAAGCTCCCTCCCGCTCGCCCTCCACACCGCGGTTCGGTCGCCTTCTGGTGGTCTGCGTGCTGGCGGTGCTGTTCTGCGGACTGCTGGTCTGGCTGATGGGCGACCGGTTTGCCGAATGCTGCGATCTGTCGTGGCTGGACCGATTGAGCCACTGACGCCGCCCGCTGGGGGTTCGGCGCGGCTTCAGGAGGGCATGAAGCCGATGCCGCGGCTCTCGCGCACCTCGGGCTTGATGCGGTGCTCGGCTTCGAGCTGCTCCATGAACTCGTCGGCGGCCAGGGCGGCATCCAGTATCTCGGCCTGGCGCTTCACCGCGGCGAAGTCGCCGGGGCACAGCTGGTCGAGCCGGGCCAGCCGGGTTTTCAGCGCCTCGGTCCAGCGGCTGGCATCGCCGCCCAGCGCTTCCACCAGAAACATGGTTTCGCGCTGCGTGCGCAGCAGCGGCTTGAACTGGATCTTGAAGGTAAAGCGGCGCAGCGCCGCCTGGTCGATGCGGTCCAGCAGATTGGTGGTGCAGACGAAGATGCCGCGGTAGCGCTCCATGCCTTGCAGCATCTCGTTGACCTCGGTGACCTCGTAGGTGCGCTGGGCGCCGCGCCGGTCTTGCAGAAAGCTGTCGGCCTCGTCGAGCAGCAGCACGGCTTTCTCGGCCTCGGCCTCCTTGAACATGGCGGCCATTTTTTGCTCGGTCTCGCCCACGTATTTGCTCATCAGGTCGCTGGCCTGCTTGATGATCAGCGGCTTGGCCAGCGCCTGGGCGATGTGCTCGGCCAGCGCGGTTTTGCCGGTGCCCGGCGCGCCATAAAAGCACAGCGTGCCGTGGCCACGCGCCTGCAGCGCCTGGACGATGCGCGGGATTTCAAACCGGCTCTCCACGTTCAGCATGTCCAGGCTGTAGGTGGTGGACGAGGGGCGCGCGGCCTGGTCGGCCGCACCATTGCCCAAGGCCTTGTCGGCGTTCTTCAGCTGGCGGTCTATCAAGCCTTCGAAGCTCGTATCGGCGGCCGGCGCCACCAGGCCGGCGAAACGCACCGCGGTACGGATCTGCGCGGGAGTCAGGCCTTTGCGCTCGGTGAGCTTGGCCACAAAGGCATCGGACACCGCCAGGCCTTCCAGGGTCTTGCGCACCAGGCCTTCGCGGGCGCCGGGCGGCGGCGATTTCAGCTCCAGGTGGTAGGCGAAGCGGCGGCGGAACGCCGGGTCGATCTGCTCGATGCGATTCGTCACCCACAGCGTAGGCACGCTGTTCGATTCCAGGATCTGGTTGACCCAGGCCTTGCCGCTGACCGAGGCGCTGCCGGGCGCGGTCACCTGTTCGGCGCGGGCCATCAACTGTGCGGCCTCGGAGCTGATCGGCGGGAACACGTCTTCCACCTCGTCGAACAGCAGCGCGGCCTGCACGCTGCCCTTGAGGAACACCTGGGCGATCTGTAGCGAGCGGTAGCGGTCCCGGCCGCTGAGCGAATTGCCGTCGCGGTCGGCATATTCCACCTCAAACAGGTCCAGCCCAGCGGCCTGGGCCACGACGCGGGCCAGCTCGGTCTTGCCGGTGCCGGGCGGCCCGTAGAGCAGCACATTGACGCCGGGCTCCTTGCGCGCCACGGCGTTGCGCAGCAGGCTGACCAGCACCTGGGCGTCGTCCAGCACATAGGTGAAGTCGGTCAATGCCAGCGCGCTCTTGGTGGCCGGGCGGGTGAAGACGGCCATCAGCTCGCTCTGGTCGCGGTATTCGCGCATCAGCACCGGTGGCAGCTTTTCGCTGACCTTCATCAGGTCGGCCAGATCGGTGATGTTGTGTTCGGAGATCAGGTTTTCCACCAGGCCGATGCGCTCCAGCCGGGAGCCGGCGCGCAAGGCTTCGCCCACCTCGGCCGGGCTGACGCCGGCAACTTCGGCAATCGCCGCATAGGCTTCGGGCGCGTTGTTCACCTTGACCTCGACCAGGATGGTGCGCAGGTCGCGCTGGTAGCGGGCCAGGGTGCCGTAGAGCAAGAGCGCACGCTCGGCCTTGTTCAGCTGCAGCAGGCCTGACAGGGCGTCGATGTTCTTTTCCACCAGGGTGGATTGTTTTTTGAGCGCGTGGGTCAGCCATTCGCCGGTGACGGCCAGGGCAGACAACAGGTCTTTGGGCTGGTCCTTGGCGTATTCGTCCAGGTAGAAGAACAGCGTGCCTTCTTCGTAGGGGCCGCGCCAGATGCCGTGGCGTTCCAGAAACTCGGTGGTGCCCAGGGCCGTGTGGCCGCGCCAGAACTCGTTGTCCTTGCAACGCCGGGACAGGAATTCGCGCAGCCGCAGCAGCACCGGCTGCGGCCACACCAGGTGCCTGCCGGCCATGGCCAGCAGGCTGTTCAGGTCGCGCCGTACATTGAACTTGGGGCCTTGGCGGGCCACCAGGGTCAGCACGAAGTGCGAACACATCAAATCCAGCACCGGCGCAGCCTTCAGCCCCGGCGACGGGATCAAGGGTGCGTGGGCGGAATCAGAAACCAAGCGCTTCACCATGGAAAGGCTCCTAGCAACGAAATGCTTCGTTAGCGGACCATAACGCAGCGCATGGGGCATGGGAAGACTTTGCCATTGAAATTTGCCGGAACGCGAACAACTGCCGTCTCCCCGTTTCGCGGCCTAGCACTTCTAGCACTTGCAAGTCCGCTTAGAATTGCGCCGACCCCAGACTAAGGAATATCTATGAGCACTCCCCACGCCGATGACCATGGCACGCCAGCCCGCGCACCTGCCGATGCTGTCGAATCCATCGTGCCGATGATCCCCATCGTGCTGCCTATCGTGGGTGGCGTGCTGATTTTCCTGCTGGCCTTTATCGCTGTCTCCATGGCCTAAAGGCCACCAGCGCTGGCCCGGCATGGGTTAGCTGCTTGCTGTGTAGTGCGCCAGGCCCCTTCGCAGGGCTGGCGCGGGGTGTTACGCAACGTAAGACCTGGTTTTCGTCTCCCTCCCCCTTCTGTGTGTTTTGGCAGCCACTGGCTCCACTGCATTGATTGCTATTTTTTTCATAGCTATCTGCGCAGTTACTGTCTGCGCGTGTGGCCATTTTTATTACCAATTCTGGCGCACTGCGGCATCGCTCATTTCATGCATAAAGTGATGCAACGTTTGCATAGATTTTCCATGTAATCGCTCCGTAACTGGCTGCGGCCTCCCTAAAATCGAGTTCCCAGCCGACCTGCGGTGCCAGGCACCGCCCGCCGACTGAGTAGCAAAGCCGTTTTCTGAAAAGGCCGCTCTCAGCACATACCGCGTGGAGCCCTCTTTTGAAAAGACGATTTTCAACTTAGGAGCTCCCCATGAACGCACGCACCCTCGAGGGCCTGGCCCACGCCACCCCTGCCTACGTCAAACACACCCAGCTGGTCGCCTGGGTCGCCGACATGGCGGCGCTGACCCAGCCCGACGCCATTTACTGGTGCGACGGCAGCGAAGAAGAATACGCACGCCTGTGCCAGCAGCTGGTGGATGCCGGCACCTTCAAGCGCCTGAACCCCGAGCTGCGCCCCAACTCCTTCCTGGCCTGCAGCGACCCCAGCGATGTGGCCCGCGTCGAAGACCGCACCTATATCTGCTCGGCGCAGAAAGAAAACGCCGGCCCCACCAACAACTGGATGGAGCCCGCCGAGATGCGCGCCACGCTGAACCCGCTGTTCGCCGGCTGCATGCGCGGCCGCACCATGTATGTGGTGCCGTTCAGCATGGGCCCGCTGGGCAGCCCGATCGCCCACATCGGCGTGGAACTGTCCGACAGCCCGTATGTCGCCGTGAACATGCGCACCATGACGCGCATGGGCCGGGCCGTGGTCGAGCTGCTGGGTACCGACGGTGCCTTCGTGCCCTGCGTGCACACCGTGGGCGCGCCGCTGGCAGAAGGCCAGGCCGACGTGAAATGGCCATGCAACAAGACCAAGTACATCGTGCATTTCCCGGAAACCCGCGAAATCTGGTCCTACGGCTCGGGCTACGGCGGCAATGCGCTGCTGGGCAAGAAGTGCTTTGCGCTGCGCATTGCATCGAACATGGGCCGCGACCAGGGCTGGCTGGCCGAGCACATGCTGATCCTGGGCGTAACCAACCCCGAAGGCAAAAAGTACCACGTGGCAGCCGCCTTCCCCAGCGCCTGCGGCAAGACCAATTTCTCCATGCTGGTGCCGCCCGCCGGCTTCCACGGCTGGAAGGTCACCACCATCGGTGACGACATCGCCTGGATCAAGCCCGGTGCCGATGGCCGCCTGTACGCCATCAACCCCGAGGCCGGCTACTTCGGCGTGGCCCCTGGCACCAACTACCACACCAATCCCAACTGCATGGCCAGCCTGGACAAGAACGTGATCTTCACCAATGTCGCGCTGACCGACGACGGCGATGTGTGGTGGGAAGGCATGGAAAAAGACACCGGCAGCCTGCCCGCCCACCTGATCGACTGGCAAGGCAATGACTGGACGCCGGAAATCGCCAAAGCCACTGGCGCCAAAGCCGCGCACCCGAACTCGCGCTTCACCGTCGCCGCCACCAACAACCCGGCGCTGGACGAAGCCTGGGACGATGCCGCCGGTGTGGCCATCGACGCCTTCATCTTCGGTGGCCGCCGCTCGACCACCGTGCCGCTGGTGACCGAAGCCCGCAACTGGACCGAAGGCGTCTACATGGCCGCCACCATGGGCTCGGAAACCACCGCTGCCGCCGCCGGCCAGATGGGTGTGGTGCGCCGCGACCCGTTCGCCATGCTGCCCTTCATGGGCTACAACATGAGCGACTACTTCCAGCATTGGCTGAACATGGGCGACAAGATCACCGCATCGGGCGCCAAGCAACCCGCTATCTTCTGCACCAACTGGTTCCGCAAAGGCGCCGACGGCCAGTTCGTCTGGCCCGGCTACGGCGAAAACATGCGCGTGCTGAAGTGGATGATCGACCGCATTGAAGGCCAGGCCGCCGGCCAGGAAAACATCTTCGGCGTCAGCCCCACCTACGGCGAACTCAACTGGACCGGCCTGGACTTCACACAAGCCCAGTTCGACACCGTGACCAGCATCGACAAAGCCGCCTGGCAACAGGAACTGGTGCTGCACACCGAGCTGTTCACCCAGCTGGCGCACCACCTACCGCAAGCCCTGGTGGACACCAAGGCCGCCATCGAAAAGCGTTTGAACGCCTAAGTTGAAGGCCTGAAACGACACAGCCCCGGCTATCTCGCGATAGCCGGGGCTGTGTGCTTTTAAAAGCTTGCCGGTTTAGCGGAAAGCGCTCATGCGGTAGTTGGCAGCATTCAGCGCCTTGGCATCCATGGCGTCAAAAGTGCGCAGCATCGCAGCGGCAATGCGATTCGACTGGGGCGCCTTTTCAGCTGATGCGGCGACTTCAGCCACTTCGCGGCGGCCCATGGCGACTTGCAGATCTGCCATGATGCGTGGGTCGCTCAGAGCCGTCGCCCACAGGCGCTGGTCGGCACGGGCACGGGCTTGGCGCAACGACCAGGCATCCAAGGTTGCCACTACACGCACAGCCGTACGGCGGGCGCTGCCGGCAAACAAGGCGATGGCGGCGAAGCCGACAGCCCAGACAGCCACCCAAGCGGCCAGCAAATGGCCTTCAGCCCAGGTATCGACCAACTGGTCGGCTACGACCACCAGAGCCGACACCACAGCTGCCAGCAGCATGGTCGACAAACCCTTGGTGGAGTCAAAATTTTTGTACAGACTGCGTGCTGCGCCGACGACCGATTCAGCGCGGGCTACACCCGGGTGTACGGTGGGGAAGCTAGGTTGAATAAAACTGGTCATGGTAATTTCCTTTGTAACGAGCGTCCTGGACGGGATCGCCGTAGACGCAAACGAATATTAGGGTTAATACTAGTGTCGTTCTACTTTATCTTTGTGATGATCTTCATTCACAACGGTGATGATCCAAAGAAACTGCAGCACCACGAAGCCGCGGTGGCTGGCAGGGCTCATGCGCTGCGGATGAATCAATTTATCTAGTAAAAAGTGGCATTGGCACATATTGCACCAGCGCTAGCAGCTACATAAACAATAGCACTGTGTGCATACACTTTTGGTGTTCCGAGGTGGTTCACAACCTGCTGGGGTTAGCCGGCCAAATGCCAGCAGGTGCAGATTTAGAGAGCTGTCCCTGTGTTTGAATAAAACAACAGGTTTCCATTGTTTCTTTGCCAAAGCTTGTGCAAGCTGCCATGAACCCACCCAACTTCCGCACCTTTGACCTGAACCTGCTTCGCGTATTCGACGAAGTCATGGCCGAGCGCAGCCTGACGCGGGCCGCGCACAACCTGTCGCTGACCCAACCGGCGGTCAGCAATGCGCTGCGGCGCCTGCGCGAAAGCCTGGACGACGAGCTGGTACGGCGCAACGGCCAGAACATGGAGCCGACACCGCAGGCGCTGGCCCTGTGGCCCACGGTGCGTGAAGCCCTGCGCCAACTGCAGACCGCGCTGGCGCCCAGCACCTTCGAGCCGGCCGAGGCCGACGACAGCTTTGTGCTGGCCATGGCCGACGCCACCGCGGCCGAGCTGATGCCCGGACTGGTGCGGCTGCTGGAAGCCGAGGCCCCGGGCGTGTCGCTGCACGTGCTGCCGCTGGCCTCGCGCGACCCGCGCAAGCTGCTGGAGGACGAGAGCCTGGATCTGGCGGTGGGCTTTTTCCCGGCCGTGCTGGCCGATCTGGCGGCCCGCGCGCAGGTGGGCAAGGGCATTCCGTATGCGCACCAGCGCCTGTACGACGGCCACTACGTGTGTGCGATGCGCAGCGGCCATCCGCTGGCCCAGGGCACGCTGAGCCTCGACCAGTTCTGCGCGGCGCGCCATCTGCTGGTCAGCTTTGCGGGCCGCTCATTTGGGTTTATCGACGAGGCGCTGGCCTTGATCCAGCGCAAGCGCCGGGTGGTGCTGACGGTGAACCAGTTTTTTACCGCCGGCTATATCGCCTCGCAAACCGATCTGCTGACGGTATTACCCCAGCATTTCGCCAGGGTGGCGGGCAGCGTGAATGGCCTGGTGCAGCAGGCGCTGCCGTTCGAGGTGCCGGCCGTGCATGTGGATGCACTCTGGCACCGGCGCATGGAGTCCAGCCCGGCCCACCAGTGGCTACGCCAGGCGGTGGCGCGGGCGGCCACTCTGGCTTACGCGACCGACAACCCTTAGGAACAGAAAGAAAAACTTACCAAGCGCTTCAGCGCACAAAGCTCAAGGAAGCCAGCGCCGCGGCACGCAGTTCGGCCGAATGGTGCGGGTCACGGCCTGCACGCGCATCGGCGCTTTCGAACAAATCATTGGCAACATTGGATGCATCCATCGCGGCTTGCTCTACAGAAGCAAGGCGACGGGTTGTGAGGAAAAGAACGTATTGAACAAACAGGCTGAACATGGAAACCCCGCCCTATTGGCGGTGCAAAGTGGAGATATAGGAAGAATAAGGGTTTTCCCTAGGATCACAAGACCTCATCCATGCCGGTGCTGCATAACCTGTCTCGCTGGGCCTGGTGCTACATGGCGGAGCCAGGCTGGTACAGCGCGCAAAGACGGCGCAAACGTAAACTTGGCCCATGCGCATCCAACTCGTCTCCGATCTCCATCTTGAACGCTACCCAGACTTCTGCCCCAAGGCGGCCAAGGACGTTGACGTTCTGGTACTGGCCGGAGATATAGGCTCCTACCAAGCGGGCTCGCGCCTCGCCTCGGACGACTTCGGCCTGGGCCGCTTCTCGCCCCTTCGCCCGGGCTCGCCGTGGCCGAAGGTGCTTTTCGTCCCCGGAAACCATGAATTCGATTCTCTGGAGTTCGACCCCACCTACGCCAGGCTTCGGGCCATTTGCGACCAGCTCGGCATCGAATGGCTGGAGCGTGAAGTCATTACCCTGGGCAATGTGCGCTTTGTGGGCTCCACCCTGTGGAGCGACTTCGACGTCTTTGCCAATGCGGAAACCAGCCTGGCCGGGCAGCTCAAACTGCGAGAGAAAGCCTACCGGGCGGCCAACTTTTACCTGCGAAAAAACACCACCTTGCGAGACAGCGTCCCCCTTCTGGCCGAGGACATGCGCGAAATGGCGCTCAGTAGCCAGGCCTGGCTGCGCCAAGCTCTGGCCGTTCCCTTCGAGGGCAGCACCGTCGTAGTGACCCACTTCGCACCCAGCCTGCGCAGCGCCGATCCACGCTACGGGCTGACCGCTGGCACCGCCGGGTTCTGCAACGGCCTGGATGATTTGCTGGCGCTGGCCCAAGTGTGGATGCACGGACATTTGCATTGCGCGAACGACTATGTGGTGCGCGGCACCTCGGCGGGCAAGGACTTCGCATGCCGGGTGGTGGCCAATCCGCTGGGCTACGTCAGCAAAGGCGAGCAAGAGGCTTTTCGCGAGGAACTGGTGATCGAGCTGGCATCCACCTGAGTTCTAGCGTGGGCAGGTTCTAGGAATGCTCCAGCACCGGCTCCATGGAAAAAGCCTGGCGTACAAAAGTCCGCTCGATTTCCAGAGCCGACACAGAACGGCTGAAGAAATAACCTTGCCCAAAGTTGCAGCCTGCCGTGCGCAACCACGCGGCCTGCTCGCCCGTTTCGACGCCCTCTGCCACGATCTCCAGTCCTAAATTGTGGGCTAGTGAGACGATGGCCATGGCAATCGCCGCATCGTCGGCACTGCCCGGCAAGTCCTTTACGAAGGTGCGATCGATCTTGAGCTTGTCGATAGGCAGGCGCTTCAAATAGCCCAGGGAGGAAAGCCCAGTACCAAAATCATCGATCGCCACCTTCACTCCGCTGGCGCGCAAGCGTGCGAGCTGTACCACATTGGTATCCAGCGCCTCGACCAGCGAATACTCGGTGATCTCTATCTGCAATGCCTGCGGTGGCACATTGGAAAGTGCCAGGGCCGCCAGGACCTGTTCGCTTAGGCCCCGGCTCAGCTGCTTGGCGGACACGTTCACGGCCACATACAAGTCCCGCAATTGCTCCACTTCACCATTGCGCCAATGGCTCAGCTGCAAACAAGCGGCATTCAGCACCCAATGGCCCACATCCAGAATCAGCCCGCTCTCCTCCGCTGCCGGAATAAATTCCACGGGCCCGATCAGCCCCAGCTCTGGGTGGTTCCAACGCACCAGCGCCTCCACACCCACCAAGCTGCCGTCCGATAGCGCAACGATGGGCTGGTATTCCAGCATCAACTCATTGCAATCGATAGCCCGGCGCAGTTCGGACAACAGCCGCATCCGGCGGCGCAGCTGCACGTCCATGCTCGAATCAAAGCTGGCGTAGGCATTCTTGCCGCTTTGCTTGGCGCGGTACATGGCGATATCGGCAGCGCGCAGGAGCGTCGAGGCATCCGGCGCATCGTCAGGAAAGTGCGCCAGCCCCACACTGCCGTGTACCACGATGGATTGCGAGCCCACCATCGCGGCTTGTCCAAAAATCTGCAGAATGCGCTCCCCGTACTGCGCTTTTTCCGCCGCCAAGCCGCCGGGGACGAGGACGATGAATTCATCGCCTCCGAACCGGTAAATCGAGGCATTCTGGCCCAACTGCGAAGTAAGTCGTGCACCCATGACCAATAGCAGCGCGTCGCCTGTTGCATGGCCAAAGGTGTCGTTGACCAGCTTGAAATCATCCAGATCGAGCAAGGCCAGAAGGAAGCCGCTGTGCGCCTGCGTCCGCTCAAGAAACTCAAGCTCGCTGTTGGCGGCGCGCCGGTTAGGCAGGTTGCTGACCGGGTCCACATATACCAACCTTTCCAGGCGCTGCTCGGTAAGGTCCATGTCCTTGCGGATGCGCAGCACCTGCAGATAAGCCAGCAATAGTGCCAGCGCGGCCGACAGCAGCCCCATGGAGACATAGGCCAGCACCCGGTCGAACAGGGACGCCATGCTTGCGCCGATGACGATCCATCCGATCACCCGCTTGTCCTGCATCACCGGCTCGCTGGCGTACAGCATGCCCGCGCGATGCCAGTCGCGGCGCTCGCCATTGTGGAGGTCAGTGCATCTCTCGTTCTGGGCAACACCTGGCGGGGCCGCACCCTCGTACCGCGCAAACAGACTCCCATTGACGCGGTGCAGGGTTGCGCACACCACTGCTGGCGCCGCCCGCAAAGCGCTGAGCGTTTCCCGCGCCGCCTCGGCATCTTCAAACAAGATCGGCGCGGCGCTGTTGTAGGCCGACACGCGTGCCTGCACCCGGATAGCCTCGTGCAGATCATCCCGCAGCGAGAAATAGGCATACACACTCATCAGCACCCCGGCCAGCAGCAAGGACAGCCCGGCGGCTTGCAGCGCTGCGACCACCAGCCGGCGGCCAAGCTTTGGCTCGCCTTCCTGGTAAAAATGGCTGTTTTTCATTCCTGGGTGACCTTGGCCATTCGCAGCAGCTTGGAGCTGACCTGCACGCCGGCATGGCGGACCGCGGCCATGCTGATTTCCAGCGCGAACTTGCTCTCCTTGCGACGCAGTTGGATGGCGGTCAGCTCACTGGCAAAGTTGCTCTCGTCGGCAATCACCACGGGCGCCGACGGGCCTGCGATACGGCGGTACAGTGCCGCCCTCTCACCCTCCGGTCCATCGCAGTACAGAACATGGCATGGCCGCACGTCGCTCTGCGGGGACAGCTGGCGCAGCTCGATCCGCGCCTCGCGCACAGGCCGCAGAGCCAGCTTTTCCAGTGGCGCCTGCAGCTCGCTGCCGCTACGCAGGCACAACACCAAGGCATTTGTCGGCGAAGGCGCGCGCTCAGCCGGCCAATCCACGAACAGCAGCAGGTTGTAGACGATCGCCGCCTTGAGTTCGGACTCTTCGACGGCCGCCCCCACAGTGGGCAAGGAAGCCAGCGCAGCCCACAATACCGCCTTTCGCAACCGTGGATGTCGGGTAAAAAAACAACTCAGCATCGTCTTAGAACCGGAGATCCAGCCTCACGCGGACACCACGGCGGTCTTGCGGCACGATGCCGGGGCGCGCAGCGTCCGAGCTGGGGTCGCTAACGCGCCGGTCCAGCAGGTTGTACACGCTGAAAGCTACTCGCCACGGGCGCCATGGTGCGTCGTTCGACAGCGTGAGGTCTGCCGTCGCATAGCCCGGCGCACTGGCACGCTGCGCCACTGCCGTGGCGGAAGCCCCGACAACCCAGCTTGCGGTCAGCGGAACCACCAGCGTGGCGTTTGCGATACGGCTGGCGCTCTGCTCGGAAAGAATGCCGCCACGGGCCTGCTGCTGCGAGTAATTGACGCGCAAATGGCTTTGGTGGGGCAGCGCTGCTTCGGCTTCGATTTCGAAGCCTTGGACGGACAGCCGCCCCTGGTTTTCGAACTGCAGCATCCCATCCTGCGGGTCCAGGCGCTGGCCGATCAGCCCGTCCACCTGGTTACGAAACAACGATGCAGTCCATTTCAGCGATGGGCTCGGGTGGTACTCGAAAGCCAACTCGTGGCCGCGCACGTGCTCGGTTTCCAGTCCGGGATTGGCCTTGTAGCCCCCCACGCCCGGATAGGCGTAATAGCGCTCGAACGCGTTCGCTTGCCGATATGCCGAACCATATAAATACTTGCCCACCCACTGCGGCGAGGGCTGCCACACAGCGCCAAAGCGCGGGCTGAACACCCCTTTGCCTACCTCCGTACGGTCGTAGCGGCCGCCAGCCGACAGCGTCCACTGCGGCGTGATCTCCATCTGGTCTTCGGCAAAGAACGACATCCGGTGGCCGTGGCGCCGGTCGTCCAGATAGCTGGTGTACGGCTCCACGTCAAAATTGCCCTGGTCGCGGTGCGGCGTGGCTTGCAGCTCGGTCCCCACCACCACTTTGTGCCCCGCCCAGCGGGAGGTCAGAGCACGCAATTCCAGCCCTACGGATTGCGCCTCCACCGTGTCCCGGTTGATGGTCGGCGGCGGATAGTCGAGAACGTAGTTGCCCTCGAATACATAGCGGCTGGTGTAAGCGCGGGCGGTCAGCTCAGTTTCCGGCAATACCTGGCCGCTCCACTGCAGGGATGCGTGGGTCTGCATGTCACGCATGCGGGTCGCGGAGTCATTGAAAACCGTGCCCGCAGTGGCTGACGAGTTTTTGTCCCGGTCCGCATGGATGAGGGTTGCCGAAAGGCCCTTCCCGTCTTCAAACCGCATGAACAGCCGGTTTTGCGCTTCGCCGTCGGTGCCTGCAGAAATGCCATTTGACACCCCGGCGACGTCGTATTGCGGAAAGTACAGGTCGCGTCCGCGCGACAGCATGCGCGACGCCGACAGCATCAACCTGGGGCCCCCCATCTCGCCGGTCTGCAATGCCGCCATGGCCGACCGCCCCCCGCCCGAGCCTAGGGACACCGAGCCCATCGCCGTACGATCACCCAGGTTGCGGCGGGTCACCACATTGACGACCCCAAAAAGCGCATTCGCCCCATGCACGGCAGAGCCAGGTCCCGGGATGAATTCGACCCGCTCGACCAAGGCCAGATCCAACGGGAACTCGGTGCCCAGAAAAGCCTGATCGAATACAGCATCATTGATGCGGTTACCGTCGATCAGCAAAAGCACGCGGGTGTTGTAGTCGCCCGGCGCAATCATGCCGCGCACACCGAGATAGGAATAGGTACGGTCCGAGTTCACCTGCAGGCCACGGATCGACCGCAGAACATCCGCCAGACTGCGGTAGCCCAACGCATAAATTTCTGCAGCGGTGATGACCGTGGCCGACGAAGGCGCACTGCGCAAGGATTGGTTGAACTTCGAGGCCCCGCTGACTTCCACGTCCAGCAGTGAGCCCAGGGACATAGAGGCCAGCGATTGCAGCGCGTCAACCTCCGCATGGGCCCCGCCCACGGCCCCCAGCAATGCAATACACACGCTGGCCATACCGGCCTGCCTCGCCAGCCGCGCTGGCGCCGAAGGCAAAAAATGGCCAATAGCCTGAAGAGTCGGGGTGTGGGCGAAGGCCATATGCATTCCGTAAAACTTATCGGGGCCGGCCTATCTGCTGGCCGCTGTCTCCTGCAGCGCCCGGGTTCGCGAGTCACCCCTGCAAACCTCGTGCGCAGGGGGCGAAGATAAGGTATGCCCAGAGCAATAGCCACCTGGCCCGCGCACACTCTTCGGCATTACGGAATTAATTCGCAAATGGGACATACATGCTTCACATTTGCAGCCCCATGTGTTGTGAATTGGCGCCACTTCGGCAGCAGCGGCCGGCTATCCAATCGCTACGTTATTCATAGCTTCTTGCGCTTATTGGATGCGCGCTAGCGTGCATTCAGACCCTCAAAACAGGTGCCCAGCACCCAGTCGATGATCTGGCTGTCGCTGTGCTGGCCGCTGGCCTGCAAAAAGCCCAGCACCGGGTCGCAGGCGCGCGCATACAAGGTATAGAGCACCGCAATCGCCGGGAACTGCGGGTTGATCTGGCCGGCCTTCTGCGCCGCCTGGATCCAGCCGCCCAGCTGGTCGCTGACCTGCACCAGCGCTTCCAGATAAGCCTGGTTGCCCATCAGGTTCGCCCGCAAGCTGGAGTTCTGGCTGGGCAGCGACGGCATTTCGCCCGCCAGCTGGACTTCCATGGCCCAGCGCACCATGGCTTTCAGCTTGGCCAGCGGCGTGTCGGTGGGTGGCAGGGTCAGCAGAAACGCCTGGGTGCGGTGCAGCACCCGCACCATGGCGGCAGCAGCCAGGTCTTCCTTGCTGGGGAAATGCTTGTACAAGCTGGCCTTGGCAATGCCTACGCCGGCCGCCACTTCGTCCACCGTCATGGCCTCGAAGCCCTTCTCGGCCAGCAGGCGGTTCACGGTTTGCACGATGGCCTCTTCCCGCGCCTGCAGCATCTGCTGCTTGAAAGAGACTTTGGGGGATTTGGGCGTGAGGGCGGGTTTCATGCCACGATTTTAGCCCCTGCGTTCTTGGAACAATGTACGTGGCTATTTCGCTACTGCACAGTCACAAAACACAGGTCAAGTCTTGGTACGCATGCGCCCTGTCCCGTAAACACCTTGGATATTATTTTATCCATTATGGACCATTAATTCTACAGCACCAAAAATCGACAAACACACTATATATCCGTATTTATGTTTCGATATATATACCCCGTGTACCAAATAGGTTGAGTTGTGTAAAGCAAGGTAATCAAGCTGGTTTTCCCACGGCTTATTAATTTTGTAACTCGTAGTTACGTGGCAGAATTTATTTACCCACTCAACTACCAAAGGGATATTCATGAAAGTCAACAATTCGACTGCCGCAACGGGCAATACCGCATTGGCTGCTGCAACCACCGCCAAAAAATCGGCAATGGGTGCATTTGAAAAAAATTCCAAGGAATTTGGCCCGATTGCCGCTTCGGCAATTGGGGTGGGCAAGGCTGCAGTAGAAAACAGCAGCACACTCAGCAAAGTAGTGAATAGCGTGGAAAACAGTGTCAAGGAAGCGGCCAACAACACCATCGCCCTGGCCAATGACAGTACCGAAGGGCTGAAGTCGGCCTACAACAAAGTGTCCAGCGGCGTAAGTTCGGCCGCCAGCGGCATCGGCAGCGCTGCCAGCGCGATGGCCGGCTACGCTGATGCAGGGCTGTCGGCCACTGTACAAACGGTGAGCGCGCTGGTTTAAACCCGATCAGTCCACAGTGCATAAAGCCATGGTTATTTTCCCGAAACTTTATCGCCTGCTGTGGATTGGTGGCTTGTGCGGAATGCAAACGGCATGCTCCCTATTTACGCCGGTTCCGTTATGGGAATTGGTCAAAGTATCGGGTATCGCCGCCAGCACGGTGATTGCAGTCGGCCCCAGCAAAGCCACGGATACGGTCTACCATATCCACCCGACTTTCAAAAAAGTGTGTATCGAACTGAATCCGCATTCACAGGCAGTAGAAATACTTCCGGCCTTGCAATCGGAATTGCGCCTGCACCAGATTGAAAGCCGAATCTACGAAGCGGGTACGGGTGGAAATAACTGTGAAATATGGCTGCATTATGTGGCCTATATTGAATGGGCGATTCCGCCATTCACCAATGAATATAAGACCTATCTCACCACCGCCACCCTGACCTTGCGCAATGCCGACGGCAAGGTGTTATCGCGCAGCAGCTATGCCCTGGACCCGGTGTACGGCATGGGCAAGTGGTCGTCGGTGCGCAGCAAGATCGCCCCCGTTGTGACGGCCGTCGTCACCGGTTTTGAGAATTGAGTGGCGCCGCCAGTGCCGCCGCTACGCAGATAACCCGCAAAGGACTCCCATGCAACACGCTCTCCCACACGCCCTCACCCGCTGCCTGCTCGCGCTTCTGCTGCCCGTGGTGGCGCTCGTCTCGGGCTGCGCTAGCAGCGACAGCATCATCCCGCCGCCGGTACGCGCCAATCCGCTGCCCCAGCCCATGGATGTGGAACCCGCCGTGACCGGCGCGATCTTCCGCAAGCATATGACCAGCGGCTCGCTGTTTTCCGACCGCCGCCGGCCGCACAAGATCGGTGACGCGCTGAAGATCGACATTGCCGAAAACCTCAGCGCCAGCAGCGAGCTGAGCACCGACACAAGCCGGGCCACCACGCTGGCCTCCAAAGGCCCGGGTTCTAACTCGAATTCGCTGGGCGGCATCCTCAAGGGCATCATGAACATCGATGCCAGCGCCTCGGGCAGCGATACCTACAAGGGTTCCGGCAACACCGAAAGCACCAATAAGTTCTCGGGCCGCCTGGCCGCCGCGGTGATCAATGTGCAGTCCAACGGCTACCTGGTGGTGGCCGGCGAGCGCAGCATCGCTTTCAACAGCGGCATCAGCACCTTGCGTTTCTCGGGCGTGGTGAACCCGCTCGACATCACCAACGGCAATGTGGTGGCGTCCGGCGATGTGGTGGATGCGCGGCTGGAGCTGGTGGGCCGCGGCGATGTGTCGGACGCCGCATCACGCTCCTGGATCCAGAAGATCCTGGCCAAGAGCCTGTCGTTCTGGTGACCCGCGCAGAGCCTAGACGATAGGCTCCAGCAAAGCGGTGGTCGCGGCCTGGGTCAGGGCCGCGCTCAAGGTGTCCAGCACCTCGGACTGCAGGTTCCAGCAATGCCAGTAGAGCTGGATCGGCAGTGCCTGGCTCGGCGCCAGGTTGATCAGCTCGCCTTGCGCGATCAGCCCGCGCACCAGCAGCTCGGGCAGCACGCTGACCCCCCAGCCGGCCCGCACGGCGCGCACCTGGCCTTCGGAGCTGGGCACGAACACCTGGCGCAAGGCCACGCGCTTCAGGCCGAACACCTGGTTGACGAACTCGCGCTGCATATCGTCCTTGCGGTTGAAGGCGACAAACGGCACGTTGCGGAAGTTGTGCGCGGTCAGCCCGTGCGGCAGGTGCTGGCGCGCGTAGTCGGCCTGGGCCACAGCCACATAGCGCATCGCGCCCAGCGGCACCACCTTGCAGCCGCGCAAAGCCTGCTTCAGCGTCGTCACGCAGCCCATCACCTGGCCTTCGCGCAGCCATTCCTGGGTGAAGTCCTGGTCGTCGGTGATGATTTCCAGTGGCAAGCCCTGGGCCACCACGGCCTGTAGCGCACCCATGGCCCAGGTGGCGATGCTGTCGGCATTGATGGCGATAGACACCCGCTCTTCATCCCGCGCACCACCCATGGCACTGGGTGCCAGCTCCTGCATGTCGCGCTCCAGGTCGGCGCGCAGCAGGCGCAGCTGCTTGGTGTGCTTGATCAGCAGATGCCCAGCCGCCGTCGGCTTGAGCGGGCGACTCCGCACCACCAGCACCGTGCCGGCCTGCGCCTCCAGCGAGCGCAGGCGCTGCGACACCGCCGACTGGGTGATGTTCAGCCGCTGGGCGGCGCGCTCGAAGCCGCCCTCTTCCACGATGGCGGCCAGGCATTCGAGTGCGTCAGGATCTAAGGTGCTCATGGGCCCCGAATTTACCCGGTGTTCCTCAATCCGCTGAAACCATTGCCATAACGCGCCAGCGTCAGCCCGTCCATGCTGATCTCGGGCGACCGGTTCGACAGCAGATCGGCCATGACCCGGCCGGTGCCGGCGGCCATGGTCCAGCCCAGGGTGCCGTGGCCGGTGGAGATCTGCAGGTTCGGATACGGCGTGCCGCCGAGCACTGGCGTGCCGTCCGGCGTCATCGGCCGCAAGCCGGTCCAGAACTCGGCCTTGGAGGTATCTCCGCCCTTGGGGAACAGGTCGGTTACCACGTGGTTCAGGGTGGCGCGGCGCTCTTCACGCAGCTGCAGGTTGTAACCGCCCAACTCGGCCGTGCCGCCGACGCGGATGCGGTCGCCCAGACGGGTCACGGCGACCTTGTGGGTTTCGTCCATGACTGTGGATTCGGGCGCGCTGGCCGCGTCGGTGATGGGCACGGTGATCGAATAGCCCTTGACCGGGTACACCGGCAGGTTGAAGCCCAGCGGCTTGAGCAGAATCGGCGAATAGCTGCCCAGCGCCACCAGGTAGCTGTCGGCCTGCAGCAGGCCGGCGCTGGTGTGCACGCCGGTGATCTGGGCGCCGTCGGCCGCGATGCGGTCGATCTGCACGCCGTAGCGGAACTGCACGCCCAGGGCCTCGGCCATCTTGGCCAGCGCATTGGTGAACTTGAAGCAGTCGCCGGTTTCATCGCCCGGCAGGCGCAGCGCGCCGACGAACTTTTCCTTCACCAGCTGCAGCGCCGGCTCGTATTGCAGGTAGGCCTCGCGGTCCAGCAGCTGGAACGGCACTCCGTACTGCTGCAAGATCTCAATGTCCTTGGCCGTTCCGTCCAGCTGCTTCTGGGTGCGGAACAGCTGCAGCGTGCCCTGGCTGCGCTCGTCGTAAGAAATGCCGGTATCGGCGCGCAGCTGTTTCAGGCAGTCGCGGCTGTACTCGGCCAGGCGCACCATGCGCGCCTTGTTGACCTGGTAGCGGGCCTCGGTGCAGTTGCGCAGCATCTGCAGTCCCCAGCGCCACATCGCCGGGTCGAGCAGCGGGCGGATCACCAGCGGGCTGTGGTGCATCAGCATCCACTGGATCGCCTTCAGCGGCACGCCCGGGCCGGCCCAGGGCGACGAGTAGCCGGGCGACACCTCGCCCGCATTGCCGTAGCTGGTCTCCAGCGCAGGGCCGGGTTGGCGGTCCACCACCGTCACCTGGTGGCCGGCTTTGGCCAGGTAGTACGCGGTACAGGTGCCAATCACCCCACTGCCCAGGATCAGAACTTTCATGCGGCGCTCGCTTTTGTGAAAAGTGGTAACAAGCCGCAATATAAGTTGGTCTAATTTATTACGCCATAGTGCATTAGAAGATCTAATTCTGAATTAGACCGGGTTTTCACCCATGTCGGCAAACAAGGCCAGCAGCCGCTGGCGCAGCCACACATTGCTGGGGTCGGTCTCGAAGCGCCGGCTCCAATGCAGCGACACGGTGAAGTCACGCGCCGGCAGGTCGGGCTCGGCGATGGCGTAGCCGCCGGCCGCCACAAAGCCGCGCGCGATGTTTAGCGGCATCAGCACGGCCAGGTCGCTCTCGCGCACGATGGACGGCAGCGCCAGGAAGTGCGCGGCCGTCAGCCGCACCTGGCCGTCGAGCTTGAGCAACTGCAGGATACGCAGGGTTTGCGCATGCGAGCGCACGGCCACAAAGTCCAGCTGGCGCAAGTCCGCCAGCGCCAGGGTCTGGCCAGGCTGCTGCCGCGCCAGCAAGGGGTGGCCGGCGCGCAGCAGAATGCTGTAGCGGTCTTGCAGCACCTGGGCGCGCTGGGTGTTCTGGGTGTTGGCCACCGAGGGCAGGTAGCCGAGCGCGAAGTCGATGGCGCCACTGTCCAGCGCCTCGGCGATCTGCTCATGCGGCCAGGGGCTGGACTCCAACCGCACACCGGGCGCGCGCTGGTGCAGATCGGCCATCAGCGGGGGCAGAAAGCGGGCCTCGCCGATGTCGCTCAGGTGCATGCGGAAGGTCTTGCCCGACGCCGCCGGGTCGAACTGGCTGGCCTCGCCCAGGGCCTGTTCCAGCGTGGCCAACGCCTGCTGCACGGCCACTGCCAACCGTTCGGCGCGCGGCGTGGGCGCCACCCCGCCCGGAGCCCGCACAAACAGCGCATCGCCCAGCAGCAGGCGCAGCCGCGTCAGCCCCTGGCTGGCAGCGGGCTGGGTCAGGCCCAGGCGCTCGGCAGCGCGGCTCACATTGCGCGTGCTGTAGATGGCGTCGAACACCCGCAGCAGGTTCAGGTCGATGGCGTTTATATGCATGAATCTAATATTGCTTAGTCGGATCATTGTATGGACGAATGATGCCGCGCGGCCGAAGATCCAGCCCATTCCTGGAGACTTCTGCATGCAACCCCATCCCCCGAATCCACCCACCGTCACCGTGCGCGAAGCCGTGCTGGACCTGCTGCGCGCCTTCGGCATGACCACCATCTTCGGCAACCCCGGCTCCACCGAGCTGCCGCTGTTCCTGGATTTCCCCAGCGACTTCCGCTACATCCTGGGCCTGCAGGAATCGGTGGTGGTCGGCATGGCCGACGGCTATGCCCAGGCCACGCACAACGCCGCGTTTGTGAACCTGCACTCGGCCGCCGGTGTCGGCCACGCCATGGGGAACATCTTCACCGCGCACAAGAACCGCACGCCCATGGTCATCACCGCCGGCCAGCAGGCGCGCGCCATCCTGCCGTTCGACCCGTTTTTGTTCTCCAACCAGGCCACCGAGCTGCCCAAGCCCTACGTCAAATGGAGCGTGGAGCCAGCCCGCGCCGAAGACGTGCCGCTGGCCATCGCCCGCGCCTACTACATCGCCATGCAGCAGCCGCAAGGCCCGGTGCTGGTGTCCATCCCGGCCGACGACTGGCAGCGCCAGTGTGAACCGGTACTGCCGCGCGTGGTCAGCCAGGCCATGCGCCCCGACCCGCAGGTGCTGGGCCTGATAGCCGACGCGCTCGACCAGGCCAGCCGCCCGGCCATCGTGGTCGGCGCCGCGGTGGACCGCGACCAGGCCTGGGACGCGGTGCTGCAGCTGGCCGAGCGCCACAACGCCGCGGTCTGGGTCGCGCCCATGTCGGGCCGCTGCAGCTTCCCCGAAGACCACCGTTTGTTCGCTGGCTTTCTGCCGGCGATGCGCGAAAAAATCGTCGCCTTGCTGGGCGGCCACGACCTGGTGTTTGCGCTCGGCGCGCCGGCCTTCACCTACCACGTGGAGGGCGCTGGCCCGCACCTGCCGGCCGGCGCAGCCCTGGTGCAGCTGATCGACGACCCGCAGATCGCCGCCTGGGCACCCACAGGCACCTCGGCCGTGGGCAGCATCCGCCTGGGTGTGCAGGATTTGCTGGCCCGGCCCGTGCCGGCCAACCTGGCGCAACGCGCCCTGCCCGCGCCCCGCCAGCCGCGCCCGCGCGCCGAACCCAGCCCTTTGATGAGCGTGGCCTATGTGCTGCAAACCCTGGCCGGGCTGCGCGCGCCCGAGTCCATCGTGGTCGAAGAAGCCCCGAGCGCCCGCTCCGTCATGCACGGCTATTTGCCCATCACCCAGAGCGGCACTTTCTACACCATGTGCAGCGGCGGCCTGGGCCACAGCATGCCAGCCGCCGTGGGTGTGGCGCTGGCCCAACCGGAGAAGAAAGTGATTGCCCTGATGGGCGACGGCTCCAGCCTGTACTCGATCCAGGCGCTGTGGAGCGCGGCCCAGCTCAAGCTGGCCATCACCTTCATCATCCTGAAAAACCGCCGCTACGCCGCGCTACAGGAATTCGCGCCGACCTTCGGCTTCCAAGCCGGCGACACCTTGCAGGGCACGGACCTGCCGGAGATCGACTTCACCGCGCTGGCCCGCGGCCAGGGCTGTGACGCGGTGACGGTGAGCGACCCCGCGCAACTGGCCCTGGTACTGCGCGAGGCTTTGGCCTCACCCAGGCCGATACTGGTGGAAGTGGGCGTGGCCTGATCCGCTGATTTATAAGAAAAAGGCCGGTAGCGCAGGATCTATCTGCGCAAGCAGCTACGGTATTTATAGCAAACAACCCTAGGAGACAACTATGCCCAGCATTTCCTTGCTCATTAACGGCGAGTCCCGCGGCGCCAGCACCGGCGCTAGCTTCGAGCGCCGCAACCCGCTGGACGGCAGCGTGGCCACCAGCGCGCCCGCGGCCTCGGTGCAGGACGCAATCGCCGCCGTCGAAGCGGCAGCCGCCGCCTTCCCCGCCTGGTCGGCCACCGGCCCGGGCCAGCGCCGCGCGCTGCTCACCAAGGCCGCTGCCGCGCTGGAGGCCAAAGCCCCGGCCTTTATCGCCGCCATGGCTGCCGAGACCGGCGCCTCGGCGATGTGGGCGGGCTTCAACGTACACCTGGCGGCCGGCACGCTGCTGGAAGCCGCATCGCTGACCACGCAGATCAACGGCGAGGTGATTCCCTCCGACGTGCCGGGCAGCCTGTCCATGGGCGTGCGCCAGGCCGCCGGCGTGGTGCTGGGCATGGCGCCGTGGAACGCGCCGGTGATCCTGGGCGTGCGCGCCGTCGCCGTGCCGCTGGCCTGCGGCAACACCGTGGTGCTGAAGGGCTCGGAGCTCTGCCCCGCCACCCACGGCCTGATCATCGAGGCCCTGCAAGAGGCCGGCCTGCCGCCGGGCGTGGTGAACTTCATCACCAACGCGCCGGCCGATGCGGCGGCGGTAGTCGAAGCTATGGTGGCCCACCCGGCCGTGCGGCGGGTCAACTTCACCGGCTCGACCCATGTGGGCAAGATCATTGCCGGCGTCTGCGCCAAGTACCTGAAGCCGGTGGTGCTGGAGCTGGGCGGCAAGGCCCCGCTGCTGGTGCTGGACGACGCCGACCTGGACGCCGCCGTCAACGCCGCCGCCTTTGGCGCCTTCGCCAATTCGGGCCAGATCTGCATGTCGACCGAGCGCATCATCGTGGACGAAAAAATCGCCGATGCCTTCGTGGCCCAACTGGCCACCAAGGCCGCCGGGCTGCCGCTGGGCGACCCGCGCAAAGGTCCGGTCGTGCTCGGCTCGGTGGTCGATATGAGCACGGTACAGCGCTGCAACGCGTTGATCGACGACGCGCTGGCCCAAGGCGCCAAGCTGCTCTGCGGCGGCAAGGCCGACAGCACCTTGATGCCCGCCACCCTGCTCGACCATGTGACGCCGGCGATGAAGATCTACAGCGAAGAATCCTTCGGCCCGGTGAAAGCCATCGTCCGCGTCAGCGGCGTCGATGCGGCCGTGGCCTGCGCCAACGACAACGCCTACGGCCTGTCCAGCGCAGTGTTCGGCCGCGACATTGCGCGCGCGCTGCAGGTGGCCGGGCGCATCCAGTCCGGCATCTGCCACGTCAACGGCCCGACGGTGCACGACGAACCGCAGATGCCCTTCGGCGGCGTCAAGGGCAGCGGCATCGGCAGCTTTGGCGGTGCCGCCGGCATCGCGGCGTTTACCGACCTGCGCTGGGTGACGGTGCAGACCACGCCGCGCCACTACCCGTTCTGAGCCGAGTTACAAGAGACAAACACGATGACAAAATTTATAAAAAATCGGCCTCTAGCGCAGATTACACCTGCGCTGGCAGCTATCACTTTAGGAGTAGCCGCCTTGCTGCCACTGGTGGCGCTTGCCCAAGCCTGGCCGGCCAAGCCGATCAAGGTGGTCGTCAACTTCCCGCCCGGCGGCGCGGCCGACCAGATTGCCCGCGCCATCAGCGTGCCGCTGCAGGAGGCGCTGGGCCAGCCGGTGGTGGTGGACAACCGCGCGGGCGCCGGCGGCAACATCGGCGGCGAGGCCGTGGCCAAGGCCGCGCCCGACGGCTACACCCTGCTGCTGACCTCGGGCGGCCTGGTGTCGATCAACCCGGCGATCTACCCGAAGATGAGCTTCAACCCGGCCAAAGACATCGTGCCGGTGGCCGCCGCCGCGCGGGTGCTGGTGTTCCTGGAGGTCAAGCCCAGCCTGCCGGTGAAGGACGTAAAGGAATTCATCGCCTACGCCAAGGCCAACCCCGGCAAGCTGACCTATGGCTCGCCCGGCAACGGCTCGTCGCCGCACCTGGCGGGCGAAATGTTCAAGGACATGACGCAGAGCTTTTCGGTGCACGTGCCCTACCGCGGCGCAGCCCCCGCGATGCAGGATTTGCTGGGCGGCCAGGTGGACTTCATGTTCGACCCCGGCATCGGCCTGAACCAGGTGCGCGCCGGCAAGCTCAAGCTGCTGGCCGTCGGCAGCCCGCATCGCTCACCCTTGTTCCCCGATGTGCCGACGCTGGACGAGGTGGGCCTGAAAGGCTTCGACGCCGACACCGTGTTCGGCTTCTACGCCCCCGCCGGCCTGCCCGCCGAGATCCTGGCGCGGCTGAATACCGAAATCAACAAGATCCTGGGCACGCAAGCGGTGAAGGACCGGATCGCCGGCCTCGGTGGCGAGGTGGCGCCGATGACGCCCGCGGCCTTTGGGGCCAAGGCGCACGAGGACACGGCGCGGTTTGGCAAGCTGATCAAGGAACGGCGGATTTTGGGCGACTAAGCACGCACGCGGCCGCCCCAGCGCTCAAGCGGCCTCGCCTTCGGGGCCCAGCACGACCAGTTTGAAGGTGTCGCGACCGGCGGCCTTGGCCGCATACAGGGCATGGTCGGCGGTGGACACCAGGCGGTGCGCGCTGTGGATGACCGTGGTTTTCGCCTGGTAGGCGATCCCCACACTGGTGCTGACCTTGAGCTTCTGCGCTCCCAGGAACAACGGCGACCGCACCTGTTCCACGATTTTTTGCGCGACGCCACGGGCCTCGTCTTCGTCGTTCAGGTGCTCCAGCACGATCACGAATTCGTCGCCACCCAGCCGGGCCACCATATCGGTGGCGCGCACGCTCGCCACCAGCCGATCGGCAAACTCCTTGAGCACCTTGTCGCCCGCGCCATGGCCCAGCGTATCGTTGATGGATTTGAAGAAATCCACATCCAGGAACATCAGGGCAATGGCGGCCCCGGTACGGGCTGCGCGGGCCAGCACTTCGGGCATTCTCTCGTTGAACTGGCGGCGGTTGGGTAGACCCGTCAACACGTCGACGCGGGCCATATCCTGCAGCGCCTGCTCGATCTCCTTGAACGCGGTCACGTCGTTGCTGAGAGTAAAGATGCCGTGGACGATGCCATCGGTCCACACGTCCGGGATATAGGACACCCGCAGATGGCGGCGCTGGCCCTGCATCATGGACTCCACATCAAACTCGACCCGCTCACCCTCCAAGGCCCGGCGCAGGTAGGCGCGGCGCTGCGCGTACAGCTCCGGGCCCACCACTTCGGCGACCTGGCGATGGATCGCCCAATCCAGGCTCACACCCAGCCAGTCATGGAAGGTTTCGTTCAGGTAGCGGAAGCGCTCCTCGGTATCGATGTAGGTAATGACAACCGGCAGATTGTCGGTAACCGCCCGCAGCTGGCGTTCGCTGGCCTGTAGACGCGTCCGCGCCTGGTGCTGCTCGGTACGGTCCCGCACCATGCCGAACACGCCCTTCACCACGCCCTGCGCATTCCGATCGGGTACGTAGTGCACGAACATATGGGTGGGCGCGTTAGGCAGCGAGCTCCTGAGTTCAAAAGAAACGTCCTGGCCGGCCAAGGCCTGGTCCAGGTGGGGTTTGACCTGCGCGAAGGCGGTCGGGCCAAACACCTCGGCCACCGTCTTGCCTACGGTGCCGCCTTCGCCCAGAGAAAACCAAGCCTGGTATTTGTCGTTGGTGAAGGTGTAGCGGTACTCGGTGTCGATGTGGGAGATCAGAATCGGCAGGTTGTTGGCGATCAGGCGCAGGCGTTGCTCGCTGTACTCCAGCGCTTGTTCGATCTTCTTGCGTTCCGAGATGTCGTAGTTGGTGCCCAGCACCCGCACGGCCTTGCCTTGCGCATCATCGATCACCATCGCCCTGGCATTGACGTGGCGTACTTCGCCATCGTCTTGCAGCACGCGAAAATCGAAATCCATGGACGCGTGAGCGGCTATCGCCCAGTCGAACGCGCGGGTGCAGGCATCCAGATCAGCGGGGTGCAGCTTGCGCGACCAATCCTCCAAAGTGCCACCGAAAGTCGCACGGCTACCACCAAAAATGCTGAACATGGTGTCGCTCCACTCCAGCCGTCCGGTGGCCAGGTCGAACTCCCATATGCCGATGCCATTCGCGCTGGTTGCCAAGGACAGGCGCTCCTGGTTCACGCGCAATGCGGCGGACAAGGCATTTTTTTCCGTCACGTCCTGGATCACGGCCAATGAATGGGCCGGTTGCCCATCGGCATTGCGCTCCAGCACCGCGGACAGCAGAACCTCGATGACACTGCCGTCCTTGCGCACCATCTGGTAGGAGATGTCGTCGCAGCGGCCAGACTGCAGAAAATTCGGTATGACCACCGAGCGCGCGTATTCTCGTGACGCTGGCGTCAAAAAATCGGCGGACGAAACCCCCACCACCTCTTCCCGCGCATAGCCCAGATTGGCCAGCCAGGCATCGCTGACAAACAGGATGCGGCCTTGCGGATCGATGGAATGCAGCATGGCCGGGGTGGCTTCGTACAAGGCACGAAAGCTGTTCTGGCTGGCCAGCAGCGCGCGTTCCGTGCGCTTGCGGTCGGTAATGTCGCGGCCCACCGAATGCAGCGCAACCACCTTGCCGTTCGCATCGCCCATCGAGCGGTTCGTCCAGGCTACCCAGCACTCGTTGCCCGCCACAGAGTACATGCGGTTTTCGCTGTGCGCGGTACCCGGTTCGCGGCACAGGGCCTGTAGATGGGAGGCAACGGACTCCCGGTCGTTGGCCGCCACATACTCCAGCAGGTTGTGCCCCTGCATGGATGCAGGGGTTAATCCAAAATGCCTGGCATAGGCCTGGTTGACGAAGGTCAGCTCCCCCGTGGGCAGAGCCAGCGAGACCATGTCGCTTTGGTCCTCCACAATCGCGTGGTAAATGGTGGCCTTGGCGCTGGCTTCCTGCGCTTGCTGGACAGCCAAGGCATTGAGGCGGTCCCGCTCCAACGCGGCCTGGCGCATATCCAGCGCCTGTGCCGCCACCAGCGCCAGATCGGTCAAGGCGGCGCGTTGGTCGTCGGTCAGCACGCGCGCCTGCCGGTCCATCACGCACAGGGTTCCCATGCTTGCACCGCCGGGCATCACGATAGGCGCCCCTGCATAAAAACGGATGTGGGGTTGACTGGTCACCAGGGGGTTGGTGCTGAAGCGGGGGTCCAGCATCGCATCGGGCACCTCCATCAGCTCGGGGCGCAGGATGGCATGGGCACAGAAAGCCACTTCACGGGGTGTCTGCGAAGTCCCTGGCAGGCCGACGTTGGACTTGAACCACTGCCGATCGGAATCCACCAAACTCAGCAGCGCAATCGGCACACCGCAGACCGACGACGCCATACGCGCGATGGCATCAAATATCGGCTCCGCTCCCGTATCCAGAACCTGTAGCGACCGTAGCCGGCTCAACCTCTCGTCTTCGTCCGGGGGGATAGGCGCAGCGTAAGTCATCTGTTCGATCATGCTCTGAAAACGGGACCAAATGCGCCGGATCTTAGAGCACTGGGAACAGCATGCCATTTGCTTGGCACGGCGAGATCAACAAGATTGTGGACATGCAAGCGGTGAAGGAGCGGATCGCTGGGCTGGGTGGTGAAGCGGCATCGATGGCGCTGGCGGGGTTTGGGAAGTTGATTAAGGGGCGGCGAATTTTGGGGGATTAAGGTGAGGTTATCGCTACTTTTAATGGAGCAAACTTTCCACATGAAGCCTGCGTGAATACCGTTCTAGCAGTTAAAGTCGCCACGTCGTACCGCAACCTGTGCGGGGTGTATCACGTTAGGCTCCCTACACGTAACCATGCAGCTCGAACCGAAAAGTCTTGGTATACCCCACTCAAAAAGCGGGATTGGTCTTCTCTGTGGCTTGCATTGGCAAGCATGCTCTGCGCGTGGCTGTACAAAAGACCAACTGCTTCCATCGATATTGCTATTACGTGCGTAGTTGGAGGAACGGCGATATGGCTTGCGTTCGGTCCTGGACTCAACACGTTGAAATGTCACCGATCGATGGCCGTCAGAGTCGCAACGTTTCTTGGTTGCATCGCCGGCGCGACGTTTATGCTGAGAACAGCTGTCCCGTACCTGGTGGCACTTGCAAAAAATTGATTGCTGCCGCTTTAAAAATATCGAGAAAGTCAGCACAACAAAGTGAACATCACCCCAACCCCCATCACCGCCGCACTCGCCGGTCTGTTCTCGGCCCTCGTGCTGCCATTCCTCTGGTCGCGCTTCGGTGGTCCAGGCTCGGCGGACAGCATCGGCTTGGTCGTGGCATTCCTGCTCGTGGTCGCGCTGCCCGCACACGCCTTTGTGCTGGGCTTCGGGCGCAGCCGGATGGCCAACCCCAGAACCCTGGACACGGCCTTGCTCAAGCGCATAGGTGCCTGGCTGGTGGCGGTGGCCACAACCGTGGCGGTGGCAGAGTTCTTGAAGGCGCCGTGAGTTCGGCGCGCCGTTAACGTCAGGCGGTCTTGCCACTGGCCAGGCTCTGGACCGACAGCCGATGCGCGAGCTGCTGTTCGCGGAACGTCTGGGTGACGAAGTCGACAAAGGCGCGGGTCTTGGCGGGCAGCAGTTTCTGGCTGGCGAAGTACAGCGAGATGGGGCCGACATCGCAATACCAATCGGGTAGCAGCCGCACCAGCGTACCGCTCTGCAGATGCGGCAGCGCATGCGGTACAGATACCAGGCCGACGCCCAGGCCCAAGAGCGCCGCGGGGCAGATCGCGTCCGGTCCGTTGACCAGCAGCGCGGGCTTGTGGCCTATCACCATTTCAACGCCGGCGCTATTGCGCATGGTGTGGATGCGCAAGCGGCCGCTCAGGGGCGAACGCATCACGATGCTGGCCAAATCGGCCAAGCCGGCCGGATCGGTGGGCCGGGGTTGGCCTTGCAGAAACGCCGGCGATGCCACGGTGATGCAGTGCATGCGCGCCAGCTCGCGCGCCACCATGCCGGGCGGCAGGTCGAAGCCCCCGCCAAAGGCCACATCAAAGCCGCCAGCGATCAGGTCCAGCGGGCGGTTGTCGAAAGACCAGTCGGGCGTCACCGCCGGGTAGCGGGCCAGGAAGGCCGGCATCAGCGGCAGCAGGTAGTCCATGCCGAAACCGGGCGCGGAGTTCAGCTTGAGCATGCCGGCCGGCTGGCCGGCGTTCACCGTGACGTCGGCAATCGCGCCCTGGATGCTGTCCAGCCCGCCCTGCACCGACTGCAGGAAGCGCTCGCCCGCTTCGCTGAGGGTCAGGCCGCGCGTGCTGCGCTGGAACAGGCGCACGCCCAGGTTGCGCTCCAGCTGGGCGACGTTGCGGCTCACGGCCGCCGGCGTCAGCGCCAGCCGGCGCGCGGCCGACGAGAAGCTGCCGGTCTCGGCGCTGCGCACAAAGGACTCCAGATTGGCCAGGGTTTCCATGCTTCACCTTCAACAAATGCTTGAAACTGATTCTCGTTGATTGCAACTAGCGATAGAAGGTGGCCACGCCTAAAGTTCGGTCCATCACCACAACGCAGTCTCTGCACCGAAAGGAAACACCATGACGATCTCCATCATCGGCGCCGGCGCCATCGGCTCGGCCATTGCCCGCCAACTGGCCCGCCACGGCATAAACGCCAGCATCGCCAACAGCCGCGGCCCGCAATCGCTCAAAGCATTGACCGACGAACTGGGCCCACACATCCAAGCCGTCACGGTGCAAGAAGCCGCCCAGGCCGACCTGGTGTTTCTAGCAGTCAACTGGAACCGGCTATCCGGCGCGCTGAAAGAGCTGGGCCCGTGGAACGGCCGCATCCTGGTGGACGCCAACAATGCGGTGGAAGTGCCGTCGTACCAGGCCGTCGACCTGGGCGGCCGGGCTTCCAGCGAAGCCGTGGCGCAGTGGGCGCCCGGCGCCCGCGTGGTCAAGGCCTTCAACCACCTGCAGGCCGCGCTACTGGGCGCCGATCCGCAAGCCGATGGCGGCCGCCGCGTGCTGTTCCTGTCAGGCCCGGATGCCGAGGCCAAGCAGACCGTCAGCGCGCTGATCACCCGCCTGGGCTTTGCGCCGGTGGACCTGGGCGGGGTGGAACAAGGCCGGCTGGTGCAGTTCCCCGGTGGTCCGCTGGCGATACTGAATCTGGTGAAGCTGGGCTGATTGCCGGGGCCTTGCACAGGCCGGGTCAGGGCCTGACTACACTGCTTCCGATGCGCCAGCCCCCTCCACCGCACAGCGTGCAAGACCTGCTCAGTTCCTACTTCTGGAGCGGCGATGCCATCCGCAGCCGCAGCGTGGGAAGCGCCGTGCTGTCAGGCAAGGTGGATGTGCCGGCGCCGCCTGCCCGGCTGGTGGCAGATTGGGAGCGGGATATATCGGAGCGCTTGGGCCTGGAGCCCGGCGACGTAGAGGCCCTGCCTTTGCCGCGCGCACGGACCCGCTGGCCCGACTACAAGCTCTGCGTGCAGGCGGTAGCCGATTGGACGCACTCGCTCGGTCTGCAGGAGGTACTGGCGTCCGCCGAGGTCGCCCTGATGGCCTGCCGCGGCGCACGCTACCACCATGACGGCGCGCAGTACGGTAGCGCGGCGTTTTGCAATCTGTTCCTGAGCGAAGACCAGGGGCTGGACTTGCACTTCCCCTCTGCCGGCCTGCGTATCCCCCTGGTCAAAGGGACGGTGGTGGTGTTCGATACCGGCCAGCCGCACGCCGTGGTTGACCGCCGCAGCACCGGCTTCGATGTGGCCGACTTCCCGCCCGACCGGGACTGCAGCCAAGTCTTTCTGACCTGGGAGCTGCCCATCAAGAACACCGATGTAGCGCGCGCGCTGGGGGTTTGCTTTGACATCGATCCTGCAACCGCGGCGCAACTGGATGAGGAGCAGGTCTGGTGGAATGGCGCACCGGCCAGCGTGTGCCCAAGTTCCGGCCGGTGGCGGCAGGCGGGCTAACGCCAGACCGCACGCCAGGGCTTTAGTCGACGCTGACCTTGGCGGCGCTGACCAGCTTGGCGAAGCGCTCGGTGTCGTCCTTGATCTGGCGGGCCATCTGCTCGGAGCTGTTGCCCACGGGCTCGGCGCCGATGTCGTCCATCTTCTTGCGGAAGTCGGGGCTGTGGATGATCTTCACCATCTCGGTGTTCAGGCGCAGCACCACGTCCTTGGGCGTGGCCGCAGGCACCAGCACGCCGAACCAGGTGCCCAGGTCAAAGCCTTTCAGGCCGGCTTCGTCCAGCGTGGGCACCTCGGGCAAGGCGCTGGAGCGCTTGGCCGTAGTCACCGCCAGCGCACGCAGCTTGCCGCCCTTAATGTGCTGCAGCACCGGGGTGATGGTGTCGAAGGACATGGTGATCTGGCCGCCCAGCAGGTCGGTGGTCAACGGGCCGCTGCCCTTGTAGGGCACGTGCAGCAGCTGTACGCCGGCCATGCCTTCGACCTGCGCGCCGATCAGGTGCTGCACCGTGCCATTGCCGTTGGAGCCGAAGGTCAGCTTGCCGGGCTCGGCCTTGGCCAGGGCCAGCAGCTCCTTCACCGATTTGGCCGGCAGCTGCGGGTTGACGGTCAGCACATTCGGCACCAGGGCCACGGTGGTGATGGGCGCGAAGTCTTTCTGGAAGTCGTAAGGCAGCTTCTTGTAGACGCTGGTCGCGATGGTGTGGTGTACCGCCCCCATCAGCAGGATATGGCCATCGGGCTTGGCCTTGGCCACGTAGTCGGCGCCCAGGGTGGCGCCGGCGCCGGGCTTGTTTTCCACGATCACCGGCTGGCCCAGGCTTTTGGACAGCTCCTGGCCCAGGGCCCGGGCCAGCACGTCGGTGGTGCCGCCCGCTGGAAAGGGCACGACCAGGCTGATCGGCCGGCTGGGGTAGCTCTGGGCCAGGGCACTGAGGCTGTGCAAGGCAACGGCGGCGGCGATCCAACGGATTCTTGTGTGCATGTTTGTCTCCTAGCGTGGATCGGCCGTTAGGCCTGCAGGAAGGCGCAGACGGCCTGCGTCACTTGCGCGGTGGTGGCCTGGCCGCCCAGGTCGCGGGTATGCAGGGCCGGGTCGGCGGTGACCTTCTCGATGGCGGCCATCAGGCGCTTGGCGGCGGCCGGCTCGCCCAGGTGTTCGAGCAGCATCACGCAGCTCCAGAAGGTGCCGACCGGGTTCGCCAGGCCCTTGCCCATGATGTCGAAGGCCGAGCCGTGGATGGGCTCGAACATGCTGGGGTAGCGGCGCTCGGGGTCGATGTTGCCGGTGGGCGCAATGCCCAAGCTGCCGGCCAGCGCGGCGGCCAGGTCGCTGAGGATGTCGGCGTGCAGATTGGTGGCGACGATGGTGTCCAGCGTGGCCGGGCGGTTCACCATGCGGGCGGTGGCGGCGTCGACCAGTTCCTTGTCCGAGGTGACATCAGGGAACTCCTTGGAAATCTGCACCGCGATTTCGTCCCACATCACCATGGCATGGCGCTGGGCATTGCTCTTGGTGACCACGGTGAGCAGCTTGCGTGGCCGGCTCTGCGCCAGCTTGAAGGCGTAGCGCAGGATGCGCTCGACGCCGACGCGGGTCATCATCGACACGTCGGTAGCGGCCTCGATAGGGTGGCCCTGGTGCACGCGGCCGCCTACGCCCGAGTACTCGCCCTCGGAGTTTTCACGCACGATGACCCAGTCCAGGTCTTTCGGGCCGCAGCGCTTCAGCGGGCCGTCAATGCCGGGCAGGATGCGGGTGGGCCGCACATTGGCGTACTGGTCGAAGCCCTGGCAGATCTTCAGGCGCAGGCCCCACAGGGTGATGTGGTCGGGGATGTGCGGGTCACCGGCCGAGCCGAACAGGATCGCGTCTTTGTCGCGCAGCGCGTCCAGGCCGTCGGCGGGCATCATCACGCCGTGCTGGCGGTAGTAGTCGCCGCCCCAGTCGAAGCTTTCGAACGCGAACTGGAAGCTGTTGCCGGCGGCGGCCAGGGCCTGCAGCACGGTCTGGCCGGCGGGCACGACTTCCTTGCCGATGCCGTCGCCAGGGATGCTGGCAATTGTGTAAGTCTTCATGGGGGTCTCCTAAGGGGTTGCGGTGGTGCTGATTCTTCCGGTTCCGCTGGGAAAAATTCACTGCTAAAGTGAAAGCATCTTTAACTATGGGTTAACGCTGTCATGGCCAACGCCACCGACCTGCAGTTTTTCTCGACCCTGGCCGGCAAGGCCAGCCTGAGCGCGGCGGCGCGCGAAATGGGCATCAGCACGGCGGCGGTCAGCAAGCACCTGGCGCAGATGGAAGCGCGCCTGGGCGTGGCCCTGGTGACGCGCAGCACCCGGCGTATGGGCCTGACGCCCGAGGGCGAAACCTACCTGGGCCACGCGCGCCGCATCCTGGCCGACATGGACGACCTGGACCAGCTGATCGGCACGGCCCGCGTGGCGCCCAAGGGCTTGCTGCGCGTCAACGCCACGCTGGGCTTTGGCCGGCGCCAGGTGGCGCCGGTGATCTCGCGTTTTGTGCGCGCCTACCCTGAGGTCGAGGTGCAGCTACAGCTGTCGGTGCACCCGCCGCCTTTGACCGACGACAGCTTCGACGTCTGCATCCGCTTCGGTGCGCCGCCGGATGCGCGGGTGATTGCCCGGCGCCTGGCCGCCAACCAGCGCGTGCTGTGCGCCGCCCCCGCCTACCTGGCCCAGCACGGCATACCCAAGACGCCGCACGAGCTGGCCCGGCACAACTGCATAGGCATCCGCCAGGGCGACGAGGCCTATGGCGTGTGGCGCATCTTCAGCGGCCGCGGCAACAAGCAGAAGACCGAGACCCTGAAGGCCCGCGGCAACCTCAGCACCAACGACGGCGAGATCGCGGTGCAATGGGCGCTGGATGGCCACGGCATCGTGCTGCGCGCCGTGTGGGACGTGGCCCACCACCTGGACAGCGGCCGCCTGGTGCAAGTGCTGGCCCACTGCCAGACGCCCGAGGCCGACATCTACGCGGTAATCCCCAAGCAGCATCAGATGTCGGTGCGGGTGCGCAGCTTTGTGGATTTTCTGAGCGCGGCGCTCACGCAAGAGGTTGCGCGCAGTCCCTAGCCCCCGCCATCAGAGCCCGTGCGCGAGGCGCAGGCACTCCTGCAACAGCCGCGTCGCCGGTGAGGGCTCGGGCGTGCGGCGGGTGATGCCCAGGAACTGGCAGGCGTAGTGGAACAGCGCGGGCTGCACCGCGCGCATCTGGCCTTTTTGCACAAAGCCCTCGGCATAGTGGTCGGGCAGGAAGCCCAGGTAGTGGCCGCTCAGGATCAGCGTGGCGATGGACTCCTGGTCGAAGCCCGTGGCCTTGCGCGGCAGGCGCTCGCGCTGGCTGATCTCCATATTGGGCGAATGCTGGCCCAGGCCGGCAAACGGGTAGCGGCGCAAGTCGTCCCAGCCCATCGCCTGCATCATCTGTGGACTCTGACCAAACAGCACATGCTGCGCGCCGCAGTACAGCAGCATGGTTTCGCCAAACAGCGCGTCGTAGGCCAGGCTGTCGGCGTTGCGGTGGCCGGGGATGATGCCCAGCTGGAACTGGCCGTCCAGCACCCCGCGCTCGATGGCGTGGATGGTGGCCACGTGCAGGCACAGGCGCACATCCGGGGCCTGCTGCGCAAACTGGGCAATGGCCGCATGGATGCGGGCCTGCGGGTTGCTGGCGGTCTTGTCGAACACCGCCAGGTGCAGCTCGCCACCCATGCGCTGGTGCAGCGCATCGACGCTGGCGCGAAAGGCCTCGGCGCCCGCCAGCAGGCGCAGGGTCTCGGTATAGATCTGCTGGCCCTCGGGGGTCAACGCAAAGCCGCTGCGGCCGCGCCGGCACAGCGTCAAGCCCAGCCGGGTTTCCAGGTCTTTGACATGGCGGCTGACGGTGGAGGTGCCGATGTTCAGCTCCAGCTCGGCCGCCGCCATGCCGCCGCATTCGACCACGCTTTTGAACACCCGCAGCAGGCGGATGTCCATATCGGTCAGCTGGCCCAACACGGCGCGATTTTTTACTTGCATATATTGCTAACTGAATATGGATATTTAATGCTTTATAAGAGTAACAGACACCGCAAGAATGCGTGATCCACTTTTTACTGGAGCATCCATGGACATGACCGACAGCCAGCAACTCAGCCCCCGCCCCCGTACCGACGCCGCCTGGCTGGACGCGCACTGGATGCCTTACTCGGGCAACCGCAACTTCAAGGCCGACCCGCGCATCATCACCGGCGCCAAGGGCAGCTACTACACCGATATCGACGGCCGCCAGATCCTGGACGGACTCTCCGGCCTGTGGTGCTGTGGCCTGGGCCATGGCCGCACTGAGATCACGACCGCCGCCACCCGCCAGCTGGCCACGCTGGACTACTCACCCGCCTTCCAGTTCGCCCACCCTCTGTCGTTCGAACTGGCCAACAAGCTCAAAGAACTGACGCCCGACGGCCTGGACCACGTGTTCTTCACCGGCTCCGGCTCGGAAGCCGCCGACACTTCGCTGAAGATGGCGCGCGCCTACTGGCGCACCAAGGGCCAGGCCAGCAAGACCCGTTTGATCGGCCGCGAAAAGGGCTACCACGGCGTGAACTTCGGCGGCATCTCGGTGGGCGGCATCGGTGCCAACCGCAAGATGTTTGGCGAAGCCCTGCAGGCCGACCACCTGCCGCACACCCAGCTCAAAAGTAACGCCTTCTCGCGCGGCATGCCGAAGACCGGCGCCGAGCTGGCCGACGGGCTGCTGGACCTGATTGCGCTGCACGATGCGTCGAACATCGCCGCCGTGATCGTCGAGCCCATGTCCGGCTCGGCCGGCGTGGTGGTGCCACCGGTGGGCTATCTGCAGCGCCTGCGCGAGATCTGCACCGCGCACAACATCCTGCTGATTTTTGACGAAGTGATCACCGGCTTTGGCCGCATGGGCGCAATGACTGGCGCCGAGGCCTTTGGCGTCACGCCCGACATCATGAACGTGGCCAAGCAAATCACCAACGGCGCCCAGCCCATGGGTGCGGTGCTGGTCAAGAAGGACATCTATGACACCTTCATGGCAGCTGGCGGCCCCGACTACATGCTGGAGTTTGCCCACGGCTACACCTACTCGGCCCACCCCGTGGCCTGCGCGGTCGGCCTGGCTACGCTGGACATCCTGGTGCAGGAAAACATGGTGCAGCGCGTGCAAGCCATTGCCCCGCATTTCGAGAATGCGGTGCACAGCC
This sequence comes from Rhodoferax ferrireducens, assembly GCF_031458075.1. Taxonomy (GTDB): domain Bacteria; phylum Pseudomonadota; class Gammaproteobacteria; order Burkholderiales; family Burkholderiaceae_C; genus Rhodoferax_B; species Rhodoferax_B ferrireducens_A. The sequence goes on along the minus strand of NZ_JAVDXT010000003.1, from coordinate 465,745 downwards.
TGAAGGGCGCCAAGCATGCCACCGACATCCGCAACTACGGCCTGGCCGCCGGCATCACCATCGCCGCCGTACCTGGCGAGCCGGCCCGCCGCCCGTACGAGATCGCCATGGCGATGTGGAAGAAGGGCTTTTACGTGCGCTACGGCGGCGACACCATCCAGATGGCGCCGCCCTTTGTCATCACCCCCGCCGAGATCGACAGCATGGTGAACGCCCTGGGCGAAACGTTGAACGCCCAGGCCTGAGTGGGATGAGCGGAACAAGCGCCGCGCAGCGCCCTTCGGCGGTACCCACGCTGCAAATCGACAACGATCGCGTCAAGGTCACCAAATGGCGCTTTCCACCCGGCGCCCATACCGGCTGGCATCGCCACGGCATGGACTATGTGGTGGTGCCCATGACCAGCGGTACCCTGCTACTGGAGACCCCCGACGGCGAGGTGCACAGCAGCTTGACCGCCGGCCAGTCCTACACCCGGCTGACCGGCGTGGAGCACAACGTAGTGAACGCCAACGACTACGAATTCGTGTTTGTCGAGATGGAGCTCAAGTAGCTGCTAGAAAATAGCCATCAAACGCTCTCGGGCGTCTGGGTGTCCAGTGGCACCACGCACTGCTGCAAGCCCAGGCCGGGCTGGTTCAGCACATTGATCATCATCTCGACCAGCCCGTTGGCCAGCCGCGGCAGGGGGTGCGACAGCGCGGCATGCAGATCGCCGGCGCGCAGACCCTGGCGCACATGCTGCGTCAGCTCGCGCACCACGCAGATCGGCCGGGTGCCGGGTGCGCCGCTGTAGTGTTCGCGCAGCGCCCGCACCACGCCATCGATACCGCTGCCAGCGACGAACACGCCGACGATGTCCGGGTGCCGGTGCAGCAGATCGCGCGCGCCCTCCTCGGCCAATTGGTCGTTTTCCAGCGTGAACAGCGGCTCCATCAGCTCAAAACCCGGTGCGTGCTCGCGTACAAATGAGCGAAAACTCATCTCGCACACCTCCTGGCATTGGAAGCGGTGGCTGCCGACGAAGGTCGCCAGCTTGCCCGGCTCGCGCGCCAGCCGGGTGATGAACCAGGCCGCGGTACGGCCCACGCTGCGGTTGTCCAGGCCGGCGTAGCCCGCGCGGGCCGGGGTGCTCAGGTCGGAGATCACCGCGAACACCGGCACGCCCTTGGCCTTGAGGCGCTCGACCTCGGCCCAGACCAGCGGATGGTCCACCGCAATCAAAGCCACGGCATCGACACGCTCGCCCATGTCACGCAGACGCAGCGATACCGCCTCGGGCGACAGATCGTCCATGTAGTCGATCTGCGGCTCGGTGCAGAACTCGCCGTGCTCCTGCGCGGCCAAGGCCAGCGACTCGCCCAGCTCCTGGTAGAAGGCCGCGTCGGTGCGCTGCAGCAGAAAACCCAAGGTATGGCGTACGCGCTTGCCGTGCACCCGCTCGCGGATCACGCCGGCCGCATGAAAGCCTATGGATTCGGCCACCGCGTGGATGCGCTGGGCGGTGTCGAGCCGCACGGGTGCCCGGCCGTTGAGCACGCGATCGACGGTGGACAGGCTGACGCCGGCGGCCTTGGCCACGTCGGCAATGGTGATTCGGCTGGGGTGCGGTGTGTTTGACATTTTTCTTTCAATACTAACCCTAATGAAATGCCAGTTTATGACAGTTTTTATTTCATTTTAGAACTTTTTTTCTATCGCACTCCTAGAATTCGCCCCATAGCGCCGGCCAAGCCAGCGCAACAAGGAGACAAAGTGCTGATGAAAGTCACAACCGACGACCTGGTGCTGGAGATGCACAAGATCACCAAGTCCTTCCCCGGCGTGAAAGCGCTGGACGGCGTGAACTTGCAGGTGCGCGCCGGCTCGGTGCATGTGCTGGTGGGCGAAAACGGCGCCGGCAAGTCCACGCTGATGAAGATCCTCAGCGGCGAGCATGCCGTGGACGCGGGCGAGATCTTCTTCAAAGGTGTGCAGCTGACCCACCAGAACACTCGCGCCGCGCTGGAACTGGGCATCGCCATGATCCACCAGGAACTCAGCCCGGTGCTGGACATGACCATCGCCGAGAACATCTTCCTGGGCCGCGAGCCCATGCGAAGCCGGTGGCTGAACCTGTTCGTCGACTTCGAACGCATGGCCCATGAAACCCAAGCCCTGCTGGACCGCCTGGGCCTGCCCTACCGCGCCGGCCAGAAGATGCGCGAACTCAGCATTGCCGGCATGCAGCTGGTGGAGATCGCCAAGGCCATCTCGCGCAACGCTGCGCTGGTGATCATGGACGAGCCCACCTCAGCCATCAGCGACACCGAGGTGGCGATGCTGTTTCGCCAGATCGCCGATCTGAAGGCGCGCGGCGTGGCAATCATCTATATCACCCACAAGATGGACGAGATCTTCCAGATCGCTGACGACATCACCATCATCCGCGACGGCCAGTACGTCGGCTCGGGCAAAGCGGCCGACTACGACCAGAACAGCTTGATCGGGCTGATGGTGGGTCGCACCATCTCCAGTATCTTCCCGAAGGAAACCGTAGCTATCGGCGAAGTCGCCCTGTCGGTGCGCGGCGCGACCCGGCACGGTGTATTCCAAAACATCAGCTTCGAGGTGCGCAAGGGCGAGATCCTCGGCCTGGCCGGGCTGATAGGCGCCGGCCGCACCGAGGTGGTCCGCGCCATCTTCGGACTGGACCCGCTGGACGCGGGCGAAGTCTGGCTGCATGGCCAGCAGCTGGATCTAAAGAAGCCCACCGACGCCATCCGCCACGGCATCGCCATGGTGTCCGAAGACCGCAAGGCCGAAGGCCTGGTGCTATGCCGTTCGGTCCAGGAAAACATCTCCCTGGCCAATCTGGAGAAATTCGCCCCCGGATTATTCCTGGATCTGAAAGCCGAAGCCGAATCGGGGCAGAAGATGCGCAATATGCTGCAAATCAAGACTGCCAATCTGAATACCGTGGTCGGCACCCTGAGCGGCGGGAATCAGCAAAAGATCGCCATTGCCAAATGGCTGCTGCGGGATTTGACGGTATTGATTCTGGACGAACCCACGCGCGGTATCGACGTGGGTTCCAAATCGGAAATCCACCGGCTCATGACCCAATTCGCCAAACAAGGTCTGGCCATCATCATGATTTCTTCCGAGTTACCCGAGATATTGGGCATGAGCGACCGTGTCGTGGTGATGCAGGAGGGAAAAATGCGCGGCGAACTCGACCGCACCGACGCCACGCAAGAAAACATCATGGCACTTGCAACAGGAGCACACGCATGAACGCGCATATCGAAAAAACCAATTTACCAAGCAGAACCAGCATGTTGCCAAAAATACGAGAAATGGGATTTTCGGAGATCTACCGTAAATACGGCACGATTCTGATATTCATTGGAATCTTTGTACTTTCATCATTTTTAAATGAAACCTTTCTGACCACGGGCAATTTGACCAATGTATTGCGCCAGGTGGTGGTGGTGAGTTTGCTGGCCTGCGGCGTGACTTTCATCATCATCCTGGGCCATATCGATGTGTCGCTGGGTTCGGTGGTGGCGCTGACCGGCACTATCGCCGCCAGCGTAATGGCGCAGACCCAAAACATCTACCTGGCGATTGCCGCTGGCATCGCAACAGGCATAGCTACAGGGCTGATCAACGGGTATGTAATCACTTACTTTAAGATTCCATCCTTCATCATGACCCTGGCCATGACCACGGTGGCACGCGGCGCGATTCTGCTGTACACGGCGGGCGTACCGGTCAGCGGCTTAGGGGATTTTCAGGTGATTGGGCAGGGAAATATCGGGCCGGTGCCTATTTCGGTGCTGATATTGATCTTCGTGGTGATGGTGTCCTGGGTACTACTAAACCGTACCAAGTTTGGCCGCCATGTCTATGCGGTCGGCGGTAATGCCAAGGCCGCGCTGGCATCGGGTATCAACACCGATGGCATATTGCGCCGGGCCTTTGTCTTTAACGGCATTCTGGTTTCCATTGCCGGAATTGTGCTGATGTCGCGGATTAATTCTGGACAGCCTGCCGCTGGTGTGGCTTATGAGTTTGACGCAATTACCGCCGTGGTGGTTGGTGGCACCAGTTTAATGGGCGGTACCGGAACGATTACCGGGACGGTGATTGGCGCCATGATTATAGGCGTCATCAACAATATCTTGAACCTGATGAATGTCAGCTCATATTGGCAGCAAATCGTCAAGGGCGTGATTATCGCAGTGGCCGTGATTCTGGACGTCAAGACCAAATCCGGCAGTGCCCGCAAAAAAGTCTGAATTAACCATCCTATCCACAGGAGGATTTCCTATCGAGCGATGAAACCACCACGCTAATCCGGGTCATAAGGTTTTGAGACAGCCGTGACCTTGTGCAAATACCGGTTTGCACAAAACCACCCATAAATATCCCAAGGAAATAGCACCATGAAAAAATTCATCTACACCTTTGCCGCCTGCGCCGTCATGATGGCCGTCACCCCTGGCGCGGCTTTCGCCCAGGCCAAGAAATTCGTCGTCGGCTATGCCAACCTGGCCGACACCGATGTGTTCACCATGAGCCGCAAGACCGCCTTCATCGATGCGGTCAAGGCCGACGCCAATGTCAGCGTCTCGTTTGCCGACGCCAACGGCGACATCAGCAAACAGCTGGACCAAATCGACAACTTCATCGCCCAGAAGGTGAATGCCCTGGTCATCGTGCCGGTGGACTACCAGGGCATCGTGCCCGGCGTGGAAAAAGCCAACAAGGCCGGCATTCCGGTGATCGCGCTGGGCATCGAATCGGCGGGCGGCAAGTACACCTTTGTCGGCTCCAAGAACCTGGACGCCGGCCGCATGCAGGGCGAGTTCATGAAGGACAAGCTGCCCAAGGGCGCGCAGATCCTGTATCTGCAAGGCCAGCCTGGTCTGTCCCACTCCAAGGAGCGCCTGGACGGCTTCACCAAGGCGATGGCCAGCCGCACCGACGTGAAGGTGCTGGCGAACCTGCCCGCCAATTACGACCGCGCCGAAGGCATGAAGATCACCGAAGACTGGGTGCAACGCTTCCCCAAGTTCGACGCCATCATCGCCGCCAATGACCAGATGGCGCTGGGCGCCCTGCAGGCGCTGAAGACCGCCGGCCGCAAGGGTGTACTGATTTCCGGCATCGATGGCACCGCCGACGCGCTGAACGCCATCAAGTCCGGCGACATGGCCCAGTCCATCTTCCAGAACGCCAAGGGCCAGGCCCTGGGCGCGTTCGAAGTCGTGCAGATGATCGAAAAAGGCCAGCCTTTGCCTAAGGAAAAGCTGGTTCCGTTCGAGTCCATCGTCAAAGAAAACGTCAACAACTACACGAAATAAAGCTCGCCTCCAGGCTTCGCCACCCCCTTGCAGGGGGTGAACCCGACGGTCCGGCAAAGCCGGTCCCGTGGGTTCCTGGCCTGAAAGCCGTTGTGCAAGTCTTACCTCCAAAGAAAGAAATAGCTCCATGGAACTCAGAATCGGCGTGATTGGTTGCGGCGCCATCGGCCAGGACCACGCACTGCGCATCCACCGCAAACTCAGCGGCGCACGCATCGTGGCCCTCAACGACATCAACCTGGCGGCGACACACGCCTTTAACGATACGTCCCGCCTGGACGCCAAGGTGTACGAGAACTACCAGGATCTGATCAACGCATCCGATGTAGATGCGCTGCTGTTGGCATCCTGGGGCCCGGCCCATGCCGACCAACTGCTGGCCTGCATCGCTGCCGGCAAGCCGGTGTTCTGCGAAAAACCCATGACCACCTCGGCCGAGAGCGGCCTGCGCGTGGTCGAAGCCGAAGTCCAGGCCGGCAAGAAGCTGGTGCAGGTGGGCTTCATGCGCCGCTTCGATGCGGGCTACCGTGCCCTGAAAAAGACCCTGAATGCCGGCACCATTGGCGATGCGCTGATGGTGCACTGCGCCCACCGCAACCCCAGCGTGCCCGAGATGTACGTGGGCGATATGTGCATCACCGACACCTTTGTGCACGAGATCGATGTGCTGCGCTGGCTGCTGGACGACGACTACGTCAGCGCCCAGGTGGTCGAAGGCCGCAAAAGCCGCAATGCCCACGCTGGCCTGCACGACCCGGTGATGGTGCTGCTGGAAACCAGCAAGGGCATCCGCATCGACACCGAAATTTTCGTCAGCTGCCGCTTTGGCTACGACATCCAATGCCAGGTGGTGGGTGAAATCGGTGCCGCCTTCCTGCCTGAGCCCGCCAGCGTGGCCCTGCGCCTGGAGGGCCGTGCCTCCACCGCCATCCAGACCGACTGGAAGCAGCGCTTCATCGATGCCTATGACGTCGAGCTGCAGGAATGGATCGATGCCACCCAGCGCGGCCAGGTCAACGGCCCTACGGCCTGGGATGGCTACTTCGCCTCCGCCACCGCCGAAGCCTGCGTGGAAGCGCGCCACAGCAAAGCCATCGTGCCGATCCGTTTGGCCGAACGCCCCGCTTTTTATTCCAAATAATCTCTCAGGAAACCACCGTGAAACTCTCCATCTGCACCGACGTCTACAACAATCTGTCCTACCCCGACATGCTGGACAAGGTCCAATCCCTGGGCGTAAACGCCGTCGAAATGACCGCTGGTGGCTGGGCCACCTGCCCCCATGTACCCACGGCCCAGCTGCTGGCCAGTGAAAGCAAGCTGCAGGCCTTTCAGGCCGAGCTGGAACAGCGCGGTATGGAAATCGCCGCTCTCAACTGCTCCGGCAACCCACTCTGCCCCGGCGAAATGGGCGAAAAGCACACCCGGTCCACCTACGACACTGTGGTGCTGGCGGGCAAGCTGGGCGTCAAGAAAATCGTCATGATGTCCGGCTGCCCGGCTGGCGCGCCTGGTGACAAGATACCGAACTGGATCACCTCTACCGTGACCGTACCCGACTACCTGGCACCGGCACTGGACTACCAGTGGAACGAAGTGGCCATCCCCTGGTGGAAGAAGTTCGCCGAACACTGCAGGGCCCACGGCGTGGAGCAGATTGCCATCGAGGAATTCCCCTGCATGCTGGTCTACAACCCAGCCACGCTGTGGCGGCTGCGCAATGCGGTCGGCCCCATCGTCGGCATGAACCTGGACCCCTCGCACCTGATCGCCATGGGCGCCGACCCCATCGCCGCGGCGCGCAACCTCAAGGGCGCGCTATTCCACATCCACGGCAAGGATGCGCGCATCGAGCGTGGCCTGTGCGACATCAATGGCCTGCTGGAGACCCGACCCGTCACCGACACGGAAAACCGCAGCTGGAATTACGTCGCCGTGGGCTGCGGCAAGGATCTGCAGTGGTGGAAGGAGTTCTTCTCGGTCTGCCGCATGGTGGGCTACGACGGCTATGTGTCGCTGGAAATGGAAGACCTGACCATGTCGATCGAGGCCGGCGTACTCACTTCAATAGACGCCTTGCAGCAAACCATCAGTCGATAGCCTCGCAAGAAGACGCCATGAAGATCGCTCTCGACCCGTACATGATCCGCCACCTGTCGCTGCCCGAGATCTGCCGCAAGACAGTCGAACTGGGCTACGAGTACATTGAACTCTCGCCGCGCGCCGACTTCCTCGAATGGTGGGCCCAGCCACGTGTCTACCCCGATGCGCAGCGAGATCCGGCGCTACGTGGACAAATACTGTAAGTGACATGCCGACGACCCCGCCCCCGACCCACGTGGAGCCGCTGCTGGCCTGCATCGACAGCGAGTGCGGCCGCCTGAGCAAGCAGCTGCGCACCATCGCCCGCTACGTGCAGCAGCACCATGCTGCCATCGGCCGCGAGAAGATCGAGAACCTAGCGCGCTGCTGCAACGTCCAGCCCTCGGCCGTGGTGCGCTTTGCCAAGCACTTCGGCTTCCACGGCTACCGTGACTTCAAGGCCGTGTTCCGCGGCGACGGCACCGCCCTATAGCTAGTTTTCGATAGCTCCTCACTCTGCAAAAAGACAAAAATCCAACGCCCAGACACCCTTTCCAGAGATACCAGTGAACCGGCGCTGCCAGGCGCAGCGGTCAAGCCTGGGGTTGTGCCGCATCACGGTGTCACCACCAGTTCCTTGACCCGCTCCTGGCGCACCACGTACAGCCCGCAGGCGATGACGATGGCACCGCCCAGCAAGGTGTTGCTGTCAGGCAGGCTGTTCCACAGCAGTCCGTCCAACGCGATGCCCCAGGCCAGCGAGGTGTACTCGAACGGCGCCACCACCGAAGCCTGGCCGTGGCGAAACGCGTGGGTGATCGCTAGCTGACCGACAAATCCACTGACCGCAATCACCCCCAGCACCGGCGCGTGCGCGGCCTGCACCGGCACCCAGTGCGGCCAGGCCAGCGCACCCGCGCCAAAGGCCAGGCCACTGGTACCCCAAAACACCAGGCTGGCGGCCGAATCGGTGCGGCTGGCGATGCGCCCGGTCAGCGCCGACACGGCGTAGCACAGGGCCGACACCAGGATCGCCAGCGCGCCCAGCGACAAGAACATGCCCTGGTCGGGCCGCAGCGCCACCACCACGCCGCACAGGCCGCCGCCCAGCGCCAGCCAGTGGCTAGGCCGCACCTTTTCCTTCAGCACCGGAATCGACAGCACGGTGATCAGCAGCGGCGCGATGAAGAAGATGGTGTAGGCCTCGGCCAGGCCCAGGGTCTGCAGCCCGTAGACAAACGAGCTGAGCATGGTCACGCCGATCACCATGCGCAGCGCATGCAGCGGCCAGCGCACCTTGAACACATTGCCCAGCTCCTTGCGCCACAGCACATACATCAGCACCAGCGGCAGGGCCACGCCGCCGCGCATCGCCGCCACCTGCAGCGGCGGGTAGCTGGCGGTGAGCGATTTCATGGCCGCATCCATCATCGAAAAAGCCCCCACGGCGATCACCATGGCGACGATGCCGCGCAGGTTTTCCGAAGCGGTCGGTCTGAGAGCGGTAGCAGCAGGCACGTGGATGTCTCCGAAAGCAAGCCCGCACGGCGGTGGGGCTCTTGGTTTATGCTGGCGCCTGGGAAAACCACGCAAGCGCCACTGCATTGAAAGTGGCGCCAACACAGGGCACACGGGTATGTCTATCTGGAAGAAACCGATCTCGGTCGAAGCACTCAGCACCATGGCACTGGGCACGGCGATAGCCCACCTGGGGATCGAATTTCTGGAAGTAGGCGACGACTTTATCAGCGCCCGCGTTCCCGTGGATACGCGCACCTGTCAACCCTACGGACTGCTGCACGGCGGGGTCAGCGTGGTGCTAGCCGAGACCCTGGGTTCCTGCGGCGCGATGTACGCTTCGCCCGAAGGCCACAAGGCCGTGGGCCTGGATATCAACGCCAACCACCTGCGTGGCGTGACCAGCGGCTGGGTCACCGGCACGGCACGGCCGGTGCATATAGGCCGGACCACCCAGGTCTGGCAAATCGACCTGGTGGACGACGCCGGCAAGATGGTCTGCGCATCCCGCATCACCATGGCTGTATTGGTGTAACACCCCCAGGCTTGCCCACTGCGTGTGGCCTCCTCCCCCCTTGCAGGGGGCGATACCGACGGTCCGGCAAAGCCGGTCCCGTGGTATCTCTGGAAGGGGTGTTTCCTCGGTGGTTTTAGTGTTTTAGGCCGCTGGCGCTTATTCTGCCTGCGGTAGCCGCTATTGAAAATATAGCTACTCGCTGCCACGCGCCAGGCGTTGGCTTTTCCAATACACGTCATCCCCGCCGTCCATCCGGTTCAGCACCCGGGCCAGCACGAACAGCAGATCGCTGAGCCGGTTCAGGTACTGTCGGGGCGTGTCCTTCAGGCTTTCCAGCTGCTCCAGCGCGACCACGGTGCGCTCGGCGCGGCGCGCCACAGTGCGGCAGACGTGGGCTTGCGAGGCGGCGCGGCTGCCGGCGGGCAGTATGAATTCGGCCAGCCGGGGCAGCGCGGCGTTGTGCTCGGCCAGTGCCTGGTCCAGCGCCAACACCGCCTCGGGTTTCAGCAGCTCGAAGCCGGGAATCGACAGCTCGCCGCCCAGGTTGAACAGCTGGTGCTGCACTTCCACCAGCAGCTCTCGCACACTCTCGGGCAGGGGTTCGCACAGCAGCAGGCCGATGTGGCTGTTCAGCTCGTCCACGTCGCCCATGGCCTGCACGCGCAGACTGTCCTTGCGGACCCGGGTGTTGTCGCCCAGGCCGGTCGTGCCGTCGTCGCCGGTGCGGGTGGCAATTTGCGTCAGGCGATTGGCCATGGCGGCCTCCTTGTGTGAATAGAGCGAGAATTGTGCGGTATCCACGCCCTCTACCGGAGTCTGCCCATGAACGCCCCCACCGCCCCCCAGCACCTGCTGCCGACCATCGCCATCCGTGCCATGCCCGCTGCCCTGGTGGATGCGCTGCAGGCCCGCTTTGGCAAGCAGTTCAGCACCGCCATGGCAGTGCGTGAGCACCATGGGCGCGACGAATCCTCGTTCTCGGTGCCGCCGCCGGCCGCCGTGGTGTTTGCCGAAAGCACCGCCGATGTGGCCGACGCGGTGAAGCTGGCCAGCGACTACGCGGTACCCGTCATTCCCTTCGGCGTCGGCTCCTCACTGGAAGGCCATCTGCTGGCCGTGCAAGGCGGCATCAGCCTGGATGTGAGCCGCATGAACGCCATCCTCAGCGTCAACGCCGACGACCTGACGGTCACCGTGCAGCCCGGCGTGACGCGCAAGCAGCTGAACGAAGCCATCAAGGACACCGGCCTGTTCTTCCCCATCGACCCCGGTGCCGACGCATCGATTGGCGGCATGTGCGCCACCCGTGCCAGCGGCACCAACGCCGTGCGCTACGGCACCATGCGTGAGAACGTGCTGGCGCTGGAAGTAGTCACCGCCAGCGGCGAAGTTATCTACACCGGCACCCGGGCCAAGAAGTCCAGCGCCGGCTACGACCTGACGCGGCTGATGGTGGGCAGCGAAGGCACCTTGGGCGTGATCACCGCCGCCACGGTCAAGGTCTATCCGCTGCCCGAGGCCATCTCGGCGGCGATCTGCTCGTTCCCCAGCATCGAAGCCGCGGTGCGCTCCACCATCCAGGTGATACAGCTGGGCGTGCCGATTGCCCGCGTCGAGCTGATCGACGCCAATACCGTGCGCATGGTCAATACCTACGCCAAGCTGGGCCTGCGCGAGGAGCCACTGCTGCTGATGGAGTTCCACGGCTCGCCCACCGGCGTCAAGGAACAGGCCGAGCTGGTGCAAGAAATCGCCACCGACCACGGCGGCCAGGCCTTTGAATGGGCCAGCACACCCGAAGAACGCACCCGCCTATGGACCGCCCGGCACAACGCCTATTTCGCCGCCGTGCAGTCGCGCCCGGGCTGCAAGGTGATCTCCACCGACACCTGCGTGCCGATCTCGCGGCTGGCCGACTGCCTGCTGGATTCGGTCACCGAGGCCGACGCCTCGGGCATCCCCTACTTCCTGGTTGGCCATGTGGGCGATGGCAACTTCCACTTCGGCTATCTGATCGACCCCGACAACACCGAAGAACGCGAGAAGGCCGAGCAGCTGAACCACGCCCTGGTCAGCCGCGCACTGGCGCTGGAAGGCACTTGCACCGGCGAACACGGCGTGGGCCTGCACAAGATGGACTTTCTGCTGGCCGAAACCGGCGCCGGCGCAGTGGCCATGATGCGCGCCATCAAGCAGGCGCTGGACCCGCAGAACATCCTGAATCCGGGCAAGATTTTCCGCCTATGAACCACCGGAACACAGCAAAAAACATAGCGCTCAGCGTATACCAGACGCGCGCTGGCGACCATAACAACCTGGCCCAGCCCGGTGCGGTAGCGATTGGCGACTGGTTCGCCCAGCAGCTGAATATCCAGCCCCAGCGGATCGGCACGCCAGCCCCCGCGCTGAATGCAGGCTGGCAGCAGGAATTGCAGGCCGCCCGCCCCGCCCTGCAGGCTATGGCCGACCGCTTTGAGACCATTTTTGCGCAGGGCTGCACACCGCTCACGGCACTCAGCCGCTGTGCGGTATCACTGGCCACCCTGCCGGTGCTGGCCAGGCACCGGCCGGACGCCTGCGTGGTCTGGTTCGACGCCCATGCCGACCTGCATACTCCGGCCACCACCACCAGCGGCTACCTGGGCGGCATGGCCTTATCCGGCCCGCTGGGCCTGTGGGATTCGGGCCTGGGCGGGTCACTGCAAAGCGCCAACGTGCTGCTGGTCGGCGCGCGCGATATCGACCCGCCAGAGCAGGCCCTGATTGACGCCGGCACCGTCCGCCTGATCAGGCCGCAAGCGGATCTGGCCGCCGAACTCCAGGCTGCAATCGCCGGGCGCCCGGTCTATGTGCACCTGGACTGCGATGTACTGAACCCCGGCATCGTTCCCACCGAGTACCGCCACGCGGGCGGCCTGAAGCTGGCCGATTTGCAGGCCGCGTGCGCGGTGCTGGCGCGCAGCGAAGTGGTCGGGTTGGAGATTTCAGAGTTCCAGATTGCCTGGGAAGACGGCGGAGCGCCGGTCTCGCCCGCGCCCCTGCTGGAGGCGCTGCGCCCGCTGATCACCAGCTGGGCCTAAAAACTTCAGGGCGCGGTGGCCTGGCACAAGCCCGACGACGGGGCCTGGGCCCAGCGCTCCAGCCAAAGCCCCAGCTGTTGCAATCCCTGGACGTCGCCCGTTATATGCCGGGTGCATAGCGGCGCACTGCGGCCCGCCGCGCGCTCGGCAAAGCGCAGATAGGCTGCGGCCGGCACCTGGGCATCGGCATCGCCCCAGAGCTGCAGGATGGGCCATTCCGACTCGGCCAAAGGCCGGGCGGTATGCCAGCGCCACAGGTCGCGCCAGTAGCGCAGGCTGCGGCCCTGGACTTCGCTGCTGTCGGGCGCATCCGAATGCTGGGCCTCGTCCAGCGCCTGCCAGGCCGCCAGCTGGCCGCTGCGCTGGGCTTGCAGCACGCCGGCTTCCAGCGGGTCCAGCCCCGATCCTTGCAGCAGCACCAGGCCGGCCAGGCGCGGCACCTCGGCGGCCAGGCCAGGCAGCAGATTGATGCCTTCGGCCACCCCCACCAGCAGCTGCGGTACCGGGGTGCTGCCGGTCTGGGCCCGGGCGTCGGCACGCAGGGCTGCACGGGCGCTCTCCTGCCAGCGCGACAGGCTGTCACGCTGGGTGAAGCCGGGCGCACAGCTGCCCGGTCCGGCCAGCGGGTCAACACCGGGCTTGTACAGCACCAGCAACTGGGCATGCGGCAGACTGGCCAGGCTGCGCGCCAGCGGCGGTGGCAGGCCCGCGCAGCCGTCGCCGGCCAGCACGATCATGCGGTAGCGCAGCGGCTGGGAGGGCTCGCGCTGCAGCACCGGCACCGGATTCGCCGGCGACAGGCCGGGCAGCGTGGAGGATGAAAAAAGGGGCTGCGCCTGCGCGCACGCTGCAGCATAAACCCAGGCCGCCAGAACAGCGCAGGTGGTCCGTAGGGTGTCGGTGATCGCCGTGCGGCGGAGGGAACCCATCGCATCTCCAAAATAATCAGAACACGCTATCAGCGGCCACTATAGCCCGATGCTGCACCGGTTTTTTAGCGGGATGCGGGCAGCATCGTTCATCGCTCAGTCGCTTTATTTGCTATCTTATTGAGAGCATTCATCGCCCTTCGAATAAGCACCTTTAGCTGTTTTTTCCGAATCGATGCAAAGCGTGTGCCATTGAAGCTTAGCCGCCTGCACCACACAAACCCAGCGATGGCGTCCGGCCCCAATTCTCGACCCAGGCCCACACGCGCTGCACACCGTCCACGCTTCCCTGCTGCAAACCATGGTCGGCTCCTGGCAAACGCAGGGAGCAGAACGGTGCGGCACGCCCTTTGGCGCGTTCAGCAAAACGTTGGTAGGCCTCGGCGGGCACCAGGTCGTCGGCATCACCCCAGGCTTGCAATATAGGCCAGGGCGATTCGACCAATGGACGCGCGACGCGCCAGCGCCACAGGTCGCGCCAATAGCGCAAACTGCGACCCTCTTGCACGGTGCTGTCTGGTGCGTCGGAGGACTGGGCTCGCTCCAGCGCCTGCCAGGCGAGCGACTGGTTTAAACGCTGCGCCTGCAAACCGCCAGCCTCCAGTGGGTCCAGGCCCGAGCCGGACAACAACACCAGTCCAGCCAGTTGGGGCACCTCTGCAGCCAACTCAGGCAATAACTCCGCGCCTTCCGAGATACCGACCAACAGCTGGGGTAGCGGCGGCCCATTCTGGTGGGCCTGGGCATCGGCACGCAAAGCGGCACGGGCCTGCTCTTGCCAGCGGGACAGGTTGTCGCGCTGGACAAAACCGTCCGGACAGATACCGGGGGCGGAGCCGGCGTTCAGGTCGACACCCGGCTTGTGCAACACCAACACCTGCCCATGCAGCAAGCCCGCAAAGTAACGCTCGGCAACAGGGGCCATACCTGCGCAACCGGACCCCGGTAACACAATCACCCGATAGCGCAGCGGGGGCGCCAATGCTTCTCGCCATAGCACCGGCACCACGGTGTCGGAAGACAGGCCAGGCAGCGTGCCAGATGCAAAAAGGGGCTGCGCTTGCACGCAGCCCCCGATCAACAACCCGGCCGCCAAGGCGGCACGCATGCACATCATTTCAAGATAATGGCCTGGGGTTGGGGCTGCACCTGTGGCTGAACCTGCATGGGCTGGCCCTGCTGCATGGGCTGGCGCACGCCACGGGCCATGTTCGGGTCGCTGTAACCCAACTGGTCGGTCAGTTGCTCGTAGACGCTGCCAGCCAGGGTCTGCGAAGTTTCACGCATGACCTTGGCGCGATTGGGCGGCGCAATATCGCCACGGGTGGACAGCAATTTGGTGTCGTTGCCCGCGCCCTGGGCAGAGAAAGCGGCCTTTATTTCAAAGGTCTTGGTGCTGATCAGCGAGAAGTCGGCCAGGATGTCCAGGCTGTATTGGTAGCTGGCACTGGAGGTACCTTGCAACGGCGACAGCGAGTCACGGAATTCGGCACTGGACAAGGTGCCGAACAGCACATAGTCGGCCCCGTTGAATTCGCCCTTGCGGATACGGGCAATGATGTCTTTGACTTCAGGTTGGCGCACCGGTTTGGCCATCTTGCCAGTCTGCATCTGGTTCAGCACCTGTTCGGCCTTGGTCGGCTGCGGAGCGCCAGTGTCAAAGCCTTTGCCTTGCACCAGATGGAATACCGTGCCGCGCAGCAGCGCGCCCTTGATGTCATTGGTGAATGAACCCAGCTCGCGTTGTTCCATGTAGCTGTAGCGGCCCGCCACGTAGGTGCCGCTGGACTGCTCGGACGCCGAAATGCTATTGCGGTTGGCGTTCAGCTGGCTGCTGGACTGGTAGGTACCCGCTTCAAAATACTGGGCCACGGCCTGGGTATAGGCCAGATCGGTCACGGCGATCTTGACCGGAACCTGGGCGTAGGCCTGGGTTGCTAATACGAAACCCAAAACAACAGTCGATAAGACGGTGCGGCGTTGCATGTGAACTCCTTAGCGCTTGCTGGTCTTGCGGATTTCTTTTTCGTCCTGCCATTCGATCGTGCCTTCTTGCACGTCAAACATCTTCAGGGTGAACTTGTAGAACACGTCCTTGGTATTGGCGTTTTGCTTGACGATGCTGGTCAATTCGCCTTCCAGGCTGTACTTGGCTGCGGTCATCTGGCCGATCTTGGCGGTGGAGTTTTGCTTGTACAGACCGCTTTGGTTCTGGCGTTGCAACTCGTCAACACCGGCTTGCATCTCGTTGATGGAGCGGGTGAAACGCACCTTGCCAGATTTGACCAGCGTCGTCTGGATCGAATTCATCACATTCGTGGTGTCGATGTATTCGCTGGTCTTGTTCTTCACGGTGGAAATGGTGACCGTGGGACGGCCCTGGAAGATGCCGGTTTCCAGCAAGCCGCCGGTCATTTTCTCGGCAATCATTTGCAGGTCGGTGGAACCGAATTCATTGGTGACCAGTTCCACAGCCTTGGCGTCACCATAGTTGACTTGGCGGTCAAAGCGCACCACGGGAGACGACACCTGGGTTTGACAACCCGCCAATACCAACACACTACCCAATACGCTCAGCGACAACAGACGGCTTGTTTTCATACCAATACTTTCTAAAAAGATTTATTTCTCGACGTTCATTTCGAGGCGGAAATCGGTGGCAATCCCCGAAGGCGCCACGCTTTTGACGGTTTGCTGGCCTTTGCCAAGCAAACCCATCTGCTTCCAGGATTCGCCGTCGCCCACCTGGTTGCCCACGGTGTCCAGCCAACGGAACCGATAGAACACAGTGCGGTCGGCGCGCTCGCCATTGGCCAGATCAGCCTGCACCACCAGAATGTCGTTCGGGCGGGTAATACGGATCTCGCTGACACGCACGCCTTGGGATTCACCGCGCAAGGCCACTTTGGCTGCCACGGCAGCAGGCGTGCCAGGGTCTTGGCTCTGGGCTTGCGCGGTCAAGGCCAGGCTGGCGGCGCATAGAACCAGGATTCGTTTAAACATGAAGGGCTCCTCGGAAGATGTGATGCTCAATTGGTGGCGACTGGTACCGGCTTTTTAACCACCGGTTTGGCCGGTGTTTTTGCCGCCGGCTTGGTGGTGACCACGGCTTTCACTGGCACAGGATCAGGGGTAGGTGCCACGGCCAGCGTAGGCAGCCTGCCGAACATGCCGACATCGCCCGCCAAAGTCGTGTTTTCGTAGAAACGCAGAGGCACCAACGCGTACTGGCCATCGACATTGATCTTCACGTTCAAGTCGCGCCCGTTGATGTTCACGGTGTGCTCGCCCGGTGGCAGGTACCCACGCGCCACGTAGACGCGGCCGGGCAACATGCGCCAGAGTCGATCATCGGCCTGCTCGGTCACAACCGAGCCAATCGATCCGACGACAGCGCCAAAGATGCCACCGGACTTTTGCAGCTGGTCTTGCACCACACCCTTGGCAACCGCACGGGTTACGCCGCGCAACACCATACCGGGCATTTCGTCCTTCAGCGCGCGCCGGGCCATCACATTCACGTCTACCACTTTTTCCAGTTTGAACTGTGTACCGGAGACAGTCATGGTGCTGAGCAGCGGCTCGTTGGAAGGCGCGATGACCGGATACGAAATGCTGATCGTACGGATCGAGCCGCTCACAGGCACAGGAATGGTGAACGCCGTGGGTTTGCGCGCAGGCGCGGTGCCCGACTCGACAACAAACAATACGTCCGTCATCTTCTGGCGGCGGCGCTGGGTAAAGCCCGTACGGTCGTCCAGACCACGCAGACCTTCTTCCAGTACGGCGGTGTTCGGCTTGAGTTCAATCGCTTTGCGGTAGCCAGGTGCCGCCAGGCCAGACTCGTTCATGGCTTCGTACAAAAACCCGGCCAGATAGTGGCTAAGCGCATTCTGGTAACCATTTTTCAACGCCAGGACTTCGGGATCGTTCAGGGTTTCAACCGGATAACCATTGAGCTGCTTGCCCTCGGTATTCGCCCCCTTCGACTTGGCCGCCTCTTCGGCCGCTACGGTTTCCTTGGCACGGAATTCGGCAATCACCGCTTCCCGTTCATGGGTGCGTTTGATATCCACCCGGGCATTTTCGAAATCGCCTGCGGCCACGCGGTTCAACGCCAAACGGGTCGTCAGCCAGACTTTTTCGTAGTCCTGGCCTTCGTACACCTTCAGCCGTTCGCTGATCAGCGCGGCGCCGGCCGTACCCAATAGTTTCTGCGGGTTGGTCTTGGCAGATTCTTCCCAGTTCTTGACCTGCACATCGGCAAGTAAAAATGCGTTGGTGCTGTCCGCATATTGGCGGTTCATGCGCAGCAATTCACCACGCTCCATGTTGTACAGCAGAGCGGTCTTTTCTTCTTCGGTCGTCGCCGTAGATTCCAGCTGGGCAATCGCAGCAGGTAAGCCACCGGTACGGGAGGCTGACTCGATATTCGACGTTTTCTTGTCGTGGCTTTGCATGGTCACGCAGCCGGACAAGACAAGGGACAACGCCAGCGCCGTCAAGGCACGGGATTGGTGGATCATTTCAATTCCTTAAAGATTTTCCCGTTACCTAGACCGGCAAGGCGGGGCAACAACGGTGCAATATGGTATTGCAAAGAATTACAAATTTTTGTGAAGTCGCGCTTTAATAACTTTGGTGCATTGATGCGCCAAACAATTTGATAGCGGGAGAGTGAGGTTTTATGAAGGCTACAGGCGCACTAGATGAATTCCGGCGCAATTCTAACGATGCGGTTGTCGGCCTTCATCACCCATATTGAGGAAAAAGAAAGCAACTTTTGCTGTATTACGCCACCCGGTACAGCCATACCGGTCGACCGTCCGGGGCCTCCAGCCGGCCGGTGGCCAGCACACCCGGCACCTCGAACTCCAGACTCACCAGCCAACTGCCCGGCGCCATCTGGGCGCGGGCCTTGGCCAGCGCGCGCGGCATGCTTTCGGGCCGCTGGAACAGGTAGACCAGCGCATAGCTGCTCCAGTCGGCGCGCCAGATGTCACCCTGGCGCACCCGGGCCCAGGGGCAGCGCAGCGCGCAGGCCGCACGCAAAGGCCAGCTCCATTCCAGGCCGTGCAGCTGGGCCTGCGGGTAGACCAAGCGCAGCGCCTGCAGGCCATGGCCGAGCCCACAGCCCGCATCCAGCACCCGCGCGCCCGGCGCCAGGGGTACGACAGCGGCCAGGCCCTGCAAGGCCTGGGCCGGGGTCGGAAACAGGGGCGCATCGCGCCAGGCATTCAAGGGGTAGACCAACAAGAACAAGGC
This sequence comes from Rhodoferax ferrireducens, assembly GCF_031458075.1. GTDB lineage: Bacteria > Pseudomonadota > Gammaproteobacteria > Burkholderiales > Burkholderiaceae_C > Rhodoferax_B > Rhodoferax_B ferrireducens_A. Next base: position 447,003 of record NZ_JAVDXT010000003.1, on the reverse strand, counting down.
CAGCGGCAGCAGCCAGGCCCAGGCCGGCAGCGCCAGCGTGCCGGACAAGGCCAGCGACAGCGGAAAGCCCGCGGCGATCAGCCCGCGCCGCCACCAGGTCGCACCCCATAGGCTGCAGGCAGCGCCACAGGCCGTCGCCAGCAGCAGGGCGACCATGCCTGGCAGGCCAAGCTGCAGTAGCAGCACAAACACCGCCCAGGCGCCGCCCCAGGCCAGCAGCGCCGGTAGCGGCCACGGCAAAGGCCATGGCATGCGGGCCATGGGCTTAGCGGGCGGCGCCGCGGCTGAGTTTGTCGATCAGGCCATTGAGCTCGTCGAGCGAGCCGAACTGCACCGTCAGCTGGCCCATTTCCTCGATCTTGCCGTGGCGCTTGACGCGCTTCTTGATGCTGATTTCTACGTCCGCCATCAGCAGGTCGGAGAGTTCTTCTTCAACCCGTTTCAGGTCGCGCGACTTTTCTTTTTGCAGCTTGGGCGAAGGGGTCAGCGAGAACTCGGCGCTGAGCTTCTTGACCAGGCCCTCGGCCTCGCGTACCGACATCTTCTTGGCCGCGATCTGGCTGGCGGCGGTGATCTGCGAGGCCTTGTCCAGCGCCAGCAGGGCCCGCGCATGGCCCATGTCCAGGTCGCCGGCCATCAGCATGGTTTGCACCGGCTCGGCCAGGTTCAGCAGGCGCAGCAGGTTGCTGGCGGCGCTGCGCGAACGGCCCACGGCCTGGGCCGCCAGTTCGTGGGTCAGGCCGAATTCCTTCACCAGGCGCTGCAGGCCCTGGGCTTCTTCCAGCGGGTTCAGGTCTTCGCGTTGGATGTTTTCGATCAGCGCCATGGCGGCAGCGGATTCGTCGGGCACGTCGCGCACCAGCACCGGCACCCGGTCGAGACCGGCCAGCCGCGCCGCGCGGAAGCGCCGTTCGCCGGCGATGATTTCGTACTTGCCAGCGTTGTCGCCGCTGGTCAGGCGCCGCACCAGGATGGGCTGCATGATGCCCTGGACCTTGATGCTCTCGGCCAGCTCGTACAGCGCGCCCTCGTCCATGCGGGTGCGCGGCTGGTACTGGCCGGCGACAAGCTCGGTCAGCAGCAGCTCGGTGGGCAGGCCGGGCTCTTGCGGCACCGGGTCTTGCACCTTGGGGCCGAGCAGAGCATCCAGGCCCATGCCCAGGCCTTTGCGTTTGGGGGTTGCCATATCGATGTGCTTTCTATTTTTGATTCAGTACCAGCGCCCTGCCCTGCGGCCAGTCGCCGAGGCCGGATTCGGCATTGATGTGGCCGCGCGCGCCGATGTTGTGCAAGGCCGCGCCCCAATGCCCGGCGAACCCGGCCGCGGCTTCAAAACTGCAATACGGGTCGTCGGTGGATGCCACCAGCGCGGCCGGAAACGGCAGCGCGCTGAGCACTGGCTGGGCCCAGCGGTGCAGCTGCGGCGGGAAATCCGGCTGGGCCACGTCGGGCGGCGCCACCAGCAAAGCGCCCTGCACTTTGCCAAGGCTGCCCGACACCGCTGCCCAGGCCGCCACCAGGTGGCAGCCCAGGCTGTGCGCGGCCAGCAACACCGGGCTGTCCTGCTGCTGCACTACCTCTTCGAGGCGGGTGATCCAGTCGCCTCGCAGCGGCTGCATCCAGTCGTGCTGCTCGACCCGCAAGTCGCCAAAATGGGTTTCCCACAAAGTTTGCCAGTGGCCAGGCCCGGAGTTTTGCCAGCCAGGCAGCAAGAGTACGCGTGGAGATGTCATTTGCTATTGATTTAGTAGCTGCTTACGCAGGTAGTAGCTGCGCCAACGGCGTATTTGTTACATGGTTTTGATACGCAAGACCATTTCTTCGGCGAAATCGACGTAGGCCACGCTGCCCTTGGCCGAAAGGTCGAACACCACGCCCGGCAGGCCGTAGCTGGGCGCTTCGGCCAGGCGCACATTGCGCGGGATCACGGTGTTGAACACCTTGTCGGCGAAGTGCGCCTTCAGCTGGTCGCTGACCTGCTGCTGCAAGGTGATGCGCGGGTCGAACATCACGCGCAGCAGGCCGATGATCTGCAGGTCCTTGTTCAGATTGGCATGCACCTGCTTGATGGTGTTGACCAGGTCGGTCAGGCCTTCGAGCGCAAAGTATTCACACTGCATGGGCACGATCACGCCGTTGGCGGCGCACAGGCCGTTCAGGGTCAGCATCGACAGAGAAGGCGGGCAGTCGATCAGCACAAAGTCGTAGTCCTGGGCCACGGCCTCGATGGCGGCGCGCAGGCGCTTTTCGCGCCGCTCCATGGCCACCAGCTCGACCTCGGCGCCGCTGAGTTCGCGGCTGGAGCCGAGCACGTCGTAGCCGCACTTCTCCGACTTGACCCGCGCCTCGGCGATGCTGGCCGATTCCAGCAGCACGTCGTACACCGTCAGCTCCAGGGTCCGCTTGTCCACGCCCGAGCCCATGGTGGCATTGCCCTGCGGGTCCAGGTCGATCATCAGTACCCGCTGCCCAACCTTGGCCAAACCGGCGGCCAGATTCACCGTGGTGGTGGTCTTGCCGACACCGCCCTTTTGGTTCGCTACACAGAATACTTTGGCCATGGATACTTTCGACGCAGATTATTTAGACAGAGCCAGCTTGACGCCAAAGCCGATCAGAAACACACCCGCCAGCTTGTTCAGCGCGCGGGACACGACCGGGTTGGCCCGCATGCGCTCGGCCAGAAAATGGGTCAGCAAGGTAGCAACCAGGCCGTAGGCAAAGGTCAGTGCGGCAATCGTCAACGCCATCACCGCAAAGGTCAGCAGGCCGCGGTGCTGTGCGGGGTCGACGAACAGTGGGAAGAAGGCCATGTAGAAAACGATGGCCTTGGGGTTCAGCAAGGTAATCATCAAGGCCTGGCGCAGAAAGTGGGAGGGCTTGATGTTCAGAATCGGCGCGTCGCCGGCCTTGGCCAGCAGCATCTTGAAACCCAGGTAGGCCAGGTAGGCGGCACCCACCCACTGCACTGCCGCGAAAGCCACCGGATAGCTGGCCAACAAAGCGGCCACGCCCGCCACCGCAGTCCACATCAGCACCTGGTCGCCCAGGATCACACCCAGGGTCGCGGCAAGTCCGCCACGGATACCACCCTTGCTGGTAGAGGTGATCAAGGCCAGATTACCGGGGCCGGGGATCATCAAGAAAACGATGATGGCAGCGACAAATGCGCCGTAATTTGCAATGCCAAACATGGAAAACTCCTCGCGTGTGAGGAGCCGAGTTTACGCGACGGCGTTTTTAATCTTCATCCAGATAATGCAGCGCTCGGCATCCAGGCCCGGCACAGCCAGCTGTTCCACGTGAAACACATCCACCGTGGCGGGCAAAACTGCCAGTTCAGCGTCCGGGTGCTTGCCTTTCATGGCCAACCAAACGCCCTGCTCTGCCAGGCTCGATGCCGACCAGGTGGTGAAATCCAGCAGCGAAGCAAAGGCCCGCGAGCTCACCACCTCGAACTTTTCCTTCAGGTTTTCTACCCGCGCATGCACGCCGCGCAGATTGCGCAGCTTCAACTCCAGCGCCACCTGCTGCACAAACGCGGCCTTCTTGCCCACCGTGTCCACGCAGCTCACCTGCAGGTCCGGGCAGCAGATGGCGAACACCACGCCGGGCAGACCACCACCCGAGCCCACATCCAGCAAGCACGCACCCGGCGCCAAAGTCGCCAGATGCTTTTGCAGCGGCGGCACGGCCGCCAGGCTGTCGATCAAGTGGTGGGTCAGCGCCTCGTCCGGGTCGCGCACCGCCGTCAGGTTGTAGACCTTGTTCCACTTCAGGATCAGGTCCAGGTAGCGCAGCAAGGTCTGCAGCTGCTCGGTCGATAAAGCCAGGCCGAGTTGTTCGGCGGCATGGGTCAGGGTTCGCAGACGGTCGCTCACAGAACGGCCTCTTCTACCGTGGGGCGGTCCTTCCAGCCCATTTTCTTCAAATGCACCAGCAGCAGCGAGATCGCTGCCGGTGTCACGCCGGTCATGCGCGAAGCCAGGCCCAGGGTTTCCGGGCGGTGCTTGTTCAGAGTCTGGCGCACTTCATAGCTGAGTGCGGTGACGGCCAGGTAGTCCAGGTCGGCCGGAATCTTCAGGTGTTCGTAATGCGCGGCGCGGTCGATCTCGGACTTCTGGCGCTCGATGTAGCCTGAGTATTTGGCGTTGATGTCTACCTGCTCCAACACCGCTGCAACGAAATCGGCCTCGGCTGTTTCACGTGGAACAGCGGCAGAAAACTCTTCCACCGCAAACTTGCCATCGGCCAAGGTCATCAGCTGGCCGTAGCTCACATCGGGCCGGCGCAGCAATTCAGCCAGGCTGTATTCATGTTCGATGGCCTTGCCCAGCACCCGCTCGGACTCGGTGGCCGCCAGATTCTTCGGGCTGATCCAGAGGCCACGCAGGCGTTCTGTTTCACGTGAAACAGCATCGCGCTTGCGGTTGAATGACTCCCAGCGCGCATCGTCCACCAGGCCCATTTGGCGGCCGGCTTCGGTCAGGCGCATGTCGGCGTTGTCCTCGCGCAGCTGCAGGCGGAACTCGGCGCGGCTGGTGAACATGCGGTAGGGCTCGGTCACGCCCTTGGTGATCAGGTCGTCCACCAGCACGCCCACGTAGGCCTGGTCGCGGCCCGGCAGCCAGCTGGCTTCACCCCGGCATTGCAGCGCAGCATTGATGCCGGCGAACAAGCCTTGGGCCGCCGCCTCCTCGTAGCCGGTGGTGCCGTTGATCTGGCCGGCGAAGAACAGGCCGTTGATCTGGCGCGTTTCAAAGCTGCTTTTCAGGCTGCGCGGGTCGAAGTAGTCGTATTCGATGGCGTAGCCGGGGCGCAGGATATGGGCGTTTTCCAGGCCGACCATGGAGCGCACCAGGTCGTACTGCACGTCGAACGGCAGGCTAGTGGAGATGCCGTTGGGGTAGACCTCGTGGGTGGTCAGGCCTTCGGGCTCCAGGAAGATCTGGTGGCTTTCTTTATCCGCAAAGCGGTTGATCTTGTCTTCCACGCTCGGGCAGTAACGCGGGCCCACGCCCTCGATCTTGCCGGTGAACATGGGGCTGCGGTCAAAACCCGAGCGGATGATCTCGTGGGTGCGCGCATTCGTATGGGTGATCCAGCACGGCATTTGCGCCGGATGCATGGAACGCTTGCCCATGAAGCTGAACACCGGAATCTGGTCCCCTACCCCGCCCGGCATGCCGTCGCCGGGTTGCTCGGCGAGCTTGCTGTAGTCGATGCTGCGGCCGTCGATACGCGGTGGCGTGCCGGTTTTCAGCCGGGCTTGCGGCAGCTTGAGTTCCTTGAGTCGTGCGCTCAGGCTGACCGCCGGCGGGTCACCGGCGCGGCCGGCGGCGTAGTTGTTCAGGCCCACATGGATCTTGCCGTCCAGGAAAGTGCCGGCCGTCAGCACCACGGTGCGGCTGCGGAACTGGATGCCAACCTGGGTGACGGCGCCCACCACGCGGTCGCCTTCTATCATCAGGTCGTCCACCGCCTGCTGGAACAGCCACAGATTCGGCTGGTTCTCCAGCATGCGGCGGATCGCGGCTTTGTACAAAACCCGGTCGGCCTGGGCGCGGGTGGCGCGCACGGCCGGGCCCTTGCTGGAATTGAGGATGCGGAACTGGATGCCGCCTTCGTCGGTGGCCAAGGCCATCGCGCCGCCGAGTGCGTCCACCTCTTTCACCAGATGGCCCTTGCCGATGCCACCGATGGACGGGTTGCAGCTCATCTGGCCCAGGGTCTCGATGTTGTGCGTCAGCAGCAGCGTCTTGCTGCCCATGCGCGCAGCGGCCAGCGCGGCCTCGGTGCCCGCATGGCCGCCGCCAACCACGATCACATCAAATTCCTGGGGGTACAACATACACATTCCTCTATCGGTTCAAGCGCCCTACTCGGATTGCACGGACGCGTCGGCGCAGAATGCCCCGAAAGGGACGGCGTGCAGGGTTCAAGCTGGGGGTTGTATATTTTAGTGGGCCGGACCGTTTCTGGCCCCCGGCGCCCGATTCCCCATTCCCCCTCTGGTCCCATGCACATCCTTGCCCTGTCTGGCAGCCTACGCGCTGCTTCCATCAACAGCAGCTTGCTGCGCGCCGCCGCCCGCCTGGCTGAACCGGATGTGCAGGTCCACGTCAGCCACTGTGTGGGCCAGCTGCCGCTGTTCAACCCCGATCTGGACCCGGCCCAGCAACCCGCCGTCTGCGCCTTGTACGCCGAGGTCCAAGCCGCCGATGCGCTGCTGCTCGCCAGCCCGGAGTACGCCCACGGCATCAGCGGCGCGATGAAGAATACGCTGGACTGGCTGGTCAGCTTCGAGCCCTTCGTCGCCAAGCCGGTGGCCGTACTCAACGCCTCGCCGCGCGCCCACCTGGCCGATGCCGCACTGCGCGAGATACTGAAAACCATGTCGGCCGAGATGGTCGAAGCCGCCTCCATCAGCATCCCGCTGCTGGGCGCGCAGCTCAGCGAAGACGGCATGCTGGCCGATCCAGCCGTTTCGCAGACCATCCGCGGCGCCCTGGATGCCCTAAAGCAAGCCGTCCCATCTCACCCGTCCCTGCAACAGCCGGCATTCCCGCTGGCCTGACACCACCTCCCTCTTCTACTGTGCTCACTCTCAAACTATTGTTGGTCCCCACATTTCTGCTGCTGGTCACGCTGGCCGGTAAACGCTGGGGGCCGGCGATTGCCGGCTGGCTGGCCGGGCTACCGGTGGTCGCCGGCCCCATCCTGTTCTTCCTGGCCATAGAGCATGGCATTCCGTTCACCGCCCGCGCGGCGACGGCGGCGCTGTCGGCAGTACTGGCGTCGGTGGCCTTCAGTCTGGCCTATGCGCATGCGGCGCAACGCCTGCCCTGGCAAGCGTCCATGGCCCTGGGTTTAGGGGGTTGGACGGCGACCGCGCTGTGCCTGTCGGCCTATCCGCTGACGCAGGCCATGGCCCTGCTGGCGGCATTGCTCGCCCTGCTGACGGCACCGCGCTGCTTTCCGCGCAGCACGGCCGTCGTGCGCGCCCGTCCGCTCAGCACGGTGGAATTGGGCTTGCGCATGCTGGCAGGTGCTTTTTTGACGGTGGCCGTAACCCTGAGCGCCGCCTACGTAGGTCCGGGCTGGAGCGGTTTGCTGGCGGTGTTCCCCGTCCTGGGTACCGTCCTGGCGGTGTTTTCGCACCGCAGCCAGGGGCCGGCCTTTACCGCCACCTTGCTGAAGGCGATGGTCACGGGGCAGTATGCAGCCGTGGCGTTCTGCTTTACGCTGTCTGTCGCTTTACCGCGCCTGCCCATGGCGTGGGCATTCGGCATTGCGGTGATGGCCGCCACCACCGTGCAGATCTCCTCCAAACGCGCGCTGATGCGCCAACCCTGACCCACTACGCCCATGACCATCGAAATCCCCAAAGACGCACGCAAAGAAGCCATTGCCTCGATCGAGCGCTACTTCCAGGAGAACATGGAAGAAAAGATTGGCAACATCGCCGCCGGCGCGCTGCTCGGCTTCTTCCTCGAAGAAATCGGCCCGCTGGTCTACAACCAGGGCGTGGCCGATGTGCAGGAGCGGCTGCAGGCGCGCATCATGGAGGTCGACATCGAGGTCCACGAAGACCCGTTCACCTACTGGCGCAAGTACGAGCGCGCGGCCAAGGGCCGGGCCAAATAAGCCCCGCATGCGCCAAGGTGATTTGCTATTTATTTGGTAGCTGTCTGCGCAGCATTTACCTGCGCTAGCGCCTTGTTTTGTATAAGTTTTTGATCCCTTTGCGCAACCGATTCGCCACGCCAGCGACAATCCGGCCAATACCGCTGCATGGTGCGGCGACCCTCTAGTAAAGACCCAGCTCCATGGCCTCTAGCCTGCTCGCCCTGATCGACGACATCGCCTCCATCCTGGACGACGTGACCCTGCTCACCAAGGTGGCGGCCAAGAAGACCAGCGGCGTGCTGGGCGACGACCTGGCGCTGAACGCCCAGCAGGTCACCGGCGTGAAGGCCGAGCGCGAGCTGCCGGTGGTCTGGGCGGTGTGCAAAGGCTCGCTGCGCAACAAGCTGATCCTGGTGCCGGCGGCACTGGCCATCAGCGCCTATGCGCCCTGGGCGGTGACGCCGCTGCTGATGGTCGGCGGCGCCTTTCTGTGCTTCGAGGGCTTCGAGAAACTGGCGCACAAATACCTGCACAGCGCGCAGGACGACGCGGCCGAGCACGCAGCCCTGGTGGCGGCCGTGGCCAACCCGGCAGTCGACCTGGTGGCGCTGGAAAAGGACAAGATCCAGGGCGCGGTGCGCACCGACTTCATCCTCTCGGCCGAGATCATCGCCATCACCCTGGGCACGGTGCAGGACAGCGGCTTCAGCACCCAGCTGGCGGTGCTGAGCAGCATTGCGCTGATCATGACGGTCGGCGTCTACGGCCTGGTGGCCGGCATCGTCAAGCTGGACGACGCCGGCCTGTACCTGAGCCAGCAGGCCAGCGCCTTCCAGCGCAGCCTGGGCCGCGGGATTCTGGTGTTTGCGCCGTGGATGATGAAGACCTTGTCGGTCGTCGGCACGGCCGCCATGTTCCTGGTCGGCGGCGGCATTTTGACGCACGGCTGGCCGGCCCTGCACCACCTGGTGGAAGCGCTCACGCAACAGGCTGCGAACATAGCCGGCATCGGCCCGCTGCTGCACGCCTTGGCGCCGCTGCTGCTGGACGGCATTACCGGCGTGCTGGCCGGCGCCGCCGTGCTGGCGGTGGTCAGCCTGGTCAAGCGCGTGCTGCCCGCCAAGACGACTGCTTGAATACTATGTATTTCATAGCTGCTAGCGCAGGTACTGTCTGCGCTAGCAGCCTTTTTCTTCTCAATTAAACCGGGTTCTGTCACACAACTGTCACCGTACTGCAAGAGACTTGTCGCTTTGCTCACAGGCGCTTGCTGCACCATGGACATTAGCTACGGCTCCGACAAGAACGGCCTTTTGTGCGGCTACAGGTTTGAAAACGGCGCGCCTGGCCAGCCCATCGACCTGGCGGAAGCCACGGCCTGGCTGCGCAATGGCGAGGCCAAGGCCGCGGGCGACTTTGTCTGGCTGCACTTCAACCTCAGCGACGCGGCGGCCGAGGCCTGCATCCGCAAGCAGCTAGACGTGGTGCCCGAGTTCTTCGAAGCCCTGCACGAAGGCTCACGCTCAACCCGCATCGAGGACGCGCACGACACCTTGATCGCGGTGGTCAACGACGTGGCCTACGAGTTCGCCTTCGACCCGGCCGAGATCGCCAGCCTGTGGCTGAACGTCGGCCCGCACATGGCCATCAGCGCGCGCTCGCACCCGCTGCGCTCGATAGACCGGATGCGCGCCGCGGTAAAGAGCGGCAAGCCCCTGCCCTCCTCGGTGGCCTTTTTGAACACCTTGCTGCAGGAGCAGGGCGACGTGCTGGTGCGCATCGTGCGCGACGCCACGGTGCAGGTGGATGTGATCGAAGACAAGTTCCTGGTCGGCCGGCTGCAGAACCGGCGCGCCGACCTGGGCAAGCTGCGCCGCGTGCTGGTGCGGCTGCAGCGCCTGCTGGCGCCCGAGCCGGGGGCGCTGTTCCGCCTGCTGCGGCTGCCGCCACCCTGGATCAGCGAGCACGACCTGGAAGAGCTGCGCCAGGCCACCGAAGAGTTCTCGCTGACCATCCGCGACATGTCGGAGCTGAAGGAGCGCATCAAGCTGCTGCAGGAAGAAATCGCCGCCCAGGTCAGCGAACAGACCAACCGCAGCGTTTTCACCCTGACCATGGTCACCGTGCTGGCCCTGCCGATCAACATCGTTGCCGGCCTGCTGGGCATGAACGTGGGCGGCATCCCGCTGGCCGAGTACCCGCATGGCTTCATGGCCATCGTCTCGATGGTGGCGGTGTTCACCGCGCTGGCCGCCTGGTACCTGTACCGGCGCAAAGACTGAAACTATATTTTTAATAGCGCCTGGCGCTGGTACTACCTGCGTTGGCTAGGTATTTGATGCCAAACTCTTGCGGTAAGCGGCCAGGCCGAAATCGTAGGCCCCGTTGCCGTAGCTGGTCTGGCTAGAGGTGTTGCTGCTGCTGTTGCTGCCGATAGTCCCCAGAGACGCCAGCATGGCCTGTTGGGTTTTCAGGATGCTCGACTGCTGGTTCAGCGACGACAGCGCCAGCCCCAGCGAACCCTCGGCGCCCAGCGCCTTGCTGGTTACTGCATAGACCTGCTGGCCCAGCGTGGCCAGGCTGGCCAGAGCAGCGGTGGGGTCGGCCTTGTACTGGGTGTCGAAGGCGCTGCGGTCCAGCACCAGCTTGCCGTCCAGGCCCAAATTGAAACCCAGGCTTTTCAGCGCATCGGTGATGGGCAGGTTGGTACTCAACGCGGCCACCAGGTCTTTGCCGGGCCGGCTGGCGTTCTGGCTGGAGGCCGTGGCCTTGGCGGCCTCGACCGCGCTGTTGAAGGCCGTGGCCACATTGCGCACCGCGGTTTGCAGCGCCGCGGCCGTAGGGCTGGCCGCAGCCACACCCTCCAGCGCGCGCGCCGCCACCTGGGTGTCGTACAACGCCGATTTGAGTTTGCCAAACGAGGACAGCTGGGCGGTAGTGCTGTCCACCTGGGCCTGGATGCGCTTTTCAACGCGCTGGAAGCCCGGCTGCGCCGACAGGCCGGTGCTGGCCGCACTGCCCGATGTCGCGCGGCTCCGGCTGCCCAGGTACAGGGCCACCGATTGGGCTTTGACGAAGTCGTTGATGTTCATGATGTGGCCGCAGGGCACGCCGGTGGAACCAAGCCCAGTCTAGTCCTAAAGCCCGGTTGCGCATAGATGGCAGCCCCGGATCGGTTTCACGTGAAACCGACAGCCGCACCTCAGGGCCGGCGAAACGCCATTTTCTGCGTCGCCCAGTAGCCGGAATCCAGCGGATTCAAGCGCACCTCACCGCCACTGGACGGCGCATGCACAAACCGGCCCTCGCCCACGTAAATACCCGCATGGGTGCCGCGGCCGAACACCACCAGGTCGCCGGAACGCAGCTCTTCGCGCGGCACGGCCTGGCCGGCACTTTGCAGCTGGGCCACGGTGCGCGGCAGCTTCAGGCCAGCGCGGTTTTGGTACACGTAGCCGATCAGGCCGCTGCAGTCAAAACCCGCATCCGGTGTGTTGCCGCCATAGCGGTACGGCGTGCCGACCAGGCTCAGCGCGTAGATGGTGATGTCGGTCGCCTGCTCGGGCGACAGGCGTGACGGTACCGTGCTGGCCGCAGATGGTTCGGGCGCTCTGGGCGCAGTGGAACAACCGCCCAGCAGCAAAGCCGCGGCGGCCGAGAAGACACAGAAACTTTTTTGGATATGCATACCGGCCCGACTGTAATGGCCGGTAGGAGCCCCCGCCCTGCGGATCAGTTCCACTTCCAGACCACCCAGGCCGTCAGGGCTGCGCCCACCAGCCACAGCAACCAGGTTTGCGCCACGGCGTAGGGGTAGAGCATCAAGCCCAGGCCCGCAAAACTCAGGTCGCGCCTGGAGGCCTTACGCCCCTGCCGGAACGCCGCAAAACCCACCAGGCCAAAAATGATGGCGCCCAGGATGTAAGCCGGGCTGGGCAGGGTCAGGCCCATGGATTGCAGGGCGTTCAGATCGTTCATGCGGCATGGTAAACCGCTGGTGTTAAGCCTGGATCTGCACCGGTGCACCGTTGCGCGCACTGGCGTACAACGCGTCCAGAATCTGCATCACCACCAGGCCCTGCTCGCCATCCGCCGGGTGTGGCTGGCCGGTCAAAATCGCCTCGGCGTAGTCGAACATGGCCGATGGGGCCAGCTTGGTCGGCGGGCACAGGTGCATATCGACGGGCGCGCCGTTCACCTCGGTGAACACATGGGCGTCGAAGGTATAGCCGCCATCCAGGTTCTTCTGCAGCAAACCGGCCTTGGTACCGAGCAGCCGGGTCTCCATCAGCTCCTCCTCCTGGATATTCGCGGCCCAGGAGGCCTCTAGCACCAGCGTGGCGCCGTTTTCGAAGCGGATGAAGCCGGCAGCCAGGTCTTCCACGTCAAAGGTCTTGCCGGCCTTCTCCGCCAAGGGGCTGGCGATGGCGTTGTAGCTGCTGCCCATCACCCAGGTCGGTTTGGGGTAGCCCATCAGCCACAGTGCCAGGTCCAGGCGGTGCACGCCCAGGTCGATCAGCGGCCCGCCGCCGGCCAGCGCTTTGGTGCCAAACCAGCCGCCAAAGCCCGGCATGCCGCGGCGCCGGTGCCAGACGCTGCGGCCGAAATAGATGTCGCCGAACAGGCCCGCATCCACCTGGGCCTTCAGGCCCCGCGAGGCCGCGCTGAAGCGGTACGAGAAGTTGATCATCAGCCGCTTGCCCGCGTCCTTGGCGGCTTCCAGCATTTCGCGGCCTTCGTCTGCGTCCATGGCCATGGGCTTTTCGCACAGCACATGGCAGCCGGCAGCCAGGGCGGCCAGGGTCAGCTGCTTGTGGAACTTGTTCGGCGTGCAGACGCTGACCACGTCCAGCGGCTCCACGGCCAGCATGGCCTCGGCGCTGGCGTAGCGGCCGGCCACCGCAAACTCATCCCCCACCAGGGCCAGGCGCGCCGCATCGGGGTCGGCCAGGGCCACCACTTCCACCTGCGGATGCTCTTGCCAGCCCTGGATGTGGGCCCGGCCCATGCCCAGGCCGATCACGCCAACGCGCAGTTTTTTTACTTCGCTCATACCAAGTCCGCCTGGGTTTGGGTAATGCCGACATTGGTGAAACCGGGTTTGAAGCTGATCGGCTCCAAAGGCTGGGCATTCGGGCACACATCAACGATGTTCACCCGCGGCGCCGCCCATTGCACGGCATTGGCAATCACGCGCTGCACATTGCTATCGTGGTAGGTCGGGTAGGCCTCGTGGCCGGGGCGGAAGTAGAAGATCCGGCCGTGGCCGCGCTCCCAGCAGCAGCCGGATCGGAACACCTCGCCGCCCTCGAACCAGGAGATGAACACCGTGCTGTCGGGCTGCGGAATGTCGAAGCGCTCGCCGTACATCTCTTCGTTCGGCAGTTCGAAATATTCGCCCAGGCCGGCGGCAATCGGGTGCGAGGGCTCGACCACCCACAACCGCTCTTTCTCGTGTGCTTCACGCCATTTGAGCGAACAGTTGGTGCCCATCATGCGGCGGAAAATCTTGGAGAAATGGCCTGAGTGCAAGACGATCAGGCCCATGCCTTCGAGCACGCGCTTCTGTACCCGGTCGACGACGGCATCGTCTACCAGGTTGTGCACCTTGTGGCCCCACCAGACCAGCACATCGCAATTCGCCAGGCGCTCTTCGCTCAGGCCGTGCTCCAGCTCGTCCAGCGTGGCGGTGCCCACATCCAGCGGCAAGGCGCCGGGGTTCAGCCCCGGCGTGGCTTGCAAGGCCTGGGCGATGGTGGTGTGCAAGCCCTCGGGGTAGATGGCCGCGACCATGGCGTTTTCGCGTTCATGGCGGTATTCGTTCCAGACGATGACAGAAATCCGGGTTTTCACTGAGAGTCTCCTTGGGGGGCGGATATAGGCTTGCTAGCCCTAATGGATCGAAACTTTAAGCCGCAGTCCGCAGCCCACCAAGCGCAATATCTGCCAAAAATCCGCAATCAATAGCAAAAAACATGGATGTCCGATTACAAGCCAGCTCCTGCCTGCAAACCACCCCCTCGGCCCCTGCCGGCGGCCCGAATGCCCAGGCCATGCGCGGGCATCTGGCGGACTTTTTGCAGCGCGCCATGGCCGGCAGCCTGGTCGTGCACCTGCCCAGCGGGGCGCCGGTAGCGCGCGGCGAAGGCCACTTCCACGTCGGCCCCGAGCTGTTTCTGCAAACCAGCGGCTGGACCGACTTCCGATTTCCCCACGGCACGCAAACCCTGGGTCCGGGCGAGGCCTTGCTGATGCCGCCCCAGCTGCTGCACTCCGAAAAAGTGCGCGCCGCGCCGGGGCAGGACTTTGCCAACCTGGTGGTCTATGCCGAAGCCCATGCGCTGACCTGCCACCTGGCCTATGAAAAAAGCGCCGGCCGGCCCGGCATACAGCACCTGGAGATGCGCCAGCACCCGCAGGCCCGGCATATCCACGACTGGCTGGCCGATGCGGCCCGGCTCGGCCAGGGCGATGCGCCGGCCTGGGCCAGCACCCAGAGTACCCAGGTGCGCGCCCTGCTGGCCGCCGCCACTGCCGGCGTGCTGCAAGCCCTGGCCGCTACCGACCCGCAGGCCGCGCCCGAATCCGGCTGGGTCAGCAAGCTGCGGGTGCTGGTGCAGAACCAGCTGGGCGACCAGGACTTGAGCGTGCGCGGCCTGGCCAGCCAATGCGGCTGCACCGCCGACTACCTGTCGCACCTGTTCCGCCAACAAACCCAGGAGGCCCTGGTGGCCTACATCAACCGCATGCGCATGGCCCGCGCCGCCCGGCTGCTGACCGAGAGCGCGCTGGCGGTGAAAGAAGTCGCCTGGGCCTGCGGCTTTGCCAATGCCAGCTATTTCATCCACACCTTCCGCGCCCAGCATGGGCAAACACCCAAGGCCTACCGCGAAGCCCGGGCTGTGGTGAAATCGGCCCATGAAAACCCTCATCTTCGCGGGTAGCACCCGCCAACAGTCGTACAACCGCCAGCTCGCCCACGCCGCGGCACAGCTGGCGACCGCCGCCGGGGCCCGGGTCAGCCATATCGAACTGGCCGACTTCGACATCCCGCTGTACAACGCCGACCTCGAAGCCAAGGGCACGCCGCCCGATGTAATGCGCCTGAAACAGCTGATGTTCGAGCACCCGGCCTGGATCATCTGCGCGCCCGAATACAACGGCAGCTACACCGCGCTGCTGAAGAACACCATCGACTGGGCCTCCAGTCCGGTGAAATCCGACCCGGTGTGGAAGGACGGCTTCCGCTCCTTCAGCGGCAAGGTGGTCGGTCTGCTCAGCGCCTCGCCCGGCGGCCTGGGCGGCCTGCGCTCGCTCAGCCATCTGACGCCCTTGATGATGAACATGCAGTGCTGGGTGGCCCCCAAGCAATTCGCCCTGGCCCGGGCCTTCGAAGCCTTTGCCGAAGACGGCAGCCTGAAGCAGGACGCACACCGCGCCGGCGTGCAGGCCGTGGTCGACCAGGTGCTCTGGGCGGCCCAGAAGTTACACGCCTAATCGGCCGCTGGCGCTTATTTCAGCAGCGCCAGCAGCTCTCAAATCCATAGCATAACCATGGAATGCCGTTCCGGCTGCGGTGCCTGCTGTATTGCACCCAGCATCAGCTCACCCATCCCCGGCATGCCGGTGGTCAATGGCATCAGCAAACCTGCGGGTGTGCGCTGCGTACAGCTGGATGCGGCCAACCTGTGCCGCATTTTTGGCCAGCCCGAGCGCCCGGCGGTCTGCGGCCAGCTGCAGCCGGCGCTGGACATGTGCGGCAGCCATAACGACCACGCGATGCGCTATTTAACCCAGCTGGAAATCGCCACCCAACCTAGCACAGCGCCGGCTTAGGCGCATCCGACAAGGCTTTTTATTTGGGTTTACCCTGCATTTTTTGACAGGAAACCCGCATGACTTCTTTGTTTGACCCGGTACAAGCCGGCAGCCTGCAACTGGCGAACCGCATCGTGATGGCCCCGCTGACGCGCAACCGCTCGCCCAATGCCATCCCCACCCCCCTGGTCGCCGAGTACTACGCGCAGCGCGCCAGCGCCGGCCTGCTGATCACCGAAGCCACCGCCATCAGCCCGCAAGGCCAGGGCTATGCCGACGTGCCCGGCCTGTACGGTACCGAGCAGCTCGACGGCTGGAAGCGCGTCACCAGCGCGGTACACGCCGCCGGCGGCAAGATCGTGGTGCAAATGTGGCACGTGGGCCGCATCTCGCATGTAGACCTGCAGCCCGGCGGCCAGGCACCGGTGGCACCATCCGCCATCACCGCCAAGAGCAAAACCTATCTGGTCAAGGACGGCAAAGGCCAGTTTGCCGAAACCTCGCAGCCACGCGCGCTGCTGGCCGAGGAGCTGCCCGGCATCGTCGAAAGCTACCGCCATGCGGCACGCAACGCCATCGAGGCGGGCTTTGACGGCGTGGAAGTGCATGCGGCCAACGGCTATCTGCTCGACCAGTTCCTCAAGCGCGGTGCCAACCAGCGCACCGACGACTTTGGCGGCAGCATCGAAAACCGTGCGCGTCTGCTGCTGGAAGTGATGCGCGCCGTATCCGGCGAGATCGGCGGCGGCCGCACCGCCCTGCGCATCTCGCCGGTCACCCCGGCCAACGACATCCACGACCCCGATCCGCAGCCGCTGTTCGAGTACGTGGTGCGTGCGCTGGGGCCGCTGGGCCTGGCTTATGTACATGTGGTGGAAGGCGCGACCGGCGGCCCGCGGGTACTGGAAGACCGTCCGTTTGACTATCCAGCCCTGAAAGCCGCCTACCGCGATGCCGGCGGCCAGGCGGCCTGGATGGTCAACAACGGCTTCACCAAGGCCCTGGCCGAGCAGGCCGTGCGCCATGGAGACGATCTAGTGGCCTTTGGCAAGCCTTTCATCAGCAACCCGGACCTGGTGCGCCGCCTGCGCGAGAACGCGCCGCTGAACCCGGCTGATCAGGCTACCTTCTATGGTGGCGGTGCCGAGGGCTATACCGACTATCCAGCCCTGGCGGCGTAAGCCAGGCTGGCAAAACCCTGGACGCACTTTACGCAAGATTTTCAATACAACAGACAAATCGGGGTTTTGTGCAGTGATAGCCTGCGTTGAAAGCTATGAAAAATGTAGCAATACACCCTGCAAGCCAGGTTTTACACCCCCTCCCCTGGTTTGCGGACTTGTTGTATTGGCTATTCTTCTAATGTAGTTATTAATACATAGTAGTAGTAGTAAGCATTGCGCCGGTCTGTGGGTAAGCCTGTTTTATCCTTTGCAATCAAAGGCTTGCCTAGTGTTGTGGCCTGTGTGTGACCTCGGTTTTCTGGTGTCACGCAAATATGAACAACTTTGCGGCGCGCGCATCTCCTGTGGATAACTATCCGGTTGTTCCTAAACTATCCACAGCTTTTTAAACAGAGGACAGATATGGCTACGGCTCTCAAGATTGATTTTGTTTCGGACGTTTCCTGCCCCTGGTGCGCGGTCGGCCTGAAGTCGCTGGAACAAGCCCTGGCGCGGGTCGCCGACGACAGTATCCGCGCCGAGCTGCACTTCCAGCCCTTTGAGCTGAACCCGCAGATGGCCGCCGAAGGCGAAGACACCACCGAGCACCTGGCGCGCAAATACGGCTCCACCCCCGAGCAGGCTGCGCGTAACCGCGAAACCATCCGCCAGCGTGGCGCGGAGCTCGGCTTTACCTTCAATATGGACAAGCGCAACCGCATCTACAACACCTTCGATGCACACCGCCTGCTGCACTGGGCGGAAATCGAAGGCCAGCAGCATGCGCTGAAGCAGGCCTTGTTCGACGCCTATTTCACCCAGGGCCAGGACCCAAGCTCCCACACCTTGCTGGTGCAGGTCGCCCAACAAGTGGGCCTGGACCCGGCACGCGCGCAGGCGATCCTGGAATCCGGCGAGTTTGCCGACGAGGTGCGCGAGCGCGAGCAGTTCTATACCAGCCACGGCATCCATTCGGTGCCGGCCGTCATCATCAACGACCGGCATCTGATCTCCGGCGGCCAGCCGCCCGAGGTGTTCGAGCAGGCTTTGCGCCAGATCGCCGCCGCCGAATAGGCGGAATCAGCCCGGCGCACCAAGCCAGCGCTAGCAAATGCGCTGGCTTTTTGCTTTGTGCACATTGCCGGTGCATTTTTGTACGCAATCTGCGGTTTGCATTGGATGCAGAGCTGGCACGGCCTATGCATAGGCCATGGCCATGCAAGCCTCCATCCCCACCTCTTCGCCCTCGGCCATCGAAATCGTCGCGCTGACCAAGCGCTACGGGTCGGGTAAGCCGGCAGTCGACAGCATCAATCTGCGCATTGCCAGCGGCAGCTACTGCTGCCTGCTGGGGCCGTCGGGCTGCGGCAAGAGCACCACCTTGCGCATGGTGGCCGGCCACGAATCGGTGAGCAGCGGCGACATCCTGCTAGAGAACCGCAACATCACAGACCTGCCCGCGGCCGAGCGCGGCACAGCCATGATGTTCCAGAGCTTTGCATTGTTCCCCCACCTGTCGGCACTCGACAACGTGGCTTTCAGCCTGAAGATGAAGGGCATGGACAAGGCCGAGCGCCATGCCAAGGCCAAGGACTTGCTGGAGCGCGTGGCCATGGGCCATCTGGCCGACCGCACGCCGGGCGAACTGTCGGGCGGCCAGCAGCAACGCGTGGCCCTGGCCCGGGCGCTGATCACCCAGCCCAAGGTGTTGCTGCTGGACGAACCCTTGTCGGCGCTGGACCCGTTCCTGCGCATCCAGATGCGTGCCGAGCTGCGCCGCTGGCAGAAGGAGCTGGGCCTGACCTTCATCCACGTGACCCATTCGCAGGAAGAGGCCATGGCCCTGGCCGACACCATGGTGGTGATGAACCACGGCCTGATCGAACAGGTCGGTTCACCGCACGAGATCTACAACCGGCCCGCCAGCGAATTCGTGGCCCGCTTCATGGGCGGCCACAACGTGCTGGATACCGCGGCCGGCAAGATCGGCGTGCGCACTGACCACATGCAGATCATCCCGGCCGAGGCCGCCCTGCCCGATGGCCCGCACAACATGCGCGCGGTGGTCAGCGATGTCGAATACCAGGGCACTTACGTGCTGCTGGGCCTGCAAAAACCCGGTGTGGCGCAAACCGCTAGCAGCACCGCCGAATTTTCCGTCATGGTGTCCGAGGCGCAGTTTGCGGCCCGGCCCTACCAAGTGTCTGAGGCCGTGCAGCTGGCCTGGGCCGCCGAAGCGGCGCACCCGCTCGGTCTAGTTTCCGTTCCCGTCGCTGCTTAAAAAATTTCCCCTACCGCAACCCCCTAGGAGTTTTCACCATGTCTGACGCAGTTCCTGAATCCACCAACGCCTTGCAGGCGACGATGCAGCGCCGCTCGCTGCTCAAAGGCACGGCCGGCATCCTGGCCACCGGCATTTTCCCGGCAGTGCACTCGGCCGAGCCCATCGTGTTGCGCTACCTGGGCACCGCGGTGAACCAGGACAAGGCGATTGCCGAAAAATTCAAGGCCGATACCGGCATCACCATCCAGTACGTGGCTGTGACCACCGACGACGTGACCAAGCGCGCCGTCACCGCGCCGAACAGCTTTGACCTGATCGACACCGAATACTTTTCGCTGAAGAAGATCGTGCCCACCGGCAACCTCAAGGGCATCGACGTCAAGCGCATCAAGAACGCCGACAAGATCACCACCTTGTTCACCACCGGCATGGTCAACGGCAAGGCCGTGGGCGACCAAGGCACGGCGCCCAAGAAAGTGATCTTCCTGGAAGGCGAAAAGTCGAAGAAATTCTCGGCCACGCCGACCCAGTTCATGAGCCTGATCCCCACCGTGTACAACGCCGACACGCTGGGCATCCGCCCCGATCTGATCAAGCGCCCGATCAGCTCCTGGGCCGAGCTGCTGAACCCCGAATTCAAGGGCAAGGCCGCAATCCTGAACATCCCCTCCATCGGCATCATGGACGCCGCCATGGTGGTCGAAGCCATGGGCATCTACAAGTACCCGGACAAGGGCAATATGACCAAGAAGGAAATTGATCTGACCATCAAGACCCTGATTGAAGCCAAGAAGCAAGGCCAGTTCCGCGCGCTGTGGAAGGACTTCAACGAGTCGGTCAACCTGATGGCCTCCGGCGAAGTGGTGATCCAGTCGATGTGGTCGCCCGCCGTGACTGCCGTGCGCACCAAGGGCATTGCCTGCAACTTCCAGCCCCTGAAGGAAGGCTACCGCGCCTGGGCTGCCGGTTTCGGCCTGCCCGCCACCCTGAAGGGCAAGACCCTGGACGGTGCCTACGAATTCATCAACTGGTTCCTCGACGGCTGGGCCGGCGCCTACCTGAACCGCCAGGGCTACTACAGCGCCGTGCTGGAAACCGCCAAGGCCAAGATGGAACCCTACGAATGGGCGTACTGGATGGAAGGCAAGTCCGCCACCCAGGACATCAAGAGCCCGAACGGTGACCTGCTGGCCAAGGTCGGCCAGATCCGCGACGGCGGCAGCTACGAGTCCCGCATGGGTGGCATCGCCTGCTGGAATGCTCTCATGGACGAGAACAACTACATGGTCCAGAAATGGAATGAGTTCGTCGCAGCATAAATAGGCTCACCCCCAGGATTGCCCACTGCGTGTGGCAGCGCCAACCCCCTTGCAGGGGGCGATACCAGCGGCCCGGCAAAGCCGGTTCCGCGGTATCCCACGAGGGGGCGTTGCTGCGCTCGCCTTGCTTGGGGGCATTCCTTTCACTTCCGTTGTGTGGTGAAAGGAATGCCGGAAATTTAAATGAAATTGGGCTCTGGCGCTTGTTTTGTCTGCGCTGGCAGCTACGATTTTGATAGTAACGTGGACACATACCCATGAGCACACCTAGCGCCCCACTTCCATCGGCTACGCCCGCGCCGGGCCGCAGCCTGTCTGCCTGGTGGCAGGCTACGCCGCTGACGGCGGTGTTTGCGGTGTTCTTTCTGGTGCCGCTGGCGCTGATCATCATGGTCAGCTTCTGGGACTTCAACGAATACGAGCTGCTGCCCGGCTTCACCTTCAAGAACTACATCGCCATCTTCGACGGCTGCGGCAACACCGCCGAGATGTGCACCACACTGAAGACCTATTTGTCGACCTTCAAGTTCTGCCTGGTGGTCTGGCTGATCACCCTGGTGCTGGGTTTTGCGGTGTCGTACTTTCTGGCCTTCCATATCCGCTCCTCGGGCATGCAGACCCTGCTGTTCGTGCTGTGCACCATCCCGTTCTGGACTTCGAACGTGATCCGCATGATCTCCTGGGTGCCGCTGCTGGGCCGCAACGGGCTGGTGAACCAGGGCCTGGTAAGCGCTGGGCTGGTGGACCAGCCGATAGAGTGGCTGCTGTTCTCCGACTTCTCGGTGACCCTGGCCTTTGTGCACCTCTACACCATGTTCATGATCGTGCCCATCTTCAACTCGATGATGCGCATAGACCGCAGCCTGCTGGAAGCCGCCAATGACAGCGGCGCCACCGGCTGGCAAACCCTGTGGAACGTGGTCGTGCCGCTGTGCCGCACCGGCATCATCATCGGCTCGATCTTCGTCATCACCATCGTCATGGGCGACTTCGTTACCGTGGGCGTAATGGGCGGCCAGCAGATCGCGTCCATCGGCAAGATCATCCAGGTGCAGACCTCGTACCTGCAGTTCCCGCTGGCTGCCGCCAATGCGGTGATCCTGCTGGCCATCGTCTTGATGATCATCTGGGCCTTGACCCGCCTGGTCGACATCCGCAAGGAGCTCTAAAAATGTCCGAAAAACGCGCTCCTGGCTTCCTGCCCCTGGCCATCGTCTTCGCCCTGTTCGTGCTGTTCATGTACGGGCCGATGCTGGTGATCTTCATCCTGAGTTTCCAGGGCCCCGAAGGCGGCCTGACCTTTCCGCTGCGCGGCCTGTCGCTGCACTGGTTTTACAAGCTGGCCGAAGGCCTGGGCGTGGTCGACATCGGTGCGGCGCTGCGCCGCTCGCTGGGCCTGGGCCTGGCGGTGATGGCCTGCACCGTGGTGTTCTCGGTGTTGGCCGGCCTGGCTTTCCGCAAGAAGCTGGCCGGCGGCAATGCGCTGTTCTTCATCGTCATTGCCAGCCTGATCATGCCGTCCATCATCGTCTCGCTGGGCATAGGCCTGGAGTTCCGCCTGCTCGACGGCGGCATCAAATGGGCGCTGGAATTCTTGGGTATGCAGGACACCTTGGACGGCTATGGCACCGCACTGGGCCTGTTCACCTCGGCCCTGGGCGCGCACCTGACCTGGACCCTGCCCTTCGGCCTGCTGATCATGTTTGCCATCTTCAACCGCTTCAACCCGGCCTATGAAGAAGCCGCGCGCGACCTGGGCGCCACGCCCTGGCAGAGCTTCCGGCACGTGGTGCTGCCGCTGATCGCGCCCTCGGTGGTCGGCATCGGCATGTTCGGCTTCACGCTCAGCTGGGACGAGATCGCCCGCACCTCGCAGGCGATCGGTGACGTCAACACCTTGCCGCTGGAGCTGCAAGGCCTGACCACCACCGTCACCACGCCGTCGATCTACGCCGTCGGTACCGTCACCACCGTGGTGTCCTTTCTCGTGATGGGCATTACCTTGCTGCTCGTAAAATTCTTGGGGCACAAACAAAAAGGCCGTTCATAGTGTCCACCGCCCCCGTTCCCGCGCTCAGCGATACCGAGATTTACGAGCGCATCGTCTCCGCCATCCTGGACCACCGGCTGCAGCCTGGCACCAAGCTGGTCGAAGACAAACTGGGCGCGGCCTTCGGCGTATCGCGCACCCGCATCCGGCCGGTACTGGTGCGGCTGGCCAACGAGCAAATCGTCACCATGACGCCGAACCGCGGTGCCTGCGTGGCCCAGCCCACCGAGCAGGAAGCCCGCGAAGTCTTTGAAGCCCGCCGCCTGGTCGAGCCGCCGCTGCTGGAGCGCTTCATGGCCGTGGCCACGGCGGAAGATATCGCCGCCCTGGCCCGCTTCATCACCGAAGAAGAAGGCGCACGCGCCAGCGGCGATACCCGGCATGCGATCCGCATGTCGGGCGACTTCCACCTGGCGATTGCCGAGCGCGCGGGCCAGCAGACCCTGGGCCGCATCCTGCGCGAGCTGGTATCGCGCACCTCGCTGATCCTGATGACCTGGGGCCCGGTGGCCTTGTCGGCCTCCAGCGCCCGGGCCGGCGCCTGTGGCTGCCTGGAACACCGCGCGGTGCTGGATGCGATCCGCCTGCGCGATGGAGAAGCCGCCAGCCGGCTGATGCGCGAGCACCTGAGCCACCTGGAAGCCCAGCTGCAGTTCGAACCCGCAGCCGCCACGAATCCCGACCTGGTCGAACTGTTCGGCCAGGTCGCGTAGGCATGCGCCACCTGCTGGTCATCAACCCGAATACCAGCGACAGCGTGACCGCGCTGTTGCGCACCCACATGCTGCAGGCCAGCGCGCCCGATGTGGCGGTGCACACCACCACCGCGCGCTTCGGTGCGCGCTATATCTCCAGCGAAACCAGCTATGCCGTCGCCGCCCATGCCACGCTGGACGCCTGGGCTGCCTGGCAGGCCGACGGCGGCCCCACACCCGATGCGGTGCTGATAGCCTGCTTTGGCGACCCCGGCCTGCTGGCGCTGCGCGAATGCAGCCCGGCGCCCGTGACCGGCCTGGCTGAAGCTGCGTTTTTCGAAGCCGCCCAGCATGGCCGGTTTGCCGTGGTCACCGGCGGCGCGGCCTGGAAGCCCATGCTGCAGCGCTTGGCCCACAGCCTGGGTTATGCCGACAGCCTGGTGCACATCCACACCGTGGAAGCCACCGGCGCCGAGCTGGCGGCTGACCCGGTGGCGGCCCTGGCCCTGCTGGCTGCCGCCTGCCGCAGCGTGGCCGAGCAGCACGACGTGCAAGCCGTCATCCTGGGTGGTGCCGGCCTGGCCGGCATGGCGGCCCAGCTGCAAAACCAGGTGCGCGTGCCGGTGATCGACAGCGTGCTGGCCGGCATCCGCCAGGCCCAGGCTGCTCCGGCAGCAGGCGCTGGCCCAGCCACGCTGGACGGTGCCTGGACCGGCCTGTCACCCGAGCTGATGGCGCTGGCAAGCCGCTGAAGCGCCCCGGGGCGCGCTTGCCGATACCATGGGCGTATCGCACACCTCTGCGCTTACGGCGCCGCTTCCATGACCCCATCCTCCCCCCCGCGGCCCTGGTCGCAACTTGAAAACAAAACCTTCTTCCTCCTACTGGCGGGCGTAACCCTGGCGTTTGGCTGGATTCTGTGGCCGTTCTATGGCGCGGTCTTCTGGGGCGTGGTGATGGCCATCTTGTTTGCGCCGCTGTTCCGCTGGCTGCTGCGGCCGCTGAAGCAGCGCCGCACCCTGGCCGCGCTGTGCACGTTGCTGGTGATCCTGGTCATCGTGATCTTGCCGATGTCCTTGATCGCCGCCATGCTGGTCAAGGAGGGCAACGGCCTGTACCTGCGCATGCAGTCGGGCGAGCTGAATTTCGGCGCCTACTTCGGCAAGATCGTGGCGGCCCTGCCCCATTGGGTGTCCAACCTGCTGGACCGCTTCGGCCTGGGCAATCTGGGCGATCTGCAGGAAAAGCTCAGCAGCGTGCTGGCCGAGGCCAGCCAGACCCTGGCCACCCAGGCATTCAGCATCGGGCAGAACACACTGGACTTCGTGGTCAGCTTTTTCATCATGCTGTACCTGATGTTCTTCTTGCTGCGCGACGGCGCCAGCCTGCTGCGCCGCATGCGCGACGCGATTCCGCTGGACAGCGAGACCAAGCGCCAGCTGTTCGGCAAGTTCACCACCGTGGTCCGCGCCACCGTCAAGGGTAATGTGCTGGTGGCCGTGGTGCAGGGCCTGCTGGGCGGCCTGGCATTTTGGTTCCTGGGCATCCATGCGGCCGTGCTGTGGGCGGTGCTGATGGCCTTTCTGTCGCTGCTGCCGGCCGTGGGCGCGGTGCTGATCTGGCTGCCGGTGGCGATCTACTTTCTGGTCACCGGCGCAGTGTGGCAGGGTGTGTCCCTGATCGCCTACGGCGTGCTGGTGATCGGCCTGGTCGACAACGTGCTGCGCCCGGTGCTGGTCGGCAAGGACATCAAGATGCCCGACTACCTGGTGCTGATTTCCACGCTGGGCGGCATGGCGATTTTTGGCCTGAATGGCTTTGTCATCGGCCCGGTGATCGCCGCCATGTTCATGGCCGTGTGGGATATTTTTGCCGGCAAGCTGGCGGTCACGGCAGCCGCCCAAGCGGCCCTGCCGCCGCGGCAGCCTTAGTATTATTTTTATAGCGCTCTGCGCAGGTACTGCCTGCGCTAGAGCCCTATTTGGCTTAAAACGGCGATTCGGCCAGGTTCACTGCCTGCAGCGGCTGCGCAGGCGCGGCATCGGGCGTAGTGCCAGCCTCGCTAAGCGCCATTTCGCCGCCCAGGGCCAGCAGCAGGTCGGGGATCATTTGGCGCATTTCGCCGGTGGAGATGGCGGCATCGGCGTCGAAGCCGTCTTCCTTCTCCTGCGAAGTGCCGTCGAACACGCCGTCCAGGAAGGTGACCTTCTTGATCTGCAGGCCTTCGGTCAGCATGAAGGACACGCGGCCGTCCCAGGTCATGGCCAGCTTGGTCGGCAGCTTGCCGTCGGCCACGTGCTGGCGCACCTCGTCGATGTCCAGCGCATGGCGCGCGTACTTGACCACCGATTTGGATTCGTCGGCGGCCTTGAGTTCGCATTCGCGGTCGATGCTGAAGCCAGCCGGTGGCTCCTGGGTGGTCAGCCAGTTGGCCATGGCGGTGGCCGGCGA
Source organism: Rhodoferax ferrireducens (assembly GCF_031458075.1). Classification (GTDB taxonomy): domain Bacteria; phylum Pseudomonadota; class Gammaproteobacteria; order Burkholderiales; family Burkholderiaceae_C; genus Rhodoferax_B; species Rhodoferax_B ferrireducens_A. Next base: position 421,594 of record NZ_JAVDXT010000003.1, on the reverse strand, counting down.
AATCGCGGTGTTGATCTGCAGCACGCCAAAGCCGTCGATGGCCTTGACCAGGGCGGTAATCACCTCGTCGGCCCGGCCCTGGCTGCCGGCGTCAATCACCAGCACCTGGGCGGTGGGGTCTATCCACACCAGCACCGCGCCGCGCTTGGTGAAGGCCATGGGCAGCAGCGACAGCTTTACGTCTTCGCTGATTTCCTTGCGCTCTTTCTTGCCGGGTTTGCGGCCGGTGGTGGCCTCGATCTGCGCCAGGCGTTCTTCGGCCTTGCGTTTGATGACCGAGCTGGGCACGGCCTTGCTTTCGAACATCAGTTTCAGGATCAGCTGGCCGCCGATAGATTCCAGCAGCGGGCCGTTGGCCACGTTGCGCGGCTCGGTCCAGCCCATGGACATTTCCTGGCTGGCGCCGCATTCGGCAAAGCGCTCTTTGTCCAGCGCGGCTTCGATTTTGACCAGGTCGGCGGTCCAGCCTGGAGCGATGCGGTAGACCATCACATTTTTGAACACAGGGATCCTTTTTCGCGTTATCTCAAGATGGGCTTATTGTCGCCGCTGGGGTGGCCGGCTAACTTTACAAATGCATATCGCCGGGTTATGGCGGGGATACACGCGGCCTCCACACTTGCTTTCAACCTGCAGCCAATCTCGGTGACAGGCGAGTTACTCTCGATTTATAGCAAGGAGATTCATATGGCATCCGTACGTACATCCATCCAAGGTTTGGTCGTTGCCGGCCTGCTGGCGGGCCTGGGCCAGGCGGCCATGGCCCAAAGCCCGGCGGCTCCCCCGCCGCCCCCCGCCGAGCGCATGGCCAAGCACGACCCGGCCAAGATGCAGGCGCATATGCTCAAGCGCCAGGCCGAGCTGAAAGCCAAGCTCAAGATCACCGCCGCCCAGGAGGCCGCCTGGACCACCTTCACCGCCAGCATGCAGCCGCCCGCCCACGGCCCGCGGCCCGACCGCGCCGAGTTCGACAAGCTCAGCACGCCGGAACGCATCGACAAGATGCGCGCTCTGCGCGCCGAACGCGATGCCGAAATGGACAAACGCGGCGATGCCACCAAGGCTTTCTACGCCGTGCTGAGCCCCGAGCAGCAAAAGGTGTTTGACGCGAATGCCATGCCCCATCGCGGTGCCGACGGCCACCGTGGTGCTGACGGCCGTGGTGGACCGGAAGACCGGTCGCACAAGGGCTGATACCCGTCTGTGAAACCTAGGCGCTGGCCAGCATCTTGGCCAGCGCGCCGCTCTGGACCAGGCGTTCCAGATCGGTAAAACCACCCACCAGCGTGCCCTGCACGAACACCATGGGAAAAGTGGGCCAGCCGGTCCACATCTTCAGCGCTCCGCGCGGCCGCCACTGGCTCAGATAACTGCCGTATTCCAGGTAGTGGTGGGCGATACCCGCCGCCTCCAGCGCCTTACAGGCCTTTTTAGGCCACGGGTTGATGCCCATCCCCACCACCACCACCGCATGGGCTGCCACCGCAGCCTGCACCTCTTGCACGATGGCCTGCTGGTGGGTGGCGACTTTTTCGCGGATCGCCGGGTGGATACGGGCTTCTTCCAGAAGGGAACGGGGCATGGGGCAGTCCTTGCAACAAACTTCCAGCATAGCCCAGACAGTGGACAGGCTTTCAAGCTAACAAGCCTGTGGATAGTTCTGGCATAAGCCATGGCTTATCCACAGGATGGCTGCTTGGGCCAAAGTTGTTCATATTTGGCGTACACCACGGAAGCACGGCCGCACACAGTGCTTGACCTTGGCTAAGTGCGCGCCAGGGTTCAGGAAAACCGGCTTATCCACAGAAGAGGACCAGGCTTACTACTACTACTATTTATTAATAGAAGTATTAGAAGAAGAGTTAATAAAACTTCCGTGCAGAAGCCAGCGCCGTGCTACAGACAGGCATTGCAAGGAGATTTGCTACAAAAAACGTAGCTGTTAGTGCAATCAGTGCCTGCGCCAGGCACTGATTTCTCTTAAATTTCGAGACGGAGATCAGCCGTTGGCGGCCGCGGGCAGTGACAGAAACTGCACCAGCTGTTCGGCGGGAATGGGCCGGCCGAACAGATAGCCCTGGTAGGCCGCGCAGCCGTGCTGGGCCAGGAAGGCCCGTTGCTCGTCGTTTTCCACACCTTCGGCGATCACGTTCAGGCCCAGGCTCTGGCCCAGGCCGATGATGGTGCGGGCGATGACGGCGTCGTTCGGGTCGGTCAGCACGTCGCGCACGAAGGACTGGTCGATCTTCAGCTGGTCCAGCGGCAGGCGCTTGAGGTAGGACAGGGATGAATAACCGGTGCCGAAGTCGTCCAGCGAGAAGCTGACGCCAAAGGCCTGCAGCGCCTCCATCTTGTGGATGATGAGCTCGATGTCGTCGGCTAGCAGGCTTTCGGTCAGCTCCAGCTTGAGCTGGCTGGGCTTGGCGCCGGTCAGCGCCAGGGTTTCCTGGATCTGCTGCACAAAGCCCGGGTGCTTGAATTGGCGCACGCTGACGTTGACGGCCATGGTCAGGTGCTGGGTGGCGCTGTGGTCTTGCCAGGTGGCCAGCAGCGAACAGGCTTGCAGCAGCACCTGGCGGCCGAGTTCCAGGATCAGGCCGGTTTCTTCGGCCAGCGGAATGAAGGCCGCGGGCGAGACCATGCCGCGCTGCGGGTGCTTCCAGCGTGCCAGGGCTTCGACGCCGGTCAGCGCGGTCTGGGCGTCGTGCTGGGTCTGGTAGACCAGGAACAGCTCGTCCTGCTCCAGCGCCAGCCGCAGATCGGCTTCCAGCGCAGCCTTGTCGGTCACCGCCGCCTGCAGCTGCGGATCGAAAAAGCCAACGGTATTGCGCCCCGCGGCCTTGGCCTGGTACATGGCGATGTCGGCCTGCTTGAGCAGCTCGCCCACGGTGTTGAGGCCGCTGCCAAAGGGTGCAATGCCAATGCTGGAGGTGCTCTGGTGCTCGTGGCCGTCCAGCTTGTAGGGGCTGCCCAGTGCGGCCAGGATTTTTTCGCCCACGCGCTTGGCCTGCTCGGCCACACTGTGCGGGTTGTCGCCCAGCTCTTCCAGCATCACCACGAATTCGTCGCCACCCAGCCGGGCCACCGTGTCCATGCTGCGCACGGCGTGGCTCAGGCGCTGGGCGACTTGCTGCAGCAGCATGTCGCCCTTGTCGTGGCCCAGGGTGTCGTTCAGGGTCTTGAAATGGTCGAGGTCGATGAACAGCAGCGCCCCGCCCTGGCCGCTGCGCGCGCTGGTGGCCAGCGCATGCTGCAGCCGGTCCAGCAGCAGCTGGCGGTTTGGCAGCTGGGTCAGCGGATCAAAAAAGGCCAGCTTCTGGATCTCGCGCTCGGCCGCCTTGCGCTGGGTGATGTCGGTGCTCAGGGCCAAGATGGAGTGCGGCTGCTGCTCGGCGTCGGTGATCAGTGTCCAGCGGACCTCGACCTCGACCTGGCGGTTGTCCTTGCGGTAGATGGACAGCTCGCCGCGCCATTCACCGGTCTCCAGCACCGACTGCAGCGCCTGGGCCACGGCGGCCGGATTGCGGTACACATGCTCGAGCATGGAGCGGCCAATCACCTCCTCGGCGGTCCAGCCGTAGAGCTGCTCGGCGCTTTTGTTCATGTACAGCACCCGCTGGTCCATGCCGCGCACCACGATCGCGTCCTGCGCCTTGTCCAGCAGCGTGGCCTGGTGGTGGATGCGGGCATCGGATGCGCGCTTGCTTTCCTGGGCGCGCAGGTGGTCGATGCCGAAGGCGATGTCGCCCGCCAGCTGCTGCAGCAAGGGTATTTCGTCCGAGCCTATGTCGACAGTGTCGTTGGCGTACAGGTAGAACAGGCCGAAGGCACGCTCGCTGTTGCGCAGCGGCAGGCTGGCCACGCCGCGCAAGTTGTCGACCCAGGGCTCCTTCAGCCAGCTCTGGAAGATGGCTTCGGCGCGGATGTCCGGCACGATCACCATTTCGCCTGAGCGCAGGGCCCGGCCGGCGGGGCCCTGGCCATAAGGCGAATCGGCCGACCAGGACATGGGCCAGAGGGTGAAATGCTCGGCAATCGCGCCCGCATGGGCGACGATCAAAATGGTTTTTTCGGCGTCGTCCTGCGCAAACCCGACCCAGGCCATGCGGTAGCCGCCGATGTCCACCGCGATCTGGCAGATTTCGTGCAGCAGGGTCAGCTCGGAGGTGGCGCGCACCAGGGCTTCGTTGCAGGCCGTGACCATGGAATGGGCGCGGCTTAGCCGTGCCAGGTCTTTCTCGGTACGCAGGTGCTGGGTCACGTCGTGGGCCTGCACCAGGCGCGCGCGCTGGCCGTTGAACAGCAGGCTGTCGGTGGAGATCTCCACATCGATCTCGCGGCCGTCCTTGGTGCGGTGGCGGCTGGGCTGGGCGTGCAGGGCTGCGTCGCTTGCAGTGATGTCGGCCTGCACCTGCCGCAGGTCCATGCCCAGGAATTCGGCTTGGGTATAGCCATAGCGGGAGACGGCGGCCTGGTTCACCGCCAGGATGCGGTGGCTGTGCCAGTCGGTGACCCAGATCGGCAGCGGGTTGCTGTCAAACAGCGTGCGGTACTGCTGCTCGGACACCCGCAGCGCCTGCAGCTGCGCGGCCTCGGAGGGCGGCGGCGTTGCAGGGCTAGCGCTGGGAGACGTCTCTGCCATATTCCGTTTCTACTTCCGTCTGGGCGATCTGAGGGTAGGAGCGAGCCTCCATGTTCTCACGGAAAAGCCGGCATTGCTGCCAGTCAGGCTCCTAGACGGTAGCCAAGGTGTCCATGAACGGCGCCAGCTGCTCGGCCGGCATGGGGCGGCCAAACAGGTAGCCCTGGTAGGCCTGGCAGCCGTGGCGGGCCAGGAAGTCGCGCTGTTGGGCGGTTTCCACGCCTTCGGCGATCACATTCAGGCCCAGGCTCTGGCCCAGGCCGATGATGGTGCGGGCGATGACTGCGTCGTTCGGGTCGGTCAGCACGTCGCGCACAAACGACTGGTCGATCTTTAGCTGGTCCAGCGGCAGGCGCTTGAGGTAGGACAGCGAGGAATAGCCGGTGCCGAAGTCGTCCAGCGAGAAGCCCACGCCATGGGTTTGCAGGGCTTCCATCTTGCGGATGATCTGCTCGATGTCGTCGGCCAGCAGGCTTTCGGTCAGCTCCAGCTTGAGCTGCAGCGGGCTGGCACCGGTCTGGGCCAGGGTGTCCACCACCTGCTGCACGAAGTCCGGGTGCTTGAACTGGCGCGAGCTGACGTTGACCGCCATGGTCAGGTGCTGGGTCTCCGCCGATGCCCTCCAGCTGGCCAGCAGGGTGCAGGCCTGCACCAGCACCTGGTGGCCCAGTTCCAGGATCAGGCCGGTTTCTTCGGCCAGCGGGATGAAGGCGGCGGGCGACACCAGGCCGCGCTGCGGATGGCGCCAACGCACCAAGGCCTCTACGCCGGTCATGCGGCCTTGCGCGTTGTGCTGGGTCTGGTAGTGCAGGAACAGCTCGCCCAGGGCCACAGCCAGGCGCAGATCGGCCTCCAGGGCGGCGCGCGCGGTGACCTCGGCCTGCAGCTGCGGATCGAAGAAGCCCAGGGTGTTGCGCCCCGCGCCCTTGGCCTGGTACATGGCGATGTCGGCCTGCTTGAGCAGTTCGCTCACCGTCTCGGGTTGCCGGCAGAACGGCGCGATGCCGATGCTGGAGGTGCTGAGGTGCTCCTTGCCGTCCAGCTGGTAGGGCGCGCTCAGCGCGGCCAGGATTTTCTCGCCGATGTTCTTGGCGCAGGTGCCGGCGGCCTGCGGGTTCGGGCCCAGGTCTTCCAGCATCACCACGAACTCGTCGCCGCCCAGCCGGGCCACGGTGTCGGCGCCGCGCACGCAGGCGCTGAGGCGTAGAGCCACCTGTTGCAGTAGCAGATCGCCCTTGTCGTGGCCCAGGGTGTCGTTCAAGGTCTTGAAGTTGTCCAGGTCGATGAACAACAACGCCCCGCCCTGGCCGCTGCGTGCGCTGCTGGCCAGCGCATGCTGCAACCGGTCCATCAGCAGCTGGCGGTTTGGCAGCTGGGTCAGGGGGTCATAGAAAGCCAGCTTTTGCACCTCGCGTTCGGCGGCCTTGCGTTGGGTGATGTCGGTGTTCACCGCCATGATGGAATACGGCTGGTTGTCGGCGTCGCGCACCAGGGTCCAGCGGGCTTCGACCACCATGCTGTTGCCGTCTTGGCGGTTCTGGGTGATCTCGCCATGCCATTCACCGTGCGCCAGCACGGCCTGGGTGGCGGCGGCGTAGGCCGCAGGGTTGTCGGTGTACACGTCGTCGACCATGGAGCGGCCCAGCACCTCAGCGGCGCTCCAGCCGTACAGGCGTTCGGCACTTTTGTTCCAGAACAGCACCCGGTGGTCGATGCTGCGCACCACGATGGCGTCCTGGGCCTTGTCCAGCAGCGAGGCCTGGTGGTGGATGTGGGCATCGGCCACGCGCTGGGCGGCCTGGGCCCGTAAATGGTCTATGCCAAAAGCGATGTCGTTGGCCAGCTGCTGCAGCAAGACAACTTCGTCGGAGCCGATCTCCAGAGTTTCGTTGGCCGCCAGGTAAAACAGGCCAAAGCAGCGGCTGGCATTGCGCAGCGGCAGACAGGCGACGCTGCGCTGGCCTTGGATCGGGTTCAGCGCCAGAAAGCGTTCGAACGCCGGGTCGGTGCGGATGTCGGGCACGATGACGGCCTCGCCAGAGCGCACCGCCCGCCCGGCCGGACCCTGGCCATAGGGCGAATCGGCCGACCAGGTGAGTGGCCAGGCCTTGGCAATCGCTGGCATGGCGCCCGCAGATGCGACTTGCAGTATCGACTGGTCGGCATCGTCCTGCGCAAAGCCGACCCAGGCCAAGCGGTAGCCGCCGATTTCTACCGTCATGCGGCAGATATCGTCCAGCAAAGCCGGTTCGCTGCTGGCGCGGATCAGCGCCTCGTTGCAGGCGCTCAGCATGCGCTGGGCCCGGCTGAGCCGGGCCAAGTCGCGCTCGGCGCGTAGCCGCTGGGTGACATCGTGGACCATCACCAGGCGCGCGGTCTGGCCGTTGAACTGGATGCTGCTGGTCGACATTTCCACATCGATGACGCTGCCGTCCTTGGTCAGATGGCGGCGCGGCAGGGCGCGCAGGTTGTCGTCTTGCGCGGCGGCCTCGGCCAGCGGATCGGGGCTGTCGGGCTGCACTGCGCAGCTGGTCAGCGCCAGAAATTCGTCCTGGGTGTAGCCGTAATGCGCGATGGCGGCGGCGTTGACCGCCAGGATGCGCCGGGTGTGCTGCTCGCGCACCCACATCGGCTGGGGGTTGTTTTCAAACAGCTGGCGGTACTGCTGCTCGGAAGCCTGCAACTGCAGCAGGCGCTGTACCTGCGCGGCCAGGCTGGCCAGTGCGTCGGTCTGGGCCGGGTCCAGCGCGCGGGGCTGCAGGTCCATTACCCACAGCACGGCAACGCAGCCCTGGTCGGCGTCACAAACAGGGACCGCCGCGCAGAAGCGGATGGTGCCGTTGCCCGGCGGTACCAGTATCTGGACCTGTGGCGAGGAGCCGAGTTGCGTGCCCAGCGCCTGCAGCGCGCCCAGGTGCAACGCGTCTGTGCCCAGTTGCGCGGCAAGGCGGTGCTGGCCGTCTTCCACCAGCGTCAAGGCCGCCAGCGGGCAGCAGCAAAGCTGCGCCGCCAGCTGGGTCAGCTGTTCAAAAGGGGGGACTGTGCGGGCGTCGTTGGTGGGCATGAAAGTGGCTGCAGCCGCCCATCGCAGAGGGGGCCGTTGCTAAGGGGTATCCAGTGGTGCAGGCGAAAGTCTGCATCGGATCGTAAGCGAAAGTAAAGTTGCCGCGCTCTCCCCCCATTTTTGGCCGCTTATGCTGCCCCGCATTCGGCCCCACCGAGGCCGGTTTCAGCCCTCTATCGATTCGTGGCTGTCGGCGCTGCCCAGGCGCCAGTAACCAGCTGCCTTGATCCACTGCGTGGGTTGGCCGCGCTCTACCAGCAGGCTGCGCGCGGCCTTGGCGGCGGTCGATTCGCAGGCCACCCAGGCAAAGATGTCACCCGCCGGCAGTTCCAGCGTCCGCAGCGCTTCCAGCAGCTGGCTGCCGTGCGTACGGCCTTGGCGGTGGGCCCAGACCACGGTCAGGTCGGCGGCGGTCTTGAATTGCAACTCGTCGTCCGGACCGTCGACCTCGGCCAGCACCACCACCGGCGCGCCCGCGGGCAGTTCCAGCAGGCGCCGGCTGATGGCCGGCAGTGCGGTGTCGTCGCCGACCAGCAGGTGGCCGTCAAAGTTGACCGGGATCAGCAGCGAGCCGCGCGGTCCACCCACGCCGATGCGCTGGCCTACCTGGGCCTGCAGCGCCCAGGCGGTGGCCGGGCCGGCGTCGTGCAGCGCGAAGTCGATGTCCAGGGTCAGCGCCTGGGCGTTGTAGTTCAGCGGCGTGTAGTCGCGCATCGTGGGGCGCGGGCCGTCTTCGCTGGGGCGCACCAGTTCACCGGTGGCCAGGTCGGGGAAAATCAGTTTCACGTGGTCGCCGAAGCCGGGGCTGTGGAAGCCCTCCAGGTCGGCCCCGCCCAGTGTGATGCGCAGCATATGGGCGCTGGTCTTCTGGATGCGCACGACATCGAGCACGCGAAAACGCAGCTCGTGGCGTACGCGCTGCATGGCGCGGTCGGGGGTGGTGGCAGAGGTCGTCGTCATAGCTCAGATCCGTTCAATACTTTGGGTGGTTTGGTCCAGCAATTGGGCAAATGCATGGGCTTGTTCATCGCTCAGGGGGGAGGCCAGCCGCATGCGCACGGCCATTTTGAAATTCTCGATTGCGCGGACCACCTGCGGTGGGCGGCCCGGGGCGCTGCCGCCAGCGTCCTGCATGCGCGCCAGCATGGCGTCGGCAGCGGCGCGGTTGTCGGCCAGAAAGGCCTGGCCGGCGTCGGTGATGGTGTAGAGCTTGCGGCCGCCGCCGCTCTCATCCATGGTGGTGTAGCCCAGCTCTTCCAGCAGGGTCAGCGTGGGGTAGATCACGCCCGGGCTGGGGCTGTAGCTGCCGCCCAGGCGGTCGCCGATTTCTTTGATCAGCTCGTAGCCGTGGCGCGGCTTGTCGGCAATCAGCTGCAGCAGCACCAGGCGCAGGCCGCCATGGCCAAACACCCGTCCGCCGCCGCCGCCGTGGCGACCCCCGCCGCGGCCGCCGCGGTCCAGTCCTTCTTCAAAATGTCGCATAGTGTTCTCGATATCATTTAGATGCCATTACGATATATCTAAATTAAATCGAAAGTAAGTCTAAAACAGAATAACCCTGCAGCCTCCCAGGGACATTGCAGGGTTATCGAGTTAGAAAATACTATGCTTTTCGTAGCTGCTTGCGCCGATGGAATATGCGCTAGATGCCTATTTGGCTTGAAAATTCAGGCTGCAAGGGAGCGGTGTTGGGCCAGCAGCTTGTCAACCGCGGCCTTGCTGCAGCGCTGTAAATCCATCAGCAGCGCGCTGTGCGGTGTCGCCACGCCCCAGCGCTGGCGCAGGTCGTGCTGGATCTGGCCCAGCAGGTGGGCGGCCATTTCGGCATCCGCCAGCGCCCGGTGCGCCTGGCCCGTACGTGGCAGGCGGTGGTAATCGACCAGCGAGCCCAGCTTGTGGTTGGGCGCCTGCGGGTACAGGCGGCGTGACAACAGCAGGGTGCAGACGAAGGGCTGGGTGGCGGGTAGATCGATGCGCGCCAGCTCGGCCTGCCAGAACTTGCGGTCGAAGGCGGCGTTGTGTGCCACCAGCGGCGTGTCGCCAACAAAGCGGCTGGCTTCGGCCATGGCCTGGGCCGCGCTGGGTGCGTCGGTCAGCATGGCATTCGTGATGCCGGTCAGCTGGGTGATGAAGCTGGGGATGCGCACGCCGGCGTTCATCAGGCTCTGGTAGCGGTCCACCACCCTGCCCTGCTCCAGCAGCACGATGGCGACCTCCGTGGCGCGGTCGCCCTGGCCTGGCGAGATGCCGGTGGTTTCGAAGTCGATGACGGCTAATCGGGTCATGCGGCCGGCCCTGGCAATACCGCCCACAGCGGCACGGCTTCCACGCCGTCGGCCATGCGGTAGCGGTGCTGGCCGGGATAGACCACGTAGAGCGCATCCAGCTTCAGGTCGCGCTGGGCGATGCGCATCGACTGCGTGACTTTGGGCGCATCGGCGCGCTGGAATTCCACGCCTATGCGCTGCGCACCCTTGAGCATCAGCAGATCCAGCCGGGCACCCGCGTGGGTGGCCCAGTACCAGGCGCTGTCGGGCCGGGCGATGCGCAGCACCTGTTCCAGCGCAAAGCCTTCCCAGCTGGCACCGCACACGGGGTGCGCCAGCAGCTGCGGCAGGCTGTGCACGCCCATCAGCGCATGCAGCAGGCCGGAGTCGCGCAGGTACAGCTTGGGGGCTTTGACCTGGCGCTTGCCCAAGTCCTCGTACCAGGGCGCGAGTTGACGCACCATGAAGGTCTGCGTCAGGTGGTCCAGGTAGCGGCGCACCGTGGTTTCGCTGATGCCCAGCGAGCGCGCCAGCGGTGCCGAGTTCCAGATTTGGCCATGGGTATGGGCCAGCATCTGCCAGAAGCGCAGCATCTGCGGCGCGGGCACGTTCATGCCCAGCTGCGGCAGGTCGCTGTACAGAAAGCGCTGCATGGCGGCATCGCGCCAGGTGGCGCTCACGCTGTCGGATGCTTCCAGAAATGCATCGGGAAAACCACCGCGCAGCCAGAGCCGGTTGGCGGCATCGCTGTCGGCGCCTACCTCGTTGAGGTTGAAGCCGGTGACTTCCAGCGTGACCGCGCGGCCCAGCAGCGATTCGGTCTTGTGCATGACGCTGGGGCTGGCGCTGCCCAGCAGCAGGTACTGGCCTTTGCGGTGGATATGGCTGGGCCGGTCTATCAGCACGCGCAGCACCTCGCAGAGCTCGGGCATGTGCTGTACCTCGTCGATCACCACCAGGCCGTCCAGATCGGCCAGCGCGGCCATGGGTTCGGCCAGGCGGCGGCGCGAAGCCGCATTTTCCAGGTCGAAGTAGTTCGGCGATTCGGTCGAAACGAAGTCCCGCGCCAAGGTGGTTTTGCCCACCTGCCGGGGCCCTACCAGCTCTACCGCACGGAAGGATTTGAGCAGCTGGTGCAGGCGGTTTTGGAGGTCGGCGCGGTCAATCATGGGGATGCGATTTTAAATTCAGTTTTTTTGAAATCTGAATCTTCAGTAGCGGATATTCAAGAAAGTTGAAAAATTCTCCTTGAAGATCAAATTTCCAATGTAGGAATTTCAATGCAAAGTAAAAACCGCATTTTTGAAACTACTATAGTTTTGATAGCTGTCAGTGCAAAAAGAATAGGCGCTACAGCCCAAAAAGAGGTCGCCCATTGCCGATTTGGGGCAACGCAAGAAGCCCACCGAAGAATCTGCGTGCGTTGCGCCGAAAACGCAATTTGCTGTCGGGTACGGGCCGTGAATCGGCCATATCGGCGGTGGGATCTTCGTAAGCTTGGACGTGATCTATTCCTTCCATTCCCAGGAGTTCCCATGCGTCTCAAGGCTTTCAATGCCCCTACCTCCGCGCGGTGCCTATGGTGCTGAACGACATCGCGGCACCGGTGGCCGACCTGCTGGCCGAACTGGTGGCATTGCGGCACGACCTGCATGCCCATCCCGAGCTGGCTTTTGCCGAACGCCGCACCGCCGGCATCGTGGCACACAGCCTGCGCCTGCTGGGCCTGGAGGTGCATGAAGGCCTGGGCGGCACCGGCGTGGTTGGCACGCTGCGCTGCGGTGAGGGCGGGCGCAGCGTGGGCCTGCGCGCCGATATGGATGCGCTGCCGATGGCCGAGCTGGGCCGCACCGCCTACGCCAGCCGCACGCCGGGCGTGCACCACGGCTGCGGCCACGACGGCCACACCAGCATGCTGATCGGCGCGGCGCGGCAATTGGTCCGTACCGCCCGTACGCGGGGCTTGAACGGCACTGTGCATTTCATCTTCCAGCCGGCTGAAGAAGGCAAGGGCGGCGCGCGGGCCATGGTCAACGACGGCCTGTTCGAACGTTTCCCCTGCGACAGCGTCTACGCGCTGCACAACTGGCCCGACCTGCCGCTGGGCCAGGCGCAGACCCGGCCCGGGCCCATCATGGCGGCGGCAGACCGCTTCGACATCGTGCTACGCGGCCGCGGCGGCCATGCGGCCCAGCCGCAGCACACGCCGGACGCCATCCTCGCGGCGAGCCTGCTGGTCACCCAGCTCAACACCATCGTTTCGCGCCGCATCGACCCCGGTGAATCGGCCGTGCTGTCGGTCACGCGCATCGAGGGCGGCCACAGCCACAACGTGCTGCCGGCCGAGGTGAGCATCACCGGCACGGTGCGCAGCTTCGACCCCGCCACGCAAGACCGCATCGAAGCCGCGCTGCGCGCCTGCGTAGAGGGCGTGGCCCTGGCCAATGGCGTGCAGGCCGAGCTGAACTACCTGCGCTACTACCCCGCGACCATCAACACTGCGGCCGAAGCCATGCTGGCGCTCGACGCGGCCCAGGCGATAGGCCTGCAGGCGGCCGTGGCGCCGCGTGCGGCCTTTACCTCGGAAGACTTCGCCTTCATGCTGCAGCGCAGCCCCGGCGCCTACCTGTGGCTGGGCCAGGGCCGTGCCGACCCCGGACCCGACGGCGAACGTGCGCTGCACCATCCTTGCTACGACTTCAACGACGACGCGCTGCCCCTGGGCGTGCGCTGGTTCTGCGAGGTGGCGGAGCGTGCACTTGCGGTAGCAATACCAGGGCCGAAGTGACATATATCGCCGCTGGCGCCAGCTTCTTCGCGGCGCACACCCGCAGCGCAGGTCAGGTGCCGAAACGCAGTGGAATATTTTTATTGCAATGGCCGGATGCGGCTTAATTTGGAGCAGGAATCGATGTCTACCCATGAAACAAACCCAGAAGAACGCTGGGAACGTGTCCGCGCTGCTTATCCGGTGCAGCAACCCTTGCTGAACCTGAACAATGCAGCGGTCAGCCCGCCTCCGCTGGTGGTCGAGCAGACCGTAGTGGACGCATACCGGCTGATCAGCCGCAACCCAGACGTCAATATGTGGAGCAAGTTGGATGCCGCTCTGCCCGAAGTCAAACAGCAGCTTGCTCGGCTCGCCGACTGCAGCCCCAGTGAGATTGCGCTGAACCGCAACTCAACGGAGGGACTCTGTACGGCCATCTTCGGCATCCCGCTGGCTGCAGGGGACCAGGTGCTTGTCTCTGCCTGGGACTACCCAAGCGTGCGCGCGGCATGGCTGCAGCGCGCGCAGCGGGAGGGTATCGAAGTCGTGGAAGTCGACTTCGACCTGATGGACGGCGACGATGCGATCGCCACGGCCTACCAGGCTAGGCTCACCGAGCGCACCCGGGTCATGCAGCTGACACACATGTTCCATTGGACCGGGCGTGTGCTTCCGGCCAAGCGTTTGTGCCAACTGGCGCGCATGCAGGGTATCGCCACCATCGTGGATGCCGCGCAAAGCTTTGCGCAAATGGAAATCAGCTTCCGCGACCTGGATTGCGATTATTTGGCGACCAGTCTGCACAAATGGCTGGGGGCACCGGTAGGCAATGGCATGCTGATCGTCAAGGAAGACCGCATTGATTCCAGCTGGCCACTGCTCGCCCCCTTCGACCCGCCGCCGCTGCGCATCGACAAGTTCGATCACTGGAATCTGGGTACCTACAACTCTGCGCTGCAGGCCGGCATTGCACCGGCGATCCGCTTCCACCAGGAGATAGGCACCGCGGCCATCCATGCCCGCTTGCGCGAGCTGAGCCGCCATTGGGTGCATCGCGCACGTTCGATTCCGGGATTCAGACTGCACACCCCCATCGATACCGAGCACCTGGCCGGCGTGGTGCTGTTCTCGGTCGATGGCGTGGACTCGAAGAACATTGAGCGGGAGTTGAGGGAGCGGCACCATGTGCATGTTAAGTACCGCCAGATCCGGCACCTGCAGGGACTGCGCGTTTCACCGGGCCTGTACATGCGGAAAAGCGAGCTCGACGATTTCGTCGCGGCACTGGCACAGGTGGTCGACGAAGTCCACACAGCGGCTGCCATCTAGCAAATTTCCCGGCAACGGGTTTTGAATCAAATAAGGCTCTTGCGCTTATTCAATAAGCGCAAGTAGCTATATATTTTGTAGCAATTGTGCAACAAGGCACATGGCAGTCAAGCGGGCCTCAAGCTGCCGACTCGACCGAGGTTTCACCCCGGCGGCAGCCGCGCCATTAGGTCATGCGGCCTTTTGCGCATCCTGCTGGGCTGCGAACCGCCCAATCCAATACGGCGCCAGCGGAATCGACGTATTGCCCGTGGCCATCAGTTCGGCCATGGTCTCGCCCACGCCGGGGCTGATGGCGAAGCCCTCGCCATTGAAGCCGAAGGCGTAGTGCAGGCCGGGCACCTTGGCGCTAGGCCCCATCACGGGTTGCCAGTCGCTGGTGTAGCCTTCGATGCCGCTCCACACGCGGATCAACTGCACCTGCGCAAAGGCGGGCACGAAGCGGCGCAGTTCGCGCAACTGGCGCAGCACGTTGTCCGGTTTCACATAGGCGCGGACCAGGTCGGCATGGGCTGGCCCCTTGAGCCCGCCGCCAAAGACGATGTTGCCGCGCGCGATCTGGCGGAAGTACAGGCCTTCGGTTTCTATGGGCGACGACAGGCCAATGGACGGACCGATCGCATAGGGCAGCGGCTCGGTCACGCCCATCTGCGGGCCGCGGGCCTCCATCGGCACGCGCTCGCCGAACTGTTCGGCCATGCGGTTCGACCAGGCGCCGCAGGCCACCAGCATCTGCGGTGCGCGAAAGCGCCGGCCATCGGCCGTGTGGGCGACGAAGCCATTGCCGTCGCGTTCGACCTGCACCACCTCGGCATGCTCGACGATGTGGGCGCCAGCCCGTTGTGCCGCGCGCGCAAAGGCGGGGCCGGCCAGGCGGGGATTGGCGTGGCCGTCCTGCGGTGAATACGAGCCGGCCACCACGCTGGGCGCGAAGATGCCCCAGCGCTTCTTTAACTGCTCGGCGCTGAACAGCTCCAGGTCCAGGCCCAGCGGTTTCACGTCGCGCGCGTGCTTCTCGATCACCGCGGCCTGCTTCTCGGTGTAGCAGACGCGCAGATGGCCGTAGGGCACGAATTCCACGTCTTCGCCGAGCAGCTCCTTGATCCGGCCCCAGACGGCGCGCGCGCGGTTGGCCAGCGGCATCTGGTGCAGTTCGCGGCCCTGCCGGCGCACGTTGCCGAAGTTGGTGCCACTGGCCTGCCGGCCCACGAGTTCGCGCTCGAGCAGCGTGACCGACTTGCCGTGCTGGCGCAGGAAGAACGCGGTGCTGGTGCCCATCAGGCCGCCGCCCAGCACCAGCACGTCGGTGTCGAATGTGGTTGCGCTCATTCCGCCGCCTCCAGCGTGTCCATCATCAGCGGTTTGACCGGCGCCTGCGAACGCAGCCGTCCTACCTGTTCTACCGGTATTGCGCAGGCCTGGGCCACGATCTCGGCCGCGGCGTGTCCGCAGAAACGCCCCTGGCAGCGGCCCATGCCGACGCGGCTGAAGGCTTTGGCGCGGTTGACTTCCTGGCTGCCGAGTTCGTTCACGCAGCGGCGCAGTTCGCCCACGGTGACGGCTTCGCAGCGGCAGACCACGGCGTCGTCGGGCAGGGTTGTGGCCTGCGCGTGCGGCCAGGGGAAGGCGCGGGCCAGGCCCACACGGAAACGGTCCATCTGCGCCATGGTGCGGCGCAGCGTGGCCGATTCGTTCTGATAGAGGGCTTGGCCCTGCGCATGCCCGAGGTCGGCCAGCGCGGCCAGCGCGGCCAGGCGGCCGGCGGCTTCGGCGCCGTCGGCTCCGAGTATGCGCACGCCATCGCCTGCGAGGTAAACCGCTGGCGTGCTGCTGCGGCCATCGGTATCGATGCGCGGCAGCCATTGGCGGCTCACGGGTTCGAAGGCGAATTCGCAGCGGGCCAGGTCGGCCAGCTGGGTTTCGGCACGCAGGTGCCAGCCCAGGCCGACCGCGTCGCATTCGAAACGCTGCGTGCGGCCTTGCGCGTCACGCACCTGCACCGCCTGCACACCCAGGTGTTTGTCGCCTTCGATCAGCAGCGGCGTCACGCCTTGCAACACCGGCACGCCAGCACGGCGCAGCCCGCGGATCAGGCCGAGCCCGCGCAGCGCCAGCGTGGGCCGCGCCAGCAGGCCGGCGATGGCGCCCCAGGACTTGGCTGCGGGCGCGGTATCCAGCACGGCCGCCACCTGGGCGCCGGCCTGCTGGTATTGCGAGGCCACCAGGTACAGCAGCGGGCCGCTGCCCATGAAGACCACGCGCTGGCCGATGGCGCAGGCCTGGGCTTTCAAGGCTATCTGCGACGCGCCCAGGCTATAGCAGCCGGCGCGGTGCCAGCCAGGCACCGGCATCAGCCGGTCGGTGGCACCGGCGCAGACCAGCAAGGCATCGAAGCCCAGCGTCTCGGCCTGGCCGGCATGGACCAGATGCAGGGCTTTTTCGGTCACGTTCCAGGCCAGGGTGTCGCTGCGGTAATCGATGTGGGGGCGCAGCGCGTCGAAGTCCTGGTGCAGGGCCTGGGCCTTGCCGGCTTCGGTGCCGTAGAGCTTGGCGTAGGAGCGCTTGAAGCCCTCGGGCTGGCGGCGGTAGATCTGGCCGCCGTCGCGCCGGCCTTCGTCGACCACGGTGGGCCGCAGGCCGGCCTGGACCAGGGCCTGGGCAGCGCGTACACCGGCTGGGCCGGTACCGACCACCACGATACGGGGTGCGGTGCTCACAGAGGCCCCTTTGCCGCCTGCTGCTGCAGAGATTGCTGCAGGTCGGGGGTGACTGGCCAATGCTGCAGCGGCGGCTGGGTCAGCACGGCCATGCCGGGCTCGGCCGGCGTGCTGCAGGCGCGCAGGCGCTGGCCTTGCGGCGTCCAGACCCAGCAGTCCTGGCAGGCGCCCATCAAGCAGAAGCCAGCGCGCGGGCCGTCGCCGAATTCGCTATCCCGCACCCGGCGGCCGTGGCTGAGCAGGGCCACCAGCAGCGTGTCGCCGACCAGGGCCGTGGCGGGTTCGCCGTCGATCAGCATCGACAGAGCGGGGCGGTTGGTCTCTGCAAGCCGGACAAAGCGGGCGGGCGAACGGCGGTGGGACGATGAGTCTGGCATGCGGTCAGATGCGCGCTTCAGCGCTGGTGGGGAAACAGTTTTTCGACGGGGCAGTGCGCCTTGATGAATGGCGACTTGATGACGATGTAGCTGAAGTACTTGGCAATGCCGATATTGCGTTCCAGCAGTTCCTCCACCACTTCCTGGTAGTGGTTCACGCCGCGCGTCAGAAAGCGCAGCAGGTAGTCGTAGCCGCCGCTGACCAGATGGCATTCGAGCACCTCATCGACCTCGCGGATCGCGGCTTCGAAGCGGGTGAAATCTTCGCGGCGGTGGTCGGACAGCGTGACCTCGGTGAACACGGTCAGTGTGTCGCCGAGTTTCTCCAACCGCAGGTGGGCGCCGTAGCCGGCGATGTAGCCGGACTGCTCCAGCCGTTTCACGCGGATCAGGCAGGGGCTGGGCGACAGGCCGACTGCATCGGCCAGGTCCACATTGGTCATGCGGCCATTTTTTTGCAGCTGGGCCAGGATGCGCAGGTCCAGCCGGTCTATCTTGAAGGCTTCGTTCATGGCGAGGTCCTGGGGGTGGAAAGCTCCGATTCTGCTACGGGCACGGCAGCGTGCTCAGCCTGCCAGCGCCGCCCGCACGTCGGGTGCGGCCAGCACATCGTCGAGGGTCTTCTTCAGCCGCGTGAACATCTGCGCGTATTCGTCTTCGCTGAAGATCAGCGCGGGCGCAAAGCCCAGGATGTGGTCGCCGAAGGAGCGGAAGATCAGGCCGTTCTGGTAGCCGGCATTGAAGATGCGGTCGGGCAGGCCCAGCGCCGGGTCGAAGCCGGCTTTGGTGGTTTTATTGCTGACCAGCTCCAGCGCGCCCAGCAGGCCGCGGTGGCGCGCATCGCCTACCAAGGGGTGGCTGCGCAGTGCATCCAAGCCGGTCGCGAAGTGGGCTGCACCGCGTTGGCCATTGGCCAGCACACCGCCTTCTTCGTAGAGCCGCAGCACTTCCAATGCCACTGCGGCACCGACGGGATGGGCCGAGTAGGTGGCGCCATGGCCGATGGCGGCGCCAGCGGGCGCGCCGTCGGCGATGCCGGCGTAGATCTTCTCGCTCACCATGGTCGCGCCCATGGGCACGTAGCCGGAAGTCAGGCCCTTGGCCATGGTCATCAGATCGGGCTCTACGCCTTCGGCTTCGCAAGCGAACATCGGG
This sequence comes from Rhodoferax ferrireducens, assembly GCF_031458075.1. Lineage (GTDB taxonomy): Bacteria > Pseudomonadota > Gammaproteobacteria > Burkholderiales > Burkholderiaceae_C > Rhodoferax_B > Rhodoferax_B ferrireducens_A. The sequence continues at coordinate 403,273 of NZ_JAVDXT010000003.1, read as the reverse complement.
CCGGTACGGCCGAAGCCGGTGATGACTTCGTCCACGACGAACAGGATGTCGAGCTCGCGCGCTGCGTCGCGCATGGCCTTGAGCCAGCCCTTGGGCGGCACGATCACGCCGCCCGAGCCCTGGATCGGTTCGCAGAAGAATGCGGCCACCGTGTCGGCTCCGAGTTGGGCCACCTTGGCGCGCAAGGATGCCACCGACGCTGCGATCAGCGCCTGGGGGTCGGCGCCTGCGGCATGGCGGTAGGGGTTGGGCGAGGGAATGTAGTGCTGGGTCGGCAGCGGCAGGTCGAAGCCGCGGTGGAACACGGGCAAGGCGGTCAGACCGGCGCCGGTGGAAGACGAGCCGTGGTAGCCGCGCTCCAGCGCAATGAAGTGTTTTTTTGCCGGTTTGCCGATCGCGTTGTAGTACTGGACGATGAAGCGCACGGCCGCATCCACGGCCTCGGAGCCGCCGAGCGTCAGGTACACACGGGTCAGCGAGGCCGGCGTGATCTGCACCAGTTTTTCGGCCAGGCGGATCGCCGGCTCGCTGCTGAAATGGAAGTAGCCGGTGGCGTAAGGCAGCTGGCGCATCTGCTCGGCCGCGGCCTGCACCACGCTCTCCTGGCCATAGCCCACGTTCACGCACCACAGGCCCGCAAAACTGTCGAGCAAGCGGTGGCCCTGGCTGTCGGTGAGCCAGGCGCCGCTGCCAGATTGCAGCACGGTCGGGCCGCGCTGTTCGTGCTGGCGCCACGGTGATACGGGGTGGATCAGATGGGCGCGGTCCATGGCACTCAGGGAGGCCAGGTCTGGCAGGTCGGACAGTAGATTCATGGCGGTGTTCGTTGGGGCGCAACGATGGTGCGTTTCAATGCCTTTAGCTTAGGTGGGGAGCGAAATCGTGTGGTGCTGGATTGGGGCGTTGGCATGACGCAGCCTGCGGTTGTTTACGTTTTGGCAGCAGATCCTGCGGCGTCACGTTAGCGCCTCAGCACCCGCGTTTCCGGCGACAGGTCCACCGCAAGAGGAAGATGATCGGCGCGTAGCGGGATCAAGCGGGGCGCCAGCTTGTCCACACCCGATGACAAGTCGCGGATAGGCTCAGATGGCATATTTTTAGAACTCCGCCACCTTGCCCCAGGCCGACGACTGGAAGCGGTCTGGGTGGTAGGGGCGTGCATCCACAAGAGGTGTAGCGCCGCTGACGATGTCGGCGATCAGATGACCGGCGCCGGGACCAATGCCGAAGCCGTGTCCGCTGAAGCCGGCCGCCAGAACCAGGCCGGGAACGCTGGCTATCTCGCCGATGCCAGGGACTCCATCCGGCGTGCTGTCTACATAACCGGCCCATGCGGCCGTGACTTCGCGGTCCTTCAGCGCCGGAACCAGGTCCAACGCGCGTTGGTAGGTCAAGCGCACGACCGCCTTGTCCACCGCTGGATCGAGGGTGCGCATGCGCTCCATCGGTGTCGGCTGGTCCAGCCGCCAGCGAGACATTCCTTCATGGCCCGACCGCATGCCTTCCAGTCCGCCCGGTGTCAGGTTGCGCCAGCGGCGCTGGAACATGGGCAGAAACTGGGCGGAGAAGCGCAGCAATTGCGGTGTGGGATCCACCCGCCCGCGACCGCTGATGGCCACGGTGTAGCCGCCATTGCTGCGCCGGGTCATGGACACGGCGGTGGTGTGGAGCGCGGGCGGCAGTTCGCTGGCCCCTGGCGAGACCGCCAGCACCGTCTGCCGGATGGCTGCCTGCGGGAACCGGATGCCGTACTGGCGGCAGAAAGAGGACGCCCAGGCGCCGCCCGCCAGCACGGCGATCTTGGTGCGTACCGTGCCCTTCTCCGTGACAACGCCAGACAGCCGGCCACCTTCCATCTCGATACCGCGCGCTGCGCAGTTCTGGTGCACGCTGCCGCCGAGCTGCATGATGGCCCGGGCCACCGCCGGGGCTGCCCGCGATGGGTCCGCCGTACCGTCGGTGGGCGAGAAGACGCCGCCTTTCCAGGGCTTGCCGGTCACGCGTCCGCGCTGGGCGGCCTCTTCGGCCGTCAGCATGTGTGTTTTCACGCCAACGGTGCGGGCGAACTCGCCCCAGCGCGCCCAGCCGGCCAGCTCCGCCTCGCTGTTGCTGAGGTAGAGCAGGCCACAACGTTTGAAGCCCGTGTCTTCGCCGGATTCGGCGCTGAACTGTTCCCACAGGTCCAGGCTTTTGGTGGCCATAGGTAGCTCGCGGGCATCGCGGTTCTGCTGGCGGCACCAGCCCCAGTTGCGGCTCGACTGTTCCGCACCGATGCGCCCCTTCTCGACCAGCGCGACCTTCAGTCCGCGTTGGCTCAGGTAATAGGCGGTAAAGCACCCGATGATGCCGCCACCGATGACGACCACATCGGCGTGGGTGGGCAGGTCTGGCGTGGTTTCTACAGCGGTGAGAGGTGCTGGCATGGTTAGGACGTTGGGTCAGAGTGGATGAAGATCAAAAAAGGAATTCGCGATCACCAGCCGCCGAATCTTGGCCATTCGGCTTCGAGCGTGCTGCTGTCACCGCGCACGACGTGGTAGCGGCCGTGCTGGGCTCCGGTGGCACAGGCATGGTTGGGCAGAATTCGCACGCGGTCGCCGATGGCCAGATCGGGCAGCGTGCTGCTGGAGCCAGGTCGGACGGTGATGATGCCGTGCTCCTGGTTGGCATCGGAGACGATCAGGTCGGGATAAGGCTTGCCGGCGATGTCGCAAACCACGCCATAGCCCTGGTTCACCGCTTGTTTGGAGGTGCCGCGGTCCTGCGACAGCGCCATCCAGCCGGCATCGACCAGTATCCAGCCCTTGTCGCGCTGGTGGCCGATTACTGTCGCCATGACAGACAGCGCGATGTCGTCGATGCGGCAGATGCCGATGCCCGCCATCACGAGGTCGAAGAACACGAATACGCCTGCCCGCACCTCGGTGATACCGGTCAGGTTCGAAGCGCTGTGCGCGGTCGGGGTGGAACCCATGCTCACGACTGGGCAGGGCCAGCCCGCATTGCGCAAGATGGTGGCAGCCACAACGACACTGCGCCGTTCGTCCTCCGCACATTGCTGCAAAGCCTCAGCGCCGCGTGCGGCATAACTACCGCCGGCATGGGTCAATACGCCGCGCAGCGATGCGCCTTGTTCCAGCGCCTTGCCGATGGCCAGCAAAGCGGAGGCATCGGTCGGCAGCACGCCGGAGCGGTGGCCGTCGCAATCGATCTCGATCAGTGCGGGAATGGGGGCGCCGGCCTCGCGGGAGGCGGCTGCAACCGCTTCGGCCTGCGCCACCGTGTCGAGTACCACGGCGAGGTCGATTCCCTGGGCACGCAGCGCCAGCACCTGGGCCAGCTTGGCCGGCGCAATGCCGACCGCATAGACGATGTCGCGAACACCGGCGGCTGCGAACAGTGTTGCCTCCTTGAGTGTCGACACGGTGGCCGGGCCGTGCGGCGAGTCCATGACCCGGCGCGCCACCTCGACCGACTTGGCGGTCTTGAGGTGCGGGCGCAGCTGCACGCCAAGATCCGCCATACGCCCGCGCAAACGTGCCACGTTGCGCTCCATGCGTGCGGCGTCGAGCACCAGGCAAGGGGTTTCCAGTGTGTGCAAGCTGCTTTCGGTGGTCGCTTGCGGCGCCAGGTCTACGGCGGTCATTGCTTCGTTCATGCGGGTTCTCCAGGTCGGTTGATGGAGGAATTTTCCGTGTCGACCTATAAGTTTGCAATTTACGTTTTCTGCATTAAACATTAAGCTATGCCTTAATGATTACCTCTGAAGATCTCGCCTTTTTTGCCGTGCTGGCAGATTCCCGTTCGCTGGCCGAAGCCGCGCGCAAGCTCAACGTCACGCCGCCCGCGGTGTCGCAGCGCTTGCAAGCTTTGGAAGCCCGTGCCGGGGTGCAGCTGCTGGATCGCACAGGCCGGCGTTCTAGCCTGACCGACGAAGGCGCGCTGGTCGCTGCACACGGCCGTATGGTCGCCGACACCATCGACGCGCTCGCTGAAGCACTTGGCGACCGTACGAGCAAGGTGAGCGGGCACCTGCGTGTCGCCGCACCGCATGGCTTTGGCAGGCTGCACGTGGCGCCGGTCGCGGAGACCTTCGCACGTACGCATGCGGGCGTGAGCATTTCGCTGGAGCTTTCTGACCACCCCGGCGCGCAGCTTATTGAAAGCTGCGATGTGGTGATCCACATCGGGCCGGCAGGCCCGCCGAACCAGATCATGACTACGCTGGCGCCGAACCGGCGCATCTTGTGCGCCAGCCCTGCGTATCTGGAGCACGCCGAGCCGATTGCCGAGCCTGGCGACCTGGCCAGACACCGCTGCCTGGTGGTGCGGGAGAACAATGAGGATGTCACGCTCTGGCGCTTCAGTGCCGCCAGGCGCGACCCCGTGACGGTTCGCATTAACCCTGTGATGTCCAGCAACGATGGCGCCGTGGTACGGGACTGGGCCTTGGCCGGCATGGGTATTGCCATCCGCTCGGAATGGAATGTCGCGGATGACATCGCGCAAGGCCGCTTGCGTGCGGTGCTGCCGGGATGGGAACTGCCTGGTGCCGACGTGGTGGCCATGTTGGGCTCGCGGCGTGGTCGCAGCGCGCGGACAACCGCCTTTCTCGCGATGCTGCGTCAAGCACTCAATCCGGTTCCTTGGCGGCACCATCAGTAGCCAATGATGGCTTTGGTCTCTAGGTATTCCTCCAGGCCGTGGACGCCATATTCGCGTCCATTGCCAGAGCGCTTGTAGCCGCCAAACGGTGCGTGTCCGTTCCAGGTGGGGTAGTTGATATGCACCTGTCCGGCGCGGATGCGGCCCGCCACGTGGCGGGCGCGATCCAAGTCGCTCGATTGCAGGTGGGCACCCAGGCCGTAAACCGTGTTGTTGGCTATGGCGATAGCTTCTGCCTCATCCTTATACGGCATGATCACCAGCACCGGGCCGAAAATTTCCTCCTGTGCTACCCGCATTCCGGGTGTCACATTGGAAAACACGGTTGGCTGTACGAAGAAGCCGTGCGCCAGTCCGGCCGGTCGGCCCTGCCCACCGCAGACTAGCTTGGCGCCTTCGTCCATGCCGGCCGCAATCATGTCCTGCACCCGGGCAAACTGCGCGGCATTGGCGATCGGGCCCATGGCCGTCTTTTCATCGCGCGGATCGCCTACCGCGATGTTGGCCGCGGCCGCTTGCGCCAAAGCTTCCACTTCGGCCAGGCGTGACGTCGGCACCAGCATCCGTGTCGGTGCGCTGCACGACTGGCCTACGTTGCGCATGCCTGCGAGCACACCCTTGGCAACGCCGTTCTCAAAGTCGGCATCGTCAAGAAACACATTGGGCGACTTGCCGCCCAGTTCCTGCACTACACGTTTGACTGTCACGGCGGCCGCCTGTGCCACCAGCACACCCGCGCGCGTCGATCCGGTGATGGAAATCATATCGACGTCCGGGTGCGACGCCAGCGCCGCACCGACGACTTCGCCGGTGCCTCCCACCAAGTTGAACACACCGGCCGGTACGCCGGCGTCGTGCATCACCTGCGCGAAGAGTTGTGCGCTGTAAGGCGAGAGCTCGCTGGGCTTGAGTACTACGGTACAGCCGGCTGCGATGGCGGGCGCCACCTTGGCGGTGATCTGGTACAGCGGCCAGTTCCAGGGCGTGATCAGTGCGCAGACGCCGATCGGCTCTTTGGCCAAGGCCGTGCCACTCTCGCTGGTGAGAAAGGCGTAGCGCTGCAACACCTCCATCTGTACGCGCACATGGGCGATGGCATAGGGCACATGGGATGCCCGGGCGAAGCTGATCGCAGCGCCCATCTCGGTCACGATGGCCTGTGCGAACAGTTCCGCGCGTTCTTCCAGTAGTGCCAGGATGCGGCCCAGCAGAGCCAGTCGCTCCTCTACTGTGCTGCGCGAAAAAGTCTCGAATGCGCGCCGGGCTGCAGCCACGGCCATATCGACATCGGCCGATGAACCGGCGGCGACATGCCCCACCACCTGCTCGGTGTATGGATTGACTACGGCGATCTGCGCAGCGCTGGATCGGTCGAGCCATTGGCCGTCGATATAGAGCCGCGCGTCGTTGAGGGTGAGGTTGGGGGCTGCCATGGTCTGGTTTTCTGTGCTTATAGGGTGGTCCGTGCTGTCCGGGGGCCGTTGCTTCAGGCCATGACCCATACCTTGCGCACGGTTTCAATCGTGCGCCAGGTGCCGATGTAGCCGGGCTTCATGATGAAGCAGTCGCCAGCCTTGTAGGTCACCGGTGCTTGCCCGGCCTCGGTGATTTCCACCACGCCAGAAAGGATCAGGCAGAACTCCCAGGTTTCGCCCTTGATGGAGTGGTTGACGCCGACCGTCGACTCGAACACGCCGGCACGCACCTGGCCATCCTTGGCGCTATCGACATCCCAGTTGCGGCAGACGATATCGCCCTCGATAACGCGGTCCGCTGGCGGCCGGTATTCGCGTGGTTCGCCGAGCTGGTCGAGGTTGAAGGAGACGAGAAGTTTTGACATGGAAGAGGCCTTATCCAAAGTTGCTTGCTTGATGCCTCTATGCTAGGGCGCAGGTTGCAATATGGGTGCCGAAGCTGGTGCCGCCAACAGTGGGAAATTGCCGATTCGCGGCCCCTCGCAGCGCAATCTGCCGGCACGGTTTGCCGGCAGATTGCGCAGTCTTTCAGTAGCCTCGCATGCGGTCCACCAAGCCCACCATGGGCTCACCTCTATCAAAGCGGTGCAGGTTGTCGAGCACCACGCGCGCCGCGCTCAGCGGATGCGTCATGCTGGCGATGTGCGGCGTCAGCGCGATATGCGCATGCGACCAAAACGGGTGTGCGGCCGGCAGCGGTTCGGGGTCGGTCACGTCAAGGATGGCGTCGCCGATCTGACCCGCATCGAGGGCTGCCAGCAAGTCGACGTCAACCAATTGCGGTCCACGCCCGACATGCACGAGGCCGGCCCCCCTGGGCAACTGTTCGAACAGTTGTGCATTGAGAAATCCGCGTGTTGCCTCGGTCAATGGCAGCAAACAAATGAGGATGTCGGTGCTTGCCAGGAAGTCGGCCAGGCCTTCGCTTCCCGAGTGGCATCGCACACCTTCGATGTGGTGCTGCGAACGGCTCCAGCCTGCGCAGTCAAACCCCATGGCCTTCAACTGCCCCAGCACGGCCTGTCCGAGTGAGCCTAAGCCAAGCACTCCAACGCGACGGTCGGCCGCCAGTTTGGCCTGCCGCGGTTGCCATTCGGCGCGCTGCTGCTGGCGACGGTACTGCGGCATGTCTCGGTGCAGGTCCAGCACGGCGTGGGTTACATACTCCACCATGCCACTGACGATGCCAGGCTCGACCATGCGGACCACGGGCAGGTCGGCCGGCAGCGCATGGAAGTCAAATTGGTCCACACCCGCGCCCGAGGAGAACAGCACCTGCAGCTTGGGAAAGCGGCTCGCGATGTCGTCCGGTGGTACCCAGGCCGCGAGGAAGCGCACATGCTCTGGATCGCCGACGTCAGGCCAAATGCGGAAATCGATGTGGGGCGCCTGTTCGCGGAACACCTCTGCCCACTGGCGGCCGCGCACCGGGTCCGATTTGTAGACAAAACTGAACTCGTACATCATGCCTCCCTCAACCAATGGCCTGTGAGGTGATGGCAAAAAGTGCGGGGCCGTTGTTGGAATAGGCCAGTGGTTTACCGCGCACCATGGTGGTCGGTGCATCGACTTCAGCAAGGCCGATAGCGGCCAGCCAATCGCCCAGGCCCGCGGCAGCATCAACGTCGATACGCGTGAAGTGGCCGGCGTTCTGTCCAGCCAGGTGGGCGATCAGTGCCTTGGCGCCTTCTACGTCAGGTGCGACTACCGGCCCGATGATGTGGCCGCGGCCGAAGCGGCGCAGCATGGCGAAGCCGCGCGGCGTTTGTTCATGGTCAAGCACTACGCAGGCTTCCGCACTGGCCAGTAGGCCTTCAATGAGCGCAGGGCGCGGCATTCCGCGCGCTGCCGCGTCCAGCGACTGCAGCGCGGCCAGCTCGTTCAGGCCCGCGGGCCGCATCCGCCAGCCGGGCGGCTGCGCGATCAGGGGGGTGGGGGTGGCAAGCCCTTGGTGCTGTCGCACGCCGCCGGTCACTTTGAAGCCTAGCTTCTCATACAGCGGGCGGCCCGCCTCGGTGGCTTGCAGCAGCACGGTGTGGTCTTCCAGGCCGTTGAGCAAGGCATCCATGAGTTGGCGGCCAATGCCGCGGCCCTGGCATGCGGGGCTCACAATGATCAAGCCCAAGGACGCATGCTGTTTGCCCCAGCGCCAGCGCAGTCCGGTACCCACGATCTGGCCCGCTTGCTCAGCCACCGTGCCTTCGGCATGTGCAAAGACTTGCGCCCAGTCGGTCGGTCGGTGTGGCCAGCGAAGTTCGGCTGACAAGGCGTAGGCTTGTTCGATGTCGTCGGCGGTCATTGCCCTGAAGACCACAGGGGCCAGCGAAAGCTCGGAAGGGGAGGAAGAAGGCATGCGGGAAATCTCTCTTGCGAACATGTGAATGCAGTAGATATTGGCCCACATTGATCCACTGCGCCAGCCCCAAAATGCTTGTCGCAATAACTCGCAAGCATCTCCCGTCAAAGTCCCCGGCTTTGCAATTCAGTGCCGCTACAGCTTCGGAAACGCACACAAATGCTGCGGCTTGTTGCCTAGTATCCGGTCTTGCAGGGCCGGCTTTCACAAGACGGTCATCTTTTGTCAGAAATACATCCGACGCCATTGCCATGCGCCAATTCGACCCGCTCTGTATCCACCCGCCTTCTGGCCATTCCATGGGGGTTGATGGGGGTTTGTATGGGATCGTTCCCGCCATGCGGAAGAACCGCTTTGGCGCCGTACGCAGGCAACATTTTCTAGCCGGCGAAGAGGAGGTGTGGGTACTGGTGGCGTGCAACCGCCGCAGCTCAGCCGCGCGCAGAGGCAAGGACATTCAGGTCCGAATCGCTGAGACTCCGTTGCGCTTCAAAAGCGTGCCGATCGACTTCGCCACCGAATACTTAGGTGCACGGCGCACGCATGCGGTGCGAACCGCACGCCATGCCGCGGCCCCCACATCAAACCGCAGCTTGGGGCTAAAACAGCGTTAATTTCCATACAACCCTTGTGACGCTACGTGATTCAATCTTTCACATCAAGACGTCGCAGAAATCGGTTAGGAAGCGGCCCGCTCCCGGTCGGAAACCGGCATACCAAGGATCAGAGACCATGGCTTTTCGTCCCAAGTACATCACCTTCGATTGCTACGGCACGCTCACGCGTTTCCGCATGCCCGAGATGACCCGTGTCATTTTTGCGGACCGCATTCCGGCCGACCGGATGGAGCAGTTCATCGCCGATTTCAGTGCTTACCGCTTCGACGAAGTGCTGGGTGACTGGAAGCCCTACGAAACCGTACTGAAGAATGCAGTACGCCGCCTGTGCAAGGCCTGGAAGATCCAGTACCTGGACAGCGACGCGCAACAGTACTACGACGCCGTACCTACCTGGGGTCCGCACGAAGACGTGGCCGCGGGCCTGTCGAAGATCGCGCATGAGATCCCACTGGTGATTATTTCCAACGCAGCGGACGCTCAGATCCAGAAAAACGTTGCCATGCTCGGTGCACCGTTCCACCGTGTCTATACCGCTGAGCAAGCCCAGGCCTACAAGCCGCGCCTGCGTGCCTTCGAGTTCATGCTCGACTCGCTGGGTTGCAACCCTGAAGACGTGCTGCATGTCTCTTCCAGCCTGCGTTATGACCTGATGTCGGCTGCCGACATAGGCATCGTCAACAAGGTCTTCGTGAACCGCGGCCACGGCCCTGGGAATCCGGCCTATGGCTACACCGAAATCCAAGACATTGGTGGCCTGCCAGGCGTCGTTGGCCTCTGATTCCAGTTCATTTACGCGCTTGCACCACCTACTCGCCCCGCCCATGAAGCTCGATTCCTATTGGACCGATTCGGCCCCTGCTTTTCGCCCCGCTGCACGCGAATTGCCGGCGCAGGTGGACGTGGCCGTGGTGGGCGCCGGCTTCACCGGACTATCTGCCGGTTTGGCGCTGGCCCGCCAAGGCGCCAAGGTGGTGGTACTGGAGGCGGGGGAGCGGGTGGCGGCCGAGGCCTCGGGGCGCAATGGCGGCCATGTCAACAACGGTCTGGCGATGGACTATGCGGACGTCGCTGCCAAGGTCGGCGTGGCGCAGGCACGGGCCTGGTACCACGCCTACGACGATGCAGTGGACACCGTGGCCCGCATCGTCAAGAACGAAGCCATCGCCTGCGACTTCATGCGCCACGGCAAGCTCAAGATGGCCACACGGCCGCAGCAGATGGCGGCCTTGCAACGCAGCGCGCAGCGGCTCAGGGACGATGGTGTCGACAGTGACGTGGAAGTCCTGGATGCAGCCCGCGTCGCCAGCGAAGTGCAAAGCGAACGCTTTCACGGCGGCCTGCTCTACAAACGCAGCGCGCAGATGCACATGGGCCACTTTGCGACAGGCCTGGCGGGTGCGGCGGAACGCGCGGGTGCACAAATCCACACCTTGACCGCGGTGCAGCGGCTGTCCCGCATCGGCAAGGGCCATGCCCACACACTGCAGACTGCGCGTGGCCCGGTCACGGCCAAACAGGTGCTGCTGGCTACCGGTGCTTCGCGCCATGGTGGTTATGGCAGCTTTGGCTGGTTGCGCCGCCGCATCGTCCCCATCGGCAGCTTCATCGTCGTCACCGAGCCGCTGGGTGAAGCGCGCGCACGCGCCATGTTGGCCGAACGCCGCACCTACACCACGGTGGCGAACATCCACCACTACTTTCGGCTCACGGCCGACTACCGGTTGGTCTTCGGCGGGCGTGCGCGCTTTGCCATCTCCAGCCCACAGTCGGACGCGGCCAGCGGCGAAATCCTGCGCGCCGGTCTGGCAGAAACCTTTCCGCAGCTCGGCAAGGTGCGCCTGGACTACTGCTGGGGTGGTCTGGTCGATATGACCCAGGACCGTCTGCCGCATGCGGGCGAGCGCGATGGCCTCTACTTTGCGACCGGCTACAGCGGTCACGGCACCCAAATGTCGGTACACATGGGCGAGCGCATGGCCGAGGTGATGGCGGGCAACACTGCAGCCAATCCCTGGCAGGGCCGGAGCTGGCCAGCCATCCCTGGGCACTTCGGTGCCCCATGGTTCCTACCGGCGGTGGGTATGTATTACCGCCTCAAGGACAAACTGGCCTGAAGCCAGCGTTTTCAGTTTCCCTTCAACCTTCCCCACCCCCAACAGGTCTACCAGGAGTACACCACCATGAGCGACAGCAGCAACAAGTTCGACAGCCTTGTCCATCCCGCAGACAGTGTCCGCGTCATGGAGTCCTTGCGCCGCGGCGCCTCGCGCCGCGACGTACTCGCCATGCTCATGGCGGGTGGCATGCAGGCTACGCTGGCAGGTGGCGCTGCCACCTTCGCGATGTCGGCACACGCGCAGACGCCGCGCAAAGGCGGGCGCATTCGGGTCTCCGGCCAGCAGACTGCCGCCACCGACACGCTCGACCCGGCCAAGCAGTCCAACCAGGCCGACTACTGCCGCAGCACCATGCTTTTCAATGGTCTGACCGTGCTCGACGCCAGCCTGACTCCGCAGCCTGCCCTGGCCGAATCCTTCACCACCCGCGATGCCAAGACCTGGGTCTTTACGCTACGCAAGGGCGTGACCTTCCATGACGGCAAGGCTCTGTCGCCCGCCGACGTCGTGTACTCGTTGATGCGCCACAAGGACCCCACCACCGCCTCCAAGGCCAAGGTGCTGGCCGACCAGATCGAAAGCGTCAAGGCTACGGGCCCCAACGAGGTCACGATCGTATTGACCGCAGCCAACGCCGATCTGCCGACCATCGTCGCCACTTTCCACTTCCACATCGTCAAGGACGGCACTACCGATTTCACGGCCGGTATCGGCACCGGCCCTTACAAACTCAAGGAATTCAAGCCGGGTATCCGGTCTATCGTGGTCCGCAATGACGCCTACTGGAAGCCGGGCAAGCCTTACCTCGACGAGATCGAATTCGTCGGCATCGGCGACGAAAGTGCCCGGCTCAATGCGCTGTTGTCCGGTGGCATGGATTTGATCAACGGCATCAATCCGCGCTCCGTGGCTCGCGTCAAAGGCACACCGGGCTACAACATCCTGACGTCGCAGTCCGGTCAGTACACCGACCTGATCATGCGCCGCGACCTCGGCCCGGGTGCCAACCCCGACTTCGCCATGGCCATGAAGTACATGCTCGACCGTGAGCAGATGAAAAAGACCATCGCGCTGGACTATGCAGCGGTCGGCAACGACCAGCCCGTCGACCCGACCAACCGTTTCTACTTCGCCGGCCTGCCGCAGCGCACGATGGACCTGGACAAGGCCAAGTTCCACCTGCAGAAATCCGGCTTGACCGGCAAAATCCCTGTGGTTACCTCACCTGCGGCCACCTACTCTACGGAGATCGCGCTGCTGATGCAGGAAACCGGCCAGCGCATCGGACTGGATCTGGACGTCAAGCGCATGCCCGCGGACGGATACTGGTCTAACCATTGGCTCAACAGCCCCATCGGCTTCGGCAACGTCAACACCCGGCCGAGCATCGACACGCTGATGAGCCAGTTCTTCCAGTCGGATGCCCCTTGGAACGAGTCGCGCTGGAAGAATCCAAAGTTCGACCAGCTGCTGCTGGCTTCGCGGGCCGAAACCGACCAGGCCAAACGCAAGCAACAGTACGCCGACATGCAGACCATGATCCACCAGGAAGCAGGCATCGGCATTCCGATGTTTATCGCCAGCATCGACGGCTACAGTTCCAAGGTCAAGGGCCTGGAAGCCAGGCCGCTGGGCGGGCTGATGGGCTTCTCCTTCGCCGAGCATATCTGGCTGGAGGCCTAAACGCTTTGGCGCCTGCCCGCGCCGTTGCGTGAGAGCGTGAATAGCCACCGACCGCCCTGCACCGCGCGCCCGTTTCTTGCGAGCGCTGTGTGTGCGGCAGGTCGCCCGCCAATTGAAAGACTGAAATGAACGCCCTGATCCTCAAGCTTCTTGGCCGACGCGTCGCCATTGGGCTGCTTTCGCTGTTGGCCGTTTCGGCGCTGGTCTTCGCGATCACCGCCGTGTTGCCCGGCGATGCCGCACAGGAACAGCTCGGCCAGGAGGCCACACCCGAGGCCTTGGCCGCGCTACGCACGCAGATGGGTCTGGATGTGGCCGCGCCACTGCGCTACCTCTACTGGCTGGGTGGCGTCGCCAAGGGCGACCTTGGCCATTCCGCTACCACCAGCACGGCCGTGAGTGAGCTGGTGGCTAGCCGTTTGCCGAATTCGCTGCTTCTCGCCGCCGTGACGGCGATGTTTTCGGTCCCCATCGCACTGGCCCTGGGCATATCCTCGGCAGTGTGGCGCGGCTCGTGGTTCGACCGCCTCGCTTCCACGACGGCCGTGGGCGTGGTATCGGTGCCCGAGTTCCTGGTTGCGACGCTGGCGGTGTTGGTGTTCGCGGTCAAGCTGCGCTGGCTGCCCGCGCTCTCTTATGCGAGCGATATCGAATCCATCGGTCAGATGCTGCGTGCATTTGCGATGCCGGTGCTCAGCCTGTGCTGCGTGATCATCGCGCAGATGATGCGCATGACCCGCGCTGCGGTCATTGACCAGCTGGAGGCCCCCTATATCGAGATGGTGCGGCTCAAGGGCGCATCGCCGCTGCGCACGGTGATGGCCCACGCGCTGCCCAATGCGATCGGCCCCATCGCCAATGCGGTGGCGTTCAGCCTGTCCTACCTGCTGGGCGGCGTGATCATCATCGAGACCATTTTCAACTACCCCGGCATCGCCAAGCTGATGGTCGATGCGGTCACGCAGCGCGATATGCCGCTGGTGCAGGCTTGCACCATGATCTTCTGCGCCGGCTACCTGATCCTGGTGACTCTGGCTGACGTCTGCGGCATTGTTGCCAACCCGCGCCTGCGCCACCGCTGAGATGCGTATGCCTGGTTCACGCTATCCCGTCACATCCTCCCACGTCCCTACAACATAAGCGATACCCCATGGAACCTGTTGTGCAAACCCTGGCCACACTCTCGGTGGCGGCTCCGCGCGGCGTCTGTCGGCGCTGGCTATCGGGATTCGGCCTGTCCGGCCTCGTGGGTCTGGCCGTGCTGGCCTTCTGGATACTCGCCGCGCTGTTCGGCCCGGCGATGCTGTCGCGCACGATGGCCGGCTCGGGCAGCAATGCCGTGTTTGCCCCCATCAGTGCGCTGCATTGGCTGGGTACGGACTACCTCGGCCGTGACATGTTGGTGCGTGTGATCAATGGCTCGCGTTACACCGTGGGTGTAGCCCTTATCGCCACGCTGATTGCCAGCAGCACCGGCACCGTGTTGGCCTTGCTGGCTGCCAGTGGAAGCCAGGCGCTGGACGCGATGCTCAGTCGTGGCCTCGACACGCTGACTGCGATCCCCAGCAAGATGTTCGCGCTCATCATGGTGGCGGGCTTCGGTTCTTCGGTGGCCATGCTGGTGGCCACGGCCGCCATCATCTACATCCCAGGCGCTTTCCGCATCGCCCGTTCACTGGCGGTCAATATCAACGCGCTCGACTACGTCGTGGTGGCGCGCACCCGCGGCGAAGGCACGCTGTACATCATGCTGCGTGAAATTCTGCCCAATATCCTGGGCCCCATGCTGTCCGATCTGGGACTGCGTTTCGTCTACGTGGTGCTGCTGCTGGCGGGCCTGAGTTTCCTGGGACTGGGTATCCAACCGCCGGCGGCCGATTGGGGCTCGCTGGTACGCGAGAACATCGGCGCGCTGCCCGACGCCGGTGCCTCCGTGATCATTCCGGCCCTGGCGATCGCCAGCCTGACCATTTCGGTTAATCTGGTCATCGACAACCTGCCGGGCCGCGCGGCCCGCGAACGCCGCCGGGGAGCACACTGATGGGCGCACCAGTCACAGTCAAAGGCCTGCACATCACCGCGGGCGGCCAGACCCTGGTCGACCATCTGAGCTTCGCCATCCAGCCCGGCGAAGTGCTGGCCTTGATCGGCGAATCCGGTTCCGGCAAGACCACTACCGCGCTGGCGCTCATGGGCCATGCGCGCAATGGCTGCACGATTGCCGGCGGTAGCGTGCGCATCGGCGATGCCGATGTGCTGACACTCGACCCCGCCGGACAGCGCGCATTGCGTGGGCGCCGCGTGTCCTACATCGCACAGAGCGCAGCAGCGTCCTTCAACCCCTCACGCACGCTGATGGACCAGGTGGTGGAGCCAACGCTCATCCATGGCCTCATGAAACGTGCTGAAGCCGAAGCCAAGGCCATCGCACTCTTCACCGAGCTGGCGCTGCCCAGTCCCGAGACGATTGGCGACCGTTATCCGCACCAGGTTTCCGGCGGCCAGCTGCAGCGCGTGATGGCAGCGATGGCGCTGATCACCGATCCGGACCTGGTCATCCTCGACGAACCCACCACGGCGCTTGACGTCACCACCCAGCTCGAGGTGCTGCGCGCCTTCCGCCGCGTGGTGCGCGAACGCCGCGCCACGGCGGTGTACGTAAGCCACGATCTGGCTGTGGTTGCCCAGATGGCCGACCATATTCTGGTGCTGCGCAACGGGCAGATGCAGGAAATCAACGCGACCGAAGAGATCCTCTCCCAGCCGGCCCAGCCGTACACGCAAAGCCTGCTGGCTGCCGCGCGGCCGGCGCCGCGTGTGTCGCCGCAAGGTTGTGGCAGCGAGCTGTTGCTGGACATCCACGACCTCTCGGCCGGCTACGGTCCCACCGACCTCAAGGGCCAACCCGAAAAGCTGATCCTGCAGCACATCGACCTCAAGCTGTACCGCGGCCAGGCCATCGGGGTGATCGGCGAATCGGGCTCGGGCAAGACCACGCTGGCGCGCGCCGTAGCCGGGCTGATCAAGCCCTGCGGCGGCGGCATCATTTTCAAGAACGGCGAACTGGCGCCTACGCTGGCCGAGCGCAGCAAGGAAGAGCTGCGCCAGATCCAGATCGTGTTCCAGATGGCCGATACGGCGCTCAATCCTTCGCAGACCATCGAGGCCATCCTGGCGCGGCCGCTGGTCTTCTACAAGGGCCTGCGCGGACCGGCACTGCAAAAGCGCATCCGCGAGCTGCTGGACCTGGTCAAGCTGCCGCACACCGTGGCATCGCGCCTGCCAGGCGGTCTGTCGGGCGGGCAAAAGCAGCGCGTGAACCTGGCGCGCGCGCTGGCGGCCGACCCCGATCTCATACTCTGTGACGAAGTGACCTCGGCGCTGGATACCGTCGTTGGCGCTGCCGTGCTGGACCTGATCGCCGAGCTGCGGCGCGAACTCGGCGTGTCCTATCTGTTCATCAGCCACGACCTGCATACCGTGCGTGCCGTCTGCGATGAAATCGTCGTCATGAAGGACGGCCACAAGCTCGCCCAGGTCGCCCGCGCCGACTACGACCGCGGCCCGCACCATCCTTACTACGAACTGCTGGAGCGCTCCGTGCCCGAGCTCCGCCGCGGCTGGCTGGACGAGATGGACACTGCGCGGCTGACTACTTGAACGGAGAACCCGATATGACACCTACATTCCGCATCGCATTGATCGCCGGCGACGGCATTGGCAAAGAAGTACTGCCCGAAGGTCTGCGCGTGGTACAGGCCGCCGCCGAGCGCTTCGGCTTCGAACTCGAATGCCGCACCATGGACTGGGCCAGCTGCGACTACTACCTGGCCCACGGCCAGATGATGCCCGACGACTGGAAGGAACAGCTGAAGGGCGTGGACGCCATCTTCTTTGGTGCCGTCGGCTGGCCGGCCACCGTGCCCGACCATGTGTCACTGTGGGGCTCGTTGCTGAAGTTCCGCCGTGAATTCGACCAGTACATCAACCTGCGCCCGGTGCGCCTGTTCGAAGGCGTGCCCTGCCCGCTGGCTGGCCGCAAGCCCGGCGACATCGACTACTACGTGGTGCGCGAAAACACCGAGGGTGAATACACCTCGCTGGGCGGCATCATGTACGAAGGAACGGACCGGGAAATCGTGATCCAGGAGTCGGTGTATTCGCGCCGCGGCACCGACCGCCTGCTGCGCTTCGCCTTCGACCTGGCCCAGAGCCGCCCGCGCAAGCATGTCACCCTGGCTACCAAATCCAACGGCATCGCCATCAGCATGCCCTGGTGGGACAAGCGCGCCGATGTGGTGGCCCAGGACTACCCCGAGGTGGTGCTGGACAAGCAGCACATCGACATCCTGACCGCGCGTTTTGTGCTGCAGCCTAACCGTTTCGACGTGGTGGCGGCCACCAATCTGTTCGGCGACATCCTGTCCGACCTGGGCCCGGCCACCACCGGCACCATCGGCCTGGCGCCCTCGGCCAATCTGAATCCTGAACGTTGCTTTCCCTCGCTTTTCGAGCCGGTGCATGGCTCGGCGCCCGACATCTACG
The DNA here is from genome assembly GCF_031458075.1 of Rhodoferax ferrireducens. GTDB lineage: Bacteria > Pseudomonadota > Gammaproteobacteria > Burkholderiales > Burkholderiaceae_C > Rhodoferax_B > Rhodoferax_B ferrireducens_A. The sequence continues at coordinate 385,812 of NZ_JAVDXT010000003.1, read as the reverse complement.
GCAAGAACATCGCCAACCCGATTGCCATGATCTGGTCCGGCGCACTGATGCTGGACTTCCTGACCCGCAGCGAAGGTGTGGGCCGCGCGGCCCACGATGCCATCGTGCAGGCCATCGAAGCCGTGCTGCGCGACGGCCCGCGCACGCCCGACCTGGGCGGCACGGCATCGACCACCGACGTCGGCATCGCCATTGCAGAACGCGTAGCTGCAGCCTGAAACATTCTTTCGAACCAACCATGCCACTGACCCTTCAACGCCAAGACCTCTTGCCCGCCCGCCACTTCATCGGCGGCGAATGGTGCGAAGCCAGCGACGCCCGCCGCCTGGACGTGAGCGACCCGGCGACCAATGCCGTGTTTGCCAGCGTGCCCGATGGCACGGCGGCCGATGCACGCGCCGCAGTGGAAGCCGCCCACGCCGCCTTCGATGGCTGGCGTAAGGTACCGGCCAAGCAGCGTGCGCAGACCATCAAGCGCTGGAACGACCTGATCGTTGCCCACCAGGACGATCTGGGCCGGCTGATCTCGCGCGAGCAGGGCAAGCCCCTGGCCGAGGGCAAGGGCGAAGTGCTGTACGCCGCCAGCTATGTCGAATGGTTTGCCGAGGAAGCTACGCGCATCACCGGCGACATCATCCCCGCGCCGGTGCCGGGCCGGCGCATGTTTGCCTTCAAGGAACCGGTGGGGGTGATCGCCGCCATCACACCTTGGAACTTCCCCGCCGCCATGATCGCGCGCAAGATCGCGCCGGCCCTGGCTGCGGGCTGTACCGTGGTCTGCAAGCCGGCCGAAGACACGCCGCTGACCTCGCTGGCGCTGGTTAAGCTGGCCGAGGAAGCCGGCGTGCCGCCCGGCGTGCTGAACATCGTGACCGCCTCGCGCGAACGCACGCCCGAGGTGGTGGACGTATGGCTTGACGACCCGCGCGTGCGCAAGATCACCTTCACCGGCTCCACGCCGGTGGGCAAGCATCTGGCGCGCCGCTCGGCCGACACGCTGAAGAAGCTGTCGCTGGAGCTGGGCGGCAATGCGCCCTTCATCGTGTTCGACGATGCGGATGTGGATGCTGCTGTCGAAGGCCTGATGGTGTCCAAGTTCCGCAACGGCGGCCAGACCTGCGTGTGCCCGAACCGCATCTATGTGCAGGCCGGTGTGTACGACGCCTTTGTCGCCAAGCTGGCGGCGCGGGTCGGTGCGCTGGTGGTCGGCCCGGCCAGCGATCCGGCCTCGCAGATCGGCCCCATGATCAATGCCCGCGCCGTCGAAAAGATCGAACGCCATGTGCAGGACGCCGTGGCCGGCGGCGCCCGCGTGCTGACCGGCGGCACCCGCCTGCCGGCGCTGGGTGCCAACTACTTCGCGCCCACGGTGCTGGTGGATGCGAATGCCAGCATGGCCTGCTCGTGCGAGGAAACCTTTGGTCCGGTGGCTCCTGTCACCCGCTTCGATACCGAGGCAGAGGTCATCCTGGCGGCCAATGCCACACCCTTCGGGTTGGCTGCGTACTTCTATTCGAACGACGTACGCCGCATCTGGCGGCTGGCCGATGCGCTGGAGTCCGGCATTGTCGGCATCAATGAAGGCGCCTTGGCTGCCGAGGCTGCGCCCTTTGGCGGTGTCAAGGATTCGGGCTATGGGCGTGAGGGCTCGACCCATGGCCTGGACGAATACATGCACTTCAAGTACGTCTGCCAAGGGTCTTTGTCGGCTTAGCCGGCCGCTGTAAGAGCGCCAGCGGCGTGTGGGTGAAAATCGGCGGAATGCATTTATCTATTTCTCAGCCGGTACGCCGGTCTTGGCTGATTTCCACGTCGCTGATCGTGTTGCTCGCAGGTTGCGCCGCTACACCATCCAAACCGCTCCCAGCGCCAGCGGCGTCAACCCGTCCAGCAGAGGCCACGACCGATGCACTTACCCCACAGCAGGGTTTTGTGCGCTGGGTCGACGGTTTCCGCGCCACGGCGCGCGCTGCCGGTATTGGCGAGGCCACCCTGCATGCGGCACTCGACAACATCCATTACCTGCCGCGCGTGGTCGAGCTGGACCGGGCGCAGCCCGAATTCAACCGCACGGTCTGGGACTACCTGGACAGCGCGGTGTCGCCGCAACGTGTCACGCGTGGCCAAGACAAGCTGCTGCAGGTGCGCGCCGAGGCCGACGCTGCGGCCGCGCGCTACGGCGTGCCCGCCAACATCCTGGCCGCCATCTGGGGCATGGAGAGCAACTACGGCAGCAACTATGGCGACATCCCGACCCTAGACGCGCTGGCGACCCTGGGCTTTGAGGGCCGGCGCGAAGACTGGGCGCGTGGCCAGCTGGTGGCGGCGCTGCAGATCCTGCAGAACGGCGACATCGACGCTGCGCACATGGTCGGCTCCTGGGCTGGCGCCATGGGCCAGACCCAGTTCCTGCCGTCGAACTTCCTGGCCTACGCGGTGGACGCCGATGGCGACGGCCGGCGCGACATCTGGGGCAGCATGGCCGATGTGATGGCCTCGACGGCGAACTTTTTGGCGCGCTCGGGCTGGCAGGCCGGCCAGCCCTGGGGCACCGAGGTGCAGCTGCCGCCGGGCTTTGACGTAGGCCGTGCCGATGCCGGCGTGCGGCAGTCCTCGGCCCAATGGGCCGCCGAAGGCCTGCGCAGCATGGACGGCACGCCGCTGCCGGACTTGGCCGACGCCGACCTGCTGCTGCCCGCCGGCGCGCGCGGCCCGGCCTTTCTGGTGGGGCCGAGCTTTCGCGCCATCCTGCGCTACAACAACTCCACCAGCTACGCGCTGGGCGTGAGCCTGCTGGCGCAGCGCCTAGGCAATGGCCCCGGCGTGCAAGCACCCTGGCCACGCGATTTGCGCGCGCTGACCCGCAGCCAGTTGCTGGAACTGCAGACGGCCTTGAACCAGCGCGGCTTTGCCAGCGGCACCCCCGACGGCATGATGGGCCCGGCCACGCGCGACGGCCTTCGGCGCTACCAGCGCAGCATCGGCCTGCCGGCAGATGGCTATCCTGATCTGGACTTGCTGCAGCGCCTGCAGCAGAAGTAGTACGGCGCCAATCGCTCTTGTTTTTATAGCGTGTTGCGCAGACAACATATGCGCTAGAGCACAGTTTTATTTGAATTTTCGAACCTTTGCGAGCGCCATCTTGGCGTAGGGCAACCGTGTCTTTTACACCCGTGTCCTACGGGTGATGAAACCTTCTGCATCGCGTTCCCGGTAGCCGATTTCCTGTTCGGTGGTTGCTGCTTGTGCCGGCGAGAGCGTCCCTCAAGAATTGTCAGAAATCGCTGACAAAGAGCTCAGCGCATGTCCTTCAACGCGGCGCCGAGGTGCATGCAATAGTTAATTCTTGCGGTTCAGACGAAGAGCCCGTGCAGGCTGCGCTCTGCGCTTCGGGCGATTGGCACGGGCTTGGCGTTTGAGCACTAGGAGCGCTGATTACAGATGATCAGTTGCGGTTTATTCCCGCTTGCAAGAAAGATGGACCGTGTTTTCAATGCACACAGACTGGTGGGAACTGCCATTGAGAGCCACGATTATCTACATCGCTCTCTTGGTGATGGTGCGGGTGTCCGGCAGACGTACTGTCGGCCAATTCACGCCGTTTGATCTGCTCGTAGTCATGCTTTTGAGCGAAAGCGTGTCCAACGGTTTGAGTGGCGGAGAAGACTCCGTGACGGGCGCGCTCCTGGCTGCAATGACCTTGGTCGCCCTCAACCTATCCGTCGCATTTATCACCTCGCGCAGCACAGGCTTTCGTCGCGTGGTCGAGGGTGATCCCATCCTGATAGGCCGCGACAGCGTGATCTTTGAAAACGTCCTTCGGGCGCAGCGTATTCCTTTAGGCGATGCCAAGCAGGCGCTGCGCGAAGCGGACTGCGACCTGAAAGATATGAAGTTTCTATTTCTTGAGGCCGATGGAGACATCAGCGTGCTCAAGGATTCCGCGGTACCTGCTTAGACCAACCCACTGGAGCCCAGAAATGCCCAAACCCAAAAGCCCTTCCGCCCCCGCAAGCTCAAAGACCGACCAGGCCATAGCCAGTGCGAAAAACACCGACAGCGGCCCGTCGGAAGGCCCGGCACCGCTAGAGCTGAGGGACGCCGCTGCCAAGAAAATGGCCGAGACGCAGGCAGTGGTTGCGGCAGTTCCATTCAATGCATTGAAAGCATCTGAGCATGGATTTGACAATGGCATCTCGCCGCCAGCCGGGCAGACGGCAGAGCCGCCTTCGCGGATGACGACAGCCAGCACGCTGTCGGAGTCGTACCACGCTGGCAAGGTGGGCACCGTGGCACCGCAGGGCGTCAACGCGACGATCGGTACGCTGGACCGGGTGCGGGTCGACTCTGGTGGCCAGCCGCTCACCACCAACCAGGGCGTGGCGATTGCCGACAACCAGAACTCACTGAAGGCGGGCGTACGTGGCCCGGTGCTGCTGGAGGATTTCGTGCTGCGCGAAAAGCTGACGCACTTTGACCACGAACGCATTCCCGAGCGCATCGTGCATGCCCGCGGCTCTGCAGCGCATGGCTATTTCGAGTGCTACGAGCCTTTGACGCAATTCACAAAGGCCGCGCCCTTCCAGGAGTCGGGCAAGGTGACGCCGGTGTTCGTCCGCTTCTCCACCGTGGCGGGCGAGCGCGGGTCGAAAGACACAGCGCGCGATGTACGCGGTTTTGCGGTCAAGTTCTATACCGACGAAGGCAACTGGGACCTGGTGGGCAACAACATGCCGGTGTTCTTTATCCAGGACGCGATGAAGTTCCCCGACCTGGTGCATGCCGTCAAGCCCGAGCCCCACCACGGCATGCCGCAGGCGGCCAGCGCGCACGACACCTTCTGGGATTTTGTCTCGCTGATGCCCGAGTCCACCCATATGCTGATGTGGGTGATGAGCGACCGGGCCATCCCGCGCAGCTACGCCACGATGCAGGGTTTTGGCGTGCACAGCTACCGCTTTGTGAATGACGCCGGTGAGTCGGTGTTCGTCAAATTCCACTGGGAGCCCAAGTATGGAACCCATTCGCTGGTGTGGGACGAGGCTGTCAAAATTTCTGGCGCTGACCCGGACTACCACCGCCGTGATCTGTGGGAGCGGATTGAATCCGGCGTGTTCCCGGAATGGGAGCTCGGCGTGCAAATCTTCACCGAAGAACAAGCCCAGGCCTTCAGCTTCGACATCCTCGACGCCACCAAGCTGATTCCTGAAGAACTGGTGCCGGTGCAGTTGGTCGGCCGCATGGTGCTGAACCGCAATCCGGACAACTTCTTTGCCGAGACCGAACAGGTGGCCTTCTGCACCGCGCACGTGGTGCCGGGCATCGACTTCAGCAACGACCCGCTGCTGGCCGGACGCATCCACTCGTATGTGGATACCCAGATCTCGCGCCTGGGTGGACCGAACTTTCATGAGCTGCCCATCAATGCGCCCATCGCCCAGGTACACAACAACCAGCGCGACGGCATGCACCGCCAGGCAATTCCCCGTGGCCGTGTAGCCTACGAACCCAATTCGCTGGGGGGTGGTTGCCCGTTCCAGGCCGGTGCTGCACAGGGTTTCGTCAGCGTGCCGGCCCGCCTGGAAGCCAAGGAAGCGCAGGGCAAAGTCCGCGCCAAGCCCGAGAAATTTGCCGACCACTACACCCAGGCCACGCTGTTTCTGGACAGCCAGACCGAGGTAGAGCGTGCCCATATCGCCGCTGCGTTCCGCTTTGAGCTGAGCAAGGTGACGGTGCCGGCCATCCGCGAGCGGATGGTGGCATCCCTCCTCAATGTGTCCGAGGCGCTGGCGAAGACGGTGGCCGCTGGCCTGGGTATGGCGAACTTGCCAGCGCCGCTTCCTAAAGCCTTGGAAACCGTTGAGACCCCGGAGGTGACGGTCTCGGCCACTCTGTCGCTGAAGGCCCGACCGGGTGACGGATCGATTGCCGGTCGCAAGGTCGCACTGCTGGTGGCCGACGGCGTGGATGGCGACAGCCTCTTGAAGATCCATGCGGCCTTGCTGGCCCAGGATGCGGTACCCCGCTTTGTCGCACCCCATATCGGGCGTGTTGTCACGAGCGATGGGACCGAGATCGAAGCCGATGCTTCTCTTGAGAATGAGCCGGGTTTTTTGTTCGACGCGCTGGTGCTGCCCAACGGCAAGGCCGGTGTGGATGCACTGTCCAAGGACGGGCATACCGCCGAGTTCATCAAAGACCAGTACCGCCACTGCAAGCCCATCCTGGTCCTCTCGGGCTCGCAAACATTGTTCGCGCAGGCCGGCGGTTCCGACCTGACGCCCAGCGGTGGGCAAGACCCCGGAATATTTATCGGCCCGTTCCGTAGCTCCACGGTCCAGGCGTTCATCAAGGGCATTGGCCGGCACCGTCACCCGGAGCGTGAAACGGCTCCCCCACGGGTCTAGGTACCTGTGTGGCCATGCGGAAGGACAGTAGCGCGTCCTGCGTGAGCACGAACCCACGGCGCCATCTTTGGGCGTTGTGTGCAGCCAAGGAGTGCAACGAAAAGCATGCGGCATGCCGTCCTACGACATTCCAGGAGCGAAGCCGACAGTCGTTTTTGGTGGCCCGCAGCACCATGCAATTCCATATTTTTGGAGACATAGCGTGAACGAAACCATACTGCCTAGTCCAAGGAATATTGCCCAAGGGGCTGCGTCTACTTTTCCACAAAACCCGGCCCCACCGGCAAGTGCCGTCTCATGGGCGGCCATCGTCGCAGGGGCCGCTGGTGCTGCTGCACTGTCGTTGATCCTGCTCATCCTTGGGGTGGGCCTGGGGCTTTCTTCGGTTTCCCCATGGTCTGGTCAAGGTGCTGCCGCAAGCACCTTCGGCATTTCGACGATTGTGTGGATTTCATTTACCCAACTTGCCGCGGCCGGCATGGGCGGTTACTTGGCGGGCCGCCTGCGCACGCGTTGGGCGGGTGTCGATGCGGACGAGGTGTACTTTCGCGACACAGCCCATGGATTTCTGGCTTGGGCGATTGCCACTTTGGTGACTGCCGCGCTGCTCACATCCACTATTGGTGGCATCGTCAGCGGTGGCGTGCAAGCCAGTGCCCATATGGTTTCTGGGGCCGCGAGCACTGCAGCCAATGCAATACCTGCGTTGAGCGCTGCAAACAGGCCGGACGGCGTATTGGCAGACCATGGCTACTTCGTCGACGGGCTGTTCCGAAAGAGCATGGGTGTTCCAACCCCGGATGCTGCGGCCAGTGCGCCTACAGGTGTCAGCAAGGATGAGGCTGCATCGTCTTCTTTTTCTTCTTCTTCCGCCGAAGCGGGCCGTATCTTTGCGAGCGCTATGGGCAAGGGGACTTTGCCGGCTGACGATGTGAAGTATTTGGGCCAACTGGTCGCACAGCGTACCGGCATACCCCAGGCAGATGCCGAGAAACGGGTAACCGAAGCGTTCAGACGCTTGCAGGCCAGCGCCCAAGACGCAGAAGCGGCAGCCCGCAATGCGGCCGACAAGGCCAGAAAAGCCTCTGCTTACAGCGCGCTATGGCTATTCGTTTCCTTGCTGATTGGTGCCTTCTGTGCCAGCCTGGCCGCGACCTACGGCGGTCGTCAGCGTGACCTTTTCTAAAACCCAAACCAAGGAGGCATCTGATGCGTTCACTGCTTTTGTTTTTTCTGGGGATCCCGATCCCCATCATTATTCTGATTGCCCTTTTCGTCCACTAGGCGGCAGAGCTTCTGCCACAACAAACCATTTGAGGAATCAAACCATGGCGACCCCATCCAAGACACCCACCAATTCAGCATCTTCGAAACCCCAGGAGGCAACCGCCATGCTGCGGGCCGACCACAAGCGGGTTAGCGAGCTGTTTGCGGAGTACGACAAGGCCCGTTCCGACAGAAAGAAAAAAGACCTGGTCAGCACCATCTGCACAGAGCTGAGCGTGCACGCACAAGTCGAGGAGGAAATCTTCTACCCCGCCGTCAAACGTGCGCTGCGCGACAAAGAACTGGTTCCAGAAGCTACGGTGGAACACGCGACGCTAAAGGACCTGATCGCCCAAGTGGATGGGATCACTCCCGACGGTGAAATGTTCGATGCGAAGGTCAAGGTTCTGTCCGAGTACGTGAAGCACCACGTCAAGGAAGAACAGACAGAGATGTTCCCCAAAGCCAAGAAAACCAATTTGGATATGCTCGCGCTGGGTGCCCAGATGGCGTCGCGCAAGAGCGAGTTGCTGGCCGGAAGAATAGCTTGACTCCGGGTTCCGCAGCCTAGCTCCGTCATCCAGGCCACTGCCGGAAATTTCACAGGCAGTGGTCTTGTTAATTTGCGGGATGTTTATGTGCGCTGCGGCGGAAAGAGCTTTTGAATATCGCTGGCCAGTACAGGTTTTAAAAAATGGTGGTCGACCAAGGCAAAAGCCTCATTCACGCGTGGATCCAAAGTACTGCTTCCGGTTACTGCAACCAAAATCACGTCGTCGCCAAATTTAGCGCGCAGGTGGCGTGCGAGATCCAAGCCATCCATTCCGGGCATTGAAATGTCTAGCAATACGCACAGGGGTGTTGAGGTTTCGATCGCGTCCAATGCATCCTGTGCACTGAAAGCCATGCGCACACTGTAGCCGTCGATTTCAAGCAGCATCGCCAGCGATTCCGCTGCATCAGGTACATCATCCACTATCAAAATATCGATAACATCTGATTTGAATGAATTTGCTTTCATTGGCTTGCTCCTCCATCTATGTCCAAGCCATTCTGGCATAGGGCACAGTTTCTAAATGTTTCTGTTTTGCTGAATAGTCGCGTTACGTATTGGGAGTGATGTATATGCTTTCCACAGGAATACCGGGGCTCGATACCATTTTGGAAGGTGGGCTAACCAAGGACCGCATTTATCTGGTGGAGGGTGAACCAGGTACTGGCAAAACCACCACCGGCCTCCAGTTTTTGTTGGAGGGCATGCGCCTGGGTGAATCGGTTCTGTACATCACCTTGGCAGAGACCCAGCAGGAGCTTGCTGCGGTTGCCTTATCCCATGGTTGGGACATAACCGGCCTGCATATCCACGAAGTGCTGCCGGCGGAAGATATGCTGAACTCGGATACGCAATACACGATGTTCCACCCCTCGGAGGTGGAGTTGTCCGATATGTTGAAAACGATCTTGACCGCAGTGGAGGAGAAAAAGCCTGTCCGCATCGTGCTGGATTCATTGTCCGAATTGCAACTTTTGGCGGAGTCCCCATTGCGCTACCGGCGGCAAGTTCTAGCGCTCAAACAGTTTTTTGCAAGGCGCCAGTGCACCGTGCTTTTGCTGGACGATCGCACCTCTTCACTGGGTGATTTGCAGGTCCGCAGCATTGCCCATGGGGTCATTCAGTTGGACCACTCCGTGAAGGACTACGGAAAAGAGCGTCGCCGGCTGCGCATCGTCAAATACCGCGGCCACAGCTTTGTCGGCGGGCTGCATGACTATGTACTGCATCGAGGTGGATTGGAAGTCCATCCGCGGTTGGTGGCTTCTGCGACACGATCGATCAATGCACGTCGGCAACTGAGCAGTGGCTTGGAAGACTTGGATCTTTTGTTGGGCGGGGGGATTGAGGACGGCACCAGCACGCTGATAGTGGGCCCTCCTGGTACCGGAAAGTCTTCGCTGGCGGCGCAGTTCGTGTCAGCGGCCCACTCGCGCGGTGAAAAGACTTCGATGTTCCTGTTCGAGGAATCTGCCAGCAACCTGCTGCACCGTGCCGATGGACTCAATATGACGCTGCGCAGTGCCATAGCCACCGGCCAGTTAACCATACAGCAGGTAGATCCTGCGGAACTAACGCCGGGGCAGTTCTCCGCGGCCATTGTGGCAGCGGTGCAGCGTGGTACCCGCGTGGTCGTGATTGACAGCTTGAACGGTTATTTACAGGCGGTGCCGGATGAGCGATTCCTGGTCACACATCTACATGAAATTTTGACGTATCTGGGACAGAACAAAGTGGCCACCATTTTGGTGGGTGTGCAGCAAGGCATGCTGGGAAGCACCATGTCTACGGCCTTGGATGCCAGCTACGTTGCGGACAACGTTTTGATGCTGCGCTATTTTGAAGACGACGGAGAAATCAAGCAGGCCGTATCGGTATTCAAGAAGCGCGGCAGCACCCATGAACGCACGATCCGGGCCTTTTCCATGTCCGAAGAGGGCATCAAGGTGGGCAAGGTTTTGCGAGGCTACCGCGGCATCCTCACCGGCGTGCCAGTGTCTCTGACGGAACACAAGGCACCGGCAGCGGCGCCCTGATGGAACTCGGTGTACTCATCTACTTGCCCACGGGGCAAGACGCGTTTTTGACGCAAAAACTCCTCGACGCTGCACAGATCAAAGTCCGCATCTGCAGATGCCCCCTAGAGTTGGAGACCCGCCTGAGCGAGGGGGTTGGCGCCTTGCTATTGGCGGAAGAGGTCTTGGGCGGCACCATAGGTTTGCTGCGCCAATTCATCGCGCAGCAGGACGCATGGTCGGACTTACCCGTGTTATTACTGACAAAGAACGGCATGGACTCTTTGGAAATACAGAGTGCTGTGGAGCATTTGGGAAATGTCACGCTGTTGGAGAGGCCGGTTCGAACAATGGCGCTCCTGAGCTTTGTCAAATCGGCACTCCGGGCACGCGAGCGCCAGTACCAGGTCCGGGCTTTCAACCAGCGCAAAGACGAGTTTCTGGCTACGCTGGCGCACGAATTGCGCAATCCTTTGGCGCCGATCCTCAACGCCGCGGGTATTTTCGAGCGCCTGTATCCCTCCGCCCAGACCACCAAACTGGTGGACATGGTCAACCGGCAGATTAAACACCTGACGCGGCTGGTCGACGACCTGATGGAAGTGGCCCGCATCAACACGGGGAAGATTGAGCTGCAGCCTGCGAAAACCTCGGTGGCGCAAGTGGTCAGCCATGCACTTGAAATCGCCGATGCTTCGCTGCGCGAACGGCGGCACCAGGTGGAGGTGCTACTGCCGCAGCAAGACATTCCGCTGTGCGCAGACCAAGTGCGCCTGGTTCAAAGTCTGGCAAACATCATTGTCAATGCCGCCAAATTTACCCCGACGGAAGGCAAGATTTCGGTCAAAGCCGAGGTCGATGCCGTCTCTGTGTTCTTTCGGGTGAAAGACAGCGGCAAAGGCCTCAGCAAAAAAGGCCTGGCAAGCATATTCCACATGTTTGCCCAGGAACGGGCCGCGGGTGAGCCCTCGACTGGCTTGGGGATCGGGCTCCACCTGGCGAAGGTGTTCGCCGAGATGCACGGCGGCACCATTTCTGCGAGCAGCCCCGGGCTGGGACTGGGCAGCGAGTTCACCATCCAGGTGCCCGTCACGCCGCAGGGGCATCCGCTGTCATCGCAGGTGGCGCAGACCGCACCCTCTGCCCAAAACTTGCCTCGACATGTATTGGTCGTGGACGATAACCAAGATGCTGCCGACAGCCTCGCCGAGTTTCTTGCACTACAAGGGATAGAAGTCTCCGTTGTCTACGATGGCTATTCGGCCGTGGAATCGGTTTGCCAGCGTTTACCGAACGCAGTCGTGATGGATATTGGGATGCCCGGGATGAATGGCTATGACACAGCCCGTGAAATCAGGCGCCTGCTACCGGGTAAGCAACCCTTATTGATCGCATTGACTGGATGGGGGCAGCATGCGGACCGTAGCTTGGCAAGGGATGCGGGGTTCGACTTTCATTTTGTGAAACCAGTCAATGTTCCGCGGCTACTGGCTTGCCTTGGTGACCAATCAGATGCCATTAGCAAATAGAGTGCCCATCACTTTGCTATAAATAAAGTAGCTGCTAGCGTATGCTTAATAAGCGCTGGTTGCCTGTTGCATATAAATGAAAAACCGTAACCAGGCAGACTGTTCCCACAGTTCCTCCGCCATGGCTTCCATGCCAAGATAGGTCCCATGAAATCCCTGCTGCCGCTGTTCCGTATCGTCCATGGGCTGATCGCCCTGCTGTTTGCCTGCGCTGCGCTCATGCTGATCGCCATTGCTGCACGCATGGGTTGGCTGGCGTTTGCCAGCGGCTGGGATGCGGTGGCGGCGCAGGCCATCATTGAGGCGATCGGGCTGCTGGCGGCGGCCGTGGTGGCCTTGCAGATTGCCGAAACCATCACCGAAGAAGAAGTTATCCGCGATGCCGACATCAGTGCGCCGACTCGGGCGCGGCGCTTTCTGTCGCGCTTCTTCGTGGTGGTGATCGTCGCCCTGGCTATCGAAGGTCTGGTGGCCACGTTCAAGGCGCTGCACGAAGACCTTACGCAGCTACCCTATGCCGCCAGCGCACTCGTGGCTACCGCCTTGCTGCTAGCCGCCTGGGGCGTGTTCGTGCACCTGAACCGTTCTGCCGAGGAACTGGAGCCTGAGGCTATGGAAGACGCCAAGCGCGAAGACAAAAAATTGCAATAACCGGGATCGCCGTGTGCGAACCAATCGAAGAACCTTTGTCGGTTCGCACGATAAGTGAAAAATTCTTTGGACGACAGAGTTAGGTCGTTGTCGCTCCTGTACGTATCGCAGGCTAACTGACGATCTGCCCTGCAATGAACGCTCTGCGGCGTTGCAAATCCTCGCTATAGCTATAGCTGTGTCTGCGGTTTGCGCCTTGTATCCCATTCCGATCCAGTGCGCGCAGCCTTATTCAGCGTCGCCTTTTTTCTTCCGTCGGCTGGGGCGTGCAGACCGCGCCTGCGGAGCCCTGAGGCGCTGGCTTTCCTGGTCCAGCCACAGCAGGGTTTCGGCATGCGACAAAAATCTGCGCAGGTACTCGGGCGACAGCTCGCGCATCGTGGCCAGGGAGCGCAGCACCAGCATGTGGGAATTCAAGGGCCCCGCGTTTTCCGGGCCCCGTTTGAGCGACTGCTCCACCTGGTCCACAACAGCAAACTTGGACCAGACTTCCCGGAAGCCTTGCACACTCTTCAGCTCGGGCCGCCCGCCCCAGCCAACGGGAGGCCCGTTGACTGCCGCATCTGCCTGCGTGGCTGTGCGGATGTAGGCGTTCAACGCAGCCAGTGGCGAGGTGGGCGGGGGGATGGATTCGGACTGACTTGTGCGGGGTCTACGTCCGCCACGCTCGGCATAGGCGGCCAGCGCAGTTTGCAGCTTGCCATCCACGATGCGCCGTACGGGCTCGGGTGCAGCCTGCAAACGCTGTTGCAGGGCTTCCAGGTAGCGAAAGCGCACAGGGTCCCAATGTTGCGCGCCTGCGCTGCGCAAGGACGCCAGCACAGCCGCTGCATCGAAAGCCTCTGGCGGCATCATAGTGTCGGTGGCTTCTCGGCTGTTGAGCGCGGCACTGGCGCCATTTCCACTCGGCGGTTCTGTGCGCGGCCTTTATCGTCATCGTTCGACGCCACGGGTTGCTCGGCACCAAACGCGGCCGCAAACACCCGCGACGAGGGCATGCCGGATTCGATCAGCGCGCGCGATACCGTGAGCGCACGTTGGGCCGACAGCTCCAGGTTGTCGGTGAAATGCTGGTTGCGGTCGATGATGGGCTGGTTGTCGGTAAAGCCGCTGACCATCAGCATGTCGTCCCGCGCACCCAGGTAGACCTGCAGCGGCGGCACCAGGCTTTTCAGCAATTGCCGCCCTTCGGGACGCAACTGGTCCGAGTTCACCGGGAACAGCACGTTGCCGCTGATGCCGATGCGGCCGTTGTTCAAGGTCACGCGGCCTGTGGCCAAGGGCACGGCCAGGGCCTTTTCCAGGGCCATGCGGCGCTGCTCTTCGCTCTGGCGCTTGGCTACTTCGGCCTGCAGATTGGTGACCAGGTCCATCTGCACCACCAGCACACCGACCAGCACCAGCACAAAAGCCCCTAGCAGGCCCGACATCAGGTCGCCGAACACCGCCCAGACGGGCGCGGTCTGTTCGACTCCGTCGTCCCAGTCTTCCGCGCCGCTCATCCCGCAACCCCTTCCGCGCTGCGCAGGCGGCGCATGTCTTCCACCACCGTTTGCTGTGCTGCGATGCTGAGGTCAATCACCTCGCGCGCCTGGGCCACGTAGTAGGCGAGCTGTTCGTCGCTGCGTGTCGCCGACTGCTGGATGGCGCCCTCTACGCGCTGCAGGCTGTCCGCCAGTTTTTCATTCGATGTACTGAACAACTGCACACCGTGGCCAAAGGCTTCGCCCAGGCTGGCCAATTCCACGGCACTGCCGGTGACCTGCGCCGCCACCTGTGCGGTCTGGCTGGTGTGCGCCTCCACCGCTTGGGCAAACTGGCCGCCCGCAGAGTCCAACACGCTGGCGGCGGATGCCACCAGCGACTCGATGGCGGTGCGCTGATCGCCAGCCGCCTGGTTCAGCGTCTGTAGCAGTGTGTCGAGTTGCGCCACCAGCTGGGTGCGTTCTGCAAACGCCTGGTTGTCCCGTTCGCTGAATCCGGCCATTTGTTTGCGCAGCTGGGCAATCACTTCTGCTGCAGCCTGGGGCGCCTCGGCTGCCGTGGCCATCAGGCGCGCCATGGGCTCTTCCAGGGCCGTGCCCAAGGTCGCCAAATGGGTCACCACGGCCGACTGCAATTGCGCCAGCCGGTCCACTGCGGCCTGGCCACGGGTGGATTCTTCGGCGCGCAATGCTGCCAGCTCGGTGCGCCAGAGGCTGGCCAATTGGTCCAGGCGCTCGCCCTGCTGCTGCGTCCAGCGGCCTTCTGCCTCGGTATGGCTGGCCAGCAAAGCTTCAGACCGGTCCACCAGATCGGCCACCTGTGCCAGGGTTGTTTCGGCGCGTTGGCTGGTGTGTGCCACCATTTCGCTTGCGGTCTTCTCCAGTGTTTGGCATACCGCCTGTTGCTGGGACAGCGCCTGCTCGCCCATGGCGCGCCATTCGCCCTGCAGCGTGTGGGTGGTGGACTGCAATGCCTGCGTCCAGCCCTGCAGATGCAGCTGATCGGCGGCCGTTTGTTCCTCGCGGGACTGGGTTGCAGCCGCCTGTACCGAAGCCAGCAGTGTGCTGGAGCGTTGTTCGAAGGTATCGGCAAAGCCTTGCAGCGCGGTGTGCGAGAGCTTGGCCAATTGCGCCAGGCGCTCGCTCTGGTCCTGTGTCCAGCGGGCCTCTGCGGCGGTATGCGCGGCCAACAACGCTTCAGACCGCGCCACCAGATCAGCCACCTGTGTCAGGGTGGTTTCGGCGCGTTGGCTGGTGTGCTCCACCATCGCGCCAGCGGTCTTCTCCAGCGTTTGGCACACGGCCTGTTGCTGGGCCAGGGCCTGTTCTCCCATGGCACGCCATTCGCCCTGCAGCGTGTGGGTGGTGGACTGCAATGCCTGCGTCCAGCCTTGCAGGTGCAGTTGGTCCGCGGCCGCTTGCGCGTCCCGGGACTGGGCTGCAGCCGTTTGTACCGAAGCCAGCAGCGTGCTGGAGCGCTGCTCAAACGTATCGGCAAAGCCTTGCAGGGCCGCGTCAAATCGTGCCGCCTGGGCCTCGCTGCTGCGCACATGGTTGTGTTGCGCGGCGGCCCAGCCATCGGCTGTGCGTACGGCCGCTGCGTCCCAGCTCTGGGCCAGGCCATGCAGCTGGCTTTGCGTGGCGTCAAAGACACGTTGGTGCAGCCGCGTGGATTCCTGCGCCATTTCGGCCATCGCCGCCTGGACCACGGGTTGGATGCTGTCGCCTGCCGCGCGTGCCGCGGCGGCCAGGCTGGCCTGCAGCGATGCGCTGACGGAGCTGGCCAATTCGCCATACGCCCCCGACACCTCGCGGTGAAACTGCGCCTGCTGCCCCTGCAACTGCTCGCTCAACTGCTGGCTGCGGCGCTCCATGCCGTCCATCATGGTCTGCAGGCGCGCGGCCACCTCGGGCAGCGCATGGGCCTGCAATTGCACGGCCTTGAAGGCGTCATGGCGCTGTTGCGCCATGGAGAAGGGCCGTAAGGCGGTGGCAATGCGTGCATCCAGCAGACGCACCACGTCCAGCCGCTCGCGCCGGGCCATGGCCGACAGCAGCCCCAAGACGGCCGACGCCGCTACCCCGGCGACCGAGGAGCCAAACGACAGACCTAGGCCCTTGATGGGCGCCGCCAGGGCGGAGCGGATGGCATGCAGATCGGTGGAGCCCTCCAGCGCAAATACCGCGCCCTTGAAGGTCACCACCATGCCCAGGAAGGTGCCCAGCATGCCCAGCATCACCAACAAGCCCACCAGATAGGGCGTCAACGCCAAGCCAGGCAGAGCGCTGCGCTCGCCCTCGACACGCATGCGCACGGGGTTGCGCAATAGTGCTGGCACCCGCTCCAGCCAGGTGGGCAAGTCAGCGGGCGGCTGCGCCAGCTCGGCCAGCGCAGTGGCCAGCGATGCCGTGTCGGCCCTGAAGCGTCGCAGCTCCAACGCCCCCAGCAGGTACACCCCGGCTATCACCGCGGTCACGGCCAGCGCCAGCGCGCTCGTGCCCACAAATCCATAGCCTACCCAGGCCACGCCCAGCAGACCGATGGCGAAGATGGCGGCGAAAACAAACCTATTCATACTGCGTTCTCAACTTTTTCAATATTCTTGTGCGGCACCGCAGTGGGCGCACGCTCAAGCGCGGTTTCCCGCTGGAATGCCTCTACCAGGCCCATGACAGGCTCCAGCCGTAGGTCCAGCTCGGCCAACATGACGGCCTGCTGTTCCTTGTCAAACCGGTCCAGCCATCCGCCAGGTTGGTGCCACAGGGCGGGCGCCAACCTGGCGGATGGCTGCGACGGGTCTGTGCGCAATTGTTCAAACCGGTGCTTCAGCAGCGTTGGGATGGTGGCCAGTAACTTCTGCTCGCGTGCTGCCAGCATTTGTTCCCACACGGCGTCCAGCGCCGCCAGTTGCCGCAAGCTGGGCGACACCGCTGAAATTGCCTCGCGCACATTCACGCGCAAGGGAGGGAGCATCAAATCCATCTGGCGCTGCAGGTCCAGATGGCGCTGGCGGAATACCGCGTAGTCAGCCACCGTTTCTTCGGGCTCGGCCGGTATTGGCACCGGCATGGGCTCGGGGTTGCGACCCCGCCGCCGGCTGGCACCCGCATCGGCCACCGCCACCGGCTTGGTGGTGATGGCGTGGGCCAGGACCTGGCGCACCTGCTGCACCTGTGCGGCGACATCCACACCGCGCCCCACCTGCGCCGGCTTGCCTGCGGGCAGAGGGGCTGCACGCATGGTGTGTATCGCCTGCAGCGCGCTGCGCAGCGTCACCGCGTCGAACACGCCCAGCAGCACGCTCAGCTGCTCGGCAGAGTCCACGCTGGCGCCAGCCTTGCCGACGGAGGCCGGGTCACCAAGCAGGCGAACAAGTTTGGAACTGCTGAAGTTCGTGCGCAAAAAGATTCCTTTGCCCCCAGGAGGTAGTGGCAATCGGGCTCAATGTGGCTATATGGGTGCTGCAGCCGTGTGTACACGGTGCCTGCGAATATCCATTAACGATGAGCCAGTGGGCGTGGGCAGGGTGGACTTGCCGCAGCTCCATGGTGAAAACACTTGCGCGTAGCGCTTGCAGCGCCACCGCGTCGCGCAACAGATCAAACGTCGATATTCCCCGCCCGCAGCGCATTGGTCTCGATGAATTCCCGGCGCGGCTCCACTTCGTCGCCCATCAGCATGGTGAACACGCGGTCGGCTTCGATGGCGTCGTCGATTTGCACGCGCAGCAGGCGGCGCACGGTGGGATCCATGGTGGTTTCCCAGAGTTGGGCGGGGTTCATTTCGCCCAAGCCTTTGTAGCGCTGGCGGCTGGTGGCGTGTTCGGCTTGGGCGATCAGCCAGGCCATGGCCTGGCGGAAGTCGGTGACTTTTTCTTCCTTCTGGCGTTCGCCTTCGCCGCGCTGCACTTTGGCGCCTTCGGACAGCAGGCCGCGGAAGGTGTTGGCGGCTTCGGCCAGGGCTGCGTAGTCGGCGCCGTGCACGAAGTCCTGGGTGAGCACGCTGCTCTTGATGTTGCCGTGGTGGCGGCGGCTGATGCGCAGGATGGGCTTGTCGGTGCGCACATCGAATTCACCCGCCACTTCGGCACCGCTGCCTAGTTCCAGCAGGCGCGTCTGCAGCGCCGTCGCGGAGGCTTCGGCGTCGACCACGGTGTCGAGGTTCAGGGCTACGCCGTCGGCGATGGCGCGCAGGGCTTCGGCATCCATGAAGTTCTGCAGGCGGGCGATGACGGCCTCGGCCAGCTGGTGCTTGCGCGCCAGTTCGGCTAGCGTGTCGCCGCTGAGGGTGGTGCCGTTGTCGCCACCGGTGTAGACCGCGGCGTGGACCAGGGCGATGCGCAGCAGGAAGCCGTCGAGCGCGCTGGCGTCCTTCAGGTACAGCTCTTCCTTGCCGGCCTTGACCTTGTACAGCGGCGGCTGGGCGATGTAGATGTGGCCGCGTTCGACCAGCTCGGGCATCTGGCGGTAGAAGAAGGTCAGCAGCAGGGTGCGGATGTGGGCGCCGTCCACGTCGGCGTCGGTCATGATGATGATGCGGTGGTAGCGCAGCTTGGCGACGTTGAAGTCGTCGTTGCCGGTGGTGCCGCCGGCCTTGCCGATGCCGGTGCCGAGCGCGGTGATCAGCGTCAGGATTTCGTTGCTGGTCAGCAGCTTTTCGTAGCGGGCTTTTTCGACGTTCAGAATCTTGCCGCGCAGCGGCAGGATGGCCTGGAATTTACGGTCGCGGCCCTGCTTGGCGGAGCCGCCGGCGGAGTCACCCTCGACGATGTAGATCTCGCACATGGCCGGGTCTTTTTCCTGGCAGTCGGCCAGCTTGCCGGGCAGGCCCATGCCGTCGAGCACGCCTTTGCGGCGGGTCATGTCGCGGGCCTTGCGCGCGGCTTCGCGGGCGCGGGCGGCTTCGATGATCTTGCCGACGATGATCTTGGCATCGGCCGGGCGTTCCTGCAGGTAGTCGTAGAGCAGCTTGCTGACGATGTCTTCCACCGGGCCGCGCACTTCGCTGGAGACCAGCTTGTCCTTGGTCTGGCTGCTGAACTTGGGCTCGGGCACCTTGACGGACAGCACGCAGGTCAGGCCTTCGCGCATGTCGTCGCCGGTGACTTCAACCTTGGCTTTTTTGGCGACTTCGGTGTCGTCGATGTACTTGTTGATGATGCGCGTCATGGCGGCGCGCAGGCCGGTCAGGTGGGTACCGCCATCCCGCTGCGGGATGTTGTTAGTGAAGCACAGCACCTGCTCGTTGTAGCCGCTGTTCCACTGCATCGCCACTTCGACGCCGATGTTGGTGTTCTGGTCGCTCTGGCGGTCGCCCATGGCGTGGAAGATGTTGGGGTTCAACACCGTCTTGCCCTTGTTGATGAAGTTCACAAAGCCTTTGACGCCGCCGGCACCCGAGAAGTCGTCTTCCTTGCCGCTGCGCTCGTCCTTCAGGCGGATCTTCACGCCGTTGTTCAGGAAGCTGAGTTCGCGCAGGCGCTTGCTCAGGATTTCGTAGTGGAAGTCGTTGTTCTCTTTGAAGATCTCGGTGTCGGGCAGGAAGTGCACCTCGGTGCCGCGCTTCTCGGTGTCGCCGATCACGTGCATGGGCGAGACTTCAACGCCGTCCACGGTGTCCAGCAGGCGGTTTTGCACAAAGCCCTTGCTGAACTCCATCACATGGATCTTGCCGTCGCGGCGGATGGTCAGGCGCAGCATTTTGGACAGCGCATTCACGCAGCTCACGCCCACGCCGTGCAGGCCGCCCGAAACCTTGTAGCTGTTCTGGTTGAACTTGCCGCCGGCGTGCAGCTCGGTCAGGGCGATTTCTGCGGCCGAGCGTTTGGGCTCGTGCTTGTCGTCCATCTTGATGCCGGTGGGGATGCCGCGGCCGTTGTCGACCACGCTGATCGAGTTGTCGGAGTGGATGGTGACCAGGATGTCGTCGCAATGGCCGGCCAGCGACTCGTCGATGGAGTTGTCCACCACCTCGAACACCAGATGGTGCAGGCCCGTGCCGTCGGACGTATCACCGATGTACATGCCCGGGCGCTTGCGCACCGCCTCCAGGCCTTCCAGGATCTGGATCGAACCTTCGCCGTAGGCTTCGGTGGCGCCGGCCTGGTTGGTGTCGATCGTTGGCTGAAAGTTGGAGCTATCTGCGCTGTCGCCGGTGTTCACCGCTTCCATGGATTCGGCATCGGTGGGGACAGGAGGGGCGGACTTGTGTTCTTCGGTCATGGCATACGGTGCTTGTCTGGAGCCAGGCTCCAGAGGCTGCATAATTTATAAGGTAAATCTGCCTTTTGCGCAGATAGGTTATGCGTGGGTAGCTACTATTTTTATAGTGTTAAATACGCATCGGCATGACCACGTATTTGAAGGTCTCGTTCTCGGGGATGGTCAGCAGCGCCGAGCTGTTGCCGTCGCTGAGCGAGATGGTCACCATGTCTTGCTGCATATTCGCCAAGGCATCGATCAGATAGGTCACGTTGAAGCCGATCTCGATGGTGTCGCCGCCGTAATCGACGTCGAGTTCGTCCACGGCTTCTTCCTGTTCGGCATTGTTCGAGGCCACGCGCAGGCTGCCAGGCTCGACGTTCAGGCGCACGCCCTTGAACTTGTCGCTGGTCAGGATGGCGGTGCGCTGCAGGCTGGACAAGAACGCCTGGCGGCCCAGGGTGATGTGGTTCTGCTGGTTCTTCGGGATCACGCGGTTGTAATCGGGGAACTTGCCCTCGACCAACTTGGTGACGAATTCCATGCCGTCGAAGCTGAACTTGGCCTGGTTGTTGGCAAATTGCATCTCGATCGCGCCTTCGGCGTCGCTCAGCAGGCGCTGCATTTCCAGCACCGTCTTGCGTGGCAGGATCACTTCTTGTTTGGGCACTTCCACGTCCAGCGCGGCCGAGGCAAACGCCAGGCGGTGGCCATCGGTGGACACCAGGCTCAGCTGCGTGCCTTCGGCGACGAACAGAATGCCGTTCAGGTAGTAGCGGATGTCATGCACGGCCATGGCGAACGACACCTGGCTGAGCAAAGCTTTCAACACTTTTTGCGGCACGCTGAAGGCCGGGCCAAAGTTGGCGGCTTCCTGCACCAGCGGGAAGTCTTCGGCCGGTAGGGTTTGCAAGGTGAACTTGCTCTTGCCGCCTTTGAGGATCAGCTTGTTCTGGCTGGACTCCAGGCTCACGGTCTGGTCGGACGGCATGGTGCGCAGGATGTCGATCAGTTTGCGGGCACCCACGGTGGTGCTGAAGTCGCCGGCATCGCCATCCAGCTCGGCGCTGGTACGGATCTGGATTTCCAGGTCGCTGGTGGTCAGCTGTACCGTGGCACCGGTTTTGCGCAGCATCACATTGGCCAGAATCGGCAAAGTATGGCGCCGTTCGACGATACCCGCCACCGACTGCAGAACCGCGAGCACCTTGCTTTGTGTTGCCTTCAAAACGATCATGTCAACCCCATGTTTATATAAATGAGCCTTGCGAGAAACCAGCGCGTCGGTTTCGACCAACACGTGATTTTCCCTGTTTTTACCTGCACTTTTGGCTAGCCTTTAAGGGTTTGCTCCAGCACGTGCAATTGCTGGTTCAGCTCGGTGAGCTGTTGGCGTTCGCCGCCAATCTTGCGCACGGCATGCAATACCGTCGTATGGTCGCGGCCGCCGAACAGTTCGCCGATCTCAGGCAGGCTTTTTTGCGTCAACTCCTTGGCCAGGTACATCGCAATCTGGCGCGGCCGTGCAATCGAGGCCGGACGCTTCTTGGAGTACATGTCGGCGACCTTGATCTTGTAGTAGTCGGCCACGGTCTTCTGGATGTTTTCCACCGAAATCTGCCGATTCTGGATGGACAACAGGTCGCGCAGGGCTTCGCGTGCCAGCTGGATCGACATTTCCTTTTGGTTGAAGCGTGAATAGGCCAGGCATTTGCGCAGCGCACCTTCGAGCTCGCGCACGTTGGAACGCACGTTCTTGGCGACGAAAAACGCCACTTCCTCGGGCATTTCGGTGCCCTCGGCGCGCGATTTGTTGATCAGAATCGCGACCCGCATCTCCAGCTCGGGCGGCTCTATGGCCACCGTCAGGCCCGAATCGAAGCGTGATACCAGGCGCTCGTGGATGTCGGCCAGACCCTTGGGATAGGTGTCGCTGGTCATCACGATGTGCGATTTTTTGGTCAGCAAGGCTTCGAAGGCGTTGAAGAACTCTTCCTGCGTACGGTCCTTGTTGGCGAAGAACTGCACGTCGTCAATCAGCAACAGATCCAGGGAGTGGTAACGCTCCTTGAATTCATCAAAAGTCTTGCGCTGGTAAGCCTTAACCACATCCGAAACGAATTGCTCCGCATGGATGTAGAGAACTTTGGCATCGGGGCGGTCGGCCAGCAGGCGGTTGCCCACGGCGTGCATCAAATGCGTCTTGCCCAGGCCCACGCCACCATAGATGAACAGCGGGTTGTACAACTGGCCGGGCGTACCGGAAACATGCATGGCGGCGGCCCGTGCCATGCGGTTTGCCGTGCCTTCGACCAGGGTGTCAAAGGTCAGCGCGGTATTCAGGCGGTTTTTAAACTGGGCCAGAGCCGGGTCTTCGCCCACCGGCGCAGCCTCGGGGATCGGGCCTACGCCTTGCGAGACCAATGCAGTTGCGTGTGTGCGTACCTGTGCTTCCCGCGGAGTGAGGACTAACTCGAGTGGGATGGTCTGGCCATACAGCTTCTCCAGCAGAACGCCGATGCGGCCCACGTACTGCGCGCGAATCCAATCCAGCTTGAAGCGGTTGGCGACAAACAAGGTTACTTTGGAAAAGTCATCGTGCACCTGGGCCACCAGGGGCTTGATCCAGGTATTGAACTGCTGCTCTGGCAGTTCCTGGGCCAACTGTTCTACGCAGGCTTGCCAGAGGCTGTGGCCGGCGCCGGTGTTGGCTGGGGTTCCCTCGGTCATTATGGAGGCTTCTACTTCTGTGGATAAATTAGGGATCGGCGAACCGACCATTGTAATTTATCCCGCCCTTATCCACAATTTGGCGGCGATGGCTTGTGCGCCGACCAGGCCCGCACTTTAACGCTGTGCGCCTTGCCAGTGTTCGAATTATTTGCCATAATGCCGGGTTTCCCTGACTAAATTCATCTCGCCAGCTTTTCGGGCTACACGCTACGGAAGCGGGAAAAGGTGGGTTGCTTGGCTCGGCGTAGTACGGTTAGTACTGCGGCAGTCATGATTTCAGGGCCAATCTAGGGGCTTTATTTAAGCTGAGGCCCTCATTTTTCGGCAATTGTCCCTGGGGTTCGCTTGGGGGGTCGCTGAACCGAACTCTTCTAGGATGTCATCATGAAACGCACTTACCAACCGTCGAAAATCAAGCGTGCCCGCACCCATGGTTTCATGGTCCGCATGAAAACCCGCGGCGGCCGTGCTGTCATCAACGCACGCCGCGCCAAAGGCCGCAAGCGTCTGGCTGTCTAAGTCCGCGCCTCGGTTGGCGCGCATCCCCGCTCCCGATTTCTTGTTGTGACTTCGGCCCATCCTCTGCCGTGCAGCGACTAAAAACGCGCGCGCAGTTCCAGGCCGTGCTGGCAGGTCATACGGTTGCACGTACGGCGCACTTTGCGTTGCACCGCGCAGCGCTAGATGTGTGTGCTGTGCCGACCCCAGCTGCTGCCAAGCCAATGCCATCTTCCACAGGGCCCGAGTCCACGCGACCGCAGGCCCTGTTTGGCGTAGAGGGCGTCTGGCTGGGTGCCATGGTGCCCAAGCGTTGGGCCAAACGGGCGGTGACGCGCAACACCATCAAGCGCCAGATCTACCAAGTGAGCCAGGCTTTTGAACCCCGCTTTCCGCAGGCCGCCCATGTGGTGCGCCTGCGCAGCGTGTTCGACCGCAAGCTGTTCATCAGCGCCACCTCCGACCAGCTCAAGCAGGCTGTCCGCTCCGAGCTGGAACAGTTGTTTGGCCGGGCTGTCACCGGGGTGACATCGGCATGATGCAAGCTCTGTTGGTGGGCGTGGTGCGCGGCTACCGTCTGCTGTTGAGCCCGTGGTTGGGCTCGGCCTGCCGCTTCGAGCCGACTTGCTCGGTATACGCGCTGCAGGCCTTGGAGCGCCACGGTGCTGCCGGCGGCTCTTACTTAACATTGCGTCGGCTGGCGCGTTGCCAGCCCTGGTGTGACGGTGGGCACGACCCATTGCCGCAAGACAGTCCCCGGCTTTTCGGCCATCTGCTTTCCTCTTCTTCACATAAGTAGCCCTCTTCATGAACGATATCCGCCGAACCATCCTGTGGGTGATTTTTGGTTTTTCTATGGTGTTGCTATGGGACAAGTGGCAGGTATTTAGCGGCCATAAAGCCACTTTCTTCCCTATGCCCTCCCAGCAGGCGGCGGTGGTGGCCAAGCCCAGCGCCGATCCGGCCAGCGTTCCTGTGCCCGTAGCGGCTGTCGCGCCTGGGGCCGGCGTTGCCCAAGTGCCTGCGAGCCCTGCCGCTCCGGCAGCTGCCCGTGAACGTCTGGAAGTCAGCACCGATGTGCTGAAGCTGACCTTCGACACCGAAGGCGGCTCCCTGGTGCGCAGCGAGTTGCTCAAACAGGTGGACATGGCCGACAAGTCGCGTAACTTTGTCTTGCTGGACGACAGCAAGGAACGTGTCTACATGGCCCAGACCGGCTTGATCGCCGGAGCCGGCGCAACGGGAGCGGCCTTGCCCAGCCACAAGACGCTGATGAGCGTGGTGCCTGGCGAACGCAGCCTGAAAGACGGCGCCAACGAGCTGGTCGTGCGCTTCGAGTCGCCCGATGTCGGCGGCGTGAAGCTGGTCAAGACCTACACCCTGGCGCGTGGCGCCTATGTGATGAATGTCAAGCACGAGGCGGTGAACACCGGTGCCGCCGCGGTATCGCCCCAGCTGTACCTGCAACTGGTGCGCGATGGCAACAAGCCGCCAGGCGAGTCCTCGTTCTACTCCACCTTCACCGGTCCGTCCGTCTACACCGAAGCCAAGAAGTACCAGAAGGTCGAATTCAAGGCCATCGAAGAGAACAAGGTCGAGATTGAGAAACATGCGACCAACGGCTACGTGGCCATGGTCCAGCATTACTTTGCCAGCGCCTGGCTGCTGGGTGACGGCATCCAGCGCGACCTGTTCATGCGCAAGGTCGACACCAATCTGTATGCCGTGGGCATGATCACTCCGCTGGACAGCATTGCACCCGGTGCCAGCAAGTCGGTGGAGGCGCGCATGTTTGTGGGCCCGCAGCTGGAAAAGACCTTGGAAGCCACGGCCACCGGCCTGGAGCTGGTCAAGGACTACGGCTGGGTGACGATTCTGGCCAAGCCGCTGTACTGGCTGCTCGACAAGCTGCACGGCGTGATCCAGAACTGGGGCTGGTCGATTGTGGCTCTGGTGCTGCTACTGAAGATCGCCTTCTACTGGCTGAATGCCAAGGCCTACGCCAGCATGGCCAAGATGAAGGCCATCAACCCCCGCATCACCGAGATGCGCGAGCGCCTGAAAGACAAGCCGCAAGAAATGCAGCAGGCGATGATGAAGATCTACCGCGAAGAGAAGATCAACCCGATGGGCGGCTGCTTCCCCATCATGATCCAGATTCCGGTGTTCATTGCCCTGTACTGGGTGCTGCTGTCCAGCGTAGAAATGCGCAACGCACCCTGGGCGCTGTGGATCCACGACCTGTCTTCGCCCGATCCGTTCTATATCTTGCCCGTCGTCATGGCTTTGACCACCATGCTGCAGACTTCGCTGAACCCCGCGCCGCCGGACCCACTGCAAGCCAAGATGATGTGGTTCATGCCGCTGGCGTTCTCGGTGATGTTCTTCTTCTTCCCGGCCGGTCTGGTGATGTACTGGATTACCAACAATGCCTTGTCGATTGCCCAGCAATGGCTGATCAACACCCGCATGGGCGTGCCACCCAAGTTCCATCTGCCCAAGTTCTAAGGGCGGAGCGGGTGCCCAGCGCCCGTGTTGAAATCCAAAGGCCGCTTCAACCTGCTGGGTTGAACGGCCTTTTTTCTTGAAAGTGCCAGTTATGCAAGCCCGCAATGCAGATCCGATTGCCGCCATCGCCACCGCCCCTGGCCGGGGTGGGGTAGGCATCGTCCGGGTCAGCGGCAAACATATCGCCGCCGTCATCGAAGCCTTGTGCGGCCGCCCGCTAAAAGCGCGCGAGGCGACCTATCTGCCGTTCCGCGATGCCGGCGGCACCGCCATAGACCACGGCCTGGCCCTGCACTTCCCGGCCCCGCATTCCTATACCGGTGAAGACGTGCTGGAGTTGCAGGCCCATGGCGGGCCGGTGGTGCTGCAGCTGCTGCTGGCGCGCTGCCTGGAGGCGGGCGCGGAGATTGGCTTGCGCCTGGCCCAGCCGGGCGAGTTCACCCAGCGCGCGTTCCTGAACGACAAGATCGACCTGGCCCAGGCCGAGGCGATTGCCGACCTGATCGACGCCAGTACCGAGGCCGCGGCCCGCAGCGCGGCCCGGTCCTTGTCGGGCGAGTTCTCGCAGGAGATCCACGCCTTGCGCGACGGCCTGGTGCATCTGCGCATGCTGGTCGAGGCCACGCTGGACTTTCCTGAAGAAGAAATCGACTTCTTGCGCAAGGCAGATGCGCACGGGCAGCTATCAAAATTACAGCAAAACCTGCAAATAGTAATGCAGCGCACGCGCCAGGGCGCGCTCTTGCGTGAGGGTATCAAGGTGGTGATCGCCGGTCAGCCGAATGCGGGCAAGTCCTCGCTGCTGAACGCCCTGGCCGGGGCCGAGCTGGCCATCGTCACCCCGATTGCCGGCACCACGCGCGACAAGGTGGCGCAAACCATACAGATCGAGGGCGTGCCCATCCATGTGATCGATACCGCAGGCCTGCGCAGCAGCGAGGATGCGATCGAAGCCATAGGCATCGAGCGCGCCTGGGCCGAGATCGAGACCGCCGATGCCGTGCTGTTCCTGCACGACCTGACCCGCGCCGCTCTGCCTGATTACCAGGCCGCAGATACGGCGATTGCGGCCGAGCTGCTGCAAAAGCTGCCACCGAGGGTGCCGGTGATCGACGTTTGGAACAAGCTGGACTCCATGCCCCAGGCGCAGCCCGGTGTACTGGCTTTATCGGCCAAAACCGGTGCCGGCCTGCATGCTTTGCGCCACAAGCTGCTGGAGGTCGCGGGTTGGCAGGCTTCGCCCGAAGGGGTGTTTATTGCCCGGGCCCGCCATGTGCAGGCCTTGCAGCGCGTGGATGCGCATGTGGCTTTGGCCGTAGCCCATCTCGCGGCGCAGGCCCAGTTTTTGGACTTGCTGGCAGAAGAGCTGCGCTTGGCCCAGAATGCCCTGAACGAGATCACCGGGGCCTTTAGTGCCGACGACCTGCTGGGCGTGATTTTCTCCAGCTTTTGTATCGGTAAGTAAGTGCCGCCGCAGCCGCGGAGTGGTGAATACAATTAACCGCGTTAACCCGCATAGCAGCGCCCTCTTTGCCATGAATGCATTTTTGTCCGCGAACGATACGCCCAAGCTGCAAAGCCTTGTGGATGCCATCGCGGTGAACAAGGCCAAAGATGGCTTGCCGCTGAATCTGGCGTCTGCACAGTGGGAGCTGCTGGCCAACTACCTGCTGCCGGTGACCTTGGCGCAGGGCGATGTGCTGTTCCGGCAGGGCGTGAGCGACCGGACCTTGTATTTCGTCGCCAGCGGCAGCCTGAGTGTGCATTTCGAAGATGCCGACAAGCGCATCCGGCTGGCGATCGTGGGCGCGGGCAGTGTGGTGGGTGAGGGTAGTTTTTTTACCGGCTTGCCGCGCAGTGCCACCGTGCAGGCCGGCAGCGCCTGTGTTTTATGGGGCTTGCTGCCAATGCGGTTTACCGAATTGACCCACCGCAAGCCCGAACTGGCTTTGTCCATTTCCATGGCGGCCGGGGCCGTGGTGGCCAAGCGTTTGCTGCACAGCAGAAACCGTGCTGCGGTGACATGAGAATGCAGATATGAAGGAAAGCGAAACATGTCTTGGTTGAATTGGTTTTCCCGTAAATCCCCGCCGGCACCGGCTGCGCCCGCGTCTTCGGCCTTTCCCGATAGAACCGGCCCTGACAGCCAGCAGGATTCGCGGCTGCGGGATACCCGCATCGACCGCCGCGAGCGCTTGTACGGCGTGGTGCGGGCGTCGCTGATCGAGGCCGGTGTGCTTACCAGCAGCTACAAATTCAAAGTGCTGGCGCTGGACGACCAGGGCCAGCAGTTTTTGGTGATGGTCGATTTGGCGCCGTCGTGGACCGCTGTGGCCGACTGGCGCACCCGCATCGAGTCCAAAATCATCCATGCCGCGCAAGCCGAGCATGGTCTGGTGATCACCTCGGTGTACTGGCGCAACAACGCCGACCTGGCCGCGTCGCCAATGAGCCGGCCCGGCGTGCTGTCCAGCCCGGATGCCGCCGTATCGTCGCAGCCCGCGACCCTGGCGACGGGTGGCCGCTACGAACCGATCCAGGCGGATGAAGTGGCCGCGTTCCACCAGGCCCTGGAAGAGGCCTCCCGCATGCCTTCAGTGCCCCGCAAAATCCACTAGGGTGAACAGCGACAAGCCGCTGGCACGCAGCTTGTCGGAACCGCCCAACTCGGGCAGATCCACGATCGCAGCGCCTTCCACCACGGTGGCGCCCAGCTTCTCCAGCAGCTTCTTGCCCGCCATCATGGTGCCGCCGGTGGCGATCAGGTCGTCGATCAGCAGCACCCGGTCGCCAGGTTTGACGGCGTCGGTGTGCAGCTCGACGGTGGCGCTGCCGTATTCCAGCTCGTAGGTTTCTTCCACCGTGGTGAATGGCAGCTTGCCCTTCTTGCGGATCGGCACGAAGCCGATGTTCAGCTCGTAGGCAACTACCGCACCCAGGATGAAGCCGCGCGCGTCCAGTCCGGCCACCACGTCGGGGCGCAGCTCGGGCGCCATGTAGCGGTGCACAAAGGCGTCGATCATCACGCGGAAGACCTGGGGGTTTTGCAAGAGCGGGGTGATGTCGCGGAACTGCACGCCCGGCGCCGGCCAGTCGGGCACCGTACGCATATGGGCGGTGAGATACGCGTTGACGCTGAAGCTAGTCATGGAAATTCAAGCAAAGTGGAGCGGGCCGCTATTGTGCCTTCTGTACCGGCGGGTCAGCCTTTTAAAAATTTCTCTTCGGCCAGGGCCAGGGTGGCGGCTTGGCCCGACAGCACCAGGGTGTCGCCGTCTTCCAGCAGGGTTTCGTCGGCCGGTATTTCGGTCTTGCCATTCTGGCGGCGCAGGCTGATGACGCGCACACCCACCGCGTGCAGTGCCAGCCGTCCCAGCGGTTTGCCCAGGCATTTGGCGGCGATGGTGAGGGTCAGGGTGGTCAGCCGTTCGTGGTGCAGCTCGTCCACGCCATCGTCATCCGCACCATGGAAATAGCCGCGCAGCAGGTTGTAGCGTGCATCCCGCTGGTCCTGCACCACCCGGATCACCCGCCGCATCGGCACGCCGACCAAGGCCAGCGCGTGGCTGGCCAGCATCAACGAGGCTTCGATGGCTTCGGGCACGACTTCAGTGGCGCCGGCCTGGCGCAGCTTTTCCAGGTCATGGTCATCCTGGGTGCGCACAATCACCGGCACCTGGGGCGCGTGGGCACGGGTGTGCACCAGTACGCGTAGGGCCCCGGGCACGCTCAGGTAGGTAATCACCACCGCGCTGGCCCGCGCCAGGCCGGCCGCCATCAGCGCCTGCAGCCGGGCGGCATCGCCAAACACCACCGAGTCGCCAGCCGCCGCGGCCTGGCGCACCCGGTCGGGGTCCAGGTCGAGCGCCATGTAGGGAATGCCTTCGCGTTCCAGCATGCGGGCCAGGTTCTGGCCGCAGCGCCCATAGCCGCAGATGATCACGTGTTTGTTGGCATTGATGGACTTGCGCGCAATGCTGGTCATGTGCAAGGACTGCTGCAGCCATTCGCTGCTGACCAGCTTCATCACAATCCGGTTGCTGTACATGATGATGAAGGGCGTGGCCAGCATCGACAGCACCATGCTGGCCAAGATCGGGTTCAACAAGGCCGGCGGTACCAGCCGGTTCTCTTGCGCCAGGGTCAGCAGCACAAAGCCGAATTCACCGGCCTGGGCCAGATACAGGCCGGTGCGCAGCGATACCCCGGCCGTGCCGCCCAGCAGCTTGGCCAGCGCGGCTACCATGGTCAGCTTGAACAGCACAGGTACCGTCAGCAGCAGCAGCACCAGCTTCCAGTGTTCGAGCACCAGCCGCCAGTCGAGCAGCATGCCGATGGTGATGAAAAACAGGCCCAGCAGCACATCGTGGAAGGGCCGGATGTCGGTTTCCACCTGGTGCTTGTATTCGGTTTCCGAAATCAGCATGCCGGCGATAAAAGCGCCCAGAGCCAGGCTGAGTCCAGCCAATTCGGTCAGCCAGGCCAGGCCCAAGGTGATCAGCAGCAGGTTCAGTACAAACAGCTCTTCGCTTTTGCGCCGGGCCACAATCGTCAGCCACCAGCGCATGACTTTCTGGCCACCCACCAGCAACACCGTAATCAGCGCTGCGGCTTTCAGCGACGCCAGGGCCAGGGCGGCAAATAATTCTTCGGGAGAGGAACCCAAGGCGGGGATTAGCACCAGCAGCGGCACCACCGCCAAATCCTGGAACAGCAGCACGCCCATCACCCGCTTGCCGTGCTCGGACTCCATCTCCAACCGTTCGGCCATCAGCTTGACCACAATCGCCGTGCTGCTCATCGCCAGCGCGCCCGACAAGGCCAGTGCAGTCTGCCATTGCATATTCCACAGCGTGGGCGCCATGGTGGCAAACATCAGCGAGGCAAAGGTGGCGGACAACATGGTGATGCTCACCTGGAACATCCCCAGGCCAAACACATGCGTGCGCATGGCGCGCAGCTTGGGTAGGTTGAACTCCAACCCGATGACGAACATCAGAAACACCACACCAAATTCACCCAGGTGTTTGATGCCCTCAGAGTTCTGCGCCAGCGCCAGCGCGTTCGGACCAATCACCACGCCCACTACCAGATAACCCAGCATGGGCGGTAGCTTCAGCGAACGGAACGTGACCACCCCCAGCACGGCGGCCAGCAGGTACATCAGCGTCAGTTCCAGTGCGGTCATACGCCTATGCTAACAAGCGTACCGCCCATGCCCTGAAAAGAAACTGCAGGGGGCACGCCGATAGAATCGCAGCCATGACTTCCGCTCCGCCGCTTGCCCCTTCTTTTGACGCTGCCAGGGCCTTGCGCCAAGCGCGTGAGACCTTTGACATCGAGGCCGCCGCTGTGGCCGGCCTGAAAAACCGCCTGACGGATGCTTTTTCCCGTTCCGTGCAATTGATGCTGGAGGTGCGCGGCCGGGTGGTGGTCATGGGCATGGGCAAAAGCGGCCATATCGGCCGCAAGATTGCCGCCACCCTGGCGTCGACAGGTACCCCGGCGATGTTCGTGCACCCCGGCGAGGCCAGCCATGGCGATCTGGGCATGATCCAGGTCAACGACGTGGTGGTGGCCATTTCCAACAGCGGCGAGAGCGGTGAAATCACGGTATTGCTGCCGGTGCTCAAACGCCAGGGCGTGCCCTTGATTGCCATCACCGGTGGCTTGCAGTCCACCCTGGCGCGCCATGCCACCGAAGTGCTGGACGGCGGCGTAGACAAAGAGGCCTGCCCGCTAAATCTGGCGCCGACCGCCAGCACCACGGCGCAGCTGGCCTTGGGCGATGCGCTGGCTGTGGCCTTGCTGGATGCACGGGGCTTCAAGGCCGAAGACTTTGCGCGCTCGCATCCTGGCGGTGCGCTGGGCCGCAAATTGCTGACCCACGTGAGCGACGTGATGCGCTCCGGCGAAGACGTGCCCCGCGTAGCACCCGATACCGCTTTTGGCGACATGATGCGCGAAATGAGCGCCAAAGGCGGTATTACCGCGGTGGTGGATGCGCACCAGCAGGTGCTGGGGGTGTTTACCGATGGCGACCTGCGCCGGTTGATAGAAAACGGCATCGATCTGCGGACCAAATGCGCAAAGGACGTGATGCATCTGCGCCCCCGCAGCATCCGCCCGGATGCCTTGGCGGTGGATGCCGCGGAACTGATGGAAGAGCACCGCATCACCTGCGTGCTGGTCGTCGAGTCCGATGGCAGTTTGGTGGGAATGGTGCATATTGGCGACCTGATGCGGGCTAAAGTCATCTGATGCCGACACCTGCAATTCAATTTCCGCCAGAGCTGTTGCTCAAGGCGCAAGACATCCGCGTGGTCTTCTTTGATGTCGATGGTGTGTTGACCGACGGTGGCCTGTATTTTTCCGAGTCAGGCGAAACCCTCAAGCGCTTCAGTACCCTGGACGGGCACGGCCTCAAATTGCTGCAAAAAGCCGGCATCACCCCGGTGGTGATTACCGGCCGGGATTCCCTGCCACTGCGTGTGCGGCTAGAGGCTTTGGGCATCACCCACGCCGTATTTGGAACCGAAGACAAGCGGCCTGCCGCCGAACGCATCCTGGCGGAGCTCGGACTGGATTGGTCGCAGGCTGCCGCCATCGGTGACGACTGGCCGGACCTGCCGGTGATGCGCCGTTGTGCATTTGCCTGCGCTCCCGCCAACGCCCAGGCCGAGGTGCTGGCCGCTGCCCACTATGTGACCCAGCGTACCGGCGGCCATGGCGCAGCCCGGGAGCTGTGTGACTTGCTGCTGGTGGCCGGCGGCCATTACGCTGCGCTGCTACGCGAGTATCTCGCGTGAAGACCGTATTGCGTTCGGCGTGGGAGCGCCTGTCCATCTACCTGCCTATCATCTTGATGGCCGTGCTTGCGCTGTGCAGCTACTGGCTGGTGCGCAATACGCCGATATTCACTGCGGCCGGTGTCGCGGCGCCGGTATCGCACGAGCCCGACTACTTCATGCGTACTTTTTCGGTCAAGACCTTCGATGCCCTGGGCCGCTTGAAAAGCGAGGTGCTGGGAGTGGAAGCCCGGCATTTCCCCGACAACGATACTGTCGAAATCGACAAGGTCCGGATCCGCTCGGTGAACCCTGAAGGCCTGGTCACCGTGGCCACTGCCGACCGCGGCTTGAGCAATGCCGACGGCTCCGAGGTGCAGCTGTTTGGCAATGCAGTGGTGGTGCGCGAGGCCGTCACCAGCAAAGGCGTGGTGGTGCAGCCCCGGCTCGAGTTCCGTAGCGACTTCTTGCATGCGTATATGGAGACTGAACGCGTGCGTTCCAACAAGCCTGTCACTTTGATCCGCGGCAAGGATACGTTCACGGCGGACACCATGGACTACGACAATCTGGACCGCCAGATGCAATTGAACGGACGCGTGCGGGGCATTCTGCTGCCCCAGGCGGCGCCATAAGCCCGACCATGTCCAAACTGGTTTTCATCACCGGCGCATCCAGCGGCATCGGCCAGGCCCTGGCATTACGGTTCTTCCAGGCCGGTTACCGTCTGGCCTTGGTGGCGCGCCGAACTTCGGCAGTCGAATCATGGACTGGCGCTCAAGGAATAAGCGCAGATAGCTATAAAATTTATAGTGCAGATGTGGCGGTGCCGGACAGCATTGTGGCGGCCGGCCTGGCCTGCATTGCCGGCCAGGGCGTGCCCGATGTGGTGATCGCCAGCGCCGGTATCAGCATTGGCATGGATACGGCCATGCACGAAGACCTAGCGGTCATGGCCCAGACCTTTGCCACCAATAACCTCGGTCTGGCCGCCAGCTTTCACCCATTTATCCAGGCCATGGCACAGCGTGGCAGTGGCGCACTGGTAGGCATCGGCAGTGTGGCTGGCATCCGGGGGCTGCCGGGCCACGGTGCGTATTGCGCCAGCAAAGCGGGAGTGATCGCTTATTGCGAAAGCTTGCGTGGGGAATTGCGCGCGAGCGGGGTCAAGGTGGTCACCATTTGCCCTGGCTATATCGATACGCCGCTGACACAGAAAAACAGCTATGGCATGCCATTTCTGATGCAGCCGCAAGATTTTGCAGATAAGGCATTTGCCACCATTGAAGCAGGCAACAGTTACCGCGTGATTCCGTGGCAAATGGGTGTGGTGGCTAAACTTATGCGCATCTTGCCGAATGCGGTGTACGACAAGTTATTGGTAGGCCGGGCCCGCAAGCCACGGCAAACTGCAGAACCTGGAATCCATTGAGTCATTTGGGTTAAAGCGACCAATAAAAAAGGCTCCTGAGGAGCCTTTTTAGTTCTGCAGAATTGCAGCCGGGATTTTAGTAACCGCCGCGACCACCGCCGCCGCCATTACCGCCGCCACCGCCGCGGGGACCAGAGCCGTAGGGGCTACGGAAACCACCGTCGCCACCCCCGCCGCCGGAGCGGCCACCGCCGCCATATCCACCACCGCCGTCACCGCGGCCACCACCACCGCCGCCGCCGTAGCCGCCGCCACCGGAGCGACCACCACCACCGCCGCCGCCGTAGCCGCCACCACCTTCGCCACCGCCGCTACGGCCACCGCCGTATCCGCCGCCACCACCGCCGCCATAGCCACCACCGCCGGTGCGGGGGGGGCGGGCTTCCATGGGACGGGCTTCGTTCACAACGCAGCTACGGCCACCCAAAGGTTGGCCATTCATGCCGTTGATGGCCGCTTGTGCCTCGGCATCGCTACCCATTTCAACAAAACCAAAGCCTTTGGAGCGACCGGTATCACGCTCCATCATCACTTTGGCGCTGGTGACGCTACCGAACTGGCTGAAAGATTGTTCCAGATCGCTGTCGCGCACCGAGTAAGGCAGGTTGCCAACGTACAGTTTGTTGCCCATTAAGGGACTCCTCAAAAACACATTAATAAAGCGACGGAGTCCCGAAGACGCAATCTACAGAAACTTAGGACGCGAAACCGACCGACACCGCAAACCTGTGTGGGTTTCTGACCCACACTTTTGCATTATGCGGCTAGATCAATAGATTTCAAATAAAAAATATGATGCATCTAAACGTGACAAATTTCACGCAACAAAAAAGGACCGCAAGGGTCCTTTTTTATTTTGTAGCTGGGACGCAAGCCCCAAGCAAACAAATTTTAGTAGCTGTTGCGGCCACCGCCGTAACCGCCACCACCGTTGCCGCCGCCGTAGCCGCCACCACCATTGCCACCACCGTAGCCACCGCCGCCGCCACCGGAGCGGGGAGGACGGGCTTCCATCGGACGTGCTTCGTTGACAACCAGGTTACGGCCGCCCATAGCTTGACCGTTCATGCCCTTGATAGCTGCTTGTGCTTCAGCATCGCTGCCCATTTCGACAAAGCCGAAACCCTTGGAGCGGCCGGTGTCACGTTCCATCATGACCTTGGCGCTGGAGATGGAGCCGAACTGGCTGAAAGCCTGTTGCATGTCTTCATCGCGGAAAGAATAAGGCAGGTTGCCTACGTAAAGTTTGTTGCCCATGAAAGGACTCCTCTAAAAAACGCAAAACGCGATGGAGTCCGATAACCGCAATCAACAAACCATTGAAGACTAAAGCAGACGCGAAACTGACCAATCACCGCAAACTAGCACTGCCAACTGATGACAGTACTTCGTGATTATGCTACATCTGGCCCGAAACCACAAAAAACTTGTGTAGATGTTGCGTAGGGATGAACCCGCGCCTAGCTTTGCTGTGGCGTCTCCGGCCCTTCTTCGTTGCTGTAGTTGCGCCACTGCTGTATCGCATTGCGCATGGTCAACAGCTGCCGTTCGAAGCGCGGGCAGGCTTTGCAAGCCAGCAAATGCAGGCGCAATGCGACCGCATCCGATAACGCGATGCGGCGGTCTTCCCGCGCGATCAGCAGCGCCGCGGCTTGTTTACAAGTGCG
Organism: Rhodoferax ferrireducens; assembly: GCF_031458075.1. Taxonomy (GTDB): domain Bacteria; phylum Pseudomonadota; class Gammaproteobacteria; order Burkholderiales; family Burkholderiaceae_C; genus Rhodoferax_B; species Rhodoferax_B ferrireducens_A. Next base: position 350,080 of record NZ_JAVDXT010000003.1, on the reverse strand, counting down.
CCTGAGTGGAATCACGAAGTCTCCTTGGCATGGCCAAACCAGTTGAGTTCCAGGCATTCGCGCAGCCGTAAACGGGCGCGGTGCAACTGGACATACAGATTGGTCGGCGTCAGCCCCAGTTCCTTACAAATATCGTCGCTGGACAGCTCCAGCCATTCGCGCATCAGGAACACCCGTCCCAGCATGGCCGGCAGTTTCTCGGTGCAAGCTTCCATGATCTGGAAGAACTGGCGCGAGTTCAAGTCCTGCTCGGGATTGCCCCAGTCGGACGGAGTCTGGGCGAAGTGCCCGTCGGCCTTGAACACCAGGTTGTCCAGCTCGTCCGCCGATGCGTCGTCGTTGTCCAGGCAGACCTCGCGGGCATGGTGTCGGAACAGGTCCAGCACCTTGTGCTTGAGGATGCCCACCAACCAGGTTTTGAGCTGCGATCGGTTGCCAAACGACTGCGGCTTGCTCAAGGCGGCCAGCAGGGTTTCCGACACCGCGTCTTCGGCCCAGGTGTCGTTGCGCAGCTGCAGGCGCGCAAAGCGCAGCAGGTAGCTGCGGTGCCCGGCCAGCTCGTTTTCAAAGTCCATGGTGTACGCCGTTGCTTTTGTGTTGTGCGCCCGAGGCTACGCGCCAGAACGCTTCGGCGGCTGCTGGTTCTGTACTGCTGCGGCGGAACAGGTGGATTTCCACCTCTACCCACCAGCTGCGCTGGCTGGCGTGGAGCAGCCGGCCCTCGCGCAATTCGTCTTCGATCAGGCTGAGCGGCAACCAGGCGACGCCCCGGCCCTCCAGCGCCATGGACTTCAGGAAGGTAGCCAGATGGGCGGTAAACACCGGTTCGGCATGGGCTTTGTCCAGGGCTTCGCCGCGCAAGGCCCGCACGATGCGGCCCAGGCCGGACTCGGTGCTGAAGGCGAGCAAGGGCACGGCGGTCTTGCCGGTGTGGGACAGCAGGTAGCGCGGCTTGCCCGCGGTATCGGGTGCGCAGACCGGCAGCAAAGTGTCGGTGCCGACCCGTACCGAGCTGAAGTCTGCCGGGTCGAGCCGGCCGGGCACGTCGGCATGCGCATGGCACAGCAGAAACTGCGCGCGCCCCTGCTGCATCAGGGCTTCGCAATGCAGTGCCACGTCCGACACCAGCTGTATCGGCCCGATGGGCGCGATCGATTCCAGGCTGCGCAGCCAGGTCGGCAAAAACGTGAGTGACAGCGCATGGGTGGCGGCGAAGCGCAGGCTGGCGGCGCTGGCATCGGCGACCGCGCGGGCCTCCTCCGGTACCCGGGCCACGCGCTGCAGGATGTCCTGCGCCACGCTGACAAACCACTGGCCGGTTTCCGTCAGGCTCACCGGGTGGCCGCTGCGGTCGAACAGGCTGACCCCCAGCCACTCTTCCAGCGCCTTGATGCGGCGCCCGAAGGCCGGCTGCGTCATATGCCGCTGCTCGGCCGCGCGCGAGAAGTTGCCCGATGCGGCCAAGGCCTGAAAGTCTTCGAGCCAGGAGAGGTTCATATCCGCCAAATAAAGCAATGAAGAACAAGCAGTGCTTTGCCGGCACTGCTGAGGAGAAAAACGGCATTGGACAGTGATGCGCAGCTGTTGGACCATCGCGGCTCTCGCACTCAGATCCATAGCACCCAGGAGACAAACACATGCCAACGATTCAAAACTACAAGGGGATTATTCCCGCGATTGCCTGCCCCTTCACCGCGGATTTCAAGATCGACGAAGCTGCGCTGCGCAGCCACGCCGCCTGGCTGGCGCAACAGCCCGGTGTGGTCGCCATCATGACCAACGGCCATACCGGTGAAGTGTTTTCGCTGACGGCGCGCGAACGCGCCCAGGTCACGCGCATCGTGGCCAGCGAGCTGGAAGGCCGGCTGCCGGTGATTTCCTCCATCGTCTGCGAGGGCCTGGCCGATGCCCGCGAGCACGCAGCCATGGCGCGCGACGCCGGTGCCCGGGGCCTCGACGTGATGCCGCCACACCACTGGCTGCGCTTCGGCTTCCGGCCCGACCATGTGACGCATTACTTCGCGGCGATTGCCGAAGTCGGCCTGGACCTGGTGGCCCATGTCTACCCGGCCTGGACCCGGGCCTCTTATTCTTCGGCCACCCTGGCCGAACTGGCCCGGCTGCCGGCGGTGCAGGCCTTCAAGGTCGGCCAGCGCGACATGAACAAATACGCGGCCGACATCGCCGCCATCCGCAAGGCCGATGCCTCCAAGGCCATCCTGACCTGCCACGACGAATACCTGCTAGCCAGCATGGTGCAGGGCGTGGACGGCGCACTGGTCGGCTTTGCCACCTTCATTCCCGGCCTGATCAACGACCTGTGGGAGGCGGTAAAGGCCGGCGACCTGAAACGCGCGATGGCCGTGCAGGCCGTGATCACGCCGCTGAAGGATGCGGTCTACGGCGGCGGCGAACCCACGGGCGAAGCCCATGCGCGCATGAAGATGGGCATGTACCTAGCCGGCGTGCTGGACGCGCCCACCGTGCGCCCGCCCACCGAGGCACCGAATGAGGCCGAAATGGCCGCCCTGCGCGCCGCCGTGGCGAATGCCGGCCTGCTGAAGCGCTGAGCCCGCACCCCCGGAGACAACACCATGCAACGCCAACAATTCCTCCATGCCGTGTTCGTCACGGCGGCACTCTGCGCCAGTCTGGGCACGCCCGCTGCCTGGGCCCAGGCTTATCCGAACAAGCCGGTCAAGGTCATCATCCCGTTCCCGCCCGGCGGCACGCTGGACGTGGTCGGCCGCATGCTGGCGCAAAAGCTCAGCGAACAGACCGGCCAGTCCTTCGTGGTGGAAAACCGCGCGGGCGGCGGCGGCATCATCGGTGCGTCGGCGGTGGCCAAGTCGCCGGCCGACGGCTACACCCTGCTGTTCAATGCCTCCACCTTCACCACCACGCCTATGGTGCTGAAGTCGGCCAACTACGACGTGGTCAAGGACTTCACCGCCATCTCGCTGGTGGCCAAGGCCCCGCTGGCGGTCGCCGTCAACAAGAACCTGCCGATCACCGATGTGAAAAGCCTGATCGCCTACGCCAAGGCCAATCCCGGCAAGATGACGTTTGCCATCGGTTCCACCGCTTCGGCCGGCCATCTGTCGACCGAGCTGCTGAAGCGCGCGAGCGGCATGGAATACCTGGTCGTGCCCTACAAGGGCTCGTCGCCCGCCTACCAGGACCTGATCGGCGGCCAGATCGACGGCTTTATCGACCCCATCCTGGGCTCGTCCTCGTTCAACAAGAGCGGCTTGCTGCGGGTGGTGGCGGTGACTTCCAAGGAGCGCGTGCCCACCCTGCCGAATGTGCAGACCATCGGCGAAACCGTGCCCGGCTACGAGTTCTACAGCTGGTACGGCCTGTGGGGCCCGGCGCAGCTGCCGGCCGAGGTCACCAAGCGCCTGAACGCCGAAGTCAACAAGGCCCTGGCTACCGACATGCGCGAGAAGCTGATGGAGCAAGGCCTGCTGCTGACACCCGGCAGCAGCGAGGACTTCGAGCACTTCGAGCGCGAGGACATGGCCCGCTCGGCCAAGATCATCAGTGAAGGGAAGATCCGTGCCGAACAATGAACACGCGCTGGTCACCGGCAGCAGCTCCGGCATAGGCAAGACGATTGCCGAAACGCTGCTGGCCCAGGGCTGGCAGGTCACCGGCTTCGACGTGGCAGCGCCCGCCATCAGCCATGCCCACTTCCAGCATGTGCAGGTCGACCTGAGCGACGGCGCCGCCACCGAAGCCGCGGCCGACGCCCTGCCCACGCTGCAGGCCCTGGTGCATGCGGCCGGCGTGCTGCGCGTCGCCCCGCTGGGCAGCCTGCAGCCGGCCGGCGGCGCACTGATGTGGCAGCTGCATGTGGACGCCGTGACCCGCATCGCCAACAGCGTGCTGCCGCGCATGGCGGCCGCCGGCCGCGGCCGGGTGGTGCTCGTCGGCAGCCGGGTCGCCCAGGGTGTGGCCGGGCGCAGCCAGTACGCGGCCACCAAGGCGGCGCTGGTCGGCCTGGCGCGCAGCTGGGCCGCCGAGGTCGTAGCCCAGGGCGTGACGGTCAACGTGGTGTCGCCCGCCGCCACCCAGACCGCCATGCTGGCCGACCCCGCGCGCCAGACTGTGCCACCCAAGCTGCCGCCCCTGGGGCGGCTGATCCAGCCCGAGGAAGTCGCGGCCCTGGTCGGCTACCTGCTGTCGCCGCCGGCGGCGGCGATTACCGGCCAAGAAATCCAGATCTGCGGCGGGTCCTCGCTGGCCCGCTGAATTCCACCCACCCACGTACTTTCTGACCATGAAAATCATCGACATCCGCGAATCCACGCGCCCCATCAAATCGAATATCCGCAACGCCTACATCGACTTCTCGAAGATGACGCTGAGCTTGGTCGCGGTAGTCACCGACGTGGTGCGCAACGGCAAGCCGGTCATAGGCTATGGCTTCAACTCCAACGGCCGCTACGGCCAGGGCGCGCTGATGCGCGAGCGCTTCATCCCGCGCCTGTTGGAGGCCGAGCCGGCCAGCCTGCTGGATGACGACGGCAGCAACCTGGACCCGCACAAGATCTGGGCCACGATGATGTCCAACGAGAAGCCCGGCGGCCACGGCGAACGCTCGGTGGCGGTCGGCACCATCGACATGGCGGTCTGGGACGCGGTCGCCAAGATCGCTGACAAGCCGCTGTACCAGTTGCTGGCCGAGCGCTATGGCAACGGCACGGCGAACCGCAAGGTCTTCGTCTACGCCGCCGGCGGCTACTACTGGCCGGGCCAGGGCATCGCCGGCCTGGAGCGCGAGATGCGCAGCTACCTGGACCGCGGCTATTCGGTGGTGAAGAAGAAGATCGGCGGCGCCTCGCTGGCCGAAGACTGCCAGCGCATCGAAGCCGTGCTCAAGCTGCTGGGCCCGGGCCAGAAGCTGGCGGTGGACGCGAACGGCCGCTTTGACCTGAAAACCGCCGTCAGCTACGCCAAGGCCTTGTCGCAGTACGACCTGTTCTGGTACGAGGAAGCCGGCGACCCGCTGGACTACGCCTTGCAGGCCGAGCTGGCCCAGCACTACCCAGGCCCCATGGCCACCGGCGAAAACCTGTTCTCCATGCAGGACGCGCGCAATCTGATCCGCTACGGTGGCATGCGGCCCGACCGCGACTGGCTGCAGTTCGACTGCGCGCTCAGCTACGGCCTGGTCGAATACCTGCGCACCCTGGATATGCTCAAAGAAAACGGCTGGTCGCCAGCCCGCTGCATCCCGCACGGCGGCCACCAGATGTCACTGATGATCGCCGCCGGCCTGGGCTTGGGCGGCAACGAGTCCTACCCCGACCTGTTTCAGCCCTACGGCGGCTTCCCGGATGGCGTCAAGGTGGACAACGGCTATGTGACCCTGCCCGAGCTGCCCGGCATAGGCTTCGAAGGCAAGGCCGACCTGTACCAGGAGATGCAGCAACTCGCCTCCTGATTGCTATTGTTTTGGTAGCTGGTAGCGCAGGTACTATCTGCGCTACAGGCCTTTTTTATCTAAATCAGGCGGCTTTGTCCAACGGAGGGCGGCGCTTGGCCACCGCGATTGGCGGCGCCCAGCGCGCGTTCTTCGGCTTCTTGCTGGTGATCAGGGTGATCTCGGCGGGCTCGAAGACCTCCAGGTTGTGGGTGATCGGCGTGGTCAGCACGTACTGGGCCTGGGTCGAGCGCAGGAAGTGGCCGACCAGCTGGATGTTGCGCACGTCCAGGTGGGCGAAGGGCTCGTCGATGAAGACAAAGCCGCCGGAGGCGGTTTCGTCGTCCTTCAGCAGCGCCACCAGCAGGATCAGCGACTTGATGACCTGCTGGCCGCCGGAGGCCTCGCCGTCGTTCAGGCCGATGCTGCCCTTGCCGTCGAAGTTGAAGTGCACCTTCAGCCCGGCCTGGGCCAGCACCGCGTCTTCGTTCTCCAGCACCGGCAGGTCGGCATTCACCGCCACGCCGGCCAGCTCGCCGAGTTCCTGGATGTTCTTGCGGTAGCGCCGCACCGTGCTGCGCAGCACTTCGATATAGCTTTCGCGGGCGTTGTGTACGGCGATGCCGGCCTGGGCATTCTTCGCCTGGTGGTCGCCCAGGCTGTAGCCCTGCTCGCGCACCAGCACTTCCATGCGGCGGTAGCGTTCCTCCACGGTCGCGTCTTTTTCCCAGGTGTCGAGTTGCAGTTCTTCGTGCACCGACTGCAGGCGCAGCCGGGCCTGGGTGTCGTTCTGGTAGGTCTTGACCAGGGCTTGCAGCACCTCGGCCGTGCGCCATTTTTCGGGAATCTGGCGGCGCCGGTGGTTCGAGGTGTCGATGTTCGCCGTCTGCTGTTTGCGCGTCTGCAGCAGCTCGGCCACCAGGCGGTCGGCGTCCTGGTTCTTCTGGCGCAGGCTTTGCTCCAGCTGGCGGTACTGGGTGTCGGTCTGCTGGTGCCGGGTCTTGGCGTCGCCATAGGCCTTGTCCAGCGTCTGCCAATGCTGGGCGGCAGCGACGCGGGCCTGCTTGGCGCCGGGCAGGGCCTGGCGGGCGGCGCTGAACTCGTCGTTGCGGCGCGCCAGCTCTTGGGCCGCGCTATGGCCTTCCAGCGATTTCTGGCAGTCCTTGATCTGCCGCTTCAGGGCCAGCAGCTCCTGCGTCAGCGGGCCGAGTTCGGCATCCAGCTTGCGCAGGTCGCGCTCCACAGCGTCGCGCCGGGCGATCAGCGCGGCGGCGCCGAACTGGTGGTCGCGCGGCTCGACCCAGACCGAGCGTGCGCCGCGCCCGTCGAAGCTATAGGCCTGGGGCGTGATCCAGCTGCCGCTGGTCTTGCGGCCTTCGCTCGGGTCGGCCACGCAGCGCAGGTTCTGCAGCTGCTGTATCAGCCAGCGCGGCAGCTTGGCGTCGAAGCGCACCTGGGCCAGCAGCGATGCGGCGTCGGCCGGGGGCACGCTGTCGCCGGGGGCGGTGATGTAGTGGCGGTAGCGGTCGGCCGAGGCGATGCTGTCGGCCTGGGCCACGTCGTCGGCTTTTTCCAGCAGCACCATCCAGCGCAGCGGGCGCAGCACGCCTTCGATGGCGGCACGCCAATGCTCGTCGCGCACCTCGACCACCTCGGCCAGGAAGCGGTGGCCGATTTTCTGCGCCTGCAGGCGCTGGCGCAGGCGCCGCGCGTCTTCCGGATGCGGCGGAGTGTTTTTGCCCTCTAGCGCAGATAGTGCCTGCGCTGCTAGCTCTCTTTTTTGTAGTGTGGCGCTGTGCCGGGCCTGCAGCCCTTCTTCCTGGGTGTGCAGGGTTTGCAGATGGGCGGTCAGGGCTTCGGCGTCGCTTTCCTTGTCGACCAGGGCCAGCAGTTCGGTTTCGCGCTTGGCCAGGTCTTCCAGCGGGCGTTCGAAGTCGCGCGTGCTGTCGCGCTGTACGGCGGCGGCATCGCGCTCCTGCAGCAGCTGGCTGGCGTGGGCGTCGGCCTGGCTGCGCACTTCGAGCAGCTCCAGCAGCTGGGCGTTCTGCCGCGCGCGTTCGGCCAGGGCCTGGCGGTGCTGCTGGCGCTGGCGGCGCTGCTCGCGGCTGCGCTCGGTGAGCTTTTGCCGCTGGCCGTGCCATTCGAGCACCGGCACCACCTCGGTGGCCAGGCGCTCTTGCTCCTGCACCTTGTGCTGCCAGTTCTGGTAGTTGCTGACGCGGCTTTGCAGCTCGGCCAGCTGGGCCTTGCTGTGGTCGAGCTCGTGTTCGGCCTGGGCCATTTCGCGACCCAGCTGCTGCTGGTGTTCGCGGGCGGTGTCGTAGTGGTTCAGTACCTCCTGGTCGCCGAACACGTCGAACACCAGGCGCAGCAGCTCGCGCGGGCTGAATTCACAGAGGCGGTCGGTCTGGCCCTGCTCCAGCGACAGCACCTTGGCGATGGCTGGCGACAGGCCGGCGGCGGACAGGACACGGCCCCAGGCCTCGATGCCCATCAGGCCCAGGTCTTTGTCGGGCGTGGCGCTCAGCTGTTCGATGCTGGCGTCGCCCTCGACCACCATGTAGCGGCGCTGCCAGTCGCCGCCGTTGCGTTCGATGCGGCAGGCCAGGGTCACCTGGTCGCTGTACAGCAGGCGCTTGGCGAACGGGCGGCTGCTGGTCTGGCGGGTTTGCGCCGTGTTGTCGACCACGGCGCGCAGCCAGGCGATATTCGCGCCGGCATGCCGCGCATAGGTCTTGTAGTCGCGCGGCGACGAGCATTTCAGGCCCAGCAGGGTGCGCATCGCGTCCAGCAGCGTGGTCTTGCCCGAGCCGTTGGGGCCGGCGATGGTGATGATGGAGGCGTCCAGCGGCAGGCTGACGCGTTGGCAGTAGTCCCAATGGACCAACTCCAGGCTTTGCAGGTGGAACATGGCTTCAGTCTTCGGAAGGTTTTTCGGCTTGGCGGGCGGCTTGTTCGCGGGCCAGGACATCGGCCAAGGCGCCATCCAGGATGCGCGGGGCCAGGATGTCGTAGTCCAGCAGCACGTCGAGCAGCGGGCCCTCGGCGATGTCGTCCTGGCGGCGCAGGATGAAGCCGTGGCGCTCCAGCAGCTTGAGGTTGCCGTCGAGCCGGGTCTTTTTGCCGAGCTGCGGGCCGTAGTCTTCTAGCAAGGCTTTGTACGACAGCACCGGGCTCACATCGCGCACCGGTGGCAGCGGCTTGCTGCTGGCGAACATCTCGTTCTGCGGCTCGGCCACCGGGGCGCGGCTGGTCTGGCGTTCGCGCTTAGGCAGGATGATCAGCGACCACAGCACCACCAGCAGGGCCACGCCGTCGCGCGGCAGCTCCAGGTTGTTGTTGGCGTTCAGGCCGGCCTCGCCCATCACGCTGGTTTGCGCGGCGGGCAGCAGGGCCAGGCTGACGTGCTCGGCATAGATGTTGTCCATCCAGCGCAGGCCGATGTCGGCCAGGCGCTGCTCGGTCTGGGCAAACAGTTCGGCATTCACCAGCGCGCGCTTCACACGCGGATGGGTGCGCGGCAGGCTGCGGCGGGCCAGCAGCTCGGCGACTAACAGGGCGGCTTCGTCCATGGCTTATTCGCTTTTTTCAGGGGTTGCGGTGGACAGCAATTGGCCGGCGCTGACGCCGGCCAGGGTCGGATGGTCCAGGGTCAGGAAGTCGGTGCTCCATTCGACACGCCAGGGTTGGCGTGCCAGGTCGCCGGTGGCTCCGGGCAGCAGGCAGGCCTGGGCGTCGCCCAGGAGCGGCAGCAGCTGGGCCTTGTAGGCGACTTCGGCATAGGCCGCGTCCTGTGGCATATCGCCCAGCAGCGCGTCGACTGCGGTGCGCGGGCTGGGGGTGTCGGTATGCCAGGCGGCCAGCAGTTCGGACAGATCGGCCAGTGCCTGCGGCAAGGCCACGGCGCTGAGTTCGCCGACCGGCGCGACCTGGGATTCGGGCAGGGCATCGGGCAGGCTGGCCGTGGGGCGGTCGCGTTCAAATTCGGCTTCGGTCACATCGAGCAATTCATGGGGGGCCAGCGCGACCAGTCCCACCGGGTGGGACAGCGCGTCTTTCAGCAGGTGTTCAGGGCTGGCCAGGGTTTGCAGCCAGCGTTTCACGTCGGTGCTGGTGATGCCGGTGGTGCCCAGGGTTACGCGCTCGCGGTCGACCTGCTGCAGCGCGCGGTTGAACTGGCTGGCCATGGCCAGCAGGCGGCTCTGCGCCTGGCCGAGGGCCCGGGCAGCCCGCTCCATGGTCACATGGCCGTGGGCGTGGCCGATGATGGCGGTGATGGCGGTGGAGGCCTTGTCGATCAGCCGGGCGGCGCGGTCGTAGCGTTTGCGGGCCTCGCGCAGGCGGAATTCGGAACCGCTGGCAATCGCGTCCTCGAATTCGGCGTGCAGGCGGCCCAGCTGGGCTTGCAGCATTTGCACCTGGGCGGCGTCCAGGGTGCCGAGCTGGTCGGCACCCACGACCTGGCCGAGCAGGCTGGCCAGGTCGCCGTCTTCGCCGTCGCCGGGGGGGGCGGTGTTGAGTACGCCGAGCACGCCGGCCAGTTGCTGGGCCAGCGGCGTCAGGCTGGTGCGGCGCTGGGTTTCGTCCCACAGCAGCAGGCCGGTGTCGCGGAAGCGTTTGAACACGGTTTCCAGCGCTTCGGGGCGCACGGCGTGGAACAACTCATTCAGTTCATCGCGGTTCAGGCTGGCTTCGCTCTGGCCCAGCAGGCCCATGAAGACCCAGAGCCGCAGCCGCACCAGGCCGGACGGGCCGTGGAACAGGCCGCGCAGCGCGTCGACCAGCGCGCCCTGCGCGTCGATGCGCCAGGCGGTGATGGATTCGCTGGCGAAGTCGGCGTCGCGGAAGTAATCCGACAGCCGGGTGTCGCTGTCGGTGGGGAGTAAATCGTCCATGGCTAGAACTGGAGTTGGGCCAGGGCGACCAGCGGGGCGGTTTCGGCCCGCAGCACGCGGTTCGCCAAGGTCACGGGGCGGAAGCCGCGGGCGATGGCGGCATCTTCTTCGGCCGGGCTGAGTCCGCCTTCGGGGCCGCTGAGGAAATGGAGGGGGCCGCTGGCGGGAGCGGCGGCCAGCAAGGGCCGGCTGCCGCTGCGTAAAGACAGCAGCAAGGCGGATTCGGCCGGGGCCGAGGCCACCCAGTCGGCAAAGCTGCGTACGGGGAAGACATCGGGGACGCGGTTCCGGCCCGACTGCTCGCAGGCGGCGACGCCGACCGCATGCCAGTGGGCGCGCTTCTTGTCGGCACGCTCGCCGTTCAGGCGCAGCACGCTGCGCTCGGTCACCAGCGGCTGGATGCTGGCCACGCCGAGCTCGGCGGCTTTTTCGACCAGCCAGTCCATGCGCTCATTGGCCGGCATGCCCAGCACCAGGTGCACGGCGCGCGCGGCTTCGCGCTCCACCGGGTCGTGGCTGGCGACGGTCACGGTCACATCGCTGCGGCCCATGCGGTCGATCACCGCTTCAAATTCGCCGCCCTGGCCATTGAACAGCGTGATGCTCTGGCCGGGCTGCATGCGCAGCACCTGCACGTGGCGGGCGGGGCCGGCGGGTAAATCGAGAACGGCCCCGGTAGCCAAAGGGGCGGGGCAGTAAAAACGGGGCATACAGGTAATTGCTATTGTTTATGTAGCTGTAAGGCTTTGTTGTATATGCGGAAACTGCCATTTTTAATGGCAGGTTCAGGCGCAAGAAGCTGGCGCAAGAGCTTGGTGTGGGCAAGTGCCCCTCAGACCCAGAGGTCTGGCTTTGCAGCGGCTTGCGTATTCTTGAGAGGGGGCAATTATGCGGTTTCCCGGTGTGGCGCTGGCGCAGCCCTCGTTCATGCCACCTCGGAATGGGCCTTCGCGCGTGCGGCGACGCCATGCCGCGGCAGCAGCACCTTGAAGGTGGCGCCTTGTCCGGGCTCGCTTCTCACTTCGATCCGTCCGCCATGCCGGCTGATGATGCCGTAAGAGATGGAGAGACCCAGGCCGGTGCCGGTGCCAACGGGCTTGGTGGTGAAGAAGGGGTCGAAGATACGGTCCAGATTTTCAGGTGGGATGCCGTTGCCCGTGTCCTGTATTTCTACCCAGACGTTCTCGTCGTCCAGGCCGGTGCGCAAGGTAATGTGGCCATGCTCTTCGATGGCCTGCCCGGCGTTGATCAGCAGATTCATGAACACCTGGTTGATTTGCGAGGGGATGCACTCGATTTCCGGGATGTTGCCGTATTCCTTGACCACCTCGGCCTTGTCCTTGAGCGCGCTCCCCACGACGTTCAGGGTGCTGTCCAGGCCGGATTCCAGGTTGGCCCACTGCTTGTCGGTCTCGTCCACGTGGGAAAAGTCCCGCAGGTCCTGCACGATGCGTTTGACGCGCTGCAAGCCGCTCATGGATTCGGCCAATAGACTGCTTACGTCTTCACGCAGGTAGACGATGTCGATCTGCTGCTTCAGTTCACGCATGGCCTGCTGGGTTGCCGGGCTCATTTCTTTTTCGCCCTGCTCGTACGCGGCCAGGGTTTTGAACAGGTCTTCCACATAGCCCTGCAAGGTGCCCAGGTTCGAGTTCACAAAAGCAACGGGATTGTTGATTTCGTGCGCCACGCCGGCCGCCAGCTGGCCGATGGAGGCCAGCTTTTCCGACTGCAGCAACTGGCTGTGGGCCTCTGCGAGTTTATGGATGAGCTCTTCTTGCCGGGTTTTTTCGACCAGCAAGGCGGCGTTGGCCAGGGCCAGCTGTTGGCGGTCTTCCTGGAACTGCTCGACGGCGCGGGCCATGGCTCCAATCTCGTCGCTTCCCTGTACCGGAACCACAAAATGCCCCTCGCCCACCTCGGTTTTGCGCAGGCTCTTGCTGACCAATTGCAGGCGCGCCAGCACATGTTTGCCGAGAAAGCTTTGCGCCACCAGCCATGCCAGCAGCAAGCTGGCCGACAGTAAAACCGTGACCCAACGCTGGTTTTTCTGCGAGGTTTCCGCCAGTGCGAGCATGGCGTCCCGGTAGTCCTGGGTGACGCGGTCGGACTGCGCCTGGGTCGTCTCTACCATCAGCCCGGCCTGTTCGCGCAGTTCTGTGTGGAACTGCTGGTTTGCCTCGGCACCACCTTGGGCAGGCGCGGCGGCTTGCAAGTCGCTTTCTCGCAGTTGCCCGACGATGTTCACGGTATTGCGAAACAACTGGCTGGACTGGTGCAGGTCGAGCACACCAAGATCTTCGTCGGCAGCAGCGAGACGGTCTATGGTGCGGTCGAACACTTCCAGTTGCTTGAGGATGTCGGTATAGCTCTCGCGCATGGCGTCGACGGATGCAGCCGTGGCCAATTGGTAGGCCTCACGCTCGATGAGCAAGGTGCGGCGGACGAGGTCTTGCGCGTCCTGCATCTGCACCAGGCGCTTTTCGGCCAGCAGCTGGGTGGCATCCGTGTTGACACGCAAGGCATACACGGCAGTTACGCCGCCAGCCAAGACCAGCAGCGCCAGTGCCGAAAGGGCCAGTATGAACTGGTTGCGCAGAGACCGGGGTAGCCGCAAGTGCATATTCAGCAATGAATTCCTGCGTGTGTTCTTAACGTTTCCAGATGCGTCGGTAGATGTTGCGGTAGCCGTTGTCGGGATCGTATTGGCGTTGGGCGCCGCCATCGAAAGCGATGTTGTCGACGGTAACCAGATGCACGGGAACGATGTAGCCGCTGACCGGCTGGCGGGCCAGCAGGCGATTCAATTCGTCCACCAGTTGCCAGCCGTGGAGATTCAGCGGCTCGGAAACCGTGCCGGTCTGGAACGTGCCCGCCCGGATGCGCAGGAAGGCGGCGGCGCTGCCATCGCCGGCGGAAAGCATGTTGACGCTTTTGCTGGATTTGCCGGCATGGGTCAGTTCTGGCGCGGCATAGTCAAAGTAGATGTCATTGATGGCCAGCGCATGCGTCCACTGCGTGCCATAGCGTTTGAGCAGGTCTTGCGTCGCGGCAGGCATCAATTCGGCACTTTTGGAAATCGCCACGTCCTTGATTTCCAGCAAGCGACAGCCCTTGCAGGCACGTATGACATCCGCCATGGCGTTGGACTTGGCCATGGCAATTTCGAAGTTGCTGTCGGTGAAGACCACTACACCCGCCCGCCCCTCGGACGCGACCACCGCCGCCATGGCCGTGATACGCGCCACATCCAGTGGGTTGGTGGACACGTTCATGGCGATCGGACTGCCGACAATCGGGCCGGCGTTGGGGCCGACGTGCCAGCCCACCATGGGCACTTTACGTTCTTCAAATGGGGCCAGCTGGGCTTGAATTTCTTTGACATCGATGCCGACCAGGATGACGCCGTCCGGTTTCAAAGCCAGCGCTGTGGCAAGAGCCTTGGCGCGCCCTGCAGGCGTTCCTCCCGCGTCGTAAATCTTGGTGTTCCAGCCGATCGTTTTGGCGGCTTCCTGGATGCCCTTGCCGACACCGAGAATTCCGCCATTGCGCAGATCTTCACTGACTATTGCCACCGTGGCGCCCGCGTATGCCGCAGGACCAGATTCGGGGCCGTTCCAGGGAGCGCCGTGCTTGCTCGCATCGGCGACCACCTGTCGCATGGCGTCCAGGCTCAGCTCCACAGCTACGGCTGGCTTGCTGGGTGGAGGGGCTGGCTGTGCGTATCCCGGAAGTGCCAGCACCAGGCAGAAACCTAAGACCGAATACATCCGGGTACCGTATGCCATGGGGGACGCTCCGTGAGAAATTGCTGCCTCTTTATACATGCGAATCGCCAAAGTCACCATGCATAAAGTGGCGCCGAGCCGAGTGGCGACCTACATCCTTCCGTAAGCAAAACCCGTAGTTGCCTGTGTGCCTTCGATCTTGTCGACCAGGTGCAGCAACGGCTTCAGCTCGCGGTAGCGGCCGGCGGTGGCGCGGATGTAGGCGATGAAGCGCGGCGTGTCGGCCAGGTACTTGGGCTTGCCGTCGCGCAGGGTCAGGCGGGCGAAGATGCCGGCGACCTTCAGATGCCGCTGCAGGCCCATCCATTCGACGCTGCGGTAGAAGGCGCCAAAGTCGTCGCCCACCGGCAGGCCGGCCTTGCGCGCGCGCTCCCAGTAGCGGATGGTGATGTCCAGCACAAAGTCTTCTTCCCAGCTGTGGAAGGCGTCGCGCAGCAGGCTGGCGATGTCGTAGGTGATGGGGCCGTAGAGCGCGTCCTGGAAATCCAACACACCGAGTTTGTCGGCGCCGACCATCAGGTTTCTAGGCATGAAGTCGCGGTGCACGTAGACGCTGGGGGCTTCCAGGTTGTTGGCGACGATCTGGGCGAATACCGATGCCAGCGTGGCGCGCTGGCTGTCGTCCAGGGTGATGCCGCGGTGCTGGGCCACGTACCAGTCGGGGAACAAGGCCAGTTCGCGCTGCAGCACGGCAGCATCGTAGGCCGGCAGCACGCCGGGCTGGGACGCGCGTTGCCAGGTGATCAGCGTGTCCACCGCCTGGTGGTACAGGCCGGTGTTGGCCAGCGGTGTCTCGGGCTGCAGTACGTCGAGCATGGTTTGCGTGCCCAGGTCGGTGAGCAGCATGAAGCCGTTCGGCTCATCCCAGGCCAGCACTTCGGGAGCGCGCAGGCCAGCCTGGGCCATCAGCGTGGCGACCTGGGCGAAGGCCTGGCAGTTCTCCTTGTCGGGCGGGGCGTCCATGGCGATGCAGCTGCCGGTGGCGGTTTGCAAGCGGAAGTAACGCCGGAAACCGGCATCGGCCGCCGCCAGGTGCAGGCTGTCCAGCTGCAGCTGGTGGGGGGCGGCGAGCCCGTTCAACCAGGCGTGGAAGGCCGTTGCGCGCTGGGCGTCAGCCCAGACGATGGGGGTGGATGGCGAAGAAGTTGCCGCGGACGGCGAGGGGGAGTGAGGGCTCATGGATAATCCATTCTACAAATCCGGGTTGGCTGGATCACGGACCCGCCGCTTTGTACAACCCCTTCGCCTGACTGAGTCACCTCTTTGATGCCTGAATTCCAGCGCAGCTTTCGCCGTAGCCGCTTCACCCTGACGCCGGTGGCCTTTGTCGCCATCGCGCTGCTGCCGTTCGCCTTGCACGCCCAGGGCGCCCCAGAAATGGACCCACCGCTGGTGCTCAAGTCCAGCCCCTTGCTGCAGGAGCAGATCCCGCAGGCCATGCGCGACCAGATGCCGACCTTCTTTTCGGGCGACCATACCCTGGGCCGGCCCGATCTGGACACGGTGATCGAGGGCAATGCGGTGATGCGCAAGGGCGATATGGTGGTCAAGGCCGACCGGGTGGAGTACTACCAGCCCGACGACTTGCTCAAGGCCCGTGGCAATGTGCACATTAACAGCGCCGGCAATATCTACGAAGGCCCGACGCTGCAGCTCAAGGTGGATGCGTTCGAGGGCTTCTTCGACCAGCCGCGCTACCAGATCCTGAAAAACGGGGCCTATGGCGAAGCCAGCCGCGCCGATTTCATCGACGACAAGCGCGTGGTGCTGCACAACGCTACCTACAGTACCTGCCGCCGCCAGCCTGGCCCGGACTGGCTGCCCGACTGGATCCTGAAAGCCACCTCGATCAGCATCGATACCGAAGAAGAGGTGGGCGTGGCCGATGGCGCGGTGCTGCGCTTCAAGGACGTGCCCATCATGGCCTTCCCGGCCATGGACTTTCCACTGTCGGAGAAGCGCAAATCGGGATTTTTGCCGCCGACCATCGGCCTGGACAGCACCAACGGCGCCGAGCTGACGGTGCCTTATTATTGGAACATCGCGCCGAATCGGGATGCGACCTTGTTTCCGACCGTGATGAGCAAGCGCGGCGTCGATTTCGGGGGCGAATTCCGCTATCTGGAACCCGACTACCGTGGCACGCTGCGCGCCAATTACATGCCCGACGACAAGCTGCGCGACAGCTCGCGCTGGGGCTACGCTTTTACGCATACCGGAACGATTGATTCCGGCTTGTCGGGTGTCGGTAAGCTGGGCCTGAACCTGAACCTGAACCGGGTCAGTGACGACAATTACTGGACCGACTTTACGCAAACCTCGTCCACGCTGACCCAGCGTCTGCTGTCCAACGACGCTACGCTGTCTTGGGCCCGGGGTAATTTTTCGACCAGCGTGCGCACTCTCAAGTGGCAAACCATACAGAGCATCAGCTCGCCCATCGTGCCGCCCTACGACCGTCTGCCCCAGCTGACGGCGCGTTACGCCCGCTATGACCTGCCGGGCGGCCTGGATGCCTCGGTGGACGGCGACTACACCGAGTTTTCCGCCGACCGCAGCCTGACGCTGCAGCCGAACGCCAAGCGGGCCTTTGTGCTCGGCCAGATCAGCCGTCCCTGGGTGGCGCCTGGCTGGTTCCTCACGCCCAAAGTGCAGCTGCATGCGACCCGGTACACATTTGACGAAGCGTTGGTCAATGGCGCCACCACCGCCGATCGCACGGTGCCGACCTTCAGCTTGGATAGCGGTCTGATTTTCGAGCGCGACGCCAGTTTCTGGGGCAAGGCGCTGCGCCAGACCTTGGAGCCGCGGGCCTTCTATGTCAGAACCCCGTACCGCAACCAGAGCAATCTGCCGATTTACGACACGGGCGCGAACGACTTCAACTTTGCCACGGTGTTTACCGAGAACGCGTTTTCCGGCAATGACCGGATTTCCGACAGCAATCTGCTGACCCTGGGCCTGACCACCCGCTTCCTGGAGCCCGATACCGGTGCCGAACTGGCCCGCTTCGGCATTGCCCAGCGCCTGCGCTTTGCGGACCAGAACGTCACCCTGCCTGGCGGCACGCCGGTGTCGGATCGGCTCAGCGATGTGCTGGTCGGCGCACAGCTGAACTGGGACCCGCGCTGGAGTTTCGACTCCACGGTGCAGTACAACCCCAAGACCGGCCGTTCCGAGCGTTCGACCGTCGGCGGACGCTGGAACCCGGGCAATTACCGCGTGATCAGTGCCAACTACCGCTACCAGCGTGGCACCAGCGAACAGATCGACATCGGCTGGCAATGGCCGCTGAGCGCGCCATGGGGCGACGCAGAGCCTAGTGCCGGCCGCTGGTACAGCGTGGGCCGCATGAACTACAGCATGCAGGACCGCAAGATGGTGGATGCGGTGCTGGGCTTTGAATACGATGCGGGTTGCTGGCTGGGCCGGGTGGTCCTGAGCCGGACCCAAACCAGTACCTCCACCGCAAGCCAGAAAATCGCGTTCCAGCTGGAGTTTGTCGGCTTCACCCGCCTGGGTGTGGGCACCAACCCCTTGTCGGTCCTGAAAGAAAACATCCCCCGCTACCAGTACTTGCGTGAACAGATTTCCACCCCCAGCCGCTTCAGCCAGTACGACTAGCCTTTACGTTCTTCCAATATGTCCCCTACCCGTACCATGAGCCACCGAATTTCTCGCATGACGCTGCTGGGCTTGGCGGCGCTGACGGCCTTGACCGTCTCCGCCCAGGGCCTGCGCCCCACGTCTCCTTCCGGCACCGGCCTGGCGGGCATGGGGGCTCCGCGTGCGGCAGATCCTCAGCGCCAGGCGGACTTCATCGTTGCCGTGGTCAATTCCGAGCCCATCACCAACAACGAGGTGCGTACCCGGGTGCTGCGGGCAATGCAGCAAATGGCGCAGCAGGGCAACCCGTCCACCGACACCGGCGCGGTGGCGCGCCAGGTGCTGGAACGCCTGATCATCGAAAAAGCCCAGCTCCAGCTGGCCCGCGAATCCGGCATCAAGGTGGACGATGCCACGGTAGACGGCGCCGAATTGAATGTGGCACGGCAGAACCAGATGGACGTGCCTGAGTTGCGCAAGCGCATGGCCCAGGACGGCATGGTGCCCGCCCAGTTCCGCGAAGAGCTGCGCAACCAGCTGCTGATCACCCGTTTGCGCGACCGCGAAATCGATGCCCGCCAGCGCATCAGCGATTCCGATGTCGACCAGTACCTGCGTGACCAGCAGGCGAACACCGATATGTCGGCGCTAGAGCTGAACCTGGGCATGGTGCTGGTCGCCGTACCCGAGAACGCCACCCCCGCGCAAGTCGCCACACTGCAGGCCAAGGCCGAGAGCGTGCGCGCCAAGGCCGTGGCCGGTGCCGATTTTGCGGCCCTGGCGCGCGAGCAGTCCGACGCACCAGATCGCAGCAATGGCGGTACCTTGGGGCTGCGCTCGGCTGACCGCTATCCCGAATTGTTTGTCGATGGCACCCGGGGCCTTGAGGTCGGTGGTATCAGCGCCGTGCTGCGCTCTGGCGCCGGCTTCCACGTGCTCAAGGTGCTGGACAAGCGCCAGGGCGGCGTGGCCACCACGGTGCAGCAGCAGCACGCACGGCATATCTTGCTGCGCACCGGCCCGCGCCTGACCGAGGCTGCGGCTGTTGAGCGGCTGGCGGATTTCAAGCGCCGGATCCAGAACAAGCAGGCGGATTTTGCCCAGTTGGCGAAAGAGAATTCGGTGGACGGCAGCGCCAGCCAGGGCGGTGACCTGGGTTGGTCCAGCCCCGGCCAGTTCGTGCCCGAGTTCGAAGAGGTCTTGAACAATCTGGAACCGGGCCAGATCGCCGACCCGCTGGTGTCGCGCTTTGGCGTGCACCTGGTGCAGCTCCTGGAACGCCGCGAAGCCACGCTGACCGAGCGCGAGCGGCGCGAGATTGCGCGCGGCATCGTGCGCGAGAAAAAGCTCGACGAAGCCTATGCGCGCTGGATCCAGGACCTGCGTTCGCGGGCCTACGTCGAATTCCGCGAAGCGCCCCAGTGAAACACATCCCGCGCAAGCGTTTTGGCCAGCATTTCCTGTCCGACCGCGGCATCATCGATGCCATCGTCGATGCCATCAATCCGCAGCCCGGCGACCGCATGCTGGAGATCGGCCCGGGCCTGGCCGCCCTGACCCAGCCGCTGGTGGAGCGCCTGGGCCACCTCACCGTGGTCGAGCTGGACCGGGATCTGGCGCAGCGCCTGCGCCAGCATCCCCAGCTCACGGTGGTCGAGTCTGATGTATTAAAAGTCGACTTTACGCAGCTGCAGGCTGCACAAGCAGCTACGGATTCCATAGCATCGACGTTCAAGAAGCTGCGCGTGGTGGGCAACCTGCCATACAACATCTCCACGCCCATCCTGTTCCATCTGCTGGACGCGGTGGCGGTGGTGGAAGACCAGCATTTCATGCTGCAAAAAGAGGTCATAGACCGCATGGTGGCGCGGCCATCCACCGCCGCCTATGGCCGCTTGAGCGTAATGCTGCAATGGCGTTATGCGATGGAAAACGTGCTGTTCGTGCCGCCCGAGTCCTTTGACCCGCCGCCGCGCGTAGACAGCGCCGTGGTGCGCATGCTGCCGCGCACCGATCCGGCGGCCGTGGATGTGAAGCTGCTGAGTGAGATCGTCCAGGTGGCGTTCAGCCAGCGCCGCAAGATCATGCGCCACACCCTGGGCAAGTGGTTGACCGACAAGGGCTTTGCCGGCACCTTCGACGTGCAGCGCCGGGCCGAGGAAGTGCCGGTGGACGAGTACATCGCCCTGGCCTTGGTAGTGACTGCCGCCCAAATGTAAAAAAGCCCGTCCAAGGACGGGCTTTTTGTTGGGAGGTGCGCAGCTCAGATTTAAGCGGCGGCCAACCAGTATCCCGCGTTAAAGGGGCTGCTCATGCGCAGCGCCAATGGGGATACATCTACCAGTTTGTCGGTTGGCATCTTTTCGCCAGACTCCAACTCAATGCCCGAGACGGCATCGCTGCCTGCCTCGTTCGCCCGTTCTGCTTGGCTGTTTTGTGCAGAACGGGCTACAGAAAAGAATAGAAGCATCGGAACGGAATCTTCCTGTCCCCCCAGTAGTCGGCAGCTTCGCGGAAGATGTCGAGCAGCTGCTCGCGCGCTTCCTTGTCGAACTTGGCGTGCGCAGGGATTTGCTCCAGAACCACCACAAAACCAGGCTGCGGGCCCGATTTGTGCAATGGATCGGTCATGCAGTCGTACAGCGCGTCGAAGTTCTTGCCGAAGTGGGTCGGAAAAGTGAACTGCTGGGCGATCATGTCCAGCACGTCCTGTTTGCTCTGGGCATTGGCCAGGTTGGCGTACAGGAAATGCTGGCCCAGGCCCAGGGCGGCGTCTTGCAGATCCTGCACCCGGAAGGCGCGTATGGACTGCACGATATTGGTTCTAACGTTGCGAAGAGGCATATCCGTCTCCGCTTTCTTTTCAATCATCTAATTTACCCCGGCTTCAAAATTCTGTGGAACCAGACCCTTACAACTCATTCGACGATCTGGCGAAAACTAGCGTAGTGGTCACTGGTATAAAAACAAGCATCTGGCGTTCTGGGACGTCCACCGCAAACAATTCTTTGGGCGCCCCGGTGGCGTACACCCACCGTTTTCACGGTGTATTCGCGGTAGTAGCCGCGCTGCTGGGAAGGCAAAATACGTTCACGGTTGCCAAACACCGTACCATCCTTATCAAAAGGAAATGGCCCACCTTGCTGGATCAGCAAGTAGGTGGCACGCCCTTGTACAGGTAGCTCGGCAACCCGGATGGCCTGCAAATTGCTTGGCTCGGTGGATTGACGCGCATACCCCAAAGGGGTGCACAGTACCGATGCGGCCCCTATCAGCAATGCAATTAGATGCCTGCGGGTAATGGGGTGTGCGTTCGGGAACATGGTGAATGCGGCTTCTGCGAACTTCGGGTTAACCCGAAAATTTCAAGGCGCTAGTGTGCCGCATGTACCCTGAAAAAGCAAGAGGCTGCCCAAAAAATGAGCAGCCTCTGCAGGGTTTTGGCGCCAATAAGTTAGTACTTGCTGGCGAATTTGGGCTTATCGCACCACGTTGGCGTCGGCCACGGTCAAAGCCGTCATGTTTACAATTCTTCGCACCGTGGCGCTGGCGGTCAGAATGTGTACAGGTTTGGCAGCACCGAGCAGCACCGGGCCGATGGCGATGTTGCCACCAGCTGCGGTTTTCAGCAGGTTGTAGGAAATATTCGCCGCATCGATATTTGGAAACACCAGCAAATTGGCGCTGCCGGTGAGCGGGCTGTGCGGCATGGCGGCAGCGCGCGCGGCGGCGTCCAGTGCCATGTCTCCGTGGATTTCACCGTCCACTTCCAGCCAGGGGGCCTCGGTTTTCAGCAATTCCAGCACCCGGCGCATCTTTACCGCGGTCGGCTGGTTGCTTTGGCCGTAGTTGCTGTGGGATAGCAGCGCGGCCTTGGGCTTGAGGCCGAAGCGCATCATTTCCTCGGCGGCCATGACGGTGATTTCCGTCAGCTCTTCGGCCGTGGGGTCGTAGTTGACATGGGTGTCCACCAGGAATACCTGGCGGCCCGGCAGCATCAAGCCGTTCATGCAGGCATACACCGGCACATCTTGCGGGGTGCTGTCACAGCCGCCAGCGCGTTTGCCGATTACCTGGTCGATGTAGTGCAGGTGGATGGAGGTGTGGCCCCAGGTGCCGCAGATCATGCCGTCGACTTCGCCCTTGTGCAGCAGCATGCTGCCAATCAGGGTCAGCCGGCGACGCATCTCGATCTTGGCCATTTGTGCCGTCACGCCCTTGCGTTCGGTCATGCGGTGGTAGGTCTGCCAGAAATCGCGGTAGCGGTGGTCTTGCTCGACGTTCACCACGTCGTAGTCCAGCTCTTCGCGCAGACGCAGGCCGAATTTCTTGATCCGCTCGGCGATCACGGCCGGACGGCCGATCAGAGTCGGGCGGGCTAGGCCTTCGTCGACCACGATCTGGGTAGCGCGCAGCACGCGTTCTTCTTCGCCTTCGGCGTAGCAGACACGCTTCTTGGCCGCATTCTTGGCCGCGTCATAGATTGGTTTCATCGTCGTGCCGGAGGCGTAGACGAAGTTTTGCAGGCGGTCGCGGTAGGCATCCATGTCCTGGATGGGGCGCAGCGCCACGCCGCTGTCGGCGGCAGCCTGGGCCACAGCCGGGGCGATCTTGATCATCAGGCGCGGGTCGAACGGCTTGGGGATCAGGTATTCGGGACCGAAGGCCAGTTGCTCACCCGCGTAGGCGGCAGCCACCACTTCGCTCTGCTCGGCCTGGGCCAGCTCGGCAATTGCGTGCACCGCGGCAATTTCCATCTCCAGCGTGATGGTGGATGCACCTGCGTCCAGCGCACCGCGGAAGATGTAGGGGAAGCACAGGACGTTGTTGACCTGGTTCGGGTAGTCGGTGCGGCCGGTGGCGATGATGGCATCGCTGCGTACCGACTTCACGTCTTCGGGCGAGATTTCGGGGTTCGGATTGGCCAGCGCCAGAATCAGCGGCTTGGCGGCCATCTTGGCCACCATGTCTTTTTTCAGCACGCCACCGGCCGACAGGCCGAGAAACACGTCGGCGCCTTCGATGATTTCGCCCAGGGTGCGGGCCGAAGTCTTTTGGGCATAGACGATCTTGTCTTCGTCCATCAGTTCGGTTCGGCCTTCATAGACCACGCCGGCCAGATCGGTGACATAAATGTTTTCGCGTCGGATACCCAGCTTGACCAGCAGGCCCAGGCAGGCCAGAGCCGCAGCGCCAGCGCCAGAGGTGACCAGCTTGACGTCTTTCGGGTCTTTGCCCACGACTTTCAGGCCGTTCAGAATCGCTGCGCCCACGCAGATGGCTGTGCCATGCTGGTCGTCGTGGAACACCGGAATCTTCATGCGCTCGCGCAGCTTGCGCTCGACGTAGAAGCAATCGGGGGCCTTGATGTCTTCCAGGTTGATGCCGCCGAAGGTCGGTTCCAGCGAGGCAATGATGTCGACCAGCTTGTCGAGATCATGTTTCTCGTCGATCTCCAGGTCGAACACGTCGATGCCGGCGAACTTCTTGAACAGCACGCCCTTGCCCTCCATCACCGGCTTGGAAGCCAGCGGGCCGATATCGCCCAGGCCCAGCACGGCCGTGCCGTTGGTGATCACCGCGACCAGGTTGCCCCGGCTGGTGTATTTGAAGGCGTTGTTCGGGTCTTTGACGATCTCTTCGCATGGCGCGGCCACACCGGGCGAGTACGCCAGGGCCAGGTCATGCTGGTTGACCAGCTGTTTGGTCGCCGCGATGGCGATCTTGCCGGGCGTGGGGAACTCGTGGTATTCGAGGGCAGCGCGACGCAGCTCGGCGCGTTTTTCTTCGGCGTTAGCCGTGGGGTTGCTCATCTGGCGTGTCTCCTGCCATGGCCGCCGACCGGAAACGCGCCGGGCAGCCACTGTGTCAAAGGGACTGCGATTGTAGGGTCCGCCCAAAGGCGGCACCCGTAGGGGGTTTTGCTTACGCCAGAATTACGCGAAGCGCGTAGAGGTGGGCGCTCGGCCGGCAATGTGGCGGAAGGTGATACGGCCCTTGGACAAATCGTAAGGCGACAGTTCCAGCGACACATGGTCACCGGCCAGGATGCGGATGTGGTTCTTGCGCATCTTGCCCGCGGTGTAGGCAATCAGTACGTGGCCGTTTTCCAGCGTCACGCGAAAGCGCGAGTCGGGCAGCACTTCGGACACAAGGCCCTTCATTTCGATCAGTTCTTCTTTTGCCATGGATAAATTCCTTGAGAATTGGACAGTATGTAAGTAACTTTTAGGCGTTTTTAGGCGTGCGCGGCGCTCGGATTGGCGTGGCGCGCGCGCACCCACTGCAAACCTTGCTCAACTGCGTATTGTGTCGCGGTTGTGGCATCGTCGAACAGGGCCACGAAACGCATGACACGGTCGTGCGAGCCATTACGGATCGACACGGAGGAGCCAAAACGACCATCGGCCTGTTCACGGGTCAGCGGCGAGAGCAAATATTTGCCGGCAGCAATCGAATTATTTTTATTCATTATGGAAAACAAGGCGGCCTTACTAATGGGCGCGCCAGAAATACGTCTTGTCACACTGCGGGTTTTAGACAGGCTTCCGATGGAATTGCACTGGAGGCAGGTCTTGCGCAGCACCCGGTGGGGAGGGGTTTTGCGCGCAAAGCACTTGGAGCCCTGGGTCCGCACAGCATGACAGGGTGCGGACAAACTCGGGGGTGCAGGCTCGGCGTGGTGGTGCGATGTGTTGGGTTGCATCGCGGAGCTCCATGGCGAAGCCCATCTACCGAGATCATTATTATAGCGTAGAGCCGTAAAAGCTGCTTAATCCCGCATCAGGGCCTCGATCGCGTCCGGATCCACCGGCACGCCGCGGCTGATCAGTTCGCAGCCGGTGGCCGTGACGATGGCGTCGTCCTCGATGCGGATGCCGATGTTGTGGAAGGCCTCGGGTACGCCCGGGCCGGGGCGCACATAGATGCCGGGCTCGATGGTCAGCGCCATGCCGGGCTGCAGGATGCGACTCGGCCGGTTGGTGATGGTTTCGCCGCTCAGCGGGTCCTTGCGCTGGCTGCTGGCGCCGATCTCCGACTGCTCCACATAGCTGCCGCAGTCGTGTACGTCCATGCCGATCCAGTGGCCGGTGCGGTGCATATAGTAGGCAAAGTAGGCGCGGCTGGCGATCACGTCGTCCACGGTGCCGACCTTGTTCTTGTCCAGCAAGCCTACGTCCAGCATGCCCTGGGCCAGCACTTTCACGGTGGCGTCATGCGGATCGGTGAAGCGGGCGCCGGGCTTGGTGGCGGCGACGGCCGCATCCTGGCTGGCCAGCACCAGCTCGTACAGCGTGCGCTGCGGGCCGCTGAACTTGCCGTTGGCCGGGAAGGTGCGGGTGATGTCGCTGGCGTAGCCGTCCAGCTCGCAACCCGCGTCGATCAGCACCAGCTCGCCGTTGCGCACCGGGGCCTTGTCGGCGCGGTAGTGCAGCACGCAGGCATTCGCGCCCGCAGCGACGATGGAGCCGTAGGCCGGGTACTGCGAGCCCTGGCGGCGGAATTCGTGCAGCAGTTCGGCGTCCAGGTGGTACTCAAACACGTCCTGGCCGGCGCGCAGCATGCGGGCCGACAGCTGCATGGCGCGGATGTGGGCGCCGGCGCTGATCTGTGCGGCGCGGCGCATCGTGTCCTGCTCGCTGGCGTCTTTGAACATGCGCATCTCGTCCAGCACGCTGCACAGGTCGCGCTGGGTATCCGGGCACAGGGCGCCGTAGCGGACCCGCGCGCGCACCTTGTTCAACCAGCCATCGATACGGCCTTCCAGCCCCTTGTGGGTGGCGAACGGCGTCCACACAGCGCTGCGGTTTTCCAGCAGGCGCGGCAGCTGGGTGTCCAGGTCTGCTACAGAATATGCAGCATCTACCGCAAGCACTGCGGGTGCTGCGTCCGGTCCGAGCCGGAAACCGTCCCAGATTTCGCGCTCCAGATCTTTTGGTGCGCAGAACAGGGTGGACTGGCCTTCGCCGGTCACCACCAGCCAGGCATTCGGCTCGGTGAAGCCGCTCAGGTAGTAGAAATAGCTGTCGGCACGGTACAGAAAGTCGCTGTCGCGGTTGCGCTGCTGCTCGGGCGCGGTGGGAACGATGGCGATGCCGCCGGGACCGATTTCACGGGCCAGTTGGGCGCGGCGTTGGGCGTAGATGTGGGTGCTCATGGTGTGTCGCTTCAGTGGAGTTCGGCCAGTTGTTCGGGGGTGCCCACGTTGTGCCAGGGGCCGTCAAAACGGGATGCGGTGATGCGCTGCTGGCGTATCGCGTCAAACAGCAGCGGGCCTAGCGCGGCCTTGCTGCCCAGGGGCACGGCGCGGCACAGTTCGGCGCGCACCAGGGCCAGGCTGCTATAGGTCCAGCGCTGGCCGTCGGGGCCGGGGCCGTCCAGCGCCAGACCGTTGTCGGCAATGCCGAAGTCGCCGCGCGGGTGGTAGGGCGGGTTCGGCACCATCCACAGCTGGGCCAGGGCGCTGCTGCGGGCGAAGTCATTGGCGGCGCTGGCCTCATAGCGGAAGCTTGGCGCATAAATATCGCCGGCCACCACCCAGAAAGCATCTCCCAGCTGCGGCAACGCCTTGCGGATGCCACCGGCGGTTTCCAGTGCTCCGCCGTGGTCGCGGCCTTCCATGGAATAGCTGATCCGTAGGCCCCAGCGCGAGCCATCGCCCAGCGCGGCGGGGATCTGCTCTTCCAGCCAGGCGGTGTTGATGACGACGTAGCGCACACCAGCTGCCGCCAGCGCTTCCAGGTGCCAGACGATCAGCGGTTTGCCTTGTACGGGCAACAGCGGCTTGGGCGTGTGGTCGGTCAGCGGGCGCATGCGCTCGCCGCGGCCTGCGGCGAGCACGATGGCATGGGTAATCAGGGGGTGGGCGGGCATGGTGTGGATTATCGGGCGGGTCATGCTACGGCTGCATTTGCTATTGAATAAATAGCTGCTGCCGCAGATGGTTATTGCGCTAGCGGCCTAAAAGGCTTAAACCTTGGGTGTGGTGTCTGAGGCCGGTACACCCAGCACGCCCCAGCTTTCCTTGGGTGGCTCGGTCAGCACCACCAACACGTCCAGCGGCGCAATGCCGAGTGTGCCCAAGCGCTGCACGATGCCCTGGTACAGCGTGCGCTTGGCATCGATGCTGCGGCCGGGGAACATCATCACCTCGACCAGGGTGTAGTTTTCGGTCTTGCCGGGGGCCACCCAGAAGTGCTCGGGGCGGTGCTCGATATAGCGCACCTGGCGGTCGTCTTCCGGCACTTTCAGGGCTTCGCGCATGGACAGGTAGACCGCCTCCATCAACGCGGCAACTTCGGCAGCAGGACGGCTGCGGCGGACTTCAATTTTGGCAAGCGGCATGGCGGTTATGGGGGTGTGGGCGAGGGGTTGTCTATTGTGCTGTCTTTGCCGCACCCGCTCCGGGTTACCAGGGCAGCACAAGGCGCAAGGTGTCAGCCCCGTAAAATAACGGGCTTACCAGAATATCCACCCCGAACTTTCTCCGGAGCTGACCTCGATGGCCGACACCCCCCTGAACGAAAACACCCCCGAAGTGGCGGTTCTTCCTGCTGCGGCTCCGGCTGCTGCAAAGCCCACCACCGCCATGGCCAACGCCATCCGCGCGCTGGCCATGGACGCGGTGCAACAGGCCAACTCCGGCCACCCCGGCGCGCCCATGGGCATGGCCGACATGGCTGTCGCCCTGTGGGACGAGCACCTGCAGCACAACCCCAAGAACCCGAACTGGCTGAACCGCGACCGCTTCATCCTGTCCAACGGCCACGGCTCCATGCTGCTGTACGCGCTGCTGCACCTGACCGGCTACAAGCTGCCAATAGCTGAGCTGAAGAACTTCCGCCAGCTGCACAGCAAGACCCCAGGCCACCCCGAATTCGGCTACACGCCTGGTGTGGAAACCACCACCGGCCCGCTGGGCCAAGGCATCACCAATGCCGTTGGCTTTGCCCTGGCGGAGAAGCTGCTGGCGCAAGAGTTCAACCGCGAAGGCCATGCCATCGTCGACCACCACACCTACGCCTTCCTGGGCGACGGTTGCCTGATGGAAGGCATCAGCCACGAAGCCGCCGCTCTGGCCGGCGCCTGGAAGCTGAACAAGCTGGTCGCCCTGTACGACGACAACGGCATCTCCATCGACGGCCAGGTCGCCCCCTGGTTCATCGACAACAGCGCCCTGCGTTTTGTGGCCTACGGCTGGAACGTGCTGGGCCCGATCGACGGACACGACACCGCCGCCGTATCGCAAGCCATCGCCGATGCCAAGAAGTCGGCCGACAAGCCCACGCTAATCATCTGCAAGACGCACATCGGCAAGGGCAGTCCGAACCGCGCCAACACCTCCAAGGCCCACGGCGAACCGCTGGGCGCCGAGGAAATCAAGCTGACCCGCGAAGTGCTGAACTGGCCTTACGCCCCGTTCACCATCCCCAAGGACATCGCTGCCGCCTGGGACGCCAAGAGCGCCGGCGCCGCCCGCGAAGCCGCCTGGAACACCCAGTTCGCTGCCTACAAGGCCGCCTTCCCCGCCGAAGCCAAGGAACTGCTGCGCCGCATGAAGGGCGATCTGCCAAAGAACTTTGCCCAGACTGCTGTGGACACCGTCATCGGCGCCCACACCAAGGGCGAAACCGTGGCCTCCCGCAAGGCATCGCAGCTGGCGCTGGAAGCCTTCACCGCAGCCCTGCCTGAACTGCTGGGCGGTTCGGCCGATTTGACCGGTTCCAACCTGACCAACACCAAGAGCACGCCGAATCTGCGTTTCGACAGCCACACCGGCGTCGGCAACGGTGGCCGCCACATCAACTACGGCGTGCGCGAATTCGGCATGGCCGCCATCATGAACGGCGTGGCCCTGCACGGTGGCTTCATTCCCTACGGCGGCACCTTCCTGACCTTCAGCGACTACAGCCGCAATGCCATCCGCATGGCCGCGCTGATGAAGCTGCGCGTGGTCCACGTGTTCACCCACGACTCCATCGGTCTGGGCGAAGACGGCCCGACGCACCAGTCGGTCGAGCACGCCGCCAGCCTGCGTTTGATCCCGAACCTGGACGTCTGGCGTCCGGGCGACACGGCCGAAACCGCCGTGGCCTGGGCCGTGGCCTTGGAAAACAAGAACCGTCCTTCGGCCCTGTTGCTGAGCCGCCAGAACATCGCCTACGCCGCCAAGGCGGATCTGGGCGAGATCAGCCGTGGTGCCTATGTGCTGTCCGAACCCGCAGCCGTTGGCATCAAGAAGAAGGCCCAGGCCGTCATCATCGCCACCGGCTCCGAAGTGCAATTGGCAATCGCTGCCCAAGCCCTGCTTGCTACCAAAGGCATAGCTGTCCGCGTAGTCTCTATGCCCAGCAACACGGTATTTGACCGCCAATCCGAAGCCTACAAAACCGAAGTGCTGCCGGCCAATCTGCCCCGCATCGCTGTCGAAATGGGCGTTACCGACGGCTGGTGGAAATACGGCTGCGCAGCCGTGGTCGGCCTGGACACCTACGGCGAATCGGCCCCCGCACCAGTGCTGTTCAAGCACTTCGGCTTCACCTCCGAGAACGTGGCGATGACGGTCGAAAAAGTCCTGCGTAAGAAGAAGTAAACGGCGTAGGCCCGGTGCACACCGGGCCTACCATCGCTGGGTTGAGATTTAACTACTGGAGATAAGACAATGGCAATCAAGATCGGTATCAACGGTTTCGGCCGTATCGGGCGCATGGTGTTCCGTGCCGCCATCCAAAACTTTGACGACGTGGAAATCGTCGGCATCAACGACCTGCTGGAGCCCGACTACCTGGCGTACATGCTGCAGTACGACAGCGTGCATGGCCGCTTCAAGGGTGAAGTCTCGGTGGACAACGGCGTGCTGATCGTCAACGGTAAGAAGATCCGCCTGACGCAAGAGCGCGACCCCGCGAACCTGAAGTGGGCCGAAGTCGGCGCCGACATCGTGGTCGAATCCACCGGCCTGTTCCTGACCAAGGAAACCGCACAAAAGCACATCGACGCAGGTGCCAAGAAGGTCATCCTGTCCGCTCCTTCCAAGGACGACACCCCCATGTTCGTGTTTGGCGTGAACGACAAGAGCTACGCTGGCCAAGCCATCATTTCCAACGCCTCCTGCACCACCAACTGCCTGGCCCCGCTGGCCAAGGTGATCAATGACAAGTTCGGCATCAAGCGCGGCCTGATGACCACCGTGCACGCCGCCACCGCCACGCAAAAGACTGTGGACGGCCCATCGAACAAAGACTGGCGCGGCGGCCGCGGTATTCTGGAAAACATCATTCCTTCCAGCACCGGCGCAGCCAAGGCCGTGGGCGTGGTGATTCCTGAGCTGAACAAGAAGCTGACCGGCATGGCCTTCCGCGTGCCGACCAGCGATGTGTCGGTGGTCGACTTGACGGTCGAGCTGAACACCTCGGCCACCCTGGCCGAGATCAACGCCGAGCTGAAGGCCCAGTCCGAAGGCGCCCTGAAGGGCATCCTGGGCTACACCGAAGACAAGGTCGTCGCAACCGACTTCCGTGGTGACAGCCGTACCTCGATTTACGACGCAGAAGCCTCCATCGCTCTGGACGGCACCTTCGTCAAGCTGGTCAGCTGGTACGACAACGAATGGGGTTACTCCAACAAAGTGTTGGAAATGGCCCGCGTGGTCGCCAAGTAAGCTCTGCTACAGACCCCGGTCTGTGAAGCCCGCAGCCTACCCGGTGCGGGCTTTTTTTATGGGCATAGGGCGCGCAGCGCTTGCAGGTCCAGGATTTCCAGCGTCCCGCGCTGGAGGCGCAGGATGTGACGGTCCTTGAGCCCGTTGAGGATCTGGTTGGTGGTTTGGCGTGACACGCCAATCATCAGCGCCAGTTCCTCCTGCGTGACGGCCAGTACACGGCGCGTGCTGCCATCGTCGGTGCGCTGGCCGTAGCCCTGGGCCATGTCCACCAGGCGGCGGGCCAGGCGCAGGGGGGCGTTTAGCAGGGTTTGCTGTTCCATGTTCACAAAGGCCATGCGCAGCTTGTCGGCCATCAGTACCGCCAGGTCGCGCCAGTGCTGTGGGTGGGCTTGCAACCAGGCCAGCAGTTCCTCGTGGGGTACCTGCAGCAGCGTGCTGGGCTCGGCGGCGTGGGCGTGGTGGGTGCGGGCCGATCCATCAAACACCGAAATTTCGCCAAACCATTGCGGCGGGGTCAGCAGCACCAGCAAGGCCTCGCGCGCGTCGTTGCTTTGGCCGCTCTGACCCGAGATGCGAATGGCGCCCGATACCAGTGCATACAGGCCGCAGGGTGGGCTGTCACGCAAAAAGAGAGCATCGCCCATTTGCAGTGTGCGCAGCTTGGCCATGCGCAACAGGGCCTGGGCAAACTCCGCGGGCAGCTGGGCAAACCAGCGTCCAGAATTCAATATCGGCAAATAGCGGGAGGGGTCGGGCATAGGGTTTGTGCGGCTGCGGTGGTTTGTGTCGGGTAGCCGACAGACGGGATGCCAAAGCTAAGCCGATCATGGCGCGTCGTCAATATCCCGCTAGAACAAGACCCGTATGAAAACCCTCACCGACCACCTGACGCAATATGCGGCCTACCACCAGGACCCGCGCAATGTCGCCACCCACTTTGTGGGCATTCCCATGATCGTGCTGGCCGTCACTATCTTGTTGTCGCGCCCCGGCTGGATGCTGGCCGGTGTGGCCCTCACTCCTGCCATCGTGGTGGCCGTGCTGTCGGTGCTGTTTTACCTTCGGCTGGATGTGCGCTTCGGTGTGGCGATGGCCGCACAACTGGCGCTTAGCATCTGGGCCAGCCAGTGGTTTGCCGCACAGGCCACCTTCGTGTGGTTGGGCTGGGGCCTGGGGCTGTTTGTCGCGGGCTGGGTGATCCAGTTTGTAGGCCATTACTTCGAGGGCCGAAACCCCGCTTTTGTCGATGACATCGTGGGGCTGTTGGTGGGGCCGCTGTTTCTCACCGCAGAAACGGCTTTTGCCTTGCACTTGCGCCTGGAGGTGAACGCCGAGATACAGCGCCGCCTGGGCGTTGCGCAACGCGTGGCCACGGAGGCTGCCACCTAAGATTCCCGTCTTGCAGGCAGGGTGGGGCCAGGTGGGCGGGTAAGCTATACGCTGTCTCGTTTCACTCCCTCCTCCCCATGCATCCTGGCGTTTTGTACGCGGTCCTGGCCTACACGGCCTGGGGCCTGTTCCCCCTGTACTTCCACCAACTGGCGGGCATACCTGCGCTGGAGGTGGTGCTGCACCGCACGCTGTGGTCGCTGGTGTTTCTGCTGGTCGTGCTGGCCGTGCTCCGGCGCTGGGCCTGGATGCCGGCCCTGCTGCGCCAGCCCCGGGTATTGGGGGCATTTGCGTTGTCGGCGCTGCTGCTGTCGGCCAACTGGGTGGTCTACGTGTGGGCGGTGCAGCACCAGCATGTGGTCGATGCCAGTCTCGGCTATTTCATTCTGCCGCTGGTGAATGTGGCGCTAGGCTTTGTGTTTCTGCACGAGCGGCCGCGCCCTGGCCAGTGGCTGGCGGTGGCCGTGGCGGCGGCCGGCGTGCTGTGGCTGACGGTGCAGACCGGGCGTCTGCCGTGGATCGCGCTGGTGCTGGCCTTGACCTTTGGCTTCTATGGCCTGCTGCGCAAGGTGGCCTCGCTGGGCGCGCTGGAAGGCCTGGCGCTGGAGACCATGCTGCTGGCGCCCGTGACCATAGGCGTGCTCGGCTACTGGGCCTGGCAGGGCCAGGGCGTGCTGCTGCACGGCGATGCGGCGTCTATCGGCTGGCTGCTGCTGGCCGGGCCGTTGACCGCCATACCCCTGCTACTGTTCGCTGCCGGCGCCCGGCGCATCCCGCTGGCCACCATGGGCATCCTGCAATACATTTCGCCGACCCTGCAGTTTGCGCTGGGGGTGTGGATCTTCAACGAGCCGTTCCAGGCCTCGCGCTTGCTGGGCTTTGCGCTGATCTGGGCGGCACTGCTGGTCTACAGCCTGGAGGGCTGGTGGAGCAGCCGGCGCGTCGCCATGGCCTGATAGCGGTTTCGCAATACTTCGCAAATAACGAAGTGTCCATATGCATTAAGCATGTTTTTTGCGAAGAGATGGGTTTTTAGAATTGCGTTTGTGCGCCAGCCTGTCGTGGCCCAGGCGACACATTCCCGGTCTGACGGACCTGTTTCTCACTTGAACAAGGAGTCACCATGCACATCATTGTGGAAACCCAAGGCGCAGATACCAAGCCTGGTACCAAGCAATTGGGCTCGGCCAGCGAACAGCGGCTGCGTTTTGCCTTGCGCCGCCTGGCCGCGTTCGTTGACACGGTGCGGGTCAGCTACCGCGACGCCAACGGCCCACGCGGCGGTGTGGACAAGCAGTGCCAGGTGCAGTTGCATCTGCGTGGCCGTGGCAACATCGTCGTCAAGACCACCGCCAGCGACTGGTATGCCGCGCTGCAAGCCGCCATCCGGCGCGCCGTCAGCCGCGTGGTCAAGCACCTGCAGCAGTCCCGTCCGCCCCATACCCAGCCGCTGAAGCGCCTGGAGTTGGCCCCGGTGGACCTGGGCACCTCCTCTTAAACATTTTTTGCATCAACGTAGCGGAGAACCAGAGCATGGAAACAATCGGAACCTGGTGGATGTGGCTGGGCTTTGCCGTCTTTGTGGTGGTGGCCATCGGCATCGACCTGTGGGTGATGGAGCGCCAGGGCGCACACCAGGTCACCATGAAAGAGGCGGCTGGCTGGAGCGTGCTGTGGTTCTCGCTGGCCTTTGTGTTCGTGGCCCTGCTCTGGGCCTACCTGGACTCCAGCCAGGGCCGCACGGTGGCCAATACCGTGTCCATGCAGTTCATCACCGGCTACCTGGTGGAGAAAAGCCTGTCGGTGGACAACATCTTCGTGTTCCTGATGATCTTCAGCTACTTCGGCGTGCCGCCGCAGTACCAGAAGCGCGCGCTGATCACCGGCATCATCGGCGCCATCGTGCTGCGCGCCATCCTGATCCTGGCCGGCGCCTGGCTGCTGGCCACCTTCCACTGGCTGCTGTATGTGTTCGGCGCGTTCCTGGTGTTCACCGGCGCCAAGATGTGGCTGGCCGCCGGCAAGGAGCCCGACATTGCGCAAAACCCGGTGCTGCGCTTCTTGCGCGGTCGCATGAAAATCAGCAACGAGTTTGACGGTGAAAAGCTGTCGACCCAGATCGATGGCGTCAAGTACTACACGCCGCTGTTCGTGGTGCTGGTGCTGATCGGCACCACCGACGTGATTTTTGCGGTGGACAGCATCCCGGCCATCTTCGCCATCACCAGCGACCCCTTCATCGTGCTCACCGCCAACATCTTCGCCATCCTGGGTCTGCGCGCGCTGTACTTTCTGCTGGCCGACCTGGCGGACCGTTTCCACCTGCTGGCCTACGGCTTGGCGCTGGTGCTGATCTTCATCGGCGGCAAGATGCTGCTGATCGACCTGGTGAAGATCCCCATCGGCTACGCCCTGCTGGTGACCACGGCGCTGATTGCGGCCTCCATCGTGGCCTCGCTCGCTACATCGCGTAAATCGGGTCCGCCCGCACACTGATGGTCAGCTACTCACAAAAACTGCGCCACTGGCTGCGCGGCCTGGAACCCAAGGTGCTCAGCCATCTGCATGGCCCCCTGCTGGAGCGCGCCCGGCCCTGGCTGGACCGGCACGACGTGTTCGACTTCAATCGCCGTCCGCTGGCCCTGGGCGTGGCCATAGGCATGTTCTGCGGCCTGATTCCCGGGCCGCTGCAGGTGCCGGCCACCTTCTTGCTGTGTGCCTGGCTGCGCGGCAACGCGATTGCCGGTGCGCTGGCCACCTGCTATACCAATCCGCTGACCATCGTGCCGCTGTACATGCTGGCCTTCCAGCTCGGCCAGTGGGTGCTGCCGGGTGCCTATGCCCTGCCGGCCATGCCCAGCTTTGGGGCCGGCGCCGTCGACTGGATGGCGGGCTTGATGGACTGGGTACAGGCCATGGGCTGGCCCTTGCTGGTCGGTTTGCCGCTGATGGGTGCCGGCTTTGCCGTCATCGCCTATGCGGCCATGCAAGCCCTGTGGCTGAGCCCGGTGATCAAACGCGCCTGGCAGCTGGCCCTGCGGGCCCGGCGCCATCGACAGGCGTGATTTTTATCTAAAGTATCTATTCATGAACTAAGTTAAGTTATTGAATAAATTGAGAATACTCTAGAATTTATCTATTCATACATAGATAAAGCCATGCCCTCCCTCGCTCCCCAGATCCTGCAAGCGCTGCGCCAGCGCGGCGGCGTGGTGTCGGCGGCCGAGCTGCAGGCCGCGCTGGGCGTCAGCCAGCCTACGGTGTCGCGGGCGCTGGCACCGCTGCTGCAGGCGGGCGAGCTGCTGAAAGTCGGCGCGGCGCGCTCGCAGCGCTATGTGCTGCCGCGCACGGTGCGCGATGTGGGTCGCAGCATTCCGGTGGTGCGCATCGACGCCCAGGGCCGGCCCAGCCCGTTTGCGCGCCTGGTGCCTCTGGCCAGCGGCGCGGTCTGGGTCGATGAAGCAGATGGCCTGAGCAAGCGCTTCGACGGCCTGCCCTGGTTTCTGGACGATATGCGTCCCCAGGGCTTCATGGGCCGCACCTTCGCCCATGCGCACCCGGACCTGCAACTCGGCAACGACCCGCGCTACTGGAGCGACGACGATGTGCTGCGCGCGCTGGCGCTGTTTGGCGACGACCTGCCGGGCAATCTGGTGGTCGGCGAAGCCGCATTCCAGCGTTTCCACAGCCTGCCGGAGCGGGCCTCGCGCGTAGCCTCGGTCGACGACTATCCGCGGCTGGCCGAGCAGGCCATGCAGGGCACGCTGTCGGGCTCGTCGGCTGGCGGCGAGCAGCCCAAGTTCTGCACCATCAACGCCGGCCGGCACGTGATCGTCAAGTTCTCGCCGGCTGGCGACGCGCCCACCGACCAGCGCACCCGCGACTTGCTGGTCTGCGAGCACCTGGCGCTGCAGACCTTGGCCCAGGCCGGTGTGCCTGCCGCCAAGACGCAAATCCACAGCGGCGCAGGCCGGGTGTTTCTGGAGTCCGAGCGCTTCGACCGCACCGAAAAAGGCCGTATCGGCATGGTCTCGCTGATGGTCTACGACGCCGAATACGTGGGCGCGATGGACAACTGGGCCGCCACCGCCGAGCGCATGCAGGCCCGCGGCCTGCTCACCGCCGCCGACGCCGAGCACCTGCGCTTCCTCGAAGCCTTTGGCGTGCTGATCGCCAACACCGACCGGCATTACGGCAATATCTCGCTGCTGCTGGACCACGACGACTGGACGCTTTCGCCCACCTACGACATGCTGCCCATGCTCTACGCCCCGGTCGGCGGTGAGCTGGTGCCGCGTGACTTCGCCGCCGGCCGGCTGCAGCCGACTACGGCCACCCTGCCCGCCTGGGAGCGCGCCACAGCGCTGGCCCGGGTGTTCTGGAGCGCGGCTGCGGGCGATGTGCGCATCTCCGCAGAATTCCGCGCGATGGCTGCTGAAAATTTAAAGAAAATCGCTCTCTAGCGCATATTTCACCAGCGCTAACAGCTACACATTTAATAGCTGAATACCTGTTGTCTCGCTGCCCTAGCCGCCCCGTAGAATGGCCTCGGCGCCAGCGCGCCAAGTGTTGTGAGCCCAGGGTGATACGTTGCTCTGACTCGCACTGTGGGGTACCCCCATGGTTGTTTTTTGCCGAGCCATCTCGGTGCGTGCGCCGCATGCGCATCTTGCGCAGATTGCCCACGCCGGACCTGCTGGTTGACGCGCTGGTCGCCACCTATTTTTGGGGTGTATGCGCGACATTTCCTACCGAACCTGGATTGCCCGCAGCCTGGCGCGCGCGATGCTGGCCGATGCCGGTCAGCCGGGCGGCACCAGTGCAGCCGCCCTGCAGGCGCGGGCTGCTGCCACGCTGGGTGACAACCCGGCATGGCTCCACGCCGTTGTTGCGCCGCTGGCCCAGCTGCCCGCCGTCAGCTGGCAAAAAATGGACCTTGATTCCCTGACGCAGCGCATTCTGGCGCCTGCACCAGGGCAGCCCACCGTAGTGGACGACGAAGAAATCCAAGCCGAGAGCCCGTTCGACGCAGCCTTTGCCGACGGCGCACGACCGCACATCCGTCGCTTGATACTGCGCCCGGCCAGCATGCAGCCGCGCCCCCTGGGCCTGGACAACTGCCAGCTGTCCGATCTGCCGACCGTGCATGATCTGGCCGAATGGCTGAAGCTGCCGCTGGATCGCTTGGCCTGGTTGGGCCCCGAAACTCCCTTGGGGGCCGAGCACTACCGCTACAAGCTGCAGCCCAAGCGCACCGGCGGATTGCGATTGCTGGAGATTCCGAAGGTAGACCTGAAACAGGTGCAGCGCACCCTCTACACCGGCCTGCTGCAGCACGTCCCCTTACACGAGGCGGCGCACGGCTTTGTCCCGGGTCGTTCGGTCGCCACCCATGCGGCTACGCACGCGGGCCAGGCGGTGGTGATCCGGTTCGATCTGCGCGATTTCTTCGGCGGCATACGCGCGGCCCGGGTCATGGCGCTGTGGCGCACCCTGGGCTATCCCGTTGGTGTGGCGCGTTGCCTGACGGCGCTGTGCACCCACCGCACCGCCCCGATGGTGGTGGACAGATTGCGCGACGACGGTGGCCTGGATTGGCTGGGTGCCAAGCGCCTGCGGTCGGCCCATTTACCCCAGGGCGCGCCAACGTCTCCGACCCTGGCGAACCTGTGCGCCTTTGGACTGGATTTACGCCTGGACGGCCTGGCCTGGGCGTTTGGCGCCCGCTACACCCGCTATGCGGATGACCTGGTGTTCTCTGGGCCGGCGGCCTTGCGACCGCAGTTTCGGGCGCTGCAGGCCTGGGTGGCGGCGATTGCCGAAGACGAAGGCTTTGCCCTGCATCCGGCCAAAACCCGCTGCCTGCCGCAGCACCGACAGCAACGCATTACCGGCGTGGTGGTGAATGCGCAGCCGAATACGCCGCGGCAGGATTTTGACCGGCTTAAGGCCTGTTTGTACCAGTGCGTGCAACACGGGCCGGCGTCGCAGAACCCTGCCGACCTGATGGACTTCCGCGGGCATCTGCGAGGCCGCATCGGCTGGGTTGGGCAGTTCAATGCGGCCCGGGCCACTAAGCTGATGGGCTTGTTTGAGCAGATCCGTTGGTGATGGATTCAAACAAAATCAGCCTCTAGCGCAGGTTCTACCTGCGCAACCAGCTATTCTTTCCGCAGCAAATACGCTTCCAGCTGCGCAAACGTGCCGCCAAAGCCCTGGGTCATGGAGTCGAAATGCCCGGCAAAGCGGCTGCGCTCTGCCTCGGTGGCCTGGATGGGGCCACCGCGCAGGCTGATGGTGGTCTGGCCGGCTTGTTCGCTGAAGGTCACGGTGTTGAAAACCCGCAGCGGCCAGTCGTCGAAAAACGGCGCGCGGGTGATATCGCCGGCTTCGTTGGAGAAGGAATTGATGAACTCTATGCTCTGCTGCGGCACGATCTGGCCATAGACAAACTTGCCCCACATCGGCGGCACGCCGGGCCAGGCCATGGCGTAATGGGTTTCGCCGCCCGAGCGGAAGTCCATCTTTTTGACTTGTACGGCGCAGCCGGCCGGTCCCCACCATTGGGCGAAGCGCGCGGGCTCGCTCCAGGCCTGCCAGACCTGGGCCAGCGGGGCCGGGAAGCTGTGGCCGATGGCAAAGCACTGGGCGTCGGGCGTGGCCGATACATAGGCGTCCAGCCGCGCCAGGGTTTGCTCGCCGCCCTGCACCGCGCCAAATTCGACCAGCTGGGCGCGCTGCTCGGCGCTGGCCAGCAGCAGGCGCAGCGTGACCTGGGTCGTGCTGTCGCCCAGGTCCTGCAGCGTTACCTCGGCATGGAATTCGGCGTGCTCGGGGTCGTCGCCACCGTGGGCGTAGGCCATGCGCGCGGGCGCTTCCAGTTCGGCGTAGCGGATCCAGTTGGTGTAGTCGGTGCCCG
Source organism: Rhodoferax ferrireducens (assembly GCF_031458075.1). Lineage (GTDB taxonomy): Bacteria > Pseudomonadota > Gammaproteobacteria > Burkholderiales > Burkholderiaceae_C > Rhodoferax_B > Rhodoferax_B ferrireducens_A. The sequence goes on along the minus strand of NZ_JAVDXT010000003.1, from coordinate 311,391 downwards.
GACTACCGTCTGCACCCGCAGGCCCGTGCATCACATAGCGCCACAGGCCGCCGACCCGCACATCCATTGCGCTGATGGTGTTGGTGAAGCCGTTCGGTCCCCACCAGTGCTGGATGTGCTCGGCCTGGGTGAACATGTCCCAGACCCGCTGGCGCGGCGCGTGGACGGTGCGGGTGATGGCGATTTCAGGGCTTTCCATGGGGTTTCTCCTGGGGGTTGGTGGCCTGGCGCACCCAGTCTATTGCATGCTTCGGCGGCGCTTTATCCGTCGGGTGGCTTGGGAGTTATGCGAGGTGCCAGGCAGGCACCGGGAAAAGCCAGCAACTGCGCCAGGGGCACCGCCTCGCTGAACAAAAAGCCCTGGGCCAGCTGGCAGCCTTCGGCAGCCAGAAAGTCTGCCTGTTCCCGCGTTTCCACGCCCTCGGCCACCACGATCTGGTTCAGGCAGCGCGCAATCGACAGAATCGCCCGCACCAGCTCGGCCCGGAAATGGTCGGTCGTCGCCGAGTGGATGAAGGACTTGTCGATCTTGAGCGTGTCGATGGGAAACCGGGCCAGATAGGACAAGGCCGAATAGCCGGTGCCAAAGTCGTCAATCGCGATGGTGATACCCATGTCGCGCAGCGCCTGCAGGGCGCTGACCACCATGCTGTCTTCGCCGAGCAGCAGGCTTTCGGTGATCTCGAACTCCAGCCACTGGGGCTGGCAACCGGTTTCGGACAGGATGCCCGCCACCTGCGCGACCAGGCCCGGCGCCTGGATTTGGCGGACCGACAGGTTGAGTGCCACCTTGCGCGGCAGCGCTGCCGCAGCATTCCACAGGGCGGCGGTCCGGCAGGATTCGCGCAGCGCCCAGGCCCCCAGCTCGTTGATCAAGCCGGAGTCTTCCGCCACCGGGATGAACTGCTCCGGCGACACCATGCCCAGGCGGGGATGGGTCCAGCGCAACAGCGCCTCGCAGCCGACTATCGTGCCAGATTCCAGCAGCACCTTGGGCTGGTAGTGCAGCGCCAGCTCGCCGCGCTCCAGTGCGCGGCGCAGCTCGGACTCCAGCGTCAGCCGCTGCTGGGCGTGCACCGTCAAGTCCTTGGAGTAAAACCGGAAATTGTTGCGCCCGAAGCGCTTGGCCGAGTACATCGCCGAGTCGGCGTACTTGAGCAGCTCTTCTGCCACCTCGCTGTCTGACGGGTACACCGCAATACCGACGCTGCAGGACACAAAAATCTCCCGCCCCTCCAGCCAAAAGCTCTGGTTGAAGGCGGCCAGCAGTTTGCCCGCCACGCGCGCCAGATGGGCCCCCGTACGGATTTGCGGCAACAGGATGCCGAACTCGTCTCCACCGAGCCGGGCGACGGTGTCATAGCTGCGCACACTGGCACGCAGGCGCACGGCCACTTCCTTGAGCAAGGCGTCGCCCGCGGCATGGCCCATGGTGTCGTTGATCTGCTTGAAGCGGTCCAGATCCACCACCACCACCCCGGCCTGGTAGTGGTGGTAGGCCGCATCCTTCAGCATCTGCGCCAGGCGGTCGTTGAACAACACCCGGTTGGGCATCCCGGTCAGCGGGTCGTAAAACGCCATCTGGTGGATCTTGTCCTGGTAGGCCTTGAGTTGGCTGATATCGCGCCCCACCATCAAGACGCTGCTGACGCTGGCAGCGTCGCCGACTTCGGGGGTCAAACTGACCAAGCTGCAGATGCTGCGGTCCAGGGCATCGGCCCAGTGCAGCTCAAACTCCACCGATTCCTTGTTGTCCATCACGTAGGTTAAATGCTGCGTCAGCACCGCTCCGGCCTGTGCGCCCCACAGCGCCTCGGGCGAACATCCGAGCACCCGCGTGCTGGACTGCCCCAAGGCCTGCAGCAGCACCGGATTGGCGTAGCGGCAGCCGAATTGCACGTCAAAACGGGCAATCACATCCGGTGAATTTTCGACCAGGGTGCGGTATTCGTGCTCCCGGTTGGTCAGCTCCTGCTGCAGCTCCAGCCGCTGCGTTACATCGCGTGAAACCGTAATGAAATGCGGACCTGCGTCACCGATGGCACGCATTTGCGATACCGACAACTCAAACTGGCGCAGGCCCACAGGGGTCATGACCGAGATGACATGGCCTAAAGAAATACCCGCCTGTTCGGCCTCTACGTAGGCGATCTCGGCAATCGCCACGCTTTCGGGCGACAGCACTTCTTGCAGCGTGCGCCCCAGCAAAGCCTCCCGGCTTGCCGCCAATAACTCGGGGTTGCGTGTCCACACATTCAGGTAGCGGCCCGCCCGGTCGGTTTCGAACAACAGGTCCGGGAAAGCATCAATGACCCCCTGGGCAAAGGCCAAGGCCTTCTGGAGCTCGCTCTCCGTATGTTTGCGGTCCGTGATGTCGCGGGAATAGCCGACCGTGCCCACCACCTTGCCATGCTCGTGCAGCGGGGACTTCCACACCTCCATCCAGCGCCGTTGGTCGTGCTCGTCGAGGTAGAGCTCTTCCACATAGTGGGCCACGCCCGCCGCCATGACGGCCTGGTCGTCGGCCATATAAATTTCGGCCAGATCCTTCGGAAAGAAATCGAATTCAGTCCGGCCTTCCAGCTCCGCCGTGGATGCCACCCGCGCCACTTTGGCGTAGGCGGTGTTGGCTGCCAGCAAGCGGCTTTGTTCGTCCTTCAGCCAAACAAAAAAAGGAAACTCGTCCAGCAAGGTGCGCCAATACTGCTGGCGCTGCTGCAGGGTCTCCTGCATCCGCTGGGATTCCGACATATCGCGGGCAATGGCCACCGCAAAAAGTTGCCCGTTCATCCCGAGTGTGACGCCATGCACCTGCACCGCAATCCGTTTGCCGCTCTGCGTCTTGTGCACCGTGTCGATGACGAAGGCCTGGCCCTGGGGGCTCTGCAGTATTTCCAGGCAGCGCTCCCTGGAAATGTTCGGGTCTATGTCCGGCGGCCCCATGGCCAGCAGCGCTTCACGGCTGTATTCCAAGGCGCGGGTGGCGGCATCGTTCACATAGACGAAGTGCCCGTCCTCGCCGGTGATGAACACGCCATCCTGGTAGAGGTCCAGCCCCTTGCCCAGCAGCACCCAGGCCAGGTTCGGGTCATTGACCGGCATGCGGCCCGCTCCCCGCTGCCAGGCCGCGCTGCACATCCACCACCACCCGCCCGCGCACCGAGCCCTTGAGCAGTTCGGTGCCCACGGCAATCGCTTCCGACAGGCCGATCTCCTGCGTGATGGCTTCCAGCTTGGCCACGTCCAGGTCGCTGGCCAGCCGCTGCCAGGCCTGCTGGCGCAGCGCCAGCGGTGCCATCACGCTGTCGATGCCGTACAGGGTGATGCCGCGCAGGATGAAGGGCGCGACGCTGGCCGGGAAATCCATGCCACCGGCCAGGCCGCAGGCGGCCACCGCGCCGCGGTACTTCGTCGTCGCGCAGGCATTGGCCAGGGTGTGGCTGCCGACCGCATCCACCACGCCGGCCCAGCGCTCCTTGCCCAGCGGCTTGCCCGGGGTGCCGAGTTCGGCCCGGTCGATGGTGCGGGCGGCGCCCAGCGACTGCAGGTAGTCGGCCTCGGCCGGCCGGCCGGTGGACGCCACCACCGTGTAGCCCAGCCCGGCCAGCAGGGCGATAGCCACGCTGCCCACGCCGCCGTTGGCGCCGGTCACCAGGATCTCGCCGTCCGCCGGGCGGATGCCGTGCTTCTCCAGCGCCAGCACGCAGAGCATGGCGGTATAGCCGGCCGTGCCTATGGCCATGGCCTGGCGGGTGCTGAACACCGGCGGCAGGTCGACCAGCCAGTCGCCGTGTACCCGCGCCATCTGGGCCAGGCCGCCGCTATGGCTTTCACCCACCCCCCAGCCGTTCAGGATGGCCTGGTCGCCGGGCCGCCAGGCGGGGTGGCTGCTGTGCACCACCGTGCCCGCAAAGTCGATGCCTGGCACCAGTGGAAAGCGCCGCACCACCGGCGACTGGCCGGTGATCGCCAGGCCGTCCTTGTAGTTCAGCGTAGACCATTCGACGCGCAGCGTGACGTCGCCCTCGCCGAGCAGACTGTCGTCAATGTCCTGCAGCGTGGCGCGGTAGCCCGCGTCGTCCTTGGTTACCAGAATTCCTGTGAACATCGTCTCTCCTTGCGTGGATGGCTGATCCTAAGGCTTGGCCGTGCTGGCGGTGTAAATTTAGATAAAACAGGCCCGCAGCGCTTATTCTGCCTGCGCAAGCAGCTATGTTTTTAGGATTGAAGCGGCACCGCGTACCATGGGCGACAGAGGAGTTTTACCCGATGGCAGACACAGCTTCCAGCGCCGAGGCGCTGTTCTTCGACGGCACGCGGCGCCTGGCGGCCGGCGATGCCGCGGGTGCCGAGGCCAGCCTGCGCCAGGCGCTGGTGCTGGCGCCGACCCTGGCCGAAGCCCATGCCAACCTGGGCCTGGCGCTGGAGGCGCGGGGTGCGCTCGACCAGGCGGTGGCCAGCTACCGCCAGTCCATCGCCCACAACCCCACGCTGGCGCCCACCTACCTCAACCTGGCCGGCGTGCTGATCCTGCAGCGCCAGCTGGACGATGCCGAGGTGGCCTGCGCCCAGGCGCTGCGGCTGCGCCGCGACGACCCCGACACCTGGTGCAACCTGGCCGTGGTGTATGCGCGCATGGGCCTGGAGCAGGAATCCGAAGACTGCTGCCTCGAAGCCCTGGCGCTGGACCCCCAGCACGCCAAGACCCGCTTCAACCTGGCCTACCTGTTGCTGCGCCAGGGCCGGCTGGAGGAAGGCTGGGCGCACTTCGAGTCGCGCGACTGGTATGCGGCCCTGGCCGCGCACATGGATTGCCCGCGCTGGCAGGGCGAGCCGCTGGCCGGCCAGTCGGTGCTGATCGGCTACGAGGCCGGGCATGGCGACATGCTGCAGTTTGGCCGCTATGCGGCCGAGCTGAAGGCGCGCGGCGCCGGCCACATCACCCTGCTGTGCCACCCGCCGCTGAAGCGCCTGCTGGCGACGCTGCCCGGCGTGGATGCGCTGCTGGGCTTCGACGAAGAGCTGCCCACCGGGCGTTGGGACTACTGGACCCCGCTGCTGAGCCTGCCCTACTACTGCCAGACGCGGCTGGACAGCATTCCGGCCGCGCTGCCCTATCTGCGCGCCGAACCAGCGCTGCGCGCCGAATGGGCGCCCCGGCTACCGACGGCCGGCCTGCGTGTCGGCCTGGTGTGGAAGGGCAACCCGAAGTTTGAAAACGATGCCGAGCGCTCGCTGCCCAGCCTGGCCACGCTGCAGCCCCTGGCCGGGGTGGCGGGGGTGTGCTTCATCAGCTTGCAAAAAGGCGCGGGAGAAGGCGAATCCGCCCCTTGGCTGGGTACCGCGCTGGGCCCGCAGATCCGCGACTTTGCCGACACCGCCGCCATTCTGGACCAGCTGGACCTGCTGATCACGGTGGACACCGCCGTGGCCCACCTGGCCGGCGCCCTGGGCAAACCGGTATGGCTGCTGCTGCCCGACTACCTGCCCGATTGGCGCTGGCTGACCGCGCGCAGCGACTCGCCCTGGTACCCGGGTGTGCTGCGGCTGTTCCGCCAACCGGCTGGGGGGGGCTGGGATACGGTCATTCCCCTGTTGGCCGCAGCCCTGCAAGCGCGGGTGGCCGAGGACGCCTGACCCAGGCTTTAGCGGGCCTTGGGTCCGGCGAGATTCAGGCTGCGCCTTTGCGGCGCTTGGGCACCGGCGCGGTCTCTGCCTCCGTGGCGGCGCGGCTCAGGTCGTGGGTGACAGTGCGGGCCTTGCTCTCCATGGCGTGGTCGAACATCGCGCGGCCGGCGGCTTCGGGGTCGCGGGAGGCGATGGCGTCGACGATGGGGCGGTGTTCGCTGGCGGTGATAGGCATCAGCCAGCCATCGGCCAGGTTCAGCCGGCGGAACAGCGACAGTTCCTTGATCAGCTTGCGGTAAATCTCGGTGAGCTTGCGGTTGCCGGCCAGCTCTACCAGCCGGTCGTGGAACTGCAGGTTCAGCAGGTGGTAGTTGTAGGCATCCTTGGACTTCACCTTGCGCTCCATGGCGGTGACCATGGCCTTGATTTCCTTCAGCTCGGCCGGCGTGATGCGCAGTGCCAGCTGGCGGCCTACCAGCTCGTCTAGTTGGGCGCGCAGGTCAAAGATCTCTACCGCCTCGTCGGTGTGGATGTCGCGCACAAACACGCCGCGGTTCTTTTCCACCCGCACCAGGCCGCCTTCTTCGAGCATGCGAAAGGCCTCGCGCACCGGGCCGCGCGAGACGCCGAGTTTCAGCGCCAGCGTGGCCTCGATCAGCTTGGTGCCGGGGCTGTATTCACCGGCCAGGATGGCGCGCTCGATCTCTTGCTGCACCACACTGGTCAGCGAGCTGCTTTGCAGCAGGGCAATGGTCTGGTGGGGAGCGGCGGCTTGCATGGCCCGAATTGGATCACAGATTGCGGCGGTTTCGCCCTAGCGCCGGCCCAGGCTGGTGACCGGCGGGCCCTTGAAACGGCGGCGTTCGAAGCCGAACCAGACCACCGCTGTCAGCGCCAGAAACACCATCGTGATCTTCAGCGCCGCGTCGTTCGGCGGCTGCACGCCCAGGAACAGAATCAGCGCCACGCTGGCCACCACCAGCAGCGCTACCAGCCGGTACGCCGGTCCCATGTCCCAGGGGCCCATCTGGGTCCAACTGCGGCCGTAGGCGATGCCACCGAGTGCCACTGGCAGCCCGTATGAGATGAAGATGAAGATCACCGTCACCGACACGATGGTGGTGTAGGCCGGGGTGTATAGCGTAAACAGCACCGCAATGCTGGCCGCGGTCCAGATCGCCGCCACCGGCGAGCGCAGCGTGCTGTGCACCCGCTTCAGTGCGCTGGACGCCGGCAGGCCGCCGTCGCGGGCAAAGGCAAAAATCATCCGCGAGGCCGAGGTCACCGTGGCCAGCCCGCACAGAAACTGCGACGCGGTGATGGCCACGTACAAAGCGGTCTTCAGCGGCATCGGTAGCACGGCTTCCATCGTCGCAAAAAACACATTGCCGCCGCTGGCCGCGGCCTTGTCCATGTCGGGAATGGCGATGACAAATGCGCACAGCATCAGGTAGCCGAACAGCGACGAATACAGCACCGAGGTGACGATGCCCTTGGGCACGGCGCGCGAGGCGCCCACGGTCTCCTCGGCGGTATGGGCCGATGCGTCAAAGCCGGTGATGGTGTAGATCGGCAGCAGCAAGCCCAGGCCGAAAAGCATCCACAGGCTGTCGGTCGCGGGCCAGACGTCGCCGCCGGCCGGCCCGCTGTAGTTTTTGAAGGTGATAAGCCGGGCGAAGTCGTAGCTGGGCGCAAAGGCCAGCAGCGCAATCGTCAGTGCAATCGCGGTGGCAAAGATCAGGTAGCCGCTGATGTCGGTCAGGAAGGCGGTGAGTTTGATACCCACATGGTTGGCCAGCGCCTGCAGCGCGGTGATGCCGATCACAAAGCTGGCTTGCGTGGTAAACGTGGGCTCCCAGCCCAGCGCCGGGCCAAAGGCGCCGATGAAAAAGTAGAAGGTGCCCACGTTGATCGCACCCAGCACGGTGACCAGGCCCAGCAGGTTCAGCCAGGCGGTCAGCCAACCCCAGCCGCGCCCGCCCAGGATGGAGCTCCAGTGGTACAAGCCCCCGGCCGTGGGATAGGCCGAGCCGATCTGCGCCATGCCCAGCGCAAACACAAAACTGATCGCGCTGCCGATCAGCCAGCCGATGCCAATGGCTGCACCACCGACGCCCGAGATGCCCTGCGACAGCGAGTTGATGCCGCCGGACAGGATGCAGATGATGGAAAACGAGATCGCGAAATTGGAGAACGGCTTCATGCTGCGCGACAGTTCCTGGGTGTAACCCATGCCCTGCAAGACGCGTGCGTCGTCACTCAGCTCGGCCACCTTGGCGGTTGGAATATTCATCAGATGTAGCTCCCGAATAAGGGGTTGAAGTGCGTATGTGTCTGACCATCCAAGCCCATCGGGCGGCAGGGTGTGCCGCGCATGCCCGGATGTTCCGGCGGTGCCTTGCTGCGCTCTGCGCCGACCGCCAAGGTCGGCGTGCACATGCGCACCGCCGCTGCACGGTGTAACCGCGAAGCTCGCGCAGCGCAAGAAAAAATGCAGATTGTTAACAATCTGCATTCCCCGATTGACATCCATCGGCACACGCGTTTCAATAGAACGGCCTCGACACAAGACCACAAAGCCGGGTAGGCCCGCATGCAGTGCCATGTGCCTGCCCTTGGCTTACAACCACAAGAGACAAGATGGCATCCAACTCCAAATCCGTTTCCCACCATCCTGCGCTGGCTGCGCTGCAGAAATCCGGCGCCGCCAAGGTCAAGGTCGCGGTGACCGACATCGACGGCGTGCTGCGCGGCAAGTACCTGCACATCGACAAGTTCCTGGGCGCGGCCGAGCCCTACCCGGCGGGCGGCTTCGGCTTCTGCGACGTGGTGCTGGGCTGGGACATGACCGACACCTGCTACGACAACACCAGCGTCACCGGCTGGCAGCACGGCTTCCCCGATGCGCTGGCCCGGCTCGACCTGGGTACGGCGCGCCATGTGCCCTGGGACAGCCAGGTGCCGTTCTTCCTGGGCGAATTCGTGCTGGCCGATGGCACGCCGCACCCGCTGTGCCCGCGCCAGACGCTGAAGCGTGTGCTCCAGCGGGCCGAGAAAATGGGCTTGCAGGTGATGACCGGCATGGAATTCGAGTGGTACAACTTCCTGGAAACCCCGCACAGCTGGGCTGAGAAGAAGGGCGTGGGCGCGACCCCGCTGACCCCGGGCATGTTCGGCTATTCGCTGCTGCGCATGAACCAGAACCGGCCGTTCTTCAACGCCTTGATGGACGAGATGCGCGATTTCGGCGTGCCCATCGAAGGCCTGCACACCGAGACCGGGCCGGGCGTGTTCGAGGTGGCCATCGGCTTCAGCGAGGCCCTGGCCCAGGCCGACCGGGCGGTGCTGTTCAAGACCGGGGCCAAGGAGATCGGTGCGCGCTTCGGCATCATGCCCAGCTTTATGGCCAAGCCGCACCAGCAGCTGCCGGGCTGCAGCGGGCATATCCACCAAAGCCTGAGCGACGGTAAGAACAACCTGTTCTTCGATGCCAAGAACCCGCGCAAGATGAGCAAGCTGTTCGAAAGCTACCTGGCCGGCCAGCTGGCCTGCATGGTCGACTTCGGCCCGATGATCTGGCCCACCATCAACAGCTACAAGCGCCTGGTCGACGGCTGCTGGGCGCCGGTCAAGCCCACCTGGGGCGTGGACAACCGCACCGCCAGCTTCCGTGTGATTGCCGGCAGCCCCAAGGCCACGCGGCTGGAAACCCGCTGTCCGGGCGCCGACGTCAACCCCTACCTGGCTATGGCCGCCGTCATCGCCGCCGGTCTCGACGGGGTGGAAAAAGGCTTGAAGCTCAGCACCCCGCCGATCACCGGCACCAATGGCGGCGCCGAGCATATCGCCCGCGCCCCGCGCACCCTGATCGAAACCACCCGGCTGTTTCAAAAATCTGCGGTTGCGCGCGACTGGTTGGGCGATACTTTTGTCGACCACTTCGCCGCCACCCGCGAATGGGAATGGCGCCAGTGGCTGGATGCCGTGACCGACTGGGAAATGAAACGCTACTTCGAGATCATATGAACACCCCCAGGCTGCAGCGCTTCGCGTCTTTCGCCAACCCCCTTGCAGGGGGCAACACCAGCGGCCCGGCAAAGCCGGTTCCGCGGTGTTCTGGAATGGGGTGCCCGCCAGCAAGGTTGGTTGCCTGCTAAGGGGTGCTAAAGGCTATTACGACTGAAATCCACTCTGATTTTTTACACCATGACCGTCCAATCCTTCGCCTTCCCCACACCGATCAAGTTCGGCGCCGGCGCGCGCAAGCTCGTCGCCCAGCATCTGATAGACCAGGGCTTGCAGCGCCCGCTGATCGTCACCGACCGGGCCTTGGCCGCCCTGCCGGTGATGGCCGAGTTCGTCAGCCATTTGAACGGCCTGGTGGTGGCCGTGTACAGCGGCGTGCACGGCAACCCGACCTGCAGCCAGGTGATGGAAGGCGCCGAGGCGTTCAAGGCACACAACGCCGACTGCGTGATCGGCTTTGGCGGCGGCGCGGCGCTGGACGTGGCCAAGGTGGTCGGCATCCCGGCCACGCACCCTGGCGACATCCTGGAATACGTGTGGGACCACCCGCAGGTGCGGCCCATCAGCCAACCCCTGCCGTATTTCGTGGCTGTGCCGACCACCTCGGGCACCGGCTCGGAAGTCGGCCGCTCCAGCGTGGTCAGCGAGAACGACACGCACCTCAAGCGTGTGGTCTTCAGCGCCCACATTTTGGCCAAGACCGTGTTTGCCGACCCCGAGCTGACCCTGGGTCTGCCTGCCCACGTGACGGCCGCCACCGGCATGGACGCGCTGACCCACAACATTGAAAGCTACCTCTCGCCCGCCTACCACCCGCTGTGCGACGGCATTGCGCTGGAGGGCGTGCGCATCGCCGCCGCTGCGCTGCGCACCGCGGTGCACGAGCCCAGCAATCTGCAGGCCAGATCCGACATGATGATGGCCTCGATGATGGGTGCCATCGCCTTTCAGAAAGACCTGGGCGCGGTGCATTCCTGCGCCCACGCGCTGGGCGCGGTCTGCGATCTGCACCACGGCCTGGCCAACGCGCTGATGATCGACACCGTGCTGGTCTGGAACCAGGTGGCCGTGCCGCACAAGTTCGACGAACTGGCCCATGTGTGCAAGCTGGAGGGCGGGGGTAAGGCCTTTGTGCCCTGGCTGCGCGAGCTCAAGCAGGACATTGGCATCAGCGGCCGGCTGGCCGACCACGGCGTGCATTCCGAACACCTGCCGCGCCTGGTGGAAATCGCCACCGCCGATATGTGCCACCAGACCAACCCGCGTCCCTGCACGGCGGAGGACTTCGAGAATCTTTTCAAGGCAGCTTTGTGATGGTGAAAGACCGTTTGAAGATCGGTATCAGCGCCTGCTTTCTGCACCCCGACCCGGCGCGTGCAGCGTTTGCCAAGAAGACCTTGCAGTACGTCGAGCAGTCGATGGCGCACTGGATCATGTCGGGCGGTGCACTGCCGGTGATGGTGCCCTCGCCGGTGGGCGATACCGCGCGCGGCGAGGTGCATTTCGACGACTACGCACAGTGGCTGGACGGCCTGGTGCTGCACGGCGGCGCCGATGTCTGGCCCGGCAGCTATGGCGAAACCCCGCTGCAGGAGCGCTGGAGCGGCGACCGTATCCGCGACGGCTACGAGCAGGCGCTGGTGCATGCCTTTGTGGCGGCCGGCAAGCCGGTGTTCGGCGTGTGCCGGGGGTTGCAGCTGATCAATGTGGCGTTTGGCGGCACGCTGTACCAGGACATCGCTACCCAGCGCCCCGAGGCCGTGCTGCACCGCGACGCCGACACCTACGACCAGCACTTCCACCAGCTGGAAATCGTAGAGAAAACCCGGCTTGGCGCACTATTGGCGGGCGCTAGCAGCTACAAAATCAATAGTATCCACCACCAGGGCATCAAGGACCTGGCGCCGGGTTTCGTGGTCGAGGCGCGCTGCCCCGAGGACGGCATGGTCGAAGCCATCCGCGGCACTGGCCCCGCCTACGTGGCGGCCGTGCAGTGGCACCCCGAATTCCACCAGCCCGCGCTTGGCACCCTGGACGACACGCCACTGCTCACCGACTTTCTGCAAGCCGCCCAGGCGGCCAAGGATCAACTCCGCACGCTATGAAAACCCTCGCCATCCACAACCCCGCCACCGGCACGCTGATCCGCGAGCTGCCCTGCGACGACGCGGCCTCCATCGCGGCCAAAGCCCTGGCTGCCCGCAGCGCGCAGCCGGCCTGGGCGGCGCTGCCTCTGGCGCACCGTAAGGACTGCATCGTTCGCTTCCGCGCCGCCGTGGTGGCCGAGCTGCAGGCCCTGGCCGCTACCATGACGGCCGAGACCGGCAAGCCCATCAGCATGTCGCGCAATGAGCTGAACGGCCTGCTGGGCCGCATCGACTTCTTTCTGGCCGAGGTCGACGCCAGCACTGCCACCCAGACCGTGTTCCATGAAGGCGGCATGACCGAGCAGATCGAGCACCTGCCGCTGGGCGTGGTGGCGAATATCTCGGCCTGGAACTACCCCTGGTTCGTGGGCTGCAACGTCATCATCCCGGCGCTGCTGACCGGCAATACCGTGCTCTACAAGCCCTCGGAATACGCCACGCTGACCGGCCTGGCAATCGCCCGCCTGCTGCATGCGGCCGGCGTGCCGCTGGATGTGTTCGTGCTCTGCGTGGGCGGCGCGGGCGTGGGCACGGCCTTGCAGGCGCAGCGCATCGACGGCCTGTTCTTTACCGGCTCGTATGCCACCGGTGCCAAAATCGCCCAGACCCTGGGGCCGCGCATGGTCAAGCTGCAGCTGGAGCTGGGCGGCAAGGACCCGACCTATGTGTGCGAGGACGCCGACCCGGCCATCGCCGCCGCCTCGCTGGCCGACGGCGCCATGTACAACACCGGCCAGAGCTGCTGCTCGGTGGAACGCATCTACGTGCACGAGAAGATCTTTGACGCCTTTGTGGCAGCCTTCTTGGACACGGTGCGCGGCTTCCGGGTGGGCGACCCGATGGATGACGCCACCTACATCGGCGCCCTGACCCGCAGCGCCCAGCTGGACGTGCTGGACGCCCAGGTGGCTGACGCCATCGCCAAGGGCGCAACCCTGCTGACCGGCGGCCAGCGCCTGCCCGGCAACAGCTATGCGCCCACGGTGTTCACCGGCGTAGACCACACCATGGACCTGATGGTCGAGGAAAGCTTTGGCCCCGTCATCGGCATCCAGAAGGTGGCCAGCGACGCCGAAGCCGTGGCCTTGATGAACGACACCCGCTACGGCCTGACCGCCGGCGTGTTCAGCCCCGATGAAGCCCGCGCCCGCGCCGTGCTGGCCCAGGTGCGCGCCGGCAGCGTCTACTGGAACTGCTGCGACCGCGTGAGCCCGCGCCTGCCCTGGAGCGGCTACGGCGATTCGGGCATGGGCCTGACCCTGTCGACCTACGGCATCCAGACCTTTACCCGGCCCAAAGCCTGGCATCTGCGCCAGGCGTGATGGCGTTCAGGGATAAAACCCACGTTTGCGCAGACAAGATAAGCGCAGGCAGCTACAAATAAAGTAGCACTGTCGCCGCCGCGACAGAATTCTGATAGTGGCATCAAAGTTGCAATACCCCTGTGGCGCAAAGGCCTATGCACCACAGGGGGTAGAGGTTTCCTTTGCGCAAACACCAACCCAGTGCAAGGAACCCGTATGGCCACTCCCTCTAAATCACCCGCGCTGCAGCAAACCCTGGGCACCGTCCAGCTATGGGGCATCGCCGTCGGCTTGGTGATCTCCGGCGAATACTTTGGCTGGAGCTTCGGCTGGGCCTCGGCGGGCACGCTGGGCTTTACCGTCACCTCGCTGTTCATCGCCGCGATGTACACCTGCTTCATCTTCAGCTTTACCGAGCTGACCACCTCGATCCCGCATGCGGGCGGCCCGTTTGCCTATAGCAAGCGCGCGTTCGGCCCCATAGGCGGCTATTTCGCCGGGGCGGCGACGCTGATCGAGTTCGTGTTTGCCCCGCCGGCGATTGCGCTGGCGATCGGTGCCTACCTGAACGTGCAATTCCCCGCGCTCGACCCCAAGGTGGCCGCCGTTGGCGCCTACCTGGTGTTCATGACGCTGAACATCGTGGGCGTGCAGATTGCCGCCACCTTCGAGCTGGCCGTCACCTTGCTGGCCATCTTCGAGCTGCTGGTGTTCATGGGCGTGGTCTCGCCCGGCTTCTCGCTGGCCAACTTCACCAAGGGCGGCTGGTCGGGCGCCGACGGCTTCAGCATGGCCGCCATTCCCGGCATGTTTGCGGCGATTCCGTTTGCCATCTGGTTCTTCCTGGCGATTGAAGGCGTGGCCATGGCCGCCGAAGAAGCCAAGGACCCGAAACGCTCGATTCCCATCGCCTACATCGCCGGCATCCTGACCCTGGTGCTGCTGGCCGTGGGCGTGATGGTGTTTGCCGGCGGCGCCGGCGACTGGACCAAGTTGGCGAATATCAACGACCCGCTGCCCCAGGCCATGAAGCTGATCGTCGGTGAAAACAGCAACTGGCTGCACATGCTGGTCTGGCTCGGCCTGTTCGGCCTGATCGCCTCGTTCCACGGCATCATCCTCGGCTATTCGCGGCAGATTTTTGCGCTGGCGCGCGAGGCCTATCTGCCCTCGTATTTCGCCAAGATCCACCCGCGCTTCAACACCCCGCACCGGGCGATCCTGGCCGGCGGTGTGATCGGCATTGCGGCCATCTTCAGCGACGAGTTGATCAAGATCGGCGGCCAGACCCTGACCGCCAACATCGTCACCATGTCGGTGTTCGGCGCCATCCTGATGTACATCATCAGCATGCTCAGCCTGTTCAAGCTGCGCCGCACCGAGCCGAACATGGTGCGGCCGTTCCGGGCGCCGTTCTACCCCATCCTGCCGGCGTTTGCCTTGCTGGGCGCATGCGTCTGCATGGTCACCATGATCTACTTCAACCCGCTGGTGTTTGGCCTGTTCGTGGGCTTCCTGGCGGTCGGCCTGGTCTACTTTTTGTTGACCAAGGGCCAGCGCCAGGCCGCGCTGCCCGGCGTCGCTGCCTAAACCACTGCAAAGGCCCGCATGCCCCAGTTTGCCCATACGGTGGGTGCCCACACCTACCGCTTCCGCGATCTGCGCGAGCTGCTGGCCAAAGCCACGCCCTTGCGCTCCGGCGACCTGCTGGCCGGCGTGGCCGCCGGCAATGCGCAGGAGCGCGTGGCCGCGCAAATGGCGCTGGCCGATCTGCCGCTGGCCACTTTTCTGCAGCAGCCGGTCGTGCCCTACGAGAGCGACGAAGTCACCCGCCTGATCATCGACAGCCACCAGGCGGCGGCCTTCGCCCCCATCAAGCATCTGACGGTGGGCGACTTCCGCAACTGGCTGCTCAGCGACCCGGTGGACAGCGCCACCCTGGCCGCGGTCTCGCCAGGCATCACGCCGGAGATGGCGGCGGCCGTCAGCAAGATCATGCGCAACCAGGATCTGATCCTGGTGGCCAAGAAGTGCCGGGTCATTACCGCCTTCCGCAACACCATCGGCCTGGAGCAGCGCCTGTCGACCCGGCTGCAGCCCAACCACCCGACCGACGACACCAGCGGCATCGCCGCCAGCGTGCTCGACGGCCTGCTCTACGGCAGCGGCGACGCGGTGATCGGCATCAACCCGGCCACCGACAACGTGCCCCAGGTGGTGAAGATCGTCACCATGCTGGACGCCATCATCCAGCGCTACGAGATCCCCACCCAAAGCTGCGTGCTGACCCACGTCACCAACACCATCCAGGCCATCGAGCGCGGCGCGCCGGTGGACCTGGTGTTCCAGTCGATTGCCGGCACCGAGGCAGCCAACCGCAGCTTCGGCATCAACCTGGCCTTGCTGGCCGAGTCGCGCAGCGCCGCCCTGTCGCTGAACCGCGGCACGGTGGGCGACAACGTGATGTACTTCGAGACCGGCCAGGGCAGCGCGCTGTCGGCCAACGCCCACCATGGCATGGACCAGCAGACCTGCGAGGCCCGCGCCTACGCCGTGGCCCGCGCCTTCCAGCCGCTGCTGGTGAACACCGTGGTCGGCTTCATCGGGCCTGAATACCTGTTCGACGGCAAGCAGATCATCCGCGCCGGCCTGGAAGACCATTTCTGCGCCAAGCTGCTGGGTCTGCCCATGGGCTGCGACGTCTGCTACACCAACCACGCCGAGGCCGACCAGAACGACATGGACGTGCTGCTGACTCTGCTGGGCGCGGCCGGCTGCAGCTTTGTGATGGGCATCCCCGGCTCGGACGACATCATGCTGAACTACCAGACCACCTCGTTTCACGACGCGCTGTATGTGCGCCGCCTGCTGGGTCTGCGCCCCGCGCCCGAGTTCGAGGCCTGGTTGCAGCGCATGCAGATCTTCGAAAGCGATGGCATGGCCCAACTGGGCAGCGCCATGCCCGAGCCCTTTGCCCACGCTTTACTGGCCCTGACATGATGAATGTGATCTCCAACCCCTGGCAGGCCTTGCGCAGCCTGACCGCCGCGCGCATCGCCCTGGGCCGCACCGGCATCAGCCTGCCGACCAAGCCGCAGCTCGACTTCCAGCTGGCCCATGCGCGGGCCCGCGATGCCGTGCACTTGCCGCTGGACACCGCGCAGCTGGCTCAGGACCTGGGCGCGGTGCTGCCCGGCCACCCCGATGCCCTGCAGCTGGCCAGCGCCGCGCCGGACCGCAGCACCTATCTGCAGCGTCCCGACCTGGGCCGCCGGCTCGACGCCGTATCGCACGGCAAGCTGGCCGAGCGCTATCTGCCGGTCGTGCCCTTCGATCTGGCGCTGGTGGTGGTGGATGGCCTGTCGGCGCTGGCGATAGCCCAGAACGCCGCGCCCTTCATCCACGCCCTGCTGCAGCGCCTGGGCACCGAAGACTGGTCGTTGGCCCCGACCACCATCGTCACCCAGGGCCGGGTGGCGGTGGGCGACGAGGTCGGCCAGCTGCTGGGCGCCAAGGCCGTGGTGGTGCTGGTCGGTGAGCGCCCAGGCCTGAGCGCACCCGACAGCATGGGCCTGTACCTGACCTGGGGGCCGCGGGTCGGCCTGACCGATGCGGCGCGCAACTGCATCTCGAACGTGCGGCCCGAAGGCCTGTCTTACTTCGATGCGGCCTACAAGCTGCACATGCTGCTGCGCGAGTCGCGCCGGCGCCAGCTGTCGGGCGTGGACCTGAAGGACGAAACCGTGGATGCGCTGGAGCCCGGCAGCGGCGCGATGCGCAACTTTCTGCTGCCCTGAGCGCGCTACGATCAGGGGTTTTATTTCCACCCCTGTTCAAGAAAGCCCAAGCCATGACCATCCAACGCATCAACCCCGGCAACCGACTCTGCGACGCCACCATCCACAACGGCGTGGCCTACCTGGCCGGCCAGGTGCCGGAAGACAACAGCCTGCCGATCGCCGCGCAAACCCAGAGCGTGCTGGACCAGATCGATAGCGTGCTGGCCCAGGCCGGCAGCGACAAGTCGCGCATCCTCACCGCCACCATCTACCTGGCCGCGATGGCCGACTTTGCCGCCATGAACGCAGTCTGGGACGCCTGGCTGGGTACGGCCGGCATCGGCCCGGCCCGCGCCACGGTAGAAGCCCGCCTGGCCCGCCCCGAGATCAAGGTCGAGATCATGGTGACGGCTGCGCTGAAGTCCTGAATTTATAAAAAATAGGCCGCCAGCGCATATAACACCTGCGCTGGCAGCTATGTTTTAGATAGCGCGGCGTATTTGCGGCCGGCCAGGCCCTGGAACAGCGCGCTGAATTTGTTCACCACGTAGGGCGCAAACAGCGTCATGCCGGCCACCAGGAAGTTGACCACGCGGTCCATCTGCGCCGGCACCTGGCCGGTGCTGCCCAGGCCGAACAAGGCCAGCGCGCCGAAGCCGATGAACAAGAACAGAATCGCCACCATGCCCATCAGCGCAATCACGCGGCTGCTGCTGGCACGCATCTGCGGCGCCAGCAGGGGTTGGCCGTCGGCACCCAACTGCAGGCTGCGGGTCATATGGCCCGCGGCATCGGTGGTTTCGGTATAGACCGGCAGATCGGTGGGCTCGGACAAGGCATCGGCCAGCGACCAATTGGGCGCCTGCAGCAGTGCCGAGCGGATGATCCAGATCGCGATGACCGCACCCACCAGCGCCAGCAGCGGCACGCCGTACAGCAGCCAAGCCGTGGGTGGTGTCCAGGCGCTGGGCTGGGCCTGGGTGGCCGTCACCGTGCAGGCGGCTAGGCTTGTGCACAGGCGCGGCAGACGGATGGTCGAAGGCATGGCTCCTCCTGGCGGTGGTGGCGAGCCCACCACTATGCGCTTGGCGCGCGCCAGACGGAAGCGGGCCGACCCCTGCAGCCGGGCCGCTCAGGCCAGGTGTTTGCCGATCAGGCCGGTCAGCTCGAACATCGTCACCTGCGGTTTGCCAAACACCGGTGCCAGCAAGGCGTCGGCGTTGATGTTGCGCTTGTTGGTGGCGTCCTGCAGGTTGTTGGCCTTGATGTAGTCCCACATCTTCTTGACCATCTGTGGGCGCGACGCGGCCTCGCTGCCAACCACCGCGGCCAGCGCCGGGCTGGGGGTCAGGCCGCCCGTGCTGGCAGTCTTGCGCGGTGTTTTGGCCGCGGCAGTTTTCTTGGCGGCGGCCTTTTTAGCGGGCGCTGCCTTCTTGGCCGGTGCGGCTTTTTTCGCCGCGGCCGACTTGGCTGCCGTGGATTTTGCGGCGGCACCGGGCCGTGGCGGGAACTTGCTGGGCGCGAACTCGAAGTTCACCTTGCCGGCTTCCGCGTCCCAGGCCAGGAAGGCCTTGAAGTTGCGGCGCGTGCGCATGGAGACGAACTTGTCCAGCAGATCGGTCTTGCCGGTGGCCAGCAGCTTGGCCATCTGGGCGTTTTCCACCGGCTGCTGCAGGATGATCTTGCCGCTCTTGAAGTCGCAGCTGGGGGTTGGGTGGGCCAGGGTCGGCACGGTTTTTTCGCAGACGAAGTTGGCGCCGTATTCGTGCACCGGGCTGCCGCATTTGGGGCAGTTGCCCAGCGATGGAGCATCGCCAAAGTCGACCAGCTCGCCGGTTTCCTCGGCCTTCTTGTCGTCGCCGAAGTCGAATTCCAGCTTGTAGTTCTTGGTTTCTTCGTCGAACTTGATGGTCATCTCGGCGGTGAACGGCCAGCCGGCCTTGGAGCGGAAGCCGTCCAGCGGGCCGATGCGGCGGTCGCGCATGAATTGTTCGACCTCGGCCTGCTCAAACGTGCGGCCGGCCGGCGATTTGCCGAACGAGAAGCCGCAGCCATCGCTGTGGCCGTCGGCGCCGGTGCAGGTGTAGCGGCGGTAGTTTTCTTTCACGATGCCGCCGCAGTTCGGGCAGGGCGTGGACAAGGTGGCGTAGTCGCCAGGGATGGTGTCGCGGTCGTATTCCTTGGCCTTCTTGACCAGGCGCTCGGTCATGGCGGCGATTTCGGCCATGAAGCTGGCGCGGCTGATCTGACCGCGCTCCATTTGCGACAGCTTGTATTCCCACTCGCCGGTGAGCTCGGCGTGGCACAGCTCTTCCACGTCCAGGCCGCGTAAGAGCGTCATCAACTGGAAGGCCTTGGCCGTGGGGATCAGCTCGCGGCCTTCGCGCAGCATGTATTTTTCGGCGATCAAGCCTTCGATGATGCTGGAGCGGGTGGCTGGCGTGCCCAGGCCCTTCTCCTGCATGGCTTCGCGCAGCTCGTCGTCGTCAATCGTCTTGCCCGCACCTTCCATGGCGCCCAGCAGTGTGGCTTCGGAGTAGCGGGCCGGTGGCCGGGTCTTCAGCGCCTTGGGGTCGGCCGAGGCGGTCTGCACTACTTCGCCGGGCTTCACCAGCACCAGGTTCTTGCCATCTTTTTCATCGTCGTCGTTGACGGCTTCCTTGCCGTAGATGGCCAGCCAGCCCGGCTTGACCAGCACCTTGCCGTCGCTGCGGAACGCGTACTTCTTGCCCTCGGTCGCCACCGTGCTGATGCGGGTGGTGACCTGGTATTCGGCGCTGGGGAAGAACACCGACATGAAGCGGCGCACCACGAAGTCGTAGAGACGCTGCTCGGCTTCGCTCAGGCCGCTGGGGGCTTGCAGCGTGGGGATGATCGCAAAGTGATCGCTGACCTTGCTGTTGTCGAACACGCGCTTGGTGGGCTTCACGTAGTTGCCGTCTACCGCCTGTTTGGCAAACGGCGCCAGGTGCTTCATGCCGCTATTGGCCAGCATGCCCATGGTTTCCTTGACCACCGGCAGGTAGTCTTCGGGCAGGGCACGCGAATCGGTACGCGGGTAGGTCAGGGCCTTGTGGCGTTCGTACAGGCTTTGGGCCAGGGCCAGCGTCGTCTTGGCGCTGAAGCCGAAGCGGCTATTGGCCTCGCGTTGCAGCGAGGTCAGGTCGAACAGGGCGGGCGAGGCCTGCGTGGTGGGCTTGCTTTCTTCCGTCACCGTGGCGGGCTTGCCGCGGGCGGCGTTGGCAATCGCTTGCGCCTCGGCTGCGTTCCAGACGCGGTCGGCGCGCTGCTCGGCGTCGGGCTGGCCGTCCGGGCCGGGGGGCGGCTTCTTCCAGTCGGGGTTGAACCATTTACCCGGGTAGTTGCCGGCTTCGGCGTCGAAGCTGCCATGCACTTCCCAGTAGTCGCGGCTGACGAACTTACGGATTTTTTCTTCGCGTTCCACCACCACCGACAGCGTGGGGGTTTGCACCCGGCCCACGGTGGTCAGGAAGAAGCCACCGTCGCGCGAATTGAAGGCTGTCATGGCGCGGGTGCCGTTGATGCCGACCAGCCAGTCGGCTTCGGAACGGGAGCGCGCCGCATCGGCCAGACCTTGCATCTGGGCTTCGGAGCGCAGCGCGTTGAAGCCGTCGCGGATCGCCTGCGGCGTCATCGACTGCAGCCAGAGCCGGCGCACCGGCTTGGCCAGGGGCTTGGAGCCGCCAGCGTACTGCTCGATCAGGCGGAAGATCAGCTCACCTTCGCGGCCCGCATCGCAGGCGTTGATGATGTCGGTCACGTCCTTGCGCTTGGCCTGCTTGACCACGGCGTTCAGGCGGGTTTTGGTTTTATCGACGGGTTTTAGGTCGAAATACGGTGGAATGACGGGAAGATGGGCAAAACTCCACTTGCCGCGCTTGACGTCGAATTCCTCTGGCGCCTGGATTTCCACCAAATGGCCGACCGCGCTGGTGACCACGTATTTTTCGCTCTCGAAATACTCGTCGTGCTTCTCGAATTTGCCTGCCGTCGGCGTGAGTGCGCGCACGATGTCTTGCGCCACCGAGGGTTTTTCTGCAATCACCAAGGTTTTTGTCATAGTTTTTTCGCTAATTTTTGAATTCTGTGGAGGGCTTTGCCAGGCCTTGCTCCTTCTGGAGCCGGGGCCACTTCTACAATCCCTATTTGCCGGTTTGCGCCTGCACCAAGGCAATTGCGCACACTTGAGCACCTTATTTAAGTTAACAGAGTTTTGCCCGTGACTTCCAAAACCCCCGTTAAAGCCGCTAGAAATAGCGGGCGACGCATCCAGGTTCGGCGCTCCGGCGTCCATGGCAAAGGCGTGTTCGCGCTGCAGGACATCGCCGCTGGCGAGGTCGTGGCCGAATACGTGGGCGAGATCATTTCCTGGCAGGAAGCCCAGGACCGGCACCCGCACGACCCCAGCCAGCCCAACCACACCTTTTACTTCCATGTGGACGAAGACCGGGTCATCGACGCCAACTACGGCGGCAATGCCTCGCGCTGGATCAACCATGCCTGCGAGCCGAATTGCGAAACCGACGAACAGGATGGCCGCATTTTCATCGTGGCTTTGCAGGACATCGCGGCCGGCGAAGAGCTGAACTACGACTACGGCCTGATGCTGGAAGAGCGCTACACCCCCAAGCTGAAGGCCGAATACCCGTGCTGGTGCGGTGCGCCCAGTTGCCGCGGCACCCTGCTGGCCCCCAAACGCCGTATCAGCAAATTGCGCAAATGATCTGGCCCGCCGAATCCATCTGGGAGGCGGTGTATCCGCTGCTGCCCGACTTCACGGTCGAGGTGCTGCCGCAGATCGACTCCAGCAACAGCGAGCTGATGCGCCGCATCCGCGCCGGCCAGTGCGAGCCGACCCTGCTGGTGGCCGAGCAGCAGACCGCCGGCCGTGGCCGCCTGGGGCGCGACTGGCATAGCCAGGTCGGTGATTCGCTGACCTTTTCGCTGGCCCTGCCGCTGGCGCCGGCCGACTGGTCGGGCCTGTCGCTGGCCGTGGGCGTCAGCGTGGTGGACAGCCTGCATGCCGATCTGCAGCTCAAATGGCCGAACGACGTGTGGCTGCAAGGCCGCAAGCTGGCCGGCATCCTGATCGAAACCGCCAGTACGGGCGATCAGCGGGTGGCGGTGGTCGGCATCGGCATCAACATCGCACCCCGCGCGGGCGATGGCCTGTCCACCGCGCCGGCCTGGCTGCAGGAAGTGCTGCCGGACGTGGACGCGGGCCAGGCCTTGCTGCGCATCGCCGCGCCGCTGGTGCAGGCGCTCAAGGCTTTTGAAATCGGCGGCTTTGCGCCGTTCCAGGCGCAGTTCGACCAGCGCGATCTGCTGCGCGACCGGGCGGTGAACCTGAGCAATGGCACGGTGGGCATGGCGCGCGGCGTCGATGCCCAGGGTGGTTTGCTGCTGCAGACGCCGAACGGCCTGCAAACCGTGACCAGTGCCGAAGTCAGCGTGCGCCCGGCCGCCACTTCCACCCCGGCGGTCTAGCCACATGCTGCGCGCCGTCATCCTGTTTTTGCTGCTGGCCAATGGCCTGTACTACGCCTGGTCGCAAGGCCTGCTGGCCGCCTACGGCCTGGCGCCCACGGTGGAATCCGAGCCGCAGCGCCTGCTGCAGCAGATCCACCCCGAGATGGTGGAAGTGCTGCCGCCGAACAGCGCGGCTGCCGCCCCGGCCCCCACGCCGGTCGCCAGCGCGGCCGTTGCCGCCGCCGAGACCACCGAATGCCTGACTGCCGGCCCGTTTGACGCGGCCCGCGGTGCGGCGCTGGCCCAGTCGCTGGCCGTTTTGCCGGCCGGCTCCTGGACCCTGGACGAGGCTGTCGAGCCCGGCCGTTGGATCGTCTACATGGGCCGTTACCCGAATGCCGACTGGGTGGACCGCAAGAAAGCCGAGCTGCGCGGCCTGCGCGTCAAATACGAGGCCCCGCCCAAGGCGCTGGAGCCCGGTTTGTCGCTGGGCGGCTTCGACAGCGAAGCCGCCGCCAACAAATCGCTGGGCGACCTGACCCAGCGCGGCGTGCGCACCGCCCGGGTGGTGCTCGAGCACCCTGAAGTGCGCGGCGTGCAGCTGCGCCTGCCGGCGGTGGACGCAGCCATCAAGACCCAGCTGGACGGCCTGAAGCCGGCGCTGGCGGGCCGGCCGCTGCGCGCCTGCTGAACCGCTAAGTTTTAGGCCGCTGCGGCCAGTCGCCACAGCGAGGTGACTTCGGCCGCCCGCGCCGCATGCAGGGCGGCGGTGGCATCTGTTGCCTTGGGGTGCAGCGGCTTGGCGTCCAGCCGGCCCAGCACCTGCAGCCCGTTGCGTTCGAAGGCCGCCAGCAGCTCTTCGCGGCTGCGCAGGCCCAGGTGTTCGGCAAAGTCCGACAACACCAGCCAGCCCTCGCCGCCCGGAGCCAGATGCGCCTTCAGCCCGGCCAGAAAGCCCAGCAGCATGCTGCTGTTCTCGTCGTACACCGCGTGTTCGATCGGCGAGCCCGGCCGGGCCGGCAGCCAGGGCGGGTTGCACACGATCAGCGTGGCCTGGCCTTCGGGGAACAGGTCGGTCTGCACCACCTGTACCTGCTTGGCCACGCCCAGTTGCGCCAGGTTGTCCCGGGCGCAGGCCAGGGCCCGCGGGTCGGTATCGGTGGCCACGATCTGGGCCACACCACGCCGCGCCAGCACCGCCGCCAGCACGCCGGTGCCGGTGCCGATGTCGAACGCCGTACCCGCCACCGGCAAGGGAGCTTTGGCCACCAGGTCGATGTATTCGCCGCGCACCGGCGAAAACACGCCGTAGTGCGGGTGGATGCGGTTCAGCGGCGGCTCGCCCAGCGCCGGAATTTCCAGGCCCTTGCGGCGCCATTCGTGGGTGCTGGTCAGGCCTTGTAGTTCGCGCAGGGTGATGACGGCCGGGCCTTCGGCGGCATTCGCCGGGCCCCAGGCCGCTAAACAAGCGGCATGCACATTGGGCGCGCGGCGCAAGGGCACGGTGTAGTCGGCGTTGATGGGCAGCAGCAGCATGTTCAGTACCCGCGCGCGCTGGGCCTGGGCCTGGCGGTACAGGTGGAAGGCCTCGGCCGGGGCGACGGCCTCCTTGGGCGCCTTGCGCTGCTTGCGCGCCGGGGTCTGGTCGACGCGCCGGGCGATGGCTTGCAGCAACTGGCGGGCGTTGTGGAAGTCGCCACGCCACAGCAGGGCCGTGCCCTCGCAGGCCAGGCGGTAGGCGGTGTCGGCCGACAAGGTGTCGTCGGCCAGCACCACGCGCTTGGGCGCGGGCGCGCCGCGCTCGGAGCGCCAGCGGGCGGTCTGGGGTTGGTCGGCCTCGGTCCAGTGGATGGTGGGGTGGGTGGCGGATTCAGTGGTCGGCATGGCAGGCTTTGCGCGGTGGGTAACCGGGTCTTTTAACAGACGGGGCGTGTGGGCTGTGGCGTGCATGCCTGGTTGACGCAGCGAGCAAACCACTTGTTGCTATTATTTTGAGAGCTATTGGCGCATATGCAATATGCGCCAACGGCCTTTTCCCTATAAATTGTGCGTCGGGCTTACCCCACCCGGATTACAGCGCTGGCGGCAGCGCCCCGATCTGGTGGAACATGCCGAACCAGTCTTCCAAGTGCCAGGTGTGGGTGATGCGGCCATCCTGCAGGTGGTGGAATTCGTGTAGCGCGATTTTCACGGCCTTGTGGGTGGCCGGGATGCCGAACCATTCACCCTGGTGTGTGCCGCGGATCTCGGCCCGCACGGCAGCGCGCCCGCGCGAGCCGGTGATCTCGTGGATCACGATCTGCATGCCTGGAAAAGCGGTCTTGAAGGCCTGGATGATGGGTTTCAGGCCCTGCGGGCCAGGGCCTTGGCCGGGCGCCAGCGGCACGTCCTGCCAATCCGGCGTGACGGCCTGGTCCAGCAGGTTGGGGTTGTTATCGCTGAACGAGCGGTATAGCCATTCGATGGCCTGGATTTCGGCGGCGGATAGCGGGGTGAGGAGCGTAGGTGCGGTGGTCATAGGAGGTGTTTTCCGGGATGAAAAATGTGGTGCCGGTTCAGCGCGTGCCCAAGCGGGTGGCGAGTGCGGCGAGGTAGCGGCCATAGCGGTCGGCCGACACGGCATCGGCAGTCTCCAGCGCGGGCGGGGTGCCAGGGGGCGCGGGGTTTTGTGCCGCCAGGCCGAGGAAGTTGCCAAAGCGGTTGGTGCCGTCGGGCTGGCGCGGCATCGCGTCCCAGTTGGCCCACAGCATGCCGTGCTGAGCGGCAAATATCGACAAATAGGCCAGGCTGTGCAGCTTGTCGCCGCTGGCGCTGCCGCTGATGGTGAAGCCGCCGGCCAGCTTGCCCACCCAGCCGCGGTGAAACCACACCTGGCTGGTTGCGTCGGCAAAGGCTTTGAACGGTGCCGCCACGCCGCCCATGAAAGTCGGCGCGCCGAACACGATGGCGTCGGCCTGGGCCAGCCTGTCCAGTACTGTGTCGTCCTTCCAACGGCTGCCGGTGAACTGCGACTCCTCGATGCGCAGCAGCTCTGACTGGGCACCGGCCTGGGTGGCGCCATGCGCGATGGCTTCGGCCAACAGGGCGGTAGTGCCATTTTGCGAAAAATAAACGATAGCGATATGGGGCATAAAAACTTTCTGTGTAGGCGTTGCGATGGAGGGGTACGGGCTGTGCAGGAGGTGGTCCTTGCCCGTGGCGACGATCATGTCGGTTGATGAAAAATGAATAAAGCCTGATAAATTGGAAACTTAATTCAACTGAAATCAACAATATGGACCGCTTCGAGGGCCTGCATCTCTTCATCCGCATCGTCGAAATGGGCAGCTTTACCGCTGCGGCCGGTGAGCTCAACGTCCCCCGCGCCACGGCCACGCATGCCATTAAGGCGCTGGAAACCCGCCTGAGCACCCGCTTGCTGGAGCGCACCACCCGCCAGGTCAAGCCCACGCTGGACGGTCGGGCCTTCTATGAGCGCAGCAAGCGCGTGCTGGCCGATCTGGAAGACGCCGAGGCCTCCGTCAGCGGCAGCGCCGAGCACCCGCGCGGCACACTGCGGCTGGACCTGCACGGTTCGCACGCCACCCTGATCGTGCTGCCACGCATCGCCGAATTCCGCCAGCGCTACCCGCTGATCGACGTGGTGTTGAGCAGCGGCGACCGGCTAGTCGATCTGGTCGGCGAGGGCATTGACTGCGTGGTGCGTGCGGGTCAACCGCGCGACTCCACGCTGGTGGCGCGGCGCTTGGCCAATATGCCCGAGCTGATCTGCGCCAGCCCGGCCTACCTAGCCGCGCACGGTGCGCCACAACACCCGACCGAGCTGGCGCAACACCAGGCCGTGTCATTTTTTGCGCGTGGCCAGAAAACGGCGTACCCGATGTCCTTGTTGTTGGATGGGAAGGTGGTGGAGTTCAAAACCGCCGGCTGGATCGCTGTCAGCGATGCCGCTTGTTACACCGCCGCGGCACTGGCCGGCTGCGGTCTGGTGCAGGTGCCGCGGTTCCACATGGAGCCCTACCTGCGCGACGGGCGTCTGGTGCAGGTGCTGGCCGAGTGGCCCTGCCCAACGATTCCGGTGTCGGTGCTCTACCCCTTCCACCGCCAATTGGCCCCGCGGGTGCGGGTGTTTATCGATTGGGTAAGCCAGCTGTACGTGGAGAAGTTCGGGGCATTGGCGCCGGGCGGCTAGCATGCATGCCTCCATGGCCATGCCGTGGCGCGCGGGTGCTACATTTTCGGTAGCTTCTCGCGCTGGTTGAATATGCGCTAGAAGCCTATTTCTTGTGAATTTCTCCGCTGTATCGTCGAATGTATAGTGCCCCTTCCGCCACCCTGGGGACTTTGGACCATGCGATTCCTGCTGTTGACCTTGCTGATGGCCGCGCTGGCGCCGGCTGCCGATGCCGGAGTTTTCACTACCCGCTGCCTGTTCGCCGAGGGCGCCAAAAAACCGATCCTGCTGCAGTTCAGTACCGTGGGCGACGAGGCCAGCGGCTGGAGCGGCGGCTTCGTGCGCTACGGCACCAACAGCCGGCCCATCAGCCTGGTGCGCATGCGCGAATCGCATGTGGAAACCGCACCCGGCCGGCCGTTTGCGTTCACCACGGTCTGGCTGGAGATCGTCGGCGGCCAGACCCTGGGCAGCTACGAGGTGGAAACCCAGGGCGCGCGTATCAACCGCTTCGTCTATACCCACAAGCGTAGCGGCCTGGGCACGAGCTTTGTGGAAAACCCCGGCATCGATGTCGGTGCCGACGGCGCCTGCCGCTGGACCGCCACGGGCTAGCCCGGTTTACTATTGAATGCATAGCGGCTCGTGCAGATGCTGCATGCGCTAGCGGCCCATTTCATCAGGATTTTCAGCATGCACACCAGCAGCCAACGCGGTGATTACCGCATCAGCACCGACCCCCAGCAGCTGGACCTGGCTGCGGTCCACGCCTACCTTGCGCAGAGCTACTGGTCACCCGGCATCGCGCGCGAACGGGTCGAGCGCGCGGCGGCGAATTCCCTGTGTTTTGGCCTGTTCCATGGCGACCAGCAGGTGGGTTTTGCGCGGGTTGTCACGGACAAAACCACGTTTGCCTATCTGGCCGATGTCTACATCCTTGAAGCCCACCGCGGCCAGGGCCTGTCCAAATGGCTGATGGCCATCATCCTGGCCCACCCCGACCTGCAAGGCCTGCGCCGCTTCATGCTGGCCACGCGGGATGCGCATAGCCTGTACGCGCAGTTTGGCTTCACCGCGCTGGCGAATCCGGGGCGGCTGATGGAGATGCACCGGCCTTCGGCTTAGCCGCATTTTTTCCACGGACCAGGCCACACATGACACCACCCTCGCTGGCCCTCACGCCCGAAGAGCAGGCCGCATTCCTGCAGTCCGTCGACCAGGTGCAGCAGGTGGCGCAGCGCGGGCTGGAGGCGCAACCCGACGGCTGGGCAGTGGTGGCATTTGTGCGGCATTTGCAGCGCGGCGTGGATAGCGTGGTGGCTGCCGTGCGCGACCAGGGCGTGCAGCTGGACTGCGCGGCCGGTTGCAGCCATTGCTGCCACGCCCGGGTCGAGGCCATGGCGCCCGAGATCTTCCAGATTGCCAGTGTGTTGGCCGCGCGGCCACTGCTGGAGCAGGCCGAGACCCTGGCGCGGCTCCAGGCCTACCTGGCAGTGCAGACCCCGCACGCCAGCCCACAGGATGCGCCCTGGAGCCGCCGGCCGGCCTGTCCCTTTCTTGCCGAACAGCTGTGCACCCTCTACGCGGTGCGCCCGGCTGCCTGCCGCAAGGCGCATTCGCGCGATGTGGCCGCGTGTGCCAGCGATGCCGCGCTGATTCCGCAGAGCCTGGAGCTGGCTGTGCATGCCGAGGCGCTGCAGCTGGGTACCGCCGCGGCCTACCGCCAGCGCGGCCTGGACGCCCAGCCGCACGAGCTGGTACAAGCCGTGCTGCTGGCGCTACGCGACCCGTCGGCCCTCAGCCGGTGGCAAGCGGGCGAGCCAGTGTTTGAGGTGGCCCCGCCCTAGGCGCTGGCGCATCCGGACCGCATGTGTGCGGTGGCTAAGATCAGCGCGTCGGTGCCGCGGTTTTCGCGGCACGCATGGCATTCACCACCAGGAGATCCACCTTGAAGATATCGGGCGTTTTCATACGTTTTGCGGCTGCCTACATCGGCTTGGTGGTGGTCGTGCTGGTGGGGTTTGGGCTTGCGGGCGTACAGCCCAACTCCGGTGTGAACGCCGGGGTACTGATAGGCGCGGCGTGGTGGTCCTGCCTGGCGTTTGGTGAGAAGAATGCCCGCTACTTCACCTCGGCCGAAAAGACACGGGTGGTGTGGGGCATGGTCACTATCGATTTGCTGATCCAGCTGGCCGTTGCCATCCCTCTGCTGGGTTCCGCAGGGGCTTTCCCCGTCGGGGCGTTGCTCACGGGGGTCGCTTTCGTGATGGCACTGCACGCTATTGGCATCTACTTTACGGTTGGCTATGCGGGCAAGATTTTTGCCAAGCAGCAGGCCAAAAAGTTGGCGAAGGCCGGCGCTTAGCCCTTCGCTCCAAGCGGCGTGCAACAGCAGAAGGCCGCTTGGCGGCATGTGCTGCATGCCGTTGGGTTTCAGGCCAAGCGTATTGCTTACTGCACCTGGTACACCCGCCCGGTCTGCGCGCCCTCCACGCTGCGCTGGTAGGCCAGGGCCGCGCGCTCGGCGGAGACCGGTTCGAAGCCCGCAAAGTAGGCGCCGTAGGCGGCCATGGACTCGGTCAGCACCGTGGGGCTGACGGCGTTGATGCGCAGGCCGCGCGGCAGCTCCAGGGCGGCAGCGGCCACAAACGCTTCGATGGCGCCGTTCACTGCCGAGGCGCTGGCGCCATAGCGGATCGGATCGGTGGACAGGATGCCGCTGGTCAGCGTCACCGAGCCGCCGTCGTTCAGGTAGCGCTGGGCCAGCAGGGCCAGTTGCACCTGGCCGAGCAGCTTGTCCTGCAGGCCGATGTTGAACTGCTCGGCCGTCATCTCGGCCAGCGGGCCGAAGTGCACATTGCCGGCGGCGCTGACGATGGCGTCGACCTTGCCGACCTTGTCCAACAGGGCTGCCAGGCTGGCCGGCTGGGCCAGGTCGGCCCTGTAGTCGCCACTGTTGCGGCCTACGCTGACGATGCTGTGGCGGGCGGCCAGATTGGCCTGGACGGCTTGGCCGAGGGTGCCGTGGGCGCCGATCAAGAGGATTTTCATACGTTGTTCCTGGGTCAGAAGTGGTGAAGCCCCGATTGTTTTGCAAATGCGCCAGCGCATAAAGTAGTTGATACTTCTTTATCTACTAACCAATGGTTCTGAATAGCGATGGATAAATTCCGCAACATGGAGGTCATGGTGGCCGTGGTCGAAGGCGGCAGCTTTGCCGCTGCGGCCCGGCAGCTGAATATCTCGGCGGTGATGGTGGGCAAGCACATCCGGCTGCTGGAGGCGCACCTGGGCGCGCGCCTGGTGCAGCGCAGCACCCGCCAGCACAGCCTGACCGAGGTGGGGGCCACCTTCTACGAGGACTGCAAGCGTGTGCTGGAGCAGGTGCGCTGGGCCGAGTCGGCGGTGGAGCGCAGCCGGGCCGCGCCGCAAGGCCTGCTGCGCGTCAGCGCGCCGACCACGCTGGGCAACCATGTAGTGGCGCCGCTGGTGGCCGACTTCCTGCTGCACAACCCGCAGGTGCGGGTCGAGCTGCAGCTCAGCGACAGCCTGGTCGACCTGGTAGGCGACGGGGTGGACGTGGCGGTGCGCATCGGCCCGGTGGTCGACCAGAGCCTGGTGGCGCGGCCGCTGCAGCCCTACCGCATGGTGATTGCGGCCGCACCCGCCTATTTGGAGCGGCAGGGCCGGCCGCTGCGCGCCAGCGACCTGGCGCAGCACACCTGCCTGCGCCATTCGGTCTGGAACGGGCGTACCGGGTGGCCGCTGCGCGAGGACGGCGTCGCCGTGGACTGGCCCGAGCAATCGCGCTTCACCTGCAACCAGGGCGACAGCCTGCGCACCGCCGCGCTGTGTGGCCTGGGTCTGGTGCTGCAGCCCCGGGTGCTGCTGGCCGACGACCTGGCCAGCGGCCGCCTGGTCGAGGTGTTGCAGGATTGCGCGCCCGCGCCCCGGCCGGTCCACCTGGTGTATGCGCCGGACCGGCGCCAGCTGCCCAAGCTCAGCCGCTTTGTCGCCCATGTGCTGCAGGCGCAAGGCTAAGATGCATTTCCCCCCAACCGAATAAGCCGCATGCAGACCACCATCCGCCACGCCGAACAGGACGACTACGCCGCCATCGCCCAGATCTACGCCCAGCCGCTGGCGGCTGCCGGCACCATGCAGATTCCGCTGCAGTCGCGCGAGGTGTGGAAACAGCGGCTGGCCGGCATGGGCGCCCACGACCGCGTGCTGGTGGCTGTGGTCCAGGGCGAGGTGGTCGGCCACCTGGGCATCCACCCGGTGCCGCAGCCGCGCCGCGCCCATGTGGCCGGCATCGGCATGGCGGTGCGCGACGACCGGCAGGGCCAGGGGCTGGGTACGGCCTTGCTGAAAGCCGCCATCGACCTGGCCGACAACTGGCTGAACCTGCTGCGTCTGGAACTCACCGTCTATGCCGACAACCTGGCGGCCCAGCGCCTGTACCAGGGCCAGGGCTTTGTGCTGGAGGGGACGCACCGCGGCTATGCGCTGCGCCAGGGGCGTTACGTGGATGCGCTGGCCATGGCGCGCCTGCACCCCGTGCCGCCGGTGCTGGCATGAACCAGCATCTGCTCTTGCCCCTGCTGCTGGCCCTGGGCTGCGGCCCGGCGCTGGCCGACTGGGTGCGCATCTCCACCAGCGAGACCTCGGTGTTCTATATCGACTCGGCGATTTCGCCCAAGGTGGGCGCCAATGTGATGGTCTGGATACTGCGCGACCACAGCGCGCCGCAGGTGGGCGCAGGCGGGCCGTTTGCCTCGTCCAAGGACCAGATCGAGATCGACTGCGCGGGCCGGCGGGTGCGCCGCATCTATTCGTCCGACCACCCGCAAGCCATGGGCCAGGGCAAGATGGTGCATTCCGAGCACGGCCCCATGAGCTGGAACCTGGCATCGCCGAACACCATCGTGAAACGCATCGTCGACATGGCCTGCGTGCATTCCTGAGATGGGATGGATAGCGCTAACAAATTGTTGCATTGCTATTTAATTTATAGCATCTGAAGCCTGTCTCTCTTGAGGTAGAGTGCATTCTTTACAAAGCCGACACAGTCCGCGCAACGCGCGGCTGGGTCGGTTTTTCTCAGGGAGATATGCCGAATGTGGATGCAAGCGAAACGGGTGGTGGTATGGCTGGGCGGGGCCTGGTGTCTGGCCGCGTTACCGGCGGGAGCCGCCGGCCCCGAGGCGGCTCCGCTGAAGGCCGCGCAGGCCGATGAAAGCCTGGTCCACCCCTGGCTGTTTCCACCGCCGCAACGCAGCCCCAGCGCGTACTTCAGCAATCTGCAGGATGGCGCTGTGGTCGAGTCGCCTTTCGTGGTGCGTTTTGGCCTGTCGATGCGCGGCGTAGTGCCGGCTGGCCACAAGGTCGGCATGGCCGGCCACCACCATTTGTTGCTGAACCAGGACTTGCCGCTGGACTTCACCAAGCCGCTGCCTTTTACGGCCAGCTACGTCCACTTCGGCAAGGGCCAGATGGAAACCGTGCTGGACCTGCCACCCGGCACCCATACCCTGCGCCTGGTGCTGGCCGACCAGGGCCATATTCCTTACTTCGTCTACAGCAAGCCGCTCAAGCTCACGGTGTCCCAGCGCAAGCCGGGCCTGGCGCCGGCCGATGTGCTGGGCTTGCCGCGGGTGGAACTGCTGGGCGTGGCCGACAGCGCGCTGCTGCAGCCGCCGTTTCGCCTGGTGTTCCATGCCTCGGGCTTCAACATTGCGCCGGTGGCCGCGCAGCTGCCGGACACGCATTACTTCCGGCTGCTGCTGAACCGCCCGGGTGCCAAGCCCGAGGTGCTGAACTTCAAGTCGGGCCAGACCGAGGCCTGGCTGAACCCGCCCAAGGGCGCGTACACCGCGCAGCTGGAGCTGGTGCGCAACGTGGCCAGCCCCGAGGCCGTGGTGGCGCGCACCCAGCCCACGGCGTTCTCGGTCGGGCCTTGAAAAGACTGCGGCGGTCGGGCTGTCAGACCGTCATCCAGCAAAGCGCCTGCGGTATTCCACCAGGCTCACCCCCAGTCGGCGGGCAAAGGCCCGCCTGAAGCCGTCCACATTTGCATAGCCCACCGCATCGGCCAGGCGCTTGGCGGGCAAGTCCGATTCTTCGGCCAGGCGGCGGGCCGCGTCGATGCGGGCGTTCTCGACAAACTCGGCCGGCGTTGTGCCGGCTTGGCTGCGGAAGATGCGTGCGAAGCTCCTCTCGCTCATGCCGGCGCGTGCGGCCAGGGCGGGTACCGACAAATCGGCCTTCAGATTCGCCAGTACGTAGTCCTGCACTGCGCGTACATCCGAGCGTTCCGATGTCTGCGCCGCCAGGTGGGCACTGAACTGGCTCTGGCCGCCGGGGCGCTTCAGGAACATCACCAGCTCGCGCGCTACGCGCAGTGCGAGTTCGCGGCCGTGGTCTTCTTCGACCATCGCCAGGGCCAGGTCCATGCCGGCTGTCACGCCAGCGGAGGTGAACAGCTTGCCGTCCTGCACATAGATGGCGTCGGCTTCGACGCAGGTGCCGGGATAGGCCGCCGCGAGGCGGGCGGCCGAATTCCAGTGGGTGGCTACCCGCTTGCCGTCGAGCAGTCCGGTCGCCGCCAGCACGAAGGCGCCGGTGCATACCGAGCCATAGCGCCGCACGCTGCGCGCCTGCCGCCGGAGCCAGTCTTGCAACGGTACGTCGCTGGCCATGTCCTCGATATTCGGGCTGCCTGCGACCAGCAAGGTGTCGATAGGCCCGCGCTGCGTGGCCACGGTGGCGTCGACGGCCAGGCGCAAGCCGCCGCTGCTTTTCAGCATGCCATCTACGGCGCCGATCACCTGCACCTCATAGGCACGGGGCTTGCCGAGCTGGCGTGCGGCCTCGGCGAAAACGTCCGCAGGCCCGGCGACATCCAGCAGCTGGAAACGGGGAAAAGCGAGTATGGCGATACGCATGGCAGAGATGGCCCAATGATTGGCGGAAAACGCCTTGGCTTGGCCGAGACGGCGGTCGAAGTTTGGCAGAAACTAGCATCTCATGCAAATTCAGCCAAAGGAGCCTGTTGTGCCAAGCCTGTCCATCCACCCGTCCCTGCCGGTTTTTTATCCACCCGGCGCCAGCTCGGTACGCAATCTGCCCATCAACCTGTTTGCTTCGGTCATGGGGTTGTCCGGGCTGGCCCTGGCCTGGCGGCTGGCGCACAGCAGCCTGGGTGCGCCGGCCCTGATTGGCGAGGCCATCGGGGCATTTGCGGTGGGCATCTTTTTGCTGCTGGCAGGGGGCTATCTGGCGAAGCTCGCCAAGCATCCCGAGGCCGTGCAGGCCGAGTTTCAGCATCCGGTGTCCGGCAACTTCTTTGGCACCATCGCGATCTCGTTGCTCTTGTTGTCGGCTGTGGTGGGGCCGTACAGTGCGACCGCTGCGCGCGCGCTCTGGTCTGTGGGTGTGCTGGCGACTCTCACGCTCTGCTACGTGGTGGTGTCCCGCCTGCTCAAAGGCCAGGTTGACGCGTCGCACGCCGTGCCGGCCTGGATTATTCCGTGCGTGGCCACGTTGGACATTCCGGTCACCGGCGCACAGATGCCCATGGCCTGGGTGGCGGAAGTCAATCTGCTGGCCGGCGCGGTGGGCGCCGTGCTGGCGCTCGTGCTCTTCGCGCTGATCGTCAACCGGCTGGTGCACCGCGATCCGCTGGCGCCCGGCATGACCCCGTCGCTGATGATTCTGGTCGCGCCCTTTGCGGTGGGTTGCCTCGCGTACAGCAATATCGTTGGCGGCATGGACCGCTTTGGTGCGCTGCTGTTTTACTTTGCGCTGTTCATGTTCGCGGTGGTCGCGCCCAAAGTCTTCCGCCCCAGCGTCCCGTTTTCTGCGGGCTGGTGGGCGATCAGCTTTCCTATGGCTGCGCTGGCCAATGCGGCGCTGAAATATGCGGAGTTCCGGGCGAGCGCGCCGCACTGGCTGCTGGCCATAGGCCTGCTGGCCGCTCTCAGCCTGGTATTGGCAGTGCTGACGCTGCGCACCCTGCGGATCGCGCTGAACGGACAGCTGTTGAAGTCCCCGAAGTAATCCACCGGCTATCCCGGCGCAGCGCGGGGCCGTAGCTTTAAGCCTGCCCTAAGAAAACGAGCGCTACTGCTGCTACAAGCCTGTATGGCCCGGCCGCCCTTCGGTGGCGGGCCGGCTACAGGAGCATGACCGTGGAATTGGACCCTCTCGATATCGTTGAATCCGCCAAACCCGCCCGCAAGCCCGCCAAGCGCCGCTGGCTGAACCCGGCGGTGGCCATTACCGTGGCCTTGCTGGCCACCTTTTTGGGTATCTGCAAGGTCAAGGACGACAACATCGTGCAAGCCATGCAGCAGGCCCAGGCCGACAAGCTGGACCACTGGCAGTTCTACCAGGCGCGCAATGTGCGCGAGGAAATCGCCAACGCCACGCTGGCCCAGCTGCGCCTGCAGGCCATGGCCGTGGTGGCGCCGGCCCAGCAGGCGGCCTACCAGGAACAGATCAGCGCCTATGCATCCCTGGCCCAGAAGGAAGACCAGAAGAAGGCCGAACTCAAAACCCAGGCCGAGCAGGACCAGGCGAGCTACGACGCGCTGAACTTCCGTGACGACCAGTTTGACCTGTGCGATGCGCTGGTCGCCATTGCCATTTCCATGCTGGCCGTGGCCTCGCTGACGCAGCTGCCGGCCCTGTACATGCTGAGCCTGGTGCCGTCCGGCTTTGGGCTGCTGATGGGCGTGTCGGGCCTGGTGGGCCTGGGTATCCACCCGGATGCGCTGATCAAACTGCTGAGCTGAACCACACCTCCACCCGCAGGCCCGGCGGCAACGCGCCGGTGTGCGCGTCTTCCAGCAGCACCCGTGCCTGGTGCTGCCGCGCAATCTCCTGCACGATGGACAAGCCCAGGCCGGAGCCATCGGCTTCCGTGCCGAGCGCCCGGTAGAACGGCTGGAACACAAGTTCCCGTTCGGCGGGGGGAATGCCGGGGCCGTTGTCTTCCACCTGCAGCAGCGTGCCCTGGCCGTCGGGGGCGGCCAGTATGCGCACGGTGATGATGCCCGGATGTGCGTCGCTGGACGGCGTGTAGTGGACGGCGTTTTCCACCAGGTTGCGCACCAGCTCCTTCAGCAAAGTTGGGTTGCCCTGTATCTGCACGCCGGGGCTGCCGGGCTCGGCGCCGTCGTAGCCCAGGTCGATGCGTTTCTCCAGCGCGCGCGGCACCGAGTCGCGCACCACCTCCATGGCCAGGCGCGCCAGGTCGCAGAGCTGCAGGCTCTGGCTGACGCCGCTGTTCTCGGCCCGGGCCAGGGCCAGCAGCTGGTTCACGGTATGGGTGGCGCGGATGCTGGAGCGGCCGATCTGCTGCAGCGAGCGCTTGAGTTCGGCGGTGTTGGTGCCCTCGCGCTGCGCCAGGTCGGCCTGCATGCGCAGCCCGGCCAGCGGGGTTTTCAGCTGGTGGGCGGCGTCGGCCAGGAAGCGTTTTTGGGTGGCAATCGAATCCTTCAGCCGGGTCAGCAGGTCGTTCACCGACGACACCAGCGGCGCCACTTCCAGCGGCACGGCTTTTTCGTCCAGCGGGCTCAGATCGTCGGGGGTGCGGGCGCGGATGCGCTCTTCCAGCTGCTTGAGTGGCTGGATGCCGCGCACCAGCGCCAGCCAGACCAGCAGCACCGCCAGCGGCAGGATGACGAACTGCGGCAGCATCACGCCCTTGATAATTTCGGCCGCCAGCACCGAGCGCTTTTCGCGCGTCTCGGCCACCTGCACCAGGGCCAGCGGGTTGCCCGGCAGGTCCAGGCTGACCCACAGGTAGGCCACGCGCACGTCCAGGCCGCGCATCTCGTCGTCGCGCAGGTGCACCGGGCCTTCGGCGGGCTTTTCGTCGACCGGCGGCAGCGGCAGGTCGGTATCGCCGCTGAGCAGTTCGCCATGCGCGCCGCGCACCTGGTAGTAGACCTGGTCGGAGTCGTCGGCCCGCATGATTTCGCGCGCCGGCAGCGGCAGGCTGAACTGCGCCTGGTGCGGTTGCGACACCACCAGCAATTGCGACAGCGCCTGGGCGTTGTACTCCAGCGCGCGGTCGAAGGGCTTGCCGGCAATGCCTTGCGCCACCAGCCAGGTCAGCGCCAGGCTTACCGGCCACAGCAGCAGCAGGGGCGTGAGCATCCAGTCCAGGATTTCGCCGAACAGGGAGCGTTGCTCGCGCTGGAAGATTTTCACGGTGGATTCAGGGGCCTGTGCATGCGGGCATCTTAGCCACACCACCCCGCGGCCAGCTTACGTGTTCACCCGGTGCTTGATCCAGCGCATCAGGCCGCCGACCACCGGCAGTTTTTCGTACAGCTCTTCCGCCGCGTCCCAGTAGTCGCGGTGCAGGGTGATGCGGCCCTGCGGGTCCAGCTGCAGGTGCGAGCCGCCGTGCACGGTTTGCGTCACACCGGGGTGGTAGCTCTTGAAGCGGAACTGGAAGTCCCAGGTCAGAAAGCACTGCGGGCCGCGGACGATGCGCTCGTGCACCACAAAGCGCGGCGCGTGCAGGGCCGTGAACATGTGCTGGTAAATGCCCTGGATGGCCGGCAGGCCGCGCACATCGTTGAACGGGTCTTTGAAGCGCGCGTCGGGCGCATAGATCTCGCCGCAGCGGGCCAGGCTCTGCGGGGTCAGGGTTTCGAAGAACGAGACGATCTGCTCGACGGCTGGGGTCATAGTCCTGTCATTCTGCGGATGGCGGGGAAGTAGGCGCGGTAGGGCAGCAGCGCCAGGGCCTTCATCCACAGGGTGAAGCGCTTGGGGAAGTGGATCTCAAACTGGCCGCGCCGCCAGCCGCGCAGTATCGCAAAAGCCGCTGCCTCGGGGGTGATCAGGGCCGGCATGGGAAAGTCGTTGTGCGCGGTCAGCGGGGTTTGCACAAAACCCGGGCAGACCAGGCTGACGCCGATGCCACGGTCGTGCAGGTCCAGGTACAGGGTCTCGGCCAGGTTGATCAGCGCGGCCTTGGTCGGCCCGTAAGCCAGGCTTTGTGGTAGGCCGCTGTAGCCGGCCACGCTGGCCACCAGGCTGATGTGGCCATGGCCTTGCCGCAGCAGCCGCGGCAGCACCGCGTCCAGCAGATGCAGCGCGCCCACGTAGTTGACCTGCAGGTGCTGCTGCATCTCGGCCAGGCTGTAGGCGGTGGCGCGCTGCGGCCGGTAGTAGCCCGCGCAGTAAATCACCGCGTCCAGCTGCTCCAGCCCGTCGGCGGCGGCGCGCAGGGCTGCCGGGTCGGCGGCATCCAACGGCAGGGCGTGCGCGCCCGGGTGCTCGGCCACAAAGCGCTGCAGCGCGTCGGCGTGGCGGGCCGACACCACCACCTGCGCGCCCTGGCCGTGCAGCAGCTGCGCCGTGGCACGGCCGATGCCGCTGGAGGCGCCGATCAGCCACACGGTCTTGCCGCGCCAGTCGGTGATGGGGGGATTCAGTGCCATGCTGTTTGCTCTATTTTTAATAGCTGCTTGCGCTAGTGGAATATGCGCCAGGGTCCGATTTGGCTTAGGGTTTGGTAAAAGACAGCGTGACTTCGCCCAGGTGGATGCCGAGCTTGCTCATGCGGGCCTTGTTCAGCATCACCTTGTCGGTCACCAGGTACATCCAGTCGTCCATCTGCACCTGGTAGACCGTGCCGTCGACCGGCAGCGCCAGCGTGTACTGCCAGTGGAAGGCGTTGCCGCTTTGCGCGCCCAGGGCCGCACCCACCACGTCGTCGGCCCGGCCGCTGTAGCGGCCATCGGCCTCGCGGTGCAGCCGCCAGACGCGCTTTTGCGTCGTGCCGTCGGAATAGGTGAAGGATTCGTCCAACACGCCGTCGTCGCCGCTCCAGCTGCACACCATCAGCACGGTGAAGCGCTTGACCACCTTGCCGGAGCGGTCGGTGAACACGCCATACGCGTCCAGCCTGCCGTTGAAGTAGCTGCGCAGGTCCAGCTTGGGCGTTTGGTTGGCGTAGTCGGCCAGCTGGGGGCCGGCACAGCCAGCCAGGGCAGCGCTGCTGGCGAGTAGGAGAAGACGGCGTTTCATAAGGAATCCTTGGAGCGAATGATGAGCAAATACAACGCGCCGGCCGCGGCCAGCTTGAGCACGCAGGGCAGCAGGCAGTAGATGGCCGTCAGGGCGTGCAGCGCGCCCGCATCCTGGGCGCCGGGGGTATAGCCCAGCCAGGCCAGCAGCGGCAGGGCCAGGCCGGCGGCCAGGGCCAGGTTCAGCTTGGTGGCAAAGTTCCACCAGCCGAAGTACAGGCCTGCGGTCTGGCGGTCGCTGCGCTGCACGATGCCGGCCAGCAGCGCGCCGGGCAGGGCCAGGTCGGTGCCCAGGGCCATGCCGGACGCAGCGCAGACGGTGAGAAAGGCCACGCTGTCGCCCGCGCCCAGCAGGGACGCACACACGAACGCCGCCACCGCCACGCCCATGCCGACCAGCCAGGTGCGCGCCAGCCCCCAGCGCGGCACCAGCCGCAGCCACAGCGGAATCGACAGGGCGGCGCAGGCAAAGTAGGTGGCCAGGAACAGCGGCTGCAGCGCCTCGGCCGCCTGCAGCCGGTCTTGCACAAAGAACAGCACCAGGGTGGCGGGCACGGCGCTGGCAATGCCGTTCAGCAAGAACACCGCCAGCAGCCGGCGGAATGCCGGGTTGGCAAACGGTTGCCACAGCGCGGCGCGGTGCACGGCCTGGCGCTGCGGCTGCGGGCCGACGGCGCGGGTCCAGGCCAGCCAGCCCAGGGCCAGGCACAGCGCCAGCAGCAGTACCGTAGTCGGCAGGCCCAGCAGCGTGGGCGCCACGCTGGCCACCACCACGCCGACCAGGCCCAGGCCTTCGCGCCAGCCGACCAGGCGGCTGCGCTGGGCCTCGTCGCCGCCCAGCAGCGCGGCCCAGGACTGGTGCAGCACGCCCAGGGTGCTGTAGGCGGTATAGGTCAGCACCAGCAGGGCCGCGGCCCACAGCAGCACATGCTGCCGGGTGGCCGGAAAGAACAGGCCCCAAAAGCCCAGCGCCATCAACACCGCCGCCATGGCGGCCACCCCCAGCACGGCACGGGTGGAGCGGGCAAACAGCGCATCGCCCCAGCGGCCCAGCAGCGGGTCGATCAGTCCGTCGAACAGCCGCGCACCCAGCAGAATCTGCCCCAGCACCGCCAGTGGCACGCCCAACGTGGTGGCGTAGTGGTGCGGCAGCAGCACGTACAGCGGCAGCGCCACAAAGGCCAGCGGCAGGCCCATCAGGCCGTAGGCGAAGCCGTTGCGAGCGCTGAAGGCGGCCGAGCTCATGGATGGCCCGCCAGCAGCTGTTTGCGCATGGCCGGCTCCGAGGTGTCGGGCGACAGCCAGATGCCGAAGAACAGGCGCGCGAAGTCGCCATCGCTGACTTCGCCGGTGGGCTGGCCGTTGGTCAGGAAGCGGGCCGTGCGGGTCTGCGGCAGGTAGATGCCCAGGATGCGGTCGCCCTTTTGTACATCAGGAAAGGCCGAGGCCAGCTTCTGCTGCCAGGCCTGGGCCTGGGCGTCGGACATCGGCGCGCTGCGGCGCATCTCGGCCAGCGAGCGGCGGGCGATGTCGGCACGGCTGAAGTCGCGCAGGTAGCGCAGCTCCAGCGCGAACGCTGTGTCGGCGTAGCGCGCGGCCTGGAAGCCGGGCGCCACCCACAGTTGGGCGTCGTAGATATCAAAGCCCCAGACCTTCAGCCGCGTGCTGCCGCTGAGGCTGGCCTGCGGCACGGCAGCGGCCACTTCGCTGGGCAGCTCGCTTGCCCATAAATTTAAGCAAAACAGGCCGCTGGCGCAGAGAGTACCTGCGCAGACAGCTATTTTTTTAATAGCGTGTACTGCACGAGGTTGATATTGCCCTTGTCGAAGGCGGCTTCGCAGTAGGCCAGGTAGAACTCCCATAAGCGCATAAACCTTTCGTCAAAACCGAGCTGCAGCACCTGGCTGCGGGCGGCCAGAAACTTGTCGCGCCAGCGGCGCAGGGTTTCGGCGTAGTCGGGGCCGAAGGCGAACTCGTCCACCACCTCCAGCCCGGCCGCGGCGGCTTCACGCCGGAACTCGCGCGGGCAGGGCAGGCAGCCGCCGGGGAAGATGTACTGCTGGATGAAGTCGGTGCTGGTGATGTAGCGCTCGAACAGGCTGTCGTCGATCACGATGCTCTGTATGCAGGCGCGGCCGCCGGGCTTGAGCAGGCGGGCCACGGTCTGGAAGTAGGTGGGCCAGTATTCGCGGCCCACGGCTTCCACCATCTCCACCGAGCAGATCGCGTCGAAGGGCGCGTCGCTGATGTCGCGGTAGTCCTGCAGGCGCAGGTCGGCGCGGCTGTCCATGCCCAGGCGCTGCATGCGGCTGTTGGCAAAGGCCAGCTGCTCGGTGCTCAGCGTCACGCCGGTCACGCTGGCCTTGAATTCGGTGGTGCCCATCTCGGCCAGCGCGCCCCAGCCGCAGCCGATCTCCAGCACCCGGTCGCCGGGTTGCACATTCGCCATGGCCAGCGCGCGGCGTACCTTGGCGTTCTGCGCCTCGCGCAGCGGCCGGTCCAGGTCGCCCTCGAACCAGGCGGATGAGTAGTTCATGCTGTCGTCCAGCCACAGCGTGTAGAAGGCATTGCCCAGGTCGTAATGGGCGTGGATGTTCTTCTGGCTGTTGGCCTTGGTGTTGCGGTTCAGCAAATGCTGGATGCGGTACCAGAGCCGGCCGATCCAGTGGCCGTACACCACGTCTTCGATTTCCTGCCGATTGCAGATGAAGACGGTCAGTAGGTCGGTGAGGTTGGGCGTGGTCCAGTCGCCGGCAATATAGGTTTCGGCCACGCCGATGTCGCCCGACTTGAGGGCTGCCGCGCAGAGTTTCCAGTTCTTCAGCGTCATGGCCGCGGTCGGCGCGTCGCCGTGCTGCTGGTGGTTGCCGAACACCTGCATGCTGCCGTCGGGCAGCTGCATGGTGATGCTGCCGTGGCGCAGGCGCTGCAACAGCTTGAGCGCGGTGCGGGCCGCGGCGGGCGCGTCGGAGGGGACGGCAAAACCGGAGGCAGTGGTGCTGTTGTTCATTGTCGCTATCTCGTCACAAAATCTTTGGGGGGCACGGGTTTGCTGAAAAACGGCACGCGCTGCCGCCACAGCTGGAAGGCCTGCCAGTGGATGCGCGCGACCACGCCGAAGGTCATCGCCGGGTAGCGCCAGAGCGCGCGGCGGATGCTGGCGGCGGTGATGGGCTGCAGGCTGCCGCTGACGCTGGTTGCTATGAGGGCGCCTTGCGCATCGTCATAGTCGACGCGGGCCACGGTCTTGTCGCCGGCGCGCATGAAGCGGAAGCGGTAGCCGCCCTCGACAGGGCAGAAGGGTGACACGTGGAACACCTTGGCGGCGGTCAGCTCGACGCCGTAACGGGGTTGGTCGAGCACGTAGCAGTGCCGTTCGCCAAAGGTGTTGTTGACCTCGACCACGATGGCGCGCAGCGACCCGTCGGCGCGTTCGCAGTACCAGAAGCTCACCGGCTTGAAGGTATGGCCGAAGACCCGTGGGTAGCAATGCAGCCAGATCTCGCCGTCGGCATCGGTGATGCCTTCGCGCTGCAGCAGGGCTTCGATCCAGGCCAGGGCGCTGCCTTGGCCGTCGCCGTGGTCGGCGTCATAAAAGCTCAAGGCCGCGCGGCGGTTGATGGCCAGCGGGCTGCCGGCCAGCGAGCGCATGGGCAGCATCAGAAAGTAGGTCGGGTAGGCGAAGGCATGGCGCACCGGGCGCAGCCGGGTGTGGCGGACCTGGCCGAAGCCTATCTGTGCCTGGTTCATACCCCGGCCTTGAGCAGCTCGGCCACGGCCAGCCCGGCTTTCAGGCCGTCCTCGTGGAAGCCGTAGCCCATCCACGCGCCACAAAAGTAGGTGTTCTGCTGGCCTTGCAGGTCGGGCATGCGCTTTTGCGCCGCGATGGCGGCCAGGTCCAGAACCGGGTGTGCGTAGTCAAAAGTGCCCATGACATGGGTACGCGCGATCTCGCGGATTGGATTCAAGGAGACGACCACCGGTTGGCTCCAGGGCAGCGGCTGCAGCTTGTTCAGCCAGTAGTGCAGGCACACGCGGCTGGATTCGGTATCCGTGGCCGGCGCGCGCTCGTAGTTCCACGCAGCCCAGGCGCTGGGGTTGTGCGGCAACAGCGAGGCATCGGTGTGCAGCACTGCCCGGTTCGCGTGGTAGTGGATGGCGCCCAGGGTGGCCTGCTCGGCCGCACTGGGGGCTGCCAGCAGCGCCAGGGCCTGGTCGGAATGGGTGGCCAGCACCACTTTGTCGAAGCGCTCGGTGCGCGCGAAGCCGTGGGTCTGGCTGGTGATCTGCACGCCGTCGGCCAGGCGCTCGATGCGCTGTACCGGGCTGTTCAGGCGCCTGTCGGCGATTTTCTCGACGATCTTGTCCACGTAATGCCGCGCGCCGCCGGTGACCGTCCACCACTGGGGCCGGTTCAGCACCTGCAGCAGGCCGTGGTTGTGGCAGAAGCGCACCATGGTGGCCACCGGAAACTGCAGCATCTGCGCGGTCGGGCAGCTCCAGATGCAGCCCATCATGGGCAGAAAGTACCAGTCGCGGAAGGCTGTGCCGAAGCGCTGCTGGTCCAGAAACTCGCCCAGCGGCTGGGCCAGGGCGGCGTCGTGGTTGTCCAAAGCCAGCCGGGTGGTGATCCGGTTGAAGCGCAGCAGGTCGCGCAGCATGCCCCAGAAGCGCGGGCTCCACAGGTTGCGGCGCTGGGCGAACACGCTGCCCAGCGTGCTGCCGCTCCATTCCACATAGCGCTGGTCCGGCGTGCTGGGGGGAATCTGCGCCGAGAACGACATGTCGGTCTTGGCCGTGGCCACGTCCAGCTCGGCCAGCAGGGCGATCAGCTGCGGGTAGGTGCGCTCGTTGAAGACCAGAAAGCCGGTGTCCACCCCGTGCGTGACCAGGCCGCCGGGGGTGGGCAGGGTCAGGTCGACGGTATGGGTGTGGCCGCCAAAGTAGCTGCCGGCTTCGAACAGGGTGATGTCGGCCTGGCCGCGCAACCGGTGCGCGACCGCCAGCCCGGAAATGCCCGAGCCGACGATGGCCAGTTTCAGCGGCGCGCCCATCAGGCCGCCTGGCGAAGGAAAGTGGCTGCGAAGCACCCCGATGCGAACGAGGGAGTGAGGGAGGAGGAGAACCGCCCCGGGGTATCGTGCCTGCACACAGTGTGCGGACGGCTTCGCTGCCAGAAAAAGGTGTGTACCGCAGATGCAGCAACCCGGCTATGGAGCGGCACCGGCCGCAATAAGTTCCCGGGCCGTGCCACCGCGGAGGGGTAAAGGAATGTGAAGCGGGTAGATCGCATAGGGTGATAATATACCAATCAGTCACTTTGTGACTAACAAGTTTTATTTTCCACGCGCCCCGGTGTTTCCGCCAGCCTGCAATGTCACCCCAACCGCCTAGAATGAAGCCAGTTATGAAGGATTGCCATGCTCTACCCTGAACTTTTTAAGCAACTCGAAGCCGTGCGTTGGAATATGGAAAAAGATGTTCCATGGGCTGACTTCGATCCGAGCCTGTTGACCGACGAACAGGCACAGACCATCAAGATGAACGCCATCACCGAGTGGGCGGCCTTGCCGGCCACCGAGATGTTCTTGCGCGACAACCAGGACGACAGCGATTTCTCCGCCTTCATGTCGGTCTGGTTCTTTGAAGAGCAAAAGCATTCGCTGGTGCTGATGGAGTACCTGCGCCGCTTCCGCCCCGATCTCGTGCCCACCGAAGAAGAGCTGCACGACATCCGCTTCGAGTTCGACCCGGCGCCTGCGCTGGAGACGCTGATGCTGCATTTCTGCGGCGAGATCCGCCTGAACCACTGGTACCGCCGGGCCAGCGAATGGCATTCCGAGCCGGTGATCAAGAACATCTACACCAAGCTCAGCCAGGACGAAGCCCG
Organism: Rhodoferax ferrireducens; assembly: GCF_031458075.1. Classification (GTDB taxonomy): domain Bacteria; phylum Pseudomonadota; class Gammaproteobacteria; order Burkholderiales; family Burkholderiaceae_C; genus Rhodoferax_B; species Rhodoferax_B ferrireducens_A. The sequence goes on along the minus strand of NZ_JAVDXT010000003.1, from coordinate 266,900 downwards.
CCACGGTGGCGCCTACCTGCGCTACATGAAGCGCGCCATCAACAACGTGGGTAACGAAGCCCGTACCGCCTTCACCAAGGTGGGCGTGCTGATGGCCAGCGCCCGCCGCACCGCCCAGGCGCTGCACCCGACCAATCTGCACGTGAACGAGAGCCTGTTTCCGCGCGACACCATTCAGAGCCGCCTGCCGAATCCCGAGTGGCTGGAGCACTGGCTGGACACGCAGATCAAGTTCGACGCGGTGTGGGAGGGCAAGGTGGTTGATCGCATCCTGCACAACCTGAGTCTGCTGATGGACCGCAGCTTCAAGACCGTGCAAGAGCTGAACCGCTACCGCAAAGAGATCAGCAAAGAGCTGGCCGACAGCGCGGCTGCCACGCCGCCCACACCAGCGGCTACCTGAGCTAGATCAGCGCCAGCAGGCGCTCCAGCTGCACCTGCACCTTGACGTCGCGGTGCGGCACGTGGGCGATGATCTTGTGGATGGCGGTATTGGTCTCGCGCACGATCATTTCGCCGGTGGGCATGCCTTCGCGGTTGATGATCACCGCCACCCGCGGCGCGGTGGTATTGGCGCTGCGGCGGATCACCACGGCGATTTCGCCATTCGCCAGCCGCACATAGACCCCGGGCGAATACACGCCTACAGCCTTGATCAGCGCCGCGCCGGCTTCGTCCACATGCTTTTTCTCGTCGAAATAGCAGGCCTGCATGGCCGCATTGGGCGGCATCGACAGCCGGCCCGCGCGCGGCGAGAGCCGGGCGATAAAGGTGTCGGCCCGCTGGATCAGCCGCGCCAGCCGCAGTGCCACGGTCTTGCCGCCCAGCGGTCCGGGCGAGCGGTCGTGGTGGTGGCGCACCGCCAGCAGCCAGTTTTCGTTGTCCACCCCCATGGCCACCAGCATGCTGAAGGCACGCTGCGCATGCTGCTCGACCATTTCGATCTGCTTGGCGGTGAGCGCCTGGTTCTGCAGGGTCAGCTCGTCCTGCATTGCCGTCATGGCGATGTTCATGGTCAGCGCGGCCTTGCCCAGGGTCGCATCCAGGTCGGCCGGCCAGTTCAGCACCTCGCGCGCCGCCAGGCTGCACACCACATAGACCAGCATCGCATGGGTGGCGCTGTACATCTGCATCTCGGTGGCCGACAAATGCATCAGCGCGCACAGCGTGGCGTCCGGGTGCTGCTCGACCAGCTGGTTCAGTTCGGTATAGAGCTTGTCCAGCCGCGGCAGGAACTGCTCGTTCTGCGGGTCGCGCAGCAGGCCGTTGGCGCGGATCTGCAAGGCAGTCCAGTCGGGGATGGCCGACACCTCGCGTGCATCGCCCTTGTCCAGGTCGGCGGCGGCCAGCTGCATGTCGGCGATATCGCCCAGCGGTGTGTCCGAGCGCACCATCTCGTACAGCTTGCCCACGTAGGCGCGGTGGTTGTCGGCGGCGTCCACGTCCACGCACAGGGTCATGCCGCGCGAGGTCCAGTAGCTGATCTCTTCGCGGTCGTTGATCACATACCCCTTGTGGGCGAGCAGCACACCCTGTTCGTTACGCAGGGCAAATGGAAGCGGTTGGCCCAGGCGCAGGGTGGAAACGTTGACAGCAATAAGGTTCATGGTCGTAAAGGTTATCAGTTCAGTATCGACATATCTACTGCCTGCTTGAGCCTGCTAGCATTTATGGATGACCGACACCCTCGCCCCCCCCGCTTTTCTTGCCAAAATCTGCAACCGCGAGGACGCGGCCGCCCAGTTGGCCGGCCTGCCCCGCCCCTGGGTGTTCACCAACGGGGTGTTCGACATCCTGCACCGCGGCCACGCCACCTACCTGGCCCAGGCCCGATCTTTGGGCGGTAGCTTGATCGTGGCACTGAACAGCGACGCCTCGGCGCGCCGCCTCGGCAAGGGCCCGGACCGGCCGCTGAATAAGGAGACCGACCGCGCCGTGCTGATGGCCGCGCTGGAGTCGGTCAGCCTGGTCACCTGGTTCGACGAAGACACGCCGCTGGAGCTGATCACCGCGCTGCGTCCCGACATCCTGGTCAAGGGCGGCGATTACGATATGCAGAAGCTGGCCGAAACCGCCGTGGTGCAGGCCTACGGCGGCACCGCGCTGGCGATTCCGTTTGTCGACGGCTATTCGACCACCGCCCTGGTGCGCAAGATCCAGCGGCCGCATGGCGTTTAAAGCCCTGCTGGCCCGGGCCTGGCAAGGGCTGCGCAAAGACCGCTTTTTGCAAATCCTGCTGCTGGCCCTGGTCGGCCTGAGCCTGGTCAGCCGCACCCCGCTGCCCAGCTACCCGGCCCTGGTCGACTGGCCGACCATCGCCGCCCTCACCGGCCTGCTGGCCTTGACCCAGGGCGTGGAAACCAGCGGCGCGCTGCACCGCCTGGGCCACTGGCTGGTCGGCTACATGACCAGCGAACGCGCGGCGGCCCTCTGCCTGGTGACGGCCGCTGCCGTACTGTCCACCGTGCTGACCAACGACGTGGCGCTGTTCGTCATCGTGCCGCTGACCCTGGGCATCTGCCGCATCACCCCGCTGCCGACCACCCGGTTGGTGGTGTTCGAGGCGCTGGCGGTGAACGCCGGTTCGGCGCTGACGCCCATCGGCAACCCGCAAAACCTGTTCCTCTGGCAGCTGTCGGGCACGTCCTTCGCCCAGTTCGTCTGGCACATGCTGCCGCTGGTGGCGGTGCTGATGCTGCTGCTGTGGGCGGTGACCGCGCTGGCCTTCTCCGGCCGACTGCTGCAGACCAGCGATCCGCAGTCCGAGCACCTGCTGCACAAGCGCCTGCTCGCCGTGTCGCTGCTGCTGTACCCGGTGTTCCTGGTGCTGACCGACCTGCACTACGCGCCCTGGGCCTTGCTGGCCGTGCTGCTGTGCCTGGGCAGCATCCGTTGGCGCGTGCTCGCGCATATCGACTGGGGGCTGCTGCTGGTGTTTGTGCTGATGTTCATCGACCTGCGCCTGCTGGTCGGCTTGGACGTGGTGCAGCAGGCCCTGGCCGGCTGGGGCCTGGCCCAGCCCATGCACCTGTTCTGGGCCGGCATCGCCACCTCGCAGATTGTCAGCAACGTGCCCGCGGCGATTGCGCTGGCCGAATTTTCCAAGGACTGGAAGGTACTGGCCTACGCCGTCAACATCGGCGGCTTCGGCCTGATGGTCGGCTCGCTGGCCAATCTGATCGCCCTGCGCATGGCGCCCGACAAGCGCGCCTGGATCAGCTTCCACGTGTGGTCGGTACCGTTTCTGGTGGCCGGGGCGGCGGTGGGGTGGGTACTGCTGTTTGCTATGTAAAAAATAGCTGCTAGCGCAGGTGGAATATGCGCCGACTAACGTTTTAACGGCGCTTCCACGTCGGAGTACACCAGCACGCTGTCCGGCAGGCGTGCACCTTGAATCTCTATCGCCGCAACGGCTGCATCGAGTTCGGCGAACTCCTGTGGCGTGAAGCGTACGGCTGCAGCGCCGATGTTTTCAAGCATGTGCGGCATCTGTGTGGTGCCCGGGATCGGTACGATCCATGGCTTTCTGGCCATCAGCCAAGCCAGCGCGATCTGGCCAGGGGTGGCGGCCTTGCTTGCGGCCCAACGTTTGAGCAGCTCCACCAGTGCCAGGTTGCGCGGCAGGTTCTCCGGCGCGAAGCGGGATTCGATCTTGCGGATGTCGCCATCGGCAAACCGCGTCCTCGCGTCGATAGCGCCCGTCAGGAAACCTACGCCGAGCGGGCTCCAGGGCACGAAGCCGATTCCCAGTTCCTCGCACAGGGGGAGCACCCATTTCTCGGGGCCGCGCCAGAGCATCGAATACTCGTTCTGAACAGCGCTTACCGGCAATTCCGCGTGGGCACGGCGCAGCGTGCCAGGGCCCATCTCGCACAAGCCCCAATGCAGCACCTTGCCCTGGGCTATCAGCTCCTTGATGGCGCCGGCGACATCCTCGATGGGCACCTGGGGGTCCACGCGGTGCTGGTACAGCAGATCGATGCGGTCGGTGCGCAAACGCTTGAGCATGCCTTCGACGGCGAGCTTGATGTGGTCGGGCCGGCTGATGAGTCCTGGAAGACGCTGGCCGGTCTGCAGGTCGATGTTCCAGCCGAACTTCGACGTGATGGCGACCTGGTTGCGGAATGGCGCGATGCCCTCGCCCAGGATGCGCTCGACCTCGTGCGGACCATAGGCCTCGGCGGCGTCGAAGAAGGTCACACCGCTGTCGAAGGCGCGCCGGATGATGTTGACCATCTCGGGCCGGCTCGGCACCGTGGTCTGGTAGGTGCGGCCCATGTTCTGCACGCCCAGGCCGATGCTGGAAACCTGGAGCGTGCCGAGTTTTCTCGACCCCAGGGGGCTGGCCGTGGCAGACGCACTGGCGCCCATGGTTTGCGCCGTGGCCACACTGGTGGCCAACGAGCTTGCGGCGAGAGTGCCGGCCGACAGCAGAAAGCCTCGGCGGTCGGATGCGGAATGGATGTTCTTCGCCATGGCTGACGTTCTCCTGTTGTGGGGTTGGTGTGTTGGGGCCAGGTGCGCGCGTCAGATATCCAGCCGCCGTTCGCTCATCCACTTGACTCTGGCCGGATCGCGGTGCGAGAAGAAGCTGCTGGTGCCGGTCTCCAAGGTGGCGATGTCGGCCATGTCCGCAGCCGACAGTTCAAAGTCGAAGACGTTCAGGTTCTCGGCCATGCGCTCCTTGCGCACTGACTTCGCCAGGGCCACGATGCCGCGCTGCACCAGCCAGCGTAGCACCACCTGCCCGACCGATTTGCCATGCTTGTCACCGATGGCCGTCAGCTTTTCGTTCTGGAACAGGTTGTTGCGTCCTTCGGCGAACGGTGCCCAGGCTTCGGCCTGCACGCCGTTGTCGCGCATGAAGTCTGCGCTCTCCATTTGCTGGTGAAAAGGATTGACCTCCACCTGGTTCACGGCCGGCTGGATGTCGTTGAAGGCCATGATGTCCATCAACCGGTCGGGGTGGAAATTGCTGACGCCGATGGCCCGGAGCTTTCCGGCGCGGTAGGCCTCTTCCATCGCACGCCACGATCCGTGAACGTCTGCATATGGCTGGTGGATCAGGTAGAGGTCAAGGTAATCGAGTTGCAGGCGATGCAGTGTCTTGTGGATGGCCTCGCGGGTGCGCTCGAAGCCCGTGTCCTGCACCCAGAGTTTGCTGGTGACGAACAGGTCTTCACGGGCTACGCCGCTGGCACGCAGGCCTTTGCCGACCGCTTCCTCGTTCATGTACGAAGCCGCCGTGTCGATCAGGCGGTAGCCGCATGCGATGGCGTCGGCCACGCTGCGCTGGCATTCCTGGGCGTCGGGGATCTGGAAGACGCCGTAACCGAGGATGGGCATCTGCAGGCCATTGTTGAGTGTTACGTGTTGCATGTGGGTTCCTTCACCAATGGTTTGGGCCGGTTGTTCACCGAGCGCGGCATCCAGGCCAGCGTGTAGTGCGTGAGAAAGACATAGAGCCCGACGATGGAGATCCAGTGAACGAAGAATCCGGCGGTCGAGGCCTCGAAGTCCCAGCCGTCCAGGCGCATCTGCATGGCTAGCCTGCCGCCCACGCCCATGACAAAAGAGCTTTTCACACCATAGGCCGCGATGGCTGCGGCCAGCAGTCGCAGCGCGCATGTGCGAAGCGGGCCAGCCTGGGGCAACTGCAGTGCGCCGCCAACGGCCAGCATCACCCGCTTCCACCGCACACCCAGATGCACCGCCACCAGCACCACTACCCAGTAGGCGGCCAGCGTATGGACCTGCCTTGCGGTGAACCCGCCACCCAGTTGCAGGAAGGCGAAGACACTGTGGGAAATCGAGACGCTGGTCAGCAGCAGTGCCGCTATGCCAACCAGCAACAACAGCGTCCAAGCCCTATCGAAGCCGCCGCGCGGCTGACGCGGCGGCTGCGCGACCTGGCCCCACCAGCGCCGATTGAACAGGTTATGCACCAGCACCAGAACGAACATTGCCGTTCCGATCCATTCGTGCGCTGCATTGCCCAGACCGTAATAGGCCAATCCAGCCACCATCAGACCGGCCGCCACGCCATCCAGCACCAGCCGCAGCAGAAAAGACTTCTTCACCACGTCACGCCTTTCACTTGAAGCGTTTCATGTCGCCCAGCGTATACAGGTGCTGATCGTCCTCGCGGCCCTGGTGGCAAGACTGGCAGCGGGCGCTGTTCTCGCTCAGGTTGACGGTCTTGTCCGCCTTGAAGTGCTGGAACTGCCAGTCGCCGGTGCGCCGCGCCGGGGCAAATTCAGCGCCCCAGCCGTCCTTTTTCTCCATCACGAAGTACCGGAACACCTTGTTGTCGCGGTAGTCGACCAGCACCACATGCGTGCCGCTGGGAATCAGCTTGCCCAGCTTGATGGCATCGATGGCTTCCTGGCTGGTCAGCAGGTGCTCGGTAACCTCGCCACGCTTGACGGTCGTGTAGTGCACCAGCCGGTCGAGGTTGGTGGGGAAGGTCACCCGGTTCACTTCTGCGCGGGCGCCTATGGCCGAAAGCAGGAAGGCGACCAGCGCCACCGTCCCCGCCACCGGGAAGAACAAGGCGCGGAGGGCGGAGCGAAATTGGGCGAAAGCTTGCGGTTCTGGGTGCATGCGGACAAGTCTAGACACGCCGTCATTCGATGACTAGACTACTTAATCTGCATAGCCTTTTAAGCCTGGTTAAATAATGACCCGTTTCGATGACCTGGCCGCATTTGCCGCCGTGGTGCGCGCCGGCAGCTTCACGCGCGCCGCCGCGCAGATGGGGCTATCGCCTTCGGCCCTCAGCCAGACGGTGAAGGCGCTCGAGTCCAGGCTCGACATGAAATTGCTCAACCGCACGACGCGCAGCGTGTCCACCACCGAAGCGGGCGAGCGCCTGTACCAGGCCGTGGGTCCGCGCTTCGCCGATATTGAAGGCGAACTCCAGATCCTGAGCGAACTGCGTGGCAAGCCTGCAGGCCAGGTGCGTATCACCGGCACCGAGAACGCCATCAGCACGGTCGTGTGGCCCAAGCTCGAGCCCTGGCTTCCGCGGTACCCGGAGATCCAGCTCGAGCTCAGCAGCGACAACCGTTTCGTCGACATCGTTGCCGAGCGCTTTGACATTGGCGTGCGCCTGGGCAACGACGTGGACAAGGACATGATCGCCGTGCGCATCGCGCCCGATATGCGCATGGTCGTGGTTGGCGCCCCAGCCTATTTCGCCAACCGCCTGCCCCCCGCAAAACCGCAAGACTTGCAGGCCCACGACTGCATCGGCCGCCGCCTGCCGACGCACAGCGGCCTGCTGAGCTGGGAGTTCCACGAGGGTGACAGAAGCTTCAATGTCAGCGTTTCAGGCCGACTGGCCTTCAACGCCAACCCGCTGATCGTTGCGGCGGCCCTGGGTGGCCACGGACTGGCCTGGGTTCGCCACGACCAGGTGGAGCAACATCTCGCCGATGGCACCCTGGTGTCGGTGCTGGACGACTGGTCGTCTACCTACAGCGGTTACCACCTGTACTACGCGACCCGGCGCTCCTCGCCTGCGCTGGCGCTGGTGGTGGATGCGCTGCGATATGACACCAGCGACACCGGCAGCGGGTAGTTCATTCCGTTTGCCAATCCCGATGGCCGAGGCGTGGGGGGCGTCAGGCGCCGGGCACGAACACCATCGCGATGCTGACCCACACGCCGAAGCTGAAGTAAGGCGTCAACCACAGCGCATCGGCCTTCCACGCCGCCCAGCTGCCGCTGGGCACGCGGCGCAGCCAGGCGTCGCGCGCGCCCTGGTCCAGCCGCATATAGGCCAGCCCGTGGGCGCGGCCGTGCTGGTAGCGGCGCCAGTACATCGGCACGTCCACGCACAGCACATAGGCCACGAAGGACACCGAACCCAGGATGCCGGCGACGGCCAGTGCCTGGACCCAGCCACTGCTGCCCAGGGCCACGGCGCCCAGCAGCACCGCCATCCACGAAAAGCCTGCCGCCCACAGCGAGGACTCGACCGCCTGGGTGATGTGGTTCAGCGTCAGCACGCTGTGCCAGCAAAAGCCCTGGGCCACCACCATGAACACCGGTATCGCCCACGCCGCCATCTGCACCCACGGCAGGCCGGCATGCACGCCCAGCTGGTGCACCAACAGCCCCAGCTGCAGTGCGAAGCAGATCTCAGCCACCGTGGCTGCGCTGCGGCCCAGGAAGATGCTGGACAGCCGCGTGTCCACCACCACCAGCCGCTCCAGGTCTACCCGCGGCAGCACCGAGCGGTATGCGCACACCAGCACGTAGACGCCCGACAAGGCCAGCTGCAGCCCCGCGTAAATACCGCTGCCCGGCCCCATGTGCAGCACGGCCAGCCACAGGCACACATTCAGCACCGCAATGGCGCACAGCGCCCGCCACCAGGATAGAACGCGCATGTCTGCTTCGATGGGTACTAGCGAAAAATTGTGGCGGCTTGATGACATGGGGCTCAGGGTAACCGGGAGGGCGTTGGGGAGGCAAGCGCTTTTGCGGTGGGCTGTAGTCCATTCAAATGCTCAGCTCACTGGCCAACGTGATCGTGCTGTCTATCGCATCCGATAAGCACGTTTGTGTCAGTATTCATGAGGGGGCCAATTTCTGTTTGCGACTCGTGCGCGCAATCTAACGTTGCACTTCGTGAACCATGCCACGAGAATTTCTCCAATGAGCATTCCCAATATTGGCTTCGGGCGAGAGACCTAGCCTTGCATAGAAATAGCGACCAATTAATGCCGGCATACCCTCAAGGGCAACTTGAATCTGACCTAGCATGGCCATAGACAATACTTCGCCCGTAGTGACATGGGCCAGCAATTTATTCGTATTTTCAACAATGCCGACTAGGGCCCATTCGACCACGATACGTGGCATGTTGATAGCGTCGAACACTTCATCAGGTGACACCTTTGGAAGTTGTTTGTCATGCCAACAATAGTGCTCTATTGCTACATCTGAAGGCTGACGCCGTGCGACGGTGATCAGTTTCCCGTTTTTCACCGCCAGTCCTAAAAACTCCAGCAACGCTCGTGCGTGCATAAACCCACTTTCAATGATTGGGTTGAGAAACAGCGCCAAGTCTCCCTCGAGGTGAATTTTTCCGGCGATAGTCGCCTGCACAGATACCTCGGTTGACACTTGTGCCATTAGGTCGAGAGCCCAAGCTGCATTTTGGACGGCCGCTACTCGATAGGGTACCCAGATAGCCTGGATTTCCTCAAGACTCAATGACTGGCTTTTAAGCATGGTGAATAGTTCATAGCGAAGGCGAAGGGCTGCTCTAGGCCGATACGCAAATCTAACGTAGATGCCCCGACACCCGTTTCTCCAACAGTGCCACCAACTCCGGTTGCATGAACTGGTAGTTGTCCGGTATGTCCAAACACACCACTTTCTTGCCGGATAAGTGCCGCTTGAACCGCTGGGCCAGCTGCGTGCGGTGCCGTTTCTCCATCACGCAGATGATGTCGGCCCATTCGATCTGGTCCGCGCTCAACGGACAATCAGCGTCCGGCGCCAGGCCGGCGGAGTCTGTTTCTATGCCGGGTACGGTGGAGAAGACATGCTCCGCGGTAGGGCTGCGCAGTCTGTTGCGGCTGCAGATGAAGAGTACGCGTGGCATGGCAAAAATTGCATCCAAAGTTTAGGAAAAAGAGCCGCTAGCGCATATTCCACCTGCGCTATCAGCTCTTATTACGATAGCGCCTTAATGCTTCTGCTACTTCGGTCGCTGCCGTTTCCGGCGGCTGGAGCCGCGCTAGGCTGCGGGCAACTATTTGCTATATAAAAAATAGCTTATACCGCAGATGGAATATGCGCTAGGGGCATAAATATTATGGGGTTTGAGACGGTGAAAGCAGGCGCTATTCGGCACATGCACTATCCGGCGCATACCCGTCCGCGTCCTTGCTGCTTGGCTTGATAGAGTTGCACGTCGGCTTGCTGGACCAGTGACGCACTGGTGTTATGTTGGTCAGGGTGGGACGCGGCAACGCCCACGCTGATGGTTATCACCTGGCCGATGTCAGAGCCCAGATGTTCGATGCCCAATTGGCGTACCGCCAGCTCCAGTTTCTTTGCAATGGCCGTGGCACCGGCCAGGTCGGTGTCTGGCAGCAGACAAACAAATTCTTCCCCACCGTACCGGGCCACCAGATCGAAGGGGCGGTTGAGGTTGGCGGTGAGTGCTGCAGCAACCTGTCGCAGGCTGTCATCGCCCGTCGGATGACCGTAGCGGTCGTTGTAGCGCTTGAAAAAATCAATGTCGATCATCAACAGCGCCAGCGTGGAGCCATTGCGACTGCAGCGCTGCCACTCTGCCTCCAACCGCACGTCGAAATAGCGGCGGTTAGCGATGTGCGTGAGCCCGTCGTTGAAAGCAATCATCCGCAGCATGTCGGCCTGGAACTTCAGGGTCAGATGGGCTTTTACCCGGTTGCGCAGGGTCACCGGATTGACGGGCTTGTTGACAAAATCGACGCCACCGGCTGCCCAACAAATGTTTTCTTCTTCTGGATGCTGGTAGGCGGTAATGAAGACCACCGGAATATTCTGTGTATCGGGGTTCTGCTTGAGTCGGCGGCATACCTCCAGGCCATCCATGACCGGCATCACCACGTCCAGCAGCACCAGATCGGGCAATGTTTTCTGGCAAAAAGCCAGCGCTTGTTCACCGCTGGTGGCGGCGAACACGTCGTAGTCGGCGGTCAACGCCTGGTGGATGACATGGATGTTGATGGGCTGGTCATCTACCACCAGCAGCTGTCCCCGGCGTTGGCCGAGATCAGGGGATAAGGATGGCATTGCTGGGATGTTCATGTCGGCCCCGTTTCCAAGTGTCGCAAGAGCTGGGTGCAGAAGCGAGAGGCTTGTGCGAACTCCATTTTTTCCAGTGCTTGGCGTAGCGGAGTGAACTCAACCGACATATGCGCGCCATGGCGTTGCTGCAGCTGCTCGAACACCGAAAAAACCTCTAAATTCGACATATCCAGCAAACGTATGAGCTCGGCCAACCTGGTGCGCAAATCGGGTGTATCGGGGGCGCTGTTAGTCTGCGTGAGCACGGTACCAGGGGCGAACCGGGCGGCAAGCTCGCGTACGGCAGGACGGACGGTCCGGCCCGCCGCCAGCACTGCGCTGAAATCATCCAGCCGCATCTCGCGCCCCATGGTTGCCGCCAACGCTTCTTCTGCCTGGGCTGCTTCCGTGGCCAGCTGGTCCGCACCTACGGTACCGGCCAAACCTTTCAAGGTGTGCAGCAGCCTTGCCGCCTCGCCATGGCCTTGTTGTGCCACTGCCGTTTGCAATTGACCGGTCCAGGCATCCATCTCGTCAGCGAAGCTGAGCAAGCTGTACTGGAAGACCTTGGTATTGCCATCCAGCCGGGCCAGGGCTGAACTGCTGTTCCAGCCCGGCGGGTCTGCCGCCTCCGGGCGTGCAGCCGCTGTGACCGATGGGCGTGCGTGGCGCAGTATGGCCGCGACCAACTGCGATAGGCTGAATGGCTTGCTGACATGGTCGACCATGCCTGCAGCCAAGGCCGCTTCGCGGTCAGCCGCCATGGCATTGGCCGTCATGGCAATGATGGGCGGTGCGCTGTGCCCGAATTGCGCGCGGATAGACCGCGTGGCGGTATAGCCGTCCATGCCGGGCATCTGGACGTCCATGAGAATGGCGTTGAACGGCGGATCGGCGCGTTGCACTGCCTCCAACGCGGCTTCTCCGCCTCCGGCGACTTCTACCTGCGCGCCATCCAGGCTCAGCAGTTCGGAGGCCACCTGCTGGTTGGTGAGGTTGTCTTCCACCAGGAGCAGGCGCAAGCCTGCGAGGCGCTGTGATCCGGGTGCTGGCATGCCCAACAGCGGTTTCGGAAGATGTTCCACCCTGACGTTGGCAACGGCGTCGAACAGCATCGACGCCGTGATGGGTTTGATCAGTACGCCGTCGACCACGCCGGGTTGCTGCGTTTGCTTGTGTGCCAGCAGTTCACGCTCATAGGTGGTGAGCATCACAATCAGCGGCGTCTTATGGTGGGGGAGTTTTTGGCGTATGCGCTTGCTGGTTTCCCAGCCGTCCAGGGCCGGCATGCGCCAATCGATAAACACCACGTCGTAGGGCTGCTCTGCGCCGCGCCGCGCCATTGCCGCCAGCGCATCGACGCCGTTCTCGGCAATGTCGGCCTGCCAGCCGAGTGAGGCCACCATTTCGACCAGCACCTGGCGGGCGGCCGGATGGTCGTCCACCACCAGGCAATTCAGGTGTTGCAATTGCGAATTCCACGGAGCTTGGGCCTGTAGTTGCGGCTCGATCGGCTGGAGCGTGATGGTGAACTGGAAACTGCTCCCCTGCCCCAGCACGCTGTCGACAGTGAGCTTGCCGCCCATGAGCTGCACCAAGCGCTGGCAGATGGCCAGCCCCAGTCCGCTGCCGCCGTAGCGCCGGGTCGTGGATGCTTCGGCCTGGACAAATCCTTGGAAGATATGCTGGCATTGCTCGGGCGAGATGCCAATGCCGGTATCGCGGATGGTAAATGCGATCGACAGCCCGGCTGGCTCCTGCGCCACGCACGCCACTGACAGCACGACTTCACCCCGCGCGGTGAACTTGATGGCATTGCCCACCAGGTTGAGCAGAATTTGCTGCAAACGCAGCGCGTCGCCCACGACCCACTTTGGCAGAGCGGGGTCTGCATCGAACAATAGCTCGATTTCCTTGCCCGCCAAATTGGCCGACAAAATGACCGCCATATCGCGCAGCAGCTTGTCCAGATTGAAGGGGTGCAGGTCCAGTGCCAGTTTGCCAGCTTCTACTTTGGAAAAGTCGAGGATGTCGTTCAGGATGTCCAGCAGCGCACGCGCAGACGACTCGGCTTTGGTGGCGTAGTCCTGCTGGTGTTCATCCAGCGGGGTTCTTTGCAGCAGCTGCAGCATGCCGAGAATGGCATTCATCGGTGAGCGGATTTCGTGGCTCATATTGGCCACGAATTCTGATTTGGCCTGGTTGGCGCGGTCTGCTGCGAGCTTGGCGGAACGCATCAGCTCTTGTGTTTCGTGCTGCTGCGTGATGTCGCGGTTGATGCCCAGCATACGCAGGGCCTGGCCTTTTTCATCGCGCTCCACCAAAGCCGCGGCCTGGATGAAGCGGATGCTCCCGTCCGAGTGCACGATGCGGAATATGGTGTCGAACGCGTTATGGCCCTCGATAGCCGTTATCAGTTGGGCGGCGGCGGCCTCCACGTCGTCAGGATGCACCCGCGCGTACCAGTCTTCGTACTTCGCCCCCACCTCCTGCTGCGAGAGGGGCAGGCCGTAGATTTGGTACATCCGCTCATTCCAGACCAAGCTGTTGTCGGACAAATGCCAGGTCCAGATGCCAAGCTCGGCTACCGTGGCTGCGGTCAGCAACTGGTCGCGCGTCGAGACCAGTTCGCGCCGATTCTGTTCGCGCAGTGAAATGTCCGAAGCAATGCCGAGGAAACCGTTGATCGCCCCATCGTCCTGGCGCAGCGCGGATACCGACAGCAATACCGGAAAGCGTGATCCGTCTTTGCGCACATAGGTCCATATTTCTTCATTGGGCAGGTTGCGGCGGGCTTTGGCTACCAGTGCTTCAAAGCCGGCTGCAATGGGTGTGCCCAATTCTTGCGAGAACAGCAGGGCACGCGCTTGTATCTCTTCGGCTACGTGAAACTTCACGGGGGTCAGCTGGCCCAGCAACTCCTGCGCCGTGTAACCCAGCATGTGCTCGGCAGCCGGGTTGAACAGGGTGACGATACCCTCGGTATCGGTTGCGATGATGGCGTAAGGCGCGTTGGACAGAATGGTCCGCTGTAGCGAGGCATAGTGTTCGACTTGCGCTGTGCGCTCCAGCACCTGTTGTTCCAGATTGGCATTCAATGCATGGACTTGGTCTTCGGCTGCTTTCTGGGCGCTGATATCGCGTACTGTTTTGGAGACACCCACAATCTGGCCGCTGCTGGCGTAGATCGGTGACACCGTGACCGACACATCCAGCTGGGTGCCATCGCGCCGCTGGCGGACGGTGTTGAAGCTGGACATCACCTCGCCCTGTCCGATGCGCTGCAGAATGTCGATTTCCTCGGAAATCAACGCTGGCGGCACGATCAGGTCGGCCAGCTTATGGCCTACGGCTTGCGCGGCCGTGAAGCCAAAGATGCGCTCGGCGCCAGCGTTCCAGCTGAGCACCTGGCCCTGCAATGTTTTGCCGATGATGGCGTCATGCGAGCTTTCGACGATGGCGGCCAGTTGGGCCTGCTGCGCGTCGGCCCGGCGGCGCTGGCGCATCAGCAGCAGCCCGAACCCGCCTACCAGCAAACTGCCCACCATGGCGGCAAGCAAGGCCATGGCGCGGGCATGGTTGGCGGCACTGGTGATCACGTCGTTGGGCACGGTCATGATGACGTGCAGCACGCGGCTGGGATCGTTGGCATCCAGGGTAATGGCTCGCTCGGTCGCGTGGATGGTGCCAGCCGAACCCACATAGTCCTGGTAGACCTGTCCTGGCTCGGCAGGGCGCAGGGCTTGGAACGCATCGTTCCAGCGCCAGGGATGGCCCAGTTCGAAGCCAAAGCTGCGTTGGGCGTCCGGATGGAACAGAAAGTCTCCCTGGCTGTTGGTCAGATAGCCCACGAACTGCGGTGGAAGTTTGTCTTGCAGGGGGGCCTGCAGCACGCGGGCGTGGATGTTGATGACCACCATGCCGAACAGTTTTCCGTCCGCATCGAAGATGGGCGTGGCCACCCGCAGTGTGGGCACGATGGGCTGCTGCAGTTTGCCGTCTTCGCGGTTCAGCGTGATGTCCGAGACGTGCACCTTACCGGGGCCCAAGTAAGCGGTGGCCTGGAAATAGTCACGGTCGCCCTTGGTCCGGAGCTGGCTGTCCGGCGTGATCGTCGTGGTGTCGCCCAGGCGGTCGACGCGGACCAGTTCACGCCCTGCGTCGGCTATCCCAATCAGGCGCACCTGTGTGATGTTGGCATTGTGTTGGGCGTAGGCGCTGAAAATGGTTTGCAGACGTTGCTGCCATAGCGACAGCGGCGTCTGTTCCATGGCGTCGTAGCCGCCCGGTAGACTGGCACGCACCATGCCTGAAATCGGAGGCAACTTGGATAGAAAAATAACATCACTGCGAAACTCGGCAAGGCTCTCTTCCAATGCCTTTGTGATGACCTGGGTACGGGCGGTCAGCCTCGATTCCTGCTGTTCTTTGGTGTAAGCATGCGCCTGCTGGCCGGCTAGCCAGACGATGGCAGCATCGAAAACGCAAAGTACCAATATGGCCCATAGCGTCAGGCGGTTGGCCGACAACACTTGCACGATAGATTTCAGCCGCAGCATGGTGGGCTCCTTGGTTCTGGGTGAAATGCAGCGTGCGATGGTCTGTACGCCATCGGTCTGCACCCGGAGTTCACGGAGAAGTACCTCCCTATTGCAATATCGGTTTCCGGCTTATTGCAGTTTGCCATGGGTTGGACCTGCCATCTACCCGCGATGCACCGCGCTCCAGGCCACGGACAGAGATCAGTCCGGAAGGAGCCCTCCGGCATGTTCGGAGCGCCTGCGGTGGTGGGCAGGGCAATCACTTTCGTCAATGCGGCTGCCGATTTCACCGGGGCGTGCATGGGGGCTTTCTCCCGCCAAGGGCTAACCACATCAGAGCGCAAACTTGCGAAGATATTGTTACGTTTGCCTTTGACCGGCTGGGCAATTCTTTCCCCAATTTGGAGGACGTTTAGCCCTTGGAGTGCACCGGCAGCTTCAGCACGCTTGGCGCCGTGGAGGTGATGAGGTCGCCGCACCCCAACTGCTGCGATAGGCGTTGAACAATGGCTTCAGATCCACTGCGGTCTTACGATGTGCTGCTTCGTGGATATTCCACTGAGACGCAGCTGTGGAAGTTGGCTGGCGTGTGGCTCGCCGATTTTGGGGCAAGGGTTATGCCCCGGAGGCTGCTAGCGCAGATGGTACCTGCACTGGCAGCTCTGATTGTGATAGCAGCTGGGTTTGCGGTTCCGGCGACAACTGCGCTGGCACCGCCGCGATCCATCGCGGGGCGACGGATCTCTTGCCGGTGCTGGCTGCGGTGTTCCGACTTTGCTGCCCCCTATTGCGGCACAAGCCCCGAAGCCTTCACCAGTTCGGCATGCAGCGCGATCTCCTGTGCGATGGTTTGCTGGAATTGTTCGGGTGTGGTGGGCGCCTGGTCCATGCCAATCTCATAGAGTTGTTTCTTCACGTCCTCGCTCTGCAGGATGGCGTGCACCTGGCGGTTCAGCTGGTCCACCAGGGGGCGGGGCGTGCCCGCTGGAGCCAGCAGGCCGATCCAGGTCTGCATGACCATGTTCGGGATGCCTGCTTCGCGCATTGTGGGCACGTCGGCAATCAGCGCCGAGCGCTTGTCGCTCATCAGCGCCAGCGCTGTCAGCTTGCCGGACTTGAGGTAGGGCAGCGCCTCGGGCAGGGGCGCGAACAGCAGGTCCACGTTGCCACCCAGCAGGTCGGTGATGGCCAGTGCGCCCCCTTTGTAAGGTATGTGGGTCATGCGCACCTGCGCCCGCGTTTCGAACATCAGCGCGGCCAGGTGTTGCGGGCTGCCGTCGCCCGAGCTGGCGTAGTTCAGACCACCGGGCTTGGCCTTGGCTGCGGCGAGAAGCGCCCCAGCGCTGGGGAACTTCTGCTTGTCATTGACCACCAGCACCATGGACTGGTTGGCCAGCTTGGTGATGGGGGCGAAATCTGCCTGCGGGTCGTAAGGCAGCTCTTTGAAGATGCTTTTGTTGGTGGTCAGGAACGAGGCGGGTGAAGCCATCAAGGTGTAGCCGTCTGGCGTGGCCTTGGCCACCACCGGCAGGCCGATGCGGCCGGAGGCTCCGGCCCGGTTGTCCACCACGAAAGGCTGGCCGGTGGCAGCGGCCAGCTTCTGGCCGATCAGGCGCGCAATGATGTCCACCCCGCCGCCGGCAGGCAGTGCCACCAGCAGTTTCACCGGGTGGTCGGGATAGCTGCCCTGGGCGCTGGCGGGCATGGCTGTGGCCAGCAGGCCCAGCGCGCACGCCAGGAGGGACATTCTGCGTCGAGTGTTCATGGATAGCTCCGGTAGGTAGGTCAGGAAGGAATGGATTCGCCGTGGCAGGCAACATGGGAAACATCGGGCACATCGGGCACATCGGGCACCAGGTGGTCCAGCCGCAGGCGGGTGATGGCGGCGATTTCGCCGAGTGTGGTGGCCAGCTCGGTGCTGCGGTCGTGTGCCAACCGCTGCTCGAACGCCTGCAAGGCCGACTCTCGCGTGTGGCGGCGGATGCATAGGATGAACGGGAAGCCGAAGCGCGCCCGGTAGGCCCGGTTGAGCGCGCTCCAGCGCTCGGCATCAACGGTGTCCAGCTGCGCCAGTGAAAGCGTGCCCTGCTCTGCAATCGACGCATCGGTCATCGTGCCCCGGCGGGCGTCGTCACCGGCCAGCTCCGGGTGTCCGGCATAGAAGGCCACGCGTGCAGACTCGTCCAGAGCGGCCACCACCTCCACCATCGCTGTGTGCAAGGCATCGACCGTCGCAAAAGGGCGCTGGCCGACGACGCCGTGAGCCACCCAGGGGGCATGCTCCCAGATGTCGGCCAGGGTGGCGCAAAAGACCTCGGGTGCGCAGGTGTTGAGGTGTTTCAGGCTGGATTGTGTGCTCATGCAACGGATCTTAGGGACGCAAATCATTGCCGTCCATCACCATTTTTGCAGTGCTGCATACGCAAAATTAGTACACTCTGCCTGCACTACTCCTGACCTATCCATGCGCCATTCGCTTGTTCCCGCCGGACTGCGCTACGCCGACCAGGTTGCGCGCTCGGGCTCCATCCAGAAGGCCGCGCGCGAACTCCACGTGGCGGCGTCGGCCATCAACCGGCAGATCCTGCAGCTGGAGGAAGAACTCGGCGTGCCCTTGTTCGAGCGGCTGCCGCGCGGCATGCGTTTGACGGCCTCGGGCGACGCACTCATCACGCTGGCGCGCCACTGGCTGCAGGACGAGCGTGGCGTGGTCGCCGAGATCCGGCGCCTCCAGGGCGTCCACCAGGGCCATGTGTCGCTGGTGGCCATGGACAGCCATGCCACCAGCGTCATGCCTGCCTTGGTGCGGGATCTGGGTGTGCAGCATCCGCTGGTCAGCCTGTCCATCGCGCTGGCCACCCCCGACGATGCCGAGGCTGCACTGCTGACCGGCCAGGCCGACCTGGCCGCCATCTTCAACCTGAAACCTCGCCGGGAACTGCTGGTGCTCTGGAAGAGCGCGCTGCCGCTGGGCTGCGTGGTGGCACCCGGCCACCCGCTGGTGCAGCGCGAGACGGTGAGTTTCCAGGAGGCCATGGCCCACCCGGTTGCGCTGCAGAGCAAGGCGCTGACGATACGGCGTTACCTGGAGGCCCAGTACAGCTGGCTGTTCAAGGAACCGCGCCGCTATACCGAGACCAACTCGCTGCAGCTGGTCAAGCAGCTGGCGCTGGGCGGCAACCATGTGGTGTTTACGTCCGAGCTGGACGTGGCGTCGGAGCTGGCCACCGGACAGCTGGTCTTCATCCCGATCCGGGACCGGGGGGCCGAACCCCAGGAGATCAGCGTGGCCGTGGATGCCACCAAGCCGCCCGGACCGGTCGTGAAGCTGGTGTCCGAGCGGCTCATCCAAGCGCTGCAGGACTGCCTTGCGGCGGCCCGTGCACAAGGTGCGCGCACGGTTATGGCAGAAGCGGTATCCAAGGTTTAGACGAAAAATGCTTCTGGCGCAGAAGCAAAGCGTCAGCTCTGCAGGCGTTTTCGATGCTTGGTGGCTATTTCCACAAATGCTTTCGCCGCGGGCGACAGTTTGTCAAACCTCAAGGCAGCCAAGGCAATCTCTCGGGGCCTGCGCGGCTGAAGGCTCCGGTAGACAACGCCTGCAGGTGGCTCCGGTAACGCAAGACGGGCCGCTATGGCGACAGCATTGCCTGCCAACACAAACCCCATCATCGAGCTCAGTTGTTCAAACCGAAACAGTGTCTTGGGGATGGCCCCCTGTGCTGCCAGGAACTGGTCGATGTGCGGACCCGAGCCTGCCGAGGTGCGAATAAACGGCTGGTCGTGAAGATCCTGTGCTTTGATCGATGGCTTTGACGCCAGCGGATGCGATGCTGGCAACACCGCCACCAGTTCATCCACGACCAAAGACAAGGTGTCAAACCGCTCGTCGGGCAAAACCACAAAGCCCAGTTCCACGCGCCGTTCCAGCAAGTGTTGCACCACCACGCCATCCACCACTTCGTCTATATGCACCTCGACCAATGGATGCGCTTTCTGAAAGCGCGCCAGCAACGAGGGCAATAGGCGCAGGGACGAGGTGGCGCCAAAGGAGGCGATGCGCAGAGTTCCTCGCGCAATACCTTGCTCCAGGCCTGCTTCCTGCTGCAGAGCTTCCTTCTGTTGCAGGATGTCATTCGCCCGCACCAGGAGGCGGGCGCCTATATCGGTCAATACGGGCGTACCACTCTCGCGAATGAGCAGGCTGACGCCGAGCTCGCTCTCCAGCTGTTTGAAGGCGTGGCTGACGCCGCTTTGTGTGATGCCCAATGCCGCTGCCGCCCTCGAGAAGCTGCCCACTTTGGCGAGTACGGAGAAGATTTCCAGCTGCGTGAAGGTCATGAGTATTTGCTCATTCGACGATGAGTCTTCAAGAGCGGATAGTACCGCTCTCATGAACTCTTCTCGATATTCCACGCATGTGGGTTTGGTCTGCATGGCTGCTTTGTGGGGCGCTTCCTGGCCATGGGGGCGGGTCGTCGCGCAGGCCATGCCGCCGTTGGCAGCTGCCAGCCTGCGCTTTCTGTTGGCGAGCGCCGTGCTTCTGCTTTGGCTGTACCGCAGTGGCCACATGGGAGGACTGCGTGTGCTCAGCATCCGCCAGTGGGCGGGACTGGGCTGCGCATCCGCAGTGGGCGTGCTGGGTTACTCCATCTTCTTTTTACTGGCCCTCCAAACCGTCCCGGCAGGTAAGGCCGCCATGGTCGTGGCTTTCAACCCGGTCCTGACACTGCTGTTCGCTGTGCTGCTATTCCGCGAAGCCGTGAACTGGGTTATGTGCACCGGCGTCGTTCTTGCTGTTGCAGGGGCGCTGTATGCCCTCAGCGGAGGCGCGGTGGCTGGCCTGCATGCTGGCCCATCGGGAGCTGGAGAGTTGTTGTTGCTGGGCTGTGCAGCATGCTGGGTGGGCTACACCTTGATTGGCCGGATGGTGCTCGCTACGGTCGACGCACTCACCACCGCAACCGCCACCGCAGTCATGGGCGCGGTGTTACTTCTCGGCGCCAGCATGGCACTGGAGGGGCCAGCTGCGTGGGGCCACTTGGCCGACGCACCCGCAGCGGCTTGGTACAGCATTTTTGCGCTTGCCTTGGGCGCAACAGCTCTGGCTTACGCGTGGTATTTGAACGGGGTGAAGGTATTGGGAGCAGGGTCGGCAGCGGCATACATGTCGCTAGTTCCGCTGTTCGGCATGGTGTTCTCCAGCCTCTGGCTGGCAGAACCCTTCACTGCATCGTTGTTGACCGGTGGGGCACTGGCTATCTTGGGTATGCTGTTGATGCACCTTGGAAGGCGCCAGCTGATGGAGTCCTCCAAACGCGCTCCACCCTGAGCAGGCAAGAACATTTCTTGGAGCGGATTGGTCAACCGTGCTTGCAATTCGTTGACCGGGGCACTGCAAAGACCACCGCCATCTTCAGCCTGCGCATTCACTTCGTTTCATTTCACTATTGCGATGCTCTTGCCGAGCTGACTAAAAGGGCAATCGGCGTTCGTGTCAGATGCAGCCGCATCCCCAGTGTCCTGGATTGGTTTTTCTGGCGTTGCATCGGGCGGCAAGGCGTCGCCCCATACTTTCATGGCCTCCAGCACGTCGCGCAGCCCCTCGCCCAGAGGTGTGAGTTCGTAGACGACCCTGGGGGGTGTCTCCGCATAGGCGGTGCGTGTGACCAGCCCGTTGCGTTCAAAGCCCTTGAGCCGGTGCGTCAAGGTGTGGGCGCTGATACCTGGCAGCGCCTCCCTCAGTTGGGTGAATCTTAGGGGGCCGTGCAGCAGTTCGCGCACGATCAGCGTGGCCCAGGGGCCATCCAGGATGGTCAGGAAGCGGGCCACGCCGCAGCAAGCTGTCGTTTTCTGCTCCATGTTCAGGAATCTCCATTAGTGCATTTGACGTAACTGATGCAAATCTTAGACCATCAATACTCCAATAACAGCACTATTAGAAAGAAGCCTTCTCTCATGACCTATGTAATCCACGGCGCCACGGGCGCCCAAGGCGGCCCGCTGCTGGCGCGTCTGACCCAGTCCGGCAAGCGGGCTGTTGCTGCAGTCCGTAACCCGTCTGCTATCCAGGATGTTCCCGCAGTGGCGGTGGACAACGCATCGGTGGATTCGCTGGCCGAGGCTTACTGGGGTGCCGACGGCGTTTTCGTGCATCTGCCGGTGGTTTCGGAGCCCGAGCGCCTGGTCTATGCGCGCAACATTGCCCAGGCTGTCGCACGCGCCAAGCCCGCGCGGGTGGTGATCTCCACCAGCGGCTGGGTGGTAGACGAGCCCGATTCACCCCTGCAGAACCCGCCTGACAGCGCGATTGCAACGCTGATCCGCGAAGTTCAGCAGTCGGGCGTTTCGCTCGCGGTGGTCGCTCCGCGCCTGTTCTTCGAAAATCTGCTGAACCCCGTCGTGCTGGGACCGGTGAAGTCGGCGGGGATTCTTCGCTATCCCTTGCGGGCAGATCTCCTGGTGTCCTGGAGTTCCCATCTGGACGTCGCCGAGGCTGCTGAGCGCCTGCTGCTCGACGCTTCCGTGACGGGCCTTGTCGGCGTGGGCCAGTCGCCCGGGATTGCCGGCGTGGATTTGGCAGAAGCCTTTGCGCGTTACCTGAATCGCCCTGTGTCGTTCAGCAGCCTGGAGCCAGAAGCCTTCGGCGAGATGATCGCCCCCTTGTTTGGTGCTGGTGCGGCTGCGGGGGTCGTCGCGGGCTACCAGGCCCAGGCCAGGTCTTCCGCGAATACGATCACCCAAGCCCAGAGCGCACAGCGCCTGCTGGGGCTGACGCCGCGCACACTGCAAGAGTGGCTGGCCGAGATCTCGGCTTGACCACGCACCTCCACTCTGCACAGGCGTGGAGGGCGCTGCCCCAACGCGTGGCATGGCAGAGGCTGTACCAGGGTTTAAACAAAAATGGCTGCTGGCGCAGGTACCACCTGCGCCAGCAGCTTTTATTACGATAGCAACTGGGTCTGCGGTGCCGGTGGCAGCTGCGCCGGCGCTGGGGCCGGTTTCCCACGCAGCTTCGCACCCATGCGCCTGAACCAATGCTCCAGGTCATCGACATAGGTAAACACCGCCGGCACCACCAGCAGGCTCAGCACCGTCGAGGTGATCAAGCCGCCAATCACCGCCACCGACATCGGGCTGCGGAAGCTGCTGTCGGCCGCGCCCCAGCCCAGGGCGATGGGCAGCATGCCGGCGCCCATCGCCAGCGTGGTCATGACGATGGGGCGGGCGCGCTTGTGGCAGGCGTCGAGCAGGGCCTCGACCCGGGTCATGCCGTGGTCGCGGCGGGCCACGATGGCGTATTCGACCAGCAGGATGGAGTTCTTGGTGGCGATGCCCATCAGCATGATCAGGCCGATCAGCGAAGGCATGGAGAAGCTCTTCTGCGCGATCAGCAGGCCCACAAAAGCACCGCCCAGCGACAGCGGCAGCGCGCACAGGATGGTCACCGGGTGCAGGAAGTCCTTGAACAGCAGCACCAGCACGATGTAGATGCACAGCACGCCGGTCAGCATGGCCAGGCCGAAGCTGGCGAACAGTTCGCCCATGACCTCGGCGTCGCCGATTTCCACCACCTTCACGCCGGGCGGCAGCTGCTGGATGGCGGGCAGCTTTTGCACCAGAGCGGTCACGTCGCCCAGCGGCAGGCCGGACAGCTCGATCTCGAAGTTCACGTTGCGGGAGCGGTCGTAGCGGCTGATCACCGCCGGGCCGCCATTGGTCTCCAGCGTCGCCACCTGGCCCAGCATCACCGGGCCTTTGCTGCCGGGCACGGCCAGGCGCTCCAGCACGCCCAGGTCCTTGCGCGCCGCGTCGTCCAGCTTGACGACGATGGGCACCTGGCGCTGCGACAGGTTGAGCTTGGGTAGCGACACATCGAAGTCGCCCACGGTGGCAATGCGCAGGGTTTCGCCGATGGCGTTGCTGGTCACGCCCAGGTCGGCGGCCTTGGCAAAGTCGGGCCGCACCGCGATCTCCGGGCGGATCAGGCTGGCGGTAGACGCCACGCTGCCCAGGCCGGGAATGGTGCGCAAATCCTTCTCTACCGCCAGCGCGGCGGCTTGCAGGGCTACCGGGTCTTCGCCGGTCAGCACCAGGATGTACTTCTCGCCCGAGCCGCCCAGGCCGACCTTGCTGCGCACACCCGGTAGGGCTTCGAGCGCGGCGCGGATGTTGTTTTCAATGCCCTGCTTGCGCGGCCGCTCGCCGCGGTCGCTGAGCAAAATCGTCAGCGTGGCCTTGCGCGCCTCGGCCGCGCCGGCCGGGGCAAACGGGTCGCCGCCCGCGCTGCCGCCGCCGATGGTGGTGTAGATGCTCTTCACATGCTCGACCTTGGCGATCAGGCTGCGCGCCTGCTCGGCGGACACGCTGGTCTGGGCCAGGGTGGAGCCGGGCGGCAGTTCCAGGTACACCTGGGTTTGCGAGTTGTCGTCCGGCGGGATGAAGCCGGTGGGCAGCAGCGGGATCAGCGCGATCGAGCCGAAGAAGAACAGCGTCGCGCCCACCATGGTCAGCACCCGGTGCTTCAGGCACCAGGTGGCCCAGCGCATGTAGATGCGCAGCCAGCCGGCTTCCTTCTCGGCGCCGACCAGGGGCTTGAGGATGTAGGCCGCCATCATCGGCGTCAGCACCCGGGCCACCAGCAGCGAGGCCACCACCGCCAGCGCGGCGGTCCAGCCGAACTGCTTGAAGAACTTGCCGGCAATCCCGCTCATGAAGGCGGTGGGCAAAAACACCGCCACCAGGGTGAAGGTGGTGGCGATCACCGCCAGGCCGATTTCGTCGGCCGCCTCCATCGCCGCCTGGTAGGGCGTCTTGCCCATGCGCAAGTGGCGCACGATGTTCTCCACCTCCACAATCGCGTCGTCGACCAGAATCCCGACCACCAGCGACAGCGCCAGCAAGGTGATCACGTTGACCGAGAAGCCCAGCCAGTACATGCCGATGAAGGCCGGAATCACCGACAGCGGCAGCGCCACGGCCGACACAAAGGTCGCGCGCCAGTCGCGCAGGAACAGCCAGACCACCACCACCGCCAGGATCGCGCCCTCGTACAGCAGGTGCATGGAGCCGGTGTACTCCTCTTCCACCGGCGCCACGAAGTTGAAGGACTCGGTGAGCTCCATGTCGGGGTACTGCAGCTTCATCTCGGCCAGCGCCTTTTGCACCGCCGTGCCCACCGCCACCTCGCTCTCGCCGCGGCTGCGGGAGACCTCGAAGCCGACCACCGGTTGGCCGTTCAGCAGGGCGGCGGAGCGTTGCTCGGCCGTGGTGTCGCGCACAGAAGCCACCTGGTCCAGCCGGATGCGCCGGCCATCGCTCAGCGCCAGCTGCAGCTGGCCGAGTTCCTGGGCGGTCTGCACCGTGGCCAGGGTGCGCACCGGTTGCTCGCCGCTGCCGATGTCGGTACGGCCGCCCGCGCTGTCCAGCTGCACCTGGCGCAGCTGGCGCGAGATGTCGGCGGCGGTCGCGCCCAGGGCCTGCAATTTCAGCGGGTCCAGCGCCACCTGCACCTCGCGGGTCACGCCGCCGACGCGGGTCACCGCGCCCACGCCGCGTACCGCCAGCAGCTTGCGCGTCACGTCGTTGTCGACAAACCAGGACAGGGCTTCGATGTCCAGCTTGCTGGAGCGGATGGTGAAGGCCAGCACCGGCTGGGCCGCCATGTCCATCTTGTTGACGATGGGGTCGCGCACATCGGCCGGCAGGTCGCTGCGGACCCGGGCCACGGCGGAGCGTACGTCGTCCACCGCCTCCTGCACGGCTTTCTCGAGACGGAACTCGGCCGTCACCGTGACGCTGCCGTCCTGCACCGAGGTATAGATGTGCTTCAGGCCTTGCACCGTGGCAATCGAGTTCTCCAGCTTGCGCGCGACCTCGGTTTCCAGCTGGGCCGGCGCGGCGCCGGGCAGGCTGGCGGTGACGATCACCGTGGGCAGGTCGATGTCGGGAAAGTTCTGCACCTTCATGGCGTTGAAGGACAGCAGACCGGCAAAGGTCAGCAGCACAAACAGCATGACGGCCGGAATCGGGTTCTTGATGGACCAGGCGGAGACATTCATCTGGATGCTCCTTATTTGCTAGCTGCTTGCGCAGGTTTTGCCTGCGCTGGAGCCGTATTTGGCTTAGAAGTCTCGACAACCCGCACCAGATCGCCGTCGTTCAGAAAGCCCGCGCCGCTGGCCACCAGCAGCGCGTTCGCGTCCAGCCCGCTGGTGATCTCCAGCCGGTCGCCGATCTGCCGCCCGGTCTGCACCTTGACCCGGGCCACGCGCTTGTCGGCGCCCACGCGGTAGACGTAGCTGAAGGCGTCGCGCACTACCACGGCGGTTTGCGGCACGGTCAGCGCGGCGCTCTGGCCGAGCTCGAAGGCGCCTTTGGCAAACATGCCGGGTTTCAGCAAATTGCTCTGCAGGTCCACATAGACCAGGCCCATACGGGTTTGCGGGTCGACCGTGGGCGCCACCATGCGCACCTTGCCTTTGACCGGCGTGCCGTTGGCGGTGCTGACCAGGGCCTGGGTACCGACCTTGATGCGTTCCAGCTCGGCGGCGGTGACTTCGGCACGCCATTCGAGCCGGCCTTGCCGCACCATGCGGAACAGCTCAGTGCCGCTGGCCAGCACTGCGCCTACCGTGGCGCTGCGGGCGCTGATGGTGCCGCTGTCGGGCGCCAGCACCTGGGTGTGCTTCAGGCGCTGTTGCTGCACCACCAGGGTGGCCTTGGCGGCCTCGACCCGGGCCTTGGCTACCTGCTCGGTGGTCAGGTACTGGTTGATCTGCTGCTCGCTCAAGGCGCCGGTGGTCTGCAGGGTGCGGGCGCGGCTGGCGTTGCCGGCGGCGTCCAGCGCATTGGCTTCGGCCTCCAGCAGATTGGCCTTGGCCTGGGCCACGTCGGCCTGCACGCTGTCGGCGGCAAAGGTGGCCAGCACCTGGCCGGCGCGCACCACGTCGCCCACATTGGCGCGCACTTCCAGCAGGCGCAGGCCGTTGGCCTCGCTGCCGATGCTGGCCTCTTGCCAGGCGGCGACGTTGCCGTTGGCGCTGAGCTGCACCGTCCACGGGCTTTGCTGCGGCTGCACGGTGGTGACGGTGAGCGCCGCCTTGGGCTGGGCCACCTTGTCTTCGTCGGCCGCCCGCGAATACGTGGCAAACAGGCCGCCAGCGCAGGTGATTATTGCCAGAGCAGCTGCGAAAACAATAGCGTTGGGTTTGAAGGCGATGGGTGTCATGCGGGTGTCCGGTAAGTATTTAGGGCAGGCTGGCGGTGCTGTCGGCGGGGCTGGTCCAGCCACCGCCGACGGCGCGGTACAGCGCCACCCAGGCCAGTAGGCGTTCGCGCTGCAGGGCAATCACATTGGTGTCGGCCGCCAGGGCGGTACGGCGCGCGTCTTCCAGCTCGGGCAGGCTGGCCACGCCGGCCTGGTAGCGCGCCTGGGTGGCGGCAAACGAGGCCTGGTAGCCCTCGGCGGCGACCTGGGTGTCGGCCGCCCGGTCGGCGCTGCTGCGCAGGTTCACCAGGGCTTCCTCCACCTCGCGCACCGCCTGCCGCACCTTGCCGCGGTACACGGCCACGGCCTCGGTGTAGCGGGCCTGGGCGGCATCCACATTGGCACTGCGTTGGCCGCCGTCGAACAGCGGCAGCGACAGCGCCAGCGGGCCGATCGACCAGGTGTTGAAGTTGTCGCTGGCCCCGGCCGAGCGCACGTGCATGCCGCCGATGGCGCCGCTCAGGCTCAGCCGCGGGTAGCGCTGGCCCTGGGCGTTGCCCACGTCGAAGCTGGCGGCCGCTACATCGCGCTCGGCGCTGAAGATATCGGGCCGCTGGGCCAGCGCCTGGGCAGGGATGGATGCTATGGAAAAAAGAGCTATTTGCGCAGGAGGCATGGGCGCTGCAGCCAGTTTTTGTGCCAAATCGGCTTCGGGCAGGCCGGTCAGCGCGACCATGGCCTTCAGGTAGATGTCGCACTGGGTGAGCTGCTGCACCAGGCGGTTCTTGGCTTCGGCGGCACTGGCGCGGGCCAGGGCGTCCACCGCTGGCGCGGTAAAGCCGGCGCGGGTGCTGAGTCCCGACAGGCGGGCGGTCTCCTGGCGCGATTGCGCGTCTTCGCCGGCCAGGCCGCGCAGCAGCGCGCAGGCACGCACCGTCACGTACTGGCTGGCCACCTCGGCCGCCACCGCCACCCTGGCGTCATGCCACTGGGCTTGCGCGCCCTGCTGGCGGGCCTGGGCGGCGTTCAGCGCGGCGCGGTTGGTACCGAACAGGTCGATCTCCCAGGCCGCCTGCAGCCCGGCCTGTGCGGTGCTGGCGATGGGCACGGCGGGTTGCGACACGCCGCGGCTGGCGCTGGCGGTCGCATCCAGGCTAGGCATGAGCGCGGCCCCTGCGCCCACCGCGGTGGCGCGGGCCTGGCCGATGCGCGATGCGGCCGAGGCCATCGAGGGGCTGACGCTCTGGGCCGCGTCTATCAGCTGCACCAGCAGCGGGTCGTCCAGCCGCTGCCACCAGCTGGCCAGGTCGCCCAGCTGGCCCTGGTGCGGTAGCGGGGCCTGCCATTGGGCGGGCGCCTGGGCTGGCGCGCTGGTGGGCGGCGCGGTGCTGGCGCAGGCGGACAGCCAGACGGCTGTGCCCACCAGGGTCCATCGGAGGTGTTTCATACAGGTTTTTCCTTGCGCTTGCGCGGCGCTGACGTGGCAGGGCTGCGGACTGAACGGAGTGCGGCCTCGGCGCTGACCATGGCCAGCGCGTATTCGACCAAGGGCGGATTCCAGCGGTCTATGGATTGCGGGGTCTTGACCAGCGAGGGGCGGATGGCTTCCACCATCTCGCCGCAGGCGAACAGCTGGATCGCCAGCCCGCTGATGGAGAAGGCCAGGCGGTGCACGCCGTCGTCGGCGCGGGCCAGGCCCAGGTGGCGGCTCAGCAGCGCCACCATGGCCAGGTGCGGGCGCTTCATGTCCTGCTCCAGCTCCACCGCCCACTGGCTGGTGGGCTCCAACATTTCGCGCATGTGCAGGCGCATGCACTGCCGCACCAGTTCGCCCTGCTTCAGCGGGTCGAGATAGGCGGCAAAGAAGCGCACCAGGGCTTCGCGCAGGCTGAGTTCGGGGTCGCTGAATAGCGCCACCGCATCGCGCGGGCTGCCGCCCAGGGGCTCGGTGAAACAGGCGCTGTAGAGCCCGGTCTTGTCGCCAAAGTAGTAGTGGATGGCGGCAATATTCACCCCGGCCGCCAGGGCGATCTCGCGGGTCGAGGTGCGGGCAAAGCCTTTTTCGGAGAACAGCTTGAGCGCCGTATGCAGCAGCCGGGTGCGGGCTTCTATGCCGTCGCTGCGCGGCTTGCGGCGTTCGGGCTCGGTGGGGGTAGGTGTGGCGGGGGCTGGAGATCGGCGCATCGGTGGCATTAGAGCATATAAATCAAACGATTGATTGAAGTGTGGGGCGGTGCGAAATGCGCTTTGCGGTGCTTGCGGGGCCAGGTTGGGGGGAGCCATCGTAATGGGCTGGCGCCGTTGTTCCCCACACGCGGCCGGCGCTTTTCCCCCATTCGGGGGATGCTGCGCAGCCGCTGCCAGGGGGCGTTGGACCCAGTGCGCTATGGTGCCGGCGTTGGCGCCGCAGGTCTGCGCAACTGCGTATCTATTTGTGTCGTTTTATGTCAGCCGCTTCAGTGCGCGGGCAGATCGGGGTAGCGGCGGTGGCAGACGCGGTTGCGCCCGCTGCGCTTGGCGCTGTACAGCGCCTCGTCGGCCTGTAGCAGCAGCGCGCTGGCCTCGCCGCGGTGGTCCGAGCCCCAGGTGGCGATGCCGATGCTGGCGGTGACCAGCGGGTCGGTCGGCGAGTGGTCGTGGACGATGGCCAGGCCATGCAACGCCTGGCGCAGTTTCTCGGCCAGGGCGATGGCGCCGGCGGCATCGGTCTCGGGCAGCAGCAGGGCGAACTCTTCGCCGCCTATGCGCGCGGGCAGATCCTGCTGGCGGCAGAACTTCTGCAGCAAGCCGCCGATCTTCTGCAGCGCGATATCGCCCATGGGGTGGCCGTAGAGGTCGTTGTAGCGCTTGAAGTGGTCTACATCCAGCAGCAGCAAGGACAGGGGCGCGGGGCGCCGCGCCAGGCGGACGAATTCGTAGGCCAGGCGCTCGTCAAACTGCCGGCGGTTGGCGATGCCGGTCAGTGCATCGGTGCTGGACAGGGTCTCCAGCGCTTCCACCTGCTCGCCGAGCACTTGCAACAGCGCATTCACGCCCTGGGTCAGCGCGCCGATTTCATCCGGCCGGTCGTAGGCCAGCACACTGTCCCAGCGCCGCGACGCGGTCAGGGACGCCAGATCGGCATGCAGCCGGCGGATCGGCCGCACCAGCCACAGGTGGACGGTGAGCAGCAGCACCAGGCCGGTGGCCAGGGCCACCACGGCCAGCTGCACAGCCACATCGCTGACGATGTGCTGGGCCTGGGCCGCCAGGTTCCGCTCCAGCCGCATGCGCACCCAGGCCAGGGGCTGGGCTTCCAGGTCTTGCAGCTGGTAGCGCAGTGTGATGCTGCTGGCGTCGTACAGCGCGGTCAGGCTGCGGTTGGCGAAATGCAGAAACTTCGGCAGCTCCCAGGTCAGCAGCGCGGGCGCGGCCGCCGTCGGTGGGCCGGTGTGGGGCTCGATGGAGAAGGCCGCGCCGGCGTTCTGGGCGATGACGGCCAGGGCGCTGTCGTTCAGCTCGCGGGCCATCACCACCACACCGACCGAGGCACCGCGGCCGTCGCTGTGGACGATGGGCGTCCAGCAGACGGCCGCCAGCACTTTCTGCATGAACGTGAGCCCGCACTGGGTGGATTGGGCGGGTACCGGCTGGCCGACCCAGCGGCGTTGCAGCGGTTCCACCAGGTCTTCCTGGCGGGGCATCAGGCCGTTGCCCAGTGCGCGGGCGCCAAAGCCAGCGGGCCGGCCTTTGCGGTCGATGAACAGAACTGCGTTCAGGTTCGATGTCGACATGGCGGGAGGGCCGATGTTGCTGCTTTCAAATGCCTTGTTCGGTCGCAGCATATGGTTGTACAGCTCGTCCCAGTAAGCCCAGTCGCGGTTCAATACGCTGAGCCCGGATAGCTGCTCATCGAAGCCGCTCAGCAGGCGTTTGGCGCTGTCTTGTGCGAAGCGCTTTTCGATGCTGTCGAAGGCCGGCAGCAAGCTGTTTTTCATGACCAGCAGCCCTAGACCGCCCATCAAACTAAATACCAGGGTGAACATGACCACGATCCGGGGGCCTATTCCCAGGGTCGCACGCGGGCGTGGCTTCAACGGGCCCATGGCGGGAACGTAAGGGCAGTCATAGCGGTACAGCTTAGCGCTGGAACCGCGCAGCGGCAATGCGGGTAAAAATCCGCTGCCGCTAGCAACCATCCCTTAGTGGAACACGGCCTTCCATAGCGCCAGCACGGCGTCGCGTTCGGCCTGCAGCAGGGGCGGCACGACCTGCGTGGGGGCTTCGTTCAGGCGCGCCTGGTGCTGTACCTTGCGCAGCGCACGGTAGGCCTTGGCGGCGGCTTCGCCCACGCCGGCCGGCAACAGGCCGCAGAGTTCGGCGCGCTGCAGCAGTGCGATATTGCCCACGTTGTCTTGCAGCGCCGGGTGCTGTGCGGCATAGGCCAGCACCAGGAACTGCACCGCGAACTCGGCATCCACCATGGCACCGTTGCTGTGCTTGACGTCGAAGTGGCCGCCGCGCACCGGGTGGGCGGCGCGGACCTTGTCGCGCATGGCGACGATCTCGGCCTTCAGGGCGGCATGGTCGCGCGGCGCGGTGATCACGTTCTCGCGGATCGCATCAAAGCGCTGGTGCAGGTCGTTCGGCCCGAGCACGCAGCGGGCGCGGGTCATGGCCTGGTGCTCCCAGGTCCAGGCAACGTTGCTGCCGCGGCCTTCCTGGTAGCTGGCGTAGGCGTTCATGGTGGTGACCAGCAGGCCCGAGTTGCCGTTCGGCCGCAACGCGGTATCAATCTCGAACAGATCGCCTTCGGCGGTCTTGACGCTCAGCCAGTTGATCAGCTTGCGCACCAGGTTCGCATAGGCTTCGGGCGCGCGGTCGTCTTCGTCCTCGTAGACGAAGACGATGTCCAGGTCGCTGCCATAGCCGAGCTCCTTGCCACCCAGCTTGCCGTAGCCGATGACGGCAAAGCGCGGCTCGTCCAGATGGTGGTTTTTAAGCCGTTGCCAGCACCAGCGGGCGGTGACGCGCAGCACCACCTCGGCCAGGGCGCTCAGGTCGTCGGCTACCTGTTCGACGCTGATGCGGCCTTCGACGTCGCGCGCCAGGGTGCGGAACAGCTCGGCATGGTGGGCGCGGCGCAGCAGATTCAGCAGGGTTTCGTCGTCGTCCTCCTGGGTGCGGGCCAGCGCGGTACGGCGGGCTTCGAGTTCGGCTTCGAATTCGGCCGCAATAAAGCGCTCGGACAGCATGGTCTCGGCGGCCAGCTCGTCGATCACCCCCGGGTGCTGGAGCAGGTAGCGGGCCGGCCATTTGGCGGCGCCCAGCAGGCGCAGCAGGCGCTGGTGGATGGCCGGGCGCTCCAGCAGCAGGGCCAGGTAGCTTTCGCGGCGCAGCAGCGGCTCGATCCAGTCCATCCAGCGCAGCACGCCTTCCAGGCTGGTCTGGCCCTCGCGCAGCCAGGCGGCGGTGCGCTGCACCAGGCGGGCCAGGCGGGCGCGCGAGACATCCCGCAGGGCCAGCACGCGCGGGCTTTCGCTCCAGGCCAGCAGGCGTTCGCGCAGGGCCGGGTCGAGCTGCTCGGCCAGGCTGGCCAGGTCGGGGGCGCCGCTGGCGTCGCCGACCGCCGGTTTGGCGCTCTTGCCGTTGCAGCCCTTGCATTCCTTTTTGCCGCCGAGCAGGGTGTCGAACTCTTGCGCCACCCTTTCGCGGTGGGTGTCCAGCGCGGTCAGGAACTCGCAGCAATCGGCGCAGCCCATGGTTTCGGCGATCCAGGCCAGGTCGGCATCGACAGTGGGCAGCACATGGGTTTGCTGGTCGTCCAGGTACTGGATGCGGTGCTCGACCCGGCGCAGAAAGGTATAGGCCTCGGCCAGCGCATCGGCCGTGGCCTGCGGCATCAGGCCGGCGCGGGCCAGGCGCTGCAGTGCGTCCAGCGTGGGGCGGGTGCGCAGCTCGGGAAACTGGCCGCCGCGCACCACCTGCAGCAGCTGTACGGTGAATTCGATTTCGCGGATGCCGCCGCGCGACAGTTTGACGTCATTTGCGCGCTCGGGCCGGCCGGCGCTGCGCTTGGCCGCGTGTTCGCGGATCTGCTGGTGCAGGCTGCGCAGCGCATCGAACACCCCGTAGTCCAGGTAGCGGCGGAACACAAACGGCAGCACCACGCCGCGCAGCGCGCAGGCGTCGGCGATGCAGGCGCGCGGCGCCACCACCCGGCTTTTCAGCCAGGCAAAGCGCTCCCATTCGCGGCCTTGCACCTGCAGATAGTCTTCCAGCGCGTCCAGCGATACCGCCACCGGGCCGGAATTGCCATTGGGCCGCAGCGCCAGGTCGACCCGGAACACAAAGCCGTGTTCGGTGGTGTCGCCCACCAGGCTGTAGATGGTCTTGACCACCTTGCCAAAGTATTCGTGGTTGGAAATGCGGCCCCTGCCTTCGGCGGTACCGGCGGTGTCGCCATCCTGGTTGTAGACATAGATCAGGTCGATGTCGCTGGATACGTTGAGCTCGCGCGCACCCAGCTTGCCCATGCCCACCACCCACAGTTGGGCGCGTTGGCCGTCGGTCGCCAGGGGCGCGCCATGCTGGACGTCCAGCGTCTGCTGGGCGTGCTCGCAGGCGGCATCGAGGGCGATTTCGGCCAGTTCGGTGACGGCCCGGGTCACCACTTGCAGCGGCGCCTGTTCATCGCAGTCCAGCTGGACCAGGCGTTCCATCACCAACTGGCGCAGGGTGCGCAGGGCGGCGCCGAGTTCCAGGCCCTGGGTCAGCAGGGTGGCCAGGGTGGCTTCCATGCTGGCACGCACCGGCGCGCCCGCAGGCAGCAGGTCGAGCTGGTCGGCATAGCGGCGGCGCAGGCGCTGCACAAAACGTGAATGGAACGACAGGGCGGCAGGGGGAGTCTGGAGGTTTAACAAAACGTCACCGTAAAGCATTCAATGCCCGCTGGGGCGGGAGTCATAATTCCTGTTGCATCCATCTGTCCCATGACTGAATCCAAGCCCTTGCCCTCGCGTCTGCTCAAACTGGCTGCTACCGCAGCAACCTGGTCTCTTCGCGTGGTGCTGGCGGGCTGGCTGATGCTCGCCATGGCTTGGGGGGCTTTGCACGGCTGGATTGTGCCGCGAATTGGCGAGTTTCGCCCGCAGCTGGAGAGAGAGGTCGGGCGGGCACTGGGCTTACCGGTGCGCATAGGCGCGATTTCTGCCGAATCGGTACACCTGATCCCCACTTTTGAGCTGCGCGATGTGGCTTTGCTCGATGCCCAGGGCCGTACCGCCTTGCAGTTGCCCAGGATCGTGGCGGCGCTGTCGCCGGCCTCGCTGCTGAAGCTGAGCTTCGAGCAGCTGGTGATCGACCAGCCCGCGCTGGACATCCGCCGCAGCGCCGACGGCAAGATTTTTATCGCCGGGCTGGACTTCTCGCAGACCGACAAGAGCGACGGGCGGGCAGCCGATTGGCTGTTTTCCCAAACCGAGCTGGTGGTGCGCGGCGGCACCGTGCGCTGGACCGACGAGCAGCGCGCCGCGCCCACGCTGGCGCTCAGCGGGGTAGATTTTGTGATGCGCAACCGGGGGCTGCGGCACCACCTGCGCCTGGATGCCTCGCCGCCGGCCGAATGGGGCGAGCGCTTCAGCGTCCAGGCCCAGTTCCGCCAGCCCTTGCTCAGCACCCGGCGCGGCCGCTGGCAGGACTGGGATGGCCCGGCCTATGCCAGCCTGCCGCGGGTCGACATGGCGCAGCTGCGCCAGCATGCGGATCTGGGCTTTGACATCGCCCAGGGCGTGGGGGCTTTGCGGCTCTGGGCCGATATCCGCCACGGCCAGGTGCTGGCCAGCACGGCCGATGTGGCTCTGCAGGATATCCGTGTCACCTTGGCGACCGATCTGGAGCCCCTGGCGCTGCAGTCCTTGCAAGGCCGGCTGGGCGTGAAGCCTTTACCCGGCGGCATGGAGCTGTCGACCGAAGGCCTGCAGTTCACCACCGATGCCGGCCTGCCCTGGTCGGGCGGTAATCTGTTTGTGCGCAGCCAGCCCGAGGGCGGCCAGCTGCGTGCCGACCGGCTGGACCTGGCCACGCTGTCGCGCATTGCCGCGCACCTTCCGCTGGGCGATGCCACCCACGCGGCCCTGGACACCTATGCGCCGCAAGGCCTGGTCGAGCAGGTGGATGCCAGCTGGCGCGGTCCGCTGGAGGCGCCCACGCAGTACCAGGTGAAAGGCCGGGCCAGTGGCCTGGCGCTGGCTGCTGGCACGCTGGCAGAGGGCCGGCCCGGCGTGCGCGGCGCGGCGCTGGAGTTCGATGCCAACCAGGCGGCCGGCAAGGCCACGCTGCGCATCGACAAGGGCGCGCTGGACCTGCCGGGCATCTTCGAGGAGCCGGTGGTGCCGCTCGACCAGCTGTCTGCGTCGGTAAGCTGGCAGCACAGCGGCGACGCCTTGGCGGTCAAGCTCAGCGATGTGCGGTTTGCCAATGCCGATGCGGCTGGCGATCTGCAGCTGGGCTGGCGCACCAGCGATGCCGCGGTGTCGGCCAGCAAGTCGCGCTTTCCCGGCGTGCTGGACCTGCAGGGCCAGCTGACGCGGGCCGATGGCACGCGGGTACACCGCTACCTGCCGCTGGAGCTGGATGCCGAGGCCCGCCACTATGTGCGCGATGCGGTGCGCGCCGGCTCAGCCAGCCGGGTCAAGTTCCGGGTCAAGGGCGATTTGTACGACTTTCCGTTCAACACCAGCCGGCAGGGCGAATTCAAGGTCACGGCCGACGTACAGAACGCCACCTACGCCTATGTACCGCCCAGTCTGCGGCCGGGCGAAGCCCTGCAGTGGCCGGCTTTGGAGC
This sequence comes from Rhodoferax ferrireducens, assembly GCF_031458075.1. GTDB lineage: Bacteria > Pseudomonadota > Gammaproteobacteria > Burkholderiales > Burkholderiaceae_C > Rhodoferax_B > Rhodoferax_B ferrireducens_A. The sequence goes on along the minus strand of NZ_JAVDXT010000003.1, from coordinate 231,530 downwards.
AGCTCTCGGGCGAGCTGGTGATAGACCGTGCCTCGCTGCAGGTGAACCGGGCCACTGGCAAGCTCAGCGGTGCGGCGGGCTTCCAGATCACCCAGGCCCAGGCCTCGATTGCGGATCTGAACCGCTCGGTGGTGGTCTTCAACGGCCAGGCGCGGGGGCCGGTGAACGACATGCTGGGCCTGGTGGCGCGTTCGCCCCTGGCCTCCATGACCTCGCATGCACTGGACCAGGCCACCGGCAGCGGCGCCGCCGATCTGCGCTTGCGGCTGCAGCTGCCGATTGACGATATCGACCACAGCAAGGTCCAGGGCAGCCTGACCCTGGCGGGCAACGACCTGGTGGTGGCGCCCGACACCTTGCCTATGGGCCGAGCCCGCGGTACGGTCAACTTCACCGAAACCGGCTTCACGCTGGCCGGCGTCCAGGCGCGGCTGCTGGGTGGCGACGCCAAGCTGGAGGGCGGCACCCGTCCGGTATTCGGGGCCACCCATCTGGGCGGCGATGCGCATGGCAGCCTGTTGTTCCGGGTCCAGGGCGTGGCTACGGCCGAAGGCCTGCGCCAGGCGCCGGCGCTGGGCCTGGTATCCCAGCTGGCGCGCCAGGCCACGGGCAGCGCGGCCTATTCCGCCGTGTTGGGCGTGCGCCAGGGGCTGCTGGAAACCAGCGTCACCAGCAGCCTGCAAGGCCTGGCCCTGGCTTTGCCGGCTCCGCTGAACAAGAGCGCCGAGGCCAGCTTGCCGCTGCGCTTTGAAAACACCTTGCTGCCGGCTACCCCGGGCCCGCAGCGCGACCGCCTGCTGCTGGAGCTCAAGGGGCTGGGCTCGGTCAACTATGTGCGCGATGTGTCCGGCGCCGAGCCCCGGGTGTTGCGCGGCGCGATTGCGGTTGGCGTACCGCCGGCCGAATCGGTACCGCTGCCCGAAGAGGGTGTCACCGCCAATCTGCAACTGGGCGCATTCAATGCCGATGCCTGGGATACGGCGATGGCGCCGGCCCCTGCGGCCCTGGGCGCGGCCAGTGTGGCGCCGGCCACTCCGCATGTCGACGGCTACCTGCCCACCACCCTGGCGGTGCGCGCCAATACCCTGACCCTGGGTGGCCGCACCCTGCACCAGGTGGTGATGGGCGGTACCCGCGATGGCGCCAACTGGCGCGCCAATGTCAGCGCCCAGGAGCTCAATGGCTATGTGGAATACCGCCAGCCGTCCGACGCCGGTTCTGGCCGGGTCTATGCGCGGCTGGCCCGGCTGACGCTGGCGCCCAGCGCGGCGAGCGAGGTCGAAACCCTGCTGGACGAGCCCTCCGAGACCGTGCCCGCGTTGGACATCGTGGTCGACGAGCTGGAGCTCAAGGGCAAGAAGCTGGGCCGCGTCGAGATCGAGGCGGTGAACCGCGGCGTGCGCGAATGGCGGCTCAACAAGCTGACGATCACCAACCCCGAAGCCCAGCTCAGCGCCACCGGCAACTGGGTGTCGGTGGGGGCCCAGGCGGCGTTGGGCGGGCCACGCCGCGAGACCAAGGCCGCACCGCGGCGCACCGTGCTGAACTTCAAGCTGGACATCGCCGACGCCGGTGGCCTGCTGACCCGCTTCGGCATGCCCGGCGTGATCTTGCGCGGCAAAGGGCCGATGGAGGGGCAGATCGCCTGGGTCGGGTCGCCGCTGGCCCTCGACTATTCCACGCTGTCGGGCCAGTTCAACCTGGGGGTGGAAAACGGCCAGTTCCTCAAGGCCGACCCCGGCCTGGCCAAGCTGCTCGGCGTGCTGAACCTGCAGGCCTTGCCGCGCCGGCTGGCGCTGGACTTCCGCGACGTGTTCAGCCAGGGCTTTGCCTTTGACTTCATCCGCGGCGACGTGCATATCGACCAGGGCAAGGCCGCGACCAACAATTTGCAGATGAAGGGCGTGAACGCCGCCGTGCTGATGGAGGGCAGTGCCGACATTGCGCGCGAAACCCAGGACCTGAAGGTGGTGGTGGTGCCCGAGATCAGCGCGGGTACGGCGGCGCTGGTGGCCACCGTCATCAACCCCGCGGTCGGCATAGGCACATTTCTGGCGCAGTGGTTTTTGCGCCGCCCCTTGACCGAGGCCGCCACCCAGGAGTTCCATATCGACGGCACCTGGGCCGACCCCAAGATCACCAAGGTGGCGCGCAAAGGCGTGCTGGGCCTGGAGCCCAAGGTCGAAGCCCAGGCACCGAACACCAATCCAACCCCCGGAGCCACACCATGAAAGTCGCCGCCATCCAGATGGTCTCCAGCACCAGTCTGGCCAGCAACCTGGAGCGGGCTGCGGTGCTGCTGGCCGAGGCGGCGGCCTGGGGGGCCGAGCTGGTGGTGCTGCCCGAGTATTTTTGCCTGCTGGGCCGGCGCGATACCGACAAGCTGCAGATCCAGGAGGCCTATGGCAGCGGCCCGATCCAGGACTTTCTGGCCGGCAGCGCGCGTCAGCTGGGTATGTGGATTGTGGGCGGCACGCTGCCATTGACGGTTGGCGATGGGGGCCGGGTGCGCAACAGCAGCCTGGTGTTCGACCCCACGGGTGCCTGCGTGGCGCGCTACGACAAGATCCATTTGTTCCGTTTCGACAATGGGCAGGAGCGCTTTGACGAGTCGCGGGTGCTGGAGCCCGGCACCGAGCCCGTGCTATTCGAGCTGGCCGCCCGCGACGGCCAGCGCTGGCGCATTGGCATGAGTGTCTGCTACGACCTGCGCTTTCCCGAGCTGTACCGCGGCTACGCCGCCCAGGGCGCGGACCTGCTGCTGGTGCCCAGCGCCTTCACCCACACCACCGGCCAAGCCCACTGGGAGCTGCTGCTGCGCACCCGTGCGGTAGAAAACCTGGCCTATGTGCTGGCCCCGGCCCAGGGCGGCCTGCACGAGAACGGCCGCCGCACCTGGGGCCACAGCCAGCTGGTCGACCCCTGGGGTGTGGTGCTGGCCGAGCAGGCCGAAGGCGAGGCCGTGGTGCGCGGCACGCTGGACGCCGCCCGGCTGGCCGCCTGCCGGGCCCAGCTGCCGGCGCTGCAGCACCGCGTGCTGTGAAGCCGGTGCGCATGCTTTCGCAGGGCGGCCTGCTGCGCCTGTGGCAGCGCTGGTCTTTGTGGGGGCTGATGCTGCTGCTGCTCGGGCTGGTGCTGGGCACCCTGGTATGGCTGGCCGGCCGTTTTGAAGCCAGCCAGGTACAGGACCGGCTGGAACGGGACACGGCGGCGGCGGTGGACGATGTGCGGCTGGGCCTGGCCCGCAATGTGCAAAGCCTGCAGGCGCTGCAGTACAACGATCCGACCCCCGGCTCTTGGACTGTCGATGCCATCGAATTTCTGCGCAACCACCGGGAGCTGCTGCGGGTCGAATGGCACCAGCCGAATATGAGCTTGGTGGCCAAGGCGCACAGCCCGTTCCGGCCCCAGGCCTTCGAGTGGCAGGGCCAGATCCGGGCCGAACCCGATGCCCAGCTGGCTTGTACCCTGGCCAAGCGCGCCAATGGTCCGGCCTATTCGGGCAGTTATTTCCTGCCGCAGGTGACCGGGCTGGGGCTGGAGGTGCTGGAGCTGTGCATGCCGTTGATCAGCCATGGCGCGTTGAAGGGCTATCTGGTCGCTACCTATGCGCTGGGCGATGTGCTGGCCGACATGGTGGGCCGCCAGCTGACCCGCAGCCAGGAGGTGTCGTTCATCGAGCCCGACGGCACCCGCCTGGTGCTGCATGGCTCGGCCCGGCGCGGTACCCGCATGTTTACCGCGCAGCAGCTGGTCAACCTGCCGGGCAACACCATGGTCTTGCGCATGGACAGCTGGCATGGCGACCCCGGCGTGTACCCGAACCTGATGACCGCGCTGGTCACGCTGATGTCGATTGCCCTGGTGTCGGTGACCGTGCTGCTGGTCAAGGACACCCGCTTGCGGCTCAGCGCCGAGCGCGACCTGGCTGATGCGCTGGCTTTTCGCAAAGCCATGGAGGACTCGCTGCTGACCGGCCTGCGCGCCCGCGACCTGCAGGGCCGCATCACCTATGTGAATCCGGCGTTCTGCCAGATGGTTGGCTTCAGCGCGGCCGAGCTGTCCGGCCACAGCATGCCGGCGCCCTACTGGCCGCCCGATCTGGCCGAGGAATACCAGCAGCGCCAGGACATCCGTCTGGCCGGCAACGCCCCGCCGCGCGAAGGTTTTACCTCGGTCTTCATGCGCAAGGACGGCGTGCGCTTCCCGGTGCTGGTGATCGAGGCCGCGCTGATCAATGCCCAGGGCCTGCAAACCGGCTGGATGAGCGCGGTGGTCGACATCACCGAACAACGCCGGGTGGAAGAGCTGTCGCGCACCAGCCAGGACCGGCTGCAGGCCACGGCCCGGCTGGCCACGGTGGGCGAAATGGCCTCGCTGCTCAGCCACGAGCTGAACCAGCCGCTGGCCGCGATTTCCAGCTACGCCACCGGTGCGCTGAACCTGATGCAATTCGGCGAGCTCGAAGGCGCGGACCTGGACATGGCATTGCGCCGCATCGCTGAGCAGGCCGAGCGCGCCGGCAAGGTGATCAAGAGCGTGCACGACTTCGTGCGGCGCCGCGGCGACGCCCGCGAGGTGGTGGCGCCCCAGGCGCTGCTGGACGCCATCATGCCACTGGTGCAGCTGCAGGCACGCAAGCTGGGGGTGCAGGTACAGACCCAGATGGCGCCGACCCTGCCACCGGTGTTGTGCGACCGGACCATGGTCGAGCAGGTGCTGCTGAACCTGGCGCGCAACGCCATGCAGGCCATGGACCAGCCGGGCATTACCGAGCGCGTGCTGGTGCTGCGGGTGGCGGTGGCCGGGGCCAATTTCCGGGCCGCCCAGGCCACCGGCTGGCTGGAGTTTGTGGTGTCCGACCGCGGGCCGGGCATTCCGCCCGAGGTGGCCGAGCGCTTGTTCACCCCGTTCTTCACCACCAAGCTTGAGGGCATGGGCCTGGGCCTGAGCATGTGCCGCACGGTGATCGAGCAGCACGGCGGATTTCTGGGCTTTGAAGCCAACTATCCGCAGGGGACGGTGTTCCGGTTTACCTTGCCGACGGGCTGATGGAACACCCCCTGGTCGTGGTGCAGCCGGTTCCATGGCATCCTTGGGCGTGGCTGTAAAACTGAATGGAATGTGAGACTGTGATGCAACCTGTACAAGACGCCACCGTATTTATTGTGGACGACGACGCCAGCGTGCGCGATGCGCTGTCCTGGCTGCTGCGCTCGCGCCGGCTGTTCAGCGAGGGCTTTGTCAGTGCCGAGGCCTTCGATGCCATGCTCGACGGCGGCTTCACGCCGCGCCAGGCCTGCTGCCTGCTGCTGGATGTGCGCATGCCCGGCATGAGCGGGCTGGCGCTGTTCGACAAGCTGGTGGCCCAGGGGCTGCACCTGGAGATGCCGGTGATCTTCTTGAGCGGCCATGCCGATGTGCCTACCGCGGTCGATGCAGTCAAGCGCGGGGCTTTCGATTTCTGCGAAAAACCGTTCTCGGACAACCTGCTGGTCGACCGCATCGAGCATGCGCTGGCCCAGTCGGCGCAGAGCCTGCAGGCCCGCGACACCCGTTTGCGGCTGCAGTCGCTGCTGGCCGAGCTGACCGAGCGTGAACGCGATGTGATGCGCCTGGTGGTGCAGGGTCTGCCGAACAAGCTGATTGCCGACCAGCTGGACATCAGCGTGCGCACGGTGGAAGTGCACCGCGGCCGGGTGTTCGACAAGATGGAAGTGAAGTCGGCCGTAGAATTGGCTAATTTGCTACAGAAAATGTAGCTGCTCGCGCAGGTGATACCTACGGCGGAGGTATTTTTTCTTCGGATTTTTGAACGATTTCGCCGTTCTTGCGACCAGAGAACATGGTCCACCAGACAATCAGCACCAGCAATACCCCGGCCCCCAGCGCTTCCAGCAATAGCAACACCATGAACCGATCCTTCCCGTATGTCTTAGTAGCCGCGATTGTAGGAATCCTGGCCGGCTGTGCCACGCATGTGCCCGAGTACCCCGCACCAGAAGCTACTCCCACGCCGACCCAGCCCAGCCCGACCGACCTGCCGCCCTATGTGGTCTCCGGCGACACCGGCCCGCTGCCCGGCCCCATCACCCAGGGCAAAAGCCGCTGGACCGCAGTGCGCTGGGCCGAGCTGCCCGGCTTTGGCCAGGACCCGCTGTTCGAAGCCTGGAACGCCTGGATCAAGAGCTGCGAACGTCCGGGCCCGGTGCATGCGCCGCTGTGCAAAGAGGTGCGCCGACTCAGCATCGGCAGCGGCGACGAGCAGCGTGCCTGGATGGTGTCGCGGCTGCAGCCCTACAAGGTCGAGCCGCTGCAAGGCAGCTCCGACGGCCTGCTGACCAGCTACTACGAGCCCATGCTGGACGCCACCCGCAACCCCACCAGCGCCTCCGCCGTGCCGCTGTACCGCCCGCCGGCCAGCCTGGGCCAGCGCAAGCCCTGGTACACCCGGCAAGAGATGGAAACCCTGCCCGAAGCCAAGGCCCAGCTGGCCGGCCGGGCGATCGCCTGGCTGTCCGACCCGGTGGATGCGCTGGTGCTACAGATCCAGGGCTCGGGCCGGCTGCGCATCACCGAGGCCGATGGCAGCCAGCGCCTGGTGCGCCTGGCCTATGCAGGCACCAACGACCAGCCGTACAAAAGCGTGGGCCGTTGGCTGCTGGACCAGGGCCTGATCCGCGACGCCACCTGGCCGGGCATCAAGGCCTGGATCGTGCAGAACCCGCAGCGGGTGAATGAACTGCTGTGGAGCAATCCGCGCACCGTGTTCTTCCGGGAAGAGGTTTTGTCGGAGCTGGATGCGGCGTTTGGCCCGCGCGGCGCGCAGGGCGTGCCTTTGACGCCGGGCCGCTCGATTGCGGTCGACCCGACCAGCATCCCTTACGGCACGCCGGTCTGGTTGGCCTCGCCCGGCCCGTTGGCGCAACTGCAGAAGCTGGTGTTCGCGCAGGATACGGGCAGTGCCATCACCGGCGCGGTGCGGGCTGACTATTTTGCGGGCTGGGGCCCGGAAGCCGGCGAATTTGCCGGCCGGGTCAAGCAGCCGCTGAAGCTGTGGGTGCTGTGGCCCAAGTAGAAGAGCAGTAGGGGCTTAGCCGTTCAGGCGGACCACGCCGTTGCTGATCTTCACGCGGTCACCGGTGTTGACACCTGCCACATCGGCCTGGTGCACGGTGCGGGTGGAGCCGTCGTCGAGGCGCACCACGATTTCGTAGCTGCGCGTGGCCTTGACCTGGCCTTCGATGTGGTTGCCGGCAACCGCACCGCCGACGGCGCCCAGCACCGTCATCACGTCCTTGCCACGGCCACCGCCGACCTGGTGGCCGAGCACGCCGCCGAGTACGGCACCGCCGACGGCGCCCACGCCGCTGCCCTTGGCGGGCGTGCTGATTTCACGCATGGATTCGACTACGCCGCAGTCCAGGCAACGCGGTGCAGCGGCGACCACATGGCTGGGTTCGTTCGCCACGGCCGGGCGTTTGACCGGGGCCGTGACAACCTTTTGCGGCGCCACGGGAGCGGCTTCTTTGACTGGCTCGGTTTGCGCCAGCTGGCTGGCATCGGTATTGCGGGCGCTGGACGAAGGCAGCCAGCCCAGGATGGCAGCCGTGCCGACAGCGCACAGCAGAACGATGGCGGCGCAGGCCACGATGATCATCGGGTGCAGACTGGCGCGGGGAGTGGCTTGGGGCATGTTCATAGGGACAGATTCAGGTAATAGTGGTTGGGCCAGACTACCAGATCGGCAGTATTACTGGGGTGGACGCCGCCGCTGCTCTGCCAGCGCCCCATTTGTTGGGCCCGCAGATGCGGCGACCTCAGCCTCCAACGCCGCTTTGTACCTGCAAGTTGACACACCGGGTGTGAGTACTTGTATCTGCCCACTGTCGCACCCCTGTCAGGACGGGGGCGCGGCGGGTCTTACCGGTGTCAGAACTTGTGCGTCACGCCCACGCCAAAGCGCGATGCGTCCAGCGAGACGCTGCCATCGGCGCGCTCGGTCTTGAGCTGGCGGAACGCGGTGTAAAAGCGGGTGCGCTTGGACACGTCGTAGGTAGCCATCAGGCTCAGGCCATGGGCATCGACCACCTTGGTGCCGGCGCTGTTTTCGGTCACCGCACTGGCGTAGCCGATGGCCACGGTGGCGGCGCCGAACGGTGCGTCCAGGCCCAGTTCCCACTCTTTCGAGGTCTGGTGTCCGGCGATGCGCTCGTCGGTCTGCCGCTGGAACGCACCGACCATATTCATCGGGCCGAAGTTGTAGTTGCCCGCCACCAGGTGGAAGCGGTTCTTGCCGTTGGCAAAGTTCTCGGTCTGGTAGGAGTAGCCGATGCGGGCCGGGCCTTGCGCGTACTTGGCATGGGCGCTGACCATGCGCGGGTTGGCAGTGGCGGTGGCTGCGCCTTCGCTGGCGCTGGTGCTGACCGAGCCGCTGAACGCGCCAAACGTCGGGGTGATGTACATCACCGTGTTGTTGCCGCGGGCCAGGTAGTCGCTGCCGGTGACTGCGGCCAGGCCGTTGGCTGCGGTGGTGCCGGCGCCCCAGACCTGGCCTGTCGAGGCAAAACCCGAGGAATCGTAGAGGTGGTTGGTCGAACCACGCAAGGCGTCGAAAGCACCCAGCATGCGGCCTGCGCGCAGCTCGCCGAAATTGCCCGACAGGCCGACGTAAGCCGCGCGGTTGAAGCCGATGTTCGAGTTGGAGACGGTGGACACCGTGCCGTTGTCGATGCTGATGCCCTGCTCCAGCACGAAATTGGTTTTCAGGCCGCCGCCCAGGTCTTCGGTGCCGCGCAGGCTCCAGCGGCTGGCTTGGGCGCCGCCGCTGTCCACCACGAAACCGGTTCCAGGTGGGTTTACCCCCACCTTGTGGTGGGTCTGGCCGACCCAGGCATCAACGATGCCGGACAAGGTGACGCTGGATTGGGCCGAAGCGGCACCGGCAAAGGCACCGACAGCCAGCACGGCGAGTAGTTTGGATTGCATGGAAACGGGTCTCCTCAGGTAGTCATAGGGATTTATCTGTCATACGTCAGTCGTCAGACGAGATGGCGCATGGTAAGAAAGAGATCGCTATTACGGCATCGGTGAAAACCCGAGGAAGAACCGGTTTTTAAGCCGGATGGCGGGCACGGCCCGCGCTTTTGCCGTGGCCCGGCTGGCGAGCTGGCTATTGGCTGTGGTTGCCGCTGTCGTTGCTGGCGCGCATGCGCTCGCGGCTATTGCTCAGATGCATGAACATCGCGGCCCGTGCCGCCGCCGCGTCGCCGCGGCGGATGGCATCAAAAATCGCCTCGTGTTCGCGCTGGGTGATGGCCTTGCCGCTCTCCAGCATGGGCTGGGCTTCGCCAAAGCGCGCGCCGGGCTTGCTATCGCCGGCCGGGGCGTCGGGCGCGGCATCGGGTGCGGGCCGGGGAATCGTCGCATTGCCCAGGCTGCACAGCACTTCCTCGAAGTACTCGTTGCCGGTGGCGGCGGCGATCTGCACATGGAACTGGAAGTCGGGCTCCGTGGTGCTGCCGCCGGCGCGGCGCTGGGCGTCGAACGCGTCCAGCGCGGCCCGCATGGCCACCAGGTGTTCTTCGCGGCGGCGCACCGCGGCCAGGCTGGCGGCCTCGGATTCGAGGCTGATGCGCAGTTCCAGCATGGCCAGTTTCTGCCGCACCTGCACATTGCGCGAGCCTATGGCCAGCAAGGGCTCGGGCGCGGCGGAGGCCAGCACAAAGGTGCCCACGCCCTGCCGGGTTTCGACCAGGCCGCTGGCCTGCAGCCGCGACATGGCTTCCCGTACCACGGTCCGGCTGACGCCGAATTCTTGCATCAGCCCCGGTTCGGATGGCACCCGGTCGCCAGGCTTCAAGGCGCCGCTGTGGATGCGCTCGGAGACGCCGTCCACTACCCGCTGCGGCTGGCTTTTGGTCCGCATGGGATGGTCTGGCAGCGTGGTGCTCATGGTGTGGTGGGGGCTGTGGCGGAGTTGGCAACTATAACGCGGCTGGCTTTCCCACCAGACGACTGATGCCATGGTTGCTTGCATTTGTAAAAAAGCTTTTTACCAGGGTTTATACCCATATAGCCCGTCTGACGTGTTGCCTAGAATCCATTCCAGTCTGACGACCGATGACATAGAAAGAGTCTTATGAAAATTGCAAGCGTACGTGGCACCGAATTCACCTTTCCGACCCGCCGCTCGGTGGACACCGCCGGCCATTCCCACCCCGGCCCCGAAGGCCTGGGCAAGATGGCCTTGCTGACCATCACCACCGACGAGGGGCACAACGGCTATGCGTTTGCGCCGCCGGAAGTGATCCGTCCGCACGTGTTGGAAGCTTTTGTGCGCAAGGTGCTGGTGGGCCAGAACCCATTCCAGCGCGAGCAGCTCTGGCACGGACTCGAACATTGGCAGCGCGGCAGCGCCGGCCAGCTGACCGACCGCGCCTTGGCCGCTGTCGACCAGGCGCTGTGGGACTTGGCTGGCCGTGCCCTGGGCCAGCCGGTGTACCGCCTGATCGGCGGCTACCGCGACAAGGTGCCGGCCTATGGCAGCACCATGTGCGGCGACGAGCTGCCTGGCGGCCTGTCCACGCCGGAAGAATACGCGGCGTTTGCGGTCCAGCTGGTCGAGCGTGGCTACAAGGCCATCAAGCTGCATACCTGGATGCCGCCGGTATCGTTCGCCCCCAGCGTGTCCATGGACATCAAGGCCTGCGCAGCGGTGCGCGAAGCGGTTGGCCCGAACATCCCGCTGATGCTGGACGGCTACCATAACTACAGCCGCATCGACGCGCTGACCATAGGCCGGGCGCTGGAGAAGCTGAACTTCACCTGGTTCGAGGAAATGATGAACGAGCAGAGCATGGCCTCGTATGCCTGGCTGGCCGACCAGCTGGACATCCCCATCGTCGGCCCTGAAAGCCTGTCGGGCAAGCACCACAGCCGGGCCGACTGGGTTAAGGCCGGCGCCTGCGACATCCTGCGCGCCGGCGTGCCCGGTGTGGGGGGCATTTCGCCGACCCTGAAGGTGGCACACCTGGCCGAGTCCTTCGGCATGCAGTGCGAGGTGCATGGCAACGGCGCGGCCAACCTGGCGGTGTGCGCAGCCATCAAGAACTGCCGCTGGTACGAGCGCGGCCTGCTGCACCCCTTCCTGGACTACGACGAAGTGCCGGCCTACCTGAACACCCTGGCCGACCCGATGGACGCCGACGGCTATGTGCATTTGTCACAGCTGCCGGGACTGGGCGAAGACATCAACTTCGCCTACATCGAAGCCCACACGCGCAACACCTACTAAGCGGCCGAAGACTGCCGCGCTGCCACCGATTCACCTTGAGGAGACACCCATGAACCACACACAGTTGTTGCGCCAATGCGCTGTAGCCCTGGCACTCAGCGCACTGGGCGCGGTGGCGCAGGCCAAGACCCCTGACGACCAGCTGATCGTCGGCTTCAGCATGAACAACCTGCTGTCGCTGGACCCGGCTGCGGCCACCGGCAACGACGTGGTCGAAATTGCCGCCAACCTCTACGACTACCTGATCGAGCTGGACCCGCAAGCCACCAGCAAGATGCTGCCCGGCCTGGCCGAGAGCTGGAAGGTGTCTGCCGACGGCCGCAGCATCAGCTTTGTGCTGCGCAAGGGCGTGAAATTCCAGTCGGGCAATGCGCTGACGGCGGACGACGCGGCCTGGTCGCTGCAGCGCGTGCTCAAGCTGAACCTGGCCATGGCCTCGCCCTGGAAGAGCTATGGCTTCAGCGCGCAGAACGTGGACAAGGCCATCCGCGCTACCGACGCCAACACCTTGGTGATCGACCTGCCCGAAGCCACCGACCCGAAGATGGTGCTGTACACCCTGGCCACCTCGGTCAGCGCAGTGATACTGGACCGCAAAAAGGTCATGGAAAACGAAAAGAACGGCGACCAGGGCGCCGCCTGGCTGACCACCCACGCAGCCGGCTCCGGCCCGTTCGCGCTGGCCGACTGGCGTGCCAAAGATGCGCTGCTGATGAACCGGTATGACGGCTATTGGCGCGGCCCGGCCAAGCTCAAGCGCGTCATCATGCGGCACATGACCGAATCCCAGTCGCTGCGCCTGATGCTGGAGCGCGGCGACCTGGACGTGGCCTCGGGCATGTCGGTGCCGGATGTCGAATCCATGAAGAAGAACGCCGACGCCGTGGTGCAGCCGGTGCGCCGCGGCACGCTGTACTACGTGGCCGTCAGCATGAAGGACCCCAAGTTTGCCGACAAGCGCGTGCGCCTGGCGATCCGCAACCTGATCGACTACGACGGCATCAACACCACGGTGATGCCCAACTACGGCATACCGCAGCAGCGCCCGGTGCAGATGGGCCTGCCCGCCAGCCTGCCCAACCCTGGCTACAAGCTGGACGTGGTGGCCGCCAAGAAGCTGCTGGCTGACGCCGGTTTCCCGAACGGCTTCAGGACCAGCATTCGCGTGCTGGCCGACCCGCCTTTCATCAACATTGCCACCAACCTGCAGGCCACGCTGGCCAAGGCCGGCATCGAGGCCAGCGTGCTGTCCGGCACCGGCAACCAGGTGTATGGCGCGATGCGCGACCGCAGCTTCGAGATCATCGTCGGCCGCGGCGGCGGCGGGGTTGAGCCGCACCCGCATTCCAGCCTGCGCGCCCTGGTCTACAACCCGGACAACAGCGATGCGGCCAAGCTGACCAACTTCCAGGGCTGGCGCACCTCGTTCTTCAGCCCCGAGCTGAACCAGCTGATCGAAAAAGCCGAGGTCGAGCGCGACGAAGCCAAGCAGACCGCCGACTACCAGGAAGCCCAGAAGCTCTATGACAGCCAGGTCGGCGCGATCCAGCCGATCTCGCAGATGGTGGACACGGTGGTGCTGCGCAAGGACGTGCGCAACTACCTGGGCCACCCCTCGGCCACGACCCGCCTGCGCGAGGTGTACAAGCAGCGCTAAGGCGCCGGCTCTGCACCCCATGTTCGACCCCATGGAGATTTGCTCTTGACTACCTCTAACGTACGCGCCCTTGGCCACCGCCTGCTCAGCGTGGCGCTGACCCTGCTGGGCCTGCTGCTGCTGACCTTTGTGATCGGCCGCGTCATGCCGCTGGACCCGGTGCTGTCCATCGTCGGCCCGGATGCCGACCGCTCTACCTACGACCAGGTGTACCAGCAGCTGGGCCTGGACCGGCCGCTGCCGGTGCAGTTTGGCTATTACCTGCGCGACCTGCTGCAGGGCGACCTGGGCAATGCCTTGCTCACCGGCCACAAGGTCACCGACGACCTGGCCCGCGTGCTGCCGGCCACGGTGGAGCTGGCCACCATGGCCATCCTGCTCGGCACCGGCCTGGGCGTGCCGCTGGGCGTGTATGCGGCCACCCGGCGCGGCCGACTGGCCGACCACGTGGTGCGCGTGATCAGCCTGTTTGGTTACTCGACCCCAGTGTTCTGGTTCGGCATGATGGGCTTGCTGGTGTTCTACGCCTGGCTGGGCTGGGCCGGCGGCGCCGGCCGGGTCGACCTGGCCTTCGACGGCCTGGTGGCGCCGCGCAGCGGCCTGCTGCTGCTGGACGCAGCGCTGGCCGGCGAGTGGGAGGTGTTCCGCAGCGCGCTCAAGTTCCTGATTCTGCCGGCCTGCATCCTGGGCCTGCATTCCATGGCCTACATCAGCCGCATGACGCGCAGCTTCATGCTGGCCCAGCTGTCGCAGGAGTACATCACCACGGCCCGCGTCAAAGGCCTGTCGGAGCGCGGCGTGGTCTGGGGCCATGCGTTCCGCAACATCCTGGTGCAGCTGCTGACCATCGTGGCCCTGGCCTACGGCGGTCTGCTCGAAGGCGCGGTGCTGATCGAAACCGTATTCGCCTGGCCCGGCTTTGGCCAGTACCTGACCAGCAGCCTGCTGCTGGGCGACATGAACGCCGTGATGGGCTGCGTGCTGGTGGTGGGGGTGATCTTCGTCACGCTGAACCTGCTGTCCGACGCCCTATACCACGTGTTTGACCCGAGGACCCGCTGATGTCCACCCTGACCATGACCTCTACACTTCTATCCACCCCCCAATCCACCGCCCAGGCGCTGCGCCAAAGCCTGCGCCGCGGCGCGCAGCGGCTGCTGCACAACCCGATGACGGTGGCCGGCCTGCTGGTGGTGGTGGCGCTGATGCTGGTGGCCTTGTTCGCTCCGCTGATCGCCACCCACAACCCGCTGGAGCAGAACCTGGCGCAGGCGCTGCAGGCGCCGTCCAGCGCGCACTGGTTCGGCACCGACGAATACGGCCGCGATGTGTTCAGCCGCCTGGTGCAGGGCTCGCGCATCTCGCTCTACATCATTGCCCTGGTGACGGTGATCGTCGGCCCGGTAGGCCTGGCGGTCGGCAGCATCTCGGGCTACTTCGGCGGCTGGGTCGACAACCTGTTCATGCGGGTTACCGACATCTTCATCTCCTTCCCCAGCCTGGTGTTGGCACTGGCCTTCGTGGCCGCGCTGGGCCCGGGACTGGACCATGCGGTGATCGCAATTGCGCTGACCGCCTGGCCGCCGATTGCGCGGTTGGCACGGGCCGAAACCCTGTCGCTGCGCAATGCCGATTACGTGGTCGCCGCCCAGCTGCAGGGCGCGTCTTCGGCCCGCATCCTGCTGCGCTATATCGCGCCCATGCTGCTGTCCTCGGTGGTGGTGCGCCTGACCATGAACATGGCCAGCGTGATCCTGACCGCCGCCGGCCTGGGCTTTCTGGGCCTGGGCGCCCAGCCACCCATGCCCGAATGGGGCGCGATGATTTCCAGCGGCCGGCGCTACATGATGGAGTGCTGGTGGCTGGTCGCCACGCCCGGCGCCGCCATCATGATGGTGAGCCTGGCCTTCAACCTGTTGGGCGACGGCTTGCGCGATGTGCTCGACCCCCGCAACGAGTAAAACCACCATGCACAACGCTTCCTCTTCACTCACGCACCAGCTGCAGGTTGAAGACCTGCACATCCGCTTCGCCACGCCCGACGGCCCCATGCATGCGGTGCGCGGTGTGTCCTTCAACATGTCGCGCGAAAAGCTGGCCATCGTCGGCGAGTCCGGCTCGGGCAAATCCACGGTCGGCCGGGCCTTGCTCAAGCTGCATCCGCGCAGCGCCAAGATCGAAGCCCGCAAACTGGCCTTCGACGGCATCGACCTGCTGGACGCCAGCCCCAAGACCATGCAGGCCATCCGCGGCAAGCGCATGTCGATGATCATGCAGGACCCGAAGTACTCGCTGAACCCGGTGGTGCGCGTCGGCCAGCAGATCGCCGAAGCCTACCTGGCGCACAACAAGGTGCCGCGTGCCGAAGCCTACGAGCGCGCGCTGGCCATGCTGGAGTCGGTGCGCATCCGCGAGCCGCAGCGCGTGTTCAACCTGTACCCGCACGAGGTGTCGGGCGGCATGGGCCAGCGCATCATGATCGCCATGATGCTGATTACCGAGCCCGAAATTTTGATCGCCGACGAGCCCACCTCGGCACTCGACGTGTCGGTGCGGCTGCAGGTGCTGGCCGTGCTGGACGACCTGGTCAGCCAGCGCGGCCTGGGCCTGGTCTTCATCAGCCACGACCTGAACCTGGTGCGCCATTTCTGCGACCGCGTGCTGGTCATGTACGCGGGCCGGGTGGTGGAAAGCATTGCCGCCGCCGACCTGGACAACGCCCAGCACCCGTATACCCGCGGCCTGCTCAGCGCCCTGCCCAGCCTGGACCAGCGGCGCGTGCGCCTGCCGGTGCTGCAGCGCGACCCCAGCTGGCTGACTGCCTGATAACGCCGAAGGACACCCCATGACCATGATCGATGTCAACGCACTGCACCTGGCCTTTGGTGCCGTCAAGGTGCTCAACAACGTGAACCTGCAAGTGCAGGCCGGCCAGTCTTTCGGGCTGGTGGGCGAGTCCGGCTCGGGAAAGACCACGGTGCTGCGCTGCCTGGCCGGCCAGTACATGCACTGGGACGGCCAGCTGCGGATCGGCGGCCATGCGCTGGGGCGCAAGCTGGACCGGGCCCGCTGCCGCGAGGTGCAGATGGTGTTCCAGGACCCGTATGGCTCGCTGCACCCGCGCCACACCATCCACACGGTGCTGGCCGAGCCGCTGCGCATCCACGGCATGGACCGGGAGCGCGAGCGCGTGGAGAGCATCCTGGCCAAGGTCGGGCTGAACAGCAGCTACCGCTTCCGCTACCCGCACCAGCTGTCGGGCGGCCAGCGCCAGCGCGTGGCGATTGCCCGGGCCTTGATCCTGGAGCCGCGCGTGCTGTTGCTGGACGAGCCGACCTCGGCCCTCGACGTGTCGGTGCAGGCCGAAATCCTGAACCTGCTGGCCGACCTGCGCGAGCGCGATGGCCTGACCTATCTGATGGTCACCCACGACCTGGGCGTGGTCGCGCATCTGTGCGACCAGGTGGCGGTGATGCAGCACGGCAGCATTGTCGAAACGCTGACGACCGAGGCACTGTGCAACAACGCCGCGCAGCATGCTTACACCCGCATGCTGGTCGATTCCAGTCGCTCGTATAGCCGGGATATGGCCGAGGCCTAGGCGCACTGGCGGAGCCCTGTTTTATTCCCTCGCCCCTTCGGGGAGAGGGTTGGGGTGAGGAGCTGCCACCGACGATGTGCGTAGCCTCAACTTACCTGCGCATGTAGTCTTTGCGTTCCCCGTAAATTTTCCATTCAGCCGTATTGACGCGATCGAAAAATATCCCGGTCGTGTCGCGACTGCTGATCTTTCCACGCTCTACCAACTCAGCCAATGGTTCTGAGTAACAGGTATTGAATTGACAGTACACATCCAAGGTTTGCGGATAGCAGGCTTGTTGTGTCGAAGACTCGTCCACTATTTCATGGCAGATATTCGAAACAGTCGCAATGCCAAATACGCCATGTTGATTTAACTCGATGGAATGCATGTCCAGTGTTGCGCTGCTCTTGAAACGCACTGGCCATGCAGCCAACTCATTATTTTTTCTGAAATAACGTTCTATGGTCGCTTCATAGGTAACTGTCCCTTGCTGGCATTCAGCATCGAAAAGCGGGATTATTCTTGTGTTTTCTGTGCTTGTTAAAACGTCGTCCAAGGGAGCCAAGCCGTGGTACTTTGATCTGACGTCGGCCCCCAAAACTGCCAGTGGCAGACTCAAGCTAACAGCATTAACATTGCCCCACCCATACCCATGAAAACTATGGGCAACTCTGCTTTCACCGAAAGTCTGGAGCACCCGCTGCAAGCGTTTTACACAGCCTTCAGAAAGCTGGCTTATGGCTTGGACAACTGCATTGCCTTCAGCGCTTCCAACATTGATGGATCCACCGTTGCCACCGAGTAGACCGTTAAAGGCCTTGTTTCCGAAGTTCGTGCCCGACCGCAAAATATCATCGACAGATGTCTGGGCTAGCGCCATATTGCTTATCCCTGCTGCGTAAACCAGCGTCAATATGCGCAGGAAATAATTCAATTTGCGGGCAAACATGCTGAGGGGGTACTTTCTAGAAGGGACGTCTGCGTCTCTGTAGGCGGGTACTCTAGATGTTAGCGCGAGAGCTTTGGAGTTGACGCACGGGCCGAGAAGCTCAGCTAGCCGATGCAGCTATAGGTGCTTTGGCTGAATGAATACTCTGAGATGCGACTGCAACACAGTAGCGCCGTCCAGCACCGGCACCTGCGTGGCGTAGTTGTTGAGCTGGTTCGAGGGTTCTCGGTCGCAGCGATTACGGCGCGCATGGCCCACATTGTGACAGCGGTAGTGGAACGCAGGGCGCTATTTGCTATTAATTAAATAGCTGGTGGCGCAGGTAATATATGCGCTGCAGGCTGTGCAGCCATTGAAATCTACCCTCTCATGCATCCACCTTCAGAATTTAGACCATGGTATTGACGACCGCCGGCCAGATCTTCCTTGCCAGCAGCGCGGCGTTCCTCGCCGCCGCGGTATGGCTTGCGCGGCGTGTCTCGCAGCGCATGCGACCGGGGAAGGGCACCAGCAAGCTGCTGGTACTCATCATCTTTGCCGTGATTGCCTTGTTCGTACCCTTCAGCGTCTGGACCGGCCAAGCGCTGTACTCCCTGGCCACCAAGCCCAGTTACAGCGCTACCGTGGTGGGCCACACCTCTGAGTACCGCGACTACGAAGAAAAAGATTCCAACGGCCGCACCGTGAGGGGCAAGCGCTTGATGCACACCGCCCAAGTGCGGTTTACCGGGCCGGCTGGTGAGCCACTGGAGTTACCCAACTCGGTGGCATCAGGCGAAGTCCCCGTCCAAGGATCGCAGTTGACCGTGGTGTACACCCCGGGGGACCGGGTGGCCACCGAGCTCAGCGCCCGCAGCGTAGGCCTGTGGCTCGCGGCCGGCGTCATGCTGTTCATCCTCGGCTACTGTTTGTGGGCCATGGTGTGGTACGGACTGGGGCACCCGATGGAAGGGGTGCATGCCTTCGGCATGGCCTTTCTGTTCCGCTTTTTTCTGCCGGGCGTCACCTTGCTGATGGTGCTGGCCCTGGGCTATCCGGCGCTCAAGTATTTCGCTTTGGGCAACCCGGACGACTATCCGTTGTGGGTGGCCTGTTTATGTACCCTGTTTACTTTGGCGCTGCTGCCTCTGTTGGTGTTGCTGTTTACGCGGCAAAAAGGCGAGCGCGGCTAAGCGGGTAGCTTGCTTCCTGGCAGCCGATTTGGCTTGAATTTTGGGATTGGTTGGTGACACTGGTATCCCTGGCCGGGATGTGCGCCCGGCGGCGCAGTAACTTTCTTTCGCTTCGCCGAAAGAAAGTCACCAAAGAAAGGGCGAGCCGAAGTCGTCGCCCCCTGCGCTGCGCTCCGGGATACGCTGCGTTGCTCGGTCTGGTCGGGGTCCCGCTCGAACTCGGCCTACGGCCTCAAACAATCGCGGGCCCTGATCCGCTCAGCCCTGCGCTACTCGCCGACGCCACACGGCGTGGGAGCGGACAGCCAATATCAACAGCCAACCCCAGCCCGGCTGCGCCGGGCTCGCGCCCTAGGCGCGATGTGGCGCTACGCGCCACCGATCCCGATCCCCGGGGTCCCCCTCTGCATGCGCCGAGGAGCACAGCTTTGGGCGGATAAGGGCTGGCGTTGTTTGAGCGAAGCGAGTTTAGCCAGACCCCGACCAAAGCGAGCACCACAGGTTTCCCAGTGCGATAGCGCTGGGACGCAGGCAGTGGGGGCGCCTTTCTTTTGGTGACTTTTCTTTTGCGCAAAAGAACAAGTTACTGCGCTGCCGGGCGCATACCCGGCCAGGGATCGCATGGACGCCAAGAACCATACACATTGCCCCAAATCACATAGAGATATCCAAATAAAAAGAGGCTCCAGCGCAAATTGCATCTGCGCGAGAAGCTACGAAAAATAGAGCGCTTCGTGGCTCCTTCTTTTGGGGGAAGAAGGCCAAGGCACAGGGTGAGTCGAGCGGTTACGCGGGGCTATAGTGTTCCATCGCATTTCGACGCTCACGAGGAGTCATCCATGCAACGTGTGTACATGCCCATCCAGCTGCAGGCTCCGCGCAATTTGACGCAGCCTATTTTGCCGAACTGGTCCTTCAACCTGTTCAACGTCAACCTTGGTAGGTCGGCCAATCCAGCGGTAGAGCAGATGGCGCTGGAGAACATAGGCAGCTACGGCAGGCAGATCGG
The DNA here is from genome assembly GCF_031458075.1 of Rhodoferax ferrireducens. Lineage (GTDB taxonomy): Bacteria > Pseudomonadota > Gammaproteobacteria > Burkholderiales > Burkholderiaceae_C > Rhodoferax_B > Rhodoferax_B ferrireducens_A. The sequence goes on along the minus strand of NZ_JAVDXT010000003.1, from coordinate 211,864 downwards.
GCACGTGGCCGAAGCCCTCGAAGTGATTGTCAGGCGACTGAATCTCATGGAGGGCAATGAGATTTCTCAAAAAGAGAAAGACGTCCTGCAAGTCTTTCTTGGCGATGTGTCTGCCATCCGGCAAATCAAGGCCTCGCTCCCCAAGGCCTAAGAGTCTGTCGGACTTCCGGCACAGGCGCAGGGCGCAATAGGCCGGATCGCTTCTCTTTTTATAGCTACCAGCGCAGATGGAATATGCGCTAGCAGCCTATTTCTCTTGCAAATCTTCACGGACCATGCCCGGCAGCGCAGTCGCACCCCCACCCAGCGCCTGCACCAGCGTAGCGTGGTTGTTGAACTGGTTCAACCGGTTTTCCGCCAGCGCGATCTCGGCGCTGCGGCGGCTTTCCTGGGCGTCGAGCCAGGGCTTGAGGGCCACCGAACCGGCGCGGTAACGCACCTCGTACAGGCGCTCGGCCTGGGTGGCGGCTTGCAGTACCTGCTCCAGCAGCAGGGCTTGGGCGCGGTACTGCTGGCGTGCCGACAAGGCGTTTTCCACATCGCCGAGCGCTGTGTACAGGGTCTGGCGGAAGTTGACCACCGCTTCCTCGCTTTGTGCCTGGGCGACCCGCACATTCAGGTCCATTTCCTTCTGGTTCAGGAACGGCAGGCTGAGCCCCAGGCCCAGGCTGGCGACCGGGTTTTGCAGCAGGTTTAGCAGCGCGGTGCTGGAGGTGCCGAGCGCGCCGGTCAGGCTCAGCGCCGGGTAGTAGCTGGCGCGGGTGGCGCTGATGTTGGCATGGCTTTCGCGCAGCCGCAGCTCGGCCGCACGCAGGTCGGGGCGGCGTGCCAGCAGCTCGGCGGGCAGGCCGGCAGCGACTTCGGGTAGCTGGCTGTTGGGCAGGGTTTGCGGTGGGTTGGGCAGCGCGCTGGGCGCGGCATCGAACAGCAAGGCCAGGGCGGTGTTGGCGGCCACGGCCTGCTGCTGCAGCGTGGTCTGGCTGGCCTGCAGGCTCAGCAGGCTTTGCCGGGCCTCGGCCAGCTCCAGGCCGCCGGCGGCGCCGGCATTCGCCTGGGCTTGCACCAGCTCCAGCGTCTTCTGGGCAGTGGCAATGCTTTGCAGATTGGCAGCCAGGCGCTGGTTCAGGTAGCCGAGCTGCCAGTACAGCTGGGCTGTGGTGGCGACCAGCGCCAGCGCGGTGGCTTCGCGGTCCTGCGCGGTGGCGCGGGCTTCCCACAGGGCGACGTCACGCTGGCTGCCCAGCTTGTTCCACAGATCGATCTCGTAGCTGGCGCCCAGGCTGACACCGCTGCTGCGGCTGGTGACGGCGCTGCCGCTGAGAGTGCGGCTGGCACCGCTGCTGATGCTGCCGCTGAAGCTGGGGCGGTTCTCGGCCAGGCCGGCTTGCAGCTGGGCCTGACGCACCTTGATGGTGGCGGCCGCCAGGTTGTTGTTGCGCAGCAGGGCTTGCTCGACCAGCTGGTCGAGCACCGGGTCGTGGAAGTTCTTCCACCAGGCATCGGTGCTGGCACTGCTGTCGGCACCGGCGTACTGCCATTGCGCGGGCAGGCTGGTGACGGGCGCGCTGTACGGCGCCTGTTGGGTGGCGCAGCCGGCGAGTAGCAGGGCGCCGAGGACAGCGCTGTGGACGAAAGGTTTGAAGGGGGTCATCGGATTACTCTCGGGCCAAGGCGTCTACCGGGTTGAGCTGGGCCGCGTTGTTGGCGGGCAGGAAGCCGAACACCACGCCAATCAGGGTCGAGCAGCCAAAGGCCGCCACCATCGATGCGGTGGAATACACCATCTGGAAGCTGCTGCCGGTTTGGCCAAAGCCCCAGCCGATCAGCAGCGACAAGCCTATGCCCAGCACGCCGCCGAGCAGGCAGACCAGCACGGCTTCGATCAGAAACTGCTGGCGGATGTCGCTCTGCCGTGCGCCCACGGCCATGCGCACGCCGATTTCGCGGGTGCGCTCGGTGACCGACACCAGCATGATGTTCATCACCCCGATGCCGCCCACCACCAGCGAGATCAGCGCAATCGCCGAGACCAGCAAGGTCAGGGTCTGGGTGGTGCTCTCTATGGTCTGGCGGATGGTGTCGGTGTTCAGGGTGTAGAAGTCGACCACGCCGTGGCGCTGCTTGAGAAGCCGGTTGATGCCGGCGTCGGCGGCCTCGGTGGAGGCGTCGTCGCGCACGCGCACCGAGATCGAACGCAGATAGCTTTGCCCCAGCACCCGGCGCATGGCTGCGGTATACGGGATGTAGACGTTCAAGGCCTCGCGGTTGCCAAAGCCGGACTCGCTTTTCTGCGCCACGCCAACCACCCGGAACGGCACGCTGCCCAGCAGCACCACCTGGCCGACGGCGTTGTCGGTGGTCGGGAACAGCTGCTTGCGGGTGTTGTCGTCGATCACCACCTCCTGCGCCAGGGTGTCGATGCTGGCGTCGTTGAAGAAGCGGCCCTGCGCCAGGGTGATGCCTTTGACGCGGAAGTACTGCGCGCCCACGCCGTTGATATTGCCGGTCACCGCCACATTGCCATAGCGCAGCGTGGCCGAGCTGGAGGCGGTGGGCGTCACGCTGTCCACATACACCTGCTGGGCCAGCGCGTCGGCGTCGGCCGGCACCAGGGTGCGCACCCGCGCGGCCCGCTGGTCGCCAAAACCGCTGCCGGAGAAGATTTCGATGGTATTGGTGCCGATGGAGCTGATGTTCTTTAGCACCTGCAGCCGCGAGCCCTCGCCCAGCGCCACCACGGACACCACCGAGGCGATGCCGATGATGATGCCCAGCATGGTCAGAAAGCTGCGCAGCGGGTGCGCCCGCATCGCCAGCACGGCCATGCGGAAGGCTTCGCTGAAGCGGCCCCAGCCCGCGCCCCAGCCGGTACCGTCGGCGGGCGGCGCAGGTAGCGTGGGGGCGGCAGTTGCGATTTGCGTCTGGCGGTCGGCCACGATCTCGCCGTCGCTGATTTCGATGATGCGCTGCGCATGCTCGGCCACCTGCATATCGTGCGTCACCAAGATGATGGTGTGGCCTTCGGCGTGCAGCTCCTGCAGGATCTTCATCACCTCGGCGCCGCTGTGCGTGTCCAGCGCACCGGTGGGCTCATCGGCCAGGATCACGCTGCCACCGTTCATCAGCGCGCGCGCAATGCTCACCCGCTGCTGTTGGCCGCCCGACAGCTGGCCGGGCTTGTGGCCGACGCGGTCGGCCATGCCCAGGCGCGTCAGCAGCGCCGTGGCGCGGCTGTGCCGGGTGGCGGCGTCCTTGCCCGCGTACACCGCGGGCACTTCCACATTGCCCAGCGCGCTCAGGTCGCTCAGCAGGTGGTAGCGCTGGAAGATGAAGCCAAAGTGTTCGCGCCGCAGCTCGGCCAGGGCGTCGGCATCCAGCTGGCCAGTCTCGCGGCCGGCCACGCGGTAGGAGCCGGTGGTGGGCCGGTCCAGGCAGCCCAGGATGTTCATCAGCGTGGACTTGCCCGAGCCGGACGCGCCGACGATGGCGATCATCTCGCCCGCGCGGATGCTCAGGTTCACGTCCTTCAGGACGGCAATGGTTTCTTCGCCCGCCGGGAACTCGCGCCGCAAGGCCGTCAGTTCCAGCAGGGGGCTGGTAGGGTTCGCGTCCATGCTTACATCCCCGGGGGCGGACGCATGCCGGAGCGGCCGCTGCCACTGCTGCTGCCGCTGGTACCCGCCGCCGGGGCTTCGCTGACCACCACGCGTTCGCCCTCGGCCAGGCCTTCGAGGATTTGCGCGTTCACGTTGTTGTTCAGCCCGACCTTGACCACGCGCGGCTCGGCCTGGCCGTCTGCGTTCACCACCCGCACGCGGGTCCGGCCCTGGCGGTCGCGCTCGCCGAGCGCTGCGGATGGAATGCTCAGCACCTGTTTGGCCTCGCTTTGCACGATGCTGACCTGGGCCGTCATGGAGATGCGCAGTTGGCCCTCGGGATTCGGCACGTCAAGCAGCCCGTTGTAGTAGATGGCGGTGGCGCTGGTGGTGGTCGTCGTCGTGGTGTCGGTGAGTATCGAATCCGGCGCCGGCTCTACCGTGCGCAAGGTGGTGGTGTAGCGCTTGTCGGGCGCGCCGAGGATGGTGAAGTAGACCTTTTGCCCGGGCTTCACGCGCACCACGTCAGCCTCGGAAATCTGCGCCTTGACGGTAATGGTGTCCAGGCGCGCGAGCTTGATGATGGTCGGCGTGGTCTGGTTGGCGTTCACGGTCTGGCCCTCCTGGGCCACGATGGCCACCACTACGCCGTCGATGGGTGCCTGGATCTGGGTATAGCCCAGGTTCAGCTGGGCGGTGCTGACGGTGATCCTGGCCTGGGCGATCTGGGCCTGCAAGGAGCCGATTTCGGCGCGCGCGGTCTGCAGCGCGGCATCAGCGGCCTCAAAGGTGGCGCGCGAACTGGCGTCGGCGGCCAGCAGGGTTTTCTCGCGCTGGAAGCTCAGCTCGGCCTGCTTCAGCGTGGCCTGCTTGACCAGCAGCTGGGCCTGCACATTGGCCAGCGCGGCTTCGGCATTGCGCAGGCTGTTCTGCTGGGTCAGCGAATCGATCTCGGCAACCAGCTGGCCTTTCTTGACCGTATCGCCCAGGGCCACCTTCAGCGACTTGATCTGCCCGGAGGCCTGGGCACCCACGCTCACCTGCTTAAAGGCCTGCACCGTGCCGGTGGCCAGCACGGCCTGCTCCAGGTCGGCCAGGGCGGCGGTGGCGGTCACAAAATTCGGTTTCTTGGCGGCCGGGAAGAACACCAGTTTGGTGGCTACGGCCAGGGCCAGCAGGACCAGGGCGAGCAGGGTGTAACGCAGAAGTTTGTTCTTGGGCATGGATGTGTGGAGGTGCGGACTGAAGCACGGCCCACTTTACATAAGCCCCGTACCCGCCCCGCGTGCCCCCGGCAAAGCCTTTGTAAAGCTAGGGCCAGCCGCGATTCAGCGCGCCACGTAGTCCGGGTAGCGCTCGCAGATGTTCTCCAGCTGCCCCAGCGTGCCCGACAAATGCGCGCGCAGGCTGTCCTGCGCGGCCTGCGGGTCGCGCAGGGCGATGGCATCGACGATGCTGCGGTGGTCGCGCACCACCGCCTGGGCCTTGCCCTCGCTCGGCAGGTCCAGCCGGCGCAGGCGGTCCACATGGCCAGAGATGCGGCGCACCAGCGCCCACAGGTCGGGCACGCCGGCGGCCGCATACATCTGCTGGTGGAAGGCCTGGTCGGCGGCCACGAAATCTCTGTAATCGGCGGTGTTGATCACCACCACCTGCAGCTCGATCTGCGCCCGCAACCGGGCCACCAGGCTGTCGTCGGCGGCCAGGGCCAGGGTGCGCACCACTTCCAGCTCGATGGACTTGCGCAGAAAGTGGGCTTGCTTGGCGGCGTTGACATCGATGCGGCTGACCACCGTGGCGTGCTGCGGAAAGATGTCGACCAGGCCTTCTTCGCCCAGGCGCATCAGCGCGTCGCGGATCGGCGTCTGGCTCAGGCCGAACTGCTGGGCCAGCGCATCGCGCGCCAGCACCGTGCCAGGGGCCATTTCCAGCGACACGATGGATTCACGCAGCTGGTCGAAAACCTGGGGCGCGGCTTGGCGGGAGCGGTCGAGGCGGACTTTTTCTTGGACTTTCATGGTCGGGTATTCTGGCATTGACGCACTAATACATTAGTGTTTTAATTATTCCATGACCCCACGCAACTATGAATCCCTGCGCAGCGCCCGCTGGTTTGACCCGGACGATCTGCGCTCCTTCGGCCACCGCTCACGCATCATGCAAATGGGCTATGCGCCCACCGACTGGGTCGGCAAGCCGGTGATCGCCATCATCAACACCTGGTCGGACCTGAACCCTTGCCACACCCACTTCAAGCAGCGGGTCGAGGACGTGAAGCGCGGCATCCTGCAGGCCGGTGGCTTTCCGGTCGAGCTACCGGCGATCTCGCTGGCCGAGGCGTTTGTGAAGCCCACCACCATGCTGTACCGCAACATGCTGGCCATGGAAACCGAGGAGCTGCTGCGCAGCCACCCGGTGGACGGCGCGGTACTGATGGGCGGCTGCGACAAGACCACACCCGGCCTGGTGATGGGCGCCATCAGCGCCGGCCTGCCCAGCATCTACATCCCCGCCGGCCCCATGCTGCGCGGCAACTACAACGGCCAGATCCTGGGCTCGGGCTCGGACGCCTGGAAGCTGTGGGACGAGCGCCGCGCCGGCAAGATCAGCAAGACCGAATGGATAGGCGTAGAAGGCGGCATCGCCCGCAGCCACGGCACCTGCATGACCATGGGCACGGCTGCAACCATGATGGGTATTGCCGAGGCCATAGGCATGACCCTGCCCGGCGCCTCCAGCATCCCGGCGCCGGACGCCAACCACCCGCGCATGTCGGCCGAAAGCGGCCGCCGCATCGTCGACATGGTCTGGGAAGACCTGACGCCCAAGCGCATGCTGAGCCGCGCCTCGTTCGAGAACGGCATCGCCGTGGCCATGGCCATGGGCTGCTCGACCAATGCCATCGTGCACCTGGTGGCCATGTCGCGCCGCGCCGGCCCGGACTGCGCGGTCGGCCTGGACGACTTCGACGCCTTCAGCCGCCGCGTGCCAGTGCTGGCCAACATCCGGCCCAGCGGCGACAAGTATTTGATGGAAGACTTCTACTACGCCGGTGGTCTGCCCGGCCTGATGAACCGCATGGGCCAGTACCTGCAGCTGGATGCGGCCACCGTCACCGGTCGCAGCCTGGGCGAGAACATCGCCGGCGCCCAGATCTTCAACGACGATGTGATCCGCACCCTGGACAACCCGCTGTACAAAGAGGGCGCGCTGGCCGTGCTGCGCGGCAATATCGCGCCCGACGGTGCCGTCATCAAGCCCAGCGCCTGTGCGCCGCAGTTCCTCAAGCACACAGGCCCGGCCCTGGTGTTCGACGACTACCCGAGCATGAAGGCCGCGGTGGAAGACGAGAACCTGGACGTCACCGCCGAGCACATCATGGTGCTGCGCAACGCCGGCCCGCAGGGCGGCCCCGGCATGCCCGAATGGGGCATGCTGCCGATCCCCGCCAAGCTGGTGAAGCAGGGCGTGCGCGACATGCTGCGCCTGTCCGATGCGCGCATGAGCGGCACCAGCTACGGTGCCTGCATCCTGCACGCCGCCCCCGAGGCCTACATCGGCGGCCCGCTGGCGCTGGTAAAGACCGGTGACCTGATTACCGTGGACGTGGCCGCGCGCAGCATCCATCTGGAGGTCAGCGACGAAGAATTGGCCACCCGCCGCGCCGCCTGGCAGGCCCCACCCAAACGTTTTGAGCGCGGCTACGGCTGGATGTTCTCCAAACACATCATGCAGGCCGACAAGGGAGCTGATTTCGACTTCCTCGAAACCACCTTCGGCGCAGCCATCGGTGAACCTGACATTTTCTAACCCATCACGGAGACCACTTTGAAAGAATCCACCCGCGCCCTGCTGGCCAAAGTCAGCACCGCCACACTCTGCACCGCCTTGTTCAAACGCGGCCTGCGCAACCAGTTCATCCAGGACGTGCGCCCGCTGAACCCCAACCTGCCGAACATGGTGGGCGAGGCCTTCACCCTGCGCTACATCCCGGCGCGCGAAGACCTGAACACCATCGAGGTGTTCAAGGACCGCAACCACCCGCAGCGCAAGGCGGTGGAAGAATGCCCGCCCGGCGCGGTGCTGGTGATCGACAGCCGCAAGGACGCGCGCGCGGCTTCGGCCGGCGGCATCCTGGTATCGCGCCTGATGGTGCGCGGCGTGGCCGGCGTGGTCACCGACGGCGGCTTCCGCGATGCGCCCGATATTTCCAAGATCAGCATGCCGGCCTACCACCAGCGCCCGTCGGCGCCTACCAACCTCACGCTGCACCAGGCGCTGGACATCAATGTGCCCATCGGCTGCGGCGATGCGCCGGTGTTCCCCGGCGATGTGGTGGTGGGCGATGCGGAAGGCGTGATCGTTATCCCCGCGCACCTGGCCGACGAGATCGCGCTGGAGGCCACCGAGATGACGGCGTTTGAAGACTTTGTCACTGAGCAGGTGCTGGGCGGCCGTTCCATCCTCGGCCTGTACCCGCCGACCGACGAGCAGTCGCGCACCGACTTCGCCACCTGGCGCGCAGCCAACGGCCGCTGATTCCCATAAATAAAACCGGAGACAAATTCATGACCACCACCCGCCGCACTGCGCTGTTTGCGCTGGCCGCTTTGCCCACTGTATTGCCAGGAATATCCTGGGCCGAAGACTGGCCTGCAGCCAAGCCCATCACCTACGTCGTGCCTTTCACCCCGGGCGGCTCGACCGACATCATCGGCCGCACCCTGGCGCAAAAGCTCGGCGAAGCCCTGCACCAGTCGGTGGTGGTGGACAACAAACCCGGCCAGGGCGGCGGCATTGGCGCATCGTTTGTGGCCAAGGCCGCGCCCGACGGCTACACGCTGTTCGGTGGCACCATCAGCACGCATGCGATCAACGCCAGTCTGTACAAAAACCTGTCCTACGACCCGGTGAAAGACTTCGAGCCGGTATGCCTGGTCGCCACTTTGCCCAACGTGCTGATCATCAATCCGGCGCTGGGTGTGAACACCGTGCCCGAGCTGATCGCGCTGCTGAAGAAAGACCCGAGCAAGCGCCTGTTCGCGTCCTCCGGCGCTGGCACCTCCACGCATCTGGCGGGCGAAATGTTTGCCGACATGATCGGTGTGCCGCTGACCCATGTGCCGTACAAAGGCACGCCGCCGGCGCTGACCGATGTGGCGTCGGGCCAGGTGCCGTTCATGTTCGACCAGATGACCGCCGCGTTACCGCTGGCCAAGGCCGGGCGTTTGAAATTGATTGCGGTGACCACTGGCAAACGCATCGCGCTAGCACCCGAGCTGCCGACCATGATCGAGTCCGGCGTCGCCGGGTTTGAGATGACCTCCTGGCAGGCGGTCTATGCCCCCAAGGGCACGCCCAAAGCCGTGGTCCAGCGCCTGAACGCCGAGATCGTCAAGGCGCTGAAGGTGCCCGAGGTGCAGGCCAAGCTGGAAGGCCAGTTGGGCATGAACATCGTCGGCAGCACGCCCGAAGAATTGGCCGCACACATGGCGCGCGAGATTCCGCGCTGGGCGGCGTTGGTGAAGAAGTCGGGGGCTGAGCCGGGGTGAGGGAGGATGGGCTGATGCCGGGGGTTCGCGCGGTTGCTACGTAGGACATAAGAGTGGCGCAAAAAGGCGTAGCCTTTTGGGCATCCCTTCGATGAAGGGTTGGACGTCACCGTGGCCTACTTGGGTGATTCGGATTGAACCGCTTCATCCTTCTTCTTAACAGAAGCTGCCACAGCGCTGGTAGCTTCCTTCAGAAGTTGCAGAAACTTGTCTCGAAACTCAGGGATGGTTTCAATGGCCTTACGCAGGATCTCCGAATCAATGGCTTCGTGTCCGGGACTTCCATGCGAATTCAGATCTACGAGTCGCAACGGGGCTTCATCTAGTCGAGACAACGCTGAGCCGAATAGGCGGTGTTCAAAATCAGGATCGATGCGAGCAGCTTCTTTGCGATAGCCCTCATAGGCTTTCGCCACAGTTGCCTTGAACGCATAGTCTTCGGCCAAGCGAAATCGCTGACCAATCTGCTTTGTCGCCAGCCAAGCGAACCAGAGAGGCGCCCCAACGCTTAGTGCAGACAGGAGTGCTTGGAATGCGAGGCCAGCCAAGTTCGGATTCGGAGTTTGCAAGGTTGCCGAAAGCACCTCGAGACGGTGGGCACCAATGAACGAGCCTAGAACCAGCGCAACAACGAGCCCAAAGACCCACGCCCACATCGACCATGCCAACTTTCCCGCCCTTTGATCAAAGGCGCCGGCAAGCCCCTTCGTTGTAGTGATCTTGTATGCGTCTTCGCACTTGTCTACTAGCTTTTGGGCTTCTTCCTCAAATTGCTTGGCTAGTCGCGCCGAAGTCTGCGCGTCGGTCCATGCGGTTTCCAGCTTCTGCGTCAATATCTCACCCGAGCTTGCTGAATGCTCTAGTTTTTGTCTAGCTTCAGAAAGCGCTTGAAGATCAATCGGCAAAGAGTCTGCGATTCGATGTGCTGTATTTATGTCGCCAATCTTCCCGGAGAGTTGAGCAAGTTCCGGGTCAATTTGATCCATTTCCGCTGTAGCCGCACGAACGCGCCTAGCGAGCGCGGGCGGAAGTCCTTTGGGGTCAGGAACGACTTGCCATCCAATTGCCGGCAGGATTGCAGTTCTGATGACCTGGAGAGTCGATAGGTATGCAGGGATGGCCTGCCCTCCATTCCCAGTAAACATTTGTGGAACCGTGTTCGCCTGAAGGATTTGGAGTCGGCGTGGAAAGTCCAAAACCATCGGTTCAATGCTTGGATCAATTGACTCGGACTGCGTACTCCGGATGTCCGTAGCGAGCGAGCGGGCGATCTGTGCAAGATCATGTCGAGTCACAGCTGGGCCAAACCATCCCAATCCTTCACATACCGTAGCGTCAGAACCCCAGGCGCCCGCTACCGCAGTCGCGAGAGCGTCGATCGCCACGGCGATTGCCTCCAAAGCGCTATTCATGTTCTATGTCTCCCTACGAACGAAAAATAAATTCTGCACGAGTCGTGATTCGCCGCGAGTTTGCGACGTCTAACCCAATATGTAGAGACATCATCGTGGTCTCCCCAACATCGCATTTGTCGTCTTAACACGGGCCTCAGAATCACCCAGAAATCCAATTCTGGCTTTGGGTTTCTCACGTTTGAAACGAACGGTCAAAGACCATAAAAACTCCAGAAAAACCGGCCAACAAAGCGACGGGCCACTATAGCCCAGCGGAATCTGGCCACTCATCAACTTTCGGTTTCTGTCCTTCAAAAGAAGGAGGTGCGAAATGCTCTGGTTTTTGTAGCTATTTGCGCAGGTACGGTGTGCGCTGGAGGCACTTTTCTCTTAAATATTTCCATGCAAACTTGTGCTGATGTGTGCGGTAGTTGATACCACTCACGCCGCTGGCCGGGTATGCGCCCGACGGCGCAGTGACTTTTCTTTTGCGCAAAAGAAAAGTCACCAAAAGAAAGGCGCCCCCACTGCCTGCGTCCCAGCGCTATCGCGCTGGGAAACCTGCGGTGCTTCGCTTTGGGCGGGGTCTGGCTAAACTCGCCTGCGGCTCAAACAACGCCAGCCCTGATCCGCCCAAAGCTGTGCTCCTCGGCGCATACAGAGGGGGACCCCGGGATCGGGATCGGTGGCGCAACGCGCCACTTCGCGCCTAGGGCGCGATGCCCGGCTTGCCGGGCTGGGTGTCCGCTCCCGCTCCCACGCCGTGTGGCGTCGGCGAGTAGCGCAGGGCTGAGCGGATCAGGGCTGGCGTTGTTTGAGCGCAGCGAGTTTAGCCAGACCCCGCTCAGACCGAGCAACGCAGCGTGCCCGGAGCGCAGCGCAGGGACGACGACTTCGGCTGGCCTTTTCTTTGGTGACTTTCTTTTGGCCACGCAAAAGAAAGTTACTGCGCTGCCGGGCGCACCACCCGGCCGGGGATGCACGAAACACCAACGTACATCCAGAAATAACAAGCCTTTCAGTCCACGACACACAAAGCTGGTCTGCGCTTGGGAAGATCACCCCATCGCAACCAACAACCCAAAGGATTCACCATGACACGCTCTTTCAACCGCATTGCCGCTGCCGCCCTGATCGCCCTGGCTGCCGGCCCTTTCATGGCTGCCCAGGCCGCTACCAGCAGTGACGCCGACCTGGCCAGCGCCGTGCAGTCCAGCCTGAACAATTCGCTGGGCAGCGATGCCAGCGGTCTGACCGTCACCGCCAACAACGGCAACATCACCTTGCACGGCTGGACCCAAGGCCCACAAGAAGAAGCCAAGGCCCGCTTCGTCGCCAGCAAGGTGCCCGGCGTGCACAACGCTTACAGCTCGGTGCGCACTTTCTCCAGCGACAGCAACGAGTAAGCGCCACGCGCCGCTCGGCGCGGCGCAATGATTTCCCCCAGTGTCCCGAACACACGGTGCAGCCGCCGGGCTCACCGTAGCTGCCGGGTTAAGGCCTCTGCCGCATGGCATCCATGCGACAGAGGCTTTTTTTTGCACCAAAGAAAAGGCCACCCACACTGCCACGCCCGTGTCACACAGTCTTTCTAGCATCGTGAAGTTTTGTAAATCCACAGAAAGCTTCCACGATGACCGCATCCCTGCGCCCCGGCGCTGACTCCCACCACGAAGACAGCAATACCAGCAACAACCCCAGCATTTCCAGCCTGATCGACACCCGCCTGAGCCGGCGCGGTGTGTTGCGCATGGGGGTGGGCACGGCCGGGGCCGCGGTGATGGGCAGTTTTGCGTTGACCGCCTGCGGTGGCGGCGGTGGGGATGCTGCGGTGGCGGTGGACTACAAGCTCGGCTTCACAGCGGTCGAGAAGAGCTTGCTCGACGTGGTGGCCGTGCCTTCCGGCTATACCGCCAACGTGGTGTACGCGCTCGGCGATCCGCTGACCTCGGGCACGGCGGCCTACAAGAACGACGGCACCGATACCGACTTCGACAACCGTGCAGGCGACCACCATGACGGCATGGAGTACTTCGGCCTGAACGCCGCCGGCACCGCCCGCGATGCCAACGGCTCCAGCCGCGGCCTGCTGGTGATGAACCACGAGGCGATCACCGACCAGTTCCTGCACGCGGCCGGCACCACCAGCGGCACCCGCCCGGCCAGCGAGACCGACAAGGAGATTCCGGCCCACGGCGTGTCCATCGTCGAGGTGGCGAAGAACGCCTCCGGCGTCTTCGCTTACACCCAGGGTTCGGCCTACAACCGCCGCATCACGCCGCTCACGCCGGTCACCCTGTCGGGTCCGGTCAAGGGCAATGCGCTGGTCAAGACTTTGTACGCGCCCACCGGCCTGACGGCCCGCGGCACCATCAACAACTGCGGCACCGGCTACACGCCCTGGGGCAGCTTTTTGACCGGCGAAGAAAACTGGGCCGGCTACTTCACCCGCGTGTCTGGCGACGACACGGCGCGTGGCGGCGCCACTGCCAAGAGCGTGGTGTCGCTCAAGCGCTATGGCCGCGCGGCCGGCGCCACCAGCCGCCACGGCTGGGAAACCACCGGCAGCGCCGACCAGTACCGGCGCTGGAACATCAGCCAGACCGGCGTGTCCAGCGACGGTAGCGACGACTACCGCAACGAGCTGAACACCTTTGGCTACATCGTGGAAATCGACCCCTACGTGAAGACCGCGGCCATCCGCAAGCGCACCGGCCTGGGCCGCTTTGCGCACGAAAGCGCGTCCTTCGGCAAGCTCACTGCGGGCAAGCCGCTGGCCGTCTACATGGGTGACGACTCGCAGGGCGAGTACATGTACAAGTTCGTCTCTACCGCGCTGTGGGCCCCGGCCGATGCCAACCCCAGCGACCGCATCGCCACCGGCGACAAATACCTGGACAGCGGCAAGCTGTTTGTGGCCAAGTTCGCCGCCGATGGCTCGGGCAGCTGGATCGAACTGAACATCAGCAACAGCACGATTGCCGGCTACGCCACCTATGCGTTTGCCGACCAGGCCGATGTGCTGGTCAACGCCCGCCTGGCGGCCGACGCCGTGGGCGCGACCAAGATGGACCGCCCCGAATGGTGCGCCGTGCACCCCACCACCGGCGAGATCTACTACACACTGACCAACAACAGCAACCGCAAGCTGGAGCCCACCGGCAGCCAGTTCGGCCTGGATGCAGCCAACCCGCGCTCCTACCAGGACGCCAAGATCGGCGGCAGCCTGGGCGCGGCCGGCAACATCAATGGCCACATCGTGCGCATGGCCGAAGCCGGCGGTGAATCGGCCGCTACCAGCTTCACCTGGGACGTCTACCTGTTCGGCGCCGAGGCCGGTGCCGACCTGGCCAAGGTCAATCTGTCGGCCCTGACCGCGTCGCAAGACTTCTCCAGCCCCGACGGCCTGTGGTTCAGCCGCAGCTCGGGCTTCTGCTTCATCCAGACCGACGACGGCTCCTACACCGATGTCACCAACTGCATGATGCTGATCGGCAAGCCCGGCACGGTGGGCGACGGCACGACCGCCACGCTGAACTACACCAAGGCCGACAGCAGCACCGTGGCCGTGACCACCCGCGTCGGCGCCAAGCCTACGGTGGACACGCTGCGCCGCTTCCTGGTCGGGCCCAAGGACTGCGAGATCACCGGCTGCAGCGAAACCCCGGACGGCAAGACCGTGTTCGTCAACATCCAGCACCCGGGCGAAACCATCAGCAAGGCCAACATCGGCGACCCCAGCAAGTTCCTCAGCCATTGGCCTGCGAATGCGGGCTACGGCGCCGGCGGCACCACGACGGCCCGCCCGCGCTCGGCCACGGTGGTGATCACCAAGAACGACGGCGGCGTGATCGGCACCTGAGCCTCTGCCAACTGAGCTATTTCTAGCCCCTTCGCCCCGCCCCGGGCGAAGGGGTTTATCCGACGGCATAAGCATGCCGTCGGATAAACCCCAACCGGCTTGCACACCATGAATCTGCTCTTCCCCCTGGCCGCGCTGGTCGCAGCATGCTTGACCGCCTGCGGCGGCAGCGACGATGCCGAGCCCTCCGTCGCCGCGCTGCGCCTGATCGGCGAGCAAACCATTTCCAACAGCCTGCAGGTGGATGCCACCCTGGTCGGCGGCCTGTCCGGCATTGACTACGACCGCGCCAGCAACACCTGGTATCTGATCAGCGATGACCGCTCGGACAACAATCCCGCGCGCTACTACACGGCCCGGCTGGACTACAGCCAGAGCAGCTTCACGGCGGTGCAGGTGCAAACCTCCGTCAGCCTCAAGCAGGCCAACGGCAGCACCTACCCGAACCGTACTACCGGCGGCCTGGTGGTCGACCCCGAATCGCTGCGCGTGGATCCGTTGAACAACAGCCTGTGGTGGACCAGCGAGGGCGACCGTAGCCTGGGCCTGGACCCGTTCGTCGCCCAGATGGGCAAGGACGGCAAGCTGCTCGCCACCCTGCCCCTGCCCAGCCTGTTCAAGATGAACCCCACAGAGAACAAGGGCTCGCGCAACAACGGCACTTTCGAGGGCCTGAGCTTCGCGCCCGACGGCCAGTCGCTGTGGGTGGCCATGGAGGCCCCGGTCTACGAGGACGGCCCGCTACCCACGCCCACCACTCCGGCCGTCACCCGCTTCACCCGCTATGACCGCAGCGGCACTGTGCTGGGCCAGTACACCTATGCGCTGGATGCGATTCCCGCAGCACCTGCTACCGGCAAGAACGCCGACAACGGTGTGCCCGAGATTCTGGCCATCAACGGCCACCAGCTGCTGGTGCTGGAGCGCGCCGGCGTGCAGGGCGCCGACAACAACTACAAAAACTATGTGCGCCTGTACGAGGTGGACACTGACGGCGCGAGCAATATCCACGGCGTGGCCACGCTAGTGGGCGCCAGCTACACGCCGCTGAAAAAACGCCTGGTGCAGGACATGAACAGCCTGGGCCTGGCCAAGGTGGACAACCTGGAAGGCATGGCCTGGGGCCCGCTGCTGGCCAACGGCCGGCGCAGCCTGGTGCTGGTGTCGGACAATAACTTCAACGCTGCCAGCCAGATCACCCAGTTTCTGGCGTTCGAGGTGCTGCCGAAATAAGGCTTAGTGGGTCGGCGCGCCCTTGCAGATCGACTGCCCCGGGGGCGGTGTCTGTGACCAGCGGTCGCCGCAGACCGCATAGCGCAACTTCTCGCGGCAGACCAGGCCGCTCAGCCCGCTGCTGCATTCGGCAGCCAGGCGTTCGCTGAATACTTCGTCGATGGTCTTGGCTTTGGGCGCAACGGGCTTTTCCACCGCAGCGGGCTCGGGGGCCGGCGCGGCGGTAGCCGCGACCGTCGTGACAGGCACGACGGGACTGGAAGCCGCGGCCTTGGCCGGCACGCGCTTGGCCACTGCTGGCAGCGGTTGGGGGATTGGCAGCGGCGCCGGTATCGATATGGGTTCGGCCAGGGCCTTGAGCGCTTCGGCCTGGGCCTGCTCCAGCCGGGCCGGCATGGCCGCAGGCGCGGCCACGGCCGGTGGGCCGGGCGGCGTGGTGATGGCGACCGCCGTGCTGCGCTGACCCAGCAGTGCATAGCCACCGCCCAGTAGCACGACCGCCAACGCCAGCCCCAGCAGGGCCCAGCTGCGGCGCGGCTTGGCGGCAGCGGGCGCTTGGGCGTGGGGGCTGTCTGCTGCAACGATGGCAGCGGGCGCCGGGGCACCACCGCAGTGGGTGCAGGCCTGGCCGTCGGGGGTCAGCCGATTGCAGATGCGGCACAGGGTCAGGTCCGCAAACGACTGCAGGCAATGGTTGCAGAATTTGGCCCGCGGTCTACATACTTTGTGGCAGCTGGGGCAGGTCAGGTTCATGCGGAAGTACGGGGGATGTAGCCAGGGGCTGGAGTCTCCCATTATTCACACTTGGGCTGGGCCATACTGGTGCTTTCACGTTCCCCGCCATGTCTGCAGATCCCAAAGCACTTCCCGTCGTTATCGTGTTGGCCGCCGGCCGCGGTGAGCGCTTTGCCGCATCCGGCGGCCAGGTGCACAAGCTGGAGGCGCTGCTGGCTGGCAAGCGCGTGCTCGACCATGTGCTGGCCGCGGTGCAGGCCAGCGGCTTGCCCAGCTACGTGGTGCATGCCGATGCTTCGCGCCCCGGCATGGGCGACTCGATTGCGGCCGGGGTGCGGGCCACGGCCGATGCGCCCGGCTGGCTGATCCTGCCCGGCGATCTGCCGCTGCTGCGCAGCGAGACCTTGCGGGCGATTGCGTTGGCGCCGCCGGCGGCCGTCACGCTGCCGCAGTACCAGGGCCAGCGCGGCCATCCCGTGCGCTTTGCCGCGGCCTGTGGGCCCCAGCTGCTGGAATTAAAGGGGAATCAGGGCGCAGCGCAGATAGTGCGGGCGCAAGCTGCTATGCATTCCGTAGCAGTGATGGAGGTGGATGACCGGGGGTGCGTCACCGACATCGACACGTTGGACGATTTGCTGCGCGCCGAGCAGTGGCTGGCGCAGCAGTAGCCGGGCAGCGGATGGCTTATCCGCCGCCGGCGTACAGGTCTTACTCGTTGCTGTCGCTGGAGAAGGTGCGCACGGCGCTGTAAGCGTTGTGCACGCCGGGCACCTTGCTGGCGACGAAGCGGGCCTTGGCTTCTTCTTGCGGGCCTTGGGTCCAGCCGTGCAAGGTGATGTTGCCGTTGTTGGCGGTGACGGTCAGGCCGCTGGCATCGCTGCCCAGCGAATTGTTCAGACTGGACTGCACGGCGCTGGCCAAGTCAGCGTCATTGGAGGTAGCGGCTTGGGCAGCCATGAAAGGGCCGGCGGCCAGGGCGATCAGAGCGGCAGCGGCGATGCGGTTGAAAGAGCGTGTCATGGTGAATCCTTTGGGTTGTTTGTTGCGATGGGGTGATCTTCCCAAGCGGGGGCCAATGCTGTGTGTCGTGGACATACCTGCTGTGTTGCAACTGCAATCCAGGCCGACATGTAGCGCATCGCATTGTTGATATGGAATCAATAGTATTTTGAGGATTGCAGGGTTTTTCTGCAAAGACATAGTCGCCACACTCCTGCCTAACCCATACAGGAGTGTTTTCCATGCCTATTGCCTTGCTCGCGCTGACCCTCAGCGCTTTCGCCATCGGGACGACCGAGTTCGTCATCGTCGGCCTGCTGCCTACGGTGGCCGCCGACCTGGCCATCAGCCTGCCCTCGGCCGGCCTGCTGGTCAGCCTCTACGCGCTGGGCGTCGCCATCGGCGCGCCGGTGCTCACCGCGCTCACCGGCAAGCTGCCGCGCAAAGCCTTGCTGCTGTCGCTGATGGTGGCGTTTACCGCCGGCAATCTGCTGGCCTGGCTAGCGCCCAGCTACGGGTCGCTGGTGGCGGCGCGCATCCTCACCGGGCTGGCGCACGGCGTGTTCTTCTCGATAGGCTCGACCATCGCCACCAGCCTGGTGCCTAAGGAAAAAGCCGCCAGCGCCATCGCCACCATGTTCACCGGCCTTACCGTGGCCCTGGTCACCGGCGTGCCGCTGGGCACCTTCATCGGCCAGCACTTTGGCTGGCGCGAAACCTTTCTGGCCGTGTCGGCGCTGGGCGTAGTGGCCTTCATCGGCAGCTGGCTGTTTGTGCCGAACAACATCCGCCATGCCGCGCCGGCCTCGCTGCTGCAGCAGGCCAAGGTGCTGGCTGAGCCGCGCCTCCTGCTGGTCTACGCCAAGACGGCGATTGGCTATGGCGGCACTTTCATCCCGTTCACCTTTCTGGCGCCTATCCTGACCGACATCTCTGGCTTCAGCGCCGGGGCGGTGGGCTGGGTGATGCTGGTCTACGGCGTGTCGGTGGCGGTGGGCAATATCTGGGGCGGCAAGCTGGCCGACCGGCTCGGCCCCATCCCCGCGCTGCGCATTATTTTTGCGCTGCTGGCGGCCGTGCTTTTGCTGCTGACTTTCACCGCGCCGCACAAATGGCTGGCGCTGCTGACTGTGCTGCTGTGGGGCGCGGTGGCCTTTGGCAACGTGCCCGGCCTGCAGGTGTATGTGGTCAAGCAGGCCGAGCGCTTTGCGCCGCAGGCGGTGGACGTGGCCTCGGGCCTGAACATCGCCGCCTTCAACCTCGGCATTGCTGGCGCCGCCTGGGCTGGAGGCCTGATCGTTACGCACTTGGGGCTGATCCACACCCCATGGATAGGCGCGCTGGTGGTGCTGGTCTCGCTGGCACTTACCCAGTGGAGCGGCGTACTCGACCGGCGCCAGGGCATTCCACACCGCAGCGGCACCGTGGTGCCGGTAGGCCATTGATTTTTTCACTGAACTTCAAGGATTCAACATGAGCAACACACACAGCATTCCGGCCTTCGGCCTGGGCACCTTCCGCCTGCAAGGCCAGGTCGTTATCGACTCGGTAAAGAACGGCCTGGACCTCGGCTACCGCGCCATCGACACCGCGCAGATCTACGGCAACGAGGCCGAGGTCGGCCAGGCGATGGCCGAGAGCGGCGTGGCCCGCAAAGACCTGTTTATCACCACCAAGATCTGGGTGGAAAACTACGCCCAGGACAAGCTGCTGCCCAGCCTGCAAGCCAGCCTGGCCAAGCTGCGTACCGAGCAGGTGGACTTGACCCTGATCCACTGGCCGTCGCCCGGCAATGCGGTGCCGGTGGCCGAGTTCATGGCCGCGCTGCTGGATGCCAAGCGCCAGGGCCTGACGCGGCAGATCGGGGTGTCCAACTTCAACATCGATCTGGTGCAGCAGGCCATCGCCGCCGTCGGCGCCAGCGAGATCGCCACGAACCAGATCGAGCTGCACCCGTATCTGCAGAACCGCAAAGTTGCCGAGTTTGCGCGCAGCCAGGGTATCGCCATCACCTCGTACATGACCTTGGCCTACGGCAAGGTGTTGCACGATCCGGTGGTTCAAGCGATTGCCCACAGCCACGCGGCGACGCCGGCGCAGGTGGTGCTGGCCTGGGCCATGCAGCTGGGCTATGCGGTGATTCCCTCGTCGACAAAGCGTGCCAATCTGCAGAGCAATTTGCTGGCCCCACAACTCAAACTCAGCGATGTCGAGATGGCGCAGATCGCCGCACTGGACCGCGGCGAGCGCCTGACCAGCCCCGAAGGCCTGGCGCCGATCTGGGACTGAGGTCTTAGCGCAGGTACCCGGTCCGCAGCGCCTGCGCCCATTCGGGCCGGCCGCGTTGCTGCGCCAGCTGGGCCATGGCCTCATGGTCATAGGGCACCGACAGCAGGGCGGCGGTCCAGCCACCACCGGGCAGGCGCTCGAGCATCGCGTAGCGTGCATCGGGCGAGCCGGTTTCCACCACATGGGGCTCGGGTAGTTCGTCGTCGTACGCGCCCAGGCCTACGCTGCCGGGGTTGACTAGCAGCTGGCCACGGCCACTGCGCACTGCGCGCGGAATATGGGTGTGGCCGCAGGCCACCAGGCCGGCGCTTTCATCGCCCAGGCGCAGCGCAACTTCGGCCGGCGTGGCGGCGCGGGTCTGGCCTTGGCCGGGCACCAGGGTTTCCAGAAAGTATTCGACATCGCTGCGGGGCGTGCCGTGGCACAGAAAAATGCCACCGTCCAGCCGCGTTGTGGCGGGCAGCCCGCGCAGCCAGTCCAGCTCCGGCGCCGTCAGCTGGGCCAGCGCATAGGCGTCGGACGCGCCTATGCGTTCGGGGCCGTGGGTCAGGATTTGGCGCTCGTGGTTGCCGGCCAGGCTGAGCCAGCCTTCGGCCATCAGGAACTGCGCAGTCTCGCGCGGCAGCAGCGGTCCCGACAGGCTATCGCCCAGGTTCACCACCTGGTCGGCGCCGCGCCGGCGGATGTCGGCCGCCACCGCTTCGAGGGCGGCCAGGTTGCCGTGGATGTCGGTGACGATGGCGAGTTTCATGGGGCTTGGTTATTGACGGAGCAAACCACTATAGCCCGGCAGTCCCCGCAACGAAAACGCCCCCTGCAGCGGCAGCTTGGCCGGTACAGAGGGCGTTGAATGTCGCTTCAAGCCGGGGGGGCTGAAGCGGCTGGTAATGCAGCTTACTTGCTGCTTTCGTTCGAGTAGGTGCGCACGGTGCTGTAGGCATTGCTCACACCGGGAACGGTGCTGGCCACATAGCGGGCCTTGGACTCTTCCAATGGGCCCTTGGCCCAGCCGCGCACCGTGACATCGCTGCCGTTGGCGGTGACGGTGATGTTCTTGGCGTCGTCGCCCATGGAGCTGGAAATGGCGCTTTGCACAGAACTGGCCAGGTCGGCGTCGGTGGCTGCGTGGGCGGGCAGGAAGGCGCCAGCGGCCAGGGCGAACAGAGCGGAAGCGGCGATGCCGGTGATGGAGCGGGTCATGGTAAATCCTTTGAGTTGTTACACCATTGTTGGTGCGATGGGGTGATCTTCTCAACCCGCGGGGACGGCTGTGTGTCGGAAGTTGTACTGCTTTGTTACAGATGCAATCTAGGGTGAAACCCTAGGGTGGTTTTTGCTATGGAATGAAGAGCTGTTGCCGCTGGTGAAATATGCCTAAGGTGCCAAAAATGCCTGATGTTTTGCACGCAAGCCGTGCGATTTAGGCAAAAAAAAGCCCCTGTCGCATGGATGCCATGCGGCAGAGGCCTTAACCCGGCAGCTACGGTGAGCCCGGAGGCTGCGCCGTGTGTTCGGGACACTGGGGGAAATCATTGCGCCGCGCCGAGCGGCGCGTGGCGTTTACTCGTTGCTGTCGCTGGAGAAGGTGCGCACCGAGCTGTAAGCGTTGTGCACGCCGGGCACCTTGCTGGCGACGAAGCGGGCCTTGGCTTCTTCTTGCGGGCCTTGGGTCCAGCCGTGCAAGGTGATGTTGCCGTTGTTGGCGGTGACGGTCAGGCCGCTGGCATCGCTGCCCAGCGAATTGTTCAGGCTGGACTGCACGGCGCTGGCCAGGTCGACGTCATTGGAGGTAGCGGCTTGGGCGGCCATAAAAGGGCCGGCGGCCAGGGCGATCAGGGCGGCAGCGGCAATGCGGTTGATAGAGCGTGTCATGGTGAATCCTTTGGGTTGTTTGTTGCGATGGGGTGATCTTCCCAAGCGGGGGCCAATACTGTGTGTCGTGTACACGCATGCTGTGTTGCAACTGCAATCTGGGGTGACATGTAGGGGGGATGAATTGCTACTTTATTTGTAGCTTCTAGCGTAGGGTAAATATGCGCTAGAGGCCTAAAAGGCTTGTGATCTCTGTGAGAGAGTTGGTGCCACTGGCATGGTCAGCCGGGTGGTGCGCCCGGCAGCGCAGTAACTTGTCTTTTGCGTGGCCAAAAGAAAGTCACCAAAGAAAAGGCCAGCCGAAGTCGTCGCCCGGCTGTGCCGGTACGCTGCGTTGCTCGGTCTGGTCGGGGTCCCGCTCGAACTCGGCCTACGGCCTCAAACAATCGCGGGCCCTGATCCGCCCAGCCCTGCGCTACTCGCCGACGCCACACGGCGGGGGATCGGACAGCCAATACCAACAGCCGAACAGCCAACCCCGGCCCGGCTGCGCCGGGCTCGCGCCTTAGGCGCGATGTGGCGCTGTGCGCCACCGACCCCCGGAGTCCCCCTCTGTATGCGCCGCCGGGCGCACATCCCGGCCGGGGATGCAAGTTGCAGCAAACAGCCAGCTACCCCGCCAAATGCCCCAACGGCAACACCCCATTCCCCTTCACCTCCCCCAGTGAAAAACTGGTGTGCAAATCCTTCACATTCGGCAGGTTCACCAGCACCTGCCGGGCAAACTGGCTGAAGGTATTCAGGTCGCGCGACACCACCTGCAGCTCGAAGGTGCCGGTGCCGCTGATGTAGTGGCAGGACACGACCTCGGGGATCAGGCGGATCGCGTCTTCCAGGCCTTGCAGCGCGGGGCCGCTGTTTTGTACCGCATCGATGCGCACAAAGGCCAGCACATCCAGGCCGATCTTGTGCCGGTCGATCTCGGCGCGGTAGCCGCGGATGTAGCCGGCTTCCTCCAGCGCGCGGACCCGGCGCCAACAGGGCGCGGCGGACAGGCCGACGCGCTGTGCCAGCTCGGCATTGGTCAGGCGGGCGTTGGCCTGCAAAGCATCGAGGATGGTGAGGTCGAATTTATCAAGCATGGATTCACTGTATTTGCGCAAGATCCTTTCGTGTAGTAGGGGAAACGAGGCAAAAAACGCAAACACTTACCGCGCTTGCAGGCATACACTTTTCGGCAAAGCGGAGCCCACTCCGTTGGAGACAAGCACGATGAACGCACCCCTGCCGGAACACATCCGCAAAGCCCTAGAGACGGTCACGCTGGACGACAAGACGCACAGCGGCTTGCGCCGTAGGCACATATACAGCGCGGGCGGCGTAGCCGGACGCACGGGATTTGGCGTCGAGCTAGGAGCTGCCGTATGAACGCCCCCTTGCCCGAACACATCCGCAAGGCCCTAGAGACGGTCACGCTCGACGACAAATACCGCCTGGACTATGGCCGCGCCTTCATGAGCGGGGTCCAGGCCCTGGTCAAGCTGCCGATGCTGCAGCGCCTGCGCGACGCGCAGCAGGGGCACAACACGGCGGGTTTCATCAGCGGCTACCGGGGGTCGCCGCTGGGCACTTACGATCAGGCGCTGTGGAAGGCCGGCAAGTACCTGAAGGCGCAGAACATCGTGTTCCAGCCGGGGGTGAACGAAGAGCTGGCCGCCACCGCGGTATGGGGCACGCAGCAGCTGGGCTTCTCACCGCCGGGCACCAACAAGTTCGACGGCGTGTTCGGCATCTGGTACGGCAAGGGGCCGGGGGTGGACCGCTGCTCGGATGTGTTCAAGCACGCCAACATGGCCGGCACCACCGAGTTCGGTGGCGTGATTGCGGTGGCTGGCGACGACCACATTTCCAAAAGTTCGACCGCCGCGCACCAGAGTGACCATATCTTTAAGGCTTGCGGCCTGCCGGTGTTCTTTCCGACCAATGTGCAGGAGATCCTGGACCTGGGCCTGCACGCGTTTGCCATGAGCCGCTTCTCCGGCGTCTGGGCCGGCATGAAGACCATCCAGGAGATCGTCGAGTCCAGCGCCACGGTGATGATCGACCCGGATCGGGTGCAGATCAAGATCCCTACCGACTTCCAAATGCCGCCCGGCGGCCTGCACATCCGCTGGCCCGACCATGCGCTGGAGCAGGAAG
This sequence comes from Rhodoferax ferrireducens, assembly GCF_031458075.1. Taxonomy (GTDB): domain Bacteria; phylum Pseudomonadota; class Gammaproteobacteria; order Burkholderiales; family Burkholderiaceae_C; genus Rhodoferax_B; species Rhodoferax_B ferrireducens_A. The sequence goes on along the minus strand of NZ_JAVDXT010000003.1, from coordinate 188,193 downwards.
CGCGGCTCATGCACTACAAGTGGTATGCCGCGCTGGCCTATATCCGCGCGAACCGGCTGAACTACAACGTGATCGAAGGCCCGAACGATAGATTCGGCCTGATCGCCAGCGGCAAGGCCTTCAACGACACCCGCCAGGCGCTGCTGGACCTGGGGCTGGACGACGCCACCTGCCAGCGCATCGGCCTGCGCCTGCACAAGGTCGCCGTGGTCTGGCCGCTGGAGGCGCAGCTGACGCGCGACTTCGCCATCGGTCTGCAGGAGATTTTGGTGGTCGAAGAAAAGCGCCAGGTCATCGAATACCAGCTGAAGGAAGAGCTGTACAACTGGCGTGCCGATGTGCGGCCGAATGTGCTGGGCAAGTTCAACGAACCCGAGGGCGACCAGAGCGGTGGCGAGTGGTCGATGGCCAACCCTACGGCCAACACCTTGCTGCGCGCCAATGCCGATCTGTCGCCGGCGTTGATCGCCCGGGCGATTGCCCAGCGGCTGAAGAAGCTGGGCGTGCCGGACGATGTGGCCGCGCGCATCGATGCGCAGCTGGCGGTGCTGGACGCCAAGGAGCGCGCCATGCTGGCGGTGGAGATCAGCGCCAAGGCGGCCGAGCGCGCGCCCTGGTTCTGCTCGGGCTGCCCGCACAACACCTCGACCGTGGTGCCCGAAGGCTCGCGCGCCATGGGCGGCATAGGCTGCCACTTCATGGCCACCTGGATGGACCGCAGCACGATTGCCTTCACCCAGATGGGCGGCGAAGGCGTGCCCTGGGTCGGCCAACAGCCGTTCACCACCGACCAGCATATTTTTGCCAACTTGGGCGACGGCACCTACTTCCACAGCGGCCTGCTGGCGATCCGCCAGGCGATCGCCGCGGGCGTCAACATCACCTATAAGATTCTGTACAACGACGCCGTGGCCATGACCGGCGGCCAGCAAGTCGGCGAGCGCCCCGAAGGACACTCGGTTGTGCAGATTGCGCAGTCCGTGCTTGCGGAAGGTGCTATCAAAACTGTAGTGGTGACGGACGAACCCGAAAAGTACCAGGGTGTGGCGCTGGCGGCCGGGGTGGAGGTCAAGCACCGGGATCTGCTGGACGAGATCCAGCGCGAGTTCCGTGAGATCAAGGGCACGACCATCATCATCTACGACCAGACCTGCGCCACCGAGAAGCGCCGGCGCCGTAAGCGCGGCACCCTGGTCGACCCGGCCAAACGGGTGGTGATCAACGAGCTGGTCTGCGAGGGCTGCGGCGACTGCGGCGAGCAAAGCAACTGCCTGAGCGTGGAGCCGCTGGAGACGCCGTTCGGCCGCAAGCGGCAGATCAACCAGTCCAGCTGCAACAAGGACATGTCGTGTCTGAAAGGTTTTTGCCCGAGCTTTGTGACGGTGGAAGGCGGCCAGCTGCGCAAGAAGACGCCGGCCCAGGCGTTGTCGCCATTCAGCGGCAGCCCGCTGCCCGAGCCCACGCTGGCGCCGATTGCCGGCGTCTGGGGCATCGTGGTGGCGGGGGTTGGCGGCACCGGGGTCATCACCCTGGGCCAGCTGCTGGGCGTGGCCGCGCACCTGGAGGGCAAGGGCATCGTCACCCAGGACGCGGCGGGCCTGGCGCAAAAAGGCGGCGCCACCTGGAGCCATGTGCTGCTGGCCGAAAGCCAGGACGCGATCCGCACCACCCGGGTCAGCCAGGCCGGTGCCGACCTGGTGCTGGGCTGCGACCCGGTGGTCACGGCGGGCAAGGAAACCCTGCAGCGCATGCGCCCCGGCCGCACCCATGTGGCGCTGAATACGCATAGCGCGCCGACGGCGGCTTTTGTGCACAACCCCGATTGGCAGAACCCGACCCAGGCCTGCAGTGCCGAGATCGTGCGCGCCGTCGGCCTGGATGCCGTGGCCAGCTTCGACGCCGATGCGGCCGCGAACCGGCTGATGGGCGACAGCCTGTACGCGAACCCCATGCTGCTGGGCTATGCCTGGCAAAAAGGCTGGGTGCCGCTGCAGCTGGCCTCGCTGCTGCGCGCCATGGAGCTCAACGACATGGCGGTAGAGTCCAACAAGACCGCCTTCGCCTGGGGGCGCCGCGCCGCCGTCGACCCGGCCAGCGTGGCGGCACCGGCCCAGGCCATCACCTGGCATGCGCGCGAATCGCTGGACGCGATGCTGGCGCGCCGGGTCGAGTTCTTGACCGGCTACCAGAACGCCGCGTATGCCGACAGCTACCGCGCCTTTGTGGACCAGGTGCGCCAGGCGGAGCTGCCGCTGGACAAGCACCTGCCGCTGACCGAGGCCGTGGCCCGCTATCTGTTCAAGCTGATGGCCTACAAGGACGAGTACGAGGTGGCGCGGCTGCAGGCCGACCCGGCCTTTCTGGCGCGCATCCAGTCGCAGTTCGAGGGCGACTTCAAGCTGCGCTACCACCTGGCGCCGCCGCTGCTGGCGAAGAAGAACGCCAAGGGCGAGCTGCAGAAGCAGAGCTTTGGGCCGGGAATGGGCTTGGCTTTCCGTCTGCTGGCCCGGTTGAAGGGTTTGCGCGGCACGGCCTTCGACCCGTTTGGCTATACCGAAGAGCGGCGCGGCGAGCGCGCGCTGATCCAGGAATACCGCGACTGCATCGCCGAGTTGCTGCCGCAGCTGACGCCGGCCCGGCATGCGACGGCCGTGCAATTGGCGCGGATTCCCGAGCAAATCCGCGGCTACGGCCATGTGCGGGCGCGACACCTGGCGGCAGCCCGCATCCAATGGGATGCGCTGCGGGCCAGTTTGAAAAATGCATGAAACAGGGCGTTGGCGCTTATTTGATAAGCGTAATTAGCTATTGAAAAAATAGCAACCTGGATGCCCCTACGCCCTGGCAAGCCCTGATGGCGAAGGCCTAACACAGCCGCATACAATCCGCTCTACCCCCGCCTGGGTGCTTGGCATGCGCCAAGCCTTGTCTGCGGGTTTTATTTTTGTCATTTGCTGTTGGAGCCTTCTGTGTTCATTTCTTCCGCTTTCGCCCAAACCGCCCCCGCAGCTGCGCCTGCTGGCGGCGACATGATGTCGTCGTTGACCGGCATGCTGCCGCTGGTGCTGATGTTTGTGGTGCTGTACTTTGTGATGATCCGCCCCCAGATGAAGAAGCAGAAAGAGCACCGCGCCATGATCGACGCGCTGGCCAAGGGCGACGAAGTCGCAACCGCCGGCGGCCTGCTGGGCAAGGTCACCAGCCTGGGTGAAGGTTCGATCAGCCTGGAAATCGCCAATGGTGTGGTCGTCCAATTGCAGCGCAGCGCCGTTGTACAAGTCTTGCCCAAGGGCTCGGTCAAGTAAATATTAGTGTGAGTATCCAAGCGCGACCATGAATCGATACCCGGTATGGAAGTACGTGATCCTTCTGGTCGCGCTACTGGTGGGGGCCATTTACACCCTGCCGAATTTGTTTGGTGAAGCTCCGGCAGTGCAGGTTTCTGCCGCCCGGGCATCGGTCAAGATCGACAGTACCACCCTGGCCAAGGTGCAGGAAGCCCTGGCAGCTGCCAGCGTCACGCCCGAGCTGATCGGCCTGGAAGGCAACTCGGTCAAGGCCCGCTTCGACAGCACCGACAACCAGCTCAAGGCCAAGGACGTGGTCCAGAAAGCCCTGGTACCGGACGCCAACGACGCCAACTACGTGGTGGCGCTGAACCTGCTGTCGCGCTCGCCCGCCTGGCTGACCGCGCTGCACGCCATGCCCATGTACCTCGGCCTGGACTTGCGCGGCGGCGTGCACTTCATGCTGCAAGTCGACATGCAGGCCGCGCTGACCAAGAAGGCCGAATCGCTGAGCGGCGATCTGCGCGGCATCCTGCGCGACAAGAACGTGCGCCACAGCGGCATCAGCCGCAACGGCCAGGCCATCGAAGTGCGCTTCCGCGACAGCGAAACCCTGGCTACGGCCAAGGCCGTGGTGCAGGACCAGTTCCCCGACCTCATCGCCACCGATGCGCCCGACGGCACCGAATACAAGCTCACCGCCACCATCCGCCCCGAGGCCGCGCGCCGCGTGCAGGACCAGGCGCTGAAGCAGAACATCACCACCTTGCACAACCGTATCAACGAACTCGGCGTGTCCGAGCCGGTGATCCAACAGCAAGGACTGGACCGCATCGTGGTGCAGCTGCCCGGCGTGCAAGACACGGCCAAGGCCAAGGACATCCTGGGCCGCACCGCCACCCTGGAAGTGCGCATGGTGGACGAAAGCACCGAGGCCGCGTCGGCCGCCGTCGGCGCGGGCGCGGTGCCGTTTGGTGCCGAGCGCTACCCGGAACGCAGCGGCCAGGCGGTGATCGTCAAGAAGCAGGTCGTCTTGACTGGCGAGAACCTGACTGATGCCCAGCCCGGCTTCGACAGCCAGACCCACGAAGCCACCGTGAATCTGACGCTGGACGCCAAGGGTTCGCGCATCTTCAAGGACGTGACGCGCGAGAACATCGGCAAGCGTATGGCCATCATCCTGTTCGAAAAGGGCAAGGGCGAAGTTGTGACCGCGCCGGTCATCCGCTCGGAAATCGCTGGCGGCCGGGTGCAGATCTCGGGCCGCATGACGACCCAGGAAGCCAGCGACACCTCGCTGCTGCTGCGTGCCGGCTCGCTGGCCGCACCGATGGAAATCATCGAAGAGCGCACCATTGGCCCGAGCCTGGGCGCCGACAACATCTCCAAGGGCTTCCACAGCGTGACCTGGGGCTTCCTGGCCGTGGCGCTGTTCATGTGCTGCTACTACATGCTGTTTGGAGTGTTCTCCAGCATCGCGCTGGCCTTCAATCTGCTGCTGCTGGTGGCGGTGCTGTCCATGCTGCAAGCCACGCTGACCCTGCCGGGCATGGCCGCCATGGCCCTGGTGCTGGGTATGGCCATCGACTCCAACGTGCTGATCAACGAGCGCGTGCGCGAAGAGCTGCGTGCGGGCGCCTCGCCGCAGGCGGCCATCCATGCAGGTTTCGACCGCGCCTGGGCGACCATTTTGGACTCCAACATCACCAGCGCCATCGTCGGCATCGCCTTGCTGGCCTTCGGCTCCGGCCCGGTGCGCGGCTTTGCCGTGGTGCATGTGCTGGGCATTGCGACCAGTATTTTCTCCAGCGTGTTCTTCTCGCGCGGCCTGGTCAACCTGTGGTACGGCCGCCAGAAGAAGCTCAAGACCGTGTCCATCGGCACCGTGTGGCGGCCCGATGCCGCCGTTGAAACCAACGCCAAGTAAGGACGCGACACCATGGAGTTTTTCAAGATCCACCGCGACATTCCGTTCATGCGGCATGCGCTGGTATTCAACATCGTTTCGTTCCTGACCTTTGTGGCGGCGGTGTTCTTCCTGTTCTCGCGCGGCCTGCATCTGTCGGTCGAGTTCACGGGCGGCACCTTGATGGAGGTCAGCTATTCGCAGCCCGCCGATCTGAACCAGGTGCGCACCCAGATCGCCGGCCTGGGCCTGAACGATGTGCAGGTACAGAATTTCGGCACCTCCAAGGACGTGCTGATCCGCATGCCGGTGCAAAAGGGCGTGACTTCGGCACAGCAGAGCGACCAGGTGCTGGCCGCGCTGAAGACCTTGGATGCCTCGGTGCAGCTGCAGCGCACCGAATTCGTCGGCCCGCAGGTGGGCGACGAGCTGGCCGCCGACGGCCTGAAGGCGCTGGCTTTTGTGGTGGTCGGCATCATGCTGTACTTGGCGATCCGCTTCGAGTGGAAGTTCGCCGTGGCGGCGATCTTCGCCAACCTGCATGACGTGGTGATCATCCTGGGCTTTTTCGCCTTCTTCCAGTGGGAGTTTTCGCTGCCGGTGCTGGCGGCGGTGCTGGCGGTGCTGGGCTATTCGGTGAACGAGTCGGTGGTTATTTTTGACCGTATCCGCGAGAACTTCCGGCGCTTCCGCAAGATGAGCACGATGCAGGTGATCGACAACGCGATTACCTCGACCATCAGCCGCACTATCATTACGCATGGCTCTACCCAGATCATGGTGTTGTCTATGCTGCTGTTTGGCGGCCCCACGCTGCATTACTTTGCCCTGGCGCTCACCATCGGTATCTGCTTCGGTATCTACTCTTCGGTGTTTGTGGCGGCGGCCATCGCCATGTGGCTGGGCATCAAGCGCGAAGACCTGGTCAAGTCGACCGGCAAAAAAGAAGAAGACCCTAACGATCCCAACGCGGGTGCAACCGTTTGATCCGCGTCTGACATATGGCCACCACTGCCTCACCTTCTGACCTGCAACTCGCCCGCAAGGTGCGGGAGCGCTTCGTCTCCGAAGTGGGGCAAGGCATGGGCGATGTCAACCGGGCAGTGGCCGGGCGCCTGACGGCGCTGATGGAAGAAGTGCGCACCACCCGCGAGATGCACGAGCGCCAGGACGCCTGGACTGCCTACCAGCGGCACAACCGGACCTGGGAACAGTCCACTGTGGCGGCCTGGCAAAAAGCTTTGCTGCCCGTGGCCCATGCGACACCGGCGAACTACCGCGTGTCCCAGTTCGAGTTGATGGGCGACGACGTGGTGGAGAACAAGATCCTCGCCTCGCGCCTGTCCTTGGCAATTCTGGACCGGCTGGGCGCGGTCTACGGCGACCTGTGCGCCCGCATCCAACTGCTGGAGGGCACGGGCGAATTGAACAGCCACGACCCGCTGCGACCCGAAGTGCTGATGCTGTCGCTGGTTGAGCAATGGGCGACCGTGGGCCTGGCGCGCAATATTCTGCCCTTGGTTACCGATGTGCTGCAGCGCGAGCTGGGTACCAAAATTCTGGCGGCCTACGAATCCGCCAATGCCTTGCTGGTGGACAGTGGCGTCATGCCCTCGGTGGATTTGCGCACCCGCGTCAAGCGCAGCGATGCCGCTGGAGCGGCCACTGCCGGCGTGTCCCGCGTCACCAAGGAGCCGCAACCGACGCCGGGTGGCGAAGATTCGGGCTGGGCCGGTGCGCCAGCTGGCGGTACCGGTACCGGTGCGTTGCGCGGCACGGGCTCTGCTTACGAGGATTCGAGTATCGGCGCCGCTGAGCGCATCCAGCGGGCCCGGATGCAGCAAAACAGTGCCGAAGAAACCCGCATGATGACGGCGGCGACGCCGCTGGCACGGGCCCGGCGCCGCGCCCAGGGTGTCATGGGCCACCTGAAACGCATGCTGAGCGACCACGTCAGCGATTTCGATGCGACCGAGCAGCATCCGGTTTCGCCGGCGCTGGCCCGTGCGATTGCCCGCAGGCGCGATGGCGGCGATACCGACCCGATGCCGGGCGGCGTGGTGTACACCGACCGCTTCGACTACAGCCCGGCCGAGGTGTCCCAGGTCGCCGTGGCGCTGCGCGAACGGTCCAACGAGCTCAAGCAAAAAGCTGCCACCTCGGCCGAAAAAGCCACCATCGAGATCGTCGCCCTGATGTTCCAGAGCATCCTGGCTGAAGAGCGGATTCCGCCTTCGGTGCGGGTCTGGTTTGCCCGGCTGCAGCTGCCGGTGCTGCGCGTGGCCCTGGCGGAGCCCGAATTTTTCAGCACCGTAGACCATCCTGCACGCCAGCTGATCGACCGCATGGGTTCCTGCGTCATGGGCTTTGACGCCAGCGCCATCAGTGGCACCGCGATGGAAAACGAGATCCGGCGCGTGGTCCAGGTGATCGAGCAGTACCCCGAAACCGGGCGCCGGGTGTTCCAGCTGGTGTACGACGAATTCGTGTTGTTCCTGTCTAAGTACCTGACCGAAAAAGGCAGCACCCAGCGCCTGGTCAGCCTGGCGCAGCAGGTCGAACAAAAGGAAACCCTGGCGATCCAGTACACCATCGAGCTGCGCAACATGCTCAAGGACATGCCGGTGCGCGACGAGATCCGCGAGTTCCTGTTCAAGGTCTGGGCCGAGGTGCTGGCCATGGCCGCGGTGCGCAACGGCCCGCAGCACGAGGACACCATCGCTCTGAAGAAAGCCGCTTCCGAGCTGGTCTGGTCGGCCAGCGCCAAGCCGAACCGCGCCGACCGGGCCCGGGTGATCCAGAGCCTGCCCACCCTGCTGCAGCGCCTGCGCCAGGGCATGGGCTTGCTGGGGTTGGACACGCCTGCGCAAGAGCTGCACATCAAATACATCAGCGACACGCTGGCCGATGCCTTCATGTCCAAGACCGAGGCGATCCCGCAAGCCCGCATCGAGTCCATGGCCGCGCACCTGGCCAATCTGGAAGACTTCTTCAGCGACGAAGACGCAGGCGACCTGCCGCTGGACCCGGAAAACATCGAGATGATGCTGGGCATGGACGCTTCCAGCATCGACGTGATTGCCGACGGCGGCTCCAAACCCACCGAGGCCATGCAGGCCTGGGCCCAGGAGCTGCAGCTGGGTCATTGGTTCATGCTGGACCACAACCGCCAGGTCAACCGCGTGCAGTTCGCCTGGCGCAGCAACCGTAAGCAGCTGAATCTGTTTGCCTCGATGGACGGCCGCAGCTATCTGATCCAGGCGCGTCGCCTGGCCGCCTATCTGCAGGCCGGCCTGCTGGTACCGCAGGAAGAAGAAGCCCTGACCCTGCGCGCCACCCGCGACGCATTGGCCAAGCTGGACGCCAACCCCGAGCGCTTGCTGGCTTAGATACTAGGATTTTTGTAGCTGCTCACGCCCATTCCATGGGCGCTGGCGGCCTCAATGGCTTGTAAAAGCCTTTAGTGGGCGACGCGGTCCGAGGCGTCGTCGCACAGCTCGTCGAGCACCAGGGCGTCGGGCTCTTCGCCAAAACTCCAGTAGACCATCAGGATGATGATCTTCAGGTCGTCCAGGGTGACCGGGTTGCCGCTGGCGGCCATTGCGCGGTCGAGCACAATTTCGCGCATGCTGGGCGCCAAAATTCCGGCGGTTTCCAAAAAGCTCACAAAGCCCAGGCATTCGGCGCCCAGATGGTCTTGTTCGGCCACCGAATAGACCCGCAGGCTGTCGGTGGCGGGCAGGGCGAGGGTGCTGTTGGCCGGCAGCGCGGGCAGGGTGCCGGGCTGCTGCTCAGGCTTGTGCGATGCCAGGTGCAGGCCGTCGAGCCAGCGCAAGGCCTCCTGGATCTCATCGGCCTCGAAGCCGACAGCCGTTAATTTGCGTCCCAGTTGCTGGGGCTCGGGACAGGCATCGCCTCTCCAGTAGTTTTCATAAACGTAGACGAGTACTTCAAACATGGCCCCAATATAGCGCAGAACTGCTGCAGGGGCGGGGCTAAAAAATCAAGCCCGTCCCATGCGCTGGAACAGGCCGCCGGGCAGGCGGGCGACCAGGTTGTCCAGCTCCAGTTCCAGCAGCTGGACCTGCAGCTGGGCCGGGGCAATGCCGGTGCGGGCCACCAGCGCATCCAGGCCGACCGGGTCGAAGCCGAGTGCGGCCAGCAAAGGATTCTCAGCATCATTTTGGCCATCAGCGCTGTCTGTATCTGCGCTAGCAGCTATCAAATCCGTAGTGCCAGGCAACTGCAGTTCGTCCAGCACATCCTGGATGGTCTCCACCAGTTTGGCGCCCTGCTTGATCAGCGCATGGCAGCCGCGGGCCTGGGGCGCGTGGATGGAGCCGGGGATGGCGAACACCTCTTTGCCCTGCTCCGAGGCCAGCCGGGCGGTGATCAGCGAGCCCGATTGCAGGGCCGCCTCCACCACCAGCGTGCCCTGGGCCAGGCCGGCGATCAACCGGTTGCGCTTGGGAAAGTTGGCCGGCAGCGGCGGCGTGCCCAGCAGGTATTCGCTGAGCAGCAGGCCGTGCCCGGCGATCTGGTGTGCCAGGGCCAGGTTGCGCTTGGGGTAGACCCGGTCCAGACCGGTGCCGACGAAGGCAATCGTCGCCAGCTGCCCGGCGGCAGCGCCCTCCAGCGCGCCCTGGTGGGCCGCGCTGTCCACGCCCAGCGCCAGGCCGGACACCACGGTTAAACCTGCCTGGGCGCAGGCTTTGCCGAATTGCCGGGCATTGGCCTCGCCTTGCGGTGTCGGGTTGCGGCTGCCGACGATGGCGATGTTCTGCGTGCTGCCGGCCTGCCACAGGTCGGTGCGGCCCAGCGCAAACAGCAGCAGCGGCGGGTCGGCCATGGCCAGCAAAGACGTGGGGTAGTGGGCATCGCCCAGGGTGATCAGGCTGCGTGGCGCGGCCTCGGCCTGCGCCAGCCACTGGGCGGTGGCCTCCAGATGCGCGGCCAGCTCAGGTGGTGTTTGCAGCAGCGCGCTGGCGTGGGCCGGGGGAACGACTTGCTGCAGCGAGGCCTGGGATTGCGCAAACACCGCTTGTGGCAGCCCGAAAGCCGCCAGCAGGCGCCGGGCGGCTTCGTTGCCAATGCCAGGCGTCAGCAGTAGCTGCAGCCAGGCGGCGAGTTCGTCGCGCTCCATGCGCAGGGGCCGCGGCAGCTTAGCGCGGTGGCGTGGTCAGGCGGTCGCCTACCTTGACGCCGGTCTTGATTTCCAGGATCAGTCCGTAGGACAGGCGCTCGAACGGGCGGAACACCATCAGCAGGCCGTTTTGCTCGTCCGGCAGTTTGATGCGGGTTTTCGGGGTGTCGGTGGTGTCGACCATGCTGGGCCCGGCGGACAGCAGCGACAGCACATGGCCGCGCTCGATGCCATCGCGCGTGCCCTTGTTGATCACCACAATCTGGTACTGGGCGGCATTCACGATGGAGGTGCTGCCGTAGACCGAGACGATGCGCGCATCGACATTCTGCGACGGCGCGCGGGGCACGAAGTTCAGCAGCTCGCGTTCGGGTTCGGGCAGCAGGCGGTCGCCGATGCTGATTTCTTCCTTGATCGACTGGACGTCGACGCTGGCCGGCACGATGTCCATCAGCGGCTGGCCATTCTTGTCGACTGCGCCCGACAGCTGGCGGCTTTCGCCCTTGACCAGCACCACCTTGCCGACGTACTGGGTTTCATAGCCCAGCACTTCCTTGGTGATCGGGTCGCGCAGCGGCGTGGCCTTGCGCATGACGCGGAAGTTCCAGGGCTTGCCTTTTTCGTCAAGCAGCGGTGCTTCCAGCGGCCCGCGCACATAGGCGCGGTCGCCGCGGCTGAGCAAGATGCGGTCTTCCGGCGTGGCGACGATGCGCGGCGCCAGGGCCAGGGTGTTTTCGTCGACGATCAGCGGCTCGGCCAGAAAGGGCTCGATCAGATTGGTCTGCAGCGTAGGCAGGGCGTTGTCGCCCAGGTTTTCGATGCGGGTGCGTGGCGACATGCGCACGGTGCGCAGTCCGTCGCCCGGCTGGGCCCGGCCGGCCACTAGCATGGCGCGGCCGTCTTTCTTGACCAGCCGCAGTTCCTGGCCGGGGTAGATGCGGTGCGGGTTCTGCACTTCCTGCTGGTTCATGCCCCAGAGCTCGGGCCAGCGCCAGGGGGAGGTCAAAAACAGGCCGGAAATCGCCCACAGCGTGTCGCCGGATTTGACGGTATAGCGGTCGGGGGCATTGGGTGCGAGATCGCTCAGCGGCACGCCGTTCTGGGCGACCTGGCTGGCGGTGGCCTGCTGGGCCGGGCTGATCGGGTAATTCTGGGCCAGCGCTGCAGGTACGGACAAGCCGCCCATGAGAGCGGCACACGCCGATGCGATAGCCCAACGTGTACCCACTCCCGCCATCATGTATTTCATATTTGGTTGCACCACAAATACCCGCCGGGGCTACCGCTGCCCGGTCCTGTACAGGACGCTGATCCGACGGAAAACTAAAGACAAATTACGCGCGATTCTGCGCCCAAGCCCCTGGTTGGGCAACGAATATTGGGCCCGGTCCATTTATGCCGGCGCAAAAGTAGCGAAAATAGAGACACACGGCGTACGCAACTCCCGAGAAAAGGGCGGAGAGCCCTTCTCTCGGGAGTTGCGTACGCGCTCGACATTTTCGGTGAGATTCCATGGCGCTACTTTCAATTCTTCAATATCCAGATCCCAAGCTGCACACCTTAGCACGACCGGTCACGGCGGTGGATGCACGCATCCAGGGCCTGATCGCCGACATGCTGGAGACCATGTACGAGGCCAACGGCATCGGCCTGGCGGCGACCCAGGTGGATGTGCACGAGCGCCTGGTGGTGATCGACGTGTCCGAGGAGCGCAATGCGCCGCTGGTGCTGATCAACCCCGAGATCCTGTGGGCCAGCGAAGAGCGGGTGCTGAACGACGAAGGCTGCCTGTCGGTGCCCGGCATTTACGACGGCGTCGAGCGTTCCACCCAGATCCGTGTCACCGCACTGGATGGCGAGGGCCAGTCGCGCACCCTGGAGGCCGAGGGCCTGCTGGCGATCTGCGTGCAGCACGAGATGGACCATCTGCTCGGCAAGGTGTTCGTCGAATACCTGTCGCCGCTGAAACGCAACCGTATCAAAAGCAAGATGCTCAAGACGCGCCGCGCCATGGGCAAAGCGGACGTGGCTTGATGCGCGTCATTTTTGCGGGCACGCCGGAGTTCGCCCAGGTCGCGCTGGCCCAGCTGCAGGCGGCCGGCCACGAGATGGTTCTAGTCCTCACCCAGCCGGACCGGCCCGCCGGCCGCGGCATGAAGCTGCAGGCCTCGCCGGTCAAGCAGCATGCGCTGGCCCATGGCATTCCCGTGGCCCAGCCGCGCAGCCTGCGCCTGGACGGCAAATACCCCGAAGATGCGGCTGCCGCGCAGCAGGCGCTAGTCGATGCCCAGGCCGATGTGATGGTGGTGGTGGCTTACGGCCTGATCCTGCCGCAGTGGGTGCTGGACTTGCCACCGCGTGGCTGTTTGAACATCCATGCCAGCCTGCTGCCGCGCTGGCGCGGCGCCGCGCCCATCCACCGGGCCATCGAGGCGGGCGACGCCACGACTGGCGTCACCATCATGCAGATGGACGCTGGCCTGGATACCGGCGACATGCTGCTGGTCGAAGCCCTGCCTATAGACCCCACGGACACCACCGGCAGCCTGCACGACAAGCTGGCCGCCCTGGGCGGACGCATGGTGGTGCAGACGCTGGCCCAGCTGGATACGTTGGCGCGCGTGCCGCAGCCGGCCGAAGGCATTTGCTACGCCCACAAGATCGAAAAACGCGAAGCCGCCATCGACTGGAGCCAAAGCGCGCAGACCATCGTGCGCCGCATCCGGGCTTTCAACCCGTTTCCCGGCGCCGCCACCCAGTTGGCCGGCGACAGCCTGAAAGTCTGGGCGGCCAGCGTGTCAGATGCCCGGCCGCCGGCGCATGCGGGTTGTGGATCGATTGTGGCTCTGGCGCAGGACTACATTGCGGTAGCAGCTATGGATTCGATAGTAAATATCGCGCTGGTGCAGCGCCCGGGCGGCAAGCGCCTGGCGGTGGCCGACTTCCTGCGCGGCTGCGATCTGCAGCCTGGCATGGTGTTCGAAGGCACAGCCGATGTTCCTGAAGCGCGCTAACCGCATCCACCCCGAATTCCGCATCGGTGCTGCCGAGATGTGGCCGCAAGCCCCGGGCATGGCGGCCTGGGGTTTGATGACCGGCGTGGCCATGGCCAATTCGGGCATGGGCCTGGGGGCGGCGCTGCTGATGACCTTGACGGTGTTTGCCGGCAGCTCGCAGCTGGCTGCCACGCCGCTGATGATTGCCGGCGCGCCGGCCTGGGTGATCCTGGCCACGGCGTTTTGCGTGAACCTGCGCTTTGTGGTGTTCAGCCTGCACCTGCGGCCCTATCTGATGCACCTGCCCTGGCTGGAGCGCATCAGCCACGGCTACCTGACCACCGATCTGACCTATGTGATGTTCACCAAGCGCTTTCCGCACCCGGGCGACACCCCCGAGGCGCGCAACGCCCAGGAAGCCTATCTGGCCGGCAGCAATACCGCCACCTGGATCAGCTGGATGCCGATCAGCATCACCGGCGTGGTGCTGGCCAACTTCATCCCCACCACCTGGGGCCTGGGTTTTGCCGGCATTTTGTGCCTGATCGGCATTCTGTGTTCGCTGGCCAGCACGCGGCTGCGGCTGCTGTCGGCGGCGGTGGCGGCGGTCGCGGCCATCGTGGCCTACCAGCTGCCGTTCAAGCTGAACATCGTGGTGGCGATTGCGGTGGCGGTGCTGGCCTGTATGGGCACCGAGAAGCTGCGCCCGGCGCCCGGTAAGGAGCGCGCGGAATGAACGGCAGCACCGACCTGTACACCGTGGCGCTGATCATTGGCCTGGCGCTGATCACGGTGCTGACGCGCTGCTTCTTCTTTCTGAGCCGCAAGTCCGCCGGCCTGCCGCACTGGGCCCAGCGCGGCCTGCAGTACGCGCCGATTGCCGCCCTGTCGGCCGTGGTGCTGCCCGAGGTGCTGATGACCCAGGGCCAGCTGCTGACCACCTGGATGGATGCACGCCTGTTCGGCGCTGCCGTCGGCGCGCTGGTGTACTTCTGGCGCCGTGACGTGCTGCTGACCATCGTGGCCGGCATGCTGGTGTACCTGCCGTTGCATCTTGGTTGGGGTTGGTAACTCGGCACTTCTAGAATGGCGGGCTGACTATCCCGCCCATTTACCGAGACTCCAACGCCATGAACGTCATCCGCTTCTCCGATCTGTGCGCCCAGGGCAAAGCCCAGGGCCAACGCGTTTTCATCCGCGCCGACCTCAACGTGCCGCAGGACGATGCCGGTGCCATCACCGAAGACACCCGCATCCGTGCCTCCGTGCCCTGCATCCAGATGGCGCTGGACGCCGGTGCGGCCGTGATGGTGACCTCGCACCTGGGCCGCCCTACCGAAGGCGCGTTCAAGCCCGAAGACTCGCTGGCGCCGGTCGCCAAGCGCCTGGGTGAGCTGCTGGGCCGCGAGGTACCGCTGGTGGCCAACTGGGTGGATGGCGTGACGGTCGCCCCCGGCCAGGTCGTGCTGCTGGAAAACTGCCGCGTCAACGTCGGCGAGAAGAAGAACAGCCCTGAGCTGGCGAAGAAGATGGCCGCCCTGTGCGACATCTTTGTGAACGACGCCTTTGGCACCGCCCACCGCGCCGAAGGCACGACCTACGGCATCGCCGAATACGCCAAGGTGGCCAGCGCCGGCCCCTTGCTGGCGGCCGAGATCGATGCCATCACCAAGGCCTTGGCGCATCCCCAGCGCCCGCTGGTGGCCATCGTTGCCGGCTCCAAGGTGTCGACCAAGCTGACCATCCTGAAGAGCCTGGCCGAGAAGGTCGATCAGCTGATCGTCGGCGGCGGCATCGCCAACACCTTCATGCTGGCGGCTGGCCTGAAGATCGGCAAATCGCTGGCAGAAGCCGACTTGGTCGACCAGGCCAAGGCCGTCATCGATGCGATGAAAGCCCGCGGCGCGGCCGTGCCCATCCCTACCGACGTGGTGACCGCCAAGTCCTTCGCCGCCGATGCAGTCGCCACCGTCAAGGCGGCAACCGACGTGGCCGATGACGACCTGATCCTGGACATCGGCCCGCAAACCGCGGCAGCCCTGGCAACCCAGCTGAAGTCGGCCGGTACCATCGTCTGGAACGGTCCGGTCGGCGTGTTCGAGTTCGACGCCTTTGCCCATGGCACCGAAACCATTGCCCGCGCGATCGCCGAAAGTGCTGCGTTTTCTATAGCGGGTGGCGGAGACACATTGGCCGCTATCGCCAAATACGGCATTGAAAAACAGGTGGGCTATATCTCCACCGGCGGCGGCGCTTTCCTGGAAATCCTGGAAGGCAAGACCCTGCCGGCTTTCGAGATTCTGCAAAAGCGCGCTGCGGCCTGATCTGCGTCAAGGGCCGATCGTCCGAGGGCCGCTACGCTCCTGAGCAACTTCAGGAGAAATCGCATGGCTTTGCTGGAATGGTCGGACGCCTTGTCCTTGGACCTGGCGTGTATGGACGACACCCACCGTGAGTTCGTGGACTTGCTGGCCGGCGTGGGGGCCGCGCCGGATGCCGATCTGCTGCGGCTGTGGCAGCAGCTGATCGTGCATACCGAAGCCCACTTTGGCCAGGAAGACCGCTGGATGCAGGCGACCCGGTTTGCCTCGGTCAACTGCCACAGCATGCAGCACAAAGTGGTGCTGGACGTGATGCGCGAAGGCGCGGTGCGGGGCCAGGCAGGCGATCTGCCGTGCATCCGGGCCATGGCCTCCGAGTTGGGCCCTTGGTTTCTGCAGCACGCGCAAAGCATGGACGCGGCGCTGGCCTTGCATGTGCGCCGGGTGGGTTTTGACCCGCTGACCGGGCATATCACCAGCCCGGACGCACTGCCGGCGACACCCATCCAGGGCTGTGGCGGCCAGTCTTGTTCGGATGCGCCGGAAGCCTCGATAGCCTGAGCATCCCATCGATGTCGACCCATGAAAAAGCGCCGATCACGGCGCTTTTTTTGTTTAGAAGCGCCAGCCCAGGCCGATGCCAAACAGGACGGGATCTACCTTGAAGGTGCCCAGCTTGCTACCGCCCGCGGCGACATCGGTGCGGATGTAGACCTTCTTCACGTCCAGGTTGAAGTAGAGGTTCTTGGCCAGGGGGATGTCCACACCTGCCTGCAGTGCCGGGCCAAAGCTATTGCGGTCCACGCTAACGCCAGCCGGCAGGTTGACCGCGCTGATCCGGGTGTAGTTCAGGCCCGCGCCCACATAGGGCTTGAAGCCATTGGCCTGGAAGTGGTACTGCACGGTCAGAGTCGGTGGCAGGTGTTTGAAGCTGCCGATGGGCGTGCCGCCGGCGCTCAGGGTTTGCTTCTGTGGCACGGTCAACACCAGTTCGGCTGCGATCTGCGGGGTGAAGAAGTAGCTGATGTCCAGCTCGGGCAGCCACTTGTTGTTGATGCTCAGGGCCAGTGGCGTGGTGTCGCCGTTGGCGCTGTCCAGGTGCACGGCGCGGGCCCGCACCAGCCATGGGCCTTCGGTGGCGGATTGGGCGTATGCGGAGGCCGACACCAGTACACACAGTGCGGCGGCCAGCAGGGATTTTTTCATGGTCTTTTTTCCATCGGATACATGGGAACATTCCCATGCATCCGATTACAAAAGACCCGGGCTTCCGGCAGTTTGCGCCGGATCAAGCGGCCGGGTGGCCGCGTTTGCGCCAGGTCAAGAGTTCGGGTGTTACGCCGCCTGGGGCTTGGGCGTGCTGGTGGCGCGGCCCGCAAAGTCGGTCCAGCAGCTGCGGCTGAAGTCGTACAGCTTGCAGCTGCGCGCGGTGTCAAAGTACCAGCGCCAGGAGAACGGTTGGATGATGATGCGCTCGGGCAGCAGGTCTTCCAGCTTCTTCTGGGCTTCCTTGAGGCGGTACAGCGGGATGCTCATGTCCACATGGTGGGCGGTGTGCTCCATGATGTGGTGCAGCAGCGCGCCGATCTGGAACGGGAAGGTCAGGTGTACCGTGGTCGACACGAAGGGCTGGGCCCGCGCCCAGGCATTGCGCTCGGCGTGCCAGGACACCTTGACATGGGTGTGGTGCACATAGACCACGAAGCCGATCATGGCGAACCAGAACAGCAAAGGTACGACAAAGCCCGAGACCAGCACCAGCAGCACCGATTGCCCGGTGGACAGCGCGGCCGCGGTCAGCGCCGCCAGCCAGAGCAGGCCGTAGCCCGAGACCAGCACGCAGTCCCAGGTGAATATCGGGCGCTGCGTACCCATGCTCGACTGGCTGGGGAAGAACATGCGGCGCCACCAGATCTCCACCATGTAGTACACGCCCGGCGCCCAGCCGCTGCGGTAGACCCGCTCCATCGCTCGGCGCAGCGGCGACAAGGCCTGGTATTCGTCGGGCGTCAGCGGGGCCCAGACGAAATCCACGCCCTTGAGGTTGGTGAAGCCGTGGTGCACCACGTTGTGGCCTACATCCCACAGGCTGTAGGCGGTCAGCGAGGGCAGAAAGGCGATGCGGCCCAGCCATTTGTTCAGCCGGCGGTGCGGCGTCAGGCTTTGGTGGCAGCCGTCGTGGCCGATGATGAACAGCCGGCCAATGACGAAGCCCGCGGCCAGCCCGCACAGCAGTTTGGCCCAGGCCGGGGCCAGCAATACCGTAGCGCTGAGCAGGGACAACAGCAAAGCGTAGTCAAAAGCCAACAGCAGCAGAGCCCGCAGCGTGGTGCGCTGGGCCAGCGGAATCAGCCAGGAGCGGATCACCTTGCGGTGCGGCAGCGGGGCGTCGGGCGCCAGCGGCAAGGGCTCCGCGGCGCGCGGTTCAATCAAAGAAGTCATGGCGAAAACACGGGTGAAGAGGGGGGATTGCCTAGCAAAGCCCGTACTGGCTTGGCATGGGTGCGCAATAAGCTGCCGCGATGCTATGCGGGCGGACCCTCAAGGGTTCTGACCAAGATCAAAGCTTGGCGGGATAGCGCGGCAGTGGTAACTTTGTACCATGGGCCGATGTCAGCGCTATGGCGAGGGTTTTCCAGCCCATCCTGTAACCTTTTGGTAACTGCTTTCGTGTAAAAATGGAAACTAAATTACAACGGAGACTTTTCCATGCCCCGCCTTGCCACCAAAATTGTCGCCACCCTGGGCCCTGCCTCCAATACCCCGGAGCTGCTGGAGCAAATGATCCGGGCCGGCGTCAATGTCGTGCGCTTGAACTTCAGCCACGGTAAGGCACAAGACCATATCGACCGGGCCATGATGGTCCGCGATGCCGCCAAGCGCGCCGGCCGTGAAGTGGCCATCATGGCCGACCTGCAAGGTCCGAAGATCCGCGTCGGCAAGTTTGCCGAAGGCAAGGTCATGCTGGAGCCCGGCCAGAAATTCGTGCTCGATGCTGCACGCACCGAGCTGGGCGACATCGGCGCCGTCGGCCTCGACTACAAAGAACTGCCGCGCGAAGTCAAGGCCGGCGACGTGCTGCTGCTGAACGACGGCCTGATCGTCATGGTGGTGGAAGCGGTGCGCGGCGAGGCCGTGCACGCCATCGTCAAGCTGGGCGGCGAACTGTCGAACAACAAGGGCATCAACAAACAAGGCGGCGGTCTGACTGCCCCCGCGCTGACCGCCAAGGACATGGACGACATCAAGACCGCCATGTCCTTCCAGGCCGACTACGTGGCCGTGAGCTTTCCGAAGAACGCCACCGACATGGAAATGGCGCGCCAGCTGTGCAATGTGGCCGCGGCCGAGTACCGCCACAAGCCGGGCCTGATCGCCAAGATCGAACGCGCCGAAGCCATTCCCAACCTGCAAGCGATTCTGGACGCCAGCGACGGCATCATGGTGGCGCGTGGTGACCTGGCGGTGGAAGTCGGCAATGCCGCCGTGCCCGCGCTGCAAAAACGCATGATCCGCATGGCCCGCGCCAGCGACAAGGTGGTGATCACCGCCACCCAGATGATGGAAAGCATGATCACCAACCCGGTGCCCACCCGCGCCGAGGTCAGCGACGTGGCGAATGCCGTGCTCGACGGCACCGATGCCGTGATGCTCAGCGCCGAAACCGCTGCCGGCAAGTTCCCGCTGGAAACCGTGCTGGAAATGGCCAATATCTGCCGCGAAGCCGAGAAGGCCGAGTTCGGCGAGCTGGAAGCCGACTTCAAGGGCAAGACCTTTGACCGCATCGACCAGTCCATCGCCATGGGCGCGCTGTTCACCGCCCAGCATCTGGGCGCCAAGGCCATCGTGGCCATGACCGACAGCGGCTCCACCGCCCTGTGGATGAGCCGCCACAGCATCCACGTGCCGATCTACGCGCTGACGCCACGCCTGGCGACCCAGCGCAAGATGTGCCTGTACCGCAATGTGCTGCCCTTGCTGATGGACGCCAGCAGCGACCGCGATACCGCGCTGGAGCAGGCCGAGCGCCATCTGACCAAGCGCGGCATCGTGCAAAGCGGGGATATCTACGCCATCACCTGCGGCGAGCCCATGGGTGCCCCTGGCGGCACCAATATGCTGAAGATCTGCCAGGTCGGCTGATCTGGCATCGCTGGCAGGGCTCCGGCCCTGCCAGCGGTTATTGGCTTCTTAGGCCCCTGCCGCGCAGCCGCGGTACAGGTCCAGCGCCGGGCGGTAGACCGCGGTCTGCACCCCCAGCAAACCCAGCACCGAGTGGAAGAAGTTGTCGTGCGAAATCCGCGCGGCCGCGTTGTGCTGCAGGCAGGCGGGTGTGATGCCGCTGCGCTGCGTGAAGGCTGGCGACAGCCAGGTGATCCAGGGCACATGCTTTTGCACATCGGGCGCCACCGCATAGGGCAGGCCGTGCAGGTAGATGTTGTTTTCTCCTAGCGATTCCCCGTGGTCGGCCACATACTGCATGGCGGTATCCCATTGGCCGGACTGGGTCTGCAGCCACTGGACCACCGAATTCAGCAGAAAGTCGGTGTAGACGATGGTGTTGTCGTAGGCATTGGTGATGTTTTCCTGGCTGCATTCCTGCAACGCGCTACTCAGGCATTCGGGGCCGAATTTCTTGAACTCCGCCGGGCTGCGGTGGCTGTAGGCCGGGCCATGGCCGCCCATCTGGTGCAGCACCACCACCACACCCTTGGCGCGGGCGGCGGCGGGCAAGGCCGCAATCCGCTGCTCCAGCCCGTGCAGCATCACCGCGTCGAAGCACTCATTGCCGTCGCAGAAGCCGGGCACCGGCACGCCGGTGGTGCTGGCGCTGGGCACGCGGTCGCACACGCCTTTGCAGCCCGCCTGGTTGTCCACCCACAGAACGGCCAGGCCGGCGTGCTGCAGCACGTCGAGCAGGCCTTCGGTATCGGTGTCCCGTGCACCATAGGCTTCGCGCCCCAGCGGCGAGAACATGCAAGGCACGGAGGCCGCGGTGCTGGTGCCGCAAGACCAGGCATTGGTATAGCTGACCATCAAGCCGTTGCGCGCCTGGGCCTGCAGCAGCGGCGTGGTGTTGCGGGTGTAGCCGTTGAGGCCGAAGTTGCCGCTGCGCGCCGTCTCGCCCAGCACCAGCACCACTAGCGGCGGTCGCGCACTGGGGCTGTTGGCCGCGGCCAGCTTGGCGTCTTCACCCAGGGGCTGCAGCGGCCCCGCATGGTTGCCGCTCGGTTTGGCCAGCCGGCCCATGGCGTAGACGCTGTTCAGCGGGTTGATCAGGTAGCGCAGCTGGGTATGGTTGCGCATCAGCCCCGCCAGATTTTGAAAAATAATACCTGTAGCGCCCACAGATACTGCGATGAAAGCTATCAAAAACAGAGCATTCTTGAGCCGCGCCTTGAAACCTTGCGGATAGCGCACCTGCAGCCGCCAGAGCCACCAGGCCGGCACCACGGCCAGTCCGAACACGGTCAGGGCCAGCCGCCAGTGCAGCAGGTCGGTGACTTCGCGCACATCGGTTTGCAGCGCATTGGTCAGCATGGTGGCATCGATCACGATGCCATAGCTCTGCATGAAGTAGCTGCCGAAGGCCGCCATCAGCAGTAGCAGGGTCAGCACCGGTTTCAGCAGCCAGCGCGGCGCCCACAGGGTCAGCAGCGACACCAGGGTGCCGAGCAGGGCGGCAATGCCCAGGCCCAGGCCCAGGGCCAGGCGCAAGCCGGCGGTGCCTTGCAGCGAGCCCAGTTGGTGCAGGGCTTGCCATAGCGCCAGATTGCCCACGCTGGCCATCCACAGGCACAGCACAGCGCTTACCGCCTGCGGGTGCCAGCCGGGTTGGGAGGGATTGCGCCAGCGCATGGACCAGCGGCTGGGCAGAATGACATGGCCGCTTTGGCCGCGCGCAGAGCGCCGTGATTCAGGCGCGTGCATAGCGGTCTCCTGCAACGTGTTGGTACAACATATCCCCTAGCCAAGCCACTGTCCAGCACAGCCAGGCGCTCCACAGCGTGTGGCTGGTGTAATGCGCGCCGCGCATCTGCTGGGCCAGTCCGAAGACCGTGCCCGCCAGCAGCGAGCCGAGCAACCAGCGCCGGGCGATCTGCGGCTGCTCCCGATAGACGAAATAGCCGCCCAGGAACGAGAAGCCCGCCGTGGCGTGGCCGGCCGGGAAGCAATGGCCGCTGCCGCCGTCGGGCGTGGTCCACTGCCAGTGCGATACATGCTGGGCCACACCGCCGAACACATGCATGTCCCAGGGGCAGCTGCTGGCGCTGGTGGATTTGATGACGGACACCGCCAGGGCGCCGACGATGGGCGTTACTGCCAGCTGGATGCGGCGGGCGGTGGAAAGCCGGCGCAGCGGGCCGAACGGCAGCACCGCGCCCACGCACAGCGCCAGCACCAGCGCCCAGGCCAGGAAGCGCCCGCCTTCGTGGAATACCGTGCTCATCACCCAGTCGTCGCGCAGCGCAAAGCCCTGGGCCGTGCCGAACCAGGCGGCGACCGGCACATCCCAGCCCGAGGCGTCCCATGCGAGCAGCGCGCCCAGGGCCAGAACGGTGGCCCACCCTTGTTTTTCGTTTTCCATGGGGGCCGAGTCTTGGGGCCACGCATTAAGCCATCCTTAAGGGCCGCAATGCCCCGCACAATAGAGCCCATGCGAATCTTGGTAGTAGAAGACGACACAGGCATAGCGCTGGGTCTGAACGTAGGCCTGCGCCAGCGCGGCTATGCCGTGGATGTGGTCGGCAGCCTGGCGGATGCCTGGAGCGCGCTGTGCGTCGAGCCGTTCGACCTGGTGCTGCTGGACCTGGGCCTGCCCGACGGCGATGGCAGCAGCCTGCTGCACAAGCTGCGCAGCAACCCGGCCGGCCTGCCCGATGCCCACACTCCGGTGCTGATCATGACTGCGCGCGATGCCGTGGCTTCGCGCATCGAGGGGCTGGATTCGGGGGCGGACGACTACGTGACCAAGCCCTTCGACCCCGACGAGCTGGAAGCCCGCATGCGCGCGCTGCTGCGCCGTTCGGCCGGCCGGGCCCAGCCGCTGATCACCCGCGGCGATCTGGTGTTGAACCCAGCGACCCGCGCGGTGCAGCTGGCCGGGCAGCCGGTGGCGCTGTCGGGCCGGGAATACGCGGTCTTGCTGGCCCTGCTGCAAGCCCGTGGCCGCGTGCTGTCGCGGGCCCAGATTGAAACCACGCTGTACAGCTTCGACCAGTTGCTGGACAGCAATGCGATCGAGGTGCACATCCACCATCTGCGCAGAAAGCTCGGTTCCCAGATGATCCACACCCTGCGCGGCGTGGGCTATTTTGTGCCGCAGGAGCCCGCATGAACCCCGGTGGCAGCTCACTCACCCGGCATCTACTGGTCTGGGCCCTGGGGGCTTTGCTGCTGGTCTGGGCCGGTTTCATGGCGGTGGGCGTGCAGACCGGCCTGCACGAGGCCGATGAACTCACCGACGGCCATCTGGCCAGCGTCTCCGCCTTGCTGCTGCACCAGCAGGGCGGGGTTTTCCTATCCAATGGCGCGCGGCCGGCACCCGAGGGCTATGCCGAACTCAAGAGCCACGACTACCAGCAGTCGCTGAGCGTGGTGGTCTGGGATACCGCGGGCCGGGTGCTGACCCATACCGGGGCTGCGGTGCTGCCGCCGTTTGCGCAGAGCGAAGGCTTTGCCGATCTGCAGCTCGGCCCCCAGGCCGAACGCTGGCGCAGCTTTGCGCGCTGGGACGCCGAGGGCCCGGCCCGTTCGCGCCGCGTCATGGTGCTGCTGAGCGTCGACGAGCGTGACGACCTGGCCTGGGACATTGCCGAGCAGGTGGCCTTGCCTGGCCTGTGGCTGCTGCCGGTGGTAGCGCTGGCGCTGGGCCTGGCGATACGGCGTGGCCTGCGCCCATTGCACCTGCTGTCGGCCGACGTGCATGCGCTGGACGTGGCCCAGGCCAGCACCCTGCAGGCCCGGCATCCGCATGCCGAGTTCGAGGCGGTGGTGGCGGCCATCAACATCCTGGTCGAGCGCCAGCAGACTGCGCTGCAGCGCGAGCGCTCGCTGGCCGACGAAGTCGCGCACGAGCTGCGCACCCCCCTGGCCTCGTTGGCGCTGCTGGCGCGGGCCTTGCAGGGCCCGCTGTCGCCGGCCGAGCGCGCGCAGAGCCTGCAGCAGCTGGAGGCTGACGCCCTGCGCGCCGGCGAGGTGGTGAACCAGCTGCTGGTGCTGGCCCGCACCAGCCGGGTCGAACTGGCCGAATCGGCCGAGCCGGTCGACCTGCTGGCCCTGGCCCAGCGGGTAGTGGCCGATTACGCCCAGAGCGCCTGGCAAAGCGGCCATGTGCTCAGCGTCAGCGGCGATGCGCTGCCGCTGGTGTCCGGCCACCCGGTGCTGATCGAGCTGGCGCTGCGCAATCTGGTGGAAAACGCCTTGCGCCACACCCCGCCCGGCACCGAAGTCGAAGTGCAGACCGGGCACAGCCAGGCCCTGGCCTGGCTGCAGGTCTGCGATGCCGGCGCCGCCAGCGGCCAGGCCAAGCCCGTGGACGCGCTGGGCCTGGGACACAAAATTGTGAGCCGGGTGGCCGAGGTGCATGCGGGCAGATTTGAGCGGATTGCACCTGAAACAGACGTAACAGGTAGCCAAATACGCTGGCAAACTTGCTATCGGCTGTCTTTTGCCATCCAGACAGCCGTGGGGGGCCGCTAGAATTGGCATAGTTACCAAGCGGTTACCAAACTGCCCTGCCCCATTCTCAACTCTCTGGAACTACCACCATGGCACTCGTCTCTATGCGCGAACTGCTGGACCATGCGGCCGTCAACGGCTATGGCATCCCGGCTTTTAACGTCAACAACCTGGAGCAAGTCCAGGCGGTCATGTCGGCCGCCGAGGAAGTCGGCGCACCGGTCATCCTGCAAGCCAGCGCTGGCGCACGCAAGTACGCGGGCGAGCCCTTCATCAAGCATTTGATCCAGGCCGCCATCGAGACCTGGCCGCATATTCCGCTGGTAATGCACCAGGACCACGGCCAGAGCCCCGAAATCTGCCAGGGTGCGATCAACCTGGGCTTCAGCTCGGTGATGATGGACGGTTCGCTGCAGGCCGACGGCAAGACCATCGCCAGCTTCGAGTACAACGTGGAAGTCACCCGCAAGGTCGCCGAGATGGCGCACCGCGTGGGTGTCACGGTGGAAGGCGAACTCGGCTGCCTGGGCTCGCTGGAAACCATGAAGGGCGACAAGGAAGACGGCCACGGCACCGACGCCACCATGACCATGGAACAGCTGCTGACCGACCCCGAGCAGGCCGCCGAGTTCGTCCAGCGCACCCAGATCGATGCCCTGGCCATCGCCATCGGCACCAGCCACGGCGCCTACAAGTTCACCCGCAAGCCCACCGGTGACATCCTGGCGATCTCGCGCATCAAGGAAATCCACCGCCGCATCCCCAATACCCACCTGGTGATGCACGGCAGCTCCAGCGTGCCGCAGGAGTTCCTGGCCACCATCCGCGAACACGGCGGTGCCATGAAGGAAACCTATGGCGTGCCGGTCGAAGAAATCCAGGAAGCCATCAAGTACGGCGTGCGCAAGATCAACATCGACACCGATGTGCGCCTGGCCATGACGGCCGCGATCCGCAAGTACTTCACCGAAAACCCCGACAAGTTCGACCCGCGCGACTACCTCAAGCCTGCGCGCGAAGCCGCCAAGCAGCTGTGCAAGCAGCGCTTTCTGCAGTTCGGCTGCGAAGGCCAGGCCGGCAAGATCAAGGGCCACACCCTGCAGGTCGTGGCCGGCCAGTATGCCCAAGGCCTGCTGGCGCAAGTGGTGCAATAAACCACGCTTAACGCCCAGTAACGCCCATGGGCGAGAATGCTTTTGCAGGTTGCGGCTTCGGCCGCCCAGCTTGCCGATCTCTCCACTCTTAAGGACTCACCATGGGCTTACTTGACTCGGTTCTCGGCGCGGTTTTGAACAACGGCGGCCAACAACAGCAGCAGCCGCAAGGCGGGGCAGGCGGCCTGGGCGGCATCATCGGCATGCTGGCCAGCAACCCCCAGCTGATCCAGGTGGTGGTGGGCATGCTGGGCAATAACAGCAGCCAGGGCGGCCTGGGCGGGCTGGCCGAAAAATTCCAGCAAGCTGGCATGGGCGATGTGCTGGGCTCATGGATTGGCACAGGGCAGAACCAACCTATCTCGGGCGACCAGCTGAGCAATGTGCTGGGTTCCGACGCCTTGGCCGGCATTGCCGCCCAGCTGGGCCTGCAGCCGCAGGAAGCCGCGGGTCAGCTGGCCCAGGTGCTACCCGGCGTGGTGGACCAGCTCACCCCCCAGGGCCAGGCACCGCAAGAAGGCTTGGGTGACAGCAACGACCTATTTGGCATGCTTGGCGGTCTGCTGCAAAAATAATAGCTGCTGGCGCAGGTAGTACCTGCGCCACAGCCCTGTTCTCTATAAATTTCAGCCCGCGGCCTGCATGGGGAAGCGGGCAATCACCTGCGCTACCGCCGCCGTCAGCTTCTTGGCATAGGGCACGTGCAGGAACTCGTTCGGCCCGTGCGCATTGCTCTTCGGGCCGAGCACGCCACAGACCATCATTTGCGCCTTCGGGAAGCCCTTGGACAGCATGTTCATCAGCGGTATCGTGCCGCCCTGGCCGATATAGCCGCAGGGCGCGCCGTACTGGGACTGCGAGGCTTCGTTCAGCGCTTGCTCGAACCAGGGCGCGGTGGTCGGCGCATTCCAGCCAGTGGCCGACTCTTCGCTCGCAAAGGTCACGCGGGCCTGGTAGGGCGCGTTGTCTTCTAGCAAGGCCTTGAGTTTTTGCACTGCCTCGCCCGCATCGACCAGCGGCGGCAGGCGCAGCGACAGTTTGAACGCGGTATAGGGCCGCAGCACGTTGCCGGCGTTTTGCATGCTGGGGAAGCCCTCGGCACCGGTGACGCTCAGCGTCGGCGCCCAGGTGCGGTTCAGCAGGGCCTGCACCGGCTCGGTGGTGGTGGGCAGGGTGAACATAGTGGAACCACCGCAGTCGTAGTGCGCCCACGGAAAACGTTTGTAAATTTCGTCACCAAGTATGGCGGCCGTGGCGCGGGCCTGGGCCAGGCGGTCCGCCGGCACCTCGCAGTGGAAACTGGCCGGTAGCAAACGGCCGGTGGCACTGTCTTCGAGACGGTCCAGCACCTGGCGCATGATGCGAAAGCTCGACGGCACCAGGCCGCTGGCGTCGCCGGAATGGACGCCTTCGGTCAGCACCTCGACCTTCAGGGTGCCGCTGGCCATGCCGCGCAGGCTGCTGGTCAGCCACAGCTGGTCGTAGTTGCCGGCACCCGAGTCCAGGCAGATCACCAGCGACACCTCGCCCAGCCGCGGCCGCATCGCGTCCACATAGGGCAGCAGGTCGTAGGAGCCGCTTTCTTCGCAGCTTTCGATCAGGCCGACGATGCGCGGGTGCGCGAGCTTCTGCGCCTTCAGCGCTTGGATGGCGGTGATGCTGGCGTAGACCGCATAGCCGTCGTCGGCACCGCCGCGGCCGTAGAGCTTGCCGTCCTCGTATTTGGGCGTCCAGGGGCCGAGGTCGTTGCGCCAGCCGTTGAATTCGGGTTGCTTGTCGAGATGACCGTACATCAGCACGGTTTGGTCGGAGGCGGCCATCGCCGGGCCGTCGCCGTTGGAGGCGGGGATTTCAAAAAACAGCACCGGCGTGCGGCCTTCGAGGCGGATCACTTCCAGCGCCAGGCCTTCGACCTTTTGCGCCTCGATCCAGGTAGCCGCATTGCGTACCACGGTGTCGATATAGCCATGGGCCGACCAGTCGCTGTCGAACACCGGCGACTTGGCGGGGATCTGGATGTAGTCGCTGAGCTGCTGCACGATGTCGCCATCCCAGGCGCGGCTGGCATCGGCCAGGGCCTGTGCCGGGTTGAGGGCGGATGCGGGGATGCGGGCGTTCATGGGGGCTCCTGGAGGCAGCAAAGCCGCTATTGCACCACAAGGCCGCCGCCCGCGTATGCGTTGCGGCAGGTGCCCGTCCGGGCGCTCAGGCGGCCACGAAGGCTGTCACCTCGGCCACTACCTGGGGATCTTGCAGAATGCGCCGGTGGCCCAGCCCCTGGGTGGCTACCAGGCGGGCGTTGTGGATCGCCTCGCTATAGGCCTGGCCATCGGCAAAGCGGTTCACGCGGTCGCCCCGGTCGTGCACTACCAGGGTCTGGGCGCGGATGCGCGGGCCTACGGCCGCGGGCTCCAGTTCGGTCAGCACAATGCCTTCGCGGGCTTCCAAGCGCTGCTGCAGCCCCGTACGCACGGCATCACCCAGGCCGAAAATGTGGGCGAATTGGTGGGTGTACTGGCGTGGCGAAGCCGGTGGCGCCAGCAACACCAGCTTGGCCGCCGGCAGGCCGCGGGCCAACGCAAAGGCGGCAGCATTGGCGGCCAGCGAATGGGCGACCACCGCCTGCAGCTGCTGCCCTTCTTGCAGCAGGCGGGCACTGACGTATTCCATGGCCCGGGTGAACTGCGGCAGGTTGCTGGTCTGGCCGGCGCTGCGACCGTGGGCCGGCATTTCTACCAACACCGGACGCAGGCCTCGTGCCGCCAGTGCCTGCGCCAGCGGCAGCATCTGCGCTGCATGGCCGCCCCAGCCGTGCAGCAGCAATACGCTGGGCGCATCGGCCGCGGCCGGCAGGCTGTAGACCGTCAGGCTGGCCCGCTCGAAAAGCCAGCGCTCGGTCTGCCAGTTCGCAGTCCAGGCGTGGTGGCGACCCAGCCATTTGAGCGGTAGCGGCGTGCCGAACAAGCGGTACGCCCCGCGCAGCGCCAACGACGGCGAAACCTGCTCGATGGCGCGCAAGCCCCAGCGCAGCCAGCGGGTCAGGCCATGGGTGTCGTAGTAGGTCACAGCGGCGGGTTGCGAGGCATTGGTCATGGCAAGGTCCTTGGTGGGGTAAATAGCACAGTTGTGCGAAATTTGAATAAAAAAAGTGAGGCGATGGTGCAAGGGCTCAGACTTGGTAGCTGGCAATCAGCCGGGTCCAGCTGGCCTGGGTGCGCTCGGTGGCGCGCGGGTCGCGCAAGAAGCGGGCATCGTGCAGCAGGCCGATGACCAGGCTGTACAGCTCGCCCACCAACTGGTCGGGATCGGTATCGGCCCGCAACTGGCCCAGCGTGATGGCTTGCTGCACCGTGCGGCACAGCGCCGCGCGCCAGATGCTGATGGCCTGCACCAGGTGGTCGCGCAGCTCGCCTTCGCGGTCGTGCAGCTCAAAGGCACCCGCGGTAAAGATGCAGCCGGTGTGCGCTTCCACCTGGCAGACCCGCAGGCTCCAGCGCCGCATGATCTCGTGCAGCCGGGGCAAGCCCTGGGGCTGCTGCATGGCGGGCGTAAACACGTCGGCCACAAAGCGCTGGCCGTATTCGTCGACCACCGCTTTTTGCAAAGCCTCGCGCGAGCCGATGCGCGAAAACACCCCGCTTTTGGACAGTCCAACGCGGTCGGCCACGGTTTGCAGGCTGATGGCCTCCAGCCCCTGGGTCGCGGCCAGCTCCATCGCGGCGCCGACGATGGCGGCACGGGTGAGTTCGCTTTTCTGGGTTTTGGCATCCATGGGGAAAATATTAGCACGATTGTGCGAAATTGAAAGTGCTGTGGAATTGCGGGTTTACCTGCACGGGTTTTCACCGGTCCTGCTTTGGTGTACGGCTCCTATAGTCGCACTGATGCAAAACTAACATGTTAGTGCGCAACAGCTACTCCAGCTGGTACCTTTCCCTGACCCTCCATGCTGAAAAATATCTCGCCCCTGCTGTCTCCCGATCTGCTGCACGTGCTGGCCTCCATGGGCCATGGCGACGAGATCGTGCTGGCCGACGCCAACTTCCCCGCGGCCACCAACGCCAAGCGGCTGATCCATCTGCCGGGCCTGGACGCCACCCGCGTGCTGGACGCCGTGCTGTCGCTGCTGCCGCTGGACGAGTACGTGCCCGATGCCGCCTTCACCATGCAGGTGGTGGGCGACGCCAGCGCCGTGCCCGAGGCAGTGCAGGACTTCGCCAGCACCTTGCAGCGCCACGGCGAACGCGCCCCGGCCTCGCTGGAGCGCCACGCGTTTTACGCGCGGGCAGCCCAGGCATTTGCGGTGGTGGCCACGGGCGAAACCCGGCTGTACGGCAATATCCTGCTGAAGAAGGGCGTGGTGCGTTCGTGAGCACACCGGCCAAACCGGTCCGCAAAGCCCGCGCCAAGCCGGCGTTGGCCCAGGCATTGACACTGGCGCGTCCCGAATCGAGCAGCCAGCGGGCCCGCGCCTACCAGGGCTTTACCCAGCAAATCCTCAGCGGCAATATCCGGCCCGGCCAGTTTGTCTCGCAGCGCGAGCTGATGACCTTGCTGGACATGCCGCTGGGCGCGGTGCGCGAGATGATTCCGCGCCTGGAAGCCGGTGGCCTGGTGAAGACCGTGCCCCAGCGCGGCCTGCAGATCGCCCATGTGGACCTGAAGCTGGTGCGCAATGCCTTCCAGGTGCGCAGCCTGATCGAGCGCGAAGCGATCCGCCATTTCGCCGCCACTGTCAGCGCCGCCGAGCTGGAAACCATCACCGCCAGCCACCAGGACATCCTGCAGCGCGCCAGCGCCGACGTTCCCGATGCGGCCTTGCTGGACGATGCGCAGGCCGTGGACTGGGGCCTGCACGACCGCATGGTCGATGCACTGGGCAATGAAATCATCTCCGAGATCTACCGCGTCAACAGCCTGCGCGTGCGGCTGATCAAGCTGGAGCAAAGCGTGATCACCCCGGCCCGGCTGATCCCCGCCATGCAGGAGCACCTGCGCTTCATTGCCGCCCTGCAGCAGCGCGACGCCACGGCAGCGGTGCAGCTGCTGGAAGCCCACTTGGACAGCGCCCGGAACCGGGTACTGACCGCCGACCCGATTCCTTCCCCCTAACCCACACAACCACCCCAGGAGCACCCTTTGACACACGCTATTGAGGGCCTTTGGCCCGCCCTGTTGATGCCCTTCGATGCCAGCGGCCAGCCCGATCTGCCGCGCACCCTGGCGCACGTGCGGCGCCTGCTGGATGCGGGCTGCGACGGCGTGACCCTGTTCGGCACCACCGGCGAAGGCCTGTCGTTCAGCGTGGCCGAACGCAAGAGCCTGCTGGAGGCGGTGCTGGCCAGCGGTGTGCGGCCCGACCAGATCGTCGTCACCATCTCGGCCTGCGCATTGGCCGAGGCGATTGACCTGGGCCGCCATGCGATTGCGCTGGGCTGCACCCGGCAGCTGCTGATGCCGCCGTTCTTCTTCAACCACCCGCGCGAGGCCGGTGTGGTATCCGCCGTCAGCCAGGTGATCCAGGGCATAGGCTCGGACGATTTGCGCGTGCTCCTGTACCACTTCCCCTCGCTGAGCAATGTGACCTTCACGCACGCCGTGGTGGCCGAGTTGATGCGGCTGCATCCGCAGCAGGTGGCCGGCTTCAAGGACAGTGCGGGCGATCTCGAACATTCGCTGGCCATCATCAAGGCCTTCCCCAAGCTGGGAATTCTGGTCGGCTCGGAGGCGCACATCGCCACCGCCATGCGTGCCGGTAGCCCGGGTTCGATCAATGGCTTGTCGAACCTGGCGCCGCATCTGCTCAAGCGCGTGATGCGCAACCCCGAGTCGGTGACGCCGGCCGACGAGGCGCTGATCATCGATCTGCTGAAGCTGTTGAGCCTGCTGCCCAACATGCCTTTCGTCAGCGCCTACAAGACCGCCCTGGCCGAGCAGACCGGTGACGACACCTGGCTGAACGTGCGGGCACCGCTGACGCCGCTGGATAACACCGAGGCGCAGGCGGTGCGCTTGGCGTACCGTGCGCTAGGCCAGAACGCCGCATCCCTGTAGACAAAAAACTAGGAGACAAACATGACACGTTCCATTCCACGCCGCACCGTCTTGCAGGCCGCCGCCGGCGCCACCGCGCTGGCCGGCTTGCCCCTCACCTCGACACAAGCCCAGGCCCAGGGGGCTTTCGACTGGAAGCGCTACAGCGGCCAGAGCATCGAGGTGCACCTGATCAAAAGCCCGCGCGGCGAGCTGCTGCAGAAGTACCAGAAGGAATTCGAAGATCTGACCGGCATCAAGGTCGGCGCCGAGCAGGTGCCCGAGCAGCAGTCGCGCCAGAAGACGGTGATCGAATTCAACTCCGGCAAAACCAGCTTCGACGTAGTGCACCTCAGCTACCACGTGCAAAAACGCCAGTTCGCCAAGGGCAAGTGGATGGAAGACCTGCGTGGCCTGTTTGCCAACGGTGCGGCGCCCGACTTCGACCTGAAGGACTATTCCGCCGGTGGCATGTTCTACGCCACCCAGAGCGATGGCCGTATCGACAGCCTGCCGTTCAACCTTGACCCCTGGGTGCTGTACTGGAACAAGGAGCTGTTCGCCGCCAAGGGCGTGGCCTATCCCAAGAGCTATGCCGACATCGTCAACGCCGCCAAGAAGCTGCACGACCCGGCGACCGGCGTGGTTGGCTTCGTCGGCCGCGGCCTGAAGAACGCCAATGTGCCGCTGTGGACCGGCCTGTTCCTCGGCTTTGGCGGCCAGTTCTTCGATGCCAACGGCAAGCTGGCGACCGAAACCCCCGAAGCTCTGGCCTCGGCCACCATGTACCGCGACCTGTTGAAAAACACCGGCCCGGCCGGTGTGGCCGGCTACAACTGGAACGAGGCGCAAAGCCTGTTCCTGCAAGGCAAGGCGGCGATGTGGCTGGATGGTTCGGGCTTTGCGCCGCCGCTGGAAGACCCGGCCAAGTCCAAGATCGTCGGCAAGGTCGGCTACGGCGTGATGCCGCCCGGCCCCAAGCTGCAGGTGTCGCCGACCTTTGGTGATGGCATCGGCGTGTCGGCCTTCACCACCAAGAAGGGCCCGGCCTGGTACTACATCCAATGGGCGACCGGCAAGGCCATGCAGGCGCGCATGCTGGCCACCGCCTCGGGCGCACCGGTGCGCTTGTCGGCGTATTCGAATGCCGAGGCGATTGCCAACCTCAAGGTGCCCGCCGAATGGCTGAGCGCCGTGGCCGAGTCGCTGAAGATCGCCCGCCCCGGACTGCCCATCATCGAGCCGGTGACCGAGTTCCGCGACGTGTTCGGCATTGCGCTGAACAACATGCTGACCGGTGGCGATGTGGCGGCGGAGCTGAAGAAGGCTACGGCCGAATTCGCCCCGGTGCTGGCCAAGTCCGAAACCTGATGCCGTGGCCCGCGCCGCTGGCGTGGGCTGGTTCTTTCCCTTGTGCGCTCCACCCCGGGCGCGTGGAGCTGTAGGCATGCGAAAGCCGTCGCCGTTTCTGTGGTTCATCCTGCCCGCCGTGGTGGTCATCACCGCCGTGATCGTCTTCCCCTGGATGTTCACGCTGTGGATGAGCCTGTTCGACTGGAAGATTGGCTCCAAAGCCACCTTTGCCGGTCTGGGCAATTACGCCGAGTTGGCGAGCAATACGCGCTTCCTGGAGTCGATTGCCCACACCCTGGTCTTCACCACCCTGGCCGTGGCCGCACCGCTGGTGCTGGGCACGGCGGCCGCGCTGGTGTTCAACCAGCAGTTCGCCGGGCGCGGCTTCTGGCGTGGCGCTTTTGTGCTGCCCATGATGGCCACACCGGTGGCGATTGCGCTGGTCTGGGTGATGATGTTCCACCCACAGCAGGGCGTGCTCAACTACCTGCTGTCGCTGGTCGGCATAGGCCCGAGCGAATGGGTGTATTCGCCCAAGCTGGCGATTCTGTGCCTGGTGCTGGTCGATGTCTGGCAGTGGACGCCATTGGTGATGCTGATCGTGCTGGGCGGCCTGGCCTCCTTGCCGACCGACCCGTTCGAAGCCGCCTTCATGGAGGGCGCGAGCCGCTGGCAGACCTTCCGCTATGTGACCCTGCCGCTGCTGCTGCCCTTCATTCTGGTGGCGGCGGTGGTGCGGCTCATCGATGCGCTGAAGACCTTCGACACCATCTACGTGATCACCCAGGGCGGCCCCGGCACCTCGACCGAGACCATCAACATCTACCTGTACCTGCAGGCGTTTTCCTTCTACCAGATCGGCAAGTCCTCGGCCGTGGTGGTGGTGTTCTTTGTGCTGGTGGTGGCTCTATCGATGCTGCTGTTCTGGCTGCGCGAGCGCTCGAAATACTATGAATAAATTACGTGACCGCTTGCGCGACAAGCTGCTGCTGGGTATCTGCGTATTCCTGCTGGTGTCGCCCGCCATCAGCTTCTTCGTCTGGATGCTGTCGCTGGCCTTCAAGAACGAGGTCGACAACCTGGCCTATCCGCCGGTGTTCATCCCCAGCCCACCCACCTTGGCCAACTTTGTGAAGGTGTTCGACAGCGGGCCCTTCTTCCAGTACCTGCTGAACAGCATCATGGTGTCGGGTACGGCGACGGTGGTAGCGCTGCTGATCGGCGTGCCGGCCGGCTACGGCGTGGCGCGCATGAAGGCGCGCAAGCTGCTGATGGTGATTCTGATCGCCCGCATGACACCGGCCATCAGCTTTCTGATCCCGCTGTTCACCTTGTTCCAGGCGCTGGGTCTGACGGGTACCTTGGCGCCGGTGATCATCACCCATTTGGTGATAACCGTGCCCATCATGGTCTACATCGTGTCGGGTTATTTCGAGACCTTGCCGGTGGAGCTGGAAGAGGCGGCGGTGGTCGATGGCTGCTCGCCCTGGCAGCGCTTTCGACATATCGCCTTGCCGCTGGCCCGGCCCGGCATCACGGTGGCCGGCATCCTGGCCTTCATCTTTTCGTGGAACAACTTCATCTTCGGCGCGGTGCTGGCGGGGCGTGAAACCCGCACCCTGCCGGTCGCCATCTACAACGTGCTGACCTTCGAGCAGATCGCCTGGGGCCCGCTGGCAGCGGCGGCCTTGCTGGTCACCTTGCCGGTGCTGATCCTCACCTTGCTGATCCAAAAGGAAATCGTGGGCGGACTCACCGCCGGCGGTGTCAAGGGCGGCTAACTTTTTATCCAGAGCATATACATCCATGGCATCCGTCACTCTCTCCGGCATCGAGAAATCCTTTGCCAACACCCAGGTCATCCGCGGCGTCGACATCGCCATCGGCGACGGTGAATTCGCCGTTTTCGTCGGCCCCAGCGGCTGCGGAAAATCCACCTTGCTGCGCATGCTGGCCGGGCTGGACGCGCCCGACGCCGGCCAGATACGCATCGGCGACAAGGTCGTCAACGGCCTGCCGCCCAAAGAGCGGGGCGTGTCCATGGTGTTCCAGACCTATGCGCTGTACCCGCATATGACGGTGCAGGACAACATGGGCTTTGGCCTGATGATTGCCGGCACACCGCCTGGCACCATCGCCAGCAAGGTGGCGGGCGCCGCCAAGATGCTGGGCCTGGACAAGATGCTGGATCGCCTGCCGCGCCAGTTGTCTGGCGGTCAGCGCCAGCGCGTGGCCATGGGCCGGGCCATGGTGCGCGACCCGCAGGTGTTTCTGTTCGACGAGCCGCTGAGCAATCTGGACGCCAAGCTGCGGGTGCAAATGCGCACCGAAATCCGCGCCCTGCACCAGCGGCTGAAGACCACGTCCGTCTACGTGACCCACGATCAGATCGAAGCCATGACCATGGCCGACCGCATCATCGTGCTGCGCGACGGTAAGGTCGAGCAGATCGGCACGCCGGCCGAGCTGTATGACCGACCCTGCAACAGCTTCGTGGCGACTTTTATCGGTTCTCCTGCTATGAATATAGTAGCTGCTGGCGCAGACAATACCTGCGCCATAGCCGATTTTGGTGGTCAAGTCCTGCTGCGGGACACGTTTGCCAGCCTGGGCAGCCGCCGTGTGCTGCTAGGCCTGCGCCCCGAGCATCTGCAGGTGCGGCCGGCGGGCGAAGCCAATGGCATCCCCTGCGAAGTCAAGGTGGTCGAGTTCAGCGGTGCCGACACCTTGCTGACCTGCGAAGCCCAGGGCCAGCCGGTGCAGGCGCTGGTGCACGACCGCTTGCTGGTCAAGCCCGGCGACAACATCACGCTGGCCATCGATCCGGCCCGCGTCCATGTGTTCGACGAGGCGACGCAGCAGCGCCTGTAGTTCAGCCTTGCTTGCGGACGATGGCCGCGAGCTTCTTCACCGCCGCGTCCATCTGCTCTGCCGGTACCTGGGCGTAGCCCAGCATCAGCCCGTTCCACACCGGCCCGCTGTCGCCTACTGCATGGGCGCTCAGCGGGTGCGCGACGATGCCTTTTTGCAAGGCCTGGGCGCTGACCAGCACATCCGGAATCGACGCATCCAGGCCCAGCGCCAGGTGCATGCCGGCCGAGCCGCCATAGACCTGGGCTACGCCGCCTAGATATTTCTCCAGCGCGCTGTGCAGCGCATCGCGCCGCTGCCGGTACAGGCGGCGCATGCGGCGCAGATGGGTCGCGAACTGGCCGCTGCGCAGAAACTCCGCCAGCGCCAGTTGGTCGGCCGCGCGGCCCCGTGGCACCGACTGCGTCACCAGCCGCTCCAGCGGCGCCACCAGGTTCTGCGGCACCACGATGAAGCCAATGCGCAGCGCCGGAAACATGGTCTTGCTGAAGGTGCCCAGGTACAGCACCGGCGCATCCGGCAGCAGGCCCTGCATGGCGGCCAGCGGCGGGCCGTCGTGGCGGAATTCGCTGTCGTAATCGTCCTCGATCAGCAGCGCGCCCGCAGCCTGGGCCTGGGCGATCAGCGCCAGCCGGCGCGGCAGGTTCAGCACGCTGCCCAGCGGGTACTGGTGGGAGGGCGTGGCGTAGACCAGCTTCGGTGCATGTTGGCGCCAGTCGTCAGCGCTGGGCGCCATGCCGTCCACGTCCACCGGAATGCCGTGGACCCGCAGCTCGGCGGCTTTGAACGCCGTCAGCGCGCCGCGGTAGCCGGGGTTTTCCAGCCACACGGTGTCGCCGGCGTCGGCGAAGGCGTGGGCGCACAGGTCCAGGCTGCTTTGCGTGCCGTCGGTGACGAACACCTGGCGCGCCTCGCAGACCACGCCGCGCGAGGCGCGCAGATGCTCGGCAATCGCTTCGCGCAGCAGTGGCTGGCCGGCCGGGCCGCCGTAGTTGAGCTGCACGGTAGAGGTGGCACGCCAGGCCCGGTCCATCAGCCGCTGCCAGGCCGGCAGCGGAAAGTCGACCAGCGAGGGCACACCGGGCACGAAGGCGCCCATCAAATGCGCTTCGGGCAGCGGCTCTGCCGTTTGGGAACGGCGCGACAGGGTGGGTGGCGGCTGGGCCGGGCGCGTCCGTGCGGCTGGGCGGGCGACGGCCACGTCCGCCACCCGCGTGCCGCGCCGATCCGGCTGCACATAGCCTTCGGTGGCCAACTGCTCGTACGCGTACAGCACGGTGTTGCGCGACACACCCAGGTCGCTGGCCAACTGCCGCGTCGCCAGCAGGCGCGTGCCGGCGCCGAGCGTGCCGCTGCGGATGGCCGCGCGCAGGCAGGCATGCAGCAGGCGTTGGCGCGGCCAGCCGTGCTGCGCATGGGCCTGGCTGAATTGTGCGAACAGTACGGCGTAGTCCATCGTGGCCTTACATGGTTCCCCCCCCAGGCTTCGCGCACTTCGTGTCGCTCTCGCCAACCCCCTTCAGGGGGCGAACCCGATGGTCCGGCAAAGCCGGCCCCATGGGTTCCTGGAGTGAGAGCCGTGGCGCACGTCATTGGGGTTTATAAATGAATCGTGGTTCTAGAAAATTAATGACTTCTGGTTCTATTTTTAGAGCCAGTAAAAATTATAGTGCGCTGCCTTTCACTCTTCTTTTGGAAACCCGCCCCATGACCGACACCGCCGTTGCGCCGCCCAGCGCACGCACCCGCATCCGCCGGATTGCCGAGAACGCCGACTACCAGCGCAGCACGCTGCACGCCATCATCGATGCAGCCTATGTGTGCCACATCGCTTTCGTGGACGACAAGGGCACGCACAACATCCCCACTGCCTGCTGGCGCGAGGGCGAGCATTTGTACATCCACGGCTCGAACGGCGGCCGCCTGCTGAAGCTGTTGGCCGGCGGCACCCAGGCCTGCGTGGCCATCACCCATGTGGACGGCCTGGTGCTGGCGCGCTCGGCCTTCAACCATTCGATGAACTACCGCTCGGCCGTGATCTACGGCAGCTTTGAACGCGTGACCGAAGACGCTGCCAAACGCGCCGCGCTGGATGCCTTCATGGACAAGCTGGCGCCGGGCCGGAATGCGGAAATCCGCCGCGGCAACGACAAGGAATTCGCCGCCACCACGGTGATGCGCATCGCGCTGGATGAGGCGGTGTGCAAGCTGCGCAGCGGCCCGCCCATCGACGATGCGGAGGACATGGGCATTCCGGTGTGGACGGGTGTGCTGCCGCTGGTGCAGACCCAGGCTGCGCCGGTGGAGGACGCACCCGGGCCCGGCGACGTGCCGGCCTATGTACGGCAGTGGCAGGGTTCTGTTACTGTTTAGATAGCTGCTGGCGCAGGTGAAATATGCGCTAGCTGCTGATTTCATGCATAAAAAAGGGCGAACCTTGCGGTTCGCCCTTGTCAGGCTCAGGCGTGTGCCGGCACTTGCCGCGGCGCCTCGGCGTAGTGGTCGAACTGCATCGTGTAGCTGGCGCGTCCGGCGGTCAGCGCGCGCAGGCTGCCGATGTAGCCAAACAGCGTCTGCAGCGGCACCATGGCGCGC
Organism: Rhodoferax ferrireducens; assembly: GCF_031458075.1. Classification (GTDB taxonomy): domain Bacteria; phylum Pseudomonadota; class Gammaproteobacteria; order Burkholderiales; family Burkholderiaceae_C; genus Rhodoferax_B; species Rhodoferax_B ferrireducens_A. The sequence goes on along the minus strand of NZ_JAVDXT010000003.1, from coordinate 149,852 downwards.
ACAACCGCCGCGTTGCCGCGCTGGTCCTGGCTGCGCACATGGCCGCGCCTGCGGTTCAGGTCGCCAATCACGTCGCCCACATGGTCCATCGGCGTGGTGACTTCCACGTCCATCACCGGCTCCAGCAGAGTCGGCCCGGCACTGCGCTGGGCCTGGGTAAAGGCCTGCATGCCGGCGGCCTCAAACGCCAGGGTCGACGAGTCCTTCTCGTGGAAGCTACCGTCTTCCAGCACCACCCGCACATCCACCACCGGATGCCCGGCCAGCACGCCGGCCAGGGCCGCACGCCGCACGCCTTGCTCCACGCTGGGGATGAATTCCTTCGGAATCGCCCCGCCCGTGACGGCGCTCTCAAACAGCAGGCCGCCGCCGCGCTCCAGCGGCTCGATGCGCAGCACCACCTCGGCGTACTGGCCGGGGCCGCCGCTCTGCTTTTTGTGCAGATGGCGCACCTGGGCCGGGCGGCTGATGGTCTCGCGCAGCGCTACCTGGGGCTGGCCGGTATGCACGGTCACGCCGAAGCGGCTGCGCAGCTTTTCCAACGTCACTTCCAGCTGCAGCTCGCCGACGCCGGACAGCAGGGTCTGGCCGGTTTCGTCGTCCTGGCCGAGGCGCAGGCTCGGGTCTTCGTCGACCAGCGTGTGCAGGCCGCGCGAGAAGCTGTCCTGGTCTTCGCGCGAGCGCGGCTCCACCGCCATCGAGATGACGGGCTCAGGCGCGTGGATTTCCTCCAGCAGCACCGGCTGCGCCGGGTCGGTGAGCGTGTGGCCGGTTTTGCTGTTCTTCAGCCCGGCCACGGCCACGATGTCGCCGGCTTGCGCCAGTGCCAGTTCCTCGCGCCGGTCCGCATGCATTTGCACCACGCGCGACAAGCGCTCGCGCTGGCCGGTGTTGGCGTTCAGCACCTGGGTGCCCGCATGGGCTTCGCCACGGTAGACGCGCAGATAGCTCAGCGTGCCGTGCTCGTCGTGCACAACCTTGAACACCAGGGCCGCAAAACCGTCACCGGATGGCAGATCGCTGGCGCGGTCTTCGGGCGCCGGCAGGTAGTCGACCACGGCGTCGAGCAAGGGCTCTATGCCCTTGTTCTTCAAGGCTGCGCCGGCCAGCACCGGCACGAAGGCGCGGGTCAGCGTGCCCTTGCGGATGCAGTCGCGCAGGCTGTCGTCGGGCACGGCCTGGCCATCCAGATATGCCGTGAGCGCGGCGTCGTCCTGTTCCACGGCCAGATCAACCAGGGTGCGGCGCGCCGCCTCGGCGGCTTGCTGCATGTTGGCGGGAATGGCGGCGCGCGTCAGTGTGGGCTGGCCGCGTTCGTTGGGGGGCCAGTACAGGGCTTGCATGCTCAGCAGGTCGACCACGCCGGCAAATTCGGCTTCCTGGCCTATCGGCAGTTGCAGCACCAGGGGTTGCACGCCCAGGCGTTCGGCGATCATCGCGACCACGCGCGCAAAGTCGGCGCCGGTGCGGTCCAGCTTGTTGACCAGGGCGATGCGCGGCACATGGTATTGGTCGGCCAGGCGCCAGTTGGTCTCGGTCTGCGGCTCCACGCCGGCCACGCCGTCGAACACCACGACCGCGCCGTCGAGCACGCGCAGCGAGCGGCTGACCTCGATGTTGAAGTCGATGTGGCCGGGCGTGTCGATCAGGTTGATCTGGTGGCCGCGCCAGGCCACGGTGGTGGCGGCGCTGTTGATGGTGATGCCGCGCGCCCGCTCCTGCGGGTCGTAGTCCATGGTGGCGTTGCCGTCGTGTACCTCACCGGTCCGGTGGATTTCGCCGGTGGTGAACAGCACCCGTTCGCTGACGGTGGTCTTGCCAGCGTCGACGTGGGCGATGATGCCGATGTTGCGAAGTTGTCGCGTGTTCATACTATGTTCCTTAAAGACAAAACCCCTGGCCTGCTCAATGCTGGCCAGGGGTTTCAATGGCTGTTCCTCAGCCTTGAAAAAATCCCGCAGCTAGCGGTTTATGTCTTGCGCGTCGGCAGCGACACCAATGGACGAGCGCAAGCCCACCATCCACTGGTGCGGATGAATTGCGGCGATCAGCTTGTCAAAGGTGTGCATGGAAATTCCTTAAAAACACGGGTCCAGAAAGCAAAAAACCCCGCACAAATTGCCGGGGTTGTGTGGGTTCCGGCCAGGCGCATAAGCCCTCCGAAAAATCGGAAGGTTTCTAGAGGATCAAAGCTTGGGTGGACATACGCATGGACGCAATTATAAAAAGTTTTGTAGGTTTTGTCTTTGGGGGCTTATGTTTCAATAGTAATGTGCTATGTAACATTCAAGGCACACATTACGGCGTAAATCACGGCGCAATCTTTTCCAGGCAGTAGCCCAGGCCGCGCACGGTGGCGATGCGTATCGGGCCTTTCTCGATCTTCTTGCGCAGCCGGTAGATGTAGACCTCGATGGCGTTGACGCTGACCTCTTCGCCCCATTCGCACAGGCGCTCGATCAGTTGCTCCTTGCTGACCAGCCGCCCAGCGCGCTGCAGCAGCACCTCCAGCAGGCCCAGTTCGCGGGCCGACAGCTCGACCAGCTTGCCGTCGATGGTGGCCATGCGCCCTGCGTGGTCGTACACCAGCGGGCCGTGCTGGATGCTGCTGCTGGCGCCGCCCGCGCCGCGACGCGCCAGGGCGCGCACCCGGGCTTCCAGCTCCTGCAGCGAAAAGGGTTTGGCCATGTAGTCGTCGGCACCGTAGTCCAGGCCTTTGACGCGTTCTTCCACGCTGTCGGCGGCGGTCAGTATCAGCACCGGCAGCGAGGAGCCGCGGGCGCGCAGCTTCTTCAACACCTCCAGCCCATGCATCTTGGGCAGACCCAGGTCCAGGATCAACAGGTCGAATTCATGGTGGGTCAGCAGGGCGGTATCGGCCTCGCTGCCATTGGAGACATGGTCTACCGCCGCGCCCGAGGCCCGCAAGCCGCGCAGCAGGCCGTCTGCCAGTACCTGGTCATCTTCCGCAATGAGGATGCGCATCCTTGTCTCCTTTGCCGCTGTGTGCGGCATTTGTTTTACGGGCCGATTTTAGGTCGCATACGCTTCCAGCCCCAGCGCCACCACGGTTGCCACCTCGGGGCCAACGGCCTGGTGGAATTCGGCTTCGGCCTGGACCACGGCATCCTGGAACGCCTGCAGCCAGACTAGGCCGGTGGCGGTGAACACCACGCGCCGGGCCCGCGCGTCCAGCGGATCGGGTTCGCGCGCCACCATGCCCCAGGCCACGCATTGGTCGACCAGATCGCCCATGGCCTGTTTGCTCATGCCGGCCTGGGCCGCCAGCTCGGTGAGGCGCGCGCCCTGCAGCGGCAGATGCCGGGTGATGTGGATGTGGGCGGCGCCCACCTGGGCGCGCGCCGCCAGGTTGCTCAGCGCCAGCGGCACCTCGATATTGCGGGCCATCAGCTCCAGCACGCGGGCGTCGAAGCGGCGCAGGGCGGCCTCCATCATGCGCCCCAGATGGGTCTCGCGCCAGCCGGGTTCGGGTGCCAAATCTGCCATTGGTAAATGGTAAGCCAAACTGACTAATAAATCTATTGCAGAAATTTATGGCGCACATAAACTACTGTTCAAGCATCCAGCCTGTTGTTAATAGCAGGCGGTACAGCGGTTAAACCCTTTGATTTTGAAAGACCCGATATGAACCCCACCGCCCGCACCCCCGTACCCGCACCGACCGCTGCCGCCGTCGCAGAAAAAGCCAAGGCCTTGCAGGCCGCGCTGGCGCAGATTGAAAAGCAGTTCGGCAAGGGCACCATCATGCGTCTGGGCGAGGGCGAGGTGATCGAGGACATCCAGGTCGTCTCCACCGGTTCGCTGGGTTTGGACATCGCGCTGGGCGTCGGCGGTCTGCCACGCGGCCGCGTCATCGAAATCTACGGCCCGGAATCCAGCGGCAAAACCACGCTGACCCTGCAGGTTATCGCTGAAATGCAGAAGCTCGGCGGCACCTGCGCCTTCGTCGATGCCGAGCACGCACTCGACACGCAATACGCCCAAAACCTGGGTGTGAACCTGCAGGAAATGCTGATCAGCCAGCCCGATACCGGCGAGCAGGCGCTGGAAATCGTCGACTCCCTGGTGCGCTCCGGCGCGGTGGACCTGATCGTGGTCGACTCGGTGGCGGCGCTGACCCCCAAGGCCGAGCTGGAAGGCGAAATGGGCGACAGCCTGCCCGGCCTGCAGGCCCGCTTGATGAGCCAGGCGCTGCGCAAGCTGACCGCCCACATCAAGAAGGCCAACTGCATGGTCATCTTCATCAACCAGATCCGCATGAAGATCGGCGTGATGTTCGGCTCGCCCGAAACCACTACCGGCGGCAATGCGCTGAAGTTCTACGCCTCGGTGCGCCTGGACATCCGCCGTACCGGCACCATCAAAAAGGGCGACGATTCCATCGGTAACGAAACCAAGGTCAAGGTGGTGAAGAACAAGGTTTCGCCCCCGTTCAAAACCGCCGAGTTCGACATCTTGTTTGGCGAGGGCATCAGCCGCCACGGCGAAATCATCGACATGGGTGTGGAGGCCAAGATCATCGAAAAGTCCGGCGCCTGGTACGCCTACAACGGCGAAAAAATCGGGCAGGGCCGCGATAACGCCCGCGAATTCCTGCGCGAGAACCCCAGCCTGTCGACCGAGATCGAGAACAAGGTGCGTGAGTCGCTGGGTATCCCGCTGATCCTGGCCGCGCCGGAAGAGGCCAAGGAAGTCAAGGAAGTGAAAAAAGCCAAGGTTGAGGCATAAACAGGCCTCTGGCGCAGGTAGTATTTGCGCTAGCAGCTATTAAAGAGATAGCAGATGGCGTTCCAACCGAGCAAAAGCTTGTCGCCCATCAGCCTGAAAGGCCGGGCTTTGCGCCTGCTCAGCGGCCGCGAATATTCGCGGGCTGAGCTGGAGCGCAAGCTGGCGGTGTTTGAGGAACATCCGGGTGAGCTGGCGCAGGCGCTGGACGAGCTGCAGGCCAAGGATTTCATCAACGAACAGCGGGTGGTGGATTCGGTGCTCTACCGGCGTGCCAGCAAGCTGGGCGCGGCCCGCATCCGCCAGGAATTGCAGACCAAGGGCCTGGACCCGGGTGCGGTGCTGGACGCGGTGGCGGGTCTGCAAGAGACCGAGCTGGCCCGGGCCCGCGAGGTCTGGCGCAAGAAGTTCGGCAGCCCGCCCGAAGACGCCGCAGCCCGCGGCAAGCAGCAGCGGTTTCTGCTGGCGCGGGGCTTTTCGTCCGATGCGGTACGCCGCGTGGTGGCCGGCAGTGACGAGGCGGAAGACGGTTTTTAGAAGTTCAAGCCTTTAAGGGCTGTGGCGCAGCCAATACCTGCGCCACCAGCTATTAAAGTAATAGCTAGCGCCGGCTTACAACCCAAGCATCAATTTCAGGTTTTGCACTGCAGCGCCGCTGGCGCCCTTGCCCAGGTTGTCCAGGCGTGCAATCAGCACCGCGTGGCGGTGGGTTTCGTTGCCAAACACCCGCAATTCCATCTTGTTGGTATTCACCAGGGCCGTGGCATCCAGCTTGCCGCTGTCGCCCGGGGCTTCCACCGTCACCCATTCGCTGCCCGCGTAGTGGCGTGCCAGGGCGTCGTGCAGATCTTGGGCTTTCGGTTGGCCGGGCAGCAGGTCCAGATGCAGCGGCAATTGCACCAGCATGCCCTGCGCAAAGTTGCCCACCGAGGGCACAAAAATCGGCCGACGCGTCAGGCCGGTGTAGCGCATGATTTCCGGCAGATGCTTGTGCTGCAGGCCGAGTGCGTAGATTTCAAACAGCGGCGCTTCGCCCTTTTCATAGGCTTCCATCATGCTGCGCCCGCCGCCCGAATAGCCGCTGACCGAAGGCAGGGCCAGAGCCGCATCGGGCGCCAGCAGGCCGGCATCCACCAGCGGGCGGATCAGCGCGATGGCGCCGGTGGCGTAGCAGCCGGGGTTGCCGACACGGTCCGCTTTGGCCACGGCTTCTTGCTGGCCGGGCGCCAGTTCGGGGAAACCGAAGACCCAGCCGGGTGCGGTACGGTGGGCGGTGGAGGCGTCGATGATCTTGGGCTTTTTACCCGGCAGGCTGTCGACCATGGCCACCGATGCGATGGCCGCATCGTCGTGCAGGCAGAGGATGACCAAGTCCACTTCGGCCATCAGCGCGCGCTTGGCGGCGGGGTCTTTGCGCAGTTCGGGGGCGATGCTGACCAACTCGATCTGCGGCATCGATTGCAGGCGTTCGCGGATTTGAAGACCGGTGGTACCGGCTTCGCCATCGATAAAGACTTTGGGCATGGTGGGCCTATGGTTGTAAGGTGTTGTGCGCTGCAACATGATACATTCGCGGGCTGACAGAACGCAGCACGCCAGTCTTATACAAGACAGACGAGTAGAAACCCCATCCATTCCTGAGAGAGCCCTCATGAAGATTCACGAATACCAAGGCAAGGAAATCTTGCGCAATTTTGGTGTGCCAGTGCCGAAGGGCATTCCGGCATTCACAGTGCAAGAAGCGGTGGAAGCCGCCCAAAAACTCGGCGGCCCGGTCTGGGTTGTCAAAGCACAGATCCACGCTGGTGGCCGCGGCAAGGGCGGCGGCGTCAAGGTCGCCAAGACCATTGATGACGTGAAGAAGCTGGCCGGCGAGATCCTCGGCATGCAGCTCAAGACGCACCAGACCGGCCCTGAAGGCCAGAAGGTTCGCCGCCTCTATATCGAAGACGGCGCCGACATCAAGAATGAACTGTATGTATCGCTGGTCACCGACCGCGCCACGCAGAAGGTTGCCTTTATCGCTTCTAGCGAAGGCGGCATGGACATCGAGGAAGTGGCGCACGCCACGCCCGAGAAGATCATCACCGAGTACGTCGATCCACTGACCGGCATCACGACCGAGCAGAGCAAGAAGATCGCCGCGGCCATCGGCTTGACCGGTGGCTCGGTCGACCAGGCTGTCGACATCTTCGCCAAGCTGTACAAGTGCTACATGGAGACCGACGCCTCGCTGGTGGAAATCAACCCGCTGAACTGCGACTCCAAGGGCAACCTGATGGCGCTGGACGCCAAGTTCAATTTCGACCCGAACGCGCTGTTCCGCCACCCAGAAATCGTGGCCTACCGCGATCTGGACGAAGAAGATGCAGCCGAAGTCGAAGCTTCCAAGTTCGACCTGGCCTACATCAGCCTGGACGGCAACATCGGCTGCCTGGTGAACGGCGCTGGCCTGGCCATGGCCACCATGGACACCATCAAGCTGTACGGTGCAGAGCCGGCCAACTTCCTGGACGTGGGCGGCGGTGCCACCCCCGAGAAGGTCACCGAAGCCTTCAAGATCATGCTGAAGAACCCCAAGGTCGAGGCCATCATGGTCAACATCTTCGGCGGCATCATGAAGTGCGACACCATCGCCACCGGCGTGATCACCGCCTGCAAGGCCGTGAACCTGTCCGTGCCACTGGTGGTACGCATGAAGGGTACCAACGAAGACTTGGGCAAGAAGATGCTGGCCGAATCCGGTCTGCCCATCATCAGTGCAGACACCATGGCCGAAGCGGCTGAAAAAGTGGTTGCTGCGGTCAAAGCTGCCTAAGGAATAAGCAATGTCTATTTACATCAACAAAGACACCAAGGTCATCACCCAAGGTATTACCGGCAAGACCGGACAGTTCCACACCGAAAAGTGCCAGGAATACGCGAACGGTAAGAATGCTTTCGTCGCGGGTGTGAACCCCAAGAAGGCTGGCGAATCGATTTTCGGCATCCCAATTTTCGCTTCGGTCAAGGAAGCGGCTGCAGATACCGGCGCCACCGTGTCGGTGATCTACGTGCCACCCGCTGGCGCAGCGGCAGCCATCTGGGAAGCGGTTGAAGCCGACCTGGACCTGGCTATCTGTATCACCGAAGGCATCCCGGTCAAGGACATGCTGGAAGTGCGCAACCGCATGAAGGCCAAGGAAGCTGCTGGCGGTAAGAAGACCCTGCTGCTGGGCCCGAACTGCCCTGGCCTGATCACGCCTGACGAAATCAAGATCGGCATCATGCCCGGCCACATCCACCGCAAGGGTCGGATTGGCGTGGTTTCGCGCTCTGGCACGCTGACCTATGAAGCTGTGGCCCAACTGACCGAAATCGGCCTGGGCCAGTCCAGCGCTGTCGGTATCGGTGGCGACCCGATCAACGGTCTGAAGCACATCGACGTGATGAAGGCTTTCAACGACGATCCAGATACCGATGCGGTCATCATGATCGGCGAAATCGGTGGTCCGGACGAAGCCGAAGCAGCCCGCTGGTGCAAGCTGAACATGAAGAAGCCTATCGTTGGCTTCATCGCTGGCGTGACCGCGCCTCCCGGCAAGCGCATGGGCCACGCCGGTGCGCTGATCTCCGGTGGCGCCGACACGGCCGATGCCAAGCTGGCGGTGATGGAAGAGTGTGGCTTCACCGTCACGCGCAATCCTTCTGAAATGGCCAAGTTGCTGAAGGCTTTGCTCAAGTAAGGCGGACACGCGCCAAGGTCTGGCACGGCCATCGGGTCTGCCAGTCCTGACGTTCCCTCGACAGGCCTGGTATTGCGGTTATCCACAGTGCCAGGCCTGAATTGTTTAGGGGACAATCAGATTTTTGCTTAGACGCTACGCGCAGGCGGACCCGTACGAGCTGTTACGCTAAGGACCACCATGGAAGAATTCCTCACAGCCCATTTCTGGCTGGCTGTCGGCCAAATCATCATGATCGACATCCTGCTGGGGGGGGACAACGCCGTTGTCATTGCCCTGGCTTGCCGGGGCTTGCCTGCCAAGCAACGTACCAAGGGCATCTTGTGGGGTACGGTGGGCGCAATTGTGTTGCGCGTGGTGCTGATCGCTTTTGCGCTGTCACTGTTGCAAGTGCCGTATCTCAAGCTGGTGGGCGCGATTTTGCTGCTGTGGATTGGCGTCAAATTGCTGGTGCCTGAGGAGGATGGTGGTCATGACAACATCCAGGCCAGCGACAAGCTGTGGAGTGCGGTGAAAACCGTGATCGTGGCCGACTTGGTCATGAGCATCGACAACGTGATCGCGATCGCGGGTGCGGCCCAGGGGGCCGGTGAGGCGCACCAGTTGCCGCTAGTGATCTTCGGTCTGCTGGTCAGCATCCCCATCATTGTGGGTGGTAGCCAGATCGTGCTGAAGCTGATGGACCGCTTCCCGTTCATCATTACCGTGGGTGGCATGTTGCTGGGCTGGATTGCCGGCACCATGGCGCACAGCGATCCAGCTTTGGTCCAGTACCTGCCGCAAGACAAGAACTGGCACTATGCATTTGGCATCGCTGGCGCTTTGATTGTCTTGGCCGTGGGGAAATTCATGCAGCGCAAACCTTCGGCTGAGGCCGTCTGATTTGCGGTTTATCGCTTACTAACCCTGACCTGCTCCTCTGTGCTCAGTGAAACAGCCCCATTGGGGCTGTTTTTATGTGTCATTTGTAACAAAATATATCAAAATTGCGTAATTTCGCATGTCGATGTGTCAGATCGACCGCATACCGCGGCAGACTATGATCCCGTCCTCTGCATACGGTAGTTTGCTGCCCTGAAGTTAGCCTGACAACAAGATGATTTACGAGTTCTGCACGCAAACCCACCCCGGCCTTCTGCGTGAAAATAACGAAGATGCCGTGGCCTTTGACGCGCCCAGCGGGGTCGCCGTCTTGGCGGATGGCATGGGTGGCTACAACGCAGGCGAGGTTGCCAGCAGTATGGCGACCGCCTTTATCCAAACGGAACTAGGGCGCTGGTTGCTGGACGCAGGCCTCCAGGCTAATGGTAAGGAAGTTCGGCGCGCCATGGATATTTGCGTGCACAACGCCAATCTGGCCGTGTTTACGGCGGCCAACACACATGAGCAATATGCAGGCATGGGCACCACGCTGGTGGTGGGCGTGTTCCAGGATTCCCGTCTGCTGTTAGGCCATATTGGCGACTCGCGCTGTTACCGGTTCCGCAACAACGCCTTAGTACAAATCACCAAAGACCATTCTTTGCTACAAGAGCAACTGGATGCGGGTCTGATTACGCCGGCCCAAGCGGCTATTTCAGTGAACAAGAATCTGGTGACCCGCGCACTGGGTATTGAAGATACCGTGCTGCTGGAAGTACATGAGCATGTCGTAGAAGAGGGCGATGTGTACTTGATGTGTTCCGATGGCTTGTCTGATATGGTTGAAGATACCCCGATCGCCCGTATCATGGAAACCGATGCCGAGCTAGAACAAAAAGCCATCCAACTGGTCAGCATCGCCAATGCACACGGCGGACGGGATAACATTACAGTCTTGCTGGTGCAAGCCATGGCCGGTTCCAAAAAACGGGGACTGGTGTCCCGGCTATTAGGAAGCTAGATTTTTACGGGTGCCAAGTCCATGAACAGACACAGGAGCCGACCATGCCCAAATTGATCGTTTCGATCGATGGAGTGGTCATCAAAGAAGTACAGTTGACCAAAGACCGTACGACTTTGGGGCGTCGGCCATACAACGACATCGTTATCGACAATCTGGCGGTCAGCGGTGAGCATGCGGTCGTCCTGATGGTGGGGCAGGAAGTCCATCTGGAAGACCTCAATAGCACCAACGGTACCTATATCAACGGCAAGGCCGCCCGCAAACAGGTTCTGCAAAACAACGATTTGGTGGAAGTCGGGAAATACAAGCTCAAGTTCATCCATGAAGGCGCAGAAGCTGGCTTGGAGAGGGCCTTTACGACGCGGCCGGGCGTGGTCAGCGGAGTGCCTTTGGCGACGGGGCCGGTGCAGTACACCCGTCGAGCGTCCGACCACTCTGCTCCTACACCTCTCGCCGGTGCGGAGCTCGCAGCCCATAGCCATGCAGCGATCAAGGTGTTGACAGGTGCTGCTGCAGGGCGTGAAGTGACCTTGACCAAAGTAGTTACTACTTTAGGTAAACCTGGGGTAGCGGTGGCGGCGATTACCCGACGCCCTCACGGATACGTCGTGGTGCATGTCGAAGGCGCCGAACAGCCCATGCTGAATGGTGCGCCGATTGGCGCTACACCGGTGTCGCTCAAACATAGCGATGTGTTGCAGCTTGCGGGTACGCAAATGCAGTTCATCCAGCCTTAAACATTGTCAGAGCCTCGATAAGCGTCATCACTTGTGTCAGAAGATGGCGTGCAATTCTGCATTTCAAATGGTGAACGAACTGTAAAGCGCTTATTTTCTGTTTCAGAATGAGAAAAAATACCTTTTTTGCCTTTGGCAGGCGAGGTAGCCTCGATGTCTCAGTTGCCGTCAGATTTTGATCGAGATGGCCCCGCTAATTTGAGCTTATATAAAAGGTATGCCCATGAAGGTCCGCGTGCTGGGATGCTCCGGCGCCATCGCGAAAGACTGCCGGACCACGTCTTTCCTTATCGATTCGGATGTGCTGATCGATGCGGGCACCGGAGTCGGTGACCTTACACTGGATGAAATGTGCGCGGTCAATCACGTTTTCCTCACCCACTCCCATCTGGACCATGTGGCCGCGCTGCCGCTGATGGTGGACGCTGTGGCCTCCCAGAGGACGGAAGCACTGAAAATTTACGCCCTGGGTGGCACCATTACTGCACTGAAAGCGCATATTTTTAATAATGTGATTTGGCCAGACTTCAGTGTGATCCCCTCTGCCGTCGCACCATTTATCAGTTTTCACGAAATCGCAGTAGGGCAAATAACCTGTATCGCTGGTAAAAGCATCGAAGCTTTACCTGCTGTACATACCGTCCCGGCCGTCGGCTATGCCGTGTCAGGCGGAGGCCCATGCTGGGTCTTTACCGGTGATACCGAGCGCAACCCTGCCTTCTGGTTGCGACTGGAGCAACTTGATGTGGCTATGCTGGTGATTGAAACGGCATTCAGTAACAGGGAAAAGGAACTCGCTCGTCGCAGCTTGCATTTATCTCCAGCTACGTTGGCCAATGAGCTGGACGGGATTGGCGAACAGCAGCAATTTCCCATCTTCATCACTCACACTAAACCTTTTGAGACAGAGTTGATCATGGATGAGATCGCTCAGTTTGACGCAATGTTTCCTACAGATCGAGTTGTTTCCCATGACATCCGTTGGTTGCAGGCGGGGCAGGCGTTTGAGGTGTGAGTTGGATGTGTAAAATAGAGTGACAAAAATGTCACTCTATTTCTTTCAAAGTTAAAAGTTGACAATGATGTCCGTCTTTGCGGGGGGGGCTCTAAAATAAAGGGCGAAACTGGGTGGCATTTTCATCACATTTCGCATTTATAAATTTTTTGTACCTGGCACGATAACTGCTTATTTGTTTCGTCTTAACTTATTTTGGAGCTTATTAATGAAACGATCTTTACAAAAAGGCTTTACCCTCATCGAATTGATGATTGTGGTGGCAATTATTGGTATTTTGGCTGCAGTAGCTTTGCCTGCATACCAAGATTACACCGTGCGAGCGAAGGTTTCTGAGGTTATTTTGGCGGCTTCTTCTGCCAAGACCTCCATTTCTGAGGCCGCACAGGTTTTTGGTCAAATGCCGGATGTTGCTAGTGCAACTGTGAATAATCAAGTTTCCAAATATGTGAGCGCGGTTTCTTACACGACTTCTGCAACAACGAACGGGATCGTAACGGCTACCGCCCAAGGTGAAGCTCGAATTACTGGCTCTAATATCCAGTTGGTTGGTACGTATTCTTCGACAACTGGCCAAGTTATCTGGATTTGCTCTGGTACCGTTACTGCTAAATACCGTCCTGCTAGCTGCCAAGGCGTTTGATAAAAACTTGCCTAAAGGCCTCCTTCGGGGGGCTTTTTTTATGTCTAAAACACTTGTATTAAGTAGTGTTTGTTGCCGTAAAACTGAAAAAATTTCATTTTGAAAAAGCCGCTTCCTCCTCTTTGGTTAAGTTTGTGGGTTCCATTGCTGGCAATGGCATGGCTCATTCCCAACCATTATTATCCGTGGGCTACATTCCATACCGATGCTTGGGTGGCTGCAATGTTGTCTTTTGCGGGGTTGGCTGTCATCGTGCGATCCCGTGAGAAGGTCGATTGGTATGCTCTGCCTGTAGTTGTGGCGCTACTCTCATTCATGCCATTCGTACAATTTTTTGCGGGAATGATTCCATATGCGGGTCAAGCATGGGTGTGCACTGCCTATTTATTAGGTTTTTTGTGTTCGCTTTTGGTCGGTTCTCGCTGGGAAGCGGCCACGCCGAATATGGCTGCCGACGGTTTATTTCTAGCCATTGGAATTGCCGCCATGGTGTCTGTCGGCTTGCAGTTGCGGCAATGGTTAGGCATATCATTCGATTTTGACCAATTGGAGGTTTGGTCCGCTGAGTTTTCACCCGGCCGTCCCTCTGCGAATTTAGGTCAACCCAACCAACTGGCTACTCTGCAAATTTGGGGGCTGTTAGCGTGTGCCTGGGGAATATGTAGAAAAAAGATTGGATTTATATTTGCTATTGCCACAGCGATGATTTTGTTGTTTGGCATAGTGATGACTCAATCTAGAATGGCATTTTTAGCATTATTTTGGATAATGTGTGCGAGTTGGATTTGGAGAAAGTTATGGCCGTCACCTAGAGTGCCTCAAGCGGTAACGTTGCTTTTTTTATACTTTGTCGCCTGCACATTTTTATTGCAATATTTCAGCAACATATTGGGTCTTGACGTAGAGATTCGTTCCGCCTCTTTGGGCGGGGCTTCCACGCAGTTGCGGCTTAAAGCCTACAGTTTGTTCTTGGATGCAGTTGTCAAAAATCCATGGTGGGGTTACGGTTGGAATCGATTGGCCGTTGCGCAATTGGCGGTTGCACAAGACCATGCAAATTTGACTGCATTTTTTCTTCAATCCCACAATTTATTTTTGGATTTAATTCTTTGGTGTGGCATTCCTCTTGGAAGTGCTGTTGCAGTTTATTTGTCAATATGGATAATTGGTTCGCTAAAGAAGATATCAAATAAATACGATGCTATTTTAGTGGCATTTGTTTCTTCTGTGGGAATTCATGCAATGCTGGAACTACCTTTGCATCATGCCTATTTTCTTTTGCCAACGGGATTGGTGATGGGTATGCTGAATCAAAGTCAGCATAATAGAATAATATTTAAGATGAGTCGATGGACTGTATTTTTAATGTTTTTATTAATTTTTACCTTGTTGAGTTTTATTGTTAGAGATTATCTTCGGGTTGATGCTAGTTTTAGGGCTTATCGCTTAGAGATGGCCCGTGTTGGTAACTTGCCGGCCGGTGAATTTCCGGATGTAATCTTGTTGGATGATTTGGCAGAATTTATTCGCTATGCGCGAAAGGATGTTGACTCGAATATAAGTGAGGATGATTTGCAAAAATTAAAAAAAATCACAAGCAGCTTTCCAACACCCTCAAATATGTTGAACCTTGCGAAAGCACTGGCCTATCGCCATCGAACGGAAGAGGCTTACGAATGGATAGGCAAGATGGAAAATGTTTTACCGAAGGGGTCTTTTCAGGATTTACAGCGGATATGGATTAATTTATCGCATACTGAGCCCGCTATTGCGGCGGTGACGTGGTCGATTCCTGCCCGGCATCCATCCCTACGGCCTATGCCTTGAAAGTATCTTTTGAATCCGAAAAATATAACGAACTTCGGGTGCTTTATTAATGCGTGCGCTTGGCCCTATTGATTGGAAATTCTGGTTTGCGTGTGCTCTGCTTGTCGTTCCCTGGCTTAACCCTTTTGCGCCTGGCCCAACTTCAGCGGTTATCCCTTGGTTGATTTCCTGTGGTGCAATGGCGGTGCTAATGCTTCTGCAGGCGTTCTGGCCGACGTGGCTGCGTGCGTCGCGCCTGGATTGGCCCCAGGTGGCGGCCAGCGCTTGGTTGCTTGCGGGCGGACTGAGCAGTGCGATTGGTCTGGTCCAGTATTTCGGCTTGAGTGCAGAGCTCTCCCCTTGGGTAAATGTGGCGTCGCTGGGGGAGGCGTTTGGCAATTTGCGGCAGCGAAACCAGTATGCGAGCCTAACCAGCATCGCCTTCGCGGCATTGTTGTGGTGGCTGGTACAAGTTAAGCCACCGAACATGACTTTGATGCTACGAGGCGGGCCACTGGGCTTGGCAGTGTTGCTGGCGGTGGGCAACGCGGTGTCTTCGTCACGCACAGGTTTATTCCAGATCGTGATGCTGCTGGCTCTTGTTGGCCTATGGGGGGGCTATCGCCAACCGGCAGCGCGTCTGGTGGTGGGGTACGTGCTTGCTTACGCCTTTGGCTTGCTGGCCTTGCCTATGGTGATTGGCTTGGACCCCTGGTCCAGCGGTGCCTGGGCCCGCCTGCAAGCCGGTGACGCAGTCTGTTCCAGCCGCATCACGCTGTGGCGCAACGTACTCACTTTGATCGCCGAGCACCCCTGGTTCGGCTGGGGTTGGGGCGAACTCGACTATGCGCACTACATCACTTTGTACGATGGCCCGCGGTTTTGCGACATTCTGGATAACGCCCACAACCTGCCGCTGCATCTGGCGGTGGAGCTGGGTGTGCCGACGGCGCTGGCCCTGTGTGGCCTGCTGACGGTATGGGTGCTGCGTGCCCGGCCCTGGGCCGAGACGGACGCCACCCGGCAGATGGCTTGGTCGGTGCTGGCGGTGATTGGTTTGCACAGCCTGCTGGAATATCCGCTGTGGTACGGCCCGTTCCAGATCGCCGTCGGCCTGTGTGTGCTGCTGTTGTGGCGGCGTCCGCCAGCGGCATTTATGAAGAATCAGCCTCTGGTGCAGGTGGGATATGTGGGGGCAGCTACTTTTTTAATAGCGGTGTGCGCTTATGCGGGCTGGGACTACCACCGTATCAGCCAGATCTATTTGGCGCCCGAGGCGCGCGATCCGGCTTACCAGACCGACACCTTGAACAAGATCCGCGACACCCGGCTGTTCCAGAGCCAGGTCCGGTTTGCCGAGCTCTCCGTGACACCGCTGACGCCGCAGAATGCGGCCGCACAGCTGCGTCTGGCGCTGGACTTGCTGCATTTCTCTCCCGAGGCCCGGGTGGTGGAGCGGGTGATCGACAGCGCGCTGCTGCTAGGGCGCGATGACATTGCGGCCTTCCATCTGGCCCGCTTCAAGGAAGCGTTTCCCGATGCCTATGCTGACTGGATGGCTGACCATCCGCCAGCGCCGTAGGCCCGTCAGCGGGTGCTGCCTTCCACAATGCTGTCGACGTATTCCTTGATCGCCAGCTGGGCCTTGGCCTCGATGGAGGTGAATTCCACCGGGAACATGTACCCCTCCTCGACCTTGGTCACCCGCAGCACCTTGGCGTAAATCTCGGTCAACTCGCGGCCCATCAGCGACAGCGATAGCGCGATCTTGATGTCGTCAAACGGCTCCAGCCCGTCCGGGCTGACGACGAACATGCCGCCGTAGCCCAGGTCGACGATCCGGCCGGTGTGCTCCCGGGGCAGCACCGATTTGCCCCGCAGCACCTGGTAGGCCAGCGGCATGTTCACCTCGACCCGCGGGCTGTTGCGTACCTCGCGCTGGGGCGCGGTCATCGGATGCGCGCCGCGCAGGGCCAGCAATTCGACCATCCGCACACTGCCGCGCTTGCCCTTCACCTGTACCTCGTTGACGTCGCCGATGTCGATGTAGTCTTTGGCCTGCTGGTAGGTGTTCTCGCTCAGCAATATTTGCCCGCGCAGGCTGTGCGCCTCGACCCGCGAGGTCAGGTTCACCTGGTCGCCGATCACCGTGTATTCGCTGTGCAACCGAGAACCCAGATGGCCAACCACCACCTCGCCGGTGTTGATGCCTATGCCCATGTACAGCGGCGCCATGCCGTGCAACAGGTTCTGCGCGTTGATGTCGTCCATGGCCAGCTGCATCTCGATGGCGCAGGCCAGCGCGGCCTCGATGTCGTTGTCCAGCGGCAGCGGCGCGCCGAACAGCACCATGATGGAGTCGCCCATGAACTTGTCGATGCAGCCGCCGTGGCGCACGATGATCTCGGTCATGCGCTCCAGGTAGCGGTTCAGCGCCGTCACCATCTCCATGGCGGTAAATTGCTCGGCCACCGCGGTGAAGCCGCGCAGGTCGGATAGCAGAATCGTTACCCGCCGGGTCTCGCTGTCGGTGGGGGCGTGCACCGTGGCGCGGTCGATGGCCGTGCCGATCGCCTGCAGGCGCTGTTCGCCGTTCTGCGGCAGAGCCGGGTTGCCGGGGTCGAAAGTCTCCAGCAGTTCGCGGATCAGATCTTGCCGGTCAATGTGCTTCATGGCGCCACAAAGCTCCCCGACTTGCCGCCGTGCTTTTCTACCACCCGTACGCCTTGGATAGCCATGCCCCGGTCGGCAGCTTTGCACATATCGTAAATGGTCAGCAGGGCGACTTGCACCGCGCACAGGGCTTCCATCTCCACCCCGGTCGGGCCGACGGTCTCCACGGTGGCGGTGCACTGTACCGATGGCGGCTCGGTCAGCGTCGCAAACTCCAGCGCCACCCGGGTCAGGGCCAGCGGATGGCACAGGGGTACCAGGTCGCTGGTCTTTTTGGCCGCCTGGATGCCGGCGATGCGCGCAATGCCCAGCACATCGCCTTTCTTGGCGCTGCCGCTCTCGATCAGCGCCAGCGTGGCGGCCAGCATGTCGATCCGGCCGGTGGCCACGGCCGTGCGGTGGGTATGGGCTTTGGCGGCCACATCGACCATATGGGCTTGGCCGTGGGCGTCAAAATGCGTCAGGGTCGTCATGCGGGTCACAATCCAGGATTTACAGAAACTTCACTCATCTCAAGCATCATAAGGTTATGGTCAACTGGAAAGAACGGTTTCGTGCGGCGGGCATCCACATCGGGATTTGCCTGGGCGTGGCCTTGCTGGCGGGCCTGGTGGTGTTTGGCCTGTGGTATCCCTATCCTTACCGGGAGATATCGGGAGGACGCGAGCTTTTCTTGCTGGTGGTGGCGGTGGATGTGGTGCTCGGTCCGCTGCTGACCCTGGCTATCTTCGACCGCGTCAAGCCCTGGCCAGTGCTGCGGCGCGACCTGGCCGCCATCGCCTTGTTGCAACTGGGCGGGTTGGGCTACGGCATGTGGACGGTGTTCGAGGCCCGTCCGGTGCACCTGGTGTTTGAAGTCAATCGCTTTCGGGTGGTGCATGCGGCCGAAGTGCCGCGTGAACTGCTGGGCCAGACACCTGCCGGCATCACCGCCTTGCCGTTGTGGCGTCCGACGCTGTTGTCGCTGCGCCCCTTCAAGGACGGGGCCGAAAAGTGGGACTTGGCGCTGGCCGAAATGGGGGGCGTACCCATCGCCGCCCGGCCTGATGTCTGGCAAAGCTATGCCGCCGGCCAGGCCGATGTACGCAAAGCGGCCAAGCCGGTGGCCGAGCTCAGCGGTCGCTTCGCCAGCAGTGCCGCCGACATCGGCCGCACCGTAGCCGCTACCGGGCTCAGTGCCGACCGCCTGGGCTATCTGCCGCTGATAGGGCGCAAGTCCTACTGGACGGTCTTTGTCGACCTGCAGACCGCGCAGCCCCTCGCCTTTCTGCCATTGGATTCATTTTGAACAAGCTTTTTATACAGAATAAGGGTCTGGTGCATGCGTACCGTGCGCCGGCAGCTCTGTTTTTGATAGCGATCACGCTGCTGGCTCCCGTGCCTGGTCTGGCGCAGACGCGCGCCGCCCCGGCGGCCGAGCTGCCCAGCCTGGGCGACGGCAACAGCATGGGCACCAGTGCCGAGCGCCGCCTGGGCGAGCGCATTGCCCGCGAGATCTACCGCGACCCCGACTACATCGACGACGCCATCCTGGTCGAGTACGTGCAAAGCATCTGGCAACCGCTGCTGGCGGCGGCCCGCCAGCGCGGCGAGCTGACCGACGAGCTGGACCAGCGCTTCGCCTGGGAGGTGCTGATGGGGGCCGACCGCACCATCAACGCCTTCGCCGTGCCCGGCGGCTACCTGGGCCTGCACCTGGGGCTGATCGGCGTGGTCACCAGCGACGACGAGCTGGCCTCGGTGCTCGGCCATGAGCTCAGCCACGTGACCCAGCGGCATATCGCCCGGATGATGGACTCGCAAAGCCGGCAAACCCCGTGGATGATCGGCGCCATGGTGCTGGGCGCGTTGGCCGCCAGCAAGAACCCCGACGCCGCCAACGCCATGATCGTCGGCGGCCAGGCGGCGGCGGTGCAAAATCAGCTGAACTTCTCGCGCGACATGGAACGCGAGGCCGACCGCATCGGCTACGGCGTGATGACGCAGGCTGGCTTCGACCCGCTGGGCTTCGTCAGCATGTTCGAAAAGCTGCAGCAGGCCTCGCGCATCAGCGACAACGGCTCGTTCCCCTATTTGCGCAGCCACCCGCTGACCACCGAGCGCATCGCCGATATGCAGTCGCGCCAGGCGCTGGACGCGCGGCCTACGCCCACGCCACAGAGCCCCGTGCAGGCCATGATGGCGGCCCGCGCCCGGGTGCTGGGCAACCCCGGCGTGGACATGCTGCGCGCCTGGGTCGGCGAGGCCAAAGGTGCCAAACCCACCGGCCCGGCCATGGATGTGCGCAGCGTCGGCGTGCTGTATGCCGGCACGCTGTCGGCCCTGCGCCAGCGCGACTTTGCCCAGGCCCGCGGCCTGGTGGCGCGACTACAGGCCCTGGTCGAACCCCATGCCGCCGCCGCCCGCATCGCCCGTCTGTTGGCGGCCGAAATCGAATGGACGGCCGGTGATCTGCCCGCCACCGCGGCGCTGGTGGACCTGCAGGCCCCGGGCCGGCCCGAGCTGTTGCTGGGTTCGCAGATACGTACCCGCAGCGGGAAGGCGGCGGAGGCGATCGCCCGCCTACAGCCCTGGGTGGCCTTGCACCCGCGCGACGGCACGGCCTGGCAGCTGCTGGCCGCCGCCTATACCGCGCAAGGCCAGACCCTGCGCGCGATCCGCGCCGAGGCCGAGGCCCAGGTGGCCCGGCTGGACTATGCGGGGGCGATGGACCGCTTCCGCGCCGCGCAAGACTGGGCGCGCAAGCCACCGGCAGGCAGTGGGCCGGTAGACGATATCGAGGCTTCGATCATCGACACCCGCGCGCGGCAAACCCAGGCGCTGCTGAAACAGCAGGCCCAGGACAAGCTAGACAAATGAGTCGATAGCGATGCCGAGTGCCGAATAGATCAGCGAGCCGATCAGGGCCGCGGTAAACCCGGTCACATGGAAGCCGGCCAGCAGGCCGGATGCCGACCAGAACATCAGCGCGTTCAGCACAAACAGGAAGAGGCCCAAGGTCAGCACCGTGACCGGCAGGGTCAGCACCACCAGCACCGGCCGCAGCACGGTATTGAGCAGGCCGATCACCAGCGCCGCGATCAGCGCCGTGGTGAAGTTCTGCACCTGCACTCCGCTGTACAGATGGGCCACCAGAAGCAGGGCGGCTGCGCTGAGCAGCCATTTGAGTAGAAGTTTCATGCGGCCAAGGATACCGCTTCTGCGGGACCGCATGGACCACGGATCAGGCCGTGGCTTGCACTTTACGTCGAGCGCTCCAGCTGCCTGTGGCCAGCACGCCGGCAACGGCTACCGCGTACACACCCCAATGGGCGGCGGTGCTCCAGGGGGCGGCAGGGCCAAACACCGAGGCCAGCACTGGTTCGCCGACGATCATCTTGGCAGCGGTAAAGGCTAGCACGGCGGCACCGATCTGGATGATGGCCGGGAAGCGCTCCACCAGCTTCAGCACCACGGTGCTGCCCAGCACCACGATAGGCACGCTGACCAGCAGGCCGATCACCACCAGATCGAAGGCGCCATGGGCGGCACCGGCCACGCCCAGCACGTTGTCCACGCCCATCAGCGCGTCGGCCACCAGAATGGTTTTCATCGCGCCCCAGAAGGTGCTGACCACCGGGCCGTCATGCCCGTCCTCGCTGCCCTGGTCGGCCAGCAGTTTGTAGGCAATCCACAGCAGGCCCAGGCCGCCGACCAGCATCAGGCCGGGGATCTTCAGCAGCCAGACCACGCCGATGGTCATGACCGAGCGCACGGCAATCGCGCCGACGGTACCCCACATGATGGCTTTCTTTTGCAGATGCGGCGGCAGGTTGCGCGCGGCCAGGGCGATGACGATGGCGTTGTCGCCGGCCAGTACCAGGTCGATCAAAATGATCGCCAGCAGGGCAGACCACCAGGGGGCGGATAAAAATTCCATGAAAAACACTCCGTTGCGTTGTGGGGTAACCGCAAACGGTGAGATCGGGAGTGTGTGGGCGGGTGAGCCGCCTGGGAGCACTTCGACCCCAGCCATTGCAGGTGGGTATCGAAGGTCTTGCTCGGCATCTGTAAGATGCCCCTCAGGCCGGAAGCCCTTGCGGGGCAACGTATTGACGACCAGTGGGTGCCCGCTATTGGCTGCGGGCGGGAGCTACTCCCCTTCAGCCGGCGATTAGAGCACAATCACCCTCCCTTTGCCAACCCTCGCCCTGATCCTTGTCCATGGCCGGAATCCACATCACCGACATCGAAGCCGCCATCAACTACTGGCGGGCCCAAAAGCCGTCGCCCGACGGCATCACCCTGTGTGCCGAATTACGCGCTCTGGCCGAGGTGTATGCGCTGTTGGTTTATCACCACGAAGACGAGGCCGACGAAGCCAGCATGCCGCCCAAGGCCCGCGCCGCCTGGCTAGCCTGGTACGAGACCACGCCCGACACCCCGTGTATCGCCATCTGCTCGACCTTCCAGGGCGATGCCCTGTGCAAAGGTTGCGGCCGGACCTTCGAGGAAGTGCAGCTCTGGCCCGCCATGGACCCGGTCGCCAAGCGCGCCACCTGGCGCCGCATCACCCAGGAAGGCAGCTCCTGGCGCTTCAACCGCTATGCAGAGCGTGCCGCCGAAGGCCGCTTGCCTGCTATAGATTGAGTAGCTGCTGGCGCAGATGAAATAAGCGCTAGCGGCCTAAAACGTATTCAAAAATAGAGCGATGGGAGCTATTTCCAGCGGACGCACTCTACGTCTACGCTGCCTTTTTCGCTGCTGAGGGTCAGGGCGCCCTCTTGCACCGTCGCCTGCAGCTGCATGCTGCGTTCGGCCAGCGCCGACAGGGCCTGAGAGGCCTCGGTCGGTACGCGCCAGACCTGCAGGTTCTGCGGGCGCGACAGCTTGGACTCCATGCCGCGCCACCAGATGTCGGCCGAGGAGCTGAACGGGTACAGCAGCACCTGGTCGGCCTTGCCGCAGGCCTTGATCAGCGGCTTGTCTTCGGGCTGGCCGACTTCGACCCAGAGCTTGGTCTGGCCGGTGAAATCGCGCAGGCTCAGATCCGGATCGTCCGGGTTGCTAAGGCCGGCGCCAAACGCCAGCACGCCGTCGCCGCCACACACGCTTTGCAGCTTGTAGGCGTTCAGCGCCAGCGCCACCAGGCGGACCATCATGCGTTCGTCGGTTTCGCTGGGATGGCGCGCCAAGGTCAGCGCGTGGTCGGCGTAGTAGCCGTGGTCAATGTCTGCAATTTGCAGGTTGGCCTTAAAGATCGTCGATTTGAGGGCCATAACTGCTTGCTCTATTTTTTATAGCTACTAGTGCACGTGATATATGCGCCAGCGGCCTGTTTCATTAAGACCATATAACTGCCCAGGTTCCACGCACGTGGGTGAACAATCCTTCCAGAACACCGCAGAACTGGCTTTGCCAGGCTGCTGGTGTTGCCCCCTGCAAGGGGGTGGGCGAAAACACGAAGTGTGCAGCCTGGGGGTGAGCTAAGCCCTGCGTGCCAATTCGGCGGCGATGCCGGTGTAGCTGCCTGGCGTCATGGCCAGCAGGCGCTGTTTCTCGGCTTCGGGGATTTCCAGCGAGGCGATCAGGCCGTGCAGGGCTTCGGCTGTGACGGTCTTGCCGCGGGTGACTTCCTTGAGCTTTTCGTAGGCGCCCTGTACGCCGTAGCGGCGCATCACGGTCTGGATCGGCTCGGCCAGCACTTCCCACGACGCATCGAGGTCGGCGGCCAGGGCTTCTTCGTTGAGTTCCAGCTTGTTCAGCCCGGTCAGCAGCGACTGGTAGGCCAGCGCCGCATAGCCGACGGCCACGCCCATATTGCGTAGCACGGTGGAATCGGTCAGGTCGCGCTGCCAGCGGCTGATCGGCAGCTTTTCGCTCAGATGGCGCAGCAAGGCGTTGGCCAGGCCCAGATTGCCTTCGGCGTTCTCGAAGTCGATGGGGTTGACCTTGTGCGGCATGGTGCTGGAGCCGATCTCGCCGGCTTTCAGGCGCTGCTTGAAGTAGCCCAGCGAGACATAGCCCCAGACGTCGCGCGACCAGTCGATCAGGATGGTGTTGGTGCGGGCGATGGCGTCGAACAGCTCGGCCATGTAGTCGTGCGGCTCGATCTGGATGCTGTAGGGCTGGAAGGTCAGGCCCAGGCCCCAGGGGGCGATACCGGCTTCGGACACCGGTTCGGGGGTTTCGATGACCTTGCGGCTGAACGCCTCCCAGTCGAAATCCGGCCAGGCCGACAGGTGGGCGTTGTAGTTGCCGACCGCGCCGTTCATCTTGGCCATCAGCGGCACGCCGGCGATCTTCTCGCGGGCGGCGACCAGGCGGACCAGCACGTTGGCGACTTCCTTGCCGACGGTGGTCGGGCTGGCGGTCTGGCCGTGGGTGCGGCTGAGCATGGGCACATCGGCAAACGCCTGGGCCATTTCGCGCAGCTTGGTGATCAGCGCGTCCAGGCCGGGCAGGACCACCAGGTTGCGCGCGCCCTTGAGCTGCAGCGCGTGGCTGGTGTTGTTGATGTCTTCGCTGGTACAGGCAAAGTGCACGAACTCGGCGGCGGCCAGCAGCTCGGGCCGGGCTTCGAACTTGGACTTGATCCAGTATTCGACGGCTTTCACGTCGTGGTTGGTGGTTTTTTCGATTTCCTTGATGGCGCGGCCATCGGTTTCGCTGAAGTTCTTCACCAGGTTCAGCAAATAGGTACGCGCGCCCGGGGTCAGCGGCTTGAATTCAGCGAAACCGGCGTCGCTGAGGGCGATGAACCAGGCGACTTCGACCTGGACACGGCGTTGCATATAGCCCTGTTCGCTCATCAAAGGGCGCAGGGTGGCGAGTTTGGCGGCGTAGCGGCCGTCCAGTGGCGACAGGGCCGAGATCGTGGAAAGATTCATCCCTGAATTGTAGGATGCGCGCCACCATGGGGCCAACCGGCGTTCTTGCAAGGGGGGTGAATCGCTAGAATGGACGCATCCCCAGTCCTATCTTGCCCATGAAACTCATCGGATCTCTCACCAGCCCCTACGTACGCAAAGTGCGCGTTGTGATGGCCGAAAAAAAGCTCGACTACCAGCTGGTGCTGGAGGACGTGTGGGCGTCGGGCACCAATATTTCCGAGTCCAACCCTCTGGGCAAAGTGCCCTGCCTGGTGATGGAAGGCGGCGAAGCCGTGTTCGATTCGCGGGTCATTGTCGAGTACCTGGACACCTTGTCGCCCGTCGGCAAGCTGATTCCGGCGCAAAGCCGTGAACGCGTGGAAGTCAAAACCTGGGAAGCGCTGGCCGACGGCTTGTGCGATGCCGGCCTGCTGGCACGCATGGAATCCGTCTGGGTGGACCGCCCCGAGGCCCAGCGCAGCCAGGCCTGGATCGACCGCCAGATGGGCAAGATCGACGCCACCCTGAAAGCCATGGCCCGCGGCCTGGCCGACAAGCCGTTTTGCAGCGGCATCCACCTGAGCCTGTCCGACATCGCCGTGGGCTGCGCGCTGGGCTGGCTGGAATTCCGCTTCCCGGCGGTGGACTGGCGCAGCCGCCACCCGAACCTGGGCAAATTGCAAGACAAGCTGATGCAGCGGCAGAGCTTTATCGACACCAAGCCAGTTTAGGGCGTGGGTAAGCCCTTGATCGCGACACCGCAAACCCAGCATTTCCCCGACCGTCTCCCACTGCAAGGCGGCGGTGCTATCCGCGCCTACGACCTGGCGTTTGAAACCTATGGCACGCTGAATGCCGACAAGTCGAATGCGGTACTGGTCTGCCATGCGCTGAACGCCTCGCACCATGTGGCCGGCGTGTATGCCGACCAGCCCAAGTCGGCCGGCTGGTGGGACAACATGGTCGGCCCCGGCAAGCCGCTGGACACCAATCGCTTCTTCGTCATCGGCGTGAACAACCTGGGCTCGTGCTTTGGCTCCACCGGGCCCATGCACGTTCATCCTGATACGGGCCAGGTCTACGGTGCTGACTTTCCGGTCGTCACGGTGGAAGACTGGGTCAACGCCCAGGCCCGTCTGCTCGACAGCCTGGGCATACAGCAACTCGCAGCCGTGATGGGTGGCAGCCTGGGCGGCATGCAGGCACTGGGCTGGACGCTACAGTATCCAGATCGCGTGCGGCATGCGGTGGTGATCGCCAGCGCCCCGAATCTGACGGCCGAGAACATTGCCTTCAACGAGGTGGCGCGCCGCTCCATCGTTACCGACCCGGACTTCCACGGCGGCCACTTTTACCAGCATGGGGTGGTGCCACAGCGCGGTCTACGCATCGCCCGCATGATCGGTCACATCACCTATCTCAGCGACGACGTGATGAACACCAAATTCGGCCGCCAGTTGATTGGTGATAGCTACCGCTACACCACGCAGGACGCGGAGTTCCAGATCGAAAGCTATTTGCGCTACCAAGGCGACAAGTTCAGCGACTACTTCGACGCGAACACCTACTTGCTGATCACCCGCGCGCTCGACTACTTTGACCCGGCCCGGCATTTCGACGGCAAGCTGACCGCGGCCTTTGCCAAGGTGCAGGCGCAGTTTCTGCTGGTTAGCTTCACCACCGACTGGCGCTTCTCGCCCCAGCGCAGCCGCGAAATCGTCAAGGCCTTGCTGGACAACCGGCGTACCGTCAGCTACGCCGAAATCGACGCGCCGCACGGGCACGATGCGTTTTTGCTCGACGATGCGCGCTACATGGCCACGGTACGCGCTTATTTCGACCGCATCGCCCAAGAGGTGGCCGCATGAGCGCACAAGCCACGATGGAATCGATTGCCCGCCTGGTGCCCAAAGGTTCGCGCGTACTGGACCTGGGCTGTGGCGACGGCGCCCTGCTCGCGCATCTGCAGGCCACGCGTGGCTGTTCGGGCTACGGCATTGAAATCGACGATGCCAAGCTGCTGAAATGTGTGCAGCGCGGCGTGAATGTGATCCAGCTGAACCTGGACGAAGGCCTGGCGATGTTCGACGACGCCTCGTTCGACGTGGTGCTGCAGATCGACACCTTGCAGCATCTGCGCAATGCCGAAACCATGCTGCGCGAAACCGCCCGCGTGGGCCGCATGGGCGTGCTGGCCTTCCCCAACTTCGCCCACTGGCCGAACCGCATGAGCATTCTGCGCGGCCGCATGCCGGTGACCAAGCGCCTGCCCTACCAGTGGTACGACACGCCGAATATCCGCGTCGGCACCTTTAAGGACTTCGAGGTGCTGGCCGAGAAGAACGACCTGAACATCCTGGATTCCTTTGGCCTGCAGGAGGGCCGCGAAGTGCGCGTCTGGCCGAACGCGCTGGCCGGTACCGCAGTCTTCAAGTTCCAGCGCGGCTGATCCCTGCCAGCTGCTGCAAGCGCACGGCCAGCAGGCTGAGTGCCTCGCGCAGGGCCGGCGGCTGGCGCACGGTGAAGTCAAACGGCAGGCGCGCCAGTTCGCGCGCAAACCAGTGCACATCGTCGGCCTGGCTGTGCAACACCACGCCGCCGTCCACCGGGTGCAGCAGGCCTATGCTGTCAAACAGCGCGGCCTGCGCCGTCTCCATGTCCGTATGCAGCAAGACTTCGATCTGGATCGCACGGGGAATGCTGGCTACCCCCAAGGCCAGATGCCGCACCGCATCAAAGTCGGCGGGCGGCACAAAGTAACTCTCCTTCGGCGCTACGGCTTGCACCCGGTCCAGCCGGAACGAGCGCAGCCCCTGGCGCAGATGGCAATGGCCGACCACGTACCAGCGCCGCGCCCGGTAGGCCAGGCCGTAGGGGTCGAAATCCCGCTCGGTCACCACGTCCTGCGCCGAGCAGTAGTGCAGGTGTACCTGGCGCTGCTGGTAGGCGGCCAGGCTGAGCGCAATCAGCGCCTGGTTGTCCTTGGCCGGAGCCGATGGCCGTTGGTCCAGCACCACGGTCTCGCCCAGCGCCCGTACCCGTTGTTTCAGCGGCGCCGGCATGACGCGCTCCAGCTTGGCCTGGGCGCTCTCGACCGCGGCTACGGCAGCAGCCAACCCCAGGCCGCGCGCCGCCACCAGGCCTAACGAGATGGCCAGGGCCTCGTCGTCGGTGAACACCATGGGCGGCAATTTGAAGCCGGGCATCAGGCTGTAGCAGCCGTAGCGGCCGCGCTCGGCCAGCACCGGAATACCCAGGTCTTCCAGCTTGCGGATGTAGCGCCGCAGCGTGCGCCCATCCACTTCCAGGCGCTGCGCCAGGTCCGGGCCGCTCAGGCGGCTATGGGCTTGCAGCAGCTCCAGCACGGTCAGCACGCGGGTGGTGGGGGAATACATGGCACAAGTTTAGACAGGTATCAGGGCCAATATCGCCCTGATAGGGTTTTAGAGTGGGGTTTTCCATCCACCGAGGCCGAGCACCATGACCCACTACACCCACCTATGGCTATTTTTCGTGATGGTGCTCGGCATCATCGTCTTGCCCGGCATGGACATGGCCTTCGTGCTGTCCAACGCCCTGGTCGGCGGGCGCAAGTCCGGCCTGTACGCAGTGGCCGGCATGGTGGCCGGCGGCATTTGCCATGTGGTGGCCGGGGTGTTGGGCTTAGGCCTGGTGCTGCGCTGGGTGCCGGGGCTGGTGAACGCCTTGTTGCTGGGGGGCGCGGTGTACATCGCGTGGATAGGCGTGTCGGTGCTGCGCAGCCAGTCGGCGATCGGACCGCTGCCGGCGGTGGGGACGCCGCCGCCCGGGGTGATCTTCCGCCGGG
This sequence comes from Rhodoferax ferrireducens, assembly GCF_031458075.1. GTDB lineage: Bacteria > Pseudomonadota > Gammaproteobacteria > Burkholderiales > Burkholderiaceae_C > Rhodoferax_B > Rhodoferax_B ferrireducens_A. Next base: position 121,945 of record NZ_JAVDXT010000003.1, on the reverse strand, counting down.
CCATGCTCACCTGTTTGATGAACCCCAAGGCCTATTTGTTCATGCTGGCGATCTTTCCGCAGTTTCTGCGCGTGGAGTACGGCGCGGTGTGGGTCCAGGCTGTCGTGCTGGGGTTGATCATCGCGCTGACGCAAACCCTGGTCTACGGCTTCTGGGCCGTGGCCGCCGGGGGCTCGCGCACCTGGCTGGCGGCCCGGCCCCAGGCCTCCATCGCCGTGGGGCGACTGGTCGGCGGCGTGCTGGTGCTGGGGGCGGTATGGACGGCGGTGCAGGGCTGGAATGCGGTCTAGTGCGGCGGGGTGAAAGCGGGCAGGACCCCGGCGTTTTACACTCTAGGGTTGGCATGCGTGCGATGTCGCAGCCACGGCTTGCTTGATTCCGGCCTAATTTCCTCTTGAGAACGCCCTGATGACTACTGTCCATACCTCTTCCATCCACAGCCTGCCCCTGCTGGCGCGCGGCAAGGTGCGCGATAACTACGCCGTGGGCGATGACCGCATCCTGATGGTGGCCAGCGACCGCCTCAGCGCCTTCGATGTGATCCTGGGCGAGCCCATCCCCGGCAAGGGCATCTTGCTGACGCAAATGGCCTTGTTCTGGTTCGGCAAGCTGGGCCATATCTGCCCGAACCACCTGACCGGCGAAGCGCCCGAGAGCGCGGTTCTGCCGGACGAAGTGCCCCAGGTGCAAGGTCGCTCCATGCTGGTCAAGCGCCTGAAGCCGATCCCGGTGGAAGCCGTGGTGCGCGGCTACCTGGCTGGTAGCGGCTGGAAGGAATACCAGGAAAGCCGTTCGGTCTGCGGCGTGCCGCTGCCCGAGGGCTTGACCAACGCCTCCAAGCTGCCTGCGCCGATCTATACCCCAGCGGCCAAGGCCGCGGTCGGCGACCATGACGAAAACATCACCTTCGAGAAAACCGTGGAGATGATCGGCTCCGACCTGGCTGGCCGCATCCGCGACCTGAGCATCCAGATCTACTCCGAAGCCGCTGCCATCGCGCTGACCAAGGGCGTGATCATTGCCGATACCAAGTTCGAGTTCGGCCTGGACACCGACGGCACGCTGGTGCTGATGGACGAGGTGCTGACCCCCGACTCCTCGCGCTTCTGGCCGGTCGAAGGCTATGTGGAAGGCACGAACCCGCCCAGCTACGACAAGCAATTCGTGCGCGACTGGCTGGAGCAGGTGCAGATCGACGGCAAGCCCTGGAACAAGACCCCGCCCGCACCGCGCGTGCCGCAGGAGGTGATCGCCAAGACCGCCGCCAAGTACCAGGAAGCGCTGCAACGCCTCACGGCTTAGGCCATGGCCAGCTCTCTGGTGGCGCGCAGCCTGGCGCACATCTGGCACCCCTGCACCCAGATGCAGCGCGCGGCCCAGGTGCCGCCGCTGCCCATGGTGCGCGGCCAGGGCGTCTGGCTGCATGACGAAGACGGAAACCGCTACTTCGACGCCATCAGCTCCTGGTGGGTCAATCTGTTCGGCCACGCCGACGCGCGCATCAACGCCGCCATCAAGGACCAGCTCGACACCCTGCCGCATGTGATGCTGGCCGGCTGCACCCATGCGCCGGCGGTGGAGTTGGCCGAGCGGCTGTCGGCGCTGACGGGCGGAGTCCTAGGCCACTGCTTCTTCGCCAGCGATGGCGCCTCGGCGGTGGAAATCGCCTTGAAGATGGCCTTCCACCACTGGCGCAATCGCGGCTTTGTCGACAAGCGCGAATTCGTCTGCCTGCGCCAGGGCTACCACGGCGAAACACTGGGCGCGCTGGCCGTCACCGACGTACAGATCTTCCGCGACGCTTACGACCCGCTGCTGCTGCGTTCGCACCAGGTGATGTCGCCCGACGCACGCCAGGCCTGGCCCGGTGAGTCGGCGGAGGATGTGGCATTGCGCGCCGCCGCCGAGCTGCAGACTTTGCTGGAAGCTCGCCACGGCCAGATCGCTGCCGTGATACTGGAGCCGCTGGTGCAGGGCGCCGCCGGTATGGCGATGTACGACCCGGCCTATCTGCGCGCCGTGCGGACGCTGTGCGACCAGCACCAGGTGCTGCTGATTGCCGACGAGATCGCGGTCGGCTGCGGCCGCACCGGCACTTTCTTTGCGGTGGAGCAGGCCGCTGAATTGGGAGAGCTGCCGCTGTGGCCCGATTTGCTGTGCCTGTCCAAAGGCATCAGCGGCGGCTACCTGCCTTTGTCCTTGGTGCTGTCGCGCGACAGCGTCTATGAAGCCTTTCTGGACGACGATGTGGCGCGCGGCTTCTTGCATTCGCATTCCTACACCGGCAACGCGCTGGCCTGCCGCGCCGCGCTGGCGGTGCTGGACCGGTTTGCCGAAGATGGCGTGCTGGCCCGCAACCGCCAGCAAGCCACCATCCTCAGCGCAGCGCTGGCGCCCTTGCAGACCGACCCGCGCGTCGAGAACTTCCGCCACATCGGCATGATTTGGGCCTTCGATGTGAAAGAGCCGCTGGCCGGCGCGCGCTTTGCCGAGCGCTTTCATCTGGCCGGCCGCGCCCGCGAGCTGCTGATCCGCCCGATAGGCCGCACGGTCTATCTGCTGCCGCCGTATTTGCTGGACGCAGAGCTGTCGCCCTGGTTGGCCCGCCAGGTGATGGCCACGCTGGACGATGTTTTGAACCAAGTACCCACCGATGCTGATCGAGCACCTGAACCGCCAACTGCGTGAGCGCGCCGAGCAGGCGTTGACCCGCAACCGCCGCACGGCCGCGTCGCCCTGTGCGCCCCAGCAGCGCGTGGCGCGCGATGGCCAGCCGGCGCGCGAGATGCTGGCGTTTTGCAGCAACGACTACCTGGGTCTGGCGAATCACCCAGCCTTGACTGCCGCGCTGGCCGAGGGCGCACAGCGCTTCGGAGCGGGCAGCGGCGCCTCGCACCTGGTCAGCGGCCACTCACTGGCGCACGCCAGGCTGGAAGCCGAGCTGGCGGCCTGGATGGCGCCGAATATCCCCAACGCCCGTGCGCTGTACTTTTGCACTGGTTATATGGCAAATATGGCTCTAGCGCCCGCGCTTGCTGCGCAAGGTGCTACGATTTTTGCAGATAGGCTGAACCACGCCTCGCTGGTCGATGGCGCGCTGCTGTCCAAGGCCACGCTGCAGCGCTACGCCCACCGGAATCTGGTGGTGCTGGAGCGCCAACTGAGTAGCTGCGACAGCGCGATCAAGCTGATCGTCACCGACGCCGTGTTCAGCATGGATGGCGACCTGGCCGACTTGCCGGCGATGCTGGCGCTGGCCGAAAAATACGACGCCTGGCTGGTGGTCGATGACGCCCACGGCTTCGGCGTGCTCGGCGCGCAAGGCCGCGGCAGCCTCGCGCAATTCGGCCTGTGCAGCGAGCGGCTGATCTACATGGGTACGCTGGGCAAGGCCGCCGGTGTGGCCGGGGCCTTCATCGCCGCGCACCCGACCATCGTGGAGTGGCTGGTGCAGACCGCCCGGCCTTACATTTACACCACCGCCGCGCCGCCGGCCATCGCCCACGCCGTCAGCGCCAGCCTGCTGGTGCTGGCCTCGGAAGACGGCACGCAACGGCGCGCCCATTTGGCCCACCTGGTTGCGCTGCTGCGCCGCCAACTGACCTTGCTGATGGACGCCCATCCTTCGCTGGGCTGGAGCCTGGCCGATTCGCACACCGCCATCCAGCCGTTGATCGTCGGCGACAACGCTGCCGCGCTGGTCTTGTCGGCGGCACTGGAGCGGCAAGGCCTGTGGGTGCCGGCGATCCGGCCGCCGACCGTGCCTGTGGGCACGGCACGGCTGCGTATTACCCTCAGCGCCTCGCACAGCGTCCACGACGTGCTGCGCCTGGTCCATGGCCTGGCGATGGCCGCCCAGGATATGCATGTCTAATATTTTTGTAACCGGCACCGACACCGAAATCGGCAAGACCCGCACCAGCGCGGCCCTGCTGCACTGGTGCGCGCAACAGGGCTGGCGCAGCGCCGGCTTCAAGCCGGTGGCGGCCGGGCTGGAGGCCGATGGCAGCAACGAAGACGTTGAGGCGCTGCGCGCAGCCGGATCGCTGGAACTGGACGGCGCCGAGGTTGGCCCGCTGCAGTTCCAGGCCGCGTGCGCGCCGCACATCGCCGCCGCGCTGGAAGGCCGCGCCATCGACCTGCCCACGCTGGTGCAGCAGGCCCGGGCGCTGGCGCAGCGGGCCGATGTGCTGGTGGTCGAAGGCGTGGGTGGCTTCTGCGTGCCGCTGACACCCGATGCGGACACCGCCGACTTGGCGCTGGCGCTGGGTTATCCGGTGGTCTTGGTGGTTGGTCTGCGCCTGGGCTGCATCAGCCATGCGCTGCTGACGGCAGAGGCAATCCGCGCCCGCGGCCTGCGGCTGGCGGGCTGGGTGGCCAACACGCTGGACCCGCAGATGCCGCACCTGCAAGCCAATCTGGACACGCTGCGCCACGAATTCACGCGCCGGCACCAGGCACCGTGTCTTGGCGTAGTGCCACGTTTGGTTGCCCCGACGCCGGCCGCCGTCGCTGCGCATCTGGATGGCGCGGCCCTGCGCAGATTGTTTGCCGCATGACGCCGATTGCGCCCTTCGTCGACGCGGCCTTTCTGGCGAATCCGTATCCGGCCTACCAGGCGCTGCGCGAGGCCGGCCCCATCCACTGGAGCACCGAATTCTTCGGCGGCGCCTGGCTGCTGACGCGCCATGCGGATGTCGAGCAGGTGCTGCGCGACCCGCGCTTGTCGGCCCAGCGCACCGGCGGCTGGGTGACGGACCGCGAGCAGGAGAAAGGCGATTTGGCCGGCTTCCAGCAGCTGTTCGCCCGGGCCATGCTGTTCCTCGATGCGCCGGACCATACGCGCATCCGCAGGGTGCTGAACGCCGGTTTCAAACCCGAGGCGATCCAGGCGTTGCTGCCGCACATTGAGCAGGTCGTGACCGAGCTGCTCGATGCGGTTAACGACCAGCCCAGCTTCGACTTCATGCAGGCCGTGGCCCGTCCGCTGCCGGTGCGCGTCATCGCCAAGATGATGGGCATAGATGACGCGGCCAATGCCGACTTCGTCACCTGGTCCGACGACCTGGCCGTCTTCATCGGCGCCCCGCTGGCCACCCACGCCCAGGCCCGCCGCGCCCAGGCCAGCCTGCTGGCCATGGGGCGGTATTTCGAAACCCTGGTGGCGCAGCGCCGCCAGAGCCCGGGCGACGATCTGGTCAGCCGCCTGCTGCAGGCCGAAGACGCGGGCGACATCCATAGCCACGCCGAGTTGCTGGCCCAGTGCGCGATGCTGCTGTTCGCCGGCCATGAGACCACGCGCAATCTGCTGGGCAACGGCCTGTATGCCTTACTGAGCAACCCGGATCAATGGCAGCGCCTGCAACAAGAGCCTGCCTTGCTGCCCGGCGCTGTCCGCGAGTTGCTGCGCTTCGATAGTCCGGTTCAGTACACCGGCCGCCGCGTTGCTGCGGATATGGAGTTGCACGGCCAGCAGCTGCGCCGCGGCGATCTGGTTGTACCTTTGATCGGCGCGGCCAACCGCGACCCGGCGCGCCATGCCGAGCCCGACCGGCTGGATGTGGCGGGGCGCGATGGGGGTTCGGTGTCGTTCGGCTCGGGGCCGCATGTCTGCATTGGTGCGATGCTGACGCGGGTGGAGGCGGAGGTGACTTTCAGGCTGCTGCTGCAGCGTTTTCCTGGTTTGCGCTTAGCAGATGTACCTGTGCAGTGGGTGGCGAATCCGGCTTACCGGGGGCTGGAGGTATTGCCGGTAAGCGCGGGCGAAGGTCCGGTGGTTTACTAGAACTTCCCCCCAGTCTTTGCTGGCTTGCTGGGAGTTGGTGCCTTATTCCACCCTCCCAAATTCCAAAGGCAAACCAAGCCCTACCCGAAATCGGCTCACTTGCCGAACATGCGATCGCAAGCGTTCGTCAGGTGCTGGCGCATGGCCAATTCTGCCGCTCCGCTGTCGTGGCGCTGCAGAGCATGCAGGATGGCTTCATGTTCTGCCTGCACCGTTTTCTGGCGGTCCCTGCTCTTGAGCAGCGAGAGATTGCGCATCATGTTCATGCTGAACAGCAACTGCTCTTGCATGGATGCAATGGCCGAGACGAAGAACTGGTTCTTCGAGGCCCTGGCCACGGCGAGGTGAAACTCGAAGTCCTCATTCGCCCCCAGTGCCTGCTCGGCCACCACGGTGTTGAGTTGGGCGTAGGCGCGCTCGATTTCCGCCAGACTGGCGTCGTCCACTTGTTTGGCGGCCAACGCGGCTGCACCCGATTCCACAACGATGCGGAAGTCAAAGCAGCGCCGCAGGTCGGAGATGGATTCGAGTGGCGCAAAACGGGGGATGTTCGGGTCGGGCAGCCGGGTGACAAAGGTGCCTGAACCCTGGCGGCTGGTGATGATGCCATCGGCCCGCAAACGCGACAAGGCCTCGCGGATGGTGGGGCGCGATGCCGTAAAACGCTCAGTCAGCGCTTGCTCGGTGGGCAGCCGGTTGTGCCGGCTGGTGGTGGGCCGCGTCGAGCGACTTTCGCCCAATGTCGGGTCGGCAGGAGGCTGGCCCCCCTCGGTCAACTCGCCGCGCATGATGCTGCCCAGAATCTCGCGGTAAACGCGATCAACGAGGCTGGTAGTCGGGCGGTCAGTCATGGCGGGAGTAGGCAGGCAAAGTTTTCAAAGCCGCTGGTCGCTGGCCAAGAGAGCGGCCGCGACGGTCCTGATCTCGGCCATCCGGTCTGCGGGCGAGGCACTGAGTAGCGGCAGGTGTGCACCCATGTCGGCCACGCCGCTAAGCGTGACGGCATCGTGCAGCACGCGGATCAGCGAGATCGAGTCACGCAGGGTTTCCAGGGGCATGAAGGCGTCGTACAAAGTCTGCGCGCGTGCCGTGTCAGCATGTTTGAGCGCCTGCAGCAAGGCCATGCAGGTCTTGGGCGCAATACAGCCTGAACCGGTGGTGAAGGAGGCCAGGCCAAACTGGCTCACATGCGCAGGCGCAGGCCGTTCTCCCATGCCACTGACGATGCGGGCCGGTGTGATGCGTTCCACCAAGGCCCGCAGGTAAGGATCGTTGACCGGGTCGTCGCGCACGATGGCGTACTTAACGGCCAGAATCCGCCCACTGTCCACCAGCCGGCCCAAGGTGGCCACATCCAGGTACTGCTCGCTCTTGATGTAGAGCGTGACGGGGATGCCCGCGGTGTCGACAAAACGCGAGATGCCTTCGGCCACACCTTCGGGCGTGGTGAAGCCCTGCATGGGCAGGACCATGGCCGTGCGGTAGCGGCTGCCACGCAGCAGTTGGGCCTGGTCCATCATTTTTCCAAAGTCCGGGCCAATGGCCGGGATCACCCGCGTGGTGTCGGACGCGCTATCGGCCAGTTGCTCCAGCAGCAAGGCGTAGTCACCCATCGAGGTGTGGTACAGGTTGGCGTTGCCACCGTAGAGCAGAGTGCGGATGCCACCGGCCTCGATATGGTGGATGAGCTGGCGGTTTTGCGCCTCGTCAATCGACAAGTCGGCACGCCGGGCCAGCGGTGGCACGGCCAGAACGGAGGCGGAAAACTCGTCAACATGCAAGGGGGCGATGTTCATGGATACCTCGGGATGTGGTGGTTCCAGGACGGGTAAGCGTCCCATGGGGATGGTCAAAAGCGCTTTAGATTGTATGGAATCTTCTGAATTTGTCAGGCAAATTTGTTTTTATTGGTTTCTGCTGGTGATCTTGTCTTCACATTTCCCCGAGTAAAGCAGGATTGACAAGTAAAAATTCGTCTGACAAAGTGGTGTTGGTCGGGGTTCGAACATTTATTCGGAGACAAGCCATGAAAGAAGAGACAAAGACAAGATTGGGTGGCATGCGTGCAGGCCGACGCACCGTGCTCAAGGGCTTCGCTGGCGCCGCGGCCCTGGCGGGCATGGGGCAATCAGCGTTTGCCCAGCAAGCCAAGGAAGCCCCCGCACTGGCCAAGCTGGTGACCGACGGCAAATTGCCTGCGCTGGCCCAGCGTCTGCCTGCCACACCGCTGGTCATCCAGGCAGAGAAAGTGGGCGTTTACGGTGGCGCCCTGCGCCGGGGATTGCGCGGAAGTGCCGACCACAACGGCATTCTGCGGCTGGTGGGCAACCAGGGGCTGGTGCGTTGGAACCTGGCCTTTACCGAAGTCTTGCCCAACGTGGCAGAAAAATGGGAGGTCAATGCCACTTCCACCGAGTTCATTTTCTATCTGCGCAAGGGCATGAAGTGGTCGGACGGCAAGCCCTTCACGGCCGACGATGTCGTTTTTTCGATTGAGGATTGCGCCAAAAACACCGATTTGTTCAAGACGCCTCCGGGCACGCTGGTGATTTCGGGCAAGCCCGTGGTGGCCAGCAAAATCGATGAAACCACGGTGAAGTTCACATTCCCCGCTTCTTACGCCATGTTTCTGGAGCAGCTGGCCACGCCACTGGGCCAATACCCCACGCTGTACGCCAAACACTACGCCAGCCAATTCCATCCCAAGTACAACAGCAACGTGGCAGCACAAGCCAAAGCGGCCAACCTGTCGGACTGGACGGCCCTGTTCCGCAGCAAATGTGGCGACATCGAAATCCCGGCGCGCTGGGGCAATGTGGACAAGCCCACGCTGGATCCCTGGGTTGTGACCGAAGCCTATACCGGCGGCGTGACGCGTGTGGTGATGGACCGCAACGCCTACTTTTGGCAGGTGGACCAAAGCGGCCAGCAACTGCCCTACATCGACAAGCTCAGTTTCAGCATTGCGCAGGATGTGGAGTCGCTGATGCTGGACGCCCTGTCGGGCAAGCTGGACATCCAGGAACGCCATATCGACTCGCTGCAGAACAAGCCCACGCTGTCGCAAAACCAGCAAAAAGGCGGCTACCGTCTGGTGGAGCTGGAGGCAACCAGCGCCCAGCAGGTGCAGATCTACCTGAACTTGACGCACAAAGACCCGAAGATGCGCGAGATGTTCGGCAACAAGCAGTTCCGCCAGGCGCTGTCGCTGGGCATCAACCGCAAGGAAATCATTGATCTGGTGTACCTCGGCCAGTCCGAGCCCTTCCAGACCGGTCCTCGCCCCGGCCACCCCTGGTACAACGAGAAGCTGTCCCGCCAGTTCACCAACTTCGACCCCAAACAGGCCAACGATATTCTGGACAAGATTGGCTATGCCAAGCGTGACGCGCAGAAGTTCCGCCTGCGTCCGGATGGCCAGCGGGTTTTCTTCTCGATTGACGTGATCCCCACGCTCTACCCAGATGCCGTGGACACGCTGGAGCTGGTGAAGCGGCACTGGGCCGACATCGGTGTAGACATGAAGGTCAATACCATTGAGCGTGCCTTGTTCTACACACGTGGCGACAACAACGACCATGACGGCGCCACGTGGCCCGGCCCGGGTGGACTGGACCCGATGCTGGACCCCCGTGATTATTTTGCGCAGCACCCACAGGGCTCGCGCTATGCGATCCCCTGGACCATCTGGTTTGCCTCCAATGGCAAAGACGGCCAGGAGCCACCCGAAAGCCAGAAGCAGCGCAAGAAGCTGTTTGACGAAGCGCTGGCCACCGCCGACCTGAAGAAACGCGGCGAGGCCATGAAAAAGGTGTTCGACCTGTGTGCGGATGCCTATGAAACCATTGGCGTTTGCCTTGCCGTCAACACCTTCGGCATCGTCAAGAACAATCTGCAAAACGTGCCCAAGAAGTATCCCAATTCGTGGACCTGGCCCAACCCGGGGCCTGCGCTGCCACAGCAGTTCTTCTTCACCCGGACTTGATCCGCACACCGAGTTTGCAGCCGACGTGTACAGGCAGCAAACCGGCTGGTGGTTGACGCCACCAGCGGGGTTGTGCGCCGCTTTCAAGGGATACCGATATGTTCGTTTTCATCGTCAAGCGGATGCTGTGGATGCTGCCGTTTCTGCTGGCCATCAGCTTTCTATCGTTCGTGTTGATCCAGCTGCCACCCGGCGACTACGTCACCACCTACATCGCCACGCTGGCGGCCTCCAACGAGGTGGTAGACCAGGCCACGGCTGCAGACCTGCGCAACCGGTTTGGCCTGGACCAGCCCATGATCATCCAGTACTGGAAGTGGATCTCCAACATCGTTTTGCACGGTGACTTTGGCCTGAGTTTCGAGTGGCAGCAGCCGGTGGGTGACCTGATCTGGGAGCGCATGGCCCTGACGCTGTTGCTCACCTTCTCGACGCTGCTGGTGACTTGGGGCATTGCCTTGCCCATCGGCGTGTTCTCTGCGGTAAAGAAATATTCGATTGGCGACTATGTGGTGACCTTTCTTTCGTTTCTTGGCCTGGCCGTGCCCAGCTTTTTGCTGGCCCTGGTGCTGATGTATGTCGCAGCGGTCGAATTCGGGCAGAACGTGGGTGGCCTGTTTTCAGACCAGTACCTCACGGCGCCCTGGAGCATGGCCAAGGTGGTGGACCTGATGCAGCACTTGTGGATCCCGGTGATCATCCTGGCCGTGTCGGGTACGGCCAGCCTGATCCGCGTGATGCGCGCCAATATGCTCGACGAGCTGAACCGACCCTATGTGACCACGGCCCGCGCCAAGGGCTTGTCGGAGTTCACGCTGCTGGTCAAGTACCCGATGCGCATGGCGCTCAACCCCTTCATCTCCACCATCGCCTGGCTGCTGCCCAACCTGGTTTCGGGCTCCATCATCGTGGCCATCGTGCTGAGCCTGCCCACGGCCGGCCCCCTGCTGCTGCAATCGCTGATGAGCCAGGACATGTACCTGGCGGGTGCTTTCATCCTGTTGATCTGCGTGCTGACCGTTACGGGCTCGTTGATCAGCGACATTCTTCTGGCGCTGGTTGACCCGCGCATCCGTCTTGAGTAACGCATCTTGAACACTCCTGCTGCATCTTCCCCCGTCATCGACGGCATAGTCGGACAGACGGTCAGCCGTCTTGCCGTTGCGTCCCAATGGCAACTGGTCTGGTGGGCCTTCAAGCGCCACCGGCTGGCCATGGTGGGCTTGTTTGTCACTATCGGGCTCTACGTGATTGCCGTGGTGCCCGGCTTCTTTGCGGTCAACGACCCATCGCAACAGAATCGGCGTGCCGTGTTCTATCCGCCGCAGACCGTGCACTTCATCGATAGCGGGGCTGATGGCTGGTCGATGCATCCCTACATCCATCCTTACATACTCAAGCGTGACCCGGTCACGCTGGCATCGGTGTACCAGGAGGACAAGGAGCGCAAGGTGCCGTTGCGCATGTTTGGCGAGGGTTACGAGTATTCGGTATTCGGCCTGTTCAGCTCGCGCATCCATCTGTTTGCCACGCAGGATGCCGACCAACCGCTGTTCTTGTTTGGCGCCGATCGGTTGGGGCGCTGTGTGTTCAGCCGCATCATGGTGGGGACCCAGATTTCTCTGTCGGTCGGTTTGCTGGGCGTGATTCTGTCACTCACGATTGGTATTATTTTGGGCGGCATTTCCGGCTACTTCGGCGGGCGCGTCGACTTTGCGATCCAGCGCGTCATCGAGCTGGTGCTGTCTCTGCCCACCATCCCGATCTGGCTGGCGCTGGCGGCGGCCCTGCCGCAGGACTGGCCCGCCACCCTGAACTACATGATGATCACCTTGATCTTGTCGCTTACCGGGTGGGCGCAACTGGCCCGCGTGGTACGCGGGCGCTTCCTGAGCTTGCGCACCGAAGAATTTGTGACCGCTGCACGGCTGGATGGTGCGTCTGAAGGCCGCATCATCTTCCGCCATATGCTGCCCAGCTTTTCGAGCCACATCATTGCCTCGGTGAGCCTGGCCATTCCGGCCATGATCCTGGCCGAAACCTCGCTCAGCTTCCTGGGCCTGGGCCTGCAGCCGCCCACCATTTCCTGGGGCGTGCTGTTGCGTGAAGCCCAGAACATCCGCTCCATCGCCACAGCGCCCTGGCTGTTTGCACCCGGTGCTGCCGTGGTGTTGGCCGTGATTGCCCTCAACTTCCTGGGGGACGGTTTGCGTGACGCCTCCGACCCGTACAACAAATGACCATGACCCCAGGAACTTCCACCCCAAGCGCGACCAGCGTGTCGCCCATTCTGCTGCAGGTCAATAACCTGAGTACGCACTTTGCCGTGCGCAACGGCAGCATCAAGGCCGTGGACGGCATCTCGTTCAATGTGGAGCGCGGCCGTACGCTGTGTGTGGTGGGCGAAAGCGGCAGTGGCAAAAGTGTCACCGCCCGCTCCATCCTCCAGATCGTCGACGAGCCCGGGCGCATTGCTGGCGGCTCCATGGTGCTGAACCGGGCTGACGGGTCCAGCGTGGACCTGGCCAAACTCCATCCACGCGGCAAGGAAATCCGAGCCGTGCGTGGTGCCGAGATCGCCATGATTTTTCAGGAGCCCATGTCATCGCTGTCGCCGGTGCATACCGTGGGCAACCAGATCATCGAGGTACTGCGGCTGCACATCAAGATGGGCAAGCTCGAGGCACGGGCCCGCTGCATCGAGCTGCTGGCGCAGGTGGAGATTCCCCACCCCGACAAGGCCGTGGACCGCTACACCTTTGAGTTCTCGGGAGGCATGCGCCAGCGGGTGATGATTGCCATGGCTCTGGCTTGCAATCCCTCACTTTTGATAGCAGATGAGCCAACCACCGCACTCGACGTGACCACGCAGGCCGAGATTTTGGACCTGATTAAGCGCCTGCAGAAAAGCCACGGTATGGCGGTGATGTTCATCACCCACGATATGGGCGTGGTGGCCGAGATTGCCGACCAGGTCATCGTGATGCACAACGGCAGGATCGTGGAAACCGGCCCGGTGGACCAGATCTTCCATGCGCCGCAGCACGACTACACCCGCATGCTGATCGGTTCCGTGCTCAAACTGGGGCGCAAGGCCGATATCCGGGTGCGACGCAAGGCACCAGATCCTGCGCAGCAGCCCATTTTGGAGGTGAACGACCTGAGCATGCATTTTGGTGGCCCCAAATCTTCCACCAAGGCCGTGGACGGGGTGTCGCTGAGCCTCATGCCGGGGGAGTCCCTGGGTATTGTGGGCGAGTCTGGCTCCGGTAAAACCACCATGGGCCGCTGCCTGCTGCGGGTCTACGACCCGACGGCGGGCGCCATCAACTACCGCCAGCCCGACGGCACCGTGATCGATCTGGTGACGGCAGACAAACACACGCTGAAGCAGTGCCGGCGTGAGATGCGGATGATTTTCCAGGACCCGGTGAGCTCCCTCAACCCGCGCATGACGGTCGCACAAATTGTGGGGGAACCACTGCTGGTCAATGGCTTGGCCACTGGCAAGGAGCTGGATGAACGCGTGGCCGACCTGCTGCAGAGCGTGGGGCTGGAGCCGGCCTGGCGCGAGCGTTACCCCCATGCCTTCTCGGGCGGCCAGCGCCAGCGCATCGGCATTGCGCGCGCCATTGCGCTCAATCCGCGCATCATCGTGGCCGACGAGGCTACCGCGGCGTTGGACGTGTCCTTGCGTTCCCAGATGCTGGATCTGCTGCTGAACCTGCAGGACAAGCTGGGCCTGTCCTTTATCTTCATTAGCCACGACATCGCGGTGATCCGTTACTTCTGTGACCGGGTTGCCGTGATGTACCGGGGCAAGGTGGTGGAAACCGGCCCTACCGAGCAGGTGTGCGATGCCCCTACCCACGCCTACACGCAAGCCCTGCTATCGGCCATACCGAAACCTGACCCGCGTGCGCGCAGCATGCATATGCGGTTTCGCTACACAGGAGCCTAGCCCTCAACACGGGTGCCTTTTTTCATTACGGAGATACAGCATGAAAATTGACAGACTGCGCGTGTTCATGTCGCGCGACAAGAACCGGCCACGTGTCATTCTGGCGATGGACACCGACGAGGGCATCACCGGCTGGGGCGAGTGCTACAACCACGGGCCGGACAAGGCGCTGTTCCCGCTGTTTGACTACCTGGTCACCTTTCTCAAAGGCCAGGACCCGCGCCGCATCGAGTTTCTGGTGCACTATCTGATGCAGCAGACGCGCTTTCCACCGGGCGCGTTGGGTTTGGCAGCGATCGCGGCGATTGACCATTGCCTGTGGGACATTTCGGCCAAGGCCCTTGGCGTGCCTGTGTACATGCTGCTGGGCGGCCACGTGCGGGACCGGGTGCAGGTCTATGCAGGCATGTACACCGCGCCCGACGCGGCCCAGGCGCGCGACGAAATGGACGCGCTTAACGAGCAATGGGGGCTCAAGGCATTCAAGCTCAGCCCTTACCGCATTGACATGCACCGCCACCGCTGGGGCGAGGTGGTCAAGACCTCGGCAGACTACTTCCGCACGCTGCGCGAAACGGTCAAACCCGAGTATGAAATCGCCTTTGATGCACACGCCAAGATTTTCGAGCCGGCCCAGGCCATGCAGCTCGGCAACGCACTCGCGCCCTACGATCCGCTGTTTTTTGAAGAGCCGATCCGGCCCGAGAACTTTGAGGCCTGGGGCGAGCTCAAGCGCGGTCTGCAGTGCACATTGGCTACCGGTGAGTCGCTGTACAGTCGCTTTGAGTTTCTGCGGCTGCTGCAGGTCCGCGGGTGCGACATCATCCAGCCCGATGTGTGCGTCGTGGGTGGTCTGCTGGAGATGTGCAAGATTGCCGCGCTCGCCGAAGCCCATTTTGTGACCATTGCGCCGCACAACCCTATGGGCCCGCTGGCCACCGCCATCAATGTGCATTTCAGCGCCGCCCAGACCAATTTCCGCATTCTGGAGTACCGCCTGCCGCAGGGCGCCGGCTATGTGTACGGCACCGAAGCCACCGTCAGCGCAGAAAGCCGCGATGAGGGCGCCTGGTACGTGAAAGACCCGTACCTGCCCAAGGACGGCTACCTTGAGTTGCGCCCGGATCGTCCGGGTTGGGGGGTCGAGATGAACGAGGAACTGCTGGGTACCGAGGAATACATCCACTGGGAACGCAAGGTGCCGGTCAAGCCCGACGGTTCGACCGGTTATGCCTGAAGCCGCCCTGCACCCCGTCATCACCTTGCACGCAGGTGGCGCCTCCGCCCGCCTTGTTCCGCATGCGGGCGGACGGGTGTCCGCGCTGCGCCTGGAAAGCGGCGGGGGCGAGGCGGTGGACGTTCTCCACCCGTACCCCGAAGACTTCTTCGACCCCATAGCGTGGGCCAAAGGCGGCATCTATCCACTGATGCCGTATTCCAACCGGATTGCCAACGCGCTGCTGCATGTCCAGGGTGAAACCCATGCCCTGCGCCCGCACCCCGGTGCCATGCCCCACAGCCTGCACGGCAACGCCCACGCGCAGCCCTGGCAGGCCGCGCAGTCAGGCCCCGATACCGCTACGCTGACCCTGGACAGCCCACCTGGCCCGGCCTGGCCCTGGCACTACACCGCCAGCCTGCACTTCGAACTGACGCCTTCGCAGCTGCGTGTCGGCCTGACGCTGTGCAATGCAGACCAGCGCAGCATGCCGGCCGGCATGGGCCTACACCCCTTCTTTCAGCATGCTCCTGCAGCGCAGCTCAGCTACCGCGCCACCACGCTATGGCCGGTGACGCCGGACTACCTGGCCGGTACCGCGCGGCCACTGCGGGCCGATGAACAGCATGCAACGCCACGCCATCTGCCGCAGGGGGCTGTGAACGCCTACCTGGGGGGATGGGATGGAACGGCGCTGGTCGAACTGCCACAGGGTGCGCTAATCAGCATGCAGGCCGACCCCTTGTTTGGCCACCTGGTGGTGCACCGGCCAGACCCGCCTGTTTATCTGTGCCTGGAGCCTGTCAGCCATGTGGCAGACGGCTTCAACCTCGCGGCCCGCGGGGTGGCAGACACCGGCATGCGTCTGTTGGAACCTGGCGGCAGCCTGAGCGGCGAGATACGCTTTGCGACCCTGCCAAATCGCCCCTGAAAGGATATTGGAATGAGCCTGTCGACCACCCGCATCGTGGCGGCCCGTGTGACCCCCATCGCGTTCCGTGACCCACCGCTGCTGAATGTGGCCGGTGTGCATGAACCCTGGGCACTGCGCAGCATCATCGAGGTCGAGACCGCCGATGGTCGCGTGGGTCTGGGCGAAAGCTATGGCAATCTGGAAACACTGGAGCACCTGGCAAAGATCGCGCCCCAGCTCGTGGGGCTGGACCCTTTTGACCTCAACGCCCTGACCCGCGTGGTCTACGGCCTGGTGGGCAACAACCCCGATACCGGCGCTACCTTCGCACCCGAAGGCGACAAGGCGCGCGCCAGTGCGCTGGCCGCATTTGAGGTGCCCTTCCTGGACCTGCAGGGCCAGATTCTGGACCGCCCCTTGTACCAGGTGCTGGGGGGCGCGGTTCGACCCCACGTAGCCTACAGCGCTTATCTTTTTTACAAGTTTGCCCAGCACAAGGAAGACCCCGGTTACCCGACCGACGACTGGGGCGAGGCACTCACGCCAGCGCAGCTGGTGCAGCAAGCCCGCCGCATGATCGACAGCTACGGCTTTGGCTCCATCAAGCTCAAGGCGGGTGTGTTTCCACCCGAAGAAGAAATTGCCGGCCTGAAGGCCTTGCGGGCCGCTTTCCCGGGTTACCCCTTGCGGATTGACCCTAATGGGGGCTGGTCGGTGGCGACCACGCGCCGCATCATGCCCTTGCTGGCTGCCGAAGGCTTGCTGGAATACCTGGAAGACCCCGTCAGCACGCTGGAGGAAATGGGCGAAGTGGCCCAGTTCTCGCCCATGCCCCTGGCGACCAATATGGTGACCGTGGCTTTTGGCCACATCCCCAAAACGGTTCAGCTGGATGCTGTGCAGGTGATCTTGTCCGACCACCACTACTGGGGCGGCCTGCGGGCCACCCAGCACTTGGCGACCCTCTGCCGCACTTTCGGCATCGGCATTTCCATGCACTCGAATTCGCATATGGGCATCAGCTTGGCCGCCATGACCCATGTCGGCGTCACGCTGCCCAACCTCAGCTATGCCTGCGATACCCACTACCCCTGGCAGGAAGACGAAGTGATTGCAGGTGGCAAGCTGTCTATCCGCAACGGCGTGCTGGCACCTCCGCCAGGCCCCGGCCTGGGCGTCACCCTGGACCGCCAGGCGCTGGCCCGACTGCACCAGAACTACCTGGACTGCGGCATCCGCAAGCGCGACGATGCGAAAGAAATGCGCAAGCACCAACCCGACTTCAACCCCCAGTGCCCCCGGTTCTAGCCTAAGTCATCTTGAAGACGGGGTCAGCTACGCAGGGCGCAATAGGCAATAAGTCCGAAGACCGCGTGGGCCGCGACGACATACCAGATGAGATTGCGCGATGTGGAGACTTTGCCCGGTGCGTCTCTGTCCACCTCCGATTCCACCTCTGGCGAGGCGGCCTCGACCCAGTCTTTGGCCTCGTTCAGTCCCAGGCCCGTCTTCTCGCGCAGGAGCTTGACCGCCTCTACTTTGCTTCCTCGCCGAAGGGCTTCGATCACTGGACTGGGCAGTGGGCTCGCCGCAAAAGCCATGGCTGTGTGCGAACGGATTCCATGGCCGTATTCCTCGACAGCAGCCTTGGATTCCTGGAGTCCGAGCCCGGTTGCCTCACACAGTAGCTTTACAGCTTCGAGCTTGTTGCCGGCCTGCAGCGCAGCCAGCACATGGGGAGGAAGTGGATTCGAGGTGGCAGGCATCGTGGTACTTCGATTTTCAGAATGCAGGCAGGATGGCGAGTGTTAACGCCAGCATCAGGGCGCCTGTTGGAGACCCAGCACCAACCAGATCAAGCCGAGCGCGACGCACAAAGACGCCCATGCGGCGAGCATGCCACCAAAGTTCACCGCGAGCACCAAAGGGGCAAAGCCGCTCGTGAACCAATGGCTGAGGGGCACGAATGGCTCCGCGAGACTGCCGGCGGGACAGACGGCTTGCATGCCAAAGCTTGCTGGCGTGCAGCCGGCCCATGCAACGACTTTGCGCGCAGCCATACCGGACGAGAACGGAATGCCGAACAGCAAGCAGAAGGCCATCAGGCCGCTGG
Organism: Rhodoferax ferrireducens; assembly: GCF_031458075.1. Classification (GTDB taxonomy): domain Bacteria; phylum Pseudomonadota; class Gammaproteobacteria; order Burkholderiales; family Burkholderiaceae_C; genus Rhodoferax_B; species Rhodoferax_B ferrireducens_A. The sequence goes on along the minus strand of NZ_JAVDXT010000003.1, from coordinate 103,969 downwards.
TTACGAGCCAAAATGCCCATTTGAAGAAGCGGCGAGTATGTTGCATATGTGCCCTAAGGCCCTGTAGACCGCAAAACCTGCGGTCAAGCCAGGTAAAAATTCCACCAAACCCCGCAGAGCGGGCGGCCGCCATGTTAGCCGTCGAATACCTGCTTGTCGTACGCCGATCAGATGAATCACCGCGTGCTTGCGGCGGTAGGGCGGCGCTCTTCGTGATCGGTGGCGCTTTAAATGCCTGTTACACCCCGTCCCCATGTAGTAGCCGGCTAACACCCGCCGATACATGCATCGCCCAACAATGGACGCCCAACCACCCTTGAGGAGACGAATATGGCGGCGAAAAAGATACTCATGCTGTGCGGTGACTACTGCGAAGACTACGAGACCATGGTGCCGTTCCAGGCGCTGCTGGCCGTGGGCCACACCGTCCATGCCGTGTGTCCGGACAAAAAATCCGGCGACCACATCAAGACCGCGATCCACGATTTCGAGGGCGCGCAGACCTATAGCGAAAAGCCCGGCCACAACTTCATCCTGAACGCCACCTTCGCCGGCCTGGATGTCGCCAGCTACGATGCGCTGGTGATCCCCGGCGGCCGCGGCCCCGAGTACCTGCGCACCTACCCGGCCGTGGTGTCGGCGGTCAAGCATTTCTTCGAGGCCAACAAGCCGGTGGCGGCCGTCTGCCATGGCGCGCAGCTGCTGGCCGGCGCCGGCGTGCTGAAAGGCCGTACCTGCTCGGCCTACCCGGCCTGCCGCGCCGAAGTGGAGATCGCCGGCGGCACCTATGCCGAGATCGCCATCGACGCAGCGGTGACCGATGGCAATCTGGTGTCGGCCCCGGCCTGGCCCGCGCACCCGGCCTGGATTGCGCAGTTCCTGGCCCTGCTGGGCACGCGTATCAGTTTGTGACCAGGCATTGACGCTGGGTATGCAGCCTCCGATGATGTGGGGCTGCATCCAGGGAATCCACCATGTGCCAAGTCTTCATCAGCGCCGACCCCGCCCTCTACGACAGCCGCGCCCGCTCGGTGCGGCTGCACGGTGTGGCCACCAGCATCAAGCTGGAAAACCTGTTCTGGCAGGTGCTGGACGAGATCGCCCAGCGCGACGGCATGGGCGTGCCCCAGCTCTGCGCCAAGCTGTACGACGAGCTGGTGGCCGAGCGCGGCGAGGTCGACAACTTTGCCTCTTTCCTGCGCGTCAGCTGCGGCCGCTACCTGGCCTTGCAGCTGTCCGGCGGCATCCCGCAAGACGCCAGCATCTCCATCCGCAGCCTGAATGCCCAGCAGGTGCTGGCCACCGAAGGGCACCGCAGCCTGCTGGCGCGGGCGGCCTGAGTTGACAATCGCTCTGCTATTGAATTAAGAGCTGCTGGCGAAGGTATATCCTGCGCTACAGGCCTTTTTTATCTAAAAATTACTGCACCGCCCAACCCAGGCGTTTCAGGTGGATCTTGGTCCAGCCGTCATCCAGCCGGCCGTTCTTGATCTCGCAGGCCGCGGGTTTGCTGGTGTAGCCGCCCAGCGCGTTCTTGGCGTACAGCTCCATCGACAGCACCGTGCCCTCTTTTTGCAGGTTGCGGTAGTAGGGGCTGCCGGGGTCTTTCAGCAGCGGCTTCAGGTACTCCAGGCACATATCGCCCTCGGGCTCCAGGCCGCTGCGGCCTGCGCCCATGGGGACGGGCGCAGGCAGGTCCGCCGGCGAGGGGGTGAGCGTGGGCGAAGGGTCTTTTTCCATCGACAGCGTGGCCGGGTCGATGGTGACGATGCGCGGGCGCGGAAAGTTGTGCATGGGCTGCGGCTGCGCGGTGTTGGGACACACGGCCTGCTGGTAGCTGATCTTGCCGTCGGCGCCTACGCACTTCACCACCGCCAGCGCCGGGCCGGCGGCCAGGGCCAGCAGCGCGGCCAACAGGGGAAGCTGGAGGGCGGGCACGGGAGGCGGGCCTAATTCAGCACCATGCTCAGCCGGCGCCGGTAGGTGGCGATCAGCTGGGCCTGCGGGTCCTGGGCGGTGACGGAATTGCCCGACAGCTCGATGCCGCCCGCCGACTTGTTGCCGGCTTCGGCGCTGGCCTTGGGCTTGGGCGGGGTCAGCAACTCCAGGATGGCGACGAAGGTCTTGCGCGGGGCTTCGTCGCTCCATTTCTTGTCGCGCATGATGATTTCCAGCAGCTCGTCCATGGACGCGGTCCATTCGCCCATGGCCATCAGCACGCGGGCCTTGCCGAAGCGGGCGTCGAAGTCACGCTTGCTGGCGGAAATCTTGGCATCAAATTCGGCCATGGCGCCCGCGCCTTCTGCGACAGTAGCTGCGAAATTGAGAGCGGATATCCATTGCGACAAGGCTTCGAAGCGCAGCTGCGCAGGGATGTACTTGCGCGTGGGCTGCAGCGCGGCTTCGGCTTCTTCGAGGTGGCCGGCCTGGACCAGCAGGCGCACGTAGTCGTAGCGGGCGTCGTCGTTGCTCGGGTCAAGCGCCAGGGCTTCGTGCAGCTTGTGCAGGGCGGCATCGGTGTCGCCGGCCTCGGCCAGGGCCAGGGCTTGCTCGGCTTCCGACGGCTCGGTGTCCAGCGGTTCGCCGGCGGGCACGTGCTTGTCGAGGAATTCCTTGATCTTGCCCTCGGGCAGGGCGCCCTGGAAGCCGTCCACCGGCTGGCCGTTCATGACCAGGATGCAGGTGGGGATGCTGCGGATGCCGAAGGCGGCGGCCAGCTGCTGTTCTTCGTCCGAGTCGATCTTCACCAGGCGGAAGCGGCCTGCGTACTCTTGTTCGACCTTTTCCAGCAGCGGGCCAATGACCTTGCAGGGGCCGCACCACGGCGCCCAGAAATCGACCAGCACGGGCGTGGTCATGGAGGCGGCAATCACCTCGGTTTCAAAGTTTTCGACGGTGACGTTGATCATTTCTGAGGGCCTCTGGGGGCAAAAAGTAAAATTCGAGGTTAATCAGAACAAAGCCTTATGAACTCTATTCAAATTGGTGTGGTGATGGGTTCCAGTTCCGACTGGGACACCATGCAGCATGCGGTGCAGATTCTCCAACAGTTTGGCGTCGCGCACGAAGCCCGCGTGGTATCTGCCCACCGAATGCCCGACGATATGTTCGCCTATGCCGAATCGGCCGCCGGCCGCGGCCTGAAAGCCATCATCGCCGGTGCCGGTGGCGCCGCCCATCTGCCGGGCATGCTGGCCGCCAAGACCACGGTGCCGGTGCTCGGCGTACCAGTGGCCAGCCGCCACCTGCAGGGCGTGGATTCGCTGCACAGCATCGTGCAAATGCCCAAGGGCATTCCGGTGGCCACGTTCGCCATCGGCACCGCCGGGGCTGCCAACGCCGCCCTGTTCGCCGTGGCCCTGCTGGCCAACGAAAACCCGGCCTTGCGCGCCCAGCTGGAAGCCTTCCGCGCCGCCCAGACCGAGGTGGCCCGCAATATGACCCTGCCACCCCCGGCTCCCGTGCTATGAAGCCGGCCCTGCTCCCCGGTGCGACACTGGGCGTGATGGGCGGCGGCCAGCTGGGCCGCATGTTCATCCACGCGGCCCAGACCATGGGCTATTTCACCGCCGTGCTGGACCCGGACGCGGCATCCCCTGCCGGCCGCGTCAGCCACCACCACATCGCCACCGACTACCTGGACCCGCAAGGCCTGGCCCAGCTGGCCGGCTTGTGCGATGCCATCACCACCGAATTCGAAAACGTGCCGGCGCCGGCGCTGGCATTGCTGGCCGACAGCAAACCCGTGTCGCCCGCGGCCTCGGCCGTGGCCATCGCCCAGGACCGGGCGCAGGAGAAAGCCCATTTCGTGCGCTGCGGCGTGCCCTGCGCGCCGTACGCGGTGATCGACACGCCCGAGCAGCTGGCAGCGGTGGACGAGGCCTTGCTGCCCGGCATCCTGAAGACGACCCGCCTGGGCTACGACGGTAAGGGCCAGGCCCGCGTCGCCACCCGGGCCGAGCTGGCCAGCGCCTGGGCGGCAATGAAGAACGTGCCCTGCGTGCTGGAAAAAATGCTGCCGCTGGCCGCCGAATGCTCGGTGATCGTGGCGCGCGGCGCCGACGGCCAGATGGTGCACCTGCCGATCCAGCGCAATCTGCACCGCGACGGGATTCTGGCGGTGACCGAGGTTTATGCAGAAAACATGCCTGCGGCGCAGGTAAATTCTGCGCTGGCAGCTGCGAAATCCATAGCATCTGGCCTGCAGTACGTGGGCGTGCTGTGCGTGGAATTCTTTGTGCTGCAAGACGGCAGCCTGGTGGTCAACGAGATCGCCCCGCGCCCGCACAACAGCGGCCATGCCAGCCTGGACTGCTGCGATGTATCGCAGTTCGAGCTGCAGGTGCGCACACTGGCCGGCCTGCCCCTGGTGCAGCCGCGCCAGCACAGCCCGGCGCTGATGCTGAACCTGCTGGGCGACCTGTGGTTTGTGCGCTCCGAGCAATCCACCACACCGCCCTGGGCCGAGGTGCTGGCCCTGCCCGGTGCGCATCTGCACCTGTACGGCAAGGCCACGGCCAGCAAAGGCCGCAAGATGGGCCATCTGACGCTGACCGGCCCGACGGTCGAAGCTGTGCGCGCCACCGCCTTGCAAGCCGCAGCGCTGCTAGGTATCGACGCGTTTTGAACATGCTGCTAGACGGCCAAGACCCTGCCGCCATCCAGCAAGCTGCCCGCGCGCTGGCGGCGGGTGATTTGCTGGGCCTGCCCACCGAGACGGTGTACGGCCTGGCGGCCGATGCCTCCAGCGACACGGCCGTGGCCAAGATATTCAAAGCCAAGGGCCGGCCCAGCGACCACCCGTTGATCGTGCATCTGGCGCCCGGCAGCGCCGGCGTGGCCCATTTCGCCACCCAGGTGCCGGCCTTCGCCCAGGCGCTGATGGATGCGTTCTGGCCCGGCCCGCTGACCCTGATCCTGCCGCGCCGCCCCGGCGTGGGCGCTGCGGCGGCCGGCGGCCAGGACTCTATCGGCCTGCGCTGCCCCGCGCACCCTGTGGCCCAGGCGGTGCTGCAGGCCTGTGCGGCCCTGGGCGTGGCCGGGCTGGCGGCGCCCAGCGCCAACCAGTTTGGCCGCGTCAGCCCGACCACGGCGGCCCATGTGCAGTCCGAGTTCGGTGCCGACCTGCTGGTGCTGGACGGCGGGCCCTGCACCATGGGGATTGAGTCCACCATCGTCGACTGCAGCCGTGGCGTGCCGGTGCTGCTGCGCCCCGGCAGCATCAGCCGCGACCAGATCGAGCAGGCCTGCGGCCAACCGCTGCGCGACAAGGACACGGTGGCGGCGACGCCCCGGGCCTCCGGCACGCTGGAAGCGCATTACGCGCCCACCGCCAAGCTGCGCCTGATGGGCACGGCCGCGCTGCAGACCGCGTTGGACCTGCTGGGCCAGGACCTGGACGGCAAGCCTGCACGTATCGGCGTGTATTCGCGTACCGCCATGCGCAGCCGTTCGACCCAGGTGGTGTGCCGGCGCATGCCGGCCGACGCGGCGGCGGCAGCCCAGGAGCTGTTTGCCGCGCTGCGCGATTTCGACGCCCAGGGCGTGCGCCTGATCTGGGTCGAACTGCTGCCCGACAGCCCCGAATGGGAGGGCGTGCGCGACCGTTTGCAGCGGGCTTCGGTGGCTTGACGGTTCTTTACTCCGTGTTACTTCTGGGTCTCGTTAAACTCAGCCATCGAAATTTGGAGTTACCTATGACCGTATTGAGCTTGCGCCGTGCCTTTTTGGGGCTGGCCTGCGCCTCGGCCGCCTTGCTGGCAGCCTGTGGTTCCAGCACCACCGAATCGGCGCTCACGCCTTCCCGCATCATTGCTTTCGGCGATGCCTTCAGCGTGGTCACCCCGGGCGCCAAGTACACGGTGAACGACAGCAGCATTAACAACTGGGTCACGCAATTTGCCTCCAGCTACGGTCTGTCGGTGGCGCCGAACGCCAGCGGTGGCCAGGTGTATGCGCAGGGCAATGCGCGCATCGGCACCAAGCCCGATGCCGCCGGCAGCAGCACCACCTTGACCGTGACCGAGCAGGTCGACACCTTCCTGGCTGGCAACAGCCTGGGCGCGAACGATGTGGTGCTGATCAACGGCGGCATCAGCGACCTGGTGGTGGACATGGCGGCGGTGACCGCCGGCAGCCTCAGCGAATCCCAGATGCAGGCGAATGCCGCCCAGTACGGCAAGGATTTGGGCGCGCAGGTGCGCCGCCTGGTCAACGCCGGTGGCAAGCATGTGGTGGTGGTCGGCCCGTACAACCTGGGCATCACGCCCTGGGCGACGACCCTGGGCAAGACCGATCTGCTGAAGCAGTCCAGCAGCAAGTTCAACGAAGCCATGCTGGTGTCCATCGTCGACCTGGGCTCGACCGTGCTGTACATCGATGCCACCTATTACTTCAACCTGGTCTCGGCTACGCCAACGGGCTATGGCTTCGTGACGGAAAGCACCTTGCACGACAGCTACACGCCGAAGATCGCCTGTACCTCGGTGGATAGCGGCGCGGGCATCGGCACCGGCAGCAACCAGGTCAACTCGTCCTTGTGCACCACCTCCACCATCGCCTCCGGCGTAACCTACGACCAGTACCTGTTTGCTGACAACCTGTACTTCACGCCGCTGGGGCAGCGCCTGTTTGGCCTGTACGCCTACGACAAGGTGCATCTGCGCTGGTGATTTGGGCTCACCCCCAGGCTGCTCCTGGGGTTGTTCTGGCACAAAAAAAGCCGACCCATGGGTCGGCTTTTTGCTTGGGGGCTTGGCGTTTAGAAACGGTAGCCTACGCCCAGGGACAGGGTCAGCGGGTCGAGCGTGACCTTGATGGTTTGGCCGGTGGACAGCGTGCCCGTGGTCTTGACGAAGGTCTTGGCGACCATGCCTTCGACAAACCAGCGTTCGTTCAACGCCAGCGTGCCGCCGACCTGCAGAGTCAGTCCCAGCTTGGACTCCAGCGACAGCGTGGTGGGGGTGCTGGCATTGCCGCCGGTGATGGCCGTCAGGGTGGCGGTGCTGCGTTCCTTGAAGAACTTGGCATAGGTCAGGCCGGCACCAACAAATGGCCGGAACTGGGCATGGGCCTCGCCAAAGCGGTACTGGCCCAGCAGCGTGATGGGCAAGGCCTTGGTCTCGCCGATCTTGCCGGCGCCGGCAATCGAGCCCGCTCCGGTGAGCGTGTGTTTGAACGGCACGGCGATGGGCACGTCCAGCGCCCAGTGGTCGTCCAGCATGTAGGTGATGCCGCCGGACGGCCGGGTGCTGCCGTTCGAGTCGATCTGGGTGTTCGGCAGGCTGGAGGCCGACAGGTTGCCGCTGTCGACGTCGGGGGTGATGTTCATCACGCCGCCGCGCAGCATCCAGGTGCCAGCTGTCTGGGCCTGGGCCGCCGCTGCGCTCAACAGTACCGCCAGCGCCAGGCAGAGAGGGGTGGTTTTCATCGTCAGTCCTTAGCGGGGGTTACAGCCAGCCAGCCTTGGCCAGCTGCAGCGCGATATAGCGGTTCAGCAGCTTGTAGCCGGCGGGGGTGGGGTGCACGGTGTCGGCGTACTGGTAGGTGCTGACATCCACGCCGCTGAGCGTGTTGCTGGTGGTGCAGGCCAGGGACGAGCCCGCCAGGATGTTGCTGCTGTCGGCCCGGCAGGCCGGGGTGGTGACATTGGTCAGGCCGTACTGCGCCGGGTTGGCGGTCTGGTCCAGGCCCTGGGTGTAGGCGTCCACATAGAGCACGCCGGCCTTGCCGGCCAGGGCGTTCTGCAGCGTGTTGTTGTAGGTGGTGGCCATGCTGGTCAGCAGGGCCTGGGTGTTGGCCGACTGGCCCAGGCCCAGCGGCGTATTCGCCACGCTGGGCAGGTTGACCACGACCACGTACTTGGCGCCACGGTCTAGCAGCGAGGTCTGGACCAGGGCCGCCTGGGTGCTGGCGGCAATTGCCATCTGGGTCACGGCCGCGGTGGTGGCCATGGTGGTGAAGGCATTGGCCGTGGCCAGGGTCACACCGCCGGCAATCGTGGCCTGGTCGGCTGGCGACCATTCGGCCACCAGGGCCGCAGCCTGGGCCACGCCCTTGGCGGTGGCGATTTCGGTGGGGGTGGCGGTGCCGCCCAGGGCGGCGTTCACATAGTCGACCACTGCGGCCACGGCATTCAGGTGCATGAAGACATCGTTGCCGCCGACCATCACCGTGACCAGTTCCTTGCCGGTGTAGTTGCCGTGGACGGTCAGGTGCTTGGCAAACTGGTTCGCCAGGGGCAGGGCGATCAGGCCGATATTGGTGGCCCCCAGCGTGGTTTGCAGCGTGGTGCTGTTCGGTGCGTAGACCGAGGTGACGCGCGCGCTGCCCTGGGCGTAGTTGGTGCAAGTCGGGTGGTCGACCACGGCCACGGCGGGCAGGGCGCTGAGGTTGGATTGCAAGCCGGTCTGGGCTGCGCAGGGGGCTGGCAGGTTCAGCTGGCTGGCCAGCAGCTCGGTCCAGTTGACCGGGCCGGTGGTCGTGCCATTGACGGTCCATTTGCCGCCGCCGACGGCGGCAATTGCGCCCACCTTGTAGGTACCCACATCGCTGAGGCTGTCACCAAACGACACCATGCTGCTGAAAGACAGCTTGGTGGCGGTGTCGCTACCCCCGCCGCCGCAGGCGGACAAGGCCAGCGCAGCCATCAGCAGCGCCATTTTGGTGGGAATCCAGTTCATCGGGGGTACTCCTTGTGAGAAAAAGAACGGTCGTTCGTTTGTGGCCGGAATGTTAAGCGCCCCCGTCCACTTGCCGCAAAGGGTTACTACCTAGTTGGGCTTTGCGGCCTGGTCCTTTACCGTCCATTCCACCAGCGCGTCCAGTGCCGGGCGGGCGGCCGCGGCCAGCGGATGGTTGACGATGCCGACCACCACATAGCGCTGGCCGCTGCGCCCGGTGGCATAGCCGGCCACCGAGGCCACGTCGCGCAGAGTGCCGGTTTTCAGCCGGGCATTGCCCAGGGCTTCGGGCGCCAGGCCACGGTCGCGCATGCGCTGGGTGGTGCCGTCGACGCCGGCTATCGACAGCGACTGGGCGAACACCGCGCCCTGCGGGTGGCTGGCGGCGCGGCGCAGCAGCTGGCCCAGCGCGCGGGCGCTGGTGCGCTCGTCGCGGCTCAGGCCCGAGCCGTTCTCCAGCGTGGGGGCGGGCACGTCCTTGCCGATGGCAGCGGGCCACCAGGCGGCCACGGCGGCGCGCGAGGCGGCCAAATTACCTGGCCGGCCGCCCTGCAAGCCCAGGGTCAGGAACAGCTGCTGGGCCATCACGTTGTTGCTGAACTTGTTGATGTCGGCGATCAGATCGCCCAGCGGCAGCGAGGGCGCGTCCATCAGCCAGCGCGCGTCGGCGGGCGTGCTGCCGTCGCGCACCTTGCCGCTGAATTCGCCGCCGGCATTGGTGAACATGGCCTGCAGCACCCGGCGCGCATAGCTGGCCGGGTCGACATAGGCCACCGGCCAGCTGCGTTCGCCGCAGGCGGCCGGGTAGCGGCCGAGGAACTGCACCCGGTCGGGGTCGGCAAAGTCGGCGCCCAGCTCGCTGCGCCAGTCGCCGCAGCTGGCGGTGCTGAGCGGCACGCGGGTGTCGATCTGCACGCCAGCGATGGGCGGCTCGGTCTTGATGAAGGCGGTCTTGCCGTCGGGTTCGGGCGTGAAGCTGAAGATCAGCGACTTGAAGTTGACCAGCAGGCCGTCGGGCGCGGTGTTGTAGGGGCTGAGCGCCTGGCCATCGAAGTCGGCCGGATTCCGTTCCACGGGCTCGAAGATGCCGTGGTCCAGCACGATGTCGCCGCGCACCTTGTGCACGCCCAGGGCCCGCAGCGCCTGGAAGGCCGGGTCTATGCGTTCCAGCACCAGCTTGGGGTCGCCGCCGCCGCGGATGTACAGGTTGCCGGCCAGCACGCCGCCGCGCACCGGGCCGTCGGCATAGAAGCGGGTCTTCCAGGTGTAGTCGGCGCCCAGGGTGTCGAGCGCCGCATAGGTGGTCACCAGCTTCATCACCGATGCCGGATTCACCAGCACATTGGCGCGGTGGTTCAGCCGCGGCGGACCGGCGCCGTCGGCCTTGGTGACCAGCAGGCTGACGGCACTGGGCGGCACTTTGGCGCGGGCCAGCGCGGCGGCAACCTCTGGCGGCAGGCGCTGGGCCAGGGTGTTGCCGGCGCAGCAGGCCAGGCCCAGCGCAAGCGCGCCGAGTCTGGGCCAAAATCGGGTCGTATGTGTGCGGTGGGGTGTGGAATGGGTCATATGCGCAAAGCTATAGAAATCATAGCTGGTTGCGCTAGATAATCCTGCGCTAACTGCTTGTTTGACCAGGACTTTACGCAAGTCCCCGTGTGCGCCCAAAGGGCGGCACAAGGAGCGATGCGTAAATCCTATTGATACTGAAGATACTGAATTTTTTGCCCATGCCCCTGCTTGCCTTCGATACCAGCACCGACACCTTGTCCATCGCCGTGAGCGATGGCGCGCGGCTGTGGCAGCACAGCGGCGCGGGCGGCGCGCAGGCTTCCAGCACGCTGATCCCGGCAATTCTGGCGCTGCTGGCGCAGGCTGGGCTGCGGCTGGACCAGCTGGACGCCATCGTGTTTGGCAGCGGCCCGGGCTCGTTTACCGGCCTGCGTACCGCCTGCTCGGTGGCCCAGGGCCTGGCTTTTGGCGCCAATAGGCCGGTGCTGCCTATCGACACCTTGATGGCCGTGGCCGAAGAAGCCCGTGAACAGCACGGCGTGCTGCAGGTGCAGGCGCTGCTGGATGCACGCATGGACGAGGTCTACACCGGCTTTTACGCCTACGACCAGGGTCGCTGGACCCAGCGCGACGACTTCCAGCTGGTCCGGCCGGAAAACCTGCTGCAGCAAGACGGTTGGGCCCAGGCCGGCAATGCGCTGGCCGTGTACGCAGACCGCATCCCCGCGTCCACCGGGCTGCGGATCGCCGCTTTACCCACCGCCACCGCCATGTTGCGCCTAGCCCCGGCCCTGCTGGCTGCCGGCCAGGCCGTGCCGGCCGACCAGGCCTTACCGCGCTATATCCGCGACAAGGTCGCCAAGACCACCGACGAGCGCATGGCCGAAAAAGCCGCGCTGGCCGCCGCCCCATGAGCGCACAGCTGCAGGTCACCGAGCCCGACCAGGTGCGCTTCGAGCCGCTGACCGGCCTGTGGCTGGACGAGATCGCGGTCATCGAGCAAAGCGCGTATGCGCACCCCTGGTCGGTCACCAACTTCAAGGACACGCTGGCCGCCGGCTACGAGGCGCAGATCCTGCTGGCCGGGGACACCGTGCTCGGCTATTTCGTGGCCATGAAAGGCGTGGACGAGGTACACCTGCTGAACATCACCGTGGCCCCGGCCTACCAGCGCCAGGGCTGGTCGCACCTGATGCTGGACGCGCTGGCCCTGTGGGCCCGTGGCCAGGGCGTCGAATGGCTGTGGCTGGAGGCGCGGGTCAGCAATCTGCGCGCGCTGCAGGTCTATACCCGCTACGGCTTCCACCGCGTCGGCCTGCGCAAGGATTACTACCCCGACGGCCAGGGCAAGCGCGAGCACGCCATCGTCATGAGCCTCAAGCTATGAGCCTGGACCTCGATACCCGCCAACGCGCGATGCTGGCCGAGATGCACGTGCCGGTCTGGTGGCCCGAAGCCGCGGCCGAGCCGCTACCCGAGCCCGTGCCAGCCCCGGCACCGGCGCGGTCGGCGCCCAAGAGCATTGCCCAGGCCATTGCCGATGCTCCTGAATTGGTAGCTGCTCGCGCAGCTTCCATCAGCGCCAAAGCCCAAAATGATGCTGAACCCGTAGCTGTAGCCGCGTCCAGCGACTGGACCGGCCTGCGCGCCGCCTGGGCCACGGCCCAGGCCTGCGTGCCGCTGAACACCGCGCTGGGCGCCCAGGCCGACTGGCTGGTGCTGGGCGAAGCCCTGGGCGTCAGCGAAAGTGGCCAACCGTTTGAGGCGCCGGAAGCCCAATTGCTGGCGAATATGCTGCAGGCCGTCGGCATCAGTACCCGGCCGGACGCGCGCAGCGCCTGCATCACCAGCCTGCTGAAAACCCCGGCCCTGGACGGCAGCGACCCGCTGGCCGCCAGCGAACCGCACCTGCGCCAGCTGGTCGCGCTGCTGCAACCCAAGCTGATCCTGGCGCTGGGCCCGTTTGCCGCCCAGCTGCTGCTGCGCGACAGCACGCCGCTGGGCCAGATGCGCGGCCGGGTGCACCGTTTCCACGGCGTGCCGGTGGTGGTCAGCTACCACCCGTCCATGCTGCTGCGCAATCGCCCGGAAAAAGCCAAGGCCTGGGCCGACCTGTGTCTGGCGCTGGGGGCCATGGCGTAGACAGCCTCGTAAAATCGGAGCATGACCTTCTTAGACATGCTCCAAACCGCCGGGCAGCGCAACGCCTCCATGCTCTGCGTCGGGCTCGATCCCGATCCTGCGCGCTTCCCCGGTGGCTGGCGCGGCGATGCCAGCAAGATTGCCGACTTCTGCGCCCGCATCGTCGAAGCCACGGCCGATCTGGCCATCGCCTTCAAGCCGCAGATCGCCTACTTCGCCGCCCACCGCGCCGAAGAACAGCTGGAGCGCGTGGTAGCCCACATCCGCCGCGTCGCCCCCCATGTGCCCATCATCCTGGACGCCAAGCGCGGTGACATTGGTTCCACCGCCGAGCAGTACGCCATCGAGGCCTTCGAGCGCTACGGCGCCGATGCCGTCACCCTGTCGCCCTTCATGGGCTTCGACTCGGTCCAGCCCTACCTCAAGTACCCGGGCAAGGGCGCGTTCCTGCTGTGCCGCACCTCCAACCCCGGCGGCGACGACCTGCAGAACCAGCGCCTGGCCGATGTGCCCGGCCAGCCGCTGCTGTACGAACACGTGGCCGGCCTGGCCCAAGGCCCATGGAACCTGAACGGCCAGCTGGGCCTGGTGGTCGGCGCCACCTACCCGGCGGAAATCGCCCGGGTGCGCGCCCTGGCCCCTACCGTGCCGCTGCTGGTGCCCGGCGTAGGCGCACAGGGCGGCGATGCCCTTGCCACGGTGCAGGCCGGGTGGACCCAGGACGGCTCGCTGATCGTCAATTCCTCGCGGGCCATCCTGTATGCGTCGTCTGGCGACGACTTCGCCGATGCGGCCCGCCGGGTGGCGCTGGACACCCGCGACCAGCTGCAGGCCGCGCGCAACTAAACCACCGCCAGCCACATGCAACTCAAGTGGCTGGAAGACTTTGTGGCGCTGGCCCAGACCCGCAGCTACACCCGCGCGGCCGAGCTGCGCCACGTCACCCACCCGGCCTTTGGCCGTCGCATCAAGGCGTTGGAAGCCTGGGCCGGCGCGCCGCTGCTGGAGCGCGGCAGCGGCCCGGTACGGCTGACCACGGCCGGCGAGGGCTTTCTGGACACGGCCCAGCAAATGCTGCGCGGTCTGGACAGTTCGCGTGAAGAGCTGCGCGCCGCCGCCGGCCGTGAGGCCCGCGCCGTGACCCTGGCGACCGGCCGCACCTTGGCCTGCACCCTGGTGGCCGAATGGCTGCCGCGGCTGCAGCCCACGCTGCAGCAGGGCGAGGGCGAGCTGCGCATCCTGACCCGTGCGCTGGCCGAGACCGTGCTGCTGCTGGAGCAGCACGAAGCCGATTTTTCGCTGACCTACCACCATCCGGTGCTGGCGCTGCGCCTGGATGCGCGGCAGTTCAGCCACCTGGCCCTGGCCTCCGACAAGCTGGTGCCAGTGGTGCGCACCGATGCGCGCGGCCAGCCCTCGCATGCGTTTGGCGACAGCGCCGTGCCCTACCTGGCCTATGCGCGCAGCCTGGCGCTGGGCCGCCTGGTCGAAGACCATCTGGCGCAGAACCGGCACGCGCCGCTGCTGCAGCGCTGGGTGGAGTGCGACTCGGCCGATGCGGTCTACCAGTACGTGCGCCAGGGCCAGGGCGCAGCCTGGCTGCCGTGGTCCATGGTGCATGCCGACTGCAAGGCCGGCCAGCTGGTGGTGCTGGGCGATGCGCGCATGGAGGTGCGCTTTGACGTGCGCCTGTACCGGCCCAAGCGGCGTCTGAGCCCGTTGGCCGAAGCCGTGTGGCAGGTGTTCGCGCGCCGCTGATGCGGCCTGAAATAGCACGGACTGGTGCTGTTTTGGCACCATCGGCAGGGGTTGCTGTCTGCAGAATCCAGTCCAACCCCACCAGGATGCCCACCATGAAAACTTTGCTTCTTCGCTGCCTTGCGGCGGCTGCCTGCTCTGCTGCTGTGCTGGCCAGTGCCCAGACCGTCTACCCCACCAAGCCCATCACCATCGTCGTCGGCTACCCGCCGGGTGGCAGCACCGACCTGATGGCGCGTACCCTGGGCACCGAGCTGTCCACCCGGCTCGGCGTGCCGGTGGTGATCGACAACGTGGGCGGGGCCGGCGGCAGCATAGGCGCGCAAAAAGTGGTGCGTGCCGCGCCCGACGGCTACACCTTGCTGGTCGGCGCGAACAACGAAATCGCCATCAGCCGCCTGGTGTCGGCCTCGGTCAAATACGAGATCAAGGACTTCACCCCGCTGGGCCTGATTGCCTCGCAGCCCATGCTGCTGGTGGCCTCGGCCAAAAGCGGGGTGAAGAACCTCGACCAGTTCATGGCCCAGGTCAAGGCCAACCCCGGCAAGTTCAGCTACGGCAGCTCGGGCGTGGGTACCGGCCTGCACCTGGCCGGTGAAATGGTTAAGGACCAGGGCGGCCTGTTCCTCACCCACATCCCCTACCGCGGTGTGGCGCCGCTGGTCAACGATCTGCTGGGCAGCAATATCGAGTTCGGCGTGTTCGTGCTGTCCAGCGGCCTGCCCTATGTGCAGAACGGCCAGATGGTGGCGCTGGGCACCACCGAGCAGAAGCGCTCCGCCGTCACACCGCAGATCCCGGCGCTGGCCGAGAACCCCAAACTCAAGGGCATCGACATCAGCACCTGGTTTGCGCTGATGGGGCCGGCCAATCTGCCCGAGCCGGTGGCCAGCCGGCTGAAGAAAGCCCTGGGCGAGTCGCTGCAGTCGCCCGATCTGCGCAAGAAGCTGGAGGCCTCGGGCTCGGCCATCGCGCCGCTGAACGTCGACATGCCCAAGTTTCTGGCCGAAGAGACGCTGAAGTACAAAAAGATCGTCGACTTCGCCAAGATCAAGGAGTGAGCATGCTGACCCCGACCCTTGCCTGCCCCGACATCAGCCCCTGGCGCGCCGGTAACACTGGCACCGAAGGCGTGTGGCAGTTCGACTCTGGCCAGCCTGGCCGCCATGTGATGCTCAGCGCCCTGGTGCACGGCAACGAGCTCTGCGGCGCCTGGGCGCTGCTGGGCCTGCTGGAAGCCGGGTTGCGGCCGCGGCACGGCAAACTTACCCTGGCGTTCTGCAACCTGGCCGCCTTTGACCGTTACGACCCGGCCCAGCCCGATGCCGCGCGCTTTGTCGAGGAAGACCTGAACCGCCAGTGGCTGCCCGAGCGCATGGCGCGGGGCGATACGCTGGAGCGCCGCCGGGCCCAAGCCCTGCGCCCCTTTGTGGCCCAGGCCGACTGGCTGCTGGACCTGCATTCCATGCACGAGCCCTCGGCCCCGCTGCTGCTGACCGGCATGCAAGCCCGCAACCTGGCCCTGGCCCATGCAATGCGCAGCCCCGCCCACGTGGTGGTCGATGCAGGCCACCAGGACGGTGTGCGCATGCGCGACTTCGGCCGCTTTGGCCAGTTGGACGCGCCGGGGGTGGACGACGGTACGCGTTCCTTGTTGGTGGAATGCGGCCTGCACAGCGACCCGGCCAGCCGCGGCGTGGCCCAGGACCAATGCCTGCGCTTTCTGCAGGCCGCGGGCACGCTGGACCAAGAGGCGCTGGCGCAGCAGCTGCCGGGCTGGCGGCTGGCCGATGCGCCGCAGCAATGGGTGCTGGAAGTCACCGGCCCGGTGGTGGCGCGCAGCCAAGACTTCCGCTTCGCCGCGCCCTATACCGGCCTGGAGCTGTTTGCCCAGGCGGGCACGGTGATAGGTTGGAACGAGGGCGAGCCGGAATGCACGCCCTACGACGACTGCGTGCTGGTCATGCCCTCGCTGCGCCAGCTGCGCGCCGGCGTCACCGTGGTGCGCTATGCGCGGCAGCGGTTGCTGCTTGGGTAAACCGGCTTGCTATTGAATAAATAGCTGCTGGTGCTGGTGCTGGTGGAATATGCACTAGAACCAGATTTTTCTTGAATTTCAAGGCGGCGTTTCAAAGCGGATGTCGTTGACCCAGCATCCGCCATATGGTCAGCATGGTCGTCAGTAAAACCAAAAGCAAGAGGCTCATGTAGCTCATCGAGGCTCAGGCGGAATAGGCTCATTGTTGTCGGTTGCAGCACATGCTTTTGCGGCCATTATCAATGGCGAGCGCGGGATTTTTTGTACTTCACAGCCATTCTCCTGGGGCGCTAATCTCCGTAAATGTGCTGCTTTCCTGGGTGCTCGCCATGCATCTTTTTGAAGGTATTTCTCTCGGGAAATTTCTCTTCTTTGTTGCGCAGAATGGACTGTTTGAGAAGAGTCGATGTAACAGTTAAAAATAATTTGCTATCACGACGGTAGCTTAAAAGGCAGCCTAGCCATGGGCTCAACACTTCTTTGCATGTGTAACTAGAAACTTCTTAAATTTGCTACTACGACAACATATTTTTACAATGTTGACATCCTTTCTACAGGGTAGGAGCTCACCATGGATGCGGATATCGATAGTCCTGCAGTTGCACCGCCTGTTGCGGCACCTGTGGCAGCAGCCTTGGCTGCCAGTTCACTTGCTGCGTGTGGAGGGGGGGGCGATTCGAGCGCCTCCAGCGGTGGATTTGCTGGTACAGCCTCCGCAGGAGCGTCGACCTTGACCGACGCCCAGGCCGCACGTTTTCTTCTGCATGCCCAGTTTTCTGCCTCCGATGCTGAAATCGCCACAGTTCGGAACATTGGACCCACTGCCTGGCTATCGTCGCAATACGCCGGTATAGCGGGACAGACGGGCTGGGACTGGCTCAATAGCCGTGGCTACGATTCCATCAGCTACGCCACCCGGTATTACGACTTGGAATACCCGGGTGATTTCATGATATGGAATCAGCTGATGACGGCTCCCGATGCGATGCGCAAACGCATGGCACTGGCATTGAGCGAATATTTCGTTGTTTCGCTGACGGGCTTGAATGCGGGATGGCGAGGCCATCTGATTGCGGGTTACTGGGATACGTTGGTGGCCCACGCATTTGGTAATTTTCGCAATCTTCTCCAGGCTGTGACATTAAGTCCTGCGATGGGGACTTACCTCAATACACGTGGAAACCAGAAGGAGAATACGTATATAGGCCGCCAGCCGGACGAGAATTTCGCCCGAGAAATCATGCAATTAATGACCATCGGATTAAGTAAGCTTAATTTGGATGGGTCTAAAAAATTGGACGGCAATGGCAAAAGTATTGATACGTATACGCAGGACGATGTAGCTAACCTGGCGCGTGTATTTACCGGCTATGACATTGATAGAAGTGAAGATGTGATCGTCATTGAGCCAGTACAGAATCGCTCCATAGGTAATACCTCATATGCACGCAAGCCAATGATTCTTGATGCCACCAAGCATTCAACGTTGGAGGCTACTTTTTTGGGTGTCACGGTGGGGGCAAATGTCGATGGCGCGAGTGCCTTAAAGACAGCATTGGACACGCTGTTCAATCACCCCAACGTGGGACCATTTTTCGGCCGCCAAATGATCCAGCGTTTGGTTACGAGCAATCCCAGTCCGGCATATGTGGCAAGAGTCGCCTCGGCTTTCAATAACAATGGTTCTGGTGTACGAGGGGATTTGCGCGCCGTATGGACGGCAATACTGACTGACGTTGAAGCCCAAAGTTCCGATGGTTTGGTATCCACTTCCTTTGGGAAACTGCGTGAACCAATGCTGCGTCTGGTTCAGTGGGGTCGCACATTTGGCATTCGGTCAACCTATGGCAGCTGGAAGATTGTCGACCAAAGTGACCCCGTGGCTAGGCTTGGCCAAAGTCCTTTGCGTGCATCTTCCGTATTCAATTTTTTCCGCCCCGGATATAAGCCGCAAGGAATGACCGCGGGTGGAGCAGTCGCTCCAGAGTTTCAGTTGGTAAACGAGAGTAGCGTGGCTGGCTATTTGAATATGTTGCAAGGCGTGGCTCGCTGGGGTATTTACGTAATGGCTCCAGAGCAGTCATCGGCGGCCGCGAATAATAGCGCCACCAATGGTTTTGATATTGCTGCAAGCTATACGGCGGAGTTGGCTATAGCGCATGATGCTGACGCCCTTGTGGCACGATTGAACTTGTTATTGTGTGCCGGGCAGCTCAGTGCTGCGACGCAGGTATTAATTGTGAATGCCTTGAATGCAGTGCCTTTAACCGTAAATAGCAGTGATTTCTTGAAACTCCATCGTATTGCTTCGTTGGTATTGCTGGTGATGGCATCCAGTGAGTATTTGGTGCAAAAATAAGGAGCTTGCCATGTATTTTCAAGACTTGCAAAAATATTCGCGCCGTGCATTTTTACGTCGATCGGGTCAATTGGCATTGACCGGTTCTGCATTGCCTGTGGCACTTAACTTGGCCGCTATAGGGGAGGCGGCAGCATTTAATGCTACTGATTACAAAGCGTTGGTTTGTGTTTTTATGTACGGAGGGAATGACTATGCGAATACAGTGGTTCCCTATGACGATGCAAATTACAACGCGTACCAAAATATCCGTAGCAATATTGCGCTAAGCAAGGCATCTTTATCGTCCATGATTTTGCAGCCCAATACGCCGTTGGCGGGCGGGCGTCAGTATGCGCTGCATCCGGCTATGCCTGCCATGGCAGGCTTGTTTAATTCGGGTAAGGCTGCTGTGCAAATGAATGTGGGGCCACTGGTTGTTCCGCTCACAAGAGTTCAGTATGCAGGCAGTAACCGCACTTTGTATCCATTGCCTCCGCAGTTGTTTTCCCATAATGACCAGCAGTCTGTATGGCAGTCATCTTCGCCGGAAGGATCTACCGTGGGATGGGGTGGAAATATCGGAGATTTGGCTTTGTCTGGGAACGGAAGCAGCCTTTTTACTTGTATTTCAGTATCGGGTAATGCCGTGTATTTGTCGGGGGACAACGCCTTGCAATACCAAGTCAGTACGGGCGGTGCGGTGGGTATCAGCGGCATCAAGGGCATCGTTTATGGATCCAGTGCGGTGCAAAATGCACTAGCTACCATCAGCCAGCAACCCCGTAGTCATATTCTGGAGAATATCTATACAACCACAACCGCCCGTTCGGTTGGCGCAGAATCGCTGGTCACTAGCGCACTCGCAGGTGTCTCGGTCGGCACGTCTTTTACTGCGGGTAATCCGCTTGCTGACCAGTTGAAAATGGTGGCGCGTCTGATAGCTGCACGCACAGCATTGGGAACCAAGCGGCAGGTGTTTTTTGTCTCCATCGGCGGGTTCGACCTGCATGACAACCTATTGCCCCAGCATCCTGCGCTGCTTGGCCGGGTCAGTGATGCGATGGCGTCGTTTTACAACGCCACAGTGGAACTCGGCGTGGCGGACAAGGTGACTGCATTTACCGCCTCTGATTTTGGCCGGACCCTGACCAGCAATGGCGATGGTTCCGACCATGGTTGGGGCAGTCACCATTTCGTGGTGGGTGGCGCGGTCAAAGGTAAGGCTTTTTACGGCAAGCCTCCCCCTATCAGCGTGGGGAATACAGCCGCACCAGAGGACCAGTGGCACGTGGGCCAGGGTCGCTTGCTTCCCAGCACTTCGGTGGACCAGTATGCGGCCACTTTGGCCAAATGGTTCGGTGTGGGACCTACGGAATTGGCGGGCATTCTGCCTAACTTGAACCACTTTGGTTCAGCCGACTACCCGATTGACCTGGGATTTATGGCGTGATGCTATTTAAATAATAGCAAGCTACGCTTTGAAATCCGGTGCCAATGCGGAATTCCATTTAAATCTCAGGGCGGCGTTTCAAAGCTGATGTTGTTGATCAGCATCAGCCACATGATGAGCGCCGGTATCACCACCGGCAGGGACAGGGCGCAGAACATCAGCGCTGTCATCAGGAAAGCAGCAATATCGTTCCACCAGAGCAGCAGCAGCGCACCCAGGTCTATTTCCCAGAACCGTTGTGGTGCTTGATTTTTCATGGTGGTCCTCTTCTCGGCACCAGTGTAGTCCGTTGTGCAGGACTTTTCAGCTTTGTAGGAACGGGTGTTGCTGTCTGGCGCCGTGAAAAGAAATCGTCGTCCATTTGATGGACGTCCGGCGCGAGGCACGCTTTACACGCGCGTACCCCGTGGCGCATGCTTTGATGGCTGCCATACCGGCAGTCCCAAGCAGAAGGGCACGTGATGAACTTTCGGAACATGACGGTAAAAGGGCAGCTGACGTTTGCGTTTGGCCTGTTGGTGGCCTTGGTGCTGGGGGTTGCACTGGTGGCGGTGCAGGCCCTGGTCAATGCGCATGAAAAGTTCACCTTCTACAACGAGGTGACGGTGAAACAGAACCATTTGGTGGACGATGTGCGTGCTGCCATCAGTGCCCGGGCCATTGCCGCGCGCAATCTGGTGCTGGCCACGGAGCCCGCAGACCGCGAGATGGAATATGCGGCCGCGGTCAAGGCGCACCACGCGACCGAAGAGTCCATGGCCCGGTTGAACCTGGCCCTCAAGGACAACCCCAGCCCGCTGCCTGGCGACGTGCGCATGGTGGCCGAAATGGGCCGGATCGAATCGCTGTATGGGCCGGTGGCCCTGGCCATTCTCAAACTGGCGATGGAGGGCAAGAACGAGGAAGCCATCGCCAGGATCAACAAGGACTGCCGTCCGCTGCTGGTGGCTCTGGTCAAGGCCAGCCAGCAAGGGGGCGACAGCGTTCTGGACGAGGGCAGTGGCTATAACCAGGCGCGCGGCTTGCTGCTGCTGGCCAGTGCCCTGGCGATTGCGGCTGCGCTGGTGATGGGCTTTCTGATCACCCGCAACCTGGTGGGGGCGTTGGGCGGTGAGCCGCGGCAGGCGGCCGATCTGGCGCGGTCTGTGGCCCAGGGCGACCTGACGATGCCGATCCAGCTGAAGGTCGGCGATATGTCCAGCCTGATGGCCCAGCTCAAGCGCATGCAGGAAAGCCTGGTCGGCGTGGTCAGCACCGTGCGCCAGGGTTCGGACGGCGTGGCCACGGCCAGTGCCGAAATCTCCCAGGGCAACCATGACCTCAGCAGCCGTACCGAGCAGCAAGCCAGCGCGCTGCAGCAGACCGCGGCGTCGATGGAGCAGCTCAGCTCCACCGTGCGGCAGAACGCCGACAACGCCCGTCAGGCGAACCAGCTGGCGGTGAGCGCCTCCAGCGTGGCGGTGCAGGGCGGCGCCGTGGTGTCCGAGGTGGTGGAGACCATGAAAGGCATCAACGACAGCTCGAAGAAGATTGCTGACATCATCGGCGTCATCGACGGGATTGCCTTCCAGACCAACATCCTGGCCTTGAACGCTGCCGTGGAAGCCGCGCGTGCCGGCGAACAGGGGCGGGGCTTTGCCGTGGTGGCCAGCGAGGTGCGCAACCTGGCCGGGCGCTCGGCCGAAGCCGCGAAGGAGATCAAGAGCCTGATTTCTGCCAGTGTGGTCCGCGTGGAGCACGGCTCGGCCTTGGTTGACAAGGCGGGCACCACGATGACCGAAGTGGTCGCCGCCATCCGCCGGGTGACCGACATCATGGGCGAGATCAGTGCCGCCAGCAGCGAGCAAAGCACCGGGGTGAGCCAGGTTGGCCAGGCGATTTCGCAGATGGACCATACGACCCAGCAGAATGCCGCGCTGGTAGAGCAGATGGCGGCAGCGGCCAGCAGCATGAAGACCCAGGCGCAGGACTTGGTGGACGCCGTGGCGGTGTTCAAGGTGGGCCAAGGGGATGCTGCAGCCGTTCCCCGCGCCCGCGTCGCAGCCATCCAGCCGCAAGCTGCGGTACCCTTGGCGGTGCGGGCTGTGGCGGCGGCTGCAAAGGCAAAGCCGGCGACGACCTTGGGCGCTACGCGGCGCCTGCCATTGCGCGCGGCGGCCCCGGCCGGCGCGGGCCACCAGGAGGACTGGGCGGCATTTTGAGCCACGCCAACAGCGTGGGCAGACTCGGCTGGTAAAGTGTTTCAAAGTGTCAACATGTGGCGGCAAGCACCGCAATCCGCGAATCGAATCTGCTACCCTTTATTTACTTTTTATCCACCAGAAAGATGCGCCATGTCCAAAGTTAACCAAGCCAGCATTGAGTCCCAAGAAAAATTGGTCAGCGACATCAAATCCGTGATTACCGACGCCGAAGAAATGCTCAGCGCCACCGCGGACCAGGCCGGCGACAAGATCAGCCAGCTGCGCGCCCGCGTCAAGGCCCGCCTGGGCGATGCCCGCGAACGTCTGATCGATGCCGAAGCCGCGTTGATCCACAAAACCAAGGCCGCGGCCCGCGCTACCGACGACTACGTGCACGAGTCCCCCTGGACCGCCGTGGGCGTTGCCGCCACTGTCGGCTTGCTGGTCGGCCTGATCATTGGCCGCCGTTAAGCGGCTCCAGCCCTCGTCCCGGCAGCAGTCTGGCCATGCGTAGCGCAGGCGGCGGCCCTTTCGCCGCGCTCAGGAGCATTCCCATCACCCTGCTGACCATGGCGCAGACGCGCCTGGAGCTGCTGGGCAACGAACTGCTGACCGAGAAGAATCTGGCACTGCGCCAACTGGCGCTGGTGCTGGCCATGGTGGCCTGCGCCGGCCTGGGCCTGCTGCTGGCCGTGGTGCTGGCGCTGAGTCTGCTGTGGGAACAGCGGGTAATCGTGTTGTCGGTGCTGGCCGTTGTCTTTTTGGCGGCGGCGGGTGGCTGCTATGCGGCCCTGCGCCAATCCAGCCGGACGTCGGCCGGGGTGTTCGCCAGCAGCCTGGCCGAACTGCAGGAAGACCTGCGCCAACTCAAAGCCGCATCCCAGCATGGCCAAAACCCGGATTGAACTGGCCCAGCAAAGGGCCCGGCTGGTCGAGCGGATTGCCGCCCAGCGGGTCTTGCTGGCGCACGATCTGGCGCCTTTGCAGCGGGTCGGCCAGGCCGGCAACCGGGTCAGCAATCTGGTGGGCGATGTGCTCGCCTATCTGGGCCAGCACCCGCTGGCACTGGCGGCGGCGCTGGGCAGCCTGATGCTGTTCAAGCCGCGTGCGGCCTTGCGCTGGGCCAGGCGCGGTCTGTTCCTTTGGCGCAGCTGGCGCGCGGTGCAGATCTGGCAGCCGGCCATGTTGCTGGGCTTGCTGCGCCGCTTCATTTGAATCAAACGCTATTGAATATATAGCTGCTCGCGCAGGCTATATCTGCGCCAGAGCCCTAAAACGCTTGAATTTCAGAGGCGTGGCGCTTCTTCCTTGGTGACCAGCCAGATGCCGCCGCAGACCAGCAGCAAGGCTACGCCGTTCTTCCACTCCAGAAAGCTTTCGTCCAGAAACAGGGCCGACAGCAGGGTGCCGAACACCGGCACCATGAAGTTGAACACCGTGATCATGCTGACCCGGTTGTACTTCAGCAGAATCGTCCACAGCGAGAATGCCACCGAGGTCAGCGCCACCATGTAGAGCATCAGGGCCGCGGAGACCGGCGTGAAGGCCTCCAGGTCACCGCCGGTGGCAAAGCCGATTAGCAGCAGGGCCACGCCGCCGATGGCCAGCTGGTAGCCGGTCAGCACCACCGAGTCCACCTGCTGCGAGATTTTCTTGCCGTAGATGCTGGCGGCCGACAGGATGAAGGCTGCCAGCACGATCGCGCCTTCGCCCAGCAGGGTGAAGTCGAAGCTCAGCAGGCCCGGGCGGAAGTTGACCACCATCACCCCCCCAAAGCCGACCACGCAGCCCAGCACCTTGTTGAAGCTCAGGCGGTCATTCTTGTAGATGAAGTGCGCGAGCAGCACGCTGAAGAAGGTGCCGGTGGCGTTCATGATCGAGCTTTTCACGCCGGTGGCATAGGCCAGGCCGATGTAGAAGAACACATATTGCAGGCTGGTCTGCGTCAGGCCCAGCAAGGTCATCTGGCCGAAAGTGCGCAGCTTGATGGCGAATACCGGTTTGCGGCTGATAGCGGCAAAGGCCAGCAGCACCAGGCCAGCAAAGGCGAAGCGGTAGCCGGCAAACACCAGCTTGGTGGGGATGTCGTCGGCGGCGATATGGAACAGCGCATAGCCGTTCTTGATCGCCGGGTAGGCGCTGCCCCAGAGCAGGCAGCACAGCGAGGCCAGAAGGAACACCACCTTGCGGTGGGTGAAAACAGAAGAGCTTTGGGGCACGGGGAATCCGGTCAGGTTGGGCCCCCGCTGTGTGCGCGAAGGCGGCAGCGAGGACAGGAGGGTTACAGCAGGCGGGCCAGGTATTTGCCGGTGTGGCTGGCCGGGTTGGCGGCGATCTGCTCGGGCGTGCCGACGCCGACCACGGTGCCGCCCCCGGCGCCACCTTCGGGGCCCATGTCGATCAGCCAGTCGGCGGTCTTGATCACGTCCAGGTTGTGCTCGATCACTACGATGGTGTTGCCGGCGCTGCGCAGCTGGTGCAGCACCTTGAGCAGCAGGGCGATGTCGGCGAAGTGCAGGCCGGTGGTGGGCTCGTCCAGGATGTACAGCGTGCGGCCGGTGTCGCGTTTGCTCAGCTCCAGCGCCAGCTTGACGCGCTGGGCTTCGCCGCCCGACAAGGTGGTGGCCGACTGGCCCAGCTTGATGTAGCTCAGGCCCACGTCCAGCAGGGTGTGCAGCTTGCGCGCGATGGTCGGCACGGCCTTCAGGAACTCGTAGGCCACCTCGACCGTCAGCTCCAGGATCTGCGCGATGTTCTTGCCCTTGTACAGCACTTCCAGGGTTTCGCGGTTGTAGCGCTGGCCCTTGCAGACATCGCAGGGCACGTACACGTCGGGCAGGAAGTGCATCTCCACCTTGACCATGCCGTCGCCCTGGC
The DNA here is from genome assembly GCF_031458075.1 of Rhodoferax ferrireducens. GTDB lineage: Bacteria > Pseudomonadota > Gammaproteobacteria > Burkholderiales > Burkholderiaceae_C > Rhodoferax_B > Rhodoferax_B ferrireducens_A. The sequence goes on along the minus strand of NZ_JAVDXT010000003.1, from coordinate 78,990 downwards.
AGGCTTCGCAGCGGCCGCCGGCCACGTTGAAGCTGAAGCGGCCCGGGCCGTAGCCGCGTTCGCGCGCCATCGGCACCTCGGCCATCAGCTCGCGGATCGGGGTGAACAGGCCGGTGTAGGTGGCCGGGTTGCTGCGCGGCGTGCGGCCGATGGGCGACTGGTCTACGTTGATCACCTTGTCGAACTGCTCGATGCCGATGATTTCCTCGTGCTCGGCCGGCTCGTCGTGCGCGCGGTACAGCTGGCGCGCCACGGCGGTGTACAGCGTGTCATTCACCAGCGTGGATTTGCCTGAGCCGGACACGCCGGTGACGCAGGTGAACAGGCCCACCGGAATATCCACATTCACCTTCTTCAGGTTGTGGCCGCTAGCGCCGACGATGGACAGCCAGCCTTCGCCGGGCGCTGGCTGCTTCTGGCGGTGTCGTTCTGCGGGTACTTCGATTTTCAGCGTGCCCGCCAGGTACTGGCCGGTGAGCGAATCGGGATTGGCCTTGACTTCGTCAAACGTGCCCTGGGCCATGATGCGGCCACCGTGGATGCCCGCGCCCGGCCCTAGGTCGATCACATGGTCGGCGGCGCGCATCATGTCTTCGTCGTGCTCGACCACCAGCACGCTGTTGCCGATGTCGCGCAGATGCTGCAGGGTGGCGATCAGGCGGTCGTTGTCGCGCTGGTGCAGGCCGATGCTGGGCTCGTCCAGCACGTACATCACGCCGGTCAGGCCCGAGCCGATTTGGGATGCCAGGCGGATGCGCTGGGATTCACCACCGCTCAGGGTTTCGGCGCTGCGGTCCAGGCTCAGGTAGTTCAGGCCCACGTCGTTCAGGAACTTCAGCCGCAGGCCGATTTCGCGCACGATCTTGTCGGCGATCTCACCCTTGGCGCCGCTCATCTTCAGCTGGCTGAAATAGGCAAAGGCCTCGCGCAAGGTGGTGTGGCTGATCTCGAAGATGGCACGGGCCTGCGTGCCTTCGCCCACCTTGACGTGCCGGGCTTCGCGCCGCAGCCGCGAGCCGTTGCAGGTACTGCAGGGCTGGGTGGTGCGGTAGCGGGCCAGGTCTTCGCGCACCAGGTTCGAGTCGGTCTCGCGGTAGCGCCGCACCATGTTCGGGATGATGCCCTCGAACGGATGCTTCTTGCTGACTTTCTTGCCCTGGGATGCGCCTGAGTCCATCACGTAGCTGAACTTGATGTCTTCGCTGCCCGAGCCGTGCAGCAGTGCATGCTGGGCCTCGGCGGGCAGGCTTTCAAAGGCCTGCTCGATGTCGAACTTGTAGTGCTTGGCCAGGCTTTCCAGCATGGCGAAGTAGTAGGCGTTGCGCCGGTCCCAGCCCTTGATGGCGCCACTGGCCAGGCTCAGCGACGGAAAGGCCACCACCCGGCTCGGGTCGAACAGCTCTTGCGCGCCCAGGCCGTCGCAGGCCGGGCAGGCGCCGACCGGCGAGTTGAACGAGAACAGCCGCGGCTCCAGGTCGCTGATCGAATAGCTGCAGATGGGGCAGGCGAACTTGGCGTTGAATAGATGTTCCTTGCCGGATTCCATCTCCACCACGATGGCCTTGCCTTCGGCCAAGCGCAGCGAGGCTTCGAAGCTCTCGGCCAGGCGCTGGCGCTGGGCGGCCACGGCCTGGGGTTCGCTGTCGCCATGTACTTTGACACGGTCTATCACCACGTCGATGCTGTGTTTCTCGGTCTTTTTCAGCTTGGGCAGCTGGTCGAACTCGAAGGTTTCGCCATCTACCCGGAAGCGCACATAGCCCTGGGCCTGCATTTCGGTAAACACGTCGGCGTATTCGCCCTTGCGCTCGCGGGCGATGGGCGCCACCACCATCAGGCGGGTGTCAACCGGCAGGGCCAGCACCGCATCCACCATCTGGCTGACCGTCTGGGCCTGCAGCGGCAGGTCGTGGTCGGGGCAGTAGGGCGTGCCGGCGCGGGCGAACAGCAGGCGCAGATAGTCGTGGATCTCGGTCACCGTGCCCACGGTGGAGCGCGGGTTGTGGCTGGTGGCCTTTTGCTCGATGGAAATTGCCGGGCTCAGGCCTTCGATCAGGTCCACGTCCGGCTTGTCCATCAGCTGCAGGAACTGCCGCGCGTAGGTGCTCAGGCTTTCCACATAGCGGCGCTGGCCTTCGGCGTATAAGGTGTCGAACGCCAGGCTGGACTTGCCCGATCCGCTCAGCCCGGTAATCACCACCAGTTGGTTGCGCGGGATGTCCAGGTCGATGTTCTTCAGGTTGTGGGTGCGCGCGCCGCGGATGCTGATGCGCTGCAGCTGCAAGGCATTGCGCAGGTAGGTGCCTTCAAAAGAGGCATCGGAAAGGGCTTGATTCAAAGTAGTGCCGGCTTAGGGGTAACCCGCCATGATAGACAATCGCAGAGTTTGTGCTTGCCTACGGTCTACGGTGTCCTGCGTGTCTCAACCCTCTGTCTCTATTTCCCCTACTCCGGCCTCGCCTGCGGCGTCTGTCGCCATGACGCCGCTGGAGCTGCGCTCCAGCCTGTCGCTGGCCACGATTTTTGCGCTGCGGATGCTGGGTTTGTTCCTGGTGCTGCCGGTGTTTGCGCTGGAGGCGGCCAAGTTCCCGGGCGGCGACGATCCGGCCAAGGTGGGCCTGGCCATGGGGATCTACGGGCTGACGCAAGGCCTGCTGCAGCTGCCGTTCGGCATGGCCTCGGACCGGTTTGGGCGCAAACGCGTCATCGTGCTGGGTTTGCTACTGTTTGCACTGGGCAGCTTCATGGCCGCCATGGCCGACAGCTTGACCGGCCTGATGCTGGGTCGTAGCGTACAGGGCGCGGGCGCTGTGTCGGCCGCCGTGACGGCGCTGCTGGCCGACCAGACCCGCGACGTGGTGCGCACCAAGGCCATGGCCCTGGTGGGTAGCAGCATTGCGCTGATGTTCGCCTTGTCGCTGGTGCTGGCGCCTGCGCTGGCCGCGCTGGTCGGTCTGAACGGCTTGTTCGCCCTGACCGGCAGCCTGGCGCTGGCCGGCGTGGCTGTGGTGTTGTGGGTGGTGCCCGCCGAGCCGCTACAGCACAAGAACCAGCCGCGCGGCAAGCTCAGCGAGGTGCTGCCGCACGCCGGCCTGCTGCGCCTGAATTTCGGCGTTTTCATGCTGCATGCGGTGCAGTTGGCGATGTGGATGGCCATACCGGCCTTGCTGGTGCAGGCCGGGCTGAACAAGGCGCAGCACTGGTGGGTGTACCTGCCGGCGGTGCTGGGCTCGTTTCTGGTGATGGGCGGCAGCCTGTTTCCGCTGGAGCGGCGCGGCTATTTGCGGGCGGTGTTTCTGCTGGCGATCGGGTTGATCGGGCTGGTGCAGGTGGGCTTGTTCCTGCTGGTCGACACGCCGCAGATAAGTACCCTGGCCGGCATGCTGTTCCTCTTCTTCTGCGGTTTCAACGTGCTGGAAGCCAGCCAGCCGAGCCTGGCTTCGCGCCTGGCGCCGGCCCATGTGCGGGGCAGCGCACTCGGGGTGTACAACACTTTGCAGTCCCTGGGCTTTTTTGTAGGCGGCCTGGTTGGGGGGGCTTTGCTGAAAATCTGGGGCCCACACGGCCTGTTTCTGGCCTGCGGGCTGGCCATGCTGGCTTGGCTGGTCGTCGCGTGGCCCATGCAGGCTCCGGCCAAAGTGACAGCATAATCTACCCCCTCAAGAGGAATTCACCATGGCATCCGTTAACAAAGTCATCATTGTCGGCAACCTGGGCCGCGACCCCGAAGTGCGCACCTTCCCCAGCGGCGACCGGGTGGCCAATGTCACCATTGCCACTACCGAAACCTGGAAAGACAAGCAAACCGGTGAACGCCGCGAAGCCACCGAATGGCACCGCGTGGTGTTCCGCGGCGGCTTGGCAGGCATCGTCGAGCAATACCTGCGTAAAGGCTCACAGGTGTACGTGGAAGGCTCAATCCGCAGCCGCAAATACAACGACGCATCGGGCATGGAGAAGTCGATTACCGAGATCGTCGCCAGCGAAATGACCATGCTGGGCAGTCGCCAGGGCATGGGCGGCCCCCAGGGCGGTGGCAATGACGGTGGCTACGACGACGGCGGCTACGACAACAGCCCGCCACCAGCGCGCCGGCCACCTGCTGCAGCCCCTGCCAGCCGCCCCGCGCCGCCGCCCATGCAGCGCCCAGCTGCGCCAGCACCTGCTGCCCGCGCGTCCAGCGGCTTTGACGACATGGACGACGATATCCCGTTCTAAGACGGAACTCTCCTGCAGCGTCAGCCCCCGAAAACCCCCGACAAGCCCATCGCTTTCGGGGTTTTTTGTATTCGGGGCGCGGAACCTTTCCATTTTTCATGCAAATGGGGGATGCGAAACCAAGGCATAAGGCGTTGGAGTGCACGAATGATTGTGTCTGTTACATAAAGTAGCTAGCATGGGGTGAATGTCAACTCACATTGCGCGCCCGGTGCCACGGCGAAAACGGTCTGAATGGCTGCTGTTGCTTGCCGGACTCTTGCTGGTGGGGTTTTTTGTGATCTACGTGCACCTCACCGCGGTGGACAGAGTGGATACCAACGAACGCAACCGCTTGCAGGTACAGGCCGATGTGATCGCCTACGAAATACAGCGCAACCTGACAGCGACCAATCTGGCTTTGACTGGCGTGCTGCAGGATTACGTGGACAGCCCCGGCGTAGTGGGGCCGGTGTCGGATATTTCGCGGCGCCTGCGGGCCCTGGGCGTGGCGGTTCCTGGCCTGCGCGCGGTCGTCATGCTGGACGCCAATGGCGAGGTGATCGCCGCCAGCCGCACCGATTTGATCGGCCTGAACCTGGCCCACCGCGATTACTTCAAGCTGGCCCGGGACAAGCCGGACGCGCACAAGCTGTATCTATCGGCGCCCTATACCTCCGTCATGAATGACCTGGTCGTTTCGGCCACCCGCGTGGTGGTGGGGGTGGACGGCGTGTTTGCCGGCGTGCTGGTGGCAACGCTCGACCCTGAGTATTTCACCGGTATCTTCCGGCCAACCATGTACGCACCCGATGTATGGGGCTTCGTGGTGCATGGCGATGGCCAGCAGGTGCTCAATTTCCCGCGCAAGCGCAATATCGACGGCACTAACCTCAACCAGCCCGGTTTCTTTTTCAATCGGCATCGGCAGAGTGGCCAGACTGCCAGCGTGCTGACCGGCGCGGCCTACGCTGCGGGGGAGCAGCGGGTGATGGCCTTGCGAACCATCCAGCCCGCGGTACTGGAAATGGACAAGGCGCTGGTGATCGGTTTGAGCCGCGAAATCTCTGCGATTGCGCGGCCATTGCAAACCCAGGCCACGATTTACGGCCTGTTTTATGCCGCGCTGGTGTTGCTGTGCTGTGGTGGGCTGTATTGGATGCAGACCCGGCGCACCCGCCTGGAAGTCTTGGCGTCGGAGCGTGACCACGAGCGGCTGGAGGCCGCGGATCGGTTGAAGCTGGCCTTGCGCGGCGCCAATCTCGGGCTCTGGAGCTTCCATGCACCGACCGGGGCGGGCACATTCGATGAGAGCTCGCGGGCCATGCTGGGTTACACCATGACGGACCTGCAGGACGATCCGGAGTTCTGGCGCCGCCGTATCCACCCCGACGACATGCCCGCCTACAACGCGGCGCGGACGGCCTGCATGGACGGCAGTGTGCCTTTTTATGAAGTGATCTACCGCATACAGCATCGGCTGGGCCATTGGGTCTGGATTCTCGGGCGGGCCCAGGCGATTGAGCGCGATGCACAGGGGCAGGCCATCACCATCATGGGCACGCACATGGACATCACGGCGGCCAAGACCGCCGAGCAGGAGGTGATCCGCACCCGTAATGAACTGCAGGCTGTGTTTGAGAACATGAACGATGCGGTGTTCGTGTTCGACCCCCAGCACCGGATCGCCCGCATCAACCGTGAAGGGCGGACCATGCTCGGGCTGTTTGACGTGGACACGCCGTTTGAGGAGGTACTGGCCAGCGTGGACGCGGTGTTGCCCAACGGAGACCCGGTACCCCCTGACCAATGGCCTAGCCGGCGTGGTTTGCGCGGGCAATTTGTGCGTGACATGCAGATGGAGATCCGCCGTCGAGGCTCCGACAAATCGGTTTTCGTGGAGCTCAGCACCGCGCCGATCCGCGAAGCGTCGGGGGCCATCGAGCTGCTGATCGTGACCTGCAAAGATGTTTCCGAGCGCCTGCTGACCCATGCGCTGCGGGAAAGCGAGGCCCGGTTCCGCACCCTGATCGAGGATGCACCGCTGGCAATTGCGATTCTGCGGGCCGGGCTGATTGTGTATTGCAATCCGCGGTACCGGGCCCTGCATGGCTTCCTGGAAACCGACAATCTGAGCGGCATACCCTGGAGCGAGATGATTTCCGACGAATCCCGTACGGTCTTGCAAGAGCAGGAGGCCTTGATCCAGCAGGATTCACACACCGACCTGATGTTTGAAGCTCTCGGCATGGGCAAGGATGGTCGCCGGGTGCCGGTTTTCAAAACCACCACCCGGGTGGTGCTGGCAGACGGGCCCGCCACCCTGGTGTTTGCGCAGGATATTTCGGCCCAGAAGCTGGCCGAGGCCGAAATGCTGGAGGCGCGCAATGCTGCTGAAGCTGCGAACCGCAGCAAGGCCGAATTCCTGGCGAATATGAGCCACGAGATCCGTTCGCCCCTGAATGCCATCCTGGGGCTGGCCTACCTGCTGGAGCAGTCGCGCCTGGATGCAGGCGCGCAGGACATGGTGCGCAAGATCCGGGTGTCGGGCCGTTCGCTGCTGGGCATCATCAACGACATCCTGGATATCTCCAAGATCGAAGCCGGCCACATGCTGCTGGAGCATGCGCCGTTCCGCCTGAGCGACGTGGTGGACAACCTGGCGACCACCATGGGCATCGCCGCCGGCGATAAAAACATCGAGCTCATCATCCACCCGCTGCCGGCAGCGATGGCGAATCTGCAGGGCGATGCCTTGCGGCTGGAGCAGGTGCTGGTCAATCTGACGGGCAATGCGATCAAATTCACCCATGCAGGGCAGGTGGAGGTGCGGGTCGAGCTGGTGTCTGAGAAGCCGGAATCGCCCATGGTGCGCTTCTCGGTCAAAGACACCGGCATAGGCATCCCGCCGGAGCTGCAAGCCAATGTGTTTTCGGCCTTCACCCAGGCCGACAGCTCCACCACCCGGCGTTTTGGTGGCACCGGGCTGGGCCTGGCGATCTGCCGCCAGCTGGTGCAGCTGATGGGGGGCGAGATTGGGGTGATCAGCACGCCGGGGCGCGGCAGCGAGTTCTGGTTCACCTTGCCATTGCGGCAGAGCGATATGGCCGACGCCTCCTCGCCCGATATGGTGCATGTGGATGCGCTGGTGGCCGACGACAGCGATATCGCACTCGACGCCGTGGTGTCGATTGCCCAGCGCCTGGGCTGGCAGGTGCATGGCGTGCATTCCGGCGAGGCGGTGTTGAACCAGGTGCTGGAAGCCCCGCGCGACAAGCTGCCCAATGTCGTTGTGCTCGACTGGAAGATGCCCGGCCTGGACGGCCTGGCCACGGTACGAGCCATCCGCGAGGGCATGCCCCAGGAGCTGTGCCCGATTGTGATCATGGCCACTGCGTATTCGCTGTCCAGCCTGGCCATGCAGCCGGGTGTGGACATGGTGGACGCCATTCTGAGCAAGCCGGTCACCAGCTCGACCCTGTTCAATGCGGTGATGGAGGCGCAGCGCCGGCGTTCTGCGGCCGCCGGCCTGCCGGCCGCGCTGCGCCAGGTCAGCAGCCCGAGCCTGGCCGGTGTGCGGGTGCTGGTGGTGGACGACAGCGAAATCAACCGCGAAGTGGCGCAGCGGATTCTGTCCGACCAGGGGGCCACCGTGTCCTTGGCGGAGCACGGCCAGGCCGCGCTCGACTGGTTGAAGGCCCAGCCCGATGCCGTGGACCTGGTGCTGATGGACGTGCAAATGCCGGTGATGGACGGCATCGAGGCCACGCGCCAATTGCGCTTGCTGCCACAGTTCCACAACCTGCCCATCGTGGCGTTGACCGCGGGCGCCTTCAAGTCGCAGCAAGAAGCTGCTTACGCCGCAGGTATGACGGACTTCATCAGCAAGCCGTTTGACGTGCCAAGCACCATCGCCCTGATCCAGCGCCTGCGCCGCCGTGGCAACCCCGATGCGGCCCCAGCAGAGCCCAGCGCGCCCGTGCCGCTGGCCCCCGAGCCCCTGGTGCAGGACGCACCTACCGAGTTGTCGGTCATCGATGTGGGCAAGGGCTTGCGCATCTGGACCGACCTGAAGGTCTATAAAACCTATCTGCGGCGCTTTGTGGATACCTACCGCCGGGCGGTGGAAGAGATGAACGCCAGCCTGGCACAGGACCAGCGCGATGCGGCCGCCGCGTTGGCCCACAAGCTGTCCGGTGTGGCGGCCAATATGGCCTTGCCCGATACCCAGCGGCTCGCCGCAGAGGCCGAGCGGATTTTGCTCTCCGGCTATGACGCGACGGGGGTGTTGTCGCGCCTGGATGCAGCCTTGCGGTTGGCGATCGAGGCGGTGGAACGGTTTGCCCCCTTGGCGGTCGCCGTGGACATGCCGCCGCCTCCCAGCGCACCTGCGACGCCTGAAGTACTGGACGCACTCGCCCCGCAGCTGGAGGCCCTGTTGGCGGCCCTGGATACCGACAACCCCACGCCCATCGAAGCCATCCTGGCCCAGCTTTCGTCCATCCTGCCGGCCTCGGAGTTGGTAGCCATCCAGGAGGCCGTGCGGGACTTTGATTTCCGCGGCGCCGAAGCCCATACCCGCAAGCTTGCCCAGGCGCATGGCATCAGATCCAAGGAGTAGACCGTGTTCCTACCGACTATTTTGATTGTGGATGACGAGCCGGGCAATCTGGCCATCATGCGCAGCATCCTGCAGGATACCTATTCCCTGGCGTTTGCCCGCAACGGCGATGAAACCCTGGCCGCCGTGGTGAAGCACCAGCCCGCCATGGTGTTGCTGGACATCGGCCTGCCCGACACCAATGGCTACGACCTGTGCCGGCGCATCAAGCAGCTGGACACCACCCACACCACCCAGGTGATTTTCGTGACCGGCTACACCGACCTGGTGCATGAAGCCGCGGGCTTCGAGGCCGGCGCCGTGGACTACATCGCCAAGCCGGTGTCGCCGCCCATCGTGCGGGCCCGGGTGGCGGCCCATTTGTCCCTGGTGCGGGCGGCGGCGCTGGAGCAAAGCCACCGCGATGCGGTGCTGATGCTCGGCCAGGCCGGCCACTACAACGACAGCGATACCGGTTCCCACATCTGGCGCATGGCCGCCTATGCGCGGGTGATTGCCCAGGCCTGCGGCTGGGACGCCGAAAGCTGCGCCCGGCTGGAGCTGGCCGCACCCATGCACGACACCGGCAAGTTGGGCGTACCCCATACGATTCTGCGCAAACCGGGACCGTTGACCGCCGAGGAATGGGACACCATGAAGACCCATTCCCAGATTGGCCATGAGATTCTGAGCAAGAGCAAGGCCCCGGTATTCCAGCTGGCGGCCGAGATCGCCTTGCGCCACCATGAGCGCTGGGACGGCAGTGGCTACCCCGATGGCCTGCAAGGGCAGGACATCCCCAAGTCGGCGCGCATCGTGGCCTTGGCCGATGTGTTGGACGCGCTCAGCATGCGCCGGCCCTACAAGGAGGCTTGGCCGATGGAGCGGGTCGTGGAATACATCCACGCGGCATCGGGCACGCACTTCGACCCCATGGTGGTCCATGCGTTTGCCAGCGTCCTGCCCGAGCTCATCGAGATCGGCCGCCGTTGGGCGGAAATGGACCAGTTGGAACAGGAAACAACGCCGCAGGCGCCGGTGCAAAGCCGCTGATGTCCCGTGCGGCGACGGGCCGCTGCCTGCACCCCATCGGTGCAGATAGCCGAAAAAAATTGGCATAGAACTAGCTTAAACCCCAAGAAGCTGACCGTTTGGTTAGCTTTATAGTGGGTTTTTATGTCTGTCCCTACGCTGTGCTGTGCCCATGAAACCATCTGACCTGCCCGTCGGGGCTATCGCCGCTGCCGTGCCGGCGGCGCTTGCTGTGGAGGTGCGCCAGGCAAATGTGGTCTACCCTGCGGCCGACGCGCCTGTGCATGCGCTGCAAGACATCGACCTCACGGTGCGGCAAGGCGAGTTCATTTCGCTGATTGGCCCCTCGGGCTGCGGCAAGACCACGCTGCTGCGGGCGATTGCCGACCTGGAGCCCATCAGCTCCGGCAGCATGCTGGTCAACGGCGTCAGCCCGCATGCGGCGCGCCTGGCACGGTCGTATGGCTATGTATTCCAGGCCCCGGCGCTGTTTCCCTGGCGCACGGTGCTGGCCAATGTGGTGCTGCCGCTGCAGATCCAGGGCCGCGGCAAGGCCGAGAGCCAGCGCATCGCTATGGACCAGCTGGAGCGTGTGGGCCTCAAAGGTTTTGAGAAGAAATACCCCTGGCAGCTGTCCGGTGGCATGCAGCAGCGGGTGTCCATCGCCCGGGCGCTGGCTTTTGAGCCGCGCATCCTGATGATGGACGAACCCTTTGGCGCATTGGACGAGATCACCCGCGACCGGCTCAACGAGCAGCTGCAGCAGCTGTGGCAGCGCGAGCGCCGCACCGTGGTCTTCGTCACCCATTCGATTGCCGAGGCGGTGTATTTGTCGACCCGCATCGTGGTGATGTCGCCGCGGCCCGGCCGCATCGTCAAGGTGATTGATTCCACCTTGCCCGACGAGCGGCACCTGGGCCTGCGCGACACGCCTGAATTCATGGCCCTGGCGCACGCGGTGCGGGAGTCGCTGGCCGATGGCCACCATTAAGCGCAGCTCCGCTTTCGATAGCGGACTCCCCATAGCCAGTGTGCTGCTGGCGCTGATTTTCCTTTGGTATGCGGGCGCCGTCTGGCTGAACGCGCCGGGGGCTATCGAGCGCGTGCTGGCGCCGCGCGGCACGGCCTGGAGCTTCGCCGACCTGGTGCAGACCACGCTGTCCATGCAGCGCCCGGTACTGCCCGCGCCGCAGCAGGTGGCGCTGGATTTCTGGTCCAGCCTGGTCGATTGGCCGGTGGATTCGCCGCGCAATCTGCTGTACCACGTGGCCGTCACCGCCCAGTCCAGCCTGCTGGGCTTTGCCATGGGCACGCTGTTCGGTCTGCTGCTGTCGGCCGGCATCGTGCATTCGCGCACCTTGGACAAAGCCCTGATGCCCTGGATCGTGGCCTCGCAAACCATTCCGGTGCTGGCGATTGCGCCCATTGTGCTGATCATCCTGGGCAGCCTGGGCTTCTCCGGCGTCTGGCCCAAGGCGGTGATCGCCATGTATCTGTGTTTCTTCCCGGTCACGGTGGCCATGGTGCAAGGCCTGCGCTCGCCGCAGCAGATCGACACCGAGCTGCTCTATACCTACGCGGCCTCGCCCTGGCAGGAGTTCTGGCTGCTGCGCCTGCCCGCCGCTTTGCCGTTTCTGTTCCCTGCGCTGCGCGTCGGCATTGCGGCCGGCCTGGTCGGCGCCATGGTGGCCGAGCTGCCTACCGGCGCCCAGGCCGGCCTGGGCGCCAAGCTGCTGCTGGGCTCGTACTACGGCAACACGGTGGCTATCTGGTCGGCGCTGTTCATGTCGGCGCTATTGGGCCTGGCGTTGACCGCAGCGGTGCTGGGCGTGGAGCGCCTGGTGCTGCGCCACCATGGGGTGCGTCCGTGAAGGCGCGCAGTCCACAGGCCGTGGCGGCTGGGGTGCTGATTAGCATGCTGTTTGCTGCAGTTTTTATAGCTACTCCTGCAGGTACATCTGGCTCTAGCGGCCTATTTTTTCCCGGACTTTTGTTGACGCTGGTCTTGGCAGGCTGGACGGTGCGTGCGGCGGCGGCGCTGGAGGGGCGGTCGATTTACGGCTTGCTGACAGCCGGCCTGTTCGGCCTGTGGCTGCTGTACTTCTGGCAGCTGCTGGTCACGGCCTTCGAGGTGCCGCGGGTGCTGCTGCCGGCACCGGCGCTGATCGTGCAAGCCATGGCCGAGGGCTGGCCGGTGCTGTCCAAGGACTTCGTGCAGACCGTGCTCAAGTCGGTGCTCACCGGCTGGCTACTGGGCTGCGGCCTGGGCTTCGCGGTGGCGGTGGCGATCGACCGGCTGCCGTTCCTGCAGCGCGGCCTGTTGCCCATCGCCTCGCTGACCAGCACCGTGCCCTTGGTGGGTGTGGCACCGATTGCGGTGATGTGGTTCGGCTTCGACTGGCAGTCCAAGGCGGCGGTGGTGGTGCTGATGACCTTCTTCCCCATGCTGGTATCCACCCTGGCCGGCCTGAAGGCCGCGGGCAAGCTGGAGCGTGAGCTGATGTTCAGCTACGCCGCCAGCTATGGCCAGACCCTGCTGGCGCTGCGCCTGCCGAGTGCCATGCCCTTTATCTTCGGCGCACTCAAGGTGAATGCCACCTTGGCCTTGATCGGCGCCATCGTCGCCGAGTTCTTTGGCTCGCCCACCGCCGGCCTGGGTTTTCGCATTTCCACCGAGGCTGCCAAGATGCACATGCCGCTGGTGTGGGGCGCGATCGTGGTGGCCGCCATCACCGGCTCGGCCGCCTATGCCTTGTTGGTGCAACTGGAGCGGCGCTTTGCGTTCTGGCACCCGTCGGTGCGTTCCCAAAAATAAGTTTCCCCACCTGTCCCTACCTAGGAGTATTTGATGAACAAGCTGTCCAAGTTGAGTCAATGCCTGCTGGCCGCCGCATTGGCGGTCGGCGGCCTCGCCGCCCAAGCCCAAGAGAAGGTTACCGTGCAGCTCAAATGGGTGCCGCAAGCCCAGTTTGCCGGCTACTACGTGGCAGCAGCCAAGGGCTACTACAAGGCCGAGGGGCTGGACGTGACCATCAAGCCCGGCGGCCCGGACATCTCGCCGGTGCAGGTGATTGCCGGCAACAACGCCGACGTCATCGTCAACTGGATGCCCGACGCCCTGGCCGCGCGCGAAGCCGGTGTGCCGCTGGTGAACATCGCCCAGGTGTTCAACCGCTCGGGCCTGATGCTGACCTGCAAAAAGGCCAGCGGCGTGACCACCCCGAAAGACCTGAAGGGCAAGACCCTGGGCGTCTGGTACGGCGGCAACGAATACCCGTTCCTCAACTGGATGGGCAAGCTGGGCTACAAGCCCGATACCGACATCAAGGTGCTGAAGCAGGGCTTCAACGTCGACCCGCTGCTGCAGAACCAGGCGGCCTGCGTGTCCACCATGGTTTACAACGAATACTGGCAGATCATCGACGCTGGCGTGAAAGAGAGCGACCTGGTCACCTTCTTCTACGAAGACCAGGGCGTGGCCTCGCTGGAAGATGGCTTGTATGTGCTCGAATCCAAGCTCAAAGACCCGGCCTTCGTGGCCCGCATGGGCAAGTTCTTGAAGGCCACCTTCAAGGGCTGGAACGACGCGGTGAAGAACCCCGAAGAAGCCGCCAAGATCGTGGTGTCCAACGACATGTCGGGCAGCGCCACCCTGGCCGTGCAGAAGCGCCAGATGGAAAACGTGGCCAAGCTGATCACCACCGCCAACGGCCCCAAGATGGGCTACCTGGAGCCCGCCGCCTATGAGCGCACCGTCAAGGTGCTGATGTCGGGTGGCAGCGCGCCGGTGATCAAGAAAGACCCTGGCAATGCCGCCATGAGCCATGCGGTGTGGGACGCCGCGACCAAGAAGTGAAGCTAGCCGGTCCTCTTTCGGCGGAGGCCAAGGGCCAGATCCGCCAGGCCAACGAGGGCCTGATCCTCGCCGCCGCAGAGCGTGTCTTTGCGGGGGCGGGTTTCAGCGGCGCCACCATGGCCCAGATCGCCGAAGAATCCAGCCTGCCCAAGGCCAATCTGCACTACTACTTTGGCAACAAGGAGGCGCTGTACCGCGCGGTGCTGGCCCGCATCCTGGACGACTGGCTGGCGCCAACGCATGGCATCACGCCCGAGGCCGACCCGGCCCAGGCGATCGGCGACTACATCCGCAGCAAGATGGCCTTGTCGGCGGCGCGGCCCGATGCCTCCAAGGTCTGGGCCAACGAGCTGCTGCATGGGGCCTCTTTCGTCAAGCAGCTGCTGGCCACCGAGCTGCGTGCCACCGTCAAGGCCAAAGCCGCGGTGATCGACCAGTGGATTGCCGAGGGCAAGATGCCGCCAGTGGACAGCACGCATCTGTTCTTCACCATCTGGGCCGCGACCCAGACCTATGCCGACTTTGACGTGCAGGTCCGTGCGGTGCTGGGCCGCACCAGCCTGACCAAGGCGGACCACCGCCGCGCCTCCGAGCATGTGGTGTCGCTGGTGCTGCGCGGCTGCGGCCTGCAGCCATGAGCCAGATGCTGGCCGTCGGTGCTTCGAATATGGACATTGCCGGGCATAGCGCGCGCAGCCTGGTGCTGGGCGACTCCAACCCCGGCCGTATCCGCTATGCGCCCGGCGGCGTGGCCCGCAACGTGGCGGAGAATCTGGCCCGCCTGGGCCACCCCACACGCTTGTTCACAGCGCTGGGCGACGACCCCCCCGGCCACAGCCTGCTGCAGGCCACGTCGGCCGCCGGTGTGGACATGCGGAGCTGCTGGGTATTGCCGGACCAGGCAACTTCCAGCTACCTGTCGGTGCACGGCGCCGATGGCGATATGGTGGTGGCTGTCAATGACATGGGCATCGTCGACAGCATCACGCCCGCGCGCCTGGCACCCTACGCGGCCGATTTGGCGGCGGCCCAGGCCTTGCTGTTCGACTGCAATCTGTCGGAAGCCAGCCTAGCCTGGCTGTGTGCGCACAGCGGCGATGCGCCGGTGTTTGTGGATACCGTGTCCACGCATAAATGTTTACGCATTGCCAGCAGTTTGGCGCGCGTGCACTTGCTCAAACCGAACCGCCTGGAGGCCCAGGCCCTGACCGGCCTGCCTTTGGACACCTCAGCCGATGCCGCCGCTGTCGCCCAGTGGCTGCATGCGCGGGGTGTGCAGCAGCTGGTGCTGAGCTGGGGGGCGCAAGGCGTATTCTGGAGCGATGCCCAGGGTGCACAGGGCTGGCAACCGGCGCCCGAGGTGGTGGTGCAAAGCGCCAGCGGCGCAGGCGACGCCCTGATGGCCGGTCTGATGCACATGGCCGGTCAGCCGCTAGGCCAGGCCGTGCGTTTTGCCTGTGGTTGCGCGGCCTTGACCTTGGGCGTGGCGGGTACCAACGACCCGGCCCTGTCGGTGGCGCGTGTGCAGCAATGGCTGGAACTGAATCCTTGAAAAGTGAGACTCTGATGCATCCCCATCCTTTCCTGGATATCCACCCCGAAGTGGCTGCAGCCTTGGCTACCAAGCGCCCGGTGGTGGCGCTGGAGTCCACCATCATTGCCCATGGCATGCCGTATCCGCAGAACGTGGCTACCGCCTTGCAGGTCGAGGCCGAGGTGCGCGCCCATGGCGCGGTGCCGGCCACCATCGCCATCCTCAACGGCCGGCTCAAGGTTGGCTTGACGCAAGCCGAGATCGAGCAGCTGGGCCAGGGTGGGCGTGAGGTGGTCAAGGTCAGCCGGCGCGACGTGGCGTTTATCGTGGCGGCCGGGCAGACCGGCGCCACCACGGTCGCATCGACCATGTTGATCGCAGCCATGGCCGGCATCCGGGTGTTTGCCACCGGCGGCATTGGCGGCGTGCACCGCGGCGCGCCCCAGAGCTTTGACGTGTCCGCCGACCTGCAGGAGCTGGCCCAGACCCCGGTGGCGGTGGTCTGCGCAGGCATCAAGTCCATCCTCGACCTGCAGCTCACCCTCGAATACCTGGAAACCCATGGCGTGCCCGTGGTCGGCTTCCAGAGCGATAACCTGCCGGCCTTCTACACCCGCGACAGCGGCTTCAAGGTGGACTACCGGCTGGACAGCGCCGAGGCCATCGCCCGCGCCATGCAGGCCCAATGGGCCATCGGTTTGCCGGGCGGCATGGTGGTGTCCAACCCCATCCCTGAAGCCTATGCCATGCCGCGCGCCACCATCGATGCGGCCATCGAGCAAGCCTTGCAGGAAGCCCAGGCCCAGGGCATCGCGGGCAAGCAGTCCACGCCCTTTCTGCTGGCCCGGGTCAGCGAGATCACCGGCGGCAACAGCCTGGCGTCCAACATCCAACTGGTGCTGAACAACGCCCGGCTGGCCGCGGCGATTGCCGTCGCCTACCAGCAGTGCGTCGCCTGATCGGCCATGGTCTACCGCTGCCGCTTTGACGAAGCCCTGGGCCTGTCCATCGAGGCCCGAACAGCCTATGCGCGCGACGGCGTGCTGGTGCTGGAGGATTTTGTGCCGGCGGCGCAATGCCAGGGCTTGCAGCAGCGGGCGCTGGAGCTGGTCGCGGAACACGCGCCTCAGGCGCCGGGCACGGTGTTCTCGGCGCGCGACCAGCGGTATGCGAAGGACGCGTACTTTGAAAACTCGGCGCGTGGCATAGGCGCATTTTTTGAAGCCGGCGCTTTCGATGCGCAAGGCCGGCTGTGCGTGCCGCTGGAGCGCGCCATCAACAAGCTCGGCCACGCGATGCACGACCTGGACCCTGTGTTCCAGGCGTTCTCGCATGGTGCACGTTTGCAGGCCGTGGCCGACGGCGTGGGCCTGGGGGATGCCAAGCTGGTGCAGTCCATGTACATCTTCAAGCAGCCGGGGATTGGCGGCGAGGTCAATTGCCACCAGGATGCGACCTATCTGTACACCGAGCCGCAGTCGGTGGTGGGCTTCTGGTTCGCCATCGAAGACGCGCACCGCGGCAACGGCTGCCTGGGCGGGCTGCTGGGTGGGCAGCGTGGCGGGCTGAAGCAGGTGTTCCGCCGGCAGGCCGGTGGTGCGCTGCAGCTGGAACCGTTGCAGGCGGACTTGCGTTGGGATATGGAGGCCCTGGAGTGGCTGGAGGTCCGCCAGGGCACGCTGATCGTGTTCAACGGCCTGTTTCCGCACCTCTCGGAGCCCAACCATTCGGCGCAATCGCGCCATGCCTATACCTTGCATGCGGTCAGCGGCCAGGCCACCTACCCGGCCAGCAACTGGATCCAGCCGGGCGGCATGCCGTTTACCGGTTTTGTGTAACTGACAGACCCGCGCCACCCCGCGCACAAGGAGGACGTATCGGACCAACGATGTCGCGTAAAGCTCTCTATCCCCGTGCCCACGGGCACAGTTCCTGCTGAATGGAGTCGACCTGGCGTATTGCGCCCGGACCCCCTGCCAGCCCTTTGTTTACCTTTCCAACCCCACCACGGATACCGCCATGAAAACTTCTTTGCAACTCAGCTTCCTCGCCGCCACGCTTTGCGCCGCTTTGTCGGCCTGGGCCGAGCCCGCCATCGTTTACGACCTGGGCGGCAAGTTCGACAAGTCCTTCAACCAGTCGGCCTTCGACGGCATCGAGCGCTGGAAGAAGGAAACCGGCAAGAGCTACCTCGAATTCGAAGTCGCCAACGAAACCCAGCGCGAGCAGGCGATCCGTCGCATGGCCGAGCGTGGCGCCAGCCCCATCATCGCCATGAGCTTCAGCCAGGCTTCCGCCCTGGAAAAAGTGGCCAAGGAATTCCCCAAGCTGCAGTTCGCCATCATCGACATGGTGATCGAGTTGCCCAATGTGCAGTCCGTGGTGTTCAAGGAGCACGAGGGCAGCTTCCTAGTCGGCATGCTGGCGGCGCAGGCCAGCAAAACCGGCAAGGTCGGCTTTGTGGGCGGCATGGACATTCCGCTGATCCGCAAGTTCCAGTGCGGCTATGAGCAGGGCGCCAAGTTCGCCAACCCCAAGGCTGAAACCTTCGCCAACATGACCGGCACCACCGGCGCTGCCTGGAACGACCCCGGCCGCGGCAGCGAGCTGACCAAAGCCCAGTTTGCCAAGGGCGCGGACGTGGTGTTTGCCGCTGCCGGCGGCACCGGCATCGGCGTCTACCAGGCGGCCAAGGACGCGGGCAAGCTGGCCATCGGTGTGGACAGCAACCAGAACTACCTGCAGCCCGGCACCATGCTGACCTCCATGGTCAAGCGCGTCGATGTGGCCGTCTACAACGTGCTCAAGGCCTACAAGCCTGGCATCTCGAATCTGGGCCTGAAGGAAGAAGGTGTGGGCTACGCCATGGACGAGCACAACGCCAAGCTGGTCACGGCCGACATGAAGAAGAAGGTGGACGCGGCCAAGGCCGACATCATCAGCGGCAAGATCAAGGTGGTGGACTACATGGTGGCTAACGCTTGTAAGTAAGGCTCACCCCCAGGCTCCACGCTGCGCGTTTCCGCCAACCCCCTTGCAGGGGGCGAACCCAGTGGACCGGCGGAGCCGGTTCCACGGGTTCTCTGGAGGGGGAGCGCTGCGCAACCCTGGCACCTTGGATTTCCATGAAAACCCAGAACTCCTCTGCGACGGACGCTACCGCTGTACACATGGTTGGCATCAGCAAACGGTTTGGCGCGGTGCAGGCCAACGACCAGGTCGACCTGCGCGTGCGTGCCGGCACGGTGCACGGCATCGTGGGCGAGAACGGCGCGGGCAAGAGCACGCTGATGTCGGTGCTGTACGGCTTCTACAGCGCCGACAGCGGCAGCATCGCGGTGTTCGGTCAGCCGGCGCGTATCCGCAATGCCTTCGACGCGATTGCGCTGGGCATCGGCATGGTGCACCAGCACTTCATGCTGGTCGATTCCCTGACCGCGCTGGAGAACGTCATGCTCGGGGCCGAGCCCCATGTCTTGCTGCACAAGGCCGAGTCCCTGGTGCGCAGTGCGCTGGGGGCGTTGATGCAGTCCACTGGCCTGCATGTGGCGCTGGATTCTACGGTAGAGCAGCTGTCCGTGGGCGACCGCCAGCGGCTGGAAATCCTCAAGGCCTTGTACCGCGGCGCCAAGATTCTGATCCTCGACGAGCCCACGGCGGTGCTCACGCCGCAGGAGACCGAGCAGCTGTTCGAGGTGTTGGCGCGCCTGCGTTCGCAGGGTACGACGATTCTGCTGATCACCCACAAACTCAAGGAAGTGATGCGCCTGTGCGACCAGGTCACGGTGATGCGCAGCGGCCGGGTGGTGCATGAATGCGCGATTGCCCAGGCCTCGGTGGAGATACTCGCCGAGGCCATGGTCGGGCGCAAGGTGAATATGGGGCGCCAGGGCGATGCGGCTCCGCGGCTCGGCGCCGTCTTGCTGCAGGCGCGCGGTGTGGCGGTGCGCGATGCACTGCAGGTCACGCGCCTGGTCGATTTCAACCTCCGCTTGCGCGCCGGCGAAATTGTGGGCATCGCCGGTGTGGCGGGTAACGGCCAGAGCGAGTTGCTCGAAGTGCTGGCCGGCCTGCGCACGCCGAGCGCCGGCACGTTGGAACTCGGCGGCAGCAGCTTCACCGCAGAGCATTGGCTGGACCCCAGCCTGGCGCGCAACCTGGGCCTGGCCCATGTGCCCGAAGACCGGCACGCGCGGGCCATGGTGATGGGCTTTGCCTCCTGGGAGTCGGCGGTGCTGGGCTACGAGGGCCTGCCGGTGTACAGCCGCTGGGGCTGGATGCGCCATGGCGCCATGCGCGCCGCCACCGCCGCCATGATGGAGCGCTTCGATGTGCGGCCCCGCGACCCATCGTTGATGAGTTCCAAGTTCTCCGGCGGCAACCAGCAGAAGCTGGTGCTGGCGCGCGAACTGGGGCAGGCGCCCAAGGTGTTGCTGGTGGGCCAGCCCACGCGCGGCGTCGACATCGGCGCGATTGAATTTATCTACACCCAGCTGCGGGCCTTGCGCGATGCAGGCTGCGCGGTGCTGGTGGTGTCGAGCGAGCTGGATGAAATCTTGGCCCTGGCCGACCGGGTGCTGGTGCTGAACCAAGGCCACGTGACCGGCGAGCTGCCGATAGCCGACTGCGGCGAGGCCAGGCTGGGCCTGCTGATGGTGGAAACCAAAGAACCCGAAGGAAGCCCCGTATGAGTACCCCGCAGCCTCTGCCCCGCTGGGCCGATGTGGTGTTGCTGCCCGCCGTCAACCTGTTGATCGCGTTGCTGGTGGCTGGCCTGGTGGTGTCGCTGGTGGGGCAGAACCCGCGCGAGGTGATGTCGGTGCTGCTGCACGGCGCATTCGGCACGCAGCGCGGTCTGAGCTACACGCTGTACTACGCCACCACCTTCATCTTCACCGGGCTGGCGGTGTCGGTGGCCTTCCATGGCGGCCTGTTCAACATCGGCGGTGAAGGCCAGGCCCTGATGGGCGGCCTGGGCACGGCGCTGGTGGCGCTGTGGCTGTCGCACAGCCTGCCGGCCCTGCTGCTGTTGCCGCTGATGCTGCTGGCGGGCGTGGTGTTTGGCGCGGCCTGGGCCACCGTGCCCGGCTATCTGCAGGCCTACCGCAACAGCCATGTGGTGATCACCACCATCATGTTCAATTTTCTGGCCAGCAGCCTGCTGGCCTATCTGCTGGTGAACCGGCTCAAGCCGCCGGGCACCATGGCGGTGGAGAGCGCGGCCTTCGGCCCCGCGGCCAAGCTGACCAGCATGCAGGATGCGCTGGCCTGGCTGGGGCTGGACTGGCCTTCGTCGCCGCTGAACATCAGCCTGTTCCTGGCGCTGGCGGCGGCGTTTGGCGTGTACCTGCTGCTCTGGCACAGCCGGGCCGGCTACCGCCTGCGTGCCATGGGCTCCAGCGAAAGCGCGGCCGCGTATGCGGGCATCCACCCCAAGCGGCAGGTGATCTTTGCCATGGCCTTGTCGGGTGGCCTGTCCGGCATGGTCGGCATGAACGAAATCGCTGGCGTGAACGGCAAGCTGCTGCTGGACTTTGCGGCCGGCGCTGGCTTCACCGGGATTGCAGTGGCCTTGATGGGGCGCAACCACCCGTTCGGCATCGTGCTGGCCAGCGTGCTGTTCGGCGCACTGTTCCAGGGCGGGGCTGAGGTCAGCTTCGAGGTACGGGGCTTCAGCCGCGACATGGTGGTGATGCTGCAAGGCTTCATCGTGCTGTTCTCGGGGGCCATGGCCTATGTGATTGCGCCGTGGCTGGCGCGCTGTCTGGCACTGCTGGCGCGCAAGCCCGTAGTGCCGGTAGGAGCCCACCGTGGATGAGGCTTTGCTGGGGGCCTTGCTGGCCTCGACCCTGCGGGTGGCCACCCCGTTGATTTTGTGCGCGATGGCCGGCCTGATCTCCGAGCGCGCGGGCGTGGTCGACGTGGGGCTGGAGGGCAAGATGCTGTTTGCCGCCTTCATCGCCGCGGCCAGCGGCGCGGCCTATGGCTCGACCAGCCTGGCCCTGCTGCTGGCGATCGCCACGGCGATTGCCTTGTCCTGGCTGCACGGCTTTGCCTGCGTCAGCCACCGAGGCGACCAGGTGGTGTCGGGCGTGGCGCTGAATATCGTGGCCGCGGGCCTGACGGTGGTGCTGGGCCTGGCCTGGTTCCAGCAGGGCGGGCAAACGCCACCGGTGTCGGACAGCGTGCGCCTGCACGCGCTTTGGCCGGGGGCGGCCAGTGCCTGGCAGGGTGTGCCCCTGGTCGGCACCATCCTCGGCGAGGGTCTGCTGGGGCACAACCTGCTGGTCTACCTGGCGCTGGCCCTGGTCGCCGGGGTCTGGTGGCTGCTGTACCGCACCCGCTTCGGCCTGCGCTTGCGGGCCGTGGGCGAGAACGCCCACATGGTGGACGCGGCCGGGGTGTCGGTGCTGCGCCTGCGCTATGCGGCGCTGACCTTGAACGGCATTCTGTGCGGCCTGGCCGGGGGCTATCTGGTGCTGGCGCAGAACGCCGCCTTTGTGCCGCATATGACGGCGGGGCGCGGCTTCATGGCCTTGGCGGCGATGATCTTCGGCAACTGGCGGCCGGTGCGCGCGCTGTGGGCATGTCTGCTGTTCGGCTTTCTGGATGCCTCAGCGATCCAGTTGCAGGGCGTCAGCCTGCCGGGCATTGGCGAGGTGCCGGTGCAGGCCATCCAGGCACTGCCGTATCTGCTGACGGTGGTCCTGCTGGCCGGCTTCATCGGCAAAGCGGCCGTGCCCAAGGCCCTGGGCCAGCCCTACGTCAAAGAGCGCTGACCCCAGCCGGCGCCAGTCGCGGTTCCACCGTGGGTAAAGCTGACCAAAAGGCCAGCTTTTGGCATGGGCCTTGCGTTGGCCCTTGCCCAACCATTACCTCGAGGGAACCCCCATGGCTCTATACAAATTTCTGACCGCGCTGGCGGCCGTTGCGGCACTGGCACCGGCTGCGCATGCAGACGACAACTGGTCGTTCAAGGACATCAGTGTTCAACGCCTGGACTGGACCAGCCACACGGAGAACCAGACGGGCAAGGGTCCATTTGGCGTGAAAAAAGACTTCACCTTGCTGGAGGTCGAAGGTGGCATGGGCGGCAAGTGGGGCGATGTGTATGGCTTCTTCGATGTGGAGAACCCCAGCAAGTCGTCCAACAACAGCGACTCGGCCATGGACCGCCGCTACGCGATGAAGGCCGTGGCCCACATCAACATGACCCAAGCTGGCGGTATGCCAGTGCAGCTCTACGGCCATATCTACAACTTCATGGACAACGGCTTCCGTGACCAGAACAATGTGCTGGGCCTGAGCACGGCCTACTTCAATGGCGGCTTCTGGATTAAGCCGTTCTTCGGCGCGCACTACGAAACCAAGACCGACCTCGGCACCCAGTACAACGGCACGATGGCCGGCTGGGTGTTTGGTTACAGCTTCAAGGCCTGGGACCAGTCCTTCATGGTCTCCAGCTGGCATGAAACCGAGATGGGCCGCAAGGACAGCTACCTGGTCATGGCCCGCGATGGCGGCGTAGTCACCGCCAACAAGACGGCGCAAAACGGTGCGCTGTCGCTGTGGTGGAACATCACCCCCAGCGTCACCACCGGCCTGACCTACCGCTACGCCAAGAACAAGCTGGGCTCGGCCACCTACCAGGACGCATTTATCTACACCGCCAAGTACAACTTCTGAAGATGCTATTGATTCAATAGCTGCTTGCGCAAACAGAATAAGCGCTACAGGCCTGTTTGGCTTAAATTTTCAGCAGCACTTAGGCACTGGGCGCCAGCTGCATCTCGGCCACAAACTGGGATGGCTGGGCCTGGCTTACCAGCAGGCTGAGCGTGCTGCGCGCCCGCGTCACCGCCACGTACATCAGCTTGCGTTCGTCCACCATGCTGACGCGCTCAGCTGCCGGGAACGCGCCCTGGGCCAGGAAGGGCAGCACCACGTGCTCGAACTCCAGGCCCTTGACCTGGGCGATGTCGGCCAGGCACAGCTCGGCCGGTTTGGCGCTGCGCTTGCTGTGCTCGCGCTGCTTCTCGAAATGGACCTCGGCCTGGTTCAGGTGCTCAAAGAAGGCGGCCACGCTGTCGAAGCGCGCCGCCGCCTGCTTCAGCCCTTCGAGGTGCGCGACCGCGTCGGCCTGGCGCTGCTTCTCCACCCAGTGCTCGGCAGCCCATTGGCGCATCTCCAGAGCGTCCAGCATCTGGGCGAACATGGTGGGCCCGGTCTGGTTGCGGGCGATGGCCATGGCATTGCGCAGCCGCCGCGTGATCTGCGGTTCGGTGCGGTCTATCTGCGATTCGAAGAACGTGGCCAGTATGGTCGGGTCGGCCACCACCGGGCGGACGGCTTCCTGCAGGCGCTCCGCCGGGGTCTCGCTTTCGTCCCTAAAGAAACCCAGCTGGAAGCGGCAGAACACCACCAGTTCCTCGACCATGCGGCGCCGGGTCTCGGTGCTTTGCACCGCGCCGAAATGCTGGGTGGCCACCGCCAGCAGGGCGCGCACCAGCATCACCTCGGGCCGCTGCAGATAGGTGCCGAAGCCGCGGGTCTGGTAGGGCAGGCCGGCCTCCAGCAAGGCGTTTTCCAGCAGCACCGACTGGTGCGGATGCCGCAGCAGCACCACGAACTCGTTCATCTTGCGCTTCTCGGCGCGCCATTGCAGTGCGGCCTGCACCACCTGCTGCACGCAGTCCAGGTCGTCGGCATAGCGGGTGCAGCGCAGCTGCGTGGCATGCGCGGCCTGGGTGGCGTAGGCCTTGTTCGCCAGATGGCCGGCACTGGCGGCCAGCGCCGGGCCGAAGCGGTAGCTGGCGGTCAGCGGCAGGGCCTGTACATGGCGACCGGTTTGCGGCTCGAACATTTCGGCCTGCATGTAGCGCGCATCGGCGCCGGCATGCGCGTGGATCACCTGGTCCACATCGCCTACGCCGCAAAAATAGCACTTCGGGTTGCTGGCCAGCAGGCCGCGGGTGATGGCGAACAGCGCGTGGTTCAGGTCGTGCATCTCGTCCAGCATCAGCGCCGCCAGATGGCGCGGCCATTTGGGGATGTCGGCCCAGAACGTGGGCTGGTCGGGATCGCCCACCAGGCGCGCCAGGTCGTAGCTGGCATCGTGCTCGGCGCGGAACTTCGGGCTGTCGGCGCCGGGCGGATGGCGTAGTTTTTCGTACTCGGCCAGCACACACAGCAGGCTGAAGTCGAGTCCGCATTCCTCGGCATATTCGGCCGTGATGCGCTGGTCGTCCCAGTAGGCCATCTCGCGCGCCAGCATGCCCTTGGCGCGCAGGCTCTGGCGCAAGAACAGCTCGACGAATTCGCTGTTGCCTTCGGTCGGCAGCCACAGCTGCTCCAGCAACTCTGGTGTGCCGCGTTCGCGCAGCTCGGCCACTGCAGCCCAGACGCTGGCCTGCAGCGCCTCCGGGTCGCGCAGCGCCGGCAGGGCCGCGCCTTCCACGCTTTTCAGGCAGTACAGCGCGAAGGTCTCAAAACTGGAAATCCACACCTTCTTCACCACATCGGGCGCCACGCCGATCTTGCGCAGCGCGGCCCGCAGCGCATCGCAGGCGGGCTCGGTATAGGTCAGCGCCAGGATGCTGGTCGGCGCCAGCCCGCGGGCCAGGCCTTCGGCGATGCGCAGCGCCAGGCTGGTGGTCTTGGCCGCGCCGGCATTGGCGTGGACGATGACGGTGTCGTCGTTGCTGGTCTGGATCGCCAGCTGCTCGGCCGTGGGCACGATGCCCTGGGCGGCAAAAGAGGGGAGGGAGTTGTCGTAATGCATGGTGAAGCGCGCAGCATACGCGAGGGGCATGCGGTACCGCCAGGGATGCTATTGAATAGATAGCTGGTGATGCAGGTAATTGTTGCGCTACAGGCCTGTTTTGCTTGAAAAAAAGCAGCGTCCGCGGACCTGCCATTAGCGCATATCGATAGAAGAAGATAGCGCAAACGGCAGGCCGCCCGCGGGTCAGAATGAACCGACATTCTTACCACGCACCGCGCCAAGGCCATGCCGTATTCTCTTTCGCTGCTCGACAAAAGCCCTATCCCGCCCGGCGCCACTGCGGCCCAGGCCCTGCAGCGCACGGTGGCCCTGGCCCAGCGCGCCGAAGAGCTGGGCTACCGCCGCTTCTGGGTGGCCGAACACCATGGCAACCCGACCCTGGCCAGCACGGCGCCCGAGGTGCTGATCGCCCATATCCTGGCCCATACCACGCGCATCCGTGTCGGCTCCGGCGGCGTGATGCTGCAGCACTACAGCCCGTTTAAGGTGGCCGAGGCCTTCAAGCTGCTGGCCGCGCTGGCGCCGGGCCGCGTCGACCTGGGCGTGGGCAAGGCGCCCGGTGGGCTGCCGCTGGCGACACGCGCGCTGCAGTGGCTGCACGACGCGGCGCGCAAGCCCGACTTTGCCCAGCAGCTGGCGGATCTGGATGCGTTCCTGGAGGGCACGGTGATCGATGGCCATGCGCTCAGTGGCGCCGTCGCCTACCCGGCACCGCCCGAGTTGCCCGAGCGCATCCTGCTCGGCGGCAGCGCTGACAGTGCGGCTCTGGCCGCGCGCCTGGGCTGGGACTTCACCTATGCAGGCCACTTCAATGCCGACCCGGCCAATATCGAGCGCTCGGTCACCGCCTACCAGCAGGCCACCGGCCGCCCTGCAGCGCTGGCGCTGTACGCGTTTGCGGCCGAGAGCAAGGAAGAAGCCGAGCGCCTGGTCGGCGCGCTGCGTATCTTCAAGCTGCACCTGTCCACTGGCCAGAGCGTCAACCTGCCCAGCCTGGAGGCCGCGGCCGAATTTGCGCGCCAGGCCGGCGTGGCCGACTACCGTGTCGAAGAGACCCGGCCCTATGTGCTTACCGGTACGCCCGACAGCGTGCGCCGCGCGCTGGACGTGCTGAGCCAGCGCCACGGCATCCAGGAATTTGTCATCGACACACCGGTGGTTGGTTTTGCCGAACGCTGGGCCTCGGTGGAGTTGCTGGCCGGTGCCGAGCACGCCGTCGCCGCCTGATTTTTTGACCCATCACGAGACACCTATGGCAAACACACCCATACGCTTCGGCATCATGCTGCACGGCGCCGGCGGCCACATGAACGCCTGGAAGCACCCCAGCGGCCCAGCCGACGCCAGCGTCAACTTGGACTTCTACATCCGCACCGCCCAGAAGGCCGAAGCCGCAGGCATCGCCTTCGCCTTCGTGGCCGACGGCCTGTACATCAACGAGAAATCGATACCGCATTTCCTGAACCGCTTCGAGCCGATTTCCATCCTCTCGGCCCTGGCCACGGTGACTAGCAAGATCGGTCTGGCCGGCACCATCTCCACCTCGTACAGCGACCCGTTCACCGTGGCCCGGCAGTTCGCCTCGCTGGACCTGATCAGCGGCGGCCGCGCCGGCTGGAACGTGGTTACCACGCCGCTGGAAGGCTCGGCCAAGAACTACAGCCGCACCCACCCCGAGCACGCGCAGCGCTACCAGATCGCCGACGAATACCTGCAGGTCACGCAAGGCCTGTGGGACAGCTGGGACGACGACGCGCTGCTGCGCAATCGCGCCACCGGCCAGTTCTTCGACAAGAGCAAGCTGCACACGCTGGACTTCAAGGGCCGCTTCTTCGAAGTGGCCGGGCCGCTGAACATCGGCCGCTCGCCCCAGGGCCAGCCGGTGATCTTTCAGGCCGGTTCGTCCGATGCCGGCATCGGCCTGGCCGGCAAATTTGCCGACGCGGTGTTCACCCATTCGCCCTCGCTGGAAGAAACCCGCAGCTTCTCGCGCCAGGTGAAGGCCAGTGCCGTGGCCCAGGGCCGCGCGGGCAGCGATGTGAAGATCTTCCCCGGCATCGGCCCGGTGGTCGCCGCCACGCAAGCCGAGGCCGAGGCCAAGTACCAGGCCATCCGCGAGCTGCTGAGCATCGACGAGGCGCTAGCCTATCTGGGTCGCTTTTTCGACCACCACGACTTCAGCCAGTACCCGCTGGACGCGCCGTTTCCTGAGCTGGGCGACATAGGCAAGAACAGCTTCCGCTCGACCACCGACCGCATCAAGGCCGATGCCGCGAAGAGCGGCCAAACCCTGCGCGAAGTGGCGCTGGAAGTGGCCACGCCGAAGTCGCAGTTCGTCGGCACCGGCGAGCGCATTGCCGATGAAATCATCCGCTGGATCGATGCCGAGGCAGCCGATGGTTTCATCCTCGGCTTCCCGGTGGTGGCCCAAGGCCTGGACGACTTCATCGACCATGTGATCCCGGTGCTGGAAGCCCGCGGCCGCTATGAACGCACGCTGCCCGGCGCCACCTTGCGCGACCATCTGGGCCTGCCACGCAAGGCCAGCCGCCATGCGGTGCCCAACGAATCCAGCGAACGGAAGGTGGCCTGATGCCGCGTGAAGAAGCTACCGACATCCGCCGCGTCGAATCGCGCGTGGCGTCGTACATCCACGAATTTGTGGCGCTGCGCCAGGACATCCACCAGCACCCCGAGCTGTCGTTCAAGGAGCACCGCACATCCGACATCGTGGCCGCACAGCTGGCCTCCTGGGGCTATGAGGTGACGCGCGGTATCGCCGGCACCGGCGTGGTCGGCAGCCTGCGCCGCGGCACTGGCAGCAAGACCCTGGGTATCCGTGCCGACATGGACGCGCTGCCGATCCAGGAGGCCACCGGCCTGCCCTACGCCAGCGTCAACGCCGGGGTGATGCACGCCTGCGGCCATGACGGCCACACGGCGATCCTGCTGGCAGCGGCACGCACGCTAGCCGAGGTCGGCCAGTTCGACGGCCAGCTGCAGCTGATCTTCCAACCTGCTGAAGAGACTGGCTCGGGCGCGCGCAAGATGATTGCCGAAGGCCTGTTCGAGCGCTTCCCCTGCGACGCGGTATTCGGCCTGCACAACTGGCCGGGTGTGCCTGCCGGCCACCTGGGTTGCGTGGCCGGGCCGGCGATGGCCTCCATCGACCAGGCGGTGATCACCATCCGTGGCAAGGGCGGCCATGGCGCTGAGCCGCACAAGACGGTAGACCCGGTGGTGGTCAGCGCCCACCTGATCACCGCGCTGCAGACCATCGTCTCGCGCAACGTCGATCCGCTGGATATGGGCGTGGTCACGGTGGGCTCGATCCACGGCGGTGCAGCCTCGAATGTGATCCCCGACGCAGTGGAACTGAAGCTGACCATGCGCTCGTTCCGCCCGGAAATCCGCCAGCTGCTGCAAGAGCGCGTGCCGGCGCTGGCCAAAGCCCAGGCCGAGAGCTTTGGCGCCGAGGCCGAGGTCGACTACCAGCTGGGCTTTCCGGCGGTGCTGAACCATGTGGACGAGACCGCGTTTGCCCGCACGGTGGCCGAAGACACGTTTGGCGCCGGCCAGGTCGAAGCCGGTTTCCGCCCGCGTACCGCCAGCGAAGACTTCGCCTACATGCTGCAGGCGCGCAAGGGCAGCTATGTGTTTCTGGGCAATGGCGAAGGCGCTTCGCTGCACAGCCCGCGCTACGACTTCAACGACGCTGTACTCGGCCTGGCTGCCACCTACTGGACACGGCTGGCCGAACGGTTTCTGGCACCCGCTGCATAAACCCAGGAGGCATTCCGTGAGCGACCAATTCCTCTACACCCATCCGTTTGATCCTGCAGCGCAGCCGCTGATAGCTGCGCTGACCCAGGAGTACGACACGCGCTACGGCGACATACCGCGCGCCGAAGGCGAGCCGAAGGAAATGCACCGCTACCCGCCCGAGGTGTTTGCACCGCCGCACGGCAACTTCGTACTGTTGCTGCGCGATGGCGTGGCGATAGGCGGCGGCGCCTTCATGCGCTTCGATGCGCACACTGCCGAGTTCAAACGCATCTGGACCCATGCCGAGCTGCGGCGCCAGGGCCTGGCGCGCAAGATCATGGTCGAGCTGGAGGCCCAGGCCGTGCGCCAGGGCTATAGCCGCGGCTACCTGACCACCGGATTTCGCCAGCCCGAGGCCGTGGCCTTGTACCTGGGCCACGGCTACACGCCGCTGTTCGACCTGGCGCAAGACCCGGCCAGCATCGGCAGCCTGCCGTTCCAGAAGCTGCTGGTGCCCACGGCCCAGGTGGCGTTCGAGAAGATCGTCGTCAAGCCCAGCGATCTGCTGCAGGGCGTGCTGGCGCTGGGCGGTGCCGCCGCACTGAATGGAGCGCGAGCAGCATGACCAGCACCACCTATTTCGACCTGGCACCCGAGGCTGCTACAGCGCCGGCCGCACCGGCCCCCGCACCCGCCAAAGGGGATTACTCGCACTATCGCGTGGTGCCGGCACGCTATCCCGGCCGCACCGTGGGCACGCTGCTGGCGCTGCTGCTGATCGCCGCCGTGTTGCAGTCGGTATTCACCAATCCGCGCTGGGGCTGGGGCGTGTTTGCCGAATGGTTTTTTGCCGAGCCGGTGCTGATCGGTCTGGGCCGCACGCTGCTGCTGACGGCGGCCGGCGCGCTGTTTGGCTTCATCCTCGGCACCGGGCTGGCGCTGGCGCGGGTCTCGCGTTCGCCGCTGCTGGCGCGGCTGTCCTGGGGCTTTGTCTGGATCTTCCGCTCCATCCCGGTGATCGTGCTGCTGCTGATCATCAACAACCTGGGCTACCTGTACGAGACCGTGTCGCTGGGTGTGCCCTACACCAGCACGGTGTTCTTCTCCTACCCCACCACCCAGCTGATCAGCCCGTTTGTGGCGGCGTTGCTGGGGCTGACGCTGAACCAGGCGGCGTTCTCGTCCGAGATCATCCGTGGCGGCATTCTGTCGGTCGACCAGGGCCAGCTGGAGGCGGCTGCTGCACTGGGCCTGCCGCGGCGGCGCCAGGCCTTCCGCATCGTGCTGCCGCAGGCCATGCGCTCGATTCTGCCCAGCGCCTTCAATGAAATCATCGGCCTGGCCAAGGGTACGTCCAACGTTTACATCCTGGCGTTGCCCGAGTTGTTCTACACCATCCAGATCATCTACCGGCGCAACCTGGAGGTGATTCCGCTGCTGATGGTGGCCACGGTCTGGTACCTGGTGATACTCACCGTGCTGTCGATTGCCCAGCACCA
Source organism: Rhodoferax ferrireducens (assembly GCF_031458075.1). GTDB lineage: Bacteria > Pseudomonadota > Gammaproteobacteria > Burkholderiales > Burkholderiaceae_C > Rhodoferax_B > Rhodoferax_B ferrireducens_A. The sequence goes on along the minus strand of NZ_JAVDXT010000003.1, from coordinate 48,723 downwards.
GATCGAGCGGCATTTCTCCAAGGGCGCGTTGCGCAACCACCAGGCCGCACCCTGGGCCCGCTGGCTGCGGGCACGCCGCCCGGCACAGGCCACAGCACCCACGCCTGCAGTGCGCAGCGAAGCGCCAGCGCTTCGGGCCGTGCCACCCAGCACCGGCGGCGAGGTCTCGGTGCACGGCGTGTCGAAAAGCTTTGGCGCGCTGCAGGTGCTGGAGGACGTTACCTTGAGCGTGCCGTCCGGCAGCGTCACCGTGGTGCTGGGCCCGTCGGGCTCCGGCAAGTCGACCCTGCTGCGCACCATCAACCACCTGGAGCGGGTGGATGCAGGCTTCATCGCCATCGATGGCGAGCTGGTCGGCTACCGCAAGGATGCCGACACGCTGTACGAGCTGCGCGAGAGCGACATCCTGGCGCGGCGTGTCGATGTCGGCATGGTGTTCCAGAACTTCAACCTGTTCCCGCACCTGACGGTGCTGGAGAACATCGTCGAGGCGCCGATCGCCGTGCGCGGCCAGCACCGGGCCGATGCCGAATCGCAGGCCTTCGAGCTGTTGGCCCGCGTCGGCCTGGCCGACAAGGCCCATGCCTATCCGCGCCAGCTGTCCGGCGGCCAGCAGCAGCGGGTGGCGATTGCCCGGGCGCTGGCGCTGCGGCCCAAGGTGCTGCTGTTCGACGAGCCGACCTCGGCACTCGACCCGGAACTGGTGGGCGAGGTACTGGACGTGATCAAGGAGCTGGCGCGCTCCGGCACGACGCTGCTGATCGTCACCCACGAGATCGGTTTTGCCCGCGAGGTGGCCGACCGCATCGTCTTCATGGAGCAGGGCCGCATCGTTGAAGTCGGCACGCCCGAGCAGGTGTTCAACGCCCCGCGCCACGCCCGCACCGCCGCCTTTCTGGCCAAAGTGCTGTAGACCGCAACCCGCATTCATCCATGCCGATTCCCCACTGGCCGCATGCCATATGCGGGCGGCAGGGGAGAGGCTTGCCCACATTTTCTCAACCCTGAACTTATTGAAGAGGACCCACGCCATGCGACTCCATGCCCCCATCCGCCATGCCCTGATCGGCATCGCCACCGCTGCGGCCACCCTGTTGCCGCTGCATGCCCATGCGCAGGCGGGAGACCTGGACCCGGCGCAACCGGGCCGCATCCGCGCGCAGAAGTCCGACGAGGCGCTGAAGCTGCTGTCCAAGGACTACAAGTTCGCCAAAGAGGGCACGTTCACCGTGGGGGTTGCTCTGGACCGGCTGCCACTGGGTTCGTTTGCCAACGACAACAAGACCTTTGTCGGCAGCGAGCCCGACATCTCGCTGCTGGTGGCCGACAGCCTGGGCCGCAAGCTGGAACTGGTGCCGATAGCCTGGGCCGACTGGCCGCTGGGCCTGCAGTCGGGCAAGTTCGACGCGGTGGTGTCCAACGTCACCGTGACCGAGGCGCGCAAGGAAAAGTTCGATTTCTCCACCTACCGCAATGACACGCTGGGCATCTACGTCAAAAGCGATAGCAAGGTGGCCAGCGTGAAGGAGCCGAAGGACGTGGCCGGCCTGCGCGTGATCGTCGGCGCCAGCACCAACCAGGAGCAAATCCTGCTGCGCTGGAACCAGCAGAACCTGGCTGCCGGCCTGAAGCCGGTGGAGATCCAGTACTACGACGATAACGTGGTGGCACGCGTGGCGCTCCAGTCGAACCGCGCCGATGCCTACCTGGGCCCGAACGCGCTGGCTGCCTACGAGGCGCGCGACGGCAAGACGCGTCTCGCCGGTACCTTCTCCGGCGGCTGGCCGCTGAGCGCCGAGATCGCCGTCACCACGCGCAAGGGCTCGGGCCTGGCCGATGCCGTGACCGCCGCACTCAACGAGCAGATCCGCAACGGCAACTACGCCAAGGCGCTGGCCCGCTGGAACCTGGGCTCCGAAGCCATCGACAAGTCGCGCACCAACCCGCCCGGCCTGCCCAAGACCTGACCGGTGTTGAACCTTTTAACGATGGCTTCTATGCGATTCCTAAGAACTCTGAACGCGCTGGCGGCCTGTGCGCTGCTGGCCTTGCCGGCCGTGGCCGCCAGCAGCTTTGACCTCAGCCCCGAGCAGGCGGGCCGGACCAGCACCAGCAAGGATGCGACCGCCGCAGCCACCCTGCCCAAGGACTACAAATGGGTGAAGGAAGGCGTGCTGACCGTGGGCATCAACCCGTTTGGCCTGCCCATCTCCAGCTACGCCAGCGACAGCAAGACCATCATCGGCGCCGACCCCGAGGTGGCGCTGCTGGTAGCGCAGACGCTGGGGCTGAGGCTGGAACTGGTGCCCACCCAGTGGGCCGACTGGCCGCTGGCCTTGGCATCCGGCAAGGTGGATGCGGTGATCTCCAACGTCGGCGTGACCGAGCTGCGCAAGGAGAAGTTCGACTTCTCCTCGTACCGCCTGGGCCTGCACGGCTTTTATGTGCGCAACGACAGCGCGGTCAAGTCCATCAAGGAGCCTAAGGATGTGGCCGGCCTGCGCATCATCACCGGCTCGGGCACCAACCAGGAAAAGATCCTGCTGGAATGGAACAAGCGCAATGTCGCCGCCGGCCTGAAGCCGCTGGAGCTGCAGTTCTACGACGACCCGCAGGTGCAGTCGCTGGCCCTGGTGTCGGGCCGGGCCGATGCCAACTTCAACCCGAATGGGCCACAGGCCTATGTGGCCGCGCGCGACGGCAAGACCCGCCTGGTCGGCACGGTGAATGCCGGCTGGCCGCTGCGCTCCGACGTGGGCATCGCCACCCGCAAGGACAGCGGCCTGGCCCCGGCCTTGACGCAGGCGCTGAACAGCCTGGTGCAGAACGGCAAATACGCCCAGGCGCTGGCCCGCTGGAGCCTGGCCGAAGAGGCACTGCCGAAGGCCGAAACCAATCCGCCGGGCTTGCCGAAGTTCTGAATATGGCGATCCAGCAACTCGGCTTTCTGACCCCCGGCAACTACACCGATACCGACCCCTACACCGGCCTGGAGCAGAGCCTGCAGCTGTTCCAGCAGGGCGAAGACCTGGGCTACGACCACGCCTGGGTGCGCCAGCGGCACCTGGAGCGTGCCGTGTCCTCGGCCAGCGTATTCCTGGCCGCGGCCAGCCAGCGCACGCGCCGCATCGCGCTGGGCACGGCGGTGATACAGATGGGCTACGAGAACCCGTTCCGCCTGGCCGAAGACCTGGCCACGGTGGACGTGCTGTCGCGCGGCCGTCTGCACGTCGGTTTAAGCGCCGGCGCGCCGCCGTACGGCCCGCTGCTGGGCGAACGCTTTCTGGACGGCGACGCCAAGGACGTGGACTACTCCCACCAGCGCGTCGCCCGTCTGCGCGGCAATCTGCAAGGCGGCTGGATCGGCGACGAGAACGCACTGATCCCGTCGCCTGCCGGGCCGCAGCGCGCGCGCCTGCACCCCTGGGCACCGGGCCTGGACCAACGCCTGTGGTACGGCGGCGGCTCGCGCCGCTCGGTGGAATGGGCGGGGCGCAACGGCTTCCACTTGCTGCTGGGCAATATCAATACCGGCGAGACTTCGGACGATTTCTACGCAACCCAGCGCGGCCACGTGGCGCTGTTCCAGCAGCACTGGACGGCCGACTACACGCCCCGCATCGCGCTGGGCCGCGTCATCGTGCCGCTGGACAGCGCCGACGCCGCCACGCGCCAGCGCTACCGCGCCTATGCCGAAAGCCGCAAGGCCCGCACCCTGCAGCCGCAGGGCGAGCGCCGCACCCTGTTTGCGCCGGACCTGGTGGGCAGCAGCGACGAGATACTGGAGCAGCTGCGCCGGGACCCGGTGCTGCCGCTGGTGCGCGAGCTGCGCCTGGAGCTGCCCTATGACTTCGCGCCGCAGGACTACGCGCAAATCCTGCACGACGTGCTGCGCTCCATCGCGCCGGCGCTGGGCTGGCGGCCGGTGGCGGAGCCGGCCGCCCCGGTGTTGGAGGCAGTCCTCTGAAATACTATTATTTTGATAGCTGCTGGCGCAGGTAGTACCTGCGCCTGAGGCCGATTTTCTATAAATTCCGGGCATGCGCGTGGACGGGCTTTCATTAAAATCGGCCCATGACCCACACCACGATAGCCACGCACAGTGGCACTTTCCATGCCGACGACGTTTTTGGCGTCGGCGTTTTGATGGGGGTTTTCCCATCGCATACGCTGCTGCGCACCCGCGACAAGGCCTTGATCGCTACCGCCGACTTTGTGGTCGACGTGGGCGGTACCTGGGATGCGGCCAGCGGCCGTTTCGACCACCACCAGCGCGGCTTTGAAGGCGCGCGCCCGCCGCGGTTGGTCGATGGCGCCATCGTGCCCGGCGTGGGCTATGCCAGTGCCGGCCTGGTCTGGTCGGCCTTTGGTGCCGCCTATGTGCAGGCCTGGGCCCAGACCCATGGCCACAGCTTGGACGAGGCCGCCGTGGCCAGCGTGGTAAACACCATTGACCACTCGCTGGTGCAGTACCTGGACATCGTCGACACCGGCCAGGGCGACGTGGCGCCCGGCATCTTCGGCCTGTCCAGCCTGGTCGCGCAGCTGAACACGCACTGGCTGGAAGAGCAGGGCCTGGACCTGGCCGCCAAGGCCCAACTGCTGGAAACCCGCTTCCGCGAGGCCATCGCCATCACGCGCAAGTTTCTGGACCACGCGATCAGCAAGAAGGTGGCGCAGATCCGCGCCATGGACATCGTGCGCCAGGCGCCCCGCCTGCTGGGCGGCAAGCTGCTGCATTTGCGCGAGGGCGGCATGCCCTGGACCCGCGTGGTGGTGGACGAAATGCCCGAGGTGATGTTTGTGATCTACCCGGATTCCGACGGCAACCAGTACCAGATCAAGACCGTGCCGGCGGAAGTGGGCTCCTTCGACACCCGCATGGACCTGCCCGCCAGCTGGGCCGGCCTGCGCGACCAGGAACTGGCGGCAGTGACCGGCGTGCCCGACAGCGTGTTCTGCCACCTGAACCTGTTCATCGGCGGCGCTCGGAGTTTTGAGGGGGCGGTCAAGCTGGCCGAACTGGCGCTGGGCTAACAGCCAGCGATTGCGCTGGCCCCGGTGGCATATCAGCCCAGCCGGGGATCCAGCGCAGCTTGAGGGGTTTGGACGGTGGAAAAGCCATACAACCTCTCCGGTGGCAATCGCGCCAGCATGGCCTTGTCCGTTGCACTGCCAACAATCGCGTAACTGGCTTGTGCCGTGTCTTGGCGCACGGTGCGCGCGATGGGCTTGCCGTTGGTGTCGGTGATGGTGGCAACAATCGGGGCACGCACACTGTCGGTACGCTTGACCACGATGCCCAATTCGCCCGAGGCCAATTTGACGAACTCGCCCGGTGGATACATGCCAAGTTCTTTGACCAGCGCGGTCGCGAGCGGGTTGGCACGGTCGTCGCGCAGCAACTGGCGGATGGCCTCTGGAACGGCCAGGGCCGGACGAATCGTTCGGGGGCTGATTTTCGACACGAATATATCGACCAATCGCAGGGCGCTGGCCAGCGCATTGATGTCGCTGGTCCCCGCGGGATAGCCCGTGCCATCGCTGCGCTCATGGTGTTGGGCCACGGCGGCCAGCCAGTGCGCATCGGTGACGCCGGCTTTCTCCAGCAGTTCCACGCATTGCCTGGGGTGGCTTTGGATCGCTGCGCGCTGTTTGTCGCGCATCGGGTGGTCCTGGGCCGCCATTTGTCCTTGGAGGTCCAGAATCGTCATGTTCATGGTGAGGGCGGCTTTGACCAAGCTCATCATCTGTTCAGCGGGCCAATTCAGGCGCCGCGCCAGCAGGACGCAAAGCGCTGCTGCATGCACGGCGTGGGCATAGCCATAGTAAAAAGCCTGCGTGTTTTCCTGGCGCACCATGCGGTAAATGCAGATGTCGGGATCGGCGTCTATCAATTCCACGATATGCCGTGCAAATTGATCCGTCTCTGTGGAGAAATCGGTCGACTGGGCTACGTTGGAAACCAGCTTTTGCAGCTCAGCGGTGGTGCGCTCCCACAGCGTGAACAAATTGGGGACCGCAACCACGGTTTTACTCGGGTCCGCGTCGGCGCCCGTGGGCCGGCTGCTGGCCTTGACCTCCTCGGCATCCACAAACGCCCCGCGTTCCAGCAAGGCCTCCAATTGGTACTCGTTTTCGACGACGTGCCCTTTGGACAGCAAGAGGTTGGTATTTTCATCGCGCACATTCCACGGCAGCGCAACGCCAAGTTGCACTTTTGATTGTGGTAGCCGCAGCAGTTTCATGGTTTGTGCACTCAGGTCAACATCGCCGCTCACATCATGGCCACCTTATCGAAGCCACCGCGGTGCTTGTGCGGCAGCTTTTCCAAAGCGCCTTTAATTGTATTGCTGGCCCATGGGCGCAAGCTCTTTGCTACAAAATAAAGAGCTATTAGCGCAAATATTGCCTACGTTAGAGGATTAGTTTGCTTAAAACCATGGTAGCGACTGAACCTCCGGTGGGAACCGGCTTTACCGGACCACGGGTAGCGCGCCCCTGCTGCAGACTCAGGCCAGCGCCAGCGCCGTCCTGTCCACCACCCGGCGCAGTACAAAGCTGGAATGCACGCCGGTCACGCCTTCGATGCGCGTCAGCTTGTTGAGCAGCAAGTCCTGGTAGTGGTCCATATCGCGTACGAACACTTTGACCTGGTAGTCGGCGTCCTGCCCGGTGATCAGCAGGCATTCCAGCACCTCGGGCAACACGTCCACCGAGGCCTCGAAGTTGGCGAAGCGCTCGGGCGTGTGGCGGTCCATGGAGATATGCACCAGGGCCATCAGCGACAGCCCCAGTTTTTTGGCATCCAGCAAGGCCCGGTAGCCCAGGATCAGGCCCGATTCCTCCAGCGCCCGCACCCGGCGCAGGCAGGGTGAGGGCGACAGGCCAATGCGGTCGGCCAGGTCCTGGTTGTTGACACGGCCGTCGACCTGCAGAATTTCCAGAATTTGCCTGTCGTAGCGGTCTAAAACCATGTGGATGCCTTGATTTTCTTAAATATTGGCAGATTATGCCAATAAACCAGAATTCAGCAGCGATAACGCAATATTCTGCCCGCGGCCCTGGCCTACACTGAAGTCTCTGCAATCCACAGACCCCAGCCACTCTGGCCACAAGCCAGAACCGAGCACTTCGACCCCACAAAGGTTGTGATCCCAAAAGCAAAATCCCCGGCCATATCCATGCCCGGGGATTTTGTTTTTGCCTCCATGCAAAGGCGCTCCAAATTCGAGATGGACCCACGCCACCAGCACCCCAATTCACCCCGGATGAAGCAAGCGATGGGCTCCATCCGGGGCTGCTGAAGTCGGCCTTTCAGCCTGGGGGCTTATGCCAGGTCGAAGCGGTCCAGGTTCATCACCTTGGTCCAGGCGGCGACGAAATCGGCGACGAACTTCTGCTGGCCGTCCGCGCTGGCATACACCTCTGCATAGGCGCGCAGTACCGAGTTCGAGCCGAAGACCAGGTCGTTGCGGGTGCTGGTGAACTTCACCTGGCCGGTCTTGCGGTCCCGCCCTTCGAACACTTCGCCTTCCGCGTCCACGGCCTTCCAGGTGATGCCCATGTCCAGCAGGTTCACGAAGAACACGTTGCTAAGCACGCCCACCTGGTCGCTGAACACGCCGTGCTGGCTGCCATCGGCATTCGCACCCAGTACCCGCAGGCCGCCGACCAGGGCGGTCAGCTCGGGCGCAGTCAAGGTCAGCAACTGGGCCTTGTCGATCAACAGGGCTTCGGTCGCGACACCGATGGGGCCCTTCTTGTAGTTGCGGAAGCCGTCGGCCAGTGGCTCGAGCACGGCGAAGGACTCGACATCGGTCTGCGCTTGCGTGGCGTCGACGCGGCCGGGCGCGAAGGGCACCTCCACCGCCACACCCGCCGCCTTGGCCGCCTGCTCGATACCCACGCTACCTGCCAGCACGATCACGTCGGCCAGCGATGCCTTGCCGGATGCCTGCTGGATCTCGACCAGCTTGGGCAGGGCCTGGACGGCGATCTTGTTGGCATCCCAGTCCTTTTGCGGAGCCAGGGCCAGGCGCGCGCCATTGGCACCGCCGCGCTTGTCGCCGCCACGGAAGGTGGAGGCCGAAGCCCAGGCCACCGACACCAGCTGGCTGACCGACAGGCCCGAAGCCGCGATCTTGGCCTTGATGTCGGCAAGGTCTGCCTCCGTCGGGTGCAGGGTGGCAGCGGGCAACGGGTCTTGCCAGATCAGGTCTTCCTGGGGCACTTCGGGGCCGAGGTAGCGCGCCTTCGGGCCCATGTCGCGGTGCGTCAGCTTGTACCAGGCGCGGGCGAAGGCTTCGGCAAAGGCCTGTGGGTCTTCGTGGAAGCGCTTGGAGATCTTGCCGAACTCCGGGTCGAAGCGCAGCGTCAAATCGGTGGTCAGCATGGTCGGCTTGTGGAACTTGCCCGCTACATGTGCGTCAGGGATGATCTCTGGTGCGTTGGTCGCTACCCACTGCTTGGCACCGGCGGGCGAATGGGTCAGTTCCCACTCGAACTTGAACAGGTTTTCGAAGAAGTTGTTGCCCCACTGCGCCGGGGTGGTGGTCCAGGTAACTTCCAGGCCGCTGGACACGGTGTCTTTGCCGTGGCCGCTGCCAAAGCTGCTGTTCCAGCCCAGGCCCTGGGCTTCGATGCCCGCGCCTTCGGGTTCTGCGCCTTTGTGCGACTCCGGTGCTGCGCCGTGCGCCTTGCCAAAGGTGTGGCCACCGGCGATCAGGGCGACGATTTCTTCATCGTCCATCGCCATGCGGCTGAAGGTGGTGCGGATGTCTTTGGCCGCGGCCAGGTAGTCGCCGCTGGCGTTCGGGCCTTCGGGGTTCACGTAGATCAGGCCCATGTGGGTGGCGGCCAGGTTGCTGTTCAGCTCGCCCTCTCCCTTGTTGCGGTCCCCTCCACCGCTGAAGCGTTTGTCGGCCGCCAGCCAGGCGGTCTCTGCGCCCCAGCTCACGTCCATATCGGGTTCCCACACGTCTTCACGGCCACCGGCAAAGCCGAAGGTGCGAAAGCCCATGGACTCCAGCGCCACATTGCCGGCCAGGATGAACAGGTCGGCCCAGGAGATGCTCTGCCCGTACTTCTGCTTGATGGGCCAGAGCAGGCGGCGCGACTTGTCGATGTTGACGTTGTCGGGCCAGGAGTTCAGGGGCGCAAAGCGTTGTTGACCACGACCGCCGCCGCCACGGCCGTCTTGGGTGCGGTAGGTGCCAGCGCTGTGCCAGGCCATGCGGATCATCTGTGGACCGTAGTGGCCGAAGTCGGCCGGCCACCAATCCTGGCTGTCGGTCATCAGTTTGACCAGATCCGCCTTCAGCGCCTTGTAATCGAGCTTCTTGAATTCTTCGGCGTAATTGAATTTTTCGCCCAGCGGGTTCGACTTGTTCGAATGCTGGTTCAGCAAATCAACCCGCACTTGCTTGGGCCACCAATCCTTGTTGGTCGTACCGCCGCCGGCAGCATGGTGGACGGGGCATTTGGCTTCAGTGGACATGGGGAGCTCCTTTGTCTTGTCGATGGGATGGCGAGGTTTCTTGTCACATCGTGCCGCAGAGATTTGACACGAGCAAGCATGGTAATTAATTACTATGACTTTCAGAACTCAATAAAATTTATGCATCGGATAGGCGTTTTCAAAGAGACGAATGGGCGGGCGCAAGATGGTGGTGCAGAAAGTGCAGCGGCCTTGGATTTGCTACAGAATAAGGAGCTGTTGCTGCAGGTGCGGCATGCACCAGAGGCTTGTTTTACGTGAATCCTCCGTAATGCGCCCCGGTTAGCATCTTGCTGGCACCGTACAGCAGTCCCCATCCCTATGGCAAGGAGTTCACCATGGCAGCACCCGAAAAAGTCAAAGGCCCGGCCTCGTATTTCCCCTCCATCGAGAAGACCTACGGCCACCCCATGGACCATTGGTTCGGCCTGGTGCGCCAGCAGCAGGGCAAGAAGCACATGGAGATCGTCAACTGGCTCAAGGCAGAGCACGGCATGGGCCACGGCCATGCCAATGCCGTCGTCGCACATTGCCTGGCCCAGGCCAAACCATGAACCTGCCTTCGCCATCCGCTGAAGAGATTCGCCTGAAGGCACTGCCCAAGGCCGAAGTGCATCTGCATCTGGAGGGCTGCTTTGAAGCCGCCCTGATCGCGCAGTGGGCCTACACCGAAGGCGTGGCCTTGCCTCGCCCGCAACAGGACTTGTTCAAGTTCTCGGGACTGGCGGACTTTCTGGGTTTTCTGGATCTGGCCTGCGGCCTGGCCCGCACCCAAGACCGTCTGGTGGAGCTGAGCTACGGCCTCAGCCAGCGGCTGGCGGCCAACGGCACGGGCTATGCCGACGTCATCTTCAACCCCACGCACTGGCATGCCTGGCACGGCCGCCTGGGCGCCATGCTTGATGCCATCGACGCGGGCTTCACCGCGGCCGAGCAGGACGGCCTGCCCGGTGTGGGCCTGTGCGTCAGCCTGCTGCGCACCCAGTCGGCCGACGCCGCCATTGAGCTGGTGGACACGCTCACCACTCTGCGCCATCCGCGTGTGGTGGCGCTGTCGGTAGACGGCAACGAAGCCACCGCCGGCCGCACCGGCCCCCGGTTTGCCGAAGCCTTCCGCAAGGCCGGCAGCGCCGGCCTGCGCCGCACCGTGCACGCGGGCGAATCCAGCGGCCCCGAAGGCGTGTGGGACGCCGTGGACCTGCTGGGCGCCGATCGCATCGACCACGGCGTGCGCGCCACCGAAGACCCGGCGCTGGTGCAGATGCTGGCGGATAGGCAGATACCGCTGGGCGTGTGCCCTACGTCGAATCTGGTGCTTGGGGTTTATCCGTCGATTGAAGTGCACCCGATTGACCGGCTGCGACAGGCGGGCGTTCGCGTCTCCGTCAACACCGATGACCCGGCGCTGTTGGGTGCGAGTCTGGTGGGTGAATACGCGCTGTGTCGGCAGGCGTTCGGGTGGACGGATGAAGTGACGCGGGCTGTGGCGCGGACTTCGATTGAGGCTAGCTTTGCGAGCGCGGATGTGAAGGCGGGGTTGCTGCAGGAGCTGCGGGCTTGGTGAGGGCAAGGGCCGCCGAATGCCCGAGTGACTGACAAGAAATGCTCCTGATTTAGGAGCTTCTTGCGCAATAAGTACGGGCGTCAGAGGTTGGTTTGTCCCAAGACGTCCGCTTGTTAGGCTTAACAGCGAGTCAGTCGCTCAAACCACCCCAGCCCGCTCCAACATCGCATGCAACAGCACATTGCACCCCGCGGTAATGTGCTCCGGCTTCGCATCTTCAATCTCGTTGTGGCTGATGCCATCCTTGCACGGGATGAAGATCATGCCGCTCGACGTCAGCTTGGCCATGTAGACGGCATCGTGGCCGGCACCTGACACGGCGGGCATATTGGAGTAGCCGAGGTTCTTGGCGGCGCGGGCTACGGCGTCTATGCAGTCCTTGTGGAAGGCGATGGCGTTGTAGCTGGACACCAGTTCGATATTCACGTCCACGCCGTGCTCCTGCGCCACTTTGGCGGCTAGGGCTTTGACTTCGTCGGCCATCTGGTCCACCAACGCATCGGTGCTGTTGCGCAGGTCGATGCTGAACTTCACGCGGCCGGGTATCACGTTGCGGCTGTTCGGGAACACCTGCACCATGCCCACGGTGCCGCGGCCGTGCGGCGGGTGGCGGTGGGCGGCGGCCACCACGTCTTGCATGATGTGGGTGGCGGCCAGCATCGCGTCCTTGCGCAGCGCCATGGGCGTGGGGCCGGCGTGGGCTTCCATGCCGGTGACGGTGCAGTCGAACCAGCGGATGCCCAGCACGCCCTGCACCACGCCGATGGTCACGTCGTTGTCTTCCAGCACCGGGCCTTGCTCGATATGGGTTTCGAAGTAGGCGCCAATCGGGTGGTCGCCGGGCTCTTGTTCGCCGACGTAGCCTATGCGCTCCAGCTCGCCTTGCACGCTCTTGCCTTCGGTATCGGTGGCGGCGTAGGCATGCTCCAAGGTGAAGGCCTTGGCGAACACGCCCGAGCCCATCATCACCGGCACAAAGCGCGAACCTTCTTCGTTGGTCCAGAACGCGACTTCGATGGGTGCCTCGGTTTCGATGCCGTGGTCGTTCAGCGTGCGTACCACCTCGATGCCGGCAAGTACGCCGTAGTTGCCGTCGAACTTGCCGCCGGTCGGCTGGGTGTCGATGTGGCTGCCGGTCATGATGGGTGGCAGGCTGTTGTTGCGGCCCGGGCGGCGCATGAAGCCGTTGCCGATCTTGTCGATGGTGACCGTCATGCCGGCCTCTGTGGCCCAGCGTGTGACCAGGTCGCGGCCTTGCTTGTCGAGGTCGGTAAGGGTCAGGCGACACACGCCGCCCTTGGGTGTGGCGCCAATCTGGGCCAGCTCCATCAGCGAGTCCCACAGGCGCGGGCCGTTGATGCGCAGGGCCTGTATTTTTTCAGAGAGAGGTGCAAGTGCGGTGTCCATGGCGGCTCCAGAATTAACGGCTGACGGGGTGGGGCGCATGCAGCGCGGTCTTCTTGGCCAGCGCGTCGAACTGCGGGCCAAACGGTGGGCGTTTCACGTACTTGCCAACGCCGCGCTCGGCGCGCAGGTCGCCATTCGCGTAGACCACCTTGCCCTGGCTCAGCGTGTGGCTGGGCACGCCAGTGACGGTGCGGCCCTCGAAGATGTTGAAGTCGCCCAACGACTTCTGCGTCTTGACGGACAAGGTCTTGGTGCCCGCTGGGTCCCACACCACCAGGTCGGCATCGGCGCCGGCCACCACGCAGCCTTTGCGCGGGTAGATGTTGAACAGCTTGGCAGCATTCGCCGAGGTGATGGCCACGAACTCGCTGGGCGTGAGCCGGCCCGTGTTCACGCCTTCGTCCCAGATCACGGCCAGGCGTTCTTCCACGCCGCCGCAGCCGTTGGGGATCTTGCTGAAGTCGTCTTTGCCGGCGGCTTTTTGCGCGGCGCAGAAGGTGCAGTGGTCGGTGGCCGTGGTGTGCAGATGGCCGGCCTGCAGGCCGTGCCACAGCGCGTCCTGGTTGGTCTTGTTGCGGAACGGCGGGCTCATCACATGGCCTGCGGCGTAGGCGAAATCCGGGTTGCGGTACACGCTGTCGTCCACCGTCAAATGCCCGGCCAGTACCTCGCCGTACACACGCTGGCCGGCGGCGCGGGCGCGGGCAATGGCCTCGGCCGACTCGGCACACGACACATGCACCACGTAGATCGGCACGTTCAGCACATTGGCGATGGCGATGGCGCGCTGCGCGGCCTCGGCCTCCACGGCCGGCGGGCGCGACAGCGGATGGCCTTCGGGGCCGAGGATGCCCTTGGCCTTCATGTCGGCTTGCAGCAGGTAGACCAGCTCGCCGTTCTCGGCGTGCACGGTGGGCATGGCACCGAGTTCCAGCGCGCGCTTGAAGCTGTTCACCAGCGTTTCGTCGTCGCACATGATGGCGTTCTTGTAGGCCATGAAGTGCTTGAAGCTGTTCACGCCCTCGTCCTGCACCAAGGTACCCATGTCGCGGTGCACGCTCTCGTCCCACCAGGTCACGGCAACGTGGAAGCTGTAGTCGGCGGCGGACTTTTCGGCCCATTCGCGCCAGGTGCGGTAGGCGTCCATCAGCGGTTGCTTGGGCGAAGGAATCACGAAGTCGATGATGGTCGTGGTGCCGCCGGCCAGGCCGGCCGCCGTGCCGCTGTAGAAGTCGTCCATGGTCACCGTGCCCATGAACGGCAGCTGCATATGCGTGTGCGGGTCGATGCCGCCGGGCATCACATACTGGCCGCCGGCGTCCACCACCTGGGCGCCCGCAGGTGCTGCCAGGTTGTCGCCGACTTCGGCGATCTTGCCGTCGATACACAGGACATCGGCGCGGAACGCACGGTCGGCGTTCACCACGGTGCCGCCTCGGATCAAAACACTGGACATGGTTGCTCCTGATTAAATAGCTGCTTGCGCAGGTGGAATGTGCGCTAGAGGCACTTTTTATGCCTAAGCAGAGGCGCGCATGGGGTTATTGGCGTGGGTGGTCCAATCCGCATGTTTATCGCTCACGATGAGGCCGGTGCGCAAGTCTTTTTCGCCGGGCTGCAGATCGCGCAGGCTGATGGTGTTGGGCACCGGGCAGACGGTGACGCACAGGTTGCAGCCCACGCATTCGTCTTCCATCACCTCGAAGTGGCGCACACCGTCTTTCATTTTGGTGATGGCCTGGTGCGAGGTGTCTTCGCAGGCGATGTGGCAGCGGCCGCAGGAGATGCACGAGTCCTGGTTGATCACTGCCTTGCTGACGTGGTTCAGGTTCAGGTTCTTCCATTCCTTCACCGTGGGCAGGGCCGCGCCGCGGAAGTCGTCCAGGCTCTTGAAGCCCTTGCTGTCCATGTAGTCCGACAGGCCAGATGCCATTTCCTGCACGATCTTGAAGCCAAACACCATGGCCGCGGTGCATACCTGCACGGTGCCGGCGCCGAGCGCGATGAAGTCCAGCGCGTCGCGCCAGTTGCCCACGCCGCCGATGCCGCTGATCGGCAGGCCGCGGGTCTGCGGGTCGCGGCCGATCTCGGCCACCATGTTCAGCGCGATGGGTTTGACCGCCGGGCCGCAGTAGCCGCCGTGCGAGCCCATGCCGCCGGTCACCGGGCTCATCATCAGCGTGTCTGGGTCGACGCCGATGATGGAGTTGATGGTGTTGATGAGAGACACAGCATCGGCACCGCCGCGCTGGGCGGCGCGGGCCGGCAGGCGCACATCGGTGATGTTGGGCGTGAGCTTCACGATCACCGGCAGCTTGGAATACTGCTTGCACCAGCGGGTGACCATCTCGATGTACTCGGGCACCTGGCCCACGGCGGCGCCCATGCCGCGCTCGCTCATGCCGTGCGGGCAGCCGAAGTTCAGCTCGATGGCGTCGGCGCCGGTGTCTTCGACGCGCGGCAGGATGGCCTTCCAGGATTCTTCGACGCAGGGCACCATCAGCGAGACGATCATCGCGCGGTCCGGCCACAGGCGCTTCACCTCGGTGATCTCGCGCAGGTTCAGTTCCAGGTCGCGGTCGGTGATGAGTTCGATGTTGTTGAAGCCCAGCATGCGCCGGTCATTCGACAGCAGGGCTCCGTAGCGCGGGCCGTTGACGTTGACGACCGGCGGGCCGGCCTCGCCCAGCGTCTTCCAGACCACGCCGCCCCAGCCGGCTTCGAAAGCGCGGTTCACGTTGTAGGCCTTGTCGGTGGGCGGCGCAGAGGCCAGCCAGAAGGGGTTGGGCGTCTTCACGCCGGCAAAGGTGGTGGACAGATCAGCCATGGTTCAATTCCTTGTGCATGCTTTCAGCGGCGCGTTTGCCGTGCTCTACGGCTTCTACGGTCAGGTCGCGGCCGCCGGCGCGGCAGTCGCCACCGGCCCATACGCCCTGCAGGTTGGTTTTGCCGTCTTCGGTGGTCACGATGCGGCCGCCTTGTAGGGCCAGGCCAGTGGCTTGCAGCGGGCTGTCGTCCAGCTTTTGGCCGATGGCCTTGAACACCATGTCGGCGGGCCAGGTCAGCTCGCGGCCGGTGGGCTGCAGCTGGCCGTCCACCAGCGCCTGCTGCGCAAAGCGCACGCCTGTGGCATGGCCGTTGGCGCCCAGAATCTCTACCGGCGCCATCCACTGGTGCAGCACCACGCCGTTGGTTTGCGCCCACTCTTGCTCTGCCGCCGATGCGCCCATGGTTTCCACGCCGCGGCGGTACACCATGTGCACCACCTTGGCACCGAGCAGCTTGGCCTGCACGGCGGCGTCCACCGCCGTCATACCGCCGCCGATGACGACCACGTTGTGGCCAATCGGCACGGTCGCTACATCGGCCGACTGGCGCAACTCGGCGATGAAGTCCACCGCGTTGCGCACGTTTGCCAGTGCCTCACCGGGCACGCCCAGGGCTTGCACCTTGGACAGGCCCAGGCCCAGGAACACGGCGTCGTATTCGGTCTGCAGCTTGTCGAGCGAGGCCGCGCCGTCAAAGCGCCAGTCGTTCTGGATGGTGATGCCGCCAATCTCCAGCAGCCACTGCACTTCCTTCTGCGCGAAGTCGTCCACCGTCTTGTAGCTGGCCAGGCCGTACTCGTTCAGGCCGCCGGCCTTGGGCTTGGCTTCAAAAATCACCACATCGTTGCCCAGTCGCGTCAAGCGGTGCGCGCAGGCCAGGCCGGCGGGGCCGGAGCCCACCACGGCGATGCGTTTGCCGGTGGGGGCTGCGCGGGTGAACAGCTGCGGCTGGGGGCTGGCCATCAGCGCGTCGACAGCGTGGCGCTGCAGTCGGCCGATCTGGATCGGCGTGTCGGTCTGGGTGTTGCGCACACACGACTGTTCGCACAGCACCTCGGTGGGGCAGACCCGGGCGCACATGCCGCCCAGCGGGTTGGCTTCCAGGATGGTGCGTGCCGCGCCGCGCAGGTTGCCATCGGAGATGCTTTTGATGAAGCTGGGCACGTCGATGTCGGTAGGGCAGGCCGTTTGGCAGGGTGCATCGAAGCAGTACAGGCAGCGCTCGGATTCGAGCATGGCCTGGGATGCGTTCAGGGGGGGCGTGGCGTCGGCGAAATGCTGCGCGTACTGCGCGGCGCTGAGGCGGCCGGCGCGGATGTCCGGCGCGGCGGTGGAGGAAGTCTCTGGCACGGTAACTCCTGTGGCTGGGTCTACAGGCGTCGCAGGCTGCACCAATTTGCAGCACGCAACGCCCGGAATTGGCTGGGGGCGTCCAAATCCTGACCAAATGGTCAAGAAGTGCCGACGATATTGCAAAACCCGTGCCATCTGCATAGGGAATCTACCGGGGCCAGATGGCGCTATGTGTGACAAGACACATTGCCGTCACCCGGCTGCGCATAGACTGGGGCCATGGTCTTTACCTCTCCCGTTTTCCGCCCGTTCAACAGCTATGACAGCTTTTGGACCCCCGTGCCCGATGCCGACGGCATGGTCCGCGCCTCGCGCGCCTACCTGTGCCAATGCGGCCGGCCGATCTTCTTCCGCAACAGCGTCTGCCTGGCCTGTGGCGCGCCCCTGGGCTACGAGGTCGACAGCGCGCGGCTGCAGTCCCTGGTGCCGGTGCCAGACCAGCCCGGTCAATGGGCGCTGTGGCACGACACGCAGGGCGGGCACTACCAGCGTTGCGCCAATCTGGATGCCGTGGGTTGCAACTGGCTGGTGCCAGGCAATGCCCCTCCGGGCTCGGTGTGCCTGGCCTGCAGCCTGAACCGCACGGTGCCCGACCTGTCGCAGCCGCAGAACCTGGCCGCCTGGCGCGCGCTGGAGATCGCCAAGCGCCACCTGGTGGCGCAGCTGCTGTCCATGGGCTTGCCGGTGGTGTCCAAGATGACCGCCGACGCCGCGCAGGGCGTGGCCTTCGACTTCTTGCAGCCGCACCCCGACAAGCCGGTGCTGACTGGCCACGACGAAGGCATCATCACCCTGAACATCGAAGAGGCCGACGACGCCCGGCGCGAACAGGTGCGCAACGCCATGGGCGAGCCCTACCGCACGCTGCTCGGGCATTTACGCCACGAGGTCGGCCACTACTACTGGGACCGGCTGGTGCGCGACACGCTCTGGCTGGACGACTACCGCGCGCTGTTTGGCGACGAGCGCGCCGACTACGCTGAGGCCCTGAACCGCAACTACACCCAGGGCCCACCACCCGACTGGGCGCAGCGCTTCGTCAGCACCTATGCCAGCTCGCACCCCTGGGAGGACTGGGCCGAAACCTGGGCCCATTACCTGCACATGGTCGACACCCTGGGCACGGCCATGCGCTTCGGTCTGGATGCGAAAGACGTGGAGCTGCCCTACGCCCCCTTCACCCGCGACGCCCTGTGGCGGCCCGACGACCCGGGGGCCGAAAGCTTCTTGCACATCGCCAACGCCTGGGTCGAGTTGACCGGCGTGCTCAACGAGATGTCGCGCAGCATGGGCGAGCACGACTTCTACCCGTTTGTGCTGACCCCGCCGGTGGTCGCCAAGCTGCAGTTCATCCACTGCGTGGTGGTGCAGGCGCGGCAAACCCAGGCCGCGGAGAACGTGGACCAGACCCAAGCCCAAGCCCAGGTTCAAGCTCAGGGTCAACCCTAGGTGCTATTGAAAAAATAGCTGCTGGCGCTGTAGAAATATGCGCAGGATGCCGATTTAATACATGGGCTGGATGCAGTGCCGCAGGGCGCTACCTATTGCGCCAGCGTGTTGATTCCAGCCATCCCACCCTAGGAGACAAGTCGCCATGTCCGCTTACCGATCCAACCTCTCCATCACCAAACGCCTTGGCCTGGGTTTTGCGCTGATTCTGCTGCTGTCCCTGGTGTCCATGCTGGTCGGCATCACCAAGCTCAACACCTCGGCCCACGCGACCGAATACATCCTGGGCAACCCGATCCAGACCGAGCGCCTGGTCAGCGACTGGTACCGCGACATCCACACCAGTGTGCGCCGCACCACCGCCATCGCCAAAAGCAGCGATCCTTCGCTGGCGACCTATTTCGCGCAAGACGCCGCCACCTCCAGCGAGCGCTCCAGCAAGGCCCAGAAGACCCTGGAAGCGCTGATGAAAACCGACGAAGAAAAGGCCTTGTTTGCCGCCGTCGGCGAGGCACGCAAAAGCTATGTCACCGCCCGCGACGCGGTATCGGCGCTGAAGAAGGAAGACAAGTCCGACGAGGCCAACCAGATGCTGGAGCAAAAATTCGTTCCCGCCGGCAAGGCCTACCTGGATGCGCTGGACGCCATGATGAGCGCCCAGCGCAAAGACATTGACCAGCAAGCCCAGAGCATCGCCGAGAACACCACCCAGGGCCGCAATCTGCTGATAGCCGTGGGCACCGCCAGCCTGCTGTTTGGCGTGGTCTGCGCGTGGTGGCTGGCCGGCTCCATCACCCGTCCGCTGGCCGAAGCCAACGCCGCAGCCCGCCAGGTGGCCGCGGGCGACCTGACCGGCCGCATCCAGGCCCATAGCACCGACGAAGTGGGCCAGCTGCTCACCAGCCTGCAAGACATGCAGGCCAACCTGGTGCGGGTGGTGAGCAGCGTGCGCCAGGGCTCGGAAAGCGTGTCCACCGCCAGCGCCGAAATTGCCGAAGGCAACCACGACCTCAGTTCGCGCACCGAAAACCAGGCCGCCGCCCTGCAGGAAACCGCGGCCTCCATGCAGGAGCTGAGCAGCACCGTGCGGCAGAACGCCGACAACGCGCGCCAGGCCAATCAGCTGGCCATGAGCGCCTCCACCGTGGCCGCCCAAGGCGGCGCCGTGGTTGGCCAGGTGGTAGAGACCATGAAGGGCATCAACGACAGCTCGCAAAAGATTGCCGACATCATCGGCGTGATCGATGGCATCGCCTTCCAGACCAACATCCTGGCGCTGAATGCTGCCGTCGAGGCCGCCCGCGCTGGCGAACAAGGCCGCGGCTTTGCCGTGGTCGCCAGCGAGGTGCGCAGCCTGGCCGGTCGCAGCGCCGAAGCCGCCAAGGAAATCAAGACCCTGATCAGCACCAGCGTGGAGCGCGTGGCCCAGGGCACGGCCCAGGTCGACCAGGCCGGCGCCACCATGACCGAGGTGGTTAACTCCATCCGCCGCGTCACCGACATCATGGGCGAGATCAGCGCCGCCAGCACCGAGCAAAGCACCGGCGTGTCCCAGGTCGGCGAAGCCGTCACCCAGATGGACCAGGCCACCCAGCAAAACGCCGCCCTGGTAGAGCAAATGGCCGCCGCCGCCAGCAGCTTGCAAAACCAGGCTGCTGACCTGGTGCAGGTGGTGTCGCAGTTCAAGTTGGAGGGGCGGTAGGGGCGAGACCGACGTGGTCAGATTCGCATTGCGTGCTGCATAATTGATAGCTTTTGGTGCTTATGGGATAAGCGTAATGGTTCGATTCTCTTTAAGTTGCGACGAAAAATTGCTCAAAAAGTGGTGAACCACCCCGAGGAACACCAGGCGTTGACGCTGCCACCCAATTTATGGTGTCGGTGCAATATCGAGTTGTACTTGTGCAGCTGAGGCGGCCGCTTTTAGCGCAGTAATGTCCTCTGGAGCGCCTACCAGCAGCAGTGCCGTGCGAGTCTTGCCGCCAGACTTGGCCATGTCTCGCAAGGCCGCTTGTACGGTGGCTGCATTCATCGCCACGCTGCTTCCCATGACCGCCAAGGTCGTAGCCGACCCAGTGCGCAGTATTTGCACAATTTGGTCTGCTGCATTGGAGGAAGATCCTGCCTTCAGCGCGGCGATGGCCATTTGATTAGAGAGTGGGTTGGATGTACTCGGTACTTCGATCGCCACCAAGTTGCCTTTTGCAGCCCATGGCGCCATAGCAGCCAGGCGTTGTTGCTGTGTGACAGGCGGCAGGTTGCCGCTCGTGCTGGCACAGCCGCCTAATAGCATGGAGCCCGCTGTGAGCAGAGCGGCGAGCAGTTGGGTGCGGGCCATCATTGTTCGTTTCCTGTTGTCTTAGTTGGGGTGGTGGCAGGTGTTCGGAGTTACTGCACCGGATAGTCCGCCAGCGTCTTACCGTGGGCGGCCAGCGTTTTGGTCACAAATTCGGGATCGAACTTTTGCAGCAAGTGTGCGCAGTCGCCTATCTTCCAATGGTGGAATTCAGGGTTCTTGAGGATTTCGGTGAGATGGGATTTGAGTTCAGGAATGTATTCAGTGAATCCCTCATCTTCGATAAGCCAGAAAATTCTTTTGATCTCAAATTGATTGATGTTTGAAAAAATAATAATTCGTGACACCGGACGTACGATTTTTTTCCTTGCGGTAATTCCATTGCCGTTATCTGAGTTTTTTGCCCAATAGCGAATTAATGCATCTAGTAAATGTTTATAAGTGTCGTCATACACTCGCAGCCGATGTGGCATCCAATTCTCAGCCAATGGCTCGCGATCACATACAAAGCGCTGAATGAAGTCAAAACCTTCATCGTCAGCCCAGCTGCACAAAAGCCGCGCAGCTTCCAAGGCGATGTACTCGTTTGCGTCTTTTAAAAGAATCCTGAGTTTGGGGATTCGATCCTGTGGAATGTCTGCTTCATCGAGGTCCGTCAAATCGCTCGCGTAGCTTGGTAAACCTTGGGGTAAGGTGTACAGCAGATCACTGGTTTCTTTGTTCATGTTTTTTCCATTATTTCTGCGTGGCAGGTGCTATTACTGCCGGCGTAGGTGTCGTCCCATTCGTTATCTTGATATAGGTGCTAGGAATGCAAGGGGAAATCAGACACTCACCGTCGCGCTGGGTATTTGCTAAATCGTCCCTTGCTCTTTTAAGGCTATCACTGTTATTTTTTGACGGATTGTTATCAAACCGCCGTTGGGCCTCCGCTACTCTGTTTTCTAATGCCTCCTGCACTGTGCTGGGCGGGATGATTTCAATATTTTGAGCTGCCTGCCCCGAGTTGACATCACGCTGCAGATTACGCGTATCAATTTCGATTTTCTGCGAACCGTAAACCTTCGGTGCTTCTGCTGAAGTTGGATCAGTAGTGGAGATCAGAGAGCTATTCTGCGAGTTGCCGCCCCGCACTTGGCTTTGAATGCTCCCCGTCCCTGCTGGGTTAGCAGACACCAGATCACCTTGTTCGTTGATAAAGGCTTTCAGCGCACCTTTATCGTTGGTCGTAGCAGCAAAGTTGTTGTCACTGCGGGTTACGACTGCCGGTACGTTTATGGGGGCCGTGTTGTTGACGTACTGCAAGGTGTCATCGGCGCGGACGTTGTTTTCTATGCGTGCCGCATTGATCACCTTCTGCTCCGCCGCCACGGCCGCCCCATTCAGAGAATTGCTGATTCCCACAGTCACCCCATACCCCACGGCCCCCAGCACGGCGCCCGCGGCGGTGTCTATGACGGCTTCCGTGGGATTCACCGTACCAGTGGTGATGAGCTGCACCGCAACGTTGTTGCCACCGGCCAAGGCGGCGCCCGTCGCCATCGAGCCCAGCAGCGTTGTCGGTGCCGCCGCTACGCCTGCGGCCAGCACGGCGGGCGTCAAGGCGATATTGGTCGTTGTGCGGTCCAGGCTGGCGTCGATCTGCGAACCTGTGCGGTTGTCGTTTGCAGTGGGCAATACGCCTGCCGCGCATTCCGCTGTGATACAGCCGTTGGCATTCGGCGTGGGACCGCTGCTGCTATTGGTCTTTGCTGAAGCCAGCGGTGTCTTGACGATCAGGTTGGTGATCTTGGGATCTGCCAAACCTTGGTTCAACCGGGGCTGGTTCTTCTGCTCGACGGTGGCATAGAACAGTTGTTGCTGGCCTTCGGTGCCCGCCAGGGTCAGTGTGCCGTTCTGTTGCATGTACTCAACCTTGAGCGTCTGCAGAAAGTCATTTGCCGCTTTGAAATACGGCACGTTCCCGTCCATGTTGTTGTCCAGCTGGTTTTGCGCTGTATTGGCCAGCATGGCGGTGGCCGCCTCAACCTGAGCGGCTGTCGGGTTACTCGTGCCATAGACCGTCTGGGCAAACCGCTTGGCGTTGTCCTTGATGAGTTTGGTTTCCACCGGATGCAACTGCCGGTTATTCGCATCCACCCCCAGTGCAGTCGTCGCACCCGTCACGCTGCCGCCACTGGCTACCGCACCCACGCCAAGCGCCACCCCCTGCATCGCCACAGTCGCCAACCCCTGGGCCACGCTGGCCGGCAGGCCAGCGCTGACCAGACCGGTCTGCAGACTGGTTTGCAGCTCGTTCAATGTCGGCGCCGCGCTGGCCACGGCGGCGGCGCCCAGCGCACCACTGACCCCACCACCCAGCGCCCCCATCACCGTGTGCGCAATCACCCGCCCCGTGCCGCCTTCCTTCCAGGTGTCGTAGTTGGCTTGATACTGCGGGTTGTTCAGATCGGCCGTGGCTTTGTCCACGGTATAGCCGTTGGCTTCCATCTGCTTGAGCTGTTCTTGCTGCTGTGCCGTCAAGCTGTCCGGGGCGAGGGCTTGCTTTTCCTTCAGGCCGAGGTATTTGTCGGCATCGGTAATCGGCTGCATCTGGCTGGCCGCATAGTTGGCCACCGCCAGCGGCGCCTGCTGGCTGAAGGTCTGGGTGATCTGCACCTGTGCCTGCACATCGGCCGTCACCTTGTCCTTGTCAAAAATCGTTTGGATGCCGGTTTCTTTGTCACCGTTAGCGGCACGCAACGAGACAGTGCAATCACCGGGCAAAAGTCACTGTCCGCACAGGACGGGAGGTGACACGCCTGGATGCGGGGATTTGCATAAAAAGCAAGCAGGGCGGCATTGAAAAGAGTTGCGGACTTGCCCGGTGAGGGGAGGGAGAAGACGCAAATCTCGTGAAACTTGCAAGTTGCGGACTCACCGCATATGTCGCAAGCTACAGAATGTATGAATGCACAGGTTGCTGAAATCGATTTTTTGCGACACCACAGGCCCATTTGCGGAATCGCGCTACCTAAGCCACTGATTCCATCCAAAACGGCGAACCGTCAAGAGCATCATATTCTTCAAGCGGTCGTTTCTTCTCAATCATGAACCATGGCTGATCTGCTATAACGAATCGTACAGCTTCGTATTTATACCCTGGGTACGTCTTGAATCCTTCATAATTAATTTTTGCCGACTCAACGCAGTGCGCGAAACTTTCAAAGTATTTTTCAAATACATCGGTCAACGTGGATTTTCTTGGATCAAGCCTTGTTTGATCATTTTCCATTATTCCTTCTGGCCAATTTATAGTCGTACTGGAAATGGTTGAAAACGCTATTTTTACTTGATTCATTAGTGCAGAAGCCAAGTCCAGTTCTTCGAGCTTGAGATAACGTCGATATAGCCTATCTGTTAGGTAGCTCCAATTTTTATCAGGACTCTGCCGGGCCACATATTTATTGAGGTAGTCAAAAAATAACTGTACATCTGTGACGGGGCCAACTTCAAAGAGGGCGCCACCACCGGTAATTCCTATAACTTTCATGATGTTTATCTCTTAAATGTAATGTCGCTTGGACTTATTGCGCCATTTGATTTTTGAACAATAGCTTGACGAATTGTCAACTCTTGTTGTGCTGTAACCGTTTGACCACGAACATCAATCACCACAGTCTGTGTCATCCCTTGTGGAAGATTTTGAGCACGCTGTACAGATTGCTCAGCTACATTGCTAACCAATCCACTAGAGTTCGTGTTGATGTTGTAATTTTTTACCTCAACGCTACAAACCGTACCAATACACCAGTCAGGTCTCACACTGCCGGCCGTGCCGTAATTTACTTCTCGACCGTTTTTGTAACTTATTTGAGCTCGCGCTCCAATTGGTAAATCGGCTCCCACGTCTATCTCGGATTGTTTCGGAGTTGGCCTAGCTACAACAGTTGTCTCAGCTACTGTTCCGACTTTGTTCGCTAATACTGCTTCCACAGCCGCTGGACTCAATCCCACCAGTGCATACGTCACCGCTGCCGCTTGTGGGCTCAGACCCAGACTCTGCAGCACCTGCTCCCCAGCGGTGATTGTCGCGTTGCCCGTTGCCGCCGTAGTAGCTCCGGCCTTCAAATTATCCGCTCCCACCACCATGCTGGCGGCGCCCAGTACGCAGGCAACGCCGGTAGCGCATTCGCCAGTGCCGCTGGCAATCAACGCCGCGCCGCCTACAGCTTGCAGTACGCCGCCAGCGCGGGTGCCCAGCTTGTTTTGCGTAGCCGGATCAATGATGTACTGGTCTACCCCGGTGTACTGAAAGAGTTGCCCGTAAATCCGGCCTTGCTGTCCTTGTTGCTGCGACAGCAGCGATTTCTCTGCCGTTAAGTTAGCGCCCGCATCTTGTAAGCCCTTGAGATATGCGTAATTTGGATCATCCGTCGGCACCCCGTCTGCGCAATGCACCAGGGCACACGCGGCTTCGGTCAAACGAGCTTCTTTCTCCGCATCGCCTTTGGCGAGTTGTTTGATCCGGTTTTTCTCTTCTGGATGCAACTGCCGATTATTCGCATCTACCCCCAGCGCAGTCGTCGCCCCCGTCACGCTGCCCCCGCTCGCTACCGCACCCACGCCAAGCGCCACCCCCTGCATCGCCACAGTCGCCAAACCCTGGGCCACGCTGGGCGGCAGCCCCGCGCTGACCAGACCGGTCTGCAGACTGGTTTGCAGCTCGTTCAAGGTCGGCGCCGCGCTGGCCACGGCGGCGGCGCCCAGCGCACCACTGACCCCACCACCCAGCGCCCCCATCACCGTGTGCGCAATCACCCGCCCCGTGCCGCCTTCCTTCCAGGTGTCGTAGTTGGCTTGATACTGCGGGTTGTTCAGATCGGCCGTGGCCTTGTCCACGGTATAGCCGTTGGCTTCCATCTGCTTGAGCTGTTCTTGCTGTTGTGCCGTCAAGCTGTCCGGGGCGAGGGCTTGCTTTTCCTTCAGGCCGAGGTATTTGTCGGCATCGGTAATCGGCTGCATCTGGCTGGCCGCATAGTTGGCCACCGCCAGCGGCGCCTGCTGGCTGAAGGTCTGGGTGATCTGCACCTGTGCCTGTACATCGGCCGTCACCTTGTCCTTGTCGAAGATGGACTGGATACCGGTTTCCTTGTCACCGGTACGCGCCGCGGTGTTACCCGCAACACCCGAGATACCGGCCTCGGTCGTGCTGCTGGCGCTGTCACTGGCGTTGCCGAAGCCACCACTGGCCCCACTGCTGCCCACGCTCACGCTGACACTTTGGGCGCTGTAGCTTGCCTGGTTCTGGATGTCGGTCAGCGTCAGTGCGCCACCGGTAGCGAAGCTGTTCACCCCCGCATCCACCGCCGCCTGGGTGCTGCTGATGGCGCCGCCGGTCAGCGTGGTGTCTCCCTGCACATCCACCTGGAAGCCGCCATCGCCGGCCCTGATCCCGCTTTGCGTGCCCACGCTGAGGAAGTCGCTGTCTACCTTGGTCTTGGACATGCTGGCGCTGGCACTCATGGCCGTGCCGATGGTCACGCTGCCGCCCACGCTGGAGCTGCTGCTGTGGTAGCTGCTCTGGTCCTGCAGGCTCTGGATGGTCAGATCACGGCCCACCTGGGCGCGTATGGCGTTGGCGGCGATGGTGGCGCCGGCCAGCAGGGTGTCGCGCCCGCTTTGCAGGTTGACGGCTTTGCCGCCGCTGACGGCGGTGTTGGTGTAGAGCAGATCGGCACCATCCCCCTGGCCCTTGCTCTTGCTGGCGCTGGCCGTCACGTTGAAGCCGCCGGTGCCGAAGCTCACGCCCACGCTGGCGCTACTGCTCTTGCTGGTGCTGTGCTCGCTGCTGGTGCTCTGGGCGGCTTGCAGCAGGATGTCGTTGTCGGCTTTGAGCGTCGTGGTGTCACCCGCGCTGATGGTGCTGCCCTGGACCAGGATGTTGCCCTGCAAGGGGGTTTCTCCGGTGCCTGTGGATAGGCCGCCGCCGGTGGCCACGATGCTCACGTTGCCGCCGGCGGCAACAGAAGAGCCCGCCGCCGTATTGCTCTGGTTGGTGGTGGTGCTGGTACTGCTGCTCTTGCCGTAGCTCAGGGTCACATTGACCCCCGGCGTGCCGCCACTCTGGGCCACGCTTTGCACGGCGTTGTAGCCGGTCAGGCCCACGTTGACGGCAGCCAGGGCTTTCATCCGCTTGTCGCTGGTCTGGCTGCCCGCATCGGCCATTTGCTCCATGCTCTGCATGGCGCTGATCAGCGGGGAGGTGACGGCCAGCGTGAAGCCACTGCTGCTCTGCTTGGTCACTGTGCTGCTGGCGCTGCTCTCGCGGGCCTCGGTGATGGCTACATCCTGGGCCTGGATGGCGATGTTGCCTGCCGGTGTTTGCACGGCACTGCCCACCTGGCTGTATTGCGTGCCGGCCACCATCGTCACATCGCCGGTCAAGGAGGCTACTGTGCTGCCCGCTGCCGTATCGCCATTGCCCCGGCTGTCGGTGCTTTGCTGCTTGTTGCCGTAGTTGATACCCCCGTCCAGCGAGAAGCCGCTGCGCTTGGTCTCGAAGAAGCTGGTGCTGGTGCTGGTGTTCTTGTCCGAAGCAATGCTGATGTTGTTTTGCGCCACCAGGGTGGTGCCGGTATCGCTGACTACGTTGGAGCCCGACACCGTGATGTCTTTGCCCGCCACCACGGTGACGGTGCTGCCACCCACGCTGCTGCCCAGGGCGTTATTGGCGCTGCCGCTGTCTTGCATGCGGGTGCTGCCTGAACTGAAGGCACCGGAGCCCTCTGCAAAGCTGGCGGTGGTCAGGCTGGTAGTGCTGCGGCCTGCCAGGATGTTGACGTTGTTGCCCGCGGCCAGGGTGGTGGCGCCGGTGGTGCTGTTGAGGGTGGCGGCCACGGCAGTCAGGTCTTGGCCGGCACTCAGCGTCACGGCACTGCTGGCCTGCACCGTGGTACCCACGCTCTGGCTTTGGCTGAAGCGGGTGTAGTTGTTGGCATCGCGGGCGGTGTTGACGCTCTCGGCCTGGGTCACAGCTAGCAGGTTCAGGTTGTTGCCAGCCTGCAAAGTAACGGTGCCGGCAGAGCCGATGGCCGCACCCAGCAGGTTCATGTCGCGCCCGGCGGCGGCAACCAAGGTTCCGTTGGCCCCGGTCACATACAGGCCCGCAACCCGGTCCACACCCGTATAGCTGCTGGTGGCCGTCTGGGTGGACTGTGTGGTGGTCGTGAGGTTGATATCCCGCCCGGCCGTGGCCAGCAGGCTGTTGTTGGCGCTGATCTGACCGCCGATGTTGTTCAGGTTGGTGGCGGCCTGCACGGCCACATCTGTGCCCGCAATGCGCCCGCCCAGGTTGTGGATGTTGTCGGCGGCCACGCTGACCACGCTGCGGCCGGCGATGGTGCCGGTGTTCGTCAAGTTCCCGGTCAGGTTGATGTTGACCGAGCCACCCGAGAGCAGCGCCCCGGTGTTGCCCAAGTCGCCATCGCGCACCACGGCATATAGCTGGGGCACCAGCACCTTCTGGGTTGAGCCATCGGCCAGGGTGACGCTCTGCTCCACCAGCCAGACCATGTCGGTGGTCAGCTGGGCCATTTGCGCGGCCGACAGGGCAATACCGGGCACCAGGTTCCAGGCCTTGGCGTAGGTGGCGCCGGAGGCAATCAGGGCTTGGTATTGCTGCTCGTCGCTGCTGTAGTTGGACAGGAAGCGGTGGCCTGTGAGCTCGGCCACCTGTTCGCGGATCAGCTGCTGCTCATAGAAGCCGTCGCCGAGGCGCTTTTGCACCGTCGCCGGGTCGTAGCTGAGGGCGGTGAGCAGGGCGTCCGAGCTCAGCCAGGTGCGGTATTGGGTGAAGGCGGGGTCGGTTTCCACCAAGTAATGGGCGGTGACGCCTGGTGTGGTGCGGAACAGGCTGGCTGTGGGCAGGGTGCTGCTGGGGCGCACGCTGTGGACTGTGGCGCCTGTGCCGGTGGTGACCTGGATGAGGCGCGGGAGGCTGGGGGACGGGGTGCTGGGGCTGGCCGGGGTGGCGACTGTGCTCAGGGTGGGCCGCTGCAGGGCAATGACGCCGGTGTTGTCTATCACCGTGTCTGCCGTATTGCCCGTGGCCAGGGCCAGGGTGCTGAGCTGGGTGCCGATGGCGGTGTTGGACAGCGAGGCGAGCTGGACTTGCAGGGTACCTGTGCCCTGGGCGGCTTGCGTGGTGGCGGCCTGGCTGCGGCTGCCCACCGTGGCAGTGGAGCCGCTGGCGGTGTTGTACTGGGTGATGCCGGTGCCTAGGGTCAGGGTGCTGGCGGTGTTTTGCGTATAGCCGGCATTGATCCAGCCGTACTCATCAGAGCAACCGAAGATGTCGCAGTCCTGGCCGGTGACTCCCCAGTTGTGGGTTGCCCCATTGCGGGTATTCGTGGTGGTGACTTGGGTGGCGTGGTTGTCCACGGCCACGCCGGTGATGTTGAGTGCGCCGCCGGCGATGATCTTGCTGTTGTCGTTGAGCAGAGCCTGGCTGGCGTTGATGCTGAGGCTGCTACCGGAGAGGATTTGCCCGGCCGTGCCAGCCGTAACTTCTGCGCTCTGGCTGGTTTCTGTGTAGTCGCGGTAGGTTTTGAATGACAGTATGTAGGTTTTAGCTACGGCGCGGAAAGCGTCTATCTTGGCTTGCAGATCCTTCCAGGGCTGGCCTGCGGCCTCATAGGCTGCTATCTGTTCAGCGGAGACAGCGAGGCAGTTATCACAGTCGCCATTGTCGGGATAGACCGGGACGCCGGTGGTCGGCGCCGCTACGCCAAATGTGGCCCAGATACTGCTGGTCTCGTCGTAGGCGTAGGCGGCGGGAATTACCGTGGTGGTCTGATCGTGCCCAACGCGCGTGGTCACTGTATGCGCGGCAACGTAGGCGTCAGGCCCGCTGTAGAAAGCTTCATAAAGAGGGTTGGCGTAAGGGCTGGTGGTGAGCTCTCCCCCATTGGCGCTGACGACGGTTCTGCAATTCACCAACCCCCCCTCGCAAATACGGCTATTGGGCTCATAAGCCAGTCCTCTACTGACCCACGCAAAATCGGCCGCCGTGTAGACCGTGCCATCGGTGGTGATGTAGTCGGTCTGGCTGGCGCTGGTGGCGCCGGTAACCAGTCGGTAGTCGAAGCCGACGTTGAGGTTGTTCAGCACGGCGGTGTTGATTTGCAGGGTGCCCAGGGCCTGGATGGTGGCGGCGCTGTTGTTGATGGTGCTGGCCGCACCGGTGGCGAAGCGGTTGGCGTCCAGGCCGCCGCCGATGGCGATGTCCCCTAGGCTGAAGATCTGTGCGCCGTTGCTGTTGTTGACGGTGGTGGCGCCGATGTCCAGGCGGCTGCGCGCGGCGATGGTGCCCGCGGCGCCGTTCTCCGCCAGGTTGTTGACGGTGCCGGCTCGGATGCTCAGCTGGTCGCCATAGATGCGGCCGTCGATGCCGATGTTGTTGAGTGTGCCGGCGTTGATTTGCGTGTTGGTGCCGTCGATCAGGCCGCGGTTGGTCAGCGTGTTGCTGGCCGTCACCTGGGTGGTGGTGGCGGAGATTTTTCCGGTGGCGGTGTTGTCGATATTGCTGGCGTTCAGGCTCAGGGTGTTGCCCGCCTGCAGCGTGCCGCTGTTGGTGATGTTGCCGGTGGTGCTGATGCTGGCGTTGCCGTTGGCCGTGACTTCATCGGTGTTGTTGTAGTCGCTGGTCAGCGCGATGGACAGGTTGCCCTGGCTCAGCATCTTGCCGTTGCCCGTGAGGCTGGCGGCGTTCAGGCTCAGGGCCTGCATGGCGATCTGTCTGCCGCCGGTGTTGGTGACGGCCAGCGTCTTGGTGCCGCCCAGGTCCTGCACGGTCAGGGTGTTGCCGGCGCTGACCAGGCCCTGGCTGTTGTTGATGCTGCCGCTGCTGGTCAGGGTGGCGTTGTTGTCTGCGCGGATGGCGCCGGTGTCGTTGGCAATGGTGCTGGCCGTAATGGCGACGTTGTAGCCTTCGATGCCCTGGTTGCTTCCCTGGGTGTTGCTGTTGGTGACCGTATTTGCCGCCAAGGTCAGGGTGCCTGCGCTGCGCAGCAGACTGCCCGTGTTGTTGATGCTGCCGCTGCCGGCGTTGATGGACACATTGCCCAAGGCTTGCACTTGGCCGCTGCGGTTATCAAAGCCGGTGCTGGTGAAGCTGACGCCGGACTGGCCGACGATCTGGCCGCCCCCGGTGTTGTTCACTTGGCCGGTACTGGCGGTCATGGCGCTGCCTGCGCCGATGTAGCCCGCCGTATTGTTCAGCGCGCCGGTGGCCAGCGCCATGGCGCCTTGGGCGCTGATGCCACCCGCGCCGGTGACATAGCTGGCCGCCGAGGTGTTGGTCAGGGTCTGGCCCTGGGTATTGATGCTGAGAGTGCCAGTGCTGCCGGTGGTCTGGATGAGGCCGGTACTGTTGTTCAGCGTGCCGCTTTGCACGGTCAGGTTGTTGGTGGCGGCCAGGGTACCCAGGGCGTTGTTGAGGCTTTGCGCGTGGGTGTTGATGCTGAGGT
Organism: Rhodoferax ferrireducens; assembly: GCF_031458075.1. GTDB lineage: Bacteria > Pseudomonadota > Gammaproteobacteria > Burkholderiales > Burkholderiaceae_C > Rhodoferax_B > Rhodoferax_B ferrireducens_A. The sequence goes on along the minus strand of NZ_JAVDXT010000003.1, from coordinate 17,819 downwards.
TGCGGCCAGTGATGCGGCTACCCGCGCCGGCATTGCTCAGGCCAGCGTTGTTCAGCGTGACATCCAGCGCGGCCTGGATGCTGCCGCCGTTGTTGACCGTGCCGCCGGTAGTGGTAATGGCCAGGTTGTTGGCGACCGAGGCGATGGTGCCCACGCTGTTGTCCAAGCTGCTGGCGTTGAGAGTCAGGTCACCCATGGCGGCCAGCAGACCGCTGGTATTGGTGACGGCGCCAGAGGCGGTGGCCGTCCAGGTACCGCCGGCGGTGATCTGCCCAAGCGCGTTGTTCAACGTGGCGGTGCTGAGCGCCAGGTTGCCGCCGGCGCCAATGAAGCCTTGCGTACTGTTGTCCAGCCCGGCGGTGGTGGAAATGGCGAGGTTGGCGGTGCTGGCAGCCTGTACCGTGCCGCCCTGGTTGTTGAGGCTGTGGGCTTGGAGCGTGGTGTTGCCGTTGCTGGCGATCAGACCTGCGCTGCTGTTGTCGATGGCGCCTGTGGTGCTGAGGCTGGTATTGCCGTTGCCCAACTGGATGATCTGCCCCGCCCGGTTGTCCAGGCTGGCGGCGTTGAGGGTGATCTGCTGTGCCAGCATGCTGGCGTGGCCGTGCTGGATATTCCCCGCAGTGAGGTTCAGTGCACCGTTGCTGCTGGTCTGGCCGTACTGGCCGTTGAAGCTAGTGGCGGCGATGGCCAGCATGCCGGTACCGGCATGCGCAATGCTGCCTTGGGTGTTGGTCAGCGTGGCGGCCGAGAGGCTGAGGTTCTGGCTGTTGACGGCGATGGTGCCGTGGGTGTTGTTCAGTACGCCGGTGCTGGGCGCCAGGGCGAGCGTGGTGTTGCCGCTGCCGGTCTGGTAGATATAGCCTTGGGTATTGTTGAGGTTGGCGACTTGCAGGCTGAGCTGGCCTGCGCTCAGGGTACCCAGCGTGTTGTTCAGGGTCTGGCTGTCGTGCGCACTGGCGCTGATGGCCAAGGTGCCGGCGGTAGTGACGGTGGCGCTGGCCGTGCTGACCGAGCCGCTGCTGGCGGTAAGCGAGAGGTTGGCCGCGCTGGTCAGGCTGCTACCCGAAAGGTCGACGCTGGCGCCGTTCAAAACAGCGTTACCGCCCGCGACGTTCTGCCCCTGGGCAGCCAGAGTGTCCGTCGTGGTGACGGCCAGGTCGCCGCTGCTGCCCAGTGTGCCGTCGGCTTTTAGCCCGGCGGCAAGCAGGCTGGTGGACGTGCTGGCCAGGCTGGCCGCTGCGACGCTGGTGTTGCCCTGCGCGGCGATGACGCTGCTGTTGCTCAGTGCGCCCGCGGCCGTAAGGCTGGTGTTGCCGCCAGCATAAATGGTGCCAGTGTTGGCTAGGCCCGCGCTGCTGGTGGCGCCCAGGTGGCGGCCGGCTTGCAGGTTGCCCTGGTTGACCAGGTTGGCTCCCGCGCCTGTGGTGGCGAGGGTCAAGTCCTGCGTAGCGGCAATCAGGCCGGTGCCGGTGTTGTGGAGCACGCCCGCGGTGATGATGGATACGTCTGTGCCGCTGATGCTGCCGTTGGCGTTGTCCAGGCTCTGTGCGGCAATCGTTGCTCGGCCGGCGGTTTGCAGCACGCCGCCACTATTGTTGAAGCTGCCGGCCAGGTTGAGATGGAAGTCGCCGCTGCCGGTTTGCACGATGTTGCCGCCCACATTGGACAGCGCCTGCGCGCCTAGCTGGATCTGCTGGGCCGAGACGGTGGCCCCATTGGTGACCAGGGTTTGCGTACTGCTGGCGCCCAGTGTCTGCGCTGCCAACAGTTTGGCCCCAGTGGCGTTGAGGGTGCCCGCCGTGGCGCTGAGTGCGAGGCTGGTGGCGCTGGTCTGGCTGCCCGCCAGGTCCAGGGTAGTGCCGCGCAAGCTGGCGCTGCCGGCAGCAATGTTTTGCCCGTAGGCGGCCAGGCCTTGGGACGTGGTGGCGTTCAAGTTGCCTGTGCTGGCAAGGCTGCCATCGGACTTCAAACCTGCGGCCAGCAGACTGGTGGCCGTGCTGGACAGGCTTTGCGCGGTGAGCGTGGTCTCGCCCAGCGCAGCAATCACGCCGCTGTTGGTAACTGCGCCGCTGGCGGCCAGGGTCTGGCTGCCGCCCGCGTACAAGCTGCCGGAGTTCGACAGGGTGGCCACCTGGGTCTGCAGATTGCCGCCGGCCACCACGCTACCCGCACTGTTGCTGAAGTCGGTGGCTACCAATGTCGCGTTACCCTGGGTGGCTTGCACCGTGCCGCGGGTGTTGACCAGGTTGCCGCCGCTGAGGCCGAGGTGCTGGCCGGCGGCCATGGTGCCATCGGTGTTGTCCAGGCGGGTGGTCGCGCTGAGGTTGGCACTCTGGTCGGAGGTGATGCTGCCGCGGGTGTTGTCTAGCGTGGCCGCGGCCAGCGCCAGGTTGCCGTTGGTGGCGATGGTGCCGCCGGTGTTGTCCAAATTGCCGGCCAGGCTCAACGCCAAGTCGTCCGTGCCGGTTTGCAGCAACCGACCGCCCACATTGGACAGGTCGTGTGCAGCCAAGTTGAGCTGGTCCGCCGACAGCACGGCGCCGTCGGTGCGCAGGGTTTGCGTGGTGCGGGCGGCCAGGGTCTGGCTGGCCACCAGGGTAGCGCCGGTCGCGGTTACGTCACCGGTATTTGCGGTGAGGCTGAGGTTCTGTCCACTGAGCTGGCCGCCGGCCACGTTGATGCTGCTGGCGGTGATGTGCACATCGGCACCCGCCACGCTTTGGCCGGCCAGGGTGGTGTTGCCCGTGGAGGTGATTGCGAGCTTGCCGCTGCTGCCGACCGTGTTGTCTGCAGCCAGCCCGGCCGCCAGGACCCCACCGCTGGCGCTGGTGATGGCGCCGCTGCTGGTCACGCTGGTGTCGCCCAGGGCGGCGATCAGGCCGGTGTTGCCGATGTTGCCCCCCGCCGCCAAACCGGTGCTGCCGCTGGCATAGACCGTGCCGCTGTTGGTGACGGCGCCGCTGGTCTGCGCCGTCAGGTTCTGGTTGGCTAACAGGCTGCCGGTGTTGCTCAGCCAGCCGTCTGCGTTCAGCGTGAGGTTGCCCGCATTGGCTTGGATCACCCCGGCGTTGCGCACGCCCAGGCCGGCCTCGGTACCCACCAGGGTGATCTTGCCCGCATACATGCCTCCGATGGCCGCCACATCGAGGGCGAAGTTGGGGGTCGTGCCTGTGCCGGCAACGGCGGTAGTGGTAGCCGCATCGGCGCTGATGTCGTTGGCACCGGTGGTGACCGTCAGCTGGTTGGCCCAGATGCCCGCATTGACTTCTACCGCGCGCGCCAGGATGGCGGTGCTGTCGGTGCTGCTGGCATCCAGGCCGGCGCCGGTGATGCGGATGGTGCCGGTCTGCACCCGGTAGCCGTCCAGGTTGCCGTTGTTCATGATCGGCGTGCCGGTGGTCAGTGTGGCCCGGCTGGTGTTGATGAAGCCTGCGCCGTCCACCTGGATGCCTGCGGGATTGGCGATGACGACTTCGGCCCGTTGGCCCGCAACTTCGATGGCGCCGCGTAGCTGGCTGGGGTTGGCCGAGTTGACTTCGTTCAGGATCACGCGGGCGCCGCCGGTGGCCAGCCAGGGGTTGGCTTGCACCCAGCCGCCGATCTGGGTCTGCACATTGGTGCGGCTGTTGTTCAGCACCGCGCCCGCAGCCGTCACGTCGAACTGGCTGTAGGTGTTGCGGCTGACCCCGGCGGCACTCGGAGTCTGGATGTTGACCAGCGGGATGTTGTTGCCGGTAGTGAGGATCGTGGGCCGCTGGTTGGTGGGCGCGCTGTGGTCGGCCACGATCTGCGCTTGCACGGCCGGGACGATGGATGCAAGAAGCAGCACCGATGCCAGCGCCAGCGTGAGGGTCTGCAGCCCCGGCAAAGCGATACCGTTGCGGCCCGCACCCGCGCTGCGGCGCTCACCAGACTTGCCCTGCGCCGTAGCGGTTTCTGCCACCGCCATCAGGCAGCCACGGGCTTGGTTGAAGACGATGCGGTAGAGCTGCTGGTTCATGGTGTATGTGGCGCGGTTTAACGCTGTGTATTCAAATTGATAGCCGCTGGCGCAGGTGAAATAAGCGCTAGAGACCTGTTTTGTATAAATTAATAGGGCTACTTAGAAGCTGAGGCTCAGGCTGAATCCGGCCGTGGTGCCGGCGGTTCTGAAGCCCTCGGGGCGCTTTACCGGCCGACCCGCAAACAGCTCGTAGCCCAGGCCTTTGACGCTGCCGCGCAGGCCGATCACCGCGCCCGTGAGGCGGCGGCCGACCAGGAACTGGCTGCTGAAGCCGCCGACTTCGCCATGGTCCAGGCCGAGGTAGATATCCTGGCCGCTCTGGCCTAGGGGGACACTGAGCTCTTGGCGCAGCAGCCAGCCGTGCTCGGCCGACAGGCTGGATTCGCCGTCAAAGCCGCGCACGGTATTGCGCCCACCGATGGCGAAGCGGTCTTGCGGCGTCAGCGGCGTGCGGTTCCACTGGGCGCGCCAGCTGCCGCTGTAGCGCAGGGGCAGGCCGGCGACCGCAAAAGGGCTGTTCAGGCTGAGGTCTGCTGTTACCAGCTTGAAGCGCGAAGTGCCTTCGCCAAAGCCTTCTTCGGGCGCGGGCAGCGCGCCGAAGGCTCCAGTGCCGTGTTTGAAGGCTGCGTTGGCGTCCAGCGTGGCGCTGCCCATAAAGACGCGCTGGGCTACGGCGGCTTCCCAGCCGCCGACCACGCGGCGCTGCACCTCTACTTCGGTGTCGTCGATGTAGTTGTTCGATGTGCGCTGGAAGGCACGCACCGAGACTGTGGTCTTGCGGGCCTGGTCGCGGTAGACCAGGCGGGACAGTTTGAGCTCGGCGTTGCTGCTGCTGCCGCTGTAGACGATGCTCTGGTTGGCGCCGGCCACGCTTTGGTAGTAGCGGTTTTGGCTGTGGGTCAGGCCCAGCAGCCAGTAGCCCCAGGGTACCGAGTAGTGCACCGTGTGGCCTTGGGTGCCGTGCGCTCCGTCCGTCGCATCGCCTGCGGCATGGCCGCGTAAGGCGCTGTGGCCCAGGGCGCCGTCCAGATTGCGGTTGTAGGTGATGTAGAACAGGTCGTTCAGCGTCCACCAGTGGTCGTAGCTCAGGGTGATGCTGCCCTGGTTCTTGCCCGTGCCCTGGCTGCCGCCGTCGTCGGCCGTCAGGCTCAGGCGGAACGGCAGGGCTTGCTGCCAGCGGATCACCAGGTCGCTGCTGCCCGGGGCTTCGGCGGGCTCGATCTGGATGTCGGCTTCGGCACTGGGCAGGCGCTTGAAGTTCTCCAGCGCCTGCTCCACGTCGCGCAGGTTCAGGATGTCGCCTACTTTGGCGGGAACCGCATTCAGCGCGGTCGCACGACCCACAGTGCCGGGTGCAAATCGGATGGCGTGGATGCGGCCGGGTAGCAGGGTCAGCGCCAGGTGCCCGGACTTGAAGTCTTGCGGCTCCGTCAGCACGCGGCTGGTGACGTAACCGCGGTCCACCAAGGCCTGCTGCGCACGTTGGACCAGCAGCGCAATGCCCTGGGCGCCTAGGCAGCGCTGATGAGGACTGTCATCGTGCTGCGGACCGTTCAGTGCCTCCAGTATCCAGCCGAAACGCTCCGACAGATCGCCGCGTAGCGTGATGTCTTGCAGCACAAAGCAGGGTGCCTCGCCGATGGGCAAGCGCAGGTCGGCCGAGGCTGGCGGGCTGGGCAGGCGCACATCCGGGCTGGGCTGCAGCCGTTCGCGTTCGATCTGCTCGCGCTCTTGCTGGCGCCGTTGTTCCTGGCTGGGGTCGGGGCCGTTGCTAGGCGGGCTGGTTTGCGCCCAGCTGGCGCTACTGAAGGCGCACAGCAGCAGGCTGCACAAGGTATGGCGGGGAAGGGGTGAAAGAGGTAACAAAGGCAGTGCTCAAAGATCGCTGGACGACAGCGGTAATGAGAGCCATTGTTATTCTCTTGTTACTTTTTGTATCGGCTGGTGCCGGGGCGCGCACCGCCGGTGTGTGAACTAATTGGCATGGGCGCCGCGGCCCATCCTCCATTTTGGGGACGGGCCAGGCGCGAAATTGTGGGGTGCAGGCGACAGGTTTTAAGGCCCTGCGCAGATCACCCCGCCGCCCAAACACACATCGCCGTCGTACACCACGGCCGACTGGCCGGGGGTGACCGCCCATTGGGCGTCGGGGAACTGCAGGCTGAAGTGCTGTGGGCCGTCGGCAGCCAGGCTGCAGGCGGCATCGGCTTGCCGGTAGCGGCTCTTGGCGGCGTAGGCGCCGGGGGCGGGCGGGTGGCCGGCGACCCAGCTGGCGTCGTCGGCCGCCAGGGTCTGCGACTGCAGCCAGGGGTGGTCGTGGCCTTGCACCACCCACAAGGTGTTGCGCTCCATGTCCTTGCGGGCCACGAACCAGGGCGCGTGTTCGCCGCCGCCGCGCTGTGCGCCTTTTTCCTTGATGCCACCTATGCCCAGGCCCTGGCGCTGGCCCAGGGTGTAGAAGCTCAGGCCTACGTGCTTACCCAGCACGCGGCCTTTTTCGTCCTTGATCGGACCTGGTTCCTTGGCGATGTAGCGGTTCAGGAAGTCGCGGAACGGCCGCTCGCCGATGAAGCAGATGCCGGTAGAGTCCTTCTTGGCCGCGTTGGGCAGCGCCATCTCGGCGGCGATGCGGCGCACCTCGGTTTTGTGCAACTCGCCCACGGGAAACAGCGTTTTGCTCAGCTGCGCCTGGTTGAGTCGGTGCAGGAAATAGCTTTGGTCCTTGGACGGGTCCAAGCCCTTGAGCAGCTGGAACTGGCCGGCCACCTCGCGGACCCGGGCGTAGTGGCCGGTGGCGATCTTCTCGGCGCCCAGGCGGATCGCGTGGTCCAGAAAGGCCTTGAACTTGATCTCGGCGTTACACAAGATGTCGGGGTTCGGCGTGCGGCCGGCCTGGTACTCGCGCAGAAACTCGGCAAACACCCGGTCCTTGTATTCGGCGGCGAAGTTGACGTGCTCGATCTCGATGCCGATCACATCGGCCACGGCGGCCGCGTCGACGAAGTCGATGTTCGACGAGCAGTATTCGCTGTCGTCATCGTCTTCCCAGTTTTTCATGAAGATGCCGATGACCTCGTAGCCCTGTTGCTTGAGCAGATAAGCGCTGACGGCCGAATCCACGCCGCCGCTCAATCCGACCACCACCCGTTGTTTGCTGTGTGTTCCCATGCCCCGATTGTAAAAACCTGGGGCGGCTGGCCTGTGGCAGCGCGGCAGAGGCGGCAGGCCATGTAAGGCCATTGGTGCAAAAACCATAGCATTCGCCGCTGGTCCGGATTGGGCTAAGGGTCGATTTTGTTCATAAAGCGGGCGGTCTGTGGGGCTTTTGCAGCCGCTCCACCAGGTACTCCGCAAAGCCCTCGATCGCGGGCGATGCCACGCGGTGCGCAGGCCGGTACAGGCACACCTGGCGCATGGCCTCCGGGTCGACGATGCGGCGCATCACCAGGCCCTGGCGCTTGGCCCAGGGCGCGACGTAGGCGGGCGACACGGTGACCGCCAGGCCGGCGGCGGCCATGCCGAAGGCGGTGGAGATGTGGTCCACCACCTCGATCGGGTGGATACGCTGGTCTTCGGGCAGGGCCGCGCCCATTTGCGCCACGCTCAGCTCGTGGTCGCGCCCGGCCGTCACCAGCGCGTGCGCGCGCAAGTCGTTCCACTGCAGCCGCTGCTTCTGCGCCAGCGGATGGTCTTTTGCGCACCACAGCACCCAGGGGCTGCTGAACAGGCTGGTGCGCAGCACGTTGCCGCTGCTCTGCCGGTCGGGGCCCAGGGCCAGGTCCACCTCGCCGCTGTCCACCATATCGGTCATCTGCTCCACTGCTGCGTCGCGGATGCGCACCACCAGCTTGGGCCGCAGCTGGCTGTAGTCGCGGATCAGCGGCGGCAGGATGGCACTGGCGATGACCATCGGCGCGGCGATGCGCACCAGGCCGGCGGCGCGGTTGCGCAAGTCGGTGGCCGCCACCTCGGCCAGGCGCAGGTGCTTGAGCACGGTCTGGGCCGAGCCGTAAAACTCCTTGCCCGCCGCCGATAACGCCACTTTGCGCGTGCTGCGCTCGAACAGCTTGAAGTCCAGGCTGGACTCTAGCTCGACCACCAGCTGGCTCACCGCCGACGGGGTCAGCGCCAGCCGGTCGGCGGCCGCGGTGAAGCTCAGCAGCTCGGCCACGGTGACGAAGGCATCCAGCTGGCGCAGGGTGTAGCGGGGCAAGGCCATGGGATTATGAAGAAAGTCTAAGTAATACCCCAATATATATCGATTGTTGTATGGCGGGTGCGCTTGCAAACTGCAGGGACTGGGACATCTGAAACGCCCGCGTTCGACCTTTCCATAAAACCAGACAGGAGACATCCCCATGCCCATATCCCCCATCCCTCCCATCTCCCGTCGCCAACTGCTGCATATCGCTTTGGCCACCGCTGCCGGTGGCCTGCCCTCGGCCAGCCGGGCGCAAGCCATCGAGACCCTGAAAATTCTGTCGGGCTTCGCGCCTGGCGGCACGGTGGACACGCTGGCGCGCCGGGTCGCCACCCAGTTGACGGGCGGCTACGCCAAGGCGGCGGTCGTCGATACCCGCACCGGCGCGGGCGGGCAGATCGCTATCTCGGCGCTGAAAGCCTCAGCGCCGGATGGTGCCACCCTGCTGGCGACGCCGATGTCGATGCTGGGCATCTACCCGCACACCTACAAAAAACTGCCCTACGACCCGGTGGCCGATCTGACGCCGGTATCGCTGGGCGTGGTCTTCGACATGGGCTTCGCTGTGGGGCCCCAGGTACCGGCGGCGGTCAAGAGCGTTCCCGAATTTCTGGAATGGTGCAAAGCCCATCCCGAGAACGCCAATTTCGGCTCGCCGGCGCCGGGTTCCGTGCCGCATTTTGTGGGCGAGCTGATCGGCCGGGCCGGCAAGGTGGATTTGCGGCATGTGGGTTTTCGCGGTTCGCAGCCCGCCATCCTGGACATGCTGGGCGGGCAGATCGCCGCGGTGTCGGCTCCGGTGGGGGAGTTTCTGCCGCATTTGAGCGGTGGCAAGGCCCGCCTGCTGGCCACCTCCGGGGCAGCGCGCAACAAGTTCGTGCCGGGCACCAGCACCCTGGTGGAGCAGGGGTTGAAAGACCTGGTGTTTGGCGAATGGTTCGGTTTTTACCTGCCGGGCAAAGCGGCTGCGGACGTGGTGGCCCGAGCAAATACCGCGCTGCGCAGCGCCTTGGGCAACAAGGAGGTGATCGACGGCCTGGCCGCCATGGGGCTCGAAGCCCGCTCGTCCACCCCTGCGGAACTGGCCGCCCTGCTCAAGGCCGATAGCGAGAAGTGGGCTCCGATCGTGAAGGCGATCGGTTTCACCGCCGAATCCTAGGCCCCCGGGCCACCCAAAGTAGCAAGGAATCCCCCACATGCTGACCCCCGATATCCACCAGGCCTTGGCGCGCGAACTGCACCAGGCGGAACAGACCCGTGTACAGGTTGCGCATTTCTCCAAACGCTACCCGGCGATGGAGCTGGCCGACAGCTACGCCATCCAGCGCGCCTGGGTGCAGATCAAGCGGGACGAGGGTCGCAGCATCCTGGGCCACAAGATCGGCCTGACCTCGCGCGCCATGCAGATTTCGTCGCAGATCACCGAGCCCGACTACGGCGCCATGACCGACGACATGCTGTTCCCCGAGGGCGCCGACATCCCGGTGCAGCGCTTCATCCTGCCGCGCGTCGAGGTCGAGCTGGCCTTCATCCTGGGCAAGCCCTTGCGCGGCCCGAATGTGACGATTTTTGAGGTGCTGGCCGCCACCGACTACGTGGTGCCGGCACTGGAGATCATCGACGCCCGCATCGAGCAGCTCGACCGCGTGACCCAGGCTCCGCGCAAGGTGCTCGACACGATTGCCGATAACGCTGCCAATGCCGGCATCGTCATGGGTGGTCGCCCGGTCAAGCCCGACGCGGTAGACCTGCGCTGGTGCGGCGCGCTGCTCTACAAGAACGGCGTGATCGAAGAAAGCGGCCTGGCCGCCGCCGTGCTGAACCACCCGGCCCATGGCGTGGCCTGGCTGGCCAACAAGCTCAGCGCCCACGGCGAAGGCCTGGCCGCAGGCGAGGTGGTGCTGGGCGGCTCGTTCACCCGCCCGGTGGCCGGGGCGGCGGGCGACACCTTCCATGCGGACTACGGTCCGCTGGGGGCGATTTCCTTCCGCTTCATGTGAGGCCGCACGCCATGCAAACCCCTGACAACCTGTTCAAGCAGGCCCTGGCCCGCGGCGAGGTGCAAATCGGCCTGTGGCAAGCCCTGGCCGACCCCTACGCGGCTGAAATCTGCGCCGGCAGTGGCTTCGATTGGCTGCTGCTCGACGGCGAGCACGCACCCAACGACCTGCGCAGCCTGCTGGCCGCGCTGCAAAGCGTGGCGGCCTACCCCACGCACCCGGTGGTGCGCGTGCCGCACGGCGACGCGGCGCTGATCAAGCAGGTGCTGGACATCGGCGCCACCACCGTGCTGGTGCCCATGGTTGAGTCGGCCGAACAGGCCGCCGCCCTGGTGCGCGCCATGCGCTACCCACCGCAGGGCCTGCGCGGCGTGGGCAGCGCCATCGCCCGTTCGGCGCGCTGGTCGCGTTACCCGAACTACCTGCAGGAAGCCAACGAGCGTGTCTGCCTGTTGGTCCAGGTCGAGTCGCTGGCCGCCTTGCAGCAGATCGACGCGATTGCGGCGGTCGAGGGCGTGGACGGCGTGTTCATCGGTCCGGCGGACTTGTCGGCCTCCATGGGCTACCTGGGCCAGCCCGCGCATCCCGAGGTGAGGGCTGCGATTGACCATGCCATAGCCCGCATCCTGCATGCAGGCAAGGCGCCCGGCATCCTGTGCGCAGATGAAACCCTGGCCCGGCACTACCTGGCACTGGGCGCGCGCTTTGTCGCCGTGGGGGTGGACACCTCTTTGCTGGTGCGGGCGACTGCCGCGCTGGCGGCGCAGTTCAAACAGGCGGCACCCATGGCCGCGGCGAGTGGAGCCTACTGAGATGCTTGAATCCTTGCGCTCCGCCTTCAGCGGCCGGCTGCTCACCGGGGCCGACGCCGCTCCTTTTCTGACCGACTACCGCGGCAAATGGACTGGCCAAGCCCTGGCCGTGGCGCAGCCCGACAGCGCCGACGAGGTGGCGAAGGTGGTCGCCTGGTGCCACGCGCATCGTGTGCCAGTGGTGCCGCAAGGCGGCAACACTGGCCTCTCGGGCGGCTCGGTGCCAGAGGCTGCATCCGACCCTCTGCCCATCGTTTTATCGCTGACCCGCCTGAACCAGATCCGTGCCATCGACCCACTGAACAACACCCTACTGGTCGAAGCCGGCGTCACGCTGTTGCAGGTGCAAGAGGCTGCCAAAGCCGCAGGCCGTTTGTTCCCGCTGAGCCTGGCGGCCGAAGGCACCTGCACCATAGGCGGCAACCTGGCCAGCAATGCCGGCGGCGTGCAGGTGCTGCGCTACGGCAATGCGCGCGAGCTGTGCCTGGGGCTGGAGGTGGTGACCGCCGAGGGCGAACTCTGGAACGGCCTGCGCAACCTGCGCAAGGACAACACCGGCTACGACCTGCGCGATCTGTACATCGGCTCCGAGGGCACGCTGGGCGTGATCACCGCCGCCGTGCTCAAGCTCTTCCCCTTGCCTGCCGCGCAAGTGGTGGCGTTGGTGGCCGTGCCGAGTCCGCAGCAGGCGCTGGATCTGCTGGGCCTGGCGCAGGCGCGGCTGGGCGCGGGGCTCACGGCGTTTGAAATCCTCAGCGACACCTGCGTGGCGCTGGTGCTGCAGCACATCCCCGGCACGCGCCGCCCGCTGGCCGAGGTATCGCCCTGGTATGTGCTGCTGGAGCTGTCGGCCAGCACCGGCGAAGCGCAGGCGGCAGAGGCCATGGAAGGCCTGCTCGAAGCGACGATGGAGAGCGAGTGGGTGACAGACGCCGCGCTCGCCACCAACCTGGCCCAGTCCGAGGCGCTGTGGGCACTGCGCGAAAACATCTCCGAAGCGCAAGCCGCCGAGAGCAAGACCATCAAGCACGACATCGCGTTGCCGATCTCGCGCATCCCGGCCTTCATCGCCAGCACCGATGCGCTGATCGCCGCGCAGTTTCCGCAAGTGCGGCAGGTGACCTTCGGCCACCTGGGCGACGGCAACCTGCACTACAACGCCTCGCCCCAGCCCGGTAGCGGGCCAGAGCAGGTGGCCGAATTCCTGGCACTCGAAGCCCCGCTGAACCAGCTGGTGCACGACGCGGTGCACGCCTTCGATGGTTCGATCTCGGCCGAGCACGGCCTGGGCGTGCTGCGCCGCGATGCGTCGGCCCGCTACAAGCCGCCGCTGGAGCTGCAGCTGATGCGGCGCATCAAACAGGCGCTGGACCCGCAGGGGCTGATGAACCCCGGCAAGCTGCTGAAATTTGAATGAAATTGGCCTCTAGCGCTTATTTGATATGCGCAAGAAGCTATTAATTTAGGAGTAACCATGAATTCCGAAACCCTCAGCGTCGCGGGCCACAGTGTCTCGCCGCACCACTACATCAACGGCCAGCGCGTGGCCTCCGACGTGCTGTTCGATCTGCACTGCCCCATCGACCAAAGCCTGCTGGGCCGCATCAGCGAAGGCACGGCCGCCCATGTGGACGCGGCCATCAGCGCCGCGGCGGCAGCCTTCCCCGCCTGGAGCGCGCTCAGCGCCACCGAGCGCAAGCCTTACCTGGACCGTTTTGCGGCGGAAATCGGCAAGCGCTCCGAGGCCTTCTGCCAGCTCGAATCCACCGACGCCGGCGTGCTGCTGTCGCGCATGCAGCACGGCGTGGTGCCGCGCGCCATGCTCAACCTCAGCTGGTTCGCCGAACACGCGCTGACCTTGCAAGACCAGCCTATCGAGACCGCGCAAGCCACCCACATCGTGCGCCACGACCCGGCCGGCGTGGTGGCCATCATCACGCCCTGGAACGCGCCGCTGATGCTGGCCACCTGGAAGCTGGGGCCGGCGCTGGCCGCCGGCAACACGGTGATCGTCAAGCCGCCCGAATGGGCGCCGCTGACCAGCAGCCTGCTGGCCGACTGCGCCCATGCCGCCGGCCTGCCACCGGGTGTGTTCAACATCGTGCAGGGCAGCGGTGCCAGCACTGGGGCCAAGCTGGTGTCCGACCCGCGCCTGGCCCGCGTGTCCTTCACCGGCTCGGTGCCCACCGCCAAGTGGATCGCCCAGGCCGCCGGTGCGAACCTCGTGCCCTGCAGCCTGGAGCTGGGCGGCAAGTCGCCCTTCATCGTGCTGGAAGATGCCGACATCGACAACGCTGCCGCCACCGGCGCGCTGATGTACCGCAACGCCGGCCAGGTGTGTCTGGCGGGCACGCGCTTCCTGGTGCACGGCAAGGTGCGCGATGCGTTTGTGGCGGCCATGCGTAGCTATGTGGACAAGCTGAACGTGGGTGACCCGCGCGATGCCGCCACCGAGGTCGGCCCCATCATCCATCCGCGGCAAGTGGAGCGCGTGCAGGGCTTTGTGCAGCGCGCGCTGGCCGACGGTGCCGAGCTGCTGTGGGGCGGCGCACCGCATCCCTTCGGTGCCCAGTACTACCAGCCGACCATGCTGACGAACCTGCGGCAAGACAGCGAAATCGTGCAGAACGAAGTCTTCGGCCCGGTGCTGACCTTGCAGACCTTCGACAGCGATGCGGAGCTGATCGAGATGGCCAACGGCACCGACTACGGCCTGGGCGGTGTCTGCTATGGCGCGACCGAACACGCCACGGCGATTGCGCAGCAGGTGCGTACCGGCTTCATCTGGGTCAACAGCTTCGGCATCCGCGATCTGGCCGCGCCGTTTGGCGGCATCAAGCGCAGCGGCATCGGCCGCGAGGGCGGCCACTGGAGTTTTGAGTTCTTCTGCGACATCAAGGACGTGGTGGTGCCGAAAAAGCCCTTCCGCGCCAGCTTCAGCCAGCGCTGACCACTTTTATGCAAAAACACCCGCTAGCGCAGGGAGTAATTGCGCTAGTAGCTATCAAATAAGGAGTAAGCATGGGACACATCGTGGGCGCAGCCCTGGTTTCACACCACCCCGGCCTGATGCAGTGCGAAGAGTTTCGTGTGCTGCAGGGCGCAGGCTCGGACTCGGACCTGATCCCCGGCTATGCCCGGCTGCGCGAGAAGATCGCCGCCGCCCAACCGGATGTGGTGCTGGTCTTCGACAGCCATTGGTTCACCACCGGCTACCACCTGGTGGACGGCGCGGCGCGCTACCAGGGCAACTACATCTCGGACGAAATGCCCTGGTATCTGCACGGCGTGCCCTACGACTACCGCGGCCACCCGGAGTTGGCGCTGGCCATCGAGGCCGTCTCGCGCGAGCAGGGCGGCTACAACCGCGCCATCAACCACCCCGAGCTGGGCAAACAATACGCCACCATCAACCTGGTCAAGCATTTGCGCCTGGAGTTGATCGATACGCCGGTGGTCACGGTCAGCTCCTGCCAGAACTGCGACTGGACGCATTTTCTGAAGTCCGGCGAGGCGATTGGCGAAGCGGTGCGCCGTAGCGACTTGAAGGTGCTCTTGCTGGCCTCCGGCGCCCTGAGCCACAAGTTCAACCCCATCGACTGGACGCCAAACCACCCGCGCATCTTCCACGAGAGCAATGTCTCGCGGCCCGAGAACATCGCCAGCGACAAGGGCGCCATCGCGCTGATGCAGCAGGGCCGGCACGACGCGGTGCTGGAGCGCTGGGACGATGAGTACCGCAAGAAACCCTGGGAGGCGTTTGGCGCGCACTACCTGCAGATGCTGGGCGCCATGGGCGGGGCCGCCTGCCGCGCCAAGGGCGAGCCGCTTTCCGCCTACGAAAACGCCCGCGGCACCGGCAATATCCACATCTGGTTTGACCAGGAGACAGCATGAACTTCGAATTCCCCCTGCAAGAACTCCCGGCCGTGATGCGCGGCCCGCGCGTCGAGCGGCGTCGCGTGCTGGTGGGCGGCAGCGCCTATTGGGGCACCCTCATCGAAGACGGTGCTGACCAGGGCAAGTTGCGCCTGGACGACGGCCGCGTGGTCGACCCGGCCACCGTGCAGCACCTGCCGCCGGTGGCACCGAGCAAGATCATCGCCGTGCACATCTCGTACAGCTCGCGCAGCTTCGAGACCCGCAACCAGCCCAAGCCCACCGAGACGCCGACCTACTTCACCAAGCCGGCGACCTCGGTCAACGGCCACGGCTGCGAGATCCTGAAACCCGCCGACAGCCTGTACCTGAACTACGAAGGCGAGTACGCCGTGGTGATCAGCAAGACCTGCCGCAACGTGCTGCCCGACGAGGCCTGGGACTACATCGAAGGCTTCTGCCCGGCGCTCGATATGGGCCTGCAAAACTACCGCGACACCGACCAGGGCAGCATGCTGCGCGTCAAGGGCGCCGACACCTTGCTGCCCATCGGCCCCGGCATCGTCAAGGGCGTGGACCTGTTCGCCCAGACCCTGCGCACCTACCGCAACGGCCAGGTGGTGCAGGAGGCGCATATCGGCGACGAGACGATCTGGGGCCCACACTACGTGATCGCCGACATCGCCCGCCACATCACCCTGCTGCCGGGTGACGTGATCTTGATGGGCACGCCCTGCCACTCGCGCTCGGTCGACCCGGGCGATCTGGTGGAATGCGAGATCACCGGCCTGGGCCGCCTGGCGGGCACGGTGGTGGCCATCCCCGCGCCGCGCGCCTCGGCCCTGGGTGTGGGCCACCAGCCCAACGACAGCCCCGAGGTGCGGCGCGTTGCCTTCGGCTTTGACGAGCGCGTGCCGGAGCGCTTCAAGGCCAACTACCGCGCCGCTGGCAAGCCCTGAGGCCGCTAAACTGGATAACTAATTTGCTCTTGAAAATATAGCTAATAGCGCAGGTATTAGCTGCGCTGAAAGGCCTTTTGATGAAAATTTGTATTTATGGCGCAGGTGCCATCGGCGGCTGGATCGGTGCGCGGCTGGCGGCCATCGGCGAACCGGTGAGCGTGGTGGCGCGCGGCGCCACCTTGGCGGCACTGCAATCGCAAGGTTTGCAATTGCAGCAAGAAGGCCAACTGCTGCGGGTGCCGGTGCAGGCGTCGGACAACCCGGCCGCGCTCGGTGTGCAAGACCTGGTGGTGCTGGCCGTCAAAGCCCCGGCCCTGGCCGAGGTGGCGCGCAGCATTGCGCCGCTGCTGGGGCCGCAGACCCTGGTGCTGACGGCGATGAACGGCGTGCCTTGGTGGTTCTTCCAGGGCTTTGGCGGTGCCTACCAGGGCACGCCGCTGCGCGCGGTGGACCCCACGGGTGCGATTGCCGCGGCCCTACCGGCAGCGCAGCTCATAGGTTGCGTGGTGCATGCGGGCACCTCGGTGTCCGCGCCTGGCCTGGTGCAACACCATTTCGGCAACAAGCTGATCCTGGGCGAGCCGGCGGGCGGGCGCAGTGCGCGGCTGCAGCAGCTGGCCGAACTGCTGGCGCGTGCCGGTTTCGATGCGCCGGTGTCCGAGTGCATACAGAAAGACGTCTGGTTCAAGCTATGGGGCAATATGACGGTCAACCCGGTGAGCGCGATCACCGGTGCCACCACCGACCTGATCATGGCCGATCCGCTGGTCTGCGGCTTCACCAGCCGGGTGATGCTGGAGGCCAAGGAAATCGGCCTGCGCATCGGCATCCCGATAGACCAGCAGCCCGAAGACCGGCATGCCATCACCCGCAAGCTGGGGGCTTTCAAGACCTCGATGCTGCAGGATGTGGAGGCCGGCAAGTCGGTGGAGTTGGACGCGCTGGTCAGCGCGGTGCAGGAGCTGGGCCGACTGACCGGCGTGGACACGCCGTTTCTGGATGCCCTGCTAGGCCTGGCGCGTTTGCACGCACGGGTGCAGGGCCTGTATCCGGCGGCTTAGCCCTCGTCGGGCGCGGTGTACACCAGATCCAGCGGGTAACGCCGGCCGGCCAGGTAGTCCTCGATGCAGCGCAGCAGCAGCGGGCTACGGTGCCGTGCGGTGCTGGCGCGGATCTCGTCCGGCGCCATCCACAGGGTGCGCACAATGCCGCGGTCCAATTTGCGTTCCGGCTGGAACGCGCCCAGCGTGCCGCAAAAGGCAAAGCGCAAATAGGTCGTGGTCTGCCGGGTGCTGGGGTTGTGCAGTCGGGCCTGGTACACACCGACCAGGGCGCTGGGGCTGAACAAGTAGGCGGTTTCTTCCAGCGCTTCGCGCGCGCAGGCTTCGGCCAGGGACTCGCCGGGCTCCAAATGGCCGGCCGGGTTGTTCAGCTTCAGGCCTTCGGGCATGCGTTCTTCGACCAGCAGGAAGCGGCCTTCGTGCTCGACCACGGCAGCTACCGTGACGCTGGGTTTCCATCGGGGTTTCATGCGCCCATTATGCGGAGAGCCTGTCACGCATGTTGGGTCGCGGGTCTGGCGGGTGGCCAAAGTCAGTTAAGCTTGGTCGGATAAGAAGCAGGCCATTTTTCGAGAAAACTGCACACCGTTGCGATTTTCTTTACCGAACACGGCTGTCTGCGGCAAGCAAATGCGGGGCTTAACTCCCCATTTGCCAGCTGCGGCCAGCCCTTCCGAAATGCAAGACCCGAGGAGACAAGAATGCTGATAGGCGTGCCGCAAGAGACGGCGACCGGAGAAACCCGAGTTGCCCTGACCCCCGAAACCGCCAAGAAGCTCGCAGCGCTTGGCCATACGGTACGCGTACAAAGCGGTGCCGGCATCGCCGCCAGCGTGACCGATGCCGCCTATACAGCTGCCGGGGCCGAGATCGTGGACGCCGCCGGCGCCTTCGGCTGCGA
>NZ_JAVDXT010000002.1:0-1398530 GCF_031458075.1 Rhodoferax ferrireducens | reverse complement strand
ACGGCCAGACCACCATCCAGCGCGGCGACACCGTGTGCGTCAGCGCACCGCCGGAGCAGCTGCACTGCTTTGATTCCAACGGCCTACGGTTGTAACTCTTTCGCCCCATCACCATGCGTCTTGACCACCCTCCTCTTTTCGCCCTGCATGCCCGCAGCGGCAACCAGCTTGAACTGCGCAGCTCCGGCGGTGCCGTGGCCCACATCTGGGTACTTGAAGAAGACATTCTGCGTGTGTTGGTGCTGCCCAATGGCCAACTGCAAATGCCCCGCAGCTGGACAGTGGCGCCCGGCCTGGAAAACCTGCCAGTCGAAGGCCGCGACCGTTTTGACACCAGCGGCTTTTCGTTACCCAACTTCACGCTGGAGCAGGATGCACAACAGCTGTGCATCACCACCACCGCGGTGCGCCTGACCATTCAGCTGGAGGGCTTCTTCTGCCGCTGGGAAAGCCAGCACAAGGGCCAGTGGCAGGCCACCGCCGCCGACCGCTCCACCCAGAGCTACAACTTCGGCTGGTGGGACGAGAAGATCTACCACTACCTGCAGCGTGAGCGCGGCGAAGCCTACTTCGGCCTGGGCGAACGCGCCGGCGACGCCAACCGTGCCGGCCAGCGCTACCGCATGTGCAACCTCGACCCGATGGGCTACAGCGCGCGCAATACCGACCCGCTGTACAAACACATCCCGTTCTACATCACCCGCAAGGGTGGTGAAAAAGATGCGGGCTTATGCTTTGGCCTGTTCTACGACACCTTGTCCGACTGCAGCTTCGACATGGGCCGTGAGCTGGACAACTACCACGGCCACTACCGCTACTTCGTGGCCGACCATGGCGATCTCGACCTGTACTACATCGCCGGTGCGGACCCCGCCGCCATCACGCGCCGCTATACCTGGCTGACCGGCCGACCGATCTTTCCACCGCGCTATGCGCTCGGCTACTCGGGCTCCACCATGAGCTACACCGACGCACCGAACGCGCAGGAGCGTATGGGTGAGTTTCTGGAGCGCTGCGAAGAACACGACATTCCTTGCGACTCGTTCCACCTGTCCTCGGGCTACACCTCCATCGGCCCGGGCCGCTACGTGTTCAACTGGAACCGCGAAAAATTCCCCGACCCTGCCGCCTTTGTACAAAGCTACCTGGCCAAGGGCGTGCGCCTGGTACCCAACATCAAGCCCGCACTGCTGCGCGACCACCCGCGTTTCGACGAGGCCCGCAAGGCAGGCCTGCTGGTGCAGGACCCCGATGGCCAGCCCACCGCCATACAGTTCTGGGACGGCACCGGTGCCTACCTGGACTTCACCAACCCCGCCACCATCGCCTGGTGGAAGCAGCAGGTCACCGAGCAGCTGCTGCAGTACGGCATCCCCACCACCTGGAACGACAACAACGAATACGAGATCTGGAGCGACCAGGCTATGGTGCACGGCTTCGGCACGCCGCGCCGCGCCCGCGAAGCCAAGCCACAGCAGACCCTGTTGATGATGCAGGCCTCGCATGCCGCGCAGACCGAGTTCGCGCCACAAGAGCGCCCCTACCTGGTATCCCGCTCGGGCGCCGCCGGCATGCAGCGCTATGTGCAAACCTGGTCGGGCGACAACTACACGGACTGGGAAACCCTGCGCTACAACATCCGCATGGGCCTAGGCCTGGCGATGTCGGGTGTATCGAACACCGGGCATGACATCGGCGGCTTCTCCGGCCCCGCGCCTGGCCCCGAGCTGCTGGTACGCTGGGTGCAGCATGGCATCTTCCTGCCGCGCTTCAGCATCCATTCGTGGAACGACGACCAGACGGTGAATGAACCCTGGATGTACCCGGCAGTCACGCCACAGATCCGCGAACTCATAGCTCTGCGCTACCGGTTGATGCCCTACCTGTACGACCTGGTGTGGCGCTACCACAGCGCGTTCGAGCCCATCATCCGCCCGACCTACCATGACTTCCCTGAAGACCCGCGCTGCCTCGAAGAAAACGACGAGATGCTGCTGGGTGCCCACCTGCTGGTGGCCTCGGTGGTGGAGCAAGGCCAAAGCCAGCGCGCGGTATGGTTGCCGGGTAGCGGTGGCTGGTATGAGTGGCATACGGCACGGCACCACCAGGCTGGCCAGCAAGTCACACTCGATGCCCCGCTAGCCGGCCCTCCCCCGCTGCTGGCCCGCGAAGGCTGCGCCATTCCGATGAATTTCGGTGAAATCCATTTTGGCCAGGTGGAAGACCAGCGCGGCTTCCAGGTGTTTCCGTTCCTCGGAGAGGGCGTGTTCGAAGCCACCTGCTTTGAAGACGACGGCCATTCCCAAGCCTGCCGCGATGGTAATTTTGGCCAGTGGCGGCTGCAACTGCGCTGCACTGCGCAGAGCCTCGAGATCGGTGTACAGCGCGAAGGCATGCGGCCGCCCCAGCAAGGCAGCCTGGTGCTGCTTCTGCCAGCGGCTGAACGGCGCAACCTCAGCTTTAGCGGTGCAACGCTGACGGAAGATGTGCCTGGGGCTCACTGGCGCCGATTGACGCTGAAGCTCTAGTTTGCGATCTTCTTGGGTGGTTAGCCATCCAGCGAGGTCGCGGGCGGAGAAACGGCGGCAATCGCTGTTCCTGCCGCCATGCAGGCCTCAACGCAGCGAGATCCCTGCTGTCTTTATCGCCAATGCGTACTTGGGCTGTTCGGTCTGCAAACTGGCGGCGAGATCCGCTGGCTTGCCACCGGCTACTTTGAAACCCATGTCTTCGAGCTTGGCCCGTACTTCAGGCGTTTTCAACACGGTTTGGATGTCTCGGTTGATTTTCTCCACAATGGCGGATGGGGTGCCGGAGGGCGCAAAGTAGCCCTGCCAGCTCTCTACCGAGAACCCGGGCAGACCTGCTTCGGCCATGGTCGGCACATCAGGCAGTGCGGGTGATCGGTAAGCTGTGGTCACGGCCAGCGCGCGCAGCTTGCCGGCACGCACATATTCGGTCACCGCGGCCAATGTAATCAGTGTGGCATCCGTGTGGCCGCCGAGCACGTCCAGCGTAGCCGGGCCGCCACCTGGGTAGGGAATGTAGTTGACCTTGGCGCCGGTTTCTTGCGTGATGATTTCATGCGCCACGTGGGCTATACCGCCGTTGCCCGGCAGGCCCAGACTGATGCTTTCCGGCTTGGCTTTGGCGCGGGCCAGGTACTCGGCAAAGTTGTGGATGCCGGTGGCTGGGTTCACCACCAGAATCTGCGGATTGACGACAGCCTTGATCACCGGCGTAAACGCCTTGGCATCGTAGGGCAGCTCGCGAAACAAGATGGCGTTGAGGGTCAAGCCCTCCCCTTGCTGCAGCAAGGTATAGCCATCGGGCGCTGCCTTGGCCACCTTGTTGGCACCAATAGTGCCACTGGCGCCTGCAATGTTTTCCACCACCACCGACTGGCCCCACAGCTGGCTCAATTTGTCCGCCAGGGTGCGGGTCAGCTTGTCGGCACTGCCACCTGCGGCCACCGGTACCACAATGCGCACCGGTTTGTTGGGATAGACGTCGGCCTCGCCTGCATAGACAGTCGGTACTAGCAGCGCTGCCGTGGCGAAGGAGGTGATCAGTGCAGCGCTCAAGCTGCGGAAAAGAAAGCGTTTTTGCATGAAAAGCCTGTAGCGGAGGTCGGAAGATGGTCGACTCTAGGCAGGCCTTCCAGCCATGTGAACGAATGATTACGCCTATCGATATGCGCTTGGCCCTCTTGATGCGGCCAAGTGCAGCGGGTGTATCGCCGCAACCATTGCGCCACCAGCAGCGCATATGTTTAGTTGGTTTGCTTCGTTGTGCCAGGTTGTTTATCCACGTAGGCTGGGCAGATTCTTCACGCTTTTTTCAGCACTCTCCTCTGATTTCCATCCGCCCTAGCACCATGACCCAAACTTCCATCTCCCTTGATTTCAGCGGCAGCGACATCGCCAGCCGACGTGCCAGCGCCGTGACCGCATTTATCCATACGGCTCGGCGACTGCTGCCCGACCCACAACGCGCCACAGCCGAGCAACTGCAAGTGGTTGCCGATGCCTTGGTCCAGCTGGGCCTGCAGAAAGAGTTGTTTCCCGCAGCGCATTTTTCCGTTGATGCGGAGCACCCGGCGCAGGTATACCGGCTGGCCGAAGACTTGGACGGGCACTACGCGCTCTACGTTTCGGCCGGCCTGCCGGGCAAAGCCCAGCCACCGCACAACCACACAACCTGGGCCATCATTGCCGGCATTAGCGGCAACGAACGCAACGAGGTATATAGCCGCCATACGACCAGCGATTCAAGCATTGACCGACTGCAGCACACGCGCACTGTCGATGTTGCCACCGGCTCCGCCATCACTCTTGGGCCTGACGATGTGCACACCATTGAACTGCTTGGCAGTGAACCTGGCTTGCACCTGCACTTTTACGGCCTGGCGCTCGACCGCCTGCTGGAGCGCGTGGTGTTTCAGGGCAAGACGGGTGGCAGCTACCGCACCTTTGCACCGCCTGCACTGATCCGCCATCCGCTGATTTCGCCCCAGGCGCTCAAGGCAGCCCTAGCCCCGGAGCACCAAGGCCGAGGTGGCGAAGAAATCGCCGTGCTGGACGTGCGTGAAACCGGCGTGTTCACCCACCGCCACATCTTGCTGGCGGCGTCTGCCCCGCTATGGCGGCTGGAGCTTCTGATCGATCGACTGGTGCCGCGGCGCAATACCCGCGTCGTGCTGGTCGACGCCGATGAATCCCTGACCCACCAAGCCGCCGCCAAGCTGGTACGGCTGGGTTGGTACAACGTCTCGGTCCTGGAGGGGGGCACCGACGCCTGGGCCGATGCGGGGTTCGAGATCTTCAGTGGCAGCAATGTGCCGAGCAAAGCCTTTGGCGAAGTCATTGAGCACAAGAAGCATACGCCGTGGATCGACACCGAAGAGCTACAGCAACGTATTGAGCGCGGCGACAACATCGTGGTGGTCGACAGCCGTACGCCCGAGGAGTTTGCCGCGTTCAGTCTGCCATTTGCCCATAGCCTGCCCGGCGCCGAGCTGGTCTACCGGATTGGCGAAATCGCCCCGGACCCGAGCACATTTGTGGTGGTGAACTGCGCGGGCCGCACCCGCAGCATCGTGGGTGCGCAGACGCTGATCGACGCCGGCATCCCGAACCAAGTGGCCTCGTTGAAAGACGGCACCATGGCCTGGCTGCTGGCCGGTCGCTCCTTGGCCCATGGCCGCACCACCCCATTGCCCGAACCTGGCACCGCCACGGTGGCCACGGCCCGCGAGCGCGCGGCTTCGGTAGCGCGGCGTGCCGGCGTGCAGCACATAGATGCAGACACCCTGGCACGCTTCGAGGCGGAAGCGGGCGAACGCAGCTTGTACCGTTTTGACATACGCACGCAAGAAGAATTTCAGGCCGGCCATCTGGAGGGCTGGCGCTGGGCGGCTGGGGGCCAACTGGTGCAGGCGACCGATGAGTATGCCGCCACGCGCCATGCGCGCATCGTACTGGCCGACTGGGACGGCGTGCGCGCCCTGACCACCGGCGCCTGGCTCGCCCAGCTGGGTGGCTATGAGGTTTTTGTGTATGCCCCAACGGAAAATGCCCATCCAGCCGCCCCGCTGCCGACGCTGGTAACCGGCGCCGAACCCATCCGCATATTGCAATCCCGCGCTCCGGCACCATTGGCATCTCCTGCCCAAGCCGCCAACTTGCTGGCTAGCGGTCAAGCGGTGGCCTTTGACGTAGACCGCCGCGCTGCCTTTGAGCGCCGCCACGTTGCAGGTGCCAGCTTCTCCGTACCGGACCGCCTGCCTGGCTTTGTGGCAGCTCTAGCCGCTGAGAAAATCGTACTGCTGACCTCACCCGATGGCGTGCTGGCCCGCAGCGTGGCGGCCGAGCTGGCAGTCCAAACCGGACGTGATGTGCGCGCCATCAGTGGCGGCACCGACGCCTGGTTTGCGGCCGGCCTGCCCGTAGCCAGCGGTGCCGAGGGAGTACTTACCGGCGATGACGACCATTGGTACAGCCCTTATGCCCACGCGGACCTGGCTGCACGCGACGCCGGCTTCCGCGCCTATCTGGATTGGGAACTCGGCCTGGTCGCCCAGCTGGCACGCGAAGGCGACGTCGGCATTCGCCTGGTGCCCGCGGCTTGAGCGAGGAAGACAAAGAAGCGGTACCGGCAGCATCGCCTTTTGCGCTGCCACCACAGGCTGCGATACCGCTCTACCGCGTCACACCAGCCAAGCTCCCGACCTTACTGCAGCAGCTACCACCCGCCCAGGCCCATTGGGTGCATGCAGCCGGTTTTGAGCCTGGCCCTGGCCGTACCCTGTTGCTGCCGGGTGTCGACAATGGTTTGGCGGGAGTCTTGGTCGGTGTCGATGCTGGGCAGCCGCTGTGGCAGCTGGCGGGTTTGCCGCGGGTGCTGCCTCCGGGCGTCTATGCGCTGGTGGAGTCCACTCCACCTGAGCACACCACGTTGTTGCAACTGGGCTGGGCGCTGGGCGCCTTGCCGTCCAATCGGCAGACGGGCGCCGCTGCCCCCGGCCCTGAAAGCGGCCCCCGGCTGCTGGCCAGCCAAGCCGAACAAGACCTGGTCACACCTCTGGCCGCAGCCATCGGCCAGGTCCGCCGTCTGGTCAATCTTCCCGCCAACCAGCTCGGTCCTACACAGCTTGCCGCAGCGGTACGCCAGTTGACAGACCGCCATACCGCCCATTACCGCGAATGGGTGGGCGATGCCCTGCCGGCAGCCGGTTTCTCTCTGGTGCATGCCGTTGGGAAAGCCGCTGCCGACGCAC
Source organism: Rhodoferax ferrireducens (assembly GCF_031458075.1). GTDB lineage: Bacteria > Pseudomonadota > Gammaproteobacteria > Burkholderiales > Burkholderiaceae_C > Rhodoferax_B > Rhodoferax_B ferrireducens_A. The sequence goes on along the minus strand of NZ_JAVDXT010000002.1, from coordinate 1,391,752 downwards.
CACGGGTGGCCGAGTTGCAGTGGGGTGACGCCAACTCGCCGCACGTGGTATTGATCGGCAAAGGCGTTTGCTTTGACTCCGGTGGGCTCGACCTCAAGCCCGCCACGGGCATGCGCTGGATGAAGAAAGACATGGGTGGCGCAGCCCATGCCATTGCGCTGGCCGAACTGGTCATGCAGGTGCAGTTACCGGTGCATTTGACGCTGGTGATTCCTGCGGCCGAAAACGCGGTAGGCGCTGGCGCACTGCGTCCGGGCGACATCGTCCAAGCCGGCAACGGCAGCCTGGTGGAAATCGAAAACACCGATGCCGAAGGCCGGTTGCTGCTGGCCGATGCTCTGCACCATGCACTGCATGACACGGCCAAGCCACCAGATCTGGTGATAGATCTGGCCACCCTCACCGGTGCCGCACGTGTGGCGCTTGGCCCAGATCTACCCGCGCTGTTCAGCAACCAGGATGCACTGGCCGACGAACTATTGGCGCATGCACGACAGCAGGCCGACCCGCTGTGGCGCATGCCGTTATGGGCGCCCTACCGCAGCATGCTCAAGTCGGACCATGCCGACACCTTGAACGCCGCCAGCGCCCCCTTGGGTGGCGCCATTACGGCGGCTTTGTTTCTGGAGAACTTCGTGCCCAGCGGCGTCCCCTGGCTGCACCTGGACCTGTTCGCTTGGAACCTGGAAGACCGCCCGGGCCGCCCCAAAGGCGGTGAAGCCCAGGGTCTGCGTGCGCTGTTCGCATTGCTGGCGCGGCGTTTTCCTGCGGGCTGAATGCCTACCCTAAAACCAGCAACCTAAAGCGCATTTGCTTAGGCGGAATCCTGCTTTGTGATCTGCACCGCGCTCGCCACAATCCGCCCTTTGTGGCAGCGCTATCCATCCTGCCCTATCTCCACATTGCCTGACCTCATATGACACCTACTCGCCATCCACAACGCCGCGCCACTTTCCGTGCAATGACACTGGTTTCGGCGCTGGTCGCCGCACTGCTGGGCACGCCAGCAGGCCATGCCGAAACCCTGCGCTGGGCGCGCTCGACGGATGCGTCCACTTTGGACCCGCACGCACTCAACAACGGCCCCAACCACAACCTGCTGCACCAGGTGTACGAGCCGCTGATCATCCGCAACGCCGATGGCAAACTGCTGCCCACCTTGGCCGCGTCATGGGCATTGACCCGCGACCCCACGGTGTGGGAGTTCAAGCTGCGCAAGGGTGTGAAGTTCCACGACGGCAGCCTGTTCACGGCCGACGACGTGCTGTTCTCCTTGCAGCGCGCCCGCGCCCCCACGTCGGACATGCGCTCGCTGCTGGTGTCGATCACCGATGTGGTGAAGGTCGACCCGTTCACCGTGCACATCAAGACCAGCGGGCCGAACCCGCTGCTGCCCGACAACCTGATCAACATCCAGATCCTCAGCGCGGCCTGGGCCAAGGCCCATGGTGTGGAGCAACCCCAAAACGCCTCGGCCAAAGAAGAAACCTACGCCACGCGCAACGTCAACGGCACCGGCCCCTACACCCTGGTCTCGCGCGAGCAAGACAGCCGCACGGTGCTCAAGCTGTTCCCCGGCTACTGGGGCCGCGGCCAGTTCCCGCTGGAGATCGACGAACTGGTCTATCTGCCCATCAAGTCACCCGCGACCCGCGTCGCCGCCCTGCTCTCGGGCGAAGTGGACTTTGTGCAAGACCTGCCGATCCAGGACATAGCCCGCCTGCGCGCCGACCCCAAGCTGCGCGTCAACCAGGCTGCCGAGAACCGCACCATCTTTCTGGGTCTGAACGTGGGCACAGCGCCGCTCACGTATTCCGACGTGAAGGACAAGAATCCCTTGGCCGACCGCCGGGTACGCCAGGCCTTCCAGCTGGCGATTGACCGCAACACGCTTCAAACCGCGGTGATGCGTGGCCTCTCGGTGCCGACCAACATCATTGCGCCGCCGTTTGTGCACGGCTATGAAAAAGCCTTTGGCGCCGTAGGCAAGAGCGACGCAGCCCAGGCCAAGAAGCTGCTGGCCGAGGCCGGCTACCCGAACGGCTTTGGCATCACCCTGCATTGCACCAACGACCGCTACCTGAACGACGAGGCCATCTGCCAGGCTGTATCGGGCTTTTTGGGGCGCATCGGGGTGAAGACCACCGTAGTGTCGCGCCCGCTGGCGATCCAGACCGCTGCCATCAACAACCAGGACACCGATTTCTACCTCTACGGATGGGGCGTGCCCACCTACGACTCGGCCTACATCTTTGACTACCTGGTGCACACCCGCGGCAAAAACGCGCGCGGCGCCACCAATGCCACCCGTTTCAGCAACGCCGAGGTAGACCGCCAGATCGTCTCGCTCGCTTCCGAAGGCGATGCCAAGAAGCGCGATGCCACGATCAAGTCGATCTGGACCACGGTGCAGAAAGAGCTGATCTACCTGCCGCTGCACGACCAGATCCAGACCTACGCCATGGTGCGCAAATTCGACATTCCGGTGAACCCGTCGAACACGCCGTACTTCAAGTTTTTCAAGGTGAGCAACTCCGCCAGTAGCACGGCTGCCGCTGCGCAGTAAGACCCCGGCCCAGACCTCTTTCCTACAAAAACTCCATGTTCATCCGTTCCGTTCTCAGCACTACCCTGGTGGCAGCCACCCTGCTCTCCGCTACCGGCCTGCACGCAGAATCCGTGCGCTGGGCCCGCTCGTCCGACCCGGCCACGCTCGACCCGCATGCGGTCAACCTCAACACCAACGTGACCTTGCTGCACCAGGTCTACGAGCCGCTGGTGCTGCGCACGGCAGACGGCAAGCTGCAACCCGGCTTGGCCACCGCCTGGAAGATCAGCGCCGACCCCACGGTGTGGGAGTTCAAGCTGCGCCCGGGCGTGAAGTTCCACGATGGCGCCACATTGAGCGCTGACGACGTGGTCTTCTCCATCCAGCGTGCCAAGACTGCCACCTCGGCCTGGAAGACGCTGCTGGCGCCGGTGGTCGAGGTGCGCCGTGTCGACGCCCTCACGGTGCAGATCAAGACCTCGGGCCCGAATCTGGTGCTGCCGAATACCTTGACCAACCTGTTTATCGTCAACGCCGCCTGGGCCAAGGGCCACCAGTCGGAACAGCCGCAAGACGTGTCGGGCAAAGACGAAAACTTCGCCACCCGCAACGAGAACGGCACCGGCCCCTACCAGTTGGTGTCGCGCGAACCCGATACCCGCACCGTGTTCAAACAGTTCCCCGGCTACTGGGGCAAAGGCCAAGTGCCGCTGGAAGTCACCGAGATCGTCTACCTGCCGATCAAATCGCCCGCCACCCGCATCGCCGCCTTGTTGTCCGGTGAAGTGGACTTTGTGCAAGACGTGCCAGCCCAGGACGTGGCACGCCTGAAAGCCGACGCTGGCTTGCGCGTCACCGAAGGGCTGGAGAACCGCACCATCTATCTCGGCCTCAATGTGGGTGCCAAGGAGCTCAAGTACAGCGACGTCAAAGGCAAGAACCCGCTGGCCGACGCCCGGGTGCGCGAAGCCTTCGGCTTGGCGATCGACCGCGAAGCCCTGCGCACCGCGGTGATGCGCGGCTTGTCGGTGCCAGCCGGCATCATCACGCCGCAGTTCGTGCACGGCTACGAGAAAGGCTTCGACACCTGGCCCAAACCCGATGTCGCCCAGGCCAAGAAACTGCTGGCCGACGCCGGCTATCCTAGCGGCTTCGGCATCACCCTGCACTGCCCGAACAACCGCTACGTGAACGACGAAGCCATCTGCACCGCGGTGTCGGGCTTTCTGGCGCGCATTGGGGTGAAGGCAACCGTCGCTGCCCGGCCGATTGCCCAACACGCCACCGCCATCAACCAGGCCGACACCGACTTCTACCTGTACGGCTGGGCCGCGCCTACGTTCGACTCGGCCTACATCTTCGACTACCTGGTGCACACCCGCGGCAAAGACGGCCGCGGCTCGGCCAATGCGATTGGCTATAGCAACGCCGAGACCGACGCCAAGATTGCATCGCTGGCCACCGAGGGTGACGCGAAGAAGCGCGACGCGACCATCCACAGCATCTGGCAGACCGTGCAGAAAGAAGGCTTCTACCTGCCGCTGCACCACCAGGTACTGGACTACGCAATGCAGCGCAAGCTGGACATCCCGGTGAACCCCGAGGACGCGATCTTCTTCAAGAACGTCAAAGTCGCGGCACCCTGACGGCAAGGATACGCATGCTGCTACTCCTTCTGCGCCGCCTCGGCCAGTCCATCCTGGTGCTGCTGGCGGTCTCGTTTGTGTCGTTCATGGTGTTCCGCCACATTGGCGACCCCACCATCAGCCTGCTCGGCGAAGACGCGTCCCTCGCCGACCGCCAGGCTGTGATTGCCGAACTGGGCTTTGACCAGCCGGTGCCGGTGCAGTACCTGCGCTACCTGGGCAATGTGCTGCACGGCGAGTTCGGCATTTCCTACCGGCTCAAGCGCCCGGTGGTCGAGGTGATTGCCGAGCGCCTGCCAGCTACGCTGGAGCTGGCCTTGGTGGCCGGGCTATTGGCGGTAGCTGGTGGCGTGGCCTTGGGCGTTTACACCGCCATCCGGCATGACTCCTGGGCCAGTCGGGTGCTGATGACGGTGTCGCTGGTGGGCGTGTCGCTGCCCACCTTCCTGATCGGCATTGGCCTGATCTACCTGTTCTCGGTGGAGCTGCGCTGGTTGCCGTCTTTCGGCCGGGGCGACACCGTGGCCCTGGGCGGCTGGCGTACCGGTTTTCTCACCGCATCGGGCTGGGCGTCCCTGGTGCTGCCAGTGTGTACGCTGGCCTTGTTCAAGCTCACGCTGATCATGCGCCTGGTGCGCACCGAGATGCTAGAGGCATTGCGTACTGACTACGTGCGTTTTGCGCGTGCGCGCGGCCTGCCCGAGCGGCGCATCCACTACCGGCACGCATTGCGCAACACCTTGATCCCGGTGGTCACCATCACCGGCCTGCAGATAGGCTCGCTCATCGCTTTTGCCATCGTCACCGAGACGGTCTTCCAGTGGCCGGGCGTGGGTCTGCTGTTCATCTCGTCGATCCAGGCAGTGGACGTGCCGGTGATCGCCGCCTACCTGCTGCTGATCGCGGTGCTGTACGTGCTGATCAACTTTGTGGTGGACGGCGTGTACCTGCTGGTCGATCCCCGCTTGCGCCAAATTTAAAAAAAATCATGCGCCTGCGCTTATACAACCTGCGCAAGCAGCTATTAATTGCATAGCAAACCGATTCTTTTATGACAACACCCACTACCGCGCCCTCCGCTCCCAGGCGCAGACTGTGCCATTCGGACTCGGCCGTGCTGCGCTCCCTGGCCAGCTCCTACACCGTGCAGGCCGCCGTGGCCGTGCTGGCGCTGCTATTGCTCGCGGCACTGCTGGCGCCCTGGCTGGCGCTGCAAAACCCGTTCGACCCGGCGGTGCTGGAACTGATAGACGCCTTCACCCGGCCGGGCCAACCCGGGCTCACCGGCGCCCTCTATCCGCTAGGCAGCGACGACCAGGGGCGTGATGTGTTCTCGGCCATCCTCTACGGACTGCGCATGTCGCTGCTGGTAGGTGGTGCCTCGGTGGCGCTGTCGCTGGCCATTGGGGTGCCGCTGGGCCTGGTGGCCGGCTATGTGGGCGGCTGGTTCGACACCCTGGTGATGCGGGTGGCCGACGTGCAGCTCACCTTTCCGGTGCTGCTGGTGGCTCTGCTGGTGTTTGGCATTGCGCGCGGCGTCTTGCCCGCGGGCTACCGCGACGACATGGCGCTGTACGTGATCGTGCTGGCCATCGGTTTGTCGGAATGGGTGCAGTACGCGCGTACCGTGCGCGGTGCGGTGATGGTGGAGAAGCACAAGGACTACGTGCTGGCCGCGCAGGTCATAGGCCGATCCCGTACCGGCATACTGGTGAAACACATCCTGCCGAATCTGCTGGCGCCGGTCTTGGTCATCGCCAGCATCAGCTTTGCGCTGGCCATCGTGGCCGAGTCCACCCTGTCCTACCTGGGCGTAGGCCTGCCGCCCACCCAGCCCTCGCTGGGCACGCTCATTCGCATTGGTCAAGGTTTCCTGTTCTCCGGCGAGTGGTGGATTCTGCTGTTCCCCGGGCTGGTGCTGCTGGCCCTGGCGCTTTCCGTCAACCTCGTCGGCGACTGGCTGCGCGACGCCCTGAACCCCAAACTGCAATGACCGCACGCGACACGATTTTCACGGCCGTCGACGATCTCGCCCCCAAGCTCCGCGACGATCCAACTCCGACCCTGCGCGTACGCAAGCTGGGGGTGACGTTCGACACCTACCGTGGCCCGGTGCAGGTGCTGCGTGACGTGTCCTTCGACATCGCCCCCGGCGAAATCCTGGGCGTGGTGGGTGAATCCGGCGCCGGCAAGTCCATGACCGGCAACGCCGTCATTGGCCTGATCGCTGCACCCGGGCGCCTGAGCGGTGGCACGGTGGAACTGCGCGGCGAACGCATAGACACACTGCATCGCGAAGACCTGCGCCGGCTGCGCGGCAAGCACATAGGCATGGTGTTCCAGGACCCGCTCACCAGCCTGAACCCGGTGCTCAGCATTGGCCAGCACCTGGTGGAGACCATCCGCACCCACCTGCCCTTGAGCCCGCAGCAGGCGCGTGCGCGGGCCATCGCGCTGCTGGCCGAGGTGGAGATTGCCGACCCGGCCAGCCGCATCGACCAGTACCCGCACCAGTTTTCCGGCGGCATGCGGCAGCGCGTGGCGATTGCCCTGGCGCTGTGTGCCGAGCCGGCCCTGCTGATCGCCGACGAGCCCACTACCGCGCTCGACGTGTCGGTACAGGCCCAGGTGATCCGCGTGCTGCGCCGGGTCTGCCGCGAACGTGGCACCGCCGTCCTGCTGATCACCCACGACATGGGCGTCATCGCCGAGGCCGCCGACCGGGTGATGGTGATGTACCAGGGCCAGGTGCTGGAAACCGGCCCGGTGCGCCGCGTGCTGGACCACCCGCAGGCACCCTACACGCGTGCGCTGATGGCGGCCATTCCATCGCTTACGCAAAGACTGCACCGGCTGCCGGTGCCCGAAATCGGCGCCGACCTGGCTGCGCCTGCCTGCCTTGCGCCCGTACCAGTTTCGGCTCCGCAAAGGCCGTCGGCTGAGGCCGCGCCCCTGCTGCAGGTACAGAACCTGTCGCGTGACTTCGATCTCTCGGCTAGTTGGCTGCTGCGCACCTTGACTGGCCAGCCGAAAAAGGTATTGCATGCTGTGCAGGACCTGAGCTTCAGCATTCCGCGCGGCAGCAGCTTCGGGCTGGTGGGCGAGTCGGGCTCCGGCAAATCCACCGTGGCGCGGATGATCGCCGGCCTGACGCGTCCTACGGCCGGCCGTGTGCTGTTCAACGGCATCGACCGCTGGGCCGATCCCGCAGGCGCAGCCGCGCTGCGCAAACGCTTCCAGATGATCTTTCAAGACCCCTACGCCAGCCTGAACCCGCGCTGGCGGGTGGACAGGCTGATCGCCGAACCGCTGCAGGTGCTGGGCTTGACCAGTGGGCCTGATGAGACCGCCGAACGCGTTCAAGAGGCGCTACGCCGTGTGCGCCTGTCGCCCGACGACGGCAGGCGTTACCCGCACCAATTCTCCGGTGGGCAGCGTCAGCGCATCGCGATTGCGCGGGCCTTGGCCAGCCGGCCGGAATTCATCGTCTGCGACGAACCGACGTCTTCACTCGACGTGTCGGTCCAGGCCCAGGTGCTGAACCTGATGCGTGACTTGCAAGATGAGTTTGGCCTGACCTATTTGCTGATCAGCCACAACCTGGCCGTGGTGCGCCATATGTGCGACCAGGTGGGGGTGATGCAGCATGGCCGCCTGGTGGAGGTCGGCCCGGCCGAAGCCGTGTTGACGGCTCCGGCGCATGCCTACACCCGGGAACTGATGGCCGCAGTGCCCGACATCGGCCGGGTCACAGCGGTTTAAGCCGCTACCAACGTTGGGGCGCGTGCGGCTTGCAACGCCGCCGCTTTGGCCAGGGCTTGCTCCACGTCGGCGATCAGGTCTTGCGGGTCTTCCAGGCCGATGTGCAGGCGCACCACCGGCTGGGTGCTGGTCCAGCTTCGGTAGGCCGCCAAGCGCTCGGGCGGCGCGATCAAAGCCAGGCTTTCGTAGCCACCCCAGGACGCGCCAATGCTGAAATGCTGCAAGGCATCGACAAAAGCATTCGCCACAGAAACATCCGCATCGCGGAACTCAAACGACACCAGGCCGCTGGAACCGCTGAAATCGCGTTGCCACAAGGCGTGGCCCGGGTCTTCCGGCAAGGCCGGGTAGAAAACCCGGGCTACCTGCGGGTGCCGCTGCAACGCTTTGGCCACCAGGGTGGCGTGGCGCTGGTGCTGGGCCAGGCGCACAGGCAGGGTGCGCAGGCCGCGCAACGACAAGTAAGCGTCGTCAGCCCCGATGGTCAGGCCTAGCGCTTCGTAGGTCAAAGTGAGCTTGGCCGCCAGCGCCGGGCTGTCGACCACCACGATGCCCTGCATCAGGTCGGAGTGACCAGCGATGTACTTGGTAGCGGCCTGCACCACCACGTTGGCACCCAGCGCCAGCGGCTTGTAGAACCAGCCACCGCTCCAGGTGTTGTCGGCCACCACCGTGATACCGCGTGCGGCGGCAACTGCTGCCAGCGCCGGCAGATCAATCACCTCGAACAACAAGGAGCTGGGCGACTCCAGGTAGACCAGGCGGGTGTTCGGGCGAATCAACGCGGCCAGATCGTCATGCCCTGGCGAGAAGTATTCCAAGGTCACGCCAATGCGTTTCAGCAATCCGTCATCGACACGGCGCACCGGGGCGTAAACGTTGTCGGCCACCAAGGCGTGGTCGCCGGGAGCCAACAAGGCCAAGAGCGTCAGCGAGATGGCAGCCAGGCCGGACGGCGCGAGAAAGGCGCGGTGGCCGCCCTCCAGTTCGGTCACCGCGTCTTCCAAGGCCTGGTGGGTGTCGAGCCCGTGGCGGCCATAGCCGGCCACCCGCTCGCCGGCTGCGCGGCGGTGGTGCACATCGGCATAGGCCGCGGTATCGGCAAAACGCACGGTGCTGGTCCGCACCACCGGCACGTTGACGGGGCCTGTGCCGTCGCGCAAGGGCGGCACACCCGCATGCAGCAGCCGCGTGGAGGAACCTAACGGCTGAGTGCTCTTGCCTTTAACGCTCATGCCGCCACCTTGCTGGCTTGGAACTGTGTAGCGTTGTAGTTCAGCACCTGGCCGGTCTCCAGGTTGATGCCGATACGGCCAGAGAGCGCTTCCAATGCGCGCCCATACAGGTGGAAGTGCAGCGTGGGCGCATCGCCCACCACATGGATGCTGTGGATATCGTCCGGCAAAAACGCCACCGAGGTACCCGGCTGCACCGTCAGCTCACGCACCAAATCCAACGCGGCGAACTCAGGGTTCAGGCCGTCGTCGGTGCGGCGGTAGATGCGGTTCACCTCTTGCCCCTCCAGGGCCACGATCACTGCCCAGGTCGTGTGGTTGTGCGGGATGGTGGTCTTGCCCGGGTTGATGGAGTTGAGGTACAGCGCCAGCCCCTCGTCCCCGTCGCCGGCGTTCAGACGGTAACGGGTGGAGGCGCCCACACCCTCGTTCGCTGCCGGAGGGGCAAAGTCACTGCGCGGGAAGAGTTGCTTCTGCGCCGCCAGGCGCTCCAGGCGTGCGGCAATGGCTTCCAGCGTAACGCGGGCCACTGGCTGATGCTGGGCGAGGATGTGGTTGATATCTTCCAGCGTTTCTGCAACCAGTTCGCTGCGCTGTAGGGCCAGAGAGTCTTTCAAAGGGATCAGGGTTTCGGCCATCATGGGCTCCTTGTTGATATGGGGGGAATCAAAGCGCGAAGTTCAGCCGCTCGAAGTTCAGTGGAGTCTCTGGCCGTAGAACAGAGCTAGGCCGCTGCCGGGCGCCCTCGCCCAAGGCCCGGTGCAGGAAAGCACGGGTGCGCTCACTCGCCGGGTCGCCGAAGATGCGTGCGGCCGGGCCATGCTCAACGATCAGGCCGGCTTCGGTGAAATACACCTCGTCGCTGATCTCCTCGGCGAAGCGCATCTCGTGCGTCACCAGCACACAGGTCAGGCCGTCGCGCACCAGGTCGCGGATCACGGTCAGCACCTCGCCCACGGTTTCGGGGTCGAGCGCCGAGGTCACCTCGTCGAACAGGATCAGCTCGGGCTGCATGGCCAGCGCACGCGCAATCGCCACCCGCTGCTGCTGGCCGCCCGACAGTTCGCCGGGATAGGCTTTTTCCTTGTGCGACAGGCGGACCTTGTCCAGCAGCACCCGCGCCTCGCGTTCGGCGGCGGCGCGGTCACGGCCGGCCACGCGGGTGGGCGCGATCACCAGGTTTTCCAGCACGGTAAGGTGCGGGAACAGGTTGTACTGCTGGAACACAAAGCCCACACGCTTGCGCAGTGCAATCAGCTCGGCTTCGGTGCGCAGCGCATCGACCTGGGTGTCGCCCACACGGATGCTGCCGCGCTGTGGCCGCAGCAGGCCGGTGATGCAGCGCAGCACGGTCGACTTACCCGAACCCGATGGTCCGATGATGGATACGGCCTGGCCGCGCCGCACTTCGACGTCGATGCCCTTGAGGACCTGGTTCGCACCGAAGGAAAGGTGCACGTCGCGCAGCGCGACAAGCGGGGTGTCGGTCTTTGCGGCTTGGGGAGAGAGAAAGGCATCAGTGGCGGTCATGGCGGCGCTCCAGTGCGCGGGTGGCGCGGGCAATTGGATAGCAGTAGGCGAAAAACAGGCCCAACAGCGTGAAGTAGACGAGGATGGTGAAGTCGGTGCGGGCCACGGTATTGCTGGCGATCTGCGCCGTATCCACCACGTCGTGCACGCCGACCAGCGAGGCCAGCGAGGTACTCATGGTGATGCTGGCGTACAGGTTCATCCAGGGTGGCAGCATGCGGCGTACACACTGCGGCAGCACGATCAGGCGGAAGATCGTGCGCCGGCGAAAGGCCAGCGACTGCGCGGCCTCCCACTGTGCGCTTGGAATCGACTGGATCGCACCACGGAAGATCTCGGCCACATTGGCACTGGCCGGCAGCGCCAGGCCGAGCACCACCTTGATCCAGTCCGGGAACGGAAAGGTCCAGGAGACGAGCTGGATCTCGAACGGGAACACATAGGTGGTGAAGTAAATCAGCACCAGAATGGGCGCATTGCGAAAGGCCTGCACATACCAGCGCGTGGCCGTACGCAGCGCCTTGGACGGCGACAGCGACAGCGCGCCCACCAGCAACCCAGCCAGGGTGCCAAGCGCCATCGCCAGCACGCTGATCTCGATGTTCACCAACAGGCCGCGCAGCAGCACCGGCAGCCATTTCCACAGGTGGGTAAACACGGCCGGTGTGCTACCGGTGGCCGTCCAGAACGCGATCACGGCGGCCACGCCCAATGCCGTCAACGTCCACGGGTTGCGCCAGGGGCTTGCACCGGCTGCGGAGACCGACACGGCGGACGGGTTCAAGATGAATTCACTGGCCATAACCGGGCATCCTCCAGCGTTCTTCGAGCCAGCGGCCCGCCAAGCTGACCAGCCAGGTCAGCAGGCCGAAATACAGCAGGATCAGCAGCAGTAATTCAAGCACGTTGTCGCGCTGCGTCCAGATCATGATGGACTCATAGGTCACGTCGCCCACGGCGATGGCCGAGGCCACGGCCGTCATCTTCACCAGGTCGATCAGGTTGTTGACCAGCGAAGGCAGGGCGAAGCGCACCGCCAGTGGCAGCTCGACCCGGGCCAGCAGCTGCCGTTGCGAGAAACCGAGCGAACGCGCGGCCTCCAGTGTGATGCGCGGTACGGCCTCAATGCCGGCGCGCAAGGCCTCGGCATGGAACACGCCTTTGTGCAGCGACACCACGATCACCACCCAGATGACGGGTGTGAGCGGATTGCTGCCACCCAGCGGCCGCAGCTGCTGGGTGATCAGCATGTTCAGCACCAGGAAGGCGCAGTACAGCTGCACCAGTGTCGGTGTGTTGCGGGTCACCTCGACAAAGGCACGCGCCGGCTTGGCAAGCCAGGGCCGGCCCGAAGTCAACGCCGCAGCGATGGCCACGCCGGCTAGCAAGCTGCCGGGGATGGTCAGCAAGCACAGCTCTAGCGTGACGCCCAGACCGCGTACGAAGGCCTGGCGTTCGCTGGCATCGAGCGCGAACGCGTAGTTGAGCCCGAGCGGCTTCAACGCCGCCACGATGGCCGGAAGAATCCCATCACTCATGCGGTCAAGGCCTCCGGTTCGACCACCTGCAAGGCAGCGATGGCACGGGCAATACGCTGCACGGCATCGCTCAGCACGGCGTCGCTGGCGGCAATGGAAATGCGGAAGTACGGTGCCAGGCCGTAAGCAGCACCGTCTACCACGGCCACACCTTCGGCATCCAGCAGCCAGTCGACCACGTCACTGTCGGATGTGATGGCCCGCCCATCGGGCCGAACGCGGCCTATGAGTTCACCGCAATGGATGTAGGCGAAGAAGGCACCCTCGGGCGCCAGCAGCGAGATGCCAGGAATGGCGTTGAGCGCGTCGCTCACAAAGGCCGCACGGCGCGCATATACCGCCCGGGACTCGGAGACGAAGCTCTGGTCCGCGGCATCCAGCGCCGAAGCCACAGCCGCCTGACCGATGGAGTTGGGCCCGCTGGAGGCCTGCGACTGGATCACCACCATGGCGTCGATCAAGGCCTGGGGACCCGCGCCCCAGCCGATGCGCCAACCGGTCATGGCATAGGTCTTGGAGGCGCCGTTGACCAGCAACGTGCGCTCACGCAGGTCGGGCGCCACGTGCAGCAGGTGTACCGGCGCTTCGGTGGTAAACCAGATGTGCTCGTAGATTTCGTCCCACAGCACCAGGACGCGCGGATGGCGGCGCAGCACCGCGGCCAATGCGGTGAGCTCGGCCGCGCTGTAGACAGCGCCGCTGGGATTGCCGGGCGAATTGAGGATCAGCCAACGCGTGTGCGGCGTGATGGCTTTTTCCAACGCCTGTGGCGTGAGCTTGAAGGCCGTGGCCTCGTCCACCGGCACAATCACCGGCGTGCCGTCGTTGACGGAAACGATGTCGGGGAACGACGGCCAGTAAGGTGCTGGCAGCACCACTTCGTCGCCCGCGTCCAGCGTGGCGGCCAGCGCGCTGTAGATGATCTGCTTGGCGCCGTTGGAGACAATGATCTGCGCTGCGGAATAGTCAAGGGTGTTCTCGCGCCGGTATTTGGCGCTGATGGCGCGGCGCAGCTCGGCCGTGCCTGCGGTCGGTGTGTACTTGGTTTCGCCGCGCGCCAGTGCGGCGATGGCGGCCTGCTTGATGGACTGCGGGGTGTCGAAGTCGGGTTCGCCGGCGGTCAGCACCAGCACGTCGCGGCCCTGCGCAATCAGTGCCGAGGCGCGCTGGCTGGCGGCAGCATTGGCCGAGAGCTTGACGCGCCGCACGCGCTGCGAGAGTGGGAAGGAAGAAGTGCTTGTCATGGGGAATCCTTGAGAGAGAAATCAGGCTGCCAGGACCTTGCCGGGGTTCAATAGGCCCAGCGGATCGAGCGCCTGCTTGACGCGGCGCATCAGGTCCAGCTCGACTTCGCTCTTGTAGCGCGGCAACACGTCGCGCTTGAGCTGGCCGATGCCGTGTTCGGCGCTGATCGAGCCGCCATGGGCATGCACGCTGTCGTGCACGGCCTCATGGATCGCGTCTTCCAGCGCGAACAGCGCCTCGGTGGACTGGCCCGGCGCATGCGCCACGTTGTAGTGAAGATTGCCGTCGCCCAAATGGCCGAAGGCCACCGGCCGCACGCCGGGAAAGCCGGCCTCGAGCACCGCCGCCGTGGCGCGCAGGAAGTCGGGGATGCGCGAAATCGGTACCGACACATCGTGTTTGATGTTGCGACCATCGCGCCGCTGCGCCTCGCCCAGCGCCTCGTGGCGCAACCGCCACAAGGCCTGGCTCTGCTGCAGGCTCTCGGCGATGGTGGCGTCGGTCACCAGGCCATCCTCGAAGGACTGGCCGACCACGGCCTCGAAGCGTTCGCGCGCATGGGCCTCGCCTTCGGGGTCGGAGAGTTCGATCAGCGCATACCAGGGCGGAACCAGGGATTCGAGCGGGATCTGCTGGTCCGGCAGATGCTGTGCGATCAGCTTCAGCACCGTGCCCGACAACAGCTCGAAGGCCGTCAGCCCCGCGCCGAAGCCAGCCCGCGCGCGCGACAGAAAGGCAATCGCGTCGCCAATGCAGGGGAAGGCCAGCAGCGCCGTGTGCTGCGCGGCCGGTAACGGAAACAGTTTGAGAGTGGCCGCGGTGATGATGCCCAGCGTGCCTTCGCTGCCGATGTAGAGATCGCGCAGCGCGTAGCCAGTGTTGTCCTTGCGCAGGCCGCGCAGGCCTTGCCAGATGGCGCCCTCGGCGGTGACGACTTCCAGGCCGAGGGTGAGCTCGCGCATATTGCCGTAGCGCAGTACCTGGGTGCCACCGGCATTGGTGCCGAGGTTGCCGCCGATGGTGCAGCTGCCTTCCGAGCCCAGGCTCAGCGGGAACAGCCGGCCCGCGTCCAGCGCAGCCTGCTGCACCGTGGCCAGCACGGTACCGGCCTCCACGGTGATGGTGTCGTTATCGGTGTCGATCTCGCGCACCCGGTTGAGCCGGCCCAGCGACAGCAGTACCGCATCGCCGCTCGCATCCGGCGTGGCCGCGCCCATCAGGCCGGTGTTGCCGCCTTGCGGCACCAGGGGTGTGTGGTGGGCCCGGCACAGGCGTACCACCTGGGCCACCTGTTCGGTATCCGCCGGCCGCACTACGGCCAGCGCGCGCCCGGTGAGGCGGCCATGTTGGTCGGTGAGGAAGGCGTCGGCGTCCGTGCCGGTGAGCACGTGGGCGACGCCCAGGGTCTCGCGTAAGCCTTCAAGCAAGGTGGTCATGCAGCTCTTTCTTGGCGCGGCCTATGGCTTGCAGGATGAAGGGCACGCCGGCGCTCTTGGCTACTTCGCGCAGCTGCCGCTCCAACGGCTCGGGTAAGGGCACGCCAAAGCGGGTGCGCTCCGCATGGTGGGCTGCTTCGGGGTCACCGGGCACCAGCACCGGCTGGCGCGGATCAATTGGTGGGGTGGCGTGCAATACATCGAGAATGCCATCCAGGTCCTGCTGGAAGCTGCCGGGTTCGCCGAAGAATGTCGGGTTGATGGCGATGAAGCTGTGGCCCACGTTGGCCGGGTCGCCCGGGCCATGGCTGCGGTTGTGCAGCGGTGCGAAGGCCCCTCCGTTAAGGGTACCGCCCAGCACCTGGGCCAGCAGTGACAGGCCGTAGCCTTTGTGGCTGCCACCATCCGCACTGCCGCCCAGCGGCGTCAGGCCGCCATCTGGCCGGTCAAAAACCTGTTGTTTGGCGGCCTGTGGCTCGGTGACTGGCGCGCCCTGGCCATCCACCACCCAGCCGGCCGGTACCGGCTGGTCGCGCAGCGCCTTCAGCTTGACGCGGTTGGCTGCGGCGGTGGTGGTGGCGATATCGAGCACAAAGGGTGAGTTGCGCGAGCCTTCGGGCACCGGCGCAGCGAAGGCGATCGGGTTGGTACCAAGCACCGGTGCCGTGGCACGCGTCGGTACCAGCAGAATGCCCTGGGCCGAACTGGTGACCAGGCCGATCAGCCCTTGCTTCGACGCGATGCGTGCATATACGCCAGCGGCGCCGAAGTGGTGCGAGTTGCGCACTCCGACCAGTGCAATGCCGATGGCGCGCGCCTTGTCCACCGCCAGCTGCATGGCCTGGGCCGAGGCCACATGGCCCAGGCCGGCGCCGGCATCGATCAGCGCGGTGGCCGGGCCGTCGCGCAACACCGTGGGCATGGTGTCCAGGCGCAGCCGGCCGTTGCGCCGCAGCACGGCGTACTGCGGCAGCATCGAGACGCCGTGGGAGTCCACGCCGAGCAGGTCGGTTTCGACCATGAGATCGGCGGTGGTGATGGCGTGCGCATGCGACATGCCCCAGGCCTGCAGAATCGCAGTCGCCTGGGATCGCAGGTTTTCGGCGGTGAATCGGTTCTCGGACATTGTGGGATTCACAGCCTTACGCGGGTGTCTTCTTGAACTTCTCGTGCAACTGGTACAGCAATGGCGTGGGTGTCATACCGTTCCTCTTCTCCACGGCGATAAGCCAGCCGCTGGCATGCCATTGCTTGACGATGCGGTCGAGTGCGGCCTGTGTGTCGGTCTCGCCTTTACGCAGCCAGATCACCGAGGACGAAGGAATCAGTTCATTTGGCGAGGCGATCTCATAGTCTTTCCAGTCGGCGTTTTCGGCCACCAGTTCGCGCAGCGTGGGGCTGACATGCACCGAGACCACGCAGTTGCCTCCGCGCAGCGCCAGCAGCGCTTCGGGTTGGCCGCGGAAAGCCTTGATCTGTGCGCCGTATTCTTCGGCCAGCGGCTTGGTGAAATTGCTGCCTTGCGAGACGCAGACCGGCTTACCGCGCAAGTCTTCCCACTTGGCGATGCCGCTGCCCTTCTTGCCGATAGCAGCACCGCCGACTTCCTCGAAGGGCGTGGGCACGAAGCTCAGGATCTCGCTGCGTTCCTGGGTCCACTGCATATTGGCGATCAGGATGTCGACTTTTCCCTGCTGCAGGAACTGCACGCGGTTGGATGGCTGCACCTGCACCGTCTCCAGGCTGACGCCCAGCGCCTTGGCCACACCTTCGGACAGTTCGACGTTGTAGCCAATGTGTTTCTGCGTGGCTGGGTCTATGGTGCCGAACGGCGGGCCTGACAGGATCACGCCGACGACCAGTTTTCCGCGTTGCTTGATCTTGTCGAGCGTGGCGTCGGCATGCGCAGCACCTGCGGCGAACGCGAGTGCCAGCCCGGCGGCGAGTGCCTTGCGCAGCTTCATTTAGCGTCACCCTCAAAAGGCGCGCGGTCGAACTTGCCCTGCTGGGCTTTTTGGTTGGACGCCACGAAATAGCTGTCCGGTACGCCGTACTTCTTGGCCAGACTGACCAGGGTACCGGTGCGGTGCCAGTCCTGGATGGCCTTGTCGACGAAGGCCTGGGTGTCGGCTTCGTTGCGGCGGGTCCAGACCACGGTGGGAGATGGAATCAACTGGTCGTTCGTCGCCAGCTGGAAGTCCTTCCATTCGGCGGCGCTGGCGCCGTTCAGCGTCTGCACCATGGCCGGCTGGATGTGTACCGACGCCGCACAGGTTCCGCCCTTCAAGGCCAGCAGGGACTCGGGAATGCCCTTCAGGCCCTTCACCACCGCACCATAGGTTTCTTGCAGCGGCCGGGCGAAGTTGCTGCCCTGCGAGACGCAAGCCACTTTACCGCGCAGGTCTTCCCATTTGCTGATGCCGCTGCCCTTGGCAACGATGGCGGCACCGCCGACCAGGTTGTAGGGTGTGGGCGCGAAGCTCAGGATCTCGCTGCGCTCTTGGGTCCACTGGATGTTGGCGATCAGCAGGTCGACCTTGCCAGCCTGCAGGAACTGCACACGCGTCGAGGCATGCACTGGAACGGTTTCGAGTTCCACGCCCAGGCGTTTGGCAATGTCGCGCGCCAGGTCGGTCTGGAAGCCACCGACCTTGCCAGTCGCGGTATCGAGCAGGCCGAACGGTGGCTCCGGCGCATCGACGCCAACGGACAGCTTACCCCGCTGCTTGATCTTGTCGAGGGTGGCGTCCGCATGGGCGGTACCAGCAAAGCTGGCAGCGAGCAGGCCCAACGCCCAGACGGTCTTGGAACAAAGCGTGAATTTCATGAAAAGCATTTCCCAGCCCGCGCGTGCGCGGGTCGCATCAAACAAGTGGATCGAAAAGGGAGCGCTTAAAGCGCGGTCTTGAACTTGGCCTGCAGCTCAGGCAGCAAGGGCTGCGGCGGCTCGATGCTCAGGCGCTTTTCGGTGGCGATCAACCAGCCGCTGCGGTGCCATTCCTGGACTATCTTGTCGACAGCGGCGATGGTGTCCTGCTCACCCTTGCGTGTCCACACCACGGAGGGGGCAGCCAGCAGTTCGGTGGTAAGCGGCGCGGCGTAGGCCGCCCATTCGGCGTTGCCACGCAGCGTGGGATGGATCAGCGTAGAGTCATGCACGGCCGCCACGCAGTTGCCTCCGCGCAGCGCCAGCAGGGAGTCGGACGAGGACTTGTAGCCATGCACCACAGCGCCGTAGTCGGTGCCCAAGGGCTTGGCGAAGCTGCTGCCCTGCGACACGCACACGGGCTTGCCGCGCAGATCCTCCCATTTGGTGATGCCGCTGGTCTTGAGCACGGCTGCG
Organism: Rhodoferax ferrireducens; assembly: GCF_031458075.1. Lineage (GTDB taxonomy): Bacteria > Pseudomonadota > Gammaproteobacteria > Burkholderiales > Burkholderiaceae_C > Rhodoferax_B > Rhodoferax_B ferrireducens_A. Next base: position 1,373,469 of record NZ_JAVDXT010000002.1, on the reverse strand, counting down.
GTTCCGCCGACGCGGTAGAAAGGCGTGGGCGCATAGCCCAGGATTTCAGCGCGGTCGGGGTTCAATTCCATCGACGCAATCAGCAAATCGACTTTTCCGCCTTGCAGAAACTGCACACGGTTGGGCGTCTGCACCTGCACCAGGTCGACATCAACGCCGAGGCCCTTGGCCAGCGCACGGGCGAGTTCAGGGTTCCAGCCGATGAGCTGCTGGGTGGCTGGGTCGATGGAGCCGAAAGGCCCGCCATTGACCAGCACGCCAATACTGACCTTGCCGCGCTGCTTGATCTTGTCGAGAGTGGCATCGGCATGCGCGGCGGCGGAGGCCAGCGCAAAAAGAACGGAAGCTACCGCAACCGCGCGGCGCTGGGACAATGGGAACGGGGTAAACAGCATGTATGGGGCTAGGAAAATTCAACAATAGAAGCGCCATCTTCGGCCAGGTACAACCCATCTACAACGAAGTTTTCCAGATATGAATATGCGGCTATCGCACCTCGGGCAAACGAAACACTGCCAATTCATCCGGAGAGCACTGGGCGATCAAACCAGTCTCCCAAGCCAGGTACCGGCGTGCAGCATCCAGATTGCCCTCGTGCCGGTCATGCACGAAAAACAGGTAGTCGATAGCCTCTGCATCTGCTGGCAGGCCCGGGCTGGACTCGGCAGGCAGCCCGGCGGCAACCCAATCCTCCAAGCGCGTCCAACGCACGTCGCGCCAGCCTGCCTCGTGCAGGTCGGCAGCTGCCAGGCCGGCTACCGCAGCATCCGTAGCGAACAGCAGAATCGGCTGGCCCGGTTTACCGGTCGCGCGCGCATCGGCCACCAGGTGTGGGCGCAGCGTCCAGTGCGCACCCCGTGCATGGCGGCTGCGATAAGCCATTGAGGGCTGCAGATCCAAGAGCAGCGGTGCCTGCCGTGCCACCCAAGACGGCAATTCGCCATGGTTGACTGCCGGGACCGGCCCCAACACAGCCAATGGCGGGACACGAACCTGTATGGCGGCACGCACGCCCCCGTCAACCACCGCCGTTTCAAATCCCAAGCGGCGCAGCCACGCGGCAACCACCGGAGCACGAATCGCCTCGTCGTCCAGCAAGATCACTCGGCTATTGCGCACAGCAATGGATTGGTCAGTGGCCTGCAGCAGTTGCCCACCGGGCGCATGCTTTGCGCCTGCCAGGCTGCCTGCCGCAAACTCCTCGGCACTGCGCACATCGAGTACATAGGTCGTGCGCTGTGGGTCATCAAGCCAGGCTTGGGCCTGGGCTGCGCTGAGCTTGTGCACGCCGGCTGACTGCGCCAGGTTGGCAGCGGCGATGCGATCATCCGGGTGTGCTGCCACAGCGCCTGCGCTGCGCCGTTCATTGCCATGCTCGAGTTGCAAGCCCTCGAGTGCCCAGCCTTGGGTGCCGTTCTCCAGCGCCAGCACCGGGTTGGGAATGCCCAGGCTGCGCAAGATCTGCGCACCGATGATGCTGCGGGTGCGGCCGGCGCAGTGGATCACTACCGGGGTATCGACATCGGGCAGCAAGGCCCGCCAGCGCAGCGCCAGCTCACCATTCGGCACTGAAACAGCACCGGGAATGCTCATCTTTCGGTGTTCTTCAAAGGTGCGGCCATCCAGCAAGACCAGCGGCTCACCCGCTTGCTGGCGGGCGCGCAAGTCCTGTGCAGAAAGATGCGGTGTGGCATAGGCATGCTCCACCAACTCGCCAAAAGTCTTGGAGGGCAGGTTCACGCCCTGGAACAGAACATAGCCCGCGGCCGCCCAGCCGGGTGCCCCGCCCGCCAATAGGAATACCTGTGTGTAACCCAAGAAAGCCAAACGTGCTGCAGCGCGCTCGGCCACACCGTCACCCGCATCCACCAGCACTACACGGGTAGTGGATCGTGGCACCAAGCTAGCCACATCCAGTTCCAGCCGGCTATAGGGAAGCGGAACAGCAAAGAACGGATGGCCTTCGCCAAACTGGCCTGCTTCGCGTACATCCAGAAGAGCGATTTCTCGGCCATCGTTGAGCCAATCGCGCAGTATGGTGGCGGCAACCGAAGGGAAAATGTTTGCGGGTGTACGGTCCATATGGAAGCTTGCTAAAGCTCACACGATAACCAGCAGCACGCAGCCGATTTAGAAGCTTTTCTACTATGCATAGTTGGTTTTCGGCCTTCGTTCCAGGTCAAACTGCAGCCAGCAGATCGACAGGCTTGGTGGGCACCGGGCCTTACGCGTTTTTGTCACTTGGTAGTGACTTTTCATTCGTTCTGTTCGCACACCATTCTTCGCACAATCGAAATCCAAGCATGTATTGCTTCAAGGAGACGTGTGATGCAAGAAAGTCATCTAAGTCCAGGAGGCCCCATGCGCACTCCTGAGCCACCCAATGCCGAGGGTATTCAGCGCAATTTTCTGCGCGTGCTGGCGGTAACCTCCGGCTCCTGGGGGCTGGTCCCTCGCAGTCGAACCAGCCACTACAGAGCCCTGCGCCAGACTGCCCATTACCCGGTACTCGCTTACAGCGCATCGCGCAATGTGCGCCAAGCCCCGTACCGCTTGCAGTTCGCTTGGTAGTCTTCGCGCCCAGAATCCCGCCATAGAAGGTAGGCGCAGTAGCAAATGCAAATAACGAGCAAGCACGAAGACAGGCGTCCGATAGGCTTGCAGCCATCTTTGCTTTGAAGTCCCCACCCACCATGACTCTCGACATCCGTCCTATCGGCCCTGCCATTGGCGCCGTGGTAGCAGGCATAGACCTGACGACACCCTTGCGCGACGAAGACCGGGACAGCTTGCGGACTGCTTTACTGCAACACCATGTGCTGTTCTTCGAAAACCAGCCGGTCACGCCGGTACAGCAGCGCGACCTGGCAAGCGCCTTCGGTGCGCTCCACATCCATCCGGTGTATCCACAGCATCCCGATGCCAAGGAAATCATCGTACTGGACACCGACGACAACAATCCGCCCGACAACGACAACTGGCACACCGATGTCACCTTTATTGAGCGCCCACCCATGGGCGCACTGTTATCGGCGCGCCAGCTGCCACCGTCTGGCGGCGACACTCTCTGGGCCAGCGGCATTGCTGCGTATGAGGCCTTGTCTGAACCGCTGCGCAGGTTTCTGGACCCATTGCACGCCGAGCACAGCTTTGTGCAGTCCTTTCCCGCCTGGCGCTACGCGCGCACCCCGGAAGAGCGCAAGATTTGGGAAGCTGCGGTGGCCAAGAACCCCGACATTTCGCACCCCGTGGTTCGCACCCATCCGGCCAGCGGCAAGCGCGGCCTGTTTGTGAACGAGGGCTTCACCAGCCGCATTGTGGAACTAGGCAAGCAAGAGAGCGATGCCATCCTGGCCTACCTGCGCGTACACATAGCCAAGCCCGAATTCACGGTACGCTGGCGTTGGAAGCAGTACGACCTGGCGTTCTGGGACAACCGGCTGACCCAGCACTACGCCACAGTCGACTACCTGCCGCATCGCCGCGTAATGCACCGCGCCACCATCCTGGGTGACGTGCCCTTTTGAGCAGCCGCCCTCCTCCCACTCTCCTACTCTTCGTAAGCCACCACCGCCTGCGACGCCTGGGCCAGGCAGAAAGCCAGCGCGGCATCCGTGGGGTAGAAGCGGGCTTTTTCACCCAGCTGCACCTCGGCCACAGCGGCGCCCTGCTCGGTCTTGCGCTGCAACGACAAACGCACCGGCAGGCCGCGCAACACATCGCCTTGTTCGGTGGTATCCAGAAACGGCGGGAAGTCCTTGACCAGCTTGGCGATGTCCAGCCCGGAGCCGGTGGCATTCGGCGGTAGCTGCAAGCGCAGGAACTTCGCATAGCGGCAGCGCGCACCCGCCAGGTCCCAGGCTTCGGTAATGCTCATCTGCAGGCCACCGCCGCCAAAGCGGTCGGTTTGCACCTTGCCCATGGCAATGATCAACTCGTCGTCCTTGAACAAATCCTTGTTGGCCTGCATCAGCGCGTCACTGACGCGGGCGTCGATCATGGCGGAGCCGTCGTCTAGCCGGAACAGTCCCAGCTTGCCGCGCTGGCCATTGATGACCCGCAAATCGCTGACGATACCAGCGAACATCACGATGTCGCGGCTGTCCACTGCATCGGCGAGTTCGCGCTTGGCAAAGCGGCGCACTTCCTTGCGCACCTCGTCGAACAAATGGCCCGACAGGTAGAAACCGACAGCGGTTTTCTCCAGCGTCAAACGCTCCTTGATGCCCCACATCGGCGCTTCGACCAGATCCGGCTCCTGGGTGCTGGAGCCGTGGCTATCGTCCATGTCAAACAGGCCGCCCTGATCCGCATTCGCCAGTGTGGCGGCGGCAAAAGCGAAGGCCCGGTCGATGGACGCAATCATCGAGGCCCGGTTGATTTCGATCGCATCGAAAGCACCGGCCTTGATCAAAGCCTCCACCGTGCGCTTGTTCAGCTTGGCTTTGTCCACCCGCACGCAGAAGTCGAACAGGCTCTTGAACGGCCCACCGGCTTCGCGCGCGGCCACGATGGCGTCAATCGCCTGCTGGCCCGTGCCTTTGACGGCACCCAGCCCGTAGCGGATGATCTTGTCGGTCACCGGCTCGAAGCGGTGCCGGCCCAGGTTCACGTTCGGCGGCTCAAAGCTCAGGCCCATCTTCACCGCATCTTCAAACAGCAGTTTGAGCTTGTCGGTGTCGTCCATTTCCACCGTCAAGTTGGCGCAGAAGAATTCGGCACAGTAATGCACCTTGAGCCAACCGGTGTGGTACGCCAGCAGCGAATAGGCGGCGGCGTGCGACTTGTTGAAGCCGTAGCCGGCGAACTTCTCCATCAAGTCGAAGATTTCGTCGGCCTTGGCCTGGGGGATATTGTGGGTGGCCAATGCACCGGCGCGGAACTTTTCGCGGTGCTCGGCCATTTCCTCGGCCTTCTTCTTACCCATCGCGCGACGTAGCATGTCCGCGCCGCCGAGCGAGTAGCCGCCCAGGATCTGCGCGGTCTGCATCACCTGCTCCTGGTAGACCATGATGCCGTAGGTCTCGCTCAGCATCTCGGCCACCGCCGGATGCGGGTACTCCACTTCCTCGCGGCCGTGCTTGCGCGCCACGAAGCTGGGGATCAGGTCCATGGGGCCGGGGCGGTACAACGCATTCAGCGCGATCAGGTCTTCCAGCCGCGTCGGTTTGGCGTCTTTCAGCATGCGCTGCATGCCGGTACTTTCAAACTGGAACACGGCTTCGGTCTTGCCTTCGGAGAACAGCCGGTAGGTCTTGGCATCGTCCAGCGGAATGTTCTCGAAGGCGAAGTTCTCCTGGCCCTTGTGGCGCTTGACGATGAACTCCTTGGCGATCTCCAGAATCGTCAAGGTCGCCAGGCCCAAGAAGTCGAACTTCACCAGGCCGATGGCCTCCACATCGTCCTTGTCGTACTGGCTCACCGCCGACTCGCTGCCAGGCTGCTGGTACAGCGGGCAGAAGTCGGTCAGCTTGCCCGGTGCGATCAACACACCACCGGCGTGCATGCCGATGTTGCGGGTCATGCCCTCGAGCTTTTGCGCCAGCTCGATCAGCAGCTTCACGTCTTCCTCGGCCTCGATACGCTCGGCCAGGATGGGCTCCATCTCGATGGCGTAGTTGTTCTTGTCGCCGTCCTTCTTCACCGCCGGGGGGTACTGCAAGGTGACCGACATGCCAGGCTTGTTGGGGATCAGCTTGCTGATGCCGTCGCAGAAGTTGTAGCTCAGGTCCAGCACCCGGCCCACGTCGCGGATTGCCGCGCGCGCCGCCATGGTGCCGAAAGTGGCGATCTGGCTCACTGCGTTCTTGCCGTACTTCTCCTTCACGTAATCGATCACGCGGTCGCGGTTGCTCTGGCAGAAGTCGATGTCGAAGTCGGGCATGGACACCCGTTCCGGGTTCAAAAATCGCTCGAACAGCAGCTTGTACTGCAGCGGGTCCAGGTCGGTAATCTTCAGCGCATAGGCCACCAGCGAGCCGGCACCAGAACCCCGGCCCGGGCCGACCGGGCAGCCATTCAGCTTGGCCCAGTTGATGAAGTCCCCCACGATCAGGAAGTAGCCGGGGAAGCCCATCTTCAGAATCGTGGTGATCTCGAATTCCAGCCGCTCGATGTAGCCGGGGCGCACTTCTTCGCGCTTGGCTTCATTCGGGTACAGATGCAGCAGGCGTTCCTTCAGGCCTTCGTGCGAGGCGTAGCGGAAATAGTCTTCGGGCGTCATGCGCACGCCATCGACCAGCGGCGTAGGGAAGTCCGGCAGCTGCGGCTTGCCCAGCACCAGGCTCAGGTTACAGCGCTTGGCGATCTCCACCGTATTCGCCACGGCCGACGGAATGTCTTTGAACAGCGCCTCCATCTGCGCGCTGGACTTGAAATACTGCTCGCGGGTAAAGCGGCGCACCCGGCGCTGGTTGCCCAGGATTTCGCCGTCAGAAATACATACCCGCGCCTCGTGCGCGTCGTAGTCATCAGGCTCGGTGAACTGGATCGGGTGCGTGGCCACCACCGGCAGCTGCAGACGCGCCGCCAGCTGCACCGCGGCCACCACATGGGCCTCGTCGTCGGGCCGGGCTGCGCGCTGCAGCTCGATGTAGAAGCGCTGCGGGAACAGGCTGGCCAGTTGCTCGGCCATGGCGTCGGCGCGTGCGCTATCGCCCTGCACCAGCGCCTGGCCCACCGGCCCGGCCTGCGCGCCCGACAGGCAGATCAGCCCCTCACCCAGTTCGCGCAGCCAGGCAAGCTTGATCACCGCCTGGTTTTTCACGATGTTCTGGGTGAAACCGCGGGCCAGCAGCTCGGACAGGTTCAGATAGCCCTGCTTGTTCTGCACCAGCACGATGACACGCGACAAGGCCGTGGTGTCCAGGCCCTGGCCTTCCAGGAAGATCTCGGCGCCGATGATGGGCTTGACGCCCTTGCCCCGGCCTTCCTTGTAGAACTTGAGTGCGCCAAACAGATTGCTCAGGTCGGTGACCGCCAGCGCCGGTTGCTGGTCTTTGGCGGCGACTTTGACGGCTTCGTCGATGCGGTTGGTGCCGTCAACGACGGAGAATTCGGTATGGAGGCGGAGGTGAACAAACATGGCCCCATTTTAGGAGCCCACGCAGGCTTCTAAAATCCAGGGGTGAACTCCATCCTGAACATCTCCGCTTACAAATTCGTCAACCTGCCCGACGCCCCGGCCCTGCGCGACCTGCTGCACGGCTGGGCGCAAGAGCTGGAACTCAAAGGCACCATCCTGCTGGCCGGCGAGGGCATCAACCTGTTCCTGGCCGGGCCAGCGGACGCCGTGCTCGGCTTTGTTGCCCGCTTGCACAAGGATCCGCGCTTTGCCGACATTGCCCCCAAGGAAAGCTGGTCCGCCAGCCAGCCGTTCAAGAAGATGCTGGTCAAGGTCAAGAACGAAATCATCCGCATGGACCACCCGGCCATCCAGCCCGCCGCAGGCCGGGCGCCGGCGGTCACTGCAGCCACAGTGAAGCGCTGGCTGGACCAGGGCGTGGACGACCACGGCCGCCCGGTGGTCACGCTGGACACGCGCAATGCCTTCGAGGTAGACCACGGCACGTTCGACGGCGCGATCGACTGGCGCATCGACAAATTCAGCCAGTTCCCGGCCGCGCTGAACGAACACAAGGCCGAGCTGGAAGGCAAGACGGTGGTCAGCTTCTGCACCGGCGGCATCCGCTGCGAAAAGGCCGCGATCCTGATGCGCGAAGTCGGGCTGGACAGCGTGTACCAACTCGAAGGCGGCATCCTCAAATATTTTGAGGAAACCGATGGCGCCCACTACCACGGCAGCTGCTTCGTGTTTGACGAACGCCGCACCTTAGAAGCGGATTTGTCGGCCAGCGACCTGGCTGCTACAAAAATGTGAGCTGCTAGCGCAGGTAATACCTGCGCTAGAGGCCAATTTCTTATAAATTCTTGCTACCAGGCGCTGAATGGCGTGGTGGCCAGGTTCGAGTTGAAATAGCGCGCGTCGTCGGTCACCTCGCGGCCCAGCCAGGCCGGTCGCTCGAATTGCTGGTCTTCCGACGCCAGTTCTATCTCCGCCACCACCAGGCCGGCGTTCAGGCCTTCGAACTCGTCCACCTCCCAGGTGGAGCCCGCATGCACCAGCACCCGGCGCACCTTCTGGATGATCGGGCCCTCGCACAGCGCCAGCAGCTGCTCGGCATCGGCCAGCGGAATCTCGTATTCGAACTCGGCCCGGGTCGCACCCCGGTTGGCCCCCTTGATGGTCAGAAAACCCTGCGCGCCGGCGATGCGGACCCGCACCGTGCGCTGCTTGTCGCGGTTCAGATAGCCCTGGCTGAAGACCGTGCCCGCGCCCTGGCGCCAGTCGCTGCCGGTGACCAGGAATTTGCGTTCGATTTCAATGGCCATCGGGTGTGCTCTCTGCGGCCTCGCCGGCCATGCGTTCGATGTTGTCGTTCATGCGCGCCAGAAAGGCGCCGAACTGCGCAAGTTCTTCTGGCGTAAAGCCGGCCAGCGCCTGGCTGGTCAGTGCGTCCATCTGCCGCTTGGCCCGGGGTAGACGCTCGGAGGCGATGGCCGTCAGCGAGATCAGCCGGCTGCGTTTATCCTGCGGATCGGGCAGGCGTTCGACCAGGCCGTCGCGTTCCATGCGGTTCAGCAGTTGCGCCATGCTGGGCTGCTCGACCTGGGCTATGCGCGCTAGCTCGGCCTGCGACAAGGCCTGCCCGTTCTTCAGGCTGACCAGCACCGGCAGCTGGCCGGTGGCCAGGCCGAACGGCCGCAGTTCGACATCGGCGAGCCGGTAGAAGCCACGCGTGACCCGGCCCAGCAGCTTCATAGGATGGGGTACGTGCAATTCAGTCATGTGCCTCTGCTTGACAGTACATAGGAGGCTATATTAATATACATAGGAACCTATTAAGAAATGCAAACATACCGCATCATAGGCACCCGCCTCCTGGGTTGCCATTCCGGAATGCGTAACGACACCCATGCCAACACCACCCTCTTTCCCCGCCGGCGCCGCGCCGGCCACCTTTACCCGCTACCAGCGCTTTGTGGCCGGGCTGCTGGCCTTCCTGCAGTTCGCCGTGATCCTGGACTTCATGATCATGTCGCCACTGGGCGCGCTGATCATGCCGGCACTGCAGATGTCGACCCAGCAGTTCGGCCTGGTGGTGTCGGCCTATGCGTTCAGTGCCGGCGCCTCCGGCCTGCTGACCGCCGGCTTTGCCGACCGCTTCGACCGCAAGAAGCTGCTGTTGTTCTTCTACACCGGCTTTGTGCTGGGCACGCTGTGGTGCGGGCTGGCGCAGAGCTTCGAGGCGCTGCTGGCGGCCCGTATCGTCACCGGACTGTTTGGCGGCGTGATCGGCTCGGTGGTGCTGGCGATTGCCACCGATTTGTTCGCGCCGCAGCTGCGCGGCCGGGTGATGGGCGTGATCCAGACCGCCTTCGCCGCCAGCCAGGTGCTGGGTTTGCCGGCAGGCCTGTATCTGTCGAACCACTGGAACTGGCATGCGCCGTTCATCGCCATGGTGGTACTGGGCACCGTAGGTGGGCTGGTGATCGCCTGGCGCATGCAGCCGGTAGCCGACCATCTGGCTGTGCGCCAGGAGAAAAGCGCCTTCCTGCACCTGGTGCACACCGTGGCCGAGCCGCGCTACCTGGCGGCGTTTGCCACCACCGCGCTGCTCACCACCGGCGGCTTCATGCTGATGCCCTTCAGCAGCGCGTTCACTGTGCACAACCTGGGCATCCCGCTGGAGCGGCTGCCGACCATCTACCTGATTACCGGCATGTGCACCATCTTCATCGGGCCGCTGATCGGCAAGGCCGCCGACGCCTGGGGCAAGCTGCCGGTGTTTCTGGCGGGCAGCGCGCTGACTATCGTGATGGTGCTGATTTACACGCACCTGCAGGCCGTGCCGTTTGCGCTGCTGGTGCTGGTCAACGTGGTGATGTTCGTCGGCATCTTCTCGCGCATGATTCCGTTCCAGGCGTTGGTCAGCTCGGTGCCCGACGCCACGCAGCGCGGTTCGTTCAACGCCATCAATGCGGCGATCCAGCAGCTGTCGGGCGGCGTGGCCTCGCTGGTGGCCGGCCACATCGTGTCCTTCGGCGCCGATGGCAAGCTGCAGCACTTTCCGGTAGTCGGCTATGTGGTGGTGGCGTCCACCCTGGTGGCAGCCAGCCTGGCGTGGCGGGTACACAAGGGTATCCAGCAGCGCAGCGCGGCCCCTGTACCGCAGGGCGTTGCCGGTTAAATGCTATTGAAATAAGAGCTGCCAGCGTAGGCAGTATCTGCGCTAACGGCCTATTTCTTATTAATTTCTAGGCAGCCGGCCGGCGCTCGGGCAGCGGGATGAATTCCGCATCGCCGGGCACGGGGGCCATGCGCTGGGCCTTCCAGTCTTCTTCGGCCTGCTGGATGCGCTCCTTGCGGCTGGAGACGAAGTTCCAGCTGATGAAGCGATGGCCGTCCAGCGCGTCGCCGCCCAGCACCACCAGGCGCACAGCGGCCGGGGCGCAGATTTGCGTGGCCTGGCCGGGCGTCAGCAGCGCCAGCGTATGGGCTGGCAGCAGCGCGCCGTCGATTTCCACATCGCCGTCCACCGGGTACACCGCCAGCTCCTGCGCCAGCGGCGGCAGCTCCAGCAGGCCGCCGGTGGGCAGCGCGATGTCCAGGTAGATCGTCGGCGCGAAGGTGGCCACCGGCGAGGTCTGGCCCCAGGCCTGGCCGATCAGCACGCGCACATCGGCGTCGCCCACCGTCAGCTCGGGAATCGCCGCCGCGGGGGTGTGGGTGAAACTGGGTTCGACTTCCTCGTACGCCTGCGGCAGTGCCGCCCACAGCTGGATGCCGTGGTTCACGTAGGTTGCGTCTTTGAGCGCCGGCGATTGGCGCTCGGAATGGACGATGCCGCGCCCGGCGGTCATCCAGTTGATGGCGCCCGGCTCGATGAGTTGCACCGAGCCCAGGCTGTCGCGGTGCAGCATCGCACCTTCGAATAAATAAGTGACCGTAGCCAGGCCGATATGCGGGTGTGGCCGCACGTCGTGGCCGGCCCCCGGCAACACGGTGACCGGGCCGAAGTGGTCGAAAAACAGGAACGGGCCGACCGACTGGCGTGGCGCCGAGGGCAGGAAGCGGCGGACCAGAAAGCCGCCGCCCAGGTCCTTGGCGTGGCCTGTCAGTTGTAGTGCGATACCCATGGCCCGGCTCCTGTTCTAAATGGAAGCTGACAGCTTAACCGCGAAACTTGGTGGCGATTTCGGCCACGCGCTTGCCGAACAGGCTAGCGGTTTCCAGGTCGCCCGGCAGCATTTCGGCTGCGCTGGCATCCGATGGCGACTGGGCCATGGCGCCGCTGAAGGTGCCCAGGTAGCCCACGTCGTTGCGCTGTGCAGCCTTGGTGTTGGCCGGCATTTGCGCCGTGCCGACCCACACGCCACCGTGTTGCATGGCCAGGGTGATCAGGTACTGGATGGTCGACAGCTTGTCGCCGTTCATCGAGGCGCTGTTGGTAAAGCCGGCAAAGATCTTGTCCTTCCAGGCCTGGCCAAACCAGGGCTTGCTGGAGGCGTCGGCAAACTTTTTGAACTGCCAGCTGACCATGCCCATGTAGGTGGGCGAGCCCATGATGATGGCGTCGGCCGCGGCCAGGGTTTCCCAGGCGCCTTCGGCCAGGTTGCCGTCGGCATCGATGGGCACCAGGGTGGCGCCAGCGCCTTCGGCAACCGATTGCGCCATGCGCAGGGTGTGGCCGTAGCCAGAGTGGAATACAACAGCGATTTTTGCCATACAAACTTTCAAAAAAGTGGAGAAAAGTTAAACAAACGACACACGGGAAATACTGTAGCCAAACTTATTTACGGCCATCCAGGCTCCAGGCACCGGGGCCCCAGGCAGCCAGGGTCAGCAAGCCGCCGATGACGGCAATGTTCTTGATGAACAGCAGCTGGGTCACCATGGCAGCTTCGGCGGGCACAGCCCAGAACGCGTGGAAGAAGATGCTGGCTGCCAGGGTGAAGGCCGCCAGAACCAGCGCCGCCCAGCGGGTGCCCAGACCGAAGATCAATGCCAGGCCGCCGCCGACTTCGACCACGATGGCCAGCGCCGCGCCCAGCGTGGGAAACGGCAGTCCGACCGAGCCGATATAGCCCACGGTACCGGCAAAGCCGGTGATCTTGCTGATGCCCGCAGGCAGGAACAGCACGGCCAGCAACAGACGGCCCAGCAGGCTCAGAGGATTTTGGAGAGATGCAAACATGGAATTTCCTTCGGTTAAAAGTGGGTTAAGAGTTGAAACGGTTCAAAAAATTCAGGCAGCCAGGTCAAACACCAGAACCTCGGCTTGTTTGCCGTGGCGCAGTGTCAACGCAGACTCGTTTTCGATCAAGGCCGCATCGCCGGTAGATAGTGCCGTCCCATTGACTTCCAGCGCACCGCTGACCAGGTGCACATAGCTCTTGCGGGCCGGGTTCAGCGCCAGAGTCGCCGACTCGTCGCCATCCAGCAAACCCGCATATAGCGCCGCATCGGCGTGGATGGTCACCGAATCCTGGGCACCATCGGGTGATGCCACCAGCCGCAACGTGCCACGCTTTTCGCTCTCGGCAAAGCTCTTTTGCTCGTAGCTGGGCTGGATGCCTTTCACGTTTGGTTCGATCCAGATCTGCAGGAAATGCGTGGTCGCATTGTCGGCATGGTTGAACTCGCTGTGCTGCACACCGCGGCCGGCGCTCATGCGCTGCACGTCACCGGGCGGAATGGCTTTGACATTGCCCATGGTGTCGCGGTGCGCCAGCTCGCCTTGCAGCACATAGCTGATGATTTCCATGTCGCGGTGGCCATGGGTGCCGAAGCCGGCGCCAGGGGTGATGGTGTCTTCGTTGATCACCCGCAAATTGCCCCATCCCATGTGCTTGGGGTCCATGTAGCCGGCAAACGAAAAGCTGTGGTGTGACTTGAGCCAACCATGGTCAGCGTGGCCGCGGTCCTGGGATTTACGAATGGTCAACATAAAAGCTCCTTGGTTTGGTGAGGATCCGCTTGCCGAATCCATGGCCTGAACTTTAGGCCTGGGGTGCGCTCCTGCAGTCCACTGCATTTGATGGCATCATTCGAATAATTTCAACGGAAGTAGACTGACCATGCAAACAGCCCGCGATGTACTGACGCCCGACGCCCTCTCCATGCTGGTCACCATCCACACTCAGGGCAGCTTTGCCGCCGCCGCCCGCAGCCTGGGCATGGTGCCCAGCGCGCTCACCTACCGGGTGCGCAATATCGAAGACGCGCTGGACGTGCTGCTGTTCGACCGCAGCTCGCGCCAGGCCAAGCTCACCGTGGCCGGAGCCGAGCTGCTGCGCGAAGGCCAGCGCCTGCTGGAAGAAATCGACGCGGTGGCCAACCGGGTCAAGCGCGTGGCCACTGGCTGGGAGCCGCAGTTGACGATTGCAGTGGACAGCGTGATCTCGCGCTCCACGGTGATGGAGCTGTGCGAAGCCTTTTTTGCCATGAGCCCGCCGACCCGCGTCAAGCTGCGCGAAGAGGTGCTGCACGGCACGCTGGACGCGCTGGTCACCGGCCAGGCCGATCTGTCTATCGGGGTGGCGATGGAGATGAATTCAAACAGCAATATCCTGGGCGAGGTGCTGGGCACGATGCCCTTCATCTTCGCCGTGGCGCCGCACCACCCGCTGGCCAGCATGCCCGAGCCGCTGAGCGATACCTTGATCGAGAAACACCGGGCTGTAGCCGTGGCCGACTCAACCCAGCGCGGCAATGCGCTCACCTTCGGCCTGCTGGGTGGCCAGGATGTGCTGACCGTCCCCAGCATGCGCGCCAAACTGGAGGCCCAGCTGCGCGGCCTGGGCTGCGGCTTCTTGCCCGAGGGACTGGCGCGCCCTTACCTGGAGACCGGTCGCCTGGTCAGCCGCACGGTGGAGCGGCCGTCGCGCATCCTCAGCATCAGCTACGCCTGGCGTGCCGAAGCCGGCAGCACCCATGGCCGGGCCTTGCAATGGTGGTTGCAGCAGCTGAAAAGCCCGGCCACCCGCACCGCGCTGCTGGAGCGCCAGCAAAGCAATTAGGGATGTGCCATGCGCGCTAATTGGCTGCGTATGCGTGCCCGCCCCATTCCGGGTGCCGACTGCGTGTAGAGTGTGTCTGGTCGATTACCTGTAGCCACTTCATAGAAAACCAAAACATATGACATCCAAAACCAGTGCTACCGCTCCCCGCCAAATCGCCGTGATCGGTGCCGGCATGGCTGGCATCGCCTGCGCCCGCACGCTGGCACAGGCCGGGCACAACGTATCGGTGTTTGACAAGAGCCGCGGCGTGGCCGGGCGCATGGCCACCCGCAGCACCAGCTTTGGCACGTTTGACCACGGCGCCCAGTACTTCACCGTGCGCGATCCGCGCTTTGCGCTGGCCCTGGAAACCGCCAAAGGCGTGAGCAAGCCCTGGAGCGCCAACTCGGTCCGCGTGCTCGACACCTTTGGCCGCGTGGCCGCCGCCGCCCTGCCCTCGCGCGAACCGCACTGGGTGCCGGCACCCGGTATGAGCGCACTGGTCAAGCATTGGGCCAAGCCCTTGGTGGAGGACGGCCGGGTCGAACTGGAAACCCAGGTTACCCGCATCGAACGCGACCCCTTGAACAAAAAACAGTGGCAACTGCGCACCACCGGCATGCCCGGCGCCCCCGACGCGCAGCATGTGTTCTCCGGCTTTGACGCCGTGATCCTGGCCATGCCGCATCCACAGGTGCAAAACCTGCTGCAGAACTCGGCCCAGGCGGCCCGGTTGGTGCGCGACATCCACCACGTGCAGGTCGCCCCCTGCTGGACGCTGATGCTGGCGTTTCCGCAGGCCATCCAGCCCAACATGGCGCACCTGGGTCCGCAGTGGAACGCCGCCCGCAGCACCCACCACCGCATCTCCTGGCTGGCGCGCGAATCCAGCAAGCCCGGCCGCGGCGGGGTGGAGCGCTGGACGGTGCAGGCCGGCGTGGCCTGGTCACTGGAACACCTGGAAGACGATGCCGCCCGCGTGCAATCCAAGCTGCTGAAAGCCTTCACCGAAGTCACGGGCATCCGCGCTGAACCCGCCCATGCCGCAGTGCACCGCTGGCGCTATGCGCAGACCGTGCAGCCCCTGGGCCGTAGCCATCTGTGGGACGAAAAGTCCAACATCGGCGCCTGCGGCGACTGGTGCATAGGGCACCGGGTGGAAGATGCGTTCATCTCCGGCCTGGAGATGGCGCTGGCGATTGCCTGAGCGGACTTGGCGGTGCTCCCCGGGCGCTACATAGGCCGGTTCGCGCCCTCGCCCACCGGCCCCTTGCATGCCGGATCTTTGGTGGCTGCGCTGGCCAGCTGGCTGGACGCGCGTGCGCATGGCGGCCAATGGCTGGTGCGCATCGAAGACGTGGACACGCCACGCTGCGTACCGGGTGCCGATGCGCTGATCCTGCACCAGTTGGCCGCCTGCGGCCTGCTGCCCGATGCGCCGCCCACGGTCCAGTCGCAGCGCAGCGCCTTGTACCAGCAGGCGCTGGACCAGCTGGTCGTCGCGGGCTGGGCCTACCCCTGCGGCTGTTCGCGTAAAGACGTGGAAGCCGCCTGCGCCGCCCGCGGCCAGCTGCGCCAGCGCAATACCGAGCTGGTCTACCCCGGCACCTGCCGCAATGGCCTGCAGGGCCGGCCGGCCCGGGCCTGGCGTTTGCGTACCGATAAATTTATAAGAAACAAGGCGTTGGCGCATATTCCACCGGCGCAAGCTGCTATCAATTCAGTAGTGAGCGATGTACTGCACTGGAGCGACCGGCTGCTCGGCCCGCAGCAGCAGGACCTGGCGGCTGCGGTGGGCGACTTCGTGCTGCGCCGCGCCGACGGCCTGTGGGCCTACCAGTTGGCGGTGGTGGTGGACGATGCAGCCCAGGGTATCAGCCATGTGGTGCGCGGCCAGGACCTGGCCGACAACACGCCGCGCCAGATCCGCTTGCAGCAGGCGCTGGGCCTGCCCACACCGCAGTACCTGCATACGCCGCTGGTGCTGGGCGCCAATGGCGAAAAGCTGTCCAAGCAAAACGGTGCCCAGGCGCTGGACACGCGTGCGCCGCTGGCCACCCTGAACGCTGCAGCCCAGGTGCTGGGCCTGCCGCCGCAGAGCGACATCCCTGCCATGGCGCTGGCGCACTGGGTCAACATTTGGCGCAGCCGTTACGCAGCCTGAACCGGCCGGCTCTGTGCGGGGCGTGGCAGAAATGGAATATCCTCTGCCATCCATGCATAACGAACCCTCCCCCCTCAGCGTGGCGACCGACGGTGCTCCCGCTGCCGTGTCCCACCCCAAAACCATCAAGAGCTTTGTGCTGCGCGCCGGCCGTACCACCAGCGGGCAAGCCAAGGCCTTTGAAACCCTGGGTCCGCAATTCCTGCTGCCCTACCGCGCTGCGCCGCTGGACCTGGACGCCGCCTTCGGCCGCAGCGCGCCGAACATCCTGGAAATCGGTTTCGGCATGGGCGAAGCCACGGCCTCGATCGCCGCGCTGCTGCCCGAAAAGAACTTTCTGTGCTGCGAAGTGCACCAGCCCGGCGTGGGCGCACTGCTCAAACGCGTAGGCGAGCAAGGCCAGACGAATATCCGCATCTGCTCGCACGACGCCGTGGAGGTGATAGACCACATGCTGCCGCTGGCCAGCCTAGACGGCATCCACGTGTTCTTCCCCGACCCATGGCATAAAAAGAAACACAACAAACGCCGCCTGCTGCAAGCCCCGCTGGTGGCCAAGCTGGCGGCCCGCCTCAAGCCGGGCGGCTATCTGCACTGCGCCACCGACTGGCAGAACTATGCCGAGCAGATGCTGGAAGTGCTGGGCGCCGAGCCCTTGCTGAAGAACACCGCTGCCGACTATGCGCCCAAGCCCGACTACCGGCCACTGACCAAGTTCGAAAACCGCGGCATCAAGCTCGGCCACGGCGTGTGGGATCTGGTCTTCACACGGGTGTGATCCCCACGCGCGACGGCGTGGGCCCCAGCACCGTCGGCCTGCCCGGCGGCAGCTGGGCCACCGTCATCGATTTCTTTCTGCAGCGCTTCCCCACGGTAGACCGCGAAGTCTGGCTGCAGCGCATGCGTGACGGCCTGGTGCTGGACGAGCAGGCCCAGCCGGTGCCGCCGGACGCCGCCTACCGCCCCCATACCCGGCTCTACTACTACCGCCATCTGCCGCAGGAGCCGCGGATTCCCTTCGAAGCCCAAGTGCTGTTCCAGGACGCGCATCTGGTGGTGGTCGACAAGCCGCATTTCCTGCCCACCGTGCCCGCCGGCCGCTTTGTGCAGGAAAGCCTGCTGGTGCGGCTCAAGCAAAGCCTGGGCATAGACAGCCTCGCGCCCCTGCACCGGCTGGACCGCGAAACCGCCGGCGTCACCCTGTTTGCCATCCAGCCAGCCGAACGCGGGCTGTACCACGCGCTGTTCAAGCAGCGCGACGTGCACAAACACTACGAAGCAATTGCGCCCTGGCGCGACGGGCTGCCGGCGGTCTACCGCAGCCAGATCGTGCCGGGTGAGCCGTTTTTTCGCTACCGCGAGGCACCGGGCGAGCCGAATTCCGAAACCCATATTGCGCTGCTGGAGCGGCACGGCGACTGGGCGCGCTACCAGCTATCGCCGGTGACCGGCCGTACCCACCAGTTGCGGGTGCACATGGCGGCGCTGGGGGTACCGATATGTAACGACCGCTTCTACCCCGAGGTGGTGAACATTGCCGACGACGACTACAGCGCGCCGCTGCAGCTGCTGGCCCGCTCCATCGCCTTCGCCGACCCGATTTCCGGCCAGCCGCGCGCCTTCCAGAGTCGCTACACGCTCACGGTGTAGACGCCGCCGCGGGCGCATCCAGGCGCTCGTTGGGGTACAGCACGGTGGCCGCCATCGGCACGGCGGAGTCCACCATATCCGACACCAGGGTGGCGCCAGACGCATGGGCGGTGCTGGGGATGACCAGGTCTTCGGCCGCGTAGGCGGCGCCGATCTTGGGGGTCAAGAATATGCCCACCGCCACCATGGCAATGCAGAACACCAGCCAGGCCAGGGCCGACCACCAGGATTCTCGCCCGCTGCGGCGCCGGGGCATGGGTTTAGGGCGTACCGTTGTTGTGCGCATAAAGACTCCTGATTCCAAAATTTGCCTGGCCAGGGCGCCATGCCCCAGCGCATCAGATGCGATAGTTCCGTCTTGGTTCATTGAATTTGTGGCATATTGCCGGGTGCGGGTACGTAGGCGCCGGGGTCCAGTTCGCTGGTGTCGTAAACCATTTCGCCGCGCGCATGGGCCGCCAGCTTGCGGTAGATCTGCTTCACATGGACCAGCACCGAGGGCTGCGGACTGGCCGCCAGCTCGCCAATTTGCTCCAGAGTCATACCCCGGGCGATCCAGCGCAGGATGCCGGCCTCGCTGGCGGACAAGGGGTGGGTCGATTCGCGCAGCGGAAACGCCCAGGCCGAACCACTGCTGACGCCCGGCCGCAGCCGGAAGCGCCCCAGCACCCGGCGCGCCATGCCCGGGCTGATCGGCGCACAGCCTTCGCGCCAGGCGTGGATGTTGTCGGCCAGGCTGTCGGCCGCCGTTTCCTTGAACAAATAGGCGGTGGCACCGGCTTCGATGCAGGACAACACCTGTTCGTCATTGCCAAACTGGGTCATCACCACGATGTCCGACTCCGGAAAATGCCAGGCCGCATGGCGTATCACTTCGATTGCCGGCATGTCCTTGAGCTGCAGATCCACCAGCACCACATCGGGCGCGCACTGGTCCATCATGGCGATCGCGGCGGCGGCGGTGGATACGGCAGCCGCCAAGCTGAGTTCGGCATCCTGGTGCACGGCTTCGGCGCAGCGCAGCAAGCACTCGGACTGGCTTTCAGCGATCAGAACACTGGTGGATTTTTTGCGAAACATTGTTATTTTCCTGAACTCCCAAACACTGGCGGATGCCCACTGCAAAGGTTGCAGGAGCTGTGGCAAAAGACGTTGCAGGGCTGGCGGAGACGGATCTGCAGAGCTGCTTATCCGACGTATGGATCGGCGGGTTGATCGGTGCATCTTATGAAGGCTGTCCATTGCGCGCATCCTCAAAATTGACGAAGAACAATCGGGGGGTTGGGGGTTTCACCTTGCGAGTCGGAAACCGCTCGTGTAGGCTGCTGGCGCTGGCTTTTGGCCCCCTCCTGGGGTTGCTGCGGCAGGCTGGCAACCGCCGTTGAATGCTTGTCGAACAGGCCTATGGAAGCCAGGCTCTGGCGCACACCGTCGGGCTCGGCAAGCACCGGTATCAGGTGGCCGGCGACGGTGGCAAACAGCAGGCTGGCGGCGATCCACAGCAGCCCTGGGCGATCAAAATAATGTGGCTCGGCCTGGGCTGCCGGGGCGACCAACGGTTCGGATGGCTCGAAGGGTTCAAAAGGTTCGAAGTTCATAGGTTTTGTCCTTGACAATCGGTATGGCGGGGTGGCAGGTGCCAACAAACTGGACTTTCCTCTCATCGCGTTTCGCCGTCCTTAGGACACCTGAAGCCCGCCTGAAAACTTCTGAAACCGTGCGCTATCGCACATATCCGTCAAAATTCAGCATTTGCGCCAGATTGACAAAGCCGTTACGCAGCAGCAATGCGCCGCCTGCATAAACCATCATTTGCTATTGGGATAAGGGAGTTTTGTTGTTACACAGCTATCGTTTTGGCCGCTTTGAAGTGCGCCCCGCCCAGCGCGTGGTGCTGGTAGACGGCAAAAGCACCAACCCCGGCGCCCGGGCTTTCGATGTGCTGATGGCCTTGCTGCACCACCGCGACCGCGTGGTCTCCAAAGACGAGCTGCTGGACCTGGCCTGGCCCGGCCTGGTGGTCGAGGAAAACAACCTCCAGGCCCAGGTGTCGGCGCTGCGCAAGCTGCTCGGGCCGCAGGCCATCGTCACGATCCCCGGGCGTGGCTACCGGTTTGCGCTGGAAGCCAGCGACGCGGCGCCAGACATCGCCCAGCCGCCCTTGCCGCCACCGCCCAGCGCCCCCCAGCCCAACAACACCCACCTGCCCCTGGTGCTCACGCCGCTGATTGGCCGCACCCACGATGTATCCAACCTCGGCAACCTGATGGGCCAGCACCGCTTGCTGACCATCGTCGGAGCCGGTGGCATCGGCAAGTCGCTGCTGGCCCAGTGGCTGCTGCACGAGCGCCGCGGCGCCCACCAGCATGGCGTGGCCTGGGTTGATCTGGCATCGCAGACCTCGCCCGAGTTCGTCGCCAGCACGGTGGCCGGTGCTCTGGGCCTGCAGTCCGGCCACGGCGACCCGCTGAAGGGCCTGATGGAGGCCGTGCGCCCGCTGTCCATGCTGATCGCTATCGACAACGCCGAGCACCTGCTGGACGAGGTCGCGCGCATCCTGCAAGCCCTGCACCAGGCCGCTCCCCAGCTGCAGGTACTGGTGACCAGCCAGGCACCGCTGAAGCTGGCCAATGAATGGGTGTACCGGCTGGATGCGCTGGCCCTGCCCGAGCGCGCCACCACGCTGGACGAAGCACGCAACTTCGGCGCTGTCGCCCTGTTCGCCCAGCGCGCTCAGGCCGCCGACCGGCGCTTCGAACTGGGCCCGCAGAACCTGGCCACCGTGGTGGAGATCTGCCGCCGCCTGGACGGCCTGCCGCTGGCCATCGAGCTGGCCGCCGCCCGCGTGCCCTTGCTGGGCCTGGTGCCGCTGGCGAATTCGCTGAACGAGCGCCTGCGCCTGCTCAATGGCGGTGGCCGCGGTGCGCCGGCGCGGCAGAAGACCCTGCGCGCCGCGCTGGAGTGGAGCTATGGCCTGCTGGATGCCAGCGAGCAAACCGTGTTTCGCCGCCTGGGGGTGTTCGTAGGCGGCTTCTCGCTGGAAATGGCCCAGCAGGTGGTGGCCGACAAAGATCTCGACGCCTGGGCCGTGGTCGACGTACTGGGTGCCCTGGTCGATCGCTCCCTGGTGATTGCCGACGGTGGCGACACCCCGCGCTACCGCCTGCTCGACACGCCGCGCAGCTACGCACTGGAGCAGCTGGCGGCCGCCGGCGAAGATACTGCGCTGCGCCAGCGCCACGCCCAGGCCATGCGCCATTTGTTCGAACAGGCAGACCGCGATTTCTTCAGCGGCAAGCAGCGCATCGACGACTGGTATGTATCGCTGGCGCCGGACCTCAGCAATGGCCACGAGGCGCTGTCCTGGGCCATCCAGCACGATCCGCATACCGCCGTTGCCATCGCCCCCGGCCTGGCCGAGGCCCTGACCAGCGACCGCCGGCGCGAACGCCGCTTTGTCTGGCAAGCCACCGCCCTGCTGGTCACCGACCAGTTGCCGGCGGATTTACAAGCCCGCTGGTCGAGCCGGGCCGCATATTTCTGGGCCTACCGCCAGCCAGCGCTGGCCTGTCGCCTGGCGCGCCGCGCCGCCACGCTGTACCGGGCCCAGCCCGGCGAACAGCGCAACCTGTACCACGCGCTGGCGGCCCTGGTCTACGCACTGACCTACGGACCCGAACAGCGCCAGGAGCAGCGCGAGGTGCTGGCCGAGATGTGGGCATTGGAAGACCCGGCGTGGCCGCCCATCGTGCGCAGCTACGGCTTGTTTGCCTCGTTGACCTGCAACTTCATCGAAGGCCGGTTCGACCAGGCCATCGAGCAGCTGCTGCAAAAAGCCACGCTGGACGCGCTGGCCGGCTATTCCGAAGCCCTGCTGCGCGGCGAGGACATCATTGCCTACATGGAGCTGGCCGCGGGCCGCGTCGACGCCTCCATCAGCCGTTATTTGGCGCTGCAGGCGCGGCTGGCCGGCACCCGCCACATGGCCACCCTGCTGCTGGTGCAGCTGCACCTGACCGGCGCCTGGCTGGCCAAGGGCGATACCCAGCAGGCCCGCGCCCTGCTGGAAACCTGTTGGCCGCAGGTGCTGCACTTTGACGCCCAGGTCTACGCCGCCGACAACCTGGCCCTGCTGGCCGCGCTGGAGAGCCGGCCGCACACCGCCAGCCGCCTGCTCGGCTATGCCGACACGGTGCATGCCGCCCATGGCAAGTCGCGCGAGGTCAACGAAGCCCGCTGCGCCGAATGCGCCGAGCACCTGGTGCGCCAGCAGCTGGACGCCGCCAGCTTCGAGCGCCTGAAGACCCTGGGCACCGGCCTGCGGCATGACGATATTGCGGCCCTGGCCCTGGGCCGTGTCGACGCTGTCTGAATTTATAGAAAATCGGGCTCTGGCGCAGTAACAGTCTGCGCCAGACGCTACTTTATTGGTAGCAGATCATGCGCGCGACCCGGTACCGTGGCGTTGACAGTTTGCTGTAAGCACGTTCAGATACAAGCGCTGGGCGGCAAGACACCAGCAGTGCAATTACAAAGAGAGACAAACGCATGATTTTCGAAACCCTGTTTTCCCCGGGTCTGTGGCTGATGCGCAGCATGCGCCTGGGCGCCAAGCTGCTATTACTGGCGCTGGTGCTGCTGGCTACGCCGTTGGTGGTGCTGCTGCAGTACGTGTTCTCGGGCGGCGGCTCGACCGCTGTGGCCTGGCTCAGCGGCATCTGCGTGCTGCTGGCGCTGTACGGCCTGCTGGCATTCTTCATGAGCTTTACCCAGGACCTGGGCCAGGTGCGCCAGGCCATGGAGCAGCTGGTTAAGGGCGATCTGCGGCTGCGCCTGGTACTGCGCGGCAGTGACGAACTAGCCGGCCTGGCCGCCGCCACCCAGCACATGGGCGCCACCGTATCGGCCATGGTGGCCAATGTGCGCAGCAATGCGGCCTTCGTCGCCCATGCGGGCACCAGCCTGGCGAATGGCAACCGCGCCCTGTCCGACCGCACCGAGCAGCAGGCCGCCAACCTCGAACAAACCGCGGCCAGCGTGGAGCAGCTGTCCAGCACCGTGCAGGACACGGCCCAGACCGCCGGCCAGGCCAATACCCAGGCGGCCCGGGTGCGCGACGCGGCCAACCAGGGCGCGAGCAGCATGGCCGAAGCGATTGCCTCGGTCGAAGCCATCCAGAGCAGCGCCCAGCGCATGGACGAGATCGTCGGCGTGATCGACGGCCTAGCCTTCCAGACCAATATCCTGGCGCTGAACGCCGCGGTCGAGGCGGCCCGCGCGGGTGAATCGGGCCGCGGCTTCGCCGTGGTGGCCAGCGAGGTGCGTTCGCTGGCCCAGCGCTCGGCCGAAGCCGCCAAAGAGATCCGCCAGCTGATCGGCGCGTCCAGCAGCCAGGTGGGCTCCAGCGTGCAGAAGATCCGCACTGCCGGCAGCAATATGGACGCCATCGTCACCGGCATCCGCGACGTGGCCAGCAATATGGCGCAGATTTCCAACTCCAGCGCCGAGCAGAGCACCGGCCTGAGCGAGATCACCTCGGCCGTGCGCCAGCTCGACGAAATCACCCAGCAGAACGCCCAGATGGTCGACCACGCCGTCACCCAGGCCTCGACCCTGGAAAGCCGGGCCTCGACCCTGGTGGAAGCGGTGGCGCTGTTCAAGCTGCAGCAGGGCTCGGCCGAAGAAGCCCGCGCGCTGGTCGAAAAAGCCTTGGCGCACCGCCGGCGCGGCTCCCGCGACAGCTTTCTGCGCGAGCTGACGAATCCGGCCCAGGGCTTCCACGACCGCGACATGTATGTGTTCGTGCTGGACCGCAACGGCACCTATGTGGCGTTTGGCGGCAACCCGGCCAAGGTCGGTACCCGGGTGCAGGACATCGCCGGTATCGACGGCTCTGGCCTGCTGCAGTCCATCTACAACCAGGCCGAGCACGAACCGGGCTGGGTCGAATACGACATCACCAACCCGACCACCGGCCGGGTCCAGACCAAGATGTCGTTCGTACAGCTGGTGGACGATCTGGCCGTTGGCTGCGGGGTCTACAAGAACCTGGTGGTCAGCTAAGCCAATTTAAAGAAAATCGGGCTCTGGCGCTGATAGATATTGCGCCAGCAGCTATCTATTCAATAGCAGGCAGCTGCGGGAATATGCAGTTCCGGCCCGCGGCCTTGGCCTGGTAGAGCAGGCTATCGGCCAGTTGCACCAGCTCGGCCGATGCCTGGTCGTACTGCCACTGGGCCACGCCAAAACTGGCCGTCAGGTCGATGCGCTGGCCTTCGAACCACACAGGTTCGGCCTGCAGCAGTTGGCGCAGGCGTTCGGCGTTTTGCAGCGCGGTAGCCAGCACGGTTTCGGGCAGCACGATCAAAAACTCCTCGCCGCCCAGGCGCACCGTCCAGTCGAGCCGGAAGCGCGTGGCATTGCGCAGGTGGTCGGCGGTGGCACACAGCACGGCATCGCCGGCCGCATGGCCGTAGCTGTCGTTGATCTGCTTGAAGTGGTCCAGGTCCAGGCAGATCACCGAGAACGGCCGCTGGTAGCGGTGGGCGCGTTCGATTTCTTCCAGCAGCCGCGGCTCCAGCGTGCGGCGGTTGAAGCAGCCGGTCAGCGGGTCGGTGATGGACAGCACGTGGTTGGCCTCGGCCAGCGCTTCCAGCTGCTGGGTGCGCTCGGCCACCATCTTGTCCAGGTTGGCTATATGGGTGCGCAAGCCGTTCTGCAGCTTGGAAAAGCCGTGCGCCACCAGGTCGATCTCGTCGGTGTGGATGCGCCGCGGCCGGTCCAGCGCCAGGGGTTGCACCAGGGTTTGCGGCGTCAGCTCGCTGGCGAACTGGGCCAGGCGCTGCAGCGGTATCTGCAGCTCACGGCGCAGCAGGTAGGCGATCAGGCTGCAGATCAGCACGGTGAACACACCGTAGCCGGCCAGCACGGTCCAGGCGGTGTGCACCATTTCGTCGATAGCGAACTGCGGATTCGGCCACAGCCGCAGCTCGGCAATCACGCTCTTGCCTTGCGGCGCGGGAATAGCAATCCGTAGGCTGCTCGACTCGGGCTGTAGCGCCGCATTGCCCGCCTGGAACTGCTGGCCGGTGCCCACCGTGAGCATCACATAGCCAACCTCCGGGCGCTCGGCCATCATCGCCACCTGCTGCTGCACGGCCCGCAGCTCGATGTCCCACAGGCTGACCGATAGCAGCGGCACGCTGGTCTTGGCGATCTCGTCGGCCAGCCGTTCAAACTCTTTGCGCTGGTGCTGCAGCATGATGCCCACTTGCACCACAAACACCGCCACCATGCAGCACAGGGCCAGGCCCAGGGTGCGGCGTATCAAATGCCCGGCGAGCGATCGGAAAGGAAGGTTCGGCATGGGCGCAGTGTGCAATCAGCGCAGCAGTTGGGCAAACCCAAAGCTGTAGCGTGCCAGCTTGGGATTCAGCACCTTGCTGTAGCGGCGAAAGTCGATGCTGTCGTAGCGCTGGCCAAAGCGGGCTTCGAACTTGCGCGCCATGGCCGGGTCGAACAGCACGAACATCGAGGCTTCGAGCTGCAGGCCTTCGTCGGCAAAGTCGCGGCCGTGGTGGTAGTCGTAGAGCATCACCAGCGCCCAGGCGCCGGCGATGAAATGGCCACCGGCCAGCGCCGCCAGCCGGCCGGACTGGATGGCCTGCATACCGTCTGCCGAGGCGTTGATGCCGCTGAACCACATGTTCTTGCCCGGCGTGCCGCCGCGTTTTTCCAGCGCCTGCATCGCGCCAAAGGCCATCAGGTCGTTACCGGCCCAGACCAACCGGGCGGTGGGGTAGCGTTCGTACAGCCAGTCGGCTTGCTCGGCCGCCTTGTCGCGGGTCCAGCCCGCGTAAATGGTTTGCTCCAGCACCACGTCCTGGGCCTCGGCCACGGCGCGCTGCAGGCCTTCGTTGCGCCGCACCGAGCTGGGGGTGGAACGGTCGCCGGCGATCGCCAGCAGATGCAGCTTGCCGTCGGCCGCCTGGGCGCGGGCGCTACGCCCCTGCTGGATCAAGGCCTTGGCCGTCAGATAGCCGGCCTCCTCGGCCAAAGGCTCCAGCGAACCTATCCAGTCCTTGTGGCGCTGGCGTGGCCCGCCCAGTTGGGCTTCGTCGGCGGCAGACAGCCGGCTGAAGGCCATGAAGCATTTGATGCCCGAGCCGTCAAACAGCCGCAACAGCTCGGCACCGGTGGCGTTGTCGTTGGACAGGATCACGTAGTCGGGCCGCTGGGCCGGTGGCCGCGCCACCATGCTGCGGGCCAGGTCCAGCACCCGCAGGTGGTCGCGCTCGGCGTACTGCACCTCCAACTGCCAGTCCAGGCTGCGGGCTGCGACCTGCATGGCCTGCGTTGCGGCGACCCAGTAGGCTTCGTTCGATTTGCCGGGGTTGATGAAGGCCACCGTCACCGCATGGGCCGACCCGACCGCCAGCAGCGCCCAGCAAAGAAGCACGTAACGGATCAAGGTGTAGCGCTGCAAGCAAGGGCTCCCAGAAATTGAAAATGCGCAGCGGTCGGGCCGCCGCAGCGCCCGCCGGGTGCGCGGGCTGCCGGGCTCAGACCCGTTCTGCCACCCAGGCCTGCACGGATGCCAGCGCTGCTGGCAGCTTGGCCGGTTCGGTGCCGCCGGCCATGGCCATGTCAGGCTTGCCGCCGCCCTTGCCACCGAGCTGGCTGGCGACAAAGTTGGCCAGTGCGCCGGCCTGCACCTTGTCCACGCTGTCCTTGGTCACGCCGACAGCGATCTGCACCTTGTCGCCATCCACGGCGGCCAGCACGATCACGGCGGTTTTCAGCTTGTCCTTGAGCTTGTCCATGGTCTCGCGCAGGGTCTTGGTGTCGGCGCCTTCGAGCTTGGCGGCCAGCAGCTTGATGCCCTTGATGTCCAGCGCGCTGTTGACCAGCTCGTCGCCCTGGCTGGAGGCCAGCTTGCCCTTGAGCTGGGCGACTTCTTTTTCCAGCGCCTTGATGTTCTCCAAGGCCAGCGTGACGCGGGCTTGCAGCTCGGCCGGCTGCACCTTGAAGCTGCCTGCGGCTTGCGTCACGGTGCGCTCCAGGTCTTGCAGGTAGGCCAGGGCGCCCTCGCCGGTCACGGCTTCGATACGGCGCACGCCAGCGGCCACGCCGCCCTCGCCCACCACCTTGAACAGGCCGATGTCGCCGGTGCGCTGCACATGGGTGCCGCCGCAGAGTTCTTGGGTGCTGCCGATGCTCAGCACGCGCACGATTTCGCCGTACTTCTCGCCGAACAGCATCATGGCGCCGGTCTTCTGCGCCGATTCGATATCCATCAGCTCGGCCTTGGTGGGCGCGTTGGCCAGGATCTCGGCATTCACCAGGGCTTCGATCTGGACGATCTGCGCATCGGTGACCGGGGCGTTGTGGGTGAAGTCGAAGCGAGTCCGTTCGGCGTTCACCAGGCTGCCCTTTTGCTGTACATGGCCGCCCAGCACGGTGTGCAAGGCCTTGTGCATCAAATGGGTGACCGAGTGGTTGCGCTGGGTGGCAGCACGCAGTGCGGTGTTGACGCTGGCGGTGACGGTGTCGCCCACATTCAGCGTCCCGGCTTCCAAGGTGCCCTGGTGGCCAAACACATCGGCCTTGACCTTTTGCGTATCGCCCACGGCAAAGCGGGCCGAGCCGCTGGTGATCAGGCCTTCGTCGCCGACCTGGCCACCGCTTTCGGCGTAGAAAGGCGTGGTGTCCAGCACCACGGTGCCGGTTTGACCCACTTTTAATGCTGCAACGCTGGAACCATCTGCGTAGAGTGCTACGATTTTTGCAGTAGCCTCGAGCTTTTCATAACCCACGAATTGGTTGCCGGCGCCGGTGTATTCCAGGGCCCGGTCCATCTTGAACTTGCCAGCCGCGCGGCCCTTGGCTTTTTGCGCTTCCATGGCTGCGGTGAAGCCGGCTTCGTCTACCGACAGGCCGCGTTCGCGGCAGACATCGGCCGACAGATCGAGCGGGAAGCCGTAGGTGTCGTGCAGCTTGAAGGCCACGTCGCCGGGTAGCACCTGCACACCGCCTTCGAGGGCGGCGTTGAGGATTTCCATGCCCATTGCCAGGGTTTCGAAGAAGCGTTCTTCTTCGGCCTTCAGCACTTCGGCGATGCGCTCTTGCTGGGCGGCCATGGCTGGGTAGGCAGCACCCATCAGCGCCACCAGATCGGGCACCAGCTTGTGGAAGAAAGGCTTGGTCTGGCCCAGCAAGTAGCCGTGGCGGATGGCGCGGCGGATGATGCGGCGCTGCACATAGCCGCGGCCTTCGTTGCCGGGGATCACGCCGTCGCTGACCAGGAAGGAGGTGGCGCGGATGTGGTCGGCGATGACGCGCAGGCTCTTGTGGCCCAGGTCCTGTTCGCCGGTTTCACGGGCGGCGGCCTTGATCAGGGCGTCAAAAATATCGATTTCGTAGTTGCTGTGCACATGCTGCAGGATGGCGGCCAGGCGCTCCAGGCCCATGCCGGTATCGACGCAGGGCGCGGGCAGCGGCGTGACCGAGCCGTCTTCCGCCATGTTGAACTGCATGAACACGTTGTTCCAGATCTCGATGAAGCGGTCGCCGTCTTCACCGGGGCTGCCCGGGGGGCCGCCTTCGATGTGGTCGCCGTGGTCGTAGAAGATTTCCGAGCACGGGCCACAAGGACCTGTGTCGGCCATCATCCAGAAGTTGTCGGACTTGTAGCGGCCGCCCTTGTTGTCGCCGATGCGGATCACGCGCTCGGGCGGCAGACCGATTTCCTTGGTCCAGATGTCATAGGCTTCGTCGTCTTCTTCGTACACCGTGGCCAGCAGGCGGTCGGCGGGCAGCTTGTAGACCTCGGTCAGCAGCTCCCAGGCCCACTTTAGCGACTCGCGCTTGAAGTAGTCACCGAAACTCCAGTTGCCCAGCATTTCAAAGAAGGTGTGGTGGCGCGCGGTGTAGCCCACGTTTTCCAGATCGTTGTGCTTGCCGCCGGCACGCAGGCAAGCCTGCACCGAGGCCGCACGCACATAGGGGCGCTTGTCGGTGCCCAGGAACACGTCCTTGAACTGCACCATGCCGGAGTTGGTGAACATCAGCGTCGGGTCGTTGCCGGGCACAAGCGAGCTGCTGGCTACCACGGTATGGCCCTTGGAGGCAAAGAAGTCGAGGAAGGTCTTGCGGATGTCGGCAACGGTGATGGAGGCAGGGGTGCTCATAAGCGTGGGGTCTCGTTCAAATCGTTCTACGCCGCCAGCACAAAGCCAGGGCACACACAGGGGTGAATAGGGTCAATGGATTGAAATCAAGCCGGGAGCCGCGCAGGCCAACCCGAAGCGCGCAAATTTTAACAGCCGGGCGGCGCCGGCCATGGCGGCCAGGCCACCGCTGTTTGCTATGTTAAATATAGCTGCTTGCGCTGAAGGAATAAGCGCCAGCGGCCTGAATCTCTTATATCCCCGGCCCAGTCACTCAGGGCTTGGCCTCCACCACCCGGTTGCGCCCCGAATGTTTGGCCCGGTACAAGGCCTGGTCGGCGGCTTTCAACAAGGCGGTGGCGTCTGCACCGTGCAGCGGAAACTGCGACACGCCAAACGATGCAGTCGGCGCCGCCCGCCGCTGCCCAGCGTGCAACAGATCGATGGAAGCGATGGCGACGCGGATTCTTTCGGCCCGCTCCAATGCCGTGGCCAGATCGCACTCGGGCAGTATCAGCACCAGCTCTTCGCCGCCGAAGCGGCAGGCCAGGTCGCTCCCGCGGATGTTGTCGCGCACCTGGTTGGCCACGCTTTTCAGCAGCAGGTCGCCCGCATCATGCCCAAAAGTGTCGTTGACGCGCTTGAAGTGGTCCAGGTCCAGCACAATCAGCGACAAGGGCAAGCCCTTGCGCTCGGTTCGGCCCAACTCACGCTTCAGGGTCTCGTCCATATAACGCCGGTTGAACAGGCCGGTCAGCGGATCGATGATGGATTGCATGCGCAGCGTCTCGCGCAGCCGGACATTGCTCAACGCCAGCGCGATCTGCTCGGTCAGCCGATCCAGCATCTGCTGCTGGGCCTTCAGGCTGGCCTCGTCTTCCGCCAGGCCCTCGAAGTAGATCAGGCCGATCACCTCGCCCTGCGTGACCAGCGGAATGCACAGCCGGCCGACCGGAAACACCGCCTGCTGGGCGTAATGCGCGCAGCAGAGATCGCCGGCGTTGCGGGTCGCATGTGCCCTGCCCCGCTGCAGCGCCCAGCAGTCCTTGGGTTCGAGCTGCTCCACCGACGAGGAATTACCGCCCCAGGAGGCCTGGGCCTCCAGCAGGTCGCGCGAGCTGCGGTACAGGTAGACGGTGCCCGACATGCCTGGCAGCAGCTTCGCGCAGTAGCTGGCAATGATGCGCGAGGTCTCTGCAGCGGAGGAAATCGAGCCCAGCGCCTGCAGCATTTCTGCGCTGACCTCCATCTGCACATTGCGGCGCTCGGCTTCGGCCGCGCTACGCCCCAGGGTATTGGCGGTTTCCTGGACCAGGGCCGCGGTGGCCTGGCGCGCCTTCAACACCCGCGTCATCGCCACCATCAGCAGCGCCAGCAGCAGCAGGTTGGCCACGGTAGCACCGACTTCGACGGCAAAAGCATCCTGGGACTTGCGTTCCAGTTCTTGCCGCAACTCGCCGCGCCGGTTCGCCAGATGCGCTTGCTGCACGGCAATCAGCTGGCGCAAGGCGTCCATGTATTCCTTGCCGCGCTCGACGGCGATCACGGGTTCGGCCATAGCCAAGCCCTTGGCACGCCGCACCTCGATCATGTGCGCCATGTCTTTCAGCTTGAGGTCGACCATGCGGAAGATTTCTTCGAGAGCCGCCAATTCCTGCGGCTGTGCCTGGACCATCTGCAGCAGCGCTCCGCGCGCATCGGGAATCTCGCCCAGCGCCACGTGGTAGGGCTCCAGATAGCTGTCCTTGGCGGTAATCAAGAACCCGCGCTGGCCGGTTTCGGCATCGCGCAAGGCATCGATCAACTGCTCGAATTTCTCTTCTCGGTTTTGGATGCGGCCCAACTCGACCACCGTTGCCCGGGTCGACAGGCTGGCGCGGTACGGCACCACGGCGATCAGCAAAATCAAGACGAAAACCAGCCCGGCTGCGATGTTGAGCTTTTTTTCGGCGTCCATGGCTTTGCTTTTGGTGCGACCACTATGACCAGAAGAGAATGCCGGTCCATGGTGCTACAGCGCTGCCGCAGCCGCCAGCGCAATAACCAGTTACACCCGTTGCGAAGCCTGCCCCATCCGCCCTGCACCTCCCCATAGGCTGGCGACGCTACCGGGGCTCGGGTACACTGCTTTCAGCTTGGTGGTGGCACTGCTGACCGATGCCAGTCCAGCCGCCCACCAAACGCCAAGCGGGTGTAGTTCAATGGTAGAACGCTAGCTTCCCAAGCTCGATACGTGGGTTCGATTCCCATCACCCGCTCCATTGAGGGAGCTGCGCAATCTAGCTCGTTCTGAGGGCATCCCCGCCGCTACGGCGCCGAGCGCTGACCCTGCGCTCCCGGAACTCGGGAAACACATGGCTGTCGTAATGCAGCCGCTCGCGCATTTGCTGCAACTCTGTCAGCCCGGCCATCAGGTCGTCGTTTTCATCGATCCCCATGGGCAAATGGGAACGGGTCAAACGCTCGCAAACTAATTGAAACCGTGTCAGACATTCCTGCACCTGACTGTCGTGGCAAGCGCCGCGTAGCACCAGGCATATACGCACCATCTTCGGTAGTTCCAGCTTCCGGCCCAGCCGCGTACGCTCTATGAAGCGGGAATACGCACTCTCCAACTGTCTAAAGGTGCGCTCTAGTTCTTGGTGTGGCATAAAAAACTGCTCCTCCATCAAATCCAGCCTGACTCTGCATGCTTCTTATCAAGCAAATAGTGGTGCTGCAGCATGGATTCTCAAGCCGGAAAAACATTAAAGGAATAGGTATAAGCATTGCCCCGCATCCGTGCAGACCAGCATTGCAAATCCTAAGCGCCGACTCCAGCGACCGGCTGTGAGCATCTGTATTTTGCGTAACACATGCTCACAACGCCTAGTGGCGCCGCTGCGTAGCATGTCTCTCCATTCCATGGCCACAAACGGCGGCCAAACAAGCTATGGTTGAGCCCGGAAACCATCTCTTCCTGGCTTCTCGCTCATCCTTGGAGTACGCACATGCAACCGGCCCCCTCTTTGCACACCTTGCTATCCCGCACCCGCGTGCTCCACTCCGTGCTGGCCGCGGCGCTGTGCTGGGGTCTGCTGGGCTGTGGCGGCGGCGCAGGCCAGGCCGAAGCCCAGGTGCTGCAGCCCAAGATCAGCGTGCTGCGCAGTGGCTTGGCATCGCCCTGGGGGCTGGTGTTTCTGCCCTCGGGTGAGATGCTGGTGACCGAGCGCGGCGGGCGCCTGCTGCGGCTCAGCGCCGACGCGCAAACCAGTACCGAAATAAGCGGCATCCTGCCGGTCAATGCCGCAGGCCAGGGTGGCCTGCTGGGCCTGGCGCTGGACCCCGATTTTGCGACCACACCCTGGGTCTACTGGGCATTTTCCGAGCCCGGCACGGGCAGTGCAGCGGGCCTGACTGGCACCGCGGTGGCGCGCGGCCGTCTGGTGGACAATAGCTTGCAGAATGTGGCGGTGCTGTTCCGCCAGAGCCCCAAGACCTCGGGCAACGGCCACTACGGTTCTCGGCTGGTATTTGCCCGGGACAAAACCCTGTTCATCACCCTGGGCGAACGCCAGCTGGGCAGCCCGTCGCAAGACCTGGGGCAAACTTTGGGCAAGGTGGTGCGCATCCAGCGCGATGGCAGCATTCCCGCCGACAACCCGGCGCTGGGCGCTGGCGCCCTGCCCGGCATCTGGAGCCTGGGCCACCGCAATGTGCAGGGCGCGGCGCTGCACCCGGATACCGGCGAGCTGTGGACCAGCGAGCACGGCCCGCAGGGTGGCGACGAAATCAACATCACCCGCGCCGGCGCCAACTACGGCTGGCCGGTCAAAAGCTATGGTTGCAATTACGGATCACCGGTGGGTGACGCCTGCCGCATCGGCGGTGGCGTGCATACGCCAACCTTCGTCGAGCCGCTGACCTACTGGGTGCCGACCTCGGTGGCGCCGGCCGGCCTGCTGTTCTATACCGGCAGCCTGATTCCGCAGTGGAAAGGCAATCTGTTCTCTGGTTCGCTGGCCGGCCAGACCCTGTGGCGCATGGCTGTCAGCAACAGCGCGGTGCTGAGCCGCGAAGCGCTCCTCAGCGATTTGAAGGAGCGCATCCGCGATGTGGTGCAAGCACCCGACGGGGCCATCCTGCTGCTGACCGACAGCGGCAAGCTACTGCGACTGGCCCCTTGAATTAGCCCGCCCTCCAGGTCAGACCAGCTTGACGCCGGTTTTGGCCTGCAGCGATTCCAGCGTCACATCCGGCGCCAGCTCCACCACTTTCAGGCCGGCGGGGGTCACGTCCATCACGGCCAGGTCGGTGATGATGCGGTTCACCACGCCCACGCCGGTCAGCGGCAAGGTGCAGGCGGGCAGAATCTTCAGGTCTTCGCTGCCGTCCTTCTTCTTGGCCACGTGCTCCATCAGCACGATCACGCGCTTCACGCCGGCCACCAGGTCCATCGCGCCGCCCATGCCCTTGACCATCTTGCCGGGGATCATCCAGTTGGCCAGATCGCCCTTTTCGCTGACCTGCATCGCGCCCAGGATGCTCAGATTGACCTTGCCGCCGCGGATCATCGCAAAGCTGTCGTGGCTGCCGAAGATCGACGAGCCAGGCAAGGTGGTAACGGTCTGCTTGCCGGCGTTGATCAGGTCGGCATCCACCTGGTCTTCGGTGGGGAACGGGCCGATACCCAGCATGCCGTTCTCGCTCTGCAGCCAGACTTCCTTGTCGGCGGGCACATGGTTGGCCACCAGGGTCGGGATGCCGATGCCCAGGTTGACGTAAAAGCCATCTTCCAGCTCCAGGGCCGCGCGGGCTGCCATTTGGTCTTGGTTCCAAGCCATCTCAGGCTCCTTTCACGGGGTTGGTTGGGGCCGCGGCATCCACCTTGGGCACGGCGACTTCGTCGCTGCCGATCACGGCAGCATGGGCGATAACCGCCTGGGCTTCGGCTTTGGCGGCAGCCGGGTCTACCGCGGCGGCGGCCGACAGCGTGCGCTTCTCAATCCGCTTCTCGGGGTTGGCGTTCAGCACGATGCGGTGTACGTAAATGCCGGGCAGGTGCACCTGGTCGGGGTCCATGGCGCCGGTTTCGACGATTTCCTCGACTTCCACAATGCAGACCTTGCCGGCCATGGCGGCCGCCGGGTTGAAGTTGCGCGCCGTCAGGCGGAACTGCAGATTGCCGGATTTGTCGGCGCGGAAAGCCTTGACTAGGGCGACTTCGGGCACCAGGGAGCGCTCCATCACATAGGTTTCGCCATTGAATTCGCGCAGCTCCTTGCCCTCGGCCACCAGGGTGCCGACGCCGGTCTTGGTGAAGAAGGCCGGTATACCGGCGCCGCCGGCACGCAGCTTTTCGGCCAGCGTGCCCTGGGGGGTGAATTCCAGCTGCAGTTCGCCCGCCAGGTACTGGCGCTCGAATTCCTTGTTCTCGCCCACGTAGCTGGAGATCATTTTCTTGATCTGCCGGGTTTCCAGCAGCTTGCCCAGGCCGAAACCATCGACACCGGCGTTGTTGGAGATGACGGTCAGATCCTTCACGCCGGAATCGCGCAGCGCGTCGATCAAGGCCTCGGGGATGCCGCACAGGCCGAAACCGCCCACGGCCATCAGCTGGCCGTCCTTCACAACGCCTTTGAGCGCGTCGGCGGCAGAGGGGAAAATTTTGTTCACACAGGTCTCCGGTTAAAAGATCAAGGCGTACGATACTACCTATTCAATTACGTAGTTTTTCGTAAAGGGTTTGCCCGATGGAGCTGGCTGCAGCAGTGGATTACCAGCTGGCTTTCGCGCTGGCGCCGGTCGGGCTGGTGGTATCGCGCAATCGCGCCATTGTGGACTGCAACCAGCATCTGTGCGAGATGTTCGGCGCCGACCGGGAGCAGCTGCTCGGCCAGTCGTTCCAGGTGCTCTACCCCAGCGCGGTCGAGTTCGAGCGCACCGGTACCCGCATTGCGCTGACCATGGACGCCAAAGGCCATTACGCCGACGACCGCATCATGCAGCGGGTGGACGGGCGGCTCAAAGGCGAGGTGTTCTGGTGCCATGTGATCGGCCGGGCCTTTGACCGCAATGCGCCGCATGCGGCCGGCATCTGGAGCTTTGAAGACCTGTCGTCGCGCCGCCCGGTGCAGGCCGCCCTGACGCCGCGCGAACGCGAGGTGGCCGCCCATGTGATGACCGGGCTCACGTCCAAGGAAATCGCCAAGCTGCTGGGCATCAGCCACCGCACGGTGGAGATCTACCGCGCCACCTTGATGCGCAAATACAAGGCTTCGACCACAGCCGACCTGACGCAGAAGCTGATGGGCGGCTGAATTTATAGAAAGTCGGCCTCTGGTGCATATAGCTCCCGCGCTAGCAGCTATTAAATATGTAGCATGCAAATGCGGGCCCCAAAAGCACTTCGGGCCTGCTAACCGAAGCTAGCAGGCCCGAAGTAGTTACCAGCGGCTAGCGCTTAGTTACGGGTTTGGTCGACGAGCTTGTTCTTGGCGATCCAAGGCATCATGGCGCGCAGCTGGGCACCGACCTTTTCGATCGAGTGCTCGGCCGTCAGACGGCGGCGGGCGGTCATGCTGGGGTAGCCGGTACGGCCTTCCAGGATGAACATCTTGGCATATTCGCCGGTCTGGATGCGCTTCAGGGCGTTGCGCATGGCTTCGCGGGATTCGGCGTTGATCACTTCAGGGCCGGTCACGTACTCGCCGTATTCGGCGTTGTTCGAGATCGAGTAGTTCATGTTGGAAATGCCGCCTTCGTAGATCAGATCCACGATCAGCTTCAGTTCGTGCAAGCACTCGAAGTAGGCCATTTCAGGAGCGTAGCCGGCTTCGACCAGGGTCTCATAACCCATCTTGATCAGTTCGACAGCGCCGCCGCACAGCACGGCTTGTTCGCCGAACAGGTCGGTCTCGGTTTCTTCCTTGAAGTTGGTTTCGATGATGCCGGCCTTGCCGCCACCATTGGCCATGGCGTACGACAGGGCCAGATCACGGGCCTTGCCGGTCTTGTCCTGGTGCACGGCCACCAGGTGGGGCACGCCGCCACCCTGGGTGTAGGTATTGCGCACGGTGTGGCCAGGGGCCTTGGGAGCAACCATCCACACGTCCAGGTCAGCACGTGGCACGACCTGGTTGTAATGCACGTTGAAGCCGTGGGCGAAGGCCAGCGAAGCGCCTTGCTTGATGTTGGGTTCGACGTTGTTCTTGTAGACGGAAGCGATGTCTTCGTCAGGCAACAGGATCATGACCACATCAGCGGCCTTGACTGCGTCGTTGACTTCCAGCACGTTCAGGCCGGCCTTGCCAACCTTGTCCCAGGAAGCGCCGCCCTTGCGCAGACCGACCACGACCTTGACGCCGCTGTCGTTCAGGTTTTGCGCGTGCGCATGGCCTTGGCTGCCGTAACCAATGATGGCGACCGTCTTGCCCTTGATCAGGCTGAGGTCACAGTCTTTGTCGTAAAAAACTTTCATGTTCTGCTTTCAAAAATTAAAGGTTTGGCGAAATGCCCATCGACAGGCCCAGGGCGAACGTAATACGCAATCGCCAAAAATAGTCCGTTCGCGTTGAGCCCGTCGAAACGCGCGTACGGACAACTCAAAACTAAACCCGCAGGATGCGCTCGCCACGGCCGATACCGCTGGCACCGGTACGCACGGTTTCCAGGATCGCGCTGCGGTCCAACGCCTCCAGAAACGCGTCGTTCTTGCCTTGGTCACCGGTGAGTTCAATGGTGTAGCTCTTCTCGGTCACATCGATGATGCGGCCGCGGAAGATGTCGGCCATGCGCTTCATTTCTTCGCGCTCCTTGCCGACGGCCCGTACCTTGACCATCATCAGTTCGCGTTCGGTGTAGGAGCCTTCGGTCAGATCGACCACTTTGACCACTTCGATCAGGCGGTTCAGGTGCTTGGTGATCTGTTCGATCACGTCGTCCGAGCCGGAGGTCTGGATAGTCATGCGCGACAAGGTGGCGTCTTCGGTCGGAGCCACCGTCAGCGACTCGATGTTGTAACCACGGGCGGAAAACAGGCCGACCACGCGCGACAGCGCACCGGGTTCGTTTTCCAGCAAGACAGCAATGATGTGTTTCATAAGACTAGATTCCTCTTTTCGCCGCCCTCCCCCGTGCACGGTAATGCGCGGGCTTGGCGGGCAATAGATTCGTCA
Organism: Rhodoferax ferrireducens; assembly: GCF_031458075.1. Lineage (GTDB taxonomy): Bacteria > Pseudomonadota > Gammaproteobacteria > Burkholderiales > Burkholderiaceae_C > Rhodoferax_B > Rhodoferax_B ferrireducens_A. The sequence goes on along the minus strand of NZ_JAVDXT010000002.1, from coordinate 1,336,267 downwards.
GAAAGTTAATACTATCGAATGGATAGCTGCCAGCGCAGGCAGTACCTGCGCCAGAGCCGTATTTGGCTTGAAGACCTGGTTACAGATCCTCGCTGCCCAGCAGCATCTCGGTGATGCCCTTGCCGGCCTGCACCATCGGGAACACGTTCTCGGTGGGGTCGGTACGGAAGTCCATGAACACCGTGCGGTCCTTGAGCTTGCGGGCTTCGCGCAGTGCGGGCTCCACATCTTCCGGGCGTTCGATCAGCATGCCGACATGGCCATAGGCCTCGGCCAGCTTGACGAAGTTCGGCAGCGCGTCCATGTAGCTGCTGCTGTAGCGGCCGGCGTATTCCACCTCTTGCCACTGGCGCACCATGCCCAGGTAGCGATTGTTCAGCGACACAATCTTGATTGGAGTGTTGTACTGCAGGCAGGTCGACAGTTCCTGGATACACATCTGCACCGAGCCTTCGCCGGTGATGCAGAACACTTCGCTGTCGGGCTTGGCCAGCTTGACGCCCATGGCATAGGGAATGCCCACGCCCATGGTGCCCAGGCCGCCGGAATTGATCCAGCGACGGGGCTCGTCAAAACGGTAGTACTGCGCGGCCCACATCTGGTGCTGGCCCACATCAGAAGTGATGTAGGTGTCGGCGTCCTTGGTCATGTTCCACAGGGTTTCGACCACGTACTGGGGCTTGATCACATCGCTGGAGCCCATGCTGTACTTCAGACAGTTGCGGCTGCGCCAGCCTTCGATGGTGCTCCACCAGCTGCCCAAGGCATCGGCGTCAGGCTTGGTGCCGGCTTCCTTGATCATAGCGATCAGCTCGGTCAGCACTTCCTTCACGTCGCCGACGATGGGTACATCGACCTTGACGCGCTTGGAGATGCTCGACGGGTCGATGTCGATGTGGATGATCTTGCGTTCGTTCTGGGCGAAATGCTTGGTATTGCCGATCACGCGGTCGTCAAACCGGGCGCCAACGGCCAAGAGCACGTCGCAATGCTGCATCGCGTTATTGGCTTCGATGGTGCCGTGCATACCCAGCATGCCCAGGAATTTCTTGTCGCTGGCCGGGTAGGCACCCAGGCCCATCAAGGTATTGGTGCAGGGATAGCCCAGCATGTCCACCAGGGTGCGCAGCTCTTGCGAGGCATTGCTCAGCAGCACGCCGCCGCCGGTATAGATATACGGGCGCTTGGCCGCCAACAGCAGCTGCAAGGCCTTGCGGATCTGGCCGCCGTGGCCTTTGCGCACCGGGTTGTACGAGCGCATGGCGACGGTTTCGGGGTAGCCGTGGTAAGGCGTCTTCTTGAAGGACACGTCTTTCGGAATGTCCACCACCACCGGGCCGGGGCGGCCGGTGCGGGCGATGTGGAAGGCCTTCTTCATGGTTTCCGCCAGATCGCGCACATCCTTCACCAGGAAGTTGTGCTTGACGATGGGGCGGGTGATGCCGACGGTATCGCATTCCTGGAACGCATCCAGACCGATGGCGTGGGTCGGCACCTGGCCGCTGATGATCACCATGGGAATGCTGTCCATGTACGCCGTGGCGATACCGGTGACCGCATTCGTCAGGCCGGGGCCGGAGGTGACCAGCGCCACACCCACATCACCGGTAGCGCGCGCATAGCCATCGGCAGCGTGCACGGCGGCCTGCTCGTGGCGCACCAGCACGTGCTGGATGGTGTCTTGCTTGTAGAACGCGTCGTAGATGTACAGAACGGCGCCACCGGGGTAACCCCAGATGTGCTTGACGTTCTCGGCCTGGAGACATTTCACCAGAACCTCTGCACCCATGAGCTCTTGGGCGGTAGAACGCGGGGTATTGTGTGCGGCGGTAGACGCAGCGGCCGCCGAAGCGATTTCGGCTTTTGACATTTCCATGATGAACCTTTGTGAATTTCTCTAACGAAATACCTTGGGTGCTTCTTCACGCACTCTTTTGGAGTTGTGTCGAAACTTAAGACCAAAGCCATGGGCGAGCTGCTTGCATCGCCGAACCATGATCCGTTTGCTTTTTGACTAGCAACGTGGATTATGGCACTCCCGGGCATGAAAACTGGCGCACGACCCAAGAAAATCAGCCGGCGGTGCCATAATCCGCCCGCAAACGCCCCAAATCCGGGCGCAGGCTTTCCAAAAACAACGCGTATTCCTTTACCGACCCGCCCCCACAGGCCCCACCCTCTTGGCTACTGAACGCGAACTTTCTGATTTCCTCAAGAACGTCGAGAAGCGGGCGTTCAAACGCTCGGTCTACCACGTGCGCAATGAGGAGTCGGCGCTCGATATCGTGCAAGACAGCATGATGAAGCTGGCCGAGCACTATGGCGACAAGCCGGTGGAAGAGCTGCCCATGCTGTTCCAGCGCATTCTGTCGAACTGCACGCTGGATTGGTTCCGGCGCCAAAAAACCCGTAACGCTTTGTTCTCCAATATGAGCGATTTCGAGTCTGGCGATGATGGAGATTTCGACTTATTGGAAACCTTTCAGCTTGCAGATGACTCTGAGCGCACGGAAAGTGCGGAAGACACCACGCGGCGGGCACAAGTTTTGCGTGAAATTGACACCCAGATACAAGAGTTACCGACACGTCAACGAGAAGCGTTCTTGATGCGTTACTGGGAGGAGATGGACGTTGCTGAAACTGCCAGCGCGATGGGCTGCTCGGAAGGCAGCGTCAAAACGCACTGTTCGCGCGCGGTCCAGTCACTTAGCAAAGCGCTCAAAGCCAGGGGAATATTTCTATGACAAAGCTGCACACACTCCAAATTCTGTCGCCCGAAGACCAGTTTGCGCGCCGCGTCACGGCCCGGCTTTCCGAAGGCGCGGCCGATCTGCCGCACGATATTTCCGAGCGGCTGCGCATCGCCCGCATGCAGGCTTTGGCGCACCGCAAAGCGGTCGTCATGCGCACTGCTACCGTGGTAGCCAGCCAGGGCGGTGCCGCCGCGCTGACTTTTGGCAATGACAGCCCGAGCTGGTGGAACCGGTTTGCGTCCGCTCTGCCGCTGGTGGCCCTGGTGGCCGGACTGCTGACCATTTATGTAGTGCAGGATGACAACCGCGCCGACGAACTGGCCGAGGTGGATTCCGCCCTGCTGTCCGACGATTTGCCAACCGCAGCGTATACCGACCCAGGCTTTGTCGAATTTCTCAAGTCCAACCGGGACAACAACCAATAATCGAGCCCCTTACGGATGCAGCCATCGCACACGCGCTTTTTTTCTCTGTCGCCCTCTTCCGTGGCAGGCCTGGTCTGGGTAGGCCTGGCTTTGGCCGGATCACCGGCGTGGGCGCAAACGGCGGCACCAGCATCGATTCCCCTGGCCAAAGCCAGCGCGGCCGACCAGAAGCCACTGTGGAAAGAGCTCACCCCTGCGCAGCAGGTCGCGCTGCAGCCACTAGCCAGCCATTGGAATGACATCAGCGCCGGCCAAAAGCGCAAATGGCTGGCCTTGTCACTGAACTTTGCCAAGATGTCGCCCGACGAGCAAACCAAGCTGCATGAGCGCATGCTGGACTGGGGCTCGCTGAGCCCCACCCAGCGCAGCCAGGCACGCTTGAACTTCGCCGAAACCAAGCGCCTGGCGCCCACGGAAAAGCAGGCCAAATGGGAGGCCTACCAGACCCTGGACCCCGAAGAGAAGGAAAAGCTGGCCAAAAACGTGCGCAACAAACTGCCCGGTGCGGCTACCGCCGTCAAGCTGGTTCCACAACAGAAGCTGGCTACGGTGCCGCCCGCACGCAAGGACGAGCCCAAGGGCCCGTCGATCGCCACGGCGCCGCACCAGATCAACCCCAAAACCCTGCTGCCGCTGCCAGTACAGCGCATGGATGCCGCACGGCCGCAGGCGTCCAATCCTCCCGCTACCAACGCACCATGATGGTATCGACTGCAGCGGCGGGTCCAGACCCACTGGCACCCACCGCGCCCAGCCTGCGCCGCCGCATGGCCTGCTGGCTGTACGAAGGCATGCTGATGTTCGGCGTGGTGTTCATAGCCGGCTACCTGTTTGGCACGCTGAGCCAAACCCGCAACGCCATGGACAACCGCCTGGGCCTGCAGGCTTTCCTGTTCGTCATCTTCGGCATCTACTTCACCTGGTTTTGGTCCAAAGGCCAGACTCTGGCCATGAAGACCTGGAATATCCGCGTGGTGGGCCTGGATGGGCAGGCCATTTCCCAGCCGCGTGCCCTGCTGCGCTATGTCTGCAGCTGGATCTGGTTCTTGCCGCCGCTGGCGGCCGTAGCACCGTTCGCGCTACCCGTGGGCGAAACCATGGTCATTCTGCTGGGCTGGGTAGCGGTCTGGGCCTTGTTGAGCCGCTTTCACCCGCAGCGCCAGTTCTGGCATGACGCGCTGGCCGGCACCCGCCTGGTCGGCTCCTTGCCGCTGAGCCGGTGATGCGGCCCATGGAAGCACCCGCGGCGCAAAAATCCCGTAAAGGCCTGCAGCGCATCTGGCATGCGGCCGGCTACTCCCTGGCCGGGCTGCGCGCCGGCTGGGGCGAAACCGCCTTTCGCCAGGAAGCCATGGCGGCCATCGTGCTGGTGCCGCTGGCGTTCTGGTTGGCGAACAACTGGGTGGAGTTTGCCTTGCTGGCGGGTTCTGTGGTGCTGGTGCTGGTGGTCGAACTGCTGAACACCGGCATCGAGACCGCCATCGACCGCATCGGCCCCGAGTGGCATGCGCTGTCGAAACGCGCCAAAGACATGGGCAGCGCGGCCGTGCTGCTGAGTCTGCTGATGGCTGCGGCCATCTGGGCCATGCCCCTGCTGGGGCTGGCGAAACGACTGCTTACCTAAGTTACACCGCGGCTTCGTCCTGCTCGCCGGTACGGATGCGCAGCACGCGTTCCACGCTGGTGACGAAGATCTTGCCGTCGCCGATCTTGCCGGTGCGCGCAGCCCGGACGATGGAGTCGATGCAGCGCTCCACATCATCGTCCTTGACCACCACTTCGACCTTCACCTTGGGCAGAAAGTCGACCACGTATTCGGCACCGCGGTACAGCTCGGTATGGCCTTTCTGGCGGCCAAAGCCCTTGACTTCGGTGACGGTCAGGCCGGTGACGCCGCATTCGGCCAGTGCCTGGCGCACTTCTTCGAGTTTGAACGGTTTGAGGATGGCGGTAATTTGTTTCATGGTGCTAAATAGCCTCGGTTAAGCGCGAAAATGACTGGTTATAGGATAGCGCCAATCCTTGCCAAAACTGCGGTGGGTCACGCGAATTCCCACAGGCGACTGGCGGCGCTTGTATTCGTTGATTTTGATCAGGCGGGTCACGCGCTCCACGTCGGCTCGGTCGAAGCCGGCGGCGACGATGGCCTCCAGGCTTTCATCGTTCTCCATGTAGCGCTCCAGAATCGCATCCAGCACCTCGTAGGGTGGCAGGCTGTCCTGGTCGGTCTGGTCGGCGCGCAGCTCGGCGCTGGGCGGCCGGGTGATGATGCGCTCGGGGATCGGGTTACTGCCGGTACCGTACGGGTCGTTGGCATTGCGCCAGCGCGCCAACGCGAACACCAGGGTCTTGGCCACGTCTTTGATCACCGCAAAGCCGCCGGCCATATCGCCGTACAGCGTGCAGTAGCCGGTGGCCATTTCGCTCTTGTTGCCGGTGGTGACCACGATGCTGCCGAACTTGTTGCTCAAAGCCATCAGCAGGGTGCCACGGATGCGGGCCTGGATGTTTTCTTCGGTGGTGTCCTCGGCGCGGCCCACAAAATGCGGCGCCAGCGACGCCTTGAAGGCGTCGAATTCCGGCAGGATGGAGATTTCGTTGTAGACCACGCCCAGCCGGTTCGCCATATCGCGGGCGTCGATCCAGGAAATATCGGCGGTATAGGGCGACGGCATCATAACCGTGCGGACGCGGTCCTTGCCCAGCGCGTCCACCGCAATCGCCAGCACCAAGGCCGAGTCGATGCCACCCGACAGCCCCAGCAGCACGCCGGGGAAGCGGTTCTTGCCCACGTAGTCGCGCAGGCCCAGCACCAGCGCGTCCCACAAGTCGGCCTGCAGGCTGCGCTCGGGGACGATGTTTGCTTCCAATTTGATAGCTTCTTGCGCAGGTACTGCCTGCACATAGAACAGATTTTCCTTGAATGCCGGGGCATGGCCGCTGAGCGTGCCGTCGGCATCCACGCAGAAGGAATTGCCGTCGAACACCACCTCGTCCTGCCCGCCCACGATGTGTGCGTAGACCAGGGGCAGGGCGGTAGCACGGGCCCGGTCGGCCATGCGCAGCACCCGCTCGCCGCCCTTGCCCACATGGAAGGGGGAGGCGTTGATGACCGCCAGCAGCTCGGCCCCGGCCTGCTTGGCCAGCGCGGCGGGCTCGTCGAACCAGGCGTCTTCGCAGATCAGCAGGCCGACCTTCACGCCTTCCACCTCGAACACGCAGACGCCATGCCCGGGCGTGAAGTAGCGGCGTTCGTCGAACACCTGGTAATTTGGCAGCTCGCGCTTGGCATAGGTAGCCAGCACCTGGCCTTCGCGCAGCACGCTGGCCGCATTGAAGCGGCGCTGCACAGCCACGGATTTGGTGCGGTCGTCGCCGCCGCTGGGGTGGCCGACCACGACGCACAGGCCGTTTAACCCGGCGAGTTCGCGGGCCACTGTTTTCACGGCATCATCGCAAGCAGCGGTGAAGGCCGGACGCAGGAACAGGTCTTCGGCCGCATAGCCGCAAATCGACAGCTCGGGTGTCAACACCAGGCGCGCGCCCTCGGCATAGGCGGTGCGGGCCGCATCGATGATTTTTTGCGCATTGCCGGCCAGGTCGCCGACGACAAAATTAAGCTGGGCAACACAGAGTTTGAGAGTCATGGAAACAAAAAATACGAGGGCAGCCGGCTGCTGCCTGCAGGGTGGGATATGAGTGCGTCAGATTATGTCATCCGGGTGCTGGATTCGCCGCTGCAGCTGAGCGCAGAGGCCTGGAACGGCCTGCTGGCCCAGCAGCCCGACGCCAGTCCCTTCATGCGCCACGAATACCTGGCCGCGATGCAGCTCAGCGGCAGCGCCACGCCGGCCACCGGCTGGACCCTGCGCCTGGTCACGCTGTGGCAAGGCGATGCCTTGCACGCGGCCTGCGCGCTGTACCTCAAAGCCCATTCCTACGGCGAATACGTGTTCGACTGGGCCTGGGCCAATGCCTACCAGCAGCACGGCGTGCCCTACTACCCCAAGGCCATCATCGCCGCACCCTTCACCCCCGTGCCCGGCGCGCGGTTGCTGGCCCGCGATGCTACGGCGCGCCAACTGCTGGTGCAGGCGGTGGTGGCCTGGTGCAACGAGCAAGAGCTGTCGTCGCTGCACGTGCTGTTTGCCAACCAGCAGGATGTGGACGCGTGCGCCCAAGCCGGCCTGATGCTGCGCCACACGGTGCAATTCCATTGGACGAATACAGCCTCTGGCTACCAGGACTTCGACGACTTCCTGGCCTCCATGGCCCAGGACAAGCGCAAGAAGATCCGCCAGGAGCGCCGTAAGGTGCATGACGCCGGCATCCGCTTCCGCTGGGCCCGGGGCCGCGATATCACGCCGCAGGACTGGGATTTCTTCTACCGCTGCTACGAGCGCACCTACCTGGAACACGGCAACGCACCGTACCTGAGCCGCGACTTCTTCCAGCGCATGGCCGACACCATGCCCGAGCACTGGCTGCTGTTTGTGGCTGAACGGGAAAGTGCGGGCGTCACCCAACCGATTGCTACCAGTTTGATAGCTATCAGTGCAGATGATACAAGCGCCAACGGCCTAAATGGTGCCCAACCTTTGGTGGCTTACGGCCGCTACTGGGGCGCGATCGAGCGCGTCGACTGCCTGCATTTCGAGGCCTGCTACTACCAGCCGCTGGCCTGGTGCATAGAACACGGCGTGGCCCGCTTCGAAGGCGGCGCCCAGGGCGAACACAAGATGGCCCGCGCCCTGCTGCCGGTCAAGACCACCAGCGCCCACTGGCTGGCGCATCCGGCGTTTGCCGATGCGGTGGAGCGCTTTCTGGAGCGCGAAGGCGCGGGGATTGCGGGCTACATGGACGATCTAGCCCAGCGCAGCCCGCTGAAACACCCTAGCCCCGTACAAACATCGTGACCAGCGGCTCGGAACCCACTTGCCGGCTCCAGTGGCCGTGCACATTCGGGTCGAAGCTGGCGCCGGCTGGCAGCACATCGGCCGAATAGAAATGCTCGCCGGCCTTGAAGATGCGCGACACGCCGCCCTGCAAGCCAATCTCCATCTGCCCGCCCAGAATCACCACCCACTGCGGGTCGGTGGTGCAATGGAAGTTGCTCTGGAAGCCCACGGGGCTGTGGCGCAGCTGGTAGCCGCCGCTGGGCTCCAGCGTGGACAGCTGGGAGGTGGGCGTGCCGCCGAGCAACTCCACGGCCTCGTCACGGAACTGGGCGCGGCCATCGGCCCCGGTGTAGAGCACGACTTTGGTGAATACGGTCATATCAGGTCCCACAAAATTGGAAAAAACGTCTGGCCGGAATCATAAGTGGCTGCGCTGATAATCTCCCCCCATGAATCCCCTGCTCACCAAACTCCAGCCCTACCCGTTTGAGCGGCTCAAGCAACTCTTTGCCAGCGTCACCCCCAACCCCGCCTACCGCCCCATCAGTCTGGGCATTGGCGAGCCCAAGCATGCGACACCTGCCTTCATTGAAACGGCCATGCTGGCCGGCATCAAAGGCCTGTCCGGCTACCCGGCCACCGGCGGCGACCCGGCTTTGCGCAGCGCGATGGCCCAGTGGATCCAGCGCCGCTACGGCCTGGCGCTGAACCCGGCCACCCAGGTGCTGCCGGTGAACGGCTCGCGTGAAGCGCTGTTTGCCTTTGCCCAGACCGTGATCGACCCGACCCAGCCGCAAGCCACCGTGGTCTGCCCGAACCCGTTCTACCAAATCTACGAAGGCGCGGCCCTGCTGGGCGGCGCCACGCCCTACTACGCGCCCAGCGACCCAGCGCGCAACTTTGCTGTCGACTGGGACAGCGTGCCCACTGAGGTCTGGGCGCGCACCCAGCTGCTGTTCGTCTGCTCGCCCGGCAACCCCACGGGCGCGGTGATGCCGCTGAGCGAATGGCAAAAGCTGTTTGACCTGAGCGACCAGCACGGTTTTGTCATCGCCTCCGACGAGTGCTATAGCGAAATCTACTTCCGCGACGAAGCTCCGCTGGGCGGCCTGGAGGCCGCGGCCAAGCTGGGCCGCGCAGATTTCAAGAACCTGATCGCCTTCACCAGCCTGTCCAAGCGCAGCAATGTGCCGGGCTTGCGCAGCGGCTTTGTGGCCGGCGACGCGGCGCTGATCAAGCCGTTTTTGCTCTACCGCACCTACCACGGTAGCGCCATGAGCCCGGTGGTGCAAAGCGCCAGCATCGCCGCCTGGAACGACGAAGCCCATGTGGTGGAAAACCGCGCGCTGTATCGCAGCAAGTTCGCCCAGGTCACACCTATCTTGGCCGAGGTGATGGACGTGGCCCTGCCCGACGCCGGCTTTTACCTCTGGGCCCAGGTGCCCGGCCCCGCCGTGGTCGACGGCCTGGACAGCGATGTGGCCTTCGCCCGCGACCTGCTGGCTGCCTACAATGTGACGGTGCTGCCTGGCAGCTACCTGGCACGCGAAGCCAACGGCCAGAACCCCGGCCGCCAGCGTATCCGCATGGCCCTGGTAGCCGAGACCGCCGAGTGCGCCGAGGCCGCCCAACGCATCCGACAATTCATCCAATCCAAAACCTGAAGCAGAGAACAACATGACACAACAACTCCAAGCCACCATCGACGCCGCCTGGGAAGACCGCGCGAATCTGTCGCCCACCGCCGCCTCGGCCGAAGTGCGTGACGCCGTCGCCCATGTCGTCAACGAGCTGAACAACGGCCACCTGCGCGTCGCCACCCGCGAAGCCGTCGGCCAATGGACGGTGCACCAGTGGATCAAGAAGGCCGTGCTGCTGTCGTTCCGCCTGAAGGACAACGAAATCATCAAGGCCGGCGACCTGGGCTTCTACGACAAGGTGCCGACCAAGTTCGCCCACCTGAGCGCGGATGAGATGAAGGCCACCGGCGTGCGCGTCGTGCCACCGGCCGTGGCCCGCCATGGCAGCTACATCGCCAAGGGCGCAGTGCTGATGCCGTCCTACGTGAACATCGGCGCCTACGTGGGCGAGAACACCATGGTCGACACCTGGGCCACCGTCGGTTCCTGCGCGCAGATCGGCAAGAACGTGCACCTGAGCGGCGGCGTCGGCATCGGCGGCGTGCTGGAGCCCCTGCAGGCCGGCCCGACCATCATCGAAGACAACTGCTTTGTCGGCGCACGCTCCGAAGTGGTCGAAGGCGTGGTCGTGGAAGAAAACTCGGTCATCTCCATGGGCGTGTACATCGGCCAAAGCACTCCGATCTACGACCGTGCCACCGATACCGTGACCTATGGCCGCATCCCTTCGGGCTCGGTGGTCATCAGCGGCACCCTGCCCAAAGACGGCGGCAAGTACAGCCTGTACGCGGCCATCATCGTCAAGCGCGTCGATGCGCAAACCCGCTCCAAGACCAGCCTGAACGACCTGTTGCGCGACTGATCCCTACCGCGCGGCGTTTTGGCAAACACGACACAAAGGTAATCGATGAGCACCATGGAACGCATCCTGCGCTTGATGCAGGAAAAACACGCCTCCGATGTCTACCTGTCGGCCAATTCGCCCGCGCTGATACGCATCAACGGCCAGTGCGTGCCGATCAACAGCCAGATGCTGCAGGCCGACGCGCCACGCAGCCTGCTGGCCGAGGTGGTGACGCCGGACCGCATCCAGGAGCTGGAAAAAACCGGCGAACTGAACATGGCCGTGTCCCTGGCCGGCGTCGGCCGGTTCCGGGTCAGCGCCATGCGCCAGCGCGGCAGCTACTCTGTGGTGCTGCGCTACATCAATGTGGAAGTGCCGCTGCTGGCCAACCTGCGGGTGCCCGAGGTGCTGGGCGAGCTGGTGCTGCAAAAGCGCGGCCTGATCCTGATGGTGGGTTCGACCGGCGCCGGCAAGACCACCACCCAGGCAGCGATGATCGACCACCGCAACCAGCGCATGGGCGGCCACATCCTGACCATCGAAGACCCGATCGAGTACCTGTACAAGAACAAGCGCTCGGTGATCAACCAGCGCGAGATCGGCTCCGACACCGTGTCGCTGGAAGTGGCGCTGAAGAACGCGCTGCGCCAGGCACCCGACGTGATCCTGATCGGCGAAATCCGCGACCGCGAAACCATGTCGGCCGCGATTGCCTACGCCCAGACCGGCCATTTGTGCATGGCCACCTTGCACGCCAACAACAGCTACCAGGCGCTGAACCGCATCGTCAACTTCTACCCGGTGGAAGTGCGTGCCACCATGCTGGCCGATTTATCGGTGGCGCTGAACGCCATCGTCTCGCAGCGCCTGCTGCGCACACCGGCCGGCGAACGTGTGCCGGCCGTGGAGATCATGCTGAACACCTTGCTGGTGGCCGACATGATAGAGAAGGGCGACATCGGCGGCGTCAAGGAGGCCATGGAGAAATCCATCGCCGATGGCTCGCAGACCTTTGAAGGCGATATTGCCCGCCTGATCACCGAAGGCATCATCGACCGCAAGGAAGGCCTGGCCCATGCCGACTCGTCCACCAATCTGATGTGGCGGCTGCAGAACGACTTTGCCCGGGCTGGCCAGAAGAACGACGGCGAAATCCAGCAAGCCGCGGCCGACGACGAGCCCTCCTTTACCGAAATCACCCTGGACGTACGTACCTGATGTCCCACACCCTGTACCTGGCTGAGCAACTGATTGCCCAGCCGTCCGTCACGCCCGATGACGCGCAATGCCAGGCCCTGGTCCAGGCCCGCCTGGCGCCGCTGGGCTTTGAGTTTGAAACCATCGCCAGCGGCCCGGACAACTTCCGCGTCACCAACCTGTGGGCTGTGCGCCGCAGCACTTTCAAGGGTTTTAGGCCGGTAGCGCAGGCAGAATCTGCACCAGCAGCTAGCAAACTCATAGCATTCGCCGGCCACACCGATGTGGTGCCGACTGGCCCGCTGGCGCAATGGACCAGCGACCCGTTCACCCCCACGCACCGCGACGGCAAACTGTTCGGCCGCGGCGCCAGCGACATGAAGACCTCGATCGCAGCCTTTGTGGTGGCGGTGGAAGAGTATGTTGCGGCCCAGCCCGACACCCCGCTGTCCATCGCCCTGCTGCTGACCAGCGACGAAGAAGGCCCGTCGGTCGACGGCACGGTGGTGGTCTGCAAGCTGCTGCAGGAACGCGGCGAACGCATCGACTACTGCATCGTCGGCGAGCCCACCTCGGTGGAACGCACTGGCGACATGGTGAAGAACGGCCGCCGTGGCAGCATGAGCGGCAAGCTGACCATCCGCGGTGTGCAAGGCCACATCGCCTACCCGCAGTTGGCCAAGAACCCCATCCACATGGCCATGCCGGCGCTGGCCGAGCTGGTGGCCATAGAGTGGGATGCGGGCAATGCCTTCTTCCAGCCGACCAGCTGGCAGATGAGCAATATCCACGCTGGCACCGGCGCCAACAATGTGATCCCGGGCACCGTGGTGGTGGACTTCAACTTCCGCTTCTGTACCGAATCCACGCCCGACGGTCTGCAAAAACGCGTCCACGAAGTGCTGGACCGCCACGGCCTGGGCTACGACATCCAATGGACCGTCGGCGGCCTGCCGTTCCTGACCACGCCCGGTACCCTGGTCGAAGCAGTGCGCAAAGCGATCCATGCCGAAACCGGGCTGGACACCGAGCTGTCCACCACCGGCGGCACCAGCGACGCGCGCTTCATCGCCCAGATCTGCCCGCAGGTCATCGAATGCGGCCCGCCCAATGCCAGCATCCACAAGATCGACGAACACATTGCCGTGGCCGACATCGAGCCACTGAAGAACATCTACCGCCGTACGCTGGAAAACCTGGCCAGCCATCCATGACCATTCTCGAACTGATAGAACAATCCGCCGCTCGGCTGGAGGCCGCCGGCGTGTCCTACGGCCACGGCACGACCAATGCCTTTGACGAAGCCGCCTGGCTGGTACTGTGGCGCCTGGGCCTGCCGGTGGACGACCTGGATTCTGTAGAGAATCAGCCTGTAGCGCAGGAAAAACAAGCGCTGGTAGCTACACTTTTGGAAGCACGCATCGCCAGCCGCAAACCGGCGGCTTACCTCACGCAAGAGGCCTGGCTGCAAGGCGTGCCGTTTTACGTGGACGAGCGCGCCATCGTGCCGCGCAGCTTCATCGCCGAGCTGCTGGTCGACGGTGGCATCGACTACTGGCTACGCGAGGAAACCAGCACCGTACTCGACCTGTGCACCGGCAACGGCAGCCTGGCCGTGCTGGCCGCCATGGTCTATCCCGACGTGCAGGTGACTGGCGCCGACATCAGCCCCGACGCGCTGGCCGTGGCCCGCATCAATGTGGACAAGCACGGCTTGCAGCAACGCATCCAGCTGGTCGAGTCCGATGGCCTGGCCCAGTTGGCCGGTCCGTTCGACCTGATCCTGTGCAACCCGCCCTACGTCAACAGCCAGAGCATGGCGGCCCTGCCGGCCGAGTACCAGGCGGAGCCGGTGCTGGCTCTGGCCGGCGGCACAGATGGCATGGACTTCATCCGCAAGCTGCTGCAAGACGCCGCCGCCAAGATGTCGGCCGACGCCGTGCTGGTGCTGGAGATCGGCAACGAGCGCGCATACTTCGAAGCCGCGTTCCCGGCACTCGAAGTGGTGTGGCTGGAAACCAGCGCCGGCGAAGACCAGGTGTTGCTGGTGACGCGCGAGGCGCTGGACGCCCTCTAAGCCGGACTTAGCCGATCACTTCCGGCCACTCTGTGTGGAAGAACTGGCCTTCCGGTTTGTCGGTGCGCTCGTAGGTGTGGGCGCCAAAGAAGTCCCGCTGCGCCTGCAGCAGATTCGCCGACAGACGGTGCGAGCGGTAGCTGTCGTAGTACGACAGTGAGGAACTGAAGGCCGGCACCGGGATGCCGTGGCCGACCGCCAAGGCCACCACTTCGCGCCAGTTCTGCTGTGCGTTGTTCAACACGTCCTTGAAGAACGGTGCCAGCATCAGGTTCACCAGCGCCGGGTCGGTGCGGTAGGCATCGGTGATGTGGTTCAGGAAACGCGCGCGGATGATGCAGCCGCCGCGCCAGATCGAAGCGATGCCGCCAAAGTCCAGGTTCCATTGTTTCTTCTCGCCCATAGTCTTGATCAGGTCGAAACCTTGGGTATAGCTGATCACCTTGGAGGCATACAGCGCGTCGTGCACCTTGGCGACCAGGTTCTTCTTGGCGGCGCTCAGGTCGGCCACGGGGCCTTGCAGATGCTCGCTGGCCGCCACGCGCTGCTTCTTCTGCGACGACAGCACACGGGCTTCCACGGCGGCGTTGATGGTGCCGATGACCACCGCGTTCTCGGCCGCGTTGAGCTGCGTCCACTGGCCCGTGCCTTTCTGGCCGGCCTTGTCGAGGATCAGGTCCACCAGCGGCTGGCCGGTTTCCGGGTCTCTTTGCTCCAGCGCTTTGCCGGTGATCTGGATCAGGTAACTTTGCAGCGCGCCTTCGTTCCACTCGTTGAAGATGGCGGCCATCTCATCGGTTGTGAAGCCAGCCGCCTTGAACAGGCTATAGGCCTCGCAGATCAGCTGCATATCGCCGTATTCGATGCCGTTGTGGATCATCTTCACATAATGGCCCGCGCCGCCGGGGCCGATATGGACCACGCAGGGCTGGCCGTCGACCTTGGCGGCGATGCTCTCGAAAATCGGCTTCATCACCTCCCAGGTAGAGGCCGGGCCGCCGGGCATGATAGCCGGGCCCTTGCGTGCGCCCTCCTCGCCGCCCGACACGCCGGCGCCGATGAAGCGTAGGCCCTTGTCGGCCAGGTAGGCGTCGCGGCGCTCGGTATCGGTGTACAGGCTGTTGCCGCCGTCGATGATGATGTCGTCCTGGTCCAGCAAGGGAATCAGCTGTTCGATCACCTGGTCCACCGGCGCGCCGGCCTTGACCATGATCTGGATCTTGCGCGGCGAAGCCAGGCTTTGCACAAAGGCTTCCAGCGTGTCGCAGCCAACCAGCTGTTTGCCGGGGTTGGCGGCAATGAACTCGTTGGTCTTGTCCACGGTGCGGTTGTACACGCTGACCTGGAAGCCGCGGCTTTCCACGTTCAGCACCAGGTTCTGGCCCATCACGGCCAGGCCAATCAATCCGAAATCGCTTTTCTTGCTGTTCATGAGCATGCTCTGTTGGGAGTAGGAGCGCTCGAAGCGCCCAGATGGAATTCAGAACTGCATTTTTACAGGGCTACGGGTTGGACGCACGGACGATAGAAAATACACACCAAATAGGCCTCCCGCGTATATTTCAATTGCGCAAGTAGCTATAAATTAAATAGCAAACATGCAGCCTGACCACCACACTGCATGGTCAAGCCGTTACGGGTTTTCCCAGGTACAGGCCCAAGCCACTTAAAATCAACGCCATGCCGTCCCCGCACCCTGCGGCGGCTCAGGCCTTGTCCTCGCGGATTTCCTCTTATCTTCTCCGGCTGCCTTGGGCAGCCACCTTGCCATGATCACCCTTAAAAACGTCGTTCTTCGCCGTAGCGCCAAAGTATTGCTCGACAGCGCCAACGTCACCATCAACCCCGGCGAAAAGGTCGGCCTGGTGGGCCGCAACGGTGCAGGCAAGTCCACCTTGTTCGCACTGCTGAACGGCACGCTGCACGAGGACGGCGGCGACTTCTACGTACCGCCGCAATGGCGTCTGGCCCAGGTGGCACAGGACATGCCGGAAACCGACCAAAGCGCCACCGACTTCGTGATCGAGGGCGACACCAATCTGCTGGCCGCCCAGCAAGAAGTCAATGCCGCCGAGGCCACCGACGACGGCGAACGCATGGCGAATGCCTATATGGCGCTGTTCGATGCGGGTTCGGGCGACGCCCAGGCCCGTGCCCAGGCGCTGATCCTCGGGCTGGGCTTCAAGACCACCGAACTCGACAACCCGGTGAACAGCTTCTCCGGCGGCTGGCGCATGCGTCTGCAGCTGGCGCGCGCGCTGATGTGCCCGTCGGACCTGATGCTGCTGGACGAGCCGACCAACCACTTGGACTTGGACGCCTTGGTCTGGCTGGAAGCCTGGCTGAAACGCTACACCGGCACCATGCTGGTCATCAGCCATGACCGCGAATTCCTGGACGCCATCACCGACGTGACCGTGCATATCGAAACCGCCAAGCTGAACCGCTATGGCGGCAACTACAGCAAGTTCGAAGACATGCGCGCCGAGAAGATGGAGCAGCAATCGGCCTCCTTTGCCAAGCAGCAGGACAAGATCGCCCATCTGCAGAAGTTCATCTCGCGCTTCAAGGCCCAGGCCAGCAAGGCCAAGCAGGCGCAGAGCCGGGTCAAGGCGCTGGACCGCATGGAAAAGATCGCGCCGTTGCTGGCCGAGGCCGAATTCACCTTCGAATTCAAGGAGCCAGCGAATCTGCCCAACCCTATGCTGTCGATGTCCGATGCCACCTTTGGCTACCCGCCGCCCGAAGGCGCGCCCGAAGGAACCGGCCCGACAGTCATCGTGCAAAAGGTCAATAAATCGGTGCTGGCCGGCCAGCGCATCGGCATTCTGGGCGCCAACGGCCAGGGCAAATCGACATTGGTGAAAACCGTGGCCCGTGCGCTCACCCCGATCCACGGCGAAATCCTCGAAGGCAAGGGCCTGAACATCGGCTACTTCGCCCAGCAGGAACTCGACGTGCTGCGCCCGGCCGACACCCCGCTGGAGCACATGATCCACCTGGTGAAGGAAACCACGGCCGCCGGCAAACTGGCCGGCCAGGGCACGCGCGAGCAGGATCTGCGTAGCTTCCTAGGTACCTTCAATTTCAGCGGCGACATGGTCAAGCAGGCCGTGGGCAGCATGAGTGGCGGCGAAAAAGCCCGCCTGGTTTTGTGCATGATCGTCTGGCAGCGCCCGAATCTGCTGCTGCTGGATGAGCCGACCAACCATTTGGATTTGGCGACCCGCGAAGCGCTGGCCATGGCACTGAACGAGTTTGAAGGCACGGTGATGCTGGTCAGCCACGACCGGGCCTTGCTGCGCTCGGTCTGCGACGAGTTCTGGATGGTCTCGCGCGGCGGCGTCGAGCCGTTCGACGGCGACCTGGACGACTACCAGCGTTACCTGCTGGACGAAGCCAAGCGCATGCGTGAAGCCGCCAAAGAGGCCGGCAAAACCGCCGCTGCAGCACCGGCGCCCGTGGTGGTGGCGGCTGCCCCCGTCATCAACACCAAAGCTATTCAGCGCGACCTGGACAAGATCGACACCGAGATGGCGGCCATGCAGCTGGAAAAAGACGGGCTGGAGCAAAAACTGGCCGACGCCAAGAACCCCCACGAAATCGGCCAAGCGGGCAAGCGACTGAAGAAGGTCAACGCCGACATGGCGGCGCTGGAAGAGCGCTGGATGGCTTTGTCCGAACAGCTGGAATCCGCCGGCGCCATGGCCAGTTAAGCCAAGCCGGGTACATTGGAGCCTCGGCTTTATTTTGTATAGGGAGTTTCTATGTTCTCTTTGATCGGTACGGTGATTGTGGGCTTGGTTGTGGGTTTGATTGCCCGCGCCATCAAACCGGGTGACGACAAGCTGGGTCTCATCATGACGTCCATTCTCGGCATTGCCGGCTCGTTCATTGCCAGCTTCGTCGGCGAAAAAATGGGCTGGTACCCACCCGGCGCACCGGCTGGATGGATTGCCTCCGTCGTTGGCGCCATCGTGCTGCTGGTGATCTACGGCATGGTCAGCAAAAAGTAATAGCACTTCCGGGAGCAATGTACAAAGGGCTTGCGCCACACGACGTAAGCCCTTTTCTTTTGCCCCCGTTTGTATCAAATGCAGCGGCTAAGCCTGCGGCAAGCCATCCATCGCGCCGGCAATCGCACCCGGTGTGGTGAACCAGATATCGCTGCGGTGGTTCGCAATATGCTGCAGCGCCCGGCGCAGATGCCGCAAGCGGTACGGCTGGCCAACGATGTAGGGGTGCAGCGCGATACCCATCACCAGCGACTGGCTCTGCGACTGCAGCAGCATCTCGTCGAAATTGTCGATGAGCATCTGGGCGAAGTCTTTGGCATCGAGCTGGCGGCCCATGATCATCGGAATGTCGTTCAACTCTTGCGGGTACGGGATGGACCAGATCGGGCCGCTGCGCGTCTGCATCGCCACCGGCTGGTCGTCATGGCACCAGTTCAAGCTGTAGCGGTAGCCGGCTTCGCGCAGCAGGTCCGGGGTCAGCGCGGTCTCCGCAATCCAGGGTGATAGCCAGCCGGTAGGTGCCACACCGCTGTGTTGCAGCATCAACGCCCGACAGGACTGCAGTAAATCCCGTTCGGTCGCCTCGTCCATGCCGTTCTGGCGCTCGGCATTGGTGTGGCCATGGCCAATCAGCTCGTCACCACGGGCCACGCAGGCGGCAATTACCTCGGGGCAATGTTCGTATAAAGCCGTGTTGATCAAGGTGCCGGCCGGCAGATTCAACGCATCAAACAGTTCCAGGCAGCGCCATACGCCGACCCGGTTGCCGTATTCACGCCAGGCATAGTTCAGCACATCTGGCTGGGGCGACACCGGCCCCAGGTTCGCCCCCAGGCCTTCGCCAAACGCGAAATGCTCGATGTTGAAACCCAGGTACACCGCCAGCCGCGCACCATTCGGCCAGCGGAAATCGGACCGCTGGTGGATGGCCGAATATGGGAAGCGGTCGTGGTGGGGAAGCGTGGTGTAGCGTTGGACGGGCATGCGTACTCCCTGGGCTAAAAACCAAAAAGCCCGCTATCTTTTGAATAGCGGGCTTTTCTTAATTTTGGTGGGACGTGCGGGGGTCGAACCCACGACAAACGGATTAAAAGTCCGCTGCTCTACCAACTGAGCTAACGTCCCGGCTTTTGTGTTTTCACACTGCAGCGCAGCCTTAAATTATAGCGTGGTTTTCAAGCTCTTTTCAACCGCCGACGCCAATTTATCCAAAACCCACCCGGCTGCGCACTGGCCGAAAGTGGCCGTCACGCTGACCACCGAGCCGTAGCCATGGCAGTTCAGGCTGCCGTCACCCTCCACCGCACACGAGGCGTCGGGCGGCATCACGGCTTCGCGGCTGAAGACACAGGCCACGCTGATTTTTTTACCTTCGCGCGGTGCGCCGTGCTCCTTGCGCAAGCGGTAGCGCAACTGGGCCAGCAGCGGATCATGGGTCGTGAGTGACAGGTCGTCGATATCGACTTTGTGGGCATGGCGCTTGCCGCCGGCTGCACCCACGGTAATGAAGCAACTACGGGTCTGGCGGGCCCAGGCGGCCATGGCGGTTTTGGCTGGCACCTGGTCGCAGGCATCCACCACCGCATCGGCATCCGCAGGCAACAGCTGCAGCCAGTTGCCGGGCTCGACAAATTCGTCGATGCAATCGACGACACAAGCAGGATTGATCTGCGCGATGCGCTCGCGCATGGCCACAATCTTGGCCTGGCCGACGGTGGACTCCAGCGCGTGGATCTGGCGGTTGATGTTGGACTCAGACACGTGGTCCATATCGATCAGCGTCAAGCGCCCCACCCCGCTGCGGGCCAGGGCTTCGACCGTCCACGAGCCGACGCCGCCGATACCCACAACCACCACGTGCGCTGCACGGATGCGCGCGGCGCCGGCCACACCATACAGGCGCTCCAGCCCGCCAAAGCGCCGCGCCAGATCGGCTGGCGCGGCTGTGTCTACAGTTGGATTATGCACAAAATAGCCTTCTAGCGCTTATATAATCAGCGTAAGCAGCTACGATAAAAATAGCAAATATAGTATCTGCTTACTTGAGCTTGCTCAGGCGGTCCTTGGCTGCGGATGCGGCTTCAGACTGCGGATAGGCCTTGACCAGGTCTTCCAAGGTCTTGCGGGCCGCCTTGCTGTCCTTCAGCTCCATCTGGCAATTGGCAATCGACAAGGCAGCCTCTGGCGCCCGCGGATGGTCTGCCGCCGACGTCAGCATGGTGCGGAAGTTGGTCACCGCGCCCTTGTAGTCTTTGTTGGCGTATTGGGCATTGCCCAGCCAGAACAAGGCCGAAGGACCATAGCCACTTTGCGGGTAGCGCTTGGTGAAGGCCGTAAACGCGTTTTGCGCAGCCACAAAGTCGCCGCTACGGAACACCGCCAAAGCCGCATCGAATTCGCGCACTTCCGCGGGGTCGGCGGTGAACTCTTTGCCGTCTACCGAGACTTTGCTGGGTTCAAATTTGCGCAAGCGCTCATCCACCCCTTGCGCCTGGTCCTTCAGGCGGCGCTGCACCTCGGCGACATCGCGGGCCAACTGTTCGTCCTGGCCGCGTTGCCGGGCCATGTCATTGCGCAGGTTTTCAATCTGGCTTTGCAGATCGAGCAGGCTGCGGCGCAGCTGGCTGTTTTCCTCAGATGCTCTCCTGGCATCCTCCGCCGCCTTTTGGGAAATCATGTCGACTTTGGCGCGCAAATCCAAAATGGCTTTGCGGGCTTCGTCGTCCTCGAACAAAGCGGCGTGGGCACTGCCGGCAAGCAGCATCCAGCAGCCCAACGCCACGGCGGCCAGACGCGGTGCAGGGCTGCGGCTCATCGGTAGCTGATCTCGGCGCGGCGGTTCTTGGCCATGGCCGCCTCATCGCTGCCTTGCACGGCCGGCTTTTCCTTGCCGAAGCTGACGGCTTCGAGCTGGCTATCGGCAACACCCAACAGACCCAAGGCGCGGCGCACCGACTCGGAACGCTTTTGGCCCAGCGCCAGGTTGTATTCACGGCCACCGCGCTCGTCGGTATGACCTTCGACCACGGCACGGCGGGTCTTGTCGGCTTTCAGGTAGCGGGCATTGGTTTCGATGATGGCCTGGTCGCTAGGCATTACGGCATAGCTGTCGAAATCGAAGTACACGATACGGCCGCTGGCAGGGCCGGTGGCTACCGAGCTGGAACCCGACAAATCTACCGGCGTCACGCCGCTTTGGGTGGCACCCGATGCATTGCCACTTTGGGCGCCTGCGCCCGATGGGGTTACGCCGGCGCCGCTCTTGTCTACAACTGGCACATCGTCCAGCTTGACTCCCGACGCACAACCCGCCAACACGGCGGTCAACGACAGCGCCCAGATCATATTTTTCATGTTCAAACTCCTGGTTAATGAATAAGGATTTATGGTTTCTGAAACGGACCCCAGTCCGGTTCACGTATATCGCCGGCCTGCCCTGCGAGGCGGGCCTTGATCTTGCCGTCCAACGTGGTGGTCATCAAAGCCTCGCGGCCTTGTTGCTGGGTCGCATAAACCAACAAGCGGCTGTTTGGGGCAAAGCTGGGACTCTCGTCGGCGCTGGTATCGGTGATGCTGGTCACGGTGGAGGTGCTGAGTTCCATCACCTGCAACTTGAACGCGCCGCCGATGCGGGAAATGTAGGCTAGCCAGCGGCCATCCGGGCTGATGCTGGGCGAGATGTTGTAACTGCCGGTAAAGGTAACGCGCTCTGGATTGCCGCCGCTGCTGGGCATGCGGTAGATCTGCGGTGCACCGCCACGGTCGCTGACGAAGTAAATGTATTTGCCGTCGGCCGAATACCGGGGCTCGGTGTCGATACCGCTCGACTGTGTGAGCCGTCGCGGCTCACCGCCGTTGGTGGCGTCAATCGTGTAGAGCTGAGAACCGCCGTCGCGGCTCAAGGTCATGGCCAAGGTGCGGCCATCTGGCGACCAGGCGGGGGCACTGTTGGAGCCCTTGAAGTTGGCGATCAAGCGGCGCTTGCCGCTGGATACGTCGTGCACGTAGATCACCGGTTTGCGCGCTTCGAAGGACACGTAGGCCAGCTGTGCACCGTTGGGCGACCAGGCCGGGGAAATGATGGACTCGGGGCTGGCCAGCGCAGTCTGGCTGTTCTCGCCATCGGCATCGGCAACCCACAGCGTATGGCGGGTACCTGCCTTGGTGACGTAGGCGATGCGGGTCGAAAAAATGCCTTTGTCGCCCGTCAGCTTTTCATAAATGAAGTCGGCGATGCGATGGGCCGCCAGGCGCAAATCCCCTTGAGGAACGGTAAAGCTCTGGCCGCCCAGGTCTTGTACGCGCACCACGTCCCAAAGGCGAAAACGCACGTCGTAGCGGCCATCCGCCAGCCGGGTCACGCTGCCAGTCACCAGGGAGTCGGCGGTTTTTTGCCGCCACAAGGCCACGTCGGGCCGAGCCGTTTCGTCCAGCGCCACACCGCTGGCATCGATGGCCCGGAACTGCCCGCTGCGCTCCAGATCGGCCTGCACAATCGCGCCAATCTTTTGCGGCGATTGCTCGTCGCCACGGAAGCTGGCCACGGCAATCGGCAGCTGGGTCAGGCCGATGCCCGAAACCTCCACCCGAAACTGGGCCAAGGCAGGCGCTGCGGCCACCGCAGCCACAAGCCCCATCACACCCATTACCTGGCGTCTGTGCCAATGCAAACCCAAATTCTTCACAAATCTTCTCCCATGCTATTTAGTTGATACGGGTGACCTGCACCCCTTGGCGGTCTGCCAGTTGGTCCAGCCCCACATCGGCCTTTACCTGTGCGCCCTGCATGCGCGCCAGCACACGCTGGCGGTTGATACTCTCCTGGTCTCTGGCGTTCTCCCGGTGCCACAAGTGGTAGACCTCGGTGCCCCAGAAACCATTTTTTCGTTGCATGCCATGGTGGTGCAAACGCAGCACCAGGTCGGCATCCTCATGGCCCCAGCCATTGAAGCTTTCATCGAAACCGTTGACAGCCCGGAAGTCCTTGCTCCACACAGCGAAATTACAGCTGCGGATGCCCTTCCAGCGGAACTCGGTCGAGGTCCTGAACGGAGCCGAAGGCCAGTGCAGCAGGTGCAGCAACTTATTGCTTTCACCGCTCCAGCGCATGCGCACCCAGTCTACCGCGCCGAGTTGGAGCAGATCCAAGGCGTTTTGTTCCACAAGGCGGGTCACATTTTCATTCAGCAGCACCCGGCTGCCATTCACGAATGCCCCGGTTTGGGCCAGCAGCAGATGCTGGGCGATGAATGCAGCATTGGGTACGCAGTCACCATCCAGAAAAATCAGATAGTCGGCATCGCTCTGCGCTGCAGCCAGATTGCGCGCGCGCGCCGCGGTAAAGCCGACATCAGGATGCCATACGTGGTGCACCGGGCAGGCAAAGCTGGGCATGCCTAGTCGCATGGCGTCCACTTGCTCGGGGCGGGAACCATCGTCGGCGATCCACACCGAATGGCCTGGTCCGCACTGGCTTGCCAAGGAACGCAGCACGGCCAGCAGTGCATTCGCACGGTTGTAGGTCAGCACGACCAGCGCTATCTTTAATGCCATCAGGCAGGCTCTTTCTCATCCACCGGACGCTGCAGCAACCACAGCTTCAAATAGCGGTAATAGGTGCCTTCGGCATTCGAAATCGCCAATACCAAGCCCATGCGTCCATCCAGAAAGCCACGGCGGACGACGTAGGTACGGAAGAATGCCCAGAAGCCATGCAGCAAAGCCTTACCCAGCGAGGCTGACTTACCCTTGTTGGCCAAAGCCTGTGCGCCGGCTGTGGAGTAGCGGTTGACCTTGTCGAGTACCGACTCCAGGTTGCGAAAGCTCAGGTGCGCCATCGGGCCTTGCAACGCCCCAATCGGCAAGCTGGTGCGCAGCGACTCGTGCACCAGGTCGTCAGAAAACCGTGCTGCGCCACGCTGAAACAAGCGCACGACGGGGTCCGGATACCAGCCTGAGTGGTTCATGGTCTGGCCGCAGTAACTGGAGCGCCGGTTCAGCGCATACACCTTATGGGTGGGGGACGCCATAGTGGCCATGATTTCATCCCGCAAAACAGGCCCAATGCGCTCATCGGCATCAATCGACAAAATCCAGTCCTGCGTCGCCATATCCACCGCGCGGTTCTTCTGCCGCCCAAAACCAGGCCAATCTGGTGTCTGCAGAATTTTGGCCCCAAACGACTGGGCGATCTGCAAGGTGCCATCGGTGCTACCGCTGTCCACCACGACCAGCTCATCGGCGAAGGCGACCGACTCCAGGCAGGGTGCCAAATTCAGGGCTTCGTTCTTGGTAATGATGACAACAGACAAACCCATCAGAGAGCGCCGCCTGCAAGTGGAGTGAGCGAATGAAGTTCAAACATAGGCTGGCGATTATGAAGGCAAGCGCAAGCAGTCAGCGCCCAGCCCAGCCCCACCGCGGGACGGCTTGTGAAAAGCTGGATAATCCCGACTCTTTGAAAAGTTCCGAAGCCTTCGTTGAAAACCGTGTGGTCTGTTTGCGTTAACGCCCACCGCCTTTGTTACTTGCAACTGCCGCTCCAGCCATCACCTATTACCCAGGCAGTCACACCATGAACACCGAGACTCACCCCAGCCTGGTTAACCTGCTGCGGAAAAGCGTTAGCCGGCTATCGCCTTATTTCTTCAAAGGCCGTCGCTCGGCGTGGCTGGTTGTCATCCTGGCCACCATCATCGGCGCCGCTACCGAGCCCTTGGTACCCGCCATGCTCAAGCCCTTGCTCGACAATGGCTTTCAAAAGGGCGCTCTGAATCCCTGGCTCGTCCCCATCGCATTGATTGCCGTGTTCGGCCTGCGGGGCCTGAGCAGCTTCTTGGGGGATGTGGCCATGGCCAAAATTACCCAGGATGGCCTCGATACGCTGCGCACCGCCATGTTTGGCCGTTTGTTGGACGCGCAAAGTGCGCTGTTCTCCCAGAGAAATGCCAGTTCGCTGTCCAACACCATCGTCTATGAAGTGCAGAACGGCGCCATTTTGCTCGTCACCTCGGTGATGGGCTTTGCCAAAGACGCCATGGTTCTGGTCGCTCTGGTGGCCTATCTGCTGTATCTGAACTGGCAGTTGACGCTGATTCTGGTGGTCCTATTCCCGTCTGTGGCATTTGTGACGCGTACGCTGTCGCGCCGGCTGTACCAGATTGCCAAAAGCAGCCAAGGGGCAACCGATGGGCTCGCCTATGTGGTGGAAGAGAACGTGTTGGCCTACCGGGTAGTGCGATTGCATGCCGCGCAGGGCGCGCAGGCCAAGCGCTTCGGCCAGCTCAGCCAGGGCTTGCGCCGGCTGGCCATGAAGTCGGCCACAGCCTCGGCGGCGGTAACGCCCATGACCCACATGATGTCGGCGATTGCATTGTCCAGTGTGATTTGCGTAGCGCTGCTGCAAGGCTCCAGCGAAGTCAGCGCGGGGGAATTCGCGTCGTATATCACCGCCATGCTGATGCTGATCGCCCCGGTCAAACGGCTTTCAGACATCGCCAGCCCGGTGACCCGCGGACTCGCGGCCATGGAACGGGCCCTCGACCTGATTGAAAAAACGCCCATGGAGCCGAGTGGCAACTTCGTCCTCGCACGGGCGAAGGGACGGATCGAATTCCAAGCCGTGACCGTACGTTACCGAGACGACGAAACCCGTTCAGCCTTGAACCAGGTCTCACTGAACGTTGCGCCGGGTGAAGTGGTGGCATTGGTAGGGCCTTCAGGCTCCGGCAAGACATCGCTGGTCAATTTGCTACCGCGGTTTGTATCTGCCCAAACGGGCAACGTATTGGTCGATGGCCACAACATCAACGACTGGCAGCTCAAGGCTTTGCGCAACCAGTTTGCCATCGTCAACCAGGATGTGGTGATGTTCAACGACACCCTGGCCGCCAACGTTGCGCTAGGTGACACACCCGACCGGGCGCGGGTCGAAGCCTGCTTGCGGGCTGCGAACCTGGGCGGGTTTCTGGACGATGCGCCGCAAGGCATTGACACCATGACGGGCCACAATGCGGCCGAGCTATCGGGCGGCCAGCGCCAACGCCTGGCCATCGCCCGTGCGCTGTACAAAGATGCGCCGATACTGATTCTGGATGAAGCCACCTCAGCCCTCGACACGGAGTCAGAACGCCTGGTACAGGAAGCCTTGCAACGCCTGATGACGGGTCGTACCACACTGATCATTGCGCACCGCCTATCCACCATCGAACATGCGGATCGGGTAGCCGTGCTCGACCAGGGCGAAATCATCGAGATCGGCACCCACGCCGAGCTGATTACCCGAGCCGGACTTTACGCGCGCTTACATGCGCTGCAATTTGGCACACAGCCCGCATTGGCGGCCTGACGCGAAACGCCGTCTCATCCATCGCAGAAGACGCACCTTTTTGTGAAAAAAATACTGGTGATTGCCACCCGGCAAATTGGTGATGTGCTGCTAACCACGCCGCTGATCCGGGCAGCACGCCAACAATGGCCTGAAGCGCAGATCGACGTTATCGGCCTGGCCGGTACCTTGGGCATGCTGAAAGGCAACCCGGACATCCACTCGCTCATCACAACCCACCCTACCAAAGGTTGGCGCGATACGCTGGAAGTGCTGCGCACCATATGGAAGCGTTACGACCTGGCACTCGTCACCCAGCCTAGCGACCGGGCGCATCTGATTGGCTGGGCCGCAAGCCGGCATCACCGCAGCGGCATCATCCCCGCCAAAAACTCCAGCAACTGGTGGAAGAAGCGCATCCTGAGCCACGTGGTCGTCAGTGATGGAGACGAAGGCGCACAGCACGTCGTCATGGAAAAAATGGCTTTGCTGGCCCCCTGGCACACTGCTGCAGTCAAAGATACCAGGGTGCAGGCCCCGCCAGTCCAAGCACTCCCACCCCAACTCGATACATTGGTTACACCCCAAGCCATCGTCGTCCACGCTCCGTCGATGTGGCCGTATAAGCAGTGGCCGATAGCGCATTTTCGACAACTGCTGGAGCAGTTGATCGAGGCAGGCCACCAGGTGGTACTGACCGGCAGCGCCAGTTCCGTGGACCAGGACTGCATCCAACAACTACGTGATGTCGCGCCCTCACCGCGGCTGATTGACTCCAGTGGTCAGCTCAACTTCAACCAGTTGGTCTGCTTGTTTCAGAGGGCACAGCTGTATATCGGCCCCGACACTTCCGTGACGCACCTGGCCGCCGCCAGTGGTATCCGCGTACTCACGCTGTTTGGCCCCACCAATCCGGTCCGCTGGGGCCCATGGCCCAGCACACCCGATACTCGCCAATCTTATATCCCGCAAGCTCCAGAGCAGAAGGTGCACAACATCACGCTATTGCAAGGAACGATGGCCTGCGTGCCGTGCAGCAAAGCTGGATGCGAAAACCATACCCAAAGCCGCAGCGACTGTCTCAGCGAAATGCTGCCTGGCCGGGTGTATCAAATGGTGCAGAACCTACTCTAAAAATGCAGCCACTATCTGCTTATCGAAATTGGCTGGCTCCTGCATGATTGCGGTGCGGTAGGCCAGAAAATCATTCTGGCTTTCGACTGTTGCATCGAAAATGCGCTGCACCTCGCGCCCAAAGTTCGCCACAAAATCAGGCGCCAATGGATCAAGCTTGTAGCGTATATCCATAGGTATATCCACACTATTAGCAGCCGAACCATATAGTCCCGTTATCGCGCAACAGCCATGCAACACAGCCTCGCGCGGGAGACGGTCTTTGCCAGGATGGTGGCCAAAATCCATATAGATTTTTCCACTCAGAAAGTGGTCCGCCAGTTGCTGTCGGTTGTAACCCGTTAACGGCATGAAATCCCAGGCAGGAAAAGCGGCCCGGAGCTGGGCTGTAATCGCCGCCCCCTTGTGGGGGTTGTAAAAAATACGGTTGATACGTTGCGCTTGTGCCAAGCGTTCAGGAAGCGATGCCAAGTACGCAGCTTCGGTATAGACGGGTATCGGATCCGACAACGACAAAGCCTCAATGCCATGCTCCTGTAGGAACAAGCTGGCGTAGTGGCTTTGCGCAAAATGCGGCAAGCCACGAAGAGCATCCAGTCCCCGCCACGGAATGCGCCCTTTGATCTGATTCTTGAGATAGCGTAATTTGTCGCGCAAAGGGTTCTGGTAACGCACGCACGTAAAATTGTTCACGGACATCCACCAGATGGCGGCTTGGGCAGCACAGGTCTTCAGCGCCAATTTGGTAAATATCTCAGGGAATAAAATCAGGTTACCAGGCTGGTCTTGGTATTGTTGTACGGGTGCGTTGTACTTTTTATAAGCCTGAGGAGTGGTAAAAGTTTGATCAAACGGGTGATATACCATCGCGGCGGGTTGACCTAACGCGTTCATGCGCTCGACCAGCTGGTGCAGCGCCTCCGGGCCTGCTGTCATTGCGTTACCTGGGCATACCACAAGCACTTTTTGATACCGATTTTTTTGCATATATTTTTGTTTGTTCATGCCCACTAGTGCCCTTCGCCTGCCCCAGGCAACCCAATTGACGCGCATCTTGGCTAGAAGGGAGATTTACCAAACCTCGGCCGAAAACAGCCCGCTGAGTATCCCCGATTTACTATTCATCGCATGTCTGGCGCTGGCACCTTTGTGCCTTCTCAGCGTGCGCAGTTGGACGATTTTTTTTGTATTTTGTCTGGTGGGTATTGCGACCTGGCAATTGGCGCGTACCGAAACTGGATTTGCAGTATTGCGTGGCGAATCCGCCAGACTGTGGATCGTCGGCGCCTTGGCATCGCCCTTGATTGCCGTGCTGGCTGGGCAATTGATCCGGGGACATTGGCAACCTGGGTTGATGGACGGACCAAGCCGGACGCTGCTCGCGATCGCACTCTTTACATATCTTTTGCACAAGCAGATTGATTTTGTGCGCTTGCTGGAGTGGTCCGCACCGCTTTCATTGCTCATACTATGCGGCGTTTTGCTGGTGCACCCCTATGGGTATGCCTCCATGACGAGCGAGCGCTTTGGCACGTTTGCAGTAGACCCACTATCTTTGGGCCAGTATGCGACGCTATTGGGCTTTATTTGCCTGATCACACTGAACCTCTACGGACCTGATCGCATCCTGCTCAAGAGTCTCAAAATCATGGGTATAGCCATCGCTGCCTGGATCAGCATTGGCACAGGTTCACGCAGCGGATGGATTGCTTTTCCGTTTTTGATACTGCTGTGGCTTATTCTGGTACACCAGGTACGCCAGATCAAAACACTCATTCCTGTACTCCTAAGCTTGGGTTTTCTCGGGGTGATGGTGTACGAAACAAATGCCATGGTGCATGAACGCATAGGCTTGGCCATCAACGAATTCTTGGCGTATACGCATGGCTACGGCCACGACACGTCCACCGGGTTACGCATGTCGCTGCTCAAAATGGCGGGCTTGCTTTTTTTAGAGCAGCCACTGGCTGGCTACGGAGATTCGCACTATCCCGCACTATCCGGCATTCCGTCTATTGCCCCCTTTAATACAGAAGCCTTGGAGTTCGCCCTCATCCATAACGGCGTGCATAACGAGATCATGCAGAACGCCCTGCGCTCTGGGGTGTTCGGCCTTGTGTCCAGTCTGTTGATGTTTATCGTGCCAGCGGTGGTTTTCTACCGAGGTACGCGCTCACAGATACCTAGCGTACGCGCCGCCGGCCTGGTTGGCCTTTGCTATATCGTGGCGGTGTTTTGCTTCGGCTTGAGCACCGAAACTTTCAACCTCAAATACACCATCTCGTTTTACGCGCTAATGGTGTCCACTCTGGCCGCGCAAGTGTTGCGGCCACAAACTACCTGATATGAATCCCGCACGCTACGCCCTCACTTTCGCCTGCTACAACCAGGTCGAATACACCCGCCAATGCATAGACAGCATGGTTCGGCACGGCATGGATTTGTCACGACTCATCGTTGTGGACAACGGCTCCAAAGACGACACCCGCAACTACCTACTCACTGTACCTGTCGGTGGGCGCATATACAACCAGGACAACCTCGGCTGCGGAGTAGCCTGGAACCAGGGTGCCCTGGCCTTGCAGGCCGAATGGACTATCGTGATGAACAACGATGTACTGGTCAGTCCACAATGGATCGAATCGCTGATAGGTGCCGCAGAACAACACGGTTTAAAGGTCGTTTCACCCGCCCTGGTCGAGGGGCCGCTGGATTACGACTTTGAACAGTTCGCCCCGATGGCATCGAAAAAAATGGCGGGCACTGTACGGGTCAGTGGGCGCCATGCCGTGTGCCTGGCAGTGCACCAATCGGTATGGATGGACATTGGTTACTTCCAACCTGTACCCAAACTGCTGGGCTATGAAGACACCCTGTTCTTCCACGAGCTGGAGAAAGCCCGCATTCCCATTGGCATGACGGGTGCATCTTGGTTGCACCACTACGGTTCGGTTACGCAATCAGCGATGAAGCAAGAGCGCGGCCTGGCGGAACACGATGGCCTGGGTTACCGCTACAACTACAAATTGCTGAACCAAAGCTGGCTGACCCGCAAACTCGCCAAGTCACGCCGGCTTGCACAGCAGAAAGTCTGGCAGAAAGAAGAACTGGCAGCCCACGCTATGACTATCCATGGACTGCGCGAGAACGGCCAGTTTCGCTGGATTTAAACCAGCCTCACAGCAGCACAATGTCGTACTGCTCCTGGCCCATGGCACCCTCGCTTTGCAACGAGATCGGCTTGCCGATGAAGTCGCTCAGGCCCGCCAAATGCTGGCTTTCTTCATCCAGAAACAGCTCAATCACCTTGGGTGAGGCCACGATGCGGAACTCGCGCGGGTTGAATTGGCGAGCTTCGCGCAGGATTTCGCGCAGGATGTCGTAGGTCACGCTGCGCGCAGTTTTGACCGTGCCTTTGCCGCTGCACACAGCGCAAGGTTCACACAGCATATGGGCCAGCGATTCGCGGGTACGCTTGCGTGTCATCTCCACCAGCCCTAGCGCCGAAAACGCACCTGCCGTGGTTTTGACCCGGTCCCGTCCCAGTTGCTTGCGGAACTCCGCCAGCACCGTCTCACGGTGGTCTTCGCGCGCCATATCGATAAAGTCCACAATCACAATACCCCCCAGATTACGTAGACGCAATTGGCGGGCGATGGCCTGGGTGGCTTCCAGATTCGTCTTGAAAATCGTGTCGTCAAAGTTGCGCGCACCGACAAACGCGCCGGTGTTCACATCCACCGTGGTCAGTGCCTCGGTCTGGTCGACTATCAGGTAACCACCCGACTTCAGATCAACCCGCCGCCCCAGCGCCTTCGCGACTTCCTCGTCGATGGAAAACAAATCAAAAATAGGGCGTTCGCCCTTGTAGTGCTGCAGCTTCTCAACCGCCGCCGGCATGAACTCCTTGCCAAACACCTGCAGTTTTTCAAACTGCTCGCGGGAATCCAGCCGGATGGTCTGGGTTTGCTCACACACCAGATCACGCAGTACGCGCTGCAACAAGTTCAGGTCCTGGTGCAGCAAGGACGTGGGCGGCAAGCGCACCGAGGCGCTTTTGATGCGCGCCCAAGCCTTGCGCAGATAGGCAATATCGTCCGCCAGTTCGGCATCGGTGGCATCCTCACCATTGGTGCGCAGAATAAAGCCGCCACCGCCGCCAGTGCTGGCATCACCCACCAGGGTCTGCAAACGCCGCCGCAAGTCCTCGCGCTGAGCCAGGGGGATTTTTTGCGACACCCCGACATGGTCGTCCTGCGGCAAGAACACCAGCAATCGGCCGGCGATGCTGATCTGGGCGGACAGTCGTGCACCCTTGGTGCCGATCGGGTCCTTGATGACTTGCACCATCAAGGCCTGGCCCTCGAAAACCTGTCGCTCGATGGGTACGCTGGGTGCGGCTGGGCGCGGTACGCCGTTGGCGTCCAGCTCGGCAGCCTTGTGTCCCACAAAGCCGTTTGCCAGGTCGGCCACGTGCAAGAACGCGGCCCGCTCCAGTCCGATATCGATAAACGTGGATTGCATGCCCGGCAAGACCCGCACCACCTTGCCCAGGTAGACGTTGCCCACCATGCCGCGCTCCAGTGTGCGCTCCACATGCAGCTCTTGCACAGAGCCGTGCTCGACCACGGCAACACGGGTTTCCTGGGGCGACCAATTGATGAGGATGTCTTGTTGCATGGCAGGTGTAGTCACAGCTTGAAGCCTACAGCGCGCAGTAGCTGCGCTGTCTCGAACATGGGTAAGCCCATGATGCCTGAATAGCTGCCGCTGATCTGCGAGATAAACCCTGCCGCCCTGCCCTGTACCGCATAGGCTCCGGCCTTGCCCAGCGGCTCGCCCGAGGCCACGTAACTTTTGATCTGCGCCGGGGTCAAAGCAGCAAAGGTCACGCGTGAATCGCTCAGCGCCTCCTGGCGCTTGTGCCGGTGCTGCACGGCTACCGCCGTCAGTACGCGGTGCCGGGTACCGCCCAGCTCGGCCAGCATGCGGGCGGCATCCGCAGCATCGTCCGGCTTACCGAATATTTTGCGGCCCAGAGCCACCGTGGTGTCGGAACAGAGTATCGGAGCCACGGGCAGGCGCCGACGCTTCAGGCGGGCCAAAGCAGCATCAAGTTTTAGGCCTGTAACGCGCTTTACATAAGCGGCAGGCGCTTCGTTTTTGATAGCAACCTCCAAACCTTCACTGTCTTCATCGGCATCCGGCAACAGCAGTTCGTGGCGTACCCCCAGTTGGTCCAACAGTTGGCTGCGGCGTGGGCTTTGCGAGGCGAGGTAAATGAAATCGATCATGGCGCGATTATCGGGTGTGGCTACCCGCAAAAAGAACAGCCCGCCCATCGTTGCGATGGGCGGGCTGACCAGAGAGCTGATGCAGATTACTGTTTGACGGCTTCGACCTGGACCACCAGGCGAACCGCGTCGGGGAAGCCGTAGTTCGCGCCCCAAGTCATGCCCCATTGGCTGCGTTGGATGGTGGTGTCAAAATCACCGCCGCAGACCTCACGTTTGAGCATGGGGTTCTGGTAGCAATTGAACTGGCTGGCCTTCAAAGTGACAGGGTTGGTCTTGCCCAGCAAGGTCAGGTTGCCGACCACTTCCGACACCTTGTCGCCGTTGAAGACAAATTTTTCAGCGGTGAAACCGATGGTAGGAAACTGGGCGACGTTGAAGAAATCCGCGCTTTGCAGATGCTTGTCAAATGCAGCCGTGCCGGTGGACAAAGAGGTTGCGTCGATCTTCAGATCCACTTTACCGGTCTTGCCAGCGCGGTCCAGCTGTACCGAACCTTCTTTTTTGTCGAAGCGGCCACGGTTCGTGGAAGCACCCATGTGGCCGATCTCGAAAGTCACGAAAGTATGGGTTGGATCAACTGCATAGGTTGCAGACTCTGCCTGCGCAGTACCCACGGACAAAGTGGCGATAGCGGCAAGGGCGAGCAAGGTGTGGCGCATGGGTTTCTCTTTCAAGAATGGTTAAGGGAAAAGGGAACTGGTAACACAGACGCTGCAGGGCTTAGAGCTTGCCTACACCGGTCAGGTTGAACTTGAATTTGACCTGCACGTCATCGGCCACCATGGAGGTATCGGCCCACTCGTTTTCGCCGATCTTGAACGCCAGGCGCTTGATAGGCAAAACGCCGCTAGCGACAGTGGAGGGCCCAGTTTGCACCATGCTCACAGGCACCACCACATCGCGGACCTGGCCCTTGATGTTGAGCTTGCCGGCCACGTCAAACTTGCCGCCGCCCAAAGCCTTGATGCTGCTGGAAACAAAAGTCGCTTGGGGAA
Source organism: Rhodoferax ferrireducens (assembly GCF_031458075.1). Classification (GTDB taxonomy): domain Bacteria; phylum Pseudomonadota; class Gammaproteobacteria; order Burkholderiales; family Burkholderiaceae_C; genus Rhodoferax_B; species Rhodoferax_B ferrireducens_A. The sequence goes on along the minus strand of NZ_JAVDXT010000002.1, from coordinate 1,302,665 downwards.
ACTTGCCCAGATTGAACCAGGTGGGCTTGGGCAATTCGGCATCGGTTTCTGGCACACCCAGGGTCGCACTGGCCATGTCCACCGTGAAGCTCACCTTGCTGGTGTCCAGCTTGGCCGGATCAAAATTCAGCTGGGCATCAAACTTCTTGAAGCGGCCTTCGACGGACACACCCATCTGCTTGCTGACAAACACGATTTCGCTCTGGGCCGGCACCAGCTTTTGCTGCGCATAGGCGCCAACGGCAACACTGGAAACAAGCACCGCTACAGACAATTTCAACAAAGAGGACATGGACTACTTTCGCGAGAATAAAAACAGAATCAGGGCAGCATGCGGCCGATCAGGCCGTCACGGTCAATCCACTGGTGCTTGAACGCCGCCGCCACATGCACCACCACCAGGGCGCACAAGGACCAGGCGGCGAGCCTGTGCAGGGGCTTGAGTGTTTCAGCCAGCTCCTTGCTGGCAGACACCAGGTCCGGCAACGGAAGTTGCCCAAACAACACGATCTGGAAGCCGGTTGCCGAGCTATAGGCCCAGCCAAGCAAAGGAACAATGAAGAACAAGGCGTACATCGCGTAGTGCGTGCCTTCATGGGCCCAGTGCTGCCACTTCGGCATGCTTTGCGCCATGGCGGCTGGCAGGGCCGGCGGACGGTGGGTAAAGCGCCACAGCAAACGCAGCGCCGACAGCGCCAGAATCGTCACGCCCGCCCATTTATGCCAGTTGTAGAGCTTGAGCCGCAGCGGAGAGAACGACAAGTCCACCATGTAGGTGCCTGCGGCAAACAGGCCGATCAAGGCCAGCGCAAGTACCCAGTGCAAGGCCATTGCTACACCGGTATAGGCCTTGGGTTTTGCAGACTCTGCAGCGGAAGACGGGGGCAATGCCATATGTACAACACAGGGCGGCTAGGCCCCAATCAGTGAACTCGATGGCTAGTGTAGAAACGGCCTCGGCCGAAAAGTTCACGCAATTCGTCGGAATACTTCGAATTTTTTGAACCCTTGCCCCCCAACCTGGGTGCGCGCTGCGATCTAGACCATCGCAACAGGCTCCGCCTCGTCGTCCTCTTCACCCAGAAAGCCTCCGCTCTGGTGCGCCCACAAGCGCGCGTACAAGCCTCCCGATGCCAGCAAGCTGCGGTGGTCGCCCATCTCCACGATGCGCCCCTTGTCCAGCACCACCAAACGGTCCATCGCGGCAATCGTCGACAGCCGATGCGCAATGGCCACCACGGTCTTGCCCTCCATCAGCCGGTACAGGCTGGACTGGATGGCCGCCTCGACTTCTGAGTCCAGCGCGCTGGTTGCCTCGTCGAGCAGCAGAATCGGCGCGTCTTTCAGCATCACCCGCGCAATTGCAATCCGCTGGCGTTGGCCTCCCGACAGCTTCACACCGCGCTCGCCTACATGGGCATCAAAGCCTTTGCGGCCGCTGGGGTCGCTCAGGGTCTGGATGAAATCAAAGGCTTCGGCACGCCGCGCTGCCGCCTCCATATGGGCATCGGTGGCATCCGGCCGGCCATACAGGATGTTGTCGCGCACCGAGCGGTGCAGCAAAGAGGTGTCCTGCGTGACCATGCCGATCTGCGCGCGCAGGCTCTCCTGCGACACTTTGGCGATGTCCTGGCCGTCAACCAGAATGCGGCCGTGCTCCACGTCGTAGAAGCGCAGCAGCAGATTCACGATGGTCGACTTGCCGGCACCCGAGCGGCCCACCAGACCGATCTTCTCGCCCGCACGGATATGCAGCGACATGCGGTCGATCACCTTGCGCGCATCCGGGCCGGTGGCGCCATAGGCAAAGTCGACGTTCTCGAATTGCACCTCCCCCTTGGGCACGCGCAGTGGCGGAGCCTGGGGAATATCCTGCACCGCCTGCGGACGGGTCAAGGTGTTGAGCCCGTCTTGCACCGTCCCCACATGTTCGAACAGCGAGGCCATTTCCCACATCACCCAGTGCGAGATGCCGTTCAGGCGCAGCGACATGGCGGTCGCTGCCGCTACCGCGCCCACGCCGACCCGCCCCTGCGTCCACAGCCACAGCGCCAGACCAGCCGTCGCCAGTATCAGCAGCATGCCCAGTACGTGGTTGACTACCTCAAAACCGCTGACCAGGCGCATCTGCCGCTGCACGGTCTTCAGGAAATCCTGCATCGCCGAACGGGCGAAACCCGCTTCGCGCCCAGCGTGGGAAAACAGCTTCACGGTCGCAATATTGGTGTAGGCGTCGGTGATACGGCCGGTCATCAGCGAGCGCGCATCGGCCTGCTTCTTGGCCACACCCGACAGGCGCGGCACAAAGTAGCGGATGGCAATCGCGTACAGAATCACCCAGCCCAGAAACGGCAGCAGCATCCAGGCGTTGAAGTTGCCCACCACCGCCACCATGGTGACGAAATAGATGGTCACGAAGACCAGAATATCGCCGAGGATCATGCACACATCGCGCACTGCCAGCGCGGTCTGCATCACCTTGGTGGCAACCCGGCCGGCGAACTCGTCCTGGTAAAAGCCCATGCTCTGGCCCAGCATCAGGCGGTGGAACTTCCAGCGCAGCAGCATTGGAAAATTGGCCGCCAGGGTCTGGTGCTTGAACAGAGTCTGCAATGCAATCAATAGCGGGCTGCCTAGCAGCAGAGCACCCAGCAGCAGCAAACTGCTGCGCTCCTGGGTCCACAGCAAAGCCGGCGGCACCTGGCCCAGCCAGTCCACCACGCGCCCCATCATGGCAAACAGCAAGGCCTCGAACACGCCCACGCAGGCGGTCAGCAAGGTCATCGCCAGGATGTACTTGCGCACGCCCTTGCTGCACGCCCATACAAAATGAAAAAAGCCGCGCGGTGGCGGCTGGGGGGTGTCGTCCGGGTAAGGACTCACCAGGTTTTCAAACCATTTCAGCATGCCTATGTCTCTGGTTCACTCTCGGTGGTAGGGGTGGTTGGCATTCACCGACCACGCCCGGTACAACTGCTCCACCAGCAGCACGCGGGCAAACGCGTGCGGCAGAGTCAGGTCCGATAGCCGGATGCGCTCGTGGGCGGCCTGGCGAAATGCCGGGTCCAGCCCATCGGGACCGCCGATCACCAGCGCCACGTCATCGCTCTCCAACTGCCAGGCTTTGAGCTTACCCGCCAATGCCTTGGTGGTGAGTGCGGTGCCGCGTTCATCCAGGGCGACGATACGGGCATTGCGCCCTATGCTGGACTGGATGGCGGTTTCTATGCGCTCACGCTCGGCCGCGTAAATCGTCTCCAGGGTCTTGGAACCCCGGGGCTCGGTTTTTACGGCCTTGAGCTCGATCTTGAGCTCGGGTGGGAAGCGCTTGGCGTAGTCGTCGTAAGCGGTTTGCGCCCAATCGGGCATGCGCTGGCCTACGGCAACAATCACCAACTTCATTTACTTGCGGCCAGGTGCTCGCTTGGCAGGTGCCTTGGGCGTTTTGGGCGCAGCGCGTTTGGCGGCAGCCGCCTTCTTGACCGTCTCGATCGGGGCCTTAATAACCACGGTCTTCATGGCGGTTTTCACCGCAGTCTTGGCAGGCGTCTTGGCCGCAACGGCCTTCTTGGCGGGCACGGCTTTCTTGGCCGGCGCAGCCACGGCTGCTACCGTCTTGCGGGCCGCCTTCTTGGGCACATCCAACACTGGGCGTTCTGGCGCCAGCAGGCTTTCGGCGTGTTCGCGGGCAGCGATCTTGCTGGCGCGCTTGGCCGCTGCGGGCGACAGCTTCTTGGCCGGGGTCTTCTTGGCGGCAACCTTCTTCACCGGTGCAGCAGGCTCTTCGGCCTTGGGCAGCGGCTTGGCCGCGCCCAGCTTCAGGCGGATCGGCTTTTCGCCCCACAGCTCTTCCAGGTGGTAGTACTGGCGGATCGCGGGTTGCATGATGTGCACCACGGCGCGACCGCAGTCCACAATGATCCACTCGCCATTGGATTCGCCTTCGGTACGGGGCTTGGCAAAACCTGCGTCGCGCACGGCATCGCGCACGCTGGCGGCCAAGGCCTTGGTCTGGCGGTTCGAGGTGCCCGAGGCGATGATCACGCGCTCGAACAGGGCCGACAAGCCTTCGGTGTCGAACACCACGATGTCAACGGCTTTGACATCTTCCAGTCCATCAACGATGGCCCGTTGGAGTTTTTGGGTGTCTTTTTTCGCAACGGTTTCGTTTTGGGCAGAGGTGGTCATCGGTCAGTTCGGTAGAGATGGTGTTGGTCAATATAACGTGCTACGCCCTCTGGGACCAGATGGGCTATCCCTTGCGAGGTGGCGGCGCGGTTACGGATGTCGGTAGCACTGAGCGCCATGGGGGGCAAATGCAGCGCCTGGAAACGTTCCGGCGGCAAGAATTCAGGCATAAATGGGCTGCTGGCGCTGGTTGGATCAGCACGTGAAGCTACGGAAATTATAGCAGTCTGCACAATCTCCTCCCAACCATGCCAACTGGGCAGCCGGCGCGCCTGGTCTTCGCCCATCAGCAGGAACAGCTGGGCCTGCGCATGTTCGGCGCGCAACTCATGCAAAGTGTCGATGGTGTAGGTCGGGCCATCGCGCAGGATTTCCCGTGGATCGACCCGCACGCCAGCGATGCCCGCAAAGGCCAACTGGGCCATCGCCAGCCGGTGCAATGGCGGGCTGAGAGTCCGGCTTTTGTGCCAGGCATGGCCAGTGGGAAACACATACAAGGCGTCCAGCTGCAGCTGCTGCAATGCAGACTGCGCCAGGGCCACGTGCATATTGTGCGGCGGGTCGAAAGCGCCGCCGAACACGCCGATGCGGCGCAAAACCGGGGTCACAGCCATGCACGCGGGACCAGAAACTCGCGCGTCAATGCGTCCTCGGCCGAGCCCGGTTCCGGCTGGTGCTGGTAGGACCAGCTGGCCAGCGGCGGCATCGACAGCAGGATAGATTCGGTTCGTCCGCCCGACTGCAGACCGAAGTGCGTACCCCGGTCCCAGACCAAATTGAACTCCACATAGCGGCCGCGCCGGTACAGCTGGAAAGCCCGCTCGCGCTCGCCGTACGGCGTGTCTTTGCGGCGCAGCAGAATCGGCTCGTAGGCGTCCAGGAATGCGGAGCCCACGGCCTGCACCATGGCCAGGTTTTCCTGCGGACCCAGCTCGGAGAAATCGTCAAAAAACACGCCGCCAATGCCGCGCGGCTCCTGGCGGTGCTTCAGATAAAAATACTCGTCGCACCATTGCTTGAAGCGCGGATATTTGTCGGCACCAAAAGGTGCGAGAGCGCTGTGGCAAGCACGGTGAAAATGCACCGCGTCTTCTTCAAAGCCGTAGATCGGCGTCAAATCCATGCCGCCGCCGAACCAGCAGACCGGCTCACCATCTTGCGGCGTGGCAACAATCATGCGCACGTTCATGTGCACCGTGGGCGCATACGGATTGCGCGGATGGAACACCAGCGACACGCCCATGGCTTCAAACGGCGCACCCGCCAGCTGCGGCCGGTGCTGGGTGGCCGATGGTGGCAACTGCGGCCCGCGCACATGCGAAAAGCCGCAGCCCGCGCGCTCCAGCACCACACCGTTTTCCAAAATCTGGGTAATGCCCTGCCCTTGCAGCTTCTCGCCGGGCGGCTTTTCCCAGGCATCGCTCAGGAAGCTGCCGCCGTCCAGTGCAGCCATGCGGGTGGTAATCCGCGACTGCAGGCCCAGCAAATAGGCCCGCATCAGCTCAGCGGTGTCCAAGCTCAACCTTTGACGGCTCTGAATCCAATATCGCGGCGGTACTGCATGCCGTCGAAATGGATGCCGCGCGTCACCTCGTAGGCGTGCTGCTGCGCCAGCTTGACGTTGTCGGCCAGCACCGTCACGCACAAGACCCGGCCGCCCGAGGTCGACACCACATCGCCCTCCTTGACGGTGCCCGCGTGGAACACCACGGCATCGTCCGTGGCCTTGGGCAAGCCGGTAATCGCATCGCCCTTGCGCGGCGCCATCGGATAGCCATGGGCGGCCACCACCACGCCCAGCGCGATGCGGCGGTCCCAGTCCAGGCTGATCTGGTCGAGCTTGCCATGCGGGCCGGGCTCGGTAGCCGCCCACAGCACCTCGAACAGGTCGGACTTCAGCCGCATCATCAGCGGCTGGGTTTCCGGGTCGCCGAGGCGGCAGTTGAATTCCAGCGTCTTGGGCTTGCCCTTGGCGTCGATCATCAGGCCGGCGTACAAAAAGCCTGTGTAGGTGATGCCGTCTTTTTCCATGCCCTTGATAGTCGGCAGAATGATTTCGCGCATCGCCCGCGCATGCACATCGGCGGTCACCACAGGCGCGGGCGAATACGCGCCCATGCCACCGGTGTTCGGGCCCTGGTCGCCGTCCAGCAGGCGTTTGTGGTCCTGGCTGGTGGCCAGGGGGATCACGTTCTTGCCGTCGCACAGGACGATGAAACTGGCTTCTTCGCCGGCCAGGAATTCCTCGATCACCACCCGCGCCCCACCCTCGTTGTGGCTCACGCCCAAGGTGTTGTCGAGCAGCATGAAGTCGATGGCTTCGTGGGCTTCGGCCAGGGTTTGGGCCACGACCACGCCTTTGCCGGCGGCCAGGCCGTCGGCCTTGACGACAATGGGCGCGCCCATTTTCTCGACGTAGGCATGGGCTGCGACCGGGTCGCTGAAGGTATCAAACTCGGCCGTAGGAATCCCGTGCCGCTGCATGAAGGCCTTGGAGAAAGCCTTGGAGCTTTCTAGCTGCGCCGCCGCCTTGGTAGCGCCAAAGATGCGCATGCCATGGCTGCGGAATTCGTCCACCACGCCAGCCGCCAGCGGGCCTTCGGGGCCTACCACCGTCAGCGAGATGCCTTCGGTCTGCGCCCACTGGCGCAGGGCCTGCACATCAGTGATCGGTACGTTGATGAATTGCTCGTCCAGCGCCGTGCCGCCGTTGCCGGGGGCCACGTAGACCCGGGTGACGCGGGCGCAACCGTTGAGCTTCCAGGCGAGTGCATGTTCGCGGCCGCCACCGCCAATAACCAGGACTTTCATAGGCCAGCGTTGTGAAAGACTTCTTGGACATCGTCCAGGTCTTCGAGCACATCCAGTAGTTTTTGCATTTTTTCGGCGTCAGCGCCTTCCAGTTCTATGGTGTTCTCAGCCCGCATGGTGACTTCGGCCACCTCGGGTTTCAGGCCGGCGGTTTCCAGAGCCAGCTTGATCTTTTCAAAATCGGGGTAGGCCGTCAGTACCTCGATGGCGCCGTCTTCGTCGGTAATTACGTCTTCGGCGCCGGCCTCCAGCGCCACTTCCATCACCTTGTCTTCGTCCGTGCCCGGGGCAAAAACGAATTGGCCGCAATGCTTGAACTGGAACGAGACCGAGCCCTCGGTGCCCATATTGCCGCCGTATTTGCTGAAGGCGTGGCGCACTTCGGCCACGGTACGCACACGGTTGTCGGTCATGGTGTCGACGATGATGGCCGCGCCACCGATGCCGTAGCCTTCGTAGCGGATTTCTTCGTAGGTCACGCCTTCCAGCGTGCCGGTGGCTTTTTCGATGTTGCGTTTGACGGTTTCGGCCGCCAAATTCGAGGCCTTGGCCTTCTCAACAGCCAGGCGCAAACGCGGGTTAATACTAAGATCCCCGCCACCCAAACGGGCTGCCACCATGATTTCGCGGATCACACGGGTCCAGACCTTGCCCCGTTTTTCATCCTGGCGGCCCTTTCGGTGCTGAATATTCGCCCATTTACTGTGACCGGCCACAAGAATTCCTTATCAATTGATTTAATCTACCGGCAGATTTTACTGACCCCCAAACCTCCAGGACACCGCCATGGCCGAACCCATCTTAATCGCCAAAAACGCCACCACCGTCTGCGAGTTGCTGCCCGCCCTGGCGAACCGCCACGGCCTGATCACCGGCGCCACCGGCACCGGCAAAACCGTCACTCTGCAAACCCTGGCGGAAAACTTCTCCAAGATCGGCGTGCCGGTGTTCATGGCCGACGTCAAAGGCGACTTGACCGGCATCAGCCAGGCCGGCCGCATCGGCGACAAACTGGCCAGCGTGCTGAAGGAACGTGGCATCGATCTACCCGAATCCCTGGCCTGCCCCGCCACCCTGTGGGACGTATTTGGCGAGCAAGGCCACCCGGTGCGCGCCACCGTGTCCGACATGGGCCCGCTGCTGCTGGGTCGCATGCTGAACCTGAACGACACCCAGAGCGGCGTGCTGAACATGGTGTTCAAGATCGCCGACGACAACGGCCTGCTGCTGCTCGATTTGAAAGACCTGCGCGCCATGCTGCAGTACGTGGGCGACAACAGCAGCGAATTCACCACCCAGTACGGCAATGTGTCGGCCGCCAGCGTGGGAGCGATCCAGCGCGGCCTGCTGCAGATCGAGTCCCAGGGCGGCGACAAGTTCTTTGGCGAGCCCATGCTGAACATCAGCGACTTCATGCAGACCGTGGACGGCAAGGGCGTGGTCAACATCCTGGCCGCCGACAAGCTGATGAACGCACCGCGCCTGTACGCCACCTTTTTGCTGTGGATGCTGTCCGAGCTGTTCGAGCAACTGCCCGAAATCGGCGACCCCGAGCAGCCCAAGCTGGTGTTCTTCTTCGACGAAGCGCACCTGCTGTTCAACGAGGCGCCCAAGGCCCTGGTCGAGCGCATCGAACTGGTGGTGCGCCTGGTGCGCTCCAAGGGCGTGGGCGTGTACTTCGTGACGCAGAACCCACTGGACATTCCCGACTCGGTGCTGGCCCAGCTGGGCAACCGGGTCCAGCACGCGCTGCGCGCCTTCACCCCGCGCGACCAGAAGGCCGTCAAGGCCACGGCCCAGACCATGCGGCAAAAGCCCGGCCTGGACATCGAAGCCGCCATCACCGAGCTGGCCGTGGGCGAGGCCCTGGTCAGCCTGCTGGACGCCAAGGGCCGGCCCAGCATCACCGAACGCGTGTTCGTGCTGCCACCCGGCAGCCAGCTTGGCCCCATCAGCCCGGAGCAACGCAAAGTGCTGCTGCAGAGCTCACTGGTCGCCGGCGTCTACGAGAAGCTGGTGGACCGCGAATCGGCCGCCGAAAAGCTGCAAGGCCGCACCCAGGCCACCGTCGCCAACGCGTCCAACAACGCCCCGGCAGGCAACCTGCCCGGCCAGGCGGCGCCCGCCTCGGGTGGTGCCCTGGGCGGCGTGATGGGCGGGCTGAACGACATCCTGTTCGGCACCACCGGCCCGCGCGGCGCCAAGCACGACGGCCTGGCCCAGACCATGATGAAGTCCGCCGTGCGCACCATGGGCACCAAGGTCGGCCAGGAAATCCTGCGCGGCGTGCTCGGCGGCATCTTCGGCGGCAAAAGATAAATTTATAAGAAATCGGTCTCTGGCGCAGGTATTATCTGCGCAAGCAGCTACACATTCAATAGCAAACACGGTACCCAGCGCCATGGCAGAACTCCCGCTCCCCAGCTTCGACGACGTGGCCGCAGCCGCCGACCGCATCCAGGGCCAGGCCCATGCCACGCCGGTGCTGCGTTCGCGCACCATCGACGCCCAACTCGGCGCCCAGCTGTTCTTCAAGGCCGAGAACTTCCAGCGCATGGGCGCGTTCAAGTTCCGTGGCGGCTTCAATGCGCTGTCGCGCTTCACGCCGGAACAAAAAAAGCGCGGCGTGCTGGCGTTCTCCTCTGGCAACCACGCGCAGGCGATTGCGCTGTCGGCCCAGCTGCTGGGCATGCCGGCCACCATCGTGATGCCGCAGGACGCGCCCGCTGCCAAGCTGGCCGCCACCCGCGGCTACGGCGCCGAGGTGGTGACCTACGACCGCTTCAGCCAGGACCGCGAGGCCATCAGCCAGCAGATCGCGCAAGAGCGTGGCATGACCTTGATCCCGCCGTATGACCATGCCGACGTGATCGCCGGCCAAGGCACGGCAGCCAAAGAGCTGTTCGAAGAAGTCGGCGAACTGGACTACTTGTTCGTCTGCCTGGGCGGCGGCGGGCTGCTCAGCGGCTCGGCACTGTCGGCCAGGGCCTTGTCACCGCAATGCCGGATCTACGGCGTCGAACCCGAGGCCGGCAACGACGGCCAGCAGTCGCTGGCCCAGGGCCGCATCGTGCATATCGACACCCCGCGCACCATCGCCGACGGTGCACAAACCCAGCACCTGGGCCAGCTGACCTTTCCCATCATCCGCCGCGATGTGGCCGGCATCGTCACCGCCAGCGATGCGCAGTTGGTGCAGGCCATGCGCTTCTATGCCGAGCGCATGAAGATGGTCGTCGAGCCCACCGGCTGCCTGAGCCTGGCTGGCGCCGAACACGGCGGCATGGACATCCGCGGCGCGCGCGTCGGCATCCTCGTCAGCGGCGGCAACGTTGACATGGCGCGCTTCGCGGAGTTACTCGGCAGCTAGGCCTGCACGGTCGCCGCTGTCAGCCGCAGCACCACCGGCCGCACGCCCAGCACGCAGACAAAGGCCACCGGCATGGCCAGCGCATAGGCGCTCAGCACCCGCCACAGGTAGCCGTTGGCCAGGCCGGTGCCGGCGGCCACGATCACCGCGCACATCAAAAAAGCCATGATGCCGGCCATGTAGAAGGCAAACACCACGGGCGTGAAGCGCTTGGGTATCTTCCAGAAGGTCGGGCGTGGCGAAGAGGGGAATGGGGACATGGTGTAGACCTGGTAGTTGCAATCGGATGGCGCAACTTTAAGAGCCATTGCCGCTGCGCACTAGACCGCTGCAGGCACTTTCATTACCAAGCTAAACTTATGAATATACAAATCCATTCCTAAGCGAATCCATGTCCAACCTGCGTGGCATAGAAACCTTTGTGCGTGCCGTCGAAGGCGGCAGCATCGCTGCGGCGGCGCGCCAGCTGGGCATCAGCGCCGCAGCCGCCAGCCAGAACCTGGGCCGGCTGGAGAAAGAACTCGGCACCCGGCTGCTGACGCGCACCACCCGCTCGCAGGCACTGACCGCGGCCGGCGAGGTCTACTTTGCCCAGGTCGGCCCGCTGCTCGACGGCCTGGCGCAAGCCCAATCCGAACTCTCGGCGCTGCAGGACGCGGTGCAGGGCCGGCTCAAGCTGTCCTGCGCGGTCGCCTTTGGCCGGCACATGGTGGCGCCGCTGATGCCGGCCTTCATGGCCCGCTACCCGCGGGTGCACCTGGAGATGCTGATGGTCGACCGCAATGTCGACCACCTGAAGGAAGACGTGGACGCCAGCATCCGCTTCCGCCATGTGCTGGAGCCCGGCCTGGTGGCGCGGCGCATCGCCACGGCGCCCATGGTGTTCTGCGCGGCACCCGCCTATCTGCAGCAGCATGGCCGCCCGACCACGCCCGAAGACCTGGCCCACCACCCTTGCCTGGCGTTTCGCCTACCGCTGGACGGGCGACTCATGCAATGGCCGTTTCTGCGCGACGGGGTCCGCTTCGCCCCGGCCATCCAGACCGCCGCAGTGTGCAACGACATCGACACCCTGGCCGCCCTGGCCGTGGCCGGTGCCGGCGTGGCCCGGCTCGGCAGCTTCATCGCCAACCCCTTGATCGCCGCCGGCAAGCTGGAGCCGCTGTTTCTGGGTTCCGGCGGACGCGGACGCACCCGCGCCGACCCCGAGCCGCTGGAGTACTTCGCCTGCTTCCGCGACCGCCAGCACCTGCCGGTGCCAGTGCGTGTCTTCGTGGATTTCATCGCCGAAGCCTTGCAGGACCACCCGCTGCTGCGCGCGCCGGTGTGGCCGCAAACGGCATGAAACACAAGCCCGCGGCACGCAAAATGCATAGCGTGTACCCTGCTTGCCAGACCGCCCGCCCATCGCTACATTGGATTTTTTGAGGACTCCCCATGCCTGCTGACGTAGCCACCAGCTCCCCCGCGCCCGCCGCTCCGGGCCCCAGCCACATCCGTTTGACCTCCCACGCCAGCGGCTACGGCGCGCTGCCGATACGTTGGGCTGCGGCCACCGCCGCCGAGCGTGGCCCGGTGGTCGGCACCACCACCAAGCGCAGCCACCGCAATGTGATCGGCACGCACAGCGGCAGCTACAGCATTTACCGCGCGCTGGCCATCGCCTCCGGCGGCCTGTCGCCCAAGCACAAGGCCGACCTGACCAACACCATGCCGACCGACGTGATCGGCCCCTACCCGCAGTGGAGCGAGCCGGGCCGCATCGTCGCCATGGACCCCTGGGGTGCCACCATCGCCACCGAATTCGCGGCCGAGCTGGCGGCGGGCTACGACATACGCCCCACCATCGCCGTGACGCAAGCGCATGTGATCCTGCCCGAGGTCATTGAGGCGCTGCAATCCGGCCGCCTCAAGGCTGACGGTAAATATCTCACCGCAGGCGGCGCGGCCATGGTCACCAAGGTGGCGGTGGAGCCGGTCTGGTACCTGCCCGAAGTCGCCAAGCGCTTCAACTGCACCGAGGCCGAACTGCGCCGCGTGCTGTTCGAAGAAACCGGCGGCATGTACCCCGAGCTGGTGACGCGCAGCGACCTGGAAGTCTTTCTGCCGCCCATCGGCGGCTTGACCGCCTACATCTTCGGCAACCCGCGCGACCTGGCGAACCCCGAGGTCGAACTCACCGCCCGCGTCCACGACGAATGCAATGGCTCGGACGTGTTCGGCTCCGACATCTGCACCTGCCGCCCCTATCTGACCCACGCCATTGAGGAATGCATACAGGGCGCGCAGCGCGGCGGCGTCGGCCTGGTGTCGTACTTCCGCAAGGAAGGCCGGGCCCTGGGCGAAGTCACCAAATTTTTGGTCTACAACGCGCGCAAGCGCCAGGTCGGTGGCGACACCGCCGACCAGTATTTCAACCGCACCGAATGCGTGGCCGGCGTGCAGGACATGCGCTTTCAGGAACTGATGCCCGACGTGCTGAACTGGCTGGGCATCCGCAAGATCCACCGCCTGGTGTCCATGAGCAATATGAAGTACGACGCCATCACCCGTGCCGGCATCGAAGTGGTGCAACGCGTGAATATTCCCGAACACATGATCCCCGCCGACGCCCAGGTCGAAATGGACGCGAAAATGGCAGCCGGCTACTTCACCCCCGGTGCGGTGCCAACTGCCGAAGAATTGAAAAAGGCCAAAGGCCGTGGATTGACTGAATGACTATGGATTTGATAGCTGCTGACGCAGATATAACCAGCGCTGCAGCCCTGTTGCGCTCAACAAAAGCGATACGCAGCCGGGCCCAGGGCCTGCTGGCGCGGGCCCGCGCGGGCGGCTCGGCCTACTTCACGGTGGACGATGCGGCACTGCAACCCACCGCCGCCCTGGTGGCCCAGGTGACGCGCGAGCGCTATCCCAGCCTGAAGATCCCGTACCACAGCCGCTGGCGGCATTTCGAAGCCGGCGGCGTGAACCGCACCGCGCTGCTGAACGAAGAACTGGGCAAGGTGTCGGTGGCCAAGCGCGCCCGCGCCCACATCGACCTGGCCATCGTCAGCGTGCTGCTGGATGCCGGCTCCGGCCCCGACTGGAGCTACACCGACCCGCGCACCGGCCAGAAGCTCAGCCGCTCCGAAGGTCTGGGCGTGGCCAGCTACAACGCCTTTACCAAGGGCCTGTTTTCCAGCAAGCCGACCCAGCCCTGCCAGGCCGATGCGCTGGGCCTGCAGAACCTGACGGCACGCCAACTCGGCGACGCCTTCCAGGTCGGCGTGGAAAACCCGCTGGTCGGACTCGAAGGCCGCGCGGCCCTGCTACGACGCCTGGGTGAAGTCATCGCCGCCCAGCCCGAGGTGTTTGGCGGCGCCGGCGGCCTGTGCCGGCCGGGGCGGCTGTTCGACCATCTGGTACCAGCAGATACCGACACGCCGACGGTGGCCGCACACGACATTCTTGTAGCGCTGTTGGGCACACTATCGCCCATCTGGCCTGCGCAGAACGCTATCAAAACCGAAGCCGGCGACGAAATCTCGCTGGGCGATTGCTGGCGCCACAGCGCCGTGCCCGGCGAGGGTGCGAGCGCCGGCTGGATGCCGTTCCACAAGCTGTCGCAGTGGCTGTCGTATTCGCTGCTGGAGCCGCTGGAATGGGCCGATGTGAGCGTCACCGGCCTGGATGCACTGACGGGCCTGCCCGAATACCGCAACGGCGGCCTGCTGCTGGACGGTGGCGTGCTGGCTTTGAAAAACCCGGCGCTGGCCCACACAGCACAGACCGCCGGCGATGAGTGCATCGTCGAATGGCGCGCGCTGACCGTGGCCCTGCTGGACGAACTGGCGCCGCTGGTGCGCACCGAACTGGGCTTGACGGCCGAGCAGATGCCGCTGGCCTGCGTGCTCGAAGGCGGCACCTGGGCGGCCGGCCGCGTACTGGCCCAGCGTCTGCGCGGTGGCACGCCGCCCCTGAATATCGCCAGCGATGGCACCGTGTTTTAACTTGGAATCGAAGACACCATGAGCAACGTACACCTGATCAACCACCCGCTGGTGCAACACAAGCTGACGCTGATGCGCCGCAAGGACGCGAGCACCAACACCTTCCGCCGCCTGCTCAACGAGCTGTCGTCGCTGATGGCCTACGAGGTCACGCGCGACATGCCCATGCAGGACATCGAGATCGAAACCCCGCTGGAGAAGATGACCGCCAAGGTCATCGACGGCAAGAAGCTGGTGTTCGTCTCCATCCTGCGCGCCGGCAACGGCATTCTGGAGGGCATGCTCAGCGTGGTGCCCGGTGCCCGCGTCGGCCATGTGGGCCTGTACCGTGACCCGAAGACGCTGACCGCGGTGGAGTACTACTTCAAGATGCCGCACGACATGCACGAGCGCGACATCGTCATCGTCGACCCGATGCTGGCCACTGGCAACTCGGCGATTGCCGCGGTCGAGCGGCTGAAGGAGCTGAACCCGAAATCCATCAAGTTCGTCTGCCTGCTGACCTGCCCCGAAGGCGTGGCCGCACTGCAGGCGGCCCACCCGGATGTGGACATCTACACCGCCGCCATCGACCGCCAGCTCAGCGACCACGGCTACATCCTGCCAGGTCTGGGCGATGCGGGTGACCGCATATTTGGCACCAAATAAGGCATTGGCGCTTATTCCACAAGCGCCACCAGCTATTTAAAACATAGCGCACCTCGGCCGTGCAGGGCGCGGCCGGGCAGCCTGATTGCGGAAAACGCTGACCCGGCAGAAAACAAAATCACCGACAATTTCCAGCAGAGAAGTGGAGTGGCCGCAGTGCCCGATCTACAGCAGGAAAACCAAGTGAAAGACCCCGAAGTCCCTTTCTGGCGGATTTTCCAGAGCAACCCCAGGCCGATGTGCGTGTATGGCCTGGATTCCGGCCGTTTTCTTGCCGTCAACCCCGCCATGCTGGCGTTCTATGGCTACACCGAACCCGAGCTGCTGGGCCTGCCGGCAGGCGATCTCTGGCCCGCCGGTCCGGAACCGGCGGCCTCCCTACCCCAGACCGCGCAGCCGCCCCGCACCTACTGCCATCGCCGCAAGGATGGCGCCCTGGTGGACGTGGAGATCACCGCCGACGATGTGGGCTTCCTGGGCCAGCCTGCGCATATGTGGGTGGTGGTGGACGTAACCCTGCGGGTCCAGGCCGAACGCGAGTGGGCGCGCCTGAGCCGGGCGCAGACCATGCTCAGCAGCTGCAACGAGGCGCTGATCCGCACCGACACGCAAGACCTGCTTCTGCAAAAGATCTGCCGCATCGCGGTAGACATTGGCGGTTATTTCGGCGCCTGGGTGGGACTGGCGCGGGACGACGACTTGCGCAGCATCGAATCCGTGGCCTTTGCGGGTATCCGGCCGATCTCGGTGTTCCCACACGGCGCATCCTCGTCGGAATCCCTGCCGGGGGGGCGGGGCGCGGCCGGGCGCACGGTTCGCAGCGGCCAGGTGGTCATCATGGATGACATCCGGCGGCCAGAAAACCAGCTGCCCTCCAGCCTTGTGCTAGCGGAGGCTGGCGTACGCGGCCTGATCAGCCTGCCGCTGTCCGATGCCGAACGCAGCTTCGGCGTGCTGTTTTTGTACTCCGCCGAGGCCATCCAGGCCAGCGCCGAAGAAATCAAGCTGCTGCAGGAACTGGCCAACGACCTGGCTTTCGGCATCCGCAACCTGCAAGCCCAGCACGAAGCCCGGCGCGATGTGCAGACGCGCCGCGAGATCCTGGACATCCAGCAGGAGCTGGCCTCGCTGGAGACCGACCTGGTGCAGGCCATGACCGCGATGGTGGGCCGGGTGCGCACCCTGACCGGTGCCGATGGCTGCGCGGTGGACTTCGTGGAGGGCGATGAACTGGTGACCCGGGCGCGGGCCGGTCTGGAGCCCCTGCTGCCGCTCGGCTTCCGGCTGCCGCTGAACAACAGCCTGGCCGGCATTGCAGTGGCCACCCGCCGCACCATGGTCAGCGAAGACTGCCGCAACGATCCACGGGTGAACCAGGCCATCAACACCCAGCGGCAAAACGTGCGATCGCTGGTCATCCTGCCGCTGCTGGTGCACGGCGAGGCCATCGGCGTGCTCAAGGCCGCCTGGGCCCAACCGCGCGGCTTTGCAGAGCGTGATGTAGCCAATCTGCAA
The DNA here is from genome assembly GCF_031458075.1 of Rhodoferax ferrireducens. Lineage (GTDB taxonomy): Bacteria > Pseudomonadota > Gammaproteobacteria > Burkholderiales > Burkholderiaceae_C > Rhodoferax_B > Rhodoferax_B ferrireducens_A. Next base: position 1,286,141 of record NZ_JAVDXT010000002.1, on the reverse strand, counting down.
ATCCTGGTGCAGACCCTGGGCGCCACCATCCAGCAGCACCGCATGGCCGACCAGCTGCGCGCCTCCGAGAACCAGTACCGCCTGCTGTTTGCCCAAAACCCCCAGCCCATCTGGGTGGCCGAGAACATCACCCTGAAGCTGCTGGCCGTCAACCAGGCCATGGTCGACCACTACGGCTATACCGAGCAGGAATTGCTGGGCATGTCGATCCGCGAGCTGTGGGCCGAAGACCCCGCAGAAAGCGAAGCCATCGTGCAGCGCCATATGCGGGAGAACAGCCCCTACAGCGGCACCCGGCGCCACCGCCGCAAGAACGGTTCGGTGATCGACGTGGTCATCACCTCCAACCCCATCGTCTTCAACGGCACGGCGGCGCGGCTGATACTGGCCACCGACGTGACCCAGCGCCTGCAGGCCGAACGTGACCTGGCGCGGCTCAGCCGGGCGCAGCGCATGCTCAGCACCTGCAACGAGGCCTTGATACGCGCCAGCTCGCAGGAGAAGCTGCTGTCCGACATCTGCCGCATCACCATCGACATCGGCGGCTACCTGGGCGCCTGGGTGGGCTTTGCCTGCGACGATGCCGCCAAGTCGATAGAGTGCGTCGCCGTGGCCGGCGTCACCCCGCCCACCTCCTGTCTTGGCGACATGTCCTGGTCAGAAGACTCGCCCCAGGGCCAGGGCCCGGTGGGCCGCACCATGCGCAGCGGAGAGGTCTGCGTCGTCAACAACCTGGACGCCGAAAGCAGCGCACTGAAGGGCCGCCAGGAGGAATTCCGCAACGCGGGCTTCCAGGGCGTGGTCTTGCTGCCGCTGCGCAACGCCCAGCGCACCTTTGGCGTGATGTACCTGATTGCCGGCGTGCAGCAGATCAGCCAGGACGAGATATCCCTGCTGCAAGAGCTGGCCAATGACCTGGCGTTTGGCATTGGCAATCTGCGGGCCCAGGAAAAGCAGCGCCGCGTACAAGCAGCCGTACTCAAGGTGGCGGCCGCCGTCTCGGCCAGCTACGGCCTGGAGTTTCTGACCCAACTGGCGCGCAACATGGCCCAGGCGCTGGACGCCCAGGCGGCTTTTGTCACCCGCTTGCTGCCGGGCTCGCCGCCCCAGGGCCGCACGCTGGCCGCCGTGTTCAACGACCAGCTGCTGGACAACTTCGACTACGCGATCCAGGGCACGCCTTGCGAGGCCCTGGCGGAACACGGCCACTGGGTGGTGCCGGCCAATGTGATGGGCCGCTACCCACATGCCACCAAATTGCCCCAGCTGAATGCCCAGGCCTATGTGGGGCAACGGCTGGACGACGCCGAGGGGCGCGCCATCGGGCAGATCTTCGTGCTGTTCAGCGCGCCGCTGGAAGAGCACGAATTCATCCTGTCCACGCTGCAGATTTTTGCCGCCCGCGTGGCCGCAGAAATGCAGCGGCAAAAGGCCGACGCCCACATCCGCGACCAGGCCGCCCTGCTGGACAAGGCCCATGACGCCATCGTGCTGCGCAGCCTGAGCGACGGCGTGGTGTACTGGAACCATGGCGCCGAACGCCTGTACGGCTGGACCGCCGAGGAGGTCCACGGCCAGTTCATGGCCGACAAGCTCTACCGGGACACCACCGAATTCCACGACAACCTCAAAAAGCTGTTGGCCACCGGTACCTGGAAGGGCGAGGTAGAGCACTTGCGCAAGGACGGCAGCACCGTGGCGGTGGAATCGCACTGGACTCTGGTGCACGACGACCAGGGCCGGCCGCAGTCGGTACTGTCCATCAACACCGACATCACCCTGCGCAAAGCCGCCGAGCGCGAAATCCAGCAACTGGCCTTCTACGACCAGCTGACCCGGCTGCCGAACCGCCAGCTGCTGATGGACCGGCTGCAGCAGGCGCTGTCGGCCAGCGCGCGCAGTGGACGCTGTGGCGCCCTGCTGTTCATCGACCTGGACAACTTCAAGACCCTGAACGACACCCTGGGCCATGAAAGCGGCGACATGCTGTTGCAGCAGGTAGGCATGCGCCTGAGCACCTGCGTGCGCGAAATGGACACCGTGGCCCGGTTTGGCGGCGACGAGTTTGTGGTGATGCTGGAAGATCTGGGCCACAACGACGCCGAAGCTGCAGTGATCGCGCGTAGCACCGGCGAGAAGATTCTGCAGGCGCTGGCCGTGTCCTATGTGCTGAACGGCAACGAGCACCGCACCACCTCCAGCATCGGCGTGGCCCCGTTTGGCCGCCGCCACAGTGGCGCCAGCGAACTGCTCAAGCAGGCGGACCTGGCCATGTACCAGGCAAAAACCTCGGGCCGCAACGCGATCCGCTTCTTCGACCCCAGCATGCAGGCCGTAGTGAATGCCCGGGTGCAGCTGGAATTCGAGATGCGGCTGGCGTTGACCCAGCAGGAATACCTGCTGCACTACCAGCCGCAGTTCTGCGCGGCCGGCCACATCATCGGCGTGGAAGCGCTGGTGCGCTGGCTGCATCCGCAGCGCGGCCTGATCTCGCCGGCCGAATTCATACCCGCCGCCGAAGACACCGGCATCATCATCCCGCTAGGCCAGTGGGTGCTGGGCCAAGCCTGCAAGCAGCTCAGCATCTGGCAGACCAAGGCCCACACCGCCCACCTGAGCATGGCGGTCAATGTGAGCGCGCGGCAGTTCCGCAACCCCGACTTTGTGGACCAGATCACGCAGATACTGCGCAGCACCGGCATTGATGCGCGCGGGCTCAAACTGGAGCTGACCGAAAGCCTGCTGGTCGAAGACCTGGAACAGACGATTGCCAAGATGAGCGCACTGAAAGCCCTGGGCCTGTGCTTTTCGCTGGACGACTTCGGCACCGGCTATTCCTCCCTGTCCTACCTCAAGCGCCTGCCGCTGGACCAGCTGAAGATCGACCAGTCGTTTGTGCGCGACATTGCCACCGATGCGAACGACGCCTCCATCGTGCAAACCATCATCGCCCTGGGCAAGAGCCTGGGCCTGGCGGTGATTGCCGAGGGCGTGGAAACCGTGGCCCAGCGCGACTTTCTGGCCCAGCACGGCTGCGTCAACTACCAGGGCTATTTGTTCAGCCGCCCGCTGCCGATCCGTGAACTCGAAGCCATTCTGCCTGCCATGGCAACCTAGCCGAGCGCCAGCAGCTGCAATTTTGATAGCATGCAGCTTGCAAGAATTTTGAGAGGACGATGATGCTGGATCTCTTGGTCACCAACGCCACCCTGCCCGACGGCCGCACCCAGATGTCGCTGGCCGTGCAGGACGGCAAGTTTGTCGACGTCGCCCCCGGCCTGGCCGCCGCCGCGCAGCAGACCATCGACGCCCAGGGCCTGCTGGTCAGCCCGCCGTTTGTCGACGCGCATTTCCACATGGACGCCACCCTCAGCTACGGCCTGCCGCGGGTCAACCAAAGCGGTACCCTGCTGGAAGGCATCGCCCTGTGGGGCGAACTCAAGCCGCAGCTGACCCAGGAAGCCCTGGTGCAGCGGGCGCTGGCCTACTGCGACTGGGCGGTGGGCAAGGGCTTGCTGGCGATCCGCAGCCACGTCGACATCTGCGACCCGCGCCTGTTGGCCGTGGAAGCGCTGCTAGAGGTGAAACGCCAGGTCGCGCCCTACCTCGATCTGCAGCTGGTGGCCTTTCCGCAAGACGGCGTGCTGCGCGACCCGAACGGCATGGACAAGCTGAAGCGCGCGCTGGAGATGGGCGTGGACGTGGTCGGCGGCATCCCGCACTTCGAGCGCACCATGGCCGACGGTGCCTTGAGCGTCAAGCTGCTCTGCGAGCTGGCCGCCGAGCAAGGCAAGCTGGTCGACATGCACTGCGACGAGTCCGACGACCCGCTGTCGCGGCACATCGAAACCCTCACCTATGAGACCCAGCGCCTGGGCCTGCACGGCCGGGTCACCGGCTCGCACCTCACGTCCATGCACTCCATGGACAACTACTACGTGAGCAAGCTGCTGCCGCTGATGGCCGAGGCGCAGATCCATGTCATCAGCAACCCGCTGATCAACATCACCCTGCAAGGCCGGCACGACACCTACCCCAAGCGCCGCGGCATGACCCGCGTGCCCGAGATGATGGCCCAGGGCCTGACCGTTGCCCTGGGCCAGGACTGCGTGATGGATCCCTGGTACAGCCAAGGCAGCGGCGACATGCTGGAAGTCGCCAGCATGGGCTTGCACGTGGCCCAGATGACCAGCCAGGCCGCGATGCGCCAGTGCTTCCAGGCCGTCACCGCCAACCCCGCCAAGATCATGCAACTGGAAGGCTACGGCCTGGAGCCGGGCTGCCACGCCGACTTCGTGCTGCTGCAAGCCCAAGACCCGGTGGAAGCCATCCGCCTGCGCGCCACCCGCCTGCAGGTATACCGGCGCGGCAAACTGCTGGCCCAGACGCCAGCGAACACCGCCCGGCTGCAACTGCCGGGGCGGCCTGACAGTGTGGACTGGATGCTGCGACAGCACGTCCAGGCCTGATGAACCGTTCTGAACATGAAAAAAGCATTCTTCTTCGATATCGACAACACCTTGCTGGACCACCAAACCAAGCAAATCCCCCCATCGGCACTGCAGGCCATTGAGGCACTGAAAGCCGACGGCCATATGGTGGTGATTGCGACGGGGCGCGCCTATGGGCACGCGCTGGAATTCATCGACCTGATCCAGCCCGCTTATGCAATTACACAAAACGGCGCCCGGATCATGCGCGGCGACAAAGAGGTGGACAAACACCCCCTGCCTGGCGCCAGCTTGGCCAAGCTGTTCCAGCTGCTTGAATCCAAAGGTTTTTATTACGGCGCCACCGACGGCTACGCGGCCCACGTGAGTGCCATGGTGGACGAGGTGCTGCTGCCGATGGAATCGGTGGACTTGAGTTCGCAGGCCGATTTGCAAGCCACCCAGCCGTTTGAGATCTTCCAGGGCTGGATGTTCTTCCATGAGCAGCATGACGCCACGCTGATGCCCGAACTGGTCAGCGCTTTCCCAGAATTTGACTACATCCGCTGGCATACCACGGCTCTCGACGTGCTGCCCAAAGGCGTGAACAAAATGACCGGCTGCGCCTGGGTGCTGGCCGACGCCGGCATGGACGCCACGCACGCCTATGCCTTTGGCGACGGCCTGAACGACATCGAAATGCTGCAAGGCGTAGGCACCGGCATCGCCATGGGCAATGCACATCCGCGCCTCAAGGCCGTGGCAGACCGGGTGGCCGAGGCGATCCACCACGATGGCCTGGCCAAGATGGTGGCGCAACTGCGGCAGGAGTGGCTCGGTTTGGCATATGCACCGTAACAGCACCATTGGTCAGCCAAGACCGCTATCATTTAAAGAGCTGCTTGCGCAGGTGCAATCAGCGCCGGTGGCCTAGAAGGTCTACACAGGGTTCGCCTGGAGAAGCCCTGACGGCTCTGTCCGATCGACCGCTTATTTTGGCTGCCCGGCGGCATTTTGCAGAAACAGGCGATGCGCGTGGTTAGAATCCCACCCCGTCAGGAGAGAGTTCTCTGCAAGAGAGCCGCCGAAGGCGCAGAGCCCCGCTACGTGGGCTTGAACGCTCAGGCAAAAGGACTGACAAGCGCTTTTTACAAGCGTCTCCCCCTGGAGAGAAACCCGCCCTGAGCGGGTTCACCGAAGGCGCAACCCGCAGTCGGCCTGCACCACCGCAAGGCCCGCCCGGCGAATCGCTCAGGTAAAGCGGACAGCGGGGGCCACACATGATTCTTCGGAGTCGTGATTCCATTGTGTCCCCGGAGAACCGCCATGCCAGACCTGCACCTTACCCCCCTCAATGCCTTGCACCTGGAGCTGGGCGCGCGCATGGTGCCGTTTGCCGGCTACAGCATGCCGGTGCAGTACCCGGCCGGCCTGATGGCCGAACACCACCACACCCGCAACGCCGCCGGCCTGTTCGACGTGTCCCACATGGGCCAGCTGCGCCTGGTCGGACCCGACGCCGCCGCCGCGTTTGAAACCCTGGTGCCGGTGGACGTGATCGACCTGGCCGTGGGCAAGCAGCGCTACGGCCTGCTGCTGAACGAGGACGGCGGCATCATCGACGACCTGATGTTCTTCAAACGCGAAGCCGACATCTTTGTGATCGTCAACGGTGCCTGCAAGGTCGAGGACATCGCCCACATCCAGGCCAAGATCGGCCAGCGCTGCGAAGTCATCCCCATGCCGGAAATGGCGCTGCTGGCGCTGCAAGGCCCGCAGGCCGTGGATGCGCTGTCGCGCCTGGCGCCGGGCGTGGAAAAGCTGGTCTTCATGACCGGCGGCAGCTTCGATGTGGCCGGCATCCCCTGCTTCCTGACCCGCAGCGGCTATACCGGCGAAGACGGTTTTGAAATCTCGGTGCATGCCGAGCAGGCCGAGGCCCTGGCCCGCGCGCTCCTGGCCCAGCCCGAAGTCAAACCCATCGGCCTGGGCGCACGCAATTCGCTGCGCCTGGAAGCCGGCCTGTGCCTGTACGGCAACGATCTGGACCCGACCACCACGCCCATCGAAGCCGGCCTGAACTGGGCCATACAAAAAGTACGACGCAGCGGTGGTGCCCGCGAAGGCGGCTTCCCTGGTGCTAGCAAAATACTAGCACAACTCGCAGATACTACGGGCGCCATCACCAGAAAGCGCGTAGGCCTGGTCGCCCTGGAGCGGATTCCGGTGCGCGAGCACACTGCGCTGCAGGACGCGGCCGGCAACCCCATCGGCGAAGTCACCAGCGGCCTGCTCGGCCCCACCGTCGACAAGCCCATTGCCATGGCCTACGTGGCACCCGCGTTCGCCGCCATCGGCAGCCAGATCAACGCCGTCGTGCGAGGCAAAATCGTGCCGATGGAAGTCGTCACCATGCCTTTCACGCCCAACCGCTATTTCCGCGGCTGATTCCATTTTTTACAGGAGCAACCCCATGAGCATCAAATACACCGAAGACCACGAATGGCTGAACATCGAGGGCGACACCGCCACCGTCGGCATCACCCACCATGCGCAGGACGCGCTGGGTGACGTGGTGTTTGTCGACCTGCCCGCAGTCGGTGCGACCTTCGCCCAGAAGGATGTGGCCGGCGTGGTCGAGTCGGTCAAAGCCGCTGCCGACGTCTACATGCCCGTCTCCGGCGAAATCACCGAAGTCAACGAAGCCCTGCGCGCCGACCCGGCCCTGGCCAACACCGACCCGCTGGGCGCCGGCTGGTTCTTCAAGGTCAAGCTGTCGGATGCATCGCAAACCGCTGCCCTGCTCGACGAAACCGCCTACAACGCCTTTAGCCAAAACGCCTGATCTCCCTGGAATAGCCCCATGACCTCCCTGCTCGAACTCGAAAACTCCGGCGAATTCATCGCCCGCCACATTGGCATTAATGCCGCTGACGAAACCCTGATGCTGGACGTCATTGGCTCGAGTTCGCGCCGGGATCTGATTGACGGCATCGTGCCGCGCGCCATCGCCCGCAGCACGCCCATGGACTTGCCGGCACCGGTCACCGAAGCCGCGGCCTTGGCCGAGCTGCGGGCCATCGCCAACAAGAACCAGGTGTTCAAGAGCTTCATCGGCCAGGGCTATTACGGCACCCACACGCCGGGCGTGATCCTGCGCAACATCCTGGAAAACCCCGCCTGGTACACCGCCTACACGCCCTACCAGGCCGAAATTTCACAGGGCCGGATGGAAGCGCTGATCAACTTCCAGACCATGGTCTGCGACCTGACCGGCATGCCCATCGCCAATGCTTCCATGCTGGACGAAGCCACGGCCGCCGCCGAAGCCATGACCCTGGCCAAGCGCAGCGTCAAAAGCAAGAGCCATGTCTTCATCGTCGCCGGCGACTGCCATCCGCAGACCATAGAAGTGATCCAGACCCGCGCCAAGCCGCTGGGCATCGAGGTCAAGGTCAGCACCGCGCTGGAAACCCTGCCGCAGCTGATGGCCAGCGGCGACTTCTTCGGCGTGCTGGCCCAGTACCCGGCCACCAACGGCGCAGTACATGACCTGCGCCCGCTGGTCGGCGTAGCCCATGCCAGCGGCGCGGCTGTCTGCGTGGCGGCCGACCTGCTGGCCCTGACCCTGCTGGTGCCGCCCGGCGAATGGGACGCCGACATCGTCATCGGTACCACCCAGCGCTTCGGCGTGGCCATGGGCAATGGCGGCCCGCACGCCGCCTACATGGCCTGCCGCGATGCCTTCAAGCGCTCCCTGCCCGGCCGCCTGGTCGGCGTCAGCGTCGATGCGCATGGCAACCCGGCCTACCGCCTGGCGCTGCAGACCCGCGAGCAGCACATCCGCCGCGAGAAAGCCACCTCCAACATCTGTACAGCCCAGGTGCTGCCGGCTGTGCTGGCCAGCATGTACGCGGTCTACCACGGCCCGCAGGGCCTGACCCGCATCGCCCAGCGCGTGGCCCGCTTCACCGCCATCCTGGCGCGCGGCCTGCAGCAGATGGGCTATACGCTGACCAACGAGCATGCGTTCGACTCCATCACCGTCAAAACCGACGATGCTAGCGATTTGATAGCTACCCGCGCCCGTAAAGCCAGCGCCAACCTGCGTTTCCGCTTGGTAAACCACCTGGGCATCTCGCTGGACGAAACCACGACCCGTGGCGACATCGAGATGCTCTGGTCGTTCTTCGTCAAGCCCGGCGAACCCATGCCGCGCCTGGGCGAGCTGGAAGACAGCGTGGATTCGCTGATCCCAGCCGAGCTGCGCCGCAACAGCGCCTTCCTGACGCATCCGGTGTTCAACACCCACCATTCCGAGACCGGCATGCTGCGCTACATCCGCGCGCTCAGCGACAAGGACCTGGCACTGGACCGCAGCATGATCCCGCTGGGCAGCTGCACCATGAAGCTCAACGCCACCAGCGAAATGGCGCCCGTGACCTGGCCCGAGTTCGCCAACATCCACCCGTTCAGCCCGCCCGAACAGCGCCTGGGCTACGCCGAGCTCGACGTGCAGCTGCGCGAATGGCTGTGCCAGGCCACTGGCTATGCCGGCATCAGCCTGCAGCCGAATGCCGGCAGCCAGGGCGAATACGCGGGCCTGCTGGCCATCAAGGCCTATTTTGACGACCACGGCCAGGGCCAGCGCAATGTCTGCCTGATCCCGTCCAGCGCCCACGGCACCAATCCGGCGAGCGCCCAGATGGCCGGGCTGAAGGTGGTGGTCACCGCCTGCGACGCCAACGGCAACGTCGACATGGCCGATCTGCACGCCAAGTGCGAAGAGCACAGCCAGGACCTGGCGGTGGTGATGATCACCTACCCCAGCACCCACGGTGTGTTCGAAACCCAGGTGAAAGAACTCTGCGCCATGGTGCACAGCCATGGCGGCCGCGTCTATGTGGACGGCGCCAACATGAACGCACTGGTCGGCGTGGCCGCGCCCGGCGAGTTCGGCGGCGATGTCAGCCACCTGAATCTGCACAAGACCTTCTGCATCCCGCACGGCGGCGGCGGCCCCGGCGTCGGCCCGGTCTGCGTGGTCGAGGACCTGATCCCCTACCTGCCCGGCCACGCCACCGTGGGCGATACCCACCACGGCATCGGCGCCATCAGCGCTGCGCCGCTGGGCAACGCCTCCGTGCTGCCAATCAGCTGGATGTACTGCCGCATGATGGGCGCCGAAGGCCTGAAGCACGCCACCGAAGCCGCCATCCTGGCAGCCAACTACATCAGCACCAAGCTGGCCCCGCACTACCCGACGCTGTACGCCAGCGCCAACGGCCATGTGGCGCATGAGTGCATCCTGGACCTGCGCCCGATCAAGGACAGCTGCGGCGTGACCGCCGAAGACGTGGCCAAGCGCCTGGCCGACTACGGTTTCCACGCCCCGACCCTGAGCTTCCCGGTGCCCGGCACCTTGATGGTTGAGCCGACCGAGAGCGAAACCCTGGCCGAGCTGGACCGCTTCATCTTCGCCATGGTCGCCATCCGCGACGAGATCCGCCAAATCGAAAGCGGCGCCTGGCCGCAGGACAACAACCCGCTGAAGCACGCGCCCCACACGGCCGCCAGCCTGATGGCCGCCGAATGGGACCGTCCCTATGCGCGCGAAGTCGGCGCCTTCCCGCTGGCATCGCTCAAGCAGGCCAAGTACTGGCCGCCCGTGGGCCGGGTCGACAATGTGTTCGGCGACCGCAACCTGTTCTGCAGCTGCGTGCCGGTGGCCGACTACGCCTGAGCTGCGTGACGCACATGCCTGAAGCCGCCACACGGCAGACGATGCGCCTGCCGACATGGCGGTAAACCGAGAGGCCGAAAACGGCCTCGGCACGGTTCCTGCAATCGGCGAGGAAATGTCCACCAGCTCGCCCGTCCATGTCCACACGCTGTTTGAAGACGCCCAGGCGATCTTCACCGGCACGCTGTTTGTATCGCTGGCGCTGATCCTGTTTGCCCAGGTCGGCATGCTGACCGGCGGCACCGCGGGGGCGGCGTTCGTGTTGCACTACGCCACAGGCATCACGCTGGGCAAGCTGTTCTTCCTGATCAACCTGCCGTTCTATTGGTTCGCCTGGACCCGCATGGGCCGCGAGTTCACCTTCAAGACCTTTATCGCCATCAGCATGCTGTCGGCCATGATGGAGTGGTCGCCCAAGCTGTTTGCCATCGAGCGTCTGCACCCCGCCTATGCGGCGGTACTGGGTGGCCTGCTGCTGGGCTCGGGCTGCCTGTTCCTGGCGCGCCACCGTGCCAGCCTGGGCGGCGCCACCATCGTCACCCTGTACCTGCAGAAGGCCTATGGCTGGCGCGCGGGCAAGGTGCAGATGGGCATAGACTGCACGATCGTGCTGCTGGCGCTGACGGTGATCGAGCCCGCCCGGGTCGGCTATTCGGTGCTGGCCGCGGTGGTGATGAATCTGTTCATCTGGATCAACCACAAGCCCGGGCGCTACGCGGTGCTCTAGAACGTGTTCAAGGTCGGCAGCTTTCTGTCGCCCTGGGCTCAAAATGTAGCCTTGAACTGATAAGCTCAGAGCTGCAAGAAACTTCTTAAACGACTGGAGAAAATCATGGCCAAAGGTGAGCAAAAAAGCAACAAGGAATCGAAGAAACCCAAGAAGGACACTTCGCCTCCCAAGCCAATTTCTACCGAAGCGGTGCGCCCCACCATCACCACCGTGGTGCCCGTGCGCGGCAAGCTGAAGAAGTAAATACCGCTCCCCGCCCAGCCGCACTCGATGCGGCTTTTTTACGCCTGCGGGCAGCCGACTTGGACTTCAGGCGTAGACGTTGGCCTGGATCCCGGCCAACCAGCGTTCGGCATCGGCAGGCGCCAGCGGCATGGCAAACAGCTCGCCCTGCAGCTCGTGGCAGCCGGCCGCCCGCGCCGCCTGGGCCTGGGCCTGGGTTTCAATGCCTTCTGCCACCACCTCCAGCCGCAGCGCCCCGGCCAGCTGGCAAATCGCCCGTACCACCGCCGCCGCATCGGCCACGGGCAGCGGCTCGATCAGGCCGCGGTCGATCTTGACCGACTGCAGCGGCAGGCTGCGCAACATGTTCAGCGACGAAAAGCCGGTACCAAAATCGTCCAGCCCCACCGCAATGCCCATTGCGCGCAGCTGCTGGATCTGCTCGCGCGCCTGCTCCAGGTTGGCCACAGCCGCGCTCTCGGTGATCTCCAGGGTGATGGCTTCGGCCGGCAGGTCGCAGCTGTACAGCAGTTGCTCGACCAGGGCCGGAAAGCCCCCGTCCAGCATCTGCAGTGGCGACACATTCACAGCCACCGGCACCAAGCGGGCGAAGCGGTTGCGCCAGTCGACCACCTGCTTGCAGGCCAGGGTCAGCAGCAGCAGGCCCAGCTCTTCGATCAGGCCGGTGCGCTCGGCCACTGCAATGAACTCCACCGGGCTGATGGCACCCACACCCGGCCGGTCCCAGCGCGCCAGGGCTTCAAAGCTGGTCAAGCGCCCGGTATGCGCGTCCACCTTGGGCTGGTAGTGCAGGCTGAACTCACGCAGCTCGATGCCGGTGCGCAGCGCCTGCTCCTGCGCCAGCAGCTCGCTGGAGCCGCGCTCGAAGCGGGCCTCGGCCAAGGCCATCGAGGTGCCCGGCGTGCGCTTGGCCGCATGCATGGCGGCATTGGCAGCGCGCAGCAAGGCCTCGGCGTCCTGCGCGTGCTCGGGGTAGAGCGCAATGCCCATGGATACATCGATGAAGAACCGGTGTTGTGGCAAGACCAGGGGTTGCAGCAGCAGCTTCTGCACCCGCCGCGCCATCGCCGCCGCGCTGTCGCCGTCCTGGTAAGGCCGGGCCAAAAAGGCAAACTCGTCGGCCCCCAGGCGCATCAGGTCACAGCCCTGGCCCAGCTCGCGCACGACGGCGGCCGCCAGGGCCTTGAGCACCTCGTCACCCATCGAATGGCCATGGGCCTCGTTGAACAGCTTGAAACGGTCCACCCCCAGCAGCACCAGGCCAAACTCGGGGCGCTCGGGCAAGGGCACACAGCATTGGCGCAGGCGCTGCAACAGCGCGCTGCGGTTGGGCAAGCCGGTCAGCTCGTCGTGCGTGGCCTGGTACAGCAGGGCCTGGGTGGCGTCATGGTCTGCCGTCTGGTCGGTCACCAATACCTGGGTGGCCTCTTCTTCGCCCCACAGCGTGCGCCAGGCCGAAAAGCGCAGCCACACCGACGATCCATTCTGGCGCTGGCGCAGGCCCTCCCAGTGCACCTCGTCCACCATGCCGCTGTCGAGCTGGCGGAAATGGACTGCCACCTCGTCGATCTCTTCGCGCCGCAGGCCGCGCAACAAACCGGTGGCGCTGAGCTCGGCCAGCCGCGTCACGCCGTAGATCGACAGCAGCGCCGGGTTCGCATACCGCACCTGCTGACCGACCAGCACAAAAATACCCTGGTGCGAACGCTCGACCAGTTGCTGGAAGCGCATGCGCAAATGCCGCGACGCGGTGCTGGCCCGGGCCAGGGCCGCATACATCAGCACCAGGCCCAGCACCAGGCGCAAACCGGTACCGATGTTGAACTGCAGCACCAGGGCCGCCTGGCCCCAGAGCGCAAACTGCACCTGGTTCAGGCCCAGCAATACCAGCAGCGGCCCCACCAGGCGGTCGGCCGGCGTGCTGCGGCGCAAGCCGCGCGTTACCGCCACACCGGCTACCGTGATGAACAGCGGAGACGCCCAAGCCATCAAGGACGGATCGTTGAACACCACCACCCACAGGCCGGCCACCGACAGCAGGCCCAGGAACAGCGCCCACTCGGTGCGCGACACCGTCCAGCCGGACAGCCGGCAGCTGCCGCGCAGGATCAGGGCCACACTCCCGATCTGGGCGAACACCGCCACCGACAAGCCCAGCGCGGCGACACGGTGGTCGGCCATCTGGCTGGCCCAGTAGCCCAGTGGCACCACGGCCTGCAGCAGCTGCGAGAACGCCAGATCGCGGGTCAGCAGCAGTTCACGGTGGCTGCGCCACACCCATAGCAAGGCCATGCCGACGGCCAGGCCAGTCGCAGCGTTGACCGCAAGGGAGTAGACAATCAGAGGGTTGAGCGCAGACACAATGGGTTTGTAAACAAGCGCGCAAGTGTTTGCGCATCAAGGAGCGCTATCGTAACCCCCTCGAATGGCGCTACAGCCGCGTAAAGCTATGTACCCGCGGGGCGACAGACCGGCGGCGAACCCGTAAACTGTTACGTCTGATAACCAAACCCATTTTTCTACCCGGTCACTGGAAACCATGCGCCAGCCTCCTCCTCCCGCGTTGGTGCAAGACGCCGCATCCCCCGCCACCCCGGACAGCCCGCTCGCTGCCAGCACCGTACCGCAGCTGATCCAGGATCTGCGCACCTACCAGGCCGAGCTGGAGAGCCAGAACAAGGTGCTGCGCTACAGCCAGGCCGCTTCCGAGGCCGCCTCGGAACGCTTTGAAACCCTGTTCTCCGGCGTGCCCCTGGCCCTGATGGTGATCGACGACCACGACATGGTGGTGCAAAGCAATGCCATGGCGCAGCGCCTGTTCCAGCCCACCGAAAGCGACCGGCCGCTGCACTTTCTGATGCCCTTCGTCAGCCCCGGCTGCACCGAGCAGGTGCGCCAGGCCTTCCGCGAAGCCCGGGTCGACGGCCACTGCGAAGCCACCGAGGTGGTGTTCACCATCGGCCAGGACGGCGCCATGTCCGGCGACCTGCACATCGCCCGGCTGGAGAGCGCCCAGGAGTCGGTCGCCCAGTACATCTGCGCGGTGGTCGACCAGGGCCCGCTGCTGGCCGAGCGCCGCGCGCTGCAGCTCAGTGCCGCCGCGCTGCGCCAGCGCAACGAGCAGCTGCGTTCCAGCGAAAGCCGGCTTGAGGCCATCATCAACTCGGCGCTGGACGCCATCATCTGCATCGACAAAGACCAGCGCATCACCGTCTTCAACCCGACGGCGGCAGCGCTGTTCCAGTGCCCGTCCTCGCAGGCGCTGGGCAGCCTGCTGACGCGCTTCTTCCCCGATGCCGCGCACGCGCTGGCGCTGAACCAGATCTCCACCCAGGCCTTTCTGGGCGAAATGCTGGCGTTGACAGCCAGCGGCAAGACCCTGTCGGTCGAGGTCAGCGTGTCGTTCGAGCGCCACCCCACGGGCGAAACCACCACCGTCTTCGCCCGCGACCTGACCAGCCGCAAGCGGGCCGAGGTGCAGCGCAGCGTGCTCGAAGCCCAGCTGCGCGAGTCGCAAAAAATGCAGGCCGTGGGCACCATGGCCGGCGGCATTGCGCACGATTTCAACAACATCCTCAGCGCCATCCTGGGCAATGTGGAGCTGGCCAAAGAAGACGCGGGCCCGAATTCGCCGGCCCAGGTCAGCCTGCACGAGATCGAAAAAGCCGGCCGGCGCGCGCGCGACCTGGTGCGCCAGATCCTTACCTTCAGCCGCAACGAGGCGCCGCGGCGCAGCCCGGTGGCGCTGGCCGAGCTGGTCAGCGAAACCGAGCGCCTGCTGCGCGTCACCCTGCCGCCGGCGGTCGAGCTGCACCTGCACATCGACCCGAACACCCCGGTGGTGATGGCCGATGCGGTGCAGGTCCAGCAGGCCGTGCTGAACCTGTGTACCAACGCCATCCAGGCCAATGGCGACGAGCGCGGCGCCGTCACCATCGAGCTGTCGGGCGTGGAACCCGACCTGCGCCTGTGTACCCGCCTGGGCCTGGCGCCCGGCCGTTACGCCATGCTGAGCGTGCTGGACAGCGGCAAGGGCATGGACGACGACACCTTGTTGCGCATCTTCGAGCCCTTCTTCACCACCAAGGAAGTCGGCCAGGGCACGGGCCTGGGCCTGGCCGTGGTGCACGGCGTGATGCGCAGCCATGCGGGCGCCGTCGATGTGCAAAGCGCTCCCGGCCTGGGCAGCCGCTTCACCCTGTACTTCCCGGCCACCGAAACCGGCACCGCCGCCACCCCCAGCACCCCGGCCCCGCCGGCGCCGCACACGGCCAGCGAACAGGTGCAGGGCAAGCATGTGATGTACGTGGACGACGACCACGCGCTGGTGTTCCTGGTCGAGCGCCTGCTGCGGCGCCGCGGCTTCCGTGTCAGCGGCTTTTCCGACCCGAACAAGGCCGCCGCCGAGCTGCGCGCCAACGCCGAGGCCTACGACCTGCTGGTCACCGACTTCAACATGCCGGGCTACTGCGGCGTCGACCTGGTACGCGAAGCCCAGCGCATCCGGCCCGACCTGCCGGTGGCACTGGCCTCGGGCTACATCACCGCCGAGATCGAGCAAAGCGCGATCCAGGAAGGTGTGAAGGCGCTGATCCACAAGCCGAATGACGTGGAAGAACTGTGTGCTACCGTGCAGCGCCTGATTTTGGACAACGCCACCGTATGACACCCGATATTCCGCCCACCCCTCCGCCAGCGGCCCCGCCCGAAAAGCAGGCCCGCAACCCGCTGCACGGGCTGACGCTGGAGGCCATCCTGACCGCGCTGGTCGACGCCTACGGCTGGGAAGGCCTGGGCCAGCAGATCAACATCCGCTGCTTCACCAGCGACCCCAGCATCAATTCCAGCCTGAAGTTCCTGCGCAAAACCCCCTGGGCCCGCGAGAAGGTCGAAAGCCTCTTTCTTTTCATGCAGCGCGAACAACGCCGTGGCCGTCTCTGAGCCCGCCGGCCTGGAAACACTCTACGCCGACGAGCACCTCCTGGTCTTCAACAAACCCAGCGGCCTGCTCTCGGTGCCCGGCCGGGGTGAGGACAAGCAAGACTGCCTGAGCACCCGCGCCCAGCAGGCCTACCCCGATGCGCTGGTCGTGCACCGCCTGGACATGTCCACCTCGGGCCTGCTGCTGATGGCGCGCGGCATAGCCATGCAGCGCACCCTCAACGCCGCCTTCGCCGGCCGCACGGTCGCCAAGCGCTACACCGCCGTGGTGGCCGGCCGGCTGCTGCCGCCGACCGACAGTACCGACGGCTGGGGCCAGATCGACCTGGCGATCCGCGTGGACTGGCCGAACCGGCCGCTGCGCATGGTCGACCCCGACGGCGGTAAACCCAGCTGCACCCGCTGGCAGGCCCTCGCCAGCACCGATCACAGTACCCGGCTGCTGCTGGAGCCGGTCACCGGCCGCTCCCACCAGCTGCGCGTGCACCTGGCCGCCATTGGCCACCCCATCCTGGGCGATGCGCTGTATGCGCCCAGCGCAGTGCAGGCCCTGGCCCCGCGCCTGCTGCTGCATGCGAGCCGGCTGGAGCTGCTGCACCCGGCCACCGGCCTGCAGCTGTGCTTCGAGAATGCGGCGCCGTTTTAGCCCAATGCTACTTTTTCAATAGCTGCTCGCGCAGTGGGGATAAGCGCCAGCGGCCTGTTTTACGTAAACTTCGGCACCCTCTTCAACCCATCGCCAAGCTCCATGCCCGTCGCACCTCCAAGCTCTCCGCACCGCTTCATCAACCCCCCAGGCCTGTACGACCCGCAGCCCAACGGCTATTCGCACGTGGTCGTCGCCGCAGCGCCAGCACGACTTGTGTATGTGGCCGGCCAGGGCGGGGAAGACATCCACGGCGCGCTGAGCGAGGACTTCGCCACCCAGGTGCAGCAGGCGTTGCGCAATCTGCAGACCGCGCTGGCGGCCGCCCAGGCCGGGCTCGCCGATGTGGTGAAAATCAGCGTGCTCATCGTCGACCATTCGGAACAGCGGCTGGCCGTGCTCAGCCAGGAAGTGCGCGCCGCCTGGGGCGACTTGCCCACGCCGGCCTGTACCCTGATCCCGGTGCCGCGCCTGGCACTCGACCGCATGCTGTTCGAAATCGAGGCCACGGCCGTAGTGCCACTGGCGACCGCGGCTTAGCCCGCACAGATGGGTGTATAACCAAGCCCCTCCCGGTCATGCGGCCCGGCTTCTGAAGCCGCGCGCATACCCCAATTAGCAGCACACCCCGCGCAATCAATGCGCAAACAGCAAGGAATAGCAAACATGGGCGCACAGTGGAAAGCAAAAGGCAAGGAACTGGCGGCGAATGCCCGCGGCCGCGCCTTCGGAAAATTGTCCAAGGACATCATGGTGGCGGCCCGCAGCGGTGCCGACCCGGCAGCCAACGCCCGCTTGCGCCTGCTGGTGGAACAGGCGCGCAAGGTCTCCATGCCCAAGGACACGCTGGACCGCGCGATCAAGAAAGGCGCCGGCCTGACCGGTGAAGCCGTCAACTTCGAACACGTGATCTACGAAGGCTTCGCGCCGCACCGCGTGCCGCTGATGGTCGAATGCCTGACCGACAACGTGAACCGCACCGCGCCCGAAATGCGCGTGCTGTTCCGCAAAGGCCAGCTGGGCACCTCGGGCTCCGTCGCCTGGGATTTCGACCACGTGGGCATGATCGAAGCCGAGCCCGCCAACAAGGATGCCGACCCCGAGCTGGCCGCCATCGAAGCCGGCGCGCAGGACTTCGAGCCCGGCGAGGACGAAGGCAGCACCTTGTTCCTGACCGACCCGGCCGACCTGGACCTGGTGAGCCGTGCGCTGCCGGCCCAGGGCTTTACCGTCTTGTCGGCCAAGCTCGGCTACAAGGCCAAGAACCCCATCGACCCGGCCAGCCTGAGCGCCGAGCAGCTGGAAGAAGTCGAAGCCTTCCTGGCCGCTATCGACGCCAACGACGATGTGCAAAACATCTTCGCCGGCCTGGGTGGCTGACACCTTTTTTGCTGCAGTATTGATAGCTCCTGGCGCAGGCAGTATCTGCGCTAGAGCCTATTTTCATGCCTAAAAAAGTGCATCCACAAGCACTGCTGCTGGCCGTACTGCTGGCCAGCCTAGGTGTCCGGGCCGCGCCGGATGAAGACCTGCTAGGCCAGGCCGCCGGCTACCCCGCAGGCCGGAACCTGGCCCAGGCCTACCGCGAGCCATATATGGTGGGGTCCTTCAGCGCCATGGACGGCCTGCACCCCTCCTGCACCCTGGCGCCGGCAACGCAGCCTGTGCCGCTGCCGCAGGCCGCTACAGAAACCGACTTCCGCTACCGTTTTGCTGGGCGTAGCTGGGCGCTGGACGACTATCTGCAGCACCAGCGCGCCACCGCGCTGCTGGTGCTCAAAGATGGCGCCATCATGGCCGAACGCTACAGCTATGGGCGCGACGCCGGCATGCGCATGCTGTCCAACTCCATGGCCAAGACCGTGGTGGCGCTGGCCATCGGCAAGGCCCTGGAGGAAGGCTTGATACGCTCGCTCAACGACAGCGCCGCCACCTATGCCCCGGCCCTGGCCGGCACGCTGTATGGCGACACCCGCATCGTCCATCTGCTGCGCATGGCCTCTGGCGCCCGCTACGTGGAGGACTACACCCCGAGCGACGACCGGGCCCGCTTCAATGCTGCCGTTCGGCGCGTCGGCACGGCCCAGGCGGCGCGCACCATCGCCGAGCGCGCCGACCCCGAGGGCCAGCGCTTCAACTACGCCGGCGCCCAGACCGACATGCTGGGCCTGGTGCTGCGCGGCGCCACCGGCCGCAGCCTGTGCGACTACGTGGCCGAAAAAATCTGGCAGCCGCTGGGCGCCGAAACCTCGGCCAAATGGCTGCTGAACCCGGCCGATGGCCTGGAGCTGGCCGCCGGCGGCTTCAACGCCACGGTGCGCGACTACGCCCGCCTGGGCTGGATGCTGGCCAACGACGGCCAGGCCCAGGGCCGGGCCGTGCTGCCGCGCGACTACCTGCTGGACATGACCGAGGCGGCCCGCCAGCCCGAAGCCTTTCGCCCCGGCCGCATGCAGAACAAGGGCAGCAGCTATTTCGGCTACGGCTTCCAGGTCTGGCTGGTGCCGGGCAGCCACCGCCGCTTTGTCCTGCTGGGCATCCATGGCCAGGCGATCCTGGTCGACCCCGATCTGAAGCTGGTGGTGGTGCACACCGCCGTCGGCAAGGACGCGGCCGGCGACGCCAGCGGCAGCCATCTGGGCGCCGAACGCGACGCCTTGTTCCGCGGCATCGTGGCGCACTACGGCGCTTGGTGAGGCCAGCCGATCACTACATTAATGCTAGCTAGCAGCGCAGATACAACCTACACCAGAGCCACTTTTTATGCCTAATACCACGCCCCAACACCTGAGCATACTGACCGGCGCCTCGCGCGGCATGGGCCTGGCCATGGCCGAGCAGCTGCTGCAGGCCGGCCATAGGCTGGTGTGTATTTCGCGCCAGACCAACCAGCAGCTCGCTGCCAACTATGGCGCGCTGCTGGAGCAGTGGCAGCACGACCTGGGCGACGCCGCCCCGGTCGCCACACGGCTGGGGCAATGGCTGCGGCAGCAGGACGCGGCGCAGTGGGCCAGCGTCACCCTGATCAACAACGCAGGCATCCTGGCCCGGCTCACGCCCTTGCGCGATGCCGAGGCGGTCGACCTGGCGCAGGCGCTGCGGGTCGGGCTGGAGGCGCCGATGCAGCTAACCGCCGCCTTTCTGGACGCCACTCGCCGCTGGCCGGGGCAGCGCCGGGTGCTGAATATTTCGTCCGGCCTGGGGCGCCGGGCCATGGCCGCATCGGCTGCCTACTGCGCGGCCAAGGCCGGCATGGACCACTTCAGCCGCTGCGTGGCACTGGACGAAGCCCCGCAGCCGAACGGCGCCAAGATCTGCTCGCTGGCCCCCGGCGTGATCGACACCGACATGCAGGCCCAGCTGCGCGGCGCAGACAGTGCCGCGTTTGCCGACCAGGAAGCCTTTGCCAACCTGCACCGCAGCGGCCAGCTCACCTCGCCCAGCGACGCCGCAGCCCGCGTACTCGCCTACCTGGCGCAGCCAGATTTCGGCAGCCAGCCGGTGGCAGATGTGCGTGGCTAAGCCGTGACGCTATAGATTCAATAGCTGCTAGCGCAGGCGAAATAAGCGCTAACGGCCTAAAAAGCACCTACCCCACCAAACAGACACCCCTTCCAGAGATTCCGCGGAACTGGCTACGCCAGGCCGCTGGAATCGCCCCCTGCAAGGGGGTTGGCGTAGCGACACGCAGTGCGCGCAGCCTGGGGGTGTTCAATAAACTTCCGGTACTACGATCTCGTTGGGCACAGGCTGGCGGATGTAGTCGTCATGCCGCTCGCGCTCGGGCAGCTGGATCACCGGGTGCGGCACTTCCTGGTAGGGCATTTGCTGCAGCAGGTGGTGGATGCAGTTGAGCCGGGCCTTCTTCTTGTCCACGGCCTGCACCACCCACCAGGGTGCCTCGGGGATGTGGGTACGGTCCAGCATCACTTCCTTGGCCTTGGTGTATTCCTCCCAGCGGCGGCGCGACTCCAGGTCCATGGGGCTGAGCTTCCACTGCTTCAGCGGGTCGTGGATACGGCCCAGGAAGCGCAGATGCTGCTCCTGGTCGGAGATGGAAAACCAGTATTTGATCAGCTGGATGCCGGAGCGCACCAGCATGCGCTCGAACTCGGGCACGGTGCGGAAGAATTCTTCGTACTGGTCGTCGGTGCAAAAGCCCATCACCCGCTCGACCCCCGCGCGGTTGTACCAGCTGCGGTCGAACAGCACGATCTCGCCGGCCGCCGGCAGGTGCGACACATAGCGCTGGAAGTACCACTGCGTGCGCTCGCGGTCGTTCGGTGCGGGCAAGGCGGCGACCCGGCAGACCCGCGGATTCAGCCGCTGGGTGATGCGCTTGATCACGCCGCCCTTGCCGGCGGCGTCGCGGCCTTCGAACAAAATCACCACCTTGTGGCCGGTGGCCACCACCCAGTCCTGCAGCTTGACCAGCTCGGCCTGCAGGCGGAACAGCTCGCGGAAGTACTGGCGGCGCGCCTCCTTCTGGCTGGGGCTGTCTTCCTCCACCGGCATGCCGTCCAGGCCGACCAGGGTGCGGTCTTCGATCTCCATTTCCAGCTCTTCGTCGTAGCTGTCGAGCAGGTCGCGGTGCACGCGCTGCATCATCTCGTCGGTATATGCGTTCACAAAATTCTCCTGGGGCGGGGCCATTGACTGCCGCCACAGTACAGAGCATTCATGTCAGATATGTGACAGATCCGTGTAAGCCCCTTGCAGGAATCACGGCCCATACTCTGGGTTTCGTTCAAAACAGGAGACTCCCATGCGCCGTGAAGTTGTTGTGGTCAGCGGTGTGCGCACCGCCATTGGTACGTTTGGCGGCAGCCTGAAAGACCAGGCGCCCAGCGCGCTGGCAGCCCAGGTGGTGCGCGCAGCGCTGTCGCGTGCCGAAGTCGCGGGCGCCGACGTCGGCCACGTGGTGTTCGGCCACGTGGTCAACACCGAGCCCAAGGACATGTATTTGTCGCGCCTGGCGGCCGTCAACGGCGGCTGCAGCCAAGAAACCCCGGCCTTCAACGTGAACCGCCTGTGCGGCTCGGGCCTGCAGGCCATCGTGTCGGCCGCCCAGTCAATTCTGCTCGGCGATACCGACATCGCCATAGCCGGCGGTGCCGAGAGCATGAGCCGCGCGCCCTATGCATCGCTGAACACCCGCTGGGGCGCACGCATGGGCGACACCCAGATGGTGGACATGATGGTCGGTGCGCTGCACGACCCGTTCCACACCATCCACATGGGCGTGACCGCCGAAAACATTGCTCAAAAATGGGGCATCAGCCGCGAAACCCAGGATGCGCTGGCAGTCGAGAGCCATAACCGGGCCGAGCGCGCCACCCAGGCCGGTTATTTCACCGAGCAGATCCTGCCCATTACCCTGAAAAGCAAGAAAGGCGATGTGGCCTTTGCCGCCGACGAGCACTTCCGCCCCAACTGCACCCTGGCGGACATGGCCAAGCTCAAACCCGTCTTCGTGAAAGAAAACGGCACCGTCACCGCCGGCAATGCATCGGGACTGAACGACGCCGCCGCGGCCCTGCTGCTGATGGAGAAAAGCCAGGCCGACATCCGCGGCCTGAAGCCCATGGCCCGCCTGGTGGCCTATGCGCATGCCGGCGTCGACCCGCAGTACATGGGCATAGGCCCGGTACCGGCCAGCCAGAAAGCGCTGAAGCTGGCCGGGCTGACGGTGCAGGACCTGGACGTGATCGAGGCCAACGAAGCCTTTGCCGCCCAAGCCTGCGCCGTGACCCAGGACCTGGGGCTGGATCCGGCCAAGGTGAACCCCAACGGCTCAGGCATCTCGCTGGGCCATCCGATAGGCGCCACCGGCGCGGTGATCACCGTCAAGGCCTTGTACGAGCTGCAGCGCATCCAGGGCCGGTATGCGCTGGTGACCATGTGCATAGGCGGGGGTCAGGGCATCGCGGCGATCTTTGAACGGATGTGAGGCCAGCCACCGCGGCATTCGCCATTACTTAGGCCTAAATTTGGTCGAAGTTAGAACTTGATGGGCTGAAGTGTCCGTCCTACCATGCGCTACCGCCTGCCGCACACCCCCGTGTGGCCGGACAGGCGGACGCATAAAAGGAGACACGCTTTGGCACTTTGGGACCGCTTGTCCTCGGTGGAAACCGCCCTGCTGCACACCATCTTCTGGTCGGCGGGAGCTTCACGCTGGGACCTGGCCGAACGCCTGGGCTACTCCAAGAGCAAGACCAATAGCCTGGTCGCGTCCCTGCTCGACGTAGGCCTGCTGGAAGAAACCGGCCTGGCCGGCTCCACCGGCGGCCGCCGGCCCGAAACCGTGCAGCTCAGCCAGCGCCTGGGCGTGCTGATCGGCGCCGACCTGGGCGCCACCAGCCTGGATCTGGCGATTCTGCGCCCCGACCTCAGCGTACTGGCCCGCCGCACCGAAGCCGCCGACGTGCGTGCCGGCCCCGGCGTGGTGATGGCCCGGGTCCGGGTGCTGATGCGCGAATTGCTGGCCGAATGCGGCGCGACTGCCCAGCAGGTCATCGGCATCGGCATGGGCGTGCCCGGCCCGGTGGACTTTGAAAGCGGCCAGCTGGTGAACCCGCCGCTGATGCCGCACTGGGACAGTTTCTCGATCCGCGACTACCTGCGCGAGGAATACGCGGCCCCGGTGTTCGTCGACAACGATGTGAACCTGATGGCGCTGGGCGAACTCTGGCGGCTGCAGCGCAGCCTGCAGAACTTTTTGGTCATCAAGGTGGGCACCGGCATTGGCTGCGGCATCGTCTGCCATGGCGAGGTCTACCGCGGCGCCAATGGCTCGGCCGGTGACGTCGGCCACATCTGCGTCGACACCGCCGGCCCGCGCTGCCACTGCGGCAACCTGGGCTGCGTGGAAACCATGGCCGCCGGCCCGGCCATCACCCGCATGGCCCTTGAGGCCGCCGAATCCGGCGAAAGCGCCCTGCTGGCTGCCGTGCTGGCCGACAAGGGCGCGATCAGCCCCGAAGACGTAGGCCAGGCCAGCCGCCATGGCGACGCCGCCGCCAACCGCATCATCCAGCACACCGGCAATCTGATCGGCCAGATGCTGGCCTCGGTGGTCAATTTCTTCAACCCCTCGCATGTGTTCATCGGCGGCGGCATCACCCGCATCGGGCCGCTGTTCCTGGCCTCGGTACGGCAAAGCATTTACCAGCGCTCGCTGGCGCTGTCGACCCGGCACCTGGAGATCCATTACACGCCGCTGGCCGAGCAGGCCGGCCTGGTCGGCGCGGGCGTGCTCGCCATGCAGGAAACGCTGAAAAGCAAGGGAAGCACACGATGAGCGTGAACGTCGCATTTGACAATGTGGTCAAGGAATTTGGCCCTGTGCGTGTGCTGCACGGCGTCAGCTTTGCGCTGCAGGCCGGCCGCACCGTAGGACTGCTGGGCGAGAACGGCGCGGGCAAGTCCACGCTGATGAAGATACTGGCCGGCTTCGAGACCGCCACCGGCGGTGGCTTGCGCATCAACGGCCAGCCCATGCAGTTCAGCACCTCGCGCCAGGCCGAGGCCCAGGGCATTGTGCTGATCCACCAGGAATTCAGCCTAGCCGAAGACCTGACCATCGCGCAAAACCTGTTCCTCGGCCACGAGAAGAAAAAGGGCTGGCTGCTCGACGACGCGACCATGCAGGCCGAGGCCGCCAAGGCCATCGCCCAGGTCGGACTCAAAGCCGACGTCAACACCCGGGTCAAGCAACTGATCGTGGCCGAAAAACAGCTGGTCGAAATCGCCCGCGCGCTGTTGCGCAAAGCCCGGCTGCTGATCATGGACGAGCCCACCGCGACCCTGACCCCCGGCGAAACCAAGCGCCTGTTCGCGCTGATGGCCCAGCTGAAGGCCGACGGCGTGACCCTGGTTTACATCTCGCACAAGCTCGACGAGGTGGAACAGGTGACGGACGAGGTGGTGGTCATGCGCGACGGCCGCTTTGTGGCCCGCGAAGACACGCAGAACCTGAGCCGCCAACAAATGGCCAGCCTGATGGTGGGCCGCGAACTCACTGACCTGTACCCGCCGAAAGCGCCCCACGCGGACGCCGCGATGCCGATGCTGAAGGTCACCGGCCTGACCGTGCCCGGCTGGGCCGAAGACGTGGGCTTCGAAGTCCGCGCCGGCGAAATTTTGGGCTTTGCCGGCCTGGTCGGCGCGGGCCGCACCGAGCTGTTCGAAGGCCTGCTCGGCCTGCGCCCGCGCAGCGCCGGCCAGGTCGAATTGCAAGGCAAGCTGGTCGACTTGAAGAGTCCGCGCGCCGCCGCCCAGCAAGGCCTGACCTACCTCAGCGAAGACCGCAAGGGCAAGGGCTTGCACGTGCACTTCGGCCTGCGCGAAAACCTGACCCTGATGGCGCTGGAGCGCTACACCCACCCGCTGCTCGACCCGCAGGCCGAGATGGTGGCGCTGGCCACCGCGGTGAACGACTACGGCATCCGCACCGGCGACCTGCAGAGCAAGGCCTCGTCGCTGTCCGGCGGCAACCAGCAAAAGCTGGCCCTGGCCAAGGTGCTGCACCCTCGCCCCAAGGTAGTGGTGCTGGACGAACCGACCCGCGGTGTCGACGTGGGCGCCAAACGCGACATCTATTTTCTGGTGCAGCGCCTGGCCCGCGAAGGCCTGGCCGTGGTCGTGATCTCCAGCGAGCTGATGGAGCTGATCGGCCTGTGCCACCGGGTCGCGGTGATGCGCGGCGGCAGGCTGCAAACGGTACTAGAAGAACAGCAACTCACGGAACAGGAACTCATACGCCATGCAACAGGAAGCCATTAAATCCCCCCGCAGCGCCGCCCACTGGATGGGCCGCCTGCACGGCATGGGGCCGGTCATCGGCCTGGTGCTGCTGCTGATTGCCGGCACCTTGCTGAACAGCAATTTCGCCACGCTGGACAACGCGATGAATGTGCTGACCCGCACCGCCTTCATCGGCATCATTGCGGTCGGCATGTGCTTTGTGATCGTCTCTGGCGGCATCGATTTGTCGGTAGGTTCGATGGCGGCGCTGATCGCCGGCAGCGTCATCATGTTCATGAACATGCTCGGACCCATGATGGGTTCGCAGGTGATGGTGGTAGTCCTCGGCATGGGCCTGGCACTGGTGCTGGGCGCAGCCTTCGGCCTGGCGCACGGCCTGCTGATCACCAAGGGCCGGATCGAGCCCTTCATCGTGACCCTGGGCACCTTGGGCATCTTCCGCGCCTACCTGACCTACTTCGCTAACGGCGGCGCGATCACCTTGGACAACGACCTGAGCGATGTCTACAGCCCGGTCTACTACGCGAGCCTGGCCGGCATCCCTATCCCGGTGTGGGTGTTCCTGGTCGTCGCCCTGCTCGGCGGCGTGATCCTGAACCGTACCGCCTTCGGCCGCTATGTGCAGGCCATAGGCTCGAACGAACAGGTGGCGCGCTACGCCGCTGTCGATGTGGACCGCATCAAGATCCTGACCTATGTGCTGCTCGGCGTCTGCGTCGGCATCGCCACCCTGCTCTACGTGCCACGCCTGGGTTCGGCCTCGCCGACCACCGGCCTGCTGTGGGAGCTGGAGGCCATCGCCGCGGTGATCGTCGGCGGCACGGCGCTGAAGGGCGGCGCGGGCAGCATCACCGGCACCGTGGTCGGCGCCATCCTGCTGTCCGTCATCAGCAACATCCTGAATCTGACCAGCATCATCAGCGTCTACCTGAACGCTGCCGTGCAGGGCTTCGTGATCATCGGCGTGGCATTCATGCAGCGCAGCAAGAGATAGCTTTCCAACCCGGTAGCCACAAGCTACTTTTTATCCACCTGTAGGAGACATCTGAAATGAAAAAAATCACCCGTAGATTGGCCCTCACCGCCGTCGCTGTTGCGGCACTGGCGAGCGCCCCCAGCTTTGCGCAGGAGAAGGTCGTTTTGGGCGTCGCCATTCCGGCCGCCACCCACGGCTTTACCGGCGGCATCGTGTTCTGGGCCAACCAGGCCAAGAAGGATCTGGAAAAGGCCCACCCCGGCCTGCAGGTCATCGTCAAGACCGCCTCCGGTGCGCCCGAGCAGGCCAACCAGCTGCAGGACTTGCAGACGGTGAACAAGATCAACGCCCTGGTGATCTTCCCGTTTGAATCGGCATCACTGACCAAGCCTGTGGCCCAGGTCAAAAGCAAAGGCGTGTACGTCACCGTGGTCGACCGCGGCCTGACCGACACCAGCGCGCAAGACGCGTATATCTCGGGCGACAACACCGCGTTTGGCAAGATCCCCGGCGAATACCTGGTCAAGGCCATGGGCGGCAAGGGCAATATCGTCGCAATGCGCGGCATCGCCACCACCCTGGACAACGAGCGCATGGACGCCTTTAACGCGGCGATCAAGGGCAGCGACATCAAGCTGCTGGACGCCAAATACGCCAACTGGAACCGCGACGACGCCTTCAAGGTGATGCAGGACTACCTGACCCGCTTCAAGCAGATCGACGCCGTCTGGGCCGCCGACGACGACATGGCCGTGGGCGTGCTCAAGGCCATCGACCAGGCCAAGCGCACCGACATCAAGATCGTCTTCGGCGGCGCCGGTGCCAAGGGCATGATCAAGACCCTGATGGACGGCAAGGACCCGCGCATCCAGGCCAATGTGTCCTACTCGCCCAAGTTCATCTACGACGCGATCAAGCTGACCGCCGAGGCGCGGCTCAAGGGTGAAAAGCTGCCGGCTACCTACATCATCCCGTCGGTGCTGATCACCAAGGACAACGCGAAGCAGTTCTACTTCCCGGATTCTCCTTTCTGAAATTTATAAAAAATAGGGGCTCTGGCGCAGGTAATACCTGCGCCAGCAGCTATGCAAACCATAGCATCCGGGAGTTAAGCCATGGCAAGACCCGTTACCTTGTTTACTGGCCAGTGGGCCGATATTCCGCTCAAAGAGCTCGCGCCGCTGGCCAAAAGCATGGGCTACGACGGCCTGGAACTGGCCTGCTGGGGCGACCACTTCAACGTGCAGGAGGCGCTGGCTTCCAGCAGCTACGTCCAAGACAAAAACGCCCTGCTCGCCAGCCACGGCCTGCGCTGCTATGCCATCGGCAACCACCTGGTGGGCCAGGCGGTGTGCGACCTGATCGACGAGCGGCACCAGTCGATTCTGCCCAGCCACGTCTGGGGCGACGGCGACCCCGAGGGCGTGCGCCAGCGCGCGGCGGCAGACCTGCAAGACACGGCGCGCGCCGCGGCGAAGTTCGGCGTAAAGACGGTGACCGGCTTCACCGGCTCTTCAATCTGGCATGCCACCTATGCGTTTCCGCCGACCTCGCAGGCCTTCTGGGACAAGGGCTTTGCCGACTTCGGCCGGCGCTTCATCCCCATCCTCGACACCTTCGAGCGCGAGGACGTGAACTTCGCACTGGAAGTGCATCCCACCGAGATCGCCTTCGACACCGCCACCAGCCAGCGCGCGATCCAGGCGGTCTACGGGCATCGCCGTTTCGGCTTCAATTTCGACCCCAGCCACCTGGCCTACCAGGGCGTGGACTACGTGAAGTTTCTGCGCACCTTCCCCGACCGCATCTACAACGCCCACATGAAGGACGTGTGGTGGGGCAAGGGCGACGGCACGGTGGGCACATTCGGCGGCCATACCAGCTTTGGCGATGCCCGGCGCAACTGGGACTTCCGCAGCGTCGGCCGCGGCATGGTCGACTTCGAATCCATCATCGTGGCGCTGAACGACATCGGCTACGCCGGCCCGCTGAGCGTGGAATGGGAAGACAGCCGCATGGACCGCATCCACGGCGCTACCGAGAGCGCGGCCTTCTGCAAACGGCTGGATTTCAAACCGGCGGCGGGCGCCTTCGACGCCGTATTTGCCAAAGACAAACAATGAACTCTTCTAGAAAACTCCGCTACGCCATGGTCGGCGGCGGCCGCGACGCCTTCATCGGCGCGGTACACCGCAAAGCCGCGGCGCTGGACGGCCAGATCGAACTGGTCGCCGGTGCCCTCTCCGCCAACCCCGACAAGGCCCGCGCTTCAGGCCGCGACCTGTTCCTGGCCGACGACCGGAACCACGGCAGCTGGCAGGAACTGCTGGCCGACGAGCTGAAGCGCCCTGCGCACGAGCGCATCGATTTCGTCAGCATCGTCACCCCGAACCACCTGCACTTCCCGGTCGCCCAGGCCTTTGTCGATGCCGGCTTCCACGTGGTCTGCGACAAGCCGCTGGTGCACACCAGCGCCCAGGCATTGGCGCTGGTGGCCGCGGTGCAGCGCCAGGGCACGGTGTTCGGTGTTACCCACAACTACACCGGCTACCCGCTGGTGCGGCAGATGCGCGAGATGGTGCGCAGCGGCGCCATCGGCACCATCCGCAAGGTCATCGTCGAATACCACCAAGGCTGGCTGGCCACCGCGGTGGAGGCGACCAACAACAAGCAGGCCGCCTGGCGCATGGACCCGGCGCAAAGCGGCATGGCTGGCGCCATGGGCGACATCGGCTCGCACGCCGAGAATCTGCTGACCACCGTCACCGGCCTGGAAATCGAAGCCATCTGCGCCGACCTCAGCGCCATGGGGGCCGGCCGCACGCTGGACGATGACGCGAACATGCTGCTGCACCTCAAAGGTGGTGTGCGGGGGGTCTTGGTCGCATCGCAGATCTGCGTGGGCTGCGAAAACGATTTGCGCCTGCGCGTGTTCGGCACCGAGGGCACGCTGGACTGGAGCCAGGAGAACCCGAACCGGTTGCTCCACACGCCCCTGAACGAAGCGCCACGCACCCTGACCCGCGGCGGCCCCGGCCTGTGCGAGGCGGCCATCCGCGCATCGCGCCTACCATCCGGCCACCCCGAGGGCTTCATCGAGGCCTTTGCCAACATCTACCTGGGCGTGGCCGCCGATATCCGTGCCCGGCTGGCGGGTGTGGCGCCCGATGCGATAGCCGCCGACTACCCGCGTGTGGCAGACGGTGCGCGCGGCGTGCGCTTCATCGAGAAAGTGCTGGAGTCGTCGCGCAGTGGGCAGAAGTGGACGGCGCTAGACTGATTTTGCTATATTTTCAATAGCTTCTTGCGCACATACCGATTGCGCTGCAGGCATATTTGGTATGTATTGAATAAGCAAAAGAATCCTGAAACAGCCCGCCGGCGCCTCACAACTTCTTCCACACCTCTCCATCCTTGGTGCGGTAGGTGCCACCGGTGGCGCAGCAGCCTCCCGCACCAAAGGCGATGCGCCCCAGGGTGACGGTGACTGCGCCTTTTTCTGCAAGCAGCGTCTGCCGGTCGCACGAGGTGAAGAACGGATACAGCTCGGGCTCGAGCACCATCTGCCAGCCTCCCCCCTCGGGCAGGGCGCGATAAACCTTGCATCCCTGCACCGCCAAGTGCACGGGCTTGCCAGCCAGCACGCCCTTGAACACCCGCTCCGGCGGCACCTCTGCCATCGGATCGACGTCGACAGGCGGCGGTTCCGGCGGCGCCGGCTCGCTACAGCCGGCCCACAAGACCGCCAGCACAAGCAGGCTCCACTGCGCGCGCCACTTGGACCCGGTCACAGCGGAATCACCTGCCGTGCCAGCACAGCACGGGTACGCGGGCGGCTCAGGGCGCTATCAACATCTGGTAGATGTCGTCCTTGACCTTCAAGCGCTTCTTCTTCATCTCTTCCAGCGCTTCGTCGGAGATGACACTGCCGTCCTGCTCGATCTTGGTGATCGCGTTGTTCACCTCGTCGTAGGCATTGAACAGGTGCAGAAAGCGCGAGCTCGACAGCTTGAGGCTGCGGATCTTGCCGATCAGCTGCGGGAATTCATGGGCCAGGTCGTGGTTGAGTAATTCCATGTTGTCTCCTTGCGGTTGTAAAAATTCCGGCCCACGCGGCCCAAGCCGCGCGCACCGGTCTGCTCAGCTACTTTGGAACTGACTGGACCGGAAGGTCAGCACCAGCGTATCCCGGTAACCGCCCGCCTCTACGGGCTGGATCGGTGTGGACTCGTGCACCACCCGCGCGTCGTCGAGCAACAGCATAGTCCAAGGCTCGGTCATGGTGAAACGCTGGCCGTGCGGGCCATCGGCCTCGAAGACCCGGGTTTCGCCGCCCTTGATGCCTTCGCGGCCCACCAGCAGTACCGCGACAAAGTCCACACCGTCACGGTGCGCACCCTCAGGCGTGGGCCGGCCAATGCCGTCGGTGGTGTCGATGCGGAACTGGTGCGCCTCCACATACCAGGGCGCGGGCCGGGCGGCATCGCCCTTCAGCGCGCTGCAGATAAGCCCCAGGCCCAGCAGCAAACGGCTCCAGGCCGGCTGCGCCACGGTTTCGTCCAGCATGGGGGCGAACCAGCGCTCCATGCCGCCGTGCAAGGCGTTGTATTCCACCGGCTGCCAGTGCGGGCGGTGCGGCACCTGGGTCAGGCTGTCGCCCTGCAGCACAAAGCAGGAATGGCGGCGACGCCGGTAGCGGCCGCCGTCTTTCAGGTATTCGTCGGGCGGCAGATCGGCCCAGCTGGGCTGCAGAGCATCCAGGTCGGCCAGACTGCAGCCGGCGAGCTGGGCCACGCCGGCCGGGCTGAGCGCCGCATAGGCCTGCTGGCGCAATACCGCGACCACCTGGGCGGGCGGCGTGATGGGAGGTGAAAGAAGACGCGTGCTCATGCCTCGATCTTTACGCCTTTCCAGAAAGCCACGCGGTCGGTGACTTCTTCAGCGCCCATTTTCGGGTTGGCGTAGTACCAGGCGGCGTCGGTGTTCATCTCGCCGTCCACCATCAGCGAGTAATAGCTGGCCTGGCCCTTCCAGGCGCAGGTGGTTTTGTGGTTGCTAAAGCTTACAAATTCGCGGTTCAGCGAGCTCAGCGGGAAATAGTGGTTGCCTTCCACCACGGCGATGTCGGAGCTTTCGGCGATCACGGCGCCGTTCCAAATGGCTTTCATGGGAACTCCTCAAATTGGTGCAGCCCACAGGATATACCAGCGCGCCGCCCTGTCGCGCCCGCGGTGTACGGGGCTGCGGCTTGTGGCTACTATCGCGGTCTAACCCTTAGAGAAGACAGGAGACACCATGGCCGACACCACCCAGCTCAGCAACCACCAGATCCGCCTGGCCAGCCGCCCCGTCGGCCTGCCCACCCACGCCAACTGGCGCAGCACGACCGAGCCGGTACAGCAGCCGGGCGCCGGCGGCCTGCTGGTCAAAACCCTGGCCCTGTCGCTGGACCCGGCGATGCGCGGCTGGATGAACGAGGGCAAAAGCTACATCCCGCCGGTGGGCATAGGCGAAGTCATGCGCGCTGGTGGCGTAGGCGTGGTGGTGGCGTCCGAGAACCCGCAGTTCGCCGTGGGCGACCATGTGTCGGGCTCGCTGGGGGTGCAGGAATACCTGCTGCTGTCGCAGGACCAGATCAAGCGCAACGGCCTGGCCAAGATCGACCTGCGCCTGGGCAGCCTGACCCAGTGGCTGAACGTGCTGGGCATGCCCGGCATGACCGGCTATTTCGGCCTGATGGACGTGGGCCACCCCCAGGTGGGCGAAACCCTGGTGGTATCGGGTGCGGCCGGCGCCGTGGGCCAGACCGTCGGCCAGCTGGCCAAGATCAAAGGCTGCCGGGTGATCGGCATTGCCGGCGGCGCCGCCAAGTGCGACTGGGTGGTCAACACCCTGGGCTTTGACGCCTGCATCGACTACAAGGCCGGGCCGGACGCGGTGCGCGACGGCCTGAAGGAGCATTGCCCGAACGGCGTGGATATTTATTTCGACAATGTGGGCGGCGACATCCTCGACCAGGTGCTGGCCCGGCTGGCACGCGGTGCGCGCATCATCATCTGCGGCGCCATCAGCCAGTACAACAACACCTCCGCCGTGCAGGGCCCGAAGAACTACCTGAGCCTGCTGGTGAACCGCGCCCGCATGCAGGGCATCGTGGTGTTCGACTACGCCGACCGCTACCACCTGGCGGTGGCCGAACTGGCCGGCTATCTGAGGGACGGCCGCATGCACAGCAAGGAAGACGTGGTACACGGGCTGGACACCTTCCCCGACACCCTGCTCAAGCTGTTTGCCGGCGAAAACTTCGGCAAGCTGGTGCTGCAGGTGGCCGATGCCTAAATACCGCGGGAACAGAGCCGAGGATGGATATGAAAAACAGCGCAACGCCCGAGGGTGAATCTGCGACACAACGCATCGACTTGCGGATCCAGGAGCTGGATGGCTGGCGCGGCGAGACCCTCGCCCATGTGCGCGCGCTGATCCACCAAGCCGACCCAGGGGTGGTAGAGGAATGGAAATGGAGCGTCCCGGTCTGGTCGCACGGCGGCATCCTCTGCACCGGCGAGGCCTATAAAAGCGCAGTGAAACTGACCTTCCCCAAGGGCGTTGCGCTGCCGGACCCTGCGGGGCTATTCAACGCCAGCCTGGAAGGCAAGGTCCGGCGGGCAATTGACATCCATGAAAAGGGGATGCGATGGACGAAGAAGCGTTCAAAGCGCTGGTACGCGCGGCTGTAGCGCTGAACCGGCCCTAGGCGCAGTAGTTGCGGTCATACAAAATGAGCGGTTGGATTGCCTGCCTCATCACCGCGTTCGGATTATTTTTGGCCGGATTTTCCAAAATTGCAGGTCTCCCGTCCTTGGGTTGACAAGCGTGGCGGAAATTTTGGGTTCTGCCATCGCGGGGAAGCAGAAAAATGAAAGCACCCGTTCAAGACAGAGTTAGGGCAAAAAGCGGAGCTACGTCACCGGCCTTTAGTTTTCCTCCCGAGGTTCCTGCCAGACGTTGAAAAACCAATAGAACTTCCGAGGCAAAAAATGAAAACCCAGTACTACACCGCCACAAGCCTTGACGGATTTCTGGCAACCGAGGACGACTCGCTGGACTGGCTGTTCCCTCTCGGAAGCTTGAAGGATTCCAGCTATCCAGAGTTCATATCCAAAGTGGGCGCTTTGGCTATGGGCTCTGCGACCTATGAATGGATGGTGCGCAATGCCGAAACGGTTGCTGCCGAGACCGGCTCACCGTGGCCCTACATGCAGCCAACATGGGTGTTTTCCAGCCGCAATCTTCCAACCATTGACGGCGCAGCCATTCGGTTCGTCAAAGGCGACGTGCGAACTGTTCATTCGGAGATGCGGGCAGCTGCGGGTGACATGAACATTTGGGTCGTTGGAGGTGGCGACCTCGCCGGTCAATTCCATGATGCCGGCCTATTGGATGAACTCATCGTCCAGATTGGCTCGGCTACCCTTGGCAAAGGTAAGCCCCTGTTCCCCCGAAGAGTGCTAAGCCCAAGCCTGCGCTTGGTATCCGTTCACCAGATGGGTGCCGGCATGGCGGA
The DNA here is from genome assembly GCF_031458075.1 of Rhodoferax ferrireducens. Lineage (GTDB taxonomy): Bacteria > Pseudomonadota > Gammaproteobacteria > Burkholderiales > Burkholderiaceae_C > Rhodoferax_B > Rhodoferax_B ferrireducens_A. The sequence continues at coordinate 1,252,099 of NZ_JAVDXT010000002.1, read as the reverse complement.
GCTGCGTTATACAGTGGATATAGGGCGTGCGGCTGGTGTCGGCACGGTATGACAGGATGCGCCACCACAAGCAGCCCTTCGTTTCGTTGCCACAATTCGTAATATGCGAACCATAAAGTCCCTTCCCGCAGGGTAAGCGTTGCCAATGTCGAACACTTCGTATCTCAAGAGGCACCGGCTCTCCTGCGGCCTGGTTTGAAAATCGCGAACGGGAACTTTGGGGGGTGATGGAGGCCAATGTGGCTGGACCAGCCGTGGCTTATTGAATCACAAGGAAACAACATGCTGTTAACTGATATCGCCGTCGAGCACACGCTGGCGCCCCCAAAGGGAGGACTTCGTGGGACGTTTTTTGTGCATCCCTTTACGAATACACAACGAGATACCCTTGGTAAATTTGAGATCGTTCGTAGCATCCGCGAGCCAGGTGTTAAAGAAGTGAAATGCTCGACATTCGTGTCGTTTCAGCATTTGGCGGAGTTGTACGCGAAAGGTGTACTCGACGAATTCGGGTTTTCCGTTCGCATGTGTCCTGCTGATGGCAAGTACCCCACCACGAATCCCGTAAAAAAAATACTCCCAACCAGCATCAGACCTGGCTCGCCGTTCGACCTGGCGGTTCAAGGTGTAGATGTTTCAAAACCAGCAAACCGCGAATTGAGAACAGCCTTGCTTCGCACTCACATAAGACTCTAAGGGCGCCTGTGAATCCATCTGTTGCCCATGCCGAAATCATCGCCACGTTCAAGCGGGCGGAGTCAGATGCCGCTCACAAGTTCGAATTGATCAAAGCTGCTGCGAAAAAGGGACCCAAGGCCATCCAAGCCGCCGTTGACGCAGCGGCAAAGGCGGCAAAACGCAGGGACTCATACGCAAAGAAGCTGGATGCCTTAGGTGTGAGTCTCAATGATTGAGGAGTAATCCGCCTATTTCCCTACACTGGTCATTGGCGACTACCCCAACTGGACCCAACCCAAAGGACAAGATGCTGACCCTGCAGCGCCAGGCCCAGGCGGGCAGTACTGCCGCACCGGTGGAGTCGGGCCTGTGCTGGAGAAAATCCGTTTTTGTCACGCGGTCATTGACAGCAACCCGCCGTGGAACCCGCTAACAAATTGGCTATGTCTCAAACTGTTTGCCAGAAAATCTGAGCTACTGGAACCTATCGGTCAATACCGGAACTTGGTCGGGCGGATTTTCTTGACAGCTACCTGAGGGCATGGTTTGAACAAAAAATGAAGTTGCTGAAGCAGCGTTTTAAGGTGCTGCTCCTCACGATAGATAGTGTCAAGTAATAGCCTGGAACTACCCAAAATGATGGATTGGATCCCTATAGCCTTAGTTACATTCAAGGTTCTCGTGCTCGGCACGGGCATGTTCTTCGCCATCAAGTGGCATTACGATCAAGGTAAGAAAGACAAGGAGAAGCGCGCGGTGCGACGCGCGGTCGGCAAGGTGACTGCAGTCTTCGTGCTATCGCTACTGGGCCTGGTGCTCGTCACCTTCGCCCTTGCCAGGATGCTCGGTTTGGACTTGACCTACTAATGGTGTCAAAGAATAGTCGGCCGATATCCAGTGATGCGGCAGCAATTCCTCGATGCGGCTTGGAAAATTCAGGGTCTGCTTTGGAGAAAACTGAACTTCGGCTTCGGGCCCGAGACAGCCATGCACGCTACGGCAGAATACGGCCAGAACCGGACTTACGATTGCTCCATCCAACCAAGTGACCTTGAGGAACATTTTGAGAGTTACTCTCGCCGACGGGCGTTTCGCGGAAATCGATACCGAGGGCCAATCCTTAAACGTCTTCGAACCGGACGGTTCGAAGCTCTTCATGGTGGCCCCGCCCGAGCATGCAGGGTTTTATCAGTTCGCGCGCCATGCTGTGCACGGCGAATGCCCAATCGTGTCGTTTGAACCCGGCCATGCCATCAATGGCTGGACGGACTGGTACTACAGAGTCGATGTCAGCGGTCAGTTCGTCGAAAGGCTCAATCCTTGGCGATAACCTTGAACAACGACTGGACCCGGCCAAGAGCAGACTTCCAGCACAAACTCCAAAGCTATGGGACTACGGCAGCATTTTCAATTTTCAAGCGCATCTCAGGACGCTGTGCTTCAGGTGCTGAGAGGATTCTCGGAAGTCGCTAATCTCGATGAGCGCGGCGAGTTTGTTGTCTTCACCCAGCGAGATGGTGTCGAATTTTCGTTCGACTGCGAACTGGTTAAAGATGGCATCGTTTCCGAGCGTGCCGGTGGATATTTCGCGTCTCTCGGAATGTTCCTCGAAGCCCTTACCGACGCATTCGGTGCGGTCACCGTTGAAGACGTTTGACGGCTATTAGTAGACATTTCAGAGCATGACTAGAACAGAGTTCGCAATCCTTGTCCTTTGGCTCATGCTGCCGCCTTTGCTTGTTGGTGGTGCCTTGGTATACAGGCTAAAGCGTGGAATTCGTCCGCAGATTGCCTTTGCGTTGGTATCGATGACATTGGCGGTTACTCTCTTCCTATTTGGTCCCAGCTGGCTTGGCCGCTATCTAGGGTTGCATGACGCGGAAATTCTGGGAACACGTGTGATGTGGTCACCACTTGGCTGGATTTGTGCGGCGGCAGCGGTGCTTCTCTCGTTTCGGCTAAAGCGTTCATGACGAAGGGCTATCCGGCGCCCTTCGATGCTTCGACGCCTAAGGCAGAATGCGGCCATAAGCAAACAACGTTATATGCCAAAGCGCGATGAAGCAATTTGAGACTTTTGATATGGCAAATGGAGGATTGGCGCTAGTCTTGGAGCCAGTCGCTGAATGGGTGCAATTTCCCGAGCTCGCAAGGAAGTGGGCTGCGATTTTGAATGCGGAGACTGTATCTGCGCCAGTCGTCACAATAGACGAGTGCCTGCTAGATGTGACAATTGATTGCGGCGAGTTTTGGATAACTTATGACAATTGGCAGCACGGTATTCAACTTGAGCCAAAGGAAAAAGAGTCCAATCACATCGTACTTTCATTACAAAAGCGGCTGCAAATGGCCTATACGCGACCAGCTTGACGAGGTGGCTGTCGCAGAGCTAGTCGAGGCGGTAGGCATCGTTCAATCGGTCGTTTTTGGCTAGCCAACGCAGTGGCACCGAAGGCAGAATGCGGCCAGAAGCAGTCGTTCATGCCCACCTCCCAGTTGTCCATATTTTTGAGTATGGCTTGAGGGTCTGAGACTCCAAGCTGCGGCAAGATGCTGCTGGACGCTACAAAACAGCGCACCCCACTATGTACATTGACCAAGACTCCCGGAAAGATTTGCCTTGCCTGACTTTTTTATTGCTGGTGCCGGGTGACGATGACGGAGTGGCGCTCTTCAAGGCAAAGGCTCAGAATGGTTCATTTGGCTTTTCTGTTGAGTTTTATGGATACGCGGGACAGTTCGGCGAGCTGGCTTCTTGCATAAGGGGCTTTCCGAGCGAATCCAAAAGCGTAGTCGAGTTCACTGTCGGGGCTACGGGCATAGGTACATGCATGTTGAAATTCATGTGCATCGATGCCTTGGGGCACATGGGACTATGGGTGACAGGTGAATCCCGTCGCACTCCCTTTCCCGAGAAAAAGTATCAGCACGCGACAGTTGCCCTTCGCATTGAGGCGGCTGCTATCGATAGATTTCATGCGGAACTACTGGCGCTCGCATCCGGAATATCAGAGAAGGCCGTTCTATACGCGGTCGAGCCCTGATGTCAGCTACAGAAATCGGCCAGAACCCGACATTCACTGATGTCCTTTCCGTCCACGCCGTACTTGATGAAGTAGCAACCTTGGTAGCCACGTAAATGTTTTTCTACACTTGGTTGCTAATTGGCTTGTTATTTCTTATCCTTTTCAACTGTCTCCCAGCTCTCAAAGGGCAACCATTTATTCGAGTTGGCTTATCTCTCATCATCGTCGGATTTGCCATAGTTCCTCTCTCAATTTGGCTGTTTTTTCTTCCGAGCTTTGCCCTCTTTGCCATCGGCATTGTTCTGCTTTTTATTCCACCTTTAAAGTAAAGGCATCGCAATATTAGATTTGGCCCCTTCCGGTCGCGAGCCAACTTCGAATTCGGGACCATTTCGACCGTCGGCCGTGCGGCAGAATACGGCCAGGAGCGGACACTTGCAAAAACTCGCCATTTGTAAGCGGTCAACAAGTTCCACTGCCAAAATGCGGTCCAAGATGAACGACTTTCGTGCTTTCGAATCCTCAATACATAGTCTGATGGCCGCATCCTCCATACCGGGGGTTTCTCTGGCCACGGTGGAAAATGGCGAGGTGAAAGTCATGCCAATGGGGGTTGCGGAACTTGACGCTATGCGACCGGTCGTCGAAACGACGGTTTTCGACGCCGCGTCGCTAAGCAAGCCTGTCACCGCGTACATTGCACTTCAACTTGTGGATAGCGGGGCCATCGAACTCGACCAACCACTGTCGAGAATTGTCCCGAAAGGTGTCCCGCCGCAACTCGCTTCGTCGCCCATCACGGTGCGCCACGTTCTTACGCACACCTCAGGGCTACCAAACCTTCGCAGCAAAGAGCCCCTGCGGACGTACTTCCCACCAGGAAGTTGGTTCAGCTATTCCAGCGTCGGCTTCACCTATCTGCAGATGGCACTCGAGGCGGTCACGACCGAGTCATTGGAGGCGCTTGCGAAGCGCCTAGTGTTCGACCCGTTGGAAATGCAATCGTCTAGTTTTCAATGGCATGAGCGCTTCAACGAGGACTATGCGACGCCCCACGAGGACGAAAAACCGCTCGAGAAGCATCGTCCCGCTGCGGCCCAGGCCTCTTATTCGCTTCAGACGACGGCTGGTGACTACGCCAAATTCATAGGCGCTGTTCTTGACGGTACGTCATTGACAGAAGCAACTCGCCGCCAATGGCTGGCCCCCGCTGTTCGGGTACCACGCGAGGATGCTATCCACCTGGCGGACAGTGCTCCCGAGACAGAGCGAGACGTTGGCTGGGGCCTAGGGTGGGGATTTGAAACCACTGATGGCACGTTTTTCCAATGGGGAAAAATGGATGGCGTCAGGGCGTTCGCAATGGGGAATCCGCACACGCAGTCCGCCATTGTTTTGCTGACCAACAGTAATCGCGGCTTACGCTTGATGGAAGCGGCTGCCAAGGCTGTCTTGCCTGGCCACCATCCGGCGTTCTCGTGGCTGCAAGCGAGCGTGACGGAGTGACCACCTTAGGTGCTGCAGTCGGCCAGAAACGGACCCACAGATTGCCTTCATGAATCAATTGACCTCCCTCGAAATGCGCAAGGAACTCGTCAGCTATCTGCAGGGCCTAGCCGACCCAGAGTACCAACGGCGCGTGTGGATTGGAGGCCAATCCGAGGGAGACGTTCAGCACGATGAATTCGACTACGTAGTGCATTTCTTGTATGACGATACTGCGCTCGCAACTGACTCTCGTTCCACTATCGGGTGGATTCTCAAGGATGCAGCGGAGGCAGATTCAATCGCTGCGGTGGTCACATCCATCGAAGACATCTTTGTGAAGCACGGAACGAAGCTCTCCGATGCGCAGTACATAGAACTTCCCGAGTGGACAGCTGTAGTAGCCAACGCCGCCGCGGCGGCCGCGCGCCTGTCGGAGCGATAAGCGCTTCACTTGACCTGCAGCTTGGGGCCTGGAGCGGACATCGGGAGTAGCTTTTGAACAACTCAAAGAACGATTACAAAAGAATCAAACGCGGCAAACTCCCTGGCCAAATCGGTGATGATGCCATTCACCGCCTGCTGGAAGGCAAGGACATCGCGCTTCGTCTTACTCCAGCGGAGTTGGACGTCCGAACGGCTGTGCGGGATGGCAAGATGATTCGCGAACCGACAATTAAGAAAACCCGGGCTGTGCTGAAAGAGCGCACACGAAACGCGGTCAAAAAAGAACTGGAGTGACAGTCCGCTTTGGGCCCAGGTCAGCCGCACCCAGTACGGCAGAATGCGGCCAGAAGCGGTCCTTCCCTTGCACGCGACGTTATCGGCAAAAGCGATTCATGGAGATAAACGATGCGCATACCTTCCCGCAGCATGTCGCAGCCGAAATCTTCCTCACGCCTGGCGCTGACGGCATGGTGCGCTGTGCTTGGTTGCGCATTCGTTGCGTTTTTCCGGTTCGCATCCTTGAGCACGATACTAGTGGCTGCCGGCCTAGTTACAGTGGCCTTCATTTTTGGATTTGGCGCCATGCGGAAGCGGCGTCTACACATCGCTGCTTTAGCGAAGGGGAGAGAAGGAGATTCGATTTGCCAGTTCGCAAGGAGTTTCGACACTAGAAACGTGGATACCTGGGTAATTCGTGCGGTCTATGAGGTGTTACAGCAAGAACTCAATGATGCGACCCCAGCGTTTCCAGTGAAAGCAACCGACTTACTAGCGGGTCTGCTCATTGACCCAGACGACTTAGATATGGCCGTTGCTCCGGAAGTGAGCAGGCGTTCTGGGCGTTCGCTTGAGAATAGTGACGTTAACCCACTCTACGGGAAGGTTCTGTCTGTTGCTGACCTTGTGATGTTCTTCAATAGCCAACCGAAAATACGTGCTTCGTGAAGAGCGGCGACTAGTATTCGTCAATAATCGGCCAGGAGCAGACGTCAGCCCACGATGTCCAGAGAGTGTTGCAATGAATCGAGATGTGTCCGTAGGAGACCGTGTCAAGCTGATTGATATGCCCGAGTGGCTGGTGCATGATTTACCAGCGGTCGAGCAGGCGGAAATGCGAGCGTGTATCGACCAAGTCTTCGTGGTCCGAGAAATCGACCCGCACGGCTACTTGTGGGTTGGCTTTGGGGGGACCTCGGACCATGCCGACGCCGCGCGCTACAGCGGGCATTCCTTTGGCATTCCTCGCGGTTGCGTTCAACCGGCTCAAGAGGAATGACCATCCTTCAACCGCCGGTGTGCCGGTTTCATCGAGTTTGGCGTGCTGCATGCGGCCAACAATAGACGTCGATTTAAAGCATGAAATCACAACTTCGCTTTAGGGTGAGCACCATGCTGATAGCCGTCGGGTTGCTGCTGCTTCCGTGGTCATCCACGCTGCTTTTCGTCCCTAGGTTACCTATGCAATGGGGCGGGTTTCAGCACTTTTTAGACGTCATGGTTCTCGATGTTGGGCCGCAACTGTTTTTCGTGGCCTTTCTAATAGCCACCGTCTTCCTAATCGGGTCAGTCTGGCGTCGCCAATGGGTCTGTGCCGGCCAATCACTGGGGGAGATTGCAGCTTGCGTTCTGGCTGTTATGGCAGTTCCAGCGTACTGACCCGACGTCACCACTGTAAATGGAAGGACTGCTTTGGAGCTTTCGCAAGGTCGGCTCAGGGCCCTAAGCGGACTTTACAGCAGCCCCCAACGCCATCATTGCCCAGCGGCAAAGCCTCAATGTGTAGGCTTGTTCTTCGACAAAATGAAATTGACGATGAATATTACAGGCCAACCAAACATTAACGCGAAAAGTGCCCCGATAAATCCGCCGAACATGCAAAACGACATCAGATCATTGAGGCCGCATCCGTGACAACCTCTACCTTCGTCGCATCGGCAACCAGGCAGAAGTTGTGCGATCAATATGGCCCCAATACATGCGACCACCGGCAACCCCACCATTAAAAGCCAGACTTTTAATCCAGCGGATGCCTTTCGTGATGAAGTGAGTTCATCCTCTGACTTTATTACCTGCACATCCGTCCTTCAGCATCTTTAATGAGTCTTAGGTTCAATTTGACAGACCGCTTCTGGCCGACTGTAGCCGAAAGGCTGGCTGGTTCATTCGGGTCCAAAGCCGAAGTCCACTTTCCACTTAAGCCGCGGTTTTCCCGCAAGCACACCAGCACACCGTGCTACAACCCGTGTTTGCGACCTGCCAACTTCGCAGTCCTGCAAAAACCACTACAAATAAGATAGCTACCCGCGCACATTCCTCCTGCGCTAGCAGCCATTTTTATGTAAATATCGGACGGATATGCATTACCTCCACTCGCTGTTCTCTCCCGACGCCATCGTGGTCTTTGCCGGGCAGGAGGGCGAGCGCACGCCTGTGGCGCAGGCGCTGGTGGCTGCGCTGCAGGCCCAGCCTTTCAGCGGTAGCCTGAATTTTCTGGACATCCACACCACCGGCACCCTGGCCGATCTGGCCCAGGTGCGGGCCGACCTGGCGGTCATCGCGCTGCCGCCGGCCGATGTGGCCGCCGCGCTGGAGGTGGCGGGGCGCATCAAATGCCGCTCGGCGGTGGTCATCTCCAGCGGCATCCACGCTGCGCTGGCGGCCGACCTGCACCAGGTGGCGCGGCGCCACGGCATGCATTTGCTGGGGCCCAACTGCCTGGGCTTCCAACGGCCCAGCATGGGCCTGAACGCCAGCGTGGCCGGCAGGCTGGCCGCGCCCGGGCATCTGGCGCTGGTATCGCAGTCGGGCGCCCTCACCGCCTCCATCCTCGACTGGGCGCAGCAGAACGCGGTGGGCTTCTCGGCCGTGGTGTCGCTGGGGCCGAACACAGCGGTCGACCTGGCCCAGGTGCTGGACTTTCTAGCCGCCGACGCGCAAACCCACAGCATCGTGGTCTACATGGAAGGCATCTCGGACGCGCGCCGCTTCATGAGCGCGCTGCGCGCCGCCGCCAATGCCAAGCCGGTGGTGGTGCTGAAGGCCGGGCGCAAGGCGGCGGGCAATGCGGCGGCCCACACCCATTCGGGCACCATCGTGGGCAGCGACGATGTGTTTGATGCCGCGCTGCGCCGCGCCGGCGCGGTGCGGGTGCGCTCGTTTGTGCAGCTGTTCTCGGCGGCCAAATGCCTGGCATCCCGCTACCGGGCCGTGGGCAAGCGCCTGGCCATCATCACCAACGGCGGCGGCCCGGGTGTGCTGGCCGCAGACTGGATCAGCGAGATCGAACTGCAGCTGGGCACACTCAGCGCCGACTCGGTGGCGGCATTGCGCCCCCAGCTGCCGCCGCTGGCCACGCTGACCGATCTGGTAGATCTGTCCGAAGACGCCACGGCCGCGCATTACCGCGCCGCGGTGGAAGCCGCCAGCAACGACAGCCAGGTCGACGGCGTGCTGGTGATCCATTCACCCAAGGGCGGCTGCCAGGCGGCCGACATCGCCGCCGCGCTGGCCGACTACATGCCGCACATGGCCAAGCCGCTGCTGACCTGCTGGATGGGCGACGCCTCGGTGGGCGACGCGCGGCTGCTGCTGAACAACGCCGCCATCCCCACCTTCCGCACGCCCGAGGCAGCGGTCGGTGCGTTTGGCAATATTGCCTCCTTCTACCAAAACCAGCAGCTGCTGCAGCAAACGCCGACGCCGCTGTCGGCCCTGGCCAAACCCGATGTGGAAGGCGCGCGCCTGCTGATCGAGAGCGTGCTGGCCGAGCGCCGCAAGGTGCTGACCGAGATGGAGTCCAAGGCCTTGCTGGCCGCCTTCCACATCCCGGTGACGCAGACCGTGCTGGCCCGCAGCGCCAACGAGGCCATGATGATCGCCACCCAGCTCGGCTACCCGGTGGCGCTGAAGATAGCCTCGCCCGACATCAGCCACAAGTCCGACGTCAGCGGCGTGGCGCTGAATGTGATGAACGCGGTCGGCGTGCGCGACACCTACAACGACATGGTGCAGCTGGTGGCGCGCCAGTTGCCGAGCGCCCGCATCCACGGCGTGACGGTGCAGAACATGGCGCGCCACAAGCGCGGCCGCGAGATCTACATCGGCCTGGTGACCGACGACCCGTTTGGCCCGGTGATCGCCTTCGGCGCCGGCGGCACCATGATCGAACTGATCAACGACCGCGCCATGGAGTTGCCGCCGCTGAACCAGTTCCTGGCGCGCAGCCTGATAGCCCGCTCCCGCGTGGCCGAAACCCTGGGCGACTGGCGCGGCGCCAGTGCGGTCGACATGGACGCGCTGGAGCACGTGCTGATGCGGGTGTCCGAGATGGTTTGCGAGCTGCCCCAGCTGCGCGAGATGGACATCAACCCCGTCATCGTCGACGCATCCGGCGCGGTGGCGGTGGATGCGCGCATCGTCATCGACAGCGCAGCCCCGGCCAGTGGCGGCCGCAACCACGACTACCAGCACCTGGCCATCCTGCCCTACCCCGCACGCTACGAGCAGGTCTGGCCGCTGCGCGGCGGCGGCGAATGCACGCTGCGGCCGATCCGCCCCGACGACGCCCAGATGCTGCAGGCGCTGGTGCGCAGTCTGTCGGCCGAGAGTCGTTACTTCCGCTATGTGTCCATGCTGTCCGAGCTGCCGCCCAGCATGCTGTCGCGCTTCGCCTTGATCGACTACGACCGTGAAATGGCCCTGGTGGCGGTGTTCAAGGAGCGCCAGGCCACCGACACCGGCGAGATGCAGGAAACCGAGCGCATCGTCGGCGTGTCGCGCTATATCACCAACCCCGACAGCGCCAGCTGCGAGTTCTCGCTGGTGGTGGCCGACGACTTTGGCGGCCGCGGCCTGGGGACGCGCCTGATGCTGAGCATCATGGACGTGGCCCGCGAAAAGGGCTTGAGCGAGATCGAAGGCCTGGTGCTGGCCAGCAACCCCGGCATGCTCAAGCTGATGAGAAGCCTGGGATTTTCCATCAAACCGTTTGCCGAAGATCCGGACTTCCGGCAGGTGGTGCACACTTTATAAGAGCATGAACCTAAATCAACTCGAGACGTTCGTGCGCGTGGTAGAGCACGGAAGCTTCAGCAAGGCCGCCTTGGTGCTCGGCGCGGCACAGCCGGCCCTGAGCCGGCAGGTGCGTGCGCTGGAGATTGAATTGCGCGAAGCCTTGCTGCTGCGCCACGGCCGGGGGGTAGAAGTCACCGAAGCTGGCCGCCGGCTGCTCGACCACTGCTACAACATCCTCCATCTGGTCGAGCAAGCCAAAGAGAACGCGGTCACACAGCGCGACGAGCCCACCGGTAGCATCGTGATCGCGATGCCGCCCACGCTGGCGCGCCTGCACACGCTGCCCTTAATCCAAGCCTTCCGCGAGGAGATGCCCAAGGCCCGTCTGGCGATCATCGAGGGCTTCTCGACACATATCACCGAATGGCTGGTTTCAGGGCGCTGCGACCTGGGCCTGGTCCACAGCCCGGAGCCCATGCCTTCGCTCGAAATCCAGCCCTTGCGCGAAGAACGGCTGTGCCTTGTCAGTCCGGCAAACCGGGCTCCCACCGGCCCGGTCACCTTGCAGGACCTGTCCAAGTACGCTTTGATCATGCCGGAGAGGGGGCAAACCTATCGCCGATTGATGGAGTCTGCAGCGGCGATGGCGGGCGTGCCCATGCATGTCGAGTGGGAGGTTTCCAGCGTGTCGGTGATCCTCGATCTCGTGAGTGCCGGCATTGGTCACGCCACCCTGAGCGAGGACGCCACCCGCGTGTTCGCCTATCCCGAGCGGCTGGTCGTGTCACCGTTCGAACAACCCGAAATCAAAACCACGCTCTGCCTTGTCACGCCCGCGCAGAGACGGGAAACCCCGCTGAGGCGGCGGACTGCAGCGCTGATGGCGAGGCTGATTCGGGGCCTTTAATGCAGGTCTTTGGCAGGAAACCGCTGCGCAGCCAGATGCTATTCAAAACATAGCTGCCAACGCTGGCAAAATAAGCGCCAGAGCCCGATTTTTCATATAAAAACAGGCCGTACAGCTAGCCCAGGTAAAATCCGCCACCGACGCCGCCGCGTCGTGATACAAGCACAGCCCCGACGCGGGCTGTCTTTTTTTGCGAAAACACACCATGCAAGACCACTATGCCGCGCTAGGGCTGTCCCCTGCCGCCACGCTGGCCGAAATCAAAAAAGCTTTTCGGCTGCGGGCCTCGCAATACCACCCGGACCGCAACACCTCGCCCGACGCGCCCCAGCTGTTCCGTGCGGTGCAAACCGCCTACGAAGTGCTGGCCGACGACGAGCGCCGCAAGACCTACGACGACAACCGCCGCCGCGGCCTATTGGACAGCCCCATCGACACCGCCCGCGAAATCTGGCACAACTACCTCCTTGAGGCCCTGAAATGAAACTATCCCGCTATTTCTCCAACCACGCACGCGCGTACGACGCCGAGATGGACGACCTGGTGTCCGACTCGGAAGGCAAGAACGTCCTGGAAAAGCGCCTCAAAGAAAAGCGCAGCCAGCTCGACTTCCTGGTCGTGATGATGGACGACAGCCCCGAGATGCTGGCCGCCGCCTTCCACCAGGGCTTCCGCTTCCCCAGCCCCAAGGCCATGGACCTGCTGGTCGCGCTGGAGCCCGAGGAGTTCCCCGACTGGGACAAGCTGGCCCGCACCATCACCCTCACACCCTGGGCGCAGGCCATGGCCGACCGCGTGCTGCGCGAGCCCACGGGCGAACAATTCATGGTGGTTGCCGCCTGCCTGGAATACCTGTACACCCGTGCCGATGACCGCGGTGCCGCCTTGGAAGACGAGAACGAAGACGAAGAAGACCACGACCTCGACCCCGAAGAACAGGAAGCCCGCGACCGCGAGGACGCGGGTGCGGCCTGGATGGAAGAACAAGGCTTCGACCCCAAGCCACCCAAAGCTTAATGAAGAGTTAATTGATGCACTACCCTGCCATTGTTAAAGCCCAAAACCTGATCCTGGCCGGCGACATCGTCGGCGCCGAATCGGCCCTGGTGGAGCTGGCCGACGAAGAAGGCGACCACGCCCTGGTGCTGGCGCTCGACCAGCTGCCGCCCAAAGACTTGCTGGCGGTGATCCGCGAGTACGACCCATCCAAGGACTCGGTGATCAACCTGCTGGTCACGCCCGAGCAGTTCTCGCGCGCCGTGGTCATCGAGAAGCAGTACAAGGACCTGACCCATGCCCATCTGCGCGGCATGATGAATTCGGTGATCTTCCGCGACGACAACGATCCCGTAGAGTTCCTGCGTGCGATTGGCGAGCGCGAAGGCGGCTGCGACGCCCTGGCCGACTATCTGGCCGACCACTGGGGCCGGGTCGAGAGCTTTTTGCGCACCGGCACGTTCGAGGCCTCGGAAGACACGGGCGCCGTGCTGTCCGAAGCCGAGCTGGTGGTGCAGATGTACCACGATGCCAAGGTGGACCAGGACGAAATCGCCGACCACGACTGGATGGAATTCACCTGGCTGCTGCGCGCCCACTGCCCCGACATCCTGATCGAGGTGATGGTGATCCTGCGCGCCCGGGTCAAGGCCTACGAGCAAGAAGCCGAGGGAGAGGAAGAAGACGGCCACCACCAAGGCGGCCATACGCCCTTCCGCGAAACCCATGGCGAAGGCGAAGGCTCGCAGAAAAAAGCCGTCGACCCCGACGAAGAATCGGCGATCTAACCCTATGCAAGACACCAGCGCCAGTATTTCGGTTTACGACCAACGGCCCTTCTTCGAGAAGGCGCTGCGCTTTGGCCTGCACAACGGGCTGATCGACGACGCCAAGCTGGAGGCCATCCGCACCGATGCGCCCAAGGGCATGGTGCAGATTGCGCGCTACTTTGGCACCGAGTTCCTGCGGCCCGAGCTGGAGAAGTCGCGCGAGCGCATCGTCAACCTGGTCAGCCTGCACCTGGAGCAGGACACGGGCGGCGACCTGCACGCCGCCGCCGAGCTGCTGCGCGAGAACTCGTTCCTGTCGCGCTCCAAGGCCGGCTCCGAGATGCTCAAGGCCTTGCTGTCCATGCCCGACAACACCCACTTCAGCATGCAGGAAAGCGGCGAGTTCCGCGACGAGCTGATCCCGGTGCTGGCCCGCTGGACCCTGAAGACCCTGCCCGAATACCAGCAGGAGCTGGCCAAGCGCAGCGAGATCCAGACCCGCATCGAAGCCGCCTTCTGGTGCGCGCAAAAGCTGGGTGTGGCCCGGCGCGAGCTGCAGACCGCCGACACCGACAGCGAGGCCGTGATCCGCACCGCCCTGCTGGCCCAGGCCGCCGGCCGCAGTCTGATGCCCAACTGGGCGCAGTTTGAAACCGCCGTGACCTTGCTGCGCAAGCGCGCCGAAGCCGGCAAGCCGGTGCAACTGGCGCTGCCCAAGGGCGTGCCCGCCGAATTCCAGCCGGTGCTGCAGGCCACCCTGGAGGTGATGCAGGAGCACGACTTGCCGAAAATCCTGGACGCCACTGTCAAGCCGCGCAAGCTGTTCATCCAGTCGCTGGCCTTCATGGGCCGCTACTTCTGGCTCGACGAAGGCGTGGACGACATCAGCGAACTCGATCGGGCGATTTCCGACCAGTGGTTGAAAGTGACCCAAAGGCATACCGACGACAGCTCGCTGATCACCCTGTTCCTGTGCATCGCCACCGGCGCCGCGCGCAAGACCACGCTGACCGAAGCCGCCGCCGCCAGCATCGTGCGCAAGATCCGCAAGGGCGGCTTCCACCCACAGCAGGCCAGCGACTTCATCCGCGAATATGCGCCGCACGAGCACCACGCCGACTACCAGACCCTGTGGCAGAACTTTGTGGAAGAAACCCAGCGCGACCTGCTGGACGAGCGCGACACCCGGTTGGTCGAAGCCATGGGCGCACTCAAGCTGCACTGCAACCTGGTCAAGGCCCCACCCAAGACCGCCAAACCCAAGGCTAGTCCATGACCCGACCCGGCCACAGTATCTTTCTGACGGACCAACGCAGCTAGGCCATCCACCTCACCCACCATGGCGCCCCCCCAGCCCCAGGATCCCGCACAGCAGCAGCCGCAACCCCGGCGACGCGGCCAGCGCCTGATCCTGATTGCCTGGCTGTTCATGGCGCTGGTGGGCGGTACCCTGGGCTTTGCCTACTACAGCATGGGCGTGCTGTCGGCGGCGCGGGCCTTTGTGGGCGGCGAAGGCCTGTGGTCCAAGGCACAGAAGGAGGCCATCTACGCGCTGTCGCGCTATGCCAGCACCCGCGACATCCACGACTACGAGGCCTACACCACTGCCCTGGCCGTGATCCTGGGCGACCGCCAGACCCGCCTGGAGCTGGACAAAGCCCAGCCCGATACCGAGGTCGCACGCCAGGGCCTGCTGCAGGGCCGCAACCACCCGGACGATCTGGACGGCATGGTCAGCCTGTTCCGCAACTTCCGCAATGTGCCGGAAATCTCCAAAGCCATCAGCCTCTGGGCCACGGCCGACATGGACATCGACCACCTGCGCCAGGTTGGCACCAGGCTGCACACCGCAGTGCAGAACAATATGCTGGATGAAGCCACGGCCAAGAACATCCAGGAAGAGCTGCACCAGATCAACCTGACGCTGGCGCCGCTGGCCGACGCGTTTTCGTATTCGCTGGGCGAGGCCTCGCGGCGCGCCAAGAGCGTGCTGCTATGGACAATGTTCATCGCTGCCACCTTGCTGGCCGCTGCGGCCCTGGTGTTCTCACGGCGCCTGGTCAGCGACAGCGAGCGCCTGCAAGCCATGCTGCAGGACGGCGAGGAGCAGGTGCAAAAGCTGCTGAAGGCGGCGCCCTTTCCGATGACGATTACGCTGGCCAACGGCACCGTGCTGTACGCCAACGAGCGGGCGCTGGCGCAGTTCAAGACCAGCATGCAGGATCTGCAGCATGCCAAGTCCAAGGACTTCTACGTGCGGCCCCAGGAGCGCGAGCAATGGCTGCAGCGCTTCAAGGGCCAGGACAGCCTGCAGGACTGGGAGGTGGAAATGAAGGACGCGCAGGGCGGCACCTTCTGGGCGCTGGTGTCCAGCCAGCGCATCCATTACCAGGGCCGGGACTGCCTGCTCAACGGGCTGAACGACATCGAACTGCGCAAACGCGCCGAGGATGCGCTGCACCACCGCGCCTACCACGACGAGCTGACCGGCCTGCCCAACCGCGCCATGTGCATGGACGCGCTGCGCCGCATTCTGTCCAAGAGCGAGCGCAAGAGTGCGATGTTCTCCATCCTGTTCATCGACCTGGACCACTTCAAGGACATCAACGACAACCTGGGCCATGAGGCCGGCGACCACTTGCTGCAGCAGGTCGCCCAGCGCATCCAAGCTTGCATGCGCAGCGGCGACCTGGTGGCACGGCTGGGAGGCGATGAATTCATCGTCGCCATCGAAGAACACCACGACGTGGTCGAGCCGCACCGTATCGGCAGTAAAATATTGCATACACTGGAACCCGCTTATCTGCTCTGCGGCCAGCGTGTACACGTTACCGCCAGCATCGGCATCAGCACCTATCCGCAAGACGGCACCGATCTACAGCAGCTCCTGACCCACGCCGACAACGCCATGTACCAGTCCAAAAGCGGCGGGCGCAACCATGTGAGCTCCTTCACCCCCTTGTAAAAATGCATTCCTTCTGGCGCCGTGTTCGATACCTTCTGCTCTGCCTGCTTGCCCTCTGTCTGCTCTGTATTCCCCTCGCCCTGGCCTGGGCCGCCTACCAGGCGATTGACGACCAAGCCCTGCTGACCGCGGCCCCCAACGTCAGCCCCGCACGGGTGGCCAGCGCCCAGCGCCTGATCGCCCGCAACGACCCGCGCAAGCAGCCGGCCGGCGTGCTGCGCAGCGTGCAGCTGGGCGAGGACGAGCTCAACCTGGCCCTGGTCTACCTGGCCAGCCGCTACCCGCACACCCGCGCCCAGATCAGCCTGCAAGAAGGTGCGGTGCAGGTACGCAGCAGCAGCTTTCTGCCACCGAATCCGTTCGGCAACTACCTGAATGTCCAAGCCGTGCTGCGCGAAACCGCGGGCCTGCCCGAAGTCGAGCAACTGCTGCTGGGCCGCCTGGTGGTGCCGCCACGCCTGGCCAACCCGCTGCTGCGCTGGGGCCTGACCCGGCTGCAGACACACCAGAACATGGAAGGCGCTGCAGCGGCGCTGGACAGCATCCAGCACGTGGGCATGCGCAACGGCGTGCTGCGCGTGGTGTTCACCTGGGACGACACCCTGCCCGCCCAGCTGCAAGCCGCCCTGGTGCCCAGCGCCGAGCAAGACCGCCTCCAGGCCTACCAGGCCCGGCTGGTCACCCTGGCCGCCGCGCCCGGCCCGCGCAGCCTGCCGCTGAGCAAGCTGCTGCAAGACCTGCTGGCCTACGCCGCCGAGCGCAGTGGCACCGGCAACAGCGCCGATGAAAACCGCGCAGCCCTGGTGGCGCTGGCCTTCTACGTGAATGGCAAAGGCCTGGGCGCGGTGCTGCCCAGCGCCCGGCACTGGCCGGTACCGGCGCCACGCCAGATCACCCTGGGCGGCCGCGGCGACACGGCCCAGCACTTCAGCATCTCGGCCGCGCTGGCCGCGGCCGCCGGCACCCCGCTGGCCGACGCCGTAGGCCTGTACAAAGAACTGGACGATGCCGAAGGCGGCAGCGGCTTCTCGTTCAACGACCTGGCCGCCGACCGCGCCGGCACCCGTCTCGGCGCCCTACTGCTGACCAGCGCCGGCCAGCAGCGGCTGCAAAAACGCCTGGACGCCGGCCTGCGCGACACCGACCTGCTGCCCAAGGTGCAAGACCTGCCCGAGCTGCTGCAGGCGGCTGAATTCCAGCGCCGCTTTGGCGGTGTCGACGGCGCAGGCTACAAGAAGATGGCCAACGACATTGAGCAGCGCATCGCTGCGCTGGCGCTGTACCGCTAGCCGCAGATTTACAAGATTTTTAGGCCTCTGGCGCATATAAAACCTGCGCTAGCAGCTATCAAATATATAGTGGGCACGGCGCCAGCGTGTCGCCCATTCAAATGCAAGTAATTCGCATCTTGCGCTATCATTCCTGTCTTTACAGCACGGCCCCTGGCCGCGCTGCCCCAACCCGCCAGCCACCGCCAGCCTGTTGCCACCGTTTCCGCCTCTAGATCCCCCTGGATCTGGGCGGAGCCTTACTGCACACAGACCGCATGGCCCGCTCCGTACCGACCCCACCCCCACCGCACGCCCTGCTGGCCCGCTGGCGCTGGCTGGGCTGCAAGGTCCGCTGGGCGCTGGACCCGGACGAACCCCGGCTGCTGCGGCATTACCTGGACGCCGGCCAGCAGGCCCAGCAAGGCGGCCAGATCGATGCCTGGAACTGCCACGGCCAATGCGTCAAGCTGCTGCACGCCACGGCCCGCGACCTGGTGCTGCCCTGGCATTGGCGGGTGCAATGCCTGGACATCCTGGTCTGGCCGATGGCCGACCTGGAGCGGCTGGCCGGCAGCGATGCCGCCCGGCAGTTCGCCCTGCGCGTGCTGCGCTCCCAGCTGGCGCTGACCGACATGGCGCCCAGCCTGCCCCTGGACTGAGCGGCATGCCACCGGTCCACGCCTCTACCGCCAGCAGCGCATTCGAAGCCAGCTACCCCGCGCTGGTGCGCTTTCTGGCGCGCCGTACCGGCAACGCTGAAGATGCGCGCGACCTGGCCCACGACACCTGGCTGCGGCTGGCCACCGGCCGCGCGCCGGACGACGGCGTGCGCCATGCGCCGGCCTATGTGTTTGGCGCTGCCCAGAACCTGGCCATAGACCACCAGCGGCGCGGCCAGCACCGGGCCGAGCTGGTCGATGCCGCCGCCCTGCTGGTACCCACACACACCCAGGACATTGCCGACCAGCTGGCGCACCGCCAGGCCCTGCAGGCCGTGGAGCGCGCGCTGCAGGCCTTGCCCGAGCGCACCCGCAGCGTGTTTCTGGCGCACCGGCTGGAAGGCACAGGGCACGATGCGCTGGCCGCCCAGTTCGGCGTGTCGCGCAGCGCCATCGAACGCGATGTGCAGCGCGCCCACACCCAGGTGCAGCTGGCCATGGAACGCTGGCACGGCACACCGCATGCGCCCCAGCGCCGCCGCGGCCTGGGTGCGCTGCTCGGCGTGCTCGGCCTGGCCAGCGCCGGCCCGTTGCTCTGGGGCGTCTGGCAGCAGCAGGTGCTGCAGTGGCAGCAGGCCTTGGCCACCCGGCGCGGCCAGCAGCTACAGCAGACCTGGCCCGACGGCAGCACGCTGGCGCTGGACGCCGACACCGCCGTGCAGGCCCGCTTCTACGGTGCCCGGCGCCAGGTCGCGCTGCTGCGCGGTGCGGTGTTTTTTGCCGTCGCCCACGATGCCCAGCGGCCGTTTACCGTGCAGGCGGGCGACACCCTGGTCACCGTACTGGGCACACGCTTCAGCGTGGAGCGCGATGGCGCGACCGTCCGGGTGGCGGTGGAATCCGGCCGGGTACAGGTAGAGCCACACCCCGGCGCCACCGCCATCCTGCTGGGGGCCGGCGAATCGCTGAGCCTGGGCCCGCAGGGGCTGCAACGCGGCACGGCCAAGCAGGTTGCACCCTGGCGCAACGGCTGGCTGAGCTTCGAACGCACGCCGCTGAGCCAGGTGGCCGAGCGCCTGAACCGCTACCGCAACCAGGCCATCCAGGTCGATGGTGCGGTGGCCGCCTTGCCCGTCAGCGGCGAAATCCGTATCGCCCAGGCCGACGAATGGCTGCGCCTGCTGCCGCGCGTGCTACCGGTACAGGTGCTGCGCCACGAACCAGGGACGGTGCAATTGGTAGCCCGTTGAAAAATAGCTGCGGGATTTTTGCGCGGCGTGCGTCTTATGCAGGGAAGACCTTTAACCCTGACCCTGAAAGACGCTGACCGTGACCTCTGCCTTCCGTTTGAAACCCACCTCCGTCGCCGCCCTCCTGCTGGGCCTGGCCCTGCATGCCCAGGCCGCGCCGCTGCAGCTCGATCTGCCGGCCCAGCCGCTGGACCGGGCCCTGGCCCAGCTGGCGCGCCAGGCCGGGTTGCAGCTGCTGCTGGCCCCCGACATGCTGCAAGTCCGGCAGACCGCCGCCTTGCGCGGCGCGCACGAACTGCCCGAGGCCCTGGCCGAACTGCTGCGCGGCACCGGCCTGCGCGGACGTATCGACGCCGGCACCCTGGTGATCGAACGGCTGGCCTCCGGCGCCAGCCTGCCCGAGGTGCGGGTGACGGCCCAGGGCGAGCAGGAATCGGCCACCGGCCCGGTGACCGGCTATGTGGCCAAGCGCAGCGCGACCGGCACCAAGACCGACACGCCCATCCTGGAGACGCCGCAGTCCATCACCGTGGTCGGTGCGGACCAGATCGACACCCTGGGCGCCCAGAGCATCACCGATGCCATCGCCTATTCGGTAGGCGCGCTACGGGCGCCCTACATGGAGCGCACCGGGGATGTGGTCGTCTTGCGAGGGTTCTCGGTCAACAGCAGCTACCGCGACGGCACGCGCTACCAGGCGAACCGCTTCGACGGGCAGCAGGAGCCCTACGGCCTGGAACGCATCGAAGTGCTGAAGGGCGCGGCCTCCATCCTGTATGGTGCGGCCGAGCCGGGCGGGGTGCTGAACACCGTCAGCAAGCGGCCCACCACCGACCCGCTGCATGAACTCAATGTCACGGCCGGCTCGTTCAACCGCAAACAGGTGTCGGGCGACTTCGCCGGCGCCCTGTCTGCCGATGGCGCCTGGTCCTACCGCCTCACCGGCTTGTTGCGCGACAGCGGCACCTCCATAGACTACGTGCCGGACAACCGGACCTACCTGGCGCCCGCGCTCAAGTGGCAGCCGAACGCATCGACCTCGCTGACCCTGCTGTCCGAATACCAGCGCGACCGTACGGCCTACGGCGGCGACGGCCTGCCCACGGTTGGCACCGCGCTGCCCAACCCGAACGGGCAGATTCCGCGCAACCGCTTCGTCGGCGAGCCCGGCTACGACCGTTACGACATAGCGCGTTATTCGGTCGGCTACCTGTTGGAACATGCATTCAGCGACAAGCTGAAGCTGCGCCATAGCCTGCGCAACTACCGCATGCACCAGGACTGGTCGTCGGTGTACATCGCCCTGGACCTGGATACCGACCAGAGAACCTCGCTGGGCCGGGGGGCGGAAGACCGCCAGGAGAAAAATTCGGTGCGGGGCTCGGACACTTCGCTGCAGTACGACTGGCAGGCGGGCGGCATCGCCCACACATCGCTGGTCGGCATCGACTACTCGCAGAGCAAGGTGGCCAGTGGCCGCTACGACCGGACCGCCGGCCCGCTGGATCTGTATGCACCGGTATACGGTGGCGGCGTGGGCGACGCCGTACCCAGTTATGGCTGGCGGTCCGACACCCAGCGGCTCGGCATCTACGCGCAGGACCAGATGAAGATCGCCAACCAATGGGTGCTGCTGCTGGGGGGCCGGCGCGACGCGGTGCGGCAGGACGAATGCGACTACTTTGACCCGTCCAACTGCTATATCGACAAGCAGAAAAGCAGCGCCTTCACCGGCCGCGCCGGCCTGGTCTACCTGGCCGACAACGGCTTGGCCCCGTTTGCCAGCGTCAGCCAGTCGTTCGAGCCCGCCACCGGCGTGGACCACAGCGGTGCGCGCTTCAAGCCAACGCGCGGCGAACAGCTGGAGGTCGGCGTGCGCTACCAGCCCGCAGGCGTCGACCTGATGCTGTCGGCAGCGCTCTACCAGCTCACCCAAAAAAATGTGCTGGTCGACGACCCGGTGCACAGCGGCTTCCAGATGCAGCAAGGAGAGGCGCGCTCGCGGGGCCTGGAACTCGAAGCCAAGGGCCGCGCAACCCGCAATCTCCAGCTGATCGCCGCCTACACCTACACCGATGCGCGCACCACCCAGGCCAGCCCGCTCTACCCCGAGGCGGCCGGCAAGCGCAGCAGCGGCGTGCCGTACAACCAGCTCTCGCTGTGGGGCGACTACAACCTGGGCGCGTTCGGCCTGCCAGAGCTGCGGCTGGGCGCGGGCATGCGCTATGTGGATGCCACCACCAGCCAGTGGCACGACGTCCGAGCGCCCGCCTACAGCGTGTTCGATGCCATGGTCGGCTACGCCACCGGCCCCTGGAAGTTCGCCTTGAACATCAGCAACCTGGGTGACAAGACCTATGTTGCGTCCTGCCCTTACCGCTGCTTCTATGGCGAGCCGCGCAAAGCCATGGGGACGCTGACCTACCGCTGGTAGCAAAAAACGGCAGGTCTGTTGATGGGGCCGGAGCCCATGCGCTGGCTCCACAAGCTTTTCAGGCCTCTGGCGCATATTCCACCAGCGCCAGCAGCTATACAATGCATAGCAAATCCATTCCCGAGACCTGCCATGAGCCGCCTTGGCCACACCCGCGACAAGATCTACAAAACCGTGGCCCGCCAGCTGCACGGCAAAGTGCCCTGCTGGATCTGCGGCGAACACGTGCTACCCGAAGCCGCCACGCTGGAGCACATCCAGCCCCTGAGCGAAGGCGGCAACAGCCACCAGGAAAACCTGGCCATCAGCCACGATGTCTGCAACAACCAACGGCATGCCAGCGGCGTCGTACCCACATCCCCGGCAATGCCCGGACAAGTTGCCCGCGCAATATCGGCAAAACGGGTGCAGAATTCTGCTACCCAACAAGGAGCCTCCCATGCCGACTGAACGCCGCCACTTTGTGCGGGTTGCCTTTGATGCACCGGCATTCCTGGCCACACCCTCGGCCCTGATCGAGGTCGAGGTGGTCGACCTGTCCTTCAAAGGCGCGCTGGTACGCATTGCCTCGCCCAGCGCGCTGCGCGTGGGCATGCACACCCAGCTGAGCATCACCCTGGCGGTGATGGAGGTCGGCATCATCATGACCACCGAAGTCGCCCACATCGACGGCAACCAGGTCGGCCTGCTGTGCCGCAGCATCGACCTGGACAGCATGACCCACCTGCGCCGCCTGATCGAGCTGCAGCTGAACGACCCGACGCTGCTGGAGCGCGAATTCAAGGCATTGGTGTCGAATTAGTGCGCGCGCAGGCACCAAGATAGTTCCTGGCCGGCCCCGCAGGGGCGGTTGAAAGCCCAGTTTCGGTGCACGTATCTTGCATACCAGTTGGCACGCATTCTGCATGCTGACGCTGTATGACAACCGCCGCCGAGATCAGTACCCGCATCATGGAAGCCGTGATGGCGCAAAAACTCGCGCCCGGCGCCCGCCTGGGCGAGCAGCCGCTGGCCATGCTGTTCGACTGCAGTCGCACCATCGTGCGCGAGGCCCTGACCCGGCTGGCCGCACGCGGCATCGTTACCGTCAGCGCGCGCCGTGGCTGGTATGTGATCGAGCCCTCGCAAGACGAAGCCCGCGAGGCGTTCGAAGCCCGCCGGGTCATCGAAACCGGCCTGATCCGCAGCCTGCAAAGCGTAGGCAAACCTGCATTGAAGCGGCTGAGACAGCATCTGAAGGAGGAACAGGCGGCAGTCAACGGCAGCGACGTGGGCGCGCGCAGCTTTCTGCTGGGCGACTTCCACGTCTGCCTGGCCGAGTGCCTGGGCAATAGCCTGCTGGCCGATACCCTGCGCGACTTCACCGCCCGCACCACCTTGATCGCCATGCTGTACCAGTCGTCGCACAACGCCGCCCAGTCCTGTGAAGACCATGTACAGATCGTCAACGCGCTGGAACAAGGCGATCTGCCGCTGGCCGAAGCGCTGATGGCCGCCCATATCGGCACGGTACAGCATGCGCTGCGCCTGCCGGTCAGCGTCGATCCGCTGGCCCAGCTGCGCGATGCGCTGGCGCCGGTGGGCAAGGCTGCACCGCAGACTGCGGCACAAGTCTTGCATACAAGATCACGCAAAACAAAACCCCTTGCCTCAACACCACCCGACGAACCCTCTACTTACCTAGGAGCTTTGCTATGACATCCACCCGCCGCCAGTTTCAATCCGGCTTCGCCGCCATCGCCCTGCTCGCCAGCCTGGGCGTGCATGCCCAGACCGCCCTCGACGACGTGCTGAAGGCCAAGAAGATCACCATCGCCATCCCCACCGACTTCCCGCCCTACGGCTTCGTCGGCACCGACCTCAAGCCCCAGGGTCTGGACATCGACATGGCCAACTACATTGGCGCCAAGCTCGGCGTTGCGGTGGAACTGGCCCCAGTGACCAGCGCCAACCGCGTCGCCTATCTGCAGTCCAAGAAGGCCGACCTGGTGATCTCGTCGCTGGGCAAGAACGCCGAGCGCGAGAAGGTCATCGACTTCACTTTCGCCTACTCGCCCTTCTTCCAGGCGGTGTTCGCGCCCAAGAGCCTGAGCATCAAGAGCTTTGCCGATCTGGCCGGCAAGTCGGTGGGTGTCACCCGCGGCGCCATCGAAGACCAGGAGCTGACAAAACTGGCACCGGCCGGCGCCGACATCAAGCGTTTTGAAGACAACAACGTCACCGTCTCGTCCTTCGTTTCCGGCCAGGTGCAGGTGATTGCCACCGGCGCGTCGGTGGCCGGCAACCTGATGGCCAAGAACCCGCAGCTGGGCGCCGAATACAAGCTGCTGCTGAAAGATTCGCCCAACTTCATCGGTGTGGCCAAGGGCGAGGACAAGCTGCGCACCAAGGTCAACGAAATCATCACCGAAGCCAAGAAGAACGGCGATATCGACAAGATGGCCGTGCGCTGGCTGGGCCGCCCTGCCGGCACCCTCCCGGAATAAACCTCGCCACCTCCGTCCGACCACTCCCCTTGGAGCCCTTCCATGCGCATTGAATTTGATTTTCTGGCCGTGCTGGCCCAATGGCCGCTGTTGGTCAAGGGCGTGGTCTGGACCCTGGCGCTGACGCTGATCGCCACCCTGATCGGCGCGGCGCTGGGCATCTGCTGCGCCTGGGTGCGCAGCCAGAATTCGCGTGCGCCGCTGGCGCTGAAATGGGTGGTGGGCGCGTATGTGGAGCTGATCCGCAACACGCCGTTCATCGTCCAATTGTTCTTCATCTTCTTCGGGCTGCCGGCCCTGGGCTTCAAGCTGTCGCCCGAGGTCGCATCCATCCTGGCGATGGTGATCAACCTCGGCGCCTACGCCACCGAGATCATCCGCGCCGGCATCGACGCCACGCCGCGCGGCCAGATCGAGGCCGCGTCCAGCCTGGCGCTGTCGCAGCTGCAGATCTTCACCCGGGTGGTGCTGCCGCCGGCCTTGAAGAAGGTCTGGCCGGCGCTGGTCAGCCAGATCATCATCGTGATGCTGGGCTCGGCGGTCTGCGGCCAGATTTCGACCCAGGAACTCAGCTATGCCTCGAACCTGATCCAGAGCCGTAACTTCCGGGCGTTCGAGGCCTTCATCATCGGTACCGGCATCTACCTGGCGCTGTCCATCTCGGTGCGCAAGCTGCTGAACTGGCTCGGTCCCCGCTTCGTCTACGGCAGATAAGGACACACACCATGGTTGACTTTGCCCTTTGGGATATTTTCCGCAACCTGCTGCTGGCCGCGCGCTGGACCATCAGCCTGTCGCTGATCGCCTTCATCGGCGGCGGCCTGGTCGGCGTGCTGCTGCTGGTGGCACGGCTCAGCCAGGTGCGCGGTGCTGATAGCTTCGTCGGTGCCTATGTGCAGGTGTTCCAGGGCACACCGCTGCTGATGCAGCTGTTCCTGGCCTACTTCGGCATTGCGCTGTTCGGCGTCAACACCAGCGCCTGGGTGGCTGCAGCGGTAGCCTTGACGCTGTACACCAGCGCCTTCCTGACCGAAATCTGGCGCGGCTGCGTGGCCTCGATTCCCAAAGGCCAGTGGGAGGCCTCGGAGAGCCTGGCACTGAGCTTTGGCGAACGGCTGCGCTATGTGGTGCTGCCCCAGGCCATCAAGATCGCGATTGCGCCCACCGTGGGCTTTCTGGTCCAGGTGATCAAGGGCACGGCCCTGGCCTCGGTGATCGGCTTCATCGAGCTGACCAAGGCCGGCACCATGATCGCCAACGCCACTTTCAAGCCCTTCGTGGTCTACAGCTGCGTGGCCTTGATGTATTTCGCCCTGTGTTTCCCGGTCAGTTTCTACGCCAAATTGTTAGAGAGGAAGATACATGCAGCCCGCCGCTAAAACCAGTTCATCCGCCATCGTCGAAATCAAGGGCTTGCGCAAGTCCTTTGGTACGAACGAGGTGCTCAAAGGCATCGACCTGGAAGTCCAGGCCGGCGAGGTGATCGCCATCATCGGCAAAAGCGGCTCGGGCAAGAGCACCTTGCTGCGCTGCATCAACGGCCTGGAAGTGTTCCAGAGCGGCACGCTGACGGTGGACAACAAGCCCCTGCTGCACGACAACGCCCTGGCGATGCGTGCGCTGCGCCAGCGTGTCGGCATGATCTTCCAGAGC
Organism: Rhodoferax ferrireducens; assembly: GCF_031458075.1. Classification (GTDB taxonomy): domain Bacteria; phylum Pseudomonadota; class Gammaproteobacteria; order Burkholderiales; family Burkholderiaceae_C; genus Rhodoferax_B; species Rhodoferax_B ferrireducens_A. The sequence goes on along the minus strand of NZ_JAVDXT010000002.1, from coordinate 1,226,059 downwards.
TTCAACCTGTTCCCGCACCTGACGGTGGGCAAGAACGTGATGCTGGCGCCGCGCCTGGTCAAACAGCAGGCCGAAGAACCCGGCACCGCCCAAGCCAAAAAGCTGCTGGCCCGCGTCGGTCTGGCGGAGAAGTTCGATGCCTGGCCCGACCAGCTGTCGGGGGGCCAACAGCAGCGCGTGGCGATTGCCCGGGCCCTGGCGATGGAGCCGGCGGTACTGTTGTGCGATGAAATTACCTCGGCGCTCGACCCAGAGCTGGTCGGCGAAGTGCTGCGTGTGGTGGAAGGCCTGGCCGACGAGGGCATGACCCTGCTGATGGTCACGCACGAGATGAGTTTTGCGCGCAAGGTCAGCAACCGCGTGATCTTCATGCACCAGGGCCGGGTGCATGAAATGGGGCCGCCCGACCAGTTGTTCGGCAACCCGCAAACGCCCGAGCTCAAGCAGTTCCTGTCGTCGCTGCACGACTAGCCAGGTGCTATTGATTCAATAGCTGCTGGCGCATATTAAATAAGCGCCAGCAGCTTTTTTTATTTCAATTTCAAGCGCGCCGCAGCTCGGGCTGTGCGCGCTGTGCTGCGTCTTCTTCCTCGATCTGCAGCACCGCTGCTTCCAGCTTGCGGTAGGTGGCCACAAACAGCTCCTGGCAGGCAATCCGGTGCCCGCTGGACAGCCGGTCCACATCCTTGGCCACCAATGCCGCCACAATCAAGGCAGTGGGTTCTATGAGTTCGGTTTTCATAGCAAGTCCTTTCAAAGGGCAAAGTACGTACGGACATTGCACGCCCATTTGTTCGACATGGCAACCGGGTACACACTAGGCCCTCACACCAACTCGGCATCTTTACCTGGGTCCCCCACTGCGTGCTGCACGAACTCTTCACCCGCAACTCCATCACCCTGCACAGCGCGCTGGTGGTGCTGGGCCTGGTCATTTACACCACCGCCTCGCACACCTTGCGGCAACGCCGCCACCCTTCGGCCGCCATCGCCTGGATCATTTCACTGGTCTTGCTGCCCTACTTTGCGCTGCCGCTGTACCTGGTGTTCGGCCGGCGCAAGGTGGTCCGCCGGGCGCTGAAGCCCGGGCCAGCCATACATGCGAACGCCAGCGCCCATGAGCAGCTGGCAGTCGCCGTCGGACTCGGTCCGCCGGCCAGCTTTGAGCAGCTGCAGCTGCACCGGGACGGTAGCCACGCACTGCACGCCTTGCGCGACATGCTGGGCAGCGCCCGCCAGGCTATCGACGTCTGCACCTTCATCCTGGGCCACGATGTGCTGGGCGACGAGATCACCGCGCTGCTGATGCGCCGGGCCCGCGACGGCCTGCAGGTGCGCCTGTTACTGGACGGCATAGGCATCTACCTGGGCGGCCACGCCAACCTGCGCCAGCTGCGGGCCGCCGGGGTGCAGGTGCTGCTATTTGTGCCGCCGCTGCATTCGCCCTTGCGGGGGCGCACCAACCTGCGCAACCACCGCAAGATGGTGCTGGTCGACGGCCACTGGCTGTGGTGCGGCGGACGCAATCTGGCCGCCGAATACTTTGAAGGCGACACCTTGTCGGTGCGGAAGAAGCCGGTCTGGTTCGACCTGAGCTTTGACCTGCACGGCGCCCTGGCCCAGCAAGCCCAGCAGCGCTTTGACAACGACTGGAGCTTCGCCAACACCGGCAAGACGGTGCGCACGCCACTGCTGGCCCACCTTCCCACCGTGCCCGCCAGCGCCGGCCCGCAAGCCCGCCTGGTGCCCAGCGGCCCCGACCAGGCCGAGGACACGGTCTACACCCTGCTGGTCTCGGGCTGCTTCACCGCGCAGACGCGCATCCTGGCCGTCACGCCCTACTTCGTACCCGACCAGACCCTGTTGATGGCGCTGGCGCTGGCCGCGCGCCGCGGCGTGGCGGTGGACCTGCTGCTGCCGGCCCGCTCCAACCACCGGCTGGCCGACATCGCCCGGCATGCGGCCCTGCGCGAACTGGTGAGCGCCGGCGCCCGCGTCTGGCTGCTGCCGCAGATGGTGCACGCCAAAGCCGTGCTGATCGACCAGGACCTGGCCCTGGTCGGCTCGGCCAACCTGGACGAACGCAGCCTGTTCCTCAACTACGAGCTGATGGTGGCCTTTTATGACCCGCCGGTAGTGCAGCGCTATGCCGACTGGATCAGCGGCCACCAAGCCCAGGCCACGCCCTACCAGCCGCGCCCGCCCGGACTGTTACGCGAGCTGGTCGAGGGCCTGGTGCGTTGGGTGGCGTTCCAGCTCTAAATGACAAAACCCCGGCAGCCGCGAGGCTTGCCGGGGTTTGGCATCGGTGCGACCGAAGGCCTATTTGCTCTCGGCCTTGGTGTCGGTAAAACGACCGTAGCTCTGCAGGCGCTCGTAGCGGCGGTCCAGCAGCTCCTTGGTCTTCAGATCGCTGATCTGGCGGTAGGCGTCGTTCAACGCGCGCTTCAGGAAGGCTGCCATCTGCTTGTGGTCGCGGTGCGCACCGCCCACGGGTTCGTTGACGATCTTGTCGATCAGGCCCAGCGCCTTCAGGCGGTGCGCGGTGATACCCAGGGCTTCGGCCGCGTCGGGCGCCTTCTCGGACGTCTTCCACAGAATCGAGGCGCAGCCTTCGGGGCTGATGACCGAGTAGATCGCGTACTGCAGCATCACCAGCTGGTCGGCCACCGAGATCGCCAGCGCGCCGCCGGAGCCGCCTTCGCCGATGATGGTGGTGATGATGGGCACTTCCAGCTGCGCCATTTCGTAGATGTTGCGGCCAATGGCTTCCGACTGGCCGCGCTCTTCGGCGTCGATACCGGGGTAGGCACCAGGGGTGTCGACAAAGGTGAATACCGGCAGCTTGAACTTCTCGGCCGTTTTCATCAGGCGCAAGGCCTTGCGGTAACCCTCGGGCTTGGTCATGCCGAAGTTGCGCAGGCCGCGTTCCTTGGTGTCACGGCCTTTTTGGTGGCCCAGCACCATGCACGCCGTGCCGTTGAAGCGGGCCAGGCCGCCGACGATGCTCAGGTCATCGGCAAAGTGGCGGTCGCCGTGCAGTTCGACAAAATCGGTGAAGATTTCGTTCACATAGTCCAAGGTGTACGGACGCTCGGCATGGCGGGCGATCTTGGTGATCTGCCAGGGCGTGAGCACGCTGTAGATGTCCTTGGTGAGCTGCAGGCTCTTTTTGCTCAGCTGGTCGATTTCTTCGGAAATGTCGACAGCCGACTCGGTCTGCACATAGCGCAGCTCTTCAATTTTGGTTTCCAGGTCCGAAATCGGCTGTTCGAAGTCAAGAAAGGTTTTTTTCGCCAAAGTCGTTCTCCTATGGGATAGGTTTATTGGGGCTTATTTCGGCGGATTGACCGCGGGTACGGCGGCCAAAGAGCGCCAAATATACCAAGTTGCCACGCTGCAATAGGGTGCCCAGGCGGCAGCGACTTCACGTGCGTCGCTGCGGCTGACCGGATCACCCGAAAAATAGTTCTGGCTGATGCCGTTGATCAAGCCTACATCGTCCAGCGGCAGCACATTCGGCCGCATCATATGGAAGATCAGGAACATCTCGGCCGTCCAGCGGCCAATGCCGCGGATCGCCACCAGCTCGGCTATGATGGCCTCGTCGTCCATCTCTTCCCAGGCCTGCACATGCAGTTTGCCGGCGTCGAAATGCAGGGCCAGGTCGACCAGGTATTCGACCTTGCGGGCACTCAAACCAGCGGCGCGCATGTCGTCGACCTTGAGCTTGAGCACATTCATCGGCGCCATCTGCTCGGGCAGCAGCACGAACTTGCCCCACACCGTCTGCGCCGCCTTAACCGAGATCTGCTGGCCGACGATGCTGCGCGCCAGCGTAGTGAAGGCATCGCCACGGGTTTCCAGGCAGACGTCGCCAAACTGCGGGATCAGCCGCTTCATCACCCGGTCTTTTTTCACCAGATGCTTGCGCGCTTCGGCCCAGTAATCGGGGGTGAACACCGTGGGCTCAATCGCTATCTTTTTAAGAGCTACCACCGCACGCCCCAATTACGCTGGAGGCATAAATTACCCAAACAACAAGGCACTACGCTGCCTCCCAGGTCGTGCCACCGGCAGCGTCTTTGAGCGCGATGCCATTGGCCAGCAGGTGTTGGCGGATGCGGTCGGCTTCGGCAAAGTTGCGCGCGGCCTTGGCCTCGGCACGCTGGGCGATCAGGGCCAGAATGGCCGCGTCGTCGAGCGCGGCACCCGCCTGCAGAAAGGCCTTGGCGCTGCCTTGCAGCAAACCCAAAGTGCCGCCCAGGGCTTGCAACAGCCCGGCCAACTCCGCCGACTGGCTGCGGTTGACTTCCGATGCCAGGTCGAACAGCACGGCAATCGCCTCGGGCGTACCAAAATCTTCGTTCATCGCCGCCTGGAAGCGGGCCGCGAACGGCTGGCTCCAGCCGATGCTCGCGGGCACAACCGGCGTCACCAGGCTCAGCGCGGTGTACAGGCGCTTGAGCGCAGTGCGGGCGTCATCCAGATGCGCGTCGCTGTAGTTCAGCGGGCTGCGGTAATGCGTGCGCACCAGGAAGAAACGCAGGGTTTCGGCGTCGAACTTCTGCAGCACGTCGCGGATGGTGAAGAAGTTGCCCAGGCTTTTGGACATCTTCTCGTTGTCTACCCGCACAAAGCCGTTGTGCACCCAGAAGTTTGCCAGCCGCTTGCCGGATGCGCCTTCGCTCTGGGCGATTTCGTTCTCGTGGTGCGGGAACTGCAGATCGGCGCCGCCGCCGTGGATGTCAAAGCTCTCGCCCAGGGTCTGGCAAGACATGGCCGAGCACTCGATGTGCCAGCCGGGACGGCCCGGGCCGAACGCGCTGTCCCATTTGGCATCGGCGGGTTCGGTGGGTTTGGCGGCCTTCCAGAGCACGAAGTCCAGCGGGTCGTCCTTGCCGTCCAGCACCGCCACGCGCTCGCCGGCATGCAGCTCGTCCAGCGACTTGCCCGATAGCTGGCCGTAGCCGGGGAATTTGCGCACCGCAAAGTTCACATCGCCTTGCGGCGTGCGATAGGCCAGGCCTTTGTGCTCCAGGGTGCTGATCAGGCTCAGCATCTGCGGCACGTATTCGGTGGCGCGCGGTTCGATGGTCGGTGATTCGATGTTTAGCGCGCCGATGTCCTGGTGCATGGCCAGGGTCATTTCGTCGGTCAGCGCGCGGATGCTGATGCCGCGCTGCACCGCGCGGGCAATGATCTTGTCGTCGATGTCGGTGATGTTGCGCACATAGGTGACGCGCAGGCCACTGACCTTGAGCCAGCGCTGCACCACGTCGAACGCCATCATCATGCGGGCGTGGCCGATGTGGCACAGGTCGTAGATCGTCATGCCGCACACATACATGCGCACATGGCCAGGTTCGATCGGAGAAAACTCTTCCAGAGCACGCGACAGCGTGTTGTAAATGCGCAAACTCATGAAATATAGCAATTGGGCAGGACGCTCAGGCGTACTGCGGACGTGGTCAGTGGGTTGGCGAACAGGGTCTCCCGCTCAGGCCGTAGGGGTGGAGAAGGCGGCGTCAGACCCCTGGGCTACAATCCTTCGCAGTATATCGCCCCCTCGTTTGGGCATGGCTTTGCATCCTGTTTAAGAGGCTTTATGGCGCACATGACATCCCGTTTTTCCGCAGGTTTACGCGTGCTGGCGGCCACCGCACTGGTTGCCTGCGCGGCTACCGCCTACGCCGATGAGTACGCCGATGTCAGCCAGCTGCTGCGCACCGGCAAGCTGGCCGAAGCCCAGGCCAAGGCCGACCTGTACCTGGCCGTCAAACCCCGCGATCCGCAAATGCGCTTCCTGAAGTCGGCCGTGCAATCGGCCAATGGCCAGGCGGGCGAGGCCATCGCCACCCTGAATGCCTTGACCCAGGAATTCCCAGAGCTGCCCGAGCCGTACAACAACCTGGCTGTGCTGTACGCCAGCCAGAACGACCTGGACAAAGCCCGCACCGCACTGGAAATGGCGGTACGCATCAACCCCGCCTACGCCACCGCCTACGAGAACCTGGGCGACGTATACGCCAAGCTGGCCAGCCAGTCGTACAGCAAATCGCTGCAATTGAATGCCAGCAATCCGCAGGCATCGCAAAAAGTGACCTTGTTGAAAAGCGTTTTGGCTCCAGCTAAAACCAAGTAAACCGGCTATCCGGGATTACTAGGGCCGCTGCTGGCGGCAGCCTTTCCGTCCTTTTTATCTATCTAGCATCCATGAATATCACCTCCATTTCCAAGCGCGCCTTGCTGCTGGGCTGCGCCCTGTGGGCGGCGGGCAGCGCCTTTGCCGCCGATGCACCCCGCGTCAAGTTCAGCACCTCGATGGGTGAATTTGTAGTCGAGGTCTACCCCGACAAAGCACCCAAAACGGTGGAGAACTTCCTGCAGTACGCCAAAGACAAGTTCTATGACGGCACCATCTTCCACCGCGTGATGGACGGCTTCATGGTGCAAGGCGGCGGCTTCACCGCCGACATGCAGCAAAAGCCGACCCGCCCACCCGTGCCGCTGGAAGCCAGCAACGGCCTGAAGAACGACCGCGGCACCATTGCCATGGCGCGCACCGGCAACCCGAATTCGGCCACCGCCCAGTTCTTCATCAACGTGCAGAACAACGCCAGCCTGAATGCGCCCTCGCCCGACGGCTATGGCTACACCGTGTTCGGCAAAGTGGTGTCGGGCATGGAGGTGATCGACAAGATCCGTGTCGCCCCTACCGGCAACAAAGGCCCGTTCCAAAACGTCCCGCTGACCACCATCAGCATCCAATCTGCTACCTCTGTTAACTAAGGAAACCTTGCCATGAGCAACCCTAAAGTCGAACTCCATATCGCCAACCGTGGCGTCATCACCCTCGAACTCGACGCTGAAAAAGCCCCCAAGTCGGTCGCCAACTTCCTGGCCTACGTGGCCAAGGGCCACTACGACAACACCATCTTCCACCGCGTAATCCCCGGCTTCATGGTGCAAGGCGGCGGTTTCGAACCCGGCATGAAGCAAAAAGGCACGGACAAGCCTATCGACAACGAAGCCAACAACGGTCTGAAGAACGACAACTACACGGTAGCCATGGCGCGTACCAACGACCCGCACTCGGCCACCGCCCAGTTCTTCATCAACGTGGCCAACAACGGCTTCCTGAACCACACCGCCATCTCGGCTTCGGGCTGGGGCTATGCCGTGTTCGGCAAAGTCGTCTCTGGCGCTGAAGTGGTCGACGCCATCAAGGCCGTGAAGACCGGCAACAAGGGCGGCCACGGCGACGTGCCTGTTGAAGACGTGATCATCGAAAAAGCCGTCGCCATCTAAGCCGGTTTTTTTCGTGACTTCGACCGTGCCCCCGGTGGCGGAGCTGATCGCTCCCAGCCACTGGCGCACGGTCGATTGCATTTCAGACCTGCACTTGGTCGCCAGCGAGCCCGCCACCTTTGCGGCCTGGCAGCGCTACATGGCCGATACCCCAGCCGACGCGGTCTGCATCCTCGGCGACCTGTTTGAAGTCTGGGTGGGCGACGACGCAGTGGCGGCCGACCCCGGCGGCTTCGACGCCGCCTGCATGGAGGTGCTGCGCGCCGCCGCCGGCCAGCGCCCGGTGTTCTTCATGCACGGCAACCGCGACTTCCTGGTCGGCCGCGCCGGCCTGGCGGCCTGCGGCGTGGCGCTGCTGGACGACCCCACGGTATTGCAGTTCGCCGACCAGCGCTGGCTGCTCAGCCATGGCGACGCGCTGTGCCTGGACGATACCGATTACCTGCAGTTCCGCGCCCTGGTGCGCAGCCCGCAGTGGCAGGCCGAATTTCTGGCCAAGCCGCTGGCCGAGCGCCAGCAGATCGCGCGCGGTATCCGCAGCCAGAGCGAACAGCGCAAGCGCAGCGGCGCCATCTATGCCGACGTGGACACCGCTGCCGCCCGCGACTGGCTGCAGGCCGCGCAAGCCCCGGTGCTCATCCACGGCCACACCCACCGCCCGGCCCGGCACGATCTGGGCGATGGCCTGCAACGCTGGGTGCTCAGCGACTGGGACCTGGCTGCCATGCCGCCGCGCGGCGAGGCCTTGCGCCTGTCGGCGGCCGGTGTGCAGCGCCTACCGCTGGCCTGAACCGCATGTGGGATTGGCTGCGGGCGAAACGGCAGACGCCGATTCCCGATGCGCTGTGGCTGCCGCTGCTGGCCCGGCACCGTTTCCTGGCCGAACTACCAGCACCCGACCAGCTGTACCTGCGCGAACTCAGCCGCCAGTTCCTGGCGCAAAAAGAATTCCACGGTGCGCACGGCCTGCAGATCAGCGACAGCATGGCGCTGGCGATTGCCGCCCAGGCCTGCCTGCCGCTGCTCTACCTGCCGCGCAAGGCGACGCGCTGGCAGCCGGGCGGACTCGGCTGGTATGGTGACTTTGTCGGCATCAACGTCTACCCTGGCGAGGTGCTGGCCGGGCGCGAAAGCGTGGACGATGCCGGCGTGGTGCATCGCTACCGCGAAGCCCTGCTGGGCGAAGCCATGGAGGGCGGGCCAGTGGTGCTGAGCTGGGTCGATGTGGCCCACGCCGACGCCAGCGCCGCGCAGGGCACCAACCTGGTGATCCACGAGTTCGCCCACAAGATCGCCATGCAGGGCGGCCTGGCGGACGATGCAGAGCTGGGCTACTGCCCGCCCCTGCCACCGGGCTTTCTGGGCAGCCGATCGGCGCGCGCCGCGGTGGCGGCCTGGTATGCGCTGCTGCAGCCCGCGTACGAAGGCTTTCGCGAGCAGGTCATCATCGCAGAGCGCTTCAGCGGCGCGCCAACCTGGCTGGACCCGTATGCGGCGGAGGCTATGGACGAATTCTTTGCCGTGGCCTGCGAGGCCTACTGGGTGCAGCGCGCCCGCTTTGCCCAAGAATTCCCGGCGCTGATGCCGCTGATGGATGGCTTCTTTCGCCCGGGCAGCGCTGTAAATTTATAAAAATCAGGCTCCGACGTATATTCCATTTGCGCTGGAAGCTATCTTTTCAATAGCACGCAGTCTATCCCACACCGGTTCGTCCCCAAAGCGTTCGGCCAGAAAGTCCAGCAAGCTGCGGATGCTGGCCGGCTGGTGGCGGCGCGGCAGATAGACGGCGTAAATGCCCAGGCGCGCAGGCTGCCATTCGGGCAGCACAATCTCCAGTTCGCCGGACTGCAGCAACGGCGCCACCGCATAGGTGGGCTGCAGCGACAGGCCGGCGCCGGCGCGCACCGCCTGTACCAGGGCCGTGGTGTCGTTGGCGCTAAGGTTGCCGCCGACCTGCACCGAAGCCTCTACACCATTGCGGTAGAACGTCCATTGGCTGGTGTCCAGCCGTGATGCCGTCAGGCAGTTGTGCTGCGCCAGGTCTTCCAGCACCTGTGGCACCCCTTTGCGCCGCAAATAGACCGGTGCCGCGCACAGCACCGAGCGGCATACCGACAGCTTGCGGGTCTGCAGGCTGGCGTCGAGCGCGTTGGTTATGCGCACGGCCACGTCGACCCGGTCTTCGACCAGATGCACCGGGCCATCTTCCAACCACAGATCGACCCGGGCCCGCGGATGACGGGCCAGGTAATCGGCCAGGGCCGCCGCCAGATGCGACTGCCCGAACGCACAGCAGCAGGCCACACGGATCTGTCCATAAGGTTCGGTGTCGCGCTGGCCCACCACCTGCTCTACATCGTGCACCAGCTCCAGCAGCAGATGGCTGCGCGCCACGCAGGCCTCGCCGGCTTCGGTCAGCGACAAACGGCGGGTAGTGCGCTGCAGCAAGGGCTCGCCCAGCCAGTGCTCCAGCTCGGCAATATGGCGCGTCACCATGGCCCGGGACATGCCCAATGTGCCGGCAGCCGCGGTAAAACTACCGGCCGCCACCACTTCGCCAAAAACCCGCATGGCAGAAATTCGGTCCATCAGATGTCTCCTCGCTGCCCACGCTGGTCGCCCAAACCTGCTGGAGATCACCGAGAAGCGCGTGCGACCAAATTTTTTACTATTTTTTGAATACAAGCAATATTTTTCATAAAATATTGCATACAAATATTCTTAGATAATTAGCCAAAAAAAATACTTGCTGCTCGCGCAACGACGAAGCCGGCTTTAGTCGAAGACCTTGGCGCGCAAGGCCTTGGTACTAGAACGCTGGGTTTTGCCTTCCAGCCGGCGCTGCTTGGAGCCGTAGGTGGGCTGGGTGGCGCGGCGCACCCGCGGCGGCAGGGCCACGCTGTTGACCAGCGCCTGTAGCCGCTCCAGGGCGTCGGCCCGGTTCTGGTCCTGGCTGCGGGTCTGCTGGGCCTTGATGACCAGCACGCCCTGCTGGGTGATGCGGCTGTCGCGCAAGGCCAGCAGCCGCTCTTTCACATCCTCGGGCAGGGACGACGCCGGGATGTCAAAGCGCAGATGGACGGCGCTGGAGACCTTGTTGACGTTCTGCCCGCCCGCGCCCTGGGCCCGTATCGCGGTGATCTCGACTTCGGCCGGATCGATGGGCAGCGGGCGGAAATGGATCATGGGCTGGTCAATTGCACCGCGCCGGATACCGTCACCTGCACCGTGCTGCGCCCGGCTTCCACCGGCACCGCCATGTCGGCCGAGGCCATCTTGGCTTCCATGGCCATGGCGCGCGGCCGGGGCATACCGCCCACATCGTTGGCGTTCACCGAGATTTCGCGCAGGCTGTAGCCGGCAAAGCCGAAGCCCTTGGCGATGTCGCTGGCTTTGGCCTTGAACTGTTCAATGGCGATGGCCTGGGCTTGGCCTTCCACCTGGGCGCGCTGGGCCCGGCTCAGGCTGAAGCTGACGTTGCCCAAGGTCAGGCTGGGGATCTTGCCGGCGGTGCTGGCGATGCGGGCGAAGTCGCGGCCTTCGAGCACCAGCTCGGTCGTACCCTGCCAGCCCTGGATCTTGCCGTCCTTGTTGTAGCGCGGGTAGAGGCTGAAATTACCGGTGCGCACGTCCAGCTGACCAGTTTGCGCGGCCTTGCGGGCTTCGGTCAATGCGGCATCCAAGGCCAGCTTGAGCTGGGTTTGCACCACGCCGGCATCGTTGCCGTCACGGCTGGTGGCCAGCACCACGGTCAGCAAATCCTGCTGCACCTCGACCGCGCCGCTGGCCGCCAGCTGCACCACATTGCGCAGTGGCTGTAGGGTTGAAGACTCTTGGGAAAAACCACTGCTAGCGCATACCAACAGTGCGCTGGAAGCTATTACTTTGGTAGCAAATCGGGAAAAAATGGGCATGCAGAACTTTCTGGTGTTGGGACGGAACAGAGCTGTTCCAGGGAGGTAGAGCGGCAGCTTGCCACAGGGGTTCCGTGGTTCGCCGAAGCCTGGTATTTTCAGCGCGGCAGCCCCTCAAAAAGCACACAAGACAGTATGCAAAAGTTGTAACATTCTGTCATAACACCTCCATCGCCGCGGCTTTGGGCTGTTACACACTGCAGAATCCCTCCTTGTTACATATTACCGGCCTACAGACTATGAACCAGACTGCCAACCGTCCCGACAAAATCCTGGTGGTCGATGATGACTCCCGGATCCGCGACTTGCTGCGCCGCTACCTCATGCAAGAAGGCTTTGAAGTGATGCTGGCCGAAGACGGCAAAGCCCTGAGCCGCATCATGCTGCGCGACACGGCCGATCTGATCGTGCTCGACCTGATGATGCCCGGCGAAGACGGCCTGAGCATCTGCCGCCGCCTGCGCGCCAACAACGACCGCACCCCCATCATCATGCTGACCGCCAAGGGCGAGGACATTGACCGCATTGTCGGCCTGGAAGTCGGCGCCGACGATTACCTGGGCAAACCCTTCAACCCACGCGAACTGCTGGCCCGCATCCACGCCGTGCTGCGCCGCCGTCCGGCCAAGGAGGCACCGGGTGCGCCGTCCATTGACAACGAGATCATCAACTTTGGGCCGTTTGCCTTCGACCTCGGCTCGCGCACCCTGAACCGCAATGGCGAAGAGCTGCCGCTGACCACCGGCGAATTCGCCATGCTGAAAGCACTGGTGCGCCATCCGCGCCAGCCGCTGTCGCGCGAAAAGCTGGCCCTGCTGGCCCGGGGCCGCGAGTTCGAACCGTTTGACCGCAGCCTGGACGTGCAAGTCTCCCGCCTGCGCAAGCTGGTCGAAGTCGACGCTGCCGCGCCGCGCTACATCCAGACGGTATGGGGCGTAGGCTATGTATTCGTTCCAGACGGAGCAGGTTGATCCGTTTTGAGCAAGTCGCAGACCACCCACATCCGCCGGGGCCGTCTATCCGACCCGTCTGACGCCACCAGTCCAGCACCGCTGGAGATGCTGCCAAGCAAGTCGCATCTGTCCCGCCAGATGGTGGTGGTGAGCCTGTTCTGGCGCACATTCTTTCTGCTCGCAGCCCTGCTGATGGGCAGCATGCTGGCCTGGTTGATGACCTTGCGGGCGCTGGACTTCACACCGCGCGCTATCCAGACCGCCCAGCAAATCGCCTCGCAGGTCAACCTGAGCCGGGCCGCCCTGGTGCATGCGGACCCGATCGCCCGGGTCTCGCTGATCAAGGCCATGGCCGAACAGGAGCGCATGCGCATCCTGCCGCGCGAGCCCTCCGACCAACACCTGCCGTTTGACCGCGACAGCCTGAGCCAGAGCATTGCCGAAGAGCTGACCAAGATTCTGGGCCCCAGCACCGTGGTGGCCCGCAGCGTCAATGGGGTCGATGGACTGTGGGTCGGTTTCGAAATCAATGGCGACGCCAACTGGCTGCAGCTGGACCACGAGCGCTTCAACCCGGCCAGCAACAAGACCTGGCTGATCTGGCTGTGCACCATAGGCGCGCTGTCCCTGGCCGGCGCAGCGCTGATTGCGCGGCTGATCAACCGACCGCTGAAACAGCTGTCGTTTGCCACCAGCCGGGTGCGCGAAGGCGATTTCGATGCCAGCCACCTGGACGAACGCGGCGTGACCGGCGAGGTGCGTGAAGTCAACATCGGCTTCAACCGCATGGCGCAAAAGCTGGCCAAGATCGAACAGGACCGCGTCATCATGCTGGCCGGCATTTCGCACGACCTGCGCACGCCACTGGCCCGGCTGCGGCTGGAAACCGAAATGAGCGTGGCCGACAACGACGCCCGCGAACACATGGTGGCCGACATCGGCCAGCTGGACGCCATCATTGACAAGTTTCTGGACTATGCCCGCCCTGGCCATGCCAAGCTCAACACCGTGTCACTGAACGACGTGCTGGAATCCAGCCTCTACGCCGTGCTCGACTACGAAGACATGCGCATCAACCTGACGGTGGAAGAACCGCTGAAGGTGCTGGCTGACGAGGTCGAGCTAGGCCGCGTCATCTCCAACCTGCTGGAAAACGCCCGCCGTTACGGCAAGTCGCCCGATACCGGCATCGCCGTGGTGGACATCGCCGCCAAGTCGCGTGAAGACTGGGTGCTGCTGAAGGTGCGCGACCACGGCCGCGGCGTAGACCCCGAGCAGCTGGCCAGCCTGTCCAAGCCCTTTTTCCGCGGCGACGCTGCCCGCACCGCCGCTACCGGCGCCGGTCTGGGCCTGTCCATCGTGGACAAGGCCATCCAGCGCATGGGGGGCGAATTTGAGCTGACCAATACTGCATCCGGCGGGCTGGCTGCGCACATCAAGCTGCAACGGGCACCCAAGAGCTGAGTTTTCAGCCCCTAAGCAGCTGCCACCTGCCACCATGAAGGCGCTGCTGCAACCCATCCTCCGCCAACGATCTGGGCATCGGCAGACACAACCAAGGCCAGCGTGACACCCTCTGGCTGCCAGACGCGGGCATTACCCTGCCCCGCGGGCATCGCTTGCGTGTGCAAAGCGGCCAGTTGCGCCAAAGCCAAAGCTTCACCCTGTGACTTGAACCAGGCTTCTTTCAAAGTCCAGATGCGGTAGAACTGCTGCAACGCATCCGCGGGGTCCAGGCCTTCGGCGTCTTTCAGTTCAACCTCAGAAAACACGGTGGCCGCCATACCTGTCCAATCGCGCGCACGTGCCGGGGCTTCGATATCCACCCCGATGGGCGCATCCGATACCGCACACACCACCCAATCGGCGCTGTGGCTCAACGACAGATGGAGATGCGGATGGCCCAGCACGGCCGGTGCCCCCACCGCATTGGCGGACAGCCCCCAAAGCCGCGGCGCAGCTGCTCCAGCGAAGGCCGACAAGGCCTGCCTAGCCAACCAATGCCCGGCCAAAAACTGACGGCGCCGCAGCGGGGCGCTGATCTGCGCAAGCCTATGGGCTTCATGGGCGGACAGCCATTGCAGGTCCGTTTGTGCAACCTCAGCAGCGCATTGGGCTACCGAGGCAACACACACACGGATCTGCTGAATCACTGGGCTGCGACTTTGGCGTAGCTGGCTTTGAGCACCACATGGATACGGAAAGTGCCCGCATGGCATTCGACCGTCGTCGGACTCTTGGTGACCTCATTTTTAAAGAAGCTGTGTATGTCTACCACCGCATTGGCACCGAGCTTTTTGGCCTTGGCCTGAAAGGCCAGCAATGACGACAGCGCCGCCGCGTGGCAACCCGCGAGTTCTTCCTTGACGGAACCATTCGCCGTGCCATGCGACCTGTCTTCGCCAAGGGTTTGTTCAATTGCCGGGGTGTTTGAGCCCGAAAGGTAAAACTTCACCGAGCCGTCCAGCTTGGCCTGGGCTTCGGGCATCTTCAGTACATCTTCGAGAGGGATCTGGTACTCGACATCGCGGGCGAACGCTGGTGCGGTAAAGACCGCACTCAAAGCCAACACAGCAGCAGACAGGGCAATGGTTTTTTTCATAAGGTGGTTAGTGCAAGGTATCTAGAAACAGCGCTGTGTCAAACACCGCGCCAGCGGCCAAAAATCAAGGAGGTGTTGATGCCTCCAAACGCAAAGTTGTTGCTCATCACATGGTCGGTCTGCAAGCGGAGGCCATCGCCCATCACGTATTGCAGCGGTGCGCAGCGCGGATCCACCTGGCGCAGATTGACGGTCGGCGCGAACCAGCCTTCGCGCATCATCTCGATGGTCATCCAGGCCTCCAGCGCACCGCAGGCCCCGAGGGTGTGGCCCATATAGCTCTTCAACGAACTCAGGGGCACTCGCTCGCCAAAAATGGCGTGGGTGGCAATCGACTCGGCCACGTCGCCATGGTCGGTAGCCGTGCCATGGGCATTCACGTAGCCAATCGCCTCGGGCGCCAGGCCGGCACTCTCCAGCGCCAGCCGTATCGCCTCGGCCATGGTTTCAGATTGAGGCTGGGTGACATGGGCGCCGTCGCTGTTAGTCCCATAGCCCAGCACTTCGGCATGGATGCGCGCACCACGGGCCAAGGCATGCTCCAGCTCTTCCAACACCAAGGTCCCTGCGCCTTCTCCGAGTACCAGGCCATCGCGCTCTGCATCGAAAGGCCGGGGGGTCGATCCAGGCTCGTCATTGCGCACGCTGGTGGCAAACAAGGTGTCAAACACCGCGGCTTCGGTCGCATCCAGCTCTTCGGCACCACCAGCGAGCATGGCAATTTGCTTGCCTGACTGGATGGCCTCAAACGCCGAACCAATCCCCTGGCTGCCCGAGGTGCAAGCGCTAGACGTGGTGATGATGCGCCCCGTCATGCCAAAGAAAACGCCGATATTGACGGCCGCGGTATGCGACATCATCTTGATATAGGTGGTGGCGTTGATGCCCTCGGTGCTCTTCTCCGACATCATGCGACCAAAGTCGCCAATCGCCGACGGTGTGCCCGCGGACGAGCCATAGGACACACCCATGCGGCCGCTCTTGACCAAAGGGTCCCCCAGCAAACCCGCATCGATCAGGGCCAGCTCGCTGGCCCGCGTGGCTAGCACCGCCACACGGCCCATGCTGCGCATCGATTTGCGGTTGTAGTGTGCGGGTAGCTCGAAAGGCTGGGCGGGAGCGCCCAAACGCGTGTGCAACCCCTCGAACACGGCCCAGTCGTGCATGGTGACCACGGCATTGCGCTTGTCTTGCAACTGCTGGCGCACGCTGGGCCAATCGTGGCCTAGCGGGCTCAAGGCGCCAAATCCGGTAACGACTACCCGCTTCATCCGACCATCCCTCCATTCACCGAGATCACCTGGCGGGTGATGTAGGCGGCGTCCTGGGTCATCAAGAAAGCCACCACAGCGGCCACTTCCTGCGGCGTACCCATGCGCCGCAACGGGATGATTTTCAAAGCCTCTTCCAGTACGTGGGGTTCAACCATTTCTGTATCAATCAGGCCAGGGGCCACGCAGTTCACCGTGATGGCCCGTTTGGCCAGTTCGATGGCCAAGGACTTGGTGGCAGCAATCACACCGGCCTTGGCCGCGCTGTAATTGGTTTGGCCGCGGTTGCCCATCAGCGCGGACACCGATGCCAGGGTCACGATACGCCCGGGCTGGCGTCGCTGCACCATGGGCATCACCACCGGATGGAGTACGTTGTAGAAGGCATCAAGGTTGGTATGCACTACCATGTCCCATTCCTCGCCGGTCATGGCCGGAAAAGCGTTGTCACGCGCCAAACCCGCATTGCAGACCACACCGTAGTACGCACCGTGCTGGTCCATATCCGCCTGCAGCGCAGCGGCACAGGCCTGCCGGTCGGCCACGTCAAAAGCCAGTACCCGGGCTTGCCGTCCGAGCGCAAGAATCTCTTGCGCTACCGCCTGCGCCTGGCTGAGCTGGGTACGGCAATGCACCACGATGTCAAAGCCGTCGGCCGCCAAGCGCAGGGCAATGGCTTTGCCTATGCCCCGGCTCGCGCCGGTCACCAAAATGCTGGAAGATTTCATCCCGGGGTTCCCTCTGATTCTTTTAAGTAGGCCATGCCGTCCTTGGGTTCGAACACCGAGACATGCGCGCGGGCCAGCTCTTTCTCTTCTGCATAAATTCGACAATCGAACATGCCCAGCCCATTGTCGGCAACCAACTCAGCATGCGCCTCGATACGCAACACGCTGCCCACGGCAAACCCCGCGCAGTCGGCTACATAGCGCCGGGTTCCCAGTAAAAAACCTATGCTGACGGGCTCACCCCGGTCCATAGCCCGTGCACCGGCCCAGGCGGCAATCGCCTGCGCCATCAGCTCCACCCCCACCCATGCGGGCAAGTACGCGCCCTGGACAAACAGCCGGTCGGCCCGCACATCGGCCTCCACCGCCACCAGGTCGGGGCCGACGGAAACCAGGCGGTCGATCAAACGCATCGCACCGCGGTGCGGAATATAGGTTTCAATAGAAGATGCCACTGCCGACATATCAGCCCTGCGCAAATAAAAGTGCGGCATTGCTGCCACCAAACGCAAACGAGTTGCTCATGACATACTGCGGCGATCGCCCCAACGACTCGCCCGCATGCACCAGGTGAAGCGGCGGCAACTGAGGGTCCCGTACACCGTCAAACCAATGCGGCGGCAGGTAACCTAGGGGATTGTCCACCAGCGTCGCCCAGGCCAATGCGGCTTCGATGGAGCCGGCGGCGGCCAATGCGTGCCCCGTCATGGGCTTGGTAGAGCTTACGGGTACCTCGCAGCCCAGCAGATCAGCCACCGCCCGGCTCTCCATCGCATCGTTCTGTACCGTGGCCGTGCCATGCAGGTTCAAATAGTCCACCAGGTCAGCCGCTACACCGGCCCGCATCAGTGCCTGGCGCATGGCATCGGCCGCACCTTGGCCGCTGGGCTCTGGCGCAGACATATGGTGCGCATCCGATGTCTCACCCCAGCCCGCCAAGCGCACCGGGCCCGCATCACGCCCCATCAGAAACAAGGCGGCCCCTTCCCCCAGGTTGATGCCACTGCGGTGCAGAGACATCGGATTGCAGCGTTCGGCCGACACCGACTCCAGCGATGAAAAGCCGGCAATCGTAAAAGTACTCAGCGCATCTGCACCACCCGCCACTACCGCATCAACCAAGCCGGCACACAACAAGCGGGCACCACTGGCCAGGGCCTTGGCGCCCGACGAGCAAGCGGTAGAGATGGTGTAGATCGGCCCTGTTGCACCGATTTCCCGGGCTACAGACGCAGCGCCCGAGCCCAGGGTCTGCTGGGCATAGTCGTAACCCGCCGGCCAAACCCCATGTGCGCGGTGATAGCGCACAGCCTGCTCACCCTCCTCCAAACCCGGTGCGCTGCCACCTAGGATCACAGCAACCCGCGATGGGCCATGGCGAGCCACTGCAGCCTGCACCGGGCCGCGGATCTGTTGCAGTGCCTGGGCCAGCAAGGCGTTATGGCGGCTACGCTGCGCTATGGGCACCTGGCCCAAGTCTGGCAAGCCCGTCTCAACCCGGCCCATGTGCAGCAAGCGCCCAGGCGTGTACTGGTCGCTGGGGGCCACACTATCGGGCATCTCGTGCGCCCACAACTTGGCCCGGATAGCGGCCAGGTCGGAGCCCAAAGAGCAGACCACGCCAAGCGACTGCAGGTATATGTTCATGGCGTTTGCTCCACCGATTCAATCTGCAGTTGGTAACCCGCACGGTGGTTGAATACATCCACATGCTGATCCTCGCCGTACTGCACTTGCATCGCTTCTTCGCCCCTCCACAGCAAGCGCCGTTGGTTGGCACTGCTCTCCAAGGTCCAACCCTCGGGCAGCGCAGCGCGCACCACTTCGGCCGGCCACCAGACCAGTTGCAGGTCGCTCAGAATGCGCTCGCCACGCACAACATCCGGCAGCCAACTGGCGCGGGTTTGCTGCAGCGTTTGACCATCCCAGCTCATCCGCACCATGGTTTGGTTCATGCCCAGCACGGCCAGGCGCAACTCCTGCGGATCGACCTCCAGTGCCACATCTACCGCCTGGCTACGCCCTGCAGCCGTCACCACCAGGTGCTGCTGCAGCGATATGGAGCGCCCCAAGCTGGCGGGCGCCAAGCGCAGCAGCAGTTCATGGTCTGGCGCAGCTCCCAAGCGACCAGCGCAGGCGCCCAACAGCAGCAGCAAAAACAGCGCACAGAAACGTAGCAACAGCATCATTGCGGTGGCCCTCCAGACGGACGAAAGAAGGGGGACAGGGCCCACACCAAGCTCACGCCGCAGGCCATGGTGAAACCAAAAGCCTGCAGCGCTGGCGTGGAAGACAAAGCCAGCAAGCCAAACGACAGCAGCGTACTGGCAGCACCCAAGGCGATAGCCAGCCAAGCAGAGCGGTCGCCCCGGTGTTCCAGCAAGAATATGCCGTAGTCCACCCCCATGCCCAGCAATAAAACCAGCGCCAGCACATTGAATAGCTGAAACGAGATACCGCAGACCCCTTGAATTGCCAGACTCAAGCCACTGGCCAGCAAAGTAGGTACCCAGGCCCGCCAGGCATCACCGCGGTAGCGCCAGAACAAGGCCAGGAACACCACCACATACCCGCCAGCCAACAGGCCGAGCATGGACATGCGGTAACGCCCGAGCAGCGACGACACATTGGCCGTGGTATCGACCCAGCGCACCCCATCCAGGCCTTCGGCCAGCTGGGCTAGACGCGGCAAGGATGCGGAGTCCGCCACTCCTTGCAACATCACCACACTGCTCATCTGCCCGTTCACCTCGCCCAGCCACAGCGGCCGCGCGATTGCGGAAACCGGGTGCGCCAGCCAGGATGCCAGGTCCAGCGCCTGCGGCGCAAAAACGGGACGCGTAAAAGTCTCACCCAATTGCTGCGCCACGGCAGCTAGGACTTCGCGTTCGGCCCGCGCCGTCAACGTCGCATCCGCTTGTTGCCGGGTTTGCGACGGCAGCCAATCCGACACCGCGCGCCAGCCGTCGATCAGGCCTTGTTCAGCCAATGGCGCCAAAACCTGCTTCAACGCTTCCTCCCGCGCCAGCACCTGCTCGGCATCCTGCCCCCGCACCAGGTAGAACTGGGCCGGACTGGGCAGTGCGAGCAGCGCGCCAACCTCCCGCTGTGCATCCATCAAGGCCTTGGGTGAACCTTGCAGCTGGCGTACATCGTCGTTGGCCTGCAGACGGCTGATACCGAAGACCAGAAACACCGCCATCACCAGTGCTGTGGCAAATAGCGCTGGCCGCATGCGCAACACCGGCACATGGTCAAGACTGAAGGAGATACGCTGGGCAAAGCCGCTCATAGGCACCTGCCCCCGGTCCAGCCAGGGAAACCAACAGACTACCGTCAAAAATGCCGCTACCAACCCGACGGAGGAAAACACCGCCATTTGGCGCAGGCCCGGAAATGGCGCCAAACCCAGCACCAGATAGGCCAGCACGCTGGTGGTCAGGGCCAACGCCAGGCCCGGCAGCAGGTCGCCCATCACCGCCCAGCGCGCTTGCCCCAGCCGCGATTGGCGGGTCGCAAAATAATGGATGCCAAAGTCTTCGGCAACCCCGACCAAGCTGGCGCCAAACACCAGCGTCAAGAGATGCACTTTGCCAAACAGCAGTGCAGTCACCGTCAGTGCCGTCGCACACCCCACGAGCAAAGACAGCGACACCAAGGCAATCGGCCGCAAAGAACGAAACGCCAGCCAGACCAGCAGCAGCACCGCCGCCAAGGAGCCCCAACCAATCGTATTCACTTCCCGGTTGGCCTGGGCCGCAGCAGCTTCCGCATGCAGGGCAATGCCTATCGACACAATGCGCAGATCCGGCGTCTGGACTGCGGCCGCCGCCTGCACCAGGGTGTCGGTGACCGGCGTGCTGCCATCCATGGCAAATGCCGGCCCCGACAGCTCATAGGCCAGCACCACCCAGTCCTTGCCGTCTGCCGCCACCCAGGGCCAGCCATCGCGCAGCCGCGCCCGGCTCTCGCCGGCCCGCTGGGCCCACCACTGCGGCCACAAAGCCAAGGGGTCCGTCACCCAGTCGGATAACTTCAAGCCGACTCCAGGCTGGTAAAGCCCGGCCAGCGCCGACTGCACCAGCGCAGCGGAGGGGCTGTCCGTCAGTTGCACGCGCTGCGCCGGTGTCAAAAGGCGGTCACGGTAAGGGCGGTAGAAATCCAGCACCTGCGCCAAGCCTGCTGCGTCCATACCCACCAAAGGCTTAAGCCCACCAGGGCTGGCAGCAACTGCAGCGCGGTGTGCCAGGGCCGCCTGGCGCACCTGGTCCCAATTTTTTCCGCCCAGCACCACCACAACCTGGCGCGAGGTCTGTTCCGCCAAGCGCCGCGTCGCAGCCGACACCTCGGGCGCATGCTCATCCTGCGGCAACAGCGCCAGCACATCACTGTCCAGATTCGCAGCACGCCAGAAATGCCATTGGTGTGCCGCCACCAGCACCACCATCAGCAACCATACCAGCGCCAGTACATGCCATAGGCGCGGCATCCTGGCGTTGAGCGCCCTATTCAAACCGAACTTCCTCGTCACGGCTCAGCGCCACACCTGGCACCATGGCGGTGAATCGAATCACCGTGCTGTCGCCCTGGACCTCGGCCATTTTGATGCTGCGGACAAACTGGTCGCCATCGATATCCACCTGGGTAAACACTTGCAAAAGCGCCGCTTCCCGCGGTACCAGTCGCAAGCGCCAGGCGTCTTTGCCCAGTAGCTCGCCGTCCACGCTGAAGCGCACAGACAATGCCGCCACATCGCCACGCAGCAAGGCAAACATGACGCTATTGACCACGCGCAAGCCCGGCTCGTCCCGGGTATTGAGCTGCGCGCTGATGCGGCCATCGGCCTGGCGCGCAACCAGCCGCTCCTCTGTTACCACCAAGGTCGAAGCAAAAGGTTCGCGGGTCAGCCATTGCACGCCCTTGCCGCGCGCCACCAGGAACTGGCCGCGCGAAACCAAGGGCTTCTTGAATCCCTTGAGCGTCTTGGACTGCTCGAACTCGCCGCGTAGCAGCTCGGTATCCTGCAAGCGCTGGCGCACCTGGGCCGCAATGTCGGCCGCAACTGCCGCAGGAGCCCAGGGCAAGGCACCCAAACCGGCCAATGCCAGTAGCTGCCGCCTCAACATGGAGGAACTCCCAGCCGCTCCCAAAGCACCGGAGGGCACACGTACTGCATTTGCTGGCTGGCCATATCCACCGCCACCTGGATGGTGTAGGCCGAGGTGAGCTTGCTGCCAGTCTGTACATCGCGGATCAGGTAATTGATCTTCAAGCGGCTCTCCCACTCCACAATTTCACAACGCACGGCAATCCGCTGGCCAAAGGAGGCCGGCCGCACGTACTTCAAACGCATATCGACGATGGGCCAGGCATACCCAGAAGCCCGCATTTGTGGAAAGTCGTAGTCCAGGCATGCCAACAAGGCACAACGGGCAATTTCCATGTACTTGACATAGTGGCCATGCCAGACGATTTCCATGACATCCATGTCATGGAATGCCGGCACCAATTCAATCTCGTGTACCCATTCCGCCATTTCAGATCTCCCACACCTGGGCGCGCAGGGCCTGCAGCAAGGTCTGCAGGTCATGGTCCAGCGCACGGTCTTCGTCCACAAAAGCAATACGGCTTTCCAAATCCGCCGCGAACGCCGCCAGACCTGGGCTCAGGCTTTGCTGTGGGTCCACGCGCCCGCGCAGTGCCAGCCCTTGGCGGGCGGCAATCAGCAGGCCGGCGCAGACCTGCTCGGTCAATTCCAGCACCCGCATGCAATCGCGAGCGGCAATCGTGCCCATGCTGACCTTGTCCTGGTTATGGCACTCGGTCGAACGCGAGAACACCGAAGCCGGCATGGTCTGCTTCAACGCTTCCGCCGTCCAGGCCGAAACACTGATCTGCAATGCTTTGAGCCCATGGTTGATGGCTGCACGCGGGCCGGTCGCCCCCGACAGATTGGACGGCAAACCATGGTTGAACCGGGTATCGACCAGCAGGGCCAGTTGCCGGTCCAGCAGGTCGGCCACATTGGCCACAGCGGTTTTCAGGCTGTCCATCGCAAATGCGATGTGGCCGCCATAGAAATGGCCGCCGTGCAACACGCGTTCACCATCCGGGTCGATCAGCGGGTTGTCGTTGGCGCTATTCAGCTCGTTCTCGATCAGCGTGCGCATAAAAGGCAGGGCGTCTTCGAGCACGCCGATCACGTGCGGCGCGCAACGCAGGGAATAGCGGTCTTGCAAACGCTGGTCGTTGCGTGACGGGCGCTCACTGGCCAAATCGGCGCGCAGGCGTGCCGCCACGGCCTGCTGTCCGGGGTGGGGCTTGAGCGAAAACAGGGTTTCGTCGAAATGATGAGCATTGCCGGCGCTGGCCACCACATTGCAAGCCGTCAACCGCGTGGCCAAACGCGACAGATAGCTGGCACGTTCAAACGCCAGGCAGGCCAGACCGGTCATGACGGCCGTGCCGTTCATGATGGCCAGTCCTTCTTTGGGGCGCAGGCGCAAAGGGGTGTGGCCTACCGCTAGCAAAGCCTCTGCAGCCGGCCGGCGCGCGCCATCAAACCATACCTCCCGCTCGCCGCACAGCACTGCGGCCACATAAGACAAAGGCGTGAGATCGCCACTGGCGCCTACCGATCCTTCGGCCGGAATCATGGGCAGCACGTCGTGGATCAGCAAAGCCTCCAGCTGCACCAGCAAGTCCACGCTGACTGCCGAGTAACCCTGCGACAAAGACGCCAGCCGCGCAGCCAGCACCGCCCGCACCTCTTCAGGCGCCAGCATGCGACCGGCCCCTATGCCATGGTAGGTGTACAGGTGGTGCGGCAATTCCGCCACAAGATCCAGCGGTATATGCACCGTGCAGGAGTCGCCATAACCGGTGGTCACGCCGTACACCACCCCGTCTTCGCGCAACAGCCGATCCAGAAAATCAGCGCCTTTGGCAATCCGAGCACGAAAAGCCGGGGCGGCCGACAACACAGCCGGCCGCTCACGCCGGGCTAACGCAGCAATGTCCTCGATGCGCAAGCGCGTACCATCAAAACAAACCGGCTCTGGCGCCGCTACAGAAATGGGGGATGACAACATAAGTAACTTTAGAAGCGCCGGGAAGCCAGAGACGCGTCACCACGCCCCTGCGCCCAAAATGGGAAAAAATTGAACCAGTCGTAAGGGGCCTGCTGCAGCAAACGCTCGAGCTGCTGGACGAATCCCTCCGCATATTCGGCCAAAGCCGCCTCGCGCCGCGCCCTCGGCAAAACGACCTGCTGCGCCAGACTGGCAAACCGCAGTGTGTGACCCGCGCCTTCTCGGACACAGCCCATGAAATACAAAGGGCATTTGAGCAGAGCCGACAGCACATAAGGCCCCACGGGCAACCGCGCGCCATGGCCAAGAAACAGCGCCTCCACCGTGCGGCCGGCCCCGAGGGGCACGCGATCACCGGCAATCGCCACGAACTCTCCCCGTCCCACCCGCTCAGACAACCAGACTGCCGTGCCCGCAGACACCTCGCTGACCTGCAGCAGCTGTACCGCGCTGTGCGGATGCAGGCGCTTGAGCAGGCGGTTGAAGCGCTCGGCATGGGCCGTGTGTACCAGAATATTCATCCGCAAACCGGGTAGGCGCTCAGCCAGGACCTGGCACAGCTCCAGGCAGCCTACATGGCCGGTCACGATCACGCCGCCCTGCCCTGCGGCCAAAGCCTGCAACAGCGGGGCCTGGCCTTCGATGCAAACGCTGTCAAACGGATAGCGCCCGCCCATGGCCAGCATCTTGTCCAGCAAGGTATCGGCAAAAGACACGAAATGGCGCAAGCTGTGCCAGCGGCCTGGCTCACGCCCGAAGCTGCCATGGGCCGCCTGCAGCCGCTGCAAATATTCCAGAGAGGAGCGCCGTGCCAATGCACCTGTGGCCCAGTACACCAGAACCACCGGATACAGGCACAGCAGAAACGGCAGCCGCCCCAGCCAGCGGTGTATCCAGGCCAGCAGCAGCATGCCGAACACGCAAGTGTTTTCGCCTACGCTCGCCCAATGGGGCGCCGGTGTGCTCATGGCTTGCTTCCCAGCTTGCGCCACAGCAGTTGCGGAGAACGCAGCAGCATGCCGAAGAACAGCCGCGTATGCATGCGCGTGATCAGCACGTTGTCCAGCCAGAGCCGGAAGTGCGAAATCCCATCCAGCGGATAGGTCACCCGGGTCGGCTGGTTCACCACCGCCACACCCCGCCAATGCAAGCGCACCAGCACATCGGTATCAAAGTCCATGCGGCGGCCAATATCCACCTCGTCCATCAGCTGCACGACAGCCGCCAATGGATAAATGCGAAAGCCGCACATCGAGTCACGGATATCCAGCGACAAGGTGTTGATCCAGACCCAGATGTGTGTGGCATAGCGCGCAACCAAGCGGGTCCGCGGCACCGACGCATCGAACAGCGGGCAGCCGGTAACCACCGCCAGAGGCTGCCGGGCACTGCGCGCCAGAAATACCGGAATGTCCGAGGGCTGGTGCTGCCCATCCGCATCGATCTGCAAGGCATGGGTGTAGCCCAGCACATGGGCTCGGCGAAAGCCCGCCACCATCGCCGCACCTTTGCCCTGGTTATGCGGCAAACGCAGCAGCACCACCGTGTCGGCATGGCGCAGGGCCAACGCCTGCAGTACCGCCGCGCACTCCAGCCCGCTGCCGTCGTCCACCAGGATGCAGACCAGGCCCTGCGCATGCACGGCTGCCACCACCGTGCCTATGGCGTCGCCATGGTTGTAGACAGGAATCACCACCACCGGCTTAAACATGCTCAGGCCCTGCAAACACAATACGGCCACTGGAATGCATCTGCCCGCCAGAGCTGTACGCAAACACCAAAGTCGATGTCGCGGCGCGCCAGGTCAGCGCAAGAGCGATACGGTCGCCCGGCCGCACCGGGCGCTGAAACTTAAGCGCCTCCACCCGCAAAAAATCGCCGGCTATCGGAAAGCACTCGCGGCCAAACGACACCGCCCAATCCAGCTGGGCCACCCCCGGCAGCACCGGAGCCACTGGGAAATGTCCGTCGAAAACCCGCAAATCCGCCTCTATCTCCAGTTCGGCTCGGGCTTCGGCCAGATCGCGCTGCAACCAATGCGCGAGTGGCCGGGTGGGACGCAACAAATCCAGGAGCAAGGCCTCGGTGGTCTTGCTTTGCGCGTTCACGGGCATCTGCGCAGGGTAGCGCCAGCGTTTCGGCAAGGCCACCGGCTCTACCACCGAAACCAGTAGTTGCCGCAGTCCTTGGTTGACGGCCTGTTTACCCAGCCGAGCCAAGGCCTCGTTGCCTTCGGGCGTGAGAACGGCCACTACCGCCAGTCGCCCCTGGTAGACCAGGGCACGCACCTCTTGCACCCAGGGCGACTGGGCCAGATGCCGCTCTATGGCCGTCAAAGAGACACGTTTTTCCTCGATCTTGACGATACGGTCCTCGCGCCCCAGCAACACAAACCCGCCCGAGGCAGTGGGTGCAATCCTGTCGGTGCTACGCCACCAACCGCTGTCGGCCAGGTTCGGGGAGCGCAGCTCCAGCACCTCTTGCGCCACCCGCCATTGCACACCGGCAAAGACCTGCCAGGTATCGCCATGCTCGCTGCGCTGGCGCCAGGCGATGCCACCGGTTTCCGAGCTGCCAAAGACTTCTACCGGAGAGCATCCCCACAGCCGCAGCGTGTCGTCCGCCGCCTGCGGAGGCAAGGGGCCGCCCGACGAAAACACCATGCGCACACCTTGGCGCGCCGCGGCCCAGTCCAGTGTCTCGGGCAAGCGGCGTAAATGGGCCGGGCTGGCAATCAGCACACTGGGCTCGGGCCCCAAGGCCTGCGCCATCTGTTCAGGGTAGACCAAACGTTCGGCCACAAAGCGGATACCGCTGGCCAGCGGCCACAGAATGGCGAACAGCAGTCCGTAAATATGCTGGTGCGACACCGTGGTCCAAATATGGGCCTGCGGCGCAGAGGGCATGCGCGCGGCAAAGCTCTGGTGCAAAGTGCCAATCTCGGCCTCCAGCTGGCGCAGAGACTTGGCAATCGCCTCCGGCTCGCCGCTGGAACCCGAGGTGTACAGCACCAGCCGGGTGTTTTCCAAATCCAACGCCTGCCGCGCTTGTGCCATATCCACGCTTGCCGCGCACAGACCTTGCGGTACATCGCCAGCCCAGCCATCGACCTCGGCATCCAAACGCGCAACGCTGCCGGGCTGCACATCGCCGGGCAGGAACACCGTCTTGCCCGCATGCCATGCTCCGTACAGGGCACAGGCAAACTGGTAGCCGTCTTCAAAATACAGCGCCCAGCGCAAGCCCGTGGTCTGCGCAAAAGCGGTTTGCCAACGCCCCACATCGGCAACGAAATCGGCATGGCTGCGGGCTTGCCCGGCTTGCCGTGCCACGGCCCGCCCATGGCGGCCGGCCCCGCAAGCGACTTCGGTCAAGGAAATGAACTCAAACATGCGCATCCTGCAAGTTGAACCAGTGCGCCTTGACCCGGCGGCGCACCAGCCATTCACCGGCATACAGCAAGCCCATCAGGCCATAAGCGATCAAACCGTTGTACAGCGCCCAGACCGCAGGGCTGGCCCATAGCGCGGTCAGCAACGCAACCGTACCGTTAAAGACAAAAAATCCGCACCAAAGCTTGGTCACCTGGCGCGTATAACCTATGGCTTGGGGCGGCAACCCAGGCTCGGTCAACCGGGCCAGCCGCTCAATGGCCGAAGGGGGATAGGCCAAGCTGGCGACAAACACGGTGCACAGCACTGCATTCACCAGCACCGGATACAGCTTGAGCGGCAACAACGCATTGCCCCAGATGCTGAACAAGGCCAGGCACAATGCGCCGGCCACAACCACCAGCCAGAATCGCTGCCGCGTCACCAGCAGGCGCACCAACGCCAGCCCCAGCAGCAGCAGCGCCAGCCAGCGCGGTTCGAAATGACCGATACCGAAGTACACAGCCAGCGGATAGGCCAGAGTCAACGCCCCCAGCAGCAGCGTTTTAGGCTGGGGCAGCGTCATTCACAAGGCCGTGCAAGGCATCGACGATGTCTTGTACGGTCCGCACCGATTTGAATGCCTCGGGCTGCAGGCGTTTGCCCACCAAAGGTTTCAGTTGGACGATCAGATCCACTGCGTCAATGCTGTCGATGTCCAGGTCGTCATAGAGCCGGGAAGTGGGCGTCACACGGTCCGGTTCTATGTCAAAAGCGTCTTTCAGGATGCTCCGGATGCGTTCAAAAATTTCGTCTTTGGTCATAACGTTCTTCAATTTCAAGCCGCGCGTTGGCCGTTCACAAAAGCCACCAAGGCGTCAACACTGGCAAAGTGGCTGCGTGTCAGCTCCGAATCGGTACCCATGCTGACGCCGTAGCGTTTTTGCAAGGCCATGCCCAGCTCCAATGCATCGATAGAGTCCAGGCCCAAGCCTTCTACAAACAAGGGCTCGGACGAAACAATGTCCTGTGGCGCGATGTCTTCCAGCGCCAGCGCGGAAATAATGAGTTCTTTGATCTCAAGCTCTAAGGTGGACACCTTGGGTCTCCCATGAAAAATAATCGGTCAGGTGCGTCGTCAAGCGGCGCGCCGCCACCCCTTCGGCCACCCCATCCAGAAAGGGCGCCACCACAATATCGTCGCGCACCTCAATCACAAAGTGCATGCGGCGTGTCGGAATCTGGTACCACTTTTCACCCTTGCTCAGGGTCGGCGGATCGCAGCGTATCGATACCGGCGTGATGTTCACGCGCCCGCGCACGGCCACATTGGCCGCACCGCGCTGCAGATGCATGCCGCCGCTGCGCGCCGTGCGCGTGCCTTCGGGAAAGATGATCAGGTTATTGCCCGCATGCAGCGAGTCTATGCAGCCCTGCACCAGGTCGGCACCCGAGTCATTGCAGACAAAGCCGGCGGCCGTCACTGGCCCACGCATGAACGGGTTGTCGCGCAGCGCCGCCTTGACCACGCAGTCGGCACGCTGCGTCAGCGACATCAGAAACACTACGTCCAGCAAGGTAGGATGGTTAGCCAACACCAGCAAACCGTGGCGCTGCAGCTTTTCGATGCCGCGCAGCTCGCAACTCATGACGCCCAGGCCACGCATCATGCCCAGGAACATCCGGAATGCGCCGCGAATCACCTGCTTGACCAGCAGCGCCCGGCGCACCGGATCGCGCACCAGCGTGGCCAGTACCGGGAACAGCAGCACCCGCATCAGCAGCCCGCCCAGGCCAAACACCACGAAGCAAAAGCCGGTGGTCAATACGCGCACAGCACGCTCGATCCGGCTAAACATGGCGCTGCCACTCCCAGCCGCTATCCGCCAACGGGCGAGCAAACTGTGTATCGCCTGACAAGGCGAAGCGCAGCACATCCAGGCCGTACGGCAACAACGCCGGTGCCGGCGGCACGCTAGCAGCCACACCAGGGCACAGACGCAGCCGTGGAGCCCCGGCCTCAGCCCGTGCCATGCGCCAGGCCCAGGCATAGGTGGCCGCAGGCTCGTCGCGGAAAACACTGTAGTGGCCGGGCAGCGGGGTGTCGTAGCACAGCAGCAGTACTTCGGGCGCACCGTCAGCCAGCAGGCCCACGGCCTCGACCACGCCCAGGGCCACGGTATCGGCACCGGCTGCCACGGCCAGGTAATTGGAACGGTCGCCGCGCGCAATCGAATACATGGCACCGATGGCGTTGTGCACCGACAGGCCAAAACCCGTGGGCGACATGGGCTCTTGCGCCGCCAGATCGGCCAGCAAGGCCAGCGAACGCTCCAGATCGCCGTGGCGCGACGCCAGCACCACCGGCACGCCGGATTGCTCGCCCTGCGCCCAGTAGGCTACCTGCAGAGCCGTGCGGCCCAAGGTATTGGCGCGGCGGCGCGCCATGGGCGCCAGCTCGGGCAAAGCCGGCGCCTCTTCGCCCTGGGGCAGAAACGGCTGCGCAGCCCAGGCCATCCATGCTTCTGGAGAGTGCAGCCCGGACGCAAACGCGGCCCATCCACGAAGACAGAAATCAAACGCCAAAATAGTGAATATTCAAGAAGAAAGCAGGAGCGATGCAGACTCGCCAATGCGCAGGCAGAACGCGGCACCAGGATAAGCCCGCTACATGAACGGGAAATGCAACCGTGTTAGGGGATTTGATTCTACCCCGCAGAGGGCTGCCGCCAGCCTGGGGCCCATGCCGGGTCCACGGCCAGCCAACTTATACACAAAAATAGCCTCCAGCGCATATTCAATCAGCGCCAGCAGCTATTTATTCAATAGCAAAAAGCAGCACCACTGCCCGCGCCTCTATGCTCTGCCCCAGGCCTACCGGCCCCATCCTCTCGGCCGTCTTGGCCTTGATGTTGATCTGCTCCAGCGCCAGGCCCAGCGCATTGGCGATGCGCTCGCGCATGGCCGGGATGTGCGGCATCATCTTGGGCGCCTGGGCGATGATGGTGCTGTCGATATTGCCGATCTGGTAGCCCTTGGCCGCAACCCGGCGCATGGCTTCGACCAGCAGCACCATCGAATCTGCACCCTTGAATTGGGGGTCGGTGTCAGAAAAATGCGTGCCGATATCGCCCAGCGCCGCGGCGCCCAGCAGCGCATCGGTGATGGCGTGCAGCAAGGCGTCGGCATCCGAATGACCCAACAGGCCCATGGTGTGGGGAATCTCCACGCCGCCCAAAATCAGCTTGCGGCCCGCCACCAGGGCGTGCACGTCCCAACCTTCTCCCATCCGAAACGGCAACTGCATCAATCAATCCTCTGTGAATAGCGGCTTTGCAAAATGGCCTCGGCCAGCGCAAAGTCTTCGGGGTAGGTTACTTTGAAATTCTGGGCGCTGCCGGGCACCAGCTTGGGCGCCAGGCCCAGGGCTTCGATGGCGCTGGATTCGTCGGTCACCTCGGCGCCGGCAGCCTGCAGCGCCTGCGACAGCATGCCGATACGGAACATCTGCGGCGTCTGTGCCAGCCATTTGTCGGCGCGCGGCACGGTAGCGGCCACCCGGCCCTGGTCTTCACTCTTCAGCGTATCGGCCAACCGGTGGGCCAGCAGGCCGCCCACCGCATCGGCCTCGCAGGCGTCGATCAGCGCATTGATCTGCGCGGGCGTGACCAGGCAGCGCGCCGCATCGTGCACCAGCACCCAGTCGTGGCCTTGCGCGCCTTGCTCGAACAGGTCGTGCAGCCCATTGGCCACGGTTTCGGCACGCGTCGCACCGCCGCAGTCGGACACCACGCAGGTGGAGCTCTGGTGTTCAAAAAAATCATCGCCGGCGGAGACCACCACCAGCACATCGGCGATCCGCGGCACGCTGGCGAAAGCCGCCAGGGTGTGCATCACCATAGGCTGGCCGGCAATCGGCTGGTATTGCTTGGGGATGGGGGCTGCGCCCGCAGCCAGCGCGCGGCTGCCCACGCCGGCACAGGGAATTAGCGCAAAAAAACGGGATAACGGGGGCTGGGCAGCGGTAGACATGGGCCGCATTCTAGAATCAGCCCCATCCACACCCCCCGCCCTCGCGCCGGGGGGTGTTTTTGCATTCCTGAACCCGCCCAACCGCAGCCACCGCCCATGGACCTCCCCAAACTCACCCCCGGCAAACGCTATACCCTGCCCCGCCCCCAAGGCTCGGCCGACGCGGTGCTGCTGGCCCAGCTGGCCCTGCGGGAAAAGGCCAAGGGTTCGCTGACGGCGATCTTTACCTCCGACGCCAGCGACGCCCAGCGGCTGATGGAAGAAATCGTGTTTTTTGCGCCGAGTCTGCGCTGCGCGATGTTCCCCGACTGGGAAACCCTGCCTTACGACACGTTTTCGCCGCACCAGGACCTGATCAGCGAACGCCTGGCGACGCTATGGCGCATCAGCCAGCGCGACAAGGACACCGGCGCCGATGTGGTCATCGTGCCAGCCACCACCGCGCTGTACCGGCTCGCGCCGCCCAGCTTCATGGCTGGCTACACCTTCCAGTTCAAGACCAAGCAGAAGCTGAACGAAGCCAAGTTGAAGGCCCAGCTGACCCTGGCCGGCTACAGCCACGTGACCCAGGTGGTCAGCCCCGGCGAATACGCAGTGCGCGGCGGCCTGATCGACTTGTTCCCCATGGGCAGCCAGGTGCCTTACCGGGTGGACTTGTTTGACGACGAGATCGACAGCATCCGCACCTTCGACCCCGACAGCCAGCGCAGCCTGTACCCGGTGCCCGAAGTGCGCCTGCTGCCGGGCCGCGAGTTCCCCATGGACGACGACGCCCGCGCCAAGTTCCGCAGCCGCTGGCGTGAACTGTTGGACGGCGACCCGACCAAGAGCCGCATCTACAAGGACATGGGCAATGGCGTGGCCACCGCCGGCATCGAGTACTACCTGCCACTGTTCTTTGAAGACACGGCCACGGTGTTCGACTACATCGGTGCCGACGCCACCGTGGTGCTGCACGGCGACCTGGAGCCGTCCATCCTGCGCTTCTGGCAAGACACCAAAGAGCGCTACCGCCTGGTGCAAGGCGATATCGACCGCCCGGCGCTGCCGCCCGAAGCGCTGTTCCTGGGCACCGAGCAGTTCTACGCGCTGACCAACCAGCACGCGCAGCTGGCGCTGCGCACGGTGGAAAGCAGCAGCGATACCGGTTTCGAAGCCCTGCCGGTGCTGTCGGTGGCGCGCGGCGCCGAAGACCCGCTGACCCAGTTGAAGATGCACATCCAGCGCACGCCGCACCGCGTGCTGCTGCTGGCCGAAAGCAATGGCCGGCGCGAAAGCCTGCTGGACCTGCTGCGCGCCAGCCAGGTGAATCCACCGGCCTTTGACTCGCTGGAAGACTTCCAGACCAGCAGCGAAAAAGTCGGCATCGCCACCGCCGCACTAAATACCGGTTTCAGCTGGCTGGCCGAGGCCATCGACTTCGTCACCGAGACCGAGCTGTTCGCCGCCGGCCCGACCACGCGCCGCCGCAAGAAGCAGGAACAGGTCAGCGACGTCGAAGCGCTGATCAAGGACCTGAGCGAGCTGAGCCTGGGCGACCCGGTGGTCCACTCGGCCCACGGTATTGGCCGCTACAAAGGCCTGGTCCACTTGGACCTGGGCCAGGGCAAGAACGCCGATGGCACCCCGGTTTTGCAAGAATTTCTATTCCTGGAATACGCCGACAAGGCTACGCTGTATGTGCCGGTCAGCCAGCTGCAGCACATCAGCCGCTACACCGGCGTCAGCGCCGACGAAGCGCCCCTGCATCGCCTCGGCTCGGGCCAGTGGGAAAAAGCCAAGCGCAAGGCCGCCGAACAGGTACGCGACTCGGCCGCCGAGCTGCTGAACATCTACGCCCGCCGCGCAGCCCGCGAAGGCCATGCTTTCCGCTATTCGCCAAACGACTACGAGGTGTTTGCCAACGACTTCGGCTTTGAGGAAACACCCGACCAGAAGGCCGCGATCCATGCCGTCATCCAGGACATGATCAGCCCACGCCCCATGGACCGCCTGGTCTGCGGCGATGTCGGCTTCGGCAAGACCGAGGTGGCCTTGCGCGCCGCCTTCATCGCCATCACCGGCGGCAAGCAGGTAGCGCTGCTGGCGCCCACCACCCTGCTGGCCGAGCAGCACTACCAGACCCTGGTGGACCGCTTCGCCAAATGGCCGGTCAAGGTGGCCGAGGTGTCGCGCTTCCGCTCGGGCAAGGAAATCACCGCCGCTCTCAAAGGCATAGCAGAAGGTGGCGTAGATATTGTGGTGGGAACCCATAAGCTATTGAGTGAATCGACCAAGTTCGCGAACCTGGGCCTGCTGATCATCGACGAGGAGCACCGCTTTGGTGTGCGCCACAAAGAGCAGATGAAAGCGCTGCGAGCCGAAATCGACGTGCTGACCCTGACCGCCACGCCAATCCCGCGCACCCTGGGCATGGCGCTCGAAGGCCTGCGTGACCTGAGCGTGATCGCCACCGCGCCCCAGCGCCGGCTGGCCATCAAGACCTTTGTGCGCTCCGAGAGCAATGGCGTGATCCGCGAGGCGGTGCTGCGCGAGCTGAAGCGCGGCGGTCAGGTCTACTTTCTGCACAACGAAGTCGAGACCATTGAGAACCGCCGGCAAAAGCTCGAAGAGCTGCTGCCCGAGGCCCGCATCGCCGTGGCCCACGGCCAGATGCCCGAGCGCCAGCTGGAATCCGTGATGCGCGACTTCGTGGCCCAGCGCTTCAATCTGCTGCTGTGCTCGACGATTATTGAAACCGGCATCGACGTGCCCAGCGCCAACACCATCGTCATGGCCCGGGCCGACAAGTTTGGCCTTGCCCAGCTGCACCAGTTGCGCGGCCGCGTGGGCCGCAGCCACCACCAGGCCTATGCCTATCTGATGGTGCCGGACCTGGAAGGCCTGACCAAGCAGGCCAGCCAGCGCCTGGACGCGATCCAGAAGATGGAAGAGTTGGGCTCTGGCTTCTACCTGGCGATGCACGATCTGGAAATCCGCGGCGCCGGCGAGGTGCTGGGCGAAAACCAGAGCGGCAATATGCTGGAAGTCGGCTTCCAGCTGTACAACGAGATGCTGAACGAAGCCGTACGCTGCCTGAAGGCCGGCATCGAACCCGATCTGCTGAGCCCACTCAGCGTCACGACGGAAATCAACCTGCACGCCCCGGCCCTACTGCCGAACGACTACTGCGGCGATGTGCACCTGCGGCTCAGCTTCTACAAAAAGCTGGCCACGGCCAAGACCACCGACCAGATCGACGCACTGCTGGAAGAAATCGTCGACCGCTTCGGCAAGCTGCCCGCCCAGGCGCAGACCCTGATCGACGGCCACCGCCTGCGGGTGCTGGCGCGGCCCTATGGCGTAGTCAAGGTGGATGCGGCGCCCGGCGTGATCAACATCACCTTCAAGACCAATCCGCCGATCGAGCCGATGCGCATCATCGAGCTGATCCAGAAGAACAAGCACATCAAGCTGGCCGGCAACGAAAAGCTGCGCATTGAACGCGAACTGCCGGAACCCAAAGACCGCGCGCAGATGGTGCGAGATGTGTTGCGCAGCCTGGGGCAGCCGCGGGTGGAAGCGGTGCCCGCCTAAACCGCACCCTATTCAGGTGCGGCGACGCACCAAACAGGGCAGCAACATGCGCCAAACAGCCCAGAAACGCGGTTGCATGCGGTTTTGCGCCCCAAAATACGGCATGGATTTTGCTTAATTTCGTAACATATTGTTAAGAATCCAAGGACGTGTTCATGCCAGGCTTTCTCCGAAGCACCCCGCGCCCGCCGCATCCTGACGGCCCCGTCGCCATCGCCCCGGTCCATTGCCACAGCCGCATGCACGTGCTGGCACCACGCTAGCACCCACCTGCCCCCCGCCCAGCCACGGCCGGGCCTACCGCCTTGCACCGGACACATTGCCACCCTACAGTGGCGAGCGCCGGCAGCGATACGCAACAAAGACAATGCACACACCCGCAAGCAACCTACTTCTCCAGCCCGAGCAACTGCTGCGCTACATGCCTGGCGTGCAGCACCAGCGCCAGGAACTGCGCCTGATTGAGGCCGCCTGGGACAACCTCTCCCTGCTGTCGTCGCTGTCCAGCTTGTCCAGCAAAGCCTCTGCGGGCGGCGACCTGGCCCAGGCACGGCACGACTTCGCCGCCTTGTCCGAGGAAATGATGCGCGGCCTGGCCACCGAGGCCCTGAAAACCGCGCTCGACGACCTGGGCTCGCGCGCCCAGGTGTGCATCGACATCCTGGTGCGCAACCTGTTTGAGCGCACCGCCGATATCGGCTTTTTTGCCACCGATGGCGCCATTGCCGACTACCTGGCCCAGCCCGACGCCGCGCTGCGCCCAGCCATGGAAAGCCGCTTGCGCGACTACGCCAGCAAATACACGGTGTACGACAACATCTACTTGTTCGACACCCAGATCCAGCTGCAGGCCTGCCTGGCTGCGCAGCCTGCACACAGTCTGCCGACCAGCACCGGTGATGCCGCCTTCCTGGCCGAAGTCCAGGCCAGCCATGCCGCCTACACCGAGCACTACGCGGCGCACGATTTCTGCGGCACGGCCAGCCCCAGCCTGCTCTATGCCCAGCCGGTTGCGGCGGACGGCCACACCCAAGGGGTGCTGTGCCTGCAGTTCAAACTGGCCGACGAAGCCCGCGCCATCTTTGCCCAGGTGCAAGGCGACAACCCGCAGGGGCAGGACGTGGTACTCGCTCTGGTTGACGCCCAGGGCGCAGTCATCCATTCCAGCGACGCACTGCAATTGCCCCTGGGCTGGCACCTGCCGCAAGCGGCGACTGCGGGCACGTTTACCCTGCGCCACCTGGGCCGCAAATACCTGACCGTGGTGCGCAACACGCTGGGTTTCCAGGGCTATGCCGGCCCGGGTTGGCGCGGGCTGGCCATGCTGCCGCTGGACAGCGCTTTCGAGTCCGATGGCGATGAGGCCCGCTCCGCCCTGATGGACGAAGTCGCCGCCCACCCGGACTTTCTGGCTGGCGAGCTGAGCCACATCCCCAAACGCTCGGCCGCCATCCAGTCGGCGCTGGAGCGTTCGGTATGGAACGGCCTGCTGGAACTGAACCGCACCGCCGCCGACCACAGCGAGTCCGCGCGCGACACCTTGTTCGCCAAGACCCTGCTGTCCGAGATTGGTGCCACCGCCCAAAAGACCGCCGCCGCCTTTGCCAGCGCATTGCACGACCTGCAAAAAGTGGTGATGCGCTCCATGCTGCGCGACGCCCACAGCCGCGCCGAGCTGGCAATGCAGATCCTGGACCGCAACCTCTATGAACGCGCCAACGACTGCCGCTGGTGGGCGCTGACACCCCAATTCGCTACAACATTAATAGCTGGTAGCGCAGCTTGTAAAAGCGCTACAGCCGTTTTAGAGCAGATAAACGCGCTGTACACCGTCTACGCCTGCCTGGTGCTGTTCGACCGCCAGGGGCGCGTCATCGCGGTGTCGCAACCCAACCAGGCCGAGCAGGTCGGCCAAATTCTGGACGAGCCCTGGGTTGCCCACACCCTGCGCCAGGGCCATGGCCAGGACTACAGCGTCAGCAGCTACGGCCCCAGCCGCTTTTATGCCGATGGCCCGACCTTCGTCTACAGCGCCGCGGTGCGCGACCCGCAAAGCCGGCAAGGCGCGACACTGGGCGGCATCGCCATCGTCTGGGACGCCACCGGCCAGATGCAGTCCATCCTGGGCGACTGCGCCGCCGGACTGGATGCGCAAGACATGCTGGCATTTGTCGACGCCAACGGCCAGGTACTGCACGCCAGTGGCCCCGATGGCTTGCGCCAGCATCTGCCCGCACTGCGCACGGCCCAGGCAGGCCAGCCGGTGATCGACTTGCAAGGCCAGTTGTACGGCCTGGGCGATGCACCCGGCCGTGGCTACCGCGAGTTCGGCACCAGCGACAGCTACCGGCACGGCCTGCGCTGCCTGTCGCTGCGCCACCTGTGTGTGCGCCAAGACACCCGCCTGGCCACGCCTACCCTGCCAGCTGCGCAAACAGGGCCACGCACGGCTACCGAATACCACCTGCAACTGGCCACCTTCACGATTGCCGGCCACTGGCTGGGCATAGACGCGCGCCACATCCTCAAAGCTGCGCCCGACAGCACGGTGATGAGCGCCGGCAGCGCCCGGCCTCCGCTACTGGGCTTTACACAGATCGGCCAGCAGGTCTACCCGGTGGTCGAGCTGCGCAGCGTGATCACCGACTACACCGGCCCGTTGTCGCGCGACGCCGACCCGACCCGCCAGATGCTGGTGCTGCGCCTGCCGCCCGATAACGGCAACGGCAAGAGCCGTGAATTCGCCCTGCGCGTGGACACGCTGGGCAGCATGCTCGACATCGACAGCCGCCAGCTGCAGGCCTTGCACGCATCGGCCGACCCGGGCGCTGCTCCGATGGTGGACGCCGTGGTATCGGTCGGCAACGGCACATCCAGCAAGCAACCCCTGCTGTGCCGCATGTCCCTGGCCTGGTTGCAGCAATGCACCAACGGCGAACTGGTGCCACAAGACCTGGATGCCTTGACCGCGCCCCGCCCCACGCCGCCCCTGGCGGCAGCGCGGAGCGCACGGGAATAGCGCACACGCCACGCACAACCCGCACACACTTTGTGCGGCGCACCCCAAAACACAGCTACAGCTGCCAAAACCAGATAAATAGCCGTATTTTTACGCCCCAAAATCTGGCGCGCAACTTGCTTTGGTGCATGGGATTGTTTTTAATTTCAGGATCTGCACCATGTCGGGATTTCGTAGTTTTCTCAAGAGCGGGCATTCGCCCACGCTATTCGCCGCATTTTTGTATTTCTCCTTCTCCTGCTGCATCTGGGTACTCAATGGTGCGATGGCACCGTTCATTTCAGAAACCTTCAACCTCAGCCCCGCGCAAAAGGGTTTGATGCTGTCCATCCCCATCATGGCCGGCGCCCTGATGCGCTTCCCGCTGGGCCTGTTGTCGCAGTACATAGGCCGCAAGAAAGCCACGCTGGTGGAGATGGGCCTGATCATGGTGGCCATGCTGTTTGGCTTTTTCTTCGTGAAGAGCTTCAACGACCTGCTGGCCATGGGCGTGCTGCTGGGCATTGCCGGCGCCAGCTTCGGCGTGGCCTTGTCGCTGGGCTCGGGCTCGTTCCCACCCAAGCACAAAGGCCTGGCCATGGGCTTGGTGGGTGCGGGCAATGTCGGCACCGCGGTTTGCGTGCTGGTAGCACCGCCACTGGCCCAGGCCTATGGCTGGGTTACGGTGTACGGCTTTGCAGCCGCGGCGATCATGATCCCGATGGTAGTGATGATCGTCTACGCGCAAGAGCCGCCGGACCTAGACCCGCATGCGAGCTTCAAGGAACACATCGCCTGCCTGTTTGAAAAAGACGGCTGGGCCTTCAGCCTGATCTACGCCGTGACCTTCGGCGGCTTCATCGGCCTGATCACCTTCCTGCCTACCTACTATTACGACCAGTTTGGCGTGAGCAAGGTGCAAGCCGGCCAGCTGACCATGCTGGCGGCCTTCATGGGCGCTGCGCTGCGGGTGTTTGGCGGCTGGATCTCCGACCGCTGGGGCGGCGTCAACACGCTGAACCTGGTGCTGGTCACCGTCGCCGCCACGCTGGTGGCCTGCGGCCTGGCCGGCAACTCGCTGACCCTGACCACGCTGCTGATGATTCTGTGTTTTGCCGCGCTGGGTGCCGGCAATGGCGCACTGTTCCAGCTGGTGCCGCTGCGCTGGCCCCTGGCCACCGCCGTTGCCGGATCAATGATCGGCGAAATCGGCGCCCTGGGCGGCGGTCTGGTGCCGAACGCCATGGGCTTGTCCAAGCAATACGGCGGCAGCTATATGTGGGGCTTCATGCTCTTCGCCGGCCTGGCCATGGTGATGCTGGTGATGCTGCGCGTAATGCAAATCCGCTGGACCCGCACCTGGGCAGAGAAAGGTGGGCGGGCGCGCAGCGCTTGAGAGCCCACCCTACAGACAGTTTTTATATAAAAACTGTCTGTGGCGCAGAATCCACCTGCACCATCAGCTACCAAATCAATACAACTAGCCACGTATCCGGGCTTGTGCCTGCGCATAGCGGGCGGCAGCCACTACGCTGAGGATGGCGGTGATCACCATATCGGGCTGGTCCTGGTGGATGTTGTGGCCGCTGTCTTCGCAGACCTTGATGCGGCCCAGGCGCGACATCTTGGCCATGTTGCGCTGGCTAGCCGCCCAGACCTTGCCCAGCCGCTCCGGCCATTTGCCGGTGTCTTTGGACTGGGTCAACACAATCAGCGGCACGGCCGGGAATGGCCCGGCCTGGCGGGCCTGGCGCATGGTCAAAGATGCAGCCGCCAGCTCGGCCCGCATGGCACTGGGAGACAGCGCAAACAGTACCGACGGCGGCTCGTACCAGAGCCGGCTCACGCCCAGCTGGCGGCAGCGCTTGGCGAATTCGGCCGCGCGCGCGTCCACCAGCACCACGCCCACCACTTCGTCGGGGTAGGTTCTGGCAAACAGCTTCATGATGGTGCCACCCAGCGAGTGCCCAACCAGCACGTAGGGTGGTTTGATTTCCTCGGCCTGCAGCATGGCGCGCAGCTCGCGCAGTATCTGCAAACCATCGCGCGGCTGGCTCGATGGTTCACTCTGGCCATAGCCGGCCCGGTCGTAGGCCACCGCATGGGTTACGGCGCTGACCTCGTTGAAGATGCTGCTCCAGGCCTCTTTGCCGCTACCCAGGCCGGACTCGAACAGCACCGTGGGCGAGCCACTGCCTGCACTGATGAAAGAGCGGGTGCCAAACTCGGTGTAGCTGGTCAGCGCCGGAGGCAAGGCTTTATGGCGCACCGCCGGGTCGATACCTGCACGGATGGCTTCGGCCGACAGGGTCGGCAGCGGTGGCACAGGCGCCTTGGGCGGCTTGGGTGCCTTGCCGACGGTGACCCGGCCCATGGGCTTGAGGAAGGGCAAGGCATTGGCCATGGCGGCACTGAGCACGGTGGTGCGGCGCCGCACCGGGGGCGCATCAAAATGCTCGGACAACTCAGATGCGGATGGCTCTGTGGAACTCTGGGGTGGAATGGTAAAGGCTCGGACCATTTCAAAAACAGGCAATAACGGATGCAACGGCTGCGCAAGCCCACTGACGGAGCCTAGGCGCAAGGCAAAAGTTGTACATGTCCATTCTTCCATTATCCGATAGAGCGTGACAATCCCTAGACAGGCATATACACCCCATAGCCCCGGCATTTCCTGCCGACCTCGTTCAAGCAGAGACAATAGCCCCTGTGACTATCCCCCATACCTTCATCCAGGAACTGATTGCCCGCGCCGACGTGGTCGAAATCGTCGGTCGCTACGTGCAGCTGAAAAAGGGCGGCGCCAACTTCATGGGCCTGTGCCCGTTCCACTCCGAGAAATCGCCTTCCTTCTCGGTCAGCCCGACCAAGCAGTTCTACCACTGCTTTGGCTGCGGCAAGAGCGGTGACGCCCTGCGCTTCCTGATGGACCACGCGGGCATGACCTTCATCGAGGCGGTGAACGACCTGGCCCAGCAGTTCGGCATGCAGGTGCCCGAAGACGACGCTTCGCCACAAGACCGCGCACGCGCCGCCGAGCAAAAACAAAAGCAGGCCACCCTGACCGATGTGCTGGAACAGGCCTGCACCGCCTACAAGAAGCACTTACGGGATTCGCCGCGCGCCATCGACTACTTCAAGGGCCGCGGCCTGTCGGGCGAAATCGCCAAGCAATTCGACCTGGGCTACGCGCCCGAGGGCTGGCGCAGCCTGGCGGGCGTGTTCCCGCGCTACGACGACCCGCTGCTGGCAGAGAGCGGCCTGGTCATCACCAGCGAAGACGATCCAGAAAAGCGCTATGACCGCTTCCGCGACCGGGTCATGTTCCCGATCCGCAACGTCAAAGGCGAATGCATAGGCTTTGGCGGCCGGGTGCTGGGCGACGACAAGCCCAAATACCTGAATTCGCCCGAAACCCCGGTGTTCAGCAAGGGCCGAGAACTCTACGGCCTGTTCGAAGCCCGCAACGCCCTGCGCGACGCCGGCTATGCGCTGGTCACCGAAGGCTATATGGACGTGGTTGCGCTAGCGCAGCTGGGCTTTCCGAATGCCGTGGCCACCCTGGGCACGGCCTGCACGGCCGACCATCTGCAAAAGCTGTTCCGGTTCACCGACTCCGTCGTCTTCAGCTTTGACGGCGACGCCGCTGGCCGCCGCGCCGCCCGCAAGGCGCTGGACGGTGCCCTGCCGCTGGCCACCGATGTGCGCAGCTGCAAGTTCTTGTTCCTGCCCGCCGAGCACGACCCGGACAGCTACATCCGCGCCTACGGCCGCGACGCGTTCGCCCGCTACATCTCCGAAGCCACGCCACTCAGCCGGTTTCTGATCGAATCGGTGCGCGAAGGCTGTGACCTGAACAGCGCCGAGGGCCGGGCCCACCTGGCCAGCAACGCCAAACCGCTGTGGAGCCAGCTGCCCGAGGGCGCGTTGAAGCGCCAGCTGCTGGGCGAGATCGCCGACCTGGTACAGCTCAACAGCAACGAGCTGACCGACGTCTGGGCCGGCAAAGCCATAGGCCAGCGCTCCGAAGCCAAAAGCACCAAAAAATATAGCACCCCGTACACGCCCGGTAAGCGCTACACCCCTAAAGAACCTCCCATCGGATCCGACAGCGCAGGCCGGCGCCAGCCCGCCAGCCGGGCCGACCACGCGACCCGCTTGCTGCTGGCCAACAGCAGCGGCTGGGACAGCCTGACCCACGAAGACCACGCCCTGCTCTGCGAGCTGCCCGCGCCGCACGGCCCCTTGTTCGTCTGGCTGGAGAGCCAGCAGCACGAGCACGGCCCGCAGGACTGGGAGGCGCTGCGCGGCCGTTTGCAGGCGCAGGCCTTCGAAAGCCTGGCACTCAAGCTGATGTCCAGTCCGGTGGCCGCGGGCGCACCCAACGCCGCAGATGCAGCACTTGACCGGGAAGCCCTGCAAGAGCTACGTGCCCTGCTAAACCTGATGTTGGTGGACCGCATCAAGCAGCAACAGACCGAGGCACTGGAAAAGGCCAAAACCGATCCCACCTATCTGGAAATCTACCGTGAACTAAGCCGCCGCCTGCTGGAGCTGATGGCGGTCAAAGTAGGTTGAAAACCTTAATTTATCCCTTGAATTTCAGCCAACAAGCTATAATCTAAGGCTAACTGCTCGGCAAGAGCGACAGCAACACCTCCGGATACGGCCAACAGCCGCCACAGCGCGCACCGGCCACCCCACCGCAAGGACTGCCTGCATGGATGTCAACAACCATGCAAATGATCGCCCTCCCATCTTGCCAACAAGAAATTCTCTCTCTTACGTTTACGTACCCGCGCCGGTAGCCTGTGGCTTCCGGGTTTATTTCGTTTTTTTGTTGTCCTGAGGTTCTTCGCCCATGCCCGCTCCAAAGTCCGAGAAGCCCGTTAAGCCCGCAGCCAAAACCAGCACCAAAGGGGCAGCGAAAGCCGCTCCCGAGGCCGTGGTCAAGCCCGCTTTGAAAGTCAAATCAGTGCCCGCATCGAAGTCCCCCGCCGCCAAAGAAGTCGCATCCGCAGCCGATGATGCCAAGAAGAAACCCGGCCGCCCGCCCAAGGTCGTGACCCTGCCCGCTGCCAAGGCCGGCACCAAAGCAGCCGCTGCTGCGGCAGCGGCGCCGGTGAAGGCCAAGCCCGCGGGCGCCAAACGCGGCCCCAAGCCCAAAGGTTCGATCTCCACCGAGATCAACCTGGACGACCTGATCGAGATCGAGGAAGACCCGGTCGAAGAAACCCCGGTCCAGCTCAGCCCCACCGGCGAGAAGATCAAGCCACTGCGCATGAAGATCAGCAAGGCCAAGGAGCGCGCGCTGATGAAGGAATTCGGCCTGGACGAAACCGTCCTGTCCGAAGAAGACATGGCCAAGCGCCGCATGCGCCTGAAGGCGCTGATCAAGCTGGGCAAGACCCGCGGCTACCTGACCCACGGCGAAATCTCCGACCACTTGCCCGACAAGCTGGTCGATGCGGAAACGCTG
Organism: Rhodoferax ferrireducens; assembly: GCF_031458075.1. Classification (GTDB taxonomy): domain Bacteria; phylum Pseudomonadota; class Gammaproteobacteria; order Burkholderiales; family Burkholderiaceae_C; genus Rhodoferax_B; species Rhodoferax_B ferrireducens_A. Next base: position 1,182,733 of record NZ_JAVDXT010000002.1, on the reverse strand, counting down.
GAAGTCGTGGTCAACATGCTGAACGACATGGGTGTGGCGGTGTACGAGCAAACGCCCGACGCAGAAACCCTGTTGCTGAACAACACCGCACCCACCGCAGCGACCGAAGAAGAAGCCGAAGAAGAAGCCGAGGCCGCTTTGTCCACCGTGGACAGCGAGTTCGGCCGCACCACCGACCCGGTGCGCATGTACATGCGTGAAATGGGCACGGTCGAACTGCTGACCCGCGAAGGCGAAATTGAAATCGCCAAGCGCATTGAAGGCGGCCTGATGCGCATGATGGAAGCCATCAGCGCCAGCCCCGCCACCTTGGCCGAAGTGTTCGCCATGGGCGAGCAGATCCGCGAAGGCAAGGTCGTGATTTCGACCATCGTCGACGGCTTCTCGAACCCCAACGAAGCCGACGATTACGTGGCCGAAGAAGACTTCGACGAATTCGACGCGGCCGACGACGACGACGGCAAGGGCGGCTCCAAGGCGCTGACCAAGAAGCTCGAAGAGCTGAAGAACGAAGCCCTGACCCGCTTCGACCGCCTGCGCGAGCTGTTCGAAAAGGTCCACAAGATCTACGACAAGGAAGGCTACGGCACGCCGCACTACGTCAAGGCCCAGGCGGCCCTGAGCGAAGAGCTGATGACCATCCGCTTCACCGCCAAGACCATTGAAAAGCTCTGCGATCTGCTGCGCAGCCAGGTGGACGATGTGCGCAAGAAAGAGCGCGAGCTGCGCCGCATCATCGTCGACAAATGCGGCTACCCGCAGGAAAACTTCATCGCCGACTTCAGCGGCCGCGACAAGATGGGCAACAAAGTGCCATCGCATTTGCTGGACCTGAAGTGGATCGAAAAGCAGACCGCGGCCAACAAGCCCTGGAGCGCGATCATGGGCCGCAACATCCCGCCGGTGCAGGATCTGCAGCAAAAGCTGACCGACCTGCAAGCCCGCGTGGTCGTACCGCTGGACGAGCTGAAGGGCATCAACAAGCGCATGAACGAAGGCGAAGCCTCGTCGCGCGATGCCAAGAAGGAAATGATCGAGGCCAATTTGCGCCTGGTGATCTCCATCGCCAAGAAGTACACCAACCGTGGCCTGCAGTTCCTGGACTTGATCCAGGAAGGCAATATCGGCTTGATGAAGGCAGTGGACAAATTCGAATACCGCCGCGGCTACAAGTTCTCGACCTACGCCACCTGGTGGATTCGCCAGGCGATCACCCGGTCCATCGCCGACCAGGCGCGCACCATCCGGATTCCGGTGCACATGATCGAAACCATCAACAAGATGAACCGCATCAGCCGCCAGCACTTGCAAGAGTTTGGTTTCGAGCCCGATGCGTCCATCCTGGCTGAAAAGATGGAGATCCCGGAAGACAAGATCCGCAAGATCATGAAGATCGCCAAGGAGCCGATCTCCATGGAAACGCCGATCGGTGACGATGACGACAGCCATTTGGGCGATTTCATCGAAGACGGTGCCAACACCGCACCTATCGAAGCCGCCATGCAAGCCGGCCTGCGCGACGTGGTGAAGGACATCCTGGACAGCCTGACGCCGCGCGAAGCCAAGGTGCTGCGCATGCGCTTCGGCATCGAAATGAGCACCGACCACACGCTGGAAGAAGTCGGCAAGCAGTTCGACGTGACCCGCGAGCGCATCCGCCAAATAGAAGCCAAGGCGCTGCGCAAGCTCAAGCACCCCAGCCGTTCCGACAAGCTGCGTAGCTTTATCGACACGCTGTAAGCCAGCCGACACAAAAAGCCCCCGCCGGTGTTGCACCCGCGGGGGCTTTTTTTATGCGTAGCTGGATTCAGGCCGCGGGCTCCATCAGCATCAGGCCGGCCGCGGTGTTGGAAATCGGGATGTGGTAGTTCGAATGCAGCAGCCGGGCCGGGCCGGGCATGGCGGCCCGGGTGGTCAGCCACATCAGCAATTCAATGCCCTGGGTACCGACTTTCTCCACCAGTTCATGGATGCTGAAGCGCGTGGGCCAGGCCGGGTCGCGGACCAGGCTGTCCATGAACTGCAGGTCGAACTGCTTGTTGATGAAGCCAGCGCGCTGGCCGTCCAGCTGGTGGCTCAGACCGCCCGTGCCGATGATGACCACCCGGGCGTCGCTGTCCCAGGATGCCACGGCTCGGCCTATGGCTTCGCCCAGCTTGTAGCAGCGCACGGCTGTGGGCAACGGGAACTGCACCGTATTCAGGCACACCGGCACCGTGGTGACCGGCCAACTACCCCGGGCATCCGCATCCGGCCACAGCAGCGCCATGGGCAGGCAGAAGGCGTGGTCGACCAGCATTTCCTGGCAGGTCGTAATGTCGAACTCATCGTTGACCAGACTGTTGATCAGATGCCAGGACAGATCCTGGTTGCCCTGGAACGGTGCCATGTCGGCCAGACCCCAGCCCTCGTCGGCATTGCGGTACGAGGGCGCGGCTCCTACCGAGAAGGTCGGCATCTTGTCGAGAAAGAAGTTGAGGCCATGGTCGTTGTAGATGACCACCGCAACATCGGGTTTGACCTCGCTCAACCATTGGCGCACAGGCGGAAAACCATCGAAAAACGGTTTCCAGTAAGAATCGTTCTGCAGGTCCTTGGCGATCGCGCGGCCGATGGCCGGCACGTGGGAGGTGGTGATAGCGCCTACGATGTGTGCCATGTTCAGGCTCCTGCGGCCAGCAGGCGGGCCTTGAATGCGTCTTTGCTCATACCGGTCTGCTGGGCACCGATGTCCTGCATATCCAGCCCAAAAATCCCCGCAAACTTAGCCAGGTAATAGGCATTGCCACCCGCCGCGATCAGCGCCAGCACATTGCGCTGGCGAATCGCCTCGGCCTGCTCGGCATTCAGCCCGAACTGGCGCATGTACGCCTCTTCGTCGCGCTGGAACTCCGCCCGCGCCTGGGCGGCATTGAATGAAAAACACATCTTGTTCAAGGCGTAGCCTTTACGGGCCTGGGTGCCGTCGAACAAGGTGGTGCCGGGAATCTCGGCATGGGCCATGGTGATCTCCTGTGAAGTGGGTGAACGTAGTATTCCCAGAACCATCACCCGAATAAACCAGATAATCCAGATCGAACCCATGAGCAAATTCGATTACTCCCACCTGGATGGCCAATTGCTGCAGCTGCTGCTAGCGGTACTGGAGGAAGGCTCGGTCACCCGGGCCGCCCAGCGCCTGGGAGTCACGCAGTCGGCCGTCAGCCATTTGCTGGACAAGCTGCGCGGCATAACCGGCGACCCGCTGTTTGTGAAATCGGGCCGTGGCATCGTCCCCACGGCGCGTGCCGAAGCCCTGGCCCAGCCCGCGCGCCTGCTGCTGGAGGACATGCAACGCCTGGCCACGCCAGAACAATTTGACCCGGCGTCCCTGCAAGCCTGCTTCACCATCGCGGCCAACGACATGCAGCGCGACCTGCTGCTACCGGCACTGCTGCGGCGACTGCGTCTGCAAGCCCCTCTGGTGCGGCTGCACACCATCCCCTCGGGCGTACCCAGTGCCGAGATGCTGCGTGACGGCAGTTGCCAACTGGTGCTGTCTCCACGTCCGCCAGACGCCACCGACATCGTGCAGAAGCGCTTGTTTGAAACACCGTACCGTGTGTTTTATGACGCCAGAGTGCGCGCCGCACCCGATACGCTGGCCGACTACCTGGCAAGCGAGCATGTCAGCGTGTTGTACCACCCGCGCCGCATGCTCGACATCGACCAATGGCTGCAAGCACAAGGCGTACTGCGCCGTATGGCCGCCACCGTGCCCGGCTTTGCCGGCATTGCCGCGTTCCTGCAGGGCAGCCCCTGGCTGGCCAGCGTGCCCGGCCTGCTGGGCCAGGGCATGCTGCAGGGCTTCGCCAGCTGCGCGCTCCCCCTGCCCTGCCCCAGTCTGCCGATGTATATGCTCTGGCATTTACGGCACCAGCACGACCCGGTGCAGCGCTGGCTGCGCCAATCGCTGGAAGCCACGGCGGCGGAAGTATTGCCGCCAAGCGCTCAGGCAGTGCAGCCTGCGGCCCAGACCTGAATTTCATACATAAAATAGCCCGCTAGCGCAATCAGAACATATGCCACAAGCTATTAAATCTATAGTAAACAGCCCCACTTTATGGGTTGCCTGCCTGTGTGCCGACTGGTGCGGCAGCTGCCGCGACTACCAGGAACGGTTTGAACAGGTCGGGCGCAGCTTTCCTGGCGCCGAATTTGTGTGGGTCGATATCGAAGACCAGGCCGATCTGGTGGACCCGATCGAGGTAGACAACTTCCCGACACTGTTGGTACTGGTAGACCAGCAGGTGCGCTTCTTCGGTAGCATCACGCCGCAGACGGAGACACTGCAGCGCCTGGTGCAGGCCCAGCTGGAATCGGCTGCCCCCACTACGCCTGCGAACCCCGGGCTCACGGCGCTGGCGCAGCGGCTGCAGGCACAGCAGGCCTGAGCCAAGGCTCAGCGCGCAGGCTTGGGCTTGTCTGGCTGGACGACGTCGGTATCAACGTCTTCCAGGTCTTGCACCAGGTAATGCTGGACCAGGGCAAAAAACCGGTCGTAGAACGACTCGGAGACCACGGTTTCGCTGCCCACCTTGACCATGGCATCGCTGCTGGAGCTGAGCGGCAGCGATACCGAGCCCAACGCCCCCACGCCCAGGCTGGCCGAGGTGTTCGACTTCTTCAGCGCATAGCGGTCCTGCAACGCCGTCACAAAGCCCAGGCTGACGCGCCCGTCCTTGCTCTCGGGGGCACAGACCACGCGGATGCCGACCTGCACATGGGTTTCGCTCTCGGGCTGGAAGCTTTTTTGCCCTTGCACCAGCTCCTTGTCCGCGGTGGAAATCACATAGCCCTGGCTCATCAAGGCACGCCGGGCCGCCTCGCAGGTTTGCGCAGCAGACGCATCGAACATGCGCGAAAACTTGCCGGCGGAGTTGAAATCTTCTTGCTGCGGAATGGCTTTCATGGGCAGCGAGCAAGCCACCAACACACCCGCACCGCATACCACCGCCAACCGCTGGAAACCACGCAATAAAGTCTGCATCGTCAATCTTCGGGAAGCTCGTAAGCAGTGTCGACACCCGACAGCACCGACAAGTTCAGCGGCCGCACCGCCCCCATCCACATGGCGTAGTCACGGTGGTCTATGAGGTCGTTGCCGGTGATCGGGTGGATGAACACCACCAGGCCGCGGCGGTGCATGGCCAGCCACGGCACCAGATCGGCGAACACAGCCGGCCCAAAGGCCAACTGGCAGCTCCAGTCCGGATGCGGACCTACCGGCTGCTGGTGGACGCGGCCCATGGCCAGCTTGAAATGGCTGGCAGCGTCCAGGCACAGTGCGCGCGCCTGCTCCAGCGTGGTCGCATCGAAATAGACGTGGGCATGAAAACCCCGGATGCGTGGCTCGGTCATGGAGCGCGGTGCAAGCGCGGGCTGGCTAGCGCCACCACCTGCTCGTTGAGGGCAGTATCCACATTCGGATGGCGGGCGGGCGCGTTGGGCAGTTGCAACATCACGCGCAGCTGGGCCACATCTTTGGCGCTGGGCGCAGCCTTGATCTGGGCAATCGCGGCCGTGGCGTTGCCGCTACGGATCAATGCCAGCATTTTGGTCACCCATTCACTGGGGCCGGATTTGTGTTTGACCATAGGCTCGATTCTGCTTGAATTTGGAACTGCACAAATGACAACGCCGCGTAGGGTGCCTGTTGAAGGCAACCTACGCGGCGCAGTGCTCGCAAAAGAGAGGGCTTAGCCGCCTCTTAACCGCCTTTATGGGGACGCTTGCCAGGGTTCTTCTTGCTGCGGGTTGCAACGCCACGTTCCAGGCTGCGCTTTTGGCCGCGGCTCACGGGGTTGGTGTAACCAGGCAGGGGCGTAGGACGGGGAGTCGCGCGACGCTCTGCTTCGGTACGGGGTTCTTGTGCCATTTAATTACTCCATTGAAAATTGGTCAACCCGCAATTAGGCCACAACCGCAGGGCCAGTTTGCAGGAGGACGGTGAAATTTAGCTTGCTGCTTCGTCCATCGCTTGGCACGATGGGGCGCAAACCGCCTGGGATTTGCCCAATACCTTGCGCGTGCCCATCAGCGAACGGGTACGGTGCTTGCCACACAGGAAGCACGACATGGTGGCGCCGCCAAATGATGCAGCAGCCGCAAAGGGCGAGCCAGAAGCCTTGGATTTATAACGCAATCCGTCAGCAAGCATGGCAGTTTTGGAATCAGCTTTCGCCATCGATAGAACCTTTGTTGGGATGCCTTTAAGGCATATAGAATGCGGCGCGAAGCCGGATCGAAGCCCGTATTATCCTCTTGATCGAAATGCCCTCTGTGCGCTAGCGCGCACACCACGGCGGTATACAGGGTTATTTATCCTCAATTTTCAGGAGATTCGTGAATTTTTTGGCTTCCACGGCCGCCCCCATCTGCCTATAAGCGGCGCACTGGCTTCTTGCGCCACACCAGTCGGTAGTAGGCAGTCTGCATCGCCAGCATGGCCGAAAAGGCAATCGGATAAGCCGCCCATATGCCATTCAGGCCGTAGTAGTGGCTCAGCACCCAGGCCACCGGTATCTCCACCCCGGCAATGGCCAGCATCGTCAGCACCGTGGGCACCAGCACCGCACCGCTGGCGCGCATCAGGCCCGACAAGACCATGGACATGCCCATGACCACACTGCTCCACAGCATGATGTGCAACAGGGTTTGCGCCAGATCGACCACCGCCACATCGGTAATGAACAGGCCCAGAATGCTGCGCGAGAACACATAGCCCAGCAGCACCAGCGCACCGGTCAGCAGCAGATTCATCCAGATGCCGGTACGGGCAATCTGCCCCAGGGTATGGCCGCGCCCCGCGCCAATTGCCTGCGCACCCAGAATCGACGCGGTAATTGCAATCGAAATCGCCGGAAACTGCACGTAGGAAACGATCTGGTTCACTGCACCATACGCGGCCGTGGCCTGCGAGCCATAGCGGTTCACCAGGAACAGCACGGCGATTTCAGCAATCGAGATGGTGATCATCGACAACGCCGTCGGCAGGCCGATGCGCAGCACCTTACCCAGGATCGCCCGGTCGATGCGCAGATGCGGTATGAAGCCCGCATTCGGCGCCAGCACGTGGTTCTTGCGCCGCAGCGACCAGGCCGTCCAGCCCATGGACAGCACAAAGCCGACGCCCGCCGCGTACGCGCCGCTGGCCACGCCCATCTGCGGCAAGCCAGCCCAGCCGCGGATCAGCGCCGGGGTCACGACCAAGCCCACCGCGGTAGAAATCAGCAGCGTTTTCAGCGGTGTGGTGGTGTCGCCCACACCGCGCAGCATGGAAGTCACCAGCAAAAAGATAAACACCGCCGGCGCTGCCAGCAGCATCACCCGCGCATAGGCCGTAGCCCCCGGCAGGATGTCGGCCGGCGTGCCCAGGGCGCGCAACATGCTCTGCGTGAATGCGCCGCCAAACACCGCCACCACCAGGCCCGCGCACAGACCCACCATCAAGGTGGTGCCGGCAATCGCCTTGACCCGCTCCAGCTCCTTTGCTCCCCAGGCCTGGCCGATCAACACCGCAGCACCGGCGCCCAGGCCGATCATGAAGGAGATCAGGAAAAACAGCACCGGGAAGAAGGCCGACACCGAGGCCATCGCCCCCACGCCCAGCATCTGGCCCAGGTAGATATTGTTGATGGTGCCCGACAGCGCCTGCAGGAAGTTGCTGGCGATCATCGGCACCAAGAACGCCAGATACACCTTCCACAACACCTTGGGCTGCGGCGCGCCCGCAGCGGCAGTAGAAGATGGAGACGGCAAGGTATTCGTGTCCATAGGATTCTCACGGTTCATGACTGGAAGGCGTCTGCCAGGATTTTTTTCAAATGGTTTTGTACATCCGCCGGCCAGCCGGCGATACGTGCCTCGAAGCCGACCCGGTCGCCCGCAAACAGCGCGCGGCTGGCTTCTTCGAAGGCCGGTTCATGGCCGGCCATGGTGGCCATGAACTTGTAGCCGGCGGCACTGCAGCGCCGCACCCGGTCCGTCGCCACCGAGTCCCGGCGCGCGACTTCGACCAGCTTGCGCAAGGCCACCGAGGCACCACCCGGTTGGCCGGCCAGCCATTCCCAATGCCGGGGCAACAAGGTGACCTCCCGCGCCACCACGCCCAGCTTGGGCCGACCAGGGCCACGCGGCGCCTCGGCGTCCGCCGGCACGGCATCGGCCCAGCCATCGCTGGTGTTGGTATCAGGCTCCGCCACCGCATCCAGTGCAGCGGCCAGCTGTGCGAGCCGGGCGCTGAACACCTCGGGTGTGCCACGCCAATCCAGCTCTATGGTTTCGCTGCTCGCATCGCTGAACACCAGCACCGGCAGCGGCGCCGTGCTGCTGGCCGCCAGATCAACCACCGCCTTGGCGCGCGGCGCAACATCTTTCAGCGCGCCACTGGCGATGCAGTGACCGCCTTCAAATGCCGTGCACGGGGTATCTAACCAAGCCATATTTTTACCCGGGTGAAATTTAGAATGAATGAATTCTACCCGGATATAAAACCCAACACATTTCACCCGGGTAAATAAACATCGACAACGCGAATCCTCAATCCCCTTGCGCCGAACCAGAGACAATGCCGCGATGGAATTCAACCAACTGAGGGCCTTTCTGGCCGTGGCGCGCAGCGGCCAGCTGGTGCGGGCATCCGAGCAGCTGCACCTCACCCAATCCGCCCTCTCCAAGCAGATCAAGGGCTTGGAAGACGAGCTGGGCGTCTTGCTTTTCGCCCGCACGCCCAGCGGCATGGTGCTGACCGGAGAAGGCCGACGCCTGCTGCCACTGGCCACCAAGACCCTAGACGCCGTGCAGGACATCAGCGCACAGGCGGCCTTGATGCGCGGCACCGTCTCGGGCGAACTGCGGCTCGGCACCATCATCGATCCCGAGTCGATCCGCCTGGGCCTCTTGCTCACCGCCTTGCTGCAGTTCTACCCCCATGTGGACGTGACGCTGTTGCACGGCATCTCCGGCAGCGCGCTGCAGATGTTGCGCGACGGGCAGGTCGACGCCTGCTTCTACCTGGGAACACTCAAAGACGCGGATATCGCGGTACGCCAGTTGTCACTAGAACACTATGTGGTGGTGGGGCCTGCGGCTTGGGAAGAACGGCTGCGCCATGCGGGCTGGAACGAGCTGGCGGCCATGCCCTGGCTCGCCACAGCCGTCGGCAGCTCGCAATACGGCCTGGTGGGCCAGATGTTTGCCGAGCGCGGCCTGACCTACCGCACCGTGGTGCAGGCCGACCAGGAGGCCACCATGCTGGAACTGGTGCAGACCGGGGTCGCACTCGGACTGATGCGCGAACAGATCGCCGCGCCGGTGGTGCAGAGCGGCCAGGCGGTTACCTGGCACGGCGTGCGCCTGCCCTGCCCCTTGTCCCTGCTCTACCGGCGCTCTAGCGAAGACTCCGCCACCCTGCAGGCGCTGCTGGCCATGCTGGATGTGGTGTGGCAAGCCGAGCCAGACGTAGGCTGAGCGGAAGCTCTGGCCGCCTAGGGGTTTTCACCCAGCCCACCGACGGCACAGCGCGCAAGTCCTTGTCGCACAAGGCTATTCCAGCTGGTTGAGGCCGGCTTGACGAGATGTCACTCGGCATCCGCGGCGCGCCTCCCTAGACTGCGGGCACCATCCACCGGAGACAAAAATGCCCAGTCCATCCCCCTCCAGCGCCGCGCTGGAAAAAGCCGCGTACAGCAAAGTCACCTGGCGACTCATTCCCTTTCTGTTTCTTTGCTACGTCGTCGCCTACCTCGACCGGGTCAACGTCGGTTTCGCCAAGCTGCAGATGCTGGCCGATCTGAAGTTCAGCGAAACCGTCTATGGCCTGGGTGCCGGCATCTTCTTCATAGGCTACTTTCTGTTCGAAGTGCCGAGCAACATGATCCTGCACCGCACCGGCGCACGGGTCTGGATCGCCCGCATCATGGTGACCTGGGGCGTCATCTCCTCGGCCATGATGTTCGTGTCAACGCCAACGACTTTCTACGTGTTGCGCTTCTTCCTCGGGGTTGCCGAAGCCGGCTTCTTTCCCGGCATCATCCTGTACCTGACCTACTGGTTCCCATCGGCCCGGCGCGCCCGTGTCGTCGCGCTGTTCATGACGGCAATTGCTTTGTCTGGCGTCATCGGCGGGCCACTGTCGGGCTGGATCATGCAGGCCTTCGCCGGTGTACACGGCTGGGCTGGCTGGCAATGGCTGTTCCTGCTCGAAGGCATTCCTTCGATCCTCGTGGGCATCTGCGTGTTCTTCTACCTCGACGACTCGATAGCCAAGGCCACCTGGCTGACCGATGCCGAAAAGCAGCTGTTGATCGCCAACATCAGCCGCGACGAAGGATCGCGCGCCGACCACAGCCTGAAACAAGTCTTCAGCAATGGCCGGGTCTGGCTGATGGCCAGCATCTATTTCTGCTTCATCATGGGCCTCTACGGCATCAGCTTCTGGCTGCCACAGCTGATCAAGACCGCAGGCGTCAAAGACGTGCTGAACGTCGGCCTGCTGACCATGGTTCCCTACGGCCTGGCCGCCGTCGCCATGGTGCTGGCCAGCCGCAGTTCCGACCGCAGCGGTGAGCGCCGCTTCCACACCGCCGGGGCCGGCTTCGTGGGCGGCGTGGGCCTGGTGCTGAGTGGTCTGTTTGGTGGCGATGTCACCTGGGCCATGGCCGCGCTGAGCCTGGCCACCATGGGCATCCTCACGGGCTTGCCGCTGTTCTGGACCTTGCCGACCAGCATGTTGCGCGGCACCGCCGCCGCCGCCGGCATAGCCCTGATCAACTCGGTCGGCAATCTGGCCGGCTTCGTCAGCCCGTTCATGGTCGGCAGTATCAAGGACGCGACCGGCAGCACCACCGCCGGCCTGTATGTGCTGGCGGCCAGCCTGTTCCTCGGCGGCATCCTGGTGCTGCTGGCGACACGTGGGCAGGGCCGGGTATCGCCCCTGGCTGCCAGCGCGTCACGCACCTAGCCGGCACCTGCTTGATAGGACGCAATATGACTACCGAACCATCGCCCGACCGCAGACCCCTGCTGCGCAGCCTGTTCGATGCGGCCGTCGCCGCGGCCCAGCCCGCGCTCTGCCTGCCGCGCCACCTGCCACCACCACCCAAGGGGCGAACCATCGTCATCGGCGCCGGCAAGGCCTCGGCGGCCATGGCCCGTTCGCTGGAACAGCACTGGGAAGGCCCGCTCGAAGGCCTGGTGGTCACCCGCTACGGCTATGCCGTGCCGTGTGAGCGCATCGAGATCGCCGAAGCCGCCCATCCGGTGCCGGATGCGGCCGGCCTGCACGCCACCGAGCGCATCCGCCAGCTGGTCAGCGGCCTGAGTGCCGACGACCTGGTGATCGCGCTCATCTCCGGCGGTGGCTCCTCGCTGCTGGTCGCGCCGGCCGAAGGCCTGACCCTGGCCGACAAGCAGGCCGTCAACACCGCGCTGCTCGAATCCGGCGCCAGCATCTCGGAGATGAATTGCGTGCGCCGCCATCTCTCCCAGGTCAAGGGCGGGCGGCTGGCCGCGGCTTGCCACCCGGCCCGCCTGGTCACGCTGCTGATCTCCGACGTACCCGGCGACGCGCCTATCGACATCGCCTCCGGCCCCACCGTGGCCGACCCGACGACCTGCGCGGACGCGCTGGCCATCATCGAACGCTACCGCATCCCGGTGCCCGCCGCCGTGCGCGCGCTGCTGGAAAGCGGCCAGGGTGAAAGCATCCAACCCGGCGATCCACGGCTGGCTACCAGCAGCACGCACACCATCACCGCGCCGCAAATCGCGCTCGAAGCCGCGGCCGCAGTGGCACGCGCCGCCGGCTACACGCCCTACATCCTGGGCGACAGCCTGGAAGGCGAGGCCCGCGATCTGGGCAAAGCGCTGGCCGGCATCGCCCGGCAGGTCGTGCTGCACAGCCAGCCGTTCCAGCCGCCCTGCGTGCTGCTGTCCGGCGGCGAAACCACGGTGACCCTCAAGGGCCAGGGCCGCGGCGGCCGGAATGTAGAGTTCCTGCTCTCGCTGGCCGTCGCACTCGATGGCCTGCCCAACGTGCATGCCATCGCTGGCGACACCGACGGCGTGGACGGCGCCGAGGAAATCGCCGGCGCCACCCTGGCCCCCGACACCCTGGCCCGCGCCTGGGCCCAGGGCATACGCCCGCGCCACAGCCTGGACGACAACGACGGCCACGGCTTCTTCCTGGCGCTGGGCGACTCGGTCATCACCGGCCCCACCCTCACCAATGTCAACGACTTCCGCGCCATCCTGATTGACGCGCCCATCCTCCAACAAGGTTACTGATGCCACATTCCCACCACGCCAAAATCGTCGCCACCCTCGGCCCGGCCAGCGCCGACCGCGCCACCATCACCGCCCTGGTACGCGCCGGCGCCAATGTGTTCCGGCTGAACTTCAGCCACGGCACGCACGCCGACCACCGCCAGCGTTTCGAGCTGATACGCGCCATCGAAGCCGAGCTCGGCCGCCCCATCGGCATCCTGCTCGACCTGCAAGGCCCCAAGCTGCGCATAGGCAGCTTCGCCCAGGGTCCGGTCCAGCTGCTGGATGGCGCCGCCTTCCGCCTGGACCTGGATGCAGCCCGGCCCGGCGACGCGACCCGCGCCTCCATGCCCCACCCGCAGATCTTCGCCGCCCTGAAGCCCGGCGCCGAGCTGCTGCTGGACGACGGCAAGCTCAAACTGGAGGTGCAGAGTTGCGGTGCCGACCATGCGGACACCCGGGTCGTCAACGGCGGCCTGCTGTCCGACCGCAAAGGCGTGAACGTGCCCGGCGTGGTGCTGCCCCTGTCGGCCCTGACCGAGAAGGACCGCGCCGACCTGGACTTCGGCCTCAGCCTCGGTGTCGACTGGGTCGCGCTGTCCTTTGTGCAGCGCGCAGCCGACATCACCGAGGTTAAGCAGATCGTGCAAGGCCGGGCCGGCATCGTCGCCAAGCTGGAGAAGCCGGCCGCCATCGACAGCCTGGAAGCCATACTCGCCGAGACCGATGCGGTGATGGTGGCGCGCGGCGACCTGGGCGTGGAGATGCCGGCCGAACAGGTGCCGGCGATCCAGAAGCGCATCGTCCGCGCCTGCCGCCGGCTCGGCAAGCCGGTGATCGTGGCCACGCAGATGCTCGAATCCATGATTGCCGCGCCCGTGCCGACGCGGGCCGAGGCATCGGATGTGGCCACCGCCATCTACGACGGCGCCGATGCGGTGATGCTGTCGGCCGAATCGGCCTCGGGCCGCTTCCCGGTCGAGTCGGTGGCCATGATGGCGCGCATCATCGCCCAGACCGAGGCCGACCCGCATTACCGCGACGCGCTAGACGCCTCGCACACCCCGCCCAGCGCCAATACCGCGGATGCGATCGGCCACGCGGCCCACGCGGTTGCCGGGCTGCTGGACGTAGCGGCCATGGTGGCCTACACCAGCTCGGGCGCATCGGCGCTGCGCATGGCGCGCGAGCGGCCGCGCGCCCGCATCCTCGGCATGACGCCGAACCCCGCCACGGCACGCCGACTGGCGCTGGTCTGGGGCGTACATCCGGTGCTGTGCCAGGACGTGACCAACGTCAGCGAAATGACCGAAGTGGCCATCCAAACCGCTGTCACCCAGCAATTCGCCGCATCCGGCCAGACCATCGTTATCGCAGCCGGCATGCCGTTTGGCGCGTCCGGTAGCACCAACCTGCTGCGCATTGCGCAGGTCGGCTGAATAGCCTAGCCGGCTAGCCCAGCTGGGCCCAGGCCTTGTCCAGCCGCTTGGCGCTCACCGGCTGCGGGGTCTTCAGCTCTTGCGCGAAGAAGCTGACCCGCAGTTCCTCCAGCAGCCAGCGGAACTCCTGCATGCGCGCATCGGCCACACCTTTGCGCTCGGCCACCAGGCGCCAGTAGCGCTGCTCTTGCGGGCGCAGCTCGGCCAGCTTGGTGGCGTCGCGGGCCGGGTCGGCGCGGTATTTGTCCAGCCGCGCGGTGATGGCTTTCAGGTAACGCGCGTAGTGCTGCAGCGGGCCCCAGGGCGTGTTGGCCAGGAAGCGCTTGGGCATCAGCCGCGCCAGCTGCTGGGCCGCGTCGGCGGTGGCTTCGGGCGCGTTCTTGGTGTCCTTGATCTTGCGAGCTGCCGTGGCGTATTCGGTCAGGATGGTCAATGACAGCCGCGCCACCTCGTTGGCGATCAGGGTCAGACGGCCGCGGCCTTCGTCGATGCGGCGCTTGAAGGCGAACTCGTCGGTCGGCAGCGGGTCGAGCAGAAAGGCGCGGTCCAGCGCCACGTCGATGATCTGCGCACGCAGCTCCTCGATGGTGCCGCCGCCTGAGCCGTCGGCGTTCTTGCCGACCTGCATAAAGGTCACGGCCATTTTCTGCAGGTCGGGGATGTTCTTTTCCAGGTACTTCAGCGCGTCCTTGATCTGCAGCGAGAACAAACGGCGCAGGCCGGCGCGGTGCTTGGCCGCGGCGACTTCGGGCTCGTCGAAGACCTCAATCGTCACCGCATCGCCAGCGTCGATCAGGCCCGGGTAGCCGATCAGCGTCTGGCCGCCCTTCTGGATTTCCAGCAGCTCGGGCAGCTCGCCGAAGGTCCAGGCGGTGTAGCGCTGGTTGGCTGGCGTGGCCGGCTTTGCTGCAGTTTTGATAGCTGCTTGCGCAGTTACTACCTGCGCCAGAGGCTGATTTTCCTTAGAAACCGGTTTGGCCGCAGCATTGCTGGCCATCTTCAAACCCGCCAGCGCCTGGAAGGCCCCGCGCGCCTGCGCGCCCAGCTCGGACTTGAGTGCACCCAGGTTCCGCCCCGTGCCCAGCTGGCGGCCATGCTCGTCGACCACGCGGAAGTTCATGAACATGTGGGCCTGAAGCATGTCGGCCTTGATGTCGGCGCGAACGATGTCCAGCGAGGTGGCGGCGCGCACCAGCTTCAGCACCGCGTCCACCAGCGTGCCGTGGCCGAACAGCTCGGGCGCGTTCAGCGTCTCGGCCATCTTGCTGGCGGTATCGGGCAGCGGCACCAGGCGCGAGCGCGGGCGCTGGTGCAGGGTTTTGATCAGCGCCTGGATCTTGTCCTTCAGCATGCCGGGCACCAGCCATTCGCAGCGCTCGTCGTTCACCTGGTTCAGCACGAACAGCGGCACCGTCACCGTCAGTCCGTCTTTGGCATCGCCGGGTTCGTGCAGATAGGTGGCCAGGCAGTCCACGCCGCCGAGGCGTATGGTCTTGGGGAAGGACTGGGTGGTGATGCCGGCGGCCTCGTGGCGCATCAGCTCCTCGCGGGTCAGCATCAGCAGTTTGGGGTTCTGTTGCAACGCCTCGCGGTACCAGCGTTCGAAGCTGACGCCGCCATACACGTCAGCGGGCAGCTGCTGGTCGTAGAAGGCGTAGATCAGCTCGTCGTCCACCAGCACGTCCTGCCGGCGCGCCTTGTGCTCCAGGTCTTCCACCTGCTTGATCAGCTTGAGGTTGGCCTCCAAGAACGGGAACTTGCTGTCCCACTGCCCGCCGACCAGGGCTTCGCGGATGAAGATTTCGCGCGCCCCCACCGGGTCGACCCGGCCGAAGTTGGCGCGGCGCCCGCTGTAGATGACGATGCCATACAGCGTGGCGCGCTCCAGCGCGGTGACCTCGCTGGCCTTCTTTTCCCAATGCGGGTCGAGCAGTTGCTTCTTCAGCAAATGGCCGGCCACCTGCTCGACCCACTGCGGCTCGATGTTCGCAATGCCGCGCCCGAACAGGCGCGTGGTTTCCACCAACTCGGCCACCACGATCCAGCGGCCCGGCTTCTTGCGCAGATGCGCGCCCGGATGGCGGTGGAACTTGATGCCGCGCGCGCCCAGGTATTCCGTCTGCGCGACTTCGTCGCCCTCGGTCTTCCAGCCGATATTGCCCAGCAGGCCGGACAGCATAGACAGATGGATTTGCTCGTAGCTGGCCGGCGCGGCATTGAGGCGCCATTTGTGCTCGGCCACCACGGTGTGCAGCTGGCTGTAGATGTCGCGCCACTCGCGGACGCGGCGGATGTTGACGAAGTTTTGCCGCAGCAGCTGCTCGTACTGGCGGTTGCTGAGCTTGTGCGCGCCCTCGCCGCCCCGGGCGTCGTTGATCCATTTCCACAGATTCAGGTAACCGCTGAACTCGCTCTTGTCGTCGTCAAACTTGGCGTGCGCCTGGTCGGCCTGGGCCTGCAGGTCCATGGGGCGGTCGCGCACGTCCTGCACGCTCAGGGCCGATGCAATCACCAGCACTTCGTCGAGCGCGCTGCGGTCACGGGCTTCCAGAATCATGCGGCCGACGCGTGGGTCGAGTGGCAGCTTGGCGAGCTCTTTACCGGTGCCGGTCAGCTCGTTCGCGTCGTCCACCGCGCCCAGTTCGGCCAGCAGCTGGTAGCCATCGGCAATCGCGCGGCCCTGGGGTTTCTCCAGGAACGGAAAGTCCTCCACGATCCCTAAGTGCAGCGACTTCATGCGCAAGATCACCCCGGCCAGCGAACTGCGCAGGATTTCGGGGTCGGTAAAGCGCGGCCGGCCATTGAAGTCCTGTTCGTCGTACAGGCGTATGCAGATGCCGTTGGCGACCCGGCCGCAGCGGCCAGCGCGCTGGTTCGCGGATGACTGGCTGATAGGCTCCACCAGCAGCTGCTCCACCTTGCTACGGAAAGAATAGCGCTTCACGCGCGCCGTACCTGCGTCAATCACGTATCTAATGCCTGGTACCGTGAGCGAGGTTTCGGCCACGTTGGTGGCCAGCACGATGCGCCGGCCGCCGGCGTGGTTGTCGAAAATCCGGTCCTGCTCGGCCGGGCTCAGGCGCGCGAACAGCGGCAGCACCTCGGCGCTGCGGAACACCGGCTGGTGGCTCACGTGCTTGCGCAAGTGGTCGGCCGCCTCGCGGATTTCGCGCTCGCCTGGCAGGAAGATTAGGATGTCGCCGGCGTTGTGCGGGTCGCGCCAGAGCTCGTCCACGCCGTCGGCGATGGCCTCGTTCAGCCCGTAGTCGCGGCTTTCCTCGAACGGCCGGTAGCGCTGCTCCACTGGGAACATACGCCCCGAGACCATGATCACCGGCGCCGGGCCCTTGGCGGATTCAAAGTGTTTAGCAAAGCGGTCCGCATCAATCGTGGCCGAGGTGACGATAATCTTCAGGTCCGGCCGGCGCGGCAGGATCTGGCGCAGGTAGCCGAGCAGGAAGTCGATGTTCAGGCTGCGCTCGTGCGCCTCGTCGATGATGATGGTGTCGTAGGCGTTCAGCAGCGGGTCGGTCTGCGTCTCGGCCAGCAAGATGCCATCGGTCATCAACTTCACCGAGGCATCACGCCCCAGGCGGTCCTGGAAGCGCACCTTGAAGCCGACCACATCGCCTAGCGTGGTCTTCAACTCTTCGGCAATCCGCTTGGCCACGCTGCTGGCGGCGATGCGCCGCGGCTGGGTGTGGCCGATCAGCTTGCCGCGCTGGCCTTCGGGGTAGTTCAGTTTGCCCCGGCCCATGGCCAGGGCGATCTTGGGCAGCTGGGTGGTTTTGCCGGAGCCGGTTTCGCCGCAGATGATGACCACCTGGTGGGCGGCAATGGCGGCTTCTATCTCTTCGCGCCGTTCTGAGACGGGTAGCGAAGCGGGGAATTCAATTTTCAACATATCCGGCGATTATCCGGGTGCGCGGCAAAGAGCTTGCCGCGCACGCTTGCGCCGGTACCGTTTCTTTAACGGGTGCCGACGACTTCCAGCTCGACCCGGCGATCCGGTTGCAGGCAGGCGATCAAGGCTTTGCTCACCTTGCTGCCCTTGCAGTCCCCGGGCTTGGTCACGGGATCGGCCCCATCCACGCCTTTGGACAGCATCTTGGCGGCGGGAATGCCCGCAGACTGCACCAGATAGGCAGACACCGCCTCGGCGCGGCGCGTGGACAGCTTCATGTTGTAGGCATGGGAGCCGATGCGGTCGCTGTGCCCGGTGACCATGATGGTGTCGAACTGCAGGTTCTTCACGTCGGCAGCGAACGCATCCAGCGCCTGCCGCCCCGCAGGTGTGACCGTGGCCTTGTCAAAGGCGAACAGGGAATCCGCAGCAATCGTCACCTTCATGGGCGGCGGCGGGGGTGGCGCAGGCGCCGGGGGCGGCATGGGCGCAGGCGCGGCTACCACCTGCGGCTGGGGCGCTAGCGCCGCAGGTTCGGGCATCGCCGCCCTCGCCACCGATGTCGACACGGGGCCGCCAAAGCGGTACACCAGACCGACCGACACCATGTCGACATCGCCCTTGTTGCCCACGGCATCGTTGACGCGGTAGCGCTCGACCTCGGCGCGCATCGCCAAGGAATCGCTGAACGCATATTGCACGCCCAGGCCCAGCTTGAGGTTGGTGTCGCGCTTGCGGGGATTGGGGTTATTCACCGCCACAGCGCCGGTGCCTGAGAAAGTGTCAGATGCCCGGGCGTAGTTGGCACCTACGCGGGCCAGCGCAGAGAACTTGTCGGTGATCGGCAGCGTGCCGACCAGGTCCAGGTTCAGCCCGCGCAGCTTGATGTCACCCTGCAGGCGGCCGGCGGGCACGGTGGTGGCGGCAAAGCCAAACTTACCCAGGTCGAAATACCCGCCTTCCAGCGCAAAATTACGGTTGAACTGGTAGCCGCCAAAGATCTTGTAGCCGGTGCTGCGGCCATCCTCGTCTATCGCAACGGCGCTAAAGCCGTTGCCCAGCAGGCTGCTGCTGATCCTCTCGTTGTCGATATTGGCCCGGGTCGGGCCCACACTGACCCCGCCGTACCAGCCGGTGCTGTCGGCTAAGGCCATCGGGCTGGCCACTGCGGTCAGCGCAGCGCAGGCCAGCGCAGCCGAGGTTTTTTTAAAGTTCATGTAGTTCTCCAGAAGGGTGTGGGGGCTGGCGCACTTAAGGAGCGGGCACGTTGATGAACGTGTCCACCAGCGTCACCGACGCACCCAGCGACAAGATGCGGCCGTTCAGCGTCACCGGCACGGTATTGCCCACGGTGGAGAATGCGGCTCCGGTCTGCGTGATGATGGTGCCCGACATGCTGCCACCACCCGCCGCGTTGATGGTGGCAAACGAGCCCACCTGCCAATAGATGTTCTTGGCCTGCGCACCGCCGGCCAACACGATGCGCTGGGGAAAGGCCGCACCAGGGCCGCCCACCGTCAAGGTCGTGGCCATCTGGAACACCCACACCGCATTCGCGTTGCCCTGGGCGTCCAGCGTGAGGTCACCGCCTTCCACCATGAATGAACCGCTGGGCGCGGTGTAGACGCCGGGCGCCAGCGTCAGGTTCGCCAGGTTGGCACCGGGGTTGGCACCGGGCGGCATCGCCACCAAGGCCAGGTAGGCGGTTTGGGCATCCAGCCGGGCCTGGGTGGCCACGGCGCAGGCCGCCGCATTTGGGCCGGCGGCGGTGGGGCCGGTGACCGAATTGGTGCAGGTGAAGATGGTGCCGTTAACCGCGCCAATGTTGGCCAGCGTCTCGGTGTAGATGTCGCCATTCTTGTCATGGAAGCCTTGGATCGACGAGGTGCCGGTGGCAATGGTGCCGATGTCGCCATTTATCTGCGTTGCGATCCCGGTATTGGTCATGCCGGCGCTGCCGCCAAACGTACCAAAGGGTGCGGCCGAACCCAGGTTGATGCTGGGCTGCAGCGCCGTCACTGCGGCGGTGGTAAAGCGCCACACCTTGTCAATGGCCAGCGGGTTGCCCGCAATGTCCTGCACTCCGCCGGTACCACCTTTGAGGGTGGCGGTGTACGTCGTGTTGTTGGCCAACGGGCTGGAAGGGGTGAAGGTGGCCACCTGGCTCTGGGCGTTGAAGCCCACCTGGCCGGACACGCCCGCCACTGTGAAGTTCGCGGCGTTGATACTGGTCGCATCCATGGCCTCGCTGAAGGTGGCGCTAGGTGCGCTGCTGGTCGCCACCTGGGTAGCGTTGTCTGCGGGATACACCAGGCTGACCGTGGGGGCCGTCGTGTCTGCGGTGCCGCCGGTGGTCCAGCTCCACACATAGGGGTTGGCCAGGGCATTGCCCGCCAAGTCCATCGCACCCGTGGTCAAGGTGGCGGTGTAGGTGGTGTTGGCTGTCAACGCGGTGGTGGGTATGAAGACCGCGTTGGCACCGGATGACGATACCGTGCCCGCCACCACCGTCACCCCCTGTTGCACGCCGAAGGTCGCGGCGTTGATGCTGGACGGGTCTACCGCCTCGCTGAAGGTCGCTCCTACGCGGGCATTGGTCGGCACGCCGGTGGCGCCATTGGCGTGGATGGTGCCCGTGACCGTGGGCGCTGTCAGGTCGCTGGTCACGCCGGTGGTGAAGGTCCACACATAGTTGCTGGCCAGTGCAAAACCTAAGCTGTCCTTGGCTGCCGTGCTGACCGTGGCGGTACACAACACGCTGGGCGGCAAATTGGATGTGGACGGCAGGGTGAGCGTGGCCAGCCGGGCCGTAGCGTCATAGCCCACTACACCACTGACAGGCGTGCCCGTCGGGCAGGCCAGCGTGAAGGAGCTGGCGGTCAGCGTACTGCCGTCCATCGCCTTGCTGAAGCCCGCGATGAGCTTCTTGGTGTTGAGCGGCACCAGGCTGGCCCCCGGCAACGGGCTGGCACTCGTCACTGCCGGCGCCATGCCTACGTTGCTGCCGGTGCCTAGAACCGGATCGCGTCCCCCGCCACATGCGGACAAGGTACCCACCGCCAACGCCACAGCCCACGGAAGAACCCGCGGGTAGCTTTTGAATATATGCATTTGATTTACTTTGTAATGTGCTGACGCTGAGGGCGAGCAAGGTAAGCAAACCAGCTTTGGGGTACCCGGGCCGACATCCTGCATCCACGCTGTAGTGCGCCGATGCAAGATGGCCCGAGTGTTTCGATTGCCGACGGTGCCGTATGTGCGTTGGCACACAGTGGGGCAAATGAAGTAGCGGAAAGAGCGGCCCCATCGTTTTGCTCCGGTGGGTTGAACGGCGACAAGCAGCCGGGAGTCATAGCGAACGGGCGTCTGCCCAGAACCTGATTGCTGCATTATTCATAGCTGCTTGTGCAGATGGAATATGCGCTGCGGGGCCAAACCGTTTAAATCTGCCTGCCCCTGCCCCACACCAGTTCCACCCCGCTTGCGGGGATGACACCAGCAGCCCGGCCATGCGGGCCGCACCCTGTGGCGGCGGCGATACTTGTCTGAACAACCGTCTACACGATGACCTTAATCGACCAACTCCTGCCCCGCTATCAGTTCTGCGAAAAGCACCAGCTGTTGACCCGCGCCGCGCCTGCCGCCCTGCTGGACGCCGCACTCCGGCCCGAGATCAGCGAAGACCCGTGGACCCGCCGCTTCATCCAACTGCGCGAGTTGCCCGACCGCGTGTGGGGCGCCTTGGGTGGCCGCAGCGGGCTGCAGCGACAGCCAGCCTTTGGCATCCACAACTTTACGCCGCTGGGCCGCAACGGAGATCAGGAAGTCGCCATCGGCCTGGTGGGCAGGTTCTGGCAGGCCGACTACGGCCAGGCCCGGATCGCCAACGCCGACGCATTCACCCAATTCACCGAGCCTGGCGTGTCCAAGCTGGTGCTGAACTTCAGCACCGCAGCCGCGGGCGACGGGCGCACCTGGCTGCGCACCGAAACCCGGGTGTTTTGCAACGACCGGGCTTCTTTGCGACGGTTTACGCCGTACTGGTGGTTGATTCGGCCGGTGAGTGGGTTGATACGCAGGAGGCTGCTGGGGCGGATTCGGGATGCGGCGCAACTTAACCATGAAAGCCGGCCGCTATAGTCCCTAGAAATGTCTTAACCTCGATCCAACCTTTGCCCCCCACGCATGTTGAAACTACCGTTCCTTGTCACCGTCTCGCTGCTTTTCTCGCTTGGAACAATCCATGCGCAAACATCCAAAGCACCCAAGCTTTCAACCCGGGACGAATACCGCGCCTGTCAAAAAGAAGACGACGAACTCAAGAAAAAGCGAAGCCTTCTGACGGATGAGTCAGAAACGCATAGCGCCAACCTCAAACGCATCCAAGATGAGATGCAGGCCCATGTGGCCACTCAAGCTATGGTCAATGCATCCGACGAAGCGGCAGTTGTCGCCTTCAACGAGAAGATCCAGGCACTGAATACGCAAGTCGGCACGTCAAACAAAGAGGCCGAGAGGCTGAACCAGGAACAACACAGGTTCAATGCCTGGACGGCTGCCCTGAACCAACGATGCGCGGGTATGGTGGTGAGTTACGCCGACCATGAGGCGATCCGAAGAGAGCGCGCGGAAACCGGCAAGAAGAAGTGAGATGAAACCATCCATTGGCTGACCTGCCCCGGAAAACCGGGGCAGGTCAGTCAATGCACCTTCCGCCCCGCCTCCACCGGCGTCTCCGTATGCATCACGCATTGCCAACTCTTGCCCTTCTGCACCCAGGTTGAGGTGTCATGCATTTCCTGTTCGGTGCTCTCGCCCTTGCCCCGGGGGGCCACAGCCTGCTTGACGCGGTAGCTGAGGATGGCGGTGGCGTCGTTGGGAAACACCACTTCCACGTCGTTAAGCTCAAAGGACTTGACCACCATGGACCCTTGCTCGGCCATCTTGCGGTAACCCGCGTGGTCGAACTTCATCGCCCCATGGGTGCTGACCATCAGCGCGGGTTCGCTGAGCATGTCCAGGGCCGTGTCGGTGTCCTGGTCGACCATGGACTGCCAGAACTTCTTTTCCAGGTCGATGAGTGTTTGGTTGCGTGCCGGCATGTGAGACTCCTTTCGTAGAAAGTTGTCATCCTGCTACTGCGGGCAGCAGGCACTATCGGACGGGGCTTCGCAAAAATGTAGGCCCAGTCCTACAGCCCGGCGCTACGCAGCCGCTCGCCCATTGCCTGGGGCTCGGTCCGCCCCAGCAGCACCTCCGGCGTGCCATGCCAATCCGCGCAGCGCGTGATCGCCTCGGCCACCGCCTGCACCGCCGCGTCACTCAACTTCACGCCGTCTTCCAGAAACAGCGCCTTCACCTCGAATGCGCCCTGCGCGCGGTGGGCCTTGGCATCCAGCCGGCCGACCAGCGCGCCCTTGTGCAGGATGGGCAGCACGAAGTAGCCGTAGGTGCGCTTGTCCTCCGGCGTATAGCACTCGATGCGGTAGTCGAAGCCCCACATGGCGGACGCGCGTTCGCGGTCCCAGACCAGCGGGTCGAAGGGCGACAGCAGCGCGGTGTGGGTGGCACGCAGCTTGCCGGCCTGGGCGGTTTGCAGCAGCTCGGCGTGCTGCTGGTGCACATAGCCGGGCAGCGTCCAGCCCTGGACTTGCACGCGCTGCACCACGCCCTGCTCCACCAGTACATCCAGGTCGGCATCTTTTAAACGCGGCTTCTGGCGGAAATAGTCGTGCACCCAGCGGGCCTGGGTGATGCCCAGGGCCAGGATGGCTTTCTCGGTGAAATGGCGGTGCACGGCAGCGGCTTCGGGCAGCACGGCGTCGGCCAGGCGCGGGTGCACGCGGTGTGCCAGGTCGTAGACGCGCTGGAAGCTGTCGCGCCGCTTGACCATCAGCTCGCCGCTGGCGAACAAGGCCTCCAGCCAGCGCTTTTCGTCCTTGCGGTCCCACCAGCCGTTGCCGGTCTTGCCGTCTTGCCGGGCGAACTCGGAGGACTTGACCGGGCCCTTGCTGCCGATGTGCGCAAGCAGGCTGTCCAGGTGGGCACGCTGGCTGGCCTGCACCGCCTGGCCGTTCAGCAGGCTCCAGTGCCGGCGCGCGTGCTGGTTGTAGCTACGGTGCAGCAGCACATCGTCGGTGGGCGCAAAGCAGGCCTCGTGGGCCCAGGTTTCGAACAAATGGCCATCGGCCAGCGCAGTGTCCAGCCAGGCCTGCGGATAGGCGCCCAGCCGTGAGAACAGCACCAGGTAGGGGCTGCGCGCGACCACGCTGATGGTGTCGATCTGCAGCAGCTGCATGCGGGCGATGCAGTCGCGCAGCGCCAGCGGGGTGGCGGCACGGCGCGGCGTGGTCAGCAAGCCCTGGGCGGCCAGCTGCAGCAATCGGGCCTGGGCCAGGGTGAGAGGCGCGTTGGCCGGAGTGTCTTCTGAGGGCAAGTTCATTTCACTATTCAATTGATAGCTGCCAGCGCTGGTGGAATATGCGCTAGAGGCCTAAACATCTTATAAACCACCGGCAAGACTGCGGGGTTCAATCTTGCACAGCATAGCCCGCACGTGAACGTAAGGATGGCCTTGCATATGCTGCAGCGCAGCACACCCTTTTATACTGGGCCGACAGCAGCGCCATCCGCCGCGCTGCCCGATTGGACCACCCTCCCCTTGATGTTACGTGCCTCTTTTCGCCAACTGCTGTTGCTGGCTTTTGTGCTGATGTCCGTGCTGCTGGGCGCGGTGTCGCTGAGCGGCCTGCAGGCGCTGCAAGGCCTGCTGGCCAAGAGCCGCGAGGCCGGGCAGCAAAGCATCCAGCTCAATTTGTCGACCCGCGGCCTGGCCGAACGCAGCACCGACATGGAACGTGCAGCCCGCCAGTACCTGGTGCTGGGCGACGACGCGCTGCGCCAGCGTTTTGATGACGCGGCCAACCAGGCGCAGGCCCTGCTGCTGCCCCTGGGCCAGTACCCACCGACCCAGGTGCTGACCCAGCAATGGCTGGCCGGGGCGGTGCGTGTGCGCAGCCAGCTGGCCGACCAGCGGCTGGACCTGGCCGCCCGCGAGCAGGCCGTGGCCACCGAATTCCGTGCGCTGGAAAACATCTTGCGCAGCCTGACCCAGCAGGTGCAGCAAAGCATCAGCCAGCGCAACCAGGAGGTGCAGGACGCCCTGGAAACCCAGCGCAACCGGCAGGTGCAGCAGGTGCTGGTGGCCATCGTGGCGGCCGCAGTGGCGGCCCTGGCCTTTGGCCTGTGGCTGACCCGGCCGCTGCGGCGCCTGGGCCTGGCCATCGTGGCGCTGGGCGAAGGCCGGCTCGCCGAGCCGGTGAACATCCGCGGCCCGGCCGACCTGTCCAGCCTGGGCCGCCAGCTCGACTGGCTGCGCCTGCGCCTGACCGAACTGGACGAAGACAAGGCCCGCTTTCTACGCCACACCTCGCATGAGCTGAAGACCCCGCTGGCCGCGGTGAGCGAAGCCGTGTCGCTGCTGCAAGAGGGCGTGGGCGGCACGCTGGGCGCCGAGCAGGCCGAGATCGTGGGCATCCTGCAGCACAACACCAGCGTGCTGCAGCAGCAGATCGAAGACCTGCTGCGCTACAACGCCGCCGCCTTTGACGCGCGCCGGCTGCAGCGCCGCCCGACCCCGCTGCGCAGCCTGGTGGAACAGGTGGTGCAGGCCCAGCGCCTGAGCTGGCAGGCGCGCAGCCTGTCGGTGGCGGTGGAAGGCGATGTGGCGCTGGTCCAGCCGGTGGACCCGGAACGCCTGGGCGCGGCGCTGGGCAATTTGCTGTCCAACGCCATCCGCTTCAGCCCGTCGGGCGGCCGCATCCGCTGGTGGGTGGGCACGCTGGGCGACAAAGCGGTGCTGCAAATCAGCGACAACGGCCCGGGCGTTCCGGCGGCCGACCGCGAACATATCTTCGATCCGTTTTACCGCGGCAGCCTGCAACCCCAGGGCCAGGCCCGGGGCAGCGGTATCGGCCTGTCCATCGTGCGCGAGCAAGTCAGCGCCCACGGGGGCCAGGTCCGGCTCGCCGCCGATGCGGCGGGCGCCTGTTTTCAAATCCTTTTGCCGTTGGAAAATTCCCATGCATGAGCCAATGCTTCGCCGACTCGGCCTATTGAGTCTGGTCACCCTGGCCGCCTGCAGCTCGGTGGTACTGCCGCCGCCAGCGCCTCCGCCCCCTGCGCAACCCGCAGCGGTATCTGTGCCGCCGCCAGCGCCCGCAGTGCAGATCGTGACCCCACCCAAGCCACCGCAGCCCGAACCTGCCGACGAAGCCGGGCGCCAGTTGCTGCGCTGGCAAGAAGCTTTGCGCGTGGCCGCCCCCGACACCCTGCCCGCCCTGGCCGCGCGCCTGGCCGCCGAGCCCACCACCCCCGCCGGCACGGTGCATCTGGCCCTGGTCTGGATGAACACCCGTACTCCAGGCGACGTCAACCGCGCCCTGCCCTTGCTAGAACAGCTGCAGCAGTCGGCCGACCCCGCCGCCCAGCCCTGGGTTGACTGGGCGCGGCTGCTGGCGACTCGGGCCGGTGAGCAAAAGCGGCTGGAAGAGCTGGTCGCGCGCCAGTCGCAGCAGCTGCGCGACAGCCAGCGCCGCATCGACCAGCTGAACGAACAACTGGAGGCGCTGAAGGCCATCGAACGCTCGCTGGCGCCGCGCCGCCTGGACAAAGCGCCATGAACCAGAAGCCCCCGACCAGCCCGGACCGCAAGACAAACGGTAGCAATGGCAAGAGCCTGACCAAGATCCTGGTGGTGGACGACGACGCCGACATGCTGCGGCTGCTGTCGCTGCGCCTGGGCGCTGCCGGCTACGGCGTGACCGCAGTGGACAGCGCCGAGGCCGCCCTGGCCCGGCTGGAGGTGCTGCGGCCGCAGCTGGTGCTGAGCGACGTGCGCCTGCCCGGCATGGACGGCCTGGCCTTGTTCGACGCGGTGCAGGCCCGGCTGCCCGGGCTGCCGGTGATCCTGCTGACCGCCCACGGCAGCATCCCTGACGCGGTGGATGCCACGCTGCGCGGCGTCTTCAGCTACCTGACCAAGCCGTTCGACGGCAAGGAGCTGATGGCGGCGGTGGAGCGCGCGCTGGCCTTGTCGGCCGCGGCCCGGCCAGTGGCCGGCTCGGCCGGCGAGGCCTGGCGGGCCGAGATCGTCAGCCGATCCGCGGTGATGGACGAGGTGCTGTCCGAAGCCCGGTTGGTGGCGCCCAGCGATGCGTCCGTGCTGATCCGCGGCGAGAGCGGCAGCGGCAAGGAGCTGCTGGCCCAGGCCATCCACCGCGCCAGCCCGCGCGCCCACGGCCCGTTCGTGGCAGTGAACTGCAGCGCCATCCCCGAGGCGCTGCTGGAATCCGAGCTGTTTGGCCACGTCAAGGGCGCTTTCACCGGCGCGGTGGCGCACCACCGCGGCCTGTTCCAGAGCGCCGACGGCGGCAGCCTGTTTCTGGACGAAATCGGCGACATGCCACCGGCGCTGCAGGTCAAGCTGCTGCGCGTGCTGCAGGAGCGCCAGGTGCGGCCGGTGGGTGCCCAGCAGTCGATTGTGGTGGACGTGCGGATCTTGTCGGCCACCCACCGCGACCTGGATGCAGCACTGGCCCAGGGCGACTTCCGCGAAGACCTGTACTACCGGCTGAACGTGGTGACGCTGACGCTGCCGCCGCTGGCGGAGCGGCGCGAAGACATTGCGCTGCTGGCCCAGCATTTTCTGCAGCGCCTGGCCACCAAGTACAGCAAGCCGCTGAAGGGCTTTGCACCGGACGCGCTGAGCCTGCTGTCCACCGCGGCCTGGCCGGGCAATGTACGGCAGCTGCACAACGTGGTCGAACAGGTCTGCGCGCTGGCCACTACGCCATTGGTGCCGCTGGCCCTGGTACAGCGGGCCTTGCGTGTGCCCACGGTCGAGGTGCTGGGCTTTACCGAGGCGCGCAACCGCTTTGAACGCAGCTACCTGGTGGGCCTGCTCAAGCTGACCGACGGCCAGGTGGCCGATGCGGCCCGGCTGGCCGAGCGCAACCGCACCGAGTTCTACCGACTGCTGCAAAAACACGGGCTGACGCCAGGCCTGTACCGCGGCGAGTCGCCGGACGGCGACAACGCAGAACCGCCTGTCGCCGACTAGCGACAGGCTATTTGTCTTTACAAATCAGCTACTTAGGGCCCAAGCGTAGGCCAGGCCCGGCAGCCTGTCGCCAATCGGCGACGGTTTTGACCGGGCAGCTTGTAGGAATACGCTCACAAGACGCGCCAAGCTATTGATTTAAATAGGTATTTTTGCGTGGCACAGGGTTTGCACTAATACGTGCAATGAACTCTCCACTACACGCTCAACGACACCATCTTCCGCTGGCTGCACTGCTACTGGCCGCCCCCCTGGCTGTGCTCGCCGCCCCCGGGCGCACCGAATTTGACACCGTAGGCGAGCGCGCCAAGGCACTGGCAGCCCAGCCCTACCGCCCCGCACCCAGCCGTACCCCCGATGTGCTGCGCAAGCTGAGCTACGACCAGATGCGTGACATCCGCTTCAAACCCGAGCGGGCCGCCTGGCGCAGCGATCAATTGCCGTATGAACTGATGTTCTTCCATCTCGGCAAGTACCAGACCGAGCCTGTGCGCATGCATGAAATCACGGCCGAGGGCGACCGCCCGTTCCGCTTCAACCCATCGGACTTCACCTACGGCGCCAACACATTGAAGCCCGAAACCTGGGGCGATATTGGCCACGCCGGTTTCCGGGTGCATTACCCGCTGAACAACCCAGCCTACAAGGACGAACTGGTGGTGTTCCAGGGCGCCAGCTACTTCCGCGCACTCAGCACCGGGCTGCACTACGGCCTGTCGGCCCGCGGCTTGGCGGTAGACACCGCAGGCGGCGGCCCAGAAGAGTTTCCTCGCTTTACCGACTTCTGGATCGAAAAGCCCACGGCCGGCTCTACCGCGCTGAACGTGCTGGCACTGCTGGACTCGCCCCGGGTCAGCGGTGCCTACCGCTTTGAAATCCAGCCCGGCAGCACCACCACCATGAAGGTGCAGGCCCGCCTGTACCTGCGCGACGCGGGCAAGAACCCGATCAAGACCCTGGGCATTGCGCCGCTGACCAGCATGTTCACCTTTGGTGAAAACCAGCCGAGCCGGGATGACTTTCGCCCCGAGGTGCATGACTCCGATGGTCTGATGGTCGCCAGCGGCGAAGGTGAATGGCTGTGGCGCCCGCTGCAGAATCCACGCAAGCCGCTGGTCACCTCGTTCACCACCCAGTCGCCCAAAGGCTTTGGCCTGATGCAACGCGACCGCAACTTCAGCAGCTACGAAGACAGCGAGGCCAGCTACGAACGCCGCCCTTCCGCCTGGGTCACCCCCACTGGCGACTGGGGTGCGGGCCGGGTGGAACTGGTGCAGTTGCACACGCCCGACGAAACCCACGACAACATCGTTGCCTACTGGGTGCCCGCCAAATTGCCCATGCCCGGCCAGCCGCTGGACATAGGCTGGCAGGTGGCCTGGCAGGGCGATGCCCAGCAGCGCCCACCGGCCGCCTGGGTGGCCCAGACCCGCGTGGGCCGCAGCTTTGCCACACTGGCGCCCAACGAGCAGCAGCTGATTGTCGACTTCGCCGGACCCGACCTGCCCAAAGCCGGTGAGGTCCGTGCCATCGCCAGCGCCGACAGCAACGGCCAGATCACCGAACAAAACGTCTACCGCGTAGAGGCCACCGGTGCCTGGCGCCTGGCATTGCGCGTGAAGCCCGTGGACGCCAGCCGCCCCGTGGAACTGCGTGCCTACCTCACCTCCGGCCCCAACACCATCAGCGAAACATGGACCCACATCCTGGTACCCCTATGACTACACGCTCCTACTCCCGCACCACGCCGCCCGGCATGCCGCCCATCCAACGCGGCTCCATGCTCGCCCAACCCTGGCTGGGCTTTGTACGCCGCCTGCAGGGCGAGCAAGCCCCAGCCGATGCCCCCTGGCGTGCCAGCGCGGCGCGGCTGCAAACCCAGGCTCCGGCCTGGGAGGCCGCAGCCCAGCAACGCCGGCGTTGGCTGATGTTCTGGATTTTGGCGGCCACCGTATTCGCCACCGCCCTACTGTGGCGCGCGCAACCGGGGGCTGGCAGCGATCTGATGCTGGCTGCCCAGTTGGGCCTGTTTGCACTGCTGTTTGCCTGGGTGTCAGCGGGCACCGTGACGGCGGTGATGGGATTTATCGTCACACTGCGCGGCGACCGCCATGCGCTGTCGGCGCGCAGCGCCGAGGGGGTAACCCTGCCGGCCGATGCGCGCACCGCCGTCATCATGCCGATCTGTAACGAAGACGTGACCACGGTGTTTGCCGGTCTCCGTGCGACCTGCGAGTCGCTGGTGGCATCGGGAGCCGAGCGCCTGTTCGATGTGTTTGTGCTGTCGGACAGCAACGACCCGGCCCTGCGTGCCGCCGAGCTCACCGCCTGGCAAGACCTGCGTGACCAGCTGCAAGCCGGTGGCAGCACGATACGCGTGCACTACCGCTGGCGCCAGCACCGGACCCGCCGCAAGGCCGGCAATGTGGCGGACTTTTGCCGCCGCTGGGGCCGTGGCTACCGCTATATGGTGGTGATGGATGCCGACAGCGTGATGAGCGGCGACACCCTGGTGACCCTGGCCCGCCTGATGGAAGCCCATCCGCGTGCCGGCATCTTGCAGACCGCCCCCCGCGCCTGCGGCCATGCCACTTTGCATGCGCGGGCGCAGCAGTTCGGCAGCCGGGTGACCGGTCGATTGTTTACCGCCGGCATGCAGTTCTGGCAGTTGGGCGAAGCCCATTACTGGGGCCACAACGCCATCATCCGCATTGCCCCGTTCATGGAGCATTGCGCCTTGGCCACCCTGCCTGGCAAGGGCGCGCTGGCCGGCGAAATCCTGTCGCACGACTTTGTCGAAGCCGCCCTGATGCGCCGCGCCGGCTACGAAGTCTGGCTGGTCAACGACCTGGATGGCAGCTACGAACAGCAACCGCCGCATCTGCTGGCCGAACTGCAGCGCGACCGCCGCTGGTGCCAGGGCAATCTGCAGAATGCACGCCTGCTGGCCGAACCCGGCCTGCAGGCCGTACACCGCGCCATGCTGGCCACCGGCGCCATGGCCTATGTGTCGGCGCCGCTGTGGCTGCTGTATGTGGTGCTGGGCGCCGCACTGTGGCTGCACGACAGCGAAATAAATGTGTGGTCCAACCACAGCGTGGTGACGCTCTGGGCCTCTACCGCCCTGATGCTGGCCCTGCCGCGGGTGCTGGGCCTGGCAGCGGTCTTGTTGCGCGGCGAGCAGCGCGCCTTTGGCGGCACGGTTGCGCTGATTGGCAGCACCCTGCTGGAGGCCGCCCTGTCCATGCTGCAAGCCCCACTGCGCATGGCCGCACACAGCCTGTTTGTGATAGGTGCACTGACCGGCTGGCGGCTGGAATGGACCTCGCCCCCGCGGGAAGCCAGCGACCTGGCCTGGGGCGATGCCGCTCGGCGCTTCGGTCCGCTGGGCCTGGGCGTGCTGGTGCTGCTGGGCGCCGTGGCCTGGTTCTCGCCTGCCACCACGCTATGGTTGCTGCCCATGGGCTTGCCCCTGCTGCTGGCCGTGCCGTTCACGGTGCTGAGCAGCCAGGGCGCGCTGGGCAAGCGTCTGCAGGCCCACGGCTGGCTGCTGATTCCGGAAGAAACCTATTCGCCCTCGGTGCTGCGCCAGGCCTGGGGTTATGCCAAGCATCCTGCAGCCCGCAACAATGCCACCAGTTGGTTGAGCGACCTGCCGCGTCTGGCGACCCTGGCGCTGCAAGCACTGGGCCCGCGCCATACGGGCCGCGGCCTGCGCGGTGAACAGCGCCGCCAGCGCGTGCTGCAACTGAGCCGCATGCACAGTGCCGCGCCAAGTTCGGCAGAGCAAATGCGTTTTCTGAGCGAACCGCACAGTCTGCGCCTGCTGCACGCCGCCATTGCCGGCCAGCCCATGCGCTGACACAGCGTCGACATTGCGCCCACTGAAAGGACAAGGTTGAACTTCGTAGAGAATCGCGCAATAACTTTGCCCTGCCACCTTTTTTGCGCGTGCCATGACCTCTGTCTTCAATTTCACCTTTGTGCCCTGGTTCCGCTCGGTGGCACCGTATATCCACAAGTTCCGTAACCAGACCTTTGTGGTTGGCTTGGCGGGCGAAGCCATTGCCGCGGGCAAGCTGCCCAACCTGGCACAAGACCTGGCGATGATCCAGAGCATGGGCGTAAAGATCGTGCTGGTGCATGGCTTTCGCCCCCAGGTCAACGAGCAGCTGAAGGCCAAGGGCCACGCCCCCAAGTATTCGCACGGCATCCGCATCACCGACGAAGTCGCGCTGGACTGCGCCCAGGAGGCCGCGGGCCAGCTGCGTTACGAAATCGAGGCCGCATTCAGCCAGGGCCTACCGAATACACCGATGGCCGGCTCTACCGTGCGGGTGATTTCAGGCAACTTCATCACTGCCAGGCCGGTCGGCATTGTGGACGGGGTGGACTTTCAGCACTCGGGCCTGGTGCGCAAGGTGGATACGGGGGGCATCACCCGTGTGCTCGACATGGGGGCGATGCTGCTGCTGTCGCCGTTTGGCTTCTCGCCCACCGGCGAAGCCTTCAACCTGACCATGGAAGAGGTAGCCACCTCGGTGGCCAGCGCGCTGCAGGCCGACAAGCTGATCTTCCTGACCGAGGTACCCGGCATCCGCACCCGCCCCGACGAACCGGAAAGCGAAGACAACCCCATCGATACCGAGCTGCCGCTGGCGGTGGCCGAGAAACTGCTGGCCGAGCTGCCCGCCGCCAACCGGCCCAGCGACACCGCGTTCTACCTGCAGCACTGCGTGAAGGCCTGCAAGTCGGGCGTGGAGCGCAGCCACATCATCCCGTTTGCGGTGGACGGCGCAATCTTGCTGGAGGTCTATGTGCATGACGGCATAGGCACCATGGTGGTCGACGAAAAGCTGGAAAGCCTGCGCGAAGCCCTGGTGGACGATGTGGGCGGCATCTTGCAGCTGATCGAGCCGTTCGAAAAAGATGGCACCCTGGTCAAACGCAGCCGTACCGAGATCGAACGCGATGCCAACCTGTACACCGTGGTGGAGCACGATGGCGTGATCTTCGCCTGCGCGGCGCTCTACCCCTACCCCGAAGCCCAGACCGGCGAAATGGCCGCGCTGACGGTGTCGCCCCAGGTGCAAGGCCAGGGCGACGGTGAAAAGGTGCTCAAACGCATCGAGCAGCGGGCCCGCGCCGCCGGTCTGCAAAGCATTTTTGTGCTCACCACCCGCACCATGCACTGGTTTATCAAGCGTGGCTTTATGCAAGTCGATCCCGAGTGGCTACCCGAGGCCCGCAAGCGCAAGTACAACTGGGATCGGAAAAGCCAGGTGCTGGTTAAAAAGCTGGGCTAGGCGCCACGTGCGGCAGTGTGTCCGTGGGTAAATCCAGCTGCTCGGGGTTCATGAACTGCTCGGCGTAGCGGCGGTACACACCCTGGCGCATGAACACGTCAAACAGGTCAGGGTCAATATGGCCGTTCTTGCTGAAGCGCACCATCATCTCCAGCGCCTTGGACAGCTTCATGCGCGGCCGGTAAGGGCGCTTGGCGCTGGTCAGCGCCTCGAACACATCGGACAGCGCGAGCATCCGTGCCTGCAAGGACATCTGGTGCCGGGTCAGCCCCTTGGGATAGCCTGTGCCGTCCATGCGCTCGTGGTGGGCACCTGCATACTCGGGCACATTCTTCAGGTGCTTGGGCCAGGGTACCTGCTCCAGCATCTGGTTGGTGGCAACAATGTGGTGGTTGACGATTTCGCGCTCCTGCGGATTCAGCGTGCCACGGCGGATGGACAGATTTTCCAGCTCGTCGCCCGACAGGAACGGGCTTTGCAGCCCTTCGGGATTGGTCCATCGGCGCTGGGTGCCAATCTCGCGCAGCCGCTGCAGCTGGGCGTCCGTCATGGCGGTCTGGCCAGGGTTGACCTCACGCAGGAATGCCCGGTCGGCCTCGATGCGGGCAACGGCAATCTGCTTTTGCTCTGCCAGTGCAGCCTCGGCGGCGGGATCGGTACAGGTGCGCAAGGCCAGTTGCTGCCGCAGCATGGCAATTTCGGCATCACGCTTGAGCACTTCAAAGCGGGTGTCGATCAGCCCGATGCGGTCGTACAAGGTCTGCAACTTGGTGGCTTTGTCGACCACATGGACGGGCGTGGCGATCTTGCCGCAGTCGTGCAGCATGCCGGCGATCTTCAGCTCATAGCGGTCCCGCTCGGTCATGCTGAAACTTGCGTACGGCCCTTCGGTCACCGCATCCACCGCCTCGGCCAGCATCATGGTCAGCGCAGGCACCCGCAGAAAGCGGCCGCGCGCATACGGCGACTTTTCGTCAATCGCGGTATTGATCAGCTTGATGAAGGCCTCGAACAAGGTTTCCAGCTGGTTCACCAGCAGCCGGTTGCTCAGGGCGATCGCGGCCTGTGAAGCCAACGACTCGACCAGGCGCTGGTCGGCCTCCGAGAAGGTGACCACCCGGCCCGTGTCGGGCTCCATGGCGTTGATCAGCTGCAGCACCCCGATGACCTCGCCTTCGAAGTTCTTCAGCGGCACCGCCAGGAATGACTGCGAGCGGTAGCCGGTTTGGGTGTCGAACTTGCGGGTGCCCGAGAAATCGAACTCCGGCTCGGTATAGGCATCGGCCACATTCACCGTGCGGTCGTGGATCGCCACATAGGTGGCCACCATGGTGTCGTTGAAGCCGCCCTCGGCGTTGATCAGCTGCAGCGGCGCAAATGCAATCGACCGGCCGGTGGTGCCGCCCAGAAAGATGTCTAACGAATTGGTGCGCATGATCTCGAAACGCAGCGCACTGCCGTCCTCGGTCATGCGGTAGAGGGTGCCGCCATCGGCCTGGGTGATGTTCTTGGCGGCAATCAAAATGCCTTCCAGCAAACCGTTGATGTCCCGTTCTTTGGACAATGCCGCACCGATAGCATTGAGTTGATCGAGTCGGCCGAGCAAGTCGCCGACGAGGTCCATCGTCATAGTGTCATCATCCCGAATGAATCTGGCTAAAAGTCTTACAAATGGATCAGATTACCACCAAATCACGTTTTGATACAGATTGCTTCCCCAGCCTTGATGAGGCCGATTCCAGGGCTTGAAAAAAGCGCCGTCCAACCGGTAACTCCACAGCTACGCCAGCCCAGCGCTGGCATTGCCAGTAACATTCGGCACGCAGAATATGCGACGAAGATCCGGTAGCGCCGACCCCAAAGTGCCCTGCCATTGCAAAGCCCTCCCTCACCAATAATCAGACAAAACATGACCTCCTCTATCGAACTCCGCGCTGGCGAACTCCATCTGACCCTGGCCCCGCAGGTCGGTGGCTCGATTGCCCGCTTCTACAGCCAGCGCGGCACCCAGCAACAGCAATGGCTGCGCGCAGCCGATACGCTGGACCCGGCCAAGCCTTGGACCATGGGCAGCTTCCCGCTGGTGCCTTATGCCAACCGCATCCGCGACGGCCGCAGCAGCTTCGGGCCGCGGGCCTTGAACCTGGCCGCCAATTACCCGGACTCCAAGCACGCCATCCATGGCACGGCCTGGCAGCAGCCCTGGCAGGTGGTGGCACAGGGCACGGACCATGCCACCCTGGCCTTGGACTACACACCCGGCGACTGGCCCTATGCGTTCCGTGCCGTGCAAGAGTTCAAGCTGGATGCACAGACTGGTCTAAGCCTGGTGTTGTCGGTCACCAACCTGGACAGTGTGGACATGCCAGTCGGCGTGGGCCACCACCCCTACCTGCCGCACCGCCCCGGTACGCGCCTGACCACCGATGTAAAAGCCATGTGGGGCGGCGATGCCGAAGTCATGCCCACCAACCTGCAAACCCCGGCCTTCCTGGAAACCCTGCGCAGCGGCATCGCGCTGGATACGCTGGACCTGGACAACAATTTCATCGGCTGGAACCGCAACGCCCGCGTCGATTGGCCCGACACCGGCACCGCGCTGGTGATGACCGCCGAGGCGCCTTTCGATTACTTCGTGCTGTACTGCCCCAAGGGAGGTGAAGCCTTCTGCATTGAGCCCGTCAGCAACTGCACCGACTGGATGAACCTGGCCCAGCAAGGCCAGGGCGACGTGGGCGGTCAGTTGCTGGCCCCCGGGGCCACGCTACGCACCACCATGGTGTTGCAGCCGGTCTGGCCGGTTTAAGCCGCCAGCGCTAGGCATTCGCCCCCCGCCGGCCCATCATGCCGGTAGCACCCAACTATCGTGTGGGCAGCCAATGCGCGCCGGTCAAATCCTCCGACACCGCCCACAGACGGGCCGCTGCCGCCGCATCCTGGGCCTGGGCTGCCACCAGGGCCGGCGCAGGCGGCCCTTTGAGCTCATAGAATCCGCGCGGTCCGTAGTAAGCGCCGGACTGGGCCTGCGGGCCGACAGCCGCCAATAAGGTGGGTAACGCACCCTGCGCGGCCGAATGGCTGACCAAGGGCTGCAGACAGCGGTTGAGCGCAGTCAACAGCCCGCCCAGCCCGGGCCCGTTGGCGATCAGGTCGGTACGCGCGTAGCCGGGATGGGCGGCATAGCTGCTCAGACCCCAGCCCTCGGCCGCACTGCGGCGCTGCAGTTCCAGGCTGAACATCAACATGGCCAGCTTGGACTGGCCATAGGCCACCCAGGGCCTGTAGCCGCGCTCCCACTGCAAGTCGTCAAACCGGATGGCTGCGCCCCGGTGGGCCAGGCTGCTGAGATTGACCACCCGCGCCGCCGGGCTGCGGCACAGCAGCGGCAACAAGCGCGCGGTCAAGGCGAAGTGGCCGAGGTAGTTGGTGCCGAGTTGCAGCTCGAATCCATCGGCCGTACTATGGCGCCGCGGTGGTGCCATCACGCCCGCGTTGTTGACCAGGATATCGATGGGCTGGGCCTCGGCCAACAAGCGGTCGGCAAAAGCATAGACCGAGGCCAGGCTCGCCAGGTCCAGCTGCCCAAAGCGCAGCTGCGCATGCGGATGGATGCGCAGAATGTGTATGACGGCATCCTGGCCTTTCTTGGCGTCGCGCCCCGCCAGCACCACATCGGCCCCGGCGCCGGCCAAGGCCAGCGCGGTTTCAAAGCCCAGGCCGCCTACCCCCGTCACCACCACCCGCTTGCCGGTTTGGGGCGGAATGTCTTTCACAGTCCAGTCCATGCGGTTTTCTCCATGCATGCAGTCACAAGAACACTTTATGCGTGAGTAATCACGCATCTAAAAATCAAAAAATTACGCATTGAAAGCGATGCCGTTCCACAGCACTTCAAAACCCGCACGCTGGTAGCTGGCCGCTGCCTGCGGGTCTTGCACCATGCAGCCTATCGTGGCCTCGGCCAGGCTGGACATGCAGGCCCAGATAAAAGGCACGGGATAGTCGCGCAGCACCTGGCTGGCGATGCTGGCCTTGCACACCTGCTCGATCTCGGCAAACGGTGCCGAAGCCACGGCACGGGACTCTGCCGTGATATAGGCAGAGGTATGCAGCTGGGCCATGACCTGTTTCTTGGCGGGCTGCGCAACGCCCCACTCCACGTAGTGGTCCCACACGTGCTGTAGCTGCTGGCGAATCGCCGCGTGGCGCGGAAAACCGGCCATCATGGTTCCGGCCATCTCGCGCTTGATGTCCAGGTACAGCGCATTCACCAGCGCGTCCTTGGTTTTGAAGTACGTGAACAGCGTGCCCTCGGCCACGCCGGCGGCCTTGGAGATCGCCGAAGTCGGCGTAGCCGAGAGTCCGCGCTCGGCGACCACCCGCACCGCAGCATCCAGGATGGCGGCGTGTTTGTCTTCGCTACGGGGTCGGGCCATGGAGATTCAATATAACTGAGTATTCACTCAATTATAAGCCATACTCAACGGCGGCTGAGCTTGCGCACCAGGAACACCAGCGCCAGCAGCGTAATCAGCGCAAAACAGATGAACGACCAGTTGGCGATGGAACCGCCCAGAAAGGTCCAGTCGATCACCGTGCAATCGCCACCGCCCTTGAAGATCATGGGAATCGCGCGCTTGAGGGGGAATGTTTCAATCATGCCGTAGAGGTCGCGGCCGCAAGTCGCTACCTCGGGCGGATACCACTGCAGGAAGCTCTGGCGGGCCGCCACAAAGGCGCCAAAACCGGCCACCAGCAGCACCAGAAACACACCGCCAACTTGCAAGCTTTTCTTGCCGCTAGCGCTTACAACACCTGCGATGATAGCTACCAAAACGAGAGCATAGCGCTGCACGATGCACATCGGGCACGGCTCCAGCCCCACCACGTGCTGCAGGTACAAACCAAAAGCCAACAGGCCAATGCAGCCCAGGCACACCAGCAACCATACGCGGCGCGGCGCGCCATCTATCCAGTTCAACAACATCCCATGCTTTCAAAAAATGCGCCCACCGGACGCACTTTTGAGCAAGAGCATCAAGCCGACACGGACTCCACAAACACCTTGGCGCGGCGCGGTGTCACCACCAGCGTATCGCCCTCGTTCAAACCCAGGTCCCGGAACTGCTGCGCAGGCAACTGCGCTTCGACCAGGTTGTCCAGAGTATTGTCCACGGCTTGGTTCGTCTCGATGGGCGTTAGTTCCAAACGGGCGATCGGGCCGATCACCAACGCCCGGCTCAACGTCACCACCATGCCCACGGGCTTGCCGGCGGCGTCCAGGCCCTCGCCCTTCACATAGCGCCGCACTTCGATGTCGTGTGGGCGCACATAGGCAAAGGCCTTGGCATCTTGCGCGTCCGGGTGCTCAGGTGCCTGGATCTTGATGCCTTCTAGCTGCACCTCGCCCTCATGGGCGCGGCCATGGAACAGATTCACATCACCCAGGAAGCCATAGACAAAGGGGCTGGCCGGGTGGTCCCAGACCTGCTGCGGCGAACCGATCTGCTCGACCTTGCCCTTGTTCATCACCACTACGCGGTCCGCCACCTCCAGAGCTTCTTCCTGGTCATGGGTGACGAAGATGCTGGTCACGTTCAGGTCGTCGTGCAGGCGGCGCAGCCAGCGGCGCAGCTCTTTGCGCACCTTGGCATCGAGAGCGCCAAACGGCTCGTCCAGCAGCAAGACCTTGGGCTCGACCGCCAGCGCCCGTGCCAACGCAATCCGCTGGCGCTGGCCGCCCGACAGCTGCGACGGGTAGCGGTTGGCGAGCCAGTCCAGCTGCACCAGGCCCAGCAGCTCATGCACCTTGGCCTTGATCACCGCCTCGCTGGGACGCAGGCCGCGTGGCTTGACGCGCAGGCCGAAGGCCACGTTCTCGAACACCGTCATGTGGCGGAACAGCGCGTAATGCTGGAACACAAAGCCGACCTGGCGCTCGCGCACATGCACATCGGTGGTGTCTTCACCGGCGAAATGGATGCTGCCGGCGTCTGGTGTTTCCAGCCCGGCGATGATGCGCAGCAGCGTGGTCTTGCCGCAGCCGGAAGGGCCCAGCAAGGCCACCAGCTCGCCGGATTCGATGTCCAGGCTGACGTCGCCCAAAGCGGTGAAGTCGCCAAACTGCTTGTGGATATTGCGGATTTCGATACTCATGGGAGGTACTTTCTTTAACTGGCAGTCACGGCAACCCGCGCACTCAGCGAGGCCGACACATTGGCAAGCACGGGCTGCTCGGGCGGCGTTTCGGCGATGGCTTTGAGTTCGCGCTCGATGCGCCATTCGGCCACCGACTTGATCACCAGGGTCACCAGCGCCAGGATGGCCAGCAGCGAGGCCACGGCAAACGCGGCCACCGACTGGTATTCGTTGTACAAAATCTCGACGTGCAGCGGCAAGGTGTTGGTCTGGCCACGGATATGGCCAGACACCACCGACACCGCGCCGAACTCGCCCATGGCCCGGGCATTGGTCAGGATCACGCCGTACAAAAGGCCCCACTTGATGTTCGGAAGGGTCACATGCCAAAAGGTCTGCCAGCCGGTCGCACCGAGCACGATGGCTGCCTGCTCTTCGTCATTGCCCTGGGCCTGCATCAGCGGAATCAGCTCGCGGGCAATGAACGGAAAGGTCACGAAAATCGTCGCCAGCACGATGCCGGGCACGCCAAAGATGATCTTCAGGTCGTGCGCCTGCAGCCAGGGGCCGAACCAGCCATGGGCGCCAAACAGCAGCACGTAGACCAGGCCCGCTACCACCGGCGACACCGAGAACGGCAGGTCCACCAGCGTGGTCAGGAACGACTTGCCCCAGAACTCGTACTTGGCAATTGCCCAGGCCGCCGCTACGCCAAACACCAGGTTCAGCGGCACGGCGATCGAGGTGGCCAGCAGCGTCAGCTTGATCGCGTCCCAGGCGTCCGGCTCGCGCAGCGCTTCGAAATAGGCGCCAGCGCCTTTGCGGAAGGCCTCGGTAAACACCGCCGCCAGTGGCAGCACCAGAAACAGGAACAGGAACACCAGGGCTACGCTCAGCAGCGTGGTGCGGACCCAGGCGGCTTCGGTGGTGCCGGCCTGGGCGCGGCGCACGGGTTTGGATGCGGCGCTCATGCCGGTGCTCCTGTGTGGCGGCGCTGCCAGGCCTGCAAGGCATTGATCAGCAGCAGCAAGATGAAAGAAATGACCAGCATCACCAGCGCCACCGCGGTCGCGCCCGCGTAGTCGTACTGCTCCAGCTTGCCGACGATGATCAGCGGCGTGATCTCGGACACCAGGGGCATATTGCCGGCGATGAAGATCACCGAGCCGTATTCGCCAATGGCGCGGGCGAAGGCCATGGCAAAGCCGGTCAGCAACGCCGGGGTGATGTGCGGCAGGATCACGCGGGTGAAGATCTGCAAGCGGGTCGCGCCCAGCGAGGTAGCGGCCTCTTCCAGCTCTTTCTCGGCGTCTTCCAGCACCGGCTGCACCGTGCGCACCACGAAAGGCAGGCCGATGAAGATCAGCGCAATCACGATACCGGCCGGCGTGAATGCCAGCTTGATGCCCATGGGCTCCAGGTACTGGCCGATCCAGCCGTTGCCGGCCAGCAGCGCCGTCAGCGAAATACCGGCCACGGCCGTGGGCAGGGCGAACGGCAGGTCCACCAGCGCGTCCACGATCTTCTTGCCGGGAAAGTTATAGCGCACCAGTACCCAGGCCACCAGCAGGCCGAACACCAGGTTCACCAGCGCGGCAAACAGCGAGGCGCCGAAAGTCAGCCGGTATGAGGCCAT
This sequence comes from Rhodoferax ferrireducens, assembly GCF_031458075.1. GTDB lineage: Bacteria > Pseudomonadota > Gammaproteobacteria > Burkholderiales > Burkholderiaceae_C > Rhodoferax_B > Rhodoferax_B ferrireducens_A. The sequence continues at coordinate 1,141,884 of NZ_JAVDXT010000002.1, read as the reverse complement.
CACCCGCTCACCGGTGACCGCCGTGACGAACTGGTCCCAGGTCAGGTTGAGGGTATTGAACACCAGGGCCGACAGCGGCACCAGCACGATCACGCACAGGTAGAACAGCGTGTAGCCCAGGGTCAGGCCGAAACCGGGCAACACCCGTTTGGCCTTGCCGGTTTTGGCGCGGGCCAGGGGATTAAAAACCGCAGCTGTCATTTAGCGCCCAGCGTGTAGATCTTGTCGAACTGGCCGCCGTCGTTGAAGTGCACCTTCTGCGCTTCGCCCAGGCTGCCGAACAGCTCGTTCACGGTGAACAACTGGATCGGTTTGAACACCGCCACGTATTTCTTCAGGATGGCTTCGTTGCGCGGACGCAGTGCGTGCTGGGCGGCGATTTCCTGCGCCTCGTCGGAGTACAGGTAATCCAGGTATTCCTTGGCCAGCGCGGCCGTGCCCTTCTTGGCCACCGTGCGCTCCACCACCGCCACCGGGTTCTCGGCTACGACGCTGATGCTGGGGTGTACCGCATCGACCTTGCCGGCGCCGAATTCACGGTCGATCGACACCACTTCGGACTCGAAGGTCACCAGCACGTCGCCGATATTGCGTTGCAGGAAGGTGGTTGTCGCTGCGCGCCCACCCTGGGCCAGCACCGGCACGTTCTTGTACAGCTTGGCCACGAACTCAGCGGCCTGGGCATCGCTACCGCCCTTCTTCTTGGCGTAGCCCCAGGCGGCCAGATAGGCGTAACGGCCGTTGCCACCGGTCTTGGGGTTCACCACCACTACCTGGATGCCGGGCTTGACCAGGTCATCCCAGTCCTTGATGCCCTTGGGGTTGCCATTGCGCACCAGGAACAGCATGGTCGAGGTGGTGGGCGAGGCATTACCCGGGAACTTCTTGTTCCAGTCCTTGGCGACCACGCCCTTGTCGGCCAGGAAGTCGATGTCGGTCGAGGTATTCATGGTCACCACGTCGGCATCCAGGCCCTCGGCCACCGAACGGGCAATAGCGCTGGAGCCCGCATGCGACTGGTCGATCTTCACATCCTTGCCGCTGGTCTTCTTGATGTGGGCTACAAAAGCCGCGTTGTAGTCCTTGTAGAACTCGCGTGCCACGTCGTAGGAGCCGTTGAGCAGCGTGGTTTGCTGCGCCGATGCCAGGCCGCTGGCGGCGATCACTGCGCCCGCAAACAGGCTGCGGAGCGTGACGGAAGAGCGGAGAAAGCCGGTACCACGGGGAAGATTGCGCATGCTTGAACCTGACCAATAAAGTTGTAAGCAATATTGTCCCGGCAAACCCATAGGCGGCTAACAACTGATTTTTTGTTTACATAGCCGAATTTGGAATATAGAAATACGCAAACGGGTTACGTCGCGGTATCGCCACCCGCCAACCATTCCTTCCAGTAGTCCACGCAAGCGCGGATCTTGGGTAGCCGGTGCCGCTCCTGCAGCATCACTGCATAGATCGGGCTGGGCGGGCTGGGGAAGTGGTCTTGCAACAGCGGAACCAGTGCACCACTGCGCACCAGCGGCCGGGCCATCAGATCGGTCAGCCGGGCAATGCCCACGCCATGCTGCACCAGCGCAGTCATCACCGCAGAATTATCGGCCCGGGTATGGCTTTTGGCCACCCAGTCCTGCGGGCTGTCCGCGGGCCCCCATTGGTTCATGGCGACACTGGCACTGCTGGTGATGATGCGGTGCTGCTTCAAATCATCCGGATGCTGCGGCGTGCCAAACGCAGCCAGATACGCGGGGGCGGCGTACAAGGTGCGGCTATGGATGCCGATCTGCCGTGCCACCAGGGTGTCGCTGGCCGGGCTGCCGGTGCGGATGGCCACGTCTATGCCGTCGCGTGCCATATCCACCACCCGGTCGTCGGCGGCAATGTCCAGATGCAGCTGGGGATGGCGCTGGTACAAGCCGGCCAGACCCGGAGCAATCACCGACTCGGCCATCAGCGCACTGGCGCCGACCCGCACCCAACCACTAGGGCCGCTGATCTTGCCGCGCAGCTCGCTGTCCAGCTCGGCAGTGGCGTCCAGCATGCGCCGGGCATAGGCCAGGAAGGTGTCGCCCTCGTCGGTCAGGCTCAGGCCGTGGGTTGTGCGGTGCACCAGGCGCACGCCGCAGCCGGCCTCCAGCCGCACCAAGGCACGGGTCACCTGGCTGACCGGCACACCACGCTCGCGGGCCGCGGCAGACAGCGTGCGCAGCTCGGCAATGCGGGCGAACAAGGCGATGTCGTCAAGCTGGATCTGCATGGCTGGATTGTGGCCTGTTTTGCGGATACTGCAAAACCAAAATGCTTTTTATGCGGTTTCGACAAGTTTCTTGACTGCCTACAGTGCAAACCACATCCACTACACAGTCGACTCCATGCCCTACCTGCACATCCAACTCAGCCTGCCCGCTTCCGCTGCCGTGGCCTCCGAGGTCGGCGCGCTGCTCACCGACCTGACGGCGAGCATCCTTCAGAAAAAGCACGAACTCACCGCGGTATCGGTCGAATTTGTAGATCCGCACTATTGGTTCATTGGCGGTGCGTCCCTGGCCAGCCAGCAGCTGCGCAGTTTTTACCTGCAAATCCAGGTGACGACGGGCACCAATACCAAGGATGAAAAAGCCCGCTACGTGGCCCAGGTGTTTGCCGGGCTGGAGTCGCTGCTCGGCCCATTGGCGCCGGCCAGCTATGTCGTGGTGCAGGAAGTGCCCGCGGACGCCTGGGGCTACCAGGGCCGCACGCAGGAATACCGCTATGTCCAGGCCCTGCCTGCTAGCCGGTGAGGTCACCTATGGCTACGCCACAACCGAACGACCAAGAGCTGCATAAGCGGGCCTTGCGCCGGGCCCAGGTATTGCGCCGGGAAGCGATTGGCGATTTGGGGTGCGGAATCGCAGCTGCGTTGCGCCGTATCGGCTCAGCGATAGCCCGCATTTCCCTTCGTGGCCAGCGGATTCAGCGTCGACCGCCGCCACCGCGCCAGTAGTGGCCCGGCCGCCCGTAGTAGTACGGCGAGTAGTACGGTCGCGGCGCCACATAGACCTGCGGCTGCACGACGACCTCGGGCTGCTCGTACACCGCAGGGCCATAGGCGCGGTGCCCATAGGGCGCCACCACGCAGCCGCTGACGGTACAGGCTAGCAACACAACAGAAATGGCAGCTCGCATAGAGAATCTCCTGAAATACAGTCATTCCACAACGTGGTAGCCGTGTAACAAGCCGACGTGCTAGGGGTTAAGTTCTGTAAAGCCCGGGCGGGCCGCGAGTTCCCGGGTCGCCTCAGGGGCGTTGCAAACATTGCTAAAGTCGCACCCTACATCGCAAGACCCAAGAGGGCTTTGGCGCTTATTCCACATACATAAAAGGTTCCCACATGGCACGCATGGTCCATTGCATCAAACTCGACAAAGAAGCCGAAGGCCTGGACTTTCCCCCGTATCCCGGCGATCTGGGCAAGCGCCTCTGGGAAAACGTCAGCAAGGAAGCCTGGGCCGCATGGCTCAAGCACCAAACCATGCTGGTGAATGAAAACCGCCTGAACCTGGCCGACCTGCGGGCTCGCCAATACCTGGCCCGCCAGATGGAAAACCACTTCTTCGGCAGCGGCGCCGATGCCGCCCAGGGCTACGTTCCACCCACACCCTGATCTTGGCCGAACCGATTGAATGGCTGCCCGATGGGACGCCGTTCAGCCCGCGCTTCAATGACCGTTACCGCAGTGAATCCGGCGGGCTGACGCAGGCAAACGAGGTGTTTTTCAAAGGCTGCGGCCTGCCCGCCGCGTGGGCCGACCAGCCGCAGTGGCGGATCCTGGAGACCGGTTTTGGCCTGGGCCTGAACTTTCTGGTCACCTGGGCCGCCTGGAAGGCCGACCCGCAACGCCCGCAGCTGCTGCATTTCGTCTCCATCGAAGCCTGGCCCGCCAGCGCCGACGACCTGCTGCGCAGCTTTGCCGCCCACCCCGAACTCCTGCCGCTGGCCGCGCAATTGCACGCCCAGTGGTGGGAGCTGTCGCCCGGCTTCCACCGCCTGGTGTTTGAAGGCGGCCGGGTGATGCTGACGCTGTGCATAGGCGAGGCCCAGCCCATGCTGCGTGAGATGGTGTTCGAGGCCGACAGCGTGTACCTGGACGGCTTCAGCCCGCAGCGCAACCCGGAAATCTGGAGCCTGCACACGCTGAAAGCCGTGACCCGGCATTGCCGGCGCGGCACCCGTGTCGCCACCTGGACCATTGCCCGCGCCGTGCGCGACGGCCTGGCCCAGTGCGGCTTCGAGGTGCAAAAAACCCCGGGCGTGCCACCCAAGCGCGACAACCTGCAAGGTAGCTTCAACCCGCAATGGGAGCCGCGCAAACCGCCGCTGGCCGCGCCCATGCAGCCCAGCCACTGCGTGGTCATCGGGTCGGGTGTGGCCGGCGCGGCCGCGGCCGCCAGCCTGGCGCGGCGCGGCTGGAAAGTCACGGTACTGGACGCCGCTGCGGCGCCCGCTGCCGGCGCCTCCGGTCTGCCCGGCGGGGTGCTGGCGCCGCTGGTGTCCAAGGACGACAACCTGCTGTCACGCCTGTCGCGCAGCGGCGTGCGCGCCACCTTGCAGCAGGCTGCGGCCCTGCTGCAAGCGGGCGAAGACTGGCAGCCCTCGGGCGTGCAGGAGATGCGCGCTGAAGACGGCCCGCTGTGGCACGCACATGCAGGCTGGATCAAGCCGGCCCGGCTGGTGCAGGCCTGGCTGGACCAGCCCAACATCACATGGCAAGGCAATGCCCGGGCCGAACGTCTGCAACAGACGGGCAGCAACTGGCAGGTATGGGACGCCGACGGCGAACTGCTGGCGCAAGCCCCGTTAGTGGTGGTCGCCGCTGCCCTGGGCAGCGCCGCACTGGCCGGGGTGGCGCTGCCGCTGCAGCCTATCCGCGGCCAGGTCAGCATGGGCCCACGCGGGGCCGAGGCGCTGCCGCCCTACCCCGTCAACGGCCACGGCAGCTTTATCCCCGATCTGCCGACGGCCGAGGGCCGGCGCTGGGTCATGGGCGCGAGCTTCGAGCGCGACAACGCCCAAGCCAACATCACCGCCGCCGACCACCAAGCCAACCTGGAACGCCTGCAGGTGCTGCTGCCGGACGCCGCCCACGCCCTGCAAGCGCAGTTCGGCAATGGCGTACAGGCCTGGGCCGGCGTGCGCTGTGCGGCGCCGGACCGCATGCCCATGGTCGGCTGCGTCGCACCTGGCCTGTGGGTCAGCACGGCCATGGGCTCGCGCGGACTGAGTTTTGCGCACCTGTGCGCCGAGCTGCTGGCCGCGCAGCTGCACGGCGAGCCCTGGGCTGTGGAGAAAAAACTGGGGGCTGCGCTGGACGTGCAGCGCATGCTGAAGCCGCGCGCCTAACGGTGTACGCGAATCGAGGCGACGATGCCCAGGGTGAATAAAACGACCGCCAGCCACTGCAGGCCGCTAGGCCACTGACCGTCCCAGACAAACGAATACAGCAAGCCGAACAGGGTTTCGCTGACGATCAGCTGGCCGCACAGGCTGGCACCCAAACGCTGCGACGCCATGCTCCAGCAGACGGTGGCCAGCCAGCCAGAGCCCACCCCTATCGCTACAAATACAATAGCTGCCAGCGCTTTATCTTCCTGCGCCAGCAGCACTTTTGGCTCTGAACCCACCAGCAACCACAAGCCCATGGCGCCGACACCTGTGGCGATACCCAGCCAGTTGGTCCAGTCGCTGGCCCGCACCTCGGGGTGGCGCTTCAGCCAGGCCGAGTTCCACACTGCAAACGCTGTCCAGCTGGCCATGGCCGCCAATGCCAAACCGATGCCGCGCCAGGTATGTGGATAGGCCGTGGTGTCACCCGCCTGCTGCACGCCCAGCATCAACGCCAGGCCGGCCATGGTCAGCGCCAGGCCCGGCAGCAAGGCCGACCAGCGCAAATGCCCGGGCTTGCCCAGCAGCATCACCCAGACCGGAATCGTGCCGATGATCAGCGTCGGCAGCTCGGTGCCCGCATCCACAATCGCCAGGGCCAGCAGCCAGTAGTAACCGGTAAAACCCAACATGCTCAGGCCCAGCGCGGCCCAGGCCTGCTGCCGCGTTGGCCGGGGCCGAGAGCGCCAGCCCGCACACACCAGCACAGCTGCAAACGCGCCATAGACCACAAACCGCCCCACGGCCACATCCACCGGCGCAAAGCCGCTGAGCACCCGCGGCGCGATGAACACCAGACCCCACAGCGCACCGGCCGCCAGCCCGGCCAAAATCCCCGTCAGCATTTCAAAGTCATATCAAGCACGGAAAAAAACACCGACCGCGCCTACAGACGCCCCCTCCAGAACACCGCGGAACTGGCTACGCCAGGCCGCAGGTGTTGCCCCCTGCAAGGGGGTTGGCGAAAGACGCGAAGCGCTGCAGCCTGGGGGTGAGCCAATTCATTCAGGCAGCACCGAAACCGTCATCGGCGGCAATCACCGCACCGTTGATGAAATGGCTCTGCCCACTGGCCAGCATCACCAGCAGCGCGTCCAGGTCTTCCGGCTTGCCCACGCGCTTGCGCGGCAGCATGTTCACCAGCTTCTGGCCTTGCTCGGTGCCCCAGTGGTGGTGGTTGATTTCGGTGTCGATGTAGCCGGGGCAGATGGCGTTCACATTGATGCCGTACTTGCCCCATTCCACCGCCATGGCCTTGGTCATCTGGATCACCGCGGCCTTGCTCATGCAGTACACGCCGATCTGCGGCAGCACCTTCAGCCCGGCCATGCTGGCGATGTTGATGATGCGCCCGCCGGTGAAGCTGCCCGGCGCCGAGCCCTGAGCGCGGGCCAGCATGCGCTTGCCCACTTCTTGCGCCACGAAGAACGCGCCGCGCACATTGGTGTTGAACATGAAGTCGAAGTCGTCTTCGCTCACGTCTTGCAGCCGCTGCGTGGTGCTGACGCCCGAGTTGTTGACCAGGATGTCGATCGAGCCGACCTCGGTCTCGGTGTGCGCCACAGCCGATTTGATGGAGTCGCTGTCGCTGACGTCCAGCTCGACCACGGTGGCATCGCCGCCCTCGCCAATGATGTGGGCGCGCAGCTCCTTGAGCTTGTCGACCCGGCGGCTGGCCAGTACCACGGCCGCGCCGGCGTGTGCCAGAGTGCGGGCGAATTGCGCGCCCAGGCCGCCCGAAGCGCCGGTAACCAAAGCCACCCGGCCCGAAAGATCCATGCTGTATGCCATTGCGAGTGTCTCCAAGATGATGCAGGAATGGCCCGATTGTGACAGTGCCCCCATGCCAGTCCGCATAAAATCGCGGCGATTTTGTCCCTTGTCGTAACAGCGCCGTAACTGCTGCCGGCAGCCCCACACCAGAAAAGAATGACATGACCAACGAAGAGATCCTGGCCCAGTTTGGCCCCCGTGAAGCGATGGAGTACGACGTGGTGGTGGTCGGTGGTGGCCCGGGTGGACTGGCCACGGCCATCCGCCTGAAGCAGCTGGCTGCGACCAAGGGCACGGACGTGTCGGTGGTGGTACTGGAAAAAGGCTCCGAGCCGGGCGCCCACATCCTCAGCGGCGCCATCATGGACCCGATTGCGCTGAGCGAGCTGTTCCCCAACTGGAAGGCCATGGGTGCTCCGCTGAACCAGCCGGTGTCCGACGATGCAATGATCTTCCTGGGTGAAAAATCATCGTTTCGCACACCGAATCTGCTGCTGCCCGACTGCTTCCAGAACCATGGCAACTACATCATCAGCCTGGGCGCGCTGACCAAATGGCTGGGCGAGCAGGCCGAGGCGCTGGGCGTGGAAATCTTCCCTGGCTTCGCCGCGGCCGAAGTGCTCTACAACGCCGACGGCTCGGTCAAAGGCGTGGCCACCGGCAATATGGGCGTCAGCAAGGAAGGTGAGCCCACCGCCGACTTCCAGATCGGCATGGAGCTGCACGCCAAGTACACCGTGTTCGCCGAAGGCGCACGCGGCCACCTGGGCAAGCAGCTGATCGCCAAGTTCAAACTGGACGATGGCAAAGACCCGCAAACCTACGGCCTGGGCATCAAGGAAGTCTGGGAGATTGACCCCAAACGCCACCAGCCCGGCTTCGTGATGCACACCGCCGGCTGGCCCATGGACAGCAGCACCTACGGCGGTGCTTTTCTGTACCACATGGAGGGCAACAAGGTCACGCTGGGCTTCATCACCGGCCTGGACTACGCCAACCCCTACCTGAGCCCGTTCGAGGAGTTCCAGCGCTGGAAGACCCACCCCAATGTGCGCTGGTACCTGGAAGGCGATACCGAGCACGGCGTGGCCCCGGCCAAGCGCCTAGGCTACGGCGCGCGGGCCATCACCGCCGGCGGACTGTCCAGCCTGCCCAAGACCGTATTCCCTGGCGGCGCGCTGGTCGGCTGCGATGCCGGCTACCTGAACGTGAGCCGCATCAAGGGCAGCCACGCCGCCATCAAGACCGGCATGCTGGCCGCCGAAGCCGCCTATGACGCGGTGACCAGCGGCCGCCAGCACGACGAGCTCAGCGCCTACCCGGCGGCATTTGAGAAAAGCTGGCTGCACACCGAGCTGCACAAGGCACGCAACTTCAAGGCCTGGTTCAAGAAGGGCTTGTTCACCGCCACGCTGATGAACGGCATCGAGCAGTTCCTGTTCAAAGGTCACATCCCCTGGACCCTGCACCGCGACAGGCCCGACCACGCCTACCTCAAGCCCGCGGCCGAATGCAAGCCCATCGTGTATCCCAAGCCCGATGGCAAGCTGACCTTCGACCGCCTGAGCAGCGTGTTCATCAGCAACACCAACCATGCAGAGAACCAGCCCGCGCATCTGACCTTGAAGGATGCCAGCGTGCCGGTCAACATCAACCTGCACACCTACGCCGGCCCCGAGGCGCGCTACTGCCCGGCCGGCGTGTACGAGTTCGTGAAAACCGATGCCGGCCAGGACCGACTGCAGATCAACGCGCAGAACTGCGTGCACTGCAAGACCTGCGACATCAAGGACCCGACGCAGAACATCGTGTGGGTCACGCCGGAAGGCGGCGGCGGGCCGAACTACGCGGGCATGTGATTGCTAGGCCGAATTTCAGGCATGAAATAAGGCTCTAGCGCAGGTAAAACCTGCGGGATACGCTCCTTTTTTTGACATCAAAAACAGGAGCGTTTTGCTTTCAGGCGGCGCGCGGCCAGAGCTGGGCATCGGTGATGGCGCGCACATCGACGCGCACCGGCAGGATGCCATCGCGGGCCGAGCGGTCGGCCACGGTTTGCAGCGCGGTGATGTCGGCCTCGCTAACCGGGCGTCCCGTCACCGCGGCGCGCGCGGTGATGGTGCGCGCAGCCTCGATCGGCAGCCGGGTCAGCTGGGTGTAGGCCTGGGCATAGGCTTCGGGATGCGCCAGCGCCCAGTCGCCGGCCCGGGCCAGGCGGTCCAGAAACTGCACGATGGCTTTGCGCTTGCCGGCGTCGGCCAGGGCCTCTTCGCTGGCGGTGATAAAGCCTAAAGCGGTATTGATGCCGCGCCCGTCGCGCAGGATGCGGCCGCCGTTTTGCAGCGCAATCGTGTAGTACGGGTCGAAGATCGCCCAGGCGTCGATCTGCTTGGACGAAAACGCGGTGGACGCATCGGTGGGCAGCACGAACTTGATGCTCACCTCGTCGCGCCGCACGCCGGCTTCTTCGAGCGCACCGTACAGCTGGTACTGCGAAATGCTGCCGCGCGCCGACGACACCACTACCGTCTGGCCGCGCAGATCGGCCACGCTGCGGATGGAAGAATTGCCCTGTACCACGATGCCCAACGAATCGGCCTTGCCGACACGGGTGGCGACGATCTTCAGCGGCGTCTTGCCCACGGCTGCGGCCAGCACCGGCAGGTCGCCGGCCATGGCCGTGTCCACCGCGCCGCTGCGCTGGGCCTCGAACAAGGGCGCCGCGCCCTGGAAGTTGGCCCAGCGCCAGCTGAACGGCGCGCCGTCCAGCGCCTTCGAGGCTTCGAACAGCGCACGCAGGCCGCCGGCTTGGTCGCCCAGCACCAGAGCCGGTGGCGTCTGGGCGCGGCCCAGCAAAGGCAAAGCAGAAAGCGCCGGCAGCGCCGCAGCACGTTGCAGCCATTGGCGGCGCGAAACAGAGGAATGGTGTAGATCGGTCATGCCGCGAAGTTAGCAAGCCGGGCCGCGCGGCCCAACAACGCATTCCAACTATGGACATGCGTTTTTCTGCGTTGGCTTTCTGCGCTGCGCTGGTTACGGTGCAGGGCATGAACACTTCTGTACTGACCCGCCGCGAATGGCTGCAAGCCGCAGCAGCGCTGGGCGCTGCCGGCCTCGGCGCCGCCCAGGCGGCCTCCCCGACCTCCTCCCAAGACCTCAGCGGCGTGACCTTGCGCGTCGGCACCTACAAGGGCCTGTGGCGCCCGCTGTTGCAGGCCTCGGGCCAGGCGAATACGCCATACAAGCTCGACTGGCGTGAATTCAACAACGGCGTGCTGCACATCGAAGCCATCAACGGCGATGCGCTGGACCTGGGCTCGGGCAGTGAGATCCCGGCCGTATTTGCCGCGCGGCAAAAGGCCAAGGTGCGCTTCGTCGCCGTGACCCATGAAGACCTGAACAACCAGGCCACTCTGGCACGCAAGGACTCCTCCATCCGCAGCATCGCCGACTTCAAGGGCAAGCGCATCGGCTATGTGCGCGCCACCACCGCCCACTACTACCTGGCCAAGCAGCTGGCCGAAGTCGGGCTGTCGTTCAGCGACATCGATGCGGTCAGCCTGACACCGGCCGATGGCCTGTCGGCCTTTGCCCGCGGCGACCTGGATGCCTGGGCCATCTACGGCTACAACGGCCAGCTGGCTCGCACCCAGTACGGCGCGCGCACCATCAAGACGGCAGTGGGCTATCTGTCGGGCAACTTCCCCATCTACGCCAATCCGCGTACCCTGGACGACGCGCCCCGCCGCGCCGCCATTGGCGACCTGCTGCAGCGCCTGCAGCGCTCCTTTGCCTGGATCAACGGCAACTACCTGGCCTATGCCAAGGCCCAGTCGGCCGAAACCCGGGTGCCGGTGGGCGACCTGGTCGAGCTGTTCAACGGCCGCAGCGGCGACTACAGCCTGGCCGCCGTGGACGACAAGGTGGTGCGCAGCCACCAAGACGTGGCCGACACCTTCCAGAAGCTCGGCGTGCTCGATGGGCCGGCGAATGTGCTGCCGTTCTGGGACCGCAGCTTCGACAGCCTGCTGCGCCGCGCCTGACCCTCCCCCTACCCCATTTTTGCCAAGGACACTCCATGAGCCAGAACGATGTTGAATTCATCGGCATGATCCAGACCCACAAGGTTTCGGAAATCCATGCCGCCCAGGGCCCGGCCATCGACCGCGACTATGTGCGCGCCTTCGCCCAGGCGCACGAGCAGGCCGGCTTTGACCGCGTCCTGGTGCCCCACCATTCGACCAGCCCCGATGCGACCCTGACGGTGGCCTACGCGGCCTCGGTGACCGAGCGCATCCACTTCATGCTGGCCCACCGCCCCGGCTTTGTGGCGCCCACGTTGGCGGCGCGCCAGTTCGCCTCGCTAGACCAGTTCAGCGGCGGCCGGCTGGCGGTGCACTACATCTCCGGCGGCTCGGACGACGAGCAAAAGCGCGACGGCGACTGGCTGGACCACGACCAGCGCTATGCCCGCACCGACGAATACCTGGACGTGCTGCGCAAGGTCTGGACCGCCGACAAGCCGTTTGACCACCAGGGCGCGCACTACCGTTTCCAGAACGCGTTCTCCGACGTCAAGCCGGTGCAGAGCTTGAACGGCCGGCCCCATGTGCCGGTGTACTTCGGTGGTGCGTCGGAAGCCGCGATTCCGGTCGCCGGCAAGCATGCCGATGTGTACGCGCTGTGGGGCGAGTCGCTGGACCAAGCGCGCGAACTGACCACCCGCGTGCGCGCCGAAGCCGCCAAGCATGGCCGCCAGGTGCGCTTCTCGGTGTCCTTCCGCCCCATCCTGGCCGAGACCGAAGACAAGGCCTGGGCGCGCGCCGAGTCCATCCTGGCCGAGACCAAGCGCCTGCGTGTGGTGCAAGGCTTTGGCGTCGGCGGGCCGCAGCAAAGCGAGGGTGCCAAACGCCTGCTGGCAGCGGCCGACAAGGGCCCGCGCGTCGACAAACGACTCTGGACCGCGGTGGCACAGGCCATCGGCGGCCGCTCCAATAGCACGGCCCTGGTCGGCACGCCCGAGCAGGTGGCCGATGCCCTGCTCGACTACTACGACCTGGGTGTCACCACCTTCTTGATCCGCGGCTTCGACCCGCTGGAAGATGCCACCGACTACGGCCGCGCGCTGATCCCGCGCACCCGCGAACTGGTGGCCCAGCGCATCGCATCGCAAAGGAAGGCCGCATGAGCGCCGTACTCTCCATTGACCGCAACAGCACGAACACTACGCGCCTGCCGCTGAACCCGCATCCGCAGCAGAAGTTCTGGTTCGACCCGATTCCGCCGCGCACCAGCATCGAGGCCGAGCGCCGGCACCGGCAGGAGCGCTTGGCGGGCGCCTTCCGGCTGTTCGCCCGCTTCGGCTTTGCGAAAGGCCTGGCCGGCCACATCACCGCGCGCGACCCCGAGCTGAGCGACCATTTCTGGGTGAATCCGCTGGGCGTGCATTTCTCGCGCATCAAGGTGTCGGACCTGCTGCTGGTCAACAGCAAGGGCGAGACCGTGATCGGCGACCGGCCTCTGAACAAGGCGGCGTTTGCCATCCACGCGGCAATCCACGAATACAACCCGAAGATCGTCGCCGCAGCGCACACCCATTCGACCTACGGCAAAGCCTGGTCGACCCTGGGCCGCAAGCTCGACACGCTGACGCAGGACGCCTGCGTGTTCCACGACGACGTGGCGCTGTTCGACGACTTCACCGGCATGGTGGTCGATGAAAGCGAGGGCCTGCGCATCGCCAAGGCCCTGGGCGACCGCAAGGGCGCGATCCTGCAGAACCACGGCATCCTGACCGCCGGCCCAACGGTGGAAGCCGCGGCCTGGTGGTACATCGCGCTGGACAACGCCTGCCACACCCAGCTGCTGGCCGAAGCTGCGGGCACGCCCAAGCCCATAGACGAAGCCACGGCCCGCCACACGCACGAGCAGATAGGCAAGCCCGAGGGCGCGCTGCATTCGTTCGAAAGCCTGTACGAGGGACTGGTGCAGGCCGAGCCCGAACTGCTGGACTAGCGCGACACGGGCGCATTGCCAACGTTGCCAACATTGATTTAGCGCAAACACCGGTGGAGCCCCCTGGCTACACTGGTGCGCACAACCAATGGAGGCATCGCATGAAAATTCTCCTCGCCGTGGACGGCAGCGCCCACACCAAGAAAATGCTGGCCTACCTGGCTACCCACAACGAGTTGTTTGCCACCGTCAACGACTACGTCGTGCTGACCGTGCAGCCCACGATACCGCCGCGGGTACGCAGCGCGGTGGGCAAGGAGGCCGTAGACAGCTATGCCCTGGAAGAAGCCGAGAAAGTGCTGGCCCCGGTCAGCGAGTTTCTGCTGCGCCATGGCATCGATGCCAAGACCAGCTGGAAGATGGGGCGGGCCGGCGAAACCATTGCCCAGTTTGCCGATGCCGAGAAATGCGACATGGTGGTGATGGGCTCGCACGGCCACAGCGCGCTGACCAATCTGGTGATGGGCTCGGTGGCCACCCAGGTGCTGGCGCACTGCAATGTGCCGGTGCTGCTGGTGCGCTAAAAACAAGGAATTTTTCAGACACCAAATCGCCCTCTGGCGCAGGCAGTACCTGCACCGGCCGCTCCTGTTTTTGACATCAAAAACAGGAGCGTTTTGCTTTAATGGCTGCTATGCTTGGCCGCCGGCTTCTTGCCGAACAAGGCACCGATCTCGCCCACCACGCCACGGCGGAACAGCAGCACGCAGACCACAAAGATTGCGCCCATGATGACGGTGACCCAGGAGCCCACCTTGTCGGCCAGCAGGTTCTCCAGGCTGACGATGGTGAAGGCCCCCGCCACCGGCCCGAGGATGGTGCCCAGCCCGCCCAGCAGGGTCATCAGCACCACCTGGCCCGAGGTATGCCAGTGCACGTCGGCCAGCGAAGCCAGCTGGAACACCAGCGACTTCATCGAACCCGCCAGCCCGGCCAGCGAGGCCGAGATCACAAACGCCAGCAGCTTGAACCGGGCCACGTCATAGCCCAGCGAGATGGCCCGCGGCTCGTTGTCGCGGATGGCTTTCAAAATCTGGCCAAACGGCGAATGGATGGTGCGATGGATCAGCCAGAAGCCGGCCAAAAATACCGCGAACACAAAGAAGTACATGGCGATGTTGTCGTTCAGATCGACCACCCCGAACAGCTTGCCGCGCGGTATGCCCTGCATGCCGTCCTCACCGCCGGTGAACGGCATCTGCAGCGCCACAAAGTAGACCAGCTGCGCCAGTCCCAGCGTGATCATGGCGAAGTAAATGCCCTCGCGGCGGATCGCCAGCATGCCAAACAGCGCCCCCAGCACGCCGCCAAACGCGGCCCCCGCCAGCAGGCCGAGTTCGGGCGACAGCCCCAGGTCGCGGCACAGGTAGCCGGTGATGTAGGCCGAGCCGCCGAAGAACGCCGCATGCCCGAACGACAGCAGCCCGGCAAAGCCCAGCAGCAGGTTGAAGGCGCAGGCAAACAGGGCAAAGCACAGCAGCTTCATCAAAAACGTGGGGTACAGCACGAAGGGCGCGACGCAGCCCGCGGCGATCAGTACCGAAAATAAGGCAATAGTGCGCTGGCGTTCAGTCATAGTGTTCATTCCAATCCATCTCGACTTTTAGGCTTGCTTGCCGAACAGGCCTGCGGGCTTGACCAGCAGCACCAACACCATGACCACAAAAATCACCACCGCCGAGGCCTCGGGGTAGAACACCTTGGTCAGCCCCTCGACCACGCCCAGCCCCAGGCCGGTGAGGATGGCGCCCAAGATGGACCCCATGCCGCCGATCACCACCACCGCAAACACCACGATGATCAGGTTCGAGCCCATCACCGGGTTCACCTGCATGATGGGCGCCGCCAGCACACCGGCAAAGGCGGCCAGCGCTGCGCCCACCGCATAGGTGGCGGTCAGCAGTACCGGCACATTGATGCCCAGGGCCTGCACCAGGTCCGGTCGCTGGGTGGCGGCGCGCAGCGTGGCGCCCAGGCTGGTGCGCTCTATCGCATACCAGGCGCCGAAGCACACGGTGAGCGCAGCCACCACCACCCAGGCCCGGTAGATCGGCAGGTACATGAAGCCCAGGTTGAAGCCGCCCTGCAGCAGCTCGGGCACCTCGTAGGACTGGCCCGACACGCCAAAGTAATTCTTGAAAACACCCTCGGCAATCAGGGCCAGGCCGAAGGTCAGCAGCAGGCCGTACAGGTGGTCCAGCTTGTACAGATGGCGCAGCATGGTGCGCTCTATCAGCACAGCCACCAGCCCCACCACCAGAGGCGCCAACAGCAACGCAGCCCAGTAGTTGATGCCCAGGTGGGTAAAGGCCAGCCAGGCCACGAAGGCGCCGACCATGTACTGCGCGCCATGGGCGAAGTTGATGATGTTGAGCAGGCCGAAAATGATGGCCAGGCCCAGGCTCAGGATGGCATAGAACGAGCCGTTGATCAGCCCCAGCAGCAGCTGGCCAAAAAATGCGGGTGACGGTATGCCGAAGATGTCCATAGCGGATGTTTCCCTCGTAGCGCAAAAGAATCCGGGGCCGCAAGCGGCCCCGGGGGAATCAACTTACTTTTTGATCAGAGCGCAGCGCGATGCCGACAGTGGCTGGAAAGCCTCGGCCGCAGGGATCACCGCCTTGACCTTGTAGTAGTCCCACGGCGTCTTGGATTCGGCCGGGGTCTTGACCTGCATCAGATACATGTCGTGCACCATGCGGCCGTCTTCGCGGATGCTGCCGTTCTTGGCGAAGAAGTCGTTGATCGGCATCTTCTTCATCTGCGCCATCACCTTGGCCGTGTCGTCGCTGTTGATGGCCTTGACCGCCTTCAGGTAGTGCATGGTGGACGAGTACTGGCCCGCCTGCACCATGGTCGGCATGCGCTTGTGCTGGGCGAAGAAGCGCTTGGACCAGGCCCGGGTGTCGTCGTTCAGATCCCAGTAAAAGCCTTCGGTCAGGTACATGCTCTGGGTGGTCTTCAGGCCCAGCGAATGGATGTCGGTAATGAACATCAGCAAGCCGGCCAATTGCTGCTTGGGCGTGATGCCGAATTCGGCCGCCTGCTTGATGGAATTGATGGTGTCGCCACCCGCATTGGCCAGGCCGATGATCTGCGCACCCGAGGACTGGGCCTTGAGCAGGAAGGACGAAAAGTCCGAGGTGGGGAACGGATGCCGCACGCCGCCCACCACTTCGCCGCCATTGGCCTTGACCACGTCCGACGCATCTTTTTCCAGCGCGTGGCCAAACGCGTAGTCGGCCGTCAGGAAGAACCATTTCTTGCCACCGGCCTTGGTCACGGCCTTGGCCGTGCCGTTGGCCACCGCATAGGTGTCGTAGGCCCAGTGCACGGTCACGTCGTTGCAGCTCTCGTTGGTGATGGCGGTAGAGCCAGCGCCGTTGACGATGGCGATGCGGTTCTTTTCCTTGGCGATCTTCTGCACTGCCAGCGCGGTGGAAGACGTGACCAGTTCGGTCACCACGTCGACCTTGTCGCGCTCTATCCACTCGCGCGCCTTGTTGCTCGAGATGTCGCCCTTGTTCTGGTGGTCGGCAGAGACCATTTCGACCTTGAACGTGGGCTTTTCTGCAGCCACGAAGTCATCAATGGCCATCTTGGTGGCGATCACCGCGCCGTTGCCGGCGAGGTCGGAATAGGTGCCCGACAAGTCGGTCAGCACGCCGATCTTGACGATGCCATCCGACACCTGGGCCTGGGCGGCGCCGGCCAGCAAGACACTGAGGCCTACAGCAAGGGCAAGGGGGGTGGGGGTGAACTTCATGGGTTGTCTCCTCTGGTCAACGGTGGATAAAAAAACCGGCTTAAACGCCGAGCAGGGCTTGCATGGCACTGGTCTTGGCTGCCAGCTCATCTTTTTGCACAACCATGGCCACCTGGCCATGCTCCAACACATAGTGCCGGTCCGCCAGGGGCGCGGCGAAGCGGAAGTTCTGCTCCACCAGCACGATGGTGTAGCCGCGGGTCTTCAGCAGGCGTATCACCTCGCCCAGCTTCTTGACGATCACCGGGGCCAGGCCTTCGGTGATTTCATCGAGCAGCAAGGTCTTGGCGCCGGTGCGCAGAATCCGGGCCATGGCCAGCATCTGCTGCTCGCCGCCGGACAGCCGGGTGCCCGGGCTGTTGCGGCGTTCCTGCAGGTTGGGGAACAGCGCATAGATTTCATCCAGTGTCATGCCGCCGCTGGACACCACCGGAGGCAGCATCAGGTTTTCTTCGGTGGACAGGCCGGCAAAAATGCCCCGCTCTTCCGGGCAGTAGCCCACGCCCAGGCGCGCAATGCGGTGGGGCGCCAGGCTTTGTACCTCGACTCCGTTGAACAGGATGGAGCCGGTGCGCTTGCCGACCAGGCCCAGAATCGCCTTCAGCGTGGTGGTCCGGCCCGAGCCGTTGCGCCCCAGCAGCGTGACCAGCTCGCCGCGGCTCACATGCAGGTCGACGCCGTGCAGGATGTGCGACTCGCCATAGTAGGCGTGCAGGCCCTTCAGGCGCAAAACTTCTTGGGAGGTATCGCTCATGCTTCCACCCCCACATAGGCTTCCAGCACCCGCGGGTCTTTGGACACGGTGGCGTAGTTGCCCTCGGCCAACACGCTGCCGCGCTGCAGCACGGTGAGCGTGTCGCACAGCGACTCGACCACCGACAGGTTGTGCTCGACCATCAGGATGGTGCGGTTCGCCGACACCTTGCGGATCAGCTCCACCACCCGGCCCACGTCTTCATGGCCCATGCCCTGGGTGGGCTCGTCCAGCAACATCAGCTCGGGGTCGAGCGCCAGCGTGGTGGCGATCTCCAGTGCGCGCTTGCGGCCATACGGCATCTCGATGGCCACGGTATCCGCAAAGCTTCGCAGGTCAACTTCTTCCAGCAAGGCCATGGCCCGGTCGTTCAGCGCATCCAGCCGGCGCACCGACGACCAGAAGTTGAACGAGTCGCCGCGCTTGCGCTGCAGCGCCACGCGCACGTTCTCCAGCGCGGTCAGGTGGCCAAAAGTGGCCGAGATCTGGAACGAACGCACCATGCCGCGGCGCGCCACCTGCACCGAGCTTTCGCGCGTGATGTCGATGCCGTTGAACTGGATATGGCCCTGGGTGGGCTGGATGAACTTGGTCAGCAGATTGAAAACTGTTGTTTTACCGGCACCATTCGGGCCTATCAGCGCATGGATGCTGCCGCGTTTGACCTGCAGGTTCACATTGGAAACGGCGGCAAAACCCAGGAACTCCTTGGTCAGGCCCTGCGTCTGGAGAATGGTGTCGTCAGGCAATGTTTTAAGCAAAAGTATTTCCTTTCTGACTCAATCCATAGACTTTACTTGCGCGCGCAGCAGAAATTTCTGGATTTTCCCGGTTGACGTTTTGGGTAATGTGCAGAACACGATGTGTTTGGGCACCTTGAAGCGGGCCAGTTGGGTGCGGCTGAAGTCGATGATGTCCTCGGCCGTGGCCTGGACGCCGGGCTTGAGCTCGACAAACGCGCACGGCACCTCACCCCATTTTTCGTCCGGCTGGGCCACCACCGCGGCCAGCATCACCGCCGGATGCCGGTGCAGCACGTCTTCGACCTCGATGGACGAGATGTTCTCGCCGCCCGAGATGATGATGTCCTTGCTGCGGTCCTTGATCTGGGCGTAGCCGTCGGGGTGCATCACCGCCAGGTCGCCGGTGTGGAACCAGCCGCCGGCAAAGGCCTCGGCCGTGGCGGCCGGGTTCTTCAGGTAGCCCTTCATCACCACGTTGCCGCGGAAGAAGATTTCGCCCATGGTGGTGCCGTCGGCCGGCACCGGCTGCAGGGTCTCGGGGTCGAGCACCGCAATCGCCTGCTGCAGTGGGTAGGCCACACCCTGCCGGCCGTTCAGGCGGGCCCGCTCGTCCAGGGGTTTGCTGGCCCAGGATTCCTGCTTGGCGCAAACGGCCGCCGGGCCATACACCTCGGTCAGGCCATAGGTGTGGGTGACGTCGATGCCGGCTTTCTCGCAGCCTTCGATCACCGCAGCCGGCGGCGCTGCGCCCGCCATCAGGCCCAGCACGGTGTGCGTGATGCCCTCGCGCAGCGCGGCCGGCGCATGGATCAGCATGTTGAACACGATCGGTGCACCGCACAAATGGGTGATGTGGTGCTCGCGGATCAAGCCAAAGATGGCGGCCGGATCGACCCGGCGCAGGCAGACGCTGGTGCCGGCCACCAGGGCCATGGTCCAGGGAAAGCACCAGCCATTGCAGTGGAACATCGGCAGCGTCCACAGATAGACCGCGTGGTGCGGCATCTGCCAGGCCAGCACGTTGTTGGCCGCGTTCAGGTAGGCGCCGCGGTGGTGGGTGACCACGCCCTTGGGGTTGCCGGTGGTGCCGGATGTGTAGTTCAGCGCAATCGCATCCCATTCGTCGGCCGGCAGCTGCCAGGCGAACTGCGGGTCGCCCTGGGCGATGAAGGCCTCGTAGCTGGTGTCGCCCAGCGCCTTGCCGTCGGGCGCCAGCGGGTCTTCCACCTCGATCACATAGGGCCGCTGCCCGCCCAGCAGCGACAGGGCTTTCTCCACCACCGGCGCAAATTCGCGGTCGATCAGCAGCACCTTGGCCTCGCCGTGCTGCAGCATGAAGGCGATGGCTTCGCCATCCAGCCGGGTGTTCAAGGTGTTCAGCACTGCGCCCGACATGGGCACGCCGAAATGGGCTTCCAGCATGGCCGGCACGTTGGGCAGCATCACGGCCACGGTATCGCCCTCGCCTATGCCGCGGGCCTGCAAGGCACCGGCCAGTTGGCGGCAGCGGGTATAGGTTTGGGCCCAGGTCTGGCGGCGGTCGCCGTAAATGATGGCCAGGCGGTCGGGGTACACATGGGCCGAGCGCTCGATATAGCTCAGCGGCGACAAGGCCACAAAGTTGGCAGGGTTCTTGTCCAAACCCTGTTGGTACGGGTGGGTGCTGCGCATGGATGCCTCCAGTTCCTGTTCACCGAATACCGGTCCAGGCTTATTTTGTTGACGGGATTATGAGCACAGCTTTTTGACAAGTTACTGACGGGTTACCCAGCCGATCACAGGGAGTTTCCCGTAGTTAAAAATATATAAGAAATTGCCTTCCCGCGCTTATTTCACCTGCGCCAGCAGCTATTTAAATGGTAGCAATTAGGCGCTACTGATAGCGTTGCGCAGATAGTCGGCCAGGCTGCGCTGTGCGGCGCTCAGCGGCAGCGCGGCCCCGACCAGGGCCAGTTCGCAGGGCGACAGCGCGGGATAGCCGTCGGCCGGCCCCAGCACGCGGTGCTCGGCCAGCACCGCGCTGGTCGGCAGCACGCTGACGGCCAGGCCCGAGGCCACCGCCGCCTGGATGCCGGCCAGGCTCTGGCTGCCGAACACGATGCGCCAGCGCCTGTCGGCCTTGTCCAAGCTACGCGTGGCCCGCAGCCGGTAGATGCAGCCCTGTGGATACAAGGCCAGCCGCACCTCGTCCGCCGGCGGCACATGCGTGGTGCCGGCCACCCACACCAGGGGCTCGGGCCAGGACGCGATGCAGGGGCCGCTGCCGGGCTCGCGCTTGAGCAAGGCCATGTCGATGCTGCCGGCGGCCAGAGCACGCTGCAAATCAACACTCATGCCGCTGGTGGTTTCCAGCCGCACATGGGGGGCGATGGCCATGTAGCCAGACAGGATGGCCGTCATGCGGCGCGCGTCGAAATCCTCTGGCAAGCCGATGCGCACCGTGGCCAGCGCGCTGGAGCTGGCCAGCGCGTCCTCGGCCTCCTGGGCGATGGCCAGCAGCCGGCGCGCATAGCCGGCCAGCATCTCGCCGCGCTCGGTGGGGGCCACGTTCTTGCCGGTGCGGTCGCGCTGCAGCAAGGCATGGCCCACGCTGTCTTCCAGCCGCAGGATCTGCTGGCTGACGGTGGACTGCGTGCGGTGCACCCGCTCGGCCGCGCGGGTGAAGCTGCGCTCGTCCACCACGCACACCAGGGTCTTCAGCAGGTCGAGGTCGAGCATGGTTTCGTTAGTGATTATTCAAATCAGAAATCAATATTAAATCAATTTGCAAATATGCATCGCATGTTCCACAGTGCAGGCTCGATCCACCCACCGCACACCACCATGTCCCTGCACCACACACCCCGGCCGCAATGGCTGACCTTCGACTGCTACGGCACCCTGATCCAGTGGGACGAGGGGCTGCAAGCCGTCTTCGCCGAGATTCTGCGGACCAAAAACGCTCCCCACGTCGACCCGGCCACACTGATCGCCGTGTACGACCGGCACGAGCACGCGCTGGAGCAAAGCCCGCCGCACCGCTCGTTCCGCGAGGTCTCGGGCACGGCGCTGCACCTGGCGCTGGCCGAGCTGGGCTTGCCCAGCCAGGCCGACGACGGCCTGCGCCTGACCGAACGCATAGGCGCTATGCCCCCCTTCCCCGAGATGGTGGGCGCGCTGCAGCAGCTGAAGGCGCGCGGCTACCGGTTGTGCATCATCTCGAACACCGACGATGACATCATTGCCGGCAACGTGGCCCAACTGGGAGGCTGCATAGACCGGGTCATCACCGCCCAGCAAGGCGGCGCCTACAAACCTGCGCGCCAGCTGTTCGAATATGCGTATGCCCAGCTGCAGGTGGCCAAGGAGGATGTGGTCCACATCTGCGCCAGCCCGCACCTGGACCACGCGGCCGCCCGCGACATCGGCTTCCGCTGCGTCTGGATCGACCGCGGCCGGCGCAGCCCGCTACCCGACTACAGCCCCGACGCCACCCTACCCACGCTGGCCGGCGTGCCGGCGCTGTTTGACACGCTAGGCTGGTGAGCAGGGGAGCTTTTACAAAAAATACGGCCCTCGCGCATATTCCACCAGCGCAAGCAGCTATTTAAACCATAGCAAACTACGGAACGGCCCGCAGCCGCCGGTGCTTGGCGAAGAAGGCCCACAGCAGCGCGCTGGCGTCCGGCCCCACACTGTCGTTGAAGCGCAGCGTGCCATCGCCGCCGCTCCAGGCGTGCTCCAGCCCGGCAATGCGGCACACCGACACGATGGGTTTGCGGCCCACACGGTAGTCCTGCGTCTGGAAGGCATGGCGCGGGCTGCGGCCCTTGGGCCGGGCGGGACTGAGTACGGTGACCGGGGCCAGGTCGGCGATGCCATTGATGCGCAGAAACTGCTGTGCCACCTGCTGCTGGTTGACGATGCGCACCACCTTGTCGGCCTCGCCGTGCAGGATGATGGCGGGCATGCGCGGAAAGCCGCCGCCATCCGCCAACGCATGTACCGCCTGCGCCACATGGGTGCCACCGCCGGTCTGCATCGCGCCAAAGGCCGCCATGCGGTTGTCCGCGGTGCCAAACACCGGGCCGGAATGCAGGCCCACAGCGGCAATGCGAAAGGGGTAGCGCAGCGCGATGATCTGGGCCAGCGCCGCGCCGGCCGAAATGCCGGCCAGGTAGACCCGGCTTGCATCCAACCCCAACCTGGCCACCACCTGCGTGACCATACCCGCCACCAGTGCGGCCTCGCCGCCGCCATTTTGCGTGGCGCGCTGGTACCACTGCCAGCAGCGGTGGGCGTCGATGGTCAGCAGCTGCTGTGGATACAGCACCGCAAAGCCTTTGCGCTGGGCCAGCTGGTTCATGCGCGTGCCCTGGGCGAAATCCGGCGCGGTCTGGGTGCAGCCATGCAGCATGACGACCAAGGGCAAAGGTTTGAAGGCCTGCGCCGTGCTGCGCTGTGGCAGGTACAGCCAGTAACTCATACGCTGGCCGTTGGGTGCGGCGAAGAAGGAACGCGTCCAACTGCCCGGCAACATCGCCGGTGGCGCGGATTTGGCGGCGGGCTTCGCGACAGGCCTGGCCGTTGGTTGGGCGGCAGGCCTGGGCGCCGGTTTCGGGGGCGCGAGCGCTTTTTTGACCGCGGCCTTGGTCGCCTTCTTGGTCGCCACCGTCAAACTTCTGACCAGCTTCTTCTGCTGGGTCTTGGCGATACGGGTTAGGCTTTTCAACCACAGACTGCTGAGACTTCGGGCCATGGGTGCAATCCTTGGTGGTGGTGGCGTTGACCGGGCGGTCAATCTCGATCGGGGGCGATCGCTTCGGCGTAGTCGTACAAGGCACCCAGAATTTCTTCGCCGCGCTCGTCCGCGGTTTCCGACAGGGCATCGATCTCGCTGAACAGCGTGTCGATGGTGCGGGCACCGCCCTCCCCGTCAAACAGGCGTGCGGCGCGGTGTTCCTCCCAACGCTGCTGCTCTTCAGGCGACAGGCTGGCCGGGAAGTTGCGCGCACGGTAGCGGAACAGCAGCTCGTCCAGCCGGCTGTCGTCAAAGCTGCTGCGCACCTGGGCCAACTTCTCGGGCGACAGCGTGCGCAGATCGCTCAGGCGGCGGCGGTCGTGGTCGCCGACAAAGCCGCCGTACAAGTCTTCGTCCACATCGCGCGCGGGCTCGGCCGGCCGGCTGAACACCTGCGGCCAGATGGCGCTCAGGTCGGGTAACGCCCGAATCTCGGCCGCGTGGGTTCGCAGCGTATCGCCCACCAAGCCCCAGCGCGCGGCCAGCTCGGGCGTCAAGGTCTTCAGGTTGGCCACCACCATGGGCGACTTGTTCAGGTGGATGGTCTTGATCGGCAGGCGCTCTACCCCTTCAGGCAGTTCGTCGGCCTTGCTGAAGAGGCGCAGGCGGATCTCGTCGGCGTTCATGCTGCCCAGTGCGGCGGGGCTGTGCGCCAGGTCCCAGGCGATCAGTTCATTCTTGTTATTCGGGCGCATGGCCAGCGGCCACATCAGCGCAAGGCAGCCACGCTCGGCCGGGAACATGCCGGAGATATGCAGAAACGGCCGCGCCGCCTGCACCGTGGTGGGCAGGCCCAGCTCGGCCGCGACCCGGTCTTTCTTGTGCAGGCCCAGGCAGAAGTCGAACAGCTTCGGCTGGGCGTTGCGGATCAGCCGGGCCAGCGCAATGGTGGCGCGCACGTCGGACAAGGCATCGTGCGCAGCCTCGTGCAGCAGGCCGTTGGCACGGCTCAGATCTTCCAGGCGGAAGCTGGGGCCGCCTTCGGGTTTGGTGGGCCATGCTATGCCGTCGGGGCGCAATGCATAGGCGGTGCGCACCACGTCCAGCAGGTCCCAGCGGCCACAGCTGTTTTGCCATTCGCGCGCATACGGATCGATCAGATTGCGCCAGAACATGAAGCGCGTGATCTCGTCATCGAAACGGATGGTGTTGTAGCCCACGCCTATGGTGCCGGGCTGGCTGAAGGCCTGCTCGATCTGGGCCGCAAACGCGGTCTCGGGCACGCCGCGCTGCAGGCAGATCTGCGGGGTGATGCCAGTGATCAGGCAGGACTGCGGATCGGGCAGAAAGTCCGGCGCCGGCTGGCAGTACAGCATCATCGGCGCACCGATCTCGTTCAGCTCGGCATCGGTGCGGATGGCGGCGAACTGGGCCGGCCGGTCGCGCCGCGCATTGGCACCAAAGGTTTCGTAGTCGTGCCAGAGGAAGGTGTGCTCGGACATGGCCTGTCGGGGTTTAGCGCTTGGCCAGGGCCAGGTCGACGCCACGGTTCGCCAGCGCGTCGGCACGCTCGTTGCCCGGGTGGCCCGCATGGCCCTTGACCCAGCGCCATTCGATCTTGTGGCCGGCGGTGTTCACCAGCGTGTCGAGCCGCTGCCACAGGTCGACGTTCTTTACCGGCTCTTTGGAAGCGGTCATCCAGCCGCGGGACTTCCAGCCCTTGAGCCATTCGGTCATGCCCTTGAGCACGTACTGGCTGTCGATGTACAAGGTGATACTGCAAGGCTGCTTGAGTGCGCTCAGGCCCTCGATCACGGCCATCATTTCCATACGGTTATTGGTGGTGGCCAGCTCGCCGCCAAACAGTTCTTTCTCGGTACCGCCCCAGGTCAGCAAAACGCCCCAGCCGCCCGGGCCAGGGTTGCCCTTGCAGGCGCCATCGGTATACATGTCAACGTGGTTCAAACACAGCTTTCTATATCAATCAAACAGGGGTCGTTTTTACCAGATGGCTTAGCGGCCATCGTGGGCGTCACGGTGGGCTTTGCGGTTGGCGATGGGGACCGGCGCGTTGGCCAGCACCTTGGGCGCCTTCCAGCTGGGCCCCAGCAAGCGCATGCCGCGCACCCGCTTGACCGCCACCACAAAATACACAGCGCCCAGGATGGGCCAGGAGCGCTCGCCCACGCGTTCCATCCAGGCAAAGCGCTGCAGCCAGGCCTCGCTGCGCACCGACGGGCGGTAGCAGCCAAACTGCACCGATTCCACCTCGAAGCTCAGCAGGCGCAGCCAGTCGCGCAAGCGCCAGTAGCCGATGAATTCCCCGGCCTCGGGCAGGTACAGGTCGCCCACGCCGAGTCGGCGGTACATCCGGGCCCGGGTTTGCCGCAGCCCCCACAGGCTGACCGGATTGAAGCCCGAAATCACCACCCGGCCCTCGGGCACCAGCACCCGCTCGGCTTCGCGCAAAGTGGTGTGGGGGTCAGGGCTGAGTTCCAGCGCATGCGGCAGTAGCAGCAGGTCCAGGCTGCTCTCGGGGAAAGGCAGGGCCGCGAAATCGGTGACCAGGGTGGCCCGCGGGTCGACCGCCCCGCCGGCCAGAGGCGCGCGGAACGCATTGGCGGCCAGCCAACGGTGCGGTATGCGGTTATTCTGCAAGGCTGGCAACTCTGGCAGCCCGAGCTGGAGTGCATGGTAGCCAAACACGTCGGCCACAGCCTCGTCGAAGCGGCCGCCCTCCCAGTCCAGCAGGTAGCGGCCGGGCGGGGTCTTCAACCATTCGTGCAAACTTATAATTTCACTACCCATGAACTTGCTTGCCCTGCCTGCTTTTACCGACAATTACATCTGGATGTTGCACGATGGCCACCGCGCGCTGGTGGTGGACCCGGGCGACGCACAGCCCGTGTTGCACGCGCTGCAGCAGCATGGCCTGCAGTTGGACGCCATTTTAGTCACCCACCACCATGCGGACCATGTCGGTGGCGTGACCGTCCTGCGCGAAGCCACGGGCGCCAGCGTCTACGGCCCGGCGCGCGAGCGCATCCCGGAGCCCTTGCGCAAGCTGAGTCAAGGGGAGCGTGTAACAGCGTTGGGCCTGGAATTCGCGGTCATCGACGTACCCGGCCACACCGCCGGCCACATCGCCTACTACTGTGCCGACTACGAGGGCGCGCCCCTGCTGTTTTGCGGCGACACCTTGTTCTCCGGCGGCTGTGGCCGCTTGTTTGAAGGCACGCCCGCGCAAATGCTGGCTTCGCTGAGCGCGCTGGCCGCTTTACCGGGCGCAACCCGGGTCTGCTGCACCCACGAATACACTCTTAGTAACCTGAAATTTGCCCGCGCGGTGGAACCGGACAATACTGCGCTGGCTCAGTACCAGGCGCAATGTGTCGTCTTGCGTGCGGCCAACCAGCCGACGCTGCCGTCCAGCATTGCGCTGGAGCTACAGATCAACCCTTTTTTGCGCACCCGCCAGGCCACCGTACAAGACGCGGCCCGGGCGTTTGATGCAACCACCTTTGATGAAGCCAGCGTGTTAGGCGCACTTCGCACCTGGAAAAACCAGTTCTAATGAAACTTCTCTCTCTTGTCGGCCTGTCGGCGCTGTTATGGCTTACCGGCTGTGCCACCGTTGGCCCCAAAACCGATGCATCGCTGGATGCACCGGCGGCCCGCACTGACACCGCGGCCAAGCCCGGTGCCACGACCACGCCCCATACCGCGGTCTACCCACGCGGCAGCCTACAGCCCATTACCGCGGCCGAGGCCAGCTCGCGCGGCGTAGCCCAGCTGAAGCCGCCCGTCGACCTGTGGGAGCGCATCCGCCGCGGCTTTGCCATGCCGAACCTGGAGAGCGACCTGGTGTCCGACCGCGAGCAGTGGTACGCCACGCGCCCGGACTACATCCAGCGCATGACCGAGCGCTCCAGCAAATACCTGTTCCATGTGGTGGAGGAGCTGGAGCGCCGCGGCATGCCGACCGAGCTGGCCTTGCTGCCGTACATTGAGAGTGCCTTCAACCCGCAGGCGGTATCGAGCGCCAAGGCGGCGGGCATGTGGCAGTTCATGCCGGCTACCGGCAATTACTTTGAACTCAAGCAAAACCTGTTCCGCGACGACCGGCGTGACGTGCTGGCCTCGACCCGCGCCGCGCTCGACTACCTGCAAAAGCTGTACGGCATGTTTGGCGACTGGCAACTGGCGCTGGCGGCCTACAACTGGGGCGAAGGCAGCGTCAGCCGGGCCATTGCCCGCAACCAGAAGCTGGGCCTGGGCATCAGCTATAGCGAACTGAACATGCCGGCCGAAACCCGGTTGTACGTGCCCAAGCTGCAGGCGGTGAAGAACATCATCGCCAACCCCGACATGTTCCGCACCGAGCTGCCGCTGATTGAAAACCACCCCTACTTCCAGACGGTAGACCTCTCACACGACATCGACGTGGCGCTGGCCGCCAAGCTGGCCGATATCCGGC
This sequence comes from Rhodoferax ferrireducens, assembly GCF_031458075.1. GTDB lineage: Bacteria > Pseudomonadota > Gammaproteobacteria > Burkholderiales > Burkholderiaceae_C > Rhodoferax_B > Rhodoferax_B ferrireducens_A. The sequence continues at coordinate 1,114,217 of NZ_JAVDXT010000002.1, read as the reverse complement.
TGGAAGATTTCAAGGCCTTGAATCCATCGTCGCACCGACCGGTGATTCTGGCGGCCGGCACGCCGCAGATTCTGCTGCCCTGGGACAACGCGAATATCTTCACCCGCAACCTGGAAGCCTACAAGCAGGGCCAGTACGCCAGCTGGACCGCCTGGACCGCGCCCAGCACCATGAGCGTCAGCGCCGCAGCCCAGCAGGTTGGCATGAGCGAATACGACTTGCGCAGCGTCAACAATATTCCGCCGCGCATGCTGATCAAGGCCGGCTCGGCCCTGATCGTGCCACGCTCTGCCGCCATGCAGGATGTCAGTGGCAAAGTGGCCGATACCGCCTACCTGAGCCTGGCGCCGGAAATCGTCAACCGCAAAACCTCGGTCAAAGCCAGCAAGCGCGATACCGTGGCCAGCATCGCCAAGCGCTATGGCGTAACCGCCAGCAATGTGGCCGACTGGAACGACATCAAGACCAGTACCGCCCTGAAGGCCGGGCAGCAGGTCGTGCTGTTCCTGCCGGTGCGGCTGAGCGCCCCCAAACAACGAAGCAGTAGCACAGCCCAGGTGGTCAAATCATCCCAGGCCAAGAAGGTCGTCAAAACGCCGCGCAAGCGCTAAAACCACGCGTCTCAACCTCAAGCCCTGAAACGCTGCTTGGCACGCAGCGCAAACACATTGGTATAGGTTTTGGCCAGGTCGATCTTGGCGGCCTTGACGACCGGATCGAAGCTGCCCAGGGCTTTCAAGGCCGTCTTGGGCCCGTCCTCGGGCAGCAGGCCGTCAATGGAAATGGTTTCGCGCGACTTGTTGAACGCCGCCAAATAGGTCGCGCGATCCCCCAGGAAATAGCTTTCGGGCACCAGCTTGATGATGTCGCTGGGGCCGGCGGTTTGCAGCCATTTCAGGCCATGAACCATGGCGTTGGTGAGCGCCTGCACGGTGTTCGGGTTCTTTTGGATGAACTCTTGTGAGGCGTACAGGCAAGCGGCGGGCATGGCACTGCCAAACACCTCCAGCGTGCCTTTGAGGGTGCGGGTGTCGGCAATGATCTTGACCTCGCCCTTTTGCTCCAGCATGCCCATCACCGGGTCGATATTGCTGATCGCATCCAACTGGCCGGCACGCAAGGCCTGCAAGGCATTGGCGGCGGTTCCCACGCCAACGAAACGCACTTCATCGGATGGCACGCCGGCCCGCGCCAGCACCACGTTCGCCAGCATGTGCGCCGGTGTTCCCAGCGCCGGCACGCCTATCAATTTGCCCCGTAACTCGGCCACCGACTGGTAAGCCGGCAGATTGCGCGCACTGATACCCAGCGCAATCTGCGGCGCCCGCCCCTGCTGCACAAAGGCCTGGTAAAACTGGTTCTTGCTTTGGTGGCTGATGGTGGATTCGAAGGCACCTGCGAACACATCCACCGCACTGCCCGGCACGGTCTGCGGCGAACGCGCGCCACCTACCAGATCGCTGATCTCCAGCTCCAGGCCTTCGGCCCGGAAGTAGCCCAGTTGGTCGGCAATCGTCAGCGGCAAATGGTAGAGCGCGGCCTCGCCGTCTACCGCCAACGCCAACCTCACCTTTTCCAGCTTGTTCTGCGCACGCAGAGTCGGCGCTACCACCGCGGCGGCAACCAGGGCGGTGGAGGCTAAAAAACTGCGTCGGTGGAGTGAAGGTAAAAGCATGCGGGCGGTGTTTGCCCCAGCTTAGTGCGTGGCCGCCCAATGCACATCGGGACCATCCCCGTGCGGGTTTGTCCGTAACGCTTTGGGGTACGGGTTAACGCCGATCTACGAACGCATGGGCGATGGTGCCCAGATCCACATATTCCAGCTCGCTGCCCACGGGCACACCGCGCGCCAGCCGGGTGACTTGCAGGCCGCGGGCCTTCAGTGCCACGCTGATCACATGGGCCGTGGCCTCGCCTTCGGCGGTGAAATTGGTGGCCAGAATCACCTCTTGCACCAGGCCATTGCTGGCGCGGTCGATCAGCTTCTGCAAGCCAATATCCTTGGGCCCCACGCCGTCCAGAGGGCTGATCTTGCCCATCAGCACAAAGTACAAGCCCTTGTAAGCCGCGGTGCGCTCGACCGCTGACTGGTCGGCCGGGTTTTCCACCACGCACAACTTGGACGCGTCGCGGCTCTCGTCCTGGCAGGTATCGCAGATGTCTGCTTCGGTGAAGGTATGGCACAGCGCACAGTGCTTCACATTGCCTGCCGCCTGCATCAAGGCCTGGGCCAGCATCTGCGCGCCCTCGCGGTCGTGCTGCAGCAAATGGAAAGCCATGCGCGAAGCCGACTTCACCCCCACGCCCGGCAAACGGCGCAAGCCCTGGATCAAGGCATTCAGCGCACTGGTATCAGCCATTCGCAGCCTTTATCCAGAACGCTACAGTTTCAGTAGCTGCTCCCGCAGATTCCCTATGCGCTAGCGGCCTGAAAAGCATGTAATCAGAATGGGAATTTCATGCCACCTGGGAGGCCGGGCATGCCTGCCGTCAGCTTGCCCATTTTTTCCTGGCTGGTTTCTTCGGCCTTGCGCACGGCGGCGTTGAAGGCGGCGGCCACCAGGTCTTCCAGCATGTCCTTGTCGTCGGCCAGCAGGCTGGGGTCGATGGTGATGCGCTTGACATCGTGCTTGCAGGTCATCACGACCTTGACCAGGCCGGCGCCGGACTCACCGGTGACTTCGATGAAAGCCAGTTCGTCCTGGGCCTTCTTCATGTTGTCTTGCATGGCCTGGGCTTGCTTCATCAGGCCGGCGAGTTGTCCCTTGTTGAACATGGTGTTTCCTTGGATAAAAATTAAAGTGGTTTGAGGGTTCCGGGCACAATTTTCGCGCCGTAGTCTCGCATGAGGGACTGCACCAGCGGGTCTCCCATGATGATCTCTTCGGCGATGCGCTGTTTTTCATTTGCCGCCGCCGCATTGCGCTTGGCCGGGCTGTCGGCAACGCTACCGACTTCGACCTCCAGCGTGGCATTCGGCGTGATGGCTTCCAGGGCCACGCGCAGGCGCTCGCGGCTCATGGGCTGGCTCAGGGATTCGCGTTCGATGCGCAGCCGCCAATGGCTACCGTCTACCGCCACCAGCTGGGACTGCAAGGCCAGTTCGCGCACCAAGCCACCCACGGCATCGGCCGCCACCAGCTGCTGCACCGTGGCGTACCAGTAGTCGCCATCGGCGGTGTGTACCGGGGCCGCGGCAAGCGGGACGGGGCGCGCTTGCAGGCGTTCGCTGGGTTCACTCTGGACGCGCACGGGCAGCTCCTGCACCGCTGGCGCTGGAGCGGGTGGAACAGGTACCGGGGCCACAGCTACCGCCGCGGGAGGTGGTGGCGGCACCGCCTCGGGCACGACGGCTTTGGCCACCGCCACCGGGGCTGCCACCGGGGCCGGCACAGGAGCTGGCAAGGGCAGCGGCGCACGCGCCACCGGTTCAATCAGAGTTTTTTTTTCCGCTGAAACCCGTACCGCGCTACCCGGCTTGAAAGCCAGCAGGCGCAGCAGCACCATGGTCAGCGCCGCGTATTCGTCCGGGGCCAGGCCCAGCTCGGCACGGCCATGCAGGCACATGCTGTAGAGCAGCTGGGTTTCATCGGCCGGCATGGCGGCGGCCAGCCGGGCGGTGTCGGCGGCTTCGGGGTCGGTATCGTCGGCAGACGTGCCGGGCACGGCCTGGATCACCGCCATGCGTTGCAGCACGGCGGTCATTTCTTCGAGTGTGGAAGCGGCGCTCAGGCCGTTCAGGCGCAAGGCCTCAGCGGTTTCCACCACGGTTTTGCCGTCGCCCTGGGCCAGCGCATCGATCAGGCGGAACACATAGCTGCGGTCCACGCTGCCCAGCATCTGGCGCACGGTGGCTTCCTGCAGCTGGCCGTTGCCAAAGGCAATTGCCTGGTCGGTCAAGGACAGGGCATCGCGCATCGAGCCCCGCGCAGCCCGCGACAGCAGGCGCAAAGCCCCGGTTTCGGCCTGCACGCCCTCGGTTGCCAGCACCTGGGTCAGGTGCGACAGCACGGTTTCGGGCGCCATGGGCCGCAGGTTGAACTGCAGGCAGCGCGACAGCACGGTGACCGGCACTTTCTGCGGATCGGTGGTGGCCAGCACGAACTTCAGGTATTCGGGCGGCTCTTCCAGCGTCTTCAGCATCGCGTTGAACGCGGTGTTGGTCAGCATGTGCACTTCGTCGATCATGAAGACCTTGAAGCGCCCCTGCACCGGCTTGTAGACCGCCTGCTCCAGCAGGGCCTGGACTTCGTCTACCCCGCGGTTCGAGGCCGCATCCAGTTCGGTGTAGTCGACAAATCGGCCGCTATCAATATCAGTGCAGGCTGTGCAGACTCCACAAGGGCTGGCGGTGATTCCGCCTGTGCCGTCTACGCCCTGGCAGTTGAGCGACTTGGCCAGAATCCGCGACACCGTGGTCTTGCCCACACCGCGGGTGCCGGTGAACAGATAGGCGTGGTGCAGGCGCTGGGTGGTGAGCGCATTGCTCAGGGCTTGCACCACGTGCTCCTGCCCCACCATTTCAGTGAAATTATGCGGACGGTACTTGCGGGCGAGCACGAGATAAGACATGCAGGGATTCTAAAGGGCTGGCCGCCCCGTTTCGGCGCCGGGCTAGCCGTCGATCAGGATCGCGCGAAAGTCGTTCACATTGGTCAGGGTGGGCCCGGTGATGACCGAATCGCCCAGCGCCTGGAAGAAGCTGTGTGCGTCGTTGTTGTCCAGGCTGCTGCGCGGATTGGTGCCCAGCGCCCAGGCACGCTGCAGCGTGTCGGGGGCCATGCGGGCACCGGCGATCTCCTCGGCACCGTCCACGCCGTCGGTATCTGCCGCCAGGGCGTACACCCCGGCCAGACCGTCCAGGGCGATGGCCAGCGACAGCAAAAACTCCACATTGCGCCCGCCCCGGCCCTTGCCGCGCAGGGTCACCGTGGTTTCGCCGCCGGACAGCAGCACGCAAGGTGTACTGAACGGCTGGCCATGCACCGCGACTTGCCGGGCGATGCCGGCCAGCGCCTTGCCGATGTCGCGGGCCTCGCCCTCCAGGCTGTCGCCCAGAATGTAGGGGGTGACGCCCGCCTCGCGCGCCACCTGGGCTGCGGCTTCCAGCGCGATCTGCGGCGCGGTGATCATCCGTGTCTGGTTGCCCTGCAAACGCGGGTCGCCGGGCTTGACCGTCTCGCCCTCGCCGCTTTCCAGCACGGCGCGCACTGCGGGCGGAATATCAATCTGGTAGCGCTGCACGATGGCCAGCGCATCGGCGCAGGTGGTGGGGTCGGCCACCGTGGGGCCAGAGGCGATATCGATGGGGTTGTCGCCCGGCACGTCGGAAATCAGCAGGGTCAGCAGCTGCGCCGGATGGCAGACCGCGGCCAGACGCCCGCCCTTGAGGCTGGACAGGTGGCGGCGCACGCAGTTCATCTCGGCAATGCTGGCGCCGCTTTTCAGCAGCGCGGTGTTGACGGCCTGTTTGTCGGCCAGCGTCAGGCCCGCACCCGGCGCCACCAGCAGCGACGAGCCACCGCCAGAAATCAGCGCGATCACCAGGTCATCCGCCGTCAAGCCCGTAACCAGCTGGCGGATGCGCTCGGCCGCTTCGATTCCCGCCGCGTCCGGCACGGGGTGCGCGGCCTGCACGATCTCGATGCGCTGGCACGGCACTTCGTAGCCGTAGCGGGTGACGACCAGACCCTCCAGCGGTCCGGCCCAGTGGTCTTCCAGCGCCCGCGCCATCGCGGCCGAGGCCTTGCCCGCGCCGATCACGATGGTGCGGCCCTTGGGTGGCGCTGGCAGATGCGGCGGCAGGCACAGCGCCGGCTGGGCCGCGGCCACAGCCGCATCGAACATGCGGCGTAGCAACGCGGTCCGGTCCGTTGCGGGCATGGCCGCCATATCAGGCCCCGGCGACGGCGTGGCCGGCCATCAACTCCAACGCCTTGACCAGGGCCGAGTGGTCCAGGTCGGCCATGCCATTGGCCGCGCAGACCTGCATCAGCTGGGCCGCGCCAGCGGTTTGCGGCAGGGCCACGCCCAGCTCGCGCGCGCCCTGCAAGGCCAGGCCCAGGTCCTTCTGGTGCAGGCGGATGCGGAAACCGGGGTCGAAAGTGCGCTTGACCATGCGGTCGCCGTGCACTTCCAGAATCCGGCTGGAAGCAAAGCCACCCATCAGCGCCTGGCGCACCTTGGCCGGGTCGGCACCGGCCTTGCTGGCAAACAGCAGGGCCTCGCCCACGGCGGCGATGTTCAGCGCCACGATGATCTGGTTCGCCACCTTGGTGGTCTGGCCGTCGCCGTTGCCGCCGACCAGGGTGATGTTCTTACCCATCAGCTCCAGCAAGGGGCGCACGGTCTCGAACGCCGCCTCGGGGCCGCCGCACATGATGGTCAGCGAGGCGGCCTTGGCACCGACTTCGCCGCCGGATACCGGTGCGTCGATGTAGTCGGCACCCAGGGCGTTGATCTTCAGCGCGAAGGTCTTGGTGGCGATGGGCGAGATCGAGCTCATGTCGACGATGATCTTGCGGCTGCTACCGTCTTCCATCAGGCTGCTGGCGGACAAGCCGGTGGCGATGCCATCCTCGCCAAACAGCACGGCTTCCACGTCCGGGGTGTCGGGCACCATGGTGAACACGATGTCGGCATTGCGCGCCACCTCGGCGGCGCTGGCGCAGCGGGTGGCGCTGGACTCGGCAATGCTGGGATGCACCTTGCGCGGCGCGTGGAAGAACACCTGGTGGCCAGCCTTGACCAGATGCAAAGCCATGGGCGCGCCCATGATGCCAAGACCGATAAATCCTAATTTCATAGCTACTCCTGCAGATAGATAGCGCGCTAGCGCCTGTTTTGGTTTAAAAAATGAAAATTAGTAGCCACCCGCGCTGGCGGGTGCCACCTTTGCGCGCATCTTGGCCACCACCTGCTGTGCGCCGGCCGCCATCAGCCGTGCGTCGGAGCTGACGGTGACGAACTGAAAGCCCTTGGCAATCCGCGCTAGCGCGCCTTCGGGCGTGCCGTTGTGGATGCCGGCCACCACCCCGTGGGCTTTGGCCCGGGCCAGGATGTGGTCGATGGCCTCGGCAGCCTTGGGGTCCACTTCGTCGAACACCGGGCGGCAGCCCAGCGCCAGCGACAGATCCGACGGGCCGATGTAGATCGCGTCCAGCCCTTCGACCGACAGAATGTCGTCCAGGTTGTCCAGCGCCTTGGCGGTTTCGATCATGGCGAAGGTAACGATGGTGTCGTTGGCCTGCTCGGGGTAGTCGACGCCGCCGTACAGCAGCGCCCGCACCGGGCCGAAGCTGCGCGTGCCGCGCGGCGCATAGTGGGTGTAGGCGACCAGCTTTTGCGCGTCTTCGCGGGTGTTGACCATGGGGCAGATCACGCCATACGCGCCCGCGTCCAGCGTCTTCATCAGGATGCCGGGCTCCAACCAGGGCACGCGCACCACCGGCACGGTGTCTGTCGTCGAAATGGCTTGCAGCATGGGCAGCATGGCTTGGTAGTCCACCATGCCGTGCTGCAGGTCGATGGTGAGAGAGTCCCAGCCTTGGTGGGCCATGGTCTCCGCCGAAAAGCTGTTCGGTATGGCCAGCCAGCCATTCACGGCGGCGCCACCCGACTTCCACAGCGTGCGTAAGCGGTTCTCTCTCATGGATGCTCCTTGGTAAAAAGCCGGCGTGTAGCGCATATGCAGCTTACAACTCATATGTCGTCTGACAACATAAGCAACTATCACCGATTTCAATCCGAATTTATTTAAGGGTTTCTACTTAAATTCTCCATTTTTTAGCAACCAAGTGCATCAACACCAGCATGTTGTACGATGACATAAGCGATAAAAAAAAGCCCCGCACCCCACTGATGGGCGTGCGTGGCTGGTACGTGGTCTGTGCGCTGGCGCTTAACGGTCGAGCGCCGGGCGCTTGGGGTCGAACTTCCAGCCTGGCACCAGGTACTGCATGGCCATGGCGTCGTCGCGCGATCCCAGGCCGTGCTGCTTGTACAGCTGGTGGGCTTTTTCGACCTCGGCCATGTCCAGCTCCACGCCCAGGCCGGGCTTCTTGGGTACTTGCACCAGGCCGCCGACGATTTGCAGCGGCTCCTTGGTCAGGCGCTGGCCGTCCTGCCAGATCCAGTGCGTGTCGATGGCGGTAACACGGCCCGGCGCAGCCGCACCGACATGGGTGAACATGGCCAGGGACACATCGAAATGGTTGTTCGAATGCGAGCCCCAGGTCAGGCCCCAGTCGCGGCAGGTCTGGGCCACCCGGACCGAGCCGGCCATGGTCCAGAAATGCGGGTCAGCCAGCGGAATGTCCACCGACTGCAGCGACAGCGCATGGCTGAGCTGGCGCCAGTCGGTGGCGATCATATTGGTCGCCGTGGGCAGGCCGGTAGCGCGGCGGAACTCGGCCATCACCTCGCGGCCCGAGAAGCCCTCCTCCGCACCGCAGGGGTCTTCGGCATACGCGACCACGCCGCGCATGTCGCGCATCAGACGGATCGCGTCCTTGAGCAGCCAGCCGCCGTTCGGGTCCAGCGTGACCCGGGCCTGGGGGAAGCGCTCGTGCAGGGCCACGATGGCCTCGATCTCCTCGTCGGCCCGCAGCGCACCGCCCTTGAGCTTGAAGTCGTTGAAGCCGTAACGCTCGTAGGCCGCCTCGGCCAGGCGCACGATGGCCTCCGGCGTCATCGCCTTTTCATGGCGCAGACGCGACCAGGCGTTGTCGGCACCGGGCTCGCTCGCATAGGGCAGATCGGTCTTGGCCTTGTCGCCTACATAGAACAGGTAGCCCAGCATCTCCACCGCATCGCGCTGCTGGCCTTCGCCCAGCAAAGCCGCGACCGGCACTTCGAGGTGCTGGCCCAGCAAGTCCAGCAGCGCCGACTCGATGGCCGTGACGGCATGGATGGTGGTGCGCAGATCAAAGGTCTGTAGGCCGCGCCCGCCGCTGTCGCGGTCGGCGAACTGTTTTTGCACCTGCTGCAGCACGCGTTGGTGCGAGCCAATAGGCTGGCCAACGACCAGCGGACGCGCATCTTCCAGCGTCTGGCGGATTTTCTCGCCGCCGGGCACCTCGCCTACGCCCGTGCGGCCGGCGTTGTCGGTCAGGATCAGCAGGTTGCGGGTAAAAAACGGGCCATGGGCGCCGCTGAGGTTCAACAGCATGCTGTCGCGCCCAGCGACAGGGATCACGCGCAGTTCGGTAATGACAGGGGTGGAATAAGTGGACATAAATAATCTCTGCTGCTTCAGATAAGAGTAGTTTGGAAAACCTGCATGCCAATGTTAACGATAACAAGACGGCAAAGCAAGCCGTGCTACGCACACAGTTTTCGGGGAAGAGAGACTTACAGGGAGATACAGCACGAAAAGCAGATGGGCTCTCGTGTCGCTTACAATAGCGCTTGACGGGCCTTCCCGCATGGTGAAGCGGCCAACCGGGTCAGGTGGGGAACCAAGCAGCCCTAACTGTGGAGCCAGTGCCGGGGTAAGGTTCGTCAACTAATTTCCAGAATAGTCAATGCGGGTGTGGAGTTAAGGCAATACGCTCCCCCAGCACCCCGACTGTGTACCTTAGCCGCGCCAGGCGCCCAGAGTCCGCCAATCAAGCTTAATAGCGCGGACACGAAAAGAGCTACAGGCGCACACGGCATGCTGCCCCCCATTGGCAGCGCACCGTGAAGCTTTCCAGAACCTCAACAATCCGTTTTCGGAAAAGCTGGGCACACCCGTTTGCTCGGCACTTTGACAACCTCAAAGCCAACGCAAAGGCCTTAAGACTCAGCACGAGTCAGGGGTGAAAGAGCTAAAAACGGCACCTGTACCGAAGGAGCAGGGAATATCTCCCCTGAACTCCTTTTAAGACTCCAAAACGCCTCCCAAAAATTACAGCGAAGCTATTTATTTTAAAAATAGCTCCGCCTGCATTTCTTGTTAAATTGTGCGGCGACGAGCCAACCAACCCAACACCGCCAACGCAGCCCCCATTAATGGCAATGTACCTGGCTCTGGCACATCGGTAAATGGCGTGGACGTAATGAGTATCTTGAAGTCGGCTGTCGTGCTTTGATTCTCTGCCGTTTCGAAACCCCGGCAACCAATAGCAGCACCTGCCGATAAACAAGCCGCATTCGACAAGGTGCCAAAGCCATCCGCAAAGAAGCTGACAAAATAGGGCTCGGGATCAAGACCGCCGGTAGCCCCGTCGGAATCGTAAAAAAGCGGGAAGTTGAGCGCGTTATTACTGATAACAAAAATATCGGCGCAACCATTTGCATTGACGCCACCAGAGCCTACCAGCGCACCATCGGCGCAAACCCCACCCGTGCCGCCATTCGGTGTTTCGAGGAACCTAACGCCAAAAGTTATATCGCCAAGGATTGTGCTACCCACGCTTGGAGCAAACGACTGCAGCGTTAGCGAAGCCAGAATGTCAACAGAGGCAAGAGAGTTGGAGGGAGTTGCCGCCGGGATCGGAAAATTGTCGTGGGTGATCTGAACCGTGGAAGTCAAGACCCCCGTAGGTACGAGGATCGGAGCCACCGAATTGGTAATGATCAATCCACTTTGTTGCGTTGCATCACCCCAATGCAGCTGTGTATTGCCAGCGCTCAGAACCGGAAAGGGATAGGTATTTGAGCTAGGCAGAACAGACGCAGGTACAAATGTAGCGGTATCGGTGACGGTCCATTGTGTAACCAGGGGCGACGCTTGCGCGAAACCTGTACACAACGCGAGAGCCACGAGCGTTTTGCTGGCGAATTTTAGAGTTTTCATTTTGTCTCCAATCACGTCCTACGTTGGAAATAAACCGCTGCTGAACCCCATCAACATTGCAGCAGTCGCCCAACCAAAATAAAGCATATCCTGTGCCAAAATCCAGTGAAATAAAATTCACCAACAAAATCATAGGCATACAAAATTATTCTGCAAACCATAAGCAAGCACATATTTCAAATGGAAGAATATTCGACATATTCCCACGCAATGTAATTCATGTAAAAAATCTTTAGAAACGTTATTTAAAATAACAAAATTAGCAAAAATCAACCCGACATCTAAAAAATTTTCCCACAACTAAATCAAAAAATTCAAAAACGTATTCATTCTTATTTTCATTAACCATCCTCTTTAGAGCATTATTTAAATCAAATAGAGGGGCAAAATTTGCAAAATTGGCCAGTTTTTGAACATATAAGCTTTAACCGAACACAACGGTCCAAAAATGGGAGCTCAAAACCAAACTATGGCGTGCAACCGGGCCTGGCCGGTAGGCGAAGGAGCCAGATCAAGGCGTTGTGTACGCCAGCCCGTCAATGCTCCATCGCCGTGGCAATGGCCGTGCTTTGCACGGCTATCGGCGGCAGCCATAGCTCGATCACCCCGGGCGTAGGCGTGAGGCGCCTGGGCAGGTCGCGCAGCCATACGGCGTCCTTGGCCTCAACCCCCAGTTGCGGGCCCCAGGCGGAACGCACCCAGGGCACCAGGGCTTTGGCGCAATCCTGGTAATGCGCTTGCTGCTCCGGGTCGGCCGCATCGTGCAGCACGAACGTGGGCTTGGCCCAGGGGATGGGCCGACGCTGCTGCCGCACATCGGCGCTGCGCACCACATTTTCCACCGGCGCCACCTGCACGGCAGGGCCGGCCACGCCTTGCAGCAGCGCGCGCAGCTTGGCAGCCACCGACTGCGAGGCTTCGTCGTAGACCTGGATGTAGAGCGTGGTTTTCCTATTGGCGCGGGCACAGGCTGCTACTACGGCCGGGTCCTGCGTTACTGGCGCCGGTGCGGTGGCCAGCGGCGGCACCGGTGTACCAGTGGGCGGCGTGCCTGCTGCGACGGGGGGCGGATACATGTTGAACGGGTCCACGCCGGCCGTCACTTGTGGGCGCGGCCCCAGCAGCGCCTGCAGGCTGTCCATGCTCCAGCTGCTCCGCAATGCCTGCAGCACCTTGTCACCGCTCCTGGCCTGGCCCTCCGGCTTCTCGCTCGGCTGCCAGTAGTCCATGGCGGTGTTCTGCACCTTCTTCAGGATGCCGGTGCACAGATCGGTTTGCATGCGCTTGTAGCTGGCCTGGCACAGATCGGACGGCGTGATGCTGGACGCCGGCACCGCACACTCCTCCTCCATCAGCACCGCCAGTCGGCCGACGGCCGCCGCATCCTGTTTGCGCAGATTGGGCGAACCGCGCCGGTCCAGCAGGTCCTGGATCTGCGCCAGTGCGTGCACCGACGGATTCGGGCAGGCCCGGGTCTGCTGCAATTTGCCGACGCTGTCCGACACCTTTTCCAGCAGCCGGCTGGTTTCGGTCTGGTCGTCGCGGGTTTGCCGCACCAGCTGGTCCTGCACCTGCCACAGCGACAGCACCAGTGTGCCGGACGCGCCCACACCCAAGGTGGTGCCGATGGCCGTGGCCCGCGCGCCACGCCGCCACAGGGGTTCGGTTTTGGCCGCCTCGGCGGGCTTGGCGCCACCCAAGCGGGCCGCCACTGCCAGGCTGTGGTGGGCTGGCCGGCTCCAGCCGGGCAGCAGGGTCAGCCAGGTGTCGGTGAGCGCGCGGCCAAAATCCTCGCCCAGGCGGTGGTAGCTCTCCCACTGGGCTTCGTCGAACGACTGGTCCGAGGTGGACTCGTGCGGAAACGTGCTGTGCTTCTGGGCATAGGCCAGCACGTCCACGTCCAGCGCGTCGTGCAGATTCGGCTTGACCACCAGCAGCGTGCCCTCGGGCCGCACCAGCGTGCCGTCCAGGCCTGGCCGCTCGCGGTAGCGGATGCGGGCCAGCAGCACGCCGCGGCAGGAATGGTTGTTGGCCATGTCCTCGGGCGACAGCACCGTAACCTCGCGGTTTTCTTGCACCAGCATGCGCACCGCCTCGGCGTGGCTGTAGAACTCGATCTCGGCACCGAAGTCGATGCGCGCCTTGCGCACCAGGTTCTCCAGGTCGCCAAACTCGTAGTCCACGTCGCAGCTGGCGTCGGACAGGATGATGAAGTCCAGCTCGCGCTTCAGCAGCGCATAGACGCCGGTGTTCTCAAAATGCCCGCCATCGGACAAATACCACCAGGGCCGGTCCTCGCCGTAAAACTCGGCAAACACCTCGCTGGCCAGCATCACCGGCTTGGGGCACCAGTGCCAGCCCATATGGCTACCCCAGCGCAGCTTGGGCGATGGACACGGCGCCTGCATCCAATGGCCCAGGCGCACACCCAGCAGGTACAGCAGCAGGGCCAGCCCGGTCGAGGTGTACGAGCCCGCGCCCGGCGACGCCGCCGCACCCGACACCGCCACCCAGCGCCCCAGCGTACCCACGTCCTGCTCGTCCCGCAGCGGGATGAAGGCACGCGGCCCGACCTCGAAGCCGCGGCAGGTGGCCGTCATCGCCGCGCCCTTGCGGTCGGCGTTGTACAGGCCGCTGCGGTCGTCCACGGTCTGGTTCAGGCAGGCGTTGACCAGGTGGATCGGCCCGCCCTGCTGCTCGGGGCTGTAATGCTGCAGGCCCAGGTCGTCGCCCTCCACCACCGTGGTCACATCGGGGCGCGGCACGCCGTGCTGGTTCAGCTGGCGCGCCGGGTTGCCCACGGCCATGTAAGCGCGGGTCAGCCGGGCCCGGTAGAAGCTGTGCAGCGACGAGGCATTGGCCATCTGCGCATTGCCCGCCGTCAAGCCCACCCACAGCAGCACCAGGATCAGCAGCAGCAGCGCGCGCAGGGTCGGCGGCACGTCGACAAACGGGTCGAAGGTGTTTTGCGCAAACACAAACCACTGCACCAGCACCACCCAGCCAAACACCAGCAACGCGCAACCCAGCAGGCTCACCAGGTTGACCGCGCGCGGCAGCCAGTCGCGGCCCTGCTTATTGGTTTCCGCCGCCATCTGCTGCAGCGGCTGGACCAGATTGCGCAGCACCAGCAGGCCCACGCCGCCGGCCCCCACGCTGCCCAGCAGCCAGGATTTGTCCGGCTGCAGCACCACCGTCAGCAGGAAGTTCCAGCTCAGCCAGTCGATCACGCCCAGGGCCACCAGGCCCAGCACCACCTTCAGGTACAAGCGCAAGGCCGTCGTCAGCACGTGGCGGATGCGCGCCACCAGCAGCGACTGCGACTGGCGCGAACCCCATTGCCAGAACATCACCACCGCCTGCCCGACTGCCAGCGATGACAGGCCCACCGCGCAGGCCGACAGCCAGCTCGGCCCCTCGCGCACCGAGGTCTCCAGCCCCACGCTCCAGGCCACCGACCCCACCCCCACGGCCACGCCGCCAGCGACCAGCAGAAACAACACCTCGCGCAGCCGCGGGCCGGGGTGCATGGTGCCGCCGTGCAGCGGCGGTTCGCGCGCCGCCCAGTAGCCAGCGATCAGCCCCGGCACGCCCAGCAAGGCCACCAGCAGCGCCAGCACCCACCAGGGCGTGCCCCAGGGCTCCCAGGCGCCCCACCACTGCCAGCGGTGGTGCAGCAAATGCGGCAGCACGATCACCAGCCCGCCGAGCACGCAGGCAAACATGAACTCCATATGGATCGCCATCCAGGCGCGCAGATAGGTGGCGATGGCGATGCCGGTGTCGCGCGAGCCGGCCGGGTTCAGGTAGCGGCCATTGCGGCGCAACCAGTTCAGCACCGGCGAACCGCTGTCGGCCATCAGCTGCTGCGCCGCCCGCATGCCGTAGGTGGCGACCAGCCGGCCCCACATCGCCCCGGTGTAGCCGCCGCCGGAGACGGTGGACAAATAATCCAGCCGGCCCAGCAGGCCGTCGCGCGACAGGCTGGGCGGCGCCGTCGGGTCGGCCGTGCGGTTGTGCGACAGGCCGCGCATCAGCCCCAGCGCAAAGGTGGCGCTGCGCACCCCGCCGCCCGACAAGGCCAGGCCGACCTTGGGCAAGCCATGGTCGCTGGGCGGCTTGGCCTCGTCCGCCCCCGGCGTGCCCAGCAGCAGCTGCCGGCGCGCCACAATCGCGGCCTGTTCCAGCGCCGTCAAGGCTTCCAGGCTGTCTGCGGGGGCGGGTGTGGGCATGGTGGTCTCCGGCGGTCGCACAGGCTCACCATTCTGAACCTGCACCTGCGCCAGCGCATCCCCTGAATGCGCTACGGTCGCAGCCGATAATTGCTATACATTAGATAGCTACCCGTGCAGTTGCAATCAGCGCCAACTGCTTAAATTTCATATAAATCCATGTTCCCAAGACTCCAAGGCCGCTGGCGTGCGCTGGCCGGCAATACCCGCGGCGTGCTGTTTGTGATGCTGGCCATGCTCTGCTGGTCGGTACTCGATGCGTGTAACAAACAGTTGATGGCCACCGGCATCACGCCCAAACAGGTGCTGTTTCTGCAGGCCACGGTGGTGCTGCTGATGGTGGCGCCCATCGTCGCCTGGACCCGCGGCCGCGTCATCCAAACCCGCAACCCGCGCATGCACCTGCTGCGTGCCGGCTTCATCGTCACCTCGGCTGCCTGCGCGGCCTGGGCGGTGTCGCACCTGCCGCTGGCCGAAGCCAGCGCCTACCTGATGACCGGATCGCTGTTCATGCTGCCGCTGGGCGTCTGGCTGCTAGGCGAGCAGCCGCACTGGCTGCGCTGGCTGGGTGTGGCCGTGGGCTTTGGCGGCGTGCTGGCCATCGTGCAACCCGGCTCGGCCGCCTTCCAGTCGGCGGCCCTGGTGGCCTTGTTTGGCGCACTGATGGAGGCCATGCTGGGCGTGGTGCTGAAGAAATACTCGAGCCACGAACACCCGATGGCGGTGCTGACCTGGAGCCAGACCGCCTGTTGGCTGTGCTTTGGCGTGCTCAGCGGCTTCGCCCTGCCCAGCGTGCCCATGGACCTGTGGCCGCTGCTGCCGGTGATCGGCCTGTCGGCCTCCGGCATTTACCTGGCCTATTTTTACGCCTACCGCTCGGGCGACGCCTCGGCGGTGGAGGCCGGCAGCTTCTCGCTGCTGCTGTTCAGCCCGACCCTGGGCTACGTCTTCTTCAACGAAACCCCGGCCGCCGCCTTCTGGGCTGGCGCCGGCCTGCTGGTCTGCGGCATTGCGCTGGTGATCGTCGAGCCATCCGGCCACGCCAAATAAGCAGATTGCTACTATTTATATAGCTTCCTGCGCAGCATTTACAAGGGCTAGAAACCCAAACAGCCCCATTTCGCCCCGATGGATTCGGTAATTTTTGCTTACCACAATCATTACAATCTACAGAGATATGCCTACACCATAGCGAGGGTATATGACGGAAAATATCCCCAATATTGGGGATGTTTCCATGGATTTCTTGCTTCACCGACTCTCACAGTCCATGTCCTCGGCCAGGACACTGGAGGAGCTGACACGCCCACTGCTGGAAATGCTGGAATCGGTCACCGGCATGGAGTCGACCTACCTGACCACGATTGACCTCGACAAAGGCCTGCAGCACGTGCTGTTCGCCCGCAACTCCCAGCAGTTGGTGATTCCCGAAGGCATCAGCGTGCCCTGGAACGACACCTTGTGCAAGCGCGCGATGGACGAAAAGCGCTTCTTTACCGATGACGTAGCCGGCTGCTGGGGCGATTCGGAAGCCGCACGGGCACTGGGCATACAGACGTATGTGAGCGTGCCGGTGACCATGGACGACGGCGGCCTGTACGGCACGCTGTGCGCCGCCAGCTCCAGCCAGCAGCCGATGGCGCCCAATGCCGAACATGTGCTGCGGTTGTTCGCCCGCCTGATCGCCCAGCACATCGACCGGGAACGGCTGCTCGACCAGTTGGGCAAGGCCAATATCGAACTGGCCTCGTATGCCCTGACCGACGCGCTGACCGGTCTGCCGAACCGGCGCTCGCTGATCGCCGAACTGGGCCGCACCCTGGCGCGCGCGCAGCGCGATGGCACCGGGGTGCTGGTGAGCTTCATTGATTTCGACGGCTTTAAAGAGATCAACGACACCCATGGCCACGACGTGGGCGACCAGTTTCTGGTAGCCATGGCGCAGAGCATGTCGAACAACCTGCGCGCCGGCGATGTGCTTGCACGCTTCGGCGGCGACGAATTCGTCTATGTGGGCCGCGGCCCCAGCCTGGGCGACCGGAGCAACAAAAACACTGTGCGCCAACTGCAGGAACGCATGACACAGCAATGCACCACCCGGCTGCAGCTGGGCGGCGTGGAGATCGACTGCGGCGGCGCCAGCGTCGGCGTGGTGCTGGTCGACCCGCATGCGACCAGCGCCGAAAAAGCCCTGACCCAGGCCGATGCCGCCATGTACGAAGTCAAGCGCGCACGCCGCATCGAGCGCGACTCGCAGCTGCAGGCCTTGTAGCCACCCTGCCCGTTGCGACCCACTGCCGCAGCGGGTCGCAACGGATCAGCTCACATCACACCACCGCGACAGTGAAGGTGTAGCTGCTGGTCACGCTGCCGTCTGGCGACACCACGTCGACCTTGATGCTGCTGCCCGCCGCGACCGCCACCGTGGTGCTGGCCCCCTGCGCCAGCGCCGTGCCATTCACCTTCATCGAACTGATCTTGTTCGACATGGCGGTGGGCTTGAGCACGATGCTGGTGGTGCCGGTGGGCACGTTGATGGTGTAGCCGGTGGTCCAGGGGTCGAACTTGTTCGGCAACTTGTTGGCCACGCCGTTGGCGGCTGCCGCCCAGTAGACATCGACGCCGACCAGCGTGCCACCGCTGATCTCGATATTGCTGAGCACCGCATACTTCTTGTAGCCATCGGCGGCGTTGTAGTCGATGCTGGCCGCGCAGGGGTAGGCGCTGGTGGGCTTGGTCAGGTAGTCGACCGCTGCCGCATACTTGCCGATCGGGCCGATGGCCATCCAGTTCTTGTCGCGCCACATGTCGCCGATGATGCTCATGCGGTCCCCCGTCTTGGTACCGCCGCGTATCGACGGTTTGGCCACGGCATTGCCCTCGTCGATCAGCTGCTGGAAGCACTTGACGAAGTTGTTCACGCATTCCATGCCCACCGAGGCTTCCTGGTGCGCATTGGTGACCTCGACGATCTCGCCGGTGGTGCTGCTCTTCTGGTAGTTGACCACCAGCTGCTGCACCAGCGACAGGAACAGATCCACCTTGACGCTCTGGTACTGGGTGGTGTCGGCGGTGTAGGCGCGGTTGCAGCCCCACATGTCAGAGCCGAACACCCAGCCGGTCTGGTTGACGATGCAGGTCACCGTGCCATTGGTGTGGCCGGGCTGCACATAAGCTGTGGCCTGCACATTGCCGAGGTTCAGCACCTGGCCGTCGGCAATGGCCACCGCCGCCGTGCCGGCCGATTGGAAGTCGCTGCGGCTAGAGGCCATGAAGGCGGCTTTTTCGATGGCCGACGCATACAAGGTGACGCCGGCCGAGGTGAAGTTGTAGATCTGCTCAGAGTGGTCCGGGTGGTTGTGGCCGACGATCACGTCATAGGGCTTGGTGGCCAGGGTGTCGATGAAGGTCTTGAGGTTGGCTTTCTGGTAGCCGTATTCGCCGGCGTCGAACACCAGGCCGCGCGTCGAGCCTTCGATGTAGAAAACGAAGGCCTGGAAATACTCGGCCGGGTTGTTGATCTTCCACACCGTGGGCGAGGTACTGGTGCCCGCATGCATCAGCTTGGCCTGGAAGCTGCCGACCTGCGGACGCACGATGTTCCAGACGAATTCGCGCACCGCGCTGACCGCCAGGCCGTTTTTCTTGGCCACGGTCTTCAGCCGGTACAGGCGCGAATCGGTGGTCGAGCTCAGGGGGTTGACGAACTGCAGCACGCCGTCGGCGGTGAAGTCATATACCGCGCCGGCGGTGGTCGGGTCGGCCGGCTCGCTGCCGTCAAAGGTCACGGTGTAGTAAATGGTGGCGCCGGCGGTCGGCGTGGAGATGCGCACATAGCGCCGTGGCGCCGTGGTGCCGGCCTTGCACATCACCTGCGGCGGAGCTACCAAGCCGGCAGTGATATTGGCCAGGATCGCCTTGGCGTCGTTCAAGGTGATGGTGCCGGCCGGCGCAAACAGGCTGGCGCTGCTGCCTTGCATAAAGCCTGCCGCCACGATGGCATTGACGCTGGCGCGCTTGCTGGCGCTGATGCTGCCGGCATCGCTAAAACCGGCCAGGGCATTGCCGGCCGCGGCCGGGATCTTGAAGGCCTTCACATAGATGTCGGCCACGTCCTCGCGGGTCACCAGCTTGTCGGGGTAAAAGCGCCCGCCGACGTTGCTGATGATGGCCTCTTCGAGGGCGGTCTCGATCTGCTTGGCATACCGGGTGGCGCCGAACACCACGTCCACAAAGGTGGGCTGCACCGCCTTGTACGGGTCTACGTATTCGGAGGAATGCACCCAGTCGAAGTAGTCGGAAATCGAGGCCACAAAGGCGGCACGCGTCAACACCTCGGTGCCGGCGTCGGTCGCGGAGTCGCCGCCGCCACAGCCCGACAGCGCCACCGTGGAAGCCATCAGGCTGGGCAGCCCCAGCAGCTGCGCAAACATGCGGCGCGAAATCTTGCCGGTAAGCAAACTGTCGGTCGCTACCGGCTGGAGTGGGAGTGGGAACGCGGGGTCCATTTGGCGTGTGTCTGTCATGTCGTCCTCTGGGTGGTGGATAAAGTTCTTGTGCTGTCGCTTACTTAAAACAAACTAGTCCGTACATTTTTGGTCGTGGTGTCTCCTTGTGGGGGATACGCGGTGCTAGGGGTGAAGATGCTGAAACTGCTGCCGCAGCCTGTTCTGGGCCGCGGCACACCCGGCCAGGTTGACTGGTCGGATGGGGGAATGGGCAGGCGGATCAGCCCGGTGCAGGCTGCTGCAACTCCACCAGCGCGCGCAAGGCGGCCAGGTAGGAGATCGGCCCCAGGCCTTGCACCGTGCCTTTGACGGCCGGTGAAATGATGGAATGCGCGCGCCAAGTTTCACGCGCGGCGATGTTGGACATATGCACTTCAATCGTCGGAAACGGCATGGCCTTGATCGCGTCGTGCAGCGGCACGCCGTGCTGGGTCAAGCCCGCAGGGTTGACCAGGGCGCCTTGCGCGGTGTCGATGTTCTTGTGCAGGAAGTCGATCAAATCGCCTTCGTGGTTGGACTGCAGTATGTCCAGCGTCACGCCCAGCTCGAGCGCCAGGCTTTCCAGGCGCGCATTGATCTGCGTCAGTGTGGTGGTGCCGTAGATATGCGGCTCGCGGCGCCCGAACAGGTTCAGGTTGGGGCCGTGTAGAACGAGGATTTTCATGGTGTGTCTTGCGCCCAGGGGCTTATTTGAGGATGCGGGCCAGCTCGTCGTTGTAGAGCTTGACTGTGGCCGGGTCGTAGCTGGCAGCGAAGCGCTCCAGCACCGGCTTGACCAGCTGGCGCATGCGTGCCACTTCAAGCGCGGCAAGCTCGTTGAACTGCATGCCCTTGGCCTGCAACTCGCCCACCGCCTTCTGGGCCGCGGCGCGGCTCACCTGGCGCTGGTAGGTGCGCGACTCGTCGGCGGCCTCGTGCATCATCTTTTGCTCGGCGGGGCTCAGCTGGTCCCAGAACTTCTTGCTGACCAGCACGATATTGGCCGCGTAGACATGGTTGGTGGCGCTTACGAACTTCTGCACTTCAAATAGCTTGTTCGACAGAATCACCGCATACGGGTTCTCCTGGCCGTCCACCGCCTTGGCCTCCAGCGCGCCATACAGCTCGGCGAACGGCATGGGCACGGGGTTGGCCTTGAAGGTGCGGAAGGTCTCCAGGAACACTGGGTTCGGGATCACCCGGATCTTCAGGCCATCCAGGTCTTCGGCCTTGGTGATCGGGCGCCGGCTATTGGTCACGTTGCGAAAGCCCAGGTCCCAGTAGCCCAGCGCGACCAGCCCCTTCTCGGGCAGTTTGGCGAGCAAAGTCTGGCCCAGCGGACCATCGAGCAGCCGGTCTGCCTGGGCGAAAGTGCTGACGGCAAACGGAAAGTCCACCAGGCCGAATTCCTTGACGATGCCGGCCAGCGAAGTGGTGGCCGGCGCCGACATCTGCTGGATGCCGCCCTGCAGTGCCGACTGCTGCTGCAGCTCGTTGCCCAGCTGGGAGGCCGGGTATTCCTGCACCTTGAGCTTGCCGCCGCTCTTGGCGGCCAGCAGCTCAGCGAAGCGCTTCACGCCAAAACTCACCGGGTGGTCGGCGTTATTCAAATGGCCGAAGCGGATGGTGCGTTCCGGTGCATCCTGGGCCTGGGCTGCGGTGCCCACAACCATAGCCAGGCCGGCCACAGCCAGTGAACGGATCAGTGTTTTCAAGTTTGTCTCCAATCGGATGGGGAGTGCTCTTTATGCCGTGTGGCGTGTCTGGCACCTTGGTTTCGGCGCCATCATAGCAATTTGTGGAAATGTTTTCCACTTTTTCAAAAACCCGATTGGCACGGCAAAAGCCTGCCCATTTCTGTTGCACACTCGGCGCAAACACAGCGGCCCACCGCGCCGAAAACTACGACCACAGCACACCAGGTAGATGACATGAGCGGAATCCTCGAACGCAGCTTCAAAGTGCTGGAGCATCTGGCCGACCACCCCGAAGGCACGGCCTTGTCGGCCATGGCGCAGGAGCTGGCCATGCCCTTGAGCGCCACCCACCGCCTGCTCACCGAGCTGATCCGCTGTGGCTATGTGCGCCAGGAGCAAAGCCACAGCGTCTATGTGCTGAACATCAAGCTGGTGTCGCTGGGCCTGCGCTTCCTCAGCAACAGCGGCATCGTCGACGTAGCCCAGCCGCTGCTGGACCGGCTGGCCGCCGAGTCCGGCGAACTGGTGCGCCTGGCCGTGGTCGATGGCGACGAACTGACCTTCGTGGCCAAGGCCCAGGGCGCGACCAAGGGCCTGCGCTACGACCCGGACATGGGGCTGTCGGTCAACCTGTCGTGCAGCGCGGCCGGCCACGCCTGGCTGTCCACCATGGACGACAAAGAGGCGCTGCAGCGGGTCAACCAACAAGGCTTTGGCAAGCCCGAGGACTTCGGGCCGAATGCGCCGAAGAATGCCAAAGCGCTGCTGCCGTTTCTGCACAACGCGCGGGCCCGTGGCTTCAGCATGATCAACGAGGTTTTCGCCCCCGCCATGACCGCCATGGCCGCGCCCTTGCGCGGCCACAACAATGTGGTGCTGGGCGTCATCACCATCGCTGGGCCATTGGTGCGCCTGACCGAAAAACGCATGGAGGCGCTAGGCCCCACCTTGCTGAGCACCGCCGACGAGGTGGCCCACGCCAGCGCTGCCTCGGCGCTGTTCAAGCGCAGGGCGTAACGCTATCTTTTAAATAGCTGCTCGCGCAGACGCTACCTGCGCTACAGCCCTAAAAACCTTAAAACGCCCTGCCCTGCGCGCTGGCCGCTGGCCATGCTGGCGGTCAGCAGGTAGCCGCCGGTGGGGGCCTCCCAGTCCAGCATCTCGCCGGCGGCGAACACGCCGGGCAAGGGCTCGAGCATCAGGTCGGCATTCAAGGCCTCGAAGGCCACGCCGCCGGCGCTGCTGATGGCTTCGTCGATAGGCCGGGTGGCAACCAGGCGGATCGGCAGCGACTTGATCGCCGCAGCCAAAGCCGCAGGGTTCTGGAAGCTGGCCTTGTCCAGCAGCTCGTGCAGGATACCGGCCTTGATGCCTTCCAGGCCGAGCCGGCTTTTCAGGTGGCTGGACAGCGAACGCGTGCCGCGCGGGTGCGCGACCTCGGCCAGCACGCGCTCGGCCGACAAGGCTGGCAGCAGGTCCAGATACACCGTGGCGCTGCCGTTCAAGGCGATCTCGTCGCGCACCAGGGCCGATGCGGCGTAGACCAGGCTGCCTTCGATGCCGCTGGCGGTGGCGACGAACTCGCCCTGGCGGCGGAAGCTCTCGCCGGCCGCATTGGTGAACGACAAGGCCACGGTCTTGAACGGTTGGCCGGCAAAGCGGCTGCTGAAATGCTCGGTCCAGCCCGCCACGTCAAAGCCGCAGTTCGCTGGCAGCAGCGGCACAACCGGCACGCCCGCTGCTTGTAGCAAAGGCACCCAGGCGCCGTCCGACCCCAACCTAGCCCAGCTGCCGCCACCCAGCGCCAGCACCACCGCATCGGCCGTGGCCTGCACCGGGCCCTTGGGCGTGTCGAAGCGCCAGGTATTCGCCTCCAGCCCGACCCAGCGGTGCCGCATATGGAACTGCACGCCGGCCACGCGCAGGCGGTGCAGCCAGGCGCGCAGCAGTGGCGCCGATTTCATATCGGTAGGGAACACCCGGCCCGAGCTGCCAACAAAGGTGTCCACACCCAATTCCTTGGCCCAGTCGCGCAGCTGGGCCGCGCCCAAATCCTGCAGCCAGGGGCCGACTTGCGCTTGCCGCGTGCCGAAGCGGGTGGCGAACAACTCGGCCGGCTCCGAATGGGTCAGGTTCAGCCCACCCTTGCCGGCCAGTAAAAACTTGCGGCCCACCGAGGGCATGGCGTCGAACAGCTGCACCGCCACGCCGGCCTGGGCCAGCACCTCGGCCGCCATCAAGCCTGCAGGGCCACCGCCGATCACCAGTGCGGTCTTGCCCGTGGGCTTTACTTCTTTTTGCATTGCATCTTTCATGATTGATGCCCCGATTTCACCACGCGCGCGGCAACAGCCCGCAAATGCCGGGTTTGCCGGCCTCGCTCGTTACACTGGACTACCGACCACGGCCCTCCTCCCATCCACCATGATGACCCAGACTCCTCAGACTCCTGGTAACGCCAGCCCTGCGGTGCTGGTCGTCGACGACGAACCCGAGCTGTGCACGCTGCTGGCCGAGTACCTGGGCCGGCACGGCTTCCAGGTGCGCACCGCGCCCGATGCCGCCGCCGCCCGCGCCCTGGTGGCCGAACAGGTGCCGGCGCTGGCCCTGCTCGATATCCACATGCCCGGCGAAAACGGCTTGTCGCTGGCGCGCTGGCTGCGCGACAACCATCCGCGCATGGGCCTGGTGATGCTGACCACCGCGGTCGACGCGGTAGACCGCATCGTCGGGCTGGAGCTGGGCGCCGACGACTACGTGCCCAAACCCTTCGACATGCGCGAGCTGCTGGCCCGGATACGCGCCGTGCTGCGCCGCGCCGAGGTCACGGCCGCCGCCATCGCCGCCGCAAGCGTGTCCGCCCCGGCGCCGCTGGACAGCAGCCCCACCACCCGGCGCGTGGCCTTTGGCGACTGCCTGCTGGACCTGGACCAGCGCCGCCTGCTGAACGCCGCGGGTGCCGACATCGAAATCAGCGCCGCCGAATTCGACCTGCTGGCGCTGTTCGCCCGCCACCCGCACCGCCCGCTGGACCGCAACCAGATCATGGAACAGGCGCACAACCGCGGCTGGGATGTGTTCGACCGCTCGATCGACCTGCGCATCATGCGGCTGCGCCGCAAGATCGAGCGCAACCCCGACAAGCCCGAGCTGATCAAGACCGTGCGCAACGTCGGCTACGTTTTCGTGCCCACGGCCTGAGCGCCATGCACCCACTTGACCCGCAGCTCAGCAGCCTGCTGCTGGACCACAGCACCGCCCAGTTGGGCGTACTGGACCGAGCCCATTGCTACGTCTACGCCAACCGCGCGCTGCTGGACTTTCTGGGCCGCAGCGCCGACCAGGTGCTGGGCCGCTCCATCGCCGAGGTGTTGGGCCAGGCCGCGTATGCCGCCTACCTGCCGCTGGCCGAGCGCGCGTTCCAGGGCGAATCGCTGCGCAGCGAAGGCTGGGTGGACCTGCCTGGCCGGGGCCGGCGCTACCTGGTCGAAACCCTATTGCCCTATTCCCCCGATGGCGGGCCGGTGCAGCTGGTGGCCAGCTTTGGCCTGGACCACAGCGCGCTCAAGCAGCACGAGCAAGAGCTGTCCGAACAGCTGGCCCAGCTGCATACCGTGGAAGCACTGAAGTCGGCCATCGTCGACCACGCGCTGGCGGCCCTCATATCGACCGACGCACTGGGGCAGATCGTCGAATTCAACCCCGCGGCCGAGGCCATGTTCGGCCACAGCCGGGCCCAGGTGCTGGGCCGGCCAGTCAGCGAAGTGATGATTCCCCCGCGCTTTCGCGCCGCCCACCAGGCCGGCATGCAGCGCATGCAGACCGGCCAGCCCGCGCGTGTGCTGGGCAAGCGGCTGGAGATGCACGCGGTGCGCGCCGATGGCAGCGAATTCCCGATGGAAATGGTGCTCTGGCGCACCGATGCCGAGGGCAGCAGCTTCTACACCGCGTCCATCGCCGACCTGTCCGAGCGGCACAACGCCGCGGCGCAGATCGAGCGCCAGCGCGAGGCCTTGCGGCAGAGCGAAAAGCTGTCCGCCATGGGCAGCCTGCTGGCCGGCGTGGCGCATGAGCTGAACAACCCGCTGGCCATCGTCATGGGCCGGGCCAGCCTGCTGGAAGAAAAATGCGCCGACCTGCCCGCGCTGCAGGCCGACGCCCAGCGCATCCGCGAAGCCGCCGAACGCTGCGGCCGCATCGTCCGCACCTTTCTGAACATGGCGCGCAGCCGGCCGGCGCTGCGCGGCCCGGTGGACCTGAACGACATGGTGCGCGCCGCCACCGACATGCTGAAGTACGGCTACCGCAGCCACGGCATCAGCCTGGAGCTGGCGCTGGCCGACGGCCTGCCCGAAGCCAACGTGGACGGCGACCAGATCGGCCAGGTGGTCATGAACCTGCTGGTCAACGCCCAGCAAGCGCTGGCTAGCGCCCAGGGCGCGCGCCGGGTGCTGGTGCAGACCGGGCTGGAGCCGCGGCGCAGCCACCGCGAACCGCGCGTCTGGCTGCGTGTGGCCGACAACGGCCCCGGCGTGCCGGCGCTGGAGCGGGACCGGGTCTTCGAACCCTTCTTCACCACCAAGGCCGAGGGCATAGGCACGGGCATGGGTCTGGCGGTATCGCGCAGCCTGGCGCGCGACCACGGCGGCGACCTGGCGCTGGAGCCCACGCCGGCCGAAGGCGGTGCCAGCTTCCGCCTGAGCCTGCCGATCAGCGGCCAGGCCGAGGCTCCTACAGACAGTGCGCCAGCGCCGCTGCCCGAGCCGCCGGCCGCGCCCCAGCGGCGCGTGCTGGTGGTCGATGACGAGGCCGAGCTGGTCAAGCTGATACGCTATTTTCTTGAAAGCGCGGGCTACGAGGTGGCCACCGCCGAGTCCGGCGCCGTGGCCCTGGAGATGCTGGACATGGTGCGCTTCGACGCCATCGTCTCGGACCTGCGCATGCCCGACATGGACGGCGCCGGCCTGTGGCGCGCGGTGTCGACCCAGCACCCGCGGCTGGCGCGGGCCATGCTGTTCGTCACCGGCGACACCTTGTCGCCCGATGCGCGCGCCTTTCTTCGCAGCACGCGCTGCGACGCGCTGGACAAGCCGTTTACCCGCGACAACCTGCTGGCCAGGGTGGCGGCGCTGATGGAAAAGACTTAGGCGACCACGGCCAGCCGTTCTAGCACCGGCGGTGTCTGCGCGCCCTCTTGCATCGTGCGGCTGACCACGCCATACATCGCCGCCCAGGCATCGCGGGTCTGCGCTGTAAAGGCCTCGCCCAGCCCCTGGCCCAGGGTCTTCAGCAGCGCCGCGCCCACGGTGTCGTAGTGCCGGTCCTGCACGCCGTAGCCTACATGCCGCGCGCCCAAGTTGCGAAGCACCGGCAGCAAGGCATCCGGCCGGTCCAGCAGGCCCACGGCGCCGCTAATCATCTTCATCAGCCGCTCGCCCTGGTGTTCCAGGCTGCCGTGGAACAGCGGGCGCAGCTGCGGGTCGGCGGCAAACAGGTTGTCGTAGAACAGCGCGGCGGCCTGCGGGGCGATGGGCTGCACCAGCGCAAAGCTGCTGCGCACGAGGGAGATGTGTTCAGGGGTCATGGGTTTCCTTGGATGAAGCCCCAAGCATCCGGCCCGCGTGTTGCACGCCGGTTTCGGCGCGTGGCTGGATTTGTTTCGTTTGTTGCGGCGGCCATCGCTACACATTCCATAGCTACCTGCGCTGGTAGAGCCTGCGCCAGAGGCCTAAAAGGCTTGAATCTCGGATAGCGGCGCTTCCGCCCCGGACTGCGTGCGCCGCAACGCAACAAATGAAACCTGCGCGCAGTGCGCGTGAAACACGGGCTGGCGAGCATTGCCTATCCGCCCCACCCGCTGCGCAGTCTGCAGGGGGCGGCCATTCAACCACCCATCAGGAGCCACCATGCACAGCCCTATCCATATCCACCGCCCCCATTACGAACTGGACCTGACCGCACAGCCGCGGCGCCCTTCGTGGCTCGTCCGTTTCAGCCAGTGGTTGACCGGTCAGCCCTCAAGCCAGCAGGCTCTGCGCCGTGAATTGCGGCTTGCGAGTTTTGAGGCGTATATCCATTGAGGCTTGGCCTATGTGCTGTTGATATCCCTGGCCGGGTGTGCGCCCGGCAGCGCAGTCACCTTTCTTTGCTTCGCCATCGAGCCGTAACCCAAAGAAAGGCGAGCCGAAGTCGTCGCCCGGCTACGCCGGTACGCTGCGTTGCTCGGTCTGAGCGGGGTCCCGCTCGAACTCTGCCTTTGGCCTCAAACAGTCGCAGGCCCTGATCCGCCCAGCCCTGCGCTACTCGCCGACGCCACACGGCGTGGACACGGGAGCGGACATCCAGCCCGGCAAGCCGGGCTCGCGCCCTAGGCGCGATGTGGCGCTGCGCGCCACCGATCCCGCTCCCGGGGTCCCCCTCTGTATGCGCCGAGGAGCGCAGTTTCAAGTGGATAAGGGCCCGCGACTGTCTGAGCGCAGCGAGTTCGAGCGGGACCCCGCTTGAAGCGAGCACCGCAGGTTCCCGTAGCGCCAGCAGAGGGCGCAGACAGTGGGGGGCCTTTTCTTTGGTGACTTTCTTTTGGCGAAGCAAAGAAGAAGTACCTCGCCTGCCGGGGCGAGACCCGGCCAGCGGCGTTGGCGGCTGCAACAGCTTCAAAAACAAGAGCAATCGCAAGGCAACCGACCCAACTCTCGGCCCGCGCCAAATCCCTAAGGCAGATCACCTACAGGCCGCCCCAGCCACCGCACCGCCATCTTGTCCAGATCCCCATTCTTGCGCGCGTCGGCGATGATGCCGTTGATCACCAGCCGCAGCTTGTCTTCCCCTTTGGCGACCCCGATGTAGTTGGGGCTGTCTTTCAGCAGCAGCTTGAATTCGGTGCTGACCTTGGGGTGCTGCTGCATCATGTTGCCCGCCACGGAGGCACCGACGGCGATCAAATCCACCTGGCCGTTGACGTAGGCGGACACGGTTTTGGTGTTGTCCTCGTAGCTGCGGACGTCCGCACTCGGGGGGGCCAGCTTGCGCAGTTCGGCATCTTCCACCGAACCCTTGGTGACGGCAATCGTCTTGCCCGCCAGGTCGGCAAAGCCTTTGACCTGGCTGGTCTTGGCGCCAAATATGGCCTGGAAGAACGGCGAGTAGGCCGCGGCAAAGTCGATCTGCTTTTCGCGCTCGGGATTCTTGCCCAGGGTGGCGATCACCACGTCGGCCTTTTTGGTTTCCAGGTAAGCGATGCGGTTGGCGCTGGTCACCGGCACCAGATTGACCGCCACACCCAGCTTGGCGCCGATGTAGTTGGCCACGTCCACATCCAGGCCCTGGATCTGAAAGTCCTTGCCCATGGAGCCATACGGCGGGTAGTCCGGCGGCACGGCGATAGTGACCTTTTTGTTCTTCAGTATCGTGTCCAGCGCGTTCTGTGCCTGCGCCGTGGCGCCCAGCAGCAGCAATGCGGCGCCCAAACCCAGTACGCGGCAACTTTTGCGGATGTTCATAGAGGACTTCAAAAAAGTAAAAGAAACACAGAGAGCACATCGCGTGCCATGTGCGGGGCCTGCCGCAACGGTCAGTCCAATGCTATCAGCGCACCTTGACCGGTCAGAAACGCCGCCTGCACCGGGGCATCGGGATACAGGGTCTGCAGCGCGGCCCGGTAGCTGCGCAACTGCAGCACCAGCCCCGGCTGGCGCTGCGGCGTGGCGGCGGACTTGTAGTCCAGCACCCACCAGGCGCCTGTGTCCCGGCGCCGCACCAGCCGGTCCAGGCGCTGCGTCTGGCCCTGGTAGCTCAGGGCGACTTCGTTGCCATGCCAGTCTATGGCCTCCGGGTTCCAGGCCCAGGCGCCCTCACCGGCCAGGATGGCGGCAGCCATGTCGGCGGCCTGGCGGGCCTGCTCGGCATCCAGCGCGAATTCGCGCACCACGGCCGGCAGGTGCTGAGGGTCCGGCGCGGCGCCCCCCAGCGGCACCCATTCCAGCAGGCGGTGCATGGCCTGGCCGACACGCGACTCGGCGCCATCGGCCTCGGCCGGCACACGCGGCGGCGCGGCCAACAAACCGATCTCGGGCAGCACCAGCAAGCTGAACGGCGCATCGGCGGCGGTATCGCCCAGCGGCTGGGCCTGGTCCAGCCCGGCCACATCGATAGGCTGGGCCAGGGGTTGCAGGCGCTGCCACCACGATCCATCGACAGCCTTGTGCGGCAACACCGACGAAATCACCAGCTGGCTGCGCGCGCGGGTCATGGCCACGTACAGGCCGTTCAGCTCTTCGCGCTGGCGTGCGGCCTGCTCGATGGCCAGCACGTCGACCACGCAGGCCGGCGGGTTCGATTCGCTGGCCAAGAACACCAGGCGCACCGGTGCCTCGGCCTCGCCCGGCCAATCGACCAGCACGCCCATGGTCTCGGCCTTGGCCGAGGGGGTATCGGTGTCCAGCAGCAGCACCAGAGCGGCCTCCAGGCCCTTGGCGCCGTGCACGGTGAGCAGGCGCACGGCATCGGGGGCACCGGTGACCGGGGCCTTGACGCCGCCGGCCTTGAGCGCGCGCACCAGCGCATACGGAGTGGCAAAGCGGCCTTCGTTGAGCTGCAGCGCCGTGCCCAGCACCGCGCGCAGATTGGCCAGCACCGCGCTGCGCAAGGCGGCCGGCGCAGCGGCGGCAAAGCGGGCCAGCACGTCGCCATCGGCATAGATCGCGTCCAGCGCGTCGTGCGGTGGCAGCACATCAAGCCAGCCCTTCCATCGCATCAAAACGGGCGCTAGCGCAGATAGGACGGGCGGCAGCTGCTCTGTATTGTGTAGCAAGCTCCACCAGCTGCTGTCGCTGGGGTTGTCCACATCGGCGCGGGCCGCGCGCTGCAGCAGGGCCAGATGAACCAGGTCGGCATCGGCCACGCCGAACAGCGGCGACTTCAGCGCCTGGGCCAGCGACAGGTCGTGGTGGGTGGAGACCAGCGCATCCAGCAGCGCAGCAATGTCCTGCACCTCGGGGGCGTCGGCCAGGTCGGCTTTTTCGGGCTGCTGGGTGGGGATGTGCAGGCTGCGCAGCGCGTCGCGCATCTGGCTCAGGCGGTCGCGCTTGCGGGCCAGCACCATCACGTCTTTGGGCTGCAGGCCGTCGGCCAATTGCAGCGCCAGCCACTGGGCGGCCTGGCGGCATTCCAGACTGCGCAAGGTGTCCTCGGGTTCTTCGCGCGGCGTGCCCAGGCTGTCGCGCCAGGCCAGCTCGGCGCCGTCTTCGGGTAGCTTGGCGCCCTGGTTGGCGTCGCGCGGAATCGCCGGCAGGCAGCGCAGCGCGCCCTGGGCGGTGGATTCCGTGGTGTGGTCGCGGAAGCCGTCATAGGCGCCCGCCGCCTGCGCGGCCGACATGACGGCGTTGACGGCGGCCATCACCGGTGGCGCGTTGCGCCGGGTGTGGTCGCAGCTCAGCAGGTCGCCGCCCAGCCCGTCCACCACAAAGGCCTGGGCGGCGCGGAACACCTGGGGCTCGGCGCGGCGGAAGCGGTAAATGCTCTGCTTGGGGTCGCCCACGATGAACACGCTGGGCGCACCGCCAGAGGCACTTCCCGCGCTACCGCCCGAGCCCGCATAGCCGCTGAGCCAGGCGTGCAGTGCCTGCCACTGCAGCGGACTGGTGTCCTGGAATTCGTCGATCAGCAAATGCTTGACCTTGGCGTCGAGCCGCTCCTGCACCCAGCCGCTGAGCACCGGGTCGGACAGCATCACCGATGCCGCGCGCTCCACGTCGTTCATGTCGACCCAGCCGCGCTCGTATTTGAGGGCAGCCAGCTCGGCGATCAGCACCCGGGTCAGCCGCGCCATGCGCTGCTGGTGGCTCCAGGCCGCGTGCTGCAGCTGGGCCTGGGCGACTTGCAACACCAGCTCTTGCGCCGTGCGGATGGTCTGGATGCCGACGATCTTTTCGCTGAACTTGCGTGCCGAACCGGTGGCGGTCAGCAAGGCCGTGGCCACGCCGGCAGCATGCTGGGCGGTGATCGCCTGCTCCAGCTCGCCGCCCTTGGCGGAAAAGGTGGGCGCGCTGGCCCGGCCCAGATTCGCCGCCGCCTCTTGCAGCAGCGCGCGCTGGGTCCACAAATAATCTTCCGGCGCGGCCAGGCCGGCGAAGGCCGGGAACTGGTCGCCAAACGGCGGCACCGACGCATCGACCACGCCATGCGCGTCGGCCAGTGCGAACTCGACACGCTTGCCTATGGCGGCGGCCAGCGCCTTTTGCGCCTGGAAGCGGCCATGGACGGCCACCAGGGCCTCGAAGTCGGCGCGCGCGTCGGGGTTGTCCACCACCGTGGCGTAAAAACGCGGCCAGACCTCGCGCACCGCCTCGGCGTCGTCTTCCAGCAGGCTGTAGTTGGGCGGCAAGCCCAGGTCTTGCAGTACGGCCAGCGGCGCGGTACGCAGCAAGGCGGCAAACCAGCTGTGGAAGGTGCGGATCTGCACCGGCCGGGCGCTGGCCAGCAGCTGGGGATACAGCTGCTTGAGTGCTGGGGACTGGGCCGCGATCTGCGCCAGCGGCACGCCGCGTGCCTGCAGCTCGGCGGCCAGCTGCTCGGGCCCGGCCTGGGCGAATTCCACCAGCCATTCGTTCAGGCGCTGGCGCATCTCGCCCGCGGCTTTTTTGGTGAAGGTGATGGCCAGGATTTCATGCGCGGCCACGCCATGGCCATCGGTGGCGAGGCTGCCTTCCAGCAGCGCGCGCAATATGCGCGACACCAGCATCCAGGTCTTGCCCGCGCCCGCGCAGGCCTCGACCGCAATGCTGCGCCGCGGGTCGCAGGCGATGGCGTAGAACGCCGCGCGCTCGACCGGCCGGCCGTTGTGTTCGTACGCCGCCAACGTCATGTACGTTTGCCCAACGAACCCGCGGCCAGCAGGCTCAGCAGCACGAACGGCAGGCATACGCCGTACAGGGTGCGCACGCCAAAGTGTTCGGCCACCTGGCCCAGCAGCGGTGGGCCGAGCAGAAACACCACGAAGGAAATCTGCGCCAGTGCCGCCACGTTGACCGCCGCCGGCCGGTCCACGCGCTGCGCCGCGGCCGACATGGCCAGTGGAAAGATGCCGCTGGTGCCCACGCCCATCAGGCCCAGGCCCAGCAGCGCCAGAGCCGGCGTAGGCGCCAGCGTGACCAGCAGCGCGCCGCAGCCCAGCACGCTGAGCAGGCAGCGCGCAAACAGCACGGGGCTGAAACGTTCGACCAGGCCATCGGCAAAAAAGCGCATCACCGCCTGGGTGAACGCGCCCGCCGCCACCGCGAGACCACAGACCCAGGGCGCGGCCGCGAACACATCGCGCATGTAGATGGCCGACCAGTCGGCGCCCGCGCCCTCCAGCAGCATGGCCGACAAGGTGACGCAGACCAGCGCCATGATGGCCCAGGTGGGCCGGGCGAAATGCGGGGCTTCCTCCGGCTCGGTAGTTCCGGCCTCGCGCAGCGGCGCCGGGCTGAAGCGGCCCAGCAGCAGCAGCGTGGCCACCAGCACCACCGGCACCATGCCGGCCAGGTGCAGCTGTGGGCTCACGCCCAATTGCGATATGCCCGCACCCAGCAGCCCCGCGGCAAAAAAGCCAAAGCTCCAGAAGGCGTGCGCACGGTTCATGATGCGCCGACCCAGCTGGTGCTCGACCCGGTCGGCTTCCACATTCACCACCACCTCGACCACGCCTATGCACAGGCCCGCGGGCACCAGGCAGAGGAACAGCATCAGCGGCCCGGAGGCCCAGGAGGCAATGGCAAAAAACACCGCGATCATCGGCGTCAGCACCAGCAGCGCGCGGCGGTAGCCTATGCGCTCCAGCAGGCGGCTGGCAAAAGTCAGCGACACCAGGGTGCCGGCCGCCGTGCCGATCAGCGCCAGGCCGAGCGCGCCCTCGCCTACACCCATGCCGCGCTGGATTTCACCCAACCGCGGGAAGATGCTGCCCAAGCCGAACGAGTAGAGGAAAAAGGCCGCAAACACTCGCATCGCAGGCGACAAGGCCAGGCCAAAGCGGGGTTCGCTGCCAAACCCGCCAGACACCAGGGCTACATTCGTATTGCTGTCAACCATGTCGCGCTTTCAATTCAACCAGCCAAGCGCCGTCAGGTCGCGCTCGCATTGCGCCGCGTCCAGAAACTGCACCGCCTGCCAGCCCCGGGCGCGGGCCGTCACGATGTTGTGCGCGTTGTCGTCGATGAACACGGTGTGCGCGGGCGACAGGCCGAACTGCTGTTCGGCCAGCGCATAGATCGCCGGTTCGGGTTTGACCAGGCCGACCCGGGCCGAAAAAATGCCGTCTTCGAAGTGTTCGAAGAAGTCGCGCTCGGCCACCAGCCGGTCGGCGTAGGGGCTGGGCATGTTCGACAGATACACCAGCCTATGGCCCTGGGCCTGCAAGCGCGGCAGCAGCGCGGCGGTGTCGCCCTTGGTGTGCAGATGGTCGGGGATGGCGTGGATGAAGCGCAGCAGCTCGGCCGCCTCGACCCCGCTCTGGGCCGACAGCAGCGCCGCCAGCGGCTCGGCGGCTACGCTGCCACGGTCGAATTCGGCCCAGGTGGCACCGGGGTGCAGACCCTGGAAGATGCGTTCGCACAGCTGCTCGGCAGCCGCCGGGTTGGGCGCGTGGGCGGGCAGGAGGTGCATGGCCAATTCGATCGGCTTCCAGTGCAAGAGCACGGCGCCCAGGTCAAAGACAACGGTTTGGGGAGTCACAGGGAATTCCTAATGGGGCGGCTGGGACGGCGGCGTCCGGCAGCCAGGCTGGGAGGTTAAGGCATTTTGGCCGGTGGTGCGGCCGCGCAGCGCCAAAGCCAGTGCTGTGCAGCAGCACAAGGCAATGAGCTGATCTACATACTTGGTTTTGTGCATACATGGGTATGCTAGAGGCATTGATGGGACGGGACTATCGATGAATTTTGCCAAAAGCATGAAATCAACTCATACCAAACAGACCTCGCCCATGCAACGCCGCCTGCCCTCCATGAACATGTTGCGGGCCTTCGAAGCGGCGGCACGCCAGCAGAGCGTGACCCTGGCAGCGCAGGAGCTGCACGTTACCCAAAGCGCGGTCAGCCACCAGATCAAGGCGCTGGAAGCCTGGCTGGGCGTGGCCCTGGTGCAGCGCAATGGCCGCGGCCTGGGACTGACGGCCGAGGGCGCGGCCTATTTGCCCAGCCTGAGCAGCGCCTTCGACCTGATGGCCCAGGCCACCGGCCGCATCGAACGGCGAGCCCAGCGCAACACCTTGTTGGTGAATTCCATGGCCACACTGTCGGCACAGTGGCTGATCCCCAGGCTGGCCGCGTTCTGCGCCGAGATGCCCGAAGTGGATGTGCAGTTGTCCACCAACGTCAACGCCTTTGAGTTCGACCCGGCGGCCTATGACGTGTCGATACGCTGCATGTACGACATCGAGCGCGCCGAGCTGCTGCGCAAGGATAAATGGCGCGGTGTACAGATCGAGGCCTTCTTGCCCGAATCCCTGACGCCGCTGTGCAGCCCGCGGTTGATGACCGGCAAGCTGGCGATCCGCAAACCCAGCGATCTGCGCAAACACACACTGCTGCTCAGCCGCTCCACCCCCATGTTCTGGCAAGACTGGGCGGCGGCCGCCGGCGAACCCGAGCTGCAAGCGGCCAACAGCCTGACCTTCGACCATACCCACTTGGCGGTGCAGGCCGCCGTGCAAGGCATGGGCGTGGCCCTGGGTAACCGGCACCAACTGTCTGACATGCTGGCCAGTGGCCTGCTGGCCACGCCATTTCCCACGATTGAAATCGACCTGAAAAACGTCTGCTGGATGCTGCCCCCGCACGCCGCGCAGAACCCGCACGCTCTGGCCTTCTGCCAATGGCTGAAGCGATCAGGCAACAATGAGAAAAGCCAGGCCTAGCGGGCTCCCGTCGTTCCTCGCGGGCCCACCTGGTGGGTGTATTCAGTCACTCCACCAGTCCTTGCGGCACAAGCCACGCGCCGCGCAGAAGGTGCAGGCCGCGCCCTCGCCCAGTGCCGCCAGCACGGCGCCATCGGCAATCCGCTGCATGTCGTCCAGGATGCCGTGCACCAGCGCGTCGCGCGCTTCCACCACCTCGGTTTGCTCGAACAGCTGGCTGCCGTCCTTCTCGCCCACGTTCAGGTAGGCGGCACGCAAGGTGTCCTGCGGCAGCAGGGCCGCGTAGAAGGCCAGTTGGGTGTCCTCCAGCGGCTGCTTGATGCGCTTCTGGGTGGCCAGGGCGTTTTCGGTCTTGTAGTCGATGACCAGGGCCGTGGTGCTGCCATCGGCATGCACCTGGTCGACCCGGTCTATGGTGCCGATCAGGGTCAGCGGGCCCAGCGGCAGCTGGAGCGCGCTCTCCGCCTGCTCGAAGCGCCCGCCCGCGGCCTCGTGCGGCGCCAGCCAGGCCAGGTAGCCGTCGCGTACCCGCGGCCAGGCCGAGGCAAACGGCAGGAACTCGCCGGGCTCCAGATGCATATCGCGCGTGACCTGCTCAGCCGCTACGTTAATCATAGCTACCCGCGCAGATATATTCTGCGCTGGAGCCATATTTAATGCCTCATGGAAGGTTTTCAGCACCGCATGCAGCCAGGTGCCGAAATCGCGCTTGTCGACCTCGCCCGTCAACTCCTGCGACTCCTGCAAGCCCAGCTGGCGCAGGCCGAAAAAGCGGTATGGGCAGCGGCGCAAATCCTCGTAGGCACTGGCCGACAGACGCTGCACCGGCAACGCCGCACCCACCGGCAAGGGCCGCAGACTGGGCTGGGGCGCCAGGCTGCGCGGCACCCGCGGGTCGTCAGCCGGCGCCAGTGCGGACTCCGCCCACAGCGCCTGCACCAAGGGGCTGGCCAGCAGGGTCTCGCCGGAGGCATCGCTTTGCCGCCACAGCACATCGGTGTGCGGGGTTTGCAGCGCATTGGCCCAGGCGGCGCGGCTGGCGGCCTCCAGCACGGCGCGCGAAGGCAGCCCCAAGGCTTCGCGCTGGCTGGCGGTCCAGGCGCCGGGCGGCTCGGGCGACACGGCCAGACGCACCTCGTCGCAGCCGGGCAGCACCAGGGCCGGGAACGGCCGGGCCAGCAACTGGCTCAGCGGCAACACCACCACCTGCTCGTCCTGCGGGTGGTCGGGCACATAGCTGGCGGCCTCCAGGGCATCGCCAACCCAGCCGCTGAACTCGGCCAGGCGCAGGCGGCGCGCAGCTTGCGGCAAGTGGGCGAATTCGGCCTCGGCGCCCTCCTCCAGCCGCAGCGCGGCCAGCAGTTTGGCGCCGGCCGCATCCGCCACCAATACCGGCCATTGGCCGCTGGCTTGCAGCAGCGCACGCACCGCGGCCAGCCACTGCACCAAAGGCCGGGAGGCTTGCAGCGTGGCGCGCAACTGGTTCGCCAGGCGCACCGCATCAGATACCGCGGGCTGCCTGGGCGTAGCCTCGGGGCTCCAGGCCGACCAGCTCTGCACCGCGGCTTTGCGCAGCGCTTTCTCCAGGGCTTGGACCGTGCGCGGACGGAAGGCCGGGGCGTTCTTCAGCCAGTCCAGCACCGCGTCGCTGCTGGCGTCCCAGCGGGCGGCGCGCAGGGTCACCACCATCTGGGCAGCGGCCCGGGTGGTGGACAGCTTCCAGCCGGTTTCATCGCGGATGCGCACGTTCTGCGCGGCCAGCATGGCGCGGATGCGCCGGGTCAGCAGGCGGTCGGTGGCCACCAGGGCGACGGGCGTGCGCCCGGCCTCGATGTGGCGCAGCACGCAGGCGGCGGCGCGCAGGGCTTCGTCTTCGGAATCGCTGGCCGCGTGCAGCGCGGGCATGGCCGGCGCCGGTGGCTCAGGCCGGGTCAGCCGTGCCACCTTGTCGCCCCAGCTGCGGCACAGCGCCTCCACCAG
The DNA here is from genome assembly GCF_031458075.1 of Rhodoferax ferrireducens. GTDB lineage: Bacteria > Pseudomonadota > Gammaproteobacteria > Burkholderiales > Burkholderiaceae_C > Rhodoferax_B > Rhodoferax_B ferrireducens_A. The sequence goes on along the minus strand of NZ_JAVDXT010000002.1, from coordinate 1,077,150 downwards.
TGGCTCGGTCTGGAAGCCATCGAGCACGATGATGCAGTCCAGCGCCGCGGGCACGGACGGGCTCCACAGCACATCGGTGGCATAGGCCGAGGCCGCAGCCCATTCCAGCGCGATCCGGGCCACCACGCATTCGAGTGCCAGCACCGGCGCCTCCATGCCCAGGGCCACGGCATTGCGGGCCTGCACGGCCCAGTCGGCGCGCTGAGCGGGCGGCACGGCGGCGGCCAGCGGCGCCAGCTGGTGGGCGGCTTCGACCAGCCGGGCCGACAAGGCCTCGCGTTGCGCGCCCAGGCCTGCGCTCTCCAGCAGCACCGGGGCCTGCAGCATGTCCATGGCGGTATCGAAACGCAGGTCGTGTGCGCCCACGGCCACACCGCCCAGGCCATGCGACCAGTTCAGGGTGGATTCGAAACGCGGGGCAAAGCCGTCGGGCGCGGCCTGGGCCCAGAACCGCTGCGCCAGCGGCATCAGCTGGGCATAGGGCAGCAAAACCACGGTGCGCGCCGGGTGGGCCTGGCGCTGCGCCATGGCCGCCCGCATTTGGGCCAGCAGGCCGGTGCCGGGCGCATGCCATAACGGGTCAAAAGAAGATGGCATAAGTGGAGCGGTGGCGCAGGGAGGGAAATGGTTTTTCGCTATGCCTGTGATAGCACGGTACACGGCGACGAGGACTCTTGCTTTCTGTCACAATGCCGCAACTTTAGTCGTATCGGCACTTGTTTAAGGAACCCCCATGGCCAACGAACTCATCAAACACATCTCGGACGCAAGCTTCGACGCGGACGTCTTGAAGTCCAACACTCCGGTACTGGTCGATTACTGGGCCGAATGGTGCGGTCCTTGCAAAATGATTGCCCCGATTCTCGACGAAGTGGCTACCGGTTATGCAGGTAAGCTGCAGATCACCAAGATGAATGTCGATGAGAACCGCGACATCCCCGCCAAGTTCGGCATCCGTGGCATTCCCACCCTGATGATTTTCAAGGGCGGCGAGCTCGCAGCCACCAAGGTTGGCGCCATGAGCAAGGCCCAACTGACCGCTTTTATCGACCAGCAGCTGGCCTGATAGCGCATTCCCTGAAGCCACCCCTGCGGTGGCTTCGTTTTTTCCTGTCATAATTCACCCATTCACCCGACTGCTACCCCGCAAGACGGTTCGAGTTCCCGGTTTGTGAGGCCCTTCTAGCCTCCTCATAACCTCCCCCCCTTTTCCTCAAAGAACTCCTCACAGGAGTCCATCCATGCACTTAAACGAACTCAAGGCACTGCACGTGTCTGAAGTCCTCAAGCAAGCCGAAGAACTTGAAATTGAGAACACTGGCCGTATGCGCAAGCAGGAGCTGATGTTTGCCATCATCAAAAAGCGCGCCCGCACTGGCGAGCAGATCATTGCCGATGGCGTGCTGGAAATCCTGCCGGACGGCTTCGGCTTTCTGCGCAGCCCCGACACCAGCTACACCGCGTCGACCGACGACATCTACATCAGCCCGAGCCAGGTGCGCCGCTTCAATCTGCACACCGGCGACATGATCGAAGGCGAAGTGCGCACGCCCAAGGACGGCGAACGCTACTTCGCGCTGAACAAGCTCGACAAGGTCAACGGCGGCGGCCCCGAAGAGAACAAGCACAAGGTCATGTTCGAAAACTTGACCCCGCTGTTCCCCAAGGAACAGATGAAGCTGGAACGCGACATCAAGGGCGAAGAAAACATCACCGGCCGCATCATCGACATCGTTGCACCCATCGGCAAAGGCCAGCGTGCCCTGCTGGTCGCCCCGCCCAAGAGCGGCAAGACGGTGATGATGCAGCACATGGCGCACGCCATTGCCGCCAACTACCCGAACAGCCACATGATGGTGCTGCTGGTCGACGAGCGGCCGGAAGAAGTGACCGAAATGCAGCGCTCGGTGAAGGGCGAAGTCATCGCCTCCACCTTCGACGAGCCCGCCGCGCGCCACGTACACGTGGCCGAAATGGTGATCGAACGCGCCAAGCGCCTGGTCGAGCTGAAAAAAGACGTGGTGATCCTGCTGGACTCGATCACCCGCCTGGCCCGCGCCTACAACAACGTTGTGCCCAGCTCAGGCAAGGTGCTGACCGGCGGCGTAGATTCCAACGCACTGCAGCGCCCCAAGCGCTTCCTGGGCGCGGCCCGCAATGTCGAAGAAGGTGGCTCGCTGACCATCATTGCCACCGCCCTGGTCGACACCGGCAGCCGCATGGACGAAGTGATCTTTGAAGAATTCAAGGGCACTGGCAACTGCGAAATCCACCTGGACCGCCGTTTGTACGAAAAGCGCGTGTTCCCGTCGATCCAGCTGAACCGCAGTGGCACCCGCCGCGAAGAACTGCTGCTGTCGCCCGAGATCCTGCAAAAGAGCCGCATCCTGCGCCAGTTCATGTACAACATGGACGAGATCGAATCCATGGAACTGATGTTAAAGAACATGAAATCCACGAAGAACAACACCGAGTTCTTCGACATGATGCGTCGTGGCGGATAAAAACTTTCAGTCCCCGGCTTTTCACTGCGCTACGCTACGTTGAATGCGCCACCCCCAAGGGGCGGCTCTACAAAGTGAAAAGCCAAAGGCTTAAATTTTCGGGATATAATCGAAGGCTAATCGCGAAAAGTACCGGGCTTTTGAATTGGGTAAGCACTTTACCCAAGGCACCGGGCGGCTAACGCAATTGAACAAGGAAGAGCTATGAAAGAAGGCATTCACCCCAACTACCGCGAAGTGTGTTTCCTGGACTTGTCCAACAACTTCAAGTTTGTGACCCGTTCTTGCGTTAACGCCAAGGAAATGATCAAGATGGAAGACGGCCGCGAACTGCCGCTGTACAAGCTGGATACCTCCAGCGAATCCCATCCTTTCTACACCGGTACGCAAAAATCCGTGGACAACATGGGTGGCCGCGTGGAACGTTTCCGCAACCGTTTCGGCAAGACCACCGCTGCAGCTACGCCAGCCGCAGAATAAGTTTTCCCGCATCCGCACAGGGGCAGCCCGGTTTATCCGCGCTGCCCTTTTGTTTTATCCGCCGTCTGATGTCTGGGCCCAGCAAGAGGCCGGCAAGGCTTTACCGGCGCGCTGCATAAGTCCTATATCCTCTCGCTGTGAACCACCCCACCCCTGCCATCGTGGCGCAAAGCGCCGTTCGCCGTCTGCCACGGATTGCACTGTGGCTGTTGTGCCTGGCCTATGTGCTGCCGGGCTTCGTCGGCCGCGAGCCCTGGCGCAACCACGACATGACGGCCTTTGGCTACATGGCCGAGCTGGCGCGCGGTGCCAGCGACTGGCTGCAGCCCCAGTTGCTGGGCCGCCCGCCGGAGATTGAAGCCCTGCTGCCCTATTGGCTGGGCGCCTGGGCGATGCAGCTGGCCCCCAGCGGATGGGCGCCCGACTTCGCCGCCCGCCTGCCGTTCATCCTGCTGCTGGCCGCCACCCTGGGTGCCACCTGGTATGCGGTGTACTACCTGGCCCGCAGCCCACGTGCCCAGCCCGTGGCATTCGCCTTTGGTGGCGAGGCCCGGCCCGCAGACTACGCCCGGGCTATGGCCGATGGCGGCCTGCTGGCCATGATCGCCTGCCTGGGCATGGCCCAGCTGTCGCACGAAACCACGCCCGCGCTGGCCCAGCTGGCGTTCACCGCGCTGAGCTTTTTTGCACTGTCGGCCATGCCGTACCGCACCTGGGTGCCGGCGCTCGGTGTCGCTGTGGGCCTGGCAGGCCTGGCGCTCTCGGGCGCGCCCAGCATGGCGGTGCTGCTGGGCCTGGGCGGCGCCGTCGTGTGCTTCCTGGACCGCAGCGAATCCCACGGCGAAACCGAACCCGGCGAACAACGCAATGCGCCACGCAGCCTGCGCTGGTCCGTGGCCGTGCTGGCGATCACCACCGGGGTGGCGCTGCTGGCCTGGTACCTCGACCAATGGCGCTGGCGCATCGAGGCGCCCGAAGCCAGCTGGTCCAATCTGCGCAGCATGGCCAGGCTCTTGCTCTGGTTCACCTGGCCGGCATGGCCGTTGGCACTATGGACGCTGTGGCGTTGGCGCCGCCAGCTGACCAGCGGCAATTTTGGCCGCCATCTGGCCCTGCCGCTGTGGTTTGTGGCGGTGGCCCTGGGGGCGACCCTGACCACCGATGCGGCCGATCGCTCCCTGCTGCTGGCCTTGCCTGCGCTGGCCACCTTGGCGGCGTTTGCCTTGCCCACTTTCAGCCGCACCGTGACGGCGTTGGTGGACTGGTTCACCTTGCTTTTCTTCACCATCTTTGCGCTGATGATCTGGGTGGTGTGGATCGCCGCGCAGACCGGTGTACCGCGGCAACCGGCGGCCAATCTGGCCAAGCTATTGCCCGGCTTCATGCCCAGCTTCACCTGGCTGCCGTTTCTGATTGCCAGCATGGCCACCCTGGTCTGGGTCTGGCTGGTCAAATGGCGGGTTGGGCGGCACCGATCCGCCATCTGGAAGAGCCTGGTACTGCCTGCCGGTGGCACGGCCCTGTGCTGGCTGCTGCTGACCACCCTGGGCCTGCCCGCCATGGACTACGGCCGCAGCTATGTGCCGCTGGTACGCAACATCAACCGGGTGATACACGCGCAAAGCCCGGCACAGGCAACACCAGCCTGCGTGGAATTTGACAACCTGACGCGTGGCCAGGTTGCGGCATTCCAGTTCCACGGCAAGCTGAAGCTCAAACCCGCTGGCAAGACACCCCAGTGCGGCTGGCTGCTGGTCGACACCGCCACCTCGCGCCCGCCCAGCCAAAAGCTTGACATGAAGCCCTGGGTGCTGCGCCTGAACGTGCGACGCCGCGCCGACAATGGCGAAGCCGTGCGCCTGTACCAGCGCGCAAATCCATAAGTTTTAAGGCTCTGGCGCTTATTTCACCTGCGCCAGCAGCTATAAATTAAATAGCAATCAACTATTTGGCGTAAGCCGGCTGGGCTTCCAAACGCAGGCGGTTGGCGGGGAACACGATGGCAAAACGCGAGCCCTGACCCACGGTGCTGTCAATCTGCAGCTCGGCGCCGTGGCGTTGCACTACATGCTTGACGATGGCCAGCCCCAGGCCGGTGCCCCCGGTTTCGCGGGAGCGGCTGGGATCAACCCGGTAGAAGCGCTCCGTCAAGCGTGAAATATGTTCGGCGGCAATGCCGGGGCCGGTATCCTTGACCGAAAACTCGGCCCGCCCATCCGGCAAAGGCTGCCACCGCACCTCGATGCGACCGCCCGCCGGCGTGTAGCGCACCGCATTGCTGACCAGGTTCGACATGGCGCTCAGCAACTCGCTGGAGGCGCCCGCCACCATGCCCTCGGGCATGGGCCCGAAGCGCAGCACATGGGACTTGGCTTGGCCGGCAGTCACCATGCCCGACAAGGCCTCGGCCTCGCGTGCGCACTGCGCCATCAGGTCGTGCAGCACGATCCACGCACTGCTGCTGGGCATGGGGCTGCCCTCGATGCTGGACAGGGTCAGCAAATCGCTTACCAGGGTTTGCATGCGCTCGGCCTGCTGCGCCATAAAGCCCAGGTAGCGCTCACGCTGGCCCTCGTCCAGCGGCAGGCTCTGCATGGTTTCGACAAAGCCCGACATCACCGTCAAGGGCGTGCGGATCTCATGCGACACATTGGCCACGAAGTCGCGGCGCATGGCTTCCGCCTGCTCTACCGCGGTCACGTCACGCGACAGCAGCAGCTTGCGGCCTTCACCGTAGGGATGCAGGTGCACCGACAGCCGCAGTGGACGGCTTGCAGTACCGCCCCGCCCCAGCATCACCGTGCCGCGCGCGGTATCCGGGTCGGCATAGTAGGCGGCGAACGCCGGGTCGCGCACCAGGTTGCCAATCTGCTGCTGCAGATCGCGCTGGGCGTCAAAACCAAAATGCTCGGCTGCAATATCGTTGCACCACTCGATGCGCCCCTGCGCGTCCAGCAGCACCACGCCGTTGGGCGAGGCCTGGATGGCCGCCAAAAACTCCTGCAGCCGGGTTTCTGCGTCCTGCATCTTCTGCTGCGTCTGGCGCAGCCAACGGCGGGTGCGGTCGGTGATTTCACCCCACCAACCCTGCATATGCGGGGCCTGGCTGGCCTCGCCGGTGCGCAGCCAGTGCATCACGCGCAAACCGCGCACGGCGTCGAGCAGCATCCAGGCCGCCCCCGCCAGTACCACACCGGCCAGTGCGCCGGGGTAGCCCAGCCACTCCCAGCCGAGCACGCCCGCGCCCAGCTGTAGGCCCAAAAAGCTTAAAAATCGAAACCACATAGGGGAAGAAAAGAGGATGCGGATGGCGGCAGATGCGCCATCCTGGGAATCAAGCGGCAGAAACCGCGGGCTGTGCCGGCGGCACGGCGGCCACAGGCTGCGCGGTGATGCGATAGCCCGCACCGCGCACGGTCTCCACCATTGCGCCGCCCGCACCCAGGGCTTCGCGCAAGCGCTTCACATGCACATCGACTGTGCGTTCCTCGATAAACACGTGGTCGCCCCAGACCCGGTCCAGCAGCTGGGAACGGGTATGGACCCGCTCTGCATGCTTCATCAGGTAGTGCAACAGCTTGAATTCGGTCGGACCGATCTTCACCGCCTGCTCCTGGAACGTGACCCGGTAGGTCGCGGCGTCCAGCACCAACGCGCCGATACTGACCACACCGTCGTCCTGCTCGGGCGCCCGGCGGCGCAATACCGCGCGGATGCGGGCCAGCATTTCCTTGGTGGAGAAAGGCTTGGAGATGTAGTCGTCGGCACCTGCATCCAGGCCGGCCACGCGGTCGCTTTCGTCACTGCGGGCGGTCAGCAAGATGATGGGAACCGCCTTGGTGCGCGGATGGGCGCGCCATTTCTTGGCCAACGACAGGCCGCTCTCGCCGGGCAGCATCCAGTCCAGCAAGATCACATCGGGCAGCACCGCATCCAGCTCGCACTGGGCAGTCACGCTGTCCATCGCCCAGGTAGGCTGGAAGCCGCTGTGGCGCAGATTCACCGCGATCAGCTCGGCAATCGCGGGCTCGTCTTCGACGATCAAGACCCGGGGCATGGTTTTCATTGCAGTGCCGACTCCACTTGTGCTGCCGTGGCATGGCGCACATCTTCACCTCGGACGATGTAGATGATGAATTCGGCAATGTTCTTGGAATGGTCGCCAATCCGCTCGATCGCCTTGGCAATGAACAGCAGGTCCAGGCTGGCGGAAATGGTGCGGGGGTCTTCCATCATGTAGGTGATGAGCTTGCGCACAAAGCCGTCGAACTCTTTGTCGAGCAAGTCGTCTTCCTTCAGGATGTTGACGGCCGCCGCAACGTCGAGCCGGGCAAATGCGTCCAGCGCCTTGCGCAGCAGGCCCGAAGCCATGTCGGCCGATACCCGCAGGTCCAGCGTCGGCAGGGAGCGTGGCGCGCCGCTGTGGGCGATCGACTTGGCCATGCGGGCGATCTTATTGGCTTCGTCGCCCACGCGCTCCAGATTGGCCGTGGTCTTGGAGATGGCGATCAGCAAACGCAAGTCACGGGCGGTCGGCTGGCGGCGGGCAATGATGCTGGAGAGTTCGCGGTCGATTTCGATCTCCATCGCGTTCACGCGCGACTCGGCTTCGGCAACCTGGTCAGCCACTTCCACGCTGAACTGCGACAAGGAGTAGATGGCCTGGCGAATCTGCGATTCGACCAGACCACCCAGTTCCATCACGCGGCTGGAAACGCCATTGAGTTCGCTGTCGAACTGGCTGGAAAGATGTTTATCAGGCATGGTGTGTTCTCCGGGCAGTTAACCGAAACGACCGGTGATGTAATCCTCGGTCTCTTTGCGCTTGGGCTTGAAGAAAATGTCTTCGGTGGCGCCAAACTCCATCAGGTCGCCCAGATACATATAGGCGGTGTAGTCGCTGCAGCGGGCGGCCTGCTGCATGTTGTGGGTCACGATCACCACGGTGTAGTCGTTCTTCAGCTCGGTAATCAGCTCTTCCACCTTGGACGTGGAAATCGGGTCCAGCGCCGAACAGGGTTCGTCGAGCAACAGCACTTCGGGCTTGATCGCAATGCCGCGGGCAATGCACAAGCGCTGCTGCTGGCCGCCCGACAGGCTGGAGCCGCTCTGGTTCAGCTTGTCCTTCACCTCGCTCCACAGTGCGGCCTTACGCAGTGCCCACTCTACGCGCTCTTCCATGTCGGTGGTGTTCAGGTCTTCAAACAGCTTCACGCCGAAGGTGATGTTGTCGTAGATGGACATGGGGAACGGCGTGGGCTTCTGGAACACCATGCCGACCTTGGCACGCAGCAGGGCCACGTCTTTCTTGCTGGTCAGCAGGTTCTCGCCGTCCAGCAGGATCTCGCCTTCGGCGCGTTGCTCGGGGTAGAGCTCGAACATGCGGTTGAAGATGCGCAGCAGCGTGGACTTGCCGCAGCCCGACGGACCGATGAAGGCAGTGACTTTCTTGTCGGGAATTTCCATGTTGATGCCCTTGAGCGCATGGAACTTGCCGTAGTAGAAGTTCAGGTTCTTAACCGAAATTTTGGAAGTGTTAGCAGTTGCAGTTTGCATGGTTAACCTTTGTTGGAGCCAGCCCAGGCGCGGGCCAGAATATTCAAGCCCAGGACGGCCATGGTGATCAGGAAAACCCCTGCCCATGCCAGCTTTTGCCAGTTTTCATAGGGGCTCATCGCAAATTTGAAGATGGTGACCGGTAGGCTGGCCATGGGCTGGTTCAGGCTGGAGGTCCAGAACTGATTGCTCAGCGCGGTAAACAGCAAGGGAGCGGTTTCACCGGCGATACGGGCTACCGCCAGCATCACACCGGTGACCACGCCAGCCCGTGCGGCCTTGAGCGTGATGCTCAAAATCACCTTCCACTTGGGCGTACCCAGTGCGTAGGCGGCTTCGCGCAAACCAGGGGGAATCAGCTGCAGCATGTTCTCGGTGGTGCGAATCACCACCGGGATCACGATCAAGGCCAAGGCCACGATGCCCGCCCAACCCGAGAACGACTTGAAGCGCGACACCACCACCGCATAGACGAACAATCCGATCACGATGCTGGGTGCCGACAGCAGGATGTCGTTCACGAACCGGGTGGCAGAAGCCAGCCAACCCTTGGAGTCGTACTCGGCCAGGTAAATACCGGCCATGATGCCCACTGGCGCACCCACGACCGTCGCCAATGTCACCATCAGGAACGAACCGTAGATGGCGTTGGCCAGCCCGCCTTCGTCGTTCGGCGGCGGGGTCATCTGGGTCAGGGTGGCAATGCTCAGGCCATCGATCCCCAGGCGCACGGTTTCAAACAGAATCCAGAACAGCCAGAACAGGCCGAAGGCCATGGCCCCCAGGGCCAGTACCAGCGCAATCTGGTTAACGCGCTTACGCTTGGCGTACTTGGCGCTGCGGGTCTGCTCCAACGCCGAGGCCTTCAACAGCATTTCACTCGTGGTCATGTCTTGGCTCCTTCATTTTTCCGCAGCTGCGCCAGCAGGAGCTTGGACAGGGAAAGAATGACGAAAGTAATAAAAAACAGCACCAGGCCCAGGTACATCAAAGCGCCCTGGTGCAGGCCTTCGCCGGCTTCGGCGAACTCGTTGGCCAGCGCCGAGGTAATGCTGTTGGCCGCCTGGAACAGGCTCAGGGAATCCAGCTGGTTGAAATTGCCGATCACGAACGTAACCGCCATGGTTTCGCCGATGGCGCGCCCCAGGCCCAGCATGATGCCGCCAATGACACCCGACTTGGTATAAGGCAAAACCACTTTGGACACGACTTCCCAGGTGGTCGCACCCAGGCCGTAAGCCGATTCCTTCAGCAAGGTGGGCGTAACTTCAAACACATCGCGCATCACCGCGGCGATGAACGGGATGATCATGATCGCCAAAATGATGCCGGCCGACAAAATACCTATACCGACCGGAGCGCCCGAGAACAAGGCGCCTACATAAGGCACATCGCCGAACAAGGCCTGCAGCGGCTGCTGCACATAGGTGGACAACACCGGGCTGAAGACCAGGAGGCCCCACATGCCGTAGACGATGGATGGCACGGCGGCCAGCAGCTCGACCGCGGTACCCAACGGCCGCTTGAGCCAGGCGGGCGACAGCTCGGTAAGAAACAGCGCAATCCCGAAGCTCACCGGCACCGCGATCAGCAAGGCGATGAACGAGGTCATCAAGGTGCCGTAGATCATCACCAGCCCACCGAACTCCTCTTTCACCGGGTCCCAGGTCGTGCTGGTCAGGAAGCCCAGTCCGTACTTGTCAATCGCCGGCCACGCGCTCACTGTCAGCGAGCCCAGGATCGCCACCAGCATCACCAGGGTGAAGATGGCGGAGCCTTTGGCCAGCCAGGCAAAAACGCGGTCGAAGACAGGGCCCGAACGGGCCGCTTTGGGGCGGGGAGGAGTGGTCATCGCGTGTCCGGAAGTCTTGGCAGACGGGTTCAACGGTAGCTCGTTCGCCGGAAGTGTAGATGACACGTTTTGCTCCTTGGTCCGTAACAGGGCTTACTTGATGGCGACAGGCTTGCCAGCACCATCGGTGACCTGGCCCCAGGCTTTCTCGATCGAGGCCACCACAGGTGCAGGCAGAGGCACGTAATCCAGGTCGTCCGCAATCTTGGCGCCGTTCTTGTAAGCCCAGTTGAAGAACTTGAACACTTCGGTCGCATTGGCGGGCTTGTCCTGCTTGGTGTGCATCAGGATGAAGGTCGCGGTAGAGATAGGCCAGGCTTCCTTGCCGGGCTGGTCGGTGATCAGCTGGTAGAAGGACTTGTTCCAGTCGGCACCAGCTGCTGCTGCTGCAAAGGCGGTATCGCTGGGCTGCACAAATACGCCATCGCGGTTCTTCAGCAGCGCATAAGTCATCTTGTTTTGCTTGACGTAGGCGTATTCGACGTAGCCGATCGAATTGGGCAGGCGGTTCACGAATGCCGCCACGCCTTCGTTACCCTTGCCGCCGGCGCCGACAGGCCAGTTGACGGCTGTGCCCTCACCCACTTTTTCCTTCCACTCGGGATGGACGCGGCTCAGATAGTTGGTGAAGTTGAAGGTGGTACCCGAGCCGTCGGCGCGGCGCACGGGGGAGATGGCGGCGTCTGGCAATGGCAGGCCGGGGTTCAGTGCGACCAGGGCCGCGTCGTTCCATTTGGTGATCTTGCCCAGGAAAATGTCGCCCAGTACCTGGCCGGTCAGCTTCAGTTGGCCGGGTGCAACGCCCTTGATATTGACCACGGGCACGGTGCCGCCGATCACAGCGGGGAATTGCATCTGGCCCTTGGATTTCAGCACTTCGTCGGTTTGTGGCATGTCGGAAGCGCCGAAATCCACGGTTTTGGAATCGATCTGCTTGATACCGGCGCCGGAGCCTACGGACTGGTAATTGATCTTGACGCCAGTCGCCTTGTTGTACTCAGCCGCCCACTTGGAGTACACGGGAGCGGGGAAAGTCGCACCAGCACCGGTGATTTCCTGCGCGCCAGCCCAACCGGCAAAAGACAGGGCAGCCGAACCTGCAAGGCTGACCATGGCGATCTTGAAACGTGTTTGCATAACTAAACCCTTTTAAATGAGTAGGAACCAAGCTGACGTTGCACCGAACTGGTACACCGTTGCGATGGCGCTAATTTAAGAAGATTGTGTGACAGCCATGTGACAAAAATAAGCGTAAACCCGGTTCGGCATGGGTGCTATGCTGCGCCCACAAAAATTGCGGCAACACCATGCAAAACGGAACACTTCTCGCCGCCCTGGACCTGGGCTCCAACAGCTTTCGCCTGGAAATTGGTCGCCTGGACCACGGGCAAATCCACCGCACCGAATACCTGAAAGAAACCGTCCGCCAAGGCAACGGCCTGGACGAAAACCGCAACCTCAGCCCGGAAGCCATGCAGCGCGGCTGGGACTGCCTGGCCCGATTCGGCGAGCGGCTGGCCGGTTTCGAACGCCACCAGGTACGTGCAGTCGCCACCCAAACCCTGCGCGAAGCCCGCAACCGCGACGCCTTCCTGGCCAAGGCGCATGAAATTCTGGGCTTCCCCATCGATGTCATCCCCGGCCGCGAAGAGGCCCGGCTGATCTACCAGGGCGTAGCCCGCCTGCTGCCGCAGTCCCAAGAGCGGCGCCTGGTGGTCGATATCGGCGGACGCTCCACCGAAATGATTCTGGGACAAGGCTACGACGCCACCGTCATGGAATCCTTCCGGGTGGGCAGTGTGGCCTGGTCGATGAAGTACTTTCCCCAAGGGCAGTTCACCCGCGATGCGTTCCGCATCGCCGAGATTGCGGCCAAGGCCGTGCTGGACGAAGCCCTGAACGCCTACCGCCGCGACACCTGGGACGTGGCCTACGGCTCCTCCGGCACGGTGGGCGCCGTCGCCGACATCCTGCACGCAGCCGGCTGGCAGCAAAACCTGATCAACCGCGAAGGCCTGGACTGGATCAGCGAACGTCTTTTGAAGGCCCAAACCGTCGACAAACTGCGCTTCGAAGGCATGAAGGATGACCGCAAGCTGGTTATCGGTGGCGGCATAAGCGTACTGCGCGCGGTGTTCGACCTGCTGGGCATCGAGGAAATGCATGCAGCCGACGGTGCGCTGCGCCACGGCGTGCTGTACGACCTGGTGGCCCGCGGCCAGGAAGACACCGACCTGCGCGCGGTCTCGGTGCAACGCATGGCTTCGCGCTTCGATGTGGATACGCTGCAGGCCCAGCGCGTGGCCCACCATGCTTGCGCCCTGTTCAGCCAGCTGCAGTTGCAAAGCGGCATGTCCGTCGCCGAGTCGGCTCGCCTGCAGCGCAAGCTCAATTGGGCCGGTTACCTGCATGAAATCGGCTGCCAGATTTCGCACAGCTACTACCACAAGCACGGCGCCTACATCCTTGACCACGCCGATGCGCCCGGTTTCGCGCTGTCGGAGCTGCACCGCCTGAGCCAGTTGGTACTGGGCCACCGCGGCAAGCTGCGCAAGCTGGAACTCGACTTCGCCGATGGGGTGTTTGTGCAGCAGCTGCTGTGCCTGCGGCTGGCCACCATTTTGAGCCACGCCCGCCGCGATCCCGACACCACGGGACTGCAACTCACCCAGGACCCGGCACAGCCCAGCCAGTTCTTGCTCAGCACCCGTGCAGGCTGGTCGCAAAGCTATCCGCAGTCCGCCCATCTGCTGCGAGAAGAGGTTGTGGCCTGGCAAAAAACCCCCTGGTCCTTGCTGCTTTCCGAGACCTGAACACGGGGCGTAGCCAATTACTTGAAAAAACCTGCACTTTTGTCAAGGAACGCTGAATAATCTACCGATATAGTTTGTAAAGAGCATAGTTGTGCTACCCGTTGAGACAACCAGCAAGGCCACGCATGACAGAACAATCCAGGCCCAACCTCGGTGATGGCTACAAGCAATATTTTGAGATAGCCCCTGCGCTGGACCAGGCGCGCATCAACGACGTATTTTTCATACGCCATGACGTGTATGCGCGCGAGCTGGGTTTTGAGCCTGTACGTGAAGACCAGCGAGAGACCGACAAATACGATTACCGCTCGCTGCACTGCCTGGTCCGCAGTGCCGATGGCACCCGGCTTGCAGGTTGTGCCCGGCTGGTATTGACCGACCCCCAAGAGCCCGAGGCGCCCCTGCCCTTCGAGGTCACCTGCAGGAACACCCTGGACCGCAGCATCATCGACCCGGCCAAACAGCCGCGCGCGCGCATTGCCGAGGTATCCCGGCTGGCCGTGATGTCCGAATTTCGCCGCCGCAAAGGCGAACAGCAGAGTGAAGCCACTATCTCGGACCAGGATTTCGGCGACCGCAACCAACCCCGCTTCCCTTACCTGCCGGTCAGCCTGTATATGGGTGCCGTCATCATGGCCAAACGCCAGGGCATCGAAACGCTGTTCACCCTCACCGAGCCCCGACTCGCCGAGCATTTTGCGAAACTGGGTGTCAATATCATTCCGATTGGCGGCCCGGTAGAGCACCGGGGCCAGCGCCTGCCCTCCATGCTGCGCGTGGACGAGGTATACCAAGGGCTGCGGCTGCTGATCCGGCCGCTATGGCATGTAATCAATGCCCAGATAGACGAGGCCTACGCCAAGGCATCGGTCTAAACAGCCAATTTCGTTATTTCTAAATATGCTTATTCACATATTGGTAGAACAATAAAGTAGTTTGGATTAGGGGGGCCGGCTTTTATAGTCGCGCCCATGCACGATTTAGCGTTTGTTTTTGCCGGTTTCTTTGTCGGTTTTGTTGTAGGTCTGACCGGCGTAGGCGGCGGCTCGCTGATGACCCCGATCCTGATCTTCTTCTTTGGCATGAAGCCCCACCTGGCGATCGGCACCGACCTGCTGTTCGCCTGCTTCACCAAGGCCGGTGGCACCTTGAAAATGGCCCGCTCAGGTATGGTCAGCTGGCGCATCGTCGCCACCCTGTGTGCCGGCAGCATTCCGGCTTCGCTGCTGACCCTGTGGGTACTCCACATCCTGGGCCCGGCTGATGCGCAGGTACAGAAGGCCATGACCACGACCCTGGGCGTAGCTCTGCTGCTCACGGCGCTGGCCACTTTGTACAAAAGCATACGCGGTAAATCTGCCCCACGCAGCATCAGCCACCAGGCCATGGCCCAGGCCGAGCGCCCGCGCCACTGGAGTCTGCCTTTGCTGTTCGGCGCGTTTATCGGTACCCTGGTGACCCTGACCTCGGTCGGCGCCGGTGCGATTGGCGTCACCGTGCTGATGCTGCTGTATCCGCTGCTGCCGCTGCAGCGGATTGTGGCCGCCGACATCGCCTATGCGGTGCCGCTGACCCTGGTTGCCGGCCTGGGCCATGCGGGCCTGGGCTCGGTGGACTGGCCGCTGCTGGCCAAGCTGCTGGCGGGCTCCCTTCCCGGTATCTGGCTGGGTTCCCACCTGATGCTCAAGACCTCGGACCGCGTGATCCGCGGCGTGTTGTCCCTGCTGCTGGCCTATGCCGGCACCAAATTGCTGGCACTTTAAAATTACCTGTTGCCCACGTGCAGCCCTTCCCACGATTGCTTTAAAAATGTACCAATACACCGAATTTGACAAACAGTTTGTGCAACTGCGCGCCGCCCAGTACCGCGACCAGCTGGAACGCTGGCAAAAGGGCACGCTGGCCGAAGACGAATTCCGCCCGCTCCGCCTGCAAAACGGCTGGTATGTACAGCGCTTTGCCCCCATGCTGCGCGTGGCCGTGCCCTATGGCGAGCTGAACAGCGCCCAGCTGCGCGTGCTGGGCACCATCGCCCGCGATTACGATAAAAAAGACGCGCACGACCTGGCCAAGGCCAACCCCGGCCTCAGCGATCTGCACAGCCTGCCCAGCGCCTGCGCCCACTTCACCACCCGCCAGAACGTCCAGTTCAACTGGATTCCGCTGGACAAAAGCGCCGACGTGATGGACCTGCTGGCCAGCGTACATCTGCACGGCATCCAGACCAGCGGCAACTGCATCCGCAACACCACCAGCGACGAGCGCGCCGGCATTGCTGCCGATGAAATCGCCGACCCCCGCCCCCTGGCCGAAATCATCCGCCAGTGGAGCACGCTGCACCATGAGTTCGCCTTCCTGCCACGCAAGTTCAAGATCGCCATCGTCGGCGCCACCGACGACCGCGCCGCCACCGCCTGGCACGACGTAGGCCTGCATGTGCTGAAGAACGAGGCAGGTGAAGTCGGCCTGCGCGTGATGGTTGGCGGCGGCATGGGCCGCACACCGGTCGTCGGCACGGTGATCCGCGACTTCCTGCCCTGGAACCAGATCCTCAACTACCTGGAAGCCGTGGTACGCGTCTACAACCGCTGGGGCCGCCGCGACAATATGTACAAGGCGCGCATCAAGATCCTGGTCAAAGCCGAAGGCCAGCGCTATATCGACGAGGTCGAGGATGAATACCAGCAAATCCTGACCCGTGACGGCGCACCGCACACCATCAGCCAGGCCGAGCTCGACCGGGTTACCGCCAGCTTCGTGCCGCCGGCCAGCCGCGTCGGTGCCTTGCCCGCCCTGGCCAACCCGGTTGCGGCCCCTGTCGACGACAAGGACTACACCCGCTGGCTGAAGCAAAACGTAGCCGCCCACCAAAACCCGCTGCTGCGTGCCGTGACCCTGTCGTTCAAACGCCTGGGCTACTCGCCCGGCGACGCGACAGCAGAGCAGCTGGATGCCGCAGCCGACCTGGCCGACCGCTACAGCGCCGGCGAAACCCGCGTGACCCACGACCAGAACCTGGTGCTGCCCTGGGTCCGCGCCGACGAGCTGCCCGCCCTGTACGCCGAAGCCAAGGCGCTGGGCCTGGCCAAGGCCAACATCCGCCTGCTGACCGACATGATCGTCTGCCCCGGCGGCGACTTCTGCAGCCTGGCCAATGCGCGCTCGCTGCCGATTTCCGAAGCCATCAGCCAGCGCTACCAGGACATGGACGAACTGCACGACCTGGGCGAGATCGACGTACACATGAGCGGCTGCATCAACTCCTGCGGTCACCACCACAGCGCCCACATCGGCATTCTGGGCGTGGACAAGGACGGTCAGGAGTGGTACCAGGTGACGCTGGCCGGCTCGGACGGCTCGAATCTGTCCGGTCCCGCCATCGCCGGCAAAGTCGTCGGCCCGTCCTTCAGCGCCGCCGAAGTGCCTGAAGTGATCGAAGCCGTGTTGGATACCTACCGCAGCACCCGCAACAGCGGCGAGAACTTCATCGACACCTTGCGCCGCGTCGGCCAAGACCCGTTCAAGCTGGCCGCCAACAACGCCCGCATCAGCACCGGCAAAGCACCCCGTGCCACGGCTGAAGCCTGAGAGTAAATACTATGAAAATAATAGCATCCACCGCACATACACCGGGCGCCGAAGGCCAAAACAGCATTATTGCCCTGGCCAATGACGTAGACCCACGCACACTGTCGCTCGCAGGCGTGACCCGCATTGACCTGAACTTCCCCAAGTTCACCGATGGCCGCGCCTACAGCCAGGCCTTTCTGCTGCGCCGCCGCCTCGGCTTTACCGGCGAAATCCGCGCCACCGGCGATGTGCTGATCGACCAACTGGTACAGATGCAGCGCAGCGGCTTTGACGTGGCCGTGCTGCGCGAAGGCGTGGACGCCAGTGCCGCACAGCGCCAGTTTGACCGTTTTGAAGGCTTCTACCAGGGCGACGCCGTCCACGTGGAGCCGCACTTTGCCGAAACCGAGCACTCTGCAGCCTACGGCGCAGAGCTGGCCCGCCAGGACTCGTACTGATCGGAACAAGCACCATGAGCACCCTCAACCTTGCACAGATCAACACGGATCTCGGCCGCAACGCACCCGCACTGGTGGAATGGGCGCTCGGCCTGCACCAGCCCGCCATCGTCACCACCAACTTCCGCCCCTTCGAGGCGGTCATCCTGCACATGGTCACCCGCGTCAATCCCGACCTGCCCGTGGTCTGGATGGACAACGGTTACAACACCGAGGCCACCTACCGCTTTGTCGATGAAGTCACAAAGCAGCTGAAGCTGAACCTGCGCATCTACCTGCCGCTGCGCTCGCGTGCGCACCGCGAAGCTGTGGACGGCGCGACTCCCGCGCTGGACGATCCGCGCCATGCAGCCTTCACCGAAGAAGTGAAGCTGGAGCCTTTTGCCCGCGCACTGCGCGAAACGGCACCCAAGGTCTGGTTCACCGCACTGCGGGCCACCGACACCGCCGTGCGCGCCCAGATGGACCCTGTGAGCATCAACCCCGACGGCCTGATCAAGGTCGCGCCGCTGCTGCACTGGTCGTCCAAAGAGCTCCACGAATACTGTGTGACCCACGGCCTGCCCAACAACTTCGACTACGTGGACCCCACCAAAGGTGAAGACAACCGCGAGTGCGGCTTGCACCTTGCCCACTGAAACCTGACCCCGACATGAATACCCAAGTGACCCCACACCATCTGAGCAATACCCACCTCGACGCACTGGAAGAAGAAACCATCTTCATCCTGCGCGAAGTGGCTGCCGTGTTTGAACGCCCCACCTTGCTGTTTTCGGGCGGCAAAGACTCGCTGGTGCTGCTGAAATGCGCCGAAAAAGCCTTCGGCGCAGGCCGTATCCCGTATCCGCTGCTGATGATCGACACCGGCCACAACTTCCATGAAGTGACCGACTTCCGCGACTTCCGCGCCAAGGAACTGGGCGCCGAGCTGATCGTGCGCAATGTCGAAGACTCGATGAAGCGCGGCACTGTGCGCCTGGCGCATCCCGGCGAGTCGCGCAATGTGCACCAGTCGGTGACCCTGCTGGAAGCCATCGAAGAATTCCGCTTCGACGCGCTGATCGGCGGCGCCCGCCGCGACGAAGAAAAAGCCCGCGCCAAGGAACGCATCTTCAGCCACCGCGACAGCTTCGGCCAATGGCAGCCCAAGGCCCAGCGCCCTGAGCTGTGGACCCTGTTCAACACCCGCCTGCAACCCGGCGAACACTTCCGCGTGTTCCCCATCAGCAACTGGACCGAACTCGACGTCTGGCAATACATCGAGCGCGAGCAAATCGCCCTGCCTTCGCTGTACTACACGCACAAACGCGAAGTGGTGGAACGCAAGGGCCTGCTGGTCCCCGTGACCGACTTGACACCCTTGAAAGCCGGCGAAACTGCCGAGATGCGCGACGTGCGCTTCCGCACCGTGGGCGACATCACCTGCACCTGCCCGGTGGAGAGCTTTGCCGCCACCGCTGGCGACATCGTGATCGAAACCCTGGCCGCCGATGTGAGCGAACGCGGCGCGACCCGCATGGACGACAAAACCTCTGAGGCTTCGATGGAGAAGCGCAAGAAAGACGGATATTTCTGATGAATGCTACTACTTCTATAGCTACTCCCGCAGGTACTACCAGCGCTGCAGCCCTTTCAGCCTTGAAATTCATCACCTGCGGATCGGTCGATGACGGCAAGAGCACCTTGATCGGCCGCCTGCTGGTCGACACCAAGGCCGTGTTGCAAGACCACCTGGCCGGCGTGCAACGCCAGGGTGAAACCGACCTGGCCCTGCTGACCGACGGCCTGAGCGCCGAGCGCGAGCAAGGCATCACCATCGACGTGGCCTACCGCTACTTCAACACCGAAGACCGCAAGTTCATCATCGGCGACGCGCCCGGCCACGAGCAGTACACCCGCAACATGGTGACCGCCGCCAGCAGTGCCGACGCCGCCGTGGTGCTGGTCGATGCCACCAAGCTCGACTGGAAGAACGCTGCGCTGGAGCTGCTGCCGCAAACCCGCCGCCATTCGCTGCTGTGCCACCTGCTGCGCGTGCCCAGCATCGTGTTTGCCATCAACAAGCTGGACGCGGTAGAAGACTCGGCCCTGGCCTTTGCCCACATCAGCGCTGCTTTGAACAGCTTTGCCGCTGCCGCCGAGATCCCGGTCAAGGCCATCGTGCCGATTTCGGCGCTGAAGGGCTGGAACGTGGTCGAAGCCGGCCACAGCGAAAACCCCGATTGGTGCAAGTACACCGGCCCGACCCTGCTACAGATTCTGGAGCAACTGCCGAGCACGCCGGCCGAAGTCGAGCAGCCCTTCGCCTTCCCGGTGCAGTGGGTGGAAAAGTTCTCGTCCAGCAGCGACACCAGCCAGGGCCGCCGCGTGTTCTGGGGCCGTGTGGCCACCGGCAAGGTCGAAGTCGGCCAAGAAATCCGCATCCTGCCCAGCGGCCAGACCGCCACCGTGGCCCAGGTGCTGGACCATGCGCGCAATCCCAAGAACGTGCTGGCCGGCAATAGCGCCGGCATCACGCTGGACCGCGAAGTCGACGTATCGCGCGGCGACTGGCTGCTGGCCCCGGGCAAGTTCGAAGCCAACCGCGAGATCTCGGCCACCATCGCCTGGATGGACGACGAACCCCTGGTTGCCGGCCGCGTCTACTGGGCGCTGCACGGGCATCGCTGGGTCAAGGCCAAGGTCAAGCGCATCGTGCACAAGCTGGACATCAACACCCTGGCCGAGGAAGATGCGAGCGAGCTGCCGCCGAACGCCATCGGCCACATCGAGCTGGCGCTGCAGGAAGGCATCGCCACCCTGCCCTACATCCAATCCCGTTCGCTGGGTGCCTTGGTGCTGGTCGATACGGCCTCACACAAGACCTCGGGCGCCGTGCTGGTCCGCTAATTTAAAATCACGGGTTAACCCCCGCTATTGAAAAAAATACCATGACTCACGTCGTCTCCGAAGCCTGCATCAAGTGCAAATACACCGACTGTGTGGATGTCTGTCCCGTGGACTGCTTCCGCGAAGGCCCCAACATGCTGGTCATCGACCCGGATGAATGCATTGACTGCGCCGTCTGCATCCCCGAGTGCCCGGCCAACGCCATCTACGCCGAAGAAGACATGCCTGCCGACCAGCTGGCCTTCATCCAGCTGAATGTGGAACTGGCCCGCGCCGAAGGCTGGAAGAGCATCACCAAACGCAAACCAGCGCTGGCCGACGCCGACGACTGGAAAGATGTGATGCCCAAGATCCAGCTGCTGGAACGCTAAACCGTGTTGCCCGTACTGGAAACCGGCGCCGTCGTCATCGGCGCAGGCCCGGTCGGGCTGTTCCAGGTCTTCCAGCTGGGCCTGCTGGAAGTCCCTACCCATGTGATTGACGCCCTGCCCCACGCGGGCGGCCAGTGCATGGAGCTCTACCCCGACAAGCCCATCTACGATATTCCCGGCACGCCGGCCACCAGTGGCCGGGCGCTGGCCGCGTCGCTGCTGCAGCAAATACAGCCCTTTGGCGCGCTGTTCCATCTGGGCCAGCTGGTCAGCAGCATCGCCAAACAGGCCGATGGCCGCTTCCTGGTATCCACCGACCGCGGCACCCAGCTGCTGGCGCCCGTGGTGGTGATCGCCGCCGGTGTCGGCGCATTCCAGCCGCGGCGCCTGAAGCTGGACGGCATCGACGCCTTTGAAGGCAGCCAGCTTTATTATCACCAGGCCCCCAAAGAGGTAACAGGCCAGCATCTGCTCGTCATGGGCGGCGACGAAGCCGCCTTGCGCTGCGCACTGGCGCTGGCCGAAACCGATGCCCACAGCGTCACCCTGCTGCACCGCCGCGACGTGCTGCAAGCGCCCACTGCCGACATCGTGGAAATGCAGATGCTGGTCCAGGCCGGCCGCATGCGCTTCATGGTAGGGCAGATCGCCGGTTTTGAGGCCGATGCGGGCCAGCTGCAGGCCCTGCAAATCAGCGATGTGGACGCTGCACTGCACCGCTTGCCAGTCGATGCGATCAGCGTGTTCCAGGGCCTGTCACCCAAGCTCGGCCCGGTCGCAGACTGGGGCCTGGCCATGGAGCGCAAGCAGCTGCAGGTGGATACGGCCAGGTTTGAAACCAGCGAGCCCGGCATCTTCGCCGTGGGCGACATCAACACCTACCCGGGCAAGCAAAAGCTCATCGTCTGCGGCTTCCACGAAGCCACCCTGGCTGCCTACGCCGCAGCGCCACTGGTGTTCCCGGGTAAAAAGATTCCGTTCCAGTACACCACCACCTCGCCACGGCTGCACCAACTGCTGGGTGTGGCGAAGGCCGACGACGCCGCTTAACAAGCGCTGGCGCCGAGCATCAGCCTTCTAAGCTGAGGGTCGGTGGAATACTAAAACCTCGCCCGGTAGTACACCATGGGCTTGCCGCGACTGACGCGGAGCACTACACGCTCGTTGTTGTTCAGCTGCAACCCCAAGGCGCCGCCCAGCTCGAAGCGAATGCCGCGCGAACTGGCGGCGCTGAACTGCATCTCCAGCCGTGTGTCGTAATTGTTCGGGCCGTTGGCGTTGGCCTGCTGGATCAGGGTCATGGCGTCTGGCGTAGGCGACACGCGCTGCCACACGCCAAACTGGAAGCGCCCCTGGCCCACCTCGGCCGAACGCCAGTTCAAGCCCAGGTCCAGCCGCTGCGGTGCCGTGCGCGGCAGTGCGCCGGGCGTGCGGGTGTCCGGCACCGCCCAGCCCAGGCCAATGCCCATGCCGGCCTGGGGCGCCGCGCCCGACCAGCCGGTCAGGCTCAGGCGCGAACTGCCGGCATCGTCCAGCATGGGCGTGGCTCGGGAGGCCAGCTCCAGGCTCAATGACGGGGTATGGGAGGGGGCGGTAGACGGGGCAAAGCTGCGGAGGTCGGCATCTTGCTGGGCTTGGGCACAGGCACACCAAGCGCCCGCCAGCGCGCACAGCCAGCGCAAAGGCATCACAGGGTAGAGAGCAACAGCATGCATGGCAGCCCACCTCGGTGTAATTTCTACCATTGTGCGGCAGTGCGGTGCGCTTGGGGGATTAAAAACTAGCCTGCAAAATGTAAAAAAGCCTGCAAAAAGCAGGCTTGTTCTGGCGCCGAATCGGCTTAAAACTCTTTCACCACCGAATACATCACCCCCGCCGTGCCCAGGAAGTTCATCTGCGCGGCCCAGCCAGAGTCAAACCGCCAGCCCACGGCCGGCACGATGGCGGGCGAAAAACCCTTGTAGTTCAGCGGCACCTTGTTCTCGTACGGCGGCTTGTAGCCATACAGAATGCCCGCCGACACCTTCAGGTAGACCTTGGGCAGGCTTTCGAATACGCCGTAAAAGCTCTGGCCCGCGTACACATAGGTGCTGTCCTGGCCAAACGAATTGCTGAACAAGGCCATACCGTAAAAACTGTTGTCGCTGGCCTCGCGCTCCAGCCCCACCAGATGCACCGGCCGGTGCTCGGGGTTGTAGCTGTAATGGGAGGTGTGCGGGCTCAGCTCGATGCGCCACCGGTAACTGGGTGCCAGCGGCGCATCGGTGGGCGTCGCCGACTGGGCCGAGGCAGCGCACACAAAGCCCAGCAAGGCACACGCCGCCAACCGCTGGGGCAATACAAAAACATCCATGGAATACCCCACAAAAATGGCTTGGAAAAATAAAGGCCGACCCGCTCGCAAAGAAGCGTGGACCTTTGACCTGGCTGGCGAGGATTGTATTGCTATTTTTTTAATAGCTTGTCGCGCAGGTAGGACGTGCGCTACAGGCATTATTTGTTTATTTTTGTAAACCAGGCCCTGCACGGGCGCTAGGCTAGAATCCGCCCACTCCGCCGCAGCCTGATGGCGAACGCGGAGTTCCGCTAGGGGTGTTGCCGCTGTAGAGGCTGCGACTGAGAAAGTCCCTTTGAACCTGATTGAGGTAATCCTCGCGCAGGGAAGCATGTTCTTCAACCGGAGCCCGACCATGGGCGCACACCCGGTACGGTTCAGGCCCACCTGCCAGCACATTGCATGGAGCAACACGCATGGCAACACACACATCGATTTCACACAACGAGGCCTTGGCGCCGATTCCCGACGCCAGCCGGGTCTTTGGCTGGTCGGCGCATGCCGCGCTCTGGTTCAGCCTGGGCGTGGGCCTGCTGGTGATGCAGATCGGCGCCTACCTGGTGCCGGCGGTCGGTACCCAGGACGCGCTGATCGCCATCGTGCTGGGCTCGGTCGTCGGCGCCGGCCTGCTGGCCTGGGTGGCGCGCATTGCCTGCGACAGCGGCCTGTCCAGCGCCGGCCTGATGCATGCGACCTATGGCAGCGGCTTTGCCCGGCTGCCGGTGCTGCTGAACATCGTGCAGCTGGTCGGCTGGACCACCTTCGAGCTGGTGGTGATGCGCGACGGCACGGCGGCCATCGCCAAGACTAACTTCGGCGTCGACCTGTCCTCGCCCACTGGCGTGCTCATCACCACCCTGCTGTGGGGCGGGGTGCTGACGGCGCTGATGGCCGGCTCCATGCTGACCCTGGTGCGCAAGTTCATCAGCCGCTACGGCCTGCCGCTGGTGCTGCTGTCCCTGGTCTGGCTGAGCTGGCAGTTTGCCCAGAAGCTGCTGGCCGCCGACGCGCCGGCCTTCTGGAACCGGCCGGGCGACGGCAGCATGGGCCTGCTGTCGGCCATGGACCTGGTGATCGCCATGCCGGTGTCGTGGCTGCCGCTGGTGGCCGACTACGCGCGCCACGGCCGCAATGGCCGCAGCGCGATGAGCGGCACCTGGCTGGGCTATGCACTGGCCAACATCTGGTGCTACGCGCTGGGCGTGATGGTGGCCAGCGTGGCCGCGCCAGGCACCGACCTGGTGACCGCGCTGCTGCTGGCCCAGGGCGGCCTGCTGGCGCTGGGCCTGATCCTGGTGGACGAAATCGACAACGCCTATGGCGACGTGTATTCGGGCTCGGTGTCGGCGCACAGCCTGGCACCCTGGTGGAGCATCCGCCGCTGGGGCCTGCTGCTGGCCGTGGCGTGTACGGCGCTGGCGTTGGTGCTGCCGATCCACAGCCTGGAGCCGTTTTTGCTGATGCTGAGCTCGGTGTTCGTGCCGCTGTACGGCGTGATTCTGGGGCGCCTGGCCCAGGGCACGGTCAGCGGATCGCAGCGCCTGGTCGAGCCCAGCGCCGCCGCCCTGTGGCTGGCAGGTGTGGCCGTCTACCACCTGCTGGGCCAGTACGCACCGCAGTTCGGCGCTGCCCTGCCCACCCTGGCGCTGACCTTCATCGCCGCCTGGCTGAGCCGCCCGCTGCGCAGCGGCTACGCACTACAAAAATAAGAGCTGCTGGCGCAGGCTCCACCAGCGCCAGAGCCCTGTTTCTTATAAATTCACCAGCTGCATGGGCAGGGGCGCAAAGCCGTGGTTCAGCGGCCCCTGGCCCTGGCCGGTGCGCACCCCAGCGCCGGCGCTGATCGCGCCCAGGATGTAGCTCCGGGCCGATTCCACGGCCGCCGGCAAGGCCTGGCCTTGCGCCAGATACACGGCGATGGCCGACGACAAGGTGCAGCCCGTGCCATGCCCGTTGGGGGTGGCGATGCGCGGCGACTGCCAGCGCTGCCGGCTGCCATCGGCCTGGCCCAATAGATCCACCACATCGGCACCCGGCAGATGCCCGCCCTTGACCAGCACCGCCGGGGCGCCCAGCGCCAACAGATCGGCCAGCGCCGACTCCAGCGCCGCCACCTGGTCCACGCTGCGGCCCAGCAGCAGGCTGGCTTCGTCCAGATTCGGCGTCACCACCGTGGCGCGGGGGAACAGCTGCTGCACCAGCACCTGCACAGTCTCGTGCGCCATCAGCCGGTCGCCGCTGGTGGCCACCATCACCGGGTCGAGCACCACTTTTTTGAGCTGGTAGTGGTCTATGGCCCAGGCCACCACTTCCACCATCTCGGGCGAATGCAGCATGCCGATCTTCACCGCGTCGGCGCCAATGTCGTCCAGCACCGCCTCCAGCTGCGACTTCAAAAATGCCGGCGGCACCGGGTGGATGGCGCGCACGCCGCGGGTGTTCTGCGCGGTCAGCGCGGCCAGCGCCGTCATGCCGTAGCAGCCGAGCGCGCCAAAGGTCTTGAGGTCGGCCTGGATGCCCGCGCCGCCGCCGCTGTCGGACCCGGCAATCGACAACAGGCGCAGGTAGCGGGAGAAAGGTGCAGAAATAGTCATGCCGAAATTATCGGCGCATGGATGTGATGTAATTCAGGCCACGGATGAAACAGGGGTGTCTGGTCGATGCGACCGGACTGAGAAAAACCCTCATACCCGATCCAGGTAATACTGGCGTGGGGAGTTTCCAAGCAACGACCTCGCCTCGTTTCGTCCTGTTTTTCACATGGATGCGAACTTGGCAAAACCCCTCTCCACCACCATCCTCGGCGCAGGCCTGATGGGCCGCTTGCTGGCCCTGGCCTTGGCGCGGGCCGGCCATGCGGTGCAGGTCTTCGAGGCCGGCGGGCCCGATGCCGAAGGGGCTGCAGCCCGGGTCGCCGCCGCCATGCTGGCGCCGCTGGCCGAATCCGCCATCACCGAGCCGCAAGTGGTGCAAATGGGCCAGTACAGCCTGCAGCGCTGGCCGCAGCTGATTGCACAGCTGGATGCGCCGGTGTTCTTCCAGCAAAACGGCACCTTGATTCTGTGGCACCGGCAGGACGCCGCCGAGGCCACGCGCTTCGGCCACCAGCTGAGCGCCACGCGCCAGCAGTTGCCCAGCCTGCCGGCCCCGCAGGCGCTGGACGCCGCGGGCATCGCCGCGCTGGAGCCAGCCATCGCCAACCGGTTTGCCCAGGGCCTGTACTTACCCGGTGAAGGCCAGTTGGACAATCGCCAGCTACTGGCGGCCCTGCTGCTGCAGTTGCAAAAACACCAGGTCGGTCTGCACTGGCACAGCCCGCGGCAGCCGGAAGATTGCCAGGCCGACTGGGTGATCGACTGCCGCGGCCTGGGTGCGCAAGCCCAATGGCCGAGCCTGCGTGCGGTGCGCGGCGAGGTGCTGCGCCTGCACGCCCCGGATGTGGCGCTGCAGCGGCCGGTACGGCTGGTGCATCCGCGCTATCCGCTGTACATCGCCCCCAAACCCGGCAACCTGTTTGTGGTGGGCGCTACCGAAATCGAATCCGACGATATGTCGCCCATGAGCGTGCGCTCCAGCCTGGAGCTGCTGAGCGCCGCTTACAGCGTGCACCCAGGCTTTGGCGAGGCGCGGATTCTCGAATCCGCCACCCAGTGCCGCCCCACCCTGCCAAACAACCTGCCGGCCATCCGCCGCCCCAGCCCGCGCGTGCTGCAGATCAACGGCCTGTACCGGCACGGCTTTCTGATCGCCCCGGCGATGCTGGATGCGGTACTGGAACTCATGGAGAAAGAGCACTCAGCGCTGGCCACGCAATGGGAGCTTGCTATAGAAACTGTATGAACGTCTTGATCAACAACCGTCCCCAGACCTTGCCCGCCGGCGCCACCCTGGCCGACGCGCTGGCGCTACTGCAGGCCCAACCGCCGTTTGCCGCCGCCATCAACAAGGCCTTTGTGCCGCGTGCGCAGTACCCGCACACGCTGCTGCACGAGGCCGACAGCATAGAAATCATCCATCCCGTCACCGGAGGTTGAACACCATGTCCCACGACCCTTTGATCCTCTACGGCGAAAGCTTTGCCAGCCGCCTGCTGCTGGGCACCTCACGCTACCCCTCGCCCAGCACCATGGCCAGCGCCATCGCACGCGCCCAGCCGGCCATGCTGACGGCCTCGCTGCGCCGGCAGAACCTGGGCGCGGCGCCCGCCGGCCCGAATGCCTTCTGGGACCTGCTGCGCCAGACCGGTGTGCCGGTGCTGCCCAATACCGCCGGCTGCCACGGCCTGCAGGAAGCCATCACCACCGCCCAGATGGCGCGCGAAGTGTTCGACACGCCCTGGATCAAGCTGGAGCTGATCGGCGACGACTACACCTTGCAGCCCGACACCCTGAACCTGGTGGAAGCCGCCAGCCGGCTCATCAAGGACGGCTTCAAGGTGTTGCCCTACTGCACCGAAGACCTGGTGCTGTGCCAGCGCCTGGTCGACGTGGGCTGTCAGGCCGTGATGCCCTGGGCCGCGCCCATCGGTACCGGCAAGGGACCTATCAACCCCTATGCGATGCAGGTGCTGCGCGAACGCCTGAGCGTGCCGCTGCTGGTCGATGCGGGACTGGGCCGCCCCTCGCACGCCTGCCAGGTGATGGAATGGGGCTACGACGCCGTGCTGCTGAACACCGCCGTGGCGCTGGCGCAAGACCCGGTGGTGATGGCCGGCGCATTTGCCGATGCCGTCCAGGCCGGGCGCAGCGCCTTTCTGGCCGGCGCCATGCTGGAACAGCAGGCCGCCCAACCCAGCACCCCGGTGCTCGGCACGCCGTTCTGGCACCACGCACAGGAGTGAACGCCATGCCCCACAACATCCTGACCCGCTATGCCGACATGGCGCTGCCGCCCACGGACTACGCCCTCCACTTCAGCGCCTGCCTGCAGCTGGGCTTCATCGCCACCGACGCCGCCACCATCGCCCAAGCCTGGCAAGCCCAGGCCGCGCGCAGCGGCAACGGCAGCGACTGGCCGGACGCACCCGAAGACTTTGGCCTGGCGCCCTGGCCGCGGGCCAAGGCCTTCCCCGCCTGCCCCCGGCAGCTGGGCTTGTACGCCGTGCTGCCCGACGCCGCCTGGGTCGGCCGCATGGCGCGCGCCGGTGTGCCCACAGTGCAGCTGCGCTTCAAGTCCGCCGATGCGGCCGCAGTTGAGCGCGAAGTCCGCGCCGCCGTCGCCGCGGTGCAGGGCACGCCCGCCCTGCTGTTCATCAACGACCACTGGCAGGCCGCCATCGACGCCGGCGCCTATGGCGTACACCTGGGCCAAGAAGACCTGGACCTACTGAGCGCCAACGACCTGGATGCGATCCGCACCGCCGGCCTGCGCCTGGGCGTCAGCACCCACGGCTATGCCGAGATGCTGCGCGCCGACAAGGTCAGCCCCAGCTATATCGCGCTGGGCGCGGTGTTCCCCACCACCCTGAAGAAAATGGCCACCGCCCCGCAAGGCACGGCCCGGCTGGCCGCCTATGCGCGGCTGCTGCGCGACTATCCGCTGGTGGCCATAGGCGGCATCGACACCGAGCGGCTGCCGGCGGTGCTGGCCAGCGGCGTCGGCTCGGTGGCCGTGGTGCGCGCACTGACCGCCGCGCACGACCCCGAGCACGCCGCAGCTGAACTGCGCGGGATAATCCACGGCCACCTGGGACTGGAATGAACTTTTTGGCACGGATGCCGAAACCTCTAAAACCCACGCTATAATTTGAGGCTGCAATATTCCTCAATAGCTCAGTTGGTAGAGCGCCGGACTGTTAATCCGTAGGTCCCTGGTTCGAGCCCAGGTTGAGGAGCCAAAATTAGCAAAAGGGCTTACGCCAATCCGTAGGCCCTTTTTATTTCAGCCCATTCAGCCATGAATGGCTGATGTGTACCGATATTCCTCAATAGCTCAGTTGGTAGAGCGCCGGACTGTTAATCCGTAGGTCCCTGGTTCGAGCCCAGGTTGAGGAGCCAGCACCTAAAAGGCCCCGCAGCTTCACCAAGCTGCGGGGCCTTTTTATTTGCCTATGCCCTTCTAAGCTCTGCGGCGGTAGCTTGCCAGCGCGGCAGCCAGCGCAATGGCGACCAGTATGGCTGCCACGGCGAACGTGGTCCGCAAGCCGGCGGCCAACGCCTCGGGGCGCGCCGTGGCGATGTCGGCGCTCGATGCAGCGAACGCAAACACCGCACCCATTGCCGAGGCGCCGGTGACCAGGCCCAGATTGCGCGCCAGGCTGAGCAGACCGGAAACCACGCCCCGCTGGTTCGGCGGCACATCCGCCATCACAGCCGTGTTGTTGGCGGCCTGGAACAGTTGGTAGCCCGGCGTCAGCACGGCGATGGCGGCGATGTAGCCCGCAATGCCGAATACCGCCGGGAGTACCGCCAGTGCCACCGCCCCCAGCACCATGGCGACCAGCCCCGCAACCACCATGCGTGGCGCACCCCAGCGGTCGACCAAACGACCGGCCAGCACACCGCAGAAGACGGAAATCAGCGGGCCGATAGACATCACGGCCCCCACCGTCGCCGCATCCAGCCCCAGCCCCCGCGCCAGGTAAAACGGCCCGACCACCAGGGTCGCCATCATCACCGTAGCGACCAGCACATTCATGGCCAGGCTGGCGCTCAGCACCGGGTTGCGGAACGCGGCCAGGCGGACCAAGGGCGATGCCACCTGGGCCTGGCTGAACACGAAGAGGCCGGCGCCGCACACCGCTGCCAGCAGCAGAACCATGTTGAGCCGACCTAAGCTGCCCCACCCCATGGTCATGGCCAGCGCATAGGCCGCGAGAGTCAGTGCCAGCAGCAGCGTGCCGACATGGTCGAAACCTGGCCGATCCGTTTTCGCTCCTTGGCGGTCCATGGGCAGATAACGGCGCGCGAGGAAGAAAGCCAGAAGCCCCAGCGGCAGGTTGACCAGGAAGATCGCCTGCCAGCCGAGCCCGGCAATCAGCACGCCGCCCAGCGATGGGCCAAGCGCCGTGCCCACCGCCGACATGGTGCCAAGCAAACCCATGGCGCTGCCGGTCTTTTCCTTGGGCACCGTCTCGCCGACGAAGGCCATGGTCAAGGCCATCATGGTGGCCGCACCCAGTCCCTGGGCTGCACGCGCGGCCACCAGCAGCCAGAGCGTGGGGGCGATGCCGCACAGCACCGAGGCCGCCGTGAACAGCAGGATGCCGGCCAGCAGCAGCCGGCGGCGGCCGGTGATGTCACCGAGCCGGCCCACACTGACGATCAAGCTGGTGATGGCCAGCAGATACGCCAGCACCACCCACTGGACTTGCTGGAAGGAGGCGTTGAAGGCCTGCGCCAGGCTGGGCAGGCCCACATTGGCGATGCTGGTGCCCAGCGCGGACAGCAACATGGACAGCGACAGGCTGGCCAGTACCCACCGTACCGGGGGCGATAGCGGCGCAGCTCCTGCGCTTCCTGCGGCTACCGCTGCTTGTTCTGTAATGCTTGTTTTCAACCTGAACTCCTGCTCTGCCCACTCCCAAAATGGAGCTGCCTGCAGCGTAGTTCTTTCATTGGTATGGCGGAAGGCGCAGCATTTGCACTTTATTCATGCACCAAACGCCCTACCTGCGACCAACTGCGCTATGGTCTGCGCATGGCTATCCCCGACCTCAACCTGCTCGTTACCCTGGATGTGCTGCTCGCCGAAGGCAGCGTGGCGCGCGCGGCCCAGCGCCTGCGGCTCAGCCCGTCGGCCATGAGCCGGGCCCTGGCGCGCTTGCGCGAGACGACGGGCGACCCGCTGCTGGTCCGGGCCGGGCGCGGCCTGGTGCCCACGCCCCGGGCGCTGGAGCTGCGCGAGCGGGTCAGCCAACTGGTGCAGGACGGCGAAGCGGTGCTGCGCCCTGCCGAGAAGATCGACCTGCAGCAACTGGTACGCACGTTCACGCTGCGCAGCAGCGAAGGCTTTGTGGAGAATTTCGGCCCCGGCCTGATTGCGCGCGTGGCCGAGGAAGCCCCCGGCGTGCGGCTGCGCTTCGTGCAAAAGCCCAACAAGGACAGCGCGCCATTGCGCGACGGGGCTATCGACCTGGAAACCGGTGTGGTGGGCAGCAGCATGGGGCCGGAGGTGCGTGCTCAGGCCCTGTTCCGCGACCGTTTCATCGGTGTGGTGCACGCGGGACATCCTCTGTGCCAGGGCGCGATCACACCCGCCCGCTATGCCGCGGCCAGGCATATCTACGTCTCACGCCGAGGCCTGGACAAGGGCCCGATTGACGAAGCCTTGAACGCGCTGGGACTGGAGCGGCAAATCGCCACCATCGTCGACGGTTTTTCGACCGCCGTGGCGCTGGCCCGGGCCAGCGACCTGGTGGCCAGCGTGCCCGAGCGGCACACCGGCATGCTGCGCGCCGGCATGCACAGCTTCGCGCTGCCGGTGGCCACGCCCGAATTCACGGTGTCCTTGCTCTGGCACCCGCGGATGCAGGCCGATCCTGCGCACCGCTGGCTGCGCGGCTGTGTGCGCGAGGTTTGCGCGGTGGACCGCTAAGCGCCGGACTTGCTGGTATCTTCCCGCCATGCCCATCCATTCCTACGAACCCCGCAACGGCCACGGCCTGCCGCACGACCCTTTCAACGCCATCGTCGGGCCACGGCCCATAGGCTGGATCGCCTCGCGCAGCGCCGCCGGGGCGCTGAATCTGGCGCCCTACAGCTTTTTCAACGCCTTCAACTACACGCCGCCCATCATCGGCTTTGCCAGCGTGGGCTACAAGGATTCGCTGCGCAACATCGAGCAGACCGGCGAGTTTGTGTGGAACCTGGCCACTCGCACCCTGGCCGAAGCAATGAACCAAACCTGCGCACCTGTGCCGCCCGAAGTGAGCGAGTTCGAACTGGCCGGGCTCACACCGGCCGATTCGCAACTAGTCGCCGTGCCGCGGGTGAAGGAAAGCCCGGTGGCGTTTGAATGCCGCAGCACACAGATCATCCAGCTGCAAGGTGCGAATGGCGACAAAGTGCCGACTTGGCTGGTGCTGGGCGAGGTGGTGGCCGTGCATATCGACAGCGCGCTGCTACGCAACGGCGTCTACGACACGGCAGCGGCCGGGCCGATCCTGCGCGGTGGCGGGCCGGCCGATTACTTCAGCATCGGCCCCGAGCAACTGTTCCAGATGCGCCGGCCGGTTTAAGCCAAATCGGCCTCTAGCGCATATAGAACCTGCGCAAGGCGCTTCTAAAAATATAGCATTAGCCCGCCGGCACCGCAGGGGCTATCTGGCGATACACCTCCTGGGCCACGCGCGTTAGCGTCGCTTTGTCCACGCTGCCCGAGAGCGCGTAGCCAAAGCTGTGATCCACCCAGTAGAAGACGTTGACCTTGCCGTCCTGGCCGAAGTGGAAGGCGGTTTCGGCCTGCGGGCTCAGCTTGGGCGCCTCGTGGGTTACGTACAGGGTGAGCCGCTGGCCGCTGGCGTCCTGGTACATGAACTGCGCGACCGGCCCGCTGTCGCCGGGCAGCAAGCGGCCACCCATCAGCGCATAGCCCATGGGCTGCAGGCTGGGCACCTTGACGGCCGCCCCCAGGCGCTTGGACAGCCAGGCCACCAAATGCTGCTCCTGGTCTGCATTCACTTCCACCGGATGCCGCACCTCGGGGCTGTACACCACATGGGCCACGGCGGCGCGCTGGGCGAAGCCGGCCAGCGCGCCCTGCGCAGCCGGTGCCAGGGCCAGGCGCAGGGCCTCGCCATCCACACTGCCGCGCACAAACCAGGCGGATGCCGCACTCACCAGTGCAATCGCAATGCCGGCTGCCAGACGCTGCGCATACCAGGGCTGGCGCGGCAATGCGGCTTGCACCAGGCGTGGCGGCAAGGTCTCCAGCAGCACCGGAGCGTACAGGGCGCGCAGGCCCCGGGTCTGCGCGCGGTAGACCGCGAGGCGCTGGGCCTCGTCGGGACGCTGGGCCAGATAGGCCTCCATCTCGGCCTGGCGCTCGGGCTCCAGCTGGCCGTCAATATAGGCGTGCAGATCGGCTTCGCTGATGGCAGATGGGGCGGATGGGGCGTGGCTCATTTGACAACTTTCAGGTGCACCGGCTCGGCGCGGCCTTCCATGAGTGCGCGCAAGCGCTCGCGGCCACGCGACAGGCGCGACATCACCGTGCCCATGGGGATGCCCAGCGTGGCGGCGATGTCGGCATAGGCCATGTCCTCCAGCGCGACCAGCAGCAGGACCTCCTTTTGCTCGGCCGGCAGCAAGGCGATGGCGGCCTGCAGGTCCAGCACCGCCAGGCGGTCTCCGTGGGTGGATGCGACCGGCACCTCGGCCGTGCTATCGTCCATGGCCACCGTGGCCAGCCGCGGACGGCGCACGCCGTCGGCATGCAGGTTGTGCATGATGCCGAACAGCCAGGAGCGCATATCGGCCACGCCGCGCCACAGGCTGGACTTGGCCCAGGCGCGCTCCAGCGTGTCCTGCACCAGATCGTCGGCATCTTCGCGGTTACGCACCAGCGCCCGCGCATAGCGGCGCAGGCGCGGCACGGCGCTGAGCAGCTGCAGGTCGTCGTGGTGCATGGAGCTAGGCAGACTGCAGCGCTTATTCCTTGATGACGTGCCAGACGTCCTTGAAGTTGTCGCCGGTGCGGTCGCTGGCGGTTTTGTCCGACTGGAAGAAGTACAGCGGCTTGCCCTTGTAAGCCCATTGCTTGCTGCCATCGTCGCGGGTGACGATGGTGTAGCCGCCCATGGGCTGGTCGCTGGCGGTGGCCATCAGCGGCGGCCAGGCTGTGGCGCAGGGGCCGTTGCAGGTGCTTTTGCCGCTATTGGCCACATCCTTGTCGAAGGTATAGAGCGTCATATTGTTGGCAGCAACCAGCACACCGCCGGCCATCTTGGCCGGGGCATCGGCAGCGCTGGCCGCCAGCGATGCGAAGCCCAGCACGAGGGCGATGGCAGAACTGGCAATAAAGGATTTTTTGAACATGGTGCAGATTCCTTGAAGTGGGATGGGAGGAACGTAGTGCATTCAGCAGCCTACACCGGGGTAGACGCACAAACCCTCTGGTTTATTCCAGGCTCCGCAAAAATAGTTCAACCCAGCCATGCTGGCACTATCCGGTTGATCAACGCGCCGCCCAGCAGCAACCAGGCAAACAAACCGCCGGCCAGCAGCAAGGGCTTGATGCCGGCCTTGCGAATCGCTGCCAACGGGGTTGCCAGCCCCAGCGCCGCCATCGCCATGGCCAGCAGCACGTTGTCGACCGCATTGGCCACCGCCAGCACCGGAGTCGGCAGCAGCTGCAGCGAATTGAACAGCACGACCCCGATGAAGCCAAACGCAAACCATGGCACAGCCAAGCGACCCTGCGATGCCGTCTTCGGCGTGTGGCGGGCCCGCCAGGCAGACAAGGCCAGCAACACCGGCGCCAGCATCATCACCCGCACCATCTTGGCAATCACCGCAGCATCGGCGGCTTCCGCGCCAATGGAACGCCCGGCGGCCACCACCTGGGCCACCTCGTGGATGGTGGAGCCCGCATAGACGCCAAAACCGTGGGCACCACCCGGGACCAGTTGCCAGTGCAAGTTCAACTGGAACAGCAGCGGGTAGACAAAAATCGCCAAGGTGCCGAACACCACCACCGTGGCCACCGCGACCGTGACCTGCTCAGCCCGGGCCCGTAGCACCGGCTCGGCTGCCATCACAGCGGCGGCGCCGCAGATCGAACTGCCGATGCCGATCAGCATGGCCGTATTGCGGTCCAGCCCCAGCCAGCGGATACCGGCATAGCAGGCCAGCGCAAAGGTCGAGCCCAGCACCAGTGCATCGACCAGCACCCCGGCCAGGCCAACGCTGGCGATGTCCTGGGTGGTCAAGCGCAGGCCATACAGCACCACGCCCAGGCGCAACAGGTTCTGCTTGGCACATTGCACGCCCGGGCCGCTGGCCAGTGCCATGCGCGGATACACCGTGTTGCCCACCAGCATGCCCAGCACGATGGCCAGGGTCAGCGCGCTCACGCCATGGGCCTGCAGCCCGTTCAGCTGCCCGAGCACCATGGCGCAGCCGGCCAGCAGCGCGCTCAGCGCCAGCCCGGGCCCATAACGCCCTACCGGCTCCCAGCGGCCAGGCCAGGCGGTGTGCAAGGGGGCGGAAAGAGCGGTAGCCATGGCAGGTTGCGGGTCCATTCAAACAATGGACCGGACTTTAGGGCGCGGCAATCAAGCCGTCCAACAGCTTGTTTCTGTAATATCTACCCAATCAATCGATATACACTGAAAGATGAAGCCATGGATGTGCTGCGCCTGAGCCTGCGCCAATTGCAGATATTTGTAGCCGTCGCCCAGAGCGGCAGCACCACGGCGGCCAGCGCGGCAATTGCGCTGTCGCAGTCGGCCACCAGTTCGGCGATCAACGAGTTGGAGCGCCTACTGTCGCTGCAGCTGTTTGACCGCGCGGGCAAGCGCCTGCTGCTGAACGACAACGGCCGTGCCCTGCTGCCACGCGCACTGGCCATGCTGGACGGCGCCGCCGGCATCGAGCAGATGGCGCGCGACGGCAGCGGCCAGGCGCAGTCGCTGCGCATAGGCGCGAGCACCACCATAGGCAACTATGTGCTGCCGCAGTTGCTGGGCGGCTTTATGGCCTGGCGCCAGTCCGAGCAGGCGCCGGCCTGGCAGTCCAAGGTGATGATAGGCAACACGGCGGCGATTGCCCGGGCGGTTGCCGATTTCGAGCTGGACATTGGCCTGATAGAAGGCGCCTGCCACGAGTCCACTTTGCAGGTCACGCCCTGGCTGCAAGACAGCCTGGTACTGGTGGCAGCGCCAGCACACCCGCTGGCACAAGGCCAGAGTGTGCCCACCGCAGCGCTGCGCGAAGCCGTCTGGCTGCTGCGCGAAACCGGCTCGGGCACCCGCGAAACCACCGACCAGGCGCTGCTACCGCACCTGCATTCGTACCGGCGCAGCATCGAACTGGGCAGCTCCGAGGCCATCCAGCATGCGGCCGCCCAGGGCCTGGGCATCGCCTGCCTGTCGCGCTGGGTCGTGGCCGACCTGCTGGCGGCAGGCCGGCTGCGCTGCATCGCCAGTGCGCTGCCAGCCATCCAGCGGGATTGCCACCTCATCGTGCAGCGCGACAAGCAGATGACGCCGGCCTTGCTGGCGTTTCTGGACTGCGTTACCGCCCACCCGGCCGGCACAACAGCCCCTGGCGCAACTGCGCTATATCAAAGTCCCTAAAGTGCAGTCCAGACACAGGACAACCCGTATGCACAGCACCGTTTTCACATTGGCCATGCTGCTGGCGGCGGCCAGCGCCCCGGCCAGCGCACAAACCGCCACTCCGCCCAGCTGCCCGGCGATCCTGCAGCACCAGTTTCCCCGTCTGCAGGACGCCGCGCCCCAAAACCTGTGCCAGTACGCCGGCAAGGTGGTGCTGGTGGTTAACACCGCCAGCTATTGCGGCTTTGCAGGCCAGTTTGAAGGATTGGAGGCGCTGTATGCGAAGCAGCAGGCCAAGGGGCTGGTGGTGCTGGGTTTTCCGTCGAATGACTTTGGCCAGCAGGAGCCGGGCACCTCCAAGGAAATCGCCGACTTCTGCTTCAACACCTACGGCGTGAAGTTTCCGATGATGGGCAAGACGGTGGTCTCCGGGCCGGGCAAAAACCCGCTGTACGCAGCGCTGGTCAAGGCCACCGGACAAGAGCCGCGCTGGAACTTCTACAAATACCTGATAGACCGCAATGGCCGGGTGGTGGAGAGCTTTTCTTCGCTGACCACACCCGACAGCAGCAGCCTGACCAGCGCTATCGACAAGGCGCTGGCACAAAAGCCCTGAGCGCCGATATCACAACACCTTCTGGATCAGCGCGCCCTTGAACAACACCGGCCCCGTAGGCCCACCGGCACTGGGCACGCCACCCTTGGGCTCCAGACTGATGGCCAGGGCGGGCACTTCGCGTACATCGCTCTCGCCCGCCGTCAGGCGCAGCAATTTGTCCGACCCCAGCACCCCCAGCGAACGCGGGCCACCAGAGGGTAGCAAGGCCCATAGCTGCAAGGATTTGTCGCTGGCTTCCTGGTAGCCGCCCACGCGCTGCAGCAGCAGCGTTTGGTTCTTCGCGTCGAAGGTCACCAACATGGAAGGATCTGCCTTGCCATCCGCAAGCACCGCCACGTACTCGATCTGCGGCGTGGCCTGCAGCTGGGTGCGCAGGCTGGCGATCTGGCTACCCAGTTGGTCGCGCTGGTTCACGCCCAGAACCACCGCAAAAACCGCCACCGCTGCGCCCACCGCCGTGGCTGAGCGCCATAGCGCCAGGCTGCGCAGCCAGGCGACCGGGCCGGCCACGGCCGGCTGTCGCGCGTTCTGCATGGTTTGCTGTTCCTGGTCCGCACGCACCAGGTTGTCGATGCGCGTCCACACCGCAGGCGCAGGTGCTGCCTGGGCTTGTAGTTCGGCCACGCTGCCCAGGCGGGCTTGCCAAATCAGGGCTGCGGCGCGTACCGGCGCTTGTTCACGTGCCAGGGCTTCAAAGCGCCGGCGGGCGCCGCCGCGCAGGGTGCCCAAGGCATAGCTGGCGGCCAGTTTGTCGAGCAATTCAGGGTGTTGGTTCAATTGCATGGCCGGGTCCTCAGGCGAAGCGTGCCATGCAGACACGCAGCTGTTCCAGCCCGCGCCGGATCCAGGTCTTGACCGTACCCAGCGGCAGCTTGAGCTGCTCGGCCAGTTCGCCATGGCTCAGGTCGCGCAGATAGGCCAGGCTGACCACTTCACGCTGGCGGTTCTCCAGCCGGGTCAGGCACTGGTGCAAGGCCCAGGCTTGCTGGCTGGCCTGGGTGGTGTCCATGGGATTCGGGGCATCGCCCTCCAGCGTCTCGGCCATCACCTCGTCTAGCTCCTGGGTCACCCCGCTACGGTCGGCCGTGCGGCGGCGCAAAAAATCCAGCCCGCGGCTGCGCACGATCAAACCCATCCAGGCCATGGGCGGGCTCAGCGAGGCCCGGTAGTCGGCAGCGGCCCGCCAGATGGTCATATAGGCCTCTTGCAGCACATCTTCGGCCCATTCGCGGTTAACCACCACCCGCACGGCCAGTCCATACAGTTTGGACGAGGTCAGGCCGTACAGCTCCTTGAAGGCGGACGCATCGCGGGCGGCGACACGGTCTAGCAAGTCCATAAGTTCGGCGTCCGGGTTGAGGGAGGATGCGGGATGGGGCGGGCTCATGTTGCGGATTGTCAGACATATCGTGACCGCTAATTCTGTGAGGGGAATACGGAACGCAATCGGTTTTGGATTCAAGAAACAAAAAAACCTCTCACGTCATAGGCTTTCACCAACGCGGCCCGCAAGTTCGAAGACGTTGTGGCCTATCTGGCCACGGTGGCCAGGCCGGGCAATAAAGGTCAAGCAAAATACGGCATCTCTAATCCGTATTTGCCCATGCCCCAAGCCCACGAAATTTCCCCCGGCCTCGTCATCCAAGGCTTCACCCCACCGCTGCGCCTCACCGACTTCAAGCTGATCGCTTTCGACATGGATTCGACCCTGATCAACATCGAATGCGTGGACGAAATCGCCGATGCCGCCGGCCGCAAAGTCGAGGTCGCGGCCATCACCGAAGCCGCGATGCGCGGCGAAATCAGCGACTACAAGGAAAGCCTGCGCCAACGCGTGGCGCTGCTCAAAGGCGTGAGCGTGGCCAGCATGGAGCAGGTGTACGCCCAGCGCCTGCAACTCAACCCCGGTGCAGCCACCCTGGTGGCTGCCTGCAAGGCCGCTGGCATGCGGGTGCTGCTGGTCAGCGGCGGCTTCACTTTTTTTACCGACCGAATTCGTGATTTATTGCACATAGATGCGACACGTTCCAATCTGCTGGAAGCCGTGGACGGCGTGCTTACAGGCCGCATGCTGGACCAGCCCTGGGGCGATATCTGCGATGGTGACGAGAAACGCAAGATGCTGCTGGAAACCTGCAACCAGATGGGTATTGGCGCGCACCAGGCGATTGCCATGGGTGACGGGGCCAACGACTTGCCGATGATGGGCGCGGCCGGGCTATCGGTGGCCTACCATGCAAAGCCGGCTGTACGGGCGCAAGCCATGGTCGCCATCAACAGTGGTGGACTCGATCGCTTGCTGGAGCTGTTGCACTAAACCAACCACTTCACGCGCATGCTGCGACGCTTGGCTCTATGATCATCGCAACGCACCCCCGAACTTTTACCAGACCACTGACTCGCACCCCATAAGACCACTGCACAACCCAAGGAGAATGCCATGACCATTTTCGCCCGCTACCAAGGCCGCTTTGCCGCTGCACAGGAAGAGGAAATGTCGGTTCAAGACTACTTGGAGTTGTGCAAGCGCGATGCGTCTGCGTATGCCAGCGTCGCAGAGCGCATGCTGCTGGCCATCGGTGAACCCGAACTGGTAGATACCCGCACCGACCCCCGGCTGTCGCGTATTTTTGCCAACAAGGTTTTGAAGGTTTACCCCAGCTTCAAAGACCTGTACGGCATGGAAGAAGTGATCGAGCACATCGTCGCCTACTTCCGCCATGCGGCACAGGGACTGGAAGAAAAAAAGCAGATCCTATATCTGCTGGGCCCGGTAGGCGGCGGCAAATCCTCGCTGGCTGAAAAGCTCAAAACCTTGATCGAGAAAGTGCCTTTCTACGCCATCAAGGGATCGCCGGTGCACGAGTCGCCGCTGGGCCTGTTCAACCCGGCCGAAGATGCAGACTTGCTGGAGTCCGACTACAAGATTCCACGCCGCTACCTGGGCACCATCATGAGCCCTTGGGCGGTGAAACGGCTGCAGGAGTTTGGTGGCGATATCACCCAGTTCCGGGTGGTCAAGCTACGCCCCTCGGTGCTGTCGCAGATTGCCGTGTCCAAGACCGAACCCGGGGACGAGAACAACCAGGACATTTCGGCCCTGGTGGGCAAAATCGACATCCGCAAACTGGAGACGTATTCACAGGACGACCCCGATGCCTACTCGTACTCGGGCGGGCTGTGCCTGTCGAACCGGGGCATTCTGGAGTTTGTGGAAATGTTCAAGGCACCGATCAAGGTCTTGCACCCCCTGCTGACCGCCACCCAGGAAGGCAACTACAAGGGCACCGAAGGCTTTGGCGCGATTCCTTTCGACGGCCTGATCCTGGCCCACTCGAACGAGGCCGAATGGCAGGCGTTCAAGAACAACCGCAACAACGAGGCGTTCCTGGACCGCATCTACATCGTCAAGGTGCCGTACTCGCTGCGCGTGTCCGATGAGATCCACATCTACGAAAAGCTGGTGGACAACTCCTCGCTGGCCAAGGCGCCCTGCGCGCCCGACACCTTGCGCATGCTCGCGCAGTTCTCGGTGCTGTCGCGCCTGAAAGAGCCCGAGAACTCCAGCAGCTTCTCGAAGATGCGGGTCTACGACGGCGAGAACCTCAAGGACACCGACCCCAAGGCCAAGAGCTACCAGGAGTACCGCGACTTTGCCGGCGTGGACGAAGGCATGACCGGCCTGTCCACCCGCTTCGCCTTTAAGATCCTGTCGCGGGTGTTCAACTTCGACCACCGCGAAGTCGCGGCCAACCCTGTGCACCTGATGTATGTGCTCGAGCAACAGATCGAGCAAGAGCAGTACCCGCCCGAGGTGGAAGAAAAATACCTGCGCTACATCAAGGAATACCTGTCGCCGCGCTACGCCGAATTCATCGGCAAGGAGATCCAGACCTCGTACCTGGAGAGCTACTCTGAGTACGGCCAGAACATCTTTGACCGCTACGTGGTGTACGCCGATTTCTGGATCCAGGACCAGGAATACCGCGACCCGAACACCGGCGAAATGCTGGACCGCAGCGCGTTGAACGACGAGCTGGAAAAGATCGAAAAGCCCGCTGGCATCTCCAATCCCAAGGACTTCCGCAACGAAGTGGTCAACTTTGTGCTGCGCGCCCGCGCCCGCCAGGACGGCCACAACCCGCTGTGGACCTCGTACGAAAAACTGCGTGCAGTGATCGAGAAGAAGATGTTCTCCAACACCGAAGAACTGCTGCCGGTCATCTCGTTCAACACCAAGGGCAGTGGCGAAGAACAGAAGAAGCACCAGGACTTCGTCAACCGCATGATCACCAAGGGCTACACCGAGAAGCAGGTGCGGCTGCTGTGCGAATGGTATCTGCGG
The DNA here is from genome assembly GCF_031458075.1 of Rhodoferax ferrireducens. GTDB lineage: Bacteria > Pseudomonadota > Gammaproteobacteria > Burkholderiales > Burkholderiaceae_C > Rhodoferax_B > Rhodoferax_B ferrireducens_A. Next base: position 1,036,139 of record NZ_JAVDXT010000002.1, on the reverse strand, counting down.
GTGCGCAAGTCGTCCTAAAAGGTTTGTGTAGAAGGCCCCTTCACCCGTTTCACTTTTTTGAACGGAGTCTCCATGACTGTGCGCATCGTAGACCGCCGATTTGACAGCAAGCACAAAAGCTCGGTCAACCGCAGTCGTTTCATCCAGCGCTTCAAGGGGCAGATCCGCAAAGCCGTGTCTGACGCGGTCAACAAGCGCGGCCTGCGCGACCTGGACAACGGCGAAAAGATCGGCATCCCGGGCAAGGACATCGGCGAGCCGCAGTTCGAGCACGGCCAAGGCGGCATCTGGGAAACCGTGCGCCCCGGCAACGACCGCTTCTTGCGCGGCGACCAGGTGGAGCGCCCGCCCAGCGGCGGTGGCAAAGGCTCGGGCAAAGGCCAGGCCAGCCAGGATGGCGAAGGCCTGGACGAGTTCGTCTTCACCCTGACCCGCGACGAGTTTCTGGACATCTTCTTCGACGAACTGGCCCTGCCCAATCTGATCAAGCAGCAACTGGCCCGCATCGACCAGTACCGGCGCATCCGCTCCGGCTTTGTGCAGACCGGCGTGCCCACCAACATCAACCTGGCGCGCACCATGCGCGGCGCGGCGCAACGGCGCATTGCCGTGGGTGGGCCCTATGCATCCCAGTTGCGGGCGCTAGAGGCCCAACTGACCGAGCTGCGCACCACCCGCCCTGATGACGACCCCGAGGTCGAACAACTGCGCCGCGACATCGCCCGCCTGCACGCCAAGATTGAAGCCGTGCCCTTCGTCGATACCTTTGACCTGCGCTACAACAACCGTATCCGCGTGCCCCAGCCGTCCACCCAGGCGGTGATGTTCTGCCTGCTCGACGTGTCGGGCTCGATGGACGAAGGCCGCAAAAACGTGGCCAAGCGTTTCTTCATGCTGCTGTACCTGTTTCTGACGCGCAACTACGAACGCATCGATGTGGTGTTCATCCGCCACCACACCATCGCCACGGAAGTCGACGAAGAAGACTTCTTCACCTCGCGCGAATCGGGCGGCACCGTGGTGTCCAGTGCCCTGAAGCTGATGCACGAAATCATCTCTGCCCGCTACCCCAGCAACGCCTGGAACATCTACGGCGCGCAGGCTTCGGACGGCGACAACTGGCACGACGATTCGCCGCGCTGTAAGGCCTTGCTGGAAGAGTCGCTGCTGCCGCTGTGCCAGTTCTTCGCCTATATCGAAATCACCGACGGCCCGCCGCAAAACCTGTGGGAAGAATACGAACGCCTGCAGGGCAGCAGCCCGCGCGGCAACTTTGCCATGCAGCGCATCGGCACCGTGGCCGACATTTATCCGGTGTTCCGCGAACTCTTCAAACGGCGGGCCTGAACCCTATGACCAAGCCCAAATCCAAACTGCTCCCCACCGGCTCCGAATGGACGTTTGAAGCCATACAGGAGTACGACCAGGCGATCGGCGCAGTGGCCCGCCGCTACAAGCTCGACGGCTACCCGCACCTGCTGGAAGTCATCAGCGCCGAGCAGATGATGGACGCCTATGCCTCCATCGGCATGCCGGTCTACTACCACCACTGGTCGTTCGGCAAGCATTTTCTGGCCACCGAAAACCGCTACAAGCGCGGCCAGATGGGCCTGGCCTACGAGATCGTCATCAACTCCGACCCCTGCATCGCCTACCTGATGGACGAGAACACCTTGCCCATGCAGGCGCTGGTGATTGCCCACGCGGCCTACGGCCACAACTCGTTCTTCAAGGGCAACCACCTGTTCAAGCAATGGACCAGCGCCGACGCCATCGTCGACTACCTGGTGTTCGCCCGCAACTACATCGCCCAGTGCGAAGAGCGCCACGGGGTAGAAGCCGTGGAGCAATTGCTCGATGCCTGCCATGCGCTCAGCAACCTGGGGGTGGACCGCTACAAGCGCTCGCCCCGCCTATCGCTGGAGAAAGAAACCTCGCGCCTCAAGGAGCGCGCCGACTACCTGCAGGCCCAGGTCAACGACCTGTGGCGCACCCTGCCGCCGCGTGCAGAAGCCGAAGAGAACAAAGAAGAACGCCGCTTCCCGCTGGAACCCGAAGAAAACCTGCTGTACTTCGTGGAAAAGAACGCCCCGCTGCTCGAACCCTGGCAACGCGAGGTGGTGCGCATCGTGCGCAAGATCGGCCAGTATTTCTACCCGCAACGCCAGACCCAGGTGATGAACGAAGGCTGGGCCACCTACTGGCACTACACCCTGCTCAACACCTTGTACGACGAAGGCCGGCTCGGCGACGGCTTCATGCTGGAGTTTTTGCAGTCGCACACCAATGTGGTCTACCAGCCGCCGTACAACAGCCCGTATTTCTCGGGCATCAACCCCTACGCGCTGGGTTTTGCCATGTGGCGCGACATCCGCCGCATCTGCGAAGAACCTACCGACGAAGACCGTGCCTGGTTCCCCGACATTGCGGGCTCGTACTGGCGCGACACCTTTGACTTTGCGATGCAGAACTTCAAGGACGAAAGTTTTGTCGCCCAGTACCTGTCGCCCAAGCTGATGCGCGAGTTCCGATTCTTCTCGGTGCTGGACGACGATGCGCGCAAAACCCTGGACATTGCCAGCATCCACGACGACAGCGGCTTTCGCGCATTGCGCCAGCAATTGTCCGAACAGTACGACCTGGGGCATCGCGAGCCCAACATCCAGGTCTGGAACGTCGACCTGCGCGGCGACCGTTCGCTCACACTGCGCCATTTCGCCCACCAGCGCCGGCCGCTGGGCGAGTCCAGCACCACGGTGCTCAAACACATGGCCACGCTATGGGGCTTCAATGTGCGCCTGGAGCGGCAAAACGCCGACGGCAGCGTCTCTCTGGTGGCCGAACACCAGAGCGAGAAGCGCCGGCGCGGCAACGGCAAAACCCTGCCCTAGGCAAGTCTCCCGCGCTTGCTTTCAATTTCATAGCTGCTTGCGCAATATCTGTCAGCGCTAGAGGCTTAATTTCCATCAGTTTTCGATATACCTCTGCCATGCGAAGGGCCTAACAAACCATCCCAATACCATCCAACCAGATGGTGCATACTGCAGACATGAAAGTCAAAACCGCTGCAGAACCGGCCAAGTCCAAGGCTTTGGACTCGGAAAAAATCACCATCAACCTGGGCTTTGTCGACCTCGGTCATATCGACCTGCTGGTCGCCGAGGGCTTTTACGCGAACCGCACCGACTTCATCCGCACGGCCATCCGCAACCAGCTGACCACCCATGCCGATGCGGTCAAGCAGGTCGTAGCCCGCAAGATGCTGGTGCTGGGCCTGCAGCATTTCAGCCAGAGCGATCTGCTGGCGGTGCAAGCCGCCAACCAGAAGCTGCAGGTGCGCGTGCTCGGACTGGCCAGCATTGGCCACGACGTCACGCCCGAACTGGCCCTGGCCACCATCGATTCGATCGAAGTACTGGGTGCGCTGCACGCCAGCCCCGAGGTCAAGGCCGCGCTCGCTGGGCGCCAGCTGTGAACCCCGACTTCCCTCTTACCCCACAAAATATCCCCCGAAAGTCCGTATGAGTGCCCTGTTCAAAAAATTTCTGCAAGAAGCCACGCGCCTGACCCAGGCCGGCCATCTGCAAGACGCCACGCGGGCCATCCAGCAGGCGCTGGGCCGCATCGCCCCCGCGGCCCGTGCCCCTTACACCGCCCCTCCTACCGCGCCATCTGCCGCTCCGTCTACGGCACCAGCCACGCCCTGGACCATCGATGGCTGCGTGACCGAAATGGACACAGTGGCCGACGTCAGCGACACCAGCCCGCCCATCCACAGGCCGGTGGCCGAGCCCGTGCATCCCCTGCACGTACCCGACCAGCCTGCGTCCAACGACGGCCCCGGCGAATTCAGCGCCGCCGAATTCACCCACGCCGGCACCACCCGCGCCTACAAGCTCTACACCCCGCCACATGCTATCCAGCAACCTGCACGGCCCTTGCCGCTGGTGCTGATGCTGCATGGCTGCACCCAGAATCCGGACGACTTCGCCACCGGTACCGGCATGAACGCGCTGGCGCAGGAGCACGGTTTCCTGGTGCTGTATCCCGCACAAATCCAGGCCGCCAATAGCCACCGCTGTTGGAACTGGTTCAAACCCGAGGACCAGCGGCGCGGCAGCGGTGAACCGGCCTGGCTGGCAGCCCTGGTGCAGCAGGTGGCACAGCAACGCGCCGTCGACCCACGCCAGATCTATGTTGCCGGGCTGTCCGCCGGCGGCGCCATGGCCAGCATCCTCGGCCACACCCACCCCGACCTGTTCGCCGCCGTGGGTGTGCATTCCGGCCTGGCCTGTGGCGTGGCCAACAACGTGATCAGCGCGCTGTCGGTGATGAAAAACGGCCGCAGCCCCGCCGGCGCCGCCTCCAGCCTGCCGACCATCGTGTTCCATGGCGATGCCGATGCCACCGTGCACCCCAGCAACGGCGAAACCGTGCTGCAAACCGCCATCGGCCAGGACGCCACCACCTCCCAAGCAAACCGGGGTACCGCCGCCGGCGGTCAAAGCTATACCCGCACCACCTACCAAACAGCCGATGGCAACAACCTGGCCGAGTACTGGCAGCTGCACGGTGCCGGCCACGCCTGGTCGGGCGGCAACCGCGCCGGCACCTACACCGACCCGCTGGGCCCCGATGCCTCGGCCGAGATGTGGCGCTTCTTCCAGGCGCATCCGCGCAAAACCCTGCACTGACTGTTGTAGGCAGGGGCGGCGGTACACTGCCGGCCCCAGCCCCCGTCCCCCTGCTTGCATGTCTGAATTTTTAACCGCCGCGTTCTACCAGTTCGTCGCCCTGCCCGACTACGCCGCCCTGCAGCAGCCGCTGCTGGCCTGCTGCGAGGCGCAGGGCGTCAAAGGCATGGTGCTGCTGGCCACCGAGGGGATCAACGGCACCATCGCCGGCCCGCCGGCCGGTGTGCACGCCGTGCTGGCCTGGCTGCGCAGCGACCCACGGTTGGCGCAGCTGCAGCACAAGGAAGCCACTGCCAGCCACGACCCGTTCTACCGCATGAAAGTGCGGCTGAAGCGCGAGATCGTCACCCTGGGCGTGCCCGGCGTGGACCCGACCCAGCTGGCCGGCCAGTATGTGAAGCCCGCAGACTGGAATGCACTGATCAGCGACCCGGATGTGGTGCTGGTCGACACCCGCAACGATTACGAGGTCGCCATCGGCAGCTTCCAGGGCGCGATCAACCCACATACCCGCAGCTTTGCCGAACTGCCGCAGTGGGTAGAACAGGCCCGCGCCGAAGGCCAGCCGCTGGCGGCCAAACCCAAGGTGGCGATGTTCTGCACTGGCGGCATCCGCTGCGAAAAATCCACGGCTTATCTGCGCTCCCAGGGCTTCGACGAGGTCTACCACCTCGAAGGCGGCATCCTCAAATACCTGGAAACCGTACCCGAGGCCGACAGCCTGTGGAACGGCCAGTGCTTTGTGTTCGACGAACGCGTCTCCGTCGGCCACGGCCTGGTGCCGGGCGGGCTGGAGCTGTGCCGCTCCTGCCGCCGGCCGCTGACCGACGCCGATCTGGCCTCGCCGCACTTTGTGCGCGGCGTCAGCTGCGCGCACTGCCATGACCAGACCAGCGAGGCACAAAAAGCCGGCTACCTGGAACGCGAAAAGCAGATGGCCCTGGCCGAACAGCGCCAGCAACCGCATGTCGGCGCCAAGCTGCCCGCGCCGAAAAAATAATGCCGCCCATCCTCTACTCGTTTCGCCGCTGCCCGTATGCGATGCGGGCCCGGCTGGCGCTATGGGCCAGCGGGCAGACGGTAGAGCTGCGCGAAGTGGTATTGCGTAGCAAACCGCCCGAGTTGGTCGCCGCATCCGCCAAAGCCACGGTGCCGGTGCTGGTCCTGCCCGAAGGCCGGGTGCTGGAGCAGAGCCTGGACATCATGCGCTGGGCGCTGGAGCGCAGCGACCCGCTGGACTGGCTCAGCCCCACGCAGGGCACGCTGGACCAGATGCTGGCGCTGGTGGGCCAAATCGACGGCGATTTCAAGTTCCACCTGGACCGCTACAAATACCCTGGGCGCTATGAAACTGATAGCTCCTCGCGCAATACCGATGAGCACCGCAGTGCTGCAGGGCTTGTAACCGCGGAACTGAACGCCCGACTCACCGGCCACGCGTATCTGTTCGGCCCACAGGCCAGCCTGGCCGACATGGCCATCGCCCCCTTCGTGCGCCAGTTCGCCCATGTGGACCCGGCCTGGTTCGCTGCCCAGCCCTGGCCACAGCTGCAGGCCTGGCTGGCCGCCTGGGAAGCCTCCGACATCCTGGCCCAGGTGATGCAGAAATACCCGGCCTGGCAATCGGGCACGGCCGGCGAGCCCTTCGGCTCACATCGGTAGCTGGGTGGTCGACAGCACCTGCTTGAGCACCATGAACGAGCGGATCTGCCGCACCCCCGGCAGGTACAGCAGCTGCTCGGCGTGCAGGCGGTTGAAACTCTCGTTGTCCTTGGTGCGGATCAGCATGAAGTAGTCGAACTCTCCCGTCACCACATGGCATTCCATGCAGCCCGAGACCTTTTGCGCGGCCTGCTCGAAGTCGGCAAACGACTGCGGCGTCGACCGGTCCAGCACCACGCCAATCATCACCAGCGTACCCAGCTCCAGCGCCACCGGGTCCAGCAAGGCGACGATGCCGCGCACCAGGCCCAGCTGCTTGAGCCGTTCGGTGCGCCGCAGACAGGCGGCCGCGCTCAGGTTCACCTTGCGCGACAAGGCGATATTCGACACCGAGGCATCGCGCTGCAAGGCCCGCAGGATGGCGCGGTCGATGCGGTCCAGCTCGGGTGCGGCGGCTTCGCTCTTGGCTTGCATTTTTAGTGTGTAAATCTATATAAATACAAAATTAAACCACCATGAATCCTATTTCGGTAGATTTTTAACTTACCAATTTCTATCCATTCGCAAGCACATTGCGCAGCTTATTTTCTACCATGGCTCCATCCGCAATCCCGTCTTGGAGCCTTGAATGAACCTGCAAAAGTTTCCCCGCCACAGCCTGACCTTCGGCCCCTCGCCCATCACGCCGCTACCCCGCCTGAGCGCCCACCTGGGCGGCAAGGTCGACCTGTATGCCAAGCGCGAAGACTGCAACAGCGGCCTCGCCTTTGGCGGCAACAAGACCCGCAAGCTCGAATACCTGATCCCCGAAGCCATCGCCGGCGGCTACGACACCCTGGTGTCCATCGGCGGCATCCAGTCCAACCAGACCCGCCAGGTGGCCGCAGTCGCCGCGCATCTGGGCATGAAATGCGTGTTAGTGCAGGAGAACTGGGTCAACTACTCGGACGCGGTGTACGACCGGGTTGGCAACATCGAGATGTCGCGCATCCTGGGCGCCGATGTGCGGCTGGATGCGGCCGGCTTCGACATCGGCATCCGTCCGAGCTGGGAGCAGGCGATGGAAGATGTGCGCCAGGCCGGCGGTAAGCCCTTCCCCATTCCGGCCGGCTGCTCCGAGCATCCGCTGGGCGGCCTGGGCTTTGTCGGCTTTGCCGAAGAGGTGCGCCAGCAGGAGGCCGAACTCGGCTTCCAGTTCGACTACATCGTAGTCTGCTCGGTCACCGGCAGCACCCAGGCCGGCATGGTGGTGGGATTTGCGGCCGACGGCCGGGCCGACAAGGTGATCGGCATCGATGCCTCCGCCAAGCCCGCGCAAACCAAGGCGCAGATTTTGCGCATCGCCCAGAACACCGCCCAGTTGGTAGACCTGGGCCGCGACATTACCGACAAAGACGTGGTGCTCGACACCCGCTACGGCGGCCCCGAATACGGCCTGCCCAGCGAAGGCACGCTGGAGGCCATCCGCCTGTGCGCGCGCCAGGAGGGCATGCTGACCGACCCGGTGTACGAGGGCAAATCCATGCACGGCATGATAGACATGGTGCGCCGCGGTGAGTTCGCGCCCGGCTCCAAGGTTCTGTACGCCCACCTGGGCGGCGTGCCGGCGCTGAACGCCTACAGCTTCCTGTTCCGCAACGGCTGAACTACAGCGCCTTCAGCCCCAGCAACAGCAGGCCGGTGGCCACCAGCAGGCCACCTTGCATGCGCATCGCCACCGGCATGGACACCAATCGGGTTTCCACATGCCGGTACAGCCACTGCCCGGCGCGCAAGGACAGGCCGAACGCCACGACCATGCCCGCGGCATTCACCCAGGGCTGGCTCGGCCAGAGCTGGCTGAACAGCGCGTTGACCAGCAGACAGACCGGAAAGTGCGCCAGGAACACCGAGTACGACATCTGGCCCAGGCGCTGCACCTTCGGCAGCGGCGACCACAGCCGGGCGCCACCACTGGCCTGCAGCACGCCCAGCACCAGCGCGGTCACCAGGGCCACCGCAATCCGCTCGCGGAAATCCAGCGCCAGCGCCGTCAGGCCCAGCAGCGCCACAGCCGTCAGCCAACGGTACGGGCTGGCACTGCGGCCGGCCCAGAAGGCCAGCATGCCCAGGCCGTAGGAGCCGGCAAAGTACAGGCCTACGGTATCCAGCTCGGGCAACAGGTTGAAGTACAGCAGCGAGGCGCCGGTACCCAGCAACACCAGCGCCGGCGCCTGCCAGGCGGCAGCCCAGCGCTCCGGCAGGGCTCGCGCCAAGCTGAACACGGCCACGGCCAGCACGAACAGCTGGAAGTCGATGGCCACGTACCAGACTCCGGCCGACAAGGCCTCGAAGCCCAGCACATCCTGCAGCAGGAACACATGGGCCAGAAACTGCGGCAGAGTCGGTGCGGACGGAATCGACGGATGCTCCATGCCGTAGCGCGCCAGCTCGGCCGCCAGCAGGCCGAACAGCAAGGCTGCCAGGTACGGCGTGGACAGGCGCACAAAGCGGCGCAGCACCTGCTGCAGCGGAGACTCAAAACGCGCCACGCCCTGCGGCGCCAGGGTGCTGGCGGCCAGATAGCCGCCCAGCACCAGGAACACCTGCACGGCCATGCGGCCGTATTCGAACATCCAGTCCATCAGACCGGGCGCCAACGGATAGGCCACGTCGGACATCGGGCCGTAGAACACCAGGTGGTGGCCCACGATCAGCGCACAGGCCAAGCCTTTGAAAACATCTAACAGGGGAATGCGGGACGCACTGGAACGCGTAGTAGAGGAAGAAGGCATCGGCAAAAAAAACTACCGCCCACCGGAGTCACTGCAACGGCGGGCGGATATAGCAAAAGCGCCAACCCAAGTGGGCTGGCGCAGAGAAAAAATTTACACAGACAGACGGGCTTTGGCCTCGGCGTATTCGCGTGCGAGCTGGGCCACATAGGCGGCCACAGGCTGGATTCTACGGACTGCGCCGATGCCCTGGCCACAACCCCAGATATCCTTCCAGGCTTTGGCGGCGGTATCGCCACCAAAATTCATCTTGGTCGGGTCGCTTTCGGGCAAGTTGTCCGGGTCCAGGCCGGCCGCACGGATGGACGGCGCGAGGTAGTTGCCGTGCACACCGGTGAACAGATTGCTCAGCACGATGTCGTCCGAATCGCCGTCGACCACTGCCTGCTTGTAGGCCAGGGCCGCGCGCGCTTCTTCGGTGGCGATGAAGGCCGAGCCGATGTAGGCAAAGTCGGCCCCCATGGCCTGGGCCGCCAGCACTGCGCCGCCGGTGGAGATCGCGCCGCTCAGGGCCAGCGGGCCGTCGAACCATTCGCGGATTTCCTGCACCAGGGCGAACGGGCTCTTGATGCCCGCATGGCCGCCGGCGCCGGTGGCCACGGCGATCAGGCCGTCGGCGCCCTTCTCTATCGCCTTGTGGGCAAACTTGTTGTTGATGATGTCGTGCAACACCACGCCGCCGTAGCTGTGCGCTGCGGCGTTGATGTCTTCGCGCGCGCCCAGCGAGGTAATGACGATGGGCACCTTGAACTTCACGCAGGCCTGCATGTCGTGCTCGAGGCGGTCGTTCGACTTGTGCACAATCTGGTTGATGGCAAACGGCGCGGCCGGCTTGTCGGGGTGCGCGAGGTTGTAGGCCGCCAGGGTTTCGGTGATCTCGGCCAGCCAGTCGTCCAGCTGGGCCGCCGGGCGGGCGTTCAGCGAAGGCATCGAGCCGACCACGCCGGCGATGCACTGGGCAATCACCAGCTGCGGCGTGCTGACGATGAACATCGGCGACGCGATGATGGGTAGCGGCAGTGCACTCAGCGCGGGTGGCAGTTTAGACATGCAGTCTCCAAATCAAGATATTTATAAGAAATCGGGCTCTAGCGCAGGTATTACCTGCGCAACCAGCTACACAATAGATAGCAAATCAGAATGCATCCACGCTCAAAGCGGTTACGCTGTCCGCGCCTTCCAGGATGCTGTCGCGCAGGCTTTGCGCGGTAATGAGCACGTGGTCGGCATAGAAGCGCGCGGTGGTGATCTTGGCCTGCATAAAGGCCACGTCGATGCCCTTGGCCAGCAGTTCCTCGGCCACCAGCAGCGAGCGCGCCAGCTGCCAGCCGGCGACCAGCTTGCCGGCCAACATCAAATAGGGCACGCTGCCGGCGAACACCGCGTTCGGCTGGGTCTTGGTGCTGCTGACCACAAAAGTCACCACGTCCAGGAAGGCGGTACGCGCGGCCTTCAGCCGCTTGGCCACGGCCAGTGCGTCGGCGCTGCCGCTCTGGGCCAAGGCGGTCTCGGTGACCACGATCTGGCGCGCAATCGACTTGGCGGTGGCGCCGCCATCGCGCAGAGTTTTGCGCCCCACCAGGTCGTTCGCCTGGATCGCCGTCGTGCCTTCGTAGATAGCCAGTATCTTGGCGTCGCGCAGGTATTGCGCAGCCCCGGTTTCCTCGATGAAGCCCATGCCGCCATGCACTTGCACGCCCAGCGAAGCCACGTCCAGGCTCATCTCTGTGCTATAGCCCTTGACCAACGGCACCAGGAATTCGTGGAAAGCCTGGCTTTGCTGGCGCGTCTCGGCATCGGTGTGGCGGTGCGCCACGTCGTAGGCCGCCGCCGCCACGCTGGACATGGCGCGGCAGCCCTGGGTGTGGGCGCGCATGGTCATCAGCATGCGCTGCACATCCGGGTGGTGGATGATGGCCACGCTGGCCTTGGCCGAGCCATCGACCGGGCGGCTTTGGACACGGTCCTTGGCGAACTGCACGGCCTTCTGGTAGGCCCGCTCGGCCACGGCAATGCCCTGCATACCCACCGCGTAGCGGGCGGCATTCATCATGATGAACATGTATTCCAGGCCGCGGTTTTCCTCGCCGACCAGGTAACCCACGGCACCGCCGTGGTCGCCATACTGCAGCACGGCGGTGGGGCTGGCCTTGATGCCCAGCTTGTGTTCGATGCTGACGCAATGCACGTCGTTGCGCGCCCCCAGCGAGCCATCGGCATTCACCAGGAACTTGGGCACCACGAACAGGCTGATGCCCTTCACGCCCTCGGGCGCGCCGGTCACGCGGGCCAGCACCAGGTGGACGATGTTCTCGGCCATGTCGTGCTCACCCCAGGTGATGAAAATCTTGGTGCCAAACACCTTGTAGCTGCCATCGCCCTGCGGTTCAGCGCGGCTGCGCACCATGGCCAGGTCGCTGCCGGCCTGCGGCTCGGTCAGGTTCATGGTGCCGGTCCATTTGCCGCTGACCAGGTTCTCCAGGTAGGTGGCCTTGAGTGCGTCCGAGCCGGCGGTCAGCAGCGCTTCGATCGCGCCGTCGCTGAGCAGCGGGCACAGCGCGAAGCTCAGGTTCGCGCTATTGCACATTTCCACGCAGGCCGCGCCAATCGTCTTGGGCAAGCCCTGGCCACCGTATTCGGTCGGGTGCTGCAGGCCCTGCCAGCCGCCTTCGGCAAATTGCTTGAAGGCATCCTTGAAACCCGGCGTAGCGGTGACCACGCCGTTTTTCCAGCTCGACGGGTTTTTGTCCCCTTCCCAGTTCAGTGGCGACAACACGCCCTCGTTGAACTTGGCGGCCTCTTCCAGCACCGCCTGGGCCGTGTCCAGCCCCGCGTCTTCAAAGCCTGGCAGCGCAGCGATCTGGTCGATGCCGGCCAGGTGCTGGATGTTGAACAGCATGTCTTTTTGCGGGGCGGTGTAGCTCATGGTTTGTCTCCAAAATCAAAAAAAGGTACAAAAAAAGGCACCTCGCAGGATGCCTTCTCTTGCTGTTGTACGCCTTACAGCGCTGCGACCAGCTCAGGCACGGCCACAAACAGGTCCGCCTCCAGCCCGTAATCCGCCACGCTGAAGATCGGTGCCTCGCCGTCCTTGTTGATGGCCACGATCACCTTGCTGTCCTTCATGCCGGCCAGGTGCTGGATCGCACCCGAGATGCCGGCAGCGATGTACAGCTGGGGTGCGACGATCTTGCCGGTCTGGCCCACTTGCCAGTCGTTCGGGGCATAGCCCGCATCGACGGCGGCGCGGCTGGCACCCAGAGCGGCCCCCAGTTTGTCGGCCAGCGGAATCATCACTTCGTTGAACTTCTCGGCGCTGCCCAGGGCCCGGCCACCGCTGACGATGATCTTGGCAGCGGTGAGCTCAGGCCGGTCGTTCTTGGCGATTTCGCTGCCCAGGAAGCTCGACTTGCCGGCATCGGCGGCCGCGCCCAGCACGTCCACCGTGGCCGAGCCACCGGTGGCGGCAGCCGGGTCGAAGCCGGTGGTGCGCACGGTCAGGACCTTGGTCGCGTCCAGGCTTTGCACGGTGGCGATGGCGTTGCCGGCGTAGATCGGGCGCTCGAAGGTGTCGGCGCTGAGGACCTTGGTCACGTCGGAGATCTGGGCCACATCCAGCTTGGCTGCGACACGGGGGGCGATGTTCTTGCCCGAGGCTGTCGCAGGGAACACCAGATGGCTGTAGCCCGAGGCCACGGCCAGCACCTGGGCGGCGACGTTCTCGGCCAGGCCGTGTTCGAAGCCGGGGGCATCGGCGTGCAGCACCTTGGCGACACCAGCGATCTGGGCGGCAGCCGCAGCGGCCGCACCGGCATTGGCGCCGGCGATCAGGATGTGGACGTCACCACCGCAGGCGAGTGCGGCGGTGACGGTGTTCAGGGTTGCGCCCTTGACGCTGGCGTTGTCGTGTTCGGCAATTACAAGAATCGTCATGTCAGATCACCTTGGCTTCGGTTTTGAGTTTGGCTACGAGGGTGGCGACATCGGGCACCTTGATGCCGGCACTGCGCTTGGGTGGCTCGCTGACCTTCAGGGTCTTGATGCGGGGGCTCACGTCAACACCCAGGTCTTCGGGCTTGAAGACATCCAGCTGTTTCTTCTTGGCCTTCATGATGTTGGGCAAGGTGACGTAGCGGGGTTCGTTCAGGCGCAGGTCGGTGGTGACCACGGCGGGCAGGCTGACGGCGATGGTTTCCAGGCCGCCGTCGACTTCGCGGGTGACGTGGGCTTTGCCGTCCACCACTTCGATCTTGCTGGCGAAGGTGGCTTGGGGCAGGTCGGCCAGGGCCGCCAGCATCTGGCCGGTCTGGTTGCAGTCGTCGTCGATGGCTTGCTTGCCCAGGATCACCAGGCCGGGTTGCTCTTTGTCGACCAGGGCTTTGAGCAGCTTGGCGACGGCCAGGGGTTGCAGCTCTTCGCTGGTCTCGACCAGGATGGCGCGGTCGGCGCCGATGGCCATGGCGGTGCGCAGGGTTTCCTGGCACTGGGTGACACCGCAGGAGACGGCGATGATTTCGGTGACCACACCTTTTTCTTTGAGGCGTACCGCTTCTTCCACGGCGATTTCGTCAAAGGGGTTCATGCTCATCTTGACGTTGGCGATGTCTACTCCCGTGTTGTCCGACTTGACCCGGACTTTCACGTTGTAGTCCACCACCCGTTTTACGGCTACCAGGACCTTCATGCTAACGGCTCCTCAAAGTTATATGGAAAAACGAACTTGGCTCTTCGCCCGCGATTTTATGCGGCGGCTGTCATGTGACTTGCACAAAATAGAACGGTCGTTCTTTTTTGGCGATTATAGGCTGCGGATACTCCACCCGACCATGCCGCTGCGTCAACCTGGAGACAGCTGCTCGGCCGGTTTTTGCGTGTGCACCACGCGCTGCGGGTACGGTACCTCGATATGGTGGGCGCGCAGCGCCTGCAGGATGGCCAGGTTGATTTGCGAGCGCAAATTGCCCTGGCCGTTCTCGATGTCGGCAATCCAGTAACCCAGGCTGAACTCCAGCCCGTCGGCACCGAAGGCTGTCAGGCTGACCGACGGCGCGGGCTCGCGCAGCACCCGGTCGTGCTGCAGCGCGGCTTCGGTCAGCAGGCGGATCACCAGGTCCACATCGCTGTCGTAGCCCACCGACACCTCGGTGGACTGCGAAATCCGGGAGTTTTGCAGCGACAGGTTTTCCACCCGCTGGATCAGCAACATCTCGTTGGGCACAATGGATTCGCGGCCATTCGGCGCACTGACGATGGTGTAGCGGGCGTTGATGTCGGTGACCCGGCCTTCGAAGTTGTCCACCTTCACAAAGTCGCCGATGCGGATACTGCGCTCGGCCAGGATCACAAAACCGCTCACGTAATTGGCCGCCAGCTTCTGCAAGCCAAAGCCTATGCCCACGCCGACCGCGCCGCCCAGCACCGACAAGGCCGTCAGGTCGATGCCCACGGCCGACAACGCCAGCAGCAGGCCCAGGAACATCAGCAGCGCCCGGGTCGCATTGCTCAAGGCCTTGCGCAGCGACAGTGCGCTGCCGGTAGCCGACTTCAGCAGCCGGGCTTCGATGGCCGACGAAATCCACAGCGTGACGATCAGCACCGCGCCGGCCGTCAATGCGCCCTCCACCATATTCCGGCCCGACAGGGTGGAGCCGCCAACCTTCCATTTCAGCTGGTCCAGCTCTTCCAGTAGCACCGGCAGCAGGCCGCTGACCCACAGCACCATGGCCAGCCAGGCGACCCAGGAAATCGTCCGCTCCAGCAACCGCACCACCGGCGCATCCTGGAACGCCACCTGCAGCACCTTGACCCCGGTGCGTATCACCGCCAGCGACACCAGCACCGGCATGGCAATCTTGTACACCGCCAGCGGTATCCACTGGGCCAGCAGCAGCTGGGCCAGCGTGCCCAGGCCCAACAGCAGCAGCGGAAACATCACGCCGTCGACGATCCGGCGGCCAAACAGAATCGAGCGCTCGTCCGGAGTGCCCACGGCCCGGCGTACCGCCCAGACCAGGCTCCAGGCCAATAACAGGCACAGGGCCAGGCTGGCCAATTCCAGCAAGGCCGTGGGCCGCAGCAGCGCGGCCATCCAGCTATCGAAATCATTGATCGGTGCATTCGCCATCGGTACGCGGGGTCCTTCTAAATTAAATTACAAATTACAAATCGGCCAGCACCCGCAGGTGGGCCTCCACGCTGCGGCCCAGCGCGCTCAGGTCGTAGCCGCCTTCCAGGCAGCTGACGATGCGGCCCTGGGCAAAGCGGCGGGCCACGTCTTTGACGCGCATGGTGATCCACGCGTAGTCTTGCTCGACCAGGCCCATCTGGCCCATATCGTCTTCGCGGTGTGCATCGAAGCCGGCGCTGATGAAAATCATCTCCGGCCGGTGCTCTTCCAGCCGGGGCAGCCAGTACATCTCGATCAGCTCGCGCACCTCCATGCCCCGGGTGTAGGCCGGCACCGGCACGTTGACCAGATTGGCCGCATCCGACTGCGCCCCACCCACCGGGTAAAACGGGTGCTGGTAGAAGCTGACCATCAGAATGCGATCGTCGCCGGCCACGATGTTCTCGGTGCCATTGCCGTGGTGCACGTCAAAGTCGACGATGGCCACGCGCTTCAGCCCATGCCGTTCCAGCGCGTACTTGGCGGCGATGGCCACGTTGTTCAAAAAGCAAAAGCCCATGGCCTGGTCGCGGCAGGCGTGGTGGCCGGGCGGGCGCACCGCGCAGAAGGCGTTTTCCAGCTCGCCGGCGATCACCGCATCGGTGGCGGCCAGCGCGGCGCCCGCAGCATGCAAAGCCGCATCCCAGGTGTGGATGTTCATGGACGTGTCCGGGTCCAGCTGCACATGGCTGGGGCCACCGGCGTTGATCTCTTCGCGCAAGGTGGCAGTTAGGCCGCGCAGCGTGGCCACGTAGTTGCGGCCATGGGCCAGCTCGATATCGGCCAGCGCGGCGGCAGACGCCTCGCGCCGGTCCAGTGCGTCGGCCACGCCGCAGATCAGCAAGCGGTCGTCTATCGCGGCCAGGCGCTCCGGGCACTCGGGATGGCCTGGGCCCATCTCATGTTTGCGGCAATCGGGGTGGGTGAAATATCCGGTCTTGTTCACGTTGCTTGTCCGGGTTTTGTAATTTCGGGTAACGTCTTGGCATGCATGTACAACACAAACTCCACGCACTGCTAAACCAGCTTAACACGGTGATTGTGGGCAAATCCGCCCAGGTCCAGGACTGCGTGGCCTGCCTGCTGGCCGGCGGCCACTTGCTGATCGAAGATGTACCCGGCGTGGGCAAAACTACCTTGGCACATGCGCTGGCGCGTACCTTCGGCCTGCAGTTTTCCCGCGTGCAGTTCACTGCCGACCTGATGCCCAGCGACCTGTCGGGCGTGTCGATCTACGAGCGCGGCAAAGAAGCCTTTGTGTTCCACCCGGGACCGCTGTTTGCGCAGATTCTGCTGGCCGACGAGATCAACCGCGCCAGCCCCAAGACCCAGAGCGCGCTGCTCGAAGCCATGGAAGAAAAACAGGTCACGGTCGAAGGCTCCACCCGCCCGCTGCCGGTGCCGTTCTTCGTCATCGCCACGCAGAACCCGCTGGACCAGCTCGGCACCTTCGCCCTGCCCGAGTCGCAACTCGACCGCTTTCTGATGCGTATATCGCTCGGCTACCCGGACCGCGCGGCCGAACGCCAGCTGCTGGCCGGGCAGGACAGGCGCGACCTGGTCGAGCACCTGCCCAGTCTGCTGAGTCCGCACGAGCTGCAGGAGCTGCAACGCCAGGTGCTGCAAGTGCATGCGGCCGATCCGCTGCTCGACTATGTGCAAGACCTGGTGGCCGCTACCCGCTCGGGCCGCTGGTTTCTGCAAGGCCTGAGCCCGCGCGCCGGCATTGCGGTGGTGCGCGCCGCCAAGGCCCAGGCGCTGCTCAGCGGCCGCGACTATGTAGCGCCCGACGACGTGCAGGCGATACTGGCGCAAACCGTGGCGCACCGCCTGGTGCCGGTGGGCGACGCGGGCCGTGGCGCCGTCGCCCAGGTGCAGGCCATGATCGCGGGTACGCCCTTGCCGTGATTCCGAATCCATTTGCCTCGCTGCGCGCCCGTTACCAACGCTGGTGGCAGCTACGCATCCATTTCACCGACACCACGTTTCTGACCCAGCGCAACGTCTACATCCTGCCTACTGCGCCCGGCTTCATGCTGGCGGCCACCCTGCTGGTGCTGTTGGTGGCCAGCATCAACTACCAGCTGAACCTGGGCTACCTGCTGACCTTTCTGCTGGCCGGCTGCGCGGTGGTCGGCGTGCATGTAGGCCACGCCACCCTGCGTGGCCTGAATATGCATTTGATAGCACCCGAGCCACAGTACATCGGCGCTAACGCCCTGATTTCCATTCAATTGAGCAGCACCCGCAAGACCACCCGGCACGGCATAGGCCTGGGCCTGCTGGGCTCGGGCCACTGGGCCTGGACCGATGTGCCGGCCCTCGGCAGCAGCAAGGTGCAGATAGCCTTCAGCCCGACCGAACGCGGCCTGCAACGACTGCCCACCATCACCGCCGAGACCCGCTTTCCGCTCGGCACCTTCCGCGTCTGGACCTACTGGCGGCCCGCCGCCCAGCTGCTGGTCTACCCCCGGCCCGAAGCCCATCCGCCGCCGCTGCCGCCCGGCCAGCCGCGCGCCGGCGGCTCCAGCCACAGCGTGGTGCAGGCCACAGGCGAGTTCGACGGCGTGCGCGCCTACCGGCGCGGTGACCCGCTGAAGCTGGTGGTCTGGAAAAAAGCCGCCAAGGCCGACGAACTGGTCAGCCGCGACAGCCAGCAAGCCCAGCGCCACGAGCTGTGGCTGGACTACGCACAGGCCGGCGCGCTGGGCCTGGAGGCCAAGCTGTCGCGCCTGTGCGCCTGGGTGCTGCTGGCCGACCAGCACGGCCTGGACTACGGCCTGCGCCTGCCCGGGCTGGAGATCCCGCCCAGCGCCGGCGAAGCCCACAAGCGGCGCTGCCTGGAGGCCTTGGCTTTATGCTAAATCGGCCTCTGGCGCTTATTTCACCTGCGCAAGCAGCTATTTATTCCATAGCAATCACCCCATGCGCTGGCTGAGCCCGTTCACCACCCTGCCCCGGGACAGCCGAGACACACTGTTCCTGTTGGCCGTGATCGCCTGGGTAGTGCTGCCGCAGGTGGGCAATCTGCCGCTGTGGTGCGCGGGCCTGGCGGCCGGCGTGTTGCTGTGGCGCGGCTGGCTGGCCTGGCGCTCCCGGCCGCTGCCCTCGCGCTGGTGGCTGCTGGCCTTGCTGGCGGTCACCCTGGCCGCCACCTGGGCCACGCACAAGACCCTGCTCGGGCGTGATGCGGGCGTGACCCTGATCGTGCTGCTGCTGGCGCTGAAGACGCTGGAGCTGCGGGCCCGGCGCGATGCCTTTGTGGTGTTCTTCCTGGGCTTCTTCACCATGCTCAGCAACTTCTTTTTCTCGCAGTCGCTGCTGACCGCCGCAGCCATGCTGATCGCCCTGCTCGGCCTGCTGACGGCACTGGTGAACGCCCATATGCCGGTCGAGAACAAGGCCCCGCTGCGCGAAGCCGCACGCATCGCCGGCGGAATGGCGCTACTGGGCGCGCCCATCATGGCTGTGCTGTTCGTGCTGTTCCCGCGCATGGCGCCACTGTGGGGCGTGCCCAGCGACGCCATGGCCGGGCGCAGCGGCCTGTCCAGCCAGATGGAGGTCGGCACCATGGCCAGCCTGGCGCTGGACGACGGCATCGCCATGCGGGTGCGCTTTGACGGCCGGCCGCCGGCGCAGACCGAGTTGTACTTCCGCGGCCCGGTGCTGTCGTTGTACGACGGGCGGGTCTGGCGGCCGCAGTACAGCGACTTTGCGCGCCGCGCCGACGGCGACCTGCAGGTGTCCGGCCCAGCGGTGAATTACCAGGTGACGCTGGAGCCGAACAACCGCCCCTGGCTGCTGACGCTGGACGCCACACCCCTGCCTCCCACCCTGCCCGGCAACCTGGGCGCGGTAATGACGCCCGACCTGCAATGGCTGGCCAGCCGCCCCATCAGCGACCTGACGCGCTACCAGGTGCAGAGCTACCCGCAGTTCCGCTACGGGCCGCAGCGGCCCAACCTGAGCCTGCAGACCTTTGTAGACCTGCCGCCCGGCTTCAACCCGCGCACCCTGCAGCTGGCCGCCGAAATCCGCCGCGCCCAGCCCGGCGCCAATACCGCCGCCCTGGTGCACACCGTGCTGCAGCGCCTGCGCAGCGGTGGCTATACCTACACGCTGGATCCCGGCGTGTATGGCCGCGACACGGCCGACGAATTCTGGTTCGACCGCAAGGAGGGCTTTTGCGAACACATCGCATCGTCCTTCGTGATCCTGATGCGGGCGCTGGACATACCGGCGCGCATCGTCACCGGCTACCAGGGTGGCGAGCTCAATGGCGTGGACGGCTTCTGGATGGTGCGCCAGAGCGATGCCCATGCCTGGGCCGAAGTCTGGCAGGCCGACCGCGGCTGGACCCGGGTCGACCCAACCGGCGCGGTATCGCCGGGCCGCGTCGGCAGCTTTACCCGCCTGCAAGCACCACGCGGCATCGTCGGCAACACCCTGGCCACCGTCAGCCCCGACGTGGCCAAACGCCTGCGCGCCGCCTGGGACGCCATGAACAACGGCTGGAACCAGTGGGTGCTGAACTACAGCCAGGGCAAGCAGCTGGATCTGCTGAAGAACCTGGGCTTCAGCAGTCCCGAATGGGAGGACCTGGGCAAGGTGCTGGCCGCCATCGTGGTACTGGCCAGCCTGGGCGGAGCCGCCTGGGCCCAGTGGGAGCGGCGCCAGCACGACCCCTGGCTGCGCCTGCTGCAGGCTGCAAGGCGCAAGCTGCAGCAGGCCGGCCTGGCCGTGCCCGACAACGCCCCGCCCCGGCAGATGGCGGCGCTGGCGCAAGACCACCCGGCCATCCACGACTGGCTGCTGCAGCTGGAAGCCCAGCGCTACGCGCCGCACACCCCGCATAGCCTGGCGACGCTACGCCGTGGCTTCAAACGCCTGGTCTGGCCCCACTAAACTCGGGCGGCCACCTTTTTACCGCCATGTACAAACTTCTCCCTATTGCTCTTGTTTTAATAGCTGCTTGCGCATTCCCTGCCTACGCCAAACCCCTAAAAACCGTAAAAAACAAGACGGCTGCCACAGCCAATCCCGGCGGCCCGCTGTACGCCAGCCGGGACGACGCCATGGCCGCCGCCGATGACATCGCCGACCGCCGCGGCCTGGACCCGGCCTGGGTGCGCCAGACCCTGGGCCAGGCCCGCTTCATCGCCAGCGTGCCCAAGCTGATGGCGCCTGCGCCCAAGGGCACGGTCAAGAACTGGAGGGTCTACCGCAGCCGCTTCATCGACCCGGTGCGGATTGCCGCCGGCGTGCGCTTTTGGCAGGCCAACCGCGCCACGCTGGATCAGGCCGAAAAAGAATACGGCGTGCCGGCCGAGATCATCGTCGGCATACTCGGCGTGGAGACCATCTACGGCCAGAACATGGGCAACTTCCGCGTGATCGACGCGCTGGCCACCCTGGCCTTCGACTTCCCCGCCAGCCACCCACGCGCCAAGGAACGCAGCACCTACTTCAAGGGCGAGCTCGAGCAGTACCTGAGCCTGACCCAGCGCGCCAATATCGACCCCTTGAGCCTGCGCGGCAGCTATGCGGGCGCCATGGGCCTGCCGCAGTTCATGCCGACCAGCTGGGCCCACTACGCGGTGGACTTCGACGCCGACAGCCGCGTCGATCTGTTCAATAGCCCGGCCGATGCGATTGGCTCGGTGGCCAGCTATTTCAAAGCCTTCCACTGGCAAACCGGCATGCCCACGCATTACCCGGTGCAGTTCGACACCAAGACCTTGGACATGGACGCGCTGATGGCGCCCGACATCCTGCCCACCTTCAGCCTGGCCAGCTTCCAGGCCAAGGGCGCGGTGCTGGACGGCGCGGCCCTGCAACACAACGGCCCGCTGGCGCTGATCGAGCTGCAGAACGGCGGCGACCCGCCCGAATACGTAGCCGGCACCGAGAATTTCTACGCCATCACCCGCTACAACTGGAGCAGCTATTACGCGATGGCGGTGATCGAGTTGGGGCGGGAAGTGGCGGCAGCCTTCAAAGCGAAGGCCGGGCAGTAGCCCGATAGCCCGAGGGGCCGTGCGCTGCGGCCGGCCTCTGGAGTCGCCTGGATAGGCGTTGCAAAACCGCAAATCCGTCGCCCAGGAGGCTCGACTAAATCACGCAAGCGGGGTGAAGTTTCTGAATGCTGTTTGTTTTCAATGGCTTACGCGTGTCGCCATGTAACACTGCGTAACAGGAAAACAAACAGACAAAGGAACCACGATGCGCTTACTCAACAAACTGCTGGCCACCTCGGTCCTCGCATTCGCCGGCTTGGCCAATGCCACCGTCGTCACGTTCGAAGACCTGCATGGTCAAAGCGCCCTGGCATCCAACTATGCAGGACTGACCTGGGGCAATGGCTGGACCTATTACGACTGGTCCCAGTCTCCTTACAACGCGTCCTCTGGGCATACCCGTCTCTACAACTACAACCCTGCTAAGGATTTTTTCAAGTTTTCCAACGACGTCATTTTTGACGGTGCATTCTTCGCCGGCTACGACGGTGCAACATTCCAACTGTATAACGACGGCCAACTGGTACACACCTCGTCCACACTCGGTCTGTCTAGCACTCCGACTTTCCTGTCCTCCGGCTACGGTGGGATGATCGATGAAGTTCGATTGCTCGCAAATAACGGTAGCTTCGTCATGGACGACGTGACCTACCATTCCGCTGCAGTTGCGCGCGATGTCGCCAACGCGGTTCCTGAGCCCAGCTCGCTGGCCTTGATGGGCCTGGGCCTGGTGGGGCTGATAGCTGCGCGCCGCCGCGTCAAGGCCTGAATCTTGTCTGCACCGGAAAAAGCGCCCGCTGGGCGCTTTTTTTATGGGGCCGCGGTTGCTGGCACGCCTCTGTAAACATGGGTAAAGCACATGCTCTCCTACAGCCGCAGATAGGGCGTCACAGTCCAATCGAAGAGTGGTTTTTTAAGGAGCATCCCATGCAGAAAACAGCAATCACTGCCGCATTCACGGCTGCCGCTCTCACCCTCAGCAGCCTGGCTTTCGCCCAGGGCAATTCAGGAGGGCGTGGCGACCAGGAGCTGCCAAGGCATGGCAAACCGCCAAGCCACTCGAATGCCCGCCCGGGCGAGCACAACCAGCGGCCCGGCCCGCAGCGCATGGAAACCCAGCAGCACAACGGCCCCGGCCAGGCGCACACGCGCGGCGCCGGCCCGGACCACCGCTTCTACAAGGGCGGCCGCTTGCCCGCCGAATACCGCAACCGCCAGTACGTGGTGGACGACTGGCGCGGCCACCACCTGCATGCGCCACCGCGCGGCTACCACTGGGTGCAAACCGGCGGCGACTACGTGCTGGTGGCCATCACCACCGGCATCATTGCGCAGATCATTCTGGGTAACTTCTAAGAGCCTGTTCACAATCTATTTGAGGCCGCGCAGCAGCCTTCTCGGGAGGGGCTGGTAGGCGCGGCTCGCCGCCCATAGCCCGGCTATGGGCAAGAGTCGCAACGCCCCAGACTGCCCGGGAAGGCTGCTGCCCTACGGGTTGGGGAGAAATCGGGCGATTTGCCCGCCATCACCCTTGCATGGGCAGAGAGCCCATGCTGCAGGCGCTGACAGCCAACTCATCCCGATTGCTCCCCAACGCGGCCTCAAATAAATTGTGAACAGGCTCTAAGTTCTGACCGGGTAATCCCGCCCATGAAAAAGCCGCTCCTAGGAGCGGCTTTTCACGTTCGACAGCAGCCGACTCAGCGGCCTTGGCGCTTGCGCGAATCGGGTTCGACGAACTTGCGCAGCAGACGCAGCAGTTCCTCACGCTCACCTTCCTCCAAGCCCCCGAGCAAGGTGGTCTGCATCTGCTCCATCCCCGCCACCAACGTGCCCAGCAGCGCCGTGCCGGCGGGCGTGAGGGCCAGGCTGCGCTGGCCGCGGGCCAGCACGGCTCGGCTGATCCAGCCCTTGGTTTCCAGCCGCGCGGCGATGTCGGCGGTGGTAGAGGTGTCCAGCGCCACCTCCAGCGCCAAGGTGCTCTGGTCTATGCCCGGCTTGTCCTGCAGCACCCGCATCAGCGCATACTGCACGGGCGTGACCTCGCGGCCCAGGTGTTCGTGGAAGCTGGCCACGGAAATCTGGTGGGCGCGGCGGATCAGATGGCCGGGTTGGTCTTGCAGTCCGATCAGGGTGGGTTCAGGCATGTCTCACAAATCCAGCACTAAAAGGGCTGATTTTGACCGAGAGCAGCAAGGCGTGAACTGGTCGTTGGCGGCCTGCTCTTCCGGCGTCAGGTACATGTCCTTGTGGTCGGGCTCGCCCTCCAGCACACGGGTCAGGCAGGTGCCGCACACGCCTTGCTCGCAGGACATGGGAATCTCCACCCCTGCCAGGGCCAGGGCCTTGGCCACAGTCTGGTCGGCGGCGATGCGCACCACCCGGCCCGAGCTGGCCAGCTTGACGTCAAAGCTGGCGTCGTCATCCGACTTGACCACCTCGGCCGAAAAGAACTCGTAGTGCAGCTGGGCCTCGGGCCAGCCGCTGGCCCGCGCTGTCTGCAGCACCGCATCCATGAAACCTTTGGGCCCGCAGACGTAGAGGTGCACACCCGGCTGCGGCTCGGCCAGCAGATCGGGCAGCGAGAGCTTTTGCACGCTGGCGCCATCGTCGAAGTGGAAATGCACCTGGGATGCAAAGCCCGATGCGCGGATGCGCTCAAGAAACGCGGTGCGTTCCTGCGAACGGCTGCAGTAGTGCATCTCGAACGGTGCGGCGCTGGCCGCCAGGCGCTCGGCCATGCACAGAATCGGCGTGATGCCGATGCCGCCGGCCAGCAGCAGGCTGCGGCTGGCGGCATGCGCCAAGGGGAAGTGGTTCTTGGGCGCGCTGATCTGCAACACATCGCCCTCCTGCACCGTGTCGTGCATGGCCTGCGAGCCGCCGCGCGATGCCGGGTCGCGCAGCACGCCGATCAGGTAGCGGTGGGTTTCGCTGGCGTCGTTGCACAGCGAATACTGGCGCGTCAGCCCGCCGGGCAGGTGCACATCCACATGTGAGCCCGCCGAGAAGCCCGGCAGCGCCGCACCGTCGGTGGCAACCAGCTCGTAGCTGCAGATGTCCAGCGCTTCCTGCGACTTGCGCGCCACGCGGACGCTGATCTTGGCCGAGTTCATGCCGTCACCTGCGGTGCTTCGGCGGCCAGCCAGCGGTCGATCACCTTGCGCGACTGCACGCCGCCGGAGTCGATGTTCAACATCAACAGCTTGCGGCTCGGGTGGGCCAGCAGGTTGCGCTGCTGCTTCTCCAGCATCTCCAGGTCTTCGCTGAAGATCTTGCCCTGGCCTTCGCGGATGCTGGCGGTCAGCTCGGCGTCATCGGGCTTGAAGTTGCGGGCCATGCCCCAGAAGTACCAGATCGAGGTCTCGGTTTCGGGGGTAATGAAGTCGACCACGATGGACGCAGCTTTGTGCTCGGCCGGCGCGTCGTAGCCTCCATGGCCTGCATGGGCCACACCGACCTCGATCATCACGTGGCTGGGCGGGGTGAAGCGGCAGATCTGCCAGCGGTCCACCGGCACGTCGTCGGCCAGGCCATTGCCGCGCAGCGCCATGCGCCAGAACGGCGGCGCAAAGATGTTTTCCATGTGCCGGCTGGTCACCACCTCATCGCCATGGACCTCCGTTTTGGTGGGTGTCTCGTCGATCTCCTTCTGGCCGATGCTGGAGGCATGCACATAGGTTTCGTGTGTCAGGTCCATCAGGTTGTCGACCATCAGCCGGTAGTCGCAGTTGATGTGGAACAGGCCACCACCATAGGCCCAGGCGGGGTTCTCGGCCCACTCCAGGTGGTGCAGCTTGCTTTCGTCGGCCTGGGCGATGTCGCCGGGCCAGACCCAGATGAAGCCATAGCGCTCGATGGCGGCAAACGCGCGGATCGCCGGGAAGCCGCGCACCCGCTGGCCGGGCATGGCCACGGTCTTGCCGTCGCAGCCCATTTCCAGGCCATGGTAGCCGCAGACCAGCTTGCCGTCTTCTACCCTGCCCAGCGACAGCGGCGCGCCGCGGTGCGGGCAAAAGTCTTCCAGCGCAGTGACCTTGCCTTCGGGGCCACGGTAAAACACCATGGACTCGCCGCAAATCTTGCGGCCCAGGGGCTTGTCTTGGATGTCATCGGGGGTGCAGGCGACGTACCAGGCGTTTTTAGGGAACATGGCGAATTGCTTCCATCGTTGGCTGCATGTTGGGAGAAGATGCATCGCCTGCAGCGCGATTTGACGATCAGCATCCTGAATGTTGATTCAGTGTACGGATCGTTGCCTCGTTTAAAACCTAGCAATTACCCTAGGATCACGGAAATGGGGAGGTAAAGTTCAGGCCTGAGTTCGACCTATAAACCTGATGAAAACCAGGCTCTAGCGCGTATTCTGCCTACGCTGGCAGCTATCAAAAAAATAGTATTTCTTGCCGCCGGCCTTGCACCGGCGGCAAGACCCGGTTCAGACCTTGAAGGTATCGACCGAAGCCTGCAGCTGCTCGACCTGGGTGGCCATGGACGCGGCGGCGGCGGCGGTTTCTTCGACCAGCGAGGCGTTTTGCTGGGTCACGGCCTCCAGCTGCACCACGGCCTGGTTCACGTGCTCGATGCCTATGCTTTGCTGGGCCGAGGCGTCGGCCATTTCGGCCAACACGGATGTCACCTGCTGCACCGCCTGCACGATTTCCTGCATGGTGCGGCCGGCCTGGTCAACGCGCAGAGAGCCGCTTTCCACCTGGTGCACCGAATCGCCGATCAGGCCCTTGATCTCCTTGGCGGCATCGGCGCTGCGCTGCGCCAGGGTGCGCACCTCGCTGGCCACCACCGCGAAGCCGCGGCCCTGCTCGCCCGCGCGGGCCGCTTCCACCGCGGCATTCAGCGCCAGGATATTGGTCTGGAAGGCAATGCCTTCGATGACCTCGATGATGTCGACAATCTTCTTCGAGCTGCGGCTGATGGCGTCCATGGTCTCAACCACTTCGCCCACCGCATCGCCACCGCGCTGGGCGATCTTGGACGCATTGGCGGCCAGGCCGTTGGCCACCTGCTCGCGCTGGGCGTTCTGGCGCACGGTGGCAGTCAGCTGCTCCATGCTGGCCGCGGTTTCTTCCAGCGAAGACGCCTGGGTTTCGGTACGCGCCGACAGGTCGGCATTGCCGGCGGCGATCTCTTTGGAGGCCAATAGGATGGATCCGGTGGAATCCTTGATGCTGGTGACCAGCTCGGTCAGCTTGTCCTCCATGTCACCCATGGAGTTCAACAGCTTGCCGAATTCGCCGCCCCGGTCGCTCTCAAAATCCTGGCTCAGGTCGCCCGACGCGACGGTGTCGGCGATCAGCAGGGCTTCTTTCAGCGGGCCGGAAATGCTGTTGCCAAGCAGGATGGAGATGGCGGCACCCAGCGCTACCGTGACGCCGCACAAGGCCACCAGCAGCGTGGTTGTGGACGCGATGTAGGCATCCTGGGCTGCAGCATCTTTTTGCAGCTGCTGCTTTTGCAAGTCCACCATTTCGTTCACCGTGGCCGCAGCCGCGCTCTTCGCGAGGCCGTCCTGCAGTGTCCGGCGGTTCATTTGCGCAAGCTCACCAAAGCGCAGCGTGGCCACCGTGACGATCACCACCAACAGAGCGAGCACCAGCGCGAAGCCGAGGTTCAGGCGCGTGGACACTTTCATGTTTGAGAAAAACGGCATTTTTAGATTTCCAAAAATTGATGACGCAGTGTAACTAATTGCAACACATTGACAGCTAGCTGTCGGTCCATGCAACACGGGCTAAATCAAGTTCCGCATCGCCTGGGCGGTCTCGCGCAACACCGGCAGCACGCGGGCCACTGCATCCTGCGTGGCTTCGTGACCCATCGGCATGGTAACGCTCAAGGCGGCCACTGCGGTGCCGTTGCGGTCACGCAACGGCACCGCCACCCCCCGATAGTTCAACTCCAGCTGCTGTTCCGACACCGCCCAGCCCTGGGTACGGATGTGGATCAGGGTGGTGCGCAGGCTTTCCTTGTCGGTAATGGTGTGGGTGGTATAGGTTTTGAGTTCACGCTCCGCCAGCCACAGATCGCGCTCGGCGGTGCTGCGTTCGGCCAGCAGCAGCAAGCCGGCGGCCGTCACCTGCGCCGGCACCCGCCCGCCCAGCACGTAGCCGGTATTCATGGCCCGCACCGGGCCGTTGCGGGCGATATAGACGATGTCGTCGCCGTCCAGCACGCTGAGGTAGGCAATCTCCAGGGTGCCGGCGGTGATGCGCTGCAGGTAGGGCTGGACGATGCGCGGTAGCCGGGCCGACTCCAGAAAGCTCTGCCCCAGGCGCAGCACCCGCGGCGTCAGCCAGAACAGCTTGCCGTCGGTGGACACATAGCCGAGGTGCGCCAGGGTCAGCAGGTAGCGGCGCGCGGCGGTGCGCGTCAGGCCGCAGCGCTGGCCGGCCTGGGTGGCGTTCATGCGCGGATTGGCTTCGTCAAAAGCTTCGAGCAGGCCCAAGCCCTTTTCCAGGCCGGCGATCCAGTCGCGGCGCTCCAATTGACCTTCGCTGCCATGCTTTGAAACCATATGTAAACCCTAATTTCGGTCGATTATCGCGCTTTACCGTTCATTAATCGCGCATCTGGGCAGGCACTTTATGCTGGTTTCGGGGGTGAGCCTCTACATTTCAGTCCGAAATCCACCTGCCCTACCCCTCCGCTCCCCACCGTCCAAGCGCCCATGCCCATTACCGCCGCCACTGCTCCCGTACACGCCATCGACGGCCAGACCGCGGTGTATTTGATCATTGGCGACCCGGTGGAGCAGGTGCAGGCGCCCACAAGCTTCAACCGGATTTTTGCGCTGCTGGGCATCAATGCAGTACTGGTGCCAGTGCATGTCGCACCGGCCGATCTGCAGGCCTTCGTCAGCACCATGTTCCGCGCCTCCAACATCCAGGGCCTGTGGGTCACCATTCCGCACAAGGCACCCCTGCTGGACTGGCTGGACAGCAGCACCGACCTGGCCCGCATGGCCGGCGCCGTCAACGCGGTGCGGCGCACCGCGGGCGGCCAGCTCGAAGGCGGGCTGTTCGACGGTGAGGGCTTTGTCGCCAGCCTCGGCTACTTTCAGATCGCCTATGCAGGCAAGCGCGTACTGATCCTGGGCGCCGGCGGTGCCGCTGCCGCAATCGGTGCATCGCTGGCCCTGGCCGGCGCGCAAGCCCCAGCCGAGATCGCCTTCTACGACCCCACACCCGGCCGCGCCGAGCAGGCTGCGGCCCGCATCCGCCAAGCCTCGCCCGTGGCCGCACAGGCCGTCGGCAGCAACGACCCGGCGGGCTTCGACCTGGTGGTCAACGCCACGCCGCTGGGCTTGCAAGCCAGCGACCCGCTGCCCTGCGATGTGGCCCGCATGGAGCCACACGCCGCACTGGTCGACATCCTGATGAAAAACCAGCCCACGCCGGTGGTGCGCGCTGCCCGCGCCCGCGGCCTGGTGGCCGAGCCGGGGTTTGAAATGATGATCCAGCAAACCCATTGCTACCTGGACTTCTTCGGCTTCCATGGCGCGGCCCAGCGGTTGCGCGAAGACGCCGATTTTTTGCGCGAACTGATCTATCCGGCCGAGCTGCAAGCTGAAATTCGCCGCCAGATGCCGTAAGCTTTGTAACGCACTCTTTTCCTCACCTTATTTACAACCAGGAGACACATCCATGCACACACCTTCCTCCAAACGCTTTGCTCTTAAATTCGTAGCTGCTTGCGCAATTGCAGCCAGCGCTGGCGGTGCATTTGCCCAAGCCACCATCAAGCTCGCCAACATCGTCGAGCTGTCCGGCGGCGGCGCCACCGCAGGCACCAACTTCAAGAACGGCGTGGAGCTGGCGGTGAAGGAAATCAATGCCGACGGCGGCGTGCTGGGCAAGAAGTTCGAGACCATCACCACCGACACCCAAAGCAACCCCGGCGTGGCCAAGGGCCTGACGCAAAAAGCCGTGGACAACGATGTGTTCGCCATCTTCGGCCCGGTGTTCTCCGGCTCCATCATGGTCAGCATGGCCGAAAGCCGTAAGGCCGAGATCCCCAACTTCACCGGCGGCGAAGCGGCCAGCATCACCAAGGCCGGCAACCCCTACATCTTCCGCACCAGCTTCACGCAGGAAACCGCCATGCCCAAGGTGGCGCGCTACATCAACGAAGTGACCAAGGCCAAGACCCTGGCCATCATTTACGTGAACAACGACTTCGGCAAAGGCGGCCTGGATTCGATCAAGAAAGCCCTGGCCGGTACCGACACCAAGATCGTGGCAGAAATCTCCAGCGACAGCGGCCAGGTCGACTTCTCGGCCCCGGTGCTGAAGGCCAAGCAAAGCAATGCCGACGCGCTGTTTGCCTATTCCAACGAAGAAGAGTCGGCCCGCATCCTGCGCGAACTGCGCAAGCAGGGCTGGACCAAGCCCATCATCGGCGAAACCACACTGACCGGCCAAAAGGTGATCGACCTGGCCGGCGAGGCCGCCAACGGCGCGATTGCCCACGTCGGCCTGACGGTGGACGCACCCATCCCGTCGATCCGCGCCTTCCGCGCCAAGTTCGAAAAGGCCTACAACTACGTGTCCGACCACAACGGCATGAAAGGCTACAGCGGCGTGTACGCACTGAAGGCAGCGATCGAAAAGGTCGGCAAGCTGGACCGCAAGGCTGTGGCCGCTGCCATGCACGGCCTGAAGGTCACCACCGATAAATACCCCGGCGTGCTGATGAACGTCGAGTTCGACAAGAACGGCGATCTGGACCGCGAAAGCTTCATGGTCGAAGTGAAGAACGGCAAGCAGGAAGTGATCGCCACCGTGCCGCCGCTGAACGCCGGCAACGTCAACGTGAAGACGCCAGCAGCGAAGAAGTAACGGCAAGGCAAGCCATCCCTCTCCCCCGCGCGGGAGAGGGCATTACAAAGTGCCCCACCCATGGCCGTGGGTGCGTACACCATTTCCAGGAGACCCTCCCGTGACCGACTTCCTCCAACTCTTCTTCAGTGGCCTGGCCACCGGGGGCATCTATGCGCTGGCCGCGCTGGGCTTTACCCTCTTGTGGCAGGCCGCAGGCACCATCAACTTCGCCCAGGGCGAGTTCGTCATGCTGCCGGCCTTCATGATGCTGGCCTTTGTCAGCATGGGCGCGCCCTTCTTGGTCAGCTTTCTGCTGACCTGCATCCTGGCCACCGCCGTGCTCGGCTGGGCCTTCAAGCGCGGCATCGTCGATCCGCTGTTCAAGTTCGGCATGATGCCCATCGTGGTGGCCACCATCGGCCTGTCGATCTTCATGCGCAACGGCATGCGCGCCGGTTACAGCGCCGAAGCCCACCCCTTCCCCAGCCTGTTTGCCGACAAGCTGTTCAACATCGCCGGTGTCACCATCACCCTGGCCGACGTCGGCACCCTGGTGCTGGCCCTGCTGCTGGTGTTCGCCACCCAGGCCTTCCTGGCCAAAACCATCACCGGCCGCGCGATGCAGGCCGTGGCGCAGAACACCGAGAGCGCCAGCGTGCTGGGCATCAATGTGCCGCGCATGATCTTCTACACCTTCGCCATCAATGCGGTGCTGGCCTGCGCGGCCGCCGTGCTGGTTACCCCCACCTACCTGGCCAAGTTCGACATGGGCGAGTCGCTGGGCAACAAGGCCTTCTTCGCGGCCATCATCGGCGGCTTCAACAACTCGCGCGGCGCACTACTGGGCGGGCTGATCGTCGGCGTCTGCGAAAACCTGGCGGCCGCCTATATCTCGCCGGCCTACAAGGACGCGGTGGCGCTGGTGATCTTCATGGTGGTGATCCTGTTCAAGCCCCAAGGGCTGCTGGGACGCAAAGAAGAACGAAAAGTCTGAGGCACCCGCCATGAAAAAATCCACTCTTATTTCCATAGCAGTCGCCGCAGTATTCCTGTGCGCTACACCGCTATTTCTTAAAAATTACGGCATCTACCTGCTGACCACCTGGCTGATCTTCGTGCTCGCCACCATGGGCCTGAACCTGACCGTCGGCTATGCCGGCCAGAAGTCGCTGGGCCACGCCGCCTTCTTTGGCATCGGCGCCTACACCATGGCCTTGCTGCTGAAGGCCGGCTTCAGCTGGTGGCTGGGCATTCCGGCCGCGGCGACCCTGTGCTTTGCGGTCGGCCTGGTGCTGGGCTTCCCGGCGCTGCGGGTGCAAACCATCTACCTGGCCTTCGCCACCCTGGGTTTCAACACCGCGGTCTGGCTGCTGATGCGCAACGAGGAATGGCTGACCGGCGGCACCTTCGGCATCAACGACATCGCCCGCCCGGCCTTCGCCAATGCCAACCTGGTGTACTACTACGTGGTGCTGGCGTTTACCGTGGCCCTGGGCCTGCTGCTCTGGGGCCTGCTGCGCTCGCCCTGGGGCAAGGCCTTTACCGCGCTGCGCGACAACCCGATCCGGGCCGAGAGCCTGGGCATCAGCATCCGCAGCTACACCCTGCTGTCGTTTGCCATCGGCGCCGCCTATGCGGGCGTGGCCGGAGCGCTGTTTGCGTCCCTGGTGCAGTTCATCGAACCGGCGCCGTTTGCCGTGGGCGCCTCCATCATGATGTACCTGATGGTGGTGGTCGGCGGCCCCGGCTACTTCCTCGGCCCGGTGGTAGGTGCGGCGGTCGGTGTGGTGGTGCCCGAGTGGCTGCGCGATGTACCCGGCGTGTCCGACTGGTATTTGCCGCTGTTCGGCGCGGCCGTGGTGTTCCTGATGGTCTGGCTGCCCGACGGGCTGCTGAGCCTGCCGGACCGCATCAAGGCCAAGAAACAATCCAAAGAAGCCAGCGCCGCGCGCGCTGCAGCAGGAGCCAAGCCATGAGCCAGTCCCTTTTGAAAGTCACCGACCTGAAGAAGGCCTACGGCGCGATCCAGGCCGTGGGTGGCGTCAGCTTCGAAGTCCAGCCGGGTGAGATCTTCGGCGTGATCGGCCCGAACGGTTCGGGCAAGACCACGCTGTTCAACAGCATGCTGGGCCAGATCACCCCCGACACCGGCAGGATCGAACTGAACGGCGAAGACGTAACCCAATGCGGCCCGCTGGAGCTGAACCGCAAGGGCGTGGGCCGCACCTTCCAGACGCTGCAGGTATTCGGCAAGATGACGGTGCGCGACAACCTGATCGTCGCTGCGCAAGAGCACAAGGGCACGATGTTCGGCCGCATGTTCGCGCCCGGCGACTCGGGCCTGGGCGGCAAGGCCGACGCGCTGATCAAGCGTTTCCGCATCGAGCACGTGGCCGACAAAAAGGCCGGCGAGCTTAGCTACGGCCAGCAAAAGCTGGTTGACATCGCCATGGCCTTCATGAGCGAGCCCGACCTGGTGCTGCTCGACGAACCCTGCGCCGGGGTGAACCCCAGCCTGGTCGGCGGCATCTCCACCCTGCTGAAAGACCTGAACCGCAATCCTGCTTCGGGCAAGAAAAGCAGCTTCGTGGTCATCGAGCACAACATGGACTTCGTGATGGACCTGTGCCACCGCATCATGGTGATGGTCGAAGGCAAGGTGATGGCCATCGGCACGCCGGCGGAAATCCGCGGCAACAAGCAAGTCCTCGACGCGTATTTAGGAGCCTGAGCATGAGCGACACCTGTATTGAATTCAACGACGTGGTGGCCGGCTACAAGGACTTCATGATCCTGAACAACCTGAGCTTCAAGGCCCAGACCGGCTCCATCACCCTGCTGCTGGGCCCGAACGGTGCCGGTAAATCGACGGTGCTGAAAACCCTGTTCGGCCTGCTGAAGCCGCGCCAAGGCACGATCAAGCTGTACGGCGAGAGCGTGGTCGGCCTGACGCAAAAGGACTTGCTGGCCAAGGGCATCGCCTTCGTGCCGCAGGGCCGCAATCTGTTCGGCCAGCTGACGGTGTGGCAGAACCTGGAACTCGGCGGCATCACCATTGGCAAGGAACTGACGCACGAGCGCACTCCCGAAGTGCTGGAGTTCTTCCCCCGCGTCAAGCAGCGCATGAACAGCATGGCCTCGGCCTTGTCGGGCGGCGAGCAAAAGCAGCTGGAAATCGGCCGCGCCCTGCTGCTGCGGCCCAAGGTGATACTGATCGACGAGCCCAGCATCGGCCTGTCGCCCATGGTGGTCGGCGATGTGTTCAAGCTCTTGCGCAAGCTGGCCGACCAGGGTACGACGGTGCTGATGGTCGAGCAGAACGTGAAGAGTGCGCTCAAAATTTCCGATGAAGCGATTGCGCTGGAATCGGGCCGCCTGGTACTGCAGAAGCCCGCCTCCGAGCTGCTGGCCGACCCGCATATCGAGCGGCTGTTCCTGGGTGGCGCCCATGCTGCAAATGCAGCGCCGGCAGCGACCGTTTAGGAGCACACGCATGTCTTCTTTGATGAATAGCATCCGCGGGCGATTGGGTTTGGCCTTTGCCGCCGTACTGGGCCTGATGGTGCTGGTGCTGGTCTTGGGGCTGCTGCAGCAGGAGCGGCTGGGCCGGGTGGCCTACCGCCTGGGCAATGAACTGGCAGCCACCGAGCGCGACGCTCTGCACTGGCGGGAAATCCTGGGCAACCAGGGTTTCAACGCCAGCTTGCTCATCGCCACGTCCGACCCTGCCAAGCAGCAGCCGCTGCGCACGCAGATCGAAGCAGACATCAAAATCATCGACGGGCTGGTCGCCCGCTATGCCCAAGGCCCGGCGGACGAGGACAGCGACCGTGCCTTGCTGGCCCAGCTGGCTGCCGCCCACCCTGTCTACAAGGCCGCCATGAACGACGTGCTGCAGGCGGTGGACAGCGGCTCCAGCGATTTCTCGCGGTCCGAGTTTCACGACAAATACGCGCCGGCCTTGATCGGCTACCAGAAAGTCCTGGGCCAGTGGGCACAGCGCCAGCAGGCCCTGATGGACGAAGGCGTGCAGGCGGTGGAAGCCGGGCAAACCCAGGCCCGCAGCCTGCTGGTGGGCATCGGTGTGTTGGCCTGCGCCATCGGCGCCGTGCTGGCCTGGTCGATTTCGCGCAGCCTGGGCATCGCCGCCGGTGAAGCCGTGCGCGTAGCCAATGCTGTCGCTGAAGGCAATCTGGTGGTGCAAGCCCAGCCGGTCAAGTCGTTCGGCGAAATGACCCAGCTGCTGGCTGCGCTGCAGCACATGCAAAGCAATCTGGTGGAGGTGGTGTCGACCGTGCGCTCGGGCTCGGAAGGCGTGGCCACCGCAAGTTCGGAGATTGCCCAGGGCAACCACGATCTGTCGGCCCGCACCGAACAGCAAGCCAGCGCGCTGCAGCAAACCGCCGCGTCGATGGAAGAGCTGAGCGACAACGTGAAACAGAATGCCGCCAACGCCAGCCAGGCCAACCAGCTGGCCCTGGACGCCTCCAAGGTGGCCGGCCAGGGGGGCGCCGTCGTCGGCGAGGTGGTGGAGACCATGAAGCGCATCAACGAGTCGTCCCGGCAGATCTCCGACATCATCAGCGTCATCGACGGGATTTCGTTCCAGACCAACATCCTGGCCCTGAATGCCGCAGTCGAAGCCGCCCGCGCCGGTGAGCAAGGCCGCGGCTTTGCGGTGGTGGCCAGCGAAGTCCGCAGCCTGGCGCAGCGCAGCGCCACGGCGGCCAAAGAGATCAAGACCCTGATCGATGCCAGCGTGCAGCGCGTCGAGCAAGGCAATGCGCTGGTAGACCGCGCCGGCAGCACCATGGCCCAGGTGGTGGCCGCCATCAAGCGCGTCACCGACATCATGCTGGAGATCAGTACCGCCAGCCACGAGCAGTCCTCGGGTGTGGCCCAGGTCGGCGACGCGATTTCGCAGATCGACCAGGCGACGCAGCAGAATGCTGCTCTGGTAGAGCAAATGGCCGCCGCCGCATCCAGCCTGCGGACGCTGGCCGAAGAACAAGTGCATGCGGTATCGACCTTCCGTCTGGGCGACACCGTCCATGCCGCCCACGCCACGCAGAGCCCCACCCGGACATTAGCCAGCCCGCGTTTGCAGGGTATTCCGATGTCGGTATAAACCATGCAAGGCAGCCCATGGATGTTCAACCCAGCCACCACGCAGATGCCTGCCGACCCGCATATTTACAAGCATTTCGGGCTGCAGCGCATGCTGTGCCTGCGCTAGCAGCTATTTAATTAGGAGTACTTGATACATGAGCGACCTACTCGTCAACCCCAGCCGCGAGCCCTTGCAGGCCTCCTTCAGCGACGCTGCCAACCCATTGGGGCTGGACGGCATCGAGTTCATCGAATACGCCACACCCAAACCCCAGGCGCTCGGCCAGGTGCTGGAGATGATGGGTTTCAAGCCCGTGGCGCGGCACCGTTCGCGCGAGGTGCAGCTATACCGCCAGGGCGACTTGAACATCGTGGTCAACGGCCACCCCAGCGACGCCCAAGGCGCCGGCCATGGCAGCGAGTCGCCGACCATCTCGGCCATTGCGCTGCGGGTGCGCGATGCGCGCGCCGCCTACCACTATGTGCGTGAGCGCGGCGCCTGGGAGGTGCCGACCCACGCCGAGGTGATGGAGCTGAACATCCCCGCCATCCACGGCGCAGGCGGCAGCCGCATCTACTTTGTGGACCGCTACAAGGAGTTCTCGATCTACGACGTGGACTTCATCCCAATCCCTTCGGTCAACCAGAAGCCCGCGGCCACCGCCGGCCTGCATTTCTTCGGCGTGGTGCAGTACATCGGCCCCGAGCGCAGCTACGACTGGATCGAGTTCTACAACGCCTTGTTCGGCATGGCGCTGATCCCCGACGAAGAGCGCTTCGGCATCATGCCCAAGGGCACGCTGCTGCGCAGCCCGGCACTCGTTGCCGCCAACAGCTTCATGCTGCAGCTGATCGAGCCCGAGCTGAACGTGATCGACACCGACGAGCGCCTGCAGCGCATCGGCCTGGGCGTACCCGACGTGCTGGCCGCCGTGGCCGAGCTGCGCAAGCTGGGCGTGGAGTTTGTGGAAACCCAGGTCACGCACACCGAAAGCCGCGGCGCCATCACCAAGACCTACCTGGGC
The DNA here is from genome assembly GCF_031458075.1 of Rhodoferax ferrireducens. Classification (GTDB taxonomy): domain Bacteria; phylum Pseudomonadota; class Gammaproteobacteria; order Burkholderiales; family Burkholderiaceae_C; genus Rhodoferax_B; species Rhodoferax_B ferrireducens_A. The sequence continues at coordinate 999,855 of NZ_JAVDXT010000002.1, read as the reverse complement.
TCCGTCGTGTTCGAACTCGTGCACAGCGAGAAAGCAGCATGAAAGACCACGCCATCCAAGGCTTCGGCATGGACACCATCACCCTGGCCGGGCCGCTAAAAGCCAAGCTCAAGGCCATGGTCGATGCAGGTTTTACCCAGGTGATGCTGAAGGCCAATGACATCGTCGGCCACCCCGACGGCATCGAGGCAGCGGTGGCCGAAGTCAAGGCCAGCGGTCTGCGCGGCACCGGCTTCCAGGTGCTGCGCGACTTCGAGGGCCTGAGCGGCCATCTGCACGACTACAAGATCGACATCGCCAAGGCCATGCTGCAGATGTGCGCGGCGCTGGACTGCAAGGTGCTGCTGGCCTGCTCGTCCACCTCGGCCCACGCCACGCAGGACCTGGACCACATCGCCCGCGACCTGCGCAAGCTGGCCATGTTGGCCGTGCCCTACGGCATCCGCATCGCCTACGAGGGCTTGTCGTGGGGCCGGACCATCAACGAGTTCACCACCGCCTGGGACGTGGTGTGCCGCGCCGACTGCCCGAACCTGGGCATGGGCATCGACTCGTACCACATCTTCGCCGCCAAGACTGCGCTGGACGAGATCGACTACCTGGACCCGTCCAAGATCTTCCTGGTGCAGCTGGCCGACTTCATGTGGCAGGAGACCCGCACCTTTGAAGAGCGCATGAACACCGCCCGTACCTTCCGCGTGTTCCCCGGTGAGGGCGTGCACAGCGAGCAGCTGGTCGACCTGGTGCTGCGGCTCGACAAGCTGGGCTACCGCGGCGACTACAGCTTCGAAGTCTTCAACGACGACTATGTGAACCTGCCGCTGCCGGTGGTCGCCGCCCGCGCCCGCAAGAGCGCGCTGTGGCTCAGCGAAGACGTGCTGCGCCGCTCCACCCCGCTGCCCAACGACATGCGCTTGAAGCAGCGCTAGGCCCCAACCCTCTCCCAGCCCAGGGAGAGGGCCGGGCTACAGGTATATTGCTAGCCCCGCCAACCCACGGCCCACTCCCGCCCTTCCCCGTGCCTACCCCTGACATCGCCCGCCTGCGCGCCCGCGCCACCCAGCACCACACGCCCTGCGGCGACGGCAGCATCGTCTGGCATGTCTGGGGCCCAGCATCCGCCCTGCCACCGTTACTGCTGCTGCACGGCGGCAGCGGCAGCTGGACCCACTGGCTGCGCAACATCGACGCATTGGTCGACGCCGGCCGCCAGGTCTGGGTGCCCGATCTGCCAGGCTTTGGCGACTCGGCCCTGCCCACCGGCGGCAGCGATGCCGACGCCCTGCCCGTACCACTGGAGGCCGGCTTGCAGCAGCTGCTGGGCACGTGCGCGGTGGACGTGGTGGGTTTCTCGTTCGGTGGCATGGTCGGCGGCTTCATCGCCGAGGCCTATCCGGCGCGGGTAGCCCGGCTGGTGCTGGTCGGCGCGCCGGCGCTGGGCATGGTGGAGCGCAATACCGTACGGCTCAAAGCCTGGCGCCATCTGCCCGACCCGGCGGCCCAAGCCCTGCGGCACCAGCACAACCTGGCCGCACTGATGCTGCAAGACCCGCAGGCCATTGATGCCGAGACCCTGGCCTTGCACACCGCCAACGTATTGCGCGACCGCATCCCCGGCCGCCGGCTGTCGTACACCGATGTGCTGTCGCGCGCCTTGCAGCAGGTGCGCTGCCCGGTGTGGGCAATCTACGGCCGCCAGGACGCGCTATACCTGGGCCAGCTGGATGCACTGGCCGCCGCGCTGCAGGCCGCGCCGACCTTCCAGTCGCTGCAGCTGCTGGACCAGGCCGGCCACTGGGTGCAGTACGAGCAGGCGGCGGCCTTCAACACCGCCCTGCTGGCCGTCCTGGCCTGAGCCCGCATCTCCTACACTCGCCGCCATGTCCGAGACCGTCCAAGCCCCCAAACCCGAACCCCGCACCAACGACCCCGAGCGCACCCGCGCCGACATCATGGCGGTAGCGAACCAGGAGTTCTCTGAAAAAGGCTTTGCCGGCGCCCGCATCGACCTGATTGCCGAGGCCACGCGCACCAGCAAGCGCATGATCTACTACTATTTTGGTAGCAAGGAAGGCCTGTACCTGGCGGTGCTGGAAGAAGCCTACCGGCGCATCCGGCACATCGAATCGACCCTGCACCTGGAAGACCTGCCGCCCGAGCAAGCGCTGCGCACCCTGGTGGCCTTCACCGTCGACTACCAGCGCGAGAACCCCGATTTCATCCGCCTGGTGATGAACGAGAACATGCTGCGTGGCAAGTTCCTGGCCCAGAGCCGCAGCATCCAGGACCTGAACGTGCCGGCCATCCTGGCCGTGGATGCGGTCTACCGCCGCGGCGTGGCAGCCGGCGTGTTCCGCCCCGGCCTGGACCCGGTAGACCTGCACATGTCGATCAGCGCCATGAGCTTCTTCAATGTGTCGAACAGCCATACCTTCGCGCTGATCTTTAAGCACGACATGGACAGCCCTGCAGCCATCGCCCAGCGCCGCGAGAACGTGGTGGAGATGCTGCTGCGCTATGTGCTGGCGCCTTGAAGCCTTTTAGGCCTCTGGCGCTTATTTAACCAGCGCAAGCAGCTATTAAATAAATAGCATTCATCCGGCTACCGGCTCAGAACCGGTATTTGGCGCTGAGGGTCCAGGCGCGCTCGGCGCCCTGGTAGCACTCGCCGTGGTAGCAGATGGCGTTGTATTTTTTGTCCAGCAGATTGTTCGCATTCAGCGCGAAGCGCCACGGGCCTTGCTCGTAATGCAGCACCGCATCCACCAGGGTGAAGCTGCGCTCTGAAGAGCTGTTGGCCTCGTCGTTCTGGCGCCGGCCAACATGGCTGATGCCGCCGCCCACGCCAAACCCGCCACCGACCAGGTAGTCCAGCCAGACCGCAGCCGTCTGCTTGGGCACCAGGGGCGGAATCTTGCCGACCTCGCTACTGTCGGCGCTTTGCAGCACCTTCATGTCCAGCCGGGTGTAGGACGCGGTGGCGTTCAGGCCGCGCAGCAACTCGGCCTTGGCCTCCAGTTCCAGGCCACGGGTGCGCTGCTTGCCGATCTGCCGGGCCTCGAAGGTATTGTTGTCGTAGGTCACCACGTTGCTCTTGCGCAGGTCAAACAGCGCGGCGGTGAACAGGCTGCGCGCGCCCTCGGGCTGGAACTTGAGGCCCAGCTCCAGCTGCTTGCCGCGGCTGGGCTGGAACGGCTGGCTGTTGCTGTCGACGCCGCTGTTGGGCAGAAAAGATTCGCTATAGCCCAGATACGGCGCCCAGCCATTGCCCAGCAGGTAGCTGAGGCCCGCGCGGCCACTGAAGGCCTTGTCGGTTTGCGCGCTGACAGCAGCATTCAGCCGGTCGTCGGTACGGGTACGCACGCGGTCCTGCCGGCCGCCCAGCGTGGCCACCCAGTTGCCGCCGAACTTGATCTGGTCCTGCACATACCAGCCGAGCTGGCGGGTCTGCTGCGTGTAGTCGGCCAGCGGGTTTTGCAGTGCCGCGATGGACACGCCGTAGACGGGATTCAGCAAGTCCAGGTCGGGCGCGGCGCCGATGTAGCGCAGCGCACTGCCCTTCTGCCGGTTCCAGTCCATACCGAACAGCAGAGTGTGCTCGGTCGCGCCCATGCGCAGCCTGCCTTGCAGCTGGGTGTCCAGCGCGGCCTGGGTCTGGGGGTCGTTCCAGGTTCTGGCGATACGTGCCACCGTGCGCCCGTCGACGCCCATCGCGTCCACCCAGACCACCCGCCGGTCCAGCGTCACATGGCTGTAGCGCGCGTTCTGCTGCACCGTCCAGTCACCGTTGAGGCGGTGCTCGAACCGGTAGCCCAGCGAGGCCTGCTCCTGCTGGATGCCGCTGAAGCTGTAGTCGCCCATCTTTACATTGCTCAGCACCCCGTTGCCGCTGATGAAATACGGGTCTTCTGCCGACTTGTTTTTCAGAACCTCGGCCAAGAGCGTGAACGAGGTGGTGGCGTCGGGCTGCCAGCGCAAGGACGGCGCCAGGTACTGGCGGCTGCGGTTCAGCTTGTGGCCGTCGGGGTACTGGTCCTGGTCGTTGCTATCCAGCGCCACGCCGACCAGACGGTAGCTGAGCTCGGGCTTGCCGGTGAATGCGTCGCCCAGATCGAAGCCCAGCTGCTTGCGCTGGTAGCTGCCGTACTGCAGCTCCACCTCGCGTATCTGCTCGCCGGTGGGCTGCTTGCTCACCTGGTGGATGACGCCGCCCACATCGCCCTTGCCGAACACCATGGACGCCGGCCCGCGCAGCACCTCGATGCGTTCCAGCCCATAGGGTTCGGTCACATAGAAGTTGACGCCAAACGGCGTGCGCGCCAACCCATCGCGGTAGCTGCTGCTGTTGGCACTGAAGCCGCGCAGCAGGTTGATCTCCCAGCCCCGGTTGTCCGGCCCATACGCGTTGACGGCCACACCCGGCATGTAGGCAATGGCCTGCATCAGGTCCTGCACGCCGCGCGCGTCCATTTCTTCGCGGCCTATCACCGAGATGGACTGCGGTATCTCGACCAGTGGCGTATCGGTCTTGGTGGCCGTGGCGCTGCGCTTGGCCACATAGCCGATGACGGGGCCGGTGGCGGTTTCGCGCTCTGCCGCTGCCGTCACGGTGACCGGTGGCAGCGTCGCCGCCGCGTCCGCCGGCACACGCTCCAGAGTCAGCGTGGCCCCGGTGCGCCGCGGTTGCAGGCCGGTGCCGCGCAGCAGCTCGGCCAGGGCGGCGGCCACATCGCGGCTGCCATGCACCGCATTGCTGCGCAAGCCCTGCACCAGCGCGGGCGCAAACACCAGCTGCGCCCCCGACTGGCGGCCAAACTGCGCGAGCGCATCGGCCAGCGGCTGGGCGGCAATTTCAAAACGGGCGGTCTGCGCGTGGGCCTGCAGGCAGGCGCCGGCTAGCACGGCGGCGGCCAGGGCGTTGCGGGGGAAACGGATGCGTTGGTAGGTCATACAAGGTGTCGCTGGATAAAGGGATGAACGGCTCTCCCCTCTACAACGAACCAGCGCGCGCGGTCCTGAACCAAACCGCGAAAATTTTTCAGAGCTTGCGCAGCGGCGCGATCTCCCAGCGTCCGCCAACCAGCGCCGAGCGCACCGGCACGATGTCGGGCAAGGCCCGCAAGAAGTCTTCGCCCTGCGCAATCCGCACCTGGCCGGACAGCCGCAGTCCGGCCACGCTGGCATCCACCAGCACCGGCCGGGGTAGATACCGGCGCAGGCGCTCCACGGCCTCGGCCAGCGGGGTGTCGGCAAACACCAGCATGCCGTTGCGCCACGGCGCCACCGGCTGCGGCTGGCGGGTCAAGCGCTCTTCGCCGCCAGCGGACATGCGCCAGGCCTCACCCGCAACCAGTTCGCGCTGGCTCAGCACCAGGGCCTGGCCATCCAGCCGCTCGATGCGGACCCGGCCTTCCTCGACCTGCACGTCCACGCCGCCGCCGGGCAGCCGCTCCACGCCAAAGCGCGTGCCCAGCACGGTGATGCGCAGGCTGGCATCGGCCGCCGCAGCGCCCGGCACATCCACCACAAAAGGCCGCGCGGCATCGCGCACCACGTCGAAGAACGCCGCGCCCTGCAGCAAAGCCACGCTACGCCGGCCTGCGAAATAGGCCAGCTGCAGCCGGCTTTGGGCATCCAGCGTCAGCCCACTGCCATCGGGCAGGCTGCGGCGCAGAATCTGGCCATGGCCGGTGGCCAGCTGCTGCTGCCACTGCGGCATATAGGCACGCCAGGCTTGCCAGCCACCCAGGCTGCCCAGGCCGGCAATCCCCAGCAAAGCCGCCAAGGATTTGCGCCGCCCCACGCGCGGGCTGTGCGCAGGCGCAGCGACGGAGCCGGCATGCCAACGCTCCATGGCCGCCTGCACGCAGTCCATGGCCTGCATCATGTCGCGCTCTATCATGTTGCGCGACACACCGTAGCAGGCGGCCAGCGCGGCCTGGTCTTCGCCATGCACGCGGTGCCGCACAAACACCTGGCGTGCCCGCTCCGGCAGCCCGGCCAGCGCAGCCTGCACCGCGTCCATGGCCTGCCGGTACATCAAGGCCTCGGCGGTATCGGGGGCTTGCGGCTGCTGGCCCGCTTGCGCATCGGCATGGCGCTGTACCACGCCCATGCGGCGCTGCCGGTCCACCACCAGATTGCGCGCCATGGTGAACACATAGGCGCGCGCCTCGCCACCGTCCTGCAGCGCGGGCTGGCTGCCCTGCTGGGCCATGTCGGCCAGGCGTAGCCAGGTGTCGTGGGCCAGGTCGCGGGCCTCGTCGGCCGAGCCTGTGCGGTGCGCCAGGTAGCGCAGCAGATCCCGGTAGCATTCCCGGAAACTGGCCAGCAGCGGCGACTGCAGAACACCCACCGGCATGCGGGGCTCAGCGTCCGACCATATCGCCCGGCACCACCCACTGGTCGAACTGCTCGCCGGTCACATGGCCAGAGGCCACGGCCGCCTCGCGCAGGCTGCTGCCTTCTTTGTGCGCCTTCTTGGCAATAAAAGCGGCCTTGTCGTAGCCAATGTGGGTGTTCAGCGCGGTCACCAGCATCAGCGAGCTGTCGACCAACGCGGTGATGCGCGCGCAGTTCGGCTCTATGCCCACCGCGCAGTGGTCGTTGAAGCTGACCATGCCGTCGGCCAGCAGGCGCACGCTCTGCAAGAAGTTGTGCGCCACCATCGGGCGGAACACATTCAGCTCGAAGTTGCCCGAGGCACCGCCGAAGTTGATGGCCACGTCGTTGCCGAACACCTGGGCCGCGAGCATGGTCACCGCCTCGCTCTGCGTGGGGTTGACCTTGCCCGGCATGATGCTGGAGCCGGGTTCGTTCTCGGGAATGCTGAGTTCGCCGATGCCGCTGCGCGGGCCGCTGGCCAGCCAGCGCACGTCGTTGGCAATTTTCATCAGGCTGGCGGCCAGGGTCTTCAGCGCGCCGTGGGCGTGCACCAGCGCGTCGCAGCTGGCCAGCGCCTCGAACTTGTTGGGCGCGGTAACCAGCGGCAGGCCGGTCAGGCGCGCCAGCTCAGCCGCCGCCTGCTCGGCATAGCCCTTGGGCGCATTCAGCCCGGTGCCCACGGCCGTGCCGCCCAGCGCCAGCTCGCACAGGTGCGGCAAGGCGGCCTGTACATGGCGCGCACCATGGTCGAGCTGGGCCACATAGCCCGAGAACTCCTGGCCCAGGGTCAGCGGCGTCGCGTCCTGCAAATGGGTGCGGCCTATCTTCACGATGTCGTCGAAGTCGCTGGCCTTTTGCGCCAAGGTGGCGCGCAGCTTGGCAATCGCTGGCAGCAGCTTGCCGTGGATGGCCACCACGGCCGCCACGTGCATGGCCGTGGGGAACACATCGTTGCTCGACTGGCTGCGGTTCACGTCGTCGTTGGGGTGCACCAGCCGGCCCTCGCCGCGCTCGCCGCCCAGCAGTTCGCTGGCGCGGTTGGCCAGCACCTCGTTGACGTTCATATTGGTCTGCGTGCCCGAGCCGGTCTGCCAGACCACCAGCGGGAATTCGTCCGGGTGCTTGCCGGCAATCACCTCGTCGGCCGCGGCCACGATGGCCTGGGTCTTCTTCTCGTCCTGCAGGCCCAGCGCGTGGTTGACCACGGCCGACGCGCGCTTCACCTGGGCCAGCGCGCGGATGATTTCACGCGGCTGCTGCTCACCCGAGATGTCGAAGTTCTGCAGCGAGCGCTGGGTCTGCGCGCCCCACAGCTTGTCGGCCGGCACATCAATGGGGCCAAAGGTGTCGCGTTCGGAACGGGTATGGGTGTGCATGGGTTCAAGGCGGCCAACGCCGCAGGTATGGAATATTCCAAATGATAGCAATTCTCAACAAAGCCCGGTCACTGGCGAAAAATAGGGGCCAATTTATACTTACGGCTGTTTTGCTGGCTGTGGGGCGCCGCCCCCTGCAACGGATTGAGCTGATACCTCCGCTAAAGTGCATTATTTTTCATACTCCAACCAGTAAGCCAGATATGCCAACCACGCCAACCGGACAGACCCAGAGCGAAGAGTTATCCGACGCACTCACCGACGCGCTGGACGCGCACAAGCAGGCCACCGAAGAGATCAAAGAGGTTGCCGAAGAACTGGGGGTGGTCCACGCGGTGCTGGACAACCGCATCCCCGACGATGTGCACCACGAAGACGTAGGCATTGCGATTGCCCGCACCGACGAGCTGGAAAAGCGCTTGAACGAATCCGTCAAGGTGCTGGAAGAGGCGACGGACGCACTGGAGCAAGAGGTCAAAGCCCAGCAAGCCACGGACGGCGAAACCCGCTAAAGCGCCGAGCCTGTCGCGTCACCATTGGACAACGCCGGCTTGCCGATCAGCGCCCGCACCTGCTGGGCAAAATGCTTCACGTCGATGGGCTTCGACAAATAGCCGTCGCAGCCGGCGCTGCGCATCTTGGCCTCATCGCCGCGCATCGCAAACGCGGTAAACGCCACCACCACGATGCCCTGCGTGGCCGGGCGGGCTTTGAGCAGCTGGGTCAGCTCCAGGCCGTCCATGCCGGGCATCTGGATATCCATCAGGATCAGCTCTGGCCGGAACAGATCCACTTTCTGCAGCGCTTCGGCCGCACCGCCCGCGCATTCGACCTCGAACGCGTCGGCCTGCAACACCACCTGGGCGATGGCGACGTTCATCGCGTTGTCGTCCACGATCAGCACCCGGGGGCCGCTCATAGCCGTCCCTTGTCTGCGCCCAGTGCAACCGGCGGGCGCCAACGTTTCACGCCGTCCAGCATGGACTCGATGGCGCCACCGCCCTTGCTCAGCACGGCGCGCGCCGAGCCCGCCAAGGTGGCGTATTCCTCGTCGGTCAGCAGCATGCTGGTCCAGATGAACACCGGCACGTGGCGCCAGTCCGGCAGGCGCTGCAGCGCGTCCAGCACCTGGAAGCCGTCGAACCCCGGCATCATCAGGTCCAGGATGATGGCGTCGGGGCGGTGCAGCGCAATGTCTTGCAGTGCCGCCCGGCCATCCAGGCAGCACACGGCGTCTATGCCTATGCTTTTCAGCGTGGCCTGCATCAGGTCCAGCGCCGCCGGCTCGTCGTCGATCACCAGCACATTCGCCCGCCCTGCCTCCTCCAGCCGGAAGCGGGCCATGGCCGACAGGATTTCATCGCTGCGGATGGGTTTGCACAGCACATTGGCGATGGCAAAACTGGCGCTGCGGTCGGGCGATACCGGCATGCTCACGCCCAGCACCGGCGAGCCATGGCTGGCACCGCGGTTGCGGATGTCGGCCAACAAATCCAGCCCACGCCGGTCCGGCAGCTGCAGATCCAGCGTCAGCGCCACATAGGCCGTATCGCGGGCCTGGCGCAGCGCATACGGCCCATCCGATGCAGCATCCACGCGGAAGCCGGCTTCGGAAAGCACTTCGATCAGGCGGGCCCGGTTGTGCTGGTCATCCTCTATCACCAGAATACGCTGCACCTCGGCGGCCTCCTCGCCCAGGCCAGCCGCTGCGTTGCGCTGCAGGTCCACCCCATGGATGCGGTTCAGCACGACGTAGAACACGCTGCCCACATCGACCGTGCTGCGCACGCCGACCTGGCCGCCTTGCGCCTGTACCAGGCGTCGCGTCAGCGCCAGGCCCAGCCCGGTGCCCGGGTGTTGCTTGCTATAGCCCGCATCCAGCTGCTGGAACTCGGTGAACAGGCGCGGCAGATCGGCGGGCGCAATGCCGATGCCGGAGTCCTCCACCTCGATACGCAAATGGTCTGGCCCCTGGGCCATGGCCCGCACACTGACCTGGCCGCCATCGGCGGTGAACTTGATGGCGTTCGACAGGTAGTTGTACAGCACCTGCTTGAGCCGCGCCGGGTCCAGCGTCACGCCGGCGACGCCCGGCTCGATATCGAACGCCAGACGGATGTGCTTTTGCAGGATGGCGGTGTGCAGGATGTCCTCCACCTCCTTCAACACCGTACCAAGGTCCAGCGGCTCGGGGTAGAAATCGAACTTGCCGGATTCGACCTTGGACAGGTCCAGCACATCGTTGATCAGCTGCAGCAAGTGGCGCCCGCTGGTGCCGATGTGGCCTAAGAACTCCTGGTGCTTGGGCGAGTCGGGCTTCACCATGCCCGAATGCAGCAGGTCAGAAAAACCGATCACCGCATTCAGCGGCGTCCGCAGCTCGTGCGACATATTCGCCAGGAACTGGCTCTTCAGCCGGCTGGCCTCCTGGATTTGGCGGTTCTCCGCCTCCAGGCGCTGGGCGATGAGCCGGGCGTTCTCAGCCTGCCTTTGCTCGGTGGTATCGCTGACGATGCCCAGCATGCGACTGGCCTTGTCGCCCTGGTGCTGCACGCTGCCATGCTTGCTGATCCAGTGGATACTGGCGTCCGGCCAGACCACGCGGCACTGCACGCGCCAGTCGCGCAAATCGGCCAACGCCGCATGCAGGGTGTGCGCCACCTCGGCGCGGTCCTCGGGGTGTACGTGCTGGATGAACATGTCCAAGCTCCACTCGGCTTGCAGTTCGGCATAGCCAAAGCAGCGGTCGTGCCGCAGCGAGTGCTGCATCTGGCCACTGGCGAGGTCCAGCTCCCAGTCGCCAATATGCGCCGCTTCCAAGGTAAAGCGCAGACGCTCTTCGCTGTCGCGCAGCGCTTTTTCGGCACGCCGCTGCTGCGACACATCGCGCGCTATTTTGGACGCCCCCACCACCTGGCCCTGGCCATCGCGGATCGGCGATATGCTGACCGACAGGTCCAGCAGCTCGCCGCTGCGGGCCAGCCGCACGGTGTCGAACGCCGGCACCGGTTGGCCCAGCGCCAGTTCGTCCAGGATGCGCATTTCTTCGTCCTGCAGCTCCGGCGGAATCAGCATTTGCACGGGCTGGCCAATCGCTTCCTCGGCGGTGTAGCCGAAGATCGCCTGGGCGGCGCCATTCCAGCTGGTGATGCGCCCGTCCAGCGACTTGCCAATGATGGCGTCGTTGGACGATTCGACGATCGCCGCAAGTTTGACCACCAGGCTTTGCTGGATGGCGGCCAACTGGTCTTCCGCACTGCGGCGCTGCTGCACCTCGGCCTCCAGCGAGGCAATCACGGTTTGCAGCTGCGTCACCGACGGAATCTTCAAGGCCTTGGGGATCAGCGGCCACAGCGCAATCGCGGTGACCAGCGAGATGGCGGCGGTGACGATCTTGGTCAGCGCCTGCAAGCCGTAGTCGGGCACCCAGATGGTCCAGATGTCCATCAGGTGGGTGATGCCGCAGGCAAAAATGAAGGCGCTGAACAAAAAAGCCACCCAGCTCAGGGTGGCATCGGGTCGCTTGCGGATGAAACTCAGGGTGGCCACCGGGATGGAGAAATACGCCGCTGCAATGGTGGCATCCGCAGCCACCATGGACCACAGCAATCCCGGCGTCCAGGTAAAGCAATAGCCGTGGGGAAGGAAACCATTTCGCCCCAGCAAAGAGATCCAGGTATCCATGATCGAAGCCCCTCTCAGAATTGCTTCTGGCCTGACCCGGTCACATTTCCACTGCCCCGGAACATGCGCGGAGCGACGGCTGCGCGGCATGGCGGGCAGCCCGGGCTGGGATCACTCCGGCATTGATCGTAGCATTTCGCTACAAAAAGTCAGCCACCCATCTACCCGGATACATCCGTCTGGCGAGCACCTGGATTTGCCAGCCGAAATTTATAAAAAAAGAGCCGCTGGCGCAGACAACACCTGCGCCAGAAGCTCTTATTTATATAGCAAACCTGCGCACCACCGCAGGCAAGCGCATCAGCCCAGTTTGATCGCCACCGGGTCGGCCGTCAGGTAGCCCACGGCGGCGCCGAAGCGGTCCTTGTACTGGGCGCGTACCAGCGGGTCCAGCGCGGCCTGCACCTTGCCGTGCAGCGCCGGGATCCAGTCGCCAGCATGCTGGAAGTTGCTCATGATGTAGGTCCAGCCGTGGATTTCGTCCACGCTATGCAGGCCGGTGGATTCCGCGCCCGACGGGGTGGACAGCACGCGGCTCAGCGCCTTGGTGTCCACGTTGTAGGCCCACAGGTAGTTGTTGACGTGCATGCCCGAGTCTTCGCCGATGAACAGGGTGCGCAGCTTTTCCGAGAACTTGAGGTTGTCAGGATTGGCGATCTTGTCGATGTGGGCCAGGTTACCCATGGCATCGGCGGCGATGTCCTCGCCGGCCAGCAGCGTCTTGGTGGCGGTAGGCACCCATTCGCTGCGGATGTCGGCGCCCGACAGGTCTTTTTGCTTGCCGGCCAGCTTGTGCTCGATCACCGCGCCGGCGTTCAGCGCCTTGGGCAGCGCAATGCCGCTGCTGGCGGTCCAGCCCTTGCCGCCCTTGACCATGGAGTTCTGGATATAGGACAGCGCGGAATACGCCAGCTTGTCCTTGATGTTGACGGTCGTGCCTTCCATCTTGGTGAAGGCCATGGTGCCGCCCACCACACTGGCGTAGCGGTGGGTTTCCAGGAAAGCTGCGGCCTTTTCCATGCCCGGCTTGATCTTGACCCAGTTGGCCACGCCTTCCACCCACACCTGGGTGAAGCTGGCGTCCTTGGGGTCGTCCTTGCGCACGTCCATGATGTCGGCGGGCTTCAGGGTATTGGCCAGCTGCTCGATCTCGGCGCTGGTGGCGTGGCCCAGCTTGATCCAGTAGACGCCGGCGCCGGCAACGGCCGGGTCGACCGAGAAGCCGGCGTCCAGGCTGGCCACGTACAAGGTGCCGGCCGACAGGTCTTTCTCGCGGTCGGCCACGAACATGAACAGGCCGCCGTTGGTGTAGTCGTCGCCCATCAGCGCGGTGCGGTTGTCGGGCATCACCTGGATCAGCTCGTGCGAGATGCGGCCCAGGCAGTAATGCTTCTTGATGGAGCCGGTACCGTCGGGGTTGACCGTGACTTCGGGCAGGTGGCCGTAGTGGTAGGGGTTGGCCTTGTTTTCGTCGCCAAACAGGTTTTTGCTGAAGCTCTTGAAGTGCTTGACCTCGCCGATGAAGGGCGCATTGGGCTCGTACTCTTCGCTGGAGAGATGGGTGTTCCAGGGCGACAGGCTGGCGCCGCAGGTGATCCACAGGCCGTGGGCGCTGGAGGTGTCGACGTTGTGGTACTTCACCAGGCTCAGCTTGCCGGTGCTTTGGTCCTGGTCCAGGGTCAGCACGGCGATGGGCGACGGCAGCGTGCCGTAGGCATCGGCGCCCTGCTGGTCGCGGGTGGTGTATTCAAACTGCACCACGGCGAACACCGGCTTGCCTTTGACGCCGGGCACATTGGCATTCGGCAAGGTCAGCAGCGACGAGCCATCGGGGCAATCCGAGAAGAACTGCCGCTCCTTGCCGGCCACCGAGCGGTCCATGATGGGCTGGTTGCGGATGTCCACATAGCCGCCGGCCAGCACCGTGCCGCCCTTGCCGTCCGGCACCATGTCGCCGGTCATGAAGAACGGCTGGTAGGCCAGCTTGTAGCTTTGCGTGCTGTTGTCTTTGTACGTGATGTTCAGGCTGGAGCCTACGGCCACGCTGGCCATGGCCGCCGGGTTGGCCAACGTGGGCGCGGCCATGCCGGTGAAGCTGGCCGAGGCAAAACCGGCCGTGCTCGGTGCCGTGGTCGCGCAGCCCGACAGCAGCGACGTGGTGGCGAATGCGCCCAGGGGCAGCATGGGCGCGGTGGCCAGGAATTTGAGCGCACTGCGGCGCGAGGCGAGGGAAACGTCAGACATCGTGGAGTTCCAGAGGGTGGGAGAAGCGGGGGTTGTGCGCCGGTGGGCAGCTGTCTGCGTCCGGCATTTTTTGCGGATCATAGGAAGCCGATATGACAGTTTTTTGACTGTCACCGTGCTGTTTTGTCCGGCCACCACCACCGCAAACCGGCCCGCCAGAGCGGTTCTCCCAGTGGAGGCACGGCTATTGCATGGCCGCCAATTGGTATATTCCGCCCCTGGTTCAGTGAACACTTAACCAATTCTTTACATTCCCCCATAGGCAACCCCATGCAAATCATCCACAAGATCGCGGCTTCGGTCGGCTTTTTCGCCCTTGCACTCGGCTCCGTCAGCAGCGTCCAGGCCCAGAACAAAGAGCTGGTGGTCGGCTCCAGCGCCACCTACCGCCCGTTTGCCTATGAAAGCCCCAGCAAAGAAATCGTCGGCTACGACGTGGACATCATCAAGGCCGTGGCGCAAAAAGCCGGCTTGCAGATCAAGATCGTCAACACCCCCTGGACCGGCATCTTCGCCGCGCTGAACAACGGCGACGTGGACCTGGTGATCTCCGGCGTGACCATCAACGACAAGCGCAAGCAGTCCTACGATTTCACCGCCCCCTACTTCGAAGCCCGTCAGCTGATCGCCGTGCCCCAAGCCAGCACCGCCAAGACGCTGAAGGACCTGGCCGGCAAGAAGATCGGCGTCGTCACCGGCAGCACCGGCGACGACATTTCCTCGCGCGAATTCGGCAAGACCAACCCCGACATCCGCCGCTTTGAAAGCACGCCGGTGGTGATCTCCGAGCTGGCCAACAGCGGCCTGGACGCCGCTATCGGCGACAACGGCGTGATCGCCTTCCGCGTGCAGGAGCACAAGCAGCTGAAGACGGTGAACGACCCGAGCTTCCCCAAGGAGTTCTTCGGCATCGTCGTCAAGCAAGGCAACAAGGCGCTGCTGGACAAGCTGAACACCGGCCTGGCCGCGGTCAAGGCCGATGGCAGCTACGCCACCATCTACAAGAAGTGGTTCCAAGCCGAAGCGCCCACCCTGCCCGCGCAATAAGCCCGCGTAGCTTCTGAACGGCTTCTGAGTTATGGAACCGATACTCTGGTTCGGTTGGTTCCGCGCCGACATCATTGCGGAATACGCCGAGCTGTTCTGGCGCGGCCTGCAGATGACCATCACCGTCACGCTGATCTGCATCGTCCAGGGCACGGCCCTGGGCCTGGCGATCGGCATGGCGCGGGTGGCTGAAGCCCGCCATGCGCCGGCGCGCCAGCTGTGCAAATACCTGCTGCGCTGGCCGTCCACCGTGTACGTCAGCTTCTTTCGCGGCACGCCGCTGTTCGTGCAGATTCTGCTGATTCACTTCGCGGTGCTGCCGCTGTTCATCAACCCGGCGGATGGCTTGTTCATCTCGGGCGACACGGCTCGCAACATCAAGCAGAACTACGGCGCCTTTGTATCCGGCATCGTGGCGCTGACCTTGAATGCGGGTGCCTATATCTCGGAGATCTTCCGCGCCGGCATCCAGTCGATCGACAAAGGCCAGGTGGAGGCCTCGCGCTCGCTGGGCATGTCGTTTCGGCGCACCATGTTCCACATCGTGCTGCCGCAGGCGTTTCGTCGCATGCTGCCGCCGCTGGGCAATAACGCGATTTCGCTGCTGAAGGACTCGTCGCTGATCTCGGCCATCGGCCTGGCCGAGCTGGCCTATGCGGCGCGCACCGTGGCTGGCGCCTATTCGCGCTACTGGGAGCCGTACCTGGCGATTTCACTGATGTACTGGGTGCTGACCCTGGGCCTGGCCTACGGCATCAAACAACTGGAGGCTCGCTATGGACGTGGTGATTCGCGTTGAGAAACTGACCAAGCAATTCGGTGCCGCACCGGTATTGCGCGGCATCGACTGCGCGATCCATGCGTCCGAAGTGGTCTGCGTGATCGGGCCATCGGGCTCGGGCAAGAGCACGTTTCTGCGCTGCCTGAACGGGCTGGAAGACGCATCCGGCGGCACGGTGCTGGTGAACAATGTGTCGGTGCACGACCCGAAGACGAATATCGACGCGCTGCGCGCCGAGATCGGCATGGTGTTCCAGCGCTTCAACCTGTTCCCGCACAAGACCGTGCTGGAGAACATCACCCTGGCGCCGAGCAAGGTGCGCAAGCTGACCGACGCCCAAGCCCGGGCGCGGGCCAGCGAGCTGCTGCTGAAGGTGGGACTGCTGGAGAAGATCGACGCCTACCCGAACCAGCTGTCCGGCGGCCAGCAGCAGCGCGTGGCAATTGCCCGCGCGCTGGCGATGCAGCCGCGCATCATGCTGTTCGACGAGCCGACCTCGGCGCTCGACCCCGAAATGGTCGGCGAAGTGCTGGCCGTGATGCAGGCGCTGGCCGAAGAAGGCATGACCATGGTGGTCGTGACCCACGAGATGGGCTTTGCCCGCCAGGTGGCCGACCGCGTGCTGTTCCTGGACGAAGGCCTGGTGGTCGAGCAAGGCACGCCCACCGAGCTGTTCGACAGTCCGAAGGAAGAGCGCACGCGCAAATTCCTCAGCAAAGTGCTGTAACCGCGCTGTTTCTGGCAGCCCCCGCGTAAAAGCCCGCCGACCTGTCGGCGGGCTTTTTTATGCATGTTTTATGCCTCTAGCGCAATATCCACCAGCGCCAGTAGCTACTTTTAATATAGCAACTGGCCATCCCCATCCGAGCGCGGAAACCGGCCGCCGCACAGGGGATAATCCTAGGGTTTCCCTTCAGTTACCCCACCCACTAGCCAGGCACCCCATGACCACGAGCATCCGCCAAGCCGATCTGATCGAATCCATCGCCGCTGCGCTGCAGTACATCAGCTACTACCACCCCACCGACTACATCGCCCACCTGGCCCGCGCCTACGAGCGCGAACAAAGCCCGGCGGCCAAGGACGCGATTGCGCAAATCCTGACCAACAGCAAGATGAGCGCCACCGGCCAGCGCCCGATCTGCCAGGACACCGGCATCGTCAACGTATTCCTGAAAGTCGGCATGGACGTGCGCTGGGAAGGCTTTACCGGCAGCCTGGACGACGCCATCAACGAAGGCGTGCGCCAGGGCTACAACCACCCCGACAACACCTTGCGCGCCAGCATCGTGGCCGACCCGCAGTTCGACCGCAAGAACACCAAGGACAACACCCCCGCCGTCATCGTCACCGAGATCGTACCCGGCAACACCGTGGACATCACCGTCGCGGCCAAGGGCGGCGGCTCGGAAAACAAGAGCAAGATGGTCATGCTGAACCCCGGCGACTCTGTCGTTGACTGGGTGCTGAAGACCGTGCCCACCATGGGCGCTGGCTGGTGCCCGCCCGGCATGCTGGGCATAGGCATTGGCGGCACGGCCGAAAAAGCCGTGCTGATGGCCAAGCAAAGCCTGATGGACGACCTGGACATGTACGAGCTGCAAGCCAAGTCCTCGGCCGGCGGTGCACTCACCAAGACCGAAGCCCTGCGCCTGGAGCTGTTCGAGAAGGTCAATGCCCTCGGCATAGGCGCCCAGGGCCTGGGCGGCCTGACCACCGTGCTGGACATCAAGATCAAGATGTACCCGACCCACGCTGCCAGCAAGCCCGTGGCCATGATCCCCAACTGCGCCGCCACCCGCCACGCCCACTTTGTGATGGACGGCAGCGGCCCGGTCTACCTGGACCCACCTTCGCTCGACCTGTGGCCCAACGTCAACTGGACGCCCGACTACAACAAGAGCAAAAAGGTCGACCTGAACACCCTGACCAAGGCCGAAGTCGCCAGCTGGAAGCCCGGCGACACCCTGCTGCTGAACGGCAAGATGCTGACCGGCCGCGACGCTGCCCACAAGCGCATCCAGGACATGCTGGCCAAGGGCGAGAAGCTGCCGGTCGACTTCACCAACCGCGTCATCTACTACGTCGGACCGGTCGACCCGGTGCGCGACGAAGCCGTCGGCCCGGCCGGCCCGACCACCGCCACCCGCATGGACGGCTTCACCGAGATGATGCTGGCCGAGACCGGTTTGATATCCATGATCGGCAAGTCCGAGCGCGGCCCGGTCGCCATCGAAGCCATCAAGAAGCACAAGAGTGCCTACCTGATGGCCGTGGGCGGCGCCGCCTACCTGGTGAGCAAAGCCATCAAGACCGCCAAGGTGGTGGGCTTTGCCGACCTGGGCATGGAAGCGATTTACGAGTTTGACGTGGTCGACATGCCGGTCACCGTGGCGGTGGATGCGGGCGGCACCAGCGCCCACATCACCGGCCCGGCCGAATGGCAGAAGAAGATCGCCACCGGCGAATTCAAGAACATCGGAGTTGTGGCGGCTTGAGTCCACTGCCCATAGGCGTTTTTGACAGCGGCATCGGCGGCCTCAGCGTTTTACAAGCGCTGCAGGCCGCCTTGCCGCTGGAGCACTTTGTCTACCTGGACGACAGTGCCTATGCGCCCTATGGCGAGCGCGGCGATGGCCATGTAGTGCAGCGCTCCCGCGCCATCACCGCGTACCTGCGGCAAACCCATGGCATCAAGGCCCTGGTCATCGCCTGCAATACCGCGACCATGGCGGCCGTCGCCCTGCTGCGCGCCGAGCACCCGGACCTGCCCATCATCGGCGTCGAGCCCGGCCTGAAACCCGCAGCAATGGCCAGCCAGACGAAACGCGTAGGCGTCATCGGCACGCGCGGCACCGTCAGCAGCGCCAAGTTCAATGCCTTGCGCCTCAGCCTGCAGGACCAGGCGGAGTTCATCGTTCAACCCTGCGACGGCCTGGCCGACGCCATCAGCCGCAGCGTGGCATCGGGCGACGATGCAAAAACCATAGCATTCTGCGCAGACTACATCAGCGCCATGGGCCAATTTGGTTCAAACCCTGGCGAGATCGACACGCTGGTGCTGGGCTGCACCCACTATGTGTTCGCGCAAACCCATCTGGAACAACGGGTCGGCCCGCAAGTGCGCATCCTGTCCACCGGCGAACCGGTGGCACGGCGCACCCGGCAGTTGCTGGAGGCCGGCGGTTTGCTGCACAGCGGCCCTGGCGGCCTGCAGTTGCTCACCACCGGCGAAGCGGCGGTGCTGCAGGCTGCGGCGCAGCGCTGGCTGGGCCTGCCGGCACAGCAAGGCGCACAGGCGGCGCACGTCCATATCGACAGCCGCCCGGCGCGCTGAGCATCTGCTTTAACGCAGGCCCAGCACGCCTTCGGCCCGCAGCCGCTGGGCCACCTGGCGGATACCGTCCTCGCCCCGGCGCAAGGCCTCGGCACTGGTGTGCACCGAATACCGGCCCATCACCAGCGGGTGTGGGTGCGGCACTGCCGAGCCCAGCACCAGCACGGCGTCGGTCTGGGCCCGCAGGGTGATGGGGTCTTCCGACTGGTCGAACACCAGCATGTCGCCCCGGACCACCGGCTCGGGCAAGTCCAGCTCGCCGACGTCCACCGCCAGCCAGCCCACGCTGTGTCCGGCGGGCGGCTGGTAGGTCCAGGTCTCGCCCGCGCGCAGCTGCACCGCCAGGTAGGTGGCATCCGCCGGGTGCGCAATCGCGCTGCGCACACCGGCGTACTGCCCTAGCAGCACCGTGGCCGGGCCGCTGTGCGTCAGCGCGGCCGGGCTGAGGTACTGGCTTTCGGCCGGCGCGTTCTCCAGTGCCTCGGGCAGCGCGATCCACAGCTGAAAGCCATGCGCGGGCACATCGTCGGTGGGCTTGCCGGTGTGCCATACGCCGCCGCCGGCCCGCATCCATTCCACGCTGCCTGCCTGCAGTCGGCCGCTTTGGCCGGTGCTGTCGGCGTACTCCATGCCGCCGGCCACCAGGTAGGTCAGCGTGGCGATGCCGGAGTGCGGATGCATGGGGAATCCGCCCAGCTGGGCCGGGTCGTCGCTGACAAACAGGTCCAGAAACACAAACGGCTTCAGCAATTCGCCCAGGTCCGACGGACTCATCAGCCGGGTAATAGGCCCGTGCGTATGGCCGCGCGTGCGGTGCACCACCTTGCGGCCCGCGGCCACCGCGGGTTTCAGCACGGCCGTCATACCGCCGCCACGCCGGCACGGCGCTGCTGGCCCGGCCGCAGCTGGTAGGCCACAAACGCGCACAGCAGCCCCAGCACCATCGCCGGCACCGGCGAGCCCTCGATGACAAACAGGTGCGTGGCGACTGCCCCGACCATGGTGCCGCCGACCCACAGGGCACCCAACAAGCCGGTAGCGGGTACCAGCAGCAGCACCGCACCGACCACCTCCACCGCCCCGGTAAAAGAGCGGAACCATTGGCCCAGGCCGATGTGGTTGAAAATTTCCACCATTTGCGGCACACCGGCCAGCTTGGCCGTGCCGGCCGCGCCCATGGCCAGCGCCAGAAAAATGCGAACGCCCCAAACGATGCGGTTTTGGGCGGTAGAAGAAAGGGCCATAAAAACTCCTGAACAGTAAAAAGTAAGAACCAGAAAGCACAGAACTGGATAGTAGGTACGGCACCAGACCTTGACTAGACGGCTTAATTGGATTTGAATCATCCATTTTTAAGAGCAATAGACCCTGCATGCTGGACCTGAACGAGATCGCGATGTTTGTGCAGGTAGTGCAGGCCGGCAGTTTTGCCGAGGCGGCACGGCGCCTATCCATGCCACCCAATACCCTGAGCCGCCAGGTGCTGCAGCTGGAAAACCACCTGGGCGTGCGCCTGCTGCAGCGTTCCACCCGCAAGCTGAACCTCACCGACGCCGGCCGGGCGCTGTATGGGCGCAGCGCCGCCCAGGTGGAAGAGCTGCTGCAGGCCGCCCAGCAGCTGACCGAAGCCCAGCAGGAGCCCAGTGGCCTGGTGCGGGTGGCCGTGCCGGCCGATTTCTTCGACTTCTTTCAGCTGGACTGGGTGGCGGAATTTCTGCGCGAGCATCCCGCTGTGCAGCTGGATTTTGTGCTCAGCGACGGCCGGGCCGATCTGATCAGCGAAGGCATCGACGTGGCGTTTCGCGGCGGCGAGCTGCCCGACTCCAGCCTGGTAGCGCGCCGGCTCAGCACCAACCACACGGGGCTGGTAGCCAGCCCGGCCTATTTGGCGCTGCGCGGCACACCGGCGCAGCTGGAAGACCTGTCCCACCACGTCTGCATCCGCGCGTCCAAGACCGTGGGCCGTGGTCTCTGGCGGCTGGAGGGCCCCCAGGGCCCGGAACAGGTGGAGGTGACGGGCAGCTTCAGCGCCAACACCGCGCAAGCGCAACTGAAGGCGGCGGTGGCAGGACTGGGTATCGCCCTGCTGCCGATGACGATCGCGACGCAAAACCTGCGCGCCGGCACGCTGTGCGAGGTGCTACCGCACTACAGGCAGTCCAACGGCGGCTTATACGTGGTCTACCCCAGCCGCAAGCAGGTACCGCGCGGGGTCACCGCGTTTGTGGATGCGGTTGTGCAGCGCCTGGACCTGCGTTAGCCAAGCGCCGAGCGGGCCAGCGGATCAGGCCCCGGACGGCCAGTGGTCGTGGCGCGCGCGGCGCTCCTGCCGGTAGTTGGTCACTTCCAGGCGGATGCCATCCGGGTCGGAGAAAAAAGTCGCCCAGTAGTCGGGCGCGTATTCGGGATACAGCCGGGCCTCGGTGGCCGCAATGCCGGCGCTGCGCAACTGCTCGGCCACGGCCTGCACATCGGCGATGGATGCAACGCGCAGGCAGAAGTGGTGCAGCCCGGGCGCATAGGAATCATGCGGCGCCGCACTGCGCGCCGGGCGCAGCACAAAGCCGAAATGCCGGTTGAAGTACTGGATGTGCGGATCGCCCGCCAGCGGAAACTTGTTCTTGCGAAAGCCCAGCGCCGCCACCAGCACCTGGTCGTAAAACGGCTCGGCCCGCGCCAGGTCGGACACGCTGATGTAGATGTGGTCGATTCCAATGGCTTCGGGCATGGCGGGCTTTCTGGTCCTGGGGCGGCGCGCAGTATCCCACAGCTGTAGTTTTACCAGCCCATCAGCCCTGCAGCGCAGATTCCACCTGCGCAAGAGGCTATGCAATCCATAGCAAATCGCCCTAATCCGACTATGGAGCAGATTGCGCAGGGGTAAATCCGTAGTAAAGCTTTTTGAACCACGACAAGCCCTGCAACGGCAGGCTTTACGATGTACCGAGATCTTTACTTGGCCACTCCGCGGGCCAGCCCACTCCATGACCAAGCACTTGTTTTTGCGCACCGGCGCTGCGCGCCACGCCGGCCTGTCCGCGCCGGGATTTCTGGGCCTGGTGCTGCTGGTCGCGGCCGCGGGCGGCGCGGGCTGGTGGTGGGGCCAGCACCAGCCGGCGTCCACGGCAGACGCGGCCAGCCCGCCGGCGCGGGCCGCCAGCGCTGCAGGGGGATCGGGCGGATCGGGTGGTGGCCGGCGCTTTGGCGGCGCCAGCCAGGTGCAGCCGGTGTCGGTGGCGGTGGTGCAGCAGCACGATGTGCGGCTGCTGGTATCGGCCATCGGCAACATCAGCGCATTGAACACCGCCACGGTGCGGGCGCAGGTTTCCGGTGTGCTGCAAGCCGTGCGCTTCCAGGAGGGCCAGCAGGTCCAGGCCGGCCAGGTGCTGGCCGAGATCGACCCGCGCAGCTTTCAGATCGCACTCGCGCAAGCCCAGGGCCAGCTGGCGCGCGACCAGGCCCAGCTGCGCAATGCCCAGATCGACCTGGGGCGCTACCAGGATTTGCTGGCCAAGGACTCGATTGCCAAGCAACAAGTGGACACGCAGGATGCGCTGGTCAAGCAGCTGCAGGGCACGGTGCTGACCGACCAGGCCCAGGTCGACAGCGCCAAGCTGCAGCTGTCGTACACCCAGGTGCGCGCGCCCATCGGCGGCCGGCTCGGCTTCCGCCAGGTCGACGTGGGCAATATGGTGCAGACCAGCGATGCCAACGGCCTGGTCAGCATCACCCAGACCCAGCCGCTGACCGTAGTGTTTGCCGTGCCCGAGGCGAACGTGGCACAGATCACCCAACAGCTGGCCGCCAAGACCCCGCTGCAGGTCGAGGCCTGGGACCGGGCGCTGAAGAATAAGCTCGCCGTCGGCAAGGTAGCCAGCACCGACAACGCCATCGACACCACCACCGGCACCCTCAAGCTCAAGGCCCAGTTTGCCAACGCCGATGGCGCACTGTTCCCGAACCAGTTTGTCAACGTGGTGCTGCAGCTGGGCACGCAGCCGAACGCGCTGGTGGTACCCAGCGCCGCCGTGCAGCGCGGCGCCCAGGGCACCTTCGTCTACGCGGTAAAAGAAGACGGCAGCGTCAGCGTGCGGCGCATCCGCCTGGGCGCCACCGACGGCGACGGGGTCAGCGTGCAAGGCGATATCAGCGCCGGTGAAAAAGTCGTTACCGACGGCGCCGACCGCCTGCGCGAAGGTGCCAAGGTCGAGGTGATCACACCGCAGCCGGCGAATGCGGCCAGCGATACCGGTGGTCGCCGCCGACGCGATAAATCCGAGCCGAATGCGGCTCCTGCGCAGGCAGCATCTGCGCCAGCAGCTACAAAAACAGAAGCACCGACTGCCGCGGCGAAAAGTCCGGAAGCGGCGCCCGATGCGGCGCCAGCCGCCAGCGACGAGCGCCCGCGCTGGCTGGACCGCCTGCCACCCGAGGAACAGGAAAAGTTTAAAAAAATGGGCCCCGACGAGCGCAAAGCCTTCATCGAAAAAATGCGCGAACGCCGCCGCCAGAAAGAGGCCGCCGGTGGATAAGACCCGCTTCGCCGCGCCATGAACCTGTCTCGCCTATTCATCCTCCGCCCGGTCGCGACTTCGCTGCTGATGGTGGCGATCCTGATCGCCGGCCTGCTGGCCTACCGGCTGCTGCCGGTGTCGGCCCTGCCCGAGGTCGACTATCCGACCATCCAGGTCACCACGCTCTACCCGGGCGCCAGCCCGGACGTGATGACATCCTCGGTTACCGCGCCGATGGAGCGCCAGTTTGGCCAGATGCCGGGGCTGGCGCAGATGTCGTCCACCAGCTCGGGCGGGGCTTCGGTGATCACGCTGCGCTTCTCGCTGGAGATGTCGCTGGATGTGGCCGAGCAGCAGGTGCAGGCGGCCATCAACGCCGGCAGCAATCTGCTGCCCAGCGACCTGCCGATGCCGCCCACCTACAGCAAGGTGAACCCGGCCGACGCACCGATACTGACCCTGGCGATCACCTCGCCATCCCTGCCCGTCATCCGCGTGCACGACCTGGTGGAAAACCGCTTGGCACCCAAGCTGTCGCAGGTCGAGGGCGTGGGCCTGGTGGCACTGGCCGGCGGCGGCCGGCCCGCCGTGCGCATCCAGGCCGACCCGAGCAAGCTGGCCGGCGTGGGCCTGGCACTGGACGATGTGCGCACCGCCATTGCCGCCGCCAACACCAACCAGGCCAAGGGCAGCTTCGACGGCCCGCTGCGGGCTTCGACCATCGACGCCAACGACCAGCTGCGCTCGGCGGCCGAGTACACCAATCTGATCCTGGCCTACAAGAACGGCGCGCCGATCCGCATGAAGGATGTGGCGAATGTGGTGGACGATGCAGAAAACATCCGCCTCGCTGCCTGGGCCAACGCTACGCCCGGCATCATCCTGAACATCCAGCGCCAGCCCGGCGCCAACGTGATCGACACCACCGACCGCATCAAGGCCTTGCTGCCCAAGCTGCAAGCCACCCTGCCCGCCTCGCTCGATGTGCAAATCCTGACCGACCGCACGGTGACCATCCGCGCCTCGGTGGAAGACACGCAGCTGGAGCTGCTGCTGGCGATTGGCCTGGTGGTAGCCGTGATTTTTGTGTTCTTGCGCAGCGGCTCGGCCACGCTGATCCCCAGCCTGGCCGTACCTTTGTCGCTGGTCGGCACCTTTGGCGTGATGCACCTGGCCGGCTTTTCGATCAACAACCTGACCCTGATGGCGCTGACGATTTCCACCGGCTTTGTGGTGGACGATGCCATCGTGATGATCGAGAACATCGCCCGCTTTGTCGAACAAGGCGAAAAGCCGTTTGACGCCGCGCTCAAGGGCGCCAAGCAGATCGGCTTCACCATCATTTCACTGACGATTTCGCTGATTGCGGTGCTGATTCCGCTGTTGTTCATGGGCGACGTGGTGGGCCGGCTGTTCCATGAATTTGCCATCACCCTGGCGGTGTCGATTTTGATCTCGGCTGTGGTGTCGCTGAGCTTCACGCCCATGCTGTGCGCGCGCCTGCTCAAGCACACGCCCGAGGAAAGCCATGGCCGTATCTACCAGGCCACCGGCCGCTTCTTCGACCAGCTGATCCGCCGCTACGGCCTGGCGCTGGACTGGGTGCTGGCGCGCCAAGCCGGCACGCTGTTCGTGTTTGTGCTGACCGTGCTGCTCACCGCTTGGCTGTACTTTGTGGTGCCCAAAGGCTTTTTCCCGCTGCAGGACACGGGTGTGATCCAGGCCATGACCGAGACCGCGCAGAGCAGCTCGTTCGCCGCCATGGCAGACCGGCAGCAGGCGCTGGCCGAGGTGATTCTGCAAGACAGCGCGGTGCAAAGCGTGTCGTCCTTCATCGGTGTGGACGGCGTCAACACCACGCTGAACCAAGGCCGGATTTTGATCAACCTCAAGCCCAAGGCGGCGCGCGATGCATCGGCCAGCGCCATCCTGCGCCGCCTGAGTGACGCAAGCCGCAAGGTGGCCGGCATCACGGTGTACATGCAGCCGGTGCAGGACTTGACGATTGAAGACCGCATCTCCAAGACCCAGTACCAGTTCCTGCTGTCGTCACCGAACTTCGACGAGCTCAACAGCGCGGCCGCCGAGCTGCTGGCGCGCCTGCGCAGCCTGCCGCAGCTGGCCGACGTGGGCAGCGACGTGCAGGACAAGGGCCTGCAGGCCTATGTGGAGATCGACCGCATTGCCGCCGGCCAGCTGGGCGTGACGGTGGCAAACATCGACTCCGCGCTGTACAACGCTTTTGGCCAACGGCTGATTTCCACCATCTACACCCAGTCCAACCAGTACCGCGTGGTGCTGGAGGTGGCGCCGCACGACCGGCTCGGGCCGCAGGCGCTGTCCAGGCTCTACGTGCCCGGCGCCAACGGCGTGCAGGTACCGTTGTCGTCGGTGGCCAAGGTGCAGGAAAGATCGGCCGCGCTGGCGGTGAACCACGCAGGGCAGTTCCCGTCGGCGACGATTTCCTTCAACACCGCCCCCGGCCATTCACTGGGCGATGCGGTCAGCGCCATCCAGGCCGAAGAGGCCGCGCTGCAGCTGCCGGCCAGCATAGAAACCAGCTTCCAGGGCGCGGCGCTGGCCTTCCAGGCCTCGCTGAACAACACCTTGCTGCTGATACTGGCGGCCATCGTCACCATGTACATCGTGCTCGGCGTGCTGTACGAGAGCTTCATCCACCCGGTGACGATTCTGTCCACCCTGCCCTCTGCGGCCCTCGGTGCGTTGCTGGCGCTGCTGGTGTTCGGGCTGGACCTGGACATCATCGCCATCATCGGCATCGTGCTGCTGATCGGCATCGTCAAGAAGAACGCCATCATGATGATCGACTTCGCGCTGGACGCCGAGCGCGAGCAAGGCCTGAGCCCGCGCGCCGCCATCCACCAGGCCTGCCTGCTGCGCTTTCGGCCGATCTTGATGACGACGCTGGCCGCGCTGCTGGGCGCGCTACCGCTGATGCTGGGCACTGGCGTTGGCAGCGAGCTGCGCCATCCTCTGGGCGTGACCATGGTCGGCGGCCTGATCGTCAGCCAGCTGCTGACGCTATTCACCACGCCGGTGATCTACCTGGGCTTTGCCGGCATTGCACAGCGCTGGCGCACCCGCCGCGAGGCCAGGATGGCGTGATGCAGCCACCCGTCCAATCCACCATTTGCTATGGAATAAATAGCTACCTGCGCAGGTATTCTCTGCGCCAGCGGCTTGTTTTCTTTAAATCATCGGTGGGGCGGCGATGAACTTCTCGGCCCCGTTCATCCACCGCCCTATCGCCACCACGCTGCTGACGCTGGGTGTGGCGATTGCCGGTGTCATCGGCTTCTTCCTGCTGCCGGTGGCACCGCTGCCGCAGGTGGATTTCCCGACCATCTCGGTATCCGCGTCCCTGCCCGGCGCCAGCCCGGACACCATGGCGGCCACGGTGGCCACGCCTTTGGAGCGGGCGCTGGGCGCGATTGCCGGCGTGACCCAGATGACCTCCAACTCCTCGCTGGGCAGCAGCCGCGTTACGCTGCAGTTCGACCTGGACCGCGACATCGACGGCGCGGCGCGCGATGTGCAGGCCGCCATCAACGCCGCCCGCACCCTGCTGCCCACCGGCATGCCCAGCAACCCCAGCTACCGCAAGGTGAACCCGGCGGATTCGCCCATCATGCTGCTGTCGCTGACCTCGGACACGCTGACCCGCGGCCAGATGTACGACGCGGCTTCCACCGTGCTGGCCCAGCGGCTGGCCCAGGTGGACGGGATCGGCCAGGTCAACATCGGCGGCGGCGCGCTGCCGGCGGTGCGCGTGGAGCTGGACCCGAACAAGCTGTCGGCCAACGGGATTGCGCTGGACACGGTGCGCCAGGCCATCACCAACACCAATGCGAACCGGCCCAAGGGCGCGGTGGAAGACGGCACGCGCAACTGGCAGATCGGCGCCAACGACCAGGCGCGCACCGCCGCCGAGTTTGCGCCGCAGATCATCCGCTACACAAACGGTAGCGCAGTGCGCATGCAGGACGTGGGCCAGGTGCTCGACAGCGTGGTCGACGTACGCAACTACGGCGCCGCCGACGGCAAGCCGGCGATCCTGCTGATCCTGTTCAAGCAGCCCGGCGCCAACATCATCGACGCTGTCGACAAGGTGCGGGCCCTGCTGCCGCATCTGCGTGCCGCCATCCCCCCGGCCATCGACCTGAAGGTGGTGATGGACCGCACGCCGACCATCCGCGCCTCGCTGCGCGAAGTGGAACGCGCGCTGGCCATCTCCATCGGCCTGGTGGTGCTGGTGGTGTTTTTATTCCTGCGCAATGCGCGCGCTGCGCTGATCCCCAGCGTGGCCGTGCCGGTGTCGCTGGCCGGCACCTTTGGCGTGATGTACCTGGCCGGCTACACCCTGGACAATCTGTCGCTGATGGCGCTGACGGTGGCCACCGGCTTTGTGGTCGACGACGCCATCGTGGTGTTGGAGAACGTGACCCGCCACATGGAGCGGGGCAAGACCGCGCTGCAGGCGGCACTGGCCGGCACGCGCGAGATCGGCTTTACCGTGGTGTCGATCAGCCTGTCGCTGATTGCAGTGTTCATCCCCATCCTGCTGATGGGCGGCATTGTGGGCCGGCTGTTCCGCGAGTTTGCGGTGATCCTGTCGGCCTCGATTCTGGTGTCCATGGTGGTGTCGCTGACCACCACGCCGATGATGTGCGCCGCGCTGCTGCGCCATGCGCCGCCCAAGGCCACGCCCAGCCGGTTGGCCCGCTGGGGCGGGCGTCTGCAGAAGCGGGTTTTGCGCGGCTACCGGCGTTCGCTGGCCTGGACGCTGCGGCACCAGCCGATCGCCCTGCTGGCCCTGCTGTGCGTGGTGGTGCTCAACGTGTATCTGTACACCGTGATCCCCAAGGGCTTCTTTCCGCAGCAGGATACCGGCCGCATCAATGGCAATATCCGCGCCGACCAGAGCACCTCCTTCCAGTTCATGCAGCAGCGGCTGGTGCGCTTCATCGACGTCGTGCGCGCCGACCCGGCGGTCGAGAGCGTGACCGGCTTCACCGGCGGCGGCCAGCGCAACACGGCCAGCATGTTCATGGCGCTGAAGCCGCTGGCCCAGCGCGATGTGTCGGCCGACCAGGTGGTGGCCCGGCTACGCGCCCAATTGGCGCACGAGCCCGGCGCCAATCTGTTCATGGTGCCGGCGCAGGACATCAACATCGGTGGGCGCCAGTCGAATGCCCAGTACCAGTACACCTTGCAGGCCGACGACCTGGCGGATCTGCGCGCCTGGGAGCCGCGCGTGCGCCGCGCGCTGTCGCAGTTGCCGGAGCTGACCGACGTGAACAGCGACCAGCAGGACAACGGCCTGCAGACCTCGGTGGTGATGGACCGCGAGGCCATGGCCCGCCTGGGCCTGAGCGTCAGCACGGTAGACACCACCTTGAACAACGCCTTCGGCCAGCGCCAGGTCGGCGTGATCTACAACCCGCTGAACCAGTACCGGGTGGTGATGGAGCTGGCACCGGAATTCCTGCAAAACGCCGAGTCGCTGCGCAGCCTGCTGTTCACGTCGAAAAGTGGGGCCCAGGTGCCGTTGGCGGCGTTTGCCAAGGTCGAGCTGACGAATACCCCGCTGTCGGTGAACCACCAGAGCGGCACGCCGGCCACCACCGTCAGCTTCAACCTGCCGCTGGGCGTAACCTTGTCGCAAGCCACCGATGCGGTAAACGACGCGGTGGCCGGGCTGGGCGTGCCGGTGTCGGTGCGCGGCAGTTTCCAGGGCACGGCGCAGGCCTTCAAGAGCTCGCTGAGCAGCCAGCCGCTGCTGATACTGGCGGCCATCGTCACCATCTATCTGGTGCTGGGCATCCTGTACGAGAGCCTGATCCACCCTATCACCATCCTGTCCACCCTGCCCTCGGCCGGGGTCGGCGCACTGCTGGCCCTGATGGCGTTCAACACCGAGTTTTCCATCATCGCCCTGATCGGGGTGATTCTGCTGATCGGCATCGTCAAGAAGAACGCCATCATGATGATCGACTTTGCGATTACCCGGCAGCGCAACGCCGCCCATGTATCGGCCGCCCAGGCCATCTACCGCGCCGGCCATCTGCGCCTGCGGCCGATTCTGATGACCACCGCGGCCGCCATGCTGGGCGCCATACCGCTGGCCATCGGCCATGGCGACGGGGCCGAGCTGCGCCAGCCGCTGGGCATTGCGGTGGTCGGCGGCCTGGTGCTGAGCCAGTTGCTGACCCTCTACACCACGCCGGTGGTGTACGTGGCCATGGACCGGCTGCGCGTTTGGGGCCAGCGCTTACGGCGCAAACCCGGGCTTATTTCTCACGACTTGCGGAGTGCCAGCGATGCTGCCTAAATTTCCTCTTGCATGCGGCTGCGCCTTGTTGCTGGCAGCCTGCAGCACCACGCCGCCCTACCAGGTGCCCAGCGCGCCCGCCACCAATGCCTTCAAGGAAACCGGCGTCTGGCAAAGCGCCGATCCGCAGGCCGCGGCCGTGCCGGACGACTGGTGGCTGTTGTTCAACGACCCGGTGCTGAACGATCTGCAAACCCGGGTCGGCAACAACCAGAACCTGCTGGGCAGCGCGGCGCAGATCCGCATCGCCCAGGCCGCACTGGGCAGCAGCCGTGCCGCCTTGTCGCCCACACTGGGCGCCGGCCTAAGCGCCAGCCGCAGCGCCTCGCCCAGCGCAGGGGCTGCCAACAGCGTTGCCCTGACCGGCAGCGCCAGCTGGGAGCTGGATCTGTGGGGCCGGCTGTCGGGCGCAGTGACCGGCGACCAGGCCCGTGTGCAGGCCAGCCAGGACGATCTGGCCGCGGCCCGCCTGTCGCTGCAGGCCACGCTGGCACAAACCTATTTCTCGCTGCGTGCGGCCGAGGCCCAGTCGGCCCTGCTGGAGCGCAGCGTGCAGGCCTACCAGCGCTCCCTGGAACTGACGCAGAACCGCTACCAGGGGGGCGTGGCATCGGCCGGCGATGTGGCGCAGGCGCAGACACAGCTGAAAACCACCGCTGCCCAGCAGGTGGATGCCGACAGCTCCCGCGCCCAGCTGGAGCACGCGCTGGCGGTGCTGCTGGGCCTGGCCCCGTCCGAGTTCAGCCTGGCCCGCACCGCGGCGCTGCCGGCTGCCCCCCTTGTGCCCGACCAGTTGCCCGCCAGCCTGCTGCAGCGCCGCCCGGATATCGCCGCCGCCGAGCGCCGCGTGGCCGCTGCTTATGCGCAGATCGGCGTGGCCAAGGCCGCGTTCTTCCCGGCGCTCACGCTATCGGCCAGCGCCGGCTACAAGGGCAGCTCCTTGGCGAATCTGATCAGCGCCCCGAATCTGCTGTGGTCTATCGGCCCGGCGCTGGCGCTCACCGCCTTCGACGGCGGACAGCGCCAGTCGGCCGTGGACTCGGCCCGCGCCAGCACCGACGCCGCCACGGCCAGCTACCGCCAGACCGTACTGACCGCATTGCAAGAGGTGGAAGACAATCTGGTGATCGCCGGCAGCCTGCAGCAAGAAGCCGCGCTGCAAACCGAGGCCTTGGCGGCCGCCAACCGCTCGCTGGAGATTGTGAAAAACCAGTACCAGAGCGGTACGGTGAGCTACCTAAACGTAGTGATCGCGCAAGCCACGGCGCTGTCCAGCGAACGCAGCCTGCTGGACCTGCAGAACCGCCGTTTGGCGGCTACCAACCAGCTATTGAAGAATATCGCCGGGCGCTGGTAGCTGTGGCTCACCCCCAGGCTCCAGTGCTGCGCACTTTCCGCCACCCCCCTTGCAGGGGGCGATACCAGTGGCCCGGCAAAGCCGGTTCCACGGTATCTCTGGGAAATACGGAACGACCTTTGCCCCCTAGCTAGAGTCAGTGCAGGTGGCGTGGGCGGCGACCGCCGCCGCCATGGCCACCGGCTCCACCCGAGCCGCCAGGACCCCGCGGTGGTTTGCCCAGCTCCAGCGAATTCACCAACGCATCAAAGCGCTGGGTGAACAGCAGGTCGATCTCGCGCACCACGCCGTTGAGCTCGGAGGCGTCGAAATGCCGCTCCATCATGTTGATCACGTCCTGCACCAGCAGATCGCGCTGCACCTGCATGATGGCGGCGGGCGTGGGGCCGACAAACAGCATCAAGAAATCGTCGCGCGAATCGTCGGTGGCGTCCTGGTCGTCTTCGTCGAAGTCGGTGTCGTAGAAGGTGATCTCGATGGACGCACCGCGTTCGGCAAGTTCGTTCAGGCTCATGCACATTTCGTCCAGCGCCTGCTTGAAATCTTCGTCGCCGGGAACCGTCCAGCACATCTGCAGCATGTGCTCGGGCGCGTCGAACTGGATGCCCGGCTCTTCCTCGTAAGCGCTGCCCGCGGCATCGGCCAGGGACTTGGCACCCGCATACTTCCACAGCGGTTTTAGCGCGTCCTGGATCTGGTTGAACGTCACGTCAGTGCGCAAAGGCACCTGGCCATGCACATGGATTTCAAAGGGGGCGTTGTAGCGAGGCATGGTGAGATATTAGGCGCTTTTTAGGGGTATTGAAAACCAGCGCGCTTCTTTTACGAAATGGTGGCTCGGACCGGAATCGAACCGGTACGACTTGCGTCGGCAGATTTTAAGTCTGCTGTGGCTACCAATTACACCACCGAGCCTGCGCATAGCCTGGCATTGTGAAACAAAACAGCCCCGGCAACACATGGGTTGACAGGGCCGGATCCGGAAGCAGAAGCTTCGTTTTCGTCTCGCCAAGGCTAAAAAGCAGCCGCATTGTAACCCGCAGCCAGCTGCGGCCCGGTGCCGCCACACTACAAAGCAATGCTATTGGATGCAGAAACAAAAAAGCCCGAGAGGCTCGGGCTGTAAAGGCATTTGGAGGCGCGACCCGGAGTCGAACCGGGCTAGCCGGATTTGCAATCCGGTACATAACCGCTTTGTTATCGCGCCAAAATTCGACGTAAAAAAGGGAAGCATATAGCTTCCCTTTTTTACTAATTTGGAGCGGGAAAAGAGTCTCGAACTCTCGACCTCAACCTTGGCAAGGTTGCGCTCTACCAACTGAGCTATTCCCGCGTTTCAAGCCTCGCATTATAGCATGGCTTTTTACCCAAAATCCGGATCAACCGAATCTTGAATTCTGGAGGCGCGACCCGGAGTCGAACCGGGCTAGCCGGATTTGCAATCCGGTACATAACCGCTTTGTTATCGCGCCCAAATCACACATGAAAAAGGGAAGCCTGTAGCTTCCCTTTTTACCAATTTGGAGCGGGAGAAGAGTCTCGAACTCTCGACCTCAACCTTGGCAAGGTTGCGCTCTACCAACTGAGCTACTCCCGCGTTTCAAGCCTTGAATCATAACATGATTTTTAGCCTGTTTTTGATTTGAACTTGGTTCAAATCGCTTGCTGCTTCAAACTATTCGTGTGCTGCACCAAGCCTCAAATTATAGCCCACTTTTTCAGCCTTTCCACGCCCTGCTCCAATCTGTGCAGATCTTTGGAAGCAAAACACCAGCGCAACCAGCCCTGGGCTTGCGGCGCAAACGCATTGCCGGGCGCGAGTCCCAGGCCGGCCTCCACCACCAGGCGCTTGGCGGTCAGCAACGAATCGGTATGACCGGCCAACTGGAAGAACGCATACATGCCGCCCGGTGCCGCGGCCACCTGCACGCCCGGAACCGCCTGCAGCAAGGGCACCAGGGTGTCACGGCAGGCCTTCAGATGGGCGACTACGCGCGGTGTGATCTCGTCGGTACGCTGCAAGGCGGTAATGCCCGCGCGCTGCACGAACACGCTGGCGCACGAGGTGTTGAATTCGATCAGCTTGCCCATGTGCGGGGTCGCGCTAGCCGGCATCACCAGCCAGCCCAGCCGCCAGCCGGTCATCAGAAAGCTCTTGGAAAAGCTGTGCACCACCACCAGGCGGTCTTCGGGAGCGGCCAGGTCCAGGAAACTCGGCGCGCAGCCATGGGCACTGGGCGCGTAGTACAGGCGTTCGTACACCTCGTCGGCCAGGATCCAGGTGCCGGTGCGCCGGCAGTGGTCCAGAATGGTTTGCTGCTCGGCCCGGCTCAGGGTCCAGCCGGTGGGGTTGTTCGGCGCATTCAGCACCAGCAGCTTGGTACCGGGGGTGATGGCGGCCAGCAGGGTATCCATATCCAGCCCCCAGGCACCATCGACTTGGGGCTGCAAAGGCACGCAGCGCAGGCGCGCGCCCATGATCGCCGGCTGGGCCGTCAGATTCGGCCAGACCGGCGTGACGGCGACCACTTCATCGCCCGCGTCCACCAGCAGCTGGACCGCCAGCATCAGCGCATTCACGCCACCCGAGGTGATGGCGATGCGCTCGGCGCCGATAGCACCGTGCAGCGCGCCCATGTAGTCGGCGACGGCCTCGCGCAGCTCCAGCAGGCCGAGGTTGTGGGAATAAAAGGTTTCGCCTTTTTGCAGCGACTCGATGGCCGCCTGGCGGATGAAATCGGGCGTGACTTCGTCGCTTTCGCCGAACCAGAAGGCCAGCACGTCGCCGCGCCCCATGCCAGCGTTAGCGACTTCACGGATTTTGGATTCTTCGAGACTCAGGATGGCTTGGCGCATAGACGTATGAAAGCTGTGGAGGCATGATTATGCGCAAGCCTTTTTTGGAGAAGCCCATGCATCTGCCAACCTTGTATTGCGCCTGCCTCGCCTTGGCGCTGGCCTGCGCGGCCCCGTACAGCATGGCCAAAACCAAAAAGACCCAAGGTGGCTCGCAGGTGCGGCTTCTGAAAGATTCATCGGAGGGCACGGCCGAGCGCAACCGCCGCCTGCTGCGCGAATGCAAAGGCCGGCCAAACGCCGGGGCCTGCGCCGGCTTTACCGGTAAATGAGGCTAGCCGGGTCGGACCATCTTGCAGCTCGTCGGCATCTCGGCCTGCGCCGGGCTGATCTGCTTGATGACGCGGAAGCCGTAGCCCGAGCCTTCGACATCGAACTTCACGCCGGGCGCGCCCTGGCGGTCCATGATGCCCACGGCCAGCGGCTGCTGGAACTGGTGGTCGGCCGCGCGCATGCTACCGCTTTGGCCATATAAACTGACGCTAGCGCGCTCCAGGCTTGCGGCGACAGCTACCAAATCCATAGTGCCAGCCTTCTCGATGGCCTGGGCTAGCGCTTCCACCATCAGCTGCATGCGCATGTGCAGATAGTCGTCGGCCGGCTTGGGAAAGCGCTGGCGAAAGCTCTGCACAAAGACCTCGCTCTGCGCCGTGGGCAGGTTCGGCAGCCAGTCGGCTACGGCGATGACCTTGCCCACGCCAGCCTCGCCCAGCGCCGCCGGTGCGCCCAGTGCATTGCCGTAGAAGGTGTAGAACTTGCCCTCGAAACCCACCTCGCGCGCAGCCTTGACCAGCAAGGTCAGGTCGTTGCCGAAGTTGCCGGTGATCACCGCCTGCGCGCCGCTGGCCTTGATCTTGGTGGCGTAGGGAATGAAGTCCTTGATGCGGCCCAGCGGGTGCAGCTCGTCGCCCACCAGCTGCACATCGGGACGCTGCAGCGCCAGCTGGCGCTTGGCCTCACGCGCCACGGCCTGGCCGAAGCTGTAGTCCTGGCCCAGGATGTAAACGCTTTTCACCGCCGTGTCGTCCTTGAACACCGACATCAGCGCGGCCATGCGCATGTCGGCATGGGCGTCGAAGCGGAAGTGCCAGTAGCTGCATTTCTCGTTGGTCAGGGTCGGGTCGACCGCGGCGTAGTTGAGGAACAGCACGCGCTTGCCCGGCTCGCGTTCGTTGTGCTTGTTGATGGCGTCGACCAGCACCGCTGCGGTGGCCGAGTTATTGCCCTGCAGCACGATCTGCACGCCGTCGTCGATGGCCGCGCGCAGCGCCGACAGGGCTTCTTCGTTCTGGCCTTTGCTGTCCAGCCGGTCCAGCGCCAGCAGGTGTTTGCCATCCGGCAGCTTGATACCGCCACGCGCATTCACCCGCTCCACCGCCCACACCAGGTTGCGGAACACCGCCTCGCCGCCGTTGCCCAGGGGGCCGCTCAAGGCCTCGATCTGGGCGATCTTGATCGGCGCCGGGGCCGCCAGCGCCAGTCCGGCTGCGGGCGCGCATAGCGCCAAAGCCAGCGATTTCAAGACCTGGCGGCGAAACTTAAACATCTAGAAATTTCCTTGAAATAGTCGGGCGCGCACACAGATTCCATCCATGCGGCAATCACGGTGAGCGCCGCGCAGTGTAAATGGAGCCTATTATGTTTTTTGCTGCTACCCACCCCGCCTACCATCCCGCCATCGTCCGCCAAAACCAGCAACTGCGCAGCCTGCACGCGCTGCAACGCCTGGTCGATGAAAAACGTTCAGCGGGCTACCGCATCAGCCAGGACGAACAGGCCTACAGCCTGCAGTTCGACGTGCCCGGCATTGCCAAAGAGCAATTGTCCATCGGCATCGAAGGCAATGTGGTGCGGATCGAAAGCCAGGCCGACGCGCCGCGCAGCTACAAGGCTGCGTATGAATTGCCGCTGGACATCGATGTCTCGGCCAGCGATGCCAAACTGGAAAACGGCGTGCTGACTTTGAAGTTGGCAAAGAAGATCCCGGTCAGCAACGTCGCCAACCTGACGATTAATTAACACACCCCCAGGCTGCAGTGCTTCGCATCTTTCGCCAACCCCCTTGCAGGGGGCAACACCTGCAGCCTGGCAAAGCCAGTTCTGCGGTGTTTCTGGATGGCGGGCGTTCTTGCCTTAGCCCACAATGGAGTAGTTGAGTCCCTCCCTTATAGAGAATCCAGCGGCCAGCGCGGCTTCACGTCAAAAGCGTAAGCCCGCGTGGCCTGCTGTAGGCCGGACTGCAGACGCATCGCGCCGGCCATGGCGATCATGGCGCCGTTGTCGGTGCACAAATGCAGCTCGGGGTAGTGCACGCGGATACCGGCCTTGGCGCAGACGGCATTCAGCTGGCTGCGCAAAGCCTTGTTGGCGCCCACGCCACCCGCCACCACCAGCCGGCGCAGGCCGGTACGCTGCAGCGCGGTGATGGATTTCTTCAACAGCACCTCGACAATCGCCGCCTGCGTGCTGGCCGCCAGGTCAGCCTTGCGCGGCTCCAGCCCGTCGCCCAGCTTCTTGGCCTGGGTCATCACCGCGGTCTTCAGGCCAGCGAACGAGAAATCCAGGTTGCCGCTGTGCAGCAGCGGCCGCGGCAGCTTGAAGGCCGCCGGATCGCCCTGCTCCGCCAGCCGCGACAAAGCCGGCCCGCCCGGATAGCCCAGGCCCATCAGCTTGGCCGATTTGTCAAAGGCCTCACCGGCCGCGTCGTCTATGGTTTCACCCAAAATTTCGTAACGGCCTACGCCGTCCACCCGCATCAGCTGGGTGTGGCCGCCCGACACCAGCAGCGCCACGAACGGGAACTCCGGTGGGTCGGCGCTCAAGAACGGCGACAGCAAATGCCCTTCCAGGTGGTGCACGCCCAACACCGGCTTGCCGAGTGCCGCGCCCAGCGCGCAGGCCACGCCGGCGCCCACCAGCAGTGCACCGGCCAGGCCCGGGCCGCGGGTATAGGCCACCACGTCGACATCGGCCAGCGTTTGCCCGGCTTCATCCAGCACCTGCTGGGTCAGCGGCAGCACGCGGCGGATATGGTCGCGGCTGGCCAATTCGGGCACCACGCCACCGTAGGCCTGGTGCATCTCGATCTGGCTGTGCAGGGCATGCGACAGCAGCACCGGCACGCCAGCCCCGTCGGCGCGCACCAGGGCAATACCCGTTTCATCGCAAGATGATTCAATACCTAATACCAACACAGGCGTACCCTATCTGTATGCACAACAACGAAGCCGCGAGTTTAGGCTACCCCCTCTGCCGCCCACAGCGCCCGCCCCAAATTGGCGCGAATCTTGCGGGTTTTCGTCCATGACTGAAGCCCTGCGCATCGTAGTGATTGCCCCTGACCTGGATGTACTCGATCCACGGGACGACCATGCCCTGCTGCAAGCCGAACGCTCGCGCGCGCTGCGCATCGGCCTGCTGGAAAACGGCTACAACCTGGTCGCCGTACTGCCCGGCGACAGCTTCCTGGCCGAACGCCTGGCCCAGCTGCAGCCCGATATGGTGATCGTCGACGCCGAAAGCGAAGCCCGCGACGCGCTGGAGCACGTGGTGATGGCCACCCGCAACGCACCCCGCCCCATCGTGATGTTCACCAACGACGGCGACACCTCGCACGTGAAAGACGCGGTGGCCGCCGG
The DNA here is from genome assembly GCF_031458075.1 of Rhodoferax ferrireducens. GTDB lineage: Bacteria > Pseudomonadota > Gammaproteobacteria > Burkholderiales > Burkholderiaceae_C > Rhodoferax_B > Rhodoferax_B ferrireducens_A. Next base: position 962,285 of record NZ_JAVDXT010000002.1, on the reverse strand, counting down.
GGTCTCGGCCTACATCGTGGCCGGGCTGTCGGCCGACCGCATCCGCCCCATCCTCGACGTGGCCATGGCCCGCTTCGAGCACGAACAGGCGCTGCGCCGCGAACTCGCCGATACCCGGGTCGAACGCGACGAGCACAAGGCCGAGCTGCACAACCGCAAAGTGATCGACCGCGCCAAGGGCCTGCTGATGCAGCGCCAGGGCCTGAGCGAAAAAGAAGCCTACGACAGGCTGCGCAAAGCCGCCATGGACAAGAGCCTGAAGCTGGTGGATGTGGCCCAGCGCATCCTCGATGTGGCCGAGCTTTTATCCTGAAATGGTGCAGTGCACACAATTAGTGCATCAATTTGTAAGCAGTAAAATACAAGGCCAAAACCGGCCTTAGCGCAATCAATTCTTGCGCAGGCAGCTATTTATTTCATAGCAAAACAGTGGTGGCATGGTGCTTGCGCAAACAAAGCCAGGCCTCTGCTGGCATGTCGTGCATATTGACCCAACCCGGCCCCGCCGCCACCACCCCCCGTGAAATCCGATCTAGTACCCTCTGCCCGGTCCCACCACAGCAGCCCGCTGATTGCGCGCTCGGTCGACCTGCACAAGGTGCTCGACACCCTGGTCAACAACCTGGAAGGCATGGCCTACCGCTGCCTGATGGACGGCGAATGGACCATGCGCTTCGTCAGCCAGGGCTGCTTCAGGCTCACCGGCTACGAAGCCGCCGACCTGCTGGACAACCAACGGGTATCGTGGGAGGACATCACCCACCCCGACGACCGGCTGCGGATACGCCATGAGGTGCTGCAGGCGGTGCAGGCAGGTCTTGGCTACACCTTGCACTACGCCATCATCACCCGCAGCGGTGCCCTGCGCCGGGTCAAAGGCCAGGGCGTGATGGTGATGGATGAAAGCCAGCAGCAGGTGCTGGAGGGCTTTATCCAGGACGTGACCGACATCCACCAGACCCTGGACGCCCTGGCCCACGCCGAGCTGCGCTACCGGCAGATCTTCGAACATGCGCGCGAAGGCATCTTCCAGACCTCGCTGGAAGGCCGCTACCTGTCGGCCAATCCGGCGCTGGCCCGGCTCTACGGCTACAGCACCGCCAACGAGCTGATTGCCGACCTGTCCGACATCGACCGCCGCCTGTATGTGCAGCCGGGCCGGCGCGAACGCTTCCAGAAGCTGATGGCTGCGCACGGCGAGGTCAGCAACTTCGAGTCCGAGGTCTACCGGCGCGACGGCAGCAAGATCTGGATTTCCGAGAACGCCCGCAGCGTGCGCAATGCGCGCGGCGAATTCATCTGCTTCGAAGGCACGGTGCAGGACATCACCGAGCGCCGCAGCCAGCTGGAGCAGCTGGAGCGCCAGGCCAACTACGACGCCCTCACCGGCCTGGCGAATCGCAACCTGCTGCGCGACCGCATCGGCCCGGCCATCGCCCACGCCGAGCGCATGGGCCACTTTCTGGCCGTGGTGTTCATCGACCTCGACCACTTCAAGCTGATCAACGACAGCCTGGGCCACGACGCCGGCGACCAGCTGCTGGTGGAGATCGCCCAGCGCATGCGCGGCTGCGTGCGTGCCAGCGACACCGTGGCACGGCACAGCGGCGACGAGTTCGTGTTGCTGCTGAACGAGCATTTCCGCATCCACAGCGTGATCGCCCACCTGCAGCGCGTGCTCAAGCAGGTGAACCAGCCGGTCAGCCTGCTGGGCCGCGAGTTCCAGATGGGTGCCAGCATGGGCGTGGCGCTGTACCCGCAGGACGGCATGGACGCGCAAAGCCTGCTCAAGCACGCCGACGTGGCCATGTACGCGGCCAAGGAGCGCGGCCGCAACAACTTCCAGTTCTTCACCCCCGAACTCAACAAGCTGGCCGACGAACGCCTCGACCTGGCCACCGCCATGCGCTTCGGCCTGGAGCAAAACGAATTCAGCGTGGTCTACCAGCCCAAGGTGGACCGGCACCGGCGCATCGTCGGCGTCGAGGCGCTGGCCCGCTGGCACAGCGCCAGCTGCGGCAGCGTGGGGCCGGACCGCTTCATCCCCATGGCCGAAGAAACCGGCCTGATCGGCGAAATCACCGAACGGGTGCTGCGCCAGGCCTTCCACGCCGCCACCCAGTGGAGCCCGGTGCAGGGCCGGGCGCTGACCCTGGCGGTCAACCTGTCGGCCAAGCTGTTCCTGGCCGACGACCTGGTGCCGCGCGTGGCCGGCTGGCTGGCCGACAGCGGGCTGCCGCCGCAGCGCGTCGAGCTGGAGATCACCGAAAGCGTGTTCCTGGACGACAGCGAGCGCGCCATCAGCGTGCTGCAGGCCTTCAAGGCGCTGGGCTTTAGGGTGGCGATGGACGACTTCGGCACCGGCTACTCCAGCCTGTCCTACCTGCGCCATCTGCCGCTGGACACGGTGAAGATCGACCGATCCCTGATTACCGACATGGAGTTCGACGAAGACGTGGCCATGATCGCCCAGGCCATGGTCGGCCTGTGCCGCAATCTGCGCAAAACCGTGGTCGCCGAGGGTGTGGAGAACCCGGCCCAGTTCGCCCTGCTGTGTGCCCACGGCTGCGAGGAATTCCAGGGCTATCTGTTTGCCAAGCCGCTGACGGCCGAGGCCTTGCGCAGCCTGCTGGCACGGCACCAAGGCAGCGTTCCCGCACGGCAACTGGAAGCCATGCCCGGCTGAAATGGTGCAGCGCACACAAACAGTGCGAACCCTGGGATTTAAACCAAACAGGCCGCTAGCGCATACTCCATCAGCGCAAGCAGCTATATTATCAATAGCAAGCAAGAGACCTGCAAAGCTGGCACAGTGTTTGCATAACTAGAGCAAGACCAACGATGGTCCCATGACAGTTCCAACCCAAAGGCGGGTTGGCACCATCAGTATCCGGACAAAGGCGTCCCCACCCGTAGAAGGCTGCAGACCTGCAGCGCACTGCGCGGTGAGGACGCCTTTTTTCGTTTCTCAGCTTGTCTTTTTGGGAACCTTTTGATGACCGACCTCTTGAAAACCAAACTCAGCCGCCGCTCTGTCCTGCAAACCGCTGCCGTGGGCGCCGTGGGCATCAGCCCGGCACTGCGCGCCGTGGTCTACGCCCAGGGCTCCGACAAACCCGAGAAGGAAGAAGTCAAGATCGGCTTCATCCCGCTGACCGACTGCGCCAGCGTGGTGATGGCCTCGGTGCTGGGCATCGACAAGAAATACGGCGTCAAGATCGTCCCCAGCAAGGAAGCCAGCTGGGCCGGCGTGCGCGACAAGCTGGTCAACGGCGAACTCGACTTCGCCCATGCGCTGTACGGCCTGATCTACGGCGTGCACCTGGGCGTGAGCGGCCCCAAGAAGGACATGGCGATCCTGATGACCCTGAACCAGAACGGCCAGGCCATCACCCTGAGCAAGAAGCTGGCCGAAAAGGGCGCCGTCGACGGCCCCGGCCTGGCCAAGCTGATGGCCAGCGAGAAGCGCGAATACACCTTTGCCCAAACCTTCCCCACCGGCACCCACGCGATGTGGCTGTACTACTGGCTGGCGGCCAATGGCATCGACCCGATGAAGGATGCCAAGGTCATCACCGTGCCGCCACCGCAAATGGTCGCCAATATGCGTGTCGGCAATATGGACGGCTACTGCGTGGGCGAGCCCTGGGGCCACCGCGCCATCATCGACGGCATCGGCATCACCGCCCAGACCACCCAGGACATCTGGAAGGACCACCCCGAGAAGGTGCTGGGCACCACCAGCGAGTTCGTCAAGAAATACCCGAACACCGCCCGCGCGGTGACCGCCGCCATCCTGGAAGCCGGCCGCTGGATCGACTCCGGCCTGGCCAACAAGAACAAGATGGCCGAAACCATCGCCGACAAGAGCTATGTGAACACCAGCGTGGACGCCATCAACCAGCGCATCCTGGGCCGCTACCAGAATGGCCTGGGCAAGACCTGGGACGACCCGAACTACATGAAGTTCTACAACGAAGGCGCGGTCAACTTCCCGTACCTCAGCGACGGCATGTGGTTCCTGACCCAGCACAAGCGCTGGGGCTTGCTGAAGGACCACCCCGACTACCTGGGCGTGGCCAAGCAGATCAACCAGATCGACATCTACAAGCAGGCGGCCGCCGCCAGCAAGACGCCCGTGCCCAAGGACGTGATGCGCACCAGCAAGCTGATGGACGGCGTGGTGTGGGACGGCAAAGACCCCAAGAAATACGCCGACAGCTTCAAAGTACACGGCTAAACCGTGCAGCCCCCCGCCTCCCCGGCGGGGGTGCCCAGAGTTCCCATTCCCCACTAGGAGAACCCCATGGTCAGTGCCGTATTCCACTCCCCCGGCGACGCATCCTTCGATGCGCCCGAGCACCCGATGACTCCCAAAATGATAGCTACACCCGCAGCTTCTACCAGCGCCAGCGCACCCAAAGCACCTGAAGTCGCAGCCAAGATGCCGTTCGACTGGCGCAACCTGTGGCGCAATGTGCTGCCGCCGATTCTGGGCCTAGGCCTGTTGGTCGGCATCTGGGCCATCATCTCGATCAGCACCTCCAGCAGCATCCCGTCGCCGTTTGAAACCTTCAAGGAAGCCGTGGTGCTGTTCAGCGACCCGTTCTACCGCAAGGGTCCGAACGACCAGGGCGTGGGCTGGAACGTGCTGATGTCGCTGGAGCGCGTGGCCGTGGGCTTTGGCCTGGCGGCGCTGGTCGGCATTCCGGCCGGCTTTGCGATTGGCCGCTTCGAATTCATGGGCCGCATGTTCAACCCGCTGATCAGCCTGCTGCGCCCGGTGTCGCCGCTGGCCTGGCTGCCGATCGGCCTGATGGTGTTCAAGGGCGCGAACCCGGCGGCCATCTGGACCATCTTCATCTGCTCGATCTGGCCGATGGTGATCAACACCGCGGTCGGCGTGCAGCGCGTGCCCCAGGACTACATGAACGTGGCCCGGGTACTGAACCTCAGCGAATGGAAGATCGTCACCAAGATCCTGTTCCCCGCCGTGCTGCCCTACATGCTGACCGGCGTGCGCCTGGCCGTGGGTACCGCCTGGCTGGTGATCGTGGCGGCCGAGATGCTGACCGGCGGCGTGGGCATCGGCTTCTGGGTCTGGGACGAGTGGAACAACCTGAATGTGAAGCACATCATCATCGCCATCTTCGTCATCGGCATCGTCGGCCTGGTACTCGAATACGCATTGATCAAACTGGCCACCGCCTTCACTTTTGAGGAAGTCAAATCATGAGCTCACTGACCAGCAAATACATCGAAATCCAGGGCGTAGAGCAGACCTTCAAGACCGCCAAGGGCATCTTCCCGGCGTTGCGCGATGTGAACCTGACGATTGCCAAGGGCGAGTTCGTGGCCCTGATCGGCCACTCGGGCTGCGGCAAGTCGACCCTGCTGAACCTGATCGCCGGCCTGACCGAACCCACCAACGGCACCCTGCTCTGCGCCAACCGCGAGATCAAGGGCCCAGGCCCCGAGCGTGCCGTGGTGTTCCAGAACCACTCGCTGTTGCCCTGGCTGACCTGCTTCGAGAACGTCTACCTGGCAGTCGAACGCGTCTTCGGCGCAGCCAACAAATCCACCGGCGTCCAGGCCGAGAACAAGGCCCAGCTGAAAGCCCGCACCGACGCGGTGCTGGCCATGGTCGGCCTGACCGCCGCTGCGCAAAAGCGCCCGGGCGAGATCTCCGGCGGCATGAAGCAGCGCGTCGGCATTGCCCGCGCGCTGAGCATGGAGCCCAAGGTCCTGCTGATGGACGAGCCCTTCGGCGCGCTCGACGCGCTGACCCGCGCCAAGCTGCAGGACGAGCTGCTGGCCATCGTGCAGAAAACCCAGAGCACGGTGGTGATGGTGACCCACGACGTGGACGAGGCTGTGCTGCTCAGCGACAAGATCGTGATGCTGACCAACGGGCCGGCCGCCACCATCGGCGAAGTGCTGCAGGTCGACCTGCCGCGTCCGCGCAACCGCGTGGAACTGGCCGAAAGTGTGCAGTACCAGCACTACCGCAAGGCAGTGATCGACTTCCTGTACACCCGCCAAGCCCACGTCGAAAAAATCACTGCATAAATTCTGCCCACCGTGCTAGCCGCCCCCGCAATCACTATCAAAAACCTAGCTACTCCCGCAGGCAACAGCAGCGCCAGCGCCCTGTTTTCCTTGGGAAAGTACCGGGACATCGTGATTGCGGTGGCGCTGTTTTTGCTGTTTGACCTGGGCGTGCTGCTGGTCAACTTCTATACCTCGTACCAGATCAGCGAAGACGCGCTGGGCATCAACCTGGCGGGCCGCCAGCGCATGCTGTCGCAGCGCACGGCCAAGGCCTTGCTGGCGGTGTCGGCGGCGCGCAACCAGGGCCTGGCCAGCCCGGCCGACCTGGACGAGCTGCGCGACGCGGTGCAGCTCTTCGACGCCAGCCTCAAAGCCTTCCAGCTGGGCGGCACGGTGCCCGGCGGCAACAACCAGCCGGTCTACCTGCCGCCGGTCGCCAGCCGCCAGGCGCTGGCCGCGCTGCAGCAGGCCCAGGCGCTGTGGATACCCTACCAGCAGGTGCTGGCGCCGGTGCTGCAAGGCCGCGCCAGCGATGACCAGCTGCAGGCGGCAGGCGCCTATGCGCAAGCCCACAACCTGCAGCTGCTGGGCCAGATGAATGCGCTGACCACCGCGCTCGAAGCCACCGCCTCGCAGCGCGCCGACCGCCTGCGCCAGGTGCAGACCGCCGGCATCGTGCTGGCGCTGCTGAACTTCGGCTTCATCTTGTTCAAATTTTTACGCCGGCTGCGCCAGTCGGACGCGGCCATCGACGCCGCCACCGAGGAGAACCGCGAAATCCTGGCCAGCGTGCGCGAAGGCCTGTTCCTGATCACGCCCGACTTCCGCATTGGCTCGCAGGTCTCGCAGTCGGCCCACCAGCTGTTTGGCCACCCGCTGCGGCCGGGCGACGACTTCTTTGCCCTGCTGGCCAGCCGGCTCAGCGACAAGGCACTGCAAGACGCCAAAGACTATGTGGAGCTGCTGTTTGCGCCCCACGTGAAGGAGTCGCTGGTGCAAGACATCAACCCCTTGCTCGACGTGCGGGTGCAGCTGCCGAACCGGCTCGGCCAGGAGGTACAGCGCACCCTGGCGTTCCGCTTCAACCGGGTCCGTGTGGGCGCGGCGGTGGCGCACCTGCTGGTCACGGTGCAGGACATCTCGGAGCGCAGCGCGCTGCAGGCCACGCTGCAGGCCGAGCGCCAGCGCGCACAAAAAGAGCTGGCCATGCTGCTGGCCGCCTGCGAGGCCGACCCGGCGCTGCTGCGCCAGTTTGTGGCGCGCGCGGAAACCAGCCTGCTGGAGGTGAACGAGTTGCTGCGCAACACCGCCCAGGGCCAGCCCGCGCTGCAGCATGCGCTGGACCAGGCGGCGCGGCGCATCCACGCGCTGAAAGGCGATGCCGGTGCGCTCGGCCTGGACTCGCTGGTGCACCAGGCGCATGACTTCGAATCGGCCCTGCTGCAGGTACGCGCAGGCGGCGGCGGCGACCCGCTGTTAGCCCTGCCCCTGCCGCTGGAAGAACTGCTGGGCAAGATCAGCGCACTGAAGAGCCTGGCCGGCCTGCAACGCGGCATGCTGGCCCAGGCCACGGGCACGGCCCTGAACACCGCCTTGCAGCGCCTGGCCACCGAGCTGGCCACGGCCCACGGCAAGCGGGTAACAACCCGGGTGCAGATGGAGCAGCACGGCGCACTCAGCGCCGAGGCCGCCGACCTGGTGCGCGAAATCGCCACCCAGCTGACCCGCAATGCCGTGGTGCATGGCATCGAGGCCCCTGCCACCCGCCAGGCATCGGGCAAGGCCGCCACCGGCCAGTTGGAGATACAGCTGCAGCGCCAGGATGCGGAATGGATCTTGCGTATCCGCGACGATGGCCGGGGCCTGCATGCCGCCTCCATCCGCCAGAAGCTGCTGGACCTGGGCTGGTACACCGCCCTGCAGCTGGAGAGCTTTGATGAGCGCCAGATCGTGGCCCACATCTTCAAGCCGGGTTTTTCCACCGCCGGCACTTTGAGCGTGCATGCGGGCCGGGGCCTGGGGCTGGATGTGGTGCAGGCCGATGTGCAGCGCCTGGGCGGCCGGCTGACCCTGGCGTCCACGACCGGCCAGTTCACCGAATTCACCATTCGATTTGAAATTTAATGAGACTTTTAGTCGTAGACGACTCCAACATGATCCGCACCCGCATCTCCAAGGTGGTGCAAGGCGGTGGTCTGGGCAAGATCGCGCTGGTCGGGCTGGCGCGCAACGGCGTCGAGGCCTTGCGCATCGCCAAAGCCACCCAGCCCGATGTGGTGACCATGGACCTGACCATGCCCGAGATGGACGGCGTGCAATGCATACGCGAGATGCTGCGCCTGCTGCCGGGCACCCGCATCCTGGTGGTCAGCGCGCTGAACGACAAGGCCACGGCCATCGCCGCGCTGAAGCTGGGTGCGCGCGGCTTTGTGGCCAAGCCATTCACCGACGACGAGCTGCGCCTGGCCTTGCTCGACGTGACGGAGGGTAGCTGAATGGACGCGCTGACGCAGGCCGAACTCAAGCTGTTCGTCAATGCGGTGCGCCGCTACTTCGAGGTCACCACCGCCGAGGCGCCGCACATCACCTCGGCCTTTCTGGGCCATGCCGACGTCACCGGCCATGCGTTCACCGGCACGGTTCAGTTCTCGGGCAGCTTCCACGGCCAGGTGCTGGTGTCCATGCCAGGCACCCTGCTGCGCGAGCTGCTGGTGCTGCAGCACGCCACCGATTTCAGCGATGCGCATCTGCTCGACGCGGTGGGCGAAATCGCCAACACCCTGGCCGGCAATGCGCGCCAGGTGCTGGGCAGCGGTCTGCATATCTCGGTGCCGACAACGCAGCAAGGCCTGAACAGCGTCCTGCCCCAGGTGCGCGAACGCCCCTATGCGATCACCCTGCGCTGGCACCACCAGCCCGCGTTGGTGGTGGTGGATATCACACGGGGCTAGGCAGGCTGTGCTGCTGGCTTAATGCCTTTTAGGCCACTGGCGCTTATTTGACGGGCGCGAGAAGCTCTTTATTTTGTAGCACATAGCTTTGCGCCAGGCTTTCGAACTCGGCAATCGGCAGCGGCCGGCTGAACAGATAACCCTGGTAGGCGTAGCAGCCTTGGTCGGCCAGGAACTCGCGCTGGGCCTCGGTTTCCACGCCTTCGGCGATCACGGCCAGGCCCAGGCTGTCGCCCAGCGCAACCACCATGCGGGCGATGGCAGCGTCGTTCGGGTCGGTCAGGATGTCGCGCACAAAGCCCTGGTCGATCTTTAGCTGGTCCAGCGGCAGCAGCTTGAGGTGCGACAGCGAGGAATAGCCGGTGCCGAAATCGTCCAGCGAGAAGCCCACGCCGACACGCTTCAGCGCCGTCATCTTGGCGATCACGTCCTCGATATTCGCCACCAGCAGGCTCTCGGTCAGCTCCAGCTTCAGGCGCTGCGGCTTGGCGCCGGTGCGCTCCAGCAGGGTCAGCACCTGGTCGACAAAATCCACCTGGTGGAACTGCCGCGGGCTGACGTTGACGGCCACCGTCAGGTGCGCCATCTCGGGCCGGCCAGCCCAGCTGGCCAGCTGCCGGCACGCGGTTTCCAGCACCCAGTGGCCTAGCGGCAGGATCAGGCCGGTGTCTTCCGCCAGCGGGATGAATTCGGCCGGCGACACCATGCCGCGCTGCGGGTGCAGCCAGCGCACCAGGGCTTCGACCCCGGTCATTTCGCTCTCGCCCGTCACCTGGGGCTGGTAGTACAGCTGCAGCTGGTCACCGGCCAGCGCATCGCGCAAACCGGCCTCCAGTGCCGCCCGGGCGCTGACCACGGCCTGCATCTGCGGGTCAAAAAAGCGCAGCGTGTTGCGGCCCGCAGCCTTGGCCTGGTACATGGCCAGGTCGGCGCGCTTGAGCGGCTCTTCTATGCCCTCCTCGCACTCGCCGAACAAGGTGATGCCGATGCTGGGCGTGCTGTGGTGCACATAGCCGGCCAGCTGGTAGTTCTGGTTCAGCAGGCCGAGGATCTTCTCGCCCACGCCCTCGGCCTGGGTGGCGGCTTCCACCGACTGCTCGCTCAGGTCTTCCAGCATCACCACGAACTCGTCGCCCCCCAGCCGGGCCACGGTATCGCCCTTGCGGCTGCAGTTGACCAGGCGCTGCGCCACCTCCTGCAACAGCAGGTCGCCGCGGTGGTGGCCGTGGGTGTCGTTCAAGGTCTTGAAGTTGTCCAAGTCGACAAACAGCAGCGCACCCTTGCGCTGGTGCCGGGCCCGGCTGGCCATGGCCAGCTCCAGCCGGTCCATCAGCAGGCGGCGGTTCGGCAGGCCGGTCAGCGGGTCGAAGAAAGCCAGGTTCTGGATCTGCTCCTCGGCCTGCTTACGCGAGGTGATGTCGACAAAGGTGTCCACATAGTGGCTGACCTGGCCGTTCTCGTCCTGGATGGCGGTGATGGCAAACCAGCCGGGATACAGCTCGCCGTTCTTGCGCCGGTCCCAGATCTCACCCTGCCAGGAGCCGGTCTGCTCCAGGCTCTCCGTCATGCCCCGGAAGAATTCGGCATCGTGCCGGCCGGAACGCAGCAGCTCCGATGGTTTCTGGCCTATGGCCTCTTGCGCGGTGTAGCCGGTGATCGCGGTGAAAGCCCGGTTCACCCGCAGGATGGTCCATTCGCTGTCGGTCACCAGCATGCCCTGCTGCGACTCGAAGGCGGTGGCAGCAATCCGCATCTCCGCATCCGCCTGCTTGCGGTTGGTGATGTCGCGCAGTACCGAATGCACCGCCGGCTTGCCGTCGAACACGATGGAGGTGCCCTGGCCTTCGACATCGATCACCTTGCCATCCAGCCGGATGATCTTCAGCTCGGCCACGCCCACGCTGTCACCGGTGCGGACCACATGCTGCAGGCGCTGGGCGGCCGCGATGGCGGAATCGGGGTGGATGCGTTCGCTGACCAGCTCGCCCAGCAGCTCGTCTACAGACTCCGCGCCGAACAGCCTGACGGCAGCCGGGTTGCAATAAATGACCCGGCCTTCCACATACACCACCACCGCGTCGGGCGACCACTCCACCAGCGTGCGGTAGCGCGCCTCGGTTTCCTTTTGCGCCTGTTCGCGCTGGCCGAGTATCTTCAGCAGGCGGTTGAAGCCGCCGATCAGGGCGCCGACCTCGTCCTGCGTGGGAATCGCCAGCGGCGCCAGCGGCTGGCTGTGCTCGGTGACGGCCGCCAGCACACGGGCTGCGTCCTGCATCGGGGCAAACTGGCGCCGCAGCATCCACCAGGTCAGGCCGCCGGCCAGCACGGTCAGCAGCAGCGTAGCCAGCATCACCCGCTGCTCCAGCTGGCGGATCGACACGAAGGCCGCCGCCGTGGGCCAGGCCGAGGCCACGGTCCAGCCGGCCAGCGGAATCCGCACCGAGGACGACAACAGCTCCTGCCCCGTATGGTCTACCAGCAGGCCAAAGATTTCATCGCCGTCCACCGCCCGGTCCACCGCCGGGTCCTGGCCCGGGGCGGGCAGCCGCTCCAGAATCCGGCTTTTGTCGCTGGCGGTGACCACCCGCCGGTCTTTGGGCGAGACCACGGTGTAGAGGCCGGTGCGCGCATAGCGCAGGTCGCCCACGCGGTCCAGAAAATTGGCCCCATCCAGCCGGGTCCAGCCCACCACCGCGCCCACCACGCGGCCACGGCTATCGCGTACCGGCACCGCCATCGGCACCACCAGGGCGCGCAAAACGGGCTCCAGCCGGGGCAGGCCTACCGCCGGCACGCCGTCGCGCAGCGCAACCGCAACCGCACCGTCGCCCTCCGGCACATGGCTGCCCAGCAGTTCAACCAGGCGGGTATCGGTGTCGACCACCAGACCGTCGGCGTTGTAGGCAACGAAGCCGCCATTGAACAGGCCGCGGGTGATCAGGCGCTGGGCCAGTACGACCGGCAACACCGACCGCTCGCTGCGCACGCTGGGCCCGGCCACGGCCGCCAGGTTGACCAAAGCCTGCAGGCGCTGCTCCAGTTCGGTGTTGATATCGGAAGCCAGGGCGCTGGTGGATGCCAGCTGCTGCTCGCCCAGCAAGATCTTCATGTCGTCGCGCAGCACCTGGCTGGCATAGAAGGCCAGCGACCAGATACCGGCCAGAAAAATGGCCAGCGTACTCAGGGTGACCCGGGTCTTCAGTGAACGCCACTGAAACACATTCCAGTCCATGCAAAACTTCTCCGTCGCTGCGCGCGTGTCCGAGGGTAGCCGAGCCCGCTCCATGCCACGGGCTCCAACAAGTATCTATTTGTATCCCGCCAACCATACCACCCCCGGCGTGCTGCGGGTCGAAACGCTGTCACGGTAGAGGCAGCTCTTTGGTCAACAGGCCACAGTGCGCAGGAAATCGGCCAGCGTGCAGCCGGCCACGGGCTGGAAGCAATCGTCCAGTACCCGCAAGGACTGGATGCGGTCGATGCGGAAGCTGCGGAAATCGCGCCGCACCTCGCACCAGGCCACCAGGGTCCAGACCCGGCCCCAGTAAAAGCAGCCCAGGGGGTGCACGGTGCGCTGGCTGGTCGCGTCTTTGACGTCGCTGTAGTCCATATGCACCTTGCGGCGCAGGCCGCTGGCCTCGCGCAGCTGCTGCAAGTGGCTGCGCACCGGCGCCGTCAGGCCGTTGTAGCTGGCCGGCGGCGCGTACACCGCCAGGCTCTCGGCCGCAGCCCGCGCGGCCGACGGCAGGATGGACAGCATCTTGCCCAGCGCATCCTCGGCGGCCAGCGCCAGCGGCGCGTCCAGCCAGGGCTGGGACAGCCGCACCGCCGCCACCAGGGCCTTGGCCTCGTCCTGGCTGAACATCAGCGGCGGCAGCTCGAAGCCCGCGCCAAAGCGGTAGCCCACCCCGGCCTCGCCCTCGATCGGCACACCCTGGCGCTGCAGATCGGCCACGTCGCGGTACACCGTGCGTTCCGACACCTCCAGCCGCTCGGCCAGAAAGGTGGCGGTCGACAGGCGCCGGCCGCGGATCAGCTGGACCAGGTGGAAAAGACGGTCGGCACGGCGCATGGTTTTATAAGCTTTTCAGGCCGTTAGCGCAGGTAGAGATTGCGCGGGCAGCTATCAAAATTGAGTAATTCGGCGTCAGGCCTGCACACCGATGTAGACCGCTACCCGGCCCTCGCCGCTGTATTCCTCGAAGTCGGCGGCATAGGCACGCGCATAGGCCGGCGCATCGGCAAAGTACTGCCAGACCGCGCCCCACACCGCCACCACCGTCGCGGGCATGCTGCCCTGGCCTTCGAACACCAGGTAGGCACCGGCCGGTACGGTGGTGCTGACCAGGCCTTCGAGCACGCTATCGGCCAGCACCGCGGCAGTCAGGTCATAGGCGCCATGGGCATCGGACGCATAGCCGCTGTACACGCCGTACAGCGCCGACTGCGGGGTGTAGCCGGGCACGGACTGCGCCACCCGTTCGGAAAAGAAGCGGCCCCACAGCGCCGGGATCTTGCCGGTGGCGGGCGTGGCCTCGTCGGCATTGGTAGTGCGGGTGGTAATGCCGGCCAGCTGCTTGGGCTGGGCTAGCTGCACGAGGCGCGGCGGGAAGATGGTGGTCATCGCAAGGCTTTACAAAAAGTGGGGAGAATTTACACCGGTCGGCAACCCGCCGCTCAGCGCTATGCAATATGTAGCGGTCTACGCAGATGGAAGCTGCGCTAGAAGGCCAATGCGTATTGCGGTTCAGTGCCAAAGTGCAGCGCCTGCGGGTCGGCCTGCATGGCCTGGGCGATCAGCCGCATGTCGTGATCGCTGATGTCGAACAGGCCGAAGCGGAACTTGTAGCCCCAGCGCTGCGGCGATTCGACAAACTCGAACTGCGGCACCAGCGGCAGGATGGACGCCTCTTGCGCGGCCACATACGCCACGTCCTTGCGGAACGGCACAAAGCCGCCGCCCATGTCGAACGCATAGGGCTCGCCGGGCAAGACGATGCCTATCGACACAAAGCTCTGCAGCCGGTCCTTGCCGCCCATGCTGACAGTGGGCGCGTAGTAGGCCACGCGGTCGCCCGGCCGCACGCGCTTCAGCGGCGCGACCTTGCCATGGCAGACCTGCATGTAGCCAGGCCCGTCCACCGCCGCGCAGCCGCGCCGCGCATGGGCGGCGCTGGCCACGGCAATCCAGTTATTGCGTGCCATGGCTGCGTCTTCAGGCCATGGAATGCAGGCCGACGCGGTTGCCGTCCGGGTCGCGCAGGTGGGCGATGAAGCCCATGCCGGGGGGCAAGGCGGTCTTGGGTTTGAGCAGCGTGGCATCCAGGGACTGCAGGCGGGCCAGGGCCGCATCGATGCTGGGCGAGCAGTCCAGGTAGACCAGTGTGCCCTCGCTCGACGGCTGGGTGGTGTCGGCACCGCTTTGCAGGCAGCCTTTGACGCCCTCGTCCGGCGCGGTGAAGATGGCCAGCGTGTAGTCTTGCCCGCCCATAGGGAAAATTTCACGGTGCAGGCTCTTGCCCAGCACGGTCTCGTAAAAGCGCTGGGCGCGGTCCATATTGGTGACCGGAATTTCAAACCAGCTGATGGCGTTGGGGGTGGCGTTGGTGGACATGGGAGCTTCCTTTCGGTGCAGTTAAAGAGAAGCGAATGGTGCCTACCTGCTGCTGACACCGTGGTGTCAGCAGGGAACTCGCCCTCCCCGCCTTCCCCAGAGATACCGTGGAACCGGCTCCGCCGGGCCACAGGTATCGCCCCCTGCAAGGGGGTGGGCGAAAGACGCGAAGCGCTGCAGCCTGGGGGTGAGCCTATTTCGGCAAGAACAGCAACCAAAACACCAGCAGCAGGTTGAGTAGCACCGACACCGCCAGGCCCAGCTTCCACACCGCCGTGGGGTCGCGCTGCAGCAGCGGCGACGGCGCGGGGGCGGTCAGCGGGCGCGAGGCGCCGCGCTCCAGGGCCAGCAAAAACTCTTCGCCGGTCTCGAAGCGCTGGCGCTTGTCGCGGGCCACGGCTTTTTGCACCACATGGTCCAGCCAGATCGGGATCTCGGGGTTGTGCCGGCTGGGTGCGATCGGGTCGCGGTAGTAGCGGCCCACCTGGTAGGGCAGCACCTCGCCATAGGGCAGCTTGTGGGTCAGCAGCTGGTACAGGGTGACGCCCAGCGCGAACAGGTCGCTCTGGGCGTTGGGCAGCTCCTCCGGGGCGTCGCCGCTCAACGCGCTGAAGCCCCATTGCTCGGGGTTGATGTAGCTGGGCGTGCCCGCGTGCAGCTTGCGCATGGCCTCGGGCTCGCGGCCGGTCAGGGCCACGCCCAGGTCGAGCAGGCGCAGCACACCGTCTTCGCCCTGGTGCAGGTTGGCCGGCTTGATGTCGCGGTGGATCACGTTCTGCCGGTGCAGCCGGCCCAGGGCCTCGGCCACCTGGCGGGCCGCGGCCACGGCCTGGTGCACGCTGAACTTGCTCTGCCGGTCCAGCATCTGCTGCAGGGTTTCGCCGCTGTGCCAGTTGTACAGCAGGTAGGCGGCGCTGGCTGGCTGGCCGCTGACGCTGTTGGCCGGAAAGGTGTCGTGCAGCACCACTAGGTGCTCGGCCGCGCGGCTGGAGCCCATGCGCTTGGCCAGCCAGGCCTCGTGGGCCAGCATGGCGCGCTCCTGCGGATCGTGGGCGCGGCTGGGGTGCAGGGTTTTCAGCGCATACAGCTGCTGGGTTGCCGGATGCCGGACCTGGACCACGACGTTGATGCCGTTGTCGGCCACCGGCGCGGTGACGGCCAGGCCGTCGAGCATGTCGCCGACGCGGAACGGGCCGGGGATTGGCAGCGCCCGGAATGCGCGGTTTTCGTCTTCCAGCGTGGCGTCCAGCAGGCCCAGCACGCGCACCACCATGGCGGTGGCGTTGTCGCGGCTGCCGGCCTTGAGGGCGGTCTGCACCAGGGTTTCGGCGGCCAGCCGGGCGTTGTCGCCCTGGGCCAGGGCCTGCAGCTGGGCGTCGGGCAGCACGCCGTGCACCCCGTCGGTCAGCAGCACGAACACGTCGCCAACCTGCAGGTCGCCTTGCATGTAGTCGACCACCAGCCGCTCGTCCACGCCCACCGAGCGCAGCAGCTGGTGCCGCAGATCGGGGTGGTCAGGCACATGGTCGTGGGTCAGCTGGGTGAACTGGCCTTCGCGCAGCAGGTAGGCGCGCGAGTCGCCCACATGGGCCACGGTATAGGACTGGCCACGCAGCACCACGGCAGTCAGCGTGGTCAGGCCCATGGCCGGCTTGCGGCGCCGGTTCATGCCGGTGAGCCAGGCGTTGTGTGCACCAATAATGCGATCCAGGGCCACCGTGGTGTCCCAGGTTTCGGGCGTACTGTAGTAATCGCGCACCAAGCTGGTGACCGTGGTTTGCGCCGCCTCCTGGCCCATGCCGCCGGTGCTGACGCCGTCGGCCAGCGCGGCAATCGAGCCCATGTCAGCCTGGCCCGCCTCGGGCAGCATGGCGGCGCAAAAATCTTCGTTGGTGGGCTTGGTGCCGGCCTGCGAGCTAAAACCTATGTCGATGTGGAATGCCATGCACCAATGATGCAAGTTTCATTCCCAATTTGGTGCACTCCCGATTGGTAATTACCCCACGAGCATCTGCATGCTGTGCTCATACAAGGCGGACAGGCTTTCAAACACCTCCAATAAGCCTTCGCTGGCGGTGGCCAGTTGGTCCAGGCCCGGGCCGCGCTGCAGCTGGTTGGCGCCGGCCAGCATCTGGCGCCAGTAGACGGCGGCGGTTTCCAGGCCGGCACGGATGTCGGGGCTGCTCAGCGGGATGTCATTCAGGTAGTTCAGTGCCTGCTCGAAGGCGGCGCGCGACTCGGCCATGCCGGCCTGGGCCCGCTGCTGGGTGGCACGGTCGCCCAGCACCCCCAGCAAGGCAAACTTGGCGAAACGCTGGGACAGCATGCGCTGGCGCCCGGCCACATTCAGTACGTGCAGCGGGGCCACGGCACCGGCGCTTTCCAGCACGCCGGTCAGGCGCTCGGCCTGCTCCAGCAGCTGCTCGGCCAGAGCATCGGCCTGCAGCATCTGGTTGTTCTGGCCAGGGCGCGGCTCGCTCTGCAAACCCTGCTTGAGCTGGCGCCAGCTCTGGGCCACCTGGGTCAGCAGGTCGCCAAAAGTGGGCTGGGACAGGCTTTTCGCCAGAAACGCCATATTGCTGTCGATGCGCTGGGCCGACTGCTGCTGCAGCTCGGCGCTCACCCCCACCTGGGCCCCGGCCAGCTGCAGCAGGTACAGCTTGATCAGGCGCTGCGACAGCATGCGCAGCTGGCCCGCACGGTTCACGCCGTCGGCAAACCGGGCCGAGTGCACGATGTGCTGCGACACCTGGCCCAGGCGCTGGTTGGTGTGCATGGAGGCGGTGCGCAGCATCTGGAAGGCGTCGTCGTCCGACACCTGGCGGGCCCGCATCAGCACGCCCTTGGCGCGTTCGACGATCTTGCGTTCCTCCAGGCGGCTGCCCAGGTCTTGCAGCTCGTCGCGCAGCGCCTGCTCGCGCGCGAAACGGGCCTGGGCCAGCTGGATCAGCGGACGCAGCCGGTGCCGGCCATAGCCGTTCACCACATAGGCGTGGACCCCGCAGGCCAGGGCGGCGTCGAGCTTTTCGGCATCGCCGTCGATGGTGAACAGCAGCACCGGACAAGGGGCGGTATCGGTCAGCGACTGCAGGGCTTTGAACAGCGCCTCTTCGGGCAGAGGGTCGTAGCAGATCAGCACATCTGGTGCGTGCAGCACCGCTTCTTGCACCAATTTATTGCACTCTAGCGGTGCGGCCAGTAGCTGTACGCCCACCGCTTCGAGGTCGGCGACCAGGGAATGTGCCCCCTGCGGGGCGTTCAAAAGTACCAAGGCCGTGGTCATAAAAATCAGGTTTCTCCAATGGGCGGACCGGGTAGCCACGCAATTCGCGCACCACACGGCGGTCGTGGGTCAAATCATATGGCACAAGTTTTGCATAGTTTTGCTCGGGCGTAACGGCGCGCCCAACCCCTGTCTCAACCCGGCAGGCTCTGCGTACAACGACGTGCGCAATGGTGTATCTCGCAAAAGTTTGGCAACGGTGGTCTGGCATGGGCCTACGCCGAGGCTGTGTTTTCTGGTGAACACCCACCTATCCCGTACCTTTTTCCTGCGCAGCGCAGCTGTCTCTCGGCATGCGGTTTGCTGTTAATTTTCTGCAATCTCCCTGCAACACTCTGGAGTCGTTTAAATGAAAAAATCTAAATTGGTGATGGTAGGCAACGGCATGGCCGGTGTACGCACCATTGAAGAACTGCTCAAGGTCGCCCCCGATCTGTACGACATCACGGTGTTCGGCGCCGAACCCCACCCCAACTACAACCGCATCCTGCTGTCGCCGGTGCTGGCGGGCGAGCAGACGCTGGACGAGATCGTGCTGAACTCCTGGGAGTGGTATGCCGAGAACAACATCACCCTGCATGCGGGCAAAAAGGTCACCGAAGTCGACCGCGTGAAGCGCGTGGTGCGCGCTGTGGATGCCGACGGCAATGTGACTGAAGCCGAATACGACCGTCTGCTGATGTGCACCGGCTCGAACCCCTTCATCCTGCCCATCCCCGGCAAGGACCTGAAAGGCGTGATCGCCTACCGCGACATCGCCGACACCAACGAGATGATCGAGACCGCCACCAAGTACAAGAACGCGGTGGTCATCGGCGGCGGCCTGCTGGGCCTGGAAGCGGCCAACGGCCTGATGCTGCGCGGTATGACGGTGCACGTGGTGCATGTGCAGTCCACCCTGATGGAACGCCAGCTCGACAGCGTCGCCGGCAAGCTGCTGCAGAAGTCGCTGGAAGAGCGCGGCCTGAAGTTCCTGATGGGCGCACAAACGCAAGAGCTGGTGGGCGGCCCGGACGGCCGGGTCACCGCCATCAAATTCAAGGACGGCACCGAGGTCGCCACCGACTTGGTGGTGATGGCCGTGGGCATCCGCCCCAACACCGACCTGGCCAGCAAGATGCGCCTGCACTTGGACCGCGGCATCGTGGTCACCGACACCATGCAGACCGTGACCGACGGCCGCATCTATTCGGTGGGCGAATGCGCAGCCCACCGCGGCATCGCCTACGGCCTGGTCGCACCCTTGTTTGAACAAGCCAAGGTGGCGGCCAACCACCTGGCCGAATTCGGCATCGGCCGCTACATGGGCTCGCTGACATCCACCAAGCTGAAAGTTACCGGCATCGACCTGTTCAGCGCCGGCGAGTTCATGGGCGGCGAAGGCACCGAAGAAATCATCATGAGCGACCCGTTCGGCGGCGTCTACAAGAAGCTGGTGCTGAAGGACGACAAGCTGGTCGGCGCCTGCCTGTACGGCGACACCGCCGACGGCAGTTTCTACTTCAAGCTGCTGCGCGACGGCCGCAGCGTGGCCGACATCCGCGACAAGCTGATGTTTGGCGAAAGCCACCTGGGCGACACCGGCCACGAAGGCCACAACAAGGCCGCCAGCATGCCCGACAGCGCCGAAGTCTGCGGCTGCAACGGCGTGAACAAGGGCACGATCTGCAAGGCCATCCGCGAAAAAGGCCTGTTCACCCTGGAAGAAGTGAAGAAGCACACCAAGGCCAGTGCCTCCTGCGGCTCGTGTACCGGCCTGGTCGAGCAGATTCTGATGTTCACCGCCGGCGGCGACTACTCGGCCACGCCCAAGACCAAGGCCATGTGCGGCTGCACCGACCAGGGCCACCAGGCGGTGCGCGAAGCCATCGTCAAGAACAAGTACCTGACCATCGCCTCGGTGTTCAAAGGCCTGGGCTGGAAGACCCCGAACGGCTGCTCCAGCTGCCGCCCGGCCGTCAACTACTACCTGATCTCCAGCTGGCCCAAGGAAGCCAAGGACGATCCGCAAAGCCGCTTCATCAACGAACGCAGCCACGCCAACATCCAGAAGGACGGCACCTATTCCGTCATCCCACGCATGTGGGGCGGCGAAACCACGGCCGACGAGCTGCGCCGCATCGCCGACGCCGCCGACAAGTACAAAGTACCGACCATCAAGGTCACCGGCGGCCAGCGCATCGACTTGCTGGGCGTGAAGAAAGAGGATTTGGTTGGCATCTGGAAAGACATCGGCATGCCCAGCGGCCACGCCTACGCCAAGGCGCTGCGCACGGTGAAGACCTGCGTGGGCAGCGAATGGTGCCGCATGGGCACGCAGGACAGCACCCAGATGGGCAAAGACCTGGAGCGCGCGATGTGGCGCATGTATGCACCGCACAAGGTCAAGTTCGCCGTATCGGGCTGCCCGCGCAACTGCGCCGAAGCCGGCATCAAGGACGTGGGCGTGATCGGTGTCGACAGCGGCTGGGAGATGTACATCGCCGGCAACGGCGGCATCAAGACCGAGGTCGCGCATTTCCTGGTCAAGGTGAAGACCGCCGCCGAAGTGCTGGAATACACCGGCGCCTTCTGCGAGCTGTACCGCCAGGAAGGCTGGTACCTGGAGCGCACCGTGCACTACGTGTCGCGCGTCGGCCTGGACTACGTGAAGAAGCGCATCCTGGAAGACGAAGCCGGCCGCAAAGCGCTGTGGGAACGCCTGCAGTTCGCGCTGGACGGCGAGCCCGATCCCTGGTTCGACTTCAAGGACGCGCAGGTCGACACCCGCCAGTTCACCGCCCTCCCCGCCTAAATTTATAAAAATAATGCCCCCAGCGCAGGTAGTACCTGCGCCACCAGCTACAAAAGGAATAGCAAAATGAGTGAATGGAAAGTCATCTGCAAAGTCGACGACATCCCGGTACTGGGCTCGCGCCGCGTCAGCCGCGCGCAAGGCATGGACGTGGCGGTGTTCCGCAACGACCAGGACGAAGTCTTCGCCCTGCTGGACCGCTGCCCGCACAAAGGCGGCCCGTTGAGCCAGGGCATCGTCTTCGGCACCAGCGTGGCCTGCCCGCTGCACAACTGGAGCATCGGCATGTGCGACGGCCAGGCCGCTGCGCCCGACGTGGGCTGCACGCCCAAGTTCAGCGTCAAGGTGGTGGACGGCACGGTGCACCTGAGCCCGCAGGAGCTGGCTACGCTGGGGCTGGAATTCAGCGCCCCGGTGGCCGGCCCTGGCCACAAAACGCCCGAAACCGCCTGAGCACCCCCTAGCCCCGCAGCGCCGCGCACCCCATGAGCACACCCACAGAAACCAAATCCACCTGCCCCTACTGCGGCGTCGGCTGCGGCGTGATCATCGAATCCACCGGCGCGCAGATCACCGGGGTGCGGGGTGACCCGGACCACCCGGCCAACTTCGGCAGGCTCTGCACCAAGGGCTCGACCCTGCACCACACGGCCACCGCCGCCGTCACCCTGCAAACCCGGCTGCTCTACCCGATGCAGCGCCTGCAGCGCGACCAGGCGCCGCAGCGCGTGTCCTGGAACCACGCGCTGGGTATGGCCACGCGCAAGTTCGCCCAGGTGATCCAGGAGCATGGGCCGGACGCCGTGGGCTTCTACATCTCCGGCCAGCTGCTGACCGAGGACTACTACGTCTTCAACAAGCTGGCCAAGGGCCTGATCGGCACCAATAACGTCGACACCAATTCGCGCCTGTGCATGAGCAGCGCAGTGGCCGGCTACAAGAGCACCTTGGGCGCCGACGCGCCGCCCACCTGCTACGACGACGTGAACCACACGCAGTGCATCTTCATCGTTGGCAGCAACACAGCCTGGGCGCACCCCATCCTGTTCCGCCGCATCGAAGACGCCAAGAAGGCCAACCCGGCGATGAAGATCATCTACGCCGATCCGCGCCGCACCGACACCGCCGAGATCGCCGACCTGCACCTGGCCATCCAGCCCGGCACCGACGTGATGCTGTTCAACGGCATGCTGCACATCATGCTGTGGGAAGGCTGGACCAACGCCGCCTACATCGCCGCCCATACCAACGACTTCGACGCGCTGAAAGCCACGGTGCGCGACTGCACGCCCGAGCTGGTGGCACAGATCTGCGGCATCAGCAAAGAGGCGCTGCACCAGGCCGCCCAGTGGTTCGCCACCTCCAAAGCCACCCTCAGCCTGTACTGCATGGGCCTGAACCAATCGAGCAGCGGCACGGCCAAGAATGGCGCGCTGATCAACCTGCACCTGGCCACCGCCCAGATCGGCAAGCCCGGCGCCGGCCCGTTCTCGCTGACCGGCCAGCCCAACGCCATGGGCGGACGCGAAGTCGGCGGCATGGCGAACCTGCTCAGCGGCCACCGCGACCTGGCGAATCCCGCACACCGTGCCGAAGTCGCCGCGCTGTGGGGCGTGGCCGATGTGCCCGCCACGCCAGGCAAGACCGCCATCGAGATGTTCCAGGCCGCCGCCGACGGCGAAATCAAGGCCTTGTGGATCGCCTGCACCAACCCCGCCCAGAGCATGCCCGACCAGGCCACGGTGCGCCGTGCGCTACAGCGCGCCGAGCTGGTCATCGTGCAGGAAGCCTTTGCCACCACCGCCACCTGCGCCTATGCCGACCTGCTGCTGCCGGCCACCACCTGGGGCGAGAAAACCGGCACCGTGACCAATTCCGAGCGCCGCATCAGCCGCGTGCGTCCCGCCGTCGCCGCCCCCGGTGAAACCCGGCACGACTGGTCGATTGCGGTCGAATTTGCCCAGCAGCTGGAGGCCGAACTCGGTCGCCCGGCCCGGCTGTTCGACTACCCGACGCCGGAATCGGTGTGGAACGAACACCGCGAATCCACCCGCGGCCGCGACCTGGACATCACAGGCCTCAGCTACGCCATGCTGGATGTGGCGCCCCAGCAATGGCCGCTGCGCGAAGGTGACGCAGTGGGCAAGGCGCGTTTGTACGAAGACGGTCTATTCCCGACAAAGGACGGCAAAGCCCAGTTCGCCAACACCGTCTACAAGCCGGTGGCCGAACCGCGCGAGGCGCGCTACCCGTTCTCGCTGAGCACCGGCCGGCTGCGCGACCAGTGGCACGGCATGAGCCGCACCGGCACCGTGGGTCGCTTGTTCGGCCACGTGGCCGAGCCCTCGGTGCAAATGCATCCGCAGGACATGGCGCGCCGGCTGCTGAAAGAAGGCGACCTGGTGCACGTCACTAGCAAGCGCGGCTCCATCGTGGTGCCGCTGCAGGCCAGCACCGAGGTTGGCATGAGCCAAGCCTTCATCGCCATGCACTGGGGCGAAGAATTCCTCAGCGGCGTCAGCGCCAATGGCGAGCGGCTGGCCGGCGTGAACGCACTGACCACGCCCACGTTCTGCCCAACCTCCAAACAACCCGAGCTCAAGCACGCGGCCGTCAAGATCCTGAAGGCCGAGCTGCCCTGGTCGCTGCTGGGCGTGGCCTGGCTACCCGAGACCGATGCCCTGGCGGCCCGCGAGCAGCTGAAGCAATTGATGGTGCAGTTTCCCTACGCCAGCGTCGTGCCCTTTGGCCGCGAGCGCACCGGCCTGCTGTTCCGCGCCGCCAGCCATGAAACCGCGTCCGACGACACCGTGGCCCAGATCGAAAAACTGCTGGGCCTGGACGGCAGCGATGTGCTGCGCTACGCCGACAAGAAAAAAGGCCAGCGCCGTGCGGTGCGCCTGGAGCGTACGGCGGATAACGCCGAGCTCACCGGCTTCGTGCTGGCCGGCGATACCAGCGCCGAAGGCTGGATCAAGACCCTGCTGCAAGACCAGCTGCCGGCCCAGGCCTATGGCCGCCTGCTGCTGGTGCCGGGCAGCAAGGCGCCGGTGGCGGTAAAGGCGCGCGGCAAGCAGATCTGCACCTGCTTCAACGTGACCGACGAAGCCATCAACAGCACCCTGGCCAGCTGCCGCGGCTTTGAAGACGAGCGCCTGGGCCAGCTGCAAACCGCCCTCAAATGCGGCACCAACTGCGGCTCCTGCCTGCCCGAAGTGCGGCGCATGGTGCGCGCCTCCATGCCCGCGACACAGGCGGCGTAAGACTTCCCACGCGTCATTCGGCAAATAACCCATTGTTATCAACCATCCACGACAATCGGCGCATGGGAATCAGCCAATACATCAAAGAAATCGGCCGCGGCAAGGATGGCGCGCGGGCTTTGTCGCGCGAGCAAGCCAGCGATCTGTTCGGCCAGGTGCTGGACCGCAGTGTCACCGACCTGGAGGTCGGCGGCTTTTGCCTGGCCATGCGCATCAAGGGCGAAACCGAGTCCGAGATGGCCGGCTTCCTCGATGCCACCTATGCCCGGCTGAAGCTGGTGCCCGAGGGCGACAGCCCGGTCGTGGTGCTGCCCAGCTACAACGGCGCGCGCAAACTGCCGGTGCTGACGCCGTTGCTGGCCCTGCTGCTGGCCCGCGAAGGCCTGCCGGTACTGGTGCATGGCACGGCCACCGAGTCCACCCGCATTTCTGCACAAAATGTGCTTCTGGCGCTGGACATACCTGCGGCAACAGCTATCAAAGAAATAGCAAATGGCGAAGTCTGCTATGCCACCACCGAGCTGCTCTGCCCGGGCCTGAAGCAGCTGCTGGACGTGCGCCGCGCGGTCGGCCTTCGCAACCCCGCGCACAGCCTGGTCAAGCTGATGACGCCCTGCGCCGGCCCCAGCCTGGTGGTCAGCAGCTACACCCACCCCGAATACGCGATCTCCATGGCTGCCACCTTTGCGCTGATGCAGTCCAACGCGCTGCTGCTGCGCGGCACCGAAGGCGAAGTCGTGGCTGACCCGCGCCGCGTGCCGCAAATGACCGGCTACCTGCGTGGCCAGCCGAGCGTCGTGCAAGAAGCCCATACCGGCCCACTGGCCGCGGTGCCCGATCTGCCCAAGGACATCGATGCCGACACCACCGCCCGCTACATCCGCGACGTACTCGCCGGGCGCAAGGCCGTGCCGCAACCCATCGCCCTGCAGGTGGAACACATCTTGCGTTTAACCCAGCACATCCGCACACTGAGCCCAGCCACCGTATGAACCCCACCGACACCTCCTTTCCATCCAGTTTTGGCACCGTCAACCAGCTGGCTCCGGCCAAAGCGGTACAGGGCGGCGGAAAATGCACGCTGGTCGGCGCCGGCCCCGGCGATCCGGAGCTGCTGACCATCAAGGCCTTGAAAGCCATCCAGGCCGCCACCGTGCTGCTGGTCGATGATCTGGTGAGCGAGGAAATCGTCGCCTTCGCACCGCCCACGGCGCGCCTGGTGCATGTAGGCAAGCGCGGCGGCTGCAAGTCCACCCCCCAGGCCTTCATCGAGAAGCTGATGATCATGGCCGCCCGCGAAGGCGAAAACGTGGTGCGCCTCAAGGGCGGCGACCCGTTCATCTTCGGCCGTGGCGGCGAAGAAGTCGAACACCTGCAAGCCGCGGGCGTGGAAGTCCACGTCGTCAACGGCATCACCTCCGGCCTGGCGGCCATCACCTCGCTGAATGCACCGCTGACCCACCGCGAATATGCGCATGGCGTGGTGTTTGTCACCGGCCACGCCAAGCCCGACGACGAAGGCACAGACTGGCGCGCCCTGGCCGCCACCGCCTTGAGCGCCAAGCTCACCCTGGTGATCTACATGGGCGTCAGCGGCGCACGCCGCATCCAGGACGAACTGCTCACCGGCCTGCCCGCCAGCACACCCGTGGCCGTAGTGCAAAACGCCTCTTTGGCGACCCAGCGCCACGTGGTCACCACGCTGGGCAGCCTGCACGCCACCATCGAGCGCGAACAACTCGGCAGCCCCTCCATCATGGTGGTCGGCGACGTGGTGCGCGGCATACGGGTCGCGGTCTCGGACGCCCGGGTCCGCGCAGCCTGAGTCGAACCCACAGCAAAGCTTGCGCCCTGGCCGTTAGTTGTGGCAACCTGTCCGGCGGACAGACGGGGCCGGGGTCGTGCATCCAAAATCCGACTGTCGAGGTTTTTTACACTTTTCGGAAGTTTTGCACATTAACGTGCATTTGGCGTATCTCGACAGCTCCAAGCCATTGAATTACATAGATATTTTTTTACAATTCTGGTGAGGCACAATATTTGCTGCATTTCAGCAAACAGCCCCGAATCCACGGCCGCTTATAGATCGCCAGGACGCCATATGTCAAAAATCGAAAACACTACAAGACCCGAAACCGAACAAGCAGACGTAGAACAGACGACAACGCTAAACACCGGGCTGGCTTCGGATGCAATGGCACGCCGTCGGATGCTGTTGAAAAGCCTCAGCAAGGGTTCTTCCGTAGTTGCGGCAGCGGCCATTCCTATGCACACACTGGCAGGTACTGGCTCTCTGGCCGTTACCGCCAATGGCAAGCGCTGCACCATTTCCGGCACGATGTCCGGAGTCCATTCGCAAGAAACCATCAAGGCGGTCTGCGTGGGCTACAGCCCTGGCTACTACAAAATGATCTCGCACTGGCCAAATTACAACTCAACGACAGGTGTGGCCACCAATTCGGTCAATGGAAAAACATTTACGCAAACCACGTCTTTTTCAACGATATTCGGTGGCGGTAGTGCATCAGGCTTGCTGTACATCATGCAAAACAATCCCAGCTCTGACGAGTTTCATTGGATTGCTGCATTACTGAATTCCCTGCCCGGTTCACCTGCTACGAATTTTCCATATACCGCCTCTGAAGTACTAAATCTGTACACCAACAATTACGCAAATGCATTGAAGTTCTTCAAGGACTACATGGAAGTGCATACCTGATCCAGATCGAGAGAACTACCGTATTTCTGCCAACCTAGTGAGCCACACAGCATACAAAATAAATCCTGCGGCAAGCCTGCATTGGGCTTCTTGGGATGACGAGTATGTTGTTTTCGACGAAGGCTCGGGACAAACCCATCAGATGGATTCAGTTCGGGCATTTATACTGAATACTCTTGTAGAAAAATCCCGTAGTTTCAACAATCTCGTCTCAGAATTGACAAGTACGTCGTCTCTAGCTGACAGCGACCAGCTAAACGACTTGGTCGAGAAAATACTGAATGAACTGTGCACGCATGGCTTAGTGGAAGCATTTAACGAGTGAAATTAGAAGAATTAAATTTTCTCGAGATCCAACATAGACTCCAAAGCAATGGGCTGATTTTAAAAATCGGCCCATTTTCATTTCGAATCCTATCGCCGATTGACTCGATCGCAGAAGGCTTGTATACGCTGTACGGCAACTACACCGTATTGGACGAAAGCCATTTTGTAGATTACAGCGTCACCATTGCCTCTGGCTCGGGCTGGCGTCGCTGGGCGCGTCGCCAAGCCATCTTCAAATTCGATGGAATGGAACCATTCATTCCATTGCCTGAGGACCATGCGTTTCCCTTGTTGGAATGGTCAATGAACTGGTGCATCTCCATGCACGCTCACCATTACCTGATTCTTCACTCTGCTGTGATTGAAAAAGAAGGATGCGCAGTCATCCTGCCCGCCCCTCCTGGATCAGGAAAAAGCACGTTGTGTGCGGGCTTGGTGAACCGTGGCTGGCGCCTGCTGTCGGATGAACTAGCCCTCATCTCACTCACCGACACATCGATTACGCCATTGGGCCGTCCTATCAGCCTCAAGAACCAATCGATTGACGTCATTCGTCGCTACGTGCCCGGAGCCATATTCAGCAAGGTCGTACACGACACGTCCAAGGGAAGCGTGTCTCTGCTCAAAGCCCCCTCCGCACATATCGACCGCATCCAGGAAACGGCCCGTCCTCGCTGGGTTATTTTCCCCAAGTACATGGCGGGGGCCACAGCTCAGATGACCCCTCGCTCCAAGGCCAATAGCATGCTGGAGCTCGGCCGCAACGCATTCAACTACATGGTGTTGGGACTGAAGGGCTTTGAAGTGCTGTCAAAAGTCATAGACGAAAGTGATTGCTACGACTTCCGCTACAGCCAACTCGATGATGCAGTAGTGGCGTTTGATGCGCTTGCCGCCAGGAGGAATGCGTGAGCGCAAACCTGCTTACCGCTGTCTGGGCCAAGACCGACTGGCGTCCCGCGTTGTCGGTTCACGAATGGGAATCTTTGCTCGGCCAAGCCCGTCAGGCCCGACTACTTGCCCGCCTGGCATGCCAACACATTGACAACAGCCTCTTGGATGACGTGCCAATCGGCCCGCGCGTTCATTTGGAAGGCGGACTGCGGTTAGCCGAACGCCAGCAACATGAAGTTCGCTGGGAGGTTGACCGTATTTCCAGAGCATTACGTGGAATAGAAGGCCCCGTGGTGGTGCTAAAGGGTGCGGCCTACCTGATGGCGAACATGGCCGCTGCCCGCGGACGCCTGTTTGCGGACATCGACCTGCTGGTACCGCGGGCACAAATTGAAGCCGTAGAAAACGCCTTGTTTGCCGCTGGCTGGATTTCCGACGAGCGCGATGCCTACAACCAAAGGTATTACCGGCAATGGATGCACGAAATTCCGCCGCTGCGGCACGTGCACAGAGACTCTTTCATTGACCTGCACCACACAATCACACCACCAACCTCTCGCTTTAATGTAGATGGTGACAAATTGCTGCGCGACGCAATGCCGCTACCCGGTTATCCGGGGCTGTACATACTCGCGCCGGTAGACATGGTGCTGCACAGCGCCGTACACCTGTTCCAAGAAGGCGAATTCGGCCATGGATTACGCGATCTATTGGACCTGCGCGACCTATTGAACGACTTCAGCCACCAAGCGAACTTCTGGAGCGCATTAATTGAACGCGCTGAAGTACTTGGTCTCCAGATTCCGCTGTTCCATGCCCTCTTTCAACTTCGGCGTCTACTGGACTTTCAGACGCCGGAACATCTACAGAGCCGGTTGGATCAGCTAGGCCCTAATCGGCTTTCAAGGGCATTGATGGCATGGATGCTGGGCCTAGCGCTACAACCCGACCATCCAAGCTGCGACAGCCGATGGACAGGCCTGGCACGCTGGCTTTTGTACGTACGCTCCCACGCGCTGCGCATGCCCTTACACCTCCTGATTCCGCACTTGCTGCGCAAATCCTGGATGCGGCGCTTCCCCCCAAAAACCTAAACCGCTTCTAGCGCGGTCGCGAGTAGGCCGGACATCCAAACGACAATTTACCAGCTGGGATTCAACCAATGAATTTTGGGGTAATCATGGAATACATAAGAATACAGAAAACCCAAACTCCGGACTTCTGCGGGCTTCCAACTCCCTGCTGGCAATAGTCAATGCATCTCGGCCACAAGGCTATTCTGATTGCGCAACAACTCCATGAAAGCATGTTGTGGAAGCGGCTTATGGTACAGAAATCCTTGCATGACGTCGCATCCAGCATTCTTTAAATACCGCTCTTGAATTCGGGTTTCCACCCCTTCTGCAATAAGATTCAAACCAAGACCACGTGCAATGGAAATAATCGCCAAAACCACAGGAAAATGCGCACCCACATCCTGAATTTCCATTACAAATGCCCGATCAATCTTGATGGTATGTATAGGGAACCTGTGCAAATAAGACAATGAAGAATAGCCCGTGCCAAAATCATCAATGGCAACACTGACACCCAATTGCCCGAGTTTATCCAGCTGCTCAATCGCAACCTGTGGATTACGGATGCAAATATTTTCCGTTACTTCAACTTCAATTTGCTTGGGTTCAATATCATGACGAATAAGCGCATTTTTTAAGTTGTCAAAAAAATCACCACGATCCAAGTACTGCGGAGAAAGATTGAGTGACAAACATATTTTATTATCACCAACCTTATTCCACTCCTTCAGATCATGGCAAATGGCCTCAAGCATCCAATCGCTAATCGGAATCATCAATCCATTTTCTTCGGCGAATGGCAAAAACTCCCCCGCGCTTAAGAAGCCTCGCTCAGGATGGTTCCAGCGCATGAGAGCCTCAGCCCCCACGACTTTATGCGTCATCACGTCGACTTGCGGCTGGTAATACATCTCCAGCTCACCTTGCTCAACTGCCAAGTGCAAGCTATGTTCAAGTGCAATTCTCTGCGTGGCGGCATCCAGCATCGAAGCATCAAAGAAGACATGGCCATTCTTGCCTTGGGTCTTCATTTGGTACATCGCGACATCCGAGTGGCGTATCAACTCATCCACGGTCGAACCATCGAACGGATAGACCGCGATTCCAATACTCGCAGAGATGTGTACCAATTGGTCCGCGAGCGCAAATGGCTGCCGCAAAGATTCAATAAATTTTTCGGCAATCAACGCGGCATCGCGTCGATCTGTAAGATCGGCTAGTACCACCAGAAACTCATCTCCACCCAATCGCGAAAGGGTGTCACAGCGGCGTAAACAGGCTTTCAGCCGAGAGGACACCTGTTGCAGTAACTCGTCCCCAACGCCATGTCCGAGCGTGTCATTCACAATTTTGAAACGATCTAAATCGAGAAACATCACTGCGAGATTTGACTCATTGCGTTTTGCCTGCAATAGCGCAAGACCAAGGCGGTCTCGAAATAGTGCGCGGTTGGGCAGTTGGGTCAAAATATCGTGAAAAGCTTGGTAATTGATCAGCTCATCAGCCCGCTTGCGCTCGGTGATGTCACGCGCAACACCATAGGTTCCCCAAAAGGCCTTCTGCCGGTCCAGCTCAGAATTTTGTAAATCTTCGGTACTACCAAAGGTAATATTTGTCAGCTCATGGCTAAATGTGCGTTGGTCATTGGCGGTATGGCGAGATTTCAATCGGAGTTCAACATTGCGCGATAGCCGATGGTCATCTCGGCACTCCTTGAAAACATAGTGAGCCCGGTCTAGGTCATCCTCATGTACCAGCACTGAAAAATGTTTACCCAGGATTTCATCACGGCTAAATCCCAGCAATTGGTGTGCACGGTCATTGACAAAGGTAAAACGCCCTTCATGGTCCAGCGTGTAAATAATATCTGGCGAGCTATCAACCAGATAACGATAGATTCTCTCGGACCGCTCCAGCCGCAAGGCAATGCGCTGGTTTTCCGCCTTCAGACGACGCTGCTGCAAGGCATTGTCAACTGCCTTCAGTAATTCCTCTCGGCTATAGGGCTTGCGAAGATAGTCATACGCGCCACGTTTGAGCGCACCAATGACTGCATCAATACCCCGTGCACCGCTGGTGACGATTACGTTGCAACCGGTTTTCTGTTGGTTCATGAAATCCATGATTTCATGCCCCCCGATGTCGGGCAGATGCAGATCCAGGATTACCAAATCAAAAGGCCCTCGCCGCAGATGCTGGATCGCATCCCCTCCGTTGGCTGCACTGGTCAACAAATAACCACGCCCTTTGAGCAATTCATTCAGGCTGCTGAGGATTCTTGGTTCGTCGTCCACCAGTAAGACCAATACCGGCGACTCCACTGAGTCTGGCAGTGACGTGTAACCAACCGGGAAATTTAATTCCAAACCGTTTGCAGCATCACTCAAATTTGACAAATCAGACTCCATCCTTGGTTGAAACCGAAGAAAACCCGTCCAATACAGAACTACGGATTGGAAATAAAATTTCAAATACCGTTCCTGTTTTAGAACTTGTGCAACTTATAAATCCATCCATTTTCTCAACCAAGCTATTCACAATGCTTAAACCCAACCCCCTATTTTTGCCAGGTTTCTCGCTCACCACGGGTGTAAAAATCTTGGGTAAAACAGCCGCCGGAATGCCGGGGCCATTGTCTTTTACATACAAAGCCAATACTTCGCGCCCATTACGTACAATCTGCCCACCATTTACCACCTCAATCAGGCCGCCATAGGGTAGTGCCTCCACGGAATTTTTGAGAAGATTCACCAGCACCTGTTTCACCAAATCACTGGATGCATCGATTTCATAAAAATTCTCGGACAATTGCGTACCGATATGTACCGATGCGGGTAAAAATTTACTTTCTCGAAACAAACTAACCAACTGCTTGATGATTTTATTGATATCCGTCGGTTGCTCCTGGATTTTGGGTTCCGCACCACTAAATTCATCCAGAATGTTTCCGATACGGTCAATTTCCTCATTCAGTATCGATAGCTCACCGGACACTGGCTCTTCTCGAATTAATTTTTCATCCAGAACACTCAGATAGTTTTTTATAATTGCGAGTGGATTGTTTATCTCATGGACCACACGATGAGCGTTTTCACGATAATCCTCTTTGATCCGTGCAATACGCCGGTCAATCTCGCCTTGGTCACTGGCTGCTGCGGCCAGCGCAGCCCCAACCTGCAAGCCAAATGTGTGCAGCAGGCGCTCGCGACGCTGTAGGTCAGCTAGTTGCCAAGACCGCACACCGCACACCATCACGCCAAAGCACTGTGCTCCGTCGGCAAAGGGGATGCAGACCAGGCAATCGGCACCAAATATTCTCAGCAATTGCTCTTCCGGTACGCTCAGAGCGCCGCCGGCACGATCCAGAAAGCCCAGCTGTCTTTGCCGAACCGTTGCGGCAATTCCGCTGCGATTTTCCAAGAGACTGATAGAAAACTCGGCCAAGCGCTGGCGTCGATCACCCGATGCAACTGCGACCAGAGACTGCCCTCCACCATTCATCAGCAGGATGATGCTCTCGTCCACATCAAACAGAATCCGCGCGTTGTGGCGAACAGAGTTGAGCAACTGGGTATCGCCCTTTTGCCGGGCGAAAGACTGCCTCAGCTCCGCAGCCAAGGTCATATCCAGAACAGCGTTCGTGAGCGGCCCTGGTTGAGACGGATTGGCCGCTGGCTCTCTGGGGCTATCCACGGCGGGAACCGGCATGGCGTCCGTCCCGGACAAATCTATTCCGAGAAATGAAGCGGATTTTTTAACTTGAGCCGCCGCCCCTTGCATGATGAGCAGCATGGTGTCATTAGACAGCTGGCAAAGAGCGCCTGCCTCCGCCGGCATTAAGGCATCCGACGGTTGATTCGCCATCCAGTTGGCCAGGTGAACGATACGAATCAGCGCATGGGCAGTTTCTATGCGGGCTGCGGCCTCATGGTGGTAGAGAATGCTGTCCGCCATGAACGAATCCAAGTTCCATCGCTCCACCAGCCATGCACCGGCTTCCGCATGGGAAATTTGCAGGGTTCGAATTTCCACCGCGCACAGGTTTTCGTCGTCCTGGGCTAGAAAATTGAAGCCATATTCATTTGGCGCCACGGCCATCAATGCCAAACGTCCAACATCGTGCAGCAGTCCCGCCAGGTAGGCTTCCTCGCTATGAAGATAGCCCATCTTTTTGGCAACTTCACGGGCAATGACGGCGGTCGTCAAGGCGTGCTTCCAAAAACTTCGCATGTCACGGCTGGCCGAGCTGGAAAAACCATTGAAGGTATGTCGCACCGATTCGCTGATGATGACTGTCTTGATGACGTCGGCACCCAAGATGCTTAGCGCCTGGACCAGCCCCACCTTTTGCTCACCACGGTAATAGGCAGCATGGTTGGCCACATTCAGAACCTTGCTGGTCATGCCCGCGTCATTGGCGATCAGCTTGGCCAGCTCGGCCATGCCAGCATCATCCGCCTGGCAAAGTTCAAGCAGTTTGAACAAAATTTCTGGCATCGCAGGCAATCGCGCCACCAGCAGACGATTCCGAATATCTTGATCAGATTGAGCCATTTTCCAAACAGGTACGCTTCTGGTTTCCGTCAATTTAGCCAAGCCATCGACTGCTGCTAGCAAGCTCTTCAAGCGAATGGCCATCCAAGACATGCTCGCGCAACTCTTACATCACTCTGCTCAAAAGCAGTGCGGGCATCCCCTGGAGATACTTCATTAAGAGCAACGGATTATGCGCATCAACCTGGTACCTATCCCAACGGCGCTGGCAATTTACATGATTTGAATGCCAATATGAATTTTGTTACTCTTTTTACATTCAGATGATACTGCCATAAGAATGACAGCATTGCACCACTTCCACAGACACCCTCGATGAGCGGACTATTTCACGCCTAACGTTGCGAAATCGCTGAACCCGCTGTAGACAAAATGCACGCATAGCCAGGCCAGCGGCAGACCGATACGAAGTGCAAAAAGCAAAAGCCCCTGACTTTCACCAGAAAATCAGGGGCTTGTGAGACGCCAAGCAAGGCTGCAAAAAGCACTACATATTGTCGATCATTACCTGGCCGAAGCCAGAGCAGCTGACCTGCGTTGCGCCCTCCATCAGGCGAGCGAAGTCGTAAGTCACCTTTTTGCTGGCGATGGATTTTTTCATCGACGCGATGATCAGGTCAGCGGCTTCGATCCAGCCCATGTGGCGCAACATCATTTCGGCCGACAGAATTTCCGAACCGGGATTCACGTAATCCTTACCGGCGTACTTGGGGGCCGTGCCGTGGGTGGCTTCAAAGCAAGCCACGGAATCGGACATATTCGCACCCGGCGCAATGCCGATACCGCCGACCTGGGCGGCCAGCGCATCAGACACGTAGTCGCCGTTCAGATTCAGCGTGGCGATCACGCTGTACTCGGCGGGACGCAGCAGGATTTGCTGCAAGAACGCGTCGGCAATCACGTCCTTGACGACGATCTCCTTGCCGGTCTTCGGGTTCTTGAACTTCATCCACGGGCCGCCGTCGATCAGTTCGGCACCAAACTCCTTTTGTGCCAGTGCGTAGGCCCAGTCGCGGAAGCCACCTTCGGTGAACTTCATGATGTTGCCCTTGTGCACGATGGTCAGGTTGGGCTTGTTGTTGTCGATGGTGTACTGCAAAGCCTTGCGCACCAGGCGCTCAGTGCCTTCGCGCGACACCGGCTTCACGCCAATACCCGAGGTATTGGGGAAGCGGATTTTCTTGACGCCCATCTCTTCCTGCAGGAACTTGATCAGCTTCTTGGCCTTGTCGGACTCGGCTTCGAATTCGATGCCCGCGTAGATGTCTTCCGAGTTCTCGCGGAAGATCACCATATCGGTCTTGTGCGGCTCCTTGACGGGCGAAGGCACGCCATCAAAGTACTGCACCGGGCGCAGGCAGACATACAGGTCCAGCTCCTGGCGCAAGGCCACGTTCAGGGAGCGGATACCACCGCCCACAGGCGTGGTCAGCGGGCCTTTGATGGACACCACGTAATCACGTACAGCATCCAGGGTTTCCTTGGGCAGCCATTCGTCCGGGCCGTAGATCTTGGTGGACTTTTCGCCTGCATAGATTTCCATCCAGTGGATCTTTTTCTGGCCGCCATAGGCCTTGGCCACCGCTGCATCCACCACCTTCAGCATCACGGGCGTAATGTCTTGCCCGGTGCCGTCGCCCTCGATGAACGGAATGATCGGCTGGTCTGGCACGTTGAGGGAGAAGTCCGCATTGACCGTGATTTTCTGGCCTTCAGCGGGTACTTGGATGTGCTGGTACATGGAAATCGAGACTCCAGTAGATGTAAAGATGGGGGAATAAATGCGTAGCAGGCAGCACAGCATGCTTTTGCAAAAGATTCTAGTCTTTAATCACAAGCTGCCATGGTCGGCGGCTGGCCCATTTGGCAGTGCCAGAATGCAGACCAAAAGCTCGCAGCAAGTTTAATTTTTGCACCACATTCCATGAAAAAACTGATCCACTCCTTCTGCTTTTCCTTGTCCTTGGTGTGCGCCGGCATAGGCTCGGCCAGCGCACAAGATGCCCCACAAACCAACCTGCCCCGCATCACGCTGACGGCCGGCATCCACCAGATCGACACCCAGTTGGCGCTGACGCCCGACCAGCGCCAGATCGGCCTGATGTTCCGCAAGGAGATGCCGCAGCAGGAAGGCATGCTGTTCGTCTTCGAGCAGCCCGCCACCCAGTGTTTCTGGATGAAAAACACCATCCTGCCGCTGACCGCCGCGTTTGTGGAAGACGACGGCTCCATCGCCAACCTGGCCGACATGAAGCCGCAAACCACTGACTCGCACTGCTCGACCAAACCGGTGCGCTATGTGCTGGAAATGAACGTAGGCTGGTTCGCCAAGAAGGGCATCAAGGCCGGCAGCAAACTCGGCGGCAAACCCTTCGAGCAAGCCAAATAAAAAAAAGCCCGTCACAGACGGGCTTTTTTTCAGGGCGCTAAAAAGCTCAGGCGAAATTCTTTTCCGCGAATTCCCAGTTCACCAGCTTGTCGAGGAAGGTTTCGACAAACTTGGGGCGCATATTGCGGTAGTCGATGTAGTACGCGTGTTCCCACACGTCCACGGTCAGCAGTGCTTTGTCGGCGGTGGTCAGCGGCGTGCCGGCGGCGCCGGTGTTGACGATGTCGACCGAGCCGTCAGGCTTCTTCACCAGCCAGGTCCAGCCGGAACCGAAGTTGCCCACAGCCGACTTGACGAAAGCTTCCTTGAAAGCCGCGTAGGAGCCGAACTTGGCATTGATTGCCGTAGCCAGCGCGCCGCTGGGTTCACCGCCGCCCTGGGGCTTCATGCAGTTCCAGAAAAAGGTGTGGTTCCAGATTTGAGCGGAATTGTTGTAGATGCCGCCGCTGGACTTCTTGATGATTTCTTCCAGGGTCAGCGATTCAAACTCGGTGCCC
The DNA here is from genome assembly GCF_031458075.1 of Rhodoferax ferrireducens. Classification (GTDB taxonomy): domain Bacteria; phylum Pseudomonadota; class Gammaproteobacteria; order Burkholderiales; family Burkholderiaceae_C; genus Rhodoferax_B; species Rhodoferax_B ferrireducens_A. Next base: position 925,873 of record NZ_JAVDXT010000002.1, on the reverse strand, counting down.
TTTTGCAGATTGTTCAGGTTGACCACGTAGGCGTTGTGGTGCTTGCCGTGGTGGTATTCCAGGGTTTCCTGGGAATAAGCAGGCGCCAGAGCGTCGATCGCGTAGGGCAATGGGGGCAGGGTATGTTCCATGTTTTTCCTCGTGGGTTGGTGGTTAACGGGTGGATTGTAGAAACTAATTAAGGCGCGTCTGTAGGACACGAAGATCAACCTCACCATCGGCCAGAATGGCGGTTGCCGAGCGCCCTTCGGCGGTCTGTCCGACGCGGGTGATCGGCAGGCCTTCGGCGCTGCGCAGCAAAGCATAGCCGCGCTGCAGCACCAGCTGCGGGTCCAGCAGCGCCAGGCCGCGGCCTGCACGGTCCAGGCGCTCATGGCGCTGGCGGATTGCCTGGCTTACCTTGCTAGGAAAATCGGTCTTCAGCGCTTGATGGCGGGCCTTCTCCCGCTCTACATTCGATAGCACCGCATAACGCAGCCGCTGCGCCTGCTGGCCCAGATGCCATTGCTGGCGCGCCACCAAGCCCGAGGGCCGTCCCAGGCGCTGGGCCGCGCTGTCCAGGCGCTGGGCCTGGGTATCGAGTTTGCGCTGCACGGCATCCTGCAAACGCTGCCCAGCCAGCGCCAAGGCGCCCAGCCAGACCTCGCGCGGCTGGGCCGCCAGTTCGGCCGCCGCCGTCGGCGTGGGGGCCCGCAAGTCGGCCACAAAATCGGCAATGGTGAAGTCGGTCTCGTGGCCGACGCCGCTGACCACCGGCACCGGGCTGTGGGCGATGGTGCGGGCCAGTTGCTCGTCGTTGAAGCCCCACAGGTCTTCCAGCGAGCCGCCGCCGCGCACCAGCAAGATCAGGTCTATCGTCACGTTTTGAGAGGAATCGGCCTCTGGCGCAGATTCAGCCTGCGTGTACCGGTATAGATTTGATAGCGCTTTAACCAGTTCACCGGGTGCAGCTGCGCCCTGCACCAAGGCCGGCGCCAGCACCACCGGGATATGCGGCACGCGCCGCTGCAAGGCCGACACCACGTCGTGCAAGGCCGCCGCCCCCAAGGACGTGACCACGCCAATGCCGCGTGGCAGCAGCGGCAGCGGGCGCTTGCGCGCCGGATCGAACAGACCTTCAGCCTCCAGCTTGGCCTTGAGCTGCAAAAACTGCTCGAACAAGGCGCCCTGCCCGGCCCGGCCCATGCTTTCCACGATCAGCTGCAAGTCGCCGCGCGGCTCGTACACGCCGAGCCGGCCACGCACTTCCACCAGTTCGCCGTCACGCGGCGCAAAGTCCAGCAGGCTGGCCGCGCGGCGGAACATGGCGCAGCGGATCTGGCCTTGCGCGTCCTTGAGATTGAAGTAGCAATGCCCGCTGGACGCGCGCGCGAAGCCCGAAATCTCGCCGCGCACCGCGACCGGATTGAAGCGCGCCTCCAAGGCCTCAGCAATGGCGCGGCACAGCACGCCAACCGGCCAGATTCGTGGCGCCAATGCTGGGTTTTGCAGGCCAGGCATCAGCTTTGGCGCGCGGTTGCGCGAGTTTTGCCTGCGAAGTGCTCCACAGGCCTGATGTCCCCAATGCGATTCATTAGCAAATGCGAAAAAACACCCGATTGCGCCGAATTAATGTGGTAAGTGCTTGATTTCAATTGGATTTTTTCTGCTTAAATTTTCATCGAAGTGTCACAAGCCCGCATGGACGCTGGATTTCAGCGCTGCGCGCAGAAGTTCTTCACAAAGTTATCCACAAGAAATGTGGGTGACTACGGCGTCGGCAGCTTGCCACAAGTTGCTGGCCGCAAGAGCTTCGGGCTAAGCCATAATCGCGAATCTGTAACGAGTTGCGCTACGTGCAAGTCCTGTCTAAACCACGCGGAGAGCTATATTGTTTTCGATCATACAAGCCGCAGGCTGGCCCATCTGGCCCTTGGTTGCCTGCTCCATCCTCGCGTTGGCGTTGGTGATTGAGCGATTCCTGAGCCTCAAAACCTCCAAAATCGTCCCCCCCAAGCTGCTCAACGAGGTGCTCACCGTCTCGCAGACCAGCATCCCGGCGCCCGGCATCGTGAACCAGCTGGCGCAGAACTCGTCGCTGGGCGAAGTACTGGCCAGCGGCCTGCGGGTGCTCAACACCCACCCCCGCTGCAGCGACGACGATGTGCGCGACGCCATGGAGAGCGCCGGCCGCTCGGTGGCCCACAAGCTGGAGAAATACCTCAGCGCGCTGGCCACCATCGCATCCGCCGCCCCGCTGTTGGGACTGCTGGGCACGGTGATCGGCATGATCGAGATTTTCGGCTCCCAGGGCAATGGCGGCGGCATGGGCGGCAACCCGGCCCAACTGGCGCACGGCATCTCGGTGGCGCTGTACAACACCGCCTTCGGCCTGATCGTGGCCATTCCCTCGCTGATCTTCTGGCGCTACTTCCGGGCCCGGGTGGACGAATACCTGCTGACCCTGGAGATGGCCGCCGACCAGTTCGCCCGCCACCTGAACGCCGTCCGCAAACGGGGCTGAACGGAGATATTGCGACCATGAACTTCCGCCACCGCTCCCGCGAAGAGCCCGAAATCAACCTGATCCCGTTCATCGACGTGCTGCTGGTGGTGCTGATCTTTCTGATGCTGTCCACCACCTACAGCAAGTTCACCGAGCTGCAGATCACCTTGCCGGTGGCCAATACCGACGCCCAGCGCAACTACCCCAAGGAAATCATCGTCGCCGTGGGCAGCGACGGCCGCTACGCCATCAACAAAAGCCCGGTCGAAGGCCGCAGCGTCGATGCCCTGTCCCTGGCCCTGGCGAACGCCGCCAAGGGTGGCAAGGACATGGTTGTCATCATCAGCGCCGATGCCAGCGCCGCCCACCAGTCGGTCATCACCGTGATGGAAGCCGCTCGGCGATCAGGCCTGAACCAAATCACCTTTGCCACCCAGGCCACCCCCAAGTAAGCCCATGGGGCTGGAAGCCACCCTGCTGCGCACCTGGCGCTCCCGCGGCGCGCTGGCCTGGCTGCTGTGGCCCTTGTCCCTGCTGTACGGCCTGCTCGGCGGCCTGCGCAATCTGCTCTACCGTCTGAACTGGCTGCACACCGGCCGCGTGCCGGTGCCGGTCATCGTGGTCGGCAATGTGGTGGCCGGTGGCTCCGGCAAAACCCCGGTAGTCATGGCCCTGGTGCGGCACTGGCAGGCACGCGGCATAGCGGTGGGCGTCATCTCGCGCGGCTACGGCCGCAGCAGCACGGATTGCCGCGAAGTCCTGCCCGACAGCCTGCCCGCCGAAGTCGGCGACGAGCCTGCCCTGGTGCGCCGCAGCTGCCAGGTGCCGGTATTCGTGGCCCGCCAGCGGCTCGAAGCGGCCCAGGCGCTGCTGGCGCGCTATCCGCAGACCCAGCTCATCGTCTGCGACGACGGCCTGCAGCACCGCGCACTGCACCGCGACCTGGAAATCTGCATCTTTGACGACCGCGGCGTGGGCAACGGCTTTCTGCTGCCCGCCGGCCCGCTGCGCGAAGCCTGGCCGCGGCCGGTGGACCTGGTGCTGCACAGCGGCGCCCAGCCCGCGTTTGCCGGCTTCCGGGCGCGGCGCGCGTTGGCCGATTACGCCGTGCAGGCCGACGGGACGCGCCGCCCGCTGGCCACGCTGCGCAACACGCCACTGCGAGCGGTAGCGGCCATCGCCCAGCCGGAGAGCTTTTTCAGCATGCTGCGCGCCGCGGGGCTGGAACTGGAAGCAACCGAAGCCCTGCCCGATCACTACGATTTTGATAGCTGGTCGCGCACAGAACATCTACGCCAGACCGTTATTTGTACCGAAAAAGATGCGGTGAAGCTGTGGCACCACCAGCCGGACGCCCTGGCCGTGCCCTTGCGGGTGGAACTGGAGCCCGGCTTCCTGGCCGCACTCGACCAACGGGTCGATCCCTGGCTATCATCGCCCCCTGCGCGCACTTCTGCGCTGACCTGATACCAACCAGAATTCACCCATGGATAGCAAACTTCTCGAGCTGCTGGTCTGCCCCGTCACCAAGGGCCCGCTGCAATTCGACCGCGAAAAACAAGAGCTGACGTCGCGCAGCGCCCGCCTGGCCTACCCGGTGCGCGACGGCATCCCCATCCTGCTGGAAAACGAAGCCCGCACCCTGAGCGACGAGGAGCTGGGCCTGTGAGCTTCACCGTCCTGATCCCGGCCCGCCTGGCCTCGACCCGCCTGCCGAACAAGCCGCTGGCAGCCCTGGGCGACGCGCCCATGGTGGTGCGGGTCGCGCAGCGCGCGATGCTGTCGCAGGCCGCGCGCACCGTGGTCGCCTGCGACAGCCAGAGCATCCTCGAAGCCTGTCAGGCCCACGGCGTGGAAGCCATCCTGACCCGCAACGACCACCCGTCCGGCAGCGACCGCCTGGCCGAAGCCAGCCAGCTGCTGGGCCTGGCCGACGACGCCATCGTGGTCAATGTGCAGGGCGACGAGCCGCTGATCGACCCGCAGCTGATCAACGAAGTCGGCGCCCTGCTCTTGCAGCGTCCGCAGGCCAGCATGGGCACGGCGGCGCACACCATCGACAGCCTGGCCGACCTGGCCAACCCGAATTTCGTCAAGGTGGTGCTGGACGCCCAGCAGTACGCGCTGTACTTCAGCCGGGCGCCGATTCCCTGGTGGCGCGACGGCGCCACGCCCGACCACAGCTTCCGCGCCCTGCCCGACCCGGCGCCGCTGCGCCACATCGGCATCTACGCCTACCGGGCCGGATTTTTGCGGCTGTTTCCGACCCTGCCGCAGGCGCCTATCGAGGTGACGGAAGCCCTGGAGCAGCTGCGCGCGATGTGGCATGGCCACCGCATCGCGGTGCACGTCACAGCCCATGCGCCGGGCGCCGGCGTCGACACGCCGGAAGACCTGGAACGCGTAAGCAAACTGTACTGAAGCCTCTGGTATCCTCTGACGGAATGAAGCACGGCGGTAGTTCTCGGACTGCCAGTTGTGCCACGTGGTTTTAAACACTCCGAGGAATTTCCATGAGACTGATTTTGTTGGGCGCACCCGGCGCCGGCAAGGGTACGCAAGCCACCTTCATTTGCCAGAAATACGGCATCCCGCAAATCTCCACTGGTGACATGCTGCGCGCTGCCGTCAAGGCCGGTACGCCCCTGGGCCTGCAAGCCGACGCGGTCATGAAGTCCGGCGGCCTGGTCAGCGACGACCTGATCATCAACCTGGTGAAGGAACGCCTGGCCCAGCCCGACTGCGCCAATGGCTGCCTGTTCGATGGATTCCCCCGCACCCTGCCCCAGGCCGACGCCATGAAGGCCGCCGGCGTCAAGCTCGACTACGTGCTGGAAATCGATGTGCCGTTCGACGCCATCATCGAACGCATGAGCGGCCGCCGCTCGCACCCGGCCTCCGGCCGCACCTACCACGTCAAGTTCAACCCGCCCAAGGTCGAAGGCCTGGACGACGTCACCGGCGAACCGCTGATCCAGCGCGACGACGACAAGGAAGAAACCGTGCGCAAGCGCCTGGAGGTGTACAGCGCCCAGACCCGCCCGCTGGTCGACTACTACTCCAGCTGGGCCCGCAACGAGCCCGCAGCCGCCCCCAAGTACCGCGCCATCAGCGGTACCGGCACGGTGGACGAAATCACCGCCCGCGCGTTTGCCGCCCTGGCCGCCTAAAGCGCTGACGCCAACCCCAAAAAGCCGCCGGGTGCTGAGCCCGGCGGCTTTTTTCATGGGGCGGCTAGCAGCTCCAGCAGCAGCGCAATCCGCGCCTTCACCGGCGAAAGGCCTTGCGCATCGGGAATCGCATCCGCCGGCATGGCCTGCACCCGGCCAAACACGCAGCGGGTCGAGCGCAGCACCCGCACCCCGGCCGCCATGGCGCGCAGCAGGGCCGCCTGCAAGTCCAGGTGCAGCGTGCCATTGCCGGTGCCCGCCACCACGATGCCGCGCACGCCCTGGGCCACCAGCGCATCCACCAGCAGACCGTTCGCCCCGGCGTAGTTCAGCACGATCTCCACCCGCGGCCAGTCGCTGGCAGCTGCTGCGCTGATCACTATGTTTTTGATAGCTTCTCGCGTAATCTCTACCTGCGCTGGAGGCCTATTTTCCGTATAAAAATCGATGGCAGACGGCCAGGGCCGGAACAGGCGCACCCGCCCTTCTTCCACCACCCCGAACAGGCCGGCCTCGCCCGACGAGAACGCATCCACCTTGTAGCTGTGCACCTTTTGCACATCCTGCGCGCCGTGGATATTGCCCGCGCAGACCGCCAGCACGCCGCGTGCGCCCGGGGTGCTGGCCACCGCCATCGCATCCAGCAGGTTCTGCGGCCCGTCCGGCACCAGGGCGGTGGCCGGGCGCATCGCGCAGGCCAGCACGATGGGCCTGGCCGGGTCCAGCACGGCCTGCAGAAAGTAGGCGGTTTCTTCCAACGTATCCGTGCCATGGGTGATGACGATGGCCGCCACCTCGGGCTGGGCCAGCCAATAAGCGCAGCGCGCGGCCAGCTGCTGCCACAGCGCAAAGCCCATGTCCTTGCTATCCACCTGGGCCACTTGCTCGGCCAGCAGACGGAACGCGCCGTCCTGGAAGCCGCCTATCGACTCCAGCAGCTGGGCCACGCCCACCTCGCCGGCGGTATAGCCGATGTTGTCGCCCGCGCTGCTGGCCCGGCCGGCAATCGTGCCGCCGGTGCCCAGCACCACGATGCTGGAAGGCTTGGTGTCCAACGCGCCTGAATTTACTGCCATGGCTTGCAAACTTTCAAAAACTGGTTAAAAATACAGCTACTGGATATTAAAACAGCCAGCCCGCTAAACTAGCACGGAGTCACCCATGGATCTGCCAGCGTTCCCCGCCAAACTCACCGCCCGCCAGCAACAGATTCTGGACCTGATCCAGTCGGCCATTGCCCGCACCGGCGCACCGCCTACCCGGGCCGAAATCGCCAGCACGCTGGGCTTCAAATCGGCCAACGCCGCCGAAGAGCATTTGCAGGCCCTGGCCCGCAAAGGCGCGATCGAACTGGTCAGCGGCACCTCGCGCGGCATCCGGCTCAAGAGCGACACCCTGCGCTCCATCAACGAATCCCGCTTCCAGCACACCCTCAACCAGCTGGCCCTGCCGCTGATTGGCCGGGTGGCTGCCGGCTCCCCGATTTTGGCGCAGGAACATGTGGACCAAACCTACCACGTAGAGGCCAGCATGTTCCGCCACAAGCCCGACTACCTGCTCAAGGTGCGCGGCATGTCGATGCGCGACATCGGCATCCTCGACGGCGACCTACTCGCCGTCCAGTCGGCCAGCGATGCCAAGAACGGCCAGATCGTGGTGGCCCGGTTGGGTGAGGAAGTCACCGTCAAACGCTTTCGCCGCAACAAGAACCTGATCGAGCTGCTGCCCGAAAACCCCGACTACGCCACCATCGTGGTCGAGCCCGGCGAGAGCTTCGCCATCGAAGGGCTGGCCGTCGGCCTCATCCGCAACACCCTGCTGATGTAAGCCCGCAGCGCCAACGCACAGCCATCCTGTCCATCCGCATCCAGCACACCATGTCGTGGGAGTTTCATATGGGAATCGCATCGTTTTCGCCTACCGGTCTGTTCGGCTCGTTCCAGGGCCTGGTCGGTTGGTTCAACCTCCATTCGGCCAAGACGCGCAGCCTGCGCCAGGCGCTGGCGCTACGGCCCGGCCCGGCCCGCGGCAATGCCTGCGCCAGCCACGCCAGTGCGGCTCCGATGCGTGGTGCCTGCCCCAGCTTGCATCCCGCAACGCCTCTGCGTCCGTTGCGCCCCTTGCGGGTGCTGCGCGTGGTCGATGGGCCGCAGACTCCGGCCAACGCAGGCCGCATGCTGATTTCGGGCCGCATGGCCGATGTCTGCGCCGAGCTGGACCGGCTGGCCGCCCTGGAATCCGGCCCGCGCGCCCTGCTGCAGTAAGGCTTGGCTACCTGGCTCTGCGCACCCCGGCGCGCCGGCCGGCCCGCAGATAGCCCACCAAGGCACATTTGCCGCCGGCTGCGGCGCTTATTAGATACATACAGGTACAGGCAGGCATCGGCGCCAAGGCACAATCGGGGGATGAATATTGTGATCCTTGACGACTACCAAGATGCCGTTCGCAAACTCGACTGCGCCATCAAGCTGGAACCTTATGCAGCCAAGGTGTACACCAATACCGTCAAAGGCCTGGGCCAGCTGTCGGTACGCCTCAAGGACGCCGACATCATCGTGCTGATCCGCGAGCGCAGCCAGCTGAACCGCCAGCTGATTGAGAAGCTGCCCCGGCTCAAAATGATTGCCCAGACCGGACGCATCGGCTCCCACATCGATATCGCAGCCTGCACCGAGCGCGGCATCGCCGTCGCCGAAGGCGTGGGTTCGCCCGTCGCGCCGGCCGAACTCACCTGGGCGCTGATCATGGCATCCACCCGGCGCCTGCCCCAGTACATCAGCAACCTCAAGCACGGTGTCTGGCAGCAGTCGGGCATGAAGACCGCGTCCATGCCGGCCAACTTTGGCATGGGCACGGTGCTCAAGGGCAAGACCATGGGCATCTGGGGCTATGGCCGGATTGGCCAGATCGTCACCACCTATGCGCGGGCCTTCGGCATGCGGGTGATGGTCTGGGGCCGCGAGACCTCGCGCACCCGCGCACTGGCCGATGGCGTCGATGTGGTGGAAAGCAAGGAAGAGCTGTTCGAGCAGGCCGACGTGCTGTCCCTGCACCTGCGGCTCAACGACGAAACCCGCGGCATCGTCACCCTGGACGATCTGCTGCGCATGAAGCCCACCTCCCTGCTGGTGAATACCTCGCGGGCCGAGCTGATCGAGCCCGATGCCCTGCTGGCCGGCCTGAACCGCGGCCGCCCTGGTATGGCGGCGGTGGACGTATTCGAGAGCGAACCCATCCTGCAAGGCCATGCGCTGCTGCGGCTGGAGAACTGCATCTGCACGCCGCACATCGGCTATGTGGAACAAAACAGCTACGAGATGTACTTCAATGCCGCGTTCGATAACGTGCTGAACTTCATCAAAGGCACGCCGACCAACATCGTCAACCCAGGCGCACTGCAGGTTCGTCGCTAGATTTTCCATAGCACTCTGCGCACAGAAATCCTGCGCAAACCGCCTAAATCACCCATAAAAAAGCCACCTAATCGGTGGCTCTTTGCTTACTTGGACTTGGGCGAAATCTTCTCTTCAATCTTCGGATCGAACAGATCGAACTCCAGCATATTGCTGTCGATCACCGGCGGGGCCGGCGTCGGCGGCGGCGGTGTAGTCACCGGGGTTGCCATCAACTCGTCCAGATCCAGGTCCAGCGGCTCCATCAGCGGGTTGCTGGCGGCAGGGGTCGGAGCGGGTGGCGGTGGCGATGCAGCCGGCAGCTGTTGCATGGCCAGCAGTTCCGAGTTCGAGAAGTCCAGATTCAGGTCCAAATCCAGGTCCAGCGGCTGGCGGTACGAAGACACGGCCGGCTCGGGCGGCACATCGGCCCGCTCGGGCGCGGCAGGATCGGGCATCAACAGCATGGGCTGGGTGAAAGAAGTCTCGCGCGGCAACTCTTCCAGTGCGCCGGGCTGCGACAACTGGGGCTCCAGCGCGGCAGGCAGGCTGTTGCGGCTGCGCGCTTCCATGGCCCGCTTGCCGCTGGTGAGGCGCAATCCACTCTTGGCCATGGCGTGCAACAGCAGCAGTTCACGGTAGGCGGCCAGGTCAAACACCGGCATCGATGCTGCTTCCGGGTCGCGGAACAGGCAGGATTCAATGAAATCCAGCACCTCGGGCTTGCCCCACTGGGCTTCAATGTTGCGTAGCACCGCGGGGTAGTTTTCCAGAGTCTGGCCTTCGCTGGTGAAGGCCGGGAATACCGGCAACTGGCAATTGAAGATGCGGTTGAAGGCATCGCGCTGTTGGTTGTATTCGGCTTGGCGGCCCAGCGTGTGGTAGACCTTCAGCAGCTCCAGATAGGCCAAGGGGTTGACCTCGACGCTCTCGTCTATGCTCTTTTTCAGCACGCCAATCGCCTGGTCGTACTGGCCTAGCGACACAAAGAAGTCCGCGTGCTGCTGCACGTCCAGGAAATCATCGGCCTGCAGATTGCGTGCCGGTGCAGCGGCTACCGCCGGCGCCACGGCGGGCTTGACCGGCATTGCCGTAACGGCGGTCAGCTTCTTCAAATCCTCGAACAAGGACTCGTCCACCTCGGTATCTATGTGGGTGTCATGGGCCGACCCTGGCAGAGTGGCGGGCGGCTGCTGGGTGGCCAGTTTGGCCGGGCGGCTCAGCGCGGCTGGTCGCCCCATTTCTTCGGGACTGGGTTCGCCATGGTGCGCCCAGTCCGTGGCCGTGGCCAGGCCGCGCTGGCGGGCCCGGTTCCACCAGAAGCCGGCGGCCGCAATGGCAGCCAGCAATAGAGCCAGCAAACCGTACACCAGGCCTTCGCCGAAACGGTTGTTTTCCAATTTCTCGAGCCGCAGCTTGAAGTCAGCCTCGCTCTTGGCCAGCAAGGCTTTGAGGGCTTTGGACTCTGCCTCCAAGGCCAGCAGGCGCTGCTTTTCCTGGGGGTTTTCGGCCGGCAGGTTGTTGAGCTCGCGCCAGGCAGCTGCCGCGGCAGCGCGCTTTTGCGGGTCTTCGGTGGACGCCACCACCAGGTCGGTGGACGACTTGAGTTGCACCACGCGCTCGTCAGGTGCTTCAGCGGCTTCCAGTTTCAGGCGCGGCTTGTTGTCCGGCACTTCGGGCTTGACGACCGGCTTGGGCGCGGCAGCCGGTTCCTTGGCCGGTGCCGGCTTGGGGGCAGCCACCGGTTTGGGCGGGGCTTTGACAATGGGTGCGGCCGTGGCGCTGGGCGCACTGCGCACCGCTGGGGGACGTGGCGCCGGCCGCGGTGCAGGTGCGGGAGGTGGCGCATCCATCGCCGGAGCCGGGGCAGGTGCGGCAGCGGGCGCCGTCACAATCGCCGGAATGATCGTAGGTATGGATGCAGCGCGCGTCTCGACTGGAAAGTCGGTTAGAAAATCATAGCGGCGTGAGGCTTTTTGGCCACAGATGGAGCGCAGCACCACCCCCACCACCGGTTCATCAACCACCGCCGAGGAACGGATACGCACCACGGCCTCTTGCTGCTGGCCACCGGCCACCACGATCACCCGGACCCGGTTCGGCGCCACCTGCGCATCGCCATGGAAGACATCGGCCTCAAAGCAGGCATTGCCACTATCGTCTGCAGAATCAAGACGCACATCCACCGCCAGGTCCAATGGCTGGCCCAGTACCACCGCGCCCCGGGCACGGCCGAGAGACAGGGCTGAACTACCAAATGCGGCGACCAAGAGGGTCGATCCTAGAAGTGTGTTTCGTAGTTTCACTGCAGTTTTTTGGCGTTTTTTTGAATTCAGTCACACCATACCATCTGTAAACGGCCGGTGATCAGTAAATGAAGCGGAATTATGCGGCCATCTATCGGGATCGCACAGCGGTGGCAGCCATCCCAACCGGGTGCCCCACGCGGCCCCTGCGCCGCTGCAAAATCGATAGGCCAGACACGCAAGTGACAACCCTGAGCCGACTTCTGCGTCACGGGCGTGACAATCAGCCCATTAGCAGTCACCCAAAAGACAGACCATGGACGAACCGATTCTTACCATCGAAGAACGCGCAGCGATCAATACCGGTCACTGGTTTGTGTCTCTCTCACCGTCGTTGCGACACGACATTCTGCGATGTGCCTACGTCAAACGCTACCAGGACAACGGCTTAATCGCAGCCCGCGGCGAGCCGCCAGAAGAATGGGTGGCCTGCGCCAAGGGGGCGGTGCGGGTGAGTTCCACCTCGATCTCGGGCAAACAGATCACCCTGACCTACCTGGAGCCCGGCACCTGGTTTGGCGACATCGCGATATTCGACGGCGACCGGCGCACCCACGACGCCTATGCCCATGGCGAAACCACCTTGCTGTGCGTGGCCAAGGCCGACTTCAAGAAGATCCTGGCCACCCATACCGAGCTCTACGAAGCCCTGCTGCGCCTGCAGTCGCGGCGCATCCGCCAGCTGTTCGGCCTGGTGGAAGACCTGAACACCCTGCCCTTGCGCGCGCGCCTGGCCAAGCAGCTGCTGCATTTGGCGCGCAGCTACGGCATCCAGAATCTGGCGAATGCCAACGAGGTGCGCATCAGCCTGCAGCTGGCCCAGGAGGAACTGGCGCAGCTGCTCGGCGCCTCGCGCCAGCGCGTCAACCAGGAGCTCAAGGCCATGGAACGCGAAGAGGTGATCCGCATCGAGCCCGCCGGCCTGACGGTGCGCGACCGCTCCGCCCTGTACCGGATCGTGGAGTCCGACAACTAGGCCCTGGCCTATGACCGACTTCGGCCACTTCACCGGCACCCGGCCCGTCACCGGGTCGCATGTGCTTGACCAAGACCGCCTGAACTCCTGGCTGGCACAGCACCTGCCGGGCTTCAACGGCCCACTGGCCGTCAGCATGTTCAAAGGCGGGCAATCCAATCCGACCTACCAGCTCAGCACGCCCACGCAGACCTATGTGCTGCGCGCCAAGCCGGGGCCGGTCGCCAAGCTGCTGCCCTCGGCCCATGCGATCGAGCGCGAGTTTGCGGTGATGCGCGGGTTGGCCGACACCGATGTGCCGGTGCCGCGCATGCTCTGCCTGTGCGAAGACGAGTCCGTCATCGGCCGGGCCTTTTATGTAATGGAGTTCATCGCCGGCCGGGTGCTGTGGGACCAGGCCCTGCCTGGCATGCAGCCGGCCGAACGGGCAGCGATCTATGCCGAGATGAACCGCGTTATCGCTGCCCTGCACACGGTGCGCTTCGCCGACCACGGGCTGGCCAGCTATGGCAAGCCGGGTAATTACTTCGAGCGCCAGATCAGCCGCTGGAGCAAGCAGTACCAGGCCTCCATCACCCAGCCGATTGCAGAAATGGACCAGCTGATGGCCTGGCTGCCGGCCCACATCCCCGCCGATGCGCGCGACGAGAGCAAGACCCGTATCGTGCACGGCGACTACCGGCTCGACAACCTGGTGTTCCACCCCACCGAGCCGCGTGTGCTGGCGGTGCTGGACTGGGAACTCTCCACCCTGGGCCACCCGCTGGCCGACTTCAGCTACCACTGCATGTCCTGGCACATCCCGCCGGGCAGTTTCCGCGGCATTGCCGGGCTGGACTGGGCCGCGCTCGGCATTCCGCTGGAGTCGGACTACATCCGCCAGTACTGCGAACGCACAGGCCTGGCCAGTGCCGAAGCCTTGCAAGCCGACTGGGGCTTTTACATGGCCTACAACCTGTTTCGCCTGGCCGCGATTCTGCAAGGCATCGCCAAGCGGGTGGAAGACGGCACGGCGTCCAGCCCGCAGGCGCGGGCCTCGGCGGCCGGCGCACGGCCGCTGGCCGAAATGGCCTGGACCTTTGCCCGGAGCACCTGATGGACTTTGACTATTCCCCCAAGACCCAGGCCTTGCAGGCCCGCTTGCAGCAGTTCATGGAGGCCCACATCTATCCGGCCGAGCCCGCCTACGCGGCCGAAATCGAGGCCAATACCCAGGCCGGCAAGCGCTGGACGCCACTGCAAACCATCGAAACACTGAAAGTCCAGGCCCGCGCCGCCGGCCTGTGGAACCTGTTTCTGCCCGTGGACAGCGCCGCCGTGGCGGGCTACGCAGGCGCCGGCCTGACCAACCAGGAATACGCGCCGCTGGCCGAAACCATGGGCCGCGTCCCCTGGTGCAGCGAGGTCTTCAACTGCTCGGCGCCCGATACCGGCAATATGGAAACCATTGCCCGCTACGGCTCCGAAGCCGCCAAGGCGCGCTGGCTCAAGCCCTTGCTGGAGGGCGAAATCCGTTCCGCCTTCGCCATGACCGAGCCCGACGTGGCCTCCAGCGACGCCACCAACATCGCCACCCGCATAGAACGCCAGGGCGACGACTACCGAATCAACGGCCGCAAATGGTGGATATCCGGCGCCGGCGACCCGCGCTGCGCGGTCTACATCGTGATGGGCCAGACCGACCCGGACGCGCCGCGCCATGCGCAGCAAAGCATGGTGCTGGTGCCGACCGACACGCCTGGCATCCGCGTGCTGCGGCCGCTGAGCGTGATGGGCTACGACGACGCGCCGCACGGCCACATGGAGATCAGCTTCGAGAATGTGCGTGTGCCCGCCAGCAACATCCTGCTCGGCGAAGGCCGGGGCTTCGAGATCGCCCAGGGCCGCCTGGGCCCGGGCCGCATCCACCACTGCATGCGCCTGATCGGCCTGGCCGAGCGCGCGCTGGAGCTGATGTGCAAGCGGGCATCGTCACGCATCGCCTTCGGCAAACCGATTGCCGCCCAGGGCGTCACCCAGGAACGGATTGCCGAAGCCCGCTGCAAGATCGACATGGCGCGCCTGCTGACCCTCAAGGCCGCCTGGCTGATGGATGTGGCCGGCAACAAGGTGGCCAAGAACGAAATCGCCATGATCAAGGTGGTGGCGCCCAGCATGGCCTGCCAGGTGATCGACTGGGCCATGCAAGCCCACGGCGGCGCGGGTATGGGCGAGGACTTTCCGCTGGCCTACGCCTACACAGCGGCGCGCACCCTGCGCTTTGCCGACGGCCCGGACGAAGTGCACCGCAACGCCATTGCCAAGGCCGAGCTGGGCAAGTACGCCATAGCGCCTAAATAGGCTCTGCCCCGTCCGCGCTGAGCAGCTGGGCCGACACACAGGCCTGGGTGAACACCGCCAGCGCATGCTCCAGGGTCGGCACATCGTTGTGCGGATACTCCATGCGCAAATACACCCGGCCGCGCTGCAGCTGCAGGATGAAGGGGGTGATCTGCTGCACGGCCGGCGTGGGCCAGGCCATGAGCAAGGGCAGCAAATCCCCCTCCAGCCACTGCTGGGCATGGGCGCGGGTATCGGCCACGGCCGCATAGCGGTCCCAGAACTCCAGCGGTGCCGTGCTCCAGCCCACCTCGTCGTACAGCGACAGCCAGCGCGCCTCTTCCGGCAGATCGGCGTCCAGCGTGGTCTGCACGCTGTGGGTCACCTGCTCATAGACGCGTTTTTCCAGGTCTTCCTTCAGCGGACGGTTGATCAGCATCACGGCCACGTCCTCGGGCAAAGCCACATCGGCCCGCCCGCGCAGCTCGGCGCCCTGGATGAAATCCCGCACCGGCTCGGTACGCTCCAGGCGCCACGACCACACGGCCTGCTGCCCGGTCAGCGCAAAGTCGCCGTCATTGAACAGGCTTTCAAAACCCAGTTCGCGGGCCATGGCCCAGGCCTCCACCGCCTGCAAGTCAGCCTGCTCCGGCCGGCTGTCGGGCGACCGGGCGACCCATTTTTTTATGCGCTCAAACATGCGCGTCCGCTTTCACCTAAAGTTTGCCGGGTGGCGAGCACCCGAAAAGTAGCCATCCATGGTCTGGGTGTTTCCTGGCCCACCCGGACGGCCACGCATCCACATCATGCTGGAAGAACATGGGCTGGTGTATGAGGCGATACCCGTCAATGGCGGTGCCTAGCGGCGCTTTCACGCCGTGCACGGCAACAGGGAAATAAGGGCCAAATGCGCCAGCCGTATTTTGCTACATATTAGATAGCTACTTACGCTTATAAAATAAGCGCCAGAGGCTCATTTAATGTATAAAAATGGAGGCGGTGTGAGGTGGTCTACCCGACAGGGATCGAACCTGTGACCCTCAGCTTAGAAGGCTGATGCTCTATCCAACTGAGCTACGGGTAGGAGCTTAAGATTCTAACCTTACGCCTCTGCGGCACCCCACCGGCCGGCTCTTATGAAAAGTGTTTTATGCAATCCATCCACGGAAATATCCTGACCCCCAGCGGCTTTGTTTGCGGCGACATCCAGTTCGGCGCTGACGGCCGCATTGCCGCTATCACCGGCAGCCCCGTCGCTACCGCCAGCGTGCGGGGCGCCGGCCTGCCGCTGGTCTTGCCCGGCTTCATCGACCTGCATGTGCATGGCGGTGCCGGCCACGACATCATGGAAGGCGGCGACGCGGCGCTGCACGTGGCCACGCTGCATGCGCGCCACGGCACCACCAGCCTGCTGGCCACCACCATGACCGCACCGCAGAGCGATCTGGACATGGCCTTCGCGGCCATGGGCCGGCTCTGCGCGCAGCGCGCGCCCAACGCCGCGCGCGTATTGGGCGTGCACCTGGAGGGCCCATACATCAGCGAAGCGCGCCTGGGCGCACAGCCCCCGTTTGCCCGCCCCGCCAACTTTGAAGAAATACACCGCCTGCACGCGTTGGCGCCCATCCGCCTCATCACGCTGGCGCCCGAGGTGGGCGGCAACGCCGAACTCATCGAGCAGCTGGTGGCCGAAGGCTTCAAGGTGCAGCTGGGCCACACCACCGGCAGCTACGAGCAAGGCGTGGCTGCGCTGCGCTGCGGCGCCACAGGCTTCACACATTTGTTCAACGCCATGTCGGCCCTGCACCACCGCGAGCCCGGCATGGTGGGCGCGGCGCTGGCCCATGCCGAGTTTGCCGAGGTGATTCCCGACCTGTTGCATGTGCACCCCGGCGCCATCCACACCGCATTGCGCGCTATTCCCAAGCTCTACTGTGTGACCGACTCCACGTCGGCCGCCGGCATGCCCGACGGCGACTACAAGCTGGGCCGCCACACGGTCACCAAATGCATGGGCGGCGTGCGCCTGCCCGACGGCACGCTGGCCGGCTCCGTACTCAGCATGGACCAGGCCCTGCGCAACCTGGTGGACAAGCTGGGGCTGGGCCTGGCGGATGCATCGCACCGCGTATCCACCTATGCAGCCGACCACATGGGCTGGACCGACCGCGGCCGCCTGGCGGTGGGCGCCTGGGCCGACGTGGTGGTACTGGACCGGGATTTGGCGCTGCAGGCGGTGTACGTCGAAGGTGGATCGGTCAGCCTGGGCTAACGCCGCTACAGTTTATATAGCTACTGGCGCAGGTACTCTCTGCACCAGCGCTTGATTTATTACTCCGTCTGCACGGCGGGCAGCAGCACGGTCACCACCAGCCCGCATTCCGCATGGTTGTGCAGCCGGATTTCGCCGCCATGCGCCTGGATGATGTTGCGGGCAATGCCCAGGCCCAGGCCGGTGCCGGTGCGGTTGTTCTGCTGGCCGTGGCCTAGCCGCACATGCGGCTCGAACGCGGCCGACATCGAGGCCTGGGCAATGCCCGGACCGAAGTCGCGCACCTCGACCACCGCCAGCGCGCCCCGGTCGCTCAGGCGCAATTGCACCCTTTCGCCGTACAGCACGGCGTTGTCCAGCAGATTGCTGAAGGCCCGCTCCAGCGCCAGCGGCTTGCCTTGCACACTCACCGCGTCGGACACGAACTCGATGCTGGCGTTCGGGTGGATGGGCCGCTTGGCCAGCCGCGCCAGCAAGGTGTCCAGCCGCACCGGGGTCAGGTTTTCGTGGATGTCGGTGTCCTTGACGCTTTGCAGCGCGGCCTTGACCATCACGTCCAGGTCGTCCAGGTCTTCGTGGAAGTCGGCCTGCAAGGCCTCGTCGTCCAGCAGCTCGGTGCGCAGCTTGAGCCGCATGATGGGCGTCTTCAGGCCGTGCGAGATGCCGAGAAACAGCCGCTCGCGGTCCACCAGGTAGCGCTGGATGCGGGCCTGCATCTCGTTGAAGGCGCGGGCGGTGCGGCGCAGCTCGGCGGTGCCGGTTTCGGGCACGGCCTCGGGCGCGCTGTCGTTGCCAAAGGCGTTGGCCGCCGACGCAATGCGGTTCAAAGGACGGATCAGGCCGCGCACCAGCAGCACCGACAGCACCAGCACCGTCAGCAGCGTGACCACCTGCATCGCCACCCGGTCCAGGGTCAGCGGATTGGCATTGTCCAGAAAGTACGGGTCGGGCATGGGTGCGGCCAGGTACAGCCAGCGGCCGGGCTCGAACTCGGCCTGGATCACCAGCACCGGCGCCGGGCGCGGGCGCAGCAGCAAGGTGGCCTCGACCCAGGACTCGGGCAGGTCGTTCACCGTGCGGCCGTCATCCGACACCCGCAGGCCATCGGGCCAGGCAAACGCCACATCGGGCGGCTGGGCCGGCTGCAGATTACCCACCAGGTCGTTGCGCACCACGGTCACCACCGCATCCACCAGGGCGTTGCCGCTCAACGGGGTGATGGACACGCGCTCGCGGTTCACATTGACGAAGAAGCGGGTGCCGCCCATGGTGCGCAGCTGCTCGATCAGGATAGGCCGGTACTTGGGTGGCAGGTCGCGGAAGAAGCGCAGGGTGCCGGCTGCGTTCACCGCCAGATGGTGGGCCGCGCCCAGGGCTTCGGCACGGGCGCTTTCGCGCAGCTGGCGCGCCCACAGCAAGGTGCCCACCAGCTGGGCGCTGACCACGCCCAAAGCCATCACCAGCACGATGCGGCCCAGCAGGCTGTCGGGCAGCCAGCGGCGGATGCCGGCAGGCCTAGGAATGTTCTGCATGACTCTGGCGAGGATGTGGTGGTGCGGATCGGGATGGGATGCAAGGCGCGTTTTGCAGCCAATAGCCGTAGCTATTGGCTAGAAATGCAACGCCGCAGACCGCACGAGCCCGTGCTGCCACAGACCGCAGGGAGTTATGCAGAGCATTCCTAGGCATCGCTGGCCGCCACATCGGCGGAGAACACATAGCCGCTGCCGCGCACGGTCTTGATCAGCAGCGGCTGCTTGCCGTCGTCGTTCAGGCGCTGGCGCAGGCGGCTGATCTGCACGTCCAAGGATCGGTCCAGCGGGCCCAGATCGCGGCCCCGGGTCTGTTCCATCAGGCGGCCGCGGTCCAGGGTTTCTCCCGCATGTTCGGCAAAGAAGCGCAGCAGGTTGAAGTCCATGCTGGTCAGCACCACCAGCGCGCCGGCCGCATCGGTCAGCTGGCGCTCCAGCAGGTCCATGCTGAAGCCGGCAAAGCGCAGAAAGCGTACCGCCACGCCCGGCCCACCCAGCTGCATGCGCCGGTGGATGGCCTTGATGCGCGCCAGCAGTTCGCGCGGGTTGTAGGGCTTGGCGATGTAGTCGTCGGCGCCCAGCTCCAGGCCGACGATGCGGTCGGTGTCGTCGGCGCTGGCGGTCAGCATGATGATGGGCACGGGCGACTGGCGGCGCACCGTCTGGCACAGGGTGAAGCCGTCGGTATCGGGCAGCATGACGTCGAGGATCACCAGGCTGAGCTCGTCCTTGAAGCGCTCGAACTCGGCCAGAAAGCTGACGCCGTCGTGCGCCACGCGCACCTCGTACTGGTGCTTTTCCAGATAGGTCTTGAGCAGGTTGCGGGTTTTTTGGTCGTCGTCGACGACCAGGATGGTTCTGTTCATGCGGTACTTTTCAACGTTCTGCACTGGGTGCGCGGATCACGGCGGCCAGCCGGCGCTGGGCCTCGGACGGCTCCATGCGCGCGTCGGTCAGGTAGCGCCACAGGGTCTGGGCCACGGCGTCCTTGATGGATTCATCGGCCGCCATGCGGTGCGCCAGGCTGGGCACGCGCGCACTGCGCGGGTCGGCAAAGGTGTCCCAGGAGTCGCGCGCGCAGCTGTCCAGGCTGCTCACATCGGCATCGCGGTGCACCGGCACCGAGCCCTTGATGCGGTTGTAGGCCAGCTGGGCTGGCAGGCTGGAGACCAGCTCGGCCACCTTCTCCTGCGTAGCCTCGCGGTGCCGCACATTGACCAGCATGGCCAGGGTGTCGATGCTGTAGAGGTGCATGTTGTCGGTACCGGGCACGACCACGCAGCCGAAGTCCTTGCCCGGACTCGCGCCCCAGGCCATCAGCTCGCCCTTGGCCCAGTCGCCCATGACCATCATGCCCACGCTGCCCTGCAGCAGCTCGCGGGCGGCATCGGTCCAGTTCTGCTCGCGCGGGGTCTCACCCTGGATGCTGCGCAGCCAGCGCAACCGCGTCAGCGCGCGTTCGACCCGCGGGTCCAGCCAGGCGCTGCTTTTGCGCTGCACGATCAGCTCGCGGTACAACGCCGGGCCGGCTTCGCCCAGCAGCACGGACTCGAACACGGTGGCGATCTGCCAGGGCTCATCGCTCCAGGCCAAAGGCTTGATGCCCTGGGCCAGCAGCTTGCGCGCCACCAGCTCGAACTCGGCCCAGGTTTTGGGCGGCAGCAGGCCGAGACGCGCAAACACGCGGCGGTTGTACAGCAAGGTGTTGATACGGTGGATGCCCAGCGGCGCAGCGATCACATCGCCCTGGTAGCTGACCAGCTCCATCACGGTAGGAAACATGTTCTGCGCCCAGCGCTGGCGCGCGGCCACGGTATTCAGCGGTAGCACCAGGCCGACATCGGCCCATTCGGTCAGGGTGGTGCCTATCAGTTGGGCCACGTCGGGCGGGTCGCCCATCAACACCCGGCTTTTCAGCACCTTGACCGCTGCCATGCCGCCGCCGCCGGGAATCGCCGCATCGCGCCACTGCACGCCGTTGGCGGCCAGGTAGAGGCTGAGCTGGTTGGCGGCACGGCGCTCGCTGGTCGAAGTCCACCAGTGCAGCACATCGACCGGCATGGGCTGCGCCTGGGCGAACGCCGGCTGCGCCCCCAGCCAGGCCGCCAGACCGATCCAAAGCAAGGCAAGAGCTTTCATTTCCTATCGAAATGTAATGTTATCTATCGCCGCTGCGGCGCCCACCGCCGCGCCTGCCCACACAGGGCGCCTGCTGCGTAATGAAACGTAATGCAGCCCGCGCACCACAGGAAAAAACATGAACAAAATCAATAGCTTGAACACTTTATAAAGCCCGTTGCGCGTGGTTTGATATTACAGGTGGCACAGCATAACCTCCGGCCCACTGTGCACCACGACATCCCGTCTGCGGTGGCAGCCAGCTTCAACCACAGACCAGGAGAACCCCACCCATGCGCACCCCACTCCACTTTGCTGCAGCCGCCATTGCCCTGGCTTGCAGCGGCCTTGCCTCCGCCGGCAACCTGACCATCGAAAGCTGGCGGGTGGACGACAAAGCCCTGTGGGAAGAGGTTTTGTTGCCCGCCTTCAACAAAGCCAATCCCGGCATCACCATCAAGTTTTCGCCCACCTCGCCGCCCGAATACGACTCGGCGCTCAATACCCGCCTGACCGCAGGCACCGCCGGCGACCTGATCACCTGCCGCCCATTTGACGTGTCGCTCGACCTGGCCAAGAAGGGCTACCTGGAAAAGCTCAACGGCATTCCGGGACTGAAAAACTTCCCCGAATCCGCCCAGGTGGCCTGGCAGTCGGACGATGGCAAAAGCACCCACTGCCTGCCGATGGCATCGGTAATCCACGGCTTTTTCTACAACAAGAAGATCTTTGCCGACCTAGGCCTGGGCGTGCCGGTGACGGAAGCCGACTTCTTTGCCGCGCTCGAAAAGATCAAGGCCGCAGGTAAAGCCACGCCGTTGGCCATCGGCACCGCCGACCAGTGGGAAACCAACCAGATCGTCTTCACCGGCATTGGCCCGAACCACTGGAAGGGCGAAGAAGGCCGCAAGGGCATCATCAGCGGCAAGAAGAAGTTCACCGACCCCGAATTCGTCAGCACCTGGGAAACCATGGCCAAGTGGGCACCCTATATGTCCAAGGGCTACCAGGCGCAAACCTATGGCGATTCGCAAAACCTGTTCGGCTCGGGCCGCGCCGCCATCTACCCCACCGGCTCGTGGGACATCTCGTACTTCGAGCAGAACAGCAAGGTCGATTTCGGCGCCTTCAAACCACCGGTGCAAAAAGCCGGCGACCCTTGCTACATCTCCGACCACACCGACATCGGCATGGGCATCAACAGCAAGAGCAAGAACAAGGCCGATGCCCAGGTGTTCCTGAACTGGCTGGCCAGCAAGGAATTTGCCGACCTGTACACCAACAAGGCCACCGGCTTCTTCTCGCTGTCCAGCCACGCCATCGAGGTGAAGAACCCGGTCGCCAAGGAAATGATTGGCTGGCGCAACCAGTGCAAGAGCACCATCCGCCTGAACGCGCAAATCATGAACCGCGGCACGCCAAGCATGGAAAACGAGCTGTGGAACGTGAGCTCGCAGGTCATGAACCTGAAGATGGCGCCCAAGGATGCGGCCCAGCAGATCCAAGCCGGGTTTGCCAAGTGGTACACGCCGGCTAAGTAAGTCGGTCGGCAGCGGGTCTATTCGGACCCGCTGCCTTTTTGCTCCCCTGCACAACCACCAAGGTTCACGATGAAACAAGGATTTTCGTGGCGGGTGCTGGTGTTTATTACGCCCGCCTTGCTGATCTACGCCGTGTTCAGCGCCCTGCCGCTGCTGGACACGCTGCGCCTGGGGCTGTACAGCACCGATGACACCGGCGCACGCACTTTCTCCGGCCTGGCGAACTACGCCACCATCCTGAACGACCCGCAGTGGTCGGCCAGCTTCTGGAACGCGATGCTGAACAACCTGAAGTTCTTCGGCATCCACATGCTGGCGCAAAACCCTATGGGCTTGCTGCTGGCCGCCCTGCTGTCGCTGCGCAATGTGCGCTTTGCGGCCTTCTACCGCACCGTATTCTTTTTGCCCACCTTGTTGTCGGTGGTGATCGTCGGCTTTGTCTGGCAACTGATCCTGTCGCCCTTGTGGGGCGTGTCCGAGCGGCTGCTCGGCTGGGTCGGCCTGGCGGACTGGTTCGCACCCTGGCTGGGGCTGGAATCCTCGGCGCTGATCACTTTGTCGCTGATGTCGGTATGGCAGTACGTGGGCATTCCCATGATGTTGATCTACGCGGCCATGATCGCCATCCCCGAGGACGTGATCGAGGCCGCCGTGGTCGAGGGCGCCTCGCCCTGGCGCATCTTCTGGCAGATCCGCCTGCCGCTGATCCTGCCGACCCTGGGCCTGGTGACCATCCTGACCTTCGTCGCCAACTTCAACGCGTTTGACCTGATCTACACCGTCAAGGGCGGCCTGGCCGGGCCGAACTACAGCACCGACATCCTGGGCACGCTGTTCTACCGCACCTTCTTTGGCTACCAGTCGCAAGTGGCCAGCCCGACCATGGGCGCAGCCGTAGCCACGCTGATGTTCCTGGTGATCCTGCTGGGCGTGGGCGCCTATTTCCTGGTGGTGCAGCGCCGCCTGCAACGCTTTGCCATGTGAGGCCCGAATGGCTCAATCTGATTTAAAAGTAGCGCCCAGCCGCTTGTTCGTCCACGCGGCCCTGCTCGGCTACCTGGTGCTGGCGCTGGCGCCCATCCTGCTGGTGTTCATGAACTCGTTCAAGGAACGCGGCGCCATCTTCGACGACCCGCTGGCCTGGCCTACGCCCGAGACCTTTTCGCTGATCGGCTACCACAAGGTATTGGCCCGCTCCGACGTGTGGCTGTACTTTGGCAACAGCTTCATCGTCACCGTGGCCTCGCTGTTCTTCATCCTGCTGTTCGGCGCCATGGCGGCCTGGGCACTGTCGGAATACAAGTTCAAGGGCAACCGCTGGCTCAAGCTGTTCTTTGCCTTCGGCATCATGGTGCCAATCCGCCTGGGCACGGTATCGATCCTGCAGATCATGGTCAGCCTGGGCCTGGTCAACACCCTCACCGCCCTGGTGCTGGTCTACGTGGCCCAGGGCCTGCCGCTGGCCATCATGATTCTGTCGGAATTCATGGGCCAGGTACCGGGCGAGCTGAAGGACGCAGCACGCTGCGACGGCATCGACGAATTCCGCATCTTCTTCCAGGTCGTAGTGCCGCTGATCCGCCCGGCGATTGCCACGGTGGCGGTGTTCACCATGGTGCCGATTTGGAACGACCTGTGGTTCCCGCTGATCCTCGCGCCCTCGGAAAAGACCCAGACCATCACCCTCGGCATCCAGCAGTTCGTCGGCCAGTACGCCACCGACTGGAACGCCGTGCTCGCCGCCCTGGCCCTGGCCATCGTGCCGGTGGTCGTGCTCTACGCCCTGTTTTCCCGTCAACTGATCCGCGGCATCACCGCTGGCGCAGTGAAGTAACCCGTTAAAAATCATGGCAAAAGTATCCATTCAGAACGTCTCCAAATCCTTTGGCAGCACGCCCGTGCTGCAGGATGTCAGCCTGGACATTGAACACGGCGAGCTGGTGGTGCTGGTCGGCCCCAGCGGCTGCGGCAAGTCCACCCTGCTACGCGTACTCTGCGGCCTGGAAGAAATCGACAGCGGCACGCTGCGCATAGGCGACGACATCGTCAACGGCAAGCCACCGGCCGAGCGCGGCATCGCCATGGTGTTCCAGAGCTATGCGCTGTACCCGCACATGACGGTCTACCGCAACATGGCTTTCGGCCTGAAGATCCACGGCGCCGACAAGGCCGAGATCGAACGCCGGGTACACGACGCCGCCAAGGTGCTGCACATCGACCACCTGCTGGAGCGCCTGCCGCGTGAACTCTCGGGCGGCCAGCGCCAGCGCGTGGCGATTGGCCGGGCCATCGTGCGCGAGCCGCGGCTCTTTTTGTTCGACGAACCGCTGTCGAACCTGGACGCTGCCCTGCGCGCCAAGACCCGCATCGAGCTGGCCCGCCTGCACCGCGACTTGGCCGCCACCATGGTCTATGTGACCCACGACCAGATCGAAGCCATGACCCTGGGCGACAAGATCGTGGTGCTGCACGAAGGCCGGGTCCAGCAGGCCGGCACGCCGCTGACCCTGTACCAGCAGCCAGCGAACCGCTTCGTCGCCACCTTCATCGGCTCGCCCACCATCAACCTGCTACCCGCGCGCGTCATCGAACTGGCCGAGCAAGGCGTGCGCGTGCAGCTGGGCAATGGCTGCAAGTTCCTGGCCACGGTGGACAACACCGGCCTGCAGGTCGGCGAGTCGGTCGAGATCGGCCTGCGCCCCGAACACTGCGAAGTGCTCAGCGGCGAACGCGCCCCGAACCTGGACGACGCGGCCCTGGACGCCGAAATCACCCTGGTCGAACACCTGGGCGAATCGAATCTGCTGTACCTGAAGACCGACGACGGCCAGGAGCTGGTGGTGCGCGGCGACGGCAATGCCGCCGTGCGCCTGGGCGACTCGGTGATCGTCCGCGCGGTGCCCGAAGCCATGTATTTGTTCCGTGCCGATGGCAGGGCCTGCGCGCGCCTGCGGCCCGGCAATATGCGCTCGGCCCACGCACTATGAAGCAGCCCGCAGACATCTTTTACCTGGTGGGCGTGGACGGCGGTGGCAGCAGTACCCGCGCGCGCATCACCCGGCCCGATGGCAGCGTGCTGGGTGAAGGCAAGGCCGGCGCATCGGGCCTGATGCAAGGCATTCCGCAAGCCTGGCAGCATATCCAGCTGGCGATAGAGCGTGCTGCGCAAGCCATGGCCGCCGCCGATGTGCCGCCCCTGACCCCGCACAACTGCGCGCTGGCGATAGGCGTGGCCGGCTTCAACAATGCGCAGTGGCGCGCCGCCTTCCTGGCGGCCAACCCCGGCTATACCCAACTGGTGGTAGATACCGATGTGTTCACCGCCCTGCTCGGCGCCCACCAGGGCCAGCCCGGCGCCCTGGTGATCGCCGGCACCGGCACGGTGGCCCAGGCGCTGCATGCCGACGGCAGCCGCACCACGGCCGGCGGCTGGGGCTTTCCGTCGGGCGACGAAGGCGGTGGCGCGGTGCTCGGCCTGCGCGCGGTGAACCTGGCCCAGCAGGCCATAGACCGCCGGCGTGCCCCCAGCGCCTTGAGCCGCGCGGTGCTGCAGGCCGTGGGGCCTAGCGCCGACGATCTGCTGGCCTGGTGCTGCGCCGCCAACCAGGCCGACTTCGCCCGCCTCGCCCCCCTGGTGTTCGACAGCGAAGCCCACGACCCCGCCGCCGCCCTGCTGCTGGCCGACGCCGTCGGCACCCTGGAACGGCTGGCGCTGGCGGTAGACCCCGGGGGCCGGCTGCCACTGGCGCTATGGGGCAGCATCGGCCAGCGGCTCGCGCCGCGTCTGGCGCCGCCTCTGCAGGCGCGCCTGGTACTGCCCCAGGCCGATGCACTGCAGGGCGCAATCCAATTGCTGTCACGGCAGTTTGCTTAACTCTCTGCACCTATTTAACGAGCCACCATCCCATGAAAACCATGCTCAAAACCATTCTGTCCGCCAGCATCCTGGCCAGCCTGCTGGCCCACGCGCCGGTATCGGCCGAAGGCATCAACGCGGTTGCGCAGGAGCGCGCGGCCAAGATCGTCCAGACCGGCATTTATTACTACTGGAACGGCGGCGACCTCAAGCAGGCCGAGAAGGACTATTTCAAAGGCATCACCCTCAAGGGCAAGTACGACATCGTGGAAAACAGCTTCCGCGAAGCCGCCAAGCTGCAGCCTGAGCGACTCGACCTGCTGTTCGGCGTGGCCTCGGCTCAGGTGCTGCAAAAGAACACCACGGGCGCACTGCAGACCTGGGCCGACATCTGGAGCAAAGACAGCCAGGGCTTTGAAGCCCCGATCCTGCAAGCCGCCTACCTGAAGGCCCAGGGACAGACTGAGGCGGCGGACAAGATCCTCGCCACGCTGGCGCAAACCCACCCGGATCGCACCCAGGCCTACCAGGACAAATTCGCCCGCACCGCGCGCACCCTGGCCTTGCCCATCCGCACCACGCCGAATGCCGGCATGCCGCAGGACAAGCACGCCATCGTGGTGCTCGGCTACGCGCTGGGCAAAGGTGGCGTGATGCAGCCCACCCTGCTCAAGCGCCTGGACAAGGCCCTGGAGCTGGCCCTGCTGTACCCCAAAGCGCCCCTGGTGCTGTCCGGCGGCGTGCAGC
This sequence comes from Rhodoferax ferrireducens, assembly GCF_031458075.1. GTDB lineage: Bacteria > Pseudomonadota > Gammaproteobacteria > Burkholderiales > Burkholderiaceae_C > Rhodoferax_B > Rhodoferax_B ferrireducens_A. The sequence goes on along the minus strand of NZ_JAVDXT010000002.1, from coordinate 899,159 downwards.
AAGGCGGCATCACCGAAGCCTATGCGATGGCCGAATGGCTGGCAGGCAAGGGCATTGCGCGTTCGCGCCTGGTGCTGGAAGACCTGGCCAAGGACACGGTGGGCAATGCCGTCAACTGCGCAGCCATCCTGAAAGACCTGGGCGTGAGCCACGCCACCCTGGTATCCAGCGCCAGCCACATCCGCCGCGGCCTGACCCTGCTGGAAGAAGCCGCGCGCAACCAGGGGCTGGACCTGCAATACGACAGCCTGGTCGAGCTCGACTACCCCAGTATCGAAGAAGCCCAAAAGGTCAGCGAGCAGGAGCGCGTAGTGGTCTACCGCGACCTGATGCGCACCAGCGGCATCTGGGCCTTCCCCGGCATCCAACAGTAAATCCGACTATGAACAGCTCCACACCTACCCATATGTATGCCGAGGCGGTCTCGTCCGCCCAGCAGGTCCAATTGCAACTGGCGGCCGATGCCGACCGCTACGCCGCACTCGGCGCCGCCCTGCGCGCGCGTCCACCCAGCGGCACCGTGACCATCGCCCGCGGCAGCTCGGACCACGCGGCTGCCTACATGGCCTATCTGATCATGGCGCGCAACGGCCAACTGGTCACATCCTTGCCGATGTCGCTGCTGACCCTGTACCAGGCGCCGCTGGCCATCGGCCAGATGCTGGCCATCTCCATCTCGCAGTCCGGCCGCAGCCCGGACCTGGTCGAACCCATGCAGCTGTTCCAGCGCGCCGGCGCCACCACCGTGGCCCTGGTCAACGACACCGCCTCGCCGCTGGCCGCCGCCGTCGACTGGGCCATGCCGCTGCACGCCGGCCCTGAGCTCAGCGTGGCCGCCACCAAGAGCTTCATCTGCGGCCTGGTCGCTGGCGCGCGCCTGGCCGCCTGCTGGAGCGACACGCCCGACTTCATCGCCCGCATGGCCGACCTGCCCGCGGCGCTGGAGCAAGCCTGCCAGCAGGACTGGTCGGCCGCCATCGCGGCGCTGCTCAAGGCCGAAAGGCTGATGGTCATAGGCCGCGGCCCGGGCCTGGCGATAGCCAATGAGGCCGCGCTCAAATTCAAGGAAACCTGCGGCATCCAGGCCGAAGCCTTCAGCGCCGCCGAGGTCAAGCACGGCCCGATGGCCCTGGTGAGCGACGCCTACCCGATGCTGGTGTTCGCCCCCCGCGGCCCGGCCCAGGCCAGCCTGGTCACCCTGGCCGCCGAGATGCGCGAACGTGGCGCCCGCGTGCTGCTGGCCGCCCCTGCCGACGTCTCCAGCCGCGACCTGACCCTGGCCACCGCCCCGCACGAAGACCTGGACCCGATCACGGCCATCCAGAGCTTCTACCTGCTGGTCGAAGCCGTGGCCCGCGCGCGCGGCCAGGACCCGGACCGGCCGCGGCATTTGTCCAAGGTGACCAGCACGCGCTGAGCTTGGGCTCAGGTTAATCAAAAATCGGTATCCATTTGATAGCTGCTACCGCAGGATATACCTGCGCTAGCGGCTCTTTTATGTTGCAAGCCAGCATCAACGACGCGCTGATCAACCGGGAAGCCAAGGACGCAGAAAGAAAGCCGATGGCTCGATCAGAGCGTTCGGCTTCTCTGCCATTCGCCAGAGGTTGTTCTAAGCATCAGGGGTAGTTGTCGAGAGCGGGGCCGGCGGTTGATCCTTGGCTTTATAGGCAAGCAGAAACGCGTCGGAAGACACTTGGTCGGCCAGGCCCCTCAAGCTCGCAGCCGAGTCGGAACCCAGAACAACCTCCACTTGGTCGTTTGCTGCAGCCCAGCGCACCATGCCTTCTGATAACCGGGTCTTGCCAAGCGAAGTGAGAACGCTGTGTTTGGTCCGGCGGTCTTGGGCGTCCTGACGCAATTCAACAATTCCGTCGCGCACCAGAGGCTTTAGCGCATGGGTAAGGGCCGAAAGTTGGATGGCCAGCCGCGCCGCCAGGTCCTGTAGCGTCGGTCCTTGTTGATCGCTGCCCGTGAGGCTGTAAATGCCTGCGATGAGCGCGAGCTGCGTGGCTTTGAGGCCCAACGGCGCCAGCTCTTCGTCATACAGCTGCTCAAGCCTGCGAGCAGCAAGGCGCAGTGATGTGACCGTGCAGACGCGTCCGCCCAGGATGTCCTGCTCGTCTGCGGCGGGCCCATCCGGGATGTTTTTTGCATCCATAAGATTTTTGGTAATTCCCATACTTTGAAAATGGTTTAGTACTGCACTATTGGCAATCTGCAAACGATCAGCCATACATTTGAGCCCTCAACTTATTTAGTTGAGTACTCAATTTTATTGGAAAGCTATCAATGACACATCCCAGTTCTAAAAAAGTCGCTATTGTCACAGGGGCTTCTTCCGGCATCGGCGCCATCTACGCAGACCGCCTCGCTGCGCGTGGATACGACCTTATCCTTGTCGCCCGGCGCGCTGACCGCCTGGAAGCCCTCGCTGCGCAAGTTTCAAAAGCGCACGGCATCAAAGCCGAGGCTATCGTGGCCGATCTGACCAAAGACCAGGATGTGGCGCGGATCGAAACGATTCTGGCCACCAATGGGGATGTGCAAATCCTGGTGAACAACGCCGGTCTTGCGCGCCTGGCACCGGCTGCACAGATGGGGGCAGACGACGTGGGCTCCCAGATCGCCCTGAACATCACAGCACTGACGCGCCTGACGCAAGCTGCGGTGCCTGCCTTCGTGGCAAGGAACCAGGGCCTGATCATCAACATCGCTTCCGCCCTGGCCGTTCACTCGCTGCCCATCAGCGCCATCTACAGCGGCACCAAGGCCTTCGTATTGCAATACAGCAGAGGCTTGCAGCAAGAACTGGCAGAAACTGGCGTGAAGGTTCAGCTGCTCCTGCCAGCATCGACAGCCACCGAGATCTGGGATCTGTCAGGCGTCCCGCTGGCGGCCCTCAACCAGGAGACCTTGATGACAACCGAACACATGGTCGACGCAGCGCTCGCAGGCCTGGACCAGGGCGAAACGATCACCTGGCCGTCGGTCGCCGATGCCAGTCTGTGGGACAAGTACGAGGCGGCCCGCTCCGCGCTGTTCGCAGGCACCCAAGCCGGAAAGCCGGCCCCTCGTTACAAAATCGTTTGATTTCCGCTAACGGAACGTCACTGCTCTTTCTTTTCTCGTTTTCCCATTCTTCCCAGGACAGCCCATGCTCTTCGACGCCTTTTCCCTGCGTGCCACCCAACTCGGCAATCGCATTGTGATGTCGCCGCTCACGCGCAGCCGCGCAAGTGTCGACAACACGCCCACCAGCCTAATGGCTACTTATTACGCCCAGCGTGCAAGCGCCGGCCTCATCATCACCGAAGGAACCTCGCCATCGCCCAACGGCTTAGGCTATGCCCGTATCCCTGGCCTGTTCAATGAGGCCCACGTGCAAGGCTGGAAGCTGGTGACCGACGCGGTCCATGCCAAGGGCGGCAAGATCGTCGTGCAGCTGATGCATACCGGCCGGGTGTCCCACCAGGCCAACCTGCCTGCTGGTGCCGAAGTGCTTGGACCTTCGCCCGAAACCTGCCCTGGCGAAATGTGGACCGATACGCAAGGCAGCCAGCCGCACACGCCGCCGCGCGCCATGACCGAAGCCGACATCCAGACCGCGATCGGCGAATACGCAACGTCCGCACGTCTTGCCATCCAGGCCGGCTTTGACGGCATCGAGCTGCACGCCGCCAACGGCTACTTTCTCGAGCAATTCCTGAACGCCAACATCAACCGCCGCACCGGTGGCTACGGAGGCACGGCCGAAGGCCGCAACCGGCTGGTGCTGGAGGTCGCCCGTGCTGCCGTGAAGGAGATCGGTGCTGAGCGCGTCGGCATCCGCTTGTCGCCCCACGGTGTGGTCAACGCAGCCGGCGCATTCGATGGCGTGGACGAACAGTATCTGGCGCTGGTGAAGCAACTCTCCGCACTCGGCCTCATGTACGTGCACGTCCTGGACCATTCGGCCATGGGCGCCCCGCCAGTTCCGGCAAAGCTGAAGGCCGATCTGCGGGCTGCATTCGAAGGCCCCTTCATCCTCGCAGGTGGACAGAGCAAAGCCAGCGCGCAACAGGCGCTGAGCGAAGGCCGCGCGGACCTGACAGCCATGGGCAGGCCTTTCATCGCCAACCCTGACCTGGTCGAGCGCATGCGCCAGGACGCGGCATTGAACGCGCCTGACCCCTCCACGTTCTACACGCCCGGTGCCAAGGGCTACACGGACTATCCGACGCTCGCGGCTTGAGCCAAACGCTCCGATTGCACTCGCCGGCCCTGGAGTTCCTGGGCCGTTTCACACGATAAGGAGAACGATTTGAGTACCTACACAAGCGGCAGGACGGCGAAGCGCGCGCTGGTAACCGGTGCATCCAGCGGCATTGGCGCGGCCATCGCGCGTGAGCTCGCGGCGCTCGGCGTTGATCTCGTGCTGACGGCACGGCGCCGCGACGCATTGGATGCGGTCGCCGCAAGTTGCAAGGGCGTAAAGGTCGAGATCGTCACCGCGGATCTCGGCAAGCCCGATGCCGCGCGCGCGTTGTGGGACGCCGCCACCGCCGGCGGTCCGATCGACATCCTGATCAACAATGCCGGGTTCGGCTACTTCCGCCGGTTCGACGAGGTCGACTGGGCGCGCGACGCGGAGCTTGTGCAACTCAACATGACCTCGCTCGTTCAGCTTGCGCGGTGCTTCGTCGACGCGCGCAAGACAAGCACAGCGCCTGCGCACATGCTGAACATCGCCTCGACCGGCGCGTACCAGTCGGTGCCGAACATGGCGCTGTACGCCGCGTCGAAGGCGTTCGTCCGCAACTTCAGCGAGGGCCTCCATGACGAACACCGCGGCACGCCGCTGTCAGTGACCTGCATCTGCCCTGGCGGCACCGAAACCGCGTTCCACGCCGCGTCCGGCGGGGGCGACTACTCGTGGATTGCGAACGCGTCGACGAAAAGCGCGGACTTCGTGGCGCACGCCGCGATCCAAGCGATGCTGCACGGCAAACGCACGGTGGTCCCAGGCTTGTTCAACAAGCTATCAACCTTCGGCGTGCGCTTCTTGTCGCGGCAGTTCGCGTCGCGGGTGGCGACCCAAGTGCTCGGCAAGCCGCGCTTGGCCCTGCCGGCGCGAAAAGGGGCTTGAAATAAGCGGGCAACTATCGTAGAGAACAGATGTTGCATAGAAAGTCATCCTGCGATCCAGCTGGCAAAGCACCTAGGCACCGAGGGGGCGCGACCACCAGCACGGGCAAGGTCGACCAAGGTGACCAGGACGCGCTGAGAACTACCGATTATCAGTATCAATTTGATAGCTTCTACCGCAGGTCGCATCTGCGCTAGAAGCTTTTTTTATTTATAGATTTCAGTCCTGTTTGCATAGCGCTACAGCGGCTAAGCAAAGCTGCCAACACCCCAGGGAATACCCGCTGCAACGAACAGCTTCGACCTCCCCATAATCCGGGTCGCGTCGTACGACAACAGATAACTAACCACCCCGGACACCATGCACTCTGCGCCCGCCGCCGGCCCTCGCCGCCCTCCGCTTCCCAATGGCATCCACGCGGCCCGCGGCATCTGCAAGCAGCTGCGGGTGCGCGCATGAAGTACGCGCTCGACTTCAGCACCCTGCTGCCCTACTGGCCGGTGTTCCTGAACGGCGCCTGGCTGACGCTGAAGATGACGGCGGTGGCCGTGGTGGTCGGCGTGGCAGTCGGCACGCTGGTGGCGTTTGCCAAGCGCAGCCAGATCCAACCGCTGTCGCGCATCTGCGCGGCCTACATCGAGGTGGTGCGCAACACGCCGTTCCTGGTGCAGATCTTCTTGCTGTACTTCGGCCTGGCCAGCATCGGCATCCGCATGCCGACCTTTGCCGCCGCAGTGCTGGCGATGGTCATCAACATCGCCGCCTACGCCGCCGAGATCATCCGTGCCGGATTGGAGTCGGTGCCCAAGGGCCAGATCGAGGCGGCCGAATGCCTGGGTCTGTCCAAGTGGCGCATCGGCTGGCATGTGATGCTGCAGCCATCGATAGAGAAGGTCTATCCCGCCCTGACCAGCCAATTCCTGCTGATGATGCAGGCATCGGCCATGGCCTCGCAGATCTCGGCCGAGGAGCTGACGGCGATTGCCAACACCGTGCAGTCTGATACCTTCCGCTCGCTGGAGACCTATATCGTGGTCGCCGCGCTGTACCTGGCGCTGTCGCTGGTGATCAAGCTGGTGACCCATGTGCTGGGCGAATACCTGTTCCGCCGGCGCCGCGTGGTGCGCCAGACGGCCGCGCGCAACAGCCGACAGGCAGTCCGGCCGCCGACCGCCAGCATTGCCCGCCAAGGGGGTGCGGCATGAGTTTCGGCAGTTTCACCGGCACCCATCTGCTGTACCTGTTTACCTCGATCTGGTGGACCCTGGTGCTGTCGGCCGTGGCCTTTGCGCTGGGCAGCATCGGCGGCTTTGGCGTGATGCTGGCGCGCATCTCGCCGCGGCGCTGGCTGCGCTGGGCGGCGCTGGCCTACATCGAATGCATACAGGGCATCCCGCTGCTGATCCTGCTGTTCATCGTCTACTTCGGCTTGTCGGTCTACGGCTATTCGCTGCCATCCCTGGTGGCGGCCGGCATCGCGATGATGGTCTACGTCAGCGCCTACCTGGGCGACATCTGGCGCGGCTGCATCGACGCCATGCCCAAGCCGCAGTGGGAGGCGGCCGAGTGCCTGGCCCTGGGCCGTTGGCAGACCTTGCGCCTGGTGATCATTCCGCAGGCGGTGCGCCTGTCGCTGCCGCCCACGGTCGGCTTTCTGGTGCAGATCATCAAGATGACTTCGCTGGCTTCGGTGATCGGCTTTGTCGAGCTGACCCGCGCCGGCCAGATCATCAACAACAGCATCTTCCAGCCCTTTTTGATTTTCACGATCGTCGGTGCGTTTTATTTTGCCCTGTGTTATCCGCTGTCGCGCTGGAGCGAAGCGATGGAAAGAAAACTGAATGTCGCAAATCGTTAACCCCCTGCCCGGCAAGTTGCACAGCGGCCTGGTCGCCACCGAAGGCGGTGGCAGTATCAACACTGCCGCCCACCCCGGCCCTATCGTCAAGCTCGACCAGGTCTACAAGAGCTTCGGTGCCAACCAGGTCTTGAAGGGCGTGTCGTTTGAAGTCGCCAAGGGCGAAATGATCGCCATCATCGGCGCCAGCGGCTCGGGCAAGAGCACGGCGCTGCGCTGCATAGACCGGCTCGAAGTCATAGACCAGGGCAGTATCGAAGTCTGCGGTATCCGCGTCGACAGCCCCACGGTAGACCTGAAGCAGCTGCGCCTGGAAGTCGGCATCGTGTTCCAGAGCTACAACCTGTTTCCGCACCTGACGGTGGAAGAAAACATCTTGCTGGCGCTGCGCCACGTGAAGAAGCTGCCGCGCGCCGAGGCCCACCAGGTGGCGCTGCGCGTACTCGAGCAGGTCGGTCTGCAAGAGAAAGCCGCAGCCTACCCCGAACAGCTGTCCGGCGGCCAGCAGCAGCGCGTGGCGATTGCCCGATCCCTGGCCATGTCGCCCAAGGTGATGCTGTTCGACGAAGTCACTTCGGCCCTCGACCCCCAGCTCACCGGTGAGGTGCTGCGCGTGATGGAAGACCTGGCCGCGGGCGGCATGACCATGCTGCTGGTGACGCACGAAATGGCCTTCGCCAAGCGCGTGGCCGACCGCATCATCTACATGCACCAGGGCAAGGTCTGGGAGGTGGGCGCCGGCGAGATGCTGGACGCCCCCAAGACGCCCGAACTCAAAGCTTTTCTCGACAACGGCCTATGAGGACGTGGCAAGGAGTAATTCCCCGATTTTCCCTGTCGGATTCGGGCGCGCTGCTTCGTTGCGGTCCACTTATGTGGCTCGCCACATGGCGCGTCCCACGCCTCACATCGCATCCCGACTCCTCGGGTCAAACCGGGGAATTACCCCTCGCCACATCCTAGCCTTTACCTATAACCACCAGGAGACAAACATGCACACCACCTATTTCACCCGCACCGCCATCGCCGCCGTACTGCTGGCCTGCGGCAGCCACGCCGCCCTGGCCGACCAGATGGATGACATCAAGAAGGCCGGCAAGGTCCGCGTGGCCATTGCCATTGGCACGCCGCTGTTCAGCTACGCCGATGCAAACCTGCAGCCCACGGGCTCCGATGTGGACACCGCCACCGAGCTCGCCAAGGACCTGGGCGTGAAGCTGGAAATCGTTGCCATCACCACCGCCGCCCGCATCCCCACGCTGCAAGCCCAGCGCGCCGACCTGGTGATCTCCAGCCTGTCGATCACCGAAGAGCGCGCCAAGGTGGTGGACTTCTCCACGCCCTACTCGGCCATCACCATCATGGTCGGCGCCCCCAAAGACGTGAAGATCGCCAGCTACGCCGACCTGGCCGGCAAACGCATAGGCCTGACCCGTGCCACCACCAACGACGCGCTGACCACCAAAGAAGCCAAGGGCGCAGAAATCATGCGCTACGAGGACGACGCCACCTTGATCACCTCGGTGGTCACCGGCCAGGTGGATATCTTCTCCAGCACGCCATCGAACATGGGTGAGATCAACAAGCGCGCCGCCGGCAAGAACTTCGAAATGAAGTTCTCGCAGCTCGACTCGGGCCTGGGCATCACCATGAACAAGGGCGAACCCAAACTGAAGGAATGGATCAACGCCTGGGTCAACACCAACCTGCACAACGGCAAGCTGAACACCATCTACAAGAAGTACCATGGCCGCGATCTGCCGGCCAATGTGGTGAAGCCGGTGTGAATCTTGGCGAGACTGCTACTTAATCGATAGCTGCCAGCGCAGGTAGTATCTGCGCTACAACCCGATTCGCCAAAAAATTCATACCAGGGCGTCGGCAAACGCAGGCGCCCTGACGACCGGGAGCATTTGCCGCGCGCATTTCAAAAATGCATCGATAGGCTGATACGCCAAGCGCGGCAACCTGCACTGGGGTGAAGACTGGCGCTAGACACACAGCTACAACAGACCACTGAATCCGCTCTATTCCCACCCAACAGCCCTCAGTTTTCCGCCCCACCACGCGGCACAATCCCCGCATGGCCCGCCCCCGCACCAGCCCCCCCAATCTGCCGCCCGGTGCTGACCGGCGCGACCAGGCTGTGGCCGCCTGGGTCGATGCGCTGCGGCGCCAGGCCGATGCGGCAACTCTGAAAAGCCTGCCGACCCTGGCCGACGAGGATGCAGCGCGGGTCATGGCCTTGCTGCGCATGGACCGCCCACCGGTGGTGGAAACTTCGCAGCCTCCAGCCTCACCGACCGACGGCGTCACCGGCCACTTCCGCCCTCGCCTCACCCTGCAAACCCTGGGCCGCGGTGACGGCCTGCTGGGCCTGAAACCCCAGGGCAAGCTGGGCCCGCGCGGCGACAGCGTGACCCTCGCGCAGTTCGACTGGACGTACCACACCGACAGCGGCGCGCGCTGGCAGACGCCGGCGCCAACCTCCATCCTGAACAACCGGCCGAACGCCGTGCAAGAGCTGTTCGACACTGGCGGCCCGGTGCTGAAGATGCGGCGCGATCTGGCGGCCGAGGCCGATGCCATGGACAGCGTGTGGGACATGGGCTTCGTGCCGCTGGACCCCCACTCGTTCCAATGGCGCAGCCGCGAGCACAGCCCTTTGATGGGCCCGGTCTGGACCTTGCCGCAGGAAGCATTTTTTGGCGACTTCTGGGCCGACCAGGTGCCGCAGCTGCAAGCCCAGGGCTGGTCGGTAGTGGTGAAGCCCGGCTTCGCGCACGAAAGCGTGCCGGTGCAGCGCTGGAAGCTGGTGGTCAACCCCGACACCGGCGAGGTACTGGGCAAGGAGCTGGACAGCCCGCTGGTCAAGCCCGGACGCGGCGTGGAGAAGCTACAACTGCCAGCGCGCGAAGGCGCGTGGCTGCTGAGCCTGGGCATCGAGATTGACGGGGAAACGCTGGACCTGGCGCCCATGCTGGCCGACCTGCTGCGCCGGGACCGCCGCTGGCTGAACGCCGCGCAAATCGCCGCCATCGACGACCTGGCCATCGTCTCGCTGCGCGCACCGGGTGGCCGCCGCATCGACGCGCCGGCCGCACCGCTGAAGGCCATCATCGGCGCCATGGTCGACCTGCTGACCGACCCGCTGCGCGCACAGAACCAGGGTGTTCTGAAGCTGGGTGCCTGGGAGGCCCGGCGCCTGGATGCGCTGCGCGCCAGCCTGCTGGACGTCCACAGAGTCGGCGCGCACAACGCCTGGCAGCTGGAGGGCGATCTGGGCCTGGCCAGCCTGGCGAAACGTCTGCAGGCTCTGGGCGCGCCGCAGCCGGTCGCCGCCCCCGATGGTTTGCAAATACAGCTACGCACCTACCAGCTCGAAGGCCTGGCCTGGCTGCAGTACCTGCGCGCGCACAGCCTGGGCGGCATATTGGCGGACGACATGGGCCTGGGCAAAACCGCGCAGGCGCTGGCCCATGTGCTGACCGAGAAGCAGGCCGGCCGCTTGGACCTGCCGGTGCTGGTTGTGCTGCCCACATCCCTGATCTTCAACTGGCAGGCCGAGGCCCGTCGCATGGCGCCCCGCCTGCGCCTACTGACCTTGCAGGGGCCGGAGCGCGACACGCTGTTTGCCCAGATGCCAGCCCACGACCTGGTGCTGACCACCTACCCGCTGCTATGGCGCGACATGGATGCGCTGGCGGCCCAGCGCTTCCACCTGGTAATCCTCGACGAGGCGCAGATGGTGAAGAACGCCGGCAGCCGCAGCGCCCGCGCGCTGCGCCGCCTGCAGACCCGGCACAGCCTGTGCCTGACCGGCACGCCAATGGAGAACCATCTGGGCGAACTGTGGGCGCAGTTCGACTGGCTGATGCCGGGCTTTCTGGGCGACGCGCGCCACTTCGCCGCGCGCTGGCGCAAGCCCATCGAAGAGAACGGCGAGACCCTGCGCGCTGCCCTGCTGGCCCAGCGCGTGCGGCCCTTCATCCTGCGCCGACGCAAACAAGACGTGGCCAGCGAGCTGCCGCCGCGCACCGAAGTCATCAAGCGCGTGCAGCTACAAGGCCAGCAGCGCGAGCTCTACGAAGGCGTGCGCGCCGCCGCCGACGTACAGGTGCGCCGCGTGCTGCAGCGCCAGAGCTTCAATGGCGCGCAAATCAGCATCCTGGACGCGCTGCTCAAGCTGCGCCAGGTCTGTTGCGACCCGCACCTCGTCAAGGGACCCAAGCCGGCAAAAACCATGGAGCGCGCCAAGCTGGAGCTGCTGGCCGACATGCTGCCCGAGCTGGTGGCCGAGGGCCGGCGCGTGCTGGTGTTCTCGCAGTTCACCGAGCTGCTGGAGCTGGTGGCCGAGCAGTTGCATACGCTGGAGCTGCCGTTCCTCAGCCTGACCGGCAAGACCCTGCCCAAAGAGCGCGGCAGCCTGGTGCAGCGCTTCCAGGCCCAGCAAGTGCCGGTGCTGCTGCTCAGCCTGAAGGCCGGCGGCGTCGGCCTAAACCTGACCGCCGCCGACACCGTGATCCACATGGATCCGTGGTGGAACCCGGCGGTGGAAGAACAGGCCACGGCACGCGCCCACCGCATCGGCCAGGACCAGCCGGTGTTCGTCTACAAGCTGGTGGTCGAGGGCAGCATCGAGGAACGCATGCTGGAACTGCAGGCGCGCAAACTGGCGCTGGCCGACAGCGTGCTAGGCCACGACGCGGCCGGTGCGCTGAAATTTGACCAAGCCGATCTGGATGCGCTGCTGGCCCCACTGGGCGCCCTGACCGCGGGCTCGCAAACGCCCGAGGAAGCCGCGCGGCGCTGGGGCCGCACCGGTAGCCGGGCTGGCACATAAGCTATCGAATATATAGCATTTAGCGCAGCAGGCATAAGCGCCAGAGCCGTATTTCTTATAAATCTGCGGGAGCGGATTCCCAGGCCAGGTTCAAGGGCATGTCGGCCGCCAGCGCGGGCCGGGCGAACAGATAGCCCTGGCCGTAGTCGCAGCCCGCAGCGGCCAGCAGGTCGCACTGCTCCTGCGTTTCCACGCCCTCGGCTACCACCTTCAGGCCCAGGGTGTGGGCCATCACGATGATCACATTGCACAAGGCCATGTCGTCCGAGTCGGCGGTCAGGTTGCGCACAAAGGCCTGGTCGATCTTCAGCACGTCGATGTCGAACTTCTTCAGGTAGGACAGCGAGGAATAGCCGGTGCCGAAGTCGTCCAGCGACAGGCCGATGCCGGCCTGGCGGAAGCCGCGCAGCTGCTCGGTGACATTGCCGCCAGCGTCCATTAGCAGGCCTTCGGTGATCTCGATCAGCACCGCCTGGCCCGGCAGGCCGGCGGCAGACAGCTGGGCCAGCCAGGTGGCCTGGTTGATGCCCTCGTTGCGGAACTGCACCGGCGACACATTCACGCTGACCTGGAAGTCCGGGTGGTGGGTCTTGCGCCACTGCGTGACCTGCTTGACCGCCTGCTGGAACACCCAGTTGCCGATGTCGACAATCATGCCGGTCTCTTCGGCCACCGGCACAAAATCAGCCGGGCTGACCATGCCGTCGACTGGATGGCGCCAGCGCACCAGGGCCTCGGCCTTGCGGATCTGGCCGGTCTTCAGGTCGACGATGGGCTGGTAGAACACGCTGAACTGGTGTTCGGCAATCGCCACCCGCAAGTCGTTGATCAGGCGCATGCGCTTTTGCGCCACGTCCTGCATGGACGGAGTGAACACGCTGTAGCGGTTGCGGCCCTGGCTCTTGGCCGCGTACATGGCCTGGTCGGCGTTCTTCAGCAAAGCCTCGACCCCGGTGGCGTCCTGGGGGTAGAAGGTGATGCCGGCGCTGGTCGAAATATGCACCTGCTGGCCGGCCAGCACAAATGGCTCGGCCAGGCGCCGCAAGGCCTCTTGCACGATCTGGTGCACATCGGCGATGTCGGCCAGGCCGCTGAGGATCAGGGTGAACTCGTCGCCGCCCAGGCGGGCCACCAGGTCGTTCTGGCGCACGCCCACGCGCAGGCGGCGCGCCGCTTCCTGCAGCAGCAGGTCGCCCATTTCATGGCCCAGGGTGTCGTTGACTTCCTTGAACAGGTCGAGGTCGAAGAACACCAGGGCCAGCGAGCGCGACTCGCGCGCGGCCGCCGCCATGTCCTGCTCCAGCCGGGTCTGGAACATATGCCGGTTCGGCAGGCCGGTCAGGCGGTCGAAGTTGGCCTGGTTCCAGATCATTTCGGCCGAACGCTTGCGCTCGGTGATGTCTTCCAGCACCAGGATGAACAGCTGCTCGGTGCCCAGGTCGACCATGCGGCCCGAGACTTCGCAGAGGATGGCATCGGCGCGTTCCGCGGGCAGCAGGGCCAGCGCGCCTTCGGCCACCGCGTTGCGGCGCCGATCCTGCAGCGTCGCACCGCAGCGCAACCAGGCTTCGAAGCCCTTGATATGGCCGCTGCGCTCTATCACCGACAGCACATCGGTCTGGTCCTGCGGCCGGCACCACAGCTGGGTTTGGCTGGCGCCGAGCAGGTCATCGCGCAACAGCCCGAACTGGTGCAGGCCGGCATCGTTGATGTCGACGATGGGGTAGCCAGGGGCATTGCGCGACACCGTCATCGCCAGCGGCGAGGCATGGAAGATGGCCTTGAACTTGGCCTGGGTAAAACGCAAGGCCTGCTCGGCGCGCAGGCGGTCGTTGAGTTCGTGCTGCAGATCGGAGTTCTTGGTGTCGCGCTCGGCGATCAGGCCACCCAGCGACTCGCGCATCTGGTCCAGGCTGTGCGCCAGGCTGCCAATCTCGTCGCGGCGGTGCCAGGCCAGCGGCTGGTTCAGCTCGCCGCGGGCCAGCCGGGAGGTGGCCAGCTGCAGCACCGACAAGGGGCGGATCACCCGCCGTTCGACCAACAACAGCACCAGCGCGAACGAAATCACCACCTGGGCCAGCAAGGCCAGGCCCAGCTGGGTGAAGTCGGCCCACAACTGGCGCTCGATACGGTCGGTGCTGAGCTCCACCTGCACCTGCCCGATGCGCTTCTTCTCCATCAGGATGTCGCTCTGCTGGCTCAACACCAGGCCGTGGCGGCGCGCGCCGTCCTCGCCCGACACAAAGGTGTTGCCAAATTCGTCGTGGATGGTCACCGCCACCACATCGGGGTTGCGCATCACCGAGTCGATCAATTGGCTGGCCACCGCCTTGTCCACGTTCCAGATCGGCATGGCCAGCGCACTGGACAGCAACTGGGTGTACTGCGACATGGGCTCGCGGATGCGCAGGGAAAGCTCGCGTGCATAGCGGTCCTTCAGCACCAGACTGCCGAACACCAACGCAGGTACCAGGATGCCGAGCGCAACGCCCAGCGTCATGATTCTTCTAAGGGCTAACTTGGGCACGCGTTCCTTTGTCGAGGGTAACTGGCGGGCACAAGCTGGCCGCTGCGGCGGCTGAGGCTAAAAGGTCTGCAAAGCAGGGCCGATCCAATGCCCCGCTGCGGTTATTTAGTGCGCCAGAGCTGGATATTCGCATCGACCATTTTCTTCATGACATTCAGACGCGCCAACTTGTACATGGCCTTGGACAACGCAGCCCGCAGCTCGGGCGTGTTGCACGGCGACTTATGCGACAGCGTCAGATACAGGCTTTCGTTGCTGACCGAAGGATTCACCGGCGCCAAGCCGGTAATCGCCAGCTTGGCGATATAGGCCAAGGCCGGGTCTTCTTCGTAGATCAGGTAATCCACCCGCCCCAGCTGTAGTATCTTGAAAGCCTGCTCCAGGCTGGGCACGGTATTGATCTTCAGCGAACTCTTGGCGTAGCGGTCGAAACCCTCGCCAAAGCTGTTGTTGATGACGGTCAGGCCGACCAGGCCCTTCAGGTCCGACCACTGCTGGTATTTGAGCGGCGCTTCCTGCCGACCCCAGAGCACCGAGCGGGTTTCGCGGAACGCCGGGTACACATAGTCCATGTAATCCAGCCGGTCCACGGTAAAAAAGGCGCCGGCAATCAGGTCGATGCGCCCCAGCTTCGCCTCTTCCTGCACCCGTGCCCAGGAACCCACATAGCGCACGTCGATAGGAATGCCGACTTCTTTGGACACCATCTGCATCAGGTCGGCATTCGCCCCCAACATACGGCTGCCATCGGCCGCCTCGCGCCAAAGATACGGCGGATATTCGGGGTTCCCGGTGGCTACCAGTTGCTTGCAGGACTCGGCCGCCCACACCACACCAGCCACGCAAGCGAGTCCGGCCAGCACGGCCGTCCGGAGAAAACTCCGGTGCCGCAAGCCTGTGTGTAATGAATGGATGCCCATGAACGCCCTTTAGACTCGCAAAATTGGAAGCAGTCTAGCGCTAATAACCCACCGCCAATGTCTTGAATTGAGGGGAATTACAAGCATATTGTCCGGAATCGCTTGGCAGCCGCTGCCACGCCCCATTTATATCCGAATCCCCCGTTTACGCGGCCACTCGCGCGGCTCGCTCAGCGAGCCCATCATCAAGCATCTTGCGTGCCTGTAACCGTGCCGCACAAAATAAAAAAGCCCAGACCCCGCAGGAGCCCGGGCTTTTGCCGTGCCGCGCCGGCTATGTGTCTGCCTAGGCGGCCTGTGCCCCGGCCACCATGCCGGCCACCATATCGGCGGTCACGGCCGACAGGGTCAGACCCAGGTGCCCATGGCCGGTGTTGTAGAACACGCCGGGCAGCTTGCCCGGGCCGACACGGGGCAGCATATTCGGCATCATCGGGCGCAGCCCGGCCCAGGGGATGACGCTCTCGGTGCGTACACCGGGAAAGCATTGCTGCACCCATTCGACCAGCGGGCGGATGCGGTCAGCCCGGATATCGCGGTTGTAGCCGTTGAATTCCGCTGTGCCGGCGACCCGGAAACGGTCCAGGCCCAGGCGGCTGGTCACTAGCTTGGTGCCATCGTCCAGCAGGCTGACCATGGGCGCAGCCGCCTGGCTTTGCGCATCGTCGAGGTTGACAGTGATCGAATAGCCCTTGACCGGGTAGATATTGACACGGTCGCCCAGCTGGGCGGCGATGCCGCGGCTGGCCGTGCCCGCACACACCACCAGCCCATCGAACACCTGGGTTTGCTGGTCGGCTCCATCCTGGGAGGTGATGCGGACCTGCTTGCCATCGCTGCTGACGGCAGAGATCTCTTGCCCGTACTGGGTTTTCACGCCCCGGCGTTCGGCCGCCACGGCCATGCCGGTACTGAACTTGTGGATGTCGCCGGTGGTGTCGCTCTCGGTGAAATAGCCGCCGTAGTAGCTGCCGGCCAGGGTCGGCTCGATGGCGCGCATCTCCTGCGGCGTGACCGCGCGGCGCTCCAACCCACCCTGGGCCAGCAGTTTCGACACTTTGCCCGCCTGGTCAAAACCGGCCTTGTCGCGGTAGATATGCAGAATGCCTTCGCGCTTGTGGTCGAAGTCCAGGCCCTCCTCGTCGGCCCAGGCATACAGGTGCTCGCGCGCGGCGATGGCCAGGCGGGTGGTTTCCACCGTGTTTTTCTCGTAATGCGGTATGGCGGCCATGAATTCGGCAAACCAGGCCATCTTGTGCCAACTGGGCTTGGGGTTGACCAGCAGCGGCGCGTCGCTCTTCAGCATCCACTTCAGGCCTTTGAGCACCGTGGACCAGTGGTTCCACACCTCGGCGTTGGAGACCGAGAATTGCCCGCCATTGGCAAACGAGGTTTCCATCGCCGCATAGCGGTGTTTTTCAAACAAGGTGACGGCAAAACCGCGTTTTGCCAAAGCGTAGGCCGTGGTCACGCCCGTGATACCGCCGCCTATAACGGCAAAATGACCAGCTAAATTTTTCATGATGAAGGTTCCAAAACGTCAACAGGGGGATAGCAACAAACATGCGCGGCTATCGCCCCCTCTGTTTTGGACCTGAGAGATTCGCGGCTGGTCGTTCTTTTGAACTGCCAAGCCGCTTGCTCCTGCGGTGAGCCGGGTGACGAAACCCAGCTGCTCTTCAGATGTGTGTGGTGTGGATACCGGTCCTTTTGCCTGAAAGTTTCCGGGGCGGTTGCTCCTTCGGCGCTGATTTCTTGCCGCAATGGCAAGGGGAGCAGTCTCTCCCGGTATCTCCGCAAATTATCGCACCGGTGTCAAAGCACTTTCACCGCGCGGCCTATGAACTGGATCGGGCCGGTGGGTTTATGGGTGGGTGAGCCATTGATCGGCTCCAGGGTCAGCTCGAACAGCTGGTTGGGCTGCAACGGCGGCAATTTATCCAGCGGAATCTGCACGGTCTGGCCGGATTTGACCAGGCCCAGCGACACCGGCCCGTTCCAACCATCTGCCTTGGTCCAGAACTGCAGCGACTTCTCGGCCGGCACCTCGACCTGGCCCAGCGGGATCAGGCTCAGCTGCTGCGGATTGCTGGCCTGGACCACCCAGCCCGGCGCCTTGTCCTGCGGCGCCACCAGCACCACCAGGTACTGCGGGCTGGCCGGCAGCACGCCCTGGCGCGTCACCAGCACCGAGGCCATGATGGCCGCGGCAGCAAAACCGGCGCCGGCCAGGCCGCGCCACAGGTCCAGGCTGTTCCACCAGCCGGGTTGGGCCGCGGGCAGCGGCCGCCGGCGGGGCGCCATCGCGTGGTCTACGCTGTTTTCAATGCGTTGCCATAGCTGGGCTGACGGCTCTACCGGTTCGGCCAGGGCGGTCAGGGGCAATAGCCGCGCCTCCCAGCCCTGCACCGCGGCGCGCAAATCGGCATCGTGGGCCAGGCGCTGCTCTACCTCGCGCCGGCGCACGGCCGACAAGGTGCCGAGCACGTATTCGGCGGCCAGATCCTGGCTGTCTTGCGGCGCGCTCATGCCATGCACTCCTTCAGGCTGCCCATGCCGCGCCTGATCCAGGCCTTGACGGTGCCCAGCGGCGTGCGCGTGCGTTCGGCGATTTCGCCATGCGAGCAGCCATCGACATAGGCATACAGGATGCAGTTGCGCCGCGCCGGCTCCAGCCGGGCCAGGCAGTCGTTCAGCCTGCCCAGGCTCATATTCAGCTCGAAGGCATCGGCCACCTCGGCGTGGGCGGCGATGGAGTGTTCGGCGTCCAGCGCCTCGGCGGTTTCCTCGTCGACCGACACCTCGCGGCCCTGGCTGCGCACCGCATTCAGCGCCTGGTGCCGCACCACGCTGTAGATCCAGCCGCGGCCCGCCCCCCGCTGGGGGTCGAAGCTGGCGGCCTGGGTCCAGATCTTCATGAATGCGTCGTGCACCACGTCCTCCGCCTGCTGGCGTTGCCGCACGATGCGCAGCGCCACCCCCAGCAGATGGCGGCTCTCCTGGCGGTAGATGTCCTGCAGCGCCTGGCGGTCGCCGCTGGCACAGGCCTGCAGGGCGCGTTCGTAGTCGAAGTCATCGGTAGCAGTCGTCACAGGGCGGCCATCGGCTGGGTCATGCATAGAACCCCATGTTAGCTGCCACGCAGGCTACCAATGCTGCAGGGCTCAGGCGGCTTTCCAGAAGATGTAGTCGGCCTGGTACTTGACGATTTCCTTGGCGCCCTTGTTGGCCGGGCTGCAGGCGCTGGCCGGTGCCACGCCGCCCCTGGTCGCCACACGCTGGATGTGCGTCACGCCGGCCATCGCGCCCATGCCCACGGCCGGATTCGCCTTGACCAACTGGTAAGGGATGTTGCCAGCGCCGGCCGGCGCGACGGCCAGCTGGGTGGCCGTCAGCTTGGAGCCGTCCAGGGATTCCCAGGTGGCCGGCGGGCCGTAGTACTTGCCGACCTGCTTGCCGCTGCGGTCGTTCAGCGCGGCATTCGGGCCGACGAACACCCATTCGGTCATGCCCGGGGCATTCGCCTTGTCGCGGCATTCGTAGGTGATCTCGCCCACGCCCACGGTTTCCATGGCCACCTTGTTGCCCATGGGCACTTTGACGGCCTCGGGCAGGCTGTCCTGGCTGAACATGGGCTGCGTGGGTTTCATGGAGCCGCAGGCACTCAGGACGGCAGCAGCGGAAACGACAGCAAGCAGGGAAAGAGGTTTGATCGACATGGATGTGCTCCAAAAAAGGTTTAGCGGATAAAGACAACAGGCAGCTTTGTGCGCTGCTACAGGTACTACCCGCCAGAACCGGTTTTGGATGCGCTCCAACGCAAATATTTTGATGCGCAGCCAGAAGATTTATAAAAACCGCTATCTATTCAATAGCTGCTAGCGCAGATTAAATAAGCGCCAGCAGTCTATTTCATTCAAGATTCTCGCCATCATTTCGATAGCATTACCCCCATAGCGCAGGCGACGGCGGCTGGATCACCCCCCGGTCGTACTGCAGCGGCACCGCGCGGTCCTGTTGCTGCAGCAAAGGGCCGTCCAGGTCCACGTAACTGCAGCTTTGCGCGAGCAGAAACGCCGGCGCCATGGCCAGCGAGCTGCCGCACATATTGCCGACCATCAACCCCAGGCCGAGTCGGCGGGCCTCGGCCGCCAGGGCCAGCGCCTCGGTGAGGCCGCCGCATTTGTCCAGCTTGATGTTGACGAACTGGTAGCGCCCAACCAGGGCCGGCAGCGAAGCCCGGTCGGTGCAGGACTCATCGGCGGCCAACGGTATCGGCAGCTGCAGGCCGTCCAGCGCGGCGTCCAGGCCGCGGGCCAGCGGCTGCTCGACCAGCTCGACGCCCATCTCAGCCAGTTGCGGCAGCAGCTCGCGCAGCAACGCCGGTGACCAGGCCTGGTTCGCGTCAACCACCAGGCGTGCGCCCGGGTGTTCCTCGCGCACCCAGCGCACCACGTCCAGATGGCGCTGGGCGTCGACCTTGAGCTTGAGCAACGGGTAGTGGCGGGCCGCGCGGGCCTTGCGGCGTGTCGTGGCCTCGTCGCCCAGGCCGATGGTGAAGGCGGTGGTCACCGGCTGCAAAGCCGGCAGGCCGGCAGCCTGCCACACCGGCGTGCCGCTCTGCTTGGCGCGCAGGTCCCACAGCGCGCAGTCCAGCGCATTGCGCGCGCCACCAGCCGGCAGCCAATCCAGCAGCTCGGTGCCGCCCAGGCCGTCATGCAGGCGCGGCAGCAGCGCGGCGATCTGCGCGGCCATGCGGGCCGGGGTCTCGCCGTCGTAGTCGACCCCGGCGGCTTCGGCCTGGCCGCTGTGGCCGGCCGCATCGGTCAAGGTCAGCAGCAGCACCGCCTGGTCGGTGATGGTCTCGCGGGCGATCTCGAAGGGCTCGTGCAAAGCCCAGCTCTCGGTGCGGGTCTGGCAGCGGATCATGCTTGCAGCAAGGCTTTGGCAATCGCGTCGACGCCGCCGCGCATCGGGTCGACCACCGGCAGTTGCAGCTGGCTGCGCAGACGGCTGGCGTAGGCATCCCATTCGACATCCGACAGGCTGGACGAGTTGATGCTGATGCCGACGCAGCGCACCGCCGGGTTGGTCAGGCGGCCGGCTTCCACATAGCGGTCAATGGCCACCTGCAGATCGGGAATCGGATAGCCGGGATAGCCCTCTATGGTCTGGCGCGCCGGGTCGTGGCACAGCACCAGCGCATCGGGCTGCGAGCCGTGCAGCAGGCCCAGGGTCACGCCCGCGTAAGCCGGGTGGAACAAGGCGCCCTGCCCTTCGATCACATCCCAGTGGCCGGGCGCGTTGTCGGGCGACAGCTGCTCGGCCGCGCCGGCCACGAAGTCGGAGATCACCGCGTCGATGGCCACGCCTTCGCCGGCGATCATCACGCCGGTCTGGCCGGTGGCGCGGAAGGTGGCGGCCGCGCCCTGCTTTTGCAGCGCCTGGGCCAGGGCCAGGGCTGTGTACTTCTTGCCCAGCGCGCAGTCGGTGCCGACGGTCAGCACCCGTTGGCCACTGCGCTTGCGGCCGCTGCCGGCGGGAAATGTCTGGTCGGAATGCCGCACATCAATAAGACGCGCGCCGCTGCGCTGCGCCGCCTGCACCAGGCGAGGGAACGCGCTGAGCCGCGAATGCTGGCCGCTGACGATGTCCAGGCCCGCGTCCAGCGCGGCCTCCAGCTCGGCCAGCCAGTGTTCAGGCAGCGCACCGCCGACGGCGGCCACGCCGACCACCAGCGATCCCGCACCCTGCTGCGCGGCCTGCTGCGGCGACAAGCGGGGCAGGCCCAGGCTGACTGTGGCGGCCGGCAGGCTCCATTCGCCGAGCACGGCGTCGGCACACCAGTCGCGCAGGCCGAAGGCGGTTTTGGCGTCGGACTTCAGCGTGACATCGCCCAGAAACAAGAGATAAGGTTTACGTAGTTGGTGCATTTTTTCTCAAGGGTTCAAACGGCCTGTCATCGCACAGCCGGTCGCGCGCCAAAGGCTTTGGCGGGGGCAAGCGTAAGCCCGTTCCAGGCCCCCAACACGGCCGTCCGCACCCGGCTACACCCAGCGGGATAGGCGGCAGACCACCACCGCGCCACGCCGCCCAGCCGCCCTATCCCCCTGGGGGTAGAGGCCGTCCTGAGCCGGGTAAAGCGCCGTATTCTTGCGCCGCGCTCCCACCGCAACCACCGCTTTATCCCGCGCCGATCCGGCGCCCCAACCTGCAGGAAACACCGATGAAACTCCACTACGTACTCGCCATGGCCGGCCTGGTGCTGGGCCTCTCCGTCCAGGCGGCCGAGCAGAAAGACCTGCGTATCGGCACCGATGCCACCTACGAACCCTTCGAGTACAAAGCCCCCGACGGCAAGCTGGTGGGCTTCGAGATCGAACTGGGCCAGGCGATCTGCGCCGAGATGAAGCGCCGCTGCGTGTTTGTCGAGTCGCCCTGGGACGCCATCGTGCCGTCCCTGCTGGCGCGCAAGTTCGACATGATCATGTCAGGCATGACGGTGACCGACGAGCGCCGCAAGACCGTGGCCTTCAGCGACAAGATCACCGACATCCCCTACCGCGTGATCATCAAGCGCGGCAGCGGCCTGGACGGTTCGCCGGCCGCGCTGAAGGGCAAGAAGGTCGGCGTGCTGAAAGGCTCGACCGAGGCCGACTACGCTGAAAAATACTACGCCAAGGCGGGCGCCACCATCCAGCGCTACGAGTCCACCCAGGACTCGTACCTGGACATCGCCTCGGGCCGGCTCGATGCCATCATCGGCAACCTGGTGGAGATGAAGATGGGCTTTCTGGCCAAGCCCGAGGGCAAGCCCTTCGAATTCGCCAGCTACGAGCTGAAAGACCCGGCGGTTCTGGGCTACGGCACCGGCGTGGCCATGCGCAAGAACGACGCCAAGCTGAAGGCCGACTTCAATACCGCGCTGAAGGCCGTGCACGCCAACGGCAGCTACAAGAAGATCGCCGACAAGTACTTCGATTTCGACGTCTACGGCAAGTAGACGCTAGCCCTGTGCCGGCCCGGCCTCCAGCAGCGTCTTGCGCCTGCTGGAGGCCGGCGCGCTTTGGTAGACCGCCAATGGGTCCAGCGCCGCATCCGGCTCGGCAAACGGGATGCAGTGGATAAACAGCGAAAACAGCTCGGCCTGCGAGCCTATGTCCAATTTACGGTGGATGTTCTTGCGGTGGATCTTGATCGTACCCTCGGTGGTCTTCAGGCGCTCGGCCGTCAGCGCCGACGAATAGCCGCTGATCATGTAGAACAGCACCTGGCGCTCGCGCTGGGTCAGCAGCGAGCTGGCGAAGTTCTCCACTGTGCTCTGCACCTTACGGTGCGTCAGCTTGTCGCTGTCACGCTCGGCGGCCGCGGCGGTCAGCGCGTAATGCCTGGCGGTGGCCGACAGGATGATGGGCGCCAGCGTGCGGATGGCCAGCAGATCGGTGGCCTGGAACTTCGCATGGCGGATGCTGCGCTCGACGAAGATGTTCAGCGCCGTGTCCTCGTTGATGCGCCACAGCAGGTCTACTGAATCCGACAGGCCGATCTGCGAATAGAACACCCGGTAGTACTCGCTGTCGTAGAAGTCGTCGGGCGCAATATCGCGCAGCCAGTACACGCCGCTGGGGCAGCCCTGCAGGAACAGCTGGTAGTTCGGGTCCAGCACATAGGGGCCGGACAGGAACGCGTCCTCGGGCAGGCTGCGCTCCTGCGGGTTGAAGCGGTGCAGGATGCGGCGCGGCTGCTGGTGCCGGTGGAACACCATGGCGCCGCCCGAATCCACGCCGCAGACCGCGCCCAGCAGGTTCAGCACCGTGTCGAACCAGTCGGGGCTGCCAATCGACTCGACCATCTGGGCCAGCGCGCCGGCCAGCGCCGTGTCCAGCGGTAAACAGAGTCGGGTGGAGGTGTATGCGTCGTCCATCCCGTTAGTGTGGCAGAACGGGCAATGCTACTCTATTGATAGCAGATTGCGCTGGTGGAATCTGCGCTGCAGCCCGATTTCTTATAAATTTCAGCTCACAGACGCCACCGCGCTATGCTGGCCGTGCACCGACACCGGCAGCTCGCCGTGCACGGTGACGCGGCGCACCACGCGGTGCTGGTCGTCATAGTCGTTGATCGCGTAGTGCTGGGTTGCGCGGTTGTCCCAGATCGCCACATCGCCCTCGGCCCAATGCCAGCGCACGGTGTTCTCCAGCCGCGTGATGTGGTGCTGGAAGATCTCGAACAGGCGCTGCGAGTCGTGCGTGTTGTAGCCCACAAAGCGCTTCAGGAAGTGCCCGGCCACCAGGCTGCGTTCGCCGGTTTCGGGGTGTACGCGCACCAGCGGATGGCGGGCCTCGATCAGGCGCGAGGTAAACACTTCGCGGTAATGCTTGGCGCCGTGCGCATCCACTTCGACGCGGGTGGCGGCGTAGTCGTAGTCGTTGCCGTGCACCGCCCACAGGGTGTCGGCCAGGGCCTTCAGCTCGGTCGGCAACTGCTTGTAGGCCTCGGCGGTATTCGCCCACACCGTGTCGCCGCCCTGCTGCGGAATGGTCAGGGCGCGCAGCACCGACACCTTGGGATAGGCGGCCTCGAAGGTCACGTCGGTATGCCAGGAATTGGCCCGGCCGCCGTGGTTCGAGTCCAGCTCCAGAATCTCGGTGCCGCTGCGCGAGGGCACGGTGGGGTGCGGCACGATGCTGCCCCAGCGCCCGGCAAACAGCTGGTGCTCGGCATCGTCCAGATGCTGCTGGCCGCGGAAGAACAGCACCTTGTGCTGCAGCAGCGCCTGGTGGACGGCGGCAAAGGTTTCGGGCGCCAGCTGGCCCGACAGGCGTACGCCCTGCACCTGGGCGCCAATCCGCCCGGCCAGCGGGTGGATGTCGAGTGCGGGAACGACTTCAGCGTGGGGAGCGTTGAGAACAGCAGACATGCAATTTCCTTTGGAGTGACGGTGGTTAAGAAAACACCTGTCCATGCTAGGAAGCCCGGCGCCGAAACCAAAGCACGAAATCCGCATGTGCATCTGCGCCGCAGAGTTGCGCATAAGCATGGTCGGTTTCCTTCGTTGGCACCCAGGCCCTGCCGGCCTACGCTGCGGCTCCAAGACCAATACACGAGGGAAATGCATGCGAACCGTTTTCAAGCTATTCAGCACCCTGGCCGTGGCCCTAGGGTTGTCGGGCCAGGCCCTGGCCCAAGAGACCCTGGAGGTCACCGATATCCGCTACCAAGGCTCGGCCGGCCAGGTGGTCTGGATCGAGCTGGCCGAGAGCCTGGGCTATCTGGCACCGCTGAAAGCCAAGTGGGTGGGCAACACCATCAGCGGCCCGCAGGACGTGCAGGCCGTGGTCACCGGCGACATCGACATCGGCGGCGCCTTCAACGGCGCGCTGGTCAAGCTGCTGGCCAAGAAGGCGCCGGTGAAAGCCGTGCTCGGCTACTACGGCGTGGACGACAACACCTGGACCGGCTACTACGTGAAGAGCGACAGCCCGATCAAGAGCGCCCGCGACATGATCGGCAAGAAGGTGGCGGTGAACACCCTGGGCGCGCACCACGAGTTCATGGTGCACGAATACCTGGAACGCAACAAGGTCAGCGACGCAGAAGCCAAGCAGGTCACGCTGGTGGTGATTCCGCCAGTCAGCGGCGAGCAGGCACTGCGGCAAAACCAGGTGGAAGTCACCACACTGGGCGGCATCCTGCGCGACAAGGCGCTGGAGCGCGGTGGCATCCGCCCGCTGTTCACTGACCAAGAGCTGTTCGGCCACTTCACCGCCGGCTCGCTGGTGGTGCGTAACAAGTTCCTGGAGCAAAACCCCAAGGCCTCCAAGCACCTGGTCAGCGCACTGGCCCGCTCCATCGAATGGGCGCGCAAGACGCCGCCGGCCGAGGTGCGCGCCACCTTCGAGAAGATCATCAAAACCCGTGGCCGGGCCGAAAGCGCCGACGCCATCCAGTACTGGAAGAGCACCGGCGTACCGTCCATCGGCGGCGTGATCCAGGACAAGGAACTCCAGGTATGGATCGACTGGCTGGTGAAGGACGAGCTGCTCAAGCCCGGCCAGGTCAAAGCCGCCGACCTGTACACCAACGCCTTCAACCCCTATGCCGGTGGCGCCAAGGTGGCCGCCCAATGAGCACGCCCAAGATCCGCTTTGAACATGTGCGCAAGGAGTTCACGGTGCGCGCCGAAGATGGCGGCCCGGACCAGCGCTTTGTGGCGATGGACGATGTCACGCTGGACGTGCAGGCCGGCGAATTCCTGGTGCTGGTCGGGCCCAGCGGCTGCGGCAAGTCCACACTGCTGGACCTGCTGGCCGGCCTGACCCTGCCCACCAGCGGCCGGGTGCTGATCGACGGCAAGCCGATCACCGGCCCGGCGCGCGACCGCGGCGTGGTGTTCCAGCAGTACGCGCTATTCCCCTGGCTGAGCGCGCTGGACAACGTGGCCTTTGGCCTGGAGATTGCCGGCATCGGCAAGCGCGAGCGCCGGGACAAGGCCGCCGAGTATCTGGACCTGGTGGGCCTGAGCGCCTTTGCGAACCGCTACCCGCACGAGCTGTCGGGCGGCATGAAACAGCGCGTGGCGATCGCCCGCAGCCTGGCCTACGAACCCCAGGTGCTGCTGATGGACGAGCCGTTTGCCGCGCTCGATGCGCAGACCCGCGAGACCCTGCAGGAAGAGCTGGTGGAGATCTGGCAGCGCACCGGCAAGACCATCGTCTTCATCACCCACGGCATCGACGAAGCCGTGGTGCTGGGCCAGCGCGTGGCGGTGATGACATCGCGCCCCGGCCGCATCAAGCAGATTGTGGACATCCCCGAGTCGCTGCGCACCGGCACGCAGGACGTGCGCTCGCTGCCGCTGTTTGGCGCACTGCGCCATGAAATCTGGTCGCTGCTGCACGACGAAGTCGACGCGGCCCGCCAGCAACGCCGCGCCCGCATCGCGGCCCAACCCACCCTGAAGGAAGGTTTGCATGTCTGATATCACCTTGAGCGCCGGCAGCGCGCCGCTGACACTGTCGGCCCCGCCGCGCTGGGCGCGCTTTTTCTGGCAGCTGCGCAATGTGCTGCTGCACTCGGGCCTGGTGCTGGCGCTGGCACTGCTGTGGGAGCTGGTGCCACGGTTTGTGCTGGAAGACTCCACCTTTCTGCCGCCGCTGAGCGAGGTGCTGGCCGCCGGCTGGGCCCTGGCGCAGAACGGCCAGCTGTGGCAGCACACCTCGGCCAGCCTGCAGCGCGTGCTGGGCGGCTATACCCTGGCCGTGCTGTATGCCGTGCCGCTGGGCTTGGCGATTGGCTGGTACCGGCGTTTGGGCCAGGCGCTGAACCCCTTGATCGAGCTCCTGCGCAACACCGCGCCGCTGGCACTGCTGCCGGTGTTCCTGCTGCTGTTGGGGATTGGCGAAGTATCTAAGCTGACCATGGTGGTGTATTCCTGCTCGTGGCCGCTGCTGCTGAACACGATTGCGGCCGTCAAGCAGGTCGACCCGCTGCTGGTCAAGTCGGCGCGCACCATGGGCGCCAGCGCGCAGCAGCTGTTTCTGAAGGTGATCCTGCCGGCCTCGGTGCCGACGATTTTTGTCGGCCTGCGCACGGCCAGCGCATCCGGCATCCTGGTGCTGATCGCCGCCGAGATGGTGGGCGCCAAGTCGGGCCTGGGCTTTTTGGTGATCAACGCCCAATACAGCTTTTTGATCCCCGACATGTACTTCGGCATCATCGCCATCACCTTCATCGGTGTGGTCTTCAACTATGCGATCGAGGTGCTGGAGCGCCGGCTGACGGCCTGGAAGCCAGCCCCCGCCAACGCCTGATCGCCCTCGGATTTCCAAGGAACCACCATGTCCCAACGCAAGCTGCGCCTAGGCGCATTCATCATGGCCACCGGCCACCACATCGCGGCCTGGCGCCACCCCGGCGGCCAGATCGACGCCGGCACCAATATCGACCACTACATCGCGCTGGCCCAGACGGCCGAGCGCGGCCTGTTCGACCAGGTATTTGTGGCCGACACCCCCGGCCTGCGTTTTGAAGGCAGCGACGAGGCTTTCAGCCGCCAGGGCCGGGTCTCGTACTTCGAGCCGGTGACGCTGTGGGCCGCGCTGTCGGCGGTGACCAAGCACATCGGCTTCGTCGCCACCGCCTCCACCACCTACGAAGACCCGTTTCTGCTGGCGCGTAAATTCGCCTCGCTGGACCACATCAGCAAGGGCCGTGCGGCCTGGAACGTGGTGACCACCAGCGCCGAAAACGTCTACGGCAACTTCGGCCAGGACAAGCACCCCGAGCCCGAAGTCCGCTATGAGAAAGCGCAGGAATTCGTCGACGTGGTGAAGGGCCTATGGGACAGCTTCGAAGACGACGCGTTTGCCCGCGACCCGGCCTCCGGCGTCTACTTCGACCCGGCCAAGCTGCACCCGCTGAACCATGTGGGCAAGCACCTCAAGGTAGCCGGCCCGCTGAACCTGGAGCGCTCGCCCCAGGGCTACCCGGTGATCGTGCAGGCCGGCTCGTCCGAGCCCGGCAAGGAGCTGGCCGCTGCCACCGCCGAGGCCATCTTCACTGCCTGGACCAGCCTGGCCGAAGCCCAGGCCTTTTACAGCGATGTGAAAGGCCGGCTGGCCAAGTATGGGCGCCGGCCCGAGCAGCTGCTGGTGCTGCCTGGCATCTCGCCGGTGGTCGGCCGCACCCAGGCCGAGGCCGAGGCCAAATGGGCCGAGCTGCAAAAGCTGATCCACCCCTCGGTAGGCCTGAACACGCTGGAGCCATTCTGGCCGGGCGAAGACCTGTCCAAGTGGGACCTGGACGCCCCGCCGCCCTACATCCCGCAGCCGCCGCTGGGCCGCAACAGCCGCGCCCATGTGGTGCTGGAACTGGCGCGGCGCGACAAGCTCACCGTGCGCCAGCTCTACGAATACCTGGCCGGCGCACGTGGCCACTGGGTGGTGGTAGGCACGCCGGAACACATCGCCGACCAGATGCAGAGCTGGTTCGAAAACGGCGCGGCCGATGGCTTCAATGTGATGCCGCCGGTGCTGCCGGAGTCGCTGGACGACTTTGTGGACCTGGTGATTCCCGAGCTGCAGCGCCGTGGCCTGTTCCGCACCGCGTACGAAGGCACCACCCTGCGCGAGAACCTGGGACTGGAGCGGCCGGCCAACCAGTTCAGCGTACAGGCGCGCAAGGCAGCGTGAAGGCGATTGCTATTAAATAAATAGCTACTGGCGCAGGTAGAAACTGCGTCAGCGGCACTTTTTATTTAAATTTCCCAGTCTCCGTTCGTCGGACGGGACGCAGACCAATAGGCCTCGAAGTCGGCCGCTGCCAGCGGATGCGAGAACAGATAGCCCTGCGCATAGTCGCAGCCTGCGGCGGTCAGCAGGTCGCGCTGCAGGGTGGTTTCCACACCTTCGGCCACCACCTTCATGCCCAGCGCATGGGCCATCACGATGATGGCCTTGCACAAGGCCAGGTCGGTAGCCCCGGGAACCAGATGGCGCACAAACGACTGGTCGATCTTCAGAAAGTCGATATCGAACTTCTGCAGGTAGGACAGCGAGGAATAGCCGGTGCCGAAGTCGTCCAGCGATACCTGGATGCCGGCGTCGCCCAGCGCCAGCAGATGCTCGGTCACGCGGGTGCTGGTGTCCAGCAGCAGGCCTTCGGTGATCTCGACCACCATGCACGCGCCCGGCAACCCCATGGCCTGTAGCCGGCTGGCCCAGGGCTGCAGGCCATGGCCATCGTGGTGAAACTGTGCGGGCGACTTGTTCACGCTGATCTGGAAATCGGGGTGCAGGGTCTGGCGCCAGGTCTGCACCTGGCGCGCCGCCTGCTGGAACACCCACTCGCCAATGTCCACAATCAGCCCGCTGGATTCGGCGATCGGGATGAAATGCGCGGGGCTGACCAGACCGCGCGTAGGGTGCTGCCAGCGTATCAAGGCCTCGGCCTTGTGCACCGAGCCGGTGGCCAGCTCGACAATCGGCTGGTAGACCAGCCGGAACTGCTGCTCTTGCAGACCGGAGCGCAGGTCATGCGCCAGCCGGGCCCGGGTTTGCGCGGCCTCCTGCAGCGCCGGCGTGAAAAAGCTGAAGCGATTCCGCCCCGCGCCCTTGGCCACGTACAAGGCCTGGTCGGCGTTCTTGAACAGGCTTTCGATATCCTGGGCATCGGCCGGGTACAGGGTGATCCCTATGCTGGCCGACACAAAAGCCTGCTCGTTGCCCAGCTGGAACACCGCTTCCAGGGTGCGCAAGATTTTCTGCAGGGTGGGCTCCAGGCGGTTGCCGTCGTTCACCTCGGTGAGGATCACGGTGAATTCGTCGCCGCCCATACGCGCCACGGTATCGGCCTCGCGCACGCAGTGCTGGATGCGCCGGGCGGCCTCTTGCAGCAACAGGTCACCGTTGTCATGGCCCAGGGTGTCGTTGACTTCCTTGAAGTGGTCCAGGTCGATGAACAGAATGGCCAGCTGCTGCACATCGCGTTTGCAGCGCTTAATCTCCTGCTCCAGCCGGTCGCGCAGCATGCGCCGGTTCGGCAGGCCGGTCAGGGTGTCAAAGAACGCCTGCTGGCGGATCAGCACCTCGGAGGCCTTGCGCTCGGTGATGTCGGTATGCGTGCCAATCATGCGGGCCGGCCGGCCTTGGGCATCGCGGCTGATGACCATGCCGCGGCTCAACACCCATTTCCAGCTGCCGTCCTTGCAACGCACCCGGTGCTCGTTGGAATAGGTGGCGCTCAGGCCGCTGAAGTGGGCGTTGCGGTCGCGCTCCATCTGGGCCAGGTCGTCGGGG
This sequence comes from Rhodoferax ferrireducens, assembly GCF_031458075.1. Lineage (GTDB taxonomy): Bacteria > Pseudomonadota > Gammaproteobacteria > Burkholderiales > Burkholderiaceae_C > Rhodoferax_B > Rhodoferax_B ferrireducens_A. The sequence continues at coordinate 869,085 of NZ_JAVDXT010000002.1, read as the reverse complement.
TGGGTGCGCTTGTCCAGTTCGGCCGGCAGGTCGGGTATCTCGCCTTCCTGGAAACCATACATCTCGACCAGGCGTTTCGAGAAATGCTCTACCCCGCTCTGGATATGCCAGTCCCACACGCCGTCGCCGGTGCTCTCCAGCGCCAGCCGCCAGCGGTCTTCGGTTTCCTGCACCGCCATCTGGGCCTGCTTGCGTTCGGTGATGTTCTGCATCACGCCGATGCGCGACACCAGCTTGCCGTTCTTGCGCACCGAGGTGCCCGTCACATGCACCCAGATGGTGTTGCCGCGGAAGGTCACGGCCTCCAGCTCGATGCCGACAGACTGGTCCGTATCGAACGCCAGCGCGCGGGCGTGGACCTTCTCCATGGAGGCCGGCGTGAACACCCGCTCGGCCGACTCCATCGCTGTGCTGGGCGTGTATTCCTCGGGCGAGGTCTGGAAGATGCGGTAGACGCCCTCGGTCCAGTAGACCCGGTCGGTGGCGACATCCACCTCCCAGGCGCCTATCTGGGCCTGGGACTGCAAGGCGGTCAGCAGCAGATCCAGCCGCTTGCGCGCCGCCTGGGCCTGCACGTAGTCGGAAACATCGGCAACGGTCCGCACCATGCCACCATCGGGCAACATCTGGCTTTTGACTTCCAGGGTCCGGCCGTCCGGGGTGTCGCGCAAAAAATGCGCGGGCAGCGGGGTTTTTCCGCCGGTCAGTACATAGTCGCGGGCATGCTCGTCCACCAGCTGCGCCTGCGGGCCGAAGTCGCCGCGCTTGAACTGAAAGCCGCTGATACGCGCCAGCGAGGGGCGTTCGGCCAGAAAGCTCTCGGGCAAGTCCAGCATCTCGCAGGCCCGCTGGTTGAACGAGATCAGGCACATCTCGGCGTTGAACACAAAAATGCCTTGGCTGATGCTCGCGGTGGTGGTTTGCAGCAGCCGGGTCTGCTCCTGCAGCTGGGCATTCAGTTCACGCAATTCCGCCTCGGCCTGCTTGCGGGCGCTGATGTCGGTATGCGTGCCTATCAGCCGCAGCGGCCGGCCCTCGGCGTCCCGGCTGACGATGGTGCCGTGCGACATGATCCAGACCCAATGGCCGTTCTTGTGGCGCATGCGCAGATCGGCAACGTATTCCGGCGCCAAGCCGGCCAGGTACGCCGTCACCGCCGCTTGCAGAGGCACGATATCGTCTGGATGCACCATGCGGATGAACTCCGCATAGCCACCCACCAGCTCGCCGCCGCGGTAACCGAGGATTTCCTCCCAGCGCTGGGAGTAGGTCTGGGTATTGCGGGCCAAATCCCATTCCCACACGCCGACGCCCGAGGACTCCAGCGCCACCTTCCAGGGGTTGTCTTCCGCGCTCAGCTCTGGCGCACGGGTCCAGTCCTGCGGTGCGGGCGAGGCTGGAGGTTCAAAGCGGTCGGTCACAGGCGATGGGGCGAATATTTAAGCCGAATTCTAAAACTCTGGCGCCCATCCAAACCCAGCCACTGAAATCGACAGTTCAAACAAGCTCAAACCCTCGTTAAGCTCAGTTTTTTCAGAAGTATGAATCCCCATTTATCTGCTTTTTCAAACAGTTAAATACCCCTAGTATCGTCGGCGTATCAACTCTTTCTCGTTGGAGAAACCCATGAAAAAATTGCTTTCCCTGCTTGCCGTGGTTCTGACCATCGGCTTGTCGACTGTTGCGATGGATGCCGAAGCGGCCAAACGCATGGGCTCCGGTAAATCCGTGGGCATGCAGCGCCAGGCCACGACGGACAAGGCTCCCACGGCGACTCCTGCACAAACGCCTGCGGCCAACACCGCAGCCGCCGCGCCCGGCGCTGCAGCTGCTGCTGCCGCACCCGCCAAACGCTCATGGATGGGCCCGCTGGCCGGTATCGCGGCTGGCCTGGGCATCGCGGCCCTGGCTTCGCACCTCGGCTTGGGTGGTGAACTGGCTTCCATGCTGATGTTCGGTCTGCTGGCTGCCGCCGTCATGCTGGCCATCGGCTTTGTGATGCGCAAACGCGCCGCCGCTCGCCAGCAGCCAGGTGACAGCCGCGTGGGTGGCATGCAGTACGCCGCAGCCGGTGCTCCGGCCGACGTGCAGCCCGCTGCGCAAGCCTTCAAGAGCGCCCTGCCCGGCTCGGTGATCGGCTCGTCCATCGGTTCGTCGATTGGCGCCAGCCTGCCGACCGCCAAGGCGATTCCGGCGGACTTCGACACCACCGGTTTTGTGCGCAACGCCAAGGTCAACTTCATCCGCCTGCAGGCCGCCAATGACGCCGGCAACCTGGAAGACATCCGCCAGTTCACCACGCCGGAAATGTTTGCCCAGCTGAAGATGGACCTGAGCGAACGCGGTACGGCAACGCAACACACGGATGTGGTCAGCATCGACGGCGATGTGCTGGAAGTCGCCGAAGAAAACGGCCACTATGTCGTCAGCGTGCGCTTCACCGGCCTGATCCGCGAAGAGGCTGCTGCGCCTTCCGAGTCGTTCGACGAAGTCTGGCATCTGACCAAGCCTCTGCAAGGCAATGGCGGCTGGGTGCTGTCGGGTATCCAGCAGATGTAAGTCTCCCGCTCCGGGAAACCAGGGCCTCGGCACGCAAGTGCCGGGGCTTTTTTCATGGGCAGCATCCCTGCACAATGGCGCCATGACTCTCCCCCCTACCCGCTATTGGCTGATGAAGTCCGAGCCCGAAGACTGCTCCATCGACGACGCACTCGCCGCCCCGGACGCCACCGTGCCCTGGACCGGCGTGCGCAACTACCAGGCCCGCAACTTCATGCGCGACGGCATGCAGGTCGGCGACGGCGTGCTGTTCTACCATTCCAGCTGCGCCGAGCCCGGTGTTGCCGGCATCGCCCGCGTAGCCTCAGGCACGCGGGTGGACACGACCCAGTTCGACCCGGCCTCGCCCTATTTCGACCCCAAGTCAGCGCCCGATAAACCACGCTGGCTGTTACTGGACGTGCAGGCGCTGCGCAAGACCCGGGTACTCGGCCTAGCGGAAATGCGGGAGCAGCCTGCACTGGCCGCGATGCGGGTGCTGCAGCGCGGCAACCGCCTGTCCATCACGCCGGTGGAGCCCGGCGAATGGGAGCTAATCACGCAGCGGCTGTTGGCTTAGCTGTTGGCTACCGCCGTGTCGGGCGCCCGGTACACCAGCACCTTCAGGGCCCGATCCATCGACACATCGGCAAACGCCGCCGGATTCGCCACGCGCTCCACAAACACCAGTTCGGGCGCCAGCTCCGCCATCTGGTCTTGCAGAAAAGCCACACCCAGCTCCGGCGCGTTCAGGCATAGCAGCGCATGGCCGCCGTGCATCAGCAGATCGGGCAGGCGGCGCATCAGCCGGGCGTAGTCCTTGGTGGCAACGAAGCTGCCTTTCTGGTAGCTCGGCGGGTCGACAATCACCAGGTCGTAGGCGCCGCCGCGGTTGATCTTGCCCCAGGTGGTGAAGATGTCGTGCGGCAGAAAGCTGGCGCCGCTGTCCAAGCCGTTGAGCCGGTGGTTCTGCTGGCCGATGCCGATTGCGCCCTGGCCCATGTCCACGTTCAGCACATGCTTGGCGCCAGCCTGCAGCGCCACCACCGAGAACGCGCAGGTGTAGGCAAACAGGTTCAGCACCCGGCAGTCGGTGCGGCCCGCCACATGCGCACGCACCCAGCGCCGGCCTTCGGCCATGTCGAGGAACAGGCCGTGGTTCTGGCCTTTGAGCACATGCACACGGTAGCGTGCGCCCTGCTCCGTCACCACATGCGGATCGGGCACCTCACCCGCCATGAGACGTGTTTCGGTGCGGCCGTCAAAGCGGCACTGGTAAACCCAGTTCAGCGCCTGGTCCGGCGCCAGTTGCTGCCAGCGCGCGGCCAAGGCGGCGCCAATGGCGGCCAGTTCATCCTCTGCCGCCGGCTGGAAACTGGTCAGCAGCAGGACCGGCGGAAACGCATCCAGCGCCCAGTGCTCGCAACCGGGATACAGGCCGCCGCGGCCGTGGAACACGCGCTGGGCATCGGTGGGCAGGTCCATCGTGGCGATGGCATTCAGCAGGGCTTGCATGGGGTAAAGGGTAAGAAGCAAACGCCAATGGTAAAAGAAAAAGCCACGCAGCCCTTTCAGAACCTGCGCGGTAAGCTACCGAATCAATAGCAACACCAGTTTGCTTGCGAGCCCGCAGCCCTCCGGGCCTTGGCGCCTCAGTGGCGGCGGTAGCGCAGCAGCCGCCCGCGGTACAGCGGCTGCTGCTCCACCGCCTCTTCGCGCAGCAGGGTTTCTTCCAGCACATAGCCGAGCTGCTGCAGCCGTCGCGTGAAGGCGGCACGGTTGCCGCGCTCCGGGTCCACGATCAGGACTTCGCTGACCGGCATGGCGTGGCGTTCGATAAAACGGGGCAAAGCGCCGCCATCGTCGCGCTCATACAGCACGTCGCTGCCCATGATCAGATCGAAGCGGCCCTGCACCCTGGGAGCCAGGTCTTGCCCCGGCAGTTGCATGGGCACATCGGACCAGTCGCCGTGGCAATAGCGCATCGGCGCCAGCCGGTTGAGCCGCAGATTCTCCAGCAGAAATTCACCCGCCAGCGGATGGCAGTCGCTGGCGGTCACCTGGGCACCACGCCGGTGGCAGACCAGGCTGGCCAGCGCCAGGCCGCAACCGATCTCCAGAATGCTCTCGCCCGGGTGTAAGGGACGCAGCACCACCGCCGCGGCCAGCTGCAAGCCCGAGGGCCAGACCATGCCGAACAACGGCCAGTTGCCCGAGGAAATACCCACGGCCGAAGCATGCCCCAGCGGGTCGCTGAACTGCTGGCGGTCGAGCAGGCAACGGATCTGCAGCGCAGCGACGCCCAGCACCGGGATGGATTCTTGTTTGAGCGCATAGCCCGGCATATCGACTTTCGTGAGCGAGTTGCCGGGGACGCCGTGAGGGTGGCATCAGGAGCGCGTGCGCGGGTGGTTGGAAACAAGGCTGCAGCGCCGCGGGATGGCATGGGCCAAGCAGCGGGCAACCAGGCCGCAGTATGCAGCAGCGCGGGAAGCGTGGTCGGCGGACGCCTGATTACCCACTCCAGCAGTGCCGGGCGCCCTGCGCCATGGCATTGCTGGAGACCCACGACATCAGAAGGCGTGCGTCATGCCCAGGCTCAGGCCGTTGGAGCTGCCTTTGTTGCCAGCCCCCAGGTAGTTGCCCTTCCAGTGTGTGTTGTCCAGCTCCAGGTACACCTTGCTGCGGCGGGAGAACTTGTACTCCAGGTAGGCCAGTAGGCGATTGAAGCCATCGTCGGCCACGGCCGTGCGCTCGCGGTTCAGCTTGTAGTAGCCCGCCAGCAGGTCGATGGCCGGCGTGATGGCGTAGTTCACGCCGCCCACCACCACGCGGTTGGTGCTTTCGGTCGTCGCAGTGGTTGCGCCGCGGTTGTAGCCCATGTTCGCCATCACGCGAAGCGACGGCAGCGCGAGCCAGCTAACGCCCAGATTGGCGGCATTCAATGTCCTGTCGTTGGCGTCCTTGAAGCGTGTGTAGGCTGTCGTCACGCTCAGGCCGGGTGTTAGATAGTCCAGGCCCAGGCTCGAAACACTTTGCTTGGACCCGGAGCCCGCGACTTCGCCGAAACCGCGCATGGCGCGGGCGACCACGGGTCCAATGGGCACCGAGAACTTGGCCGAATTGTTGACCCGGTTCGACGCGGCACTTGAGCCCGTGGCGCCGTACTCGACACCGAGCTGGTGCGCAGACAGGCCAACGTTCTGGATGTTGGGGTTCAGGCTGGCGAAGCGCAAACCGATGGGGTCCGCGACACCGGCGGAGTCGGCGGTCAGCGTGTTCTGCCGACCCAGCGTGACACCGCCCCAGTTGCCGGCAAGGCCTATCACCGAGGCGCGGTCAAAAAACGTGGTGGCATTGGCCGAAGCCCCGGTGTCCACGTTGATACCTGACTCCAGGTTGAAAGTCGCGCGCAGCCCGCCGCCCAGATCTTCCGCTCCCCGCAGGCCCCAGCGGCTCGTGAGGCCAACGCCGCTCGCGACGGCGGTGGTGTTGAGCGTGGACCGCGCATAGGTGCTGGTAAGCCCCGTCTGCGTACGTACCGACGCGTCGATGATTCCGTACAGGGTGACCGAACTCGCGGTCTGCGCGAACACAGGCACCGCAGTGCACAGCACGGTAGCGGCAAGGATTTGTCTCTTTTTCATTTTTGTCTCCAGTTGAACTTATGTGGATTGTTCTGTGGTGCGGCTGTCGCAACTAGGGCATACCGGCACTACCAGCTATGTCTTGCCAGCAGGGCAGTTGCGCATCCGTGGCGCGCACCCGCTCCGCCAGCAATATGAATGCAGCCTTTTGCGTGTGGGGGTCGCGGCACGCCGGGCCGAGACGGCGCGCATCCGCCGAATCTCCAAGCCGCCCGGCCGGGCGGGCTGGCAACGGCAACTCCAGGATGCCGCCTATGTCTAAGGCATACCTTCGCCGCGTGGCGCCGCTCTACAAGCGGGGTACGTTGGCGCGCGTGATGACGTCAGACCAACGCCGGACTTCCGACGCCAGCAGGTCACGCAGTTGCTCGGGGGTTCCGCCTGCGGGGCTCACGCTCAGGTCCGCCAACTGCTTGCGCAGCTCCGGGTTTCCCAAGGCTTTGTTGGCCTCGCGATTGAGCTGGGCGATCACGGCCGGAGGCGTGCGGGCCGGGGCGGCGAGTGCGTTCCAGGACGCGACCTCGAACCCGCGCACGCCGCTCTCTGCGACCGTGGGCACCTCGGCCAGCAAGGATGTACGTTTAGCGCCCATCACCGCCAGCGGCCGAACCGCCTTGGAGGAAATCTGGCTCATCATCGGCCCGAGGATTTCGACTGCCGCATCCACCTGCCCTCCGCGCAAGGCGGTGAGCACAGCGGGTGAACCGTTGAACGGCACAACCTGGAAGTCCACACCCGCGCTGGTCTTGAGCAGCTCGGCCGCCAGGTGCTGCGTGCTGCCGATGTTGATGGTCGCGATATTCAGTTTGCCCGGGTTCGCTTTCGCGTAGGCAAGCATTTCCTGCATCGACTTGAAGCGGCTGTTGGCCGCGGCGAGCACGGCGATGTCGAAAAACCCGAGAGTGATGATGGGTGCGAAGTCCTTTTGCGCGTCGAACGACAAGGACTTGAACAGCCCCGCGCTCACCGCCGTGCCATTACTCATGAGCAACAGCGTATGGCCGTCCGGCTCGGACTTGGCCACCGCTTCACCGGCGACCACACCGCCCGCGCCCGGCTTGTTGTCAATGATCACAGCCTGGTGCAAGCCTTCTCCCAGCTTGTTGGCAACCGCACGCGCCGTGAGATCCGCAATGCCGCCGGCGCCGAATGGCACGACGATGCGGATAGGCTTGGATGGAAAAGACTGTGCGTTCGCCCATGCGGGCAGCAGCGCGCCCATGGCGCCGGTGGCCAGCAAATGTCGCCTGTTCATCATATTGTTTGTCTCCTTGTTAGCGGTGCCGCAAGTTTCAGCCCCTGGGGCAACTAAAGCAATACGACATATCTCGCTACCTGATAGAGCTAAAAATACATGGCTCCATGGCAAACAACGCACCTCCCCGGCGTGTAACCGCCTGCACGTGGGTGCAGGTTCGGCTACGCGGCAAACATCGCACCCACTTGCTGCAACCAGGCTTGGCGCTTGGCATCGGTAGCGTGGCTGACGGGAGACAGGGCCACCCACTCCACCTTGCGCACGCCGCATTTGCGCAGCGTGCCGCGCACCAAAGACCGCTGTACGGCATCGCCATACAACCAGCGGTAAGCCCATTTGGGCGTGTTCATCGTTGTCACCACGACGGCGCGCTGGATGTGGGTCAAATGGCCCTTGACGCCGAGTTTGGACGGCTTGTAGGCCCATCCATTGGTGAACACCTTGTCGATAAAGCCCTTGAGCAGGGCCGGCATGACCTCCCACCAGATCGGAAAAATAAAGACCAGTTGCTGGGCCGCGTCAATGCGCGCCTGGTAGAGCGGCACGGCGGGGTCGGCGCTGTGGCCGCGGGCATACCCCGCCAGATCGGTGCCCCGCATGACGGGGTCAAAATTCTCACTGTCCAGATGCAGGCGGTCGACGATATGGCCGGCTTGTTCTAGCTGCTGCACCACCCGGTGGTACAGGGCGTGGCAATAGCTCTTGGCATAGGGGTGGGCCAGAATGACCAGGGTTTGCATATGTGCTCCATCAAAAGTTGCGATGGGGCGATGGTGCGGAGCGCGGGCCGCGCCGTCATTAACAAAGGTTCAGAGCGTGCGCGAAGGCGCGGTTTCTTTCAATTTGCGCCGAATCCGGCTCAGATGCACCGCGCTCACGCCCAGGTAGGCCGCCAGAATGTGCAGCGGTATGCGTTCCAGCCGCTGTTGGTGCGTGGCCTGCAAAGCCAGGTAGCGCTGGGTGGGCGAGTCGGCAATCGCACTGGTGTAGAGGTTGGCGTAGTGGATCAGCCGCTGCTGCGTCAGCACCTGCAGATCAGCTTGCAGAGCCGGGTCCGTCTTGGCGCGTGCCTTGATGGCAGCCCCCTCCAGCACACGCAGACGGCAGGCTTCCATGGTGACCAGGTGCAGGGCACTGGGGCGCCCGGTCAGAAAGCTTTCCAGCGAACTGACCACCTCGCCCTCAAAGAAAAACTGGGTACTGGTCTCGCGCCCCTGGGCGTCGATCAAGTAGAGCCGCGCGCATCCCTGCTCTATCAGGTAAATACGCTGCGCCACTTCACCGGCGCGCAGCAGCAACTGGCGTGCGCCGACCTGGCGGCCGGTGCCAAGTTCCAGGAAGGTGGCGTGGAGGGCGCTCATGCTGGCTTGAGTCTATATTCAGTGGCCATCCGCATTGCGTACAGGCAAGGGCTCAGTGCAGCGCCCGCACTGCCCAGCGCAACTTGGCGGACGTTGAGCGGGGGTTGCTGCGCTGCTCGTCATACGAAGCGCGAATCGGGTCGGCGGCCACGCTGCTGAAGATGCCATTGCGCTCGCCGGTTTGAAAGCATTTTTTCACGCGCCGGTCTTCCCCGGAGTGGAAGCTCAGAATAGCCACGCGCCCGCCGGGCTTCAGGCAGGCGGGCAGGTTCAGCAGCATGGTGTCCAGCACGCCAAACTCATCGTTCACCTCAATGCGCAGCGCCTGGAACGTGCGCTGCAGCACTTTTTTGGTTTCGGCCAAGCGCTCTTCTGCGGGCATGCTGCGCTTGTACGCCAGCTCCATGGTGGCGCGCACCAGGTCGGCCAACTGCACCGTGGTTTCCAGATACTGGCCTTGCAAGGCTGCGGCCAAAGGAACAGCAAAGGGCTCATCCGAGTTGTCGGTCAGCAGGTCGCGCAGCCGGTGCCGGGTCACGCACAGCAGCAGCTCGCTGGCCGACTGGCCGCTGCTCGGGTCCAGGCGCAAATCCAGCGGGCCATCGGCCCGGAAGCTAAAGCCCCGTGCCGGGTTGTCTATCTGCATGGACGACACGCCCAGGTCCGCCAGCACAAAGTCGAAGCCACCGCCCGCCTGCGGCAGCAAAGTAGCCAGTTCACTGAAGTTGGCGCGGTGCACGCTGAGCGCCTCTTCGCCAAAACCCGCTGCGCGCAGCCGCGCAGTGGTGCGGGGTAGCTCAATCGGGTCGACATCCATGCCAAACATGCGCCCGCCGGGCTGCACCAGCGGCAGCATGGCCAGCGTGTGGCCGCCAAAGCCCAGGGTCAGATCCAAGCCGGTTTCGCCCGGCACGGGTTTCAAGATGGCGAGGATTTCGTCCACACAAATCGAGCGGTGCATGCCCGCAGGCGTTTGCCCGCGCTGCATCACTTTGTCCACCTCGGCCGCATGGCGCGTGGGGTCCAGCTCTTTGTACTTTTCTTCAAACTGGCGGGGATGGGTGCCAGCGTAACGCACGCGGCGCTTGTGGGGAGGGGAAGCGTCGGTCATCGGCCATTATGCGGCCGCGCGCTTGCTCCTTCAGCAACGCACGATCACATAGTGCCGAAAACACTATGCAACTTCAAAGCAACAAGCAAAGGCCGCTCAACCAATTGAAATCTGCGCGACTCGTTACTGAATCAGTAGCGAGTCAGTGATTTACTTTTTGCCGGCGGCCAGATTCTATTCACTAGTGAAATACTTTACTGCTCAAGCCATTTTTGCAAAATTTGGTTGGAATGAACCGGCGAAGAAGACGCCTCCCTCCACACAGACAGCATTCTTGACAGAGGGTTTCGCAACTCTACTTTATCGCGACAGGTGTTCAGCAGCGCATCTGTAGTAGTAATTGCGCTCATATAAGGCTCACCTAGTTCTTTCTGCATCAAAATGCACAAGCTTTCCACGCACCAGCCTGCCGATTTACCTTTGAGCAACAAGTCAATTCTAGAAATTTCACCCAGAACAGTCAAAAGTCTATCCTTAACACTGATTTTTTCCGTACATATAATTCCTAACAACCATCCCGAAATCCTAATTTCCAAATTATTTTCAGGATTATCCGCCAGAGTATCAAAATCACTTACAGTCAAACCAAAATCTTTAATACTAGAAGCAGCTTTTCTCATTACTTCAGGCCATTCATTTTCAGATCGATACCGAAAACCCTGAAAAATACCTTTCGTTAACAAACAAATCAAAGCGCCATCATTCCGAGCTATTGGAAAGGGTGTAGGCTCTGTTAAACCAAATACATCGTCACCACTACTATAATCTGTTGCCTCAACTACTGCTCGCAATTGGCTGATAATATTTGGATTTTTTTTATAAAAAATTCCCCAATAAAGAAAATTAGCTTTTGCAAAACGAGCGGACTGCAATAAAGATTTTTCCACCAACGGAAGATATTCCTCTCGTTGCGCAACATTAATACCTAGATGTTCAAAATTCCTTGACATCAAAATATTCACCCCAATAAAAGGCAAATGCCTAAACAAGTCATCCCATCCGACATAGGTTATATTTTGCCCATTAAAATGATTAAGGCCACGAAACACAATAGGCGGGCAAGCATCCACATCCTTCTCATCAACAAACTTGGAAAATGATTGGCGATTCATCGCCCGAAGATGCGAGCAATCATAAGGAATTAAATAATGCTCACCTCTACAAGGAAATAATCCAATCATCCAATCTGGAATAGCAGCCATAAAATCCTCGGACCCCGGCGACATAATTTTCAAAACAACTTGCAAGTCATCAAAATTCGATGTTTGAGAAAATTTTATTAAAGCCAAAATAATCTCAAACATTCCATTTGATTTTAGATTCTTACAATCACTCCATGCCTCAAGAACCTCAGGCGGCAGAGAGCCATTAGCCCAATTGTGTTGAAGCAGATGTACGTAAACGGGTCCATATTCTTTTTTAGATGCTACATTCTTATCATCTCGTATGCGCACATCAAAAATTGCAATAATCAAATTTGAAAGATTGGGGGGAATTTCCGCCAATCTGCAGGCAGCAGGCAGCATTGCTGCATGACCTGTTAATAATGTGCGCAAATTTTCCTTCCCCGTCGAATCCAGTTGCCTCCACTGATCTTCACTCCCTGCGATTCTTAGAGCAGCCGCAATAACCCATATACTGACATGCTCCTCATTTCTCAATAAATTTCTATGATAATCTAATGTATTCCATGCATCCAATGCCACCTGCTGATATTTAGCAGAAAGAGAATGGAAACATTTCAATAAATCTCGATTCAATCCATGTTCATTTGGCAACAACCAACCCAAAGCAATAATAGCGCCTATTGATTCAGAAAAATTAGCCTCTGCTATTTTTTCTGAAAGCACATTAATTAACCAATTTCTTGAATTTGGGGCACGTACATTATTCAAATTTCGCAAAAAACTAACATCTAACAATCCACCAATAGGTTCAAATAGAGTTTTAAACCGTAAGCGATCACGCTTATCTTGTTCAAGGACACCTTCAATTAGAAGACGCATCCCAAGAACAGCCCCTTTAGCCATACGGCGATAGAACAAACGATAAACTCCATCGTTATTCCCTTCATTCAATCTCTCCAAAACTTTTATTGCCACATCCAGTTCAGTTGTTCTTCTATTTTCAACGAGTGCGCTTAGGAGAAAATGCATCACCTCCAACCAATGAGAGTCTCCTCCAACAACTTCAATACGACTAGCCAATACAGAGGGATTATCCACGTCGTACAAAAACTCTGAAGCAAAAAATTCTTGTAACTGCCTTATATCAAAACGGACATGGGCACCATTCTCTGGTGTACTCACCAAAACCAATCTCTCAGTCATCGCTTCCATAACAACATCCACAGTATTATTGGTGTTGTCATCTGACAATTTTTCAACAACATATGTAACAAGCGCTCGAAACTCTGCTTTTGTTAGCGTTGTTTGCGCACCCTCACTACGTTCTGCTCGTGCATGTAACTCGAAACCTAGGCGTGCATGCACAGCGCGTATTAGCCGATCATCTTCTCTTAGTAATCTAGAGATTCTAGGATTATGGACATTCTTTAAACTTTCTCTTTTTTTCATTACTTGATAGAAGTTTTCGAAGAGTGCCCACCGCAACTCTGGTGGGCGCCCCCCATCTCGAACTACTACTGCCATAATATGTGACTGCAACGGTGTCGTCATTAACTGTTGAACACTTTGTGAAGCGGCTGCAGATTTCAGCAGCTCCAATGAGCGCGTCCCCTCATCTTCACTTCGGTCATACCTCACTACAGGCTCAGCGCATAAAATTGCCGTATCTACATCAAGTTTCTGAAGAATAAGAATAGGGCCATCCAATGCGGAAAACTGCCCAGAATAACCTTGTGGACGAGATGTACACAGCGTTAAAACGTCAGCATCCTCTTGAACAACTATCTCATTTATAAAATTATTAACCTCATCTGCTATCAAGTCTTTGACATCATTTGGAACTTCATCCAAACCGTCGAAAAGCACAAACCAACTCTGAACACTTAACGCTCGTCGCAGCATGTTTGGCAAAATATTTTGTTCAATTTTTGCAGCAATGCGATTAGCCAAATAACTCAAAACTCCACGTCCTTCATCATTTGACTTCTGGCCAAACCAATGTGCATATTCCTTGAGTTCTATAAAAATAGGAATTCGAGGGGCCGAAGGCCAAGCTCCAATTCTGTCTGCGGCCACTTTGACCTCTAACGCGAGATTCTTCACTTTTTCCGTAACCACTGGTGCATCAGGTAGTAATAGAAGTGCAGCCCTTTGTATTTGGCTGAAATATTGACCAACGGTTGATTTTCCTTGACCAGGACCACCTTTCAAAAGTGCAACTCTGGCACGATGAGGGTTTTTCCTCCAGTCGCGCCATACCTTTGAATACTGGCTTATAACCGAATATCGTTGGGGCTGCGCCGATGCACTACAAAGATAATCAAGCGCTGACCCCTCCAAATCAGATTCATCTACAGAAAATGGTAAATCAATGAATAAATGATGAACGCCGGGACGAGTGTCAGACGAGGATCCTGCTTGATCAAGCTTTGTATATATTTGCTCAGAAAATTGAGTTCCAACAAGATAGCGAATAACGCTCGATATATTCGCATATTGATCGGTCAATTGGTTTTGAAGCGCAGAAAGAACTTCCCCTGGCGTAATAAAGTGTGCGTATTGCTGTGCCACATCCGGATATTGCGAAAGAAGGCCGAGAATTTTATTACCACCCCAAATCGCAATGTTCACCTTTTTTCTAGTCGCAGCGTCTACTAAAGAACGTATCGCATCAAAACTACCCGTATCTGATTTGCCACTTGGATCAATGTTAGTGGCAATAATCCAATTATCTGGCCATAATCTGCCGTTATCAGATTCCTCAAACAACTCAATCTCACCCTTAACTTTCTCAATTAACCATTTTTGTGGATTTTTTGATAGATGAGGCGCATGAAACTTTGACTGGATATACCAAATACCCTTCCAATTTTCAGTAATGGAAGGGTAAGGTGCCTCACCTTCAAAAAAACCATCTCGCCCACCATCTGGACCCGGGCCAAAACCTGAAGAGCCAGGTCCAAGCACTTTTAGTGCGAGAAGGTTGACAAGATTCTCAAATGCATAAGGATCTAGCCCACCTAGCTCATAGGAATTGACCATAATTTTTCCGCCTTTTCTCTTTTTTAGTTGCTTAAAGTTCGAACAAACAACCGTTAAAAAAAAGCCGCGCAGCCCAATCGGAATCTGCGCGGCCAGCTACTGAATCAGTAGCAATTCAATAACTTACTTCTTCGCCGGCGGCAAATCCGTGCAGCTACCATGTGCCACCTCCGCGGCCATGCCGATGCTTTCGCCCAGCGTCGGATGCGGGTGGATGGTCTTGCCGATGTCGACGGCATCCGCGCCCATCTCGATGGCCAGCGCGATCTCGCCGATCATGTCGCCGGCATGCGTGCCGACCATGCCGCCGCCGAGGATCTTGCCGTGGCCATGGGCTTCGGGGGAGTCGTCGAACAGCAGCTTGGTGACGCCTTCGTCGCGGCCATTGGCAATGGCGCGGCCGGATGCGGTCCAGGGGAACAGGCCCTTCTTGACCTTGATGCCCTGGGCCTTGGCCTGGTCTTCGGTGAGGCCGACCCAGGCGACTTCGGGGTCGGTGTAGGCGACGCTGGGGATCACGCGGGCATTGAAGGCGGCGGCTGCCAATTCCTTGTTGCCTTGCAGTTCACCGGCGATGACTTCGGCCGCCACGTGAGCCTCGTGCACCGCCTTGTGGGCCAGCATGGGCTGGCCGACGATGTCGCCGATGGCGAAGATGTGCGGCACGTTGGTGCGCATCTGGATGTCGACGTTGATGAAGCCGCGGTCGGTCACGGCGACGCCGGCCTTCTCGGCGGCGATCTTCTTGCCGTTAGGCGTGCGGCCGACGGCCTGCAGCACCAGGTCGTAGACCTGGGGCGCAGGGGCGGTGCCGCCCTCTTCCGCGGGTGCGAAGGTTACTTCGATGCCCTCGGGCGTGGCCTTGGCGCCGACGGTCTTGGTCTTCAGCATGATGTTGTCGAAGCGCGGTGCGTTCATCTTCTGCCAGATCTTGACCAGGTCGCGATCGGCGCCCTGCATCAGGCCGTCGAGCATTTCCACTACGTCCAGGCGCGCGCCCAGGGTGCTGTAGACCGTGCCCATTTCCAGGCCGATGATGCCGCCGCCGAGGATCAGCATGCGCTTGGGCACTTCCTTGAGCGCCAGCGCGCCGGTGCTGTCGACCACACGCGGGTCCACCGGCATGAAGGGCAGGCGCACCGCCTGGCTGCCAGCGGCGATGATGGCCTTCTTGAAGGCGATGGTCTGGGTCTTGCCGGTCTTCTCCTGGCCTTCGGCACCGGCGGTTTCTTCGACCTGCAGATGGTTGGCGCCAACGAACTGGCCGACGCCGCGCACGGTGGTGACCTTGCGCATCTTGGCCATGGCCGCCAGGCCACCGGTCAGCTTGCCGATGACCTTTTCTTTGTGGCCGCGCAGCTTGTCGATGTTGACGGCGGGCGCACCGAAGTCGATGCCGAGGGCACCCAGGTGGCTGACTTCGTCCATCACCGCAGCCACGTGCAACAGCGCTTTGGAGGGGATGCAACCCACGTTCAGGCAGACGCCGCCCAGGGTAGCGTAGCGTTCGACCAGGATGACCTTCAGACCCAGGTCGGCCGCGCGGAAGGCGGCGGAATAGCCGCCAGGGCCGCCGCCGAGCACCAGCACGTCGCACTCCAGATCGGCGGTGCCGGCAAAGCTGGATGCAGTCGGCGCTGGCGCCGCCGCTACAGGAGTTGTAGCTGCTGGCGCAGGTGCTACCTGCGCTGGAGCCGGTTTTTGCTCGGAAGCTGGAGCAGCAGCCGCACCAGCGACTTCCAGCGTCAGCACGACGGAGCCTTCCTTGACCTTGTCGCCCAGCGCCACTTTGAGCGCGGTGACCACGCCGCCGTGGCTGGACGGGATTTCCATCGAGGCCTTGTCGCTCTCCACGGTGATCAGGGACTGGTCGGGCTTGACGGTGTCGCCCACCTTGACCATCAGTTCGATGACGGTGACTTCGTCGAAATCGCCGATGTCGGGGACTTTTATTTCCAGGGATGCCATTTGTTTGATCTCCACTTTATTTCTTTAACTTGACGGTGAACACATCCACCGGACCACCAGAGTTCTTGTCGAATTCGCAGGCTGCCTGCACGCTGAGCACAGCCAGGTCGCGCGCCGATTTGGCGCTGCCCCAGCTGGCATGCAGGGCGCCCAGCGCGAAGCTGCGGCCCGAGCCTATGCCCCAGAATTCTTTGAACTCGAACACCTCGCGGTAGCTGTACAGCCCGTAGATGCCGGTGGCATTGGCCACCACCACGCTGAACTGGCTGGACTCGTAGGGGTCGTTGTCGTCTTCTTTGGTTTGCAGAAAGAAGGTCTCTTTCAGCACCGGGTGCAGCCGGGTGAAGGTGTCGAACACTTCGTCCTTGCTGCCCAACAAAAGCTGGTCTTTGGGCAGGGCTTCCATGGCCTTGCGCAGCGCGGGAAAGTGGGCCACCGTGCCCGCCATGCCGACGAAGCTGGCGCCCGCCAGGGTGTCGATCTTGAAGATTTTGCTGTTCTCTTCAAACCGGCTACCCAGGCGGGTGTCGCCGAAGGTCACCAGCGTGTCGGCGGCTATCGCCACCACCCCCGCTTTCTTGACCACGACGACGGTCGTCATATCAGAGCAGTACCCGGCGGAAGTCGGTGAGGACTTGACCGAAATAGGCGTTGAAGCGGGCTGCAGCCGCGCCGTCGATCACGCGGTGGTCCCACGACAGCGACAGCGGCAGCATCAGCTTGGGCACAAAGGCCTTACCGTCCCACTTGGGTTCGATCGAGCTCTTGCACACGCCCATGATGGCCACTTCGGGCGCGTTGATGATGGGCGTGAAGTAGCGCCCGCCAATGCCGCCCAGGCTGGAGATGGTGAAGCAGGCGCCGCTCATGTCCGCTGGGCCCAGCTTTCCGTCGCGCGCCTTCTTGGCCAGGTCGCCCATTTCTTGGCTGATCTGGACCACACCCTTCTTGTCCGCGTCCTTGATGACCGGAACCACCAGGCCGTTCGGCGTATCCGCCGCGAAGCCGATGTTGAAGTACTGCTTCATCACCAGTTGGTCGCCGTCCAGCGAGCTGTTGAACTCGGGGAACTTCTTCAGGGCCGCCACGCTGGCCTTGATCATGAAGGCGAGCATGGTCAGCTTGATGCCGGCCTTCTCGTTTTCCTTGTTCATGCTGACGCGGAAGGCTTCGAGTTCGGTGATGTCGCAGTCGTCGTGGTTGGTGACGTGCGGAATGATCACCCAGTTGCGGTGCAGATTGGCGCCGCTGATCTTCTTGATGCGCGACATGTCCTTGCGCTCGACCGGGCCGAACTTGGCGAAGTCGACCTTGGGCCAGGGCAGCAGGCCCAGGGCCTCGCCACCGCCTGCCGCAGCCTTGGGCGCAGCCGCGGCCTGGGCCTTGGTCTGCACGGCGCCGGCCATCACCGACTTGGTGAAGCTTTGCACGTCGGAATCGGTGATGCGGCCCTTGCGGCCCGTACCCTTGACCTCGTCCAGCGGCACGCCGAGTTCGCGGGCGAACTTGCGCACCGAGGGCGATGCATGCGGCAGTGCGCCAGAGGGCGCCACGGTGGGGTTGTGGGCCGCGGGTGCAGCGGCAGCCGCGACCGGAGCGGCGACCGGTGCCGCAGGTGCGGGGCTGGCCGCAGCAGCTGCAACAGGTGCCGATGCGGGTGCAGGAGCCGCAGCAGCGGGTGCGCCCACGCCTTCGACGATGGCCAGCAGGTCACCGATGTTGACGGTGTCACCCAACTTGACCTTGAGTTCTTTCAGCACGCCGGCCGAGGACGACGGGATCTCCATCGAGGCCTTGTCGCTCTCCACGGTGATCAGCGACTGCTCTTGCTTGATGGTGTCGCCAACCTTGACCATGACTTCGATGACGGTTACGTCCTTGAAGTCGCCGATGTCGGGTACGAAGATCTGGATCGGGCCGGAGGCCGCAGGTGCGGCAGCCGGTGCTGCTACAGGAGTTGTAGCTGCTGGCGCAGGTGCCGCCTGCGCTGCAGCCGCTTTGGGTGCTTCAGCTGCAGGGGCGGCGGCAGCGCCACCGGCGACTTCCAGCATCACCACCAACGAGCCTTGCTTGACCTTGTCGCCGATGGCGACCTTGAGTTCCTTGACCACGCCGGCCGCGCTGGACGGGATTTCCATCGACGCCTTGTCGCTTTCGACGGTGATCAGCGACTGGTCGGCCTTGACGGTATCGCCAGGCTTGACCATCAGCTCGATCACGGTGACCTCGTCAAAGTCCCCAATGTCGGGGACATGAATTTCTACCAATGCCATGTTGTGTCTCCAAAGTGCGGGCAGGACCGCTGTGCGCGGTCCTGCGAGTGGGGTTTTTTATGCGTAGAGCGGGTTGATCTTGTCGGCCTGGATGCCGTACTTGGCAATCGCCTCGGCCACCTTGGCCGCCGGCACCGTGCCGTCTTCGCTCAGCGCCTTCAACGTGGCAACCACGATGTAGTGGCGGTTCACTTCAAAATGCTCGCGCAGCTTGCTGCGGAAATCGCTGCGGCCAAAACCGTCGGTACCCAGCACCTTGTAGGTACGGCCCTTGGGGATGAACGGGCGGATCTGCTCGGCGTAGGCCTTCATGTAGTCGGTGGACGCAATGACCGGGCCGGTGGAGCCCGCCAGTTGCTGGCCAACGAAGCCAACGCGTGGGGTTTCCAGCGGGTGCAGCAGGTTGTAGCGGTCAGCGTCCTGGCCGTCGCGGGTCAGCTCGTTGAAGCTTGGGCAGCTCCAGACGTTGGCCGACACGCCCCACTCTTTTTCCAGCAGCTCTTGCGCGGCAATCGATTCGCGCAGGATGGTGCCCGAACCCAGCAATTGCACGGTGCCCTTGCCGTCGGTGGCGGGCTTGCACAGGTACATGCCCTTGATGATCTGCTCTTCGGTGCCGGCGGTGAGGCCGGGCATCGCGTAGTTTTCGTTCAGCAGGGTCAGGTAGTAGTAGACGTTGTCCTGTTTCTCGACCATGCGCTTCAGGCCATGGTGCAGGATGACGGCCACTTCGTGCGCAAACGTGGGGTCGTAGCTGATGCAGTTCGGAATCGTGCCGGCCATGATGTGGCTGTGACCGTCTTCGTGCTGCAGGCCTTCGCCGTTCAGCGTGGTACGGCCCGAGGTGCCGCCCAGCAGGAAGCCGCGGGCTTGCATATCGCCAGCCGCCCAGGCCAGGTCGCCGATGCGCTGGAAGCCGAACATCGAGTAGTACACATAGAACGGCACCATGATGCGGTTGCTGGTGCTGTAGCTGGTGGCCGCAGCGATCCAGCTGGACATGCCGCCGGCTTCGTTGATGCCTTCTTGCAGGATCTGGCCGGCTTTGTCTTCCTTGTAGTACATGACCTGGTCTTTATCGACCGGGGTGTACTGCTGGCCAGCGGGGTTGTAGATACCAATCTGGCGGAACAGGCCTTCCATACCGAAGGTACGGGCTTCGTCGACCAGAATCGGCACCACGCGTGGACCCAGGGCCTGGTCGCGCAGCAGCGTGGTCAAAAAGCGCACGTAGGCTTGGGTGGTGGAGATCTCGCGGCCTTCGGGCGTGGGCTCGATTACCGACTTGAAGGTTTCCAGCGCCGGCACGGTGAAGCTCTCGTCGGCCTTGGTGCGGCGGTGTGGCAGGTAGCCGCCCAGTGCCTTGCGGCGCTCGTGCAGGTACTGCATTTCCGGGGTGTCGTCGGCCGGCTTGTAGAACGGAATCTCGGCCAGTTGGCTGTCCGGGATCGGGATGTTGAAGCGGTCGCGGAAGATTTTGATGTCTTCGTCGGTCAGCTTCTTGGTCTGGTGGACGTTGTTCTTGCCTTCGCCGCTCTTGCCCATGCCGAAGCCCTTGACGGTCTTGATCAGCAGCACGGTCGGTTGGCCGGTGTGGTTGACCGCCTTGTCGTAGGCTGCGTAGACCTTCTTGGCATCGTGGCCGCCGCGCTTCAGGGCGAAGATTTCGTCGTCGCTCATGTGGGCGACCATTTCCAGCGTGCGCGGATCGCGGCCGAAGAAATGCTTGCGCACGTAGGCACCGTCGTTGGCCTTGAAGGCCTGGTAGTCGCCGTCCAGCGTGTCCATCATCAGCTTTTGCAGCGCGCCGTCCTTGTCGCGGGCCAGCAAGGTGTCCCACTCGCTGCCCCACAGCAGCTTGATGACGTTCCAGCCGGCACCGCGGAATTCGCCTTCCAGCTCTTGCACGATCTTGCCGTTGCCGCGCACCGGGCCGTCCAGGCGCTGCAGATTGCAGTTGACTACGAAGATCAGGTTGTCGAGGTTTTCACGCGCGGCCAGGCCGATGGCGCCCAGGGATTCGACTTCGTCCATTTCGCCGTCGCCGCAGAACACCCAGACCTTGCGGTTGGCGGTGTCGGCAATGCCACGGGCATGCAGGTACTTCAGGAAGCGGGCTTGGTAGATGGCCATCAGCGGGCCCAGGCCCATGGACACCGTGGGGAACTGCCAGAACTCGGGCATCAGCTTGGGATGCGGGTAACTGGACAGGCCCTTGCCGTCGACTTCCTGGCGGAAGTGCAGCAACTGGTCTTCGGTCAAACGGCCTTCGAGGTAGGCGCGGGCGTAGACACCGGGCGACACATGGCCCTGGATGTACAGGCAGTCGCCACCGTGGTTTTCGCTCTCGGCATGCCAGAAGTGGTTGAAGCCGGCGCCAAACATATGGGCCAGCGAGGCGAAGGAGCCGATGTGGCCACCCAGGTCACCGCCGTCTACCGGGTGGTGGCGATTCGCCTTGACCACCATGGCCATGGCGTTCCAGCGCATGTAGGCGCGCAGGCGTTCTTCGATTTCGATGTTGCCAGGGCAACGGGCTTCTTGGTCGGCCGCGATGGTGTTGACGTAGGCAGTGTTGCCGGAGAACGGCAGGTCGATGCTTTTCTGGCGTGCGTGGGCCAGCAATTGTTCCAACAAGAAATGCGCCCGCTCCGGGCCTTCGCTTTCGATGACGGCGGACAAAGCGTCCATCCACTCACGGGTTTCCTGGCTGTCTGCGTCGGTTGGGGCAGCTCCAGGCAAGCTTTCGGGTACAGCTGACATGCTTTGTCTCCTTTGTTGGTAACAGTATTTTGAGGGGTTGGGACGGCTTTTTTGAGCAGCATGTCTATTTTTGCACAAAACTTTGCCTGTTTCAATATATGGATAGTTGTTTCACAATACGAAAAATAAAGTCTCGAAATTCAGTAATAACACGCATAGTTTTTTGTCCACCGGGGTTCTATAGCGCGGCTCCCCTACACTTCGGGCATGCCTTCGCGCCCATCCGCAAAACCTCTGCTCTCCGAGCCCCTGACGCCTTCGCGTTGGTGGCGCCACTGGTGGCGCAAACAAACGCCGCACCGCCAGGACCGCTTCGCCATGCTGGCGCCGCTGATCGCGGTGCTGCTGTTTTTTGCCGCCATCGGTTCGTCCTTCATGTATTTGCGGCTGGAAGAAATCGACCGCGAGCAGGAAGCCGTGAAGCGCGATGTGGAATACACCCAGCAGCAGATCCGTCTGCGCCTGCTGGAGCGGCAAGAGCAGCTGATGCGCATTGGCCGCGACATCTCCAACGAGGAGGTGGACGCGCAAGAGTTCGTCAGCCGTGCCGAATCGCTGGTGGCCCAGCACCCCGACCTGCAATCGGTCAGCTGGATCGACGAGCGCCGCCGCATCAAGGCCAGCTATTCGGCGCCCAGCCTGCCCACGCCGCTGGTGCGGGTGGTCGATACCTTGCTGCGCCCCGGCGGCGATACCGAGAGCACCTTCAGCTTGGCGCGCGACCTGCAGCAGCCGGTGTATGCACAGCCAGCGGGCAAATCCGAAGTCGTGCCGCTGTTGCAGCTGCATATTCCGCTGGCCGACCGCGGCCACTTCGCCGGCGTCCTGCTGGCCGAGTACTCGAACGAAAACCTGCTGCGCTACGGCGTGCCCGCCGAGGTGCTGGCCAAGTACGCGGTAGCCCTGCTGAATGGCAATGGCCGGGTGCTGGCCGGCAATGCCGGCCCCATCCACTCGGTGGGCACCCGTTTGCTGCCCTGGTCCAGCCAGTCGGAAGCCTATGAGATCCCGGTGTCGCCGGTCGGCAATGGCCTGGTGCTGCGGGCCCAGGCCTACCGCACCTCGCAGGGCGTGATCGGCAGCGGCCTGTTCTGGCTGGTCGGCGCCCTCAGCGTGCTGACCGCCTGGATGCTGATCGGCAACTGGCGCCACACCCGGCGGCGCCTGCAAGCCCAGCAGGCACTGGTCTCGGAGACCAACTTCCGCCGCGCCATGGAAAGCTCGATGCTGACCGGCATGCGCGCGCTGGACATGCAGGGCCGCATCACCTATGTGAATACCGCGTTCTGCCGCATGACCGGCTGGAGCGAGTCGGCTCTGGTCGGCCACACCGCCCCCTTCGTCCACTGGCCGGAGGAAGACCGCGCCTATCTGGCGGCCCGGCTGGAAGACGAGCTGAACGGCCGGACTCCGCCCGGCGGCTTCCAGGTGCGGGTCAAGCGCCGCGACGGCAGCGTGTTCGACGGCCGCATGTATGTGGCGCCGCTGATCGACGCCGTGGGCAAGCAAACCGGCTGGATGACCTCCATGACCGACATCACCGAGCCCAACCGCATCCGCGAGCAGCTGTCGGCCTCGTACGAACGCTTCACCAAGGTGCTGGAGGCGCTGGACGCCTCGGTGTCGGTAGCCCCCATCAACAGCCACGAGCTGCTGTTTGCCAACAAGCTGTACCGGCTGTGGTTCGGCGTGCAGACCGAAGGCCATGAAAAGCTGGTCGCCCAGGCCGGCGTGCCCACCATCCCGCCCAGCGACGAAACCATGGACGACGTGGACGCCTTTGCCGGCCTGCCGACCGACAGCCTGACCGACACCCAGGCCGAAAGCTCCGAGGTGTTTGTCCCCGAACTCGGCAAATGGCTGGAGGTTCGCACCCGCTACCTGAGCTGGGTCGATGCCCGCCTGGTACAGATGGTGATTGCCACCGACATCACGCCGCGCCGCCGCGCCGAAGAGCAATCGGCCGCCCAGGCCGAGCGCGCGCAGACCTCCAGCCGCCTGATCACCATGGGCGAAATGGCCTCCAGCGTGGCCCACGAGCTGAACCAGCCGCTGGCCGCCATCAGCAACTACTGCAACGGCATGGTGTCGCGCATCAAAGGCAACGGCATTGCCGAGGCCGACCTGCTGGCCGCGCTGGACAAAACTGCCCGCCAGGCCCAGCGCGCCGGCCAGATCATCCAGCGCATCCAGTCTTTCGTGAAGCGCAGCGAGCCCAACCGCAGCCCGTCCGACGTAGAGCACATGGTGTCCGAGGCAGTAGAACTGGCCGGCATCGAGCTGCGCCGGCGCAATGTACGGCTCAGCCATTACGTGGCGGCGCGCCTGCCGCGCCTGCAGGTCGACCCTATCCTGATCGAGCAGGTGCTGGTAAACCTGCTGCGCAACGCGGCCGAAGCCATCGACCTGGCGCAGCGCCCGACCGCCCAGCGCAACATCGAATTGCGCGTTATCCCCAAATTGATGGACGAAAAAGCCGGCATCGAATTCTCGGTATCCGACACCGGCCGGGGCCTGGCACCCGAAGTACAGGAACGCCTGTTCGAAGCCTTCTTCTCAACCAAGGCCGAGGGCATGGGCATTGGCCTGAACCTGTGCCGTACGATTGTCGAGTCGCATCTGGGCCGGATGCAGGCCGAGAACCTCTACAATGGAAACGAAGGCACAGGGTGCCGTTTTTCATTCTGGCTCCCGTTGGCGCAATCCTCTATCGCGCAGATTGGCCCAGCAAATACCCCCCCAACCCCGGAGTGACTGCATGAGTTTGATCCCCAAAAAAGGCACCGTGTACGTAGTCGATGACGACGAAGCTGTCCGAGACTCGCTGCAATGGCTGTTGGAAGGCAAGGACTACCGGGTCCGTTGCTTCGATTCCGCAGAGTCCTTTTTAAGCCGCTTTGATGCGCGCGAAGTGGCCTGTCTGATCGTTGACATCCGCATGGGTGGCATGACCGGGCTGGAGCTGCAAGACCGCCTGATCGAGCGCAAGTCGCCCTTGCCCATCGTCTTCATCACCGGCCACGGCGACGTGCCGATGGCGGTGGACACGATGAAAAAAGGCGCCATGGATTTCATCCAGAAGCCTTTCAAGGAAGACGAGCTGGTTGGCCTGGTCGAGCGCATGCTGGAGCACGCCAAAGACGCCTTCACCGACCACCAGCAAGCCGCCAGCCGCGGCGTGTTGCTGTCCAAGCTGACCTCGCGCGAAAGCCAGGTGCTGGAACGCATCGTCGCCGGCCGCCTGAACAAGCAGATCGCCGACGACCTGGGCATCAGCATCAAGACGGTGGAAGCGCACCGCGCCAACATCATGGAAAAGCTCAACGCCAACACCGTGGCCGACCTGCTGAAAATCGCCTTGGGACAAGCTGCACCCAAGTAACACTACTATTTCGATAGCACCTCACGCCCGTCTGATCTGCGTCAACGGGCGTTTTTACTTATATTTTTGAACGATGACCGCTGAACTGATCGATGGCAACGCCCTGTCCCAAAAACTGCGCCAGGACGTAGCCGCCCGCGCCGCCGCCCTGCGCGCCCGCGGCACCACGCCCGGCCTGGCCGTGGTGCTGGTCGGTGACAACCCCGCCAGCCAGGTGTATGTGCGCAACAAGGTCAAGGCCTGCGAAAACAGCGGCCTGCATTCGGTGCTCGAAAAATACGACGCCGACCTGTCCGAAGCCGCGCTGCTGGCCCGGGTCGATGCGCTGAACCACGACCCGGCCATCCACGGCATCCTGGTGCAGCTGCCGCTGCCCGCGCATATCGACGCGCAAAAAGTGATTGAAGCCATATCCCCCGCCAAGGATGTGGACGGCTTCCACATCGCCAGCGCCGGCGCACTGATGACTGGCGCCCCCGGCTTCTGGCCCTGCACGCCCTATGGCTGCATGAAGATGCTGGAAAGCATTGGCTACGACCTGCGCGGCAAGCACGCCGTGGTGATCGGCCGCAGCAACATCGTCGGCAAGCCCATGGCGCTGATGCTGCTGCAGAAGAACGCCACCGTCACCATCTGCCACAGCGGCACCAAAGACCTGAAAGCCATGACCCTGCAGGCCGACGTGATCGTCGCCGCCGTGGGCAAGCGCAATGTGCTGACCGCCGACATGGTCAAGCCCGGCGCCGTGGTGCTGGACGTGGGCATGAACCGCGACGATGCAGGCAAGCTCTGCGGCGACGTGGACTTCGACGGCGTCAAGGCCGTGGCCAGCCACCTCACCCCGGTGCCTGGCGGTGTCGGCCCGATGACCATCACCATGCTGCTGGTCAACACCATGGAAGCTGCGGAACGTTCTGCCAGCTCTTGAATCGATAGAGTTCAACGCCACATCCACACCATGACCAATCCACTGCTCGATTTTTCCGATCTGCCGCTGTTTGACCAGATCCAGCCCGAACACGTCGGCCCCGCACTCGACCAGCTGCTGGCCCGTGCCAACACCGCGCTGGACACGGTGACCCAGCCGGACTTCCCCGCGCAGTGGACCGAGATCGCCAAGGCGCTGGATGTGAGCACCGAGCAGCTGGGCCGCGCCTGGGGCGCCGTCAGCCACCTGAACAGCGTGGCCGACACCCCGGCCCTGCGCGCCGCCTACAACGAGGCCCTGCCCCGTGTCACCGAGTTCTGGACCCGCCTGGGCGCCGACGAGCGCCTGTACGCCAAGTACAAGGCCGTGGACGCTACCAGCCTGAACCCCGAGCAGCAGCAGGCGCACCGCAACGCCATGCGCAACTTCGTGCTCAGCGGCGCCGACCTGGTGGGCGAGGCCAAGGAGCGCTTTGCCCGCATCCAGGAACGCCAGGCCGAGATCAGCCAGAAATTCAGCGAAAACGCGCTGGACGCGACCGACGCCTTTGCCTACTACGCAGCCGCTGACGAGCTCGACGGCGTACCCATCGACGTACAGCAGACCGCCCGCGCCGCCGCCCAGGCCGAAGGCAAAGACGGCTACAAGCTGACCTTGAAGATGCCCTGCTACCTGCCGGTGATGCAGTTCGCCACCAGCAGCCCGCTGCGCGAACGCCTGTACCGCGCCTACGTGACCCGCGCCTCCGACCAGGCCGAGGGCGATGCGGTCAAGTTCGACAACTCGGCCATCATCCGCGAAATCCTGGCGCTGCGCCGTGAAGAAGCCCAGCTGCTGGGCTACGCCAACTTCGGCGAAGTCTCGGTGGTGCCGAAGATGGCGAAGTCGCCGCTGGAAGTGACCCGCTTCCTGCGTGACCTGGGCGCCCGCGCCCGGCCCTACGCGCTGAAAGACGTGGCCGATCTGCGCACTTTTGCCGCCGAGCACCTGGGCCTGGCCGATCCCCAGCCCTGGGACTGGGCCTATGTGGGCGAAAAACTCAAGGAAGCCCGCTACGCCTTCAGCGAACAAGAGGTCAAACAGTACTTCACCGCGCCCAAGGTGCTGGCCGGCCTGTTCAAGATCATCGAAACCCTGTTCGAAGTGGCCATCCACAAAGACAGCGCGCCGGTCTGGCACCCCTCGGTCGAGTTCTACCGTATCACACGCGCCGGCCAGCTGGTCGGCCAGTTCTACCTGGACCAGCCGGCCCGCACCGGCAAACGCGGCGGCGCCTGGATGGACGATGTGCGCGCCCGCTGGCTGCGCCCCGACACCGGCCAGCTGCAAACCCCGGTGGCCCACCTGGTGTGCAACTTTGCCGATGGCGTGGACGGCCAGCCGCCACTGCTGACCCACGACGACGTGACCACCCTGTTCCACGAGTTCGGCCACGGCCTGCACCACATGCTGACCCAGGTGAACGAGCGCGATGTCTCGGGCATCAGCGGCGTCGAATGGGATGCTGTCGAGCTGCCCAGCCAGTTCATGGAAAACTTCTGCTGGGAATGGGATGTGCTCAAGCACATGACCTCCCATGTGGTGACCGGCGAGCCCTTGCCGCGGGCCTTGTTCGACAAGATGCTTGACGCCAAGAACTTTCAAAGCGGCCTGCAGACCCTGCGCCAGATCGAGTTCTCGCTATTCGACATGCTGCTGCATACCGAGCACGACCCGGCACAGGACTTCATGCCGCTATTGAACCAGGTACGCGCCGAGATCGCCGTGCTGCAGGCCCCGGCCTTCAGCCGCACCGCCCATACCTTCAGCCACATCTTTGCCGGCGGCTATGCAGCCGGCTACTACAGCTACAAATGGGCCGAGGTGCTGAGCGCCGACGCCTATGCGGCATTTGAAGAAACCGCGGGTAGCGACGGTTTGCCCAACATCGAAACCGGGCGAAAATACCGCCAGGCGATACTGGAAGCCGGTGGCAGCCGCCCGGCCATGGAATCGTTCAAAGCCTTCCGTGGCCGCGAGCCCACGCTGGACGCGCTATTGCGCCACCAGGGCATGGCCGAAATTTAAGAGGAACCAGACAATGCGCCCTACCCCGTTCACCACCACCCTGGCCTGCGCCGTACTGGCCTTGGCTGCCTGCAGCGCCCAGGCGCAAACGGTGTACCGCATCGTCGGACCGGACGGCAAGGTGTCGTTCTCGGACCAGCCGCCGCCGCCCAGCAGCAAAGCCAAGGTCACCACCGCCGGTGCGGGCGGCAGCAGCAGCGTCAACGCGGCGGCCCTGCCCTTCGAGCTGAAGGAAGTGGTGCAGCGCTACCCGGTCACGCTCTACACCAGCGCCAGCTGCGGCCCCTGCGCCAGCGCCCGCAACCTGCTGACCTCGCGCGGCGTGCCATTCACCGAGCGCACCGTCAACAGCAACGAAGATGCCGACGCCTTGAAGCGCATCAGCGGCGACACCAGCCTGCCGTTCGGCACCATCGGCGGCCAGCAGCTCAAAGGCTTCTCGGACGTGGAATGGACGCAGTACCTGGATGCCGCAGCCTACCCGAAGAATTCGGTGCTGCCCGCCACCTACCGGCCCGCCGCACCCACGCCGCTGGTCGCCAAAACTGCAGCGCCCGTCGCAGCCCCGGCACCCGCGCCGGTGCAGCAACCGCAGGCGCAGCCGGTGGACACCAGCCGCAACCCGGCCGGCATCCAGTTCTAAGAACGTGTTCAAGATCTTTTCGGGGTCGCGCAGGTATCTTTTCGGGATGCGCTGCTAGGCGCAAAACCCAAGCCAAGGCTGCAGCCTTGGCTGGTTTTGTAACGACGCAGAGCGCCCGAAAAGTTACCGGCCCTTCGGGTTGGGGTGAAATCGGGCGATTTGTCTGCCGTAGCCCTTGCATGGGCAGTGAGCCCATGCTGCGGTCTCCGACAACCAACTCATCCCGATTGCACCCCAACGTGGCCCCGAAAAGACCTTGAACACGTTCTAACCATTTAGAAAACGAGGGTCTTCACGCCCTCGGCCGTGCCCAGCAGGCAGACCTGGGCCTTCTGGTAGGCGAACACGCCTACCGTCACCACACCAGGCCACTGGTTCACTTGCGACTCGAAGGCCAGCGGATCGCTGATCTGCAGGCCGGTCACGTCCAGGATGATCTGGCCGTTGTCAGTGACCAGGGGCTGGCCGTCCTTCAGGCGGATGGTGGCGACACCGCCCAAGGCGGCGAACTGGCGCACCACGCGCTTGGCGGCCATCGGAATCACCTCGACCGGCAGCGGGAACTGGCCCAAGGTCTTGACCAGCTTGCTTTCGTCGGCAATACAGATGAACTGCAGCGACTGGGCGGCGACGATCTTCTCGCGCGTCAGCGCCGCGCCGCCACCCTTGACCATATGGCCTTGGTGGTCGATCTCGTCGGCGCCGTCGATATACACCGCCAACTCAACCACCTCGTTCGAGTCCAGCACCGGGATGCCCAGGGCCTTGAGCCGCGCCGTGCTGGCCTCGGAGCTGGACACCGCGCCCTTGACCTGGTCCTTGATGGTGGCCAGCGCGTCGATGAATTTGTTGACGGTGGAGCCCGTGCCCACGCCGACGATGCTGCCAGGCAGCACGTATTGCAGCGCGGCCTGGCCGACCAGGGTTTTGAGTTCGTCTTGGGTGAGTGCGGGGGAAGCTTGTGTCATCTGTGAAAATCCGGGGTAGTAACAATATGCAGAACTCCTGAATTATCCAATGTCCCTTCTCCCCTACGCCCTGGCCCGTCCGTTTTTGTTTGGCCTGGACCCCGAAGCCGCCCACGACCTGACCCTGAACGCCATCGCCCGCACCCAGGGCACGGCGCTGGAATGCATGTACCGCCAGCCCATGGTGAACGACCATGTGACCCTGGCCGGCCTGTATTTTCCGAACCGGGTCGGCCTGGCCGCAGGGCTGGACAAGAACGCGCGCTGCATCGACGGCCTGGGCGCCATGGGCTTTGGCTTTGTCGAGGTGGGCACCGTCACGCCGCTGGCCCAGCCGGGCAACCCCAAGCCGCGCATGTTCCGCCTGCCCGAGGCCCAGGCCTTGATCAACCGCCTGGGCTTCAACAACGGCGGGCTGGAGGCTTTTGTAGCCAATGTGCAGCGCGCCCGCTTCCGCAGCAAGGCCCAGGGCAAACCCATGCTGCTGGGCCTGAACATCGGCAAGAACGCCGCCACCCCGATAGAGCGCGCCACCGAAGACTACCTGCTGGCGCTGGACGGCGTATACCCGCATGCCGACTACGTGACCGTCAATATCTCCAGCCCGAACACCAAGAACCTGCGCGCGCTGCAAAGCGACGAGGCACTGGACGGACTGCTCAGCGCCATCTCGGCACGCCGCGCGGTACTGGCGCTGGAGCACCTGAAACGCACGCCGATCTTCGTGAAGATTGCCCCGGACCTGGACGAGGCCCAGGTGGCCGTGATCGCCGCCACCCTGCAGCGCCACGGCATGGACGGCGTGATCGCCACCAATACCACCTTGTCGCGCGACGCCGTTAAAGGCATGGCGCACGGCGAAGAAGCCGGCGGCCTCAGCGGTGCGCCGGTGCGCGAACTGAGCAACCGCGTGGTCCAACAGCTGCGCGCGGCCCTGGGCCGGGACTTCCCCATCATCGGCGTGGGCGGCATCCTGAGCGCCGCCGACGCGGTGGCCAAGATCGAAGCCGGTGCCGACGTGGTGCAGATCTATACCGGCCTGATCTACCAGGGACCGGCCCTGGTGCACCAGACGGCCCTGGCCATCAAGAATATGAAGAAATAGGCCTCTGGCGCATATTCCACCAGTGCTGGCAGCTACTATTTCAATAGCAAACCAAGACTCGCCTGGAACAAGGCCGAGTCCGCGTCCGCCAGAGTCAACACGATGTCGAAATGGTTGGTGCCCGGCGTATCCACCCAATCGCCGGGCAGGCAGCGGGCCTTCCAGGCGGCCAGGAAGTCACTGGACTGGCGCTTGAACTCGCTGCTCTCGTACTCGCCGCAGCAGACGAGGATGTGACAGCCCTGCCGCGCATCGCCCGGCGGAATGGCAAAGCGCGGGCTGTTGCGCATGGCGCAGGCCTCGTCCATCTGCATCCAGGTATTCGGCAGCAGCGCCGTCAGCGGCTGCAGATCGAACAGGCCGCTGAGCAGCACCGCGCCCTTCACCACATCCTGCGGCACACCATAGTCGGCATGCCAGTGGCCGGTGACCAGCATGCCCGCCAAATGCCCGCCGGCCGAGCTGCCCGACACATGGATGCGCTGCGGGTCGCCGCCAAACTCGGCGATATGGTGGAACACCCAGGCCGTGGCCTTGCGCACCTGGTCGACGATGTGGTCGATGGATACTGCGGGCATCAGGTCGTAGTCGAGCACCACCACGGTGACACCGGCCGCATGCAGCGCCGGCACCACGCAGGCCGAGTCTTCCTTGCTCAGGGCACGCCAGTAGCCGCCGTGGATGAAGACGAACACCGGGGCCCCACGCGGGTCTGGTACCTCGGCCGGGTAGATGTCGAGCAGCTCGGTACTGCCCTGGCCATAGCGCTGGTTGGCCACGCGCTGCGGCCAGGCCAGCACCGGCGCGCTCTGCTCACGGTACTGGGCCAGCGCCAGGCCCACATCCTGGACGGAGGCGCGGGCGTTGTACTGGCGGTCGTAATAGCTATGGATGGCGTTGGGGATAGATGTAGGTGTCATAAGGTCTCAGCTGGCTTGGGCCACAAAAGCATCGGCAAAAAAGGCGGTTGGCCGCATGCCGCACAGTGCGGCAAAGTCGCGCCGCGCCGCATCGACCATGGGCGGTGCGCCACAGGCGTAAACCTCGTGGGCAGACAGGTCGGGGTGGTCGTGCAGCACGGCCTGGTGCACCCAGCCGGTGCGGCCGGTCCAGCCGTCGGCAGCGGGTGCATCGGACAGCACCGGCACATAGTGGAACTGCCCGGGCAGCGCCTGCTGCCATTGCACGCACAGCTCATGCAGGTACAGATCCTGCCGGCTGCGCCCGCCCCAATACAGGCTGAGTGGACGCTGGCTGCCCTCGGCGATCAGCCGCTCCACCAGGGCCTTGATGGGCGCAAAGCCGGTGCCGCTGGCCAGCAGGATCGCCGGTGCCTCGCTCTCGCTGTGCATGCCGAAAGTGCCGAACGGCCCTTCGATGCGCAGCACATCGCGGGCCTTGAGCTGGCCAAACACCTGGTCGGTGAACAGCCCACCGGGCAAGTGGCGGATGTGCAGCTCCAGCAGGTCGGCGCCGGGGGGCGTAGCCAGCGAATAGCTGCGCCGCCGGTTGCCCGGCAGCAGCATGTCCACATACTGGCCGGCCGCATAGTGCAGGCGCTGCCCCGCAGGCGGCTGCAGCTGCAGGCGGATCACGTCGGAGGCCAGCCGCTCCAGGGCGGCCACGCGCACCGGCAGCTTGCGCACCTCGATGCCGGGAATGTGCGGAATCTCGGCGCACTCCAGCTGCAAGGCGCTGCGGGCACTGGTGCAGCACAGCAGGCGCAGGCCTTGGGCGGCGTCCTCGGCGCTCAGCGCCGACGCACCGGGGTTGAGCAGCTGCGTCTCACCAATCAGCACCCGGGCTTGGCAGGCGCCGCAGCTGCCGGTCTTGCACTGGTGCGGCAGCAGCACGCCGGCGCGGGCGGCTGCGTCCAGCACGCTCTCGCCCTCTTGCGCGCTGAAGCTGGTTCCGCTGGGGAACAAGGTGATGGCGTGGGCGCGCAGCGCGGCTGCGACCGGCCGGTCTTCGGCAATATCTAGCATGGGAGAAACCTTTAAACGGTGAGGTAGCGGGACCAGAGACTGCGGTCGGCGTTCAGGGCGTCGGAATCGCCCTGCCACACGACCCGGCCGCGTTCCAGGATGACATGGCGGTTCGCCAAACCGACCAGGCGGTGCACGTATTTGTCCACCACCAGAATGGTTTGCCCGGCGGCCTTCAAGGTGGCCAGGCAACGCCAGATTTCTTCGCGTATCACCGGGGCCAGGCCTTCGGTGGCCTCGTCCAGAATCAGTAGCCGCGGATTGGTGGACAAAGCACGGCCTATGGCCAGCATCTGCTGCTCGCCGCCCGACAACTGGTTGCCCAGGTTGTTCTCGCGCTCCTTCAGCCGTGGAAACACCGCGTAGATGCGTGCCAGGTCCCAGGTATCGCGCAGGCCGTTGCGGTTGTCGGCAAAAGCCAGCAGATGCTCGCGCACCGTCAGGTTCGGGAACACGTGGCGGCCCTCGGGCACGATGGCCAGGCCGAGACGGGCAATCGCATCCGGGCGCATGCCGCGCAAAGATTGACCTTCAAAATAAACCTCGCCGCCCGTCGGCGCGAGAGCACCCACTATGGTTTTGATAGTAGTGCTCTTGCCCATGCCGTTGCGACCGAGCAGCGACACCACCTCACCCGGCTGGATATTCAGTTCGATGCCAAACAGCACCTGGCTGGCGCCGTAGCCGGCCTCGATGCTGCGGCAACGCAGTAAAGGTTCAGGGGTGCTCATACGGTTTCCGTTCCCAGGTAGACCGCCTGGACTTCGGGGTTGTTGCGGATCTGGTCGGGCGTGCCGACGGTCAAAACCTTGCCATAGACCAGCACCGAGATGCGGTCGGCCAGGCGGAACACCGCTTCCATGTCGTGCTCGATCAGCAGCACCGCCATGTCTTGGCGCAGCGCCTCGATCAAGGTGACCATCTGCGCCGATTCATCCGGGCCCATGCCCGCCATGGGTTCGTCCAGCAACAGCAGCTTCGGCGCGGCCGCCAGGGCCAGTGCCACATCCAGGGTGCGCTGCGCGCCGTGCGGCAAAG
The DNA here is from genome assembly GCF_031458075.1 of Rhodoferax ferrireducens. GTDB lineage: Bacteria > Pseudomonadota > Gammaproteobacteria > Burkholderiales > Burkholderiaceae_C > Rhodoferax_B > Rhodoferax_B ferrireducens_A. The sequence continues at coordinate 835,881 of NZ_JAVDXT010000002.1, read as the reverse complement.
CCCCGGCCGTGCGGTCCAGGCTGTGCTGCAGGCCCACGCGTTCGGCCAGTTGCTCGGCAGCCGCATACAGGCTGCGCACCTGGCTGCGCGGCTGCAGAAAGCGGAAGCTGCTGCCCGTATGCGCCTGCACCGCCAGCAGCAGGTTATCGCGCACCGACTGCTGGGGGAAGATGCGCGTCACCTGGAAGCAGCGCGACAAACCGGCCGCCACGCGCCGGTGCATGGACAGCGGCGTCAGGTCCAGGCCGTCCAGCAGCACCCGGCCCGCATCGGGCTGCAGCAGGCCGGATATCTGGTTCACTAGCGTGGTTTTACCGGCGCCGTTCGGGCCGATCAATGCATGGATTTCGCCCGGCGCCACCTCCAGGCTTACATGGTCGGTGGCCAGCAAGCCGCCAAAGCGCTTGACCAGGCCTTCTACGCGAAACAAGCTCATACCGCCCTCCCCGAGCGCCATTCCAGCAAGGCAGCCAAGCCCTTGGGGGCGTACAGCGCCGTGGCGATGAGCAGCACGCCCAGCGGCAGGTGCCAGTAGTCGGTGTTCAGCTTCAGCGCTTCTTCCAGCGCCAGCCAGACCACCGCGCCCACCGGCCCGCCCCAGCGCCGGCCCAGGCCGCCGATGACCACCATCACTATCAAGGTGGCCGACTGGGTCCAGTGCATCATCGACGGGCTGACGAAGCTGTTGCCGGTCGCCAGCAGCGCGCCGGCCAGGCCGGCCATGGCCCCGGCCAGCATGAAGGCCACCAGCTGCAGCAAATACACCGGGTAGCCGAGTGCGCGCATGCGGGTTTCGTTGTCGCGGATGCCGATGAGCGCCGTGCCAAAGCGCGAGCCGGTGGCGCGGTCCAGCCACCACAGCGCCAGCGCCACCAGGGCCAGCACCACCCAGTACAGGGTGGGCTCGTGCATGACGTCCAGGCCCAGCCCCAGGCCGGGGCGCATGGGCAGGCTGTAGCCGTCGTCGCCACCGTAGCTGCGCAGCGAGACAAACACAAAGTACAGCATCTGGGCAAACGCCAAGGTAATCATGATGAAGTACACGCCCTTGGTGCGCAGCGACACCGCGCCCACCAGCGCCGCCGCCAGGGCCGCAAACAGCATGGCCGCGCCCCAGACCAGCCAGGCCGAGGCCACGCCGGCATCGGTCAGCACCACCACCGTGTAGGCGCCCACGCCAACAAAGCCTGCATGGCCCAGCGCGACCATGCCACCAAAGCCCATGATGAAGTTCAGGCTGGCCGCCGCCAGGGCGAACACCAGCATGCGGCGCACAAAGCCGACGTAAAAATCCAGCCCCAGCGGCGCCGCCACCAAGGGGAACAAGGCCAGGGTCAGCAGCACCGCAGCGGGTAGCAGCACGCGCGACCAGGAAGAAGAGTTGTCAGTCATATGTAAATTCAAGCGCGCGCAGAAAACAGCCCGGCAGGCCGAAAGCTCAGCACCGCGGCCATCAGGGCGTACATCGCCACTTCAGAGAACAAAGGACCGAGGTCGGCCGCCAGGGACGGCGGCAAGGTAGCGCGCAGCAGCAGCGGCAAGAAAGCCCGCCCTATGGTGTCCACCAGGCCGACCAGCAGGCTGGCCACGAAGGCGCCGCGTACCGAGCCAATACCGCCAATCACGATCACCACCAACGCCGGGATCAGGATGGATTCACCCATGCCGACCTGCACCGCCATGATCGGCCCCATCAGCGCACCGGCCAGCGCCGCCAGGCCGGCACCCAGGGCAAACACGCCGCTGAACACCTTCTTGACCCGCACGCCCATCAGCTCGGCCATCCAGCGGTCGGAAGCCCCGGCGCGCACCAGCATGCCCATGCGGCTGTGGTTCACCAGCAGGTACAGCAGCAAGGCCACTGCCACTCCGGCGCCCAGCACCACCAGGCGGTACGCGGGATACGGCAGCACCCCGAACAAGTCCACCGGGCCGGACAAGGCTGCCGGCGTGGGCGCCATCACCGGCGATGGGCCCCAGGCCATCTTGACCAGATCGTCGGCCACCAGGATCACCCCGAAGGTGGCCAGCACCTGGGCCAGATGGTCACGGCCATAGAGCCGGCGCATCAAAGTCAGCTCCAGCAGCAGGGCCACCAGCACGGTGGCGGCTATCGCCACAAACACCGCACCAAAGAAAGAGCCGCTGTGCACATGGACCTGGGCCGCCACATAGGCGCCCAGCATGAACAGCGAGCCGTGGGCCAGGTTCATCACGTCCATGATGCCGAACACCAGCGTCAACCCGGCGGCGATCAAAAAGAGCATGAGCCCGTAGCCCGCGCCGTTGAGCAACTGCTCGATAACCAGAATGGGATTCATCGTGGGGAACCTGGGGCAGCAAGATTTACTTCAGCGGGCACTGGGCGGCATAGCTGTCGCCATAGTTCTCCAGCAGGGTCTTGATGGTCTTGTTGGTGACGCGGCCCTCAGCGTTCTTGCCGATGGTGCGCAGGTAGAAGTTCTCTACGGGATAGTGGTTGTTGGCGTAGCGGAAGTTGCCGCGCACCGAGGCAAACTGGGCCTTGGCCAAGGCCTTGGACAGGGCTTCGCGGTCGGCCACATTGCCGCCCACGGCCTTGACGGCCGCGTCCATGGCAGCGATCACGTCAAAGGCCTGGGCCGCGTACAGCGACGGCAGGCGGCCGCCGTATTCCTTGCGGAAGGCTGCCACGAAAGCCTTGTTGGCGGCGTTGTCCAGGTCGTACGCCCAGTGCGAGGTATTGAACAGGCCCAGCATCGGGTCGCCCACGGCGGTGATCACGTCTTCATCGGCCGAGAAGCCGCTGGTCACCAGGGTGATGTCCTTGGACAAGCCGGCGCCAACAAACTGCTTGATGAAGTTGATGCCCATGGCTCCGGGCAGGAAGAAGTACAGCGCCTGCGGTTTGGCGGCGCGCAGCTGGGCCAGTTCGGTGGCGTAGTCGATCTGGCCGAGCTTGGTGTACATCTCCTCGGCCACCACGCCCTTGAACTTGCGCTTGAAGCCGGTCAGCGCGTCCTTGCCCGCCGGGTAGTTAGGCGCAATCAGCACCATGCGGCCAAACTTCTGGTCGTCGGCGAACTTGCCGGCAGCCTCGTGGAACTGGTCGTTTTGGTAGGCGGTACCGAAGAAGAAGGCATTGCACTGGGCGCCGGCAAACTGGCTGGGACCGGCGTTGTTCGACAGATACGGCACCCTGGCCGAGAACAGGGTCGGGGCCACAGCCAGGGCCACATTGGAGGCGATGGGACCGGTGAACAGGTCGATTTTTTCCCGCTGCACAAAGCGGTCTACCAGCTGCTTGGCCTGGTCGGGGCTACCGGCCATGTCGGTCTGGATGAATTCCACCGGCTGGCCGCCCAGCTTGCCACCCAGCTGCTTGATGGCCAGGGCAAAGCCATCGCGGGCTTCGGCGCCCGGGCCGGCAAAGGGCCCGGAAATATCCAGCGCAATGCCGACCTTGACGGGCGCGGCCCAGGCAGGTGCCAGCATACAGGCCGAGGCCAGCAGGCTCAGGCTCGCCTGGCGCAGGTGGGAGGTTTTCAAAGCGATACGCGTCATCATCAATCCTTGGTCAAATGGGGTAAATGCAAACAGCTAGCCAGGGGAGAGGTTACATGTCTTTACACCGACACTTCCACCCGCCCCGCCACGACGCGCACCGGGAAGGTCCGCACCGCTTCGGTGACCGGCGCCTTGCAGGGCGCGCCGGTCTGGATGTCGAAGCTTCCCTGATGCAAGGGGCATTCCACACAGCCGTCTTCGACGTAGCCATCGGAGAGTCTGGCGGCCCCGTGGGTGCACAGGTCGTACAGCGCGAACAGGGCTTCGCCCTGGCGGAACACCGCGACCGGCAGGCCGTCGGCCAGCACCGGCCAAACAGCACCGTCGGGAAAATCATCGGGCTCGCCCACGTCATGCCAGGCTGCCACGGCCGTATCTTGGTTGGCTTGCATATCTCTGCCTCTCAGATCGGGGTGGCCAACAAGGTGGGCACGCGCAAGGTGTCGTAGACCACGCGCTTGCTGCGGTAGCGCCAGGCGCCGTCCTCCTGCACCACCTCGTCCAGGTACTTGCCCGCCTGGTAGACGCTGGATTCGCCGGCCTGGCTGGTGATGACCACGATGTAGCTGGACTCGGTGCTGACCACGCCATCGGCCACCGAGGTGATCACCAGGCCCGAGGTGGCGTGGCGGTACACATGGTCTTCATAGATGTTGGCATTGCGCAGCGACAGCACGCGGTCGCGCAGCATGCCGGCGTTGCGGCAGTAGATGATGGGCACAGGGAAACCGGCGTCGAAGTTCTCCTTGGGGATGATTTCGTAGCGGCAGTCTTCGACGAAGAAACCCGGCCATTCCTCCAGGCGGTTGTTGTCCAGCACGTTGACGTAGCGGTGCTGCAGTTCGAGCAGCTCGGTCCAGAGCTGGATGCGTTCTTGAGGTTTCATCATGGTGGCATGTTCTTTCAATAGCCCATCAGCTTCTGGTAACCGACCCAGAAGCGGCGGATCAGGTTTTCGGTGATCACCGTGTCCATCTGCTCGGGCGCTTCGCGGGCCATGGCGATGTAGGAATGCTTGTCGCCGTCGCGCACCGTGCCGCGCTGCACCAGCTCGGTGGCCTCGGTGTCTTCCATCGAGATATAGCCGGCCGGCCCGACCAGATTGGCCTGCAGCATGCGCAGCTCGCGCATCTCGGGCGTGTCGTCGGCATAGCCGAAGAAATGGAACACCAGCTCGAAGTTACCCGGTCCCTTGGGCAGCAACTGGCGCGCCACCAGCGTGTTGTGGATCTGCTGCACCACCAGCTGCGGAAAGATCGGCTGGATGTGGTTGGTGGTCATCTCGTCGAACTCCTGGATCTGGCCCAGCAGCGCCGGATCTTCCAACGCAAAGCCCTCGTCCATCGAGCGGATGTTCTGCGCGCTGTAGGCGGCCGCGGTATCGGTATCCACCTCGGGCTTGGTCACGGTGATGATGCTGTGCAAGCCGTGGCTGGCATCGGGAATCGAGCGCGCCTTCATGCCCACGCGGAAGATGTTGAAGGTGGTGTGGAACAGGTGCAGCAGGCTGGCGTGGTACGGGTCCTTGACGTTCTCGAAGTACAGCTTCCAGTTGGACTTGGAGTACTGGCGCGTGCAGCCCAGGTAGACGATGGGTTTGTGGAAGATGCGGTCGATCCAGGGCCGCATCTCGGCGCCCAGGTAGTCGGGCAGCGGCGGCGTGTCGTCGCGGAAGGTGGCGAACAGCAAGCCCTTGTAGCTGTCGACGCGCAGCTTGTGCAGGTTGTGCTCCTGCGGCCTGAAGTCTTTCGGCATGCCGACCATGCCCTTCTGGCCGCGGCGGAACGGCACACCCTGCAGGTCGCCATTGGCGGCAAAGCTCCACTGGTGGTAGACGCAGGTATGGCTGGCCGCATTGCCGCGCTTTTCGCGGCAGACCATAGCGCCGCGGTGGGCGCAGCGGTTCACCCAGCAGGCCAGACCTTCGGCCGTGCGGGTCACCACCACCGGCGTGTCGCCGATGAAGGTGGACTTGAAATCGCCCACATTCGGAATCTCGGCCTCCAGGCCCAGAAAGCTCCACACCGGGCCGCGGAAAATACGCTCCTGCTCGCGGTCGTAAACCTCTTGCGAGCTGAACACCTGGTAGGGCACTTCGGCACCGTCCGGCTGGGGGAACAGCACGGGCCGCTGGCTGGCTTTGTCGGGTCGGGGATGGAAGGCGATCGGGGCTTCTAAAGTCGCATCAGACATGGGGCGGGACCTCGGGTGTGGTGGTGTCCCCATGCTAGAAGTGGCCCCTGCCCGGGGCTATCCTCAAATGGCAGAGATGCGGCGGGCCTTATCCGTTTCTGGCAAAACATGGGTTTGCACGGTATGCCGCGGCAGTTCGCCAAAGCGCTGGCTGTAGTACTGGGAGAAGCGGCCCAGGTGGCCAAAACCGTATTCGAACGCGATCTCGGTCACCGACGCGCCGGGCTGGGCCATCAGCCGGGTGTGCGCCGCGTCCAGCCGCATATTGCGCAGCAACAGCATGGGCGACTGCGCATGGTGGCGTTGGCACAGCATGTTCAGCGTGCGCACGCTGACACCCGCGGCCCGGGCCAGATCTTCCAGCGCAATCGGGGCGCACAGGCGGCTGCGCATAAAGGCTTCTAGCTTGTCCAGGCGCTGCAGATCGCTGCCCACAGCGGTGTCCGCGACAGCGTCTTGCGGCGCCGGCCCGGCATCGGGGCGGGACGACAGGAACAAGGCTACGTTGCGCTCCAAATGGTCAACCCACACACCGTGGGCCGGATTGTCGGAGGGCAGGTTCGTCACATGCAGCAGCGACTGCATCAGAAACTGCCATTGCAGGCCCTGCATGTCGGTCAGCTGCTGCACCGACGGGCCCAGCGGAGCCTCGGGCCCCGCGCCGGCCAGCAGCTGGCGCGGCACCTTCAGGATGAACTGGCGGGCGCCCTGCTGCCAGCGCATATGCAGATTGCGCCGCGGCGCCAGAATGGCCGCGGCGCCGGGCCGCAGGTGTACGCGGCGGCCGTCCGAATCAATGTCGGCCGTGCCGGCCAACGACAGATGGACCAGCAAAAAATCGTCAAACGGCCGCGGCCGGATCTCGACTTCCGCACCATATTGCAGCATGAAGACCTGCAGTTGGCGCACCGTGGTCTTGAACAAGGCAGTGTCCACATTGCCGCGGCACCACTGCAAACCATGGTCGGAAAACTCGCCCGCCACCTGGTGGTGGGTGTCGACCCGCGCGTTCGAGCGGAACACGCAGCGCTTCACCAGAGGCGACAAGTCCATGGAAACACCGGCAGCTTGCATCGTGGGGGGTGACCTTTGTTCTGAAACGGCGACGGGCTGTGAAGCTGTCGCCCGGGGTTTCAGAGCAAGTTCTGTACCGATGGCCCGGCGCCCAAAACAAAGCGCCACCGCAGGCAGGCTGCGGTGGCGCTCGAAAATACTATCAAATAAATAGCTGCTAGCGCTGGTGGAATATGCGCCAGAGCCTGTTTTTATCTAAATTTCCAGGGCTATGCGGTATTGCCCATCTTGGCGGTCTTTTGGTCCAGCAGCACCTCGGGTTCGTTGGCCTCGACCCAGGACTCGTTGTTCAGCGCCGCGTTCAGGCGTTCGGTGTCCAAATCGCCGGTCCATTTGGCGACCACCAGGGTCGCCACGCCGTTGCCGATCAAGTTGGTCAGCGCGCGGGCTTCGGACATGAAGCGGTCGATACCCAGGATCAGCGCCAGCCCGGCCACCGGCACATGGCCGACCGCCGACAGAGTGGCGGCCAGCACGATGAAGCCGCTGCCGGTCACGCCGGCCGCGCCCTTGGAGGTCAGCAGCAACACCAGCAGCAGCGTGATCTGGTGCGAGATGTCCAGTGGCGTATTGGTCGCCTGGGCGATGAACACCGCGGCCATGGTCAGGTAGATCGAGGTGCCGTCCAGGTTGAACGAGTAACCCGTGGGGATCACCAGGCCGACCACCGACTTCTTGGCGCCCAGGTTTTCCATCTTCTCCATCATGCGCGGCAGCACCGATTCGCTGGACGAGGTGCCGAGCACGATCAGCAGCTCTTCCTTGATGTACTTGATGAACTTGAGGATGCTGAAGCCATGCAGCCGCGAGACGATGCCCAAAATCACCAGCACGAAGATCAGGCAGGTCAGGTAGAAGGTGCCCATCAGCTTGCCCAGCGAGAACAGCGAGCTGATGCCGTATTTGCCGATGGTGAAGGCCATGGCGCCAAAAGCACCGATGGGTGCCACCTTCATGATCACGCCAACGATGTCGAACATCACGTGCGAGAACTTCTCGATGAAGTCGAACACCAGGGTGCCGCGGCCGCCGAACTTGTGCAGCGCAAAGCCGAACAACACGGCAAACAGCAGCACCTGCAGAATCTCGCCCTTGGCAAATGCGTCCACCACCGAAGAAGGAATCACGTTCAGCAAAAAGTCGGTCGTGCTGGCCATCTTGCCGGGGCCGGTGTAGGCGGCGATGCCCTTGGTGTCGAGGGTGGAGGCGTCGACATTCATGTTCGCGCCCGGCTGGACCAGGTTCACCATCACCAGGCCGACGATCAGTGCCAGCGTGCTCATGATTTCAAAGTACAGCAGCGCCAGGCCGCCGGTCTTGCCGACCTTCTTCATGTCTTCCATGCCGGCGATACCCACCACCACGGTACAGAAGATGATGGGAGCAATCAGCATCTTGATCAGCTTGATGAAGCCGTCGCCCAAGGGCTTCATCTCGGCACCCAGCTCGGGGCGAAAATGCCCCAGCGCAATACCGAGGGCGACCGCCACCAGCACCTGCAGGTAAAGAGATTTGTAAAAGGGTTTTTTGGGAGTGGATGCGTCTGCTCGCATGGCTGGCCTTTCAGAGAGAGAGAAGGACTTACGCAGCCCCCGGAAGGCAGGCCTACAGCACTGCGCCCGAGGGCTGCGTAAGTCGCGGAGACAAAAAAACCGCGTTGCCCAAAGGCTTGCACGCGGTAGACACCACTGTAGTCTTGCGGCGGCGGAGTACAAGTGTGGGAAATACAGTAAGACGACCAAGGGTTTACCCTGAATCCTTCCCCCACGCGACCGCAAATCGTCATGTTTTAGGCAGACAATGGGCCTATGGAAAACACCGACAAACTCAACGACCGTAACGTCGCCCTGGCCTGGGCTGATTTGCAAGCCCACTCCGCCAATGGCCAAACCCTGGATGCCGACGCCTACCGCCTGGCCTTCGCCGACCCCGAGTTTTTGCTGCGCCGCGAAACCCGCGGCATCCGCTTCCAGCTGGAGCTGCTGAAACCCGATCTGGCCCAGCATGCGCAAGGCATAGAGAACACCGTGGTGGTGTTCGGCAGCGCCCGTTTCCCGGCACCGGAGAACGCCCAGCTGGAGCTGGATGCCGCCCGGGCCAGTGGCGATGCCATCGCCCTGAAAGTGGCCGAGCGCCGCATGCGCAATGCCCATTTCTACGACCAGTCACGCCTGTTTGCCCGTCTGGTGGCCAACTACAGCGCCGACCGCCCCGTAGCCGACCGCCTCTACATCTGCACCGGCGGCGGCCCCGGCATCATGGAAGCCGCCAACCGCGGCGCGCATGAAATGGGCGCACTGAACGTAGGCCTGAGCATTGCCCTGCCCCACGAGCAAAGCGGCAACCGCTATGTCTCGCCCAGCCTGAACTTCAAGTTCCACTACTTTGCGCTGCGCAAGATGCATTTCATGATGCGCGCCAAAGCCCTGGTGGCCTTCCCCGGCGGCTTCGGCACGCTGGACGAATTGTTTGAAGTGGTGACCCTGGTACAGACCGGCAAGACCAAGGCCGTGCCCATCATCCTGTACGGCTCGAACTACTGGAAGAACCTGCTCAACCTCGATATGCTGATCGAAGAAGGTGCCATTTCGCCCGAAGACCTCAAGTTGTTCACCTATGTGGACACACCCGAGGAAGCATGGAACGCCATCAAGTCGTTCTACCAGCTTTAACTTCGTCAAACGCGGCGGTCTTGAGCAGCCAGGCGGCGCGCGAACCACCGCCCACCAGCGCCCCCACCACCCAGAACAGGCCAGCCACGCCCACCGCGGCGCTGGCCACGCCGAACAGCAAGGGCATCACCACGCTGGACGCGTTGATGCTCATCAGCCGCAGGCCCAGCGCCTCGCCGTGCCGGTGCTCAGGGGTGATCTGGTGCAAGGTGCTCATGATCATCGGCTGTACCGAACCCAGCGCTAGGCCCAGGAAGATCGAGCACACGCCCATGGCCGCGGCACTCTGCAGCAGCGGGTACAGGCCAAACAGCAGTGCCGTGGCCCACATGGCGCCGGTGATCACCGCCCATTCGCGCAGGCGCTCGGCCACCAACGGCATGGCCATGCGCACCACCGCGGCGGCAATCGCAAAAGCGCCCAGGATGGAGCCTATGGTGGATGCGCTCAGGCCGCGTTCATGGCCCAGGATGGGCACCACAAAGGTATGCACATCCCAGCAGGACGACAGAAACCAGTTGACCAGCAGCAGCCGGCGCAACACCGGGTCGGCCAGCAGGTCCCAGACCCGGGGCTTGGCAGCGCCCGCCACCGGGTGGATGGGCGGCAGCTCCTGCACATGGCGAACCAGCAGCCAGGTCGCAATCGGCAGCACCGCCATCAAGGCAAAGGCCGCGCGAAAGCCCGAGGTATCGCCCGCGGTATTGCCCCATATGGCGCCCGCATAGTCGATCATCAGCCCGGCGGTAAACGGGCCTATGAAGTTGGACAGCGCCGGCCCCAGCGCCAGCCAGCTGAAGATCTGCTTGAGCTGGGTCGAGCCCTCGGCCGCGCGGCCCACATGGCGCTGCAGCGCGATCACCGCCACCCCGGTGGCGCCGCCGGTCAGCAGCGCGCTCAGGCACAGCACCGGATACACCGGAAAGGCCGCCGCCAGCGCAGCCCCCACCACGGCCATCACCACACTGCCGGTGACCGGCTTGCGCAGGCCATGGCGGTCCGCATAGCGGCCGGCGGGCAAGGCCAGGAACACCTGGGTCAGGGCAAACAAGGCCAGCAAAAAACCCACGGCCAGCCCGCTGAAACCGGCCCGCAGCGCCAGCAGCGGTGCCGCCAGGCGGATGCCGGTCATGCAGGCGTGCAGGCAAATCTGCGCAGCAATCAGGCGCGCCAGAGCAGGGTTCATGCCTCGTCGCTCTCCGCGGTGAGCGGCAGCAAGGCCTGGGCCTCGGCATCGGGCAGCGCCTCGACCACCTTCAGCGCGCGGCGCATCTGGCGGGTGCGGGTGTCGGCCTTGTCCAGGGTGTCGGAGGCTTTTTGCACCTGTTCGCGGATGCGCGCCACCCATTCGCCGTAGCGCTCGAACTCGGTCTTCACCGCGCCCAGCACCTTCCAGACTTCCGATGCCTGCTGCTCCAGCGCCAGGGTGCGAAAGCCCATGTGCAAACTGTTCAGCATGGCCAGCAAGGTGGTCGGGCCGGCCAGGGTCACGCGGTAGTCGCGCTGCAGGCTGTCCATCAGGCCGGGGCGGCGCAGCACCTCGGCGTACAGACTCTCGATGGGCAGAAACAGGATGGCGAAGTCGGTGGTGTGTGGCGGCGCCAGGTAGCTTTCGGCAATCGATTTGGCCTCGGCCCGGATGCGCGCCTCCAAGGCCTTGGCCGAGGCTTCGGCGGCTACGGCATCGGCGCGTTCGTGCGCGTCCAGCAGGCGCTCGTAGTCGTCGCGCGGGAACTTGGCGTCTATCGGCAGCCAGACCGGCGCGCCATCGGCACTGCGGCCCGGGAAGCGCACCGCAAAGTCGACGCGCTGGCCGCTGCGCGGCTTGGTCTCGATCTGCTTGCCGTATTGCTCGGTGGTCAGCACCTGCTCGAGCAGGTTTTCCAGCTGCACCTCGCCGAACATGCCGCGGGTTTTGACATTCGTCAGCACCCGCTGCAGATCGCCCACGCCCTGGGCCAGCGACTGCATTTCGCCCAGGCCTTTGTGCACCTGCTCCAGCCGGTCGGCCACCTGCTTGAAGCTCTCGCCCAGGCGCGCCTCCAAGGTGTTCTGCAGCTTCTCGTCCACCGTCTGGCGCATCTCGTCGAGCTTGGCGGCATTGCTTTGCTGCAGCTGCAGCAGCTGGGCTTCCAGCGTGGCACGCACCTCGCCCATGCGCCGGGCATTGGATTCGCCCAGGGCTTGCAGCTGGGTGCTGAGGGTGTCGCTGAGCGAGCGCTGCAGCACAGCCAGCTGCTGGGCCAGTGCATCGATCTGGGTGTTCTGGGTGCGCGTGGCCTCGGCGCTTTGCTGCACCAGGGCGCGCTGGAAGGTGGCCAAGGTGCCACCCAGCTCCTGCCGGTCGGCCCGCGAAGATTCGCGCAGTTCACGCTCCAGCCGCTCCATGGCGGCGTTGTCGGCAGCCGGTGGCTTGCGCAGCAGCAAGGCCAGCAGCAACGCCAGGTTCAACAGCGCCAGCGCCAGCAGCCCCCAATCGGTCAAACGCATGGGTGCTACTTATTTGCTAGCTACCTGCGCAGCATTAATGGGCGTCAGAGCCTTGTTTTTTATCAAAAATCCGACCAGGTTGTCGGCCGCCAGCCGGGCCATGGCGGTGCGCGTGGCCACGGTGGCGCTGGCGATGTGCGGGGTCAGCACCACGTTCGGCACGGTCAGCAGGTCGGGGTGCACCTTGGGCTCGCCCTCGAACACGTCGAGCCCGGCAGCGGCAATCCGGCCTTCGCGCAAGGCCGCGGCCAGGGCCGCATCGTCGACGATGCCGCCGCGGGCGATGTTGACCAGCGTGGCCGTGGGTTGCATCAGCGCCAGCTCGGCCGCACCAATCGTATGGTGCGAGGCGGCCGAATACGGCACCACCAGCACCACGTGGTCGGCGGTCTTCAGCAGCTCTTCCTTGGAGACAAACCGGGCCTTGCATTCGGCCTCGGTGGCGGCGTCCAGCTGCGAGCGGTTGTGGTAGACCACGTTCATGCCAAAGCCGAACGCACCACGCTTGGCGATACCCTGGCCGATGCGGCCCATGCCGATGATGCCCAGGGTGCTGCCATGCACCTCGGCGCCGGCGAACATGTCGTAGCTCCACTTCTTCCACAACCCGGCGCGCAGGAAATGCTCGCTCTCGCAGACCCGGCGGGCCGTGGCCATCAGCAGCGCAAAGCCGAAGTCGGCGGTGGTTTCGGTCAGCACATCGGGCGCATTGGTGGCCAGCACGCCGGCGGCGCTCATCGCGTCCACATCGAAGTTGTTGTAGCCGACCGCCATGTTGGCGCAGATGCGCAAGCCCGGGCAGGCGGCCAGCAGCTCGGCGTCGATGCGCTCGCTGCCGGTGGTGAAGGCGCCGACCTTGCCCTGCAGGCGGGCGATCAGCTCGGCCTTGGTCCAGGACGCGTCGTCCTGGTTGGACTCGACTTCAAAGTGCTGTTCGAGGTAGGCGATGGTGGCCGGGAAGATTTTGCGGGCAACGAGGATCTGGGGTTTGGTCATGTAGGGGTCTCGATTTCAAAAACCTGGCGCAGGTAGGCAACGTATTTTTCGTCTTCGCACATATTCTTGCCCGGCGAGTCGGACAGCTTGGCCACCGGCTGGCCGTTGCAGCGGATCATCTTGATAACGATTTGCAGCGGCACATGCGTGGGCGGATCACCCATGTCGTTGGTCAGATTCGTGCCTATGCCGAAGGCCAGCAGGCAGCGGCCACGGAACTGCTGGTACAGCTGGATGGTGCGCGGCACGGTCAGGCCGTCGCTGAAAATCAGGGTCTTGGTCAGCGGATCCACGCGGTTGTTCTTGTAGTGGGCCAGCAGGCGCTCGCCCCAGTCGAACGGGTCGCCGCTGTCGTGCCGCGCGCCGTCAAACAGCTTGCAGAAATACATGTCGAAGTCGCGCAGGAAGGCATCCATGCCGTACACGTCGCTGAGAGCAATACCCAGGTCACCGCGGTACTCCTTGGCCCACATCTCGAAGCCGAACACCTGGCTGTCGCGCAGCCGCGGCCCCAGCGCCTGGCAGGCCTGCAGGTACTCGTGGGCCATGGTGCCCAGCGGGGTCAGTCCTAATTTCATAGCAAACAGCACATTGCTGGTGCCCGCAAACTGCCCTTTTGCGCCTACACCCAGGCGCGCGACCAGCACCCGCAGCACTTCTTCGTGCCAGGCCTTGCTGAAACGCCGGCGGGTGCCGTAGTCGGCAATCTTGAGTTCGGCCAGGCCCTCGCCGCGCAGCTGCTGGATCTTGGCGTCGAGCCGGCGGCGCCCTTCGATGAAGTCGGGTACCGGCTGGGTGTTGCGGAAGTAGACCTCGTTGATGATGGCCAGCACCGGGATTTCGAACGCAATGGTGTGCAGCCACGGGCCCTGGATGGAGATGTCGATTTCGCCGGTCGGCAAGGGGGTGACGGTGATGTACTTCTCGTTCAGCCGAAACAGGCCCAGAAAGTCCACGAAATCGCTTTTGATGAAGCGCATGGAGCGCAGGTAGCCCAGCTCGGCATCGCTGAAGCGCAGGCTGCACAGCGAGCGGATTTCATCCCGGATCTCGGCCACAAACGGCGCCAGGTTCACGCCCGGATTCCGGCATTTGAAGCGGTACTGCACCTGGGCGGCCGGAAACTGGTGCAGTACGACCTGCATCATCGTGAACTTGTAGAGATCGGTGTCGAGCAGGCTGGTGATGATCATAAGAAGCGTGGCGGTAAGCCCAAACGACGCAAGAACAGAGAAGAGCCACAAAGTGTAGGGGATTCGGCGGCGCTTCCACGGTTCTGCATCGACGCCCTTGGCGCCTGCACGGTCTATTTCCGGCAGATATTGCCGGCAGTGGCCGGCGGCGTCAGCCGCTGAAGCCCAGCGCCGGCGCCCCGGCATGGGCGCCCTCGCCTTCGCGCAGCTTGAACACCGCCACCACCTGCACCAAGGCATCCGACTGCATGCGCAGGCTGTTGGCGGCAGCGGCCATCTGCTCCACCAGGGCGGCGTTTTGCTGGGTGGCCTGGTCCATCTGGTTGACGGCCTCGCCGACCTGGGCCACGCCGAGAGACTGCTCATTGCTGGCCGCACTGATCTCGCCCATGATGCCGGTGACCCGGCGGATGGCGTCCACCACCTCGGCCATGGTGGCCCCCGCCTGGTCGACCTGGGCCGTGCCCTGGGCCACGCGCTCCACGCTGGTGTGGATCAGGTGCTTGATTTCCTTGGCCGCATCGGCGGAACGGCCGGCCAGGCTGCGCACCTCGCTGGCCACCACCGCAAAGCCACGGCCCTGCTCGCCCGCGCGGGCGGCTTCGACCGCCGCGTTCAAGGCCAGGATATTGGTTTGGAAGGCGATGCCGTCGATCACGCTGATGATGTCGGCAATCTTCTTGCTGCTGTCGTTGATGCCCTTCATGGTCTCGACCACCTGGCCTACCGCTTCGCCGCCCCGGACCGCGACCCGGGACGCACTCATGGCCAGCTCGTTCGCCTGGCGCGAACTGTCGGCGTTCTGCCGCACGTTCGAGCTCAGCTCTTCCATCGAGGCCGCGGTCTGCTCCAGCGCGCTGGCCTGGCTTTCGGTACGAGCGCTGAGGTCGTCATTGCCCTGGGCGATTTCGGCGCTGGCCGTAGCCACCGTGTCCGAGCCCGAGCGTACGTTCGCCACCACCCGCACCAGGCTGGACTGCATCTCGCGCAGGCTGGTCAGCAGCTGGCCGACTTCGTCCGCGCGCTGGTCGTCAATCTGGGCCGTCAGGTCGCCGGCCGCCACCCGGCGCGCGATCCCCACGGCATCGCCCAAGGGCCGGACGATGCCGCGCGAGATATGCCAGGCTGCTGCAGCGGCCAGCAAAAAGGTGAGCACAAAGGCCGCACCCGCCGCACCCACCAGGGTGCGGTGCTGTGCATCGCTGCTGGACAGTGCGGCTGCCAGATTGGCGTCCTGTATCGCCACCAGGTGGCTGATGGCTTCCAGCCATTGGTCCTGCAGCGGACCCAGCTTGGTCACCAAAATGGTGGCCGCGGTATCGGGCCGGAAGTTGGAGGCGTACTCCTCGGCCTTCTGCAAAGGCTCGATGGTTTCCTGCTCCAGCTTGACGGCCCGCGCCAGATCCGCCTGCTCTTCGGTAGTCGGCGCCAGCTGGGAAAATCGGGCCAGGTTTTTCTTGTACAGCTCTTGCCAGCCGCGCAAGGCCTGCACTTCCTTTTTCATCTCGTCCACGTCGGAGCGCAAACCGATGTTGCGGGCTTGCAAGCCCTGGCGAAACACCGCGTCGCGCATGGCGCCCGCGATCTCGCGGCGTTCTTTGGCGCGGCTAAGCGCCTCGTCAAAGCTGGCGCGGCTCCGCGCATCCACCACAAAAGTGACCGCCAGCACCAAGGCGGGCAAGGCCAATGCCAGGCCTACCGCGAGGTAGAGGCGGTGCGATATCTTGAAAACCATGCTGTTCCTTCGGAGTTGCAAGCGCCTGGTGGAACAAACCGATTCCACCAGGCGAGAGCCAAAAAAAGCGAGTTGCACACCATTTGTGTAACGCGATGCAACTATCTGTCCAAAGAGCGACAACCGACCCTAGGGTTTTCGATAACTAAAACAAATTGATTTAGTAACTATAGTTCGCTGCCACCCAGAAATAGCTTTCGCATTTCTACGGCACCTGCCCTCACCGAACCCTTGTTCATTCCTCTTTCGGAGACAACATGAAGAAATCCACCGCTTCCCTGGTTTTGACCGCCATCGCTTTTGCTGCCAGCAGCGTCTACGCTGCAGAGCCCGTCATTGGCCTGATCACCAAGACCGAGACCAACCCCTTCTTCGTCAAGATGAAAGAGGGCGCACAGGCCGAAGCCAAGAAGCTGGGTGCCAAGCTGATCAGCGCCGCCGGCAAGGCCGACGGCGACAACGCTGGCCAGGTCACCGCCATCGAAAACATGATTGCCGCCGGTGCCAAGACCATCCTGATCACCCCCAATGACTCCAAGGCCATCCTGCCCAGCATCAAGAAGGCCCAGGCCCAAGGCGTGATGTTCATTGCCCTGGACAGCCCAACCGACCCGATCGAAGGCACGGACGCACTGTTCGCCACCGACAACTACAAGGCCGGTGTGCTGATTGGCCAATACGCCAAGACCGCCATGGCCGGCAAGCCCGCCAAGATCGCCACGCTGGACCTGTTCCCCGGCCACCCCGTGGGCGCACAGCGCCACAACGGCTTCATGTCGGGCTTTGGCCTGGCAGCAGCCGATGCCAAGAGCAATGAACTGTCCAAGACGGCTGAAATCGTCTGTATGGCCGACAGCTTTGGCGACCAGGCCAAGGGCCAGACCGCCATGGAAAACTGCTTGCAAAAGAACCCCGACATCAACCTGGTCTACACCATCAACGAACCCGCTGCCGCCGGTGCCTTCCAGGCGTTGAAGGCTGCTGGCAAGGAAAAAGGCGTGATGATCGTCTCGGTGGACGGCGGCTGCGCCGGCGTGAAGAACGTCAAGGCCGGCATGATTGCCGCCACCTCGCAGCAGTACCCGCTGAAGATGGCCAGCATGGGCGTGTCCGCAGGCGTGGCATTCGCCAAGGACGGCAAAAAAGTGACCGGCTACACCGATACCGGCGTGACCCTGATCACCGACCACCCCCAGAAGGGCGTGGACAGCAAAGACACCAAGGTCGGTATGGACCTGTGCTGGGGTAACAAGTAAACACCCCCAAGGCTGCGCCTCCCCCTTGCAGGGGGCGATACCAGTGGCCTGGCTGAGCCAGTTCCACGGTATCCCTGGGGTGATCCGTTCCCACCTTCACGGGTGGGAACGAGATTAAACGCTCTGGCACCCTATTTACCCAACCCAACCAAAGGCCGCTATGTCCAGCCTCAAAGAAAAACTACCGCCCATTGGCACCCTTGGGCCCTTTATCGCCCTGCTGATTGCGTGCACCTTCTTCGCCAGCCAGAACGAACGTTTTCTGTCGGCCAACAATTTTTCGCTGATCCTGCAGCAGGTCATGGTGGTGGGTGTCATCGCTATCGGCCAGACCCTGATCATCCTGACCGCCGGTATCGACCTGTCTTGCGGCATGGTGATGGCTTTGGGCGGCATCGTCATGACCAAGCTGGCAGCTGACTTTGGCCTGCCCGCGCCTATCGCCATCCTCTGCGGCATTGGTGTGACCGCCTTGTTCGGCCTGCTCAATGGCCTGCTGGTGACCCGCATCAAGCTGCCCCCCTTCATCGTCACCCTGGGGACGCTGAACATTGCGTTCGCCATCACCCAGCTGTATTCCAACGCCCAGACCATGACCGATGTGCCGCCGCTGATGACGGTGCTGGGCAATACCTTCCAGATCGGTGGTACCTCCATCGCCTACGGTACCGTGCTGATGCTGATGCTGTACCTGGGCATATGGTTCTATCTGCGCGAAACCGCCGCCGGCCGCCATGTCTACGCCGTGGGCAACAACCCCGAAGCCACCCGTTTAACCGGTATCCCGACCGAACGCGTCTTGCTGGGCGTGTACGTACTGGCCGGCATCTTCTACGGCATCGCCTCGCTGCTGTCGGTCGCCCGCACCGGTGTGGGCGACCCGAACGCTGGCCAAACCGAAAACCTGGACGCCATCACCGCCGTGGTGCTGGGCGGCACCAGCCTGTTCGGCGGCCGCGGTGTGATTCTGGGCACGCTGGTCGGCGCCGTGATCGTGGGCGTGCTGCGCAACGGCCTGACACTGATGGGTGTGCAGTCGGTGTACCAGGTGCTGATCACCGGTATCTTGGTGATTCTGGCGGTCGCAATTGACCAGTTGTCGCGCAAAGGAGGCCGTTAATGTCTGTCGATCAAAAAATCGTGATGCGGGCCACCGGCCTGGTCAAACGCTACGGCCAGGTGACCGCCCTCGACGGTGCCGACCTGGAGCTGCGCCAAGGCGAAATTCTGGCCGTCATCGGCGACAACGGTGCCGGCAAGTCTTCACTGATCAAATGCCTGTCGGGCGCCACCATTCCCGACGAAGGCCAGATCCAGCTGGACGGCAAGACCATCCACTTCAAGAGCCCGATGGACGCGCGCCAGGCCGGCATTGAAACCGTGTACCAGGACCTGGCCGTGGCCGCGGCCATGTCGATCTCGGAGAACCTGTTCCTGGGCCGAGAAATCCGCCGCCAGGGCTTTGCCGGCAATGTGCTGCGCATGCTCGACAAGAAGAAGATGCTGGAAGAAAGCATCTCCCGCATGCGCGACCTGAAGGTCGGCATCCGCTCGATGACGCAGGCGGTCGAAACCCTGTCCGGCGGCCAGCGCCAGTGCGTTGCAGTGTCGCGGGCGGCGGCTTTTGCCCAGCACGTGGTCATCATGGACGAGCCCACCGCAGCACTGGGCGTGAAAGAAGGCAATATGGTGCTGGACCTGATCCGCCGGGTCCGCGACAAGGGCTTGTCGGTGATTCTGATCTCGCACAACATGCCGCATGTGTTCGAGATTGCCGACCGCATCCACGTCGCCCGCCTGGGCAAACGCGGCTGCGTGTTGAATCCGCAGAAGATCAGCATGGCCGACACCGTGGCCGTCATGACCGGCGCAATCCGGCCGGACGAGCTGCCCGCCGAGTCGCTGGCGCACTGAGGACACCCGCATGCTCAAAGGAATCGACCCCCTGCTGACGCCCGACCTGCTCAAGGTGCTGGCCGAGATGGGGCACGACGACGCCGTGCTGTTGGCCGATGCCAACTTCACGGCCATGCGGCTGGCCGCCGGCAAGCCGGTACTGCACCTGCCCGGCAGCAGCATGCTGCGGGCAGTACAAGCCGTGAGCTCGGTGTTGCCACTGGCCAGCGATGTGGAAAGCCCGGTCGCTTTCATGCAGGTATCCGGCACCACCCCGCCGTACCGCTCCGGCCTGCAACGCGAAGTACTGGATATGCTGCAGCCCAGCCTGTTACCAGGCCAGCAACCCGAATCCATCGAGCGTTTTGCTTTCTACGAAAGAGTGCAAAGCATTTACGCCATCGTGTTGACGGGTGAGCTGCAGCCCTTTGGCAACTTCATTCTGCGCAAAGGGGTGATCGGCGAAAATTTACGCCCATGACTCCCCCCAGCGCCCTCTCGTCCACCCCGCCTCTGCTGCGTCCGCGTGGCTCCAACCATGTGGGCATGCGCCAGTTCAACGAGCGGGTGGTGCTGCAGACCATTCGGCAGCACGGCAGCCTGCCCAAAGCCGAGCTGGCGCGCCTGACCAGCCTGACGGCGCAGACTATTGGCCTGATCACCACCCGGCTGGAAGAAGACGGCCTGCTGATCCGGCATTTACCGCTGCGCGGCCGCATCGGCCAGCCTTCGGTGCCGTTGGCGCTGAACCCGGACGGCGCTTTCTCCATCGGTATCAAGATCGGCCGGCGCAATACCGACTGGCTGCTGGTGGACTTCACCGGCCAGGTGCGCCAGCGCCTGACCCTGGCCTATGCGTTTCCCGATGCGCAAACCCTGCTGCCGGCCCTGTCCCAGCACCTGAACACCTTGCGCGACGCGCTCGGCCCGCTGGGCCCGCGCCTTGTCGGAATCGGGGTGGCCGCACCGTTCCAGATGGGGGGCTGGCACAAGATGCTGGGCCTGTCCGAAGCCCAATCCACCGACTGGAATGCCATCGACCTGGGCGCCGAGGTGCAGGCCATGACCGATCTGCCGGTGAACTTTGCCAAAGACGTGTCCGCCGCCTGCGTAGCCGAGCTGGTCTCGGGGCGTGGCCGGGATCTGAAGACTTTTCTCTATCTGTTCATCGATACCTTTGTCGGCGGCGGCCTGGTCATTAATTCGCACCTGCATGGCGGCCTGCACGGCAACGCCGGGGCGGTGGCCTCATTGCCCATGCACCTGCCGCACACGCCCGGCACGGCCCCCGAACAGTTGGTGGTGCATGCCTCGCTC
Organism: Rhodoferax ferrireducens; assembly: GCF_031458075.1. GTDB lineage: Bacteria > Pseudomonadota > Gammaproteobacteria > Burkholderiales > Burkholderiaceae_C > Rhodoferax_B > Rhodoferax_B ferrireducens_A. The sequence goes on along the minus strand of NZ_JAVDXT010000002.1, from coordinate 815,513 downwards.
TGGGAACTGGAGCAACGCTTGCTGGCCCAGGGCCTGGACCCCACCGCGGCCTACGACGACCGCGCCTTGCTCGCACCTTTCGCCACCGAAACCCATGCCTGGGTGGCCCAGGCCGCTTCGGCGCTGGCCCATTGCGTGCTCAGCGGCACGGCGTTTCTAGACCTGGAAGCGGTGGTGATTGACGGCTCCTTGTGCCGGCCTTTGCTGGAACTGCTGCTGGAGCGCACCCGGCTGGCTTTGGCCGATTACAACTGGGAAGGCCTGTGGCACACCACCCTGGTCGCCGGTAGCATAGGCTCGGACGCCAGGGCTCTGGGCGGCGCGCTGCTGCCACTGCACGCCAACTTCGCACCCGACCGGGACTTGTTCCTGAAAGCCTAGGCCAACAGATAGCCGCCCACGGCGCGTTCTTCCAGAAAGTCCAGAAACCGCCGTACCGCCGGCACCATGCCGCGACGCGACGGAAACACCGCGTGGAACACCCCCGGGCGCGGCGCCCAGCCCGGTAGCACCGGCACCAACTGGCCCAGGCGCAGCTCTTCGGTGCACATATAGGCGGGCAAAACGCTGATCCCCACCCCACCCAGCACCGCCAGCTTGAGGGTCAGCAAATCATCGGCCACGTAGCGCGGCTGGTGCTGCACGGTATGCACCTGGCCATCCGGCCCCAACAAATGCCACACGGCCCGCCCCTCGGTGGCCGACATGCTGACCGAGTCCAGCCGGGCCAGACCATCCACCGTAGCCGGCTGGCCCTGGCGCACCAGTTGCTGCGGGCTGGTGACCAGCAGCGAATGCGCCGGCCCAAAGCTCTTGACCACCAGGCTGCCGCTGTCCTCCAGTGTGAGGCGCACCCGCAAGGCCACATCTACGCCCTCTTCCACCAGATCAACCACCCGGTTGCTGACCCGCATATCAACCTTGACCAGCGGGTAGCGCGCCAGGAACAGCGGCATCACCTCGCCCAGCGTGGTTTGTGCCAGCGTCACCGGGCAGGCCACGCGGATGGTGCCACGCGGCTCGGTCTGTACCTGGGCCACGGCATCGGCTGCGGCATCGGCTTCGTCACGCATGGCCATGCAGTGGCGGTGGTAGATCTCGCCCACCTCGGTCAGCGACAGCTTGCGGGTGGTGCGCTGCAGCAGGCGCACACCCAGCCGGGCTTCCAGCTCGGCCACCCGGCGCGACAGGCGCGATTTCGGCAAGCCCAGCGCCCGGCCGGCTGCCGCAAAGCCACCGCGCTCCACCACCTCGGCAAAGTAGGCCATGTCATTGAGATCTTGCATCTACAGCTCCATCGTCCCACCAGTAGAACGATGCATCGCATTTTCACCCACTTATCAGACCATTGTGAAGCTGAAACAATCCATCCATCGCCTTCCAGGCTTCAACCCTCAAGACACTCCATGAAACTGCTTCACATCGACTCCAGCATCCTGGGCTCCAACTCCGTCACCCGCACCCTGACCGCCCAGATCACAGCGCAGTGGCAAGCCAGCCACCCCGGCACCACGGTCGAACAACTGGATCTGGCTGTGGCCACACCCAGCCATTTGTCGGCCGAGTCGCTGGGCTTTCGCCTGCCGGCCGCCGACGACAGCCTGACCCCCGTGCAGCGCGCGGAAAACGCGATTTCGGAACAACTGGTGCAGCAGTTTCTGGCCTCCGACGTGATCGTCATCGGCGCACCTCTGTACAACTTCACCATCCCGACCCAACTCAAGGCCTGGATTGACCGCATCTGCCAGGTGGGCCGCACCTTCAAGTACACCGAAAAAGGCCCTGTCGGCCTGGCCGGTGGCAAGACCGTGATCGTGGCCCTGGGCCGCGGCGGCGTGTACTCGGCCTCCGAAGGGGGCCGCGCCATGGAACACCAGGAAAGCTACCTCAGCGTGGTGTTCGGCTTCCTGGGCATCACCGATGTGCGCTTTGTGCGTGCCGAAGGCCTGGCCATGGGCCCCGATGCCAAAGCTGCTGCATTGGCTTCCGCCGAACGCGAAATCGAAGCCCTGGCAGCCTAAGCAGGCATTGCCCGCCAGCGGCGGGCATATTCCACAGCCACGGTATAGGTGTTTATCTGCACCTGTACCGTTTGTTCTATCTGCACGCCGTAGCCGCCCGCCATCGCAAAGGCCAGCGGCAGGCGGCGCTGCCAGGCCCAGTCGAAAACGCGGCGGTCGCGGGCTTGCAGGCCATCAAACGTCAGCTTGAGCCGGCCCAGCCGATCGCCCTCAAACGGGTCGGCGCCCGCCAGGTAGATCACCAGGCCGGGCTCGAAGCGCCGCTCCAGCTGGTCCAGCGCGGTCTCCAGCGCTTCCATATACGCATCGTCGCCACAGCCATCGGGTAGGTGCACATCCAGGTCGCTGACTTCCTTGCGAAACGGAAAGTTCTTTTCCCCATGCAGCGACAGGGTGAACACACTGGCGTCGCTTTGAAAAATCTGCGCCGTGCCATTGCCCTGGTGCACATCCAGATCGACGACCGCTACCTTCAGGGGCTTGCGGTGCGGGCCGTGGGCACGCCCCCACTCGGCCTGCGCGACGCGGGCTGCCACCGCCGCATCATTGAAGACGCAGAACCCACCGCCTTTGTCGGCCGTGGCGTGGTGCGTACCGCCCGCCATATTGGCCGCAATGCCCTGCCCGCCCATGGCCGCCCGTACAGCCGCCACTGTCGCCCCCGCAGAGCGGCGCGAACGCTCCACCATGGCATCGCTCCAGGGAAAGCCGATCTCGCGCATCGCCTGCGGCTGCAGCACCTGGATGCTGCCGTCGGCTATCTGCCGTATGTAGGCTGGATGGTGGGCCAGGGCCAGCTCGCCGTCGCTGGCGCGTGGCGCCTCCAGCATCTGCACCTGTGGCAACTCCTGCGCCACCCGGTCGCGCAGCATGCGGTACTTGGCCATGGGAAAACGGTGGCCCTGCGGCAGGGGCAAAACATAGTGGTCCGAATAAAAAGCGTGCACGGCGTATATGTCTCGGTAATGGATTAGCGGGTCGATAGAGTCGAATCCCTAATATGCTGCAGTGCAGCAAAAGCCTATTGCAAGCTGTGGTGGACGGCCTATAATTTAGTCCATGCTGCACTGCAACATAAACCGGCCCAGGCCAGTCACAGCGCAGATGTTGAATCCTTTTTTGTTTTTTTATTAACTGGAGATTTATATGCTGACTGCTGAACAAGTTCTGGCTTCCCACAAGGCTACCGTTGAAACCCTGTTTGGTCTGACGACCAAGGCTTTCGAAGGCGTTGAAAAGCTGGTGGAACTGAACCTGACCGCTTCCAAGGCTGCCCTGTCCGAAGTCGCTACCCATTCGCAAGCTGTTCTGAGCGTGAAAGACGCACAAGAACTGCTGGCTCTGCAAGCTGGGCTGCTGCAGCCACTGGCTGAAAAGACCGCTGCTTACAGCCGTCACCTGTATGACATCGCCCAAGGCACCAGCACCGAATTCGGCAAGGCCATCGAAGGCCAAACCGCTGAAGCCCAGAAGAAGATTGCCGGTCTGGTCGAGTCCGCTACCAAGAACGCACCTGCTGGCACCGAGTCCGCCGTGGCTGTTCTGAAGAGCACCGTGACCGCCGCCAACAACGCTTTTGAATCGGTTCAAAAGGCTGTGAAGCAAGCTTCCGACGCTGCTGAAGCCAACTTCAAGGCTGTTGCCGCATCTGCTGTGACCGCTGCTGGCAACACCGCCGCTGCTGCCACCAAGAAGCGTTAATTCCAAAGGTTGACCCTGGCTTTTTGCCTAGCCCGGATAGACAATGACCTTTTGAAACCCCGGTTTCGCCAGTTGTCTCCTCGGGTCCTTTCGACGCCATCAGGCTCAGGGATCCTTCAAGGCCCCATCTTCGGATGGGGCTTTTTTTCGTCTGTTGTCGCTACCGGCTCTTGGCCAGCAGCGCAGCCTGCAGCTGCGGCAGCAGCTGCAGCATCGCCGCACGCCCGGCCAGAATCGAGCGGCGCCGGGCCGCAAAATCAGCGCTCTTGATGCCGAGCAGCGACGGGCGCACCACCAGATCGGCGTCGCGCAGCTCGTAGGTATTGATGCTTTTGCCCATGATGGCAAAGGTCTGCAACAAGATCTGCAGCGTGTCGTTGGCCAGATTGCCCTCGGGCGCGCTGGAGATGTCGACCGCAATCACCAGCTCGGCGCCCATCTGGTGGGCAAACCGCACCGGCACCGGCGACACCAAGCCGCCATCCACGTACTCGTGCGTACCGATCTTGACCGGCTGGAACACTGCCGGCACCGCGCTGGACGCGCGCACCGCCGTACCGGTATCGCCGCGCTGAAACAGCACGGCCTCACCGCTGTTCAGGTCGGTGGCCACAATGCCCAGCGGCAGCGGCATGGCTTCGATAGGACGGTTCGCCACCTGGGCATTGACGTAGCGGGCCAGTGCATCGCCGCGCAACATGCCGCGGCTGAAGATCGGCAAAGTCCAGTCGGTGAACGCGGCCTCCTCCATGGTCTCGGCCACCAGCTGCATCTGCGCGCCGGTTTTGCCGCTGGCGTACAGCGACGCCACCAGGCTGCCCGCCGAGGTACCGACCACCAGGTCCGGCCGGATGCCGGCTTCTTCCAGTACCTGCAGTACGCCCACATGGGCAAAGCCACGGGCCGCGCCGCCGCCCAACGCCAGGCCGATGCGCGGCAGGCGCTTGGCGACTGGCGGATTGACTGCCGGCGGCAGGTTGACCTCGACCGGCGCCGTGGCACAGCCGGCCAGGAATACCGCCACGGTGAGCAGCCAACCGGCCCGGCCCAACCGGCGCGTCGCGGGGGATGGATTCAGAGAATTACACATTGCTTGGTTTGTCATTGCCGCTATTCTCGCCGGCCGCTACACCCCCATCTGGCCCGCAATCTGGCCGACAATCGCCACGCCATGCTGTCACGCCGCCACGCCCACACCTTGCTGCTCGCCGGACTGGCCGGCATCGCGACCGGCTGGTGGACGCAGGGCAGCCTGCCCGCCCACCAGAGGCTGGCACCCGCCACGCTGGCGGAGCCGCTGCAGACGGCCACCAGCAGCGCCGCCTTCACGGCCCGCGTCGGCCAGGTTGACTACCGCATCACCCCGCGCTACGACTACGAGCTGAGCGGCCTGGTGGTCAGCCGGCACGACTCCGCTGCCTGGTGGGACTGGATCCACGCGGCCAGCAACGACCACCTGAATGTGGTCGACCTGTGCGTGGTGTGGGGCGCGAATGCGGCGGCGGGCGCCTATGAGCGCATGGCGTTTTCCAGTGGCCAGTTCGTCTGCTACTTCAGCACCGACGACGATGCGACCTGGCGCCCCGACTATGTGCGTGCGCTGTCGAACAACCACCTCTTAACCGATTCGCCGCGCATCGCCCGCCAGCTGCGCGGCATGCAGGTGGGCGACCAGATCCGCCTGCGCGGCAGCCTGGTGGAATATGCCCACAACGCCGGCTTCGCATTCTTCCGAGGCACCTCGACCAGCCGCGACGACACCGGCAACGGCGCCTGCGAAACGATTTTTGTACGCGAAGCCAGCGTGCTGCAGGCCGCACCCGCCTGGCCGCGCTGGTTATCGCGCCTGGGCTGGGCCTTGCTGGTCGTTGGATTAATGCTGCTGTGGAAACAGCCCTACCGGGCACGCGGCTGATTACTATCAAAAAAATAGCTGCTAGCGCAGGTACTATCTGCGCTAGCAGGCTTTTTTGCATAAAAAAAGACCGGGCACCTTGCAGTGCACCGGTCTTGGGGCTGTCGCCGATCAGGGCTTAGTTCAGCACGATGGCTTTCTTGGCGGTCAGTATCTTCAGCAGCCGCGGCAAGAACAGCACCGACAGCACCACGATCAGCAGGGTCAGCGACATCGGGCGTTCCAGGAAGATGGTCCACTTGCCTTCGCCGATCGACAGCGCATTGCGCATCTGGGCTTCGGCCAACGGGCCGAGGATCATGCCGACCACCACCGGTGCGGTCGGGAAGTCGAAGCGCCGCATCACCACACCCAGCAGGCCGATGCCGTACAGCAGCACCAAGTCAAACGCGCTTTGGCGCATGCCATAGACACCGACAGTGGCAAAAATCAGGATGCCGGCGTACAGCTGGGGCTTGGGAATCTTCAGCAGCTTGACCCACAGGCCGACCATGGGCAGGTTCAGCACCAGCAGCATCACGTTGCCGATGTACAGCGAAGCGATCAGCGCCCAGACCAGGTTGGCATTGGTGTCGAACAGCTGCGGACCGGGCTGGATACCGTAGTTCTGGAACGCGCCAAGCAGAATCGCCGCGGTGTTCGAGGTGGGGATGCCCAGGGTCAGCAGCGGGATCAGCGTGGCGGTGATGGCCGCGTTGTTGGCAGCTTCGGGGCCGGCCACGCCTTCGATGGCGCCGGTGGTACCGAACTCTTCCTTGTTCTTGGAGATCTTCTTCTCGACTGCGTAGCTGAGGAAGGTCGGGATCTCGCTGCCGCCGGCCGGAATCGTGCCGAACGGGAAGCCGATGGCGGTGGCGCGCAGCCAGGCGGGCCAAGAGCGCTTCCACTCGCTCTTGGTCATGTGGACCTTGCTCATGGGATTCGCAGTCTCTACCGTGCGGCCCTCGTACATCACGTTGTACAAGGCTTCGCTGACGGCAAACAAGCCGACGGCAATCAACACCACTTCCAGGCCGTCCATCAGCTCCGAGACACCGCCGGTGTAGCGCGCCGAGCCGGTCAGCTGGTCCAGTCCGACCAGGCCCATGGCCAAGCCGATGAACAGCGAGGTCAGGCCGCGCACCGTGCTCTTGCCCAGCACCGCGCTCACCGTGGTGAAGGCCAGCAACATCAGCATGAAGTATTCGGGCGGGCCCAGGCGGATCGCATAGGTAGCCACCAGCGGCGCAAACAGCGTGACCAGCACGGTAGCGATGGTGCCAGCCACAAACGAGCCGATGGCGGCCGTCGCCAGGGCGGCGCCGGCTCGGCCGTTCTTGGCCATCTTGTTGCCTTCCATGGCGGTGACCATGGAGCCCGATTCACCCGGCGTGTTCAGCAGGATGGAGGTGGTGGAGCCACCGTACATCGCGCCGTAGTAAATGCCGGCAAAGAAGATCATCGAGGCCGTGGCCTCGACCTTCACGGTGATCGGCAGCAGCATCGCCACCGCAGTGGCCGGGCCGATACCGGGCAGCACGCCGATGGCCGTGCCCAGAGTGCAACCCACCAGCGCCCACAGCAGGTTCACCGGCGTACCCGCCGTGATGAAGCCCTGCAATAAATTGTTCCAAATATCCATTACAACCATCCCGTCTGCGTCAAGCCAGGCAAATTGATGGCCAGCAGTTGCGTAAACATCCAGTAGACCGGTGCGGCAATCGCAAAGCCCACCGCCGCATCCACCATCCAGGAGCGCAGGCTCATGTCGAGCCGGCCTTCGGCCGACTTAAAGCCGCGCACCGCCAGCACAAAGCACAGGGTGCAGCTCAAGATGAAGCCGATGGTGGTGATCAAGGCGGCGTTGAGCAAGATGCCCACCGACACCCATATGAAGGCGGGCCAGTCGGCCCGCTCCCCGCCGGACGGCTCTTCCATGAAACGGAAGCCGCCGGACTGCGACTCCCACACCAGCAGCGCGCCGAACAGCATCAGCGCCACCGCCACCACCCAGGGCAGGAAGTTGGGGCCAACGCCGGAGTAGCCCGCATCGGACTTGATGTCCAGGGCGCCCACAGCCATTGCCACACCCACGGCCACGGTGCCCAGACCGATCAGGGTCTGGGAGGTTTTCATAGACTGAGCCATCGCCTTACACCATGCCCGACTTGACCATGGTGGCGCGCAGGCTGGCGAAGTCGTCGTCGACGAACTTCTCGAACTCGGCGCCGGAGATCACGGCGGGCGTCCAGTTGTTCTTCTCGACTGCTTCGGCCCAGGCTTTGGACTTGGTGGCCTTGATGACCAACTCGGTCAGCGTCTTGCGCTGCTCGGGGGTGATGCCGCCCGCGCCATACACGCCGCGCCAGTTGCCGATTTCCACGTTGATGCCCTGCTCTTTCAGGGTCGGGATGTCGACGCCCTTCATACGGGTACCCGACGTGACGGCCAGCGCCTTCATCTTGCCGGTCTTGATGTATTCGGAGAACTCGCTCAGGCCGCTGCCGCCCACCGTGACGTTGCCGCCCAGGATGGCCGCAGTGGCTTCACCGCCCCCACGGAAGGCCACGTAGTTGATCTTGGAGGGGTCAACGCCGGCATCGCGGGCAATCATGGCCGCGGCAATGTGCTCGGTGGAGCCGCGCGAACCGCCGCCCCACTTGATGCTGCCGGGGTCTTTCTTCAGCTGCTCAACCACTTCCTTCATGTTCTTGAACTGCGAGTTGGCCGGCAGCACGAACACGTTGTACTCGGTGGTCAGGCGCGCCAGCGGCGTGGCCTGCGACAGGCTGACCGGCGGTTTGCCGGTGATGATGCCGCCCAGCATGACCGCGCCCATCACCATGATGGCGTTCGGGTCGCCCTTGCTGCCGTTGACGAACTGGGCCAGGCCCAAGGCACCGGCGGCGCCGCCCTTGTTGTCGAAGCTGACGGTGTCAACCACCTTGGCATCGGTCATGGCCTTGCCCAGGGCACGGCCGGTGGTGTCCCAGCCGCCGCCGGGGTTGGCCGGAATCATCATCTTGATATTGGTGCTGGCACGGGCTGCCATGGGCAGGGTTCCGGCAGCGGCCAACACGGCCAAGGACTTCAAAAAAGCATCACGACGCATAACTGTCTCCTGAGGAATGGACGAACCTGCCGATCATGCATCGCTTGCCTGTCAGTTCGCTGTCGGAATGTACTAGGGGAAATGCTAATGTCGGGGGTTATGAAACTGCTTCTTGTTGAAGACGATCCGGCCATGCAGACCACGCTGCAGCGGGCTCTGAGCCGGCGCGGCATCCGCGTGCAAGCCTGCGGCGATGGCCGGGTGGCGCTCGATCTGTGGCTGGGCAACCCACCCGATGTGGTGCTGCTCGACCTGACCCTGCCCGGCATGGACGGCCTGCAGGTACTGGCCGCCGCCCGCAAGGAAGGCCTGCGCACCCCGGTGCTGATACTCACCGCGCGTGGCACCGTGGGCGACCGGGTGCTGGGCCTGAACGCCGGCGCCGACGACTACCTGCCCAAGCCTTTCGACCTGGAAGAGCTCGAAGCCCGGCTCCGCGCCCTGGCCCGGCGCAGCGCCGACAGCAATGCCGACCTTGAAGACAAATCGGCCCCCAGCGCAATCACCGTCGGCAGCTTGCGCTATGAAAAAGAGAGTGGCGCGGTCTACCACCTGGACCAGGTGATGGAACTCAGCCCGCGTGAACTGGCGCTCTTACGGCCGCTGCTGGCCCAGCCCGGCCATGCGGTCACCAAGGAGCGCTTGTTCGAGCTGGTGTTCCCCGGCGCCCAGGAAGTGCAGTTCGAGGCGATTGAAGTCATCGCCTACCGGCTGCGCAAAAAGCTCAACCACACCGGCGTGCAGCTGATGACCCTGCGCGGACTCGGCTACCTGCTGAAAGCCAGTGCATGAACTGGCCCGCCCGCCCCGCCCGCTCGCTGCGCAGCACCTTGCTGCTGGGCATCTTGCTGCCGGTGCTGGCGGTGGTGGCCGTCAACTCGGTGAACCAGTACCGGCAGACCCTGGCCGCCATCAACATCGCCTACGACCGCACCCTGCTGGCCTCGGCCAAGTCGATTGGCGAACAGCTGGACGTGGACGGCTATGACGACAAATCGGTGCTGCGCTCAACCGTGCCCTACTCGGCACTGGAGGCCTTCGAGGCCGACAACAAGAGCAATATCTTCTACCGCGTCTCCAGCCTGGGCGGCGAGATGGTGTCCGGCTTTGCCGAGCTGCCGTTCTGGCACGGCACCATCCCCAACCGCACCACCTACTCGGCCCTGGTCGACTTCTACGACGATACCGTCGGCGTGGAGCCGGTGCGCGTGGCCGTGCTGCTGCAGCCCGTGGCCAGCGATACCGGCCGCGCCATGGCCGTGATCCAGGTGGCCGAAACCCTGGAGCTACGCCACACCCTGGCGCGGCAGATCCTGCTCGACACCCTGTGGCACCAGGCCGCGCTGATCGCCTTGATCGCACTGGTGGTGGTGCTGGTGGTGCAGCGCGCCACCCGGCCGGTGCGCAAGCTCAGCGACCTGCTGCAGACCCGGCCCGAGGGCGACCTGACCCACTTGAGCGCGCCCGACGCACCGCGCGAACTGCGCCCGCTGGTCGACGCCACCAACCAGGTGATGGACCGGCTGCAGCACCTGCTGGACCACCAGAAGCGCTTTGTGCGCGATGCCTCGCACCAGCTGCGCACCCCGCTGGCGGTGCTGAAGACCCAGGTCCAGTCGGCGCTGCGCAACGACGTAGAGCCGCGCCAGGCGCTGCTGGAAATCAACGCCACCGTCGACCGCGCCACCACCCTGGCCAACCAGATGCTGGCCCTGGCCAAGGTCGAGCAGCTACGGCAGCAGGCCAATGCCAGCGTGCGCGACTGGTCGGAGGTGGTGCGTGCGGTGGCACTCGACCTGTCGCCGCTACTGGCCGACAAGGACATCGACTTCGCCATCCACACCACACCCACCCCGGTGCTGGCCCACGACTGGATGCTGCGCGAGCTGGCGCGCAACCTGCTGCACAACGCCATCAAGCAAACCCCGGCAGGCAGCGTGCTGGAGGTACAGCTGGTGGCCGACGGCGCGCAGGCCAGCCTGTGCATTGCCGACAGCGGCCCGGGCATCAGCGCCGAGCTGGCCCAGCGCCTGTACCAGCCGTTTTCGGCCGGCGATGTGCACCACGGCTCGGGCATGGGCCTGGCCATCTGCCACGAGATCGTGCAAGCCCTGGGCGGCCAGATCGCGCTGGTGAACCGCGAGCTGCAGGGCCACCGCGTCGGGCTGAATGCCACGGTGCGCCTGCCGCTGGTTCAGAATACCTGACCATGGATAAACACCTCACCCAGCTTCAGGCGGAACGCACGCCTTCCAGAAACACCGCAGAACTGGCTTTGCCAGGCTGCAGGTGTTGCCCCCTGCAAGGGGGTTGGCGGAAAGTGCGCAGCACTGTAGCCTGGGGGTGAGCGTCATTACTATGGAAAAATTACGTATAGACAAGTGGCTGTGGGCGGCGCGCTTCTACAAGACCCGCAGCCTGGCCACCGAAGAGGTCAACAAGGGCCGGGTGCAGGTGGGCGGCCAGGACGTGAAGCCGGCACGCGAAATCAAGGCTGGCGACCACGTCACACTGCGCAGCGGCCCGGTGGTGCGCACCGTCGTGGTGGTCGGCATCAGCCAGGCCCGCGGCCCGGCGCCAGTAGCCCAGGCCCTGTACAGCGAAACCCCCGAGAGCCTGCAGGCCCGCACCGCCGCCGCCGAGCAGCGCCGGCTGGCCCCCGAGCCCGCCCACAGCCTGGACCACGGCCGCCCCACCAAGCGCCAGCGGCGCGACCTGGACCAGGTCGGCCAGGGCTGGGGCGACCGCTGGAGCGCTTCGGTAGACGACTAGCGCCGCCTCACTCCAGCCGAATCCCCTTCTGGCCGATCAGCCCGCGCATCAGGCCCATCTCCTCCTGCACCCGGCGTTGAAGCCCCGCCGGCGAGGTGCCCACCGCCTGCCAGCCCTGGTGGAACAGCTTGGCGCGGACCTCGGGGTCGCGGTAGATTTTGGCAACCTCGGTGGCCAGCCGGGCCTGCGCGGCCTTGGACAGGTTCGCCGGGCCGACCAAGGCGTTCCACACCTCGAGGTTGAAGTCGCGCACCCCGGCTTCGGCCAGCGACGGCACGTCGGGCACCAGCGCGCTGCGGCCGCCGGCCAGGCCGATGGCGCGCAGTTTGCCGGATTTGACCTGCGGCATGGCCAGACCAGGCGGCAGCAAGGCCATCTGGATCTGCCCGCCCAGCAGCGCCGTCACCGCCTGCGGATTGCCCTGGAACGGGATGTGCAGCGGCGCCATGCCCGGCACCTTGGCGGCCAACAGCTCCAGCCCCAGATGCGCGACCGTGCCGTTGCCGGGGGAGCCGTAGTTCCAGCTGGCGCCGCCCTGGCGCGCGGCCTCGAAGAACGCAGCCCCACCCGGCAGGCTGGCCGGCGCCACCAGCACCAAGGGCGCGGTGGTCAGCAGCGACAGATAGCAGAAGTCCTTGGCCGGGTCATAGGGCAGCTGCGGATAGAGCAGCTTGGCCGAGGTCAGGTTGCCGTTGATAACGACGCCCAGGGTGTGGTCATCCGTGGCCTTGGCCACGGCATCGGCGGCGATATTGCCGGAAGCGCCGGGTTTGTTCTCCACGATCACCGGCTGGCCCAGCACCTTGCCCAGCGCATCGGCCAGAGTACGGGCCGAAATATCGGGCGACGAGCCGCCGGCAAAGCCCACCAGGATGCGCACCGGCTTGGTCGGCCAGGCCGGCTCGGCCCAGGCGGGAGCGGCCAGTCCGGCCAAGGCCCACAAGGAAACCAGGGTTGCAGTACGTCGTTGCATGGGTATTTGCGCCATTTTTGAAAAGACTGGATTCTCGCCCGCCGAATAACCACAGCCCGGATGCCGGAACCCCGAACCCGCCAGCGCCCGCCCGCAGACAGCTGCTACGCTGGCACACCGTGGCAGCAAATAGCTATCACTTTAGTAGCTGCTTGCGCTGATTAAATAAGCGCTACGGCCGTTTTTTATATAAATTTTTATAAGCACCCTCGACCAGGCTTCAGACACCACGCACGCCCTTCCAGAAACACCGCAGAACTGGCTTTGCCAGGCTGCTGGTGTTGCCCCCTGCAAGGGGGTGGGGGATCAGTGCGCAGCACTGGAGCCTGGGGGTGAGCCTATTCCAGCATGATCCCTTTATCCGTTCTAGACCTCGCCCCCATCACCGAAGGCGGCACCGCAGCCGACTCGTTCCGCAACACCCTGGACCTGGCGCAGCACGCCGAACGCTGGGGCTACCAGCGCTACTGGCTGGCCGAGCACCATGGCATGCGCGGCATTGCCAGCGCGGCCACCGCCGTGGTCATAGGCCATGTGGCGGCCGGCACGCGGACGATCCGCGTAGGTGCGGGCGGCGTGATGCTGCCCAACCATTCGCCGATGGTGATTGCCGAACAGTTCGGCACGCTGGAATCGCTGTTCCCGGGCCGCATCGACCTGGGCCTGGGCCGCGCCCCCGGCTCCGACCAGGCCACGGCGCGTGCATTGCGGCGCGACCTGCAGTCGGACTCCGACCAGTTCCCGCAGGACGTGGTGGAGCTGCAGCATTACTTCGCGCCGGTGCAGCCCGGCCAGACCCTGCGCGCCGTGCCCGGCGCCGGGCTGGATGTGCCGCTGTGGATCTTGGGCTCCAGCACTTTTGGTGCCCAGCTGGCGGCCGAGTTAGGCCTGCCCTACGCGTTTGCCTCGCACTTCGCGCCGGCGCAGCTGCTGTCGGCCATCGCCATCTACCGCGCGCGCTTCAAGCCTTCGGCCCAGCTGGCCAAACCCTATGTGATGCTGGGCTTCAATGTGTTTGCGGCGGAGACGGATGCGGCCGGGCAGTTTCTGTTCAGCTCGCTGCAGCAGGCATTTGTGAACCTGCGCAGCGGCCGGCCGTCGATGCTGCAGCCGCCGGTGGACGGCTATGCGGAGCGCCTGCAGCCGCCCGAGCGGTCCATGATCGAGCAGGCCTTGTCGTGTGCAGCAGTCGGCTCGCCCGACACCGTGCGCCGGGCCCTGCAGACATTTCTGGACCAAACCGGAGCCGACGAGCTGATGCTGACCTCGCAGATCTACGACCACGCGGCCCGGCTGCGCTCCTACCAGATCACGGCGGAACTGCGCGCCGACCTGCAGCGCCGCTGATCAGGCCAGGGCTTCCAGCAAGCCGGGCGCGGTAGGCTCGGCATCGGTTCGGCGCAGGCAGTGCTTGCCCTCCTGCTTGCCCAGGTACATGGCAGCGTCGGCGCGTTTGATCAGGGTCAGCGCGTCGCTGCCGTCGTGTGGAGCCAGCGCGTAGCCTATGGTCATGCCGACCAGGCAGCGCTGCTCGCGCAGCTGGAACGGCTCGCGGAACGCATCCAGCAGTTCCTGGCCCAGCTCCTGCGCCTGCTCGTCGCGGAGCAGGCCACCGGCCATGACCACAAACTCGTCACCGCCCATCCGCGCCACCACGTCGTTATGCCGCATCAGCTGCTGCAGCCGATCGGCCACGGCGATCAGCAGCTCGTCACCCACATCATGGCCATGGCGGTCGTTGACAGGTTTAAAGCCGTCCAGGTCCAACACAAAGATGGCCACGAGGTTGTCGATGGTGCAGTGTGGCAGGGCCGCGGTCAGCGCGGCACTGAGGCCGCGCCGGTTCGGCAGGCCGGTCAGCGGATCGGTATGGGCCAGGGAGTGCATGGCGTCGCGCTCCTGGTTGGCCCGCTTGGCTGCGTGCTGCACCGCAGTGGAACGCAGGCTGAGCAAGCGCATCAGCAGCATGGTGTCGAGCAGCGTGGCCAACTGCACAGAATGCTGGGTCCAGCCATTCATCGGGATGCGGCCGAAGATCACGCCCGTCATGGTGGCGGCCGCCGAGAAGTACAGCAAGGCCCCGAGCAGGATGTAGATGCCCATCGAATCCCCCTGCCGCACCCGGCGGATCGCCCCCGGCAAGGCCAGCAAGGTGGGCGTCAAGCCCAGCACGCCGATGATGGCGCTGACGGCGCGGGTGGTCAGGCCATCGGCCGCAAATACCAGCGCTACCACCACGGTCAGCATCGCGCCGCCCTTCATCACGCGGCTGAAAAAGCGGTGGCTGTCCGGCCCCAGCAGCACATGCTCGAAGAACAGGAAGAAGCCGCAGCTGGACATCAGCGCGGCCAGCGGCGCCAGGTGCAGCTCCATCCAGTGGTTGCCAGGCCACAGGTACTGCGCACCAATGCCGAACTGCAGCAGCGAGAACAGCAGGCCTCCACCCACGATCAAGGCGTATTTCATGAACACCAGATCGCGCAAGCCCAGCCAGTGCGTCAGGCTGTAGGCCAGCAGGCACAGCGACAAGCCGATCATCAGCCCCTGCAGCATCTGTTCGCGCAGCGCCTGGACCAGAAACGCCGCTGGCGTGCTCAAGGTGATGGGCACCACCATGGCGCCGGTGGTTTCAATGCGCAGCAGCAGCGTATAGCTCTGGCCGGGCTGCAGCTGCACGATCATGCTGTGCGAACGCGAGGCGCGTGGATGCTCGGGGTCCATCTGCAGATTGCCCATCAGCGCCTGTTGTTCGATCTGGCCGCCACGCACCAGGTAGGCGTCGATGCGGTTCAGCACCGGGTAGTCGATGTCCAGCACCCGCTGCAGGCCGGCGCTGGCATCCACGCTGAACGGCACCCGCAGCCACACCGGCTCGGGCCGCAGGCCCAGGGTGGAATGGGCGCCGCGGGGCGGCTCAAACTGCGCGGCCTGCTGGAGTATTTGCGCAATGTCCAGCTGGCGGCCCGGGTCGGGCAGGATGCTGACGGACGGCCACAGATCGAGCTGCGGCGTGTCCTCGTGCACCACCAGGGGTGCGGCCAGTCCCAGCAGCGGCACGGCCACCAGCCAGCCCAGCGCCCAGCGGCCGAGCAGACGGGCCAGCCGGCGGAGCAGGAACATGGAGGCCAATCGCTGCATGGGAATCAGGCTGCGCGTGAGGACTTGCGCCAGCTGCCGCGCACGGTCATGCGGTCTTCCAGGCGGTTCATCCAGCGCGGCGCCTTGGGGTCGTCGCTCCATTGCTCCATCACGCCGCCGACCTGGTCGAGCAGGCGCTGCGGCAGCTTCAGCGGCCGGGTCTGGTCCATCAGCAGTTGGGCCATGAACTGGTAGCCGAGGATGCGGGTGATGAAGCGCGAGATCGAAAACCCGGGGACCACCCAGCGCACCACCGTGTCGATGCCGCGCACCAAGGCCATGCACAGCGTAAACGCCATGCGCGACAACCAGGCCACCGGCCCGGTCAGGCCCAGCGCCCGCATGGTCGCACCGCCGCACAGGTAGCCGGTGATCAGCACCGGGAACGGCTTCACCAGCCGCCAGGGAATCACCTGCTCCATCACATTCATCAAAGCCAGGGCCAGCGGCGGCCGCGGGTCGGGCGTGACCGGGTGGGCCTGGCCATCGGCCTGGAAGCGGGTGAACAAGGCCTCGGCCTGGGCCATGGTGTCGGCCATCAGGCTGCGCTCGATGCCGAGCACATGGCCGACCACGTTCCAGGCGTGCAGATAGGCTTCCTCGTCCGCAGCGGGCAAGGCCAGGCCGAGGCGGCGCAAGCTGCGTAAAAAAACATAGCCAAAGGTGAGCAAGGTATAGGCCAGTTCCTGCTGGTTGCAGGGCAGGCCGTCGTCGCGGGTGTTCCATCCACGCGCGAACAAGGCCTGGTACATGTCCTGGGAGCTGTCGGCCAGCGCGGGCACGGGGGCGGCATCGGCTTGCATGGCTTCGGTCGGGCTGCCGCGCAGGATCAGATGCCGCACCATCGCATGGATCAGGCGCACCTTGAGCACCTGGGCTACGCCGGCGCCGCTGGCATCGGTCAACCCACCGTGCAGCATCACCGGGAACACCATGGCCGCAGTGGCGCGGATCCGGTAGTCGGTGCGCTGCACCAGTTGGCCGGTGTCCTGCAGCACGGCCGCCAGGTCGGGCACCACATAGCATTCGGGCAGGCTGGAGCAGAACAGCAGCACGCAGGACAAGGCGCCAAAGTCCATGAACAGGACTTCGGCGCGCTGGATTTTTGCGGGCTCGGCCCAGTCGGGCAGCACCTGGGCGGCCTGCAGATAGCTTTGCAGGGCAGCGGAGATTTCGGGCGGGGTGTCGGGCGGCGCTTGCCAGCCCGGCAACTGGGCATTGCTCTGCCACTGGCCGATGAGCCGGTTCACCTGCGCGATGCGCAGCCACTGGTCGGCCTGGGCCAGGGTGCGTGCGCTGGCGCTGGCGGTGTCGGGTACCGAAGGCCATGGTCCCACGATGCCGGCAATCGTGGTGTCGGCCAAAGGATCGGCTTGGAAGGAAGGCTTGGCGGTATCAGGGTGCAAGTGCAGAGTCCTGTAAGGCGGTCGGGTAGCCCCGCATTCTAGGGGCTCCATACGACACTCCATACAAAGCCGGTACACAGCTATTGGCGCAAGGGCCTCAGCAGGTCCGACAAGCCGTTGTGGTCGATCTCGTGCATCAGCGCCAGCAGGCGACCGATGTCGCCAGGCGGAAAGCCTTCGCGCGCAAACCAGTTGAGGTAGTTGCCCGGCAGGTCGGCAATCAGGGTGCCCTGGTGCTTGCCGAAGGGCATTTGCACGGTGACCAGGCGTTGGAGTTGTTCGGAGTCCATGGGCGGCGACTTTACACTGGCACCATGCACCAAACCACCACCCCACTGGCCTGGGGCATCATCGGCTGCGGCGCCGTCACCGAACGCAAAAGCGGCCCGGCTTTCAACAAGGTTGCGGACTCGCGCCTGGTCGCGGTGATGCGCCGCAATGCCGCACTGGCCCAGTCCTATGCCGAGCGCCATGGCGTGCCGCGCTGGACGGCCGACGCCGACGCGCTGATCCACGACCCCGAGGTCAACGCCGTCTACATCGCCACCCCACCCGACAGCCACCACTTCTACGCACTGAAGGTCGCCGCCGCCGGCAAGATCTGCTGCGTGGAAAAGCCCATGGCGCCCAGCCACCGCGAATGCCTGGAGATGGTGGCCGCCTTCGAGGCTGTCGGCCTGCCCTTGTTCGTGTCTTACTACCGGCGCTCGCTGCCGCGCTTTGCGCAGGTCAAGCAGTGGTTGGACCAGGGCGCGATTGGCACGGTGCGGCATATCCACTGGGCATTCAGCCGCAAGCCGAATACGGCTGACCTGACCCAAACTGCCCACTGGCGTACCGATCCGAAAGTGGCCGGCGGCGGCTATTTTGACGACCTGGCCAGCCATGGCCTGGACCTGATGGGCCATCTGCTGGGCGACATCTGCCAGGCCAAGGGCATCGCCAGCAACCAGCAAGGCCTGTACGCCGCGGCAGATGCGGTCAGCGGCGTCTGGCAGTTTGCCAGCGGAGCAATGGGTTCGGGCTACTGGAACTTTGGCGCGGCCAGTGCGCTGGACGAGGTGCTGGTCCACGGCAGCCTGGGGCAAATCCGGTTTTCAGTCTTCGGCGAGCAGCCGGTGCAGCTGCAAACCCCGGATGGCACGCAGAGCCTGGAGATCGCGCACCCGGAAAACATCCAGTTGTTCCACATCGAGAACATGCAAAAGCATGTAAACGGACTCCTCACCCACCCATCGACGGGCCAGACCGCGCAGCGCGCGACCTGGGTGATGGAGCAAATCCTGGCGGGCTAACCGCCAGCGCGCTTGACCGTGTAGCCCTGCTTCTGCAGCAGCGCGATCACCGTGTCGCAATGGTCGCCCTGCACTTCGATCACGCCGTCTTTCACCGTGCCACCGCTGCCGCAGGCGGCTTTCAGCTGCTTGCCCAGCGCGGTCAAACCCGCCAGGTCCAGCGGTACGCCCTTCACCAGGGTTACGCCCTTGCCGGCCCGGCCCTTGGTTTCGCGCGACACGCGCACGATGCCGTCGGTCTTGGGCAGCGGCTTCTGGCCGCAGATGCAGTCCGCCACCGGCTTGCGGCAGACCGGGCACATGCGGCCGGTTTCGGTGGAATACACCAGGCCACCGCTGCTAGGTTTGCTTTTCATAGAAGTACTATCAAAAAAATAGCACCTAGCGCAGGTGGAATCTGCGCTAGGTGCCGATTTGGCTTAAACCCGCTTAGGCCAACGACTTTTTGTAGTTGGCCATGCCGTCGGTAATTTCCTTCTTGGCTGCGTCAATGCCTTCCCAGCCAATGACCTTGACCCACTTGCCCTTTTCCAGGTCTTTGTAGTGTTCGAAGAAGTGGCTGATGGCCTTCAGGCGCATCTGGTTCACGTCTTCGATTTTTTGCCAATGGGTGTAGATCGGCAGGATCTTGTCGGTAGGCACGGCCAGCACCTTGCCGTCCACGCCGGCTTCGTCTTCCATCATCAGGATGCCGATGGGGCGGCAGGTCACCACCACGCCGGGGAACAGCGGGTACGGGGTGATCACCAGCACGTCCACCGGGTCGCCGTCGCCGCTCAGGGTCTGCGGCACATAACCGTAGTTGGTTGGGTAATGCATGGCCGTGGTCATGAAGCGGTCAACAAAGATCGCGCCGGATTCTTTGTCCACTTCGTACTTGATCGGGTCGGCGTTCATCGGGATTTCGATCACGACGTTGAAGGCATCGGGGGCGTTCTTGCCTGGGGGTACGTTGTTCAGGGACATGGTTGTCTATGGAAGTTGAAGTTAAAAAGCTTGCTTGCTGGGCCGTGATTTTGCCTCAGCCCGGTGACGCCGGCCTGACGGCCGGGGTTGAAACGGAAAAGGCGACACGGCACTTGCATGCCGTGTCGCCTGTTACCAGGGCCTGGGCCCCGTCCCTATTACGGTGCCGTGCAGTACTGCGGCGTGTTGCTTGCCGGGATCGTCGGCAAGTTGGCCGTGTAGGTACCCACCGAACGCACCGTGATCACACAAGTGGCGCTGACATCGAACTCGAACAGGTTCCAGTAGTCGGTGCTGGCCGACTCGCCACTGGTTGGCGGTGTGATCAGCTGCAGGCTGCGACCGGGGATGTTGAGCTCGACACGGGCGCCGGACTGGGCAATCGGGCCGTCTCCATAGCCCGAGTAGTTGTGCACCGAGTACTTGTAGGTGCCGACCATCAGTTTGGTCAGGGTAACGACTTCAGGGCCGTAGCTGGTCGTGTCATCCACATCCAGATTGGCGAAAGGCTGTGCCAGCAAAAGGCCGTCGTTGCTGAAATACACATGCTCTCCGCTGGGAGTGACCAGGTGCGAGTCCAGATCGCTCGGCGATGCGCCCCAGGTCAGCTTCATGGTCACGCCGGCGCCAGTCGAGCCCAGCGTCAGGCAATCGGTCACGGTGATGTCCACCGCGCTGGGGGTGTTACGCACGGTATTCGTCAAACGCCCGGCAGACAGGCCCACGATGGTGGCGATGCTGCTGCGGCGGATCGGCAAGCTGAAGTTGCCATTGGCATCGGTATAGACCGAACTGGTGCCGGTGTAGTCGATACCGTCGCTGGTGACCAGCGCATTCGCCACCACCGCACCAGCCGCATTCTTCATGCAGCCGTGGTAGATGATGGTGTTGTAGACCTGGTCGGCATTCCAAACCGTGAAGTGGCTGACCGTACCCTCGTAGTAGGCGCTGGCGCCGGAACCCACCAAGGTGGCTGCCCCCTCCTGCTGCCACAGGCCCGTCGTGGTGTTGAAGTAAAACAGCGGAATGCTGGCCGGCACGCTGCTGCTGCGCGAGGACACCGGAATGCGGATGGTAGCCGTCTGGCCGCTCTTCAGGTTCAGCGCCACACCGGCGGAATCGGTCAGGGTCACGCTGATGGCGCCAAAGCTTTCAATCGGGTTGGTCCCGCCGCCGGCCGCTGCTGCGGTGAAGTCGCCGGGCATCAGGGTCGTGTCGACGGCGGGGTTGATGTCGGTCAGCCGCACGGTGATGTTGCCGGTCGGGATGCTGCCATCGGCGCGCTGCACGCCATTGGCTGGCAGTGTGACGCTGGCCGTGCTGCCCGGCACGGTAACCGAGCCGCCGGTAGCGACAGCTACATTGGTGCTGATGCCTACCGGGATCAAGCGGGCCTGGACATCGGTGGTGGTGTCGGCCACCACGTTCGCCACGCGCGCGCCTTCGGCATAGGCCGTGGACTCGAACACCACGGTCACGCGGCTCCCCGCCGTGACGCCGGACAAAGTGAAGCTGCCATCGGCCGCAGTGGTGGTGCTCAGCGAGCCCACGCGCACCGTCACACCAGCAATCCCCAGGCCGGTGCTTTCATCCAGCGCCTTGCCCGAGACTGCTGTCATCGACGTTGCCGGAGGCGGGGTACTGGCCGTACCGCCGCTACCGCCGCCGCATGCCAGCAAGCTGACCGCCGTGAGCAAACCCAGTCCCCACATGCGACAGGATCGCAGTGCATTTTTAGCCATAAGAAAAGTCCCTTGAAAGAAGCCATACGGCCCCCGGATGGACTCCATCCAGGGGGATCAATCTGCACCTACGCCGCGCTCCAGGGCGAGCCCTCGTAAAGCAATCTGGGGTGCGCTGCGGAATGTAGGGTGATCCCTTAGGCTTTACGTACGCTACACAAAGTGTTACCGCAGTTTCCGCCCGATTTATCCTTTATATTGAGGACGTTGGCCAATCGTCTCCGCCCTTTCAAATGTCGGATCCGCGAGGAAGCAACGCAGCGGGAGCCTCGCTAGCGTTGCGCTCCCATCTCGCGAAACAACGACTAAAAAGGAGACCTCCCTATGGCAAGCAACTCAGCGCTGATTCTGGCGCTCGTGTGTGGATTCATCGCGGTGGCTTACGGGTTCTGGGCCCGCAGCTGGATACTGTCCCAAGACGCAGGCAATGCGCGCATGCAGGAAATTGCCGGCGCCATCCAGACGGGCGCTGCCGCCTATCTGGCCCGCCAATACCGCACCATCGCCATCGTCGGCCTGGTACTGGCTATTCTGATTCTGTTTTTTCTGGACGCTCTGTCGGCCATCGGCTTCGTGATTGGCGCAGCCCTGTCGGGCGCCTGTGGCTTCATTGGCATGAATGTGTCGGTACGCGCCAATGTGCGCACCGCGCAAGCGGCCACCAAGGGCATAGGCCCGGCGCTCACCGTGGCGTTCCGCGGCGGTGCCATCACCGGCATGCTGGTGGTCGGCCTGGGCCTGCTGGGCGTGACGGGTTTCTACTGGTTTCTGGTGCCGGACGGCGCCCCCACCGCAGCCCGGTTGAACCCGCTGATCGGCTTTGCCTTTGGCTCGTCGCTGATCTCCATCTTCGCCCGCCTCGGCGGCGGCATCTTCACCAAGGGGGCCGACGTAGGCGCGGATCTGGTGGGCAAGGTCGAGGCCGGCATCCCGGAAGACGACCCGCGCAACCCGGCGGTGATCGCCGACAACGTGGGCGACAACGTGGGCGACTGCGCCGGCATGGCCGCCGACCTGTTCGAGACCTATGCGGTCACGCTGATCGCCACCATGGTGCTGGGCGCCTTGCTGGCCACCGGCGGCGGCGCCAGCACCGTGGTCTATCCGCTGGCGCTGGGTGCGGTGTCCATCGTGGCCTCCATCATCGGCTGCTTCTTCGTCGTCGCCTCACCCGGCATGAAGAACGTGATGCCGGCGCTGTACAAGGGCCTGGCAGTGGCCGGCGTGCTGTCGCTGATCGCCTTCTACTTCGTCACCCAGGCCCTGGTGCCCGACAACGCGCTGGGCGGCACGGGCGCAGCCATGAAGCTGTATGGCGCCTGCGCCGTCGGCCTGGTGCTGACCGCCGCGCTGGTGTGGATCACCGAGTACTACACCGGCACGCAGTACGCACCGGTGCAGCACATCGCCCAGGCATCGACCACCGGCCACGGCACCAACATCATTGCCGGCCTGGGTGTGTCCATGCGCTCCACCGCCTGGCCGGTGATCTTTGTCTGCATCGCCATCTGGACCGCCTTCCATCTGGCCGGCCTGTACGGCATTGCGATTGCCGCCACATCGATGCTGAGCATGGCCGGCATCGTGGTGGCCCTAGACGCCTACGGCCCGATCACCGACAACGCCGGCGGCATTGCCGAAATGGCCGAGATGCCCAAGAGCGTACGCGACGTGACCGACCCGCTGGATGCCGTGGGCAACACCACCAAGGCCGTCACCAAGGGCTATGCCATTGGCTCGGCCGGGTTGGCCGCACTGGTGCTGTTTGCCGACTACACGCACAAGCTTGATGCCTATGGCAGCAAGATCACCTTCGACCTGAGCAATCCGATGGTCATCATCGGCCTGTTCATCGGTGGGCTGATCCCCTACCTGTTCGGGGCGATGGCGATGGAGGCCGTGGGCCGCGCCGCCGGCAGCGTGGTGGTCGAAGTGCGCCGCCAGTTCCGCGAGATCAAGGGCATCATGGAAGGCACAGCCAAGCCCGAATACGGCAAGGCGGTCGACATGCTGACCACCGCGGCGATCAAGGAAATGATGATCCCGTCGCTGCTGCCCGTGGTGGTGCCGATCCTGGTCGGCCTGCTGCTGGGGCCTGCGGCCCTGGGTGGCCTGCTGATGGGCACCATCGTCACCGGCTTGTTCGTCGCCATCTCCATGTGCACCGGTGGCGGCGCCTGGGACAACGCCAAGAAATACATCGAAGACGGCCACCACGGCGGCAAGGGCAGCGAAACCCACAAGGCCGCCGTCACCGGCGACACCGTGGGCGACCCGTACAAGGACACGGCCGGCCCGGCGGTGAATCCGCTGATCAAGATCATCAACATCGTGGCCCTGCTGATCGTGCCGCTGGTGATGCGCATCCACGGCGGCTGATCGCCGTGGGTGGCTGGTAGCATGCCAATCGCACACTACCTGCCACCGACACAATGACACAGCCTACAGCCTTCACCCTCGCCGTCCACGGCGGCGCGGGCACGATTCTGCGCAGCAGCATGAGCCCCGAGCGCGAAGCCGCCTACCACGCCGGCCTGCGCCGGGCCCTGGAAGCCGGGCGCCTGGTACTGGCGGCCGGCGGCGCGGCGCTCGACGCCGTCACCGCTGCGGTGATGGAACTGGAGGACGAGCCGCTGTTCAACGCCGGCCGCGGCGCGGTCTACACCAGCGCCGGCCAGCAGGAGATGGACGCCGCCATCATGGACGGCCGCAACCACGCAGCCGGCGCCGTGGCCGGCATCTGCGGGCCACGCAACCCCATCCTGGCCGCGCGTGCGGTGATGGAGCAATCCGAACACGTATTGCTGATCGGCGACAGCGCCCTCGCCTTCTGCCAGGCCCAGGGCATCGCCATGGAAGATGCCGCCTACTTCTTCACCCAAGCGCGCTGGCAGGCCTTGCAAGAGACTCTGGCCATGCGCCGCAGCGGTACGCAAGACCAGGACGAATCACGCAAGCACGGCACGGTGGGCGCGGTGGCGCGCGACAGGCACGGCCACCTGGCGGCCGCCACCTCCACCGGCGGCATGACCGCCAAGGCGCCGGGGCGCGTGGGCGACAGCCCGGTCATCGGCGCCGGCACCTGGGCCGATGATGCGACTTGCGCGGTATCAGCTACCGGCCATGGGGAAATATTCATCCGCTATGCCGCAGCACATGAAATCGCTTCGCGGCTGCGCCACGCCGGGCAGTCGCTGGATGTGGCTGCGCACGCAGTGGTGGTGGATCTGCTGGCGCCGCAGGGCGGCTCGGGCGGCGTCATTGCAGTAGACAAGGATGGCAATTTTGCACTGCCATTCAACTGCGCGGGCATGTACCGCGGCGTGGTGACTGCCGACGGTGTATTGCGCACCGCCATCTACGACGAACCGTTAGAGGATTACGGGCAGGTTTGATGGTCTGCGGAGCGGGCCGCCGGACACCGTTGGCGAACCCAATTCCAAAACAGCCTCACAGCGCGAATCGACACCTCTTCCAGAGATACCGTGGAACCGGCTTTGCCGGGCCACTGGTATCGCCCCCTGCAAGGGGGTTGGCGAAGACACGAAGTGCGTAGCCTGGGGGTGTTACTGAATCACTACGACTTCGACGCGGCGGGCTTCGGCGTTGCTGCCGCTGCCGGTCAGCATCTCGGGCTTGACCAGCTCGATCTTGTCGGCCACCACACCCAGGCCGACCAGGGTGTCGCGCACTGCCAGGGCGCGCTGCTTGGCCAGTTCTTCGTTCTTCGCCTGGTCGCCCGTGGCGTCGTGGAAGCCGCTGATGCGCAGCGACTTGCCCTCCGAACCCAGCTTCACCACGTCGGCCAAAGCTTCTTTGGCGCCGGCGGCTATATCGGCCTTGGCGGTAGCGAAGTAGAACTTGACCACGCCGTTTTCCACCTTGACGCTGGCGCCATCGATCTCCACCACTTCCGCCGCTGCGGGCGCGGCTTGCTTGGGCATATGGGTTTTGTAGATGCCCAGGCCGATCACCAGGCCAATGACGGCCGCAACCACGCCAAACAAAATCGCCAGTACTACGCCAGGGCCGGTATCGTCGTCAGAAGAAAACATGTTCAGGTCTCCAAGAAAAGAATCGGCCGATTGTAGAGGACCAAGGTGACAGGCCAAAGCCCGCCAGAATTTAGAAGAATAATGGCTCTGGCGCAGGTACTACCTGCGCCAGCAGCTAGCAATTATGTAGCATTTTGTAAGCCCACCACCGCCTGTGCCAGGGCGTCCACGCCAGCCGGCGTCAGATCCTGCGTCTCCAGGCTCTGCCGGGCCGTCCAGGCGCTGAAGTTATTGCTCTGCGAACGGCCATAGTGCGGGTCGTAGTGCAGCGCCATCAGCTCGGCAAACAAGGCTGGCAGATTACCCTCCAGCGCCCAGGCCTGCCAGCGCGCGATCACCTGCTTGCCGTGCAAGTCCTTCAGGTAGCCCAGCTTGTCGGCCAGCAGCTGCGGGGCGTCGCCCAGGTAGGCGTAATCGCGCAGCAGGTAGTCGAGCCGGGCGGCCGGCGTGGCACGGATCTCGATGCAGGGGCTGGCGCGCAAGCGCAGCAGCAGCGGTGTCGGCAGGGTCAGGCGACCGATCTTGCGGCTTTCGCCCTCCACATACAGCGGGCGCGCCGGGTCCAGGTTTTCCAGCACATGGGCGATGCCGGTCTCGAAAGCGGTTTGCGAGGGCTGGGCCTGGCCCGGCACCGCACCCAGGATCGAGCCCTTGTGCACCGCCAGGCCTTCCAGGTCCAGCACCTGGTGGCCTTGCGCGGCCAGCGCCTGCAGCACCCGGGTCTTGGCGCTGCCGGTGGCGCCCACCAGCACCCGCAGCGGCAGGGTCGGGCATTGCGCTTCCAGCGTGTCGATCACATAGCGGCGCCAGGACTTGTAGCCGCCGGCCAGCTGCTGCGCGTCCCAGCCGACCAGGCGCAGCCAGGTCACCATGGAGCCGCTGCGCAGCCCGCCACGCCAGCAGTAGACCAGCGGCTTCCAGTTGGCCGGCTGCTCGGCAAACTGCCCGCGCAAATGCCTGGCCAGGTTCTCCGCCACCATGGCGCCGCCGACCCGCCGCGCCTCGAAAGCGCCCTGCTGCTTGTACAGGGTGCCGACGATGACGCGCTGGGCGTCGTCCAGCACCGGACAGTTGATCGCGCCGGGGATGTGGTCGATGGCGAACTCGGCCGGCGAACGCGCGTCGATCAGCGTGTGGAAGCCATGCCGGTCCACGACCCGGGTAGGGGCTCTCATGCTGTCACCCCCGCTGGCACAATCGGAGTCTCCATGAAACCAACATCAGAACCCATTGCATTGACCCAGTTTTCGCACGGTGGCGGCTGCGGGTGCAAGATTGCGCCCGGCTTGCTGGCGGAGATTTTGGCACGCGCACCCCAGGGCCTGGTGCCGCCCGAGCTGCTGGTCGGCACGGAAACCAGCGATGACGCGGCCGTCTACCGCCTGAACGACACCCAGGCGCTGGTGGCGACCACCGACTTCTTCACCCCCATCGTCGACGATGCTTTTGATTTCGGCCGCATCGCCGCCACCAATGCGCTGAGCGACATCTACGCCATGGGCGGCACGCCCATCATGGCGCTGGCCCTGGTCGGCATGCCCATCGCCAAGCTGCCACCCGAGGTAATCGGCCAGGTGCTGGCCGGTGGCGCCGCGGTCTGCCGCGAAGCCGGCATTCCGATTGCCGGCGGCCATTCCATCGACGTGCTGGAACCGATCTACGGCCTGGTCGGCCTGGGCCTGGTGCACCCCGACAAGGTACGCCGCAACGCCGATGCCCAGGCCGGCGACGTGCTGGTGCTAGGCAAGCCGCTGGGCGTGGGCATTCTGTCGGCGGCGCTGAAAAAAGGCCTGCTGGATGCCGACGGCTATGCGCAGATGGTCCACCACACCACCCAGTTGAACAAGGTCGGCATCACGCTGGCGCAAATCGATGGCGTGCACGCCATGACCGATGTGACCGGCTTCGGCCTGGCCGGCCATTTGCTGGAGATCTGCCGCGGTTCGGGCCTGTCGGCCCAGGTGGATGCCAACACACTGCCGCTGATCGCCAGCGCGGTAGCGTTTGCCCAGCAAGGCATCGCCACCGGCGCGTCGGCGCGCAACTGGGACGGCTATGGCGGCCAAGTGCAATGGACCGGCAGCGACTGGCTGAAAGCCCTGGTCACCGACCCGCAAACCAGCGGCGGCCTGCTGGTCAGCTGCAGCGCCGACGCGGCACCGGCCGTGCTGGCGGCGTTCCACCAGGCCGGCTTTGCCCAGGCCGCGCAGATCGGCCATATGCAAGCCGCAACGCAAGCCACCACCCAGGGGCAGTTGCTGTCGTTTTAAACGTGAACCACCGCGTCATCCCCCTGTTCGACCAGCGCCTGCAGGCGCTGCACACTGCCATGCCTGCGACCATGGCCGACGGCCCTTTGGCCGACCAGTTGGGCCGGCCGCTGCACGACCTGCGCATCAGCGTCACCGACCGCTGCAACTTCCGCTGCAGCTACTGCATGCCGAAAGCGGTGTTCGACAAGGACTACCCCTATCTGCCGCACAGCGCGCTGCTGAGCTTCGAGGAAATCACCCGCGTCGCCAGCGTGTTTGCGGCCCAGGGCGTGCGCAAGATCCGCCTGACCGGCGGCGAGCCGCTGCTGCGCAAGAACATCGAAGTGCTGATTGCCCAGCTGGCCGCGCTGCGCACCCCCGACGGCCAGCCGCTGGACCTGACCCTGACCACCAACGGCGCACTGCTGGCACGCAAGGCCCAGGCCTTGAAAGACGCCGGCCTGCAGCGCCTGACGGTCAGCCTGGACGGGCTCGACGACACGGTGTTTCGCCGCATGAACGACGTGGACTTCCCGGTGCGCGACGTGCTCGACGGGCTGGAGGCCGCGCACAAGGTCGGCCTCGGGCAGAACGGTGGCTTGAAAGTGAACATGGTGGTGCAGCGCGGCACCAACGAGCATGAAATCCTGCCCATGGCCGAACGCTTCAAGGGCACGGGCATGGTGCTGCGCTTCATCGAATACATGGACGTGGGCGCCACCAATGGCTGGCGCATGGACCAGGTCGTGCCCTCGGCCGAAGTCATCCAGACCCTGCAAAACCGCTGGCCGCTGCGCGCGCTGGCGCCCACCGCGCCCGGCGAAACGGCCCAGCGCTGGGCCTATGCCGACGGCAGCGGCGAGGTCGGCGTAATCAGCAGCGTGACCCAGGCGTTTTGCGCCGACTGCAGCCGTGCCCGTCTGTCCACCGACGGCAAACTCTTCCTCTGCTTGTTCGCCAGCCAGGGCCACGACCTGCGCGGTCTGCTGCGCAGCGGCGCCGGCGACGCGGAGCTGGCCAACGCCATCCGCGCCATCTGGCAGGGCCGCAGCGACCGCTACTCCGAGCTCCGCGCCGCCATGGCGCCAGACACCGGTGGCGGCGCGCGGCGGGTGGAGATGAGCTACATCGGTGGCTGAGATGGACCTGCACAGCATCACCGGCCTGGTGCTCGCAGGGGGCCAGGGCACCCGCATGGGCGGGCTGGACAAGGGCTTGCAAAGCTACCGCGGCCAGCCGCTGGCGCTGCACGCGCTGCAGCGGCTGCGGCCGCAGGTTGGCAGCCTGCTGCTCAGCGCCAACCGCCATCTGGACGCCTACGCGGCCTTCGGCGTACCGGTCTGGCCGGATGCGGACAATGACTTCGCCGGCCCGCTGGCCGGTCTGCTGGCCGGGCTCAGCCACTGCACCACGCCCTACCTGGCCAGCGTGCCCTGCGATGCCCCCCTGTTCCCCACCGACCTGGTGGCGCGGCTGGCCGCAGCCCAGAGCGCTGCCGATGCCGACATCGCCATGGCCAGCGCGCCCGACGCCCACGGCGTGTTGCGCACCCAACCGGTGTTCTGCCTGCTGCGCACCAGCCTGCGGCGCAGCCTGGCGCAGTTTCTGGCCGTAGGCGGCCGCAAGGTCGGGCTCTGGACGGCGCTGCACCATTGCGTGACCGTGCCGTTCACCGAGACCCAGGATACCCAGGCCTTTTTCAACGCGAATACGCTGGCCGAACTGCACGGCCTCGAACCATGAACACCCTAGCCCAGATCGCCGCCAGCCTGCCCGGCTACCAGCCGCAGAACCTGTCCGTCAGCGCCGCCAGCGCCTTTCTGGCGGCGCTGGCCACACCAGTGGACGGCGTGGAAAGGGTGGGTATTTGGGACGCCCTGGGCCGGGTGCTGGCGCAAGACATCGTCTCGCCCATCAGCGTGCCGCCGCACGACAACTCGGCCATGGACGGCTATGCCTATGCATCCGCCAGCAGTACCCTGCCGAGCAGCGCCCCGGTCCTGCTGCAGGTGGTCGGCAGCGTGCTGGCCGGCCAGGCCTGGCAAGGGGCGCTGCAGGCCGGGCAGTGCCTGAAGATCATGACCGGCGCCGCCCTGCCCGCCGGGCTGGACACGGTGGTGCCGTTCGAAGCCGTCACGCTGCAGGGCGAACACATCAGCTTCGCCCCGCTGCGCCCCGGCGCAAACCGGCGCCGCGCGGGTGAAGACCTGCTGCAAGGCCAGGCCGCGCTACGCCAGGGTGACCGCCTGACGCCCGCCGCGCTGGGCCTGCTGGCCAGCCTGGGCCTGGCCACGGTGCCGGTGCTGCGCCGGCTGCGCGTCGCCTATTTTTCCACCGGCGACGAAATCCTCAGCCTGGGCGAGGCGCCGCGCGCCGGCGCGGTGTTCGACAGCAACCGCTACACCGTGACCGGCCTGCTCCGCCAGCTGGGCGTGGAGGTGCTGGACCTGGGCGTGGTGCGCGACGACCCGGCCCTGCTGCAGGCCGCGCTGCACAGCGCCGCCCAGCAGGCCGACGCCATCCTGACCAGCGGCGGCATGAGCGCCGGCGACGCCGACCACACCCGCAGCATGCTGGGCACACTGGGCGAGGTGGTGTTCTGGCAGCTGGCGATCAAACCCGGGCGGCCGATGGCGGTCGGCCGCATGGCGGCCAATTTACAAACCAAAACCGGCTCTAGCGCAGATTCCACCAGCGCAAGAAGCTACACAAACCATAGCAAACCACCCGCCGTGCTGTTCGGCCTGCCGGGCAATCCGGTGGCGGTGATGGTGGTGTTTCTGGCCCTGGTGCGCCCGGCCCTGCTGCAGATGATGGGCTGCAACGCGGCCAGCAGCGCCGCCGCGCCGTTGCAGCAGGTACGCAGCGCCCAGGCGATCCGCAAGCGGCCGGGCCGCACCGAATACCTGCGCGGCATCGTCGAGACTGCGGCCGATGGCAGCCTGTGGGTGCGGCTGACCGGCCACCAGGGATCGGGCATGCTGAGTTCCATGGTGCAGGCGAATGGCCTGCTGGTGCTGGCCGAGGCCCAGGGCGATGTGGCCGAGGGCGATACCGTCAGCGTCATGCCGCTGAACGCTTAGGCGCCTAGGCCCGTAAAGCCTGCTCGGCCCGCTGCTCCAGCCAGGCCAGCACCTGGGCCAGCGGCATAGGCCGGGCCAGCCAGTAGCCCTGCATCAAATAGCAGCCCAGCGCCCGCAGCTGCTCGTACTCCTGTTCGGTTTCTATGCCTTCGGCAATCACGTCCAGGCCAAGTTCGGCGCCCAGCGCGATGATCACCTTGGCGATGCGGGCGTCGCCGTGGCCGAGCTGGATGACGAAGGAACGGTCGAGCTTGAGGGTGGAAAACGGCAGGCTCTGCAGCCGGTGCAGCGACGAATAGCCAGTACCGAAGTCGTCCAGGTGCAGATGGAAGCCGGCCCGCGCCAGCGCCTGCAGCTGCAGCTGGGCCAGCTCCGAGTCCTTGGCCACTGCGGTTTCGGTCAGCTCGAAATGCACGCAGGAGCGCGGCAGATCGGCCTGGTCGACCAGCGCGCACATTTCCTCGACCAGGGTGGTGCTCATCAGTTGCTTGGCCGACAGGTTGATGTTGACCACCTGCCGCGACTCTAGCTCCAGCAGCGCGGGCAAGGCCACCACCACCTTGCGGGCAATGGCCATGCCCAGGGCCATGATCAGGCCCGATTCCTCGGCTATCGGGATGAACTTGTCGGGCGGGCAGAAACCGCCGTCCAGCGGCCAGCGGGCCAGGGCCTCGAGCATGGGCGTGGCGCCGTTGCGCACGTCGACGATGGGCTGGAACCACACCTCCAGCTGGTCGTTCAGCAGGCATTCGCGCAGGCGCTGCTCCAGCAGCATGCGCTCCTGCACATTGCCCAGCATGGTGTCGGTGTAGTAGCTGCAGCGGCCTTTGCCAGCGCGCTTGGCGTCGTACATGGCCAGGTCGGCATTGCGCATCAGGCTGTCCTTGTCGGCCTGGCCGCTTGCAAAACTGACGCCAATGGAGCAACTGACGGTGAGGTTCGAGCCCTGGTACTGGCGGGTCCGGGCAATGGTTTCCTGCACCCGCTCGGCAAAATGCCGTACCCCCAGCGCATCCGAATGGCCGACATACAGCAACGCGAATTCGTCGCCGCCCAGGCGCACCACCAGGTCGCTGCCGCGGATCAGCTGCTCCAGCGAGCGGGCAATCGCCACCAGCAGAAAGTCGCCGGCCTCGTGGCCCAGCGAGTCGTTGATGAGTTTGAAGTCGTCCAGGTCGACCAGCAGCACGGCCAAGGTCAGCTCGGGCTGGCGGGCCTGCTGGGCCAGCAGGCGATCGAGTTGCTCGTACAGCAGGCGGCGGTTGCCCAGGTCGGTCAGCGCATCGGTGCGCACATCGCGCTCCAGCCCCTTACGCGCCACCCCCAAGGCCGAGACCATGGTGTTCAGCGATACCGCCAGCGCATCCAGCTCGTCTTCGCCGTGCACCGGCCACTGCCGGGTGGATGCCAGGTCGCTGCTGCGCTGGCTGCGGGCCAGCCGGGCGAACAGGCCCAGGCGCTTGAGGATCAGCCGGTCCAGCAGCACCACCACCGCCACCGCGCCCAGCAGCGCCATCACCAGGGCGTTGGCCAGCAACAGCAGTTTGCTGGTGGTTTTGTGCTCGCCCAGCACATGCGGCGCCTCGACCAGCAGACGCACCGCGCCGGGGCCGCGCACATCCGCCAATGTGGCGGGCGCGGGCTGGGGCAGCTCGCCCGCAATCGCCGGACCCACCGCGCCCGGGCCCAGCAAGTGGAAGCGGCTGCCGGTGAGCTGCATCATCCGCGACAAGCGGGCCGACTGCCATTCGCGGCCCATCAGCATCCAGCCCACGACGGGCGCGCCCGGCTGGCGCATGCGCACCGGGCTGAACACCACCAGCACCGGCTGGCCGTCCAGCCAGAGCTTGAAGTCGCCACCGCTCTCGCGCTGCTCCACCGGGATGGCCATCAGCGCGGGAATAGTCTCGACCAGCACGGGATCGCTGGCCCGCAGCGGCTCCACCAGGCCCCGCCGCACGTCCACGCTGGAATGCAGCCGCCCCTCGGGGGTCAAGAAAGCGATGTAGTCGACATCGAGGTTGTGCAGCGCTTCGACGGTGAAGGTCTGCCACAGGTACTGGGCCAGAAAGCTCTGCAGGTGGGCGGCCGTGTCGTCCCAGATGCCGTAGTCGAGCACCGTGCGCTGCAGCGACGCCACCTCTTCGCGCAAACCCAGGTCTACCCGCAGAAACTGGTCGTGGGCCGCACGCTCCTCGTAGGCCGCCAGGCTGCGGTCCATCAGTGCCGCGCTCACCATGAAGCTGACCGCCCCCACTACAAACAGCAGCAGAGCCAGTAGCCCCAGAATTCGGGCACGCAGGCTGTTCATGGGTTCATGCGGTGATCGCCGTCGAGGAAAACGAGTTGCGCCTATCGTAAGGGCAAACCCCAAAGCATGCCGCACAATTGTCGACATTGGTAGAGCCCCCGATGCGGGCCATTTTTTAAGAGGATTCAGCGCATGGCAGCACGGCATAGCACCCAAGGCCAGTCGGCCATCACCCTGCAGCGGTGGTTGTTCCTGGGGTATCTGGTGTTCGTCATCTACGGCAGCCTGGTGCCGCTGGACTTCGTAGCCCACCCGGTGGATGCCGCGCTGGCCGATCTGCTGGCGCTGCGCGACCTGCCGCTGGACTTTTCCTCGCGCTCCGACTGGGCGACCAATCTGGTGCTGTTCATCCCGCTGACCTTTCTGGCCTTGCAAAGCCTGGGCCTGCGCGGCCTGGGTCGCCTGCCGGCCGGGGTGCTGGTGGCGCTGGCGGCCAGCGCGCTGGCGGTGGCTATCGAGTTCACCCAGATGTTCTTTCCGCCGCGCACGCCGTCGCAGAACGACATCGTGGCCTTGAGCATCAGCGGCGCCATCGGCGTGCTGGCGCAGTGGGCGGCTGGCGCGCGGGTGCAGGCCTGGCTGACCGGCTACTGGCACTACGAGAAGCAAAGCGACAAGATTTCGCGCCTGCTCAAGGCCTATTTGTTCGTGCTGTTCGCCTTCAATGTGATGCCGCTGGACCTGGCGATCAGCCCGGTGGAGATCTTCCACAAATGGCGCGACGGCCACCTGATTTTGCTGCCGTTTGGCGGGCTCAAGGGCTCGCCCGCCGAGATGCTGTACCAGGTGCTGAGCGACATCCTGATCTGGGTGCCGGCCGGCGCGCTGTGGGCCTTGCGGCCCGGCCATGGCATCTGGCGGGTGGCACGCAAAGGCTTGCTGGCGGCGGCCACGGTGGAGTTTCTGCAGCTGTTCGTGATGTCGCGCACCACCGATGTCACCTCGGTCGGCCTGGCAGCGCTGGGCTGCGCGCTGGGCGCCGTCGGCGTGCTGCGTGTGGCGCACAAGACCCTGGGGCTATCGCATGTGGCCTCGAATACCTGGCTGGCCTGGTGGGGCGGCTGGCTGCTGGCCACCCTGGCCGTGTTCTGGCTGCCCTTCGACTTCGACACCGCCCGCCTGAGCTGGGCCGCGGTGGTCGAGGCCTTTACCCGCACGCCGTTGAACAACTACTACTTCGAGTCCGAGTTCATGGCGCTCAACGAGGTGCTGCGCAAGATCGGCTTCTTCATCCCCGGCGGGCTGCTGCTGGCGCTGTCCGGCCTGGCACCGCATACCGGTGGGCGCAAGCCCTCGGCACGGCCGGTATGGGTGTTGTTTCTGTGTGCCTTGCTGATCGAATCCGGCCAATTGCTGCTGCCCGAACGGGTGGCCGACCTGACCGACTTTTTATTGGAGTCCCTGGGCGGCCTGATAGGGTACAAAATAGCCTACTGGATCGGTCAACCTCGTATACACCCCACGCCCATGACCTCTACACCCGCCCCCCATACCGCGCCCGCCGCGCTGGCGCCGCACAGCGCCTCGACCCCCTTGTCACCCCTGGACAGCGGACACATGGCGCTGTACGCCGTGCCCAAGCCGCCCATAGGCTACAAGACGCATCTGCTGTGGTGGGCCTTGACCGCGGTGCTGCTGGGCGTGCTGCTGAACCTGCCGTTCGTCCCCTACAACCTGCGCGAACTGGTGGAGCCCGGCGCCTGGGGCGTGGTGTCGGTGGCCGGCCTGGCGCTGGCCCTGCACTGGATCGCCAATGCCCCGTTCCTGCTGCTGCCGGCCCAGCGCCGCCCCTACCTGCTGGCGCTGCCGCTGACACTGCTGGGGCATGGCCTGGTCACCTGGGTGCTGCTGCGGATTTCCGTGCCGCTGGAGAGCATTTACGACGTTGCCGGCTCGCCGGTGCTCGGCTGGCCCTGGGAATGGGAGCTGATGGGCCGCTACCTGGGCCTGCACGTGGCGGTGATGCTGCAGGTGCTGGGCGCGGTGCTGCTGGTGCGCACGCTGCAGCGCACCAGCACCTTGTCCGACGTGGTGTACTGGCTGATGGTCAGCCTGATACTGGCCTGGCCGCTGTACACGCTGAACGTCACCTGGGCCGATACCGACAACCTGGTCGAGCTGATGGGCGACCACGCCAGCTTCAGCGCCGCATCGGCCATGGCCGCCGGCCTGCTGATGGCCTGCCTGGCGGGTACGGCGCTGTCGGCCGCTGCAGTGCGCGGCTGCCCCAAGCGCTGGCGCCTGCTGGGCGTATCGGTGTTTTCCGCCGGCACCGCCACCCTGCTGTTCTGGGCCGGCGCCGAGCACCTGATCGTCAAGTACGGGCAGGCGTTCTCGGCCTTCCAGTTCCTGCTGAGCAGCGACCGCGAACACTACGCCCATGGCCTGAACCTGGCGCTGCGCTATGCGCTGGCTTTTGCCGGTGTCACCGGTGGCCTGGCCATGGTGCAGTGGATGGCCTGGCGCGACTGGCTACGCCAGGACCTGGCCCGCGCCATGGCCCGGCGGGCCAAGCAGAGCGGTGCCACCCGGCCGATGCCGCTGCAAGCCAGGGATTCAAGCCAAATCGGCCTCTAGCGCTTATAAAACTTGCGCGAGCAGCTATTTAAAACATAGCGCTCGCGGTTCTACTGCATGCCCAAAACCTCGATCGCGCACGCTGTGCAGCACTTTTTTCTGGTCCGCCATATCCGCATCCGGCCACGCCTGTTTGCGGCGGCGCTGTTCGGCACCGTGGTGGCGCTGCTGCTCTGCAACTGGCCCGAGGTACTGACCGTGACCCGCCTGGTCATAGGCTGGAACAGCTTTGCCTGCCTGTACCTGCTGCTGACCGCCCACATGGTGCTGCAATCCGACCACGACCGCATGCGCAGCCGGGCCCCACAGCAGGACGAAGGCCGCCGCACCGTGCTGGCCCTGGTGGTGCTGGCCGCGCTGGCCACGCTGGGTGCGATCCTGGCCGAGCTGTCGGTGGTGAAAGACCTGCAAGGCGCCGAACGCTATGTCCACATCGGCCTGGCCGGTCTGACCATCGTCACCTCCTGGGCGTTTACCCAGGTGATGTTCGCCCTGCACTATGCCCATGACTACTACTCGGCCCAGGTCCGCGGCCAAGACGCCGGCCTGCAGTTCCCCGGCACCGACAAGCCCGACTACGGCGACTTCCTGTACTTCGCCTGCATCATCGGCACCTCGGCCCAGACGGCGGACGTCAGCTTCAGCTCGTCGGCCATGCGGCGCACCGGCTTGCTGCACTGCGTGCTGGCCTTCTTCTTCAACACCACCCTGGTGGCGCTGACCATCAATATCGCGTCGGGGCTGCTGTGAACGCACCCGTGCTGCTGGACAGCCTGGCGACCCGCAGCGGCCTGCGCTGGGGCGTGGCCACCCTGCATGCGCCAAGCCGGCTGAACGCGCTGTCCCTGCCCATGCTGCAGGCGCTGGCCCCGCAGCTGGCCGTCTGGGCCGCCGACCCGGCTATCGCCGGTGTGCTGCTGCAGGCCAGCGGCGACAAGGCCTTTTGCGCCGGTGGCGATATCCGCGGCATGTACCACAGCATGCAGGCCAGCGGCACCGGGCCGAACCTGGAGGCGCAGGCCTTTTTCGCCACCCAGTACCGGCTGGACCATGCGGTCCACAGCTACCCCAAGCCCATGCTCTGTTGGGGCCACGGCGTCGCCATGGGCGGCGGCCTGGGGCTGATGGCCGGCGCCTCGCACCGGGTCGTCACCCCGGCCAGCCGCCTGGCCATGCCAGAGATCAGCATAGGCCTGTACCCGGACGTCGGCGGCAGCTGGTTTCTGCGCCGCCTGCCGGGCCGGGTCGGCCTGTTCCTGGCACTGACGGGCGCCCCGCTGAACCCGGCCGACGCGCTGTTCTGTGGCCTGGCGGACTACGGCATCGACCATGCAGACAAGCCCACGGTGCTGGCGCAGCTGGCGGATGCCGATTGGACCGGCGATGCCCCGCAGAACCGCGCCACGCTGTCGCGCCTGTTGGCCACACACAGCTGCAGCCTGCCGGCATCACCGGTACGCGCGCATTTCGACAAGATCCAGCAGCTGCTGACCGGCGACGACCTCATGGACATGGATACCAGACTGCGCGCCCTGCATAGCGGCGACGCCTGGCTGGACAGCGCCGCCGCCAGCTACGCCCAGGGCTCGCCGACCAGCGCCGCGCTGGCGTTCGCGCTCTGGCAGCGCGTGCCGCGCATGTCGCTGGCCGAGGTGCTGCGGCTGGAATACCAGGTCTCGCTGGGCTGCTGCGCACACCCCGACTTTGCCGAAGGCGTGCGCGCCCTGCTGATCGACAAGGACCGCCAACCACGCTGGTCGCCGGCCCGGCTTGCCGATGTCAGCCCGGAATGGATAGCGGATCACTTCCAGCCCCGGCATACGGGCGTGCACCCGCTGGCCGACCTGGTTTAGCCCCAGACCACCGAGCGCATCGAAATGGATGCCGACTGGAAGCTGGTGTTGAAAAAGCGCGGTGCCTCGCTGGCGTCGACCGCACCCGCCGCGTACAGCAAAGGCAGGTAGTGGTCATGCGAGGGATGGGCCATCTGGGCCACCCGGCCCAGCGACTGGAAGCCGGCCAAGGCGGCCAGATCGCCCTTTTGCAGATAGCCGCCAATGGTTTGGTCGAATTCCAGCGCCCAATCGTAGGCCTGGTCGGCCGCCGCCTGGCGCTGGGTGGCGCGCAGGTTGTGCACGATGTTGCCACTGCCGACCACCAGCACGCCGCGTTGGCGCAAAGCTTTCAGCTGCTGGCCCAGCTGGTAGTGCTCCGCCGGCAGCCGGCCGTAGTCCATGCTGAGCTGCAGCACCGGGATCTCGGCCTGCGGGAACATGGGCTTGAGCACCGACCAAGTGCCGTGGTCCAGGCCCCATTCCTCCTTGTCCAGGCCCACCGCCACGGGCCCAGCCGGGCGCAAACCGGCGGCGATCTGCTGGGCCAGCTGGGGCGCGCCGGGCGCCGGGTACTGCTGGTCAAACAGCGCCTGGGGGAAACCGCCGAAGTCGTGGATGGTCTTGGGTTGGGCCATGCCGGTAAGCCACCAGCCGCGCGTCAGCCAGTGGGCCGAGATGCACAGGATCAGCTGCGGCCGCGGCAAGGTCTTGCCGAATTCCTGGCCCAGCGCCTGCCAGCTGCGGCGGTAGGCGTTGTCGTCGATGGCGTTCATCGGGCTACCGTGGCCCAGAAACAGCACCGGCATGCGTGGCGACGGCTGCAGCGTCGCCAGCAGGCTGCGGGCATCGGCTACGGGCGAGAAATTCACCAGGGTTCCGGCTGCGGCGGCCGTTCCGCCCAGGCTTAAAAGGGTTCTACGTTGCATGGCGTGGCAGATTCCATAAAAACGCCAAAAGTTTCTACATTGGTGCGGATTTCGAACAATATGCCAAAATTCTGTGCGAAGGGGCACAGACTGAACGCCCTATCGCGGCGCATATTGGTGTTTCCTCTCCATTTATATGCCGTCTACAACTGCTATATTGCACTGCAACATTTTCCCCACGTTTAGGTCGCCATGCTTTACCAAATCTACGAAACCCAACGCTCGCTGATGGAGCCTTTTGCGGATTTTGCGCAAGCTGCCGCCAAACTCTACGGTAGTTCACAGTCTCCATTCGGCAAGAACACCTTGTCGCAGCGCATGTCAGCCGGCTACGACCTGCTGTACCGCCTGGGCAAAGACTACGAAAAGCCCACCTTCGGCCTGCAAACCATCAACGCCGACGGCGTCGATATTGCGATCCAGGAACGTGTGGAGATTGACAAGCCCTTCTGCGAGCTGCGCCGCTTCAAGCGCTTCACCGACGATGTGAACACGCTGACCAAGCTCAAAGGCCAGCCCGCGGTGCTGATCGTCGCCCCCTTGTCAGGCCACTACGCCACCCTGCTGCGCGACACGGTGAAAACCATGCTGAAAGACCACAAGGTCTACATCACCGACTGGAAGAATGCGCGCCTGGTCCCGTTGAGCGAAGGCGAGTTCCACCTCGACGACTATGTGAACTACGTGCAGGAGTTCATCCGCCACCTGCAAGGCATTTACGGCAACTGCCATGTGATGAGCGTCTGCCAGCCCACGGTACCGGTGCTGGCCGCTGTCTCGCTGATGGCCTCGCGCGGCGACCTCACGCCCCTGAGCATGACCATGATGGGTGGCCCGATCGACGCCCGCAAATCGCCCACCGCGGTGAACAACCTGGCCATGAACAAGAGCTACGAGTGGTTCGAGAACAATGTGATCTACAAGGTGCCGGCCAGCTTCCCGGGTGCCGGCCGCAAGGTCTACCCCGGATTTCTGCAGCACACCGGCTTCGTGGCCATGAACCCGCAGCACCACGCCAAGAGCCACTTCGACTACTTCAAGGATCTGATCAAGGGTGACGACGTGAGCGCCGAAGTGCACCGCAAGTTCTACGACGAATACAACGCCGTACTGGACATGGACGCGCATTACTACCTGGAAACCATCGCCACCGTGTTCCAGGACTTCAAGCTGGTCAATGGCACCTGGGAGGTGCGCGGCATCGACGGCAAGATCGAGCTGGTCAAGCCGCAAGACATCACCGCCAGCGCCTTGCTAACGGTGGAAGGCGAGCTGGACGACATCTCGGGCTCGGGCCAAACCCGTGCCGCGCACGACCTGTGCACCGGCATCGTGGCCAAGGAACAGCACCACATGGAAGTGCCGGGCGCAGGCCATTACGGCATCTTCAGCGGCCGGCGTTGGCGCGATCTGGTCTACCCGCATGTCAAGGCCTTCATCCAGGCGCACAACACCGTGGCGGCAGCCCCCAAGGCCGAGGCGGCCACTCCCGCACCCGTGGCAGCCGCCCCGGTAGCGGCCAAACCCAAGGAAGCGCCTGTAGCGGCCGCAAAACCCAAAGCCGTGCGCGCCAAACCCAAGGCTGTGGCAGCTAAACCGGCTGTGGTGGTGGTTGCTGCGCCCACTGCCCCGGCAGTCAAGCTGACGGCGGTTGCCAGCCCCGCGCCCAAAGCAGTGGCCACCAAGCCCGTCGTACGCAAGGCCTGAGACCGGGCTAGAGCGCAACTTGCTGTCTGTTCCAAGCCTGGCCGAGCGCATCAACGCGGCACTGCCGCAAACCCAGTGCACGCGCTGCGGCTACCCGGATTGCGCGGCCTACGCCGAGGCCATCGCCAGCGCTGCAGCGCCGATCAACCAGTGCCCACCCGGCGGCGCCGAAGGCATACAGCGGCTGGCACAGATCACCGGCCGGCCCGCACTGCCACTGAGTGCCGAGCACGGCGTGGAGGCGCCGCGCATGCTGGCGGTGATCGACGAAGCCTGGTGCATAGGCTGCACGCTGTGCATCGCTGCCTGCCCGACCGATGCCATCCTGGGCAGCAACAAGCGCATGCACACCGTCATCAGCGCGCACTGCACCGGCTGCGAGCTGTGCATTCCTGTGTGCCCGGTAGACTGCATCCAGCTGGAAAATGCCAGCGGCGTGCGGACCGGCTGGAGCGCCTGGTCAGACGCGCAAGCCGACAAAGCCCGCGAACGCTATGAATTTCATAGCTTGCGGCACAATGCGGACGAGCGCCAGGGGCTTAAAAAGCTGGAAGAATTAGACGATGCCGACAGCAACACCGCTGACAGCCCGGCACCCGACGCCAAGAAAGCCCTGATCGCCGCCGCCCTGGCCCGC
Source organism: Rhodoferax ferrireducens (assembly GCF_031458075.1). GTDB lineage: Bacteria > Pseudomonadota > Gammaproteobacteria > Burkholderiales > Burkholderiaceae_C > Rhodoferax_B > Rhodoferax_B ferrireducens_A. The sequence goes on along the minus strand of NZ_JAVDXT010000002.1, from coordinate 775,110 downwards.
TCGCGCGCCCAGCGCGCGGCCAAGCCGTCCTGAGCAAGCCCTTATTCCAATTTCAGATCCATACGAGATTAGGCGCGAAGCCGCAGACAGTGCTTTAGCACGGCAAGGCGAAGCAACGACATATTCGGATGGATCTGGAAATGGAATTAGCCTGCAGCCAGACGGCTGAACGCGTCCACCACCGCCGGCGGCGCCTGCACCAGCTCCACCAGCACGCCCTCGCCGGCAATCGGAAACTCTTCGCTGGCCTTGGGGTGCAAGAAGCAGATGTCAAAACCCGCCGCACCCGGGCGGATACCGCCGGGCGCAAAGCGCACGCCCTGGGCCGTCAGCCATGCCACCGCCGCCGGCAGATCGTCGATCCACAGACCGACGTGGTTTAGCGGCGTGGTGTGCACCGCCGGCTTCATCGAAGGGTCCAGCGGCTGCATCAGATCGACCTCCACCTTGAACGGGCCGCTGCCAATCGCGCAGATGTCTTCATCGACGTTCTCGCGTTCGCTTACATAGTTGCCGGTGACCTCCAGGCCCAGCATGTCGACCCACAGCGTACGCAGCCGCTGCTTGTCCAGCCCACCAATGGCGATCTGCTGGACGCCCAGCACTTTGAAGGGCCGCATCAGGCTGCCAGCATGCCGCTGGTCGGCAAGCCCAGCTTGGCCAGCAGCTGGCGATCCGCCTCCACATCCGGGTTGCCGGTGACCAACAGCTTGTCGCCGTAGAAGATCGAATTCGCGCCGGCCAGGAAGCACATGGCCTGCACGGCTTCGCCCATTTGCTGGCGGCCGGCGGACAGGCGTACGCGGGCGGTCGGCATGGTGATGCGGGCCACGGCGATCACGCGCACGAACTCCAGCGGGTCCAGCGGTGGCGCATCGGCCAGCGGCGTGCCGGCCACGCGCACCAGGTTGTTCACCGGTACCGATTCGGGATAGCTGGGCTCCAGATTCGCCAGTTGGGCCACCAGGCCGGCGCGCTGGGCCCGGGTTTCGCCCATGCCGACGATGCCGCCGCTGCAGACCTTGACGCCGGCGCCGCGCACGCGGTCCAGCGTGTCCAGCCGGTCCTGGTAGACGCGGGTGTCGATGATGTCGCCGTAGAAGTCGGGCGCGGTGTCCAGGTTGTGGTTGTAGTAGTCCAGGCCGGCGTCGCGCAGCTGGGCGGCGTGGCCGTCTTCCAGCATGCCCAGGGTGGCGCAGGTTTCCATACCCAGGGCCTTTACGGCCTTCACCAGCTCGGCCACGTTGTCCACGTCGCGGTCCTTCGGGCTGCGCCAGGCCGCGCCCATGCAGAAACGCGTGGCACCGGCCTCCTGCGCGGCCTTGGCGGCGGCCACCACCACGTCCACGCCCAGCATCTTGGTGGCGGTGACGCCGGTGTCGTAGTGCACCGACTGCGGGCAGTAGCCGCAGTCTTCCGGGCAGCCGCCGGTCTTGATCGACAGCAGGGTCGACAGCTGCACGTCGCCCGCCGGGAAGTTCTCGCGGTGCACGGTTTGCGCACGGTGCATCAGCTCCAGGAAAGGCAGCTCGAACAGCGCCTCGACTTCGGCCAGCGGCCAGCGCTCGTCGGGATTCGCAACCGGCTTGGGAGTGGCGCGGTGCAAGGTGATCGGCTGTTCTAGGGTCGCAGTATTCATGGATATTTCTTATGCAAAACGGACAATGGGCTGGTCTACCGACAGGGATTCTCCCTGCTTGGCCAGCACCTCGGCAACGACGCCATCATTGGTGGCGAACAGCGCATTTTCCATCTTCATGGCCTCGATCACGGCAACCCGCTCGCCGGCCTGCACTTTTTGCCCGGCCACCACCCCCACATGGACCAGCAAACCCGGCATCGGCGACAACACAAAACGGCTCATATCGGGCGGCGCCTTGTGCGGCATCAAGGCATGTAGCTCGGCCGCGCGCGGCGACAGCACCAGCGCATCCAACTGGCGGCCGTTGTGGGCAATGCGCAGCGCCAATGGGTTCTTGTGCGCGGCCCGTTCCACCTGGGCGGTGAACGGTAGGCCGTTGCATGTGCCGTGGATGCGGACCGATCCCAAGCGCGATCCGCTACACAATTGATAGCTCTTAGCGCCCACAGATACTGCGCTGGAGCCGGTTTTTTCTTGAAAATCAACCACGCTGACTGCCGTCTGCGCATGCTCGCCGTCCGCGCCCAGCGCCACCACGGTGAAGGCTTCGCCGACTTCCATCTCATGGCCGGCGACCTGGCCGCTGATGCCGCTGGCCCGGCTCAGGTAGCGGCGGTGCACAAAGGCCGCCAGCGCCAGCAGGAAGGCGGGGTCGTCGTGCGGCACATCCTCGGCATGGAAGCCCTGGCCGTAGTTTTCGGCGATGAAGCCGGTATTGAAGTCGCCGGCCACAAATTTCGGATGCGCGAGCAGCGCCGCCTGGAACGGGATATTGCTGGACACGCCACGGATCACAAAGCCGTTCAGCGCCTCGCGCATCTTGGCAATCGCGTCCAGCCGGTCTGTGCCGTGGACGATCAGCTTGGCGATCATCGAGTCGTAATACATCGGGATCTCGCCGCCATCCTGCACGCCGGTGTCGACGCGCACGCCATACAGCTCCTGCGTGTTCGCCTGGAACATGGTTTCCTTCGGCGGCTGGAAGCGCACCAGGCGGCCGGTGCTGGGCAGAAAGTTGCGGAACGGGTCTTCGGCATTGATGCGGCACTCTATCGCCCAGCCATTGCGCTGCACCTCGGCCTGCGCCAACGGCAGCTTCTCGCCCGCCGCCACGCGGATCATCAGTTCCACCAGGTCCAGGCCGGTGATGGCTTCGGTCACCGGGTGCTCGACCTGCAAACGGGTGTTCATCTCCAGAAAGTAAAAGCTCTGGTCCTTGCCGACCACGAACTCCACCGTGCCCGCGCTCTGGTAGTTGACCGCCTTGGCCAGCGCCACCGCCTGCTCGCCCATGGCTTTGCGCGTGGCATCGCTGATGAAGGGGCTGGGCGCTTCCTCGATCACCTTCTGGTGCCGGCGCTGGATCGAGCATTCGCGCTCGTTCAGATAGATCACGTTGCCATGGCTGTCGCCCAGCAGCTGGATCTCGATATGCCGCGGCTCTTCGACAAACTTCTCGATAAACACCCGGTCGTCGCCAAAGCTGTTGCGCGCCTCGTTGCGGCAGCTGGTGAAGCCCTCAAAGGCTTCCTTGTCGTTGAAGGCCACGCGCAAGCCCTTGCCGCCACCGCCGGCACTGGCCTTGATCATCACCGGGTAGCCTATGCCTTTGGCGATCTCGATCGCGCGCTCAGCGGTGTCAATCGCGTCGTTCACCCCGGGGATACAGTTCACACCGGCCGCGCCGGCCAGCTTCTTGGATTCGATCTTGTCGCCCATGGCCGCAATCGAATGGTGCTTGGGTCCGATGAAGACGATACCCTCCTCTTCCACCCGCTTGGCAAAGCCGGCGTTTTCGCTGAGGAAGCCATAACCCGGGTGCACCGCCTGCGCGCCCGTGGCCTTGCAGGCGGCAATGATCTTGTCGGCCTGCAGATAGCTGTCGCGGCTGGGTGCTGCGCCGATGTGCACGGCCTCATCGGCCAGCCCCACATGGCGGGCTTCCTTGTCGGCGTCGGAGTAGACGGCGACGGTCAGGATGCCCATCTTCTTGGCGGTGGCAATCACCCTGCAGGCGATCTCGCCGCGGTTCGCAATCAGTATTTTGGTGAACATGGATCGTCCTATTTTTGTGTTTTCAGCAGGGCTTTGCGCTGCGCGGTGAAGTTCCACCAGGGCTGGCGCGGCCCGCCTTGCATGAAGGCGTGGGCGGCCATGAAGGTGTCCAGCACGCAAGGGTCATGGCGCTGGCCCATCGGTCCGCGCAACGCCTCGTAGACCTGCAGCGGGTCCATCTTCGCCACGTCCGCGGGGGTCTGGATGCCCAGGCCACGAAGGTCTTTGGCGATGGAAGCACCGATATTCGGAATATCGGTCAGCACGCGGGCCTGGGCGGCGGTGTCGGCTTTGGGCATGGCTAGAGCGGGATATTGCCGTGCTTGCGCCACGGGTTTTCCACCTTCTTGCTGGCCAGCATCACCAGGCTGCGGCAGATGCGCTTGCGGGTCTCGTGCGGGAGGATTACGTCGTCGATGTAGCCGCGGGCGCCGGCCACGAAGGGGTTGGCGAAGCGCGCCTTGTACTCGGCCTCTTTGGCGGCCAGCTTGGCCGGGTCGCCCTTGTCTTCGCGGAAGATGATTTCCACCGCGCCCTTGGCGCCCATCACCGCGATCTCGGCGTTCGGCCAGGCGAAGTTGACGTCGCCGCGCAGATGCTTGGAGGCCATCACGTCATACGCGCCGCCGTAGGCCTTGCGGGTGATGATGGTGACCTTGGGCACGGTGCATTCGGCGTAGGCAAACAGCAGCTTGGCGCCGTGCTTGATGATGCCGCCGTACTCCTGGCTGGTGCCGGGCATGAAGCCGGGCACGTCAACAAAGGTGATCACCGGGATGTTGAAGGCGTCGCAGAAGCGGATAAAGCGCGCGGCCTTGATGCTGGACTTGATGTCCAGGCAGCCGGCCAGCACCAGCGGCTGGTTCGCCACGATACCGACCGTCTGGCCTTCCATGCGGGCGAAGCAGATGACGATGTTCTTCGCGTATTCGGGCTGGATCTCGAAGAAGTCGCCATCGTCCACGGTCTTGGCGATCAGCTCCTTCATGTCGTAGGGCTTGTTCGGGTTGTCGGGCACCAGGGTGTCCAGGCTGTAGTCCATGCGGTCGGCGCGGTCGCCGCTGGGGCGCACCGGGGCTTTTTCGCGGTTGTTCAACGGCAGGTAGTTGAACAAGCGGCGCAGCATCAGCAGCGCTTCCACATCGTTGTCAAACGCCAGGTCGGCCACGCCGCTCTGCGTGGTGTGGGTGATGGCGCCGCCGAGTTGCTCGGCCGTTACCTCTTCGTGCGTCACAGTCTTCACCACCTCGGGGCCGGTAACGAACATATAGCTGCTGTCCTTGACCATGAAGATGAAGTCGGTCATCGCCGGGCTGTACACCGCGCCACCGGCGCACGGCCCCATCACCATGCTGATCTGCGGCACAACTCCACTGGCCATGGCGTTCTTCAGAAACACGTCGGCATAGCCGCCCAGGCTGGCCACGCCCTCCTGGATGCGCGCGCCGCCCGAGTCGTTCAGGCCGATGATGGGCGCGCCGACCTTCATGGCCTGGTCCATGATCTTGCAGATCTTCTCGGCATGGGCCTCGCTCAAAGCGCCGCCGAACACCGTGAAGTCCTGGCTGAAGACGAACACCAGCCGGCCGTTGACCATGCCGTAGCCGGTGACCACGCCGTCGCCGGGAATCTTGTTGTCGGCCATGCCGAAATCGGTGCAGCGGTGCTCGACGAACATGTCCCATTCCTCGAACGTGCCCTCGTCCAGCAGCAGCTCCAGGCGCTCGCGCGCCGTCAGCTTACCCTTGCTGTGCTGCGCGTCGATGCGCTTTTGCCCGCCGCCCATGCGGGCCTGTTCGCGCTTGGCTTCCAGCTGTTCCAGAATATCTTGCATAGGTGATAACGCTCCGTTATTGATAGCTGCTTGTGCTTATGGATACTGCGCTGACAGTAGATTGCGTGCCGCAGTCGAAGCCGGGATTCGGCCGGCCGCCACGTCTTGCAACAGCTGCGGCAGCAGGGCCTGCACCTGCGGATGCTGGCGAAACGCCTGCTTCAGGCCGGCATCGACCCGCTCCCACATCCAGGCCAGCGACTGCTGCTGGCGCCGCGCCTGCCAGTTGCCGTTGGCCGTCTGTAATCTTTGGAACTGCTGGGCCGCGGCCCAGAAGCCGTCTATGCCCTGCCCGCCCAGCGCGCTGAGCAGCAGCGCCTGCGGCCGCCAATGTGCGTCGTCATGCGGGCCGAACAGGCCCAGCAGCTGCATCGCCGAGGTGATCTGCAGCTGCGCGCGCTGCGCCGCCAGCGCATCGATATCGGCCTTGTTGATTGCCACCAGATCGGCCAGCTCCATCACACCCTTCTTGATCGCCTGCAGGTCGTCGCCGGCATTCGGCAGCTGCATCAGCACGAACATATCGGTCATGCCGGCCACTGCCGTTTCGCTCTGGCCCACACCCACGGTTTCCACAATCACCACGTCGTAGCCCGCGGCCTCGCAGACCAGCATCGCCTCGCGGGTCTTCTCTGCGACTCCGCCCAAGGTGCCGCTGCTGGGGCTGGGTCGGATGTAGGCCTGCGGATGCACCGACAGCTGTTCCATGCGCGTTTTGTCGCCCAGGATGGAGCCGCCGGACACGGTGCTCGACGGGTCGATGGTCAGCACCGCCACGCGGTGCCCCAGGGCGATCAGGTACAGGCCCAGCACCTCGATGAAGGTCGACTTGCCCACGCCGGGCACGCCGCTGATGCCCAGGCGGAACGACTGCCCGGTGTGCGGCAGCAAGGCCGTCAGCAATTCATCCGCCTGCGCGCGGTGCTCGGCACGGGTGGATTCGAGCAGGGTAATGGCTTTCGCAATGGCGCGGCGCTGGCTGGCGCCTGGTGGCCCGATCACATCTGGGTAGAGATTCATCCCACAGCCTCCACAGGAGCGCGCTCGAAAGACGGGCTCCAGCGGTATTCCAGATCGAACTCCTGCTCTTCCACCAATTGGAAGCCGTGGCGCAGGTAAAACCGGTTGGCGGCACTGCCCCGCAAGGCTCCCAGCGTGATGTCGCAGGCCTGCGCAATGGCCTGCGCTTTTGCCCATTGCAGCGCCCAGGCCCCAGCGCCGCGTCCTTGCTGGCCGGGCCGGATGTAGAGATGGTGCAAGCGCATGGCTGAAGCCTGAGCCTGGGGAGCCAGGGTCAGGTAGCCAATGCGCTGGCCAATCCACACGATGTGCCGCATGCACGTGGGTACAAAGGCGCTGCGCAGGCGCTCGCGTACGCGCACCGGGTCGAAGCGGCCCAGCTGCTCCAGGCTTTCCCGCAGGGCCTCGGCACGCAAGTCGGCCATGGCCTCGAAGTCCGTCTCCTGGACGGCTTCCAGCCGCAGCACAGGGGTCGAGGTCCGCGGAAATCCCGCCATCTTCATGCAGCGACCGCCTTCTTGATCTGCTCCAGCACGTCCCTGGCGCTCACCGGAATCGGCGTGCCGGGGCCGTAGATGCCCTTCACGCCGGCCGCGTACAGCATGTCGTAGTCCTGCCGTGGGATCACGCCGCCGACGAAGACGATGATGTCGTCCGCGCCCTGCTTCTTGAGTTCTTCGATGATGGCCGGTACCAGGGTTTTGTGGCCGGCCGCCAAGGTCGATACACCCACGGCATGCACATCATTTTCAATCGCCTGGCGCGCGCATTCCTCGGGGGTCTGGAACAGCGGGCCCATGTCCACGTCGAAGCCCAGGTCGGCGAAGGCGGTGGCCACCACCTTGGCGCCGCGGTCGTGGCCGTCCTGGCCGAGCTTGCTGACCATCACCCGGGGGCGGCGGCCGTATGCATCGGCAAAGGCGGCGATGTCGGCCTTCAAGGCGTTCCAGTATTCCATGGTGTCCCCTTCGTTGGCCGAATCGTAAGCCGCAGCGTAGATGCCGGTGACCTTTTGCGTATCGGCGCGGTGCCGGCCGAAGGCTTGTTCCAGTGCGTCGCTGACTTCGCCCACCGTGGCGCGCGCGCGGATCGCTTCCACGCTCAGCGCCAGCAGGTTGCCGGAACCATGGCCTGCTGCAAAAGTGATAGCTGCCAGCGCACGCTCCACCTGCGCGGAGTCGCGTTTTTGCTTGATAAGCTGCAAGCGGGCAATCTGGCCGTCGCGCACTGCCACGTTGTCGATGTCGCGGCTTTCGATCGCGTCCTCGGTCTGCAGCTTGTACTTGTTAACGCCGACGATCACGTCCTGGCCCGAGTCGATGCGCGCCTGCTTCTCGGCCGCGGCAGCCTCGATCTTCAGCTTGGCCCAGCCGCTGTCCACGGCCTTGACCATGCCGCCCATGGCGTCGACTTCTTCGATGATTTTCCAGGCGGCATCGGCCATGTCCTGGGTCAGCTTTTCCATCATGTAGCTGCCGGCCCAGGGGTCGATCACACTGGTGATGTGGGTTTCTTCCTGGATGATCAGCTGGGTGTTGCGGGCGATGCGGGCGCTGAACTCGGTGGGCAGCGCGATGGCTTCGTCGAAGCTGTTGGTGTGCAGGCTTTGGGTGCCGCCAAACACCGCGGCCATGGCCTCGATGGTGGTGCGCACCACGTTGTTGTACGGATCTTGCTCGGTCAGACTCCAGCCGCTGGTCTGGCTGTGGGTGCGCAGCATCAGGCTCTTGGGGCTCTTGGCGTCAAAGCCTTGCATGATGCGGCACCACAGCAGGCGCGCGGCGCGCATCTTGGCGACTTCCAGGTAGAAGTTCATGCCCACGGCCCAGAAGAAGCTCAGGCGACCGGCAAATGCGTCCACGTCCAGGCCCTTGGCCAGCGCGGTCTTCACGTATTCCTTGCCGTCGGCCAGGGTGAAGGCCAGCTCCAGCGCCTGGTTGGCGCCGGCTTCCTGCATGTGGTAGCCGCTGATGCTGATGGAGTTGAACTTCGGCATGTGCTCTGCCGTGTACGCAATGATGTCGCCAATGATGCGCATGCTGGGCGCGGGCGGGTAGATGTAGGTGTTGCGCACCATGAACTCTTTGAGCACATCGTTCTGGATGGTGCCGCTGAGCAGGGCCTGGGCCACGCCCTGCTCTTCGGCCGCCACGATGTAACCGGCCAGCACCGGCAGCACGGCGCCGTTCATGGTCATGCTGACACTCACCTTGTCGAGCGGAATCTGGTCGAACAGGATCTTCATGTCCTCCACCGAATCGATGGCGACGCCGGCCTTGCCCACATCGCCGGTCACGCGCGGGTGGTCGCTGTCGTAGCCGCGGTGGGTTGCCAAGTCAAACGCCACGCTGACGCCCTGGCCGCCGGCCGCCAGCGCCTTGCGATAGAAGGCATTGGACTCTTCGGCGGTGGAAAAGCCCGCGTACTGGCGGATGGTCCAGGGCCGCACCGCGTACATCGTGGCCTGCGGGCCGCGGATATAGGGCGCGAAGCCGGGCAAGGTATTGGTGTGCGGCAGGCCCGCCGTGTCTTCGGCGGTGTACAGCGGCTTGACGGTGATGCCGTCGGGCGTATGCCAGTCAAGTGCCGACACATCGCCGCCCGGCGCCGACTTGGCGGCGGCTTTGGCCCATTGTGCGAGGTTGGCGGGGCTGGATTCAGGTGCGTTGGGGCTCATAAAACTTCGGGCTTGGCTGTGTTGCTGGGCAGTTTACTGCATTCATAATTATAAATTCAGAATTATTTCCTGGCGTAGAATCCGCTCCATGGCTGTCACCACCCTCACCCCTCGCGCGCTCTACGAAGAAGTGGCCGAGCTGCTGCGCCAGCGCATTTTTGCGCGCACGCTGGAGCCCGGCAGCTGGATCGACGAGCTCAAGCTGGCCGAGGAATACGGCATCAGCCGCACCCCCCTGCGCGAGGCGCTGAAGGTGCTGGCGACCGAAGGCCTGGTGACGATGAAGGTGCGGCGTGGCGCCTATGTGACCGAGGTGTCGGAGACCGACCTGGCCGATGTCTACCACCTGCTGGCCTTACTCGAATCCGATGCCGCCGGCGTGGTGGCCACCCGCGCCACGGCCGAGCAGCGCGCCGAGCTGCAGGCCTTGCACGATGCGCTGGAAGCCGCGGTGGACAACCGCGAGCAGTTCTTCGCCATCAACGAGCAGTTCCATATGCGCCTGCTGGCGATTGCCAACAACCGCTGGCGCGACCAGATGGTGGCCGATTTGCGCAAGGTGATGAAGCTGAACCGGCACAACTCGCTGCTGAAGGCCGGCCGCATCCAGGAGTCGCTGCAGGAGCACCGGGCGCTGATGGCCGCGCTGGCCGCGCAAGACGCGCCTGCCGCCGTGCAGCGCATGCGCGAACACTTCAGCAACGGGCTGGAAGCCGCGGCCTGATCCCTGTTTACAGGTAATTTAGGTCTCTAGCGCAGGTACTGCCTGCGCAGGCTGCTATCAATTTTATAAAACAGCACCAAAAATACTGCCCACGCCGGCCGTCACCGCCATGGCCAGCGCGCCCCAGAAAGTCACCCGCCAGGCGCCCAGCAGCGGGCTGGCACCACCGACCCGCGCGGCCACACCACCCAGGCTGGCCAGGAACAGCAGCGAGGTCAGGGCGATCCACAGAATCAAATCCTTCTCGGGCGCCAGCGCGGCCACCGCCAGCGGCAGCACCGCGCCCAGTGCAAAGCTGCCGGCCGACGCCAAGGCCGCCTGGATCGGACGCGCGCTGACCACCTCGGAGATGCCCAGCTCGTCGCGCGCATGGGCGCCGATGGCGTCGTGCGCCGCCAGTTGCTCGGCCACCTGGGACGCCAGCTGGTACGACAGACCGCGGCCCACGTAGATGGCGGTCAGCTCGCGGTGCTCGGCGGCCGGGTCGGCAACCAGCTCGGCGCGTTCGCGCGCCAGGTCGGCCTCTTCGGTATCGGCCTGGGAATGCACCGACACATATTCCCCCGCCGCCATCGACATGGCGCCGGCCACCAGCCCGGCCACGCCGGTCACCAGAATGCTGCCGTGGCTGGCCTGGGCCGCGGCAATGCCGACGATCAGGCTGGCGGTAGAGACGATGCCGTCGTTGGCGCCCAGCACCGAAGCGCGCATCCAGCCTATGTGTTGTGTTCTGTGTCGCTCGATATGCCGCATCCGCACCCTTTTGGCTAAAACTGTCTCAGACCGCTGCATGCAACTTCGCTGAATATGGATGAAATACGAGTTTTACGCATATTTCATCAGCGCAGGCAGCTATTAAATACGCAGCATTTCGGTCGTCCAACAAAGCACGCCGGCCAACGCCGCAAGCACACCATACACCAGCAACCGGGCCGCACGGTGCACCACAGCGCCATGGCGCGCTATTGCCAGGATGGTGGATGGCATGCTGCGTCCTTGGTACGTTGGGAGCGAAAAGTCAGGCCAGTCCGCCATTGGCGCGCAGCACCTGGCCATTGACCCAGGCGGCTTGCGGGCCGGCCAGGAAGGACACTACCCGGGCAATGTCGTCGGGCTGGCCCAGGCGCTCCAGCGGCGGCATCTTGGAGAAAGCCTGGATCTGCTCGGGCGTCTTGCCGTTCAAAAACAGCTCGGTCGCCACGGGGCCGGGCGCGACCGCATTCACGGTGATGTTGCGGCCGCGCAGCTCCTTGGCGAACACGTGGGTCAGGGCCTCCACCGCGGCCTTGCTAGCGTTGTAGACCGCGTAGCCCGGCAGGTTCAGCGCCAGGGCGGTGCTGGAGAAATTGACGATGCGCCCTCCGTCGTTCATGCGCCGCGCGGCTTCGCGCAAGGTGTTAAAGGTACCCCGGGTGTTGATCGCCAGGGTCTGGTCGAACAGCTCGTCGCTGGTATCGGCCAGCGGCATGGTCTTCAAAATGCCGGCGTTGTTCACCAGCACGTCGACCTTGCCCAGGGCTTGTTCGGTGGCGTCGAACAGGGCGCGCACTTCGGCCGAGTGGGCCACGTTGGCCTGGATCGCCACCGCCTGGTGGCCCTGGGCCTGCAGTGTGGCCACCAGGGCGTCGGCCTCGGCGGCGCTGCTGGCGTAGTTGACGGCGATGGCAAAGCCGTCTTCGGCCAGGCGCTGGGCGATGGCGGCGCCGATGCCGCGCGATGCGCCGGTGACGATGGCAACTTTTTGTGCGGTGCTTTGGGTGGTGTTCATGCTGGTTCCTTGGGGTTCAGTGGTTGGGATGGCTGGATCATGAACCCCTGCTCAACAAAGATAATCACCCTAAAATTGCCATCACTATTCGATAAACACCAACAATCAAAGAACCCATGGACCGACTGGAAGAAATGCGGGTGTTTGTGCGCATCGTCGAGCGGCGCAGCTTCACCCAGGCCGCCGACGACCTGCAGCTGCCGCGCGCCACCGTGACCAACGCCATCCAGCGGTTGGAAACCCGGCTCGGCGCACGCCTGCTGGAGCGCACCACACGCCAGGTCAGCCCGACCCTGGACGGCGACAGCTATTACCAGCGCTGCCTGCGCCTACTGGCCGACATGGAGGAAGCCGAGGAATCCTTCCGCAACACCACGCCCAAGGGTTTGCTGCGGGTGAACCTGCAGGGCACGCTGGCACGCAATTTCGTCGTCCCCGCCCTGCCGGCTTTTCTGCAGCGCTACCCGGGCATAGAGCTCCATATCGGCGAGGGCGACCGGCTGGTGGACCTGGTGCGCGAAGGCGTGGACTGCGTGCTGCGCGCCGGCACGCTGCAGGACTCATCGATGGTCGGCCGGCGGGTGGCGAATCTGGAGCAGATCACCTGCGCCAGCCCGGCCTATCTGGCGCAGTTCGGTGTGCCGGCCGACCTGCAGGCGCTGGCCCGGCACCGGGCGGTGAACTACCTGTCCACCGCCACCGGCCGCGCGCTGCCACTGGAGTTCATGGTCGACGGCAAGCTGCAGACGCTGAACCTGCCAGGCAGCGTGTCGGTGACCGGCGCCGATGTGTACACCGCGTCGGCGATTGCCGGTCTCGGCCTGGTGCAGGTGCCGCGCTACCGGGTGACCGCCGAGCTGGCCGCCGGCAGCCTGCAGCAGGTGCTGCCCGAGCTGCCACCGCCCGCCCTGCCGGTGTCGGTGCTGTATCCGCAGAGCCGCCAGCTATCGGCACGGGTGCGGCTGTTTGCCGACTGGCTTCAGGCGCTCTTCGCCTCGTCGAAGCCGTAGCGGATGTGCGCCAGCGCCATCACCTCGCGCGGTGGCGTGGTCTTGAGCCGGTGGTCGCTCCACACCTGGCGCCAGCGGCGTGCGCCCGGCAAGCCGTGGCGCAAGCCCAGCATGTGGCGGGCAATGCCGTACCAGCCCGTGCCCTGCTCGGCCGCCATGCGCTCCATGTAGACCACCATCTGCTCTTCTATGCTTTCGCGCGTGGCCTCGCTGGGTGCGGCGCCGAAGAAGGCCTGGTCCCAGCCCGCCATGGTCCAGGGGTTGTGGTAGGCCTCGCGGCCGACCATCACGCCGTCCACATGCACCAGCTGTTGCGCCACCTGTTCGTGACTGGTAATGCCGCCGTTGATGGCGATGGTCAGCGCCGGAAAGTCCTGTTTCAGCTGGTGCACCAGCTCGTAGCGCAGCGGCGGGATCTCGCGGTTTTCCTTCGGGCTCAGGCCTTTGAGCCAGGCATTGCGCGCATGCACGATAAAGGTAGAGCAACCGGCCTCGGCCACCGTGCCCACAAAGTCGCGCACGAACGCATAGCTCTCGACCTTGTCCACGCCGATACGGTGCTTGACGGTGACCGGCACCTCCACCGCGTCGACCATGGCCTTCACGCAGTCGGCCACCAGCGGCGCCTCGCTCATCAAACAGGCGCCAAACGCACCGCGCTGCACCCGCTCGCTCGGGCAGCCGCAGTTGATGTTGATCTCGTCGTAGCCCCAATCCTCACCCAGCTTTGCGCAGCGCGCCAGATCCGCGGGCTCGCTGCCACCCAGCTGCAGCGCCACCGGGTGTTCTTCGGTGTTGAAGCGCAGATGCCGCGGCACGTCGCCGTGCAGCAAAGCGCCGGTAGTCACCATCTCGGTGTAGAGCAAGGCGTGGCGGGACAGCAGGCGGTGGAAATAGCGGCAATGCGCATCGGTCCAATCCATCATGGGCGCGACAGACAGCGTCCAGGGGTTGGTGGTTAATGTCGGGGTCATCCCAGGATTATCCCAGCCCGGCTGCAGCCAAGGAGTTCACCTGCCAGCCCGTGGGCGCGGGTAACATGCCGTCTCTTACTCCAACGGATGAGCACGACCGCTATGCCGCACACCACGCCCCCTCAGCCCCGTCCTGTACGCATGCGCTCCGCCCACTCGCTACCCAGCTGGACCAGCGTGGCCGCGGCCATCCTGCTGCTGACGGCCTGCAGCTCCACCCCGCTGCCGCCCTGGCGAGCCCCGGCCGCCACCGCGCCGGTGCCCAAGCCCGCAGTCGTTGCGCCCGCACCCAAGGTGGAAGCACCGGCGGCCGTAGCCCAAGCCGTGCCGCAGGCCAGCATCACCCCGCAGGAGGCAGGTAGTGCAGCCCCCTACAGCGCGGCGGTGGCAGCACGCTTCCCCGACCCGGCCATCGCCTACAGCACACCTGGCCTGCAAGCCGGGCGCACCAGCTATAGCTCGAACGCCGAAATCTCCACCTGGCTGCGCAACCTGGCGGCCCACCCCAACGCCGGCGCCAAGGTCAGCGTGCTGTCCATCGGCCAGTCGCAACAGGGCACGCCGCTGGAGGCGCTGTTGCTGACCCGCGCCACCAGCCCGGATGCGCCCAGCGTGCTGGCCACCGGCCGGCCCACCGTCTTGCTGGTTGGCCAGCAGCACGGCAACGAGCCGGCGGGCAGCGAAGCCTTGCTGGTGGTGGCCCGCGAACTGGCCCAGGGGCTGCTGGAGCCGCTGCTGGACAAGGTCAACGTGCTGGTGGTGCCGCGCGCCAACCCCGACGGTGCGGCTGCCGACCAGCGCGCCACCGCCAACGGCATCGACATGAACCGTGACCACCTGCTGCTGCAAACCCCCGAGGCCCGCGCCCTGGCCCAACTGGCGCGCGACTACCAGCCCACGGTGGTGCTGGACGCCCATGAGTACACGGTGGTGGGCCGTTATCTGCAAAAGTATGGTGCGGTACAGAAGTACGACGCGCTGCTGCAGTACGCGATGACGGCCAATATGCCGGAGTTCCTGACCCGTGCTTCCGAGGAGTGGTTTCGGCGCCCGCTGATCACCGCGCTGAAGAACCAGAAGCTGAGCAGCGAGTGGTACTACACCACATCGACCGCGCTGGACGACCTGCAGGTCTCCATGGGCGGCACCCAGCCCGATACCGGGCGCAATGTGAATGGCCTGAAGAACGCGGTCAGCATGCTGATTGAAACCCGGGGCGTGGGCATAGGCCGCATGCACTTGCAGCGCCGGGTCCACACCCAGGTCACCGCCATGGTCAGCATGCTGCAAAGCACCGCTACCCGCGCCGAGCAGCTGGGCCAGTTGCGCTCATTTATCGACCGCGAAACCAGCAGTCTGGCCTGCCGCGGCAAGGCCACCATTGCCGCCGGCCCGACCAAGGTGCAGTACGAGCTGACCATGCTCGACCCCGCCACCGGCAACGACAAACAGCTCACCGTGGACTGGAATTCGGCGCTGGAGCTGCAAACCCTGAACAGCCGCCCGCGGCCCTGCGGCTACTGGTTGTCGGCCAACTCCACCAGCGCGGTCGAGCGGCTGCAGCTGCTGGGCGTACAGGTGCTGCGGATAGCCGAGCCCGGCTCGCTGCTGGGCGACCTGTACAAGGAAACGGCCCGCTCCTCGGGTACCCGGCAAGATGTGCGCGGCGGCATCAGCGATGCGGCCCTCATCATCAAGACCGAAGTGGCGCTGACGCGCAGCCTGGTGGATATCTCTGCGGGCAGCTTCTACGTGCCGCTGGGCCAGCCGCTGGGCAATCTGGTGCTGGCCGCGCTGGAGCCGGACACGCAGAACAGCTACTTCGCCAACCACCTGCTGGGCACGCTGGACGACACCGTGCGGGTGATGACCGAACCCACCGTGCGGATGGAAAGGCTGCCCTGACCGCCGTGGGCCGCGAACTGCCTAGAGGGCTTGGACCTAAGGCTTGGGCTCTGGCAGCGGCGCCGCCTTGGGCTTGCTGGCGGCATTGCGTTGGCGGGTCTGCTCCTTGTGGGCAGCCGCTTCCTGCAGCTTCTTCTCGTAGCGGGCGCGTTCGTCCGGGGCGGTAGCCTCGCGGGTGGCACGCGCAGCCTGTTCCTGCTGGTTGGCGCGGCTCTTTTTCTCCAGCGTGGCCTTGCGCTCGGCCTGGGCGCGGGCCGCCTGGGCCGGATCGTGCGGTTGGCGCGGCGCGGCCGGGGTGCGTACACGCACAGCGGGCTTAGGCTCGGAGCTGGCGGCACTGGCCGCGGGCGCGGGGCTGTCGTGGGCCTGGCTTTGCTCCATGCGCTGTAGCTGCAGCGCGCCCTTGCGCTTGCGTTCCGCATCGTTGAGCAGGATTTCCTGGCGCCGCAGATCGGCCAACTCGGCCCGGCGCCGCGCGCGGCTTTCGTTGCGGCAGTCGTTGACGGCAAACTTCTGGAAGCAGGCCGCTTCTTCCTGGTTGAAGCGTTGTTCGATCTGCTGGCGCTCGGTGGCGATGCGCTGCTGCTCGGCCTGCACGGCCAGGCCGCCATCTTCGGTTTGCGCCTGCGCGGCGGCGCTGCCGAACTGAGCCAGCAGGCAACACAGGGCGATCAAATGCTTGTTCATGTCAGGTGGGTATCCACAACGCGCCGCTCCAGCGCCAAAAACTCGGCCGATTGCATTTCGTTCAAACGCGACACCGTACGCGGGAACTCATGCGCCATCGGACCCTCGGTATATAACTCTTCAGGCTGCACAGCGGCCGACATGATGAGCTTGACCCGGCGGTCGTACAGCACGTCCACCAGCCAGGTAAAGCGCCGCGCCTCGGAGGCCAGCCGGATCGACATCGCCGGCACATCGCTGAGCAGCACGGTATGGAACTGGGTGGCGATCTCCAGGTAGTCGTTTTGCGAGCGCGGCCCGCCGCACAGCGCCTTGAAGTCGAACCACACCACCCCGCCGGCCTTGCGCCGGGAGCGGATCTCGCGGGCCTCGATGTGCAGCACCGGGTCTTCGTCCTGGGTTTCGGCCAGGCGGTTGAAGGCCTCGGTCATCTCCTGGTCGGCCTGCGGGCCCAAGGGCGTGTGGTAGATCTTGACCTGCTCCAGCGTGCGGCGCCGGTAGTCGGTGCCGTTGTCCACGCTCAGCACTTCCAGCTTCTGGTTCAGCAAGGCAATCGCCGGCAGGATGCGGTCGCGGTGCAGGCCGTTCGGGTACAGGTCGTCAGGCTTGAAGTTGGAGGTGGTGACAAAGCCCACGCCGTTGGCAAACAGCGCATCCAGCAGCCGGTGCAGGATCATCGCGTCGGTGATGTCGGCCACATGGAATTCGTCGAAACAGATCAGCCGGTAGCGCTTGGAGATGCGCAGGCCCAGCTCGTCCAGCGGGTTCACCGTGCCCTGCAGGTCGGCCAGCTCGCGGTGGACTTCGCGCATGAACTCATGGAAGTGCAGCCGCACCTTGCGCTTCAAAGGCACGGCGTTGAAGAAGCAGTCCATCAGAAAGCTTTTTCCCCGCCCCACCCCACCGTACATATAGACGCCGCGCGGGATCTCGGGCCGGTTGATGAGTTTCTTGAAGGCGTTGGAACGCTTTTCTTTGAACGCTGCCCACTCCGAAGCACAGCGCTCCAGCGCATCGACGGCACGCAGCTGCGCCGGGTCGGCGGTAAAGCCGCGCTGGGCCAGCTCGGCCTCGTAGGCTTGTTTGACGCTCAAAGCAAAGAACTCCAGATGCTACAAATTAAATAGCTGCTAGCGCAGGTAGTACCTGCGCTAGCAGCCTATTTTTCATAAATTTCGTTTAGAAATTCAGAGTGCGCTTGTCGACCGCCAGAGCAGCTTCCTTGGTCGATTCGCTCAGCGACGGATGGGCGTGGCAGATGCGGGCGATGTCTTCCGCGCTGGCACGGAATTCCATGGCCATCACGCATTCGGCGATCAGCTCGCTGGCCTGTGGGCCGACGATGTGCACGCCCAGGATTTCGTCCGTGGTCGCATCGGCCAGCATCTTCACCATGCCGGTGGTGTCGCCCAGGGCACGCGCACGGCCGTTGGCCAGGAACGGGAAGGTACCGGCCTTGTAGGCACGGCCTGCGCCCTTGAGCTGCTGCTCGGTCTGGCCGACCCAGGCGATCTCGGGGTTGGTGTAGATCACCCAAGGCACGGTGTTGAAGTTCACATGGCCGTGTTGCCCAGCAATACGCTCGGCCACGGCAACGCCTTCTTCCTCCGCCTTGTGCGCCAGCATCGGGCCGCGCACCACGTCACCGATAGCCCACACGTTAGGCAAGTTGGTCTTGCAGTCGCCGTCGACCACGATCGCACCGCGCTCGTCCAAGGCCAGGCCGACCGCGTCTGCGCCCAGGCCAATGGTGTTGGGCACGCGGCCGATGGAGACGATCAGTTTGTCCACGTCCAGCGACTGGGCTTCGCCCTTGGCATCGGTGTAGGCGATATTCACACCCTTCTTGCCTGTCTTGATCTCGCCGACCTTCACGCCGAGGTTGATCTTCAGGCCTTGCTTGTCGAAAGCCTTCTTGGCTTCTTTGGCGATCTGCTCGTCCACCGCGCCCAGGAAGGTCGGCAGACCTTCGAGGATGGTGACCTCAGAACCCAGGCGGCGCCAGACCGAACCCATTTCCAGGCCGATCACGCCGGAGCCGATCAGGCCCAGCTTCTTGGGCACCGCGCCGACGCGCAAAGCGCCGTCGTTGGACAGCACCAACTCTTCGTCGAACGGCGTGCCGGGCAGTGCACGGGCGTTGGAACCCGTGGCCACGATCACGTGCTTGCCGACCAGCGACTCCTCGCCCACGGTCAGCTCATAGCCGCCGTCCTTGGCTGCGACAAACGTGCCGCGGCCATGGAAAAAGGTGACCTTGTTCTTCTTGAACAGGTACTGGATGCCGTCGTTGTTCTGTTTGACCACGATGTCCTTGCGGGCGATCATCTTGGCCACATCCATCTCCAGGCCGGAGACGGAAATACCGTGGTCGGCGAAATGGTGGCTGGCCTGGTCGAAATGCTCACTGGACTGCAGCAGCGCCTTGGAGGGGATGCAGCCGACGTTGGTGCAGGTACCGCCCAGAGCGGGGCCGCCCTTGGCGTTCTTCCACTCGTCGATACAGGCCACGTTGAAGCCCAGCTGGGCTGCACGGATGGCGGCAATATAGCCACCGGGGCCTCCGCCGATGACAATCACGTCAAAATTCTTGCTCATAAGTTTCTTTTCATTCAATGTAAATTGCTTTGGAATAGCAATCGCGGTTCATCTCACGGATATCGCAGCTAACTTGCACAGGAAAACCAATTCCGCGCGGCAACGCAGCAACCAATGCAGCTACCACAGCCTGAGATAACTGCTGTCGGACAAGCTCGGTCCGACCTGCCAAGAGTTCCAGAGAGGCATGCACAAAACCTTCGGGTTGGGTACCGACTCCGATGCGAAATGCAATTTGCTGCACCACCCGGCTCTTAACGTCCGGTCCATCGAAAACACCAGACGCCAAGAGGGCTTGGTGCGTAGCGTTCAATAACTCAGACGCAGCCACCCGCAACTCAAGATTTGCACTTACTTCTATCGTCAGATGCGGCATGGTTTAAATCAGGAGGTAAAGCGCATGGAGAGCATCAAGTCCAGTTAGTCGGTGACCGCAATCAACTTGATGCAGGCGAGGCTTAGATATCGAACAGCAAGCGGGCTGGATCTTCCAGCGCTTCCTTCATGGCGACCAGGCCCAGCACGGCTTCGCGGCCGTCGATGATGCGGTGGTCATAGCTCATGGCGAAGTAGTTCATTGGGCGCACCACGACCTGGCCGTTTTCGACCACAGCGCGGTCCTTGGTGGCATGGATGCCCAGGATGGCCGATTGCGGTGGGTTGATGATGGGGGTCGACAGCATGGAGCCAAAGGTACCGCCGTTCGAGATGGAGAAGGTGCCGCCGGTCATGTCTTCGATGCCCAGCTTGCCGTCACGGGCCTTCTGGCCGTATTCGGCGATCTTCTTCTCGATGTCGGCAAAGCTCATCTGGTCGGCGTTGCGCAGAATCGGCACCACCAGGCCACGTGGCGAACCCACAGCGATACCGATGTCGAAGTAGCCGTGGTAGACGATGTCGTTGCCGTCCACGCTGGCGTTCAGCACGGGGAATTTCTTCAGGGCGTGCACTGCCGCCTTGACGAAGAAGCTCATGAAGCCCAGCTTCACGCCGTGTTCCTTCTCGAAACGCTCTTGCATGCGCTTGCGCATGTCCATGACCGGGGCCATGTTGATTTCGTTGAAGGTGGTCAGGATGGCGTTGGTGGACTGCGATTGCAGCAGACGCTCGGCCACGCGGGCACGCAGGCGGCTCATGGGCACGCGCTGCTCAGGGCGGTCGCCCAGGTCAGGAGCCAGGGTGGCGACTTGCGGCAGCGACTTGGTCGGCACGCCGGTCGGGATCACGGCAGCAGGCGCAGTCTTGGGTGCGGCCACGGCAGCCAGCACATCACCCTTGGTGACGCGGCCGTCCTTGCCGGTGCCGGCCACGGAGCCAGCCGCCAGGGCGTTGTCGGCCATCAACTTGGCAGCAGCAGGCATGGCCACGCCAGCCATCGAGCTGCTGGCAGCAGCAGGCGCAGGAGCCGGTGCGGCGGCAGCGGCGGTGGTTGCGGCAGCAGCAGCCACCGAACCGGCGACAGGCGCAGCGGCCCCGGCCTTGCCTTCGGTATCGATACGGGCAATCAGTTGCTCAGCTTTGACGGTGCCGCCATCGGCGACCAGCAGTTCGGTGATCACGCCGCCGGAAGGCGCGGGCACTTCCAGCACCACTTTGTCGGTTTCGATCTCGATCAGGATTTCGTCCACCGCAACCACGTCACCCACCTTTTTCTTCCACTGCAACATGGTCGCTTCTTCGACGGACTCGGACAGTTGCGGAACCTTCACTTCTACGATAGCCATTTAGTTTTCTCCAATTCTTCCAACGAGGGGTGCGGCCGCCGCGCTCCCGCGCAGCGGCTCGGCACTGCTTATTTATTTCGACAGAACAAAGCCCTTGAGCTTGCCAAACGCGCCGTCCACCAGCGCCTTTTGCTGGTCCTGGTGCAGGTGCGAATAGCCGGCTGCCGGCGAGGCCGAAGCCGCGCGGCCCGAGTAGCCCAGCTTTTGGCCTTCGACCATGTTTTCATGCAGGTAGTGCTGCACGAAGAACCAGGCGCCCTGGTTCTGCGGCTCGTCCTGGCACCACACGACCTCGGTAGCATTGGGGTACTTCTTGAGCTCGGTGGCAAACGCCTTGTGTGGGAACGGATAGAGCTGTTCCACACGCAGGATCGCCACGTCGTCGGCGCCCTTTTCTTCGCGCTTCTTGGCCAGGTCGTAGTAGACCTTGCCCGAGCAGGCGATGACGCGCTTGACCTTGTCGGCCTTGAGCTCCTTGCTCTCTGGAATCACGGTCTGGAAACCGCCCTTGGTGAATTCGCTCAGCGGAGAAGCTGCATCCTTGGCGCGCAAGAGGGACTTGGGCGTCATGATGACCAGTGGCTTGCGCAGGTTGCGCACCATCTGGCGGCGCAACAAGTGGAAGATCTGGCTGGCGGTGGTGGGCTGCACCACTTGCATATTGGTGTCGGCGCTCAGTTGCATGAAGCGCTCCAGGCGCGCCGAGCTGTGCTCGGGGCCTTGGCCTTCGTAGCCGTGCGGCAGCATCAAGGTGATGCCGTTGACGCGGCCCCACTTGACTTCGCCGGAGGCGATGAACTGGTCGATCACCACCTGGGCGCCGTTGGCGAAGTCGCCGAACTGGGCTTCCCAGATTACGAAGGTGTTGGGGTCGTTCGAGGCATAGCCGTATTCAAACGCCAGCACCGCTTCTTCCGACAGGATGGAATCGATAACGGTGAAGGGAGCCTGGTTTTCCGCCACGTTCTGCAACGGGGTGTAGGTGCCTTCGTCGAACTTTTCACGGTTCTGGTCATGGATCACCGCATGGCGGTGGGTGAAGGTACCGCGGCCGCAGTCTTCACCGCTCAGGCGCACGGGGTAGCCACTGGCCACCAGCGAGGCAAACGCCATGTGCTCGCCCATGCCCCAGTCCACCGGAATGTCGCCACGGCCCATCGCTGCGCGGTCGTCGTACACCTTCTTCACCAGTTGGTGAGGGGTAACGCTGGCGGGGATGGTGGTGATCTTCTCGGCCAGGCGCTTCCACTCCACCAGGGGAATGGCTGTGTCGCCGGCGTCGGTCCACTTGCGGTTCAGGTACGGCGACCAATCCACCGCGTACTTGCCCTTGAAGTTGGTCAGCACGGGGTTGAAGGTGTTCTTGCCGGCGTCGAGTGCGGCGCGCATGGCCTTGACCATGTCGTCGCCCAGCGTTTCGCCGAAGCCCTGGGCCGACAGCTTGTCGGCGTACAGCTTGCGTGTGCCGGGGTGCTTGGCGATCTTCTTGTACATCAGCGGCTGGGTCAGCGCCGGTGTATCTTGTTCGTTGTGGCCGAGCTTGCGGAAGCAGATGATGTCGACCACCACGTCGCGTTGGAACTCCATGCGGTAGTCCAGCGCGATTTGGGTTGCCAGCACCACGGCTTCAGGATCGTCACCGTTGACGTGCAACACCGGGGCTTCGATCATCTTGACGACGTCCGAGCAGTACAGCGTCGAGCGGCTGTCGCGCGGGTCGCTGGTGGTGAAGCCGATCTGGTTGTTGATCACGATGTGCACCGTGCCGCCCGTGAAGTAGCCACGGGTTTCGGCCAGCGCCAGGGTTTCCATCACCACGCCTTGGCCGGCAAAGGCCGCGTCGCCGTGCACCAGCACTGGCAGCACTTGCTTGCCCAGCGGGTCGCCGCGGCGGTCCATGCGCGACCGCACCGAACCTTCGACCACGGGGTTCACGATTTCCAGGTGCGAGGGGTTGAAGGCCAGCGTCAGATGCACCGGGCCGCCAGGGGTGGACACATCCGAGCTGAAGCCCTGGTGGTATTTCACGTCGCCCGATGGCAGGTCTTCAGGCGCCGTGTGGTCGAACTCGGCGAACAGATCGGCAGGCACCTTGCCCAGCGAGTTCACCAGCACGTTCAGACGGCCGCGGTGGGCCATGCCGATCACGATTTCTTGCAGGCCCTTGGCGCCGCCAGCCTGGATCAGCTCGTCCATCGAAGCGATGAAGGATTCGCCGCCTTCCAGCGAGAAGCGCTTCTGGCCGACGAACTTGGTGTGCAGGAAGCGCTCCAGGCCTTCGGCTGCGGTCACGCGGTCCAGGATGTGCAGCTTCTTCTCTTTGGAGAAATTCGGCTTGCTGCGGATGCTTTCCAGCTTTTGCTGCCACCAACGCTTCTTGGTCTGGTCGCTGGTGTACATGTACTCGGCACCGATGGTGCCGCAGTAGGTTTCACGCAGCGCATTCATCAGGTCACGCAAAGACATGGTGTCTTTGCCGAAGAAGGTGTTGCTGGTGTTGAACACGGTTTCCTGGTCGGCATCGGTGAAGCCGTAGAAGGAAGGGTCGAGTTCAGGGATGTTTTCGCGCTCGGTGCGCTTCAGCGGGTCCAGATCGGCCCAACGCACGCCGACGTTGCGGTAGGCGGCAATCAGCTGCTGCACCGCGGTGCGCTTGCGGCCCATTTCGGAGTCGGCGCTGGCGACGACCACCTTGGTCTGGCCTTGCTTGGCGCGTTCGGCAAACGCATTGACCACCGGCAGATGCGGCACGTCTTTGGCATTGCTGCCGTCCACGGCGGGCACATTCTGCAGCGCGTCAAAGTAGTCGCGCCAGTTGTCGGGCACGCTGCCAGGATTGCTCAGGTAGTTTTCGTAGAGCTCTTCAACATAGGGGGCGTTGCCACCGAAGAGGTAGGTGTTGCCTTGGTAGGCTTGGTACACCGAAGACACTGGATCACTCATATTCCGCTGACCTCCGTTTCCCTGCAGGAAACATTAGCTGGTTAAAGCTGGGTTTAATTAACCTTCCGCGACACGGCTGGACCGATTGGCGGATGCGACTGTGGCAGGAAGGGCCTAGTACGGGCAGGATTATCTACCCAATATGGGGCGGGCGACGGCAAGTTACCAGCGAGGAACATGCATACGCTCCCATTTCTATAGCTACAAGCGCAATATAGATATGCGCCAGCAGCTGTTTTTGTTTAAATTTTTATGTGGTGCAGGAGAAACATTACTTTACCAAGGCCTGCACCGTTTTGAAGTCGGCGTGCTCTGCTGTGCGCAGCCATTCGAACAAAACCATCTCGGTGGTCACCAGTTCGGCGCCAGCGCCGGCCAGGCGGTCGAAGGCGGCGTCGCGGTTGCGCTCGGTGCGCGAGCTGCAGGCATCGGTCACCACCCAGACGTCGAACTCGTCTTCCAGCAGGTCCAGCGCAGTCTGCAGCAGGCAGATGTGGGCTTCCAGCCCGGCGATCACGATGGTGCCGCGCTCGGGTTCGGCATTTTGTGGCTTTTGCAGGTGCTTGGGCAGACTGCGGGCATTGCCTTGCACCGGCTTGGCCGGCGGCCGCAGCCATTCGCCCAGGCCTTCTTCAACACCGCTGAAATGCATCTTGCTCAGCGTGTTGCGGCACAGGGCCCGCAGTTCGGGCGGGTTCTGGCCGAGTTTGGAGGGGTTTTGTTCGGTGCCCCAGACCGGAACGTCCAGCAAGTCGGCGGCCTGTGCCAGGCGCAAGGCGTTGGCAACGACGGCGGCGTGGTCGTGGATGGCGGGGAGAAGGCGGGCTTGGTAATCGACCAGCACCAGCTGGGATTCGGAGGCGTCGAGCAACATGGGTTTCCTAAGGGCAAAGCAGCCCCAGATTAAACCGCAGTTGCCGCCTCCTCCCACTTGGTTGACAAAGGCGCACCCGTCAGGGATTGCAGCAAAGCCAGGCCCAGCGGCCAGTCGCCGTGACCGGAGGCAATATTGATATGCCCCGCATCCTGCATGCGCACCAGCTCGCTGCCCCAGGCGCGCGCATAGGCACCGGCCAGGCGTACCGGGCAATACGGGTCGTTGCTGCTGGCCACCAGCACACTGCGGTACGGCAGCTTGGCATAGGGCACGGGCGCGAAATCGCTGAGGATAGCCCGGCGCTCGGGATCGGCCGGCGCCACCAGCAAGGCACCCTGGATGCGCTGCACGGCTTCGTCCGGCAGATGCGTGGTGGCGATACAGCCCAGGCTGTGCGCTACCACCACCACCGGCCCGGGCTGGGCCAGGATGGCCTGGCTGATGGAGGCAACCCAGGCACTGCGCGAAGGCGTGATCCAGTCGTCCTGGTCGACCCGCTCCACCCCGGCAAAGCGCTCGGCCCACAGGCTCTGCCAATGGCCGGGACCGGAATTGCGCCAGCCGGGAACGATGAGTATGCGTGCTTGCGTCATGCCCGGATTGTCAGCAGATGCAAGGCAAATTCAAACGACTGAATGGCAGTTTGTTTATGCGCATTTGCTAACAAGCAAATGATCTAAGCCGCGCGCCCAGCGCGCATAAAAAAAGAGCTGCCAGCGCAGGTGGAATCTGCGCTGGCAGCTCTCAATTCAATAGCATCAACCGTTGCGGCGGGCAGATGCCAGGCGTTTCACCACCGTGACCAATAGGTCGATCTCGGCAAAGGTGTTGTAGAAGGCCAGTGACGGCCGCACCGTGGTCTCCACACCCATGCGCCGCAAGATCGGCTGGGCGCAGTGGTGGCCGGTGCGCACCGCAATGCCCTCCTCGTTCAAGGCCTTGCCGACCTCTTCGGTGCTGTAGCCGGCCAGGGTAAAGGACATCACACTGGCTTTGTCGGCTGCGGTACCGATGAGACGCACGCCGGGGATCGCACCCAGCTGCTGCATGCCGTAGACCAGCAACTCGTGCTCGTAGCGGGCAATGTTTTCAATGCCCACCTTGTTCACGTAGTCGATGGCCGCGCCCAGGCCCACCGCGTCGGCGATATTGCCAGTGCCGGCCTCGAACTTGTTCGGGATCGGCTGGAACACGGTTTTCTCGAAGGTCACGTCGGCAATCATGTTGCCGCCGCCCTGCCAGGGTGGCATGTCTTCCAGCACTTCGCGCTTGCCCCAGACCACGCCGATGCCGGTCGGGCCGAACACCTTGTGGCCGGAGAACACGAAGAAGTCGGCGCCGATGTCCTGCACGTCGACCCGCATGTGCGAGATCGACTGCGCGCCATCGACCAGTGCCTTGGCGCCGGCACGGTGTGCCAGTTCGACGATTTCCTTCACCGGCACCACGGTACCGAGTGCGTTCGACACCTGGGTCACGGCGACGATCTTGGTCCGGTCATTCAGCAGCTTGCGGTATTCGTCCAGCAGCACCTGGCCTTTGTCGTCCACCGGGATTACGCGCAGCTTGGCGCCCTTGGCGGCAGCCAGCTGCTGCCAGGGCACGATGTTGGCGTGGTGTTCCAGGTTCGACACGATGATCTCGTCGCCCTCGCCCACATGCTGGCCGCCCCAGCTCTTGGCCACCAGGTTGATGGCCTCGGTGGTGCCGCGCACGAAGATCACCTCGTTCACATCCGGCGCGTTGATGAACTTCTTCACCCGCTCCCGCGCGCCTTCGTAGGCGTCGGTAGCGCGGGCGGCCAGTTCATGGGCGGCGCGGTGGATGTTGGAGTTCTCGTGCTCGTAGAAGTAGGCGATGCGGTCGATCACCGACTGCGGCTTGTGCGTGGTGGCGGCGTTGTCGAACCACACCAGCTGCTTGCCGTTGACCCGCTCCTGCAGGATAGGGAAGTCGCGGCGCACGGCATGCACGTCGAAGGCCGGATGGGCCGAACCTGCATACGCAGGCACGTCGTCACGACCCGCTTTGGCGGGGGTGACATAGCCATTCGGCAAGGTCACCGCATCGACAAAGTAGAACGCGGGCGTGGTCTGCGGCACCGGTGGCGTGGGCAAAGCGGCTGGCCGTGCTGCGTCGCTGGGCGGCACGAACGGCAAACGGCTCAGGTCGTCCAGACTGGAGCCACCGGCCTGCGGCGCCGAGGGCGCTGGATGGCCGGCACCCGGGTTCAGGAAGTAGAACGGCGACGCGCTTTCCGGCACGCCCTGCACGGCACCGCCACTACGCGGCTCGTAGGCCGGCAGCTCGCTGACCACGCGGTCCGGCAGGCCATTGCTGGCCTGGGCGTGCGGTTGCAAGGCCGGAGCCCGGTTGGCCAGGCTCAGTACCGAGGTGGGCGATGCCGGGATCAGGTTGCTGCCGGGCACCTGCCCGATGGGAATCGGCGTGCCCGGCACGCTGGGGCCGAAGCCGGCCGGGCTGGCCAGCGGCGAACCCGGCGGCGCAATATTGCCCGGCGCTTGCACGCCAGGCACGGCAGCCGACTCACCCGGCAGGGCCGAGAACAGCGCAGTCGCCATGCGAGCCAGCGTGGCCGGATCGGGCAAGCCCGCCGGCAACGTGGGTTGTGGAACAACGGTAGTCATAGGGACAGTACCGCTTTACTTGTAGGTGTCCGGATAGTCGTGGTACTTGCCGATTTCCACATCGTCCAGCACGGCCAGCGCGTCGGTGGTCAACACCGCCAGCGAGCAGTACAGCGAGATCAGGTAGGAAGCAATCGCCTGGTCATTGATGCCCATGAAGCGCACCGACAGGCCGGGAGCCTGCTCGCCTGGCAGGCCGGGCTGGAACAGGCCGACCACGCCCTGGCGCTTGTCGCCCACGCGCAGCAGCAAAATCTTGCTCTTGCCATCGGCCACCGGCACCTTGTTGCTAGGGATCAGCGGAATGCCGCGCCAGGTGATGAATTGCGAACCGAACAGGCTGACGGTAGGCGGCGGCGTGCCGCGGCGCGTGGCTTCGCGGCCAAAGGCGGCGATGGCCAGAGGGTGGGCCAGGAAGAAGGCTGGCTCTTTCCAGACCTTGGTCAGCAGCTCGTCCAGGTCGTCGGGCGTCGGCGCGCCGGTCAGCGGGAAGATGCGCTGCTCGTCCGTCACCTGGGACAACAAGCCGTAGTCGGGGTTGTTGATCAGTTCGCTTTCCTGGTTTTCCTTGATAGTTTCGATGGTCAGGCGCAGCTGCTCCTTGATCTGGTCATGCGGGCTGCTGTACAGGTCGGAGATGCGGGTGTGCACGTCGAGGATGGTGCTGACGGCGTTCAGGAAGTATTCGCGCGGCTGATCTTCGTAGTCCACAAAGGTGCGCGGCAGCTGGTTTTCCGACTGGCGGGCGGTGCAGGTGACCTTGATGGATTCGGGGTTCTTCACCTTGTTCAGGCGGTAGATGCCGGCTTCCACCGGCGTCCACTGCAGCAAATGGGTCAGCCAGCGCGGCGAGATGGTTTCCAGTTGGGGAACGGTCTTGGTCGCATTGGCAAGCTGGCGTGCGGCGCTATCGCCGAGGGTGGTGATTTGGGTCAAGAAGAACTCCGTTGATGAGAAAAAAGGAAAGAAGAAAGAATCACAACGGCCCGCAGTGTCAGATGCCTACAGGCATCTTTCAACATGCTATAGCCGCCAATCGGATGTGCTGCGCCTGGCGGCGCTGGGCAATGTGTTCGCAATCGGCCAGCAGCACCGGCAGCGATATGCCGAGCGCGCGGGCCAGCTTTTCCACCGTGACGATGGAGGCAATGGTGCGGCCGCGCTCGATCTCGCCCACATACGAGCGGTTCAGGTCCGAATGTTCGGCCAGCTGCTCCTGCGACCAGCCGCGGGCTTCGCGCAGCTGGCGCACCACCAGGCCCAGGCTCTCTACCAGCGCCGTCATGCAAGCGCATGCTCAGGCAGCGCCGGGCTGGCTGCGCGCGGCTCTTGGCGCGAGCTGGCCTGGGTCACATGGGCGCCAGGCGCCACGTCCTGCGTGAGCCAGACATTGCCGCCTATAGTCGCGCCCTGCCCCAGCCGCACCCGGCCAAGCACAGTGGCGCCTGCATAGATCACCACATCGTCTTCCACGATGGGATGGCGCGGCTGGCCTTTTTCCAGGTGACCCTGGGCATCGGTGGTGAAGCGCTTGGCGCCCAGGGTGACGTTCTGGTACAGCCGCACCCGTTCGCCGATCAAGGTGGTCTCGCCGATCACCACGCCGGTGCCGTGGTCGATGAAGAAGCCCGCGCCTATGGTGGCGCCGGGGTGGATGTCGATGCCGGTTGCGCTGTGCGCCAGCTCGGCGACGATGCGTGCCAGCAACGGCAGACCTTGCCGGTACAGCTGGTGCGCCAGCCGGTGGTGCACCATGGCCAGGATGCCGGGATAGCAAAGCAATACCTCGTCCACGCTGCGCGCCGCCGGGTCGCCGTGGAAGGCGGCCAGCACATCGCTGTCGAGCAGGCGGCGGATGCCGGGCAAGGCCTGGGCAAACTGCTGCACCACCTGGGTCGGCTGGGTGCCGGCGGGCACGTCGTCGACCAGGCGCAGCTCCAGCCGCACCTGGGCCAGCAGGCCATGCAGGGCCGCGTCCAGCGTATAGCCTACGTAAAAGTCTTCGCTCTCCTGGCGCAGGTCCACCGGCCCCAGGCGCATCGGAAACAGCACGCCTTTCAGCGACTCGACAATCCCGGCCAGCGCGTTGCGCGACGGGAACTCGCGCCCGCCGGGCTCGGTGGAGCGCCCTTGGGCAGCCCGCCATTCGCTGCGCACGCCGTGCAGGGCCTGGACCACGTGGCCCACGTCAAATACCGGCGCGGCCATCAGTCCTGCACCCAGGGCAGGCTGTGGAAACGCCAGCCGTCGGCAGCACCGCGGTGCTGCTGACCGTCGATCTCGCCCTCAAAGCCTTCCAGCACATTGAAGACACGGGTAAAACCGGCCTTGGCGGCGGCCTCGGCCGCCTGCGCCGAGCGCTTGCCGCTGCGGCACAACAGCAAGACGGTTGCGTCCTTGCTGCCCACCTTGGCCTCCAGCTCGCGCACAAAGCGCGGATTGCGCGTCAGGCTGGTGCCGGTAGCCCAGGCCACATGGGCGCTGCCCGGCACGTGACCGACAAACTTGCGTTCTTCAAAGGTCCGCACGTCAACCAACTGGGCGGCACCCGCTTCAAACAAACGCCATGCCGCTGCAGGGCTGACACCGCCCGCATAGGGCAAATTGGTGGACAGAGCGACCGCGCGGGCAGACTCCAGTTCAGGGGGCAGGCTGATCAGTTCAGCGGTGGCGGTAGGCATGGCAACTCCTGTGGCTTGGACCCGGCACACCAGCGTGCGGGATTGGTTGGAAGCCACTTTAGGAGCATCACGCTCTATCGCAAACTACTTAAAAATCAGTTCTTAACAACGGAAACATCTTTAGCGCCCGAAGGACAATGCGGCATGCACAAGCTCAGCAACCAAGACACCCGCCGGGTCGACGTGGTGGTTTACCCCGGCTTCAAAGCCATCGAGGCCATAGGCGCGATGAGCGTGTTCGAGTACGCCAACCTGCATCTGACCCAGCAAGGCCGGCCGCCCGGCTACCAGCTGCACATCGTCTCCGTCGCGGCCGGCCCGGTGGCGTCGGACACCCACATGCAGCTGCAAGCCGCCGCAGCCTTGCGCACCGACGAGCTACCGCACACGGCCATCATCGTCGGCGCCCGGCAGATCGAAACCGCCCTGACCGCAAACACCGCCATCGTCGACTGGGCGGCTGCCGTGGCACCGCGCATCGAGCGGCTGGTGGCCTTGTGCTCGGGCAGCTTCTTCCTGGCCGCGGCCGGCGTGCTGGACGGCCTGACCGCCACCACCCACTGGAGCGTGGCCGCCTTGCTGAAAGAGAAGTTCCCGGCGGTGCAGGTGCAAGCCGATGCCATCTACCTGCGCTCGGGCCGGCTCTGGACCTCGGCCGGGGTCACGGCGGGCATCGACCTGGCGCTGGCCCTGGTGGAAGACGACCATGGCCGCGGCCTGGCGCTGCAGGTGGCGCGCGACCTGGTGGTGTATTTGAAGCGGCCCGGCGGCCAGTCGCAGTTCAGCATGCACCTGAACAGCCAGAACACCAGCCACCCTGGCATCCGTGCAACCCAGGAATGGCTGCTGTCGAATCTGTCGCTGCCGCTGGACGTGTCGGTGCTGGCCGGCCGCGCGGCCATGAGCGAGCGCAACTTCCGCCGGGTGTTTGCCAAAGAGGTGGGCAGCAGCCCGCTGCAGTTCATCGAATCGGCCCGGCTCGAAGCCGGCCGCCGCCTGCTGGAAGAAGGCGACCTGCCACTGAAGTCGATTGCCGGGCGCATAGGCTTTGCGTCCGAGCAATCGCTGCGCAAGCTGTTTATGAAGCGCCTGGGCGTCGGCCCGCAGGCCTACCGTGAACGCTTCGGCGGCGCGCGGCCTTAATTTGGATCAGGCCGCTTTGCGCAGCTTGGCGACCTGGGTGGCCAGAACGTCCATCAGCGTGGGCGACAAGCAGTCATAGGGCTCGAGCCCAGCCTCGCGCAGCTCCTGGCGTATGCCGGCCATCTGCTCGGGTGGCGTGCCGGTTTCGATGATGGACGAAACAAAGGCCGCGAACTCCGGCCCGGCCCAGCCGGTGTCGCTGGACAGCTCGGTGTGGATGAAGTCCAGGCCGTAGAACCCATGGTCTTTGTTCTCAATCCGGCCAAACATGTGCACGCCGCAGGCCTTGCAGGCGTGGCGCTGGATCGTGGCACTGGGGTCGACAACCTGCAATTTCTCGGGACGCGAGGTCACATGCACCTTGTCGCGCGAAACCACGCCGACAATGGAAAACAGCGCATGGGCCGGCTTCCAGCACTTGCTGCAGCCGCAGGCGTGGTTGTGCGCCACTTGCGCATCCACCTTCACCACCACCGGGTCGTGGCTGCAATGGCAGGTCAGCGTGCCGCCGCTGAAACCCGGCGCGCCCGGCTTCTTGCCCTGGCCTATGGCCGGATGCAATGCAGAAAGAGTCATTTTTGTCTCCTGAAGGTCCACGCGGAACGGCCGCGCACCGTTTGCAAAAAAGAACACCCCCAGGCTGCAGCGCTACGCGTCTTCCGCCAACCCCCTTGCAGGGGGCGATACCAGCGGCCCGGCTAAGCCGGTTCCGCGGTATCTCTGGGGCAGACAGGCTAAACCAGGAAGATCGTTAAAACAGCACCACACCTCTGATAGATTCACCGCGTTTCATCAAATCAAAGCCCTTGTTGATGTCCTCCAGCGGCATGGTGTGGGTGATCAGCGGGTCGATGCTGATCTTGCCCTCCATGTACCAGTCCACGATCTTGGGCACGTCGGTACGGCCTCTGGCGCCGCCGAAGGCCGAGCCTTCCCATTTGCGGCCGGTGACCAGCTGGAACGGACGGGTGCTGATCTCGGCACCGGCCTCGGCCACACCGATGATGATGCTGCGACCCCAGCCCTTGTGGGTGCATTCCAGGGCCTGGCGCATGACCTTGGTGTTGCCTATGCACTCGAAGCTGTAGTCGGCACCGCCGTCGGTCAGCTGGACAATCGCGTCGACGATGTTGCCGCCAGCGGCTTCGATGTCCTTGGGGTTCAAAAAGTGGGTCATGCCGAAGCTGCGGGCCATGGCTTCACGGGCCGGGTTCAGGTCGACGCCGATGATCTTGTCGGCACCCACCATCTTGGCGCCCTGGATCACGTTCAGGCCGATGCCACCGAGTCCGAAGACCACCACATTGGCGCCGGCTTCGACCTTGGCGGTGAACAGCACGGCGCCGATGCCGGTGGTGACGCCGCAGCCGATGTAGCAGACCTTGTCGAACGGGGCGTCCTTGCGGATCTTGGCCAGGCTGATTTCCGGCGCCACGGTGTAGTTGCTGAAGGTGCTGGTGCCCATGTAGTGGAAGATGGGCTGGCCGCCCAGGCTGAAGCGGCTGGTGGCGTCGGGCATGAGGCCCTTGCCCTGGGTGCCACGGATCAGCTGGCACAGGTTGGTCTTGCGGCTCAGGCAGAACTTGCACTGCCGGCATTCGGGGGTGTACAGGGGGATGACGTGGTCGCCCTTCTGCAATGTCGTCACGCCGGGGCCGACATCGACCACAATGCCGGCGCCTTCATGGCCGAGGATGGCGGGGAAGATGCCTTCAGGGTCGGCGCCACTGAGGGTGTAGTAGTCGGTGTGGCAGATGCCGGTGGCTTTGATCTCGACCAGCACTTCGCCGAACTTGGGGCCTTCCAGGTCCACGGTTTCTATGGTCAGGGGGGTGCCGGCTTTCCAGGCGACTGCGGCTTTGGTTTTCATGTTCGGGTTCTCTCGCGGTGTGCAGGGTTCTGCAGGGTTCGGGTCTGGCAAGCTGCTGCCATGGCCGCGAATGTAATGCTGCATCGCGCTGCACCCCGTGGCAACAGGGCGCTCCCTAGATTGAATGGCCGTCCTGGGGCGCAAGTTGGCCGAATTGAACCCCTGGCCACAGGGTGGCAGCGTTTGTGCGGAGCTTGCCGCACAAACGGTATTTGCTATTTATTCAATAGCTGTCTGCGCACAGAGAATAAGCGCTAGAGGCCTATTTCTTACAAAGAATTACCGCGGGGCTAAGCAGCCAGGCCGGCGCTGTCAAACACGCCCTCAAACAGCGCCGAGCTCAGGTAACGCTCACCCGAATCCGGCAGGATCACCACGATGGTCTTGCCCTCGCTCTCCAGCTTGTTCGCCCAGCGCACCGCGGCGGCCACCGCGGCGCCGCAGGAGATGCCGGCCAAAATGCCTTCGTCGCGGGCCAGGCGGCGCGCGTAGTCCAGCGCCTCCTCGTTGCTGACCTGCTCGATCGCGTCGACCAGCGACAAATCCAGCACATCGGGCACGAAGCCCGCGCCTATGCCCTGGATCTTGTGCGGCGCGGGCTTCAGCTCTTCGCCCGCGCGCTTCTGCGTCAGCACTGGGCTGGCCGTGGGCTCCACCGCCACCGAGATGATGGCCTTGCCCTGGATCTGCTTGATGTAGCGCGACACACCGGTGATGGTGCCGCCCGTGCCCACGCCGGACACCAGGATGTCGATCTTGCCATCGGTGTCCTGCCAGATTTCCGGCCCGGTGGTGGTGGCGTGGATCGCCGGATTGGCCGGGTTCTTGAACTGCTGCAGCAGCACGTACTTGGGGTCGCTGGCCGCGATTTCCTCGGCCTTGGCGATCGCGCCCTTCATGCCCTTGGCGCCCTCAGTCAACACCAGGGTGGCGCCGTAGGCCAGCAGGATCTTGCGTCGCTCGATGCTCATGGTCTCGGGCATGGTCAGGGTGATGGGTATGCCTTTGGCTGCAGCCACGAAGGCCAGCGCGATGCCGGTATTGCCGCTGGTCGGTTCGACGATTTCCTTGCCCGCCCCCAGCAGACCACGCTTTTCTGCGTCCCAGATCAGCGCGGCGCCGATGCGGCATTTCACCGAATACGCCGGGTTGCGGCCCTCGATCTTGGCCAGCACCGTGGCCTTGGCCCCATGGGTGATGCGGTTCAGGCGGACCAGCGGGGTGCGGCCAATCGACAAGGAGTTGTCGGCGTAAATCGAAGACATGGTGCGGCTTTCTGCTGAGCTAAAAGCGGCCACTCTAGGGCGGAAGCCGAGTCCGGCGAACGAATTAAAAATCAGCTGCAAACAAGCAATCTGTCTAAGAACGTTTTTGGCTCTCTACACGAGCTGGTTATGCGGTTTTCCAGCTTGCATATCCCAAATGCTTCGTTCACGACGGCGATGTGTCTCTCTACATTCGGGCTCCTCATCACTTACAGGTAGCTCTCACAATGCAGTTCCGCCCCTCCGTTCTTTTGGCCGCAGTGCTGGCCACCTCCATGTTTGCCCAGGCCGCCTTGGCCGACCAGCTGGACGACATCAAGAAGAAAGGCGAGATCGTCATCGGCGTGCTCGGCACCGACGAGCCCAACAGCTTTGTCGACCCCAAGACCCGCGAGATCGTGGGCTACGAGGTGGATATTGGCAATGCCATCGCCAAGAAGCTGGGTGTGAAGCCGGTGTTCAAGCAGCTGGCCGTGGCCGCGCGCATCCCCGAGCTGCAGCAAGGCCGGGTCGACATCCTGGCCGCATCGTTGACCCACAACAAGGAGCGCGAAGCCCAGATCGACTTCTCGCTGACCACCTTCGTCACCGGCCAGAAGGTGCTGGTCAAGACCAGCAGCGGCATCACCGATCTGCCCCAGCTGGGCGGCAAGAAGGTGCTGACCGTCAAGGGCGGCACGCAAGAGCCGAACATCCGCAAGGCCGTGCCGAATGTCGACGTGGTAACTTTTGAGACCACGCAACAGGCCTTCCTGGCGCTGCAGCAGGGCAAGGGCGTGGGCTATGTGAACGACGAAGCCTCGCTGATCAACGACCACGCCAAGCTCGGCGCCGCCAAGAAGGACTACGCCATCCTGCCGCAAAACATCAGCGTAGAGCCGCTGGCTCTGGGCCTGAAGAAAGGCGAAAAAGGCCTGAAGACCCTGGTCGACGGCGTGCTGCGCGACCTGGAAAGCTCGGGCGACGCCAACAAGCTGTTCGTCAAATGGTATGGGCCTGAAACCAAGCTGCAGTTCGAAAAACGCAGCTTCAAGATCGACAGCGACCAGATTTAACAGCGGCTTCGTGTTTGTCCGCACCACCTTAACGGGTGGTGCGGATTCTTTTTTTGCTTTTTGCCCATGTTGAATTTTGATCTGAACCTGCTGCTGACCGGCCAGTACCACGACTGGTTGCTCAGCGGCCTGGCCTTGTCGCTGCAACTGGCCGGCACCACCCTGGTGCTGGCGCTGCCGCTGGGGGCGCTGATCGCCTTGCTGCGCCTGTCGCCGTTGAAATTGCTGCGTAGCCTGGGCTGGCTGTATGTGGAAGTGATACGCAATGTGCCGCTGCTCGCGCACCTGCTGTTCTGGTATTTCGGTGCACCCGAGCTGCTGCCCGAGCCGGTCAAGCAATGGCTGTACGCCGGCAATATCGAAGCCATCAGCGCGGTGGTAGCGCTGACGCTGTACACCGCGGCCTATATGGCCGAAGACATACGCAGCGGTATCCGCGCGATCCCCACGGTGCAGACCGAGGCGAGCCGTGCACTCGGTTTCGGCTTTCTGGCCACCATGCGCCTGGTGGTGCTGCCCCAGGCCTTGCGCATCACCGTGCCGCCACTGCTGTCGCAAACCCTGAACCTGTGGAAGGACACCAGCGTGGCCACCGTGATCGGCGTGGCCGAGCTGATGTACCAGGCGGCCAAGGTCGAGTCGGCCAGCTTCCGCAGCGCGGAAGCCTTTGCCTTCGCCACCAGCGCCTACCTGCTGGTGTCGCTGGCCATCACCGGGGCCGGCGCCTGGTACCACCAGCGCTACCCCGTGCGCACTCTCTAAGGCAGGCATTCGATGTTGGAGCTTATCCAGACCTACTGGGTCTATTTTCTGGTCGGGCAGTACCCGAACGGGGCGTTGGGCGGGCTGGCACTGACCGTGCTGCTGGCCGGGCTGGCGCTGGTGCTGGCCTTGCCGCTAGGCCTGCTGCTGGGCCTGGCCCGGGTCAGCCCGTACCGCTGGGTCTACTGGCCGGCCACGGTCTTCGTCTTCGTGCTGCGCGGCGTGCCGCTGCTGATGGTGATCTTCTGGGCCTACTTCTTCCTGCCCAGCCTTACCGGCCACAAGACCGACCAGTTCAGCACCATGCTGATGGCGCTGGTGGTGTTCGACAGCGTCTACCTGGCCGAGATCGTGCGCGCCGGCATCTTGGGCATTCCCAAGGGCCAGGTGGAAAGCGCGCGCTCGCTGGGCTTCAGCTACCTGGCGACGATGCGCCTGGTGGTGCTGCCCCAGGGCCTGCGCCACATGCTGCCTTCGCTGGTCAACCAGTTCATTGCCACCATCAAGGCCACCTCGCTCGGCTACATCATCGGCCTGACCGAGGTGTCGTTCATCGCCGCGCAGATCAACACCCAGGTGTTCACCCGCAGCACCGAGGTCTACGCGCTGCTGGCGTTCAGCTATTTTGTTTTGTGTTTCGGTTTGTCGCGCCTGGCCTTCTGGCTGGAGCAGCGCAGCCAGGCACGTCCTTTGAAAGTATCCGCATGATCCACCTGGACCAGGTCAACAAATGGTACGGCGCCTACCACGCGCTGGTCGATGTCAGCGAAAGCATAGGCCGTGGCGAGGTGGTGGTGGTCTGCGGGCCGTCGGGCTCGGGCAAGTCCACCCTGATCCGCACCCTGAACCGGCTGGAGGCCATCCAATCCGGCCAGATCCAGATCGACGGCCAGGACATCCACCGCAAGGGCCTGGACGTGAACGCCTTCCGCTCCGGCATCGGCTTTGTGTTCCAGCAGTTCAACCTGTTCCCGCATCTGACGGCGCTGCAGAACTGCACCCTGGCCCCGCTGCGGCTGCGCGGCCTGCGGCCCGCGGTGGCGCATGAGGAAGCGCTGTCGCTGCTGGACCGCGTCGGCCTGGCGCACAAGGCCCATGCCTATCCATCCGAGTTGTCGGGCGGCCAGCAGCAGCGGGTGGCGATTGCCCGGGCCCTGGCGATGCAGCCGCCGCTGATGCTGTTCGACGAACCCACCAGCGCGCTGGATCCGGAGATGGTCGGCGAGGTGCTGCAGGTGATGCGCGCCCTGGCCAAGGACGGCATGACCATGGTCTGCGTAACCCACGAAATGGGCTTTGCCCGCGAGGTGGCCGACCGCGTGCTGTTCATGGACCAGGGCCGGGTGCTTGAGCGCGCCACGCCGCAGGAGTTCTTTGCCCAGCCCCAGCATCCGCGCGCGCAGCAGTTTCTGGCCGATATCCGCATGCCATTTGCGGTGGCGGGGTAGGCCTGCGTTGGTCGAGTCAGTACGGCGGAATACGGCCAATACCAGTCAGGGACTGTTTGAGAAAGCGGACGCTCAACGTTTGACTTAAGCGGCCTGCCGTAGGCAGGTCCGCTTGAAGGAAGGGTTAGGCACTGTTCCCGGACAGCTCAAATTCTCCTGAGCACTTTCCGCATTTGCAATGTGTACGCAGCGCGGTCGCTCCCTCTGCGCTCGATTGGCTGAGGCGCTCGACCGAAACAAGTGAGCCACAGCCTGGGCACAACTCTCGTACCGAAGCTTGCTTCCGGAACTGGGCCAAAGCGGAGACCACTGCGTTGTCATAAGGAATGCCATCAACTGAGGAAACGTCGTCGCTGCTCCCGAACATTGACATAGCGATCCAGAACACCGGGATAGCGAAGAACGAATGGAATGAATACGACAGATTCTCCTCACCATGTGATTTGCACAAGTGAAGACTCTCGACGCATGCCGTCTGTGCCACGACAGTAGCAAACGTGAGCAGAACTCCTGATACGAATGCGAGTATGCCCGCCGCGACGATGCCCCCGAAGGCCTTCGGTCCGCGCATGCGGTGACCGACGACGAGACTCAGGCCGAAGCCAGCGATAACGAACGGCCAGGGGACGAGGGGAGATAGGTCGATCATCGGCTAGGGCCTAACGAACCTGCGGGATAAGCTGGGCGGTGCGGGATATTCTGGACACGGATTCCTCCTGAGAGTGGCTTGCAGCCTATGTTTTTAACGACCTTGCTGTACAAACATCCAGGTATAAAAATCCCGTGAAACCCGGCAGGCTTGCGCTGGGAAAACTATAGCTTGAAAAGGTGAAATCGGGGCGCTCAGAGGGCAAGGTTATGAGCGCGGGAACGCTGGGTAGCGCCTCGCAGACCGCTTTGGAGAGCTATTTCCACTGTCGCCTTTGGGCCCAACGCAGCCCTTTGCATCTACCCAAAGCCGACATTCAGAAGACTTGCACTGGCCGACTGCGGCCTTGGGCGGCACGGGAATCGACGACCTCGGCGCAGGCGCAATATTGAAGCATCCTTCATCAGCCGCCAGCACTTGTCCAAATAAACTTCATTTTTCATAGCGCCTCACGCATAACCAATAAGCGCCGGAGGTCATTTTCTCGCATAAAGCATCTCAGCTTCACCAGTCGGACGGGTGGACCCCAAACCCGCCCTTATGCGTTTTCCGAGCAAGCATCTGCAAGCTTATTCGTTGGCCTTTGGGCGGCGGCTTTCCACAATCGAAAACCCTCTTTTTTCGATTGCCCTGCATGCGCCT
Source organism: Rhodoferax ferrireducens (assembly GCF_031458075.1). Lineage (GTDB taxonomy): Bacteria > Pseudomonadota > Gammaproteobacteria > Burkholderiales > Burkholderiaceae_C > Rhodoferax_B > Rhodoferax_B ferrireducens_A. The sequence goes on along the minus strand of NZ_JAVDXT010000002.1, from coordinate 736,509 downwards.
GCCTCTTGTCCTTACCCGTTTTGCCTGCCTGTTGGCGAGCGCAGGAGCGCTGCTGGGCGCCCATGCCGACCCGGCCTACCCTGCCAAAGCCGTGCACCTGCTGGTGCCCAACACGGCGGGTAGCTCGGCCGACTCCATCGCCCGGCAGGTCGGCCAGCGCCTGGCCACCGTGTGGAAGCAGCCGGTGCTGGTGGAAAACCGGGCCGGTGCGGGCGGCATCGTGGCCGCCGATGCAGTGGCCAAGGCCACGGCTGACGGCCATACCCTGCTGCTGGGTGCGGACGGTCCGATCACCATCCTGCCCAATCTGTCCGTTCCCCTGCCCTACGACCCCAAGCGCGACCTGCTGCCCGTGGTCTCGCTGGGCGAAACCGACTTTGTGCTGGTGGCCAACCCCAAGCTCGGGTTCAAGACGCTGCAGGACTTCGTGCAGGCCGCCAAGGCCCGGCCCGGCAAGTACAACTACGCCTCGGCGGGCAATGGCAGCCCGCAGCATTTCGCGGCCGAGCTGTTCAAGCAGGCGGCCGGGGTGTACCTGACGCACATCCCCTACCGCGGCGGGCCCCTGGGCATGTCGGACGTGATTGCCGGCCAGGTGGACGTGATGTTCATCGCCGTCGGCCCGGCCCTGGCGCACATCCAGTCCGGCCGCCTGGTGGCACTAGCCAGCGGTGGCGAGAGCCGCCTGCCCCTGCTGCCCGCCGTGCCCACGGTGGCCGAAAGCTACGCGGGCTTCCGCGCCGGCACATGGTTCGGCCTGTTTGCGCCGGTGGGCACGCCCGCCGCAGTGGTCGACAACATCAGCGCCGAAGCCGGGCGCGTGCTGGCCGACCCCGCGCTGCGCAGCGAACTGGCCGCGCAAGGCATAAGAGTCACCGGCTACCCGCAAGTACGCTTCCAGACCCTGGTGGGCAATGAGTCCCGCAAATACGCTGCCCTGGTCAAGGCAGCCGGCATCCACGCGGAGTAACAGCATGTCCGTCAACGACTTTCAAGACATCCAGCGCCGCTACGAAGTGCTGCAGCACGATCTCGGCCCGCACCATGCGCCGCAAGGCCTGTACGTACAGAACAAGGCCCTGCCCTTCATAGGCCGGGTGCAGTGCAACGTCAGCGAGGTCGAGGCCGGCAGCTGGCAGGAAATCATCCTCGACTACGAAGTCGGCGCATCCGGCATTGCAGACGGCGCCTGGATCAAGGCCACCTTCAAGTTCTATTCCGACTGGGCGTTGTTCCAGACCAGCGACCCGACCGCCGCCAACTACATCAGCGCCGAATACCAGGCCGCGCCCCTGGTGCCCGGCCAGAGCCCGGCATCGGTGCAGTCGCTGTCGATCCGCTTCGACCAGAAGGGCCACGAGCGGCCCTACCAAAAGGCCATCATCGTGGACGTGGTCGACGGCTACCTGAACGCCGGCGACCACATCGTCATCCGCCTGGGCGACCGCCGCGCGGGCGGGCCTGGCACGCGGGTGCAGACCTTTGTGGAAGACAGCTTCCGCTTCCGCCTGTATGTAGACCCGCTGGGCACCTCGCGCTTTGTGACCGTGCCCGACGACGTGGTGATCAAGGTAGCCCACGGCCCGGCCGCCAAGCTGTTCCTGAACGCGCCGCGCTATGCCCAGCCCCAGGTGCCGCTGCCGCTGCGCGTGTCGGTGCTGGACCGCTGGGGCAATATCGTGCGCGACCAGGGCCTGCCGCTGCGGCTGCGGGTACAACAGGACGGAGCCACCCTGCACACCCACACCCTGGACCTGCCCGCGCAAGGCTGGGCCTCGGTAGGCCTGGACATCGGCACAGGCCTGCGCCTGCCCGCCGGCAGCTACCGTCTGCTGGCCGACGTACCCGGCCTGCCGCAGCTGCCGGCCACCGAGTTTTATGTCGATGTGGCGGCCGACTTCCCCACCCAGCGCCCGTTCTACGCCGACCTGCATGTGCATGCCCACGACACCGTGGGCACCAACAGCCCGGCCTACAACGCCGCCTATGCGCGCGACATCGGCGGCATCGACGTGTTTGGCTACACCGCCAACGACTTCCAGATCACCGACCAGAACTGGCAGCTCGGCCTGGACGCGGTGAACCAGATCGACCGCCCGGGCAGCTTCGTCGCCTTCCCGGTGCAAGAGTGGTGCGGCAGCTCCACCGCCGGGGGCGACCACAACGTGGTGTTCCTGGGCGATACCGCGCCCGGCTTTCCATACAACGCGCGCGGCGAGCACAACCGCACCCTGGTATGGAACGAAGACATGAAGGGCAGCGCCGTCAGCCTGGGCCGCTGGCCGGTGGAAGAGCTGTGGGCCGCCTATGTGGGCGAGGCGCAGCAGCATCTGCTGATCCCCCACGTCGGCGGGCGCCGCTACATCCCCGACTGGCACCACCCCGAACTGGAGCGGCTGGTGGAAATCGCCTCCACCTGGGGCCACTTCGGCTGGCTCTACCAGGACGTGATCCAGCGCGGCTACCAGCTGGGCGTGGCCGCCAGCAGCGACGAGCACCGCGGCCGGCCCGGCGGCGGCGCACCCGGGGTGCAGGTATTTGGCGTGCACGGCGGCCTGACCGGCGTGCTGGCCGACAGCCTGGACCGCGCCAGCATCGGCCGCGCCCTGCGTGCCCGCCACACCTGGGCCACCACCGGCGAGCACGCGGCATTGATCACCCGCTGCGGCCCACACCCGCAGGGCGATGCCTTCCGCTGGCAGGGCGACGCGGTGCTGGACTACCGCTTTCTCGGCCAGAGCGGCTGGGAATACCTGGCTGCCTACGACCACACCGGCCGCATCTGGGAGCGCGACCTGCACTGCGAACTCGGCTATTCAGACCGCCGCATCCGCCTGCGCTGGGGCGGCGCGCGCATCCCCGACCGCTACCGCTGGGCCGCCTGGCAGGGCCGTATCCAGGTGCTGGGCGCCAGCATCCAGAGCTTTCGCAGCCATGGCTTCGAGCATGCGGAGGAATCCAGCTGGCGGGCCGGCCCGACCAGCATCGCCTTCCGTAGCGACACCTATGGCGATGCCGACAGCATCGAGATCGAAGTCAGCCAACTCAAGGACCTGCGGCTGGTGGTCGAAGGCACGATAGACAGCTATGTGAAGGTGGGCGACCCACTGCAGCGCAACCCCTTCGTGCACCGGCCCGACTTCCACTGGGAGGTGTCGGGTGCCGACCTGCTGCGCGACGGCCGGCTGCAGCTGGAGCTGGGCGGCACCGAGCTGTTCCTGGCGCTGGAGCGGCTCACCAACGCCCCTTTGCCCCGCACGGTGGCAGGCCAGGTACAGGTGGCGCCGGAAAATGCGCCGTTCGGCTTCCGCCCGGTGTACTTCCATGGGCGGCAACGCGACGACAGCAAGGTCTGGTCCTCGGCCCATTTCATCGAATTCGGTTGAAACCCGGCGCCCCTAAAATCGCCGGGTGAGTACCGTACTTCCCCACCCCATCGCCCCCCCTCCCCGCCGCAGCATCCGCGAGCTGCCCGACGAACTGATCAGCCAGATTGCGGCCGGTGAAGTGGTCGAGCGGCCGGCCTCGGTGGTGCGCGAGCTGGTCGACAACGCGCTGGATGCGGGCGCCACCCAGATCACCCTGCGCCTGCTGGCCGGCGGGGTGCGCCTGATTGCGGTGGAAGACGACGGCGGCGGCATTCCCATGGAAGAGCTGCCGATCGCCTTGAAGCGCCACGCCACCAGCAAGATCCGCGACCTGCAGGAGCTGGAATCGGTGGGCACCATGGGCTTCCGCGGTGAGGCCCTGGCCGCTATCAACTCGATAGCTGACATGGCAATCTCCTCCCGCGCTAGCGGCCAATCCAGCGCATTTTTGCTGGACGGCCGCAGTGGCGAGCTCAAACCCGTGGCCCGCAGCACTGGCACCACGGTCGAGGTGAAAGAGCTGTTCTTCAGCACACCGGCGCGGCGCAAGTTTTTAAAGACCGATGCCACCGAACTGGCCCACTGCGTGGAAGCCGTGCGCCGCCACGCGCTGGCCCGACCGGACGTGGGCTTTGCCATCTGGCACGAGGGCAAGCTGGTCGAGCAATGGCGCGCCTGCCCGGCCCCCACCAGCCTCGACGCCATCAGCGAGCGCCTGCGCGACGTGCTGGGCGACGACTTCAAAGATAAATCGGTGGCCGTGGACTACCTGAGCAGCATGCGCGACGATGGCGGCCAGGCGGTGCGCGTCTGGGGCCGGGTCGGCATTCCCGACGCGGCGCGGGCCCGGCCCGACCAGCAGTTTGCCTATGTGAATGGCCGCTTCGTGCGCGACAAAGTCATTACCCATGCGGCCCGCAGCGCGTATGAGGACGTGCTGCACGGCCAGCGCCAGCCTATCTATGCGCTGTATGTGGAGATCGACCCGACGCGGGTCGACGTGAACGTGCACCCCACCAAGATCGAGGTACGCTTCCGCGACAGCCGCGAGGTGCACCAGGCCGTGCGCCGCGCCGTGGACGCAGCCCTGGCCGCGCCGCGCGCAGCCGCTGCCGCGCTGGCTACCACGTCCAGTTCGGCGCCCAGCCCAGCGCCCGAAATATTTAAGCCAAATCTGCCTCTGGCGCAGACTCTACCTGCGCAGGCAGCTATGCATTTTGTAGCCCCTGTCACGCACCGGGTGTCGGACATGGAAGCGCTGTGGCCGGTCCAACCCGCCGCCGCAGCCATGCCTGTGGCGCCCACGCCGGCACCTGCCACGCCAGCCCCGGCCGCCGCCGAAATCTGGCCGCTGGGCCGGGCCATCGCCCAGCTGCAAGGCATCTACATCCTGGCCGAAAACGCCCAGGGCCTGGTGATCGTCGACATGCACGCAGCCCACGAGCGCATCGTCTACGAGCGGCTGAAGACCCAACTGGTGGATGCGCGCATCACCAGCCAGCCGCTGCTGATCCCGGTGACCTTTGCAGCCACGCCGCAGGAAGTCGCCACCGCCGAAGCGCATACCGACACCCTGGCCACGCTGGGTCTGGAAATCACCCCGTTCTCACCCAAGACCCTGGCCGTGCGCGCCGTACCCACCAGCCTGGTGCAGGGCAACGCCACCGAACTGGCACGCAGCGTGCTTGCCGAATTGGCACAACACGAAGCCAGCACTGTCATCCAGCGCGCGCAGAATGAGCTGCTCGGCACCATGGCCTGCCACGGCGCCGTGCGGGCAAACCGCCGCCTGACCATCGACGAAATGAACGGACTGCTGCGCCAAATGGAAACCACCGACCGCTCCGACCAGTGCAACCACGGCCGTCCGACCTGGCGGCAGATCAGCATCAAAGAGCTGGATGCCCTCTTCATGCGCGGGCGCTAGCCAATGAAACGCCTGCTCCTCCTGGCCGCCTGCATTGGTAGCCTGGCCCAAGCCGAGACCGTGGACTGCCACGTCAGCTACGGCGGCGAAACGCAAGTCATACGCGCCCACCCCGCGGCCTCGCCGTATACCGTGGCGCCGGTATCCATCGGCTCCTACTTCATGTTCCGCCTGGTGTTCGAGCGCCAGCCCGCCGACCAGGCCGCCATCAAGCTCTACACCTACGCCGACCGCGAGCCGCCGCAGGGCGCGGTGCTGCTGCACCAGGCCGATTACCTGTACCCACCTGCAAAAAATGGGCGTTACGGCTTCACTGGCTTGCAACGCGTGTACGAACCGATCCGCGACGGCGAGCTGTACTACTGGTGCGAGTGGAAGAAATGATGAAAACCACCCGAACCACCCTCTTGGCTGCCCTGCTCTGCCTGCCTTTGCTCAGCCAGAGCGCCCCGCCCACGGTGGAGCTGCTGTTCGGCGGCGACGTGATGCTGGATGACGGCCCGGGCAAGCTGATTGCCGCGGGCGGCGACCCCTTGGCGCCCATCGCCAGCATCCTGCAAAGCGCCGACGTGGCCATCGGCAACCTCGAAACCTCGGTGGCCAGCAGCGGCACCGCGCTGGACAACAAGATCTACACCTTCCGCGCCACGCCGCAGAGCGTGAAGGTGCTGCAGGGCCGCTTCCATGCCATGTCGGTGGCCAACAACCACAGCGGCGACTACGGCCGCGATGCCTTCATAGAAACGCTGGGCCACCTGCACAACGCCGGCATCGCCTCCTTTGGCGGCGGCGCCAACCTGACCGAAGCCCACAAACCCTACTGGATCGAGAAAAACGGCATCCGCATCGCCGTGCTCGGCTACGACGAATTCAAACCGCGCTCGTTCGAGGCCGGCGCCCAATGGGCCGGCGTGGCCTGGAGCGAAGACAGCCATGTGGTAGCCGACATCCGCGCGGCCCGCGCAGCCGGTGCCGACGTGGTGATCCCCTTCATGCACTGGGGCTGGGAGCGCGAGCCCGGGCCCAGCCAGCGCCAGCGCGACCTGGCCAAGCTGATGGTCCAGGCCGGCGCCGACGCCGTGGTCGGCAGCCACCCGCACGTGACCCAGGGCGCCGATGTGGTGCTGGGCAAGCCGGTGATTTGGAGCCTGGGCAACCTGGTGTTCGACGGCTTCGAGCTGCCCGAAGCCAAGGTCGGCTGGCTGCTGCGCCTGAGCGTGGACAAACGCGGCATCCGCAGCTGGAACACCGTCACCGTGCGCATGGACGCCGACGGCACGCCCATCCCCGACCCGACCACCCCCGGCCCCTGCGGCCGCCGAGGCAGCCGCAGCCTGGCCGCCTGCTGATACAGACGCATAATACAATTCAAAATGTATTGAATTGCGTCACATGTCCACCGAACTCCACCAGTTCCTCGAAACCCTCGCCAAATCCGCCAGCCCCGGCGACCGCGCACCCACGGTACGCGATCTGATGCGGCGGTTTGGCGCCTCACAAGCCCTGGTGCAGCAGGCACTCGGCAGCCTGAAGACCCAGGGCCTGATCGACTCCCAGGTCGGTCGCGGCACCTTCTTCACCTCCAACGGCGAACCGCTGCGCGCCGTGGCGGATACGCCATCGGCGACCCGCTCTGTCCTGCTGCTGCGCCGCTCGGTCAGCATTGCCCGTGGCCGGGTGGTGGTCGACGGGCTGCAGCGGCGTTTTGCGGCCGAAGGGCACCGGGTGCTGGAAGTCTCGTACACCGACCCCGAGCATGCACGCGCCGTGCTGCGCGGCATGCCGCGTTTCGACGCCTGCGTGATCCAGTCCTCGTTCGAAACCATCCCGATTGAAACCCTGGCCGCCGTGCGGCAAAAGACCGACGTGGTGGCGGTGGACGGGCTGGGCCTGGTCGGCACCAACGTGGATGCCGTGGGCATGGAATGGGGCGAGCCCCTGGCCGCCGCCGTGCACGGCCTGGTACAGCAAGGCCACCGCCACATCGCACACGCCACCAGCACACACGAATTCCTGGCCAACGCCCTGGGCCTGCGCCGGCTAGAGCAGCTGCGCGGCACGCTGGCCGACGTCGATCTGCAATCCATCGCCGTCGCCAAGCTGCCGCACGAAGACTTTGCAAGTTCCTTGGTCGCGCTGCTGCAGGCGCGCCGCGACGCTGCGGGGCAGCTGCCGTTTAGCGCACTCGTGGCCTGGGGCATAGAAGACGGCGCCGGCTTCCGCGCACTGTTGACGAGCCTGGGCCTGGACGTGCCCAGCCAGCTCAGCGTGGTGCTGCTGGGGCGCGCCGACCTGGCGAACGAACATGCGGATTTCTTCGACACAGTGGGCTGCAATGCAGCTGACCAGGTCGAATACCTGCACCAGGCCATCCATGCACGCTGGGCCGATGCCGCACGCGCCTATGGCGTGCGTTTTCTGCCGGTGGCGCTGCGCCCAGGGCAGTCGACCCAGGCGCCGGCCAGCGCAGCCAAGCGCCGCGCCAGGGCCTAGCCGCAGCTCATCGACGCGCCAGCCGGGCCGCGGTCTCCATCGCAATCGCCGCCGAATCACCTACATAGGCGCTGGCTTGCAGCGACTGCGCCAGGTCGTCCGGCAGCGCGCGGGTGCCCCACATGGCATGCGTGCAGATGGCCTCCAGAAACGGAATCCCCTCGGCCACTGTGCGCTGGGCTGCGTCATACAGCAGATGGTGCGCCTCGTGCCGGCCCATCAAGGCCGTCAGGCGCATCATCACCGCCTCCGAGACGATCAAGCCCTGCGACAACTCCAGATTGCGCCGCATCGCCTCAGGATGCACCACCAGCCCACCCACCAGCTGCGCCAGGGTTTCGGCAATCGATGTGGCCAGGATGGCGATCTCGGGCAGCAAGGCATCCGTCACATTGGTGGCCGAGGAATCGCCCTCGTCCATGCGCACCATGGCCTCCATCGCCAGCGGCACGCGCGCGCGCAGCATGCGGGCCAGGCTGGTCAGCATCAACGCCGAGGATGGGTTGCGCTTTTGCGCCATGGTCGAGCTGCCAACCTTGCCCAGGTGAAAGGCTTCCTCCACCTCGCCGATCTCGGTGCGCTGCATGAACACCACATCCTGCGCGATCTTTTGCGCCGTGCCCGCCAGCAGGCCCAGTGCCGCCACGAAGTCGCTCACCCGGTCGTACGAGGAGCGCATGGGCAGGCCCGCCGGCGCCAGCCCCAGGTGCGCCGCCATCCGCACCTCGACCGCCCGGCCCTGGCCTGCCATGGCCGCAAAGCTACCGATGGCGCCCCCCAGGCTGGCCACAAACGACCCGGCCAGCCGTTGGCTCAAACGGCTGCGGTCGCGGTCCAGCTCGTCCAGCCAGCCCGCCAGCTTGAAACCGAAGGTCATGGGCAGCGCATGCTGTCCGTGGGTACGCCCGGCCTGCACGGTGTCGCGGTGCTGCTGCGCCAGCGTGCACAGCGCCTCGATGGCCGCATCCAGATGCCGGGACAGCACCTGGTGCGACTGGAACATCTGCAGCGAAGCCGCGGTATCGAAGATATTCTGGGTGGTGGCGCCCCAGTGGATGAAGCCCGCAGCCGGCTCGCCGCACAGCGCTTCATACTGGCGCAGCACAGGAACAAACGGATGCTGGGCAAACGCGATATCGCGCGACAAGCGCTCCAAATCGAAGGCGCTGGCATCCGCCTGCGCGGCAATCGTCTGGGCCGCCGCCTGCGGGATGATGCCCAGCTCGGCCTGGGCGCGCGCCAGCGCGGCCTCGACCGTCAGCCAGGCCTGCAAGGTGGCCTGGTCACTCCATATCGCCTTGGCCTCGGCATTGAACCAATGGCGGGTGACAAACGAATCAAACATGCCTGTACGCATGGGTACTCCAAAAATATAAATACAATACGCATTGTATCAATACAATATGCATAAGCCAACGCCTTTCTGTGCGTAGGCCCACCCAGAACCACCGCTCTTTTCAGATGGAGACATTCATGCAACGCAGACTCTTGAACCAACTGGCCCTTCTTGGCACCGGCATGCTACTGGCCGGCCTGTCCCAGGCGCAGTCCAACAAACCGATCTCGCTGGTCGTCGGCTACTCGGCAGGCGGCAGCTCCGACTATGTGGCGCGGGTGGTGGGTGCCGAGCTGTCCAAGCGGCTGGGCCGCGCGGTGGTGGTGGAAAACCTGGCCGGCGCCAGCGGCATGCTGGCCGCGCAGAAGGTGTTGAACGGGCCAGCCGATGGCAACCTGGTCTACATGGGCGGCACCGACACCGTACTGGTGCCCATGGTCAACACCCGGGTCAAGCTGGACTGGGAGAAAGACCTGGCACCCATAGGCCGCATATCCACCGCCCCGCTGATTTTTGCGGTGCCCGCCAGCTCGCCCTACAACACGCTGGCCGATCTGGTCGCGGCGCTGCGCAAAGGCGGCAAGGAAAGCTTCAACTACGCCACGCCGGGCATTGCCACCATGCAGCACATTTATGGTGAACTCATCAACGACCGGGCCAAGATTTCAATGCTGCACATTCCCTACCGGGGCGGCGCGCAAATCACCACCGACCTGGTCGGCGGCCAGGTGGACAGCGCAGTGCTGGTGCTGTCCACCGCCATGCCCTTCCTCAAGGAGGGCAAGATCAAGGCGCTGTCGGTATCCGATGGCGCACGCGTGCCGCAACTGCCGGCCGTCAAGCGCGTGGGCGAAGAAGAGGGCTTCAGCGGCGTGTCGCTGCCGATCTGGCAAGGCCTGTTCCTGAAGGCGGGCACGCCGGCGGCCACCGTGGCCGCGTATGAAAAGGCCTTGCGCGATGCCACGGCCGAACCCGAGCTGCGCAAAAAGCTGGCCGAAGCCGGCTTCAGCGTGGCACCCGCCAGCGGGCAGGAACTGCACAGCTTCGTCAAACCCCAGGCTGTGCTGTACCGCGACATCATCAAGGGCGCCAAGATCACCATGGATTGACATACCCCGGCGGCAGCGCCCGGCCAGGCTTATCTGGTAGCCTCAGGTGGATGTCTGCTCCGCCCCTGTCTGCCGCCCCCCTCGCCACCACCCCCACCAGCATGCCCTCCGGCCTGGTGGTGCTGTTTCTGGCGCTGATGCTGGGCATACAGCCCGTCACCACCGACCTGTATTTGCCCGCCCTGCCCAGCCTGACCGAGGGCTTTGGCGCCTCCATGGCCCAGGCCCAGCTGACCTTGACCAGCCTGCTGCTGGCGTTTGGCGCCTCGCAGCTGGTCTGGGGGCCGCTGTCCGACCGCTTCGGCCGCCGCCCCATCCTGCTCTGCGGCCTGGCGGTGTACACGCTGGCGGCGGTGGGCAGCGCGCTGGCGCCGTCGATGGCGCTGCTGGTGCTGTGGCGCACCCTGCAAGGCGCAGCCATGGGCGCGGTGGTGATGTGTGCGCGGGCGCTGGTGCGCGACCTGTACGCACCGGAAATCGGCGCCCGGGTGCTGTCCAAGGGCCTGTCGGGCCTGGGAGTGATTGCCTGCATCTGCGCACCGCTGGGCGGCCTGCTGTCGGACAACTTCAACTGGCAGGCCGCGCTGGTGGCGCTGGCGGTGTTCAGCGCAGCCACGCTGGCCCTGGTGGCGCTGCGCTTTGTGGAAACCGCGCCGCGCAAGAACCCGCGGGCGCTGCAGCCGCGCGTGCTGCTGGCGACCTGGCTGGTGATTCTGCGCAACCCCACCTTCTGGGCCTTTACGCTGCTGGCCACCGCCTCCTACGGCGTGCTGTTCACGGTGCTGGCATCGTCGTCCTTTGTGTTCATCCAGGTGCTGGCCCTGAGTAAGACCCAGTACGGCCTGGTGATGTTTTCCTTCAGCTTCGTCTACCTGCTGGGCACTTTTTTGTGCCGCCGCCTGCTGGCGCGCTTCGGCATCCGCCGCACGGTGGCGCTGGCGGCTGGCGTGTCGTTGTTGGGCGGCAGCCTGGTCGGCATATTCGGCCTGCTGGGCTGGCACACGCCAGCAGCCATCGTGCTGCCGTTCTGGCTGGTGGCGCTGGCCCACGGCGTACACCAGCCCTGCAGCCAGAGCGGCGCAGTCGGTCCGTTTCCGCAGGCTGCCGGTGCGGCGTCGGCGCTGAACGGCTTCAGCATGACCCTGGCGGCCTTTGGCATGGGCCGCTGGCTGGGCTGGCGCATGGACGGCACGGTGTTCCCGCTGAGCAACGGCGTCTGGTTCTGGAGCCTGTGCATCGCCATCGTCGGCTGGACGCTGGTGCAGAAATACGGTGAGGTGCGGCGATGAGCGCCTCGTCTCGCGCCCTGCCCCGTTGCATTGCGATTGCCGGCCCCACGGCCTCCGGCAAGACCGCCGCCGCGCTGGCGATTGCCCAGCGCCACCCGGTGGAAATCATCAGCGTCGATTCGGCCCTGGTCTACCGCGGCATGGACATAGGGACGGCCAAGCCCACGGCCGCCGAGCTGGCCGCCGCGCCGCACCATCTGATCAACATCCGCGACCCGCTGCAGGCCTATAGCGCGGCCGAGTTCGTGGCCGACGCCGAGCGCCTGCTGGCCGAGATCCACGCGCGCGGCAAGCTGCCGCTGCTGGTCGGCGGCACCATGCTGTATTTCAAGGCGCTGTTCGACGGCATCGATCCCATGCCCGGCGCCGACCCAGCCATCCGCGCCGCCATCGAAGCCGAGGCCGCCGTGCAAGGCTGGCCCGCCATGCATGCCCAGTTGGCCCAGGTAGACCCGCCCACCGCCGCCCGCCTGCAACCAATGGACACCCAGCGCATCCAGCGCGCACTGGAGGTGTACCGTGCATCCGGCCAGCCCTTGTCCAGCTTCCATGCTACAAAAGACATAGCTGCACGCGCAGACCGGATAAGCGCCACCACCCTTATTTCCTTAGAACCCGCCGACCGCGCCTGGCTGCACGCGCGCATCGCACTGCGCTTCGAGCAGATGCTGGCGGCTGGGTTCTTGGACGAAGTGGTCACCCTGCGCGCCCGCGGCGACCTGTACCCGGACCTGCCCAGCATGCGCTGCGTGGGCTACCGCCAGGCCTGGGAGGCATTGGACGGCACCCTGCCCATGGCCGAGCTGTGCGAACGCGGCATCTACGCCACCCGGCAGCTGGCCAAGCGCCAGATCACCTGGCTGCGCTCCATGCCGCAGCGCCAGGTCGTGGCCTGCGACGCGCCCGATGCGCTGCAGCAGGTGCTGGCCCTGGTGGATCGCATCGCATGAGCTTGGTCGTCGATGCCCTTGGCAAACGCTACGGCGACAGCACGGTGTTCAGCAATGTGTCGCTGCGCGTGGCGCCCGGCGAATTCGTGGCCATCGTCGGCGAATCGGGCGTGGGCAAGTCCACCCTGCTGAACTGCATGGCCGGGCTGGACAGCTGGGACAGCGGCAGCGTACACATCGCAGGCACCAACCTGGGCACGCTGGACAACGACGCCCGCGCGCTGCTGCGGCGCCAGCAGGTGGGCTTTGTGTTCCAGGCTTTCCACGTGCTGCCGCATCTGGACGTGGCGCAGAACGTGGCCCTGCCGCTGATGCTGCTGGGGCAACAAGACGACGCCCGGGTGCAAGACTTGCTGACCGAAGTGGGCCTGGGCGGCCTGGGCGCACGCCTGCCGCAGCAGCTCAGCGGCGGCCAGCTGCAGCGGGTGGCCATTGCCCGGGCCCTGGTGCACCGCCCGGCCCTGCTGCTGGCCGACGAGCCCACCGGCAATCTCGACCCGACCACCGCCGCCAAGGTGATGGACGCCTTGCTGGCCCAGACCCGGGCCCAGGGTGCGGCGCTGGTGCTGGTCACCCATTCGCAGGCGGCCGCCGCGCGGGCCGACCGCATACTGCAGCTGCGGGCCGACGGCATATTTGAATGATTCAGGCCACGCCAAAGCGACTTAACCCGCAGAGGGCAGGCCTGCTTTAAGCGCTGTCCGCTCCACCGCCTGGCTTGCGAAAGTAGCGCGCACAGCGCCACAAACCATACCCTAGCGACGCCGTGCCCAATGCCAAGCACCCCCAAGCATTCCAGGCGAAGGCCGTGGCGTAAGGCCCCGCGGCATATGCAACATATGGCTGGGCACCACGTGAGCGCACGACAATATGCCCGCTGCTCAAACCATCCAGGCTAAAAACCAATAGCGTGATGCCCACGATGAGCAAGGCTAGCGTCGCCATATGAACGCGGAAGGCGGACTTCGGAGGGGACTCAAACATAGACTCTCCTTTTTTGGCTACTTGGCATCTGTTCGTGCTTGAAGCTCGGGGCATCTTAAAACGTGTTCATGCCGAACACCTCGCCAGCGCATATAAATACTTCACCATTAGCTACTATTTATATAGCAAATCCAGTTTGCACTAGAAAGTCGTTTCGGCGTTCAAACTCTGCCGTGCGGGCAAGTAGACGCAGAAGATAGCGCCGCCTTCGGCGTTGTTGTCGGCCTGGATACTGCCGCCGTGGGCGTCGATGATCTTCTTGCAGATCGCCAGGCCCAGGCCGGTGCCGCCCGATCCGTCCTTGCTGCTGCTGGACTGCACAAAGGCTTCGAAGATCTTCTCCAGCTCGCCCGTGGGAATGCCTGTGCCCTGGTCGCGCACGCTGATGCAGATACGCCGGTCCTCGGTGATGTGGCCTTGCACCCTGATCTCGCCGCCGGCGGGCGACACCTTGATGGCGTTGGCCGCAATATTGCGCACCACCTGCTGGAAGCGCACCGGGTCCACCTTGGCGATCAGCGGCTGCTTGCCCAGCACGCAGGCCAGCTGGATGTGCTTGGCGTCGAGCAGCGGGCTGAGCTCGTGCAGCACGCTCTGCACCAGGCCGCGCAGGTCGGCCCGCTCCAGCGTGATGGCGCCGACCGAGCTTTCGATCTTGGCCACGTCCAGCAAATCGTTCACCAGCGCCAGCATGCGCGCGCCCGAGGCATGGATGTCGGTGAACATAGACTGCAGCTTGGGCTGCTCGCGGCCGCGCAGCATGCCCAGCTCGGAAAATCCGAGTATGGATTGCAGCGGCGTGCGCAGCTCGTGGCTGATGTTGGCAATGAACTCGGACTTGGCGCGCGACGACTCCTCGGCGGCCGCGCGCGCATCGTCGATGGCCCGTTCGGCGGCGCGGAACTCGCTCACGTCCATCATGCTGCTGAGCAGGCTGGCACCGAACTCTTCGCCCGGCACCAGCACCTTGGTCACCACCACGTCGCGGCGCGAGCCGTCGCGGTGCTTGAGCTTGAGCTCGTAACGCAGCGTGCCGCCGCTGCGCCACAGCTGGGCATCGGCCTGGGCATGCTGCTCGGCATCGGCCTCGGACATGAAGGCCGTGCCGCGCTGGCCTATCACCTGCTCGCGCGGGATGCCCATGAAGTCTTCCCAGGCGCGGTTCACGCTGGTGTATTGGCCGCGCGAATTGATGGTGGCCACCGGCGCCGGGCTGATCTCCAGCAGCGAGGCAACGAAGGCCAGCTGGTGCTGCAAGGCCTGCTGGGCCGCAAAGCGCTCGGTCACGTCCACCGCGCTGCCCGCAAAGCCGACGATGGCGCCGCTGTCACCGGTATCGCGCAAGGGCACCACAGTGACGTCAAAGCGGTGCAGCGCGCCATCCACCGCCCGCAGATGCGCGGTCGCCATCCGCACGCCGGCACCGTTCTGCGGCGCAAACAGATGGGCTACCGCTTCAAAGTCGGCCGGCTCGACGAAGGCAGCCAACGCCTTGCCCAGCGCCTGCTCCACCGGCTGGCCGCGCAAAGCCTCCCAGCGCTCATTGACAAAGGTCATCGCGCCCTGCGGGTCGGTACGGAAGATCAGCTCCTGCACGCTTTTCAGCAGTACCCGCAGCTCGCGCTCGCGGCGCACCAGGTCCAGCCGGGCGGCAGTGAGCTTGGCGTTCGCGGCTTCACGGGCCAGCAGGCTGCGCCGCACGGAAAAGGTAACGAACAGAATGAACACCACGGTACACGCGGCCGCCGCGGCAAACCAGCGCATCGACGCAAACCAGCGCCACAGGCTGTCGGCATAGGGCTGCTCGACCAGCACCACCAGCGGCCGGGACTTGGACAAGCGGAACGCCACCACCTGCCGGGCCGGCCGCACCCCCTCGCCCACGTAGCTCGCGTGCTCGGTCTTGGGCAGGTAGCGGCTGAACACCGGGTGCTGCGCCACCGTGGCGCCGGGCGGCAGCGCGTCCGGGCCGCTGCTGGCCAGCACATTGCCCTGGTAGCCCAGCAGGTAGGCGGCGTTCTTGTCGTTGTTCAGGGTGAACAACTGGAAGTTGGAAAAGTAGTCGGGATTCAGCAAGGCCACCAGGATGAAGTTCTGCCCGGCCCGGGAGCGGAACGCCCGGGTGAACGGAATAAAGCCCAGGCCGGCCGTGGTCTTGCCGGGCGTGGCCTGGTCGGCCAATGACGCCAGGCTGCGCCCGGCCTGGAAGGCCCCCAGCGCCTCCTGGCCGGCGGCCAGATCCGTGGGCAGCCGGCCCGGCGCAATCCGCAGGCCGATCTCGTTGGCCGAAGAACTGGACAGCACCAGGCCCGAGGTATCCAGCACGCTGAGTTCGCGCACAAACGGCAAGGCCACCAGCGCCTGCGCCAGCATGGCGTCGGAGCGCGCGAAGCCGCCCAGAATGTCGGCCCGCGCCAGGTCGGTGGACAGGTACTTCAAGGCCACCGACACCGTGCCCATCGAGCGGGTGACGTGGTCCTCCAGCACCCGGGCCTGCAGGTCGCCGCGCTCGCGGTCTTCGTCCAGCCGGACCTCGTATTCATGCCAGCCCAGCAGGCACAGTGCGCCCAGGGTCGCCAGGGTGAGCAGGATGCCGGTGGCCAAGGCCAGCGCGCTGGACACCCGGTTGTTCAGAACCTTGAAAGACGCAAGCCTGGGCATGGATCAGCGGCTAGCCGCGCAGCTCATTTGGGCACCACGATAGTCGACAGGCCATGGCGTTTGGCCGCCGCTTCCAGCCGGCCATCGCGCTGAACGCGCTCTACAAAAGCATCGATCTTCTTCCACCAGACATCGTCGCCCTGCTTGACCGCATAGCCGTAGGGCAGCACGCTGAAGGGCTTGGACGGCGAGATCAGCCGTGCCCAGTCGGCGTTGTCCAGCAGGCGCCGGCTGTACGGGTAGTCGGTCATGAACACATCGATACGGCCGGCTTCCAGCTCGCTTTCGCGGGTGGCCGGCGGCTTGACCACCACCAGCTGCGCGCGCTTCAGATGGGCCCGCATGATAGGTTCCATGAAGGTGCCGGCCTGCACCCCGACCAGCACGCCCGCCTGGTCGATATCGGACCACTGCTGCACCACCCGGCTGCTCTTGGTCGCCATGCCGTAGATATCGCTTTGCAGGTAGGGGCGCGAGAAGCGCAGCTGCTGCATGCGCTGCGGCAGCATGCCGACGGCGAACATCGCCACATCGCAGCGCTCGCTGTTCAGGTCGTCCACCAGGGTGGGAAATGAGGAGTCGACGTACTGCAGCTTGAGCTTCAGGTCGCGCGCCAACTCGGCCGACAGGTCGATATCCACGCCTTCGAGCTGCTGGGTATTCGGGTTGCGGTGGCTCACGCCGTAGTAGTCGGGCCAGACGCAGACCCGCAGCGTGCCGCTAGCCTGCACACGGTCGGCCAGCTTGCCGGCCCAGACCAGGCTGGACAGACCACACAGTACAAAAACCGTCAGCGCGCGGATCAGATGCATACAGATTCCTTCAATCGGCTTCGACCAGGTCATTGAATGTGGGATGGGTCTGGTTGACGCGCTCGCGCACCGCGATCAACACTTCAGCATTGGCCAAGAATACATCGACGATATGCGGATCGAAAGCAAAACCACGTTGCAAGGCCAGCATGCTGAGTGCGATATCGTCGGAAAACGCAGAACGGTAGCAGCGGTCCATAGTCAGCGCATCGAAGAAGTCGACCACCGCCACGATCCGGCCCGACAGCGGAATCGCCTCCCCGCTGAGCTGACTCGGGTAGCCCGACCCATCCCAGCGCTCGTGGTGTGACAAAGCCAGCTCGGCCGCCATCTGGAACAGCGGTATGCGTGAGCGGCCCAGCAGCTCGGCGCCCATGATCGGATGCTGGTTCATGGTGACGCGCTCTTCGGGCGAAAACGAACCCGGCTTCTTCAGCACATCGTCGGGGATGCCGATCTTGCCGATGTCGTGCATGGGTGCGGCCTTGCGCAGCATGCGCGCAGCTTCCTTGGGCTGCCCCAGCAGCAGGGCCAGCGCCTCCGACAAAAAACCGATGCGGATGATGTGCACGCCGGTGTCGTCGTCCTTCAGCTCGGCCGCCATCGCCAGCCGGAACAAGGCGTCGTGGTGGGCCCGGGCCACCTCTTCCAGCGCGTCATTGCGTTCGCGGTACATGCGGCCGAAGTCGGCCACCAGGCGTTCCATCTGCTGGCCTGCGGCTTCTGAAAAGCTGTTCCCACTATCGGGGATCAGCGATTGCTTGCTGTGGCGGGTCATGCTGGCTCCCATTGTTGTTCAACGACTTCCATCAGCTGCAAAGGGCTGAAGGGCTTGACCAGGTAAGCATCGGAGCCGGCCTGCAAGCCTGCCTCCAGGTCTTCGCTGCGGCCACGGGCGGTGAGCAGCAGGATGCGCGGCGGCTTGGCCTGGGCCTTCAGCATGCGGCATACCTGCAGGCCGTCGACGCTGCCCGGCATCATCACGTCCAGCAGCACCAGGTCGGGCTGCACCTGTTGCGCCATGAACAAGCCGCGCTCGCCGTCAGCCGCTTCAAAAATGTCATAGCTCTCGAACTCCAGGGTCATGCGGATCAGGCGGCGGATATCAGCATGGTCTTCGACAATCAGAATTTTTTTCATGAGACGTTCTTTGTATTAAAAATGATATTTAAATTGATAGATGTATCATATATTCACGCATCATATTTCAGAAGTGATGCATTTAACGAAATTTGATGTATTCGCTAAAATACCGCCATGCCCCACGACCCCACCCGGATACCCCCACCGCCCCCCGAAGACCACTACACCACCATCGAGGTCGCCCGCATGCTGGGGCTGGCCGTGCGTTCGGTGCAGCTCATGGTGGACCGGGGCGAGCTCGAAGCCTGGAAAACCCCGGGCGGGCACCGCCGCATATCGCGGCAATCGGTAGAGCGTTGGCGCAGCGGCGAACGCAGCGCCGCACCGGCCGTCGAGGCACCCGCCGCGGGCACAGCCGATGTGGCCAGCGCCATCGCCCGCCACGGCCGCATGGCCGGCCCGGTCAAGCTGCTGCTGATCGAAGACTCGATGCACTTCCAGAACCTGGTCTCGCTGCTGGTGCGGCGCCAGTTCCCCACGGTGGAGCTGCAAACCGCCAGCGACGGCATTGCCGGCCTGATCATGGCCGGCCAGTTCCAGCCCGATGTGCTGATGGTCGACCTGCTGCTGCCGGGCATAGACGGCGCCACCCTGTTGGCCGGCCTGCGTGCCCACCCGCTGTTCGGCAAGCTGCAGGTGATCGTCATCACCTCGCTGAGCCCCAGCGAACTAGCCCCCTATACCTTTGCGCTGGACGGCGTGCCCGTGGTGCACAAACCCCAGCTGGTAGCCGACCTGCCGCCGCTGCTGGCCCAATGCCTGGAGCAGGTCGCGGGCAAAGGCCGCTGAATGGCACAGCCCCGCGTCCTGCTGGTGGAAGACGACGCCCTGCTGCGCCGCTTCGTCCGCATGGCGCTGGAAGAGCTGCCGATCGAACTGCTGGAATGCGAGAGCGTGGCCGGGGCGCTGGAGATACTCGGTGCCGCCCCGGTGCAGCTGATACTGACCGACCTGATGCTGCCCGGCGCCTCCGGCGTCGACCTGCTGCAAGAGCTGCAGCAATCGCCCTGCCTGCGGGGCCAGGCCAAGGTGGTGGTGCTCAGCGCCGGCCTGACGCAAGACACGCGGCAGCAGCTGGCGCCGCTGGGCGTGTGGCGGCTGCTGGAAAAACCGGTGTCCGTCGGCCTGCTGGAGCAGTGCGTGCAAGAAGCCCTGCAGGACGCCCCGGTGACGGCAACCCCAACAACACCGGTAGACCTCGCACTCGCCAGCGCCATCGACCAGTACTTCGCCGGCGATGCCGAGCTGTTCCAGCTGTACCGCGACAGCTGCCTGCTGCAATTGCCGCATGACATCGCCACCGGCGACCAGGCCAGCGAAGGCGGCGACCTGCCGGCCCTGCGCCGGGTGGCGCACAGCCTGAAGACCGTGTTGCTGACCCTGGGCGCACCCCAGCTGTCGGCCCAGGCGAGGGATCTGGAGCAGCTGTGCCACAGCGCCGCACCCGGCCCGGTCAGCCCGGCCCACAGCGGCTGGCTCACGCTGCGCGCCGCCCTGGCGCACTGGATAGATTTACAAAAAATCAGCCCCTAGCGCATATCCCATCTGCGCAAGCAGCTATTCATTGAATAGCAACCAGGCACGCCATGGGAATGCCTATGATCGCAGCCATGCAAGACCGCCGCGCGCCGCGTACCCCCACCCGCTCCGCCGTGCGCAGCCTGCTTGCCAGCTTCTCCTGGCAAGAGCTTGTCCACCACCCCTGGCGCAACGCTGCCGCCGTGGTGGCGGTGATGCTGGGAGTGGCGCTGGCGTTCTCTGTCCATCTGATCAATGCCTCGGCGCTCAGCGAATTCTCCAGCGCCGTCAGCGCCGCGGGCGGCCAGCCGGACCTGGAGCTGCGCGCTACCCAGGGCCAGTTTGACGAAGCCATCTACGCCCGCATCGCCGCCCACCCGGATGTGGCACTGGCCAGCCCGGTGCTGGAACTGTCCACCCTGGTGACCGGCCAGGACGGCCGCCGCCAGCTGCTGAAGCTGCTGGGCGTGGATGCACTGGTGGTGGCGGCCGTCGCCCCTGGCCTGATGCCGGTGCCAGACCAAAACGCCGAGCGCCTGGCCTTGCTGGCGCCCGACACGCTGTTCCTCAACCCCGCTGCGCAGCAACTGCTGGCCAGCCCCGTGCAGCTGCAAAACGGTCTGCGCTTGCGCGTGGCTGGCAGCGTGGGCGCCACCGGCCCGCCGCTGGCGGTGATGGACATAGGCGCAGCCCAGCAGGCCTTTGGCCGGCTCGGCCAGCTGTCGCGCATCGACCTGCGGCTGCGCAGCGGAGTGGACCGCACGGCCTTCGTCCAGGCGCTGGACCTGCCACCTGGCATCACCGCTGCCGAGCCCGGCGATGCCGCCCAACGCATCAGCAATTTGTCGCGCGCCTACCGGGTGAACCTGACGGTGCTGGCCCTGGTGGCGTTGTTCACCGGGGCTTTTTTGGTGTTCTCGGTGCTGTCGCTGAGCGTGGCCAAACGGGCCCAGCAGTTTGCGCTGCTGGGCGTGCTGGGCCTGACCGGGCGCGAGCGGCTGCAGCTGGTGCTGTGGGAATCATGGGTGCTGGGCAGCATCGGCAGCCTGGCCGGAATTGCGCTGGGCACAGGGCTGGCTGCCCTGGCGCTGCGCCTGCTGGGCGGGGATCTGGGTGGCGGCTACTTCGCCGGCGTGGCGCCGCGGCTGCAGTGGGACGGCCTGGCGGCTGTGGTGTACGGCGCGCTCGGCGTGGCCGCAGCCCTGGTGGGCGGCTGGTGGCCGGCACGGGCCGCGCAGCGCCTGCCGCCCGCCCAAACCCTGAAAGGCCTGGGTGCCGACCTGGGCCGCGGCCACCGCCACGGGCTGAGCCTGGCGCTGGTGCTGCTGGGTGTGTTGCTGGCGCTGGCGCCGCCGGTGTTCGGCATACCGCTGGGCGCCTATCTGTCGGTGGCCTTGCTGCTGGTCGGCGGCATCACCGCCCTGCCCTGGCTGATCGCCGCGCTGTACGACCGCCTCGCGCCCCTGCTCGCGCACCGGCTGCTGCCCATGCTGGCGATTGAGCGCGCGCGCCGGGTCAGGCAGAGCGCGGCGGTGGCCGTCAGCGGCGTGGTCGCTTCGCTGAGCCTGGCCGTGGCACTGACGGTGATGGTGGCCAGCTTCCGCGACTCCATGGTGCAGTGGCTGGACGTGGTGTTGCCCGCCGACCTGTATGTGCGCACCGCGACGGCCAGCGCCGGCAACGACGCACAAACCTTGCCGCCCAGCCTGGTACAGGCCGTAGCGCAGTTACCCGGCGTGCAGCGCGTGGCCACCCAGCGCACGCGCGCCCTGCTGCTGGACCCGGGCAAGCCCAGCGTGACCCTGATCGCCCGGCAGATCGGCGACCCGGCGCGCAGCCTGCCGCTGGTGGGCACGGCGCTGCCGGTGCCGCCCGGCCAGATCGCCATCTATGTGAGCGAGCCCATGGTCGACCTGTACGGCGCCAAGCCCGGCACCACGTTCACCCCGCTTTTGAAGACTTTTGAGGCTCTGCCGCAGGCAGCACCTGCGCCACCAGCTACTTTTTTTGTAGCAGGCGTGTGGCGCGACTATGCGCGGCAGTTTGGTGCCATCAGCCTGGAGCAGGCCGACTTTGTGCGCCTGACCGGCGATACATCGGTGAACGACCTGGCGCTGTGGCTAGGCAGCGGCGCGCGTGAAGACCAGGTGCAGCGGGCCATCCGCGCCCTCAGCGATGCGCCGCTAGAGTTCTCGTCAGTCAGCCAGATCCGCGCCACGTCCCTGAAGATTTTTGACCGCAGCTTTGCCGTGACCTACTGGCTGCAGGCGGTGGCGATTGCCATCGGCCTGTTTGGCGTAGCCGCCAGCTTCAGCGCCCAGGTGCTGGCGCGGCGCAAGGAATTTGGCCTGCTCGCCCACCTGGGGCTGACGCAGCGGCAGATCCTGGCGGTCGTGGCCGGTGAAGGCGCGGCCTGGACGCTGATCGGCTCGGTCGCCGGCCTGGCGCTAGGCTTGGCCGTGTCCATGGTGCTGGTGTTTGTGGTGAACCCGCAGAGCTTCCACTGGACCATGGACCTGCACCTGCCCTGGCCCCGCCTGCTGGCCCTGTGCGCCGCCGTGGTGCTGGCCGGCACCGTAACCGCCTGGCTGGCCGGCCGCGCCGCCGCCGGCCACGACGCGGTGCTGGCGGTGAAGGAGGACTGGTGATGCAGCGCCGCGATTGGCTGGTGCTGGCCATGGCCAGCCTGGGCGGCCCGGCGTTCGCCCTGCCCCCGGCTGCTATGCAGTTCCCACGCGACCTGGGCAGCCACCCGGACTTCGGCACAGAGTGGTGGTACATCACCGGGCGGGCAGTGTCGGGCAGTCGCGAATTCGGCTTCCAGCTGACCTTCTTCCGCAGCCGCGTGGAAGCCACGCAGGCGATGAGCTCGCGCTTCGCCGCCAAGCAGCTGCTGTTTGCCCATGCGGCCATCACCGACGTGCAGGGTAAGAAACTCTGGCACGACCAGCGCATCACCCGCGCCGGTTTTGGCATTGCCGAAGCCAGCGAGACCGACACAGCCGTGCGCCTGCGCGACTGGTCGCTGGTCCGCACCGCCGACCAGTACCTCGCCGAACTGCCAGCGCAAGATTTCGGCCTGCACCTGCAGCTGGCACCGACACAGCCACTGCTGCTGCAAGGCAGCCAAGGCCTGTCTCGCAAAGGCCCGCAGCCCGACCAGGCCAGCTACTACGTGAGCCAGCCGCAACTGGCCGCCAGCGGCCATTTGCAGCTGCAAGGCCAACGCTTCGAGATCAACCCCGACACCAGCCGCGCCTGGCTGGACCACGAGTGGAGCCAAGCCTATCTGGCGCCCGAGGCCGCCGGTTGGGACTGGCTGGGCATGAACCTGCAAGACGGCAGCGCTCTCACCGCCTTCCGCATCCGCCGCAAGGACGGCGGCACGCTGTGGGACGGCGGCTCGTTCCGTACCGCGCAAGGCGTGCTGACCATCTTCCAGCCCGGCGAGCTGCGCTTCACCCCGGGGCGTACCTGGACCAGTCCGGCGAACCAGGCGCGCTACCCGGTCGAATGGGCGCTAAATACACCGATGGGTCGGTTCAATGTGCAGGCCGTGCTGGACAACCAGGAGCTGGACAGCCGGCAGTCCACGGGTGCCGTGTACTGGGAAGGCCTGAGCCGACTGCTAGACGCGCAGGGGCGGCTGGTGGGGCATGGGTATCTGGAAATGACGGGGTATGCGGAGGCGTTGCGGATGTGAAGGTGGGGGTTATCTGCGGAGTACTGCAGCGGCTTCGGTGTTTGTTGCTGCTTTTAATGGAGCAAACTACGCATGTGACACAAATTGCAATGCATTTTTTTACGGTTAGAGTTGCTGACTGAAGCCGCAGTGTTTGTGGTATGTATCACGTAGGCCTTCTCATGAAATGGTTCCTCAGCATCGTCGCCGGTCTCATCGCTGCACTCGCTTTCCTAGTTGCGGCGAACCTCGATCGCATTTCTGAGTTCAAGGCGTCCAAGGCCGGAATCGAAGCGAAAACACGAGAGGTCGTTGCTCGAGCGGAGACTGCGGTCGAAGAGTTGCGCATCCTCGCCGAGCAACTGGGCCAGCTATCACTTTCTCTCGTAAAGCGTCAAGGAAGAATCGGTGGCTACTCGGACGACGAGCAGGAATCAGTTAAAGCCTCCATCCTTGACACTATGCGTAAGGTCGGGGTTCCTGAAAGCACGTTTCCCGCCGTTCTTAAGGACTGGCATCGCTTCACTGAGTTCGACTATGCACACTACATTCTTGGTGGCAATCTTGTTCCTCAAGGGGCCGAACCGAAGGTAACGGAAGAGTGGAAGCAGCTGCGCCGTCACGGCATCAGCAACTTGCCGGTTCCGGCAGAGGTTCGCGAGTTCCTCGCCAAGCACGGCTACCTCGCTCCGAAGGTTGAGGAACTGCTTCAAGACTACGAGCACTACCGAAAGCAGCGCACACATCGGCGCCCTGCAGTCTGGAGAGATCGCCAGAACTGGCACGTAACGAGCGGAAAGGCCTAACCAGTAATGTTAGATCGCGCTTGACCTAATGGTTCGTCGCGAACGTGCAGCATCACGATGCTGCCTGCCAGACTACGCCAACGTTAGCCGTCTTCGAATGCCCACAAGCAACCATTCCCAGTTAGTAGAGGTTACCCGAGCGATGGACGAGTCACCTTGGCAAGGTTTCCTAGTCGCCGAGAGTGACTGCTTCGTCGTTCTTCACCGCGTCGGTGATCGATTCGACTTAGACGGCTACTGCGCATTCCGCCGCATAGATATAGTCTCGATCGCCGAGTCTTTTGAGAAGCAGGATCTTATTCAGCGAGCCCTGCGCCTAAATGGGCAAGACCCGATGATCCCGAAACGCATTGATTGCACTTCAACGCGAAGCCTCATGGAGTCCGCTCAAGAGGAATTCGGCGTACTAGTCATAGAGCGGGAGAAGGTTCAACCCGACGAGGTTCAGGTTGGTACTATCCGAATGACATCGGAAGACACATATGTCTTGCGATGGCTGAGCGTGAACGCCGAGTGGGAGAACGATGATCGTCCGTTTCGCTACAAAGACATTACGAAGCTGGAGTTCGGGGCAGGCTATGAGCAAACGCTTTTGGCGGTTGCTCGGTCCCGTGAACGTGACGGCTAACCCTTCCTGCTAACAGACCTACTTACGGCCGCCCACTAAAGTCAAACGCCAGATCACGGACTCGTACATCGCACATGTTCAATAGTCTCCGGTTTCCCTCCTCCGTGTTTTTTGCCGCAAGCTTCCTCGGCTTGCTTCTGCTTTACTACGCCATCGGAGGCAACAGCTGGCCTCTCGTGCTAAGCGCACTTGCCTACGGTTTCGTCTTGGGTTTCGCCATCCAATCATGCCTACGACAGCCGCTGCCGAAGCGAAGAGTAGCTGTGGCTTCGTTCTGCGGATCGTTTGTGCTTTGGCTCCCAGTGGTCCTGGTCAGCTATGGCTTTGCATTAGCGGCAACACCAGTCTTTCTGGCATATTCAGCCGCGGTAGTGACTGGCTTGCACCTGGCGTCGCTACGCCGAAGCGACGCAGCCTAACCCTCAAGACCCCCACTCCCATGATCAAGTCCGTCGCTGGCGTCGCCATCCTCCCCAAGCATCGTCTTTCATGCCACTGCGGCGCCGTCGTGCTCGAACTGGACCTACCGGACGGCATCGTCAATCCGCGCCGATGTGACTGTTCGATCTGCCGCAGAAAAGGCGCGATCGTCGCCTCGGTACCTCTGTCTGGCATCACCGTCATCCAAGGCGGCGAGGCGCTGAAGCTCTACCAGTTCAACACAAAGGTCGCCAAGCATTACTTCTGCGCACACTGCGGCATCTACACGCACCACCAGCGCAGGTCTTTCCCGGACCAGTACGGCTACAACGTCGGTTGCTTGGAGGGCGTGAATCCATTCGCATTGGAGCCCGTACCGCTCAATGACGGTGTCAATCACCCAGCGGATCGCCAAGGCTAGCCCCTAGCGCCGATGAAATAGGTGGAGGCAGCTATCAACCTAGCTCAAGCCTCACCCAGCACCGCCGGCCCACTGGGCGCGGGCGTCTCCCGCAGAAATGCAAACACCACCGCCGCCGTCAGAACTGTCATCCCCGCCAGCCCGTACAGCAGATGGTTGAAAGCCAGGCCGTAGACCTGCAGCAGCGTCTCGGCGCTGAGTCCGGGCAGCAAGGCCAGGGCTTGCGCCAAGCCGCCGGTGGCCAGGCTTTGCGCAGCCTGCGACACCGTGCCCTCGGCCACGCCGGGCGCCGCCAGCGCCAGGCCCCGCCCCACCAGAGTCGCCAGCACCGCACCGACGACCGCCAAAGCCAAGCCCTCGCCGGCGACCCGCACCGTGCCGAAGATGCCGGTGGCCATGCCTGCGCGCTCGCGCGGCACGACGCTGACGGCCAAGCCGTCCATCAGCCCCCAGGGCAGGCTGATGCCGCTGCCGATCAGCAACAGCGGCCAAGCCAGCGCGGTTGCAGGTGTACCCGGTACACAGCGGCCCAGCCACAGCAGGCCGACCGCGCACACCAGCAGGCCGCTGCCGCACAGCGCAGCAGCTGAGAACCAGCGCGTCAGATACGCGGCCAGCAGTGGTAGCACCAGCAGCGGAGCCGACAAGGCCAGCAGCGCCTGCCCGGCCTCGGCTGCGCCATAGCCTTCCACGCCCACCAATCGCAGCGGCAGCAACACCAACAGCACCACGTAGGCATAGGCCGGCGCGGCGGCCAGGCACTGCACGCCGACAAAGCGCGGATAGCGGAACAGGCCCAGGTCCAGCATAGGCCGCGCCACCCGCCGCTCGACGGCTATAAAAGCCGCGAGCAGCAGCGCCGACACAGCAAAGGCCGCGAGGCTCCGGGCACTGCCCCAGCCCCATACCGGCGCCTGCAACACCGCAAAGGTGAACACCGCCAGCGCACTGGTGAAGGTGGCCGCGCCCGGCAGATCCAGCCCGGCGGCTTGCGGGTCGCGTGACTCGCGCATGCACAGCGCCCCGATGACAGCAGCCAGCCCGCCTACAACGGCCAGCAGCAGGCCGAAGCTGCGCCAGCCCTGGGCTTCGATCAGCCACCCGACCAGCAGCGGGCCAAACGCCAGGCCGACGCCGAAGGTGGTACCGAGCAGGCTGAAGGCGCGGGTGCGGGCGGCGCCGTCAAACGCCTGTGCCAGTGCCGCCGTACCACCGGCAAATGCGGCTGCCGCGCCCAGGCCCTGCAGCAGGCGCAGCAGGTCCAGCCAGACGATGCCGGGGGCGAACCCCCAGGCCAGCGAGGCCAGCACAAACAGCAGCAACCCGCCGAGAAACACCCGCTTGCGCCCATGCGCATCGCCCAGTGCGCCGCAAGCCATCAGGCAGGCTCCAAAAGCCAGCATGAAGGCATTTGTCACCCAGTTCAGCTGCACTGGGCTACCGCCCAGCGACTGGTGGATGGCCGACAAAGCCAGCGCCGGCCCGGTAAAGGCCAGCGGCATGGCCAAGGCCGCCAGGCAGACGCTGACCAGCAGCGCGATACGCTGGCGCCGGGAGATGTACAAAACAGAAGCAGAAGCCATGGTGGTCCATTGGAATAATCAGATGGCCATGGTATTGACGCTGCAATCATTGATAAAGTGGCCTAAGCTCTGCTCTTTACGGACTGAAAGTTGTGAATGGCCGAAGACAGCTTCGACAATCTGGTGGGGCTTACCTCGTTTGTGCGCGCGGCCGACGCGCGCAGCTATGTCGCCGCGGGGCGGCTGCTGGGCATTTCGGCCTCGGCCGTGGGCAAGAACGTGGCCAGGCTGGAAGTGCAGCTGGGCGTGCGCCTGTTCCACCGCAGCACCCGCCACATCCGGCTCACCGCCGAGGGCGAAATCTTCTGTGAACGGGCGCGCCGCATCCTGGACGATCTGGCCGATGCGCGGGCCATGATGCAGCAGTCGGCCCAGGCGCCGCAGGGCCGCTTGCGGGTCAGCCTGCCGGTGATCGGCTACCGTTTTCTGCTGCCGCACCTGCCCGAATTCAGCCAGCGCTACCCGGCCATCGAGCTGGAACTGGACTTCAACGACCACCTGGTCGATGTGATTGAAGACGGCGTGGATGTCGCCATCCGCAGCGGTGCGCTGGCCGACTCTGGGCTGCTGGCGCGCCGGCTCGGGCCGTTTAGATTGATGCTGCTGGCTGCACCGGCCTACCTGGCGCAGCGCGGCACACCGGCCACGCCGCATGATTTGGCCGGCCATGCCTGCCTGCGTTTCAGATTCCCGACCAGCGGCAAGCTGCAGGAATGGGTGCTGCAGCCCGACACCGTACTGCCAGCGCCGAGCACGCTGGTCTGCAACAACATGGAGGCGATGCGCGAGGCCTGCATCGCCGGCCTGGGCATTGCCTACATGCCCGACTTTCTGGCCCGCGACGCGCTGCGCAGTGGCGCACTCAGCCCGGTGCTCGCGCAATGCGGCGACCTGGGCGGCCAGTTCTGGATGCTCTGGCCGGCCAGCCGCCAGCTCTCGCCCAAGCTGCGGGCGTTTGTGGACTTCATGGCGCCACGCTTGTTGGCAGCAGCAGACTAGAAGCGGTAGGTGGCGCTGAGCACTGCGGTGCGGCGCGCGCCGTACCAGCAGTCGCCGCGCGACAGGCAGATGGTGTTGTAGACCTTGTCGGTAAGGTTGTTTACGTTCAAGGCATAGCGCCAGTGCTGCTGGTCCCAGGACAGCATCGCGTCGACCAAGGTGATGGCGGGTGTGGCGGGGGCCGCGCCGTCGCGGAAGGCGCTCAGGTAGCGAACGCCCGCGCCCACCGCCAGCCCTTCTATGCCTGCGAGCGCAAAGCGGTACTTGCCCCAAGCCTTGGCCTGATTGCGCGAAGTCTGGGTCAGCTGCTTGTCCACATCGGTGTAGGTGTAGCTGGTCATGGCATCCACATTGCGGGTGACGGCGGCCTTCCACTCCAGTTCCAGGCCCTTGTTCTGGGTGCTGCCGACCTGGATGGTGTTGTCGGCCCGGGTGGGGTCGACGGTGGACTGGTTCTTCTCCTTCAGCTGGTAGACCGATGCGGTGAACTGCGTGCTGCTGTTGGCCGGCATGTATTTCACCCCGGCTTCAATCTGCTCGCCACGCAAGGGCTTGAAGCGCGCGCCGTAGACATTGGTGCCAGCCACCGGCGTAAAGGATTCGCTGTAGCTCAGGTACGGCGACCAGCCATTGGGCAGCAGGTACATCAGGCCCAGGCGCTTGGTGGTGGCCCGGCTGTGCTCGTCTGCCGTGCCTTGCACGCCGTTGGTCACGCGGTCATGGCGCAAACCGGCCACCACGATCCAGTCTTGCGCGATCTTCATCTGGTCCTGCAGATACAGGCCGGCCTGGCGCTGGCTGGAATGCAGGCTTTCGCCCAGCACGACGGGTGTGGCGAGGCCATAGACCGGCGCGTAGGCATCTATGGTGTCGTAAGAGTCGCCCGAGCGCTTGTCGTTGCGGTAGCGGGTCAGGTCCAGCCCGGTCAGCAGGGTGTGCTGTACCGCGCCGGTCTGCAGATGGCCCTCCAGGTGCTGGTCGATGGTAGCGATGTGTACCTTGGTTTGCGTATGGTCGCCGTAGCGCCCGATGATGCGTTGGTTCACCGGGTCGTCATACCAGCCGCCAGGCAGGCTGAAGGAGTTGGCATAGTGGGTCAGGTAGTCCACCTTGTTCTCCGCATAACGGAAGTTCTGCCGCAGCGTCCACTGGTCGTTGAACTGGTGCTCGAACAGGTAGCCCAGGCTATTGCGGTCGGTATCGTAGTGGTCGCCCGGCTCGCCGATAAAGCGGCTGGTAGGAATCTGCCCATTCGGGTTGGCAGTGAGCATGCCGGCCCAGGGCAGGAACTGCGAGGTCGATCCGGTGCGGTCGTGTTGGGACAGGCCTTGCAAGGTGAGCGAGGTGACGGCATTCGGCTTCCAGGTCAGGCTGGGCGCCAGGAGCGTGCGGTCGTCCCCCACGTAGTCCACCTGCGTATCGGCGCGGCGCGCCACGGCCACCAGGCGGTAGAGCCACTCGCCATCGGCTGTCAGCGGACCGGTGATGTCGGCCTGTAGCTGCTTGCGACCATAGTTGCCCAGCTGCACGCCCACCTCGCCCTGGAATTCCGCCTGCGGCCGCTTGCTGACCAGGTTCAGCACCCCGGCCGTGCTGCCTTGGCCGTACAGCATGGCCGCCGGGCCACGCAGCACTTCGATGCGCTCCATGGTGTAGGGGTCGGGCCGCGCGGTGGAGGTGTAGTAATCGTTGGTCTGGCGCAGGCCGTCGATATAGGCATCGGCGGTGCTGCCGCGGATGTGGGCGTCATCGCTGCGCGAGTCGAGTCCATAGAGATCCGAACGCACACCTGCGGCGTACAGCAGCGCTTCTTGCAATGTGTTCGCGCCCTGGTCCACCATCTGGTCGCGTGTGACCACGGTGATGGATTGCGGGGTCTCAGACAGCGGGGTGTCGGTCTTGGTGGCGGTGCTGCTGCGTTTGGCCACATAGCCCAGCACCGGGCTGAAGGCGGTTTCCACATCGGCCGTGGCCGTGACGGTGACTGCGGAGAGCGTGGCTTCGGGTTTGGCCGCGGCCGCCTTGACCACCACGGCATGGCCCTCGGACACTGCCACCAAGCCGCTGTCGGCCAGCAGACGGTCCAGCGCTTGTTTAGCGCTCAAGCTGCCCGCCACTGCAGGCGCTTGCTTGCCCGCAACCAGTGCGGGCTGGACGATGATCTGCATACGGGTTTGCAAGGCCCAGTCGTTGAGCGCCTGGCCCAGTGGTTTGGCCTCGATGCGGATAGCCAAGGGAGTGCCATCCAGTGCGCCCTGGCTGGATTGGGCATGGCCCGGTAGGCAAGCAAAAGCCAGAGCGATGGCGAACGCCAGCGGTGCCGGGTTCAAAGGGGAGCGAAGCATGGAAACGTCCTTCAACAACAAAAACAAATGGTTCTTGCTGGTGAAGACGGACAGGCCTGCGGATACCCTAGGTCAGCCCCCAAAATAGTTGCGGCTTTCAGTGCTTCGGAGGCTCTATGCGATCGGCGCGGACAACCTCTATCGCACCCTGGACATTCTTCAGCCGTACGGGCAAGGACTGCGGCAGCACGCGCCTGAAGGTTGCCGGGTCCATGGGGTCAAAAACGCCGGTGACGCGCAGTGCGGCGACGCCCTCGTCGTGGATCAGCAGCTGCGGGTCGCGGTAGCGGGCGAATTCCGCCACCGCCCGGTCCAGGCGCAGGTTGTCAAAGCTGACCCGCCCTTCCCGCCAAGGTGCAATCCCCGCAGCCGACACGGGCAGCACGACGCCTGAATTGCCAGCCGCATCGCTGTAGCTACGCTGGCCGGGCGATAAAAGCACCACGCTGGCTTGGGTTGCCTGCCTAGGTTCGACCCGCACCCGGCCTTCTTCCACGGCTACATGCACGCCTTCGTTTCCCAGAATGCCCGGCGTATGGCGCACGGAAAAACGCGTGCCGACCACGGTGACGCGGGTGCGGCCTGCCAATACATGAAACGGCCGCTCGGTATCGGTTTGCACGGCAAACACCGCCTGCCCTTCCAGCAGCTTCACCTCGCGGTGTTGCCGGTAGTAGGCGACTTCCAGCCGCGTCGCGGTATCGAGACGCACTCGGCTGCCATCCGGCAGCGGCAGCTCCGCCTGCTGGCCGCGCTGGGTGCTGAACGCACGGGTGTACAGCGGCTGGGCTTGTGATTGGTTCCACAGCACCAGGCTGCTGCCGCCCACGACAGCAGCGAGTCCGGCCAAAGCCGGGAGAAAAGCCCGGCGACGGATGGGCCGGGCACAGGGCGCGCTTGGTGCAGGCACGGGTGCAGCTGGCCGCGGGCCGATGTCACTCGCAGCCTCCATGGCCTGGTCAAATGCCAGATTGCGCTCCAGCAGATGCCGCATCTCCGATGGAATTCCGTCGAAGGCTTGCCATTCGTCCTGCCAGCGGGCGAAAGCCTGGCGGTGGGTCGCGTCGTGGGCCAGCCAGGCCTGGAAGTCTTGTTCTTCTGCCGCGGTAAAGGCTGGGTTGCGCCGCCGCACGAACCAGGCGAGCGCTGTCTCACGCGCCTGCGCAGCAGCGTCAAGGGTGGGAATAAAAGGTGGGCGCATGGCGTTCGGGGACTCTCATAGGGGGTAGACGCGCGAGCCGCTGAATACCCTAGGTCAAGCAGTCGGAAATTGCTGACCTTTATAAATGCTTGGAACGGTGCAGCTTGGTTCGGGGCGAAGTTTCGCCGATGGCGCCTGCGGCAGAAGCACGCCGACAGCGTTCACAGGTATCGAGCGCAAGCTTGATGTGCTGCTCGACCATTTTGACGGAAATACCCATCTGCGCGGCGACCTGGGCGTAGCTCAGCCCATCAAAACGATTCAACATGAAAGCCTCGCGGCAGCGTGGCGGCAACTTGTCGATGGCGGCGACCATTGCCGACACGCCTTGGCGCGACGACAGCGCGGCTTCGGGCTCCCAATCGCGAGGGCCTGGAGAGTCCATCGGCTCGGCATCCTTCGATGCCACCTCGACGCCCGCCCGGACCGCGCCATGGCGCTGGTGGTCGATCACCAGGTTGCGGGCCGTGCGGTAGAGCAAGGCGCGAGGCTCCGGGATGGAAGATCCCGATGCCTGGGCCGCGTAGACCCGGGCGTAGCTCTCCTGCGTCAGGTCGGCCGCCGTGGCGCGGTCCGCAACTTGGCGGACAAGAAAATTCAGCAGTTCGCGGTAATAGCGGTCGAACACAGTCCAGCCAAACCCTGTAGAAATGGATTGAAATCCATGGGCAGGTTGGCGTCGACGCGGCGTGGCTCACCTGATGCAATTGAGAATCGTTACCAACATTATCGGCGATCGCGCAGTATTGGCTTTGCCGCCTCGTGCGCAGGGCGGTAGTCTCGCTTGCCGATTAGAATAAGAATTATTCTTATTTGCACACCGGCATACGCCGCCGGATCAGGAAGAGAAACGCATGTCCACCGCCGAACTCGCCCAGCAGCATGAAGTTCACGCTCTATACAGCGCTCACCACGGCTGGTTGCACAGCTGGCTGCGCAAGAAGCTGGGTTGCGCGCACAACGCAGCCGACGTGGCGCAAGACACTTTTTTGCGCATCATTACCTCGCGCGATGCGCTGCTGGGCATGCGCGAGCCGCGCGCCTACCTGACCACCACGGCCCAGCGTTTGATGGTGGACCAATCGCGGCGCAAACTGCTAGAGAAAACCTATCTCGCGGAACTGGCATTGGCGGCGGAGTCCATGGCGGGTTACCCCTCACCCGAGGACATACTGCTTGCCGTACAGGCACTGGAGCACATCGGTACAGCCTTGCAAAACCTGCCGGACAAGGCACGCAAAGCTTTTTTACTGCATTACCTGGAAGGCCAGACCCACGCCACCATTGCCAGCCAGCTCGGGGTGTCCACCAAGATGGTGCAGAAGTACCTGGCCCAGTCGCTGCTGCATTGTCACCAGGCCCTGGAGGCATAGCGTGGGCTCCACCGATCCGATTGCGGCACAGGCGGCGGCGTGGCTGGTTCGCCTCACTGCCGACGATGAAACCGAGCGCCAGGCCGCGCGCATTGGCTTTGAAACCTGGCAATCAGCCGACCCGCGCCACGCTGCAGCTGCGGCCCGCATGCAGGGCTT
The DNA here is from genome assembly GCF_031458075.1 of Rhodoferax ferrireducens. Lineage (GTDB taxonomy): Bacteria > Pseudomonadota > Gammaproteobacteria > Burkholderiales > Burkholderiaceae_C > Rhodoferax_B > Rhodoferax_B ferrireducens_A. The sequence goes on along the minus strand of NZ_JAVDXT010000002.1, from coordinate 703,302 downwards.
TATCGACCAGGTACAGCGCTTGCGCGAGAGCAGCAGCGCGCAACCGGCCCATGCCGCGCTGCGCGCGGTCTTTTCTCAAGGGCGCAACGCCAAAAACCGCTACCACGGCAAGCGCGTAGGCGCTGTGTTGACCCTCGCCATGGCGTTGACGCTACCTGCCTGGCTGGTGCTGCGGAGCCATCCACTACCTTATCTACTGGCCGATGTGCGCAGTGCCACCGGTCAGTGGCAGGCAAAAACCCTGCCTGACGGGACGCGCATTACGCTGGGCAGCGCCAGCGCGGTCAATCTGCGCTTTGATCGCCAACGCCGCACACTGGAGCTGGTACGCGGTGAGATTCTGGTGGACGTGGCGCATGACCCCGCCCGTCCTTTCGTGGTGGAAACAGCGCACGGCAGCATCCGCGCGCTGGGGACCCGCTTCGTTGTGCAGCGTGGTGCCGATAGCACCTTGCTGAGCATGCTGGAATCCAAGGTAGCCGTGCAAACCGCAACCCAGCGCAACGCCCAATTGGGCGATACCACCACGGTCAGCGCAGGCCAACGCCTGCGTATTTCCGCCGAGGATGTGGGCAAGGCCGAAGACATCAACGCCCGCAGCGTCAGCGATGCTTGGAAGTTCCACCAACTGGTCGTACACGACTGGCCGCTGGCCCAGGTGCTCGACGCACTGGACGTCTACCGACCCGGCCATATCCAGTACGACCGCACGCAAATCGCGGGCATGCAAGTGTCCGCAGTGCTGCCACTTGACGATACCGACCGCGCTCTGCAGCTGCTGCTCGCCAGCTTCCCCACGCTGCGCATACGCACGCTGACACCTTATCTGGTGATGGTGGATGCACCCGACGGGATGTAGCTGGAATCTCTGCGGTTGAAAACTCCAAAGTTTTTTCGCCGGCCGGTTCCAGTTTTCGAATCTCATCCGTCATACAGAGTGAAAGCAAGATAAACGGACCGCCAAACCCTTCCGGAAAGCACTTCCGCGTCAGAGGCACTAGCCAGCTCCAGTTTGCATGCGCGCGCCACCCGGCGCCATGAAACCATTCACCTAGGATCTGCTGACTATGCCTGCCACTCCGGCCCACGCTGCCCCATTCTCTATACGCCTCAGCCCTCTGGCGTTTGCTGTTCGTTTCGGCCTGGTGGCCAGCATGGCACTGGCTTGCCATGGGCAAGCCAGTGCGCAAGCCGTGGCGCCGCAGATCCAATACGAAATTCCAGCCGGGCCATTGGCCGAGGCACTGAACCACTTTGCACAGCAGTCGGGCGTGACCATCGCCGTGGACGCAAACAAAGTGCAGGGGTTGCGCAGCCCTGGACTGCACGGCGGCTACGCACTGGACGAGGGCTTCAACCTGCTGTTGCGCGGCAGCGGCTACGTGATCGCAAAAACCGATGCCGGCTATGTGCTGTCGCCTGCGCCCAAGCCGCAAGATGCTGCGGACGGCGTGCGCACGCTGCCGCCAGTGTTGGTGACAGCCAGCGCAGATCTGCCCAGCGATCTGCCCACAGCCTATGCAGGCGGCCAGGTGGCCCGCGGCGCCCGGCTGGGCATGCTAGGCAATACCGACATGATGGACGCACCGCTCAGCAGCACCAGCTACACCGCACAAACCATCCAGGACCAGCAGGTGCGCACCGTTGCCGATGTAGTGGTGAATGACGCATCGGTACGCGTTGCCAGCCAGGCTGGCGGCATATTGGATACCTTCTTTGTGCGCGGCTTTCCGGTGGGCAATGGCAACCTGGGCGAAATCGCGTTTGATGGGTTTTATGGCGTTGCCCCCAACTACCGCGTGGGGACCGACTATGTAGAACGAGTCGAGGTGATCAAGGGGCCTACAGCGTTGATTTACGGCATGGCACCCAGCGGCAGTGTGGGTGGCGGCATAAATATTGTGCCGAAACGCCCGGCCGACAAAGATTTGACGCAGTTCACCGCCGACTATGCCAGCGCATCCCAACTGGGAGGCCACCTCGATGTGAGCCGTCGATTTGGCGAGGACCGCCAGTTCGGTATGCGCTTCAACGGCAGCTACCGTAGCGGCGACACCGTGCAAGACAAGCAGTCGCGCCAGGCGGGCATAGGCGCCTTGGCACTGGACTATCGGGGCGAGCGCTTCCGTGCAACGCTGGACTACGTGGACCAGCAGGAGAACATCGACGCGCCGTCGCGCCTGCCACGCCTGACCGCCGGCATCGCCGTACCTGCTGCGCCGGATGGCCGGCGCAACACCACCCAGTCCTGGGAATACGCCAAGGTGGCAGACCAGTCATTGCTGCTGCGCAGCGAATACGACCTCGGCGACACCACGACCTGGACGGTAGGGGCCGGTGCAGGTCGTACCCATGTGGAACGCTTGTTTGCCACATCACCCGTGGTGCTGAACGCTGCGGGCGATGTCAGTGCCCTACCCTCCAACTTCAGGTTCGAGGTGGATCGTGCGTCGGTCGATACCAGCCTGCGCTCGCAGTTCGCCACGGCGGCAGTCCACCACAGCGTCAGCCTTCAGGTCAGTGCTTACCAGGACCGCCTGGGGCGGGTATCTAACTCTGCAGCTACGGCACTAGCGACCAATCTTTACCAGCCCGTCAATTACGCTCCGCAAACAGTCGCTACACCCCTGGTGGTGCCCAAGGTGTCGGAAACCCATTTGACAGGTGTGGCCCTGGCCGACACGCTGTCGATGCTCGACAAGCGCGTGCAACTCACCCTGGGCTTGCGGCACCAGAAAATCGAATCAGACAACTTCAGCGAAACCACCGGCGCCACCACCTCGCAATATGCGAAAAGCGCCACCACGCCGATGCTCGGCCTGGTCGTCAAGCCGTGGCAAAACGTCTCGCTCTACGCAAACCGTATAGAAGGTCTGACCAAGGGCGATACAGCTCCCGGAACCGCCTCCAATGCCGGAGTGGTCTTCGCACCGTACAAGTCCAAGCAGTACGAGCTAGGCGTCAAGATCGACCACGGCCGCCTGAGTTCGACTCTCAGCGCCTTCGAGATCAAGAAGCCCAGCGGGCAGCTGACCGGCTCGCTGTTTTCCGTCGACGGAGAGCAACGCAACCGGGGCCTGGAATACAACCTGTTCGGCGAAATCCTGCCGCATATCCGCGTGCTGGCCAGCACCACCCTGCTCGACGCCAAATTGACGCGCACCAATAGTGCGGCCACCCAGGGCAAGACAGCGGTCGGTGTGCCATCGGTGCAAGCCAATCTCGGCCTTGAATGGGACACGCCCTTTGTGCCCGGACTCACGTTCACCGGCGGCCTGGTCCACACCGGAAAGCAGTATGCGGACACCGCCAACACGCAAAGTCTCCCCAACTGGCGCAGGCTGGACCTGGGTGTGCGCTACGCCACCCTGCTGGCAGGCAAAGCCACGACCTACCGACTCATGGTGCGCAACGTAGCCGACAAGCACTACTGGGCTAGCGTAGACGCCTATGGCGGCCTGGCGCAAGGCGACCCGCGCACCGTACTGCTATCGGCCACGGTGAACTTCTAGACCGACTCACACCAGACCGGTCCATCCATTGCGCGGGCTTGGCTGCTGCAGCCAGGCATTGCCCGCATCCCCTCCAATGCCTCATCCGCAGTAAGGACACCCATGCACAGTATGGCCCCCCATGCCGAACCGCGCACCGGACAGACCGACACCGAACAGTCTATGCCGCTGGCGCCGATTCTCGACGAGCGCATCGCTCACACCCTGGCGACACGGCCGGCTCTCTTGTTTGATCTGCTAACCCGTTACGGGTCACCGCTGAACATCGTATGGCCGCATGCATTGAAAAAGAACGTGGATGCTTTGCAAGCCGTATTGAACGCCCACCATGTGCGGTCCGAAATCTACTACGCGGCAAAAGTCAATAAGTCCCGGGCACTGGTGCGCTCTGCGGTCGAGGCTGGCGTCGGCATCGATGTATCCAGCGTCCATGAGTTCAACGACGCCGTCACCGCGGGCGCCACGTCGGCACACATATGTGCCAGCGGTCCGGCCAAGACGGCGGTGTTCCATCGCGCCTTGATCTCCAATGGAGCCCTGGTTTCCGTGGACTCCGTGGAAGAGCTGCAGGAGCTTGAAACCTACTGCGCCAACACACCAGGTAGCCGCGTCAGAGTGCTATTGCGCTACCGGCCCCAAGGCTCTGCCACCAGCCGCTTTGGCATGCCTGCACCAGGCCTGCTGGACTGTCTGCACAAAATTGCGCAGCTACCGGAATGCATGCTATTCGAGGGATTCCATTTCCATCTAAGCGGATATGGACACGCATCACGCGTGGAGGCGCTGCGTGAACTCGTCGCCCACATCGCAACGGCACGCCGCTTGGGCCTGCATCCACGCACCGTGGATATTGGCGGTGGACTGCCTATCCGGTATGTAGAGAGCACAGAGTATGCAAACTTCCTGGCGTCTCAAACCAAGAAGCACTACCGCAATGCAAGCGTGCCAGGCAGCTTCTATCCGTATGGAGGCTCAATAGACGCGTGCGGTTGGCTGCAGCAACTGCTCGCGGCGGAATGCGTCCCGGGTTTAAGTGTTGCCCAATACCTGCGCTCGCAGAACCTCACTCTCGCCATCGAGCCCGGACGCAGCCTGGTGGACCAGGCCGCCATTTCCGTGTTTCGCATAACGCGGGTCAAACGACTGGGCATTGCAAATTACGTGGTGTTTGTCGAAGGCAGCAGCTTTAGTGCCTGCGAAACCTGGTTTGCCTCGGAGTTTCTGGTCGATCCGATCCTGGTTCCGCAACCCGGTGGCCCTAGTCCAGTGGGTGGTCATGTGCAAGCCTATATCGCGGGCCATAGCTGTCTGGACGATGACGTGCTGACCAACCGGATCATCACCTTCCCCCGTCTCCCGCAAGCCGGTGACCTGCTGGTGTTTGCCAATACTGCCGGCTACCAGATGGACCTGCTGGAGAACGAGTTTCACCGCCATCCCATGCCACGCCGCATCGCCGCGACCTACACCGCCGCAGGCGCCATAGAAGTTTCCAGTGACGACAACAAGGAGTAAACCGTGATCTTTGAAAAGGTAACAGACTTGATCGGCAACACCCCCATGCTGGGCATACCGGTCCCCGCCAAGAATTCCATGCTGCTGCTCAAGATTGAAAAGAACAATCCGGGCGGCAGCATGAAGGACCGAATGGCCCGCAACATGATCGTCGAGATGCTCCGGACTGGACGCATCAAGCCCGGAGGCATCGTCGTCGAGTCGTCCTCGGGCAACACCGGCATCGGCCTGGCGATAGCGGCCATCGAGTTCGGGCTCCAATTCATCGCAGTGGTGGACCACCATGCGGCGCCAGACAAAGTGGCGGTAATGCGTGCGTTGGGCACAGACATACGCTACGTCAAAGGCGACTACAAAGAGGATGAGGTGGCGGTAGTGGAACGCCAGCGCCTTGCCGCCGAACTGGCCGAACAGCTGCCCGGTGCGGTATTCATGAACCAATCAGACAACCCGGCCAATGCAGGCGGGTACGCAGACTTCGTCCAAGAGGTCATCGCGCAAACCCATGGCCGTGTCGATGCATTTGTGGGCTGCGTGGGAACTGGCGGTTCCATGACGGGCATTGCCCGGGGCCTGAAGGCACATAACGCCAAGACCACGAGCATTGCCGTCGAGCCTGCCGGGTCCATCATCTTTGGCCAACCCGGGCATCCCTACTACCAGTCCGGCACCGGAACACCCAAAGGAGACACCGTCGGCCTGGTGCTGGACTACAGCTGCATCGACAAAGGGGTACAGGTCAGCGACTCCCAAGCTTTCGAGACGGCCCGCTACATCGCCAAGCGCACCGGTCTGATGGTCGGTGGCTCCACCGGTGGCGCCATCTACAAGGCACTGGAGTTCATCCATAGCGGCGTGATCTCCGGCAATGTCGTCAGCGTGGTGGCCGATGGCGGCGAGAAATACCTGCATACCGTCTACAACGAAGACTGGCTGCGGGAGCGCGAACTGCTGAATCCCGCCGTTTCAGCAAACCTGAAGCGCTGGCTGAACTGAAGATGCCAGCAATCAACGTAGCCATTTGCGGCGGCGGCAGAACCGGACATTTGAACGCCGTGCTTTTCAAGCAATGCCCGGGAGTCCGCGTGTCCTTGCTGACCGACAACCACGAGCTCATAGCCATGCAGGCGCAGGCAGAGGCCGCAATTGTGGCTTTGCTGCCCGACGGGCAAGAACTATCTGCCCGCCTGGATGCGGTAAGCGATGACCCGGCTGCCATTTTGGGCGATGCCGATATCGTTGTCATCACAGTGCCGGCGCATGTGCGGCCCGCACTGCTGGCCAGGATCGCCCCCCACCTGCCAAGCCACAAGAAGGTCTATCTTGGGGCAATTCCCGGCTTCTGCGGTTTCGACTGGCTGGCGCAAAAGGAGTTGAGCGGCCAGTCCAACGTGGTTATCTGGGGGATGAAGGATGTGCCCCATACCGCTTATGAGCTACAGCCCGGAGTCAGCGTGCGCATGGGCGGGGCAAAAAGCACGCTGTATGTCGCCACGCATGCTCGCGAAAGCGAAGCGGACCGTCTGCACCTGCAAATGCTGCTACAAAAACTGTACTCCGCCCCAGTAGAGCTGCTGCACAACTACCTGGAAATCACCCTGACACCCGGCAATCCGATCATGCACAGCTCGGTGGTGTATGGCCTGGTGGGCCCTTATGGGCAATGGCATAACCATGCGTTCTCTTCGCCGCTGTGCTGGTGGACGGAATGCCCGGATCTGGGCGCCTACTTTCTGGAGCGCAGCGACGCGGAAAGCCAGGCGCTGTGCCAGGCCATTGCCCAGCAACTGCATATCGACCTGTCTTCGGTGAAGCCATTGAAGGAAGAAATCCTGGAAGCCTATGGCGACCAGATCCGCGACCCGAGGACGATGCTGTCGGTGCTCCGCACCAACCAGGCCTACGACGCCATCCAGGCACCCCTGGTACCGGCGCAGGGCATGGCCGGTCGCTATGTCATCGACAAGAACAGCCGAGCATTCCACGAGGATGTCGCCTACGGGCTGGCCCTGCTGGTCGAGATGGCAAAACGGCTGAACGTGCCACTGCCCCATATCGAAGAAATTTTTCACTGGACTGCCAGCTACATGGGAGGCTTGCGCAGTTCGGCGCTCGACTACTTCCCGACCAACTGGCCCCCCGAGACCCAACATCCATGAACAACAAGCTAGCCCTCCTGCAACCCGCCAATCCTTTCTATGCCGAGCGCAAGGATGCCGCCTTGTTAGGTGCTCACCAAAACGCCTTGCGTCGCTTGGTACGCTGCCTTTTTGCAGAAAAGATCATCTCCAAAGACCTGCTCATGTTTGCGCCCCAGGGGCGCTCCGCCTGGCTGCCGCTGTGGCGGAAGCAAGCCCAGGTGTTTTTCGACGACCTGATGGTGGCTCCGGCAAATACCTTCGCCAGCCACGGCGCGATTACCTTGGTCGAATTGAACAATGTGCGGACCCCGATTACCACCGCGGACCAACTGATCGACCTGCTGCAAGAGTACTTCGACCTGCCTGTACAGGCGCAAGGAATTGCGGGCCTGAAGAAGGACATTGCGAACAGTGTCGAGAACGACATGCTGGCCCGGATACACCGCGATGCTTGGAATGCGGACCTAGGTGCCCGCATGCAAGCGACGAGAAGCCGGAACTTTATCCACTACCTGCGCGCAGGCTGCAGCACCAAAGATGCCGCAGTGCTACTGGACCAATGGGGCGCGTTGGAAGGCCATCCGTTCTATCCCACCTGGAAGTCCAAACCAGGCCTTGGTCCCGACGAGGTGGCCCAGTTGTCGCCAGAATTCGAGGCCCGCGTCAAGGTACGGGTGGCATCTTTGCGCGCCGATATGGCCTACATCGAGAAGATGCCCCATGTGCGCAGCTACCACGCATGGTTCGCCGCCCAGTTTCCACTCTTGTGGCAGAGCTGGAAGGCGCAGCTCAACGCCCGGCAACTGAACGAGCAGGATTGGCTGCCATTGCCGCTGCATAGCTGGCATCTGGAGCATTACGTCCAGGAGGAATACGCTGCGGAAATCCGGGATGGCATCCTGATAACAGACGGCCCCGAGCTCATCACGATCCCCACCATGTCGTTTCGCACCATGATGCCGGACCAGGTAGATTGCGCGCCGTTCATCAAGCTGCCGGTGGCCCTGTGGCTCACCAGCGAGCAGCGCAGCCTGCAGGCCAAGTCGATCCACATGGGGCCGCGCATCAGCGCGGTGGTCCAGCACATCCTGGCGGACGAGAATGGGTTCGATAGGACACTGGAAATCTTCCCCGAAGAGGTGGCGCTGCACTACCGCAACGCCTTGACCCAAGACGACAGACCGGGTCGCTACCTGTCTGTGGCTTTCCGCGCCAGCAAAGCGGCATTCGAGCGCACAGACGGCTTACTTCCCGTCATCGTCGCCTCGCTGTTCACCCCATCGCCTTCCTGCCACCGACCGCTGGTCACCGAGCTGATCGAGCAGGACGGAATACGCGCCTCGGCCGGTGCGGTGGAAGCCTTTTTCCGCCAGTACGCGCGTACCGTGACGCACCCCGTGGTCAGCATCTACCTGCTATACGGCATCGGCCTGGAGGCGCACCAGCAAAACACCACCGTGCTCTTCTCGGCAGACGGGATGCCGCGCAGCATCTTGGTGCGCGACTTCGGCGATGGACGGACTTATCTGCCCTTGCTGTCCGAGCGGGGATACACCTTGGCCCCTTACATCTACAAGGGCATCTTGCCCACGGTATTCACCGACGACATCGAACCCGTGAGGTCCTATGTGCTCGATGCCTGCTTTGTGTGCCATCTGCACGAGCTGGCCTTGCTGCTGACGCGCGAGTACGACCTGGATTCCCGCCGGTTGTGGGACATCCTGCGAGAGGAGACGCAGGCCGCATTCGATGCAGTTGCGCCGCGCATGCAGTCCCAAACACTGTGGCAGACAGAGCGGGCCGCATTCCTCGACAACCCTTGGCCCACCCGCTCCGTGTTGAAAATGCATTTGCTGCAGTACTCCGACTACCGGTTGCAACACCAACTGCCCAATCCGCTGGTCCGTGTCCCAGGCTGAAGCGCGCATGCCCGACAGTACGATGGCAGCGCACAAGGTGCAGCGCGCGATCCGCACCTTGTTCGCTATCCAGCTCATCTCCATGGGCGCCATGGAGATGAGCGGTCCATTCTGGCCCGTGCATTTGCGCTCGCTGGGTGCGTCCGGTTTGTGGTTCGGCTTTGCCGGGATTGCGGTGTATGTGGGCCCGATGCTGGGCATCATGCTCACCAGTGCATTCTGGGGCCGCATCGGCGACCGTTATGGGCATAAGCCGATGATGGTCCGGGCCTTGCTGGGCTTGGCGGTCACCCAGCTGGCATTGGCGTTTTCCAGCGACATCGCCACGATTCTGCTGCTGCGCTTTCTGCAAGGCAGCTGCGCGGGCTTTATTGCGCCAGCCCAGGCCTACGGCGTGCGCATCGAATCGCCTATGCGCCGGGCTCGCTTGTTTGCCCTGTTGCAGGTCTCAACCAATGTAGGTTCGCTGCTGGGCGCGGTGGCAGGTGGCGTGATCTTGGACACCGCCAGCTTTTTCTGGATCAATGCTGTAGCCGCCCTGCTGTGCGCGCTGTGTGCACTGGCGGTCATGTCCTTGTTGCCCACCGTGCCGACGGCGCAAGCTGTCGTCCCACAAGCAGGAGTGCAGCAGCCTCACCTAGCGTCGCCTTGGCGCTCCACACCCGTCTTGGGGCTGCTCTGCGTGATGGGCATTCTGCTGATAGCCCGCATGCTGACCCAGACGCCGTTCTCGTTGTACGTAACCTCGGTGTTCGGTGCTGCCAACAGCCTGGTCGGCCTGTGCTACGGCGTGCTCGCGCTGGGCTTTGTGGCTTCGGCCAGCGCCTGGGCCAGGTACTTCGAGGGCAAGGCCTTGGGCGAGGTGCTGGTCCGCTTGACCGGCATTGTCAGCACCTGCGCCGCCTTGATGCTGGTGGCGGGCCTGACCCGCCACATCGCCGTGTTCGCCGCAATGTATCTGGCCTGGGGCGTGCTCCTGGGCGCCACCACACCGGTGCTGATGGCACTGGTATCGCGCGCCGCTGCCAGCCACCAGCAAGGCCATGTATTGGGGGTTGCGCAAAGCGCCTCGCAGGCCTCCTCGATTGCAGGCATAGCTTTGGGCGTCGGCTTCAGCCAGGTCTTCGGTCTGGAATCCATTTACTTTTTTGTCGCACTGTTTTACGCGCTGGCAGCAGCTGCCATTCTGCTGCTGCGGCGCACTTGCAGCCCTAGCCCACCATGACTATGAAACTACGTAAACCGCTCCTATGGATAGCAGGCATCGCCGGCACTGCGTTGGCTTTGTTCTACCTCTTCTACACGCCCTCTCCGGTCCCTTCGCAGGCTGCGACAGGTGATGCAAAGAAAACCACCATCACCGACCTCGCCGGGCGCAAGGTGCCGGTCAAGATCCCCGTGCAGCGCGTGATTCTGGGTGAGGGACGCCAGCTCTATCTGGTGGCGGCGCTGGATACCGACAACCCAATCCAGCGCATCGTCGGCTGGCGCAAAGACCTGGTGCAGGCCGACCCGGACACCTATGCGCAGTACCGGCAGAAGTTCCCGAAGATCGCCGACATCCCCAGCTTCGGCGGCTTCGAAGAAGGCAGCTTCGACATCGAACAGGCCATCACCCAGCAGCCAGATGCCATTCTGCTGAACATCGAAGCCCAGCGCGCCACCGAAGATGCGCAGTACATCGAGAAGCTGGACGCATTGGGCATCCCGGTGGTCTACGTAGACTTTCGCCATAACCCGATGGCCAATACCGAGCCGACCATGCGCTTGTTCGGCAAGCTGTTTGGCAAGGAAGCCCGCGCCGAAGAGCTGATAGCTTTTCGCACTGCACAGATCAAGCGCGTGACCGACGTGATCGCCGCCCACCAACCGCCGCGGCCCAAGGTCTTTATCGAACGCATCGGTGGCTACAGCGAAGACTGCTGCCTGAGCTTTGGTGACGAAAACTTCGGCCGCTACGTGGAGCTGGCCGGCGGCAGCAATATCGCCAAAACCCTGATCCCTGCTACCTTCGGCCAGCTCAATCCCGAGCAGATCATCGCCGCCAACCCGGACCAGATTGTCGTCACCAGTGCCAACTGGGAGGCCTTTGCACCCGGCGGCAAATGGATAGGCGTCGGCCCCGGTGCGGACCTGGCCGAGGCCCGGCGCAAGCTGCAGGCCTACACCGCCCGGCCAGCCTATGCCGGCGTCAAAGCCAACCAGGACCAGGCCTTCCATGCCATCTGGCACCAGTTCTACAACAGCCCCTACCAGTTCATCGCCATCCAGCAACTGGCCAAGTGGCTCCACCCCGACTTGTTCGCCACGCTGGACCCGGATGCGAGCTTCCGCGCGCTGCACGAACGCTTCCTGCCCATCGCCTACACACCCGGCTACTTTGTGTCGCTCAAGCCACAAGGAACACAGCCATGAGCGCGCTACCGCTGCCGGCTCTCGCAGACAAACACAGCAGCTACCGCCGCCTCATCTTGCGCAAACAGCTGCTGCTGGTGGCCTTGGTGGCCCTGCTGTTGTTCAGCCTGGTACTGGACCTGGCCATCGGTCCGGCCAACTACGGGCTGGGCGAAGTGGTCCAGGCCCTGCTGGCCCCCGACAGCGTACGCCTGCAGGCGCGGGTGGTGATGTGGGACATCCGCCTGCCGGTGGCGCTGATGGCGATTGCCGTGGGTGCAGCGCTGTCGGTGGCTGGCGCACAAATGCAAACCATACTCAACAATCCGCTGGCCAGCCCGTTCACGCTGGGCATCTCGGCTGCCGCCAGCTTTGGCGCAGCCCTGGGCCTGGCCTTTGGCGTCAAGCTGCTGCCTGTGGCCGTGGACTACCTGGTACCTGCCAACGCCTTCGCCATGGCAATGCTGACCGCGTGGTTGATCCACATGCTGAGCCTGCGGCGGGGCGTGACGGCCGAAACCATTGTGCTACTGGGTATCGCCCTGGTGTTCAGCTTCAACGCCCTGTTGGCGCTGGTACAGTATTTTGCGAGCGAGCAGGCGGTGGCCGCCGTGGTGTTCTGGACCATGGGCAGCCTGACCAAGGCCACCTGGCCCAAGCTGGGCCTGACCTGCCTGGTGATCGCCATCACCCTGCCGATCTTCGCGCGCCGCGCCTGGGCCTTGACGGCATTGCGGCTGGGCGACGACAAGGCGGCCAGCTTTGGGGTCAACGTGCAGCGGCTGCGCCTGGAAACCATGGTGCTGGTCAGCCTGCTGGCGGCGATTCCGGTAGCGTTTGTCGGCACCATCGGCTTCATCGGCCTGGTTGGGCCGCACATTGCCCGCATGCTGATCGGCGAAGACCAGCGCTTCTTTCTGCCGGCCTCGGTGCTGTCGGGTGCGCTGCTGCTGTCGCTCAGCTCGGTGGTCAGCAAGTCATTGGTAGACGGGGCGATCTTCCCCATCGGCGTGATCACCTCGCTGATCGGCATACCGTTCTTCATTGCGCTGATCCTCGGCCAGACGAGGCGCTCATGGTGAGGCTGCGCCTGCAAGACCTGGGGGCCCACCACGGGCGCCATCTGGCCCTCTCTGGCGTCAACACCCCCAGCTTCCAGGGCGGTGAGCTGGTGGCGGTGATCGGCCCCAACGCCGCCGGCAAGTCCACGCTATTCAAGCGCATGGCCGGGCTGCTCAAGGGGCCTGGCCAGCTGCATCTGGACGGCTCGGCCAAAGGCCCAGCCGGCATCTGCTACATGCCGCAGGACACCACGGCGAATGCGGTGCTGACGGTCTACGAATCGGTGCTGCTGGCACTCAAGCAAAAAGCCTCCTGGGCCGTGCATGACACGGACCTGGAGCGCATCCACAGCGTACTTCTCTCGCTGGGCATTGCCGACATCGGGTTCCGCAACCTGGGTGAACTGAGCGGCGGCCAACGCCAGCTGGTATCGATTGCGCAGACCCTCGTGCGCCAACCGGAAGTCCTGCTGATGGACGAACCGACCAGCGCGCTCGACATGCACCGGCAGGTACAGGTGCTGGGCTTTGTGCGTGATCTCGCGCGGCAACGCGGCATGCTGGTCTTCGTGGCATTGCACGACCTCAACCAGGCGCTGCGCTTTGCCGACCACACCCTGGTGATCGCAGACGGCACGGTGCGCTGCAGCGGCCCGTCTGCAGAAGTCATTACGGTACAGATGCTGCGCGAGGTCTACCAGATAGACGCCCGGGTTGAGCGCTGCTCACGGGGCATGGGGCATGTCATTGTGGATGGCGTTGTATAGCGCCTGAATACTATTAAATTTATAGCTGGCAGCGCTGACAGAATAAGCGCCAGCGACCTATTTAGCACCAAAAATGGCTACAGCGGGCTGTCGATGCGGATCCAGGTGGTCTTCAGCTCGGTGTATTTGTCGAAGGCGTGCAGCGACTTGTCGCGGCCCACGCCGCTTTGCTTGACGCCGCCAAAGGGTACGGTGATGTCGTCCTCGTCGTACTGGTTGACATGCACGGTGCCGGCCTTCAGGGCGCGGGCCACGCCATGGGCCTTGTTGATGTCGCTGGTCCACACCGCAGCCTGCAGGCCGTAAATGCTGTCGTTGGCCATGCGCACCGCCTCGGCGGCGTCGGTGAACGACAGCACCGACAACACCGGGCCAAAAATCTCTTCCTGGGCGATGCGCATGCGGTTGGTCACGCCATCGAAGATCGTCGGTTCCACATAAAAACCACCGGTGTCGCCCATGACCTGGGCGCCACCTGCTATCAATTTTGCACCTTCACTCTGGCCGGCGGCGATGTAGCCGAGCACCGTGTCCATCTGCGTCTTGTCGACCAGCGCACCCATGATGGTGGCCGGGTCGAGTGGATTGGCCGGAGCGTAGCGCGGCACCAGGGCCAAGGCTTTTTCCAGGAACTTGTCCTTGATCGAAGCCTCGACCAGCAAACGCGACGGCGCGTTGCAGCTCTCGCCCTGGTTGAAGAACACGCTGCCCACGGCCGCCTCCACCGCGCGGTCCAGGTCCGGGCAGTCGGCGAACACGATGTTCGGCGACTTGCCGCCAAGCTCGGTCCAGGCACGCTTGAGGTTGCTCAGGCCGGCCATCACATGGATGCGCTTGCCCACCTTGGTGGAGCCGGTGAAGGCGATGCAATCCACGTCCATGTGCAGCGCCAGCGGCTCGCCGGCTTCCTGGCCGAAGCCGGGCACCACGTTAAACACGCCGGGCGGAATACCGGCTTCCAGCGCCAGCTCGGCCAGGCGCAAGGCGGTCAGCGGCGACTTTTCACTCGGCTTGAGCACGATGGAATTGCCGGCAGCCAGGGCCGGGGCGATCTTCCAGGCGGCCATGATCATCGGGTAGTTCCAGGGCACGATGACCCCGACCACGCCCACCGGCTCGCGGGTGATCAGCGCCAGCGAGGATTTGCCGGTGGGGGCGATTTCGTCGTACACCTTGTCCACCGCCTCACCGTACCAGCGGATGCAGTTGGCCGCGCTGTTCACGTCCACCGAGCGCGCGTAGCGCACCGGCTTGCCCATGTCCAGGGTCTCGGTCAACGCCAGTTCGTCGGCGTGCGCCAGCAGCAGGTCGGAGAACTGGACCAGCACCCGCTTGCGCTGCGCCGGCGGCAGGCCGCGCCAGCGTGCGTCTTCAAACGCAGCGCGGGCGGCGGTGACGGCCAGGTCGATCTCGACCTCGCCACCGCGCGTGACTTCGCACAGCACCCGGCCATCGACCGGCGAGGCCTTGCTGAACACCGCCGCGCCCTGTACGCGTTTGCCATCTATGAGGGCGCGACCGTCTAGCTTGAGATCAGAGACATTGAACATGCTGGTTTCCGTAACGGGGTTAACGTGAAAGAACTTTCATGACTCAGGGGGCTCTGCCCCCAAGTGCATGAAAGTTAAGCAGCCGTGGCCGCCTGGATATCGCGCGCACGGCGGGCCTGCTGGCGCGCCATGATGACGCTGTAGGCAATGATGCCGACGCTGACAACCGTGATCAAAATCGCTGCCGCAGCATAGATCGAAGGGTTCACCCCGCGCCGCGCGTAGCCAAAAATCACCTGTGGCAACGTGGTCACGCCCGGGCCGGACAAGAATTCTGACACCACCACGTCGTCAAACGACAGGGTGAAGGTCAGCATCCAGGCCGCCACCAACGACGGTGCAATATTCGGCAGGGTCACCAGAAAGAACACCTGGAACGGACGGCAGCCCAGGTCCATGGCGGCTTCTTCGATGGAGCGGTCCATCTCGCGCAGCCGGCCGGTGATGACCACCGTGGCATAGGCCATGCCCAGCAAGGTGTGGCCCAGCACGATGGTGATGGCCCCGCGGTCCGGCCAGCCCAGCGCGCGTTGCACCGCCACCATCAGCAGCAGCAGCGACAGGCCGATGATCACCTCGGGCATCACCAGCGGCGCGCTGACCAGGCCGGCGAACATGGTGCGCCCCTTGAAGCGCACATAGCGCACCAGCACAAAGGCTGCAAACGCGCCCAGGATGGTGGACAAGGTGCCGGTGATCACCGCCACCTTGAGCGACAGGAAGAAGCCCTCGACCAGCCGCGAATCGCCCATCAGCGCGGTGTACCAGCGCAGTGAGAAGCCGGTGAAGATGCCGTCCTGGCGCGTGCTATTGAACGAGAAGACGATCAGGAAGAACAGCGGCAGGTACAGGAACAGGTAGACCGCTGCCAGCCAGAAGCGGCCGAAGTATTGCTGGATGAAGCGTGTCATTTCAAGCTTCCTTCGGCGCGTTGGCAGCGTCACTATACCGGTTGTAGATGGCCATCGGAACCAGGATGAACAGGATCATCACAATCGCCAGCGCCGAGGCCCGTGGCCAGTTGTTGCTGCTGAACATCTCATCCCACACCACGCGGCCTATCATCAGGTTTTCGGCACCGCCCAGCAGGGATGGAATGACGAACTCGCCCACGCTGGGGATGAACACCAGCATCGAGCCGGCGATGATGCCGGCCTTGCTCAGCGGCACGGTGATCAGCCAGAACGCATGCCAGGGCGAGGCACCCAGGTCGTGCGCGGCCTCCAGCAGGCGAAAGTCCATCTTCACCAGATTCGCGTACAGCGGCAGGATCATGAACGGGCAGTACACATAGGTCATGCCGACCAGCATGGACACATCGGTGTAGAGCATCTGTATCGGTTCATGGGTGATGCCGGCCCACATCAGCAGATTGTTCAGCACGCCCTGGTCGGCCAGAATGCCCTTCCAGGCATAGACCCGCAGCAGAAAAGAGGTCCAGAACGGCAGCATCACCAGCATCAGCAGCGCCGGCTGGCGGCTAGCCTTGGCCCGGGCGATGAAATAGGCAAACGGGTAGCCGATCAACAGGCACAGCACCGTGGTCCAGAACGCGTACTTGACCGAGGTGATGTAGGCCTCGATGTAGATGGTCTGGCCCCAGACCATCACGCCGTCGTCGCCCTGCTCGCCCACGATGGACAGATAGTTGTGGTACTTGAGCAGGATGTGCCACACGCCGTCGGCCGCGGTGATCAGGGGCGCGAACGGGTCCACGCCGTTGCCCATGTCGGTCACGCTGATGCGCACCAGTATCAAAAACGGCACGACAAAGAAGACCACCAGCCACAGATAAGGCAGGCCGATCACAAAGCGTGCGCCGGGCAGCAACCGGGTCCATTGCAGAAGATTCTTCATGGCACGGTGCTCCTATTGGGTCAGGGTCACAGGGGCGGCATCGTCCCACCAGAAGAACACCTTGTCTTCCCAGGTGATGTTGCTGTTGTCGTGGCGGCTTTGGTTGGCCTCGGTCACCTTGACGCGGCGGCCACCGGGCATCTCGACGATGTACGAGCTGTAGCTGCCGAAGTAGGCGATCTCGCGCACCGTGCCGTGGAACAGATTGATGGCCACGTCGGCCGGCTTGTCCTTGGAAATCTGGATCTTCTCGGGCCGCACCGCCACCGCCAGCGGCATGCCCAGGGTGCCGCTGATGCCATGGCCGATATGCACCACGCCCTGCTCGGTGGTGACTTCGCAGCGGTCGGGCTCGTCCACGCTGAGCTGGCCGTCGAACAGGTTGATATTGCCGATGAAGTCGGCCACAAAGCGGTTCGCCGGGTGCTCGTACACCTCTTTGGGGGTGCCGACCTGCAGCACCTTGCCCTTGCTCATCACGGCGATGCGCGACGCCATGGTCATGGCCTCTTCCTGGTCATGGGTCACCATCACCACGGTCACGCCCACCGACTCGATGATGTTGACCAGCTCAAACTGGGTGCGCTCGCGCAGCTTTTTGTCCAGCGCACCCAGGGGTTCGTCCAGCAGCAGGAGCTGGGGTTTCTTGGCCAGGCTACGGGCCAGGGCCACGCGCTGCTGCTGGCCGCCGGACAGCTGGTGCGGCTTGCGCTTGGCGAAGTCGGTGAGCTGCACCAGGTTCAGCATTTCGTCGACACGGGTCTTGATCTGCGCGCTGGGCATGCCTTCACGCTTCAGGCCGAAGGCGATGTTGTCCCAGATATTCAAATGCGGAAACAGTGCGTACGACTGGAACATCATATTGATGGGCCGCTCGTACGGCGGCATCTTGGCGATGTCCACACCATTCAGTATCACCTGGCCCGAGGTTGGGGTTTCAAACCCGGCCAGCATGCGCAGCAGGGTCGATTTGCCACAGCCCGAGCTGCCCAGCAGCGCAAAAATCTCGCCCTTCTGGATCGACAAGCTGACGTTGTCCACCGCTGCCACGCCGTCAAAGCGTTTGACCAGGTTCTCGGTGCGCAAAAAACCTTCAGGACGAAGTTTGGGCAAATTCATATGGCTGTATCCCTGCAGCAATCAACAAACAATAAAAAAGCTGTGCACCCTCTTCCAAGACGGTGCACAGCTTGTCACTCACGCGGTATGGCGGCTTACTTGCTCTTCTTGAACAAGGTATAGACGTTGCTCATGGACTCGCGGGTTTCATTGCTCAGGCTGGTGGGCGAAACCATCTTGGCCATGTTGTCGGCATCCACAAAAATCGTCTTATCGTTGGCGATTTCAGGCTTGACCTTGTCCAGGCTGGCCTTGTTGGCCGTGGGGTAGGTCAGCTCGTTGGTCAGCGAAGCCGAGACTTCGGGGCGCAGGAAGTAGTCCATGAAGATCATGGCATTGTTCGGGTGGCCCGCGTCCTTGGGGATGGCCAGGTTGTCAAAGAAGATCAGGCCGCCGGTCTTGGGCACCAGCACTTCGATGTCGTTGCCGTTCTTGTTCTCGATGGCACGCGCCTTGGCGATGTTCATGTCACCCGCCCAGCCCAGGCCCACGCAGGCCTTGCCGCCGGCCAGATCGTCGATCATGGTGCTGGAGAACAAACGGATGTCCTTGCGCACCTTGGCCAGCATGGCGCCGGCTTCCTTGTGGTCGGCCACTTCGGCGGAATAGGCATTCTTGCCCAGGTAGTGCAGTGCGGGCGGGATCACCTCGGTAGGCGAATCCAGGTAAGCAATGCCGCAAGACTTGAGCTTGGAGGTATAGGTGGGGTTGAACACCAGGTCCCAGGCGTTGTCAGGCAGCGGGGTGGAGCCCAGTGCCTTGGCAACCTTGGCCTTGTTGATGGCCACCGTGGTGTAGCTCCAGGCCCAGGGCACGAGGTAGTCGTTGCCGGCATCGACGCTGGCCACTTTGGCCATGATGGTCGGGTCGAGGTTGGCCAGGTTCGGGATCTTGCTCTTGTCGAGCTTCATCAGCAGGCCGCCGTCGATTTGCGACTTGGCGAACACGGCGCCCGGCACCACGATGTCGAAGCCGCTATTGCCGGCCACCAGCTTGGCCTGCAGGCCTTCGTTGTTCTCAAAGGTCTGGTAGTTGACCTTGATACCGGTTTCCTTCTCGAAATTGGCCACCATGTCGGCCGCGATGTAGTCGGGCCAGTTGTACACGTTCAATACCTTTTCTTCGGTATTGGCGGGCGGTGGCGGGGGTGCAGCGGGAGCCGATGCCACCGGCGCGGCAGCCGGCGCAGCGGCCGCCGGGGCCTCTTCTTTTTTACCGCAGGCGCTCAGCAAAATTGCCGACAGCGCAATAACCAGTGCTTGCTGTTTCATAGTGTTGGTAACTCCAAAAAAACCTGTAATAAGTAAGGAAAAAGAGGCCGGGCCAGATTGTATAAAGCGAATCGCTCTTATTGCACGTAACCGGCGGTTTTAAGCTCCTGCCAGGTCAGGTCCAGGCATAGCAAGATCAGCGCCACCATTTCGTCGATCTGGGCATGCGTCATCACCAGCGGCGGGGCAATGATCATACGGTCGCCCACGGCGCGCATCACCAGGCCGTTGGCAAAGCAGTGCTTGCGGCACAGCATGCCGACCGACAGGTCGGGGTCGAAGCGCTCGCCAGTGCGCTTGTCCTTCACCAGCACCAGCCCGGCCACAAAGCCGCAGGATTCGGCATGCGCCACCAGCGGGTGTTCGTTCAAGGCCGCGTACTTGGATGCCAGGTACGGGCCTAGGTCGGTACGCACCCGCTCGGGCAGGTTCTCGCTCTCCATGATCTGCAGATTCGCCAGCGCCACCGCGCAGGCCACCGGGTGGCCGCTATAGGTGTAGCCGTGGTTGAACTCGCCGCCCTGCTCTATCAGCACCTTGGCCACGCGGTCGCCGACCAGCACGCCGCCCAGCGGGATGTAGCCGCTGGTCACACCTTTTGCAAAAGTCACCAGGTCGGGCTTGTAGCCAAACTTCTCGTAGGCGAACCAATGGCCGAGGCGGCCAAACGCGCAAATCACCTCGTCGCTGATCAGCAAGATGCCGTACTTGTCGACAATCCGCTGGATCTCCGGCCAGTAGGTGGCCGGCGGAATGATCACCCCGCCCGCGCCCTGCACCGGTTCGCCGATGAAGGCCGCCACCTTGTCCGGCCCGACCTCCAGTATCTTGGCCTCCAGCCAGCCGGCTGCACGCAGGCCGAACTCGTCAGAGGTCTCGCCAGACCGCGCGTTCTCAAAAAAATACGGCTGCTCGATGTGGGTGATGTTGGGAATCGGCAGATCGCCCTGGGCGTGCATGTACGACATGCCGCTCAGCGAAGCCGCCGCCATGGTGCTGCCGTGGTAGCCGTTGTGGCGGCTGATGATCACCTTGCGCTGCGGCTGGCCCAGCAGGTCCCAGTAGCGGCGCACCATGCGCACATTGGAGTCATTGCTCTCGCTGCCGCTGCTGGAATAGAACACATGCTCGAAGCTGCGCCCATCCACCTTGGGCGCCAGGCTGGCCAGCTTGGCCGCCAGGGTGGCGGCCGGCACATTGGTGGTCTGGAAGAAGCTGTTGTAGTACGGCAGGGCCATCATCTGCTGGTGGGCGGCATCGGCCAGCTCCTTGCGGCCATAGCCCACGCTCACGCACCACAGGCCGCTCATCGCGTCCAGCAGGCGATTGCCTTCGGAATCCCAGATGTAGATGCCCTCGGCCTTGGTGATCACCTTGGCGCCACGCGCATTCAGGTCCTTGAAGTCGGTGAAGGGGTGGAGAAAGTGTGCGCTGTCCAGCGACTGGATGTGGGCGGTATCGACGGTATTTGGCATAGGCGTTTTCGGTGGATGAAGATCAGACGTGCAACAGCAGGTGCTCACGCTCCCACGGCGAAATCACCTTCATGAATTCTTCAAACTCCAGCTCCTTGATCTCGGTGTAGACGGTGATGAACTCCTTGCCCAGTATCTCGTGCAGATCGGGCTCGTTGCGCAGCAGGTCCAGCGCCTCGCCCAGGCTGCGCGGCAGCGAGTACGGCGCCAGGTAGGCGTCGCCCTTCATTTCGGCCTTGGGCTTGATCTTCTTCTGCATGCCCAGGTAGCCGCAGGCCAGGGTCATGGCCATGGCCACGTAGGGATTGGCGTCCACGCCGATCACCCGGTTCTCGATGCGCCGCGCCTCGGGGCTGGAGATCGGCGAACGTATGCCCACGGTGCGGTTGTCAAAACCCCATTCGGTATTGATGGGCGCCGCGGTATTGCGCGACAGGCGGCGGTAGCTGTTGACGTAGGGCGCCACCAGGGCCATGGCCGCCGGCAGATAGCGCTGCAGGCCGCCGATATAGTGGAAGAAGGCCTCGGACGGCGTGCCGTCGTCATTGCTGAAGATGTTCTTGCCCGTGGCCTTGTTGATCAGGCTTTGGTGCACATGCATGGCGCTGCCCGGCTCGCCGGCGATCGGCTTGGCCATGAAGGTGGCGTACATGTCGTGGCGCAGAGCCACTTCGCGCACCGTGCGCTTGAAGAAAAACACCTCGTCGGCCAGGCCCAGCGGATGCGCATGGAAGAAGTTGATCTCCATCTGCCCGGCACCGGCTTCGTGGATCAGCGTGTCCACGTTCAGGCCCATCTTGTCGCAGAAGTCGTACAGCTCTTCGAACAGCGGATCGAATTCGTTCACCGCGTCGATGCTGTAGGACTGGCGCGAGGTCTCGGCCCGGCCGCTGCGGCCAATCGGCGGGCGCAGCACGGTGTTCGGGTCGGTATTGCGCGCCACCAGGTAGAACTCCAGCTCGGGCGCCACCACGGGCTCCAGGCCCAGCGCCGCATACAGCTCGCAGACCCGGCGCAGCACGCTGCGCGGCGCAAACGGCACCAGCTTGCCTTCGCGGTCATAGCAGTCATGGATCACCTGGGCCGTGGGGTCGCTGGCCCAGGGCACGATGCGCACGGTGGACGCATCGGGGCGCAGCTGCATGTCGCGGTCGGTGGGGTTGACCACGTCGTAGTACGGGCCTTGCGACGGCAGCTCGCCAGTCACGCCCATGGCCACCACGGCCTCGGGGATGCGCATGCCGCGGTCTTCGGTGAACTTCTCGCGCGGCAGGATCTTGCCGCGCGCCACGCCGGTCAGGTCGGGTACCAGGCATTCGACCTCGGTGACGCGGCGCTCGTTGAGCCAGTTCTCCAGGTCGTTGAAGGTCATGTGTTCTTTTTTGACATCAGCCATAGGCAATTGCTCCGGTGAGGTTGGGTTGCTATGACTTACGGAGCGCCCGCCCCAAGGGATCGAGCGCTGCGTAAGCCGTTTTTTCACTGCTACGTGATCTGCAGGCGGCACCAAAGGCCGCAAATACCGCTGTATAAAAAGAGTTCTCCCAAAAGCGCCACTCGGGGTGCCACTGCACCGCGTAGGCAAAAGCCGCTGCACCGCGGACCTCGAAGGCCTCGACCAGTCCGTCCGGCGCATGGGCGATTGCACGCAAGCCCGGTGCCAGCCGCGCAATCCCCTGGCCGTGCAGCGAATTCACCTGCGTCTGCGTGCCACCCGCCCACGCGGCCATGGCCGAATCGGCGGCGATATCCAGGCGGTGGCTCAGGTCGTATTGCTCGGCCAGGGGCGCGGTCTCGTCCTCGCGGTGGTCCAGCATGCCCGGCAGTTGCTGCACCGCCTGGTGCAGGCTGCCGCCCAGCGCCACATTCATCTCCTGGAAGCCGCGGCACACGCCGAGCAGCGGCACGCCCTGGGCAATGCATTCGCGCACCAGCGCAAAGGTCAGCGTGTCGCGTGCCGGGTCCAGCGGCAGGCTGGGGTCGGCCACGGCTTCATCGAAATGCGAGGGATGCACGTTCGACGGCGAGCCGGTCAGCATCACCCCGTCGACTAGGGCCAACAAGGCCGGGATCTGGCCCACATCGGCCAGCGGAAACACCACGGGCTGGGCACCCGCACCATCGCGCGCGGCGCGGGCGTATTTGTCGCCCAGGTAGAGATACGGCAGGGAGCTGTCGGCATCACCGCTGCGGTTTTGCCGGTGGTCCATCGGCAGCCACACCAGCGGGCGCCGCGAGAAAGATGCATCAGAAGTGCTTGCGTCTGGAGTGGATGTCATGCCCAGCCATTGTTCAGAAGAATGGGTTACCGATCCGATGAAGCTTCACTGTAACCTAAACGAGCCACTGTGCCCGCCCGGTACACTATTATTTTTATAGCTGCTTGCGCAAATGGAATATGCGCCAGAGGCACTTTTTATCTATAAACACTAGCTCATGGCGGCGGCGCATACAGCGCGTTCACCAGCTGGGCCAGCCGGGCACCGGCCTTGCTGAGCTGCAGGGTTTGCAGCTGCTCGCGCCGGGCGCGGTAGGCGTCTTCGTCGTCGAACACCGCGGTCCAGATCCGGCCGCCCTTGGGCGCTGCCGCCGGGCTCAGCGCCAGGCCGTCAAACGCCTGGTGCGACACGCGCAAGGTATCGCTGGCCCAGGTCTGCGCCCAGCGCGCCGGCGGGGTGCGGCTCAGACGCAGCGCCCGCGCCTGCTGCAGCATGCGGGCCGGAACCGCATCGGCCCGCAGGCCATCGGGAATATCGTCCCACAGCGCATGCAAGTTGCCGCCGCGCGCCAGCTCGACACTGTTGCCGCCCCGGGTCTCGAACGCCGCGGAGCCGCCGGGCGCGTCCGGGTCGATGGGCTGGGCGTCGGCGTCCAGGTACAGCGCGCCCACATGCAGCGGCTGGTGCAGGTCGCCCACCCCATGGGCCAGCAGCAGCAAGGCTTCGGCCCGGGTTTTGAGACTGAACGGTGGCGGCACCGGCCGGCCCTGCAGCAGGGCAATGGCGGCGTTGACCGCATGCACCAGGTCGTGGTCGTTGGTGCCCACAAAGCCCATCTTGTAGCGGTCGCGCTGGTAGGCCACGTCGGTGTAGTGGTAGACCTTGTGGCAGTCGCGTCGCTGGCCGCAGCTGTCCCAGTTGCGGGCCACGAAGTCCTGCATGGCGCGGATGCCGGCCGGCGTCTCAAAGCGCGCACAGGCCGGCGAGGCCCAGCGCTCATCCACCGCGTATTCAAAGCCGTGCGCGCCCAGGTTCACACCCTTGGCGCAATCGGCCCAGGGCCCGGCCTGCGCCAGGCTCAGCCCCAGATCGCGCTGCAGCCCGGCCCGGGCCTGCGGCGTCAACAGCTGGTCGGCAATCGCACCCACCACCGCATGGCCCCGGTGCCCCCAGGCCCGGGCCGGCGTCGGCAGCCAACCCAGCAGCGCCAGCCAGCAGGCGCCCACGGCGTACCAAGCAGCCGCCCGCCCCTGTCTCTTCTTTCTTGCATCCATGCCATATGCTATCAATTTAAAAGCGCGTTACGCACCATGGATCAGCGCTGAAACAGTTTTTTACTAGGCGACCCAGAGCACGGCCGCATGGATCGCCAGGCCGGCCAAGCCGCCCACCAGGGTGCCGTTGATGCGGATGAACTGCAGGTCCCGGCCCACGCTGAGTTCCAGTTCCTGCACCAGCTGGCGGTCGTCCCAGCCCTTGATGGTTTGCGAAATATGCGCTGTCACGCCGCTGCGCAAGCTCAGCGCCAGCTGGCCGGCCGCCGCCATCACATGCTCGTTGATGGCCTCGCGCAGGCTGGCGTCGCTGGCCAGGCGCTCGCCCACGGTGCGCAGCGCGCCCTCCAGGTTGCGGGCGATGGCGGACTGCGGATCGGCCAGGTCGGCCTGCAGCAGCTGCTTGATGTCGGTCCACAGCGAGGCGACGAAGCTGCGCAGCGCCGGGTCGGTCAGCGCCTTCTCCTTCAGGTCGTCGCAGGCCTGGCGCAGGGCCGGATCGTCGCGCAGGCGCGTGATGTACTCGCTGAGCCAGGCCTCGTAGCGCAGGCGCACCGGGTGTTCGGGCTGGGCCAATACCTCGCGCAACTCCTCCAGCGCCGAGGCGCTGAGCTTCTCGGCCATGCTGTCCGCCAGCTTGGAGGTAGAGGCCACCGCATCCACCATACCCACCACCTTGGGCCACTCCTTGCGCACATGCTTGAGCAGCAGCTGCGCCACGGTAGCCTTCACCTCGTCCTGCGCCAGGTATTCGCCGACCTTGACCAGCCCGGCATCCAGCAACGCGTTGTGCCGCCCGCCCTGCGTCAGCAGGCCCAGCACCTCGCCGGCAGTCGCCGCAGCATCCCAGCGCCGCGCCTGCGCCACCACCAGCTCCAGCGTGGCGCGCTGCATGCGCGCGTCGTCAAACATGTTCAAGGTGCCCAGCGCCCAGCCGCGCGCCTCGGCCACCCAGAAGCCCACACGCGCCGGGTCGCGCAGCCATTCGCCCAGGCGCTGCGCCGGGTCCAGCACCGCCAACTTGGCCAACAGGGTTTGTGGATCGAGAAAATGGTCGCGTACAAAGTCGGCCAGGCTGTCGGCGATGCGCTCCTTGCTCTGCGGAATGATGGCCGTGTGCGGCAGCGGAATCCCCAGCGGATGGCGAAACAGCGCCACCACCGCAAACCAGTCGGCCAGCGCGCCGACGGCCGAGGCCTCGCAAAACGCCCGCAGCCAGCCCCAGCCGCCCTTCCCGCCCATCCAGTGGCTGAGCAGCAGGCCGCACAGCGAGGCCAGCAGCAGCGCGACGGCAAACCACTGCATGCGGCGCAGCGACTGGCGGCGGGGGTCGGATAGAGAAGCCATGCCAGCAGCATAGCCGCTCCCGCGCCGGCCCAGCTTGATACAAATTTAATAGCAGCTGGCGCAGGTGGAATCTGCGCTAGCGGCCTGTTTCATTTAAATCCGGTCACTGTGTCTTGTAGGCCCGCCAGCCACCGAAGGCTGTGATGTCACGCGCGCCGTCCAGCCCCGAGGGCTCGCAGATGAAGCCCGCCACCGACGAGCCATCGGCCAGCAGCGTCCGGCCTATGCCCAGCGGCGCGGGAATGCCATCGACGAAGCTGCCGAAATGGGCGCCGGGCAGCTCCCAGACTTCCACCTCGATGGCAGCCCCGCCCTCGGCCACCCGGACCAGGCCGGGGCGCTTGCCATCGGACAAGGCATAGAGGCGGTATTCCGGTGCCGTCGTGGTGCGCTGCACCAGGCGCCCGCCGCGGCTAGTGAGCTGCGGATTCAGCGGCTGGCCTTGCAGATGGGCGCCGCAGACTGCCACCTGGATTTGACCTGAAGGGACGGCGTTCACTGCCTCGAATGGCACGGAGGCATGGCCCGTAGCGCCGAGCGTAGCCGCCCTGCCCTGCAGGCTCTGCTGCCAGCGCTGCGCCAGGTGCAGCAGCGGCTGGTCCTGGTGCGCCGGCGCCACCAAGGTGACGCCAAACGGCAGGCCATCGGCGCGGAAACCAGAGGGCACGGCGATGGCCGCGTAGTCCAGCAAATTCACGAAGTTGGTGTAGATGCCGAAGTCGCTGTTGCGGGCAATCGGCTCAGCCAGCATGGTGGCTATGCGGTGGATGGTGGGCGAGGTCGGCAACAACATACAGTCAATGCTGGCCCACACGGCGGCACAACGCTTCGCCAGCGCGCGCAGCCGGTACTGGGCGGCGAACGCGTCAGCCGCCAGCGGCTTGGCGCCGCCCAGCGTGATCTCGCGCGTCACCGGAAAAACGGCATCCGGCTGCGCATCGATGAAAGCGCGGATCGCCTGGTAGCGCTCTGCGACCCACGGGCCTTCGTAGAGCAAACGGGCAGTCTCAAAGAAGGGCTCGAAGTCGATCTCGACCAGCTCGGCGCCCAGTGCCTGCGCCTGCGCACGAGCTTCTTCAAAGCACTGCGCATAGCCGTTATCGCCGAGGAACTGCAGCTGGTCCGCACGCGGCACGCCCAGGCGCGGCCGGGCGGCACGGCCGAAGTCGTGGCCGTGCGGCTGGGCCGGGCGCGCATAGGCGTCCTGCGCATCGTAGCCATGGGCGACGGCGAACACCTGCTGCGCATCATCTGCCGTCAGCGCAAAGATGGACACAGCATCCAACGAGCGGCAGGCGGGCACCACGCCGCTGGTGGACAGCAGGCCCAGGCTGGGTTTCAGGCCCACCAGATTATTGAAACCCGCCGGCACCCGGCCCGAACCGGCGGTGTCCGTGCCCAGCGAAAAGCTCACATGGCCGAGCGCCACCGACACGGCCGAGCCGGCGCTGGAACCGCCCGACACATAGTCCGGATTGAAAGAGTTACGGCAGGCGCCATACGGCGAACGCGTGCCGTTCAGGCCGGTGGCGAACTGGTCCAGGTTGGTCTTGCCGATGGCGATGGCGCCCGCGTCCAGTAGGCGCTGCACCACGAAGGCGCTGGCCGTGGGCGTGTAGGCGTAGGCGGGGCAAGCGGCGGTGGTCGGCACACCGGCCAGGTCAATGTTGTCCTTGATGGCGAACGGCACGCCCCACAGCGGCAGACCGTCGGGGCCACGGTCCATCAAGGCTTGGGCACGGGCGCGCAGCGTGGCGGCATCGATGCGGTGTATCCAGGCGGTGTGCGGGTCGTCGCCAATCGCGGTGACGACCTGCTCCACCACCTGCAGCGGCGTCAGGCTGCCGTCGCGGTAGGCCTGCTGCAGTGCGCCCAGGCTCAGGGAAATATCTGTCTTGCTCATGCTTGTTCTCCTTGCGTCATGCCCACAATGACCACCACGTCTTGCCCGGCTGCCACGGCGCTGCCTTCGCGGCAAGCCATGCGCCACACCGTGCCGGCGCAAGGCGCGGCGACGGTAAATTCCATCTTCATCGACTCGATGACCAGCAGCGGCTGGCCCTCCACCACCGCATCCCTTTCGGCCACCAGCAGCTTCCACACGCTGCCGGGCACAGCACTGGCCACGCTGCGCGCGCCAGGGGGCAAGTCGTCTTGCGACACCGCGGTGTCGCTGGCTTCGGGCTCGCCCACGTATTCCGCCTGGCCGGCCACGCGCCAGCGCTCGCGCTCTTCCTCAAAGGCATTGCCTTGCAGCGCGCGGAAGGCGGCGATGTCGTTGGCGTTGTCGGCCAGGAAGCTGCGGTAGTCGTGCAGGCTGAAAGTCCCCTCCTCCACCCGCAGGGGGTAGCGGCCGGCGGGGAAGTCGCGGCGGATCTGCAGCAGCTCGTCCTCGCCCACCGGGTAGAAGCGGATCTGGTCGAAGAAGCGCAGCAGCCAGGGCTTGCCGGGCTCGAAAGCTGGAGCGCCACTGGCGGCATCGCGCCAACGGTTCCACATCTGCAAGGTGCGGCCGACGAACTGGTAGCCGCCCGGGCCTTCCATGCCGTAGACGCACATGTAGGCACCGCCGATGCCGACAGCGTTCTCCGGCGTCCAGGTGCGCGCCGGGTTGTACTTGGTGGTCACCAGGCGGTGCCGCGGGTCCAATGGCGTCGCCACGGGCGCGCCCAGGTAGACATCGCCCAGGCCCAGCACCAGGTAGCGCGCGTCGAACACCGTGCGCTGGACTTCGGCAATGCTGTCCAGGCCGTTGATGCGGCGGATGAACTCGATATTGCTCGGGCACCAAGGCGCATCGGGCCGCACCGACTGCATGTATTTCTCGATCGCCAGCCGGGTGGCGCTGTCGTCCCAGCTCAGTGGCAGGTAGACGGTGCGCGAGGGCACCACCAGGTCATCGGTATCGCCCAGCGCATCATCTGCTACAAAAATCGCAGCTATCAGCGCAGATACGCTGAGCGCCAGCGGCTCGAAATGTATTTGCAGCGAACGGATGCCGGGGGTCAGATCGACGATGCCCGGCAGCTTTTGCGCCTGCAGGGACTGCATCAGGCCGTGCACGCGCAGGCGCAGCGCAATATCCAGCACCGCGTCGCCCAGCTCGACCAGCACATAGCGGTCGCCGGCCTGGCGCAGCACCAGGGCCGGGCGCTCGCCCTGGGCGGCGCGCTGGGCCAGGATGGGCGAGCCCACGGCCTCGCTGCGCTGGGGAATCGCGGGCGGAGTCCAGGTCAGTTCGGCAATGCGTCGCTCCTGCGCGGCGTGCAGGGCCAGGGCCTCGTCTGCGGTCACGCAGCGGAAGCGCACGCTGTCGCCGGGGCGCAGCTGGCCCATCTTCCAGCGCTCGCTGGCCAGCACCACGGCCGGGCAGACAAAGCCGCCGAGGCTGGGGCCATCGGGCCCCAGGATGACAGGCATGTCGCCGGTGAAATCGATGGCGCCGATGGCGTAAGCGTTGTCGTGGATGTTGGACGGGTGCAGCCCGGCTTCGCCGCCATCGCGCCGCGCCCATTCCGGCTTGGGGCCGATGAGGCGTACCCCCGTGCGGCTGGAGTTGTAGTGCACCTGCCAGTCGGTGCCAAAGAACATCTGCACATCGCCATCGGTGAAAAAGTCGGGCGCACCGTGTGGGCCGTAGAGCACAGCGATGTCCCAGTGGTTTTGGTACACCGGCACCACCTCGGCAGGCAAGGCCGCCAACGGTTCGGCAACGGCATTCACGCCAATGTGCAGCATGTCGCCCACCCGCAGCGTGCGGCCCGCATGGCCGCCGAATTGGCCCAGCGTGAAGGTGGATCGGCTGCCCAGGTACAGCGGCACGTCCAGCCCGCCGCGCAGCGCCAGGTAGGTACGGGCGCCCGCGCCCTGCACCGCGCCGAGCTTCAGCACGGAACCTGCTTTGATGAGGTGGGACTGCCACAGGGGCAGCGCCACGCCGTCGACGCTGACCGCCATCGCCGCGCCGCAGACCGCCACCAGCGTATCGGCATGCAAGCGCAGACTCGGGCCGCTGAGGGTGCATTCCAGCGCAGCAGCATCCGGCGCATTGCCCACCAGCCGGTTCGCCAGGCGCATGGCCAGATCGTCCATCGGCCCACTCGGCGGTACGCCCACCGCCCAGTAGCCCACGCGGCCCGGGTGGTCTTGCACGGTGGTCTGCACACCGGCCTCCAGCACCTCCAGCGCCTGCGGTTGGTAGTGCAGATCGGCCAGGCTGCGCGTGACCATGCGGCCCTCGACAAACACCGGATCGGCGGCAACGGTGCGCAGATAGCGCAGATTGGTTTCTATGCCCGCCAGGCGCGTGGCCGCCAGCGCGGCCTGCAGCTTGGCGACGGCGTCAAAGCGGTCGCTGCCGGTGACGATGAGCTTGGCGATCATCGGGTCGTAATTGGGCGGCACTTCGCTGCCGGTGGCGACCCAGGTTTCGATGCGCGCGTCTGCTGGAAACACCACCTCGGTCAAGCCACCGGCGCATGGCTGGAAGTTGCGCGCGGGGTCTTCGGCGTAGAGCCGCACCTGGATAGATGCACCCTGTGGCGCCGGCACGTCCAGCGCGAAGTCGTCGCCACGCGCCAGCTTCAGCATCCAGGCCACCAGGTCCACGCCGGTGACCTGCTCGGTCACGCCGTGCTCGACCTGCAGGCGGGTGTTGACCTCCAGGAAATAGAAGGCGCCGGTGTCGGCATCCAGCACGTACTCCACCGTGCCGGCGCTGCGGTAGTTCACCGCCTCGGCCAGGCGCACGGCGGTCTGTTGCAAGGCGGCACGGGTGGCGTCCGACAGGCCCGGCGCCGGGGTTTCTTCGATCACTTTCTGGTTGCGCCGCTGCGCCGAGCAGTCACGTTCGCCCAGTGCCACCACCCGGCCTTTGCCATCGCCGAACAGCTGCACCTCGATGTGCCGGGCGCGTTCGACAAACTTTTCCAGGAACAGGCCCGCGTCCTTGAAGTTCGCCTGGGCCAGGCGCTGCACCGCCTCGAACGCCGGCCCCATTTCGGCATCGTTGCGGATCAGCCGCATGCCGATGCCGCCGCCGCCCGCCGTACTTTTCAGCATCACCGGGTAGCCGATGCGTGCGGCCTCGCTCTGCGCCTGCGCCAGGTCGCTGAGCAAACCGCTGCCGGGCAGCAGCGGCACACCCTGGGCCTCGGCCAGCGCGCGGGCGGTGTGCTTCAAACCGAAGGCACGCATCTGCGCGGGCGTGGGGCCGACGAAGGCGATGCCGGCGTCTTCACACGCCTGGGCAAAGTCCGGGTTCTCGGACAGAAAGCCGTAGCCGGGGTGGATGGCCCCGGCCCCCGTGGCCCGCGCCGCGTCCAGGATGCGCTGCGGGTCCAGATAGCTTTGCGCGGCTGGTGCCGGGCCTATGCAGACGCTGGTATCGGCCAGCGCCACGTGCAGCGAATCGGCATCGGCCTCGGAATACACGGCCACCGAGCGTAGGCCCAGCGCCTTCAGGCTGCGGATGACGCGGCAGGCGATGGCGCCGCGGTTGGCGATCAAAACGGTATCGAACATAAGGATGTCCTCATGGGTGGGTCGTCCCACCAAGTGGATAGCGCGCCACGAGTCGTCCCGCGGGCAAAATTCAAAGAAAATCGGCCTATGGCGCAGGTAGTACCTGCGCCAGCAGCTACGAATTCAATAGCAACTCAATCCCATACCAACAAGCGGATCGGCGTCGGGTTGTAGCCATTGCAGGGGTTATTCAGCTGCGGGCAGTTGGAGATCAGCACCACCACATCCATCTCGGCCTTCAGTTCCACGTACTTGCCTGCGCCAGAGATACCGTCTTCAAAGCTGAGGTGGCCTTCCGGGGTGACGGGCACGTTCATGAAGAAGTTGATGTTGGGTGCGATGTCGCGCTTGCCCAGCCCCAGCGCTCCCGCCTCACGGCAGTGGCAGAGCGCGTGCATGAAGCTGTCGCGGCAGCTGTGCATGGGTCGCTTGTCCAGCGCGTAGCGCACGGTATTGCTCTCGCTGGAGCAGGCACCGCCCAGGGTGTCGTGGCGGCCGCAGGTGTCGGCGGTGATGCTCAGCATGACACGGCCTTCGCTGGAGTACAGGCGCGAGCCCAGGCCCAGGTAGAGCTGACCGTTGCGGGCGATGGTGTCGGCTGCGCTGTAACGTTCCTCGGCGTTGGCGGCGCTGTAGAACAGCGTGTCTACCGCCTGGTTCCCTTCGAGGTCGAGGATGCGGAAGGTCTGGCCGGCGCGCACCGTGGCCATCCAGGGGTCGCCGGCCATGCAGGTCTGGTCGAGCACGGCATTGGCCGGGTTCAGGGTGCTTTCCAAAAGCTTGCTCATGCTGCCACTCCAGTGGACGCTACGTAGCGTTCGGTATTGGTGAAGGCGCGGCCGTTCTGCGCGCACTGGGTGCGGCAGGCGTCGTCGGCGGCCACAGCGTCGGCGCGGTAGGCGCTGAGTTGCACATCGGCGGGCGCGTAAACGGGGTTCGCATCCAGCGGATGCGGTGCACTACTGAGCACGACCAGGGTGTCCATCTCGAAGCGCAGATCCACATAGCTGCCCTTCACGCTGTGACCGGGCAGATGGGTCAATGCACCTTCCGCATCGGGCACCACCTTGCTGAAGAAGTTGACGCTGGGCACCAGGTCGCGCGCGCGCAGGCCCCACTTGGCCAGCTCGATCAGCAGGTTGTCGCGGCCATTGCGGTGCATGGCGTTGCGGTGCTGCTGGTAGCGCTTCTCACCGTACTGGGCCAGCACCATGGCCGCGTCGCTGACACCGCACCAGGTGTCGTGCCAGCCCAGGCTGTCGGCGGTGATCGAGCACAGCACACGGCCCATGTCCGATTGGCACACATAGCCGGCGGTGAGGAAGGCGGTGTGCTGCGACTTCAAGGTGTCGGGCATGTTGTAGCGCTCCAGCGGCTGCTCGGCGTTGAAGAACAACGCGGACACATTGGCGCCGCCTTGCAGGTCGGTCAGGCGCAAGGCGGTGCCGCGGCGCAACCGGCCGGACCAGTGGTTGCCGCCGGGGAGGTGTTCCTCCCACAGCAGCTTGTTGGCGGGGATGGGGTTCATACAGGGTTCCTTTCTTCGGCCAGTTGCGTGAGCTTTTGCAATTGGTCCAGGTCGGTTTTCATGCCCGAGGTTTCGCGGATGCGGTCCAGCAGCTGGCGTTTGAGGCGCAGGAACTCGGGAGCCAGCTTCATGTCCTGTTCGCGCTTGGCCGGCAGGGGCACTTCGTAGATCGAGTCGATACGGCCCGGACGCGGCGCCATCAGCACCACGCGGTGGCCGAGGTAGATGGCCTCTTCCACGTCGTGGGTCACAAACACGATGGTGGTGTGCTCCAGGCGGTGCACATGCAGGATCAGGTCGTGCATCACCTCGCGGGTCTGCGCGTCCAGCGCGCCAAAGGGCTCGTCCATCAGCAGGATCTGCGGCTTGCCCATGAGGGCGCGGGCAATCGCCACGCGCTGCTGCATGCCGCCCGACAACTGGTTCGGATAGGCCTGGGACGAGGCCGTCAGGCCCATCAGCTGCAACAAGGCGTCGGCCCGGCCGGAGGCAGCCTCCACATCGGCGCTGCTTCGATCTTGGGTGTGGGTACTCAGCTGGCGGCAGAAGCGGATGTTTTCCGTCACGCGTAGCCAGGGATACAGGCTGTAGTGCTGGAACACCATGGCCCGGTCCTGGCCGGGCCCGGTGATGGCCTGGCCATCGACCAGCACGTCGCCTTGGCTATGGGTTTCCAGCCCGGCCAGAGTCCGCAGCAAGGTGGACTTGCCGCAGCCGGAAGCGCCAACCAGAGTGATGAACTCGTTGTCGGCGATGCCCAGGTTGACGTCGTTCAACGCTGTGGTCTGGCCGAAGTACTTCCAGACGTTTTTGCATTCGATCTTCATAGGTGTTTAGCGTCCGTGCATCCAGGGAAAAGCCTTGCGGTGCAGCAGGCGGAACAGCTGGTCGATGGCCAGGCCGATGCAGCCGATCAGCAAGATGCCGGCAAAGATCTTGTCGGTCTGCAGAAAGCGCTGGGCCTTCAAAATCGCAAAGCCCAGGCCCGAATTTGCCGCCACCAGCTCGGCGACGACCAGGAAGGTCCAGGCGCAGCCCATGGTGATGCGCAAGGTGTCCAGCAGCGCCGGTTTGGCCGATGGCAGGATCACCTTCTCCAGCACCTCGCGCCGGGTGGCGCCCATGGTCTGCGCGGCCTCGATCTGCGCCATGGGCACGCGGCGTACGTCCTCGGCCACCATCAGCACCATCTGGAAGAAAGTGCCGATGAAGATGATCGCCACCTTGGCGCCCTCATCGATGCCCACCCACAGCATCACCAGCGGGATAAAAGCCACGGCCGGCATGTAGCGGATGAAGTCGGTCAGCGGCTCCAGCAGGGCCTGCACCGCGCGCCAGCTGCCGATCAGCAGGCCCAGCGGTAGCGCCAACAAGGCCGACAGCGCCCAGCCGGCGACCACGCGCAAGGTGCTGATGGCGGCGTCGCCCAGCAAATCGTCTTCCATGGCCCAGGTGAGGATGCGCGCCACCACCTTCTGCGGACCCGGCAGAAACACCGGGCTGACGCCGGCAAATGCACTCATCAGCACCCAGCCCAGCAGCGGCACCACCAGCCCGATGAGCGCGAGCAAGCCATAACTGCGACGCGAGATCGCCAGTCTTATCGACCACATGGCGCGTGCCTTACTTCAGCGCGTCTTGGACCAGGGTGCCGTCTATGCCCTTGGCGGCATCGGGCTTGCCGTCGATCAGCTTGTACTGGGTCAGAAAAGCGGCGATGGTCGGCGCGGTGCTGGACAGCGACAAGGCATTCTTGGCGTCAAACGCCTGGGTGTTGGCGGCGGCGTCGAAGAACTTGGTGCCGGGCAGGAACACGGTGTATTCCTCGGGCGACATGCTGACCACCTTGGACATGATCTTGGCGGCTTCGGCGGGTTGCTCGCGGATGAACTTCTCGGTCTCGAACCAGGCCTTGATCATGCCGACCAGCTCCTTGCGCTTGGTCTGGATGGCTTTGTCTTGCGCCACCAGCAGGTCGGGCACCAGGCCGGGCATGTCCTTGGAAGTGAACAGTGGCTTGCCCTTGCCGCTGGCTTCGATCTGGTGCACCCAGGGGTTCCACAGCACGGCGGCATCGACCTTGCCGCTGATGAAAGCGGCGGCGGCGTCACCGGCGGACAGGTTGACGATCTTCACGTCGCCCAGCTTCATGCCGTTCTTGGCCAGCGCCGTGGCCAGCACAAAGTGCGAAATGCTGTACTGCTCCAGCGCCACCTTCTTGCCCTTGAGCTGGGCGAAGGAGGTGATCTTGGGGCCGACCATCAGCGCGTCGTTGCCGGCCGAGTTGTCGTTCACCAGAATCGCCTTCAGCGGCAGGCCCTTGGCCAGCGGGCCCAGGGTGTCGGACCAGGTTTGCGAGTTCGCGTCCAGTTGGCCCGAAGACAGCGCGCCGATGGAATCGGTGTAGTTGGCAAACCAGACGAGCTTGACGTCAGCGCCATGCTTCTTGAAGAAGCCTTTTTGCTCGGCCACATACCAGGCGACCCAGCCCGGCCAGTCAGACAGGCCGACCTTGACTTCGGCGGCGGCGGGCGTGGCGACGCTGGTGGCGGCCACACCGGCCAGCAGCATGCAGGTAGCGGCAACGCTGCGTTTGAACGCGCGGGACATCGACAGGAAAGAAGAAGACATAGCAGGGCTCCAGGTTGAGGGACAAATGCGGGAGACCACCTCGATTACGAAGTGAACCTCCCGGGCTTTTGTCCCGCCGTGGAGCCTGCAGCGGTAGAAGCCGCTGCTGGCCGACTGCTCTCGGACCAGACACCGCTTGGCAATCAAGCAGCCGGAACCCTAGCGGTCATTTGTAGAAGCAATCCAGTGTGGCTGCCCCCGCGGCAGAGGAGCATGCAAATTCAATGCCAGTTGAGCCAGAGCCGCCGATTGCGGGCGGCGCCCAGTGAGAACCCTGGTGCAGCGGGTCGACGGAGCCCCGGGTGCCAGCCGGCGCCGCACCCCGCTGGTGCCTGGGCATCGCTGCGATGCACCAGGGATGCACAGCCGCCGCCTCAATTGCTATTATTTATATAGCTTCTTGCGCAGGCTATATCAGCGCCGGATGCACATTTCTTATAAACCCATGAGCAACTGGGCCAGTGCGGCGGTCAGGAGCAAGCCGCTTTGCTGCTCCAGGTCGCGGTAGGTGGGCGCAGAGTTGACCTCGAAGCACACGTACTCGCCGTCCGGGCACAGGCGCAGATCGATGCCCGACACATGCAAACCCATGGACGCAGACATGGCCGCGCACTGCGACTCCACGGTGATGGGCAAGCTGGTGGCCACGGCCTGCACAAAGGCCTCGCTGCCGTAGGCCTGGCGGGAGCCTATGGTGCCGTTGCGGGCCTTGGCAGCGAACACCTGCTGGCCGATCACATGGACCCGCACATCCACGCCTGGCACATAGGCCTGGAACTGGCTGGGCAGCGGGGCCTGGTGTTGCATGTGGGCAAGCCAGCCACCGTCCTGCGCCGACACGGTGGTGTGCACGCCGCTGGCGGATTCGAACACCGCCAGCCCGTGGGTTTGTAAAAAGGCGTAGGCCTCGGCCTCGTCGGACGTCACCAGCATGGGTGGCACCAGAAAGCCGGCCTCCCCGATGCGCTGGGCCTGCCAGGGCTTGCAGGCATTGGCCTGCAGTGCGGCGGGCCGGTTCACCACCACACCGGGCACCATGTCGAGCCAGGCCAGCAGCTGCTGGTGCAGCGCCAGCCGGGAGCGGCTGCTCTGCACATAGGCCGGTAGCTGCGGGTACACATAGATGGCGCGGATGGCGTCCAGCGCGATTTGCTGGCCGTCTACCGTGAGCACGCCGTGCAGGCCCTGCGGCCCGACTTCGATGTGCAGCGCGGCCTGGTCCAGATCGCCCATGTCCAGCAACTGGTAACGCGCTGCGGCTGCCTGCAAAGCGGCAACCAGGTGCTGGATCGAAGGATCGGTACCTGGGCCGTAGACCAGGATCATGCCGTGACCACCGTCTCCGTCAGGTCGGCGATGCACAGGGCGACGGCATCGATGTCTTCCATGTCGCGGAGGTCGGGGTGCGGCGACACGTCGACCAACTCCACCCTATCGTCGCGGCGCACGAAGCGGAACTCCAGCACCCGGAAACCCAGGGTCTGGGCGGTGGCAATGCAGGCCACGCCGAAGCGGGTGGCCAGGATGCCGGTGGTGTGGGTGCCGGCCACCAGCACGGTGGCGTCCCAGGGTTCGGCCGAGGCAGCGGTATCGCGGGCCGCCACCTGCAGGCCGCAGCGGGTGGCAGCGGCCGCCCATTGCAGCACTGGCAGCTGGGGCGTCAGCCAGGGTTGGTTGCGCAGGGGCTGCACCGCGCGGTCGCCGCAGGCGGCCAGCCAGCTCAGCACCAGCGCCTGGAACTCGCGCTCGGCTTGCGCATGGTCTTGTGCGCTGGCGTGGGTGCTGGGGGGGATAGGCAGGTGCTGGATGCGGTTGAACACGGCGCGGATCTGCGTGCTGTCCAGCTCGGGGCGGCCCGGCAGGGCCAGACAGGTGTGCGGCCGGCCATGGCTGTCCACGGTGTGCGACCAGCTGGCCTGGCCCAGGGTTTCGGGCCGCACGCCCCAGACTTCGGTGCGGTGGTGGCGCGGCTGCAGCAGGCTGCGCACCGAGGCGGCGACCGAGGCCGCGCCATCGTCTTCGGCATGGGCCAGCACCAGGACCACCGGGTTCATGCCGGGCTCCGTGGAATATGCACTCGGCGCGTCCGCACAGCGTGCTGCGTCATGCTGCGGTCCCGCGTATTGCGGCTGGTGGATAGGAGTTCATGGCGCTGCCTCTCATTGGGTCATTTTGAATGTCGTCCAACGATAGACGCGCCCCGGCACCACGTCACCCCGGTTTTCCACCTTTTGGGGGAAAACCAAGGCCCTCTTACCAGCTGCGGCGGGCTTTACCAAACATCAGATCGCACCTGCAGCTCCCACAGCCCGTCGCGGGCGCGGTAGACCCCGATCACGCCGTAACGCTGCTCGCCCTTAGCGTCCCACTTCATGGAGCCGGTAACGGGCGCATAGCCGTCGATGCGGCGCAGCTCTTCGACGATGGCCGCCGGCTTGGCCGACTTGGTGCGGCGGATGGCGGCTGCCAGCACATAGGTGGCGTCGTAGGTGTAGTGGCCAGCGTAGGCTGGTTCGATCTTGAACTTGGCGCGGTACTTGTCCAGGAACGCCGGGCCGGCCGGGAACTCCCGGGCCTCCTGGATCGGCGAGGTGGCAAACAGGCCTTGCGCCGCCGCGCCGCCTCCCTTGAGCATCAGCGTGGTTTTGATGGTGTCGCCGCCCAGCAGGGAGACATTGGTGTAGTCGATCTTCTTCAGCGCGTCCAGCAACGCCAGCACCTGGAAGTCGTTGAGGGTGGACACCATGGCCTCCACGCCTGAGGCCTTGAGCTTGCCGGCCAAGGCCTCGAAGTCCTTGGTCTTGTCGTCGAAGGACTGGGTCAGCACCACCTCCTTGCTGGCCAGCTTGAGCTGCACGGCCGCGCCGGCGGCCAGGTCCTTGCCGTAGGTGGTGCCGTCGTCCAGCACCGCGTACTTGGTGGCCTTGAACTGCGATGCCGAATAGCTGCCGATGGCCTTGGCCTGCATGGTGTCGTTGGCTACCAGCCGGAAGGTGGTGGCCAGGCCGAGCGCCGTGTACTTGGGGTTGGTGGAGATCGCCATCTGGGCAATGCTCTTCTCGGCATAGATGGGCGCGGCGGCGATGCTGACGCCCGAATTCAGATGGCCGATGACGGCCACCACGCCGGCGTCGACCAGCTGGCGCGCGACTTCCTTGCCGGTATCGGCATTGGCCCGGTCGTCCATGGCCACCACTTCCAGGGTCACCGGCTTGCCGTCGATCTTGAAGCCCTCCTTGTTCAGCTCGTCCACAGCCAGGGTCACGCCGTTCAGCAAATCCTGCCCCAGAGAGGCCAGGTTGCCGGTCAAAGGCTGGGCCACGCCGATCTTGAGGGTGGCGGGTGGGCTGTCACAGCCTTGCAGCAACAGGGCACAGGCAATACCCGCCAAGGTGGGTAGGCTGTTGCAGGAAAATCGCTCTAGCATGGGGAAGACTCCGGTGTAACAAGGGTTGATTTGTAATCCTATGTAACACAAGCACGCTTTAGGCCACCTGCCCAAAGTTCCCCACGGCCAGCGCGCTAATGCTTGGCAGACGCCAGCAGCTGGCCCAGATACGCAAAGAAGCCGGGCGTCCGGACTGGCGCGGGCCTCTGCGCCGCTGCCGGATGCAGCACCCGACTGCCGGCATGGCGCACATACGGGATCAGCTGGTAGCTGTGGCAGATGATGAATAAATCTACTAGGTTGGTGGGCTGGTTCTTTTGCATGCGATTGATATTACGGATGGGCAGCGTTTCTGAATATCGATGAATTTTCCAAAATACATGATTTCAATTCATACCTTAAACATGCCGTGCGCCCCGCTTTCGCCGCCGCAGCTGGCGGCGTGGTAGCTTTCTGCCCATGACCTCTGCCCTGCCCCAGCACCCTGCTCTCGCCCCGGCCGCCCTGGCCCAGCGCTTCGCCGCCGAAACCCAGCGCTTCAGTGCCAGCCACCCGCGCTCCATGGCCCTGGCCGAGCAGGCGGCGCAACACTTCTTGTTCGGCGTGCCGCTGCACTGGATGCGCGACTGGCCCAGCCCAGCCAGCCTGTGCGTGCAGCAGGCGCAGGGCGCGCAGCTGCTGTGCGCCGACGGCCTGGCCTACAGCGATTTCTGCCTGGGCGACACCGGCGCCATGTTCGGCCACAGCCCGGCGCCGGTGGCCCAGGCGATTGCCCAGCAGGCCAGCCGCGGGCTGACCAGCATGCTGCCCTCCACGCTGACCGCCGAGGTCGGCCAGTTGCTGGCCGCCACTTTCGGCCTGCCGCAATGGCAGATGGCATTGACCGCCAGCGACGCGAACCGCTTCCTGCTGCGCTGGGCCCGCGCCGTGACCCAGCGGCCGCAGCTGCTGGTGTTCGACGGCTGCTACCACGGCGCGGTGGACGACACCCTGGTCGATCTGGTCGATGGCCAAACCGTAGCCCGCCCGTCTATCCTGGGCCAGGTGCACAACCACGCGGCCTTCACGCGCATCGTCCCGTTCAACGACCTGGCCGCGCTGGAGGCCGCGCTGGCCGACCGCCAGGTCGCCTGCCTGCTGGCCGAGCCGGCGCTGACCAACTGCGGCCTGGTGCTGCCAGATCCTGGCTTCTGGGCCGCCGCCCAGGCCCTGTGCCAGCGCTACGGCACGCTGCTGGCGCTGGACGAAACCCATACGCTTTCCACCGGCTGCGGCGGCTACGCCCGCGTGCACGGCCTGGCGCCGGACCTGCTGGTCATCGGCAAAGCCGTGGCCGGCGGCCTGCCCTGCGCGGTCTACGGCTTCAGCGATGCGCTGGCCCAGCGCATGCGTGACGCCAAGCAGGCGGCACCCGAAGGCCATAGCGGAATCGGCACGACCCTGGCCGGCAACGCGCTGACCCTTGCCGCGCTGCACGCCGCCCTCACCCATCTGCACACACCCGCCACCTACGCGCCCATGCTGGCGCTGGCCGACGCATTGGCACACGGCCTGCGCGAGCGCATCACCGCCCACGGCCTGGACTGGAGCCTGACCCAGCTGGGCGCGCGCATGGAACTGCACTGCGCGGCCCAGCCGCCGCGCAACGCCGACGATGTGCGCCGCAGCAGCCAGCCGGCGTTGGAGGCCCTGCTGCATTTGTTCATGCTGAACCGCGGCGTGCTGCTGACGCCCTTCCACAGCATGCTGCTGGTATCACCTGCGACCACGGCGGCCAATGTGCAGAAGCTGCTGGACGGCTTGGACGCATTTCTAGCCGTCTGACACTTCAAGCCGTTCAGGCCACCAGCGCAGGTACAGTCTGCGCTGCCCGCTATCAAAACCATAAAACGATGTTCCACCCCTCTCCCCTCGTCGCCCGCCTGTGCCTGGCTGCTGGCATGGCCTTGGTGGGTGTGTATGTGGCGCTCAGCAAGCCGCTGGTCGTGGCCTTGCCGGTGTTCTTGCTGGCCTGGCTGCGCTTCGGGATTGCGGCCATCGCCATGCTGCCCTGGCTGAAGAAGCCGGCCTCGGAAGGCCCGATGTCGCGGCGCACCCAGGGGCTGGTGTTTCTGGAATCCTTTCTGGGCAACTTCCTGTTCTCGATCTGCATGCTGTACGGCGTGAGCATGACCACGGCGGTGTCGGCCGGCGTGATCCTGGCGGCGATTCCGGCCACCGTGGCGCTGCTCAGCTGGCTGCTGCTGCGCGAACGCATAGGCCTGCGGGTCTGGGCGGCAGTGGCCTGCGGCGTACTCGGCATGGGCTTGCTGGCACTATCAAAACAA
Source organism: Rhodoferax ferrireducens (assembly GCF_031458075.1). Taxonomy (GTDB): domain Bacteria; phylum Pseudomonadota; class Gammaproteobacteria; order Burkholderiales; family Burkholderiaceae_C; genus Rhodoferax_B; species Rhodoferax_B ferrireducens_A. Next base: position 662,484 of record NZ_JAVDXT010000002.1, on the reverse strand, counting down.
GAGCATCTTGCGCAATCTCTACCTGCGCCAGAGGCCGATCTGGTATCAAAGAACCCGCTATGGGGCAATCTGCTGGTGTTTGGCGCGGTGCTGTGCGAGGCCGCGTATGCGGTGATCGGCAAAAAACTCACCGGCAGCATAGGCCCGAAGCGCATCAGCGCACTGATCAACCTCTGGGGCCTGGCGCTGATGACGCCCATGGGCGTCTACCTGGCGCTGTCGTTCCCGTTTGCCGGCGTACACCCTGGCATCTGGGTGCTGCTGGTGTTCTACGCGATGGCGGCCAGCATAGGCACGGTCTGGCTGTGGATGACCGGCCTGCGCGTGGTGCCTGCGGCCCAGGCCGGCGTGTACACCGTGCTGCTGCCCGTTGCCACCGCGCTGACCGGCGTGCTGGTGCTGGGCGAAACCCTGGGCGCGATGCAGCTGCTGGCCTTTGGCGTGGCGCTGCTGGGCGTGCTGCTGGCCACACTGCCCTGAACGAGGAAATCTTATGCGCCTGCGCCACATCGAAGTCTTCAACGCCATCATGCTGACCGGCAGCGTCAGCGCCGCGGCCCGGCTGATCAACGTCACCCAGCCGGCCGTCAGCCGGGTCCTGGCGCATGCCGAGCTGCAGCTGGGCTTTCCGCTGTTCCAGCGCACCAAGGGCCGGCTCACACCGACCAACGAGGCGCAGACCCTGTACCCGCACATCGAGCGGCTGTTTGCCCAGCTGGACGACGTGCAGCGCCTGGCCAATAGCCTGAAGCAAGGCCACCAGGACGGCGAGCTGCACATACTCACGGTGCTGGCGCTGAGCTACGAGGTGCTGCCCCGGGCGCTCAAGCTGTTCCGCCAGCAGCACCCGAATGTGGTGGTAACCATGGACGCGCTGCACTCGCCGCAAATCATTTCGTCACTGGTGCTGCAGGAGGCCGACGTGGGCTTTGTCTTCAGCGCCATCGCCCACCCCTCGCTGGAGCAGCGGCACCTGGCCGACGGCCGCATGGTCTGCGTGGCGCCCAAGGGCGTGCTCAGCGCCAAGCAGGTCAAGCAGGGTGTGGTGAACCTGGCGGATCTGGCCCAGACGCCGGTGGTCAACATCGACGTGCGCGACCCGGTGGGCTCGACCCTCAGCCATGCCTGCCGCGAGGCCGGCGTCGGCCTGTCGTCGGCCATCACGGTGCAGACCTACCACGCGGCCCTGGCGCTGGCCCACCATGGCCTGGCCGTGGCTTTGGTCGACAGTTGCACCGCCTTGTCGGCCGATACCAGCAAGGTCGACGTGCTGGTGCTGGAGCCGCAGATCGTGGTGCCCATCAAAGCCTTGCGCGCGGTGAACCGTCCAGGCTCGCTGCTGGCCAGCGCTATGACGCAGTGTGTGCAGCAGGTCGTGGAAGCAGCGCTGCAGCCGACCTGAGCACATCGCGGCCCAGCAGCCCGTCAGCCAGCTGCTGCGCCGTGCCAAACGCCAGCGTCAAACCCAGGGCACCATGCCCGGTGTTGAGCAGCAGATTCTCCGGCCCGCGCGCCTGCCGGCCCACCAGCGGCAGGCCGGTGGGCGTGGCCGGGCGCATGCCGGTCCAGGGCTGTACATCGGCACCCGGCACGCAGCCGGGGAACAGCGCGTGCGTGCTGTCCTGCAGGCTCTGGATGCGCGCGGGCGGGATGCGGCTGTCCTGCCCCACCAGCTCGGCCATACCGGCCACGCGCAGGCGGCTGCCGATGCGGGCGAACACCACCTTGCGCGCCGCGTCCGTCACGCTGACCCGGGGCGCGGTGTGCGGTGCATCCGCAATCTCCAGGGTGATGCTGTAGCCCTTGAGCGGATACACCGGCAAGCGCAGCCCCAGCTGCTGCGCCAGTGCCGGGCTGGCGCTGCCCAGGGCCAGCACGAACTGGTCGGCCTGCACCCTGCCCGCCGTGGTCTGCACCGCGTCCATCCTTGTGCCCTGGCGCGCCACGCCCTGCACCTCCGCGCCCAGCACGAAGCGCACACCACGCGCCAGCAGCGCCGCATGCAGGCCGGCGCAGATCTTCAGACAGTCGGCCGCGCATTCGTCCGGGGTGTAGACCGCGCCGGCCATGCGGGCCTGGTAGTGCTGCAGCGCGGGCTCCAGCTCCACGCAGCGCTGCGGCGACACAAGTTCCTGCACGCTGCCCAGGCGCCGCTGCAGCGCCACCTGGCGGCCAGCCGCGGCCAAGGCGTCGGCGCTGGTGTAGACCACCAGTTTGCCGGTGCGGCTGAAGTCGCAGTCCAGCGCCAGGTCCTGCAGCATGGCCTCAAAGCCGACCCGGCTGCGCGCCGCCAGCTGCAGCAGCTGCGCCGTGCTGTTGGCCGAGGTGCGGGCATTGCAGGCACGCAGAAAGGCCAGGCCCCAGCGCCACTGCTGCAAGTCCCACTGCGGCTGCAGCTTCAGCGGCGAATCGGCGGACAACAACAGTTTGGGCAATTGCCGCCAAATGCCGGGGTCGGCCAGGGGCTGCACATAGCTGTAGCTAAGCTGGGCGCCGTTGCCGCCGCTGGCGCCGGCACCGGGCGTGGCGCGGTCCACCACCGTGACCTCCAGCCCCTGCTGGTGCAGCACATAGGCCGTGGCCAGCCCGACGATACCGGCCCCTAAAACACATACATGCATTTGCGCTCACCCTGGTTGATTGGCATGCACCGACTCTAGGTGCGGGCTGCGCGGCTGAACAGTTCCAAATCCGCTGCCGCCCATAACTTTATGTAATACCCTGCCCCGAAAAATGCACTATCCGGGGCTGCCAGTGGCTCCTAAACTGCCCCCACATTCCAACCACCAAGGGCCACCATGCAAACTTCCCCTCTCCTGTCCGCCGTGCTTCTGGCAACCGGTTTGGCCGCCACATCGGCCAGCGCCGACACGCTGCAGAAAATTGCCGAATCCGGCCAGATCACCGTGGCCTACCGCGAAGCCTCGGTGCCGTTCAGCTACCTGGCCGGCGCCACCACCCCCGAAGGCTTTTCGGTGGAGATCACCAACGCCGTGGTCGATGCGGTCAAGAAGCAGCTGAAGAAGCCCGACCTCAAAGTGACGCTGCAAGCCGTCACTTCGCAAAACCGCATTCCCTTGCTGCAGAACGGCACCATCGACCTGGAATGCGGCTCGACCACCAACAACACCGTGCGCGGCAAGGACGTGCAATTCGCCATCAACCATTTCTACACCGGCACCCGCTTGCTGGTGAAGAAGGCCGCGGGCATCAAGAACTACGCCGACCTGGCCAAGAAAACCGTGGCCAGCACCTCTGGCACCACCAATGCCCAGGTGATCCGCAAATACAACCTGGAGAAGAACCTGGGCATGGAAATCCAGCTCGGCAAGGACCACGACGACGCCATGCTGCTGGTCGACAGCGGCCGGGCCTCCGCCTTTGCAATGGACGATATCCTGCTGTTCGGCCTGATCGGCAACGCCAAGAACCCGGCCGAATGGGAAGTGGTGGGCGATTCGCTACAGGTCGAGCCCTATGCCTGCATGCTGCGCAAGGACGACCCGCAGTTCAAACAACTGGTCGATGGCGTGATCGGCGGCATGATGAAGTCCGGCCAGTTCGAGAAGCTCTACACCAAGTGGTTCATGTCGCCGATCCCACCCAAGGGCCAGAACCTGAACCTGCCCATGAGCAAGGAGCTGCGCGACAACCTCAAAGCTCTGAGCGACAAGCCGGCGGTCTAAAAATGCAAGTCGTAGGCATCCTGGGCGGCATGGGGCCCGCCGCCGGCGCGGACTTTGTGCGCCTGTTCGTCCAGTCCTGCATAGAACGCATGCAGGTCCTGGGCCTGGCGGTGAGCGACCAGCACTTTCCCGAGCACTGGCTGGCCCAGGTGCCGGTGCCGGACCGCACACGGGCGCTGGAAGCCGATGCGGCCTGGGCACAGCAGCCGCTGGAGCCGATGCTGCAAGCGCTGGGCCGCCTGGCCGCTTTGGGTGCGCGCTGCGTGGCCATGCCTTGCAATACCGCCCATGCCTGGCACAGCCGCCTGCAGGACCGGTTTCCGCAGCTGGATGTGCTGCACATCGCCGAAGAAATGGCGCTGAATCTGGCGGCCCATGGCGTGCCGGCCGCCGCGCTGATGGCCACCGACGGCACATACCGCAGCGGCGTCTACGAGCAGGCCCTGGCGCGCGCCGGCGTGCAATGCCATCTGCCCACGCCGGCCGAGCGCGCACGCATCATGCAAGGCATTTACGACGGCGTGAAAGCCGGCAATATGCCGTTGGCGCAGCGCTGCTTCGGCGAAGTGGCCCAGGCCCTGGCGCAACGCCATGGCGGCGCGCCGCTGATCCTGGGCTGCACCGAGATTCCGCTGGCGCTGGACGGAGCCCCCCAAACTGCCGGGCTGCGCCTGTTCAACCCGGCACAGGTACTGGCCCAGGCGTTAGCGCAGCGGGCCTACGCCGCCTGAGCCGGGCCCCAGGCCCCGGTGGGTTCGAGTACCGGCGACAGCTGGGCCTCGCCCCAGCGCAGCGCCAGTCCCGCCGGCACCCGCCGCATCTGCTGCACCTGCATGCGCAGCAGCCGCTGGGCACCGGTGAAACTGGCCAGCTCCGGGCCGTCCCAGACGATCTCGGCGCGCACCGCCAGGTACAGCAGATCGCCGCTATCGAAGTCGATGAACAGCAGGCCCGCCTGCGGCTGCACCACCAGATTGCCCAGGGTGTTGAAGAAGAAGTTGCCGACAAAGTCGGGCGCGGTCAGCCACTGCTGGCCGGCCGCATCCACCTCCACCTTCACAAAGCCTGGTTTACCACCGCGGTGCGACACATCCACGCCCTGGGCCCGATCGCCGTCGGAACCGGCATCGGGATGGGCCGTGGCGATGAAGAAGGTATCCGCGGCCTGCACCAGTTGCAGCGCAGCGGCATCAAGACGATCGCCAGCAATCGCCGCTGCCGGCACGTGGGTCGGCGCCAGGTACACCGGCTCGCGCGCCTGGATGTACTTGGGGCAGTTGCCAAAGCTCTGGTCCACCTCCAAGCCAAAGCCAGCGCCATCGACCGCGGTGACCCGGCCGTTCATGCGGTTGCGGCGCCGGGTGTGCGGCTCTATGCCCAGCAGGCCGATGGCCGCGCCGTGCACCAGGTTGCGCGCCAGCGGGTCCGACGCGGCCGGCAGTCCCTGTATCCGCAAGCGGCTCGCATCCGGCGAGCGGATGAAGCCCGGCGGCTGCGCCAGCACCGAGACCCAGGGCTGGCCTTGGCCATCCACGCTGCCCAGCACCACAAAGGGCAGCTGGGCAAAGAAGTCGCGGTGCTGGTCGGGCATGTAGTCGCGTATCACGCGCGGCCCGACTTCAGCCATGCGCTGGTCCACACCCGCGCGCTGCTGCACCGCGCGCTCGCCTGCATGGAAGGTGGTGCTCATTCTGCCAACCCGATGCGGTTCTGCGCCATGGGCACAAAACCCGGCAACGCCTCGATGCGGGCCAGCCAGGCACGCAGCTGCGGATACGGCTGCAGCGACACATTGCCTTCAGGTGCATGGGCGATGTAGCTGTAGCAGGCAATGTCGGCAATCGTCGGGGTGCTGCCCACCAGGTAGCCGGACGGCCGCAGGTGCGTGTCCATCACGGCAAACAGCTGGTTGGCGCGGTGGATCGCATCGCTGGGGTCGGTAGGCAACTGGAACAGCTGGATCACCCGCGCCACCGCCGGGCCAAAGGCGATCTGCCCGGCCGCTACCGACAGCCAGCGCTGCACCTGGGCGGCACCCAGTGCATCGCCGGGCAGCCACGCTCCCGGCGCCGCATAGCGCGTAGCCAGGTAGACCAGGATGGCGTTGGAATCGGCCAGCGTGACGTCGCCATCCTGGATCACCGGCAGTTGGCCAAAGGCATTCAGCGCCAGGAATTCCGGGCTTTTATGGGCCTTGGCCAGCAGGTCGACCTCGACCATGTCGAAGGGCAGGTCCAGCAGGGACAGCATGAGCTGCACACGGTGCGCGTGGCCCGACACCACATGGCGATAGAGCTGGATGGGCTGGGCGGGACGGCTAGTAGATGCGTTCATGGTGGGTCTCGTGGACGGGTGGTTGCAGAAGTGCCCATTGTGTTTACTCCACCCTTCAAGATAAATGGCGCTTATTGCATTTAACTACTCCACTTATCGGATTAATATGCCGACATGGACAAACTCAAAGCCATGCAGACTTTCGTGCAGATTGCCGACCACGGCAGCCTGACTGCGGCCGCCAGCGCCATGGACGCGTCCCTGCCCGCGGTGGTGCGCAGCCTGGCGGCTTTCGAGGCCGAGCTGGGCGTGCGCCTGTTCAACCGCACCACGCGGCGCATTTCGCTGACCGACGAGGGCCGACGCCATCTGGACAGCTGCCGCCAGCTACTGAACAACCTGCAAGAGGCCGAGGCCGCGCTGACCGCCGATTCCGCCGAGCCCGTGGGCCACCTGAACATCACCGCGCCGGTGCAGTTCGGCCAGATGCATGTGGCGCCCGCCATCACCCGCTTCGTGCAGCGCTACCCGCAGATGCGCTGCAGCGTGCTGCTGTACGACCGGGTGGTCAACCTGCTGGAAGAAGGCATAGACCTGGGCATACGCATAGGCCCGCTGGAGGACTCGAGCCTGGTGGCGCAAACCATAGGCCATATCCGCCGCGTGGTGGTGGCCAGCCCCGGCTATCTGCAGCAGATTGGCCTGCCTGCGCACCCCAAGGATTTGCTGCGCGCCAACTGCGTGCGCCGCACGGGCAACAACCCCAGTTGGGGCCCGTTCATCGACAAGGGCCGCCCCTTCAGCATCAACGTCAGCGGCAACCTGGACTTCAACCAGATCGCCCCGGCCGTCGAGGCCTGCGCGGCCGGCCTGGGCTTTGGCATGTTCCTGTCGTACCAGGTGGCACCCTATCTGGCCACGCAGCAGTTGCAGATCGTGCTGGAAGCATTCGAGTCGCCGCCCCGGCCCTTGAGCGTGGTCTATCCGCATGCCCGGCTGCTGCCCACCCGCACCCGGGTGCTGGTCAACTGGATGCGCGAAGAGCTGAAAGGCTTTGGCAGCTGAGGCTGGGCCGACCGGCGGCTACTTGCCGGTCACCTTCTGGATCGAATGCTTGATGTTTTCGCGCCGTGCGGGCAGCACGGGCGCGTTCTCGCGCGGGGCGTTCAGCACGATGGCGGTGGAGGTCTCGGTCAAGATGCAGAACTTGGTGACCACCGCGTCCAGGTGCTGTACGTCGATCACCGCGATCTCCAGCACCCAGCTGTCTTCGCCTGTCACGTTGTAGGCGTTGATGACCTCGGGGGTTTGCTCGATCAGCTTGACCACCCGCGCGTACTCGGCCCGGGCCACGCGGATGATGCCGCGGATGCCGTAGCCCAGCTTGGTCAGGTCCAGCTCGGCGCGGTAGCCTTTGATGACGCCGCTGCTCTCCAGCTTGCGCACCCGCTCGGTCACCGCCGGCTGGCTGAGGTGCACGCGCCGGCCCAGCTCGGCCATGGTGATGCGCGCATCGCGCTGCAATTCGGCCAGGATGCGGTCGTCGCAGGCGTCGAATTCGGAAACTTCAGTCAACATCTATTTTTCCCAAGAAACTAACGGCGCAGGCCGCTTATTTCCGAGAATATCGCATGGCTTCGGTGCGCATGTCTACCTAACATAGCTGCCATGCACACCACCGCCTTACCCACCGCCCCCCGGCGCAATGCCCTGCTGCTGCCGGCCCTGCTGGCCTGCTATCTGATCTGGGGTTCCACCTACCTGGCCATCCACGTCGCGCTGCCCAGCTTTCCGCCGTTCTTCCAGATGGGCACACGCTTTCTGGCCGCCGGAGGCCTGCTGATGGCCTGGCTGGTGGCACGCGGCCAGCCCATGCCCAGCCGCACCGAATGGCGCAACGCGCTGCTGATCGGCATCCTGATGCTGGGCGGCGGCATGGGGCTGACAGCCCAGGCCTCGGTGCACATAGGCTCGGGGCTGATCGCCACCTTCATCGCCGTCGTGCCCATGCTGACCAGCGGCTGGGGCCTGCTGTTCGGCCAGCGCCCGACCCGGCTGGAGCTGCTGGGCATGGCTACCGGCCTGCTGGGCGTGGGCCTGCTGGTGCAGGGCGCCAGCTTTGCCGCAGCGCCCATAGGCCTGGTCTGCATCACGGGCGCCACCCTGACCTGGTCGCTGGGCTCGGTGCTGTCCACCACCCGGCTGCCGCTGGCCAAGGGGCCGGTCGGCTTTGCCAGCGAGATGCTGTGCGGCGGTGCGGCCCTGCTGCTGGTATCGCTGGCCCTGGGCGAGCAGCCGCAATGGCCGCCCACCTTGGCGGCCAGCGCCGCCTGGCTGTACCTGGTGCTGGCGGGCTCGCTGGTGGCTTTCAGCGCTTACATGTATTTGCTGGCCCATGCCTCGTCCGCGCTGGCCACCAGCTATGCGTTCGTGAACCCCTTGATCGCCCTGTTTTTAGGCGTGGTACTGGCTCACGAAGTGGTTACCAGCACCGAATGGCTGGCCTGCGGCGTGATCCTGCTGGGCGTGGTTCTGATCCTCTGGGCCGGGCAAAAGGCGCGCTAGAACCTTATGTGGATGCCTGCTGTTTGCCAAGCCCTCACGGGATGAGCGCAAATTTGTAAGCACGAGAAACCGTACCGCGTCAGCCCTGAAAGTGGCCAACTTGATGGCGTAAAATCCGCGTCCCGCACCAAGACGGGCCAATCTTCGCTCCAGCAAGTGCGGAAGCGGGAACACCTGCCGACCAGGCGGAGGAGACGAGAAACGCCGGAATATGGGGCTGATGTCCCCCGGTCGTCCCCGTTTTCCATGGAACTGAATGTGGGTCTCACACCGGAGCCGCAGTGCCCCGGCCTCCAGACAAGCCGCCACGCACCAAGCCCGAGCGACCACCGCATGCCCTGATGTGGAAAGACGGATTCCCCTACCAGGAGTAATCAAGTCATGAAGAGAAGAATGGTCCCGGCGGCCGTGTTGGGTCTTGCCGCAGCGTTTGAAATAGAAGCCGCGCGAGCCGCAAACGAAATCACCAAAGCAGGCGCGCCCCGCAAGGTCGATGTGCTGCTGATCGGCGGCGGCATCATGAGCACCACGCTCGGCGTATGGCTCAGAGAACTGGAACCCGACTGGTCGATGGAACTGGTCGAGCGCCTCGACAAGGTGGCCGAAGAAAGCTCCAATGGCTGGAACAATGCAGGCACCGGCCACTCGGCGCTGGCCGAGCTGAACTACACCCCCGAAGACAAGAACGGCAAGGTGCAGATCGCCAAGGCCATCGAAATCAACGAGGCCTTTCAAGTCTCGCGCCAGTTCTGGGCCTGGCAGGTGAAGACCGGCGTGCTGAAGAACCCGCGCTCCTTCATCAATTCGACGCCCCACATGAGTTTTGTCTGGGGCGCCAACAACATTGCCTTCTTGAAGAAGCGCTACGACGCACTGCAGGCCAGCCCGCTGTTCCGCACCATGCAGTATTCGGAAGACCCGGCGCAGATCGCCAAATGGGTTCCGCTGATGATGGCCGGCCGCGATCCCCAGCAGAAGCTGGCCGCCACCTGGACACCCATCGGCACCGACGTGAACTTCGGCGAGATCACCCGCCAGTTCGCCGCGCACCTGCAGTCGCGGCCCAATTTCTCGATGAAACTGTCGAGCGAAGTACAAGACATCAAGCGCAACGCCGACGGCACCTGGCGCGTGAGCTACAAGAACCTGAAGACCGGCGCCATCACCGAAACCGACGCGAAGTTCGTCTTCATCGGGGCCGGTGGCGGCGCACTGCATCTGCTGCAGAAATCGGACATTCCAGAGGCACGCGACTACGGGGCCTTCCCGGTGGGCGGCTCGTTCCTGGTCACCGAAAACCCCACCATCGCCCAGCAACACATGGCCAAGGCCTACGGCATCGCCTCGACCGGCGCGCCGCCGATGTCGGTGCCTCACCTCGACACCCGCGTGCTCGACGGCAAGCGCCTGATCCTGTTCGGACCCTTCGCCACCTTCTCCACCAAGTTCCTGAAGGAAGGCTCCTATCTCGACCTGCTGAGCAGCACCACGCCGCAGAACCTGTGGCCCATGACCAGAGTGGGCGTGGACCAGTTTGAACTGGTGCAGTACCTGACCGGCCAGCTGATGCTGTCCGATGAAGACCGCTTCAACGAACTGAAAAAATACTTCCCCGAGGCGAAGAAGGAAGATTGGCGCCTGTGGCAGGCCGGCCAGCGGGTGCAGATCATCAAGAGCGACCCGGAAAAGGGCGGCGTGCTGAAGCTGGGCACCGAGATCGTCGCATCCAAGGACAACAGCATCGCCGCACTGCTGGGCGCTTCGCCGGGCGCGTCCACGGCCGCCCCCATCATGCTGAGCGTGCTCGAAAAAGTATTCAAGGACAAGCTCGCCACGCCAGCCTGGCAGCAAAAGATCCGCCAGATCGTGCCGAGCTACGGCACGCAGTTGAACGACAGTGCGTCACGTGCGGTCCAGGAATGGGCCTACACCGCCGAGCTGCTGCAGCTGAACCCAGCCCCCGCCATCGACATGGCATCGAGCGCGCAACCCGCTGTGCGCGGCGAGTCCGCCGGCCACAAGACGACGCCGGTGCGCGACATGGCCCTGTAGAGGCAAGCTCCTCCGATGCGCAAGAACGATCTCGTTGCTGCCGCGTTGGGGCGTTGCCTTTGGGCGAAGCCTGCAGTTTTCGGGTCGGCAACGCCGGCCAATAACTGGCCAATAGCCGGGCTATGGGCGGCGAGCCGCGCCTCCCAGCCCCTCCCGAAAAAGCAGCTGCGCAGCCCCAAATAGAGCTTGAACAGGTTCTGAGAGCTAAAAACCGTGGCGTCCGAGCAGCTTTACAAAGGAAAAGACGGCCTCCGCATGCGAAAAATATGCATTCCGCCTAGGAAACCGGTTTTTTCTCCAGTAGCATCACGGTCTGCCAGAGGGGAAGCTGTCACGACTTACGCAGCTCCCGAGTAAAGGGCACTGGGCCCACCACTCGGACGCTGCGTAAGTCTGAGCCGCTTCACCCTGGTGAATACTCAACTCCAATAAGGACCGAACATCATGGCAACTGCGAAAAAAGCCCCGGCAAAAACTGCCGCTCCTGCAAAGAAAGCTGCTCCTGCAGCCAAGGCCGCTCCAGCAACCAAGGCGGCTCCCGCCAAGAAGGCCGCTGCAGCTCCCGCCAAGCGCGCTGTGAACGCCGCCTTCATGAAGGCCCTGACCCCCAGCGCCGCTCTGGCCGCTGTGGTTGGTGCAGCACCCCTGCCCCGTACCGAAGTCGTCAAGCAACTGTGGGTCTACATCAAGAAGCACAAGCTGCAAAACGAAGCCAACAAGCGCAACATCAAGTCCGATGCCAAGCTGAAGGCTGTGTTCGGCAAGGACGAAGTCACCATGTTCGAAATGGCTGGCCTGATCGGCAAGCACCTGAAGTAATCGGCCCTGGGTCGAATAGAAAGCCGCAGCGATGCGGCTTTTTTTATGGGCGTTTTAAACAGAAACCGCCCCTGGCGCATATTCTTCCTGCGCAAGCAGCTACCATTTCAATAGCACACCAATCCCTACCCGCCCGCCAACGCCCCATGCACGCCAGCCTCGAATTCCACGACTCCGAAGTGCGCAGCACGGCTGCGCAGGCCGACACGCTGCAAATCGCTTTCTCCGCCGCCTGGGTGCGCTTGGCGCCGGACCAGGCGGGCTATGCGCAGTCGCTGCACATCCAGTGCCTGGGCGCCCGCTGGGACGGCTCACTGGCCGACTGCATGGGCCGGCTCTCCGGCGGGCGGTTGCTGGACGGCGACTCCGCGCTGTCCAGCCTGGCCCTGCCCTACGCGTCTACCGGCCCGGTGCGGCTAGAGCTGCAGTTCAGCAACGGCACGCAGTTGCAGGTCCACGCCGAGTCGCTAGTCTGCGGCTTCAATGGCGACCCGAAGTTCGTCGAGTCGTTCGCCTGCTGAGCTAGGCCGCGCGCCCCAGCAGCAGGCCGCCGCCCGTGCCCGGCGACAGCTTGAACACCGCCACCGCCTGCACCAACTCCAGCGCCTGGGCTTTCAGGCTGCTGGCCGAGGCGGCCATTTCCTCCACCAAAGCAGCGTTCTGCTGGGTCACCAGGTCGATCTGCGTCACTGCCTCGCCCACCTGGGACACACCCGCACTCTGCTCGCTGCTGGCGGCGCTGATCTCGCCGACGATGGCCGTCACGCGGCGGATCGCGCCGACCACCTCGGTCATCGTCGTGCCGGCCTGGTTCACTAGCGCGGTACCGCGCTCGGTGCGCTCCACGCTGGTGGCGATCAGCTGCTTGATCTCCTTGGCGGCGCTGGCGGCGCGCCCGGCCAGGTTGCGCACCTCGCCGGCCACCACCGCAAAGCCCCGGCCCTGCTCGCCCGCGCGGGCGGCTTCGACGGCCGCGTTCAAGGCCAGGATATTCGTCTGGAAGGCAATGCCGTCGATCACGCCGATGATGTCGGAAATCTTGCGCGATGCCTCGTGGATGCCCTTCATGGTCTCCACCACCTGGCCGACCACCTCGCCGCCTTGCACCGCCACCGTGCTGGCCTGCAGCGCCAGCTGGTTCGCCTCGCGCGCGCTGTCGGCGTTCTGCCGCACCGTGGCGCTGAGCTGCTCCATCGATGCCGCGGTTTGCTCCAGCGCACTGGCCTGGCTCTCGGTGCGGGCCGACAAATCATGGTTGCCCTGGGCGATCTCCGAGCTGGCCATGGACACCGCGTCCGAACCATGGCGAACCCGCGACACCACGCTGGACAGGCTGCTGCGCATGGCCTCCAGCGTATGCAGCAGCTGGGCGGTTTCGTCGGCCCCGGTCACATGCAGCCGCTGCGACAGCTCGCCACCGGCAATCTGGCTGGCGGCGGCGCCGGCCTGGCCGATCGGCCCGGTGATCAGCCGGGTGATCCAGACCGCCAGAAAGCTGGCGATGGCGATGGCCACCACCAGCAAACCAATCACCCAGCGCAGGGACGCGGCAAACACCTGCTGCGACGACTGGTAGGCCTGGTCGGCCCCTTCGCCATTCAGCGCCACCAGCTTGGCAATCGTGCCGGCCATCACCCGGAAGGTGGTGCGCGATTCGCCATTCAAAAACGCCTTGGCCGGCTCGTGCTGGGCCTCGCCGCCCTGGGACAGGGGCAGCAGCTTGGCATTGCTGGCGTAGTGCGCACTGGCCATGCTCTTCAGCGCGTCAAACTGCGCCCGCTCCTCGGCGGAGCTAATGGTCGGCTCGTAGGCGGCCAGCGCATCGTCGATGCGTTTGCGGGCAGCTTGCAGGCGCTTGTCGTTTTCGGCCACCCCGGCCGGGTCCACGGCCAGCACATGCTGGATCTCGGCCCGGCGGTATTCGTTCAGCGCCGCGTCGACCTCGCCGAGGATGCGCGTGCTGGGCAACCAGTTGGTGGCGATATCCTTGGTGCTGGTGTTGACCCGGTCCAGCTGGGTCACGGCGTACACGCCGGTGATGACGGTCAACAGCAGGATCGCGATGAAAGCCACCGCCAGCTTGACCCCAATTTTCAGATTTGAAAAAGCCATTCTTCACTCCTATGCGGGTAGACAGACCAGTCGACGCAGCCAGCGCCGGGCTGCTGCAAATTAGCAGACCCGCCCGGCCCGTGGGCCACACGCCACCCACACCTTCATCAGAATGGATGAAAACCCGGGGCGTCCCGCCGTTCTTTATGGCGCATCAGGACGCTTGCGCAGTCCACCTAAGCGCAACCCGCTACACTTTAAATAGCAAATCAAGCAGACAACCGCAGCGCCCAGTACCACCATGACCACAGCCCGCACACTGCCAGGCCGGCGCGTGGAGCGGCACGTTGCAGGCGGTCTAGACTGTCACCCTGTCCGTAATCCACCACCATAAAGGTTCCCGATGGCGCTCAGCATCCACTCCGGCTACGCCCCCGGCTGCATCGGCCGCATAGCCGAACTCCACGCCCGCTACTACCACCCGCTGGTCGGCTTCGGCCTGCCGTTCGAGGCCAAGGTGGCGCGCGAACTGGCCGCCTTCTGCGAGCGCATGGACCCGCAGCGCGACGGCCTGTGGCTGGCCCTGCAAGACGGCGAAGTGCATGGGTCCATCGCCATCGACGGTGCCCACGCCGCCCAGGACGGCGCCCACCTGCGCTGGTTCATCACCTCTGACGCGCTGCGCGGCAGCGGCATGGGCAAGCAGCTGCTGTCTACCGCCATGGACTTCTGCGACGCCCAGGGCTATGGCCACAGCTACCTCTGGACCTTCGACGGCCTGGGCGCGGCCCGGCATTTGTACGAGAAGCACGGCTTCCAGTTGGTACACCAGCAAGCCGGCACGCAGTGGGGTGCCGAGGTGCATGAGCAGCGGTTTGAGCGGCGCCTGTAAAACCATCTGAAGTTTATAAAAAACCAGCCGCTGGCGCATATTCCACCTGCGCCAGCAGCTACTTATTCCATAGCACCATGCCCACCATAGAACAGCTCGCCCCATCCGCAGCACCCGCCGGCATAGATTTCTGGTCGGTCCGCCACGTGGTGGAATCCGCCGAGCGCCTGACGGTGCGCAACGACGTGGCCGAGGCGCCTTCACGCGAGCGCGATGCGGGCGTGATGGTGTCGGTGCAGCACGGCGGCGGCCTCGGCTATGCCGCTACCAGCGATGTGTCGGAGCGCGGCCTGCGCCAGGCCTTTGCCCAGGCGCAAAGCCTGGCAGCCGCCAGCGCTGCGCACAGCGTGTTCGACTTCCGCGATGCGCCGCGGCCCAGCGCCCAGGGCGACTACCGATCCGCCACCACGCGGCCGGTCGCGCAGACCTCGCTGGCCGAGCGCTTCAATCTGCTCAAAGAAGTCTGCGCCAGCGCCAATATCGGCGACGCGATCAAGGACCGCCGCGCCTCGCTATGGACCACGCATACCGAGCAGTTGCTGGTCACCAGCGACGGCGGCCACATGGCGCAGAGCTGGGACTTTGTGGTGCCCAACATCCTGGCCGTGGCCAGCGCCAACGGCGACACGCAAACCCGCTCTGCCGCTGGCCAGTACAACGGCTTTTGCCAGCAAGGCGGCCTGGAGGTGCTGGACCGCGCCGGCTTCGCCCAGGACGGCCCACGCGTGGCGCGTGAAGCCCTGGAGCTGGCCCACGCCCCCAACTGCCCCAGCGGCGTGATGGACGTGCTGCTGATGCCCGACCAGATGATGCTGCAGATCCACGAAAGCATAGGCCACCCGCTGGAGCTGGACCGCATCCTCGGCGACGAGCGCAACTTTGCCGGCACCAGCTTTGTGACGCTGGACATGTTCGGCCACTACGCCTACGGCAGCCCGCTGCTGAACGTCAGCTTCGCACCCGACCAGCAACATGAATTTGCCGGCTTTGCCTTCGACGACGACGGCACCGCAGCCCAACGCGAGTGGATCATCCGCCACGGCATCTTGCAGCGGCCGCTGGGCGGCAGCCTGTCGCAAGCCCGAGCCCAGGGCCTGCTGCCGGGACTCGGCGGCGTGGCCACCACCCGTTCCTGCAACTGGAACCGCGCGCCCATCGACCGTATGAGCAACCTGAACATCGAGCCCGGCGACAGCACGCTGGAGCAGATGATCGCCAGCATCGACTACGGCATCCTGCTGCGCACCAATGCGTCGTGGAGCATCGACGACTCGCGCAACAAGTTCCAGTTCGGATGTGAATGGGGCCAGATGGTGCGCAATGGCAAATTGGCCGAGGTGGTCAAGCGGCCGAACTACCGAGGCATCTCGGCCGGCTTCTGGCGCTCCCTGGCGATGGTGGGCGACGCATCGACCTTCAAGGTGATGGGCACGCCCTACTGCGGCAAGGGCGAGCCGAACCAGGTGATACGCGTGGGCCACGCGGCACCCGCCTGTTTGTTCAAAGACGTGTCGGTGTTTGGTGGAGCCGCATGATGCACAGCTACTTCCTGCAACTCGCCGCAGCCGTCTGCGCCCCCCTGACGGGCACTGACCGCGTCACCCTGTACTTCAGCGCCGAGGCCTCTGACTTCATCCGCTTCAACCACGCCCAGGTGCGCCAGGCCACGCATGTGGAGCAACGCTACGGCACGGTCAGTGTCGTCAGCGGACTGAAGCGCGCCTCCAGCAGCATCAGCCTGGGCGGCGATCTGGAGGCCGACACGGCAGCCCTGTTGGCAGAGCGCGCCGCCTTGCTGGAGCAGTTGCCACTGGTGCCCGACGACGCCTACCTGCTGCTGCCCGATGTGGTAATGAACACCGAGCGCAGCGCCAGCGGTAGCCTGCCTACGCCGCAGCAGCTGATGGACGCGGTGGCAGAGCACGCGGCCGGCAGCGACCTGGTCGGCTTCTACGCAGGCGGCAGCGTAGTACAGGCCTTTGCCGACAGCCGCGGCCAGCGCAACTGGCATAGCGTGGAGAGCTTTCTCTTCGACTGGTGCCTGTACCGCGAAAAGGACCAGGCGGTGAAATGCAGCTACGCCGGCACGACCTGGAGCAGTGCCGAATTTGCCCGCCGCGTAGCCGAAGCCCGCGCCCGCATCCAGCTGCTGGCGCTGCCGCCGAAGACCCTGGCGCCGGGGGCCTACCGCGTCTACTTCAGCCCGGTGGCGGTGGCCGAGCTGCTGGGCACTTTGTCCTGGGGCGGCTTTGGTTTGAAGGACTTGCAGACCGGCACCTCCAGCCTGCTGCTCGCGCACCAGGGCAAGGCCCGGCTGAGCCCGTTGCTGAGCTTGACCGAGGCCACGGCCGAAGGCATCGCCCCGCGCTTCCAGGCCGATGGCTTCACCAAGCCCGACGCGGTAGCGCTGGTGCGTGCCGGCCAGATGGCGGCATCGCTGACCAGCCCGCGCAGCGCCAAGGAATACGGCCAGCCCACCAACGGCAGCCATGGCGGTGAAAGCCCCGAGTCGCTGGCCATGGCCCCCGGCAGCCTGCCCGAGGCCGAGGTGCTGCAGGCGCTGGGCACCGGCGTCTACATCGGCAATCTGCACTACCTGAACTACAGCGACCGCCAGGCCTGCCGCATGACCGGCATGACGCGCTTCGCCTGCTTCTGGGTGGAAGACGGCCAGATCGTCGCGCCCATCCCGGTGATGCGTTTCGACGACTCGTTCCTGCGCATGTTCGGCCCCGGCCTGGTGGCGTTGACCGACCACGCCGAGCTGGTGCCGGCCGACAGCACCTACGGCGCGCGGCAGCTGCAGAGCATCACCGCGCCGGGAGCGATTGTGGAAGGGTTTGCGCTGACGCTGTGAGGCAGCCGGATGCAATGCGAAATCGCATTTCCACGCAGGCAGCCTGAGCGCCAGCAGCTATACATTAAGGAGCAACTCCCAGATGCGCGCATAAATCCGCATAATGGGGCAAGCCTTCTGGACTGCAGCAGGCCACACACGATCAACCCTCACGAAAGCCGCCATTCGACATGTTTGCTTTTTTTAAACGCGCCAAGCGCTCTGCGCCCGGCCCGCTGAGTATTTCGGACGAGTCGCCGGCCATGCGCATGGCGCTGGAAGAGCGCATGGCCTACCGCAAGGAATGCCTGTACCAGTCGATCCGCGAGACGTTTTTGTCGATGGAGGTGGTGTCGCACATGTACCGCTTCAAGGTGATGCCAGTGGACGAACGGCACCACCGCTTTATTGCCATGGTCGACGTGGCCAAGTCGTTTGTCGCCGGCGCACAGGCCAAGACCAAGAGCTTTGCCGCCATGGAGCACAACATGCGCGAGAACGCCTACCGGCGCTTCGGCATCGTGATCGACGGCATGTACTGGCGGGTCAGCGAAACCGAAGACCAGTTTGAACGCCGCTCCCGCGCCACCGACCCGGCGCGCACCGGCAACTTTGAGCCCGCGGTCGCGCAACGCACTGCAGGCGGCCCGCAGAAGCCCGCCGGTGTGCTGTCGCGCAACCGCTACCAGCCGATTTCGCCCGAGGAGCGCGCAGCCTTCATGGACGCCCTGGAGCGCGGCAAGCCGCCACCGCCGGTGCGCGTGGGCGAGCTCGAATACCAGTCGGACCTGATGCCGCTGGAGGGCGGGATCATGATCGGCGGTACCCAGTACGGCAAGCTGTAGGCGCCGACCTCAGCCGTATTTGTTGCCGACTTCGGCGCGGATGGGGTGGGTGTCGTAGACGATGGTCATACAGGCAATCCGCCCTTGCGCGTCGAAATCGAAGACATCAGCGCAGTTGAAATGCACCATGCTGCCGTCTTTCAGCTGCCAGTGGTAGACAAAGTAGCCGACCGCGCGCGGCGCATTCCGTGCGCTGAGCAGGATGTCGATGGTCTCGATCTGGCTCTGGCCCGAGGCATCGCGGACCTTCTCGAAAAACGGGCGCGGGCCCATCCAGCCCAGGAATGGGGAAAACACCTGCGCATCGCCGCTGAACAGGGCGCAGATTGCATCCACATCGCCCCGCTCCAGCTGGGCCAGATACTGTTCTATGGTCTCGACGTAGGACGTGTGGATAGCCGCTTGGCCCATATATAGCTCCTTTAGTTCCTGAAATTCCGCTTAAAAATCTTGCCGCAGAGCTCTGCGCCAAGCCCGATAATGGCTGCAATGGCATGCACAAGAAGCATGCCATCTAGTAAACCATGTGGGAATTTTAGGAAGCCAGTGTCGATCGGGCCAACGAAAGATTCGCACAATATCCATGCGTTGAACGCATGCCAGAACCATGCCTTCGGAACTTCCTCCGCTGTATGCCTTGCAGGCCTTTGTGGCGGCGGCCCAGCTCGGCAGCTTTACCCGCGCCGCCGCGGCGCTGCACCTGACTCAGAGCGCGGTGAGCCGGCAGATCCAGCTGCTGGAAGAGTTCTACGGCTGCCCGTTGTTCATCCGCCAGGCCAAGGGCCTGGTGCTCAGCGCCGAGGGCACGCAGCTGCTGCCGGCGGTGCAGGAGGCTTTCAAGACCCTCAAGCAGGCCACGGCCAGCCTCGCCCCAGCGCGCGGCGTGCTGACCCTGCAGCTGCCGCCGACGCTGGCCTCGCGCTGGTTTCTGCCGCGGCTGCCGCAGCTGCGCCAGGCACTGCCCGACTTGGAAGTGCGCATCGCCACCCATTGGTCCGATGCGCCCGACTTCAGCCGCAGCGGCGTGGATGCTATCGTCGCGCATGGCCTGGGCGGCTGGCCGCATCTGGTGGAGGTGCCGCTGATGCAGGAAAGGCTGACGCCGCTGTGCACACCGGCTTTGCTGCCCCAGCTGCAGAACATCGGCGATCTGGCGAAATTCCAGCTGCTGCACCCCGACCCGCGTCTCCGCGAATGGGCGCTGTGGTTGAAGGGCGTAGGGGCCGATGTGCCCGACCCGGCGCAAGGCCAGGTGTTTGACACGTTGGACATGGCGCTGTCGGCCGCCACCCGCGGCCAGGGCGTGGCGATTGCCGACCCGGCCCTGCTGCGCGAGAGCCTGGACGACGGCGTGCTGGCCATGCCGTTCCACCAGCAGATTCCTAGCGGCAGGTCCTACTTTCTGACCTACCCCGCGCAACGCGCCGAGCAGGGCAAGCTCAAGGCCTTCCAGGCCTGGCTGCTCGCGCAGTTTCAGGCCCCATAAGGCTGCAGCGTATATATAAACAGCGCAAGCAGCTACGCATTCCATAGCAAAATGCCCCCTGCAGACCGCGTGGTCCGCAGGGGGCATGGCGTCAAAGCCTGGCGGCTTCAGCGCATCGCGCTATCAGGCCGCGACGGTCTTCAGCGCGGCGTTCAGCGTGGCGCTGGGGCGCATCACGGCGTCGGTCTTGGCCACGTCGGGCAGGTAGTAGCCGCCGATGTCGACCGCATGGCCTTGCACCGCATTCAGTTCGGCCACGATCTTCTCTTCGTTCTCGGTCAGGGCCTTGGCCACGGGTGCGAACTGGGTTTGCAGGGCCGCATCTTCGGTCTGCGCGGCCAGGGCCTGGGCCCAATACAACGCCAGGTAGAAGTGGCTGCCACGGTTGTCCAGCTGGCCGGTCTTGGGCGATGGGCCCTTGTTGTGGTCCAGCAGCTTGCCGGTGGCGGCGTCCAGGGTCTTGGCCAGCAGCTTGGCCTTGTCGTTGCCGGTCTTGATACCCAGGTCTTCCAGCGACACGGCCAGTGCCAGGAACTCGCCCAGCGAATCCCAGCGCAGGTGGTTTTCTTCCACCAGCTGCTGCACGTGCTTGGGTGCCGAGCCGCCCGCACCGGTTTCGTACATGCCACCGCCGGCCATCAAAGGCACGATGGACAGCATCTTGGCCGAGGTGCCGAGTTCCATGATGGGGAACAGGTCGGTCAGGTAGTCGCGCAGGATGTTGCCGGTGGCGCTGATGGTGTCTTCACCGCGGATCACGCGCTCCAGGGTGTAGCGCATGGCGCGCACCTGGCTCATGATCTGGATGTCCAGACCGGTGGTGTCGTGCTCGTGCAGGTACATCTTGACCTTGGTGATCAGCTGGGCTTCGTGCGGGCGGTAGGCGTCCAGCCAGAAGACCACCGGCATGCCGGAGTTGCGCGCGCGGCTGACAGCCAGCTTGACCCAGTCGCGGATGGCGGCGTCCTTGACCTGGCACATGCGCCAGATGTCGCCGGCTTCCACGTTCTGGCTCAGCAGCACTTCGCCGGTGGCCAGGTCGGTAATGTTGGCCACGCCGTCTTCGGCGATCTCAAAGGTCTTGTCGTGCGAGCCGTATTCTTCGGCCTGCTGGGCCATCAGGCCGACGTTGGGCACCGTGCCCATGGTCTTGGGATCGAAGGCGCCATGCCATTTGCAGAAGTTGATGATTTCCTGGTAGATGCGGGCAAAGGTCGATTCGGGCATCACGGCCTTCACGTCCTTCAGGCGGCCGTCGGCGCCCCACATCTTACCGCCGCTGCGGATCATGGCGGGCATGGACGCGTCGACGATCACGTCGTTGGGCGAATGGAAGTTGGTAATGCCCTTGGCCGAATCCACCATGGCCAGCTCGGGGCGGTGCTCGTGGCAGGCGTGCAGGTCGCGCTTGATCTCGTCCTGCTTGCTTTGCGGCAGGCTGGTGATCTTGTCGTACAGATTGGCCATGCCGTTGTTGACGTTCACGCCCAGTTCGTCGAACAGCTTGGCGTGCTTCTCGAACGCGTCCTTGTAGAAGATCTTCACGCAGTGGCCGAAGACGATGGGGTGCGACACCTTCATCATCGTGGCCTTGACGTGCAGCGAGAACATCACACCGGTCTTGTGCGCGTCTTCGATTTCCTTTTCGTAGAACTCGACCAGCGCCTTCTTGCTCATGAACATGCTGTCGATGACTTCACGGTCCAGCAACGACACCTTGGGCTTGAGGATGACGGTCTTGCCGCTCTTGGTGATCAGCTCCATCTTCACGTCACGCGCCTTGTTCAGCGTGATGG
The DNA here is from genome assembly GCF_031458075.1 of Rhodoferax ferrireducens. Lineage (GTDB taxonomy): Bacteria > Pseudomonadota > Gammaproteobacteria > Burkholderiales > Burkholderiaceae_C > Rhodoferax_B > Rhodoferax_B ferrireducens_A. Next base: position 641,181 of record NZ_JAVDXT010000002.1, on the reverse strand, counting down.
ACTTTTCGCCATGGTAGAAGTCGCCATGGTGCATGTGCGACACATGCGAACGCGAAGCCTGGCTCCACTCGGCCATGCTGTGCGGGTTCTTGCGGGCGTATTCCTTGACCGCCTTGGGGGCGCGGCGGTCGGAGTTGCCTTCGCGCAGCACCGGGTTCACGGCGCTGCCGGTGCACTTGGAATAGCGCGCGCGGATGGATTTTTCTTCGTCGTTCTTCGGATCTTCAGGGAAGTCGGGAATCGCGTAGCCCTTACCCTGCAGTTCCTTGATACAGGCTTGCAGCTGGCCCACGGAGGCACTGATGTTGGGCAGCTTGATGATATTGGTATCGGGCAGCAGGGTCAGGCGGCCGAGTTCGGCCAAGGTGGCGGGAACCTTTTGTTCGTCGGACAGGAATTCGGGGAACTCAGCCAGCACGCGGGCCGCCACCGAGATGTCGCTGGTCACCACGTCGATACCGGCAGCAGCGGTAAAAGACTGGACGATGGGCAGCAGCGAATAGGTCGCCAACCGCGGCGCTTCGTCGGTCAGGGTGTAGATGATCTTTGATTTTTCGGCAGACATGGGTGACCTCTCAGGCAATAAACAAAATGGGGAAGCCGTTTAAAGCGGCTAAACAGGGTCGCTCCTGCGACATTCAGCGACATAGAGTCTACTTTAGGGCCGCCCCGAAAATCGATTTCAGCATGAAGTCATGTCGTAGAGCGTGGGCATGTGGGCTTACGCCGCAAGCGAATCCGTCGACACCTGGGAGGCGACACGTATAGTTTTTTCCGACATATGAAGCTGCACCCGAGCTGGGGCCACTTGGAAAGACCCCTGTTTCCCCACGCGCTAGGCAAATAATTTGGGGTAAGCTATTTCGGCACCCAGCCGGTGCAGCCCGTTATTGCGTTCAACGCCTTCTATCCATGCCCCAACCTCTCATTACCGCGATTGTTTCGACATACAGCGCCGAACGTTTTATGCGCAGTTGTCTGGAGGATCTGGTCGCGCAGACCCTGTTCAGCGAAATGGAGGTGTTGGTGATTGACAGTGGCTCTCCGCAAGGGGAGAGCGCTATCTGCGAGGAGTTTGTGCGCAGGTATCCGCAAATTAAGCTCATACGCACCGAGCGTGAACCTTTGTATGTGGCATGGAACCGCGCCATCCCGTTGGCCAGTGGGCAATACCTGACCAATGCCAACACCGATGACCGCCACCACCCCGACTTCATGGCGACAATGGTTGCCGCACTGGACAGCCATCCCGAGGCCGCGTTGGCGTATGCGGACCAGCTGATCAGCCATACGGAAAACGAGAGCTTTGCCGAATGCGAGAGCCGTGGCGCCAAGCTGCGCCGCTGGCCCGACTACACACCAGAGGACTTATTGCTGCGCTGCATTACCGGGTCGCAGCCGGTGTGGCGCAAATCGCTGCACAGTGCGCTGGGCGTTTTTGATACCGGTTACCGCATCGCAGCCGATTACGATATGTGGCTGCGGTTCGCCAGCCAGCACCCGCTGCTGCATGTTCCCAAAGCCTTGGGCGTGTTTTTTGATTCCCCTCACACCATCTCGGGGGCGAGCAACCAAGTTCATGTCAATTTGGAAACACTGGCAATCCAAAAAACCTATGTCGATCATCCGAATTGGCGTGGTATTCCAAAAATGCGCAAGCGTTTAGCGGCAGAGCTGTTTGGCCGGGGTTACCAGCATATTGAACGCGACCACAACGTGCAGGCGGCGCAGCCTTTTATCCGGGAAGCGCTAAAACTGGACCCTACCAATCTTCGATTTTTGAAAACTTATGCCGTCCGCTGTCTTGCGGGCATCCAATAAAGGGCATAGAGTGAAAAAATATTTAATCACCGGATTCTCTGGTTTTGTAGGGCGTCATTTTCTAGACTACTTAAACAGCTTGAATGAACCCATTTCCGTGCTGGGAATTGACAGGGATGCAGTCAACTTTGACTTCAACCAGTTTGGCAATCTGGAGTGTGCATTCAAGAAGGCCGATTTATTGCAAAGCCATGAGTGGGAGCCCTTGATTGAGCTGTTTCAGCCAGACTACATCGTGCATTTGGCATCTTTTAGCAGTGTGGCGTTCAGCTGGGTGAACCCCATTCAGAGTTTTGCCAACAATACCAATGTATTTTTGAATCTTCTGGAGACGGTACGCAAAGTTAATCCCCGCTGCCGTATTTTGTCGATTGGCTCTTCTGAGGAATACGGCGCTTGCGCCTTGGACCAATTGCCTTTGACCGAAGACGCCAAGCTCAACCCCGTCAGCCCTTATGCGGTGGCTCGTGTGTCCCAAGAACTGTTGTCCACGGTGTATGTCGATGGATTTGGCTGCGACATTGTGATGACCCGTTCATTCAACCACATCGGCCCCGGACAGCTGGATACTTTTGTTATTTCTTCATTCGCCCGCAAGCTATTGGCTATACAAAACGGCAGTGCAGATGCCGTCATGTTGACCGGCGACACCACGATCGTGCGCGACTTTGTGGATGTGCGGGACGTTGTGCGCGCGTATGACCAGCTTTTGCGACAAGGTCGTTCTGGCCATATCTACAACATCTGCAGTGGCACCGGCGTGGCATTGAAGTCGGTGATTGACCAGATGGCGTCCATTCTGGGTATTTCAGTCGTCCAAAAAATAGACCCTCAACTGGTTCGGCCCAATGACAACAAGGCCATTATTGGGTCCTTAAAAAAAATCAACGATGAAATTGGGTGGGCACCAAGCATTCCATTGGACACCAGCCTACGAGACATCTTGAATTACTGGCGCAACAAATCCCTCGCATGAAAATACTTTATGACCACCAAGCCTTTGAAATGCAGAAGTTCGGGGGTATTTCTAGGTACTTTTGCGAGCTTATTACCCAGCTGGACAACAACCCTGCCGCCTCGGTAGAGGTCGCCATACAGTATTCTCAGAACGAATATTTAAAGGACACTCGATTTGGATTGATCGCACAGGAAAACCCCGATAGCTACGACAATTTCATGAGGGGGCGCGATTTTCGTGGCAAATGGAACCTCTATGCCGCAAGAAACAAGTTGCGCAAACCCATTGACGCCGAGGCAGTCAACAAGCAGGTGGCTATTGCCGCGTTACAAAGGCAAGATTTTGATGTCTTCCACCCCACGTATTACGACGATTATTTTTTGCCCTACATCGGCAATAAGCCATTCGTTTTAACCGTGTATGACATGATCCACGAGATCTACCCCGAGTATTTCAATCTGGCGGACCGTACCTCAGACCGTAAACGCAGGCTGGCCCAGAAGGCCCACAAGATCCTCGCCATATCCGAGTGCACAAAAAAAGACCTGGTGCAGTTTTTTGGCATACCCGCTGACAAAGTAGAGGTGGTCCACCTGGCCAGCTCCATGGGTGCCGCAGCCATTCCAACTGTCCGCCCATCTGCGCCAACGACGCTGCCCGCGCGGTATGTGCTGTTTGTCGGATCTCGGACAGTCTATAAAAACTTCTTCTTCTTTATTAACAGCATACGCACGCTATTGGCTGCCGACCCGGGCCTGCACATTGTCTGCACCGGGGCCGGGTTCAACAAGAACGAGCGTGTGTTCTTCGAGATACACGGCCTGGCAGACCGGGTGCACCACCGCGCGGCCAACGACGCCGAGCTGCAAGCGCTCTACCAGCAGGCGCAGGTGTTTGTGTTTCCGTCGCTTTACGAAGGATTTGGCCTGCCGGTGCTGGAAGCCTTCAGCTGCGCCTGCCCCACCGTGCTGGGCAATGCCGGCTCCCTGCCGGAAATCGGTGGTGACGGCGCTTTGTACTTCGAACCTAAAGATGCCCAGTCGGTCCGTCTAGCGATGTCCCAAGCACTCTACGACCAACCGTTGCGCGCCGAACTGATCGCACGAGGACACCGTCGCCTTGCGCTATTTACCTGGGACAAAACCTGCCGTGACACAGAGATCGCTTACCGCGATCTGTTGGGTCCACAAGCCGCACCCGCAACCGGGACCCACACTACTTGAGTGCCATCAAGAGCGTCGCCACCCGCTGACGCACGACCCTCGACTGGCGCTGGCGGGCTACACCAATAGCCGCCACATATCGGTTATTGCGGATATGGGCGACCTGCTTGCCAATGCCAGGGCCCCGTACGGTTCATCCTTCGTTTGAAGGATGCTTCTAGCCCGATTGGACCGTAGACTGCCTCCGCGCTTACCAGAACTTTACTTTTCGCAAAAGAAGGCGCACTGTTTAGAAGCTGCGTATTTGGCAATTAGTGGGCAAAAACCGCGCTTTTTTGCGCCGCGCGCCCTCCTGCCACAGCGGATGTCCGCGCTGTGCCCACCCTGCCAGTCCTGCAGCAGCGTGGATATTCCTTTTCCTTCACTGGGGGATGGCAATGGCACATCGGCACTGGCACACGACGACCCGCTGGCTCCTATTGCTGGGCGGCTTGCTCCTCGCAGCATGCTCCCGAGGCCCCCAACCCGGTGCGGTGCTGGACGAGGCCAAGCTCGCCGGCCGCGACGGCAAGAGCTTTCCGCATGCGGCCGAGGACTACTTCCACGACATGGACGGCGCGCTGGTGCTGTCGCCGCAAGAGGTGGCCGGGCGCAATATGTGGATCGTCTGGACCGGTGGCAACGACCGCCTGTGGGACCACATGACGGACTTCACCTTCGGTGCCTTCGACCTGCTGAAATCCATCAGCTCGCACCCCAGCCAGGGCTATTCGCGGGCCAATCGCTGGGAATACCTGGGCCTGGTCAACGAGCCCTGCTTCGGCAAGGCCAGCGGTCCCGACAAGGCCCGCCACGGCCTGTGGCTGGACGTGCGCAGCAAGGACTGCGCGCCCGACCCGTTCGAAGACGCCACCAAGTACCCGGGCGTCGCCATCGGCGCGCGCGGCAAGCCGCTGGGCGATGGCAGCACGCTGCCAGTCGGCTCGTACTACGGCGAAGCCACCGGCATCGTGGGGCTGCGCCTGTTCCCGAATCCGGCATTTGACGAAAAAGCCGCCAAGGCCTGGGACGCCGAGAAGTACTACACCGACCCCCAGTACTACAACCGGCAGGACCTGGTGCGGCCCTACCGGGTCGGCATGTCCTGCGGCTTCTGCCATGTAGGCCCGAGCCCGGTGAACCCGCCCAGCGACCCAAATGCGCCGGCGTTCGCCAATCTCAGCTCCTCGGTGGGTGCGCAGTACATGTGGGTGGACCGGCTGTTCATCCACAACGCCAACAAGCCCGAGGGCCAGAAGAACTACATGTACCAACTGGCGCACAGCTTCCGCCCCGGTGCCATGGACACCTCGCTGATCTCCACCGACAACATCAACAACCCGCGCACCATGAACGCGGTGTACGACTTCATGGCCCGCATGGGCACGGCCAAGCAGCTGTGGCATGAAAAGCTCAGCGGCGGCGAGCTGGACAACAAGCAGTTCAACGACTACATCGCCAGCGGCCCGCTGAGCGAGTTCTTTGACAAGGCCAGCGGCACCGTACGCACCCCGCATGTGCTGAAGGACGGCGCCGATTCGGTGGGCCTGCTGGGCGCGCTGAACCGGGTCTACCTGAACATCGGCCTGTTCAGCGAAGAATGGTTGCTGCACTTCAACGCCGTGGTCGGCGGCAAGACCGTCACCCCGATACGCATCGCCGACGCCCAAAAGAACTCGGGCTACTGGCAGGCCACCGAAGCCGGCACGCCGAACACCGCACTGTTCTTCCTCAAAGCCGCCCAGCCCGACCGGTTGAAGGATGCACCCGGCGGCAATACATTCCTGGCCGAAGATGCCACCACGGTAGAGCGCGGCAAAGCGGTGTTTGCCGATACCTGCGCGCGCTGCCATTCCAGCAAAGCCCCCACCCCACCGCCGGACCTGGGCCTGGAGCCACAGAAGTGCGCAGGTGTCGGCTACCTGGCCTGCTTCAAGCGCTACTGGGGCTGGACCCAGACCGAGGCCTACAAGAGCCCGATGCGCCAGATCGTGCTGGCGCCCGACTTCCTGCAGGGCAACTACCTGTCGACCGAGGCGCGCATCCCGTCCACCCTGCTGCGCACCAATGTATGCAGCCCACTGGCCACCAATGCGCTGGGCGGCAACATCTGGGACAACTTCTCGTCCAGCTCGTACAAGCAGCTGCCCTCGGTCGGCACGGTCACGCTGAACGACCCGTTCACCGGCGCCCTGTTGCCCTACACCATGCCGGCCGGTGGCCGCGGCTATACCCGCGTGCCCTCGCTGATCGGCCTGTGGTCTACCGGGCCGTATCTGCTGAACAACACCGTCGGGCCGTTTGAATCCAGCCCCTCGGTCGCCAGCCGCATGAAAGTGTTCGACGCTTCCATAGAACAGATGCTGTGGCCCGAGAAGCGCGAACGCGATGCCGAGCTGGGCGACAAGCTGCCCGGCACCATAGACCGCACCACCCAGCGCAGCGAGGTGGTGGTGCCCGCCGGCTATGTGCCCGACGCACTGCAGCCCCTGCAAGGTACGCTGCACCGCTGGCTGCCCTGGCTGGTGGGCGCGGGCGAAGACATCACGCTCGGCCCCATCCCCAAGGGCATGCCGGTGAACCTGATCGCCAACCTCAAGCTGCGCGCCGAAAGCGACGACGTGGGCGACAAGCTGGCCCATGTGCGCAATGTGGGCGAGCTGGTGCTCAAGCTCAAGGCCGACCTGGCCACCGCGCCCAAGGACGCCAGCGACCAAGAACTGCGCGCCAAGTTCGCCAACCTGCGCGAGCCCATGCTGCGCCTCAGCAAGTGCCCGGACTTCGTGGTGAATCGCGGCCACTACTTCGGCACGGCCGAGTTCAACCAGCAAGAAGGCCTGAGCGCCGACGAAAAAGCCTTCGGCACCGAGCCGGTGCTGAGCGACGACGACAAGCGCGCGCTGATCGCCTTTCTGAAGACCTTTTAACCCATGGTGGATGCCGAAACATGCGAATGGGACTACATCATTGTGGGATCGGGCGCAGGCGGCGGCACCCTGGCGGCGCGGCTGGTGGAAGCCGGCATGCGCGTGTTTCTGCTCGAAGCCGGCGGCGACCCGCGCCTGGCCCAGGGCCCGCGCCTGCCCGAGGACTACGACGTGCCGGGCTTCCACGCCTTTGCCTGTGAGAACCCCGCCATGGCCTGGAACTTCCAAGTACGCCACTATGCCGACGAAGCCCGCCAGGCGCGCGACCCCAAATACAGCACTGAGCGCCAGGGCGTGCTCTACCCGCGCGCCGCCGCACTGGGCGGCTGCACCGCGCACAACGCCATGATCTTCATGCGGCCGCACGACTCCGACTGGGACCAGATCGCCACCCTGACCGGCGATCCCAGCTGGCGCGCGCCGCAGATGCAGCGCTACGCCCAGCAGCTGGAAAACTGCCACCACCGCCCGATCTGGCGCGGATTGCGCAGGCTCGGGCTGGACCCCACCGGCCACGGCTGGAACGGCTGGCTGCAGACCGAGCGCCCGGTGCCGCTGGAAGCCCTGGGCGACCCGCAAATGCGCGGCCTGGTGGGCCAGACCGCACGCAACTTCACCCGCGAGCTGCCGACCCCGCTGCGCAGCGCCCTGCGCTGGCTGCGCGGCAAGGGCGACCCCAACGCCCGGCCCTGGGGCGGCGGCAGCTTCGAAGGCCTGTGCTACACACCGCTGTCCACCGCCGACGGCAGCCGCACCGGCGCCCGTGAACGGGTATTGCAGGCCGCGACCCGGCACCCGGAGCGGCTGCACATCGAGCTGCACGCCCTGGCCACGCGGGTGCTGCTGGATGGGCAGGGCAAGGCCTGCGGCGTCGAATTCCTGAAGGGCGAGCGCCTGTACCGCGCCCATGCGGCGACCAGCAGCATCCCCGGCCGGCGCAAGCAGGTGCGGGCCAGGCGCGAGGTTATTCTGTGCGGTGGCGCCTTCAACACCCCGCAGCTGCTGATGCTGTCCGGCATCGGCCCGGCCGACGCCCTGCACAGCCACGGCATTCCCCTGCAGGTCGACCTGCCCGGCGTCGGCCGCAATCTGCAGGACCGCTACGAGGTGGCCGTCACCCACCGCATGCAACGCCCCTGGCAGATGCTGTCCAAGGCCCGCTTCGCGCGCGGCGACCCGCAGTGGCAGCGCTGGAACGAGCTGCGCGCCGGCATGTACGCCACCAACGGCGCGGCCCTTGGGCTGGTGCGCAAATCCGACCCCACGCTGCCCGAGCCCGACATCTTCTGCATGGCCCTGCCCGCACGCTTCGAAGGCTATGCACCCGGCTTCGCAGAGCTGATCCGCCAGCACGCCGATAGCCTGACCTGGGCCGTGCTCAAGGCCCATACCTTGAACCGCGCCGGCAGCGTCAGCCTTCGCTCGGCCGACCCCTGCGACATGCCGCTGGTCAACTTCCGCTACTTTGAAGAAGGCAGCGATAGCACTGGCGGTGACCTGCAGTCCGTCGTACAGGCCATCCGGTTTGTACGCGGCCTGACCGCCCCCCCGCAGGCCCGCGGCCTGATCGCCGAAGAATGCCTGCCCGGCCCCGGCGTGCAGAGCGACGCGGCCCTGGCCGACTATGTGCGCAACACCGCCTGGGGCCACCATGCGTCCTGCTCCTGCCCGATCGGCCCGGCGGCCGACGGTGGGGTGCTGAACAGCCGGTTTGCGGTGCACGGCACGCGCGGCCTGCGGGTGGTGGACGCATCGGTGTTCCCGCGGATTCCCGGCTTTTTCATCGCCGCAGCGGTCTACATGGTGGGCGAAAAAGCCGCCGATGTGCTGCTGCAGGACGCGGCCCAGACATAGCATTTTTCACAGCGGGCAACCGCACAAGGAGAAGACCATGGCATACGACGTACCGCAACTGCTGGCGATGACACAGGTCCAGCTGGACGACCTGTTCCGCTCCAGCCCGGCCGGCGAGATCCCGAATGGCGTGGCCCATGGCACGGCCATCATCGCCCCCGGCACCAAGTACACCGAAAGCATCGCCCACATCATCAACCTGTTCGGCTGGCAGGGCAAAACCTTCGACGCGCAAAAAGGCGTGCTGAAGAACAAGGTGCTGGTCTTCGGCTTCGAAGCCGTGGTAGCCAAGGTCTACAAGGACAAGAGTTGGCTGGATGGCGAGGAATGCATCGTGCTCGACTATTCCGACACCTCGCTGATCGCGCACTACATCCGCGACGAGATCCGCCTCATCGGCCCGGGCTTCTACCTGGGCAAGGTCTACTGGGGCAAGGAACGATTGATCGACTTCTGCCTGCAGTTCTAACGCCGGACACCCCGGATCTCCGCAGTGACTCCGCAGTCGCATTTCATGGTGATCGCCCCGCTGGCTACCGGCCGCGAGGACGCGCTGCGCGCCTTGCTGGCCGGCATGAACCGCAACGCCGGCATGGTCGATCCGCAGAATGCGCTGGTACCGTTCGGCCGCTTCGCGCAGCTGCACTATGCGCGCCTGGTGATGCTGGACGATGCGCTGCAGGTCGACCTGGAAACCCTGGGCCTGCCGCGCCCGCGCCTGCCCGCCTACCTGGCCTTCATGGGCGACTGCGACGGCCCGGCACGCGACTGCCTGGCCGACCTGGCGCAGCATGCGGGCGACGGGCTGCGCCGCATCTTTGCCCACTGCGCAGGCTTTGCGGCGTCAGGCGACCTGCTGGACTGGATGCTGGCGCACGACCAGCCGGTGGCCGCCAGCTACATCCACTGGGTCGGCCGCAGCGTGCGGCAGATCCGCCAGGAAAGCGCCTTGCAGCAGGTGCTGGCCGCCTGCGTGCCGCGCGAGACACTGGCATCGGAGGCCGAGGCGCTGCGCATCTGGCGAGAGCTGCGCGCCTTTGTCGAAGCCGAGCGCAGTGCCGGCCGGCTGCTGCTGACGCCCGCCGAGCCCACGCCGCTGGGCTGGACCGCGGCCAAGCTGCTGAACCTGCTGGCCCTGCCCCTGGTCGGCCTGGCCGTGCTGCCGCTGTTCGTCATCCTGCTGCCGTTGCTGGTGCAGCAGCTGCGCAGCCGCGAAATCCACGACCCCGAAATCTGCCCGCGCCCCAACCCCGCAGCATTGCAGGCGCTGCAAGACCTGGAGGACTTTGATGTGAGCAACCAATACACCGCCTTGGGCGCGGTCAAGCCCGGCCTGTTCCGACGCGGGCTTGTCACCCTGCTGCTGGTGCTGATCCAGTACGCCTGCCGCCATGTGTTCACCCGCGGCCATCTGGCGCGGGTGCAGACCATCCACTTCGCACGCTGGGCGTTTCTGGACGACAAAACCCGCGTGGTCTTCACCAGCAACTACGACGGCAGCCACCAAGGGTATATGGACGACTTCATCAACAAAGTGGCCTGGGGCCTGAACCTGGTGTTCAGCAACGGCATAGGCTGGCCGCGCACGCGCTGGCTGATCTTCGGCGGCGCGCGCTACGAGCAGCGCTTCAAGTACTTCCAGCGGCGCCACCAGATTCCCACCCAGGTCTGGTACAAGGCCTACCCCGGCCTGACCCTGGCCGATATGCGGCGCAACCAGCGCATCCGCGAAGGCCTGGAGCGCAGCTACATGAACGAGGCCCAGGCCCTGGCCTGGCTGAGGCTGCTATGAGCGGCGCACCGGTCGACCTGGACGACATCCAGGGCCTGGTCCGCTTTGGCTACAAGCACCATACCGAGGCCTGCTTTCTGCTGCTGCGCGTGACCGACCCCGTAGCCGCCCGCGCCTGGCTGGCCCGCGCGCCTGTCGCCAGCGCCGCCACCACCGAGCCCCCGCCGGCCACCGTGCTGCAGCTGGCGCTGGGCAGCGAAGGCCTGCGCGCCCTGGGCGTGGCCGAAAACACCATTGCCGGGTTCTCAGCCGAATTCCTCTCCGGCATGGGCCAGGACCCCAGCCGGGCGCGCCGGCTCGGCGACACCGGCGCCAACGCACCCGGCGCCTGGCTCTGGGGCAGCGGCACGCAGATACCGCATGTGCTGCTGATGCTGTACGCCCTGCCCGGCCATCTACCGGCCTGGCAGGCCACGGTAGAAGCGCAGTGCGCAGCCGGCTTCGAAATCATGCGCCGCCTGCCCTGCGGCGAGCTGCGCGGCAACGAGCCGTTTGGCTTTGCCGACGGTATCTCGCAGCCCATGCTCGACTGGCGCCGCGACCGCGCGGTACGCGACGCCGAGCAGCTGCGCTACACCAACCTCAGCTGCCTGGGCGAGTTCCTGCTCGGCTACCCCAACGAATATGGCGGCTACACCGACCGCCCCCTGCTCGACCCGCAGCGCGACCCGCAGGCCCTGCTGCCGCGCGCCGAAGACGCGCCGCACCGCGCCGACCTGGGCCGCAACGGCAGCTACCTGGTGATGCGCCAGCTGCAGCAAGACGTGGACGGCTTCTGGCAGGCCCTCGACCAGCTGGCCGACGGCGACCCGGCGCTGCGCGAAAAGCTGGCCACCGCCATGGTCGGCCGCACCCGCAACGGCCATCCGCTGCTGCCCACCGCCAAAAGCTCGCCGCCCGACCTGAACGCCTTTACCTACAGCGAAGACCCGCGCGGCACCCTGTGTCCGCTGGGCGCCCATATACGGCGCGCCAACCCACGCACTGCCGACCTGCCGCCGGGCGACCCCGGCATGGTGTCCTGGCTGATGCGCACCCTGGGTTTCGACGCCCAGTCGCTGGAACAGGACCGCGTGGCCTCCACCCGCTTCCACCGCCTGCTGCGCCGCGGCCGGGCTTACCACCAGGCCCAGGGGCCGGACGGGGCCGAAACCGGCCTGCACTTCATCTGCCTGGGCGCCAGCATTGCGCGCCAGTTCGAATTTGTGCAGGGCGCCTGGCTGCACGCGCCGCACTTCGACGGCCTGCGCAACGAGAGCGACCCGCTACTGGGCAGCCGCGCACCCGCGGCCGACGGCACGGCCACCGACAGCTTTTCCATCCCCCAGGCGCAGGGCGCCGACCAGCGCCTGCCGGGGCTGCCGCAGTTCGTCACCCTGCGCGGCGGGGCCTACTTTTTCCTGCCAGGCATCCGCGCGCTGCGCTACCTGGCAAGCCAAGGAGCTGCGCCATGAACTCCAACACCAGCCGGCCCGTGCCGCGTGCCAACACCGGCTCGGCGCTGCGCAACTGGGTCTCCGACACCTCGCTGGCGCTGATCCAGCTGCAGCGCCGTTTCGACCCGTTTCTGCGCCCGGCCTTCGAAGCCCTGCTGCTGGAGCCGCTGACCCGGCTGACCACCGCGCTGATCAACGCCCAGCGGCCAAACGAAGGCCTGCAGATTGCCGAAGAACGGCTGCTGCCCGGCGAAGAGGAATGCGTGGCATCCATCATCCGCAGCTTCAACCTGCAGATGCGCGCGCTGTGGAAGCCCGGCGGCTTCGAGCGCGGCGGCAACACCAAGACCCAGGGCATCGTGCGCGCCGAGTTCATCGTCCACGACAAGCTGCCCCCAGCGCTGCGCCATGGCATTTACGCCACGCCGCGCAGCTACCCGGCCTGGGTGCGCTTCTCCGGCCCCGGCCCGTATGTCACGCCCGACATCGACGATGTGGGCTTCATGAGCATCAGTGTCAAGCTGATGGACGTGCCCGGCCCCAAGCTGATGGACGAGGAAAAGTTTACGCAAGACATGTTCGGCGTGTCGCCACCCACCTTCGTCACACCGGACGTGATCGCCAACGCCCAGCTGCAGCTGGAGAGCCTGAAGAACGCGCAGATCTTCTACTTCTTCAACCTGCACCGCCCGCATGTGCTGGACGCCATCATGCAAGGCCTGTGGACCAAGACCCAGAGCAGCCCGCTGGAGGCGCCCTACTTCAGCTGCGTGCCCTACTTGCTGGGCGAGGGCCAGGCCATGCAGTACTCGTTCTGGCCTAAGAGCAAGAAACGCACGCCGATTCCGCGCCTGCCGCTGCGACCGCCCGACGACTACCTGCGCCAGGCCATGGTCCAGTCTTTGGCAGATGGCGATGTGGAGCTGGATGTGCGCCTGCAGCTGCAGACCGACCCGCATTTAATGCCGATAGAGAACGCCGCGGTGCTCTGGCCCGAGCGCCTGTCGCCGCGCATCTCGGCCGCCACCTTGCGCATTCCGCGCCAGCAGTTCGACTCGCCCGCGCAGATGGAATTTGCCAAGCGCCTGTCGTACAACCCCTGGCACAGCATCCCCGAGCACCGGCCGCTGGGCAACCAGAGCCGGGCCCGCAAGCGCATGTACTACGAACTATCGCAGCTGCGCCACCAGATGAACGCCGTGCCGCACTTCGAGCCCACCGGGGACGAGGTGTTTTGATCCGTCTTTTTTTACATAAGAAATAAGCCGCTGGCGCAATCAACACCTGCGGCAGCCGCTACTTTTTAGATAGCAAACGGCGGCGCAGGCCTAGGCGTCTTCCACGCCCAGGGCCGCCAGGCCCAAAGGCAGCAGCAGGATGAAGCTGGCGAGGGCTGCGGCCATGCTGCCAAACAACACGCCGGACGCAATCACCAGACCGCTGACCGCCAGGCTACCGGCGATCCGCTCCAGCGCGCTGGGCCGCAGCAGCCCCAGCGACACGTAAAAGCAGCCGAGCACCAAGCCGGCCCCCAGCAGCCAGCCCAGAGACCAGAGCAAGCCGATCAGCAAGGACATCAGCAGCGCCGTGGCAATCGCCATGGCCGGCGGCGCATAGGTTTGCTCCATCAGCAAGGCCGTGCGAGATGGCCAATCGGATCGGGCAAATAAGGGCATGGGGACTTCTCCAGAGCGAAGCATGGATCATCCGGCCGGCGCCAGCGCCGGTTCGTCAGCCGCCTGGGTCTCTTGCTGTAGGACGCCGCCCTGCCTGGGGCAAAGCCCCGCATCCACGGCCCGCCCCTGCCGCCCTGCACGGCCTTGTCCTACAGCAAGTCTTAAGACAATCGCATTGAATGAAGCTGTACCCCGGAAAGCCGCGCCCATGACCTTGTATTTTTTGAAAGAGCTGTCTCGCAAAACAGGCGACACCTACGTCACCGACCCGGTAGAAGTTGCCTGGGTCCGGCAGCTGAAGCAGCGGGGCCTGGTGGATGCCGAGATCGGGCCGCCGGTACTCACCCAATACCCAACCAAGCCGGCGCGCTACGCCATCGTGCGCGGCCTGACCGACGCCGGGCAATCGGCGCTGGGCATACCGGCTTTCCAGCGCCTCTCGTTCTGGCGCCAGATATTCGGCCTGAAACCCGAGCCGCCGCCGGGAAGCCGCCGTAACGACACGGCTGTAACGGAAAAAACCGCCAACCGCTAGCCGCCAGCGCACGATCACACACCCGCACACGGAGCAGACCATGCACACCATCCAGCCCCCACCCGACGACAACGACCAGCTGTCCATGCTGGGCGAAGAAGACCCCGGCTCGGCCTTCGACCCGACCTTCCACGCCGAAGACAACAACCCGGCACCGCCTGCCGCGCGGCCCGGCATGCAGCACCTGGTATGGACCGGCCTGGTCCTGCTGCTGGGCGGGCTGGCTGTGCAGCGCTGGACATCCGGCCGACGCCGCCGCTAGCCAACCTGTCGGCCGAAATGGGCGAAGGTGGTCGCCGGGGCTTTTACAATCGCGCCCCGCTTACTGTCCACTCCGCCCCAAAATGAATATCACGGTCAACGAAGAACTGCTTGCCTACATCGATCCGCTGACCCCGGACGAACACGCTGCGCTGGAGCGCAGCATCCTGGCCGAGGGCTGCCGCGACGCGCTGGTGCTGTGGGGCGACGTGCTGGTCGACGGCCACAACCGCTACGGCATCTGCCAAAAGCACAGCCTGCCCTTCAACACCGTGCAGAACGCCAGCTTCCAATCGATGGACGACGTACACCTCTGGATGATCGACCAGCACCTGGGCCGCCGCAGCGTGTCCGACTTCCAGCGCGGCGTGCTCGCGCTGCGCAAAAAAGACATCCTGGCCAGCCGCGACCAGCCAGCCAAGGTGGAAGCACCCGCCGACACCAGCGGCCCCGCGCCCTGGGAGGAATCGGCTGCACCCGCCCCGGCCCCCGCCGCCGAGCCAGCGCTGACCCGCGAAGCCCTGGCCAAGGCCGCGCGCATCAGCAGCAACACCATCAGCCAGATCGAGAAGATCCAGAAATCCGCCACGCCCGAGCTGGTAGCGGCGGTGAAGTCGGGCACGATCTCCATCAACACCGCGGCCACTGTGGCCAGCCTGCCGGCCGAAGCCCAGCTGGCTGCCGCCGCCGGCGGCAAGAAAGAGCTGCAGCAAGCCGCCCGCCAGGTGCGCAACGCCAAGGCCGTGGAGCGCACCGAACCCGAGTCGCCCGAAGGCATCATCGCCCGGCTGAAGCAGACCGTAGCCGAGCTGACCGCCGAGAACGCGGCCCTGCGCGCCCAGCTGGCCGAGCAGATGGCTTGATGCAAATTTAAGAAAAAACGGGCTCTGGCGCAGGCAACACCTGCGCCAGCAGCTATCAACAAGATAGCAGCTAGTCCGACCGCCCGGTTTGGCGAAACTGCTGCAGCTGGGCCGATGCCTGCTGCAGCTCCGCCTGCAGCCAGGCCTTGAATGTCTGCAGCGGCGGCCAGTCGCGGTGCTCCGGGGGGTGGACCAGCCAGTAGGCGTCATACGCCTCGGTGCCCAGCGCCAGCGGCGATAGCTGCACCAAACGGCCGGCGCGCAGGGCATCGGCGGCCACCAGCTCGCGGCCCAGGGCGATGCCCAGGCCCTGCTCCGTGGCCTGCAGCATCAGGCCCATGTCGTTGAACACCGCAATCGGCTGGATGCGCACCCGGTGCCCGGCCAGCGCAAACCAGGCCTCCCAGCATTCACTGGTACCCAGCAAGGACTCCTGCAGCCAACTGGCCGGATCGCTGCCCGCCAGGCGTTGGGCAATCGCCGGGCAGGCCAGCACCACCTGCTGCGAGTCGATCAGGCACTCGCCCTCCAGCCCGCGCCACGGGCCCTTGCCCTGGCGCACCGCCGCGTGGAAACCCTCGCGGCCCAGGTCCACGGCCGTTTGCGAGGTGTGCAGCTCTACCGATATGCCAGGCTGCAGCGCCCGCCATGCGGCCATGCGCGGCATCAGCCAGTGCTGGGCAAACGACGGCGACACGGTGATCCGCAGATGCTGCTGCGCGCCCCGCACCGCCAGCGCGCCGGCCCGCGCGCCTTCGTCAATCTGGGCCAGCGCGGGCTCCACCGCCCGCAGCAGCGCGGCGCCGGCCGCGTTCAGCACCACCCGGCGGCCGGGCCGGTCGAACACGGCATAGCCGAGCTGCTGTTCCAGCAGGCGGATCTGCTGGCTGATCGCGCTGTGCGTCAGGTGCAGCTGCTCGCCGGCCGCGCGCAGGTTACCCAGCGCAGCCACGGCCACAAAGGTAGGCAAGGTTTGCAGGGGGATACGGGCCATGCTGGTAAGTATAAGCAACCAGACTTGGCAGAAATGAGCGCTTTTATCGGCTGTGGTGGACACCTATGCTTACCACACCCGATAAAGAGCAGCTTCCATGGACTACGCCAACACTTCCGTTCCCGCCCCCGACCGCCTGCTCCCCGGCCTGCGCCATGCGCTGCTGCAGGCCTGGCGCAACGCTACCGCCTGGCGGCGCCCCGCCGAGCCGCCGCTGGGCGAACTCGGCGCCCATCTGCTGCGCGACATCGATGTGCCCGGGCGCATCCCCGGCAAGCTGCGCGAGCAGGTTGAACTGGCCCGCTACGACCGCCGCCAACAGTACGATAAATATTGATAAAAACAGGCTCTGGCGCATACAGAACCTGCGCCAGCAGCTATTTAATCAATAGCAAACCATCTAAGGCTTGTCGGCGGCGGGTGGGGTCACTTTCGGCGCCAGATCGACGCCGCTGAGCTTGCCGATGATCTCTGGCAGCATGGGCACATACGACTGGCCAGCACCGCCGCCCACGGCCAGCGCGAACGCATTTTTCACCGCATTGCCCAACGGATTCGCCACGCCGGCGGCGTCGGCCATGGATTCCAGATAGCGCAAGTCCTTGAAGGCGTTTTGCAGTGTGAACTTGTGCGCCTCCTTGTTGCCGTCCAGCACATAGCCCATGAAGGTCTGGTAGAAGCCGCAGTCCATGCGGCCGCCGCGGATCACCGAGTCCACGCGCTGCGGCGTGATGCCGACCGCCTGCGCCACGGCCATGGCCTCCGAGTACAGCGCCGCGTAGCCCAGCGAGATGAAGTTGTTCACCAGCTTCATGCGGTGCCCGTCGCCCGGGCCGCCGATGTGCACTACCTTGCCGGCCCAGGTGGCCAGAATCGGCTGGATGCGCTCAAAAGTGGCCTGATCAGCGCCGACCATGGTGTCCAGCGTACCGGCCCAGGCTTCCTTGGGCGTGCGGCTCAGCGGCGCATCCACCAGGGTGATGCCCAGCGGCGCCAGCTCGGCCGCCAGCGCTACGGTGGAGGTCGGGTCGGCGGTCGAGCAATCGACCAGCACCGAACCCGGGCGCAGGCTCTGCCCCAGGCCGTTCGGACCGCGGATGAGGTCTTCCACGTCTTTGGAGCCGGTGACGCACAGAAACACCACCGTGGCCTGGGCCGCCAACGCCGGCAGCGAGTCGGCCTGCCGGGCGCCACGCTGCAGCAAGTCGTCCACCGCGGCCGAGGGCTTGCGCGCGTAAATGCTCAGCGGATAGCCCTTGTCCACGATGTTCTTGGCCATGCCGTGGCCCATCAGGCCCAGGCCGATAAAGCCGATTTGTTCACGCGTCTGTTCCATGTCTGCCTTTGTGGGTATGTATTGGAGGTGATTTGTACCCCATACAGCGCCTTGGCAAGCGCACTCGCTGCCACAATGTTCGCAGACGTAAAAATTTACAAACCATTGATGCGCGACCGCACCGCAGCCCAACCGATGGTAAGCACGACTGAACCCACTCCCCCTGGCTTGCTCGCCCGCATGCGCCGATCCCTGGCTCCGTACGAAGCGGATGAACCCTTGGCGGCCAGCTTCCGGGCCAAGCAGCTGCAGGCCATGCTGCGGCTCACGCCGCTGTCCATGCTGGTCAACCTGTTCAACGCCGGCTTCCTGGCCTACCGCCTGGCCGACCAGTCGGCCTGGCTCTGGGGCTGGCTGCTGGTGCTGCTGTTCTTTGCCTACCAGGCCATGGCCGCCTGGTACCGCGCCCAGCGCCGCAGCACGCGGCAAACCGCATCGCGCAAAGCCATGCGACGCGCCTTCCGGCACGCGCTGGGCCTGGGCGCGCTATGGGGTGCGCTGCCGGCGCTGCTGCTGTCCAGCGTGGAGGTGCAGGACCAGCAGATGCTGATCACCATCAGCTGCGGCATGATTTGCGCGGGCGGTTTTGCGCTGGTGACGGTGCCGGCGGCGGCCATCGCCTATGTGCTGGTCATGACGGCCGGCTCCATGGTCGGGCTGCTGCGCACCAGCCTGCCGGGCGCCGAGATTCTGTTCTGCCTGCTGGTGGCCTACAGCCTGATTGTGGTGGCGTCGGTGCAGGTGATGGCCAAATCCTATGGCTCGCGGCTGGTGGCCGAGGCCGATGCCGCGCACAAGCAGCAGATCGTCGGCCTGCTACTGCGCGACTTCGAAGAAAACTCCAGCGACTTCCTGTGGGAGCTGGCCCCCAACGGCCAGCTGGGCCACGCCTCCAGCCGGCTCAACCGGGCGCTGCAGTTCGACCCGCAGCAGGACACGGCCTTCAGCCTGGTGGCGCTGATTGCGCGCACCCACCTGCAGCAGCCGGCACGGGTGCCGGCCGACGCCGGCCATTACCTCGGCCAGTTGCAGACCGCGCTGTCCACGCCCCTGCCGTTCCGCGACCTGTTGGTGCCGGTGGTGATTGGCGACGCGCTGCGCTGGTGGGCGCTGACGGCCAAGCCGGTGTGGCCCGGCAGTTCGGGCGCGCCGGGTACGCCGATATCGCAGGTAACACCGGGCTGGCGCGGCGTGGGCGCCGATGTCACCGACCGCAAGCACGCCGAAGACGCCATGCACCGCCTGGCCCACTTCGACGCGCTGACCGGCCTGGCCAACCGCCGCCATTTCCAGCACCGCCTGCAGCAGCTGTGCGGCCACGACGGCAGCACGCCGGGCAGCGCCGCGCTGCTGTGCATCGACATGGACAACTTCAAGCGGGTCAACGACGCCTATGGTCACGCCAACGGCGACCTGCTGCTGAAGGCCGTGGCCCAGCGCATGACCAGCACCATCCGCGGCCGCGACCTGGTGGCCCGGCTGGGCGGAGACGAGTTCGCCATCCTGCTCGACGGCGTGACCGAGGTGGACGAAGCCCGCTGCTTTGCCACCCGGCTGATGCAGGCCATCGAGCAGCCCTGCGACTTGTCGGGCATCAGCTTCACGCCGCACACCAGCATGGGCATCGCCTTTCTGCCGCGCGACGGCCAGCAGCCCGACGAGATCCTGCACCACGCCGACCTGGCGCTGTACGAGGCCAAGGCGCGCGGCCGCCGGCAGGCGCAGTTTTTCTGCATGGCCATGGACGAGAAAGCCCAGCGCCGCATCGCGCTGGAAGACGGCTTGCGCCAGGCCCTCGCCCAGCGCGCCATGCACCTGGTGTACCAGCCGCAAATCTCGCTGCGCACGCACCAGATCACCGGGGTCGAGGCCTTGCTGCGCTGGTCCAGCCCGCGCTTTGGCAATGTCTCACCGGCCGAGTTCATCCCGGTGGCCGAAGAAGCCGGCTTGATCCGCGACATCGGCCTGTGGGTGTTAGAAACCGCTTGCACCGCCGCCCACCAGCTGCCGGCCGGGCTGCTGGTGGCGGTCAACCTGTCGGCCTGCCAGTTCGACGACGAGCTGTTGGTCGACAAGATCCTGGAGGTCGTGGCGCGCAGCGGTTTGCCAGCCGAGCGGCTGGAGCTGGAGATCACCGAATCCGTGTTCCTGAAGGACACCGAAGACGTGCTGACCGCCCTGCACCGCCTGCGCGCGGCCGGCATCCGGATTGCGCTGGACGACTTTGGCGTCGGCTATTCATCGCTGGCCTATCTGCGCAGCTTTCCGTTCCACAAGCTGAAGATCGACCGCTCGTTCGTGATGGCCATCCTGCAGAGCGCCGAGTCCCAGGCCATCGTGCGCTCGGTGATCGACCTGGCCAGCGCACTGCACATGGAAACCACGGCCGAAGGCATTGAAACCGCCGAGCAGGCCGCCCTGCTGACCCAGCTGGCCTGCACCACCGGCCAGGGTTACCACTTTGCGCGCCCGCTGCCGCTGGAGGCCGCCACGGCCTTTGCGGCGACGCACCTGGCACCCGGCGCCTAAGCCCGTTGAACGTTTACCAGCGCTGGTGCACCAGCGGCTTGGCGTAGCGGGCGTAGACCTCGGCCAGGGCCTGCATCGTCGCGTCGCCCAACGGCGGCAAGTCGGCGGCCGCCACGTTGTCGGCCACCTGGGAGGCGCGCTTGCCGCCAGGGATCGAGCAGGTCACGGCCGGGTGCATCTGGATCCAGCGCAGCGCCATCTGCGCCATGCTCTGGCCGGCCGGCACCAGCGGCCGCATCGCGTCCACCGCCTGCAGGCCCACGCTGTAGTCCAGGCCGGAGAAGGTTTCGCCCTTGTCGAAAGCCGCACCTTCGCGGTTGAACTGGCGGTGGTCGTCGGGGGCGAAGCTGCTGTCGGCCGTCATCTTGCCGCTGAGCAAGCCGCTGGACAGCGGCAGCCGCGCCAGGATGCCGACGCCGCGCTTTTGCGTCTGTTCGAACAGCAGCTCGGCCGGGCGCTGGCGGAACAGGTTGTAGATGATCTGCACCGACTGCACGCCCGGGTACTCGATGGCCTTCAGCGCCTCTTCGACCTTCTCCACGCTCACGCCGTAGTGACGCAGCTTTCCGGCCTTTTGCAGGTCGTCGAGCACGCCAAACACCTCGGGCATGTAGAACACCTCGGTCGGTGGGCAGTGCAGCTGCAGCAGGTCCAGCGCCTCGGTGTTCAGGTTGGTCAGGCTGCGCTCGACAAAGGCTGTCAGGTTCTCGCGGTTGTAGCCGCCAGCCACGTGCGGGCTCAGGCGGCGCCCGGCCTTGGTGGCGATATAGAAAGGCTCGCTGCGTTCACGCTTGAGCTGGGCCAGCAGGCGCTCGCTGCGGCCATCGCCGTACACATCGGCGCTGTCAAAGAAGTTCACGCCCAGGTCCAGCGCGCGGTGCAGCGCGCCCATGGATTCAGCGTCATCGGTCTCGCCCCAGGTGCCGCCAATGGCCCAGGCGCCGAAGCTGACGGTTGAGATGTTCCAGCCGGTGCGGCCGAGGGGGCGGTATTGCATGCATGTCTCCTAGTCAAATTGGAGGGCAAGTATCGCACCGGCAGCGATTTAGTGCATTGCACCAACAATATAGATAAAAATAGCCTATAGCGCATATTCCAGCAGCGCTAGCAGCTACTACTTGTATAGCAACCCACGGCGGAGCCGCACCTATGTGGGCGAACGAACAGACGCCCTGGCCCGCCCTGTCTATGGTGCAGCCATACCCGTGGCCCTTAGCTGGCCCGCCATTGATCTGCATCAGTACCCAGCCACTGCGCCACGCCCATGATGGACATACAGGAGAACACCATGCACCCCCACCTCAGTACAGAGCAGCGCAACACCATTGGCCAGGCCTTGCAGGCCCGGCGGCTATCGCTGCAAAACGACCTGGCGCAACACCCGAACAGCGTGTCGAGCGCAGGCCTGGCCCAGGAAGCCCTGGCCCAGGGCGGCGACGACTTTGCGCAAGACACCGGAGAACGCGAGGTCGACAGGGCCTTGACCGACATGGACATGCAGGAGCTGGCGGCCATCACCCGGGCCGAACAGCACCTGCAGGACGACAACTTTGGCATCTGCGTGGACTGCGTGCAGCCCATTCCCTTCGAACGCCTGCGCGTAGAGCCCCAGTCTCTGCGTTGCGTGGCCTGTGCCTCGATTTTTGAAAGGAAACTTTGATATGCCGCTGTTCCATGCCGTGGTCCTGACCGACCACCAATCCGCCCTGGTCGTGCAATTCGATGCCGAGCAGGTGCTGTCGCAGCGCATCCAGGCCCACAAGCACCAGACCGCCCAACGCAACAGCGCAGTACGCACCGAGCATGAATTCTTCGGCGAAGTCTGCAACGCGCTGGACGGCATCCAGCAAGTGCTGGTCACCGGCTCGCACACCGCCACAGCCGACTTCAAGCACTACGCCGAAAAGCACCGCCCCCTGCTCATCCCGCAGATCGTCGGCTACGAGGTGGTGGACCACCCGACCGAGAACCAGCTGGTGGCGATGGCGCGCAAGGCGTTTGATAAGCACAACCTGATGGCGGGTGTTCCTACCGCCGGATGAATTGGCGGGTAAGTTCTGCTGAGCCGGATCGGTTAGCAACTCGGCCAGGGCCGCGACGCCAGCCTGATCTACGGCACCCGGACCCGCACATTCTGCTGCACCGACTCGGTCAACAACTCCGCCAGCCGCTGCACCGGCGGCTCGGGTTCGCTGCTGGCGCGGCGCAGAGCCAAGGTGATCTGCGGTAGCGCCGGCAACACGGTGCCAGTACGTTCGATCGTCCGCACATGGGCCGGCAGACCGAACGGCGTGCGCACGCACAGGCCCAGGCCGGCCGAGGTGGCGGCCCACAGCGCGGCCAGGCTGGAGCTGGTGAACACATAGCGCCACGGCAGGCCGGCGCGCTCCAACGTGGTGGTGACGATCTCGCGTAGCGGGCATGGGGCATCGACGACGACCAGCGGTATCGGCTCTTGCAAGTCGCCCTGCGCGCCCCGCCCCACCTTCTGCAGCTGCTGCCACCAGGGAGCATCCAGGGCATCCAGGTCGGCCGGGCCTATCCACTGCAGTGGCAGGCGCAGCACGCTGTCGGTGTGCTGGTCGGCAGCATCCAGGCCCACGTCCCAGAACATCGCCAGGTCCAGTTGGCCCAGCGCCAGCCGCTCGCGCAGCACCGCGCTGGTCGCCACGCAGGCCTCGATGCGCACCTTGGGGTGGGCGCGGGCGAAGCGACCCAGCGCCTCGGGCAGCACGGCTTCGCCCAGGTCTTCCTGCAGGCCCAGGCGTACCCGGCCCTGCAAGTCGGTGCCGCGCACCGCGGCCACGGCTTCGTCGTTCAGCGCCAGCAGCCGGTGCGCGTAGGCCAGCAAGGTTTCGCCGGCATCGGTCAGCTCCAGCCCGCGGCCGGACTTGCGCAGCAAGGGCGTGCCGGACTGCGATTCCAGCTTCTTCAGCTGGGCGCTGACGGCCGAGGTGGAGCGGCCCAGGCGGTCCGCCGCGCGGGCGTAGCTGCCCAGCGCGATGCCGGTGGAAAAGCTGCGCAGCATGTCGATGTCGTAGGTGACCTGGCCCATGGCAATCATCCCGGTTTTCAAAATGATCAGTCTACTATTTTCTGATTTTCAAAACAGTCTGCGGTATCCACAATCCGCCGCATGACACACCAAGCGACCCTCTCCACCCCCCTCGTCACCTGCCCGCCGCCGCGCCACCGCTGGAAAGTGCTGGCCGCCGGCGTTGCCGCGAATGCGGCGTTTTCCGTGGCCTTTAGCGGCTTGCCGATGACGGCCGTGCTGATGCGCGACGGCTACCGGCTCGACAACGCCACGCTAGGCCTGGTGCTCGGCCTGATGGGCTTAGGAATCGCCATCAGCGAGCTGCCCTGGGGCTTGCTGACCGACCGCTGGGGCGACCGCCCGGTGCTGCTGACCGGCCTGGTCAGCACCGCGCTGGCGCTGGCGGCGATGGCGCTGTGGGCGGCACCATCCAACGGGCAGATTCCAGCGCTGGGCTGGCTGGCCGGCGGCCTGGTGCTGGTCGGCCTGCTGGGCGGCAGCGTGAACGGTGCCAGCGGCCGGGCGGTGATGCTGTGGTTTGCCGACGGCGAGCGCGGCCTGGCCATGAGCATCCGCCAGACCGCCGTGCCGCTGGGCGGCGGCATCGGCGCGCTGCTGCTGCCGGCCGTGGCACTGCAGCACGGCTTTGCCGCGATCTACAGCCTGCTGGCCGTGCTGTGCCTGCTGGCCGCGCTGCTGACCTGGGCCTGGGTGCACGAGCCGGCGCTGACCACGCACAGAAAACCCGCCACCGCTGCGGGCAGCGGCCCACTGCGCGACCCGCGCATCTGGCGCACCGTGGCCGGCATCGGCATTCTGTGTGCGCCGCAGTTCGCCGTGCTGTCCTTCGGCACCGTGTTTCTGCACGACTACGGCCACGCCGGCCTGGCGACCATCACCGCAGCGATGGCGCTGGTACAGGTCGGCGCGATGGTGATGCGCGTCTGGAGCGGCCGCTGGACCGACCAGCGGCGCAACCGCCCGGCCTATCTGCGCGCCTGCAGCGGGCTCAGCGCGGCGCTGTTTGCCGGCTTGGCGCTGTTCAGCGCGCTGGCCGACGGCGGGCAGTTGCTGGCCTCGCCGCTGCTGCGCGCTAGCTTGCTGGTGCTGCTGGCCATCTGCGGCATCTGCGTCTCCGCCTGGCATGGCGTGGCCTATGTGCAGCTGGCCAGCTGCGCCGGCGCGCAGCGGTCGGGCACGGCGCTGGCGATGGCGAATACCTGCGTGTTCAGCGTCTGCTTTGTGACGCCGCTGGCCTTGCCGCATCTGCTGACGCTGCAGGGCTGGCCGCTAGTCTGGCTGCTGGCCAGCGGCTGCGCGCTGATGGCGCGGCCATTGCTCGCCAGCACCAAAGTGCAGCCGAAGTAGAAAACACCACAAATCCGGCTCCAACGCACATCCCACATGCACTACAAGCTATATTTACAATAGCACTGACACCTATGTGACATGATGTCTGACGATGGCATGGAACCTGCAGATAATCACGTCGGCAGACGCTGGGGTATGTACCGATCCCCGTGCCGCACCAATCGAGCACCATCGAGGTGCACGTCTGCCTTAGCGTTTTGACATATTTGGAGCAACATGAAAAATCTGAGCAAACTGGTCATGGCCCTGGGCCTGACCGTCGCCGCCATGGCAACCCACGCCGCAGGCACCCTGGTCTATTGTTCCGAAGCCAGCCCCGAAGGCTTTGACACCGCCCAATACACTGGCGGCCAAACCTTTGACGCCGCCGGCATGGCCATCTTCAACCGCCTGGTCGAATTTGAACGCGGCACCACCAAGGTCGTGCCCGCACTGGCCGAGTCGTATGACACCGCCCCTGACGGCCTGACCTACACCTTCCATCTGCGCAAGGGCGTCAAGTTCCATACCACCGAGAACTTCACCCCCAGCCGCACCTTCAATGCCGATGACGTGGTGTTCACGTTCATGCGCATGTTCGACAAGAGCAATGCCTTCGCCAAGGCCTACACCGTGCAGTACCCGTATGCGGGCGACACCGGCCTGGACAGCAACGTCGCCTCGGTACGCAAGACCGACGACTACACCGTGGTCTTCCTGCTGAAGAAGCCTGATCCCGATCTGCTGCCCAAGATCGCCATGCCGGTGTTCTCCATCCTGTCGGCCGAGCATGCGAACAAGCTGTTGACCGCCGGCACGCCCGCGCTGATCAACCAGCAGCCCGTGGGCACTGGCCCCTACATCCTGAAGCGCTACCAAAAAGACTCGCAGATCCGCTACGCCGGCAACAAGGAATACTGGAACCCCAAGGACGTGAAGGTGGACAACCTGATCTTCGCCATCACCACCGACGGTGCAGTGCGTGCGCAGAAGATCAAGGCCGGCGAATGCCAGGCCATGTCCTACCCCAAGCCACAGGATCTGGACAGCCTGAAGGCCGACCCCAAGCTCAAGGTCATCAGCGCCCCCGGCTTCAACATCGGCTACCTGGCCTACAACACCGAAAAGCCGATCACTGGCAAGCTCGAAGTGCGCCAGGCGCTGGACATGGCGATCAACCGCAAGGCCATCATCGACGCGGTCTACCAAGGCCAGGGCCAGGAAGCCAGCAACCCGTTCCCATCGTCGCTGTGGTCGTATAACCCGGCGCTGAAGAACGCCCCGCTGGACATCGAAAAAGCCAAGGCGCTGCTGAAGAAAGCCGGCTACCCCGATGGCTTCGAGATCACGCTGTGGAGCATGCCGGTGGTGCGCCCCTACAACCCCAACGCCAAGCTGATGGCCGAAATGATCCAGAGCGACTGGGCCAAGATTGGCGTCAAGGCCAAGATCGTCAGCTACGAATGGGGTGAGTACCTGAAGCGCATGAAAGCCGGCGAACAAGACGCTGGCCTGATCGGCTGGAGCGGCGACTACGCCAGCCCCGACAACTTCCTCGGCGTGCTGCTGACCTGCGAAGCCGTGGGCGGCTCCAACTATGCGCGCTACTGCAGCAAGGAATTCGACGGCATGGTGCTCAAGGCCCGCAACAGCCTGGACCAGAAAGAACGCACAGCGCTGTACATGAAGGCGCAAGAAGTCTTCAAGCGCGACATGCCCTGGTCGACCATCGCCCACTCCACGGTGAGCCTGCCCACCGCCAAGGGTGTTGAAGGCCTGAAGATCAGTCCGTTTGCGGTGTTTGACTTCGCGGGCGTCAGCGTCAAGTAAACCCACTTCGTCAGAAGTAAAAGCAAGGTAACGGCTAGTTTCGTTACCTTGCTTTTTTGTTTTAAGCCACTATGTTCTTCTACATCCTCAAACGCTTGGCCGTGGTGATTCCGACCTTCTTCGGTATCACCCTGCTGACCTTTTCGCTGATCCGCATGATCCCGGGCGACCCGATCGAAGTCATGCGCGGTGAGCGCTCAATCGACCCGGCCGCGCATGCCATCGCCCTCAAGCAGCTGGGCCTGGACCAACCGTTGCCGGTGCAGTATGTGCAATACCTGGGCAAGCTGGTGCACGGCGACCTGGGTGCATCGCTGAAGACCCAGGCCCCGGTCTGGAGCGAATTCAAGATCCTGTTTCCCGCCACGCTGGAACTCGCGCTGATGGCCTTGCTGTTCGCGCTGGTGTTCGGCATGGTCGCCGGCGTCACCGCGGCGGTGAAGCGCGGCTCCTTCCTGGACCACGGCGTGATGACCGTGGCGCTGACCGGCTATTCGATGCCGATCTTCTGGTGGGGCCTGGTGCTGATCATGGTCTTCTCCAGCGGCCTGGGCTGGACGCCGGTGTCCGGCCGTATCGACCTGATGTTCGACATTCCGCCCGACACCGGCTTCATGCTGATCGACGCCTGGCGTGCCCAGCGCGCCGACCCGAGCCTGAACGCCGGCGCGCTGTGGGACGCCATCAAGCACCTGATACTGCCGACCATCGTGCTCGGCACCATCCCGCTGGCGGTGATTGCCCGCATGACGCGCTCCAGCATGCTGGAAGTGCTGAAGGAAGACTATGTGCGCACCGCCCGGGCCAAAGGCCTGTCGCCCACACGCGTGGTGTTCATCCACACGCTGCGCAATGCGCTGATCCCGGTGCTCACCGTGATCGGCCTGCAGATCGGCACGTTGATGGGCGGCGCGGTGCTGACCGAGACCATCTTCTCCTGGCCGGGCATCGGCAAATGGCTGATCGACGCCATCAGCCGGCGCGACTACCCGGTGGTGCAAAGCGGCATTCTGCTGGTCGCCCTGCTGGTGATCACCACCAATTTTGTCGTCGACATCCTGTACGGCGTGGCCAACCCACGCATCCGACACCAGAAGTAAAAAACCATGTCTACCCTTCCCCTCCCCGCCACCGACGAGCTCGAGCTCGCGCCCGGCACCCCGCCGTCCAGCTGGTCAGAATTCTGGCGCGGCTTCACCAAGAACAAGGGCGCTGTCGTCGGCCTGGTCTTCATGGTCCTGGTCTGCGCGGCCGCGCTGTTCGCCCCCTGGGTCGCGCCCTACGACCCGATTGAGCAGTTCCGCGAACACTTTCTCACCCCGCCCGCCTGGGTGGCCGGCGGCTCCAGCCGGTTCCTGCTGGGCACCGACGAGGTCGGGCGCGACATCCTGTCGCGGCTGATCCACGGCGCGCGGCTGTCGCTGTTCGTCGGCTTCGTGTCGGTGGTGCTGGCGATGATTCCCGGCGTGGTGCTGGGCCTGTCGGCCGCCTTCTTCGGCAAGGCTTTGGACTCGGCCATCATGCGCTTCATGGACATCATGATGGCCCTGCCCGCGCTGCTGCTGGCCGTGGCCATCATGGCCGTGCTCGGCCCCGGGCTCGGCAATGCCATGGTGGCCATCGCCGTGGTCTCGCTGCCCGCCTATGTGCGGCTGACCCGCGCCTCGGCCATGACCGAACTGAACCGCGACTACGTGACCGCCGCCCGCCTGTCGGGCGCGGGCACGCTGCGCCTGATGTTCGTCACCGTGCTGCCCAACTGCATGGCGCCGCTGATCGTGCACGCCACCATGGGCTTCTCGGCGGCGATCCTGGAAATCTCGGCCCTGGGCTTTCTGGGCCTGGGCGTGCAGCCGCCGCTGCCCGAATGGGGCACCATGCTGGCCTCGGCGCGCGACTACATCGAGCGCGCCTGGTGGGTCGTCACCCTGCCCGGCCTGACGATTCTGTTCTCGGTGCTGGCGATCAATCTGATGGGCGACGGCCTGCGCGACGCGCTCGACCCCAAGCTCAAGACCGCAGCCTGAATTCCACACAAGAAGAAACACGATGAGTTTGTTAACAATCAAAAATCTATCCGTAGAGTTCGGCCCACAAGGCCGGGCTTTCCGGGCTGTGGACGGGCTGGACCTGTCTGTCTCGCAGGGCGAGATCGTCGGCATCGTCGGCGAATCCGGCTCGGGCAAATCCGTCACCATGATGGCCTTGATGGGCCTGCTCGACGGCCAGGGCCGCATCACGGCCGACACGCTGAACTTCGACGGCCAGGATCTGCTGAAGATCACCCCGGCCCAGCGCCGCAAGCTGCTGGGCAAGGACATGGCGATGATCTTCCAGGACCCGATGACCTCGCTGAACCCCAGCTTCACCGTCGGCTACCAGATCATCGAGGTGCTGAAGCAGCACCTGGGCCTGCGCGGCGCAGCGGCCACGGCCCGCGCGGTCGAGCTGATGGAGATGGTCGAAATCCCGGCCGCCAAGAGCCGGCTTGACGTGTACCCGCACCAGCTGTCGGGCGGCATGAGCCAGCGCGTGATGATCGCCATCGCCATCGCCTGCAACCCGCGCCTGCTGATCGCCGACGAACCCACTACCGCGCTGGATGTGACCATCCAGGCCCAGATCATGGACCTGCTGGTGAACCTGCAAAAAGCCCACAACATGGCCCTGGTGATGATCACCCACGACCTGGCGGTGGTCGCCGAAGTGGCCCACCGCGTGGCCGTGATGTACGCCGGCCAGGTGGTGGAAACCGGCCAGGTCGAGCGCCTGTTCGACCTGCCGGCGCATCCCTATACCGACGCGCTGCTGCAGGCCGTGCCCGAGCGCAGCCACGGCGCGCGCCGCCTGAGCACCCTCAAAGGCATGGTGCCCGGCCAGTACGACCGGCCCAAGGGCTGCCTGCTGTCGCCGCGCTGCCCGCGCGTGCAAGACCGCTGCAAGGCCGAGCGCCCGGCGCTGACCAGCTTTGGCGGGGAATCCGTGCGCTGCTTCTTCCCGATCTCCCATGGGGTGCTCCAATGAGCGCGGTGGTGCTGGAGGCCAAGAACCTCACCCGCTACTACGCGGTATCGCAGGGCGCGTTCAAGCCCAAGGTCCAGGTCAAGGCACTGAACGGCATTTCGTTCCAGCTGCAGGCCGGCAAGACCCTGGCCGTGGTTGGCGAATCCGGCTGCGGCAAAAGCACGCTGGCCCGCGCGCTGACCCTGATCGAAACCCCGACCTCCGGCTCGCTGGTGCTGGACGGCCAGGCGGTGGACAGCGCCAGCAGCGCCCAGCGCAAAGCCATGCGCAGCAAGGTGCAGATGGTGTTCCAGAACCCCTATGCCTCGCTGAACCCGCGCCAGAAGATCATCGACCAGCTGGCTGAGCCGCTGCTGCTGAACACTAAGCTCAGCGCCGCCGAGCGCACCGCGAAGGTCCACGACACCATGCGCCGGGTCGGCCTGCGGCCCGAGTTTGCGCTGCGCTATCCGCACATGTTCTCCGGCGGCCAGCGGCAGCGGATTGCGATTGCGCGGGCGATGATTCTGCAGCCCAAGATCCTGGTGGCCGACGAGCCGACCTCGGCACTCGACGTGTCCATCCAGGCCCAGGTGCTGAACCTGTTCATGGACCTGCAGGAAGAGTTCCAGACCGCCTATGTGTTCGTCTCGCACAACCTGGCGGTGGTCGAGCATGTGGCGAATGACCTGATGGTGATGTACCTGGGACGGGCGGTCGAGGTGGGCGCCAAGGGCCTGATTTTTGAGCGCCCGCTGCACCCCTACACGCAGGCCCTGCTGTCGGCCACGCCGTCGATAGACCGCGGCCAGCGCCGGGTGAAGATCAAGATCACCGGCGAGCTGCCGAGTCCGCTGAACCCGCCCAGCGGCTGCGCCTTCCACAAGCGCTGCCCGCATGCCACGGCGCGCTGCTCCACAGAAGAACCGCTGCTGCGCCCGCTGCTGGGCCGCGAGGTGGCCTGCCACCATGCGGAGAGCATCAACGCGGGCCAAGCAGTTACGGCATAAATTGGCCGCTAGCGCATATTCCACCTTCGCTGGCAGCTATTTATTTGGTAGCAAATCGATTCAAGCCAGCGGGGCGATGGCCTGCTCCACCGCCTGGGCCATGGCTTCGGCCTCGGTGCCGCCCTGGCTGCGCAGCCCGTAGACCACGCCCTCCTGGTCGGGCCGGGTGCGGTTCTGGCTGAGCTTCAACTTGCCGCGCAGCGAGCTCAGCCGGATCTCGATGCCGACGATGGCGCGCAGCATCGCGGCTATGTAGTCGTCGGGCGCATCGCTGACGGCCCACGGCACCGGGCGCTGGGCTTCGTGGCGCTCGGTCAAACGAGTCACGAAGGCGCGCAGCCAGTCCGCATCGTCGATGGCGCGCAGCGGGCCACGCGCCTGCACCATGCTGTAGTTCCAGGTCGGCACGACTTTGCCGGTGGCCGCCTTGCTGGGGTACATGGAGGGCGAGATATAGGCCTGCGGCCCCTGGAACACCACCAAGGCATCGACATCGCTGCGGGACTCACGCCACAGCGGGTTGGCGCGCGCCACGTGGCCGCGCAGTATGCCCGGACCGCCCGCCGGGTCGGGCTCCAGCAGAAACGGCAGGCTGTTGGCCGCCAAGCCGCCCGCCTGGTCCTGGGTGACCAGCAGGCCCAGAGGATGGGCGCTGAGCAGCGGCTGCAATACCTCGGGGCGGGTTTCTTCAAAGTGGGCGGGCAGGTACATGGAATCGGTGCTCCGTAAAATGGCCCTCCATACTAAGATTATTTAAATCAATCCAAGGGGCCATTTCTTGGCAAACCAAAGAGCCGTTCCCGGCCAGTTGCGCCAGCAGGTCTACCTGCGCCTGCGCGAATCCATCGAGACCGGGGTCTTGGCGCCCGACAGCCGCTTGCCGGCATCGCGCGAGCATGCGCGGGTGCTGGGCGTGTCGCGCAACACGGTGTTGTGGGCGGTCGAGCGCCTGCAGTCCGAGGGCTACCTGGTGGGCCGGGTCGGTGATGGCACCTACGTGGCGCAGCGCAGAGTGGCTCTACGTGGTGGTGGCGGTGGCGCCCGCGCCCCGCAGCTGGCTGCGCACCAGTTGCTGTCGCAGCGCGGCCGCCTGATTGCCGAGGCCGGCTCGCGCTGGATTCCGGCCAGCAGCGACGCCCTGCCGTTCCGCATCGGTCGGCCGGCGCTGGAGGAGTTTCCGTTCGCGCTATGGCAAAGGCTGGAGCGGCAAACGCCCACCGCCACGCGCGTCGCCAACGCCGGCTATACCGAGGCCGCCGGCCACCCGCCGCTGCGTGCCGCCATCGCCCAGTGGCTGCTGGTGTCGCGCGGCATCCGTTGCGACCCGGGCCAGGTGCTGATCACCGCCGGCTCGCAGCAGGCCCTGGACCTGGTGGCACGGCTGCTGCTGGATGTGGGCGACGAGGTGCTGGTCGAAGACCCGGGCTACCACGGCATCCGCGCCAACCTGGTGGCCCAGGGGGCGCTGGTGCGCTCGGTGCCGGTGGACGACCAAGGCCTGTGCATAGCCCAGGGCGCCGCCCTGTACCCCAAAGCCAAGCTGGCGGTGGTCACACCCACCCACCAGTTCCCGCTGGGCGTCAGCATGGGCCTGGCACGCCGCGCGGCGTTGATTTCCTGGGCCCAGGCGAACCGCGCCTGGATTGTGGAAGACGACTACGACGGCGAATTCCAGTACGGCGCGCAGCGGATTCCCGCCCTGTGCAGCATGGCGCACGACGCACGCGTGCTGCATGTGGGCACCTTCTCCAAGACCCTGGGCGCAGGGCTGCGGCTAGGCTTCATCGTGCTGCCCGATGCGCTGGTCGACGCCTTCACCCAAGGGCGGGCGCTGAGCGATCGGCAGTCGCCGGCCGCAGTGCAGGAGGTGCTGGCGCGCTTCATTGCCGACGGCTACCTGCTGCGCCATCTGCGCCGCATGCGCGAGCTGTACCGGGAGCGCCAGGCCGCGCTGATCGACAGCCTGGCACGCGCCAGCCACGGCGCGATCCAGCTGGCCCCCAGCCTGCAAGGCATGCATCTGGCATGGGAGGTGGACGCGCAGATCCACGACACCGAACTCAGCCAGCGCGCACACGCGGCCGGCGTGCAGCTGGCGCCGATTTCGCGTTACTGCATGGAAGCCAGGCGCAGCGGCTGGCTGTTCGGCTACGCAGGCTACGACGCCACCGCGCTCGACCGGGCCGCACGCGCGCTGGGGCCGCTATTGCGTTAGTGCGTTAAACGATCCGCGCCAGCAGCTTGGGCACCGAGGCCACCAGCATCGCCACCCCGGAGGCCGTCAGCAGCCCCAGCACGATCTTGCGGAATGCCATCTCGCTGATGCCGATGTACAGCCGCGCGCCCATCAGCGTCGGCACCAGCATGGCCACCGCCACCACGCCGAACATCGGCAGCATGCTGCGCGTGACGATGCCGCTGGCCAGGTAGGTGCCCATGGTCACCAGCAGCATGGACAGATTGAAGTTCTGCACGATGGCGCGCTGCGCGTCTTTCTCCAGCCCGCGCAGCGTGCACCACAGCGTGGGCAGCGCGCCGGTAAAGCCACCCAGCCCGCCCATCACGCCACCGGCCATGCCGACCACGCCATCGGCGATGCGGCCACCGGCGGTGATCTTGGGCAGATGCTTGGCAAATAGCATGGCCGGGCACCAGACCACCAGCAGGCTGCCCAGCACCAGCCGGAACCAGTCCATGTCCATGCGCGGCAACAAGGCCACGCCCAAAGGAATACCTACCAGGCCGCCCAGCACGAAGGGCAGCAAGGCCTTCACATCAAAGCCGCGGCGCACTGTCACCGCCGCGATGATCTGCCCGGTCAGCGAGCCAAACACCGCCAGCGTGGCGGCCAGCCGCGGCTCCAGCGTCCAGGCCCAGAACGACATTGCCACCAGGCCATAGGCAAAGCCCGACAGGCCTTGCACAAAGCCCGCCACCACCGCGCCCAGCGCCACCACCATTACCAGCGAATCCATTGCGTCTCCCGATAGTCCACACTGCAAAAGCCCTATTGTGAACAATCGTCACTGGCGGCCCGAAGACGCTCTACTTTCGATAGCTGCCAGCGCAGATAGAAGCTGCGCCAAAGCCTGATTTCTTGCATATTCCCCAGCCCGGCAGACTGCGCCGATGCGTGGCACACTGGAGCGCTTTGGGGGGACACACACATGGTTTACAGGCTCTGCTTCTGGCGCATGGCTTTCTGGGCGCTGGCAACCTTGGTGCCCATCGCCGCGGCCACAGCCGCCGATGCGCCGCTGGTGGCCGAGAGCGATGTGCATGTGGAGCGGTCCGGCGGCACTTTCACCGTCGACCTGAGCATGCATGCACCCGTAGAGCCCGCGCAGGCCTGGGCGGTGCTGACCGACTTTGAGCACATGGCCGACTTCATCCCCAATCTGAGCAGCAGCCAGGTGCTGGAGCGCAGCGACACCGTGCTCAAGGTGGCGCAAAAGGGCGTGGCCCGCTACGGGGTGTTCTCCACCCCGTTCGAGTCGGTGCGCGAGATCCACCTGAACCCACCGCACGAGATCCGCGCCCATGGCCTGGGCGGTAATGTGCAGCGCATGGACAGCCTGATGCAGCTGGAAGCCGAGGGCACGGGCACCCGGCTTACCTACCACGCCGAGGTGCTGCCGGGCTTCTGGTTCCCGCCACTGATCGGCCCGGCCCTGGTGCGGCACGAGACCGCCGAACAGTTCTCGGCCATGCTGCACGAGATGCTGCGGCGCCACTGAGGCGCACCGGCACGCGCAGCCGGCCGGCCGCCGCGCTGCGAATGATTGTTATGTGCGCTCACGCACAGACGCTACCGACACGGGTTGCGATCATGGTCCAACGCACTTCAAACGGAAAGGACACACCATGATCGAGAAAACCGCCCACGTACATTGGGAAGGCGCTGGCAAGAACGGCAAGGGCCAGATCAGCACCGAAACCGGCGCGCTGAAAGCCGTGCCCTATGGCTTTGCCACCCGCTTCGAAGACGACCGCCGCGGCAGCAACCCCGAGGAAATCCTGGGCGCCGCCCATGCCGCCTGCTTCAGCATGGCGTTTTCCTTCGCCTGCGACAAGGCCGGCTTTGCCACCAGCGCCGTCGACACCCAGGCCAAGGTCCGTCTGGCCAAACAGGGTGAGGGCTTTGTGATCGACCGCATTGCCCTGGTCTTGCAGGCCACCGTGCCCGGCCTGGACGAAGCCAAGTTCCAGGCACTGGCCCTGGCCGCCAAGCGCGATTGCCCGCTGTCCAAAGCCCTGGCCAGCGTGCCCGAAATCAGCCTGCAGGCCAGCTTGGTGCCAGGCAGTTGATCCACGCGGTAGAGGCGCAACCCCATGCAATACCTTGACAAGACAGACACCGCTGAAGCCCCTCTTAGCACCGCCGACCACCTGCTCGGAGATGCGAACGCGAACCTGACCCTGGTGGAATATGGCGACTACGCCTGCCCGACCTGCCAGCAGGCCGCGCCGCTGGTGCGGCACCTGGCCGAAACCGAGGGCCCGCGCCTGTGCTTCGTGTACCGGCACTTCCCGCTGATGGAAGTACACCCGCAGGCCGAGCTGGCCGCCGAAGCGGCGGAAGCCGCGGCGGCCCAGGGCAAGTTCTGGCCCATGCACCATCTGCTGTTCGCCCAGCCACAAGGCCTGGACCCCGCAGCCCTGGCGGGCTACGCAGAAACCATCGGCCTGGACATGCACCGCTTCCAGGGCGCAATGGCCGGCCGGATCTACACCCAGCGCGTGCAAGAGCACCGGCGCGCCGGCGAACGCAGCGGTGTGCGGGCCACGCCGGGCTTCTTCCTGAACGACGCGGTGATCGATGTGTCGTTTGGCTTAGGCACACTGAGCACGGCCGTGCATGCCGCACTGAAGGGCCGCTGAACCGCCGCAGGCCTTGCATCCCACCCAGCCGAAAGGAGCTGACATGCCTCAAAAAGCCTGGAGCGCCAAACGCGAGCGCCAATACACCCACATCAAAACCAGCCTGCTGGAACGCGGCAAGCCCGAGCCGCTGGCCGAGGAAATTGCGGCCCGCGTGGTCAACAAGGAACGCGCGCAGCACGGCGAATCCCAGGAGGCCAGCCCGTCTTCGCTGAACGACATGCCGGCCAGCCGGCGCGGCGGCCTGCGATCCCACAAAGGCGCGGGCGGCCGCACCCTGCTGCAGCTGCGCAACGAAGCGCGCCAACGCGGCCTGAAAGGCCGGTCGAAGATGAACAAGGCCCAGCTGGAACAGGCTTTGCTGCATTAAACATAGCATCTAGCGCAGACACTACCTGCGTTGGTGGTCGGTTTCTTATAAATCTCTGCCGCGCCGGAATCAGGCAAAGAGCTTGGCCAGGCCGTCCAGCACGCTGGCCCAGTTCTTTTCGTATTCCGCCCGGTGCTGGATGTCGGCAGCAGTGGCCCCGCCGATGAGATTGGACTGCGTGAGCGTCACCTCTGTCTGGCGGCCGTGCGGACTCAGCTGGAAGCTGACTACATGGTAGTTTTCCGGTACATCCGCCTTGCCGGACATCGCGCTCCAGTGCGAGAAGCTCAGCCGCCGCCGAGGATCCACCGCGATGATGCAGCCCTTGTCCGCATACTTCTTGCCCTTGAACTCTCCCTTCATCAGGATTGGATGACCGACTTCCCAGTCAGACTCCACGTCGGCACCAAAGAAGAATTTTTTGAAGGTTACAGGCGTGGTCAGCGCAGCCCATACCTTGTGGTCCGAGACGGCGATGGTCTTCTCGACCTGGGCAGTGGTTTCATTCATGCGGTGCTCCTTGGGGTTGCACGCACGTCCTTGGCGAGGCCTGGCCGTGCATGCCGGTCCAGCTTGCGCCGCCAGCAGGGGCAGGTCTGTGCGATGGCATACAGAGGTCGCCTGGTCCGGCGAACAGCTTCTAGGTTTCCGCTTCGTCGCGCTGAGCCGCCACCCTGGGTATCTTCAGCCGGAAGACGGTGCCCTGCCCCAGGCTGGACTCCACATCGATGGTGCCGCCCAACAGTCCCGACAACAGGCTGAACACAATGCTCAGCCCCAGGCCAGACCCTCCGGAACCCATGCGGGTGGTGTAGAACGGGTCAAAAATCCGGGACAGGTTTTCGGGCGCAATACCCGCGCCGTCGTCCGACACCGTCAACACCACCTGCTCGCCGTCCAGCAGCGCGCTGATCCGCACCGTGCCCGCATGCTGCTCGGAAAAAGCGTGGACCACGGCGTTCTCGAACAGGTTGCTCACAATCTGCCCGATCGCGCCCGGGTAGCTTTCCATCTCTATGCCTTCCGGCACATCCACGTGCAGCTTGGCGAGCGCATATTTGCGGACTACCGACACCGCGGCCAGGGTTTCCCGGACCACCTGCTTCAAATCGAAACGCCTGCGGCGCAGACTGGTCTGGTCCACTGCGAACTGCTTGAAATCCTGGATCAGGTTCGCGGCGCGGTTCAGGCTGCTGGCTGCAATCTCGGCGCCCTGTTCTACCTGGTCCAGGTACCCACTGAGCTGGGTTTTGGTCAAGCCCTGGCCCATGCTGGCGCGAAACTCGTGGGTTTGCCCCAGGACCGTGCTGATGACCAGCAGGCCGTTGCCGATGGGGGTGTTCAGTTCATGGGCCACGCCAGCCACCAGCGAGCCCAATGCCACCAGTTTCTCGGACTGGATCAAGCGGTCCTGGGCCTGCCGCAGGTTGTTCAAAGCCTGCTCCAGATGGGTATTGGCCTGGCGCAATTCGGTGGTGCGCGCCGTGACCCGTTCTTCCAGCACGTCTACCGATTGCGCGAGGGCGATGCGCATGCTGTCCAGCTGTTGCCCCAGCACCCCAAACTCGTCGTGGCGCAGCGCTGGTACCGCGGTTTTAAGGTCGCCGGTGGAAATCGATGCCGCACTGGAGCGCAACAGGTTCAACGGCTTGTGGACCCGCAGGTTCAGCCACATCCGCATCAGCAGCAAGGACACCACAAACTGGCATCCCACCACCGCCGCCAGCAACCACGACGAATGGAGCGCATCGCTTTGGGCAGAATCCGTGGCATAGGCGAGACGGACCTCGCCCAAGGGTGCGCCCTCCTTGACAATCTGCCGGCTGACCTTGATGGTGGTGGTGCGCACATCCTCTGGCCGGTGAAACTCCAGCACCATCTCGCCGGTCGTGTCACGGACCTCCACCCAGGCCACAGACGGATCGGCGACCACCGCCTGCATCAAGGGGCGCGCGGTGTCCAGGGCCACATTCCACAGCGGCAACACCAGGCCCGCTTGCAACAGGTCGGCAAACTGCTCGGCCTTGGCCCGCACATCCACCTCGATGGTCTTCTGCCAGTTGAGTGTCAACAAAATCAGAATCGCCAAAGCACCCGGAATCACCAGGGCCAGCATCAGGACGGAAAACAAATCGTGCCGCAGACTGCTGGTAGGCGTGGCGTTGACCACGGGAGATTGCGCCTGGTCCATGTCAGCGAAAGCCTTTGGTGCGGGTACTCTGGATATTCGTCTGAGGAGGGTTCAAGTGCATCGGCAAATTGTCAGGCAGCACACCCCTGGGGTCAATCTAGACTACTGGTTAATCCCGCCTTGCAAAAACACTGGCCCACGCGTTCAATGAAAAACATCTTCTTACCGATGCGCAGTTCTACCTGGATGGCGGCATGAGCACCTACTGGAACCATCTTCTCTCCATCGCGCTTCTGGCTACCAGCATCGGGGCCGAGTGCGCTCCCTGGGTTCTGCGCACCGCCGCCCAAGAGGGCTCGGCGCCCAAGTTCAGCCAGGCCAACGGGGTGGTGTCGGGGCACTGCCCCGATATCCTGCACGCGATTGAGCTGGCCGACAAAGACCTGCGCTTCGCCATCGCGCCCATGTCCATGCCCATCCGGCGGATCGAAAAAGACATACGGGCAGGCCATCTGGACATCATTTGTGCGCTGCTCGACTCCCCCATCCGCAACGAAATTGCTCTGCGGGTGTCCACACCCGTTTACATGGTGCGGGAGCGCCTGGTCGGTTTGCGTGGCGATGAGCAAAGCATCGCCGGGTTTGAGGATCTGGCCCGCTCCGGCAGCCTGGTGGCGACCCAGGCCGGCGCCAGCTACGCAGACAAGCTGCGCGGACACCAGGTCAAGGTGGACGAGACCAGCAGTTCGGTCGCCTTGCAAAATATCGTCCGAAAGCGGGTTCGCTACTTCTACACCAACGAACTCACTGCCGTCTACTACATCAAGGCCGAAGGCCTGGAGGACAAGCTGTTCCTGCTGCCGGCCACCATGGGGCAGACGCCCAGCTACCTGTGGGTGGGCAAACAGGTAGCCCCCGAGGTGCTGCCGAGGCTGGAGATGGCACTGGCGAAGCTCAAAAAAGACGGCACGCTGGACCGCATCTACCGCAGCTACGGGGGCACCCCTTGACACCCCGATGGACACAACGGAGACCCCAGCAATGAGCAACCTGTTACCACGGCTGTACGGGCTCGGCCTATGTGCGTTGCTGTGCGCCGCCCCTGTGCAAGCCAATTGCAGCAAGCTCGTCGTCACGGCCGACCCCGCCTACCCGCCCATGCATTGGTACGACGGAACCCAGCTGCAAGGGGCGAGCATAGAGATTGCCAAACGGGTACTGGGCGAACTGAAGATTCCGTATGAAGTGCGCTATGTCGGCCCCTTCGCCCGCGTCGTCCAACTCGCCGAACGCGGCGAGGTGGACATGATCGCCACCCTGAAGAAAACACCTGAGCGCGAGCAGTTTTTGCTCTACCCCCAGTTGCCGGCCCTGTCCAATCCGGTGGCGGTATTCCAGGCCCGTGAACGCCCTTTTCCCTTCCAGGGACGGGCCGATCTGGTGGGCAAAAAAGGCGGCATCACCCGTGGCAATATGTTTGGCGATGACTTTGACCAGTTCCTGAAAACCGAGCTCAAGATCGAATCGGCAGACAACCCAGAAAGCAACTTCAACAAGCTGGCCTTGGGGCGCATTGACTACTTCATCACCGGCTACTACACAGGCATGGCCTACCTGCTGAAGCGCGGCGACGAGCAGCGCTTCGCCCCCATGTCACCGTATCTGGTGGACGCCCCCAACTACCTGGCGCTCACCCAAAAAGGCCGTTGCGCCGACAAGCTGGAAGCCATCGACGCCAAGCTGGCCCAGCTGAAAAAATCCGGTGTCATCGACGAGCTGATCAAACTCAGCTTTGCGAACTGGAAGGCCCGTCCGCAGGTAGTCGAAAAATAAGGGCTTCACCCACGGCTACTGCATACCGCCCGCAGTGAATGCTCAGGCCAGTGGCCGCGCATCCGCCCGTTGCAGCCGCATCGTCAATGAAAAACGGTCCGCCGGGTGCGTCGTCACCGTAATCTCGATGGCCTGGCCGTCGGCGTCGAGGTAACGGCGCACGATCTGCAACGCGGCTGCACCGGGTGGGATCTGCAGGCGCTCGGCCATCGCGGCGGGCACCTCTACCGCCTGCACCTGCTGCACGATCTCGGCCACGCGGCGGCCGTAGTGCTGCTCGATCAAGGTGCTGACCAGCACCTCGGGCGACTCCTCCACCAGTGCTGCGAGTTCGGTGTAGGCCGGGTCCACATACACATCGGTCCAGCCTATCGGCAGATCGGGTAGATCGGCCTCGGCGCTTTCCATGCGCAGGCTGGAGATGCGCAGCCATGGGGCGCCCTCGGCACAGCCCAACAGCCGCGCCAGCCCGTCCTTGGCCTGCACCTGTTCAACCTCGCGCACCACCCGGCTGTGGGTGGCGCCGAACTGCACCAGGTCTTCCACCGAGGCCAGCGACTGCTGGAAGCCCACCTGCGGCGTGGCCGACTCGACCCGCGTGCCCACGTTCTTGCGGCGCGACACCAGGCCCAGCTTCTGCAGCTCCAGCAAGGCCATGCGCACGGTATGCCGGCTGGTCTGGTAGTGGTCGCGCAGCTCCAGCTCGGTCGGCAGCAGCGATCCCACGCTGAAGTGCCCGGAGGTAATGCCCTGCTTCAAATGGTCGGCAATGTGGGTGAAGTGGGGTTTGTTGCTCATAGGCGTGATTCTGCCTCTACGGGTAAGTACGGATTTTATATATGTTCGGACATATTAAAGTTTATATGTCCGAACATATTGAGGAGTTCTTGTGTCACCCATCGTCATGCCCATGGCCAGCACCGTCGTCGATTCCATCCTTTTCCGCGACGCCTTCGGCACCGCCAAGATGCGCGCCATCTTCTCCGACCACGCGCTGATCCAGCGCTACATCGATGCCGAAGTCGCACTGGCCCAGGCCGAGGCCCGCGTCGGCGTGATCCCCGCCGAGGCCGCCGAGGTGATTGCCCGCGAGTCGAAGATCGAGCGCATCGACTTCGACCATATGCGCGAAGAAACCGACATCGTCGGCTACCCGATCCTGCCGCTGGTGCACCAACTGGTGGCAATGTGCGGAGATGGTGAAGGTGGGGCCGGCCGCTATGTGCACTGGGGCGCCACCACCCAGGACATCATGGACACCGCCGTCGCCCTGCAGGTGCGCGACGCACTGGACAGCATCGACGCCGACATCCGCGAGCTGCGCAGCATCCTGGCCGCGCTGGCGAAGAAGCACCGCGACACGCCGATGGCCGGCCGCACCCATTTGCAGCAGGCGCTGCCGGTGACCTTCGGCTACAAGGTGGCGATCTGGCTGGCGATGTTCGACCGGCACCAGGAGCGCCTGGCCCAGCTGCGGCCGCGGGTGGCACTGGTCGAGTTTGCCGGCGCCGCCGGCACGCTGGCCTCACTGGGCACGTCAGAGGGCAACCAGGGCTTTGCCGTGCAGCAGGCCATGGCCGAAATGCTGGGCCTGGGCGTGCCCGCCACCACCTGGCATGTGGCGCGCGACGGCTTTGCCGAGGCGGTGAATCTGCTGGCGCTGGTCACCGGTTCGCTGGGCAAGATCGCACTGGACATCATGATCATGGCCTCAACCGAGTTCGCCGAGGTCTACGAGCCCTTCGTCAAGGGCCGGGGCGCCAGCAGCACCATGCCGCAAAAGCGCAACCCGATCTCCAGCGAGCTGATGCTGGCCGCCAGCAAGGCCGTGCGCCAGCATGCGGGCCTGATGGTCGACGCCATGGTGCAGGACTTCGAACGCGCCACCGGCCCCTGGCATGCCGAGTGGATTGCCATCCCCGAGAGCTTCATCCTCACGTCTGGCGCGCTGCACCAGGCCAAATTCGCGCTCGGCGGCCTGGTCGTCGACGAGGCCCGCATGGCGCACAACCTCGGCATCACCAAGGGCTTGATCGTGGCCGAGGCCGTGATGATGGGCATGGCGCCGCACATCGGCCGGCAGCAGGCGCATGACCTGGTCTACGACGCCTGCCGCACAGTGAACGACCACGGCGGCACCCTGGCCGAAGCCCTGGCCGCGCTGCCCGCGGTCACCGCGCACTTCGACCGCGCCACGATTGACCGGCTCACCGACCCGGCCAACTACCTGGGCCTGGCACCGCAGATGGTGGACCGCGCGCTGGCCTTGTCGGCCGAGTTGAGCTCTGCCCCCTCGCCCACCTGATTCCCCATCCATCCACAATCCACCGGAGACAGACATGCCCACATTCACCCGATTTGCTGTGCGCGCCACCATCGCCGCCACCCTGGCCACGGCCTCGCTGGCCTTCGCCCAGACCTACCCCATCAAGCCAGTCACCTGGATCGTGCCCTTCGCCGCCGGCGGCCCCACCGACGCGCTGGCGCGCAGCATCGCCGAACGCGTGGCGCGCGAACTGGGCCAGCCCATCATCATCGACAACTCCCCTGGCGCCGGCGGCACGGTGGGCACGGCCAAGGCTGCACGCGCCACGCCCGACGGCTACACCATGCTGGTCGGCCACATGGGCTATATGGGTGCGGCGCCGGCGCTGTACAAAAAGCTGGCCTACGACCCGGTGAAGGACTTCGAACCGGTGTTCCGCTTTCCCGACACGCCGCTGGTGCTGATGGTGCGCAAGGAGCACCCGGCCAAGGACATCCAGGGCCTGATCGACTTCGGCAAGAAGAACCCCGACAAGCTGTTCATCAGCAATGCCGGCGTGGGCTCCAGCTCGCACCTGATCGCGGCGCTGGTCGCCAGCTCGGCCGGCATCAAGGTCACGCTAGTGCCGTACAAGGGCGCGGGGCCGGCCCTGGTCGACGTGATCGGCGGCCAGGTCGATGGTATGTTCGACCAGACCAATACCGCGCTGCCGCAAATCACCGAAACCAAGGTGCGCGCGCTGGCCGTCACCTCCAAGGTGCGGCTGCCGCAGTTAAAGGATGTGCCGACCCTGGCCGAGACCGTGCTGCCGGGCTTCGAGGCCTCCACCTGGTACGGTATCTACGCGCCCAAGGGCACGCCCAAGGCCGCGCTCGACAAGGTGCAGCAGGCCTACCTGAAGGTGATGACCGACAAGGCCTTCACCGGCAAGATGAGCGAGCAGGCGATCCAGCTGCTGCCGCCCGAGCAGTACACCGGCGCCGCGCTGGGCAAGCACACCGAGGCCGAGGTGCTGCGCTGGAGGGTGGTGGCCGCCAAGACCAATATCTCGCTGGACTGATTCAGTCTGCAGCGCTGCGCATGGTGATGGCGTCGAAAGGGCAGCGCACCGCGCACTTCTTGCAGCCGGTGCAGGCATCCAGATCGCTGACCACCGAAAACTTCTTCCAGCCCTGGGCTTCCAGCGACAGCAGATGCAAATGGCAGGTCGGCACGCACCAACCGCAGCCGGTGCAGCGCGTGGTATCGATGTCCGGTTTCGGCACAAGGCGCTGGGTCTTCATGGAAACGCGATCATAGGGGAGCGGGTGTGCTGGCAACACCAGGCAAGCCGCTTCGCTACTTATTTGATAGCTGCCAGCGCTGGTACTAACTGCGCTAGCGGCCTATTTCCCTTAAATCCCTGCAAGCTGCACTAGCGCTCACCCCTGGACAAGCTTGTCTTGGGTCTGTGTGTCGAAATCGCTGGCGGCATGGCGCTCGTGCAACTGGTCGGACGGCTCGCCCCAGGCGCGGTTGACCTTGCGGCCGCGCTGCACTGCGGGGCGCGCAGCAATCTCCCTGGCCCAACGCAGCACGTGGGTGTATTCGTGCACGCTCAGGAACTCGGCCGCGCCGTACAGCTGGCCCAGCACCAGGCCGCCATACCAGGGCCACACCGCAATGTCGGCAATGCTGTAGTCGTCACCCGCCAGGTAGCCGTGCTCGGCCAGGCGGTGGTCCAGCACGTCCAGCTGCCGCTTGACCTCCATCGCGTAGCGGTTGATCGGGTACTCCAGCTTGGCCGGCGCGTAGGCATAAAAATGGCCAAAACCGCCGCCCAGAAACGGCGCGCTGCCCATCTGCCAGAACAGCCAGGACAGGCACTCGGCCCGCGCCGCACCGCTGGCAGGCAGAAAAGCACCAAACTTCTCCGCCAGGTACTGCAGGATGGCGCCCGACTCGAACACCCGCACCGGCTCGGCGCCACTGCGGTCCATCAGCGCGGGAATCTTGGAATTGGGGTTGACCTCGACAAAGCCGCTGCCGAACTGCTGGCCTTCGGTGATGCGGATCAGCCAGGCGTCGTATTCAGCACCGGTGTGGCCCAAGGCGAGCAGCTCCTCCAGCATCACCGTCACCTTGATCCCGTTCGGCGTGGCCAGCGAGTACAGCTGCAGCGGGTGTTTTCCAACTGGCAGTTCCTTGTAGTGGGTGGAACCGGAGATCGGACGGTTGATACTGGCAAACTCGCCACCGTTTTCCTTGTCCCAGGTCCAGACTTGGGGGGGCGTGTAGGCATTGGTTTCGGTCATGCAATGGGTTCCTTGAAATGGGGCGTAGGTCAAAGACTGAATGGATGGCAGGGTAGCTGCAGTGCGATGCCTCGTGGACTTTAGGGTTTTGCTGGAAGGTGGTAAGGGTTCAGTGAAATTGCGCCTAGTGTTGCCTACATCCTGCACGCCGCAAACCCCGCCCCATCCGCCAGCACAAAGTCCCGAAACGCCGCCCCCAGATCCGACGGCACGGCATCGCGGCGGTGCAGCAGGCACCAGTCCAGCATCTTCGGCATGTCCTGCAGGTCCAGCACCGCCAGCATGCCGGCGGCCAGCTCGACCTGGAACACGTGGGCCGACAAAAAGCTGATGCCCATGCCAACCATCACGGCCTGCTTGATGGTCTCGTTGCCCGATAGCTCCATCGACACATTCACCTGCAGCGACTGCGATTGCAGCAGGTGCTCCAGGAACTGCCGGGTGGCCGAGCCGGGCTCGCGGAAGATGAAGTCCTCGGTGCGCAAATCGGCCCAGGTCAGCTTGCGGCGCGCAGCCAGCGGGTGACTGGGCGGAGCGACGATGCAGTGCGGATTCCGGGCAAAGGT
Organism: Rhodoferax ferrireducens; assembly: GCF_031458075.1. Classification (GTDB taxonomy): domain Bacteria; phylum Pseudomonadota; class Gammaproteobacteria; order Burkholderiales; family Burkholderiaceae_C; genus Rhodoferax_B; species Rhodoferax_B ferrireducens_A. The sequence goes on along the minus strand of NZ_JAVDXT010000002.1, from coordinate 596,426 downwards.
TTCGGCCTCCACATCGGCCTCGCTGGGCGGATAGCCGCCGATGGCCACGTCCAGCTGGTGCTCTTGCAGCATGGCCAGAATCTTCTCGCGCCGCTCCACCGTCAGCTTGAAGCGGATGCCCGGGTGCCGCGCCTTGAAGGCCATCAGCAGCGCCGGCGCAAAGTAGTGTGCAGTCGGCACCACGCCCAGGTGCAGCAGGCCGCCCTCACCGCTGCGGCTGGCGGCCATGGCCTCGTCTGCGATGCGCACCTGGTCGAGGATGCGACGGGTGTGGCGGAGCAAGGCTTCGCCGGGCGGGCTGAGCACCAGGCGCTTGCCGGTTTTGACGAACAGCGGCTGGCCCACATCCTCCTGCAGCTGGCTGATCTGCATGGACACAGCGGGCTGGGTCAGGTGCAGCTGTTCGGCGGCGCGCGAGTAGCTGAGGCTGGTGGCCACGGCCTCAAAAATCCGCAGCTGGCGCAGGGTGGCGTTTTTCATGCAAAGCAGTACAGGGTTTCACCCGGAAACCGGGCGGTGGACGGGTAGGCAAATCGACAGGTTCCGCAGGGGCTTGCAGGGGGTTTCCCTAAGCTGCAGTGCAGCATTTGGAACCCTATAGCGCTCCCCAGCAAACCCATGCCCTGGCAGGCCAAAAGTATAAGCAAAACTTTGCCAAAACATAAAAACCTATGTGTTGTCTATATGCATGGCGCTACCTAGACTTCAGCCCATCGCAACCCTTTTGCCCTCCTGCCCACCACCCGCCTGCCCATGTCCAACACCACCATCGCCCCCTTCCCCACCTGGAACGACGCCCATGCCGCCACGCTGGATGCGTCCGGCCTGCTGCTGTACCGCTCGAACCTGCTGGGCTCCGACCTGCGCATCACCAACTACGGCGGCGGCAACACCTCGGCCAAGCTGGTGCAAAAAGACCCGCTGAGCGGCCAGGACACCACCGTTCTGTGGGTCAAGGGCTCGGGTGGCGACGTGGGCTCGATGAAGCTCGACGGCTTCAGCACCTTGTACATGGACAAGCTGAACGCGCTGCAAAAGCTCTACCGCGGCCCGCAGTTTGAAGACGAGATGGTGGCCTACCTGCCGCACTGCACCTTCAACCTGAACCCGCGTGCCGCCAGCATCGACACCCCCCTGCACGCCTACCTGCCGTTCGCCCATGTGGACCACATGCACCCCGACGCGGTGATCGCCATTGCCGCCATGGCCAACAGCGAAGCGCTGACGGCGAAAATTTTTGAAGGCACGGTCGGCTGGTTGCCCTGGCGCAAGCCCGGCTTCGAGCTCGGCCTGATGCTGCAACGCTACCAAGCCGCCCACCCCGACCAGCGCGGCCTGGTGCTGGCCGGCCACGGCCTGTTCACCTGGGGCGACACGGCCAAGACCTGCTATGAAAACACCGTGGGCGTAATCGCCCATGCGCAAAACTGGCTGGGCCGCGAACGTGTGGCCCGCAACGCAGTGAGTTTTGGTGGCGTGGCGCAAGAATCGCTGCCCACCGCCGAGCAAGACGCGACGCTGGCCCGCGTGCTGCCGGTGCTGCGTGGCCTGGCCTCGAAAAGCGGCCACAAGCTGCTGCACGTGGACCGCCAACCCACGGTGATGGAATTCGTCAACAGCCGGGATCTGGCGCCTCTGGCCGCCATGGGCACCTCCTGCCCCGACCATTTCCTGCGCACCAAGATCCGCCCGCTGATCCTGGAAGCAGCTGTCTACAACTTAGAAGGCGCTGCCCTGGCCGCCGCGCTGGAAGAAAAGCTGGTCGCCTACCGCGCCGACTACGCCGCCTACTACGAGCGCTGCAAACGCGCCGACAGCCCGGCCCTGCGCGATGCCAATCCGGTCATCATCCTGCTGCCCGGCATCGGCATGGTGTCGATTGCCAAGGACAAGGCCACGGCACGCATCGCCGGCGAGTTCTATATGAACGCCATCAACGTGATGCGCGACGCCAACGCCATCGACACCTATGTGGGCCTGCCCGAGCAAGAGGCGTTTGACATCGAATACTGGTTGCTGGAGGAAGCCAAGCTGCAGCGCATGCCCAAGGCCAAGCCCCTGGTCGGCAAGGTGGCGGTGGTCACCGGCGGCGCCGGCGGCATCGGCCGCGCCATCGTCGAGCGCTTTCTGAACGAAGGCGGTTGCGTGGCGCTGCTGGACATCGATGTGGAAGCACTGGAATCCACCCGCGCCGAGCTGGCCAAGCGTTTTGGTAAGGACGTGGTGCGCAGCATGGTCTGCGACGTGACGTCCGAAGACTCCGTCATCAACGCCTATGTGCAGGCCACGCTGGAGTTTGGCGGCGTGGACATCCTGGTGTCCAACGCCGGCATCGCCTCGGCAGCACCGATCGAAGACACCAGCCTGGCATTGTGGATGCGCAACCAGAACATCCTGGCCACCGGCTACTTTTTGGTGGGTCGCGAAGCCTTCCGCCTGATGAAGGCCCAGGCCATCGGCGGCGCCATGGTCTATATCGCCAGCAAGAACGGCATGGTGGCCAGCGCCCAGGCCAGCGCCTACTGCGCGGCCAAGGCCGCCGAGATCCAGCTGTCGCGCAGCTTTGCTTTGGAAGGCGCACCGCTGGGCATACGCTCCAACGTGGTCAACCCCGACGCCGTCATCCGCGGCAGCAAGATATGGACCGGTGCCTGGAGCCAGGAACGCGCCGCCGCCAACAAGATCAGCGAGGAAGAACTCGAAGCCTTCTACCGCGACCGCTCCATGCTGAAGCGCAGCGTCTTCCCCGAAGACATTGCCGAAGCCACCTACTTCCTGGCCAGCGATCTGGCCGCCAAATCGACCGGCAACATCATCAACGTGGATGCGGGTAACCTGGCTGCATTCCCGCGCTGATTGCCCATTAAAAACACAACACGAGACAGCCATGACCACGACCAAAATTGCTCCTGAATTAATAGCTGACCACGCACATAGTGTCAGCGCCAGAGTCGATTCTGACTACAAACATCTGGGCGAACAGCTGGCCCGCCGCAATGTCAACATCGACACGCTGAAAGCCGAGGTAGCGAAGTTCGCCGTGGCCGTGCCCAGCTGGGGCGTGGGCACCGGCGGCACCCGCTTCGCCCGCTTCCCCGGCAAGGGCGAGCCACGCAATGTGTTCGACAAGCTGCAGGACTGCGGCGTGATCCAGCAGCTGGTGCGCTGCACCCCCACCGTGTCGCCGCATTTCCCCTGGGACAAGGTCAGCGACTACAAGGAACTGCGCCAGCATGCCGAGTCCTTCGGCCTGGGCTTTGACGCAGTCAACTCCAACACCTTCTCCGACCAGAAGGACCAGCCGCTGTCGTACAAATTCGGCAGCCTGACCCATGCCGACGCCGGTGTGCGCGCCCAGGCCGTAGCGCACAACCTGGAATGCATCGAAATCGGCAAGCAGATCGGCAGCAAGGCGCTGACGGTGTGGATTGGCGACGGCTCCAACTTCCCCGGCCAAAGCCACTTCCGCCGCCAGTTTGAGCGTTACCTGGACAGCAACCGCCAGATCTACGCGGCCCTGCCAGCCGACTGGAACATGTTCCTGGAACACAAGATGTTCGAACCGGCCTTCTACGCCACCGTCATCCAGGACTGGGGCAGCAGCCTGCTGGCCGCGCAAAGCCTGGGCGAGAAAGCCCGCTGCCTGGTGGACCTGGGCCACCACGCGCCGAACACCAATATCGAGATGATCGTGGCCCGCCTGGTGCATGCGCAAAAGCTGGCTGGCTTCCACTTCAACGACAGCAAGTACGGCGACGACGACCTGGACAGCGGCAGCATCAACCCCTTCCAGCTGTTCCTGGTGTTCAACGAACTGGTCGACGCGGCGCAAAGCAAGGCGCCCAACTTCAACCCCGCTTACATGCTGGACCAGTCGCACAACGTGACCGATCCGATCGAGAGCCTGATGACCAGCGCCGTCACCGTGCAGCGCTGCTACGCCCAGGCCCTGCTGGTCGACCGCACGGCCCTCACCGGCTACCAGGACAGCAACGACGTGCTGATGGCGGCGCAGACCTTGAAGACTGCGTTCCACACCGATGTGACCCCGCTGCTGCAAAAGATCCGCATCGAAGCCGGCGGCGCCGCCGACCCCGTGGCCACCTACCGGGCCAGCGGCTACCGCGCCGGCGTGGCGGCCGTGCGGCCCGCCGCAGGCCCCAGCAGCGGCATTGTGTAAGCGCATTTGCCGAAGGCAAAGCGCACCCCATCGACACTGGCGGCACCGTACCCACGTATGCCGCCAGTAGCGAGACCGACCCTCGGGTCATATTTCCATACCAACAACGACATCCAGGAGACAACATGAAGAAACACCTCGCAACCCTGATCACCGTGGCACTGGGCGCGGCCTTGGCCAGCCCGGCTTTTGCAGCAGACAAGATCGCCCTGGTGGTGAAGAGTCTGGGCAACGGCTTCTTTGACGCCGCCAACCAGGGCGCGCAAGAGGCCGCCAAAGAACTGAAGAACGTGGAAATCATCTACACCGGCCCGGCCAAGGCCACGGCCGAAGGCCAGATCGAAATCGTCAACTCGCTGATCGCGCAAAAGGTCTCGGCCATCGTCATCTCGGCCAATGACCCGGATGCCCTGGCCCCGGTGCTCAAGCGCGCCATGGACCGCGGCATCAAGGTCATTTCGTTTGACTCCGGCGTACGCAAGGACGGCCGCCTGATGCACCTCAACCCCTCCAGCAACCCGCTGATCGGCGAGAAGCTGGTGAAGATGACGGCCGACGCCATCGGTGCCACCGGCGAAGTCGCCGTGCTGTCGGCCACCGCCCAGGCCACCAACCAGAACATCTGGATCGACGAAGCCAAGAAAGTGCTGGCCCAGCCCGCCTACAAGGGCCTGAAACTGGTCAGCGTGGTGTATGGCGACGACCAGACCGACAAGAGCTACCGCGAAGCCCAAGGCTTGTTCAAGAGCTACCCCAACCTGAAGGCCATCATCGCCCCCACCACCGTGGGTGTAGCAGCTGCCGCCAAGGCCGTGCAAGACGAAAAGAAGGTCGGCACCATCTTCGTGACGGGCCTGGGCCTGCCGTCGGAAATGGCCGGCCATGTGAAGAGCGGCGCGGTCAAGTCCTTCGCCATCTGGAACCCGATTGACCTGGGCTACTCGTCCATCTACGCTGCCAACCAGTTCATCTCGGGCAAGGTCACCGGCAAGGCCGGCGACAAGGTATCCCTTGGCCGCGTCGGCACGGTGACCCTGGATGCGAACGGAGAAGCAGCCATGTCCGAGCCCTTCACCTACGACGCCACCAACGTAGAGAAGTTTGCAAAGTTTTTCTAAAGCGACAGGCCCGCTGGCACCTGTAGGTGCCAGCCAAAGAGTTTGTGGGGCATCTCTGTCAGGGTAGGTGCCCCTTTTTTATGCGAAGCTGGATTTTTAAATGACCGATGTCTTACTGAGCTTGCAAGGTATCCACAAACGCTACGGCGCTACCTACGCGCTGCGCGGGGTGGACCTGGAACTGCGGGCCGGAGAAGTGCTGGCCCTGGTCGGCGAGAACGGCGCCGGCAAGTCCACGCTGGTCAAGCTGCTCACCGGCGTGGTGCCGGTGGACGAAGGCACGATCACGCTGAACGGCGTGGCCCACACTTTTGCCAACGCCCAGGCCTCGCAGGCCGCGGGCATCCTGGCGGTGCACCAGGAAACGGTGATGTTCGAAGAGCTCAGCGTGGCCGAGAACATTTACGTAGGGCGGCACCTGATGCGCGGCCCGTTCATCGACTGGTCGGCAATGAACACCCAGGCCCAAGCGGTGCTGGAGCAGATCGGTGCGCGCTTCAATGCCATCACGCTGGTAAAAGACCTGAGCCTGGCCGAGCGGCACCTGGTGGAGATTGCCCGGGCCTTGTCGCAAAAAGCCTCGGTGGTGATCCTGGACGAGCCCACCGCCGCCTTGTCGCAGGCCGAGATCCGCGACTTCTACGGCATCGTGCGCAAGCTGCGGACCCAAGGCGTGGGCGTGATCTTCATCACCCACAAGTTCGATGAAATTTTTGCCGTGGCCGACCGCTATGTGGTGCTACGCGACGGCACCACCGTGGGCAGCGGCGCGATTGCCGACGCCAGCGAGCAGGAACTGATCAAGCTGATGGCCGGTCGCGCCATCGACCAGATCTACCCGCAGATCAACTCTCAACCCGGCGAGGTGGTGATGACGGTGCAAGCCCTGTCGCACCCCACCGAGTTCCACAACATCGGCTTTGAACTGCGCCGTGGCGAAATCCTGGGCTTTTACGGCCTGGTGGGCTCGGGCCGTAGCGAGGCCATGCTGGCCATCATGGGCCTGAACCCCGCCGCCCACGGCAGCTTTGTAGTCAACGGCCAGAAGCTCAACGCCCGCCGGCCCGGCGATGCGATTGCCGCCGGCATCGCCTATGTGCCCGAAGAGCGCCAGCGCCAGGGCGGCATTCTGGACTTCTCGGTAGAACACAACATCAGCCTGGCCGGCCTGAGCCGCTTTGCGCGCGGCATCTGGCTGTCCAAGCTGCGCGAGTCGGCGCTGTGCCAGCGCATGATCGAACGCCTGCGCATCAAGACGCATTCGCCCGACACCTTGCTGTCCGGCCTGTCGGGCGGCAACCAGCAAAAAGTGGTGATCGCCAAATGGCTGGGGCTGGACCCGCGCATCGTGATTCTGGACGAACCCACCAAGGGCATCGACGTAGGTGCCAAGCAGGCGGTGTACCAGCTGATTGCCGAGATGGTCGAACAAGGCCTGGCGGTGATTCTGGTGTCCAGCGAATTGCCCGAGGTGATGCACCTGGCGCACCGCACCATCGTCATGCGCCGTGGCGTGCAGGTGGCCGAATTTGCACGCGGCAGCGTACCGGCCGAACAGATCGTGTCCGCCGCCTCGGGCCTGGGCACTGCGCCCGCCGCCCCACCCCATAACCCCACACCGGCCCCCAACGTACGGGCCGTGGTCCTGGAGAAACTAGCAGCATGAAACAGTGGACTTCTATTAGGCGCGAGTGGCTGTTGCTGGCCATCATCGTCGCCATCGCCCTGGCCGTGGGCGCGCGCGCCCCGGTGTTCCTGACCTGGCGCAACGGCATGGACATTGCCAACGACTCGGCCATCCTGGCCATCCTGGTGATGGGCCAGATGCTGGTGCTGCTGACCCGCGGCATCGACCTGTCCGTGGCCTCCAATCTGGCGTTGACAGGCATGGTCTGCGCGCTGATCGGCAAGGCCTGGCCGGGCGCTTCGGTGCCGGTGCTGCTGGTAGTGGCGTTGGGCGTAGGCGCCCTGCTGGGCGCGGTGAACGGCTGGCTGGTCACCCGCTTTGACCTGCCGCCTATCGTCGTGACCCTGGGCACCATGTCGGCCTACCGCGGCGCCATCTTTGTCGCCAGCAAAGGCGCCTGGGTGTCGGACCAGGACATCCACCCGGTCATCAAGGGCTTGCCGCGCGAGGTCTGGCTCGGCCTGCCGGCGTTGGTGTGGTTTGCCATCGCCGTGCTGGTGGCGGCAGCCGTCTTTTTGAAGCTGCGCCGCGAAGGCCGCGAGATCTACGCCCTGGGCGGCAACCCGCACGCCGCCGCCTATGTGGGCATCTCGGCGCGCAAGCGGCTGATGATGGTCTACACCTTGTCGGGCATGCTGGCCGGGCTGGCCGGCCTGCTATGGGTCGGGCGCTATTCGATTGCCTATACCGAACTCGCCGCGGGCTATGAGCTGACCGTGGTGGCGGCCTGCGTGATTGGCGGCGTGAGCATTGGCGGTGGCGTCGGTACCGTGCTGGGTGCGGCCCTGGGCGTACTGTTTATCGGCGTGGTCAACGGCGCGCTACCGGTGATCCAGGTGTCGCCGTTCTGGCAGCAGGCGATTGCCGGCGCAGTGATCTTGATTTCGGTCACGGTAAATGCGCGCTCTGAGCGCCGTGCAGGCCGCCAGATTCTGGAAAGAACCACATTGAAAGGGGCCACGGCATGAAAGCCTGGAACACATGGGAACGCGTGCTGCTGGGCCTGCTGGTCTTGCTACTGCTGGTATTTGGCTACACGCAGCCGGGCTTTATCTCGCCCGATGCGCTGGCCGACAGCACCTTCAACTTCAGCGAAAAAGGCATTCTGGCGCTGGCGCTGGCCTTGCTGATCATCACCGGCGAGATCGATCTGTCGATTGCCGCCATCCTGGCCCTGAGTTCGCTGGCCATGGGCTATGCGATGAAAGCCGGCGCTGGCCCGCTGGTCATGACTCTGGCAGCGTTTGCCACCGGCGGCATCGCCGGCGCGGTGAACGGCGTGCTGGTCACGCGCTACAAGCTGCCGTCCATCGTGGTGACGATTGGCACCTTGTCGCTGTACCGCGGCCTGGCCATGGTGGCGCTGGGCGACCAGGCGATCTCCGGCTACCCCGAGGTGTTCTCCACCCTGGGCAACAGCTATCTGGGCGAGGTGGTAGGCGTGCGCTGGCTGATCATCCCTATCGAATTCGCCATCCTGCTGGTCGGTGCGGTGGTAGTGGGCGTGGTGCTACACCGCACGGTGCTGGGCCGCAAGCTGTATGCGATTGGCGCGAATCCGGTGGCCGCGCGCTTCTCGGGCATCGCGGCCGACCGCTACCGCATGGCGCTGTTTGTGTTCGCCGGCCTGATGGCCGCGCTGGCCGCCATCATGCTGACCGGGCGCATCGGCAGCACCCGGCCGAACATCGCCATGGGCTGGGAGCTCGATGCCATCACCATGGTGATCCTGGGCGGCGTGGCCATCCAGGGCGGGCGCGGCAGCATCGTGGGCACCATGCTGGCGGTGTTGCTGCTGGGCCTGTTCACCTTTGCCATGGGCATGGCAAATGTCACCGGCATCGTGATGTCCATGGTGATCGGCGCGCTGCTGATCGTCTCCATGGTGCTGCCCAAACTGTTCAAGCGCCGGAGGGTGCTGGCATGAGCAGTGAGAAATTCGCCTTTCGGATGTTCCTTAACCCTGGCTGCGTGGCGGAATACAAAAAGCGCCATGACGAGATCTGGCCCGAGCTGGTGGACCTGCTGAAGAACGCTGGCGTCAGCGACTACAGCATCTACCTCGATGAAGAGCACCATGTGCTGTTCGCCGTGCTGCGCCGCACGCAAAACCACACGATGGACAAGCTACCCCAGCACCCGGTGATGCAGCGCTGGTGGGCCTATATGGGCGATTTGATGCGCACCCACCCCGATGGCAGCCCGGTGGCCGAGCCCCTGCCCTGCCTGTTCCATCTGGATTGAGCATGGCATTGGACCTGACCCTGGTCATCGACATCGGCAAAAGCCACGCCAAGCTGCTGCTGGTAGACGACAGCGGCGAGGTGCTGGAGCAGCACGGCCGCAAGAACGCGCCGGTCGCCGCGCCGCTAGGCTATAGCGCGCTGGACATCGGCGGGCTGACCGATTGGATTTGCAGCACGCTGGCAGCCTCCCGCCTGACCCGGCGCTGCGCGCGCGTTGTCCCCTGCACCCACGGCGCGGCCTTCGTCGCGCTGGATGATGAAGGCCTGGCCTGGCCGCCGCTGGACTATGAGTTCGACGGCTACGCCAGTCAGACCAGCGCGCTGCACCAGGCCTACCAGCGCCAGCGCGACGGCTTCAACGCCACCCTGTCGCCCGATCTGCCCATGGGCCTGAACGCCGCGCGCCAGCTGTACTGGCTGCAACACACCCACCCCGAAGCCTGGGCGCGCACGCGTACCCTGCTGCCTTATCCGCAGTACTGGGCCTGGTGGCTCAGCGGCGTGGCGGCCAGCGAGGTGTCATCCCTCGGCTGCCATACCCAGCTGTGGCTGCCGGACGCACACGGCTATTCGCAGCTGGCCCAAACCCAGGGCTGGGCCGCGCTGTTCGCCCCGCTGGCGCCCGCCTGGCAGGTGCTGGGCACGGTACGCCCGGAATTGGCAGAAGCGCTGGGTTTGCCAAAAAGCTGCGAAATCCACGTCGGCGTGCACGACAGCAATGCCTGCCTGGCGCGCTACCTGGCCAGCGAACAAGACCTGACTGTCGTGTCCTCCGGCACCTGGACCGTGCTGATGGCGCCCGACGCGCCCACCACCACACTGGATGCGGAACGCGACATGCTGTGCAACGTCAACGTGCGCAGCCAGGCCACGCCTACGGCGCGTTTCATGGGCGGCCGCGAGTTCGCGGCGCTGCTGGACGGCGCGCCGGCCGACCTGGGTACGCCCGCGGATGTGGCCGCACTGCTGCAAAGCCAGACCCTGGCCCTGCCCAGCTTCGCCCCCCAGGGCGGGCCGTTTATGCAACGCGTTGGTGAAGTGCTGCGCGCCGGCCAAGCCGTAGGTTTGCAAGATCTGCCCCCGGCCGCACGCTCGGCCCTGGCCGCGCTGTACTGCGCCCAAGTCACCGCCTGGCTGGTGGGCCAACTGCGGCCCGGCAACCCAGCATCCACGGTGGTCATAGAAGGTCCGTTGGCCCGCAACCCGCTGTACCTGGGCCTGCTGCAGGCGCTGTTGCCCGGACACCGCTGCTGCGCCAGCCTGGACGCGATGGAGGGCACAGCCCGCGGCGCCTGGATGCTGAGCCACTGGGCCCAGCCCTGGGCTGCCCAGCAACTGCAAGCCGTACCGGGCCTGCATCTGCCCGGTTTGCTGCCGTACCACGCCGACTGGTGTGCGCGTTTACACACATCTTGAAACACATTTTGCTATCAAATAAATAGCTTCTTGTGCAGGCAGAATATGCGCTAGAGGCGTATTTTCCTTGAAACTTGGCAGCCCCATTTAACAGGCTTGTCGGCGCAAACCTCTATCATGTCGGCCAATGACTGCGCCGCGCCTGCACATCCATTCCCTGCTCGATGCCACCACGGCGGGCGCCCAAGAAGACATGGGGCCGCCCCCCGCATTTGCCATACCCGGCGGCAGTTTTGGCGCCTACACGGTGCTGGAGCTGGTGTACCAGGGCCGGCGCTCGGTGGTGGTGCGCTGCCTGCACGCCGGTGTACCCATGGTGGTCAAGTTCCTGCGCCGGGCCCGCCTCGGCCCGGGCGACGTGGCCCGGTTTCGGCGCGAATACGAGCTGTCGCGCCGGGTCCGGCATGCGAACATCGTCAGCGCCGAAACCCTGGACAGCCACGGCGGCGTGCTGTTCCTGGCCATGCCCGACGACGGCGCCGCATCGGTGCGCGCCCTGCTGCGCAACGGGCCGCTGCCGCTGGCCGACGCGCTGCGCACCAGCATCGCGGTGGTCGATGCGCTAGAGGCCATCCACGCCCAGGGCATCCTGCACAAAGACATCGCGCCCGGCAACATCATCGCCCAGCTGGCTGGCGGCACGGTCAAGCTGATCGACTTCGGGATTGCCGCCGACATGTCGGTCGAACGGCCCCAGGCCACCAGCCTGCGCGAGCTCGAAGGCACGCTGGCCTATATGGCGCCCGAGCAAACCGGCCGCATGAACCACGACCTGGACTACCGGGCCGACTTCTACGCGCTGGGCGCCACCCTGTTCGAGATGCTGACCGGCCGCCCGCCGTTCGGCAACCCCAGCGATCCGGTGGAGGCGGTGCACGCCCACCTGGCCATCGCCCCGCCGCCGCTGCTGCCGCTGCGCCCCGACGCTCCGCCGGTGCTGGCCGCACTGCTGGCGCGCCTGCTGGCCAAAGAGCCCGAGGCCCGCTACCAGAACCACCATGTGCTGCGGCGCGACCTGCAGCAGATCCTGCAACAGCTGCAGCAGCCCGAGGCGCTGGCCGGCCTGGCACTGGCCCAGGGCGATCTGTCCGAACGCTTCCAGGTGTCCGGCCGGCTCTACGGCCGGGCCGACGACATCCGCCGCATGGTCGAGGTATTCGAGTCGGCCGCCCGCGGCACGGCGCGCACCATCACCATCGCCGGGGTCTCCGGCATCGGCAAGACCGCGCTGGTCCACGAGGTGCAGCGCAGCCTGCTCGGCCACCGCGGCCAGATGGTCAGCGGCAAGTTCAACCAGTTCGGCCAGCACACGCCCTGCGCGGCCTTTTTGCAAGCCCTGGAGCAGCGCGCGCGCCAGGTGCTGGCCTTGCCACCGGCCGAGCAGGCCGTCTGGCGCGAGGCTCTGCTGCAGCGGCTGGGCCCGAATGCGGCGATTGCCCAGGCCGCCCTGCCCGAGCTGGGCATGCTGCTCGGAGACGCGCTGCCGCCGGTAGCGGCGCTGGGTCCTACCGAGTCCGAGAACCGTTTTTTGCGCAGCATGCAGCTGTGCTTTGCGGCGCTGGCCAGTGCCAATACACCCCTGGTGGTATTCATCGACGACCTGCAATGGGCCGACCGCGTCTCACGCCGCCTGCTGCGCGAGCTAGCACTGGACGACGGCCTGCAGCACCTGCTGCTGATCGGCGCCTACCGCGCCGGCGAGGTGCCGCCCGAACACCCGCTGGCCCAGGACCTGGCCGCGCTGGCCGATACCGGCGGCCGCTGCCTGGCGCTCAGCGTGGGCGCGCTGCAGCCCGACGCCGTAGCCCAGCTGCTGGCCGACAGCTTGCAGCAACCGCTGGCCGAGGTACAAACTCTGGCCCAGCTGTGCGTTGAAAAAACCGGCGGCAATCCCTTCTTTCTCGGCCGCTTCCTGGAAGACCTGCACCGGCGCCAGCTGATTTGGCTGGACCGCAGCCAGCCGCGCTGGTGCTGGTCCGAAGAACGCATCCACAGCGAGCGGATTGCCGACAACGTGGTGGCGCTGATGCTGGAGCAGCTGCGCCGCCTGCCGGCCGATACCGGCACGGTGCTCACCACCGCAGCCTGCCTGGGCAGCCGGTTTGCGCTGTCCGCCCTGGGCGTGGCCTGCGAGCGCCCCGACGCCGCCGTGCTGCAGGCGCTGGGCCCGGCGCTCGAAGCCGGCTTGCTGGTGCCGCAAGACGCGCGCTACAAATGGATTGCCATGCTGGACGCGGTAGAGAGCCAGGGCCTGCGGGTTGAATTCGCGTTCGTGCACGACCGGGTGCAGGAAGCCGCCTACCTGCTGGCCACGCCCGCGCAGCGCCCAGCCCTGCATCTGCGCATAGGCCGGCTGCTGCGCGATGGCAGCGCGCGCGGCAACCCGGATTTCGCGGTGGTGAACCACCTGAACCAGGGCCAGGCCTTGATGCTGGACGCCGAAGAGCGCGTTCAGCTGGCCGGCTTCAATGCCCGGGCCAGCCGGCTGGCCAGCGACGCAGCTTCCTTCGATCTGGCCGCCGGCTATGCCACCCAGGCGATTGCCCTGTACGGCGAGGCCCACTGGCAGGTCCAGCCCGAGGCCGCGCTGGACCTGCATGTACACGCCGCGCGCATGGCCGCGCTCAAGGGCGACAGCGCAGCCATGGACGGCTTCATCGAGGCAGCCCTGCCGCATGTGGCCGAGCCCGCGGCCCGCGCCCGGCTGCTGGACGTGCGCATCGAATCCTTCTACGCATCCGGCCAGCTGGACGAAACCCTGGAGCTGGGCCTGGCCGTGCTGCGCCTGCTGGGCACGGCGCCGCCGGCCGCTGCCACGCCGGCCGAGGCCATGCAGCTGGTGGCCGCCACCCGCGACGAGATCGTAGCCCTGGGTTTTTCCGCCCTGGCCGCCCAGCCCGCCATGACCGACCCGCTGTGCCTGCAGCAGGTGAACGTCATCGCCAAGATGACGGCCGCCGCCTACATCGCCCGGCCCGCGCTGCTGCCGCTGCTGACCGTGCTGCAGGTGCGGTTGATGGTGACCCGCGGCCATGCGCCGGCAGCTCTGTCGGCCTATTCGGTGATGGGCCTGATGGTGGCCGAATTTCTGCGCGACTACCGCTTTGGCTACCAGCTTGGCCGCATGTCCATGGACCTGCTGGAGCGGCACAGCTGGCGCCATGTGCATGCGCATGCGGGCTTCTCGTTCAACGCCTTTTTGCGGCACTGGATTGAAGGCATCTCCAGCGGCCTGCCGGCGCTGATGCAGGTGCACCACGACGGGCTGGAAACCGGCAGCCTGCGCCATGCCGGACTCGGCCTGTATGTGCACGACTACCACGCCTTCCTGGCCAGCACGCCGCTGGCCGAGCTGGAGGCATCGCTGGAACACCATGCCGCCACGCTGCGCCGCATCCGCCAGCCGGTGGCCCACGACTACCTGGGCGCGCTGCGCGAAACCGTCCGGGCTTTGCGCCAACCCCGCTTTGCCGATGCGCCGCTGGAACATGCACAGTTCTCCGCCCAGCAGCTGGCCCAGACCTATACCGCCCGCGCCGACCAGACCGGCGCCATGTTCCTGCACGCCTGGCGCTGCATGCTGCACACCCTGGCCGGCCAGCCCGAGGCCGCGGTGGTGGCGGGCGACGCCGCGCAGCAATTGTTCCCCGCCGGCCGCGGCATGGTGATGGTGCCGTTCTGCGTATTCTTTACCGCCATGGCCGCGCTGGCCTGCAGCCGCCAGGACGGTACGGCGAGCGAGCGCTGCAACGCCGCCCTCGAGCGCCTGAACCTCTGGGCCCAGACCTGCGCCGATGTGCGGCCGCTGCGCCATCTGCTGCGCGCCCGCATGCTGCTGGCCGGCCTGCTGCTGCAAGACAACGGCCCGGCCGATGTGCTGGCCGAGCTGGACCACGCCCAAGTGGCGGCACAGCACACCGGCAACCTGCTGCTGCTTGGCCTGGTGCACTGGCAGCGCAGCCAGGCTCTGGCCTACAGCGCGCCCGGCTCGGCAGCCGCGGCCGCGGAACGGGCCGAAGCCCGCACCATCTTCCTGCGCTGGGGCGGCCGCGCCTTGGTGGACAGCATGGACAAAATCGACCGGGCGGCCGAACAGCCTGCCAGCCCGTCCACTCCCTTGCCACCCCTGGCCAGCGACACCCTGCTGGCGGTGCCCGACAGCTCGCTGGACCTGGCCAGCCTGATGAAGAACGTGCAGGCTGTCACCGGCGAGATCGCACTGGACATGCTGCTGGCCCGCCTGCTGCATGTGCTGCGCGAAAGCGCCGGCGCCAGCCGCGCGGCCATCGTGCTGCGCGACCACGGCCTGTGGGTGCTGCAGGCCGACAGCGGCGGCGCCAACGGCCCACGGGTGCTGGAATGCCTGCCGCTGGAAGAGGCCGGCAGCCGGCTACCGCTGGAAATCCTGCGCACCGTGCTCAGCACCGCGGCCCCGGTGCTGGTGCACGACGCCGCACTCGACCCGGCCTGGCGGCGCCTGCCCTACTTCGGCGAGCGCGCGGGCCGCTCGGTGCTGTGCATGCCGCTGGTGCGCCAAGGCCGGGTGGTGGGCGCGCTATACCTGGAGAACCTGGCGGTCAGCGGCGCGTTTTCGCCCGAGCGCATCTTGTTCCTGGAGTTGCTGTCGGGTAATGTGGTGAACGCCATCGACAACGCCCGCCTGGTGGCCGAGCTGCGCAGCCTGGCCGACACCCTGGAACAGCGCGTGGCCGACCGCACCCGCGAGCTGCGCGAGAGCGAGGCCCGGACCCTGGCGATTCTGCAGAACGCGCCGCTGCCGATGACGGTGACGCGCATCGCCGACAACGTCTTCGTCTACGCCAACGAGCGCGCTGCCGAGCTGGCCGGCATGTCGGCTGCCGCCCTGCTGGGGCGCGACCCGCGCAGCATGTACCGCACACCCGAAGACCGCGACCGCATGATGGAACAGTACCGCCGCGAAGGTGTGCTGCGCGACTACGAAATGTGCCTGGTGGTCGGCGATGGGCGGACCATCTGGGCGCTGATCTCCATGGTGCCCATCATTTACGATGGCCAGCCCTGCGCGCTGGCCACCGTCATCGACATCACCGAGCGCAAATCCATAGAGACTGCGCTACGCCAGTTGGCCAGCACCGACAGCCTGACCGGCATGGCCAGCCGCAGCCACTTCATGGAGCGTGCCGAGACCGAGCTGGCCCGGGCCCGGCGCCACGGGCGGCCGCTGGCCATGGTGATGCTGGACGTGGACCACTTCAAGCAGATCAACGACCGCTTTGGCCACGCCATGGGCGACGAAGTGCTGCGCATGCTGACCCGTACCTGCCGGCTGCTGGTGCGCCAGCAGGACGTGATGGGCCGGCTGGGCGGCGAAGAATTCAGCGTGCTGATGCCCGAAACCGATGGCGCAGAAGCGCTGGCACTGGCCGAACGCCTACGCACCGCGCTGGAAACCATGCCTATGGCCAGCGTGCGCGGCGAGGCGGTATCGGTAACGGCCAGCTTCGGCATCAGCAGCCTGCGGCCCGACGACTCGCTGGACAGCCTGCTGGCCCGGGCCGACGCCGGGCTCTACCTGTCCAAGCACGCCGGCCGCAACCGCGTCAGCTGCGCCGACTAGCCGCTCCTGTTTTGATAGCTGTTGGCGCAGGTGCTGGCTGCGCCCAAGCCTCGTTTTTCATATAAGCAGCTGCGAAAAAGGGATATCCGTCTGCACTTACACTAGCCGGGTGCGCACCCACAGGTGCGCCAAGCGTTCTCAGGGCGGGGTGCAATTCCCCACCGGCGGTAGTAACAGCAATGTTTAGCCCGCGAGCGCCTGCAGATGGCAAGCATCCGCAGGGTCAGCAGATTCCGGTGCGATTCCGGAGCCGACGGTGATAGTCCGGATGCAAGAGAACGCGTCCCTTGCAGCCCTTCGCCGTGCGCGGCGGTGGCTGCGCGGGTGCGCGTGCGTCCTGGGTTGGAAACTTTTTTGTTTTGACACCCTATGACTACGACTATCCAACTCTCCGCCCCCATCCGTATCGCCTTTGTGCAAGCCAGCTGGCATGCCGACATCGTCAACCAGGCCCGCGACGGCTTTTTGAGCGAGGTGGCGCGCCACGGCATTCCGCGCGATGCGATCCAGATCTTTGAATTGCCCGGGGCTTTTGAGATTCCGCTGCACGCCAAGAAACTGGCCCAGTCCGGCCAGTTCGACGCCATCGTGGCCAGCGCCCTGGTGGTGGACGGCGGCATCTACCGCCACGAGTTCGTCGCCAATGCGGTGATCCAGGGGCTGATGACGGTGCAGCTGGAAACCGGTGTGCCGGTGTTTTCTGCCGTGCTGACGCCGCACCACTTCCACAGCAGCGACGAGCACCAGCAGTTCTTCAGCCAGCACTTTGTGCACAAGGGCGCTGAAGTGGCCCAAGCCTGCTTGAAAACGGTCGCCAGCCTGCGCCAGCTACAGGCTTAATGAGCTGCTTAGTGCAGCATCAGGGTGCGTTCGCCCTTGCACTTGCCGGCACGTGCCGGTGGGCTGCACAGGCCGCACACGTATTGGCGGGGGTTCTCGTACAGCTCGGTGACGAACTTGCCGCCGCAACCGCTGCACTGGGTCATGTTGAGCATGTTGGCATCGACAAACTTGACCAGGCGCCAGGCGCGGGTGAAGGACAGCAGCGGGTCCACCTCGGCGGCCACGATCTGCTCGCTGTACAGGCGGTAGGCCTTGGTCAGGATGTCGATCGAGTCCATGTCCATGCTCTTGGACAGGTATTCGTAGATGTTCAGGAACAGCGAGGAATGGATGTTCTCTTGCCAGGACAAAAACCAGTCGGTGGAGAACGGCAGCTGGCCCTTACTGGGTGATTTGCCCGACACCTCTTTGTACAGGCGCAGCAGGCGCTCGTAGGACAGATCGGTTTCCGATTCCAGCACCTGCATGCGGGCGCCCATGCGGATCAGCGCAGCGGCGCGTTCGATCTGCTGGGAGTCTTGCAAGACGCTCTTGGGGGCCTTGGCAGGGGCTTTGTCAACGGCTGCGGTGGTGGGCATCATGGCGGCGGCTCCTTACAGGACTTCGGCCACGCGGCCAGCCATCAGGATGTTGGCGTGCAAGGTGTTGGTGGCGGGGTTGCCCACCTTCTTGATGTCATGGTTGGTCAGCAGGCTCCAGACCAGGCTGTCTTCGACGCGGAAGTGGCACAGCAGCATATTGCCGGAGGCCAGCTTGAGGATCTGCGCGGCCGACAGCGCACCCAGGATGTCGGCAGCTTCTTCGTTGATGCCCAGGCGGAACAGAGCTTCGGCCTTGTCTTGCCGGATCAGGCTTTGCGCCAGCATGAGGTACGTCAGATTGGCCTCGCGGATTTCGGCAATGATCTGTTCGCTGTTCATGGTGATGTCCTTTGGGTCTTACCCGGTTCGGGCTGCATCGCGCTTATCGCAATGTGCTTTTTCCCGATCCGTTGAAATGGATTGTGAATACCCACCAATCAAAAATTAAGTCGGGGGAGCACCATACAGAAGGTCAGTTTTTTACCGCCCCGTGTAAGACTTTGCCTTACACAACAGACACAAAACCTTACGTCAGCTCGGGCACCGGGCCCCGCCCCATCAGAGACGCAACCGCGTCAGCCGGGCGGATGCGTCCGTCCAGCAAAGCCACCACGCTGTGGGTGATGGGCATGTCGACGCCCAGGCTGTCGGCGCGCTGCGCCACCGTGCGGGCGCTGTACACGCCCTCGGCTACATGGCCCAAGGAAGACACGGCCTGCTGCAAAGTCTGGCCCTGGGCCAGCAACAGGCCAACCTGGCGGTTCCGGCTCAGGTCGCCGGTAGCCGTCAGCACCAGATCGCCCAGGCCCGACAAGCCCATGAAGGTCTCGGCCCGGGCGCCCAGGGCCAGGCCCAGGCGCGTCATCTCGGCCAGGCCGCGGGTCACCAGGGCCGCCCGGGCGTTCAGGCCCAGGTGCAGGCCGTCGCACAAGCCAGTGGCGATGGCCAGCACGTTCTTCACCGCGCCGCCGACCTCGACCCCGGCCACGTCGTCGCTCGCATAGACCCGCAGGGACGGGCTATGGAAAGCCGCCACCAGCGCGTCGCGCACCTCGGCGCGGGCACTGGCCGCCACCAGGGCGGTGGGCTGGCCGCGCGCCACTTCCTGGGCAAAGCTGGGGCCGCTGAGCACGCCGTAGCCGGCGGCTTCGTTTGCTATTAATTCAGTAGCTAGCTGCGCACGTATTTCGTGCGCCAGCAGCCCATAAGGCATGGAATCTGGAGGTTCGAAGCCCTTGCACAACCAGGCCACCGGCGCGGTGCAGGCGGCGGTGTCGCGCAGCATCTGGCGCAGGCCGGACATGGGGGTGCCGATGATCACCAGGTCCTGCCCGGCCACCAGCTCGCCCAGGTCTGCTGGCGCATCGGCGCGCAGCAGCAGTTCGGCGGGCAGGGGAATGTCCGGCAGGTAGCGCTGGTTGCAGCGCTGGGCCTGCATGGCCGCGGCCTGCTCGGCGCTGCGGGCCCAAAGCGTCACCGTATGGCGGGCCAGGGGGTTCTGGCAGGCGCTGATGGCCAGCGCAGTGCCCCAGGCGCCCGCGCCCAGTACAGCGATCTTCATGGCAGGCCCGGCGCGCGCATGCCGGCTTATTGCAGGGTGGCGGTAGGCGCTTCGGCAGCCGCTGCGGCCGCGTTGGCTTGCTGCTGCTCGTACATCGCCTGGAAGTTGATTTCGGCCAGGTGCACTTGCGGGAAGCCGGCGCGCTGGACGATGTCGGCCACGTTGCTGCGCAGGTAGGGGTAGACGATTTGCGGGCAGGCGATGCCGATGATCGGGCCCATCTGCTCTTCCGACATATTGCGGATTTCAAAAATGCCAGCTTGCTTGGCTTCGACCAGGAACACGGTTTTGTCGCCGATCTTGGTCTGCACGGTGGCCGTCACAGCCACTTCGAAAATGCCTTCGGCCACAGGGTTGGCTTCCACACCGAGCTGGATTTCCACGCTGGGCTGGGCCGGGTCGAGCAGGATGCTGGGGGAATTGGGTTGCTCCAGCGAAGCCTCTTTCAGGTAGACACGTTGGATTTGGAAGACGGGATCTTGTTGGTCGGACATGGAATTCTTTCAATTCGGATCAAAAACAAAGCCCGCCGAAACAGCTCGGCGGGCTAAAAAAGCAGACGGATTATTGCCGATCGGCAAGACCGTTCAGGCCGCGTTCAAAAGCGGCAGCAAGCCACCCCGGCCGTCCAGCGCCACCAGGTCGTCGCAGCCACCGACATGGGTGTCGCCGATGAAGATTTGCGGCACGGTGCGGCGGCCGGTCATCTCCATCATGGCCATGCGGGCCTCGGGCTGCTGGTCGACGCGGATCTCGTCGATCAGCTCGACGCCCTTGCTCTTGAGGATTTGCTTGGCCCGGATGCAATACGGGCAAACGGCGGTGGTGTACATCTTGACGGCTTGCATGGACAGCTACTTTCAGCGGATAAAACGGGGAATCAGATCTTCAGGTTAGGCTGGCTCAGGCTTTTTCAACCGGCAGATTGGCTTCTTTCCAGGCCTTCAGGCCGCCACCCAGCACTTCGGCTTTTTCGTAGCCCAGCTTCTTGGCGATGGCCAAGGCGCGTTTCGCCCGCGCACCGCTGGCGCAGACCAGGATCAAAGGCAGGGATTTGTTCTTCACGGTGGCTGCAAGCTTGTCTTCCAGCTGGCCCAAAGGAACATTCTTGGCGCCGCCCACGTGGCCGGCGGCAAATTCCTCGACCTCGCTCACGTCCACCACCACGGCTTTCTCACGGTTGATGCGCTGCACCGCGCCGTTCGGGCTCAGGGCTCCGGCATTGGCGCCGCCCACCAGCAGGGGCCAGAGCAACATCCCGCCAGAGGACACCGCCACCGCTATCAACATCCAGTTGTCCAGTAAAAACTTCACTTTGCACCTTTATTTATGGGTTACCCGGGACTGTCCCGAAGCGGTAGATTTTAGAATGGCAAGTTGCCAGCCTGTTGGAGGCTGCATTTTTGGCCTCTATTTATCCACTCTGCCCCTCTGCGCCATGTACAAACTCGTTCTGATCCGCCACGGCGAATCCACCTGGAATCTTGAAAACCGCTTCACCGGCTGGACCGACGTGCCCTTGACCGACACCGGTATCGAACAGGCCAAGCAATCCGGCCGCCTGCTGAAGGCCGATGGCTACGAGTTCGACGTGGCCTACACCAGCGTGCTCAAGCGCGCCACCCACACCCTGTGGCACTGCCTGGACCAGATGGACCGCACCTGGCTGCCCGTGGTGCACAGCTGGCGCCTGAACGAACGCCATTACGGCGCGCTGCAAGGTCTGAACAAGGCCGAAACCGCCAAGCAGTACGGTGACGACCAGGTGCTGGTCTGGCGCCGCAGCTACGACACGCCGCCGCCCGCGCTGGAAGCCACCGACCCGCGCAGCGAGCGCGGCGACATCCGCTACGCCAAGCAGTCGCCCGAGCAGATTCCGCTGACCGAATGCCTGAAAGACACCGTCGCCCGGGTGCTGCCGTTCTGGAACGAAGCCATGGCACCGGCCATCAAGGCCGGCAAGCGCGTGGTGCTGGCAGCCCATGGCAACTCGATCCGCGCGCTGGTCAAGTACCTGGACAATATCTCCGACGACGACATCGTGGGCCTGAACATCCCCAACGGTATCCCGCTGGTATATGAGCTGGACGCCGACCTGCAACCGATCCGCCACTACTACCTGGGCGACGCCGAAGCCGCTGCCAAGGCAGCTGCAGCCGTGGCTGCCCAGGGCCAAAAGAAATAAGCTTCAAAAAGGTTTACACGGAACGTATCCACCCGAATGGATATCAACGTGTATATTGATAAGAACACCTGCCATTCCCAAGCCCAGGCGCGTAAATTCCGGGATTTGGGAATGGCAGGTGTGCTGTGACAGTGACTTGAAAGATGCTTATGGGCCAGAAACTCAAAATTACCGGTTGGATTGCCGCCGGTGCCATTGCCGGGGCCTTGACAACGGTTTCCCTGCAAACCGTCGCACGCGGTGCGATGGCGCCCTTGCCGCTGGAGGAACTGCAGCAGCTTGCGGCCGTGTTTGGCATGGTCAAGACCGACTATGTCGAACCGGTGGACGAGAAAAAGCTCATCAGCGACGCGATTGCCGGCATGGTGGCCAGCCTGGACCCGCATTCCCAGTACTTTGACAAGAAGTCCTTCAAGGAATTCCGCGAAGGCACGACCGGCCGGTTTGTCGGCGTAGGCATAGAAATCACCCAGGAAGACGGCTTGGTCAAGGTGGTTTCGCCCATCGAAGGCTCGCCCGCCTTCCGCGCCGGCCTCAAACCCAACGACCTGATCACCAAGATCGACGATACCGCGGTCAAAGGCCTGGCACTGAACGACGCCGTGAAGAAAATGCGCGGCGAACCGAATACCAAGGTCAACCTGACCATCTTCCGCAAGGACGAGAACCGCAGCTTCCCGGTCACCATCACCCGCGAAGAAATCCGTACCCAGTCGGTGCGCGGCAAGGTGGTCGAGCCCGGCTATGCCTGGGTCCGCCTGAGCCAGTTCCAGGACCGCACGGTGGAAGACTTCGCCCGCAAGATCGAAGACATCTACAAGCAAGAGCCCAAGCTGAAAGGCCTGGTACTCGACCTGCGCAACGACCCGGGTGGCCTGCTGGACGCAGCCGTCGCCGTCTCCGCCGCCTTCCTGCCGGAAAACGTGACCGTGGTGTCCACCAACGGCCAGCTGGCCGACAGCAAGTTCACCTACAAGGCCTCGCCCGAGTTCTACCAGCGCCGCGGCTCCGATCCGCTGGCCCAGTTGCCGGCGGCTTTGAAGAAGGTGCCACTGGTGGTGCTGGTGAACGAAGGCTCGGCCTCGGCCAGCGAAATCGTGGCCGGCGCACTGCAGGATTACAAGCGCGGCACCATCATGGGTAGCCAGACCTTTGGCAAGGGCTCGGTGCAAACCGTGCGCCCGCTCGGCCCGGATACCGGCCTGAAGCTGACCACCGCACGCTACTACACGCCCAGCGGCAAATCGATCCAGGCCAAGGGCATCGTGCCCGACGTGATGGTCGACGATACCGAAGACGGCAGCCCGTTTGCGGCCCTGCGCATGCGCGAAGCCGACCTGGAAAAGCACCTGAACAGCGGCCAGGGTGAAGAGAAGAAAGACGAGGCGCGCGAGAAAGCCCGCGAAGAAGCGCGTAAAAAGCTCGAAGCAGAAGCCCTGAAGCCCGCGCCCGAACGCAAGCCAAACCCCGAATTCGGCAGCGACAAGGACTTCCAGCTGCTGCAGGCCATTAAACAGCTCAAAGGCCAGCCAGTTCTGGTCAGCAAGACCATGACCGAGCGCAAGGAAGAGAAGAAAGAGAACTAGGCTGGTACGCCGACCGGCGACACCCGCACCCCAAAGCCCCGCTCTGCGGGGCTTTTCACATGGCCCATCACAATCACACGATGAACGACGACCAATTGCTGCGCTACTCCCGCCACATCCTGCTGGACGATATCGGCATCGAAGGCCAGGAGCGGCTGCTGGCGGGGCATGCGCTGGTCATCGGCGCCGGCGGCCTGGGCTCCCCCGTCGCCCTGTACCTGGCGACCGCGGGCGTGGGCCAGATCACCCTGGTGGACCACGACACGGTCGACCTGACCAATCTGCAGCGGCAAATCGCCCACAGCATGGAGCGGGTCGGCCAGCCCAAGGTGGACTCGGCACGCAGCGCCATGGCGGCCATCAACCCCGAGGTGCAAGTCCAGGCCCTCAACGCCCGGGCCGACGCCACCCTGCTCCACCGCCTGGTCGCCCAGGCCGATGTGGTGCTGGACTGCTGCGACAACTTCGCCACCCGGCATGCGATCAACGCCGCCTGCGTGCAGCACCGCAAGCCGCTGGTGTCGGGCGCGGCCATCCGCATGGACGGGCAGATCAGCGTGTTCGACCCGCGCACGGCCGATTCGCCCTGCTACGCCTGCGTGTTTCCACCGGATGCCGATTTTGAAGAAACCCGCTGCGCCGTCATGGGCGTGCTGGCGCCGCTGGTCGGCATCATCGGCGCCATGCAGGCCGCCGAGGCCATCAAGCTGCTGAGCGGCGCCGGCACTTCGCTGGCCGGGCGGCTGCAGATGCTGGATGCGCGCAGCATGGCTTGGAACGAGATCCGGATTCCGCGCGACCCGGGCTGCAGCGTCTGCGGTACATTCCATGGGGCCTAGCCATCTACTCCTATTTTCATAGCTACCCACGCAATCCATACCTGCGCCAGATGCCTAAAACTCTTGTAACTTCTGCATTCTGCGCGCCATGAACCGCAGAGCCCGACTGCAACGCTGGTTCCCATTTCTCGCCTGGCCGCGGCCAGACCGCAGCACCCTGGTAGGCGAGCTCTGGGCCGGACTGACGGTCGGCATGATGGTGATTCCCCAAGGCGTGGCCTATGCAGCCCTGGCCGGCATGCCGCTGGTGACCGGCATTTACGCCTCCATGCTGCCCGCGCTGGTGGCAGTGCTGTGGAGCTCATCCACCCGGCTGTCGGTCGGCCCCACGGCACTCAGCGCATTGCTGGTCGGCAGTGCGCTGCTGGGCATGGCCGAGCCGGGCAGCGCACAGTGGGTGACCCTAGCGGTCTGGCTGGCCTTGCTGTCGGGCCTGCTGCAGATCGTGCTGGGGCTGGGCCGCTTCGGCTGGCTGATGAACCTGGTCAGCGCCCCCGTGCTCACCGGCTTCACCCAGGCGGCGGCGATTCTGATCCTGCTGTCCCAGTTGCCGGCCTTGATCGGCCTGGATGGTTCTCTCGGCAGCTTGCTGCAGCAGCCGCATATCAACGCGCAGGCCATGGCCTTCGGCCTGGGTGCGCTGCTGGTGCTGGCGCTGGGCAAGCGCTGGTTCCCGCGCTTCCCGGTGCTGATGGCCCTGGTGGTGGCCTGTGCGCTGCTCAGCGAGGTGCTGGGTTTTGCCCGGGCCGGTGGCGCCGTCGTCGGTACCCTGCCCGCCGGCCTGCCGGCAGTGCAGCTGCCGGCGGCGCTGTCCTGGTCGCAGTTTGGCGACCTGGCCCTGCCGGCCATGGTGCTGACGCTGATCAGCTTTCTGGAAACCGCTTCCAGCGCCAAGGTGGACAACCAGCGCGGCGGCACCCGCTGGAACGAAAACCAGGACCTGATCGGCCAGGGGTTGGCCAAGATCGCATCCGGCCTGTGCGGCGCCTTCCCGACCAGTTCGTCGTTTTCGCGCTCGGCTATCAATCTGTACGCCGGGGCCAAAACCGGCTGGGCGACCATCTTCTCGGTGCTACTGGTGCTGCTGGTCTTGCTGTGGCTGACGCCGGCGCTGTACCACTTGCCGCAGGCCGTGCTGGCAGCGGTGGTGGTGGCCGCGGTATCCAGCCTGGTGCAACCCGCCGAGCTGCGCCGCATCTGGCGCGCAGCCCCGGTGGAGGCCATCACCTGCGCCACTACTTTTGTGCTGACGCTGGCGACCGCACCGCGGCTGTACTGGGGCGTACTCGCCGGTTTGTTGATGGGCTTGTCGCACTTTCTGTACCACCGGCTGCACCCGCGCATCATCGAGATCGGCCTGCAC
The DNA here is from genome assembly GCF_031458075.1 of Rhodoferax ferrireducens. Taxonomy (GTDB): domain Bacteria; phylum Pseudomonadota; class Gammaproteobacteria; order Burkholderiales; family Burkholderiaceae_C; genus Rhodoferax_B; species Rhodoferax_B ferrireducens_A. The sequence continues at coordinate 571,222 of NZ_JAVDXT010000002.1, read as the reverse complement.
CCCGACGGCAGCCTGCGGGACCGGCACCTGTGGAACCTGCCGCTGCTGGCACCCGACCTGTACGCTTTGCGCATGGACGCCGAGCTCGACTTTGCCTCGGCCAGCAGCCTGGAGCGGGCCATCATGGAACACCTGGCCCTGCATCCCGAGGTGCGCCAGATCTGCCTGTTTGCCCAGCCGATCAACCGGATCGACGCCACCGGCGTAGAGACCTTCGGCAAGCTGCGCCATATGCTGGCGCAGCGCGGCACCACCCTGCACCTCAGCGGCATGAAGCTGCCAGTGGAAAGCGTACTGCGCCGGGCCGGCGAACTGCCGGCTGCCACCGCGCCCCAAGGTTTGCTGCGCCTGCACCGTACCGACCATGAGGCCTTGCTGGCATTGCAGCCGACCCACGAGGACTTCACGATTTGACGCCGCCTGGCCGCTTCGTTGTTAACGAACCCAACACCCACCCAACCCAGCGCAGAAACAGTGTATGCAGTGTTCTTGCCCACAGAGTTACTGTTAAACTTTCAGCCACATTCCCTGGTAACTTTGTGTCCTCACCGGCAACCTCCACCACCATCCATTTGAGCGACTTGCGCCTGGATTCCGCTTGCGCGTTGCTTCAAAAGGGCGATACCTTGGCGGATGCAGCCGACCCGCTGGCGTATCTGCAGGAGATGATCGATGGACTGTGCGAGCTGTCCCTCAAAGACCCGCTGACCGGCTTATCCAACCGCCGCCACTTCAATACCGTGCTCGAAGCCGAGGTGGACCGCGTGGCCCGCTCAGGCGAAGCAGCCTTGCTGCTGCTGATCGACATCGACCACTTCAAAAGCGTCAACGACACCCACGGCCACTCGGCCGGCGATGAAGTGCTGCGGGTGGTTGCCAGAACCCTGCAAGGCTGCGTGCGGCCCATGGACACGCTGGCGCGCTATGGCGGCGAAGAATTTGTGGTGGTGCTGCCAGCCTGCCAACCGGCTTTTGGCGAAGCAGTGGCCGAGCGGATTCGCCGTACCATAGAGAACACACCCATCAGCATCTCGCCCAGCGTGGACCTGCACGTCACCATCAGTATCGGTGGTGCTTTTGCCCTGCAATGGATACGCTCTACCACCGAGCTGTGGACCGACCGTGCGGACCAGCAGCTGTACCAGGCGAAAACCACCGGGCGGAATCGCCTTTGTCTCGAGGTCCAACCCGAAAGCAATGTCAGCGCCGAAGAGAAAAATTTGTTGTTTGGTCACTTGTCTGCCACAGAGCCGGCCTGGATTGATATGACGTCCGGTACTGTCGCTGACAGTGCTGCACAAAGGTAAGCCGTGATGAGCAACATTCTGAATTCCCCTATCGCCAGCTCCGTGCTCGGTGCAAAAGTATTGGCCGTGACCAGCGGCAAGGGCGGCGTGGGTAAGACCTTTGTCTCGGCCAATCTGGCCGCGGCGCTGGCCAAGCGCGGACGCCGGGTGCTGGTGCTGGACGCCGACCTGGGCCTGGCCAATCTGGACGTGGTGCTGAACCTGCACCCGAAGATCACGCTGCACGATGTATTTACCGGCAAAGCCACCCTGGATGAAGCCATTGTGAAAGCCCCCGGCGGCTTCTCGGTACTGTTGGCAGGCTCGGGCATGGTCGAGTATTCCCGCCTGACTCCCGAGGTGCGCGACGAGTTCCTGCAGGTGATCCGCAGCCTGGTGCCGCGCTTCGACGTGCTGCTGCTCGACACCGGCGCAGGCATTTCCGACGTCGTGTTGTTTGCGGTCTCGCTGGCTTCCGAGGTGCTGGTGGTGGCCACCCCCGAACCCACCTCGTTGACGGACGCCTATGCGGCCATCAAGGTGCTGGCCACCCAGCAAAAGCGCCAGCATGTGCGGATGGTGATCAACCAGACGGCGCGCCCGGGCGATGGTCGGGCCATCACCACGCAACTGCAGCAGGTGCTGGACCGCTTTGTCACCAATGGCACCGGCCGCTCGATACGCTTGATCCATGTGGGTGACATTCCGGCCGACACCTCGGTGCGCGAAGCCGTAATGCGCCGCCAGTTGCTGATGGTCAACACCCCTGGCTGCCCCGCGGCCCTGGCAGTGTCCGAGCTGGCCCGCAAGCTCGACGAAACCGTGATCTCGCCCGCCGAATCCAGCGGCGCCAGAACCTAAGAATCCAGCCTAAGCGTCGGCCTCGACGGGGTCTTCGGCGCCGAACAGCGTTACCTGGTCGCGCCCGTGCTGCTTGGAGCGGTACATCGCGCTGTCGGCGTTCTTGGCCAGCTGGATTTCATCCAGGCCATGCTCGGGGTAGATGGCAACCCCGGTGCTCGACGAGATATAGGCCATCTGGCCCGGCGCCACCAGAAAACTCTGGTTGAGTGCGACGCGGATTTTTTCGGCCACGGACAGGGCATCGGCCGCATCCTGCACCGTGGGCAACAGCACCACAAATTCATCGCCACCGATGCGGGCCACGGTGTCCGAGGCCCGCACGCAGTCGTGCATGCGCTGGGCCACGGCCTTCAGCAAGACATCGCCGGCGGCATGGCCTAGCGTGTCGTTGACGGGCTTGAAATGGTCCAGGTCTACATACAGCAAGGCCAGGTGCCCCCGGTTACGGTTGGCCTGGGAAATCGCCTGTTTGAGCCGGTCGTCAAACAAGGCCCGGTTCGGCAAACCCGTCAGAGTGTCATGCTGGGCCATATGCGCCATGCGGTCTTCAATCGCTTTGCGGCCGGTGATGTCGCGTATCACCCCGACAAAGCAGGCTACGCCCTTGAAGGTGGCCGGCTGGGCCGACAAGATGCCGACGATGTTCTGGCCGGCCTTGCTGACCAGCGCCACCTCCAGGTTCTCACAAAACTGGTGCTCGGCCAGCTCGTTGCGGTAGCGCCGGCGGTCCTCGGGCGTCTTCCAGATGGGCAAGGCACCAATCGAGCGGCTGACGACATCGCTGCGCTCGTAGCCGGTCATGGCGGTAAAGCCCTTGTTGATGTCGATGATCAGGCCGTCGGCTTGCTGGGTGATCACCATGCCGTCGGGGCTGCTGTCGAAGATCAGCTCGAAGTGCTCCTTGGTTTCGCGCAGCTCGGCCGTCATGTGCGTCGCCACTACCATGGTGCGGGCCCGGTCGGTGATCAGCACCCAGGTCAGCAAGGCCAGCAATACGCTCAATACCACACCGTTGCGGGCAATGATCTGCGCGTTGTTGCGGATGCGTGGCCCGCCCTCGGTCACCTGCGGCACCACCGCCAGCGTCCAGGTCTGCCCGGCCACCTGGATGTATTCCAGCGTGCCAGCGGCCGGCTGCTCCCCGCCGTTCGGCGGCGGATTCGAGTCAAACATCAGCGAGCTGCCGCTGAGCTCAATCCCGTCAAAAATGCGCACCGCTACGGCGTTGCCCGCATGGTCGGGCAAACCGGCCATCCATACATCCATGCGGCATGGCGCGACCACCCAGCCCAGCAGATTGGCACGCCGGGCCTCCAAGGTGTCGGTAGGGGCATCGTGGTGGTAGATGGGCACAAACATCACGAAACTCGCCTGGGGACGGGCCCCCGTTTCCACCAACTGCGTCAGCTTGCCGGTGATGGCGGCACGGCCTGAATCGCGTGCCCGCTCCATGGCGGCACGGCGCGTGGGATCGGCCCAAAAGTCATATCCCAGGGTGCGCACATCAAACGCAATGGCAGGCTCCAGCTGCACCAGTGGCGCCATGAACTTACGCTCGCCGTCCGGCCTGATGTCATAGCCCCGGTAACCCAGGGCGTGCATATCCACCACATGGTTGGCGCGCTCTGCCCCGTCCATCAGAGGCGCCCACCCCAGCCCCTCCAGGCCCGCCACATCGGCCCCCAGCTGCAGGGCATCCACGTAACGGGTAAAAGCCTCGCGCCCCACGGGCTGCGCGGCGGCAAACAGGCCTTGCACACCCCGCAGCACCTGCTCCTGGGCCCGCATGCGCTGCTCGACCCGCTCGGCAAAGGCCTGCACATTGGCGTCGTCGCGGGACCGTTGGTCAATCACGGCGTTGCGCGATTCATAGTGCCACAGCCAATACGTGGTACCCAGGGACAGCAAAAACACCAGCGCGGCGCCGCACAGGTGCTTCAGCCATTTGTCCGGATATTTCAAAATCAAACCACCATCCTAGAAAACCACCATGTCTCGGGCCAACGCGGGCGGAAAGTACTTTTGAAAAATCCGCAGCACCGTGCCGTCATCGCGCAGCGACTGCACGACAGCACCCCATTTTTGCTGCTCGGCGGGTGTGATGGACTTCTTCGACATGATCAGACCGTGCGGCACGGGGGGGTCGTTGAATTCGAGGATGCGGGTGTTGTCCTTGATGCTGCTGGTCTGCACGTCGCCAATATCGAAGGGTTCGATCACCATGGCCTGGATGCGCCCCAGTGCCAGCACCTGGTACAGGGGCTCCAGGCCCGAGGCGTAACTGACCCGGCCAGCCTCCACCAAGCGGTCCACCATGCGGTTGGCGCTGCTGCCATAGCGGAAACTGCGGATCACCCCCAGTTTCAATGCCGGCTGGTTCTCGAAATCGGCCAGCTTTTGTACATTGGCGCTCTTGTGCACCAGCAAATAGTACTTGTTGGAAAAGTACCAGGCGAAGGCAGCGAACTTGTCCCGCTCCTCGGTGGTGATACCCGACAGGCTGAAGTCCAGCGCGCCCGATTCGATCAACTGCCAGATGCGCGCCCGCGGCAGCACGCTGACTTGCAGGGTGCAGCCACTGCGCTGGGCCAGTGCATCGGCAAAATCCTTGTCGATGCCCGCGTCGGAGTCGGCCGAATACAGCACGCCATGCACATGCAAAGCCAAAGTCAGGGGACGTGAGCAGTCTGGTCGATCGTCTGCAGCCCAGCCCAGCGTACTGAAAGCGGCCAAAACAATGGCGCAGCAAGCTTGGCGGAGCGAAGAATGCATCGTCGTATACAGAAGAGACAACATCAGCCTTGCGTGTAAAGAATCGTTAACAACTATACCGTGAGCCACCCACCTTGTGCGCGCCCAGATAGACCAGTTTCAGACGGAAATAATCCAGCCCTCCAGCGGATCCATGTCCTGCGGCAAGCCATAACGGGGCACACCGGCCGCATGCTGCTGCGCCGCCCAGCCCGCCTGCAACATGCACAGCACGGCATCCAAGACATCGCCGCTGGCGTCGGCCACCAAAGCCTGCCGTTGGGCCGCGTTCAATTGCAGCCGCAAACCCAAGCGCACAACGCCGTGCGGGCCCTGCCCGGCCTCCAAGGCCTGCACCAAATCATGGCGGGCCTGCGCGCGTTGCGGCGTCTGTTTGGCCTTGTCATCGCTTTTATAGCTGCGCCGCCCGGTACCCCGGACTCCTGCTTGCCAACCATCCAGCACTTCGCGTGCCAGCAGGCCTGGATAACCCTCCAAAGCCACCCGCTGGCTGTCGCCAAGGTGCAGGCCGGGGAAGTCCACTCCGGCGTCCAACAGCAGCGGCACACCGGCGTGCAGCATGTAGGCCACTGGGGGATTCACCCATTTCATAGACGGGCTGGAGCCCGCCAGATGGTCACAGGCGCGGTGGGCAAACTTCTGGCCCACCGGCCGGGCAGCGCAGAAAGCCGCGAACTGGTCGCGGATCTGGCGCCGGTCCAGCGCCGCCATATGGCGGATACAGGCACGCCAGTCTTGCGGCCAGCCCAGGGTTTCGACCAGGCTGCGTGGCAAACCGAACGGCAGATCAAAAGCCCCCACCCAGCTACGCGGCTGGGCCAGCACGGCGGCGAACGCCTGCAGGGAGTGCAGGCGTTGCAGCTCGTGTAAAACCACAATGCCATCGGCGACCACGCCCCAGGCCAGCACGATGTGTTTGCGCGGGCTGGGACTGCTGGAAAAATCGCAACCCAGAAGCTCTACCGCCGCCATACCTTAGCCCAAGGCCAGCGCCACCACGCCGACAGCAATGCACCCCGCCCCCAGCAGGCGGCTGCCGCGCTGGCCCTCGCCCAGCAAATGGCCGCCCAGCAGGGCCGCAAACAGCATCGACACCTCCCGCGCCGGCGCCACATGCGACAAAGGCGCGGTCTGCACCGCATACAGCACCAGCACATAGGACACCGGGCTCAGCACACCGACGATCAGCGCATAGCGCCATTGCCGCTTCCACAGCACCGCGGCCTCGGGCAGATTGCGCAGCACCGTCGGCCCCATCAGCCCCATGCGGACGACATTGCTCGCGTAGTCGAACATGATCGGCGAAATCAGCAGCACCTTGACCGAATAACCATCGGCCACCGTATAGCAGGCGATGCACGCACCCGTCAGGCCACCGTACACCAGGCCGGCGCGCAGGCGCGCGGCACTGGCGGGGTCGCGCGGCGCGCGGAACAGGCCGGGCCCACCGGCGATCAAAAACACCCCCAGCACCACGCCCAGCAGCCCCAGCGCGCCCCATAAAGACAGGCGCTCGCCCAGCAACAGCACCGCCACCAGTGACGACAGCAACGGGCCGAGGCCGCGCGCCAGCGGGTACACCACCGTCAGGTCGGCCTTGCGGTAACCGCGCAGCAGCACCACAAAGTACAGGGAATGCACGCAGGCACTGAGCCCCAGCATGGCCCATTGGGCCAGCCCCCAGCGCGGTACTTCGTCAATTCCCAGCCAAATGCCCACCGGCGCCCACACCAGCAGGGATACCAGGCCGCAGAACACCGCGAACCGTGCGTCCCCGCCGGCCTTCTTGGCCGCGATATTCCAGCTCGCATGGATCAGACCCGCAAGCAACACCAGGCACAGGGCAAAAGCAGACATGCAAAAAGTGAAAAACCCGCAAGTCGGCGACGGCTTGCGGGTTGGATGGAGAGATGCCGGTGCGTTAAACCCGGCCCACAATGGATGCGGTGGCCATCAGCTCTTCGAGCAGCGCCAGCGAGACCTTGCCGGATACCGAGTACGGGTCGAGCTCGGGCTTTTCGGCGTACTTCAGCAGGATCGACTGGTTCAGCTTCAGGATGTTCACCTGGCCCATGGTCCAGCCGCCAAAGCGGCGCTCGGAGATTTCTTCAAAATGCAGCAAGGCCACATCCTTGTGCCGTACATCGCGCTGGATATGGCCGTACAGCTCATTCACCGGCATGCGCCCGCCTTCGATGGCTTGCAAGAAAATGCCGCCGCCGTAGCAAAGAATGCCAGTGATGCCGCAGGTCGGGTTGTATTGGCGCGACTGCGCGAGGATGGCTTCGATGGCAGCGGGGCTGGTGTCCAGCGCGCGGCTGGCGTAGAGCAGGCGTACAAGCATGGCGTTAGCCCTTTCTGGGGATGAGGGACAAAAATTCGCGGCGCAGGTTCGGGTCTTTCAGGAAAGCCCCGCGCATCACCGAGTTGATCATCTTGCTGTCCATGTCCTTTACGCCGCGCCAGCCCATGCAGTAGTGGCTGGCTTCCATGACGATGGCCAGTCCGTCGGGCTGGGTTTTTTCCATGATCAGGTCGGCCAGCTGCACTACGGCTTCTTCCTGGATTTGCGGGCGGCCCATGATCCATTCGGCCAGGCGCGCGTATTTGGACAGACCTATGACGTTGGTGTGCTCGTTGGGCAAGACGCCAATCCAGATGTTGCCGATGACCGGGCACAGGTGGTGCGAGCAGGCGCTGCGCACGGTGATCGGGCCGACGATCATCAGCTCGTTCAGATGCTCGGCGTTGGGGAATTCGGTGATGGTCGGCGCCGTGACGTAGCGGCCCTTGAACACCTCTTTCAGGTACATCTTGGCCACGCGGCGTGCGGTATTTTCGGTGTTGTGGTCGCGCTCGGTGTCGATGACCATGCTGCTCAGCACGCCCTGCATCTTCACCGTGACTTCGTCCAGCAAGGCATCCAACTCACCTGGCTGGATGAATTCGGCAATGTTGTCATTGGCGAAAAAACGCTTGCGGGCTGCCTGCAGCCGCTCGCGGATCTTGACGGAGACGGGGGTGCCCTCTCCATCGCGGACATCGGCCGGCGCATCGGAATTCATAGCTTCAGGGGTTTTCATTAACATACAAGAATGGTAGCAGGGCAGGCAAGTTGGCTGCTGGCAGAGTCGGTAAATGCCCTTTTCGCAGCCCACCGCCGCCCTGTTCTCCTATGTCTGTCGCCCTAATAGCTCGCTCCCATATTCATAGCTGCTACAGCAGTAGTAACGGGCGCCGCAGTCTGTTTTCCTATAAATGGACAGGGAGAGCCGGCCGCGGCCCGCGGCTTAGAAGGTGTGCACCAGGCCGGCGGACAGCCCTGTGGCAGGGTGCTTCGCCATCGCAGTTTGGTCGCCGGTCTTCCAGCAGCGGCGGTCCAGCTCCGCAACGTTTGCCACGATTAGTGTATGCACGACACCAATTTATGCGCAGCCTGCTTAAACAACGGGCAGCCCTGGGGCCACGTGATAATCGGCGCATGCTGGGCCTTGCGCCACAGCGCTGCTCGCGTCTGGTCAGCCCCTCCTGGGGCAAACCTGGCACGCAACGCCCCCCGAGACAAAATCCCCCTATAGCCCTATGAAAAATCTAGATTTACTCAGCACCCGCGAAGACTGGTATGCGGCATTTTTTGCCGGCGACACCGAATTCATGGCAGAGGTCGAAGCCGACTCGTTCTGCGTGGTGCATGCCAACGGTGTGCAGTCCAAATGGGAACAGCTGCACGGCATCTCGCGTGCGGTAGAGGCCGATCTGTGGTTTCCCGACAGCGCCTACAAGCAGGATGCCCAGCTGTCGCTGCACAACCATGGCGATTTTTCGGTGGTCTCGGGCCTGAGCCACACCTGGATCGACGACACCGAGCACAGCAAGGTGTTCTTCAGCGAACTCTGGCGCCAGAACACGCAGGGCTGGCAGCTGATGCATCTGCACTTCACGCCGGCAACGGAAACCACCACAGCGGTCTAGCCGCCAGGCTTACTGCACCGGTGCGCCGCCCTCGAACCACTGCTTGACCAGCGCGCGCTCGGCATCGGTGATGCCGGTGGCGTTGTTCATCGGCATCACGCGCGTCACCACCACCTGCTGGTACACCGCCTGCGCATGCTGCTGCACGGCGGCCGGCGAATCCAGGCGCACGTTCTTCATCTGCACCTGCTCGCCGTGGCACATATAGCAGCGCTGGGCCAGCACCGGCTGCAGCTTTTCATAAGAAATAACGGCTTTAGCGCTTATTCCACCTGCACCAGCAGCTACTGAATTAGTAGCAGACTGGGGTGCGGGCTGCATCCAGACGATCACGCCGACGATCACCGCCAGCCCGGCCAGCGCATAGCCAACCGGGTGCCGGTTGCGGCCCAGCAGGTAGCCGTGGCGCAGCACGAAGAACTGGCGGATCGCCGCGCCGGCCAGCATCATCAGCACCAGCACCAGCCAGTTCTGCGGATGGGTGTAGGTGAAGCTGTAGTGGTTGCTCAGCATGGCAAACAGCACCGGCAGGGTGAAATAGGTGTTGTGCACGCTGCGCTGCTTGCCACGCTGGCCGTGGATAGGGTCGACCGGCTGGCCGGCCTTGATGGCCGCCACCACGGTGCGCTGGCCCGGGATGATCCAGAAGAACACATTGGCGCTCATGCTGGTGGCGACCATGGCGCCGACCAGCAGAAAAGCCGCGCGTCCGGCAAACCAGTGGCAAGCCAGCCAGGACGCCAAGCACACCAGCACCGCTACCAGCGCGCCCACAATCGCATCGCCGTGCTTGCGCTTGCCGAACAGCTGGCAGATGCCGTCGTACAGCATCCAGAACACCACCAGAAACGACAGCGCCACGCCAATCGCTGCGCCGGGCGACCAGTTCATCAGCGACTTGTCGATCAGATAGGTGCTGGCGTTCCACAGGTAGGACACGGTGAACAGCGAGAAGCCGGTCAGCCAGGTGGAGTAACTTTCCCAATAGAACCAGTGCAGGTGCTTGGGCAGCTGCGGCGGCGCGCCGGCGAACTTCACCGGGTGGTAGAAGCCGCCGCCATGCACGGCCCAGAGTTCACCGCTGACACCCTGCTTCTTGAGGTCTTCATCGACCGGCGGCGTCAGGCTGCTGTCCAGAAAGACGAAGTAGAACGACGAGCCTATCCAGGCAATCGCGGTAATGACATGGACCCAGCGCAGCAGCAGGTTGGCCCAGTCGAGGTAGTAGCTTTCCATATGTCACTCACCCTTGGCAGCGCACGGAGGCGCTGCTGGTTTCTCTGTCCACCACTGCGGGCACTGTGGGCAGAAATAAGGCCACGAACAAAAGCTGGGAGAAAAAGCCTTGCGCCGCTGCGACCTGAACCCGTGATTCTATGGAGTAATGCTTTGCAACAACTGTGCCGCAACCGCAACCGCAATCACCTCCGGCTCCTTGCCCGCAATGCCGGGCACGCCGATCGGGCAGGTCACCTGGGCCAGCTCGGCTTCCAGGAAGCCGCGGGCCAGCAGCCGCTGGCGAAAGCTCGCCCATTTGGTGCGGCTGCCGATCAGGCCGATGAAGGGCAGATCGGCCTGGCTGCGCTGGCGTTGCAGGCAGGCGGCCACGATGTCCAGGTCTTCCGCATGGCTGAAGCTCATCACCAGCACCCGGCTGCCGGGCTGCAGGTCGTGCACTGCCTGGTGCACCGGGTCGGAATGCTCGCAGACCACATTGCCAGGCAGCTCGGCGGGGAAGATGCCGTCGCGGCTGTCGATCCAGGCCAGTGCGAACGGCAGGCGCGCCAGCACCTGGGCCAGCGCATGGCCTACATGGCCGCCACCGAACAAGGCCACCGGCGTGTACGGGGTGGCCAGGCGGCTGCGCAGCCGCTCGCCATCGGCCTGGGTGACGATCTCAAAGCGCAGATGCACCACGCCGCCGCAGCACTGCCCCAAGCTGGGGCCCAGCGGGTAGCGCAGCACATCCGCCCCGATGCGGCCGCCCAGCCGGGCCTGTGCCTCGGCAATCGCCTGGAACTCCAGGTTGCCGCCGCCAATCGTGCCCACCAGCTGGTCGCCCTGCACGGCCATCCAGGTGCCCGGGCCACGCGGCACCGAGCCTTGGGTAGACTCCACACTGACCAGCACAGCCGGCCCAGACTGCAGCAGCTGGAATAAGTCGTCGGTATTTTTCACACGCGCAGTATGCATGGACGCAAGCACCACCACACCATGAATCCCCACACCTCCAAATACCTGCCCCGATACCTGCGCTTGGCCCTGGCGGCCGGCACGGCCACGGTGGCCAGCCTGCTGGCCGGCTGCAGCTCGGCACCTGCGCCCGCCACACCCGGCCCGACGATCACGCCGGTCACGCCCGAAGCCGCAGCCAAGCCCAGCGTGCCGGCCCCCGCGCCCGTGGCAGCCGCGCCCAAGATATCCAACGCGTCCACGCCGCGCGACTACCGGCGCGATGCCGCCCGCCATCTGTACGAGCGCAATGCCAGCCGCATCTACCAGGGCAAGATGCAGCCCAATCTGTACGCGATCGGCGTGCTGGAGGTGAACCTGGACCGGCAAGGCCGGGTCACCGGCCTGCACTGGATGCGTGCCCCCAAGCATGCGCCCGAGGTGATCAGCGAGATCGAGCGCACGGTGCGCGAGGCAGCGCCGTTTCCTCCGCCATCGCGCATGGGCAAGGTGGTCTATACCGACACTTGGCTATGGGACAAGAGCGGCCAGTTCCAGCTGGATACGCTGACCGAAGGGCAGCTATAGCCCTGGGTCGAGCGCAATTACTCCAGTTTGAGGTTCTGCGTCTTCACCACATTGCGCCAGGCGCGGTAGTCGGCTTCGATGAAGTGGCCGAGCAGCGCCGGCGAACCGGGTGCGGCATCCACAGCATCGGCCTTGAAGCGGGCCACCACCTCGGGCATGGCTACCACCTGGTTGATGGCCGCGTTCAGTTGGTTGACGATGGCCACGGGCGTGCCGGCCGGCGCCATCAGCGCAAAGTAGTTCACCACGTCGATGCCCGGGAAGCCGGCTTCGGCCATGCTGGGCACATCGGGCAGCGCGCTGGAGCGCTTGGCGCTGGTGACGGCCAAGGGGCGCACCCGGCCGTCCTTGATGAAGGGCAGCAGCGCCGGGATGGTGCCGGTGACCAGCTGCACATGGCCGGCCAGCATGTCCATGGTGGCCGGGGCCACGCCGCGGTAGGGAATATGGGTGATGAAGGTGCCGGTGCGGGCCTTCAGCAGCTCCAGCACCAGGTGGTTGACGCCGCCAGCGCCGGCCGAGCCGTAGTTCAGCACGCCGGGCTGCTGCCGCGCCATGCGCACCAGCTCTTTCATGTCGCGCGCCGGCATCTGGGTATTGGTGGCCCAGACCAGCGGGCCGCTGGCGATCATGCCCACTGGCGCAAACTGGGTCAGCGGATCGTAGTGGGCGCTGGGCATGGCCGCCGCCACCGTGGTGAACGGCGAGGCCACCAGCAGCAAGGTGTAGCCGTCGGCCGGGGCCGTCGCCACCGCCTGCGTACCGATGGCGCCCGAGGCACCGGTACGGTTCTCGACCACGAAGTTGGCGCCCATCACCTCGCCGAGTTTTTGCGCCATCAGCCGGCCCATGGCGTCGGTGCCGGCGCCGGGCGCGAACGGCACGACGATCTTGACCGGCTTGTCGGGATAGGCCGGGCGCGCATCCGCCGCCCAACCACTCGCTACAGAAAACGTAGCTGCCACCGCAAGCACTACCTGCGCAAACAGCCGATTTTTTATAAATTTCATGACCATCCCAAAACAATCGATGGGGCGGATTGTGTGGCGAAACCAAGTCAGCGGCGTGACACCCCTGCTCCGCCGGCTAGCTGCCGCGGTAGGTCGAATAGCTCCAGGGGCTGACCAGTAGCGGCACGTGGTAGTGCTGGCGGGTGTCGGCCACGCCGAAGTCCAGGCTGACCTTGTTTAGGAAATTCGGCTCGGGCAAGACCACGCCGCGGGCCTTGAAATAGGCCGCCACATCGAACACCAGGCGGTAGGTGCCGACCTGCAGGCTGGCGTTGTCAAACAGGGGCGCATCGGTGCGGCCGTCAGCATTCAGCACCAGGCTTTGCAACAAACGGCTGCTGTCGCCCTGCGTTGCATACAGCGCAACCGCCATACCGGCCGCCGGGCAGCCGTGCATGGTATCCAAAACGTGTGTGCTCAGTCCCATACTTTTGTCCTCACATAATCAAACATTTATCAGTCCGCAAATTTGTATACAGTATGAAAATTTGCGCTATTATCTTGTGATGGAATCCACCACCACGAACACCAACACCATCGTTGAAGCCCTGACCAAAGCGATTGTGGAGCACAGGCTGCACCCGGGCACCAAGCTGGCCGAACAAAAACTGGCCGACCACTTTGGCGTCTCGCGCACCCTGGTGCGCCAAGCTTTGTTCCAGCTGTCGCAAAACCGCCTGATCCGCCTGGAGCCCGCGCGCGGCGCGTTCGTGGCAGCCCCCTCGGTGGCCGAGGCGCGCCAGGTATTTACGGTGCGCCGCATGCTGGAAGCCGAAATGGTGCGGGCCCTGGTGCGCGACATCACGCCCAGCAAGATCAAGGCCTTGAAGGACCAGGCCGCCACCGAAAAAGCCGCGCTGAAGGACAAGGACCTGACCAACCGCACCGAGGTGCTGGGCAACTTCCACCTGCGCATGGCCGAGCTGCTGGACAACGATGTGCTGGTGCAGATGATGGTCGAGCTGCTGTCGCGCTGCTCGCTGATCACCCTGATGTACCAGACCGACAACGCTTCCGAGCATGCCTGCGACGAGCACGATGCGCTGATCCAGGCGCTGGCCGCCAAGGACGAAGCCCTGGCCGTGCAGCTGATGGACGAGCACCTGAAGAGCGTGGAAGCCAGCCTGACCTTCGACCGCAAGATTCCCAGCAACGACATCGCCATGGCTTTGGCCTGACTTGTGCTTGAGACAGCCCATGACCGAGACCTCCGTACCCTACCCCCGTGACCTCGTCGGCTACGGCCGCAATGTGCCCCATGCGCAATGGCCGAACCAGGCCAAGATCGCGGTCCAGTTCGTCCTCAACTACGAAGAAGGTGGCGAAAACAGCGTGCTGCACGGCGACGCGGCATCCGAAACCTTCTTGTCCGAGCTGATCACCGCCCAGCCCTTCCCGGACCGCCACATGACCATCGAGTCCATGTACGAATACGGTTCGCGGGTCGGCTCCTGGCGCATCCTGCGCGAGTTCGAAAAGCGCGGCCTGCCGCTGACCATCTTCGGCGTATCCATGGCCTTGCAGCGCCACCCCGAGCTGACCCAGGCCTTTGTCGACCTGGGCCACGAAATCGCCTGCCACGGCTGGCGCTGGATCCACTACCAGAACCTGCCCGAAGCTACCGAGCGCCTGCACATGGAAGTCGGCGCCGAAATCATCCGCCAGATGACCGACGGCCAATGGCCGCAAGGCTGGTACACCGGCCGCGACAGCCCGAATACCCGGCGCCTGCTGGCCGACCAGGGCGGCTTTGCCTACGACAGCGACTACTACGGCGACGACCTGCCATTCTGGCTGCCCACCACCAAGAGCGACGGCACGGTAGAGCCGCGCTTGGTGATCCCCTATTCGCTGGACACCAACGACATGCGCTGCGTGCAGGTCCAGGGCTTCAACACCGGAGACCACTTCCTGCAGTACCTGAAGGACAGCTTCGACGTGCTGTATGCCGAGGGCGACGAAGCTCCGAAGATGATGAGCATCGGCATGCACTGCCGGGTGCTGGGCAAGCCCGGCCGCTTTGGTGCGCTGCAGAAATTTCTGGACTACGTGCAAAGCCATGAGCGGGTCTGGATCTGCCGCCGCATCGACATTGCCCGCCACTGGCAACAAGTACACCCCTATCGCCCCGCCCCCACCGTTTGATTTGCATGGCACTGACGCTCGCCTTCCTCAACACCGCTCCCCAAGACGAGGTACTGCAGCAGCTGCCTGGCTTGTACGAGCATTCCCCCTGGATCGCGGCCAAAGCCCTGGAAGCCCGGCCGTTCCAATCGCTCGCGCAGTTCAAGCACGCCATGGTCCAGGTGCTGGCAGCCGCAGACACGCAGGCCCAGCTGGACCTGATACGCGCCCACCCGGAACTGGCCGGCAAAGCGGCCACGCCGCTGACCACCGAATCCAGCCACGAACAAAACCAGGCCGGCTTGACGCGCTGCACGCCCGAGGAGCTGGCCCAGCTGCAGCAACTGAACGCCGACTACTTGGCGCGTTTCGGCTTCCCGTTCATCCTGGCGGTGCGCGGGCCACGCGGTACCGGCTTGCGCAAGCAGCAGATCATCGACACCTTTGTGCGGCGGCTGCGCAACCCAGCCGACTTTGAACACGCCGAGGCCTTGCGCAACATCCACCGCATCGTCGAGATCCGGCTGAACGACGCGTTCGATGCGCACCCGGCGCTGGGCAACCTGGTCTGGGACTGGCAAGAAGACCTGAGCGTCCATACCGACCCCGGCTACGCCGACCAAGGCCAGCTTACCGTCACCTACCTGACCGACGCGCACCGCGCCTGCGCCGCCCAGATCGCCCAGACCATGCGCGACTGCGGCTTCGACACGGTGGCCATCGATGCGGTGGGCAACGTGGTGGGCCGCTACCACGCGGCCACGCCCGATGCCAAGACCTTGCTGACCGGCAGCCATTACGACACAGTACGCAACGGCGGCAAGTACGACGGCCGGCTGGGCATTTATGTGCCCATGGCCTGCGTGCGCGAACTGTCGCGCCAAGGCCTGCGCCTGCCCTTCCACTTCGAAGTGGTGGGCTTTGCCGAAGAAGAAGGCCAGCGCTTCAAAGCCACCTTCCTGGGCTCGGGCGCGCTGATCGGCCACTTCAACCCCGACTGGCTGGACCAGACCGATGCGGACGGCGTTTCCATGCGGCAGGCCATGGCACACGCGGGCTTGCGGCCCGAAGACATCCCGGCGCTGCAGCGCAAGCCGGCCGACTACCTGGGCTTTGTCGAAGTCCACATCGAGCAAGGCCCGGTACTCAACGAGCTGGACATCCCGCTGGGCATCGTCACCTCGATCAATGGCAGCGTGCGCTACACCGGCAAGGTAGAAGGCGTGGCCTGCCATGCCGGCACCACGCCGATGAACCGGCGCCGCGACGCCGCCACCGCCGTGGCCGAGCTGGCGCTGTATGTAGAGCAGCGCGCAGCCCAGGACGGCGACTCGGTCGGCACCATGGGCATGCTGCAGGTACCCAACGGCTCCATCAACGTGGTGCCGGGTGCCTGCGCATTCAGCCTGGACCTGCGCGCACCGAACAATGCGCAACGCGATGCCCTGGCTAACGACGTGCTGGCCGCGCTGCAAGCGATCTGCGAACGCCGGGGCTTGCGCTACACGCTGGAAGAGACTATGCGCGCCGCCGCCGCGCCCAGCGCGCCCGCCTGGCAGCAGCGCTGGGAACAGGCGGTGCAGGCACTCGGCGTGCCGCTGCACCGCATGCCCAGCGGCGCCGGCCACGATGCGATGAAACTGCACGAGGTCATGCCCCAGGCCATGCTGTTCGTGCGCGGCCAGAACGCCGGCATCAGCCACAACCCGCTGGAAAGCAGCACCAGCGACGACATGCAGCTCGCCGTCGAGGCTTTTTCCCATCTCTTGAACCATCTTTCCGTTCCATGACCGCTATCAACGCTACCAACACGTACACCCCGCTCGACGCCTGGATTGACCAGCATTTCGATGAGCAAGTCGCCTTTCTGCAAGCGCTGATCCGCGTCCCCACCGACACCCCACCCGGCAACAACGCGCCCCATGCCGACCGCGCCGCCGAGCTGCTCGAAGCCATGGGCCTGGCGGTGGAGAAGCACCCAGTGCCGGCCGCCGATGTGGCCGCCGCCGGCCTGCAATCCATCACCAACCTGGTGGTGCGCCGCGCCTACGGCCCGGGCAAGACGATTGCGCTGAACGCCCATGGCGACGTGGTGCCGCCCGGCGAGGGCTGGAGCCACGACCCCTACGGTGCGGAAATCGCCGACGGCAAGATCTACGGCCGTGCCACCGCCGTCAGCAAAGGTGATTTCGCCAGCTTCACCTTTGCGCTGCGGGCGCTGGAATCGCTGGGCCTGCCATTGAAAGGCGCGGTCGAGCTGCACTTCACCTACGACGAGGAATTCGGCGGCGAAGTCGGCCCGGGCTGGCTGCTCAAGAACAAGATCGTCAAGCCCGATCTGCTGATCGCCGCCGGCTTCTCCTACCAGGTCGTTACCGCCCACAACGGCTGCCTGCAGATGGAGGTCACGGTGCACGGCAAGATGGCCCATGCCGCCATTCCGACCAGTGGCGTCGATGCACTGCAGGGCGCGGTGCATATTCTGAACAGCTTGTATGCGCAAAACGCGCTGTACCAGCAGGTCACTTCCGCGGTGGAAGGTATCACCCACCCCTACCTGAACGTCGGCACCATCGACGGCGGCACCAACACCAATGTGGTTCCCGGCAAGGTGGTGTTCAAGCTGGACCGCCGCATGATCCCGGAAGAAAACCCGGTCGAAGTCGAAGCCAACATCCGCCAGCTGATCGCCGATGCGGCCGCCAGCCAGCCCGGCATCACTGTCGACATCAAGCGCCTGCTGCTCGCCCACTCGATGCAGCCCCTGCCCGGCAACGCGCCGCTGGTCGAGGCCATCCAGAAACATGGCCTGGCGGTGTTTGGCGAACCGATTCCCGCCACCGGCACACCGCTGTACACCGATGTGCGGCTGTATGCGGCGGCCGGCATTCCTGGCGTGATCTATGGCGCCGGTCCGCGCACCGTGCTGGAGTCGCACGCCAAGCGCGCCGACGAGCGCCTGGAGCTGGAAGACCTGCGCCGCGCCACCAAGGTGATTGCCCGCACCCTGGTCGATTTGCTCGCATAACCCTATACACGTTTTGCATAGAGTAGGTAGTCTCCACGGGGACTATCGACCATGGCTTGCGGTAGGCTTACACACCTAATAATTCCACCGAGGACACAATGGCCAAAGACATTTCGCCCGCAGAAATGGCGCTGCGCGACGCAGCCCGCGAATACCACTGCACCCCCACCAAGGGGAAAATTTCGGTCAACGCGACCAAGCCACTGTCCAACCAGCGCGACCTGTCGCTGGCCTATTCCCCCGGTGTCGCCTACCCCTGCCTGGACATCGAGCGCGACCCGTCTCTGGCGGCCGAATACACCTCGCGCGGCAACCTGGTCGGCGTGATCACCAACGGCACCGCCGTGCTGGGCCTGGGCAATATCGGCCCGCTGGCCTCCAAGCCAGTGATGGAGGGCAAGGGCTGTTTGTTCAAGAAGTTCGCCGGCATCGACGTATTCGACATCGAGCTGGCCGAGAACGACCCCGATAAGCTGGTCGAGATCATTGCCGCCATGGAACCCACGCTGGGCGGCGTGAACCTCGAAGACATCAAAGCCCCCGAGTGCTTCTACATCGAGCAAAAGCTGCGTGAGCGCATGAACATCCCGGTGTTCCACGACGACCAGCACGGCACGGCCATCATCTCGTCGGCCGCCCTGCTGAACGGCCTGGAACTGGTGGGCAAGAAGATCGAAGACGTGAAGGTGGCGGTATCCGGCGCCGGCGCCGCGGCCATTGCCTGCCTGGACGTGATGGTCGGCCTGGGCGTGCAGCGCAAGAACATCTTCGCCTGCGACTCCAAGGGCATCATCTACCAGGGCCGCCCCGGCGGTTTCGACGCCTCCAAAGAGCGCTATGCGCAGGACACCTCGGCCCGCACCCTGGCCGACGCTGTCAACAACGCCGACGTGTTCCTGGGCTGCTCGGCCGCGGGCGTGCTGACCGCTGAGATGGTCAAGACCATGGCGCCCAAGCCCATCATCCTGGCACTGGCCAACCCAGAGCCCGAGATCCGCCCCGAGCTGGCCAAGGCCGTGCGCCCCGACTGCATCATCGCCACCGGCCGTTCGGACTACCCGAACCAGGTCAACAACGTGCTGTGCTTCCCCTACATCTTCCGCGGCGCACTGGATTGCGGCGCGACCAAGATCACCGAAGCCATGAAGCTGGCCTGCGTACGCCAGATCGCCGACCTGGCCAAGGCCGATATCAGCGAAGAAGTCGCCGCCGCCTACTCGGGCAAAGAGCTGGTGTTCGGCAGCGAATACCTGATCCCCACGCCATTCGACTCGCGCCTGATCCTGCGCATCGCCCCCGCCGTGGCCAAGGCTGCCGAAGAGTCCGGCGTGGCGACCCGCCCGATCAAGGACATGGAAGCCTACCGCCAAAGCCTGATGCGCTTTGTCTACCAAACCGGCATGTTCATGCGCCCGGTGTTCAGCGCCGCCAAGGCCGTGCCCGCCAACGCCAAGCGTGTCGCCTATGCCGAGGGCGAAGACGAACGCGTGCTGCGCGCCGCCCAATTGGCCGTCGATGAAAACCTGGCCCACCCCATCCTGATCGGCCGTCCGGCGGTGATCGAGGCCCGCATCCTGAAAGCCGGCTTGCGCATCCGCGTCGGCGCCGATGTGGAAGTGGTGAACCCCGAGGACGACGCCCGCTTCCGCCAGTACTGGGAAACCTACCACCGCCTGATGGGCCGCCGCGGCGTGTCGCAAGACGTGGCCAAGGCCGCGGTGCGCCGCTCCAACACCACCATCGCCGCGCTGATGGTGCGCCTGGGCGATGCAGACGCCATGCTGTGCGGACTGCTGGGCCGCTACGAAGGCCATCTACAACACGTGCGCGACATCATCGGCCTGAAGAAAGGCGCCTCCGGCTTTGCCGCGCTCAACGCGCTGATGCTGGAAAAGCACACCTTGTTCATCACCGACGCGTTTGTCAACGAAGACCCGACCGCCGAAGAACTGGCCAGCATTGCCGTAATGGCCGCCGATGAGGTGTCACGCTTCGGCCTGCCACCCAAGGTGGCGTTCTTGTCGCACTCCAACTACGGCTCGTCGGACCGCCCCTCGGCCCGCAAGATGCGCGCAGCCCATGAGCTGTTCAAGGCCATGGCGCCCGACATCGAGTCCGATGGTGAACTGCAAGGCGATGCCGCCCTGCTGCAGCCCCTGCGCGAAGCCGCTCTGCTGGACGCCGAAACCAACCTGCACGGCGAAGCCAATCTGCTGGTCTGCCCCAATCTGGACGCGGCCAACATCTTGTTCAACGTGCTCAAGGTCACGGGCGGCAACGGCGTCACCGTCGGCCCCATCTTGCTGGGCGCGGCCGCATCGGCGCACATCCTGACTCCCTCGGCCACCGTGCGCCGGGTGGTCAACATGACGGCCCTGGCCGTGGCCAACGCGTCCACCTTCCGCAAGTAAGCCGGCGCTCAGCCCAACTCTTGAAAAGCGCACTTTTATAGTGCGCTTTTCTGTTGGGGCAGGCACTCTTTTTGCGGTAAGGTCTGGATACCTCTTTGGAGACTCCATGACACAACGCGCCCTCCTGCAAGCCACCCTCGCCAGCGCCGCCCTGCTGCTTGCCGCCCCGGTTTTCGCCCAGAACACGCCGATCAAGTTCCAGCTGGACTGGCGCTTCGAAGGCCCGGCCGCCATGTTCCTCACGCCCGCGGCCAAAGGCTATTTCAAGGACGCCAAGCTGGACGTGACGATAGACGCCGGCAACGGCTCGGGCGGAGCCGTCACCCGCGTGGCCTCCAGCGTCTACGACATGGGCTTTGCCGACCTGGCCGCAGTGATGGAATTCCATGCCAACAACCCCGACGCGCCGAACAAGCCGGTAGCGGTGATGATGGTCTATGCCGACACCCCGGCCTCGGTGATGGTGCTCAAGAAGTCGGGCATCAAGACCCCGGCCGACCTCAACGGCAAGAAGCTGGGCGCACCGGTGTTCGACGCCGGCCGCCGCGCGTTCCCGATCTTCGCCAAGGCCAACGGCATCAGTGGCGTGCAGTGGACCACCATGGACCCGCCGCTGCGCGAAACCATGCTGGTGCGCGGCGATGTGGACGCGATCACCGGCTTCACCTTCACCTCGCTGCTGAACCTGGAAGCCCGCGGCACCAAGGCCGAAGACGTGCTCGTGCTGCCCTACCCGCAGTTCGGCGTCAAGCTGTATGGCAACGCAATCATCGCCTCGCCCAAGCTGATCAAGGAAAACCCAGCTGCCGTCAAAGCCTTCCTGCAAGCCTTTGCCAAGGGCATGAAGGACGTGATCGCCAAGCCCGCGGCCGCCGTCGAAGACGTGAAAGCCCGCGACGGCATCATCAACACCGCACTGGAGCTGCGCCGCCTGAACATGGCCATAGACACCGCCATCAACACGCCCAACGCCCGCGCCGAAGGCTTTGGCAACACCACGCCGCCGCGCCTGTCGCTGATGGCCTCGCAGGTATCCGACGCCTTTGGCACCAAGACCCGGGTGAACCCGGAAGCGGTGTGGAACGGCAGCTTCCTGCCCAGCGCTGCCGAGCTGAACGTACTTCCAGCCAAGAAGTAAACACTATTCTTTTTATAGCTGCTCGCGCAGGTACTGCCTGCGCCAGCGGCCTATTCCTTATAAATACTTATAAATTTGTGAATACCCCCGCGTTTGTCGACTTCCGCGACGTCTGGCTGGCTTACAACGACGAGCTGCGCGCGCAAAACCAGTTCGCCGTCGAAGCCATCGACCTGCAGGTGCAGCAAGGCGAGTTCATTGCCATCGTCGGCCCCTCGGGCTGCGGCAAGTCCACCTTCATGAAACTGGCCACCGGGCTGAAGATGCCGTCCAAGGGCAGCATCCGCATCGACGGCCAGCCGGCCACCGGGCCGCTGAAGATCTCCGGCATGGCCTTCCAGGCGCCGTCGCTGCTGCCCTGGCGCACCACGGTGGACAACGTGCTGCTGCCGCTGGAAATCGTCGAGCCGTATCGCAGCCAGTTCAAGGCCAAGCGCAAGGAGTTCGAGCAGCGTGCGCGCCAGCTGCTGCAAAAAGTCGGCCTGGCCGGCTATGAGGACAAATTCCCCTGGCAGCTGTCGGGCGGCATGCAGCAGCGCGCCAGCATCTGCCGCGCGCTGATCCACGAGCCCAAGATGCTGCTGCTGGACGAGCCCTTCGGCGCGCTCGACGCCTTCACCCGCGAGGAGCTGTGGTGCATCCTGCGCGACCTGTGGACCGAGCAGCGCTTCAACGTGATTCTGGTCACCCACGACCTGCGCGAGAGCGTGTTCCTGGCCGACACGGTCTACGTCATGGGCAAGAGCCCGGGCCGCTTCATCGTCAAGAAGCAGATCGAGCTGCCGCGCCCGCGCGAGCTAGAGCTGACCTACACGCCCGCATTCACGGACATCGTGCACGAGCTGCGCGGCCACATCGGATCGATACGAAAGACCACGCCATGAACGCCAAGACCCTGGAACGCTGGTCGCCCTGGGTGCTGCTGGTCGCCATCGTGCTGCTGTGGCAAGGCATCTGCAGCGCCTTCGACGTGTCGGAATTCATCTTCCCCAGCCCCTGGCGCATCGCCACCCAGCTGGTCGAATTCAAGGGCCCCATCGCCCTCCACGCCTGGCGCACCTACTGGGTGACCATGGCCGGCTTTGGCCTGGCGATTGTGGTCGGCGTGCTGCTGGGCTTTGTGGTCGGCAGCTCGCGCCTGGCCTATGCGGCCATCTA
Source organism: Rhodoferax ferrireducens (assembly GCF_031458075.1). Lineage (GTDB taxonomy): Bacteria > Pseudomonadota > Gammaproteobacteria > Burkholderiales > Burkholderiaceae_C > Rhodoferax_B > Rhodoferax_B ferrireducens_A. Next base: position 548,699 of record NZ_JAVDXT010000002.1, on the reverse strand, counting down.
CCCGCTAATGACGGCCTTCAACGCCCTGCCCAAAGCGGCATTCGTGCCCATCCTGGTGGTGTGGTTCGGCATCGGCACCGGGCCGGCCATCCTCACGGCGTTCCTGATCAGCTTCTTTCCCATCATGGTGAACATCGCCACCGGCCTGGCCACGCTGGAGCCCGAGCTGGAAGACGTGCTGCGGGTGCTGGGCGCCAAGCGCTGGGACGTGCTGGTCAAGGTCGGCCTGCCGCGCTCCATGCCCTACTTCTTCGGCTCACTGAAGGTGGCGATCACGCTGGCCTTCGTGGGCACCACGGTGTCGGAGATGACGGCCGCCAACGAGGGCATTGGCTACCTGCTGATCTCGGCCGGATCGTCGATGCAGATGGGCCTGGCCTTTGCCGGCCTGATGGTGGTCGGCGCGATGGCCATGGCCATGTACGAGCTGTTCAGCTACGTGGAAAAGCACACCACCGGCTGGGCGCACCGCGGCTCGCAAAACGACTGAGCGCGACTGAGAACGCTTCGCACTCCAGTAGCAGAGTTAAACCACCGTGTATTGATCCTGGTCAGGGAATTTTGCCCTGGCATGCGTATGCTCCAGCCACCGTTACTCTTGACGGAGGCAGTCCGCGGACGCCGCCTACGCGGCCCGCAGGAGATACCCAAAAATGACACACCCACGACGCGTTTTCCTCATGGCCATCGCCGCCACCGGCACAGCCCTTGGCACTCTCAGTACCGGCGCACGCGCCCAGGCCAAGGTCGATGAAAAAGACCCGCAAGCCGCCGCCCTCGGCTACGCCGCCGACACCGCAAAAGTCGACGCCAAAAAGTACCCCAAGCATGCCGCAGCCCAGACCTGCAGCAACTGCGCGCTCTACCAGGGCAAACCAGCCGACGCCACCGGCGCCTGCCCGCTGTTCGCCGGCAAGGTGGTCGCCGCCAAGGGCTGGTGCAGCGCCTGGGCCAAGAAGGCCTGATGCCGCCTGCCCCGTTCAAGGGCAAGGTGGTGGCGCCCGGCATGACCGATACGCCGATGGCGGCCAGCATGCTACGCCCGGACGCGCTGCGCGAAGGCGCGGGCAAGCAATACCCGCCGGGCGGCGTGCAGACCGCTGCGTAGGTGGCCGACGCCATGGCCTGGCTGCTGTCCGACGCTGCGACGCGCATCACCGGGCAGGTGATTGCAGTGGATGGCGGTTTTTTCAGCGTGTGGCCGCTGGTCAAATAGGTGCAGTCTCTGACAGTATTGCTATTGAATACATAGCTGCCCCCGCGCATGACATCAGCGCCAAAAACACTTTTTACGCGAAAATAGATAAGTCGAACGGCGCATGTATCGACACCGGTAAGAGGTGCGGCCCGCTGTCAACCAAGGACGGCGAATCGGCTAGCGCTCGACTGCTCGATGCAACGCAAGCACGTCGTGCAGAAACAAAAAAGCCCTGCAACTTTGCAGTTGCAGGGCTTTTAGGATTTGGCGGAAACGGAGACTTCTGACCCATCAAAAAGCCCGGTTTACCGGGCTTTTTACTTTGTGGAAAACTCCTGTCAAAGCACCTACTAAACCAACCACCGAAAAGCGCTTTTTATGCCCGGAAATCAAAGTGCGAATGAATGCAGCAATTGATCCGTATATTTTTCCAAAAGCTCACGGAAATCACGACTACGGAAAGTCAAAGCATTGGACTGAGCGACTAGGGTTTCACTCTGAACATCTAAGAGCCTAAGAAACTCCGCATCGGCCTGACCTATGGTCAATCCTTGTAGGGACAAAGAGGCCGTCAGCTCGGTGCGCCTTTGCAGCAAAATTTCTAAGGCTTGCTGTTCAAACTTCAGTGCGCCACCAGCAAAAAGCAAGGAAACACGTGCAGCATCAATTTGCTCAATGGAAACCATAACCAACTCCGACTGGTCCCGAAAACCCGGAACAGTCTTCCATTATGAACTTCGAGACCTAAATACCCGTCTCTACAAGACCTGATTTGTTACGGCATGTGTTGCAACCATGGTCCCGACCAACTCATTTCATGCCTTAGCTAAAACTGTCGAATTGGTCGGCCATCATCAAAAATATGGACAACTGGCGTTAGACCCAAAACGGAGAATTACGAACTGCCAAAGGGCCCGGAAGACAGGCTCTTTTGTATGCAAACTATTCCAAAAAAACCCCAACAGTCAAAACTACACCATTCAAGTGAATAGCTCCTGAGCTTTTCCGGTAGCAACATAGTCAGCTAGCCCGGCAAGTCTCCTATAGTAAGCGAGCAAAATTTTTACTGCGCCCAACGGATCAGAGTTTGCAAATGATACTATTTCATCGGTCTGACCAGAAAGCCCAAAGGCAACTGAAAGTTTACCGACTAGTATTAAGAGCATGGCCTCATCTTGATTCGTCAGTTCCAAGTCATCTTTTGCTTTACCAAGCCAACCTCGCAATCTCAAAGTACTTCTAGCATCAGAATACGCCTTTGTCGCCGTAGATTCGATGGTGTTAATAGTCGATACGAAATCTCTTATTGACGCAGCAACCGTTCCATCCATCTTCAGCTGGATAGTACCAGGAGATGCATACTGAATTTTTCGGACCTGTGCGCGTTCTCCGCTTGGAATAATACTGTAAAGATCGTCAAAAAAATTGACGGAACTAAAGCCACCGCGCCAAGGATATTTTCTAAATAAAATTCCCATTTTCTGCTTGGTGGATGCCGCACCTATCCCTGACAAAGCATAAACAAATGCATAAGCATCCTGCACCAAGTCCGAAAATTTCCTTAAATCATCGATGCCCCATCGGCCATCGATTTGAACAGTCTTTAACTCCGTATGCACGCCTGGAACAGACTGGTGAGCGATGAACATTCCTGTTTCAGGTAACCACTCCGGTTCCAACGCCAGTACTTTTTTAACGATAAATTTTTCGCCTTTGTTGCCCCAGCCTTCGCCAAGGAAATGGCGGCCTTGGCGAAGTTTAGTAATTAGATATCTGACATCAATACGCTGATCGTAAAGCTGTTGAAGATTAGATTGACTAACCTTAGCAAAATGAAAAAGGTGAGCAGTTTCTCCATCATCATAATTTATACCGACATAGGCGCTTTCGCCAACTCCATCATTTGCGACAACGACCAACGGACCATCGTAGGCTAACAAAACTTCTGTTACTGAGAGCCTAGTCATGCAATTTCTCTATTTGACCAACCAAGGTTAATGGACTCGTATTATGGTAAACCCACCAATGAACATGAGTGGGTGTATCCTGATGCCACGTACCTGCCTGAGCATCATGAGTAACTGGAACCGCAAAAAGAAAATGCCTCATGCGCGGGGATTTGGCAATGGTTTTACATTGGGCCAACTCTGGCACAAGGGAAACACTTCTAGCCTCACATGGATTTGGAAAAGTTTTATTAAGGTTACGTTGCTGAGTACTATCGAAGTCTCCATCACAAATAGCATCAGACTTGAGTAGTCGCCAAAGAACTGCGACGGTTGGTGCATTTACGGCTTGCGGTGGGCAACTATCTGGAAGAACTTCACGATAAGTCAACGGTTATCCTTAGCATTTTACCAATTTGCGTTTCTAAATGTTTCACCGATTATGACAGGGGAAATAGCATTGAAAATTCAAGTACTTCATCAATGTTGGCGATGAAATTTCCAAACCAAAAGACTCCATCCATCACCGTTGGGCGGCGTGTCGCATGTACGTACAAGGCACTATCTAAGACTCGAATGTCCTGGAGTGCGATCCCTATAAATAGCGCGTTTTATCACCGAATCCGACACTCCAAATAGCTTGGCAAGATTGTTTTGAGTGTAGTTGCCTGTTGCATAAAGCTTAACCACCTCCGCCTCTGCATCAGCGGACAGGGCGCGGGTTCGGCCAGGGAGATTGCCGCGATCACGTGCGGCCTGCTGGCCGGCTATAGATCGCTCACGGATGATGCCGCGCTCTAGTTCTGCAACGGCACCCAAAATCTGGATAACGAATGACCCCATTGCGGTGGTCGTGTCGAGCGGCTCGGTCAGGCTTTTGACCAGGGCACCAGCGGCTTTTATTTGCGCGAGGATAGACAGCAGATCGGGCAGCGACCGCGCAACGCGGTCGAGCTTGTAGATTACAAAAATGTCCCCTGGACGCAAGGCCGCAAGACAGCGCCTTAGCTGCGGGCGTGTGCCAACAGAACTCGCCTTTTCTTCATAGATTTCTGTAACCCCTGCCCTGTGCAATGCATCAAGCTGCAGGTCAGTTTCTTGGTCCCTTGTTGACACCCGCGCATAACCAATAAGCATCCGAAAAACTCCCTGTTTCTTTGTGTTTGAGGGCCGAATTCTGTTTCGAAATAACAATCAGTTACACATCAAGAAGACCCCAAAAACCATGCTTTCTAGGACGCGAAATTGCCCTGCTTTTTAAGGAAAAATCCAGCCAGCGCGGGAACTTTTCGGGAGACGTTTATCGTGCGTTCGCGGGGCACTGGATTAGCGTTATGCGGTGGCCTAGCCAGTATCACCCGCTATGGCTGCACGCCATAGATCACAACCTGCGCAACGTCATCGGCTCAGTACTGGCCGCACTAGGTGCTTGCTTTTCTGGCGTAGTGGCCTGCATTTGCGGTATCAAAGTCGCCTGCGGTGCATCGCAAACAATGGTGCGTTTTCTGGACCCAAACGCCACCACGGCAGCGCAGTCGTTCAGGGGTTCAAAGGTGTATCCCACCTTGACTAAATCGGCGCTAGTCACCATCCCGATAACCGCCATGCCATCGGTGACCGCGACGGTATAGACCCCCCTGCCCTTCGCCGAGATATGGCCGGTGATGTGCAGACCTTTGGGGCCGTAGGGTTCGGGGTAAGGATCATCGGCGGCGGCGGTCGTTTCAGCGGCTGCGGATGCCGCGGCTTGTGGTACTGCGGACTGCACTGCAGAGGCGGCTAACTGGGCCGGTTTGGGTGCGGCGGTGGTGCGCTGTGACGTGCTGGTGGGCAGCTTCTTTTTGTCGTCTTTCGGCGTAAAAGCGTAGGCACAGGCCAGCGCCGTAATCACCACAAAAAACCACTTGAATCGGTTGAATTTAACGATGAACGGCGACACGTCAGAAGCGCCCGATTCCGACACCGAATTGCCCTGCGTATGGCTCTTGTACAGCCTGAATAATTCAGGCCGGTATTTGCGCTGTTCGTCGGAGATCATGGCACCGCGATAGCCTGCATGCACCTTGCGAATGTAGTGGTCTTTCTTGCCCAAAATATCCGCTTTACGGACCTTGACCAGCATCGCCATTAGGCGGGCGATGGGCTGGTTAATGTCCCTGAAACTCTGCGTCATCAGCAGCACATCGGCGTTGAAATGCCGGTGCAATTTGAACCACTCCACCACCTGCGGGTCCGTGTCCTGCACCGGCATGGCAACATGGCATTCGTCAATGACAAATAGCGGTCCCTGCCCGGTGGTCGGGTGCTTCCACGTAGAGTAGTAATCCCACACGCCGGAGAAGATCGTCGCGCTGGCTTTGACCGGATTTTTAGGCTTGGCAGTGCCGATTTTTTCGCCCGTAGGCATGGTGAATTCGGACGCTGTTTCTTCGAACAATTGGAAAGCATCACCGTTGCCGTTTTCGTCCACGCGGTCGGCGTCCCAGGTGCCGAGGATGGGCATGGGGCGCGTACGGCGCTGGACCAAATCCACATAACCGGGGTCCATAGCCTGCAGCGTGTCCATATCCAGCGGCAGATTTGTAATCACCATGCGCCCTTTTTTGAGCGCATCCAGCACGTGATAAACACATGCCTCATAGCTCTTGCCAGAGCCCGGGATTCCCTCTAATCCGTTGATCATGATCCGAGCCGGGTAAAGGGGATCAGCTGCAAGATCAGCCGGATCGTGATGGCGGCGGTGATGATGGCGACGGCCTGACCGACACCCAACAGGCCGAGGATGTTGAGGATTTCCGAGGGCAGCGAACCCCAGGCACCGCCGTACTGCTGCAGGCCAGACAGGTCCAGGGAACTGATGGCGGAAACCACCACGTCCAGCAGCTTGTCGAATATCCAGCACGGTACATCGGTGGCGATTTCCCACAGGTCTTTAAACACCTGTTTGCCCAGATCGGCGAACCACTGGACGACAGCGGTGATCTTGGCCAGGAGCTTGGAGAAGAATGCAAACATGCTATCCCCCGTAGACCAGGGAGCGGGCCAGTAACAGCGCGCTGATGATGATCACCCACTTACCGAAGGTCCAGACTTCGCAGGGTGGGCTGATGTCGTGCTGCCCGAAGTTGACCACGCCCACATCAAGATTCAGGTTGATCACCGGGCAGGTGCCAGCGGACACGCTGGGCATGAGCGAGGACAGCAGGCCGACCAGGGACGAGCCGGTTAGCTGCTGTTTCTTGCCGCTCCAGACACCGGCCAAGCCATCGGGGTATTTTTGGGTGTAGAGGTCGGGGACGTTGGGCAAAGGCGTGTCGGTGGCCGATCCGCTTTGGCAGGCGATGATTTCCGGGTGGGCGGTGCACAGGTCGTCGTCGGCAGGCGTGGCAGATGCTGGGGTTGCGGGATTCGGCGACGTGGGGGCGTTGGGGTCGGTGGTGGTGATTTCTTCGGGGTTCAGATTGACGCGCCAGGGCTCTGCATCGGTGTTCGACGGTGTGACCGTCGTGGAGGGGTAGCGGTATTGCTGCGGGTTGGTATTGGGGATGGCAACCGGGTCGCCGGTTGGCACTTTTTGCGGCTGCGGATTCAGGGCCGGGTCGGGGTTCAGGATGGGCCTTTCCACGGGCACATTGAACGGGATTTCGTTCGGCACTTGCCAGGGCATGGTGGTCGGTGCAAGGTCTTCTTCAAACTCCTGCGGCGTGGCCGGACGGCCCACCGGATCAGCAGCAGGCGCCCATTTGCGGGGGAAGCCGTAGCCAAAGTAGAAAGGTGTGCCGCCGGGCTGGGCATCGTTGCGAAACTGGCAGCGGAAAGAGCCACTCCCCAAATCTTCGCAGGCACCTAAGCGGGTAAGGTACGGCTCTATCTGGTGGCGCCCATTCGCGGCTTTTTCTGCCAACGGCAAGGCGTTCGCATAGAAGGGACCGGACGTTTCGTGACCCTCCTCAAAGTACAGCCAGCACGCGCTGGAACAAATCTGAATCTCCCCTTTTTGCCAAGCGCCATCCTTGACGAAGTAGCCCTTGGACTGCGCCCATTCGAACGCGTAAGGCGCGGCAATAGTCCCCGCAATCACCCAGGGATTCACGAACAGAGCACGGGCGGCAAACCGGGGGGCATTGGCGGCCATTCGCATGGCGGCGGAAACTTCGACAGCCCGCCCGCCTACGTTCAGGGCGGCGGTGGTGCGTACGGTATTGGTTGCGGCCCAGGCTTCATTCGCGGCGGCGCGGTAGGTGGCGCGCTCGGTGCCGGTGCCAGCGCTCCAGCCTGTAGGCGGCGCTAGCTGGGCATAGCCCGCATAGGACGCTGCAGAAACGAAGCTGCACAGCAGCGCCAGAAGGGTTCGGATTCTCATTAATGCGCCCTCAGACCGTGCAAGAAAGCGACGCCACCCATTGCACCGATCAGCGCAAAAATGGCATAGACCAGCGAATAAATGGCGTCGTCCGTCATGGCGGTTTAGACCTTACGGATGATGCGTTTGGCGAGGTCCGGACCCTTGAAGATCAGGGCCACAGTGACCACGACCAGAGCCAGCGCGCCGATCTTGGTAGCGATGCCGGACAGGTCCACCGCGTCCAGAACGGCATCGAATTCGCCTGCGGCGTGGGCACCAGAGGCAAGGCCCAGAGTGGTCAGGGCGACGGCAGCACGTGCGCCTGCAGAGTGGTACAGGGCAGCAACTTTGCGGGTTACAAACATGATTTTTCCTTGAAAAAATGGTGGTCTGAGGTATTCAGATTGCACCGGAGATAGCTCTGGGTTTTAGAAGCCATCCCCGCTGGAATCAGAGCTTGCGGACCATGCTGATGACGAGGCCCGCGGCGTAGCCGATGGACCACATAAACAGCACGGACGCGAAGCCCCAGCCGTAGACCTGCAGGAGAGTTTCAGAGGTCAGTTGCATGCCCGGATTTCCTTTCTGATCTCATGTATCCAGAGGCCCAAAACGAGCGCAAAACTGATGCACCCGAGGTAGCTGGAAAGCGGGATAGCGGCATCAAATATCTGCATCGCAATGGCTCAGTTCGGGTAGTCGTTTTCGGTGCCCAGGCGGTCCAGATCGACGATCTGCGGCTGGTCGTCAAAGTCGAGGTCTTCCATCAGCTGGTGCGCGCTTTCAATGTCGGCCACGACACCGCCACCGGCTTGTTTCAGAGAGGCCACCCATTCAGGCTGACCATCTGTCAACGATGGCGCGAGAAAGCGCCCGGTGGTCTTGGACTGAATGAGTAGCCGCATGCTTAGACCGCCGCTTTGTGCTTCACCACGGGGGTGATGGACACCAGTTTCAGCGCGGTTTTGTCGTCGCGGCTGGCTTCCATTTCAAACACGGCATCCGCCTCGACGGGCAGCGATGCGCCCAGGTGTGCCCACTTGTCGAATTCCTTGTGGTCGCCGAGCTTGAAGGGGCGCGTTACGTGGCCGATAGAGCGGCCAGCGCCGTTTTCTTTCAGATCGACTTCGGCGTGAAACGTGGTCGAGCTGAAGGCTTTGCCTTCGAATTCGCCAACGCTTTCCTTGACGGCGTGGACCTTGACGCGGGAGTTAAATTGCATGGTGGTGCTTTCTGTTGGTGGTCGGTTTAGACGGCAAAATTTGCAGCAGGACCAGTGCTGTAAGCCGGGGAAAGGGAGTTATTCAGGCGGGCAAATGCAGCGGCAATTTCTGCTTTGCCAAACTTCTGCAGACGGCCCGGGCGCACTTGGTTTTCCAGCAGTTCGGCGAAGTTTTCGCCCATGAATTCGAAGGCGATGCAGATAGCGGCTGCAGGGGTGTTTTTGAGCCAGCGCCATACGCGGCTGACTTCTGCGTCTACGGTTTCCAGGGGCAGGCGTGGGTTGGTCTTGACGGGCTGCGGCTCGGCGATGTGGTCGGCCTGCAGGAGCTTGGCGGCGTGCCATTCGGAGGCCCCGGCGAAGAAGTCGGCGGGGTGGCGCAGCATCTCGACCGGCAGGACGCGTAGCTTGTTGCCGTAGCGGAGCTCTATGCGGAGCCAGTTAGAGAGCGCTTCGGGGCCGAATAGCTGATCGCCTTTCTCATAGGCGTTGGTCTGTTTCCCGGCTTCTTTGGAGCCGATGTAGAAGGAGCGGCCCCGGCCGGTTTCATCGGCCCAAGGCCCGATCATGTTGTGCTTGAGCTTCTTGCCGTTGCTGTTGCAGAGTCCGGCGAGATAGTCGTTTCGGACGCCTTGCATTCCACCGGGCAGGCCGTCGAAGAAGTCCAGGGCGAGATCAACGCGGGTGATATCGGCGTCGTGGGCTTCTGCAAGGTCGGCTAGGCGGTGGTTCCAGCCAGGGGCGGCGAAGGTGCAGGCCATGCCGAAGATGTTGGCGTGGATGGTCTTGGCTTGGCTCTGCTGGCGTGGGGAGTCACTGGAGGCACCGAAGCCGACCCAGGCGCATTCGAAGTCGTGGCGGACGATGGACCAGCGGTTTTTATAGAAGTCCTGGCCCTTCTTGATCTGGTCTTGGACTTGGAAATCTGAGCCCAACGCAGCGGCCACCAGAACGGCCAGTTCGTGGGCTTGCATGGCGGCTTGCTGTTCTTCGCCGGTGACCTCTTCCAGCAGCCGCTGGAAGCGGAACCATGCGGCATCGAATTCCTGGCCTGTGGCCTTCGTCTTGCCCGGAAACAGCACATCGACCGGGGGCGTGGGGGCGTTGCGGCGCTGAACGGTGAAGCGGACCCAATCGATATGCACCGGAGTTTGCGTAAGCGTCCGCTCGGCTTCCAGGCGGTGCTTGACCTCGTTGCCGTCGAGAACCAGGGACGATTTTTTAGCCAATTTCATATCGGGTGGGTGCGGTGGGTGGATCAGGAAACAGACAAAAAGAGGGATACGGATGCCGGGGTGGCTGGTAGGTTGTTATCCCCGTGATTACCAAGGGGGGCGCTACGCGCGTCCGCCTGCGCGCCGCATCCCCGCAAGCGGGGCCCCTCGGTCGCTGCGGCTGCCGTGCTGCGCGCTGACATGGGTTGCAGGGGTTCGTCGGAGCAAAAGCAGCGGCCATCGACGCCAGAGCAGGCGCGGACGCGGGCGGATGGGAAGTGCGCAACGCCTTTGAATGGCGTGTGCAGGTCGAGCTTGGAGAACTCGACTTGATCGCGGCTGGTCCAGGTGTCCAGCAGGCGGGCGCAAGTGGTTACTGTGTCGATGCGGACCTGTACCCAGGGCAGCACCATCGCAGCGGCGTGGGCGAGTTCGCGGGCGGTGTTGAGGTCGGTCATAGCCAGTCCACCAGCTTGCGCACCAGGGAACGGGAGATGCTGCGGATGGAGGCCACCAGCACGACCACCAGTAGAAGGCCGTAGCCTGCTAGTTGGGTCAGCATGGCTTAGGCCTTGACGGCAGCGGAACGGACCGAGGACATAGCGTCCAAGATCACGAAAAACTCTTGTGAATTGGGCGCGGTTTTGGGGAGGACTTTTGCCAGCAATCCGAGCACGTCGGAGGACGACAGATAGCGGTCTTTTTTGGGTGCCAACTCCTGCGCCACGGTGGCGGGAGCCACCACAGCATCGCCTACCGTTTTAGGCGCAGGAGCTGGCGTAACGCCGGGTAATTCTTGAGTGGTATCGGTGGCGGGGATTGCGGCTGGTTTGCGGGTCATGGCGGCTCCTAAAATGCAATCACATTGATTGCAAAACAGAGCTTACACTGCCATCACGATGATTGCAACATGCAATCACAATGATTGCAACAAATTTTCAACTCAACCTAAACCTTAGGAAACCATGAAGTCACTTATCTTGCTGTTGGTGTTGGTTGGTATCGCCTTCGTCGTGATAGCTACTCTCAAAGCGAAAAAGCCCGGACGCGCCTCTCAGGAGATTCCAACGAAAAAAGCACTGATGACTGAGCAAGAAACTGCGATGTACAACAGACTTAAACAGTCGTTGCCGCAACACCATGTTTTCACGCAAGTAAGCTTTGCCGCATTGATAACGGCCAAATCACGCCCCATACGCAATCTATTCGATAGAAAAATTGCGGACTTTGTGGTGTGCGACAGCGCTCTACAAGTCGTAGCGGCGATTGAGTTAGACGACAGCAGCCACAAGAACAAGGCCGCAAGCGACAAGAAGCGCGATGAACTGCTGACTGGTGCTGGTTATCGCGTTGTCAGATACAAAACCATCCCTGATATCGACAAAGTAAAAGCAGATTTCACCCCACTACAACTCAAGGAATGAGTCATGGATAGCACGATGACACTACTCGACAAAGCGCTTGCTTTGAACTCAGCACCGTACTGGCACGATAAGCTGAAACTGAACCGGAATGCTTTACACAACGCACGCATGCGGGGCCACATCAGCCCAGCAATCGCTGGAGCGCTGGCCGAAGAAATTGGAGAAGACCCAAGAAAATGGATTGTCGTCGCAGCCCTGGAATCAGAGCGGGACAGCGCATGCAAAGAACAAATGCTGAAACGCTTCACCACGTGGCGGAAACAGAAGCAAATACCCGAGGTTGCAGGGAAAGATAAGGTCCGCACGATCCTCGAATATTTCGTGGATACGTTAGATGTGAACGACGCATACGAAAACACAGCGAAAGAAGCGCTGCAAGCGATGCTTACCGCCTTCCCTCCTGAGACAGATGAAGCCCCAGAAACCAAAAAACCCCTGCAAGCACTAGGCTCACAGGGGGTATCTTGGCGGAAACGGAGGGATTCGAACCCTCGATGAGGCTCTACACCCCATACTCCCTTAGCAGGGGAGCACCTTCGGCCACTCGGTCACGTTTCCAATCCAGCTATTATCGCACGACTTTTGGCGATTTTTAGGCGGCGGGCTGGTCGAGTTCGAATGCTTTGTGCAGAGCGCGCACGGCCAGTTCCATGTACTTCTCGTCGATGACCACCGAGGTCTTGATTTCGCTGGTGGAAATCATCTGGATGTTGATGCCCTCTTCGCTCAGGCAACGGAACATCTTGCTGGCCACGCCCACATGGCTGCGCATGCCGATGCCGACGATGCTGACCTTGCAGATCTTGGCGTCGCCGGTGATCTCGGTCGCGCCCAGGCCGGGCAGCACTTTTTCTTTCAGCAGGTCAACAGTGCGCGCGTAGTCGTTGCGGTGCACGGTGAAGCTGAAATCGGTTTTGCCGTCTTTGCTGACGTTCTGGATGATCACATCGACTTCGATGTTGGCATCGGCCACCGCGCCCAGGATCTGGTAGGCGATGCCGGGGGTGTCGGGCACGCCGAGCACGGAAACTTTGGCTTCGTCGCGGTTGAACGCGATGCCGGAGACAATGGCTTGTTCCATATTTTCGTCTTCTTCAAAAGTAATCAGGGTGCCAGATTTGGCTTCAATCTCGATGTCGATGTCCCAGGGGGTGAAGCTGGACAAGACGCGCAGCGGCACCTTGTATTTGCCGGCAAATTCGACAGAACGAATCTGCAGCACCTTGGAGCCCATGGAGGCCATCTCCAGCATTTCTTCGAAGCCCACCGTTTGCAGGCGGCGCGCTTCGGGCACCACACGCGGGTCGGTGGTGTAGATGCCATCCACGTCGGTGTAGATCAGGCATTCAGAAGCCTTCATGGCGGCGGCCACGGCCACGGCCGAGGTGTCGCTACCGCCACGCCCCAGGGTGGTGATGTTGCCGGCCTCGTCCACGCCTTGGAAACCGGTGACGATGACCACCTTGCCAGCGGCCAGGTCCACACGCACCTTTTGGTCGTCGATGGACTCGATGCGGGCCTTGGTGTGGGCGCTATTGGTCAGGATCGGCACTTGCCAGCCGGCGTAGCTGACCGACTCCATGCCCTCGCCTTGCAAGGCAATGGCCAGCAAGGCGACCGAAACCTGCTCGCCAGTAGAGGCCAGCATGTCGAGTTCGCGCTGGTAGGCGTCGCCCGGCTTGGCCGGCGCCAGCTCTTTGGCCAGACCCAGCAGGCGGTTGGTTTCGCCGCTCATCGCGCTGGGAACCACCACCATCTGGTGGCCGGCGCGCGCCCATTTGGCGACGCGCTTGGCAACAAGGCGGATGCGCTCGGTGGAGCCCATCGACGTGCCGCCGTATTTGTGAACGATCAATGCCATGGAATATTAAAGACGCTAAGAAGTTGGATGTCCGAAGACACAAAGGAAGCACAAACTACGAAAGGTCTGGAGGGGCCGCAGAAACGGTGTCCAAAGCCTTGGGATTGTACCAATCCAGCCACTGGCCCCGGCGAACCGCAAAGCCGGCGCCCAGCTTGATATGGATTTTTTGCCCGCGCGTGGTGCAGGCGGCGATCTGCCGCTGCAGCTCGTGCAGCTGCGCGGTGCTGGGCGTGGTCTGGTGGACACTGCTGAACCAGTGGCGCAGCAGATTGGCCTGGCGCGGCAGCGACAGGGCTTGCAAACCGGCGATGGCGGGCGGGCACCCCACGCTCTGCAGGTCCTGCACCGCCACTTCCCGCAGCAGGGTTTGCGCCTGCGCGGCATGGGCGGCGCTGCGGCCAAAGGTCTCGCGGAACTGCGGAAACGCCGCCTCCAGCACCGGCAGCAGCTGGGCACGGATGCGGTTGCGGGTGAAGCGCTGGTCCGCATTGGTCGGATCGACGATGTAGGCCACGCCGCGCTGGTCCAGCCAGGCGCGGATATGGTCGGCGCGCACGCCCAGCAGCGGCCGGTAAAAGCGGATGCCGCCGCGCTCCCAGTGGGCCGGCATGGACGCCAGCCCCGGCAGCCCGGCGCCCCGGCTCAGCGCGAGCAGCAGGGTCTCCACCTGGTCGTCGGCGTGCTGCGCCAATACTATGGTTTTGATAGCTACTTGCGCAGGATCTACCTGCGCCAGAGCACTAAAAGCCTTGTAACGCGCTTTGCGGGCCGCATCTTCCGGGCTCTCACCGGGGGCCGGCTGGGCGTGGACGCGCAGCACCTGCAGCGGCACCTGCAGGCCCGCGCAGAAAGCCTCGCAATGGTGCACAAAATCATCGGCAGCCGCCTGCAGCCCGTGGTGGATATGGACCGCCTGCACCTGGCCCGGCCAACGCTCGGCACAGGCCAGCAGCAAAGCCGTGGAATCCGCGCCACCGCTGAACGCCACCGTGAACGGCAGCGGGGGTGCGAACGCGCGGACCGCGTCTACCAGCGTGGTGCCCATCAGTGCTCAGCCCCCGTGGGTGCGCCGCTCGATGTGCTGCTCTTGGTAGTAGCGGGTTTTTTCCACATACATGGCCCGGTCGGCGCGGATCAGCGCGGCTTCCAGCTGGTCGCTGGAATGGCAGGTGGCCATGCCGATGGCGATGCTCAGCTTGTGGCTGGTGTAGAACTGGTTGTTCAGCTCCAGCATCGAATGGATGCGGTCGATGATGGCCTGCGCACCGCGCTCGTCCGCGCCGGGCAGCAGCATGGCGAATTCGTCGCCGCCGGTGCGGGCGGCGCACATCGGGGCGCTGCTGACTTTGCCAAACACCTCGCCCGCGCGCCGCAGCAGTGCATCGCCCGCCACATGGCCGTGCTCGTCGTTGATCTGCTTGAGTCCGTTCAGGTCCATGATCAGCACGCTCAGCGGCCACGGCCCTTTGCGCGACAAGCGGTTCAGCTCGTCCATGTAGAAAGCCCGGTTCCGCAGCTGCGTCAGCGAATCGTGCTTGCCCAGGTATTCGAGGTAGGCTTCGGCCTTCTTGCGGGCGGTGATATCGACCAGCGACACCAGCACCAGGTCCCAGTCCGCCAGGTGGTCGGGCAGCACGGCAAACTGCATGTGGATGTTGAGCAGGTCACCGCCCAGCCGGTAGTTGACCACCTCGCGCATCAAGGTGGTTTTGCCCTGCCACAGCTCGATCAGTTGCTCGGCGAACGAGTCGCGCATTTCCCCTTGGAATACCTCGCCCAGGCGGGCCAACAGCTCGGCTTTGTTCTTGGCGCCAAACATCGTCAGAGTTTGGCGGTTCACGTCGATGACGCGGATCTCCTGCATGCAGCGCGAGACGAATTCGGGGTGCACGTTGATGAAAGTCCTAAAGTCCTCGATGCCGCGCATGCGCACTTCGTCGATCAGCTTCTTTACGGAGCTAAAGTCCTCGACCCACAGCGACACTGGCGAGTAGTCGAACAAGTCCCGCGCATGCTGCTCGCTGGACACCAGCAGGTTCGAGGTTTGCAGCTCGTGGGTGATGTCCTGCAGCGACACCATCACGCGTCCCCAGGTGGCTTCATGGCCTTGCAACACCCGCGCCTGCACTTTCACGTCGAGCCGGCGGCCGTCCAACGCATAGTTCACGGTCTGGATGGCGAAGCCCAGCTCGCCGTTCCACATGGGGTACATCTGCTGCGCAAAATGGTCGAGCATGTCGCCGCGGAATACCTGCGACAAATTGGCCAGCAACTCGGCCTGGCTGCTGGCGCCAAACAGCTCCAGCGTGCGCTGGTTCACCTCCAGCACCTGCAGCGAGGCCGCACATTCGGCCAGGCATTCGGGATGGGCGGCAACGTGGGCGCGCAGATCACTCACCCCGTCATCGCGCCAGCGGTCGAACAGGCGCTTCAAGGCGCTGAAATCCTCCAGCCACAAGGACACAGGGGCCAACTCGAACAGATGCGCGTAGTCGGCGGGAGAAGACGAATGGGACACGTTGAAACCTCCAGGCGGGTATTGTGCCGGCTGCCACCCGTGCGGCTGGAGCAGTGGCTGGCTCCGGGCGAAAAAAAAACCAGGCCACAAGGGCCTGGTTTTTCAGGAGACACAGTCTGCGCGAATTAACGGGCGGGCTTGCTCAGACGTTTCTTGGTGTCGCGGGGCACAAACACCTTGCCGCCATTGCCAGCACCGGCACCGGGCTTGCTGAAAGCCGGCTTGGAGAAGGCTGGACGCGGTGCGTTGAAGTCACCACGCTCGGCACGGTCGCCACGGGGAGCGAAACCGCCGCCGGCTGGAGCGCCGCCGCCGAAGCCACGGTCTGCACCGCGATCGCCGCCACCGAAGCCGCCGCCGTTGTCACGGTTGCCTTGGTAGCCGCCACCGGTACGGGCTGGTGGACGGCTGTTGCGGTCGTTGAAACCGCTGGCGCCGCCATAACCACCACCGCCTTCGCGGTTGCCACCACCGAAACCACCACGGTCGCCGCCGCCGAAGCCGCCACGATCACCGCGTGGCGAAGGGCCGAAGCTGCGGCCACGGGGTGCACCATCACGGCCGCCGAAGCCGCCGCCTGCACCACGTGGGGGACGCGAATCCGGCTGGCGCTGTTGTGGCTCCATACCGGGAATCACTTCGGCCTTGAACTGCTGGTGGCTGTAGCTTTCGATGTCGAAAATCTTGCGACGGTCGCGCATTTCGGCAAAGGTCACGGCGATACCGTCGCGGCCCGCACGGCCGGTACGGCCAATACGGTGGGTGTAGTCTTCGGCCTTCATTGGCAAGCCGAAGTTGAACACGTGGCTGATGCTGGGCACGTCGATACCGCGGGCGGCAACGTCGGTGGCTACCAGAATCTGCACCTGGCCTTGGCGCAGGGCCATCAGGCGGCGATTGCGCAGACCTTGGCTCAGGGCACCGTGCAATGCGACGGCGCTGAAACCTTCTTGTTGCAGGTCGTTGGCCAGGCCATCGCACTCGATCTGGGTGCTGGCAAACACGATCGCCTGGGCGATGCTGGTGTCACGCAGCCAGTGGTCGAGCAGCTTGCGCTTGTGTTGGGCGTTATCGGCCCAGAACAAGATTTGCTTGATGTTCTGGTGTTTTTCTTGCGGGCTGTCGATGGTCACGCGCTGGGGTTCGCGCATTACACGCTGGGCCAGTTGCTGGATGCGCGGCGCGAAGGTGGCGCTGAACATCATGGTCTGCTTGCGGCCAATGGTCATCTGATTGACATCAGCCAGGTCGTCCGAGAAACCCAGGTCCAGCATGCGGTCGGCTTCGTCGACCACCAGGAATTGCACCTGGTCGAGCTTGATTTGCTGCGAGCGCTGCAGATCCAGCAGGCGGCCAGGGGTCGCCACCACCAGGTTGGCGTTTTGCAGCTTGGCGATTTGCAACTGGTAAGGCATGCCGCCAACCACGTTGGCAATGCGCAGGCCGCGGCAATGCGCGACCAGGCCAATCGCGTCGTGGGCCACTTGCTGGGCCAGTTCGCGGGTGGGGCACAGGATCAGGGCGCCAGGGGTGGCGGCCTTGAAGTTGCGGGCATTGGTGGGGTCTTTGCGCTTGGCGCGCTTGGGAGCGGGTTCGCCCTTGGCAGCGGCTTCGGCCACAGCGGCTTCGTATTCGGCTTTTTCAGCGGCTTCGGCTTCGGCTTGCTGTTTCAGCAAGGTGTGCAGCACGGGCAGCAGGAAGGCGGCGGTCTTGCCACTACCGGTCTGGCTGGACACCATCAGGTCGACAAAGCGGGCGGACTCGCTTTGCATGGCCATGGGGATGGTTTGCATTTGCACAGCGGTCGGCTGGGTGTAGCCCAGGTCGGCCACGGCTTGCACCAGCTCAGGGGCCAGGCCCAGGGTCACAAAGCCGTTAGGCGCTGCAGGAGCAGCATCTGCCTCTGCAGCGACTACGGCATCAACGCCTTCGACGGACTGCAAAGTCTCGGTCACGAAGGTATCGTTGGTGGAAGAAAAGGAAGATGCAGACGAAAAGTCGCCCGCGACATCAAAAGAGTCGTTCATTTAATTACTCACACGGGAACACCGTAAAGGCTACGGTGCGCCCCGTTAATGGTTAAAAAACATCAACCATCAAACGGAGCCAGTACCTTAGATGGGCCAATAACTTATGGACCGGTACTAGTTGGTGCAACTTTGTGCGCCAGATGAGTGAAGGGAGATGTGCAAAGTGCACTAATTATTTTCAGTGCAGCCTCGAATTATAGCCCGAATCCGGGTTTCCACCTAATTACTCTGCAGCCATCTTTAAAAAGTGTGTGCGGTAGTGCACCAATTCCTCAATCGATTCATTCACATCGGCCAGGGCCGTGTGCTTCTGCTGCTTCTTGAAGGATGCCGCCACCTCGGGCCGCCAGCGCTTGGCCAGCTCTTTCAGGGTACTCACGTCCAGGTTGCGGTAATGGCAAAAAGCCTCGAGCTTGGGCATGTACTTGGCGAGAAAGCGCCGGTCTTGGCCGATGCTGTTGCCGCACAGTGGCGAGGTACCCTTGGGCACGTACTGGGCCAGAAAGGCGATGACCAGGGCTTCGGCCTCGGCTTCGGCCATGGTGGACGCCTTGACCTTGTCGATCAGGCCACTCTTGCCATGCGTGCCCTTGTTCCAGGCATCCATCTGGTCCAGCTGCGCATCCGACTGGTGGATCACCAGCACCGGGCCTTCGATACGCGGCTCCAGGTTCGGGCCGGTGACGACCACGGCGATCTCTATCAGGCGGTCGACCTCGGGGTCCAGGCCGGTCATTTCACAGTCCAGCCAGATCAGGTTTTGGTCCGATTTAGCCAGCAATACAGGGGTTAGGGTGTTGATTTCAGCCATGGGCCGCATTGTCACCGATGGCCTACACTCCCGCCCATGCAAGATTTCGCCCCTTTTTCGCCCTCAACTGCCCTGACCCTCGGCTTTGCCGCTATGTTGATTGTGGGCATGTGGGTCAAGTTCTGGCTGGCCTCGCGCCAGATCCGCCACGTTGCCCAGCACCGCAATCACGTACCCGCGGCGTTCGCCAGCCATATCACCCTGGCGGCCCACCAAAAGGCCGCCGACTACACCATCACCAAGGCCCGTTTCGGCCTACTGGAACTGGCGCTGGGCACAACCGTTCTGCTGGGCTGGACGCTGCTGGGCGGACTGAATGGGCTGAACCAGAGCCTGCTGGCCTGGCTGGGCGGCGGCATGTGGCAGCAGCTAGCGCTGCTGGTCGGCTTTGTGCTGGTCAGCGGCCTGATCGACATCCCGGTCACGCTGTACCAGACCTTTGTGATCGAAGAGCGCTTCGGCTTCAACAAGACCACCGTCAAGCTCTGGCTGGCCGACATGCTCAAGTCCAGCGTCGTCGGTGCCGTCATCGGCCTGCCGATCGCCGCGCTGATCCTGTGGCTGATGGGCAGCGCCGGCCCGCGCTGGTGGCTCTGGGCCTGGAGCGCCTGGATGGGCATCAACCTGCTGCTGTTGATGATTTACCCGACCTTCATCGCCCCGCTGTTCAACAAGTTCAAGCCGCTGGAGGACGAGACCCTGAAGGCCCGCGTCACCGCCCTGATGCAACGCTGCGGCTTTGCCGCCAAGGGCTTGTTCGTGATGGACGGCAGCAAGCGCAGTGCCCATGCGAATGCCTACTTCACCGGCTTTGGCGCCGCCAAGCGCGTGGTGTTCTATGACACGCTGCTGAGCAAACTGGCCCCTGCTGAAGTCGACGCCGTGCTGGCCCACGAGCTCGGCCACTTCAAGCACAAGCACATCATCCAGCGCATCGTCACCATGTTTGCCTTCAGCCTGCTGGGCTTTGCGCTGCTGGGCTGGCTGTCGGCGCAGGTCTGGTTCTATACCGGCCTGGGCGTCATTCCAAATATGTCGGGCGCGCCGAACGACGCGCTGGCGCTGCTGCTGTTCATGCTGGCCACGCCGACATTCACCTTCTTCATCGCCCCGCTGTCGGCCCAGGTGTCGCGCAAGCACGAGTTCCAGGCCGACGCCTACGCCGTCCAGCAAACCAGTGGGCAAGACCTGTCTACTGCCCTGCTCAAGCTGTACGAAGACAATGCCTCCACCCTGACACCCGACCCGGTGTTCGTGAAGTTCTACTACTCGCACCCGCCGGCCTCCGAGCGGCTGGCGCGCATGGCCCAAGGAGCCGCCACATGACCTCTGACCTGAAGAAAAAAGACTGGTCCACGCAGACCCGGCGGGCGCTGAACGCTGCAGAAATCGTAGCAAAGCTAACCCATGTAGAAGGCTGGCAGCTGGAGGGCGACGGTGCCGACATCGCCATCAGCAAAACCTTCCGCTTCGCCAACTATTTCGAGACCATCGCCTTCGTCAACGCCGCCGCCCTGGTGGCGCACCGGCAAGACCACCACCCGGATCTGCAGGTGTCATACAACCGCTGCGTGGTGCGCTTCAACACCCACGACGTGGGCGGCCTGTCGGTCACCGACTTTGACTGCGCGGCGCAACTGAATGCACTCCTTGTTTAAGCGTCAACTCTGGGCACTGGTTTGAGCGGCCGCCCCACCCTCACCCCAGGCCTGGTCGTAGCCACCTACGGCCGCCACTGCATGGTGGAGCGCGCTGACGGCAGCCGCCTGATCTGCCACCCGCGCGGCAAGAAGAGCACGGCTGTGGTCGGCGACAAGGTGCTGTGGCTGCCCGCTGCCACCGGCCAGGGCGAAGACGGCACCATCGAAAAACTGCAGCCGCGCCGCAACCTGTTCTACCGCCAGGACGAAATCCGCACCAAGTCTTTTGCCGCGAATCTCGACCAGGTGCTAATCCTGATCGCCGCCGAACCCGAGTTCTCCGAGACCCAGCTGTCGCGCGCGCTGATCGCCGCCGAGGCCGAGCGCATCAGCCCGCTGATCGTGCTGAACAAGCAGGATCTGACCGAACCTTTCGACCGCGCCTGGGGCTGGCTGACCGCCTACCGCGACATGGGTTACCGCATGCTGCCGCTGTCACTGAAAGACGGCGGTGGCACTCTAGAGGCCGTCAAAGCCGAGTTGGCCGGCAAAACCACCTTGGTGCTAGGCCCATCCGGCGCCGGCAAAAGCACCTTGACCAACCATCTGGTGCCCGGCGCCCTGGCCGCCACGCGCGAAATCTCGCAGGCGCTGAACACCGGCAAGCACACCACCACCAGCACCACCTGGTACTGGGTCGACAAAGAGGCGAATACCGCGTTGATCGACTCGCCGGGCTTCCAGGAATTCGGCCTGCACCACATCGATGCCCGGCACTTGTCGGGCCTGATGCCGGACATCAAACCCTTTGTGGAACGCTGCAAGTTCTACAACTGCACGCACCTGCACGAACCGGGCTGCGGCGTGATGGCCGCAGTCAAAAACGACGGTAGCGTAGGCAGCATCAGCGACAGGCGCTACAAAATATATAGCGACCTGTTCGCCGAGCTGGACGCATCGAAGTTCTAACCCAGGATCTGCGCCAGCGCCTGCAACAAGCTATCGCACTGCGCCGGCGTGCCGACGCTGATGCGCAGGTACTGGGCGATGCGTGCCTGCTTGAAATGTCGCACCAGCACTGCGCGTTTACGCAGCTCGGCCGCCAACTCGGCAGCGTCGCGCTGCGGATGGCGGGCAAACACAAAGTTGGCCTGCGAGGGCAGCACCTCGAAACCCATGTCCTCCAGCTGCAGCGCCAGGCCTTCACGGCTGTGCACCACGGCCGCGCAAGTCTGGGCGAAATAGGCCTGGTCTTCAAACGCCGCCAGCGCTCCGGCCTGGGCCAGCCGACCCAGCGGATAGGAGTTGAAGCTGTTCTTCACCCGCTCCAGCGCCTCGATCAAAGGCCGCTGGCCACAGGCCAGGCCGACCCGCAAACCGGCCAGCGAGCGCGATTTGGACAAGGTCTGCGTGACCAGCAGATTCGGGTAGCGGGCGATCAGACCGACAGCCGACTCGCCGCCAAAATCCACATAGGCCTCGTCGACCAACACCGCGTGCTGGGGGTGCATCTGTAGCAGGCGCTCGATCTGCGCCAACGGCAGGCCGATGCCGGTGGGCGCGTTCGGGTTGGCAACCACCACACCGGCAATCTCGCTGCCGGCGGGACCGACCAGGGTCTCCACGTCCACCCGCAAGCCATCGGCCAGCGGCACGACATGCATGGGGATGCCATACAGCCCGCAATACACCTGGTAAAAGCTGTAGGTCACATCGGGCAGCACCAGCGGCGCGGCCTGCTGGAACAGCGCGAAAAAGGCATGCGCCAACACCTCGTCCGAGCTGTTGGCGACAAACACCTGGTCCGGCTGTAAGCCGTACTGGCGGGCAATCGCGCCGCGCAAGGCGACGGATTCCGGGTCGGGATACAGCTGCAAGCCCTGCTCGGCCGCGGCCTGGATCGCGGCCACCACCTTGGGCGACGGCGGGTACGGGTTCTCGTTGGTGTTGAGCTTGGTCAGGTTGGCGAGCTTGGGCTGCTCGCCGGGCACATAGGGCACCAGCCCGCCGACTACCGGGCTCCAGAACGGGGAAGAAGTCAAAATGCTATTGCTTTCATAGCTGCCAGCGCAGACTATATCTGCGCCAGAGCCTGGTTTTCTTTAAAAATCAGCCGAGCAGATTGGCCAGGGTCAGCAAGGCCAGCATGCCCATCCACAACACCACGGCGCGCCAGACCAGACCGACGACGCTGCGCAGATGGGCCAGCTCGGGGTCGCGGCCGGGGGTGGACTCGGTGTCTATGCCCAGCTCCAGCGGCGTGGCACCGTTGTAGCCCAGGGCTTCGGTGGCCTTCAAGGCCTCGCCACCCAGGCGCACGTTCAGCGCGCCCGAGGTCGCCGCCAGCACCACACCGTCGTTGTCATTCGGGAAGCGCTGCGCATAGTTACGCCAGCTGTCGATCGCGTCTTCGAAGCTGCCAACCACCGCAAAACCCAGGGCCGTGGCGCGGGCCGGCAGCCAGTCGATCACGGTCCAGGCATTGGCGGCGGCTTTTTGCAGCGAGGCGCTGGCCGGCTGGTGCTGGTCGCGGGCCTTGTAGGCCCAGTAGCGCGAAACGAATTCGCTCAGGCGGTAGAACACCGCGCCGGCTGGCCCCAGGCCCAGCGCAGCCAGCACCGAATACCAGGCCAGCACGCCAAACACATGGCGGTGCGCGGCGAGCACCGAATATTCGATCACATGGCGGACGATTTCGCTGCGCGGCAACTCGCTGGCGTCAACCTGCTGCCACTGGGCCAGCAGCTCGCGCGCCAGGGGCTCGTCGCCGCTTTCCAGCGCATCGCGGATCTCGGTGAAATGGTGGCTGAACTGTCTAAAGCCCAGGGTGATGTAGAGCACGGCCACGTTCCAGACCACCGCCACCGGCCAACCCAGCGCCCACACCAGCAGCCAATGCAGGCCGAGTGCGACCAGGCTGGGGACGCCGACTGCCAGCACCCAGGCCAGCCAGCCATGCTGTGGTTTGCCCGCATCGAAATTGCGGCTCGAGCCGCGCACCCAGGCGCGCAGCATGCCGTGTATCGGGTTGTCTCGGGCCACCGGGCGGACCTGCTCCAGCAGGAGCGCAAACATGATCGCGAAAAAGCTCATGCCACGATGATAACGACCTACCGTGTAGCGTCCGCCACACGCCGCCTAGGCCGACAGGAATCGGTAGAAATTTCGCAACATCCCGGCGGTGGCGCCCCAGATGAAACGCTCGCCCTGCGCGTCCTGGTAGGGCATGGAAAACCATTCGCGCTGCACGCCTTCCCAGGCGAACGCGTGGCGCCGGTGGTGCGCCGGGTCCATCAAAAATGCCAGCGGCACCTCGAACGCATCGGCGACCTCGTCGGGCTGGTGCACCAGGGTAAAGCCCGGCTGCACCAGCGCCACTACGGGGGTGACGACAAAGGCCGTGCCGGTCACGTATTCCGGCAGCTGGCCTATCACCTGTACATAGTGGGCCGCCAGACCGACCTCCTCCCAAGCCTCGCGCAAGGCGGCAGCGGACACATCGGCATCGGAAGCATCGACCTTGCCGCCTGGAAAGGCAATCTGGCCGGCGTGGGTGGACATGTGCGAGGTGCGCTCGGTCAGCAGCACGGTCGGCCCGCCCTGTGCCAAGGCATGCAGGACGATGGGGATCAGCACCGCCGCCTGCCGGGGCACACGGTCGGTGAAGCGCGGTTCGGCCCGCACCTCGGGCTGCCAAGCCGGGGGCAGAAGAAAGCGCTGGCGCAAGGCATCGGGCAGCAACTGGGACGGTGGTACGGCAGGCAGATGCCCGTCCACGCCGAGCACCGGGATTTTGCGCGGGTCGAAGTGGGGCAGCTTCGACAAAGGGGTGAGAGGTATTTGGGTCACGCAGGTATTGTGCAAGGCCAAAGAAAAAGCCGCCACAAGCGCAATGCTTGTGGCGGCTTTTTCAAAGGAACAGCGCGGATTAAGCGGCTGCTTTGGCTGCTGCAACCTTGATACGGTTAGGCAGCTTTTCCTTGATACGCGCCGACTTGCCGCTGCGGTCACGCAGGTAGTACAGCTTGGCACGGCGGACATCACCGCGGCGCTTGACTTCAATACCAGCGATCAGCGGGCTGTAGGTTTGGAACGTACGCTCCACGCCTTCGCCGCTAGAGATCTTACGCACGGTGAAGCCGCTGTTGAGGCCGCGGTTGCGCTTGGCAATCACGACGCCTTCGTAGGCCTGCACACGCTTGCGCGAACCTTCAACCACGTTGACACTGACGATCACAGTGTCGCCGGGGGCGAAAGCGGGAATGGTCTTCCCAAGACGGGCAATTTCTTCTTGCTCTAGGGTTTCGATTAAGTTCATGGTTTTCCTCTTGTGATCATGCCCGCGCCTGGATTAGCTAATGTCCCACCAGGATGGCAGAACGGCCGAGCAGAGGATCGAAAAGCCTTCAAGTATAGCATTTCAGGCCACCCCACTCTTTTCAGGTCGGCGGCAAGCTCTTCAGCAAGGCCTCGTCGGCCCGGTTCAGGCGGCCGGCTGCACGCGCGGCCTGCAGCAAATCGGGGCGGCGCTGCGCGGTAATCTGCAGGCGCTGGTCACGCCGCCAGCGCTCGATCTGCAGATGGTGGCCCGACAGCAAGGCCTCGGGTACTTTGTGCTCTTCCCAGGTTTCCGGGCGGGTGTAGTGCGGGCAGTCGAGCAAACCATCCAATGCCGGGTTGAAGCTATCGAACTGGTGGCTGCCGGCGTCGTTCAACACCCCGGGCTGCAGCCGCGCCACCGCGTCCAGCAAAGCCAGGGCCGCGACTTCCCCGCCTGACAACACAAAGTCGCCCAGGCTGACCTGGTGCGTCACGAAGCGGTCGATGAAGCGCTGGTCTATGCCTTCGTAGCGTCCACAGACCAGCACCGCACCCGCACTGGCCGACCAGACTTCTACCGCTGCATGCGTAAGCGTCGAGCCCAAAGGAGAAAACAAGACGACAGGTGCAGGCACCGCATCTGCGCGCGCGGCCTGGATCGTCCGCAGGCAGCGCGCCAGCGGCTCCGCCAGCATGACCATGCCCGGACCACCGCCAAAAGGCCGGTCGTCGACGCGGCGGTAGTTGCCATCGGCAAAATCGCGCGGATTCCAGAGATGCACATCCACCAAGCCGGCTTCAAACGCGCGGCGGGTGATGCCGCTGGTCAAAAACGGAGCAAATAACTCAGGAAAAAGACTAATGATGTCGAACCGCATGCGCAGCGCCTGCCGGTTCAATAGTCGGGCTGCCAGTCCACGGTGATACGGCGCGCGGGCAGGTCGACCTTGTCAACGTATACGGCAACGAATGGAACCATACGCTCCAGTTCCTGGCTGACGCCGGCTTCATCCAGCGCCTGGTAACCAATCACCAGCACGGTCTGGGCACCGGTAGCCAGCAGTTCTTTAACCTGGCCCAGGGCGGCGCCTTCGCGGTTCACCACATCCAGGCCGATCAGATCGACCCAGTAGTACTCGTCGGTGGCGGCAGTGGGGAAACTGGTGCGGGCCACGAAGATTCGGGCACCGCGCAAGGCCTCGGCAGCATCCCGCCCCTCGACCGCATGGGCCTGGGCCACAATGCCACCAGAATGTTCTTTGGCTTCCATCACGCGCAGCAGCTTGGTGCCGGCAAAGGTTTTGGTACCCCGCTCGGCTGGCAACAGAAACCAGCGTTTGGAAGAAAAAAGCGCCTCGGGTGTGGCGCTGTGGGAGACGACCTTGAACCAGCCTTTGATCCCCCAAGCATCACCCACGCGCCCTACTTCTACGGCATCCGCCGGCAATTCAGCGGTATCTAGAGAGGGCATCATGGGTGCTGCAAGGCAAGCGCCGAGCGCCTGCTGTTCAAAATTAAGCGGCTGGGGCTGCTTTTTTGGCAGCTTGTGCAATCAGGCGTTCCACCGTGGGGGAAGCCTGGGCACCAACGCTACGCCAGTGGGTCAGGCGGTCTTGTGCAATGCGGATGCTTTCTTCATTGGCGGTGGCG
This sequence comes from Rhodoferax ferrireducens, assembly GCF_031458075.1. Lineage (GTDB taxonomy): Bacteria > Pseudomonadota > Gammaproteobacteria > Burkholderiales > Burkholderiaceae_C > Rhodoferax_B > Rhodoferax_B ferrireducens_A. The sequence goes on along the minus strand of NZ_JAVDXT010000002.1, from coordinate 522,517 downwards.
ATTGGGTTGTAGAAACCGATGCGCTCAATGAAACGACCGTCGCGGCGGGTGCGCTTGTCGGTCACAACGATGTTGAAAAACGGGCGTGCTTTTGCACCGCCACGGGCGAGTCGAATAACGACCATGATTTATCCTTCGGGGTGGCTGAAAATAATTCCAACCGATTGCCATAAGTGCCAAGTGGGCACCTGGCGTTTTATTCCAGCGTTGAGACACGCAACTGACCACCTAGCCAGTGACACGCTGAAAAGCCTTCCATTATACCTTCACCCAAGCCCATCACGCCATGCCCACAATACGCCCCGTCAGTGACGACGACATGCATGCCATCGCCGCCATCTATACCCACCATGTACTGCATGGGACCGGCACTTTTGAGACCACGCCACCCAGTACCGAAGAGATGGCCGGTCGCCGTGCAGATGTACTGGCCAAAGGCCTTCCCTACCTGGTACTGGAAGATGCGGGAGAAGTCCAAGGCTTTGCCTATTGCAACTGGTTCAAGCCCCGCCCCGCATACCGTTTCTCCGCAGAAGACTCGGTGTATTTGGCCCCCGATACCGGCGGTAAAGGCCTGGGACGCATCCTGCTCGCCGAACTCATGACCCAGGCTGAACGCGCCGGCGTCCGCAAGCTGATTGCCGTAATTGGCGATTCGGGCAACGCCGGCTCCATCGGTGTGCACCGCAGCCTGGGGTTCAACCAGGTCGGCGTGCTTAGCGCCTGCGGATGGAAGTTTGGCCGCTGGCTAGACGTTGTGCTGATGGAAAAATTCATTGGCGTCGGCAACACCAGTTCCCCTGAATAATCGGGCCCTATGAAAAACAAAACTTTGGCCGCCTGGTTGGCATTTTTGGGTGGCCCGCTGGGGCTGCACCGCTTTTATTTACGCGGCCTGGGCGATATCTGGGGCTGGCTGTTCATACTGCCGACGGCGCTAGGCCTTTACGGCATACAACGCGTGCACACCCTGGGCCTGGACGACCACTGGAGCTGGGTTTTGATTCCGCTGCTGGGGTTGAGCATTACGGCGGGCGCCTTGTCGGCGCTAATTTTTGGCCTGATGGCGCCGGAAAAGTGGAACACCAAGTTCAACCCCGCTGGCGCATCGGATGCAGCAGCGGGTGAAACCAACTGGCTGACTGTGGGCGCACTGGTTTGCGCCTTGCTGATAGGCGCAGGCACCTTGATGGCCAGCCTGGCCTTTAGCTTCCAGCGCTACTTCGAATACCAGATCGAAGAAGCGCAGAAGATCAGCCAATAATTAAAAAATCTGCAGGCTCAACCAGTAGGCAATGGCGGCCACGAAGGCACTGGCGGGGATGGTGAAAATCCAGGCCCAGACGATGGTGCCAGCCACCCCCCAACGCACGGCACTGGCGCGCTGGGTTGACCCCACCCCCACAATGGCGCCGGTAATGGTGTGGGTAGTCGACACAGGAACCCCCAGCGCGGTTGCCAGAAACAGCGTCAGGGCACCCCCGGTTTCAGCGCAAAACCCCCCCACCGGCTTGAGCTTGGTGATCTTCTGTCCCATGGTTTTCACAATACGCCAGCCACCAAACATGGTGCCCATGGCAATCGCGGTATAGCAGCAGACAATCGCCCAGGTCGGAGGCGATGCATCCGTCGAAGCCGAGTAGCCGGTAGCAATCAACAGCATCCAGATGATGCCTATGGTTTTCTGCGCATCGTTGCCGCCGTGGCCCAGACTATAGGCTCCCGCGGAGACCAACTGCAGGCGCCGGAACCACCGATCCACCTTGGACGGAGTCGCCCTGCGACACACCCAGGCCACCAGCACCATCATCAAAGACCCGAGAAAAAAGCCCAGCACGGGTGAGATGAAGATAAATGCCACCGTCTTCAGGATGCCACTAGACACCAGCGCACTGGAACCCGCCTTGCCCATCACGGCCCCCACAATGCCACCAATCAGCGCATGTGACGAACTGCTAGGGATGCCGTAATACCAGGTGACAAAATTCCAGAAGATCGCCCCCACCAGGGCGCCAAATACCACGTGCACATCCACCACGCCGGCATCGGCAATCCCCTTGCCCACCGTCGCCGCCACACTCAGATGGAAGATGAAAATCGCAATGAAATTGAAAAATGCCGCAAACACCACAGCTTGCGCGGGCTTCAACACACCGGTGGACACTACAGTAGCAATCGAATTTGCCGCGTCATGAAACCCGTTCATGAAGTCGAACAGCAAAGCCAGCACCACCAAGAGCACCACCACCCACAAACCTACCTGCACCGTTGCCATGTAATGCCTCGGATCAGGAGTTCTCGAGGACGATGCCCTCGATCAGATTGGCCACGTCTTCGCATTTATCGGTAATGGTTTCCAACAGCTCGTAAATCGCCTTGAGCTTGATCACCTCCCGCACATCGGGCTCTTCACGAAACAGCTTGCTCATGGCAGAACGCATAACGCGGTCGGCATCCGATTCCAGGCGATCGATTTCTTCGCAGGTCTTCAAAGCCGCTTCTGCGGTGGCGGGCTCTGCGATCTTGGACAGCATGTACACAGCGTCTTTCAAACGCTCGCAGCACTTCACGCTCAACTCGGTCAAACGGGAGATTTCGTCCGTCATGTGGCGCACGTCGTACAAGGCCATGGTTTCGGCGGAATCCTGGATCAGATCGGCCACGTCATCCATGGTGTTGATCAGCTTGTGTATCTGCTCGCGGTCAATCGGCGTGATGAAGGTCTTGTGCAACATCTTGTTGACGTCGTGGGTCACACGGTCGGCCGCGCTCTCGGCGATATCCACGTCGCGGTTGTACTTCTCGCGCAAATGCGGATCGTTGTAATTAGCCACCAACTGCGAGAAGGCGCGCGCGGCCTCCACAATGCGGTCCGCATGCTGGTTGAACATTTCGAAAAAATTGCCTTCACGCGGCAACAGCTTGCCAAACAGCATGGCGGGACTCCTAAGGGGGGATTGCGTCAGAAATATGACAAAAAGATGACTGCGCCGAGTTTAACCGGCCCCACAACCCCACCCGTCCTGGTGACGCACTGTGTGCGTGAATGTTGGGAAGTCTGTTTTGGCGTACTGCCGAAAGCAGTAAACAGTTCAAAAATACGGGTTGGCATAAGCCAAACCAAAAAAAAGCTGCCGCTGTAGCGGGCAGCCTACTTGCTGCATCTATGCGCCAGAGCCTGGCCAGGCTCTGGTCGCACACACCATCTCAGCTGCGGATACGACGAAGCGCGATCACCCCCATCAGCACCAGGCCGGCCACCAGCATGCGGCCATCTTCATCACCGGTTTCCTCTGCAGCAGAGGCCTCAGCCGCCACGCTACCCGCCGCAAAAGAACCCACGGAGGATTCGCGGCTACGCGATACAGGGGAAAAACCTGTCTTGACCATACCCGTTTGCAGCGACTGCACAAGCGCATCCATGCCAGCCATGTCCTTGCTAGCGCCAGCGGAGCTCTGAGCCATAGCGACGGAAGCATTGACTTGAGAATTTGTGGCGGATGCGGAAGCTGCCGCAGTAAAGCCAACGACTGCCGCGACCAAGATGTGAATCAGTTTTTTCATAAAAAGCCCATTCATGGATAAGGACAGGGATGAAATAGCAACATCCATGCCGAACCTATGGAAAACCCCGATGGAAATTTCGAATTCCCAATAAAAACAACATGTTGCATTGCAGCATATTAATTAAACAAATGTTGTGTACAGATGTAACTTTCTTACTATGTAAGAAATACCGACATGCCGCGCACATTTTTAGGGCCGCGAGTGTTCCAATCATTGGTACATTTGCGTGTATTTTTTGCTGCAGAGAAGCTTGTTTCTAGATCCCCTCATGATAAACGCTCTTGACAAACAAAAGAATTTCTTGCGTCCGAGCTTTACGCTGCCCGGAGCGCTGGAAGCCTTTCTCGATCCCGTGGTTACTATGGTTACCTTGGCCGCATGTTTGGCCTGGTATGCGCATCCGCTGTCGGCGCGCTACATCATCCTGGGAGTGATTGCTTTTTCGCTGTCTTTCCCGGGCAATGTGGGCTTCCACGAGCCCCCCCAGCGCATGGTGCGCAAGCTTTTGACCAACTGGCTGGTGTTCCTGGTCATCCTGGGTGGCTTTGGCGTGGCCACGGGCTATATGAAAAGCTTTACCCGGCCGGTATTGATTGCCTGGGCGGTGCTGACGCCACTTGCCCAGATCGGTAGCCATTTTTTCTTGCGCTGGGCGCTGCCCAAAGCCATTACCGGCAGCGGACAGCAGCGCCGGGTGGTGATCACAGGTGTGAATGAGGTGGGCCTGCGCTTGCTGCACGAGTTTGAGTCCAATCCCTACCTGAATACCCGCGTGCTGGGTTTTTTTGACGACCGCAGTTCGGACCGTCTGGGCGAGCTGGGCAAGGTCCCGATGCTGGGACGCATGTCGGATCTGGCGGAGTTCATGAAAACCAGCGACGTCGAAGCCATTTACCTGGCCCTGCCCATGGCCTCCCAACCCCGCATACTGGCCGTGCTGGACGACCTCAAGGACACCACAGCGTCGATCTACTTTGTACCGGATATTTTCATGACCGACCTGATCCAGGGTCGCCTGGCGAATGTGGGGCCGATGCCAGTGATGGCCGTTTGCGAAACCCCGTTCAACGGCATGAGCGGCCTGATCAAGCGCGCATCGGACATCTTCATCTCGCTGATGATTCTGATATTGGCATCGCCGATCTTTCTGGCGCTGGCATTGGCGGTCAAGTTCACGTCACCCGGACCCATCATCTTCAAGCAGCGCCGCTACGGGCTGGATGGCAAGGAAATCCTGGTCTACAAATTCCGCTCCATGACCACAGAAGACAACGGCACGGTGGTCAAGCAGGCGACCAAGAACGACAGCCGCATCACGCCGCTGGGCGCGATTCTGCGCAAGACCTCATTGGACGAGCTGCCACAGTTCGTCAACGTGCTGCAGGGCCGCATGAGCATCGTCGGGCCGCGCCCGCACGCGGTGGCGCACAACGAAACCTACCGCAAACTGGTCAAGGGCTACATGGTGCGGCACAAGGTCAAGCCAGGCATTACCGGCTGGGCCCAGGTCAGCGGCTACCGCGGCGAGACCGACACCATCGACAAGATGGAAAAACGCATCGACTACGACCTGGAATACCTGCGCAACTGGTCGCTGGGCTTTGACCTGTGGATCATCGTCAAAACCGTGCTGGTGGTGTTGAACGACAAGAAGGCCTACTAAGGCGAACTGCTATATCTTGTATAGCTGCTAGTGCAGATGGAATAAGCGCTAACGGCTTGTTTTACTTATAACTTCTCGATTGCCTGGTCGCGCACCGCACGCAGCTGTTTGGGGGTGACCAGCGCCGGCGCAATCTCGGCCAGCGGCCGCAGCACAAAGGCCCGCTGCACCATGCGCGGATGCGGCACGGTCAGCGCCAAGCTGTGGACATGCCCACTGCCGAACAACAGAATATCCAGGTCCAGCGTGCGCGGTGCATTCCGGTACGGCCGCTTGCGGCCTGCCGATTGCTCTATTTTCTGTAGCTGCTCCAGCAGATCTGGTGCGCACAGACTTGTAATGACCTCTACCACCGCGTTCACGTAGTCGGGCCCATCGGAATCGATGGGCGTGGTCAGGTACAGCGACGAACGCTGGCGAACCTCGGTCTGCGGCAAGCCATGGATGGCCTCCATCGCACTGCGTACGGTCTGTACGGCATCGCCTAGATTGGCGCCTAGCGCCACATAGGCGGTGACCGGCTCCCGCACCGCTTCAAGCATCCGAGCCGGCAACCGGCGCACCGCCACCACTGGGCTTGCGGCGGCGACGGCGCTTTTTGGGCGCTGCGGCGGCATCCGACTCGTGGGCTGCCTCCACCGGGCCTGCAGCAGTGCCCTCTTTCGGCTGTGTGACCACGCGGGGCACGCGCACCGGGCGCTGGCGGCGGCTCTGCTCTTCGCGGGCCTGGGCCAGCAGGTCTTCGCGCTGGTCGTCGCTACCGGTGGTGAACTCCTGCCACCAGTCGGCAATCACCTGCTCCACCTCGCCAGCGTCGGCACGCAAGCGCATGAAGTCAAAAGCGGCGCGGAAGCGCGGCTGGTCAATCATGCCGTAGGGGCCGCTGCCCACGCGCTTCTCGAAGCGCGGCTGCATCAGCCAGGTCTCGCGCATATCGCCGGCCAGCCGACCGCGGCCGGAGACATCGCCGATGCGCGCGTTGAACACATCTTCCACCGCGTCCTGTAGCGCCGCAAACGAAGGCTGTTGGGCCGAGCGGGCAGCCCAGCCGTCACGCACGTCGGCCCACAGCACGCAGGCCAGCAGGAAGCTGGGCGCCACCGGCTTGCCTTCGCCGACCCGGCGGTCGGTATCCTGCAGCGCGGCCAGCACAAACGGCTGGTCGGCGCGCTCCACCACCACATCGAGCAGCGGGTAGATGCCGGTCGCCATGCCCAGCTTGCGCAATTGGGCGATGGTGGCGACCGCGTGGCCGGTTTGCAGCAGCTTGAGCATTTCATCGAACAAGCGGCTTTGCGGCACATCGGCCAGCAACTTCTGCGAATTCACCAGCGGTGCCGCGGTTTTGGGTTCGATGCTGAAGCCCAGTGGTCCGAGCTTGGCGGCAAAACGCACGGCGCGGATGATGCGCACCGGGTCTTCACGGTAACGCGTAGCCGGGTCGCCAATCATGCGGATGACGCGGTTTTTACTGTCCTTCAGACCGCCGTGGTAGTCGACCACGATCTGGCTCTTCGGGTCGTAGTACATGGCGTTGATGGTGAAGTCGCGGCGAGCGGCATCCTCGTCGTGCGGCCCCCAGACGTTGTCGCGCAGCACCCGGCCGCTGGAATCGACCGCGTGCTTCATATTGGCCAGCTCGCTCTTGCTGGTGCGCTCATTGCCGGCCACCTGCTCGGCAGCCGCGTTGTCCATGTAGGCACGGAAGGTCGAGACCTCGATGACCTCGTTCTCACGACCTCGGCCGTAGACCACGTGGACGATGCGGAAGCGCCGGCCGATGATGAAGGCCCGGCGGAACAGGCCCTTGACCTGCTCGGGCGTGGCATTGGTGGCCACGTCAAAGTCCTTGGGGCGCAGACCGACCAGCAGGTCGCGTACCGCGCCGCCGACGATGTAGGCCTCAAACCCGGCCTGCTGCAAGGTGCTGACTACGTTGAGCGCCCGTTCATCCACCAGGGCGGGGTTGATGCCGTGCTCGGAAACAGGAATTTCTGCGCGCTTGCCGAACTTGGGCTTTTTGGCGGCGGGCTTTTTGCCCAGCAATTTATCGATGAAGGTCTTGATCATGTGAATGGTGTAAGACTTACGCAACCTCCGGCGGGCGGGCTCGGGAGCCATCCGCCGGAGGTTGCGTAAGTCATGGAGTAAACAGGTCCAGTATGCGCCATCCGCGTTCGGTGGCAATCGCGCGCAAACGCGCATCGGGGTTGGTGGCCACCGGGTGCTGGACTTTTTCCAGCAGTGCCAGGTCGTTGATCGAGTCGGAGTAGAAAGTCGCCTCCACATCGCCCCAGCCCCAGCCGCGGTGGGCCAGCCAGTCTTCGACCCGGCTGATCTTGCCCTCGCGGAACGAGGGCACGCCCTGGATCTTGCCGGTGATCCAGCCGCTGGCGTCATGCTCCAGGTCCACCGCAATCAGTTCATCGACACCCAGCGCCAGGGCGATGGGGCGGGTGACGAAGGCATTGGTGGCGGTGACGATGACCACCTGGTCGCCCGCCTCCTGGTGCTGGCGCAACAGCTCCCGGGCCACCGGCTTGATGACCGGCAGCACGACAGTGCGCATGAAGTCTGCGTGAGCAGCTATCGATTTCGCAGCACCCTGGCGGCGTGCGGCGTCCGTGGCAAACAGCACGTACTCGTGGATGTCGAGGGTGCCGGCCTTGTAATGGGCGTAGAAGTCGTCGTTGCGCTGCTGGAACACCACCGGGTCGGTCCAGCCGATGGAGGTGGTGTAGGCGCCCCAGGCGTAGTCCGAGTCGATCGGTATCAGCGTGTGGTCCAGGTCGAACAGCGCCAGCTTCACGGGATGGTCTTTCAAATTGTCTCCAGCATGGATTTAACCAGGGGAATGGTGATGGCGCGCTGGGTTTGCAACGCGTAGCGGTCCAGATGCTCGAGCAGCTGCATCAGGCTACCCAGGTCGCGGCTGAAGCGGCGCAGCATGAAGTCCACCACCTCGTCGCTCAGCACCAGGCCGCGCGCCTGGGCTTCGCGGCGCAGCACGCCGCGGCACTCGTCCTCGCTCAGCGGCTGCAGCGCAAAGATGTGGCCGCCACCGAGCCGGGTGCGCAAATCTTCGCGCAGCACCAGATCGGCCGGCGGCACGTCGCCTGCACCCAGCACCCAGCAGCGGCTGGTTTGGGCATTCACAAACCATTTAAAAGCCATGTGCTGCTGCGCCGGGTTGTACAGGTGCACATCGTCCAGCAGCACCGCAGCCCAGCCGTCGTCGAATTCCGGCGGCTCGTAAACGCTGGGGTCGAGCCAGCCGACCCGCGCCGCCTGCATGCGGTAGGCCTCGCGCACCGCGCGCAGCAAATAGGTCTTGCCGGTGGCCGAGCCGCCCCATAGATAGGTTTGCAGCGGCCTGCCGGTATCCACCACCGCCTGCTGCACATGCTGCAGCGCGGCCGCATTCTGGCCGGCAAAAAAATTCGCCAATGTGGGGCTGGTCGCCAGGCCGATATCCAATACCAGTTGCTGCATGGCTATCCTTGGTACAAAGGGCTGGCCAGGTAGCTGGTACGCACCCGGCGTATCGCCACCAGCAGCACGGCGCTGGCCGGCAGCGCCACCAGCACGCCGACGAAGCCGAACACCTGGCCAAAGGCCAGCAGGGCAAAAATCACCGCCAGCGGGTGCAGGCCGATGCGCTCGCCCACCAAGCGCGGGGTGAGGAACAGGCTTTCCACAAACTGGCCGATGCCGTACACCACGGCCACCATCACCAGCGCCTTGATCGAGGCAAACTGCAACAGCCCGGCCAGTGCCGCCAGCACCAGGCCGATGCCAAAGCCCAAATAGGGCACGAACATCGCCAGGCCAGTGAACAGCCCAATCGGCAGGCCCAGATCGAGCCCGAACAGCGACAGCCCGACCGCGTAAAACACCGCCATGATCAGCATCACCAGCAGCTGGCCGCGCAGGTACTGGCCCAGCACCTCGTCGGCCTCTTCCACAAAGCTGTCGAAACCAGGGCGCAAGCGGGTAGGCACCAGGGCCACCAGCTGGGCGATGAAGCGGTCCCAGTCCATCAGCAGGTAGAACAGCGCCACCGGAATCAGCACCAGATTGCCCAGCACAGCCATGGCAAAACTGCCTCCCAGCCGCACCGACGAGACCAGCGAGGCCAGCGCGTCTTCCACATTGGCGTTCAGGTACTTGAACACAAAGGCCTTGATGCTCACCGGGTCCAGCGCCACCTTGAGCCCCAGCTGGGCCAGCAGCGGCTTCAGCCATTTGGCCAGCCCGTCCAGCAGCAGCGGCAGCTGCTCGCGCATCAGCGGAGCCTCCTTGACCAGAATCGGCACGATCAGCAGGGCCACGGCGAGCACCGCCACGATGAACACCAGCTCGACCACCGCCACCGCCAGCACCCGCGGCACGCGGCCTTTGCACAGGCTGTCCAGCCTGTCCACCAGCGGCGTCAGCACGTAGGCCAGCACGGCGGCCACGGCAAACGGCGTCAGCACCGGCCCCAGCAGCCACAGCGCCAGCACGGCGACCGCAGCAATGGAAAGCCAGGCCAGAGCGCGCCTTTGGGTGGAGGTGAATTGCATCAGGTGATGGGCTGGAGTAGCGAGAATGGAGTGGACAGGGATGCGGGCCGATGGAATGACGCTGCGCCTGCCCTTAAAATCTGCGCAAATTGTAGAGGGCTGCGCGGCTAAATCCCGCCAACCCGCTTATCTGGGCAGTTTTGCCTGCACCTTCAGCCTCTTGTGAACCCCACACCATGACCACATCCCACACCGCCCCCCTCTCGTACAAAGACGCCGGGGTCGATATCGACGCGGGCGACGCCCTGGTCGAACGCATCAAGCCCCTGGCCAAGAAAACCATGCGCGAAGGCGTGCTGGCAGGCATTGGCGGCTTTGGCGCGCTGTTTGAAGTACCCAAGCGCTACAAAGAGCCGGTGCTGGTCAGCGGCACCGACGGCGTGGGCACCAAGCTGCGCCTGGCGTTTGAGTGGAATATGCACGACACCGTGGGCATCGACCTGGTGGCCATGAGTGTCAACGACGTGCTGGTACAAGGCGCCGAGCCGCTGTTCTTCCTCGACTACTTTGCCTGCGGCAAGCTGGACGTGGACACCGCCGCGGCCGTGGTTGGCGGCATCGCCAAGGGCTGTGAACTGTCAGGCTGTGCGCTGATCGGCGGCGAAACCGCTGAAATGCCCGGCATGTACCCGGCGGGCGAATACGACCTGGCCGGCTTTGCCGTCGGCGCCGTTGAAAAATCCAAGATCCTGACCGGCAAGGAAGTAGCCGCCGGCGACGTGGTGCTGGGCCTGGCCAGCAGCGGCGTGCATTCCAACGGCTTCAGCCTGGTGCGCAAGTGCATCGAGCGCGCGGGCGACGCAACGCCGGCCACCCTGGACGGCAAGCCCTTCAAGCAAGCCCTGATGGAGCCGACCCGCTTATACGTGAAGAACGTGCTGGCCGCGCTGGCTGCGCACCCCATCAAGGCCCTGGCCCACATTACCGGCGGCGGCCTGCTGGAGAACATCCCCCGCGTGCTGCCCGAGGGCACGGCCGCCCACCTGAAGCAAGGCAGCTGGCCGCAGACCGAGCTGTTCGCCTGGCTGCAGAAGACGGCCGGCATCGACGACTTTGAAATGAACCGCACCTTCAACAACGGCATCGGCATGGTGGTGGTGGTGGACGCAGCCAACGCAGCCGCCACCGCACAAACGCTGCGCGCGCTGGGCGAGTCGGTGTATGAGATCGGCGTGATTGGTGCGCGTGGTGACGGTGCTGCCGTCGTCGTCGCCTAAATTTATAAAAAATAGGCCTCTGGCGCACTACCTACCTGCACGAGCAGCTATGTAAACAATAGCAAATCCATCCACCCACCAAGGCCGCCATGTCGACGTTGACCGAAGACCAAGCCCGCAGTTACATGCACAAGCTGCTGACGGCCATGCACCAGGCCGGTGGGTCGGACTTGTTCATCGCCGCCGACTTCGCGCCGAGCATGAAGTCCAACGGCCAGATGAAGGCCTTGTCGGCGCAGAAGCTGGCCAGCGACGTGACCCGCATGCTGGCCCAGTCGCTGATGAACGAGCGGCAGAACGCCGAGTTCGCCAAGGAGATGGAGTGCAACTTTGCGATGGCCCTGCCCGGCGTGGCGCGGTTCCGGGTGAATGTGTTCGTCCAGCAGCAAAGCGTCAGCATGGTGATACGCACCATCGCCGCCGAAACCCCCAGCTTTGCCACTCTGGCCCTGCCCGAGGTGCTGAAAGAAGTCATCATGCACAAGCGTGGCCTGGTACTGGTGGTGGGCGGCACCGGCTCGGGCAAATCGACCTCGCTGGCGGCCATGATCGACCACCGCAACAGCAGCTCGGGCGGCCACATCATCACCGTGGAAGACCCGGTGGAATATGTGCACACCTCCAAGATGTCGCTGGTCAGCCACCGCGAGGTGGGAGTGGACACGCATTCCTGGCACCACGCGCTGAAAAACACGCTGCGCCAGGCGCCCGACGTGATCCTGATCGGCGAAATCCGCGATCCGCAGACCATGGAGCACGCAATCGCGTTTGCCGAAACTGGCCACCTGTGCCTGGCCACGCTGCACGCCAACAGCGCCAACCAGGCGCTGGACCGTATCATCAACTTCTTCCCCGAAGAGCGGCGCAACCAGCTGCTGATGGACATGTCGGCCAATCTGCGCGCCATCGTTTCGCAGCGCCTGGTGCGCACCGAAGACGGTAAGGGCCGGCGCGCCGCAGTCGAGATTTTGCTGAACACCCCGCTGGTAGCCGACCGGATTTTCAAAGGCCAGTTCAACGACCTGAAGGCGCTGATGGACAAGTCGCGCGAACTGGGCATGCGCACCTTCGACTGGGCGCTGTTCGAGCTGTACAACGAAGGCCACATCTCCTACGAGGAAGCCCTGCGCAACGCCGATTCGGCCAACGAGCTGCGCCTCAATATGAAGCTGAAAAGCGCGCGTGGCGAGCCGGCCACCGCCGGCGGCATGGAACTGAGCTTTGACAAGCCCTTGACCGACGAAGAAGTCGAAGCCCTGCGCGCCGAAGAGCTGCTCAAGCAGCAGCAAAGGCGCCGCCAGCTGGAAGACGAACAGCTGGCCAAGCTGCGCCAGGCCAAGGGCTCGGCGGCTTAGTCGTCTACCGGGGCCGGCGCAGCGATGCTGGCCAGCACCTTGTCGATGCGCTTGCCGTCCAGGTCCACCACCTCGAACACCCAGCCCGCGCACTCTATGCTTTCGGCCGCGACCATCATGCGGCCGGAGACCGACATCAGCAAGCCCGCCACCGTGTTGTAGCGGCCGCGGTCTTCTTCCGGCAGTTCCTTGATGTCGAGACGGGATTTGAGCTCGCTGACCGGCATCAGGCCGTCCAGCAGCCAGGAGCCGTCTTCACGCTGGGTCGCCCAGGCATCGGCCTGGGCACCCGGCTGCAGCTCGCCGGTGATGGCTTCCAGCAGGTCGCGCGGCGTCATCAGGCCCTGCACCACGCCGTATTCGTCGACCACGAACACCATCCGGCCCGACTTGGCGCGAAACTGCTCGAGCAGCTCCATACCGCTCAGGGTTTCGGGCAGGAATGCGGCCGGCAGCACATGCGGCTCCACCGGTCCAGGCAGGTCAGCGCCCAGTTCCAGCAAGCGGCCTACGCTGATCACACCAACCACATCGTCCAGCGAGCCCCGGCACACCGGGTACCAGGAATGCGCCACCTTGTCGCCACCACTGCTGGCCATCTGCAGGCATTGCGCCACCGTGTGCGAGGCTTCCAGCCAGTTCACGTCGGTGCGCGGCACCATCAGGGAGGTGAGCGGCCGCTCGTCAAGCCGGAACACGTTCTGCACCATCTGGTGTTCGTGCTCCTCGATCACGCCGGCGTCCACACCCTCCTCCAGGCTGGCCACGATTTCTTCTTCCGTCACCGACCGGCCGGCGGCGTTGTCGATGCGCAGCAGCTTCAACACCGCATGGGTGCTGATGGACAGCAAACGCACAAAAGGCTTGGCCCCGGTCGCCACCCAGGTCATGGGCCGGGAAACGTAACGCGCCACCAGCTCGGGATACAACTGGCCAATGCGCTTGGGCACCAGCTCACCGAATACGATAGTGACAAAGGTGATCACCGTCACCACAATCACCGTGGCCGTGATGTCGGCAGCCCCCACGGCCACCCCAAATTGCTGCACCCAGGCAGATACACCATCACTGAACGCAGCTTCGCCCAGAATACCGTTCACCATGCCGATAGAAGTAATGCCGACCTGCACGGACGACAGGAACTGCGTGGGGTTCTCCAGCAGAGCCAGTGCCGCCAGAGCCCCCTTGTCGCCCGCCTCCGCCATCGCCGTCAGGCGCGCCTTGCGACTCGATGCCAAGGCCAGCTCCGACATAGAAAACACGCCATTGAGCAAAGTCAACAGCACAATCAGCAATAAATCCATGGATCATCTAAGAAAATAAACACATGGCACTTTACTTGATTGGCGACCTGCAGGGCTGCGACGGCGCACTGCAACGGCTTTTGGACAAGCTGGACTTCTCCCCCAGCCGCGACACCCTCTACCAGCTGGGTGACCTGGTGAACCGTGGCCCGGCTTCGGTCGAGGTACTGCGGCGGCTTATGGGCTACGGGGACGCCGCGCGCTGCCTGCTGGGCAACCACGATCTGCATTTGCTGGCCGCGGCCTATGGCATACGCCCTACGCACCGCCTGGACACGCTACAGGGCATCCTGCAGGCTCCCGACCGTGCGGCCTTGCTCGACTGGCTGCGCCACCAAAGCATGGCCATGCGCGAGACATTGGAGGGCCAGGACATTCTGATGGTGCATGCAGGTGTGTTGCCAAACTGGAACGCCGCGCAAACCATGGCGCTGGCCGCGGAAGTGGAAGCGGTGCTGCGCGGGCCCGATCTGGTCGAGTTTCTGGGTCAGATGTATGGCAACACCCCGACGCAGTGGGACAACGCCTTGCAAGGCATGGACAGACTGCGGGTGATCGTGAACGCACTCACGCGGCTACGCTTCTGCACCCAGGACGGCCACATGGAGTTTGATAGCAAGGAAGGTGCAGGCGCCAGACCCGCAGGCTATATGCCCTGGTTTGAGGTACCGGGCCGGCTGACCACAACAACCACGGTGGCCTTTGGCCACTGGTCCACGCTAGGTTGGCTAGGCCGCAGCGACTTGTTGTCGCTAGACACCGGCTGCGTCTGGGGCGGCTCGTTGAGCGCGCTGAAGATCCAAGCGGCTCCAGCGCACAACGAACTCATCCAGGTACGCTGCGAGCAAGCACAGCAACCGGGCAACTAAGCCGTTACGGCAGGCGCCACGGCCTTGAACAAGGCCGCCACTTTGCGCTTGGGCTTGATATTGGCCGAGATACCACGCACGGTCGCGTGCTTGGCCGAGGCTTCCCAGGTAGGCGCTTCGGTAGCAGCAGGCGCCTGGTAAGGCTGGTCGAAGAACGGATCGCGTGGAGCGCTGTGGCGCTGCGGGCGCGGCGCCGGACGTGGCGTATCCAGCACATCGCGCGGATCATCACCGCCCCAGGCCCGCCGCCCGTCGTTGATGCGACCCTGCTCACGGATCTTCGGAATATCTTCCTCGAACTCCATGGCTTCCAGCTCGATCTTGGTTTTGATCAGTTTTTCGATATCGGCGACCAAACGTGCATCACTGCCCGCCACAAAGCTGACCGCCAAGCCAGAAGCCCCGGCACGGCCGGTACGGCCAATGCGGTGCACATAGTCTTCGGCGTTAAAAGGCACGTCAAAGTTGAATACCGCGGGCACGTCCTTGATGTCCAAACCGCGGGCGGCCACATCGGTACATACCAGCAGATCGACTTCGCCCTTTTTGAACGACTCCAGCGCCTTCAAGCGTTCATCCTGGCTCTTGTCGCCATGCAGGGCCGTCGTCTTCAGGCCCTCCTTTTCCAGCGAACGGGCCAGGCGCGCGCAGCCCAGCTTGCTGTTGACGAACACAAAGGCTTGCTTCATGCCACGCGACTTGAGCACCTGGTGCAGTGCACGGCGCTTGTCATCGGCATTGACGCTGTAGAAGTGCTGCTCGACCGTCGACGCCGTGGCGTTGGAGCGGGCCACTTCAATGGTGACCGGGTCTTGCAGATAGCTACTGGCCAAGCGTTTGATTTCGGGCGAGAAGGTGGCCGAAAACAGCAAAGTGGTGCGCTGTTTGGGCAGATAGCTCAGGATGCGCTGCAGATCCGGCAGAAAGCCGATATCGAGCATGCGGTCGGCCTCGTCCAGCACCACGTATTCCACCTGGTTCAGTACTGCATTCTTGGCTTCGATATGGTCCAGCAAACGGCCGGGCGTGGCCACCAGGATTTCCACGCCTTTTTTCAGTTCCAAGGTCTGGGGCTTCATGTCCATGCCGCCGAACACCACTGCACTGCGCAAATTGGTATGTTTGGCATAGGACTTGACGGCCTGGGCCACCTGGTCGGCCAACTCGCGCGTAGGCAGCAGCACCAAGGCCCGCACCGGATGCCGGGCGGGTGAGGTGGAGGCGTTTTCGTGCTTGAGCATGCGCTGCAGCAAGGGCAGCGAGAAAGCGGCTGTTTTGCCTGTGCCGGTCTGGGCCGCGCCCATCACGTCACGGCCTTGCAGGACCACCGGAATGGCTTGCGCCTGGATCGGTGTCATGGCGGTGTAGCCCATGTCAGCCACAGCACGTGACAAGGGTTCTGCAAGCTGCAGTTGCGAGAAAGAATCCAGGGGGGTATCGCTCATCAAATCCAGAGGTTTGTAGCTATTCAAATAATAGCAAATTGCACCCACGCGTCGCGGGCAAACCCTGATTATCCCCGAATTTGCAAAATCACGACTACAAACGCCAAGGGCCGACGGGATTTGCATCCCATCGGCCCTTGGCTTGGCAGCACGTGCGGCTAGTGCTTGACTGGTACGACCGGGGTCGCTGCCGCGGTTTCCAATGCAGGAGCGACGACCACTGGCTCTTCATCGGGCAGTGGCTGAGGCATACGCTCCAACGCCACTTCAAGCACCTGGTCAATCCACTTCACAGGCACGATCTCCAGACCATTTTTGACATTTTCGGGAATGTCTTGCAGGTCCTTGGCGTTCTCCTCGGGGATCAGCACCGTCTTGATACCGCCGCGCAAAGCCGCCAGCAGCTTCTCTTTCAGGCCGCCGATGGCCGTGACTTCACCACGCAGGGTGATTTCGCCGGTCATGGCCACGTCACCCCGCACAGGAATGCCTGTGAGCGCAGACACAAAAGCGGTCGTCATGGCCGCGCCGGCGCTGGGACCATCCTTGGGGGTGGCACCATCGGGCACGTGAATGTGGATGTCCTTTTTCTCGAACACTTCGTCCTTGATACCCAGGCGCTTGGAACGGCTACGCACTACAGTGCGGGCCGCTTCCACCGACTCCTTCATCACGTCACCCAGCGAACCGGTGCGGGTGATCACGCCCTTGCCGGGCATGATCGCCGCTTCAATGGTCAGCAAATCGCCGCCGACTTCGGTCCACGCCAGGCCCACCACCTGACCCACCTGGTTTTGCTGCTCGGCACGACCGTAGGTGTACTTTTGCACGCCCAGGTAATCGTTGAGGTTGTCCGCAGTCACCTTGACCTGGGGCACCATTTCCTTGAGCAGCAGGCCCTTGACAACCTTGCGGCAGATCTTGGACAGTTCGCGCTCCAGCGAACGCACACCGGCTTCGCGGGTGTAATAGCGCACGATGTCGCGCACGGCGTCTGGCGTCAACAACAGCTCGGCTTCGCTCAGGCCGTTGTTCTTCAACTGCTTGGGCAGCAGGTAGCGAACCGCAATATTGGTCTTTTCGTCTTCCGTATAGCCCGACAAGCGGATCACTTCCATGCGGTCCAGCAGGGCCGAAGGAATATTCATGGAATTGGACGTCGCCACAAACATCACATCGCTCAGGTCGAAGTCCACTTCCACATAGTGGTCTCCGAACGTGTGGTTCTGCTCGGGGTCCAGCACCTCCAGCAAGGCGCTGGATGGGTCACCACGGAAGTCGGTGCCAAGTTTATCGATTTCATCCAGCAGGAACAGCGGATTGCGCGTGCCGATCTTGCTCAGGCTTTGCAGCACCTTACCGGGCAAAGCGCCAATATAGGTGCGGCGGTGCCCGCGAATTTCGGCCTCGTCGCGCATGCCGCCCAAGGCCATGCGCACGTATTTGCGCCCGGTGGCCTTGGCAATCGACTGACCCAGCGAGGTCTTGCCGACGCCAGGAGGCCCTACCAGACACAGAATCGGCGCCTTGACCTTGTCGACCCGTTGCTGGACCGCCAGATATTCCAGGATACGGTCCTTGACCTTGTCCAGTCCGAAGTGGTCTTCGTTGAGCACGCCTTCGGCATTGCGCAAATCGTGCTTGATCTTGGTCTTCTTGCTCCATGGCAAACCGGTCAGCACGTCGATATAGTTGCGCACCACCGTGGCTTCAGCCGACATGGGCGACATCAGCTTGAGCTTCTTCAGCTCGCTCTCGGCCTTCTTCAGCGCCTCTTTGGGCATTTTGGACAGCTTGATCTTTTTCTCGATCTCATCGATGTCCGCGCCCTCTTCGCCCTCGCCCAGTTCTTTCTGGATGGCCTTGACCTGCTCGTTCAGGTAGAAATCGCGCTGGTTCTTCTCCATTTGGCGCTTGACGCGGCCGCGGATCTTCTTGTCCACATTCAGAATGTCGACTTCGCGCTCCAGCTGGCCATAGAGGTTTTCCAGTCGTTCACGCACATCCGACAGATCCAGAACCACTTGTTTGCTATCCAATTTGAGTGGCAAATGGGCGGCAATGGTATCGGCCAAACGGCCTGGATCGTCGATGCTGGAAATCGATGTCAGGATCTCGGGCGGAATCTTCTTGTTCAGCTTGACGTACTGGTCAAACTGTTGCATCACGGCGCGGCGCAAGGCCTCGATTTCCGTGGTTTTTTGGGTCAAAGCCACAGTCACCACAGGCGTGACGTTGGCGGTGAAATGCGATTCGCCATCTTCAATGTGGTTGACGCGCGCCCGCTGCTGCCCTTCGACCAGCACTTTGACCGTGCCGTCCGGCAATTTCAGCATCTGCAAGATGGTGGAGACGCAGCCGACATCAAACATGTCGGATACCGAAGGCTCATCTTTGGCGGCCGCCTTTTGGGCTACCAACATGATGCGCCGGTCGGACTCCATCGCAGCCTCCAGGGCCTTGATGCTTTTCGGGCGCCCTACAAACAGCGGGATCACCATATGGGGGAACACCACCACGTCGCGCAGAGGCAACAACGGCAGGTCGAGGGGTTCGGCAGGGAGAGGAATGTGTCCGGACATGAGGATCCTTTGAGTAACCCGTTGAATATGGACTTCTAACGGTAATTTTCAACCCTCCCCAGCTGCCAAACCGGCAACATGGGATAGGGACGCCCGGTTAAGCCTTCTTCGCAGCTTCGCGGTACACCAACAAAGGAGGCTTATTCTCATCAATCGTAGATTCGTCCACCACCACTTTATCCACATTGTGGTTGGTAGGCAGATCAAACATGGTGTCAATCAGGGACAACTCCAAAATCGAGCGTAATCCCCGTGCACCGGTTTTGCGGGCCAATGCCTTTTTGGCAATCGCCTTCAGAGCCGACGGTCGGATTTCCAGATCCACGCCTTCCATGGACAGCAGCTTGCTGTACTGCTTGACCAGCGCATTCTTAGGCTCGGTCAGGATCTGCACCAGGGCATCTTCGCTGAGTTCGGCCAGCGTCGCCACCACAGGCATACGCCCCACCAGCTCGGGAATCAGGCCAAACTTGATCAAATCTTCAGGTTCTACGTCTCGGAACACCTCGGTCAGGCTGCGTTGCGCCTTGCTCTTGACGGAGGCGCCAAAGCCGATTCCAGAAGACTCGGTACGGTTGCCAATCACTTTTTCCAGCCCCGAGAACGCGCCGCCCAGAATGAACAGGATGTTGGTGGTATCGACCTGCAGGAAGTCCTGATTCGGGTGCTTGCGGCCACCTTGTGGCGGCACGCTGGCCATCGTACCTTCAATCAGTTTGAGCAAAGCCTGCTGCACACCCTCACCCGACACATCGCGGGTGATCGACGGGTTGTCTGACTTGCGCGAGATTTTGTCGATTTCGTCGATGTAAACAATGCCGCGCTGGGCCCGTTCGACTTCGTAGTTACAACTTTGCAGCAGCTTGGCGACGATGTTTTCCACGTCCTCGCCCACATAGCCGGCTTCGGTCAGGGTGGTGGCGTCGGCCATCACAAATGGCACATCCAGCATGCGGGCGAGGGTTTGCGCCAGCAGCGTCTTACCGGAACCCGTAGGGCCGATCAGCAAGATATTGCTCTTGGTCAGCTCTACTTCGTCCTTTTTAGCCGTTTCCTTGTGGCGCAGACGCTTGTAATGGTTGTACACCGCGACCGCCAAAGTGCGTTTCGCAACCTCTTGGCCAATCACGTAGTTGTCCAGATTGTTCTTGATTTCGACTGGCGTGGGCAGTGCAGCTCCGGCTTCACGGGCCTCGGTGCCAGCAGGCAGCTCGTCGCGGATGATGTCGTTGCACAGGTCTATGCATTCATCGCAAATGAACACCGACGGCCCTGCAATCAGCTTCTTCACTTCATGCTGGCTTTTGCCACAGAAGGAGCAGTACAGGGTTTTTTCGCTGGAGGAGCCTTTTTTCTCGGCCATGGGAGGAATGCCTTTTCAGTCGTTGCTGAATGATAACCAAATAAAAACGGCGCTTTCTAGTGCAGAAAACGCCGTTATGGGCTGCTTAGCCGCCTATCTCTAGGCTTAAGGGCGCTTGCTGATCACCTCGTCCACCAGGCCATAGGTCTTGGCTTCGTCGGCAAACATGAAGTAGTCGCGCTCGGTATCGCGTTCGATTTTTTCCATCGTCTGGCCGGTACGCTCGGCCAGGATACGGTTCAGCTGGTCGCGGGTCTTCAGGATGTCACGCGCGTGGATCTCGATATCGCTCGCCTGGCCTTGCGCACCGCCGGACGGTTGGTGGATCATGACACGCGAATTGGGCAGCGAAAAGCGCTTGCCCTTGGCGCCAGCCGCCAACAAGAAGGCACCCATGCTGGCAGCCATGCCCACGCACAGAGTCGACACATCGGGCTTGATGAACTGCATGGTGTCGTAAATCGCCATACCTGCGGTCACCGAACCACCGGGTGAGTTGATGTAGAAGGAAATGTCCTTGTCAGGATTTTCGCTTTCCAGGAACAGCAACTGTGCGACCACCAGATTGGCGGTCTGGTCATTGACCGGGCCCACCAAGAAAATCACGCGCTCCTTGAGCAAACGCGAATAGATATCGTACGAGCGCTCACCGCGGCCCGACTGCTCGATGACCATCGGCACCATGCCGAGACCCTGGATTTCCTGTGTGCTATTACGGATGAACATGGAGTTTCCTGCGTTGTTGAAGAGCTATTGAAAGCAAATAAGGGCTTGCGTAGAAAACACAAGCCCTTATATCGCGTATCCGGCAGTGGACTTAGTTCTGACCCATCAGCTCGTCAAACGCAACCGCCTTCTCAACCACTTTAGCCTTGCCCAACACGAAGTCGGTGACATTGCTTTCGATCACGATGGCTTCGACTTCTGCCAGACGCTGGTTGTCGCTGTAGTACCAACGGACCACATCAGCTGGCTTTTCGTAGCTGGCGGCCAGCTCTTCGATATGGGCCTTGATCTGCTCGGTCGTGGCTTGCAGCGCATTGCTACGCACCAGCTCGGCAACCACCAAGCCCAAGCGCACACGGCGCTCGGCCTGGGGACGGAAGATGTCATCCGGAATCGGTGCCTTGTCGGCGTCCTTGATGCCGCGCTGCTTCAGATCGGCGCGGGCCGACTCGACCATGCGGTTCAGTTCGGTCTGGACGCTGGAATTAGGCAGATCCAGCTCGGCCTTGGCGATCAAAGCATCCATCACGGCTTGCTTGTTGCGGGCCAAAACGCGGAACTTGACTTCGCGCTCCAGGTTCTTGCGGATGTCGGCGCGCAGGCCTTCGACCGTAGCGTCGGTGATACCCAGCGACTTGGCCAGGGCTTCGTTGACTTCAGGCAGGTGGGCGGCTTCGATCTTCTTCACGGTGACCATGAAGTCGGCTTGCTTGCCGGCCACGTCCTTGCCGTGGTAGTCAGCGGGGAAGGCCAGCGGGAAGGTGCGACTTTCGCCGGACTTCATGCCACGCACGGCGTCTTCAAATTCCTTCAGCATCTGGCCTTCGCCAACCAGGAACTGGAAGGCTTCGGCTTTGCCGCCTTCGAAGGTTTCGCCGTCGATCTTGCCTTCGAAGTCCACCGTCACGCGGTCGCCGTCTTCGGCTGGAGCTTCCAGCGCGCGCTGGGCGAAGGTGCGGCGTTGCTTGCGCAGGATTTCGACGGTCTTGTCGATTGCACCGTCGTCCACGGCGGTAGTGATTTTTTCGACTTCAGCAGTGCTCAGGTCGCCAATCTTGACGTCGGGGAACACTTCGAAGATCGCATCAAAAGCCATTTGGCCTTCGGGCGAGGTTTCGTTTTCGCTGATGCGGGGCTGGCCTGCGACACGCAGCTTGGCTTCGTTGGCGGCAACGGCGAAAGCCTCGCCCACCTTGTCGTTCATCACTTCGTAGTGAACCGAATAGCCATAGCGCTGTGCGACCACGTTCATCGGCACTTTGCCGGGACGGAAGCCGTCCATCTTGACGGTGCGGGCCATCTTCTTGAGACGGGTAGCCACTTCGTTCTGGATCACATCCACAGGCAGGGACAGCGTGATTTTGCGTTCCAGCTTTTCAAGGGTTTCAACAGTAACTGCCATCTGAGATCTCGTATAAAAAATTGTGGTGCGCGGGGGGGGACTCGAACCCCCACACCATTGCTGGCGTCAGGACCTAAACCTGGTGCGTCTACCAATTTCGCCACCCGCGCAAATACAGAACTGAACAGACGGCCCGTAAAGCTGCCACGGGGGCAAGCCATTTCAGACCGTCTGCGTGAAATCGGTAAGCCCGCTATTTTAGCGTGCTTGGCGACCGGTTTTACCCGGATGCGCTCCGGGTTCACCCTTGGCTGTCACTTGGGCTCGCGCTTGACCCGGAACCAGGCCGCGTACATGGCCGGCAAGGCCAGCAGGGTCAGCACGGTGGCCACCACCAGCCCGCCCATGATGGCAACCGCCATCGGCCCCCAGAACACCGAGCGCGACAAGGGGATCATCGCCAGCACGGCCGCCGCAGCGGTCAGGACGATGGGCCGTAGTCGCCCCACCGCCGACTCCACGATCGCATCCCAAGTGGCAACGCCGCGGGCCCGCTCCTGCTCGATCTGGTCGATCAGGATCACCGAATTGCGCTGGATCATGCCCATCAGCGCAATCACCCCGAGCAAGGCTACAAAGCCAAACGGCCGGCCCAGCAGAATCAGGGCGCCGGCCACCCCGGCAATCCCCAGGGGGCCGGTCAGGAACACCAGCATCGCCCGGCTGAAGCTGTGCAGCTGCAGCATCAACAAGGTAAAAGTCAGGAACAGCATGATGGGTACGCCGGCTGCGATCGAGGCCGAGCCCTTGCTGCTTTCCTCCACGGCACCGGCCACCTCGATGCGGTAGCCGCCCTGGCCCTGGGCCGCCCATTGCGCCTCCAGTGCCTTCAGCGCTGGCAGCAGTTCACTGGTCACCGTCGCACCCTGCAGGCCTTCGGTGATATCGCTCTGCACGGTGATCGCATAGTCGCGGTTCTCGCGCCACATCACGCCCGGCTCCCAGTCGAACACCGGCTTGGCGATCTGCGTCAGCGGAATCGAGCGGCCCGTCGAGGTAGGCAGGTACGCATTGGCGATGTCGGTGATCGCGCTGCGCTCGTCCAGCGGCTGGCGCAGCACGATGTCGATCAGCTTGTCGCCATCGCGGAACTGGCCGACAGTGGAGCCGGTCAGTATCACCCTGGCGGCCTGCGCAATCGACTGGCTGGTCACGCCCAGCGCGCGGGCCTTGGCCTGGTCGACCTCCAGCCGCATCACCTTGACCGATTCGTTCCAGTTGTCATTCACGCCGCGGGTGTTCGGGCTTTTGCGCATGGCGGCCTTGACCTCGTCGGCGCGCGTGCGCAGCACCAGCGGATCCCCCCCCACCACCCGGAACTGCACCGGATACGGCACCGGCGGCCCATTGGGCAGCAGCTTGATGCGTCCGCGCACCTCGGGGAACTCGGTTGCCAGCAGAGTCGGCAGCTTGACGCGCAGCAGCTCACGCTGCTTCAAGTCCTTGGCCACCACGATGAACTGCGACACATTGGTTTGCGGGAACACCTGGTCCAGCGGCAGATAGAAGCGCGGCACGCCCGAGCCGACCCAGGCGCTGACCGTGGCCACACCGCCCTCTTCCATCAAGCGCGCCTCGACCCGCTTGGCCGTGGCTTCATTGGCCACGAAGGACGTGCCTTCGGGGAACCAGATATCCACCATGATCTCCGGGCGACTCGAATCCGGGAAGAACTGCTGTTGCACCTTGCCCATGCCCACAATGCCCAGCGCAAACACCAGCAAGGTCAGGCCGATGGTGATCCAGCGGTGCAGCACGCACCAGCCCACCAATTGGCGGAAGCGGTTGTAAAACGGGGTGTTGAACGAGTCATGGCCGTGCTCGACATGTTCGACCACGCCGGCCCCGGGCAGCACCTTGGCATGCGGCGGCGCCTTGAGCAGCAGCACGCCCAGGTAAGGCACAAAGTACACCGACACCACCCAGCTCAGCAGCAAGGCCAGCACCGTGACGGCAAAAATAGCGAATGTGTACTCCCCGGTGACCGACCGGGCAATACCGATGGGCAAAAAGCCGGCGGCGGTGATCAAGGTGCCGGTCAGCATCGGCATGGCGGTGATTTCATAGGCAAAGGTGGCGGCCCGCACCTTGTCGTAGCCCTCCTCCATCTTGCGCACCATCATCTCCACTGCAATGATGGCGTCGTCCACCAGCAGGCCCAGCGCAATGATCAGCGAGCCCAGCGAAATCTTGTGCAAGCCTATGCCCCAGTACCACATGCCCAGAAACGTCAGGCCCAGCACCAGCGGAATGGTGATGCCCACCACCAAGCCGGGCCGCATGTCCAGCGTATAGCTGCGCCAGAACGGGTGTTTACCCGGCCGCTTGTGCAGCCCCAGGCTGATGAAGCTGACCACCAGCACGATCACCACCGCCTCGATCAGCACGTGCACGAACTCGTTCACCGAGGTGCTGACCGCCTTGGGCTGGTCCTGTATCTGCACCAGCTTCACGCCGGCGGGCAGGCTCTGGCTGATGCGGGCCGACAGCTGGTCCATGGCCTTGCCCAGGGCGATGATGTCGCCGCCCTTGGCCATGGAAACCCCCAGGGCAATCACTTCCTTGCCCTGGTGCCGCACCTTGACGCTGGGCGGGTCCACATAGCCGCGGCTGATGCTGGCGATATCGCCCAGGCGCAGCTGGCGGCCGCTGGCATCGCCGCCCGCGCCGCGGATCGGCATGGCGCGCAGCTGCTCCACCGCCTCGAACTGCCCGGCCACCCGCACCTGCACCACGTCCAGCGGCGTCTGCACCGTGCCCGCGCTCTCGATGGCGTTCTGCTGGCCCAGCTGCGCCACCACCTGGTTCATGTCCAGCCCCAGCTGGGCCAGGCGCTTTTGCGACAGCTCGATATAGACCTTCTCGTCCTGCACGCCAAACAGCTCGACCTTGGCCACATCGGGCACGCGCAGCAGCTGCTGGCGCACATCGTCGGCTACCGCCTTGGTTTCAGCGTTGCTGAAGCCGTCCGACTCCAGCGCGTAGATCACGCCATACACATCACCAAAATCGTCGTTGAAGAACGGCCCCTGTATGCCCGACGGCAGGGTGTAGCGCATATCGCCGATCTTCTTGCGCACCACGTACCAGACATTGGTGACATCGCCGCCTTTGATCGAGTCCTTGACCTGGAAGGTGATCTGCGACTCGCCTGGCTTGGAGTAGCTGCGGATCTTGTCGGCAAATGGCACCTCCTGCAGCGTGCGCTCCAGCTTGTCGGTCACCTGTTCGGCCACCTGCTGGGCGGTGGCGCCCGGCCAGTAGGTACGCACCACCATCACCCGGAAGGTGAACGGCGGGTCTTCGTCCTGGCCCAGCTGGAAGTAGGCGGCAAAGCCCAGCACCATCAGCACCACCAGCAGATAGCGGGTCAGCGCCCGATGCTCGAGCGCCCATTTGGAAAGATTGAAGCCCGGCTTGGGCTGGTCGGGGGTTTGGCTGGGCATCATGGCTGGCTCACTGGACCGCAGAGGCTGGGGCGGCAACCGGTTTTGCTACTGTATTCGTAGCTGCTTGCGCAGGTACAGACTGCGCTGGAGCCGTTTTTTGTTGATAAATAACCACCTTCTGGCCTGGCGCCAGCACATGCACACCCGCGGACACCACCTGCATGCCGGGCTGCAAGCCGCTGGCGATCACCGCCTCGTTGCCATCGGCCGTGGCCACCACCACCGTCTGCGCCTTTACCGTCATGCTGGCGGTGTCCAGCACCCAGACCGCCGTGCTGCCATTCGCCTCCTGGCGCAGCGCGCTGGTCGGCAGCTTGATCACCGGCTGGCCTGCATGGCCCAGCGACTGCGGCACCACATTCACCGTAGCCCCCAAGGCAGGCGCAGTGGCGGCGTCGATGCCCACCTTGACCTGGAAGGTCCGCGTCACCGGGTCGGCGCTGGCCGCCACTTCGCGCACCTTGCCCACCAGCTTGGTGTCGCTGGCCCAGACCCGCACCTCGACGGACGAGCCCAGCGCAACCCCGGCCACCCGGTCCTCGGGCACCACGAACACCACGTCGCGCGCGCCGTCCTGCGCCACCTTGACCACCGGCGTGCCGCCGCTGACCACCTGGCCAGGCTCGGCAGACACCGCCGTCACCACCCCCGCCACATCCGACACCAGCCGGGTATAGACCGCCTGGTTGCCGCTGGACGCCAGTTGGGCCTGGGCCTGTTGCACCTGGGCCTGGGCCGACTTGAGTGCGCTGTCGCGCCGCTCCAGCTCGGCGCCGCTGATGAAGTTCTGCTCTTTCAGCTCTTTGTAACGCTTGTAGTCGGCGCTGGCCAGGTCGCGGCTGGTGGTGGCCGCCGTCAGCTGGGCCTGGGCTGCATCGGCGGCCAGCTTGTAATCCTGCGGGTCCAGTTGGGCCAACACATCGCCCACCTTGACGCGCTGGCCCAGCTCGGCCTGGCGCCGGATGATCTTGCCGGCTACGCGAAAGCTCAGCGCCGACTCGGTCCGCGCCCGCACTTCCCCGGGGAATTCGAGACGGGCCTGCATATCGCTGGCCGCCACCGTCAGCACCTTGACGGCCCGCACTGGCTCGGGCGCGGCCTCGGGCTTGGAACAGCCGGCCAGCACGGCAGCCACCGCAACCCCGGCCAGGCCGAGACGAAAAACGGCGCGCGCAGCAGCCGACCAGGGGGACGAAACAAAAGAATGGTGTGACATAACAGGCCTAGTGGAAAACGGCGAAAGCCAGCCAAAAGGCCTGCACTGTGCGTAGGCCCGGTTTGTTACTGACTAACGGGTTAGTAATTTAGGGGAACGGGCATAAGGTGTCAAGCGACAATCCCTGCCGTGAATGCCCACCCCTCATCCCAAAATGCTACCCCACAAAGCGTGCGCCACTACGAGAACTTCCCGGTCGCGTCGATTCTGTGCCCGGCCGCTCTGCGCCCGCCCATTGCTGCCATCTACTGGTTTGCACGCACCGCCGATGACATCGCCGACGAAGGCACGGACCCGCCCGCCCAGCGGCTAGCCGACCTGGCCGCCTTCCGCGCCGACCTGGTCGCAACCGCCGCCGGCAAGCCCGCCTCGACGCGCTGGCCCAAGGTGTTTGGCCCCCTGCAGGTCGCCATCAAGCAATGGCGACTGCCGAAAGCGCTGCTGGACGACCTGCTGAGCGCCTTTACCCAGGACATCATCAAAACGAGGGATAAAGCTGGCTACGCTGACCGCGCCGACTTGCTGGCCTACTGCCAGCGCTCGGCTGCGCCGGTGGGTCGCCTGCTGCTGCATCTATATGGTGTGAAAGACGCCGCCTCGCTGCAGCGCAGCGACGCCATCTGCAATGCGCTGCAACTCATCAACTTCTGGCAGGACCTGAGCCTGGACTTGCCGCGTGGCCGCTTCTACCTGCCGCAAGACCGCAGCCAGCGCCACGGTGTGGACGAAGCTGCCTTGCACGCACAGCCGCAAAGCCCGGCGCTGACCCGGCTGATGGAAGAAAATGTGGCCTGGGCCCGCGACCTGATGCGCAGCGGCGCCCCGCTGGTACACCGCGTACCGGGCCGCGCCGGTTGGGAACTGCGCCTGGTGGTGCAAGGCGGCTTGCGTATCCTGGACAAAATCGAAGCCCTGGGTTGTGCCACCCGGCACCAGCGGCCCACCGTCAGCGCCCGGGACGTGCCGCTGATGCTGTGGCGCGCGCTTTGGATGTAACAATACAAACAACTACACACCCATCCCACGCTGCGCACGGCACGCCTGCTTCCAGAGATACCGCAGAACCGGCTTTGCCGGGCTGCCGGTATCGCCCCCTGCAAGGGGGTTGGCGAAGACACGAAGTGCGCAGCCTGGGGGTGAGCCACAATTTATGACCCCCGAGCAATACGTCCAAGAAAAAGCCGCCTCGTCCGGCAGCAGTTTTTATTACGCCTTCCTGTTTCTGCCCAAGCCCCGCCGGGCCGCCATCACCGCCTTCTATGCGTTTTGCCGCGAGGTCGACGACGTGGTGGACGAAACCCATGACGCCGGCGTCGCCCGCACCAAGCTCCACTGGTGGCAGGGCGAGGTGTCCAGCGCCTATGCGGGCAAGCCCACCCACCCGGTGATGCAGGCCCTGATGCCGCTGGCCGCCGACTACCAGATCGAAGAACGCCATCTGCACGCCATCATCGAAGGCTGCCAGATGGACCTGGAGCAGACCCGTTACCTCGACTTCCCCGGCCTGCAGCGCTACTGCCACCTGGTGGCCGGCGTGGTCGGCGAGGTGTCGGCGCAGATCTTCGGCCAGACCGACCCGGCCACCACCGAATACGCCCACACCCTGGGCCTGGCGTTCCAGCTGACCAACATCATCCGCGACGTCGGCGAAGACGCGCTGCTGGGCCGCATCTACCTGCCGGTCAACGAGCTGCAGCAGTTCGACGTGAAGGCGCACGAAATCCTCAAGCGCACCTACTCCGACCGCTTCACCGCGCTGATGCGCTTCCAGGCCCAGCGCGCCCACGGCCTGTACGACAAAGCCTTCGCCATGCTGCCCGCCGCCGACCGCCGCGCCCAGAAGCCCGGCCTGATGATGGCCAGCATCTACCGCACCCTGCTGCGCGAGATCGAGGCCGACAACTTCCAGGTGCTGCACCAGCGCGTCAGCCTGACCCCGCTGCGCAAGCTCTGGCTGGCCTGGAAGGTCCAGGCGCTCAACAAGCTATGAAAATTGCGGTGATCGGTGCCGGCTGGGCCGGCTTGGCCGCTGCCGTCACCGCCACGCAGGCCGGGCACCACGCTACAGTTTTTGAAGCATCCCGTGCAATCGGTGGGCGCGCCAGAGCTCTGTTTGACTCAAATGATGGCGCGCCGCTGGACAACGGCCAGCACATCATGATCGGCGCCTACGCCGAGACCCTGCGCCTGCTGCGTACGGTCGGCGTCGATCTGGACCAGACCCTGCAGCGCCTGCCGCTGAGCCTGCTGTTCCCCGACGGCCAGGGCTTGCAGCTGCCCAACCTGCGCGCGCCCTTCGACGCTCTGGTCGGCATACTGCGCGCCCGCGGCTGGGGCTGGGCCGACAAGGCCGCCCTGCTGCGCACCTCGGTAGGCTGGCAAATCGCCGGCTTCCAGTGCCGCCCAGAGCAGTCGGTGGCCGACCTGTGCCGGTCCCTTACCCATCGGGTCAAGCACGAACTGATAGAGCCGCTGTGCGTGGCCGCACTCAACACCCCGGCACATCGCTCCAGCGGCCAGGTGTTCCTGCGGGTGATCCAGGATTCGCTGTTCGGCGCGCCCGGCGGCTCCAACCTGCTGCTGCCGCGCGTCGACCTGGGCGCGCTATTCCCCCAGCCCGCCGTGCAGTGGCTGGAACAGCGCGGCGCCGCCGTGCTGATGGGCCACCGCGTCCAGTCCATCCACCCGCAGGCACTGCAATGGTGGGTCGACGGCCAGCTGTTCGACCAGGTGCTGTTGGCCTGCCCGTCCTGGGAGGCCGCGCGCCTGGTCGGCGCCAGCGGCGTACCCGCAGACGACTGGCTGGCGCTGGCCCAGGCGCTGCAGTTTGAAGCCATCACCACGGTCTACGCCCGCAGCACGGCCCCACAAGCCAATTGGGCCCAGCCCATGCTGGCGCTGCGCAGCGATGCCCTGAATCCCGCCCAGTTTGTGTTCGACCGCGGCCAGCTCGGTGGCCCGCAGGGCCTGCTGGCCTTTGTGGCCAGCGCCAGCCACGGCGACCGCCAGACGCTGGAACAGGCCGTCATTGCCCAGGGCCGGCAGCAGCTGGGCCTGGCCGATCTGCAGGTACTGCAAACCGTGGTCGAAAAGCGCGCCACCTTCGCCTGCACGCCCGGCCTGCAGCGCCCCGCGCAGCACATCGCTCCCGGACTGCAAGCCTGTGCCGACTATGTGGACGGCCCCTACCCGGCGACGCTGGAAGGCGCGGTGCGCAGCGGCCTGGCGGCCGTTTACGCACTTGTCCCTCAGACATAAAAAAGGGGGACCCAAAGGTCCCCCAAACTACCGCCTCGCATCTGCGGCCAGGCCGCATTCAGACCTTAGGACCGCAGCCGGTATTCGTCGCGCAGTGCCTTCACCAGGTCGTGGTTCTTTTGCACACCCTGCATCTGGCGTTCCACCAGGCTGCGGACGTCCGCCGGCAGGTCTTGTTTCAGCGCCTTGCGGTAACGGGCCAGGGCCGTGTCTTCACCACGCTCGCACTCTTCCAGCACGGCCAGGTCGCTGTCGCTGGTCAACATGCCTTTGACGGCCACCCAGCCGCGGTGCGCCGCACCGCTGACGGTGCCGCCGTCTTCTGGCACACCGCCCAGGCGCAGCACTTCAGACGCCAGCTCGGCGGCCGAACTGGCGCAGTCGCGCATGCGCTGCTCGAAGGTCGATTTCAGCTGGGCGGTCTCGGTGCGCTCCATGCAGGCCTTGAAGCCGTATTCGCCGTCGTGGCAGGTTTCCACCAGGTCGTTCAGTACATCGATCACGTCGTCGTTGTCCAGCGGCTCGGCGGTATCGGCCAACTGGCCTTCGTTGATGCGGTCCCAGGCGGCCCGGGTGGCGTAGCGCGCATCCGGCCATGCCAGGCTGGAACGGCCGCGCTGCTCTTCCCACCGGCGGGCCAGTTCGGGCTCGACGGCACTGAACTCGCTGCCGTACAAGTTGCCGCCGCTCCAGCCCAGCGCATAGGCGGGTCCGTAGTCGTCATAGGTACGGCCGGCTTCGTAATACGGTTCGTCCTGGTAGCGTTCGCGCCAGTAGGCTTCTTCGGCGGTCGGGTTCACCGCTTCGGCGCCGGCTTTGCCAGCCAGCCCGCCCGCGACCGCCCCCGCCACGCCGCCAATCGCCGCGCCGACCGGGCCGCCCATGGCGCCGAATGCAGCGCCGGCCACAGCCCCGCCGGTGGCGCCCAGGCCGGTGCCCACGGGGTGCGCACCGGGTTCACCCGAGATCGGGTCGAGGTTGGCATCTTTTTCGTTCAACATAGGATGGCTCCTTTAAATGGTGGAATGGATCCGGCCCGCCGTCCACGGCAAACCACTGGCATGCACCGGCGATATAGCGCCCTTCTCAGCGCATACAGGTCCGTGGTGGCTGGGCTGGTAACTTCATCTTGGTGGCTGCTGCGGATTTGGTACGTCGGCCAGACGGGCACGGCCATGTAGGAGAAAACGCCGAATCCCGGCACGGGTATTTTTCGTACACCGGCTGCCACAGCCGTTCGCCAATTGCCTTGTTCACGCCTGATCCCGCCGGGTGCTGCCCCGGCGCAGCGGCAGGGGCAGCACCCGGATCAGACGCGGAACAGTTTGTGGTCGTCGCGCAAGGCCTTGATGTAGCCATGGCTGCTTTGCACGCCCTGCATCTGGCGCTCCACCAGGGCCTTGATGTCGGCCGGCAATGCGTGCTGCAGTGCCTTGCCGTAGCGGGCCAGGGTGATGTCCTCGCCGCGCTCGCACTCGTCCAGGATCGCCTGGTCGCTGTCGCGGGTCAGCATGCTGCGCACCGCGACCCAGCCGCGGTGCGCAGCACCGCTGACCGTGCCTCCGTCCTCGGGCGTACCGCCCAGGCGCAGCACTTCGTCCGACAGGTCGGCCACTGCGATGGCGTAGTCGCGCATGCGCTGCTCGAACACCGCTTTCAGGTTCGGCGCATGGACGCGCTCTATGCAGACCTTGAAGCCGTATTCGCCGTCGTGGCAGGCCTCGACCAGGTCGTTCAGGATGTGCACCAGATCGCCGTGGTGCATGGGAGCCGCCGCATGGGCCACGCCCTGTTTGACCCGGTCCCAGGCGGCCCGGGTGGCCTCGCGCGCATGGGCCCAGGCCAGGCCCGAATTGCCACGCTGGCGCTCCCACTGCCGTTCCAGTTCGGGCTCCATCAGCTCGAATTCCGTGCCGTACAGGCCGACACTGCTCCAGCCCAGGGTGTAGGCCGGGCCATAGTCGCCATAGCCGTGGCCAGCCTGGTAGTAGGACTCGCGTTCAAAGCGTTCGCGCCAGTAGATCTCTTCGGTCTCCGGATTCACCGCCTCGGCACTGGATGCGCTGGCCGGGTCCATGTTTTCATTCTTTTTGTCCTTTGCGTGCAACATAGGAATGCTCCTTCAAACAATGGAATGGAAGCCAGCCCGCCGCGCACGGCAAAGCCGGCAGTTTTCATAATGGTTCGCCTGGCGGACATGTCAAATCCAGCCTGTAGGAGAAAACGCCGAATCCCGGCGGCGTGGCCGGGTGGCTGACGTCGCTGGTTGCGTTAACGCTGCTGGGCCAGCAGCGCGCACAGGGCGCCGAGCTCGGCCACGTGCAGGTGCGGCTGGACCGCGTGGCTCCAGGCATGCTGGCCGCGATTCACCCACACCGCCTGCATGCCGGCCTGGACGGCCGCCACCACGTCGAGCAGCGGGTCGTCGCCCACGTGCAGCACGGCGTCGGGGGCCACCCCGGCGGCAACGGCGGCGGCGTGAAAGATGCGCGGATCGGGCTTGGCCACGCCAAATTCCCGGGCGCTCAGGGCGGCTGTGAAATGCGTGCCAATGCCGACCCGGTGCACATCGGCATTGCCATTGCTCAGCGCCACCAAGGGGTAGCGCGCGGCCAACCATTCCAGCGCGGGCAAGGCATCGGCATACAAGTCCACCCTTTGCCGGGCCGCAAAAAACACATCGAAAGCCGGTTCGGCCAGGTCGGTGTCTTCGCCCGCCAGCTGCAGCGCCAGGCGGATGGATTCACGGCGCAGCGCGCTCAGGTCATGGCGCAGATCCGGCCGCTCGGCCTCCAGCTGCACGCGTACGCCGCGCAAGGCCTCGGTGCTGTTGTAGCGCGCCGCCGTGGCCGGGGCGTAGTCCACCAGCCACTGCAATAGCTCGGCTTCGGCCCGCTCGATGGCCGGCCACACCGGCCACAAGGTGTCGTCCAGGTCCAGGGATATTGCTTTGATTTTCGAGAGGTCCAACATAGGTACGGGAGAATACCGGAATGCCCCTCTTCGCCTCCCCCTTCAAGCCAGAACCCCCACACGTCCACGCCCAAGCCCCGCGCACCGGGGTTTTGTACTGCAACCTGGGCACGCCCGATGCCGCCACGCCGGCGGCAGTGCGCCGCTATCTGGCCCAGTTTCTCAGCGACCACCGGGTCATCGAGATCCCCAAAATCCTCTGGAATGTCATCCTGCACGGCATCATCCTGCGCACCCGGCCCAAGCAGTCGGCCGCCAAATACGCCAGCATCTGGACGCCGCAGGGCTCGCCCCTGCGCATAGGCACCGAGCAGCAGGCGGTGATGCTGCGCGGCTGGCTGGGCGAGCGCGGCCACCAGCTGCAGGTGGACTACGCGATGCGCTACGGCAGCCCGTCGATCGCCGAGCAGCTCGACAAATTCAAGGCCCAGGGCGTGACCCGGGTGCTGATCGTGCCGGCCTATCCGCAGTATTCGGCCACCAGCACCGCCAGCGTGTTCGACGCGGTGTATGACTGGGCGCGCCAGACCCGCAGCATCCCCGAGCTGCGCTTCATCAACCGCTACCACGACGACCCCGGCTACATCGCCGCCCTGGCGCGCCGGGTGCGCAGCCACTGGCAGCAACACGGCAAGCCCGACCAGTTGGTGATGAGCTTCCACGGCGTGCCCGAGCGCACGCTGCACCTGGGCGACCCCTACCACTGCGAATGCCACAAGACCGCGCGCCTGCTGGCCAGCGCGCTGGGCCTAGCCAAAGAAGAATACAAGGTGACTTTCCAGTCGCGCCTGGGCCGCGCCAAATGGCTGGAGCCCTACACCGAGCCCAGCCTGATCGCCATGGCCAAAGCCAAGGTCGCCCGCGTCGACGTGGTCTGCCCCGGCTTCACCAGCGACTGCCTGGAGACGCTGGAAGAAATCGCCATGGAAGGCAAGGCCGCGTTCCTGAACGCCGGCGGCAAGGAGTTCCACTACATCCCCTGCCTGAACAGCGAGCCCGACTGGATCACCGCGCTCAGCCACATCGTGCAAACCCATCTGCAAGGCTGGCCGACGCAGAACCCGGTGGATGCACAAAGCCTGACCGATACCGCAGCGCGCGCCAAGGCGCTAGGAGCAAAGCAATGATTTTTATAGCTGCTCCCGCAGGTACTACAAGCGCTAGAGGCCCATTTGATGCATAAGTTTGATGTCGTAGTGATCGGCGCCGGCGCGGCCGGCTTGTTTTGCGCCGGCGTGGCCGGGCAGCGCGGTTTGAAGGTGCTGGTCATCGACCACAGCGAGAAAGTGGCCGAGAAGATCCGCATCTCCGGCGGCGGCCGCGCCAACTTCACCAACAAGGACGTGACCCCGGCCAACTTCCTCAGCGAGAACCCGCACTTCTGCCGCAGCGCGCTCAGCCGCTACGCGCCCAAGGACTTCACCGAGCTGGTGACCCGCCACGGCATCAGCTTCCACGAGAAGCACAAAGGCCAGCTGTTCTGCGACCGATCCGCCGAAGACCTGGTCAACATGCTGCTGGCCGAATGCGCCGCCGGCAATGTCACGCGCTGGCAGCCCTGCAGCGTCAAAAACATACGCTATTCGGCTGCTGGCGCAGACAGCACTGGCGCAGGCAGCTATGAAATCGATAGTAGCGAAGGCACCCTACAGACACCGCAAATCGTGGTCGCCACCGGCGGCCTGTCCATCCCCAAGATCGGCGCCACCGACTTTGGCTACCGGCTCGCCCAGCAGTTCGGCCTGCGCATGGTCGCGCCGCGCCCGGCCCTGGTGCCGCTGACCTTCGACAGCGCAGCCTGGGCGCCGTATGCGCATTTGTCGGGCCTGGCGCTGCCGGTGCAGATCGAGGTTGGCGCCAAGAAGACCAAGACCAGCTTCCTGGAAGACCTGCTGTTCACTCACCGCGGCCTCAGCGGCCCGGCCGTGCTGCAAATCTCCAGCTACTGGCGCGAGGACACGCCGATCCGCCTGAACCTGGCGCCCGAAGTCGACCTGCCGCCCGCCCTGTCGCGCGCCAAAGCCACCTCCCGCAAGCTGATCGCCAACGAGCTGGCCCAGCTGGTCCCGTCCCGCCTGGCCGACGCCTGGGCGGGCCAGGACGCCGCCTGGCAAAAACCCATCTGCGACGCCACCGACAAAGCCCTGGCCCAGCTTGCCGAAAAACTGGCCCGCTGGGAGCTGACGCCGAACGGCTCCGAAGGCTACAAAAAAGCCGAGGTCACCGCGGGTGGTGTCGACACGCGCGACCTGTCGTCGCAGACCATGGAGTCCAAGCAGCCGGGGCTGTATTTCATCGGCGAGGTGGTCGATGTGACGGGGTGGTTGGGGGGGTACAACTTCCAGTGGGCCTGGGCGAGTGGGTTTGCTTGCGGGCAGGCGCTGCGGGCGGGCTGAATTTCCTCTGCAGCTGCGCCCCACTACACCTCCACACACGACTTTCCCATGATCGCCTCCCTCCCCATGTACGTGTCCCACCCAACCGGCAGCGCTGCGCTCTGGCAGTACCTGGCCGGTTACCTGCACCAGGCGGGTGTGCCGGAGGTACCCACGGAGCTGGACGTGCCGACCAACGACGGCCTCACCGGCCATTGGCTGCGGCCCGACCTGCTGTTCAGCCAGTGCTGCGGCTACCAGATGGTGGATGCGCTGGAGCACAAGGTGCAGCTGGTCGGCGCCTTCCATTACACGGTGCCGGGCTGCGAGGGCATCCACTACAGCAGCCACCTGGTCTGCAGAGAAGACGACGCCGGCCGCGCGCTGGCCGATTTCCGTGGCCGGGTGGTGGCCTACAACTCGGTCGATTCGCAGTCGGGCTACCACAGCCTGCGCAGCATGGCGGCGCCGCTGGCGGTGGACGGGCGCTTCTTTGCGCGGGCGATCGCCTCGGGCGCGCACATCGCTTCGCTGGCCCTGGTGCGCAGCGGCGCGGCCGATATCGCGGCCATCGACTGCATCAGCTACGCCCAGTTCCAGCGCTACCAGCCCGAGGTGCTGCAGGGCACGCGCATCGTCGGCCGCACCGCCAGCGTGCCGGGCACGGCACTGGTCACCGCCCTGGGCACGCCGCCCGCGCTGCTGGCTTTGTTGCGCCAAGGCCTGCGGCAGGCGATGGCCGACCCGGCGCTGGCCGGCACGCGTGCCGGGTTGCTGCTGGGCGGATTCGAGGCCGTGCCGACCGCAGCGTACCGGGTGCTGCAGCACCTGGATAGACAGGCCACGGCGCTAGGCCTGGCGCAGCTGTAGCCATATTTAGAAGAAATCGGCCTGCAGCGCATATTCCACCTGCGCCAGCAGCTATTTTTAATATAGCAATTGGCCGCTGAGCCATGGCTGGTACGGGCGCAACCACATGCTGCTATCCCGCTGGCACCGAATATGCTTAGGCGTATTTATTCTTTGCTTGTATATACCGGGTGAACGTAACATCCATAGCAGGCATTTTTCTGCTTGTTACATCCCCACCATGCACAGCCCCAGCACTCTTGCACGCAGCCGTCTTGAATGGCCAACCTGGCTTTTGACGGCCGGCATCTACCTGGCCTGGGCGGCGGTAGTGGTGTATTGGCGGCAGCTGGGCGATGTACTGGGCAGCGCGGCCTTGCTGCTAGTGGTCTGCTGGTACATGAGCCTGCAGCACGAGCTGGTGCACGGCCACCCCACGGCATCGCCACGCATCAACCGCCTGCTGGGCCTGGCGCCGCTGGCCGTCTGGTACCCGTTCGACATGTACCGCCACAGCCATCTGATCCACCACCAGGACGAACACCTGACCCGGCCCGGCATCGACCCCGAAAGCAACTACCTGACGGCCGCCCAGTATGCGGGCCTGCCCGCCTGGCAGCGCGTTTGCTGGCGCTGGCAGCGCACGGTGTTGGGGCGGCTGCTGGTCGGCCCGGCGCTGGCCATCGTGCCAACCTGGGCCGATATCCTGCGCCAGCCGCTGCGGGGCGACTGGTCGCACAGCCGCAGCTGGGCCGAGCACCTGGGCCTGCTGGCGCTGCTGCTGTGGGCGCTGCAGCACTATGCGGGCATCCACCCGCTGCACTATCTGCTGGTGTCCTACCCGGCGCTGGGCCTGGCCATGCTGCGATCCCTGTACGAGCACCGGCCGGCGCTGCGCCCCGCGCACCGCATCGCCATCAACGAGGCCAGCCCGTTCTGGCGCC
The DNA here is from genome assembly GCF_031458075.1 of Rhodoferax ferrireducens. Taxonomy (GTDB): domain Bacteria; phylum Pseudomonadota; class Gammaproteobacteria; order Burkholderiales; family Burkholderiaceae_C; genus Rhodoferax_B; species Rhodoferax_B ferrireducens_A. The sequence continues at coordinate 485,395 of NZ_JAVDXT010000002.1, read as the reverse complement.
TGCTGTACCTGAACAACAACTACCATGTGGTGCACCACGAAACCCCTTCCATGCCCTGGTACCGGCTGCGCGCCACCTACCTGGCCGACCGCAGCGGCTACCTGCAGCGCAACGGCGGCTTCCTGGTGCCGGGCTACGGCCATCTGTTGCGCCGGTTTGCGCTGACACCAATTGATTCACCTGTGTTACCAGAAGAACTGATTCCTGTGGCACGCTCTAGCCTGCACTGAAATCTTGTCCATCTCCGTTTAAAGGAACTCCCATGGCTTATTCGTTTTCTCGCCGCCTGCTGGTCACCGCTGTTGCCGCTGTCACCACAGTTGGCCTGACGGGCGCACTGCACGCCCAGACCGCCGTGCGCGTGGCCTCCAAGATCGACACCGAAGGCGCGTTGCTGGGCAATGTGGTGCTGCAGGTGCTGGAAGCCAATGGCATCAAGACCGAGAACAAGTTGCAGCTGGGCAACACCAAGATCGTGCGCGGCGCGCTGACGGCGGGCGAGATCGACATCTACCCCGAATACACCGGCAACGGCGCATTCTTCTTCTCCGACGAAAAGAACCCGGCCTGGAAAGACGCCAAGGCCGGCTATGAAAAGGTCAAGGCACTGGACGCCGAGAAGAACAAGCTGGTCTGGCTGGAGCCGGCCCCGGCCAACAACACCTGGGCCATCGCCATCCGCAAAGACGTGGCCAGCAAGAACAACCTAAAGTCGCTGGACGACCTGGGCAAATGGCTGGGCACGGGCGGCAAGTTCAAGCTGGCGGCATCGGCCGAGTTCATCGAGCGGCCCGACGCCCTGCCCGCCTTCCAGACCACCTACGGTTTCAAGCTGAACCAGGACCAACTGCTGACCCTGGCCGGCGGCGACACCACCGTCACCATCAAGGCCGCGGCCGAGCAGACATCTGGCGTGAACGCCGCCATGGCCTACGGTACCGACGGCCCGGTGTCCGCGCTGGGCCTGGTGATCCTGAACGACACCAAGGGCGCCCAGCCGATCTATGCCCCGGCCCCGGTAGTGCGCGCCGAGGTGCTGGCCAAGTACCCCAAGATCAAGGATGCGCTGGCACCGGTGTTCAAAAGCCTGGACGGCCCGACCCTGCAAAGCCTGAACGCCAAGATCGCCCTGGAAGGCCAGGACGCCAAGGCCGTGGCCGCTGCCTACCTGAAGTCCAAAGGCTTCGTCAAATAAACCGATGGCGCAGGCCTCGCCACCCCTGCTGGCTGTAGCCGAGGCCGCCAATAGCCCGGATCGCCCGGGCTGGGTGCGCAACCGGGTGCTGTTCAGCCTGGTGCTGCTCGGCCTGTTCGTGGCTTTCCGCCTGGCGTTTGTGACCGAGGCGCCCAACCGCCTGGTCTCGGGCGTGGGTATTCCATTGGCCGACATCCTGGCCGGCTGGCGCTGGCTGGTGCTGCTGCCCGCCGCGCTGCTGGCCAGTGCGGTGTTTCTGCCCCCACAGCGGCACGTCCATGGGCTGGTGCTGCTGGCGGCGGCGGCCAGCCTGTTCGGCTGGGTCTGGCTGGCGGGCGAGCAGGCGCGGCAGGCCGCGGCCACGGCCGAGTCACCGCTGCTGCGCACCTCGTTCGGCGGCGGATTCTGGATTCTGGTCGTGCTGTGCGCACTGGCCGCCGCCGATGCGCTGCAGCGCCTGAAGCTGAATGCCCTGGCCCAGACCCTGGCCGGTGTGGCCGTGGCGCTGCCGCTGCTGGTCCTGCTGCTGCAAGGCCATTTGGATGCACTCTCGCTGCTGAAGGAATATGCGAACCGGCAGGACGTGTTCCAGTCCGCCTGGCGCCGCCATGTGCAGATCGTGCTGACCACCCTGGTGCCGACCCTGCTGATCGGCGTGCCACTGGGCGTGGCGGCGTTCCGGCGGCCGCGGCTGGCGGCACCGCTGTTTGCGCTGCTGAACCTGGTGCAGACCGTGCCGTCGATTGCCCTGTTCGGCCTGCTAATGGCGCCGCTGGCCATGCTGGCCGTGTGGTGGCCCAAGGCCGGCATCAGCGGCATCGGCCTGACACCGGCGGTGCTGGCGCTGACCCTGTATTCGCTGCTGCCCATCGTGCACAGCACCGTCACCGGCCTGCGCCAGGTACCCGATGCGGTGGTGCAGGCGGCCACCGGCATGGGGCTGACGCCGCGGCAGATCTTCTGGCGCGTCGAGGTGCCGCTGGCCCTGCCGCTGCTGGTGGCCGGCATCCGCACCACTACCGTACAGGCCGTGGGCCTGGCCGTGGTGGCGGCGCTGATCGGCGCGGGCGGCTTTGGCGCCATCATGTTCCAGGGCCTGCTCAGCAGCGCGCTGGACCTGGTGCTGCTGGGCGTGCTGCCGGTGGTGGCGCTTGCAGTGCTGGTCGATGCGCTGTTTCAATCTTTGTCTGTATTCCTCACACCCACGCCATGATCGAATTCCAGCACGTGCATAAATCCTTTGGCGGGGCGGCGGCGGTCCAAGACCTGTCGCTGAAGATCCCCAAGGGCGAGTTCACCGTGCTGATCGGCGGCTCGGGCTCGGGCAAGTCCACCACCTTGAAGATGATCAACCGCCTGGTCGAGCACGACTCGGGGCGCATCCTGTTCCAGGGCGAAGAAATCCGCAGCTTCAAGCCTGAGGACATACGCCGCCGCATGGGCTATGCGATCCAATCCATCGGCCTGTTCCCGCACTGGACGGTGGAGAAGAACATTGCCACCGTGCCCGAGCTGCTGGGCTGGCCGGCCGCCCGCATCCGCGACCGGGTGACCGAGCTGCTGGAGCTGCTGGACCTGGCGCCCGCCACCTACCGCAGCCGCTACCCGCACCAGCTGTCGGGCGGCCAGCAGCAGCGCGTAGGCGTGGCGCGGGCGCTGGCGGTAGACCCGGAGGTGCTGCTGATGGACGAGCCGTTCGGCGCGCTCGACCCGGTGACGCGCAGCACCCTGCAAAAAGAGATGCTGCGCATCCACAAGACATCGGGCAAAACCATTGTGCTGGTGACCCACGATATCGACGAGGCGCTGAGCCTGGCGACCCGCATCGTGCTGCTGCAGGACGGCCAGATCGTGCAGGCCGGCAGCCCCACCGAGCTGCTGACGCACCCGGCCAACGACTTCGTGACCGACTTTGTGGGCCGCAGCGACATAGGCATCAAGCTGCTGGGCCTGGCCACGGTCGCATCCCACACCCGGCGCGGCGAAACCGCCACCGGCGACGCCCTGCCCGCCCACACCAGCCTGCGCGAGGCCTTGTCCACCTTCGTGGCCCGCGCCTGCGACCGCCTGCCGGTGGTGGACGAGCACGGCCAGGCGCTGGGCGTGCTGCACTTTGCCGACCTCTGGCACCGAGCTGCGTGATGCATAAGATCTTGCGTGACCGCTTATTCTGGGCGGTTTTCTTGCTAGCATTATTGACATGGGGTATGCCGCAGCTGCGGCCGCTGTTTGCCGCGCTGTTCCCGGCGCTGGACCGGCCGGTCTACACCCAGGACAGCTTTGTAGCCCTGGTGCTCGCGCATCTGAACATCGTGTTCTGGTCCAGCCTGGCGTCGGTGGTGGTCGGCGTGGGCGCCGGCGTGGCCGTGACCCGCCCCGCCGGGCGCGAGTTCAAGCCGCTGGTGGAAACCGTGGTCGCCATGGGCCAGACCTTCCCGCCGGTGGCCGTGCTGGCGATTGCCGCGCCGCTGATCGGCTTTGGCACCGAGCCGGCGCTGATCGCGCTGGCCTTGTACGGCCTGCTGCCGGTGGTGCGGGCCACCATCGCCGGTATCGAATCGGTGCCCGCGTCGGTACGAGAAATCGCGCTCGGCCTGGGTATGGGCGGGCTGGGCACGCTATTAAAAGTAGAGCTGCCGCTGGCCTTGCCGGTGATACTGACCGGCGTGCGCACCTCGGTCATCGTGAACCTGGGCACGGCCGCGATTGCCTCCACCGTCGGCGCCAAAACCCTGGGCTCGCCCATCATCGTCGGCCTGAGCGGCTTCAACACCGCCTATGTGCTGCAAGGTGCGATCCTGGTCGGAGGCCTGGCCGTGGTGACCGACATGGCTTTTGGCCGGCTGGGCCAGCACCTGGACCGCTGGCGCACCCAATCCCACTGAAACCCATGCTGTCTTCCCTCCCCATGTATGCCGCAGGATCGGCTGCCAACGCCACCCTGTGGCAAGCGATCGCCGAACAATTGCGCCTGGCCGGCCTGGTCCAGGTGCCCGACACCCTGGCCCAACCCGATGATTTGATGGCGCACTGGACCGACCCCAGCCTGCTGCTGAGCCAAACCTGCGGCTACCCGCTAACGCATGCACTGGCTGGCCGGGTCCAGTTAGTCGGCGCGTGGGCCTATGCCGCGCCCGGCTGCGAGGGCGTGTACTACCGTAGCCAACTGGTCTGCCGGGATGCGGATGCCGGCCAGCCGCTGCAGGCGTTTCGCGGCCGGGTGGTGGCTTACAACTCGGAAGACTCGCAGTCGGGCTACAACAGCCTGCGGGCCCTGCTGGCGCCTTTGGCACGGGATGGCCGGTTTTTTGCCAGCGCCGTCGCGTCCGGCTCGCACCGGGGCTCGGTGGAGCTGGTACGCAGCGGCCAGGCCGATCTGGCGGCGGTGGACTGCGTGACCTGGGCCTTGCTGGCCCGCGACCAGCCCGAGGCCGTACGCGGGCTGCAGGTTTGCGGCCAGACTGCATCGGCACCCGGCTTGCCGCTGGTCACTTCCATCCACACCCCCGCCGCCGTGCTGCAGGCCTTGCGCCAGGCCCTGCACCAGGTCGTCGCCGACCCACGCTGGGCCGAGGCGCGGGCGGCCTTGCTCATCCAGGATTTCGCCGAATTGCCGCTCAGTGCCTATGGCGTGATCCCGCAAATGGCGCAAAATGCCATCGATGCGGGTTACCCGCGGCTATAGAGCGTACTTCCGCGCTATAATCCAAGGCTTTGCTGGCAAACCCCTGCTGCCTGATCAATTTAATAGCAGGGGAACACCGCGGATTCTTCGCCAGACGGCCTGATCTTCCTTCTGACAAGACCCGCAAATAAATCGGAATCTTTTTTTGTCATGACAACTATCCGTGTAAAAGAAAACGAACCCTTTGACGTGGCACTGCGCCGCTTCAAGCGCACCATCGAAAAGCTCGGCCTGCTGACCGACTTGCGTGCACGCGAGTTCTATGAAAAGCCCACCACCGAGCGCAAGCGTAAGAAGTCGGCCGCTGTCAAGCGCCACTACAAGCGTGTACGTTCCATGCAGCTGCCTAAAAAGCTGTACTAAGCTTCAAACTGCCTGCAGTTTGACAAGCCCGCCCAGGGACGCCAGGGCGGGCTTTTTGCCTTCTAGAAGCCCCCGAAACCCTTAGGAACCGAGGAAATACGATGTCACTCAAAGAACAAATCACCGAAGACATGAAAACCGCCATGCGCGCCAAAGACAGTGCGCGCCTGGGTACCGTGCGCCTGCTGTTGTCGGCCATGAAGCAAAAGGAAGTGGACGAACGCGTGGTGCTGGACGACACGGCCATCATCGCCATCGTCGACAAGCTGATCAAGCAACGCAAGGATTCGGTGGAAGCCTTTACCAAGGCCGACCGCGCCGACCTGGCCGATATCGAAAAGGCCGAAATGGCCGTACTATCGGCCTACCTGCCGCAGCGCCTGGATGCCGAGCAGGTAAACGCCGAAGTGCGCACGCTGGCCGCAGCCCTGTCTGCCGAGCTGGGCCGCGCGCTGGCCGCGGGCGACATGGGCAAGCTGATGGGTGCCGCCAAGGCCCAGTTGGCCGGCAAAGCCGAGATGGGCCAGGTTTCGGCGGCCGTCAAAGCCGCCCTGGCGGGCTAAGCAGAACACAGCAGGCCAACCAATCGGCCTGCTGCCGCGTTGTAGAGTAGTGTTCACTCTCGACAACGCCATGCCATCCTCCTTCTTACAGAGATCCGCCCGCCTGCTGGGCGCCTTGCTGCTCGTCGCAGCAAGCGGCTTGGCGGTGGCGCAGTCGGACCCACCGAGCCGCGTCGGGCGGCTCAGCCTGGTGGAAGGCTCGGTCAGCTTTGCCCCTGGCAGCAGCGAGGACTGGGGTCCGGCCGAATTCAACCGCCCGCTGACCAGCGGCGACCGGCTGCAAACTGGCCCCGGCGCCCGCGCTGAACTGCACAGCGGCTCCACCGCGCTGCGCCTGGCCGGCCAAACCGTACTGGAAATCAGTGAACTCGACGACGACAACACCCGCCTGACCCTGACCCAGGGCACGCTGGCGCTGCGCGTGCGCAACCTCTATCCGGGCGAACGGATGGAAATCAACACCCCGAATCTGGCGTTCACCGTCAGCCAGCCCGGCGAATACCGGCTGGACGTAGACCCGAACTACCGCACCACCGGCATCACCGTGCGCAGCGGCAGCGGTGTGGCCTATGGCGAAAACGGCGCCGCACGCACCTTAGGCAGCCAGCAGCAGATACGTTTCGCCGACCGCCAGCTCGCGCAGGAAGTCGCCCAGAACAACCCGCCGCGCGACGGCTTCGACCTCTGGTCGTTTGCCCGGGACAAAGCCGAAGACCAGTCGCAGAGCGCACGCTATGTTTCCCGCGACACCATTGGTTACCAGCAGCTCGACAGCTATGGCGACTGGCGCACCGACACCCAGTACGGCCCGGTATGGATACCGCGGGTCAGCTCCGGCCAGTGGGCGCCTTACCGCAACGGCCAATGGCGCTGGGTGCCGCCCTGGGGCTGGACCTGGGTGGACGATGCCCCCTGGGGTTTCGCGCCCTTCCACTACGGACGCTGGGCCCAGATCGGTCTGCAATGGGCCTGGGTGCCCGGACCGATACGGCCGCGCCCAGTCTACGCGCCCGCGCTGGTAGGCTTTCCGCATGACCGCGACAACGCTTGGCAGGACCACCGCCGCCCACCGAGCAGCGGTTGGTTCCCCCTGGCCCCCGGAGAGCCTTGGCGCCCCAACTACCGTCCGCCCCAGCGCGGCAACGAGCATCAGAACCGCCCGCCCGATGCCCGTCCTGACCTGCCCGGCTACCAGGCGCCTGGCGCGCCGGTCTGGCGTGGCGACCGGCCACGGCCCTTCGAGCCTGATGCGGGCCGTGTCCCGCACATGGTGCAGCCGCCGCAACCCGGTATCGCCCCCCGCCCCGGCGGCCTAACCGACGCCTACCCTCAGGCGATACCGCGTCCGCGCCCCGAAATGCGGCCCGCCGAAATACCGCAGCAACCGACTCCGGCCGCCCGCAACCAAGCCGAGCAAGACCAGCGCGCCTTGATGCAGCGCCAGCAGCAGGCCGAGCGTGAACGCGCGCAGCAAGAGCAGAACCGCAACCAGACGGCACGCGAGCAGGAACAGCGCCAGGGCATGCAGCAGCAAATGCAGCGGCAGCAAGAACGCCAGCGCCAGGAGCTACTGCAGCGCGAACAGGCCCAGCCTGCGGAAAGACTGCAACAACCGACTCCGGCCGCCCGCAACCAAGCCGAGCAAGAACAGCGCGCATTGATGCAACGCCAGCAGCAGGCGGAACGCGAACGTGCGCAGCAAGAGCAGAACCGCAACCAAGCGGCACGCGAGCAGGAACAGCGCCAGGGCATGCAGCAGCAAATGCAGCGGCAGCAAGAACGCCAGCGCCAGGAGCTGCTGCAACGCGAGCAGGCGCAGAGGGAAGCCCAACAGCGCCAGCAAGCCGCGCCACCCGGAACGCCGCCGCAGTCGGGTGTGCCCGAACCGCGGCAACGCCCGCTGTGGCCGCTACGGGATAGCGGATCGAGCCGCTGACCTTGTGTACTACGGCAGCTAGCTACTCTGCCGCACCACCAGTTCAAACCCCAGGTCAATCGTGCTCTGGGGCACCGGCTCGCCACGCATCAGGGCCAGCAGCATCTTCGCGGCCTGGGTGCCGATCTCGGCGCGCGGGGTGCGGATGGTGGTCAGCGGCGGCAGCATCTGGTCACTACCTGCCAGGTCGTTGAAACCCACGACGGCGATGCGCTGCGGCACGGCCACCTGCAGGCGCAGCGCTGCCAGCAGCCCACCCTGGGCCAGGTCGTCATTGCAAAAGAAAACCGCATCCACATCGGGATGGCGCTGCAGCAGTTCTTCAAACAAATGCCCGCCCAACGCCATCGAAGTGGGCGTGGGGTCCAGAATTTCCAGCTGCGGGTCGTAGCAGCCCGCATCGCGCAAAGCCGCCCGGTAGCCTTCGGCCCGCTGCATCACACGCGGATCGAGCTGCCCCGCCACGTAGGCAATGCGGCGCCGGCCGCGCTGCAGCAGATGCTCGGTGACGGTGCGCGCCGCATCCAACTGCGACAGGCCCACGCCGTAGACGCCGGGCGTCGACACGGTTTCCATCAAATGCACGCAGGGCACGCCGCTGTCGGCAATCATCTGATGGGCCGCATCGCTGCGGTCAAAGCCGGTGACCAGCAAGCCTGCCGGGCGGTGGGCGAGATAGCTGCGCAGCAAGGCGTCCTCTTCGGCAGGCTGGTAGTGGGTCACACCCATCAGGGTCTGGAAACCCGCAGGTGCCAAGGTGTGTTGCACGGCTTCCAGCAGCTCGACAAACAGCGCGTTGGATAGCAGCGGAATCAGCACCGCCACATGCGAGCTGCGGGCCGAAGCCAGCGCGCGGGCAGCCGGGTCGGGCACATAGCCGAGTTGCTGCGCGGCCACCCGAACCTTCTCGACCAGCACAGGGTCCACCGCCCGCGCACCGCGCAGGGCCCGCGAGGCCGTGATGGCACTGACACCGGCAGCCGACGCAACATCGTTGAGGGTGGCGCGGCCGGTGGCCCGGCGACGCGCGGCGGGGAAAGGGGGAATAGAGGGGGAAGGAAAGCGTTCCATGCGGTGTGGAGGCCGATTTTACCGAGGCAAGCCGGCCTGATCGCCATCAAAAAAATGTAACTTTGGTCGATTTGCTGGTGAAAACCCTGAGCTAGCTATGCCATGCAGGCGTTTAGGATAGCGCTGTCCAAGATTGCAATTTGCAAAACAAGACACCCCCACAGGCAGTTTGCCTGTTTTTTTAAACTCATTGGGATTGCGCTGTCCAACATGGTTTCACTGGTCGTCATGGGAGTTGCCGGATGCGGCAAATCGAGCTTAGGCAGCGCCGTCGCCCAGGCGCTGGGCTGGCCACTGATCGAGGGGGACGACTTCCACCCCCCTGCCAACGTCGCCAAGATGCGCGCCGGCGTACCGCTGGTTGATGCCGACCGCAGCGGCTGGCTGGCCCTGCTCGGCCAGGAGCTGCAACGCCACCCGGGCGGGGCGGTGCTGACCTGCTCGGCGCTGAAAAAAGCCTACCGCGACCAGTTGCGCTCCGCCCTGCCCGGTCTGCGCTTCGTGCACCTCGAACTCAGCCGCGAACAGGCCCGCACCCGCGTCGCCCAGCGCGCCGGCGGCCACTACTTCCAGGCCGGCCTGGTAGACAGCCAGTTCGAAGCCCTGGAGCCGCCGCAAAACGAGGCCGGGGTGCTGGTGGTCGACGCCACCCAGACCCTGGCCGCCCTCACCCCCCAGATCGTCCACTGGATACAGAAAGCCTCCGATGCCAACACCTGATACCCCGCCCACCGTGCCACCGCTGCAGCGCCTGGCCAATACCGCCATGGCCGTGTGCCTGGCCATCATGGCCGTCTCGGTCTTTGTCAATGTGGTGCTGCGCTACGGCTTCGGCAGCGGCGTGGCCGCCAGCGAAGAACTATCGCGCCTGCTGTTCGTCTGGATGGTCTTCATTGGCGCGACAGCCGCCTACCCCACGGGCGAACACATGGCCTTCAACAGCCTGCTGGTCGCCATGCGCAACAAGCCACGCCTGCTGGCGGCCACCGCGGTGCTGGTGCGCTTGCTGGTGATCCTGGGCTGCAGCCTGCTGGCCTGGGGCGCCTGGCAGCAAGTCGTGGTGGGCATGGGCAGCCAGTCGGTGGTGCTCGGCTACTCCACCGCATTGCTGCCGCTGCCGGCCTTTTTATGTTCTGTAGCGATCGGCCTGATGGCGCTGTGGGAACTCGTACGCAACCAACCGCTGGACCTCGGTCACAGCGTGGAACTGGAGTAAGCCATGTCCGCTGAAGGTCAAGCATTTATCGTTTTCTCAGTCGGCATGCTGGTGCTGATGGGCGTCGGCATGAACATGGGCCTGGCCCTGGTGCTCACCGGCGCCGGCATGGCTTTTGTACTGGACTTCTGGGATACCCAGTTGCTGGCGCAAAACCTGGTGGCCGGGGTCGACAGCTTTCCGCTGCTGGCCGTGCCCTTCTTCATCCTGGCCGGCGAACTGATGAACTCGGGCGGCATCAGCCGCCGCATCATCGACATGGCGCAGGCCTGGTTCGGCCATGTGCGCGGCGGCCTCGGCTATGTGACCATCGGTACGGCCATCATGCTGTCGGCCATGTCGGGCTCGGCGCTGGCCGACGCCGCCGCCATGTCGACCATTCTGTTGCCGATGATGCGCAAGCATGGCTATCCGGTCGGCCCATCCGCCGGCCTGATCGCCGCCGGCGGCGTCATCGGCCCGATCATCCCGCCGTCCATGGCTTTCGTGATCTATGGCGTGACCACCAACACCTCGATCTCCTCGCTGTTCATCGCCGGCATCGCGCCCGGTTTGATGATGGGCCTGGGCCTGGTGATCGCCTGGAAGATGCAGCTGCGCAACTTCACCGTGCAGGCCGATGCGCCCATGCCCGTCCGCCAACGCCTGCTGGTGTCGGCGCGGGCCTTCTGGGCGCTGCTGATGCCGGTGATCATCATCGGCGGCATGAAAAGCGGGGTCTTCACCCCCACCGAAGCCGCCGTGGTAGCCGCCGTCTACGCACTGGTCGTCGCCTTTGTGATCCATCGCGAAATGAATGTGGGCGACCTGTACGGGGTGCTGGTGCGCGCCGCCAAGACCACGGCCATCGTGATGTTCCTGTGTGCCGGCGCCCAGGTGGCCAGCTACATGATCACCCTGGCCGACCTGCCCTCGGTGCTCACCGGCTGGCTCGGCCCCATGGTGCAAAACCCACGCCTGCTGATGCTGGTGATGATGGTGGTGCTGGTCATCGTCGGCACCGCGCTGGACCTGACGCCGACCATCCTGATCTTCGCCCCGGTGATGCTGCCCATCGCCGCCAAGGCCGGCATCGACCCGGTGTACTTCGGTCTGATGTTTGTGCTGAACGGCTCCATCGGTCTGATCACCCCGCCCGTCGGCACGGTGCTGAACGTGGTGGCCGGTGTGGGCCGGGTGCCCATGCACACCGTGATCAAGGGCGTGAACCCCTTCCTCATCACCTACACGCTGATCTTGCTGCTGTTTGTGATCTTCCCCCAGCTCGTCACCGCGCCCGTCGCGTGGATGCGTTAAACCTTTATCCCTTTTTCACCCCCAGGAGACGACTATGCAAAAACTACTTCGCCGCACCGCGCTGGCCACACTCGCCGCGCTCGCCTTCGGCGCTACCGGCGCCGCCTTGGCGCAGGACATCAAGCCGCGCATCATCCGCTTCGGCTATGGCCTGAACGAGCAAAGCAACCAGGGCCGCGCCGCCAAGGTGCTGGCCGAAGCCGTGGAGAAAGCCTCGGGCGGCAAGATGAAGCTGCGCGCCATCGGCGCCGCCGCCCTCGGCCCCGACACCCAGATGCAGCAAGCCCTGGTCGGCGGTGCCCAGGAAATGATGGTCGGCTCCACCGCCACCCTGGTCGGCATCACCAAGGAAATGGCGCTATGGGACACGCCCTTTTTGTTCAACAACGCGCAAGAGGCTGACGCCGTACTCGACGGCCCGATCGGCCAAAAGGTCATGGCCAAGCTGCAAGAGAAGGGCCTGGTCGGCCTGGTCTACTGGGAAAACGGCTTCCGCAACCTGACCAATAACAAGCGCCCGATCACCAAGCTGGAAGACATGGACGGCGTGAAGCTGCGCGTGATGCAGAACGAGGTGTTCCTGAACAGCTTCAAGTCGCTGGGTGCCAACGCCATCCCCCTGCCCTTCAGCGAACTCTTCAGCGCACTGGAAACCAAGGCCGTGGACGGCCAGGAAAACCCGTTCAACACCATCGTCTCCAGCAAGTTCTACGAGGTGCAAAAGTACCTGAGCGTGACGAACCACGTCTACAGCCCCTGGATCGTGCTGGCCAGCAAAAAGTGGTGGGATGGCCTGAGCAAGGATGAGCAGAAAGTGCTGCTCGACGCCGCCAAGGCCAGCCGCGACTTCGAGCGCAAGGACACCCGCGACGAGGCCGCCAAGGCCCTGGCCGACCTGAAGTCCAAGGGCATGCAGATCAACGAACTCGCCCCCGCTGAGACCGCCCGCATGCGCGACAAGCTGACCAAGGTGAACGCCCTGGTGGCCACCAATGTCGGCATGGAACTGTGGAACGAAACCCAGGCCGAGTTGGCAAAGAAACGCGGCAAGTAAGGCCCGCTCCGTCCACCAGTGAAAACGCCACCAGCTATATTATTGATAGCTAGTGGCGCTGGTGTTATCTGCGCTAGAGGCCTAAAAGGCTTAAATCAGCTGCCGGCCACCTTCATCTTGTTGATGAGGATGGAGCCCACGGTCTTGGCACCGTAGTTATAGGTATCCGCGCCGATCGCCTGGATGCCCTTGAACATGTCTTTCAGATTACCGGCAATGGTGATCTCTTCCACCGGGAAGGCGATTTCGCCGTTCTCCACCCAGAAGCCGCTGGCGCCGCGCGAATAATCGCCGGTCACATAGTTCACGCCCTGACCCATCAGCTCGATCACGAACAGGCCGGTGCCCAGCTTCTTCAGCATCGCGTCCAGGTCATCGCCCGGGCGGGTGCGGCTGGAGGACAGCACCAGGTTGTGCGAGCCGCCGGCATTGCCGGTGGTCTTCATGCCCAGCTTGCGCGCCGAATAGCTGCTCAGGAAGTAGCCCTCGACCCGGCCCGCGTCCACCACGGTACGCGCCTTGACCCGTACGCCCTCTTCGTCAAACGGCGAACTGCCTTTGCCGCGCTTCACAAACGGGTCTTCCAGCAGCTGGATGTGCTTGGGGAAGACCTGCTTGCCCAGCGAATCCAGCAAAAACGTGCTCTTGCGGTACAGCGCACCGCCGCTCACGGCCTGCACAAAGCCGCCCAGCAGGCCGGCCGCCAAAGGCGACTCAAACAGCACCGGGCATTCGATAGTCGGGATCTTGCGCGACTTCAGTCGGCTTAAAGCGCGCTGGGCGGCGTAGCGGCCTACCGACTCGGGCGAGGCCAGCTCGTCGGCGCTGCGCATCGAGCTGTACCAGGCGTCGCGCTGCATGCCGCTGCCCTTGCCGGCAATCGGCGCCACCGACAGCGAATGCCGCGAACTCGCATAGCCGCCACGGAAGCCATTCGTGTGGGCGCTGAAGAAATGCGACTGCTGGGCCGACACGCCCGCGCCTTCGCTGTTGGTGATCAGCTTGCTGGTCTGCAGGGCCGCGGCCTCGCATTCCATGGCGATCTGGGCCGCGTCTTCGCTGGTGATGGCCCAGGGGTGGAACAGGTCCAGATCGACCTGGCGCTTGGCGATGTCCTTGGAGCTGGGCAGGCCGGCGGCCGGGTCTTCGGCGGTGAAGCGGGCGATGTCGTAAGCGGCCTGCACGGTCTGCTGGATCGCCGCCTTGGAGAAGTCGGAGGTGCTGGCATTGCCGCGGCGCTTGCCCATGTAGACGGTGATGCCCAGGGATTTGTCGCGGTTGCGCTCCACGGTTTCCAGCGCGCCCTTGCGCACCGAAACGCTGAGGCCGCAGCCCTCGGAGGCCTCGGCCCCGGCGTCGGTGGCGCCGAGTTTTTTGGCGTGCGCCAGGGCGCTGTCGACCAGTTCTTCGAAGAATGGACGGCTGTAGGCAAAGCCGCTGTCGGGACGGGAGGCGTTGGAATCTGGTTTTTTCATGTTGGCGGCTATGATACTTGCCACGCCGCCCTGCCTTCACAATACGGCGCCGCGCCCCAGCAGATACCCCGCGCAACGCGCCATCCAAAGCAAAAACCATGTCACGCAAACTCACCAAAGGCTACTACGTCCACGGCAAATTCGTTGCCGAAGGTAGCGAACTGGACATCCAGCTCAAAGCCGAACTCAAGGGCACGGACGCCTCCAGCCGCACCGACCTCAAGAAAGAAAGTGACGAGCTGCAAAAGCTGGGCGAAGACCTGCTGACCCTGCGCCAAGACCTGTTCACCAAGCTCCAGCTGGACGAAAAGCTGCATGACGCGGTGCTCGAATCCAAGCGCATCACCAACTTCGAAGGCAAGCGCCGGCAGATGCAGTTCATCGGCAAGCTCATGCGCAAGCAAGAGCCCGAGATGCTGGAAGCCATACGCGCCGCATTGAAGGTGCAACAGTTCGGCTCGGCCCAGGAAAACCTGGCCCTGCACAAGGCCGAAACCTGGCGCGACCGCCTGATCGCCGACGATGCCGCCGTGGGCGAATGGATCGCCGCCTTCCCGCAAACCGACTCCCAGCAGCTGCGTGCCCTGGTGCGCCAGGCCCGCAAAGACCTGGTGCCCGCAACGCCCGGCGCCCTGCCCCGCCACGGCCGCGCCTACCGCGACATCTTCCAACTGGTGCGCGAGCACCTGGCGGAAACCGACGGCCCGCTGAACGACGGCACGGTAGAAGAATGAGCGCCTCCTTCGACCCCGTGAAGATCGGCATCGTCTCGGTCAGCGACCGCGCCAGCACCGGCGTCTACGAAGACAAAGGCCTGCCCGCCCTGCAGGACTGGCTGACGCGGGCGCTGAAAAACCCCATCGAATTCGTGCCCCGCCTGATCCCCGACGAGCAGGCCGTCATCAGCGCCACCCTGGTCGAGCTGGTCGATGCCGGCTGCAGCCTGGTGCTGACCACCGGCGGCACCGGCCCGGCGCTGCGCGACGTCACGCCCGAGGCCACCCTGGCCATCGCCCACAAGGAAATGCCCGGCTTTGGCGAACAGATGCGCCAGATCAGCCTGAAGTTCGTGCCCACCGCCATCCTGTCGCGCCAAACCGCCGTCATCCGCGACAAAAGCCTGGTCATCAACCTGCCCGGCCAGCCCAAGGCCATCGCCGAGACCCTGGAAGGCCTGCCCGCCCTGGGCACGCCCGGCATCTTTGCCGCCGTGCCCTATTGCATCGACCTGATCGGCGGCCCCTACCTGGAAACCGACGACGCAGTCTGCAAGGCCTTCCGCCCCAAATCGGCCATCCGCGCCAGCACCGGCCAGTAACCGTGTGCCCGGCAGGGCTTCATGGCCCTGCTAAAAATAGCTTCCAGCCCCTCTCTGTTCAGCAAGGAGACCCCATGCAAGTCCTGAAACTGGCCGCCTTTTCCGACGGCGACACGGGCGGCAACCCCGCTGGCGTGGTGGTGGCCGACGAGCTGCCCACCGACGCCGAGATGCAGCGCACGGCCGCCCTGGTCGGCTTCTCGGAAACCGCCTTCGCCGCGCCCGCGGGCACAGGCTGGCGGGTACGCTACTTTTCGCCCGAAACCGAGGTGGCGTTCTGCGGCCACGCCACGGTGGCGCTGGGCGCAGCCCTGGCCCAGCAGCAAGGCGATGGCGTGTTTGCGCTGACCCTGAACCACGCCCACATCACGGTCGAAGGCCGGCGCAATGGCAGCCTGGTCGCCGCCGCGCTGCAGTCGCCGCCCACGCGCAGCCAGCCCGCCCCCGCGGCCCTGGTGGCCGAAACCCTGGCCTTGTTTGGCTACAGCGCCCACGACCTGGACCCGCGGATTCCGCCGGCCCTGATACACGGCGGCGCCGACCACCTGGTGCTGGCGCTGAAGACCCGCAGCGCCCTGGCCACCATGCACTACCCCCTGGCCGCCGGCCGCAGCCTGATGCTGCGCGAAGGCCTGGTCACCATCCTGCTGGCGTTTGCCGAGTCTGCGCAGCGCTTCCACACCCGCAACGCGTTTGCCTCCGGCGGCGTGCTGGAAGACCCGGCCACGGGCGCTGCCACCGCCGCGTTGGCCGGCTATCTGCGCGACCTAGGCTGGCCGCACGGCGGCAGCATCGATGTGGTGCAGGGCGAAGACATGGGTATGCGCTCGCTGCTGCATGCCGACATCCCGGCCACGCCGGGCAGCTCGATCCGGGTGTCGGGCAGCGTGCGGAATATGGCCGATTAGGACCGGCTAAGGCTGGGCCGGCAGCCCGAACAAGGCCGCCGCGTTATCCCAGGCGATCTGCCGCGCCACATTGGCCGGCAAATCACCGAGCCAGCGGCGGTAGCCCTGCATCAGCGCGTCGTAATACAGCCAGCGCTGGTTGACCCAGGTGTCGGAGCCGATGACGAAGCGGCCCGGGTATTTGAGCAGCAGCGCGCGCCAATCCGGGCAGAGCTTGCCATCGGCGCAGGTCAGGCCAGGACGGTACGACAGCTCGCCGACCAGCAGCGGATACTGGGCAAACAGCGCATCCACCCGCTCCACGCTGGCGCCGCCAATGCCGGTATGCGCCCAGACCAGGCGCAGCTTCTGGCCTTTGCTGGGCGCGTTGGCCATCAGCAGGTCAATCGCCACGTCGTCCACATGGGCCAGCACAGCCAGGTTATTGTCTTCGGCAAACACCATCAGTTGCTGGGCCACCGCGCCATTGGCATTGGCGCTGTCGTACAGATGGAACTCGCCTATGCCCCGGTAGGCCCCGGCCGCCGTGCCGCGGGCGAACTCGGTTTGCACCATCTCGAAAATGCTGGGGTCGCGGAACCAGTTGTCGTAGTCGGCACGGGTACGGTACAGCCGGATGAACGGCACCACGCGCACGCCGGCCTGCGCCGTCTGTGGCGCCGCGGCCAGCGACTTGGTGCCGTCGTTCGGCCGCGAATTGGCGACGATGGCCCGCACCCCGTTGCGCTGCATGCGCGCCAGCACATCGGCCAGCGGATGCGGCCCGTTCCAGGCCTCCTCGTTGTAGTGCAGGTGCGCGTCGAACAGCGGGCCGGTGTACGGCGCATCGGCAGCCTGGGCCGCATTGACTATCAAAATAGTAGCTGCCAGCGCAGGCAGTACCTGCGCTAGCGGCCTGAAAAGCTTGAAGTTCATAGAACGTGGCATGCGGGCTCCTGCAGATGGATCTGCATCGTAGCGCCTGCTGCCAAGCGCGGCCATGCCCAGGCTAAGATAGCCCGGCTTCCACCGCCCCCTCCATGCACCTCCCCCACATCCTGCTGCTCGAAGACGACCCGGCCATCGCCAAAACCGTGGTCTATGCGTTCGAGCGCGCGGGCCTGCGGGTCACGCATTGCCTGCTGGTGGCAGATGCGCTGCGCCAGCTGAAGACCGCGCCGCCCGATGCGCTGGTGCTGGACATCGGCCTGCCCGACGGCTCGGGCCTGGACGTGTGCCGCCAGGTACGCGCCAGCGCCACGCAGCGCCATCTGCCGGTGCTGGTGCTCAGCGCGCAGGGCGAAGAGATCGACCGTGTGGTCGGCCTGGAGCTGGGCGCCGACGACTATGTGACCAAGCCCTTCAGCCCGCGCGAGCTGGTGGCGCGGGTGCGCGGCCTGCTGCGCCGAGTCTCCGCCCAGGCCAGCCCGGCGCCGCCAGCCCCCACCGGCTTCACGCTGGACCTGGACGGCCAGCGCGCCACCTGGCAGGGCCAGGCCTTGCCGCTGACCCGGCGCGAGCTGGGCCTGCTGGCCGAGCTGCTGCGCCAGCCCGGGCGCATCCGCAGCCGCGACGCCCTGCTGAGCGCGGTATGGGGCAACGACTCGGAGAGCAGCGACCGCACGGTGGACACGCACATCAAAACCCTGCGCGCCAAGCTGCAGCAGATCACGCCCACCCTCGACCCCATCGCCACGCACCGCGGCCTGGGTTATTCCATCGCGCCGCAAACCTGAGATGCATCTGGGCATCCGCATCCTGTTCGGCTTCTTCCTGATCACCGGGCTGGCCGGCCTATTCGTGCTGCGCATCTTTGTGGCCGAGGTCAAGCCCAGCGTGCGCGAGGTGATGGAAGACATGATGGTCGACACCGCCAACATCCTGGCCGAGCTGGCCGTCGACGACCTGCGCGCTGGCAACATGGCGCAGGGCCGGTTCGCCACCCAGGTCGGCGCCTACGCGCGCCGGCCCATAGACGCGCGCATCTGGGGCCTGGACAAGCAGTCGCTGGACTTCCGCGTCTATGTGACCGACGCCAAGGGCACGGTCATGTTCGACTCGGCCCGGGTGGCCGTGGGGCAAGACTATTCGCAGTGGCGCGACGTGGCCCGCACCCTGCGCGGCGAGTACGGCGCCCGGGCCACGCGCCAGGTCTACGAGGACGACCGCAGCTCGGTGCTGTACGTGGCCGCGCCCGTCAACTACGGCGGCCAGGTCATCGGCGTGCTGACGGTGGCCAAGCCGGTGGCCACGGTGCAGGCCTTCATCGACCGGGCCGAGCGCAAGATTCTGGTCAGCGGCTTCTGGCTGCTGGCCCTGTCGGCAGCGGTGGGGATGGCGGTGACGCTGTGGGTGGTCTACAGCATCCGCCAGCTGCGCCGCTACGCCAACGCCATGGAGGCCGGCAAGAAGCTGCCGCTGCCGCGCATTCCCGGCGAGCTGGGCGAGCTGGCGCGGGCCATGCAGGCGATGCGCCAGCGGGTCGAGGGCCGCGACTACATCGAAGGCTATGTGCGCGCCCTGACCCACGAGCTGAAGAGCCCGCTGGCCGCCATCCGCGGTGCTGGCGAGCTGCTGCAAGAGCCGTTGCCCGAACCCGACCGGCAGGAATTCGCCGCCGATGTGCTGGCCCAGACCCGCCGCCTGCAGAGCCTGGTGGACCGCCTGCTGGAGCTCAGCAAGCTGGAGCAGCGCCAGGAACTGCAGCAGCCCCAGCGCCTGCGTTTGACCGAATATTTGGCATCATTTATGGCCTTGGCGCAGGTAGACCGTTCGCATATAGCTATCGACTTGATAGCAAGCGACAGCCCGGCCACGGCCCGCATCGAAGCCGATCTGCTGGCCCTGGCCCTGGGCAATCTGCTGGACAACGCCGCCGCCTTTGCCCCGCCGGGCAGCCGCATCCGCCTGGGCGTCGAAGGCCAGGCCATCGTGGTGCAGGACAGCGGCCCCGGCGTGCCCGACTATGCGCTGCCCAAGCTGGGGCAGAAGTTCTTCTCCACCGTGCGGCCCGACGGCATCACCAAAGGCTCGGGCCTGGGCCTGGCTATCGTGCAGCAGATCATGGCGCTGCATGGCGGGCATATGCAGGTACGCAACACCCAGCCGGGGCTGCGGGTGGAGCTGCACTTTCCTGCTTAAAACGCCGGACTTCACTTTCACTTCACAGACTTCATACCGCCCTCACCCTGGCTGGTCACGCTCGTGGCTTGTTCAACAAGGAGGGAAGATGAAATCCATTATTTTTGGAAAACTCGGCGGACTGATGCTGGTGGCGGTGCTGCTGCTGATCGGCTTGGGGCAGATCACCGGTCTGGTCCGCGAACGGCAGGCCCTGCACCAGAACGCGGTCAGCAGCGTCGCGCAAAGCCTGGCCGGCAGCCAGACTTTGCTGGGGCCGCTGGTGCAGGTCAGCTGCACCGAGGAATGGACCACCCTAAGCGACAAAGGCCCGCTGACCCAGCGCCGTGAATTCGTCCGAGTTGCCGCACCCAGCACATTGAACCTGGGAGGCACCAGCCAGGTCGAGGCGCGGGCGCGCGGCCTGCATGCCACGCAGGTCTTCACCTTCAAGTCGCGGATTACCGCGCATTGGACGGATCTAAAAGCCCTGGAGGGCGGGCGCCAGCATGCGGACTCCAAGCTGCAATGCGGACCACCGCTGTTGATGCTGGCCGTATCCGACGCCCGCGGCATCCGCCAGGCCGATGTACAGGTCAACGGCGCAGCCCAGGCGGTGCGCGCCGGCACCCAGCATGCGGCCTACCCGCGCGGAGTACAGGCCAGTCTGCCTGCGGGCACAAACCCAGCCGCACCGCTCACGGCCGATATCGAGCTTGAGTTGCTCGGTACTGAAAGCCTGAACATCGTGCCGCTGGGCAGCGCGACCCAGATCAGCCTCACGTCCAACTGGCCGCATCCCAGTTTTTACGGGCAGTTTCTGCCATCGGAGCGTAAGGTGAGCGACAAGGGCTTTGAAGCCAGCTGGCGCGTCTCCGCGCTGGCCAGCTCTGCCCAGCAGGCGGTGCTGAACGGAGGCCGGCTGTGCAACGGCAACAACGATAGCCAGGCCTACAACGCAGCACGCGCCGCATCGGCGGAAACCACGGCCGCCAACACCGCCTGCGTGGAGACCCTGGGCGTCAGCTTTATCGACCCGATCAACACCTATTCGCTGTCCGACCGGGCCACCAAATACGGCCTGCTGTTCATCGCACTGACCTTTGTGGCGGTCGGTCTTTTCGAATTCATGCGCGGGCTGCGGGTACACCCGGTGCAGTACTTCCTGGTAGGCGCGGCGATCAGCATCTTTTTCCTCCTGCTGGTGAGTCTGTCCGAGCACTTGCCGTTTGACGCTGCCTATGCCATCGGCGCCAGCGCCTGCGTGCTGCTGCTCAGCTACTACGCCAGCCACATGCTGCACAGCTGGAAGCGCGGCCTGCCATTTGGCGCGGGCATCGCCGCCTTGTACGGCCTGCTCTACATGCTGCTGCAACTGGAGCAGACCGCGCTGGTGGTGGGTGCGCTGGCCTTGTTCAGCGTGCTGGCCGCGGTGATGATGCTGACGCGCAAGGTGGACTGGTATGGTCGGCTGCAGAGCCCACCCATCGCCACCTCCGCCGCCCAGCCTGAAGCACCATGAACACATTCACCTTCCGCCCCCCGTGGCTGCTCGCCGCCCTGGCGCTGCTGGCCGTCGAAGTGGCCATCGCCCGCTATGCGCCGCCAGGCGTACTGCGCGGCTTTGGCGGCGATGTGCTGGTGGTGGTGCTGGTGTACGCCTTGCTGCGGACCGGCGTGGCGCAGCCGCCCGCGCGGCTGGCGCTGTGGGCGCTGTTGTTCGCATGTGCGATTGAAGGCCTGCAAGGCCTGGGCATGGTCGACCTGCTGGGCCTGCACGACCAGACAGCGCTGCACCACGTTCTGCGCATCGCGCTGGGCACTACCTTCGACCTGCGGGACCTGGTGGCCTATGGATGCGGCTGGCTGGTGTGCCGCGCGCTGGACCTGCCCAGGCTTACTTGCCGACCAGCTCGTTGAGCTTGGCTGCCTCGAAGCACTCGCTGCGCGCGGCGTCGCTGGGTACGCAGTCGGGGGTTTGATGGCGGGCCGACAGTGTTTCGATGGCCTGCCACAGCAGCGCGATCTGGTGCTCTTGCGACGAGGCGTTGTCGATCAGGCCGCGCATGGCTTCGCCGATCGGGTCGCCGTCGGGGGTGATGCCGTAGGCGCTGAAGCGCGGCGTGGCCATGGCGGCGTCGCCCACCTGGCCATCTTTCGGCAAGATGATGCGCGCCGGAATGCCCACCGCCGTGGCGCCGGCCGGCACCGGTTTGATGACCACGGCGTTGGAGCCGATCTTGGCACCGTCGCCCACGGTAAAGCCGCCCAGCACCTTGGCGCCAGCGCTGACCACCACGTCGCGGCCCAAGGTCGGGTGGCGTTTCGTGCCCTTGTACAGCGAGGTGCCACCCAGGGTCACGCCCTGGTAGATGGTGCAGCCGTCGCCGATTTCGGCGGTCTCGCCGACCACCACGCCCATGGCGTGGTCGAAGAAGACCCGCTCGCCCAGCTTGGCGCCGGGGTGGATTTCGATGCCGGTGAGCCAGCGCGCGCAATGCGAAATGAAGCGCCCCAGCCATTTGAAATTGCGGTTCCACAAGCCATGGGCCACGCGGTGCAGCACCACGGCGTGCAGGCCCGGATAGCAGGTCAGCACCTCCCAGGTGCTGCGGGCAGCGGGGTCACGGTCGAGGATGCAGCGGATGTCGGAGCGGAGGCGGGAAAACATCAGAATAGTCTAGTCGTTTGCTGGGGATTGCGCTTTATCCGCCATCTGCGAGATGGCTTTGGCGATGCCGCGCAGGATGTGGATTTCTTCCTGCAGCGGCTGGGCGCGGTTGAACAACTGGTTCAGCCGCGGCATCAGCTTCTTGGGCGCTGCCGGGTCCAGGAAGCCCAGCTCGGTCAGCGCCTGCTCCCAGTGCGCCAGCATGCCGGCCACCTGGCGCGCATCGGCCCGCACCGGCGGCGGCGTGCTGCTTTCCACCGCAAAGCCACCCAAGGCCATGCGCCATTCGTAGGCGATCAGCTGCACGGCGGCGGCCAGGTTCAGCGAGCCGAATTTCGGGTTGGTCGGAATGCTGAGCGCGACATGGCTGCGGTACACGTCTTCGTTCGCCATGCCAAACCGCTCGCAGCCAAACAGAAACGCCACGCCCTCCGGCAGGCTTGAAGGCAAATCGGCCTCTGGCGCAGATTCTGCCTGCGCGGGCAGCTCCTGTTTCAATAGCATTTCAAAATGTGCGCGTGGCGCGCGGGTGGGCGGGCCAAAGTCGCGCGGCGTCATGGCTGTGGCGCACAAATGGTCCATGCCGTCCAGCGCCTCGTCCAAGGTGGCGACGATGCGGGCGTTGTTGAGCACGTCCAGGGCGCCGCTGGCGCGCTGGATGGTCTCCAGCCGGCGCAGCACATTCGGCCAGCGCGGGTTGACCAGCACCAGGTCGTCGAAGCCCATGACTTTCATGGCGCGGGCGGTAGCGCCCACATTGCCAGCGTGGCTGGGTTGGATCAGAATAAAACGGGTTTGCATCGGCAATATCGGGGAAATTGGGCGAACAGGTAAAATCCCCCGATTGTCGCTGCCTGCATCGCCCGGCCGCTCTTCATTTGCTCTTACCTACAATCTATGGCGCTCCCCAACCTACACCCGATGCTTAACGTGGCCGTCAAGGCCGCCCGTGCCGCTGGCTCCCTCATCAACCGTGCGGCACTCGATGTCGAAGCGGTGCGTATCTCGCAAAAGCAGATCAATGACTTCGTCACCGAAGTCGATCAGGCGGCCGAGAAAGTGATCATCGAGACCCTGCTGACGGCCTACCCCGGCCACGGCATCCTGGCAGAAGAATCGGGTTCAGAGTTTGGCGCCAAAGATTCAGAGTTTGTGTGGATCATCGATCCGCTCGATGGCACCACCAATTTCATCCACGGCTTTCCGTTCTACTGCGTCAGCATCGCGCTGGCCGTGCAGGGCAAGATCGAACAGGCCGTGGTGTATGACCCCACCCGCAACGACTTGTTCACCGCCACCAAGGGCCGTGGCGCCTACATGAACGAGCGCCGCATCCGCGTGTCCAAGCGCGTGCGCCTGAACGAATGCCTGATCTCCACCGGCTTCCCGTTCCGCCCGGGCGACAACTTCAAGAACTACCTGGGCATGATGTCTGACCTGATGCCCAAGCTGGCCGGCATGCGCCGCCCGGGCGCGGCCGCACTCGACATGGCCTATGTGGCCGCCGGCTTTACCGACGGCTTCTTTGAAACTGGCCTGAACCCCTGGGACATGGCGGCCGGCTCACTGCTGATCACCGAAGCCGGTGGCCTGGTGGGCAACTTCACCGGCGAAGCCGACTTCCTGGAGCAAAAGGAATGCATGGCCGCCAATCCCCGCGTCTATGGCCAGCTGGTCAGCATCCTGGGCAAGTACAGCAAGTTCGCCAGCGCTGGCGAAAAAGCCACGCTGCGCCAGGCCGCTGCCGCAGATGCCGAAGAAGCCGTAAGCACCGAGCCTGACGCCGGCACCAGCGAAGACGCGCCGTTCTAAGCCCGGCGCCGCGTCGCTAGGCCTACAGCTACCGCAATGCCGGTAGCGCGCGTGCTGTTTCCGTCAGCTTAAAGACGCCCACGGCCTGGGCCAGGCGCTGCGCCTGGTCGCGCAGGCTTTCGGCGGCCGCCGCCGATTCTTCGACCAGTGCCGCGTTCTGCTGCGTCATCTGGTCCAGCTGGCTGACCGAGGCGTTCAGCTGGCCAATCCCTTCCGACTGCTCGCCCGACGCCGCGGTGATCTCGCCGATGATGTCGCTGACGCGCTGCACCGAACCAACGATCTCCTCCATGGTCTGGCCGGCGCTCTGCACCAGCCGCGAGCCCCCTGCCACCTTGCCCACCGAGGCGCTGATCAGCAGCTTGATCTCCTTGGCGGCCTCGGCGCTGCGCTGCGCCAGATTGCGCACCTCGCTGGCCACCACCGCAAAGCCCCGGCCTTGTTCGCCGGCCCGGGCGGCTTCCACGGCTGCGTTCAAGGCCAGGATATTGGTCTGGAAGGCAATGCCGTCGATCACACCAATGATGTCGCCAATCTTCTGCGAGCTGCGGTTGATGTCGTCCATGGTGGCCACCACCTGGCCAACCACCGCACCGCCGCGCGCCGCCACTTCGGCGGCCGACGCCGCCAACTGGTTCGCCTGGCGTGCCGCATCGGCCGAGTTCTTCACCGTATCGGTGAGCTGCTCCATGCTGGTGGCGGCGGTTTGCAGATTGCTGGCGGTCTGTTCGGTGCGCACGCTCAGGTCCTGGCTGCCGCTGGCAATCTCGGAGCTGGCCGTGCCTATGCTTTCCACCGAGGCGCGCACCTGCAGCAGGGTCTGGCAATAGCGTTGGCGCAGGCTTTCAACTTCGTTCACCAGCGCGCCGATTTCATCCTGGCGCGCCGAATGGAATACCTGGGTCAGGTCGCCCTGCGCCACCAGGGTGATGGCCCCGGTCAATTCCCCCAGCGGCTGGCTCACCGTACGCCGCACCAGCATGAACAAGCCGGCGGCCAGCAGCAGTGCGGTGCCCACCAGCAGGCTCCAGATGACCCGCATATTGGCCCAGTACAGCGCCATGGATTCCTGCTCGGAAATCTCGGCCACGATCCAGCCACCGCCCTCCTTGGTCTTGCGCATCACGGCCCAGCGGTCTTCGCCCGGCTCGCCCAGGAACGACGGCGCATGGCGCACATAGCCTTCGGGCGCTTCGGCCAGGGCGGCCAGAAACTTGTCGGCGTCGGGATAGGCTTCCAGCACCTTCTTGCCCCTGGCCTGCGGGTGCGCGGTAAACCGGGCGTCCGCCAGCGGGCCGCTGGCATCGATGTAGTAGGCCCCGCCGGTGTCAAAGAACCGGGTGTCGGCAATCTGCTTGCCCATTACGAACTGCTGGAACGACACATCGCTGCCGGCAAACAGCACGCCCACCACCGCGCCTGCCGCGTCCTTCAGCGGTTCGAACTGGGCCATGTAAGGCTTGCCATACAGCTTGACCGGGCCGGCATAGGTCTCGCCCGCCAGCACCAGCTTGTAGGCCGGATGCTTGCGGTCCAGCAGCGTGCCGATGTCCCGGGCTCCGTCGTCCTTGCGCAGCGACGAGGTGATGGACTCAAAGTCCTCGCCCTTTTTGGCAAACACCGTGGCCACGCCGCCGGTATCGCGCGAATACTTGTCCACCGCCTGGAAGTCGTCGTTGATCGCCGCGCCGCCGCTCATAAGTTCGCCGCTGGCCGGGTCCAGCGCGACGGTGCGGTCAAAGTTGCGCCGGATGCTGGTGAAAGACTTGACCACCAGCCCGCGGTTGACCTGGTCAGACGCATCGGCCGAGGCCACCATGCCCTGCACCCGCTCGGCTACCGAAGCCACCCGCAGGGCGTGGATGCTGTTGTGTTCCATCACCCCGATGGCCACCCCGACGCCGATCAGCACCGCCGTCAAACCGCCAAACGACAGCAACGCCAGCTTGCGCGCCACCGATTTCTTTTGCATCTTGAACATCGTCTCCGTCCTCTTCTTGTGTAAATGCCAACAGATACGGGCGCGCCTGCACAGGGCTGGCTTATAAAAAACGCCGCACGGCCAGATGGCCGCGCGGCGTTATCAAAGATGTCTGGCTGTATGCGCCGTGAACCGACTCCGCGCTACACGGGCTCCGCCTGCCCGCTGTGCAGCGAACGGGTGATGGCCAGCCCGATGCGGGTGGCCTCCAGCGCGTCGGCCAGGGTCAGGCTCAGCGGCTGCTCGCCGCGGCAGGCGGCCACGAAAGCCGCCATCTCGGTGGCGAATGCGGTCTCGAAGCGCTCGTAAAAGTCCTTCACCACCGCATGGCGCACGCCATGGCTGTCGCTGCGCACCACGCGGTCGCGGGCCGCATGCTCGCCTACCGTCAGCTTGCCGGCGGTGCCTATGACTTCGGTGCTGGTCTCGTGCCCATGGGCCATGGTGCGCGATGCGTACAGCACAGCCCGCGCGCCGCCCTCGAATTCGACAATCGCCAGGCCGTTGTCCACATCGCCGAACTCGGCCAGCGCCGGGTGCAATGCCGTGGTACCCGTGGCAAATGCGCGCAGAGCCTTGGGCCGGCCCAGCATCCAGCGTGCCAGGTCGATGTCGTGCACGCTGCAGTCCATGAAGATGCCGCCCGAGGTGGGCGCAAAGCGCACGAAAAAGCCTTCGGGGTCGTTCTGGTCGCAGGTCTGCGAACGCACCAGGAACGGCTGGCCGATCTCGCCCGCCGCCACACTGGCCTGGGCGGCCATGTAGCTGGGGTCGAAACGCCGCACAAAGCCGACCATGGCGACCTGCGCCGGATGGCGCTCAGCCACGGCCAGCACGCGCTCGCAGTCGGCCACGTTCAGCGCCAAGGGCTTTTCCACGAACACATGCTTGCCGGCTTCGAGCGCGGCAATCGTCTGGTTGGCGTGCAGCGAGGTCGGCGTGACCAGCACCACCGCGTCGATCTCGGGGTCGGCGATGAAGGCGTCGAAATCGTCGTACAGACGGCCTATGCCCAGCTGCTCGCCGGCAAACGCCCGCTCGCTGGCGACCGGGCTGCAGGCTGCGACCAGGTTGCAGTGGCGGGTGCGAAAGGCCAGGGCCTCCGCATGCCGCTGCCCGAGCCGGCCCAGGCCGGCGATGCCGATGCGCAAAGGTGAGGAAACAGAAGTAGTGGCCATGGCTTAGAACAGTACCGGTTGGCCGCTCTTGCAGCTTTCAGCGGCGGCGTCGGCCAGCTTCTGCGCGGCGACCCCGTCGGCCACCGTGGTCTTGAACGGCGTGCCGGACTGCAGGGCTTCGAAGAAATGCGCCATCTCCAGCTTGTAAGCCGCAGCGTAGCGTTGCAGGAAGAAGGCCTCGGGCTTGTCGGCATGGATACCGCTGGCATTCCACTGCACGACTTCGGTCGGCGTGTGGTTGCCGCACTGCAGCAGGCCGGCCGAACCCAGCACTTCAAAGCGCTGGTCGTAGCCGTAGGCGGCACGGCGGCTGGTGTTGATCTGGCACAGGCGGCCGGACTTGGTGCGGATGCTGACGGCGGTGCTGTCCACATCGCCCAGGGCGGCGATGGCGGGGTCGGTCAGCACCGAGCCGGTGGCGCTGAGCCACACAGCTTCGTCGCCGTCGGCGCACAAAATCCAACGGAACACGTCCAGGTCGTGGATCAGCATGTCGCGGAAGATGCCGCCGGAGGCCTTGATGTACTCAGCCGGAGGTGCGCCGGGGTCGCGGCTGGTGATGACCAGCATTTCGGGCTTGCCGATTTCGCCGGCCAGCAGACGGCGGCTGGCGTCATTGAAGGTCGGGTCGAAACGGCGCTGGAAGCCGATCATGCAGGCCACACCGGCAGCCTTGACGGCTTCCGCACAGGCCACGGCGCGGGGCACGGACAGATCGACCGGTTTTTCGCAAAAAATGTTCTTGCCCGCAGCGGCGGCGCGGGTGATCAGGTCGCTGTGGGTGTCGGTGGACGAGCAGATCGCCACCGCGTCAATGCTCTTGTCGGCCAGCACGGCTTCGATGGTGGACACCTGGGCGCCCAGTTGTTGCGCCAGGTCGCCGGCGGCCGCGGGCACCGGATCGCACACGTATTGCAGCTTGACACCAGGCAATGCGGCGATATTCGTGGAGTGGATGCGGCCAATGCGACCGGCACCGAAAACAGCAACGTTCTTCATAAATTTTCCAGAAAAAAGGGCAGGGACAGGGACTTGAACAGGACTTGAAACCCGTGGAACCGGGCTACAGCAGGCAGGACTATACGGCGATTTTCGACAATCGAAAATAATTTTCTAAAAAAATTAAAAATCGAATTTCAATTCAAGGTAAACCCTTAGAAATGACCAAAAATGGTCAAAAAACCTGCTGCCGAGGGGCTGCAGTTTCTCTAGAGTGGCGGTTTGTTTTCCTCTTATCCATACCCGAGCCACAACGGAGACTTCCCATGAGCCGCAGCATCCCTTTCTCGATCAACCGCATCAGCGCCCCGCGCATCCCTTTCGCCGACTTCGCCGCGTTGGTGAAACGTCTGGGCGTCCAGGCGATTGAAATCCGCAACGACCTGCCCGAGGCCGAAATGGTCAACGGCGCCAAGGCTGCCGACATCGGCGCAGCCGCCAAAGCCCAGGGCCTGACCATCCGCTCCATCAATGCCCTGCAACGCTTTGAGCAGTTCGACGCCAAACGCCTGCACGAAGCCCAGGAAATGATTGCCTACGCCGTAGCCTGCGGCGCCGAAGCCCTGGTGCTCTGCCCCACCAACGACCTGCGCGACAAGCGCACGCCCGACCAGCGCCACCTGGACCTGGTACACGCACTGACCCAGCTCAAGCCGCTGCTCGACGCCGCTGGCCTGGTCGGCCTGGTCGAGCCGCTGGGCTTTGAAGAATGCGCTGTGCGCCGCAAGTCGCAGGCTGTGCGCGCCATCCGCGAGATCAATGGCGCCAACACCTTCAAGCTGGTGCACGACACCTTCCACCACCACCTGGCCGGCGAAGGCCTGTTCTTCCCCGAGCTGACCGGTCTGATCCACATCTCCGGCGTGGAAGACACTGCCATCACGCCTGCGCAAATGCGCGACAGCCACCGTGTGCTGGTGGGCGCCGCCGACCGCCTGGGCAATGCGACCCAGCTCAACACCTTGCTGAATGCCGGCTACACCGGCTATGTGTCGTTCGAACCCTTTGCCGAAGAAATCGCTGCCGCCAAGGACATCGAGCAGCAGCTGGCCAGCAGCATGGCCTACCTGACCCAGGCCGTGGCCGCCGAGCGCCAAAAGGATGCGCAAGCAGCCTAGTAATGGCCCACCCCCCAGGCTCCAGTGCTGCGCACTTTTCGCCAACCCCCTTGCGGGGGGGCAACACCAGCAGCCTGGCAAAGCCAGTTCTGCGGTGTTTCTGGAAGGCGTGCGTTCTGCCTGAAGCTAGGTGCATAGTTACGTCTGCTCTACAGTCTAGGCATGCCCGACATGCCTGCCCCCCGTAAAAAGTCCAGCGCCCGCTTCATCGATATCGCCGCGCTGGCCCAGGTCAGCCCGGCCACCGTCAACCGGGTGCTGAACGACCGCGGCAGCGTGTCGCTGGCCACGCGCGAAAAAGTGGTGCGTGCGGCCCAGCAGTTGGCGGTGCCGCGGCTGATGCCCGAGGTACACCGCGGCCTGACCCGCATCGACGTGGTGCTGGCGCGCAGCCAGACCCCGTTCTTCCAGCGCATGGACCTGGCCTTGCAGCGCTTCATGCAGCTGCTGGACCGGCGCATCGTGGTGCACCGGCACAGCTTCGCGCCTGGCGACGACGAGCGCACGGCCGACTTCATCCGCCGCCCGCCACACCCGCGCCACGGCCTGCTGCTGGCGGTGCACGACACACCGGTACTGCGCGCCGCGGTGCAGCAGGTAAGCCAGCAAGGCGTGCCGGTGGTCACGCTGATGAGCGACATCAGCGACGTGCTGCGCCTGCACTACGCGGGCATAGACAACCTGCATGCCGGCCGCACCGCCGGGCACTTCATGGGCCGGCTCACCGCCCAAACCGGGCGGCTGCTGGTGCTGACCAACGACCTGCATTTCCGCGCCCACCGCGACCGCACGGCCGGCTTTCTGGATGCGCTGCAAGAGAAGTTCCCCGCCCGCAGCTGCCTGCCCATCACCCCCTGTTTTGACGACCCCGACCAGGTGTTCCAGGCGGTGGACGCCGCACTCAAGCAAGGCGCCCTGGCCGGCATTTACCACAGCGGCGCGGGCTCGGCCGGTATCCATCAAGCCTTGCAGCGCCATGGCTGCCTGGGCCAGGTGGTATGGATTGGGCACGAGCTGTCGGACGAGCACCGCCGCTGGCTCAAACTCGGTGTGATGGACCTGGTGATCGACCAGGACCCCGATGGCCAGGTGATGTCGGGCATGCAACACCTGCTGTTTGAAAACAAATGGCTGGACCAGAACCCCCCTGTTGGCCCCAACGAGTTCCGCCTGTTCTGCGCCGAAAACCTGCCCAGCCAGCCTTACTTGCCGGGCAGCAGTTTGCTACCAAATAAATAGCTACTAGCGCACGTATTACCTGCGCTAGCGGCCTTTTTTCTTTAAGCCACCTGGCCGTTAGGGGTGGTAGTCTGGTACGGCAGCTCCAGCATGTAGGCCAGGGCGATGAACAGGCTTTGCGCCAGGCCCATGGTGCTGTTCAGCGAGCGGAAGCCGAAGGTGGAGTTGTCTTGCACCACCAGCGTCACCTGGGCCAGCTTGGCCAGCGGGCTCATGCGGCTGTCGGTGATGGCAATCAGGCGCGCGCCGCGCTCCTCTGCCATCTTGGCCACGTTGATGGTTTCTTCGGCATAGGGTGAGAACGAGATCGCCAGCATCACATCGCCCTTGCGCACCGAGCGCATCTGGCCCAGGTGCATGCTGCCCATGCCCGACACCAGGCCAACCCGCTTGTCGGTGTGCTGCAAGGCATAGTCCAGGTACACCGCCACCGGAAACGAGCGGCGCGAGGCGGCGATCCAGATGCAGTCGCTCTCGGCCAGCAGGTCCACGGCCTTCTTGAAGGTCGGGCCGTGCAGGCTGGCCTGCAGCTCCTGCATGCCGGCGATGCTGCCGGAGAGGAATTCGTTGGCGATCTGCACGCTGGACAGGCTGCCCGCACCCGACTCGATCACGTCGCGGATGCGGGTCTTGTAGTTGCGCGCCGGCGCCAGCTGGCGCGACAGGCCTTCGCGGAAGATGGCCTGCATCTCCGAGAAGCCCGAGAAGCCGAAATGCTTGGCAAAGCGCACCACCGCCGAGGGCTGCACGCCGCACTGCGTGGCCACCTGCTGGATGCCGTCTAGCCCGATGTGGTGGCGGTTCTGCTCCACATAGCGGGCAATCACCTTGAGCTGCTTGCTCAGCGCGTCGTATTCGCCAGTGATGCGTTTGATCAGCTGGTCGACACTGGTTTTAGGGTCCTTGTCAGCGGGCATGGTGGCCTCGGTTCTGTAAACGAGCCATCTTAATCCTGGAGAAGTAATAAATTTTCATAGACAAATAAAAATAGAAATTTTTTGTTATTTTGAGACAGCTCTTCTTATAATTAAATTCTATTTTTGAGAAGCCACACACCCATGCAAACCCCCGATAGTAAGTCCACAACGCCCAGCGCGGCCATGGTCATCGTGGGGGCCGGCCATTGCGGTGGCCGTGCCGCCCATGCATTGCGCAACGCCGGCTGGCAAGGCGCCATCCATCTGGTGGGCGACGAAGCCCACGCGCCCTACGAGCGCCCGCCCCTGTCCAAAGATCTGCTGACCGGCGATAAAACCGCCGATGCCTGCGCGCTGCTGTCGCCCGACGCGATGGCCGATCTGCAGATCACCCGGCATGTCGCGCGGGTGACCGGCATCGACGCGTCGGCCCGCCTGGTCACGCTGTCCGATGGCCAGCAATTGCCGTACCAGTCGCTGCTGCTGGCCACGGGTGGCAAGGTGCGCACGCTGAGCATCCCCGGCGGCGACCTGCCCGAGGTGCTGACCCTGCGCAACCTGGGCGACGCGGCGGCCCTGTCCAGCCGCCTGGGTGCGGGCCAGCGCCTGCTGGTGGTGGGCGGTGGTTTCATCGGCCTGGAAGTCGCGGCCTCCGCGCGCAAGCTGGGCTGCGAAGTCACCGTGGTCGAAGGCGCGCCACGCCTGATGGGCCGCGCCGTGCCCGAGCCGGTGGCCGAACGCGCGCTGGCCCTGCACCGCGAGCGCGGCGTACGCGTGCTGCTCGGGGTGAACCCGATCAGCATCAGCCGCACGGCCAACAGCATGAGCATGGCCTTGTCGGACGGCAGCCGCATCGAAGCCGACACGGTGCTGGCAGGCATCGGCATCGTGCCCGACCTGTCGCTCGCGCAGTCCGCCGGGCTGGCCGTGGCGCGCGGCGTGCTGGTCAACGCACAGCTGCAAACCAGCCAACCCGGCATCTTTGCGGCTGGCGACCTGGCCGAATTTCCCAGCGTCTTGTCGGGTCAATTGGTGCGCCAGGAGACCTGGCACAACGCCGAAACCCAGGCCGCCATCGCTGCGCACAACATGCTGGGTGGCACAGAAGCCTATGCATCGCAGCCCTGGTTCTGGTCCGACCAGTACGACCACCAACTGCAGGTAATGGGCGAACCCGCACTGGCCGCCCACAGCGCCACGCGAATGCTGGACGACGGTGGCCTGGTGATCTTCTACCTGGACGCGGCGAACCGCCTGGTCGGCGCCTGCGGCTGGGGCCAGAGCAGCCGCGTCGCCAAGGAACTGAAGCTGGCCCGCACGCTGGTGGAACGCCGAATCACCGCCGCCCCCGACGTACTGGTCGACCCCGCCACCAAACTCAAAGCCCTGCTCAGCCATGACCGCTAGCCCCCAAGCAAATTCAAATACGACGGCATCCGAGCCAGGAACCCGTGGAACCGGCTCTGCCGGGCCACTGGGTTCGCCCCCGGCAAGGGGGTTGGCGGAAACGCGAAGCGTGGAGCCTGGGGGTGAGCCCTTGATCGGTATCAACATCGACGGCGTGCTGCAACACGACGGTCTGCCCACGCCCGACGCCGCCACCCGCTTTGCCTGGATACGCGACAGCGGCGCCTTCGACTACATCGAGAAGAACCACAACCCGGCGGAAGACTTTGCGCCCTACCCCGACCTGGTGGCCGAGTACGGCGTGCCGATCGGCGTGTTCGGCGGCATCTTCTGCGCTGGACGCGACGAGGAACGCATGCGCTGGTGCCTGGCCACCGGCGGCAAGCTGGGCGCCAAGCTGTGCAATATGCAGCTGTTTGCCCGCCATGCCGACGGCAGCGCTTTAAGCGACCAACAGGTGGCCGACTTCTTTCTGGACGCCATGGAACACGGCGCACCCGCCCACTGCCTGCCCAGCCTGGAGGTGCACATCGACATGTGGAACGAGCAGTTCCACCGCGTCGAGCGCGTGGCAGAGCTGCTGGCGCGCCGCCATGTGCCGCTGCGCATCACGCTCGACCATTCGCACCAGATCTTCAAGATCCACAACCCGCAGGAGCTGGCCCTCAGCGGCCTGGCCAACACGCCCGACGGCGGCCACCAAGAGGTGCTGGCCCTGTACAAACTGTGGCTGGAATCCGGCTGGGTGGTGCACGCCCATACCCGCAGCGTCGCCACCAGCGTTCCGCACAACAAAGCCATGGAACGCGCGCCCGGCTTGCCCGGCCGCGCCGTGCAGTACCCCTTCATCCAGCCGCCGCCCGGCAGCTTCCACAGCGCTTGGCGCGCCGAAGAACTCGAGCCCTGGAAGCAGGCTGTGCGCGGCCTGCTGGCCTGGATGCACGCCCATCCGGACCGCGCGCCACAGCGCATCAGCTGCGAGTTCATCCCCTTTCCCGATTACGGCGGCGGCGGCCGCTATTCGATCTGGGACAACAACATCGCCTGCGCCCACTGGCTGCGCGAGGAGTGGAGCCAACTACAAAGCCGCACACCGGCCGCCACCGCTATCGGCTAAGCATCGACAACACAGGGCGGCCCATAGCAGGTCGCCCGAACTGGACGCCGATAACCGCGCGTTATCGCGATGGGGAACCCGGCATCTTTCAGCCCCCCGCCATGCCTTCTAGACTTCGCCGCTGCGAGCCGCTCGCAACCTCGAAAACCACTCTAGAGACATACTGTGAAAACCCCTCTGCCCCCTTTCGCCCTGGTGATCGCCTCTGCCATGGGCGCGTTCCTGCCCGCAGTCCAGGCCCAGGAATTCCCCACCAAACCCGTGCGCATCATCACGCCGTTCCCGGTGGGCAGCGGCCCCGAAGGCGTGATGCGCCTGGTGGCCGACAAGCTGTCGCGCGCCTGGGGCAAGCCTGTCTTCGTCGAAAACAAGCCGGGCGGCAATGGCTTCATCGCCATCGACACATTCAAGCGAGGTGCGACCGACGGGCACGACCTGATCCAGCTGGACAACGTGCACCTGTCGGCCTATCCGCATCTGTTCAAGAAGCTGCCCTACGATGCCAAGGCCGATTTCGAACCGCTGTTGCCGCTGTTCAAGACCTATTTTTTCTTTGCCGTTGCCACCGACAGCAAGTACAAGACGGTGGGCGACATCGTGGCCGACGCCAAGGCCAACCCCGGCAAGCTGAACTACGGCTCCTGGTCGGTAGGCAACCCGGTGCACCTGGGCTCGGCGCTGTTTGAATCGGTCACCGCCACCGAAATGCAGCACGTGGTCTACAAGGAAACCACCATGCTGTACACCGGCGTGGCCAACGGAGAACTGTCGTTTGCCATGGGTACCAATGCCACGGCCGGCGCCATGTACCGCGCCGGCAAGGTCCGCTATGTGGGCGTGGCCGCACCCAAGCGCGTGGTGGGCTTCCCGAATGTACCGACCGTGGCCGAAGCCGGTGGCCCCGCCGGGTTTGAAGTCAGCGGCTGGACCGCCATCGCCGCGCCCAAGGGCCTGCCCAAGGCCGTGGCCGACAAGATCCAGCACGACATTGAAAAGGCCCTGGCCGAGCCCGACGTGCGGGAGAAATACGCCTCCTTCGCCTACGAGCCCTTCACGCTGACGCGCGAGCAGTTCGGCCAGTACATCGCGTCCGAATCGACGCGCTATGGCGACATCATCCGAAAGGCCAAGGTCTCGCTGGATTGAGCCAGCGGGAACCCGGGCCTAGCCCAGCTGCACCAGCACCTGCCCGACTTCCACCTTGACCTGGTAAGTCTTCAGGTTGACGCACACCGGCGCGCCCAGCGCCCGGCCATCGCGGATGTCGAAGCGGCCGTTGTGCTTGGGGCACTCGATCACGTGCTCCATCACCAGGCCGTCGGCCAAATGCACATGCTCGTGGGTGCATAGGCCGTCGGTCGCATAGACCTTGTCGTTGTAGCGGTAAACGGCGTAGGTGTGGTTGTTGTGGTCGAAGCGCATCACATCTTCGTCGTCGATATCGTCGAGCGCGCAAATCTCGGTCCAGTGGCTCATGGAATGTCTCCTCGTATTTAGTTATTCAGGGCTGGCGACCGACATAGGCCGAACCACCGCATAGCCGGGCTGCTTCACCTGCTGCAGCAGCGCGGGCAGGATTTCACGGTAGGCATCCCACAGGCTGGTGGCGGGCGCCGGGCATTCGCTGCGGATAGCGGCGTGCAGCTGGGGTAGCGCGTGGTACGGCACCATGGGGAACATGTGGTGTTCCAGGTGGTAGTTCATATTGGCGTAGAGAAAGCGGAACACCGCGTGGGTGTGAAAAGTGCGGGTGCTGTGCCGGTGGTCGTACACGTTCTCGGCCAGGCCGGCATGCTGGGTCAGATTGAACAGCTGGGTCAGCGCGCCGCCGTAGAAGCGCGGCCCGACCACCAGCATCAGCGGCAGCACGCTGTGCAGCAGCACGCAGGCCGCGGCCAGCGCAACGAAGATCGCCAGGTAGATGCGCGATGTGCGGACCACCTTGGGCTGCTCTTGCACGGGGATGAAATGCAGGCCATCGGCACTGATGCGGCCGAACGCATGGCGCACGATGTTGGCGATCTGCGCCGCGCCGGATTTCAGAAAAAACAGGTCAGCCAGCAGGCCGCCCACGCTGACCGGCTGCTGCACCGCGATCTCGGCATCGCGCCCGACCATCAGCGTATGCGTGTGGTGGCGGGTGTGGCTCCAGCGCCAGTAATGGCCCTCGTGCAAGGTCATGAAGCCGGCCAACTGGTAGAACATCTCGTTGAGCCCGCGGGTCTTGAACGGCGTGCCGTGCGACAGCTCATGCGCGCGGTGGTCGCTGGACGCATACAAGATGCCGTACACCGCAAATGCCGGCACGCACCACCAGGTGCCCCAGGCCAACACGCCGGCCGTTCCGCTGGCCAGCATCAGCGCCAGCCACAGGCCGTAGTTCCACAGGCTGTGGCGGTCGTTGCGCTGCATCAGCTGCTTGAGCAGCTTGCGGTCCACGCTGGGGCTGAACCACGGCGCGGCAGCGGGGTCGGGCTGCGGCAGGTCGGCATCGCCGCGCAGGGCGTAGCGGTTGGATGGGGTGGGCATAGAAGTCTCCGGCGGGTTGAAATAGTGGTTGCATGGTAGGCTCTGCAGCCGCAAAAATGACAAGCCTTCGGCATTCAATGGCATAAACTGCCATACCCAATGACATACATGTCAAAAATGACCCCATCCCCCTCTTCCACCCGCCCCACCATGGCCGACGTGGCCCGCGCCGCCGGGGTCAGCCCGTCCACGGTGGACCGCGTGCTGAATGCCCGCGTGCCCGTGCGCAGCGATACCGCCAGCCGCATCCATGAAGCCGCGCAGGCGCTGGGCTACCACCCGGTGGGGGTGATACGCGCGCGCCTGCAGGACGAGCGGCCGCGGCGCACGCTGGGCTTTTTGCTGCAGCAGCGCAGCTCGGCTTTTTACGGCGGCCTGGCCGATGCGCTGGGCGCCGCCACCCAGGCCAGCCCGGACATGCAAGGCCGCGCGGTGGTCGAATTCCTGGCCGATATGGCGCCGCAGGCGGTATGTACGCAGCTGGAGCAGCTGGCCAAGTCCTGCGACGCGCTGGCGCTGGTGGCGGCCGACCACCCGCGCATCAGCGAAACCATTGCCCGGCTGCGCGCCCAGGGCAAGCCCGTGTTTGCGCTGGTGTCGAACCTGGACGCCGCCGCCCACGCCGGCTATGCAGGGCTGGACAACCGGAGGGTCGGCCGCACCGCGGCCTGGTTCATCACCCGGCAGGCGCGGCAGGCCGGGCCGATAGGCATCTTCGTCGGCAGCCACCGCTACCAGTGCCAGGAGCTGTGCGAAATGAGCTTTCGCTCGTATGTGCGCGAGCACGCGCCGGACTTTGAGCTGCTGGAGCCGGTGGTCACCCTGGAAAGCGACCACTACGCGCAGGAGGCCGCGCGCGACCTGCTGCAGCGGCACCCGGATCTGGTCGGCGTGTACGTGGGTGGCGGCGGCATCGACGGCGTGCTGCAAGCCCTGCGCGACCACGTGGACAGCCAGCCGACTATGCCGCTGGTGGCAGTGGCGCACGACCTGACGCCAACCACCCGCGAAGCCCTGGTCAACGGCTATCTGCAGGCCGTGCTATCGCACCCCTTGCCGCAGCTGGCCGAGCGCCTGGTGAGCGCAATGGCCCAGGCGCTGGAAGAGCCGCTGCGGGCCACCCAGCAAATCATCGTGCCCTTCGAGATCCACACACCCGAAAGTGTATGAAATCTGCCTCTAGCGCAGATAGATTCTGCGCTAGCAGCTATCAAATTAATAGTTTCAGCCCAGCTGCACCAGTACCTGCCCGCCTTCCACCTTGGCCGGGTAGGTCTTCAGGTTGATGCACACCGGTGCGCCCAGCGCCCGGCCATCGCGGATGTCGAAGCGGCCGTTGTGCTTGGGGCACTCGATCACATGTTCCATCACCAGGCCATCGCTGAGGTGGACGTGCTCGTGGGTGCACAGGCCGTCGGTAGCGTAGACCTTGTCGTTGTAGCGGTACACGGCGTAGGTGTGGTTGTTGTGGTCGAAGCGCATCACGTCTTCATCGTCGATATCGTCGAGTGCGCACACATCGGTCCAGTTGCTCATGGGTTTGTCTCCTTGTGGTGGGTTATTCGTTGGCTACGGCAGTGACAGGCAGCGGGCGCACCACGTAGTAGTGCGGGTCCTTGGCCTGCTTGAACAGCGCGGGGATGATCTCGCGGTAAGCCTCTACCGTGCTTTGGTACGGCGGCGGGCAGTCATCCTTGATCGCATCGTGCAGCTGCGGCAGCGCATGGAACGGCACCATGGGGAACATATGGTGTTCGACGTGGTAGTTCATGTTCCAGTACAGAAAGCGGAACACCGGGTTCATGTAGACGGTGCGGCAGTTCTTGCGGTGGTCGAGCACGTTTTCCGGCAGGCCCGCATGCTGGGTCAGGCCAAAGAAGGTGTAGAGCCAGGTACCGCCCATCACCGGCAGCAGGCCGAACAGCACCAGCGGCAACCAGCTGCCGAAATAGACGGCGCTGGCAATCAGCACCGCATATACCGCCACCCAGGCACGCGCCTCTTTGACCATCTGCGGCCACTCCATTTCCGGCACAAAGGTCTTTTCTTCCTCGCCCAAAATGCCGCAGGCATTGCGCAACACGCGCCACAGTTCGCGCGGGCCGGACTTGATGGAGAACGCGCCCAGCAGCGTGCCCAACAGATCGGTGGGCAACGGCACGGCGACCTCGGGGTCGCGCCCCGTCACCAGGGTATCGGTGTGATGCCGCGCATGGCTCCACTTCCACACGCTGGGGCGGCGCAGCACCTGGAAACAGGCCATCTGGTACAGCACATCGTTCATCCAGCGGGTCTTGAAGGCCGTGCCGTGGCCGGCCTCGTGCCAGCGCGAGTCGGCCGGGCCGGTGTACAGCGTGGCATAGACAAAGAAGGCCAGCCAGGCCCAGGCCGTGCCCCAGGTGGCCACCAGCACCGCGCCGGCGGCAATGATCAGCGCATACCAGAGCACGGTGTCGCGGATCGCCTGCGCGTCTTCGCGCTGCATCAGCTGCTTCATGCGGGCGCGCGGCACCGCACACTTGTACCAGCTGGCGTTGACCAGGCCGGCGGCTTTGGCGCGCTCACCGGCGCCGGAAATCAGGTGGTAGTCGTCTTGCGTGCGGGCCCAGTTCGGGCCTGAGTAGCTGGAGGTTTCGGCGGTTGGCATGCGGCTTGTCTCTCGTTATGGGGAAGCGATGGCGGATGCTAAAACCAAAGGCCATTGTTGCGTGATGCCAAAACCTCAAAAAACATCATTTCATATCAAAAACCATCACACAGCGGACGAGAAAACTTGCATTTATGGCAAGCAATGCGATGATGCGGCCCATGAAAGCCAAAGTCACCCTGAACGATGTCGCCGAAGCCGCCGGCGTCAGCACTGCCACTGTGGACCGCGTGCTGAACAGCCGCCTGCCGGTGCGCGAAGGCACGGCGCTGCGCGTCATCAGCGCCGCCGAAAAGCTCGGCTACCACGCCGTCGGCGTCATGCGCGCCCGATTGAAGGAACGCGTGCCGGTGCGGCAGCTGGGCTTCTGCCTGCAAAAGCGCAACGAGCACTTCTACCAAACCCTGGCCGCGGCGCTGCAGCAGGCGGCGGCGCAAAACCAGCCGGAAACCTGCGTCGCCCACATCACGTTCATGGACGCGCTGGAGCCGGCGGCGATTGCCGAACAGCTGTTGGCGCTGGGCGCACAAGTGGACGCGCTGGCCGTGGTCGCGGTGGACCACCCGCATGTCACCGCCGCCGTGGAGACGCTGTATGAACAGGGCAAGCCCTGCTTTGCGCTGCTCAGCGATATCAGCGCACCGCACCGGGCGGGCTATATCGGCCTGGACAACCGCCAGCGCGGCCGCACCGCGGCCTGGGCCGTCAGCCGTCTCAATCGGCAGGCCACGGGCGAAGTCGGCGTATTCGTCGGCAGCCACCGCTACCTGGGCCACGAGCTGTCCGAAATCAGCTTCCGCTCGTACCTGCGCGAGAACGCGCCCGGCCTCAAGGTACTGGACACGCTGGTGAACCTGGAAGACCCGCAACTGGCCTACGAGGCCACGCTGGAGCTGCTGGCCCGGCACCCGGAGCTGGTGGGCCTGCACCTCACCGGCGGCGGCGGGGCCGGCGTGATCCGCGCGCTGCGCGAAGAGGCCGCAGGCCGTCAGCTGGTGGTGGTGTGCAACGAACTCAACGCCACCACCCGCGCCGCGCTGATCGACGGCGTGGTGGACCTGGTGATCCACACCCCGCAGGAACGCCTGGCCCAGACCGCCGTGGCCCAGATGCTGGCCGCCACCCTGCCCGGCGCGGCCTACACCGGGCCGCAGCAGAAGCTGTTGGCGATGGACTTGTTCACACCGGAAAACATGGACTGAGTGCCCTGGTGTGCTGCCTCATTCTTGATGGAACAAATCAAACCGATGGATTTTTGCCCGGGATTAGGCGCAAACCACAGCAATAGCTCCGCTATTGCGCGGATTTGCAACGACATCCTGGGTGAAAAGACGCGGTTTTATGTTCCAGATAGAGTGAGGCAGCACACTAGACCATGGTCTTCAGCACCGCCACGGCCAGCGCATGGTCCTCGGCCTGCGGCAGGCCGGAGACCGTGACCGTGCCCACCAGGCCAGCACCGCGGATGCGCAACGGGAATGCGCCGCCATGGGCTGCGTACTCGCGCGGGTCCAGGCCGGTGGCGGTGTCAAAGTCCGTGCCCTTGCTGCGGTACAGCGTGCCCATGTAGAACGAGCTGCGGGCAAAGCGGCGCACCACGTTGTTCTTGCGGCGCACCCAGTCCACGTTGTCGGGGTTGGTGCCCTCCATCGCGTGCTGGAACAGCTGCAAATCGCCAAAGCGGATATCGACCAGCACCGACTGGCTGGCGCGCTCGGCCGCCCGCACGATGGCCAGGCCCAGGTCCAACGCAATGGCATTGGAGAAATGGCTGAACTGCAGGGCTTCCTCCTGGCGCAACAATTCTTGCAGCAGGGATTTTTCGGTCTCGGGCATGGCGGTCTCCAAACGGAAATGTGGCAAAGCCGCCATCATGCCCGTGACCGGCGTGCGCGCCAAAAAGAAGCGCCGCAACTGCGGAGCAGGTGCGGCGGCGATGGAATCCGATGGGAATCGGTTAGCTACATTTAATATAGCTGTCTGCGCAGGTAGTACCTGCGCCAGAGCCTTATTTTGTATAAATCAGCTCGCCGTATTCAATGTGCGCTGGAAGAAGCTGGTGAGCTTGCTCCAGGGGATCAGGTTCACGCGGTCGTACAGGTCAACGTGGCCCGCACCCGGGATGATGTGCAGCTCTTTCGGCTCGGCGGCGAGCTTGTAGGCTAGTTCGCTGAACTCCTTGGAATGGGCTTTGTCGCCCGTAATGAAGAGCATGGGACGCGGCGAAATCGTCTCGATGTCGTTAAACGGGTAGAAGTTCATGAACTTGACGTTGCTGGTCAGCGTGGGGTGGGTGGTCAGCAGACGCGTCGAGCTCTTGGGTGTGTACTCGCCGCGGGGCGTGCGGTAGAAGTCATAGAACTCGCGCTGGATGGGGTGGGTTTGCGCGTTCAACACATGGTCCGTGCCACCGGTGTACTTAATGGGAGCACCCGAGAATTCTGCATAGCGTTGCTCTGCGGCGTCGGCAATGATGGTCTTGCGTTGCGCCAATGTCTGCGAATGGTTGAGCGCATCGCGGTTGGCAGCGCCCATGTCGTACATGCTGACCGTGGCAATGGCCTTCATACGCGGGTCGATTTTGGCCGCACTGATGACAAAGCTGCCGCTGCCGCAGATGCCGATAGCACCAATCTGCTCGCGGTTTACAAAAGGCCGAGTGCCCAGGAAATCTACCGCGGCACTGAAAGCCTCGGCATAGATGTCCGGCGCCACGGTGTTGCGTGGCTGGCCGTCGCTCTCGCCCCAGAAAGACTGGTCTATGGACAGCGTCACAAAACCCTGTTCGGCCATTTTGGTAGCGTACAGATTCGAACTTTGCTCCTTGACAGCCCCCATGGGATGGCCAACCACCAGGGCCGCCGTCTTTTTGCTGCGGTCCAGATTCTTGGGCGTGAACAGGTTGCCCACCACCTTCATCTGGTACTGGTTCTTGAAGCTGACCTTCTGCACCGTGACCAGAGCGCTGGTGTAGAAGTTGTCCGCACCGTTCGATAGGTCCGGTACCGCATGCACGTCCGCTGCAAAGGCCGCGCTGCCGGTGGCCGACAGCACGCCCAGCGCGGCTACGCCGGTGCCAGCTTTTACCAAGAAGTCACGTCGGCCAGTCAGCTCTGCAAGGTTCTCATCGCCATTGAGGATGGGCATGTTCATATTGAATACTCCGGTTGAAAAA
Organism: Rhodoferax ferrireducens; assembly: GCF_031458075.1. Lineage (GTDB taxonomy): Bacteria > Pseudomonadota > Gammaproteobacteria > Burkholderiales > Burkholderiaceae_C > Rhodoferax_B > Rhodoferax_B ferrireducens_A. Next base: position 443,426 of record NZ_JAVDXT010000002.1, on the reverse strand, counting down.
TGGAAAAGAAGGGTGGAAGACGCGGATTGCGGTCAATCCTGGATACGTTCGATGCGGACCTTCAACGGCCCGGGACGCTGCAGCGCGACCAGGCCGGTATCGACCTTGCCGATCCGCACCAGCCCGTTGGCATACACGTTGTCGCCCGCAAAAATCGCCAGGTTGTTCCACGGCGCGTAGTAGGTGATGTCGCCCGCCACCGGATCCATGCCCACCGGTGCGCCCGCCGTTGACAGCTTGCGCGGCAGATCGCCAATACGCTCGACCTTGGCAAATTCCACCAGGGTCAAAGACAGCGGCAACAACGCCGCAAAGTCACGGGCGGTGGCGTTGTCCACCAAGGTGGCGGTGGCCATGTCGCTGTTGACGTGCAGACGAATCTTCATGGGTAGCTCCTGGGCAAAGGCGGACATGGCGGACAAGGCGCAGACCCACAGCACCGCGCTGCGCAGCCTGCGGGTTTTGCCTTCTGGGGTGCTGTGGTTTGCTTGCATGGCGAGAATTTTCGCGGCCATTGCAGACCCCGACTAGATAATCAATGCTTACATGGCCTGTTAGCTTTTCTAAGCAATCTTTGGATCACACTCGCTCTATGGCACGACGCAACCTCAACGATTTACTGGCCTTTGTCACGGTGGCGCGCGAAGGCAGCTTCACCCGCGCCGCTGCTGCGCTGGGGGTCACGCCATCGGCACTCAGCCAGGCCATCGCCGGGCTGGAAACGCGCTTGCGCATCCGCCTGCTGACGCGCACCACCCGCAGCGTGTCGCCCACGGCTGCGGGCGAACGGCTGGTGCAGGCCATAGGCCAGCGCTTCGACGAGATCGAGGCCGAGCTGGATGCTCTGACCGACATGCGCGACAAGCCTGCCGGCACGGTGCGCATTACCAGTGGCGACCACGTGCTGCAGACCATCCTGCTGCCCAAGCTGGCGCCGCTGCTGCTGGCGTACCCGGATGTGAAACTGGAGTTCGATGTGAACTACGGCTTCAGGGACATCGTGGCCGACCGCTTCGATGCCGGTGTGCGCCTGGGGGACACCATAGACAAGGACATGATCGCCCTGCCCATTGGCCCCCAGCTGCGCATGGCCGTAGTGGCCGCGCCGTCCTACTTCGCTACAAACCCAAAACCTAAGACGCCGCGCGACCTGGTAGACCACCGCTGCATCAACATCCGCTATTCGCTGCAGAGCGGGCTGCCTGCGTGGGACTTCGAGCGGCAGGGCCAGACGTTGAATGTGCGCGTGGACGGGCAAATGGTGGTGAACACCACGCCCCATATCGTGCAGGCGGCGCTGGCCGGGCTGGGCATCGCATTTCTGCCCGAAGACGAATTCGCGCCACACGTCGAACAAGGGCATTTGGTGCGCGTGCTGGAGGACTGGTGCCCGCCATTTGCAGGCTACTTTTTGTACTACCCCAGCCGCCGGCAACCTTCGCCCGCGTTCTCACTGGTGGTGGATGCGCTGCGCGTGTCCAACGTCGCCAAGCCCAAGCGCCGCTGAAATCGGCTCACCACCCGCACGCCATGAACACTGTTGACATCCCTCTAGGACACACCACGCTAGCGTCCACCCGCCCCGCGTGGGGCGCCGTGTTATCCCTGGCGTTGTGCGTGTGCGTGCTGATCGCCTCTGAATTCATGCCGGTCAGCTTGCTAACCTCGATTGCGCACGACCTCGGCATGTCGGAAGGGCGTGCGGGGCAGGCGATTTCCATCTCCGGCATTTTTGCGGTGCTTACCAGCCTGCTGAACGCGCCCTTGACCGGCAGGTTCGACAGGCGGCGGGTGTTGCTGGGTTTCACCGCGCTGCTGACGTTATCCGGCGTGGTCGTGGCCCTGGCGGGCAACTACAGCGTGTTCATGCTGGGCCGCGCGCTGCTGGGTGTGGCCATTGGCGGTTTCTGGTCCATGTCCACCGCCACCATCATGCGGCTCGTGCCCGCGCATGCAGTGCCCAAGGCCTTGGCCATCCTCAATGGCGGCAATGCACTGGCGGCCACCATCGCCGCCCCGTTGGGCAGCTTCCTCGGCCAGTACCTGGGATGGCGCGGCGCGTTTTTCATGGTGGTTCCGCTCGCCGTGGCTGCATTCGCTTGGCAGTGGACCCGCATGCCGACCATGCCGGGCGCGCAACGCAACACATCGGGCAGCCCCTTTGTTCTGCTGCGGCGGCCCGAGGTGGCGCTGGGTATGGCGGCCGTGATGCTGCTGTTCATGGGCCAGTTCGCGGTGTTCACCTATCTGCGCCCGTTCCTCGAAACCATTACCAGCGTCACGGTGTCGACCTTGTCGCTCATGCTGCTGCTGATGGGTGCCAGCGGCCTGGTGGGCACCTACATCGTCGGGCAGCTGCTGAAGGCACGGTGGTTTAGCTACCTGGTGCTGATTCCGCTGTCCATGGCGGTGCTGGCGCTGCTGCTGATTGCCCTGGGCACATCTGCCAGCGCCGTCGCCGTGTTGCTGCTGGGCTGGGGCTTGGTGGGCACGGCCGCCCCGGTTGCGTGGGGCGTGTGGTTGAGTAAGACGCTGCCGCACGACGCCGAGGCGGGTGGCGGCCTGATGGTGGCCGCTATCCAACTGGCCATCGCCCTGGGCGCGGGCCTGGGCGGCGCCCTGTTCGATGCAGTAGGTTGGTGGAGCACATTTGCGCTGGGGGCGCTGCTGCTGACCGGCTCCGCGGTGCTGGCGTGGGCAGCGTGGTGGGTGGCCCGGCCCCCCAAAATGCAAACCGCCGTGGCTGCAAGGCAGGCACGGCGGGGATAAGCAAATTTGCTCTACTTAAATAGCTGGCAGCGCAGGTAGTTCCTGCGCTAGAGCCCTATTTGAGCATCAAGTTCTACGTTTCTTGTTGCGGTACTGGTCGGCCACCACGGCGGCGACGATGATGCCGCCCTTGACCATTTCCTGGTAGTAGGCGTCGATGCGGATGAAGGTGAAGCCCGACATCATCACACCCAGGATCAGGATGCCGATGACCGTGCCGGTGACCCGGCCCAGGCCGCCGACCAGTGAGGTGCCGCCGATGACCACGGCCGCAATCGCGTCCAGCTCGTAGCTCACGCCCATGCCGGACTGGCCGGAGATGGCACGCGCTGCGGTCACGGTACCCGCCACGCCGCTCAACAGGCCGGCAATGGTGTAGATCCAGATCAGGTGGCGGTTCACATTGATACCCGAGACGCGGGCCGCCTGGCGGTTGGCACCGATGGCGTAGGTGAACTTGCCGAAGCGGGTGTAGCGCAGCACCACATGGGCAATCGCCACGATCACCAAGAAGATGATCACCGGGTTGGCCCCCTCGCCGATCCAGGCGAACTCGGGGGTCAGCATGCTGACGGGCATGCCACCGGTGAACCATTTGGCGAAGCCGCGTGCAGCCACCATCATGCCCAGCGTGGCAATGAAGGGCGGGATGCCGGTGGCTGCAATCAGCCAGCCGTTGATCAAGCCCACCACCACGCCCACCAGCACCCCGGCCAGGATGGGCCAGATCGGGTTCAGGTCGGTCAGATGCGGGAACACGGCGCGCGGAAAGTCCGACACCTGGGCCAGGCTGGCCGCCACCACCGCAGACGCGGCCACCACCGAGCCCGACGACAGGTCAATGCCGCTGGTGATGATGACCATGTTCACGCCCACCGCGATGATGCCGATGACCGACATCTGCAAGATGATGACCTGCAGCCGCTCGGCGTTGAACATGAAGCTTTGGCCATTCAGGTACCAGCCCAGCGCCTCAAAAAAGACGCAGATACCCAGCAGCACCAGCAGGATGCTGAACTCTGGGGGCAACTTCATTTTTGCTTTGGTGCCGCCTGACGCGGGCTGAGAGATGGTAGGGGAGCTCATACATTCATTCCTTTTAAATTACTTCGCAGCCAGGTCCATGACGGAGACTTGGTTGGCGTCTTTGCGGTCCAGGATGCCGGTGACCTGGCCGCCGTGCATCACCACGACGCGGTCGCTCATGCCCAGCACCTCGGGCATTTCCGACGAAATCATCAAAATGGCCACGCCCGTGCCGGCCAGCTCGGAGACCAGGCGGTGGATTTCGGCCTTGGCGCCCACGTCGATACCGCGGGTGGGCTCGTCCAGGATCAGGATGCGCGGGTTGGTCAGCAGCCAGCGGCCCACCAGCACTTTTTGCTGGTTACCACCCGACAGGTTCTGGATGATCTCGTCCATGCTGGGCGTCTTCACGCGCAGGCGCTTGGCCATTTCCAGGCAGTCCTTGTTGAGCTGCTCGCTCTGCACAAAGCCTTTGCTCACGTAGCGCTGGTTGAGCACCGCCGAGTCCATGTTCTCCTGGATATTCAGCGCCAGGAAGCAACCGGTTTCCTTGCGGTCTTCGGTCAAAAACGCCATGCCGGCTTCCAGCGCCTGGGTGGGAGTCTTGATCTCGATCGGCTTGCCCTTGATGGAAATCGTGCCCGAGGTCGCAGGCACCACGCCAAACAGCGCCTCGGCCACATTCGAGCGGCCCGAGCCGACCAGACCGGCCATGCCGACGATTTCGCCGGCACGGATGTCAAAGCTCACATTCTTGAAGATGCCTTCGACACACAGGTCTTTCACCGACAGCACGACGTCGCCGATCGGCACGTCCAGCTTGGGGAACATCTGGGTGATTTCCCGCCCCACCATCATGCGGATGATGTCGTCGCGGGTCACCTCGGAGGACAAATGGGTGGCGATGTACTGGCCGTCGCGGAACACCGAGAACTCGTCGGCGATCTCGAACAGCTCGTTCATCTTGTGTGTGATGTAGATGATGCCCTTGCCCTGGGCCCGCAGGCGGCGAATGATGGCGAACAAATGCGCCACTTCGGTTTCGGTCAGGGCCGATGTCGGCTCATCCATGATCAGCACGTCGGAGTTCCAGGACACGGCCTTGGCAATCTCCACCATCTGGCGGCTGGCGACAGACAGTTCTTGGATCTCTATCGCCGGGTCGATATCGATGTTCAAGTCTTTGAACAGCTCGGCGGTTTTGCGGTTCAGCTCGGCGTGGTCTACCAGGCCCAGCCAGTTTTTTGGTTCGCGGGTGATCCAGACGTTCTCTGCCACCGTCATGTACGGCATCAGGTTCAGCTCCTGGTGGATCATGGCGATGCCCTGGTTCAGCGCGTCCAGCGGCGACTTCAGCACGATGGGCTGGCCACGCAGGCGGATATCGCCCTTCTCTGGCGTGTAGATGCCCGCAATGATCTTCATCAGCGTGGACTTGCCGGCGCCGTTTTCTCCCATCAGCGCGTGCACGGTACCTGCGCGCAGCTTGAGTTGCACATTGTTAAGTGCGACCACACCTGGAAATATCTTCAGGATGCCCTGGATCTCCAGCAAAGGCGGAACGGCGGCGGCGGACGGCGCAGCCGGTCGCTCCATGGTGGCGGTATCTGACATACAGCTAACTCGATTGAACGGTAAAAATGGGTAGACGCCCCCATCGGTGGAGGCGTCTGGCGAATGGCCAATCAGGGCAAATTAGTTTTTGCCGGAGTACTTGGCCAAGTTAGCCGGCGTTACCAGTTCAAATGGCACGTTGACGAAGCGCTCGACGGGCTGCTTCTTGGACAGTTTCAGGGCTGCGTCCAGCGCGCCGCTGCCTTGGCCGGCCGCGTTCTGGAACACGGTGACCTTCAGGTCGCCGGCCTTCATGGAAGCCAGGGCGTCAGGGGTGGCGTCGATACCGGCCACGATGGAAGCAGGAGTCCACTTCTTGGATGCCTTCAACGCATTGATGGCGCCGATGGCCATTTCGTCGTTGTTGGCGATGATGGCGTCAAACTTCACGCCGCTGGACAACCAGTTGGTGGTGATGTCCTGGCCCTGGGTACGGTCCCACTTGCCTTCGCGCTTGTCCAGAATCTTGATGCCGCTGCAGTCCTTGGTGGCCAGCACGTCTTCGATGTCCTTGGTACGGGTACGCGCGGCTTCATTCGACAGCTCGCCCATCAGCACCACGATCTCGCCCTTGCCCTTGAGCAGGCGGCAGACTTCCTGGGTTTGCAGAGTGCCGGAGACCACTTCGTCGGAGGCCACGAACGCCACGCCTGCGGGCAGCTTGGCAAAGTCGACCGGCTTGCGGTTTACATAAACCAGCGGGATCTTGGCGTCGGTCACCATCTTGGTGATCTTGGGGGTGACGTCGGTATCCACCGGGTTGACGATGATGGCGTCGACCTTCTGGGCAATCAAGTTCTGGATCTGGCTGAGCTGTTTGCCCACGTCGTTCTGTGCATCTTCCACTTGCACCGTGGTACCCGACTTCTTGCCGGCATCGACTACGCCGTTCTTCAGGATCGTCAAGAAAGTGTCCAGCTGGGCCATGGCCAAACCGACCTTTTCAGCATGTGCGGCCATCGGGGCCAGCATGGTGGTCGACACGGCTGCAGCGAGTAACAATTTTTTCATTTTGATGCGTCTCCGGATGGTTAAAGAACAGCGACGGTTGCGCCGTTCGGTTGGTTGGGGCTAGGGCGCAAAAATGTCCCTGACCACGATCCGTACTGTAATCACAAAAAGCCAAAATAGAAAATAAATTTCTAAGTGATTACACTTAGAGAAAAATATTTCTCTACAATTTATAGTCGCTGCAACGGGCACAGCTGGCCGTTGCGTATGCCGCCTTCTCGCCTGACGCGAGAACCCATTTCCTGATCAACCGTAGTCTGATGAGCCACCTAAACTTCCCATCCAATCGCCGCATCGATCTTGCCTGCCTGGGCCGTTTGGCCGTGGATCTGTATGCCCAGCAGTTCGGTAGCCGCCTTGAAGACGCGCGCAGCATGGCCATGTACCTGGGCGGCAGCTCGGGCAACCTGGCTTTTGGCGTGGCCCGCCTGGGTTTGAAAAGCGCCATGCTGTCCCGCGTGGGCAACGAGCAGATGGGCCGCTTCCTTACCGAAACCCTGGCACAGGAAGGCTGCGACACCAGCCAGGTGCAGGTCGATCCTGAACGCCTGACCGCGCTGGTGCTGCTGGGCCTGAAGGACCGCGATACCTTCCCCCTGCTGTTCGTGCGCGAAAACTGCGCCGACATGGCGGTGGATGCCGAGCAGATCAGCGAAGACTTCATTGCCCAATGCCGGGCTCTGGCCATCACCGGCACGCACCTCAGCACACCCGGTACCCGCCGCGCTTCGGAGACCGCCCTCGCCTACGCCAAGAAACACGGCGTGGTGCGCGTGCTGGACATCGACTACCGCCCCGTGCTGTGGGGCCTGACCAGCCGCGGCGCCGGCGAAAATCGTTACGTAGCAGATGCACACGTGACGAAGCAACTGCAGGAAACCCTGCCCCTGTTCGACCTGCTGGTCGGCACCGAGGAAGAATTCTTCATCGCCGGCGGCGTGGCCGACGACCTGATGGCCAGCCTGCGTGCGGTGCGCGCCATCAGCTCCGCCACCCTGGTGGTGAAGCGCGGCGCCGCTGGCTGCAGCGTGATCGAAGGCGCCATCCCCACGAATATCGACGACGCCCCCACCTTTAAGGGCGAGCGCGTCGAAGTGCTGAACGTGCTGGGCGCGGGCGACTCCTTTCTGTCCGGCCTGATGGCCAGCCTGCTGCAGGGTAAGGACTGGGCCGAATCCACCAAAGTAGCCAACGCCTGCGGTGCCATCGTGGTGTCGCGCCACGCCTGCTCGGCTGCCATGGCCACGCCGGCCGAGCTGGCCCACTGGTTCAGCGGCAGCCGCAACCCCAAGGTGGATGCCGATGAACAGTTGGCCCATCTGCACCGCGTCACCGCGGCCCGCCCCGACTGGAACGAGATGTGCGTACTGGCGTTCGACCACCGCAGCCAGTTTTTTGATATTGCCCGTGAAGCCGGTGCCAGCGACTCCCGCATTCCCGCGCTGAAAAAACTGCTGGTGCAAGCCGCCGAGCAGGTGGAAACCAGCCACAAGCTGCAAGGCCATACCGGCGTGCTGATCGACGGCGGCGACTACGGCCGCGACGCGCTGGCCAGCGCCACCGGCCGTGGCTGGTGGGTGGGCCGCCCGGTCGAGCTGCCCGGCTCGCGCCCGCTGCGTTTTGACGGTACCCGCTCTGTCGGTAGCGCACTCATCAACTGGCCTACCGAACACGTGGTCAAGTGCCTGGTGCACTACCACCCGGACGACAGCTACGAGTTGCGCCTGGAGCAAGAGCAAACCGTGCTGGAACTATGGGAAGCCACCCGCACCAGCGGCAACGAGCTGCTGCTGGAAATCATCTGCCCCCGCGCCATGACGCCCGCCGGCACCGAAGACGCGGCCGTGCTGCGTTCGGTAAAGCGCTTCTACAACCTGGGTGTCAAGCCCGAATGGTGGAAGCTGGCGCCCATGCAGGCTAAGGGCTGGACCGAACTGGCCGCCCTGGTGGCCGAGCGCGACCCGTATTGCCGCGGCGCGGTGATCCTGGGCCTGAACCAGCCACTGCAGCACCTGGCCGACAGCTTTGTGCATGCCACCAACCCCCTCGTCAAAGGCTTCATGGTCGGCCGCACGTTGTGGGCCGAGCCTTCACTCCAATGGCTGAAGAATGAGATAGACGACAAGGCCTTCAAGGACGCTGTCGCCCACAACTTTGCTACCCTTGTGGATGCCTGGCGCAACCGCAAATCTGCCCAATAAACCTGTCCATGAAAACCCAAAAACTCACCATGAGCCAAGCGCTGGTCAAGCACTTGGCCGCGCTGCAAGTCGAAATGGCCGACGGCAGCATCCAGCCCTACTGCGCGGGCGTGTTCACCATCTTCGGCCACGGCAATGTGGCCGGCTTCGGCGAAGCCCTGTACGCCGAACGCGCCCAGCTGCCCACCTACCGCGCCCATAACGAGCAGGGCATGGCCCACGCCGCCGTGGCCTATGCCAAGGCGCATTTCCGCCAGCGCATCATGGCCGTCAGCACCAGCATCGGCCCCGGCGCCACCAACCTGGTCACCGCCGCGGCCATGGCCCATGTGAACCGCCTGCCCGTGCTGCTATTGCCCGGCGACACCTTTGCCTCGCGCGCGCCCGACCCGGTGCTGCAGCAGATCGAAAGCTTCCAACACGGCGACCTGAGCGCCAACGACACCTTCCGCCCCGTGACGCGCTTTTTTGACCGCATCACCCGCGCCGAGCAAATCCTGACCGCCCTGCCCCGCGCCATCCAGGTGATGACCGACCCCGCCAGCTGCGGCCCGGTCTGCCTGGCGCTGCCGCAAGACGTGCAAACCCATGCCTTCGACTGCCCCGAGAGCTTTCTGCAGCCCGGCGTGATCCACTTCCGCCGCCCACCGGCCGACACCCGCGAACTGACCGCCGCTGCGGCTCTGCTGAAGACCGCCAAACAGCCGCTGATCGTCGCCGGCGGCGGTGTGCTGTACAGCCAGGCCTGGGACGCGCTGCGCGCCTTTGCCGAGAAACACGGCGTGCCGGTAGTCGAATCCCACGGCGGCAAGAGCAGCCTGCCCTGGGACCACCCGCTGAACCTGGGCGGCATCGGCGTCGATGGCGGCCCGGCCGCGAATGAACTGGCCCGCGAAGCCGATGTGGTGCTGGCCGTGGGCACGCGCCTGCAGGACTTCACCACCGGCTCGCACGCGCTGTTCGCCAAGGCCAAATTGTTGTGCCTGAACGTACAGAGCTTCGACGCCACCAAGTGGGCCGGCACCGCCCTGGTGGCCGATGCCCGCGTCGGCCTGGCCCAGCTCAGCACCGCCGCTGGCGACTGGAAGGCCGAACCGGCCTGGACCACCCGCGCCCGCAGCCTGGCCGCAGGCTGGGTGAAGCGCGTGACCGAGCTCACCACCGCCGTGCCCAAGGACGTGCTGCCCTACGACGCCGAAGTCATTGGCGCGGTGCGCGACTCCATTGCCAACAGCGATGTGCACGACGTGGTGGTCTGCGCCGCCGGCACCCTGCCTGCCGAGCTGCACAAGCTGTGGCGCGCAACCCGGCCCGGCAACTACCATGTGGAATACGGCTACTCCTGCATGGGCTACGAAGTGGCGGGTGCCCTGGGTGCCAAGATGGCCCGGCCCGACCAGGAAGTCATCGTCATCGTCGGCGATGGCTCCTACATGATGATGAACTCCGAGCTCGCCACCTCGGTGCTGCTGGGCAAAAAGCTGATCGTGGTGATCCTGGACAACCGGGGCTACGGCTGTATCAACCGCCTGCAGCGCGCCAGCGGTACGCCCAACTTCAACAACATGCTGGACGACTGCATCCCCGAGGGCGGCAGCAGCAGCCAGATCGACTTTGCCATGCACGGCCGCAGCATGGGCGCCGATGCGGTGCACGTGAAGGACGTGGCCGAACTGAAGACCGCCATGGTGGCCGCCCGCGCCGCCACCAAGAGCCAAGTCATCGTGATCGACACCACCTATGAGCGCACCACGGCCGAAGGCGGCTGCTGGTGGGAAGTCGCGATTCCCGAAGTCTCTGAACGCCCCGCGGTGAACGAAGCATTTGAGCGCTACACCGCCGCAAAAACTGAACAACGCATTTAAGTATTTACTCAAGAGAACCACTATGACCTGGAACGTACGCATCGGCATCAACCCCCTGTCCTGGATGAACGACGACCTGCCCTCGCTGGGCGGTGAAACCCTGCTGGAAACGGCACTCAGCGAAGGCAAGGAAATCGGCTACGAGGGCTTCGAGCTGGGCAATAAATTCCCCAAGGACGGCCCCGGCCTGAAAGCCAAGCTGGACGAATTCGGCCTGGCCTGCGTGTCGGGCTGGTACTCGGGCTTTCTGGGCAACGACACGGTGGAAGCCGAGATCGAGCGCTGCAAGGCGCACATGACAAAGCTGCAGTACAACAAGGTGAACGTGGTGGTCTACGGCGAATGCGCCGACACCATCCAGGGCCAGATCGACACCCCTGTGTCCAAGCGCCCCAAGTTCGCCAACGACGCACAATGGAAGGCCTACGCCGACCGCCTGAACGCCTTCGGTGAGCACCTCATCAAGACCTATGGCATCAAGCTGGCCTACCACCACCACATGGGCGCCTACGTCGAGTCCCCCGCCGATGTGGACAAGCTGATGGCCCTGACCGACCCGACCAAGGTGTTCCTGCTGTTCGATACCGGCCACGCCTACTTTGGCGGCGCTGCCGACCCTGTCACGCTGCTGAAGAAGCACGTCGAACGCGTGGTGCACGTGCATTGCAAGGACGTGCGCGTCCCAGTGATCGCCCAGGCCCGCAACGACGGTTGGAGCTTTTTGAACGGCGTGATCAACGGCACCTTCACCGTGCCCGGCGATGGCAGCATCGACTACGAAGCCGTGCTGACCACGCTGAAGAACGCTGGCTACGAAGGCTGGCTGGTGGTCGAAGCCGAGCAAGACCCGGCCGTCGCCCCCAGCTACGAATACGCCAAGAAAGGCTACGACACGCTGCGCGGCCTGGTCAACAAGATCGGCGGCTGAGATGGTCAGCCCCCTGCTCGCCAAGGCGGCCCCCACGGGCCGCGAGATCGTCAACGTCACGCCCGAGCGCGCCGGCTGGACCCATGTGGGTTTCCGCGCGGTGCGCTTGGTAAAAGGCGAATCTGAAACCGTCAGCACCAGCACGCGCGAGCTCTGCCTGGTGGTGCTGACCGGCACCGTCAGCGTCACCATCGACGGCCAGACCCATGAACACCTGGGCACGCGCAAAAGCGTGTTCGAAGAAGTCTCGCCCGCAGCGGTCTACGTGCCGGCCGGCAAGACGGTAGTGGTGCTGGCCGAGACCGATGCCGAAGTCGGCCTGTGCACGGCGCCCGCCGGCAACACGCCGCATACGGTAAAGGTGCTAGACCCCGCCAACATGCGCCGCAGCGTGCGCGGCAAGGGCACGAACACCCGCTATGTCTGCGACGTGCTGCCGCACGACGACCCGACCGCCGCCCACCTGCTGGTGGTCGAGGTCCTCACACCCGCCAGCCACTCCAGCAGCTACCCCCCGCACAAGCACGACATCGAGCAGCCACCGGTGGAAACCCTGCTGGAAGAAACCTACTACCACCGCCTGAACCCACCGCAAGGCTTTGCCTTCCAGCGCGTCTACACCGACGACCGCAGCCTGGACGAAGCCTGCGCCGTGGAAAACCACGACGTGGTGATGGTGCCGCGCGGCTACCACCCGGTCGTGGCGCCGCATGGCTACGACCTGTACTACCTGAACGTGATGGCCGGCCCGAACCGCTTCTGGGTCTTCAAGAACGACCCGGCGCATGAGTGGATGCTGGCGGCGAAGTAGTCGTTGCTAGCATTTCGATAGCTGCTGGCGCAGGTTCTATCTGCGCTAGCAGCCGATTTAGCTTGAACTTTTGGATTGGGTTGGTGCTGCCAACATCCCCGGCCGGGTGTGCGCCCGGCAGCGCAGTCACCTTTCTTTGCTTCGCCAGAGAAACGTAACCCAAAGAAAGGCGAGCCGAAGTCGTCGCCCCCTTCGCTGCGCTACGGGGCACGCTGCCTTGCTCGGTCTGGTCGGGGTCCCGTTCGAACTCGGCCTGCGGCCTCAGGCAATCGCGGGCCCTGATCCGCCCAGCCCTGCGCTACTCGCCGACGCCACACGGCGTGGGGTCGGACAACCAAATAGCCAACAGCCAATACCCAGCCCGGCGCAGCCGGGCTGCAACAGCCTCGCGCCCTAGGCGCGATGTGGCGCTGCGCGCCACAGATCCCGATCCCCGGGGTCCCCCTCTGTATGCGCCGAGGAGCACAGCTTTGGGCGGATCAGGGCTGGCGTTGTTTGAGCCGCAGGCGAGTTTAGCCAGACCCCGCCCAAAGCGCGCACCGCAGGTTTCCCAGCGCGATAGCGCTGGGACGCAGACAGTGGGGGCGCCTTTCTTTTGGTGACTTTTCTTTTGCGCAAAAGAAAAGTTACTGCGCCGCCGGGCGCATACCCGGCCAGGGATCGCATGGACTTCAAGTACGTATCACACCACCCCAAACTACTAAAAAATTTTAGATAAAAGTGGTTCCAGTGCAAACTCCGCATGCGCAAGTTGCTACAAAAAAAGAGCCATTTCACCCTCCACCTTTTGAGAAAAAGATGACCTCGCATAAGGACACCACGAAATTGCGCCACGCTATAGTGAGCACGATTTAGTGTGCATGGTTTGTCGAAAATTTTGTACCTGCATCTAAACAGGCTCACCCCACAGAAGCCAGTCTACAAGCCACTTCCAGGAGATTTCGATGGATGGTTTAAACCTCAGTAGCCAATGCAAACCGCAGGGTTTGTGCACATCAAGTTAGGCATCAGGAAATGCCAGAACGTCACTACACCGTAAAACTACGTCGCTATCTTGCAGACCAGCAACTCGTCAGCGTCCTAAACACGACGAAATGGAAACGTCTTTTAGACGAGCTATGCCGTGAAGACTTACCGCTTCACTTTCATCGCAAGGACATTAACGAAAGTGAAAGACCCGAACAGCGTTGGGACGGCGACATATTTCATGTATTCGGCGACTGCGAAATCATAGAGTGGCTTGAAATTCGGGCGAAGCTATCTGTCAGCCGAGGACAACTACTCGAACCAGAAATTCACGACTTCACGGATAAGTTGATTGCAGCAACTAGGCGTGCGAAGGTTCCCTTTTCACTCACACATGAAGGTATTCGAGTGTGGGGTTATATAAGGGCGGGTTCAGATGTGCAGTGGGCAACCGACTCCGATCACTAACCACAGCTCTCGGGCCAGAGAAACAAACAGCGCCTACGAAAATCACACACCAATCCACCTCTAGCACAGATAAAACCTGCATCACCAGCTATAACTACCATAGCACCCGTGTCATCAAGCCTTCATCCAAACCACGCATCCTAGCCAGGCGGTATGTCGCCGCGCCAGCATCTGCGAGGACTTTATGAACACTGCCGACACCACCATCCTGGAAGAAGAGTTTGAAACCCTGGGCGACCACCACCGCATGGCGGCGCACCACTTTGCGGCCGCCGCAAAGTTCCACCTGCTGGCAGCCACGGCCGACGACGATGGCGACGACGAAGCCTGTGAGCGCAACGCCCACAAAGCCTACCGCCACCAGCTGAACGCCGTGCAGTACGCCGAGATCGCGGTGATGGACAGCGAAAGCCTGGACGACGAAGACACGCTGGAAGTCAGCGCCGACTGAAACCTGCACCCAAAGCGTGCATAAAAAAAGGGCCGTTTGCACGGCCCTTTTGCATCACGCTAAAGAAGCGGCATCTGCTCTATCAATATGCGCCCAATGCCGAGGGCACGCCGCCCTTGAAGGTGTAGACGGTGATAGGGGCCGACTTCAGATTGCCCTTTTCGTCAAAGGCGAAAGTGCCCGACATGCCCTTGTAGGTGGTCTTGTAGATTTCGGCACCGACCTTTTCGGGGTTCACCGAATCGGCCTTCTGCATGGACTGGCCAACAAACATGGTCTGGTCGTAGAACGAAGGCGCGTAGGCATCGGGATCAATGTTGAAACGCTTCTTGTACTTGGCCTTGAAGGCTGGGCCTTCGGCGGTCTTTTCCAGCACCACGCCGCCTTGCGCGCACAGCACGGTGTCGGTGGCAGCGTCGCCAGCCAGCTTGCCGAGTTCTGCGGTGCAGATGGCGTCGCCGCCCATCAGCTTGGCATTGATGCCCAGCGACTTCATCTGGCGGACCATGGGGCCGGCTTGCGGTGCATAGCCACCCAGCAAGATCACGTCGGGGTTCTTAGCCTTCAGGCTGGTCAGGATGGCAGAGAAGTCGGTAGACTTGTCGGTGGTGAACTCCTGGGCCACGATGTTCAGACCCAGCTTCTTGGCTTCTTTGGAGAACTCATCCACCAGGCCCTGGCCGTAGGCGGTGCGGTCGTCGATCACGGCCACGTTCTTGACCTTCAGGACGTTGGCGGCATAGAACGCCAGACGGGCGCCGATTTCGTTGTCGCCAGCCATGATGCGGAACAGGTTCTTGTAGCCGCCCATGGTGACCTTGGGGTTGCTGCCCACGGTAGACACCACCACATTGCCTTCGCTGTAAATGCGCGATGCAGGGATCGCCACACCCGAGCAGTACGGGCCCATCACGAATTTGACGCCGCCGTCCACCAGCTTCTGCGCCACGCTGACGCCGGACTTGGGATCGCACTGGTCGTCTTCGGAAGCCAGCTCGAACTTGAGGGTCTTGCCACCCACCACCATCTTCTTGGCGTTCAGGTCTTCAACCGCCAGGCGCACGCCGTTTTCATTGTCTTTACCGATGAAGGCATTGGGGCCGGACAAGGGACCGGTGACGCCAATCTTGACGACCTGCTCTTGCGCATACGCACCGCCGGCAATTGCAAATGCCATGGCGCCAGCAAGCGCGATCTTTGTGAAACTAGTTTGCATTGACTCTGTCCTAATAGGGAAATGGTGGAATATGAAATCGGTCACCGCCGCACTGTAGGTGCATAACCGTTCTGCGGCATGCCGGGTTTTCGCTTACTGAAGTAAGTGTGAGGATTAAGAAGCTGGGCTAATGTTGGTTACATCCTTTCATGTGAAGCCTCTTGCACACCAGGCAATGCAGCAAGCGTGCCAAGGCGTGCGGGCGTCAGCGGAATGCGTGGCGCAGGCGGTGTCCAGTCGAACAAAAATTGCGTAGCCGCCCCGCATACGCGCCCTTGGCAAGCCCCCATGCCGCAGCGGCTGTGCAGCTTGGCGTCCTGCCAGCCCGCGCAGCCGGCCACGGCGGCATAACTCACGTCCTCGCAGCGGCACACCAGGGTGTCAGGCTGCGCCAGCGTCTTGAGATGCGGCCGCAACGCAAAACTGTGCGCCAACTGGCGGGCAAAACCGTCCCACCGCTCATGCTCCTTCCAACGCTGCTGCGCCGCATCCCGTTGACCCAACGCCGCAAAGCCGGCAATCGTCCCCTGCACCAGTGCCCGCTCGCTGCCGCCAAAACCGGTGGATTCGCCAGCGGCATAGACATTCGGCAGGCTGGTCGCCTGCCAGGCGTCCACCCGCAGCGCCTGCGGGCCTGCAGCGGCGGGGGTCAGCTCACAGCCCAGCAGCTGGCCGAGCTGGGTATTCGGTACCAGGCCAAAGCCGCAAGCCAGCCGGTCGCAGGCCAGGTCTAGCCTGCGCGCGCCCTGTTGCAGCTGCACCGACTGCACCCGCCCCTGGCCGTGCACGGCCAGTACATGGGCGGAGGTACGCAAGCTCGGATGCAGCAAGCTCAGCGCCTGCGTCGCCTTGCCGGGCCAGCGCAGTAACTGAGCGGCAAAGCCTGCCAATGCTGCTGCGGAAGTCTGCTCGGCAATCCGCACTACCTGCGCACCAGCATGGCGCGCGGTAGCCGCCACGGCCAGCAGCAAGGGGCCGGAGCCAGCCACCACAATCCGTTCGCCCGCCACCGGCAGGCCGGACTTGATGAGTGCCTGCAAACCACCCGCACCTGTCACGCCCGGCAGGGTCCAGCCGGGGAACGGCAGCAGCAGCTCGCGTGCGCCAGTGCACAGCACCAGCTTGTTCCACTGCAGGTGCCAGCCACGTTCGGCATCTTCCAGCAACAGCGTGCCTGGTGCCGGTGTCGCCACCACGCGGGTAGCACTGCACAGCCGCACATTGCTGCAGGCAGCCAGCGCATCGCGCATGCGGCGGGCTGCAGCCGGCAGCTGCGCGCCCGGGCCATCGCGCCAGATCTGGCCGCCCGGGGCCGGGTTGTCGTCGATCACCACGATGCGGGCGCCGCTGGGCGCAGCCGCCAGGGCCGCCGCCATGCCCGCGGGGCCGGCACCGACCACCAGCAGGTCGCAGGATTCGGTGGCGGCGATCATTGCGTCACCTCGACCCGCATGCCTGCGCGGCAGGTGGTCTGGCAGGCCAGTTGGCGCACGCCGTCCACCCAGACCCGGCATTCCTGGCAAATGCCCATGCCGCACACCGGTGCCCGTAGTTCACCGCTGACCGACCGGCGGGCTGTGCCGTCGCCGGCGATGGCCAGCGCGGCCGCCACCGAGCAGCCTGCGGGTACCGTGACAGCCTTGCCGTCTATCGTCAAATTGATACGCATGCCAATTCCTGAAAGCGCTGCAATCCATAGGCAGATGCATCGATGGCGGGTGTAGCGCCGGTCATGCTGGCTGCAAGCAATTGCGCAGTACCCAGAGCCGTGGTCACGCCCAGGCCTTCATGGCCTACCGCCAGCCACAGGCCGTCGCGCCCGGGATGTGGGCCCAGGATGGGCAGGCTGTCGGGCGTGGCGGCGCGCAGGCCGGTCCAGCTGCGGATGGCATTGAGCGACGCCAAGCCCGGCATATAGCGCAGGGCCCGCTGCAACATGGCCGCCAGCATGGTGGACTCCACCGCCATGTCGGTGGTATCGAACTGGCGCGAGGAACCTAGCAGCAGCTGGCCGGTGGGCCGCGGCTGCAGGTTGAAGGCCACCGAAGGCCCCTCGTTATGGTGCGAGCTGGTGATGTAGCCCAGCTCCACCAATTGGTGGTGCACCGTACCGGGGTAGCGGTCGGTGACCAGCAAATGGCCCTTCTTCGGCCGTATCGGCAAATCGGGGCACAGCGTGGTGGCCTGGATGCCATTGGCCAGCAGGATCTGCGGTGCCTGGCGGTAGCTGCCGTCGGCCAGGCGCACGCGCGTGCCCTCTATAGCGGTGACTTCGGCGTGCTCAACTTGGATCTGCGTGCCGCCCTGCTGCAACAGCCAGCGCGCCGCATTCGGCGCATAGACAATACCGTCGCCCGGCACCAGCAGCGCTCCGGCCAGGCCGGGGCGCAAGGCCGGTTCGGCCCGGGCCAGGGCGGCAGCATCCAGCAAATGGCTGGCAATGCCGTGCTGCTGCATGCGCTGGCGTTTGTCCTCGGCGGCGGCCATTTCCTCGGCGTTGGCGGCAATCCACAACGTGCCGCAGCCGCTGTAGGCGCAGTCGGCTGGCATCTGCGGTGCCAGGGCTTGCCACAGGCCGACGGAATACCGGCTCAGGGCCAGCTCCGCCGGGTTGTCATCCATCACCACCAGATGGCCCATACCGGCCCCGGTGGCACCACCGCGCTGTGCATCCAAAACCAACACTTTATGGCCAGCTTGTGCCAGCGCGTGGGCGCAGGCCGCACCCACGATGCCGGCGCCGATGACGATGGTGTCGGCGTTCATCCGAGGGTGATGCCCCAGCCGAAAGGATCGTCCTCGGCCACCAGCAGGGTGCTCTCGGCGCACACATGGGCGCGGCCGCGGATGGTCGGAATCACCTGGCCGTTGTCCACAATGTAAGACGCCTCGAAGCGGCTGCCGATCACGCTGGCCTGCTGCCAGGTCTCGCCCGGCGCCAGCTTGCCATCCGCCGCCAGACAGGCGATCTTGGCACTGGTGCCGGTACCGCAGGGCGAGCGGTCGTAGGCCAGGCCTGGGCACAGCACGAAGTTGCGGCTGTCGGCGCCGTTATCGTCAGGGCCGAACAGTTCGATATGGTCGATCTCGGCGCCCTCGGCACCGGTGATGCCTTGTGCACCCAGCGCGTCGCGCAGTGCGCTGGCGTAGGTGGTGAGCGCCGTCAACTGCTCGCTGGCCACGGTCTGGCCGTGGTCGCTGGCCAAAAAGAACCAGTTGCCGCCCCAGGCCACATCGCCATGCACCAGGCCGTAGCCCGGTACCTGCACAGCCACTTGGATTGCATAGCGGTAAGCCGGCACATTGCGCACGCTGACCGAGCCGTCCGCGTGCAGCGTGGCCTCCACCGTGCCCACCGGGGTTTCGATCTTGTGCACGCCGGGCTGGATGCGCCCCATGTGCGCCAGGCTGACCACCAGGCCGATGGTGCCGTGGCCGCACATGCCCAGGTAGCCGGTGTTGTTGAAGAAGATCACACCAGCGGCCGCATCGGCGGCCACGGGTTCGCATAGCAAGGCGCCGACGATCACGTCGTTGCCGCGCGGCTCCAGCACGGTGGCGGCCCGCCACGGGTCGTGCTGGGCGGCCAGCAAGGCGCGGCGCTCGGCCATGCTGCCAGGGCCGAGGTCAGGGAAGCCGCCGATGACCAGGCGGGTAGGTTCGCCACCGGTGTGGGAATCAATGATGTGGATGCGCTGCATGGCAAAGTCTCGTGGAGCTTGGATCAGGTATTTTGTCGTTTTGCTTGTCGGCGCAGTAGCCAGGCCTGGCCCTCCCCGACCATGCCGCGCCGGAAGAAGGACACGCAGACAATAAAGGTCAGGCCGATGATGATGGTGACCACGCCGCCCAGCTCGGCCAGGTAGTTCTGCAAGCTGACCACCAGCGTAGCCCCGACCACCGGGCCCCAGCCCGTGCCCAAGCCGCCCAGCAGCGTCATCAGCAAAACCTCGGTCGAGGTGCTCAGCATCACGTCGTTCAATGCCGACAGCTGCAGCACCAGCGCCTTGAGCGAACCTGCCAGGCCGGCAAATGCCGCCGACAGCATGAAGGCGTGGAGCTTGCAGCGGTCTATGTCGTAGCCCAGAGACACCGCTCGGGGTGCGTTGTCGCGCAGCGCCTTCAGCGCCTGGCCAAACGGTGAGTGCACGATGCGGTGGATAGCCAGAAAGCCCGCCACAAACACCGCCAGCGTGAAGTAGTACATATGCGCGTCCACCGACAGGTCGACCAGGCCCAGCAGCTTGCCGCGCGGAATGCCCTGCATGCCATCCTCGCCGCCGGTCCACTTGATTTGCACCGCAAGAAAGTAGGCGATCTGCGACAGCGCCAAGGTAATCATCGAGAAGTAAATGCCGGTACGTCGGATCGCCAGGGTACCTATCAGCCAGCCGATGGCGGTGGCCACCAGCACCCCGGCAAGGATGGCCAGTTCGACCGGGAAACCATTGCCCGACAGCTTGATCATCAAAATGCCCGTGGTGTAACCCGCCCAGCCGAAGAAGGCAGCATGGCCAAAAGACACCAGCCCGGTAAAGCCAATCAGCAGGTTGAAAGCCAGGGCAAACAGCGCATAACACAGCACCTTCATGACGAAGACCGGGTAGGCGATTTCGGGAAACACCGGCACCAGCAGCGCCGGTAGCAGCAAGACCAGCAGGATGCGGATAGGGGTTGGAATGTTTTTCATGGCTCAGGCCTCTTTACCAAACATGCCTGCCGGGCGCGCCAATAGCACGACGGCCATGACCACAAACACCACCACCGTCGAGGCCTCGGGGTAAAACACCTTGGTCAGGCCTTCGAGCAGGCCCAGCGCCAGGCCGGTCAGGATGGCCCCCATGATGGAGCCCAGGCCACCAATCACCACCACGGCAAACACGATGTTCAGCAGATTCGCCCCCATCAGCGGGTTGATCTGCATGATGGGTGCGGCCAGCACACCGGCAATGCCGGCCAACGCCACGCCAAAGCCATAGGTCAGCGTGATCATCAACGGGATATTGACCCCGAAAGCCTGTAGCAGCTTAGGGTTCTCGGTGCCCGCCCGCAGCAGCGCCCCCAGCTTGGTGCGTTCAAACAAAAACCAGGTGACGGCACAGATCAGCAGCGATGCCACCACCACGAAAGCACGGTATACCGGCAGGAACATGAAGCCCAGGTCCATGCCCCCTTGCAGCAGCGCCGGTGGGTCGTAGCTGGCACCCGAGATGCCGTAGAAGTGGCGGAACAAGCCCTCCAGCACCAAGGCCACGCCAAAAGTCAGCAGCAAGCCGTACAAATGGTCGAGGTGGTAGAGCCGTTTAAGCAAGGTTTTCTCCAGCAAGATCCCAAGCCCGCCTACGACCAGCGGCGCCAGCAGCAGCGCAGCCCAGAAATTGATTCTGAAATCAGTACCCAGCCACTGCGGCAGGTGCGCAAAGCCGATCCAGGCCAGAAAAGCCGCCACCATGAACTGCGCGCCGTGGGCGAAGTTGATGATGTTCAGCAGGCCAAAAATAATCGCCAGCCCCATGCTCAGCACCGCATAGAAGCAGCCATTGATCAGGCCAACCAGTAGTTGGGCCAGCAGAGCCTGGCTCGAAATATCAAACATGTGTGGAAGTCCTGCGGTGCGTGCACTGCGCCCACGTGGTGTGCGGGCGCAGTGCACAAAGCGGTTTTAGCCGGCGACCTGGCAAGCCGGGTTGATGGCCGGGTACACGTCCGCGCCCTTGAGTACAGACTTCACCTTGTAGTAGTCCCATGGCACTTTGGACTCAGACGGGCTCTTGACCTGCAGCAGCAGCATGTCGTGCACCAGCGCACCATCCTCGCGCAGCTTGCCGTGGCGGATCACGGCGTCGTCAATCGTCATCTTGCGCAGCTGGGCCATCACGGCTTTGGCATCGTCGGTACCCGCGGCCTGTATGGCCTTGAGGTAGCTCAGGGTGGCGGAATACACGCCGGCCTGGGCCGAGGTGGGCATGCGCTTTTGCTTCTCGAAAAACTTCTTGGACCAGGCGCGCGAACGCTCGTCAAAGTCCCAGTAGAAAGCCTCGCTCAAATACATGCCCTGGGCTTTTTCCAGGCCGATGCTGTGCACGTCCGAGATATAGGTCAGTAACGGGGCTACCACCTGCTTGCGTGTGATGCCGTATTCATTGGCCTGCTTGATGGCGTTGACGGTGTCGTTACCCGCATTGGCGAGCGCAATCACGTCGGCGCCCGAGGCCTGGGCCTTCAGCAGGAAGGACGAGAAATCGCCACCAGGAAACGGATGGCGCGAGCTGCCCACCACGGTGCCGCCGTCGGCCTTGATAACTTCGGATGCGTCTTTTTCCAGCGAATGGCCGAAGGTGTAGTCGGCGGTGATGAAGTACCACTTCTTCTTGCCGTCCTTCACCAAAGCCCGCGCGGTGCCTGCGGCCAGTGCATAGGTATTGGTGGTCCACTGCGCGGTCAAGGCATTGCATTTCTCGCCCAGGATCGCCGTGGCCAAGCCGGACGACGGCATCACCACACGGTTCTTTTGCTTGGCGATTTCCATCACTGCCAGCGCGGTGGAGGCGGTGGGAAAGTCGGTCACCATATCGACCTTGCCCTGGTCGAACCAGCCGCGCGCCAGGTTGGCGGCCACGTCGGGTTTGTTCTGGTGGTCGGCAAATACCAGCTCGATCGGTTTGCCCAGCACCTTGCCACCCATTTCCTCAATCGCCAGCCGGGCGGCCGTCACCGAGCCCTGGCCCGACAGGTCGGAATAAATACCCGACAGATCGTTCAGCACGCCGATCTTCACCACGTCATCGCTGACCTGGGCCTGGGCTACCAGCGCGGCACAGGCCGCCACACATACCGCGAGTTTCTTGAATTGCATGGGGTACTCCAAAGTTAAGGAAAAGAGGAACGGGGAATTCAAATGCCGAGCAGCGCGTCCAGCCGGTCTTGCTTGGCCGCCACTTCGCTGCTAGCGATCACCTCCACCACCCGGCCGTGCTCGATCACGTAGTGGCGGTCGGCCAGATGCTTGGCGAAGCGGAAGTTCTGTTCCACCAGCACCAGGGTGAAGCCACGCGCCTTGAGTTCGCGTATCACCTGGCTGAGCTTTTGCACGATCACCGGGGCCAGGCCTTCGGTGATCTCGTCCAGCAGCAAAAGCTTGGCGCCGGTGCGCAGAATGCGGGCCATGGCCAGCATTTGTTGCTCACCACCCGACAGGCGGGTGCCGGGGCTGGAGGCGCGCTCTTTCAAATTGGGGAACATGCCGTAGATCTGGTCCAGCGACATACCGCCCTCGCCCACCTTGGGCAACAGCAGCAGGTTTTCCTCGGCGGTCAGCGAGGCATAGATGCCGCGCTCTTCCGGGCAATAGCCCAGGCCCAGCTGAGCGATGCGGTGGGTGGGCATGACAATCGTCTCCTTGCCTGCCACCTGGATCGAGCCGGTGCGCTTGCCCACCAGGCCCAGAATGGCCCGCAGCGTGGAGGTGCGGCCTGCGCCGTTGCGGCCCAGCAGGGTCACGCATTCACCGGCCTTGACATCGATGTCGATGCCTTGCAAGACATGCGACTCGCCATACCAGGCGTGCAGATCGCGGATGCGCAGCATGGTGGGCTCAGACATGTTCTTCCTCCGTGCCCATATAGGCTTCGCGCACCGCCGGGTTGACCGACACGCTGGCGTACGGCCCTTCGGCCAGCACTTCGCCGCGCTGCAAAACGGTGATGGTGTCGCAGATGTCGGCCACCACCTTCATGTTGTGCTCGACCATCAGCACGGTGCGCTGGGCCGAGACTTTCTTGATCAGATCCTTGATGCGGTCCACGTCCTCGTGGCCCATGCCCTGCGTGGGCTCGTCCAGCAACAAGAGCTCGGGGTCCAGCGCCAGCGTGGTGGCGATCTCCAGCGTGCGCTTGCGGCCATAGGGCAAGTCGGCCGCCAGCAGGTGGATAGCGTCGTCTAGCCCTACCTGTTCCAGCAAGTCCATGGCCACTGGGTCCAGCGTGCGCAGGGTGGACACGGGCTGCCAGAAACGGTGGTCCAGGCCCAGCTTGCGCTGCAGCGCCACCTTGACGTTTTCCAGCACCGTCATCTGCGGGAACACCGCCGATATCTGGAACGAACGCACTATGCCCCGGCGCGCGATCTGCGCCGGCTTTTCGGCCGTGATGTCGCTGCCGTTGAACAGGATCTGGCCCGCGGTGGGGATGTGGAACTTGGTCAGCAAATTGAATACTGTCGTCTTGCCCGCACCGTTCGGACCGATCAACGCATGGATGGTGCCGCGCCGTACCCGCAGGTTCACATTGCGTACGGCGACGAAGCCGCGAAACTCCTTGGTGAGCCCCTGCGTCTCAAGAATGATGTTGGTGTCCATGCGTGTCTTCGGCCGCTCGGTGGGTGGACTCTTAGAGCACGGACTGGTACTTGGCAGGCCGGGTCGCCAGCGCCTTGGCCACCACGCCTTCGATGAAGGCGCGCTCTTCGCCAATCAGCGGCAGGCGCGGGCGGCGCATGTGCTCGGTGCCCACGCCGACCAGTGCGTCGATGAGCTTGAGGTTTTGCACCAGCTTGGTGGACACGTCCAGATGCAGCATGGGCGTCATCCATTGGTAGAGCTTCAGCGCTTCGGCCCACTCGCCGGCTTGCATCAGGTCGTACAGGGCCACGGTTTCGCGCGGGAAAGCGCAGCCGACACCGGCCAGCAGGCCGTCGCAGCCCAGAGCCAGACCCTCGAAAGCCAGATCATCCACGCCCAGGAACAGCTGGTAGCGCGTGCCCACGGTGTTGCGCAGGTCGGTGATGCGGCGGATGTTGTCGGTGCTTTCCTTGATGGCGACGATCCATTGGCAGTCGGCCAGCTCGGCCATGTGCTCGGGCTTCAGGTCCACGCGGTAGGCGACAGGGTTGTTGTAGACCATGATGGGCTTTTGCGCGGCGTTGGCCATGGTGCGCACGTTGAGCATGGCTTCACGGGCATCGGCCACATAGATGACGGACGGCATGACCATGAAGCCGTCTACGCCCAGCTTGTTCGCGCCCTCGATGTAGCGCAGGGCTTCGCGGGTGCTGGTTTCGGACACATTGGCCAGCACCGGGATGCGGCCTTTGGCTGCTTTCAACGCAATGTCGGCGACCTGCAGCTTTTCTTCCAGCGTCAGGGTGCTGGCCTCGCCCAGCGAACCGCAGGTGACCAGGCCGTGGATGCCGTTGGCGATCTGGAACTCGATGTGCTTGGCCGTGCCTTCGGCATCAATGCTTTCATCGGCGTGGAACTTGGTGGTGATGGCAGGGAAGATGCCTTTCCAGCGGGGGAGCGTCATGGTGTGTGTCCTTGGTAAATGGGTGGTTGGAGAGCTGAACTGTAGCAGTCTTAATATATTAACGACATATTTAAAATATCTTGTTAGGGTTTTAAGCAGCTTGCGTGCCAGCTTTTTTTGGTCCAATGCACCAATGCAATGCAATTAATGGCTTGCCCACACCACCATGCCCAAACTCCCCGCCCCTCCCTTGCCCAAGCGCCGCGCGGCCGACATGGCCTACGACGCGATAGAGACGCTGATCTCCACCCTGCAGTTGGCCCCCGGCAGCCCGGTGGTGGAAGCCGATATCGTCGAGCTGACGCAGCTGGGCCGCACGCCGGTGCGCGAGGCGCTGCTGCGCATGGTGTCGATTGGTTTGATCGTGCAGCAGCCGCGGCGCGGCCTGCTGGTGTCGCACATCGACCTGGCCGACCACCTGGACGTGGTGCAAACCCGGCGGGTGCTGGAGTGCCTGATTGCCGCCTGCTCGGCGCGCCGGGCCACGGCCTTGCAGCGCAAGGACATCCTGCGCTGCGCCGACAAAATGGTGCAGGCCGCCACGCGCGGCCATCTGGTGGACTACATGGCCGCCGACCTGGCGCTGGACCAGGTGAACCACCAGGCCAGCCACAACCATTCGGCCGTGAAGGCCGTGGTGCCGCTGATCGTGCAATGCCGGCGCTTCTGGGTGGCCTACCAACACGAGGGCGACATCATGGAAGCTGCGCAGGCGCACATGGACCTGGCCCAGGGTATCGCCACCGGCGACGAAGCCGCAGCCGTGGGCGGCGCCACCCGGCTGATGGACTATCTGCAGGGCTTTGCGCGGCGCGTCATAGACAACTAAATTGCTCCTATTTTTAACATTAAAAATAAGAGCATCCTGCGCAGATAAAACCTGCGCTAGCGGCCTATTTCATGCCTAAGAATAAGCCTTAAATTGGCGATTTAAACCTCGTCCAACCCCTGGGCAAATCCCTGCGCCAGGGCCTGCCGCAGGTAGTTCACAAACGCCGTCACCGCGCGCGGCACATGGGCGGTGTAGGGACGGATGGCGTACAGCTGGTCCGCATAGCCCCCGACCAGCTGCCAATCCGGCAGCACCGGCACCAGCTTGCTGGCACGCAGGCTGGCGGGCAGGCTGAAGTCCGGCAACAGCGCAATGCCCAGGCCGGTCACGGCCGCATCGCGCAGCGCCTCGCTGTTGTTGGCCGACAAGACGCCCGACACCGGCACCGTCACCCGCTCATCCCCCTGCGCAAAGGTCCAGGCCGGCGTGTCCTGGGCGCGCGGATAGTGCAGGCAGCTGTGGTCGCGCAGGTCCTCGGGCCGCAGCGGGGTGCCACGCTTGCGCAGATAGCCGCGGCTGGCCACCAGTACCGAGCGGGTGGCGCACAAGGTCCAGGCCACATGCGTGTCGGGCGGTGCGGCCGTATGGCGAATCGCCAGGTCGAAACCTTCGGTGGCCAGGCTGGACAGGCGGTCCGACAGCTCCAATTCGAGGCGCACATCCGGGTATTCGCGCAGAAAGTCGGCCAGGCGCGGCACCAGCTGCTGGCGCGCAAACGCCACCGGCGCCGTCACGCGCAGCAGGCCGTGCGGCGCATCGGCCAGGTCACGCACTTGGGCAAAGCTCTGGGCGATCTGCTCGAACGAGGCCCGGGTGTCGTCCACCAGGCGCTGGCCGGCCTCGGTCAACCGCACGCTGCGGGTGGTGCGGCGCACCAGGGGCACGCCGGCCATCTGCTCCAGGTCGGCCATGCGCTGGCTCATCGCCGCCTTGCTGACGCCCAGCCGCGCCGCCGCCGCCGTGTAGCTGCCCTGCTGGGCCAGCACGGTGAGCCAGTGCAAATGGCTCCACAGCTCATTGATCTTTTGCTCGTTCATGACCCTATTGTTCACCATTCTGAACAATCAATTCAAATTTTCGGCCTTGTAGCACAGGGGGCGAGTCCATAAACTGCAAGTCCGCACTACACAACGAGACACCTACCATGTCCTACACCGATAACACCGAAGTCGCCCAGTACATCCAGGGCCAACGCAGCACCGGCACGGGCACCCGCACCCAGCCCGTGTACAACCCCGCCACTGGCGCCGTGGCGCGCCAGGTGCGCCTGGGCAATGTGCAGGACGTGGACGCTGCCGTGGCGTCCGCCAAGGCCGCCTTCCCCAAGTGGTCCGATACGCCGCCGATCCGCCGTGCCCGCGTGATGTTCAAGTTCCTGGAGCTGCTGAACCTGCACAAGGACGAACTGGCCCACATGATCACCGCCGAACACGGCAAGGTGTTCACCGACGCCCAGGGCGAAGTCGCCCGTGGTATCGACATCGTCGAATTCTCCTGCGGCATCCCCCAGCTGCTGAAGGGTGACTTCACCGACCAGGTCTCCACCGGCATCGACAACTGGACGCTGCGCCAACCCCTGGGCGTGGTGGCCGGTATCACACCGTTCAACTTCCCCGTGATGGTGCCGATGTGGATGTTCCCGGTGGCGATTGCGGCCGGCAACACCTTCATCCTGAAGCCCAGCCCCACCGACCCAAGCCCCAGCCTGTTCATCGCCGATCTGCTGAAGCAAGCCGGCCTGCCCGACGGCGTGTTCAACGTGGTGCAAGGCGACAAGGAAGCCGTGGACGCCCTGCTGGTGCACCCCGATGTGAAGGCCGTGAGCTTCGTGGGCTCCACCCCCATTGCCAACTACATCTATGAAACCGGCGCCCACCACGGCAAGCGCGTGCAGGCCCTGGGCGGCGCGAAGAACCACATGGTGGTCATGCCCGACGCCGACGTGGACCAGGTCGTCGACGCGCTGATCGGCGCAGGCTACGGCTCGGCCGGCGAACGCTGCATGGCGATCTCGGTCGCCGTGCTGGTGGGCGACGTGGCCGACAAGGTCATCCCCAAGCTGCTGGAACGCACCAAGACCCTGAAGGTGCTGAACGGCACCAATCTGGCCGCCGAAATGGGCCCCATCGTCACCGCCGCCGCCCATGCCCGCATCAGCGGCTACATCGAGCAAGGCATCAAGGAAGGCGCGACGCTGCTGGCCGACGGCCGTGGTTTTGACGGCAGCAAGGCCGGCGACGGCTGTGGCGAAGGCTTCTGGCTGGGCGGCACGCTGTTCGACAACGTCACGCCCGACATGAAGATCTACAAGGAAGAAATCTTCGGCCCGGTGCTGGGCTGCATGCGCGTGCCCGACTTCGGCACCGCCGTGCAACTCATCAACGACCACGAGTTCGGCAACGGCGTGGCCTGCTTCACCCGCGACGGCAACGTGGCCCGCGAGTTCGCCCGCCGCATCCAGGTCGGCATGGTCGGCATCAACGTGCCCATCCCCGTGCCCATGGCCTGGCACGGCTTCGGCGGCTGGAAGAAGAGCCTGTTCGGCGATATGCACGCCTACGGCGAAGAAGGCGTGCGCTTCTACACCAAGCAAAAATCCATCATGCAGCGCTGGCCGGAAAGCATTGCCAAGGGCGCCGAGTTTGTGATGCCGACCGCCAAGTAAGCACCACCACTGCAAAAGCCTCCACCCGTGTCACCACGGGTGGAGGCTTTTTTACATGCCCAGGGATTTGAGGAAATCGTCGGTATCGGTGTCGGCCGCAGGGGCTGGCGGCCGGGGCGCTGGCGCACCGCTGTGCGACTGGGCCATCAGCGCCGCCGCGTCGGGGATTTCCACTTCGAAGTCCACCAGCTTGATGAACTCGGTGCGGTCCACGGCCAGCTCCAGGTAGAAGATATTGTTCTTGGCGGTGTAGAAGGTCACCCGGCGGGCCTCGGGTTTGTCGAGGTTGGCGTCCACGCTCATGATCACCTGCTTGTTCAGCACCAGCATCTTGGGCTGGTTCTGGGTGATCTGGGTTTGCAGTTCCCGCCGCACCTTGCCGGTGAAGTCGCCCACCACCTGGTTCATCAGCTCGCCCATCACGTTGCTGACCTCGTCCGAAGTGAAGGACGTCACCAGATCGGCCTTGGACATGCCCATGTTCAGCAAATAGGTCTCGTACAGCTCCATCGCCGCCTGGGCCGTGAAGTTGATGATCACCAGGCCCGAGAAGCCGCCGTCGAATAGCACAAAGCAGCCGATGTCGGGCTTCAAGCAGGTTTTGCTGATGCGCTGCACCATGCCGGAGTAATGGATATGGCTGCCGGTCGCAACGTTCAACACCCGGCTCACGGAATTACACAGGCTCAGCAACAGATCTTCGGTGCCAAATACGATGGGAGGTTCTTGCATGCTCATGGTGTTCTTGTCGCCTGGGATTGAGAAACGGTAAGTGGCAGAGCATAGGCGATGTAAGCACTTGTAGAGCGGCTTTTGCAGCGCGTCGCGCGCCAGCAACTACCGCCAAGCCCTACATACAAAGGGTTCTGCGCAACTTAATTCACACCCGCTGGCTTGCCCCGGCCCTGGCCCGGCTTTTAAAATGCACTGCAGCGGACATGTGTTCCGCAAAGGCCTGACTGTATGAACTCGATCTCCGCCATCTCGCTGTCTGGCCTGCAAGCCGCCCAAACGCGGCTCAATTCCTCCGCCCACAATATTGCCAACGGCCAGACCGAAGGCTTTCGGCGCCTGGAAGTGCAGCAGCAAACCCAGGCCGACGGCGGCGTCAGCACCCAGGTGGATCGGGCGGCCGCGCCAGGCGAAGCGCTGGTAACCGATGTGGTCGACCAACTGCAGGCCAAAAACAGCTTTCTGGCCAACCTCAGCGTCTTCAAAACCAACGACCGCATGCTCGGCGCGTTGCTGGACGCCAAAGCCTGAGCCCTCTAGGGTCAGCCCGCTGCACAGCCGCCGCGGACTCTGCCACACTCCGGCCCTAGGAGACGATCCGTACCCTGCCACCGCCCTACTCTGCCACTCCGTTTTGCCATTGCAGGCTGCCCCATGAAACCAGTGGACCCACGCCCCGACGATCTCTCCACCTGCCAGGCGATGGTGATTGACAGCCATGCGACCTCGCGCTCTATCCTGGTCGCCCAGCTCCGCGATTTCGGCGTAGGCAAGGTGGTGCAGTGCCTGAGCACCGCCCATGCGCGCCGCCTGCTGGAACACGAACGCTTCGACATGGTCTTGTGCGAACACCAGTTCGATTCCAGCTCCTCGTCCGGGCAAGACCTGGTGGACGATCTGCGGCGCAACCAGCTGCTGCCGTTTTCTACCGTCTTCATCATGGTGACGGCCGAGGCCACCTACACCAAGGTCGCCGAAGCCGCGGAATCCGCACTCGACGGCTACCTGCTCAAACCGCACAGCGCCAACAACCTGGGCGAACGCCTGTACCAGGCACGTGCCCGCAAGATC
The DNA here is from genome assembly GCF_031458075.1 of Rhodoferax ferrireducens. GTDB lineage: Bacteria > Pseudomonadota > Gammaproteobacteria > Burkholderiales > Burkholderiaceae_C > Rhodoferax_B > Rhodoferax_B ferrireducens_A. The sequence goes on along the minus strand of NZ_JAVDXT010000002.1, from coordinate 413,498 downwards.
GCGCTGCGCGGCATCTTCGAGGCGATCGACGAAGGCGACTTCGAACGCGCGGCCGGCCTGTGCGTCAGCCGGTTCGAGGCCCGCGCACCGTATTGGCTGTACGCCGCGCGGGTGGGCGCCGAGCTGCTGCTGCGCACCGGCCAGTACGACAAGGCGCAAACCCTGTACGAAGCCGTGATCGCCGCCAAAACCCTGCCCTGGGCCAAGCTGGGCGTGGCCCGCTCGCTGCTGGACGGTGGCCAGACCGCCAAGGCCACCAGCGCGATTGAAAACCTGCTCGGCGAGAACCCGAACTACGCCGACGCCTATGACATCCTGGGCCGGGCCCAGTTCGAGCTGGGCAAGTACGAGCTGGCCATGAACTCCTACCAGATGGCGGTGGACATGGCGCCCGACTCCATCAGCCGCTCGCAAAACCTCGGGCTGATGATGTACTACGTGGGCGACCGCAAACAGGCCGAGAAAGTGCTGGAACGCACGGTGCGCCTGGGGCTGGACTCCAAGATGCTCGACTGCCAGACCCTGGTGCTGCTGGGCTTCATGCGGCTGGAAGCCAATGACCGCAAAGGCTTGCAGCGCTGCTGCGACGACTTCAAGCGGGTGGTCGAGCGCTGCACCGATACAGCGCGCGGCCAGCGCCTGTCGAACATCATGAGCACACTGATGGACATCCTGGAGCACCAGTCGGCCCAGGCCGTCAGGACCATACGCGAACTCGCGCGCAGCGTGAAATCACCGGAATTCGACTTCGAATCAGCCTCCAACCTGCTGGCCCTGACCAGCCTGCTGGCCCAGAGAACCATCCAGCTCGACGAGGTGAACGACATGATCGACACCCTGGGCATGCGCTTTTGCACCACCAAGCCGCTGAGCGAACTGCTCGCAGGCTCGGCGGGCAGCTTCCCCAGCTATGCAGACCGCATCCGCGCCTGCCATCCGCAGATCGCCAAGTTCACCGAAAGCGCCATGTCGCTGAGCCTGCGCGGCGACCCCAAGGGCGCGGTGGAAGACCTGATTTCGCACGGCAACAGCACCTTGAACGGCAAGCTGATCGAAACCGCCTATCTGGTGCTGCAGCGCTACGGCGAGAAGATCGACGGCCACACCGGCCTGCTGGCCACCGTACAAGAGCTGCGCACCCGCTTCGCACCGGCCAACGCCCGCTCGGTGCTGGGCGACCCGAAGCGCCAGGCCGGCGAGCTAATACTGCGCACCGGCGGCACCGCGGCGCGGGCCTTGCCCGGCATGCAGCCAGTGGCGCCGCCCGAGCCTCGCCACGCCATAATGAACACTGCTCTTACCGATAAAACCAATGCCCTGGCACGCCCGTCTTGACCTGAATTACCGCCTCGAAGCCCACCGCAGCATCGCCCGCCACCAGCACACCGGCCCGCTGCGCATCCTGCAAAGCCTGTACCCCGAAGGCGACGGCATCTGCCACAACGTCTTGGTGCACCCACCGGGCGGCCTGGTCGGCGGCGACACATTGGACATCCAGGTACAGGTAGAGCCCGGCGCCCACGGCCTGGTCACCACTCCCGGCGCCACCCGCTTCTACCGTTCGGCCGGCGAACCAGCACTGCAAAACACCCAGATCCACGTGGCCGCTGGCGGCCGCATGGAATGGCTGCCCACCGAGGCGCTTTGCTACAACCAGTGCCTGGCCGAAAACCGCTTGCGCTTCCACCTGGAACCCGGCGCCGAACTGATAGGCTGGGACGTCACCGCCTTCGGCCTGCCGCAAGCGAACCAGCCCTTTGTGCAGGGCAGCTTCTGCCAGCACCTGGAACTGCCGGGCGTCTGGCTGGAGCGCGGCCGCATCGACGCCAGCGACACCCGCCTGCTCGACAGCCCGCTGGGCCTGGCCGGCCACAAATGCATGGCCTCGATCTTCTTTCTGGCCGGCAGCAAGCTGGACAACGCACGCCGCGCCCAAGCACTGGACGTTGCCCGCCAGGTGATCGATAGCCACCCCCTGCACCCCAGCGCTGGCGCCACCAGCCCCGACGGCCAGGTGGTCGTGGTGCGCGTACTCGCCCCCTTGGTAGAGCCGGCCATGGATTTGGTGAAACAGGTCTGGGCCGCCTGGCGTGCCCACTTCTGGCAGCTATCCGCCACCCGCCCCAGAATCTGGGCAATGTAGACGAAATAGGCCTCTAGCGCAGGTAGCACCTGCACGAGCAGCTATACAAAAGATAGTAAATGGATACAACAAGCCTGGAGCAGCCAGGCTGAGAACAGCGTCCAAAGACGAGACTGTCTGTTCGTGAAACACCGCGGAACTGGCTCCGCCAGGCCGCCGGTGTTGCCCCCTGCAAGGGGGTTGGCGAAAACACGAAGTGTGTAGCCTGGGGGTGTGCCTAAGCCTGCCCTACCAGCATCTGCACAAACATCTGCAGCTTGGTATTCGTCTCGGTACCCAGCGCGGTGAACTCCAGTCCGGCCAGCACCAGGCCATCGGCATGCGAGATCTTCATCACCCGGGCATAGATGTCGGTCACCGGGTATTCGACCAGGGTCATGTCGAAGTTCAGCTTCACGTCGAAGCCCACTTCCAGCGGCAAGTCCAGCTCCAGCAGAACGCCGTGGTAGCCGATGTCGAGGATGTGCGCCTTGATGGGGTTGGGCAGCACGGTCGTGCCTTCCAGAATCTGCAGGCTGCAGGGGATGCGCACCTCGGCCCGGTGGCTACGGCGGAACTCCTGGCGCGGCACTTTGAGGTGCATGCTGGGGATGGCGATCAGCTCGCGCAGCTTCACTGGCACCAGCTTGCCCGCCACAAACACATCCACTGGCTCGGTGGCCGACACCGTTCCATTGCTGCGCTTGTAGGTGTTCTCGCTGATCAGCACCTGGCCGCGCAGGCTGAAGGATTCGATGCGCGAGGCCAGGCTGACCTCGTTGCCGATCACCGTGTACTGCGAAAACGACTCGGAGCCAAAACGCCCGACCATCACCGAGCCGGTGTTGATACCTATGCCCATGTACAGCTCGGGCATGCGGCCGCGCTGGTATTGGTCGTTCAGCAGGCGCATGGCCAGCTGCATCTCCACCGCGCAGGCCATGGCCCGCATCACGTCGTCGGGCCGCTCGGCATGGGCGCCAAACAGCACGGTCATCGAATCGCCGGTGAACTTGTCGATACTGCCTTGGTAGCGCGCAATCACATCGCTCATGCGCTCCAGGCACAGGTTCAGCATGGTGACGATGGTGCCGGCCGGGTGGGTGGCCGTCAGCGCGATGAAGCCGCGCAAATCGGCGACCAGGATGGTGACCTCGCGCTTCACCACCGCCAGCTCCTGGCCCGCAACCGGCTCGCCCAGCGCTGCATCCATGATGGCCGTCAATTCGGCATCGACCGCGGGCGTGACCACGGTACCGGTTTCACGCGCCAACAGCGCCCGCAGGCGACTTTGCGCCTCCATCCTCGAATCAGTTTTCATGCGGTCAGACGTTCCAAGTAGGTTGAGCAAGATGCAAGATGCGCTGTTCCGAGAATAGTGTGGCGCTGGGGAGCGGTCAAGCTGCAACACCCTGACTGGGCAGCGGGCTGGCCATCAGGCCGTCGGCCTTGAACATGGATTTGATGCCGCGCACCGCCTGGCGGATGCGGGCCTCGTTCTCGATCAACGCAAAGCGTACATGCTCGTCGCCATGGTCACCAAAGCCAATGCCGGGCGACACCGACACCTTGGCCTTGGCCAGCAGCTGCTTGGCAAATTCCAGCGAGCCCAAGGCCCGGTACGGCTCGGGAATGCGCGCCCAGATGTACATGCTGGCCTTGGGGCAATCGACTTGCCAACCGGCGTCGGTCAGGCCTTTGTACAGCACGTCGCGCCGCGCCTGGTAGGTGGCGGCGATCTCGGCCACGCAGCTCTGGTCGCCCTCCAGTGCGGCGATGGCGGCCACCTGCAGCGGCGTGAAGGTGCCGTAGTCGTGGTAGCTCTTGATGCGCGCCAGCGCCGCTACCAGGTCGGGGTTACCGACCATGAAGCCAACCCGCCAGCCTGCCATGTTGTAGCTCTTCGACAGGGTGAAGAACTCCACTGCGATATCTTTCGCGCCCGGCACCTGCATGATGCTGGGGGCCTTCCAGCCGTCAAAGACGATGTCGGCATAGGCCAGGTCGTGCACCACGAAGATGTCGTGCTTCTTGGCCAGCGCAATCACCTTCTCGAAGAACGGCAACTCCACGCACTGCGCCGTCGGGTTGCTGGGGAAGCCCAGCACCATCATCTTCGGCTTGGGGTAGCTGCCGCGGATGGCTTTTTCCAATTCGGCGAAGAAGTCGACGCCCTCGGTCAGCGGCACGCTGCGGATGTCGGCGCCGGCAATCACCGCACCGTAGATATGGATGGGGTAGCTCGGGTCGGGCACCAGCACGGTGTCGCCGCGGTCCAGCGTGGCCAGCATCAGATGCGCCAGGCCTTCTTTCGAGCCAATGGTGACGATGGCTTCGCTGTCGGGGTCGATGTCGACCGCGTAACGGTCCTGGTACCACTTGCTGATGGCACGGCGCAGGCGCGGTATACCCTTGCTGGCCGAATAACCGTGGGTGTCGGGCCGCTGCGCGACCTCGGTGAGCTTGGCCACGATGTGGGCGGGTGTGGCGCCATCGGGGTTGCCCATGCTCATGTCGATGATGTCTTCGCCACGCCGGCGCGCAGCCAGTTTCAGCTCGGCCGTGATGTTGAAAACGTAGGGGGGCAGGCGGTCAATGCGCGCGAAACGGCGCTTGCCTGCAGAAGATGCAGCCATGGTAATAAATCTCACGTAAGCGCCCGGAACCGTCCGAGCGACGTGGTGCGCAATGGGGCGCACCGGAGCAGATAGTAGCCGAAGAAATCGCTGCTGCAGCGCTTCAAGCGCGGGTATTCAACAGGCGGCCAATAGTTTGGCTGCTGCCGCGCAGCTGGCGCTCGTAGGTGTCGTCCAGCTGCTTGCTACGGTTGCTGAGGTTGGTGGCGTAGTCCTGGCTGCTGCGCGCTACGCGGTCCATGCTGTCGGCCTGCTGGCGCAACTCGTTGGCTTTGGCCTGGGCTTGCTCGGCATCGCGCCGCGCCTGCATCACCCGCGAGGGGTCGGGCGCGGGGCTCACCGAGGGGACTGCAGCAAAGCCGGCGCTGATGGTGGCCATGGCGCGCTCTGTGGTCGCTCGATGGCGGAATCGGGGCTCAGGCCGTGGTGTTGAGCAGGCCGCCGATGGTCTGGCCCTGGCCATTCACCACCGGCGCCGGTTTGGTCTGCTCCAGCTTCTTGGCCGCCGCCTCCTGCTGCTGGCGCACCGCGCGGTTCTGCGCTTGTTGCGACTCATCGGTCTGGGTGGTTTGCGTCAAAGTCTGGCTGTACTGCCGCGAAACTGGGCTGATTTCCATGACGGGCTCCAGGAGTGGTTACAGGATTTTACGATTGCGGGGTGGGGAGCGCAATGCAGGCGATTTGGCCCGTTTTAGCCCCAGATGCGGTAAATCCAGAAGCTCTCGTCCTCCAGCATGCGCCGGCGCAGCACCTCGGGGCTCAGGCCGGTGACACGGCGCGCCTCGCGGCAGAAATGCGACTGGTCGGCATAGCCCGAGCCGGCCGCCAGATCGGCCCAATCCACGCTGCCCGCGGCCACCGCATCGCGCGCCTGGAAGAACACGGCTTCGGCCCGGCTGCGGCCTTGCAGCTGGCGCAGGGTCTGGCCGGTCCAGGCCTTGATGCGGCGCTCGGCCTGGCGCAGGCTCTGCCCCATGCCCGAGGCCATGGCCCGCAGCGCCAGGCCCTGGGCCCAGTCCTGGTAGCTGCGCACCGGCACCGCACCCAGCTGGCGCGCCGCCTGCCAGCGCGGGGCGATGAAGGCCTCGATCAGCCGCACCCGGCTGGCGTCGTCGCCGGCCTGCAGCACGGCTTCGGCCATCACGCACCAGTCGGCGTCCAGCACCTGGTGCAGGGCCAGCGTGCGGTCCACCAGAGCGCCCACGTCCACACCGGTCAAGGCGTGCAGAGCGTCGGGCATCAGCATCAGCATGAAACCCTCGGCCGGACCCGGATTGCGCGACACCGTGGGCCGGCTTTGCGGGCCGAAGAAGGCCACGCGCGGCAGCCGCTGCGGGGCCGTGTCGCCATCGCCGGTGGGCAATTGATAGCTCTCGCCGTGGCTGAGCCAGGAGATGCCGCACAAGGGCGTGGCCGGAAAGTAGTTCAGCCGCTGCAGCGGCTGCAGATCGGCGCCCAGGGTGCTGCGGCTCACGTAGGCGCGCACGCAGGCCGCCAGGCCGGCACTCGGGGCGATCAGGGCGGCGCGGGGCTGGGTCATCTAGCCAGTTTAGTGCGCAGGCGGTGTCGCAATCGTTCAATACGGGCGGATTGGCAGACGGCATAGTCGCGCCATGTCTTTCACCCTGCTCCCTCCCGGCCCACGCCAGCACGGCTTCGGCCTGCCCCTGCTGCGCCAGATGCGCCGCGACTACCTGGGCCTGGCCCGCCAGATGCACACCACCTACGGCGACGCGGTGTACACGCGCATCGGCCACGAGCGCACCTATGAGTTCTTCCACCCCGAGCTGGTGCGCGAGGTGCTGCTCGACCCCAGCCGCAGCTTCATCCGCTGGGAGCGCGGCACCCAGGTGTTTGCCGAGGTGCACGGCCAAAGCGTGCTGGTCACCGAGGGCGACACCTGGCAGCGCCAGCGCCGCATGCTGCAGCCCGGCTTTGGCCCCAAGCGCATGGCCGGCTATGCGCAGCACATGGCAGCGGCCGCCGCGCAGGCCCTGGACGCGCTGCCGCCCCAGGCCCAGCAGACGGTGGACTACGGGCACCTGATGACCCAGCTGACCATGGACGTGGTGCTGCGCACCCTGTTCAGCCAGCAGATCCAGGCCGCGGGCCGGCAGGAATCGCTGGCCGCCGAACAGGCGGTGCAGGTGCTGAGCCGCCTGGGCATGGAAGAGTTCTTCTGGCCCGCCAGCCTGCCGTATTGGCTGCCGCACAAATGGCCGGCCCGGCGCGCCAAGCGCACGCTGGACACGCTGGTGCGCCGCCATATCCAGCAGCGCCGCGCTGAGCCCCCAGGTGTCGAAAAAACCGACCTGCTGGGCATGCTGATAGCCGTGCGCGACGAGGCCGGCGACCAGGGCGCCCTGAGCGAGCAGGAGATCCACGACCAGTGCATGACCATCTTTCTGGCCGGCCACGAAACCACGGCCTCGGCACTTACCTGGTGGGGCCACTGCATGGCCAGCCAACCCGCCTGCGCGCAACGCGCCCAGGAGGAAGTCGACCGCGTGCTCGGCCAGCGTCCACCGCGTTATGAAGACCTGCCGGCCCTGCCCTACCTGGCCCAGACGCTGAAGGAAAGCCTGCGCCTGTACCCGCCCGCGGCCTCGCTGATCAGCCGGCGCGCCACCCGGCCGGTGCAGGTCGGCCCCTGGCAGCTGCCGCGGGGCGCGCTGGTGCGCATCACGCCCTGGGTGCTGCAGCACGATGCACGCTGGTTTCCCGAGCCCGAGCGCTTCGACCCCGAGCGCTTTTCCGACGCCGGCCAGGCGGCCCAGGTGCGCGGCAGCTACCTGCCGTTTGGTGCCGGGCCACGGGTCTGCATCGGCAATCTGTTCGCCATGACCGAGATGCAGCTGGTGGCGGCCATGCTGCTACAGCGCTTCCAGCTGACCCCGGTGGCCGGCCCGCCACCGCAGCCGGTATTGAATGTCACCCTGCGCCCGGCCCAGGGCTTGCGGCTGCAACTGCAGCGCCGCTGAATTTATAAAAATAAGACCTGCAGCGCAGATAACACCTGCGCAAGCAGCTACAAAAACAATAGTAACAAGCACTGTCAGCGGCTGGCCCGACAATAGCGGCTTTCCACTGCCTGCCTGTTCCTATGCCGACTGCTCTGCCGCTGCGCCACCTTTTGCTTGCCCTGGCCGTGGTGGCCGTCTGGGGCACCAATTTTGTGGTGATCAAGGTGGCGCTCGCGCACTTTCCGCCGCTGTTGCTAGCGGCCCTGCGCTTCACCCTGGCGCTGCTGCCGGCGGTGTTCTTTCTGCCACGCCCGGCCGTGTCCTGGCGCAACCTGGCGGCCTACGGCGTGCTGATCGGCGTGGGCCAGTTTGGCGTGTTGTTCGTGGCCATGCAGGCGCAGATTTCGCCGGGCCTGGCCTCGCTGGTGGTGCAGATGCAGGTGTTCTTCACCATCGCCCTGGCCATGCGCATCACCAAGGAAAGGGTCCAGCCGTTTCAGTGGTGGGCGCTGCTGCTGGCGGTGGCCGGCATCAGCGTCATCGTGCTGCACACCGATGGCAGCACCACGCCGCTGGGCCTGGCGATGGCGCTGTTCGCGGCGTTGTGCTGGGGCGGCGGCAACACGGCGTCGCGCCAGGCCGGCCGGGTGAACATGCTGGCCTATGTGGTCTGGTCCAGCGCCTTTGCGGCGCCGCCGCTGATCCTGCTGTCGCTGGTGTTTGAAGGCAGCCATGCCTGGTGGACCAGCATGCAGAACGCCGATCTGCCGAGCTGGCTGGCGGTGGTCTGGCAGGCCTGGGGCAACAGCCTGTTCGGCTATGCGGTATGGGCCTGGCTGCTGGGCCGCTACCCGGCCGCCACCATCAGCCCCACGGCCTTGATGGTGCCGGTGTTCGGCATGGGCACGGCGGCCTGGTGGCTGGGCGAACCGCTGCCGACCTGGAAGCTGGTGGCCGCCGGCCTGGTGATGCTGGGCCTGGCGCTGAATCTGCTGTGGCCGCGCTGGCGGCCGCCGGTGGCCCCGGCCCAGGTGCTCAAGACTCGGCGGTAAACCCGGTCTGCTTGATCAGGCCGCGCCACTGGTCGGCATCGGCCTTCAGCATCTGGGCCAGCTCGGCCGCGCTGGACGGCTTGATCTCCAGCCCGTACTGCTTGCCGTACTCCACCAGATCGGGCTGGGCCAGCGCCGCCTGCACACCTTCGGACGCGCGCTTGACCGTCTCGGGCGTGGCCTTGCCGGGTAGAAAAAAGCCATACCACTCGCGCACCCGCAGGGGGTAGCCCAACTCGGCCAGGGTCGGCACCTGGGGCAGGAATACCGAGCGGGTTGGCCCCGCAATCGCCAGCACCCGCAGCTTGCCGGCCCGGACGTACTGCAAGTCGTCGCCGATCGGCCCCCAGAAGGCCGATATCTGGCCGCCCAGCAGATCCTGCACGCCGGGCACCGTGCCACGGTAGGCGATATGCCGCAGATCGGCCTTGGCCATCTGGCCCAGCAGCACGCCCACCATGTGCGGCATCGAGCCGGCACCGGGGCTGCCGAAATTGGCCTTGTCGGGATTGGCGGCGGCCCAGGCCAGGAAATCCTTGAAAGTCTGCACGCTGTCCGGCACACCCGGGCCTACGGCCAGGCCGTGGTCGATGGTGGCGCCCAGCGATACCGGTGCCAGCTCTTCCAGGGTGTAGCGCAGCTTGGGGTAGGTATAGGGGTAGATCGACAGCATGGACGAGGGCGTAAGCAGCAGGTTGGTGCCGTCGGCCGGGCTGTCGCGCAGCGCCAGGATGCCAATCTGCCCGCCCGCGCCGGGCTTGTTCTCCACCAGCACCGTGCCCGCATAGTGGCCGCGCATCTTGTCGGCCACGCGACGGGCCAGCACGTCCACCGTGCCGCCGGCCGGAAAGCCGGAAATGATCTTCGCCACATCGGGCATGGGCACGGGCTTGGTGGCCTGGGCCTGGGCCAGCGGAGCCAGGCCGGTGGGAACGAGGGCAGCAAGCAGCTGGGTGAATTGGCGGCGGGTGGTCATGGTGGGTGTCTCCAGGGAAGGTCAAACAAAGAGTGCAGGCGTAAAGTGCAAAATAATTGTACGAACGTACAAATATCTTCGAAATCAGTATTTGTACGAGTGTTCAATTTTCTTGTACAAGTGTATAAACCTGTTTATGCAAAACCAAAAACCTCCTTCCAGCGCCCGCAAAACCCCGGCAGCCCGGCGCAGCGCCGCGGCCGAACCCGGCGAAGCCGCGCTGTCACCCAACCGCCAGCAGAACATCCTGCTGGCCGCCGAACAGCTGTTTGCCGCCCGCGGCTTCCACGGCGTGTCGATCCGCGACATCGCCGACGAGGCCGGCGTGCCCCTGGCCCTGGTCGGCTACTACTATGGCCCGAAACTGGCGCTGTACCACGCAATATTTCGCGAGCGGGCCGGCTACATCGGCGAACGCCTGGAATCCCTGGCCGCAGCCCAGCGCAGCGCCGCACCTGGCCAACTGCTGGAAGAAATCGTCAAAGCCTTTGTGCTGCCAGTGCTCAAGGTAGCAGCTCTGCCGGCCGGACACAACTTTCTGCGCATCCTGTCGCGCGGCATGAACGACCACCTGGAAGAAGACGAGCCCGTCATCCGCGAGCTGTTCGACCCGCTGGCCCATGCCTTCATCGACGCCCTGGCCGCCGCCCTGCCCCAGGCCACGCGCAGCCAGGCCGCCTGGTGCTACCAGTTTGCGCTGGGCGCGCTGCTGCACCATGTGAACGACCAGCGCATCGAACGTCTGTCGCTGGGCCAGAACCAGCCCGGCGACTCCGAAACCGCCGGCCCGCTGCTGGTGGCCTTCATCACCCACGGCCTGCGCGGCGCCTGCGCCGCACCCACCCACTGAGGCAGCGCCGTGACCTGCAGCGCCACCGGTATCGATCGGCCATGAGCCCGTAACCGCACCGGGCGCCCGCGCCCCTTCGCCCCCCAATGTGCCCGCAGGTGCAGTCGCCCGTGGACTGCGCCGGGGATGTGCTCGCCCTATACGTCCTATCGCTACCCACAGGAAACACCATGCCCCGCAGCTTCATCGACATCTCCATGCACCTGGAAAACCACGTGCCCTCCGACCCGCCGGGTCTGGGGCCGAAGATCCACTACATCGACCACCAGACCAGCTACCCCGACATGGCGCAGTTCTTCCCCGGTCTGCAAAAACAAGACATGCCCGACGGCGAAGCCTGGGCGGTGGAAGACGTGCAGCTCAACACCCACAACGGCACGCACCTGGACGCGCCCTGGCACTTTGCCTCCACCATGGACGGCGGCCAGCGCGCCATCACCGTCGACGAGGTGGACTTGAACTGGTGCTTCCAGCCCGGCGTGAAGCTGGACTTCCGGCACTTCCCCGACGGCTATGTGGTGCAGGCCGCCGATGTAGAGGCCGAGCTGGCGCGCATAGGCCACAGCCTGCAGCCGCTGGAGATCGTGCTGGTCAACACCAGCGCCAGCGCCGCCCACGGCACGCCGGCCTACACCCGTTCCGGCTGCGGCATGGGCCGCGAGGCCACGCTGTATTTGCTGGAGCGTGGCGTGCGCCTGACCGGCACCGACGCCTGGAGCTGGGACGCGCCATTTCCCCAAACCGCCCAGCGCTACGCCGAGAGCAGCGACGCCGGCATCATCTGGGAAGGCCACAAGGCCGGCCGCGAGATCGGCTACTGCCACCTGGAAAAACTGCACAACCTGGCGGCCCTGCCAGCCCACGGTTTTTACGTGAGCTGCTTCCCGGTGAAGATCCGCGCCGCATCGGCGGGTTGGACCCGCGCGGTGGCGATATTTGACCCTGCCTTGCAGGCCAGCGCGCCATGAGTCCATAGGGGCCTGCGCCCCCTCCTCCCTCCGAAATTCCCCGCTTCGGAGCAGTCGCCCGCCGACCGCTCCGGGGATGTTCTCGCCCTGAAATTTACCAACCCAAAACCACTGGAGACAAAAAATGTTCAAGCAAGCAAACCCCACCATCCTCGCCACCGCCACAGCCGCACTCTTGGCCTGCGCCGGCGCCGCCCACGCCCAACCCGCCGTCGGCAACGGCGTACAGCTCTATGGCCTGGTGGACAACGTGGCCGGCCGCTTCACCGGCGCCATCGGCGGCGTGAACGCGCAGAGCCAGAGCGTCAGCAAGATCGAAGGCGGCGGCATGTCGACCAGCCACTGGGGTCTGCGCGGCAACGAAGACCTGGGCGGCGGACTCACTGCATCCTTCGAGCTGTCGGCTTTCTTCCGCAGCGACACCGGCGCCGGTGGCCGCAGCGATGCCCTGCCAGCGCCGGTCAACGTGGCGGCCGACCCCTTCTTCTCGCGCGCTTCCTGGGTCGGCCTGTCCAGCCCAACCTGGGGCCGGCTGCGCATGGGCACCATCATTTCGCAGCTGTTCCTGAACACCATCAACTCCAACGCCTTTGGCGACTCCATGACCTTCGGCCCGCTGCCGCTGGCCACCTTTACCGGTGGCGTGCTGGGTGGTGGCACCAGCTGGACCAATTCCCTGGTCTACGACACGCCGACCTATGCAGGTGTCTCGGCCACGCTGGCGCGCTCGCTGTCCGAAGCCCAGGGCGGCGGCAACGTGGGTGCGCGCATCGGCTACGCCAACGGCCCGCTGGCCACCTCGCTGGTCTGGCAGAACGTGAAGAAAGACCCGCAGACCTTTGCCGACGGCACGACCGCCAACGACACCACGGCCTGGCAGCTGGCGGCCTCGTACGACTTCGACGCCGTGAAGCTGTTTGCCCACGTCGGCCACATCCAGAACAAGGGCACCAACATCGCGCCGCAGAACGTCGGCTACCGCGTCTGGGACCTGAGCGCCAGCCTGCCGGTGGGTGCCGGGCGGGTCCTGGCCGGCTACGCCGTACGCAAGACCAGCGACACCGCTGCGCCCGTGCCCGCCACTGTGGCCGGCGGCAATGTGGAGCGCAGGATCTTCAGCCTGGGCTACGACCACAACCTGTCCAAGCGCACCGATGTCTACACCATGCTGATGCATGACAGCACCCAAACCCGCACCCTGCCTGTGCCGCTGCGCGTCATCGAAGCCAGTGGCAACAGCTACGGCATCGGCATCCGCCACCGGTTTTGAGGACCTACCACCATGCTCAACGAAACCCATGACCCCTCGCTGCACAGCTGGGTGGCCTCGGCCCAGGTGCCGGGCTGCGACTTCCCGCTGCAAAACCTGCCGCACGGCGTGTTCCGCCGCCAGGGCAGCAGCGAGCCCTGGCGCGGCGGCGTGGCAATTGGCGACGCCATCCTGGACCTGGCGGCGGCCCATGCGCAAGGTGTGTTCAGCGCTGCTGCCGACAGCGCGGCCCAGGCGGCCAGCGCCGCCAGCCTGAACCGCCTGATGGCGCTGGGCCCGGCTGCCTGGTCGGCCTTGCGGCTGGATCTGTCGCGCCTGCTGCGCGAGGGTGCGCCCCAGGCCCTGCAGCTGCGCGCCTGCCTGTTTCCGCAGGCCCAGGCCGAATACGCGGTGCCGGCGCGCATCGGCGACTACACCGACTTCTTCACCTCGCAGTACCACGCGCTGAATGCCGGCCGCATCTTCCAGCCGCAGAATGCGCTGCTGCCCAACTTCAAATGGCTACCCATCGGCTACCACGGTCGGGCCTCCAGCGTAGCCATCAGCGGCAGCGCGGTACGGCGGCCGCAGGGCCAGACCCGTGCGCCAGACGCGGCCACACCCCAGTTTGGTCCCACGCAGAAGCTGGACTACGAGCTGGAGCTCGGCGTCTTCGTCGGCCCCGGCAACCCGCGCGGCACGGCCATTGACATCGACGCTGCGGAGCAGCACGCGTTCGGCCTGTGCCTGCTGAACGACTGGTCGGCGCGCGATGTGCAGGCCTGGGAATCCATGCCGCTGGGCCCGTTCATGGCCAAGAACTTCACCACCAGCATCTCGCCCTGGATCATCACGCTGGAGGCGCTGGCGCCGTTCCGTGTGCCGCTGCCGCGCGAGGCCGGCGACCCTGCAGCCCTGCCCTACCTGCAGTCGACCCAGGTGCAGGCACTGGACATCCAGCTCGAAGCCTGGCTAACCCCGCCCGGCGCCGGCCAGGCCACGCGTTTGTCGCGCACCAGCTACCGCCACGCCCACTGGACGGTGGCCCATATGCTGGCCCACCACGCCAGCAATGGCTGCAATCTGCAGCCCGGCGACCTGCTGGGCACCGGCACCCAGTCGGGCCCGACGAACGGCGAGCAAGGCTGTTTGTTGGAGCTGAGCCAGGACGGCAGGACGCCAATCATCCTGGCCGACGGCAGCCAGCGCAGCTATCTGCAGGACGGCGACACGCTGACCCTGCACGGCTGGTGCGAGCGGCCCGGCCAGGCGCGCATCGGCTTTGGCAGTTGCGTGGGCAGCGTGCTGGCCGCGGCGTAAATTTATGAAAGAAGTGGCTCTGGCGCTGATCTAACCTGCGCCAGCAGCTATTGAACTTATAGCAATCAGGCAGCCGGCTTGGCGGGCGCCTCGCGCAAGGTGTTCTCGGCCGCCCAGGTCCAGGCCTGGCCCGACAGCTCCTGCACCCGCGCCGCGCTGCCAAAGCCGTCGGCCTCGGCGCTGGCGTCGCTGGCGGTCTGGCTTTCAACCTGCTGGGCGGTGCGCAGGTACAGGTACCAAGGGCCGGTCTGCTCCAGCAAGGCCTGGCTGGCCTCGGGCGGCAGGCTCAGGGTGGCGGCCACTTCGGCCGGCTCCATCTTCAGGATCAGGCCCAGCATTGAGGCCAGGCCCAGGGTGAAAAAGCGGCCGGGCTCCTTTTCGCCGCGTTCTATGGCCAGCAGCTCCAGCAGGCGCGAACGCCACAGGGCGACCTCCTGCAGCGCCGACGACAGCTTGCGGCTGCCGGCGAACTGGGTCAGCATCAGCGACAGCCAACGCTGCAAGTCGTTGCGGCCCAGCATCAGCACTGCCTGGTCGATGCTGGCCACGCCGCCCAGGTGGGCAAAACTGGCGCTGTTCATGCGCTGCAGCAGCCGCACCGAGACGCTGATGTCGCCCTTGATGGCACTGACGATCAGGGCGGTATCGGCCCCGGCCGACAGCTGGCCGAGCAGTTGGGAGAGCCGCCCCACCTCGGGCAGCAGCGGCGCCACCCGCTTCACCGGCGTCGCCAGCACCGGCGTCGCCAGGCTGCCACTGGCCAGGCGCACGCCGCCTTGCAAGGCTTGCTCCAGGTCTTCCACGCTGGCCAGGTCGGTGGCGATCACCGGAATGTCTTTGTCCGCGTCGGGCCGGGCGCTGAGTACCTCCATCAGCCCGGCCACGGTCTGCTGGGCCGCAGGCCGCACCAGCGCGTAGTCGGGCTTGGCGCCCAGGTCGTAGGCCGGGTCCCAGGCCAGCTTGGCCCCCACCGCCCGGAACTGCGCGGCCACCGCGGCCACGGCATCCAGGGCTTCGGGGGACAGCGGCTGGGCCGGGTCGAAGTCCAGGCCGATCAGCGTGCCGGTTTCGTTCTTCGGCACCGCGGCATGCGCCAACCAGGCGGCTGGCACGCGGGCAAAACCTATGCGTCCACCCAGCGCCACCAGCCGGGCCGAGACCAGCACCGCCGCCACGTGGGCGGCCTGGCCCGCGCTGTCGCCGCTGCGCGCCAGACTGGCCAGCGCCTTGTCGCCGATACGGAACTCGAAGCCCGCCACTTCGCCGCTGGACGCCATCAGCGGGCGCCGCGCCCCCAGCACCGTGGGCGCGGGCCGGATCGCCGGCATCACGACGGCGGGCTTCTCTTTCTCTATTTCTGCAGCCGGCGGCGCGGCATCCGGTGCCGGAGCCGATCCCAGGACTTTGGAAAGCGCGCGTTTGAAGAGGGAAGTCATGGCGTAGTAGGTGCAAATGGCATGAGGCCCACTTTATCGCTTCTACCCGCGCTTGTTGAAAATTGTTACTTTCCCTGTGCCATGACCGCCGTCCGCTGTGCCACGGCAATGGCCGCACCGTCGTCGCCTAGGTCCCAGAACAGGCCGGCCATCAGCTGCAGCGACTCGCGGGCCACGCTGCCCAGCAGGTGTTCGTTGGGCGCGTGCTGGGCGCATGCCGGGTAGGAATGCGGCACCCACAGCGTGGGCTGGCCCAACACGTCGGCAAACACGTCGTTGGGCAGAGTGCCGCCCAGGTTCGGCAGCAGGGCCGGCGGCTTGCCGGTGCTGCGGGCGATGGAGGCCAGCGCCCAGTGCACCCAGGGGTTGTCCGGATCCAGCCGCGTGGCCTCCATCAGTTCACCGCTCTGCATGACCTCCACATCGCCGAAGCCCTGCGCGTCCAGGTGCGTGCGCAAATGCTGCAGAAAGCGGCTGCTGTCGCTGCCCACCACGTAGCGGATCTGGCAGTGGGCAAAAGCCTGGCCGGGGATGGCGTTGACCGGGGCATCGGGGTTGCCGGTCTTGAAGGCCAGCACCTCCAGGCAGTTCCAGCCGAAGACGCGCTCAGTGGGCGTCAGGCCGGGCTCGCCCCAGCCGGCATCCACCGCCGGGTCGCCCGGACCGCCGCCGACGGCGATGGACTGCAAGGCCTGGCGCACGTTGTCGGGCAGGCTGTCGGGCAGCAGCGCCGGCACCAGGATGCGGCCCTGGGCGTCGACCAGCGAGGCAATCGCATGGGCCAGGCGGATGCCGGGGTTGCACAGCAGCCCGCCCCAGTTGCCCGAATGGTGGCCTGCGGGGCGCAGCGCGATGCGCAGGTCGAAATTGAAGCCGCCGCGCGAACCCAGGAACAGCGTGGGCCGCTGGGCCGCCACGCGCGGGCCGTCGGAGGCCAGGAACAGATCGGCCGCCAAGGCCTCGCGGTGCAGCTCGCAGACCTGGCGCAGGCCGGGCGAGCCGGTTTCCTCGCCCATCTCCAGCAACAGCTTCAGGCTGTAGCCCAGGCGGCCCTGGCGCGCGGCCAGCACCTGGGCCAGGGCGGCGATGTTCACCGTGTGCTGGCCCTTGTTGTCGGCCGTGCCGCGGCCATACCAGTGGTCGCCCTCCACCGTCAGCTGCCAGGGGTCCAGGCCGGCGCGCCACTGGCTGGCGTGGCCGCGCACCACGTCGCCGTGGCCGTAGCTGAGCACGCTGCAGCCGGCATCCGGCTCGGCCCGCTCGGCAAACAAGAACGGGTTGCCGCCAGCCACCGGGTTCGGCCAGACCACGCAGACAAAGCCCAGGGCCTGCAGGTCGGGCACGATCTGCTCTTGCAGATAGGCGTTCAGCTCGGGCGCGCGCGCGGCTTCCTGGCTTTCGGTGGCGTAGGCGACGCGGCGCGCCAGCACTTCGCGGAAGCGGCCATCGTCAAAAAAATCGGCGGCCAGCGCCAGGGCGCGTTCTCGGGTCATGCGGGGTCTTTCACGGATGGGGATTAAGTCTGAGCGTAGGCGCCGTCACCACATCGCACAATTATTTTATTTTCAACATACCATTGCCAATTTGGCAAATCACACGCATAAGGAACCGCCATGCACGCCCACCAATTGCAGGACACCGCGCTGCGCTACTTTCTGGAAGTGGTGCGCGGCGGCTCGCTGACCGAGGCCTCGGCGCGGCTGCATGTGGCGGCCTCGGCCATCAGCCGGCAGATTGCCGGACTGGAGCAGTCGCTGGGCACGGTGCTGTTCGAGCGCCAGCCGCGCGGCATGGTGCCGACTGCGGCCGGCGAGATCCTGGCCGCCCACGCGCGGCGCAGCAGCCTGGATGCCGAGCACGCGCTGGAAGAAATCCAGGCGCTGCAAGGCCTGCGCTCGGGCAAGGTGCGGATGGCGATCACCGAGGGCTTTGCCAGCGCGTTCCTGCCGCCGCTGATCATCGAATTCCGCCAGCGCTATGCGCGCATCCAGTTCCAGGTGGACGTGACCGCGCCCGCCGAGGTGCCGGTGCGGGTGCGCGACGGCGATGCCGATATCGGCCTGACCTTCAGCCGCGCGCCCGAGCGCGACATCAAGGTCGAGCACCGCCAGTCGGCGCCCATCCTGGCGCTGATGCACCCCGACCATCCGCTGGCCGGCAGCAAGGCCCTGACCCTGCGCAGCCTCAGCGCCTACCCGCTGGCCCTGCCCATGGCCGACACCACCTTGCGGCAGATGATAGACATCGCCTGCAGCCGCCAGCAGCTGCTGCTGGAGCCGGTGCTCAACACCAACTACCTGGCCACCTTGCTGGGCTTTGTGCTGCAGGGCGGCGGCATATCCGTGGCGGGCGAGGTGTCGGTGCGGCAGCTGGTGGCCGCGGGCCAGCTGGTGGCGGTGCCGATCCGCGACCATGGCATGGAGCTGCGCGACATCGAGCTGCAAACCCTGGCCGGCCGCACCCTGCCGCATGCGGCGCAGAGCTTTCTGGACCACATCAAGCTGCACCTGCCCTCTGACACCAGCGCCTGATTTGCCGATACAGCAAAGATAGCTTTCAAATTCTCTTATTGTTGCAAAGCTTGCTTATTCCTACGATGGCAGCACTCCCCACTTTGCACGCCCCACCATGTCCTACCCCGCCCGCATCCTGAGCACCGTTTTACTGGCGGCGGCTGCGCTCACGCCTTTTGCCGCCCAGGCCCAGGCCTACCCGAGCCGGCCGATCAAGCTGGTCGTGCCCTTCGGCCCCGGCGGCGCCACCGACATCGTGGCCCGCACTATCGGCGAGCGCTTGCAGGCACGCCTGGGCCAGCCGGTGATCGTGGACAACAAGCCCGGCGGCAGCTCA
The DNA here is from genome assembly GCF_031458075.1 of Rhodoferax ferrireducens. Lineage (GTDB taxonomy): Bacteria > Pseudomonadota > Gammaproteobacteria > Burkholderiales > Burkholderiaceae_C > Rhodoferax_B > Rhodoferax_B ferrireducens_A. The sequence continues at coordinate 395,076 of NZ_JAVDXT010000002.1, read as the reverse complement.
TTGATCGGTGCCGACCTGGTGGCCAAGGCCGCGCCCGACGGCTACACCTTGCTGGTGTCGGGCTCGTCCACCTACAGCGTGGCGCCGGCGCTGAAGGACCACATGCCGTATGACGTGAAGAAGGGCTTGACGCTGCTGGCCCTGGTGGCCAAAACCTCGCTGGTGCTGGTGGCCGGCCCGGCCAACCACGCCAAGAACCTGGCGGAGCTGATCGCCCAGGCCAAGGCCAAGCCCGACAGCGTGACCTACGCCACCTTTGGCGCGGGCTCGGCGCCGCACCTGGCGGGCGAGATGTTCGCCCACGAAGCCGGCATACAGCTGCTGGCCGTGCCCTACAAGGGCAGCAGCCAGGCCGCCATGGCCTTGCTGGGCGGTGAAATCAGCGTGGCGTTTGACACCATTGCCTCGGTGGGCCCGCACATCAAGTCGGGCAAGCTGCGCGCCCTGGCGGTGACCGATTCGCCGCGCTCCAGCGCCCTGCCCGATGTGCCGACTCTGGCCGAACTGCAGCTGCCCAAGGCCAGCTTCGGCGGCTGGTACGGCGTGGCCGCGCCCGGCGGCACACCGGCGCCCATACTGCAGGTACTGGCGCGCGAACTGGCCGCCGTGATGGCCTCGCCCGAAGTCATAGAGAAGTTCAAAGCCAACAGCCTGGAGCCGGTCTACCTGGACGCAGCGGCCTTCAACGCCAAGGTACAGTCGGAGATCGCCACCTACACCGCCGTCGGCAAGCGGGCGAACATCACGCTCGACTGACCCCGGCCTTTGTCCATGCCGCGGCTGGCGTGCCGGTCATGTGCAAATGGCCGGTGGACGTGTGCATCCTGGTCGCCGCGCTGGTGATGGCCGACCCGGCGCGGGTGGCCTATTCGGTGCTGGGCGCGCTGGTGCTGAATGCGGTGCTGGCGGTCAACCACCGGCCTGGCCGCTACATGGGAAATTGAATGCCAAATCAGCCTCTGGCGCATATGAAATAAGCGGCAGCCGCTACTTAATCAATAGCAAACCCATCATCCAAGCAACTGGTGCAAGGCCAAGGTATCCGGGCTCGGCCCGGGCAGCACCGAGAAGCCTGCCTTCCGGGCCAGGCCGGCCATGGCCAGGTTCTGCACCAGGCACTGGCCCACCACCTCGCGCGTGCCGCGGGCCCGCAGGTAGCCGAGCATCTTGTCCAGCAACAGGCGGCCCAGGCCTTTGCATTGCCAGGCGGAGGCCACTTGCAGCGCGAACTCGGCCCTCTGGTTGTCGGGGTCGCAGACCACACGGACCTCGGCCACCATGGCCTGGTTGGCGGGGTCGCCCGGACTGAGCGCGATGAAGGTCATCTCCCGGTCGTAGTCGATCTGGCTGTAGCGCGCCAGCTCGGAATGCGGCACCTCGCGGCGGGTCAGAAAGAAGCGCAAACGCATGTCCGCCGAGCTGGCCTGGGCGTAGAAAGCCTGCAGCCGCTCGCCATCTTCGGGCTGGATCGGCCGCAGCAGCAGCGTGCTGCCGGCCAGCGCCACGGTCTGCTCCAGCTCTTGCGGGTACGGGCGGATGGCCGGCGCCACCGGCTGGCCGCGCCCCGGGCCATGCAGGCGGATGCGCACGTCCAGGGCCAGCACGCCCTGGGCATCGGCCAGCAGCGGATTGATGTCCAGCTCGGCCAGCTGCGGCAGGTCGCAAGCCAGCTGCGCCACCTGGCGCAGGGTCTCCAGCAAGGCCGCCTCGGGCACAGCCGGACGCTCACGGTAGCCGGCCAGCAGCCGGGCCAGGCCGCTGCGCTGGACCAGATCGCGGGCCAAGGCGGTATTCAGCGGCGGCAGCGCCACCGCGTGGTTCTGGCTGAGCTCCACCGCGGTGCCGCCCTGGCCGAACAGCAGCACCGGGCCGAACACCGGGTCGGTGCTGATGCCGACGATCAGCTCATGCGCCTGGGGCCGGGCCACCATGGTTTGCACCGTAAAGCCCGTCACCTCGGCCTGCGGCCGCAGCCGGGCCACGCGCTCCAGCATGGCCTGCACGGCCTGGCGCAGATCGTCCGCCGAGGCCAGGCCCAGCGCCACGCCGCCGATATCCGACTTGTGGACGATTTGCGGCGAGACGATTTTCAGCGCCACCGGATAACCGATGTCGGCGGCGCAGGCCAGCGCCTCGTCCACGCTATGGACCAGTGCGCTGCGCTGGGTGGGGATGCCGTACATCTGCAGCAGGCTATGCACCTGGGTCGGGTCCAGCCATTCCTGCCCGGCCTGGGCGGCCTGCGCCACCACGGCCTGGGCTTGCGCGCGCAGCGGCAAAAAGGCCGGCGCCGTGCTGGCCGGCAGCTCGCGCAGTGCGGCCTGGTTGCGCGCATGCAGCACCAGCTGCAGCCAGGCGGCCACCGCGCGCTCGGGCGTGTCGTAGCACGGCAGGCCAGCTTGGGTGGTAGCGCTGCGCGCTGCAGCGACGGCAGCGCCGCCCAGCCAGCAGGTCAGCACCGGCTTGCTGGCCTGGGCCAGCAGGGGCAGGCAGCCGGCCGCGATATCGGCTGCCGGCACCAGGGCGGTAGGCGCATGCATGAACAGCACCGCATCCACCTCGGGCGCCGCCAGCAGCACACGCAGCCCGTCCAGGTAGCGCTGCAGCGGCGCGTCGCCCACGATGTCCACCGGGTTGCCGTGCGACCAGGTGCTGGGCAGGCAGGCGTTCAGGGCGGCCAGGGTGGCCGGGCTCAGCGCGGCCAGTTGGCCACCCTGCAGGTCCAGCGCGTCGGCGGCCAGCACGCCCAGGCCGCCGCCGTTGGTGAGTATGGCCAGGCGCTCGCCTACCAAGGGCCGCGCATGGGCCAGGGTTTCGGCGGCGTCGAACAAGGCCTCCAGCGTGTCTACCCGCAGCATGCCGGCGCGCCGGAAGGCGGCGTCGAACACCACGTCGGCACCGGCCAGTGCTCCGGTGTGCGAGGCCGCAGCCCGCGCGCCATCGGCGCCGCGCCCGGCCTTGACCACGATCACCGGCTTGTTGCGGGATGCGGCCCGCGCCGCCGACATGAACTTGCGCGCGGCCTTGACCGACTCCATGTAGACCAGGATGGCCCGGGTGGCGCCGTCGCTGGCCAGGTAGTCGAGCACATCGCCGAAATCCACGTCGGCGCTGTCACCCAGCGAGATGAAGTGCGAGAAGCCGATGCCACGGGCTTGCGCCCAGTCCAGCATGGCGGTGGCCAGCGCGCCCGACTGGGTGACGAACGCCAACTGACCGGGCATGGCGTTGCCGGGTGCGAAGCTGGCGTTCAGGCCGACGTCGGGCACCAGCGCGCCGATGCAGTTGGGCCCCAGGACGCGCAGCAGCGTGGGCCGGGCCGCGTCCAGCATGGCCTGCTCCAGCGTGCCGGGGCCGTCGGGGTTGGCTTGCTTCAGGCCGGCAGTCATCACAATCGCCGCGCGCGTACCCTTGCGTCCTAGCTCGGCGATCAGGCCCGGCACGGTATGCGCGGGCGTGCAGATCACCGCCAGATCCGGCACCTGCGGCAGTGCCGCCACGTCGCGCCAGGCCGGCTGGCCCGCTACCTGGCTGTGGCGCCGATTCACCAGCCACAGCGGCCCCTGGAAGCCGCCTTGCTGCAGGTTGTGCAGCACCACGGAGCCCAGGCTGCCGGGGCTCTCCGAGGCGCCTATCAAGGCCACCGAAGTGGGTTGGAACAGGGCTTCCAGGTGGCGTACGCTCATGGTGTCCTTATGGCGGTTCAAGCGCCGATAGCACCAAGCTTAAAGACAAACACCTCGCCCGCATTTGCGCCAGATCAAGGAGATTGTTGCGGGTGTTTTACACAATGGGGTATCAGGCTGGGCGCAATTGCACTAGGCTGACGTATGCGCCGCAGCATCCGCTGCAGCCCTGTTGAACCGAAAGGAATGCCATGACAGTCAAGACCCGCTCTTCCGCTACCGCCCCGGCTACGCCGCTCAGCGCGGCGCCATGGAACTACTGGACCGAAGTCAGCCGATGGCAAATGGCCATGGCCACCAAAAACGCGTGTGCGCTGTTTCGCGGCATGGAAGCTGTGCGCACGGTGCAGCAGCAGATGGCCCATCAGACGCTGACCCAGCACGAAGCCGCGGCGGAGCAGCTGCAAGCCAGCTGTGCGCCCGCCGACCTGCTGTCCATCCAGTCGGCCCTGCTGCGCTCGGACTTGCAAGGCGCCCTGCACTACTGGCAACAGCTGGGCGGCGCGGTACTGCAGGCCCAGCTGGCGATGCTGGACGGCAGCAAGAACGTCCTGGGCCCCACGGTCGAGGACCCGTTCAAGCCCATCCTGCAAGCCTGGCAGAACGCCATCCCGCATCCATTCGACGACCCGGCGCATCCGACCAGCATCCATTGAGGCTGTGGCCGGATTGGTCTAAAAATTCAAGCCAAATCGGCCGCTGGCGCAATCAGATATTGCGCCAGCAGCTATCAAAAGCAGAGCAAACTAGATGGCTACCAGATTGCGCACACCGTTGACTTCCATGTCCTTGCCCAGGCCGCGGGCGATGAACTCGCCGCGCTCCATCACCAGGTAGTCGTCGGCCAGTTCCTGCGCGAAGTCGTAGTACTGCTCGACCAGCAGGATCGCCATGTCGCCGCGGTCGGCCAGCATGCGGATGACGCGGCCTATGTCCTTGATGATCGAAGGTTGTATGCCTTCGGTGGGCTCGTCCAGGATCAAGAGCTTGGGGCCGGCCGCCAGCGCGCGGGCAATCGCCAGCTGCTGCTGCTGCCCGCCCGACAGGTCGCCGCCGCGGCGGTTGATCATCTGCTTGAGCACCGGGAACAGCGTGAACAGCTCGGCCGGAATCGGCGTGCTGGCACTCTTGTAGGCCAAGCCCATGCGCAGGTTTTCTTCCACCGTGAGCCGGGCAAAAATCTCGCGGCCCTGCGGCACAAAGCCGACGCCGGCGCGCGCGCGCTCATACGGTGTGTAGCCCTGGATGGCCTTGCCATCCAGCTCGATGCTGCCGGTCTTGATGGGCACCAGGCCCATCAGCGATTTCAGCAAGGTAGTCTTGCCCACGCCGTTGCGGCCCAGCAGCACGGTGACCTTGCCCTTGGTGCATTGCAGACTGACGTCGCGCAGGATGTGCGAGCCGCCGTAGTACTGGTTGATGTTTTTGACATTGAGCATGTTGGTCACTTTCCGCTTTTGACGTAAGCCTTGACTGAACGAAGTAGGTCGTCAACTGGCATGCCGGGCTCGCGCCCTAGGCGCGATGTGGCGCACAGCGCCACCGCTCCCGATCCCCGGGGTCCCCCTCTGTATGCGCCGAGGAGCGCAGCTTCAAGTGGATCAGGGCCCGCGACTGTCTGAGCGCAGCGAGTTCGAGCGGGACCCCACTTGGAGCGAGCACCGCAGGTTTCCCAGTGCGATAGCGCTGGGACGCAGGCAGTGGGGGTGGCCTTTCTTTTGGTTACTTTTCTTTGGCCACGCAAAGAAAAGTAACTCGCCCGCCGGGGCGACATCCCGGCCGACAGCGCCAATAAACCAGAGCGATCAGCGACCAAGATAAACCTCAATCACGCGTTCATCGGATTGAACCTGGTCCAGCGTCCCCTGCGCCAAAACCGAGCCATCGCACAGCACCGTGACGATCTCCGAGATGGTCTTGATGAAGCTCATGTCGTGCTCCACCACCATCAGCGAATGCTTGCCTTTCAGCGTCAAAAACAGCTCGGCGGTGCGTGCGGTTTCCTCGTCGGTCATACCGGCCACCGGCTCGTCGAGCAACAGCAGCTTCGGGTCTTGCATTAGCAGCATGCCGATCTCCAGCCACTGCTTCTGGCCGTGGCTCAGGTTGCCGGCCTGGCGCGTCACGCTGTCGGCCAGGTGGATGGTGGTCAGCATCTCGGCCAGCTTGTCGCTCTGGGCGGAATCCAGCTTGAACAGCATCGACGACTTGACGCTCTTGTTCATCTTCAGCGCCAGCTCCAGGTTCTCGAACACGCTGAGCTTTTCAAACACCGTGGGCTTCTGGAACTTGCGGCCTATGCCCAGCTGGGCGATCTCGGGCTCGTTGTGGCGCAACAGGTCGATGGTGCTACCGAAGAACACCTTGCCGGTATTGGGACGGGTCTTGCCGGTGATGATGTCCATCATCGTGGTCTTGCCGGCACCGTTCGGGCCGATGATGCAGCGCAGCTCGCCAGGAGCGATGTCCAGCGACAAGCCGTTGATGGCCTTGAAGCCGTCGAAGCTGACGTGCACATCTTCCAGGTACAGGATGCGGCCGTGGGTGACGTCCACCTCGCCCGGCGTATGGATGCGCGAGAAGCCGGCTTGGCGGCCACCGGACTCGGTATTGCCAGTCTTGGGTGCAGCCGCTTTGGCCGCCAAGCGCCGCGCGCCCTCTTCCATCAATTCGGGCGTCATGCCTTGGCTCCCTTCAACTTCTTCACCAAGCCGACCACGCCATCGGGCAAGAACAGCGTGACCGCAATAAACAAGGCACCGAGAAAATACAGCCAGAACTCGGGATAGGCCACCGTCAGCCAGCTCTTGGCGCCGTTGACGATAAAGGCGCCAAGGATGGGGCCGATCAAGGTGGCACGGCCACCGACCGCCGCCCAGACCGCGATCTCGATCGAGTTCGCCGGGCTCATTTCGCTCGGGTTGATGATGCCGACCTGCGTGACATACAAGGCCCCCGCGACACCGCACATCACGGCCGAGATCACCCAGATGCTGAGCTTGTAGCCGAGCGGCGAATAGCCGGAAAACATGACCCGGGTTTCCGCATCACGGATGGCCTGCAACACCCGGCCGTACTTGCTGCCGACCAGCCATTTGGCGAACAGGAAGAAGCCCAGCAGCACCAAGCCGGTGATGACAAACAGCGTCATGCGCATCGAGGTGGTGGCCATGGGCATTCCCAGAATCCGCTTGAAGTCGGTAAAGCCGTTGTTGCCGCCAAAGCCGGTTTCATTGCGGAAGAACAACAGCATGGTGGCGAAGGTCATGGCCTGGGTGATGATGGAAAAGTACACCCCCTTGATGCGCGAACGGAAGGCGAAGAAGCCGAAGATACCGGCCACCAGCGCCGGCGCAAACAGCACCAAAAACAAGGTGGCGCCGAAGCTGCCGCTCAACGCCCAGTGCCAGGGCATTTCCTTCCAGTCGAGGAACACCATGAAGTCCGGCAGATCGCTTTTGTAGTTGCCATCGCGGCCGATCTGGCGCATCAAATACATGCCCATGGCATAGCCACCGAGTGCGAAGAACAGGCCGTGGCCCAGGCTCAGGATGCCGGTATAACCCCAGATCAAATCCATGGCCAGCGCGCAGATGGCATAGCACATGATCTTGCCGACCAGCGCAATCGCGTAGTCGCTCATATGCCAGATGCTGCCCTGCGGAATCACCAGGTTCAGCAACGGTGCCACGGCGCAGACCAGGATCAGCGCAACGATGAAGCTGCTCCAGCCGGAGCGGGTCAGCAGCGGGCCTTTAGTGGGTAGAACAACGTTACTCATGCTTCTGCACTCCGGCCCTTCATGGCGAAGATGCCCTGTGGTCGTTTTTGGATGAAGATGATGATCAGCACCAGCACCGCGATCTTGGCCAGCACGGCGCCGGTCCAGCCCTCCAGAAACTTGTTCAAGATGCCCAGGCCCATGGCCGCGTAGACGGTGCCCGCCAGCTGGCCCACGCCGCCCAGCACCACCACCATGAACGCGTCGACGATGTAGCCCTGGCCCAGGTCGGGGCCGACATTGCCCACCTGGCTCAGCGCGCAACCGGCCAGGCCAGCGATGCCGGAACCGAGGGCGAAAGCGTAGGTGTCGATGCGCGCAGTATTCACGCCCATGCAGGAGGCAATGGGCCGGTTCTGCGTGACGCCGCGCACGAACAAGCCGAGCCGGGTCTTGCCGATCAGCCAGCCCACGCCCAGCAGCACGGCGACGGCAAACGCGATGATGACCAGGCGGTTATAGGGCAGCGACAGATTGGCCAGCACCTGCACGCCACCGCTCATCCACACCGGATTTTCCACGCCGACATTTTGCGCGCCGAAGATGCTGCGCACACCCTGCTGCAGCATCAGGCTGATACCCCAGGTGGCGAGCAAGGTCTCCAGCGGCCGGCCGTACAGAAAGCGCAGCACGCTGCGCTCCAGCGCCGCGCCCACCAGCGCGGCGGCCAGAAAGGACACCGGCACGGCAGCCAGCAGATACCAGTCGAAGGCGCCGGGCAGGTATTTCTGGAACAGGGTCTGCACCACATAGGTGGCGTAGGCGCCGATCATCATCAGCTCGCCATGTGCCATGTTGATCACGCCCATCAGCCCGTAGGTGATGGCCAGGCCGAGTGCTACCAGCAGCAGGATGGAGCCTAGGCTGATGCCGCTGAAGATCGCGCCCAGCTTGTCGCCCCAAGCCAGCGCGGCGTCGACCTTGGCCAGCGCGGCCGCCAGGGCGATCTTCACGTCGCTGTCGGTCTCGGTCTTCAGGCGTGCAAGCAGCACGGTCTTGGTGGCGGGGTTGCTGCTGTCGGCCAGGGTTTTGACGGCATCCAGCCTTGATGCCTTGTCATCGCTGTTCAGCAGCAAGGCGCCGCGCAGCAAGCCCAGCTGGGATTTGATGGTGGCGTTGCTCTCGGCCGCAAAGGCTTTTTCGACCAGGGCCAGCTTGCTTTCGTCGGGCTCGGCCAGCAGGGTCTTGACGGACTCGGCGCGCACCTTGTCGTCTTTGGAAAACAGCTTCAGGGCGGCCAGCGCATTGTCCAGCTCGCCGCGCATCTGGTTGTTGTTGATCACGTCTTCGGCGTCTTCCGGAAGCGCCACATCGGCTCCGGTCGCCGGGTCCACGGTCTTCTCGCCCTGGACCCAAAATACTTTATCGCCCAGGGTCTTGATCTGGTCGTCCGACAGCGCCTGGATAAAGGCCACCGTCTTCTCGTCGGCATCCACAACGGCTTTGTTCAGCGCTTCAATGCGCGTCTCGGCTTCGCCGGTTGCCAAGGCTTTTACCTCGTCTGCGCTTAATGCATAAGCGTGACCAGCTATCAAAAAAGTAGCAGCAAAGAGTATTTGTCGAATCAACATGGAGGAACCTGTTGGTTGGGCATGGTGGCAATGAAGTCCCATCCGCTGGGCTCAAAGAAAGATGGAGAGGGCAAGCACGCCCCTCTCCCGCGAAAGCGTGCCTCCCCTTCCAGAGATACCGCGGAACCGGCTATGCCGGGCCGCTGGTATCGCCCCCTGCGTGTCGTATCGGTTTTTCAAACCGATACGAGGGGGGTTGGCGAAGACACGCAGTGCGTAGCCTGGGGGTGTTACTTCTTGACGGGCTCGTCAGGCTTGCCCGCGTTGCCTTCGATGTACGGGCTCCATGGCACGGCCTTGACCGGGCCAGGTGTCTTCCACACCACATTGAACTGGCCGTCGGCCTTGATTTCGCCGATAAACACCGACTTGTGCAGGTGGTGGTTCTTCTCGTCCATCTTGGACACGATGCCCGACGGTGCCTTGAAGGTCTGGCCGGCCATGGCGGCAATCACCTTGTCGGTATCGGTGGACTTGGCCTTCTCTACGGCCTGCTTCCACATGTTGATGCCGATGTAGGTGGCTTCCATCGGGTCATTGGTCAAAGGCTTGTCGGAACCGGGCAGGTTCTTGGCCTTGGCGTAGGCCGACCACTTCTTGATGAACTCGGCATTGGCAGGGCCCTTGATCGACTGGAAGTAGTTCCAGGCGGCCAGGTGGCCCACCAGCGGCTTGGTGTCCACGCCGCGCAGCTCTTCTTCACCCACGGAGAAAGCGACGACCGGTACGTCCTTGGCCTTCAGGCCGGCGTTGCCCAGTTCCTTGTAGAAGGGCACGTTGGAGTCGCCATTGATGGTGGACACCACAGCGGTCTTGCCTCCGGCGGAGAACTTCTTGATGTCGGCCACGATGGTCTGGTAATCGCTGTGGCCAAACGGGGTGTACTTCTCGTCGATATCGGTATCGGCCACGCCCTTGCTCTTCAGGTAGGCGCGCAGGATCTTGTTGGTGGTGCGGGGGTACACATAGTCGGTGCCCAGCAGCACCCAACGCTTGGCGCCGCCGCCGGCCTTGCTCATCAGGTAGTCGACAGCAGGAATGGCTTGCTGATTAGGCGCAGCACCGGTGTAGAACACGTTCTTAGACAGCTCTTCGCCTTCGTACTGCACGGGGTAGAACAGCAGGCCGTTCATTTCTTCGACCACGGGCAACACCGACTTGCGCGATACCGAGGTCCAGCAGCCGAAGATCACCGAAACCTTGTCCTGGCCCAGCAGCTGCTTGGTCTTTTCAGCGAACAGCGGCCAGTTGGAAGCGGGGTCGACGATCACGGGTTCGAGCTTCTTGCCGAGCACGCCGCCCTTGGCGTTGATCTCGTCGATGGCCATCAGCACGGTGTCTTTCAACACGGTCTCAGAAATCGCCATGGTGCCCGACAGGCTGTGCAGCACACCGACCTTGATGGTGTCGGCCGCGTGCGCGGGGATGATGGACAAGGATGACAGGGCGACAGCGGCGGTGAGCGCCTTGAGAGTGAATCGACGTTGCATGTGTGCTTCTCCAGTAAGTAAATGAACCCGTTTCGCCACGCTGGGCCAGTAGACAACAGGGCTTTACGCGGCGATGGGTGGACTTTAGGGAAGCACAGGACATGCGGGAATACGCCGGGTGGCGTATGCCCATGGGGCAGATGGAGGACTCAGGACGCCAACGCGGCCACCAGCTGCTCGGCCGCCTGTACGGCTTCGGCGCGGCTGGGCCAGTTGCGGCCGGTATCGTGCAAAGGCGCCAGGCCTTCGACATGGACCAGGTCAATCGTCCAGGGCCCGTCGCCCAGGCGGCACAGCTTGGCCATGAAGTTGCGGCCGTTCGCCACGCCGGGCACGTACTCTTCAATCGGTTTGGCTTGTTCTTGTTCCATCGGATTCTCGGCAAATCTGGATTATCTCAGCCGCCTTGGCGCGGCTGGCGGGCGCAGCGCACAGGCCGTCAACGTAACAAGTTGCTACAGTTTCCTGCTGGCAAAACTGTGCGTGACACAGTACCGTCATCCCCCGCGACAAGAATGGAATTTGTCTGCACCTCTGGCTACCTGCAGCCGCATCTCTCCACAGCCAAGACTGAACGCAGTGACCCTGCGGCCCTTTTACAACCGAGACAGGACACCCATGCTCTTCACCCGCACTGCCCTCTGTATCGCCGTCCTGGGCACCATGGTGCTGGCCGCCAGCGCCCAGGCGGCCGACACGCCGATCTACACCATCCAGGGCACCGGCAGCGCCAGCCCGCTGGTGGGCCAGACCGTCACCACCACCGGTGTGGTCACGCGTGTCAACAACAACGGGTTTTATCTGCAGGACCTGGTGGGCGACGCCAACCCGACCACGTCGGACGGCATTCTGGTGTTCACCGGCAGCGCGCCCACCGTGGTGGCCGGCAACCTGGTGCGGCTGACGGGCAAGGTGGTGGAATTCAACACCGGCGCGGCCAGCAATGCCGACACCGCGGCCTATACCGTCACCGAGCTGACCACCATCGCCGACCTCAGCGTGATCGGCACCGGCCAGAGCGTGGCCCCGGTGGTACTGACGCTGCCGTTGCCGCAGGGTGAAGACTTCGAGCGTTATGAAGGCATGCTGGTCACCGTCAACGGGCCACTGACCGCATCGCAAAACTACTTCCAGGGCCGCTACGGCCAGCTCACCCTATCGGCCCAGGGCCGGCTGGAAACACCCACCAACCGCTTCCGTCCCGGTGCCCAGGCGCTGGCCCTGAACGAGGCCAACGCGCGCCGCAGTTTCATTCTGGACGACGGCAGCAGCCTGCAAAACCCCAACCCCATGCCCTATGTGGGTGCCGATAACACCTTGCGCGCGGGCGATACCGTGGGCGCGGTAACCGGCGTTTTGGACTACGGCCTGGCCACGGCCAGCAATGCCGACTATGGCTCCTACAAGCTGCAGCCCACGGTGGCCCCGGTATTCAGCCGACAGAACGCCCGCACCGCAGCCCCTGAGGCGATGGGCGGCAACATCCGCCTGGCCAGCTTCAATGTGCTGAACTACTTCACCACCTTCACCAATGGCGCCACGGCCTCGGGGCAGACCGGGCAAGGCTGCACGCTGGGCGGCGCCACCGCACCAGGCAACTGCCGCGGTGCCAACAACCTGGCCGAGTTCGAACGCCAGCGCGCCAAAATTGTCGCAGCCCTGGTTGCCATCAACGCCGATGCGGTCGGCCTGATGGAGATACAAAACAATGGCAGCACCGCCGTGCAAAACCTGGTGGACGCGCTGAACACACGCCTGGGTGCAGCCACCTATGCCGTAGTGCCCGATCCCAGCACCGGCACAGGCACCGATGCCATCAAGGTCGCCATGATCTACAAGCCGGCCCGCCTGGGCCGCTCCGGCGCCTCCACCAGCGACGCCAGCGCCATCCACAACCGCCCTCCTCTGGCCCAAAGCTTTGCAGCCGCCAATGGCGAGAAGTTCACCCTGGTGGTCAACCACTTCAAATCCAAAGGCTGCGATGGCGCCACCGGCACCGATCTGGACCAGGGCGACCTGCAAGGCTGCTGGAACAGCCAGCGCGTGCAGCAGGCCCAGGCCTTGAAGACATTTATCGGCAGCCTGCAAACCACCAGCGGCAGCAACGACGTATTGCTGGTCGGCGACTTCAACGCCTATGCGCAAGAAGACCCGATTGCGCAGCTGACCGGCAGCGGCTATGTGGACCAGATTGGCCGCTTCAACAGCTTTGGCTACTCCTACGTATTCAACGGCGCCGCCGGCCGGCTGGACCATGCGATCACCACCGCCAGCATGTCGCCCAAGGTAGCCCGCGCCACCGAATGGCACATCAATGCCGACGAGCCCTCGGTGCTGGACTACAACCTCGAATTCAAACAGCCGGCCTGCGCTGCCTGCGCGCCCGACCTGTACAGCGCCACCCCCTACCGCTCGTCCGACCACGACCCCGTGGTGCTGGGCCTAAACCTGTACAAGACCATCACCGGCACCGCCGGCCGCGACACCCTGGCCGGTACGCCGGGCGACGACTACTTTGTCGGCGGCCCAGGTGCCGACACCCTGGGCGGCGGCGCGGGCAACAACGTCTACGCCTTCACCAACCTGCGCGACGCCGGCGACACCATCACCGACTTTGTGCCCGGCAAAGACCAGATCGACCTGCGCCTGCTGCTGGCCAGCCTGGGCTACGCCCCCGAGGCTCCCGGAGCCGAAGGTCTGGTGCAGGCCGTGGCCAACGGCAACAACAGCGTGCTGCAGTTCAATGCCGGCGGCGCCTGGCGCAGCCTGGCAACCCTGCAAGGCGTGGCCCCCGCCGACATCCGCATCAGCCGCGATGTCGTGCTGCGCTGAACATCCCACCTTACCGAACCACCACCATGCACTTCCTCCAAAAAACCAGCCTCGCCATCACGCTGCTGGCCGCACTGTGCGGCACCGCGCAAGCCAACATCGTGAACGGCAATTTCGATACCGGCCTGACCGGGTGGAACACCCTGGGCGATGCCAGCAACCAGAACGGCCAGCTGCTGCTGACCAACACCACGGTGGCGGCCGACGACGTGGATGCGTCGAACAATCCGATAGCCAGCCTCAACCGCTCGGGCACCGATGCGGTGGACGCCAGCCTGCTGTCGGCCGCGGCCAGCCTGGCCGCGGGCGCGCTCGACCCCTCGGCGTTTGACTTCGCCGCCGAAGGCGCACTGGCCTGGCAAAGCTTTACCGGCAACGCGGGCCAGACCCTGAGCTTTCTGTGGAACTTTGGCACCCGCGACAGCTTTGCCGACTACGCCTTTGTGGTGCTGGACGGTGTGCTGCTGCGGCTGGCCAGCGCCGCCGATGCCGCCTTGCCCGGCACTGGCGACAACCTGTTCGAGACCGGCTACAACCCCTTCAGCGTGACACTGGGCAGCAGCGGCAACCACAGCATTGCGTTTGGCGTGGTGGACGTGAACGACACGGCCGTCATGTCCTCGCTGGCGATTGACCAGGTGCAGCTTAGCGCGGACAACACCGTGCCAGAGCCCGGTTCCCTGGCTTTGGTGGCCCTGGGCCTGGGTCTGATGGCCTGGCGCAAGCGGCGCGCTGGCTGACCCAACGGCCGCAGTGCCCGGGCCGAGTCGTTTACTACTAAATTTATAGCTGCTAGCGCAGTTAACACCTGCGCCAGAGGCCTAAAAAGCTTGTAATTTCAAAGTACCCTCTGCGCCGCGGCGTGGCGGGTGTAGGCCAGGTAGGCGCAAGCCACATCGGCCAGCCCCACCCCCACCGACTTGGCAACAATGATGTCGCCGCTGCTGCCGCGCCAGGGCTGGCCATGGCGGTACAGTTCGGGCAGGTCCACCACCTTGGCGCGCTCGAAGTCGTTTTGCGGGCGCCACAGCACCAGCTCGCCGGCCTCGGCCAGGCTTTGCGGCTTCCATTCCACGATGATGCGGCTGGCGCGGGACAAAGTGGCGTCGTCCAGCTCGCGCCCCTTGGGCGCGCTGGTGCCGATGGCGCAGACAAAGGCACCGGGCTCCAGCCAACGACCGTCGAACACCGGCACCTGCGAACGTGTGGCGGTCACCACCAGGTCGGCGCCGCGCACCGCGGCTTCCGCACTGCACAGCTGCACCCGGCTGCCGGTTTGCAGCGCCAGGCGGCTGCACCAGCTGTCGTCACCCAGTGGGTCGACCACGGCGATCTCCTCAAAAGAAAAGACTCCGCACAAGGCCTGCGCCTGGGCCCGCCCCTGCAGGCCGGCACCAAACAGCGCCAGCTTCTTCGGCGCCGGGTTGGCCGTTTTGGAGGCGATCAGCGCCGTCAATGCGGCAGTGCGAAAACGGGTCAGCTCGGCGCCATCCAGCACGGCGATCGGCACATTCTTTTCCAGGTCAAACAGCGTGACCAGAAACGCAAACTGGCCTTGCACTGTGGGGTAGACCTTGATGCCGCCGACCTGGCGCGCACTCCACAGCGCGCCCATGCTGCTCAGCCGAATGTTGCCGCTGCCGCTGCGCTGGCGCGGGTGAATTTCAGCCTGCTCTGCAGCCAGGTCGGCAAATGCGGCGTCCAGAATGGCGGCCACGCCGGCAAAGTCGAGCAGTTGGGAAATGGCGGCATCGTCGAGATAAAGGGGGTTCATATTTTCAGGTCGTCAAAAAAGGAATCGGGTGCCCACTGGCCGGGCTGGGCTATGCCAGCCGCAAGGCCCCCAGGCGAAAGGTGCCGACCACCTGGGCCAGCTTGTCGGCCTGGCCTTTCAGGCTGTCTGCGGCGGCGGCGCTCTGCTCCACCAGGGCGGCGTTTTGTTGGGTCATTTCATCGAGCTCACCCACGGCGGTGTTCACCCGCTCTATGCCCACGCTCTGCTCGGCCGCGGCGGCGGTGATCTCGGTAATGATGTCGGTCACGCGTTGCACCGAATCGACGATGTCGCGCATGGTGCTGCCGGCCGACGACACCAGCCGCGAGCCGGCCTCGACGCGGTTGAAGCTGGCGTCGATCAGCTGTTTGATCTCGCGTGCGGCCTGGGCCGAACGGGTCGCCAGATTCCGCACCTCGGCGGCCACCACCGCAAAGCCCCGGCCCTGCTCGCCGGCGCTGGCAGCTTCCACCGCGGCGTTCAGGGCCAGAATGTTGGTCTGGAAGGCAATGCTGTCAATCACTGAAATGATGTCGGCGATCTTGCGCGAGCTGTGGTTGATCTCGTCCATGGTGGCCACCACCTGGGCCACCACCGCGCCGCCGCGCGCTGCCACTTCTGCGGCGGAAGACGCCAGCTGGTTGGCCTGCCGGGCCGACCGGGCCGACTGCCCCACCGTGCCGGTCAGGTCCGACAGCGACGATGCCGTGCCTTGCAAATTGCTGGCCGCCTGCTCGGTGCGTTGGCTCAGGTCCTGGTTGCCGCTGGCGACCTCGGCACTGGCGGCCTTGATCGACTCGGCAGAATCGCGCACCTCACCAACCACGGTACGCAGAGATGCCTGCATCGCATCCAGCGCCCGCAGCAACTGCGCCGTCTCGTCCCGCCCCTGCACCACGATGGTCTGGCCCAGATCGCCGATGGCGATGCGCCGGGCCAGCGCCACGGCATGGTCCAGCGGCCGGCAAATCGACTGCAGCGTCAGCCACATCAGCGGCACGAACAGCAGCAGGGTCAGGCCTACCAGGCCCAGGCGCAGCAAGGATGCGGCGGTGGACTGTGCCTGCATCTGCTGGTGCGCCCGCACCGCTGCCTCTTGCTGCGCGGCGATCAGGCGTAACGTGTTATCGCCCAGCGCCTGGAAGCTCTTGTCCACCTTGGTCGAGAACACCAGCGCCGACAGGCTGTCGATCACCGCCGACTCCAGCTGTTCCAAGGCCGGCCCCATGGTCGCGGCGTAGTCCTGCATCAGCCTATCCTGGTTGGCCACCAGCTTGGCGATCTCGGCGTCGGCCGGGTTCGTCTGGCGGATTTTTGCGCCGACCTGCTGCACTTTCTGCACCTCGGCTTTCCACCGGCCGATCAGCGCATGCACCTGGTCGGCGTTCGAGGTGCCGATGGCAATCGCCGAGCTTTCCCAGCGCCGCACCAAGCCCAGCGATTCACGCAGCACGGCCACGTCGGCGGCAGCCGCATTGGCGCGGGTAAACAGATCGGCAGTGCTCTGGTTGGCCTGCACACCCGAGACCCAGCCCCAGCCGCCGAGCACCAGCAAGGACAGGGAGACGCAGGCCAGCACCAGATAAAAGCGCAACCGGATACTGAAATTGTGGAGGGACAACATGGCGTTTCAGTCTTTCAATGGCGATCAGGGGACGCCGTATTTGCTGGGGAAGCGCAGGTTCTCCTGCATGTAGACATTCATCGGCACGCGCAATGCGACGGTGTCAAACCATTTCTTGTAGAGGCCGAGCAGCTCGCCAGACGACATCAAACCCAGCAAGGTCTTGTCGACAATTTCGCGCAGCGGTACATCGCCCTTGGGCAACATGAAGGCGTACGGTTCGACCGACATGAAACGGCCGCTCACCATCAGCTGGTCTTTGCGCGGCGAGGCGCTGAGCAGGCCGTAGAGCAGGATGTCGTCCTGCGCAAATGCATCTGCCTGGCCTCGCTCCACCAGCGCAACACCTTCCGGGTCGGTGCCTACGCTGATCACCTGCAGGTTCTGTTCAGTTTGCAGCTGGCGCACCAGGCTCTCGGCCGTCGTGCCCTTGCTGACGGCCACACGCTTTTGCCACAGGTCGTTGTTGCCCTGCACCGGGAATGATTTCAGCGTCAGCAGCCGGGCACCGGTGGTGAAGAAGGTGTAGGAGAAATCCACGTCCTTTTGCCGCGCAACCGTATTCGTGTTGCCACCGCACTCGATGTCGATCTCGCCGGCCTTCAACATCGGGATGCGCTGGGCGCCTGTGAGCTGGGTGTAGCGCACCCGCAGGTCCGGGCGCTTCAGGCTCTTGCGGATGTTGTCGATCACACGTAGGCACAGGTCGATGGAGTAGCCCACGGTATTACCCTGTGCATCCTCGAAGGCAAACGTGCCGGGCGTAGCGATATAGCCAACACTGACCACGCCCTTGGCGGCGATGCGGTCCAGCGTCACGCTTTGCGCAATGGCAGCCCCGACCCACCATAATCCGGCGAATACCAGCAGCGACAACGCAGGCTTGCGCAGCAGCACGGGGCACATGGCAAGCAGCCTCAGGCCAGGCCGGGCGGCACAGCCTGGCCCCACGGCGTGGCTTGCTCGAAAGCAAACGCGGCGCACAGAATCGTCGGCTCGGCAAACGGCCGGCCGATGAACTGCACCGAGATCGGCATGCCGGCCGACGACAAGCCCGCCGGCACGGCCACCGAGCACAGGTCCAGCAGGTTCACAAACCGACCGAAGCGCGACAGCGGCGTGGCCAACTCGTCCACTTCAGTCAGCGGTATCGCGCTGATGGCATTCGTCGGGAACACGCACACGTCCACCCCGTCCATGGCCTCCAGCATCGCGGCCTTGGCCTGTTCGCGCTGGCGTAACAAATGGATGTACTGCGCCGCGCCGATGTCGCGGCCCAGCAGGATGCGGCGCTGGATATTCGGGTCGAACTGCAGCTCGCGGCGCTCGAACAGCGGGCCCAGATGCGCATAGCCCTCGGCACTCATCAGGCTGCCGGCGATGCGCATGGAATGCTCCAGGCTGTGCGGCAGTGGCCGCTCCACCAGCAGCATGCCCAAGCCCGCCAGCGCGTCCAGCGCCCGGTCGTAGGCGCGCAATACCTCGGCGTCCACATCCTCTCGCTCGGCCCATGGCAGCGTCCACACCCGCAGGCCCTTCATGTCTTTCCCCAGACCCTGCGCCACCGAGCGCGTAGGCGCCAGGCGCGACACCGGGTCCAACGGGTCCGGCCCGGCCAGCACGTCCAGCATCGTCGCGCAATCTCGGACGCTGCGGGTCAGCGGGCCGACGGTATCGTGCGTCGGGCACAGCTCCAGCAGGCCGTGGCGGCTCACCAGGCCGTGGGTGGTCTTCAGCCCGACCAGGCCACACAGGCCGGCGGGGATGCGCACCGAGCCTCCCGTATCGGTGCCTATCGCCGCGCAGGCCATGCCGGCCGCCACGGCCACGGCCGAGCCGCTGCTGGAGCCGCCGGGCACGCGGTGTGTCTGCAGGTCCCAGGGGTTCCAGGGCGTGCCCATGGTCGTATTCGTGCCCCAGCCGCCAAAGGCGAATTCCACCGTGTGCGTCTTGCCCAGCACGACGGCGCCGGCGCTGCGCAAGCGCTGCACCGCACTGGCCGTCAGCGTGGAGGTGCGCGGTGGCAGCGCGGCCGAACCGCCGGTGATGGGCTTGCCCTGGATGTCGAACAAATCCTTCACCGCCACCGTCACGCCGTGCAGCGGCCCCAGCAGCGTGCCGGCCTGGCGCAGCCGGTCCAAACCCTCGGCAGCAGCCAGCGCCTCGTCGGCATACACATCGATGAAGGCGTGCAGTTGCGGGTCCCAGCGGGTGATGCGGTCCAGATGCTCCTGCACCAGCGCCACGCTGGTCAGCGCGCCGGAGGCCAGCGCCCGCTGGGTCTGCTCTATCGAGCCGAAAGCCACGTTCGCCACGCTCATACGGCCCCCATCACACGCCGGCCGCGTGCCAGCCGCCGCTCGAACAGGCGCGACAGCATGGAGAGCGGAAAGGCGATGCCGAAGTAGAACAAGCCGACCAGCAAAAAGATGTGCAGCGGCAGAAAGAATTCGCTGGCCATGGCCCGGGCCGTCAGCATCAGCTCGTCGGTGGCGATAAGCGCGCAGAGAGAACTGTCTTTCAGCAGCGCCACATAGGTGTTCAGCAACGGCGGCAGCATCAGGCGCAGCGCCTGCGGCAACACCACGCGGATGAACACCTGGCGCGGCGCCAGGCCGACGGCCAAAGCCGCTTCGCGCTGGCCTTTGTGGATGGCATTCAGCCCGCCGCGAAAGATTTCGGCCACATAGGCGGCACCATGCAGGCCCAGGCCCAGCGCGCCGGCCCAGTAGCCCGACAAGGTAATGCCCAACGGCGGCAACGCAAAGTACAGCGCCAGCAGCAAAGCCAGTAGCGGCACGGTACGCAGCGCCTGGATGAACAGATTGGCGGCATGGCGCAGCAGGCCGTTGCCGCTGCGCAGCATCGCCACCAGCGCCGCGCCACCCAACAGCGCAGCGATGAAGCCGACCGCCGACAGCTGCGCCGTCACCACCGCGGCACGGGCCAGGCGCGGCAACCACTCGGGCAAATATTCCAGATAGGCCATGAAAAATACGGTCATCGCTGTGTCTCCAGGCGGCGTTCGGTGCGGGCGAAGGCCCAGCTGATCGGCAAAATCATGGCGGCGTACAGCAGCATGGCCGCCAGGTAGATCAGCGTGGTCTCGAAGGTGGAAGTCACCAGATTGCGGGCGAAGAACATGATCTCCGGCGCGGCGATGGCCGAAGCGATGGATGTGTCTTTCAGCAACTGGCTGACGTAGTTACCCAGCGACGGCAGGGTCACGCGCAGCATCTGCGGTAGCAGCACATGGCGCAGTGTCTTGACAGGTGTCAGGCCCACAGACAAAGCCGCTTCGCGCTGGCCCACATGCAGGGATTTCAGGCCCGACGCGAACACATCGCACAGGATCGCTGCGCCCACCAGGCCCAAGCCGATGACCGCTGCTGTCAGCGGCGACAGCCGCAGTCCGACTGCCGCCAGTCCGAAGTACAGCAGAAACAGATGCGCCAGCGCCGGCACATTGCGCATCCATTCGATGTAGCCGGCAATCGCCCATTGCAACAGCCGGCTGTGGGTGAAGGTGCGGCAGATCGCCAGCAGCAAACCCAGCAGCGCAGCGATGGCGAATGCGCCCACGGCCACCTGCACAGCGGTGACCGCACCCAGCGCCAGAGTGGCCAGGATGCGCGCAAAAATATCGAACGCGGCCATCACGACACCGCTTCCGCCGCGGCGCCGACCTGGCCGAGAAAGCTGCGCGTGCGCTCCATCTGCGGCCGGTTGATCACATCGGCGGCGGCGCCCTGCTCGACGATGTGGCCACCGTCCATGAAGATCACGCGGTCTGCCACATCGCGGGCAAAGCGGATCTCGTGGGTCACCAGGATCATCGAGCGGCCCTCCTCCGCCAGTTCGCGGATCACGCCCAGTACCTCGCCGACCAGCTCCGGGTCCAGCGCCGAGGTCGGCTCGTCAAACAGCATCAGCTTGGGCCGCTGCGCCAGCGCCCGGGCGATGGCTACGCGCTGCTGCTGGCCGCCAGACAGGCGCTCCGGGTATTCGGTCGCTTTGTGGCGAAGATGCACCTTGTCCAGCATCTCGTCGGCCAGCTCGTAGGCCTCGGCCTTGGACATGCCGCCAGCGCGGATAGGCCCCAGGGCGACGTTGTCGCGCACGTTCAAGTGCGGCCACAGGTAGAACAGCTGGAACACCATGCCAATCTCGGTGCGCTGCGGCGCCAGCTCTTTGTCGCTCATGAAGCGGAATCCACCGCGCTTGTCCGGCAGCTGGCCGATGCGCTCGGACTCCAGCAGGATGGACCCTTCGGTGGGCCGCTCCAGGTAGTTCAGGCAGCGCAGGCAGGTGGATTTGCCCGACCCGCTAGGCCCGATCAGCGACAGGGTTTCGCCTTTGGCCAGATCAAAGGAAATGCCTTTCAGCACCTCGGTCTGGCCGTAACTTTTCTTCAGGCCGTGGACCTGCAACAGTGGGTTGTTCATGGCAGCGTGGGTGGGCAAATGGTCAGTGGATTACTTGCAGGAAGGCAATTTCCAATCGGCCGGGCGGTCGACACCGGCGCGGAAGTTCTGGCCGGCGGGCACGTACCACACGTCTTGCACCAGGCCGTACTTGCTGCCGATCTTCTTCAGCTCGCAGCCCTGCCAGAGCTTGGCGATTTCAGTATTCACCGCCTGGGCCAGTTCCGGGTTGTCCTTGTTCAAACCAAACACCACCTGGCCCAGACCGGTCAGCAGCGGGAAATCGGGGTTCGCATCGACGAAGGCGTTGAAGCGCACGTTCCACTGCGGATTGCGCGAGATGGCGTACTGCATGACCGGTGGGTCGCCAATCACCGCGTCGATGCGGCCGGCCAGCAGATCGCGCACGGCAGCGTCCGAGGTGTCGTACATGGTCAATTGCAGACCGGCAATCTTGCGCAGCTCGGGGATGAAGGAGAAGCCGGTGATCGTGCCGACCTTCTTGCCTTCCAGGTCCTTCAGGTGCGACCAGTTGGTCTTGTTCGACTGGGTGATGCCGTTCTTGAAGTAATGGATCGGGTCGCTCAGCGTCATGATTTTTGAGCGCTGCTCTGTCCAGCCCATGGTGCCGGCCATCACGTCCACGCGCTTGGCCTGCACCGAGGCGATGGTGCCCGACCACTCCATCAGTGCCGGCTTCACCTTGAGCTTTACCGCATCGGCGATGCGCTGCAGGATCTCGCCGTCGTAGCCGACCATCAGCCCGTCCTGGTAGCCGGTGCCAGGCATGTCGCCGGTGAAGGCGATGGTCAAATTGCCTTTGTCTATGGTGGAAGGGGTTTGCGCCTGCACGGCGGGCAGCAGCGCGAAAGCGCCGAGCAAGGTGCACAACAGCCGGGTAATAAAGAGTGGTTTCATGGTGATTCCTGCAAAGGATGAAAGGGGTTGGGGCTTGCGCATTTGCCTGGCATTTGCGTGAAGCCATTGTTCAAAATCACCCCCCACTTGGCATAGGAAGCGCTTGCCTGTAAATTGAACGTATGCGACATACGGTAAAAACCCCTAAGCCCCTGGCCAAGCAAGGCGCGAACGAACTGGTCGGCCTGCTGGACGCCTCGAAGGAACGTCCGCCGCTGAACCCATCGGGCGTGGAGCTGCGCATCGGCATCCTGCTCTGGCCGCGCTTTCCTCTGCTGTCGCTGGCCGGCCTGTGCGATGCGCTGCGGCACGCAGCCGACATAGGCGACCAGAGCCGGCAGGTACGCTGCACCTGGACGGTGCTGGGCGTGCCCGACCAGCCTATCCAGGCCAGCTGCGGCGTGGAAATTCCTGTGCAGCAGTCGCTATCGAGCCAGCACCAGTTCGACTACGTGGCGGTGATCGGCGGGCTGCTGCCCTTTATGGACAAAGTCGACCGGCGCTACACCAGCTTTCTGCAAGAAGTGGCTGCAGCCGGCACGCCGCTGGTTGGCATCTGCACCGGCAGCTTCGCGCTGGCCCAGGCCGGGCTGCTGCAGGGCAAGGTGGCCTGCGTGCACCCCTTCCATGTGAACGACTGGAAAAAGATGTTCCCGACCCAGGCGTTTGCGACGAATGCCGACTACCTGTTCGACGGCGACCGCATTACCTGCGCCGGCGGCATCTCCATCATCGAGCTGGCCACCGAGCTGATCCGCCGCCACTGCGGCCCGGACCGCGCGGCCAAGGTAGTGCACCAGATGACGGTGTCGCAGCGCTCGTCCACGCATGTCACTCGCCGGCATGCGCTGGGCTATGCGTCAACGGAGAACGACAAGCTGCGCCAGGCCATCATGCTGATGGAAAAGAACATCACCACGCCGCTGGAGATCGCGGTGATCGCCCGCCTGGTGGAGACCAGCAGCCGCCAGTTGGAGCGGGTTTTCATGGCCGAGACCGGTGCGTCGCCGTCCGAGTTCTACCGCAACTCACGCCTCAAATACGGCCGCTGGCTGCTGACCACATCCGACTCGCCCGTCAGTGCGATTGCCTATGAATGCGGCTTTGCCGACGCCTCGCATTTCATCCGGCATTTCCAGCAGCTGTACGGCGTGGCACCGGGGCGGCTGCGCCGCGCGGTACTGGCGGCTTGAAGCCAGGCAGTTTTATAGAAAAAGTGGCTCTGGCGCTTATTTCACCTGCGGCACAAGCTACCAAATAGATAGCAAAAACCTTTAGCGTGCCGACACCCGTATCTGCACCAGCCGCCGGCTGTCTACCGCGGCCTCGCTGCTATAGCTGCCTGCCGCCGGCTGGCTGCCGCTGGCCGCCACCGTGACCCACTGGCCCAGCGGTGCACTGACGGTGGTGCTGAACTGGCTGCGCTCCTGGCTGGGCAGCTCGGCATTGCCCGTGGGGGCGGCGACGCTGGCAGCCTGCAGATCGATCTGCACCGCCACCGCCTGTTTGCCGCCGGGCCAGCGTGGCTGCACGCGCAGGCTCTGGCCGGACTGCATCCAGACCATGCCGTAGCCGACACCGCCACCACTGCTGGATGCCGAGCCCGTACCCGAGCTGCGCTGGCGGCTCTGCCCGCCCACCGATTGGACCCAGCGGATCGGCATGTTCTGGCCCATGCTGAGAGTGGCAGCCTCGCCATTGCGCACCTGCACCTGCTGCGGCGCCACGGGGGCGGTGCTGGGCTGGGTACTGGCGGTATATCCGCCGCCATCGTCGATCTGCCGCAGCTCAACCGTCAGGTCGCGCGCGGGCAACTGGGCCTGCGCCGGTGGGGTCAGCCACAGTCCAAAGACGGCAACAACGGGCAGCAGGTAGGCGGTATGGCTCATGGTAGTGTGGATTGTTCCACGGAAGCACGGATCGCAGGGGTATCGCAGCAAAACCACAGGTGGCGGGCGCGCCGACGAATACAATTGCTTACGCGTTCCGCTGGATGACTGCACATCGCAGAATGCTTGTTCTTTCACTTCTTCCCCCGTATTGATGGATGCTGGCCTTAGCCTATCCATCCCACTGGAAAGCCGCCGTTGAGTGACGATTTTGACGACCTGTTTGATGCGCCGGCCAGTGCTGCGACTGCTGCGCCAGCACCGGCACCGGCAACTGCCGCGGCTCCGACTCCGGTCGCAGCATCGGTGCCAGCAACAGTGCCTGCACCCCAGTCCGACACCGAGCCGCCGGTGCGTTGCATCTGGATGGCCATCTACAAACGAGGTGCTACCGTGCAGTACAAGGGCAATAACCACACGGTCACCCATGTGCAGATCAGCAAAGGCAATCTCTTCGTCGGCATGCAGAATGTAGACGGGGTGATTCCCCACGAGAAAGTCAGCGTGCCACTGACCGAATTCCGTCTGCAGCTGCGCAACTAATAGCTGCTTAACCCGCCCCGCGCTGGGCCGCCAGGCGCAACGCCAAACCACTCAAGACTTCGTAGGCCGCACCCGCTTGTGCGTCCCAGGCCTTCACCGCCTGGGCCTGGCGGGCGATGGCCGCGGTATCGCCGCGCGCCGCCGGGCCCGTCAGCGCCGCTACCGGCCCCAGCCGGGTGATATTGGCCGCCGCATTGGCCAGCAGCGTGGCGCGCAGGCCGGGGATCAGCGCAGCTGGCACGCCGCTGCTGCGCCAGGCATCTTCGGCCACGCTTTGCAGCACCGGCAGAAAGTTGGTGGCGAACACCGCGGCGGCGTGGTACAGCAGCTTGTGCTCGCTGGCCACGCCAAAGCACTGCCCACCGATGGCACTGAGCGCGCTGTGCAGCTGCGCGCAGGCGCCGGGCTCGCCCTCTAGCGCGCAAGCCGTGCCGGGGAACTGGGCCACGGCTGCGTCCACCGTGGCAAAACTCAGAATGCAGTGCGCGCTGGCGGTGCGCCAACCCAGATCGGCCAAGGGAGCCAGCGTGGCGCTGCCCAAGGCGCCACTGCAATGGAAAGCCACAGACGCCGGTGGCACGACCTGGGCCAGGGCCTGCGCTACCTGCGGCAGCTGCGCGTCCGGCACCGCCAGCATCCACACATCGGCCGGGCGCATGGTCTGCAAAGAGGCTACGGCCTGGCCCGCAGTTATGGACGCACACGCCGCCTGGGCGCTGGCCAGCGAGGTGGTCAGCACGTCTTGCACGGCAAAGCTGCCGGCCTGCTGCCACAGGCGCGCCAGGGTTTGGGCCACGCGGCCAGCGCCGACCAGGTTCAGGGTGAGCAAACGGGTAGTCATGCCGCCATGCTACACAGCAGCCGGCATGGAGCATGCAGGCTCAGGCGGTAAATTTCAGCGCATTGGTCATATCGCCCATGGGTTGCTGGCCGCGGGCCTGCATCGCGTCGTCGCGCTGCTTCAGGCCGTCGAGCTTTTCCAGGCCGAACACACGGGTGATCAGGCGCAGGATGGAGCCGGTGTCGTAAATCGTGTGGTCTACCGTACCCTTGCGCGCAAACGGTGAAATCACCAGCGCCGGCAAGCGCGTGCCCGGTCCCCAGCGGTCGCCCTTGGGCGGCGCCACGTGGTCCCACCAACCGCCGTTTTCATCGACGGTGACGACCACCACCATGTTCTCCCACTGCGGACTGGCGCCCAGCAGCTTGATGGCGTGGGCGATATGCCGGTCGCCACTGGTCACATCGGCATAGCCGGCGTGCATGTTCAGATTGCCCTGGGGTTTGTAGAAAGTCACGGGCGGCAGCTTGCCGGCTTCGATGTCGGCAAAGAAGCGGTTGGTGCGCGTCTCGTCGCCCAGGCCGCCGTCGCGCAGGCGCTTGCTGCGCGCCGTGGGATTTTCCGGGCCCAGATTCTTGAAGTAATTCAACGGCTGGTGGTGGTACTGGAAGTTCGGGATCTTGGGGATGCCGTTCGAGTCCTTGAACTGGTCCAGCGTGGCCTGCCAGGCGCCGCCGTACCAGGCCCAGTCCACGCCCTTCTGGTCCAACTTGTCGCCGATATGGTGGTGCACCTGCGGCACCAGCACCTGCGGCTGGTTCGGCGCGGCATAGTCGGGATTGGCCGGGTCGCGCGACCAAGTGGGCCAGTACGGCGGCGCCATGGTGTTGACGGCATAGCCATCGGGCGTCAGCGCATTCGGGCTGAACTTGGGCGGGCCGTCCATGGCACTGGCCGGGCTGCCTTCGGCCGGCGCAAGTCGGTAGTCGGTGGGGTCGCTGCTCTGCAGCTTGGCCACCTGGGTACGGGCCGGCGAGTTCATCACATCGGGATAGAACGGCACGGTGCCGGTGACCAGATACTGGTGGTTCAGGAAGGAGCCGCCGAACGCGCCCTGGAAGAAGTTGTCGCACAGCACGAACTCGCGCGCGATGTCCCATAGGCGCAGGTTGTAGCGGGTGTCGGCGTAATAGCCCATGGTGATGCCGCCGGCATCGCCCCAGGCCACAAAGCCGTCGTTCTTGCCGCCGTTGATCTGCATCTGGTTGTGGAAGAAGGCATGCACCAGGTCGCGCGTCACCAGGCCCAGCGGCAGGGCTTCACCTTGCGGGCCTTTCATGGCGTAGGGTGCATTCGACAAATCGGTCTGGTACTGCTTACCGGGCTCGTAGGCCACGCCTTCCACCACCTGGGCAGCCGTCTGGACCACGCCACCCCAGGTCTGCGGCAGCTTGCCCAGCAGCTTGCCGTCGCGGTCGCGCTGGGCGAAGTCGCCGGGCTTGAGTGCAGACAACGGCTTTTCCAGACCGGGGAAGTCGGCGAACAGGTTGTTGAAACTGCGGTTCTCGCCGTAGATCACCACCACGGTCTTGACGTTCCTGCGCAAGGCCTGGTCCAGTGCACTGCCAGCTGCAGCGCCGGCCATGGGTCCGTCGGTTGCGCAGGCCGCCAGCGACGCGCTGACACCGGCGGTGGCCATGCCGCCGAGAAAATGACGGCGGCTGACTTCGGGCAGCGGGCTGGGGGTATGGGATGCTTCGGGCGAAGACTTGTCTAACGCGGGGTCCGTCATGGCGTTCCTTTGGTGCTTTGCGGGGCGAAATCGCAGCCAAGCATCGTAGCGGGAGGGCCGAGACAAAAACATACCCTGCTGTGTAAAGCAACGCAGCCAGATGGCGCCCGGAGGCGCTCTCAGAAGGTCAGAAACGCGCGAAGTATTCCTGCAGCCGGTCCTGGAAAACCCGCTTCTGGCTGGCCTCGATAAAGCTGCCCTCGAAGCTGTTGTACGCCAGTTGGTAGGCGTGCTGGGCCGTCAGGCCGGTGGCGGCAAAGGTCTGGGTAAAGTTCTCGTTGATGTAGCCACCAAAGTAGGCGGGGTCGTCGGAATTGACGGTGGCCACCAGGCCGGCGTCCAGCAGCGCACCCAGGTTATGGTCGGCCAGATCGGGGAACACGCGCAGCTTCTGGTTGGACAGCGGGCAGACCGTCAACGGAATGCGGTCCTGGGCCAGGCGCTGCATCAGCAAGGCGTCGTGGACGGACTGCACGCCGTGGTCGATGCGCTCGACCTTGAGCACATCCAGCGCGCTCCAGATATAGGCGGGCGGCCCCTCCTCGCCCGCATGCGCCACCAGGCGCAGGCCCAGGCTGCGGCATTTGGCGAAGACCTTGGCGAACTTCTCCGGCGGGTGGCCAAGCTCGCTGGAGTCCAGGCCCACACCGATGAATTTGTCGCGCAGCGGCAGCGCCTGCTCCAAGGTGGCAAACGCGTCTTCCTCGCTCAGATGGCGCAGAAAGCACAGGATCAGCACCGCGCTCAGCCCCCACTGCTTTTGCGCATCGACGCAGGCGCGGTGCAGGCCGTTGATGACCGTGTCGATGGCCACGCCGCGCGCGGTGTGCGTCTGCGGGTCGAAGAAGATTTCTGTATGCGCTACGTTATCTGTAGCAGCCCGCGCAAGATAGGCGTGCGCCATATCGTAAAAGTCTTGCTCGGTCAGCAGCACGCTGGCACCCGCGTAGTAGATGTCCAGAAAGCTTTGCAGATTGCTGAAGGCATAGGCGCTGCGCAGCTCTTCGACGCTGGCGTAGGGAATCGCCACGCGGTTGCGTTGGGCCAGCGCGAAGATCAGCTCGGGCTCCAGCGAGCCTTCGATGTGGATATGCAGCTCGGCCTTGGGCATGCCGCGCAGCAGCTCGGGCAGGCGCTCGGCAGCGATGGCGGGTACGGTAAAGGATGTGGTCATCAGCAGACTCCAAAAGTGATACCCAGGTGTTTCAGATAGCGCCGGTAGGCGGCAGAGGCCTTGTCGGCCGCGGTATGCAGCTCGGCCCGCGGGTCCAGCGGCAGGCGCTTGGGGCTTTGCGATTCCAGCACCGGCTGGTCCTGCGCGAAGATGGTCTGCTGGAAGGCCCGCAGCTTGTCGTCAGACGCCGGCCCATCGGGTCCAGCCAGTCTAAACCAGACCCGGCTCTGCTCCGGGCCGACCGGGCAGATGAACATGCCAATCGCCTCGCGGTAGTCGGCCAGCGCGACGCTGGACGCCTCGGGTACCTTGGTCAGCACCGCGGCGTACGGCGCCTCCACCGTGTAGCTGTATTCCACCTGCGCCGGCGCGGTGGCGTGCGCGCTGGACTGCGGCTGCCAGGCCTTGCACTGCGTGGCGACAAAGCCATTGGGCGTGCTGTCGACCCGGTAGTCGTCGATCGACGCAGCGCCGCGGCTGCCCAGCCAGCCCTCGTGCACAAAGGCGAAATGCGCCATGTCCAGAAAATTCTCCACCAGCCGCGGCGCGCTGGTCGCCACGTCGAACGGGCCGCAAATGATCTTGCGCAAGCGGCTATCGGCCTCGGCAGCAAACGGCACCAGGTCGTGCGGATCGGCACTGCCCTGCAGCCGCACCCAGACCAGGCCATAGCGCTCGCAGGCCGCAAAGCGGCGCACCACATGGGTCGCGGGCGGGCTGAAGTCCGGCAAGGCCGGCACATGCACGCACTGGCCCGAGGCCGCAAACTGCCAGCCGTGGTACGGGCACTCCAGCCGGTCGCCACAGACCCGGCCCAGCGACAAGCGCGCGCCGCGGTGCGGACACTGGTCGGCCCAGGCGTGGGCGGTGCCGGCGGCGTCGCGCCACAGCACCACCGGCTGCTCCAGCAAGGTGGCGGCCAGCGGCTGCTGCGCCAGATCAGCGCTCGCAGCCACCGGATGCCAAAGGGTTTTTTCCATCATGTTCACAGCACTCAGCAAAGACTATGCCGAGACCAAATAAAAAAGCCACCCCGAAGAGCAGCTTTCAAAGATAAGACTCCCCTCCCATGGCCAGCACAGCGAAGCCCCTTCCAGAACAGCGCGGAACTGGCTTTGCCAGTCCGCTGCTGTTGCCCCCTGCAAGGGGGTTGGCGGAAAGCGCTTGCGCTGTAGCCTGGGGGTGAGTGTTACTTCCCGCCTGGGATCTTGCCTTCCACGCCCTTGACGTAGAAGTTCACACCGCCCAGGAAGGCGTCATCGGCCACCGCATCCTTGGCCACCACCACCTTGCCGGCCTGGTCCACGATCGGGCCCTTCCAGATGGCGAAGCTGCCATCGGCCAGGCCCTTCTTGATCTCGTCGATCTTGGCCTTGGTTTCAGCCGGCACGTCTTCGGCAATGGACACGATGTCGATCGCGCCTTCCTTCACGCCCCACCAGCTCTTGCCGCTGGCCCACTTGCCATCCAAGGCGTCCTTGGTGGTCTTGATGTAGTACGGACCCCAGTTGATGATGCTGGATGCCAGATGGGCCTTGGGGCCGTAGGCTGTCATGTCCGAATCCCAGCCGAAGGCGCGCTTGCCCTTGCTCTCGGCGGTCTTCAGCACGGCGGGCGAGTCGGTGTTCTGGAACAGGATGTCGGCGCCGCCGTTGATCAGCGCGGTGGCGGCTTCGGTTTCCTTGGGTGGGCTGAACCATTCATTGACCCAGACCACCTTGGTCTTGATCTTGGGGTTCACGCTTTGCGCGCCCAGCGTAAAGCTGTTGATGTTGCGGATGACTTCAGGAATTGGCACCGAGCCGACCACGCCCAAAGTGTTGGACTTGGTCATCTTGCCGGCGATCACACCGGCCATGTACGCGCCTTCGTAGGTACGGCTGTCGTAGGTGGCCATGTTGTCGGCGGTCTTGTAGCCGGTGGCGTGTTCGAACTTCACGTCCTTGAAGTCGGCCGCCACTTTGAGCATGGACTCCATGTAGCCAAAGGTGGTGCCGAAGACCAGCTTGTTACCGTTGCTGGCCATGTCGCGCAGCACGCGCTCGGCGTCGGCGGATTCGGGCACGCTTTCCACAAAGCTGGTGCTGATCTTGTCGCCGAATTCTTTTTCCAGCGCCTTGCGGCCGTTGTCGTGGGCAAAGCTCCAGCCGCCGTCGCCGACCGGGCCGACGTAGGCAAACGCAATCTTCAAAGGCTCGGGCTTGGGAGGGGGTGCCTCGGCAACCGGGGCCGAAGCCGCAGGCGCGGCAGCGGGTGCTGGCGCGGGTTCTTCCTTCTTGCCGCAGCCGGCCAGGGCCGCCGCCACCGCCGACGCGGCAGCGATTTGAATCAAGGTGCGTTTCTTCAGGTCAGTCATGTGATTTCACTTTCTGGGGTTCTGGGGGGATTGCGAGGAAAAATTCGAACGTAACAAAATGATTATGAACCGGGATAAAACGGTTTCCCGAGCGAGGCCGGCATGTTGATGCGAATCCACGCCGGGTTGCGCGAGATCAGCGCCAGCACCACGATGGTCGCCAGGTAGGGCAGCATGCTCAGCAATTGGCTGGGCACGTCTACCCCTACGCTTTGCAAATGGAACTGCAGCATGGTGACGCCGCCAAACAGGTAGGCGCCCAGCAGCACCCGGGTCGGCCGCCAGGTGGCAAAGGTGGTCAGAGCCAGCGCGATCCAGCCCTTGCCGGCCACCATGCCCTCGACCCACAGCGGCGTGTAGACCAGCGAGATATAGGCGCCAGCCAGTCCGCAGAGCGCGCCGCCCACCACCACCGCCAGGAAGCGGATGCGCCGCACCGGGTAGCCCAGCGCATGGGCCGACTCGGGCGACTCGCCCACCGAGCGCAGCACCAGGCCGCTGCGGGTGCGGTACAGAAACCAGATCAAGCCCGCAACCAGCGCCATCGCAAAATACACCAGCGGATGCTGGCGGAACAGCGCCGGCCCGACCAGCGGGATGTCGCCCAGCACCGGAATGGAAAACTGCATGCGCTCGGGCAGCTTGGCCTGCACATAGCTGATGCCGCCAAACGCCGAGAAGCCGGCGCCGAACAGGCTCAAGGCCAGACCGGTGGCGTACTGGTTGGTGTTGAGCCAGATCACCAGTACCCCGAACACCGCCGCCAGCAGCGCGCCCGCACCGATGCCGGCCGCAAAGCCCAGCCAGTCGCTGCCGGTATTCACCACGGTGGCATAGCCGGCGATGGCCGCGCAGAGCATCATGCCCTCAGCGCCCAGATTGACCACACCCGCTTTTTCGTTGACCAACAGGCCCAGCGCCGCCAGCGCCAGCACGGTACCGGCGCTCAGCGTGGCCGCAAATAACAAGGCATACGAATCCATCATGCGGCCTTTCTGAAACGTACGCGGTAAGCGATCAAGGTGTCGCAGGCCAGCAAGGTGAACAGCAGCAGGCCCTGAAACACGCCGGTCAGGGATTTGGGCAGGCCCAGGCGCGACTGCGCGAGCTCACCGCCGATGTAGAACATGCTCATCAGCACGGCCGAGAACACCATGCCCACCGGGTGCAGCCGCCCGACAAAGGCCACGATGATGGCCGCAAAGCCGTAGCCCGCCGGCACATAGGGCGTGAGCTGGCCGATCGGCCCGGCGACTTCCAGCGCGCCGGCCAGGCCGGCCGCGCCGCCGGAGGTCAGCAGCGCAATCCACAGCGCCTTGCGCGACGAAAACCCTGCATAGCGCGCCGCCGCCGGCGCCAGCCCGCCCACCTGCTGGGCAAAGCCGGCCCTGGTGCGGAACAAGAACACCCACAGCACCGCCACCCCGGCCAGCGCGATCAGCAAGCCGATGCTGACCCGCGAGCCCTTCCACAGGCGCGGGATCTGGGTCACGGCGTCGAAGTTCTTGGTCTGCGGAAAGTTGTAGCCCAGCGGGTCTTTCCAGGGGCCGTAGACCAGGTAGCTGAGCACCATGGTGGCCACGTAGACCAGCATCAGGCTGACCAGAATCTCGCTGGCGTTGAACTTGTCGCGCAGCAGCGCGGTGATACCGCCCCAGACCATGCCGCCCAGCACCCCGGCCAGCAGAATGGGAATGACGATCCAGCCGCCGGTGCTCTTGTCGGCCAGCAGCGCCACGCCGGAGGCGAACACCGCGCCTATCAGGTACTGGCCCTCGGCGCCGATGTTCCACACATTCGAGCGGAAGCACACCGCCAGCCCCAGCGCGATGATCAGCAGCGGCGTGGCCTTGACCATCAGCTCGCCCAGCGCATACGGGGTTTTGATCGGTTCCCAGAAGAACACCATCAAGCCCTTGACCGGGTCCTTGCCCAGGGCCACGAACAGGATGACGCCGATCAGCACCGTCACCAGCAGCGCCAGGATCGGCGAGCCATAGCCCCAGAACTTGGATGGCTGGGGGCGCGGTTCAAGCTTGAGCATGCGCCACCTCTGCTGCATTCGGGGTGTTCGGGGTATTCCAAAGGCCGCTCATCCATTCTCCAATCTGGGCCACGGTGGCCGCTGCACGCGGGATCGAGGGCGACAGCCGCCCCTTGGCCACCACGTGCAGGCGGTCACAGATTTCAAACAATTCGTCCAGCTCTTCGCTGACCACCAGCACCGCACAGCCGGCATCGCGCAAGGCCAGAATCTCGCCGCGGATCTGCGCGGCCGCGCCCACGTCCACGCCCCAGGTGGGCTGCGAAACGATCAGCAGCTTGGGGTTGGCGTCGATCTCGCGGCCGACGATGAACTTCTGCAAGTTGCCACCCGACAGCGACTTGGCCGCCGCGTTCGGCCCGCCGGTCTTGACCTTGAAGCGCTCGATCACGCCCAGCGCCTGGGTTTGCAGCGCCCGCACCTTGATCCAGCCGCTGGGGCTGATAGCGTTGGTGCGCGTCAGCATCAGGTTGTGCGCCAGGCCGATGGTGGGCACGGCGCCGCGGCCCAGCCGCTCTTCGGGCACGAAGTGCACACCCAGCGCGCGCCGCTGGTTGGGCCCGAGCTGGCCCACCGGCTTACCGAATACCGTCACCATGCTGGCGCCGGCCCGGGTGTCTTCGCCCGACAAGGCATACATCAGCTCGCGTTGGCCGTTGCCCGAAACGCCGGCGATGCCCACCACCTCGCCGGCCCGCACCTCCAGGTCGATGCCATCCAGGTCTACGCCAAACTGGTCTTCGCGCGGCAGGCGCAGGCCCTGCACCTTCAATACGGTGGCGCCGGTCTTGACCTCGCGGTGCTGCAGCGCCGGCGGCTCGGCGCCGATCATCAGCCGGCTCAGCGAGGCATTGGTTTCCTCGGCCGGGTTGCACACACCTGTGACCTTGCCGCCACGCAGCACGGTGCAGGCGGTGCAGAGTTCGCGGATCTCGTGCAGCTTGTGGCTGATGTAAAGGATGCTGCAGCCTTCGCTGACAAGCTGTTTCAGCACCACAAACAGCTTTTCCACCGCCTGCGGCGTCAGCACCGAGGTCGGCTCGTCCAGGATCAGCAGCTTGGGGTTGGTCAGCAGCGCGCGGATGATTTCGACCCGCTGCATCTCGCCCACGCTCAGGGTGTGCACCGGGCGGCTCGGGTCGATGTCCAGGCCGTAGGCGCTGGCCTTGGCGACGATGCGCTGGGTGACCTCGGCCAGGCTCAGGCTTTTGTCCAGCCCCAGCCAGACGTTCTCGGCCACGGTCAGGGTGTCGAACAGGCTGAAATGCTGGAACACCATGCTGATGCCCAGCGCCCTCGCCTCCTGCGGGTTGCGGATGTGGACGGGCTGGCCGTTGAACAGCACCGTGCCTTCGTCGGGCTTGACCGAGCCGTAGATGATCTTCATCAGCGTGGACTTGCCCGCGCCGTTCTCGCCCAGCACCGCATGGGCTTCGCCGGGCTGCACCGTCAATGACACACCGCTATTGGCCACCACCGCGGGGTAGCGCTTGGTGATGCTGGTCAGTTGCAACCTGGGCGGAGCTGGGGTTGGGGCCATGGCTTGGGGATCTTCGATTTATAAAAATAATGCTTCTAGCGCAGGCGTATATTACACGAGCAGCTATGCTTTTCGTAGCGAAGCCGCCACCGACTTGGTGAGTGCGCGCAGCCACTTGCCCGAGGCCGAAGTGTGGGTGCGCGCATGCCAGAGCTGGTAATACATCATGCGGGGAAACGGCAGCGGACACGGCAGTATCTTCACCGGCAGCTGCGCCGCATAGCGCTCGCAGTACTGCCGCCCCGTGGTCAGCACCAGCAAGCTCGATGCCACCATGGCCGGGATCAGGCCGAAATGCGCGCAGCGGGCCACGATGTTGCGGCGCAGGCCCAGGGTTTCCAGGTGCTCGTCGATCACGCCCTTGGCACCCGGATGGGTGGGCGTGGGCGCGATGTGCTCGGCCGACAGCCAGGTGTCCTGGTCCCAGCCGCGGCGCGCCGCCGGGTGCTCCAGGCTAACCAGACTCACCACCTCGTCGCCAAACAAGCGCCCCATGTGCAGGTCTTCGGGCGGACGGCTCCAGTTGCCGATCACCACGTCTAGCTCGCCCTGGGCCAGGTGCGCGGGGTAGTCCAGGTGGCCGGACAAGGGGTGGATTTCGATCGCGCACAGCGGCGCCTCGGACTTGATGCGCGCCACCAGCTGGGGTAGAAACAAGGGATCGAGGTAGTCGCTGGCGGCGACGCGGAAGGTGCTTTGCGCGGTCTGCGGCTCGAAGCTGCGCACATCGCTGAACAGCACCTCGGCGGCACGAAGAATGCTGGCGCTAGGCGTCAGCATGCGCAAACCCGCATCGGTGGGCACCATGCCAGAGCCAGAACGCACCAAAATAGGGTCATCGGCCAAGTCGCGCAGCCGCTTCAGGGCCGCGCTCACCGCCGGTTGGGTCATGCCCAGGCGGATGGCGGCACGGGAGACGCTGCGTTCAGTAAGCACGGTATGCAAGACCCTGATGAGATGGAGGTCGATCTTGTCGAAAAGCGTCTGGTCTCTCATATAGGTGTATGGATGCGTGTCATATGCTGCTGCGTATGTGGAGTGCCTGTTACAAACTTACCCTGTGCTCCGCCCCTGCCTCACTAGGAATTTTTAAGCCATGACGACCCAAACCATTCGCTTCATACGGCGCGGCCAGACCGTGGCGCTGGGCAATGTACCACCCGACCGCACGCTATTGCAGGTGCTGCGCGAGGACTTAGGCGCCTGCGGGACCAAGGAAGGCTGCGGCGAAGGCGACTGCGGCGCCTGCACCGTGGTGCTGGCCGAGCCCGAGAACGGCCATCTGCGCTTTCGCGCCATCAACAGCTGCATCCGCCTGGCCCATTCGGTCAACGGCATGGCGCTGTGGACGGTGGAAGACCTGGCCCAGGCCGACGGCAGCCTGCACCCCGCGCAAGAGGCCATGGTGCAGTGCCACGGCTCGCAATGCGGCTTTTGTACCCCCGGCTTCGTGATGAGCCTGTTCGGCATGTACCAGAACAGCGTCTGCCAGGGCCAGTCCATCCGCCGTAGCGACGCGCAGGAGGCGCTGTCGGGCAACCTGTGCCGCTGCACCGGCTACCGGCCGATTCTGGACGCGGCGCAGCAGATGGAGCAGCTGCCCGCAGTGCGCATCGACGAAGCCGCTTTGCTACAACATCTAGAGCAGCTGGCGCTTATCCGCTCTGCGGCGGAGCCCGATTTTGCTTATAAATCTCCGCGCAGCCTGGACGAGCTGACCTCCGCCCGCGCCGCCGACCCCGGCGCGCAAATCGTCGCCGGCTGCACCGATGTCGGACTCTGGGTCACCAAGATGCACCAGCATTTCGACCGCGTGCTCGACGTCACCCAGGTGGCCGAGCTGCGCCAGATCGAACCGCATGCCAACTATCTGCAGAT
The DNA here is from genome assembly GCF_031458075.1 of Rhodoferax ferrireducens. Taxonomy (GTDB): domain Bacteria; phylum Pseudomonadota; class Gammaproteobacteria; order Burkholderiales; family Burkholderiaceae_C; genus Rhodoferax_B; species Rhodoferax_B ferrireducens_A. The sequence continues at coordinate 358,979 of NZ_JAVDXT010000002.1, read as the reverse complement.
CGGCGCCGCCGTCACTTTGCACGACGCCTATACCGCCCTGGTAGCCGACCGGCCCCAGCTGCACAACTTCGCCAGCCGCTTCGCCGGCCTGCCGGTGCGCAACTCGGGCACGCTGGGCGGCAATGTGGCGAATGGCTCGCCGATTGGCGACTCGATGCCGCTGCTGATCGCACTCGGGGCCAGCGTGGTGTTGGCAAATACCCATGGCACGCGCGAGCTGCCGCTGGAAGACCTGTACACCGGCTACCGTACCAATGTGATGGCCGCCGACGAGGTGCTGGCCTGGATCAAAGTGCCGCGGCCGAACGGCGACTTCATGCGGGTCTACAAGATCTCCAAACGCTTCGACGACGACATTTCGGCGGTCTGCCTGGCGATCAACCTGACCATCACGGACGGCAGCGTCACCCGCGCCTCCATCGGCGCCGGCGGCGTGGCTGCCACCCCGGTGCGCGCAGTCCAGACCGAGGCCGCGCTGACCGGCCAGCCCTGGACCCTGGCAACCGCCCACGCCGCCGCAGCCGCGCTGCGCGCCGAGTTCCAGCCCATCTCCGACATGCGCGCCTCCGCCGCCTACCGCAGCGAGGTGCTGGGCAATCTGCTGCAGCGCTTCTGGCTGGAAAGCCAAGGCCAGACGCAGATCAATCTGGCCCATTTTGACGTGGAGGCCTGTGTATGAACGCCCCTGAAAAACTCAAGCTCGCCAGCAGCGCCGCCGGCCGCTCGGTGCCGCACGAGAGTGCGCGCGCCCAGGTCAGCGGCAACGCGCATTACGTGGACGACCTGCCCGAGGTGCGCGGCACCTTGTACGCCGCGCCCATTCTGTCCACCGTGGCCCACGGCAGGCTCTTGGGCGTGGACAGCCACGCCGCGCTGGCCATGCCCGGCGTGCAGGCCGTGGTGCTGGCCAGCGACATCCCGGGTGACACCGTGCTGGCCGCCTTCGCCCACGACGAACCGATCTTCGCCAGCGACACGGTGCAGCACATCGGCCAGGTGGTCGGCCTGGTGGTGGCCAGCACGGTGATGCAGGCCCGCGCCGCCGCCCGTGCCGTCAAGCTGGACATCGAAGCCCTGCCCGCCTTGCTGGATGTGCGCGCCGCCTATGCCGCGCAAAGCTATGTGCTGCCGCCAGTGTTCGTGCGCCGTGGCGATGCGGCCCAGGCCATCGCAGCGGCCCCGCACACACTGAGCGGCCAGCTCGAAGTCGGCGGGCAGGAGCACTTCTACCTCGAAGGCCAGATCGCCTACGTGCTGCCGCAGGAGCAAGGCCAGTGGCTGGTCCATTCCAGCACCCAGCATCCGGGCGAGGTGCAGCACTGGGTGGCGCACGCGCTGGGCCTGGCCAACCATGCGGTGCGGGTCGAATGCCGGCGCATGGGCGGCGGCTTTGGCGGCAAGGAAACCCAGGCCGGGCATCTGGCCGTCTGGGCCGCCATCGCCGCCCACAAGCTGGGCCGCCCGATCAAGCTGCGGCTGGACCGCGACGACGACTTCAGCATCACCGGCAAGCGCCACCCGTTCGCCTACGACTACACCGTGGGCTTTGACGGCGCGGGCCGCATCTGCGGCTTTCAGCTGCTGATGCTGGCCAACTGCGGCTTCAGCGCCGACCTCAGCGGTCCGGTGGCCGACCGCGCGGTGTTCCATGCCGACAACGCCTACTTTCTGGCCGATGTGGACATCAGTTCGTACCGGCTGAAGACCCACACCCAGAGCCACACCGCCTTCCGCGGCTTCGGTGGGCCGCAGGGCGTGATCGTCATTGAAACCATACTCAGCGAGATCGCGCGCCAGCTCGGCCTGGACCCACTGGAGGTGCGCCGGCACAACCTGTACGACGCGGCCGACACGCCGAATCCGCAGCGCAACACCACCCACTACCAGATGGCGGTGGAAGACAACATCCTGCACCCCATACTCTCAAAAATAGAGCAGTCTGCGCACTACCAGGAACGGCGCAAGGCCATTTCGGCCTGGAACGCGGCGAACCCGGTGATCCAGCGCGGCATCAGCATCACGCCGGTGAAGTTCGGCATCTCCTTCACCGCCACCCTGTTCAACCAGGCCGGCGCGCTGGTGCATGTCTACACCGACGGCAGCGTGCAGGTGAACCACGGCGGCACCGAGATGGGCCAGGGCCTGAACACCAAGGTGGCGCAGATCGTGGCCGATGAGCTGGGCATCCCGTTCGAGAGCGTGCTGGCCACCGCCGCCGACACCAGCAAGGTGCCCAACGCCTCGGCCACCGCCGCCTCCAGCGGCACCGACCTGAACGGCCGCGCCGCCCAGTATGCGGCCCGCAATGTGCGCGACAACCTGGCCCAGTTTGCCGCCGGCCTGGACGGCTGCGGCGCCGGCGCGGTGCGCTTCCAGAATGGCCAGGTGATCACCCCCACGGCCAGCCGGCCGTTTACCAGCCTGGTGCAGCAGGCCTATGCGAACCGCATCCAGCTGTGGAGCGACGGCTTCTACCGCACGCCCAAGATCCATTACGACAAGACCACGCTGACCGGCCGGCCGTTCTACTACTTCGCCTACGGCGCTGCCTGCAGCGAGGTCGCCATCGACACCCTGACCGGCGAAAGCCGGGTGCTGAAGATCGACATCCTGTACGACGCTGGCACCAGCATCAACCCGGCCATCGACATCGGCCAGGTGGAAGGTGGCTTCATCCAGGGCGTGGGCTGGCTGACCACCGAGCAACTGGTGTGGAACGCCAAGGGCGCGCTGTCCACCCACGCGCCCAGCACCTACAAGATACCGGCCACCGGCGACATCCCCGCGCACTTCAAGGTGGACCTGTGGGACCAGCCGAACCGCGAGGACAACGTGTTCGGCAGCAAGGCCGTGGGCGAGCCGCCATTCATGCTGGCGATCAGCGTGTTCGAAGCGATGAAAGAGGCGATTGCCGCCGCACGGGGCGACGGCGCGGTGGTGCAGCTGGCGGCACCGGCCACCGCGGAGAACGTGCTGCGGGCGCTGACGGCCAGCGCTGCTTAGGTAGTGGACTGGCTCTCGGGGGTGTGGGCAAAAAAAGCCACACCAGACTGCGCTTTCTTGGCCACATACATCGCCAGATCGGCGTGGTGCACCAGTTCATCCGGCAAGGCCCCGTCGTCCGGATAAATGGATATGCCGATGCTGGCAAGGATGGCGAGCTGCTGGCCATCCACCTCCATCGGCTTGCCGATGGCGCTGCGCACCGCCTGGGCGATGCGCCCTATGTTTTCCCTGCCTTGGGGATGGATCAACAAGTAGAGGAATTCATCGCCGCCGTTCCGGCATACCGTGTCTTCGGCACGGCAATGCGCCAGCAAGCGGTCGGCAACCTGCTGCAAAACGCTGTCGCCAGCCGCATGGCCATAGCCATCATTGATGGCTTTGAACTTGTCCAGATCGAAGAACATCACGGCCAGGGTCAGGCCATGGCGCTGCGCTTGCGCAATCGCATGGACGAGCCGCGAATTGAAATGCTCGCGGTTGGGAAGGCCCGTCGCCGCGTCGTGCATAGCCTCCCGTTTGGCCTGTTGCTCCGCATCCTGGGCTACCAGCAAAGCGGCTTCGGATGCCGCCAGCGCCTGCTGGGAAGCTGCCAGCGCCGCCTCCATGCGCGCCAGTTCGGCAACGCCTTGCGCCAGGGTATCGTTTACGTCGTGCAGATCGTCGGCGCAATCCTGCACCTCGCCCTCCACCTGCTCCATGTTGGTCAACGCCAGGCCCACCGCCTTATCGGCAGCCCCCTTGACCAGGTTTTGCATCACGTCGCTTTTCGCGGAACCCAGAATGTCCGCGCACGCCTCCACCCGTTCCCTGACACTTTGGCTTTGCTCGAGCGCACCCACCAAGGAGGTCAGATCGCCGCTTGGCGTTTTAGGGGAAGTTTTGGGCTGGTCCATGGAGCATTGTCCCACCAAGACCCGGCCAGCGTGCAGCATTTGCCGACGGAACTGCCGCGCACAAACGGCAAGCCAGCGATGGGCTACGGCCTAGGCCCGCAGCACCACAGGCGGCGGCGCGCCATAGGTCACGACCTGGTTGCGGCCGCTGCGCTTGGCCTCGTAACACGCGCTGTCGGCGGCTTCCAGCACCGCGGCTACATCGGGCAGGTCCGCACTCAGTTGCACCACGCCGATGCTGGCGCTGAGGCTGAACGTATGGGTGCGCCACAGCATGCGCCAGGTTTCGACACCGATGCGTACCTGCTCGGCAATCGTCTGGGCCCGCTCCAGCGAGCAGCCGGGCAGCAGGATGGCGAATTCGTCGCCGCCCATGCGGGCCACGGTGTCGCTCTGGCGCACGCGCGACTCGAGCAGCCGGGCAATCTGGCGCAGTACCTCGTCGCCGGCCGCGTGGCCTGCGGTGTCGTTGATGGGTTTGAAGCGGTCCAAGTCGATAAACATCGCACACACCTCGCCGCGCTCCTGCGGGTGGATGGCATGGGCGATGGCGCTGGCCAGGCGGGATTCAAAATCCAGCCGGTTCGCCAGCTGGGTCAGGCTGTCGTGGCTGGCCGTCCATGACAGCTGGTCCTGCACGGCACGGGCGGCGGTAACGTCGGTCAGTATCCAGATCACGCCGGCCGTCGGGTCGCTGTCGTTCACCCCGCGGCCGCGCATATGCACCAGCAGCTGGCTGCCGTCCTTGCGGCGCAGCACCACCTCGCCGTCAAAATAGCCCAGCATCTTCAGCGAGACGCGAAAGCGCTCGCCGGTCTCCGCATAGGCCTGGGGCGACACATACAGCACCGAGGTGTCCAGGCCCTGCAGTTCGCCATCGGCATAGCCGAACAGCTGGTTGGCCTGGCTGCCGACCAGCTCGAAATGCCGGTCGCGGGTGATGACGATGCCCACCGAGGCGTTCTTGAGTATGGCCTTGAGCTGCTCCACCATGGCGTTCTGGGCGGCCTGCGCCCTGCCCCGCTCCATCGTCACATGGCGGAACACCTGCACCAGTTCGCCGATCTCGCCACGGGCACGGGGCCAGCCGGCGGATGGGTCGTGCTCGGCCCCCAGCAGCCGCTGCGCCCGGTCGCGTAGCTGGGTGATGGGCCGGGTGATGTTGGAAATCAGCAGCGTGGACAGTAGCGCGCACAAGGCCATGATGCCGACCACCACCAACCAGGACTCGGTATGCACCTGGCGCAGCGGCTGCAAGGCGTAGTCGGTGCTGGTGACGCGGGCCACATACCAGTCGGCGGCCGACACATAGGCCGTGGCCACCAGGTAGCGCGGCAGGTCATGCGCGCCGCTGGCGTCTATGGCATTGGCGCCGCGGGCCCGCCACGCGGCCACCACCGGGCCCAGACCGGGCTCGTCGACCACTTGCTGCAGGCGGCGCTGCGCATCCGGGTGCGCCAGCACCACACCGCTGCGGGTGTAGACGATCAGCGCCGCAGAAAACGGTCCCAGCGTCGATGCCGCCGTGGGCAGCAAATCGGACGACTGCAGCGGCAGCGCCCCGACCATCACCGCAAAGATGCGGCCACCCAGGTCGCGGATCGGCACGCTCATCACCACCATGGGCTCGGACACCCCGTTGCTGACGCTGGGGTCGGACACGCCGTTGACCCCCATGGTGACCGTGCGCTGGAAATAGCCCTCGCGGGTGAAGTCCACCCCCTCCAGCAGCTGCACGCTGCGCGCCGCCCGGGCCCGCACCGTGCCATCGATCTTCACCACCTGCACCGCCGAAAACATCTGCAGCATGAACGGATGGCTGTGCAGCTGGCGCTCCAGGGCCGCGGGGCGCTCCAGCAGGTCGGGGCTGATGCTGCTGGCCATCAGGCCCAGGCTGGCCTGCACCCGGGCAATCTTGCTGCCGAGCATTTCGGCCGCCAGCTCCACCTCGTCGCGCTGCTGCAAACTGAAGCTGCGCAAGATGACGCGTTCACTCTCGTAAGCCATGAAGTAGCTGGACGCCACACCCGACAGCAAGGCCGACATGACCGCCACCAGCAGCACCCGGAACTTGAAGGTCCCGGCCAGCTGCAGGCACCAACGCCAGGCAGACCGCCGGGACGAGCGGAGCTTGGGGGTGGTATCGGCAGCAACAGGAGACATGGTGGTTGTGGTGGGTCAGGCCCGAACCCTTGACGAGAGAACGGAACGCCCGCAAGCGCTGCCCGCAGCATAGGCCCCGCCAGATGGCTAAGCACCGTGTCTTGTCCAGATTCGTAACAAATTGATTCTTACCGCCAGCCCCCTGGCTGTCCAGCGGAGAAACACGCAGATGTCGCACGGACGCACGCGGCACCCTGCAGCGCTTGGTTTTATAGTGCGGCCCATGGCCACTCCCCTGCAAGCCCGCTGCGACATCCGCCGTTACAGCGGTGAACACCAGTCGCACGCGCACGAGCATGCCCAGATCATGTTCGCGTTGCACGGCCGGATGGAGCTGGAGATCGGGGGCCGCGCCAGCTTTGCCGATACCGCCTGCGGCGTGATCGTGCCGGCCGGCGTGGCCCATGGATTCCAGGCCGCCAGCGGCACCGCGATGTGGGTGATAGACGCGCCGGCCCAGGCCGGGGTCGACCGGGTCAAGCGCTTTGCCGTGCCACCGGCTTGCAGCCAAGCGCTACCGGACGCCAATGCCGCCGCCCAGTTGGCTGCCATCCTGCAAGCGCCCCAGTTGCTGCAGCGCCGCAGCCTGGCGCTGCAGCAACTAGACGATGCACTCGATGCCGAGCTGCACACGCCCTGGAACACGGCGCGCATGGCCGCCCTGTTCCACCTGAGCCCACAGCGCTTCCACGCCCGGCTGCTGGAGCTGAGCCGCAGCACGCCGCAGGCCTATCTGCGCGCACGCCGGCTGCAGCGGGCGATGCAGTGGATACAGGCCGGCACGCCGCTGGAAACCGCCGCGCTGCAGGTGGGCTACCGCAGTGCCAGTGCCCTGGCCTATGCGCTCAAGCGCGACCATGGCGTAGGTACGAAACAGCTGCGCAGCTAACCCAAGTACAAGAGTCTCTCGACATTCGGCCGCCTGCCGGGCCCCAGCATGGCGGCATGAAAAACCATCCACTCAGCGGTAGCCTGATGGTGCTGGGCGCAGCCCTGCTATGGGGCACGACCGGCACTGCGCAAAGCCTGGCACCACCGCATTTATCGGCCTATTGGATCGGCGCGCTGCGCCTGGCCGTGGCCGCTGCATTTTTTGCGCTGTACACCGCCTGCACCCAGCCGCGCCGCCAGTGGTGGCAAGACCTAGGCCGGCTGCGCTGGCCCGAAGTCTGGCTGGCAGGTGCCTGCATCGCCGGCTACAACCTGGCGTTTTTTGCCGGGGTGAAGGCCAGTGGCGTTGCCGTAGGTACTGCCATCGCCCTGGGCAGCGGCCCGGTATGGGCCGGGCTGCTGCAGTGGATGGTGCTGCGCCACACGCCACGCCCGGCCTGGTGGCTGGGCACGCTGCTGGCCGTTGGTGGCGGCAGTTGGATGGTGCTGGGCGGCGGCACGCAGCAGGCATTCAGCCTGCACGGCACACTGCTGTGCCTGGCCGCTGGCCTGGGTTACGCCGGCTATGCGCTGCTGAACCAAAGGCTGGTGCACGCCGCCTCGCCAGCGACGGCCACGCTGGGTGTCTTTGGCACGGCGGCGCTGCTGGCGGTGCCGGTGGCACTGGGCTTGTCGGGCGGCATCCGCATGGCGGCGACTGACATGCTGCTGGTGGGCTACCTCGGCGTGGTGACGACCGGCATCAGCTACCTGCTGTTCAGCCACGCGCTGCGCCGGATTGCCAGCGCCACCGCAGTCACGCTGGCCCTGGCCGAGCCCCTGGTGGCATTTGTGCTGGCGGTGTGGGTGCTGCATGAGCCCGCACCCTGGGCCGCCTATGCAGGCCTGACCCTGGTGCTGGCAGGCCTGGCCTGCGTCATCGTGGCCGAAGTGGGGGCTCAAACAAGCACAAAGATGTAGCAGTAGACGCCCGACAGGCTTGGCATTTGGCAAAAACACTACGCAACGGACACCGCGCTGCCGATAAGCTCAATGGCATTCATCAGCATGGATTAACATGCAATGATTAACCAATTGTTACGATTTAGCCCGGAAGTCCACCATGACCAACACCCCCGCAAGCCACCAGTCGGTTGCCCGCAAACTCGCCTTGATGTCGATCGCCGGGCTGGCGCTGGTGCTGCTGGCCGTCAGCATGGCCATCGGCTACCTGGAAAAACGCAGTACCCACGCACTGATGGTGTCGTCGGTGGCCGAGCGGGTGCAAAGCATGGTCGCCGTGGCCGATGCCACCGACCAGATCAGCCGCGAGGTGGTGCAGCGCTCGTACCTGGCCTTCCGCCAGGAGTTCGACCCCGCACCCCGGCTGGAAGAAGGCACGGACGAACTGAAAAGCTTTGGCACGCCCATCAACGGCGACTTCACCGCCGTCGACAAATTCAGCAAGGACACCGGCGGCGTCGCCACGGTGTTCATGAAGAAAGGCGATGACTTCATTCGCATCACCACCTCGCTGAAGAAGCAGGACGGCGAACGCGCCATGGGCACCCTGCTGGACCGCGCCCACCCGGCCTACAAGCTGATTTTGGCCGGCCAGTCCTATACCGGGCTGGCCATGCTGTTCGGCAAGCAGTACATGACGCATTACGAGCCGCTGCGCGACTCTGGCGGCGCCATCGTCGGCATATTGTTTGTGGGTAGCGATACCTCCTTGCAACAGGTGTCGCTGGAAAAGCAAATCAACGACGTGCGCTTCTTCAGCTCGGGCGGGATCTACTACATCGACGCACGCGGCGCACCCGCCGACTACCGCTTCACCCTGCACCCCACGGCCAAGGGCAAGAAAGTGCTGGAAGCCTATCCGCAGGCAGAAAGCTTCTTGGCCGCCTTGGCGGCTGCGCCAGACGGCTATGTGCGCGATGCCGCCACCCTGTTTGGCGCGCAGCCCACCGATGCCTGGGCCGTGCTGCGCAAAACCAAGTCGGGTACCGGCTGGCTGATTGCCGAAGTGTCCGAAAGCGAGTCCATGGCCGAGTACTGGCGCAATATGACCACCATCTGGTCCCTGCTGGCCGCTACCGCCGTGCTGCTGGGCGTAGGCCTGTATCTGCTAGTGCGCCGCAATGTGAGCCAGCCGCTGGGCGAGCTGACCCAGGCCATCACCACCGTCACCCAGGGCGATCTGACCCAGGCTTTCCAGACACAGCGGCAGGACGAAATCGGCATGCTGGTACGCGAGGTCGAGAGCCTGCGGCAGCGCTATATGCAGGCCTTGTCGCAGGTCCGCGCATCGGTGGAAAGCATAGGCACGGCCAGCTCCGAAATTGCCACCGGCAACCAGGACCTGAGCGCGCGCACCGAGCAGACTGCCAGCAATCTGCAGCGCACCGCCAGCAGCATGGACCAGCTGACCAACACGGTACAGCATTCGGCCGATGCCGCACGCCAGGCCAACCAGCTGGCAGCGTCGGCGGCCGAAGTCGCCGCCCGCGGCGGCGCGGTGGTGGGCCAGGTGGTGACCACCATGGTCGACATCAACCACAGCTCCAAAAAGATCGCCGACATCATCGGCGTGATCGACGGCATCGCCTTCCAAACGAATATTCTGGCGCTGAATGCCGCCGTGGAAGCGGCACGCGCCGGCGAACAAGGCCGCGGCTTTGCGGTGGTGGCCAGCGAGGTGCGTAGCCTGGCGCAGCGTAGCGCCGAAGCCGCCAAGGAGATCAAGACCCTGATCAGCGCCTCGGTGGACAAGGTCGAGTCGGGTTCGCGGCTGGTGCAGAACGCCGGCAGCACCATGGACGAGATCGTCAGCTCGGTGAAGCAGGTCAGCGACATCATCAGCGAGATCACCGCCGCGGCCTCCGAGCAGTCGGATGGCATTCGCGAGGTCAACACCGCCGTCGGCCAGCTGGACCAGATGACGCAGCAAAATGCCGCCCTGGTCGAGCAGTCGGCCGCGGCCGCCGAGAGCCTGCGCGAACAGGCCGAACGCCTGGCGCAAGCGGTAGCGGTGTTCAAGCTGGGCTGAAAACCGCTGCTCTTGCTCTCTGTCTAGTAGCGCTTGCCCGTCACCAGCAGGGCCAGCCGCATCACCAGCATGGCCAGGTACTCCAGGCCGCGCTGGCGCAGGGAGCGGCTGGCGTACTGCGCCGGGTCCATCTGCGTGCCGTCCTCGGCCATGGCCAACAGCAGGCGTTCGCGCAAGGTGGCCGCAAACGCCTTGTCGTCCACCACCACATTGGCCTCGCGCGCCAGCAGCAGGCTCAAGGGGTCGAGGTTGGACGAGCCCACCGTGGCCCAGTGGCCGTCGACCACCGCCACCTTGGCGTGCAGAAAGCTGGGCGCGTACTCAAAGATGTCCACCCCCGCCCCCAGCAGCACGCCGTAAACCGGCCGGGCCGCGTAGTACTGCATGAAGTATTCGTAACGCCCCTGCAACAGCAGCTGCACCCGCACGCCACGCTCGGAAGCCCGCACCAGGGCCTGGCGCAGGCGAAAGCCGGGCACGAAGTAGGCATTGGCAATGATGATCTCGTGCCGGGCTGCGGCAATCGCCCGCAGGTAGGCACGCTCGATCCGCGCTCGGCTGCGTAAGTTATCACGCAATACGAGTGCAGCGCTGGTGGTATCTGCGCCAGAAGCTATGGATTCAGTAGCACCTGCGCTGCGGCTTCGGCGCGCCAGCAGGGTATGCATGGCTCTTTGCAGCTCATGCTGGCGCAGATCGCGCACGGCCTGCAGGCGCCGCCAGAGCACCGCCATGGTGGTGCTGGTCTGGGCCACCAAGGGGCCCGTCACACGCACTGCGAAGTCGAAGCGCGGCGCCTGCAAAGCGCCAAAGTTCGGGTCGTGGAAGTCGTCCAGGATGTTGATGCCGCCGCAAAATGCCACGGCGCTGTCCACCACGCATAGCTTGCGGTGCAGCCGCCGCCAGCGGGTGGGCAGCAGCAGCACCAGCATATTGACCGGCGAGTAGACCCGCCAGCGCACCCCGGCACGCTGGAAGCGGTCGCGCCAGATTGGGGTCATGGCACCGGTGCCCAGGCCATCGACCACCACGCTGGTGAGCACGCCGCGCTGCGCGGCCCGTATCAAAGCTTCGGCCACCTCGGCGCCCGCGCCGGTGCAATCAAAAATATAGGTTTCCAGCCATATTTCATGCTGGGCAGCGTCCATGGCCGCCACCAGCGCCGGAAACAGCGCTTGGCTGCCTTCCAGTAACTGCAAGCTGTGGCCACCACGCAAAGGGGGGTAGGCGCGCGCCATCGGGCTCAGATTTCGAACTCGGCCAGCAGCGGCAAATGGTCCGACATGCGCCACCAGATGCGGCCGCGCGGTACTTCCAGGCCCAGCGGCCGCATGCCGCGCGCATACACATAGTCGAGTTGCGCCAGCGGCAAACGGGAGGGATAGGTGCGCGCGTCGTTAGACACAAAGGCCTGCAGGTGGATGCGGTTCAGCGCATGGCGCATCTGGCTGCCCCAGTCGTTGAAATCGCCGGCCACGATCAGAGGCGCATCGCCCGGCACCTCGCGCGCGATATAGGCCGATAGCTGCTGCACCTGGCGTATCCGGCTGGCCGGTATCAGGCCCAGATGCACCACGATCACATGGATGGGCAGGCCGTGGGCTTCGACATGCACGTGCAGCAAGCCGCGTTGCTCAAAGCGGTGGTCCGACATGTCCTCGTGCTTGTGCCACACCACCGGCCAGCGCGACAGCAAGGCGTTGCCGTGCTCGCCGTGGCGGGTGATGGCATTGGTCTGGTAGACCGACTCATAGCCCTCGGGCGCCAGATAGTCGGCCTGGGGCAGATCCGGCCAATGGGTGAAGTACTTTTGCTCGCTGCGGTTCAGCTTGCGCACCTCTTGCAGACAGACGATATCCGCATCCAGCTGCTCTACCGCATGGCCGAGGTTGTGGATTTCCAGGCGCCGCGTCGGCCCCATACCCTGCACACCCTTGTGGATGTTGTAGGTGGCTACACGCAAAACAGTCATAGAAGAAAGCGAGGGAGCATCAAAATCGCCTCGGCGTTAGAAGGTGAAAAGCAGGTCTGCGCAGCCACATGGTACGGCAACCATTGGTAGGCCGTGTGTTCGCGCGGGCTCAGCTGCACCGGCGTGCCCGCAGGCACCTGCAGGCCAAACACCCGCTCGCGGTTGCGCACTACGCCGGGTGCATAGCGGTGGCGCCATTGGGGGTAGATCTCATACACGTTTTCCAGCTGCCAGTCGTGCAGCATGGGGGCCAAGAAGGAGCCTTCGGCGCACAGAATGCCGGTTTCTTCCTGCACTTCGCGCGCCGCCGTCTGGCGAAAATCCTCGTCCCAGCTGTCCTTGCTGCCGGTAACCGACTGCCAGTGCTCCGAAGCATCGGCACGGCGGATCAACAGCACATCCAAGTCGGCGGTGTGCAGCACCACCAGCACCGACTCCGGAATTTTGTGCAGCGCGGCCACGGCCTCAGCTCTGCGTAGCCAGAAACTGGTCGAGCTCGGCGCGGTCGGGCCCGTTCACCACGCCGCCGTTGCGCTGGCATTTCAGCGCCGCCGCAGCCGCCGCAAAACGGATGGCAGAGCGGTCGCCCTGGCCCTGCGCCAACGCCAACGCCAGCGCGGCATGGAATACATCGCCCGCGCCATTGGTGTCCAGCGCCTTGACCGGAAAGGACGGAATCGTGTGCAGCACGCCTTCGCTACCGCGCTTCCAGCGCACACCGCGCGGCCCCAGAGTGACCACCGCCACCTGGGTGCCCGCATCCAGTGCGGACTGCAGCGCTGCATCTACCGACAAGGCCGGCGCAAACGCGGCCAGGCCGGACTCGGAAAACACCGACCAATCGGCCAGCGGACTGAGGGTTTGCAAATCCTCCTGCGGAGAGAGATCGCCGTCCAGCATGCTCAGCACACCCGCGGTCCGTGACCAGCGCAAGGCCGTGATGGCCCCGGCCATCCAGCGCGGGTCGACCATCACCACGTCCGAGCCCCGCAGAAAGGACACGTCCAAAGCCTCGGCATTGCGCAGCGCATCGCCACGGCAATTGAAGATCTGGCGCTCGCCCTGGGCATCGATCACCACGGCCGAGATCGACGAGGTCGCCCCCGGCACCCGCTGCAGGCCCTGGCAGTCCACGCCGTAGCTGTGCACCCGCTGCGCCAGAAATCGCCCGGCCTCATCATCCCCTACTGCGCCAAACAAGCCCACCCGCGCACCCAGACGGGCCGCCGCAATGGCGGCATTGGCAGCCATGCCACCCGACACCATGCGGTAGGCCTGTGCGGGGGTCTTGGTCGGTTGTGAAGGGAATTCAGCAATGTCAAAACAATGGTCCAGGGCCGCATGCCCTACCGTGCTGATACGCGGACCGGCTGCTCGGTCCTGGATACCCGGAATCTCATCCATACTCATACCGTCCCTCTGTAATGCCACGGCATTCCGATGTGCCAAGCTGGGCACACTTCAAAAGAGCATTGTGTCGCAAGCTGCAGCGGATCTTTGTACCGGCCTAGGCGGATTCAACCAAAAGAGCTTTTACGGCATATAAAGACTGCGCCAATAGCTACAAAATATATAGCAATAGCACAGCACAAACTGGCCCGGCCAACCCGACGAATGCAAGATGCTTCAGAGTCCCGCAAAAATTACTGAAAGTTAGTGCATAATAGCGGGCTTGCCACAAGCGAACTTCTTACTTGTGGCACCCAGTTTTAAAGTGGGTTCTTAGCTCAGTTGGTAGAGCAGCGGACTCTTAATCCGTAGGTCGACAGTTCGAATCTGTCAGGACCCACCACTTTATAAAAAAGCCCTTGTGAGCAATCACAAGGGCTTTTTTTATTCCGCATCCAGAGCAACATCCATCTACCGATGGATGTTGCATCTCGCCGCCTACTTCAATCCCGGACTTCCATGGCACGATTCAGCCGCAGTGCAGCCAGCGTGCAAATCGCCCCTGAGAGTAAGTAGATGCTGACATACGCCAACCCGAAGTGGGCCGACAGGCCCAGGGCCACCAAGGGCGCAAACGCGGCCCCAATCAGCCAGGCCACGTCAGCCGTCAGCGCAGCGCCGGTGTAGCGGAACTTGGCAGCGAAATTAGCAGTCACTGCCCCCGCAGCCTGGCCGTATGACAAACCCAGCAAAGCGAAGCCGATCAAAATGAAGGCATCCTGCATCGCGGGCGTACCGCCAAGCAACATGGGTGCGAACCCGCTGAACACGGCAATCAGGCATGCCAGCAAACCCAGCGTATTGCGACGGCCGATACGGTCGGCCAGCCAGCCCGAAGTCACGATGCCCACAATCCCGATGGCCCCGCCAACGATCTGTACGACCAGCACATCGTTGATCGGCTGGGTCGCATGGATGGCAATCCAGGACAAGGGGAACACGGTGATCACATGGAACAAGGCATAGCTGGCCAATGCCACGAACGCACCAATAAACACGTTGTAGCCCTGGCTGCGGACCAATTCGATGGTGCCGGTGGGCTCCAGTGCGCGGTCTTCCAGCAGCTTGGTGTATTCATCGGTCACCACCAGCTGCAAACGGGCAAACAGCGCCACCACGTTGATGGCGAAAGCCACGTAAAAAGGATAGCGCCAGCCCCATTCCAAGAAATCCGCCAGAGGCAAACTGGAATGCAAGAAGAGGAACAAGCCGCTGGCCACCATAAAACCAATCGGCGCCCCCAGCTGACCCAGCATCGCATACCAGCCACGCCGCCCCGGAGGTGCACTGAGCGCCAGCAAAGACGGCAGACCATCCCAAGACCCGCCCAAAGCAATACCTTGCAGGAAGCGCAGCACCGACAACAACACAATGGCCGTGAAGCCCAAGGTGGCGTAGCCTGGCAAAAAGGCCATGCCTGCCGTGGAGAAGCCCAACAAGAACAGTGCCGAGGTCAGCTTGACACCACGCCCCCAACGCCGCTGGATCGCCATGAACAATGCCGAACCCAGCGGACGGGCAATGAAAGCAAACGAGAAAACCACAAAGGCCAGCAGCGTTCCCTGCAGCCGTTCTTCAAACGGAAAGAACACCGAAGGGAACACCAGCACCGAAGCGATGCCATAGACGAAGAAGTCGAAGTATTCAGAGGTACGTCCAATAATCACCCCGACGGCGATATCGCCGGGAGCTACATTGGCGTGGTCGTCGTTGCCATCCGGAACATTGGACTCCATATTGCGTAACGGCGTGGAGGGATATTCCTGGGCGATGCTTTGCACCATACTGGCTCCTTGCTATATTGACACGGTGCGAATGAGGGATATCGCAGCTCACACCGTTGCAGATATGTTGCCACAGGGATAGGACAAAATGTCCAGCGTCCATGGCGCTTGTATCAGGGAAAATACTTAATTCTTTTTGTTTTCGCTTTTCATACTTGCCTGGCATGCCATCCTCTAAAACACTTCGCGGACTGCTTCTGTTGCCAGCTATCGCTCTACTGGCGGGCTGCAAAGCGGTACTACTGAGCCCGTCTGGCGATATCGCCACACAGCAACGTGATCTGATCATCATCTCAACGCTGTTGATGCTGCTGATCATCGTACCGGTGATCGTATTAACCTTGCTGTTCGCTTGGCGTTACCGCAAGTCCAACACCGCCGCCACTTACGACCCCGAGTGGAACCACTCCACCAAGCTGGAACTGATGATTTGGGGCGCACCGCTGCTGATCATCGTTGCATTGGGCGCACTGACCTGGATCAGCACGCATACCCTGGACCCCTACCGTCCCCTGCAACGCCTGGATTCCGAACGCGAGATCCCTGCCGGCGTCAAGCCTCTGGTGGTGGAAGTGGTCGCGCTCGACTGGAAATGGCTGTTCATCTACCCAGAGCAAGGGATTGCGGTAGTGAATGAGCTGGCTGCCCCCGTAGACCGCCCCATCACCTTCAAGATCACGGCTTCGTCGGTGATGAACTCGTTCTTCATTCCAGCTCTGGCGGGCCAAATCTACGCGATGCCTGGTATGGAAACAAAGCTGCACGCCGTGATCAACCAGCCTGGTGAATTCGAAGGTTTCTCGGCCAACTACAGCGGTGCGGGCTTCTCCGACATGCGCTTTAAGTTCCACGGCATGCCCGTGGCCGACTTTGACAACTGGGTCAAGACAGTCAAAACCGGTGGCGGCGAACTCGGCCGCGACCGTTACCTGCAACTGGAACGCCCCAGCGAGCGCGAACCCGTCAGCCGCTATGCCAGCGTTGCCGCCGATCTATACGATGCCATTCTCAACCGCTGCGTTGAGAGCAACAAGATGTGCATGAAAGAGATGATGGCCATCGATGCCAAAGGTGGTCTGGGCATGCCCGGCGCCTACAACCTGGCTTCGCTGGACCCCGCCACACGCAATCGACTGGGCCTCAATGGTGCCCCCGTCCGCACCTACGTGGGCGCGATGTGCACAGTAAACGACCCTAGCGGCACAAGCTCCTCGCCTGTCACCCAGCCGATGTAGGGCATGGCCCGGCATCTTTTAATCCAGCGCCGCTAATCACGGCATTTCGGCCTTCGCCGCATCACTTTTGGCATCCGGAATAACGATGTTCGACAACCTCGACCTTACTAAGCTCATATTTGGCCGTCTCACCTGGGACGCGATTCCATTCCACGAACCCATCCTGCTGGCCACCTTCATTGCGGTGGCATTGGGTGGTGCTGCCGTTCTTGGCGCTCTGACCTACTACCGCGCCTGGGGCTACCTGTGGCGCGAGTGGTTCACCAGCATCGACCACAAGAAGATCGGCATCATGTACATCATCCTCGGCCTGGTGATGCTGCTGCGCGGCTTCGCGGACGCGATCATGATGCGCCTGCAGCAGGCCATTTCCTTCGGCGATTCGACCGGTTTCCTGCCTCCGCACCACTATGACCAGGTGTTCACCGCCCACGGCGTGATCATGATCTTCTTCGTGGCCATGCCTCTGGTGACCGGGTTGATGAACTTTGCGGTGCCGCTGCAGATCGGCGCACGTGACGTGGCGTTTCCGTTCCTGAACAACTTCAGCTTCTGGATGACCACCAGCGGCGCCGTGTTGGTGATGATGTCGCTGTTCGTAGGCGAATTTGCGCGCACCGGCTGGTTGGCCTACCCGCCGCTGTCCGGTATTCTGCACAGCCCGGATGTCGGGGTCGACTACTACATCTGGTCGCTGCAGATTGCGGGGGTGGGTACGCTGCTCTCGGGCATCAACCTGATTGCCACCATCGTGAAGATGCGTGCACCCGGCATGACCATGATGAAGATGCCGGTGTTCACCTGGACCTCCTTGTGCACCAACGTCTTGATCGTGGCCGCCTTCCCGGTCCTGACCGCCGTGCTGGGCCTGCTGTCGCTGGACCGCTATGTCGGCACCAACTTCTTCACCAACGACTTCGGCGGCAACGCCATGATGTACGTGAACCTGATCTGGATCTGGGGCCACCCCGAGGTCTACATCCTGATCCTGCCGGTCTTTGGTGTGTTCTCTGAAGTGGTATCCACCTTCTGTACCAAACGCCTGTTCGGCTATGCGTCCATGGTGTACGCCACCGTGGTGATCACCATCCTGTCCTACCTGGTGTGGCTGCACCACTTCTTCACCATGGGCTCAGGGGCCAGCGTCAACTCGTTCTTCGGCATCACGACGATGATTATTTCGATCCCTACCGGGGCGAAGATCTTCAACTGGCTGTTCACCATGTACCGCGGCCGCATCCGCTTCGAAGTGCCCATGATGTGGACCATCGGCTTCATGGTGACCTTCGTCATCGGTGGCATGACCGGTGTGCTGCTGGCCGTGCCACCCGCCGACTTTGTGCTGCACAACAGCCTGTTCCTGATCGCCCACTTCCACAACGTGATCATTGGCGGCGTGCTGTTCGGCCTGCTGGCCGGCATCACCTACTGGTATCCCAAAGCCTTCGGCTACAAGCTGGATCCGTTCTGGGGCAAGTGCTCGTTCTGGTTCTGGCTGATCGGCTTCTACTTCGCGTTCATGCCGCTGTACGTGCTGGGCCTGATGGGCGTAACACGCCGGGTCAGCCACTTTGAAGACCAGTCCCTGCAGATCTGGTTCCAGATTGCCGCCTTTGGCGCCTTCCTGATCGCCATCGGCATCGCCTGCTTCCTGATCCAGCTGGTGGTCAGCTACATGCGCCGCGAGTCGTTGCGCGACGTCACCGGCGACCCATGGGATGGCCGGACTCTGGAATGGTCGACCTCGTCGCCACCTCCGGCCTACAACTTTGCATTCACACCCGTGGTGCACGACCTGGACGCATGGTGGGACATGAAGAAGCACGGCTATGTACGTCCGCTGGAAGGCTTTATCGCCATCCACATGCCCAAGAACACCTGGGCGGGCGTGGTCCTGGCCGGCCTCAGCACGGTTCTCGGCTTTGCCTTCATCTGGCACATGTGGCCGCTGGTCGTGCTGTCCTTTGTGGCACTCGTCGCCACCGCCATCTTCCATACCTTTAACTACAAACGCGATTACCACATCGATGCGCACGAAGTTGTTCGCACCGAAGGCGAGCGCACACGACTGCTGGCTACCAACCATGTCTAACACCACCACCCTCCCCTCGGCTGGCAGCGCGCGCTTCTATCTGCGCGACGAACACCATGTAGAAAACGGCACTCTGCTCGGGTTCTGGCTCTACCTGATGAGCGACTGCCTGATCTTTGCCTGCTTGTTTGCCGTGCACGGCGTGGTGGGCCGCAGCTATGCAGCAGGTCCAACAGGTGCCGATCTGTTTGACCTGCCCCTGGTAGCGCTCAATACGTCGATGCTGCTGCTGTCGTCCATCACCTACGGCTTTGCCATGCTGGAGATGCAGAAGAACAAAGTGCGCGCTACGTTGGCTTGGCTGGCCGTGACCGGTCTATTCGGCCTGGCCTTCATCAGCTTGGAACTGTACGAATTTGCCCACCTGCTCCATGAGGGTGCAGGCCCACAGCGCAGCGCCTTCTTGTCGTCCTTCTTCACGCTGGTCGGCACCCACGGCCTGCACGTGACCTTCGGCATCATCTGGCTGGTCACCCTGATGGTGCAGGTGAGTCGCCATGGCCTGGTCCCTGAAAACCGGCGCCGCCTGATGTGCCTGTCGATGTTCTGGCACTTCTTGGACGTGGTCTGGATCGGCGTATTTACCTTTGTCTACCTGATGGGAGTTTTGCCATGAGCGCACCTCACGAAACCCATGGCCATGCGGGCCATGGCGACCACCATGACCACCATGACGGCGCAGCCCACAGCAGCCTGAAGGGCTACACCATCGGTTTCATCCTGTCGGTGATCCTGACGGCCATCCCTTTCTGGCTGGTCATGGGCAAGGTGTTCGACAAGTCCAGCACCACCGCCATCGTCGTCCTGGCGTTTGCCGCGGTGCAGATCGTGGTGCACATGGTGTACTTCCTGCACATGAACACCAAGTCCGAAGGCGGTTGGAGCATGCTGGCGCTGATCTTTACTGTCGTGCTCGTCGTGATCATGCTGAGCGGTTCGCTGTGGGTGATGTACCACCTGAACCACAACATGATGCCGATGTCGGTGCACGAGATGAAGAACATGCCTTGAACCTCTCGGCCTCTACCGCAACGGCGGACCCGCATGGTCCATCGGGCCCGCGCTCCTTCGCCGTGCTGGCCGTATTGGCGGTCTGTACGGCGTTGGTATTTGTAGGCCTTGTGGCCCTGGGAACCTGGCAAGTCCAACGCCGGGCCTGGAAGCTGGATCTGATAGCCCAGGTGGCGCAGCGGGTCCATGCCACTGCAGTGGCGACACCAGCGCCCGCGCAATGGCCACAGGTCAACGCCGCAACCGATGCCTACCGCCACGTCTACCTCACCGGCACCTACCTGCACGCCCAGACTACCCTGGTACAGGCCACCACCGAGCGAGGCAGCGGCTTCTGGGTGGTAACGCCGCTGCAACAGGCCGACGGCAGCCTGGTGCTGGTCAACCGGGGTTTCCTGCCGCCCGAGGCACGGGCGCAGGCACAGGCCGGCCCAGCTAGCGCCACCGTGACCGGGCTGCTGCGCATGACCGAGCCCGGCGCGGCTTTTCCGCGCCGCAACGATCCCGCCGCCGACCGTTGGTATTCACGCGATATACAGGCCATCGCCAAAGCCCGCGGCCTGCACCAGGTGGCGCCCTATTTTGTCGATGCCGATGCGGCCGCCGATGGCGCTGCAGAGGCCTGGCCGTTGGGCGGCCTGACGGTAGTGCAGTTTCAAAACAACCACCTGGTCTACGCTATCACCTGGTACACCCTGGCCTTGATGGTCGCCGCTGCCGCCGGGTACCTGGTGCGCGACGAGCTGCGGCTGCGCCGCCTGGGTCGACTGACCGGCACCCTGGAGACTCCACCCCACGATGCCACCCCACACTGAAGCCACCGCCAGCCGGGTCGACCCGGCTCCCGCGCCCCTGGCGCGGGTAGACGATGCCACCGGCCTGAAGAACATGCAGCAGCTGATCCAGCTGCGCTGGATTGCTGTCGTGGGCCAGATCGTCACCATTGGCGTGGTGCATTTCGGCTTCAGCATTCACCTGCCGCTGGACCACATGCTGGCCGTGCTGGCGGGCCTGGTGGCCTTCAACGGCGCCAGCCTGCTGCGCCTGCGCATCCACCCGGAGGTTAGCAACAGCGAGCTGTTCTTCGCGCTATTGGTCGACGTCGCCATGCTGACGGCCCAGCTCTACCTGAGCGGCGGCGCTACCAATCCCTTCACCTTTCTCTACCTGCTGCAGGTCACGCTGGGCGCTGTGCTGCTAAAAGCCTGGTCCACCTGGACGATTGTGGCCATCACCGCCGTTTGTTTTGCGGGCCTGGCCTTGTTCGGGCGGCCACTCGCCCTGCCGCTGGACCACGACCGCGGCCTGTACAGCCCCTACATCTGGGGCATGCTGATCTGCTTTGCGCTGAATGCCGCACTGCTGGTGATCTTCATCACCCGCATCAGCCACAACCTGCGCGAACGCGACGACCACCTGGCCGACCTGCGCCAACGCGCCGCCGAAGAGGAACACATCGTCCGCATGGGCCTGCTGGCCTCGGGTGCGGCCCACGAACTGGGCACACCGCTGGCCACCCTGGCGGTGATCCTGGGCGACTGGCGCCACATGCCGGCGTTCCACAACGACCCCGAGCTGCTGCAGGAAATCGACGAGATGCAAACCCAGCTGCTGCGTTGCAAAGCCATCGTCAGCAACACCTTGCTATCGGCCGGCGAGGCGCGCGGGGAGTCGTCGGGCAAGACCTCCATCTGCGCGTTCCTGAACGATCTGGTGGAGGAGTGGCGCGCCACCCGACCGGTGTATGCGTTCGACTACACCAACCGGTTTGGCGAGGATCTGCCCATGGTGTCCGATACGGCGCTCAAGCAGATGGTCTGCAATGTGCTGGACAACGCCCTCGAAGCCTCGCCGCGCTGGCTGGGCCTGGATGCGACCCGCGATGCCAACACCTTCACACTGACCGTCACCGACGAAGGCCCGGGCTTTGCGCCCGCCATCCTCGCGCATTTCGGCAAGCCCTTCCAGTCCAGCAAAGGCAAATCGGGCGGTGGCCTGGGCCTGTACCTGGTGCTCAACGTGGCGCGTACCCTGGGCGGCAGCGTGACCGCACGCAACCGCCCCGAAGGCGGCGCCGTCGTCACCATCACCCTGCCCTTGGCCGCCGTGACCCTGAGCGAAAATGAAGCCTATGGACGCTGAACGCCTGTTGCTGATTGTGGAAGACGATGCGGCATTTGCCCGCACCCTCAGCCGCTCTTTCGAGCGCCGCGGCTATACCGTGCTGCTGGCCGCCAGCCTGGACGCGGTTACCACTCTGCTGCAGTCGCATACCCCCGGCTTTGCAGTGGTGGACCTGAAGTTGCATGGCGATGCCTCGGGCCTGGCCTGCGTGCAGGCCCTGCACAGCCACCACGCCGAGATGCTGATCGTGGTGCTGACCGGCTTTGCCAGCATTGCTACGGCTGTCGAGGCCATCAAGCTCGGCGCCTGCCACTACCTGGCCAAACCGTCCAACACCGACGACATCGAAGCCGCATTTGGCCGCGCCACCGGCAATGTAGAGGTAGAGCTGACGAACCGCTCGTCTTCCATCAAGACCCTGGAGTGGGAGCGCATCCACGAAACCCTGGCCGAAACCGGCTTCAACATTTCGGAGACCGCCCGGCGCCTGGGCATGCACCGGCGCACCCTCGCCCGCAAGCTGGAAAAGCAGCAGGTCAAATAGCCGCAGCCATCCCCGATAATGGCCGTCCCGGCTCCGCAGCCGGACAACAACGCCGCAGCCGCGTTTTCAATCGCCCCATGGAACCCGACATCTTGAGCGCAAAAGCCCCCTCGCCCGCCCAGCCCCCAGACGCCTCTGCCGCAGGCCACACGCCAATGATGACCCAGTACCTGGCCATCAAGGCCGAGCACCCGGAGACCCTGGTGTTCTACCGCATGGGCGATTTCTACGAGCTGTTCTTTGCCGACGCCGAAAAAGCCGCCGCCCTGCTCGACATCACCCTGACCAAGCGCGGCCAGTCGGCCGGCCAGCCGATTGCCATGTGCGGCGTGCCCTTCCACGCGATGGAAGGCTATCTGGCCAAGCTGATCAAGCTCGGCGAATCGGTGGCGATCTGCGAGCAGGTGGGCGAAGTCACCGGCAAGGGCCCGGTGGAGCGCAAGGTGATGCGCGTCGTCACCCCCGGTACGCTGACCGATGCCGAGCTGCTGTCCGACAAGACCGAATCCGTGCTGCTGGCCATCCACCAGGGCCCGCGCAATAGCTGCGGCCTGGCCTGGCTGAGCGTGACCCGCGCCGAAATCCACCTGGCCGAATGCCCTAGCGACGAGCTCGAAGCCTGGGTCACCCGCATCGCCCCCAGCGAGCTGCTGCACAGCACCGACACCAGCGCCAGCTTTGCCCAGCGCATCCAGGCGCTGAAGCGCGCCACCGCGCAGGGCGTGGCCATGTCCACCACCGCCCGCCCGGCCTGGCAGTTTGACGCCGCCCTGGGCCAGCGCAAGCTGCTGGAGCAGCTGCACGCCGCCACCCTGGCCGCCTGGCATGCCGACGATCTGCCCCAGGCCCATGCCGCCGCCGCCGCCCTGCTGGGCTTTGCCGAACACACCCAAGGCCGGGCGCTGTCGCATGTGCAGACCATCCGGGTGCAAAAAGGCGATGCCAGCATCAGCCTGCCGCTGTCGACCCGGCGCAACCTGGAGTTGACCCAAACCCTGCGCGGCGAGGACAAGCCCACGCTGTTCTCCCTGCTCGATACCTGTAGCACCAGCATGGGCAGCCGCGCCCTGAAGCGCTGGCTGCTGGAGCCGCAGCGCGACCGCAGCGAGGCCGCGCTGCGGCTCCAGGCCATCGGCGTGCTGCGCGACGCCGGCCAAGGCCAGCGCCTGCGCGACCAGCTCAAGGGCAGCGGCGACGTGGAGCGCATCAGCGCCCGCATCGCGCTGCGCCAGGTGCGGCCGCGCGAACTCGTGGCACTGCAGCTGACGCTACAAAAAACAGAGCTGCTCGTGCAAGCTTTACCTGCGCAAACGGCACTTTTGGCTCAAATTTCTGCGGCATTGCATCCGCCCGAAGGCTGCGCCGACCTGCTGCAGCGTGCAGTCTTCGACGAGCCCTCGGCCCTGGTGCGCGACGGCGGCGTGATCAACCGCGGCTTCGACGCCGAGCTGGACGAGCTGCGCGACATCCAGACCAATTGCGACGCCTTTCTGCTGGACCTGGAAACCCGCGAAAAAGCCCGCACCGGCATCGCCAACCTGCGCGTGCAGTTCAACAAGGTGCACGGCTTCTACATCGAAGTCACCCAGGGCCAGGTGGACAAAGTGCCCGACGACTACCGGCGCCGCCAGACCCTGAAGAACGCCGAGCGCTTCATCACCCCCGAGCTCAAGGCCTTTGAAGACAAGGCCTTAAGCGCCCAGGAGCGCGCGCTGTCGCGCGAGAAATGGCTGTTTGAGCATCTGCTGGACCAGTTGCAGGCCTTTGTGCCGCGCCTGGGCCAGCTGGCCTATGCGCTGGCCGCGCTGGACGTGCTGTGCACCCTGGCCGAACGCTCGCTGACACTCAACTGGTGCGCCCCGGTATTCGTCAAGGAACCCTGCATCGCCATCGAAGGCGGCCGGCATCCGGTGGTCGAGGCGCGCCTGGCCGAGGCCTCCAGCGCCAGCTTCATCGCCAACGACACCGCCATGGGCCACCGCCAGCGCATGCAAATCATCACCGGCCCCAACATGGGCGGTAAATCGACCTATATGCGCCAGGTGGCCATCATCGTGCTGCTGGCCAGCATGGGCAGCTATGTGCCGGCCAATGTCTGCCGGCTCGGGCCCATCGATGCCATCCACACCCGCATCGGCGCGGCCGACGATCTGGCGAATGCGCAATCGACCTTCATGGTCGAGATGACCGAGGCCGCGCAAATCCTGCACAGCGCCAGCGCCCACAGCCTGGTGCTGATGGACGAAATCGGCCGCGGCACTTCCACCTTTGACGGCCTGGCCCTGGCCAGCGGCATCGCCGCGCACCTGCACGACAAGACCCAGGCCTTTTGCCTGTTTGCCACACATTACTTTGAACTCACCGAGTTTCCGGCCCAGCACCATGGCGCCGTCAACATGCATGTGAGCGCGGCCGAATCCGGCCGCGACATCGTTTTTTTGCACGAGCTGCAGCCCGGCCCGGCCAGCCGCAGCTACGGTATCCAGGTGGCGCGCCTGGCTGGCATGCCGGCCGCGGTGCTGAACCACGCACGCCACACGCTGTCGGCGCTGGAAGAGCACGCACTCGGCAGCCAGGCCCAGGTGGACCTGTTTGCCGCGCCGCCGGAAAACCCTGCCGACGGACCCAGCCCTTTAGAATCGGCACTGGCCAGCATCCAGCCGGATGCGCTGTCGCCGCGCGAAGCGCTGGAAGCGCTGTACAGCCTCAAGAAATTAGCCCAACGCGAGCAGGGCTGACCTGCTGCTCCACTACCCCACCACTCCGCCATGACCTACTGCGTCGCCATCAAACTCAATGCCGGGCTGGTCTTCCTGTCCGATTCCCGCACCAATGCCGGGCTCGACCAGATCAGCACCTTCCGCAAGATGATCGTCTATGAGAAGCCGCAAGACCGCTTTATGGTGCTGCTGTCGGCCGGCAACCTGAGCATCTCGCAGTCCATCCGCGAGATCCTGCAAGTCGAGCAGCTCAAAGAGCACGAGGACAGCGAGCCCATCACCATCTGGAACGCCAAGAGCATGTTCGACGCCGCCCGCGTGCTGGGCGCTGCCGTGCGCCGGGTCTACGACCGCGACGCGGTGTCGCTGCGCCAGGCCGGCGTGGAGTTCAATGCCTCGATGATTTTCGGCGGCCAGATCAAGGGCGAAGGCATGCGCCTGTTCCAGGTCTATTCGGCCGGCAACTTCATCGAAGCCACGCCCGAGACCCAGTACTTCCAGATCGGCGAATCCAAGTACGGCAAGCCGGTGCTGGACCGCGTGATCTCTCCCGCCACCCCGCTGGACGAGGCCGCCAAATGCGCGCTGGTGTCCATGGACTCGACCCTCAAGTCGAACCTGTCGGTCGGCCTGCCGCTGGACCTGGTGGTCTACGAAGCCGATAGCTTCCAGACCGACAAGGTGGTCTGCATCGACGAGAACAACCCCTATATGCGCATGCTGCACAGCAGCTGGGGGCAAAAGCTGCGCGAAGTCTTCGACAGCATCGAAGACCCGATGTGGAACGGCGAGCAAACCGACATCCCGCTGATGGTGGAGTCGCAGCGTGGCAAGCCACTGCGCAAGATCACCACGCCCCAAGAGCGGCTGATCTAGCGCGGCGCACCCCCAGGCTGCGCGCACGGGGTGCGGTGAACCTGCGCGACTGCACCCTCGCGGCAAACAAACCACAATGCCTGCCATGCAGCCCATCGTCTTCTCGCACGCCAACAGCTTCCCGGCATCCACCTACGGCCTGCTGTTCAACAGCCTGCAGGCCCGCGGCTACAGAGTCGAAGCGATAGACAAGTTCGGCCATGACCCGCAATACCCGGTCAGCAACAACTGGCCGCATCTGGTGCAGCAGCTGGCCGACTTCGCCGGCCGGGTGGTGCAGCAACACGGTGAACCCGTGTTCCTGGTCGGCCATTCCCTGGGCGGATTCCTGAGCCTGATGGCCGCCGCCCTGCACCCGGAATTGGCGCGCGGCGTGTTGCTGCTGGACTCGCCCCTGGTCGGCGGCTGGCGGGCCACCACCCTGGGCGCTTTCAAGCGGGTGCGGATGGTGGAATCGGTCTCGCCCGGCAAAGTCAGCAAGCGCAGGCGCCAGCATTGGCCCAGCCAACAGGCGGCACTCGAACACTTTCAAAGCAAAAAAGCCTTTGCCCGCTGGAACCCACAGGTACTGCAGGACTACATCGCGCACGGCATGCTGGACGACGGAGACGGCAAGCGGGTGCTCGGCTTCGACCGCGCGGTGGAGACCGCCATCTACAACACCCTGCCCGACCATCTGGAGAGCCTGCTGCGCCGCCACCCGCTGAAATGCCCGGTGGCCTTCATCGGCGGCACGCATTCGGCAGAAATGCGGCAAGTCGGCATGGCCATGACCGACAAAATCACCCAGGGCCGCACCATGATGCTGGATGGCAGCCACTTGTTTCCCATGGAGAAACCGCTGGCCACCGCCGCGGCGATCGAGGCCGCGCTGCTCAATCTCAGCCCCGCGCCAGCAGCGGCGGCAGAGCGTCCAAGCCCTCGATAAAAGTCACGCGCTCGGCGATGTCCGCCGGCAAACCCTCGCGCGGGTGCAGGCAGAACACCTGCATGCCGGCCGCCAGCCCGGCCTGCACACCTGGCAGGCTGTCTTCCACCACCGCGCAGTGTTCGGGCGCGATGCCCAAGGCCTGGGCGGCATGCAGGAACAGCCCGGGGTCGGGCTTGAAATGGCCGACCTCGTAGGCGCAAAAAATCCGGTCGCCGAACAGCGGCCGCAGGCCGGTCAGGCCCAGGGTCAGCTCCACCTTCTCGCGCGGGCCGTTGGTGGCCACGCAGAACGGCAGCTGCAGGCTTTGCAGCAAGGCCAGCGCGCCCGGCAAGGGCAATAAGCCCTGGCGGAACCGGATGTCGGTATGCAGCCGCACCTGGGCCATGAAATCGGCCTCGAAGCCCGGCGGTACATGCGGCAGCTGGGCGGCAATCCAGGCGATGCAATCGGCCATTCGCACGCCGCGAAACTGCTGGTGTGCAGCCTCGCGGCTCAGTTGCAGGCCCTGGGCCTGGGCTAGTTCAAACAGCACATCCATGCCCGGCTCCTCGCTGTCGACCAGCGTGCCGTCGGCATCAAAAATAACCGCCTGGATAGACCTCAACATAACTTAACCAGATGCACATTGCAGACAGAACGCACGCGATCCAGAAACACCGTAGAACTGGCTTTGCCAGGCTGCCGCTGTTGCCCCCTGCAAGGGGGTTGGCGAAAGATGCGCAGCACTGCAGCCTGGGGGTGAGCCACAATTACTCGGCCCACACCACCAGGCCACTCCAGGCCGTGGCCAGCACCACGATGCCGAAAGCGATGCGGTACCAGGCGAACGGCACGAAGTTGTGGGTGGAGATGTAGCGCAGCAGCCAGCGCACGCACAGCCAGGCGCTGATGAACGAGAACAGCAGGCCGACCGCAAACATAGGCGCATCGGCCATGGACAGCAGCGCACGCTCTTTGTACAGGCTGTAGGCGCCAGCGCCGATCAGCGTGGGGATGGCCAGGAAGAACGAAAAATCGGTGGCCGCGGTGCGCGACAAGCCCATCAGCATGCCGCCGATGATGGTCGAGCCGCTGCGGCTGGTGCCGGGGATCATCGCAAAACACTGGACCAGGCCGACCTTGAGCGCATCCAGCACCGTCATGTCATCCACATGGTGGACGCGGGTGGCCGAGGGTGCGCGCCGCTCGGCCCACAGAATGATGAAGCCGCCAATGATGAAGGTGCTGGCCACCACCACCGGGGTGAACAGATGGGCCTTGATGGCCTTGCCGAACAGCAGGCCCAGCACCACCGCGGGCAAGAAGCCAATCAGCACATTCAGCACCAGGCGCCGGGCCTTGGGCTGGGTCGGCAAGGCGCTGACGGTGTCGCGGATCTTTTGCCAATACACCATGATTACCGCCAGAATGGCGCCGGTCTGGATGGCGATGTCGAAGACCTTGGCCTTGTCGTCGTCCATGCCCAGCAGCGCGCCGGCCAGAATCAGATGGCCGGTGGACGACACCGGCAGGAACTCGGTCAGGCCCTCGACGATGCCCATGACGGCAGCCTTGATCAGCAAAATGGTATCCACGCGCACTCCCTAAGAACAATTTGTCTAGGGATTATCCCTGTGTCGCAAGGCAGTCCGGCGGGACGGGCCTATCTTTACTCCGTCTCACACATGCGCCGTCGCAGCGGCCATCAACTTGCGAAACAAAAAAGGCTGCTGGCGCTTACCTCATAAGCGCCAGCAGCTCTCTATTCCATAGCAGACTCAGGGGCAGGTGCCGGCGGCTGCGGTCAGCCAGCGGCTCAAAGCCGCGGTGTAGGCCACGTCGAAGCGGCCATAGGCATTGCTGCCCGACAGGTTGCTACAGCTGGAGTTGCCGCCATACAGCTGGCCCACCAGGTAGTGGCTGGTGCCCACGGTTTCGAACAAGGGCGCGCCGCTGCTGCCCTCTTCGGTGGCGCCGCTGGTGAACTTGGCGTTGATGAAGTTGCCCCCGGACTGGGTTGAGTTGGTGCAGCTGAAGTTCAGCGTCGAGGCGCTGAGCAGCGTGCAGCTCAGGAACGAGGTGATGCTACCGGTGCTGACCTTCTGCAGGTCACCATCCGGGTGGTGCAGGCTGGCCGCCACCGACCCCACGGTCGCCGGATTGACCGACCAGCCGGAAAACACCGCGCCCGCCGGCGGCGTGCCGAGCAAGCGCATGAACGAGGTATCGGTGGTTTCGCTCTGGTACAGCAAGGTAGCGCCGCCAGGGAGACTGCGGGCACCGGCATTCATCACACCGCTGCCGCAGCTGGTTGCGCGGTAGAACCACCAGGTCTGCAGGGTAGACGCCGCCGCCTGGGTGGAAATGCAATGGTTGGCGCCCAGGAAATACGGTATGCCGCTGCCCCGGGTGTCGTTGAGCAGCGTACCGGTGCAGACAAAAGAGGCGCCGTCTTCTACAAAGCTCATGCGGGCGACAGAATTGCTCTCGCTGGTATAGCTGGTGTTGCAGACCGCATCCACCTCGCAGCTGCCCGCGGCCTTGGCCACATTCGTACCATCGGCCAGCGGCGTCATGAACAGGTGGGACAGGCGTGGAATGGCGATCTCCACCCCCGCGGTACTGATCGCGGCCGGCAGCTCGATCTCCAGCGTGGCCTCGGCGCCATCGACCACCGGCGTCCAGTACATGCGCGCGGCATCGCTGCTGTCACCGGCATCGCGGTTGCGCTGCAAGGTATCCAATACCTCCTGGGCTTGGACCGTATAGGCCGTTGTGCTGCCCTGGGCGTAGATACGCAGCGTGGCCTGTGCCGGCAGGCTGCGCACCAGCACGCCCAGGCGCACACCCTTGGCCTGGCCGGTGCTGATGCTGATGGCCGCCACCTGGCCGCCGCTGGCCGTGGCCTGCCACTGCAGCTGGGCCTGGGTAGCCGCCACGCTGGCAGTGGCCGCCACATCGCGCGCCAGGCCGATCTTGCGCGGCACGCCCACCTGGGTCAGCAAAGGTTTTTCAGCGGCCAGACGGGCCTGGCTGACATCGGCCAAGGCCACGCGGCTGGTGCGCACCGCCAACAGCAAACGCGGCTGCAAGGCCGAGGCCTCGGCACCCGACGCGGCCTGCATGGACTCGGCCCGGCTCACCGTGCCGGACGACAGCACATCGGTCGCCTTGGCCGTGGGCGACAAGCAGGTAGTGCCGCCACTGGTAGCCGTGCCGCCGCCTCCACCGCCGCCGCTGCAACCCACCACCAGGCCTACGGCCAACACCACACCACTGACTGCCAAGATCCGCGCCATAGCCTATTCCCTGCTGTAAAGATTTGTTCGCCCGTAGGCCTAACGCGTGAATATAACGCGTGGACCGTGACAAACCTGCGCAGCGCCGGGACTCTGGAAATTTAAATAAAACAGGGCTGCAGCGCAATCTGTTGTTGCGCAAGCAGCTATTCAATCAATAGCAGAACGATTTAACGGCGCTTGGCGACACATGGCTGACGCCGGTAAAGCGCATGGACTCGGCGCGCGTGGCCAGGCCCGGGTCCACGGTGGCGGCCAGGGCCGTCTGGTTGACCGCGCTGCTGGCCTCGGCCGAGACCGTGTCCGAAGTCGTGCAGTTGGTGGTGCTGGTGCTGCTGGCAGCGCTGTCGCTACCGCTGCCACCGCCGCAGCCGACCAGCACACTGGCCACCCCACACACCGCCCCCCACGCCATCCATCTGCGCGCCGCACCCACCATAGCCATCCCCGCGTCCGTGATTTTTGCGGATCATACGGAGGCCAGGTAAACGCCAGGTATCAAGAATTCGGTGCCCTATCAGGCATGCCGCAAGGCCTGGATGGGCTGCAGCAGCGAAGCCCGGCGCGCCGGGTAGAAGCCAAAGAAAACCCCCACCGCGGCCGAGAAACCCACGGCCAGCAAGATGGACGCGAACGTCATGCTGACCTGCCAGCCGGCCCACTGCCCCACCGCCCAGGTGGCCAGCGCGCCCAGCAGCACGCCGACCGCACCGCCCAGCAAGCTCAGGGACACGGCCTCGACCAGGAACTGCACCAGGATGTCGCGGCCGCGCGCGCCCACCGCCATGCGCAGGCCGATCTCGCGGGTGCGCTCGGTCACGCTGACCAGCATGATGTTCATGATGCCGATGCCGCCGATCAGCAGGCTGATGCCGGCCACCGCCGCCAGCAGCAGGGTCATGGTGCGGCTCGACGCCTCTTGCGCTTCCAGAATCTCGCTGAGGTTGCGCAGGGTGAAGGTATCGTCTGCGCTGGCCTCCACCTTGAAGCGCTGGCGCAGCAGCTCGCGGATGTTCTCCTCGGCCACCTGCATGCTCTGGCCTTCGCGCACTTTCACGTTGATGGCCCAGACCCGCTTCACATTGCCCGGCGAACCGCCCTGCAGGCGGTTGCGGTAGGTGGAGATCGGCAGCACCAGGATGTCGTCCTGGTCCTGGCCCATGGAGTTCTGGCCCTTGCGGCTGAGCACACCGACGATCTTCACCGGCACGGTGCGCACCCGCACCACCTGGTCGATCGGGTCGGCATCGCCAAACAGTTCCTGCGCCACGGTGATGCCGATCAGCGCCACCTTGGCCGAGCCCTGCAGCTCGGCGTCTTCAAAAGCCCGGCCCGCGGCCAGCGGCCATTCGCGCGCCTCCAGGTACTCGTTGGTGGTACCGAAGATGGTGGTGCTCCAGTTGGCGTTGTTGGCCACCACCTGGGCCGTGGTGCGCGATGAGGGCGCGGCCACCTGCACCTCGGGCACTTCCACCTGGATGGCGGTGGCGTCTTCCTCGGTCAGGCGGCTGCGGGTCTGCGCGCCCTGGCGCACGCCGGCCGCGGTGGCGCCGCCGGGCAGCACCAGCATGATGTTCGAACCGAGTCCCTTCATCTGCTCCTGCACCCGGTCGGTGGCGCCACGGCCCACCGCCACCATGGTGATCACCGCCGCCACACCGATGATGATGCCCAGCATGGTCAGCAGGCTGCGCAAGGCGTTGGACGCCAGGGCCCGCCAGGCGCTGCGCAAGGCGGCCAGGCCGTTCATCCGCGCCGCGCCGCGGGCCTCGGGCCGGCGCTGGGCCGGCAGTGTGTGCAAGGTGTCGGAGGCGCGCCGCAGGTCTTCGACGATCTGCCCGTCCTTGAAGACGATCTTGCGCCGCGCCCAGGCCGCGATGTCGGCCTCGTGGGTCACCAGCACCACCGTAATGCCCTGCGCGTTCAGGTCGGCCAGCAGCTGCATCACCTCCTCTGACGTCTGGCTGTCCAGCGCGCCCGTGGGCTCGTCGGCCAGTATCAGCTGCGGCCCATTGACCAGGGCCCGCGCAATCGCCACCCGCTGCTGCTGCCCGCCCGACAGCTCGGCCGGGGTGTGCAGCAGCCGCTCGCCCAGGCCTACGCGCTGCAGCGCCGCCAGTGCGCGCTCGCGCCGCTGCGCGGCCGGCACGCCGGCGTAAACCAGGGGCAGCTCTACGTTCTCCAGTGCGCTGGCCCGCGGCAACAGATTGAACTGCTGGAACACGAAGCCGATGCGCCGGTTCCGCACCAGGGCCAGCGCATCCGCGTCCATACCCTGCACCGCCTCGCCAGCCAGCGCATAACTGCCGCTGCTGGGCGTGTCCAGGCAGCCCAGAATGTTCATCAGCGTGGACTTGCCCGAGCCCGAGGTGCCCATGATGGCCACGAAGTCGCCCTCGGCGATCTGCAGCGACACGCCGCGCAGGGCGTGCACCACCTCAAAGCCCATGGCGTAGCTCTTACCCAGGTCGACGGACTGGACGAGGTTCAAAACGGCACCTTGGGTGCATTGGCGCGCGGGGCGCCGGCCAGCGGGTTGCCGGTAACGACTTGGGTGCCGTCCTTCAAGCCTGCATCCGGGTCCAGCAGCTCGGTGCTGCTGCCGTCGGTAATGCCCAGCCATACCGTGGTGGCCAGCGGCTTGCCGGCAGCATCCAGCAGGTAGATCCGGCCGCGGCGTGCGGGATTTACAGGTTTTGTGCCGCTGGCGCTGGCTGCATCTGCGGGAGCCGCTACGGTATTAGGAGCAGAAGTAGCAGCAGGGGCGGCATCGGCGATGCGCATGCGCAGCGCGGCGTTGGGCACCTTCAGCACCTCGTCGCGCTTGTCGGTGATGACGCGCACATTGGCCGTCATGCCTGGCAGCAGCCGGCCGTCGGCATTGGCAAAGCGCACGACCGCCACATAGGTCACCACGTTGGCCACGTTGGAGGCTGCCTTGCGCACCTGGCGCACCTCGCCTTCGAAGGTCTGGCCGGGGAAGGCGTCGACCGTGAAATTCGCCTTCTGGCCCAGGCGGATGCGGCCCACATCGCTTTCGTCGATGCTGGCCTCGACCTGCATGTCGCGCAGGTTCTGCGCAATCACGAACAGCTCGGGCGACTGCAGGCTGGCGGCCACGGTCTGGCCGCGCTCGATGGCCCGCTTGATGACGATGCCGTTCACCGGCGAGGTGATGCGGGTACGGCCCAGGTCGATGCGCGCCTGGCCCAGCACCGCCTCGCGCTGCGCCACATTGGCCTGCACGGTCTTGATCTGCGCCTCGGTCACGCTGAGCTGGGCCTGCGCCAGCTTCAGCAGCTCGCCGCTGGTATTGACCAGGGCCCGGGTGCGGTCCACCTCGCTCTGGGCAATGAACTGCTTGTCGGCCAGGTCGCGCTTGCGCTCGAAGTCGCGCTGGGCCTCGGCCAGATCGACCTGGGCCTTGGACAGCGCCGCCCGGCTGGCCGCCGCGTTGGCCTGCGCCGTCAGCACCGCAGCCCGCGCCGCATCCACATCGGCCTGGGCCGAGCGGACCCGGTATTCAAAGGTTTCCGGGTCGAGCATGGCGATCAGCTGGCCGGCCTTGACCTCGTCGTTGAAGTCGGCAAACAGCTCCTTGATCTGCCCCGACACCTGGGTGCCCACCGACACCTGGGTCACCGGGTTCACCGCCCCGCTGGCCGCCACCGTCGCCAGCAGCGGCCCGCGCTCCAGCGTGCCAGTGCGGTACACCGGCACATCGCTGCCGCCGCGCGAGGCCCACCACCAGCCCCCCGCCCCCACCGCCAGGACCACCGCCAGCCCCCATACCCATTTGGAATTTTTTCGCATGGGGCGATTGTAGGAATGGGGGGTGACGGGTCGTGGTGTGGGGGTTTCGGGGGGATTGTTTGGTTGGGGCTTTGCCTTTACGGCCTTTTGCGTCAATGGGCAAGCCGGGTCTCGCCCCGGCGGGCGAGGCACTTGTTCTTTGCTTCGCCAAAGAAAAGTACCCAAAAGAAAGGCGAACCGAAGTCGTCGTCCCTGCGCTGCGCTACGGGCACGCTGCGTTGCTCGGTCTGAGCGGGGTCTGGCTAAACTCGCTGCGCTCAAACAACGCCAGCCCTTATCCGCTCAGCCCTCCGCTACTCGCCGACGCCACACGGCGGGGGATCGGGAGCGGACATCCGGCCCGGCTACGCCGGGCAACCGGGCTCGCGCCCTAGGCGCGATGTGGCGCACAGCGCCACCGATCCCGATCCCCGGGGTCCCCCTCTGTATGCGCCGAGAAGCACAGCTTTGGGCGGATCAGGGCTGGCGTTGTTTGAGCCGCAGGCGAGTTTAGCCAGACCCGCCCAAAGCGAAGCACCGCAGGTTTTCCAGTGCGATAGCACTGGGACGCAGACAGTGGGGGTGGCCTTTTCTTTGGTTACTTTCTTTTGGCCACGCAAAAGAAAGTGACTGCGCCGCCGGGCGCACATCCCGGCCGGGGATCGCATGGACGCCAGTAGCGCATCACTCCACCCGAAGCCCGTTTGAACTCCTTGAAGATAATTTCCGCACCAGCGCCCATTCCTACTGCGCCAGCAGCTACAGAAAAATAGAGCAGAACAATCTCCATCTTTTGAAGGAAATCCAACGCTGCGCCCAGTCGCCATCCAGTTATGCCGGGCTATAGTGGCACACCACCTCAGGTCAAGTCTCTCCCTGTACAGACCGATGCCTGCAACAAAAAGCCGCCGGGTTTCACGGAAAATTTATACCTGATGTTTTGCACTGCAGCCACATCGCAAGCCCAAAGCCCCAGCGAGTTTGCGAATTTTTCTTCACCAGATGTATCGTCAAGCGCCGGATGTATCGACCGGCGTTTGCGGTCTATATTGCGTTAGGCCTCGGAATGATTGACATATCCCATGACGCGAAGACCGGGACCTTCCGGTTCTCCTACAAGCGTCACGTCTACATCGCACTAGGTTTGCTATTCGTGGCGAGCGGCCTAGCGACATTCACAGGCCCTTGGTGGCAGGGAATTCTCGAAGCGCTGCTGGGCAAAGTGCATGTCGTAGTCGAATCCAAGTACCAATGGGCAGTTGGAGGTATCCAAGTTGCAGTTGGGCTCACACTTCTGGCGTACAAGCATTTCGTGCTAGATGTAAGACAAGCGAAGCTTGACGCTGATAAGGCCATGATCAAGCACGCAGATCTAGGAATCGATCAAGTCCGGAACTATCTCAGTTGCCTGGTAGATGATCACTCGTACAAGTCGAGTTTGCACAGTCACTTTCACGAAGTCCATACGCGATATGTCCTCCCGGAGTTCTCATTTCAAGACAAGAAGACTGCCAGTCTTTACGGTCATTTCTCCTCACTCGGGAATGAGCTTGAAACTTTTGTCGGCACGTACTTCTGGGTCTTTCCGAAGGGGCGCCCGGTGGATGGTGACTTTCGCTACTGCCTCGCACCGCACTGGAACATGGATCGTGAAATGACCATCTACGATTCGATGAAGGTGGCTGAGTACGATGCGTTGAAGGTAAAGCTACATCAACTCGTTCAAGCAACGAGTTCTTCATTCTCAGCGTTCGTCGCGAGACTCAAGGAGCTTGGGCATGTGTAGCGCGCCGCGCGCCTAACCCTTCCATCGAGAGGGCATGTCCCGGCAAGCCGGGTCATGCCTCTCATGTCAAACGTTAGGCCTCATACCCACACGCCATGGACTGCCCTACATTCTTAATCAAGCTTCTTGAATTCGGTGCCTGGCCTCTTGCTGCACTGCTTATAGTCTCGCTACTACGGCGCGAGCTTCGAACCCTGATTCCCATGATCAAGAAGTTCAAGGCTGGCCCTGTCGAGATTGAGCTTGAACGCGTAGTCAAGGAGCTTGAGGAGACGAAGAAAGTCGCTGCATCCGCACAGGCAAGGGTACAAGTCGTAGCGGCAAAGCTGGACGAAGGTGAGGACAAGAGTGAGCCGGCAGGTCAGACGTCACACACGTCTGGTGTCATCGCGGCACTGCAAGTCACCGCAGTTGAAAAGCAAGTCTTGAAGGCCATTACCGAAAGTCGCTTCGCAACACGTTCGATTACGGGAGTGTCCAAAGACACTGGACTATCCAAAGCGGTAGTCCAAGTAACATATGGCAAGCTCATCGAAAAAGGGCTGCTTGAGCAAACAAAGAATGATGAAGACCGGCTTCGGTGGTATCCAACCGCGTTGGGTCGCATAGTAGCCAATGAGGCCTAACTATTCGCTCAACCGGACCCATTGCTGTTAGCTCAAACGTTGGACCTCATAGGAACCATTGATGCGCGCAAAAAGCGAGGAGCTACGAACGGCAGTCGCCGATACGCTTTCGGCCGTAGAGGACGTTGTCGCAGTCGCTTCCAAGATTGCTTGGAAGCAAAGCGATGGATTCATGCCGCTAATTCGGAGCGCGATTCTTCGCCGTCAATACGAATGCCTTTCGGTTGCAGTTGACCTCGTTGACAAAGGACAAGGCTTTGCAGCTGTTTCCCTGCTCAGACCTGCGTGCGAGGAATTTCTCTGGGCAAAGTACTTCGAAATGCTGGATGCAAAGGATGCGGAGCAGCTTGTTCTCCTGATGGCGAGCCGAGAACTGCGGGACAGTCTGCGCGCCCAGGACGGGTACGCCGGCAGAGGTGTGAGCGATAGCCTTGGTCTAACTCGCTATCTAAAGTCGCAAGAAGCCTCTTCGAAGCGAGCGAACGATCAAATCAAAGCACTAGGCACAAGACTCAAGTGGGAAAAGCGGACAGTCCAAAACAGCCAGCTGCCCTCAGTTTCTTTCATCGCGAAGGATGTTGGTGAAACCAATTTGTATCGATTCCTGTATCACGCAAGCTCGCGATATGTGCACTTCAGTCCCACTGAACTCCTGCGCCGCACGTGGGGTAGAACCGGATATGTGACCGTGAACTCGGACCACTTCACGGAATACTGGAGTTCATTTGTCATGTACTGGGGCACTGTCTTGTTGGCTTCTACGTTTCCTCATGTGATTCCGAAAATAGACGACGCCGACGTGGAATTGGATGCGGAGAAGCTGTTTGATGCTGCTCGCAGAATCTCCGCGCATGGCGCCATTCCAATAATCACTGCAGAAGAACTTGCATGGGAAACAGATACGCACTGAGGTCCAACTGAGCAGTCGACTCGGATGCCCAGCGGCGTCCGCTCCCTTCGGTCGCACCTTTGCCAGGTAGCCGGTCACTTCTACGTAGAGCGCACATGAACGCCTCATAGCCACCCACTTACGGAACACCCGAAACCAAGGAAACACATGGGACTATTTGACGGCATGCTGGGAAACGCGTCCAAGATCGACGCAGCGAAAATACAAGCCGAGTTCAGCCAGATACTTGCGCCGGGCGAGAAAGTGGAGCACGCCTACCAGCTGATCCGCGACTACTTTGTCTTCACCGACAAGCGTTTCGTTCTTGTCGACAAGCAAGGAATCACGGGAAGCAAGGTGGAGTACCACTCGATTCCGTACAAGAGCATCACACACTTCAGCATCGAAACCGCGGGCACCTTTGATCTGGATGCAGAGCTCAAGATCTGGATATCGGGGACAGCTGCCCCATTGCAGAAGCAGTTCAACAAGAAGCTGAGCATCTACGAGGTGCAGTCCGTCCTCGCAAGTTACGTCCTGCGGTAGCGCGCGGTGGGGCCTCACCTCTTCATCGAGCAAACCTCAAAGGGATCGCGACCCAGGGCACACCACACTACAAAATAAATAGCTACTCCCGCAGGCACCACCTGCGCCAGCGGCCATTTTTATTCAAACCCCCTCACTCCCCATCCAACAACCCCTCCTTCACCGCCAGCCGCACCAGCCCGGTGATATCACTCACCCCCAGCTTGCCCATCACCCGCGAGCGATAGGTCTCCACCGTCTTGGCCGACAGGTTCAGCGTGTGGGCGATGCTGCTGCTGGGCTGGCCGCGGACCACCAGGTTCAGCACCTGGCGCTCGCGCTGCGACAAGGTGTGCAGGGGCTCCAGCGGGGCATTGGGTTCGGGCGGTAGCAGGGCTTCCTGGGCGACGCGGGCGATGGCCGGGCTCCAGTAGTGCTGGCCGCCACAGGCATGGCGCAGCGCAGTGATCACCTCGGCGCCGGAGGCGCCTTTCAGCACATAGCCCATGGCGCCCATGCGCACCGCGTCCATCACCTGGCGCGGCTGGGCCATCATGCTCAGCACGACGACACGGCTGGGGGTTTTGCGGCGCTGCAGCTCGGCCAGCAGCTCGTGGCCGGACCGCTCGCCCAGCGACAAATCGAGCAGCACACAGACCGGCGGCGCCCGCACGATGTCGTGCAAGGCGGTGGGCAGGTCGCCGCTCTCGCCCACCACACAGAAGCCCGCGGGCTCCAGCAGCGCACGCAGGCCTTCGCGCAGGATGGCGTGGTCGTCGACCAGGTAAACGGTGTCGGTCATGGGGAGTAGTTCAGTTCGATGACAGTACCGCGCTCATCGTCGCCGGAGCGCGCGCCCAAGGAGGCGCCTATGGCCTGGGAGCGCTCGCGCATGCCCACCAGGCCCAGGTGGCCGGGTTTGAGGGCGCGGCTGATCGGGCCCAGGCCGATGCCGTCGTCCTGCACCAGCAGGCGCAGGCCTTGCGTGCCCAGGGGCTCGATGCCTACGCGCAGACGCCGGCATTGCGAATGGCAGAGTGCATTGGCGATGGCCTCGCGGGCCACCATGAAGACCGCGTATTCGACCTCGGGGCTCCAGCGCCTATCGGCCATGGCCGGGGGAATGTGCAGCCGGATGGCGACGGCGGCGTGGTTGGCGGTTTCGGCCTGGATTTCATTGTCCAGCGCCACGCCCAGGCCATGCTCCTGCAGCAGCGGCGGGCGCAGCTCGACCAGCACCTGGCGCACCTCGCGCATGCCGCGGTCGATCATGCTGGAGACGCGGGTCCAGCTCTGGTCGATAGCCGCCGTGGGGCTGGGCGGCAGCTGGGCGCGCAGCGCATCGACCGAGATGCGCAAGGTGGTCAGGGTCTGGCCGAGCTGGTCGTGCAGCAACTGGGCCAGGCGGCGGTTGGTTTGCTGCTCGGCCTCCATCAGCTGGCGCGACAGGGCCGACAACTGCTCGCGGTAGCGCAGCAAGGCCTGCTCGGATTCGACCCGCTCGGTCACGTCGCGGGCGGTCAGGGTGAACAGCACCTCGCCATTGACCCGGGTTTCCGAGGCCGAGGCTTCGAGGTGCAAGGTGGCGCCGTCGTGGCGCTTGCCCGACAGGGTGCGCACGGTGCCGATCAGCGTGGGCAGGTCCAGATGGGGCAGCACCTCGGCCAGCGGCAGGCCCAGCAGCAGCCCGGCGCTGCGGCCAAAGATGCGCTGTGCGGCGGGGTTGGAAAACACCACGCAGGCCTGCGCGTCCAGGCCCAGGATGGCGTCGCTGGTGGTGGAGACGATGGCCGACAGCAGGGCCTCGCTTTCGCGGATCTTCTGCTCGGCCTGGCGCCGGTCGCTGAGGTCGCGGGCCACCAGCACCACGGCCACGATGGCGTCGCTTTCATCGCGCTGCGGATACAGCAGCAGATTGCCCCAGAAGCGGCCACCGGGCTGGCGCGGCAGCCAGCCTTCGAACTCCATGCGCTGGCCGCCGGCGGCACCGTCCAGCAGCTGCTGCACCCGCGCCTGTTCAAACGGCAGCTGGGCCAGCAGCGGGCGCATGTCCTGGCCCAGGGCCTCGAGCGCGGGCACGCCAAACAGGGTTTCGGCATTGCGGTTCCAGCTCTGCACCCGGCCCGCGGGCGACAGCTGCAGCATGGCGATGTCCACTGCCGCATCGACCAGCAGGTCGACCTGCTGCTTGGCCGCGCGCACCGCGGTGTGGGCGCGCAGCTCTTCGCTGATGTCGGTATGCGTGCCCAGGTAGCCGATGAAGTCGTCGCCGTCGAACAGCGGCGTGGTGTACCACTGCACCCAGGCCACCCGGCCGTCGGGGCGCTGCTGGATGCCGCGGCCATGCAAGGCGATGCGCTCGGTGCGCATGCGGTGCAGCGATTTGCAGACGCTGTCGTACTGGTCGTGCAGTATCCACAGGCCGACGGGCGAGCGGCCCACGGCCACGTCGGCGGCAAAGCCGGTCATCAGTTCGCTGGCGCGGTTCTGGTAGACCACGTTGAAGTCCGCGTCGTACAGCACCAGGCCTACCGGCATCTCGCGCAGCAGCTGCCAGACGCGGCGGCTGTTGGTCACCACCACCGACTCGGCCTGCGCCTCGCCACGCTGGTCCAGCAGGTCGGCCTCGCCCATCCAGCGCCATACAGCACCCTGGCCGAAGCGCGGGTCGGTCTGCCGCTGCTGCTCGACGTTGATGGTCACGCCGGGCAGGCCATCGGCACCCAGGCGGTCGGTTAAGTGGGGCGGCTGGTCGGGCATAGATAAGCGCGGTTTTGGCGAAAGATTGTCGAGTGTGCCCCCAAACCCAACTCTCAGGGATTGCGATAGTACGAGTGTCAAACTTTCCCGACATACCAATAGCGCCGGTCTACCTAACATGGCGGCACTCACCCACCACACCGGAGCACCATGCCAGCCGTACCCGCATTGAACATCCCCGCCAACTCGGCGATTGCCCAGCCCGAATTCCTGATGGGTGTGGCCACGGCCTCGTACCAGATCGAAGGCGCTGCCGATGAAGACGGCCGCCTGCAGTCCATCTGGGACACCTATTGCGACGAACCCGGCCGCGTGCTGCATGGCGACACCGGCGACGTGGCCTGCGACCACTACCACCGCTGGGAAGCCGATGTCGACCTGATCGCCGGCCTGGGCGTGGACGCCTACCGTCTGTCCATCGCCTGGCCGCGCGTGATGGACGAGCAAGGCGTGCCCAACGCCAAGGGCATCAACTTCTACAAGAAGCTGCTGGACGCGCTCAAAGCCAAGGGCGTGCAAACCTATGTCACGCTGTACCACTGGGATCTGCCCCAGCACCTGCAAGACCGTGGCGGCTGGGCCAGCCGCGAAACCGCCTACGCGTTCGCTGCCTATGCCGATCTGATGAGCCGCGAACTGGCTGGCAAGGTCACGGCCTGGGCCACGCTGAACGAACCCTGGTGCTCGGCCTACCTGGGCTATGGCATCGGCCGCCACGCCCCCGGCGTGACCGACCTGCGCCAGACCACGCAAGCCCTGCACCACCTGCTGCTGGGCCACGGCCTGGCTCTGGCCAAGATCCGCGCCAACGACCCGGGCGCGCTGCGCGGCATCGTCTGCAATACTGGCGTGTTCGGCCCGCAGACCGACAGTGCGGCCGACAAAGATGCCGCGTACCTGGCCTATGTGCAGCAGAACTACTGGGTGTTCGACCCGCTGATGCTGGGCAGCTACCCGAAAGACATGTTCCGCCTGTGGCCAGGCACCGAGCCCCTGGTGCTGCCGGGCGACATGGAGACCATCTCCACCCCCATGGATTTCCTGGGCATCAACTACTACTTCCGCACCGTGGTCGAAACCGACGGCAAAGGCGGCTACAAAGAGGCACCGCATTCCGACAAGGTAGAGCGCACGCAGATGGGCTGGGAGGTCTATCCCAAGGGCCTGACCGAGATCCTGGTCGACTTCAACGCCCGCTACCCGGACCTGCCGCCGATCTACATCACCGAGAACGGCATGGCCAGCGACGACAGCGTGAGCGACGGCAGCGTGGCCGACCCGCAGCGCATCCGCTTCCTGGAAAACCACCTGATGGCGGTGAACGACGCGATCAAGGCCGGCGTGGATGTACGCGGCTACTTCATCTGGTCGCTGATGGACAACTTCGAATGGGCCTATGGCTACGAGCGCCGCTTCGGCATCACCCATGTGGACTACACCACCCAGGTGCGCACGCCCAAGCACAGCTCGCTGGCCGTGCAAGCCTTTCTGCAGCAACGCAAGCGCCCACAGCGCTAACCCGTCTGGCAAGATCGACCACCATGGCCGATCTGCCGGTTTCCCGCATGGGCCGCAAGCCCTGACCATTCCCTATAAAAACTGGAGACAACATGCAACAACACACCCGAACCGTACTGGCCCTGGCCGCGACTGCGCTGGCCGTCCTGGCCGGTGGCAGCGCCCATGCGCAAGCCAAGGCCGAGGTCATGCACTGGTGGACATCGGGCGGCGAATCGGCCGCCGTGCAAGAGCTGGCCGGCGCGTTCACCAAATCGGGTGGCGTGTGGGTGGACTCGGCCGTAGCCGGCGGTGAAAACGCCCGCGCCGCCGCCATCAACCGCATCGTCGGCGGCAACCCGCCCACCGCGGCCATGTTCAACACCTCGCAGCAGTACCTGGACATCATCAAGGAGGGCATGCTCAACGACATCGACGCCGTGGCCGCCAAGGAAGGCTGGGACAAGATGCTGCCCGCTCCCATCATCAACAGCATCAAGGTCAACGGCCACTACTACGCGGCGCCGGTCAACATCCACATGCCCAGCTGGTTCTGGTACTCCAAGGCCGCATTTG
The DNA here is from genome assembly GCF_031458075.1 of Rhodoferax ferrireducens. Taxonomy (GTDB): domain Bacteria; phylum Pseudomonadota; class Gammaproteobacteria; order Burkholderiales; family Burkholderiaceae_C; genus Rhodoferax_B; species Rhodoferax_B ferrireducens_A. The sequence goes on along the minus strand of NZ_JAVDXT010000002.1, from coordinate 316,528 downwards.
CCAAGGCCGGCATCGCCGCCGAACCCAAGACTCCGGACGAAATGTTTGCCGCGCTCGACAAGCTCAAGGCTGCGGGCCTGATCCCGCTGGCACTGGGCGGCCAGGGCTGGCAGGAAGTCATCACCTTCTACAGCTGGCTGGCCCAGGCCGGCGGTGCCGACCTGTACCTGAAGTTCTACAAGGACCGCGATGCCGCCACCGTCAACTCGCCGGCCTTCCGCAAGGTGCTGGCCGACTTCAAGCGCCTGAAGAGCTATACCGACGCCGGCTCTCCCGGCCGCAACTGGAACGACTCCACCTCGCTGGTGATCACCGGCAAGGCCGGCGTGCAGATCATGGGCGACTGGGCCAAGGGCGAGTTCGCCAATGCCAAGCAGGTCGCAGGCAAGGACTTCGGCTGCTTCCCCGGCTTTGGCGCCAAGTCGCCCTACATCCTGGCCGGTGACGTGTTCGTGTTCCCGCGCACCAAGGACCCGGCCGCCATCAAGGCCCAGCAGCAGTTGGCCACGTCGATGACCTCGGCCGCGACCCAGGTGGCGTTCAACAACAAGAAGGGTTCGATCCCCATCCGCACCGATGTCGACAGCTCGAAGATGGACCTCTGCGCCCAGACCGGCCTGGCCATCATGAAGGACACCAGCCGCCACTTGGCCAACCCCGACGCGCTGCTACCACCCGATGTGATGGGCTCGGTGCAGGACGTGATCTCCAAGTACTGGAACAACAACCAGTCGGTGGATGACGTGGTGAAGGCCCTGCAGAACGCTATCAAGAGCTAAGCGTTTTCTCCCGGTGCCGGCGTGCAAACACACGTCGGCACTGTTTTTTGATGTACAGATTGACCGCTTCCAGGACCCTCCAGAACCCCTATGGCTCCCGTTAAAAAAACTCCACCACGGCGCGGCCTGCGCCAGAACTGGGCTGTCAACTTTGCCCTGCTGCCGATGGCGGTGACGGTGCTGCTGTGCTACGTGGGCACGGTGCTGTGGTCCATCACCATTTCGCTGACCAGCTCCAAGACTTTTCCGACCACCAACTTCGTCGGCTTGGCGCAGTACGAGCGGCTGTTTACCACCGAGCGCTGGGCGCTGTCACTGCACAACATGGCGCTGTTTGGCGCGATCTTTGTAGTGTCTTGCCTGGTGCTCGGCTTTTTATTGGCGGTCTTCATCGACCAAAAGGTGCGCGGCGAAGGCGTGCTGCGCACCATCTTTTTGTACCCCTATGCCATGAGCTTTGTGGCCACCGGCCTGGTCTGGCAGTGGATGCTGAACCCCGGCCTGGGCCTGCAGCAGGCGGTGCGCCAGCTGGGTTTTCCCGGGTTTGAATTCGACTGGATCATCAGCCAGGACAAGGTGATGTACGCCATCGCCCTGGCCGCGGTCTGGCAGTCTGCCGGCCTGGTGATGGCGCTGATGCTGGCCGGGCTGCGCGGGGTCGACGAAGAAATCTGGAAGGCCGCGCGCATCGACGGCATCCCGGTATGGCGCGTCTATCTGAGCATCGTGCTGCCCATGATTGCGCCCAGCATCGCCACCGCCAGCGTGCTGCTGTCGCTGGCCGTGATCAAAGTGTTCGACGTGGTGGTCGCCATGACCGGCGGCGGCCCGGGCATTGCCAGCGAGGTGCCGGCCAAGTTCATCATGGACTATCTGTTCAACCGCGCCAACATCGGCCTGGCCTCGGCCGCCTCGGTGCTGCTGCTGCTGACCGTGCTGGCCCTGCTGCTGCCCTGGATGTACGCCAAGAACCGCATGGAACGTGCGCAAACCAAGGGACACTGAAGATGAGCACGACGACCCTCCCCCGGGTGCGCAACCAGCGCCCGCCCCAACCCTGGCTCACGCCGTCGCGGCTCGGCATCTACGCCTTTCTGCTGCTGAGCGCCGTGTTCTTTTTGCTGCCGCTGTATGTGATGGTGGTGACCTCGCTGAAGCCCATGAGCGAGATCCGCCTGGGCCAGATCTTTGCCCTGCCCAGCCAGCCGAACCTGGAGGCCTGGGCCATGGCCTGGTCCAGCGCCTGCACCGGCCTGAAGTGCGAAGGCATCCAGGTCGGCTTCTGGAACTCGCTGAAGATCGTGGTGCCCAGCGCGCTGCTGTCGATCTTCATCGGCGCGCTCAACGGCTACGCGCTGGCCTACTGGCGCCGGCCCTGGGCCGGCTGGCTATTCACCATCCTGCTGCTGGGCGCCTTCATCCCCTACCAGGTGCACATGTACCCGCTGGTGCGCGGCCTGTCGATGCTCGGCCTGTTCAGCACCCTGCCGGCCATCGTGCTGGTACACACCATCTTCGGCATGCCGGTGATGACCCTGCTGTTCCGCAACTACTACGCCTCGCTGCCCGAGGAGCTGGTGAAGGCCGCGCGCATCGACGGCGGTGGCTTCTGGCGCATCTTCTTCCAGCTGATGCTGCCCATGTCCACGCCCATCATCATCGTGGCGGTGATCATGCAGGTCACCAATATCTGGAACGACTTTCTGCTGGGCCTGGTGTTTGCGGGGCGCGAGAACCTGCCGATGACGGTGCAGCTGAACAACATCATCAACACCACCACCGGCGAGCGTTTGTACAACGTCAACATGGCGGCCACCATCCTCACGTCTTCGGTGCCGCTGTTCATCTATTTCATCTCGGGTCGCTGGTTTGTACGCGGTATCGCCGCTGGCGCAGTAAAGGGTTAAAAGAAAAATATGGCAAGCGTTTCCATCCAACAACTCCACATCCGCCTGGGCCATGTGGACATCCTGCAGAACATGGACCTGGAAGTCGTCGACGGCGAATTCCTGGTGCTACTCGGCCCCTCGGGCTGCGGCAAATCGACCCTGCTGCATAGCATCGCCGGCCTGATCGATGTGCATGACGGCGCCATCCATATCGGCGGCAACGACGTCACCTGGGCCGACCCCAAGGACCGGTCCATCGGCATGGTGTTCCAGAGCTATGCGCTCTACCCCACCATGACGGTAGAGCGCAATATGTCCTTCGGCCCGCGCATCACCGGCATCCCCAAGGACGAGATCGCCCGCCGCGTCGACCGCGCCGCCACCATGCTGCACCTGGGCCCACTGCTGCAGCGCAAGCCCTCTCAGCTGTCGGGCGGGCAGCGCCAGCGGGTGGCGATTGGCCGGGCCCTGGTGCGCGATGCCGGCGTCTATCTGTTCGACGAGCCGCTGTCGAACCTGGACGCCAAGCTGCGCAACGAGTTGCGCCGCGAGCTCAAGCAGCTGCACGTGGACATCGGCAAAACCATGGTCTACGTAACCCACGACCAGACCGAGGCCATGACCCTGGCCAGCCGCATCGCGGTGATGCTGGACGGCAAGATCCAGCAGATCGGCACGCCGGCCGAGGTCTACGACCGGCCGGTGAACCGCTTCGTCGCCGGCTTCCTGGGCTCGCCGACCATGAACTTCTTCGACGGCGTGCTGGCCGCCGACAACGGCCGGCTGCTGTGGCGTTCACCAGCGCTGAGCATCGACGTCAGCACCTACCCGTTTGCCGCCGAGCCGCACATCGGCCAGCCGGTGGTGCTGGGCATGCGGCCCGAGCACATCGAACTCGTGCCGCTGGAGCAAGCCGCACTCGGCCAGGCCACCGTCACCCTGGCCGAGCCCATGGGCGCCAGCGTGGTGCTGTGGCTGGACCTGGGCGGCACCGCCATGTCGGCCATCGCCGACAGCCACACCCCGCACCAGCGCGGCCATACCCTGGGCGTGCGCTGCGATGCGAAACGCATCTCGCTGTTTGGAGCGAATGGCCAGCGCCTATAGCCCTGACCCTGGCCCGCGCCCGCTGGCCGATATCATTTCAGTGCTGGGCGCCATCGCGTTCCAAACCAAGGCTGTCACCCATGCGGCGCTCCGTGGCCCGCTTCCTGCTTCGCCGGAGTAACAAAAGATAAACTCCAGCCTACCTCTGCAGAGAATCAGGCCAGCTTTAGCTCGCCAACCATGAAAACAAGCACTCCGTACCACCGGTCGTCTTGGACGTACCTCTCCAATGAACCCGCCAGCCGCCGCGAGATTTGGGCTGCCTGGGCAACCGTGTTGGTGTCAACGGTGATATTTGCGCTTGCTGCGTCCTATGCAAGAACCCCGCTCACCCAGTTCCCCGTCTTTATCCCGATCTACGTCACCTCCTTGGTGATCTGCGACCTCGTCACCGCCGTTCTGCTTTTCGGGCAATTCAGGGCATTGGGATCGGTTGCGTTGCTGGTGCTGGGGGGCGGCTATTTCTTCACGGCAATAGTAACCGCCGCCTACGCGCTGATCTTTCCCGGTATGTTTGCTCCAACGGGATTGCTTGGCTCGGGACCCCAAACCTCCTCGGCCATGTACATGCTATGGCATACAGGGATTCCTCTGGCCGTGATGGCCTATGCGAGGAGCAAGGCGCAGCGCCCCGACATACTCATGCTTCAGATGCTAAAACTCCAGAAAGCACGGTTCGGCATAAAGAGCACCGTCTTCCTAGTTCTACTCGCGGTGGCGGCGTTTACCTTGTTTGCTACATCGGGGCACGAGCTCCTGCCTACGTTTCTAGACGGAAATCGCACCACCGTGATCGGCAAGGTGTTCCTAGTGGGTATCTGGATGCTGAGTTTTGTAGCCCTGGGAATGCTATGGCGCAGCAAGCCCCACACAGTGCTGGACGTGTGGCTGCATGTGGTGATGTGCGTGTGGCTGTTCGACCTCGCCTTGGCTGCCGTGCTGAATACAGGTCGATACGATCTGGGCTGGTATGTAGGGCGCATCTACGGGCTGCTGGCTGCTGGTTTCCTGCTGATCGTGCTGCTCAGCGAGAACGCGCGCCACTATGCCCGGTTGGTCAAGGTATCGGCGGAGTTGCGAACTGCAAACGACACCCTCTGGCAAATCTCCATGAAGGATGGCCTGACCGAGCTCGCCAATCGGCGCTCTTTTGACACGCATCTGGCTGAACACATGGCAGTCGCGGTACGCTACAGCCGACCCCTTGCACTCGTATTGGTAGATGTCGACCATTTCAAGAATTACAACGATGCGTACGGTCATCTGGCAGGAGACGATTGCCTCAAGCTGATTGCCTCGGCGCTGGACTCTTGCTGTCAGCGTCCGACCGACATGGCTGCACGGTATGGTGGCGAAGAATTTGCCCTGGTGCTGCCTGACACCGACCGCGTCGGTGCTGCGCATATCGCCCAAGCCGTCCAGGCAGCAGTTGCCAACCTAAAACTTCCCCATCGCAAATCCTCCACTGGGCCTCATGTCAGCATCAGCAGCGGTGTGGCCGTCATGTCACCAGGCGTTGGCATGACGGCGGAGATGCTGATTGGCAGCGCAGACAAAGCGCTCTACCAAGCCAAAGACAGCGGACGCAACCAGGTTGCGCTGATCGAGGCTACGCCCGCCTAGTGTGGTGCGGCAGCCGCATCGCCAACGCAGGCGCGCACCCCGCCCGAACATAGACTTCTACAATATTCTCCCTGTTCTCTTTCCCCTGGAGTCCCTCCATGAGCCTGCATACCTGGTGGCTGTTTCTGATGATGACCTTTGTGGTGTCGGCCACGCCCGGCCCGAACATGCTGCTGGTGATGACATCCAGCGCGCGCTTCGGCTTTGCGGCGGCGCTGGCCACCATGGGCGGCTGCATGCTGGTGATGGTCCTGATGATGGGCGTCTCGGCCGCCGGCCTGGGCGCACTGCTGCAGAGCTTTCCGGCGGTGTTCAACACCTTGCGCTGGCTGGGCGCCGCCTACCTGGCCTATCTGGGCATCAAGTGCTGGCGCGAGCCGGTGGCCGAGGACGCGGGTGGCGCAGTCGCCAAGGCCGCGCCCATGCCCGGTTACGGCAGCCTGTTCCGCCAGGGCGTGCTGGTGGCGGGCAGCAACCCCAAGGCGATTCTGTTTGCCGTGGCCTTTTTGCCGCAGTTCATCGATGCGGCTGCGCCCCAGCTGCCGCAGTTTGCCATCCTGCTGCTGACCTTTGCGGTGATAGAAGCCGGCTGGTACCTGGTGTATGCGGGCAGCGGCAAGACCCTGGCGCGCTTTCTGCGCCGGGCTGCGGTGCTGAAGGCCTTCAACCGGGCCACCGGCGGTGTATTTGTAGGCTTTGCCGCGGTAATGGCCAGCGTGCGCCACTGAGCACACGCTATTGAATCCATAGCTGCTGGCGCTTATTCCATATGCACCAGCGGCCTGTTTGGCTAAAAACGGGCTAACGGCCCAGCGCCAGCTGCGTGCCGGCGCCCAGCTTGAACACCGCCACCGAATCCACCAGCGCCAGGGCCTGGCTCTTCAGGCTGCTGGCGGCAGCGGCCATTTCTTCCACCAGCGCGGCGTTCTGCTGCGTCGCATGGTCCATGTGGTTGACGGCTTCGCCCATCTGCGCCATGCCCGTGGCCTGCTCGGAGCTGGCCGCGCTGATCTGGCCCATGATCTGGGTCACCTGCTGGATGGACTGCACCACCTCGGCCATGGTGGTGCCGGCCTGGTCGACCAGCACCGTGCCCTGGCCCACGCGCTCCACGCTGGCGCCGATCAGCGCCTTGATCTCTTTGGCGGCCTGGGCGCTACGGCTGGCCAGGCTGCGCACCTCGCTGGCCACCACCGCAAAGCCGCGGCCCTGCTCGCCCGCACGGGCGGCTTCCACCGCCGCATTCAGCGCCAAGATATTGGTCTGGAACGCAATCCCGTCGATCACGCTGATGATGTCGGATATCTTGTTCGAGCTGTCGTTGATGCCGCGCATGGTTTCCACCACCTGGTTCACCACCTCGCCGCCGCGGGTCGCCACGCGGGAGGCGTTCAACGCCAGCTGGTTCGCGTGGCGGGCGTTGTCGGCGTTCATGGCCACGGTGGAGCTGAGTTCTTCCATCGAGGCCGCGGCCTGTTCCAGCGCGCTGGCCTGCTGCTCGGTGCGACTGGACAAATCCTGGTTGCCACCGGCAATCTCTGCACTCGCGTGGGACACGGTTTCGGACCCGATGCGCACCGTCCCGACCACCTGGAACAGGCTGGCCTGCATGGTCTGCAGCGCAGTCAGCAGCTGGCCGGTTTCGTCGCGCGACGTCACGTCGATGTGCGAGGTCAGGTCGCCCGACGCCACCGTCTGCGCCACCTGCACCGCCCGGCCTATGGGCTGCGTGATGGAGCGCGTCAAGCCGTACGCCAGGCCCACGGCCAGCAGCGTGGCAGCGGCGGTCAGCACCAGCATCAGCACGTTGGCGCTATGGGCCATGGCCGCCGCCTGGGCGCCAAACTCTTCCATGCTGTCCGTCTGGCTTTCCACAAAGCCCTCTATGGCGGCCAGATAGGCGGTCTGGGGTGGCAGCATCTCCTTGACCAGGTAGGCACGGCCTTCGTCGATCTTGCCGGCCTTGACCAGTTCGACCAGCTCGTGCTCGTGCTTCTTGAATTCAATGCGCGCAGCCAGCATGCTGGCCAGCGCTGCCTTGCCTTTGTCGCTGTGCACGATAAGCTGTAGCTCGTCCACCGCCTTGCCGAGCACGACCGCAGAGTCGTCAATCTTGGCCAGCTCGCTCTGCACTACTGTGGGCTCGCTCGCAATCAGGGCGGTACGCAGCGCCCGGGATTGGCGGTTCACCTCGTTCTCGATCTTCTGCGCCAGCGCTACTTTGTGGTAGCGGTCGTGCAGTATGGTTTCGGTGTTCTCATCGACCGCGTTAATGCGGCTGATGCCCACCGCCGCCATGGCAATGAGCAAACCGATGACGATGGCGAAGCCGGCCGCCAGGCGATGGCCAATTTTCAGGTTGTGGAGTAAATGCATGACGCCAACTTTCTATAGAGTGTTTCGGGTCCATGTACGCAGCGCTCACCAACCAACGCGCCCTGCACATACTGCCACGGCACGGCGCTACGTAGAAGAAATTTCTATAGCAATTACTGGTTAATGGTATTTGCCGCGGGGAGGGGTGCGTGATAGCCGATCCGCCGCATCCTGCGGCGCTCAGACTATACGCAAAATCAGCTACAACGCTTATAAATTCAGCACTTACAGCTACTGAAATAATAGCAGATATCGCCACCAATTCTGCGCATCACGGCGAAGCCGGCGACCAGCTTTACCCAATTCCTCGGGTTTCTCCGTAGATAGAAAACGTTTGCGCAAACGTTTGCTTTGTTATTATCCGCGCCACAGAAGCCCGCCCGGACCGGCCCCGCCGCCCTCGCCCGCCCGCTGTAACTTTCACAACACCTTGGAGACAAACCCATGAAATTCACCCGCCGCACCGTCCAAACCACCCTCGCCCTGAGCATCATGGCCGGCCTGTTCGCCGGCCCCAGCTTCGCCGCCGACAAGCCCAAGGTGGCGCTGGTGATGAAGTCGCTGGCCAACGAGTTCTTCCGCACCATGGAAGACGGCGCCAAGGCCCACAACAAGGCCAACGCCGCCAAGTACACCCTGGTGTCCAACGGCATCAAGAACGAAACCGACACCGCGGCCCAGATCCGCATGGTCGAGCAGATGATTGCCCAAAAGGCCGATGCCATCGTCATCGCCCCGGCCGATTCCAAAGCCCTGGTGCCGGTACTGAAGACCGCCATCGACAAGGGCATTCTGGTGGTCAACATCGACAACCAGCTCGACGCCGATGCGCAAAAAGAAAAGGGTATCCAGATCCCGTTCGCCGGCCCGGACAACCGCGCCGGCGCCAAGCTGGTCGGTGACTTCCTGGCCAAGAGCCTGAAGGCCGGCGACAAGGTCGGCATCATTGAAGGCGTGTCCACCACCTTCAATGCGCAGCAGCGCACCCTGGGCTACCAGGACGCGATGAAGGCCGCTGGCGCCACCGTGGTCGGCGTGCAGTCCGGCAACTGGGAAATCGACAAGGGCAATACCGTGGCCTCCGGCATGCTGCGCGAACACCCGGACCTGAAGGCCCTGCTGGCCGGTAACGACAGCATGGCTCTGGGTGCCGTCGCCGCCGTCAAGGCCGCCGGCAAGACCGGCCAGGTGCAGGTCGTCGGCTACGACAACATCGGCGCGGTCAAGCCCATGCTGAAAGACGGCCGCATGCTGGCCACCGCCGACCAGTACGGTGCCAAGCAAGCCGTGTTCGGCATCGAGATCGCCTTGAAGGCGATTGCCGAGAAGAAGAAGCAAGCCGAAATGCCTGCGGCCATCCAGACCGACGTGGTGCTGGTCACCAAAGACAGCAAGTAACTGCCTGACCCGTGGCGCGGGCCTGTGTCCGCGCCACCCCCATTTCTGAATTCCATGACCCCCTCCCCCGTTTTAACCATCCAGTCGGTCAGCAAAACCTACGGCAGCAACACCGTGCTGCACGGCGTGTCGCTGCCGCTGCACCCCGGCGAAGTACTGGCGCTGACGGGCGAGAACGGCGCGGGCAAAAGCACGCTGTCGAAAATCATCTCTGGCCTGGAGCGCGCCAGCCAGGGCTCGCTGCAGCTCGGTGGCCAGGCCTTCGCCCCTGCTTCGCGCCGCGACGCCGAAGCGCTGGGCGTGCGCATGGTGATGCAGGAACTCAGCCTGGTGCCGACGCTGACCGTGGCCGAAAATTTACTGCTCGGAGCCATACCGCACCGCGGCCGCTGGCGCGCGCACTGGATCGACCATGCGCAGCTGAACACCCGTGCCGTGGCCCAGCTGGCGAAGATGGGCATTGAGGACATCGACCCGCGCACACCGGTGTCGCAGCTGGGCATAGGCCAGCAGCAGATGGTGGAGATTGCCCGCAATCTGCAGGACAACACCCGGGTGCTGATCCTCGACGAGCCCACCGCCATGCTGACGCCGCGCGAGACCCGGCATCTGTTCGACCAGATCGCGCTGCTGAAAGCCCAGGGCGTGGCCATCGTTTACGTGTCGCACCGGCTCGAAGAACTGATCCAGATCGCCGACACCCTGGCCGTGCTGCGCGACGGCCGCCTGGTCAAAACCTGCGCCATGCGCAGCGTGACCGAGCCCGACATCGTGCAGCTGATGGTGGGCCATGCGGTGGACCAGGACATGGGCCGGCCGCGCCGCCCGCGCGGCCCGTTGCTGCTGAATGCGAAAAACTTAGGCCGCGGCACGGCGGTGCAGGACGTGAGCCTGCAAGTCCACGCCGGCGAGGTCTTCGGCATCGCCGGCCTGGTCGGCAGCGGCCGCACCGAGCTGCTGCGCCTGCTGTTTGGCGCCGACCGCACCGACACCGGCGAGATCACCATCCAGGGCACAGCCCACAAAGGCTGGCGCTCGCCCATCAAGGCGATTGCCGCCGGCATCGGCCTAGTCACCGAAGACCGCAAATCCCAGGGCCTGCTGCTCAGCCAGCCGATCCGCATCAATACCACCCTCAGCGACGTGGGCGCCGTATCGCACGCCGGTTGGCTGGACCGCGCCCGTGAAGACAGCATTGCCCAAAACATGGTGCAGCGCCTGTCGATACGCTGCAGCGGCCCCGAACAAGCGGTGGGCACGCTCAGCGGTGGCAACCAGCAAAAGGTGGTGTTCGCCCGCTGGCTGCACCGCGAATGCAATGTGCTGCTGCTGGACGAACCGACCCGCGGCGTCGACGTGGGTGCGCGCGCCGACATCTATGCCGAGCTGGAAAAAATGGCCGAGGCCGGCAAGGCCTTGCTGATGGTCTCCAGCGACTTGCGCGAGCTGATGCAGATGTGCGACCGCATCGGCGTCATGGCCCATGGCCGCCTGGTCACGGTGTTCGAGCGCGGCGAGTGGACCGAGAAATCCCTGCTGGCCGCCGCCTTTACCGACACCGCCGCCCTGAACGGCACCCACGGTTGAACCCCTAATTTTCACTATGTCTACCTCTACCAAATCCCCCACCAGCAGCCAGCTCGGCACCTACCTGGGCCTGAGCGCCGTGCTCATCGGCATGGTCGTGCTGTTCGGCAACCTCAGCGAATACTTCTTCAGTGCCGACACCTTTGTCGCCATCGCCAACGAGATCCCGGCCCTGCTGGTGATGGCCGTGGGCATGACCTTTGTGCTGATCATTGCCGGCATCGATTTGTCGGTCGGTTCGGTGCTGGCGCTGTCGGCCGCGGCCACCGCCAACGCCATCCTGCTCTGGCACTGGAGCGTGCTGCCAGCTGCCGCGCTGGGCCTGCTGGTCGGCCTGGCCTGCGGCGCCATCACCGGCAGCATTGCGGTGGTCTGGCGCCTGCCGTCCTTCATCGTCTCGCTGGGCATGCTGGAAGCCGTGCGCGGCGGCGCCTATGTGGCCACCGACTCGCGCACCCAGTATGTGGGCGACGCCATCTCCGGCCTGGCTGCGCCCTGGGTGGGCGGCGTGTCGTCGGCCTTCTTCATCGCCGTGGCCCTGGTCGTGGTCGGCCAGCTGGTACTGACCAAGACCGTGTTCGGCCGCTACGTGGTGGGCATAGGCACCAACGAGGAAGCCATGCGCCTGGCCGGCATCAACCCCAGCCCGATCCGCATCGCGGTATTTGCCGCCACCGGCCTGCTGGCTGGCTTTGCGGGCCTGATGCAGTCTGCCCGGTTGGAGGCCGCCGACCCGAACGCCGGCACCGGCATCGAGCTGCAGGTGATTGCCGCGGTGGTCATCGGCGGCACCAGCCTGATGGGTGGGCGCGGCTCGGTGGTCAACACCTTCTTTGGCGTGCTGATCATTGCCGTGCTGGAAGCCGGTCTGGCCCAGGTGGGCGTCAGCGACCCGAGCAAGCGCATCATCACCGGCTGCGTGATCGTGGTCGCCGTCATCATCGATACACTGCGGCAGCGCCGCGCCGCGCGCGCCCACTGAGCACCCCATGGCCTCCATCAAAGACGTTGCCCGCCACGCCAACGTATCCATTTCCACCGTTTCCCATGTGGTGAACCGCACGCGCTTTGTCAGCGACAAGGCGCGGCAAGACGTAGAGGCCGCCATCCGCGCACTCGGCTACGTGCCCAGCGCCGTGGCGCGCAGCCTGAAGAGCAATACCACCCGCACCCTGGGGATGCTGATCCCCAACTGCTCCAACCCCTACTTCGCGGAGATCGTGCGCAGCGTCGAAGACCACTGCTTTGCCAGCGGCTACACGCTGATCTTGTGCAACACCGACGACGAGCCGCTGCGCCAAAGCGTCTACCTCAAGGTGCTGGCCGAGAAGCGCGTCGACGGTCTGATCATCATCTCCACCGGCGAAGACAGCGATCTGCAGGATCTGCTGCAAGGCCTGACCACGCCCACCGTGCTACTGGACCGCGAGGTCACCCATGTGCACTGCGACCTGGTGGAAACCGCCAACGTGCAAGGCGGCCAGATGGCCACCGAACACCTGGTAGCGCTAGGCCACCGGCGCATCGCCTGCATAGGCGGCCCGGCCGAGCTCAGCCCCAGCGCCCAGCGCATCCAGGGCTGGCGCAATGCGCTGGCTGCGGCTGCATTGGACGCCAACGACTTGCTCTGGCACAGCGACTTCAGCAGCCAGGGCGGCTTTACCGCGATGCAGGCCATCCTGCAATCGCCCCAGCAGCCAACGGCGGTATTCGTCTGCAACGACCTGATGGGTATAGGCGCGCTCAGCGCCGCCCACGAGGCCGGGTTGCGCATACCGCAAGACCTGTCCATCATCGGCTTTGACGACATCGAACTGGCCCGCTTCACCAGCCCGCCGCTGACCACCATCGTCCAGCCCAAGCAACGCATCGGCAGGCTGGCGGTCGACATGCTGCTGGAACGCATACAGGGTGGGCGCACCGATACCAGACAAGTTTTATTGCAGCCCGAGCTGATCGTGCGCGCATCCACAGCCTCTCCCACCACACCATGAAACGCACCACCCTGCTCCACGCCGAACTCTCCCAGGTCATTGCCAGCATGGGCCATGGCGACATGCTGGTGCTGGGCGATGCCGGTCTGCCGATCCCGGTAGGCCCCGGCGCGCCACAGCGCATCGACCTGGCGCTCTGCCCCGGTACACCCGGTCTGCAGCAAGTCCTGCAAGCCGTGCTGACCGAGCTGCAGGTCGAAGCCAGCATCATCGCCACCGAAGCCCTGGTCGGCGACGAACGCCAGTTGCCCGCCTGGTGCGCCGACCAGCTGCCCGCCAAGCCGGCGAATATCGGCCATACCGAGTTCAAAAAGCTCTGCGGCCAGGCCCGCGCCATGGTCCGCACGGGAGAGTGCACGCCCTACGCCAACATCATCCTGGTGGCCGGTGTCAGCTTTTAAGAAACCGCTTGCAAACCTTCTCCCCAAAAAGAGGGATAAAAAAAACCATAGCTCGGGACTTGAATCAAGAAAAATTTGTGAAACGAGAGTCGCTTCTTGGCAATTGTTTTCTCTGCTTTGAGAGTGGGCCATCTATCTTGGCCTTGATTCTGTGAAGACCTAAACACGTTTTGAGACAAGCACGAGCGCGCGCAATGACTGCGAATGAGTGGCACATAGCCGTGGTTAGAATGCCGCGGCTGTTTACACATTGTTTACAGAAAATAACCATTCACAATCAATTCAGTACGCGCCATCCGTACCTGGGAGCTTTCAGTGCATTTTCTTTTGCAAATCAATCGCCTTTATACGGTGTTGGCGGTCTTCTTTGTATCCGCCTTTTTGACAGGCTGCGCAACACCTGTACAACCCAATATTCCATTTGCGAATTCCACGCTGAACTCCGGTTCAGGCAAGGTGGGGGTGGCCGTTGTAGTTGCGGCGAAGCCCAACACCCATTTTCCAGGAGCCAACTGCTTACTATGTATCGGCACGGCCAACCTGATACATACGTCACTCAATGCACACACTGCCAAGCTATCCAACCAAGAGGTCTACCAAATAGAGGCTGATTTGACCAAGGTATTGCAAAGCAAAGGTATTCCTTTCGTGGCATTGCCTGTCGATATGAAACTGAATGACCTGCCCAAGGCTGCAAAAATTGAAGCTGGGTTTACCACACTGGACTTCAAGGGATTGCAAGCCCAATACGGTATCGATCATCTTCTACTTGTACAAACCGGTGCAATGGGTTTCGAAAGGCCTTTCGCGTCTTATGTCCCTACAGCCGAACCACATGCCTGGGTTGCAGGCTCCGTGATGATGATCAAGCTCCCAGAAAACCGTCTAGAGTGGTTTGAACCCGTTCAAATCCGGAAGAATGCAGACGGCGCATGGGATGAACCGCCTTCGTTCCCCGGTTTGACGAGTGCGTATTACGAAGCAATTGAGGAATTCAAAGACCGTGTCCTGGTTGATCTGAAGAAATGAAGTTTCTGCAGACCAAAGCGATATGGCTGGGTTTGCTGTTTTTGAATGTTGTATTGACCACGCAATCGACGTTTGCGTCGGATGCCGGATTTCCGGCATTGGATGCACCTTTACCTGCTATGGGCACCGAATGGCGCTGGGTCATTCAAGGTGATGGTGCTGTAAGCGTACATGGATCCGTCGGCCGCGACGGGTCGACGGGAGCTGTACATCCTATGATGTATCCAGCTCCCGATGCCGTGTCATTTATAGCAGCAATACTCACACATGCCGTTATCAACTCGGGGATTCGCAGCGCGGAGCAAGAGAAGCGATTGAAGGAGGCAGATATTGTTTTGCAACCACTCCATCAGGCGTTGGTTAACCTGACTACGCAGCAACTGAGTGTGGATGTGGCGCGCCGATCAGCGCTTCTGGCCGACCACCAGATGCATCCTTTAGCGACGACGGAATGGTTGGCTGAAATCACGCCATCCTACCTGGTGTCATCTGACCTACGCTCACTGAGCCTGGATGCGGATATCGTCATTTGGCCCGCAAAAAAAGGCAAAGTACCAGCAGCCATTCGCAAAATACGCGTTCTGTCTGATCCGTTGGAGAAAGACAGTGGACTGCAACACTGGACTGACAACGACGGGGAGGCTCTGCAAAGGGTAGCGACAGGTTTATTGGTCGAGGCAATTGAATTGGCCATGCAGACATGGTCTGCACCAGACCCCGGCTCACAACGCACCCTAAGGTTCCGCGACGGCGCATATGTTCGAACGGAACGGGCCCAATTGCTGCAGACGCAATGTGGTCGTTTGCATGCACGAAATTTGCGCGGCTGGCTGATATCACTTCCTGCTGTGACGTCGATCACGAATGAAGAAAAAGACAATGCGTGCGAAATTTGGGGCACTCGATTTCGCTGAAGTCGGCTAAAGCAGACCGCCATACGCTATCAAATACGCAGCATATAGCGCACATTCCACCTATGCTGGTGACGCTTTCTACTTAAATACTCGGCGCAACAAGGTCATCATCGGCTGCCTACAATGGGTCAGGCCGGGCGCCGTGTGCGCGCCCTTTTTGTTGCCCTATTCCACCACTCTATGAATCTCCCGCTGCTGGCCCTGGCCATCGCCGCTTTTGGCATTGGCACCACCGAATTCGTCATCATGGGCCTGCTGCCCGAAGTGGCCGGCGACCTGGGGGTTTCCATTCCCTCGGCCGGCATGCTGGTCTCGGCCTATGCGCTGGGCGTGGCCGTCGGCGGTCCTATCCTGGCAGTGGCCACCGCGCGGCTGCCGCGCAAGACCACGCTGGCCTGGCTGATGGCCTTGTTCGTACTCGGCAATGTGGGCTGCGCGCTGGCGCCCGACTACGGCTGGCTGATGGTGGCGCGGGTGCTCACCTCGTTCTGCCACGCGGCCTTCTTCGGCATCGGCGCGGTGGTGGCCACCAGCGTGGTCGAGCCGCACAAGCGGGCCCAGGCCATGTCGCTGATGTTCGCCGGCCTGACCCTGGCCAATGTGCTGGGCGTGCCGCTGGGCACCCTGCTGGGCCAGCAGGCCGGCTGGAGATCGACCTTCTGGGTGGTGGCGGTGATCGGCGTGCTGGCCATGCTGGCCGTGCTGCGCTGGGTGCCGGCGCTGCGCCAGAACCTCAGCGGCAGCGTGCTGGGCGAGTTCCGGGTGCTGAAAGTCAAGCAGGTCTGGCTGGCCCTGGGTACCAGCGCGCTGGCCTCGGCTGCGCTGTTCACCGTGTTCACCTACATCACCCCCATCCTGCGCGACGTGACCGGCGTGGCGCCGCAGAACGTCAGCGGCGTGCTGCTGCTGTGCGGCGTCGGCCTGACCATCGGCAACCTGGTCGGCGGCCGCCTGGCCGATTGGAAGCTGATGCCCTCGCTGATGGGCATCTTCGCGGCGGTGGCGACGGTGCTGGTGGTCTTCTCGTTCACCAGCGCCTGGCTCTGGCCGGCCGTCATCACCTTGATGCTCTGGGGTATGGCCTCGTTCGCCACCGGTGCGCCGCTGCAGGTGCGGGTGGTGTCGCAGGCCGGCACTGCGCCCGGTCTGGCCTCCACGTTAAACATCGGCGCCTTCAACCTGGGCAATGCCGCCGGCGCCTGGCTGGGCGGCGCGGCCATCGACATCGGCTGGTCGCTGCAGGCCCTGCCCCTGGTGGCGGCCGGCGTGGCCGTGCTGGCGCTGGGCGTGACCGCCTACTCGGCCTGGCTGGAGCGCCGGGGCCCGCAGCTGCGCGGCGCGGTGCTGGGCTGCGAAACCGGTTAAGCGGGCACGCCGTTATCCCCCATTTGGGGGATTGCACACCGATGTGCGTCTGGTTAGGCTCTGGCACCCCCACCCGATTCGGAGCCCACCATGCGCCTCGCCAGCTTCAACGTTGAAAACATGTTCGACCGGGCCAAGGCCCTGAACGGCAGCGACTGGGCCGAAGGCAAGCCCGCGCTGGAAGCCCACAAGGAACTCAACGCCTTGTTCGAGAAACCGCGCTACAGCGCAGCCGACAAGCAGCGCATGCTCAAGCTGATGGCCGACAACGGCCTGCTGAAGACCGACGAAGGCCCGTTGCTGCTGCTGCGCAAAATCCGCGGCACGCTGATCAAGCGCCCGCGCGTTGGCGAAGCCAGCATCGTGGCCGCCGGCCGCAAGAGCTGGATCGGCTGGGTCGAGCTGAAGACCGAGCCAGTCAACGAGGTCGCCACCCTGAACACCGCGCGCGTGCTGCACGCCGTGGCCGCCGACCTGCAGGTGGTGATCGAAGCCGAAGACCGCACGGTGCTGCGCCTGTTCAACCAGCAGGTGCTGATCGAGGTGGCGGGCAAGCCCTTCGACCATGTGATGCTGGTCGATGGCAACGACGACCGCGGCATCGACGTCGGCCTGATGACCCGCGCCAAATACCCCATCCTGTCGATCCGCTCGCATGTGGACGACACCGACGCCAAGGGCACGATCTTCAGCCGCGACTGCGCCGAATACGAGATCGGCCTGCCCCAGGGCAAGCGCCTGTGGCTGCTGGCCAACCATTTCAAAAGCAAGGGCTATGGCACGCAGGCGGCCAACGATGCCAAGCGCAAGCGCCAGGCCCAGCGCGTGCGCGAACTGGTGGACGCCCACCTGCTGGCCGGCGAAACCCTGGTGGCCGTGGTGGGCGACCTGAACGAAATCCCGGCCAACGCCCCGATGGACCCGCTGCTGCGCCAGGGCTCGCCGCTGCAGGACATCAGCAGCCACCCCGCCTACGCCAGCGGCGGCAAGCCGGGCACGCACGGCAACTGCGGCGCCAGCGCCAAGCTGGATTACATCCTGCTGTCGCCCGATCTGTTCGCCAAGGTCACGGCCGCCGGGGTCGAGCGCCGCGGCATGTGGGGCGGCACCAACGGCACGCTGTGGCCGCATTTCCCCGAGCTGACGAATGCCGACGAAGCCGCCTCCGACCATGCGGCGCTGTGGGTCGACCTGGAGCTCTGACGCGACCCTGCGACCATGAAAAAAGGCTACCCCTGGTAGCCTTTTTCCGTTCTGGCCCGCAGGCCAAAGCTATCAGCGCTTCAGCAGCACCTTCAGCACGGTCTGCATGCGGCGCGCATTGCCGGCATCAAACGGGCTGGCCAGCACCTTGGCCGTGTCCTGCGCCCAGGTCTGGGCCGGCGACGGGTCGTTGCGCTTGGTCAGCAGCTGCAGTTGCAGCATGCGGCGGGCGCTGACCAGCTCGGCTGGCGTGGGCGCTTCGGCGGCGATTTCCAGGCGCAGCAGGGCTTCGCCCGCGGCCTTGTCGTCGGCCTTGGCCGGCGCGCTGATGCTTTGCGACCAGGCGCTGCGGGTGGCGGGGTTCACGCCATGGCCCAGAGCCTGGACGCTAGGCAGTTGCGCCACGTCGCGCTTTTCCCAGGCCGTCAGCAGGTCGGTCAAGACTTCGCCGTGGGCCTGCGCGGCCAGCTTCTTCAGCGCGTGCTGGGCGTTTTCCAGCGCATCGCGCTGGGCGCGGAAGGCGGCATCGCCCAGGCGCGGGCCACGGTCTTCAAACGCCGGGCGGTCGCCCCAACGTCCTGCATCACGGCCACCGTCACGTCCGCCATCGCGCGGGCCACGCTCATCGCGGCGCGGCTCGAACTTGTTGTCACCCGGGCGCGGTGTGCGTGGGCCGTCCTTGCGGTCGCCAAACTTGCCGCCACGGCCGGCTTGCACCGGCTCGGCCTTCTTCATGCCAGGGCGGTCATCGCCGCGCATCGCCACCACCGGCTTGCGCACGGGCTTGGGCGGCTCGACCGGAGCGGCTTCGGCTGCAGGTTCGGCATTTGCTACAGTTTCCGTAGCTTCTGGCGCAGACTCTGCCTGCGCTGGAGCCGGATTTTCTTCAGAAACTTCGGTCACCGGAGCAGCGGCTTGCGATTCGGCTTGCACAGCCGACTGGGCCACGGCTTCGGCCTTGTCGGCGTTGACGGCCGCCTGGGCCAGGGCCTGGCCGCGCAAGGCGGCTTCCAGGCCGGCCATGGCGGCGCGGATCTTCTGCGCGTCGCCGCTGGCATTGGCGGCGTCCAGGGCCTTGGCGGCTTCCAGCACCATGCGGTCGCGGTCGCTCAGGGCGGCGGCGGATTTCTCGCGCTCTTCGGTCTTGCGGTTGAAGGCGTCGTCCAGCGGCTTGCGGAAAGCGTCCCACAGCTTTTGCTCAAACTTGCGGTCCATGGGCACGCTTTGCGCCTCGGCCTGCCAGCGTTGCTGCAAGGCCTTGACGGCGTCGATGCGCAGCACCGGCGCGGCGCCCAGCACCTTGGCTTCTTCGATCATGGCGTGGCGGCGGTCGACGCTGGCCTTTTGCAGGTTTTCCAGCGGCGCGGCGGCCAGGCCGATGGCCTCTTTCCACAGCGGCTGCATTTCGGCAAAGGCTTTTTCGCCCAAGTGGCCAGCATCGCGCCAGCGGTCGCCGAACTGGTGCAGGATGCGCGAAAAGCCCTTCCAGTCGCCGTCCTTGGCCGTCACGTTCTCGGCCGCCCAGGCCTTGACTTCTTCGATCAGCGCCAGGCGCTGGGCCTTGTGCGCGACGGCGTCGGTCTTGACCTTGTCCAGCCAGGCTTCGACCACCTTGTAGGCCTCGTTGCAGGCGTCGTCGAAGCGCTTCCACAGCGCGTGGTTGGGCACGCCGCCTTGGTCGGTCTGCTTCCACTGCTCGCGCATCTGGCGCAAGGTGTCCTGCATCTTGCGGCCGCCCAGGGCGTGGCCGTCGGGGCGCTTGAGCAGGCCCTCCGCCTTGATCAGCAGTTCTTCGCGCAGCTGGTCGGCGCGCCAGCGTTGCCAGCCTTCGAGTTCGCCGGCAGCGGCTAGCGCGGCTTGCGCGGCATTGCCCAGCTTGTCGTCGACCAGGCGGTTGTGTTCTTTGAGCGCATTGCGCAGCGCGGCGGCAGCACCGGCGCTGGCCTTGCCATGGCCTTCGGCCACTTCTTGCTCGACCTTGGTCAGGGCTTCCTGCACGGCCTTGTTGGCAGCTTCGCGCAGGGCCGGATCGACCGGCGCCTTCGCCTGCTTGGCCGGCCGGTCGGATTTGGCGGCTTCCAGCGGCACGCCGCGGGCCACGCGCAATTCGTCGGCCCAGACATTGACGGGCGGCAGCGGTGCTGCTGCGTCGGCATCGGCGGCCACGGTCAGCGCCAGTGCGGCCTGGAACGCATCCCACACCACCAGCAGCTGGCCGCGCGAAGAGTCCAGCATGGTCGGGTACTTGCCGTCCACGCTGGTCCAGTTGGTATCGGAGGCCAACTCTGTGGCCTGGTCTTGCCAGTGTTTCACGTCGGCACCCAGCACCTCCAAGGCCGCCTGCGCATCGCGCCAGGGCTTGGTGGACAGCACTTCGATGCGCTGGGCCAGCAGCACAGCGGCTTCGCGCTGGACTTGCACGCGGTGCTGCAGGTCTTCAATACCTTTGACGCGGTCGGCCAGTTGCACCTTCAGCGCAGCCAATGGCTCCTTGCTCAGCGGCGCGCCGGCCTTGGCGGCATCGCGCTGCCAGGCCATAGCGTCGGCCATGTTCAGCTTGGGCAGGGCCAGCAAGGCCGTGGCTTTGCGCGCCCATTCGGCGGCGATGATTTCGGCGCCCTTGGTGCGCTTGAGTTCGTCGAGCTTTTCGCGCAGTGGCTTGGCAGCGCCGCGGTCGCGGCCGTTGAGTTCCTGGAACACCTCGTGCATCTGCTCGTAGCTGGGGTTGGTGACCAGCCAGTCGCGGATGCGCTGGGCCCGCTCACCGGCGGTGTGGGCCGAGAAGGCGCCACCGGTCAAAGCGTCAAGCGGATGTGGTTCGTTGGATTTGGGTGTGGTCACAGCAGGCTTTTCGGACGGAGTGGCGGGCGCGGTTTTGGGGTTGGAGAAACCAAACATGGATGAACTTATTCTTGGGGTAGACCGACGGGCATTTACACACCGGTAGATGCCCGCACAGGGTAAAAAAACAAGTGGCCAAAGCAGCCACCCGTGCCCTACGGCACATGGGTCCGGATCAGGGCTAGGGGGCTATTTTCGCCGCTTTTCGAACTGGCTTGTAAATCGAGGGTTACGGCTAGGGCGTTGCCAGCTGCAAGTCGGCCTGCGGACGCCAGTTGGCGTCGCCTTCGGTGGTTTTGGCAGCCCCCAGAAACAGCCGCTCCAGCGGTAGCTTCTGGGCCGCCAGGTAGTCGCGCACCGCCACGCCGCGCTGCACCGCCAGGCGCTGCACATTGTCTGCATCGACCGGCAGATTGGCCAGCAGCAGCTGCTCCATCTCGGGCTGCGGCAGGTCTTTCAACAGACCAATCGCGTTGCGCGGCTTGGGGAAGCTGGCGCGCTGGTAGACCGACTTGAGCAGCGCCGGGTATTCGGCGTCGCTGACCGCGATGCCCTCCAGCTCGGCGGCGTCGGCATTGGCGGCGGCCGCGCCACCGGCCACCAGATTGCGGCGCTTCTCGGCCAGCACCCGGCGCTGCAGGCGCTGGCGCTGCATGGCTTCGCGCTCGACCTCCAGGCTGGCATTGCCCACCACGGTCATCTTCAGCGCCGGCCGGTCGGTCAGCACCTTGGCCACCTTGTCCAGGCCTTGCCGGGCCTCGGCCGTCAGCACCGCGCTGCCGGGGGCGAAGGGCACGCTGCCCAGTTCCTCCCCACCGCCGCCAAACGCATGGGCCAGCAGGCTGAACGGCGAGGTGATGGCCTTGGCGATCAGGTTGCCGAGGATCTTCCAGATCACCGGGCCGATGCGGAACTGCGGGTCGTTCAGCGAGCCCGACAGCGGCAGGTTCAGGTCGATCACGCCATTGCTGTCGGCCAGCAGGGCCACGGCCAGCTTGACCGGCAGGCTGGCGGGCGCACCGGCCACCTCGTCGCCAAAGGTCAGCTGGTTCAAGATAATGCTGTTAGTAGCAGTCAGCTGGCCGTCGGGCTGGACGGTGTAGTGCACGTCCACGCTCATCTTGCCGCGCTCTATGCCGTGGCCTACGTAGCGGATGCTGTAAGGCGACAGCGCGGGCAGCTCCAGGTCGCGCACCTTGGCGCCGATGTCCAGCGCCAGCGGCTTGGCTAGCGGATTCAGCTTGCCCAGGATCTCCAACGAAGCCGTGCCCTCGGCGCGGCCACGCAGCTCCAGGTCGGCCAGCTGCACCTGGCCTTGCGCAGGCACGGACGAGAACGCACCCAGCTTGCCGGTCAGCTCGCTCAGATTTGCCGAGTAATTGGGTTTGACGAAGCGGTCGGAGAACAGCACCCGGCCGTTCACCAGGCTGATGCCGCCCATACGCACCACTGCGCCCGGCTCATTGGGAGCATTTGGGGCGCTGGCGCTGGTAGCGACTGCGGGAGCAGCTACTTTATTTGTAGCATCGGCAGCTGGCGTTGGAGGCGGGCTGCTGGACTTGACCAGATCCTGCAGGTTGATGCGGCCGGTTTCGTCGACCACGATGCGGGCGTAGAAGTCGCTGAGCGCGGTTTCCTTGATTTCAACCCGGGTGGCAGTACCGGGCTTGAGGGTCACGTCCAGGCCGCGCAGGTTCAGCAGCTTCCAGCTCAGCAACTCGCGCCCGGCCACCGGCGTCGGTGCGCCATCGGCCCCGCTGGAGACGGTAGACACGGCCATGGTGCTGTTGACCGAGCGGTTGGCGCGCAGGTCTTCGAGGGTGCCGTCGCCGCGCACCTGCAGCACCGGGCCGGCCGGGCTGGCGGTATAGGCCAGCTGGCCTTTGAAGCTGGTGTCGGCCCGCACCACGTCCACGTTCAGCGAAGCGCCGAAATACGGCTCGAAGGCATGCAGCGGCAGATGCACCAGGTCCAGCTGGCCCTGGGCTGCCAGCGGCTGCAGCGCCAGCGTGCCCTTGTAGGCCAGCCGGCCCGGCTCGGCATTGCCTGCGCCTATGCGCGCCGACACCGTCAAGGGCGAGGCCTTGGCGCTGCCGGGGGCCAGGTCTTTCATCTGCAACTGCAAGGCCGTCACCTCGAAGGCCACGGGGTCGGCATTCGCCTGGTCCAGGTACGACACGGCGCCGCCGTCCAGCTGCAGGTCCGCCACGCTAACGGCCCAGGGCTGGCCGGGTGCGGCCGGAGTCGGTGCGCTGCTGGGCTTGAGCCAGGCTTCAAACATCCAACGCTGGTCTTTGCCGCGCGCCACTTTGGCCCTTGGTTCGGTGAGGCTGAGCTTGCCGATCTGGACCCGGCGCTGGCCCAGGTCGACCTGGGCCTGGCTGATCTGCAGCTGGCGCAGACTGGCCAGGGCGGGTATTTCCACCTTCTCTGGCTTAGCGCCCTTGGCGTTACTGGGCTGGCTGCTCTTCTTATTAGTAGCAAGCGCTGCCGCCCCTAGGGCCAGGTTGTCCAGCGTGAGCTGTTTGGCGCTGAGCTGCAGTGCGTCCGGCGCCTTCCATTGCACTTGCAGATCGGCGCTGAGCTGGCCGGTCAGGCGCGGCTCCAGCACCGAGGCCAGATACGGTGCGGCGACCGCCAGCGGCAAACCGCCGAGCTGGGCATCGACCTGGGCTTGCTGGTCGGTCGCCGAACCACTAAAGCGCAGCTCGGACGACGTGGCGGCATCGCCGGCGATCTGCGCACTGCCCTTGAACTGCAGCGGCTGGGTAAACGGCCAGGCGATGGCGGACGCCTCCAGCGCCAGCTGCTTCAGCGCCACCTGGGCCGCGGGCTGGGTGCTGGCGTCGGTCCAGCGCAGGCTGCCGCTGTGCAAGGCCAGCTTGTCCACGCTGACTTTCCAGCCCGTGGGTTGAGGATCTTTTGTGCCGCTGGCGCTCGCAGCTGCTGCGGGAGCAGCTATTGTTTTACCAGCAACCGGGGCAGAGGCCACATTCAGCCGGCCAGCGGCATCGCGGCGCAGGTCAAGCGCGGGCGCGGCCAGCTCGACGGCGGACAGCTTGACGGTCTGCTCCAGCGGGCGCAACGCATCCAGCGTGAGCTTGAGCGAGTCCAGCGCCAGCCAGCCCGCGCCTTGCGGATTGGCCAGCTTGATCTGGTCGGCCTGCAGCACGCCGCTGATGCGCAGCGAAGGCTTGGGCGTCTGCTCGAACGCCAGTTTCAGGTCGGCGTTCAGCACCGCAGCCTGCAGCTTCACCGGCAGGCTGGCGGGCAGATACGGCAGGTACGGCGCCAGGTCCATACCCTTCAGCTGGAAGCTAGCGTCGGTCTTGCGCGAGGTGGCAAACGGCGTGGTCTGCGCGGCCGAATCGAAATGGCTGCCATTGAGGGTGAAGGCCAGGCGCGGCTCAGCCTTGATCTCGCGCTGCGAATCCAGGTTGCTGATAAACGGCAGGCTCAGGTGCAGATCGCGCAGGGCATGGGTGGCGCCGACTGGCTTGTCAACAAAGTCCACTGCGCCGCCGGTCAGGGTGATGTTGTAGAGCGCAAAAGCCGGCGTGGGGCTGGGCGTGGGCTCGGGCGGGCTGCTCAGGCGGGCCAGCACGTCGTCAAAATCGTAGTGGCCATCGCCCTGGTGGGTGATTTTGAGCACCGGCTGGTCGATCGCAATGCCATCGAGCACTGGCGCCAAGCGCCGCAGCGATTGCCACAGGGCTACATCGACCAGGATGCGCTGCATTTTCAGCTGGGGAACCGTGCCGCTGGCTGCGGCAATCGACACGTCGTCCAAAGTCAGCGCCAAGGTCCAGGGGTGGAAGTCCACATGGCCCACCTGCACCTGGCGGCCCAGCTTGTCGCTCCCCACCTTTTCGGCCTGGCTCTTCACTATATAGGGCACGGCCAGCCAGGCCAGGCCCCAGAGCAGCAGCCCGCCGACCAACACGTACAGCGCGCGGCGCAGCCATTTATTTCCAGAAAGCAGTTCGAATGTCATACCGGGCATTTTGCCGCCAGACCGCAGCGGTACAACACGGGAAAGCGCGCGCCCAAAAACATGAAAGCCCGGACGGTAGGTGTTGAGCCTGGCCGCCGGGCCTGACGGCGAACTTGCGGTTCATGCCGTCTGGGGTTGCAAGGGAGAGAGTGATGTCCCCCATTGCATTGGAAACAAGAGATTGCTTCCATATAGTTCCGGGGCTGCTGCACACCACCGTCGCAAAGTGTCGGGTGGCATTGGCTCCTACCGGAGAGCGCCCGTTTTGAGGCGGGCGCTGTCAATTTAGGCCATGGTGAGAGGGATTTCAAATCTGGTTTTCAATGCAAATCCCGCCGGCGATTGAGTCAATTTGATTGACAAGCCGCGCAGGCCCGGCGCATACGCGCAAGGGCCGGATGCCCCTCAACGCCCCCGTCTAGACACAAAAATCTACAAACTTGCACCCGGTTTTACCGGTCCAAAACTGTGGCGATTCAGGCGGTATACAAAGTAATTGTAAAAATTGTAAAAAGCACGCCACCTGCGCGCATTTCCGCGCTTTTATCGACTAGCCAATTTTTGCCCAGGCCTTTGTAAGAAGCTGTAAACAATGGATGGAGAGCTCTGCTTTGTGTAGCAGTAGCATTTTGTAAGCCCCATCACGACAGGACCGAATGCGCCACTTTTTCAGCGCCTGCAGCGCCCATCAACACACAAGAATATGTATATAAAAACAGTTAAAAATCAAAAAATTAGAATATAAAACCAATTTGATATGCTTGACTCGATATTAATAGTCCTCCTAGAATCCGCCGTCCCCCCGTAAACCGCTACGGACAAACCGACCCGCTGCCGACCCCCGGCTAAGTCAAATCGCTGCCAACGTCTCGAAGACACCGCAGGATTTTGATGGCGTACCAACCCAATCGAAGTGCCAAAGCGAATTGCTCTTACGCAATCTTGTCGCCCCCGGCCTTCGCGAGATGAGGAAGTGCTATGACAGCGTTACAGAAGTTAGGGAATGGGCTGCGAACCTTCGCATCCGACATTGCCCAAGGCTTTTTTGAGATTACCCACAACGGATTTGCTCTCTTGGGCTTGGTTGTGGCCTTTACCGTAGTGACCATGACCGCCCGGCCCGATTTGCGCCAGGTTGCCGAAGTCCAGCTGATGGGCTGGCTGCAAGAGCGCCAGGTCGAAGCCACCGGCATGGATACCATCGAAGCGGTAGCTGAACCCGAGGCGGTAGACCGTGCCACGGCCAGCAATCCGCAAGACCTGCCCAAGCAGCAGGCGGCTGTGGCCTACTGGCTGAGCAAGAAATACCATGTCGCGGCCGAACCGGTCAGCGCCCTGGTGGCCGAGGCGTATGAGCTGGGCCGGCGCGTCAAGCTCGACCCCACGCTGATCCTGGCGGTAATGGCCATCGAATCGGGCTTCAACCCGTTCGCCCAAAGTGCCGTTGGCGCCCAAGGCCTGATGCAGGTCATGACCCGTGTGCACACCGAGAAATACGACGTGTTTGGCGGCAAACTGGCCGCATTCGACCCGTTGACCAATCTGCGCGTAGGCGTCAAGGTGCTGCAAGAGTGCATTTCGCGTGCCGGCTCCGTCGAAGGCGGGCTGCGCTACTACGTGGGTGCCGCCAATATCGAAGACGACGGCGGCTACGCTGGCAAGGTGATGGCCGAACACGGCCGCCTGCAGCAAGTGGCCGCAGGCCGCCCTACTCCTGTGACCACCCCGCGCGCCATTCCGGTAGCCGCACCGGCTGTGAAGCCTCAAGCGCCTGCGGAAGCGGAAAAGGTCGCCGCTTTGATGGCTTACTAAGCCTCCGTTACACTAGCACCGTACGCAACTGGCGATAGGCGTGACCCCTGGATTTGATTCAGGGTGCTCACGCTGACGTGGACCACCGCAGCGGCCTTCTTAGCAAGGCCATGCGGGCAACCACTGGGAAGCGTGCCGCCGAATCCGTTTGGCGTTCAGCCGTTCGCCTGGGCAGCACTTGTTCCACCCCAAAGACTTTCGTCTGATAGGACTGCCATGTACGACCGCCAGATTCTGATCGAGCAAACCGACCCCGAGCTGTTTACAGCCATCCAGGCTGAAAACGCCCGCCAAGAGCACCACATCGAGCTCATCGCCAGCGAAAACTATGCCTCGCCCGCCGTCATGGCCGCGCAAGGCTCGCAGCTGACCAACAAATACGCCGAGGGCTACCCTGGCCGTCGCTACTACGGTGGCTGCGAATATGTAGACGTGGCCGAGCAACTGGCGATTGACCGCGTCAAACAAATTTTCGGCGCCGAAGCCGCCAACGTGCAGCCCCATTGCGGCGCATCGGCAAATGAAGCCGTGTTCCTGGCTTTCCTGAAGCCCGGCGACACCATCATGGGCATGAGCCTGGCCGAAGGCGGTCACCTGACCCACGGCATGGCACTGAACATGAGCGGCAAATGGTTCAACGTGGTCAGCTACGGCCTGAACGCCAAAGAAGAAATCGATTACGACGCGATGGAGCGCAAGGCCCACGAAACCAAGCCAAAACTGATTATTGCGGGCGCCAGTGCTTACTCTCTTGCTATTGATTTTGAACGCTTCGCGAAAGTCGCCAAGGCCGTGGGCGCGATCTTCATGGTCGACATGGCGCACTACGCCGGGCTGATCGCCGCAGGCATCTACCCGAACCCCGTGCCGCACGCCGACATCGTCACCTCGACCACCCACAAGAGCCTGCGCGGTCCACGCGGCGGCATCATCTTGATGAAGTCGGAGTTTGAGAAAGCCATCAACAGCGCCATCTTCCCCGGCCTGCAAGGCGGCCCGCTGATGCACGTGATTGCAGCCAAAGCTGTAGCTTTCAAGGAAGCGCTGGCGCCAGAATTCAAGGTATACCAACAGCAAGTCTTGCGCAACGCCCAGGTAGTTGCCGAAACCCTGACCCAGCGCGGCCTGCGCATCGTCAGCGGCGGCACCCAAAGCCACCTCATGCTGGTGGATTTGCGTGCCAAGGGCATTACCGGCAAGGAAGCGGAAGCCGTGCTGGGCAGCGCCCACATGACGATCAACAAGAACGCCATCCCCAACGACCCTGAAAAGCCCATGGTCACCAGCGGCGTGCGCATTGGCACCCCCGCCATGACCACCCGCGGCTTCAAGGACGAGGAAGCCCGTGCCACGGCCAACTTGGTAGCCGACGTGCTGGACAACCCGCGCGATGCCGCCAATCTGGACGTCGTGCGCGCCAAGGTCGCCGCGCTGACCAGCCGCTTCCCCGTCTACCGTTAAGCCGCCGTGGCTTAACGCTCTGCCATGAAATGCCCCTTCTGCGGCCACGGCGAGACCCAAGTGGTCGAAACCCGTGAATCCGATGACGGCGACCTAGTACGTCGCCGCCGCCGCTGCGGGGGCTGTGAGCAGCGCTTCACTACTTATGAGCGTGCAGAAGTAGCCATGCCTAGTGTGGTCAAAAAGGACGGCAGCCGAACCGACTTTGACCGCAGCAAACTACAGGCATCCATGCGCCTGGCCTTGCGCAAACGCCCGGTCGGCATTGAGCAAGTCGAAGCAGCGCTCGACCGAATCGAACGTACCCTCCTATCGAGCGGAACCAAGGAAATGCCCACAGCCAAGCTGGGCGAACTGGTGATGCGCGAACTCAAGAACCTCGACAAAGTCGCCTACGTGCGCTTTGCGTCGGTGTACCGCAGCTTTGAAGATGTGGACGAGTTCAGCCGGTTGATCCAGGATATTTGAAGCATTGCGCTAGGCTTCAAAAATTGGGCCAGCGGTCGGTTTTACACGACCAGCGGGGAGGTAGACGGCATGGCTTCCATGCACAATCTGATACATGTTTGTTTACATGACTTCAGCACGCCCTACCCCTCATCGGGGTTTTACCCTCATCGAATTAATGGTGACCGTGGCTCTGGCTGCCATTTTGGCAGCCCTGGCCGCTCCATCGTTGCGTGCATTCATCGTGCGCAACAATTTTTCAAGCATGGGCAATGAATTCAGCGGCAGCATTCTCCGAGCCCGGAATGAAGCAGTGAGTAAGAACATGTGCGTCACCATGTGCATGAGCAGCACGGTAGACACCACAACGGGCAATGGGCCTGTTTGTCTAACTACTGGCCAAGACTGGCAAGTCGGCTGGATTGTGTTTTTGAATCCAGAATGCAACACCACGATCAACCGCCCACAGGAAACCAATGCCAGCGGCACACTCGTCAACAAGCCTGAAAACATGCTACTAGTAAGAAGAACGGGAAATGCTGACTACACACTGATGTCTCAAAGTACCACTCGCAAAATCCAGTTCAACCCACGTGGAAATTCAAACCTTGGCGCAGCCGGCCGATTCGATCTTGTTTATACAGACAACCAGTTGTCAAATGCATATGGTTTTAGCATCTGCTTGGATGCTTTAGGGCGAACGCGGTCTGTTCCGTCTGCGGTCGTTTGCAATAGCTATTAGGAGTGAATGCTGTGCCGAAAATTCACTCCTATATCCGACAGCATTCAAGCCCAACTCGTGGTGTAACTTTGATTGAAGTGTTGGTCGCCATCGTCATACTATCTATAGGGCTTCTGGGCATAGCAGGTCTGCAGGTTGCAACCACCAAATTTAAACTCGGCAGCCAGTCCCGCGCAGCAACAGCCTCTCTGTATGCCGATTACGCAGACTTAGCCCGCCTAAACCCCGATATGTTGGGCAAAAGCTGGGTGTCCGGAGGTCGATTGACAGCAGTACCGGACCATGCTGGCTACAGCTCTTTATACGCATTCCCCGCCTTCTCTGACACTGCGGCATATGCCAGCAATCCAGATGCATTAGCCATAACCTTCCCGACGGGCAGTACTTGGGCGGCCCAGCAAGCCATCAGCGACACCACACTGCAAACCCAGATCAATGCCGTAGCCTGCGAAGGCAGCACAGCGGTTTGCATACCTGCTGACCGCGCTACGTACGACATGCTGACTTGGCGCCAGCGCGTGCGCAACAGCCTGCCACAGGGAGCCGTTTTTGTGACGGGTGACCGTAGTACAGGAGTGGTTGTCACGCTTATGTGGATGGACAAGGACAACACCGACCGAACGGCATCCACGAACGACGGCACCAGCGCAACCCAACCCAATTTAGTTCTGGCCACCCAATGCAGCACTGTTGCAAGCACCAACTTTGGTCTCGCACGGCAAACCTGCTGCCCTGATGCCGCAGCGGCACCTGCCGGCGTGCGTTGCAACCGCTTTTCCTTCATGCCATGAAACGCAACAAACTCTTTGTACGCCAGCGCGGCGTTACGCTGATTGAACTGATGGTGACAATTGCCATCACTTTGTTTTTAGTGGCGGCTGCAGCCTATGTTTACCTAGGTACCAGAGAAACCCAGCGCGCCATTGATCGCAACGGCAGCAATGCTGAAACCGGCGCGTTTGTGCTGCAGCTCATCGGCCGCGACATCATGAAAGCAGGCTATTACCCAGCCAATATCTCCCGCGTCACCCCCGACGAAGGTTTCCCAAAGTTGGCCGGCTTCCCTCCCACCAAGGACATCAACAATAACGCATTGGCAACCGACTGGACGCCCCCTGCACCGCAGTCAGTTTATCTATCCGGCCTGTTTGGCTGTGATGGCGCGCAATACGATCCAACGGCCACTCCTCCCTGCGGCACACCTTCTGCCAACGAGCCTGACTCGCTCGTGGTGAACTACTTCACCAACGACAACATGGGCGTTAACGTTGGGGACCAATTTGACTGTAGTGGAGCAGACGTTGCTAACAGTGCCAGCAACAGCAATCGGCTCAATACACTTCAACCACTTCAAGCACCACTCCAACCGCTATTTGTATCCAACCGCTATGCAATTTCTGCGGCCAAAAAAACCCAGATTGATCAGCAGGAAATAACCACCCGAAGCTTCGCATGCGTTGGCAACGGTAGCGGCGACAACGCCGGCAGTACCGGTATTCCCTACCAACCCATACTTGCTGGCATTGAGGATATGCAGATCACTTATGGGGTTTTTGCAGCGACGGCCAACCAAGATCGTCGAACACCAGATAAATACTTTACAGCGACCGAGGTCAGTAATTTGGGGACCGTATCTGTGGAGTTCGGGGCACTGGGCGTAACACCGCTGTCACCATGGTCGCGAGTTGTTTCAGTTCGCGTTTGCGTCATGACCAAAAGCGTGGGAGCTTCCCCCAAAATTGCCGACAAAGCCGGCGTTGAGCGGAAATACCTGGACTGTAAGGGCGTAGAGCAAACCCAAGCAGCAAATGACAACAGTTTGCGCAAGCGCTTTGTTCAAGAGTTTGCTGTACGCAACCGATTGAACCAGACCTACTAGCTCCAAACTATGACAAGGCCAAAAAAATTGACGCTCATGCGGTGCATGCAACCCGCCAAATCTCAACAAGGCGTCGCACTAGTCATGGTGCTGCTTTTCTTACTAGCCATTACAGGTTTAACAGTCTGGGCTGCTCGCCAATCTATGCTTGGCGAAGGTATGGCCCGCAATCAGCAAGATATGGAGATAGCCAGACAGGCTGCAGAATCCGCTTTACGCGATGCTGAACGGGATATTGAAAATGCAGGATTAAATGTAGCTAATTGGGCCGTCAATCCTAGCCTCCTGGCCGGAAGGTCTTGCTCCCGAATTGCTCGCAGATTGATTGCTATTGACTTTACAAGCAATTGTGCAAAAGGCCTTTGCCAGCGCACCGATGCGCAATATGCGAGTTACCAGTGGAGCACAGCCGATATAACAACCGGTGGTGAACCTTGGTGGCCCAGCACCAGAGGTGGGCAATGGGTCAATGACTTTAACGGAAGCACTGTTACCAAACCCGGCAGAACCCCGGTAGATAGCAATAACTGCGAAACATTCACAGGGGGCGTACCTTTGGGCACATATACCGGTGCAGCCCCAATTAAAGGTGTCGCCGTCCAACCAGAATACCTGATCGAATATTTCAAGCGTTCAGTGCCCGGGCAGCAGGAAAAAGATATCTACCGAATCACTGCACGAGGATTTGGTTACACCTCTCGCACTCAAGTGGTCGTGCAGTCTATTTTCTTGCCTTAATCGATACAGACCTACGAGGCTGCGCTTTTGCCTACAAAAATGATTTCCCTGGAGTTTCCCATGCTAAAAGTTCGTAATTTCTGCAAAAGCCTGTTTATAACTATAGCAATGTGGGGAATTTTGCCTGCGCAAGCAACACCGGTAGATGTATCTGCCCCACGCCCCTTAGTTCCTCCAAACGTCACGACCAGCTCCAATCGACCAATGATTATGTTGGCGGCCTCAAAAGACCATAGCATGTTTGGTCCCGTGTACACAGATTTTGAAGATCTTGATGACGACGGAACAATTGATACAACGTTCAAGCCTACATTCAAATACTACGGTTATTTTGACCCCACAAAATGCTATGCATACGACAATACTAGCAAGCAATTCAATCCTGCGGCATCCTCTATTATTATTACATCCACTGTAACAACGAATGGTGTTACCAGAACACTGGAAAGATATACGTGTACTTCGGCGCAAAGTTATTGGAGTGGAAACTTCCTAAATTGGTCAACCATGACCCGTTTGGATGTTGTTCGAAAAATGCTTTATGGAGGAACACGCAGTACAGATGCAACTGGAAATACAGTTCTTGAACGAGCAAAGCTTAATTGGGATGCGCATTCATTCGTTAAATATTATCGCGGAACCGATATAAGAGATTACACACCATTCACAACAGCGGCATTGACAAAAACCACGGGTAGCAATCCAAACGTTTATGCCGGTTTAAGTATATGCAACTTAGGCACAAACGATAGCACTACTGCATCACCCAATCCACCCATAATGCGAATGGTGAAGGGGAACGTTCGCTTTTGGGCAACAGTAGAATATGAAGTATGTCAATGGAGAGACACCTATAATTCCGGAACCTTTGGACCCAAACTAGCTCGATACTACAGAAACTCCGATATTGACGGAATTTCCCACGAAGTCACCATTCCATCTATTGCTAGAGATGGAGCAACTTATAGCAGCATCGGTCCAGAATTAACTGTTCGAGTGAAGGTATGCGACCCCGCATTTATTGGAGAGGAGCGTTGCCAAGCATTTCCATCCAATTCAACGACCAATTTGAAACCATACGGTTTATTTCAAGAGTTTGGATACGCCGCGGCAGGCACGGCTGCACGAGCGGAATTTGGAGTCATTACAGGTAACTATAGTGAAAACTATACAGCGGGTACTCTGCGAAAAAATATGGGGGATTTTGCAGACGAGATCAACCCAAGTACCGGCATTTTTTGTCATAGCGCATCTTCTGGTTGTGCAACCACATTAGCGGCCCCTGATGGCCGCACGACCGGCATAGGTGCCATCAAGACATTTGACTCAATATTATTGAATGATAGAACCTCTCGCAGTTATGGTTCATCAGGCACGCCGAGTTCTGTATCACAAGGCTCTTTATCCTCTTGGGGGAATCCAATTGGAGAAATGCTGGTACAAGCGCTTCAATATTACTCTTACGATGGCTCTACGCCATCGCCTACAAATCCAAGTACAACCACAAAAGATACGGCACTAGGGCTTCCAACCAGAGCTTGGAGTGACCCACTGTCAAACACCAATACAACACGAAACAGTTTATATGGAAACTCTATTTGCCGCCCTTTAAATACATTACTACTATCCAGCAGTAGCTTAAGTTTTGATGGTCAAGCCGCCACTCCTTTTGCGACCTTACCCAATAGAACAGGGGATATCGCCAGCTACACAAATACGGTGGGAGCAACGGAAGGCATAAACAATAGCCTACGTTCGATTGGGTCGGTCACAGGTGGTTATGGCGATTCCTGCTCGGCCAAAAACGTGGTGAATTTATCTGATGTTTCCGGAATTTGCCCTGAAACACCTGCCATGGGAGGTACTTACCAGGTAGCAGGAGCAGCACTATATGGCAACACTTCCAAAATCCGCACAGTAGCTACCCCACCAAGCGACCTGCAATACGTGAAGAATGCTTTAAAAGTCAAAACCTTGGCGGCCTCGCTCACCGGTGGTGCCCCACGCATTGACGTACTAGTACCAGGAACCGGAACTAGTGCATCAAATCCAGCTAAATATGTCTATATTACCCCAGAAAGCCTACAGGGTGGTGGTGGCATCAGTGCGCCACTCACATTTGCGTCTATCAGTGCTAGTGCAACGCACGGTGCATTTATTGTGACTTGGAACGATATTTTAATGGGCGGCGACTATGATATGGATATCGTTGGTTATTTGCGATACGATATTATCACTAATTCAACCACACCCGTAAGTTATGACATAAAGATCACAACGGACATACCAGGTGTTTGCGGTGGTGGAGCAGGAACCCATGGATTTAGTATTATTGGAGTGAAGAATTTACTAAATGCAGATGCAAATGGCCGTTACCTAACACACCAGCATTACAACTCTGGAACTTTATCAGGAATGCCAGCGACTTCACAGTATTTATGCGGAGACAATACTTACAGAAATTTAACCAGCCCAGCCAATACAACCTATAGAAATTTAACCTTAACCAGCCCAGCCTTTGCTGGCGCATACAGCGCAACAGTTTGCAATGTTACAGGCACAGGAGCGACAGGTGATCCAGATATTCCAACAGCTGCCGCATACTGCACGGTCAAAGATGTTGATTATCCAGTTTCTCTAACTTTTCACATGGATGGTGCATCCGATGCTTTAATTAAAGATCCTTTGTTTTATGCAGCCAAATATGGTTCATTTGACTCCAGCACAAAAAATAATAACAACACCTATACCGATTTAGCACTTCCTCCATCTGTAGATTCATGGGATAAAGTCAAAAGCGATGGATCTCTAGGAGCAGACGGCGTGCCCGATAATTATTTCTTGGCCCGTCGTCCGGATTTGCTTGAGGCACAGTTGCGCAAAGCTCTGGATAGCTTGGCCAAGAATGCCAACTCCGCCCCTGCGACAACGTCGGGACAGCTGGCTGAAGGCAGCTATAAATATGTCGCAAAGTTTGACTCTACGACTGTTACAGGTGATGTTGCAGCCTACAAGTTGCTAAGCAGTGGCGCATTCGACAGCAATCCCACCTGGGAGGCGGGGGAATCATTGAAAATCCGCGCCAGCACGGACTATGTATCCCCAAATCGTCCAGGCAACTCGCGTCAAATCATCACCAATTTCGGAAATAAGAGCACTACAAACACCGCAGCAGCAATGCGCTTTCGTTGGGCCGATTTACCTGCCGGATATGTCACCCAGATGACTACATCCAGCACCAACACCCTCAGCACCACCAATGCTGCGCTGGTTCTGAATTACATGCGCGGCGATCAATCACTAGAAAGCGCCTCTACTGGACTGCGGGAACGGGGCGATAATTTATTGGGCCCTATCGTGAATGCCACACCGTGGGTACAAGCACCTCCTTCCGCCAACTTTCTTGAATACCAATCGCCTGGTTACACGGCCTTCGCCAATAACTCCGTTAACGTAGCCCGCGAAAAACTTCTCTGGGTTTCGGCTAACGATGGGATGCTGCACGCATTCTGCGCAGAAGGTGGAGGCACGGTATGTCCTACAGGGGGTAGCGAATTGTTCGCCTACGTCCCAGGCATGTTGGCCAATCGATTGGCCGAAATCCCTCTACAACGAGGAATCGTAGGCCGAACCCGCTTGCAAGGTGCAAACTTCACTTTGGATGCAACCGAAACCCAACCCGACAGCACAGTATGGGCTTATGTGGATGGCAGCCCATTTACTGCGGATGTAAAAACTAATATCGTCGCTGCAACTTCGACTACTGTCGAAACTGGCACCTGGAAGACCATGGCCTTCAGTTCGTTGGGACGAGGGGGGCGCGGAATATTTGCCTTGGACGTCACCAATATAAGCACACTTGCTGCAGCAGAAAGTAACCCGAACAGCATCTTTCAATGGCAATTCACCCGTGATGATGACGATGACCTCGGATACCTAGTGGGCGACATCGGAACCAATACAAATACGCGACAGGCCAATCCGGTGGTTAAGCTGAATAACGGTAAGTTCGGGCTGCTACTAGGAAATGGTTACCGATCAGCCAATGGAAAAGCTGCTTTGTTCATTTTGTTTGTAGATGGACCAAGCATCACCAGTGGTTGGACAGGCCAATACGTAAAAATAGTGGCAGATGCTGGTCCCAACAATGGGCTGATGGGCGTCACCTGGCTAGATCGGGACAACAACGGTACAGCAGACGCAGTTTATGCAGGTGATTTGAAGGGGAATCTGTGGAAGTTCGACATCAGCAGCACAGTTAGTACAGCAAACTGGGATGTCGCTTACAAAGGGACCGGTACGCCAGCGGTCAACCGTCCACTATTCACCGCTCAAAATAGTGTCACGACCGGCAATGTGACTACGGTGACGCCCTTGCCCATCGTTGCAGCCCCAGAGTACGTTTATCCTGCTTTCGATGGCCTCATCATCAACTTTGGCACAGGCAATGCGTTGGAAACAGGTGACTTTCCAAAGACCTCGGTACCTCAACGTATCTTTGGCCTATGGGATCGTCCAGCATTTAGCTCTACAGACCAAAACGGTACGGGACCGATGATTCAACCCGACCTATCCACACTGGTTACTAGAGCCTATGCGCGAAGCAGTACTGGTGTAGTGACAGCGACACCGAACTCCACGACTGGCGGTGTTTCTACCTATACGGCTATAGACTGGACCAGCAAAGATGGTTGGTACTTCAATTTCCCAGGTGCGAGTCCTCCGCCAAATACGCCAAACCTGTCGGAAATGCTCTTAGCCGATCCAGATGTGCAAGCTGGGTATTTATTGTTCCCTACTGTTCGTCAAAAGGTAGGCACCGAAAGCTGTAACAAC
Source organism: Rhodoferax ferrireducens (assembly GCF_031458075.1). Taxonomy (GTDB): domain Bacteria; phylum Pseudomonadota; class Gammaproteobacteria; order Burkholderiales; family Burkholderiaceae_C; genus Rhodoferax_B; species Rhodoferax_B ferrireducens_A. The sequence continues at coordinate 280,113 of NZ_JAVDXT010000002.1, read as the reverse complement.
ACACCAGATGTCACGCTCTACATCATTGATCCGATAGCAGGCATTCCCACACGCAAAGCTCAGGGCTTAGCCAGTGATGGGACGTTGATTGCAGGAACCCCTGTGATAAGCCAGAAGTGGGTGACTGTCACCAACCGCTCCACGGCAACCTATAAGCCACAGACCTGCGTTGCGGGAGAAGCTGGCTGCAACAATGTCAACGCAACCACTGGCATTGGTGAAAAGGATGCTACTTGTCCTCCGGGAAGCAAGGCCCTGTCATCGGAGAGCGGATCTGAAAGCCGTACTCTGTGTTACAACCCTTTGGGTCGCGTGCAATGGCGTGAAATTCCTGGACTGAGGACGGACCAATGAAGAACATGAAGCGCCAACACGGATTTACGCTGATAGAGTTAATGATCACGGTGGCCGTGATTGGCATATTGGCAGCGATTGCCTTCCCCAGCTATACAGAGCAAATAGCCCGCGGTCGCCGCACTGAGGCGCAAACAGTTTTGTTGAGCGGTCAACAATGGATGGAGCGGTTTTACTCGGAAAACTATCGCTACGACCAGAATAGTGCGGGAATTGCGGTGACAGATGCCAGTCAATTTCCCGCGCGGGTGGCCTCTACTCCCGCAGCAGCGTACTACGCCATCACAGTAAGCAATTCAGCATCCAGCCCCCGCACAAGCTATACCATCACAGCCACACGCAAAACAGGTACCAGCATGGCTGCAGACCGCTGCGGCGATATGACAGTAGACCACCTGGGGAGGCGCAGCATCGTGGCAGGCACGTACACAGCCAAGGCTGGGTCAAATCTCGCCACGGCAATCGCCTACTGCTGGAAATAGCGACAGGCACCGTACCCGAGGGAATGCGCATCGCCACCGTTGTATGGGCAGCTATAGGCTCATTGGCTATCCATGCGGCAATCCTTGGGCTACTTTGGCCAACCACTCCGCCACAACGCATATCCGACCGTCCCCCTGCATACGTCGTTCAAGCACGTTTGCTCCCCGAAACTAGCGTCCAAAAGGAGGAGGAATCACAAACCTCTGGACAGCTTCAAGCAGCCATCATTGCGCCTACGCCACCTCTGATCACTCTACACAAAGCACAAACTCAATCCGACTACCATACACCCAACCCGATATCTGTAGCGACTCCGGCAGAGCAATCCATACCAACCGCTCCAAGCATCGAAGGCTATTTGCCCATTGAAAAAGTAGACCAACCTGCAACACCGCTAGGCGACTGGGAGATCGATCCCGAAATGTTGCCACGCAATACAACTCTACGGGTAGCAATACAACTCTGGATATCCGCGCAAGGGACAATTGACCATTGGGATCTGCTAGACACATCCATATCCGATCCCGATTTAGTTCAAAAAGCTCTCTCCACAATCGAACAGACCCGCTTGCAACCAGCCTTGCTAAACCATACCGAGGTGCCTAGCGTACGAAGGTTAGAGCTTGTCATTAGCCGCGAATAGTATTTGCCAAGGCTCTCTTAGTCCCTATGTAGAAAATCGTCCCGTGACTGACTTCGATCTCGATTTGATGCAGCAAGCGCTGGCCCAAGCAACCCAAGCCCGCCTGCTCGCCCCCCCCAACCCCGCTGTCGGCTGCGTAATCGTCGCGCCAGATAGCCAAATTCTGGGCGCGGGCCACACCCAGCGCGTAGGCAGCCCGCACGCCGAGGTCATGGCGTTGCGCGACGCCGCCGCCCGCGGCCACAACGTGCAGGGCGCTACAGCCTATGTCACGCTGGAGCCCTGCGCCCACCACGGCCGCACCGGTCCCTGCTGCGATGCGTTGGTACACGCGGGGATCGGGCGGGTCGTGGCGTCCATCGCCGACCCCAACCCTCAAGTTGCTGGCAACGGTTTTGCCCGGCTGCGCGCTGCTGGCGTCGAAGTCGAAGTAGGTCCGGGTGCCGCCGAGTCCCGCGAACTCAACCTCGGCTTCTTCAGCCGCATGGTGCGTAAGACGCCCTGGGTGCGCATGAAGATCGCTGCCTCTCTGGATGGCAGCACAGCCTTGGCCAATGGCGACAGCCAATGGATCACATCACCAGAGGCCCGCGCGGATGGCCATGCCTCCCGCGCCCGCGCTTGTGCAGTGTTGACGGGTATCGGCACCATCCTCAAGGACAACCCTACACTGGATGCACGCTTGGTCGATACGCCGCGGCAACCACATCTGGTGGTGGTGGACAGCCGGCTGGACACTCCACCTGACGCTCATATTTTTATAGCTGGTCGCACAGTCTATATATGCGCCAGCGAGCAAAATGACATAAAAAAGGCAGCCTTGGAGGCGGCAGGAGCCACCGTGCTTTACCTGCCCGATGCGGCAGGTCGGGTCGATCTGGCGGAAATGCTGCGCGAACTGGCGCGGCGCGAGATCAACGAAGTACATGTGGAAGCCGGTCACACCCTCAATGGCGCCCTGGTCCAGGCCGGTTTGGTCGATGAATTCCTGGTCTACCTGGCGCCCAAGCTGATAGGCCCGGGCCTGGATATGGCCAGCCTGCTGCCGCTGGCCCAGCTGTCCGGCGCAGTACCTTTGGTATTCACATCGGTCAGCCAGGTCGGCCCCGATATCCGCATCGCCGCACGCATTCCGGGCCGCGACCAGTTCTGAGCAACTGCGCGGAATTTGCCCCCGCGCCAGTATCCATCCGAAACCCTGCGAAAATAGCCGGATGTTTACCGGAATCATCACCGGCGTGGGGCGCATCGTCGCCGTGCACGACCTGGGCAGCTCTTCATCGCATGGCAAACGTCTCACCATAGAGACGCCCGCCGGGTATCTGGACGACGTGGGTTTGGGGGACAGCATCGCGCTCAACGGCGCCTGCATGACCGCCACCACTCTCAGCCCCAGCCAGCGCCAATTCACCATCGACATTTCTGCCGAGTCGCTCGACAAGACGACCGGGCTGGACACACCGGGCCCGGTCAACCTGGAGAAAGCCTTGCGCGCCCACGACCGCTTGGGCGGCCACATTGTCTCCGGCCATGTGGACGGCATTGGCAGCGTGACCCAGTTCAGCCAGATCGGCGAAAGCTGGTTGCTGGTCATCCTGGCGCCGCCCAGCCTGGCCAAATACCTGGCCTACAAGGGCTCGATCACGGTCAACGGGGTCAGCCTCACCGTCAACCAGATCAGCGACACGACCGCGGGATGCGAGATGCGCATCAACCTGATCCCGCACACCGTGGACAACACCGCACTCGGCAACCTGCACGTCGGCTCCAGCGTCAATCTGGAGATTGACCTGATCGCGCGCTATGTGGAGCGCATGCTCCAGGCCGACCCACAGCAACCTGTAAAACCCGCACCATGACAGCACCCTCCCCCGTCGCCATCTCTCCGGTCGAAGACATCGTTGCCGACATACGCGCAGGCCGCATGGTGATCCTGGTCGACGAAGAAGACCGCGAAAACGAAGGCGACTTGATCCTGGCCGCAGACCATGTAAGCGCCGAAGCCATCAACTTCATGGCCCGCCATGCGCGCGGCCTGATCTGCCTGACCCTGTCGCGCGAAATGTGCGAACGCCTGCAGCTACCGCCCATGGTGGCGCGCAACGGTACCAAGCAAGGTACGGCATTCACCATATCCATCGAAGCCGCCGAGGGCGTCACCACCGGCATCTCTGCGGCCGACCGCGCCCGCACCGTACAAGCCGCCGTGGCCCGCAATGCCAGCGCCAGCGATTTGGTGCAGCCCGGCCACATCTTCCCGCTGCAGGCCGTGGATGGCGGCGTACTGATGCGCGCCGGCCATACCGAAGCCGGTTGCGACCTGTCGGTGATGGCCGGCTGCAGCCCGGCATCGGTGATCTGTGAAGTCATGAACGACGACGGCACCATGGCGCGCCTGCCGGACCTGCAAGTCTTCGCCGCCCTGCACGGTCTGAAGATCGGCACCATTGCCGACCTGATCGAGTACCGCAGCCGGAATGAATCCCTGATCGAACAAGTCGGTAGCCGGCAGATTGAAACCGCCTTTGGCAGCTTCACCGCCCGGGCCTTCCGCGACAAACCCAGCGGCGGCGTACACCTGGCCTTGGTCAAGGGCAACTGGACCGCCGATGAATCCATCCCAGCACGGGTGCACGAGCCGCTGTCGGTACTCGACGTACTGGAAGTAAATCGCAGTCTGCACTCCTGGAGCCTGGACGCCAGCTTGCACCACATCGCAGCCGAGGGCAAAGGCGTCGCCGTGCTGCTCAACTGCGGCGAAAGCGCGGCCGAGCTGCTGGCCCAGTTTGACGGCACCGCCCGCCCGGCCCAGGCCCCTGAACGCGGCCAGATGGACCTGCGCACCTACGGCATTGGCGCGCAGATTCTGCTGGCCTGCGGCGTACACAAGATGCAGCTCATGGGCAGCCCGCGGCGCAGCCCCGGCCTGGTCGGCTACGGGCTGGAAACCACCGGCTACCTGGCTCCCGAACAACCCGGCTCAGGCACAGTCTGAGCCCCCCACAAGCACTCAAGGAACCAACATGCTGGAAGCTGACAAAGGCGGCCTCGCGCCCCAGGATGCCCGCTGGAACGGCAGCAAGCTGCGTATCGCCATCGTGCAAGCCCGCTTCAACGAAGCCATCACCAATGCCCTGGCCGACGCCTGCAAGGGCGAACTGAAAGCCCTGGGCGTGCTGGCCAGCAACATCGACCACGTGCAAGTCCCCGGCGCCCTCGAAGTGCCACTGGCACTGCAGGCGCTGGCCGAAACCGAGCAGTACGACGCGCTGGTGGCCCTGGGCTGCATCATCCGCGGCGAGACTTACCACTTCGAACTGGTGGCCAACGAATCCGGTAGCGCCGTCACCCGTATCGGGCTGGACTACCAAATCCCGATTGCCAACGCAATCATCACCACCGAAAACCTGGCGCAAGCCGTGGCCCGCCAAACCGACAAGGGCGTTGATGCGGCCCGTGTTGCTGTGGAAATGGCCAACCTGCTGGAACAATTGGCATGAGCACCCCTGACAACACCACCCCACCCGCCTCTGCCACCAAGCGCCCGCGCCAATCGCGCAGCGGCCTGACCGACACCGGCGTGCGCAAAGCTGCCGCCAAATCCGACCGCAGCCGGGCCCGCGAATTTGCCTTGCAGGCGCTGTACCAGCACCTGGTGGGCCGCAATGACGCGGCGGCCATCGATGTATTCACCCGCGACCTGGCCGGCTTCCACAAGGCCGACTCGGTGCACTACGACGCCCTGCTGCATGGCTGCATCGAGCAAGCCGCCGAGTTGGACGCGCTGATCCTGCCGCTGCTGGACCGCAAGCTGGAAGAAATCTCGCCCGTCGAACGCTCCGTCATGTGGATCGGCGTGTACGAGATGCGCAACTGCCTGGATGTGCCCTGGCGCGTGGTGCTGAACGAATGCATCGAGCTGGCCAAGGAATTTGGCGGTACCGACGGCCACAAATATGTGAACGGCATCTTGAATGGCTTGGCACCCAGCTTGCGCGCCGCCGAGGTCCAGGCCGACAAGGCCGGCAAAGTTGGAAAAACCAATACCGACTAAGGCAAAACGCATGCGGATATCCCGGCGGGCCCAGGCCATCGAGCCGTTTTACGTGATGGAAGTGGCCAAGGCCGCCTCCGAACTGGCCCAGAAAGTCGCCCATACCGACCGGCCGATGGTGTTCTTGAACATCGGCGAACCCGACTTCACCGCGCCCCCGCTGGTGCAGCAGGCTGCCACCCAGGCCATCCGCGACGGCGCCACCCAGTACACCCAGGCCACGGGCATGCTCGCCTTGCGCGAACGCATCAGCGCCTGGTATGCGAGCCGCTTTGGCGTGCAGGTCGCCGCCAGCCGCATCGTGGTCACCGCCGGCGCCTCGGCTGCGCTGCAGCTGGCCTGCCTGGCCTTGATAGACGCGGGCAACGAAATCCTAATGCCCGACCCCAGCTACCCCTGCAACCGGCATTTCGTGTCGGCTGCCGATGGCAAGGCGGTGCTGCTGCCCGCCAGTGCCGCTGACCGCTTCCAGCTGAGCGCAGCCCAGGTCGCCGCCGCCTGGACCGACAAGACCCGCGGCGTGCTGCTGGCATCGCCATCCAACCCCACCGGCACCTCCATCGCTCCGGACGAGCTGCGCAGCATCCACAGTGTGGTGCAGCAGCATGGCGGCATCACCCTGGTGGACGAAATCTACCTGGGCCTGAGCCATGACGCCCGCTTTGGCCAGACCGCGCTGGCGCTGGACGACCAGATCATCAGCATCAACAGCTTCAGCAAATACTTCCACATGACCGGATGGCGACTGGGCTGGCTGGTCGTGCCCGAGGCCCTGGTGCCGGTGGTGGAGCGGATTGCGCAAAACCTGTTCATCTGCCCGAGCACCGTGGCACAGCATGCGGCGCTGGCCTGCTTCGAAGACGCCAGCATTGCCGAATTCGAACGCCGCCGCGCCGAATTCAAAGCCCGGCGCGACTACTTTATTCCGGCCCTGAACGCGCTTGGATTCCTAGTACCCGAAATGCCCGATGGAGCCTTCTACGCCTGGGCAGATTGCTCTCAAATATGCAGCAAATTGGGGATCAAGGACAGCTGGGATCTGGCCTATGAAATCATGCACCGGGCCCACGTCGCGGTAACGCCGGGACGCGATTTCGGCAGTACCGACACGCACAAATACCTGCGCTTCTCCACCGCCAGCTCGATGGACAACCTGCACACCGCCATCGCCCGCTTGCGGGACATGCTGGGCTGAACGCCATGGAAGCCAACACCATCTTCACCCTACCCGTCCGCGTCTACTGGGAAGACACCGACGCGGGCGGCATCGTCTTCTACGCCAACTACCTGAAGTTTTTCGAACGCGCCCGCACCGAATGGCTGCGCTCGCTGGGCATACAGCAGCGCAACCTGAAGGAAACCAGTGGCGGCATGTTCGTGGTGGCCGAAACCACCGTCAAGTACCTGCGCTCGGCCCGGCTGGACGACCAACTTCTGGTTACCGCCCAACTGGAACAAATCGGCCGTTCCACACTCACAATCAAGCAGCAAGCCCTGTGCGGCGATACCGTGCTGTGCGAAGGCAGCATCCGCATCTGCTGGGTGCAGGCCGAGACCCTCAAGTCCAGCCGCATCCCGTCCAACCTTTTAGAAATTTTGCAATGACACAAGACTTGTCGATCTGGACCATGGTGTTGAACGCCAGCATCGTGGTGCAACTGGTGATGCTACTGCTGGTCACTGTCTCCATCGCCAGCTGGGCGGCGATCTTCCGCAAGCTGTTCGCCCTCGGCAAGGTCAAGGCGCTGAACGAGACCTTCGAGCGCGATTTCTGGTCGGGCACCAGCCTGAACGACTTGTACCTTGGCGCCGCCAAGAATGCCCACGACGCCGGCCCGATGGAGCGCATTTTTGCCAGCGGCATGCGCGAATACCAGAAACTGCGCGAGCGCCGCATCGCCGACACCAGCACCCTGATGGACGGCGCCCGCCGCGCCATGCGCGCCAGCTACCAGCGCGAAATGGACGTGATCGAGTCCAGCCTGTCCTTCCTGGCGTCGGTCGGCTCGGTATCGCCCTATGTAGGCCTGTTCGGCACGGTCTGGGGCATCATGCATGCGTTTACCGGCCTGGCCAGCATGACGCAGGTGACGCTGGCCACCGTGGCCCCCGGCATTGCCGAGGCGCTGGTGGCCACCGCCATCGGCCTGTTCTCGGCCATCCCCGCGGTGGTGGCCTACAACCGCTTTGCGCGCGACATCGACCGCACGGCCATCCGCCTGGAAACCTTCATCGAAGAGTTTTCCAATATCTTGCAGCGTAACGTGGCAGCGCAGTCTCCGGCTGGGCCCGCTACGGCCGCAGCCCGGTAAGCGCCATGCCAGGCATGGTTTCCCGGGGCCGCGGACGGCGCACCATCAACGAGATCAACATGGTGCCTTTCATCGACGTGATGCTGGTGCTGCTGATCATCTTCATGGTGACTGCGCCCATGATCAGCCCCAGCGTGGTCGATCTGCCCAGCGTCGGCAAGGCCGGCAAGCAACCCGACAAGGTGATACAGATCGTCATCGCCAAAGACGAGACGCTGGAGCTCAAACTGCAAAGCAAAACCACCAAGCTCGGCAACCGCGACGTGGCCAGCGCCGTCAAAACCGCGCAGGACGGCGACGCGGCGATGCCCGTGGTCATCAGTGCCGACCGCACGGTCAAGTACGAGTCGGTGGTGAAGGTGATGGACACCCTGCAGCGCGCCGGCATACAGCGCGTCGGCCTGTCGGTCCAGCTGGGCAACTAGAACCACCATGCACGCCGCCCCCGACAGCATCAGCCTCGCCCCGCCCCAGCCGCCCGGCATGGTGCGGGCGTTTGGCCTGGCCTTGCTGGCGCACGCGCTGCTGCTGGTCGCACTGACCTGGAGCGTCAACTGGAAGCAGACCGAGAGCGCCACGGTAGAGGCCGAGATCTGGTCGTCGATTCCGCAGCAAGCCGCCCCCAAAGCCGTGGAAGCGCCGCCACCGCCGCCCCCACCGCCCGCGGAAGAAACCCGCCCACCTCCGAAGCCAGTCGAAAAAGTCCAGCCGCCGCCCGCCCCCGAAGTCAAAGACGCCGACATCGCCCTGGAGCGCGCCAAGAAGAAGCGCGAAGCCGAGAAGCTCGAACAAGCCCAGCAGGAAAAGCTGGACAAAGCCAAGCGTGAGAAAGCCAAGATCGAGAAGGACAAACAGGATGCCCTGAAGGCGCAGAAAGCCGAGGAAGAGGCCGACAAGAAACGCGCCGAAGACAAGCGCGCCAAAGAAAAGAAGGCCGCGCAAGAGAAGCAGGCGGCTCTGGACGCCCAGCGGGATGAAACCCGCCGCGACGAAACCCGCAAAGCCCAGGCCGAAGCCAAGGCCCTGGCGGCCCAGCGCGAAGCCAACCTAAAGCGCATGGCTGGCCTGGCAGGCGCCACCGGGGGTGCGAACGCGACCGGTAGCGCGCTGCAATCCGCGGGTCCATCCAGCGGCTATGGCGGTCGGGTCACCGCCAAGGTCCGGCCGAATATCGTGTTTCCGGACAGCATTGACGGCAACCCAATGGCGGATGTAGAAGTACGTTCGGCACCCGACGGCACCATCCTCAGCCGGAAACTGGTCAAATCGAGTGGCAACAAGGCCTGGGACGATGCGGTGCTCAAGGCCATCGACAAAACCGAAACCATGCCGCGTGATACCGATGGCCGCGTGCCCTCGCCGTTGACGATTGGCTTCAGACCCAAAGACTAACCTTAGGAAACCCATGCAATACGTGATCGCGCCCCCTGCAGTTGTCTCCGTACCCGTGGTCGGCCAAGCCGCCCGCTTCCCGGTACACCGCATCTACTGTGTGGGCCGCAATTACGCCGAGCATGCCAAGGAAATGGGCTTCACCGGCCGCGAACCTCCGTTCTTCTTCATGAAGCCAGCCGACGCAGTGGTCGCGGTGGAGGCCGGCCATACCGGCAGCGTGGCCTACCCATCCCTGACCGGCAACCTGCACCACGAGGTCGAGCTGGTGGTGGCCATCGGCACCGGCGGTAAAAACATCTCTGCCGCCAACGCCCACCAGCACATCTACGGCTTTGCCGTCGGCCTGGACATGACGCGCCGCGACCTGCAAAACGAGATGAAGAAGCAAGGCCGGCCCTGGTGCATAGGCAAGGGTTTCGAGCAATCGGCCCCCATCGGTCCCATCACCCCCCTCGCCCAGGCCGCTGGCGTAGAACAGGCCGAGATCGCCTTGCAGGTCAACGGCCAGGACCGCCAGCGCAGCACGGTGGCCCAGCTGATCTGGAGCATTGCCGAAACCATCGAGCATCTGTCGGCCGCCTGGGAATTGCAGCCCGGCGACCTGATTTACTCAGGCACGCCCGAAGGCGTAGGCGCCGTAGTACCGGGCGACACCCTGGTGGGCAGCGTGGAGGGCCTGGTTCCCTTGTCGATCCGCATCGCCTGAACCGCGTATGAATTTGCGCACCCCGATCAAGCACTGCAGAAACTGTGGCACAGCCGTGGCCTACCGGATACCGGACGACGGCGACACCAAGCTACGCGCCATCTGCCCCGCCTGCCACACCGTCCACTACGAGAACCCGATCAATGTGGTCGGCACCGTGCCCTACTGGGGCGACCGGGTGCTGCTGTGCAAGCGCAATATCGAGCCGCGTTTTGGCAAATGGACGCTGCCGGCCGGCTTCATGGAATTGGGCGAAAGCACGGCCGAAGGAGCAGCCCGCGAGACCGTCGAGGAAGCCGGTGCCCAGTTCGAGATGGAAGAGCTGTTCACTGTGATGAGCGTTCTGCACGTGGGCCAGGTGCATTTGTACTACCGCGCCCGGCTGCTCAGCGAGGTGTTCGACCCGGGCTTTGAAACCATCGAGGCCCGGCTGTTCACCGAAGCCGAAATCCCCTGGGACGAAATCGCCTTTCGCACCGTCTCACAGACCCTCCAGCACTATTTTGCCGACCGCCGCACCGGTCAGTTTGGCGTGCACCACGCCAGCATCGTCTAGGTAGGCACTATCCAGTTCTTGCGCGCGGCCAGCACTGCGTCAGGGTACGGCGCCTTGCCGCGCGAACCGTTGTAGCGGCCCAGGCCCAAGAACAGGTCGCCGTTCTCGCGGTCCAGGTAGTGGCGCAAGATCACGCAGCCAAAGCGCAAATTCGTCTGCATATGGAACAGCTTGCCAGGATCACCGTCGCCCAGCACCCGGGTCCAGAACGGCATGACCTGGGTATAGCCGCGCGCACCTACGCTACTCACGGCAAATTTACGAAAGTTGCTCTCCACCTGGATCAAGCCCAGCACCAGCGAGGTGTCCAGGCCCGCGCGCTTGCTCTCGTACCAGACGGTTTCCAGGAATTCCTTGCGCACCGGCCATTCGGGTTTTTTGGGCCGCAGGCGGTCGCTCATGGCACCCAGCCAGCGCAAATACGCCAGCCGCGCCTCGGTAGAGGAAAACTCGGGCACCGGCGGCGCCGCGTTGTGCACCGCCGAACTCAGGGCACCGCGTACCGCATCGGCCAGCGGCTCCTCCACTTGGCCGCCGGCATGGGAATACTCTACTTTTGATAGCACCCCCAGCAGACCAGCAGTGCGCAGAAGGGCTTTTCTTCTTGTAAAACTGCGCACCTCCACGGCATCAGACTCCGGTGCTGGCCCCAAGACGGGACTGTACAAAGGCAAACACCTCGGCCACCGCTACCTTGGTTGCGGCCGCATCGCGGCGGTGCTGGTATTCCACCTGGCCGTCCTTCAGACCCTTGTCACCCACGGTCACGCGGTGCGGCACGCCAATCAGCTCCCAGTCGGCAAACATGGCGCCCGGGCGCTCGCCCCGGTCGTCCAGGATCACGTCCACGCCGGCTGCCAGCAGCTCGGCGTACAACTTGTCCGCCGCTGCCTTGACATCCGGGCTGCGGTCCGGACTGATGGGGCAGACCACCACCGTGAACGGCGCCAGCGCATCCGGCCAGATGATGCCGCGCGCGTCGTGGTTCTGTTCGATCGCGGCAGCCGGCAAACGGGTGATGCCGATACCGTAGCAGCCCATTTCCATGAACTGCGGCTTGCCGTTCACGTCCAGGAAGGTGGCGTTCATCGCCCGGCTGTACTTGGTGCCCAGGTAGAACACGTGGCCGATCTCGATACCGCGCTCTATGGCCAGCAGGCCTTTGCCGTCGGGCGAGGGGTCGCCTTCAACGATGTTGCGCAGATCGGCAATCAGGTCCGGTTCAGGCAAGTCCCGGCCCCAGTTGGCGCCGGTGTAGTGGTAGTCGGCTTCGTTGGCACCGCAGACCCAGTCGGACATGACCGCGACTTCGCGGTCCACCACCAGCTTGACCGGCAGCTTGGTCTGCACCGGGCCCAGGTAGCCGGGCAGGCAGCCAAAATGCGCATCGATTTCTTCCAGCGTGGCAAAACGAAAGCCGTTGTCCAGACCAGGCACCTTGCCGACCTTGATTTCGTTCATCGAGTGGTCGCCGCGCAGCAGCAACAGCCAGACTTGCGTCTTGACGATTTCGCCCTGCTCGTTGGTCTGCTCGGTGGCCAATACCAGCGACTTCACCGAATTCTGCAGCGGCAGCTGCAGGTATTCGGCCACATCGGCGCAGGTGCTTTTGCCCGGCGTCAAGGTCTTGACCAGGGCCAGGCTGGCGTCTTTGCGCGGAGCCTGGGGCGCCAGCGCTTCGGCTTTTTCCATGTTCGCCGCATAGTCGCTGTCCGGGCAGTAGACGATGGCGTCTTCGCCGGTGGCCGCAATCACCTGGAACTCTTCGCTCAGGTCGCCGCCAATCGCGCCGCTGTCGGCCGCCACGGCGCGGTAGGTCAGGCCAAAGCGGTCAAAAATCTTGCGATAGGCCTGGGCCATCACCTGGTAGCTGGCCTTGGCCGCATCCTGGTCGCGGTCGAAGCTGTAAGCGTCCTTCATGGTGAACTCGCGTCCGCGCATCAGGCCGAAGCGCGGGCGGCGCTCGTCGCGGAACTTGGTCTGGATCTGGTACAGGTTCTTCGGCAACTGCTTGTAGCTGCGGAATTCCTGCCGCGCAATGTCAGTAACCACTTCTTCGCTGGTAGGCTGTACCACGTAGTCGCGCTCGTGCCGGTCCTTGATGCGCAGCAGTTCGGGGCCCATCTTGTCAAAGCGGCCGGTTTCCTGCCACAGCTCGGCCGGTTGCACGACGGGCATGGCCACTTCGATAGCGCCTGCGCGGTTCATCTCCTCGCGCACGATGGCTTCGACCTTGCGGATCACGCGCAGCCCCATCGGCATATAACTATAGATGCCGGCACCCAGCTTCTTGATCATGCCCGCCCGCGTCATGAGCTGGTGACTGACCACCTCGGCATCGGATGGCGCTTCTTTGAGCGTGGAGATGAGGAACTGGGAGGCTTTCATGGGCTAATTTATGTACAAGTGGGTTCGGGAAACAGGCTGCGCCGCTTGATACACAGGCCACGCTGTGCATAATGGACTCAGTTTAAAAATTGGGGTTTGATTATGCTTGACCGCGAAGGCTTTAGGCCTAACGTCGGCATCATCTTGCTCAACCAGAGAAATCAGGTATTTTGGGGCAAACGCATTCGTACCCATTCCTGGCAGTTTCCACAAGGTGGCATTGACCGCGGCGAAACGCCCGAGCAAGCCATGTTCCGGGAGCTGCACGAGGAAGTAGGTCTACATCCTGAGCATGTACGCGTTGTGGCCCGCACCCGTGACTGGTTGCGCTACGAGGTGCCAGACCGCTTCATCCGCAGGGATGCACGCGGTCACTACAAGGGCCAGAAACAGATCTGGTACTTGCTGCAACTGGTCGGTCACGACTGGGATTTGAATCTGCGCGCCACTACCCACCCGGAGTTCGACGCCTGGCGTTGGAACGACTATTGGGTGCCGCTAGACGTAGTGGTGGAATTCAAGCGCGGCGTCTATGAAATGGCACTCACCGAATTGGCCCGCTTTCTGCCGCGCCAGGATTACCGCAACCGTTTCTTGCGCAGCAGCATGCGCGGGCGCGAAGGCGAGCACTCGGACGGAAATTGTGATGCCGCACAGGGCGCGCATTTTGAGCTGCCGCCCGGTGCCACGTTTGATCCCGACCCCCAGCTCAGCCACCCGGCTGCGAATTGAGCATAGTGGGCGCCCTGTGCGCCCGCCCTAAGCCCTGCTACCGCGACAAGACCAGATTGTCGCGGTGCACCATCTCCGCTTCGGCCACGTAACCCAGCAGGTTTTCGATCTCGCTGGATGGCTTGCGGCACAGCAAGCGGGCTTCTGCGCTCGCGTAGTTCGCCAGACCCCGGCCAATGGCCACGCCGTTGGCATCGCGGATGGCGATCACGTCGCCGCGCGAAAAGTCGCCCTCGACCTGGGTCATGCCAATCGGCAGCAGGCTTTTTCCGCCATCGCGCACCTTGGCGGCGGCACCGGCGTCCACCGTCACGGCGCCGCGCAGTTGCAGATGGTCGGCCATCCATTGTTTGCGGGCCTGGGTTTTCTGGGTTTGCGCCACCAGCAAGGTCCCGATAGCTTCGCCGCGGGACAAGCGCACCAGGGCGTCAGGCTCGCGGCCCCACGCGATCACGGTAGAAGCACCCGAGCCCGCAGCCCGTTTGGCGGCCAGGATCTTGGTGATCATGCCACCGCGCCCCAGGCTGGAGCCCGCGCCGCCGGCCATGGCCTCCAGCGCCGGATCGCCTGCATGGGCTTCGTGCACGAAGGTCGCCGTCGCATCCTTGCGCGGGTCGGCGGTGAACAATCCCTTCTGGTCGGTCAGGATCACCAGCGCATCGGCTTCGACCAGGTTGGCTACCAGCGCCCCCAGGGTGTCGTTGTCGCCGAACTTGATTTCGTCGTTGACGACGGTATCGTTCTCGTTGATCACCGGCACCACGCCGTGCTGCAGCAAGGTCAGCAAGGTGGAGCGGGCGTTGAGATAGCGTTCGCGGTCGGCCAGGTCGGCATGGGTGAGCAACACCTGGGCGCTGCCCAGGCCGTTTTCCCGCAGCTTGGTTTCGTACATCTGCGCCAAACCCATTTGGCCGACAGCAGCGGCGGCCTGCAACTCGTGCACGGCGCGTGGCCGGGTAGTCCAGCCCAGGCGCTTCATGCCTTCGGCGATGGCGCCGCTGGACACCATGATGACCTCGCGGGGACGCAAAGCCTGGCTGGAAGCCTCCAGACCTTTGACCAGCACCGCCAGCTGGCGACACCACTCGCCTATGGCCTCTTCGTCCAGCCCACGGCCCTCGTTGGTCACCAAGCTAGAACCTACTTTGACCACGATGCGCCGGGCATCCCGCAATACCGTTGAAGCAAAAATTTGAGTCATTTAGGCCTGTGGCGCTTATTCAACAAGCGCAAGCAGCTATTATTTATGTAGCACTATGCAGCAGATGGATCTACCGGAAGAAAACGGGGATCGACTTCCACCGGCGTCTGCTCGGCCAGTTGTTCGGCCTTCACATGCTGGTAAATCGCCTTCACCAGCGGTTCGCAGCCTTCGCGGGTCAGCGCCGAAATTTCAAACACCGGGCCCTTGAACTTGAAGCGTTTGATGAAATCCTTCACCAAGGCCGCCCGCTTGTCGGTCTCCGCCATATCGAGCTTGTTCAGCACCAACCAGCGCGGCTTTTTATACAGCGCATCGTCGTACTTCTTCAGTTCGCCGACGATGGCCTTGGCCTGCGCCACGGGATCGATGGAATCGTCAAACGGCACCATGTCCACTACGTGCAGCAGCAAACGGGTGCGCTGCAAATGGCGCAGGAACAGATGCCCGAGACCGGCGCCTTCGGCCGCGCCTTCGATCAAACCCGGCAGGTCGGCCACCACAAAGCTCTGCTCGGGGCCGACACGCACCACGCCCAAATTCGGGTGCAAGGTGGTGAACGGGTAATCAGCAATACGTGGCCGGGCGTTAGAGATCGCCGTGATAAAGGTGGATTTGCCGGCGTTGGGCATGCCCAGCAAGCCGACGTCGGCCAGCACCCGCAGCTCCAGCTTCAGGCTGCGCTTTTCGCCAGGCCAGCCCGGCGTCTTCTGGCGCGGTGCACGGTTCACTGCGCTCTTGAAGCGCATATTGCCAAAGCCGCCATCGCCGCCCTTGGCAATGGTGATGACCTCACCGGGCACCAGCAGTTCGAACAGTTTTTCGCCAGTTTCGGCATCGGAAATGATGGTGCCGACGGGCATCTTCAACGTGATGTCGTCGCCGGCGGCGCCAAACATGTCCGAACCCATGCCGTGTTCGCCGCGCTTGGCATCGTGCCGGCGCGAGAAACGAAAATCGACCAAGGTGTTCAGGTTGATGTCGGCTACCGCAAACACATGGCCGCCACGGCCACCGTCGCCACCGTTAGGGCCGCCGAATTCCTTGTACTTTTCATGACGAAACGACACGCACCCGGCTCCGCCATCGCCTGCGGAGATGTCAATGTAGGCTTCGTCAACGAACTTCATACCGATTCCAGTTCCAAAATTATCCCGAAATAGCTTTTCAGGTTTGGGAGCAAAGCCTCCAAACCTGAAAAGCCCGGTCCCTAAAACACCGAAGCCCCGACGACGCGGGGCTTCGGGGGGATCAAAGCGATCTATCCAACCAGGGCTTAGGCCGCTGGCGTGATAACCACTTGGTGCTTGTTCATCGAACCCTTGATAGCGAACGACACGTGGCCGTCAACCAAGGCGAACAAGGTGTGGTCTTTGCCCACGCCGACATTGGTGCCGGGATGGAACTTGGTGCCACGTTGGCGAACAATGATGGAGCCTGCGCTCACCAGTTCACCACCAAACGCTTTCACGCCAAGCATTTTTGGCTTGGAGTCACGTCCATTTCGCGTAGAGCCGCCGCCTTTTTTCTGTGCCATGACCTGTGCCCGTTATGCTGCAATAGCGCCGATTTGCAGTTCGGTGAACTGCTGACGGTGCCCTTGGCGTTTCATGTAGTGCTTACGACGGCGCATTTTGAAAATGCCCACTTTGTCGTGCTTGCCGTGAGCCACTACCGTGACCGTAACCGTTGCGCCGGAAACCAAGGGGGTGCCGACCTTGATCTCGCTGCCGTTGCCGACTGCCAGAACTTGATCAAACACGATCTCTTGGCCTACGTCCGCAGCAATCTGTTCTACTTTAATTTTTTCACCGGAAGCAACACGATACTGTTTGCCACCGGTTTTTATGACCGCGTACATACTTGACCTCTTCACTTAATCTGCAGACGAATTTCCACAGAGCCCTAGATTCTAGCATTGTCTTGCGCGCACCGCCAGCCACCTGGTTTTAAGCCAGCAAGGTGGGGTGGCGAACTTCTTATAATTACGCAACTACCTGCTATCTATTTTGTCCGCCAACTCTTCCCGCACCGCTGCCGCCCTCGCCCTCATTGCCGATGACATGCGCGAGGTTGACCTTGTTATTGCACAGCGACTGGCATCCGGCGTGCCCCTGGTCGGCACCGTGTCGCAGTACATCATTTCCGCTGGCGGCAAGCGCTTGCGGCCCGCAATCCTGCTACTGATGTGTGGTGCATTGGGCTACCGCGACGCGCAGCGCTTCAATATGGCGGCCGTGGTGGAGTTCATCCACACAGCTACCCTATTGCATGATGATGTGGTGGACGAATCCACGCTGCGCCGCGGCCGTGCCACAGCCAACGAAGCATTTGGCAATCCGGCCAGCGTGCTGGTGGGCGACTTCTTGTACTCGCGCGCGTTCCAGATGATGGTGGACGCCAAAGACATGCGCATCATGCAGATCCTGGCCGATGCGACCAACGTGATCGCCGAAGGCGAAGTCATGCAGCTGGTCAATATGCACGACGCATCTCTCGATGAGGCCGCCTATCTGCGCGTGATCCGCTCCAAGACCGCCAAGCTGTTTGAAGCCAGCGCCCGGCTGGCCGCCATCCTGTCCCACAGTTCCCCCGAAATCGAGCAAGCCTGCGCCGACTACGGCCAGGCACTGGGCACGGCCTTCCAGGTGATTGACGATGTGCTCGATTACGACGGCGACGCCGCCGAAATGGGCAAAAACCTGGGCGATGACCTGCGCGAAGGCAAAGCCACCTTGCCCTTGATTGCCGCCATGCAGCGAGGCACCCCGGAGCAGTGCGCGCTGATCCGCAATGCCATTGAAAACGGCGAGACCGAGCGCCTGGACGAAATCATTGCCATCGTCAAAAGCACAGGTGCCTTGGATGTGACCCGACAGGCGGCTGCCGTGGAAGCGCAACGCGCAGTGGCTGCCACGCAGCACTTTCAGTC
This sequence comes from Rhodoferax ferrireducens, assembly GCF_031458075.1. Classification (GTDB taxonomy): domain Bacteria; phylum Pseudomonadota; class Gammaproteobacteria; order Burkholderiales; family Burkholderiaceae_C; genus Rhodoferax_B; species Rhodoferax_B ferrireducens_A. The sequence goes on along the minus strand of NZ_JAVDXT010000002.1, from coordinate 262,357 downwards.
CAATCCCTACACCGAGGGATTGCTACAATTGGCCGCCCAATTATTGGAGCGCCGTTCTTGAGCTAACGGCATTCGAGCGGGGTGTAGCTTAGTCAGGTAAAGCGCTACGTTCGGGACGTAGAGACCGGAGGTTCGAATCCTCTCACCCCGACCAAATTTCGACGGTGAGCACTTTATGTGCTGCCTTCAAGAAGCGGTCACCCCCACCATTGAAACAGGAGCGGCATCAGCACGGATGACAGCACCGCCTGCATCCCCAGTGCGATACCTGCATAAGCCCCGGCATCTGGATGTACCTGCAAGGCTCTGGCCGCGCCAATGCCGTGCGAAGCTGTGCCCAGCGCAAAACCGCGTACCGCCCAGGAGTCGATCTTCAGCACATTGAACAGGTACTTGCCCGACAAGGCACCGACCAAACCCGTGAGAACGGCAAACACGGCGGCCAGTGCGGGCACCCCGCCCACGCGCTCGGCGATGCCCATGGCGACGGGTGCGGTGACAGACTTGGGCGCCAGCGACCGCAGCACTTCGTCCGGCAGACCCAGCACCCAAGCGATGGCCACCGCGCTAACGGCTGCAGCCAAGCCACCCGCCAACACGGCCAAGGTCAGCGCCACCCCACGTTGGCGCACTTCGGCACGCCGTAACCAGAGCGGCCAAGCCAACGCCACCACCGCCGGCCCCAGCAGCACGTGTACAAACTGGGCCCCTGCAAAATACGACGGATACGGCGTGCGGGTCCACACCAGCAAGCCACCCAGCACGACCACCGACCAGAGCACCGGGTTCGCCCAAGGCGCGCGCTGGACCCGCTCGTACACCGCCTGCGCGGCCACATAGGTCAGCAAGGTAGCCGTCAGGCCAAACAACGGCGTGGCCGACAGATAGACCCAGAGCTGCACAAAATCAGTCATGCGGATCCTTTTGCAAAGCGGGCTTACGCAGTAGCGCCTGCAGCACCAAGGCAGTGACCGCCAAGCCGATCCAGGTGGACAACACAATCACCACCAACAACTGCAGTCCGTATTGCGACACCAGTTGCAGATGGATGACGACGCCTACGCCTACCGGCACAAAAAGCAAGGATAAATGGGCCAACAACAATTCAGCCATTGCCGCCACCGGCTCGCGCACCCAGGCCCAATGCAAAGCGGGCAGCAACAAAACCAAGCCCACCACCGGGCCCGGAAACGGCAATCCAAACAGCCGCGTCAGACTCTCGCCCGCTGCCTGCAACATCAGCAGAAACGCCAAGCCACGCAATGCCATCATGGATATCCTTCCCGGGGTGTTGCCACAGTCCGCCCAGCATAGCGGCAAAGCAGCGGCCCGAACCACAGGCCAGGGAGGGCGCTATTCAGCGCACTGGACGATGCTGTGCTTGTCCATCAGGCGGTACAAGGTCATGCGGGATATGCCCAGCTCGCGTGCGGCCAAAGTCACGTTGCGGCCTACGCGGGTCAGGGTGAGGCAGATTGCATCGCGCTCGGCCAGGGTGCGGGCGGCGTCCAGCCCCAATACTTCGATTCTCTCTGCTGCCTGCAAGCCCAGATCTGCAGGGCCGATCAGGCGCTGGTCGGCCATCACCACCGCGCGCCGCACCCGGTTGTGCAGCTCGCGCACATTGCCTGGCCAGTTGTGCGCCAACATCGCCGCAATCGCCTGCCGGCGGAAGCCTTCGACCCGGGTATTGCCCTCGCCAATGCAGCAGCGCAGAAAGTGCTCGGCCAGCACCGGCACATCCTCCATCCGGCTGCGCAGCGGCGGTACCTCGATGGGCAGCACGTTCAGCCGGTAGTAAAGGTCTTCGCGGAAACGCCCTTTGGCCACGGCTTCTGCCAGGTCAACGTGGGACGCAGCCACCACCCGCACGTCCACCGCCAGGCTGCGCACGGCCCCGACACGCGTGATGGTTTTTTCCTGCAGAAAGCGCAGCAGGCTGGTTTGCAACTCCAGCGGCAAGTCGCCAATCTCGTCCAGAAAGATGGTGCCATTGTTGGCTGCTTCGATGAAGCCGTTGCGCTGCGACGAGGCGCCGGTAAAAGCACCACGCTCATGGCCGAATAGTTCCGAATAGATGAGCGAAGGCGAAATAGCGCCGCAATTGACCGCAATGAACGGCCCGTCCGACCGGCGTGAATAGCGGTGGATGGCTTGCGCCGCCAGCTCCTTGCCACTGCCGCTTTCTCCGGCGATCAATACGGGGGCGGCGGTGGCAGCCACTTTGCGAATCTGCTGGCGCAAACGCTTGATGGCAGAACCACGCCCGACCATGCCCAGAGCGCCCGCTTCATGCTCCTGGGCGTAGTAGCGCTGCCGCAGTGTGGCGCGCCGCGCCGCATGCTCCAGGAACAGCGCCAGAGCCGGCCAATCCAGCGGCAAGGTCTGGTACCCAAAAAAGAAGCCCAGGATCAGCTCCCGGAACTCCGACGTCTCCAGGGCCTGGCTATCGCATACAGCCACCCATTCCGACCCCTTGGACGCCTTGACACAAGCCTCCAACGCTCCGTCGGGCACGGCGTGCCCAGCTCCCAGCACCAGCAGGCTCACCGGAAAATGTCGATGGGCCTGGATGCGCCCGGCCGCTGGCAGATCCGAGGCCTGCTCGACCTCCCAGCCAGCGGCCAGCAGATGGGACGCGACTACGCCTGCATCGTCACCCAGCCCCACGCACAGGATGTTTCGAACCGCCATGGTGAGACCTGTCAAAACGATACCGGAATCCTGACGGTCAGCGTCAAATTGGGTGTGTCCGGGGTCAGACCTGCGGCTACCGATACGTTCACGGTCGTCTTGGGGTCCAACCGGTACGAGTAGCCGAGCAACAATGAAGCCAGCTGCGTGCGTACCGAGCTCTGCACCGGAGCACCGTTTTGCCGGGTTCGGGCAATTGAGTTCAGGTCCACCCCCATGCTGAAGGTGGAGCGCTCATTCAACGCCAGGCCCATGCCGAAATTGACGCCCAGCACACCGCCAGGTTTGATGGTGCCGATCAGTTCGCTTTGCCCCCCCAAGACCATGCGATGCACGTTGTCGCGTCCAAAATTATGGGTATAGCTGAAGCTGCCAAAAAACACCGCAGGGTCCGAGGGAAGCAGCCAGGTCAGGCCGGTCTGCAACGAATAGAAACCGGAGCCAGTGGGCAGCTCCAGCGGCAGGCCGGTGCCGGTGGTGTTGCCGATGCAACGGGTCACGCAATCGGTTACCACCTCGAATGGATCTTTACCCGTGCGCGACTTGAAGCGCAACGAACCGATCATGAAGGGGAAGTTACCCTTGGGCTGGTTCAACTGGTAGCGTGCTGCGAACTCGATATCGCCCACCGACATGCCGCTGCTGTTGAAAGCGCGGTCGGACGCGGCTCCGGTAAATATCTCGCGGCTGACGGTGGAGTCCGAGCGGTAGACATAAGGCACCTTGACCTCCGCCTCCAGCCGGTTCGTCAGTCCCCAGCGCGCGGCGAGTGCGGCGGTCGTCACATTGCGTTTGACTTCGCGCACGTCGATCAGGCCAATCAGCAGCGCCGGGATCACGGTGTACCCCACCAAGGCCACCCGGTTACTCGACGAATAACCGTACTGCACCGACGGCTCCAGCACATAGTGGCCGGGCGGCGTCAGAATGCCGGGCTGGTCGAACAACTGGGCGACTTTGGGTGGCTGCACCTCCGCGCTGGGAGCCACGCCCACGCGTACCGACTGGGTACCGTCAGAGCCCTCGGCAGGTTGTTCGTTCGCCATCGCCGGATTCTCGGTGCGTTCATTGGCGGGGGCCTCCGGCTTGGCCCCGCCCGGCTGTCGGCCCGCCTGTTCCGCCACCTGCTGGCGCAATGCCTCTATCTGTCGGCCCTGCTCAGCGACCAACCGCTGCAGTGCCTCAATCCGCTGGTCCACCGTGCTGGACAGTGGTGTCTCCTGTGCATACGCACCAGCACAGAGCAACGCTACGGAAGAACAGGCCAGCTGCAAAACTGGCCGATTCTGGCGAAATACTCTCATGGACTTGCTCCTTGTAGTCAAGGCATCGCCTTGCTTTTTCTTCTGGGCTTGATTTTGTATTGCCACATACAAATTGTGTACAAACTTCACATTCAAATTGAAACTGTACGTAAACCACTTTAAATGAATGACTGTCACACAATTGAGGCAGTCCCTTTGTTTGGTTTATCACCCCTCCACAAAACAGCGAACCCAAGCCCAGGCCTTGCTGGCGGCACTGGTCGACACTTTCTACCGGGGTGTTGGGGTGGCAACCATGTCTCATGCATGTGACAGTGGCGGCAACCGCCTCTGCCAGCGCATACAAAAAAGGCCTGGAAACAGGCTGGTTTACACCGCTCGGCGCTACAGCCAGCCACCCTGCCAGTCACGGAATCGTTACAAACCAGGCCCGCCAACGGCAGGTGCGGTGCCGCCATTGGGCCCATTTCGACTGCAATCCGCTTCAAAAACAGTGTTTACCCGCAGAAATCGCATACAAAACTAAAGAAAAAAATGTAGGCACACAAAATGCAAATGCTGATTTGGAGTTGTGGCGCTATGGCTCGGAGCTGTGCACCGTGGCTCGATTTAGGACCTTTCTACTTTCAACGTTTGGAGGATTTATGAAAACAACGCTTCTAGCTACTGCGCTCACAGCGATATTCGGGTTAAGCAATGTGGCCCTGGCCAGTGACATCGACACGGACGTGACCCAGCGGGCCCGCACCGGCGACAACACCAGTACCGTCACCACCACCAACACGGATACGCGGACGGATTCCAGTACAAACACCAAAACCTATACGGATACAGATACCAAGACCATCACCAAGACAAACTCCAGCACCAACTCCAAGAGCTATGCGAACAGCAGCACCAACTACCGCGACACAGGCGCTGCCCGTGCCACAGACCGGTCTGCCGCACTGAACAACGGCTCCACCGGCACCTTTACCAATGCCTTCAATGTGGCAACCGCCACCGCCACCAGCAAGCTGGAAGGATCCGTCTCCGGCAACCGCATCTACGGCATTGGCAACGATGCCTACAACACCGGCAATGCCAATGGCGGCCGGGCCTATGGCGGCGACGGCGGCAATGCCAAGGGCGGCTATGCAACCGGCCGGGGCAATGGCGGTAGCGGTGGCGAAGGCTATGGTGACGATGGTGGCAACGGCGGCAAGGCCTCCACCGGCGGCGTCAGCACCAAGACCATCAATGGCAGTGCCGACGGCGGCAGAGGCGGCAGCGGTTCGGGCGGCGGCGCCAACGGCGGTGACCGGTCAGGCCGGGCCATTGCCAATGGCGATGACGGCGGTAACAGCGGCCGAGCCAATGCAAATGCCAACGGCAGGGGCGCTGACACTGGCGGCACCAGCACAACCGGCGCCGGTGGCGCAGGCGGCGCAGGCGGCACCGCATCGGCCAATGCAGGCGGCAGCACCCGTACCGCAGGAGCCGGCTCTGGCGGCGCAGGCGGTGCAGCCACCAATGGCAGCGCCACCGGCGGTGCAGCCACCAGCGGCACGGCGACAGCAGGTGCGGGCGGCGCAGGTGGCGCGGGCACAGGCGGAGCCGGTGGCGCAGGCAACGGTGGCACCAACACCGCAGCCGGCGGCACAGGCGGTGCAGGCTCTGGCGGCGTAGGCGGCGCAGGCGGCACCAACACCGTCAATGCAGGCACGTTCGACATGTCCAACACGATGACCAGCGTTGGCCAGTCGGCCGCCGGCATCATGGTGGCCAGCCAAAACAGTGGCATCGCTTCGCTCGTTCAGCAAAGTGTGAACGTACAAGCCAACCTGAACGTGGGTCAGTAACGCGTAGCCGGTAAGGCCATGCTGTCTGCGCCCCTGGGCGTGGGCAGCATGGCGGATACCGGTACCCCACCCACTCCACCGAGAGACCGAGGGGACAATGCCATGCAATCAACCATATTCCGCGGGCCGGGCGGCCTGGCGCTGGCCTGCGCACTGCTAGCGCCAGCTCTGGCGCAAACCCAGGACCCCGGCAGCACTGCGGCCCGCGCGGGTTTCAGCAAACCGGTAGCCGTGGTCGAGCTGGGCAATTACCGCGGCGGCAGCCAGTTCGTCCACAACGACATCACCCTGGCCGGCACCACGGCGGACAACTCCGCACAGCAGGTAACTACCGGCAACAACGCCATCAGCTCCGGCGCCTTTGCCAATATGAGCGGCATACCGGTGGTGATCCAGAACTCTGGCGCCAACGTGCTGATACAGAACGCAGTCATCCTGCATCTGCAGATCGATTGACGGCGGCACCATGCGCAGCCTGCTGCTTTCCTTAGCGCTGCTCGCCGGCACCGGCGTAGCACCGGCGCAGACTGCGCATCTGCCGTCCATGGGCGCGGGCGACTTCCGCGTACCCGTCACCAGCATCCGCGAAGCCCGCTGGGCCGGCACCCTGCTGCAGCAGTACGACTTCAGCTGCGGCTCCGCAGCCCTCGCCACCCTGCTGACCCACCACTACGGCTATCCGGTCAGCGAACAAGCGGTGTTCGAAGAGATGTACGCGCAAGGCGACCAGCAGAAAATCCAGCGCGAAGGCTTCTCCCTGCTCGACATGAAACGCCTGCTGGCCAAGCTCGGCTTCGAAGCCGACGGCTTTGAGCAGCCGCTGGAAAAGCTCAACGAGGCCAATGTGCCAGCCATCGTGCTGATCAACGAGAAGGGCTACCACCATTTCGTGGTGGTCAAAGGCGTGCAGCCCGACCGGGTGCTGATCGGCGACCCGGCACAAGGCACGCGGGCCGTGGCGCGCCAGGCGTTCGACGCCAGCTGGCAAAACCGCGTGCTGTTCGTCGTACACAACCGGATGGACACCGCCCGCTTCAACCTGCAGGCCGACTGGCGCGTGGCACAGCGCGCGCCCGTCAGCGATGGGCTGAACCGTATCGGCGCTGCGGGCATCACCCTGCCCCGGCTCGGGCCTGGAGACTTCTGATGCGTGCCCCTCGTCCCATGATCTTGAGCAAGCGCGGACGCAACCTGTGCCTGTTCGCCATCCTGGCGATCTTGGCTTATTTTTCCGACCGGGCCGATGCAGGACAACCAGCCGACAACAACCTGTGGCGCACCGTCAGCAACAGCACCCTGGACAAGCTGCGGGGCGGCTTTGATATCGGCGGTGGGCTGCAGGTCAGCTTCGGCATCACCCGCACGGTCTACATCAATGGCGCGCTGATCACGGAGACCACCCTGAGCCTGGGCGAGCTGTCCCAGCTGACACCCGCACAGGCTTCGCAACTCAACGGCCAGCTCGCCGGCCTGAACCTGGTGCAGGTCGGCCCGGGCAATAGCGCGCCCAGCGCGGTAGCGAACATGGGGGCGGGCACCGTCATCCAGAACACGCTGAGCAACCAGCAAATCAATGTGCAGACCTTGATCAACGCCAGCTCCAATGGCCTGGGCATGGTGCGGAACATGAACGTGCAGGGCACCATCGACGATGCCCTGGCCCGCGCGATTGCGCCACGCTGAAACCTGCGGCAGCGTCGCCTTATTGCTATTATTTATATAGCTACTCGCGCTGATTGAATAAGCGCTACAGGCCTTTTTTCTTTAAATCATCAGGCCGGGCTGACACTGTGCGCAGCGCGCTCCACCAGATGGTCGACCATGCGCCGCACCGCCGGCTGCAACCCATCCAGGTTCTGGAAGCACACGGCAAACCTGCGCTGGGCCCAGCCATCGGTCAGCGGAATCACCCGTATGCCCAGCAAGGCGGCAACCGGGCCACCCACTTCCACCGGCACCACGCTGACCCCCAGGTTCGCCGCCACCACCCGAAAGGCCGCGTCGAAGTTGGACACCACCACCCGGTACGACACGGTGCGCCCGGCCCGCGCCGCCGCCCGCTGCAGCATGGTGTGGACCGCCGTGGAAGGCGGCAAGCCCACGTGCTCGTAGTCCAGCGTCTGCTCGAAGCGCAGGGACTTGCGCTGCGCCAGCGGATGCCCGGGGTGCACGGCCAGCGCCAGCCGGTCTGTACGGTAGGGCCGGTGCTGCAGCCCGTCCAGGTCCACGCTGTCCCAGCACACGCCTACCGAGGCACTGCCCTCGCGTACCAGGCGCACCAGGTCGCGCGACAGCCGCTCTTCAATGTCCACCTTGATGTTGCGATTGGCGGGCTCGCGCATGAACACTGCAATATCGTCCAGCAAGGACTCGGCAATCGCCGAGGCACTGGCGACCAGGCGCACATGGCCCTTCACCCCGCTGCCGAACGCCGCCACGTCGGTGGCGATGCGCTCCATGGTGAACAGCACGTTGCGCGCATGCTCCAGTAGCGTCACGCCGGCCGCCGTGGGCTGTACGCCACGCCGGGCGCGCAGCAGCAGGGGCGTGCCCAGGTCGACCTCCAGCTGGCTGATGCGCTTGCTCACCGCCGAGGGTTCTATGTGTTCGTGCTCGGCCGCGCGGGCCATATTCTGGTGGTCGCACACCGACACAAACAGCCGCAGGGTCTTCAGGTCCAGGTCACGCATGGCGCCATGATGGCATGTTTTTGACATTCCAGTTTGGACACTCCAGTATTCCAAAATGCCACTGGATAGTTTGAATGGCATGTCTAAAAATACGCCACAGCCAGCCCACTGGCCCTTAGGAGACAACCATGCCCACCTTCCCATCCAGCGCCGTGGTCCGCGAAGTAGGTTTGCGCGATGGCCTGCAAAGCATACAAACCATCCTGCCCACGCCCCTCAAGCAGGAATGGATACGCCTGGCCTACGCTGCCGGCCAGCGCGAGATCGAGGTCGGCTCCTTCGTGCCCGCCCGGCTGTTGCCGCAGCTGGCCGACACCGCCGAGCTACTGGCCTATGCCCAGACCCTGCCCGGCCTGCGCGCTTCGGTACTGGTGCCGAACCTGCGCGGCGCCGAAAGCGCCATCGCCCAGGCTGCGCACCTGATGATCGTGCCACTGTCCGCCAGCCACGCCCACAGCCTGGCGAACCTGCGCCAGACCCCCGACGAGGTGGTAGCCGAGGTGGCCCGCATCCGAGCCGCCCGCGATGCGGCGGGCTCCAAAACCTTGATCGAAGGCGGCGTGGGCACGGCCTTTGGTTGCACCCTGCAAGGCCGGGTCGAACCGGCCGAAGTGCTCCGCCTGATGCAGGCCCTGCTGGACGCCGGCGCTGACCGCGTGAGCATCGCCGACACCGTAGGCTATGCCGACCCGCGCCAGGTCAGCGAACTGTTCGAGCAAGCGCTGAAGATCGCCGGCGACCGCTTCTGCTGCGGCCACTTCCACGACACCCGTGGCCTGGCGCTGGCCAATGTCTATGCCGCGCTGTCGCTGGGCGTGCAGCGCTTCGATGCCTCGCTGGCCGGTATCGGCGGCTGCCCGCACGCCCCCGGCGCCAGCGGCAATGCGGCCACCGAAGACCTGGCCTACATGCTGGCCAGCATGCGCGTGGACACCGGCATCGACCTGCGGCAGCTGTTGAAACTGCGCGCCCAGGTCAGCGAGTGGCTGGCCGGCGAAACCACCCACGGTGCGCTGTGGCGCGCCGGCCTTCCCAAAACTTTTTCCGAGACAACTGCATGAACACCCTCCCCCTCGCGGGCATCCGCGTCATCGAATTCACCCACATGGTGATGGGCCCGACCTGCGGGATGATCCTGGCCGACCTGGGTGCCGAGGTCATCAAGATCGAGCCCCCGGGCGGCGACAAAACCCGCAATCTGCCGGGCCTGGGCATAGGCTTCTTCCGCAGCTTCAACCGCAACAAGAAAAGCGTGGTGCTGGACATCACCACGCCCGAGGGCCAAGCCACGGCCAAAGAGCTGGCAGCCCAATGCGATGTGGTGCTGGAGAACTTCCGCCCCGGCCTGATGGACAAGCTGGGCCTGAACTACGCCAGCCTGTCGGCCTTGAATCCGCGGCTGGTCTACGCCTCGCACAAGGGCTTTTTGCCCGGCCCCTACGAGAACCGGTTGGCGCTGGACGAGGTGGTGCAGATGATGGGTGGCCTGTCGTACATGACCGGCCCCGAGGGCCGGCCGCTGCGCGCCGGTACCTCGGTCAACGACATCATGGGCGGCATGTTTGGCGCCATCGGCATCCTGGCCGCGCTGCGTGAACGCGACCGCACCGGCCAAGGCCAGGAGATCCAGAGCGCGCTGTTCGAGAACTGCGTATTCCTCAGCGCCCAGCACATGCAGCAGTTCATGATGACCCAGGAACCGCCGCCGCCCATGCCCTCGCGCGTGTCGGCCTGGAGCGTCTACGACGTGTTCACCCTGGCCCAGGGCGAGCAGCTGTTCATCGGTGCGGTCAGCGAAAAGCAGTGGCTGACCCTGTGCGATGTGCTCGAACGTCCCGATCTGGCCAAAGAGCCGGCCTTCCTGACCAACGCCCAGCGGGTTGCCGTACGCCCGGCCCTGCTGCAGCGGCTGGGCGAAATCCTGCAGCACCACGTCGCCGCCGAGCTGTCACCCAAGCTGGAGGCGGCCGGCATTCCCTACGCGCCCATCATGCGGCCCGACCAGCTGGTCAACGACCCCCACCTCAAGGCCAGCGGCGGCCTGGTGCCCATGCAGACCGACGACGGCGGCAGCACCGAGGTGGTCTTGCTACCGCTGACCCTGGGCGGCCGGCGCCCCGGCGTGCGCATGCCGCTGGCGGCCGTCGGCGAGCACACCGATGAAGTGCTGGGCCAACTGCACAGTCGATGAACCCATAAAAACACATTCCAAAGGAGACAAACCCCATGAACCCCATCCTGTCCCGCCGCGCCACCCTGGCGCTGATCGCCGCGTCCTGCAGCCTGCCCACATGGTCGCAAAACGTGCCCGACAAGCCCCTGCGCGTGATCCTGCCCATAGGCGCGGGCTCCGGTGTGGACACCATTGCCCGGGCCGGCACGCAGGCACTGACGAAGGCCCTGGGCGGCCAGCCGGTGGTGATCGAAAACCTGCCCGGCGCCGGTGGCATCACGGGCGCCTCGGCGCTGGCCAAGGCCGCGCCCGACGGCCTGACCATCGGCCTGGTATCCAACAACCATGTGATCAACCCCAGCGTGTTCAAGAAGCTGCCCTACGACACCCTGGGCGACTTCACGCCCATCAGCGTGATGGGCGCCACGCCCTTTGTGCTGGTGGTGAACCCGAACAAGGTGGCGGCGCACAACGTGAAGGAGCTGATCGCCCTGCTGAAAGCCAAGCCCGATGCCTACAACTACGCCTCTTCCGGCAACGGCACGGTGATCCATCTGGCCGGCGAGATGTTTGTTGACGAAGCCCAGGTGAAGATCCGCCACATCCCCTACAAGGGCACGGGCCCGATGGTGACCGACCTGATCGGCGGCCAGGTCGAAATGGGCGTGGTGGCCCTGCCGGCCGTGCAAGCCCACCTGAAAAGCGGTGCGCTGCGGGCGATTGGCCTGTGCGGTAACGTGCGCACGCCGGCCGCCCCCGACATCCCGACGATTGCCGAGCAGGGCCTGCCCAACTACAACATAGAAGGCTGGTTCGCCGTGATCGGCCCGGCCAAGCTGCCCGCCGACCAGGTGAAGCGCATCCACGACGCCTTTGTGGCCGCCTATGCCTCGCCCGAGGTCAAGGAGGCCATGGCCAAGCAGGGCAATGTGATCAACCCGACCACACCCGAAGCCGCGGTCCAGTATTTCCGCACGGAGATGGCGCGCTATGCGGTGCTGGCCAAAAAATCTGGTATCACCCTGGACTGAACTACCAGGAAACCACCATGCCCATCTACAGCCTAGGCTCCCACATCCCCGACATTGCCGCCAGCGCCTTCGTAGCCGCGGAAGCCACCCTCGTCGGCCAGGTCCGCCTGGGCGAGCACAGCAGCGTGTGGTTTGGCGCGGTGATCCGGGCCGACAACGAGCCCATCCGCATAGGCGCCTCCAGCAATGTGCAGGAAGGCGCCGTGCTGCACGCCGACCCCAGCTTTCCGCTGACCGTGGGTGAGCGCGTCACCGTGGGCCACCAGGCCATGCTGCACGGCTGCACCATCGGCGATGGTTCGCTGATCGGCATCCAGGCCGTGGTGCTGAATGGCGCCATCATCGGCAAGCACTGCCTGGTCGGCGCCGGTGCGGTGGTCACCGAGCGCAAGGAGTTCCCCGACCGTTCGCTGATCCTGGGCGCGCCAGCCAAGGTGGTGCGCACGCTGAGCGACGAAGACGTTGCGAACCTGGAGCGCAGCGCCGCCGGGTATGTGCAGCGCGCGGCCACATTCCGCACAGAGCTGAAACGGCTTGCCTAGCCAGCGCTGAAAACCTGCGCAGACACAAAAAGCAGCGCAGCAACTTGCATTAAAACTGCGCACTCTTTGCGAAATGATTGCGCCATCTATTTCTACAAGGACACACACCGTGGCAGACCTCTTCGACAATCCCATGGGCCTGATGGGCTTTGAATTCGTGGAATTCGCGTCGCCCACCCCGGGCGTGCTGGAGCCGGTGTTCGAGCGCATGGGCTTCACTCTGGTGGCCAAGCACCGCTCCAAGGACGTGGTGCTGTACCGCCAGGGCGAGATCAACTTCATCGTCAACCGTGAGCCGAAAAGCGTGGCCGGTTACTTTGCCGCCGAGCATGGACCCAGCGCCTGCGGCATGGCCTTCCGCGTCAAGGATTCACACCACGCCTACCGCCGCGCGCTGGAGCTCGGTGCCCAGCCGATCGAGCTGCACCCCGGCCCGATGGAACTGAACCTGCCGGCCATCAAGGGCATTGGCGGCGCGCCGCTGTACCTGATCGACCGGTTTGAAGACGGCAAATCCATCTACGACATCGACTTCGACTTCATCGAAGGCGTGGACCGGCACCCGGTAGGCCATGGCCTGCAGCTGATCGACCACCTGACCCACAACGTCTACCGCGGCCGCATGGCCTTCTGGGCCGACTTTTACGAGCGCCTGTTCAACTTCCGCGAGATCCGCTTCTTCGACATCAAGGGCGAATACACCGGCCTAACCTCCAAAGCCCTGACCGCGCCCGACGGCAAGATCCGCATTCCGCTCAACGAAGAATCGCGCCAGGGCGGTGGCCAGATCGAAGAGTATTTGATGAAGTTCAACGGCGAAGGCATACAGCACATCGCCTTGATCTGCGACGACCTGCTGGGCACGGTGGACAAGCTGGCCCTGGCCGGCGTGCCGCTGATGACGGCGCCGAACGAGGTGTATTACGAGATGCTCGACGGCCGCCTGCCCGGCCACGGCCAGCCGGTGGCCGAGCTGCAGACCCGCGGCATCCTGATGGACGGTTCCACCGACGGCGGTACGCCGCGCCTGCTGCTGCAGATCTTCTCGCAAACCCAGCTGGGGCCGGTGTTCTTCGAGTTCATCCAGCGCAAGGGCGACGAAGGCTTTGGCGAGGGCAACTTCAAGGCGCTGTTCGAATCCATAGAGCGCGACCAGGTGCAGCGCGGCGTACTGCAAACCGCATGAATGTGGAACACCCCCAGGCTCCACGCTGCGCGTTTCCGCCCCCCCTTGCAGGGGACGAACCCAGTGGCCCGGCGGAGCCGGTTCCACGGGTTCCCTGGGATAAGGGCCGTTGTGCCCGCCGTTGGGTTGTGAGCAACTGCTAATTCAGCATGAAATCGGCCGCTGGCGCATACAAAACCTGCGCTAGCAGCTATTCAAACAATAGCAAAACCCAGCCGCCGCGATATGTCGGCGGCGGCCTGGCGCACCGCCACCGCCATGGGCGAATCCCAGTCCGCATCGAAATGGTCCGCATGGCCCAGCGCGGTGATGACCAGGGCTACATGGCCTTCGTGGTCAAAAGCGGCGGCGCCAAAGGCATTGACGCTGGGCACAGGCCGGCCCAACGCGCGGGTTACGCCATGCGCTTGCACCTCCTGGCTGGCCGTGCGCAACTCTTGTTCCAGGTGCTGGGCGCCCCGCAGGTCCGCCGGGCTGAACTGCCCCATCGGCCCGGCCAGCGCTTCCTCCAGCATCTTGCGCGGCAAAGCTGCCGCGAACGCGCGGCCGGTAGCCGTGCCCAGCACCGACATCACAGTGCCGGCCCGCATGTTCACGTGCAGCGGCTGGCGTGCCTCGATCATGCGCACCACGGTCGGTCCCATATTGCCCCACAGCGCAATGATCACGCTCTGGTCGGTGCTGGCGGCCAGCCGCTCGGCCACTGGCACCGCCACCTTGATCGGGTCCAACTGGTGCAGGCAGGTCAGCCCCAGCTGCAGCGCGGCGGGCCCCAGCGCATAGCGGCCAGTGCCCAGGTCTTGCTCGATCAGGCCCAGCTTGCCAAAGCTGACCAGGTAGGGATGCGCACGCGCGGCCGGCAGGCCAGCGCCGGCAGCCAGGTCTTTCAAAGTCATGGCCGTGGGATGCCCGGCCAGCGTCAACAGCAGGCGCCCACCCACCTCGACCGACTGCACGGCGCGCTGGGCCTTGGCATCGGGTGCGTCTGTGGCAGGATCTGCGGGCGGGCTGGACAAGGTTTTTTTCATGCGGAGCTAGGGGATCAAAGTCTGTGGCTGGGCGGCATTGTGACTGGATTTTGCAACGTCCATATGCCGATACGCAAATGACAAATGCATTTGACAAAGACAAATTTAAAAATAAAATTGCAAACCGATTTGCTCTAAGCAAACTTTAACCACCGGAGACACCATGGCAAGCCTTTCCTTCGTATCCCGCGCCAGCCGCGTTCTGGGCGCTGCAGCGCTGACTTTATGCACCCTGGGCGCCCTGGCCCAGGACGGCAAACCCGTCGAATGGGTACTCGGCTATGCGCCCGGCGGCGGGTCCGACGTGCTGGCCCGCTCGCTGGCCGAAACCATGGGCAAGAGCCTGGGACAGCCCATCGTCATCACCAACAAGCCCGGTGCCGCCACCAATATCGCCGCCGACTACGCGGCCAAGGCCCGCGATACCGAGCACACGCTGTTGACCGCCGACTTCGCCACCCTGGCTGCGAATCCCGCGCTGTTCAGCAAGCTCAGCTACAACGCCGAACGCGACTTTGTGCCGGTGGGACTGCTCGGGCGCTTTCCGATGATTCTGGTGGTCGGCCCGAACGTGCCGGTGCGCAATTGGAAGGAATTCCAGGCCTGGGCCCAGGCCAACCCAGGCGGCACCAGCTATGCCTCGGCCGGCATGGGCAGCCCGCACCATCTGGCGGTGGAGATGCTGGGCGACGCCGCCAAGCTCAAGCTCACCCATGTGGCTTACCGGGGCGCAGCGCCGGCCGTGCAGGACGTGATGGGCGGCCAGGTGCCGTTCATGTTCATCGACTCGGCCGTCGGCTACCCGTTCATCGCCGCCGGCAAGCTCAAGGCGATTGGCGTGGCCAGCCCGGCGCGCATCAAGACCATGGCCGAGATCCCCACCCTGGCCGAGCAAGGCCTGCCCAAGTTCGAGGCCTGGGCCTGGCAAGGCCTGGTGGCTCCGGTGGCGGCCAAGCCCGAGACCGTGGCCCGCTACAGCCGCGCCTTGCAGGAGGCCCTGGCCAGCACGCCGATCAAGGCCCGCTTCCAGGCCCTGGGCGTGGAAGCCATGCCCGGCACGCCGGCCCAAATGGCCAGCTACACCCAGACCGAACGTGAGCGCTGGGGCCGCCTGATCCGCGACAACGGCATCAAACTGGACTAAGGAAACTCTGATGGACACCGCTTTGCAGTACCAAGCCGGCTTCGGCAACAGCTTCGCCACCGAAGCCCTGCCCGGGGCCTTGCCGGTGGGCCGCAACTCGCCCCAGCGCTGCGCCTACGGCCTGTATGCCGAACAGCTGACCGGCTCGGCATTTACCGCGCCGCGCGCCGAGAACCGCCGCTCCTGGCTGTACCGCATCCGCCCCTCGGCCATGCACACCCCCTTCCAGCCCCTGGTCGCCAGCGCCATGCGCAGCGACTTCGGCGCTACCCCGCCGAACCAGCTCCGCTGGAACCCCCTGCCCGCGCTGCAGCAGCCCACCGACTTCGTCGACGGCCTGGTCTGCATGGCTGGCAATGGCGACCCGCATGCGCAAGCCGGCAGCGCCATCTACCTGTATGCGGCCAACCGCTCCATGCAGCAGCGGGTGTTCTACAGCGCCGATGGCGAGCTGCTCATCGTGCTGCAGCAGGGCCGGCAGCGCTTCATTACCGAACTCGGCGTGATCGAGGCCGAGCCGCAGGAAATCGTGGTGATTCCGCGCGGCGTGCGCTTCAAAGTGGAACTGCTGGACGCCGAGGCGCGTGGCTACATCTGCGAGAACTTTGGCGCCAATTTCCGCCTGCCGGATCTGGGCCCGATAGGCTCGAACGGCCTGGCGAATGCCCGCGACTTTCTGACACCGGTGGCCGCCTATGAGGACGTAGAAGGCCCGCATGAACTGGTAGCCAAGTTCATGGGCCAGCTGTGGACCGCGCAGATGGCGCATTCGCCGCTGGACGTGGTGGCCTGGCACGGCAATTACGCACCCTACAAATACGACCTGCGGCGCTTCAACGCCATAGGCTCGATCAGCTACGACCACCCGGACCCGTCGATCTTCCTGGTGCTGCACTCGGCCAGCGACACGCCGGGCGTGAGCAACATCGACTTTGTGATCTTCCCGCCGCGCATCCTGGCGATGCAGGACACCTTCCGCCCGCCCTGGTTCCACCGCAACATCGCCAGCGAATTCATGGGCCTGGTGCACGGCGCCTACGACGCCAAGGCCGATGGCTTTGTGCCCGGCGGCAGCAGCCTGCACAACTGCATGACCGGCCACGGCCCGGATGCCGAGACCTTCGAGAAAGCCAGCACCGCCGACATCTCGCAGCCGCACGTGATCACCGACACCATGGCCTTCATGTTCGAAACCCGCTGCGTGCTGCGCCCCACCCTGCAGGCCCTGGCCTCGCCGCAGCTGCAAACCGACTACCACCAATGCTGGCAAGGCCTGCAAAAACACTTTCACCCGGAAAAGCCATGACGACCATCGACGCCACCCACGCCCCCGACCTGCAAAGCTGGGTCAGCTCCGCCAACGACCCGGCCAGCGACTTTCCGCTGCAAAACCTGCCCTTCGGCCGCTTCCGGCTGGAAGCCGATGCCGACTGGCGCATCGGCGTGGCCATTGGCGACCAGGTGCTGGACCTGCGCGCCGCCGGCCTGATCGACAGCAACGACATGAACCGGCTGATGCGCCTGCTGCCCGAAGCCCGGCGCAGCCTGCGCCACGCCATGGTCGAGGGTTTGCGTGCCGGCAGCCCGCAGCAGGCCAAGTTCCAGGCCGCGCTGCATGTGCAGGCCGAGGTAGAGCTGGGCCTGCCCTGCGAGATCGGCGACTACACCGACTTCTACACCAGCATCCACCACGCCACGACCATCGGCAAGCAGCTGCGCCCGGACAACCCGCTGCTGCCCAACTACAAATGGGTGCCCATCGGCTACCACGGCCGGGCCTCCAGCATCCAGCCCAGCGGTGCCAGCTTCCACCGCCCGAACGGCCAGACCAAGGCGCCCGACCAGGACGTGCCCAGCTTCGGCCCGTGCCGCCGGCTCGACTACGAGCTGGAGCTGGGCCTGGTGGTGGGTCGGCCGAATCCGCTGGGCCAGCCAATTGCCATGGCCCAGGCCGAGGACCATGTGTTCGGCGTGGCCTTGTTCAACGACTGGAGCGCACGCGATGTACAGGGCTGGGAATACCAGCCGCTGGGGCCGTTTTTGTCGAAGAACTTCGCCAGCACGCTGTCGCCCTGGGTGGTGACCCTGGATGCACTGGCGCCGTTCCGCGCGCCGTTCAGCCGGCCCGAGGGCGATCCAGAACCCTTGGATTACCTGGTATCGCCCGCCAATACGGCGCAAGGTGCTATCGATATTGAACTAGAGGTGTGGCTGCAAACGGCGCAGATGCGGGCCGCAGGCCATGCGGGCGACAAGCTGTCGCAGTCCAACTACCGCGACGCCTACTGGACCGTGGCCCAGCTGGTGGCGCACCACACGGTGAACGGCTGCAATCTGCGCGCCGGCGATTTGTTCGGCACCGGCACGCTGTCCGGCCCCAAGCCCGAGCAAGGCGGCTCGTTGATGGAACTCAGCACCGGCGGCAAAAAGCCCTTCACCCTGTCCAGCGGCGAAACCCGCACCTACCTGGAGGACGGCGACACGGTGATTCTGCGCGGCTACTGCGTGCGCGATGGTTTCCGGCGCATCGGCTTTGGCGAATGCCGGGGCACGGTACTGCCCGCGGTACGGTTCTGAGGCCGCCATGCTGGTCCTGCACACCTACTTCCGCAGCTCGGCCGCCTACCGGGTGCGGATTGCGCTGGAGCTGAAAGGCCTGGCCTACCAGTCCGTGCCGGTGCACCTGCTGCGCGACGGCGGTGAGCAACATGCCGCCGCCTTTGCCGCGCTGAACCCGGCCGAACTGGTGCCGGTGCTGGTCGATGGCGATGTCACCCTGAGCCAGTCGCTGCCCATCATCGAGTACCTGGACGAGCGGCATCCAGCACCGCCGCTGCTGCCTGCCGATGCGACTGGCCGGGCCCGGGTGCGGGCCCTCGCCCAGGCCATCGCCTGCGAAATCCATCCGCTGAACAATCTGCGCGTGATGCAGTACCTGGAGACCACGCTGGGCGTGGCGGTCGAGGCCCGACGCGCCTGGTACGCGCACTGGATCAGCTTGGGCTTCAAGACGGTGGAGGCGATGCTGCAGCAGAGCAGCGGCCAGTACTGCCATGGCGATACGCCGACCCTGGCCGACTGCTGCCTGGTGCCGCAGCTGTACAACGCCGAGCGCTTCCACGTGGCGCTGGACGCCTATCCACTGGTACGGCGCATAGGCGAGGCCTGTCGGCAGCTGCCGGCCTTCCAGCGCGCTGCACCGGAGGTGCAGGCCGACGCGGCTTAGGCAGTTGCCAGCACCGTACGACGGACCTTGCGCACGTTGAAGGCGCTGGCGATCAGCACCGCCTGCACTAGGGCCAGGCCGACTAACACACCCGCGTACTGATGGCGGTCCATCAAGGTGCCGAACACCAGGGGCGACAGCGCCTGGCCAATGTCCAGCCCCGAATACACCACGCCGTAGACGCGGCCGGTGGAATTGGCCGGCGTGGCGCGCTTGACGATCAGGTCGCGCGACGGGCCGCCGGTGCCGGCCGAGAAACCCATCAGGCCGAAGAACACTGGCACCGCCCAGGCTGGGACATCGGCCAGCGCCAGCACCAGGGCCAGCGATGCCGCTATGCCGAAACCGATGCCGACGATACGCTCGCAGCGCGTCGGGTCGGACGCCAGAAAACCGCCCAGTACCATGCCGCCCGAGCTGCAGACCATGTAGATGGTCAGACACATGGCCACCATGGCCAGCGGTACGTTGTGCAGCTGGCGCGCGGCCTCGGGCGCAAAAGCCTGCACCACGCTCAGCGCGATGGCGTAGAAAAAGAAGAAGCCAAAGCACATCCACACTGCCGGGATGCGCATGAAGCCGAAGCTGCCACCCTCCATCACCGGCGCGCCGGCTTTGGCTACCGGCATGGCCGGCAGAGCCAGCTTGTCGCGGTTGATCCACAGCACCGCCAGCACCGCAAACGCCAAGGTGCCGGCCGAGGCCAGCGCGGTGCGCCAGGAGAACGCCAGCGCAATCGGCACCAGCATGGCCGGCGCCAGCGCCCAGCCCAGGCTGCCGGTGATGCCGTGCACGCTGTAGGCATGGCCTAAGCGCGGCGCGCTGATCTTGCGGTTCAACAAGGTGTAGTCCACCGGGTGGAACACGCCGTTGCCTATGCCCGCCACCACCGAGAACGCCGCCAGCATCGCGTAGCTATGGCTGGCCGAGAAGCCGAACGCCGCCAGCCCCAGCAGCGCCAGGCCACCGAACAAAATCGGCCGCGGGCCGAACTTGTCGACCACAAAGCCCGAGGCCATCTGCACCGCGCAGGACACCACGAAGAAGATCGACATCAGAAAGCCGAGTTCGGCGTAGCTGGCGTTGAAGTCGTCCTTCAGCCAGGGGAACAGCGGCGCCAGCAGCAGCTGGCTGAAATGGCTGATCATGTGCGCGCCGCCGACCAGGCCGATCACGCCGGCCTCCTGGCGCAGACTGGCCGGATTGGCCGTAGGGAGAGGGATGCTTGATGTGCTCATGCAGCTATCGTAGTATCTGCCGGTACTTTCTGAAATACGGCAAAAAGACAGTTTTCAGCGAATTTCAGCCAAACCAGCATGCTACGCACATCCGTCCTCAAATTCACCGAACTGGAGAGCGTCGACAACTTCGCGCCTACGCCGCAGCGCCCGCTGCGTTGCCGCGCGCGTTCGCTGCCGGTGGACACCCATTTCGAGCCGCACCAGCATGCCTGGGCGCAGCTGGCCTACTGCGACCGCGGCCTGATGCAGGTCACCGCCATCGACCAGGGCCAGCACAGCAGCTTCATCGTGCCGCCGTCGCGCGCGGTGTGGATTCCGGCGAATCTGCCGCATGCCGTGACCCTGCTGGAAAACGCCCATCTGCGCACCTTGTACATGGACGTGTCGGCCACGCCGCCCGGCTGGACCGGCTGCCGCACCCTGGTGGTGTCGAGCTTTCTGCGCGAACTGATCCACGCGCTGGAAGACACCCAGCCCGGCCCGCGCGAGAACGCCTTGATCCTGCTGACCCTGGACGAAATCACCCACGCCGACACCTACAACCTGCGCATCGCCCTGCCGCAGGACAAGCGCCTGCGCGCGCTGTGCGACGCGGTGCTGCGCGAGCCGTCCCGCCAGGCGACCTTGGCCGAATGGGCGGCCGACTTCGGCGCCAGCGAGCGCACGGTGGCGCGGCTGTTCCGCGACCAGCTGGGCACCAGCTATCTGCAATGGCGCCAGCAGGCGGTGCTGGCCCACGCCCTGCCCTTGCTGGCGCGCGGCGTGCCGGTGAGCCAGGTGGCGACCGGCTGCGGCTATGCCAGCGACAGCGCGTTTGCCGCCATGTTCAAAGCCGCCATGGGCCAGTCGCCCAGCCAGTTCCAGGGTGCGGCCCTGAAATTTATGAAAAACAAGGCTCCAGCGCTTGTTTAATCTGCGCAAGCAGCTATCAAATCTATAGTAAACCAGACGTAAAAAAGCCCGCACGCAGCGGGCTTTTTTGCACAGGCAAAACCCGGATCAGGCGACGGGGTTGCGCAAACGGATGTGCAGTTCGCGCAGCTGCTTCTCGTCCACGGTCGAAGGCGCTTGCGTCAGCAAGTCCTGGGCGCGCTGGGTCTTGGGGAAGGCGATCACGTCGCGGATCGACTCGGCGCCGGTCATCAAGGTCACGATACGGTCCAGGCCGAAGGCCAGGCCGCCGTGCGGAGGCGCGCCGTACTGCAGCGCGTCCAGCAGGAAGCCGAACTTGTCTTGCGCTTCTTCGGGCGTGATCTTCAGTGCATCGAAGACTTTCTGCTGCACGTCGGCACGGTGGATACGGACCGAGCCGCCACCCATTTCCCAGCCGTTCAGCACCATGTCGTAGCCCTTGGAGATGCACTTCTCGGGCGCGGTGACCATCCAGTCTTCGTGGCCGTCTTTGGGCGCGGTGAACGGGTGGTGCGTAGCGGTGTAGCGCTGTGCGTCTTCGTCGAACTCGAACATCGGGAAGTCGACCACCCACATCGGGCGCCAGCCTTTTTCGAACAGGCCGTTCTTCTTGCCGAATTCGCTGTGGCCGATCTTGATGCGCAGAGCGCCGATGGCGTCGTTGACAATCTTGGCCTTGTCGGCGCCAAAGAAGATCAGGTCGCCGTCTTGCGCGCCGGTGCGGGCCAACACTTCGGCCAGGGCCTTGTCGTGGATGTTCTTGACGATCGGGCTTTGCAGGCCGTCGCGGCCCTTGGCCAGCTCGTTGACCTTGATGTAGGCCAGGCCCTTGGCGCCGTAGATCTTGACGAACTCGGTGTAGCCATCGATGTCGCTGCGGCTCAGGCCGCCGACTTCCTTGGCGCCGCCGGGCACGCGCAGGCCGACTACACGGCCGTTCTTCATCGTCGCGGCACCCGAGAACACCTTGAAGTCCACGTCGGCCATCACGTCGGTGAGCTCGGTGAATTCCAGCTTGACGCGCAGATCGGGCTTGTCGGAGCCATAGCGGTGGGCGGCTTCCTGGAAGGTCATGACCGGGAACTCGCCCAGGTCCACGCCCAGGGTGTTCTTGAACACGGTGATGATCATGCCCTGGAACATGTCGCGGATTTCCTGTTCGGTGAGGAACGAGGTTTCGATATCGATCTGGGTGAATTCAGGCTGGCGGTCGGCGCGCAGATCTTCGTCGCGGAAGCACTTGGTGATCTGGTAGTAGCGGTCGTAGCCTGCCACCATCAGCAGCTGCTTGAACAGCTGCGGGCTCTGCGGCAACGCGAAGAACATGCCTTCGTGCACGCGGCTGGGCACCAGGTAGTCGCGCGCGCCTTCGGGCGTGGACTTGCCGAGCATAGGCGTTTCGATGTCGATGAAACCATGCGAATCCAGGAACTTGCGCACTTCCATCGACACGCGGTAGCGCAGCATCAGGTTGTTCTGCATGTAGGGGCGGCGCAGGTCCAGCACGCGATGCGTCAAACGGGTGGTTTCCGACAGGTTGTCGTCGTCCAGCTGGAACGGTGGGGTGACCGAAGGGTTCAGCACCACCAGTTCGTGGCAGAGGATTTCGATCTTGCCGCTTTTCAGGTTGTCGTTGACCGTACCTTCAGGGCGCGCGCGCACCAGGCCCTTGATCTGCACGCAGAACTCGTTGCGCAGGGTTTCGGAGACGGCGAACATCTCGGCGCGGTCCGGGTCGCACACCACTTGCACATAACCTTCGCGGTCGCGCAGGTCAACGAAGATCACGCCACCGTGGTCACGGCGGCGGTTCACCCAGCCGCACAGGGTGACGGTTTGGCCCAGCAGGGCTTCGGTCACGAGACCGCAGTAGGTGGTACGCATTTGAGATTGCATGGCTATCGATTTCTGGCGCCGCTAAGGGGCGCAAAGGTTAACAAAGACGGCGGCACCGGGGCGGCCCGCCATTACACAGCGGTTTTACAGGCGTATTTAAGGCAGCTTGGCGGGGTGCGGTGCAACGCCATTAGGCACTACCACGCCCATGGAGACGATGTACTTCAGCGCCTCGTCCACACTCATCCGCAGTTCCACGCACTCGCTGGCGCGCAGCATGACGAAGTAGCCGCCGGTCGGGTTCGGCGTGGTGGGCACATAGACCGTCAGGTAGTCGCCCTGCAGATAGTTGGCGGTATCGCCACCGGGCACGCCGGTCACGAAAGCAATCGTCCAGACGCCTTCGCGCGGCCACTGCACCAGCACCGCTTTGCGAAAAGCATTGCCATTCTCGGAAAACAAGGTGTCGGACACCTGCTTCACACCCGAGTAGATCGAGCTGACGATAGGAATACGGTGCAACAGCAGATTCCACCAGTCGACCAGCTTGCGGCCTACAAAATTGCTGGCCACCGCGCCCACGATCAGCAGCGAGCCGAAAGCCAACAACACGCCGAAGCCAGGGATGTGGAAACCCAGCAGCTTGTCGGGGTGCCAGCTGGAGGGCAGGATCAATAGGGTTTGGTCCAGCGTGCTGATCACCCATTCCAGCACCCAGACGGTGATGGCCACGGGAACAATCACCAACAGGCCGGACAACAGCCATTTGCGGATAGCAGCCATCATGGAATCAGGTCGCCGAGCCGGTGCCGCTGGAAGGAGCCGGTGCGGGCGCCGGGGCAGCCACGGCCGGCGCAGGCGCCGCAGCGCTGTCGGCAGACTTGGCGGCGCCATCGGTGGATGCCGCGGGCTTGCCGTCGTCCACCTTGGGCGCGGGGGTGGTGGTAGCGGCTGCGCCGCCACCCTTGAAGTCGGTCACATACCAGCCCGAGCCCTTGAGCTGAAAACCGGCGGCGGTGACTTGTTTCTTGAATGCGGCTGCACCGCAAACGGGGCAATCGGTCAGCGGCGCATCAGACATTTTCTGCAATACGTCTTTGCTGTGCCCGCAAGACTCGCATTTATAAGCGTAGATAGGCATGGCGTGGAAGGCTCGGGTTGAAGTCGCAAAACTCTTGATTATAGTTTGACCGGGTGAAAACCCGGCTGGCCCTAGAACAGGAACGGGGATAAGAAAAGCAGGCGCATCACCAACAGCCCCAGGCCGAAACCAATCACACCGAACACCAGGCCATGCAGCAGCCGGTTGGTACGCCGGTGTTCGACCAGCAGTTCTTCCAGCAGCTTGCGCTGGTCGCCGCCGCGGTCGGTCGCGCCCTGCTTCAAGAAGTCGACCAGCAGGCGCGGCAGCTCGGGCAGCAGCTTGGCATAGCGCGGCGCCTCGTTTTTCAGCTGCTCGATGAAGGCCTTGGGGCCGATCTGCTCCAGCATCCACTTTTCCAGGAAGGGTTTGGCGGTGTTCCACAGGTCCAGTTCGGGATCGAGTTCGCGGCCCAGGCCCTCGATATTCAGCAGGGTTTTCTGCAGCAGCACCAGCTGCGGCTGAATTTCGACCTGGAAGCGGCGCGAGGTCTGGAACAAGCGCATCAGGATGATGCCCAGCGAAATTTCCTTCAGCGGACGGTCGAAAACCGGCTCGCAGCAGGCACGGATGGCGGCTTCCAGCTCGTCGACACGGGTATTGGCGGGCACCCAGCCCGACTCGATGTGCAACTCGGCCACGCGCTTGTAGTCGCGCCGGAAGAAGGCGGTGAAGTTCTGCGCCAGATATTCTTTGTCGAACTCGGTCAGGGTGCCGACGATACCGAAGTCCAGCGAGATGTAGCGGCCAAAGGTGGCCGGCTCCACCGACACCTGGATATTGCCAGGGTGCATGTCGGCATGGAAAAAGCCGTCGCGGAACACCTGGGTGAAGAAGATGGTCACGCCATCGCGGGCCAGCTTCTGAAAGTCCACGCCTGCAGCCCGCAGCCGCTCGGTCTGGCTGATGGGAATGCCGGTCATGCGCTCCATCACGATGACCTCGGTGGCGCAGTAATCCCAGAACATCTCGGGGATCAGCACCAGGTTCAGCCCGTCCATATTGCGGCGCAGCTGCGCCGCACTGGAGGCCTCGCGCACCAGGTCCAGCTCGTCGTGCAGGTACTTGTCGAACTCGGCCACCACTTCCATAGGCTTCAGGCGCTTGCCGTCGGCCGACAGGCCTTGGACCCAGCCGGCCATGGTGCGCATCAGCCCCAGGTCGCTTTCGATAGCCGGCAGCATGCCCGGGCGCAGTACCTTGACCGCCACTTCGCGCAGCCGGCCATTGCGGTCTTTCAGCACCGCAAAGTGGACCTGGGCGATGGACGCGCTGGCCACCGGCGTGTGGTCAAAGCTTTCAAAAATGTCGCTCACCGATTTGCGGAACGCGCGCTCGATGGTGGCGACCGCCACGGCCGAGGGGAACGGTGGCACGCGGTCCTGCAAACGCGCCAACTCATCTGCGATGTCGGGCGGCAGCAGATCGCGCCGGGTCGACAGCACCTGGCCGAACTTGACGAAGATCGGCCCCAGCCGCTCCAGCGCCTCGCGCAGGCGCACACCGCGCGGCGCATCCAGTTTGCGGCCTACCGACAGCACGCGGGCCAGCACCCCCAACCAGGGCTTCTGGAAGCTGGTCAGTACCAGCTCATCCAGCCCGTAGCGCAGTACGATCCAAACGATGTAGGCGCCGCGAAAAATCCGGCTCATGCGGGTGCCTTGTCGGCACCGGGACGCTGGCCTATGAACTGGCGCAGGGTCGCCGCGGCGCTGCGGACCACATTGCCCACGGTATGGGCTGCCGTGTCGCCCACCAGCTTAGACAGGTCTTCTTCCAGATCCCAGCGCACATGGTCGACCAGCCAGTTGACCTCGGCCGCCAACTGCACATCGCCTTCTATGCGCACGCCGGGCTTGTCGGATCGCAGAGCTTGCTGGGCCAAGGCCAAAGGCGAGGTTTCGGTGATGGTCAAGGTCAGGTCGGCGCGCATGCCGGGGGTGGCGCGGTCCAGCAGGCCGGCGGGTGTAGCCACCAGGGACATATGGAAGCTGCGCCACTGCACCAGCACCACACTGCCCTTTTGCCGGGCCAGGCGGGCCATGGCTTCGGGTTCTTGCTGCAGCACATGGTTCAGCAGCAGCACGACGCGGTTCTGCACCTCGTCCACCACCCAGGGCGGCGGCTGCAGCGTGGCGCTGGCGCGGTTAAAAAGGTCTTCGAGCAAAGAAAAGGGGGACTGTGTTGCCATAGTCCCCCATTATCCGGGATAGTTTCTCGGGCTCAGGACGCAAGCGTCCTTGACCAATCGCTATTGCAGGGCTTGGACTCCAGCGACCAGCCAGCCGCTGCCGCCGTTCTTCGGCTTGGTCATGTTCCAGACTTCGCGGAACGGGCTCGGTCCTGCCGAAGGCTCTTCGCGGATCATGCCGGAGAACTCGACGCTGGCCATGTAGTCATTGCCCAGGTCTTCAATGCCCAGCAGCTTGGCTTCCAGCATCACCACGTCGGTCTTGTTGACCTGGCCGCCGGTATGGGTTTCGCGTTCGTTCAGCTGGGACTGGATCTCGCCCAGCATGGTGTCGGTCATCATGGCGCGCAGCGAGGAAATGTCCGAGCGGTCCCAGGCCGACTGCAAGGTGATGAAGTTGTTCTTCGCGGCTTTCAGGAAACCTTCGGAGTCGAAGCCCGCGGGCACGCCCCAGCCTTGCGCACCGGCCAGTGCCGAGCCGATCATCGAACCCGATACGGCGCCGTCCAAAGGCAGGGAGTTGCTGCGTTCGAACGGACGGGCCGACGCATCATTGCCCACGTTTTCCACCCGGTAGGCAGGTGCGGTGGCCGGCGCTGCGGGACTTGCGCCCTGGAAGGCGAACGGGCTATTGCCGGACGACGGTGCGCCGGCATTCCTGCGCGAACGCATGAACCAGCTGAACAAAACCATACCCACCAGCACCACCAGGGCAATCAGCATGAACTGGCCCATGGCCGCGCCCAGGCCCAGGGAGTTGGCCAACCAGGCCAGGCCCAGACCGGCCGCCAGCCCGCCGAGCATCGCGCCCCAGGGACGCTTGGGAGCCGCCGCAGCAGGTGCGGCCGTCGCCGGCTTGGGGGCTGTGTTGTTGGCGTTTTGGGCCGGTGCGGCAGGTGCTGCGGGAGCCGCCTGGCGCTGCGTCACATTGCTGGACTGCTGCCCGATTGACTTGCCGCCCCCCATGCGGCGCGCCGCTTCGGCATCGAAGCCCGCGCCCAAGGCGATGGTGGCGGCCAAAACTATTGCCCAGAATTTCATGGTATCTCCGTGTATTTATAAAGTATTAGACGCCAAGGCCATCAGCACTTGATACCTACGTGCAGCGCCACCATGCCACCGGTAAGGTTGTGGTAGTCCACATGGCCGAAGCCCGCAGCCTGCATCATGGTCTTGAGTTCCTTCTGGCCGGGGTGCATGCGGATCGACTCGGCCAGGTAGCGGTAGCTGGCGTCGTCGCCGGCCACCAGCTTGCCCAGCTGCGGCAATACCTTGAACGAATACCAGTCGTACGCCTTCTCCAGCGGCTGGGCCACCTTGGAGAACTCCAGCACCAGCAGCTTGCCGCCGGGCTTGAGTACGCGGCCCATCTCGGCCAGGGCCACGTCCTTGTGCGTCATGTTGCGCAGGCCAAAAGCCACGCTGACGCGGTCAAACGACGCGTCTTCAAACGGCAGTTTCTCGGCATCGCAGACCATGGTTGGCAGCACCACGCCAGCGTCCAGCAGGCGGTCCCGGCCGGTGCGCAGCATGGCTTCGTTGATGTCGGTATGCACCACGCGGCCGCTGGCGCCGACCTTCTTGGCGAAGGCCATGGACAGGTCGCCGGTGCCGCCGGCAATGTCCAGCACCTGGTGGCCTTCGCGGATATCGGCGACCAGCACGGTATAGGCCTTCCAGGCGCGGTGCAGACCTGCCGACATCAGGTCGTTCATCAAATCGTATTTGCTGGCCACCGAGTCGAACACGCCGCGCACATGGCGGGCTTTCTCGCTCTCGTCGACCGACTGGAAACCAAAATGGGTAGTGCTCATGTTTTTATACTAAGTCAGAAAGGTGACGCCGGGCACCGACAACCCTGCACAGCCATGGGGGATTTAAAGAAAAAAAGCCTCTGGCGCACATTCCACCTGCGCCAGCAGCTATTTTATCTATAGCAGACAGGCCTTAGTGGCTGCCGCAGCCGTGCGCGGCCTTGCCCGGCATGGGGGCGTCGCGGTCGACACCGGCAGCCGCCAGGCGGGCTTCGTAGTCCGCCCACAGCTTCGGCTCCTGCGAACCCAGGAAGTACAGGTAGTCCCAGGTGAAGATGCCCGTGCTGTGGCCGTCGGAGAACGTGGGCTGCACGCCGTAGTTACCCACCGGCTCCAGCCCCACCAGGGTGACTTCGCGCATGCCGGTCTGCAGGGTTTCCTGGCCCGGGCCGTGGCCTTGCACCTCGGCCGAGGGCGAATACACGCGCATCAGCTCGAACGGAATACGGAAACTGGCACCGTCCGAAAACGTGACTTCCAGCACCTTGGACTGGCCATGTACCGTGATGTCTTCAGGCGTCGGCGCGCCTTTGGTCAAGCCGGCCATTACACCAACACCCGCTCAATGCCGCCATTGTTGGCTTGCGCCACATAGGTCGGCAGCCACTGGTCGCCCAGGATCTGGTTGGCCATTTCGACCACGATGTAGTCGGCTTCCAGCAGGCCGTTCTGCAGGTCGTTGCCGTAGCGGCTCAGGCCTTGCAGGCAGCTGGGGCAGCTGGTCAATATCTTCAGATTGTCTTGCGGACCGACTTGGCCGGATTCGCGCAGCGCGGTCTCGGACTTGCGCAGCTCTTCTTCCTTGCGGAAGCGGATCTGCGTCGAGATGTCGGGCCGGGTTACGCCCAGGGTGCCGGACTCGCCGCAGCAACGCTTGCTCTCGGTGACCTGGTCGCCCAGCAGCGCCTTCACCGTCCTCATCGGCTCCTGCAGCTTCATCGGCGTGTGGCAGGGGTCGTGGTACAGGTAGGTGCCGCCGTTGTTCAGGGTGATGCCTTTTTCCAGCAGGTATTCGTGGATGTCGATGATGCGGCAGCCGGGGAAGATTTTGTCGAACTCGTAGCCCTGCAGCTGGTCGTAGCAGGTGCCGCATGACACCACCACGGTCTTGATGTCCAGGTAGTTCAGCGTATTCGCCACGCGGTGGAACAGCACCCGGTTGTCGGTGATGATCTTGTCGGCCTTGTCGAACTGGCCGCTGCCCTTTTGCGGGTAGCCACAGCACAGGTAGCCAGGCGGCAGCACGGTCTGCACACCCGCATGCCAGAGCATGGCCTGCGTCGCCAAACCGACCTGGCTGAACAGTCGCTCCGAGCCGCAGCCGGGAAAGTAGAACACCGCTTCCGACTCGCTGGTGGTCGCCACCGGATTGCGGATGATGGGCACGTAGTCCTTGTCCTCGATATCCAGCAACGCGCGCGCGGTCTTCTTCGGCAGATTGCCCGGCATCTTCTTGTTGATGAAGTGGATCACCTGCTCTTTGATCGGCGCGGTGCCCAGGCTGGCGCGGGGGGCCGCGGTCTGCTTCTTGGCCGCAGGACGCAGCAAGTCATTGGCCAGGCGCTGGACCTTGAAGCCCACGTCGACCATGGCCGAGCGCACGAACTTGATGGTCTCGGGGTTGGTCGCGTTCAGGAAGAACATGGCCGCGGCATTGCCGGGGCGGAAGCTCTTCTTGCCCATCTTGCGCAGCAGGTTGCGCATGTTCATGGTCACATCGCCGAAGTCGATCTTCACCGGGCAGGGCGACAGGCATTTGTGGCACACCGTGCAGTGGTCGGCCACGTCTTCGAACTGCTCCCAATGCTTGATGCTGACGCCGCGCCGGGTCTGCTCTTCGTACAAGAAGGCCTCGACCAGCAGCGAGGTCGCCAGGATCTTGTTGCGCGGGCTGTACAGCAGGTTCGCGCGCGGCACGTGGGTGGCGCAGACGGGCTTGCATTTGCCGCAGCGCAGGCAGTCCTTCATGCTGTCGGCAATGGCGCCGATATCGCTCTGCTGCATGATCAGCGACTCGTGGCCCATCAGCCCGAAGCTCGGGGTGTAGGCATTGGTCAAATCAGCGTCCAGCGCAATACCCTCCTGCGCGTGAAGCTGCGAATTTCGTAGCAGCTTGCCTTTGTTGAAGCGGCCTTCGGGGTCCACGCGCTGCTTGTAGTCGGTGAACGGCTGCATCTCGGCGTCGCTCAGAAACTCCAGCTTGGTGATGCCAATGCCGTGCTCGCCCGAGATCACGCCGTCCAGGCTGCGGGCCAGCGCCATGATGCGTTTCACCGCCTCGTGCGCGGTCTGCAGCATCTCGTAGTTGTCGCTGTTGACCGGCAGATTGGTGTGCACATTGCCGTCGCCGGCGTGCATGTGCAACGCCACCCAGACCCGGCCCTTGAGCACGGTCTTGTGGATGGCGGTGCATTCGTCCAGGATGCCCTTGAAGCCAGCGCCGGTGAAGATGTTTTGCAGCTGGGCGCGGATCTGCGTCTTCCAGCTGGCGCGCAGGCTGTGGTCTTGCAGCTGCGGAAACAGGGTTTCCACGCCGTCCAGCCAGCCCTGCCACAGGGCACGGGTCTCGGCCACCAGGCTCTGGGCCTGCACCACGCGTTCTTCCAGCAGCTCGGGGGACGGCACATCGCCATCCTCGTCGCCCTTGCTCAGGGGCAAATTGCCGCGGCTGAAGAACTCCTGCAACGCATCGCACAGCTCCAGCTTGTTCTTCAGGCTGAGCTCGATGTTGATGCGCTCTATGCCGTCGGTGTACTCGGCCATGCGCGGCAGCGGGATCACCACGTCTTCGTTGATCTTGAAGGCGTTGGTGTGCCGGCTGATGGCGGCGGTCTTTTTGCGGTCCAGCCAGAATTTCTTGCGTGCCTCGGGGCTGATGGCGATGAAGCCTTCGCCGCTGCGCGAATTGGCGATGCGCACCACTTCGCTGGTCGCGCGCGCCACGTCGTCGGCGTTGTCGCCGGCAATGTCGCCAAACAAGGCCATCTTCGGCAGGCCACCGCGCTTGGATTTGGTGGTGTAGCCCACGGCCTTCAGGTAGCGGTCGTCCAGATGCTCGAGCCCGGCCAGCAGCACGCCGGTGCGCTTTTGCTCGGCGAACATGAAGTCCTTGATCTCGACGATGCTGGGCACGGCGTTCTTGGCGTCGCCAAAGAACTCCAGGCAGACGGTGCGGGTGTGCGCCGGCATGCGGTGCACCACCCAGCGGCCGCTGGTGATCAGTCCGTCGCAGCCTTCTTTCTGGATACCCGGCAGGCCGCTGAGGAACTTGTCGGTCACGTCTTTGCCCAGGCCTTCCTTGCGGAAGGTGCGGCCCGGGATGTCGAGCCGCTCGGTACGTATCTTGGTCTTGCCATCGGCTTCGAAGTACTGCAGCTCGAAGCTGGCGACTTCCACATCGTGGATCTTGCCCAGGTTGTGGTTCAGGCGGGTGACTTCCAGCCACTGGGCGTCGGGCGTCACCATGCGCCAGGAGGCCAGGTTGTCTAGCGCCGTGCCCCAGAGCACGGCCTTCTTGCCGCCGGCGTTCATGGCGATATTGCCGCCTATGCAGGAGGCCTCGGCGGACGTGGGATCGACCGCAAACACATAGCCGCCGCGCTCGGCCGCATCGGCCACGCGCTGGGTGACGACGCCGGCTTCGCTGTAGATGGTGGCCACCGGGTGGTCGACGCCGGGCAGCATGCGCATCTCCACCTCGGTCATGGCTTCGAGCTTTTCGGTGTTGATCACCGCGCTGTTCCAGGTCAGCGGGATCGCGCCGCCGGTGTAGCCGGTGCCGCCGCCGCGCGGAATGATGGTCAGGCCGAGCTCGATGCAGCCCTTGACCAGGCCGGCCATTTCGGCCTCGGTATCTGGGGTCAGCACCACGAACGGGTATTCGACACGCCAGTCGGTGGCGTCGGTTACGTGGCTGACGCGGCTCAGGCCGTCGAACTTGATGTTGTCCTTGGCGGTCAGCTTGCCCAGCACGCGTGCGGTCTTGCGGCGCAGCTCCGCCACCTGGGTGAAGGTCTTGCCGAACTGGTCGACCGCGGCGGTAGCGGCCACCAGCAGCTCGCCGACCAGCGCATCGCGCTGGCTGTCGCGGTCATTGCCGTTGTTGGGCTTGCGGCGCTTGCCGACTTCGTCCAGGCGGTGGTGCAAGGCGTCCACCAACTGCTTGCGGCGTTTCGGGTTGTCCAGCAGGTCGTCCTGCAGATAGGGGTTGCGCTGCACCACCCAGATATCGCCCAGTACCTCGTACAGCATGCGCGCGGATCGGCCGGTACGGCGCTCCTGGCGCAATCCATTCAAAACATCCCAGGCACGCGCGCCTAGCAGGCGGATGACGATCTCACGGTCGGAAAACGAGGTGTAGTTGTACGGAATTTCGCGCAGGCGCACGGCTTCAGGGGCCTGCGCCAGCAAGGTGGACAACGCGGTGGGAGCATTCATGGAGAAATAACCTGGGGTGGGCAGCTGCGCCCATGGGCCTGGGAAGACAGATCGGGTAGCAATTTTAGGGCAGCGCTCTATCACCCTGCCGACAGCGGGTTGTCGATAAGCGACAGACTGGTTAGAAGAGCACGCGGCTGCGGATGGTGCCGGGCACGTGGGCCAGCTTTTCCAAGGCCAAATCACTGGACTCCGCGTCTATATCGATCACCACATAACCAATCTTCTCGTTGGTCTGCAGGAACTGGGCGGCAATATTGATGCGGTTGTCGGTAAACACCTGGTTCACCGCCGACAGCACGCCGGGCACGTTGTGGTGGATGTGCAGCAAACGGTGCTTGCCCGAATGGCTGGACAAAGCGACTTCGGGGAAATTGACCGACGAGGTGGACGTGCCGTTGTCGCTGTACTTGACCAGCTTTTCCGCCACTTCCAGGCCGATATTGGCCTGCGCCTCCATGGTGGAGCCGCCGACATGCGGGGTCAGGATCACGTTGTCCAGACCGCGCAGCGGCGACTGGAACTCGTCCTTGTTGCTGCGGGGCTCTTCGGGGAACACGTCGATGGCGGCGCCCAGCAGCTTCTTGCTCTTCAGCGCTGCGGCCAGGGCTTCGATATCCACCACTGTGCCGCGCGCGGCGTTGATCAGGATGCCGCCCTGCTTCATGGCCGCGATCTCGGCCGGGCCGATCATCCACTGGGTGGCGGCGGTTTCAGGCACGTGCAGGGTGACGATGTCGCTCTGGCCCAGCAGATCGTGCAGATTCGCCACCTGGCGCGCATTGCCCAGCGGCAGCTTGGTCACCACGTCATAAAAGCAGACCTGCATGCCCAGGGCCTCGGCCAGCACCGACAGCTGGGTGCCGATGGAGCCATAGCCGACGATGCCCAGGGTCTTGCCGCGGATCTCGAACGAATTTTCGGCCGACTTGAGCCAGCCGCCACGGTGCGCGACCGCGCTTTTCTCGGGGATGCCGCGCAACAGCAAGATCGCCTCGGCCAGCACCAGCTCGGCCACCGAGCGGGTATTGGAAAACGGCGCATTGAACACCGCAATGCCGCGCTCGCGGGCGGCGTCCAGGTCCACCTGGTTGGTGCCAATGCAAAAGCAGCCCACGGCAACCAGCTTGCTGGCATGGGCAAACACCTCGGCGGTGAGCTGGGTGCGTGAGCGGATGCCGATGAAATGCGCGTCGGCAATCTTTTCCTTCAACTGCTCTTCGGGCAAGGCACCAGACAAGCTCTCGATCTGGGAATAGCCAGCACTGCGCAGCACCTCCAGCGCGGAAGGGTGCACCCCCTCTAATAAGAGAAACTTGATCTTGCTTTTGTCCAGAGAAGTCTTGCGCATGCGGTGCCCGGCGTCAGAGGTGGAAAGGGGAAACAAGCTCCCCCAAGGGACGGCGATCCTAGCATGCTGCAACGCAGCAAACGGCGCTATCAAGGCACGGCATTGCTCGCAGCATGGGCTTCCATATTCGCGCCGAAAACGCGGCAAAACGCATCAAAACGCATCCATACGAACGGGTTTTCCCGCTGGTGGACTTGTCAGCTAAGCGACAAAATTTCATTGTTTTGTCATTTCGTGCACCTAGCATCAGCCCCTTTGTCAACCGTTCGCCCAGGAGTTTCCATGCAAATCAACCGCTTGGCAGTGGCTGCCGCCATCGCCGCCGCCACCGCCTTTTCTGCCCAGGCCCAGACCGAGATCCAGTGGTGGCACTCCATGAATTCCGTCAATGGCGAATGGGTCAACGACCTGGCCAAGGACTTCAACGCCAGCCAGAAAGACTACAAAATCGTGCCGACCTACAAGGGCCAGTACGACGAATCCATGACCGCCGCGATTGCCGCCTTCCGCGCCGGCAATGCGCCGCACATCCTGCAGGTGTTTGAAGTAGGCACCGCCACCATGATGGCCAGCAAAAAAGCCATCATGCCGGTCGGCCAGATGATGAAGGACGCTGGCGAGAAGTTCGACCCCGCTGCCTACATCCCTGCGGTGGCCAGCTACTACACGGCGGCCAATGGCCAGATGATGAGCTTCCCGTTCAACAGCTCGACCACCGTGTTCTATTACAACAAGGACGCGTTCAAGGCCGCCGGTCTGGACCCTGAAAAAGCCCCCGGCACCTGGCCCGAAGTCGCCCTGGCCGCCGCCAAGCTGAAAGCCAGTGGCCACAAATGCCCGTTGACCCTGGCCTGGCAAGGCTGGACCCAGTTGGAGAGCTTCTCCACCTGGCACAACGTCGAGTTCGCCACCAAGGCCAATGGCCTGGGCGGCATGGACGCGCGCATGAAGATCAACTCGCCGCTGCACGTACGCCACATCGAAAACCTGGGCAATATGGCCAAGCAAGGCCTGTTCGTCTACAAGGGCCGGCAAAACATCCCCGAGGCCAGCTTTGTGTCGGGCGAGTGCGCCATGATCACCACCTCCAGCGGCTTCTATGGCAACGTGAAGAAGAACGCCAAGTTCGGCTTCGGCCTGGCCCCTCTGCCCTACTACCCCGACGTGCCCGGCGCACCGCAGAACACCGTCATCGGCGGCGCCAGCCTGTGGGTGCTGGCCGGCAAGAAACCTGAGGAATACAAGGGCATCGCCAAGTTCTTCAGCTATCTGTCCCGCCCCGAAGTGCAGTCGGCCAGCCACAAGCGCACCGGCTACCTGCCGGTGACCACCGCCTCCTTCACGCTGACCGACAAATCGGGTTTCTATAAAGAGAACCCCGGTACCGACGTGGCACCCAACCAGATGATCCGCAAGACCACCACCAACTCGCGCGGCATCCGCCTGGGCAACTACCTGCAGGTGCGTGCGATTGAGGACGAAGAACTGGAACAAGTCTGGGGCGGCAAGAAGTCGGCCAAGGAAGCCCTGGACGCCATCGTGCTGCGCGGCAACGAGCAGCTGGAACGCTTCGAAAAAGCAAATAAGGGCGGTTAAGCCGGAGCCCATTAGTCACTATGGAAAAACGCGTCGTCTTTCAATCAGGTTGGCTGCCCTGGGTCCTGATCACCCCGCAGGTCATCGTCATCACGGTGTTCTTCTTCTGGCCTGCGGGCCAAGCCATGCTGCAGTCGCTACAACAGTCGGACGCGTTTGGCACCTCGGTCGACTGGGTCGGGCTGGAGAACTTCCGCAATCTGTGGAACGACGCCAGCTACCTGGCTTCTTTCCAGACCACGGCGGTGTTCTCCATCCTGGTGGCGGTGCTGGGCATCGCCTTGTCGCTGATGCTGGCGGTGTTTGCCGACCGCGTCATCAAGGGCGCCAGTTTCTACAAGACCCTGCTGATCTGGCCGTATGCGGTAGCCCCGGCCGTGGCCGGTGTGCTGTGGCTGTTCATGTTCTCGCCCAGCATCGGCATCGTGGCCTATTGGCTGGGCCTGCTGGGGCTGGACTGGAACCATTTGCTGAACAGCACCCACGCCATGGCCCTGGTGGTGATGGCGGCGGTGTGGAAGCAGCTGTCGTACAACTTTTTGTTCTTTCTGGCCGGCTTGCAGTCGATCCCCAAGTCGCTGATCGAAGCCGCTGCCATGGACGGCGCCCGGCCCTGGCGGCGCTTCTGGACCATCCAGTTCCCGCTGCTGACGCCGACCAGCTTCTTCCTGCTGGTGATCAACATCGTCTACGCGTTTTTTGACACCTTCGCCATCATCGACGCGACCACCAAGGGCGGGCCTGGCAAGGACACCGCCATCCTGGTCTACAAGGTGTATTACGACGGCTTCAAGGCCATGGACCTGGGCGGCTCGGCCGCGCAGTCGGTGGTGCTGATGGTGATCGTGGTGGCACTCACGGTCGTGCAATTCAAGTTTGTCGAAAAGAAAGTGAACTACTGATGGCGGATATTTATGGTTGAGCGCCGTTCCTTTGCGGGCATGCTGGCCCACGTGATTCTGATTCTGGGCGTGATCATCGTGGCCTTCCCGGTCTACATCACCTTCGTCGCCTCCACCCACACCGCGAGCGAGATGGTGCAGATGCCCATCCCCATGCTGCCGGGCTCGCACTTTGTCGACAACTACGTGGCCGCGCTGAAGGGCGGCACCGGCAGCGGCGGCTCCAGCGCTTCGGTGGGCCGGATGATGGTGGTCAGCCTGGTGACGGCGCTGACCATTGCCATCGGCAAGATCGCCATCTCGCTGCTGTCGGCGTTTGCGCTGGTGTACTTCCGCTTTCCGTTCAAGCAGTTCTTCTTCTGGGCGATCTTCGTTACGCTGATGCTGCCGGTCGAGGTGCGCATCGGCCCGACCTACAAGGTGGTGGCCGACCTGGGCATGCTGGACAGCTACGCCGGCCTGACGATTCCGCTGATTGCCTCGGCCACCGCCACCTTTTTGTTCCGCCAGTTCTTCATGAGCGTGCCGGACGAACTGGTGGAAGCCGCGCGCATGGACGGCGCCGGGCCGATGCGCTTCTTCTGGGACATCCTGCTGCCGCTGTCGCGCACCAGCATGGCCGCGCTGTTCGTGATCCAGTTCATCTACGGCTGGAACCAGTACCTGTGGCCGCTGCTGGTGACCACCAGCGAAGACATGTACCCGGTGGTGATCGGCATCAAACGCATGATCTCCGGCGGCGACGGCCAAACCGAATGGAACCTGGTGATGGCCACCGCCATCCTCGCCATGCTGCCACCCGCGCTGGTGGTCATGCTGATGCAGAAATGGTTCGTCAAGGGTCTGGTCGATACCGAAAAATAGTGGCTCACCCCCAGGCTACAGTGCTTCGCATCTTTCGCTACCCCCCTTGCAGGGGGCAACACCAGCAGCCTGGCAAAGCCAGTTCTGCGGTGTTTCTGGAAAAGGTGATTTGCACTGCACATGAGGTTTATTGACACCGGTAATTTATAGAAAATCGGGCTCTGGCGCAGGTACCACCTGCGCCAGCAGCTATTAAAAAAGTAGCAACACAGTTTATGGCCGCCATCACACTCAAGAACGTCATCAAGCGCTACGGCAAAGGCGCCAGCGCCAACCAGGTGATCCACGGCGTCAACGCCGAGATTGCCGACGGCGAATTCATCGTCATCGTCGGCCCCTCCGGCTGCGGCAAATCCACACTGCTGCGCATGGTGGCCGGGCTGGAAGAAATCAGCGACGGCACCATCAGCATCGGCGGGCGCGTGGTCAACGACCTCGAACCCAGCGAGCGCGACATCGCCATGGTGTTCCAGAACTACGCGCTGTACCCGCACATGACGGTGTTCGACAACATGGCCTACGGCCTGAAGATCGCCAAGGTGCCGGTGGACGAGATCAAAACCCGGGTCGACAAAGCCGCCAAGATCCTGGAGCTGGGCCAGTACCTGGCGCGCAAGCCGCGCGAACTGTCGGGCGGCCAGCGCCAGCGCGTGGCCATGGGCCGGGCCATCGTGCGCCAGCCGCAGGTGTTTTTGTTCGACGAACCGCTGTCCAACCTGGACGCCAAGCTGCGCGCCCAGACCCGGCTGGAGATCCAGAAGCTGCACCGCGAACTCGGCATCACCTCGCTGTTCGTCACCCACGACCAGGTCGAGGCCATGACCCTGGCCCAGCGCATGGTGGTGATGAACGGCGGCGTGATGGAGCAATTCGGCACGCCCGAAGAGGTCTACACCCGGCCCGCCAGCACCTTCGTCGCCAGCTTCATGGGCAGCCCGCCGATGAACCTGCTGCGCAAGGCGCCGAACACCGCCCTGGGCGGCCCGGCCGGCGCCACCCTGGGCATCCGCCCCGAACACCTGCAGCTCAGCCCGCAGAACGGCAGCAGCTGGGCGCTGCAGGTAGAGACCACCGAAATGCTGGGCGCCGAGCGCCTGGTCTATGCGCGCCTGGGTGACGAGTTGCTGATCGTCCGCACGGATGAGAGCACGCCCTCCCCGGCCATCGGCAGCACCATCCACGCCGCGCCGCGCCTAGACCGGCTGCACTGGTTTGATGGCGATACCGGCAAGCGCCTGAACTAAGCCGCCTAGGCAGCGCCAGGCCCGCGCTGTGGCTATAGTTTGGGTTTGATCCATTGCATTTTTAAATCCATAACCCATGCAAGTCACCGCACACCACTGGCCCTACCCGCGCTGGATCGCCCACCGCGGCGCGGGCAAACTGGCCCCTGAAAACACCCTGGCCGCGTTCCGCCTCGGCGCGCAGCACGGCTACCGCATGTACGAGTGCGACGTCAAGCTCAGCGCCGACGGCGTGCCGTTTTTGCTGCACGACGACACTTTGGAGCGCACCAGCACCGGCACAGGCCTGGGCGGCGACCACGCCTGGGGCGCCCTGGCCCAGCTGGACGCCGGCAGCTGGCATTCGCGCAGCTACGCAGGCGAAACCCTGCCCACGCTGGACAACATCGCTGCCTTCTGCCTGCGTAACGGCCATTTTCTGAACATCGAGATCAAGCCGACCACCGGCTTGGAGCGCCTGACCGGTGAGGCCGTAGCCCACCACGCATCGCGCCTGTGGCGCGGCCAGGCGGTGCCGCCGCTGCTCAGCTCCTTCAGCACCGATGCCCTGCACGGCGCGCTGGCCGCCCAACCAGCCTTGCCGCGCGGCCTGCTGCTCGACGAGCTGTGGGACGGCTGGCTGGACGCGGCCCAGCAACTCGGCTGCGTGGCCATCATCTGCAACTACCGACTGTGGAATGCCGACACCGTCGGCCAGGCCAAGGCCGCCGGCATGCGCACCCTGAGCTACACCGTGAACGACGCCGAATCCGTCCAGCGCCTGATAGACCTGGAAACCGACGGCCTCATCACCGACCGCGTCGACCTGTTCAGCCCCGTCGCCTGACACCGACTCTCTTCTTGCGCGCTTCTTGCTTGCCTGACCCGCATGCCCAGTCGTTCCGCTCCCCGCCATCAAAGCGATGCCCCGGTACTGACACCGCTGCTGCAGCGCTGTTCGCGGGCGGTGGTGCGGCTGGGTGTGTGGCGCACCACCTTGCTGTTCAGCGCCAGTATCTCGCTGCTGTCGCTGGCTTTTACCTGGGCCTATCTGCGTCTCAGCGGCTACACGGAAATGGGCGAGGCCTTCTACATCTCGCTGCTGGTGCCGTTGCCGATGACACTGCTGCCCGGCAGCCTGATCTTCGCCCTGGTGTCGGCGCTGGAGCAGGCCCGACATACCGCCCACACCTTGGCGATGACCGACAGCCTGACCAATCTGCGCAACCGGCGCTACTTCATGCACACTGCCCAGCGCGAACTGGACCTGGCCCAGCGCCACCAGCTGCCACTGGCCCTGCTGATCCTGGACATCGACCATTTCAAGCGCGTCAACGACCTGCACGGCCACGACATGGGCGACCAGGTGCTGGTCGAGGTGGCCCGGCGCTGCGAGAAAGTGCTGCGCACCACCGATGTGCTGGCCCGCTGGGGCGGCGAAGAATTTGTGGTTTTGCTGCCCAACACACCGCTGGAGCAAGCCCACCAGCTGGCCGAGCGCATGCGCGAAAGCGTGGCCTACTCGGCCCAGCTGTATGCATCGGACGACGCGGTGCGGGTCACCATCAGCATCGGGGTGGCGGCTACGACCACCGGCCAGCCGACCACGCTGGACTTGCTGGTGCAGGCCGTCGACCGGGCCTTGTTCGACGCCAAGCGGGCCGGCCGCAACCAAGTCTGGCTGGCACCGCAACGCCACCCGAAGCTGGCCGCTGGGCCGGCCTTGGTCGGTTAGCTACGCGTCATCCACCACTGGCTGGAGGCACAGGCCAGCACCAAGGCTGCGTAGGTTGCCATCTTGCCGTCGTGGCCAAAAAACCAGAGGCCGCCCAGCAACACCGCCAGGCACACTACAAAATTAATAGCAGCCTGCGCATACAAAGACTGTGCTGCAGGTCTTTTTTTCATAAATAGGCGGGCGGCCAGCGCCGTCAACACGGCCACGGTCAGCGCGGGCGCAGCGAAATTCAGCAAGTGGATCAGTAAATCTATAGGTCCCATAGAGGCAATTTTCAGTCTTTAGGACCAGGTGGGCGGTTTTGCTTCACACAAATTTTATAATCGGGGGATGGCAGTTTGGGCATTAGGCATTAACCACACCACCGCACCTCTGGATTTGCGCGGTCGGTTTGCGTTCGCCTTGGACCAGATCGGCCCGACCCTGCAGGGCTTGCGCTCGGCCCTGTCGGGCCCGGAAGCCGCCATCATCTCCACCTGCAACCGCACCGAAGTCTATTGTGCGGGCAGCCAGCAGGCGCTGGACCGCACCGTCGATTGGCTGGCCCACAGTGGCGGCGTATCGCCGGCCTTGCTGCGTTCGCACTCCTACACCTTGCAAGACGGCCCCGTGGCGCGCCACGCCTTCCGCGTCGCCAGCGGGCTGGACTCCATGGTGCTCGGCGAGCCGCAGAT
Organism: Rhodoferax ferrireducens; assembly: GCF_031458075.1. GTDB lineage: Bacteria > Pseudomonadota > Gammaproteobacteria > Burkholderiales > Burkholderiaceae_C > Rhodoferax_B > Rhodoferax_B ferrireducens_A. The sequence continues at coordinate 221,617 of NZ_JAVDXT010000002.1, read as the reverse complement.
CCTGGGCCAGATGAAGGACGCAGTGCGCGTGGCCGAACAGGCCGGCGCCCTGGGCACCACCCTGAACCAGCTATTCCAACGCTCGTTTGCCGTGGCCAAAGAGGTCCGCACCTCGACCGAGATCGGCGCGCACTCCATCAGCATGGCCGCCGCCGCGGTGCGCCTGGCCAGCCAGCTATTTGAAGACTTGGGCAAGGTGCGGATTCTGTTTGTCGGCGCTGGCGAGATGATCGAGCTGGCGGCTACCCACTTTGCGGCCAAGAACCCCAAATCCATCGCCATCGCCAACCGCACGCTGGAGCGCGGCGAAAAGCTCGCCACCCGCTTCGGCGGCGAAGTCATGCGCCTGGCCGACCTGCCCAGCCGGCTGCACGAATTCGACGCCGTGGTGAGCTGCACCGCCAGCACCCTGCCCATCATCGGGCTGGGCGCGGTCGAGCGGGCGCTGAAGATCCGCAAACACCGCCCAATGTTCATGGTCGATCTGGCCGTGCCGCGCGACATCGAGCCCGAAGTCAAGGCGCTGGAAGACGTCTACCTCTACACCGTGGACGACCTGGCCCATGTGGTGCAGAACGGCCAGGCGAACCGCCAGGCCGCGGTAGCCCAGGCAGAGGTCATCATCGACGCCGGCGTGCAAAGCTTTCTGCACTGGATGGACCAGCGCGACCCGGTGCATGGCGTGGTGCCGCTGATCCAGCAGCTGAACGCCCAGGCCGACGAATGGCGGGCCACAGAACTGGCCCGCGCGCGCCGCCTGCTGGCCAAGGGCGACGACATCGAGGCCGTGCTGGACATGCTGTCCAAAGGCCTGACGCAGAAGATGCTACACGGCGCCATGGCCGAGCTGCGCGCCGGCGATGCCCACAGCCGCGAGCACACGGTGCAGGCCATCCACAAACTGTTTTTGCGCAAAGAGCGTTAGCGACGCTGCTGTCTGCGCCCTCCCCGTTGCACGGGGAATATTGCCCCGACCCTCGGGGTTGTCACTTTTTGAATTACCCGCTATGAAACCCTTTCTCCGCCAACAGCTTGAGCGCTACGCCTTTCGCCTTGCCGAACTCGACTTTCTGCTGTCCCGCGAGGACATCATGGGCGACATGAAGCAGTTTTTGCTGCTGTCGCGCGAACACACTGACGTGGGACAGGTGGCGGCGCGCTTTGCCCGCTACACCCAGCGCGAGGCCGACCTGGCCGCCGCGCTGGAGATGCAATCCGACCCGGAAATGGCCGAGATGGCCGAGGAAGAAATCACCTCGGCCCAGGCCGAGCTGACCCGGCTGGAAGCCGAGCTGCAGCGCATGCTGCTACCCAAGGACCCGGACGACGCGCGCAATGCCTTCATGGAAATCCGCGCCGGCACCGGTGGCGATGAATCGGCGCTGTTCGCCGCCGACCTGCTGCGCATGTACACCCGCTACGCCGAGCGCCAGGGCTGGAAAACCGAGATCATGAGCGAGTCGCCGAGCGAACTCGGCGGCTACAAGGAAGTGGTGCTGCGCCTGGAAGGCGACGGCGTCTACGGCCAGCTGAAATACGAGTCGGGCGGGCACCGGGTACAGCGCGTGCCGGCCACCGAAACCCAGGGCCGCATCCACACCAGCGCCTGCACCGTGGCGGTGCTGGCCGAGCCGGACGAGCAGGAAGCCATCAAGATCAACCCGGCCGACCTGCGCATCGACACCTACCGCGCCAGCGGCGCCGGCGGCCAGCACATCAACAAGACCGACTCGGCAGTACGCATCACCCACATCCCCACCGGCATCGTGGCCGAGTGCCAGGACGGCCGCAGCCAGCACAGCAACAAGGCGCAAGCGCTGAAGGTGCTGACAGCCCGCATCCACGAAAAAGACCGCTCGGAGCGCGCCGCCAAAGACGCCGCCGAACGCAAAGGCCTGATCGGCAGCGGCGACCGTAGCGACCGCATCCGCACCTACAACTTCCCCCAGGGCCGCTGGACCGACCACCGTATCAACCTCACGCTGTACAAGCTGCTGTTCATCATGGAAGGCGACCTGGCCGAACCGCTGGGCGCGCTGCGCGTGGCACAAGAAGCCGAACAACTGGCCGAACTCGAAGTCGGCACTTAAACCCCAAGGACACCATGGCACGCTCCATCAATAAAGGCCCCAAGCCCAGCGGCGGCTACGCCAAAGTCTCCAGCAAGTCGCTGAAAGACGCCCAGGAGAAAAGCGCCAAGCGCCTGGCGCCCCGGCCCGAACATCCGGGCCTGGGCAAAGCGGCGCGCACCGCCAAACGCCCGCCGGCCTCGGTGTATGGTGACGCCGCCAATAGCTTGCAGATCGCTCTGCTGGGCGCACAAAAGCACGGCATCGACAAGCTGGACGCGCGCATGCTGCTGTTGCACGCGCTGGGCAAAGACCCTATGGACGCCGCCTGGCTGCTGGCGCATAGCCAGGACGCACTGAGCCCCGCCCAGGCGGCGGCCTTTGGCAGCGCCTGCACCCGCCGCCGGGCCGGCGAGCCCGTGGCCTACATCACCGGCCACCGCGAGTTCTACAGCATGGATTTGCAGGTAGATGCACGCGTGCTGGTGCCCCGGCCGGACACCGAAACCCTGGTCGACTGGGCGCTGGAGCAACTGACTGGACAGACCGCGCCACAGGTGCTGGACCTGGGCACCGGCAGCGGCGCCATCGCCTTGGCGATCCAGAAAACCCGGCCAGATGCACGGGTCACGGCGGTGGACGTGAGCGCCGATGCCCTGGCCGTGGCGCAGGCCAATGCGGCGCGGCTGGCGCTGCCGGTGCAATTCATCCAAAGTTCCTGGCTGGCGCAGGTGGAAGGCAGCTTCCAGCTGATCGTGTCCAACCCGCCCTACATCACGGACACCGACCCGCATCTGCCCGCGTTGGCCCACGAGCCACGCAGCGCCTTGACCGCTGGCTGCGATGGGCTGGACGACATCCGACAGATCATCACCCAAGCAAGCCCGCAGCTGCTAGCCAAGGGCTGGCTGCTGCTGGAGCATGGCTATGACCAGGCTGCGGCGGTGCGCGCCCTGCTGGAACAGGCGGGCTACACCCAGGTGCAGTCGCGGCAGGATCTGGCCGGCATAGAGCGCTGCAGCGGTGGGCAAAAAATATAAGTGTTTTAGGCCTCTAGCGCTTATTTAATATGCGCAAGCAGCTACAAGATATGTAGCAATCCAAGATATCGGGCATCCCTGGTCAAAACGGGGACACCCACAGGCGTACGCCCCGTCGCCGCACCCGAGGTGAAATAATGGGGGTTTGCTTTCCAAGGAGTCTCATGATGAGCGACACACAACAACGCATCGATGCACTGGTCAAATCCAACGAAGTTCTGCTGTTCATGAAGGGCAATGCCAGCTTCCCACAGTGCGGCTTCTCCGGCCGCGCGATCCAGCTGCTGAAGGCTTGCGGCGTGGACACCAAGACCATCAAAACCGTCAATGTGCTGGAAGACGACGAAATCCGCCAGGGCATCAAGGAATACAGCCAATGGCCCACCATTCCGCAGCTCTACGTCAAGGGCGAGTTCGTCGGTGGCTCGGACATCATGATGGACATGTACGAATCTGGTGAGTTGCAACAGGTACTGGGCACCACGCCCACCTGAGCCCGCACGCTTTTGTGCGCCGCGCTGTGGCGGCCAGCCCACAGCCCGCAAATAGCTCCGCTTAGCGGCACTATTCCACGTCTCCCGCCATGGTGCGCTGGCACGGCTTATGCTGAAATGAAGCTGTGCCAGCAACCAGGAGAAATCGATGGAATCCCGCAGCCTTGTACCGCATGCATCCTCGTTCCAATTGCCTGTCGCCAACGTGCGCAGCGTGTTCCAGCCGCACGACGTAGAGCGCAAGCTCGCCAAACTCCCCAGCCGCGAACACGAAAACCTGCGCAGCACCTATGAGCGCATGCTGGAGCGCGGGCCCGACCGCTTCCAGGTCAAGCCCTCCGGCATCCCCGAGATGTCGGCGCTGTACCAGACCCTGCCCAATTTCACCGAAGTGCTGGACGACGTGAAACGCCACGTCGCCCTGAGCCAGGACAGCCGTGACGGCCTGGAGGTCACGCCGATTCTGCTGCTCGGCCTGCCCGGTATCGGCAAGACCCATTTCGCCAAGAAGCTGGCCGACCTGCTGGGCACCGGTATGAACCTGGTCCCCATGAGCTCGATGACCGCAGGCTGGCTGCTGTCGGGCTCCTCATCCCAATGGAAGGGCGCCAAACCTGGCAAGGTGTTCGAGGCGCTGGTGGACGGTGAATACGCCAACCCGGTGATCGTGGTCGACGAGATCGACAAAGCCAGCGCCGACGCGCAATACGACCCGCTGGGCGCGCTCTACAGCCTGCTGGAGCACGACACGGCGCAGAACTTCATGGATGAATTCGCCGAGGTGGCCATCGATGCAAGCCAGGTGATCTGGATCACCACCGCCAACGACGCACGGGGTATCCCGGAGCCGATTCTGAACCGCATGAATGTGTTTGAGATCGAACCGCCCTCGCCAGAAGCAGCAAGGCAGATCGCCCGCAATCTCTATACCTCCATCCGCGCCGAGCATGGTTGGGGCGAACGCTTTGCGCCGGATCCCCACAACGACCTGCAGGATGCCTTGTCGGAACTTGCCCCTCGGGAAATGCGCCGGGCGCTGATGACAGGCTTTGGCAATGCCCGGCTCGACGGGCGCGACACCGTACGGGTGGACGACCTTCCGCGTGCCACGCAGCACAAGGGACGTATGGGTTTTATCCAGTAGCGGGGAGCCGTCTCAGTTGGCTTTGTGTCGCTGCAAAAGCTGCTTCACAAAGTTGGCTGGGATGGCATAGGTAATGCCGGAAGGCTGGCTCATGGCCGACTCCTTGGTGCCTTTGATAAACACCATGTTGATGATGCCCACCACCTCACCAGTATCCACATCAAACAAGGGGCCACCGCTATTGCCGGGATAGGCGGTTCCGTCCAGCTGGAAGATATCGAAGCTGCCGTCTCGGAGGCTGCGAATGGACTTTTCCGTGAGCTGCTGGCCCGTAGGAGCCGGCAACACAATCGGGGTGATGGACGACACCACGGCCCGGTGCGTTACCGGAGAAAACCCCAGTGCGCCGCCAATCGGAAATCCCATCAACGCCAGCGACTGGCCTTCGCGCACCGTCTCCGAATCTTTCAGCCGGAGACCGACCACAGGCTCGCCGCTAAACCGCAGCAGGGCCAGGTCGTGCAAGCGATCCACCTCCAGCACCTGGGCTTGCCGCGTCTGCCAGCCACCCTTGGCATCGCGCACCTGCACCACTAACTCCGAGCCGGAACTGTCTTCCGCACCGCTGTACAAGACATGGGCATTGGTGATCACCAAATTAGCACCCACGTTCTGGTCAGCGACCACAAACCCAGACCCCCGCATCGTAAAACGCGGGCTGTTTGTACTTTTGTAATAGCCCACCACCGAAATAGCAGGCTTGACTTTGGTGATGGCATCCGACAAATCAGCCTTTGCCGGATTCATTTGAGAGTAAATGAGCAAGGCAAAGATCGGCAGGAAAAACTTCCATGCAATATTTTTCAACTTAGGCAATATCATCCTTACCGCCTTTCTGGAGAATAAACTCCTTCAAATATCACATCCCCTTAAGAACAGCGTCCACCTCGGCATGCTCGGTGAATTTATCGCCAAGCTTGGCCAGATCTTCGAGCAATGGTTTTGCCTTAGCTTTATCGCCTGACTTTAAGTATATTTTTGCAATATTCAACTTAAATGTAAGATTGGCCGGCTGTAGTGCAATCGCCTTGTTTTGCCATTCCAGGGCCTTTGCATAATCCCCTTTTTCCGACAGAAGCATGGCCAAAGTATCCATAAACGGGGCCTGGTTAGGCGCCAAGGCATTGGCCTTTTCCGCATAGGAAATTGCAGTATCCTTTTTCAACTGACCATGCACCCAGGCCAAGTTGTTATAAGCGACTGCACTACTTGGCTGCAACTGAACCACGGATGCATACAATTTTTCAGCCGCTGCATAATCTTTCTTCAGCAACGCAGCATCTGCAATATACATCATGAAGTCGATATCTTTGGGATTATCCTTCAACCAGGACGCTGCAAATTTATCGGCTTCAACCTTGTTTCCAGATGCCACAAACACATTGTGGATCTTTATAGCAGGCTCTGAAGATGTGCCTTGCTTCGAGGCCAGTCTAAATGCAGTTAAAGCGTTATCCCACTTCTTTTGAACCACATTTACTTCACCCTCCAATATGTAACCAATAGCATCCTTGGGGCGCTGTTTTTGTATTCCACGAGCGACAGTGATAGCATTTGAGTAGCGTTCGGCAGTAATATTTAGTGCGACTAAACCGCGCTGAGCCTCCAGCAAGTCAGGCTTCAACTCTAAAGCCTTGGTCAGATTCTGTATTGCAGCATCTGTATTTTTGGCAGCCACGTTAATATTAGCCATACGCAAAAATGGTTGCGGCGATGAAGGCTGAATACTGGCAAGCTTGGTGTAGGTAGAAAGTGCCTGGTTGGTATCACCCATTGCCTGCTGCGTTCTTCCCAACGCGTCCAACAGCTCAGGACTCTCAGGCATTGCAGTGACTGCATTTTGAGCCGTTGAAAATGCTTGTTTGTATTCTTTATTTCTTAACAACAAGTCAATCAGTAAAATACGGGGTCCTACTTCTGCAGGGCTGGCTGTCACAGCTTTGCCGATCAACTCTGCCACCTCCTCTTTGCTGCCACCGGCCATCGACTTGAGTCCAGCCAAACCAATATATGCTTGGCTATTTTTTGGATCTTTAGCTAGAACACTTTCAAATCTCTTTCTAGCCTCATCTGGTTTTTTTTCCGATACATCCAATGCGGCAAGACTCGCAATTGCAGGAAAGTAATCCGGATTCATCACCAAAGCAGATTCAAAGCTCTTTCTGGCCGCCACCGCATCCTTTTGAGCATTCTGAATATTTCCACGCAAATTGGCGATAAATGGATTTTTTGGCTTCTTTTTATCCATAACATCGATGGCCTTCATGGCCTTATCGAACTCACGCCGGCGTATATGCGCACTGATCAAAGCCAGATCTGCGGTAGTTCCACTGTCCGATGCCGCAATATCTTGCAATTCAGTGAATGCAATCTCCGTCTCACCTGCCATCATATGGGCCAATGCCAACGATGTCCGTTTACGCCCATCCTTCGGGTCCAGTTTCGCCGCTTTCGAAAAGAAATCACTGGCTTTCTTAAAATCGCCATTCTGCAAATAGACTTCGCCTGCAATTGAATAAAGTGCTGTATCAATCGGCTCTGACGTCAACGCAGGGGTTAATGTCGCCAATGCTTTTGCAGGCTGACCTGTGCGCAAGTAGGTTAACGTCAGCAACCGACGCGCCAACAAGTATTCAGGAGCCGCAACCAATGCTTTATTCAAATATACTTCGGCTTGCACAAATGAATTCAACTGGAATTCCGTCGCGCCCGCCAATTGTAAAACCTTGGGAGCATCTGGCGCAATCTTCACAAGTTGTTGAGATAGTTCCCTGGCTAATTTGAAATCTTTCTTTTGATATGCAAGCTGAACTTCGAAAAATTTGACCTGCGGGTTATTTGGCGCAATCTTCTTTAGAACATCAAGCTGTTGCCCCCCAACATCAAGTTTATTTTGCTGCAGCAACAAGGTTATCAAACCCATGTGACCCAACAAATAATCCGGCTTTATTTCTATCGATTTTTTATATAACCCAATTGCTCCATCCAAATCATTTTTTGAGCGAAGAATAATATCGCCCTTTGTTTTAAAAAGATCTGGATTATTAGGGGATTTTGCGATCAGAGCATCAATTTCCGTCAAAGCTGCTGCATACTCACCCTTGCCGGCCAAGCGTCGAACCACAATAATTTGAGCTTCTATATTTTCAGGCTCTGCTGAAATGGCCGCATTTAAATATTTTTGCGACTTATCTACCAAACCTTGAACAGCGTAAGCATTGCTCAAAGAAATATTTAAATTTGCCTTGGCACTTGCTGAACCCAACTCGATTCCAGACAACTCATCCGTAACCTTCTTGTAATTTCCTTGCAACAACAAGACCTTAGCAAGCTCAGGAACAACCAAATCATCTGAATACTTCAAGCTACGCGCTTTATCAAATTCAATTTCTGCACCAGCCAAGTTTCCTTCATGAAAAAGTGCTCGACCTAATAAAAATCTTGCCTCCCCCATATTGGGATTAGCCTGCAATGCATTTTTTATCTGGATAATGGCTGTTTTCTGATCATTTTTCGCCAAACTCTCTTTCGCTGATGCAATAAGTACCTCCGGCTTCTCTTCACCACATGCGGCAAGCAATAGCGCCATAGCCAGTACAGAAATAGCACCCCGTGCATAAGTATTTTTTGATATCATTTTTATCCCAATGCAAGCCAGTTGGCAAATTATTTACTTCAAACCCAAGCGATACATCAAATCATACAAAGTAGGACGGCTAACGCCAAGCAGTTCTGCCGCCTTGACAATATTCCCATTTACCCGCCCAAGAGCTGAAATAATCGCATTTTTCTCCGCATTATCGCGAACCGCCCTTAAATCAAGAGAGCTGTCACCAATTTCCAAATCAGGCGACTCCAGACCTACGTCTTCTGGAAGAATTTGATTGCTATCGGCCATAATCACGGCTCGCTTAATGCAATTTTCCAGCTCACGAATATTGCCTGGCCAAGGATGGCGTTCAATAGCGCGAACACTTTCTTCACTCAGGTTCAAAGAGCCTCTGTTTTGCTCGCGGGCAAAGCGCCGCACAAACGAATAAGCCAGAAGTGCAGCGTCTCCTTTGCGCGAGCGCAACGGCGGGATATTGATAACGATCTCTGCCAGTCGATAGTAAAGATCTTCCCGAAACCGGCTTTCCTTGCTCAGGGCCTTCAAGTCTTGGTGGGTGGCGCACACGATGCGAACGTCCACTGGGATTTCTTGACGCCCGCCCACGCGCTCGATGGTTCTTTCCTGGATGAAGCGCAGCAATTTGGCTTGCAGTGAAAATGGCAGATCGCCGATTTCATCGAGCATCAAAGTGCCGCCATTGGCGAGTTCAATCTTCCCTAGGGTAGTTTTGGCTGCGCCTGTAAAAGCGCCTTTTTCGTAGCCAAACAACTCGCTTTCGAGCAGATTCTCGGGAATGGCCGCGCAGTTGATGGCGACGAACTTCTCGTTTTTACGAGATGAGGTCTGGTGCAAACCGCGCGCCAAGACCTCTTTACCAGTACCGCTCTCGCCCAGCAACATCACGGTGGCCGTGGTGTTGGCTACTTTTTCAATGGTGCGGCAGACGCGCAGCATCTCTGGATCTCGGGTGACCAAGCCAGCCAGCGCATCCGGCTGGTACATGGACTGCAGGCGCCGGTTCTCCTTTTGCAACTCGAACATCCGGAACGCGCGCTCTATGGTCAGATTCAGCAATTCGGGCTCGAACGGTTTCGCAAAAAAGTCATAGGCCCCCAAAGCTACCGCACGCAAAGCATTCGCCTGGTCGTTCTGACCGGTCAAAACAATGACTTTGGTATCTGGCTCGACCGTCAGGATTTGTTCCAGCAACTTGAAGCCCTCGGTCACTCCGTCCTGGTCGGGAGGCAGTCCCAGGTCCATCGTCACGACGGCAGGACTGTGCCTGCGCAATTGCACCATGGCACTGTCGCGATCATTCGCAGTCACCGACTCAAACTTATCCACCGACCATTTAATCTGCTTCTGCAAGGCCAGATCGTCTTCCACGATCAGCAGTGCACGTGCGCTATCAGAACTCATGAAGCCCCCAATACATTCAAATCCGACTCTTGCTGGACTTCAAACAAAGGCAGTAACAATGTGACCAAAGTTCCCTTGTTGAGCGCACTTTTTACCAAAATCTTCCCCCCCAATTCCTGCACGTACTGAAAACTCTCATAGGCGCCGATACCCATACCGGCCTGTTTGGTCGTCTGAAACGGCTTGAACAGCCGCTCTTGCACGAACTCTTCCGACATCCCATGACCGGTGTCGCCGATCTCGATACGCGCTTGTCCGCTAGCCCGGTCCAGGGTGAGCCATACGCGCCCCGATGGATCTGTGGCATCAAAAGCATTCTGCACGACATGCCCGATGATGCGTTCCAGGCGTTCCTCGTGTCCACGCGTAATCACCTTGTCGACCAAGGTTACTTCCAGCTGGCGCCCTCGCTTGGCTGCTACAGCCGAAATACGCTGGATGATGGCCCCCAAATCCACGCCTACGGCCGTACCCGGCGGTGTAGCCCCCTCGCGCAATTGGAGCATTAGCTGGCGCATCCTGTCTAATGAATTCTCCACCGTCATCAGCATGTCTTGCTGGAACTCGGGGTTGGCATGCAAGCGCTTGGCGTTCTTCAACATCAACGACAGCTGGGTCACGATGTTTTTAAGGTCATGCACCACAAATGCCGACATGCGGTTGAACGCATCAAACTTGCGCACCTCCAGCAATGCCTCTGTGGCCCGCATCTGCGCCAAATAGCTGGCGGCTTGGCGGCCAGCTGTTTTGAGTAGATCGTTGACCTCCCAGTTCACATCTATCGTGGTGCGGGCCCGCGCCAGCACCACAAAACCAATCAGTTCCCCCCCTGATGTCAACGGCACCACCAGCCATGCCTGCGCAATACTGTGCAACCACAGGGGCAAAGTCAGGTCGCCATAACGCTTGGAATAGGAGCGAAATTCCTCCAAATTGATAACCCAACCGCTAACGGCCAAGAACTGGCACAGAGGGGAATCTGCATCCTCTTTGTCCAGCGTGGTCACCAGATTCCAATGGGCGGTTTGGCGAAATACCGGCTCCCCGGTGCTCTTCATCCACAAGCCTCCGCCTGGGCTTTCCAGCATATCGGCAAGCGCCCGTACCACCTGCTGGCCCATGTCCTGGGGCGAATGGTTGCTGGACAAGGTCTGTGTGAATTTAAGCCACTCTTCCCGGTAGTCGTAGCGGTAACGAAAGAAGTGCTTGCCCACCAAGACCCGCAACTTGGCCCGAAACGACCCCGACACTGCCAGCACCATCAATACGATCAGGGCAGAAAACACGACACCCACTTGCAGGGCACGCCCCCACTCTCCACCGAAGTAGCGTACGTAATAGCCGACCGCCGAAATAAACAGCAGATACGCCCCCGCCACCAGCAATGTCGCCGAGTGGAATGCCGCCTTTTGCGACACCCGGATGCTGGCAATCCAATCGTTGCGCCGCGTGGTCGACAGCAGCAGCAGCAGCACCATCAAGGCATGAACAGCGCCGCGGATGCTGAGTACATCGGAATCCAGGCGTTTGAACAAAACGGCTTGGGAATACAGGTACAGATCAAACAAGAAGGTGCCCGCCAAGCCCAGACTGAGAGGCTTGACATTCCAACGCGAGTCTTCCGTAACGTTTCGGTAGATCTGCTCGAGCAACACCATGGCCAGGACGGGAAGAGCCATGGCACTGATCAGCAACAACCGCTCAGCATCACCCGCAGCGACGATGTTGAGCAACCCGATAAAGGGCGCCAATACGCCAAAAGCGATGATGCACACGGCCAGCCAAGGTAACCACGCCATGCCCTGAGGCAACTTCCCGTTGCGGCTGGAGCGGCATAGCGTCAGCATGAAACCATACCAGCATCCGTAGCGCAAAACGTCGGCCAAGATACCCAGCAACAGCCAATACAGGGGGCGTCCGTCCCGAACCACCAGCTCCAACCAGCCCCACAACGCAGTAGACGCCACAGCGCCGAACAGATAGACAGCGGAAGGATTGCGGGGTGCCCGCAAATAGCCGGTCAGCCACAGACGCAACACAAATGCGGTGTACGCCATCCCCACCAAGGCATAACCCAGGGCAGTCAACGTCACGGTTTGGCTATCCATGGGCGGGCACGCGGTGCAACGTGAAAGCGCGGTCGACTGCCACTAAGTACGCATCAACGCGAACCCTTGGCCATCAGCACCACTCCCACAGTTTCAAACAGGATGACGATGTCCAAGAACAGCGAGTGGTTCTTGACGTAGTACAGGTCGTACTGCAGCTTCTCAGCCGAGTCCTCCAGCGTAGAACCATAGTGGTAGCGTACCTGTGCCCAACCGGTCACGCCTGGCTTGACGCTTTGGCGGACCGCGTAATAAGGAATTTGGCGGGTCAACTGGTCGACGAAATAAGGACGCTCTGGCCGTGGCCCAACCATGCTCATATCGCCGTTCAACACGCAAAACAGCTGGGGCAGTTCGTCGATACGGACTTTGCGGATGAACTTGCCGACCTTGGTCACACGGTCATCCTGGGCAGCGGCCCAGCGCGGGGTTCCATCCTTCTCCGCATCGGTGCGCATGCTGCGGAATTTGATGACATTGAACAAGCGGCCGTTAAAACCCACGCGCTCCTGGCGGTAAAAAACCGGCCCCGGACTCTCCAGCACAACCAGCAGCATGGTCACGAGCATGATGGGCAAGGTCAGCACAATCAACACCAGCGCACTCGCAATATCGAACAAGCGTTTGACTGCGGTGCGCAAGCCGCCCTGGCTAAAGCCGTCGCCAAAAATCAACCATCCCGCATTCACCGAATCCAGCCGGATCTGGCCTTTGGTCTTCTCGAAATGGGTCGCCACATCCACCACCCGCACACCGTGCAGTTTGCAGTCCAGCAACTCGCGCAAAGGCATGCTGCCGCCCCGGCGCTCCACCAAGGCCACCACGATCTCATCGACTTCCAGCTCCAGCGCGGTATCGGTCAAGGACTTGTGCTTGGACAGAATCCCCCAGGCCGAGACTTCGGACTCGGCTTCATTGGGGCTGGCGTAATAACCTACCACGTCCACGTGGGGGTCTTCGTTCTTCAAGGTCTTGCCCACCAGAGCGGCGCGCGGTCCAGTACCAAAAACCAATACCCGGTGGCGCATCATGGACTGCGGCATGGAATGCACCACGTACACCCGGTGCAGCAACACGATCGCGAAACCCACCATGGCCGCCATGGCCAGGGTTTCCCGGTTGGTCGACTGGGGGAACAGCGAGAACATCGTGTAAGTCAATGGCACAGCCAGCAGCAGCGACAAGGCCGCACGCGCACGCGATTGGTTCAATGAACGGTTATGGATACGCTGGTAAAAGCCCAACGTAGAGTTGATCACCAGCATCCCCAGCGACAGCAGACTCGCATGCCCCAGTAAAGACACCACGGCAGTCAGGTCTTCACCCTTCCAGATGACCACTGCCATCACGGCAATGATGACCAGCCCGAGATCAAAAAAGATCTGCTGCAGCGTCCGCCGGTGCAGGTAATGGTTGAATATCTTGATCACGCCCGGCCTCCCTCTACAGGGCCATGGGCGTCCTGGAACAGCCCCCATGCCGCAGACCTATGGCGTAAATCACCCCCATGGGCCGCTACAAACTGTGTTTGGCGTGCAGACTTTTTAAAAAAAGGCATCGATTATCTTTAAATGCGTCTTGGTATATCTAAGAACTATACGGCTTGCTTGCGCGCGCCCCAAAGCGACATGCACCGCCCCTCCCGCATAGCTTTTGCCACCGCATTATGGGCTTTTTTTGGTACAGATTAACCAGCGAAAGACCGGCATTTCCCCTGGTTCTTGGCAAACTTCACGCTAGCATCCCCGCTTTATCCGGCGCGGCGGCGCGGCACAATCCACGGCATGGGAAAAAGACTACTCATAGCAGGCGCTGGAATCGGCGGAATGGCGGCGGCACTGGCAGGCGCCAAGGCCGGCTGGGAGGTCCAGCTGATGGAGCGGGCGTCCACTTTCAGCGAGATTGGCGCGGGTATCCAGATCGGCCCCAATGTCACCCGGCTGCTGTACCGCTGGGGATTGCAGCACGCCGTGGATGCGGTCGCCGCCTTCCCGCAACGCCTGCAGGTACGCGATGCACTATCGGCACGCGAACTGGGAGTACTCACCCTGGGTGCGACTATCCAGCAACGCTATGGAGCGCCCTACGCCGCCATCCACCGCGCCGATCTGCATGCCCTGCTGCACAGCGCGGTAGCGCGGCACAGCGGCACCACGCTGCTATTGAACCAGGACTTGCAGCAGTTCGGCCAGACCCGCAATACCGTCACCGTGCGCAGCGCCAGCATGGAGCAGTACGAAGGCGACGCCCTGGTCGGCGCCGATGGCCTGTGGAGCCCCGTGCGCCAATGGCTGCTCGGCGATAGCCCACCCCGTGCCACCGGCCACCTGGCCTACCGGGCCCTGGTGCGCCAGTCCGATCTGCCAGCCGCCCTGCGCTCACAGCAGGTCACCGCCTGGCTCGGCCCCCGGCTGCACGCCATACAGTACCCAGTGCGCGGCGGTGACTGGCTGAATCTGGTCGCCTTTGTGCAGGGCCAGTTGCCCGGCCAGCCCACCCATCTGGACCATTGGGACCACAGCGCCAACGCCGCCGACCTGCGCACCCACCTGGCCCAGGTATGCACGCCCCTGCAGGACATACTGCACGCCATCACCGCATGGCGCCTCTGGGTGCTGTACGACCGACCGCCCATGCAGGGGCCGCACCAGCATGCCCAGGGCCGGGTCGCGCTGCTCGGCGATGCGGCCCACCCGATGCGCCCCTATCTGGCACAGGGTGCGGGCATGGCCATAGAAGACGCAGCCACCCTCGGCCAGGTGCTGGAGCACAGCGCAGACATTCCCGCAGCGCTGGCCCAATATGCCCAGCAGCGCTGGCAGCGCAATGCCCGGGTCCAGGCCCGGTCGCTGCGCAACGGCAAAATCTTCCACGCCCAAGGCCTGCTGCGCTGGGGCCGGAACCGTGCGATGCAGCTCGGCGGCGAGCGCCTGATGGATTTGCCCTGGCTGTACGGCGGGGGACTGACACCGCAGATTGCTACAAAATAAGTAGCTGCTTGCGCTTATTGAATAAGCGCTAAAGCCCTAAAAGGCTTAAAGATTTGTACGAAGGGTCCATATCTCGGGGAACAGCACCACGTCCAGCATCTTGCGCAGATAGCTCACACCGCCCGTGCCACCCGTGCCGCGCTTGAAGCCAATCACCCGCTCCACCGTGGTGACGTGGCGGAAGCGCCAGAGGCGGAACGCGTCTTCCATATCGGTCAGCTTCTCACCCAGTTGGTAAATGTCCCAGTGCTCGCGCGGATCACGGTAGGCCACCAGCCAGGCCTGCTCCACGGCGGCGTCGGCCACATAGGGTTGGGTCCAGTCGCGCTGCAAGTGGCCGGCCGGAATGGCCAGTCCACGCCGCGCCATCAGGCGCAGCGACTCGTCGTACAGCGAAGGTGCCTCGTACGCCGCCTGCACCAGCGCCAGCAAATCCGGCCGGTGCGCATGCGGCTTGAGCATGGCCGCGTTCTTGTTGCCCAGCGCAAATTCGATGCAGCGGTACTGCGCACTCTGGAAGCCGCTGGAACTGGCCAGGTAGGGCCGCATGGCGCTGTACTCGGGCGGCGTCATGGTGGCCAGCACGTCCCAGGCATGGACCAGCTGGGCCATGATCTTGGACACACGGGCCAGCATCTTGAAGGCGCTGTGCAGATCGTCCGCCGCCACACAGCGCATGGCCGCGTGCAACTCGTGCAGCATCAGTTTCATCCACAGTTCGCTGGTCTGGTGCTGGACGATGAACAGCAGCTCGTCGTGTGCCGGCGACAAAGGCTTTTGCGCACCCAGCAAGGCGTCCAGCTGCAGGTAGTCGCCGTAGCTCATGGACTGGCTGAAGTCCAGTTCGGCTTTTTCTTCCTGTACGATTTTCTCGCCGGAGTTCATAGGGCAGCTCATCTCAGGTCACCGCGTGCTTCTGGTTGAACTCGGGCCGGCGCCATTCTTCGCTTTCCAGCACCTGCTGCAGCTGGTCTACCGCATTCCACACGTCTTCATAGCCCAGGTACAGCGGCGTAAAACCAAAGCGCAGGATGTCCGGGTGCTGGGCGCCATTGCCCGCACGGTAGTCGCCAATCACGCCACGGGCGATCAGCGCCTGGACGATGGCATAGGCGCCTTCGGACTTGCTCAGGCAGACCTGCGAGCCGCGTTGGGCGTGTTCGCGCGGGGTTGCCAGGCCGAGCCCGTGGCCGGCGCAGCGCTGCTCGACCAGTTCAATGAACAAATCGGTCAGGGCCAGCGACTTCTGGCGCAAGGTCTGCATGGCGCTCTGGTTTGGCACGATGCGGCCGGCCGCATCGAACACATCCAGCCCGCATTCCAGCGCCGCCAGGCTGATCATGGGCTGGGTGCCGCACAGATAGCGCGTCACGCCGGGGGCCGGCCGGTAGTCGGGGGTGAACTCGAACGGCGTGGCGTGGCCCCACCAGCCGGCCAGCGGTTGCCAGAAGCGCTCGGCATGCGCAGTGTTCACCCACACAAAGGCCGGCGCGCCGGGGCCTCCGTTCAGGTATTTGTAGCCGCAGCCGACCGCGAAATCAGCCTTGGCAGCCGTCAAATCCACCGGCACGGCGCCAGCACTATGCGCCAGGTCCCATAGCATCAGCGCGCCGGCCTCGTGCGCCGCTTGCGTGACGGCCGGCATGTCGTGCATGGCGCCGGTGCGGTAGTTCACGTGGGTCAGCATCAGCACCGCCACCTGCGATGTCAAGGCGGTAGCGATCTCTTCGGGCTCGACCAGTTGCAGCGTGAATCCATGCTGGCGGCACAGCGATTCGGCGATATACAGATCGGTAGGGAAGTTGCTGCGCTCGCTGACCACCAGCTTGCGCTGCGGCGCATCGGCAGCCGCCATGTTCAGCGCGGCGGTCAGCACCTTGAACAAATTGACCGAGGTGCTGTCGGTGGCCACCACCTCGCCCTGGCCCGCACCGATCAGCGGTGCAATCTGGTTGCCCAGGCGCTGCGGCAGGTCGAACCAGCCGGCACTGTTCCAGGACTTGATCAGGTCGGTGCCCCACTCCTGCGTCACCACCTGGGCGACGCGGGCGGCGGTGGCCGCGGGCAGCACGCCCAGCGAGTTGCCGTCCAGGTAAATCACGCCGGGTGGCAGGCTGAAATGGGCGCGCAGCGGCGCCAGAGGGTCCAGCGCGTCCAGGCGCAGGCAGTCATGCAAAGTCGTCACGGTTCTTCCTTCTCAGATTCAAAGTGAGCGCAAAACAGCGCGCACGGGGGATGCGTCGGCGGTCATCAGCTTCAGCGGCAAGGCGATGAGTTCGTAGTCGCCCTCGGGCACGTCATCGAGCACCAGGTTTTCCAGCACCCGCAGGTTCAGGCGGCGGATGGTCTGGTGGCTGTCCAGGGTCTTGCTGTCAGCCGGGTCGATGCTGGCGGTGTCGATGCCGATCAGCGTCACACCCAGCGCAGCCAGGCGCTCTACCGTGTCGGGGGCATAGGCGGCCAGGTCGCCATCCCAGCGGTCCACCGGCATGTGCTGGTAGGTGCGCACCAGTACACGGGGAGGTAAGTGCGGCGGCAGATCCTGCACGGCATGGGCCAGATGCTCCCACAGCACCAGCGGGCCACGGCCGATGCAGTGGATGACGCGGCAGGGGCCGAGATACGGGCTGAGATCGACCGCGCCGATCGCCTGGCCTTGCGGGTCGTAGTGCAGCGGCGCATCGGCGTGGGCGCCGACGTGAGGGGAAAGAGTGAGCGCGCTGACGTTGACCGGGCAGGCCGGCGAGATGCTTGCCGTCCACTGCTGTTGGTACGGCGTATCACCCGGAAACACCGGGCTGCCAGGGGCGACGGGGGGTGAAATATCCCAGAGGTTTTGCATAGTGCGGCGAAGGTATCACCGCTAAAAACCGCGTGGTGTCGGTTATTTCCAACAGGCCGGAAATTCAGATGGCTGGCAGTCCGTGGCGCATGCGGGCCTGTTGGCAGGCAGAGCTGCCGGCCTCGAATTCCCTGCAAGGCGAGGGGCGCCACTCGTAGATGCCGCAGGCGACTTGCTCGCCCAGCTTGCCCATCAGGGCCGCGCAGCGCGGCGGGCTGTGGTCGGTGCCGCGCATGCGGCAGGTGCTGCCGGTGACCTCGACCGACAGGCCTTCGGGCACCGAGCCACCTTCGCTCTGGCTCTCGTACACCGAGAAATCCACGCGAAAGCTGGCGCAGCACACGCCACAGCTTTGGCAGGGGTTGTCATGCATAAAACAGGCCTCTAGCGCAGATAAACCGTGCGCAAGCAGCTATATAAACAATAGCATCACGCCTGGCGACCGAGCAGCAGGTATTCCATGAGCGCCTTTTGCACATGCATGCGGTTCTCGGCCTCGTCCCACACCACCGACTGCGGGCCGTCGATCACATCGGCTTCGACCTCTTCGCCGCGGTGCGCGGGCAGGCAGTGCATGAACAGCGCGTCCGGCTTGGCAGTACGCATCATTTCCGTATCCACGCACCAGTCGGCAAAAGCTAGTCTGCGTGCCTCGTTCTCGGCCTCGTAGCCCATGCTGGTCCACACATCGGTGGTGACCAGATCGGCGCCAGCACAGGCCTGCATCGGGTCTTTGAAGACCTTGTAGCTGTCGCTGGAACGCAGGCCGGCCACGGACTGGTCGACCTCGTAGCCGCTAGGGGTGCTGACGTGCACGGTAAAGCCCAGGATCTCGCTGGCCTGCAGCCAGGTATTGGCCATGTTATTGCCGTCACCCACCCAGGCCACCGTCTTGCCGGCAATGCTGCCGCGCTGCTCGATGTAGGTGAAGATGTCGGCCAGTATCTGGCAGGGGTGGAACTCGTTGGTCAGCCCGTTGATGACCGGCACGCGCGAATGCTCGGCAAAGCGCTCGATCTTGGTCTGCTCAAAAGTGCGGATCATCACCAGGTCGACCATGCGGCTGATGACCTTGGCGCTGTCTTCGATGGGCTCGGCCCGGCCCAGCTGGCTGTCGCCGGTGGTCAGGTGCACCACGCTGCCGCCCAGCTGGTACATACCGGCCTCGAAACTCACGCGGGTACGGGTGGAGGCCTTTTCAAAGATCATGGCCAACGTACGGTCCACCAGGGAATGGTGTTTTTCGTAGGACTTGAACTTCTTCTTGATCAGCGCCGCACGCTCAAACAGATACGCGTATTCCTCGGCGCTGAAGTCGCTGAATTGCAGGTAGTGCTTCATACGGGTTCTGCCAAAAATTGCTTGATCAAGGGGCACAGAATGCCAACCAGTTCATCGGCCTCGGCGGCCGTCATGATCAGCGGCGGCACCAGGCGGATCACGCTGTCGGCGGTCACGCTAATCAGCAAGCCGGCATCCACCGCACGCTGGGCCAGCACGCCGCAGGGGCGCGCCAGTTGCACGCCAATCATCAGGCCCTGGCCACGCACTTCCACGAAGCCTTCCACGCCTGCCAATTCACGGCGCAGCGCGGCTTGCAGGTGCGCCCCCACCGTGGCCGCGTTCTCCAGCAGGCCCTCTTCTTCCATGATGCGTATGGTTTCCACACCGGCGCGCATGGCCAGCGGATTGCCGCCGAAGGTGGTGCCGTGGTTGCCGGGCTGGAAAATGTGGGCGGCTTTGGGGCCAGCGACCACTGCGCCCACCGGCACGCCCGAGCCCAGGCCCTTGGCTAGCGGCATCACATCGGGCTTGATACCCGCCCACTGGTGGGCAAACCATTTGCCGGTACGGCCCATGCCGCATTGCACTTCGTCGATCATCAGCAGCCAGTCGCGCTCATCGCAGAGCTTGCGCACCTGCTGCAGGTATTCGATGCGCATGGGGTTCACGCCGCCCTCGCCCTGGATGGTCTCGAAGAACACCGCCGTCACATTGGGGTTGCCCTCGGTGGCCTTCTTCAAGGCCTCGATATCGTTCAGCGGCACACGGATGAAGCCTTCGACCATGGGGCCAAAGCCCTTCTGGATCTTCTCGTTGCCGGTGGCGCTGAGCGTGGCAATGCTGCGGCCGTGGAAGGCTTTTTCATAGACCACGATCTCGGGGCGCTCGATACCCTTGTCATGGCCAAACTTGCGCGCCAGCTTCAAGGCGGCTTCGTTGGCTTCCAGGCCGGTGCAGCAGAAAAACACATTGGTCAGGCCCGACAACTCCACCAGCTTGGCGGCCAGCGCTTCCTGGTTGGGGATATGGTAATAGTTGCAGCTGTGGATGATCTTGGCGATCTGGTCCTGCAGGGCTGGCACCAGCTTGGGGTGGTTGTGGCCCAGGGTGTTGACCGCGATGCCGCCCAGACCGTCCAGGTAGGACTTGCCATTCACGTCCCACACACGCACGCCTTGGCCATGCGACAGCGCAATCGGCAGTCGGCCATAGGTGTTCATGGTGTGGGGTGAGGAAGCCTCAATGAAAGCGGTCATGCAGTTCTCCAAAATAAACGGGATTCAGGGTCAACAGAACCGCTGAAACGCAATTTTAGGCGCAGAGATTGCTTGGTTTTTTGACAATTGCGCATTACAGCGATGCGCCAATGCCGCCAGAACCTGGCTGGCAGCCCGTCCGAAAAGAGCCAAGTCTTATATAAGATACAATTATTGTGCACTGCAGCAAGCCCACCCAACCAGTGCCATTGGCGCTATCATTAACGTATTGGTTGTGGCATGGACGGCCCCATGATGGGACTGCTCCGGGACACTCCAACCACCTCTGAAAAGCCCCACCCGATGGTTTCCAACTCAGCCAAAGAAGTATTTATCCAGGGTGTTACCTGCGACGGAAAAACCTTTCGCCCGAGTGACTGGGCCGAGCGACTCGCCGGCGTGTTGAGCCAGTTTCGCCCCGGTGGCGCACAGCCTGGCAGCCATCTCAGCTACTCCCCCTGGTGCGTCCCCACCACCATCAACGGCGTGAAATGCGTGGTCCTGCACCGCGACCTGCGCGACTACGATGTGATGGCCTGGGACTTTGCGCTGAACTTCGCGCGGGACAATGGTTTGCAGGTGGTCGAAGCCTGCCTGATTCCCGACTGAGCTTCACCGCGCCAACGTGCGCGCGTATCCGCGGCCCGCACTTTCCATATCCAGCGCCCATAAAAAAACCACCCGAAGGTGGTTTTTTTACTTTGCTGGCAGCGCACCCTACAAAACGGCGGACTGGCTAAGTTTCAAGTTAAACAGTCCGGGCGGTTTGCTTAAAAGATTTAAGCGGCTACAGGTGCGGCAGCCAATGCCTTCACCTTGGTGCTCAGACGGCTCTTATCGCGAGCAGCCTTGTTCTTGTGGAAGATGCCCTTGTCGGCAACCGTGTCCACCACGGCTTGCATCTTGGCAAACAGCTCGGTGGCTTTGGTCTTGTCGCCAGCGAGAACGGCTTTTTCAACGTTCTTCACCGCGGTACGGTATTTGGAACGCAGCGAGGTGTTCGCGGCGTTGATCTTGATGTCCTGGCGGACGCGCTTGCGGCCCGACGCAAGGCGTGGGTTCTTTTTCTTGGGTTTGGTTGCCATAATAGTATTCCTTAGGTGTTAGAGGATGTTGCCAGCAAAGCCCACGATTATAGCAGCCAGGCTGGCAGCTTGCCCGGCCGGGCTACACTGGGCAGGTGAGTCTCTTCAAATCTGCTTCCACCATCTCCCTGTTGACCCTGGCGTCCCGCGTGGCGGGCCTGGTCCGCGACCAGTTGTTTGCCGCCACTTTTGGCGCAAATGCCATGACCGACGCCTTCTACGTGGCGTTCCGCATCCCCAACCTGTTCCGCCGCCTGTTCGGCGAGGGCGCGTTCAGCCAGGCCTTTGTGCCGGTGCTCGCCGCCAGCAAAGCCAAACACGGGATGGAAGCCACCAAGCTGCTGATCGACAGCGTCGCCACCCTGCTGACCTGGGTACTGGTATTCACCTGCGTGCTGGGTGTACTGGGCGCACCGCTGCTGGTCTGGGCCATGGCCGGCGGTTTGCAGCAGGAACCCCAGGCCTACGGTGCGGCCATCACCATGACGCGCTGGATGTTCCCCTACATCCTGTTCATCTCGCTGGTGTCCATGGCCTCCGGCATCCTGAATACCTGGCGCATCTTTGCCGTGCCCGCCGCCACACCGGTGTTGCTGAACGTGGCCATGATAGGCGCTACGGTGTGGGCCACACCCTGGTTCCGCAACCACGGCATCGAGCCGATTTATGCACAAACCGTGGGCGTAATGCTGGGCGGCGTGCTGCAGCTGGGTGTGCAAATCCCGGCGCTGAAGCGCCTGGGGTTGTTCCCAAAAATTGGGGCTAGCTGGTCGGTAGTGCGCGCTGCGTGGGCGGATGAAGCTACCAAAAATGTAGCAAAACTGATGGTACCGGCACTCCTGGGCGTGGGCGTAGCGCAGATCTCGCTGTTCATCAACACCCAGATCGCCTCGCGCCTGGCGCCGGGTAGCGTCAGCTGGCTCAGCGGCGCCGACCGGCTGATGGAATTCCCCACCGCCATGCTGGGCGTGGCCCTGGGCGCGGTACTGATGCCGCAACTGGCCGGCGCCAAGGCCGCCAATGCGCCGGAGAAATACTCGGCCATGCTGGACTGGGGTCTGCGCCTGGTCGTACTGCTGGCCGTGCCCTGCTCGGTGGCCCTGCTGACCTTTGCCACGCCGCTGGTGGCGGTGATCTTCCACTACGGCGCCTTCACCGAACGCGATGTCGGCCAAACCGCGCTGGCGCTGATGGGCTGGGGCGTGGGCTTGCTCGGCGTGGTCGCCATCAAGGTACTGGCACCCGGCTTCTACGCCAGCCACAACATGAAGACGCCGGCGCGCATCGCCATCGTGGTGTTGGTCATCACCCAACTGATCAACCTGGCGCTGGTGCCCCTGCTCCAGCATGCGGCGCTGACGCTGTCGGTCGGCCTGGGCGCACTGATCAACGCCTTGTGGCTGCTGATTGGACTGCGCCAGCGCGGCAGCTACCAGCCGCGCCCCGGCTGGTGGAAATTCAGCCTGCAAGTGGTGGCGGCCAGCGCTTTGCTGGCGGTGTTTTTGATCTGGGCCGCTGGCGCGGTGCCATGGACCCGCTTTCCCGACGCAAAATTAGAAAGAATTGGGCTTCTAGCGCTGGTACTGCTTGCGTCAGCAGCTATTTATTTCGTAGCACTCTGGGCAGCCGGCCTGAAGTTACGTAAATTGCTCCGTCCAGACGGCAATCTAGCTTGACGCTGCCCCAGCGCTCCACTACAAACACGTTATGCAGATCCGCTTTGAAGCCCCCACCGCTCTCGAGTATTTCTCTACCCTGGTGCAGAGCGACGAGCAGTTTCCCCTGCTGGAAGCGGTCGCCAGCCTGGCGCAAGACGAATACCCCGAACTCGACATGCAGCAGGTGCTGGGCGACGTAGACCAGCTGCAGGCCCGCATGAAGCGCCGCCTGCCCAGCGATGCCGCGCCGCTGCAGCGCCTGCGCGCCCTCAACCAGTTCTTCTACCGCGACCTGAACTTTGGCGGCAACGTCAACGACTACTACGACCCCGACAACAGCTACCTGAACGCCGTGCTGCGCACCCGCCGCGGCATCCCGATCTCGCTGGCAGTACTGTGGATGGAGCTGGCCCAGGGCATAGGCCTGGTGGTGCGTGGCGTGGGTTTTCCGGGCCACTTCATGGTCAAGGTCAACCTGCCCAAGGGCCAGGTGGTGATGGACCCGTTCACCGGCCAGTCGCTGAGCCGCGAAGAGCTGAGCGAGCGCCTGGAGCCCTACACCCGGCGCAGCGCCCTGGTGGATGATTTTGAAGTACCCCTGGGCCTGTACCTGCAATCTTCGCCGCCGCGCGACATCGTGGCCCGCATGCTGCGCAACCTGAAAGACATCCATACCGCGCAAAGCGACTGGCCGCGCCTGGTCTCGGTGCTGAACCGCCTGATCGTGTTGCTGCCCGAGGCCTGGAGCGAATACCGCGACCGCGGCCTGGCCCACGCCGCGCTGGGCCACAGCGCATTGGCGGTAACCGATCTGGAAAAGTACCTGATCTGCTCGCAAGACGCGCTGGACCTGGACGCGATCTCCGAGCGCCTGAGCCTGCTGCGCCGGGCCAAAAACTGAGCCGCAATCCTACTAACTTCGCGGCGGAGAATTTGTTTACACCGTTGCCAATTGCGCGGCGCGCTTGCGGTACAACACCAGGGTTGCAATCAAGCCGCAGGCTGCGGCGAATGACATCCACAGCGCAGGCGCAGCTTTGTTCCCGGTGGATTCAATCAAGGCCGTGGCAATCGCCGGCGTGAAGCCGCCGAAAATCGCGGTGGCCAGGCTGTACGCCAGCGAGAAGCCCACGGTGCGCACCTCCACCGGCATCACCTCGGTCAGCGCCACCACCATGGCGCCGTTGTAGCTGGCATACAGAAAGGACAGCCACAGCTCCACCGACAGCATCTTGTAGAAGCTGGCGTTCTCGGTCAGCCAGGCCATGGCGGGGTACGCCGTCAGAATGGTCAGCACCGTGAAGAACAGCAGGATCGGGCGACGTCCGATGCGGTCCGACAAGCTGCCCATCACCGGCAGCCAGATGAAATTGGAGATCCCCACGCACAAGGTCACGACCAAGGCGTCGGTGGTGCTCAAATGCAGCACGCTCTTGCCGAACGTGGGCGTGTACACCGTGATCAGGTAGAACGACACGGTCGTCATCGCCACCAGCATCATGCCGGAGACCACCAGGCCCCAGTTGTCCAGCATGGAGCGGAAGATCGCCCGTGTATCCGGGCGGTGTTTACGCTGTTTGAACTCTTCGGTCTCCTGCAAAGACCTGCGCAGCACAAACAGCACCGGCACGATCAGGCAGCCAATCAGGAACGGAATGCGCCAACCCCAGGCGCCAATCTCCAGCGGCGTGAGCCACACATTCAGTGCATAGCCCAAAGCAGCCGCCACGATGATGGCCACCTGCTGGCTGGCCGACTGCCAGCTCACATAAAAACCTTTGCGGCCGGGGGTGGCCATCTCGGCCAGATATACCGACACCCCGCCCAGCTCGACGCCTGCCGAGAAGCCCTGCAGCAAGCGGCCCGTCAGCACCAGCGCCGGTGCCAGATAGCCAATCGAGGCAAAACCGGGAACGCAGGCGATCAACACCGTGCCCAGCGCCATCAGCGCCAGGGTCACGATCAGGCCCTGGCGGCGCCCCACCCGGTCCACATACGCCCCCAGAACGATCGCCCCCAGCGGGCGCATCAAAAAGCCCGCACCAAAGGTCATGAAGGTCAGCATCAGCGATGCAAACTCGTCCCCCGCCGGAAAGAAGGTCTTGGCGATATAGGTGGCGTAGAACCCGAACAGAAAGAAGTCGAACATCTCCATGAAGTTACCGCTGGTGACACGGAGTACCGTGCCAAACTTCGAGGGAGCCGGTGCAGTGGAAGCTGTCATTTTTTGTACGTTGTAAACAGTGGGGAACGGCATAGCCTGCTTAGACCGGGAGATAGCCCCGGGCGCAGTAAAGACCGGCGCCAACCGGTCTAGGTTCCACTCTTTACCTGTTTACCGCCCAGCTTTACACACCGGGCGCCCGCCTCAACGGGTAGCCGGTTTGTCGGCCAGAAACAGCGCCTGCAAGTCGTTCAAAAAGTCAAAGCCGCGCTCGGTCGGCCGCACCCGCACGCCGTCGCGCTCCAGCAGGCCTTTGCGCTCGCCCTCGGCCAGGCCCTTCTGGATGCTGGTCAGCGGCAGGCCGGTGCGCTCGGTGAACTTGGGCAGCTCAAAGCCGTCGCGCAGGCGCAGCGCGTTCAGCATGTATTCAAACGGCAGATTGGCGCGCGGCACATCGTCGTCCTGCGCCACAGCCTTGCCGGCCAGCGCGTTGTCCATGTACAGCTTGGGTTCGCGAAAGCGCACCTGGCGCACGATGCGGTGGGCAAAGCTGAGCTTGCTGTGCGCGCCCGCGCCAATCCCCAGGTAGTCGCCAAACTGCCAGTAGTTCTGGTTGTGCACGCAGGCGTGGCCGGGCAGCGCGTAGGCCGAGATCTCGTAGCGCTGCATGCCGGCGGCCGTGGTCATCTCGGTGATTTTGTCCAGCATGTCGTAACCCAGGTCGTCCTCGGGTACCTGCGGCGGGAACTTGGCGAAATAGGTGTTGGGCTCGATGGTCAGCTGGTAAATACTGATGTGTTTGGGCCCCAGCGCAAGCGCTGTCTGCATATCCCGCTCTAAATCCTGTAGCGTCTGGCCAGGCAGCGCGTACATGATGTCGAGGTTGAAGGTGTCAAACGACTGCGCCGCCTCCTGCACCGCTGCCAGCGCCTGGGCGCTGTCGTGGACACGGCCCAGGGCTTTCAGATGCGCGTCGTTGAAGCTCTGTACGCCCACCGACAAGCGCGTCACGCCGGCGCTACGGTAGGCGCGGAAGCGGTCTTTCTCGAAGGTGCCAGGGTTCGCCTCCATGGTGATTTCGCAGTCCGGCTCCAGCTTCAGCCGGGCGCGGATGTCGCCGATCAGCCGGTCGATGGCCTGCGGCGAAAACAGGCTGGGCGTGCCGCCGCCGATAAAGATGCTGTGCACAGTACGGCCCCAGATCAAGGGCAATGCGGCCTCCAGATCGGCCATCAGCGCGTCGATGTAGCGCTGCTCGGGCACTTCAGCCGTGGGCACTGGCTCGGCCAGGCTGGCAGCTGGGTGCAGGGTCTGCGCGCCATCGGCCCGCAGCTCATGCGAGTTGAAGTCGCAGTACGGGCATTTCTTCAAACACCAGGGCAGGTGCACATACAGCGACAGCGGCGGCAGCGCGGCCAGCTGCAGCAAGCCGGGGCGCATGTAGTGCTGCAGATCTTTCATGGCAACCAGCGCTCGCGCATCAGGGCCAGCATGGCGCGCGACGACTGGCCGCGGTGGCTGTTGGCGTTCTTCACCTCGGGGCTGAGCTCGGCAAAGGTCTTGCCGAACTGCGGCAGAAACATCACCGGGTCGAAGCCAAAGCCGTTCTCGCCCTGGGGCGCACGGGTGATTTCGCCCACGGCACGGCCGACAGCGATCAGCGGCTCCGGGTCTTGCGGGCTGCGCACCGCCACCAGGGTGCTGACCAGCGCTGCACGGCGGTTGTCTATGCCCTGCATCTGCTCCAGCAGCGCGCGCACATTGTTGTCGTCGCCCTTGGGGTAGCCGAACTGGGTGGCGTAGTAGGCCGTCTGCACGCCGGGCAGGCCGCCGAAGGCGTCAACGCACAGGCCCGCATCGTCGGCCACCGCCGGCAGGCCGCTGTGCTCAGCCGCATGCCGGGCCTTGGCCAAGGCGTTTTCTACAAAGGTATGGAAGGGCTCGGCGGCCTCGGGGATGCCCAAGGCGCCTTGCGCCACCAGCTCCAGGCCCAGCGGGGCGAACAGGGCTTGCAGTTCAAACAGCTTGCCGGCGTTGTTCGATGCCAATACGATTTTCATAAAAAATAGGTCTCTAGCGCTTATTCCATCTGCGGTAGCAGCTCATATTTCGATAGCGATTGCTGTTGCAGGGCCATCAGTTCCACAATGCCTTTTTCGGCCAGGCCGAGCAGCGCGTCCATCTCGGCACGCGTAAAGGCCACGCCCTCGGCCGTGCCCTGCACTTCGACGAAATGGCCGGCGCCAGTCATCACCACATTCATGTCGGTGTCACAGGCGGCATCTTCGGTGTATTCCAGGTCCAGCAGCGGCGTGCCACCGACGATACCGACGGATATCGCAGCCA
The DNA here is from genome assembly GCF_031458075.1 of Rhodoferax ferrireducens. Taxonomy (GTDB): domain Bacteria; phylum Pseudomonadota; class Gammaproteobacteria; order Burkholderiales; family Burkholderiaceae_C; genus Rhodoferax_B; species Rhodoferax_B ferrireducens_A. Next base: position 194,105 of record NZ_JAVDXT010000002.1, on the reverse strand, counting down.
CCGGCTGGGTGATAGGTGTGGCGCTGAGCTTGCCGCTGGCCAGCAAGGTATTCACCGCATCCTGCGCCGCCACGAAGGCGCCGGTGATGGCGGCGGTGCGGGTGCCGCCGTCCGCCTGCAGCACATCGCAGTCCAGGTGGATGGTGCGCTCACCCAGCTTCTTCAGGTCGAACACCGCGCGCAGCGAACGGCCGATCAGGCGCTGGATCTCTTGCGTGCGGCCGCTCTGCTTGCCGCGGGCGGCTTCGCGGTCGCTGCGGGTATGGGTGGCGCGCGGCAGCATGCCGTATTCGGCCGTGACCCAGCCCTCGCCGCTGCCCTTTTTATGGCCCGGCACTTTCTCTTCGACGGAGGCGGTGCACAGCACCTTGGTGTTGCCGAACTCGATCAGCACCGAGCCTTCGGCGTGGATGGTGTAGCCGCGGGTGATGCGCACCGGACGCAGCTGGTGGGCGGCGCGGCCGCCATTTCGGAGGAATTCGGTCATGGTCTGGACTTTAAAAATAGGGGAACACAGGGCCCGAACGCAGAGGTTCAGGCGCGAAAATTCAGGTGCGCTTGGCGGCCGTGCGGCGGATGGCTTCGTTGATCTCGGCAATCGAGCGCTCGATGGCCGCATCGTCCAGGTCGTCCATGCCGGTGTCGGCACCGCCGGCCTGGAACGAGGAGGCAAACGCTCCGTCCTGGATGGCGTCGGTAGAAATGCCGCGGGTGGACTCGAACATGTCCGGGGTTTCCCACTCCAGCGCCATCACGGTGACGTTGTCGCTGCGAGCCCCGGCCACGCGCAAGGCCTGCTCCACCAGATCGGGCACCGCCTGCGATACCGGCCCGGAGCTAAGGCCTTTGACGATTTCGTCGTCGCTCAGGCTGTCCCACAGGCCGTCCGAACACAGCATGATCTTGTCGCCCTGGTGCAGCACGATGGGGCCGCCGACCTCGAAGGCCGGCTTCACCGGCGAACCCAGGCAGGTATAGAGCACGTTGCGGTTGATGTTATTGCCCAACTGCGGCCCGCCTTCGGCGCGGTGCTGCTCGGCGTAGGAATGGTCGCGGGTGCGGGTCAGCAGCACGCCGTCGCGCACCACGTAGAGCCGCGAGTCGCCGCAGTGCACCCAGGTTGCGCTGCTGCCCTGCACCACCGTTGCCACCAGGGTGGTACGCGGCGTGTCCAGCATGCCTTGCTTGCCTGCATAGCGCAGGATCTGGTCGTGCGCCGCCAGCAGTGCACTGCCCAGGAAGGCGCCCACCTGGGCCAGCAAGGGGCGGGCCTGCTTCTGGTACAGCGCCGACATGGTTTGCAGCGCTACCTGGGCGGCGATTTCGCCCTGTGGGTGGCCGCCCATGCCATCGGCCAGCAGGAACAGACCCGAGCCGCGGGTGTAGCAGTAGCCCATGCGGTCTTCGTTTTTCTCGCGGCCGCCCTTGCGGCTGACTTGGAATACGGAAAACTTCACTTGGCGGGCGCTCCGAAGCCGGTGGCTTCACGCACGTTTTTCTTGGTGTCGGATACCAGGGTGTCGAACTGCAGGCGCAGCTTTTCGGCCACGGTCAGCTTGGTGTAGCGGCGCTCGCCTTCGCGGCTGAGTTCTTTTTGCAGCGCAAACACCGACTGCGGGCGCGACAGCGGGTCGATGGACATGCACCATTCGACCACTTCGATCAGGTTGTCGGAATACACGCCGCGCAGTCGCGACAAGGCCAGGGTGATGCGGTCTTTCTCCACCCGCTGCGGGGCTTCGTTCGGCGGGTAGCCCTGCATGCAGGCATAGATGCAAGCGCCGATCGCGTAGATATCGGTCCAGGGGCCCATGGAGGCGTCGCGCCGGTACATCTCGGGCGCGGCGAAGCCCGGGGTGTACATGGGGCGGATGAAGTTGCCTTCTTTGTTCAGCACTTCGCGGGCCGCGCCGAAGTCGATCAGCACCGCCTTGTTGTCGTCGGTGATGAAGATGTTGGCCGGCTTGATGTCCAGGTGCAGCATCTTGTGCTGGTGCACGATGCGCAGGCCGCGCAGGATCTCGTCGAACAGGCTGCGGATGGTGGATTCGCGGAACACCTTCTGTTTGCGCAGGTCGCGCGAGGTGATGATGAAGTCCTGCAGGGTCGCGCCCTCCAGGTAGTTCATCACCATGTAGACGGTTTCGTTCTCGCGGAAGAAATTCAGCACGCTGACCACCGAGGGGTGGGAAATCTGCGCCAGCGAGCGGCCTTCTTCAAAAAAACTCTTCAGGCCCAGGCGGTACAGCGACAGTTTTTCGGGCGGCACCTGCGGCAGCAGCTCGCCGGTAGCCCGGGTGGCCAGCGAGCTGGGCAGGTATTCCTTGATGGCCACCTGCCCGCCCGAGGTATCGCCGGCCAGGTAGACCACGCCGAAGCCGCCGGACGACAGCCGCCGCACGATACGGTAACCACCAACTACGGTGCCAGGGGGAAGCGTGGCCGGCTTGATCTTGGACATAAATTTGGGTGGGTGGGGCAACGCCGCAAGCGAACCAGTTATTCTCGGGCCATTGCAACGATATGTACCTCTAATGCCAGTTTACAGCATGACCGGCTACGCCAGTGCCCAGCACAGCAGCGCCACCAACAGCCCGGAATCCGAGTCCAAAAGCACGGCCAACCGCCGCCTGGGCATCGAGATCCGCTCCGTCAACAGCCGTTTTCTGGACCTGTCATTCCGCCTGCCGGACGAGCTGCGCAGCCACGAGCCGGCGCTGCGCGAAAAAGTCATGGCCCAGCTCAAGCGCGGCAAGGTCGAAGTCCGCGCCGCCATTGAAAGCAGCGGCTCCAACACCCTGCCCGACCCCTCGCCGCGCCTGATGCAGCGTGTCAACTCGCTGCAGGACTCGGTCAAGGCCTGGCTGCCACAGGCCGCGCCGCTGAGCGTGGCCGACGTAATCCGCCTGGCCAGCAACGAGCAAGCCCCGGCCCACGACTGGGCCGAAGACGTTCTGCCGCTGGCCGACACCGTGCTGAAAGCCCTGGTCGCGGCCCGCCAGCGCGAGGGCGATCGGCTGGCGACGATGCTGGTCGGCCACCTGAAACAGCTGCGCAGCCTGGCCGCCAAAGCCCTGCCATTGGTGCCCCAGCTGGTGGAACAGCAGCGCCAGCGCTTCATCGAGCGCTGGAAGGAAGCCATGGCCCTGGCCGATGGTGCCACCCTGCCCGAAGCCGCGCAGGACCGCGCGCTGACCGAAGCCACCGCCTTCGCCATCCGCATCGACGTGGCCGAGGAGCTGACCCGCCTGCACTCGCACCTGGACGAGATGGAAAACATCCTCAAAAAGGGGGGCGAAGTCGGCAAACGGCTGGACTTCCTGATCCAGGAACTGCACCGCGAAGCCAACACCATGGGCTCCAAATCGGCGGCCTTGGAGCTGACCCGTATCTCCGTAGACATGAAGGTGCTGATCGAGCAGATGCGCGAACAGGTGCAAAACGTCGAGTAAGCCACATTTGCTATACTATGTATAGCAATCTACGCTTGAACCATAAGCGCTGGATGCCGATTTAACCCAAATCCAGGCTGACCGGGCACTGCATTCACAGTGCCCTCCCCCATGAACCTGACTTCCCTCCTGCTGCGCTGCGCGTGGCTGCTCTACGGCCTGGCGCTCTGGGCCACTCCCGCGTCGGCTGAACCGCCCGCGCTGGATGCCCGGCTGCTGGACGCGCCCATGGCCTCGCTCACCCCCAGCATGGCGATCCTGGAAGACCCGGACCACAGCCTGGCCTTGGCCGATGCCATGCAAGCCCGCATGACCGAACGCTTCCAGCCGCCGGCCAGCGCCGCCGCTGCGCTGAATCTCGGCCATTCATCCTCCCGCTACTGGCTGCGCCTGCGTCTGCAGAATCCCGGCGACCAGCCGATTGAACGCATGCTGGAAGTCGGCTACGCCCGTTTGTCCCAGCTCACGCTGTTCCAGCCGCAGGCCGACGGCTCTTACCAAGCGCAAGCAACCGGCAATGCGCTGCCGTTTGCCACGCGCGCGTATGCGAACCGCTATTTCGTCTTTCCCATCGCACTGCCCGCCCATGCCGACCAGTGGCTGTACCTGCAGGTCCAGTCCAGCAGCCCGCTGATCGTGCCGGCCCGGCTCTGGACCCCATCGGCCTTCCACGCCTACGAGCGCAAGGACTACAGCGCCCAGGCCCTGTACTTCGGCATGGCGCTGACCATGGTGCTGTTCAACCTGCTGCTGTACTTTGCGCTGCGCGACCGCGTCTACCTGCTGTATGTGCTGTTCGCCAGCTGCTTCACGCTGACCCTGGCCGAAGAAAATGGCCTGGCCAAGGAGTTTCTGTGGGGCGACGCGCCGCTGTGGTCGAACATCGCCACCGGCGTCGGCTTCTCCTGGTCCTGCGGCATCTTCCTGGTCTTCATGCGGCAGATGCTGAATACCGCCAGCCTGCTCCCGCGGCTGGACCGGGCCATCCCATGGCTGGTGGCGCTGTTCCTGCTGTCGCCGCTGGCCTTCCTCACCGACTTCGACGCCGCCATCCAGCCCGCCGTGGCGCTTTGGAGCCTGACCATGCTGCTGATACTGGGCGTAGGCCTGTACGGCGCATTCCGGCGTCAGCGCACCGCCTACTTCTTCGTTGCAGCCTTTGCCATCGGCTGTTTTGGCGGCATTGCGGCAGGCCTGAAGGCCCTGGGCTGGATGCCCAGCAACCTGCTCAGCGTGAACCTGCTGCAGCTGGGCTCGGCCATCGAAATGCTGCTGATGGCCCTGGCCCTGGCGGACCGCTTCAACCTGATCCGGCGCGAAAAAGCCGCCGCCCAGCAGGCCGCGCTCGACGCCCAGCAGCTGATGCTGCACAACCTGCAATCGCACGAACGCCTGCTCGAAGCCCGAGTGGCCGAGCGCACCGATGCGCTACAGCTCCTGAACCGCCAGCTCGAAGCCCTGAGCACCACCGACGGCCTGACCGGCATCGCCAACCGCCGCCACTTCGACCAGGTGCTGGCCCGCGAATGGCGCCGCGCGGCCCGCACCGGCGAGCCGCTGGCCCTGGCCATCCTCGACGTGGACTGGTTCAAGAAATACAACGACCACTACGGCCACCAGGCCGGCGACGACTGCCTGCGCCAGGTGGCAAGTATTCTGGCCAGCCACGCCGGCCGCGCCAGCGATCTGGTGGCGCGCTACGGTGGCGAAGAATTCGTGCTGGTGACTCCGGCAACCGACGGCCAGCGCGCGCTGCAGCTGGCCCAGCGCATGTGCGCCGACATCCAGGCGCTGGCCCTGCCACATGCGGTGTCGGAGTTCAGCTGCGTCACCGCCAGCATAGGCGTGGCCGCGATGCTGCCGCAAGAAGGGCAAATGCCCGAGCTGCTGCTGCACAACGCCGACAAAGCGCTCTACCAGGCCAAGGCCCAAGGGCGCAACCAGGCGCTGCTGGCCTAGGCCAACGCTACAGCAAATATAGCTACCAGCGCAGGTGGAATATGCGCCAGGCCGGATTTTATTGAGTTACAGGCGGACGGGGATGCCACGCTCGGCCATACGCGCCTTGGCCTGGGCCACGGTGTATTCGCCGTAGTGGAAGATGCTGGCGGCCAGCACCGCGTCGGCGCCGCCCAGGCTCACACCGTCGGCCAGGTGGTCCAGGTTGCCGACACCGCCCGAGGCGATCACCGGCACGCTGACGGCGTCGGCCACAGCCCGGGTCAGGGCCAGGTCGAAACCGGACTTGGTACCGTCGCGGTCCATGCTGGTCAGCAGAATTTCACCCGCGCCGCGGCGCGCCATCTCGGCAGCCCAGGCCACGGCGTCCAGGCCGATGTTCTTGCGGCCGCCATGGCTGTACACGTCCCAGCCCGGGCCGCGGATGGCCGCGTCTTCCGCGCTTCGGCGCTTGGCGTCGATGGCGACCACGATGGCCTGGGCGCCGTACTTGGCCGAGGCCGCGTCGATCACATCCGGGTTGCTGATGGCGGCCGAGTTGAAGCTCACCTTGTCGGCGCCGGAATTCAGCAGCCGGCGCACGTCTTCCACGGTGCGCACGCCACCGCCGACGGTCAAGGGGATGAAGACCTGCGAAGCCACGGCCTCGATGATGTGCAGGATCAAATCGCGGCCGTCGCTGGTGGCGGTGATGTCCAGAAAGGTCAGTTCGTCGGCGCCCTGGTCGTTGTAGCGGGCGGCAATCTCCACCGGATCGCCGGCGTCGCGCAGTTCGACAAAGTTGATGCCTTTGACGACCCGGCCGCCGGTCACGTCCAGGCAGGGGATGATGCGTTTGGCCAGCATGGAAACTCCAGGAGAAACAGATTAAACGAGGCTCAGGCTTTGCCAGCCAGTCCAGTGCGCGTCGGCTGCCAGGGTGATGGGCGTGTTGACCTGGGCGGCCTCGACGCAGACCATCTGCAGATAGCCGTCGGCCGGCATGTCGGCGATGCTGGCGCACTTGGCCGCGCCCGGGTTCCAGACCACGGTGTCGGCCAGGTTCTCGCTCTGGGCGACGCGCAGCTGCTGCGCGCCATCGACCAGGATCAGCGGCTCGGCTGGGGCCTGGTAGACGCGGTCGACCTCGCCTTCCAGCTGCACCACGCCGGGCTCCAGGCGGTTCGTCTGGGCCACATCGTCCCAATAGGGTTGCGCGGCCAGGCCGTGCAGCTCCAGGTGGGCCAGGTTCTGCACCCGCAGATAGCTGTGCAGGGCCAGCGCAAAGTCCAGCGGTTGGCTGCCGGTGTTGTGTACCGAGAAGGCGAACTTCAGAATGCCGGGCGCCAGCTCGACCCGCAGCGTGGCGCTGAAGGCATGCGGCCAGAGGGCCAGCATGGCCGGGCTGCTGTGCAGCTGCAGTTCCAGCGCATCCACCTCGGCATCGGTGGCCGTGCCGGCCGTCCAGGTGCTGGTGCGCGCAAAGCCGTGCTTGGGCAAAGGGCCACGCATGTTGAACTGCGGAAAGCACAGCGGCACGCCACCGCGCAGCGCGCTATGGCCGTCGAACAGCGCATGCGGACTCAGGTACAGGCGCTCGCGGCCATCGCTGGTCCAGGACAGGATGTGCGCACCATGCAGAGCGACCAGCACGCTGTCGCCACAGGCGTGGCGTAAGCGCAGACAGGGCTGGTGGTGGAAGCTTTCGGCGCTGATCTGCAGATCAGACATCGCCGTAGAAGGTGTCGGCGCGCTCTTGGGCGGATGCAAAGTCCAGGTCGCCGGTGTAGATGGCGCGGCCGCAGATCACGCCTTCAATGCCCTCTTCTTCGACTTCACACAGGCGTTCGATGTCGGTGATGTTGCTCAGGCCGCCGGAGGCGATCACCGGTGTGTTCAAGGCCTGGGCCAGCTTGACCGTGGCTTCGATGTTGATGCCGGTGAGCATGCCGTCGCGGCCGATGTCGGTGTAGATAAAGGATTCGACGCCGTAGTCCTGGAACTTCTTGGCCAGATCGACCACCTCGTGGCCGGTGAGCTTGCTCCAGCCGTCGGTGGCGACCTTGCCGTCCTTGGCATCCAGGCCGACGATGATGTGACCGCCGAACGCGGTGCAGGCATCCTGCAGGAAACCGGGGTTCTTGACCGCTGCCGTGCCGATGATGACGTAGCGCAGGCCCGCATCGAGGTAGCGCTCGATGGTGTCTAGATCGCGGATACCGCCACCCAACTGCACGTCGATCTCGCCGCCCACCTCCTTGAGGATCTTGCGGATGGCCATTTCGTTCTTGGGCTTGCCCGCGAACGCGCCATTCAGGTCCACCAGGTGCAGCCTACGCGCACCCTTGTCCACCCAGCTACGGGCCATGGCGGCGGGGTCTTCGCCGAACGTGGTGGTTTGGTCCATGTCGCCTTGTTTGAGGCGCACGCAATGGCCGTCTTTCAGATCTATCGCAGGAATGAGAAGCATGGTGCCGTGAACAGCAAGTAGAGAAAGGAGATTAAGGGGCCCAGTGCAAGAAGTTGCGGTACAAGGCTAAGCCGTGCTCAGCACTTTTTTCTGGGTGGAATTGGGTTGCGAAAATGTTATCACGTGCAATGGCTGCAGTGAACGTGTCGCCATAGTCCGCCAGGCCTGCGCTGTGGTGCGCATCCGACGTTTTGACATAAAAACTGTGGACAAAATAGAAGTAGCTGTTGTCCGGCACCTCGCCCCACACCGGATGGCGCCGACCGCCAGGGCTTTGCTGCTGCACCTGGTTCCAGCCCATTTGCGGCACTTTGAAGCGGCTGCCGTCGGCCTGCAGGCGGCCGGCCAGGTCAAAACGCAGCACGCGGCCGGGGATCAGGCCCAGGCCGGGGGTATCTTGTTCTTCGCTGTGGTCCAGCAGCATCTGCATGCCGACGCAGACGCCCATCAGCGGCTTGTTGCGGGCCGCATCCAGCACGGCTTCTTTCAGGCCCGAGTCGTGCAGCTCGCGCATGCAGTCGCGCATCGCGCCCTGGCCGGGCAGTACCACGCGCTCGGCGGCCAACACGTCTTCGGGTTTGGAGGTGACCACCACGGTATAGCCGCTGGCGGCCGCCACATGCATCACTGCCTGGGATACGGAAAACAGGTTGCCCATGCCGTAGTCCACCACGGCGACCGTTTTATTTGCTATCAATGTCATAGCTGCTTGCGCAGAAGGAATGTGCTTGAAAAGCCGATTCTACTGAAAACTTTACAGGGAGCCCTTGGTCGACGGGATCACGCCGACGGAACGCGGGTCCAGCTCCAGCGCGGAGCGCAGCGCACGGGCAAAGGCCTTGAACACGGTTTCGGCCTGGTGGTGGGCGTTCACACCCTTCAGGTTGTCGATGTGCAGGGTCACAAACGCGTGGTTCGCAAAGCCCTGGAAGAACTCATAAGTCAGCTGGCTGTCGAAGCTGCCGATCATGCCGCTGGTGAACGGCACATGCATTTCCAGGCCGGGACGGCCCGAGAAGTCGATGACCACGCGGCTCAGCGCCTCGTCCAGCGGCACATAGGCATGGCCGTAGCGGCGGATGCCCTTCTTGTCGCCAACCGCCTTGTGCACCGCCTGGCCCAGGGTGATGCCCACGTCTTCCACCGTGTGGTGGCCGTCGATGTGCAGGTCGCCCTGGCAGGCGATGTCCAGGTCGATCAGGCCGTGGCGGGCGATCTGGTCGAGCATGTGGTCGAAGAAGCCGATGCCGGTGCTGAGGGTGGACTTGCCGGTGCCGTCCAGGTTCAGCTTGACGGTGATTTTGGTTTCGGCCGTGTTGCGGCTGACTTCGGCGGTGCGTGGAGCGTGGGTGGTCATATGGAGGTTTGGAAGGCGGCCAGCATGCGTTCGTTCTCTTCGGCGGTGCCGATGGTGATGCGTACGCAATTTGCCAGCAATGGGTGCATTTTAGAAACGTTCTTGACCAGCACGCCTTTCGCCTTCATGCCGTCGAAGGTTTTGCCGGCATCGGGCACGCGCACCAGCAGCATATTCGCGTCGCTGGGCCACACTTTGACACCGGGCAAAACCCCCAATGCTGCGGAAACGATAGCGCGCTGTGTCCGTATTTCCTGCGCCTGGACCGCAAACACTTCCAGATGCGCGAGCGCAAACAGCGCGCACTCGCAGTTCAGCACGCTGACGTTGTAGGGCGGGCGCACCTTGTCGATCTCGGTCACCAGGGCCTGCGGGCCGATCAGGTAGCCGAGGCGCACGCCGGCCAGGCCGAACTTGCTCAGGGTGCGCATCAACAGCACGTGGGGGTGGCGTGCCAGCCGGTCCAGGTAGCTTTTGCTGGAAAACGGCTGGTAGGCCTCGTCGATCACCACCAAGCCGGGCGCGGCTTCGATGATCTGCTCAATCGCCGCATCATCCCAGAGGTTGGCCGTGGGGTTGTTCGGGTAAGCCAGGTAGACGATGGCGGGCTGGTGCTGCGCAATCGCAGCCAGCATGGCGGGCGTGTCCAGCTCGAAGTCGGCGGTGAGCGGCACGCCGACGAAGTTCAGGCCCAGCAGCTGCGCGCCCATGGCGTACATCACGAAGCCCGGTACCGGGGCCAGCACGGTGGCACCCGGCCGGTTGCAGGCAATGGCCAGCAGGTTGATGATTTCGTCCGAACCATTGCCCAGGATCAGCCCGTAGCCTGCGGGTAGGCCGGTGTGGGCGGCCAGCACCTGGCGCAGGTAGTCGACCCGGCCATCGGGGTAGCGGTTCAGCGCCACAGCACCAAGCCGTTCGCCCAGTTCGGCCTGCAGCGCGGGCGACAGCCGGTGCGGGTTCTCCATGGCGTCCAGCTTGACCATGCCGGTCGCATCCTGCACCACATAGGAATGCATGGCCCGTACATCGGGGCGGAGGGTGTCTAAGGGGTTTCTCATGGGGCTCTTTTGGCGTAACGCTGTGCCAGCACGGCGCAAACCATCAGCTGGATCTGGTGGAAGATCATCAAGGGCAGCAGCATCACACCCACGGTATGGGCGGCAAACAGCACCTTGGCCATGGGCACGCCGCTGGCCAGGCTTTTCTTGGAGCCGCAGAACACAATCGTCACCTCGTCCTCCTTGGAGAAGCCGAGCCAGCGGCTGCCCCAGGTGGTCAAGGCCAGCGCCAGTGCCAGCAACAGGCAGCAGGCCGCCACCAGGCCGATCAAAACGACGGGCGGCACCTGCTTCCACAGGCCTTCGACCACGGCAGCGCTGAAAGCGGTATAGACCACCAGCAGGATCGAGCCCTGGTCGACAAACTTCAGCCCCGCCGCGTGGCGCTTCACCGTGTCGCCCACCCAGGGCTGCAGCAGCTGGCCGGCCACGAAGGGCAGCATCAGCTGCAGCATGATGCGGCCAACCGCATCCCAGGGGTTGGCGGTAGACACGCCGCCCGCCACCACGATCAGGCTGACCAGCAACGGCGTAATGAACACCCCGATCAGGCTGGACGCCGAGGCGCTGCACACTGCCGCCGCCACATTGCCGCGCGCCATCGCGGTAAACGCGATCGCCGACTGCACCGTGGCCGGCAAGGCGCAGAGGAACAGCATGCCCAGCGCCAGATCGGGCGTCAGCATGGCCGAGAACAAGGGCTTGAGCCCCAGGCCCAGCAAGGGGAACAGCACAAAAGTGCAGCCCAGCACCAGCAGATGCAGCCGCCAGTGGCTGAGGCCGGCAACCACCGCCGCGCGCGACAGCCGGGCGCCGTGCAGAAAGAACAGCAGCGCAATCGCCGCCGTGGTCAGCAGCTCAAAACCCTGGGCCACCAGGCCTTGCGCGGGCAGGATGCTGGCCAGGGTGACGACGGCGATCAAGACCAGGGTGAAGTTGTCCGGCAGGAAACGGGGGCGTGTCATGGGATTGGGATGGGCAGTGTTGGCCTGCACGCTATTTATTTAATAGCTACACAGGAACGAGGGATATGCGGCAGCGGCCTATTTTACGTTTGGATCTGACTCCCTTGCAGCAGCCGGGCTATGGCCGTACACGCGTGGCCGCAGCACCTACAGCCCCCAGTAGTCCGCCAGGATCAGCGCCGCCTCGGCGGTGAAAGCGCCCTGCTCCATCTGCTGCAGCGTCGTCGCCTGGTCCCAGAGTTCAAAGCGCTCAACCTCACCGTCCTGGTTTACGGGTTCCATGCCATCCGGCACGGTGCAGGCAAACCAGTCTATGTGCTCGACCACATAGCCGGCGCCCCCACCGTCGTCGGCCGGCCGGCGCGTAGTGACCTGGCCGCCGTAGCGCAGACCGTGCAGCTGCTGCAGGTGCAGGCCGGCCTCCTCCCAGGTTTCGCGCTCCAGCGCGCTGTCCAGCGTGTCGGCGGCGGACACCATGCCGCCCATCAGCGTGTCCCACAGGCCCGGGTCGTTGGGCTTGCTGAAGGCGCGCTGCTGCAGCCAGACGCGGCCGTCGGGCGCCGCGCCGACCAGGTGCACCGCGCGCGTCGTCGTGCCGAGCACGCGGATCACGGCGCGCTCTATGGTGGCGACGACCTGGCCGTCGGCATCGGGCACGGCCAGCTGTTCGTTGCGCCAGACGTGGGCCAGGCCGGCGTCGCGCAAGGCATGGGCCAACACAGCCAAACTCTGCGTGGGATCGCCATGGAGCTGCCACCCCCCAACACCTGCACGCTCCACTTTAGATAGCACCTCGCGCAGCTCAAATAAGCGCTGCGGGCCGATTTGGCTTAAAAATCCGGGCTCGACCGAACCGATCTGCACGGTACCGGCCCACAAGGGCACGCGCGGGCGCAACGGCGGCTGGTCGGCCCCCACCCGCAGTGCGGCCAGCCAAGACGCAAACGACGGCGTGCTCACAGCGTGAGGATGGTGCAGCCGGTGGTCTTGCGTGCTTCCAGGTCGCGGTGCGCCTGCTGCACCTGGGCCAGCGGATAGCGTTGGCCGATGTGGATCTTCACCTGGCCGCTGGCGACCACGGCGAACAAATCGTCGGCCATGGCCTGGGTGCTTTCGCGGGTGGCGATGTGGGTAAACAGCGTGGCGCGGGTCAGGTACAGCGAGCCCTTGGCGCCGAGTACGCCGGGCGCGAACGGCGGCACCGGGCCCGAGGCATTGCCGAACGAAGCCAGAAGCCCGAAGGGGCGCAGGCAGTCCAGCGATTTCTCGAAAGTGTCTTTGCCCACCGAGTCGTAGACCACTTTCACGCCGGCTCCGCCGGTGATCTGCTTGACCCGTGCCACAAAGTCTTCTGCTGCGTAATTGATAGCATGTGTCGCACCATTGGCGAGCGCCAGAGCACATTTCTCTGCAGAGCCCGCAGTGCCGATGAGCTGCAGACCCAGGGCCTTAGCCCACTGGCTGGCGATTAGGCCGACGCCGCCGGCAGCAGCGTGGAACAGCACAAAGTCGTCGGGCTGCAGACCGCCCTGGGGCAAGGTTTTCTTCAGCAGGTACTGCGCCGTCAGGCCTTTGAGCATCATCGCCGCGCCGGTCTCGAAAGAGATCGCATCGGGCAACTTGCAGACGCACATGGCCGGCATGACGCGGCGCTCGCAGTAGCTGCCGGGCGGGTTGCTGGCATAGGCGGCGCGGTCGCCGACCTGCAGGTGGGTTACACCCTCGCCCACCGCCTCGACCACACCGGCCGCTTCCATGCCCAGCTGCACCGGCAGGTTCTGCGGGTACAGGCCGCTGCGCTGGTAGACGTCGATGAAGTTCAGGCCAATGGCATGGTGGCGGATGCGGATCTGGCCGGGGCCGGGCTCGCCGACGGACACGTCGACCAGTTGCAGTTCTTCGGGGCCGCCATGCTGGCGGATCTGTACGGCTTGGCTGGAATGGGACATCAACAAGGCTCCTGAAAATAGTTCGCCCGCATGGTGCCACGAAACACGCGTTACAGTGCGCGCCATGCACCAACGCCTGACATTCCAAACTGCCTTGCTTCTGACCTTGCCGCCCCTGCTGTGGGCGGGCAATGCGGTGGTCGGACGCCTGGTACACACGCTGGTGCCACCGGTCACGCTGAACTTCATCCGCTGGGCGCTGGCCTTTGCCATCCTGCTGCCGCTGGCCGGCTGGGTGCTGAAGCGCAACAGCGGGCTGTGGTCGCACTGGCGCCGGTTTGCGCTGCTGGGCCTGCTGGGCGTAGGCCTGTACAACGCGCTGCAATACATGGCGCTGCAGACCTCGACGCCGATCAATGTGACCCTGGTGGGCGCCAGCCTGCCGATGTGCATGCTGGCCGTGGGTGGGCTGTTTTTTGGCGCCACGGTGACGCGCCGCCAGGTGCTGGGCGCCCTGCTGTCGCTGGCCGGCGTGCTGTTGGTGCTGAGCCGCGGCGAATGGCAACAGCTGCTGGGCCTGCGCCTGGTGTTGGGCGACATCTTCATGCTGCTGGCCACACTGTCCTGGGCGTTCTACAGCTGGCAGCTGAGCCAGCCCAAAGACCCGCCAGCGATACGCGCCGACTGGGCGGCCTTCTTGCTGGCGCAGATCACCTTCGGCCTGCTGTGGTCGGGTGCGATGACGGCGGCGGAATGGGGTTTGGGCGCGGCCCCCATCCAGTGGGGCTGGCCGCTGGCCGCCGCACTGGCCTATGTGGCCATCGGCCCGGCGATACTGGCCTACCGCTGCTGGGGTGCAGGGCTGCAGCGCGTGGGACCGAATGTGGCCGGTGGCTTCATCAACCTGACGCCGCTGTTTGCCACCGTGCTGTCGGCCGCCTTCCTGGGCGAATGGCCGCACCTGTACCACGGCCTGGCGTTTGTGCTGATCGTCGGCGGGATCGTGGTGTCGTCCAAGCGCTAACGCCGAACGACTTTACGCAGCAGGTTCTTCACATCGGTATAAAACGGCTGCGGATCGCCTGCGTTCCACACGTAGTAGCCGACGCCGGGGCGGAAGAAGTCGCGCACAAACCGCCATACCTCGGCCAGCGGGCGCACCTGGAAGGTCCGGTCGACGATCTTGCCCGGCTGCAGGCAAATGCGCACCAGGCGCTTGAGCTCGGTACTGACCATGCGGCAGCGCTGGCCCCAGCGCACCGGCGGCAGCACCGGCATGTCCAGGCCGCTTTCCAGCGCATAGGAGATCACGCCAAAGCCGGCGCCGCATTGCACCGCCAGCGGAAAGCTGCCCCAGTAGCGGCCATTGATTTCCATCAGCACGGTGCGGCCGGTGGCGGGGTCCCAGCGGTACTCGACCATGGCCACGCCTTCCCAGCCGATGTGGCGCAGCAAGGCAATCGACTGCTCTTGCAGGTCGGCATGCTGGTCCAGCGGCACGGCATCGCAGACGCTGGAGAAACCGCCCTCGGGCGGCCACTCGGCCACGCGCAGATGCTGAAAACGGCGCACCGCTTGGCCTTTGTGCATGTAGAAAAACTGGCCCAGGCCGGTGCCCGGGCAATAGGCCTGCACCATCGGCCATTCGCCCACCGGCTGGTAGCGCGCGGCAACGGCCAGGAACTCGGCGGGGGTGTAGACGTATTCGGCCTTCAACAACTCCAGCCCGGCCTGGCCGAGCTTGCGGGCGATGGCGTTCGGGTCTTTCCACTTCAGCACCGCGGGAAAATGGAAGCGCGCCGCCAAGGCCTCGGCCTCGGCCATTGAGGTGGGTTCGGCAGTCTCGGGCACGGCAATGCCGACCTCGCGCGCGGCCTGCAGGGTGCGCTGCTTGTCCAGCACCATGGCCAGGGTTTCGGGCGTGGGCACCACGGGGCGCACACGGCCGAACGCATGGCGGTTCTGGGCCAACCAGCCCATATTGACCTCGGACACGGCGATCAGGCAGCAGGGGCCGAGTTCTTCGCCCAGCGCCACGATGGCTGCGATCAGCTCGGGGCTGCGCGGCTGGGTGATGACCAGCTTGCGCGCCAGGTAGCGCGATGACAGGCCGATGGCGTCCGGGTCGTAGGCGATGCCGATGACGGTGACACCTGCGCGGCCGAGTTCGCGCACCAACCCCAGGCCGATCTGGGTTTCCAGCCCCAGCACGATGCAGGGCGGGTGGGGTTCAAGTATTTGCGGCATGGGAAGGATAAAGGCGCGTGTGGGCACGGATAAAGAGCTGCTCCAGCCAATGTTTGAGGACATGGCGTTTGTTTTCCGTGAGCCAACCGATGGCCCAGACGGACAATGCCACCATAGCGGTAGTCTGGCCCCAGTAACCGTGGCCTTGCGGGTCACCACGCAGCACGGCCGCCCAGAACAAGAACAGCGGCTGGTGCAACAGATACAGAGATAAGGTGTAGCCTGCCAGGAAGCGTATTGGCCGCTCCAGGCGTAACAGCAGCGGTGCCAGGCTATCACTCACCCTGCGCATGCCGACAAAGTTTAGAAATACCAGGCTACCCAGCAGATAGTCACTGGGGAAGAACTTGGAAAAAGTCAGTTGCGCATGCCAACGCTCGCCGATCAAGGCTTTGGAATAAGTCGCCACCTGTTCGGACACCCCGCCCCAGTGGAAAGCCACGATACCAGCGCAGGAGCCCAGAACCAGCAGCCAACCCTGTAACGCCGAGATTTGGCGCAAACGCTGCCAACGGTACAACAGCACGCCCAACATCCAGATCGGGGCCAGCAAAAACACCTTAGGCCCCAACACCAGCGCCAAAATTACCGCCGCAAACCAGCCCACGCGACGCGGCATAAACATGACCAACCCGAAAGCCACGTAGTACCACATCTCGTAGCAGATCGACCAGTACGGCACATTAGAGAAACTGGTGATAGAGATAAACCAGGTTTCATTGAGTAGGACCAGGCTGGCCGCCGTGCGCACCAGAAACTGATCGAACGGATAGTCGTACAGTGCCGGGTACAAATGACGCCCCACGGCGTCTAGCCCAATAGTCAGAAACACTGCGGGCAGCGCCACCGAATAAACCCGCGAAATGCGGCTGGCCGCATATGTAGCCCAGTGTCGCTCCTTGGTGTCGGTGATGTAGGCGATGACGAAGCCGGACAGCACGAAGAAGACGGTGACCGCGCTATGGCCGTAGTCGCTGGCTGGCAGTATGTCCTGCACCAGCAGACGCTGGTTCGAATGGTACATATAGACTAGGCAGGCGGCGACGAAACGCACCAGATCGAGATAGATGGAAAAGGTTTTACCCACGGACACGGCCCCTTAAAGTACGCGCCGCACGGTTTGTTCCAGGTGCCGGCGGGCCGTGGAAGCCCAGCCCGTGCACGGTTGCTGCGCTGTGGATGCGAGCACCGACTGCATAGGATCAAAGCTGCCGACGATGAAGGTATCCCGGTGTTCGCCCAAGAACGCACAGAGCTGGGCAAAACGTTTGACCACAACCCAGTCGGGCTCGCTGCTACCAGGCTTGAGCATTTCGAAGTTATGCGACACCACCACGAAATGCTGGGCACCGAGATCCTCTGCGTTGAGCAGGGCATCGCGCATTTCTGCAAAGCTGCATGCGCCCACCTGGGCGGGTCGGTCTTTCCCGAAACCGTCCCGGAACACCGTGACCGGGAAGGTGGTGACACCATCGACGACAAACACGGATTCCTGGTCGCGGCCCTTCAACACATCCGGCGCGCTCACCGCATGGCAACGGTTCAGGCTGCTGTCGAGAAGCAGTTGGTTGCGGCGCAGCGCGGTAAATGTGTCCTGGTTGGCGGCAAAGCTGCCGGAACGGAATGCGGTGATGGGACCGCTGCCCGCGGCCTCCAGCATCTGTTTGCCGCAGGCTATCAGCTTCGTCTGCTCTTCCAGGGTGTAGTAGCTGAGATGCTGGCGTTTGGTGGTGCAGTCGGGAATCAGCGGCTGCAGGGCTTCGTCGGTCCACTCAGGGTGCAAATGCAGCTGTACATCCTGCCCGGCGGCGCGGATCAGGCTGACAATGGTATCCAGGTGCTGCTGGCCAAAACGGGCAGCAAACAAGGGCTCGACAAAGAACACACCGCGCAGACCATGCTGGTTGAGCAACTCCAGGGTTTTGGGCAGGGCATAGTCGCCGTGGGCCGAGTGGCCGTAGACATAGCGCTCGAAGCTGGCGGGAAACGCACGGTCCAGGTCATTCCAGCCATTGCACCAGACTTCGATATCGAATGTCAGGTAGACATTCATTGCTTGATGCACGGGCTGCCGGCCGCGCGCAGGTCGGCGACCAGGCCACTGACAGCCGAGTGGAGCAAGGTGAAGCAGGTTCGGAAATAGGCATCCGAAAGCACATGGGGGTCATGCAGATGGATGCGATGCGGTGCCGCCCAGTGGCCCAGCAAGGCAATCGACGCAGGCGGGATGCCCGCGGCACGCAATTTTTCGGCATGGCGGATCTCCATGACCAAGAGCAAATCGGTAGGACGAAATTGGTAGTCCGTCAGGTCGGTGGCAGTATGGGCAGACAGGTCCAAGCCGAATGGACGGGCCGTCGCCACCGCTTTATGGAAAGCCGGTTGCCCGGTCATAGTGGACAGGCCCAGCGAGCAGGTCGTGACGCCTTGTGCCCGCGCCACAATTTCCGAGAACGCACTGCGGTTGATATTGCCCAGGCAGACAAAGACCAGGCGGTCCACGTCCTGCAGGCGCGGGTGCAGGTACTGCTCTACGCGGCCGGTCGCAAACTCCAGTTGCCCCAGTACGACACGTACCCAGCCGCGCACGGTGCCGTAGTTGGTGTCGACCATCTTCTGCACACGGGGTAGCCAGCGGTTCATGCGCAGGCTCCATTACAGACCCAAGGGCTGGTACGCCGATGCGGGGAGGCACGCCATACCGATGAGGAAAAGAGAAGCGTCATGGAGAGGGAAAGTACCCGAGTTACAGCGTGCACAAGCAAGTTAGGTGGGTTTTATGCGCGCAGCAGATTGCCGGCAAACCGGGCACCGAAGCGTATCTTGCTGCGGTCCCAGGGGGTGAAGCGTGGGATCTGGAATACGTCGGTCTCGGCATGGGATGCGCCCCAGGTGGTGGACACCGCAGCGTCGAAGCCGAGGTCACGCACAATGGACACGCTTTCGGGTGAATAGTCAGCACCCGGTTTGCCATTGGGGTAGGCAAAAAGGCCCACCCGCTCACCCAATATTTGCTCCAGCAAGCGCCGGCTATCGGCAATTTCTGCCTGGGCCGCATCGGCGCCCAACTTGGCCAGAATCGGATGGGAACGGGTATGGGCTCCGATTTGCATGCCGGCACTGCGCATCTCACGCACTTGCTGCGAGGTCATCATCAGGTCATTGGGCAGCTGTACACCTGCGCAGACGGCGATTTGCTCGGCCAGGGCTTTGCGCGCCACTACGGGTAGGTACTTGATGTGGCCGATGATGGACTCGATGGCCTGGCGTTTTTCTGGCAATGTATCCAGTGCATAGCGGCCCAAATGCCCTGAGCCATCGGGCTTGGCCAAGCTGGATAAATCAAGCTCTGCCAAGGTGCAGCCCCGCACCGACTCGATCACCGAGTCGTTCCACATGCGACCACCATCCAGGAAGTCGGTGGCGATGAAAAAAGTGGCAGGCAGACCATAGCGCGCCAAGATGGGCTGGGCGACGGTGCGGTTGTCGGCATAGCCGTCGTCAAAGGTAATGGCGACGGCCCGTTCGGGCAACGTGCGCGACTGCAATTGTTGGGTAGCCAAGTCGAGCGGGAGTACATTGCACCAGGATTTCATCCACCGGCAAATGGCATCGAACGTGGTGGCATCGACTTCGCTCGGGAATATCGGATCAGGCTCTAGAAGTACCCGGTGGAAGATCAGGACCGACAAGCGACCACGCTCACCCGCAGGCGACAGCTGCTTCAAAACAGTTTTAAACATAGGTTCAGGCCACGACGGGCTTGCGTGCCAGCCCGGGGATATTTCTCCAGCCTGGTACATAGGCGGGCTCGCGCTCCCAGCTACGTTTCTCCACCCATACCCGGGTAAGAACTACCAGCACCATCACGTTGTACGGCAAATCAAAATAAGCAAGACTCAGGAATGCGCCCCCCACGGCATAACCGACCAGGCAGACCTGGCACATCGCACCGAGGTCGGCACACCAGGCTGCTTCGGGAATTTTTGCGGCCTTGGTGCGCAACCATCCAGCCGAACGCCAGGTTGCGATCCAGAGAACCAAGAACAAGAACAATCCGACAAAACCGTGGTTACCTAAAACCTGAAAATAAATGCTGTGGGCCGCATGCACCTTTTCGGGGTAAGGCGAATAAAGAGCAAACAATTCAGGCCTAGCCGCGTCAAAACCGACGCCTAATGGGTAGTGGAAAGCTATGTTCCACGCATTCCACCATGCAGAAATACGTCCCATGGATGAATCATCCTCTTGATAGTCCCCCATAGAAGACATACGTCCCATCCATGCATCGGGCATGAATGCCACCAGCAAAGGAACCACCAGAGCTAAGGCGGCGCCCACCACAAACTTGTTCTTGCCATTCCACCAAAGGAAGATCGCCATAGCACTAATGGCCAGCAAAGCACCACGTGAATAGCTACCAAGAGACGCAACCGCACATAAAACAATACCTGCGGTCATGGCATAGCGGGCCCAACGCCCCACCAACTGCATCTGCAGGAACCGTAGCAAAGGAATAGCCATCACCAAAGACAACGCAAATTCATTGTTGTCTTCGATAAAAGAACCCGGCGGACCCCACACCCTAAAGTTTCCACCCGTCAGCAAAGTAAATAAGCCGCCTTTAGCTCCGAGCAATGCCAATGAGCCAGCAGCCACCCACATCAAAGCCAGAATATGCTTCTTGGAGTGCAGCAGCATCAAAGCCACCAGAATCATCACGTCAATCTTCATGACCTTGTTCCATTGCCAGTAGTCTCCAGCTCGATCGACCCCGAACAGCATGGATAAGGTCATCCAAATCATGAAGATAAACAATACAACGACCACCCGCGATTTGAACGGAGAGGCTCGGTCTTTGGTGATGATTAAACCCAAGATTGTTGCAAGAACAGATATGGCTGCCAACGGTGCATCGTACGCAAACCCATACGAATAGCGATGCGGATTCATGATGCTCAACCAAGTCCAAAGCATCACACCGATCCAAGGCTGGCGCAGTGCAGCAATGGCACCAGCGAGCACGATAGCTACGATCAGAATGTCACGCATGTGGAGAGCTAACTTGGTTAAACAGCATGGCTGATGATGTAGCGAAATTTACCGGATTTTTCTGCCGCGATGGAGTCCACCAACTCCACCTGCACAGCAACCTCTTGGCCCAGCCGGCGCTGGAACCCGATCACGATCTGCTCCACCATGGATGGCTGGAACTCAGGCCCTGCAACCACTTGCACGCGGGTTAGCGCGCGTGACTCCTGCACCACCTTGAACGATTGCACGCCCGCCAGGTCACGCAAGATATAGATCAGCGAAAGTCCATGCATGACCGTGCCATCGGCGGCAATCACGAAGTCGGTGCTACGGCCCTGAATTTCCTTGAGCATGGGTAGACCCCGGCCACAGCTGCAAGTACCCGTGTCGAGTACGCCAATGTCGCCCGTACGGTAACGAATGAAAGGGAAATCGTTGGTTGCCAGATGGGTTACGACAATCTCACCCGCAACACCCGGCGGCTGTACGACACCCGCTTCATTGATGATTTCCACGATCAGATCTTCTGCCGTGAGGTGCATGCCACCTGCAGGACACTCGTGGGCGATGAAACCAGCGTCCCGCCCACCATACCCGTTGGCGACTGGACAGCCAAATACCTGGCTAATGGTGGCTCGTTGGTTGTCGTACAGGCGCTCAGACGTGACGAATGCGACTTTGATGCCCAGGTCGTTCATGGCTACACCCCGCTTCTGTGCATGCTGGGCAATGTGGGTCAGAGCCGAGGGGTAACCGAAAAGCATCTTGGGCCGGGTACTGCGAATAGAGGCAATAAAACTATCGAGTTTGGCCTCGGACATTTCAAACGCAGGCAGCAATTGGGTCCGCAGGATCTGGTCACGAACCTGCTTGATGCGGTCTTGCCCGCCCAGCTCGATAGGCGAGCCCCACACCACGATTTCGGTGTCTCCAATGTCCACATCCCACCAACGGGTGGCTCGCCATTTAGCGGCCACATCATGGCTGACACGCTGGCTGCCAATAAAGAAAATGAGCGGCTCTCCACTGGAGCCACCGGTATTGAAACGAGCGAGTCCTTGGGCGTTATCGGCTTTCAGCGCCTCGGTGTTGGCCCGAATTTTCGATTTATCGAGAAACGGAAGCTGCGCGAGCTCTGCCACAGAGCGAATCAGGTCTGGCTGGAAACCGATCTCGGCAAACATGGTCCGGTAGTAAGGAACATGGGCTTGTGCATGGCTCAGCAATTGGCGTAGCCGCGATAACTGAAGCGCACGAAGCTGGTCTGCTGGCCACCACTGGGATGCGTCCATTTGCTTACGTACGGCTAGCGTAGTGTGCTTCTTCAAACGCTCTTGCAGCGGGAAAAGCAATCCCGATACCAGACGGGTATACAGTCCAGACATGGCTTTAAGGCCCCTTCACGGACGTCGGCTGCAGAAGCAGCTCTTGTGCAGAGCCCGCTGCAATGGTTTGGAACTCTTGCACCAGTACAGCGACCCGCTGATCCCAGGAGTTGTCACGTGCATAGTCCATGATGTGCTGTTGATTCCAGGTTTGGTCAAGCGACTGCCGCATGGCCTGTAGCAGAGCAGGCTGGTCTTCAAAAGGAACGACGTAGCCCAAATCGGGCTGGCAAATCACTTCGCTATTGCCCCCCACGTCGGTGGTCACCACAGGAAGGCCGCATGCCATGGCCTCCAGGAATACATTGGCCCAACCCTCGTTACGGGTGGAAAGCACGAACACATTGGCTGCGGACAAAGGCAGCTTGAGCTTATCGGGAGGTAAGGCGCCAAGAAAGTGCACCACGTCTTGCAAGCCCAAATCAGCAACTTGCTTATGCAGTTGCACCGTCCAATCCCCTTCAGCGCTAGGGCCTCCGACCACCAGGAAACGGATGGCAGGAAATACTTTCTTGAGGTCGGGTAGGCAGGCAATCACCCGGTGGAAACCCTTGCGCTCACACAGTCCACCAACAGACACCAATACGGGTGCATCCAATGGCAACCCCAAAGCCTGCCGCGACTCCACCTGCGGGAGGGCATGGAATTTCCCTAGGTCGACCCCGTTACCAACTACCCGCACTTTGTCTGCGGGCACCCCCATATCCACGGCTGTGCGCTTCAATGCATCTGCAACCGAAAATATCCTTGCAGCCCGGGCCATGGCCTTCTGCATCAAACGCCGGTGAGAAGAACTCTTGGCAAGGCGAGACTCCGTACCCCGCAAGGTAATCGTGACAGGTAACGCCAACCAGCGTCCTATGAGCGCAGCCGCATAGCCATCCGGATACGCAAAATGGGAATCAATGATCTGAAAATCAAACTCGCGTTTGAGCCGCCACAGCGTGGGCAAACTGCCGAGCGCCATGAATAATCCGTCCCAGGATTTAAAGATACCAGGAACAGAAAAATACCGCGGGTGAAAAACCTCTACCCCTGACTGCAACTCTGACCGCGGAGCATCGGGTCGAAAATGCGGTCGCCATTTACGAATCATGCTCTGAAATGGAAACCAGGGCACGGGAGCCACCACCTTCAGTGGCAAGGCTTGCCCCACGCGAAACATGCGCTCACGGATAAACAGCCCAGCATTCGGCTGCCCTGGATGCGGAAACAGCGAACTGAACACAACAAGCCTCGGCTTGTTGTCACGCATGCTGGGCTCGCTGCGCAAGCAATCGCTCATACACAGGACGATAACGTGCAACGCTCACGGGCCAATTGCGCTCAGTTTCTACGAAAGAGCGTGCTTGTGCCCGTAGTGCTGGCCAACGATCTTGATTCGCCAGTAAATCGAGTACTTTGCTTGCCAGCGCATCCGGATCATCCGCCTTGAACAGGGTCCCTGTTTTACCGTCTTGGATGAGCTCCAAATGCCCGCCCACGTCGGAAGCGGCCAACAAGCGGCCTTGTGCCATTGCTTCCAGCGGCTTCAATGGAGTTACCAGCTCTGTAAGGCGCATAGAGTGCCGTGGATACGCCAACACATCGACCAGGTCGTAATATCGACGAACCTCGGCATGTGGCACACGCCCTGTAAAAACCACTTTGTCTTGTATTCCCAAAGCTTGCGCCTGCGCCTTCAGAGCTGCGTCTTGCGGCCCGCCGCCCACCAATAACACACGTACATTGGGCATACGCTGCAAAATCTGCGGCAAAGCGTTTAAAAGGACATCGAGACCCTCATAGGCATAAAAGGAGCCTATGAAACCGACAACTGTGCTACCGGCCAGACCTAGTTGGTTCTTGAGCGCCATATCCGGCACTCCTCCAACATCAAACGATTCGATATCCACCGCATTAGGAATCACCGTCACATTCTCGGCAGGAATTCCACGTGCCACGATATCGGCCCGTAGGCCTTCGCAGATGGTGAATACATGGTTGGCGCGCTTGAGTGCCCTGGTCTCGAGGCGGCGCGTAAATCGGTAACGCAAACTGCCCTCCTGCGTTGTTCCATGGTCTACGGCAGCATCTTCCCAGAAAGCCCGCACTTCATAGACGACAGGAATTCCCAATCGCTTGCCAACCCGCAGCGCCGGAAGCGCATTCAGTACGGGAGAGTGGGCATGCAGTATGTCTGGACGTACCAGCTCTGCGACCTGTTGCAAGCGACTCTCCACTTGGCGCATCAATGCCA
This sequence comes from Rhodoferax ferrireducens, assembly GCF_031458075.1. Lineage (GTDB taxonomy): Bacteria > Pseudomonadota > Gammaproteobacteria > Burkholderiales > Burkholderiaceae_C > Rhodoferax_B > Rhodoferax_B ferrireducens_A. The sequence goes on along the minus strand of NZ_JAVDXT010000002.1, from coordinate 170,068 downwards.
GTTCGCCCAGACCGGGCAAACGCCCAGCTACCGCTGGGGCAGCAGTGCGATAGAAATGCCAACCGTCTACGGTTTCCTCCAACGGACCATCCGCGGTGTGCTTAGGTGTCGTGAGGTGAAAAGTTTCCCAACCCAGCTTGCGTTGCTCCCGCAAAATAGACAGCGTTCGAAAGGTATAACCACTGTGCAAAGGAATGGAATGGTCCAGCACATGCAATATCCGCGTCATACGGGCGCAGCCTCCATCGGGGCAGACACCGGTACGTCCGACTGCATAACATTGCGCAAAAATGCCTCAAACATCAGCAGAGTCCACAGCGGCGCACTGTAATCACGTGCGCCAGAATCGTGCGAATCCACCAAATGCTCCAAGTATTTACGATTGAACCAGCCCGTTTCCGCTAAACGTGGACCAAGTACAGCATCACGTACCCGCTGGCGCAATGGCCCCCGAAACCAACGAGCCAATGGCACAGAAAACCCCATCTTGGGACGGTACAGAATATCGTGGGGCAAACGAGGCTCCATAGCTTTCTTCAACAGATATTTGCCTTCTTGCCCCTGGATCTTTAATGACGATGGCAATGTAGCCATCCATTCAACCAACTCGTGGTCCATCAACGGCTCTCTAACTTCCAATGAATGGGCCATGCTGGCTCGATCCACCTTGGTATTGATATCACCCACCAGATAGGTCTTCAAATCAAGATATTGGATCAGCGCGAGTGGATCATCTGTATTCGCACGGCCGGCATGGTAGTTAAATACCTCCTGCGCGTTGTATCCCGCAAGCTCGGTCTTGAAGCGACCGCTGAACAACTGCTCACGCATGGGGTCCCGCAAAATAGATACTGAATGGAAATAGGCTTCTACCGAGTTGCGAGAAAGACCTTCAAAGGTAGTTTTTGCCCTGAACATGCGCGGCGCCCAATCGGCCTTTGGATACATGCGCCCCAGGGTTTTAAACAGGGGTTGCCGCAGCGCCAACGGCATAGAGGAACGCATCTTCTCTTCCATCAAGTGCAAGCGGTAGCGCCGATAGCCGCCAAAGGTCTCATCTCCACCATCACCGGATAGAGCTACCGTGACATGCTTGCGCGCAAGCTGGCACACCCGATAGGTAGGGATGGCTGAACTGTCGGCAAACGGTTCGTCGTACAAACTCGCCAGGGTGTCAATCAGATCAAAATCATCACTCTTCACCATCTCCACATGGTGGTTGGTGTGGTAGCGATCGGCCACTGTTTCGGCAAACTCGGATTCGTTGAAGGCCGGGTCATCAAAAGCAATGGAACAGGTATTAACGGGCCCTGTGGATATCTGGGCCATTTCGGCTACGACCGCGCTAGAGTCAACACCTCCGGACAAAAACGCACCCAAGGGCACTTCCGCAATCATGCGCAGGCGCACCGACTCCTTGAGCCGCTCATCAAGTTCCGCACAGGCCTCTTCCACGCCGATCTGGTTGTCGAGCGAGAAACGCACATCCCAGTATTGCTCTGGCTCCGGGATTGCATGTCCACGGCGTATGGTCAATGTATGGGCGGGCGATAGCTTCTTGGCCTGTCGAAAAATCGTTCGAGGCTCGGCGACATAGCCCAGGGCAAAATACTCCTCGACAGCCAAAGGATCCATATCACGCTTGAGGCCACCATGGGCCATCAGAGATTTGAGCTCGGAACCGAAAAGCAACATGCCGTCGTCCAGCAAGGCGTAGTACATCGGCTTCACCGCCAAGCGGTCACGGGCCAGAAAGAAGGTGTCAAGATTGCGGTCCCACAAAGCAAAAGCAAACATGCCACGGAACCGTTTGACGCAATCTTTGCCCCAAGCCTCCCATGCATGAACGATGACTTCGGTATCACTGCGAGTGTGGAATACATGACCCAGGGCTTGCAGCTCAGGAATTAGCTCTTGGTAGTTGTAGATTTCGCCGTTGAACACCACTACAACCGAACCATCTTCATTGAAAAGCGGTTGCTGACCGGTAGCAAGATCAATGATCGATAAACGTCTATGCCCTAAGCCAACACCAGGCTCCAGATGCATTCCACCCTCCACGGGTCCCCGATGGCGCTGGGATTCATTCATCCGGTGCAAAACAGCCCGATCAATGTCACGGCCACCACGAGTATCAAAAATGCCGGTGATTCCACACATGGTATTTATCTGGTTGTTGGAGGTAATTGCAAATTGCCCAACACAGGGCGCAGCAGCTGATCGTACAAGCCTTGGTAAGTACCAACCATCGCTTGCAGACTAAATTTTTCGAAAACACGCAAACGGCCTGCAAGGCCCATGGATCGGGCGAGTTCTGGTTCAGAAGCCAACTGCAGCAAACTTAAGGCCATGGCTTCAACATTGGCCGCCGGGACGATGTGCCCGGTAATCCCATGAACGACCAAATCGGCATTCCCCCCAACATCGGTCGCGACCACAGGAAGACCACTGGCCATGGCCTCCAAAATAGTATTAGAAATGCCTTCAGCCAAAGATGGAAGCACAAAGCAATCCAAGCTTCGCATAATGTCAGGAACATCGCTGCGCTCCCCTGGTAACCACGCAAGATCAGATACGCCAGCAGCATCCAGTACAGCCTGACATTGAGCACGCAAGTCGCCATCGCCCACCAGAACAAGACGCAAGCGGGACCTGAGCACCGGAGCCTTTTCCAGAACGCGAACAAAGGCATACGCCAATGTGACTTGGTCCTTCACTGTTTGCATGCGCCCCACCGTACCTGCAATCCACAAATCAGGACCAACGAATGGACATCCAACGACAGTCAAATAACGCCGCCCCTGCGACGGAGAGAACAGAGCCAGATCAACACCGTTGTAAACCTGGGTCACCTTGGCGGGCGATATTTTCACCCTCTCCACCAAGTAACAGGCTAGATCCCGAGATAAAGCCAAGTAATGGTTAACAAATGGACTGTAAATACGACGTATCCATTGAAATTTCCGATTACTACCGTCTAAATCACCAACATCACGGCCATGCTCACCGTGAATCCGAACACGAACACCCGCAAACCAAGCAGGAACGACAACCTCCAAAGCGGCAAGATTACGAGTATGGACAATATCCGGACGCAGTTTTCTGAAAATACGAAACAACTGGGGATACAACTTAAAAGCATGGCCCGGGGATTTATTCAGTGCAAAAAAATCCACATCACCCCTAGTAATTCTATGGCGAAAATCAGTAACCTCTGTCAAAGCCAAAATCACATGCCGATAAGCATTTATCGGCATGTGATTAATCAGATTTACAACTCCATTTTCCAGCCCGCCGGTATCAAATCGATACACAACATGCAGCACCAAAGGACGCTTATCCGTCACAGTCGCCACAATTTATAGCCGGCGGCCTGTATTGCAGCGCCATCAAATGCCGATTTAACATCGATAAAAGCACCACCCTTAATTAATTTTTTTCCAAAATCCTCTACGGAAAGTTCGGAATACTCTTTATGCGCAACTGCAGCGACGATGGCATCAGCGCGAGGTAAATCATCCCACGACAACAATCGAACGCCGTATTCATGCATGGCCTCCTCGGCCTCTGCCTGCGGATCAGTTACAAAAATCTCAACGCCATAGGATTTCAATTCATTGATAATATCAATGACTTTAGAGTTACGCAAATCCCCACAATTCTCCTTAAACGTCAACCCAAGTATATTAACGCGAGCCCCCTTAATATAGCTACCCGCAGAAATCATATGTTTGATAGTTTGCTCGGCAATAAATTTACCCATACTATCATTAATTCGACGACCCGCCAAAATAACCTCTGGCTGATAACCCAACATAGCAGCTTTATGGGTAAGATAATAAGGATCCACACCAATGCAATGTCCACCAACCAATCCTGGCTTGAACTTTAAAAAGTTCCATTTTGTTCCAGCCGCCTCCAATACTTCGGTAGTATCAATCCCAATTTTATCAAAAATAATTGCCAGCTCATTCATGAGTGCAATATTCAAATCACGCTGCGTATTCTCAATAACCTTGGCAGCCTCGGCTGCTTTAATTGAAGATGCACGATGAACACCAGGAATAATAATTTTCTCGTAAAGCTCAGCTACTTTCTCCAAAGTAATCGGAGTATCACCTGAAACAACCTTTAGAATCTTGGTAAGCGTATGCTCTTTATCACCAGGATTTATACGTTCAGGTGAGTAGCCCACAAAAAAATCCTGCTTCCATTTCATGCCGGACTCACGCTCCAAAACCGGGATGCAAACCTCTTCTGTCGCACCAGGATAAACCGTAGACTCATATACGACGATCACACCCTTCTTCATGTTTCTACCTACACTGGTACTAGATCCAATGAGAGGATGAAAATCCGGAATATGCGCAGCATCAACTGGCGTTGGCACGGCAACAATAATAATATCTGCTTCAGTCAGCATTTTCGGATCAGATGTATAAACTGCGTTCGATGCCGAACGCATCTCCTCATCCGACAATTCCCTAGAAGGATCTACACCCTTTTGACAAGATTCAACTTTGGAAATTGAGATGTCAAAACCTATAGTTCGAAAATGCTTACCAAACTCAACGACCAAAGGGAGACCAACATAACCCAAGCCAATTACTGCAACAATACTCATATCAAAATCTCATTCAAAATTAAAACTAAAACCCATTCTTCAGATATTCGTCAACGATATCAAAGTTATTATTCAGAAAATTATTCAACAACAGAATAGATTTACCATCATTCTTTTTTTCTGTATATAAAATTATCACGGCAGAATCGTCTCTCTGGCCAAGCAGTCTTTGCATCACGCTATAAATTTTAGCCAGATAATCACTTTTAGTGAGCATTCCATTTATCCAGTAGACCTGCCAGACAAGCAGTCGAGCGTCCGTTAGTTGCCCGTCAGCGGTAGTATTTCGTAATTCGGTAGCTTTGACTGAAAAGCGGACAGAACCCGCCTCAGCCTGCCCGCTTGTCAAGCCGACCGGCGCCCAATGCCGATCGTTACTTGCAACCAGCACATTGTCAGAGCTTACTAATTTCTTCTCATAACTTTGTCGATGATAATAACCAATATACAAACCAACATTATCAGAATTACTGGTATAACAATTATTCAATTCAATTGAAGTATTTTTAAAGATGGGCTTCAACTCTGCGCACGAAGACTCCGGGGTAAGTGACCACCCTGTATTCAAAATCAACGGCGCTTCAGAACGAGAAATATGTAAACTATTCTTACTGTATACAAACTTTTCAGCCAAATACGGCAAAGAAATAATAACAACGGTTAAACAAGACAATGCAATCAAAGGGATCGTATAAAAGACTTCTGGAGGGATTTTTCTTCTGTCAGCAGATATTGTAAGAACACGAGAAGGCTCAGCCCAGCGAACTCCAACCATGAACATTAAAATAATGACCAGACCGAAAAATAACCATCCATAAATAATATGATCGACCCCCACCGCAAGCTTATTTCCCGAAAAATGTCCCAACATGACAATGAGATAAGCACGGATCCAATTTGCAAAAATCGGAACAATGATGGAAATCAGTACAAAAATAACTCGGCGATGGAACGACTGATAGTTAAGATAGGCAAAAAGGGTTCCTACCGTCAACGAAGCGATCAGATAACGAACTCCACTACAGGCTTCCACAACTGACCAATTCCCGGATGGAATAACAAATTGCAGCCCTTCACGGTAAACAGGAACACCGCTAAGTCGCAATGCAAAAACCGTAAAATTAGCGGTCCATTCCATCAATTGAGGAAACAGAAACTCTCCGAGAGGCACGGAAAAGAATAAAAAAAACAAGGGGAAAATAATTATTGATGCCACAGACCATCCAAAAATGGCTGGCACCAACAAAACCAATAATGCCACCGCACACAATTGTGTGGCAGAGTTCACAAATGCAAGGTCACCCAAAGACCAGAAAAAAATGACTGTTAGCAGAGGAATCAAGAACCAGAAATTTACTTGAGGAATTTTTTCAGAAATTAATTCCCGCTGTCGCCAGACAAGCCAAAATACAATAGGGGCAACAAAAAATCCATGTGTAAAAGTTTCGGAGCGAAGCCAAATAGATACCATTCCCCAAAAAGTATTGCGGAACAAAAATAACACACAAATAAAAAGCGCAACAAACGCCAATATAGATTGACGCCAGCCTCTGGAATAATTATCTTCTCTATTCACAATACGTACTGAATTTCAGGAATATCAAGGTATTTATCTATTCCCATCAAGTGGGCCGTCCAACTGTAACTCTCTAAGACTTTGAGCCTACCGGCACGTCCCATTTCTTTAGCTAAATCTGGTGTATCCAGCAGCATACTAATCTTCAAAACAAAATCATCAACGCTCTCAGCAGCAAAGATTTCCTTATCAGCTCTTGCATTAATGGCATCAACACAAGTTGCCGAGGCAACTACTGCCCGAGCCATTGCCATAGCCTCCAGAATCTTATTTTGAATTCCGCGGGCAACTCTCAATGGAGCGACAACAACCGAAGCGTGCTGTAAATAAGGCCTCACATCGGAAACAGTGCCTGTAACAATAACGGTGTCCGAAGCCAAATCGAGCACAGCAGATGACGGATTCCTACCCACAATATAAAAGCATAACTGCGGATATTTCTCACTCAACTTCGGAAGTATTTCGTTCACAAACCAAAATACTGCATCGATGTTTGGCCAATAATCCATCGCACCGGTAAATACAATGGAATGCCCAATGGATTCTTTCGAACTCGATAAATATGGCGATATACGTAATTTATTCGGTGAAAAATACTCAGCATCAACTCCGTTATTTAACGCACTTATTTTTCCTTCGGAAAAATCAAATGACAAGCTTTTAAATAAATTTACCTCATTTTCAGTCACAAAAAAAGAATGCTCTGCCTTTTTAGAAATTTCACCTTCATACCTCAATAAAAGCCGACCTTCCCTACGATACAACCATGACATCGGCCATCTATGTCGATTAGCATACTCAGTCCATTTAGCTGAATCAACATCTACAAAATCCACCAAAAATCTGAGATTCGGTATATCTGATGCATACTGAGCCATCGCCGAGGAAAAAACCACTGCTATATCGATATTATTTTTTTCTACAACATGTGACACCCATTTCTCAAGAGACGCACTACGATAATATGTCAATGTAAGAGAGTTATTATTCAAAAGCCCCGCAACACTGCGTATTTTTGAAAAAAAAGGATTTAACTTTTCTATATGAGCATCAACACACAAATTTTTGACGAAATCCGCATACTTTAAATCATCGGAATCATCGACAAATGTTCCAAGAAATATATTGTATTGAGAAGAAAGATGTTTAAGAAGATTGTAAGATCTAACCTTATCGCCTTTATTTGGAGGATATGGAAGTCGATGTACCAGATATAGTAAATTTCGCACGATACTTAGCCCAAGCTTCTAACTATAAACGGGCCAATAGCATTTGCCATAGAAATAGGCATACAGCGCCAAGCACTAATTAAAAACTTATATTTAGCATTGCTCGGATTATTCTGTGGAACATCATCACGTCTATATAAGCAATATTCATAACTCAAAGGAGTCGGTTCGAACCCCCAATTTTTTTTAAAAGAAAATGAGCCGGTACCATTTTTACTCCGCCCGTAATCAAATACTTTCAATCCACGCAAACAAGCTCGGCGCATCAACTCCCAATATTTGAAATCATTTGCCGCCAATTCCCGAGCAGACAAATCATCACCAGCATAATATGGAAGAACTTCATCTCGAAAATAGAAGCTAAACACACTACTCAATGGTCGCCCATCAACGGAAGAAATTGTTAATATTTCACAACTGTCGCCGAATTCATCAATTAGCGCTTGAAAATAAGACCTTGGCATTGCGGGTGTTCCATGCCTGTGTACATTATCCGCATATAAACTAAAGAATCGCTGTACGTCAGAGTCTATTTCGCTAGTCAAACTATTTTTTATACCTTTGCGAATCATGGCGCGCTGCTTTCGTGGAACCGCCAATAAATTCTCTTCTTCCGTTCCTAATATTTCTTTTCGAAAAGTAACGTATAAATCCTGCAAAGGCCAATCTTGATGCCGGCGCACGGTATTTCGGAACTCTAAGTGCGAAACTTTAAGTTGAACAGCTATTTCTTTTGCCTCTTTTTCTAATGCATCTACGGCTAAGGAACTTGACGCAGCACATCCCCCATAAACAGCAAAGGGTAAGCTGGAGATTGAATTACCAAAGAGAAAACTGTTTACATGGGCCAGAGGTAAAACACCTTCAATTTCCCCATTGACCTCTACGTATAGGAAATAGGTGTCGTGTCGAAATACTCTCCGTATAACGTTTTGCCATCCCGCAAGATGAAAAAAAGTAGCCGTCGAGCACTTAGATACGAAAGCATCCCAACGCTTTGCTGTGGCAATATCTCCAAATACAAGTCGCTTGACGAGCAGTACGGGTGCAGGCTCAGACACTGTAGATATCATTATATTTTTTATTCAAAAACACATAATCCATTCTATTCCAATGAAAATCATTTAGTAGCTTATTTAAGCGATCTTCCATTTTATGGATATTGACGTAATGCCTAAATTTCGTCTTTCTATTAATACCCATCACACGTGGTTGATGAATATCGATCTCCCAAGGATGGAAATAAAAAATAGCTGGATTATTTTCCTTGTTGTTTATTTGATTCAAAAGCCATTTCGACAGAGAATATGGAAAGAATCTAAAATACCCACCCCCGCTAGACGGAAGATTTCTATTAAAGAATTGAACGGTTGTGATCGGTATTTCCAAAAAGTTATCGCTTATTTGCACAGGGTATCTAGAGAAATTTGGCATACCATAATGGTCATGTTTAATAGGGTAGATACTTGAGCTATATCTATAACCAGCACGCTCCAAACACTCAAATGCCCAAAAATTACCAGCACCAATAGAAAAGCTAGGTGCTCTATAACCTATTACTTGTACGCCAGAAATATCTTCAAGAATTTTTTTTGATGAATCGACATCGATAAAAAATTCTTTTTCCGAAAGATCACTAACTCTTTCATGCCCATATCCATGACTCGCCAACTCATGACCCTCACTCACAATATCTTTGACTAATTTTGGATATCGTTCGGCAATCCATCCTAAAGTAAAAAAAGTAGCCTTAACTTCATGGAAACTCAATATTTCCAATATTTTTTTTACATTTTTCTCGACGCGACACTCGCAATCTTTCCAGCTAGAACGGGCAATATATGGCGCAAATGCAGATACCTGGAAGTAATCCTCCACGTCAATAGTAAGAGCATTAGAAATAGTATTATTTTTCACAAAAAATAACTACAAGACTAAGACTGCATCCACTGAGCCAAGTCAGCTACGATACGTTTAGCGGTATTACCATCCCATAACTCTGGAATATTTCCGTGCTTTCCATTGCCCAAAAATATTTCATTAATTCCAGAAATGATCGCATTCCGATCTACCCCAACCAGGGTATTAGTACCTTGTTCTATGGTAATGGGTCGCTCTGTATTTTCACGCAAAGTCAAACACGGAATACCCAAGGCAGTCGTTTCTTCCTGTAATCCACCAGAATCAGTCAACACCACAGTAGCATCAAGCAACAAACCTAACATTTCAAGATAGCCTTGCGGAGGCAGAAGAACCATCCGGCTCGAATCAATCAAGGCTGATAGTTCAAATTTTTCAATATTGGCTCGCGTGCGTGGATGAAGTGCAAAAATCAAAGGTAACCTTTTGGAAACTTCAGCCAAAGTTTCTAGTAACCCACGCAATGTCTCGGGTTGATCGACATTGGACGGACGATGCATGGTCACAACACCGTAAGGCTTGCTAACTCCAAACAGGCTGTAGTCAACACCAGACAAGCGCAGAGTTTCCAGGAAACTACGTGCATGTGCTCGACTATGTAGCAATGAATCAATCATGACATTACCGACGAAGCACAGCCGATCGAGGCCGATACCCTCTCGTCTTAAATTGTCTTCGGCACTACGCTCTGTCGTGTAGAGTCGATCCGCAATTTGGTCTGTCAAAATACGATTAATCTCTTCAGGCATAGCACGATCATTACTGCGCAAGCCCGCTTCGACATGCGCAACAGCAATCCCCTTCTTGACTGCCACTAAGGTACAAGCTAGCGTTGAATTGACATCACCCACAACAATGACACACCGCGGTTGGTGCGTATCAAGAATGGGTTCAAAACGCCGCATGACCTCTGCTGTCTGCACCGCGTGGGAGGCAGATCCCACTTCTAAGTTGATATCCGGACGAGGCAGTTGCAAATCGTCGAACAACTGGTCACTCATATCACGGTCATAGTGTTGGCCTGTATGAACCAGCAAAAAAGGCAAAGGTGGTACATGTTCTGCGAGAGCTCGCAAAATAGGCGCCATTTTCATAAAATTAGGTCGAGCACCCACTACGCAAATAATAGGGCCAGAACCAAATGAAATTTTATTCAACATTTTTATTTTTTTCTATGGATTGATCAATTGGCTTAAATATCTCTTTAAAAAAAGATAACATTTCTGAATTCACCCTCTCTAACCGTAGCATACTTTGCTCCAAGCGATCAAAGCGATTTTCTTGCTGCGCGGTCTCAATTTCGTTAATTTTACCTACTATAGATATATCCAAGTTTTCATTTAGGTTGAATTTCTTTGAATTAAGAATCTGAGCAGCATTAAATCCAACATCCTCATTTTTAGGCAATGAATTTAAATATGCTGGGAATATGGATTTTTGAGCTGGCCCGGATTCTTCGTGAATTTCACGAGCAACTTCACTTACATCAGCAGCTGTAAGTGTGTCTTTATTTTCCAAAAAACCCAACAGCAATAATCTATCGCATACAGAATTTATACGTCTTGGTATACCACCACTCACATTAAAAATTTCGTCAAATGCGGCCGCATCAAAATTGGGACGACCAGTCCCACCCGCACATTTCAAGCGATGTTCTATATATCCCTGCGTTTCTTCCAAGTCCATCGGACCAATGTGGCAGGCAGCAATAACTCTTTGTCGAAGTTGCTGCATTTGGGGATTCTGCAAAATATCCCGGAACTCTGGTTGCCCAACCAAGAAACTTTGCAATAATGCCTGCTTACCAAATTGAAAATTGGACAACATTCGCAACTCCTCAACCGCACGAGAAGTTAAATTTTGTGCCTCATCAATAATAAGTAAACACCGCTTACCGAGACTTGTTTGACTTACTAAAAAAGCTTCTAAGGCCATTAATAAATCCGCCTTTGATACATCTTTAGTACGTACTCCAAACGCAGCTCCCACCATACGCAGTGTATCTTCAGCATCTAGCTGTGTACTAACAAGATTGCCCGCAACAACCTTCTCAGAATCCAAACTATCCAATAATCCACGAACGATAGTTGTTTTTCCAGCGCCTATTTCACCCGTAATTACAATAAACCCTTCATTTCGAAGAACACCATACTCAAGATATGCTTTAGCTCTCTTATGTTGTTTGCTAGCAAAATAAAAAATAGGATCTGGATTAAGTTGAAAAGGCTTAGTGGTCAAGCCATAAAATGATTCATACATAAGCTAAAACTGAACAGTTAAACTGCCTAAAACAGCAGTTTCTTGATATGGCGTAACCGTACTCGAAGACAGTACACGTCGCGCCCCCACCGTAGCAAATATCTTTTGAGACAACTTAGAGGATATATTTAAATTTATTGATTTTGTTCTTGATCCCTGAGTAACAACATCGCCATATATTCTTTGTAAAGAATACTGAGAACTCAATGAAGAATCCTGTGTTAATCGATGGGAATAGCTTACACTTAATCCATTTTGTCTTATATTATTAGAATTAGAAAAATCATCTACACTTAGAGAGGATCCATTGATACTATGGCCAGCACTTTTCGTTATTGAGAATCTAACTGTATCCCGAATACCCAACAACATGAAGGATAGATCTTTTGTGCGTTGAACAGAGGTACTCGAGGTTAAATAACCATTTACCGTAGATGGATCAGAAGTTAACCCATTTGACTTTAAAAAATCTCGAACCAACTGAGCCCTCTTGATTGGATCTGGCTCAATTGATGAAAATTGTATGAAAAGCAAGTCATAAAGTGTACTTGAAGTGGAATTCAAAGTATTGCTATTTGATATAGAAACACTTTTGGAATCACTGTAGGTCCAACTCGTCCTTGGAGTACGGTGCTCAATAGTTAATTGATGCATTCTCCCCAATAATTTATTCTCAGCATTGAACGACAACCGTGTGGTTTCCGCCGGAGACCAATTAACACCAAAACCCGATGTTCCATAGCTCTGCTTTTGAGAGACTATATAATTCGCTGTCTCACGCCCCTTCGTAGCAGAAAAGCTCAATTGTCTATCTAATGAATAGGTAAGAGATACTTTTAAATCATCAATTTGAGTTTCTTCACCATTATTTCGTGTACTTTCTTGGCGTGACGCACTAGTACCCCAACGCAATTTTCCGAATAACTCATCCCCATTCATTGTCAACGAATAAAGACTCTGATTCGTGTTTGCACTTTCCAATGTTTTCGCTCGTGTAGAGGAGAATCCATATCTCGCCTCATAGTTTGCTTTATTTAAAAATCGACCGCGAAGATAAGGAGAAACATTATAAGTAGAAACTTCCGTCTTATTTGAATTGTTCAAACCAGAAGCTACCGATTGCGGCCCAAATGCGGAAATTGTCTGCTGTGAAATCGCCGCCGACATATCAACAAATGCAAAATTATCTAAAACTTCAGCAGAAGCAGAGGATGCAAGTAAGTTTTGTAAAGAATTTTTTGTATTTCCACTATAAATATACTGATGCAAAGAATAATCAACATATCCCTTGACGCGGCCAGATTTACTGTCGACTCTAATGCCAGGACTTATTTCACTAATCCATCCGGAATCACCGTCACCGCTTTTTAGTGATAAATTATTACTCCATGTCTCACCCAAATATAAACGAGGGGCTATTGACAGGCCCAAAGAAGATACGGTATTGGGCTTAAATGCTTCTGCATCATTTTGCGCACGGGAACTAGATAAGCAAAAAAATAATAAAATAATAGAAGAGATACAAGATCTTCCAGCCATGCGCTCCGCCGTCATTTTATTCATGAATAAATTTTTAGTAAAACCAGTCACGTGCTTTGCTGACCATATCCATATCCATATCCACCGTAGCCACCATAGCCCCCTTGCGAGCCACTTCGAGCTTGATTCAAGACCATTAACTTTACAGGGCAAGCCTCAATTGAAGAAAGCGCATGTTGCACATCTGCCTGCAACGTCTTCTCAGCATGAACCACCATGACTATCTGCCCCATATGGGTAGCTAAAACTCTTGATTCGGTAGTGAGCAGCAGTGGAGGGGAATCAAATATAATAATTCGATCAGAATATCTATTTGCTATATTCTTAATAAGCTGACTCATTGCATCACTTGCAAGAAGCTCCGTAGCACGCAGATGAGGAGTTCCACTCGGAAGCAATGTAAGCTTATCAATATTAGTTTTTAGTAAAACACTCGATAAATCCTCAACATCACCAACCAATAAATCCAGTAATCCAGGACTAGCAGGTAAGCCCAACATCCTCAGTACCGAGGGTCGAGCAACATCCGCATCAACAAGCATTACCGTGTTATCTAGTTCGGTAGCTATGCTCATAGCCAGGTTAATTGCTGAAAAACTCTTACCCTCGCCTGCCAACGCACTTGTAACCATAATAAGATTACCATTTTCAATGGTTGAAGCACCGCGACCCATTGCATTAGTAATCAGCGGTCGCTTAATAACACGATACTGATCTGCTATTTGAGAACGAGGGGCATTGGGGCTTACTATCCCAGCAGCAGCAATTGCATCTAGATCTAAATCCACTTTCCTAGAAACTGAAGTGGTCTTTTTTGGAAAATCCGGTGAAGTTATCGGCTTCACTGAAGCATCTTCGGTATTACTTAGTCCGTCATCCAACTTAATAATTGATGTAGGTTGCGCATTATTTTCCAAATCAACACCTGCCCGACGAAGCTGCTCCAAGCGCTTCGTAGCTTGTTCAATTAAGCTACTCATATAATGTTAACCCACCTGTCCAGAAATAAAGGCCAACGTACCAATAGCCACAATAAAGAATCCAATCAATCCGCATGAGGCAAATGCGAATTTTTTCAAATCTAAATGTTCACGACGCTTTGCTGCGTCATTCATAACCAAGGTCACCACCCCCAACAATGGCAGATCAACAGCACTGCGCAATGCTCTAGCATCGTGAAATACAGGTCGCAATTGACTTGCCGCAAATGATGCAAAACCACCTGCACCCAACGCGACAGCCAAAGCAAGAAGCAATAACAACAGGCGATTAGGAGCAACAGGTTTCGGCGAAACGCGAGGTGGGTCAATCAGTCGAAAATCTGCCACACCCGCCGCGGACTCTAAATCACCAGACAAAGAAGCAGATTCACGACGACTTACCAAATCTTCGTAATTTTTCTTATTAATTGCATAATCTCGATTTAACTGCGCATACTCGGCCTCAGTTTGTGGGGCTGTTTTCATAGACTCACGCGCACGCTCATAGCGAGAACTATATTCTGCAACCCTAGCTCGAAGCGAAGCAACCTGCACTTCAGATGTTGCCAAAAGACGACCTAATTCTTGCACAGCTAGGCTATTATTGCCGGGAGAAACTGGATTAGCTATCGCAGTTTTTCGCAGCTGCAAGACTTCCTTTCGTTTGAGCTCCTCTAATTCTTTTACCATGCGGCGGGCACCAATTACGTCAGGATGTTGCTCTGTAAATCGTTGCAACAGGCCATCCAAATTTCTTTTCTGTGCCTCAATTCTCGAATCAATTTCAGGCGTTGCTAAAGACTGGGCAGATTCTTGCAATAAGCTTTTTGAGGAATTATTAGCATTCTGTGCTTTCTCTCCCTCCAGCTGAACTTTCGCAGCATCACGCGCATTTTCCGCCTCCCGTAACTCCAATTTTGCTTGGTTAAGCTGCGCACTCACCTCCCCCAACCGCCCGGCGATATCCGTACCACCGTTGGCAGTTTGAACCTCTATATTTCTCAATTTAAATTCTTTTAACCGTGCTTCTGCAGATTCGAGTTTAGCTTCATACGTTTTAATTTGTTCATTAATAAATTTCTTGGCAGCATCAGTATCTTTTCGACTATCACCAAGACTAGATTCAACAAATATAGAAACTAAAGATTGAACCACTCGCTTCGCCTTATCGGGACTCGAATCTTGGAATGAAAGTGTGTATAAGTTATCACGTGCAGTGCTTTTTATCTGAAGCGTACTCATTAGACGTTCAATTAAGCCGTCTTGTGCGCTTTTTGATGCATTACCCAAATCAAGATCAGCCATGCGAATTAATTTTTCCACATTGGGTCGAGTTATCAGTGTTCGGCTAAGCATTCCCACTTGTTGATCAACATTGGGTTGTACCGCAAGACCAGACATCAGAGGTTTAAGGATAGATTGGGTATCAACGTAAATGCGAGCAGATGCCTCATATTTATCTGGAACACGCAAAACTATGCCTGCACCAACCAATCCAACAACCCAGGCAACAATTACACCAAGCCAACGATGCTTCCATGCACCTTTGGCAAAGGTTAGAATTTGACCAATTAACTCGTCCATTGATTTATTTTATTAAATGTTAACTAAGCACGTGCGACGATATTATTTATGGCAGCACTAGCAATTAAAACCAGCCTTGCGGAATAATTAAAATGTCACCCGGCCTCATTTCTACGTTCCCGGAGACGTCCCCACGCCGAATCAAGTCTTTAAGACGAACCGAATATCTTTTATCCCCCTCGGATGTACGCAATATAGTCGCGCCATTTCCATCAGCAAAATCTGTTAATCCGCCAACTGCAATCATTACATCCAGAACTGTCATTTTGTTTTTATAGGGCAGGGTTTGTGGTTTAGCCGCCTCCCCTACCACACGAATCTGTTCACTGTATGGCCCAATAAACCCAGTAACAATGACAGTCACAACGGGATCACGAACAAATTTGGATAGTAGACCCTCAATTTCACGAGCAACTTCAACTGAAGTCTTCCCTTGTACGACTAATTCATCGACCAGCGGCGTAGTCAGTTTTCCATCAGGTCGTACCGGTACTGACATAGACAATTCAGGATTGCGCCAAACAATAATATTAAGAGAATCCCCGGGCCCAATAATATAGTTATAGCCGGAAGCGGCGGCAGCAGCCGGTGCCGCAGGAAATTTTGTGGAAAAAGTGGAACATGCCGTCAACGAACAAGCAGCAATTGCCAGAATCCACCGAGCGCTCTTTTCCCAAACAGCGTTGAAATTTTTCAAAATATATCCCCTGTGCATAACTTAAATTTTACCTATCGCGTCTATGAATGTAACTTACTTCACCATGTATACGTTATCGAAAAAGTCATCCTTTTCACACTAAATCACACCGTCAAAGTTGCCACTACAACTCAAAAGCGTCAACCCACCCCCTTGAGGCGAAAATATCTGATCTGTCAAGGTAATTTTCCGCGCAAAATTGGCCTAATAAATTGAAGCAGCAGCCGTTGAAGGGGATTTGAATTACCAAAGGGACGCCAGGTAAATTTAAGCTTTTGATGGTAGCTGTCAAATTGCATGCCCCACGGAGCAGCCCTGATTTCCCCACGATTCAGCAATACCTTAAGCACCGAAGTGCCCATGACGCCGGAACACAGATCACATGCCATGATTGTGGATGGGCCACGTTTTTCCTGAAAATTTACCGCCTCAGGTGCAACTAGATAGTTCCGGTTAAGCATGGCTGGAGATAAGCCAGCAATGAAACGGGCGTACTGCTCCTGCTGATCAAAGCCCTCCACTTTAAAGTAGTCCTCAAAGCTCATGCCATCTGGGCGGAAGTATAGAAATGCAACGCCCATTCCCAGAGGCGCAGCTGTCAATGCCGGTATACCCATTTCTCGACATTTAGCAAACACCAAGCGTCGAGCTGGTAACGCAAAGAAATCTAGGCTGTCTACATAGATATCTACGTCGCGCAAAAACTCATCTATGTTGCCCGCGTGAACGCCCTCGGGAAGAAGGCGCAGATCCAGCTCTGGATTGACATCACGAGCCATGTTGGCCAACGTATCAAGCTTTGACTGCCCCATCGTCGACACAAATGCACCCGCTTGGCGGTTGAGGTTATGCACATCGAACTCATCAAAGTCACTAATAGTGAATTGACTAATTCCAAGCCTTGCTAGTGTCAACAAGTGCCCACCTCCGACCCCCCCAAGCCCGGCTATCGCAACCCGCGATTTTCGCAATCTATCCTGCTCAGCGAGTGTGACCCAGCCGACATTGCGCGAAAAAGCACGGTCATAGTCGAAGGTGATCGGGGTAGCTATAGACAACGTTCACTCCCTAAAATTTGTATTGTGCCCGGACGTCCAAATGAGTCATCTCTTATCTCGTTATAGTAGTAGAGAGACAACATTCGACTGTGGCGCTGCAGGCGCATTCACAAGGAAACCTCCGTGGGCCGTGACACACTGACGCAGATTCTCGAACTCGCTCGCTGGGCACCGAGCGGGGACAACACGCAACCTTGGCAGTTCGAGATTGTGAACGATCTACACGTTCGGGTATACGGCAGCGACACGCGCGAGCATATCCTGTACGACTACGATGGTCACCCTAGTCATATAGCCCATGGCGCCTTGTTGGAAACGATGCGGATAGCCGCATCGGGTTTTGCGCTAGTAAGCAAATGGACCATTTCGTCCGACAACGACCGCCATCCCATCTATGATGTTTGGTTCGAAGGTCGCCCCAACATGGTCCGTGACCCGTTGTTTGAGTCCATCGAACTACGAACGGTACAACGCCGTCCAATGAAGACCTCTCCGCTTACAGACAGGCAACGCAAGGCACTTATCGACGCCGCGGGTCCAACTTTCAACGTAGAACTGTTCGAATCATTCGGCGATCGCCTGCAGATAGCCAAACTGCTTTGGCATAGCGCAAAAATTCGCCTAATCTGTCCAGAGGCATATCCGGTCCATAAAGAGATTATTGAATGGCGTGCTCGCTACAGCAAAGACCGCATACCTGAGCAGGCTGTGGGCGTCGACCCCGCTACCGCCCGCCTGATGGAGTGGGTCATGCAAAGCTGGGAGCGTGTTCATTTTTTCAACCGGTATCTCATGGGCACCGTAGCGCCTCGCATCCAACTTGATCTGTTACCCGCGATATGTTGCGCAGCCCATTTGTTGGTACGCCCTAAGCGCAAACCTGCAGAGCTTATAGACTGGATACATCTGGGGGCTAGCGTGCAACGAATTTGGCTAACCGCAACGCACGAAGGTCTTCATTTGCAGCCACAAATGACACCCGTAATCTTCCGCTGGTACGCTCGCGCGGGACGCCATTTTTCCACCGAGCCAGGGTTGTTTGATTTAGCTCTCAAATTAGCAAATAACTTTGAGCATCTAGCGCAAGCATCTCAAACCGAAGATTTTGGATTCTTCGCACGGGTCGGTGTGTCGCAACAACCCAAAAGCCGTTCCATCAGGCAAGACCTTGCGACACTGTTGAGGGCTTAAGGTGTAACAAAGTCGTCCCCCCTAAGATCAGCACGATTCCAAAAGTACGAAGGGGGGTAATTTGCTCATTAAAGATTATCCCCCCCGCAAGCACCGTAATGGCATTGGCCATCGCAAGTTGCAAAGGCACTATCACAGCAGCCCGACCACGCTGAAAAGCGGCTTGCAATAAGATCAGGCCAAATACATTGGCCAGAACAACGGCCAATAACAGGGGGTCAATTAATACAGCCCACGTCATAATAGTTTGTCCAGGGCCGGAATATGCAACCGTCATAGCCTTAGTCAACACGGCACCAGAACCAAAGCAAAGCCCCACAACCAACGCCAACGAAACCTCTGGCCTCAGTGCCCAACGGTTGGTGAGCAACAACGTCAATCCGATAAGCATCGCGCATCCCAATAGTATTTGCAGGTGCATGCTATTGAATGAAGTGACGTACGAAGCCTCAGCGTTCCAAGCGAGTGCCACGGCCCCCAGTACCGTCATCAAGACGCCTCCCCATTCAACCAGCAGTAACCGCTCTTTGAGAAAGACTACTGCCAAAATAACTAGCAATAAGTCACCTGCAGACATCAGCGGCTGCACCAAGCTGATATCGCCCATGGCGGTTGCCTGCACAAACAGCACCCAACCTAAACTCGTCATGACAAATCCCAGCATCCAGCGCCAATCGGTCGCAAGTGCACAAAGCACCTGCCATGCCGGAGCACCTCCAATCTTTGGCTGGCCGTCGGCCGACAGCTTCCAAAGAAAGTAGCCCAACTGAATTAACACAGTAGCGGTGAGCGTGACAAGGACTACGACCATATAAGGGATGAAATTATGAGTCCCCATAATATACGGAGCGAAGCCAGCCAAGGCATCAATTTACTGTCGACATTTCTTACACCGACTCCTAGAGTATCGGTACATTTCACCGAAATTCCATCGCAAGCCATTGATTTATATAAGGAACCAGAAGTCTGGCACGGACTGTGCATTTGTTCCATAGGCAGGTGCGGGATTGTCCTCACTGGCAATCAGATCTTCAACAGGTTTTCAGGAGTTAACGAAATGAAAAAATTTGCAAAGTTCGCTTTGACAGCATTGATCGCAGGGATGACGATGGCTGCTCAAGCTTCGGTTGTCATTGATGACTTTGATGTCAACCAAGGTGTTGGTCAACTGAGTGATTCGACCGCAGATGGTTCTGGTGTTTACAACAGCGTTGTTGGCCCCGTCTCGAGCATCTTGGGTGGCGAGCGTGACATGTTCATCACGGCACTGACCACGGACGGCTTCGGCGCACAAGTAACAACCAATGTAAGCGGTGGACTGTTGAAATACAGCACGGAAACTGGTTCTTCTGGTCGCTCCATTCTGAAATGGGACGGCGTTAACGGCGTCGCAGGCGTATCAACTGGTAGCGAAGCGAACTATCTGGCAACCTTGAACCCTACCGGCTTGGGTGGTTTGGATCTGGCTGCAAGCGGATCTGGTTTCAAGATTAAGGTCAAGGAATCCGATCTGGGCTTTGATTTCGCAATCACTGTCTACACAGATGCTACCCACTGGACCACCCTGGTTCTGTCGTCGGAAGCCCATCACAACTTCCTGCCCGACAACACTCCTATCGATTTTGCTGACTTCTTCGGTGTAGCCAATGAAGCAGGCACGATCCTGAGCAGCGGAGCACTGCGCTTCACCGGTACCGGCGGTTCTGCCGATCTGTCCAGTGTTGGCGCAATTCTCGCAACGATCAATTTCACCGGTAGCGAAGCCGAGATCGATCTGCAAATCGGCGACGTACGTACCGTGCCTGAGCCAACATCGATTGCATTGTTCGGCGCAGCTCTGCTGGCCATGGGTGCAGTTCGTCGCCGCAAGACTGAAGTTAAGTAATCAGCTTACTGCTTGAAAAAAAGGGCACTTCGGTGCCCTTTTTTTATCTCTGCGCGTTTATGACGCTATTGATAGGCGACAACTAATTAGCAATGCCTCACCCTGCCAATGTAGCAAGTGGATCAGAATCAAAGCAGTTCTTGATGAAAGCAAACAGGTACACGCAGGAAATGTACTGAATCGCGATAAACGGCGATCAGCTATCAATCAAACCGGCAATTCATACCGATCTATTCGACTCGATGTGGTAACCGGCACCCAATACCGCTCTATGGCTGCGGCTTCAGCTATGCCCTGTACACGGTCAGCGTAAGCCTGTAGGGTTGCTACACAGTCCTGTCGAGACGCGAAAAACTCGTTAAATTGGCTGCTGTAAAGTGCCATGGCGTCTATTTTTTTCCCTAACCGATCTGCAATCTGAACCACCAAGGGTTCAAGAGTCAGCTCAGGCACCATAGTGACTTGGTTGCGATACCGCGCCATCAGACGATATAGATAAATACTCACCGCAGGGACTGCCAACTGGCGGACGATCCACGGCTGGAGGTTCTTCATCAATGCAGTCTGCCCATAAGCCCTAGCGGCTTGCCGCCAGGCGTTTAGCGCATTGGATGGTGCCAGACTGAGATCCGCTAGGCCACCCTCATAGTGAGCAATTCCGTTGAGGCGGTAACGGGTGCTATGGGGTATACAGCAATAGGGGGCATCCTCATAAAAAAGCAGCTTTTTACGATCAATCCAGGGCTCGAAAACCAAGTGCGCTAGAACATGGTCCACGTGCCAACCTATGCCCAGCGGCACGTAAATCTGTTCGAAATCCAGCTCACCAAGCAAGGCGAACAACTTTTCGCGTAGGGTTGACAGCCATTCCATATCTTGCGCGACGGGTGGACGAAACAGATTTCCCAAACGCTGATAAGCATCGCGGCGAAAAGGTGCGTCCAATTCGTGCAAGCTGACCGACTCAAATCCCAAAAACTCGGCCGCATCCGCCTCCTCTTGATGCCGCTCATCGCCCAAAACGGCGCCATGCAATTTCAGCCCTGACAAGTACCGGGTGAACAAGTTGAGCACCAACACTGGCCCTTCCTCAACCAGCTTGGAAATGACCCCGCCGCAGGAAAAAACTGCATCATCGAGATGGGGAGAGATAAAAACAGCCTGGTAGCGCGTGTGACGAGGCTTATCCATGGTGACTTATTGCAAGAGTATTGCGATAGGCGACCTCCAATGCCTCCACCACCAACTCCGGTCGATAGGCACTGGCACGCTCACGGCCTGCTTCGCCCTGCGTGGCACGGGTAGCAGGTTCTGCTGCCAGCAGTAGCAAACGCTGGGTTAAATCATTGACCGAATCCGGATCAACGATAAAACCGTTGACGCCTTGCGCAACCAACTCCTCTGCAGAAACGATAGCGCTGGTAACAATGACAGGACGCCCAAACCACATAGCTTCCATCACCACCAAGCCTTGTGTCTCCATCAAAGATGGCAACACAAACACATCACAGCCAGCGTAGTAACGTGCGAGTGTCGGATGATCAAGAAAGCCTAGGAACTTGACCTTATCTTCCAGGCCCAGCTGCGAACACAACGCCTCCAATGCATCGCCTTCTGGCCCATGGCCGGCAATCCACAAAAAAGCTTCCGGCACGTTCCTTTGTAACTCTGCAAAAGCCTTGATGAGATAAGGAATATTTTTCTCAGGTCCAAGCCGTCCAGCATACAAAATTGTGAAACCAGATGGGCGTTCAGCAGGCACCACATCTGCGCTGGCTTTGAATACCACTGGATTGGTAATGAAGCGTACTTCAGTTTGCACACCCTCCCTGGATATCTGCTGTGCCAGTTTGAGTGAAGGTGCAATGACCAGATCAAAACGATTATTAAAGGCCACCATCATCTTCCGAATCAAACCTCGGAATGGCCGCATGGGCAATGGCTGCGTTAGGACCTCCGCACTGAAATGGTAGGTGGATATCTGAGGCAGCTTGAGCGATTCGGCCACACGACAAACCTGCCACATCATGAAGCCCACGTAATGGTGGTGCACAAGATCGGGTTGTATCCGCTTGAGGATTTCACGCACAGTCGCGGCTGAGGGTAGTGCCTGGTAAAACCCATACGCCTTGAGAGTAAACACCCGATAGACGGTAACTCCCTCCCATTGCTCGATTTCCGGTTCATCTTTGCGTCGGGTGGTGATGACTGAAATTTTGTGACCACGCCGGACTAATTCAGACGCCACAAGCTTGATATGAACACCCACCCCGGTCGCTGCAGGCAGAAAATCGTCGGAAACCATGCAGATACTCAGCAGTGTTGCCATATTCAAACCTCAAAAATAATAGGTTCCAAGCATTTGTATGACACGGCGATCAGGCAACACTCCATATTCACTGGAGGATCGCCCCATATGCTGCTGAAACTGCAGGGCCACGTCGAATTTGGACCAATGGTGCCGCAGCTCGACCCAAGCCAATCGACTATGGTCACCCGCATTCACGCGCAAAAAAGCCGTCAAATCCAGATCCTTGAGCCATAAGCTTTTTTGGGTCACATAGATCAAGTAGGCCTTGCGGGATACCAGCTCCTGCAGCCGCTGAGCCTCCAGCAAATAGGCGATCTGGCTCGCAGGCATTGCCCCCACAGCAGCCCAGTCGGACTGATTCAATGCAAAGCCGTTGTACTGGTACTCGGTCGTAACAGAAAGCTTGCCCAGCGTCGTATAGGTAACACCACCTGTAAATCGATTTCGGGCAACATCAGCACCCGGTAATGCCAATGCACGGCTCAACAGATCCTGCTCCTTGCCGCGCGACCATTCCAGATGGGCAACAGCAGCATCCGACAACAGCGCAGTAAGACTACTTCCCAGCGTCGCCGATCTATCTTGCTCCTTGTAGAGCAGTACCTGGCTGCTCACGCGTTGGGAAAACTGGGTACTGAGCGCAATCAGGCCACGGTTCCGATTATTGGTAGATCCAAGGTCAAGACTCCAGCTATCGCTACTCGGTTGGCTGGCTAATTTGGGGGAATATGCTACTGACAACGCTCCATCGGACCACAGCCGCTGGCCACGCAACATGACGGTGCCAAGACGATTTTCCCGTAGCGCAAATGGATTTACTGTGGTCTGGTTGCGCAAGCTGCCATCACGAAAGAAGTCCGTCGGGTTGTAACCATAGCCGGGACCATAGCGCAGATTGATACGGCCAAACTCCACGACCGTATTGTTGCCTTCGGGCTGCCAACTCAGATAGGCCTCACGCAGACTATTGATCGTTGCGTCGGCACCAGCATCTGCTGGATAAACACGGTCAAGGCGATCGGAGATGACGGCGCTATAACCTTGACCAAGCTTCGCCGAGTGTGAGAAGTCGAGGGACGCCCGCCCGATATTCTTGCTATCCGTCTGGTATCGCTGGCTGGCATTACCCAATGCACCCTCGACAAAAATCTTGGTACGTCCGTTAGATTCGGGCGCAACTTCGGTGGCGCTCTCGAGACTGAGTGCATCTGCATCCATGTCAGCGCACTGCGCAGGCAGTGCCTGCGCCAAAGCCATAGTCAAGACAAAATAAAAGACGGAACGGTTGAAAAAATGCATAGGCTTACTCGGGTTGGAAACGAGGCAAATAATCTCGCTGCAGCCATGTATCGGGAATGGCACGTGCAACATAGTCAGAAAAACGCATCAGCGTGACCGATTGCGGATTCAGTCCGTCAATGATGACGGTCTCGGTAGGCCGCTCCACACCAAGTTGCGGCTGAAATCGGCGGTAGTAAGCCGTCTTGAGCAGGCGCGACGACTCGGCGAAAAAGCGCGCCTTGATAGGCCGGTTGTTCTCTACGTCAACCCACATCTCTATGCTGGCGTACGTTACATCCGGCGCAGACGCAGTAAGACCCAGCTTATGCGCCTTGCGGGTACGGCGCTCTCCATCCTGCACCTCTTCTTCGCCCAACAATGTTGCGCGGTAGTCCTTTGCCCAGTTCACGGTTGCCACATCGCCATTCGATGCCTGCCCCAACAGCCGCTGTTGCGGCGACAAGCGAACACTCGCCTTCGCCACCGGGTCGTAGAACCAAAGATCATTGCCATTCTTGAGCATCAGCTTGCCGGCATCTCGGGCCGGCAGGACAAACCGGATCAGGCTGGAGAACTGGCCACTTTGCGGCAATGTACGGGAATAGGTGACCAGGGTACTGGTGTCAACTTGTTTGCTGGCCTGGAACTCAGTCAGCGTCACTGTCACGCTGAACGGCCGTCCAGGATTGCGAATGGCGTCACTCGCGGCCAGGATTTCGTCCGCATCGGGTGCAGCATGTACACCCCCGCAACCCAGCATGCAAGAAAAGAAAAATACAAACAGAGACTTCATGGTGATGCAGCTTTCTTTGTCAAACGTGGCGCAAGGCCTCCACGACATCCAGCTTCGCGGCCCGGTGCGCAGGCCACCAGGCAGACAGAACGGCAATGCAGATGAGGCCGACGGTCGTGCCGAGGATCATGCGGGTTTCGCCCCAGACCGTCAGAGTCAGAGGCAAGGGGTCAACGCCGCCGGGTGGCGACCATGTCAAACCCATCTGATTGGCAATGCCAGAAAAGACCAGCGCCACCACGACGCCAAGCACCGCACCACCCATGCCCAACAACATGCCCTCGGTCACGAACAGTTGCCGAATACCCGACCGCCGCAGCCCAATGGCACGCAAAGTGCCTATCTCCACGGTGCGTTCAACCACCGCAGTGTTCATGGTGTTACTCACCGTGAACAGAACGATAGCGCCGATCAAGGCAAAAATGAATCCAAAAATCGTATCGAACAACTGGATGGTTTGGACATAAAAAGGGTTCAAGGTCCGGAAGTCCAACACAGCCAATGGCTGACTCACCGAGAACTTTTCCAATATCGGCGCCAGCCGTACCAGAGCTGCCGGGATCTGCTCAGAGTGCTTGAGCTGGATGACGATAGATGTGACTTTGGGTTCAGACTTGCCGTAAATCAGCTGCTGCGTCTTTGCCAGATGCATCATCACGTAGACCTCATCGAACTCCTTGAATCCCTGCTCTTCCGCACGTATCACCTCCAGCGACGCAACATTCGGCGCGCCACGGGAATTCCCTGCAAGCACTTCAATTCGGCGTGAACTGCCCTGCGCGGGGCCGGATGCCGCAGGCGTTTCCAGCAAACTGAGCTGGGCAATATCGTCTGGGGCCGCAGGGCCGTCCACCTTTTTCTCTTTTTCTGGCTTGGGGCAGCGTGCAATCTTCAAGGCATCGCACAACTGCAGCACGCGCGCCACACCTGTGCCCACAATGGCCGCATCGGCCGGGGCTCCCTCGAGCGCAAACACCGGAGAGCCGCTGCGTAGGCCAAAGTCATTCCAGCGCCGCATACGGTTCACATCCTCGGCCACAAATCCATTCCCCGTAATCGTGCGGGACACCCCTGCCGCGTAATTACCGGCAATGCCGCCAAACTGCAACGTAGGCGTGGCCACCAAGACCATGTTGCGCAGCACCTCATCGTTCTGGATGGCGGCCAAGATTTTCGTGTAGTCGGCAATGCCGTAAGAAGTCGGGTTGCCACTGCCGTACAGAAAAAAGTCCCGGTGCTGGATCTGCAGATGGCCACCATTCTGTACATACTCCGTATGCATAGTCTGGTTGATATTCGTGCTGTAGCCGCCAAACAGCAAAACGGAGGTCGAGCCAATCGCCATTGCCAGCAAGGTCGCCAAGGAGCGGCGCCGGTTCCGCAGCAGATTGCGCACCGCCAAAGACAAAATCATCATGCGGCCTCCCCCACGCCTTTACGGCGCACACCACGGATCGCACCATCGTGCAGGAAGATCGTGTCGTCCGCAGCCTTGATCACCTCCGGGTCGTGGGACGAAAAGATGAAGGAAATCTGGTAACGGTCGACCATGCGGCGCATCAGTGTCAGGATGGCGGCCCCGGTCTGGCTATCCAGGTTCGCAGTGGGCTCGTCGGCGATCACCAGTTTGGGCTTGCGGGCCAAGGCGCGGGCAATCGCGACACGCTGGCGTTGGCCACCCGACAGCTGCCCAGGCAGATTTTTTGCGCGGTCGCTCAAGCCTACGGCCTCCAGCAGCTTGGGCACACGCTCACCGCGCTTCTTGGCCGAGATTCCCGCTAGCAGCAGCGGGTACTCTATGTTTTCATAGGCGCTCAGAACCGGCAGCAGATTGAAGTTCTGAAAAATGAACCCGATGTTCTTGGCGCGAAAGTCGGACAGCGCATCGTCGGTCAACTCACCCACCTTGCAGTTCGACACGATGACTTCGCCCTTGTCCGGCTTGTCGATGCAACCAATCATGTTGAGCAGCGTGGTCTTGCCACTGCCCGAGGGGCCTAGCAACACGGTAAAGCAGGCCT
Organism: Rhodoferax ferrireducens; assembly: GCF_031458075.1. Taxonomy (GTDB): domain Bacteria; phylum Pseudomonadota; class Gammaproteobacteria; order Burkholderiales; family Burkholderiaceae_C; genus Rhodoferax_B; species Rhodoferax_B ferrireducens_A. The sequence goes on along the minus strand of NZ_JAVDXT010000002.1, from coordinate 143,120 downwards.
GGCGCACAAAGATATCGACACCGCGGATCACCGGGACGCTGACGGAATCCAGGTGGTAGGTTTTTTCGATCTGGGTCAGAACGGCCACGGGCCGGTAGCCTTTGGCTTGCTCCTCGGTTTGTTCAGTCATCTTTCGCCTTTATTCATGCCGTAGCAGCTACAACTTATCGGCAAGCCGGGACAAGCAATTATTACCGGATACTGTAAGAAATTATTTCGAAATGATAGGGTTTAAACCCCGCCAATTCACTATTCACCCGCGGCGCTGGCCAGTCAAGCCGTGCTGTCACGGGCCAGCGCCACCGCAGCCGCTAAACTGAAGATTTTCGGCGTCACTCCATGAACTTCCTGCGGCCTCCCCCTGCGACCAAATTCCTGATGGTCTGCAGAGCCAATATCTGCCGCTCGCCGATGGCGCAGGCGGTGGCGCAGCATCTGGTGGAACAAGCCGGCCTGGCCCGCGATATCGTGGTGGATTCGGCTGGAACCCATGTGGGCAGCGCCAAAGCCAAACCGGACGCCCGGGCCCAAACGCTTTTATCCCAACGCGGATATGCGCTCGGTAAAAACCGCTCGCGCCAAGTCATTGCCAAAGATTTTGTCCATTACGACCTGGTCCTGGCCTTGGACCAGGCGAACCTGAACGACCTGCGCCAGCTGTGCCCCGCCGAGCACACCCACAAGCTGCGCTTGCTGCTGGAATACGCCGAAGGCACAGACCTGCGCGATGTTCCCGACCCCTACTACGGCAATCTCCAGGGCTTTGAACATGTGCTGGAACTCTGCGAGGCCGGCGCACGCGGCCTGGTCGCGTCCTACCAAGCCTTCAAGCGCTAAAACTTAAACTTTGTAGTAGTCGCGGTACCAGGCGACGAAATTGCCGATGCCGGTCTGTACGCTGGTGCCGGGCACGAAACCGACCCAATCCTGCAAGGCATCGGTATTCGCATAGGTAGCCGGCACATCGCCGTCCTGCAATGGCAGCAGGCGCTTTTCAGCCTTCTGGCCCAGTGCGTCCTCGATGCAGCCTATGAAGTCCAGCAAAGGCACGGGGTTGTTGTTGCCGATATTGAACACCCGGTACGGCGCATTGCTGGTGGCCGGGTCGGCCAATACGGGGTCGTACTGGGGGTCGGGAGCGGCAACGCGGTCCAGCACCCGGATCACGCCTTCGACGATGTCATCCACATAGGTGAAGTCGCGCCGCATATTGCCGTGGTTGAACACGTCGATAGGCCGGCCTTCGAGGATGGCCTTGGTGAACAGGAACAAGGCCATGTCTGGCCGTCCCCAGGGGCCATAGACCGTGAAGAAGCGCAGGCCCGTGGTCGGCAAGTTGTACAAATGGCTGTAGGTATGGGCCATCAGCTCATTCGCCTTCTTGGTCGCCGCGTACAGGCTCACGGGGTGGTCCACGCTGTCATGCTCGGAGAACGGCATCTTGGTATTGCCGCCGTATACGCTGGAGCTGGACGCATACACCAGGTGCTGCACCTGGCTGTGGCGGCAGCCCTCCAAAATGTTCACAAAACCCAGCAGATTGCTGTCCACATAGGCATGCGGGTTCTGCAGCGAATAGCGCACACCGGCCTGGGCGGCGAGGTGGATTACGCGGTCGAATTTTTCAGTGGCAAACAGCTCGGCGATGCCGGAGCGGTCACCCACGTCCAGCTGCACGAACTTGAAGTTCGCATGCGAGGTCAGGCGCTTCAGGCGGTTGTGCTTCAGGTTGACGTCGTAGTAGTCGTTCAGATTGTCCAAACCCACCACCTGGTCACCGCGCGCCAGCAGCTTCAACGATGCTGTCATGCCAATGAAGCCCGCGGCCCCCGTCACCAAAATCTTCATGACCCAATCCTTCGACTTGTACTATTGAAGGTCGATCTTAACTGGCCTGCCGCGTAGTATTCTCATTTAAGGCACACCTGCGAAAGGAAACCGACCATGTTGAAAAAGATACTGCTGGCCAGCGCCCTGCTCGCCGCCCACCTGGCCTGCACCGCGCTCGACGTAAACCAGGCCACGGTTGCCGAGCTGGATAGCATCAAGGGCATAGGGCCTAGCCTGTCACGGCAGATTCTGGCGCAGCGCGACCAGGGCAAGTTCAAGGACTGGGCCGACTTCCTGGCCCGGGTGCCCGGAGTCAAGGCCAAGACCGCCGCCCGGTTTTCCGACCAAGGATTGACGGTAGATGGCACAGCCTATCCAGCGGCGCCGGCCAAACCCTAGGCCGCCGCGCGCAACGCCTGCCGATTCGCCGCAGCCCGCAAGCGGCTGAAGTTCAAAGCCACCAGCAAGACGCCCAGCGCCCCGGCCAGCAGCACCCAGCGGGTGCCCGCGTAGGCTGTCAGCGCCCCGCCGGCCGCCACGCCCGCCGCCTGGCCCAGGAAGAAGCAGGAGGCAAACGACGACACTGCCGCACCCCGGCGCTCGGGCGCCATCTGCGTGGCGTTGATCTGCAAGGTGTTGTGCAGCATGTAAAAGCCCAGGCCCATCACAAAGCAGGCCGGAATCGCCCACCACCAGACCGGCGCCAGGCCCACGGCCAGCAAGGACGCCGCGATCAGCACGCCGCCCCAACTGGTCAGCCCGACCTCGCCCAGGCGCCGCACCAGGGTGGCCGAGAAGATGGCGAACAGCAGACCGCCAAAGCCAAACCACATCACCACCGCACCGGCGGTCGACAGCGACACGCCAAACACCGCGTGCAAATGGCTGGCGATGAAAGCAAACGCCCCGTACAGAAAAGCCCCCTCGGTAAACACCGTCAGCAGCACCACCCGGGCCCAGGGCTGGGACAGCACCTGGCCGAACTCGCTCAGCATGGTGCGCAGCGGATGGCCTTGCACCGCCCTCTGCTGCCGGGCCATGGCCGGCAACTGGCGGTTCACCGAGAACAGTAGCAAGCTGATGGCCGCGAACCCGCCACCGATGAGCAGGAACGGCAGGCGCCAGCCCACGCTGTCGGCGGCAAAGCCGCCCATCCACACCCCGACCGACAAGCCCATGATCTGGCCGATCAGAAACCGGGCCAGCACCGGCTGGCGCCGCGCATACGGCACCACATCGCCGATCCAGGCCATGGACAGCGGGATGATGGCCGCCGCGGTTGCCCCGGCCAGCAGGCGTGCCACCAGCAGCTGGGGAAAACTCTGGGCCAGGCCGCACAGCGAGGCGGTGATGGCGCAGGCCGCGCAGCCCCAGGCGATCACCAGGTACTTGCCAAAGCGGTCGCCCAGCGGGCCGAACAGCAGCTGGGCAAGCCCATAAGCCACCGAGAACACCGTGATCACCCCGGCGGCATGGCCGAGGGAGATGGAGAAGTCGCCGGCCAGCCGCGGCAGCAAGGCGTCGTTGATGCGCAGGGACACACCGCTGGCAAATGCAGCCAGCGACAGGGCGAGAACCGCCGTGCGGGGGATAGGAAGGTCGGCGTTGGGCATGCGCGATTGTCATGCCCCAGGGCAAACCCTTGCCGGCCTAGGTCCAATGCGGTTGCTATATTTTCAATAGCTGCTTGCGCAATCAGTTTCTGCGCCAAAGGCCGATTTACCTCTGCATCTTGGTTGCCAGCAAACCAGACCGGCAAAGTTTTACCCGTTGGCACTGGACAAACTTGTGGATAAGTCCGGCAAACCACTGTATGCCGTGGCTAAGTCCATGTTTTCAAAAGGTAAAGCTTATGCTGCCCATTTAATAGGCAGGTCGAACAAAGCCCCTTCGGCGGCGGAATCGCCTACCATGGCCACCCCGTATTTATCAGCGTGAAGGAGTTTTTTTATGTGGCGACCTCTTGCCCATGCACTCGCCGTACTGCTGGCTGGCACGGTGACGGCCTGCGCAGCCCCGGTGGCCCACACGCTGGATAGCCAGCTCCAGGCCACGCGCTGGCAGCTGCAAACCGCCACCGATGGCCAGGGCCAGCCCATCGCCGCCCTCTTCCCCACGGTGGCGGGTGCCGAACGGCATTTCGTGCTGGAGTTTGCCGAAGAACGGCTAGGCATCCGTGGTGGCTGCAATGCCATGGGCGGCAGTTACCAGATCAGCCCGGACTCTCAGCTGCAGGCCGGCCCGTTGATGGCCACCCGCAAAGGCTGCGAAGCCCCGCTGATGCAGGCCGATACTGCGATCAGCGCCCTGCTGGCCCAGCCCTGGCAGCTGCGGCTGGACCAGGGGCCGCCCCAGCTGCTGCGGCTCCGCTCGGCAGATGGCAAGACCCTGGTGTGGACCCGCATGCCCAAGCCCTGAACGCTATATTTTAAATAGCTGCCAGCGCTTATAGACTAAGCGCCGACAGGCGATTCGGCCTCAAAAAACGGATCAGGCCGCAGCCGCGACTACCGGCTGGGCGCGCTTGTGCTTGACCACCAGCCGGTCGGGCGACAAATACTGCGTGAGGTAAATGTCGAAGGGCATGGTGTCGGCGGCTTCGATGTCTTTCTGGGCCTGCACCGAAGCGACGCTCATGGCCTCGAACTTGGCCTGCTGCTCGGCCGAGAACGGCAGGTCCAGCAGCGTGGCCTGGGTCTGCGCCGACTGGGCGGCGATGAAGGGCACGAAGGCGCTGCCGTAGTCGTTCTGCATGGCTTGCAGCACACGCGCCGATGACAGCAGGTCCGGATTCGCCAGCGCGGCATCGGCAGCAACCAGCGCGTCGCTGTACTGCGTGCCGCCATGGACTGCATCCAGCGCCGCCGCAATCGGCCGGCACTGGGCCACCAGCTCGGCGCCCCACGCGGTCAAAGCCACTTCCTGCCCCGCGCGCTCCAGGCGCAGACCGGGTTCGCGGCCGCGGGCGGCCACGCTGTGCTGGTTGTGTGCGAGTTCGGTAATTTCCTGCGGTGTGTCGGGCGGGCTGTCGGACAGCAGGCAGTGCAGCAGGAACACGTCGATGAAACGCATGGTCTGCGCGGTGATGCCGACGGGCACAAACGGGTCCAGGTCCAGCAGCCGCACTTCCACATATTCCACACCGCGCTCGCGCAGCGCATGCAGCGGGCGTTCGCCGGGGTGGATCACGCGCTTGGGGCGGATGGTGCCGTAGAACTCGTTCTCGATCTGCAGCAGGCTGGTGGCCAGCTGGTTGTAGTCGCCGCCGGTGCCGCGCACGCCCACTGCCTTGTAGGCCGGATAGGGCCGGGTCAACGCATCCTGCAGCGAAGCGCCATAGCCTTCCAGGCTGTTGTAGCTGACGGCCAGCGAGGCCTGGGCATCGCTCTGGTACCCCAGGCGGCCCATGCGCAGCGAGGTGCCGTGCGGCATGTACATGGTGCGCTCGTTCAGCTGCTGCAGTTCGTGCTGGCGGCCGGCAACAAAGCTGGAACAGACGGCGGGCGAAGCGCCGAACAGGTACAGCAGCAAAAACGCATGGCGGCGGAAGTTGCGGATCAGGCCGAAATACTGCTCGCTGCTCACCCCTGGCAGCGACCAGTTGTAGTGGATGCCGGAGATGGTCTGCATGCGCCGGCCGTAGCGGTGGCCCAGGCCCATGCGGTAGACGCTCTTGGCGCGGCCGACGTTCGATGAGCCGTAGCGGCCGATCGGAATGGTCTCGTCGGTGGGCAGGCCGCAGGGCATGCTGGAGACCCACAGCATCTCATTGTCGCCCTGCGCTTGCAGGGTGCGGTAGGTGAACTGATGCACTTCGGTGAGTTCGGCCAGGCAGTCTTCCACGCCGGCATGCACACCGGTGATCAGCTCGACCTGGGACTCGCTGAAGTCGGTGGTGATGTGCGGATGGGTCAGCGCCGAGCCGAGGGCTGCGGGGTGCGGCGTCAGCGCCAGGCTGCCGCCGGGCTGGGCGCGCAGGCTTTCCTTCTCCAGGCCACGGCGTATGCCCTTGAGCCTGTCGGGCGAAAGCGCGGCGAGGCGTTCCAGCAAAGCGGCTGGGGTAGGCACTGGGGAACTGCTCATCGGGGGTATATCCATATAACGAAACCGGGCACGGAAGGTATCACAGGCTGGCCCGGCGTGCAGCGCATACAAAAACGCCCCCACCCGCATTGGGAGGGGGCGACAGGCGCTGTGCGGCTCAGGGTTTTGTGGTTTGCGCAACCACGCTGCCGGCATCCCAGCCGCCGCCCAGGGCCTTGTACAGGCTGACCACGGCGTTCAGCTGGCTGCGCTGGGTGTCGATCAGGCCGGATTCGGCCTGCGCCAGGTCGCGCTGGGCATTCAGCACTTCCAGGTAGCTGGAATAGCCGTTCTTGTAGCGCAGGTCGGCCAGGCGCAGGGTGCTGCGCAGGGCTTCGATCCGCTTGGCGGTGGTGGTGGTGATCTCGCGGCCGGCGGCCACGTTGTTCAGCGCGTCGTGCACATCGCGGAAGGCGTTCTGCACCGTCTGGGTGTAGGTGGCCACCGCCTGCTGCTGGCGGGCGTTGGCCGCAGCCACCACGGCATCGATGGCACCGGCGCGGAAGATCGGCTGGGTCAGGTTGCCCACCAGGTTCCAGAACAGGGAGGCCGGGTCGAACAGGTCCGACAGGTCTTTGGACTGGTAGCCCACCCCGGCCGTCAGGCTGAGCTTGGGGAAGTAAGCGGCGCGGGCCTGGCCGATGTCGGCATTCGCCGCAATCAGGCTTTGCTCGGCGCTCACCACGTCGGGCCGGCGGGTCAGCACATCCGAGGGCAAATCCGCAGGAATCGCCTGGGCCGTGTACAGCGCGCCCAGATCGGCACCGCGGGCCAGTACCGGGTTCATGATGTCGCTGGGCTTGCGGCCCAGCAGCACGGTCAGCGCCGACTCGGCATTGGCGCGGCTCTGCCGGGTCTGCTGCAGCGTGGCCTGGATGCCCGCGGCTTCGGATTCGGCTTGGCGCAGGTCCAGCTCGCCGATCACGCCACCGTCAAACCGGCGGTTCTGCAGGCGCAGGTTTTCCGTGCGGGTGGCCATGGTCTGCTCGCCCAGCACCAGCTGGGCATCGAGTGCGCGCAGAGCGAAGTAGCTTTGCGCCACGTTCGCGTACAGCGTGGTCAGCACCGTGCCGCGGCTGGCGGCCTGGCCGAGCAAACGGGCCTTGGCGGCCTCGTCGGCACGCGCGTATTTGCCCCAGAAGTCGATCTCGTAGCTGGCACTCAGGCCCAGCTGGCGGTCGTTCGAATAGGGGTTGGCGCCCGGGGTAAACGAAGCCGAATTCTCGCTGCCCTTGCGGCGCGTGGCGCTGGCGTTCAGATCCACCGTGGGGTAGAAGTTGGACGCGTTCTGGTCCAGAGTGGCGCGGGCTTCGGCGATGCGGGCGGTGGCCAGGGCCAGGTCCTGGCTGTTGCTCGCGGCTTCCTGCAGCAAGGCATCCAGCACCGGGTCGTTAAAACCCTTCCACCAGGCCAGCCAGTCCACATTGGTGGCCGTGCCGTTGCCCGTCAAGCTGGTGGGCAGATCCAGCGCCGGGCGCTGGTAATTAGGGCCAACAGTGGCTATACCGCAGGCGCTGACTGCACAAGCAGCTACCAAAGTAATAGCAAATGACCGGATTGTGCGCTTACAGACCATGTTGCGCTCCTTCGCCATGGGCGGGTTTGTTCAAGCTCTTGAAATCGTCCGGCGTGCTGCGGAAGTTCCAGTCGTTGACCAATTTGAAGAACAGCGGCACCAAAAACACCGCCAGGAAAGTCGCGGCCAGCATGCCGCCCAGCACACCGGTACCGATGGACTGGCGGGCTGCCGCACCCGCACCGCTGGAGAATGCCAGTGGCACCACCCCCAGGATGAAGGCCAGCGAGGTCATCAGAATCGGCCGGAAGCGCAGGCGGGCCGCTTCCAGCGCGGCGGCGACGGGCGACAGCCCCTCGTGCACCTTCATCATGGCGAACTCGACGATCAGAATCGCGTTCTTGGCCGACAAGCCCAGCAGCGTCACCAGACCGATCTGGAAGTACACGTCGTTGACGTAGTTGCGCAGATACACCGCCACCAGGGCGCCGAAGATACCGAACGGCAAGGCCAGCAGCACCGAGAACGGCAGCGACCACTTTTCATACTGCGCAGCCAGGATCAGGAAAATCATCACAAAACCTGCCACCAGCGCCAGCGAGCTGGAGCCGCTGCTGCGCTTCTGCTGGAATGCGGTACCGCCCCAGTCGAAGCCCACGTCGGTCGGCAAGACCTTGTTGGCCGCGCGTTCCATGGCGGCAATCGCCTGGCCCGAGCTGTAGCCGGGCTTGGGGTCGCCCAGGATCTGGATCGAGGGCAGCGCGTTGAAATGCTGCACCGAGTCCGGGCCGGCAACAAACTTCACGTCGGCCACCGAGCGGATCTGGATCATCTGGCCGGTCTTGGAGCGCACATACAGCGCACCGATGTCGTCCGGCTTGGAGCGGAACTGGCCCTCAGCCTGCATCAGCACCTGGTAGATACGGCCGCTCTTGTTGAAGTCGTTCACGTAGTAGCTGCCCAGCGTCGCCGCCAGGGTGTTGTAGATGTCGGCCACGGCGATGCCCATGGAGCGGGCTTTTTCGGTGTCCACGCTCACGTAGAGCTGGGGCGAATTGGCCTGCCACAGGGTTTTGACGCCTTGCAGCTCGGGCTGCTTGTTGGCTTCTTCCAGCAGGGCTGGCAACAGCTGCGCCAAGCGCCGCACACCGCCGTCACCCTTGTTCTGCATGTAGAACTCAAAGCCGCCGGTCTGGCCCAGGCCCTGGATCGCAGGCGGGCTGAACGCCAGCGGCAAGCCTTCCTTGATGCCGCCGGTCTTCATGAAGAACTCGCCCACCAGGTCTTTGGCCGACTGGTCGCGGTGTTCCCACGGCACCAGCGGGAAGAACATAGTGGCTGCCGACGACTTCAGGCCGCCGCCACCCAGGAAGTTCAAGCCCACCAGGCTGAAGGTGGTGTCGATGTTTTTGTTCGAACCGACAGCAGCTTCGATCTGCTTCACCACATCGTCGGTACGCGCCAGGGACGAGCCTTCGGGCAAGATGGCCGCGGCAATAAAGTAGCCCTGGTCCTCATCGGGCACCAGGCCACCGGGCACGATCTTGAACAGCACGCCGGTCAGCGCGCCCATGCAGACGAACAAGACCAGGCCCAGCACGCCGCGCTTCAGGAAGAAGGCCACGCCCTTGGTGTAGCGGTGGGTCAGCTTCTCGAAGCTGCGGTTGAACCAGCTGAAAAATGCGTTCTTGCGCTCGGCACCCGGCTTGAGCAGCACGGCGCAGAGGGCCGGCGTCAAGGTCAGCGCGACGACGCCGGACAAACACACGGCGATGGTGATGGTCACCGAGAACTGCCGGTACAGCTCACCCGCCAGGCCGCCCAGGAAGGCGACAGGGATGAAGGCCGCACACAGCACCAGCACAATCGCAATCACCGGGCCGGTCACTTCGCGCATGGCTTCGATCGCCGCTTCGCGCGGGCTCATGCCCTCTTCGTGCATCAGGCGCTCGACGTTCTCCAGCACCACGATCGCATCGTCCACCACGATACCAATGGCCAGCACCATGCCGAACAGGGTCAGCGTGTTGATGCTGTAGCCCAGCAGATGCAGGCCGGCCATGGTGCCGATCAGCGATACCGGCACCGCCAGCGTCGGGATGATGGTGGCGCGCCAGCTTTGCAGGAACAAATACACCACCAGGAACACCAGCACCATGGCTTCGGCCAGGGTCTTCAGCACTTCGCGGATCGATTCGGTCACGAAGGGCGTGGTGTCGTAGGGGGTCGAATAGGTCAGGCCGTCGGGGAACTTGGTCTTGAGTTCGATCAGGGTTTTTTCCAGCGCTTCGCGGGTGTCCAGCGCATTCGCGCCGGTTTGCAGGAACACACCGATAGGCACGGAGGGGTGGCCGTTCACACGGCCATAGAAGTTGTAATCCTTGGAGCCGAGTTCGACCCGCGCCACGTCGCGCAGGCGCACGATCGAGCCCTTGTCGCCGCTGCGCACCACGATGTTGCCGAAGTCTTCAGCCTCCAGCAACCGGCCTTTGGCGGTCACCGTCAGGGTCAGTTCTTCGGTGTTGTTCGGCGGGGCGCCGATCTTGCCGGCCGCGTACTGGGCGTTCTGCTCGGTGACGGCGCTGCTGATGTCGCCCACGGTGATGCCCATCTGTGCCATGCGGTCGGGGCGCAGCCAGATCCGCATCGCGTAATCCTTGGCACCGAAGATCTGCACATTGGTGGTGCCGGGCACGCGCTTGATCGCGTCCAGCACGTTCTGCGTCAAGTAGTTGGAGATGTACAGCGCATCGTAGCGGTCGTCGGGCGCATAGAAGGCCGCCACCGCCATGAAACTGGACGAGCTCTTGGCTACCGTCACGCCCTGGCGCTGCACTTCCTGCGGCAGCTTGTTCAGCACCTGGTTGACGCGGTTGTTCACGTTCACCGCGGCGATGTCCAGGTCGGTACCCACGTCGAAGGTGATGCTGATGGCCACCGCGCCGTCGCCGGACGAGGTGGAGCTCATGTAGAGCATGTTTTCAACGCCGTTGATGGCCTGCTCGATGGGCGCGGCCACGGTGGTTTCCAGCACTTCGGCCGAAGCACCGGGGTAGACCGCGCTGACGCTGACCACGGGAGGCGAGATTTCCGGGTAGCGCGAGATCGGCAGCACACGCATGGCGGCCAACCCGGCAAGCACCAGGAACAGCGATAGCACCGTCGCGAAAATCGGACGGTCAATAAAGAACTTGGAGAACATGGGTCTGTCGCTCCTTATTTCGCAGCAGCAGATGCAGCACTAGCGGGCGCTGCAGGTGGTTTTTCTGCTGCGGCAGGAGCGACAGGCGGTTTGCCGTCGGCGGCCTTGGCCACATAGGGCACGGGTTTGACCGTCATGCCGGGCTCGTGCGCCTTGATAAAGCCTTCGACCAGCACCCGGTCGCCGCTTTGCACGCCCTTGGTGACGATCCATTCACCCTTGGTCCAGCCGTCCAGCTCGACCGGGCGCGGTGCCAGCTTGTTGTCGGGGGTGACCAGGAACACGATCTTGCCCATCGGGCTGTCGATCACCGCACGCTGGGGCACGCTGATGGAATTGGGCCGGCTGGCGCCGCCCAGCAGCACGCGCACAAACTGGCCGGGGCGCAGGCTGCCATCGGGATTCGGGATCTCGGCGCGGGCGTCGAAGCTGCCGGTGGTCGGGTTCACTTTTTCGCTGGCGAAATTCAGCTTGCCGGTGCGCGGGTACAGGCTGCCGTCGGCCAGCTTCACATTCACGCTGAAGCCCAGGCTGCCATTGGCCGAGCGCTGGCCGGGCACAGCCAGCTGGCCGGACGAGACCTGCTTGGTCATGCGCAGCAAGTCGCTTTCCGAGATGCTGAAATTCACGTAGATCGGGTTGGTCTGCACGATGGTGGTCAGCAGACTGTCGCTGGCCGTGACCAGGCTACCGTCCGACTTGCTGGCGGTGCCGGTGGTGCCGCTGATGGGCGCAACCACCTTGGTGTAGCCCAGGTTCAAACGGGCTTCATTGGCCTGGGCCTGGGCCTGCTTCAGCGAAGCCTCGGCCGATTCCAGCGCCGACTTGCTGTCGTCGAATTCCTTCTGGCTGATGGCCTTCTCGGCAATCAGGGGTACCAGGCGGGCCTGGTCGCGGCGCGCCTGGTTGACCTTGGCTTGGGCGACCGCCACGTTGGCTTCTGCAGAGGCCACCTGGGTCTGGAAGTTGGAGGGGTCGATCTGGAACAGCGGCGTACCGGCCTTGACGGTCGCGCCTTCTTCGAACAAACGCTTGTTCAGGATGCCGGCGACGCGGGCGCGGACTTCGGTCTCACGCGAACCAGCGGTCTGGCCCACATATTCGAGCTCTACGGAATGCGACTGGGCCTGCACCGTCACCACCGACACTTCGGGCGGCGGCATCTGGCCACCCGCAGGACCGGCCTGGGAGGCAGACTTGCCACAGGCCACCAAGGCCAATGGCAGTGCAGCGAACAGAAAAGGTGCCATCCACCGCCGGCGCAACGAGCGCACATGGGGGTGATCGGTCGATGGAGCGCTGGAGGGTGCAATAGACATAGACATAGAAGTGTTTAAATGGTTGATGTAGTATTACATACATTCATGCATGTTTATCTCAAATTGGGTAGTAACCCTTAAGCAACCCCCATACCATGGCTAGAAAAACCAAAGAAGACGCAGAGCTTACGTACGCTGCGTTACTGGACGCCGCGGAACAGGTGTTTTTTGATAAAGGTGTGGCCCAAACCACGCTGAACGATATTGCCGCTGCCGCGGGCATGACCCGTGGCGCCATCTACTGGCATTTCAAGGACAAGGCCGATGTACTCCAGGCCTTGTTCAAGCAGGCCATGTTACCCATGGAATCCATGCTCGTCGAGTTGGACATGTGCGCCGAGACCGATCCGCTGGGCGCACTGCGCTATATGTGCATCCATGCACTGAGCAACCTGGCCCGGTCGACCCAGCAGCAGCGGGTGTTCAGCATCATGTTCCTGAAATGCGAAAACGTCGGCGAAGTCGTCACGGTGATGAAGGACAAGCTGGAGCGCCGCGACGAATGCATGGCACGGGTGCGGCGCAAGTTGCTCAAGGCGGTGGAAATCGGCCAGCTGCCAGCTGACACCGATGTGTTCCTGAGCCAGCAGGTGCTGAACAGCTTCATGGGCGGCACCATGCGCGAATGGCTGCTGGCCCCGCACCTGTTTGCGCTGGACACCGCGGCCCCGGCCATGGTCGACATGGTGCTGGCCGGGCTGCGCACGAACCCGCCGCGCTTGCCGGCCAGCTGAGTTCCTCGGCTACAGTGCAGGCCATGCAAGGCCTGCACCTCACCGCCGATCTCCACCGCTGCCGCTGCGCCTCGGCCTGGCTGCTCGACGCCACCCTGCTGGGCGTGGCCTGCCGCGATGCGGTGCAAGCCGTAGGCCTGCAGGCGGTGGGCGAACTCTTCCATACTTTTCCGGCCACAGCGCAGGGCCCTGGAGGGGTTACAGCTACTATTTTGCTAGCAGAATCGCATTTGTGCGTGCACACCTGGCCAGAGCAAAGCGCGGTCACCTTAGACGTGTATGTGTGCAACTTCGGTGCCGACCACTCGGCCAAGGCCCAGGGGTTGATCGATGCGCTGATTGCACTGTTCATGCCGGCGCAGGTGCAGCGCAACGCCTTGCAGCGCGGCACCATCCCTGGCACCACCCACACCTGATGCTCCGACCGCAGCTCAACTTCCACCAACGCATCACCGCCCTGGTGTGGGCGCGCCGCGGTCTGTTCCTGCTGCTGGTGCCGGTGTGCATCGCAGGTTTTGCACGGCACCCCTGGTGGCCCGCCCTGGTACTGGCCATGGGCGCCATGCTGTGGACGGCGCTGCGCTCCTGGGAACTGAGTGTGCGCCGGCAGTTCATCCGCGATGCCGAGTTGCCGCGTTTTCTAGTGCCGAAGATTCTGGCCGCCCACCCTGGCCTGCAAGAGCGGGACGCCGAGCTGGTGCTGCGTGGGCTGCGGCAGTTCTTCATGGCGCATTTGCGCAGCGACCGCAAATTTGTGGGCATGCCCTCCAAGGTGGTCGACACCGCCTGGCACGCCTACATCCTGCACACCCAGGGCTATGCGCTGTGGTGCCAGCGGGCTTTTGGCCGCATGCTGCACCACACCCCTGCTGAAGTGATGGGCAGCAATAGCCGGCACAACGACGGCCTGCGCCGCACCTGGTATTGGGCCTGCAAGGAAGAAAGCATTCATCCACGCAAGCCCACCCGCTTGCCCCTGCTGTTCGCGCTGGACGCCAAGTTCGGCATCGAAGGCGGCTACCACTACACCCCCGACTGCCGCAGCGTGGGTGCGCAAAGCGATGCCGGCGGCTACTGCGGCACCGACCTCAGCAGCAGCAGCAGCGGAGGCTGCGGTGGCGGAGATTCCGGTAGCTCCGACAGCAGCTCCAGCAGCGGCGACAGCGGGGGTTCCGACGGCGGCGGATGCGGGGGTGGCTGCGGTGGCGGCGGCGACTAGGGCCTGTTCACGCTATGGATACAAGATGCGTTGCTGTCCAAGAGGCCAGAGGCAAGGCGTAAAACGCAGCCGGGGTGAACCCCGGCAAGGCTTTGCAACGCTGCGGCTGGTCTTTTGGGCTGCAACCCGCAGGGAACGTGGCTAGAAAAGCGCCAATCAAGGCGCGGGACGACGGCCAGGCTGGCCGCCTGGCCTAGGACCGCAACGCGGAGTGGCGTTTTTCTAGCCACGTTCGCACTTGCATCCATAGCGTGAACAGGCCCTAGCCGCCGGGTATCATTCCCTTTCAACCCCAGCTACCGGAGCACACCATGGCCTTGATGGACTTCATCCGCAAACAGTTCATTGACATCATCCAATGGACCGAAGACAGCGACGGCACACTGGCCTGGCGCTTCCCCATGGCCGACATGGAAATCCAGAACGGCGCCGCACTGGTGGTGCGCGCCTCCCAGGTGGCGGTCTTCGTCAACGAAGGCCGGGTGGCCGATGTGTTCGGCCCCGGCACCCACAAGCTGACCACCCAAACCCTGCCAGTACTCACCTACCTGAAGAACTGGGACAAGCTGTTCGAGTCGCCCTTCAAGAGCGATGTCTACTTCTTTAGCACGCGCCAGCAGATCGACCAAAAATGGGGTACGCCCCAGCCCATCACCATCCGCGACAAGGACTTCGGTGCGGTGCGGCTGCGCGCCTTCGGCAACTACAGCTTCCGCATTGCCGACCCCAAACTGTTCCACACCGAAATCTCCGGCACCCGCGACAGCTACGGCGTGAACGACCTGGACGGCCAGCTGCGCGGTCTGGTGCTGCAAAACATCAGCAACGCCATCGCCAGCAGCGGCATCCCGTTCCTGGACCTGGCCTCGAACCAGTTGGTGTTTGCCCAGGCGCTGGCCACCCAGCTGGCGCCCGAGTTCGCCAAGATCGGCCTGCAGCTGGACGGCATGACGGTGCAAAACGTCTCGCTGCCCGAAGAGCTGCAAAAAATCCTCGACCAGAAGATCGGCATGGGCATGGTAGGCAACGACATGGGCAAGTTCATGCAGTACCAGACCGCACAAGCCATCCCCAAATTCGCCGAAGGTGCGGGCTCGGGTAGCGGCATTGCCGGCGATGCCATGGGCCTTGGCGCAGGCGTGGCGCTGGGCCAAGTGCTGGCGCAGAACATGCAGGCCGGCCTGCAAGGCGGCGCAGCGCCAGCAGCACCGGCGATAGGCGTCAAACCCGAGGAAGTCATGGCCACACTGGAAAAGCTCGGTGAGCTCAAGACCAAGGGCATCCTGACCCAAGAGGAATTTGACGCCAAAAAAGCCGAGCTGCTGAAGAAGCTGGTTTAAGCCCTTCGCTGCGTGGCGTCCCCTTCGATCCAGCGCGCCTACCGCGCGCCCTGCCCTGGCTGCGGCGCGCCGGTGGACTTCCTGAGCGCGCAGTCCAGCCACGCAGTCTGCGGGTATTGCCAGAGCACGGTGGTGCGCAATGGCGAAACCCTGTCGCGCATCGGCAAGATGGCCGAGCTGTTCGACGACCACAGCCTGCTGCAGCTGCAGGTCTCCGGCCAATGGAAGTCGCAGAATTTCACCCTGGTCGGACGCCTGCAGTACAAGTACGCCGAGGGCACCTGGACCGAATGGCACGCGGTGCTCACCGATGGCAGTAGCGCCTATTTGAGCGAAGACAACGGCTCCTATGTGTTCAGCACGCCACAGTTGTCGCGGGCAGCGCTGCCCCCGGCCGATCGCTTTCGCATTGGCGCTACCACCACCATCAATGGCAAGAGCTTCAGCGTCGCGTCGAACCAGCAGGTTTCGTTGCTGTCGGCCCAGGGCGAGCTGCCGCACCTGCCCGCACTGGGAGTGCCATTTGCCATGGTCGAGCTGCGCAGTGCCGCGGGTGAAGTGCTCAGCCTGGATTACGGCGTGCAGCCGCCTGCAAGTTCCCTCGGCAGCGCAGTGCTGCTGGACGATCTGCAACTGGTCGGCCTGCGTGCCGAGTCCAGCAAGGAAGAAAAAGGCCGCGAGTTCAGCTGCCCCAGCTGCGGTGCGCCGGTCACGGTGGCCCTGGCCAGCAGCAAGAGCATCACCTGCGGGTCTTGCCACAGCCTGATCGACCTGACGTCCGGCATAGGCGCCGAGCTGCGGCACGCCAGCCAGGACGAGCCGGTGCAGCCGCTGATTGCGCTGGGCAGCACCGGCAAGCTGCAGGGCGTGGACTGGCAGGTGGTCGGCTTTCAGCACCGCATGGGCAGCACGCCGGGCGACGACGAGCAGTTTGGCTGGGAGGAATACCTGCTCTTCAATGCCAAGCGCGGCTTCATCTTTCTGGTCGATTCCACCGAGGGTTGGAGCGTGGTCAAACCCACCACCGGCGCGCCCGAAATGACCGGCAGCGGCCAAAGCGCCACCTACCTGGGCAGCCGCTACCAGCTGAAGGAGAGCTACAACGCCGAAACCACCTATGTGCTGGGCGAGTTCTACTGGCAGGTGCAGCGCGGCCAAAAGACCAGCAACCGCGATTTCAGCAGTGGCAAAAGCCTGCTGTCGCTGGAGCAATCGGCCCAGGAAGTGACCTGGTCGGTGGGCAGCAAAATCGACAGCGCCCTGGTGGCCAGCGCGTTCAAGCTGGAAGGCAAGAAAGAGCTGCTCAAACGCAGCGACGCCAGCCCCCTGAGCAGCGGCTTGAATGTGAGCCTGAGCACGGTGCTGTGGATTTTTCTGATTTTGCTGGTGCTGGCACTGGTGTTCAGTCGGCGCAGCAATTGCGACCCGAATGTGCAGAACTGCAGCTCCTCGGGCAGCTACCGCAGTTCGGGCGGCTCGTTCGGGGGTTTTTCCACCGGCGGCGGGCATAAATAGTTACGGCTTGCCACGCAAGTCTTCATCATTTCAAAGGAGATTCCCATGGATATTGAATGGTTGAAAGCCGGAGTCGTCGTGGGCTCCATCCTCTACGCGCTGATCGGTGTCTTGATTTTTGGGCTCTGCTTCATCGTGATGGACAAGCTCACGCCCTACAAGCTGTGGGAAGAAATCATCGAGAAGCAGAACCTGGCACTGGCCCTGGTGGTGGCCGCCATGTCGCTCGGTATCTGCATCATCGTAGCGGCCGCGATCCATTGAAGCTGGCTGAAAAATCCGGGCCGCGCCCGGTCGAGGTGGCGCTGCTGGCCTCGGTATTCGTGGTCTCGGCCTGCGGCCTGGTGTACGAGCTGGCGGCGGGCGCGCTGGCGTCCTATCTGCTGGGCGACTCGGTGCTGCAGTTCTCCACCATCATCGGCACCTACCTGTTTGCCATGGGCGTGGGCTCGTACCTGTCGCGCTTTTTCGAGCGCCAGCTGCCAGCGCATTTTTTACGCATAGAACTGCTAGTAGCGCTGATAGGTGGTGCGCTACCAGCTCTTCTTTTTATAGCAAACGCCTACCTGCCCGGCACCTTCCGCCCGCTGCTCTACAGCCTGGTGCTGCTGGTTGGCACCCTGGTTGGGCTGGAGATTCCGCTGGTCATGCGCATCCTGCAGCGCAACGTGGCGCTGAAGGACCTGGTGTCGCAGGTGCTGACCTTCGACTACCTGGGCGCACTGGCGGTGTCGCTGGCCTTTCCGCTGCTGCTGGTGCCGCAGCTGGGGCTGATACGCACCGGCCTGCTGTTTGGCCTGATGAACGCCGCCGTGGCGGTCTGGGCGCTGTGGCTGTTCCGGCACGACCTGCGCCAGTTCAAAGCCCATGCACTGGCCTGCTTTTTCACCCTGGCCGCCCTGGCTGCCGGCATGGCGGCTGCCGACCACATCACCAGCTGGGCCGAAGACAAGCTCTACCAGGACCGCGTGGTGTTCGCCAGCACCAGCCCCTACCAGCGCATCGTGGTGACGAACGGCGTGGGCGACGGCAAGGCCGGTTACCGCCTGTTCCTGAACGGCAATCTGCAGTTCGCCCAACGCGACGAATACCGCTACCACGAAGCCCTGGTGCACCCCGCCATGTCCGCCTACTCGGCCACGGGAGCTGCACCCAAGAAAGTCGCTGTGCTCGGCGGCGGCGACGGCATGGCGGTGCGCGAAATCCTCAAATACCCGGGCGTGGAAAGCATCACCCTGGTCGAGCTGGACCCGGCCATGACCACGCTGTTCAGCCAGCAACCCGCGCTGGTCCAGCTCAATGGCGGCGCACTGCAGTCCCCCAAGGTCCACGTCATCAACACCGACGCCTTCCACTGGCTGCAAACCACCTCGGACAGCTTCGACGTCGTCATCGTCGACTTCCCCGACCCGACCAATTTCGCCATCGGCAAGCTCTACACCAACTCGTTCTACAGCCTGCTCGACCAGCGCCTGTCGGTCAGCGGCTACGCCGTCATCCAGACCACATCGCCACTGGTGGCGCGCAAGAGCTTCTGGACCGTCGCGACCACCATCGAATCGGTCGGCCTGACCGCCACGCCCTACCACGCCCACGTGCCCAGCTTCGGCGAATGGGGCTTCGTCATCGCCAGCCGCCGGCCCTACCGCATCCCCAGCGCGCTGCCGTCCGGCCTGCGCTTCCTCAGCCCGCCCAGCCTGCCCGCGCTGTTCGACTTCCCGTTGGACATGGCGCGCGTGCCGACCGAAGTGAACCGGCTATCGAACCAGGTACTGGTGACGACCTACGAGGCCGAATGGGGCAAGGTTGGACGCTAAGCACATATTTCAATTTGCCAACATGACCCAGTTCCCCTACAGCTACCGGACCGACGCGCAAGTTCCTGCGTTTCCAGACGAGAAGCCGATCATCGTTTTTGATGGCCATTGCGTGTTGTGTTCTGGCTGGGCGAACTTCGTACTGCGACATGACAAGCGCAAGACCTACCGTCTGCTTGCAGCCCAATCCCCCATAGGCCAGGCGCTCTATCAGCACTATGGTTTGGGTGGCGATGATTACCAGAGCAATCTGCTGATCCAGGACGGAACGGTCTTCATCAAATCCGAGGGGACCATACGCATGTTCCGCGGCCTAGGTTGGCCCTGGCGCGCCGTCGGCCTGCTGCGCGCCCTGCCTCCGGCATGGCGTGACTGGCTATACGACGGGCTGGCGCGCAACCGCCTGCGCTGGTTTGGCAGCCAAGATAGCTGCTACTTGCCAGCGCCCGAAGACCTCGACCGTTTCATTGTGGGCTGAACCCATGAACATACTGATCCTGGGAGCCTATGGTGTTTTTGGCACGCGCCTGTGTGAATTGCTGGCCGGCTATCAGCAGCTCTGCCTGCTGGTCGGCGGCAGAAACCTACCCAAAGCGCAAGCCCTGTGCAGCGCACTACCAGGACCGGCGAAATGTGAGCCCCTGCTGGTGGATCGTGATCGGCTCAAGGCTGAGGATTTACAACGCATGCAGATTGCCATCGTCATCGATGCGAGCGGTCCGTTTCAGGCATATGGCGATACGCGCTACAACGCTGTCCGGGCATGTCTGGAAGCCGGCGTGAACTACCTGGACTTTGCCGACGGTGCCGATTTCGTGGAAGGTATCTCGGTATTTGATGAACAAGCCCGGCAACGCGGCATTTTTGTACTGTCGGGTGCCAGCAGCTTTCCCGTACTGACGGCTGCTGTAGTCCGCATGCTGACGCGGGACATGCCCACCGTGCAGTGCATCACGGGTGGTATCGCTCCCTCGCCCTTTGCAGTAGTGGGTAAAAACGTCATCCGCGCCATCGCAGGCTATGCGGGCCAACCAGTGCAACTGGTGAGAGACGGCAAAACCCACACAGGCCATGCGCTGATGGAGATACGCTACTACACCATCGCTCCTCCGGGCTACGCTCCATTGCGACACACCCGATTTTCCCTGGTGGAAGTGCCCGATCTGCAAGTACTGCCCAAGCTATGGACTGGCCTGACAGAAATCTGGATGGGCGCTGGCCCCACACCCGAAATACTGCACCGCATGCTCAACGGTATGGCCTGCTTGGTACGCTGGCGCCTCATCTCGTCGCTTGCCCCGTTCAGCCTGCTTTTTTTCCATGCCATCAACCTGCTGCGCTGGGGCGAACACCGTGGCGGCATGTACGTGGAAGTCCGTGGGCTGTCTGCGGAGCAACAGCCCATGCACCGCTCCTGGCACCTGCTGGCCGAAGGCGAAGACGGCCCCTATATTCCCTGCATGGCCTTGCAAGCCATCGTGAAGAAAGTGCTCCGTCACCAGCCTCCCGCACCCGGTGCCAGACCGGCCACCAACGACCTGGAAGTCGCAGACTACGACGCCCTGTTTGCGCAGCGGACCATTTACACCGGCGTGCGAGAACACAGCCCCGGACAGCAGATACAAGGAGTGTTCCCGCTGCTGCTAGGCAATGCGTTCAACCATCTGCCCTCAGCGGTAAAAGCCGCCCACCAGGTTCAGCAGCAACAGACTTTGGCAGGCCGTGCCAGCGTACAACGCGGCACTGGATTCTGTGCGAACAGCATCGCAACTTTGTTTGGCTTTCCTACAGCCAGCCCCGACATCGCCGTTAGCGTGCAGATGCAGCAGCAAAATGGCAACGAGGTATGGCATCGGCGCTTCGATACCCAGCGCTTTACCAGCACGCTTTCCACAGGTGCCGGCCCGCTCGAATGGCTGCTGGTCGAGCGATTTGGTCCGCTGCGCTTTCACATTGCTTTGGTGGTAGCAGAAAAAAAATTGCACTGGGTGGTGCGCGGCGCAACTTTCTTAGGCCTGCCCCTTCCGCGTTATCTGGTGCCCGGCGGCAACAGCTACGAATATGAATCCCAGGGCCGCTTTCACTTTCATGTTGAAGTGTGTCTCCCGCTGATCGGCCTGATCGTGCGGTACCAAGGCTGGCTGGAGCCAGCCGCATAGAAGATACGTGTTCAGTTCGAACGCTGGATTGCGGCCAGCGCCACCCGTGCAGCCGCCAGATCCCAGGCCGCCTGGCCCACGGTTTTGAACACCGGCACTGCAGCCCCCGGGGCAAGTGGCGTATCCAGCACCGAAGACAGATCCCGCACCTGGGCCCAGTCCACGCCGGCCTGCAGCAAATCGCCGGCTTCGTGCCGGGCGCCGCCCAGGTCGTCCACCACGATCTGCCGGCAGTGCAGCAAGGGCGGGGGGAATTCCGCCATATCCGGCTTGAACGCGCCCACGCCTATGGCCAGGGTCTGCGCACCGATGTGCGCGGGGATCACCGGCGTACGCGATGTCGTCAAGGCCAGCACCAGATCGGTGGCGGGCAAGACATTGTCCATTTCGCTCACAGCCATGGCAGTGGCACGGGCGTGCGGATGCCGGGCCTGCAGGGCTGCGCAGAAGGCCTGGGCGGCCTGCAGGCTGCGTCCCGCAATCCAGAACTGCGCCAAGCCCAGATGCTCGACCAGCGCATCCACATGGGCGGCGGCCTGGGCACCGGTGCCGATCAGCAACGCCGTCTTGGGCGTATGCGGTGCCAGGGTCTGGATGCCCAGCAGGGTGACGGCCGCGGTGCGGCGCGCGGTGACGGTGGGACCGTCCAGCAAGGCCAGGCGGCGGCCGCTGGCGGTATCCATCACCACCACCTCACCCTGGATCACCGGCAGGCCTTGCGCGGCATTGCGCGGGTGCACGGTGACCAGCTTGGTCACGCTGAAGTCGCGCCCCACGGCGGGCATGGCCAGCAGCACGCCGCCTTCGGTCATGGGCACGACCAGACGCTCGGGGGCCTGGATCTGTTGCTGCGCCAGCTCGCGCGCGGCCTGGGCTACTGCGGGCACCAGCTGCGCATAGGGCAAGGCCCGGGCAGTCTGTTCGGCATTCAGTATCTGCATGGCGGGCCTCAGCGCAAAAAGAAACCGATGGGGAACGGGTCCAGCTCTTCCAGCACCCACTGGTGGTGGCCCATGATGTGGGCGCTGCCGGTGACCTCGGTGAGCGCGCCGTCGAAGTCGCCAACCTTGACCGCCTGCGCGACCTTCACCTCGAACTTGCTGCCGACGATGCTGCCGTTCACATAGGTTTGCCCCAATGGAAGTTGCCCTCGCAGGAACAGCTGGGCGGCCCGGCCCGAGGTGCCGGTGCCGGTGGGCGAGCGGTCCACCTCGCGGTCGGCAAACACGCAGACGTTGGACTGGTCCACGCCCGCACAGTTGGGTGCGCTGTCGATGATGCTGCCGTACAGCTGGTCCAGCCCCGGCTCCAGCGGGTGCTGGATCTTCACCTGGGCCATCACTGCAGCCTTGGTTTCGGCGCCTAGCTGGATCAGCGAACGGACCAGTTCGGGTTTCACCGTCAGCCCGGCCTGTTCGGCATTCAGGTAGTAGTAGAACGCGCCGCCAAACACGATGTCGCCACGCACCCGGCCAAAGCTGGGGGTCTGCACCTCCAGGTCGCGCAGGTAGATGAAGGCCGGCACGTTCTTGAAGGTGACCTTGCCGGCGCGCTGGCCATCCCACTCCACAAAGGCTTCGATAAAGCCGGCGGGCGCGTCGAAGCCTATGCGCGTCAGCGGGCTGGTGCGCTCCACATAGCCCAGCTCCACCAGCACCTTGCCCAGGGCGATGATGCCGTGGCCGCACATATCGCTATAGCCCTCGTTGTGGATGAAGATCACGCCGAAATCGGCACCGGGCGTGGTCGGCGGCAGCAGGTAGGCGCCGTACATGTCGGCATGGCCGCGCGGCTCGTTCATCAGGAACTGGCGCAAATCGTCGCGGTGGGTCTTGAGCCAGGCGCGCTTGTCCAGAATGCCGGTGCCAGGCACGGCGGGCATGCCAGATACCAAGATGCGCAGTGGCTCACCACCGGTGTGGGCATCCACGGTCTGGATGGTTCGGACGAGATTCAACATGGCGGGCTTTCGGTACAGTGGGGGCGAGAGAACCCAATCTGGCTTTAAATTCAGCGCATCGTATGAAGAATCCTACCCTCCCCGCCACCGGCAAGCAGAAAGCAGCAGGGTTCTATGCGCACCATCGCCTGGCGCGGGCGCCCAAAGACGGGCTGAGCGCTTAAGCTTGCCGTATGCAAGACACACAACGCCTGCACACACTCCGCGAACCCTGGATCGACGCGCTACGCGCGCTGGCGCTGCTCGGCGTTTTTGTGGTCAACATGGTGGGCTATGCGCAAACGCCGGACTACCCCTTGCCCATAGGCGCGCCGCAACCGGCCGACTCGCTGCTGGCCCAGGTACTGCACGGCCTGCTGCTGGCCCTGGTGCAGGGCAAGGCCTGGCCGCTGCTGTGCTTTTTGTTTGGCTACAGCCTGTGTGCGCTGGCCTTGCAGACGCGCGCCCGCGGCCAGCCGGTGGGCAGGCTGTTGCGCGCCCGTTACGGCAAACTGCTGTGCGTGGGCCTGCTGCATGGCAGCCTGGTCTACTTTGGCGACATCCTGACGGCCTACGCCGTGTGCGGCTTGGTGGCAGCCGGCTGGGCCAGCGCGCGGCCGGCCCGGCTGCTGCGCATCTGGCGCCGGCTGACCCTGCTGGTGGTGGTTTTGCTGCTGGGCAACGGGGTACTGCTCTGGCAATGGAAAGACGGCGTCTACCCACCCTATTCGGAGGCCGATAGCCTGGTGGCTACGGAGGGCCTGCAGTCCTTTCTCGCGCTGAATGCCAGCAGCTACCTGGAGGGGCAGATCGGCTCCTTGACCGCCTTCTTCCCCCTGCTGCTGTGGCTGACCGTGACCGGCATGCTGGCCCGGCGCTTTCGCCTGCTGGGCAACCGGCGTGCGGCGCGCCAGTTCTGGGCCCGGCGCTTCGGCCACGGGCAGCTGGCGCTGGCGCTGCTGCTGAACCTGGCGTTGGGCACGGCCTCGGCCTGGCTACACCACACGGGCACGCCCCACCCCATCACCCTCAGCGCCTTCTTCGTGCTGGGCGCGCTGCCCGGCATCTGGCTGGTGGCGTGTTTGCTGGGCTGGGGCCAGCGCCATCTGCACCGCCAACCACAGCTGCCGCGCTGGGCCGGCTGGTTGGCCCCGGCCGGCCACCACACCTTGGCGATGTATTTGCTGCTGTCGCTGGGCATGGCACTGGGCCATGGCGCGCTGCGTCCGCTCGGCGGCGACACCGCGCTGACCCTGGCAGTCGCGCTGCTGGCATGGCTGGCCGCAGTAGCCGCGGCCCGTTGGGCCAGCCGGCATGGTTGGCGCGACCCGCTGGCGCGCTGGCTGTCGCGCCGCCCGGCCCCCGCAACAGCGCCTGGTTAGAAAAATACGCCCGCCACTAGGGTCATACGCATGGTCGAAAATGCGGGAGCCCCCAGATCCCCAAGGAGACCGATATGCGTCCAATGATCTACAGCGTGGCAGCCGCCTGCCTGCTCGCCTGCGGCACCGCGCAGGCCATAGACACCAGCGCACCCAGCGCAAGCGAGCGCCTGCACAATGCGCAAAAAGCCATCCAGTCCAAGGACTGGCGCCGCGCCCAGTTCGAGCTGAACGCCGCGCTGCGCGACGAGCCCCGCAACGCCGACATCCACAACCTGCTGGGCTATACCGCCCGCAAAAGCAGCACACCCAACCTGCCCCAGGCCTTTGAGCACTACAAGATCGCGCTGCAGATCAACCCCCAGCACCGGGGCGCACACGAGTACATTGGCGAAGCCTATCTGATGGACAAACAACCGGCCGAGGCCGAGAAACACCTGGCCGCATTGGAGAAAATCTGCGGCAACCAAAGCTGCGAGGAATACGCCGACCTCGCCAAGGCCATCACCGCATACAAAACCAGCCACCCCTGATCGGCCCTATCACCTAGCCTGGACCGGCTTGTCCCCCAGTAAATAGCGGGGGCCGCTGCCACGCTGCTGCGCCACATCACCGGGGTTGTACAGCGCGCAGCGCTCCAAGGACAGGCAGCCGCAACCAATGCATGCCGAAAGCTGGTCGCGCAGGGCCTTGAGCTGGGCGATTTTCTGGTCCAGCATCGGCTGCCAGGCGGTAGACAGGCGCTGCCAATCTTCCGGGCTGGGCGTGCGCTGCTGCGGCAAGCTGGCCAGGGCGGCACGGATGTCGTCCAGGCTCAGCCCCACCGTCTGGGCCACCCGCACAAATGCCACCCGGCGCAATACCTCGCGTGGGTACTGGCGCTGGCCTCCGGCACTGCGTGTGCTGCGGATCAAACCGGCATCTTCGTAGAAGCGCAGCGCGCTGGCGGCCACTCCGGAGCGCTTGGCCAGCACGCCAATTGACAGCATTTCAGCAGACATTGCAGTGGCTTTCTTTCATCAAAATCCTCTTGACTTAAAGTTTACTTTAACTTGCAGAATACCGACCATGGATACCACCACTGACCTTCTGCGAAAGCTCCCGCTGGACACTTTTTCCGAAGCCTGGGCACGGTGTCCGGCGCACCGGTGGAGCGACATGCGTCTGGTGTCTGCCGTGGCCGCGGCCATCACAGCCCCCAAGCAGCGGCCACCCTCGTCGATTGTCTTGCACGCTCCATTGGAGCTGCTGGCGCGGGCCGCCTTGTTGCCACGTGTAGCACCCAGCGCCCGCGACCTGGCCCGCCAGCAGATCGCCGCCATCGCCAGCCGCTATGCCGCCGAAGGGCCGGAGATCACGCTCCTGTCACCCACTTTTGCCACACCCCGGCACGCACAGGAGGCCTTGCTGGCGGCGCTGCGCAACGGTGATGCCGATGGCTGCAACGGCGCATTGGAATTTCTGCTGAAAGCCCTGCCGCTGTGGCAACTGCGGGCTGCACTCGTGGACGTACTCACGCCGCAACTGGGCGCGGCCGCGCATACCCCGATATTGCTGGCCGCCCTGCCTCGTTTCGTACATACGATCCCGGGACTGGGCGGCTTGCTGCATGCGCCCTTGCGTTCGGTAGCGCGCCAGGCCGATCTACAGTTGACCTGGCACACCCAGCCCGGCCCGGAAGGTGGAACGGATGCAGATCCGGCCAGCATCCTGTGGCAACGGCTAGCCCAGGTACCGGCATGGGCGCTGGCATCGACCGCCATCGCACCAACTCTGCTGGCCGTACAAAACAACGGCATGGCCACCCGGCTCTTGGCCGGCCCGTGCCAGACCCTGACCGTGCCCCAGGCGCAACGGGTGCTGTTGCGCCTGGCGGCACTGTCCATGCTGCAAGACACCCCGCAGCATGCGCCTTACGGCTGGACCCACTGCCTCAGCTTGCCGCAAGCCGTGCTGGCCAACGCCGATGCCAGCCGCGACCCGCAGGCATTGGTTGCCATCGCCGCCACCCATGTGCTGGCCTTCCGCGCCACACTGGGCACCGTGGCACTGGAAGTCTCGGACGTAATCGCTGATCCGCAAATATCGGCCACCGCCCTGGCCAGCCACGCTGCCACGCACCCGGATGCCCACCTGGCCAAGTACACCCTGGCCTGCCTGGATGCGGCAGACAACGACCCGCAGGCCGCTCCGCTGTTTTTAGCGGCAGCCGCCCATTTGGGCCGATGGTGGAAAACGCAGGACGCATCCCACAGCCTGGGAATGAGAAGCTGACCTTGCCGGCCTCGGTGCGCGCATGGTCCATATGCAACAGCAGGCTGCAGCGAAGGCACTGCCTATACTGACCGCCGCCCTCCTACCCACCCATGCACCGCCGCCACTTCCTCGCCACCGCCACCCTGCCCCTGCTGGGCTGCACATCGACCCGTGAGATCGCCGGCGGCTTCACCGGCATCGCCTTGGACCGTGGCCACCGGCTGCGCGATACCCGCAGCTGGCCGACGCCATCGACCACCCACCGTACCGAGGTAGTGATCGCCGGCGGCGGCGTGGCCGGCCTGGCGGCGGCGCGGGCCTTGCGCCTCAAAGGCGTGGAAGACTTCGCGCTGCTGGAGCTGGAAGACAGCGCCGGCGGCAACAGCCGCAGCGGCACGGTGAACGGCATTGCCTGCCCGCTGGGCGCGCACTACCTGCCAGTGCCTAGCGACGACGCGCCCGAGGTACAAGACCTGCTGGAAGAACTGGGCCTGCGCCAGCGCGTGGCGGGCCGCTGGCAGTACGCCGAGCGCCATCTGTGCCACAGCCCGCAGGAGCGGCTGTTCTTCAACGGTGGCTGGCAGGACGGCCTGCTGCCGGTGCAGGGCGTAGGCCCGGCCACGCTGGC
The DNA here is from genome assembly GCF_031458075.1 of Rhodoferax ferrireducens. Lineage (GTDB taxonomy): Bacteria > Pseudomonadota > Gammaproteobacteria > Burkholderiales > Burkholderiaceae_C > Rhodoferax_B > Rhodoferax_B ferrireducens_A. The sequence goes on along the minus strand of NZ_JAVDXT010000002.1, from coordinate 116,181 downwards.
GCAGTACCAGAAGTTTGCGGCGCTGGTGGAGCAGCTGCGGCAACAGGCGGGCTGGACCATTCCCGCATCCAAACTGCCGTTTACGCAGGTACACCAAGCATTGGCAGCTATCACTTTCGCAGCATACCTGGACCAGCAGGGCCTGGACGACGTGCAGCTGCGCTGGTACCTGGACTACTGCTGCCGCGACGATTACGGCGCCGGCCTGGCCATGGTGTCGGCCTGGGCCGGCATCCACTACTTCGCCAGCCGGCATGGCTTCCACGCCCCGGGGGCCGACAGCGGCGAACGCAAAGATGTCGCGGATGGCGTGCTGGCCTGGCCCGAGGGCAATGCCTGGCTGGCCCAGCGGCTGGCCGCGCCGCTGGGTGCGCGCCTGCATAGCGGCCAGGTGGTGGTGCGTATCGCCGAAACCCGACAGGGTGTGGAGGTCGATGCCTTCAACACCGCCACCCAGACGCTGGAGCGCTGGCAGGCACGCCGCGCCATCGTGGCGCTGCCGGTGTTCATTGCCGCACGGGTCATGCAGAATCCGCCGGACTTTCTGCGCGCTGCCGCGGCCCGCACCACTTACGCGCCCTGGCTGGTGGCGAATATCCATATCGACGCGCCGCTGCAAGACCGGCCCGGCGCCGCGCCCAGCTGGGACAACGTGCTGTACCGCAGCCCCGGCCTGGGCTATGTGGACGCCATGCACCAGAGCCTGCTGCCGGTGCCCGGCGCCACAGTGCTCAGCTACTACCGCGCGCTCGGCGATGTACCTGACGGCCGGCGCCTGCTGCTGGACAAACCCTGGGCCGCCTGGCGCGACGAGATCTTGGCCGAGCTGGGCACCGCCCACCCCGACATCGCCACCAAGGCCACCCGCATCGACATCACCCGCTACGGCCATGCGATGGCCATACCGACGCCTGCAGTTTCAAGCCAAATCGGCCTGCAGCGCATATTGCACCAGCGCCAGCAGCTACAAAAAACGCAGCGCCTGGTATTTGCGCACAGCGACTGGGCCGGCTACTCGGTGTTCGAGGAAGCGTTCACGCTGGGGCACCAGGCAGCCTAGGCCGCGGGCTTGTCCCAGATCGGGGCTGTGCCGCCGCTGCCCGCCACCGAGTACAGGGCATTCGGTGCATTACGGGTTTGCTGGAACACCTCCAGCGTCTCGCCGCGCATGGCGGCGTAGATGTGCAGGTTGGACACGCCGAGCACCGCGCCCAGCTTCTCCAGCCCGAAGAAGATCGCGCCGTAGTGGATCAGGCCGCGCCAGTCGCGCCGCTGTAGCAAGTCGCATTCCTCGTCGTTCAGGCCCGCCTCCCGCATGTGGGCCGGGCCATCGGCCAGGAAGCGCTGGCGGTGCGCGGGCACGGCCATGTCGCGCAAAAACCGGTTCAACCGCAGCGCCTTCACGCTGCGCGCAAAGTTGAACGGATAACTGCCTTGCAGGCGCTCGGCCCCGGCCATCTGCACGGCCATGGCGGCGCGGTGCCGCTCGACCTCGCCGGCGATCACCGGGCCGGCCAGGTTTTCGTAGACCACCGCCGCGATGCCGGTCATGGACGGCAGGTAATAGGCCTGGTGCAGCTTGCGCACCTGGGACGACAACGCGCCGCGCATGGTCAGCCACATCATCACCTCGGCGCCTTCCATGCCGCCCAGCGTGGCCAGCTCGGCGTGGGTCAAGGAGGCCAGGCGCTCGGGGTCGTTCTCGAACAGCTCCAGGAACTGCATGTCCCAGGGCGTGTTGTTGAAGCCCGCGCGCTCGCCGTGCACCTGGTGCGACAGGCCGCCGGTGGCGACGATGACCACGCGCAGGTCTTCCGGGTAGCTCTCGATGGCGCGGCGCAGCCCCTGGCCCAGCTTGTAGAAACGCCGGGCGCTGGGCAGCGGAAACTGCAGCACGCCCATTTGCAGTGGCACGATGTTCACCGGCCAGCCCTGCGCGTGCTCCCACAGCACCGACAGCGGCGAGAAGCAGCCGTGGTCCAGCGGTTTATCCTGGAAGAAAGACATGTCGAATTCGTCGGCCATCAGCGACTGGCCAATGTGCGCTGCCAGCGCGGGGTGGCCGTGGATGCCCGGCAGATCGCGCGCGCCACCGCCCTCGTCGGCCACTTCAAAACGCTCGCCAATACCCAGCACAAACGCCGAGTAGTGGTCGAAGAAGAAGGAGGTGACGTGGTCGTTGTAGGTGACGATGGCCACATCCGGTTTGACTTCGGCCAGCCATTGCTTGACCGGCTCCAGCGCCGCGAAGATGGGAGCCCACACCGGGTCGGCCTGCTTGTCGCGGTCGAAGGCGAAGCCGATGGTGGGGGTGTGCGAAACGGCTACGCCGCCGATGATGCGGGCCATGGAGGACTCCTAGGGTGTATTGGAATGGAAAGCACCACACGCGTGTGGTGCAGGGGGTCAGGGATTGGCTGCCAGCTTGGCTTTGATCCAGGTGAAGGCTTCCTGCACGTCGTAGTTGCCGCTGTGGGGCACGAGGTAGGGGTACTTGAAGTCCACCTCTTTCACCGATGCATCCTTCTTGATCGCGTAGTACAGCAAGGTCTGCATGGCGAACGCCGTGTCGCGGTCAATCATGCCGTGGCGCACATACCAGTAAGGTGCGGTATCCGCGGTGGTGTTGAGGTAGGCCATCGGGTTGATGAGCTTGAGCTGGGTCGCCAGTTTGCTGGTCGAGCTGGCCAGGTACGCATCCCATGCCAGTGCCGTGTCGTCCACGCCCGAACCGTCGCCCTTCACGGCATTGTTGGCCCAGCTCCAGGCGGTGAAGTTGGAATAGCTGTAGTAGTCTGAACCGAAGAGTGTGGATTCCCCGCTGATGTTCGGGTTGCCGGTAACGCCCACTGCATCAAATGCCACGACCGTCTTGAGTGCCCGGATCTTGGTCACGAACGCCAGGTACTTGGCGTAGTCGATGCTGGCCACCGTGGCGCTGGTGCCCGTGCCCGCCAGGGTGAGCCAGTCGTTCAGATAGGCGACTCCGCTGACGCTGAAGTTCGCGCCCAGCGCGGGAACGGCCGTGCCTTTGGCGATCTGGGCTTCGATTTCCTTTTTCACGAGGGCCATGGTGGCGTCACGCAGATTCGCATCGCTCAGGGCGGAGCCGTCTTCGCGGGTCAAGCCCAGGCCATTCAGGTAGGCCGGAAAGCTGGCCGCGATCGCCGTGGAGGCTGCGACTTGCGGGCCGGCCGAGTAGGCCACGCTGTTCAGTGCGCCTGTGTTGCTATCCGTGCGGGTGGCGTTGTATTCCCACTCGTAACCGGCATCGGCATTGCCCAGATTGTTGATCGGGCAGTAGGCCACCGCGGCAAACACGTCGTCCTTGAGGGTGCTGGTGGCGGTACTTCCAGAGCCTGATACGCCAGCCGCGCCGATTTCTGCCAGGTACGGCAGGAAGTCAGCACTGTTGCCGCTGGCGGCGACGGCGGATGTCAAACCGCCACCGCCGCTGGTGCCGGTCAAGATGATGCGGCTTGTGCTGCCCGGCAAAAGGCTGTCGTTGAGCCGCAGGTAGCGGATGGCGGCCTTGGTATCGACCACCGGTGCCGGAGCCTTGCCCGCCCAGCGTCCATCCTCGGCACGGGCGCCCCGGCTGCGGGTGCCCAGGTTGACCACGACATAGCCGGCCTTCAACGCCGCACCCATCGCATCCGTGTCGCTGGTACTGACGAAAGCCGCGCCTTCGGTCACGGTGGTGGACACCGGGCTGGCGAACCAGCCGGCGTTGTTGACCACCATGTAAATCGGCTTCGTTTGGTCATTGACCAAGGCCTCAGCCACCGAGATGACCATGGTCTGCATGGCGTAAGGATCGGCCAGCGTGGTGGTGTTGAAGGTCGTCAGCGTGGTCGCCATCTTGACCGGCTTGGCCACATAGACACGCCGGTACTGGCGCAGCTTCAACGCCACCCCGTCCAGTGTGACGTTGACCGTGGTGTAGGTGCTTGCGTCAAACTTCAGCGCCGCGTCTTCAGCGCTGACCGCCGCCGCATCATCGCCGCCACCGCAGCCCGCCAGCATGCCAACGCTTGCCATGGCCGGCATCGCAGCCATCAAAGAGCGGCGTGTGAGTTTGAATGTCATGGAGTCTCCTCAACCCTTGTGGGTTATTTTTTGATAGAAAAGTAGTGCGCAAGGCACAGGGAAGCAGTCAACCGCCGAAGCATGCGGATGCAATCCGAGGCCAGGCCGGGCACCACGCCGGGAAAGGCCTCTTTGCGGGACGGATTGTGCGAAGCGCTCCACTGCCTGGGGAGACGTTGATTTCAGGCCCGCGATAACCCGAAGCTATCGCTGCAAGCGCATTTTCCCGGCAGGATCGGCCTGCGAAGCGGGGAGTTTCCGAAGCAGATGCGGTATCAGGACGGCAAGGCCTGCGCCCGCTCGATCTGGTGCGCGGCCCGGTGCAAATGCGCAATCAGATGGCGCAGCACCGGGGATACCGCGGAGTCGCTGCGCAGAATGGCCCCCACCTGCAAGGGGTAGCCTTTTTCTTCGATATCGACGATGGAGATGAACTGCGCGACCACGGGGTGCACCGCAATCTGCCGCGGCATCAGCGCCACGTAGTCGCCCGAGCTCACCAAGGCCAGCAGAGCCAGGGTCGAATTCACCACCGCGCCCACCGCCGGCGCCGGCAGCTTGTGGCGTTCAAAAAACAGCTTGGCATAGCCGGATTCGCTGTTCGGCCCGGTGTAGACCCACCGGGCAGTTTGCAGGTCCGACAGCTTGCGCGCCTTCAGCCAGGGACTGGCCTTGCACACGGTCGCCACCATGCTGGTCTGCATCAGCGGTTCGACATAAAACTCGCCGGTGGACAGATCGTCCGGGATGCCGCCCACGGTTATATCCACTTCGCCCGAACGCAGTTTCTGCAGCTGCGCCACATACAGTTCCTCGCTGACCCGGAGCTTGACCTCGGGGAATTCCTGCCCGAAGGTACGCAGGGTTTCGGGGATCAGCAGCATCACGGCCAGGGGCACGGCGCCGACATGCAGATGGCCGACCATGCGGCCGCCGATCTGGTTGATTTCGTCCACCGCCGCAGTCAGCTCGCGGTCCACTTTGACGGCGCGGTCGTAGAGCACCTTGCCCTGTGCCGTGGGCACCACGCCGCGGGAGGTGCGCAGCAACAGGGGGGCGGCCAGCTCCAGCTCCAGTTCGCGGACCATCTTGGTGATCGCCGGCTGGGACGCCCCGACCCGGCGCGCAGCACCCCGCAGGCTGCCCTCTTCAATCGCCGCCACAAGCACGTTCAGGGTTGCAAGTTTCATTGTCTGGTTCCGGTCAAAAGGCATCTACCCTCACGGGACAATGTACCGATATTCTGAGGTTATCGCGCCCCGAGTTTCGGCATAGTTTGGATAGCACTGACCACACCCAGAATTTGCGCCCGCTCGGATCGTCGATGCTTGGCCTGCGGCTGTGCCTGGACGCAATCCTGGTGAACCGCTGCCGTCGAAACGCATGCCCCAGCTATGCCCAACGGTATCGCCAAAACCGTCACAGCACGGATTCTTGAAATTATGTATGATATGCATCATGCGAAACACAAAGCAAACCGCCAGAACCACCGCCAAGGAAGCCTCACACGAGCGCATCGTATCGGCCGCTGCACGGGCGATCCGGCGAAGCGGCTACGACGGAACCGGTGTCGCCGACATCATGAAAGAGGCCGGCCTGACCCATGGCGCCTTCTACGCCCATTTCGCATCACGCGAAGCCATGCTGGCCGAGGCCGCTGATCGGGCGTGCGCGGAATCCGCCGCCGTGGCGACCGGCGTTGTCGCCAACGTCCCGCCCGAGCAGGCCTTGGCATCCATGCTGCACGCCTATCTGTCGCCAGAGCACCTGCAGCAAGTCGAATTGGGCTGCCCGCTGGCCGCGCTGGGCTCGGAGACGCCGCGCCAGGCCCCCGAAGTCCGCCGGGTGACCACACGGCACATCAAGGCCATGGTCGATCTGGCCGCCCGCCAGTCGCCCGACTGGGGACAGCCCGCCGCCCACGAGCGTGCGCTGGTGACCGTCGCCACCATGGTCGGCACCCTGCTGTTGGCCCGCGCGGTGGACGAACCCGCGCTATCCGACAGCCTGTGCGCGGCCGCATTGAAACACCTGCTCCCTGCCTGAAGCCGCCGTAATACGCTGGCTTTTCGCACGCTCAAAAATATGATGGTCATCATACGTAAATCACACCCTGAAGGAAAAACCCCATGAACACGAAGCAGAAAATTGCCCTGGTAACAGGCGCCTCCTCCGGCATCGGCGAAGCCACTGCGCAGCAGCTTGCACTGGCCGGCTACAGGGTCTACGGCACCAGCCGGCGTGGCGGCCAGGTGGCTCAGCGAGCATTCCAGATGCTGGCCCTGGACGTAACCCAGGACGCATCGGTCGACGCCGCAGTCCGGCAGCTGATCCAGTTGGAGGGCCGCATCGACCTGCTGGTCAATAACGCCGGCTTCGGCGTCGCAGCGGCCGCTGCGGAAGAGAGTTCGATGGCCCAGGCCCAGGCCATCTTCGACACCAACTTCTTCGGCATGGTGCGGATGACACGCGCCGTTGTACCGCACATGCGCCGCCAAAAAAGTGGGCGCATCATCAACATCGGCTCGGTGCTGGGTTTCCTGCCCATGCCGTATATGGCGCTGTACTCCGCCACCAAGCATGCGGTGGCGGGCTATTCGGAATCACTGGACCACGAGCTGCGCACCCAGGGCATCCGTGTCTCGGTGGTCGAGCCCGCCTACATCAATACGCCCTTCGATGCGAACCAGGTGCCGCCCGATGCCCCGCTGGACGTGTACCGCGAGATCCGCGCAGGCGTGGAAAAGCGCGTCAAAGAGGTGCTGGTGGGAGCAGACGGCCCCGGCGTGGTGGCCGACACCGTATTGCAGGCGGCTGCGGCAACGCAGCCCAAGCTCCGTTACGCCCCCGGCCTGGCCCGCCGCATGCGCCTGCTGCGCAGGTTTGCGCCCGCCAGTGTGCTGGACGCCGGGGTGCGCAAAGACCTTCGGCTCGCAGCATAAGCGGTTAGCCGTTTCGCACTCCACGCTGCATAACACTCCATTGAAAGAAAACCATGACATTCCAAGCACTGCTCACCAGCAAGACGGGCGACAAGATCACCACCAGCATGGTCTCGCTGAGCGAACAAGACCTCATGCCCGGGGACGTCCTGGTCGACGTCGATTACTCCACCGTGAACTACAAGGACGCGATGGCCATCACCGGCCGCTCGGACATCATTCGCCAGTTCCCTTTGATTCCCGGCATTGACTTCGCCGGCACAGTCAAAACCTCGGCCTACCCCGGCATCGCTGCTGGCGACCGCGTCGTCGCCAATGGCTGGGGCTTGAGCCAAACCCACCATGGCGGCTATGCACAGCAGGCGCGCGTGAAAGGTGAGTGGCTGCTCAAGCTTCCAGCAACCTTGTCCACCAAAGACGCAATGGCCATCGGAACGGCGGGCTACACAGCGATGCTGTCGGTGCTGGCGCTGGAGCATGGCGGGCTCACGCCCCAGCATGGCGACGTTCTTGTGACGGGCGCCAATGGCGGCGTCGGCTCCATCGCCATCGCCCTCCTGTCGGGTCTCGGTTACCGGGTCGTTGCCTCCACAGGGCGACTGGAGGAAAGCGACTATCTGCGCAAGCTAGGGGCCGCCGACATCATCGATCGCCGGACGCTTTCGGAGAAGGGTGCTCCGATCGCCAGAGAAAGGTGGGCCGGCGCCGTCGACTCGGTCGGTAGCCACACGCTGGCCAACGTACTGGCACACACAAAGTATCGGGGCGTGGTCACGGCTTGCGGCCTGGCCCAGGGCCTGGATCTTCCGACCTCGGTGCTGCCTTTCATCCTGCGCAATGTGACGCTGGCCGGCATCGATTCGGTCAATGCCCCCCAACAGGTGCGCATCGAGGCTTGGGCGCGACTGGCGCGGGATCTGGATTTAGACAAGCTCGCGCGCACCACGCATGTGGTGGGCCTGGCCGAGGTACCGGCAGTCGTTGAGCGCTTGTTCGCAGGAACAATCCGGGGCCGTACCGTTGTCGACGTCAATGCATGAGCATGCAGAGGCATCTACCCATGAACACCAGCTTTCGCAATGCGGCGATCTTGGCCGCATGCATCTTCTTGGCGCTGGCGCTCACTTGGATGTTCGCGCCCGGTGTGCTGCTATCCCGTTGGGGCGTTGATCTTTCAGACTCCACGGGCTTGATGGGACGTCGGGCGGCGGCTCTGTATGCGGGCATCGGTGTCATGTTCCTCCAGGCAAGGAATGCAGCGCCATCGCCCGCCCGCTCGGCCTTACTCAGCGGGGCTATCGTCGCTTGCCTGCTGCTCGCGGCTCTAGGCACCGTTGAGCTCATCAACGGCCATGCCGGACCCGGCATCCTGGTGGCTGTTGCCATCGAGATCGTGCTTGTTATGGCCTTCTTGTATGCCGCTCGCACCCGGCAAACCCATCGTTAAAACAGAAACCCATATGCATCCCATACTACCCAAGCGGCTGTTCACGGCCCAAGCAGCTTCAACCGCTGGAGCCATAGCCCTACTGCGCTTGAAACAAGCGGGCTCCATCGCTCTGGTACTGGCTGCAACGCTGGCGGCTCCGCCGATCCGGGCGGACGATATATCGCCTGCGGGCCTGTGGAAAAACATGGATGACGTCAGCGGCAAGCCACGGGCACTCATCCGCATCACCGAATCGAATGGAAGCCTGCAGGGCAAGATCGAGAAAGTATTTCCCGCCCCGACGGAAGATCCAAATCCGAAGTGCGACAAATGCGAAGGCGCGAACAAAAATGCTCCCGTGGTGGGTCTGGTGATCCTCAGTGGCCTGGCGAAAGAGGGCGAGGAATACGGCGGTGGCCAGATTCTTGATCCGGACAACGGCAAGGTCTATCGCAGCAAAGTGCGCCTGATCGACGAGGGCAAGAAGCTCAGCGTGCGCGGCTATATCGGCGTGCCCGTCCTGGGCCGCTCGCAAACCTGGATACGCCAGGAATAAGGAAAACCATGAAAGCATTCATTCTCGAAAGATACGGAAAAAATCGCGTATTGCGGGCGGCAGACATGCCAGAGCCAGAGCTGCGCGACGACGAGGTTTTGGTCCAGGTGCACGCCGCTGGCGTGAACCTGGTGGACTCGAAGATCCGCGACGGCGAGTTCAAGCTCATCCTGCCCTACCAACTCCCCCTGATCCTGGGCCACGACGTCGCAGGGGTGGTTGTCAAGGTCGGCCCGCGCGTGCGCCAGTTCAAGCTGGGCGACGAGGTCTATGCGCGGCCGGATGATTTTCGGATCGGCACATTCGCCGAGTTCGTCCCGGTCAAGGAAGCATCGCTGGCGCTCAAACCCAAGAACCTCACGATGGAAGAAGCCGCCTCGATTCCCCTGGTGGCTTTGACGGTATGGCAGGCGCTGGTCGAAAAGGCCCAGCTGAAGAAGGGGCAGAAGGTCTTCATCCAGGCCGGCTCCGGCGGCGTAGGCACGTTCGCCATCCAGTTGGCCAAGCACCTGGGCGCCACCGTCGCCACGACAACCAGCGCGGGCAATGTCGCACTGGTGAAGAGCCTGGGCGCAGACGTGGTCGTGGACTACAAGACGCAGGATTTCGAAGATGTCTTGAAAGACTACGACGTGGTGCTGAACAGCCAGGACGGCAAGACGCTGGAAAAATCCCTGCGCGTGCTCAAGGCTGGCGGCAAGCTCATCTCGATCTCCGGGCCACCGGACCCGGCATTCGGCCAGGAGATCGGCGCCCCCGGGTTCGTACGGCTGGTCATGCGCATGCTGAGCGCAGGCATACGCCGCAGAGCCAAGAGCCGCGGCGTGGGCTATTCGTTCCTCTTCATGAAGGCGAACGGCAGCCAACTGCGGCAGATTACCCAGCTGATCGATGCTGGCGTCATTCGCCCCGTGGTCGACAAGGTGTTCCCGTTCGAACAAACCAACGAGGCCCTGGCCTACGTCAAAGCCGGCCGCGCCAAAGGCAAGGTCGTTGTCAAGCTCAAGTGAGCCTGGTTTCCCATCCCATTTTTGGAGTTTCCTATGAAGATCGAAAATTCTGTAGTACTCGTCACGGGTGCTAACCGCGGCATCGGCTTGGCGTTCACGCGCGAACTACTTGCCCGCGGCGCTCGCAAGGTCTATGCAGCCGCGCGCGACCCTGCAAGCATTACCCAGCCTGGCGTACACGCCCTGCGACTCGACGTCAACAAGCCAGAAGATGTGGCCGCCGCCGCGGCACTGGCATCGGATGTGACGCTGGTGATCAACAATGCCGGCATTGCCCAGCCCGGCGGCTTTCTCGACGTCGATAGCGAAGACCTTGCCCGACGCATCTTCGAGACCAACTTCTTCGGCGTATTGCGCATGAGCAAGGCCTTCGCGCCTATCCTCAAGGCCCATGGCGGCGGTGCCTTTCTCAACGTTTTGTCGGTCGCCTCGTGGGTGAACGGTGGTGAATTGGCCGCTTATTCGGCCAGCAAGTCCGCAGCCTGGTCGCTCACCAATGCGCTGCGCCACGAACTGGCGGCGCAGAAGACCCAGGTGCTGGGGCTACACATGGCCTACGTGGATACCGATCTCACGCGCGGGTTCGATGTCCCGAAGTCCAGCCCCGAGGAGATCGTTCGGCGCGCGCTCGGCGGGCTCGAGTCCGGCTTCGATGAGGTGCTGGCCGATGAACTCACCCGGCAGGTCAAACAAGGCATGACGACCACGCGGCCCAGCTACCTGCCGCAGACATCCTGAGGCTGAACCCCATAGGGCCGCCAGCCAGCCAACGGGGCCCGCGAACCCCATTGGCTGGTCACGGCCGGTCTGCGCATGGTCGAGTTTGGGCCTTTGCGCTTATTTCATAAGCGCCAATAGCTATCAAAAGCAGAGCACTCTAAATGGGTATGCAAGCCGGGGCGCCGCACCCACCGGCGCCCCATTTTGATCCGACGCCAACCTCTTTCAAACGGCTCTTGAAAACCGAAACAGCAGACACCACCATCGGTTTACGGTGGTTAGCAGAGTTGGCCACCGGCTTTTCATCCACTCATTAAGGAGCCCAAAATGAATGCACTGACGAGCCGCAACAACAGCCTGTTTGACGAATTCTTCCGCGACATGGCGCCTGGCTTTTTCATCCACCCCCTGCATGGCGACCCGCTGCCCTCACCCACCCAGATCAAGGTAGACGTGCAAGAGGACGCGGAGGCCTACAAGGTGGTGGCCGAGCTGCCCGGCGTCCGCAAGGAAGACATCCAGGTATCCGTGGACGGCAGCACCGTCACCCTGCGGGCCGAAATCAAGCAGCAGGATACGCACAAGGACGCCAAGACCCTGCGCAGCGAGCGCTACTACGGTGCCGTGGCACGCAGCTTCCAGCTGCCGCAAGAGGTTGACGCGGGCAAAGCCCAATGCCAGTACAACGACGGCGTGCTGAGCGTGGCCTTGCCCAAGAAAGCCGGAAACAGCGTGCACCGGCTGAGCATCAACTAAGCCGCCCCGCCCTGTATCGGCCGGGTTTCCTTTGCCCGGATGGCCTACCATCCGGGCAAAGGAATTGACCGCCATGCCCGACGCCGCACTGCACACCCCCTACCCACCCATCGAACCCTACCGCACCGGCATGCTGCCGGTAGACGCAATCCACACCCTGTACTGGGAGGAATGCGGCAATCCGGACGGCGTACCGGTGCTGTTTCTGCACGGTGGCCCGGGCGCTGGCCTGTCGCCCAAGCACCGGCAGTTCTTCGACCCGGCCTATTACCGCATTGTGTTGTTCGACCAGCGCGGCGCAGGCCAATCGACACCGCTGGGCGAGTACCGCAACAACACCACCCAACTGCTGATCCAGGACATCGAGCAGATCCGCGAGATGCTGGGCATTGCCCAATGGCTGGTGTTTGGCGGCTCCTGGGGCTCCACGCTGTCGCTGGCCTATGGCCAGGCCCATCCCGAGCGCTGCACCGGCTTTGTGCTGCGCGGCATCTTCCTCTGCACCCGGTCCGAGGTCGACTGGTTCCTGAACGGCATACGCTGGTTCTTTCCCAAAGAACACGCGGCCTTCGCCGGCCATATCCCCGAGGCCGAACGCGGCGACTTGCTGAAAGCCTATGCGCAGCGCCTGTTCAGCGACGACCCGGCCGAAAACTTGGCCGCGGCCCGCAGCTGGAGCCGCTACGAGGGCAGCTGCCTGCACCTGCTGCCGCACCCCGAAGTGGCCGACCAGTTCGGCTCCGACGCCGTGGCCCTGGGCGTGGGCCGGCTGGAGGCGCACTACATGCGCAACGGCGCTTTTCTGGACGACAACCAACTGGTCCGCAACGTCGGCCGCATCCGCCACCTGCCGGCCGTCATCGTGCAGGGCCGCTACGACGCGGTATGCCCGCCGCGCTCGGCCTGGGCATTGCACGAAGCCTGGCCCGAAGCCCGCTTACAGGTGATTGAAGACGCCGGCCATGCGGCCTTCGAGCCCGGCATTGCCAGCGCGCTGGTGGCGGCCACCGAGCAGTTCAAACGCGACGGCACGCTATAGGGCGAACGCTCAGGGATGCCAGGTGGTCGGGCGCGCCACCCGCACCGGCTGCTGGCCGCCGGCCAGGGCGTAGGACAGCTGGTTCGCCGCGTCCATCACCGTGGTCGCCAACTCTTCCAGCCGGGCCAGGTGCAGCCGCGAAGTCGGGCCTGAGATGCACACCGAACCCAGCAGCCGCCATTGCACGCCGAAGATGGGCGCCGAGACGCTGGAGACCTCGGGCTCGCGTTCCCCCTGCGACAAATGGTAGCCACGCCGACGGATCGCTTCGTACGGTTCCCCCGGCTCGCCGGAGAACGCCAGGATCACCCGCCCGGGTGCACCCAAATCAAGTGGCAGCGCCGCGCCTACGCGCACATGGTGGCGGATCGCCTGCGGCCCCTCGACCCGCACCAGGCAGGTCCGGCTATCGCCTTCGCGCACATAGAACGAGGCGCTTTCGCCTGTTTTCAGCGCCAGGTCGCGCAGCACCGGCTCCACCACTTCATGCACATTGAAAGTCGCCTGGTAGCAGGCGCCCAGCCAACCGGCGGCCCGGCCCAGACGCCAGCTGCCGTCTTCTTTTTGCACCAGGTACTGGTCCATGGCCAGGGTGCGCGCGATGCGCAGCACCGTGGTCTTGTGCAGGCCGGTGGCGCGGCTCAGCTCGGCCAACGTGAGTTGCGCATGGCTGGTACCAAAGGCCTCCAGCAGCCGCAGCGCGCGCGTCACGGCGACCACGCCGCCCTCGTCCGGGGTGGCGGTTTCAGGAACAGGTGTGGGGTTCATGCTTTGGCATTTGTTTCGACAGACGCAACGCAATTGTACAGAACGAAACGAGCGATGAAAATTCAGCCATCGACCACAACAACGGAGACTTTCCATGCAACCCATCCGCCACGGCCTTTTGTGCGCTCTTACCGCGGCCTCGGCTTTTTCCCTTCTGGCCGCCCCGGCGCTGGCGCAGAACTACCCGAACCGGGCGATCCGCGTGATCGTGCCCTTCCCGGCCGGCGGCGGCACCGACATCATTGCCCGCGAGGTGGTCAACAAGGTCGCCACCACCCAGGGCTGGACGCTGGTGATCGACAACAAGCCGGGCTCGGGCGGCAACCTCGGTGTCGACGCGGCGGCCAAGGCCGCACCCGATGGCTACACCCTGGTGTTGGGCCAGACCAGCAATCTGGCGATCAACCCCACGCTCTACCCCAAGCTGCCCTACAGCCCGGAAAAAGACCTGGCCCCGGTCGGCCTGGTGGCCAGCGCCGCCCTGGTACTGGTGGTGGCTGCCGATTCCCCGTACAAAACCCTGGCCGACGTGGTGGCCGCAGCCAAGGCCAAGCCTGGCGCGCTGAACTACGCAAGCTCGGGCAACGGCACGGTGGCCCACCTGGCCACCGAACAGTTCCAGAAGACCGCCGGCATCCAGCTCACCCACGTGCCCTACAAGGGCGCGGCCCAGGGCGCGACCGACCTGATCGGCGGCCAGATCCAGATGTATGTGTCCTCGGTGCCCACGCTGATCGGCCATATCCGCAACGGGAAAATGCGCGCCCTGGCGGTGACCTCGCTGAAGCGCAACGCCGACCTGCCGAATGTGCCGTCGATGGACGAATCCGGCTACAAGGGCTTTGAAGCCGTGACCTGGTTCGGCCTGGCCGGCCCGGCCGCCATGCCCAAGGAAGCCATCAGCAAGCTCAACACCGCCTTCAACCAGGCGCTGGCCAACCCCGAGGTGAAGAAGAAGCTCGACGCCCAGGGCGCCGAAGTGCTCGGCAGCACGCCCGAGGCCTTTGCCACGCTGATCCGCAGCGACATCCTGCGCTGGGGGGCCATCGTCAAGTCCTCGGGCGCCCGGGCCGACTAGGCACCCACCGCTCCACCGTCCTGGTACGCCATGCCCCGCCCTACTTCACCGTATGGCGCGGGGTGGGAACCGGCACGCCTGTTCCATCCCCCCACCCCTAGCGAAAGACTCCCATGAGCTCTACCCAAGCCGACATCCTGCGTGACTTTGCCCGCGTCCCCGCCGACATCGTGCGCCAGGCCGCCACCTTCCAGCCGGCCATCCTGGCCGATGTCGCCGGCCGCCGCGGCGCGCTGCACGGCCGCATCAAGCCCCTGCATCCGCGCATGAAGCTGGCCGGCACGGCCATCACGGTGGAAGTGCGCCCCGGCGACAACCTGATGATCCATGCCGCCATCGCCCTGGCCCAACCGGGCGACGTGCTGGTGATCGACGGCAAGGGCGACCAGACCGCGGCGCTGATGGGCACCATCATGATGACCGCCTGCCAGCAGCTCGGCATTGCCGGCGTGGTGATGGACGGCGCGGCGCGCGACAGCCTGGACATCGACGCCATGGACTACCCGGTGTTCTCGGTCGGCACCAACCCGAACGGCCCCACCAAGAACTGCGGCGGTCGCATCGGCCACCCGGTGACGGTGGGCGGAGTCACCGTGCATGCCGGTGACTTCGTGATCGGCGACGCCGACGGCGTGGTGGTGGTCGAGCGCGAAAAAATCGCGTCCCTGCTGCCGCTGGCCACCAAGAAGGTGCAAGACGAAGCCGCCCGCATCGCCGCCATCAAGACCGGCGACACCGCCGCCAAATGGCTGACCAGTGCACTGCGCAACGCCGGCGTGCTGCGCGAAGGAGAAACACTGTGAGCGCCATCCTCGTCACCGCCGCCGACCTGGCGCCGCAGGCGCTGGCACTGCTCACCGGCTACGACATCGTTTACGCCGGCAAGACCCCCAGCGAGGCCGACATCGTGGCGCTGTGCCGCCAGCACGACCCGGTGGCCATCATCGTGCGCTACAGCAAGGTCGGCGCCGCCGCCATGGACGCCGCGCCCTCGCTGAAGGTCATCTCCAAGCATGGCAGCGGCACCGACACCATCGACAAGGCAGCGGCCCAGGCGCGCGGCATTGAGGTAGTAGCCGCCGTTGGTGCCAATGCTGCAGCCGTGGCCGAGCAGGCCCTGGCCTTGCTGCTGGCCTGCGCCAAGTCGGTGGTGACGCTGGACGCGCGCATGCACGCCGGCATCTGGGACAAGGCCACGCACAAGAGCCTGGAACTCGGCGGCCGTACCATCGGGCTGGTCGGCCTGGGTGCGATCGGCCTGCGCTTTGCCAAGATGGTGGATGCGCTGGGCATGCGGGTGATCGGCTTCGACCCCTTCGCCAAGAACCTGCCCGACTATGTGCACAGCGTGGACCTGCCCACCCTGTGGCGCGAAGCCGATGCGGTCTCGCTGCACTGCCCGCTGACCGACGACAACCGCCAGTTGCTGAACGCTACCACCCTGGCCCAGTGCAAGCCCGGCGTGCTGATCGTCAACACCGCGCGCGGCGGCCTGGTCGACGAAACCGCGCTGCTGGCCGCCGTACGCAGCGGCCAGGTCCGGGCAGCCGGCCTGGACAGCTTCGCCATCGAGCCCATCGTGGCCCACCATCCGTTCCAGCACCAGCCAGGCTTTGTGCTCAGCCCGCACATCGGCGGCGTGACCGGCGACGCTTACGTCAACATGGGCGTGGCCGCAGCGCAGAACGCGCTGGCCGTGATCGCCCACCACAGCGAACAAAGCCCGGCCTGAGGCCGGTTAGAACCTTTTCAATACAGGCGGCAGTTCAGGCGCGGCGCGCGGTCAGCCACTTGGTGGAAGGCAGGGCTTCGGCCACCACCCGGACTTCGCCGATCTTGCCGAAGAAGCCATCGGCGCGGTCGCCGTCCCAGGAGCCGCCGCCAACCACCCAGGGGGACGTGGCGGACAGCGTGGCCAGACCGGGCACATTGCCGCTGTTGCGCAGCACCGGTGCGCCTTCCACGTACATGATGGTGTCGTGCGTAGTGGGGTCGTTGACGATGGCGATGTGCACCCAGGTGTCGGCAATGATCTCGCCCGACCAACTGGCCTCGCCTTCACGCGCGCCGCTGGTGTCAGGCACCACCTCCCACTGCACTTCGCGCAGACTGGAGATAGCGAACAGCAGGGGCGGCGACTCTGGATCACCGCCATTGAAGCCGGGCAAATCGCCGCGCTTGCCGTCGCGCGTCATGATGTTCATCCACGCATGTTTGGACTTGTCCCAGGTTTTGTCGATCTTGATGAAGGCCTCGACCGTATAGCCGCCGCTGGCAAAGGTTTGCGCATTGATCGGGGCCGCGGCATCGGTCAAGAAGTAGCTGAGGCGCGGCGTGTTCTTGTTGGTATTGAGAAAGCCCACCGAACCCGGCGCGGCCGACAGGCGGTGGTGGTCGCTGCTCCAGACAATGTCGCCGACCTCGGCGCCGACGATCACGCTGGTGTTGAGCTGGTCGCGCTTGAGCGGGTTAGCGCCGGTCACATCGGCGATCTGCGTGCCGGGGGCCACGGCCGCGCCATCGACACCGCCGAAGAAGCGCCAGTGGGCCACGGTGGACGCGATCTTGGGGTAGTCGTCGCTGTCCCGGGCCGGCACTTGCACCACGGCCGTGGGCTCGGTAAAGCCCTTCAACACCAGGGCTTTGGCCTGCTCCACCAGTGACGAAGCCACCGTCGCCTTGCCCACGCCGAACGTGGGGTTGAAGCGGGCAAAGCGCTGGGCAAAATTGATCGCGATGTTGAAACTGTGGTTGGGCTCGGTCAGCACCGCCTGGTCAAACGCATTCAGGCTGTCGGCGGGCTTCATCGGCACCCAGGGCGAGAAGGACAGCACCTTGATCAGGTTGTTGGTCAGGTCAAACTCGTACAGCCGCATCAGGCCGTTGCCACCCTGGTAGGCCATCTGGTAGTCCACCACCATCTCTTCCACCGCATTGCCAAAGTCGTTGGTCTTGGTCAGGTGCGCGCCGCCATGGTGGTGGCCGTTGAGGGTCATGAAGATCTGGTCGTTGTCGCGGATCAGCTTCTCCCACAGCATCTTGCCGTAGTTGGTCTCTAACGGACTCACAGCATCCGGCGCAATATTCAGCAGCTGGTGGTTGACCAAAATCACCGGCAGCTTGGGATGCGCGGCGATCACGCTTCGGGCCCAGGCAATGCCGGCGTCCGAGATACGCCAGGACAGCGACAGCACCAGAAACTGCTGGTCCTGCGCGGTGAAGACGTGGTACTCATGGAAGCCCGTGCTGTCACGCTCGCCAAAAGTGGTCTGGCGTTTGGCGCGCTTGGCACTGAACCACTGCAGATAAGGCTCATTGGCCAGTACGCGCTGGGTGTCGGTGCCGGTGCTGGGGCTGAAATCAAAGTCCACGTCGTTCAACACGTCGTGGTTGCCGGCCAGGATGGAATACGGCACCTTGGCCACTTCCAGTACCTGCATGGCGGTATCGGCGACCTTCCATTGCTCGGGTTTGCCGACCTGGTCCACCACGTCGCCCAGGTGGATCAGGAACGGGATATTGAGCTTGGCCGCGTTGTCCGCCACCCATTTGGTTTGCGCGTAGTAGGGCTCGCTGCCGTAGTGCCGCTCGTACTGGCTGCTCTCGCCCGACGTGGCATAGCGGGAATAGAACTGCGTGTCGGGCAGCACCGCCAGCGCAAAACTGGAGATGGGCGCAGCAGCAGCCGCACCGCCCCCATCGCCGCCGCCGCAGGCGCTGAGCAAGCCGCCCGCGGCCAGGGTGGAGGCCGACGCCAAACCCATCTTCAGCAGATTGCGGCGCTGCAGCGCGGCGCCCGCAACACCAGCATCAGACACCAGCGGCATCGGCATCGGCATCGGCAAAAACGTCTTCATGGGGCACCCAAAAAATAGTTGATATGCCCTTAATATATTTACCGAAAGTTAAACAAATATTACAAATCCAACCGGCTCGTCGCCCTCCGCAGGCCGAACTTCCAGCCTCAAAAAAATCACATGAAAACAGGCTTTAGCGCATATAAATACTGCGCCATCAGCTATTCAAAACATAGCATAGAGGTTTCATCTACCCACGGATGGATGTGGTCTGTAACCCGCGCACTGGGCGGGGTTCGATGTGTAAAGACCGCAAAAACAACAGGCCGACGCGGACGCCGGCATACCGCAAGCTGGCAGCCGCCATCTGCCCTGCCGGCCCGACCTCGGCCCGCTCAGAGTTCCAGAAACACCGATTCGGTGAACGCCAGGCCCTGCGGCCGGCCAATATTGGCCGCCCAATCGCCCATCACCATCGCCGTCATGGGCCGGGCGTACAGATAGCCTTGCAGCTCGTCGCAGTGCAGCGCGGTCAGCACATCGCGCTGGGCGGCGGTTTCCACGCCTTCGGCCACCACGCTCAGGCCCAGGGCGTGGGCCAGTTGGACCACGGCCTCGACGATGGCACGCGCGTCGGCGCTGTGCTCCAGGTCCTGCACGAAGGACTGGTCGATCTTCAACTGGCTGACCTGTAGGCGACGCAGATAGGACAGGCTGGAATAGCCGGTGCCAAAGTCGTCGATAGACAGCTTGACGCCGATGCTGCCCAGACGCTCGCAGGTCTGCAGCGTACCTTCGGTGTCTTCCATGGCCACCGACTCGGTGATCTCGAAGATCAGCAGCGCGGGGTCCAGCGCATGCTGTTGCAAGGCGCGCTGGATGCGCGGCACCAGGTCTTCCTGGCGCAGCTGGTGTACCGACAGATTGATCGCCACGCGGATCTGCAAGCCCTGGTCGCGCCAGGCGTGGGCCTGGCGGCAGGCTTCTTCAATCACCCAGTTGCCCAGGGCGTTGATCAGGCCAAAGCGCTCGGCGACCGGAATGAACAAGCCCGGGCTCAGCATGCCGCGCACCGGGTGCTGCCAGCGCACCAGCGCCTCAACGCCGGTGATCACCCCGCGCGCGGAATTGATCTTGGGCTGGTAATGCAGCGCCAGCTCGCCGCGGTCCAGCGCCAGACGCAGGTCGCGCTGCAGCTCGATCTGCTCGCGCACGCCGGCGTTCATGTGCGGCTCAAAAAACGCATAGGCCGAGCCGCCTGAACGCTTGGCCGCGTACATGGCCGCATCGGCATGCGCCATCAATTGCTCGCGCGGGCCATCGGACGGGTACATGGCAATGCCCAGCGAGCAAGACAGCCGTACATCGTGATCGCCCGCAGAGAAGGGCTGGTTCAGCGCGTCGATGATGCGCTGGGCGATCTGGGCCGCGGCCGCGGTGTCAGGCTTGCCTTCGAGCAGCAGCACAAATTCGTCGCCACCCACCCGGGCCACGGTATCGGAGGCCCGGGCCTCGCCGGCGATGCGCTGGGCCATCTCGCGCAGCACCAGGTCGCCCACGCCATGGCCGAACGAGTCGTTCACCGGCTTGAAGCCGTCCAGGTCGACAAACAGCACGGCCAGGGTCGAACCATCGCGGCTGCAGCGCTCTACCGCCACGGCCACGCGGTCGTCAAACAGCAGGCGATTCGGCAAACCGGTCAGCGCATCGCGGAAAGCCAGGTGCTGCAGCTCGGTATTGGCGGTCTGCAGCGACGCGGTCAGCACCGCGGTCTTGCTTTGCATGCGCACATCGATCATCGAGGTGAACATGGTCAGGCTCAGCAAGACGATGGTCGCCGCCGACACCAGCAGACCCAGGCTGTCGCCGCGCAGCTGGTCAGCGCTCAAGCAGACCGAATCCAGCGGGAAAGACGCGGCCGCCATGCCGGTGTAGTGCATGCCGCAGATGGCGGCGCCCATCACCAGGGCCGCCACCAGTTGCCACCAGTGCTCTGCATTGCCGCTGAGCCGGCGCAGCCAGAAGAAGATTTGCAAGGCCACGGCCGACGCCGCCACCGCAATCCCTGCCGAAGCCAGCACCCAGCCCGCAGACCACTGGATGCCGGGCGCCATGTCCATGGCGGCCATGCCGGTGTAGTGCATGGCGCAGATGCCCAGGCCCATCGCCAGTGCGCCGCCGGCCAGGCGCGGTAGGGTCAGGCGGTTCCGGCTGGCCAGGTACAGCGCTATCGCCGACACCGCCACCGCCGCCACCCAGGACAGCGCAGTCACCGCATAGCCATAGCCCACCGCAAAGGGCAGGCTGATGGCCAGCATGCCGACAAAGTGCATGGACCAGATACCGGTGCCCATGGCCACCGAGCCGCCGACCCACCAGCCCAGCGCAACGACGCGGTCGGGGGTGCGCACGCGCTTGGCCAGGTCCAGCGCCACGTAGGACGCGAAGCTGGCAATGAAGTACGACAAGGCCACGATGCCCGGGGCGTAGCGTACGGCAATAAAAGAGGTGTCCATGGTCGACCAGGTGACGGCCGGCAACGATTTGCGGGCCGCAGAAGTGCAGCCGCATTATCGAAGATTGCAGTAACCTAGGAAGCCGGAGTGCCGGGCAGATCCACCACCGCCTCCAACCCGGGTTGCGCGGGCCGCAGAGTCAGGTGCCCGCCATGCGCCTGGGCCACCAGCCGGCACAGGTACAGACCCAGGCCCACACCGCCGGTACCGCGGTGGCGGGCCGCGTCGGCGCGGTAGAAGGGTTCGGCCAGCTGTGCCCACTGCGCAGGCGGCACGCCCAGGCCGTGGTCGCGTACCCGCAGCTGCAGGCCGGTATCGGTGCGCTGCAGATGCACGTCGATCTGCCCCTGGCCGTGCTGGCGGGCGTTGTCCAGCAGATTGCGCAGCAGCAGGCGCAGGCGGACCCGGTCCAGCGGCCACAGCGGCAGGCCGGGTTGCAGATGCAGCTGGATGGCGGTGTCGCTGGCCATCTCGCGTACCAGTTCACGCACTAAGGCGGCCAGATCCGTCGGCTCCAGGTGCAGGGCCGCATGCGGGCTGGCCAGGCGCTCGCTCTCCAGCAGGTCGCTGATCAAGTCGCGCATCAGCTGCAGGTCGCGCAGCAGCGGTTCGCGCAGCGGCTGCAGCTCGGCGGTTTCGGGCAGCAGCTCGGTGTTCAGCCGGGCCCGGGTCAGCGGCGAGCGCAGCTCGTGGCTGATGGCCAGCAGCAGGCCGCGCTTGGCTTCCAGCATGCCGTGGATGTCGTGCGCCATGGTGTTGATATGCTGGGCCAGATCGCCCAGCTCGTCGCGGCTTCTCTGGGGGATGGGCTGGCTGAAATCGCCCGCGCCAAAGCGCTGCGTGCCCCGGCGGATGTCGTCCAGCGGGCCGAGCAAATAACGCACCACCGCAAAGGCCACGCCGGTCAGCAGCAGCAATACGGCCAGTGTGGTCCAGACAACGTGCTGGCGCGGTTGCTGCCAATCTATATCACCCCAACCCAGCACCACGCGGGTGCCGTCGGCGGTAGTGCGAGACAGCAGATGGGGTGCGCCCTGCGCATCCTCACGCCGCTGCCACGGGCGGTCGCGCTTGTCGGGATGCGAATCCCAGTGCCCCTGCGGCCCGTCCATGCGCACCGACAACGGCAAGCGCTGCACCAGCGCCTGGGCGCGTTCGATGCTGGGCGGGCTACCTAGCTCGGCAACCAGGTGGTCCACATAGTCCGTCACCAAGGGCAAGGCCGCGTCGCGCCAACCCACGGTAAAGGCTTTTTGCATACCCACGACGAACACCGCCGACATGGTCAACGCCAGCCCCATGAACAGCACCACCAGCCGCCAGCGCAGCGAATGGCGAATGGCCTGGCCTGCGCGGCGATGCCAGCGGATTTTTCCCTTATTTTTGAGTCGGGCCATCGCTACACTCGGCCGACGGCCAATGAGTACCCGGCGTTGCGCCAGGTCTTGATGCAGTCCAGCGGCTCCAGCTTCTTGCGCAAGCGGCTGACCAGCAGGTCCACGGCGCGGGTCTGCAGCTCGGCCTCGTGGCCGCGCAGGCGGTTCAAGATGTCGTCGCGGCCCAGCACCTTGCCGGGCTCGCGGGCCAGCAGGGTCAGCAGCTCGAATTCGGTGCTGGTGAGTTCCAGCTCCACCATGCCGTCCGGGCCCTGGCGCAGCACGCGGCGGGTGTCCAGGTGGATGTCCAGGCCGTCAAAGTGGAGGCTGGGCGTAGCGTCCGGCAGCCGCTGGCGGCGCAGCACCGTCAACAGCCTGGCCACCAGTTCACGCGGCTCGAAAGGCTTGGGCAGGTAGTCGTCGGCGCCCAGCTCCAGGCCGACCACCCGGTCCATCACCTCGCCGCGGGCGGTGAGCATGATGATGGGCAGCTGGCTGTCCTTGCGGATGGCGCGGCACAGCGCAAAGCCATCCATCTCGGGCAGCATCACGTCCAGGATCGCCGCGTCAAACCCGCCCTGGCGCAGCAGGGCCAGGCCGGCGCTGGGGGTCAGCGCACAGGCCAGCTCCAGGCCGAAGCGCTGGAAGTAAACCGCCAGCGGCCCGCCGAGCTCGGCGTCGTCGTCAATCAGCAGGATTTTGGGCATGGTAACTACGCACACCCCCAGGCTGCAGTGCTGCGCATCTTTCGCCACCCCCCTTGCAGGGGGCGATGCCAGTGGCCCGGCAAAGCCGGTTCCACGGCATCTCTGGGTGGCGTACGTTCTGCCTGAACACTGAGAGGTGAATAGTTACTGGGCATGGCCTATTGTCATATCAGCCGTGGCGGAACCGACCGCCACGGTGTTGCATGAAGTCACGCACCTGCTGCTGTTGCGCCGGGTTCAGGGCGTCGAAGAAGTCGGCGGCGGCGGCAACCACCTCGGGGCTCTTGCTGCGCAGGGCTTCGGTCTTGTCGGTGACCAGGGCCTGGGCCTTGGCGCGGTCGAACTTCGGGCCGGCGACCAGCGCCTGGATCTCGGCGCGTGGGTCGGAGCCGCTGGCAAGCAAGGCCTTGCGCTGCTCCTGCAGCTTGTCGCTGAGCACGCCGAGCAGCTGCTTCTGCTGCTCGTTGAGCTCCAGCTTCTTGCCGACTTTCTCGATCATCTTGCCGCGGAACTCGGCCGAGCGCTGCTCGTTCATCGGGCCGCCCCAGCCGTGCTCCTGGCGGCCAGCGCACGCGCTGAGCCCCCCGAGCAAAACAGTGGTGCCCAGCAGCCCGATCAGGCCGCGCTTGAGGGTTCTAGGAAGGCGAAATCGCATGGTGGTATCCGGTGGGTTGAACAAGATAGCCATGGTGCCGACACACCCGCTGCGGGTCTTCTCTGCGCGGTATCGGTTTATGTCGTTTTATGTCGTTCGCTATGTTTTGTATAGCTACCTGCGCTGGTGCAATATGCGTGAAAGCATGATTCTACCCATAAACATGCAAGCAATGGCTGGAAGCTGTGACGATTCTTTACACAGAGAAGTAGCGCGAAATCCCAGCGGATCCTCTTAATTTGATAAATATGATTGGACCAACCACGTTTTTCCAACCAAGGCTTCTTTGTACTAAATAAAAATCGCTATCATTCGATAACGATGCAATAAATATGATTTATTTGATAGGCTCATAACACTCCATGTCCGCCGGCAGTCAGGCCAACCTCTGCGGTGCAGGCCTCTGGTTTGAACCTGGCAGGTGTAGCAAGGCTCTTTTTTAAGACCATTCCAGCCGTGGGTCACACCTGCGGGTAAGACGCCAACCAGACTACACCCCAGGTGGCGCAGGGCGGATGGCTCGCACATCCAGCCACCCAAGGGCGTGTTCCGCTGCACCCAAGGTCGTGGTTTACTTTCATTTCAATAGCATCTTGTGCAGTCCATACCAGCGTGAAACCAGGTTTTCGCTCCCATACCAGCAGCGTTGCGACCGGGCCATCCACAGATGGACCACTCCTAGCACGCCTGCGGGCAGAACTACCACCGAATGGGGGATAAAACGATAAATGTTTACAAAAAGTAACACCTTATGTGATAAAACTTCGGCCATTCCAGATTCTTATGTAGCCCACCCGCCATGCTCTTGATCCGAAAAGCCGTTCGCGCATGGCAGGCGTTGGGGGCCCGCACCCGTTTATTCCTGCCGATACTGCTGCTCATCGTGCCCTTCAGCGCGGCCAAATACCATTTGCTGATGGCCGCAGCAACCACCACGGCCCAGCAGCAGATCGCGCTGGAGCTGCCGCAGGTGCAACGCTATCTGCGCGAGGTCTTGCCCCTCCCCACCCAGCGGAACGACCTGCCCACGTTGCAAAAGCTGCTGGACACCGAGCTGCAGGCGAATCCCAACCTGGCATCCATCCAATGGCGCTGGGGCGCACAGCAGGTGGTGGCCCACGCGCCGGATTTGTTGCGCGCGCAGTATCCCGCCTGGTTTGCCCAGCTGGTCCACATTGCCCCGGTCACCGCCCGCCTGGTGGTCGTGCAGCCCAATGCCGAACCGGGTGAGCTGACGCTGCAGACCAGCACGGTGGAGTCGATCAACAGCGTATGGCGTGTGGTGGCCGCGCAGTTCTGGGTTACCGGCATGAACATCTTCACGGTGTTCTTTCTGCTGGGGCTGATCCTGCAGGCCACGAACCGCATGCTGCGGCGCATGGCGGATGCGGCTCAGCAATTCAGAAGCGGCGCCCATGGCTTTCGCATGGCGGTGAGCGGCCCCCGCGAAGCCCGGGCCTTCGCCCAGGTATTCAATGACATGGCTGCCGAATTGCAAAGCCTGGTGCGCACCCTGCAGCAAACCCAGGCCGCGCTGCGTACCGAAAAGGAACGCGCCGAGGTCACGCTGTCCTCCATAGGCGACGGCGTGATCACCACCAACCTCGCCGGCCAGATCGAAACCAGTAACGCCATGGCCCAGCAGCTGACCGGCTGGAGCCAGCAGCAAGCCCAGGGCCGGCCGCTGGAAGAAGTGTTTGAACTGCTGGACGATGTGCACCAACTGGCCGGCAGGAACAGCCCCACACCGCTGCACCAGACCCATAGCGTGGTGCATGCCAGCAACCAGGTGCTGCTGCAGCCCTCGGGCGAGCGCTGTGCCATCGAATACACCGCCGCCCCGATCCGCCAGGCCGATGGCAGCGCCGTAGGCTGCGTGCTGGTGTTCCGCGATATCAGCGAAAAGCACCAGCTGATCC
Organism: Rhodoferax ferrireducens; assembly: GCF_031458075.1. Classification (GTDB taxonomy): domain Bacteria; phylum Pseudomonadota; class Gammaproteobacteria; order Burkholderiales; family Burkholderiaceae_C; genus Rhodoferax_B; species Rhodoferax_B ferrireducens_A. The sequence goes on along the minus strand of NZ_JAVDXT010000002.1, from coordinate 90,824 downwards.
AGGAAATCTCCTGGCAGATCGGCCACGACCTGCTGACCGGCCTGCACAACCGCGCCGCCATGCAGGAGCCGTTCAACCTGGCGATCCTGCAGGCGCGCCACCACCACAAGCTGCTGGCCGTATGTTTGCTGGACCTGGACCATTTCCAGGCCCTGAACGCACGCTACGGCAGCGCCTGCGGCGACAGCCTGTTGCAGAAAGTGGCCCTGCGGCTGGCCGCGTTTGCCGGCGACGACCATGGCCTGGCCCGCCTGGGCGGCGACGAGTTTGTGCTGCTACTCAAAGGCCAGAACGATCTGGCCCAAGTGACCGAACATATTTTGCAAGTTCAGACAGCGCTGTCCGATCCGTATCTGGTCGACAACCAAAGCGTCCACCTCACCGCCAGTATCGGCATCGCCATCTACCCGCGCGACGATACCCAGCTCGACGCCAACCTGGAAACCCTGCTGCGCCACGCCGACCAGGCCATGTACCAGGCCAAGCAGACCGGGCGCAACCGCTTCCATGTGTTCGACGCCCAGCACGACCAAGAGGTGCAGACCCACCACGACCAGCGCGCGCGCATCGCCCAGGCGCTGCAGGACGGCGAGCTGCGGCTGTACTACCAGCCCAAGGTCAACATGCGAACCGGCAAGATCTTCGGCATGGAAGCGCTGCTACGCTGGCAGCACCCCGAGCAAGGCATCGTCGGCCCCTACCACTTCCTGCCGCTGGTGGAAGACACCGACCTGATCATCGACATCGGCGAATGGGTGCTGCACCAGGCGCTGCAGCAGATGCAGCTGTGGGCCGCGCAGGGCCTGCACTGGGCAGTCAGCGTCAACATTGCCGCGCGGCATTTCCAGCGCGCCAACTTCGTGGCCCGGCTGGGCGAGATATTGGCCGGCTTTCCCCAGGTGTCGCCGCACAAGCTGGAGCTGGAGATTCTGGAATCCGCCGCGCTGGAAGACGTGCAGCACATGCGCAATGTGATGGCTTCCTGCCAGCAGCTGGGCGTGCAGTTTGCGCTCGACGACTTCGGCACCGGCTACTCCTCGCTGGCCTACCTGAAGCGCCTGCCCGCCAACACCTTGAAGATCGACCAGACCTTTGTGCGCGACATGCTAGACGACCCCGACGACCTGACCCTGGTGGACGCCATCGTCGGCCTGGCCAAGGCCTTCGACCGCCGGGTCGTGGCCGAGGGGGTGGAAACCGTGGAGCACGGCCTGCTGCTGCTGCAACTGGGCTGCGACCTGGCCCAGGGATATGGCATTTCCCGCCCCATGGCCGCCGACAGCGTGGCTGGATGGGCCGCCAGCTATGTGCCGGCCGAGGCCTGGCGCGCCTGGGGTTCTACCCAATGGGAACAGGCCGACTTCCCGTTGCTGCTGGCCGAGCACGACCACCGCATCTGGGTCAACCGCATCGTGGCCCAGCCCGCGGCCCAGGCGGTCGCCGAAGCACCTGCCACCTACCCTGCCAGCTTCAGCACCTGGTATGCCCTGCGCGGCAAGTCGCTGTACGGCCACCTGCCGGCATTCATCGCGGTCGGGCCGGTACTGCAGCGGCTGCGTACCCAGGGCATGGCGCTGCTGCGCCTGCAGATCGAGGGCGAGGTGGCGGCCTTCAGCGCCGGCATCGCCAGCCTGCAGGAGCTGCAAAGCAGCCTGGCCAGCCACCTGGCCACCCTGCTCTCAGTAGCCGCCGCCGAAAAAGCCATGTAGGCCAGCCACTTCAAATACTATATTTTTGATAGCTTCTCGCGCTGGTACTGCCTGCGCCAGAGCCACATTTCTAACAATTATTCTGCTGCAACCAGGCCGTCACCTTGGCCTGGTCGGTCTCGGTGCGCAGCGCCTGGAAGGCCAGCTCGGCTTCGGGGTAGCAGCGCCGCATGAAGTTCAGCCATTGCTTGAGCCGGCCGGCGCGCTGGCGCGGCTCCAGTTGCAGGCACACCAGCTGCCAGAACGCGCCGACCAGCGGCTGCAGGCTGCTCCAGGGCAAGGGCACGGCCGCGGCGCCCGTGCCGTCCTCCGCCCGGATGGCCAGCGCCAGGCCCGGGTCGGTGACCATGCCACGGCCCAACATCAAGGTGTCGCAGCCCGAAGCCTGGCGGCAGCGCAGCGCGTCGTCCACGGTCCATATCTCGCCATTGGCGATCACCGGAATGCGCACCGCGGCACGGATGTCCTGGATGCGCTCCCAATAGGCTGGCGGTCGGTAGCCATCGGCCTTGGTGCGGGCGTGCACCACCAGCTCGTCGGCCCCCGCCTCGGCAATCGCCAGCGCGCATTCCACGGCCCGGCTGTCGTCGTTGAAACCCAGGCGCATCTTGGCCGATATCGGCTGGCCGGCCGGCACCGCGCGGCGTACCGCGGCCACGATGCGGGCCACCAACTCGGGTTCGTCCAGCAGGGCCGCACCGCCGCCATGCCGGTTCACCACCTTGGCCGGGCAGCCGAAATTCAGGTCGATACCGGCCGGCCCCAGGCCCGCAAGCCGCGCCGCATTCTCCGCCAGGCACTGCGGGTCCGAGCCCAGCAACTGGCCACGCACCGGCACGCCGGCCAGGGTGCGGCCGCCGTTCAGCAGCTCGGGCACGACCCGGACAAACGCCCGTTCGGGCAGCAAGGTATTGGTGACGCGGATGAACTCCGACACGCAGCGGTCGATGCCACCCACCCGCGTCAGGATGTCGCGCAGTACAAAGTCGAGCAAGCCCTCCATCGGAGCAAGAAGGAGCTGCATCAGAGGCGATTCAACATGGGTTCAAGGCCAGCCCACCCACCACAGGCGCCGACAGCGCCCTTCCAGAGATTCCGTGGAACCGGCTTCGCCGGGCCACTGGAATCGCCCCGTGCAAGGGGGTTGGCGAAGACACGCAGTGCGTCGCCTGGGGGTGTTACCAGGTTCCGACGAAGTCCTTCTTGCCGATTTCAACACCGTTGTGGCGCAGGATGTCGTAGGCCGTGGTGGTGTGGAAGAAGAAGTGCGGCAGCGTGTAATTCAGCAGGTACGAGGTGCCCACAAAGGTCTTCTCGTTCGGCGTGCCGGGGCGCAGCACGATGCTGCGCTCGAAGCCGGCGTCGATGTCGGCAGCCGGTACGCTCTGGATGAAAGCCAAGGTCTTGGCGATACGGGCCTGCAGGTCGGCAAAGCTGGTTTCACTGTCTTCATAGGCGGGCACGTCCACACCGGCCAAGCGGGCGGCCGCGCTCTTGGCGAAGTCGGCGGCGATCTGCACCTGGCGGGTCAGCGGGAACATGTCGGGGAACAGACGCGCCTGCAGCAGCGCATTCGGGTCGATCTTCTTGTCCGTGGCATGGGCCTCGGCCTTGCGCAGCACGGCGCTCAGGCCGCCCAGGATCTGGGTGAACAAGGGGATGGAAGCTTGGTAGAGAGAGAGGGACATGGGGTTTCAGAGTTGGTCAAAGAAGCAGGAGTCTACGGGGTTCTGCGTGGCCAGGCGCGGGCGGTGGCATTTGCGATGCTCGCGTGGCATGCGGCTGCGCTCAAGCACGGCAAAACTGTATTTGCTCCACCACCCGCACAATCACCGGCTGGACTGGGCCGCACCCGGCTTGCTGCTATAAATATAGCTACTTGCGCTGGTGAAATAAGCGCTACAGGCCTCTTTTTTCTCAAAACCCCAGTAGCCCTCCACGCGGCTTGGCTAGGTACAAGCACTATGCCGATCGGCGTGGGAAAGCCCACACTCACTAGGGGTCACCCGCCAGGCGGGGGCCTGCGACGTACTGCACGCACAACGGGCAGCATGCACTTCCGGAATTCTCTCGGATTGGTGCCAAAATGACCGGGATGCGCGCGATGGATGCGTAGGGGGCGTACGCGTAAAGCGCGGTACGGATCGGTTCAAACGAGGGACAGAGGAGCGCCTCCATGGTCTCAGACTCAGAGAAAAAAATATACGCCAAGCTGGCCGAGCTGGAGAGCGAAATGCACGCTCTGCGCGAAGGCTATCTGGTGGTCAACAAGCGCTACGCGCTGGCGCTGGATTCGATGAAAGCCTTGACCGCCAACGCGCTGGAGGCCGCCACCCGCGCCGCCCTGGCGGCCGAGAAATCGGCTCTGGCCAGCAAAAGCGCGACCGAGGCAGCCAAGGCAGCATCCGTCAAGCTGGTGATCGAAGCCACCGAAGCCGCGGCCGAAGCCGCGAGCCTGGCGGCCCTGGCGGCGTCCGAAGCCGCCGCGGCAGCATCTGCGGCGGCGGCCGCAGCGGCATCGGCGGCCGCGTTCCAGGCAGAAGAAACCGCGCTCCAGGCATCGGCGGAAGCGGCCAACGCCACCTCGCGCGCCACCGCAGCGGCGGCCACCGCCGCCAAAATGGCCAACGAAGCCGCCGCCATTGCGCGCACGGTGCGCAAGTAAAGCAGCCCCCCTGCCATGGCCACATCCACCGCACGCCAGCATTGCTGGCACGCATTCAGGCCGGAGCCTGGCTACAGGTAGCGCAGCATGGGGGAGTCGGCCATTACCAGCTATTCCAACGGCTCCCGGTCGGCCTTCACCCATCCCAGCCTGGCCAGCCGGCTGGTAGCCATAGAAAACGAAATCAACAGCCTGTTCGAACGCGTGCCCTTCGGCAGCCATTCGCTGGACGCCGAGGGCACCTACAAGTCCATCAATGCACTGGAACTGGCCTGGCTCGGCTATACGCGCGACGAGGTGATTGGCAAGAAAAAGCTGGTCGACTTCCTGACCCCGGCCAGCCAGGATAAATTCCACGCCTATTTTGACCACCCGCATCCGCGTGCTGCGGTGAACGACCTGGAGCTGGACCTGGTGCGCCGCGACGGCGTCAGCATGCCGATATCCCTCAGCGTCACCGACCATCTGGACGACGCGCACCAGCTGCTGAACCGCCGGGCGGTGATTTTTGACCTGACCGAAAGCCGCGCCAACCGGGTCAGGCAAAGGGTGTCGGCAGTGGCTTTCGAATCGCTGTCCGGCATGTTCATCACCGACCGCAACCAGATGATCCTGCAGGTCAACAACGCCTTCACCGAGCTGACCGGCTATACCGCGCAAGAAGCCGAAGGGCAGACGCCGCGGCTGCTGAGCTCGGGCCGGCACAACAAGGCCTTCTACCAGGCGATGTGGGCCGCGCTGAAGGAAAAGGGCTGCTGGCACGGCGAGGTATGGAACCGGCGCAAGGACGGCAGCATCTTCGTCGAATGGCTGAGCGTGTCCACGGTGCTGGACGTGGCGGGCGAAGTCACCCACTACGTGGCCAGCTTCATCGACATCACGGCCCGCAAGAGCGCGCAGGACCAGATGGCCCACATGGCCTACCACGACGCGCTGACCCAGCTGCCGAACCGCCGCCTGCTGCAGGACCGGCTGAACCAGGCGCTGGCCGCGGCCCGGCGCAGCGGCCTGTATGGTGCGCTGCTGTTCATCGACCTGGACAACTTCAAGAAGATCAACGACAGCGCGGGCCACGAGGCCGGCGACCTGGTGCTGGTCGAAGCGGCCAACCGCCTGCGCCGCACCGTGCGCGAAGGCGATAGCGTGGCCCGGCTGGGCGGCGACGAGTTCGCCATTCTGCTGGAAGACCTGGACACCGACCGGCTGGAATCGGCCGCCAAGGCCCAGCAGCTGGGCGAAAAAATCATCGAGGTGCTGGCCCAGCCCTATGTGTTCGGCCGGCACAAGTTCCATTGCTCGGCCAGCATCGGCATCGACCTGTATGCGCATACCGAAAGCGGGCCCGACCTGCTGCAGCATGCCGACCTGGCCATGTACCAATCCAAGCGGGCCGGCCGCAATACCCTGCGCTTCTTCGACCAGGCCATGCAGACCGCACTGAACTCGCATGTGGCCCTGGAAAACGAGTTGCGGCTGGCCTTGGAGGAAGGGCATTTGCAGCTGTACTTCCAGCCGCAAAGGGACCGCACAGGCAAAGCCATCGGTGCCGAGGCCTTGCTGCGCTGGCCGCATGGGGAGCGGGGCTTTGTCGCGCCGGCCGAGTTCATCGCCCTGGCGGAAGAAACCGGGCTGATCCTGCCCATAGGCCAGTGGGTGCTGGAGGCCGCCTGCGCCCAGCTCAAGGACTGGGAAGACCAGCCACGGACCCGACAGCTGCGGCTGGCCATCAACGTCAGCGCGCGCCAGTTTCGCCAGACCGAATTTGTGGCCCAGGTGCGGCAGGCGATGGAACACCACGCGGTCAATCCGGCCCTGCTCAAACTGGAGGTGACCGAGAGCGTGCTGCTGGACGTGACCGACACGGTGCGCAAGATGGAAGCGCTGCGCGCGCTGGGCGTGCAGCTGTCGCTGGACGACTTCGGCACCGGCTATTCCTCGCTGTCGATACTGACCCAGTTGCCCATCACCCAGCTGAAGATCGACCAGTCTTTTGTGCGCAACATCGGCGTCAAGCCCAGCGACGCCAGCATCATCCAGACCATCATCTCCATGGCCCAGATCCTGGACATGGAGGTGATCGCCGAAGGGGTGGAAACCGAGGCCCAAAGCAGCTTCCTGGAACAGCAGGGCTGCCAGCTTTTCCAGGGCGCACTGTTCGGCCCGGCGGTGCCCATAGCGGTGTTTGAGGCGCAGCTGGCCTAGCCTGGATTTCCCTGGCGCTGGCCGCTGGATTGCGTCTTATCATGCTGCGCATATCCCCCACAGAAGGAGACCCATGCGCAGAAACGCTGCCACCACGCTTGCATGGGTCGCCGGCCTGGCGGCCATCGTCGCACCCGTGTGGGTCTCCATCCAGCTGTCGAAGCACCAAAGCCTGAACGAAGAACTCAGCTATGCCCTGGTCTACGCCCAGGACGTGCTGCAGCGCTCGGACCGTACGGCAGACCAGATCTACGATGGCATAGGCCGACTGGTGCGAGCCCGCGCGGCCGACCCCTGTTCCGACGCCAATCTCACCCTGATGCGCCAGATCGACCTCGGATCCAGCAACATCCAGGCGATCGGCCATATGGTGGGCGAGCGCCTGGTCTGCTCGTCCCTGGGCCGGCACGGCGATGGGCTGGCGCTCGGCCCGGTGGAACTGGTATCGCAAACCGGCTCCTCGGTGCGCAACAACGTCGAACTGCCGATCGCCCCCGGCACCCAGTTCATCGTCATCGAACGCCAGGGCTACGCAGCCGTCATCCACAAGGCGCTGCCCATCGACACATCCACCGCCGTGAAGGACGTTTCGCTGGGCACCTACACCCCCGACAACCGGCAGTTTCGCACCTCGCGCGGCACCATCAAGCCGGCCTGGCTGGACAGGCTGCAAGGCAGCAAACAGGCCAGCTTCTTCGACGGCGAATACGTAGTCGCGGTGGTCGAATCCCAGCGCTATGCAACGGGCGCGGTGGCCGCCATACCGGCCACCTACATGGAACAGCGCTGGCGCGATGTTGCCCTGGTGCTGGTGCCCATCGGGCTGGTGGCCGGCATCACGCTGGCGTTTGCAGTGCTCTACCTGTCGCGCCTGCAGCTGTCCTTGCCGGCCATGCTGCGCAACGCGCTCAAGCGCAAAGAATTCTTTCTGGCCTACCAGCCCGTGGTAGACCTGCAGAGCCGCGAATGGATAGGTGCCGAAGCCCTGATACGCTGGCGGCGCCCCGGCGGTGAAATGGTGCGGCCGGACATCTTCATCCCCGCCGCCGAGGACTGCGGCCTGATCCAGCGCATCACCGAACGGGTGTTCCAGATGGTGGCCCAGGACGCATCGGCCCTGCTGCACCAGCACCCGCGCTTCCACATCGGCATCAACCTGTCGGCAGTGGACCTGCAGTCGCCGCACACCGTGGCACAGCTGGAGCAACTGGTGCACGCGCTGGGCGTGGGCGCGGCCAATATCCAGGTAGAAGCCACCGAGCGCGGCTTCCTGAACGCCGACGTGGCGCGCCAGATCGTGCACGACATCCGCGCCCGCGGCTTCAGCGTGGCGATCGACGATTTCGGCACCGGCTATTCCAGCCTGTCCTACCTGGAAACCTTCGATTTCGACTACCTGAAGATCGACAAATCCTTCATCGATGCCGTGGGCACCGAGGCACCTACCAGCCAGGTGGTGCTGCACATCATGGCGATGGCCCAGTCCCTGCACCTGAAGATGATCGCCGAAGGCGTGGAGACCGAGGCCCAGGCCCAGTTCCTGCGTGAGCACGGCGTGCAATACGCCCAGGGCTGGCTGTTCGGCAAACCCATGTCCATGGCCGAGCTGTCGCGCCAGCTGGCGCAAGCCCGCCACGCGGACCCGGCCTAAACCCACCGGGCTATGGATAAACACAGCTGCGGTGCTAGACTGATTTGGCTCTGGCGATGCAGCCGGCTGCCATGGCGTCCCGCGCAATCAGCGCATTCCAACAGGAGACCCACATGATGGACACCCGCCGTATTTTCTCGAAGTCACTTTTCGTGGCCAGCGCCCTGGCTTTGGGCCTCGCCGGTTGTGGCGCGATGAAGCCGTCCAACACCGTGCGCCTGAGCGCCCAGCTGGCCGGCGCCAACGAGGTGCCTGCGGTCGCATCGCCGGGCACCGGCACCGCCGAAGCCTGGCTGAACAAGGACACCAACCTGCTGACCTGGAAGGTCAGCTTCTCCGGCCTGACCGGCCCGGCCACCGCCGCCCACTTCCACGGCCCGGCCGTGGCCGGATCAAATGCCGGCGTGGTCGTACCGTTCAGCGGCACTACCAGCCCGCTGGAAGGCCAGGCCACGCTGACACCCGCCCAGGCCGCCGACCTGCTGGCCGGCAAGTGGTACGCCAATGTGCACACCGCCACCAACAAGGGCGGCGAAATCCGCGGCCAGATGGTGCCATCCAGCGGTGGTGCTTCCCGCTACTGAATCGATAGCTTCTAGCGCAGTATCTACCTGCGCTAGCGGCCTATTTATCTAAATAGCCACCCGCTCCAGGCGGAACGTCCCCACCATACCCGCCAGACCCAGCGCCTGCTCCTTCAGCGAATCGGCCGCCGCCGCGCTCTGCTCGACCAGGGCGGCGTTCTGCTGGGTCATGTGGTCCAGCGCAGTGACAGAGGCGTTGACCTCGGCGATGCCGGCCGACTGCTCGGCGGCCGCAGCAGTGATCTCGCCAATGATGTCGGACACGCGCTGCACCGAGGTGACAATCTCGCCCATGGTGCGGCCGGCGTCGCCCACCAACCGGCTGCCCGAGCCCACGCGCTCCACCGAGGCGCCGATCAGGCTCTTGATCTCTTTCGCGGCCTGGGCCGAGCGCTGGGCCAGGTTGCGCACCTCGGACGCCACCACCGCAAAACCCCGGCCCTGCTCGCCAGCGCGTGCCGCTTCCACGGCCGCATTCAGCGCCAGGATATTCGTCTGGAAGGCGATGCCGTCGATCACACCGATGATGTCGGCGATCTTCTTGGACGCGCTGTGGATGTCTTCCATGGTGGCCACCACTTCCGACACCACCACGCCACCGCGGGCGGCCACCGCGGCCGCCGAAGACGCAAGCTGGTTGGCGCGCTGGGCCGAGTCGGCCGAGTTGCGGACGGTGGCGGTCAGCTGCTCCAGCGAGGCCGCGGCCTGCTGCAGATTGCTGGCGGTGGTTTCGGTGCGCTGGCTCAGGTCGAAGTTGCCGGTGGCGATCTCACTGCTGGCGGTGGAGATGCTGTCGGTCGACAAACGAATGCCGCCGACCAGGCTGCGCAGCGACACCACCATGGCCTCCAGGCTGTGCAGCAGGCTGCCGGCCGGTGCCTGGGCCAGCGCACCCGACAGATCGCCCAGGGCCACTCTCTCCATCGCGCGCTGGGCCTGCACCGGGTCGCCGCCCAGCTGGGCCATCACCGTGCGGTTCACCCGCCAGGCCACCCCGCCGACCACCAGCACCACCAGGCCGCCGAGCAGCAGGGTCAGCACAATCTTCTGGCGCACCACGGCTTGCAAATCGTCCATGTACAGGCCCGAGCCGATCATCCAGCCCCAGGCCTGCAGCTGCATCACGTACTGCAGCTTGGGCACCGGCACCGTGCCGCCGGGGCGCGGGAAGTTGGTGTCCACAAAGGCCCGGCCATTCGGCGCGGCGCGGGCGGCGTTGATCATGTTGACCACAATCATCTCGCCCTTGCCGTCCTTCACGTTCTCGGACCGCTGCTTGCCCGCCCATTCGGGCTTGAAGGGGTGCATCACGTTGACGCCCTCCATGGCCCAGATGTAGAAGTACTCGCGTTTGCCATCGTCGCCGCCAAAGCGCGCCTCGCGGATCGCGGCGATGGCGGCGGCCTGCGCCTGCTCCTGGGTCATGCTGCCGGCGGCCTGCTTGGCCGCGTAGCCGGCGGCGATCTGGTAGACCGACTCGACCGAGGCCTGCAGCAGCTCGCGGCGGCTGGTGGCCGCGTCGCGGCCAGCCGCAAACGCCTGGGCCAGGGTCAGCGCCACCAGGCCGGCAATGGCGGTGACGGCCAGCGCGGCAATGCGCTGGCGGAACGTAAGTTGCAAGGCCATGGCCTACTTTCTGGAACAGGTGGTGGGAAGGCTGCGCAGGGCCGGATCAGGCCCGGCCAAAGCCACCGCCGCCCGGCGTGTGGATCTCGAACACATCGCCCGGCGCCATCTCGGCCTGGCCGATGTGGCCGAGTTCTTCCACCCGGCCATCGGCACGCACCACGCGGTTCAGCCCCACCTGCCCCGGCTGGCCACCGGCCATGCCGAAGGCACCATGGACCCGGCCGTTGCTCAGGATGCTGGCCGTCATGGGTTCCAGAAACTGGACCCGGCGCACACCGCCGTTGCCGCCCTTCCAGCGGCCGGCGCCGCCCGAGCCCGGCTGGATCTCGAAGCTATTGAGCCGCACCGGGAAGCGGAACTCGAACACCTCGGGGTCGGTCAGGCGCGAATTGGTCATGTGCGTCTGGACCACGCTGGTGCCGTCGAAACCCTCGCCCGCACCGCTGCCGCCGCTGATGGTTTCGTAGTACTGGTGTTGCGCATTGCCGAAGGTGAAGTTGTTCATGGTGCACTGCCCGCCAGCCAGCACGCCGAGTGCACCGAACAGCGCATTGGTGATGCAGGTCGAGGTCTCCACATTGCCCGCCACCACGGAGGCCGGTGGGTTCGGGTTCAGCATAGAACCGGGCGGGATGATCACGTTCAGCGGCTTCAGGCAGCCGGCGTTCAGCGGAATATCGTCGTCCACCAGGGTACGGAACACATAGAGCACGGCCGCCATGCACACCGCGGTAGGCGCGTTGAAGTTGTTGGTCTGTTGCGGGCTGGTGCCGGTGAAATCCACCTCGGCGCTGCGATTCGCGGCATCGACGCGGATCGCCACCTGGATCTGCGCACCGTTGTCCAGCGGCAGGCTGAACCGGCCATCCTTCAGGCGCGAGATCACGCGGCGCACGGATTCTTCAGCGTTGTCCTGCACATGGCGCATATAGGCCTGCACCACCGGCAGGCTGTACTGTTCGACCATGCGGCGCAGCTCTTGCACACCTTTCTCGTTGGCGGCGATCTGGGCGCGCATATCGGCCAGGTTCTGTGCCGGATTGCGGCTGGGGAATTCGCCGCTTTGCAGCAGCACCACCATCTCGGCTTCGCGCAGCACGCCGCCGTCGACCAGCTTGAAGTTGTTGATCTGCACGCCCTCTTCCTCGATGCGGGTGGAGAACGGTGGCATCGAGCCCGGCGTGGTGCCACCGATGTCGGCATGGTGGCCGCGGCTGCCCACATAGAAGGCCACTTTGCCGTCCAGATAGACGGGAGTGATGACCGTCACATCCGGCAGATGGGTGCCGCCGTGGTAGGGATCGTTCAGCGCATACACATCGCCGGGCTGCATGCTGCCGGCGTTCTCGCGCATCACGGTCTTGATGCTTTCGCCCATGGAACCCAGGTGCACCGGCATGTGCGGTGCGTTGGCGATCAGGTTGCCGTCCGCATCGAACAGCGCGCAGCTGAAGTCGAGCCGCTCCTTGATGTTCACCGAGTAGGCCGTGTTCTGCAGCTGCAGGCCCATCTGCTCGGCGATGTTCATGAACAGGTTGTTGAACACCTCCAGCAGCACCGGGTCCACCGTGGTGCCTGCTGCGAATTTAATAGCACGCTGTGCAGTCCGCTCCAGCGTCAAGTGGTCAAACACCGTCACAGTGGCGGTCCAGCCGGGTTCGACCACGGTGGTGGCGTTCTTCTCGGCAATGATGGCCGGGCCGGGGATCTGGTCGCCGGGCCGCAGGTCTTCGCGCACCACCAGCAGTGCGCCGTGCCACTGGCCGCCCGAGTACATGCGCACCGTCTCGCGGCTGGGCACGGGGCGCGGGTCGTGCACGGTGTGGCGCGGTTCGGCAGGCGCATCGCCAGCCACCACCGATTCCACCGACACGGCTTCCACCACCAGCGACTTGCCCTGCATCAAAAAGGCGAAGCGCTGGCGGTAGGCTTCTTCAAAGCCGGCCTGGATCTGCGCCACCGTGCCAAAGGCCACCACCAAGGCGGTGTCGCTGCCGTCGTAGCGCACATGCACGCGGCGCTGGGTGTGGATGGCGCCGGCGCTGACCTGCTGGCGCTGCAACTCGGCCTCGGCGGTGCCAGCCAACACTTCCAGCCGGGCGGTGATGCTGAGCAGATTCGATTCGTCCAGCGCCAGCTCCACCGCCTGCTCGCGGATCACGTTCTGGTCGGCCAGGCCCATTCCGTAGGCGCTGAGCACGCCGGCCAGGGGGTGCACAAACACCTTGGTCATGCCCAGCGCATCGGCCACCAAACACGCATGCTGGCCGCCGGCGCCGCCAAAGCATTGCAGGGTGTAGCGGGTCACGTCATAGCCGCGCGCCACCGAGATCTTCTTGATGGCGTTGGCCATTTGCTGGACCGCGATGTCGATGAAGCCCTCAGCCACTTCCTCCGACTGGCGGCCGGTCTGGTCGGCCAGCACCGCGAACTGGGCTTGCACCGCTTCCAGGCTCAGCGCCTCGTTGGCGTTCGGGCCGAACACCTTGGGGAAGTAGCGCGGCTGCACCTTGCCCAGCATCACATTCGCGTCGGTCACGGCCAGCGTGCCGCCACGCCGGTAGCTGGCCGGGCCAGGATTCGCGCCCGCGCTCTGCGGGCCGACGCGGAAGCGCTCGCCGTCGAACTTCAGCAGCGAGCCGCCACCGGCCGCTACCGTGTGGATACTCATCATCGGCGCGCGCATGCGGACACCGGCCACCTGGGTCTCAAACTCACGCTCGAAGGCGCCGGCATAGTGGCTGACATCGGTGCTGGTGCCGCCCATGTCGAAGCCGATCACCTTCTCGTGCCCGGCAATCGCCGCGGTGCGCGCCATGCCGACGATGCCGCCGGCCGGGCCGCTGAGGATCGCGTCCTTGCCCTGGAACACATTGGCATCGGTCAGCCCGCCGGAGGACTGCATGAAGAACAGCTTGACGCCCGGCATCTCATGCGCCACCTGCTCGACATAGCGGCGCAGGATGGGCGACAGATAGGCATCGACCACGGTGGTGTCGCCGCGGCTGACGAACTTCATCATCGGGCTGGTTTCATGCGAGGTGCTGATCTGCGTGAAGCCGATCTCGGCCGCGATGTGCTTGGCCGCCTGCTCGTGCAGGGTGAAGCGGTAGCCGTGCATGAATACGATCGCAACGCTGCGCAGCCCTTTTGAGTATTGCGCCAGCAGCTCCTGTTTCAATAGCACTTCGTCCAACGCCTCAACCAGCTCGCCCTGGGCGCCGACCCGCTCATGGGCTTCGATCACCGCGCTGTACAGCAACTCGGGCAGCACGATGTTGCGGTCGAACAGGCGCGGCCGGTTCTGGTAGGCGATGCGCAGCGCGTCGCGGAAGCCGCGGGTGATGACCAGCAGCGTGGGCTCGCCACGGCGCTCCAGCAGCGCATTGGTGGCCACGGTGGTGCCCATCTTCACGCACTCGACCAGCTCCGGAGTCACCGGCTCGCCGGACTGCAGGCCCAGCAGATGGCGGATGCCGGCCACGGCCGCGTCCTTGTACTGCTCGGGGTTTTCGCTGAGCAGCTTGTGGGTGGTCAGCGAACCGTCGGGCCGCTTGGCCACGATGTCGGTGAACGTGCCGCCACGGTCGATCCAGAATTGCCAGCGGTCGCCACCTGGTTTGGAGATGTTGTCTTGCATGATTTTTAAAGGTTGAAAGTTGAACGTGATGGATGGACTAAACGGCTTCTCGGCCAAGGTATGCAAGAACGGGGCTTACACAAGCCGGCGCGTCCTGCATGGCCGCCTGGAGGCTGCACCATGGATAGGCGAGACCGGACACCCAGTGCATGACGCCACCGAGCTCCTGTGCCGGCAATGACTGCATGGCCTCGATGGTGATCAGCAAGCGGTCCGCCAGCTGCGACGCCGGGGCAAAGTGCCAGTCGTAGCGACCGCAGCCCACGCGCACGGCGCGGCTGTCTTTCTCGGTCATGGCGACCAGCCAATCGCAGCGGAAACTGTCGGTCGGCCGCTGGGGCGGCGACGCCAGGCATACGGTGTAGACGTTCTCATAGGTTTGCGCGAAGCGACGCACCAGAACTTCGGCAATCGCCTCGCGTCCCGCCGAAACGGGCGGAAACGCAATGTTCCCGGTACGGACGTCCATGGTCAGCGTCGCATCCTCGGTGAATGCCTGTGCCAGCAGGTGCGGGCGGTTGCCATCCTTGGCACGCAGATAGGCCGCAATGGCGTCAGCAGGTGTTGTCATAAGCATGGCTCAGTTGAAGTAATACGGGACGAAGATGGCGCTGGCCTCGTGGCCCATGCTGCGCACCCATTCCCGGGAGAATCGTTCGCCCATGCGCTGCAAGTCGCGTTCCATATCGGCGGGCAGGCGGTCGAGTTTGATGCCATGGGCTTGCAGGGTCTGCACGGCTTTGCGGGCTTCGGCCTCGCTGCTGGCCCAGCCCCGGCGCTCGGCCAGCGCAGCGGCTTTGAGCAACTGGGCGCGGACCTCGGCGGGCAAGGCGTCCAGGCTCTTGGTGCTGGCGAACACCAGGTTCTTGGGGAACCATGCGTTGATGTCGTAGTAGTAATGGATGGCGCCCCAGACCTTGTTCTCCACCCCGGTGACGGCCGAGGTGATCATGCTGTCGACCCGGCCGTCCTGCAGCGCCTGGCCTACGTCGGCCATGGGCACATCGACCGGCTTGGCGCCCAGCATCTCGGCGATGCGCAGCGTGGTCTGGTTGTAGCTGCGCATGCGGGTGCCGCGCAGGTCGGCCAGCGAGCGGATCGGCTTGGTGGAATACAGGCCCTGCGGCGGCCAGGGCACGGCGTACAGCACGCTCAGGCCGCGCTCGGCCAGCTTGGCTGCCAGCACCGGGCGCTGCAGCTGCCACAGGCGCTGCGCGTCCTGGTAGGAGCCCACCACGAAGGGCACGGAGTCGGCACCCGCCAAGGGAATGTCCTGCACCATGCCGCTCATGATCGTTTCTCCGGCCTGCAGGCGGCCGTCTTCCACCGCCGGGCGGATCTCGCCGAGCTTGAAGGCCTGGCCGTTCGGCAGCAGCTCTATCTTCAGCTGCTGCTGGGTGGCCGCTGCCACATCCTTGGCGAACTGGGCCAGGTTTTCCACTTGGAAGGACTCCGCGCGGTAGCCCGAGGCCAGCTTCCAGGTGGTCTGCGCACCGGCCAGGGCCGCATGGCCAAGGGCTGCCGCACACAGTGCGGTTTTCCAGACTTGCTTCATAGGGGCCTCGCAGAATATGGTTGGGGGCGGCGATGGACTACCGGGCTTTCAGCCCAGGATGTCGGTGACGAACATCTTGCCTGGCGCGTGGGTGATGCACAGCGGCAGGCGGCTGGCCTGGGCCACAGCCTGCGGGGTCACGCCACAGGCCCAGAACACGGGGATTTCGTCGGGCAAGATCTCCACCGCGTCGCCATAGTCCGGCTTGGACAGGTCGTAGATGCCAATCGTCTGCGGATTGCCGATATGCACCGGCGTGCCATGGGCCAGCGGGAAGCGGCCCGACACCTCGACCACCTTGGCCACATCGCGGCTCTTGATGGGGCGCATGGTCACCACCATCGGGCCCTGGAAAATACCCGCTGGCGCGCAGGCCATATTGGTACGGAACATTGTCACATTGCGCCCCTGGTCCACGTGGCGCAGCGGTATGCCGGCCTGCATCACGGCGGATTCGAAAGAAAAACTGCAACCGATCAGAAAAGTCACGAAGTCGTCTTGCCACAGCGCCGAGATGTCGCTCCGCTCTTCAACCAGTTCGCCGTCGCGGTACACGCGGTAGCCCGGCAGGTCGGTGGCGATATTGGCGCCCGGTGCGCAGGCGGGCTCCACCTGCCCGGGCCCCAGCACTTCGACCAGCGGGCAAGGTTTGGGGTTGCGCTGGCAGAACAGCAGGAAGTCGAAGGCCTGGGCCTGCGGCACGATCATCATGTTGGCCTGGATGAATCCGGGCGCGCAGCCTGCGGTGGGCTGGGTAAATTGGCCGCTGCGGCCCGCCAGCCGCACGTCGGCCGGAATCGTCATCAGTGTGTTCATCAAAATTTCCTGTCAATCATGGATGGGTCAAAGACCGAGGTAAGCCTTTTTGACCCGCTCGTCGTTCAGCAGCTCCTGGCCCGTGCCCTGCATCACGATGCGGCCGGTCTGTATCACATAGCCGTAGTGGGCAATGCCCAGGGCCTTCTGCAAGTTTTGCTCCACCAGCAGGATGGACACGCCGGTCTGGTTGACCTGCTGGATCACGTCCAGCACCTTGGTCACGAACTTGGGTGCAATGCCCCAGGACGGCTCATCCAGCATCAGCAGCTTGGGGCGGGCCATCAGGCCGCGGGCGATGGCCAGCATCTGCTGTTCGCCGCCGCTCATGGTGCCGGCCAGCTGGCTGGCGCGCTCCTTGAGGATGGGGAACAGGTCCAGCATTTCCGCGATGCCGCTCTTCACCTCGTGCTTGTCCAGCCGGGTGAACGCGCCCAGCTCCAGGTTGCGCAGCACTGTCAGCCCGGGGAACAGGCGCCGGCCTTCGGGCACCAGCGACAGGCCCAGGGGCACGCGCTTGTGCGCCGGCATGCGGTGGATGGCCTGGCCGTTGAAACTGATGCTGCCGGCGGCCGCGGCGTTTAAGCCCGCCACGGCCCGCAAGGTGGTGGACTTGCCGTTGCCGTTGCCGCCGACCATGGCGACGATCTTGCCGGGCTCGACTTTCAGGCTGACATCGGAGATGGCCAGCACGTCGTCGTAACAGACCTTCAGATTGGTGATTTCTAGCATCTCAGTCTCCCAGGTAGGCGGTCAGCACCGCAGGGTCGTTGGACACCTGCTGCGGCGTGCCTTCGGCGATCTTCACGCCCCGGTCCAGCACCACGATCTTGTCGGCAATCGGCATGATGCCTTCCAGCACATGCTCGACGATCAGGCAGGCGATGCCGCGGTCGCGGATCTTCAGCACCACGTCGACGGCCTCGCGCACTTCAGACGGGTTCAAGCCCGCCATCACCTCGTCCATCAGCAGTATCTTGGGCTCGATGGCCAAGGCGCGGGCCACAGCCAGGCGGCGCTGCTCACTGATGGTCATGCTGGCGGCCGGCTTGTCGGCAAAACGCTGCAGGTTGGCAAACGCCAGCCAGCCCATGGCCGCGGTGCGCGCCTTGGCCACGTTGTGCTGCAGCAGCATGGCGGCGGCCATCACGTTCTCGCAGGCCGTCATGCTGGTGAAGGTGCGCGCCACCTGGAAGGTACGCGCCACGCCGGCCCGGGCGCAGGCCTCGGGCGGCAGGCCGCCGATATTGCGGCCATCCAGCTGGATGCTGCCTGCGCTGGGCACGTAGTAGCCGGCCACGCAGTTGAACATGGTGGTCTTGCCTGCACCGTTGGGGCCGATCAGGCCGACCACGGTGCCTGCGTCCACGCTGAACGACACGTCCTGGTTGGCGGTGAGCCCGCCGAAGCGCTTGCTCACCTGCTTGACTTCCAGCAAGCTCATACGGCCTCCTTGCCGGTGGGTTGTGCCGTGGCCGCATGGGCGGCGATCTGGCGGGATGCGTCGGCCCGTGCGGCGCGGCGCTCTTTGAAGCTGGTCCACCAGCCGAGGATGCCCGTGGGGTAGAACACCGCCACAAAGATGATCAGGCTGGCATAGATGATCACGTCGGTACCGCGCCCGCTACCACCAAACAGGATGCGCGAGAACTCTTCGATGCTGGTCAGGATCACCGAGCCCACCACCGGCCCGAGCAGGGTGCCGACGCCGCCCAGGATGGACACCAGGGCCATCTTGATCGACAGCGCCGTGCTCAGCACCGAGCCGGGGTCGATGTACAGCTCTTTCTGTGCGTACAGGCTGCCGCCCAGCGCGGTAAAGAAGGCGCTGACGGTCAAGGCCACCTGCTTGTAGCGGGCGATGTTGATGCCAATGCTGCGCGCGGCATCCGGTTCGTCCTTGATGGCGCGGAAGTAATAACCCAGGTAGCTGCGCTCTATCCACCAGTTGGCGGCCAGGGTCAGCAGCAGCAGGCCCAGCGCCAGCCAGTAGTACGGCAGCTTGGTGGCGAAGTTCATCCACAGCCAGCCATGCTTGTCCATGGGCACATACAAGCCCACAGCGGCACCGCCGTATTCCCATTCGGTGAAGAATATCTGCACCAGCTCGGCCACGGCGATGGTGGCCATCGCAAAGTAGTGGCCCTTGAGCCGGAAACACGACCAGCCAAAGGCCAGGCTCAACAGCGCAGCCACCAGCCCACCGGCCAACACGCCGAGCCAGGGATTCACCCCGAAGTTGATCAGCAGCACGGTCGAGGTGTAAGCCCCCAGCCCATAGAAGGCAGCGTGCCCCAGCGACACCTGGCCGGCATAGCCGCCCACCATGTTCCAGGCCACGCCCAGCTGCGCGGCCATCAGCACCAGGATCACCGTGTTCAGGTGCGAGGCATCGACCACCGAAGGCAGGGCCAGCGCGACCGCGGCCAGGACGGCAGAGAGAAGAATGTTTTTCATATGCTTTATGCCTTCTTGCCCATCAGGCCTTGGGGGCGGAACATCAGCACGGCGAGGAACAGCACCAGCACGATGGCGGTCTTGTACTGGGGCCCTAGCAGCAGCCCGCCCATGACCTCGATCACGCCGACCAGAATGCCGGCCCAGAAGGCACCCGACACGCTGCCGAAGCCGCCCAGGTTCACGACGACGAAGGCCAACAGAATGAAGCTGGCACCTACGTCAGGGAAGATCGGGAAGAAGGTTGCCAGCAGGCCACCCGCCGCCCCCGCACAGGCCGCACCAATGCCCCAGGCCAGCGCAAACATCTTGTGCGAGTCGATGCCCATCAGGCGCGCAGCTTCCTTGTCGGACGCCGTGGCTTCCAGCGCCGCGCCCAGGCGGGTGCGGTTCAAGAAGAAGTAGACCAGGCCGGTCACCACGATCGCCCCCAGGCCGGCCACCAGCTGCGGCCTGCCCAGCTGCAGGCCCAGCAGCTTGACCGAGCCGCTGACGGCCGAATTTTCGATCGAGCGGAAGTCGGGCTTCCAGAGAAACTGGGCCACGCCGCGCAGCAGGATCATGATGCCGAAGGTGGTGAAGATTTGCGACAGCATGGGCGCATTGATGATGCGCACGATCACCAGCTTGTAGAGCAGCATGCCAAAGGCAAACAGCATGATCACCGTCAGGGGTAGCGTGATCATCGGGTCCAGCGCATACAGCGAGAACAGCCAGAAGGTCGAGTACATGCCCAGCATGAGGAACTCGCCATGCGCAAAATTCACGATGTCCATGACGCCGAAAATCATCGTCAGGCCAATCGCCACCAGCGCGTAAATCAGTCCGATCAGCACACCCGAGGCGAGCGTCTGCAGCAGAATTTCCGTGGTCATAGTTTTCTTTCAGAACGGAGCGGTCAACGCAGATTTATTTGCGCTGGTCCCACTTGGGCATGGGCCAGACCACGTCGCGCGCCGCCAGATTGAACGGCCAGACGGTGTTGTATTTGCCGTCGACGATCTGGGTCAGGATGCCCTGGCCGAGCACGTTCTGCCCGGTGGCGTCGAACTTCACGCCCTTCCACGGCATGATCAGCTTGCTGCCCGGCATGTCGGTGGCGACCAGCGCCTTGCGGATGGCCTCCGGCTCGGTCGATCCCGCGCGGTTGATCGCGTCGGCCATCACCATCAGCCCGGTGAAAGTGCGCGAGGAGTTGCCGGTGAAGTTGATCTTGTAGCGGCTGTTGAACAAGTCGTTCACCTGCTTGATCAGCGGGTTGCGCGATGCCAGGTCCAGCGCCCAGACCTCGCGGGTGATCACGTACTCGGCGTCCTTGCCCAGGGTCTTGACGAAGTCGGTATCGGTGAAGCCGGCGTTGTTGGCCAGAATCATGTCCGGCAGGAAGCCCAGCTCCTTGTAGGTCTTCATCGACAGAATCGCGTCGGCCGTGTACGAGGACTGCAGCACCAGGTTCGGGTTCGCCGCCTTCAGGGTTTGCACCTCGGAGGTCAGCTGCGTGGTCTTGGCCGGGTACATCACCTGCTTGGCCAGGTTCAGCTTGTACTCGGGCGCCAACTTGGTCTGCAGCTTGGTGGTTTCGGTGCCCCACAAGCCGTTCTCGTTCAGCGACACCACCACGCCGGGCTTGATGCCCTTCTTGGCTTCCAGCTCCTTCAAGAACTCAAAGGCGTTGTGCACGAACAGGTCGTCGTGCGGCGTGGTGCGGAAGAACCATTTGAAGTTGCGCTGCGTCAGCGATGCCGACGAAGACTCGGGGTTCAGAAACGGCACACCTGCGCGCTCGGCCACCTGGCTGGCGGTGGCGGTGACGGCGCTGTTGTAGGCGCCGACGATGGCCACCACCTTTTCTTGGGTAATCAGGCGCTCGGCTTCGGACGCGCCGGTCTGCGGATTCGCCTGGTGGTCGGAAAACACCAGCTTGATCTTGGCGCCCTTCAGATTGGGCAGGCCCTTGCCGGCAGAGAACGGCAAATCGGCAATGCCGGGCGAGCCGTTGTTGATGATGTCGGCCGCCAGCTCCAGCGCGCTGCGCAGCTCGGCACCGACGGCGGCGCCCGGGCCGGTGAGTGGGTAGATCACCCCGATCTTGACCTCTTGCTGGGCTTGCACGCCGGCGCTGATACCGGCGCCAATCAGCACCGCAGCCAGCCGAAATTTGAACGAACTTTTCATAACAAAACTCCTCGTGAGACATGACGTTTAGATGACATGCCGCGGAGTGTGCGTCGTCGAAAAGAACAGATCAAACAAGAAATTTTTCGCTTACATCATCGATTTTTTCGATATTAAGCGTTTACCCTGATGCACCATTTTTGCCATTTTTCAGAGCTTGGCCACGCCCTTTTTGGTGCCCCGTTGCGCACCCATGGTCCCGCCCGCAAACTCCACCGCCGACTTCACCAGGGTCTCCACCGTGGTGGCCGTGGGGTCGGTGCGGTAGCTGACGTAGATCGGCAAATCCTTCAGTGCCGTGTCGCTGGAGAGCAGCTTCAGCTTGGCCGATGCAGTCAGGCGCTGGGCTGCGATCCGGGGCAGCAAGGCCACACCAAAGCCGCCCTGCACCAGCTGCACCATCGCTGAAATCGAGGAAATGGCGTGCACCTTTTTGGGCTCCAGACTGTGCTGGCGGAACAGATCCAGCAGGGTCACATGCGGTTGCGAGCCTTTCTGGAAGGTCATCAACTCCATATCCGCCAGCTCGCCCAGGCGGTAATTTCTTTTTTTATGCAGTGTCGGATTGCCCACAAACACCATTTCCATCGCCGGCAGCGCATGGTTGCGCACGCCATCGCCCGATGCCGGCATGGCGGCAAACACCAGATCCAGCGTGCCGCGCTGCACCTGGTCGGTCAGGATGGGCGTGGTTTCCACCGCCAGTTCCAGCTCCAGGCCCGGGTAGTCGATGCGCAGCTTCTCCAGCCAGGGGATCAGCCAGGAATGCAGCACCGACTCGATAGCGCCGATGCGCATCGCCACTGCCATGGTGGTGGCCGCGCCCATTTCGGATTTGGCTTCGCGCTGCAAGGCCAGCAGCTTCTCAGCAAACACCAGAAAGCGAGCGCCCGCAGCGGTCAGGCGAAACTGCTTCTCGCTGCGGTCAAGCAGCAGCACGCCCAGTTCTTCCTCCAGCGTGGAGATGCGGCTGGACATGGCGGACTGCGTGAGAAATAGCTTTTCGGCCGCCCGCGTCACGCTCTTCAGCGATGCCACCCAGTAGAAGGCTTCGACAAAGCGCAGGTTCATGGCGTGGCCTCCGCGGCCTGGCGTATCAGGGTTAACAGTGGCGCGGTAGGGTCCGCTGGCCCAAGAATTGCACTTATGCTTTCTGATTCATTCATCGGCATATTGTCTTGGAGAGAGCATGGAACACAAATTCAGCCTGGCAACCGGCGCCCTGGTCATCCTGTCGGGCCTGAGCGCCCCCCTCGCCGCGCAGACCAAATGGGACTTGCCCTCCGGTTACCCGGCCAGCAACTTCCACACCGAAAACCTGGTGCAGTTCTCCAACGATGTGGACAAGGCCAGCGCCGGCAAGCTGAAGATCACCGTACATGCCAATGGCTCGCTGTTCAAGGCCAACGAGATCAAGCGTGCAGTGCAAGGCGGCCAGGCCCAGGCCGGAGAAATCATCCTGGCCAACTTCGAAAACGAGAGTCCTATCTACGGCCTGGACGGTGTGCCGTTTCTAGCCAGCTCGTACGCCGAATCCAAACGCCTGTACGACGCGCAAAAGCCGGTGCTCGACGCCGTGCTGGGCAAGCAGGGCATGAAGCTGCTGTACTCGGTGCCGTGGCCGCCGCAGGGCATCTTCACCAAGAAGGAAATCAACTCGGTGGCCGATCTGCGCGGCATCAAGTGGCGCGCCTACAGCCCGGCCACGGCCAAGATCGCCGAGCTGGTGGGCGCGGTGCCGGTCACCATCCAGGCGGCCGAACTGTCGCAAGCCCTGGCCACCGGCGTGGTCGAGAGCTACATCAGCTCGGTATCCACCGGCTACGACAGCAAGACCTACGAGAGCACCAAGTACTTCTACGACACCCAGGCCTGGCTGCCCAAGAACGCCGTGTTCGCCAACAAGAAAGCCTTTGACGCGCTCGACCCCGCCACCCAGGCCAGTGTGATGAAGGCTGCGGCCGACGCCGAAGAGCGCGGCTGGAAGACCAGCCAGGAAAAGACAGAGTGGTACAAAAAAGCCCTGACCGACAAGGGCATGAAGATCGTGCCGCCCAGCCCCAAGCTGATGGCCGACATGCGCCAGCTCGGTGGCATCATGCTGGCCGACTGGCAGAAGAAGGCCGGTGCCGACGGCGAAGCCATCCTGGCCGCCTACGCCAAGAGCAAGAAGTAAACGATGCGCCGCTTTCTGGACCGGCTGTACGACGCATCGGGCGCGCTCGGCGCCATCTTTGTGGCCTTGATCTGCGTCCTCATGCTGGGCCAAAGCCTGCTGCGCACCATGGGCATACGCACCGGCGCGGTGAACGATGTGGTGTCGTGGTTCTGCGCGGCGGCGGCCTTCTTTGCCATGGCCCATGCGTTCAAGCACGGCGACTTTGTGCGCGTCACCCTGCTGCTCGAAAAAGTCAACGCCAAAACCCGCCGCGTGCTGGAGATCACCTCGCTGCTGATCGGCACCGTGTCCACCGCCTTCCTGGCCTGGTCGGCGGTCAAGTTCACCTACGAGAGCTGGGAGTTCAACGACCTGGCCCAGGGTCTGCTGCCCATGCCGATGTGGATTCCGCAGCTGAGCTTTGCCTTCGGCTCCATCCTGCTGCTGGTGGCGGTGGTGGACGAACTCATCATCGTGCTGCGTGGCGGCGTGCCCACCTTTGTGCGGGTGGTGGAAGAGCGCCACGCGCGCGGCGATTTCTCCTCCGACGTCTAGCCAGGGCTCTATTCCATGGAAATCTTGTTCATCGGCGGGCTGCTGCTCGTCATCATGATGCTGCTGCTGTCGGGCGGCGTCTGGATCGCCATGACCCTGGCCATCTGCGGCTGGGTCGGCCAGGCCTTTTTTACCAATACCGAACCGGGTAAAAACCTGTTCTCGGCCTTCTGGGAAAGCAACGCCAGCTGGGAGCTGGCCGCGCTGCCGCTGTTCATCTGGATGGGCGAAATCCTGTTCCGCACCAAGCTCAGCGAAGAGATGTTCGAAGGCCTGCGCCCCTGGCTGAACCGCATCCCCGGCCGCCTGGCACACACCACCATCCTGGGCTGCGGCATCTTCGGCTCGGTCAGCGGCTCGTCGGCCGCCACCTGCGCCACCATTGCCAAAGTGGCCCTGCCCGAGCTTCGACGCCGCGGCTACAACGAAGACCTGGTGCTGGGCGCGCTGGCCACCGGCGGCACGCTGGGCATCTTGATACCGCCGTCCATCACCATGGTGGTCTACGCGGTGGCGGCCGATGCGTCCATCATCCGCATCTTCCTGGCGGGCTTCATCCCGTCGGCGGTGCTGATGGCCTTGTTCATGGGCTATATCGCCTGGTGGTCGATCCGCAACCCCGACAAAGTGCCCGCCGCCGACCCGCCCAGCAGCTGGGCCGAGAAGTTCCGCAAAAGCGGCAACCTGATCCCCTGCACGGTGCTGATCATTTTCATCGTCTGGGTGCTGGTGGCCGGCTATGCCACGGCCACCGAATGCGCGGCCTACGGCGTGGCCGGCTCGCTGGCGATTGCCGCCTGGGGCCGGGCCCTGACCTGGAGCAACTTCTGGGAAGGCCTGATGGGCGCCACCCGCACCAGCTGCATGATCATGTTCATCCTGGCCGGCGCCGCCTTTTTGACCAAGACCATGGCTTTCACCGGCGTACCCCGCGCGCTGGCCGAATGGGTGATGGCCATGCACCTCTCGCCCTATGCGCTGATCGCCGCACTGGTCGGCATCTACCTGGTGCTGGGCACCGCGCTCGACGGCATCAGCATGATCGTGCTGACCAGCGCCGTGGTGCTGCCCATGATCCAGGCGGCCGGCTTCGACCTGATCTGGTTCGGCATCTTCATCATCCTGCTGGTAGAGATTGCCGAGGTCACGCCGCCGGTGGGCTTCAACCTGTTTGTGCTGCAGAACATGACCGGCAAGGACAGCAACACCGTGGCCCGCGCGGCCCTGCCGTTCTTTGGCTGCCTGGTGCTGTGCATCGTCATCATCACCGTCTTCCCGCAAGTGGTCACAATACTGCCCGACCTGGTAATGGGAACCGATAAATGATGGCTGTGTTTGCGATATGTGTAGGCGCCTGCTTTGGCGCGCTGGCCCGCTGGGGCCTGGGCCTGTGGCTGAACCCGGGCACCACCATCCCCATGGGCACGCTGGCCGCCAACCTGATCGGCGGCTACCTGGTGGGCGTGTGCGTGGGGGTGTTCCAAAGCCTGCCGCAGCTCGACCCGGTGTGGCGGCTGCTGCTGGTAACCGGCTTCCTGGGCGCGCTGACCACCTTCTCCAGCTTCTCGGCCGAGGTGGTGGGCATGCTGATGCAGCAACGCTACGCCTTGGCGCTCGGCACGTCCGCCATCCACCTGCTGGGTTCGCTGCTGCTGACCGTGGCCGGCATCAAGACTGCTCTGTATTTCATAGCGCCTGGCGCTTGATCTACCTGCGCTAAAGTCCGATTTGTCTTAAAAAATCGGCATAGCCAACCAACGCCAGCAACGCAAAAGGCCCTTTCGGGCCTTTTGCTACTTATTTAATAGCTTCCAGCGCAGCTTCTATCTGCGCCAGAGGCCATTTTTATTCAAAGATTAACGATCCCAGCGGCGACCATCTCCGCGGCCATCGTTATCCCAGCCGCGGTGGTGGCCGTGGCCATGGCGCCAGCCGGGGTACACCACCTGGGGTTGTACATAGACCGGTGGGCGTTGGTACACCACAGGCTGTGGCTGGTAGTACACAGGCGCGGGCCGTACATAGACGGGACGCGGCTGTACGTAAACGGGGCGGGGCTGCTCGTAGTACACAGGCTGTGGCTGGTAGTACACCGTGGCGGGCTGCACATAGACAGGGGCATTGCCCACCACCACTTGTGCGCCAGGTGCGGCTACGCCAATGGACCACGACACATCGCTGCGCGCCTGGGCCACGCTAGCGGCGCCCAGAGCGGCAACCGCCAAAACACCCGCAAAAACCGAACGGTGGAACTTCATACAGATCTCCTTGTTGCAATTCCAGAAGCGCATTGCTTCCTACTACTGACAACGCGATAGACAGCATCTGGTGGACAAAGGTGCCCACAGAAGAGTTGCCAAACGTAACAGTACGGCCCGCGCCCCTAAAATCAGAGCATGAGCGCACTCCCCCCCTCCAAAGCCCCCGCCGCAGCCCCTGTCGAAGCCACCAAGCCCAGCAACTTCCTGCGGCAGATCATCGAAGCCGACCTGGCCAACGGTACCTACGCCGCCCGCCAGTGGGCCGGCAGCCCCGGCGACGCCGCCCACCACGCCGCCGGCCTGCCCGACCCGGCCAAGATCCGCACCCGCTTCCCACCCGAACCCAATGGCTACCTGCACATAGGCCACGCCAAAAGCATCTGCCTGAACTTCGGCCTGGCGCGCGACTACGGCGGCGTATGCCACCTGCGTTTTGACGACACCAACCCCGAAAAAGAAGACACCGAATACGTCAACGCCATCATCGACACCGTCAAATGGCTGGGCTTCGACTGGAACGGCGCTGCCGACGCCGCGCCCTACCAGGCCAGCGACTACTTCGACTTCATGTACCGCGCCGCCGAATACCTGGTCACCGCCGGCCATGCCTACGTGGACGAACAAACTGTCGAGCAAATCAGGATCAATCGCGGCGACTTCGGCAAGCCTGGCGTCGACAGCCCGTTTCGCAGCCGCACCCCGGCCGAGAACCTGGCCATCTTCCGCGAGATGCGCGACGGCCAGCACGAGGACGGCTCCATGGTGCTGCGCGCCAAGATCGACATGGCCAGCCCCAACATCAATATGCGCGACCCGGCCATCTACCGCATCCGCCGCGCCACCCACCACCACACCGGCGACAAATGGTGCATCTACCCGATGTACACCTTTGCCCACCCCATCGAAGACGCGCTGGAGCAGATCACCCACAGCATCTGCACCCTGGAATTTGAAGACCAGCGCCCGTTCTACGACTGGCTGCTGGCCCGCCTGTGCGAAGGCGGCCTGCTGGCCAGCCCGCCACCGCACCAGTACGAATTTGCCCGCCTGAACCTCACCTACGTGGTCACCAGCAAGCGCAAACTGGCCCAGCTGGTGTACGACCACAAGGTCAGCGGCTGGGACGACCCGCGCATGCCCACCATCGTGGGCCTGCGCCGCCGCGGCTACACCCCCGAGGCGCTGAACCTGTTTGCCGAACGAATCGGCGTCACCAAGAGCGACAGCTGGATCGACTACAGCACCCTGGAAGGCTGCCTGCGCGAAACCCTGGACCACAGCGCCCCCCGCGCCATGGCCGTGCTCGACCCCGTCAAGTTGGTGCTGACTAACTGGAACAGCGTGATGGGCGCTGGCCAGCTGGACGCCTGCAGCGCCCCCGTGCACCCGCATCTGCCCGAACTGGGCAAGCGCCAGTTCAACATCGGCAAAGAGGTGTGGATCGAACGCGGTGACTATGAAGAAACCCCGCCCAAGGGCTTCTTCCGCCTGTTCCCTGGCAACAAGGTACGCCTCAAATACGGCCACGTCATCAGCTGCACCGGCGCCGTGAAAGACGCCGACGGCCGTGTGACCGAAGTGCATGCCGAACTCATCCCCGACACCAAGAGCGGCACCCCCGGCGCCGATGCCGTCAAGGTCAAGGGCGTAATCACCTGGGTCGCCGTAGCCGACGGCCTGCCCGCCGAAGTCCGCATGTACGACCGCCTGTTCATCGACGCCCAGCCCGACGCCGGCGGCAAAGACTTTATTGAGAGCCTGAACCCGAACAGCCTGAAAGTCGTGCAAGCCATCGTCGAGCCGTCGTTAGCGGCAGCCAAGGCGGACGACAAGTTCCAGTTTGAGCGGCATGGCTACTTTGTGGCGGACCGGGTGGACCACGTTCAAGGCACGAAGTTGGTGTTTAACTTGGCTGTGGGGTTGAAGGATAGTTGGGGGAAGTAATCGCGTACCAAAAAGCAAGGAATTTTTAATGATATTGTCATCTGTACTAATAAGTGGTTTATGGGGCAAACCGCCACTGAAATTAAGTTTCAATGATTCAGTGAATTTCATGGTGGGTCAAAATGGAACCGGAAAAACAACAATCATCAACTTAATTGCAGCGGGATTAGCTGCAGATTTTGAAAGACTTGATCGAATTGACTTCATGACAATGGAGCTTGTTTTAAAACCTTTAAAAAAGGGAAAAAATACAAAAATCTCCATTACAAAAAAACAAAAATCCGATCTCCCTTATTACGACATAAACTACACCATTCGTCACGGAAGCGATGGAAAACCGGTAACATATGATTTAGATCGCCTCGCAGAGGAACGCCATTATAGAAGCGTACCCCCTCGTCACTTACGCGAGTTATTAATGCGCAATGGAGGTTTTGCCGACCTCAACAAAACATTATCAGAACTAGTCCAAGTAACTCTTCTTTCAGTAAATAGATTTGTTATCGATGCAAAGACGGAGCCAAGACCTACGACAGAGAGAAACATCTCCAACCCTGTCGATCAGAAACTTGACACAATCATTAACCAGTTAGTTCGATTATTCTCAAAATTAGACCGTGAGAGTGCCGATGCGGCAGCCAATTTTCAGCGAGATAGCTTCGTCTCGTTACTATCAATTGAAACCACATCATTATTTAAATCGGCAGTACAAAAACTTGAAGTAGCAAAAGAAACTGATTCGTTAACACGCGCTCTAACTGAGATAGGAGTAGATCAGAAAAAGACATCCTCAGTTATTACAACATTATTTAAAAATTTCGATATTGCACGTCGAAAAATTCAAAATGGTGACGGAATGCTTCTTCAAGAATTTATGGTATTAGCGGGAACGTTAAGGGCCAATTCTCTTGTTCAGAAATACGATGCCTTACAAGTTCAACGCAGAAAAATATTTGCATTACGCGACTCCTTTCTTGAGGAAGTAAACGCACTCCTAGGACCAAGAAAAATAGTTGTTATCAATGAAAGAAATGAAATTGAAGCTAGGTCCCCTGAGGGGCGAGTCATCAGACCAATGGATCTTTCTTCCGGAGAAAAACAACTCTTAATTATTCTTGGCGAGGCATTACTGCAAGATCAACAATCAGTAATATTTATCGCCGACGAACCTGAACTTTCTTTACATGTTAGCTGGCAAGAGAAACTCGTCCCGGCAATCACGCGAATAAATACAAATGCCCAAATAATATTCGCAACACACTCCCCAGATATTGTTGGATCATATGCTGATTGTGTTAGTGTAATGGAGGATATTTGGTGAGTTTTACGCGATCACAAAGCGGAATCCGCAATACATCACTATTTTTTGGCGTAGATAGGACGGTGTACGTTGAAGGAACGGGAGTCGATCAAAGATTTTGGCAATCTGTTTTTTCCGTATTCTATAAAGGACCTTTAAGTTTTCACTTTAAATCGATTGGCCCTCGTTCTGCCGTAATGTCCTATGTAGAAAAAATCGCAAAAAGCGAAGCTGCAAACACCATTGCAATAATGGACAGCGACTATGAAGGCTTAAAATTTTCAAAATTTGATATACCCAATATAATTTATACTTTTGGATATAGCTTTGAAAATGACCTTTTCTCCATAAAACAAGCAATAAAAATATCATCCCAACTTAGCAATGGAGTCGGCATCAAAAAATTTCGCTCAATAGTACGTAGCCTAAATACAGCACTAAATGAGTTACCGCAACTCGCTGTACTTGATTTTTGTGCTCAGTTTAATGACAACTATTTTTTAGAAAAAAATGGAAATACTTGCAAATTAGACATTAAAAATAACGCGCACGGAGTAATTTGCAAAAAGTCAATTGCATCAGCCCGGGCAAATGCAATTGCAAGAAAAGTACTATTTTCATCGAGACCGAGCAAAGCCATGCGTGACAAGATGCTGATTAAACCTCGGTATCTTTGGATATATGGTCATCTATGGCGCGCCGTCTTCTCCAAGTGTGTTGCAGATGGGCTCAGGAAAACTTCATCAGTAACAATTAATCCTGATGGAATTGAAAATTTGGCAATAAACAATATCCGAGATTCTAACGGTTCAGTTTTTACAAGACGACAAATTGAAGCGTACAAAATGATGTTGACGAATTTAATATAATTAATATTTGATGTAAAAATTTTGGAGCGCACACCCAGCAAAGGCGGCGCAGCGTTTTGGGGTTGTAGCAACTACCCGCGATGCAAGTCACGGCTGCAAATGCTGGCAGCACGGTAGCACCAAATTGCTACTAGTTTCATAGCTTCCCGCGCATTGTCGGCAAACGCTAGCGACCTATTTTCCTTGAGCTTCTGGATGGTCCCACCATTCCCTACTGACCCAAGGAATAGCGAAGACCTCTTTGCTCGTCGATACCAAGTATAGAAAAAATATGTTTCTCATTATTGACAAAAATTAGATTTTGAAAATAATGAGAAACACAATGCCATCAAAACCACCAACCACCACCGACACCTGCACCACCCAGCTGCAAGCCCTGGGCGCGCAGATCCGCAGCCAGCGCAAGGCCCTGCGCATGAACGCCACGGTGACGGCCGAGGCGGCGGGCCTGTCGCGGGTGACGCTGCATCGCATCGAGAAGGGCGAGCCGTCGGTCACCATGGGGGCATGGTGCAGTGCCATGGCGGCACTGGGTATGGCGCTGCAGGCTCGCAGCGGAACCGATACGGCAGCGCAAGCGACGGACCGCACAGGCTGGATTCCGGCGCGGGTGGCGCTGGCCGACTACCCACAGCTGCGCGCACTGGCCTGGCAGGTGCACGGCACCGACACGCTCACGCCCATGGAGGCGCTGGACATCTACGAACGCAACGCACGCCACCTGGACTTGCAGGCCATGTCCGCCGATGAGCAGGCTTTGCTGCAGGCGTTGCGGCTGGCCTTGTCGCGCAAGCCTGGGGCGGAAGATGCAGTTTGAACGCCCCCACCACCAGCGCATTGCCCATGTGCTGAGCGCGCTGGATGCTGCCACGCTGCGCCAGTACGGCTGCCTGTTTGGCGGTGGCACCTGTATTGCGCTGCGCTACGGCGAATACCGCGAATCGGTGGACATCGACTTTCTGGTGTCCGACGCAGCGGGCTACCGCGAGCTGCGGCAGCTACTGACCGGCCCCGAAGGTTTGGCGGCCATCGGCCATGCGCATGCCGTGCCCCTGGTGGCGCTGCGCGAGATACGGGCCGACCAATACGGCATACGCACCCAAGTGCAGATGGACGGGCAGGCCATCAAGCTGGAGATCGTGCGCGAGGCGCGCATCACCCTGGAGCCCCCGGTGGCCGACGACGCGGTGTGCGGCATCAGCACCCTGACCCGGCTGGACCTGGCCACATCCAAGCTGCTGGCCAACTCCGACCGCCAGGCGGATGACGGCGTATTCAGCCGCGACGTGATCGACCTGGCCATGATGGGCCTGCCCCTGCCCGCTTTGCGTGCCGCGCTGGCCAAGGCGGCCGAGGCCTATGGCCCGTCCGTGGCGCGCGACCTGGGCAAAGCCATTGACCGGCTGCAGAACCGCACGGGTTGGCTGGAGCGCTGCATGCAAGCCATGGCCATGCAAATGCCCAAGGCCGTGCTGTGGCAAAAGGTGCGGGCTCTGCGGCGCATCGTGCCGGCCGCCTGAAGCCCTTGCACTAGCGACTACCCCATCTGAGCCACAACCAGCCAAGCCACCATGGCCCGCCGCAAACACCACCACGTCTACGTGGTCGAACTCTCCAAAGACGTGCTGCTGGAGCCACGCTTTCGCAAGGGCAACCCCGGCTACTTGGAGGGCAAGCCCTGCGTGTATGTGGGCATGACGGGGCTGGACCCGGATGTGCGCTTTGACAAGCACAAGGCCGGCATCCAGGCCAACCGCTATGTGCAGCTGTACGGGCTACGCCTGCTGCCGGACCTGTACGAGGGCTTTAACCCCATGGGCTATGACGACGCGGTGGACAAGGAGATCGAGATCGGCATCGACCTGCGCTCGGCGGGGTTTGGGGTGTGGCAGGCCTGAGGCAACGCTGAACAAATCCCTCGCGGTCTGCGCATCCCTGGCCTAGGGCGGTCTGCAGCGTTGCAAATCCTCGCCATAGCCCCAGCTATGTCTGCGGTTTGCGCCTTGCATCCCATCCCGATCCAGGGCCCGCAGCCTCACGGGGACTTATTCAACGTCGCCTTGAGCCCCACACCTGGCTTCAAGGACCTAAGGCCGGGCAGCCTGGCAATGCCCTGCCCTACGGGGCGGCCTCAAAGTCAATGAAGCCGCGCTCGACATTGGTGGCCAAGAGTTTGACGCGCACTTTGTCTCCCACCTTGAGCGCACTCAAGCCTCGGAGCAGCTTGCCCTCGGCAGGCGGATTCAGCAGGCGCACCCACATGCCATCGGCGGCGTTGCCGGTGACGACGGCGTCAAAGCGCTCGCCTATGCGTGGCTCCAGCAGCAGCGCTGCCTCGGACTTGCGCATCTGGCGCTCCACCTTTTGCGCCGCATCTTCCTGGCGGGTGCAGTGGGTGGCCAGCGCGTCCAGCTCGGCGTGGGAATACGGTGCAGGCTGATGCGCCAGCGTGGCCTTGAGCAGCCGCGCGGTGACGAGATCGGGGAAGCGCCGGTTGGGCGCGGTGGAGTGGGTGTAGTCCGTCACCGCCAGCCCAAAGTGCCCCACGGCCAGGCTACCTGGGATTTCGAGCACGTATTCGCCCCGCCCCATGAGCTTGACGATGACCAGCGACAGGTCGGCAAAGCGCAGCGGGTCCGCCCGGCGCCGCTTGGCCAGAAAGTCCTCCAATGCTTTGGAGTCAGGGTCGGACGGCAACACCTCACCATATTCCTTGGCCACGGCCACGATGCGCAACCAGCGCTCGGGCGAGCGCACCACGCGGCGCAGCGAGGCAATGCCCCGCCCGGCCAGGTAGCGCGCAGTGCAGGTGTTGGTGGCAATCATGACCTCTTCAATCAACTGGCGGGCACGGTTGTGCTCTTGCAGGCGGATGTCGGACACCCGCTCGCCATCAAACACCACGCGCGGCTGAAAGGACTCAAATTCCAGCGCACCGGCCGTGTGGCGGCGGGCCCGCAGTTGCTGGGCCAGAGCGTCTTGTGTGCGCAGCTGCGCGTCCATGCCCGGCACGGCAGCTGCCTGTGCAGGCAACGCGCCCTGGCCGGTAAGCCAGGCGCTGACAGCGTCATAGGCCAGCTTGGCCTGGTTGCGCACCTTGGCCCGGTAGACGGTGGAGCCGGCCAGTGAGGCGTCGGCGTGGAATACCATCTCGGTCACCATGGCCAGCCGGTCTTGCTGGGGGTTGAGCGAGGTCAGGTCGGTAGACAGGCGCTCGGGCAGCATGGGGAAGATGCGCGCCGACGTATAGACCGAGGTGGTATTGGTGCGGGCGTGCTGGTCGATGGGAGTGTCGCGCGGCACCAGGGCATCCACATCGGCAATGGCCACCCACAGGCGCACGCTTCCATTGGGCAGGACTTCGGACACGGTGAGCTGGTCCAGGTCCAGCGAGTCGTCGTTGTCGATGGAGCACCACAGCAAGGCGGTGAGGTCATGCACGGCAGGATCTGCGCTGTCGCCGGTGACGGTGATGCCGGCCAATTGGCGATCTGCAGCGGGTGCGAACTCGGGCAGCAGGCCGCGCTCAGACATGGTTTGGATGGCAATACGAACCAAATCGCTGCGGTGGTGGACATTGTGGTTGGCTTGCATCGCACCAATATACGCCTGCGCATCCCCCAAGGGCTGAACTGCTGGCTTGTAAGATCACGGCCTTTGTCAGCCTGGAACCGGAGATCGCATGAGCAAACCCAACAACAAACCCTTCGTGATCGGCGTCGCAGGTGGCAGTGGCAGCGGTAAATCGACGGTGACACGCCAGGTGCTGGCGTCCATCGGGCCGGAAATGACGGCGGTGCTGATCCAGGACGATTACTACTGCGACCAGACGCATATGTCGCCCGAAGAGCGGCGCAAAACCAACTACGACCACCCCGACGCCTTTGACTGGCCCTTGATGGTGCAGCATGTGCAGGCCCTGCGCCGTGGCGAGGCGATCGAGATGCCCACCTACGATTTCACGCAGGACAACCGCGCCAGCAAAACCATCACCGTGCAGCCCGCGCCGGTGATCGTGATCGAAGGCCTGTTTGCGCTGTTTGACGCTGATTTGCGCAAGATGATGTCGTTGAAGATCTTTGTCGATACCGCCGCCGATGTGCGCTTCATCCGCCGCCTGCAGCGCGACATGGCCGAGCGCGGGCGCAGCGCCGAAAGCGTGATCAACCAGTACCTGGAAACCGTGCGCCCCATGCACAAACAGTTCGTCGAACCCACCAAGCGCCGCGCCGATGTGATCCTGCCGCACGGCGCCAACGGGCCGGCGGTGGACATCATCACCACCAAGGTGGTGAGCCTGATCCGCGATCTCGAGCGCGGCTGACGCCTGTGCAGCGTCGTAGCTATTTCGCTACTCTTTTCGTAGCTGCTGGCGCAGATTCCCCCTGCGCCAGCGGCCTATTCAGCCCACAAACTCCACGCCCGCGCAAACCGCCGCCACCTGCGCGGCAATGCACTGCTCGGGCGTAGCCTGCGGGCTGTCGGGATACACCTCGGTCGTCGTGGTGTAGCGCGCACCCGAGATGCCGGCGCACAGGCCCAACTCTTTCATCGCATAGTGGATCACGCCATGGGCCACCAGCGGCGAGCCAATGATGCCGCCGTGTGCATCGGCCGGTGCGATGTGCGTCACGCGCTCGACCGCTTCGATGATGGCCTGCTGGAACGCGGGCTGCGGGTTGGCCGTGTCGTCCACCAGGTAGAAGCCGTCGGGGATGCCATGGGACCCGAAGGGCTTGCCGTCGCGCGCGGCCGCGGCGGGCAGGTATTCAGAGCCGTCGGTGTCGGTGGTTTCGTGCAGATCGATATGGGCGGCAAACTGGCCGCGCAAGGGCGCCACCAGGCGCATCAGGGCGGCGGATTCCTGCGCCGGGCTGTCTGCACGGAACGAGCGGTTGGGGTCGATGGCGTCGAAGTTCCAGCGCTGGATGCGCTCGTAGGCCCAGGGGCTGACGCAGGGCACGACCAGCAGGTTAACCCGGCCCGCGTAGCCTGGCGCATGCGCATCCAGAAAGCGCAGTGCGCCATGCACGCCGCTGGTCTCATAGCCGTGCACGCCGCCGGTGACCAGCACATTGGGCAGATGGGCCTGCCAATGGCGGCTACGGATAGCGAACAAAGGAAAGCGTTCGTCCGCATAGGTCACCTCGCCATAAGGCGCCACATCGAAGCGCTCACGCAGGTGGTCCACGGCGCAGAGCACATCGTCCGCATAGCTGCGCTGCCGCACCTGGCGCGCGCGCCACTGGGCCAGCTCTGCCGCGCCCCAGGCCTGGCCGGGGGTGCCGATAGGGTAGAAATGGGAGTTGCGCATGGAGTGTTTGCTAAAAAAGACAGGGCATTATGGGCTTCGCCATGGCTGCCAACATGCAGCCCTTGCAATCCTGGACCTGCGCCACTATCTAAATGTGATGAGCGAATCCCTGCACATCGTCTGCCCCCATTGCCATACCACCAACCGCGTGCGCACCGACCAGCTCGGCAGCGCGCCGGATTGCGGCAGCTGCAAAAAGCCCTTGTTCACCGGCAAGCCAGTCGACCTGGACGTCGCCGCTTTCGACAAGCACCTGCAACGCAACCAGATCCCGCTGCTGGTGGACTTTTGGGCGCCGTGGTGCGGCCCGTGCCGGCAGATGGCGCCCGCCTATGTGCAGGCCGCGGGCCAGCTGG
The DNA here is from genome assembly GCF_031458075.1 of Rhodoferax ferrireducens. Classification (GTDB taxonomy): domain Bacteria; phylum Pseudomonadota; class Gammaproteobacteria; order Burkholderiales; family Burkholderiaceae_C; genus Rhodoferax_B; species Rhodoferax_B ferrireducens_A. Next base: position 54,984 of record NZ_JAVDXT010000002.1, on the reverse strand, counting down.
AGCCGCGCATCCGCGTGGCCAAGGTGGACACCGAAGCCCACCAGGCCTTGGGTGCGCGCTACCAGATCCGCAGCATCCCGACCCTGGCGCTGTTTGTCGGCGGCCGCGAGGTGGCCCGCCAGGCCGGTGCCATGGGTGCGGCCGACATCCTGCGCTGGGTACAGCAGCACAGCCCAGGCTAAAACGCCTACCTTAGTTTGCAGTAACCCGACAGCAGTACAAGTATTCGCCGGCTGCTACCTTTCGCCACCTGTTATTTCCTTTCCCATTCACCCTCCACCCACAGTCAACACCATGCTATTCAATCCCCTGCAACTCGGCGCCCTCACCCTCCCCAACCGCATCCTGCTGGCGCCGCTGACGCGCACCCGCGCCGACGCCGGCCACGTGCCCAATGACCTGATGACCGAGTACTACAGCCAGCGCGCCACCGGCGGCCTGCTGATCACCGAATGCACCATGGTGGCGCCCGGCACCTCGGCCTTCATCAACGAGCCCGGCATCTACAACGACGCGCAGATCGCCGCCTGGAAGAAGGTCACCGCCGCGGTGCACGCCAAGGGCGGCCGCATCTTCATGCAGATCTGGCACGCCGGCCGCGCCGCACACCCGGACATCAACGACGGTACGCCCATCGTGTCGTCCAGCGCTACAGCAGTCGAAGGCGACATCCACACACCCAACGGCAAAGTGCCGCACGCCGTGCCGCGCGCGCTGGCCGCCGAAGAGATTCCGGCCATCGTCGCCGCCTTCGCCCAGGGCGCCAAGAACGCCATCGCCGCCGGCTTTGACGGCGTGGAAGTGCACGGCGCCAACGGCTACCTGATCGACCAATTCCTGCGCGACACGCCGAACCAGCGTACCGACGGCTACGGTGGCTTGCTGGAAAACCGCGCGCGCTTCCTGTTCGAAGTGCTGAACGCCGTGACCGCCGCCATTGGCGCCGACAAGGTGGGCCTGCGCCTGTCGCCGCTGAACAGCTACAACAGCATGCAAGACAGCGACCCGCTGGCGCTGATCGGCTTCCTGGCCGACAAGCTCAACGCCTACAAGCTGGCCTACCTGCACGTGATGCGCGCCGACTTCTTCGGCGTGCAAAAAGGCGATGTGCTGGGCATCGCCCGCGAAAAGTACCAGGGCGTGCTGGTCGGCAACATGGGCTACACCGCCGAAGAAGCCGAAGAAGCCATCAGCGCCGGCAAACTCGACGCTGTGGCCTTCGGCACCAGCTTCCTGGCCAACCCGGACCTGCCCGCCCGCATCCAGCTCAAGGCCCCGCTGAACACGCCCGACCAAAGCACCTTCTACAGCCCGGGCGCCAAGGGCTATACGGACTACCCGACGCTGTAAACCGCTAGTTAGTTGCAGCCACTGCAGCTGATTCCACAAGGGCTGGGGACCAATTTAGCTTGGACCCCAGCCCTTGTCGCATTCCAGCCCCACCCCCCCGCTTCGGTTACCCTCGCCGCATCGCAAACGAAGAGAAATCTGCCATGAAAAAACTCAACATCACCATCCAGCTCGAAATGTCCGTTCCCGACGACTGGGAGCTGAGCAAGACCTCCGAAGGCGGCCAGGTGCTGAAGCTGCCGAACGGCCAGTTCATGGACATCGCCATCGAGCCGCTATTTGCCAACGACCCCGAAGACACCTGGACCAGCACCGGCGACGACGACGTGCTGAACGACGTACTGGACATGATCGAGAGCGAAGACGTCACCTACCAGTTCGTCACCCACTAAACAGCTGGCCGCAGGCCTGTGCCGGGCAACACGCGGCGCTGTGCGGCATGCAAACGGGCGGTTATCTGACACGTTTTAGCGGACGCCCGGTTTGTAATGGGATTCAGCTGCGCCACTGTGCGTACCCTATTCCACCAAGCTACAGGAGTCCGCCATGACCATCTATGCCTCTATCACCGGCCTCGTCACCTACACCCCCGGCGACGGTGCGCCCATCGAGATCCCCAAAGGCCCGGTAGAAATCGATCTGGCGCCCGACAGCGCCACCCTCAGCTGGACCTCCGAAGGCGTTGCCGGCCTGACCGCCATCCCGCTCACCCAGTACAAAGAGTACGTGCGCGACAAGAAGATCACCCTGGTGCCATAGCCCCATTCGCTACGGTTTTCATAGCTGCCTGCGTAGGCAGTCTATGCACCAACGCCCGATTTCCTCATGCATCCACCGCAGGTAGGCTAGCCGCAAAGCGCTTGCGGTAGTCGCGCGGCGCCACGCCCAGATGGCGCTGGAAGGTAACGCGCATCCGCTCCTCGTCGCCAAAGCCGCACTGTCTGGCGATCTGGTCGATGTTGCGGCTGGAGTCTTCCAGCAGGCGCCGCGCCGCTTCCAGCCGGAACACCTCGACAGCCTTGGCCGGAGTCCGCCCGGTCTTCTGCTTGTAGGCGCGGGCGAAGTGACGCGGACTCATGTTCGCCTGCCCGGCCAGAAATTCGACACCCAGATTCGGTTGGCCCAGGTTGTCGGCAATCCATAGATTCAGCGCATCGAAGGCCGCGGTGTCGTCGGTCTGCGCCTGCAGCAGAGCGCTGAACTGCGACTGCCCACCGGGTCGCTTCAAGAACACCACCAGCTCGCGCGCCACCTCCATCGCTACCTCGTGGCCGCAGTCGGCCTCGACCAGCGCAAGCGCCAGGTCGATACCGGCGGTGACACCGGCCGAGGTCCACACCGCGCCCTCCTGCACAAAGATCGCATCGCGGTCGATCTGCACCTGGGGGAAGCGCTGGACCAGCATGTCGCACATGGCCCAGTGGGTGGCGGTGCGCTTGCCGTCCAGCAGGCCGGCGGCGGCCAGCAGAAAGGCGCCGCTGCACACCGAGGCGGTACGCCGCGCAGCCCGCGATGCACGCCGCAGCCAGTCCACCTGGAGTGCCGAGCGCTCCAGCACAAAAGCGATGTGCGGCGAGCCGGGCACCACGATGGTGTCGATGGACGCGGGCCGGAAATCCGCCAACGCCGTGGTCTGCACTTCCAGCCCTTCAGCGCTGCGCACCAGGCCACCGTCCAGGCTGGCGGTGCAGCGCTCATAGCCCTTGCGTCCACGCGCCTCCATGGCCTTGGTGGCGGCCCAGAACACGGTTTGGGCGCCGGTCAGGTCCAGCAGGCCCACATCCGCAAACGCCAGGAACAGCACGCGCCTGGCACGCTGGTGCTTGGGCGGAATTTTTGGCAGTAATTCAGGGATATTAGTCATTTCAGACAAATTCTTTCACGCCTACGATCAACCGTCAAACACCGCAGCACCCGCTGCACAGAAAGGCTTGCAATGAAAATCGTCGTCATCGGTGGCACCGGCTTGATCGGAACCAAACTCGTCCAGCAACTGCGCCAGCGCGGCCACGAAGCGGTTGCGGCCTCGCCGGCTTCCGGCGTCAACACCCTGACCGGCGAAGGGCTGGCGGCTGCGCTGGCCGGCGCCCAGGTGGTGGTCGACGTGGCCAACTCGCCTTCGTTCGAAGACCAGGCGGTGCTGGACTTCTTCCAGACCTCGGGCCGCAATCTGCTGGCCGCCGAGGCCGAGGCCGGCGTGCAGCACCATGTGGCGCTGTCGGTGGTCGGCACCGAGCGCCTGCAGGCCAGCGGCTACTTCCGGGCCAAGCTGGCGCAGGAGGCGCTGATCAAGGCCGCCCAGATCCCCTACACCATCGTCCACGCCACGCAGTTCTTCGAGTTCCTCGGCAGCATCGCGCAGTCGGGCGCCGACGGCCAGACGGTGCGTCTGTCGCCGGCCCTGGTGCAGCCCATCGCCTCCGACGACGTGGCCCTGGCCATGGCCGATGCAGCGCTGGCCGCGCCCCTCAACGGCACGGTCGAGATCGCCGGCCCGGAACGCGTCGGCCTGGCCACGCTGGTGCAACGCTATCTGGTTGCCACCGGCGACCCGCGCACCGTGGTGGCCGATGCGCAAGCGCCCTACTTCGGCGTCGTGCTGAATGACCAGTCGCTGACACCGGGCGAGCAGCCGCGCCTGGGCACGATCGGCTTTGAAGCCTGGATGGCGCAGGCCAAGCCAGCCCGCAAATGAACGTCGGCAAATCCTACCGCCTGTCGGAGTTCATTTTCTGGACCCGGCGGGAGATCTACGTGCTGCTGGCCCTGGGCACGGTGCCCGTGTGCCTGTACCAGCTGGCGCACTGGCGCTGGCTGGCGATTCCCTGGACGGTGGTGGCGCTCATCGGCACCGCCACGGCGCTGGTCGTCAGCTTCAAGAACACGCAGACCTACAACCGCACGGTGGAGGCGCAGCAGATCTGGACGGCGATTCTGAACAGCAGCAAGGCCTGGGGCCTGCTGACCCGCGACTACCTGCAAAACGAGGCCAGCACCCGGCAGCTGGTCAAACGCCACCTGGCTTGGCTCACGGCGCTGCGCTACCAGATGCGCCGGCACCGCGTATGGGAAAGCACCAACGGGCAAACCAACGCCGAATACCAGGCCTTTTACTGCGTGCCCGAAAAGGACACCCCGCTGCAGGCAGAACTGGCCCAGTACCTGGACGGTGATGAACTACAGGCCATCCTCGGTGCGCGCAACAAGGCCACCCAGCTGCTGGCCCGCCAGAGCCAGGCGATCAGCGCCCTGTACCGCAGCGGCGAAATCACCATCAATTTCTTCATCGAGATGGAAAAATCCATCAAGGATCTGCTGGACCACCAGGGCCGCAGCGAGCGCATCAAGAACTTCCCCTACCCGCGGCAGTACGCCATCATCAACGTGCTGTTCATCCGCTTCTTCTGCGCACTGCTGCCCTTCGGCATGCTGAAGGAATTCGACGCGCTGAACACCCCCATGGTCGGCGCCTTGCAAGGCCATATGGTCTGGCTGGTAGTGCCGTTCAGCGTGGCGATATCCTGGATGTATACCTCGCTCGAGCAAGTGGGTGCCAGCACCGAGAATCCGTTCGAGGGCGGCGCCAACGACGTGCCGATTGCCCAGATCTGCCGCATGGCCGAAATCGAGATGCGCGAGATGCTGGGCGACACCGATCTTCCGCCGCTGCTGCGGACCAAGAACAACATCATTCTGTGAAGCCGCCCAGGCAACCCCGATTGCTAGGCTTTGCATAGCTGCTCACGCAGATACAACCTGCGCCAGCGGCCTGTTTGACCCAAAAACTACGCCGCCACCACCAGCCCGTAGCGGGCGCGCAGCCCGTCGGCCACCCGCACAAACGGCGCCGACACCGCCGCCTGGTCCAGCGGGTGCAGGCGGCTGTAGATGCCGTCGCGGGCATTGCCCGGGTCGCCGGCCACATACAGCTGGGTGGTCAGCAGTTCGCGCGGACCGAGCTTGATCTTGGCGTGGATGTGCGGCGTGCGGCCGGTGTAGGGCGCGGGCTGGATGGTGCGGAAGCGGAAGGCACCCTGCGCATCCAGCCGCAGCCGGCCAAAGCCCTGGAACGCCGGGTTCACCCGGCCGCCGTCGCCCGGGTGGTCGTAGTGGCCGGTTTCGTCGCACTGCCAGATCTCGATGCTCGCGCCTTTGAGTGGCCGGCCGTCCAGGTCGGTCACCACGCCTTCGACCCAGGCGGGGTGGCCAGCCGCATAGGCCAGGCTGCCGTTCTTCAGCAAATCGAAATCGGCATCCTTGGGCTCGCGCACCGGGTAGTACGGGCCTTCGGTCTGCGCCGGTGTGGCGCGCAGCCGGGTCTGGGCGCCGGCCAGCGGCCAGGCTGTGCCGAGGGCGGCGGCGCCGGCCCAGCCGAGGGCGTGGCGGCGGCTGAGGGCTTGTGCGATGGGCATGGTGGAACTCCGAGTGTGCTGTCATGTACGAGACAGCAGATGCCGCGAAGTTCCGGTGAACATGGCGAACAAAATTACTCTTTTTTCAATAGCATATTGCGCTGATGGAATATGCGCTACAGGCCGATTCGGCATCTGGACCACCCGGTCGTTGGAATGGTCCGTGCTTGCGGCCCATGCAAAGCCGTGGTGCTTGCACACGCAAATGTTACAGTTTGTGTCCGACCGACCGCATCCCCACCACTGCATAGTTCAAAGGAAACAATGACGTCTTACCGCTATGGAATTGCCGATTTTCGATCGATTGCCGCAGGTGCTGCGGTGCTGGCCAGCGGGGGCGGCGGCAGCTACCGCGACGCGCTGACGATATTGCAACAATTGGCCGACAGTGGCTGGAGCGAGAGCGTCACCGTCCAGCCCTACGACGGCACAAGCAATGCCTGCGTGCTGGCCATGATGGGGTCGCCCGACGCCGGCGACCAACTGACGCTGACCGACATCCAGAACTCGGTGCGCAACACGCTGGGGCTGCTGCAGGCGAATACCGGCTGCACCGTGGGCTGCGTGATCCCGGTAGAGATCGGCGCCATCAACTCGCTGGTGCCGCTGATCGCCGCCGCCATGACGCCGGCCAGCATGTGGGTGGTGGACGGCGATGGCGCCGGCCGCGCCGTGCCCGAGCTGCCGCAAACCACCTTCAGCGGCAGCAGCAGCCTGCCGGTCAGCCCCTGTGCCTTGGCCACCGACGTGGCCGATCCCAGCGCGGTCGAGTCGGCCCTGCTCACCGCCAGCAACGCGGCCAAGATGGAATCGCTGGCCGGCGGGGTGGTGGGTGGCTTTGGCGGGTTCTCCGGCATCGCGCTGTGGCCGTCCAACCCCAGCAATAGCTATGGACTGAGCGGCAGCTACATCCCCGGCACCCTGGGCCAGGCCTGGGCGCTGGGCCAGTTTCTGCTGACGGCGGGCAGCGCGCCGACGGCGGCCGAAGTAGCCGCCCAGATCACCCAGATCACCGGGCGCGCGGCCTCGGTGAGCGTGGCCAACTTCTACATCACGGCGATTTCCCAGTCCACCACCACGGCATCGCTCGACGCCGGCGTGATTCGTCTAGACAATACGCCCGATCCGGCCACCAGCACGCAAACGCACACCATCTACAACATGAACGAGAACCTCATCATGTATTCGAGCCAAAGCGCCGTGCCCGACACCATTGCGCCGGACTCGATCTGCTACTACTCGGAGAGCACCGGCCTGGGCTTCTCCAACGCCAGCGACGATCTGGCGGTGTACTTCGACAGCGCCACCGGCAAGAGCACCGGCCAGACTGTCAGCATCATCCAGGTGGCCACCGTGCCCCAGCTGTACAGCGCGCCCGGCGTGCTGGCCTCGTTTGCCAGCCTGCTGCGCACCGTGGGCTATGCGGGCGCCATGCCCGGCAACTGATCCCGGCCATGGGCGAAATCGACCTCAACAAGGAGCGCCTGGAGCTGGCGCTGGAAGCTGCAGGTCTGGACCTGTGGGAAAACAACCTGCTGACCGGCGAAGTCACCCGCAAGGCCTTGAAAACCTTCTCCGAGCTGGGCTATAGCGACGAGGAGGTGCTGCACCACCTGGACCATCTGTTCGAGTTTGTCCACCCCGACGACCTGGCCATGATCCAGTCGGCGGTGGGCGAGCACATGGCCGGCCGCACGCCCGAATACCGCTGCGAGTTCCGGCTGCTGGCCAAGGACGGCCGCTGGGTCTGGTATGCGAACTACGGCCGCATCATGGACGTGCACAGCGCCACGCCCGGCCAGCGCTTCATCGGCGTGACCTTCAACATCGACCACCGCAAGCGCCGAGAGGACGAGATCGACCAGATCAACCGCCAGCTGGCCGAGCAGAACGCCTTGCTGCAAAGCCTGAACAGCGCGCTCGAGCTGCTGGCCGCCAACGACTCGCTGACCGGCCTGGCGAACCGCCGCACGCTGATGGACCTGGGCGCCAAGGAATGCAAACGGGCCGAGCGCTTCCAGCACCCGCTGTCGGTGCTGATGGTCGACATCGATTCCTTCAAGAACGTGAACGACAACTGGGGCCACCTGGTCGGCGACCGGGTGATCTGCGCGGTGGCCGACATCTGCCGCCTGCGCACCCGCAGTGGTGTGGACGCGGTGGCCCGCCTGGGCGGCGAGGAGTTCGTGGTGCTGCTGCCGGAAACCAGTGTGGTCCACGCCCAAGCGCTGGCCGAGGCCTTGCGCGAAGCCGTGGCGCAGCAGGAACTGGTGGTGAACGACGACGGCGAGCGGGTGGCGTTCACCGTCAGCATAGGCGTGGCACCGCTGGGCGCCGACGGGCAGTCGTTCGAACAGCTGCTCAACAACGCCGACAAGGCGCTGTATAAAGCCAAGCAGACCGGTAGAAACAACGTACAGTGCTTTGACCCCGCCAGCCCCCGTCTGCGGTTGGCGGCCAACAGCGCCGACGGCGCCAAGGGCTGACGCCCGCCTCTCTTCCGCTGGAGACCGACCATGCAAGCCCAAGACATCCTGCATTTCTGGTTTGAGGAACTCAGCGACAAACAGCATTTCGCCAAAGACCCGGCGCTGGACGCAGCCATGCGCAGCCGCTTCGGCGCCACCCTGGCGGCCGCCGCGCGCGGCGAGCTGTTTGCCTGGCGCTCCACGCCGCAGGGCCGGCTGGCCGAGATACTGCTGCTCGACCAGTTCACCCGCAACATCTTCCGCGACACACCCCAGGCCTTTGCCCACGACGCCGTAGCCCTGGTGCTGGCGCAGGAACTAGTCGCCAGCGGGCAAGACCGCAACCTGCCGCTGCCGCAGCGCTGCTTTGCCTACATGCCGTATCTGCACAGCGAATCGCTGCCCATCCAGGAACAGGCGGTGCAGCTGTTCTCCCAGCCCGGCCTGGAAGCCCACCTGGACTCGGCGCAGCGGCACAAGGCCATCATCGAGCGCTTTGAACGCTTTCCGCACCGCAACCAGATCCTGGGCCGCGCCTCCAGCACGCCGGAAATCGCCTTCCTGAGCGAGCCGGGTTCTTCGTTCTAAACGCAGCGCGGCCTGCACGGGCGCTGAACTTTCTGCGCATAGCGGGGTCTGCAAACCAACCCGCCACGACAGACACACGCCCATGCCCACATCCACACCCTGGCTCCAGCCCGATTCACCCACCCGCTATGGCAGCGTCAGCCGCTGCTTCCACTGGGGCATGGCCCTGGGCTTTGCCTGTATGTTCGCCGCCGCGCTGACCCGCTTCTTTGCCAAGGACTCGGCGTTGTACGAGCTGCTCTGGCCGATACACCGGCCGCTGGGCACGCTGATGCTGTTGTTGGTCGTGCTGCGCGCAGCCTGGTCGCTGCTGCATGCACGCCAGCGGCCCGCGCACACCCACCAGGCGGCGCGTCTGGGCCACCTGGCCCTGTATGCGCTGATGGCGGCCGTGCCCTTGGTGGCGCTGCTGCGCCAATACGGCTCGGGGCGCGGCTTTGCGCCCTGGGGCATACCGCTGATGGACGCGCGTACCGACGACAAGATCGAATGGATGACCGAACTCGGCAGCCTGCTGCACGGCCCACTGGGCTGGGTGCTGCTGGCCTGCGTGGTCGGCCATGTGGGGATGGCGCTGTGGCACCGCCGCCCCGGCCATACCGATGTACTGCCGCGCATGCTCGGCCAGGCGGAACCCCGGTAAGCGCTGGCGGCGGCCGCCGCGATGGTGGCCTGATTGTTGCGTTTGCAGCGGCGTACCCATGCGCCGCCCGCAGAGTCCGACACAGCTGTCGGCTATGCTGGTCCGTCCGCCCCCCATCGAGCCCGCCAGAAAGCCGCCATGCCGCCTGCCCTTTTGAAGAGCTTGTTTGCCGCCACCATTTTCAGCAGCGCCTTCTTGCTGTTTCTGGTGCAGCCGCTGATCGCCAAACAAATCCTGCCGTGGTTCGGCGGCTCGGCGGCCGTGTGGTCGATCTGCATGGTGTTCTTCCAGGTGGTGCTGCTGGCCGGCTATGCGTATTCCGACTGGCTGACCCAGCGGCCCGCGCGCCTGCAGGCCGCCGTGCACTGCACGCTGTTGCTCATCAGCCTGGCCTTCCTGCCCATCGTCACCGCCGCGCACTGGAAGCCGACCGGCGCCGAAGACCCCTCGCTGTGGATACTGGGCCTGCTGGTCGGCACCATCGGCCTGCCGTATTTTTTGCTGTCCACCACCGGGCCGCTGGTGCAGTCCTGGCTGGCGCGCACCCATTGGGGCGTCGAGGTGTACCGCTACTTCTCCTTGTCCAACCTGGCGTCGCTAGCCTCGCTGCTGGCCTACCCGGTGCTGATCGAGCCCTACACCGCCTTGCGCGAACAGGCGCTGGGCTGGTCCTGGGGCTATGCGGGCTTTGTGCTGCTGTGCATTACGGCCAGCCTGTACGCGGCGGGGCTGCAGCAGCCGGTGCGCAGCAAGGCCACGGCCCAGGCCAGGCCGGGCGACACCGCCCCCAACTGGTCGACCTACGGCGTCTGGCTGGCACTGCCAGCCCTGGCCACCTGGCTGCTGCTGGCGGTGACCAACCACATCACGCAGAACGTGGCGGCCGTGCCCTTTTTGTGGGTACTGCCGCTGTCGGTGTACCTGCTGAGCTTTGTGTTCACCTTTGAAAACGACCGCTGGTACCGGCGCAGCCTGCTGCTGCCGGCCGCCGCGGTAGCGCTGCTGCTGTGCGCCTATGGCCTGCAGCACAGCATAGGCTATGGCCTGGCCACCGGGGTGCCACTGTATGTCGTGGGCCTGTTCGTGCTCTGCATGTTCCTGCATGGCGAGATGGCCGCCATGCGGCCCGGCCATGCCTACCTGACGCGCTTTTACCTGCTGCTGTCGCTGGGCGGCGCACTGGGTGGCGTGACGGTCGGCCTGGTGGCGCCGCATGTGCTGCCGGCCTACTACGAGATGGGCGTAGGCCTGGTGCTGGTGGCCGTGCTGGGCGCGGTGATCTTCCGCCGGCAGCGGCTGCGCGCCGCCGTCTGCGTGCTGCTGGTGCTGGCCTGCAGCTACTGCGTCTGGGAGCAGGTGCGCGACGAGCAGGACGGCACGCGGCGCATGGCGCGCAACTTCTATGGCACGCTGAGCAGCCTGGACAGCATCGACAAAGACGACCCGCAGCAGAGCGTGCGCCAGCTCTACCACGGCTCGGTCAAACATGGCGAACAGTACCTGGCTGCCGAACGGCGCCGCGAGCCCACGGCCTACTACGGCAAGACCTCGGGCGTGGGCCGGGCCTTGCTGTCGGCGCCGGCCACGCCGCGCCGGGTTGGCCTGATCGGCCTGGGCGCAGGCACCCTGGCGACCTATGGCCGCGCCGGCGACGTGTACCGGGTGTATGAAATCAACCCCCAGGTGTTCGACTTTGCCGACAGCGAATTCAGCTTTCTAAAAGACAGCCCGGCGCAGATCGAGCGGGTGCTGGGCGACGCGCGCCTGGCGCTGGAGCGCGAGGCACCGCAGCGCTTCGACGTGCTGGCGGTGGACGCGTTCTCGGGAGATTCCGTGCCCATCCACCTGATCACAGCCGAAGCCATGCAGGTCTATCTGCGCCACATGCAGGCCGACGGCATCGTCGCCTTCCACGTCACCAACCGCTTCCTGAACCTGGCCCCGGTGGTGGAGAAAATCGCCCTGGCCCAGGGCCTGCAGGTGGCCTTTGTACACGACGAAGCCGCCGACAGCGACCTGCGCCGCACCGACTGGGTCCTGGTCAGCCGCAGCGCCCAGCGCCTACAGACCCCGCTGGTCCAGTCCGCCAGCAGCGCGATCCAGGCCATACCCGGCCTGCGCCTGTGGACCGATGATTTCAACAACCTGTTCGGGGTGCTGAAGTAGCAAGAAACGCTATTTATTTATATAGCTACCAGCGCTTATTTCTCCTGCGCAAAAAGCACTTTTCACTTCGAATTTTGCGCAGTCCACAGAATCACATTCCATTCCAAGGGATTCCAGCTGCGGCTGCGGCTGAACTCCAGCTGCCCGTTGGGCATCTTCCAGCGTAGCATCGCGCCCAAGCGCTGCGGTTGACCCAGCTGGGTATTGAAACGCTGCAGCCATGTGCCATGGACCCACCAGGGTACTTGCACCATGGCACGCACGAGCTTTCCTTGGTTGAAAAACGTGGCGAGCATCAGTGCGGCATCTCCATCGACCTTGTCGACCTGGGCATAGCAAACCCGCTCCCCTAGGTCGTCGGCACCCGGCGCTTGCGCCACACAACGCAACGGAACACCTGCGAAGTGCTTGAGCACCGCCGCTTCATCCATGTCCTGCGAAAGCTCTGCCAGGCGGACCGTCACCGCCGGCGATGTCTCGCGGATATAGGTGCCATACACATCCATGCGATGGCGGTTCAAGAACACCAGCAGAGCCAGCGATACCAACACTGCAATACCAACAACTTGCAGCCACTTGGGCAGATCTCGGTTCATTCTTTTTCTTCCTCGGTTCAATCACCTGGCCAACTCGGGCGCCAAGCCCATGATGATGTCGCACGCACCCTGGGTCGCTTTGCGCATATGGCGTGCGCGTTGTGGACTGGCTGCAACGCCGCCAAACCGTGTCTCACCATAGATTTCCAGCGCCTGGCCCATCCAGCGTCGCGCCAGCGGGGCCGGAGCCGCCGCCCCCCAGTGCTCGCGCACCGATTGGCCCGCTTGTCTTTTGTGGCCGTGCGCATGCAGGCACCAGCCCATGGCCTGGGCTGACAGGCGCATGGACTGCGCCGGGAATCGGCGCGCCAACAACCAAGCGCACCCCAACGCGAAACTTAGACCGACACGGTATCTGCTTCGCCACAAAAAATAGGCGGCAAGCAGGAACAGCAACCAATACAGCCAATGGATGGTGATGGTGTACGTCTCGTACGCAGACTGGGACCCAGTACCTTCGCCCACGACACCATCCGATGGCTCGGCTGATCCGCCGGCCAGGCTGTCCAGCAAGCTCTGCGCTCCATCCAGCAGGCCTTCAATCAGGCCACGCTGCCACTGGGGAATGAAAGGGTCCGTCAAAGTGCTGCGCATGCCGCCCAGCATCGAGCCCCATTGCCGCATCCACGAACCTTGCAGGGCTGTGCCACTCCCGCCCAAGCCTGCGCCAGATGCTTGCGCGCCGGACACACCGCCAGTGGCCTGGGCCGGCTGCTTTCCCCCCTCGCCTGCAGGCTGCGAGAACATCCCGGGGGTATCTGTGCCAGGCGGAAGAAAGCCAAACCCCAGGGTTGCGGGTCGGGGCATAAACAGGAACAGCAATGCCGTCACCGCGAATGAAATGCCAATGAAACCCAGCGTCATGGACAAGCGGGTCCAACGCGGCAAACGCGTGCCAGCGGCATGCTGCCAGGCCAGTGCCAAGCCACCGAATACCCAGGCAGGCCCCAGGTAGAACCACAAGCTCCAGTCGGCCCTGAAATGGGTGGCAACCATGAAGCTGACGCTGAAGATCACGGTCAACGTCAGGTAAAAATCGCGCTGCGTGGCGAGCATGGCTGCGCGGGCACCCATGGTGACCATCAGAACCAGGCAGATCCACCGGGCAAAGGCGTACAACGCAAAACCGGGAAACAAGGCCAGCACAAAGCCCGTGGTGCCCAGCACCATCCACAGGGTCTGACCGTTCGAGCCGGGCTTGTTCACATGCAATGCACCGGCACCGAAACCCAGCAGCGCCCACACCAGCCACAGCAGGCTTTCAACCCCAAATGACCTGAATTGCCGATCAAGATAGGAGAACCCAAGGCCCACAAAAAGATAACTCAGACCGGTCAGCACAACCACCGCACGGCTCTCCAGACGGGGCGAGACGGCAGCCGGTGTAATTGCTGCGGATGCAGTCTTCATGGTGCCTCCATGAAAGTGGCAAAACCGGCCTGCACCACCGCGCGCTGCAGCGCATCGGCCTGGACCGCATCCTGTGGCGTTCGGTGGCGCCCCATGGCGATACAGACCACCACGCCGCAAGCTTGCCCCACCAGAGGAGATAAAGCGGATAGCAACGCATCCTGCGCCATCGACCCCGCCACCACGACAGCAATCTGCTCGCCGGGCGCCGCATCACCAGCCACCCGCGCCACGATAGGCTGCAAGCCGCCGTCGGTTGGCAAGGCCTCGGCCAATGCCCGGTACAGCAAGGACCGGTCTTGCACAGCCGCTGCGTAGGGATGCAGGTAAAGAAACACTTGTGTAGCGTTGGCCAGCGCGGCATCGCACACGCCTGCCGCCAGGCGCACCGCCTGCTCACCGGCACTATCCGGTGACCCCAGTGCCGGCGCCCGCGGGACATCGACGACAACCCGTAAACGCACCGACCCACTGTGCTGAAAGTGCTGGATGACCAGCTCGCCCACCCGCGCAGACGCACGCCAGCTGACCCGGCCAACCGACTCGCCCTGTTGGTAAGGCCGCAGCATGCCCAGTTCAAACGACTGCCCCATCTTGCGGGTAGTCAGCTCGCCCAGCGGGTCTTCCGTCACATCCCATGGCAGCGGCCAGTGCACTGGCTGGGCCTGCGGCAATACGTGCAGCGCAATCGCAGGCCGCGCCATGCTGTGCTGGGCGCGTACCAGGCCCAAAGGGAATCCGCTGGACAAACGCACCGCCACCAGTTCGTAGCTGCCCCGGCAAGGAAACAGCACCCGCCGGCCCAGCTCGGGCATTTGGCCGGCGCGCACCACAGGCAGAGTCTGGCGCAGCACGATGCGCTGGGATGCCCATTCCCACTCGGTCTCTACATCCACCATAAAAGCCGGCCAGGGCACGCTGCGTTCAATCCACAAGCCCAGGTCACACGCAGCGCCCTCCACCACTTCGCTGCTGCCCGTGGATTGCAAATGCACGGTCATGGAGCGCAGCGACAGCCAGGGCAGCACAAAACCGAGGAAGCTCACCACCGCAAGGAACAGGAACATGCCATAGACCATCGGGTCCTGCCGGTTCAGCGCGGCCATCAGCAGCACCGCACACAGCCCGAGCAGCACCCGGGACTTGGACAGCCAACGTTCCATACGGTGTAAGCCTTATCGCAAACTATTGCGGCGTGCGCTGCGTCTGCAGGATGCCCTGCACCAAGGCAGCCGCAGACTGCGACTGCCCGCCCTGGGTTTGCACAATGATGCGGTGCGCAAGCACGGGTACGGCCAGCTCCCGCACCACGGAAGGGTCGACATAGGCACGGCCGCGGATACAGCTCAGAGCCCGCGCCATGCGGGCCAGACCCAGGGTGCCGCGCGGGCTGGCGCCAAAGCGGATGGCCGGGTGCTTGCGCGTGGCCGTGACGATGGCGGTGATGAAGTTGGCCACTTCGGGGGTGATGGTCACGTCTCGCGCACCGGCTACCAGCCGGGCGAAGCCATCTGCCTCGCAAACCGGCTGCAGACTGCTGATGGGATGCGCGAACTGCTGGGTGCTGATCAGTCCCGCCTCGGTCTCCGCATCGGGATAGCCCAGAGACAGGCGGATCAGAAAACGGTCGAGTTGCGCTTCTGGCAGCGGGTAGGTGCCAGCCATGTCGATAGGGTTTTGCGTAGCCAGCACCGCAAACGGTGCGGGCAGTGGCACGGTCTGTCCATCCAGCGTGATCTGGCCTTCTTCCATGCATTCCAGCAGCGCCGACTGGGCCCGGGGATTGGCCCGGTTGATTTCATCGGCCAGCACGATGTTGGCAAACACCGGCCCTGGGCGCAGCAAGAAGCTGCCGTCCTTGGGGTTGTAAACCGGCCCACCGACGATGTCGGACGGCATCAGGTCGGCGGTAAACTGGATGCGTTTGAAGGACAACCCCACAGACACCGCCAGCGCCCGCGCCAACATGGTTTTGCCCAGGCCGGGCACGTCTTCGATCAGCAGATGCCCGCCGGCCACCACCGCAGCCAAGGCCAGTTCCACCTGCTGGTGCTTGCCCTGCAAAACTTTCTCTACATTGCCGACAATGGTTTGCGCGAGGCGCGCGCAGTCCTGTGCGGACCACGCAGTTGCTTGTACTTGGCTCAATCGACCTCTCCCTTTGTGAAAAATTGTAACTACCACTGCACAGTTTTCAGGGCCAGCGAAGCCGGCCGCACACCTGTCCATCCCCCAAACTAATGACAAGCCGACCGCCCATGACCACACCTACATTGTTCGCCTTCGGCAACCGGCCACTCACCCGCCGCACCACCCTGCTCGCCACCCTGGGCCTGCTGGGCACCCGCTTGCACGCCGCCCCACCAGCCCCTGCCGTCTGGCCGCATGCGTTGCAGGTGCCGGGTGGCGTGGCGCGCTTGTCGCTGGGGCCGGCGGCTGAGCGGCCGGTGGCCCATCTCACCACTACAGCGGGCGATGTGCCGCTGCTGGTGCTCGGCGATGCGATCGAGTGGACGGCGTTGGTGGGGATTCCGCTGGCGGCGACGCTGGGCCAGGCCTTCATCACGGTGCAGAGTGCCGATGGCGGCAGCCGGCAGGTGGCCTACACCGTGGGGCCCAAGCAGTACCGCGAACAGCGGCTGACGGTGGCGCCGGGCACGGTGGATTTATCGCCCGAGGACGAGGCGCGCTACGAGCGCGAACGCGCGCATCTGGCGACTGTCACCACCACCTTCAGCGAACCGCTGCCGCAGACGCTGCGCATGCAGGTGCCGGTGCCGGGGCGGCGCTCCAGCTCCTTCGGGCTGCGCCGGGTGTTCAACGGCCAGGCGCGCAATCCGCACAGCGGCATGGACATCGCGGCCGCTACCGGCACGCCGGTGCGCGCGCCGCTGATGGGCAAGGTGATCGACACCGGCGACTATTTCTTCAACGGCAACACGGTGTGGCTGGACCACGGCGGCGGCCTGCTGGGCATGTTCTGCCACCTTAGCGCCATCGGCGTGCAAACCGGCGATGTGCTGCAGGCCGGCGAGCGCCTGGGCGCGGTGGGCGCCACCGGCCGGGTCACCGGGCCGCATCTGCACTGGTCGGTCAGCCTGAACCGGGCGATGGTGGACCCGGCGCTGTTCATCCCGGCCTGAGCCCTATTACTATCAAATCAATAGCTGCTTGCGCAATCTCTACCTGCGCTAGCGGCTCTTTTTACTTCAAAGTCGCCTGGCCGATGCGGAACAGCATGAATTCCGCCGGCTGCAGCACAGCCACGCCGACCAGGCAGACCAGCTGCCCGGCGTCCAGCTCGGCCTGGGTCATGGTGGTGCGGTCGCAGCGCACGAAGAAGGCTTCTTCCGGCCGGCTGCCGAGCAAGGCGCCGTCACGCCAGGTTTGCAGCAGGAAGTCGCTGACCAATTGGCGCACGCGGGCCCACAGCGGCTCGGCATTCGGCTCGAACACCGCCCAGGCGGTACCGCGGACGATGGAGGCCTGCAGGTAGTCGAGCAGGCGGCGGATGGGCACGTACTTCCACTCCGGGTCGCTGCTGGCCAGGCGCGCACCCCAGACCCGCAGGCCGCGGCCGGCAAAGCTGCGCAGACAGTTCACGCCCAGCGGGTTCAGCAGGTCTTGCTCGGTCTGGTCGATGTCGTATTCGCAGCGTAGCGCCCCGGCCACGGCCAGGTTGGTCGCGGCCTTGTGCACGCCCTGGGTGGCGTCGCTGCGCGCGTACAGGCCGGCTACATGGCCGCAGGGCGGCACGCTGATTTCGCGCGGCGCCGCGGCGGGCGCCAGCGGGTCGGCCACCACCAGCCAGGGGTAGTAAAGCGCGGCATGGCGCGAATCGATGCCGGCACGCTGCTGCTGCACCCCGCCCAGACTGAGCTGCGGTGCGCTGTCGAGCACGGCCAGTTGCCAGCGCTGCGGCTGCTCCACATGGGCCAGCAGCGCGGCCTGGATGGCGGCCCGGTCGGGGTAGGCGCTGCTGCCCGGCGTGGCGACGGTAGACACATCGGGCACGGCCTGCAGCGCGGCCAGGGCCGCGGCGTAGCTGCCGCGGCTACTAGCAATGCCAGCTATCGGTGCCAGGCCGTCCCGGCCGCGCTGCAGCAGCAGCCGGCGCCAGGCAAGGCCATCGCCCGGCGCCGCCGCCAGTATTGGCAGAGCCCGCACAGCAGCCAGCAAGGCGTAGGCGCTGACCTGCGCGCCGATGTCGGCCCACAGCGGCGCCGCGTCGGACTGCGGGGCCAGCACCCGGCCCAGCCAGCGCGGGTGCTCGGGCGCAAAGCCAAGCCGGCTCCACTGCACAGCGCTGCCGTCGGCTGCGCTGGCCTGCAGCTCCAGCGTCAGCAGCTGGGCGGTGGCGCCCAGGTCGGACAGGGCCAGGGACTGGCCGGTGGCGTCCAGCCAGACCGCGCCGCTGCCGGCGTAGACGGTTTCCACACCGTCGCGGTCCATGCTGATCAGGCTGCCGACGGGCGCGGCGGACAGGTCGATGGCGCGCACCGGCACGCCGACCACGCGCAGCCGCACCGGGCCGTTGCCGGCGGCGCCCACATGGCGTGCCCGCAGGGTGGCGCGGCCGGCCTGGGTACGGGCAGCCAGCAGCACACCGGCGGCGGCGGCCGCGTTGCGGGCGGTGCGCAGCACGACCAGGCAGTTGCCGCCGTTGGCAAAGTAGGCGCGCACCGCATGGGCCATGAAGTGCAGACGGTAGGCGGGATCGCGCACGTCGCTGAGCGCCAGCGCCTGCGGCCCGCCGTAGCGGTGCTCGAATTCCGCCAGGCTGTACAAGGGCGGGGACGCAAGGCCCACCGGCCCCGAGCGCGTGGGGCCGATGAAGGCGGCAGTGCTGGTGGCCACGCCGGCGATGGCGCGGCCGGACGGGCCGGCTTCTTCTACGTAAACACCGGGGCTGGGGTAGTTGGGCATGCGGTACTCCTGCCCGGCCATGGTGGCACAGCGGGCCGCGTGCGGCAAGCCCGCCGGGCGATGGACTGGATGCTATTTTTTAGATAGCTGCCTGCGCTGACAGAATATGCGCTGCAGGCCTGTTTCTTATCAATTGCCGTGGTATCAGCCCACAGCCCGTACCTGGTTACGGCCGTTTTCCTTGGCCTTGTACAAGGCCCGGTCGGCGTCGTGCAGCAGCTCCTGGAAGTTCTGGTAATTCGCCTGCGCATGCCAGGTGGCACAGCCGGCGCTGATGGACACGTTCTTGTCGGCAAACTTGGTGGGGATGTACAGCGCGGCCACGGCCAGCCGGGCTTTTTCGGCCACCCGCAGCGCCTGCTCCTGCGGGGTATTGGGTAGCAGCAACACGAACTCTTCGCCGCCGTAGCGGGCCACCATGTCGGCCGGCCGCTTGACGCTACCGGCCAGCGCCTGGGCCACGCTGCGCAGGCAGGTATCGCCCTGCAGATGGCCGAAATGGTCGTTGTAGAGCTTGAAGTGGTCGATATCCACCAGCACCACGGACAGCGGCTCGGCGCTGCGGTGGGCGCGCGGCCATTCCTTCTTGGCGGCCTCGTCGAAGCTGCCGCGGTTGTGCAGGCCGGTGAGCTTGTCGCGCGCCGAGGTGATCAGCAGCGACTCGTGCGACACCGCCAGTTCCTGGTAGAGCCGGGTGATCTGCAGTATCAGCGCCGTCAGCAGGCTGGTGGACGAGACGATGCTGAGCAAGCGCGCTGCATACCAGCCCAGGCTGTAACGGGCCGACGACAACAGGGTCAGGGACACATTGGCCAGCGCCGCCAGCAGCGCGATGAACAGGAACAGGCTGGTCACCTCGCGCCGGGAGCGAGTCAACAGAATCAACAGCACGGCGGCTGCGTTCAGGCCCCAGACCACCCACCCGACCGCACTGTGGCTCAGGCTGCTGAAGCTCTTGCCGGAGATCAGCACCGGCAGCACCTCCAGGCGGATTGCCAGAAAAGCCAACGCCAGCGCCACCAACGGCACCAGCAGAAACACCAGCAGACCCTGCCAGGCGGTGATTCGGCGGCTGAGCTCGGCGTGCCAGCTGGCGTTCTTGGCCAGTATCGCCAGGCCCAGAAGCACCGCAAAGCCGCCGTGCCAGAACACCCACAGCCAGACTGCCGACTGCGTGTTCGCCCCCAGCAAGCCGGTGGGCGCAAACACGCCCGGGAACACCAGCAGCTGGATGGAGGCCATCAGCGCCACATACGCATAGCCGCCGGCCAAGGGCACCAGGAAGAACTGGCGCGTCACCATGAACTGCACCAGCAGCAGGTAGGCGGTCAGGCTCTCGGTCAGGGTGACGGTGGCGGCAAAGATCGGCAGAAAGGGCTGGACCACCGGCAGGGGCAGGCCCGCATACGGCACGGCCAGCAAGGTCGCCAGGACGACGATCAAGGCCAGCAAGGCCGCCAGAGACTTCTGTGGGCCGGTGGCTAAGGTGTTGTGGAGGGCTTCGGGCATGGAGTTGAATGGCATGGCGCTGCAGGAATTGTGCAACGCCTCGGTAAACGCCCGGAACCAAGCGCTACGGCCCGCGCTCGTACAACCCGATTCATCTACCGCCATTCCCCATGCTGCATGCACTGAAAGAGCTTTTTGACAACCTGACCGCCGCGGAACCGGAGCTGCCCCCAGCCCAGCAGGTACAGCTGGCCACCGCCGTGCTGCTGGTCGAGGTGATGCGGGCCGATGCCGGCAAGACGCCGGCGGAGCGCCAGGCCGTGCTGGCGCAGCTGCAACAGCGCTTTGCCCTGCAAGGCCCGGCCCTGGCCCAGCTGGTGGCCCAGGCCGAACAATCGGCCGAGCAGGCCTACGACTACCACCGCTTCACCGCCAGCATCAACGACCACTGCAGCCAGCCGGAAAAGCTGCAGATCGTCGAATCCATGTGGCAGGTGGCCTATGCCGATGCGCAGCTGGGCGCGCACGAGCACCAGGTGATCAGCAAGATCGCCGACCTGCTGTATGTGACGCACGGCGAATACATAGGCGCCAAGATGCGGGCCAAGGAAGCCGCCGGCCTGGTGTAAGAAGCTGTCCGGAGGCGGTGTGGCTCAGCCAAGCCAAGTGGAGGCTCACGGAAAGCGTGCAGTAAGCTATGCATTCCGGCCAGAAAGTTACTACTTTTTTGATAGCTTCCTGCGCATATACGCTGTGCTCTAGAGCGAAAATACACCAATAAAGTGCATGCCGCGCCAGAAGTAAATTTCAATCTGTTTGCGCAATGCAACAAACTGCAACAGAAATTCCTCCATAATTTCCCCTGCTTGGCACAAAGCCGATGGACTTCGCCACGGTTTTTGTAGCTGTCCGTGACACGGCCCGTTTTGAGGAAACAACACATGCAGGGGTGGTGGTATTTAACCGATTCCAATCCATGCAATGCCTGCTGCGCAGGCCGGTGCCTGGACGCATGCGGGCGGTAAAACGAAAACCCGCTTCCCCGCGCTGGCCAGCGTTCCTGAGCCGCAATTTGGGCCGCTACCCCCGTATCGTGGGTTGGACCTGCGGCTACGCCCTGGCGCTGGCCATCGCCGCGGCGGTTTTTCTGGTCGCCCTGCAACTCAAACTCCAGGAAACCAATGCCGGCCATGCGCGCGTGCTGCGCGACATGCAGGCCGTGCAAACCGATGTCGGCCTGCTGCTGGCTGAGCTCAACCAAGGCCAGGTCCCTGACTGCAGCCCCGAGAACCTGAACCGGCTGCGCGGCCTGCTGTTTGGCCACCGCCATGCGCGTGGCATTGGCCTGCTGGACGCACAGAAGCGGTTGTTCTGCACCACCGAAACAGGGCGGCTGGATACGCCCTACGCGTCTACAGAAAAAGGCATAGACGGCTCCATCGGTCGCTATTACCGCAACACTCCCCTGCCTTTGGTCCAGGGTACCGTCATCGTCACCATGGTGGAACGCGGCGCCTTCCAGGTGGCGATGGAGCCGAACGCGACCCTGGACGCGTTCAGACAGCATGCCGACACCGTCTGGGCTGGCCGGACCAGCCAGCGCACCCGGATCTTCCAAGGCCCGCGCAGCGCACTGACCGATGCCCCGCTCAGCCCGAATGCGCCCCATCTGCAACTGGACTGGCACCGGGCCGCCCTGCGGGTCACCACCACTGCACCCGGCGTCAGCCCGGTGTCGGTGCAGTCGGTGCTGCAGCTGCCCGATCTGTACCGTAACCATCTGGCGGTACTGGCCGGCGCGCTGGCGCTGTGCGCGTTGCTGGGCTACCTGGTCAGCGACGCGGTGACCCGGCGCTGCCGGCATTTCCAGTCCATGGACCACCGCATCCACTACCTGTGCCAGCCGGCCAACGTGGTCTGCCACTACCAGCCCATCCTGGAGCTGGCCAGTGGCCGCACCGTGGGCTGCGAGGTGCTGGCGCGGCTGCGCGATGGCGCCCAGCTGGTCTACCCCGACCAGTTCATCCCGGCGCTGGTCAAGCAAGGCCTGGCCTGGCGCTTCGACGCCGCCGTCAGCACCCATGCGCTGCAGGAGCTGGGCGCCGCCCTACCGCTACAGACCGACTTCAAGGTGGCGCTGAACTTCTTCCCGCAGAACCTGCAACGCGACGCCATCGACGCCCATCTGCGTGCCACCATACAAGCCACCGGGCGCAGCGACCTGCAGATCGAGCTGGAAGTCACCGAATACAACTTCTCGCCCGAGATCGTGCCCGAGCTGCGCCGCCTGAAGGCCGACGGCTATTTCATCTCGATCGACGACTTCGGCACCGGCTACTCCAACCTGGGCATGGTGAAGCGGGTCGCGCCCGACTTCCTGAAGATCGACAAATCGTTTGTGTTCGAGATGGAAGACGCCACCCTGCGCTCCAGCCTGATCCCCGAGATCATCGCCATCGCCAAGGCCGTGGACAGCCAGGTGGTGGCCGAGGGCATTGAAACCGCCGCCCAGGCCCGCCAGCTGCGCGCGCTGGGCGTGCAATACGGCCAGGGCTACCACTTCGCCAAGCCCATGCCATTGGCCGAGTTTCTGCGCTACCTGGAAACCCATAGTCCCCAGGGCTAGGCGCAGCGCCATCCTTTCGCCACAATGGCTTGGCCCCCTCCTCCAACCGCCCGGGAGACACGATGAAGATCCAAGCCCTTTTTGATGCGATGTGTGCCGCCCCGGCACTGGCCCAGCAGGTGGCGCCATGAGCGCCGGCGGCGACAAGATACTAGTGGCCCAAGGCGGCGGCCCGACGGCGGTGATCAACCAGTCGCTGGTCGGCGTGGCGCTGGAGGCCCGGCGCTTTGCCCAGGTCGCGCATGTCTATGGGGCACGCCACGGTGTGCGCGGCATCATCGACGAGGATTTTGTCGACCTCTCGCAGGAGACCAGCCACAACCTGGAGCTGGTGGCCAACACGCCGTCTTCGGCCCTGGGCTCAACCCGCGACAAGCCCGACGTGCGCTACTGCCAGGAGATCTTCAAGGTCTTGCAGGCACACCAGATCGGGCATTTCCTCTACATCGGCGGCAACGACTCGTCGGACACGGTACGCATCGTCAGCCTGGAGGCACAAAAAGCCGGCTACCCGCTGCGCTGCCTGCACATCCCCAAGACGATAGACAACGACCTGGTGGGCAATGACCACACGCCGGGCTTCCCCTCGGCCGCGCGCTTTGTGGCCCAGGCGTTTGCCGGTGCCAACCTGGACAACGCCGCCCTGCCCGGCGTGTATGTGGGCGTGGTCATGGGCCGGCATGCGGGTTTTTTGACGGCGGCATCGGTGCTGGGCAAGAAGTTTCCCGACGACGGCCCGCACCTGGTTTACTTGCCCGAGCGCACCTTTGTGCTGGCGCAGTTTTTGGCCGAGGTCAAGGAGGTCTACGCGCGTTTCGGCCGCTGCGTGATCGCCGTGTCCGAAGGCATACATGACGCCTCCGGCACGCCGATCGCCAGCCTGCTGGCCAAGAACCTGGAGCACGATGCGCACGGCAATGTACAGCTCTCGGGCAACGGTGCCCTGGCCGATCTGCTGTGCGAAGAGATCAAGTCGCAGCTGAAGATCAAGCGGGTGCGGGGCGACACCTTTGGCTACCTGCAACGCTCGTTCAGCGGCTGTGTGTCCGACGTGGACCAGCGCGAAGCACGCGAAGTCGGCGAAAAAGCAGTGCAGTTTGCGCTGCGCGGCGCAGGCGACGGCTCGGTCGCCATCCAGCGCACCGGCGCCTATGCGGTGGACTATGCGCTGCTGCCGCTGGACGCCGTGGCCGGCAAAACCCGGGTCATGGAAGACGCCTTCATCACGCCCAACGGCACCGGTGTGACCGATGCCTTCCACGCCTACCTGCGCCCGCTGCTGGGCGCGGGCCTGCCCGACGCCTTCCGGCTGCGCCACCATCCGGTGGCCAAGCTGCTGCATCCGGGCCGCTGAAGCCGCGGCCTAAAAAAGCCACCCAGTTGCCTCCTTGAACCGTGGCACTGGGTCTGGCTCTTCTGCAGAAACTTAGAACGCCTCCCATTCTGGGCTACCGGCCAGACCGGTCGCCAGCACAGGCTTGGTTGGTAGGCCCAGCCGCATGGGCTTACGGATACTCGGGGCCGCTTTGCTCTTTTGCTGAGGTGGCACGGCTGCCTGCCTTGGGACGGCGGGTGGGCTGGTAGTGCCGATCGGCGGCGTACGGTTAGGACTGGCGTTGCCTAGGTGGAACACGGCCACAGCCTGGACCAAGTCCTGTGCCTGGTTTTTCATGCTGCTGGCCGCAGCCGCCATTTCTTCTACCAGCGCGGCATTTTGCTGGGTGGCCTGGTCCATTTGCGTGACCGCATCTCCCACTTGCGAGACACCTGCAGACTGTTCGCTACTGGCCGCGCTGATTTCTCCCATGATGTCGGTCACCCGGCGGATGGAACTGACGACTTCGGTCATGGTGGCGCCGGCCTTGTCTACCAAGGTTGTACCTTGCTCTACCCGTTCAACGCTGGCCGAGATCAATTGCTTGATTTCCTTGGCGGCTTCGGCCGAGCGTCCAGCCAGGTTGCGTACCTCGGTGGCCACCACGGCAAAGCCACGGCCTTGCTCGCCGGCACGGGCGGCTTCCACCGCTGCATTCAGGGCCAGGATATTGGTCTGGAAGGCGATACCGTCGATCACACTGATGATGTCGGATATCTTGCGGGAGCTGTCGTTGATGCCCTTCATGGTCGACACGACCTGGCTCACAACTTCTCCACCTTCCACCGCGACTTTGCTGGCGCTCAAGGCCAGTTGATTGGCCTGGCGGGCGTTGTCGGCGTTCTGGCGAACGGTGGAGCCCAACTGCTCCATGGAGGCAGCGGTTTGCTCCAGGGCGCTGGCCTGGCCTTCGGTGCGGGAGGACAAATCGTGGTTGCCCTGGGAGATTTCTGCGCTGGCGCTGGACACGCTCTCGGCACCGTGGCGGACATTGGCAACAATCTCGGCAAGTTTGGTCCGCATGGCGCTCAGAGCGTTCAGCAGTTGACCGGTTTCATCGCGCGAACCACTGGGAATGGTGGTGGTCAGATCACCCTCGGCAATCGCCAAAGTGACGTCGACGGCTTGCTGCACCGGCCGGGTTATGGAGCGGGTGGTCCACCAAGCCAGAAACAGACCCGCCAGAACGGCGGTGACGGCGCCTGTGCCCACCCAGATCAGGCTGTGGTCGGCGGCCTGCAAGTTTTCCTTGAGGTTCTGGCTCACGCCGGCGTCCATGTTTTCCATCAGTTGCTGGAGTACGTTGGCATAGTTTTGAAAAACCGACGACAGTGCCGTATCGGTAAGCTCGCTGACGTCTTGGCCGGCGTCTTTGAGTTTGGCCAGCTCGGAGCGCTTTGCGCGGTACAGGTCCCGAGCGACCAAGGCCTGGTCATAGAGCTGTTTTTCCTTTCCTTCACGGATATAAGTCAGCACTTCTTCCATACGTTTGCTCTGTACGGCCACCACGGAACCAACATCGTTTTTGAGCTTGGCGATGTATTTGGGATCGGTTGATTTGAGGGAAGCCTCGGTGCGCAGCCAGTTCATCTGGATATCGGTCAGCCATTGCTGGACCAAATCCTGGCGTTTCAGCTCGGTGGTTGCGATGGCTTCGTTACTATGCTTGAGCGCCACGATGCTACTGATGCCGAGCACGGAAATCAGCACGGTGATGAGCAGCAGCAGGCCGAAAGCAGCCCCTAAACGGATGCCCAGTTTCAAATCAGCAATACGCATAACGGATTCCTTCTCAATAGTTTCTTTGTTTCAACATACGGGTTGGTGCTGAAGGGGGGACTCAGGTCTCGGGGCCACTACCCCATCGCTATGTCGGACGGGGTCTGGTGCCGTTCGGCCTGCAGGCTTTCGCGCACGCTGGCCAGGTAATTCACGCGGGTCTGGCGCGCTGCGTAGTCACTCGGGTTGCTTTGGGCAAGTTGTCGCCAGGCTTGTGCACGGCTTTCGGCAGAGCGTCGCCTGCAGTCGGCCAGGCTGGCGATACTGGGTTGCTGCGCGCGCGCACCGGTCATGCATTCATAGCCGTAGAACTGCATATGGTCGAGAGCCAATGTCTCGATGGTTTCTATCTCTTCCGCACTGAGCTGGGTCTTGAACTTGTCTTTGTGGGCCGATATCGGTGCAAAGCAATTGGACGACCACAAGTCGGACATTTTGGCCAGGCTCCGCGCTTCTTCGGAATCCGCCACGTCCAACATTTGGGGCAGAAACTCCATGCCGATGAACGCACATATCTGGCGCAGTGTCCGCTCTTGGTCCGATAGAAAGTCTTCATAGCGGACGGTCAATACGCGTTCGGGGTAGCGCTCTGCCAGCGCACGGCCCGTGCGGTGGGCATCGGCCCAGGTGATAGCGTTCAAGGTGGTGTCGAAGTCATGAATAATGGCGCGGTTCATGGATGCCACTTGTGCGCGCGGGTCACGCACCACATTCAAAAACAGCAAATCGGGAAACAGCTGCATCAGCTCTGCGGCGTAGTGCACGCTGTCGAGTGACTTGTCCATCACGATCCGCGCCCGGTGTTGTTCGCCGGCGCGCAGCAACATTTCCCACACGATGCGGTGCACGCTGCGGGGTTGGTTTTGCAGGCTCGCAAAGATGTCGGCCGGGTCGAATACCACACCCGGCCACTTCACCATGCTGGCGGTATGCAAACCCACAACATCCACCACCAGCTGGAAGTAGCTGCGGTCATCTGCCAGATCGCCGTACAGAGGCAATAAGGGCATGAAATCAACTATGTGCAAGGGATAGGGCGAATAGAAATCCGGATTCATGTTCAAGCGCAGGCGCAGGGCATGGCTTCCACAGCGACGCAAAGGAACCATCAGAAGCGGACGGGGGCGCAGCGCACGCCGTTGGTACTGGGTCATCGTGAATGTCCTGTGAGATAGTAAAAAAATGCGGTGATGAAGCGGTCCAGCTCAGATGCGGGCAAGCGGTCAATACCCCCTGCTGCGTAGCGGCCACCACCACCCGGGTAGCGACTGCAAAATGAATCGGCACGCGCCTCAACTGTCGGTGTCACGCGCACGCTGACCAGAAAGTTGCCATCGGTGCGGGGCGTCAGGACGGCAATGGATTGCCCGAGCGACTGCGTAACCAATCGGTTGGCCAACGTGCCGGAAATTCGGCGCGCCCAGGCCTTGTCGGGCAGCACATACACCACAGCCAAAGCGTTTTGCGCGTGCGGCTTGAGCTCATGCAGGCAACGAAGATCGGCCGCATAGCCTTCGGCTAGGCACTGGTATTCGTGGGCTTTGGCAATGAAATCCAGAGGGCTCTCAAAGCGATGCACCGACTGGTACAACTGTGCCGGATGGAAGAACAGGTCGCTGGTGGTTTCTCCATAGGCGTTGTAGTTCAGCAGATTGCCCAGCTGCGCCAAGGCGGTGCGCACCGCCGCTGTGCAAGCGCTCGCTTGGGCCAGGTAGTCCGCCAGCGCTGGCAGGTTGTCTCCGTATGCGGCCACGATGGTCCAGTGGCGGAACAGTCCACCCAGGTGGCGATCCACCAGCAGGCTGGTGCATACATCCATGGACTGGTCGATATGGCATTCCAGCTGGGGGTGGGAGAACAGCTTGTGCGCAGCGTGGTGGTCGAAGTAAAGCACCCGACCACCCGACTGCAACACCTGGCGTACGCCGACTTCGTTGCGGTCAAACGACAAGTCCAGAACGGTGACATCCAGGGACATTCCGGATGGCAGCTTTTCGAGCAACGCAATGTCCCGTTTGGTACCCGTGAGCAAATGGCTGTTGCGGGGAGCCAGCATCCGCAACTGGTGTAGCGCACAGATGCCATCGGCATCTCCGTTGAACAGGTCATACATGCCCGCATGCGTACCGCTGGGCAACGCAGGCTGCAGGGACGGGTTCATGCGGCGCCCGCCTTCAGTTGCAGAACATCCAGCATCTGAGTGACCGCTTCCTCCAGGCTGAGGCGCCCCGTATCGATGGAGAAAACTGGGTTCAGAGGGGTTTCGTATGGCGCCGAGATGCCGGTGAACTGGGGAATCAGCCCGGTACGCGCCCTGTCGTACAAACCTTTAGGGTCACGGCCTTCACAGACGTGCAATGGCGTGCACACATGGACTTCGAGAAACCGAGAAGGGCCGATGATGGTGCGGGCCATTTCCCGGTCGGCACGGTACGGAGAAATCAACGCGGCGAATACGATCAAGCCGGCGTCGTTCATGAGGCTTGCTACTTCGGCCACGCGCCGGATGTTTTCGGTGCGATCACAAGGAGAAAAACCCAAGTCGCTATTGAGCTTGTGGCGTAAGTTGTCGCCATCCAATACAAAGCTCACCAAACCCAGGTCGTGCAGCCTATGCTCCAGTTCGTAGGCCATGGTGGACTTGCCGGCACCACTCAAACCAGTGAACCAGACGGTTACCGCACGTTGTGACAGCAGCCGTTGCCTTTGCTGCGCGGTCACGTGGCCAGCATGGGCTACCACCGTACACGGGGCAGCAAGCACAGGTCCGCTGAAAAGCGCAGATGGAGGGACAGATGCCTGCATGGTCGAAACTCCGTTGCGGAGCACCTCAGGCAAAACTGATCGAGCAAGCAAAGATGGGATGCCCATCCACAATGAGCGGTGGCGCCAAGCGGTGTGCCTGGAACCCGAGGCGGCGCAGCAAGCGTTCCACCCCCAAAGGCGATACCGTAATGAAGCGCTTGGCACCCCGGGCCGCTGCGCTAGCCATGGAGGTGCGCAGCAAGTTCATCATGATGGGTGAAGAAAACTGCTCTAGCGCCGAGCCTGTACCCGTGCTGAAGTCCACCGCCGCGAAGCGCGATAGCTCCCATACGTCGGGTGAGCTCGGTGGAGTGGCTCCGTGCAACAGCTGGGGAAAAACTTCGCTCAGCAAATATGGACGGGTAGTGGGCAGCAGACGGGCAGTGCCGATGACTTCTGCGGCGTCGTTCTGGGCCACCACGTAGACCGTATCGTCGCGGTCAAACTGGTCGTACTCGAGAGAGTTCTCGCACTCCAGCTGCCAACCCAGCTTTTCCACAAATACCTTATGCCGATAGCGTGCCATGTCCACCATCAGGCTCGGACGCAGAACCCGTGGCTCACCAGAAATGAATTGCATCTCAGCTCCTTGAATCAGTCGAACTGATTAAAGGTGCTGGCTCTTGCATTGGTAACTACCAATATTGGTAGGTCCGCGCCCAAAAAGTAAACATAGGAAGCACTCGTAAAAAATGCCCAAGAGGGACAGAATGGGCCTAGTTGTAAATACTTATGTCTGGTTCTCGCATTGAGATCAAAACCTAGGACTTATCGCAACGGCAATGGGGTTTTATGACGAGTTGGCAAGAAGATTTGTACAGCATCGTGGACAACGCGCAGAGCGAGCACGACATCTTCAAAAAGGTTGAAGCCGCGGCGTCGGCGCTCGGTTTTACCCATTGCGCCTACGGCCTGCGTATTCCGCTGCACTTCTCCAACCCCAAGACCATCGTGCTGAACAACTACGCCCCAGCCTGGCAACACCGCTATGCCGCCATGGGTTATCTGCAGATCGACCCCACGGTTGCACACGGACGGCGCAGCCAAACGCCGTTGACCTGGTCCGACAACGTTTTTGCATCGGCCCGCACGCTATGGGACGAAGCCCAGTCTTTCGGCCTGCGCTTCGGCTGGGCGCAATCGAGCCTGGACGCAGGTGGCGGGTTTGGTATGTTGACCCTGGCACGGTCGTCGGAACCATTTTCAGATGCCGAGCGCGTCGCGAAAGAGGTCAAGATGCGCTGGCTGGTCCATATTGCCCACCTTGCTTTGTCGCGTATTTTTATTGCGCAGCAAACCAAGCAAATCCAGCCCCATTTAACCGCCCGGGAGGTCGAGGTGCTGAAATGGACCGCCGACGGCAAAACCTCTGCAGAGATATCCGACCTGCTGGTGGTGTCTGAGAACACCGTCAATTTCCACGTCAAAAATGCCGTGGCCAAGCTTCAGACGGCCAACAAAACCGCGGCCACGGTAAGGGCCGCCATGCTCGGCTTGTTGGGCTGAAAATTCTCTGAGGGCGTAACAAGGTAGTTTGCTTGGCAGGCCGTAAGCGGTATATTGAACTTCCCCTAACCTATTTCGCGTGGTCAGCCCTGTTGGCCGTGCCAGGCCAGCACCATGCAAGCTTCATCCGACGGTTTGATCCGCCTGTCGATAGACGAGCTGCTTTCCATGCCCATCACGCATCTGATTTCGGGCTTAGACGTGGAGGATGCCGCCCAGGCCATGGTGTGTGGTCAAGAGACATCCATCTCGGGCTATACAGAATGGAGCAGCAATTCCACCCCGCCCATCTCTATCGGGTGGGACTGGTGCATCCAACCCACTGCTTGCCATCCCTACTGGATACGGGTTGGGGCTCCGCGCAGCAATGTCATGCTCGTCTACGCCACGGGCGATGACGCAGGCTGGTCCAAAAACCTGGAAATCCTGTCTACTGTGGTGGACGCCTTACCATGGCGAGAGCTGATCCCCCAGGTTGTGGCGGCACGCTATGGTGGATCTTCTCCGGGCGCTGGCTTGCGCTAGAGTGTTCCATCAGAGCGGCGGCTATTGCCAATGCTTGCTACTTAATTGATAGCTTCTCGCGCAAGCAACATGCGCGCTAGAAGCACATTTCATATAAAAACCCATCGCAACGCCGTTGAACTGCATTATTTGCAGCGACATTTCTAAAACTGAAGGATGAAAATGGTATCTCAGCGGGGCTTATTCTTTTCGCGCACGGTGGCACTGGACAGCGGGCACGAAATCACCGTCACCCTGCGCCGCAGTGACCAGTTCGAGATCGACACCATCGACCTGGAGACGACCGGGCTGGACGATGTGGAACAGCCCGGCGGCGGGCCGTATGCCAGCGAAGCGCTGGCTTTGGCCGCCGCCAAAGCCATGGCCGAAAAGCTGGTGGAGCCGACCTGAGGCCGTACCGGCCGGCGGCTTTAGCGGGGCGCCGCGCCCAGCAAGAACATGTCGACCGCGCGCCCGACCATCTCGTGGATCTGCTGTAACGACAAAGGCGGCGGGTCGCGTTGGTAGAGGCGGGGCTCCACTTCAGCCGACACCAGCCCCAAGAAGTACGCGGCCATGACATCAGGATGGGCCGCCCGCAATTCACCCCGGTCCATGGCTTTTCTCAAGAGGTTGCTGAGTGCAGCCACGCATTCGCCCGGGCCGGCCTTGTAAAACAGCTCTCCCACCTCTGAACGGCCCGCCTCGGCCACCACCATCCGATACACCGCAAGGGCGTTGGCGGAGTCGGTCATGACTTCCAGCATGGTTTCGCCGAAGTTCTGCAGGCTCGGCACGAGCAGCACATCCTTTTCCGTGTTCGCCTGCAGATCTGCGACCGCCTTGGACAGATGGGAGGTGGAAGAAGCCCGGACGACGGCATCGAATAAGGCCTCTTTCGAGGGGAAGTAGCGGTACAGAGTGGCTTTCGAGCCCTGCAGCCGATTCGCCAGCTCGTTCATCGACGCGCCCTCGTAGCCGAACTCCTGGAATAGCTTGCTCGCGGCCTCCACGATGGCCTCGCGTCGCACCTCAGTCAGCACTTTCATCGCGTTTCATTCCTTTTCGAAACCCAAGTGTACTTTTTTGTTGACGAGGCAAAGTTTTCCTCTATAGTGGTACCGTACGGTTTCGTTTCCATGCATGATTAACCAAGGAAGATGATGAGAAGTTTGAAAACCCTGTCGCTGCTGGCGGCCATCAGCGGTCTGTTGCTATTGACCGGTTGTGCCAGCACACGGCCCACGCCCTACGCGGGCCTGCCGTCATCGCCACAGTTGCGCCCCAACCCCGAAGACCCCTCCGGCCGGGTGCCCTACCAATATGCGTCCAACGTGAAGTGGCGGGAATATTCCAGCGTGGTGCTGGAGCCGGTCGAAATCTACAGTGGCGCGGACGGGCAGTTCGAAGATATCTCTGCGCAAGAAAAGGAAGCTCTGGCCCAGTACATGGACGCACATTTCCAAAAGGCTTTGGCGGGCCGGTTTACGCTGGTGAATGCACCCAGCCCCCAAGCCCTGCGTGTCAGAGTGACGCTGACCGGCGCCAAATCCAACACCCGCTTTCTGAGCACCTTCTTGCGCTTCGACATCGGCGGCGGCCCCTACAACGCGGTGCAAGCCGCCCGCGGTGAAGAAGGCTTGCTGACCGGATCCGTAAGTTATGCCGTCGAAATCTTCGATGCATCGAACAACCGCCTGTTGAACGCCTATGTGGCCAAGCAATTCCCGAACGCCTGGAATATCGGGGCGACCCTGGGGCGCATGGATGCGTCCAAGGTCGGCATCGATAAAGCTGCAGAGGATCTGCTTGCGCGGCTGAACTAAGCCGCAGGCCTTGGCTCCTAGCCACATCCCCTTTGGCATACTTATGCAATCGGTTTCCACAAGGGCTAGGCCTTTGGCCTTGTTGCAGTGCAATCCCTCCAACCCACTCTTATCCCATATGAAGGAATTCACCATGAAAGCATCTGCAGCCCTGCAGCGCGCCTGTCTTGTCTTGGCCATGGCTGCGACCTGCAACGCCCACGCCGACAGCTTTGCCTCTTCGGCATCCAGTGCAGGTTCGGCGTCCAGCGGCAGCGTGTCCGACTCGCTGCACGGCTCCAGCAAAAGCTCGACCCGTGACGACAAGGTTGCAGATGGCGACTACCGCATCATCGACGTGGCCGACGTGCCCGAACGCGCGGGCTTCGTCCGCGTTGCGTTGCAGGCCGATGGCCCGGATCAGCGCATTGCATTGGACCTGCCACGCGCCGTGTTCGCAAAGCAACAGCTGGATCGTGGTGACCTGGTGCATGCGCAGCGCCGGG
Source organism: Rhodoferax ferrireducens (assembly GCF_031458075.1). Classification (GTDB taxonomy): domain Bacteria; phylum Pseudomonadota; class Gammaproteobacteria; order Burkholderiales; family Burkholderiaceae_C; genus Rhodoferax_B; species Rhodoferax_B ferrireducens_A. Next base: position 22,070 of record NZ_JAVDXT010000002.1, on the reverse strand, counting down.
TGTATGGCTACGAGTTTTCGCGCGGCGACACGCGGGAGGCGTTTTACCTGGTCATGGCGGACGACTGGTACGGAGAACTCGCCGCACGGCCTCTGAGCCTGTGAGCATCCGCAGCAGCTGGGTGCTGCTGGCTCTGGTGACGGCGGGTGCCGCACAGGCCGGGTCGGCTCCGGGTGGGTCATCGGCCTCGTCCCGCTTTTGCGACCGCCAGCAGCCGCTGACAGCCAGCCAACAAGACCGCGTGCTGCGCTTTGCGGCGGTGGTGCGCAACGAGTTGGCCGCGGGCGACGACGGCAGCGCGGTGCTGATCAGCCGCTCGGGCCTGGATCTTTCGCGCTTTCGCATCCGCTATTCGCACGCCGCCATCGCGTGGCGCAGCGAGGCCGGAGAGTGGTCCGCCCGCCAGCTCTACTACGCCTGCGACGAATCCCGCCCGCGCATCTACGACCAGGGTATCGCCGGCTTTGCGATGGGAATAGACAATCCTGCGCTCGGCTATATCTCGATGGTGCGGCTGCCGGCGCCAGCCGCCCAGGCCTTGCGGCAAGCTTCGCAAGACAGGTCGCTGGCGCTGCACTTGCTGGCGGCGAACTACAGCGCAAACGCCTATGCGTACAGCCTGCGTTACCAGAATTGCAACCAATGGTTGGTGGAGTTATTCGCCGCGGCCATGGGCCAACTAGCCGACGGTGACGATCTGCGCCAGCGCGCCCAGCTCTGGCTGGGCCAGGCGGGTTATGCCCCCGAACCTGTGGATGTAGGCTCGCATGCACTGATGTTCGCGGCCAACTTTGTGCCCTTGCTGCATCTGGACGACCACCCGGAGGACGACCGCTTTGCAATGAAGCTAAAAGTCAGCCTGCCGTCAAGCATCGAAGCCTTCCTGCAAGAACAGCTACCGGGCAGCGAGCGCATTGAGCTGTGCCACGATGCTCGGCAAGTCGTTGTGCACCGCGGCTGGACACCCATCGCCGACGGCTGCCGGCCCAGCGCGGGCGACAGGGTTGTTCCCCTGGACTAGTCAGCGGCGCCGGCCGATCTCGGCCTCTTCGCGGGTCCAGTGCTGGGCTTGTTCGCTCAAGCTCAGGCCCAGGCCGGGACGCGTCGGCACCAGCATCCGGCCGTCCTTGATTTCCAGCCGCTCGTTGAACAGTGGCTCCAGCCAGTCGAAATGTTCGACCCACGGCTCCGTTGCGTAGATGGCCGCCAGATGCACATGTAACTCCATCGCAAAGTGCGGCCCCAGGTTCAAGCCCGCCTGCTCGGCCTGGCCGGCGATCTTCAGGAACGGTGTGATGCCGCCTACGCGTGGTGCGTCGGGCATGAGATAGTCGGCGGCGCGGTGACGGATCAGCTCGCCGTGCTCGGCGGCACTGGTCAGCATTTCGCCGGTGGCAATGGCGGTGTCGAACTGTGCTGCCAGTGCGGCGTGGCCTTCGAAGTCATAGGCATCCAAGGGCTCTTCAATCCACACCAGATTGAACTGCTCGAAAATGCGGCACATGCGCTGTGCCGTGGGCCGGTCCCATTGCTGGTTGGCGTCGACCATCAGCGGCATATCGTCACCCAGATGCTTGCGCACGGCTTCCACGCGCCGGATGTCCAGCGCACGGTCGGGCTGGCCTACCTTGAGCTTGATGCCGCCAATGCCGCGCTCGCGGGATGCGGCGGCGTTGACCAGCAGTTGCTCCAGCGGCGTGTGCAAAAAACCGCCCGAGGTGTTGTAGCACTGCACCGACTCCCGCTGCGACCCCAGCAGCTTGGACAAGGACAATCTGGCCCGCCGGGCTTTCAGGTCGTACAAGGCCACGTCGAACGCGCCGATGGCCTGCACCGCCATGCCGCTGCGCCCGACCGACGCACCGGCCCAGCACAGCTTGGTCCAAAGCCTGGAAATGTCGCTCGGGTCTTCGCCGATCAGCGCCGGCGCCACCTCTTTCGCATGGGCGAATTGCCCGGGGCCGCCCGCACGCTTCGAGTAGCTGAAACCCAGGCCCCGGTGGCCGTCCTTGGTTTCAATTTCCACAAACAGCATGGCGATCTCGGTCATCGGCTTCTGGCGCCCGGTGAGCACTTTGGCGTCACTGATCGGGTTGGCCAGCGGCAGGTAACAAGAGGCGATGCGGACCCAGGTGATGCGATCACCTGCGCTAGATATCTCGGGCATGAGGAAGGTCTTTCCGGCGCGTGCGCTCAGTCGATAAAGCTTGGTTGGGGCAGTCGGGCTGTCGTTACTCGATGGAAATCTTGCCGGTTTCGATCACCTTTTTCCAGCGTGCATATTCGGCCTGCTGGAAGGCGGCGAACTGGGCCGGGGTATTGGCCACCATCTCGAAACCGATGGAGGTGAACTGGTCTTTCACCTTGGGGTCGTTCAGCGCTTCTACAAAAGCGGCGTGGGCTTTTTCAAGCACCGCCGGCGGCAAGCCCTTGGGCGCGACGATGGCCTGCCAGGAAGCCACTTCCACATTCTTCACACCGGCTTCGGCCAGCGTGGGCACGTCGGGCAGCACGGGCGAACGCTTGGGGCTGGTGATGGCCAGGGCGCGCATCTTGCCGCCCTTGATGTACTGGGCCACCGAGTTGATGTTCTGGAACGAGGCATCCACCTGCCCGCCCATGATGTCCGTATGGGCGGGGGCGCCGCCTTTGTAAGGCACATGGATGCCGGTCGTGCCCGTCTGCTGCCAGAACAGCTCGGCCGTGAGGTGGTCGCTGGAGCCATTACCGGCAGAGGCAAAGGTCATCTTGCCCGGATTGGCCTTCTCAAAGGCAATCACGTCGGCCACACTCTTGTGCGGCGAGTTGGCCGGCACCACCAGCACGTTGGCCGACTGCACCGCCACGGTCACCAGGTCGAAGTCTTTCAGTGGGTCGTATTGCATGCCCTTCAACAGATGCGGCACGATGACCAGCGGGCCCAGCGAAGTCACCAGAAAGGTGTAGCCATCGGGTGCGGCACGCTTCACAAAGGTGGCGCCAATCGTGCCCGTCGCCCCGGCTTTGTTGTCGATCAGGAACGACTGCTTGAATTTGTCGGTCAGCTTGGGGCCTACCGCACGCGCCACCTGGTCCGTAGACCCCCCGGGCGGGAACGGCACGACAAGGGTGACCGCTTTTTCTGGCCAGGCCTGTGCATGGACAGCCAATGCAGCCAGGCACAGGGAAATGGAGGTCAGGATCTTCTTCATACGATGTCTCTTTAAGTGGAGGGGTGGTGAAAGCCGCAAACGTGGCAGAGGCGCTGGAACGGATCAGGGCAGATCGACGATCTCGATCCAGTTCGGGTTCTTGCCCACGGCCAAACGGTTCGGCGTACCGAGCGCGCCGCTGGCGGCGTCGATGGCATGCACCGACACGCTGTGCGAGTCCTGCCCGGCAGCCACCAGGAAGCGGCCTGTCGAATCGATGGCGAAGCCGCGCGGGGTCTTTTCTGTAGCGGTCTGGCCCAAGGGCTGCAGCAGCCCGCTGCTGGCGTCGACGCGGAAAGCCGAGATCGTGCTGGAAGTGCGCTCGGAGGCGTAGAGGAACTTGCCGTCTGGCGTCAGGTGCATATCGGCCGCCCAGGGCTTGCCGGTAAAGCCGCTGGGCAGCGTGGTGGCGCGCTGCAACTCGCGCAAGCTTCCGCGCGCAGCATCCCATGCGTACACATAGAGAGAGGCATCGACTTCGTTGATGAGGTAGAGAAAGCGCTGTGCCTTGTCCCAAATAAAGTGGCGCGCACCCGACTTGGGCGCGGCCGACACCGATGCCGGGTCATTGGGCGTGAGCAGCCCCTTCTCCGCATCGAAACGCCAGATCGACAGGCTGTCGCCACCCAGGCTGCTGGCCAGCACAAACCGGTTGTTCGCATCGGCATGGATGGCGTGCGCATTCGGAGCCGTGGGCAGCAACTGCTGCACGGCGCCGACCGCGCCGTCCTTGCCAATGCTGTTGACCGTGATCTTGTGCCCTGGGTAAGACGCGGCAAACAGCCAGCGCCCCGTGGCATCCAGGTCGATGTTGGCCATGCTGTCGGCCAACGGTGCTTCACCCAGTTTGCGCAGGCGCCCATTGGAGGCGTCGATGGCAAAACTGGTCACCCGGTAGGGCTGCGAGCGTAGCGCGGCGTACAAGAAGCGTTTGTCCTGGCTCACGACCATAGGCATGACGGTGCCAGCTACGGGTACTGTTTCGACCGGTTTGACGATACCTTGGCTTCTGTCCAGCTCCAACACCGAAATATCCTGGCTGTCGGCGTTGGAAACATACACAAACGTCGCGGCGTGGACGCTGCCCATAGCGAGCAGCCATGCCGACGTTGCCACGATAGAACGGGCCGCTCGGGCAGGCCTGGTAGACACATGCATAAACCGTCTCCTTTTTGGAATTACCTTGTAAGTCAAAGATTTCTTTTTGTTATACGTTGTCATACAACATAGACATTATTCCCCCAAGAAATCCGCCATGTCAATCCTTCAAACCCTGCGTGATGGCAGAAGAAATGACGCCTACGAGACGAGAAAGCCGCCCCAGCCAACTTTTAGGTGCGCGCATTACCGAACGCCAACCATGTTGTACGACGACTGATAAATTAACAGGAATTTGATAGCAGCAACTTGGGTTGGCGCTTCAAAGCAGCAGGGAATCGCAGCTAGCTGCCAGCACGATCTCCGACGGATTCAATCGGCAGAAGTCGACAACACCCCTCCGGGGGCATAGTCGCAAGCTCTTGATTCACAACAAAATTTCTTTAGAAATAGCATCTTTTCCGGCGAGCTTGGACGAGGATTCGCCTGGGGTGGAACGCTGTGCGGTGCTCCTCATTTACAGCTTTGCCCTTGAAACGTCACAAGATGGCCTTATCATTAGCACTCGTAGGAGTTGAGTGCTAGCACTCACCCCCACGCCTCTTTTCCCAATGTTCCAAATCTAGGAGATCCAATGAACCTACGTCCTCTCGGCGATCGCGTGATCGTTAAGCGCATCGACAGCGAAACCAAGACCGCTTCCGGCATCGTGATCCCTGACTCTGCTGCTGAAAAGCCAGATCAAGGCGAAGTGCTGGCTGTGGGCCCAGGCAAAAAGAACGACAAGGGTGAAATCTCCGCTCTGACCGTCAAGGTCGGCGACCGCGTTTTGTTCGGCAAGTACAGCGGCCAGACCGTCAAGGTGGCTGGCGACGAACTGTTGGTCATGAAAGAAGACGACCTGTTCGCAGTCGTCGAAAAGTAAATCTTTTCCCTTTCTAGTCCATTCCCCCATTTATTGATTCCGGAGAAATTCTCATGGCAGCAAAAGACGTAGTTTTCGGCGGCGAAGCCCGCGCACGCATGGTTGAAGGCGTGAACATCCTGGCTAACGCAGTCAAGGTGACCCTGGGCCCTAAAGGCCGTAACGTGGTTCTGGAGCGCTCTTTCGGCGCCCCTACCGTGACCAAGGACGGTGTGTCCGTGGCCAAGGAAATCGAACTCAAAGACAAGCTGCAAAACATGGGTGCGCAGATGGTCAAGGAAGTGGCCTCCAAGACCTCCGACCTGGCTGGTGACGGCACCACCACCGCGACCGTGCTGGCACAAGCCATCATCCGCGAAGGCATGAAGTACGTGGCCGCCGGCATGAACCCGATGGATCTGAAGCGCGGCATCGACAAGGCAGTGACTGCTTTGGTCGCCGAACTGAAGAAGGCTTCCAAGGCCACCACCACCTCCAAGGAAATCGCCCAAGTCGGTTCGATCTCCGCCAACTCCGACGAATCCATCGGCAAGATCATTGCTGACGCAATGGACAAGGTTGGCAAAGAAGGCGTGATCACCGTCGAAGACGGCAAGTCGCTGGACAGCGAACTGGACGTCGTCGAAGGCATGCAATTCGACCGCGGCTACCTATCGCCCTACTTCATCAACAACCCAGAAAAGCAAGCCGCTTTGCTGGACAACCCGTTTGTGCTGTTGTTCGACAAGAAGATCAGCAACATCCGTGACCTGCTGCCGACCCTGGAACAAGTTGCCAAGTCTGGCCGTCCTCTGCTGATCATCGCTGAAGAAGTCGATGGCGAAGCACTGGCGACCCTGGTGGTCAACACCATCCGCGGCATCCTGAAGGTTGTGGCTGTGAAGGCTCCTGGCTTCGGCGACCGCCGCAAGGCCATGCTGGAAGACATCGCCATCCTGACCGGCGGCAAGGTTATCGCTGAAGAAGTCGGCCTGACCCTGGAAAAAGTCACCCTGGCTGACCTCGGCCAAGCCAAGCGCATCGAAGTGGGCAAAGAAAACACCACCATCATTGATGGCGCCGGTGCAGCTGCCGACATCGAAGCCCGCGTCAAGCAAGTGCGCGTTCAGATCGAAGAAGCGACCAGCGACTACGACCGTGAAAAACTGCAAGAACGCGTGGCCAAGCTGGCCGGCGGTGTTGCCGTGATCAAGGTTGGCGCTACGACCGAAATCGAAATGAAGGAAAAGAAGGCCCGCGTGGAAGACGCCCTGCACGCTACCCGCGCTGCTGTGGAAGAAGGCATCGTGGCTGGCGGCGGCGTGGCTCTGCTGCGCGCCAAGCAAGCTGCTGGCGACATCAAGGGCAGCAACGCTGACCAAGACGCCGGCATCAAGCTGGTGTTGAAGGCCATCGAAGCGCCTCTGCGCGAAATCGTCTACAACGCAGGCGAAGAAGCCTCCGTGGTGGTGGCTGCTGTGTTGGCCGGCAAGGGCAACTACGGCTACAACGCTGCCAACGGTGAATACGGCGACATGATCGAAATGGGCATCCTGGACCCAACGAAAGTGACCCGCACCGCACTGCAGAACGCAGCCTCCGTCGCATCCCTGATGCTGACGACCGAAGCCATGATCGCTGAGTCTCCAAAAGACGAATCCGGTGCTGGCGGCGGCATGCCTGGTGGCATGGGTGGAATGGGCGGCATGGGCGACATGGGCATGTAAATCCCGGGTCGCCGCGAAACCGGCGGCTGGGGGCATTGCACCGTCTTGCCCTCCAGTAACGCTGCAAAGCGTTACTGGACAAGGCGAGGCCACTGTCTGCGACGATGCGCCTACCCAGCCACCGGTTGCGCGACGCAACAAGCTTCCCTGTTTGATATGGGGAAACGAAAAAACCCCGCAGAGTGCGAACTCTGCGGGGTTTTTTCATGTGTGTCCTAAAATGATCGAAACTAGTCTGATGGCGAATGGCTGATTGGCTGGTGGCGCAGGAAAATTGAGCGCATCATCCACTACACGCTGCGACGCACACACCATGAAAACCTGTCTGATTTTGATCGATGCCCAAGAGTCCTTCCGGCACCGCCCCTACTTCACGCCGGCCAACCTGCCCGGCTACCTGGCGGCACAGAACGCCTTGATCGACGGCTGCGTGGCCCGCGGCATCCCCATCGTGCGCATCTTCCATGTGGCCGGCCCGAAGACCGCCGACAACGCTTTCGCCGTCGAATCCGGCCACATCCAGCCGATCCAAGGCCTGGCACCGTTCGAAGCCACCGCCACCTTCACCAAAAGCCGCCACAGCGCGCTGGTGGGCACCGGGCTGGACGTCTGGCTGACCGAAAACGGCATCGGCAAGCTGATCATCAGCGGCATCCGCACCGAGCAGTGCTGCGAAACCACCACCCGCCATGCGTCCGACCTGGGCTGGACGGTGGACTACTGCCTGGACGCTACGCTGACCTGGGACATGCAGCACCTGGACGGCTCGGTGCTGGCCGCCGCCGACATCAAGGCCCGCACCGCCGCCGTGCTGACGGAGCGCTTCGCCCGCATCTGCACGGTAGAACAGGCCCTGGATGGAGCCGCAGCATGACGCACCACGTTGCCATCCTGGTGTTCGACGATGTCGAAGCGCTGGACTTCGCCGGCCCCTACGAAGTGTTCACTACCGCCAGCCGGGTCCATGGCCGCAGCCACCCCAACGACCCACCGCTGTTTGCTACACAATGCGTAGCACGTAACACAGATACTGTGCGTGCCAGAGCCGGATTACGCATTATTCCGGATGCTACCTTCGCCAGCTGCACTTCGACTGACCTGCTGGTGGTTCCGGGTGGCGTGGTCGATGCCGCCATGGCCTGCCAACCCACCACCGACTGGATCGCCGCCACCGCAGGCACGGCCAGCACGGTGGCCTCGGTCTGCACCGGCGCCTTCCTGCTGGCGCAGAGCGGTGTGATCCAGAGCGGCCCGGTCACCACGCACTGGGAAGACGTGGCCGACCTGCAGCGCCTGTTCCCGGCACTGGACGTGCAGACCGGCCCGCGCTGGGTGGATTGCGGACGCACCATTACATCGGCCGGCATCAGCGCCGGCATCGATATGTGCCTGCACCTGGTGGCCAAGCTGGCCGGCCCCGAACTGGCGGCACGTACGGCCCGGCAAATGGACTACGCATGGCAACCCAACCCCTGATCCAGGTGCTGTTCGTGCTGATGCCGAACAGCCTGATCCTCGACTGGGCCGGACCGGCCGAGGCGCTGCGCATCGCCAACCAGTGCCTGGTCGCCCAGGGCCAGCCCGAGCGCTTTGCGCTGCAGTTTGTCGGCCCGGACGCAGACACGCCGTCGTCTGTGGGCGTCCAACTGACCGGAGTGCAGCCCATGCCTGACGCACTGCTGGCCCACCCGGCCACGCCGCACTGGGTGGTACTGGTCGGCCTGCCCGGCAGCAGCATCGCGGTAGACAACGCCGCCGCCCGCGCCGTGCTGCACTGGCTGCGCGGCCTGCGCCTGGTGACCCAGCAACTGGAGCTGGTGACGGTGTGTGCGGGCACCCTGCTGGCCGCCCACGCCGGCCTGCTGACCGGCCGCCGCGTCACCACCCACCACCAGCACCTGGACGAACTGCGCAACGTGGCCCCCGAATGCGAGGTAGTGGCGAACCGGGTATTTGTGGAAGATGCGCCGGTGTACAGCAGCGCCGGCGTGACCACGGGCATCGACCTGGTGCTGCAACGCATAGCGGATACCTGCGGCGAACCCATCGCGGCACAGGTGGCGCAGACCATGGTGGTGGCGCTGCGGCGCGGCCCGCACGACCCCGAGCTGTCGCCCTTCCTGAGCTACCGCAACCACCTGCACCCCGCCCTGCACAAAGTGCAGGACGCCGTCAGCCTGGACCCACGCCACAGCTGGACGGTGCCGCGCATGGCGAGCATCGCCCACACTTCGCCGCGCCACCTGACCCGCTTGTTCATGGAGTACGCCAAGATCGCGCCGCTGCAGTACCTGCGCCGCATCCGCCTAGCCGTGGCCCACACTGCGCTGCAGTCGGGTCACAGTGTGAACCAGGCAGCTGAGCTGGCAGGCTTCAGCTCGGACACCCAGCTGCGCCGGGCCTGGCACCAGCTGGGCCAGGCAGGCGCGCCATCGCAAGCCCGCCCCGGCTAGCCGCGGGCCCAGTTACATGAAGTGGTAGCGCAGACCGAAGTTGAACTGGTTCAACCCGGTCCTACCGGTAGAGGTAGCGTCGCCTACGTGGTTGTAGTGCACCAGTTCCGCCGTAGCGTCGACATTGCGAGAGATGGCATAAGCGGCGCCTGCGCCCAAGGCCAGCGAAGTGTGTGAGCTGCTGGCGCCGTAGCTGGTGGAACCGCCGGAGTTCGACGCTAGGTCCAGGCTGGTTTTCCAGCGCTCCACCCCGACGCGACCATACAGCGACCATTTGTCGTCCAGCGGCGCAATACCCAGCACGTGCAGGCCCAGCCCATGGCCCTTCCAGGTACCGGACGCCGAGTCGGCGGTCGGCGAACTGATGGCGGACTGCAGGTCCATCTTGCCCACCCGGTCGTAGCTGGCCTCTACCGCCACATTGGGGTTGATGCGGTAACCCAGGCGAAAGTTCGGGTTGGTACTGCTGTGGTCGGCCGAGGTGCTGCTGCCAATGCCCTGGCTGGACAATGCGGAATCGATCTTCCCGCCCAGGCCTGAGGTGCGGCTGACCGATAACCCACCGCCCACATACACATCGCCAGCCGGATCCGCGGCATGGGCCAACGGCGCTGCCAGGGCCAGACCGAGCGGTACGCAAGCGATGGAGGAAAAAAAGACGTTCAGCTTCATGGGTACTCCTAAGTTAATGCGCAGGCGGCGGATGCGGAGACCTATGCCCACCGCAACAGATGTCCGACCCGCTCTGCACCAAACCATTGCAACGCCGCAAGCTGTCTGCCCGGTGGCCGTGCGGTAAAGCAAATGTAAGAAGCTTGAGCGCGGGTTGCACCCCGGTGTAGGGCTGGCAAAGACGCCTGCTTTAAGCGCTGGACAAGCCGCTAGAACGGCATCACTTTCCGGCTATGGCCCACCTTATGATCGGCGAAGATAGGGGATCTTTGGCTTATCGACAGCCCATCAACTGAGGAGACGCAATGCGTGAGAAATCGAGAAAAAGAATCTTGGTCACCGGAGGGGCTGGGTTCCTGGGCAGCCATTTGTGCGACCGCCTGGTGGAGCGGGGTGACGATGTGCTGTGCGTGGACAACTTCTTCACCGGCAGCAAGAGCAACGTCGCCCATTTGCTGGGCAAGAGCAATTTTGAGCTGATGCGCCACGATGTGACGTTTCCGCTGTATGTCGAGGTCGATGAAATCTACAACCTGGCCTGCCCTGCCAGCCCGGTGCACTACCAGCACGACCCGGTACAGACCACCAAGACCAGCGTGCACGGAGCCATCAATATGCTGGGGCTAGCCAAGCGCTGCAAGGCCAAGATCCTGCAAGCCTCCACATCCGAAGTCTATGGCGACCCCGAGGTACACCCGCAACCTGAGGAGTACTGGGGCCGGGTGAATCCGATTGGTATTCGCAGCTGCTATGACGAAGGCAAGCGCTGTGCCGAAACCCTGTTCTTCGACTACCACCGCCAGCACCAGCTGCGTATCAAGGTGGTGCGGATCTTCAATACCTATGGGCCACGCATGCACCCGGACGACGGCCGGGTGGTGAGTAACTTCATCATGCAGGCGTTGCAGGGCAAGGACATCACGCTGTACGGCGACGGCGGCCAGACCCGCAGCTTCTGCTACGTGGACGACCTAATCGAAGCCATGTTGCGCATGATGGACAGCCCGGATGACTTTACGGGGCCGGTGAATATCGGCAACCCCGGAGAGTTCAGCATGCGCGAACTGGCCGAGCAGGTGGTGGCCCTGACCGGTACCAAGTCAGGCATTGTGAATCTGCCGATTCCGGCAGATGACCCACGCCAGCGCAAGCCGGACCTGGCCCTCGCCCGCAAGATGCTGGATTGGTCGCCCACCATCCCCTTGCGTGAAGGCCTGGAGAAGACGATCGCCTACTTCGCCCAGTTAGCCTGAACGCCGTGGACCTATGGAACAACTCACGACCTTCGTCTCCAGCCGGGGCCTGCTGAAGTCCTGTAGCAGCCACCACGCGAAGCCGGTCTCCAGCCATCCCCACATAGCGCCCGACCTGCTCAGCCACCATCGACCCGGTCGGTCCATTTATGTGTGCACCGACGGGCTGCAGAATTTTGCGCAGAATTTTCTTCCGCAGATCCGCGATCCGTTTGTGCTGGTGAGTGGCGACAGCGACGTGCCGGTGGATGAGGCCATGCTGTCCAGCCCGGCGATCAACACATTGCTGGGCAGTCCCCATCTGCAAAGCTGGTACGCACAGAATCTTGCAACCCAGCATCCCAAGCTGGTGGCGCTACCCATTGGGCTGGACTACCACACCATGTGGGAGCGGCCTGGTTTGTGGGGCATCACCGCGATGTCACCCATCGCGCAAGAGAACGCACTGCTCAACGCCCTGGCTGCCTCGCCTGAGTTCAACCAGCGCTATCTGACGGCGTATTGCAACTGGCACTTCGCCATGGGCCGAGGCGACCGCCAGGAATGCTTTGACAGGATGGACAAGTCCGTCTGCTTCTTCGAGCCCAGCGCCGTGCCGCGCAACAGCACCTGGCTGCGCCAGGCCGAATGCATGTTTGTCGTCAGCCCCGAGGGCGCAGGCATGGACTGCCATCGCACCTGGGAGGCCCTCTTGCTCGGCTGCATTCCCATCGTCAAAAAGAATGCCTTGGCCGGACTGTTTACCGACTTGCCCGTGCTGCTGGTTGACGACTGGCAGGAGGTCAACCGCGATACCTTGATGAAGTACTTCCAGGCGCTGCCCGAGCGAAAATTCGACTTCTCGCCTTTGTTCCGCCACCACTGGACGGCCAAGCTCGCGGGAGACCCGGTACAGCTGATGGAACCCATGTCCTGCGCGGAATTCCGAAAGCTGCTCACACGAAAGACCGGTTGATGGGACTCTCCACCATGCAGGACGCGCAGGTGTTCAAAGAGCGCTGCGAGGACAGCCCCGGCGTGCTGGTACTGTGTCAGGGCGATTGGCGGCCGACCGAAGAACGGGTCCGACTTTTTGAAGAACAGAACTACTACGTTCTCACCGCCGCCAATGGCTACCAGGATATCGTTGACTGGCTGCCCCAGCCGCGCTGCATTGGCGCCATGTTTGCCCACCCCGGAACGGTGAACCAGGCGCGGCAGCTTTATCCGGACAAAGTGATTGAACGCTTTGAAGGTGTGGGCGCCCGCTTTCTGCGCACGCTGACCCAGGAGCTGCCCTACGGCTTGCACAACGCCGGCCTGCCATTTACCGCCACCACGCCGCCCAGCCTGAAGACTGTCGACGTCGTGTCGGTCTTTTCGCCGGTTGCGCTCAAGCGTGGGCAGTTGCTGGTGGAGTCGCTGCTCGCAGCCAACGTCACCGCCTATTTGTTTGCCCAGTCGCTGGGCTCCAGCCCGGAACTGCTGGCGTCCTTCTTCGACGTGGTGCAAAAGGCCGGCAAGCAGATTGAATACTTCCACTACCCATTTGACCCCTACGCATTGCTACGCATAGACGGCCGTATCGTGATCGATGGCCGCCCCATCGGGGCCAACAACAGCGTGGTGTCCGCCTACCTGGCGCGAGCCCGCTTGCTGGTGCATACCTCGACGACCGAGGGTATTTCCAACTCGGTGATGGAAGCTCTGCTGAACGATGTGCCGGTACTGGTCTGTGACGATATCCGTGGCCCTCTGCAAGACCTTTCTTTGCAACTGCCTGAATGCATCTCCCGGTCTGCGCCCGAGACGGAAGCATTGGCGGGACACATACAAGCCTTGCTGTCCGCCACACGCGTACCTGGCGCGGTGCGCGAAACCTTCCGCCAGGTCATAGATCCGTTCGAAATCAACCGCAACATGGTGCGCGGAGTCCAGGAATGGTTTGCCCGCAATGGCCTGCCCTGGAAAGGGCACTGCCTGGGTTTGCTGGGTGGCGTCCAGTCGAAAATTGATCTCGCCACATCGACGGCCGAAGAGAGCTACCGCGGCCACAGGCATATCTACCCGAGCGCCGGCGAGGCGGTGCAATGCGCTGGGTTTCAGATGCAGATCGCACAAGCTCTGGGCCAGACCGCACACGTTGCCAGTCTGCGCGCCGAGATCGGTTACATCCAAGCAGGCCTAGCGGCCCCGGTCGTGGAGTCGACAGCCACGCCGAACCCGGCGCTGCATAGCTTGCTGACCACGCTCGCACAAAGCCCCAGGCTGAAACATGTGCTGGTCGTAGGGGCTGCTACCAGCCCGCACCTGGACACATTGATCGCGCAGCTGGGGCACAACACCGCCTCCCCGCAGCTGCATTGCATCGAGAACTCACCGGCCCGGCTGGAGGCCATGATGCAACGCTATGCGGGCCGAGGATTCGTGCACGGCTACCACGCCAGTTCGGTGGCGCGCGAAGCCTTCCCCAGCGAAGCAGATGTCCGCCACTTCTATGCAGCCACACCGGGGAAGTTGCAGAACTACCCCCTGGACCATGTACTGGACTGGCTGCGCCAGGACGTGGCTGAAATGGAGTCCGGCAGTTTGACCCCGAATGCCATTCCCAGCATCCTTGCCCAGTTGGGCATCCGCCAATTTGACCTGGCCGTGATCAACGGCCGCGAGTTCACAGGCTTTGCAGAGCTGCAACAGGTGTATGGCTGTGAAACCATCATCCTGGAGTGCACGCAGACGTTCAAGAACCAGCGCAACCTGGCCTCTCTTTCCCAGGACCCGGCCTACGAGCTGCTGTTTTCAGAGTCTGACATCGCCAACGGCCTTGCCGTATTTACCAAAAGATAAACTGCGCGGGTGGCTTAGAACCTGCGTTCAAACACCGCGAATCCGTTGCGCAGTTCCATATTCTGGTGGGTCAAGGCATAGGACACGTGGTTGGTCAGCATGCGGTAGGCATTGAAGCATTTGTGTGAATTCACGTCGTCCAGGGCAATCACCCTCGCGCCCATGCAGTGGTATAGCTCAGCTTCTCCGGTGAATTCCGATCCATCGATCAGCACCATGTCGAAGTCCAGAATGCCGTTTTCCTTCTTGATGAGCTCTATACCGTTCTGGGTCAGGCCCGCCTTGCGCATGTAATCAATGTCCTGCCGCAGCCACGAAAGCACCTGCTCCAAAGGGTAGGTATTCAGTGTGGTGCGCGTGTTCGCATAGAAGAACGCCACTTCCTGCTCGGAGGGAAACTCATCCAAAGCCGCCGACGACTGGTTGTACACCTTGACGAACTGGCAATCCAAGTAGGCATTGCGCAGCGCGGTAAACCGCTCGGTACTCAGCTCCATGCAGTAAAGCCGGGTGCTATCGGCATCCGCACGGTTGCGTAAAGCCGAAACGAAAGCATGCGTGCTGCCCGCGCCGCTGGAGGAGCCGATTTCCAGAAAGTTCTTCAGATCTTCTCTGCTGGCCAGTGCATTCAACACCTTGTAGAAATCGTCATTGATGATCTCAGCCGGAATGATTTCAGACAGCATATTGGCCCCCGTTTGTGTATCTATTGTGTGATGCGCTGTAGCGCTGGCGTTCCGCTCAAGCAGAGACACGTCCACCCGCAGCAAGGCTGCTTTGACTTCGGAGGCCATTCTTCCCCAGGAAAAGGCCGCAGCGCGCTGCAATCCCTTGGCGACCAATACAGCCCGCATCACCGGGCCCTGCACCTGGTACAACGCGCGGGTCATCGCTCCGACGTCGGAGGGTGGGACATACAGCACGCCATCCTCGGCCACTTCAGGTATCGACCCGGTGGGGCAGGTGATCACCGGGCATCCGCACGCCATTGCCTCGGTAATCGGCATGCCGAAGCCTTCGTACAGAGAGGGGTAGACCAGTGCAATTGCGCCCGCATAAGCACATTGCAGGCTCTGGTCGTCCACCTCGATCATGTGCACACTGGCTTCCCCCACATAGGCACTGAACTCAGGTTCGAGTGCCGACCACGGACCGGTACAGACGACAGCGTACTGACCTCGTTGATCACCCAATGCAGCGAAGGCCTGAAAGAACAGGCTCGCGTTCTTGTATGCGCCCCGGCTACCGACCAATAAAAAGTAAGGCTTCTGGATGCCGTGCTGCGCTTTAAATGAGTCGATCTGCGCAGCAGGAGGTGCCTTGAAATCCACACCGCAATGGGCAATCGATACCTGCTCAGGGCGGATTGCTGGGAAAAACCGACACAAATCATTGGCCGTGTTCTGTGAGATGGCAATGAATGCTCTCGCGTGGCGAATACCCGCGTGCTTTTCAACCCAGATAGCCATCGTGGAGGTATCCCAGTTCAACACCTCTGGAATCATGTCGTAGGCCATGAACACCGATGGCGTACCGAGCGGTGTTGTGTAGTAGCTAGACACGAACAAGCTCGCGCCTTCTTCGTCACACACCTGCTGCAGCATGGCCCTGTCGGCATCCGGTGCGGCATAGCTGTGGGCGGGAACCTGCCGGTAGGCAATGCCGGGTATGCGGGGCGCGGTATTCTGGCGGTCCAGCACCAGCAACTGTGCCGCAAACCCATCGCGGGCCCACTCCTCCAGCAAGGAATACCAGACGCGGGCAATACCCGAGCGGTTGTACTGGAAAAACACCGCGTCGATCAGAATCTTGGGAGCTTGGTAAGACATGCTGCTGGTCATCACATTCAATTAGTCGCCTCAGCCACCACATACCGCTGCCATAGCTGTATGTGGGGCTCACTGTTGTCCATTAGCCATTTGCATAGCAAAAAGCTATGCAGCCGCTCCAGCAGATAACCCGCTACACGCCGCTGGTAACCGCTGCGCTGCACATGGTAATGCGGTGAATAGCTATTCCAAACGGCCTTCAATACCCGCATCAATTTCATAAATACGTCGACATGGATGCAACACACGGCGGGCGACGGGATGATCCCGCGCAAGCTGGCAAACGACTTGATGTCCGCCGGGTCCATAACGCCGCTCTGCACGCAGGCCGCGGCAAACATGACGAGGTCGTCGATCACGTGCACCCGCGCATAGTTGCAGGAAATGCTCTCGCCAAAGTCAAATACGGAGCCCACGGCCAACCGCCCGGAAAAGGCATTCAGTTGCTCACCCGAAGGAAAAACGCCAGGCGCCAGCTGCGGCGTCAGCACCCGCACCCACGGAGAAGCCGACTCCGCCCCACCTACCGTGGTGGAGATGAATTTGCGGTACTGGAACAAATACAAATGCTCGGCCACGACATCGCCAGACAGCAGCAAGTCGTGCAGCCCAAAAAGTTGCGAATACTCCGCCAACTCCCCGCCATCCACCTGGCCGCCGAACCGATGGTCATCAATGACCAGTTCATTGGGTATGCCCAAAGATACTGGGCACAGCATTTCAAAAGAAACCGGCGGCGTAAACAGCGGCATGGTGTGGCCAATGCAATAAGCCTTCATTTCTTTGGACATGGATGATTCATCAATCTAGGTTGCAGGCTGCAAGGCCAGGCATCAGGGCTCTCGCACCGCTTCGCCGAGGCCTTTCATCAGCGGCCAGGCCAGGTAGGACATGACGGTTCGCTTGCCCACCACAATCTCCGCCGACAAAGTCATGCCAGGCAATAGCCGGGAGCTCTCCAGCATGTTTTTCAGATTCATTTTCTCCAGGGTAATGCGGCTTACATAGTAAGCATCGCCGCCCGTCTTGGTTTGAGTATCTTTGCGGAACGCATCTTCACTGAGGGTCCGCACTTTTGCATCCAGGATGCCATGGCGCTGAAAGGGAAACGCATCCAGCTTCACATGCACCGCGTCACCCAGCTTGATGTAGCCCACGTCGGTTGAATCGATATGCACTTCGGCTTCCAGCGTCACATTCAAAGGCACCAGGGTAAAGAAGGTTTCCGCCTCTTTGACGATAGATCCCGGTGACAGCTTGGCAATTTCGAGCACTACCGCATCGGCAGGAGACACCAGCGTAACCAGCCGGCTGCGCTTGTCGGCCTTTTGCAGCTGCTCTTTGACCGCGTCGCGCTCACGCGACAAGGTCAGCATATCTTCCATCGCCTTCTGCCGCCAGTTCTTCTCAAAGGCAACTCTTTCTGATTCAAAGGCACTCAGTTCCCGCCGGATCTCCTGTTCACGGCTGCGCGTGAGCTCCAGATCGCGTTCGACCTCCTTGCTTCTTTGTTGAGCCTCCAAAAGCTGCAGCGGCGCACCAATCTTCTGGGCCACCATCTTCTCTTGCATGGTCTCGATTTCCTTCAGCGACTTCAGGCGAGACGCGACGAACTGCTGGTCCTGGCGGTTGGTGGCCAGCGCCGCCCGTAGCTTGGCCGCCGTCTCGGCCATCTTCATCTGCTGGGCTTTGTAGTTGGCGCGGCGCTCAAACGACAGATTGGCCTGCAGCTGCCCATCGGCAGTCATTCCTGTCATGCCAGGTGCCACCTCGCCCAGCAGCTCACGGTTCAGGCTCTGAACCTGTGTTTCCAGACTATTCAGTTTCGTTTGCAGCTGGGTCTCATCGGCCTGCGCAAATGTGGCGTCCAGGGACGCCAGCTTGTCGCCCTTCTTGACGACCTGCCCTACGCGCACGTCCACGGTTTGCACAATCGAGGTTTCCAGCGGCTGCACCACCACATTCGGCAAGGGATTGACCAGACGCCCCTGCGCGACAATCACCTCATCCAGCTGCGAAAAGCTCGCCCATATGGCAAAAGAAGCCAGCGCAGCAAACAGCACGCGCAAGGTTATTTGCGCGAAAGGCGGCACCGGACTGCGCTCTATCTCATCCGCGTCCGGCAGGTATTCGACGGCTGTCTTTGCCTTGGGACTCTTGCCCCATTTGAAAGAAAGCCATCGCTTCATAAATGGCTTGTTTGCTGGTTCCATAAGTGCTGGTAAGTCTCACACCGGGTCAATAGCTCTTCGTGCCGTCCGCTGTCCACCAGCTTCCCTTGCTGCATCACCAAGATGGCGTTTGCGTTGACCAGGGTAGACAGGCGGTGGGAAATCATGATGACCGTGCGGCCGACAGCAATGCGGGAAAGATTGCGGATGAAGATTGCTTCGCTTTCCGGGTCCAGCGCACTGGCGGCTTCATCCAGCACCAGGATGCGCGGCTTGGACAGCAGCGAACGTGCAATCGACAGTCTTTGCTTCTGGCCACCAGAGAGGTTGGAGGCGTTTTCCTCCAACAGCGTGTTGTAACCCTGCGGCAGCCGTTCAATAAACTCTGCCGCCCCGGCCGCCTCTGCCGCCGCAACAATCTGCTCGAACGTGGATTCGGGCTTGGCGACCGCAATATTGTCCCGAACCGAGCCCCGGAACAAGAAGTTCTCCTGCAGAACCACGCCAATCTGGCGGCGCAGATGGGCCAGCTCGATCTCGCGCGCATCCGTGCGATCGAAGCGAACGATGCCTTCCTGCACGCTGTACAAGCCCTGGATCAGCTTGGTCAGTGTGGTCTTGCCTGAACCGCTTCTACCCACAATGCCGACCACAGACCCAGCCTGGATGGTGAAGCTCGCCCGGTCCAATGCTGCAGCACTGGAGCCGGGGTAGCGGAATGTGACTTCGTCGAAAGAAATCTCACCGGCCAGATCGGGCCGCAAGCCACCCGCACTGGCGCGCCCCTCCGACGGCCGGTTCATCACCTCGCCGAGCATCCGCACGGACAATGCGGTCTCCTGGTATTCATTCACCAGGCTCACAATGGCAATCAGGGGTGCAACCACCCGGCCCGAGATCATCTGGAACCCAATCAACGCCCCCACCGACAGCGTCTGGTTGAAGACCTCCTGTGCACCCAGAAAAATGATCACCACGGGCAGCAATTTGCCAATGAAGTCGGTCACCGCATTGCCAGTGATGGAAATCTTTCCTACCCGGAAATGCATATTGATGGATTGGGCCGAACGCTGGTCCCACAGGCGCCGCTGCGCGGGTTCGATTGCCAGCGCTTTCACAGTGCGCATGCCGTGGATAGTCTCCACCATCATGGACTGCCTCTCCCCCTCCGCGCTGTACAAGTCGTTCAGGCGCCGTTGAAACACCGGCACCATGGCCGCCACCACGCCGGCGATCAGGAATGTAAACACCAGCGTCACCAGTGCCAGCTTGACCGAATAGGTAAAAAGTATCGGCAGGAAAATCAGCAGAGACAGTGAGTCCAGCACCGTGAAGAACATCCGTCCGGTCAGGAAACCACGGATCTTTTCCACCTGCTGCATATGGCGCGTGATGACACCGGCCGTCGTTGTTTCAAAGTAATCGATCGGCAGGGACAGCAGGTGCGCAAAAGTGCGGCGCGTCAGCCGCATATCGATTTTGTTGGTGGCCGACAGCGTCAGTATCTGCCGCAAAAAACCAAACAGGGAGTCAAACACCAATGCAATCACAATGCCCACCGCCAGCACCCACAGGGTGGCCAGACTCTGGTGCACCAGCACCTTGTCGATCACCAGCTGGAAAAACATCGGCGACGCCAGTGCTAGCAAATGCATAGCAATTGCCGCAATCGCAATATCCCTCAGGGCCGCTTTTTGCTTCAAAATCTCCGGTATGAACCAGCGAAAGCCGAACGGCTGGTTGGGCTCTGGCAGCGCGTACAAGCGCTTCATCAAGAAAACTTCGCCATGCCAGAGCGCACAAAACTTTGCGCGGTCCAGCCGCAGGATTTCTGTCGGGTTGTCGGCCATGGGGTTCAGTACCGCGACCATGCCATCGCCGTTCACATTGGCGCGCATCACGATCACACAGTTTCCGTCCGTCATGCGGGCGATCAGCGGGAACACACCTTCCTGAACCTGCAGGCTTTCCCACGATAGCTTGTCAAACTTCGCCTTCAGGCCAATATCCGAGGCGATGCGCAGCACTGTCGCTGGGGGAGGCTCCTCCGAAACCAGGGCGTAGTCCTCAATCAGGCGCTCAGGGTTCACCGGCAACCGGTGGTGCTGAGCGAGTGCGGCAATGCACTGTATGGTTGAGTGTGGAAATCGTTCTGACATTGGTGGGTCACCCATACATGTCTTAACATTTCAACACGCAAAGCTACACATGATGTCCTGATAAAAGACCTTTTGCCGAGCCTGTTCCCTGGCTCGCGGCATAAAAAAGGGTGGAGGACATATGCCCCCCACCCTTTTTTAACGCAACCCTGACGTTGCCGGCCTACTTGCCGCCAGTGCCGGCCAGGAATCCCTTGTCGGCCGGGTCCTGGATACCAGGCAGATTCAAGGATTTCGCTACCGATGCAATGGTGCCGGATTGGCCGCCAACCATATTGCCATTCGCATCGAACTGCTTCATCACATCGACCATACTGCCAACCGCCAAGGTCGCGGCGGCCGCCTTACCCATCACGGGCAGGTCCACACGGGTGACCGCCAGGCCATCGGATGGGGCAGAGCTATCAAATGTACCCATGGCCTGCGCCAGACTACTGACCCGAGACCGCAGATCCACACTTTGCACAGCAGTCGTTGCGCTGGCGGGCAGTGCAGCATCCGCCGCCAAAGTGGGCTGGATGGATTCGGCCACCTTCGCAGTCCCCACAGCAGTCGCCATGGTTTGCACCGATGGGTTCAGAGCAGCAATCACCTGGTCCACCGTGAGCGTAGGAGCGTCAGAGTTCGACTTGTCTGCGACAAACCAGACATCGGCCGCCGCATGGGTGGCACCGTCCGATGTCTCGTAGCTGGACGTCAAGCCGATCAGGTTGCCGTTATCCTGGCTGATCTGAACTGTGGCCTGGGTGCTGATACTGGTGATTCCCAGCGACGCCAGCGTCTTGACTTCGCCCGATGCGCTCACACCGTCGGAGTTCGCATCAATCCAGACCCGCAGATCCGCGAAGCCCGCATCGTCACTGTTCACCACGCCGTCGTGGTTCGCATCCAGCTCGCTCAACGCAGCATAACCATCGCTGGCTTTGGCGCCGCTGGCCAGGGTCGTGGACGAACCAAACAACTCGGAACCATCATTGATCACCCCGTCATGGTTGCGATCCATCACCAGCAGCCCGTCGCCACCGCTGACCCAGCCGGTATTGACCTGGTTTCCATCCGCAAACAGATCAAACTTGACACCGGAGGAGATGCTTAGCGTCTTAACCCCGTCGCCATTCATATCAAGAATGATAGGCGTGCTCAAGGTCAAGTGTGATATCTGTGCCGTGGTAAATGCAGCTATCTGTGTAGATGTCAGTGCTTCAGCCTGCGTCGTTGTAAACGCCTGGACTTGGTTTGTCGTCAGCGCAACAATGTTGTTGGTTGTCAAAGCGACGACTTGCGAGGTCCTGAGAGCCGCAATATCCACCGTTTCTATCGCGGCCACTTGGCTGGTGCTGAGTGCAGCGACCGCAGCTGTCGTCAACGATGCGATCTGCGCGGTTGTCAACGCCACAACCTGGTTGGTCGTCAAGGCCGACACTTGCGCAGTTTTCAACGCCGCGATGCCGGCCGTGCTGACCGCCTGAACCTGGCTGGTCGTCAATGCCGCCACACCGGAGGTGCTCAGAGCCGCAACCTGGCTGGTCTTCAACGCCGCCACATCGACCGTTTCGATGGCAGCCACCTGGTTGGTCGTCAATGCCGCCATTCCAGCGGTGGTCAACGAAGAAACCTGGGCTGTCGTCAACGCGACGACCTGGTTGGTGGTCAGCGCTGCCACACCGGCAGTCGTCAGCGCCGCGATCTGGTTGGTCTTCAGCGCCGCTACATCCACAGTCTCTATCGCAGCCACCTGGCTGGTGCTCAGAGCCGCCACGCCTGCCGTAGTCAGTGCAGACACCTGG
>NZ_JAVDXT010000001.1:0-1978461 GCF_031458075.1 Rhodoferax ferrireducens | reverse complement strand
CTCATGCATCTGGATATGAATACGCTGGGCAAACCATGAGCTATGTGTTTACTATGTCCTCGCACACCTGTTACCTAGGTACCCGGTCCATACAGGTCTATGAATACCAATCGTTTCGTGATCGATCTGCGTTAGGGAGTCTCGACGCCCGCGGCGGAACAAGCAGCCTCCAGCAAGGTGCGAGTTTCAGTCATACCAGTCATTC
Source organism: Rhodoferax ferrireducens (assembly GCF_031458075.1). Taxonomy (GTDB): domain Bacteria; phylum Pseudomonadota; class Gammaproteobacteria; order Burkholderiales; family Burkholderiaceae_C; genus Rhodoferax_B; species Rhodoferax_B ferrireducens_A. Next base: position 1,978,256 of record NZ_JAVDXT010000001.1, on the reverse strand, counting down.
GAAAGAGCAACCATGAGCATCTCATCCCAGCTAGATCCAAAGACGCTGCAAGACGCCCACTATCGACGGATGGTGAACGCCGTGGTGGACTATGCGATCTTTTTCATCGATCTCAACGGATTGGTCGTGAGCTGGAATGCTGGCGCACGAAAGCTGAAAGGCTACGAAGCCCATGAAGTCGTTGGGGGGCACATCTCCTTGTTCTACCCAGCCGAACTCATCGAGCGGCGTTGGCCCGAGCATGAACTGAATGTTGCGCGCATTGCCGGCCGGATGGAAGACGAAGGCTGGCGCTTGCGCAAGGATGGCACCCGTTTTTGGGCAAATATCGTTATCACCCGACTCGATGGTGAAGATGGCACGCCGATGGGTTTCGTCAAAATCACCCGAGATCTGACCGAGCGGCGGCGACAAGAGGAATTGTTGCGCCACAGCGAGGAGCGATTTCGGCTGCTCGTCGAAGGGGTGCATGACTATGCCATCTTCATGCTCGATCCCAGTGGCTACGTCATCAGCTGGAACCGGGGTGCCCAGCAGACCAAAGGGTACGAGGCTTCGGAGATCATCGGCAAGCATTTTTCCGTGTTTTACCCGCCGGACCAAAAGGCGCGGGGCTGGCCTGACCAAGAACTCCAGTATGCACTGCGAGATGGCCATTTCGAAGACGAAGGATGGCGCGTACGCAAGGATGGAACGCGCTTCTGGGCCAGCGTTGTGATCACGGCATTGAGGGATGCATCTGGCACCCACCGCGGCTTTGCCAAGGTCACGCGGGACTTGACGGAGCGCCGGCGCGTGCGGGCCTTGGAGGACGAAGGTCGGAGGATCACCCATTTTCTGGCGATGCTGGGGCACGAATTGCGCAACCCTTTGGCGCCGATTTCCAACGCTGTAGCACTGCTGGAGCGGGAAGCCAACCCGTCTAAAGTACAGCGGATGTCGCATGAGATCATCGGCCGACAACTCAAGCAGTTGATCCGTTTGGTTGACGATTTATTGGACGTTGGGCGCATCACCAGCGGGAAGATTCACCTTGAATCGCAGCCGGTTCGGCTACGGGATGCATTGCGCGATGCGTTGGAAACAGTCCAGCCACTCAGCAGCCAGAAAGGCCATGTGATCGAAATTTCCGATCAGGACGCGGATGTCTGGGTTTTAGGCGACAAAGCGCGCCTGATTCAAGTCTTGTCGAACCTGTTGCATAACGCTGTCAAATTCACGCCGATAGGCGGTCACATCGGCGTACGAATTTCGGCAAGCGGCGCCCATGCGGACATTCTGGTCAAAGACGATGGTCCCGGCATTCCGCCGCAGCAGTTGCAAAACATCTTTGAGCTTTTTGTGCAAGGTGAACAAGACAGTGCCCGTTCGCTCGGCGGACTGGGACTCGGGCTGAGTTTGGTCCAGGAACTGGTTGCATTGCACGGCGGCAGTATCAGTGCATTCAGTACCGGTCGGTCCGGCGAAGGCGCCGAATTCCTGGTTCAACTCCCTGCCGTGGAGGCGCCCAAAATGCTGATGGAGCTGCCTGTAGAGCATGACCAGGGCAATGAGGCCTTGCTGATCGTCGACGACAACCGGGATGCGGCGGACACACTTTCGATGCTTCTTGAAGCGTTAGGCTACCAAACCAGCGTCGTGTGTAGTGGAACAGCTGCTATCGAGGCGGTGAAGGTACGTCCCTGGGCGGCGGTATTGCTTGACATTGGCATGTCCGATCTCAGCGGCCTTCAAGTTGCAGACGAGATTAGAAAATTGATTGCCAATCCGCCGCCGCTGATAGCCGTAACAGGCTATGGTCAAGAAGGCGATCGGATGGCAAGCAGGGAAGCCGGTTTTCTCGCCCACCTCACCAAACCCGTGGATATTGACACCCTCCATGTGCTGCTGCAGCAACTGCTGAAGGACAAGAAGCAACCACGGTCTAGCCCATCGCGGCGTGGCTAGTGCCTCAGGCCTGACCGATCGGCTTTTTGGGTGGGAATATTTTTCGGATCTCGGCCGGTGGAATTGGCTTGATGAAATAGTGGTCAACCACAGCGAACGTCTCGGCGACCCGCGCATTGGACTCTGCCAGCCCGGTGTAGGCAACGAGGACGATGTCATCGCCGAATTTCCGCCGGATGTATTTGGCCAACTCCAGCCCATCCATCCCCGGCATTTGAAAGTCAAGGAAGACGCACAGCGGTTGGTACTGCGCGAGCGCTTCGATGGCTTGTTCGCCGCTCAGTGCGACCCGGACTTGATACCCATCGCCTTGCATCAAAAGAGCGAGGGATTCCGCGGCGTCAACCAAGTCATCGACGACCAAGATGTCAACCGTTGTACCTGGCATGGGAATGACTGCAGTTGAAAGTGGATGATGAGTTTAGGACCGCCATTCAAATTTCCATGTATTTTCAACACATTGTCTGGTTGCAGTGATTTTTATACGCACCGGTATCTATTTGAATTCAGCGGTATCCAATTCCCCCCCAAAGTCCTTACAGCACGACCTACTGCCATTTAACGAATAGTCACAGTTTCATCGTTGAAAGCCGGCTGTCCTACAGCGGGCGCCAGTGAATGTTCCTACGATTAATTCTTCTATTGGTCTGGAGGCATTATGCAAAACTACCACGTTAAGACTCACAGCGGACATTGGGACCTTACGAAGGATGGTGGTGAACGGGCTTCGATTTCCAAGCCCACCAAAGCGGAACTGCTCGCCGCAATGGAAGAGTTCATGGCCAACAAGAAGGGTTCCGTCAAGATTCACGGCGTTGATGGCACCATCCAAGAAGAGCGCACCTATCCCCGCTCGGTTGATCCGCGGCGATCAGTGGGTTAAACGTCATGGCCAGATCGAAGAAGCCCGCCACGCCTGCCCCCGCATCGCCCATAGACAAGGATGCGGGAAGGGCACCAACCTCCACGCGCTCACTGTGGAAAGGGGCAATCAGTTTCGGGCTAGTCCATGTGCCCATCGCGCTGTATTCAGCGACCGATGAAAGTGATCTGAATTTCAAGATGCTGGACAAACGCTCGATGGATCCCGTCGGCTACAAGCGCATCAACAAGAAGAGCGGCAAGGAAGTGCCGGCGGACTCCATTGTCAAAGGTATCGAGTGGGAAGACGGCCGATTCGTACTGCTGACACCCGAAGAACTGGAAGCTGCGTATCCCAAGACCACCCACACGATAGATATTGAGGCCTTCGTTCCGATCGGCGAAATCCCGTTTGTATATCTCGAGAAGCCGTATTACACGGCTCCAATCAACCGTGGACAGAAGGTCTATGCGCTGCTGCGGGAGTCATTGGCGGCCAGCCGCAAGGTAGGTGTGGCCAAAGTGGTGATTGCAAACAAACAGCACCTGGCACTGCTGATGGCATGCGGTCCGGCGCTGGTACTGAATTTACTACGTTGGGGCGGAGAAATTCGGTCATGGGAAGCATTGCAGCTGCCACCGCAAGGCGTCAAGGAAGCAGGCATCAAGGATGCCGAAATGGCAATGGCCACGCAGTTAATCAATGAAATGACATCCTCATGGAACGGCGACGATTTCCGTGACTCCTTTCAGTTGGAAATCATGAGATTGGTCGATAGCAAGGCGGCAGCGGGCAAGTTTGAACAGGTCGAGAAGATCGAGAGCCACGAGGCCCCCGTTAGCAGCAACATCATTGACTTAACCGAGCTACTGAAACGCAGCCTTTCCGGCAAGAGCAAGGGGGCAAAGACTGCGCCGGCGAAGAGGGCGGCTACAACGGCAGCAGCCACCCGACCTAAATCGATAAAGACATCCTCGGCCGCGAAAGCTGCGCCCCGTAACCCGGCGGTCTCGGGAAAAGAAGCCGCGTAAATGGTGGACGCCCTCGCCAAGTACAAAGCGAAGCGCAACTTCGCCATCACCCCTGAACCGTTGCATGGCGGTGTATCGGGGACAGGTGTACGGTCCTTCGTGGTCCAGAAGCATTGGGCCTCGCATTTACACTACGACTTTCGTTTGGAGTTGGATGGGACTATGAAAAGCTGGGCGGTACCCAAGGGCCCCAGTCTGGACCCCAAGGACAAACGCATGGCGGTGCAGGTAGAGGACCACCCGATCGCCTATAACCAATTTGAAGGGGAGATCCCCGCTGGCCAATACGGCGCCGGAAAAGTCATCATATGGGATGAGGGCCATTGGGTTCCATTGGGCGACCCCGCGACGGGCTATCGCGATGGCAGCCTGAAGTTCGATATATATGGGCACAAACTTCGGGGCCGTTGGGCGCTGGTCCGGATGAAGGGAAAAAGCGAAAAACAAATCCCCTGGCTTCTCATCAAAGAAAAGGACAATTTTGCCCGCACCGCAGCAGAGTTCAGCCTAGTCGATGAAATGCCTGATAGCGTTGTGCCGCTGCGCTCAAGAAGTGTTGAAAAAAATGCCCCCGGCGCGAAAGCACCGGTTTCCACCATCCCACCTCTGGGCGCACCCGCCGCCTTACCCGCCACACTCCAGCCCCAGCTCGCCGTCCTCATGGAAGCGGTCCCCAGCAATCCAGCCGACTGGTTGTTTGAAATCAAATTCGATGGCTACCGCTTGCTCACGCGCATAGAGGGCAAGACGGTGCAGCTGTTCACGCGCAACGGAAACGACTGGACGCACAAGCTCCCCAAGCTCGCTCAATCGCTTGGACAACTCGGGCTGAAGTCGGCTTGGCTCGACGGGGAAATCACCGTGACCAACGACAAGGGCATACCGGATTTTCAGCGCCTACAGAACGCGTTTGACCGTGGTAGCACCGACGACATCTTGTACTACCTGTTCGATGTTCCTTATCTTGATGGCCAAGACCTCCGTCAAGAACCACTCGAAACGCGGCGCGCTGTACTTCAGCAGCTGTTCAACGACGAAACCCCGGATAACCTGCGCTTCAGCAACACTTTCGACGTCCAGGCCCAGGACCTTCTAGCCACCGTTTGCCACATGGGCTTGGAAGGAGTGATCGGAAAGAAGAAAAACTCCGCTTACGTGTCACGCCGTTCTGACAGCTGGATCAAGCTCAAGTGTCGGTCGCGGCAAGAGTTTGTAATTGTGGGCTACACCGACCCCAAAGGCAGTCGCGTAGGCCTGGGGTCTCTGCTATTGGGGGTGCACGATGACAAGGGCCTGCTGCAGTATGCGGGCAACGTGGGAACCGGCTTCGATGGCCGAACCTTGCTGCAGCTGAAGCAGAAACTGGAAGCCATTGCCGTAAGAACCAGCCCATTGGCTGGTAAGACGGATTTGGACAGCACCGCCCATTGGGTCCAGCCAGTTCTGCTAGCAGAGGTATCGTTCGGGGAGTGGACGGACACGCAGCGGATTCGGCACGCGGTGTTCCACGGTCTGCGGTCCGACAAAACGCCCGCGTCGATCACAAGGGAACATCCCTCACCGATCTCCGGTGGCGAGTCCCAGCCGCTCGTTTTGTCATCGCAGCTCAAAATTACCCACCCTGAGCGCGTGATCGATGGCTCTACCGGCCTTACCAAGCTGGAGTTGGTGCGCTTCTACCACCTGGTGGCCCCCTTGCTGCTGCCGCACTTGAAGCAACGCCCCGTGTCCATGGTGCGGGCACCGACAGGCGTCGATGGCGAGCTTTTCTTCCAGAAGCATCTGGAAGGCAAGATGCCTGGCGTGAGGCTGCTAGACCCCGCGCTTGATCCCGGGCATGCCCCCCTGATGGAGGTCGCTACGATGCGGGCGCTGTTGTCGGCGGCCCAGATGAATGTGGTGGAGTTCCATACCTGGAATGGCGTCAAGACTGCGATCCATAAGCCCGACCGCATGACCTTCGATCTGGACCCCGGGGAGGGTGTGGAGTGGAAGACAGTACAACAAGGCGCAGAGCTAGTGCACCAATTTCTGCAGCAACTGGGCCTCGCATCGTTTGTTAAGACCAGTGGCGGCAAAGGTCTGCACATCGTGGTGGCACTCAAGAAGTATTACCACTGGGACGCTGTCAAAGCATTTTCGCAAGCCATTGTTCTGCATTTGGCGCAAACCTTGCCGCAGCTGTTTGTCGCGAAAAGTGGCCCCCGGAACCGTGTCGGCAAGATCTTTGTGGACTACCTGCGCAATGGTTTTGGCGCCACGACGGTCTCCGCATGGTCGGCACGGGCACGGCCGGGCATGGGAGTATCCGTGCCCATCGCATGGGATGAGGTGTCCAAGATTTCCGGGTCTGCCTGCTGGACCGTTTCCAATATCCATACGCGCTTGGATCGAGGCAATGACCCATGGAAAAACTACGCCCCACAAAGCCTGGGTAAAGCAATGGGGCTATTAGATTTCGATTCTCCAAGGGCGGAATAACCTGGTCTTGTGAAAACCGGGTCGTACGCTCTTAACTGATGGTGCTAAGCCCCGTCACCAGCGGATCCGGTGATCGGCAGCACCATTCCCGTTATGTAGCTTGAGCAGCACGGTGCGGCTAAAAACACATATGCGGGAGACAATTCTTCAGGCTGTGCTGGGCGACCAAAGTCGGTTTTATGACCAAACTCGGCAATGTCTTCTGGCCGTTTATCCGCAGGGTTCAGCGGGGTCCATACCGGCCCCGGAGCCACTGCATTGACACGGATACCTTTGTCTATAAGTTGGCTGGCCAGTGCTTTGGTGAAGGCATGGATGGCCCCCTTGGTGACAGAGTAATCCAGCAGTTCTTTGCTGCCTTTCAGGCCCGTCACCGATCCTGTATTGATGATGCTTGCGCCTTGTCGCAGATGTGGTAATGCAGCCTTGGCCATATGGAAATAGCCGTAGACATTGGTTTTCATGGTTTCATCCAGCCGCTCCTCGCTCAAGTCGGCCAGAGATTCGGCGTGTTCTTGGAATGCCGCATTGTTGACCAGTACGTCCAACCGTCCCCAGTCGTCCACTACCTTTTTGACAGCGTCTCTACAGAAGGCTGTATCTTTTACGTCCCCGGAAATGAGGGTGCACCGCCTACCTTCCGCTTCCACGTATTTTTTTGTCTCTTCCGCATCTACGTGTTCATTGAGGTAGACGATTGCGACATCGGCACCTTCACGCGCAAACAACACTGCCACCGCACGCCCTATGCCGGAGTCTCCGCCTGTAATCAATGCAGAAAATCCCTGCAATTTACCGCTGCCTTTGTAGTGCGGTGCTTCAAATTTCGGTTTGGCTTGCATTTCCGCTTCGAGGCCAGGCTTGCAGAGGTGCTGGCTGGGCAGGGGTACTTTATGGCGCTCTTTTACAGTCGCCGAGCTTTCGAATGACTGCACATCGCGAAAATCTTGCTCCTTTTGCAAACGCCGCTGCTTCGCAGCAGTCGCCTCGCCCTTATCGCCATGGGCCAGTGAATTACGAGATTGGTTCATTGCCAGTTCCTTTCACGGTGTGCTTGAAGAGGTTTTCTGCATTACCCCACTGGTGAGAGGTTTTCGTCTTCTCCGACAAGTCGGGGACCGTCCCCATCGCTGCCCATGGCCATCAGAATTCCGACACCGGTGCGCAGAGCTTCTCCGTAGGTTGGCACGCTCTCTTTGGCGGCGTACAGCTCGTTCCACACTGTGGTGTCGCCGGTGGATTCCGTCAGCAGCCAGTAGAATTTCCCGCGTTTCGGTTCGTCCACACTGACAGCGATGCGTCGTAAATGGTTGGAGGCCATGTGTTTTTCCCGAAGTTGATTTTTTCCAATAATGGTCACGTCGGGCCGGAATGGCTGTAGGACCACTCCTCGTCGTGGGATGGACGAACTCGGCTGATCAACATGACACCATATCAAAACCCGCTATCACGCAAATGGCTAGGGTGCCATGCTTTCGTGCAGGCTTGCTACGTGCAATCCTTGTGTGGCATCGCACTGTTGCTGGGCGAGCAGATACTGAGAGTTGTTGGCTTCCTGCATGGGCTTCGGCTTGTCATTGACCGCGGCTGCCGTAGGCGGTGAAACAGCCTTTGGAGAGCTCGCCTTCGGAGGCGAAGTGGTGAAGAATGCGTCCGGCGAAAAATAGCAGATGCACAGAACACCAGCAGTCGTGAGAATCGATCGAGGGTCCATCGTGGGCCTCCTTTGGTATGCCGCAGGTCGGCAATTTCACCAATGGCCGGCAGGCCAGACTGTAGGAAGACTTCCAGGGGTTTTGTAGGCGTTGGGAGCATCTGCCAGCCCCATTTCGGAGGGCCTATGTACGGGGAAGGCACACTGATACACAATATTTACGCCTGCAAATATCTTCTGACATTGCAAGTTCGCCGGCTGCGAAATATTCTTTTGGCATGGACTCCGTTCGCTTCTTGGCGGTTGTTGAGGACCTCGCCATCAATGGAGGCGACGTCTCCCTTGATGAAGCGCTTGAGCAGTTGGGCGACTACATTGAGAATTTGGATTCGACCAGGGACGACTATGTCGATAGTGTCGTGATGCTCATGCGTGTTGCGGCCGCCATCTGGAAACAACAGCGCTTTCCGTACCAGGCGTCTGTAGTTCCGAACAGGGCTCCGATAGAAAAATAGCCCCACTAGCAGCGGGCTGATTTAGGCGATCGGCTGTTATTGCCGTTGCAGATTTCACCAGGCTTGCCATAGAACTTTGATTTTCCTAAAAGTCCTGCAGGCTGCTGCTGCAAATGTGGCGATTGAAGCCGGTCAACCAATCTTGGCCCATCGGGTGAGCTGTGCATCAGTGTTAACGAATGTCTACCCCGCTTCGACCCGCGCGCCATACGCCGCGAAGGCCTGCTTCCATGCGGGCCGGGCCAAGCACCGATCCCGATACGACGCGACTCCCGGATACGGGGTGATCAAGCCCTGGTCCTTGATACCCGACGAGAGCACGTGCGCCATCAGGATGTCGGCGACGGTGAAGTGCTGTGTCGCGACAAAGTCATGGTCGGAGAACCAGCGCTCCAGGTTGCTCAGCACCCGATTCACCCAGCCGGCCAGGAACTCGCGGTGCTTGCCGCAATTGCCATCGGCCGTCCAGTCGAGCACCAGCAGGCGCAGCAGTGGCGGCTCAACCGTATTCATCGCAGAGAAACACCAGCGCACCACCTGCGCCTCGCCGGCGCGGTCGCCGGGGATCAGACGGCCGGACTTCTTTGCCAGGTAGACAAGAATGGCGGCGGATTCGGACAACACCAACCCGTCGTCGTCAATAGATGGGATCTGTTCGAACGGGCTGAGCCGGCGATAGGCGTCGGTGTTCAGGTCGTGCGCGGGATGGTCCATACCGACCAGCTCGAACGGCAGGTGCATCTCTTCCAGCGCCCACAGCACACACAGGTCGCGGGTATGACCACGCGCGGCAGCGTTCACCTTAGAAAAGCCGTAGAGTTTGAGCATGGTGACGTTCCTCCGTTGAAGCCGCCCGCTGCACAAAGAGTACCGAAATTTCTACGCAGGCGCTACGCCACTGGCGAGATGGCCTTGTCGCGCACGGCGGAGATACTTGGACCTCAGCGCCGATCTTGTGTGCCGCGTCCATGCAGGATCGCAGCCCCGGCTGAGGCTTATTTGAGACCAGCACGCTGCTGGGTTGGGGGTGCCGTGATCGGCAAGGTGATCGCAGAATCGAACGGAAATCCGATTGGCGAAACGCCGCTGATCGCGCAGGCGGATGTGGAGCGCGCGGGCTTCATGCTGCACATGTGGCAGCGTTTGGTCAGGTGACCAGCAAGTTATTGAGTTGGGTGACGAGGAATAAGAGTCGTTGCATAGAAGTGCTGCTACACGGAGCTGCTGGCCGCGACAGTGCCGGGCGTGACGGAGTCGGCCAATACCAGTCAGTGGCTGTTTGAAAAGGCGGACGCTCAACGTTCAGGTTCAGCGGCGGGCCGCGCAGCGGACAGTCCGCTGCAACCCGTTGTTAGCCGCGCGCGTCGGTAGTGCATAGCGGCGTCGCCGTTGCGGAGCGGCGTCGCCGAGATCAACTTGAGCCGTCGCGTGCTGGGTAGCCCGCTCTGGTACAGGGTCGGGCCGTGGCCGGCGATCCTGGGATGGACGAGCAATTTGTACTCGTCGATCAGATCCAGCCGGTCCAGCTCGGTCGCAAGCTTGCCGCTGCCGAGGAGCACGCCGTTCAGGGGCGTGTCCTTGAGCTTCTGTACGTTCGTACGCAAGTCGCCGGTGATGTGGTGGCTATTGGTCCACCTGAAGTCCGTTCACGTCGACGACACCACGTACTTCGGCTTGGCCTCCAGCTTGACCGCCCATGCGCGCATCGCCGGCGGTGCCTCCGCGTCACCGCGGGCGACCGCTGCCCAGTAGCTCTCCATCATCTCGTAGGTGACGCGGCCCCACAGCATCGCCCCACCGCCGTCCATGAGGCGGGTGAAGAAGGCGTGTGTTTCGTCGTCGGCGATTCCTTCCTGGTGGTCGATGCAGCCGTCCAGGGTGACGTTAATACTGAAGGTCAGGAGTCCCATAGTAACGACTCTACTGCGAGTTGGGTGGACCGCTGGACGGTCACTCCATAACGGTGAAGGGGACAGCAATTCTGTCTGAATATAGCCGAGGCTATGTGAAAAGACTTCGCTCCACGCCTGCTCAAAATTAAAACGGTATACCCGTTCCAAGCGAGGAGCCCCATGAAGCGGTTCATCCTAGGCGATTCTCGCGAGCAAGTGTAGACGGGGGCGGTGTTTGCGTCTTTACCTCTCGCCCCGAAAAAAACTCAATGCCTGAAGGCAATCCTTGATCTTCAGCGCCAATCGACGGCGCCGAAACGGTCATGGCCCAGCAGCGTGTAGAAGACGCCGACCGTGCCACGTGATTGTGTGCGGTCGCCCAGATCGGGGAAGGTCGCATCGCGGCGGTTCAACAGGTATTCCACGGTGATGCCGTGCTGCTTGTAGACCCGCCAGGTGTAGGCTACGTCGACGCGCACAATGTTGTCGTGCCCGCCGCGGCCACTGGCGACGCCGCTCACGAAATACTCGCGCCCGGTAAGGTCCAGCGAAGATCGGTCGCTGAAGATGACACGCAGGGCCAGCAGCGCCTGCGGCGCCCCGCCGTAGTGGTAATCGCGGTCGGAGGCGCCGTTGATGGTGCTCACGGCTGCGTAGCCCGCGCCGGCCATGGCCGTGCCCTGCACCATGACCGATTCGCTGGCCCGCCATTGGCCAGTGGTCCCCAGCGACAGCGCCGTGCTCGAGATACGGAAGGCCTGCGGCGAGATGTAATCATAGCTACCGTATAGGCCCCACAGGCCGCGGTAGCTCTTGCCAACCGCGTAGTCATTACCCAGCAGCAACCCGCGTGTCATGACGTTTTCGAACACATTGGCGCTGGAGGCCGTGGCCTGGAACGAAAAATAGTCGAAGGGTCGGCGGTAGTTGTAGCCGTCCTTGCCCGGCAAGCCATAGTCCAGCGAGAAATCGACTTGCGCCTCGTTGCGTTTGACCTGGGTCGAGGTGCCCGGAACGTTTTGTGCCGTGCCCATCAGTCCGACTTGCAGGCGGCTGTAATAGGCCGGATTGTTGCTGGCGAAGATCGTGTCCAGGCGGCGGCCTTGGAGCAGCCGGTTGAAGCCAGTGGACGGCGAGATCATCGCCGCGCCGGCTTCGCGCCAGAAGCGCGGAACGCCGTCGCTCTTTTCCAGCACCAGGTTGGACATGCGGAACAAAGCCTCGCCCAGAAAAGTGCCACCTATGCCCGAGGAGATCTGGTCGTTGCGCGAGGGAGGCGTTTTCTCGCCGGCGATCTCCCACGCGGCGCTGCCGGCAAAGGTGTAGCCCAGCGACTCCCAGTAGTTGAAGCCGGCGGAGCGGGCGAAGCCGTGGTACATCGAACCCTGGTAGGGATGACCCAACTGGTTGGTCTTGAACGGGTCATCATCTACGCCCCAGCTGCTGTGCAGGTTACGCCGGATCGACCCCAGGCTGACGTCGTAATCGTCGCGGCTGCTGCCGAAGCGACGGTTGAAACGGTTCAGCAGAAAATCGAACCCAAGGATTTCCAGCGCCGGCAACGCATAGTTTCTGGGTTGCGCGGCGGGTTCGGGGGCGGCCTCAGCGGCGGTAACCGGAGTCGCGCTTTCTGCGGTGGCAGGTTCGGCTGTCTGGTCTTGCGCGTATGCCGTGTTTGCAGCAGTGCAGGCTAACGCAAGCACTACGGTGAAGTGTGTAGCGTGGTGGCTGGCGGTTGCATTTCTCATGGCGCGTATCCTTTGCGGGCGAGAACGGCGATGTTGGCTGCCACGGCACCGTTTCAGCGTGCACAGTGCACGATCAAACAAGGATAAGAACAAGTCATTCAAGCTTTCCGAAACCATTATCCGGCGGTGCGCAAACGGAGCGCCCACTGGCGCTGACCCGTCAGTTTAGTGAGGATGCTACGAAAATGCGTCAGTGGCAGGCTTTTTTCAACAAGAACCACATCAACGCCAGCAGCCTCGCGCAGACTTATTCAGCGTCGCCTTTTTTTCCGTCGGCTGGGGCGTGCAGACCGCGCCTGCGGAGCCCTGAGGCGCTGGCTTTCCTGGTCCAGCCACAGCAGGTTTTCGCATGGCCAGGGAGCGCAGCACCAGCAGGCGGAAATTCAACGTGCCCGTTTTCCGGACCCCGCTTGGGCGACTGCTCCACCTGGTCAGCAACGGCAAACTTGGACCACACTTCCCGAAGCCTTGCACGCTCTTCAGCTCGGGTCGGCCGCCCCAGCCAACGGGAGGCCCGTTCTTTGTCGCATCTGGCTGCGTGGCTGTACGAATGTAGGCGTTCAGTGCGGCCAGCGGCGAGGTGGGAGGGGGGATGGATTCGGAATGACTTGCCCGAGGTCTACGCCCGCCACGCTCGGCATAGGCGGCCAGCGCAGTTTGCAGCCGGCCATCCACGATGCTCCGCACGGGCTCGGCTGTTTCAAAAATACCGACAAACCGTACTGTGTCGCCGGTTCGGCTCCTGGGGCATCAGATAGAGTGATCCAGGCCGAAAGTATGCCCATCTAGGCGGGTAGCAAGCTCGAAAAGAAGGGAGTTACTACGCTGTCCAGGATGTCCGGTGCACGCAACGAGGAGGTCTTCAGGATGACCGGGACGCTATAGCGCGATGGGGATATGGTCGCATACGGACCTGCATGAATCCCGCAGGCCCCAATGCAATCGCCCCGGGAACTGTTGCGGGCTGTCCGGGCGATTGCGCTGATAGCCGGCCAGAGCCGGCCTGTGTAAGGCTTATTGCTGGCTGGTCTTCACAAGCTCAGCAGCGGCCTGGGGAGCTGCGCCGGCCTTTTCAGCACGCGGAGCGGCCAGGTTTTGCTGGGCGATGGCGCCGTTGAAGCTGGAAGCTGCATTGGCTTTTTTGGCCTGCAGCATTTCGCTTTTGACTTCTGCGCGGGTTTTGGTTGAAGGCGCCTGCATTTGCTCCAGCAGGAAAGCATTCAGGGGTTCGGCAGAAGCAGCCACGGAAAACACGGCGGCGACAGCCACGACAGCGGCGGCAATAAAGTTCGATTTCATGATGAATATCCTTTCTAAAGTTAATGACGTTCCGGGCATGGCGGGCTCATTTCCCCGTCTGTCCAGCCTCGGTGAGTCGCCTTGTAAGTCGCTTCGGCTCATCGATGTATGAACTTTATTCCCGCCAAATCAATCAAAAAATAGCAATTCAAACAATGCATTACTGTTAAATCAGCAACAATTGAGACTTGATTTAGGGGTAAAACATGGACCGGCTTCAATCAATGCGAGTTTTTCAGCAGGTGGTCGATGACGGCAGTTTTGCGGCGGCGGCGCGCAAATTCGACATGTCTTCCGCCGTGGTGACCCGGTTGGTCGGTGACCTGGAAGGCCACCTCGGGGTGCGACTGCTGCAGCGCACCACCCGACGCCTGGCGCTCACCGATGCGGGCGAAACCTATCTGGCCCGTGTGCGCCATATCCTCAACGACATTGATGAAGCCCACGCCGCCGCCCAGGCCCACGCGCAGGAAATGTCCGGCGTCATCCGCATCCTGACGCCGCCGGTGTTCGCCACGCATGTGCTGGCGCCGCTGGTGGCCGAGTTCGGGCGCCGCTACCCGAAAGTCGTGCTGGATATCCATGCGGACTCACCGCTGGTGCCACCCATTGAAGACTACGACCTGACCCTGCTAGGCGCTGCCGATACGTTCGATGCCAACATCATTGCGCGGCCCATTGCATCTTCGGACGGTATCCTGTGCGCCTCACCCGACTACTTGCGTGAGCATGGCATCCCGCTGCAACCGGAAGATCTCGCCAGCCACCGCTGCCTACGCGTCAAGCTCCAGGCGAACCGGCACCGCAGCCTACGCCTCATCAACCCGGAGGAACACAACCGGGAAGTGGAAGTTCAGATCGAGCCCGCTCTGCTGGTCAACAACACCACCACGCTGATTCGGGCTTGCCTTGACGGCGCCGGTATCAGCATCCAGGCCATCGACATCGTGGCGAAGTACCTCCAGAACGGCGAGCTGCATCGGGTTTTGCCTCAGTGGATCACGGGAAGGAACACGCTGTATGCAGCGCTGCCCAGCCGCAAATTCATTCCTGCCCGCACCAGCGTGTTTCTGGAGTTCATGACCGAGTACACACGCGCTGTGCTCAAGAAGATGGAAGCGCGACAGGACTGAAGTTGCCGAAGCTAGCCTCTTCCGCCGTTCTCGTGTGACAGTGCGCACTGCCATCTGCGTTTTGGGCAGTGGGACCACCAAGTGCGACAGCCTTTGTGGGCCGGCGGTGAGGATGTTGCGCAGTCGTTTGCTATGAACGGAGAAGGCTTTGGTGTCGACGCTTGCCCGTATCGCTGGCACCACTCCAGCGCCGTGTGGCCGAGACCTAGACCACACACTAGGCATACCAGGTGCATGATCCAACACCACGATGGCCGATATGTCGACCTTCGGGGGCGAAGAGGTCCGTGGAACTCTTGTTCTCAAACATTCTTGTTTGATAAAGACAATTTCGCCTTCGCGAGACCGATAGCCGAATGCTACGATGGCCGCCACACAACCAGACATTTGCAACCATCGCCCATTGAGCGTCAATACTTCTGCCATCATTCATTCCGTTAGAACGAATACGGCAGCGTTTCCGCGACCGCGTGTTGCCATGATCTCAACCCCTTCAGAAATCCGAGCCAGTTCTGATCCCACCCGCTGCCGGTGAGCATGGGGCGTTATTCGAGCGGCATCGGCTGCGTTGCAGTCGCTTCCTCCATCGTCAAGCCACTGCCCATCGTGGCGAGAATATCTCCCGCAAGCCTCGCGAAGGCTCGTCTGTATAGAAGGACTTCGAATTCTGTTTGACTCGGACTGCTCCCCTGATAGCCTCTGAACCTCATGCGCTCATTATTCAATCCTTCCTCAATTACAGCGAGGGTGAACTCTCGCTGTATAGAGGACTGCGTGGCAAGCTGGATTCGGATGAAGTTTGTAAGCCAATCGAGGACGTCGCGATGTGCGAGCGTCCGCATGGCCTGGTCGAGCTGCGAGTCATTTTTGACCACGATATAACTCCTGCCGCCGTATTTCAGGCAATCGCGTCAGCGGACGAGCGAAGGTTTGTGTTTTGGCCGACGGGCGCGTCCGGAATAACCAGTGGCCTAGGCCTCTCCTGGGTAAATAATTCTATTGTGCAACTGTAAACCGCGCCATATGCCGGAAGCATGCCGGCTCACTTCGAAGAATGCCTTTCTCGCTGTATTTGCTAGTCAGCGACTTCGAAATATACGCAGTGGTCGCCGTCCATGACCATTGCGGGGGCACCGCCTATGTGTCCGCTTCATGGCGTGATGACCGCTGCCCTAAGCAGAAGTTACCCAAGCCAAGCTGTACGCCTGAAAGCGGTCGCTGACACGGTCTGTCTCGCCGAGTTCGACGCCATTTCCGCTTCGCCAGCGATCCGCATAATCGGGGACTACGAGTTTCGCGGGCGCGGTTCCGGCAGTCGTCCGGTGTGATGTAGCCCAGCTCAGTTAGTCCAACTGTTGACGGCAACTGCAGAGTGACCAACACCGCCAGTAATTTAATGACCACCTCGCGCACACGTAGAACGAAGTAGGGTGAGCCTTTCCGGATAGATGCGACCTATCAGTTCGGCATTGGCACAAGCGCGCTGAACTGGTCAATGCAAGGTTGGCAGTAACAGTAATGTGGCGTAAGTAAAGAAGATGTCCGCTTTTGGCCGATAGTACCCGTTCGGGCGTGATTAGTGACAGACCGCAAATGCTGCGAAGCTGACTCACGAAGCGACAACTTGAAAGACTGCATCGGGTCCATCTGAGCCTGCCAGTCTTCAGGCTGCGGCCAATTAGCGGTCGTCCAGGAGTTCCAAATCGTCTGAGCGTGGATGCTTGAGCGAACCACGGCAAAATGTTTCCCCATGAGCGACACACCTTTAGTTTTTGCCTCCGGCGACCGTATAGATGCTTTTAAGGAGCTAGCTGACCGCTTCTTGAGCGAGATTTTTGGCTTGCCTTGGGCGTTGATGACTGATGAGTCTGCGCTGTCAGACTTCAGCGGTTGTGGTCTTGACGACCGGGAGGACCTACGAACGTTGGACGACGAAGCCTACGGCGTGTATTGGGACAAGTGGGTTGTTACGCGCATCTGTGAGCGCTATCGAATTGAATCTTTTCCCGTCACCATCCCGATGGTGCAACTATTTGAGCGCATCGACCGGGTTGCCCCGCTTCAGTAGAAGGCGCCAGAATGCCCGGAAACGCTCCCCATTGACGGCCGTCGACCAATGGCAGACCTCCGTAGTCATCACTCAGATTCAATCAAATCTACCGCGGAAAAGCCGATGTTGATTGTTCTCGGCGGGCTTCCGGGCACTGGCAAGACGGCCATAGCTCGCGAACTCGCTCTCCGCTCGCCCTCTGTCTTCCTTCGCATCGACACCATCGAGCAGGCGCTAAAGAAAGTGAACTCGCTCGAGCAGGTTGGCCCCGCCGGCTACGTCGTTGCGTACGAGCTTGCAAGGTCCAACCTGGCGCTGGGAATGACCGTTATCGCCGATTGCGTAAATCCACTTTTGGTCACTCGCGATGCGTGGCGGGCTGTGGCAGCCAGCACAACCTCTGACATTCTCGAGGTTGAAATCGTGTGCTCCGACCTGGCCGAACACCGCAGGCGTGTGGAAGGCCGGAGAGCTGACATTCCGGACTTCACTCTGCCAACATGGGAAGCCGTCCTCCAGCATGAATACGAGGTCTGGACCACAACCCGCCTAGTCATTGATTCGTCGCTCGCCAGCGCGAGCGACGCGGCCGAGTTGATTCTGGGAAACTGGCGCAGTGGGACCATCGGCAGCAATTAAAGGCGGAAAGCGGCCGATGGCGGGCTCTGAGCAGTTATGTCGCGTAACCCGTCGAAGCTAAACACCCGGTGGTTTGCACCCATGTTTCCTCGTAGCCACACCAAGACTGGATGCCGGCATATGGGTCAGTTGGCGCTGGTTTTATGTACAGTACACTTGAGTAAGGCGGCATCTCTTGCGAAAGAGAACCCAATCACCCTATAGCCAGCACAGGGCGCCGCGCCCAAGTATCCGACTCAAACCTTCCGTGACCGAATTCAAGGGCTTCATCCTCACCCGCCATTGGCGGGATGCGCCGGCTGGCACAGAACTCGAGTTCTGGCTGGCGACCGAGGCCGGGCCAAAGAAGGTGGTCATCACCGAACAGCCCTCGGTAGCATTCGTCCCCGCACGGCATTGGGAGGCGGTCGAGGCGCAGCTCGGTGCCTTTCCCCGTATGCAGCTCCGCCCGCTTGAGTTGCGGACCTTCCACCAGGAGCCGGTCATCGGTGTCTACGCAACGCATTTCCGACAGCTTGGGAAACTTGCCCGCGCCCTTCAGCCGCTGCAGATTCCGCTGCTCGAAGCCGATGTGCGCCCCCACGACCGCTACTTGATGGAGCGGTTCATCACCGCCGGCGTCCTCATCGAAGGCGGTCGCGCTGAAGGCTCGACCATCTCCGACTGCAAACTCAAGCCCGCATCTGACTTCCGGCCTGTGCTGAAGGTCGTGTCGCTGGATATCGAAACCAGCCAGCACGGGGATTTGTACTCGGTTGCGCTAGATGGGATGGCCGAGCGCATCGTGTTCATGCTGGGAGAGCCGCCGACACTGCCGAGAGAGCCGCTGGATTTCGCGCTCATCTACTGCCCGACGCGCCAGGCCATGGTCGAGAACCTCAACGCCTGGTTCGAGCGCAACGACCCCGACGTCATCCTCGGCTGGAACGTAATTCAGTTCGACCTGCGGGTGCTCCAAAAGACGGCCGACGATTGCGGTGTGAAGCTCCTTCTTGGCCGGGAACGCACACCCATCCAGTGGCGCACCCATCCGGGCAAACAAGGCTACCTGTTCGCGCCCACACCTGGCCGGTTGGTCATCGACGGCATCGACGCACTGAAGGCGGCGGTGTGGAGTTTTCCTTCCTTTAGTTTGGAGAACGTCTCGCAGACGCTGTTGGGCGAGGGCAAGGCCATCGGTGACGAATATGACAAGATGGCCGAGATTGAGCGCCGGTACCAGGAAGATAAACCAGCCCTGGCCGTTTACAACATCCGCGACTGCGAGCTGGTCTTGCGCATCTTCGAGCAAGCCAAGCTGTTGCAGTTCGTGCTGGAACGGGCCCAAACCACCGGTCTGCAGGCCGACCACTTCGGCGGGTCCATCGCCGCATTCAGCCACCACTACCTGCCGCGGATGCACCGCCAGGGCTACGTCGCGCCCAACGTGGGCGAGATAGCGACCAAAGCATTCCCTGGTGGCTATGTAATGGACTCGAAGCCCGGGTTCTACGACTCCGTCGTGGTGCTGGACTACAAGAGCCTGTACCCATCGATTATCCGGACCTTTCTCGTGGACCCCGTGGGCTTTGCAGAAGGCATGCACCTAGCCGACGCGGCGATGGGCGTCTCCGGCCCCCAGGAAACCGTGTTCTCACGCGACAAGCACTGCCTGCCGGAAATCGTGACCACGCTGTCCAAGGCGCGCGACGAAGCCAAGCGGGTCAAGAACGAGCCGTTGTCGCAGGCCCTGAAGCTGCTCATGAACTCGTTTGCCGGGGTGCTGGGCGCCACTGAATGCAGGTTCTTCAACCCCAAGCTAGTCTCGGCTGTGACCATGCGCGGGCACGAGATGATGAAGCTCACAAGGACATTCGTGGAGGAAAAAGGGTATGAGGTCATTTACGGCGATACCGACTCCATCTTCATCTGGCTCAAGCGAACCCACACGAATGCCGAAGCGCACGCTGTCGCGGCGGAATTGGTGCAGGACATCAACGCTTGGTGGAGCAGCAAGCTGCGCAATCAGCAGGGGCTGGAGAATTTCCTGGAAATCGAGTTCGACACCCATTACAAGAAGTTCTTCATGCCAACCATCCGGGGTTCGGACGTGGGTAGCAAGAAGCGCTACGCGGGCCTGAGCGTGGATGCCAGCGGCAAAGAGGAAATGGTCTATCGGGGCCTAGAGATGGCCCGCAGTGACTGGACTCCGTTGGCCCGCCAGTTTCAAGAAGGGTTGCTGACCCGCATCTTCCATGATGAACCGCACCGCGACTATGTCACCGAGTATGCGCGGTCGACGCTGGCCGGCGAAAAAGATGACCTGCTCATCTACCGCAAGCGGTTGCGCCATCGCCTGGACGCCTACGAGGTCAACGTCCCGCCGCAAGTCCGCGCTGCGCGGATGGCCGACAAGCACAATGCGGCGGTCGGTCGGCCCAGGCAGTACCAGAACGGCGGGTGGATTCAGTACGTCATGACCAGGAGCGGGCCGGAACCGTTGGAGGCTCGCCAGTCCGGCATCGACTATGAACACTATCTGTCCAAGCAGCTTCAGCCGATTGCAGACGCCATTCTTTTGCCATTCGGCGAGAGCTTTGTGGCGTTGACCACTTCCCAGCAAGCCCTGTTTTAAGAGGGGGAGTCGGCTTGGTTGGATACTACGCGGTCTCACTTGGGGCCCGCTGTGCCATACCAGCATAGGCTGCAGTCGGCCAGAACCGGACGCTCAGGCCCACCCGCCAGTTGTCCATATTCTTGATGATGCCCGGGACGTCCGGCATTCCAAGCTACGGCAACATACGGCCAACAGCAGTCAACAAGGATTCCTATCAAGTAAAGTTGGCCCTTTGTGACAAGTTATTGTCAATTTCCAGCCATGAACAGACTGCAAGCTGAATTGCGTCGCCTATACCTCTTGGGTCATCCAACGGATGATGGCTCTGATGCCGAAGAAGTCGGCTTGGTAAGCCCCGAAGGGGGCGTCCGTGCGATGGTGCTGGAACTTGCTCGGCCTGCGGACTGGAATGCTCTATCGACAGTTTGGCGAGGGGTTCAGGCCGATTTGGAGCTGCCTGCACCGGCCATCGCCATTTCCGGCTCCGACGGTTACCAACTCTGGTTCTCACTTTTGGAGCCCGTGCCTGCCGTTGATGCAAGGCGCTTTCTTGAATCTCTCCGCCTGCGCTACTTGGGCCATATTGCCCCAGGACGCATTGGCATCTTGCCTGCTGCGGATGCGGCTGCCCTTGGACATATCAGACAAGCCAGAGTAGTGCCTGGTTTGATGGATGAAACAGGCCGATGGTCGGCCTACGTCGCACCTGACTTGGCCGCAGTGTTCTCTGATGAGCCCTGGCTCGACATCTGTCCCAGCCCTGATGCCCAAGCTGATGTCCTGTCTCGCTTGGTGAGTATCAAGGCGGCAGATTTTCAAATGCGTTTGGCCCAGCTTGACAGTGCCGCCAAAACCGCCACATCGCATATGACGTCGGCAACTATCGACGGTGGTGAGCGTAGGGGAGAGCAGGGCGCGACTGCTGCAGCACCTTCTGGAGATAGTCCCGATCCAAAACGGTTTCTACTCGACGTCATGGGCGACACAAGGGTTGAACTGCAGCTGCGGATTCAGGCGGCGCAGGCATTGTTGCCATATTTTGAAATTCGGCCTCCCTCGGGCACTTAAGAGAAGCTACCGCCGCCGGCCAACAGCTTTCGGCCACACTGTCGCGTGTCGAAACCTTGTTGTGACGTGGAGGTTGGGTGCCACGGTACCACCTCGCTGGTATTTCTGTCCATGCGTGCAGATCGGGACTTTCAACGCCAAGCCTGTTGCTGCCAGCGATTATTTGACCACCCCGGCCAACTTTTGCTGACCATGGGGCATCCTTCTGCAGCCCGCAGCAACCTTCAAAACTCTTGCTGTGTGGCCTGGTCACCGATTTCCGACACATCTGGTCAAATTGGCATTGGTAGCAGCAACCTTACCGGTTTAACGGTCCGAAAACCCTGTCTCAGGCAGCGGGACGGCGGGATCAACGTCATCGTTTAAAACCCCGCGTGAACGATATCGCTCTTCGAAAAGGTGGATATGCACACTCGTCCACCATGACTCTGATTCCCACCGAGAAGGTTGACCGACTGTGTCGTTGCTGTCAGGCACCAGCCCACGTGAAAGCCACTCTTGACGCCCGGTGCATCGCCGTCCTTCTCGATTTTGACGACCACGATGTCGCCGACCACGGCCGCATTGCGGGGGCGTGCTTTACCCCAAGTTGTCCAGCTATGGGCCAAAGTAGGGGTAGGAGGCGGGTTTGGTTTGAGCGGAAAGGGGGGTAAGGCCGTTCTCGCGGTGGCCTCGGCGTTATAGCGGGTGACCACCCATGCGGCAAAGGCGCCGCACCACGGGGTGGTGTCGCCCTTGTCGCCATAGCTAGTGGCCACTGCGTCCAGATACTCGCAGATGCGAGGATTGCTGGATTTACGGCTGGAGGCGTTCACTTCCACTTGGCCTAGTTCACCGAGCACCCAGTCCATCCACGGCGCGACGGAGCGGGGGAAGGTGGCCACATTCTGCAGGATCTCGTTCATCAACTCTTCGTCCAGTTCATCCAGCGTCGATGGGTTGTCGCGTGCCAGCGCCAGCAACGTGTCGCGTTCAGCCTGTGTGGCCGCCTTCTTGTAGCGGTATAGCACGGTGAGTGCACGCAGGTCGTCGTTGAAGGCACGTTCGGTGGAAGCGACGCGTGCGGGGAAGTCGAGTGCAACCATCAGCTTGTTGGCTAACACCGGTACCTGGGGATGCGCTTGGCGCACCCTCGGCCGGCTGGCCGCCGATGCCAGATTGATACTGCTTGCCATTGGCGGCCGCCCCACCAGCTCGGTATACGTGGTTGACGTAAGTACGTCGCTGCCCCCAAGCTTCGCCCGCAGTTTCAGGCGCGTGGCATCGTCCAGTTCGCCGGTTTCCGGCGACACACCCAGGCGCTGCTGCAACGCGATGATTTCACGCCGACTTAGTTCGGCTTCGTAGGGCGTTGCACTGGGAGTCGGGGACGGATTTGTGGACGGTGTGCTCGAAGTAGGAGCAGGTTTGCTCGGCGGAAGCAGCGGCAACGTTCCGTTCGCCTTCGCCGCATTGTTCTCCCGATCCTCCATGCGGCCCGCGACACGCAGTTTGACGAACTTGCTCAACACGTCGAACCAGACCGGCGCGCCCAAGCAGACGAAGAACGTGGTAACAAGGATGCCGGCGAGCCAGCTGACATACGCCATGAAACCTCGGCTGTGCAAGCGCATTGCGGGCAGGCCGATCTCAGATCTCGGGTTGACCCGATTCTCGTCACTGTCTAGGCAGAAAAACAGCCCTGGCTTGGCGTTGGTTTCCGCCAGTGTCGCCGCGCTGCGGACGCTGCAGAATTGATTGTTCAGGTTGGCGCTGCTATATCCGAAGGGCAGCCTAGTCCACACATTGTCGGTTTCCATGCAGGTGCGCACTTCTTCCAAACTAGAAGCAGTGAGAGCGCATTGGTTGAATTCTTCCGGATCGGACTTGAACAGGCGCTGCAGCTTTTCCGGTGCCTTACTGCGCTTCATCAGCGTTTCCAGTGCCGCCTGGCTGTCTTTCAGCGCCACGGCTGCGGCCTGCATTGCGGTTTGCACGGCCGCATCGTTGCTGGCCGTGGACGCTGCGCCGACCCAAGTTGAAATATGGCTCACGCAAGTGTGCGCAGCTCTCAGCGCACTGGCCACCTGCTTGGCTTGGCTGACATCGGCGGGCTTCTCGGGCGCCGACACCGCAGACGCCGGCTGCGCCGGAGGTTCGGTCCCGACTGCCGACACCACGGGCGCTGGCGGGGTTGAGGATTTGCTCCCTGCCGCTGTCGCTGCCACTACCGGCGCTGGCGAGGTCGAAGGCTTGCTCACTGCCGCTACTACCGCGGACGCTGGCTGGACGGATGACTTGGTCCCTGTTGCTGGCGCCGTGGACCCTGGTGTGCCAGGACGCGTGGGGCTTGGCGGCGGCACGTAGCCCGCAATCGCCATGTCTATGTACGGAATCATGGCGGGAATCACTTCGAGCCACGCCCCCGCGTCCGAGATGAATTTGTCACCGACCTTCGAAGCCCGGTCATTGGCCTTCGACCCTACCTTGTCGGACCACAGGCCCGCGACGATTCCGCAACTCTCCCTTACCGGCTGTAAGCGGCGTTCGAAGCGGCCGATGTTCTCGTCGCGGTCAAATAGCGGGGCCAATCGGTTGTAGGCATCCATCAGTCGAGCGGTCGCCATGACCTCAGGCTTGGCCGGTGCCGGCGCTTGCGCGGGCACCGGTGTCGTCGACCCCTGCTGCTCCGTTCGAATGAAACGTTCGGCAAGGTCAGCCAGGCCGACACGAAGTTCCGCATCGCTTCCCAACACGCGTGCGATGTGAAAGCTATCCACGTTCAGCGCTAACGCAAGACATAGCGACAGCCAGAATGTCCAAATGGTCGCACTGCGTTTGAACCAGCCTGTGGACCGGTCGCCAATATATTCGAACCACGCGGCAATGGCCGCTTCAAAACCGCCCCAGTCGGTTTCACGACCCACCACCAGGGCTCGCAATGCACCGACCACCTTGCGTTCTCCTGTTCCGTCCTTATCCAGACCCTTATCCTTGAGCGCGTCCAGGAAGCTTAATGGCGAGGCGTAGCGGTCGCTGGGGTGCTTACCGGGGTCGATCTGATTGACTTCGGTCAGCAGCGCCCGGGCAAAAATGTCAGGCGGAACCTCGACCGGACCACTCGCGCGGCGCCACATCTTGATCCCCTCGTGCGCCACTCCTCCGCGGTACAGAGCGAACACCAGAGGATTGGCGAGCACGCGCTGCTTCAGTGCATCGTCCTGCCCTGTCGCTTCGTAGAGCAGGTCGTGCAAGGTTGCTTGCCGGCCCTTGAAGAAGGCGCCGCTGACCATCTCCTGCGCCGAGCTGATCAGCAGCGACAGCGCCAGATAGATCAGCGCCAGTCCGAGGACAATATCAATGATCGAGTTTTCCATCGTTCAAGCTACGCCTACATAGAACAAGTGGTTGCCTATCTGCTTTGCCCGCTTGCCGAGTGCCCAGTCTGGAAATGGCCGCATGGTCACGGCGTGGTAATGGCGTGCGCCCTGGGTCACATCTTCCAGCGAGCCCGCGATTGCTTGCTGCGCGACATCGAACGCTACCTGGTAAAACGTGTCGGGTTGGGCGTCAATGCGGTCAAGCCTGCGCCGGTTCGGGTCGCCGGTATTCCAGCAGCTGAACTGCCAGGGGTCCAGGCAGACTTCCGCAACGTTGTCGCAGCGCCGATAGTGCGTATTGCGACGGTTCATGATCACGCAGGCAACGGCCTCCATGCCTGCACGGCCTTCGCCGCGTGCTTCGGCCCACAGCGTCTTGGCCAGCGTAACGACTTCGTTGCGCATTGGGTCCAATAGTTGCCCTTTGGGCGCTTGTGGCAGCCTGGGTGAAGGCGCCGGGCGCTGCAGGCCTCCCAGCGTCGCAGGGTCGTCACGCGTGAATGGTTTCACGCAGAACCAGTCCAGCACCGGCGCAATGCGGCCCAGCACGGCGTTCGCGCCATAGGCGCCTTCGGGCGCGATGGCGGCCACGTGCATGCCCAGCAACGCATCATCGTCGGTCCATACTGGTCCGCCGCTGTCTCCCGCTCGGGTGGCCTCCGGTGTCATATAGCCGATCGCGTCTTGCAGGAAGTAGTCGGGGAACTCGTCTCCATCGGGCACGCACACCTTGCCGGACCAGTGTACTTTTAGTGAACCTGTCAGTTCGCCGGCGTGCCGCAACAGGCGCACCGGCCGGTCTGGCCAGATGTCGTCATTCACACGCTGCGGCGTCCAACCCGAGGCATCGTTGCGCAAGGCAGTCGCCGCCGCGGCGTCCAGCTCGACCAGCCCTGCGTCGATTGTGGACGGCGGCACGCCGATGCCCACCGATGGCTGCCATTCCCGCAGGCGGCCGTCGTAAAGCTGCGCGTCGCCGACGACGGCGACCGGATCATCCCATCGCGCGCCGCCAGTAGGGGCCAGCACGTGTCCGCAAGTCAGCACGTAGTAGCGGTCGGGGTTCAATCGGTCCCGCACCAGACAGGTGGCGGTGCCACTTTCCAATGGTACTGAGGTGCGCTCGACCCTTGGCGCTGCCTGCGCGCGCGCCGGCTCCGCGCGCACGCAGCGCAGCCGCACGGGGGGATGGCGCGCTCCCAGATGGAGAAGCTGCGGCACGGCACGCCCGGGAATACCATCGCGCAGCGCGATCACCAGTTCCCAGTGCGCCTGCGGGTCTTCGCGCGGATCAGCAAGCTGCATCGAAAAAGAATCCACCCCATACGGGTCGGCCCAGTCCGGCGCATGGGTGGTCGTTTTTCCGCATTGACGCAGCTGCAGCGCGGCCCCAAGCATGCGGAAGGCGCCCCGTAGCTGTGCGTATGGGCTCGTGGGCGCGAAGGATCGGAATCCGGTCATGGTGGCGGCCCGATAAGACGCACGTTCGGCGTACCAGACGCCGAAGCGGCGCTGGCCGGCAGCGCCGGCACTACGCTGCGCAACGTCTGGGTGTCCGCGAACAGGGCGTCGCTGCAATGGATTCCGGCAGCCTGGTCGCGGGTGCGATTGCGGCGGTTCTGGACGCGCTGAATCCAATCGTTCGCGGCGGGAATGGCGCGCTCTAGGTCGGTGGCCTGTCGGTCGACAAAGGTGATCAGTTGTGCACGCGAGCTCGGCGTCAATGCCTGCATCGTCTTCTCGTTCACTTCCCAGGGCTCAGCTGCTCCCTGCGCGGTGGCAGCTGCTTCGCTTGCTCCGGCAGTAGGCGCCAGCACCGTCTTCAGCGCGGCGACGAAGCGGCTGTAACTATCAACCGGCTGGCTCACCAGGGGTGTACCGTTGTTCAGTGCAGCGGTCAGTTCAGCTTCGATCTCCAGACGGCGTTTGGCCAAGTCCAATTGGCTTGCGCGCAGTTCTTCGTGGATAGTGCTCAGCTCAGCATAGAGCTTGTGACCACGCGAGCTGCGTGCGAGTGTCTCGCGGCTAAAGTCGGTCATCACGGTCGACGAGCCGGCTCCAGCGCCACCAGTTCCGCCGGAGCGGGACCAGCGACGCTCGATGTTGATGGAGTCGTCGGCCCTGCCGACCGGCGCCTTTCTTGTTTCCAGTGTTGCCAACAAGTGCGTGCGGGTCGAGTCGTAGTTCTCCAACGCTCCCTGCAGACGCAGCATTGTCTGCTCAAGCGTGTCCTGGCTACTCGCTAGGCGGCGCACCGTAGCGCCGTCTTCGATGTCGGACTTCAAATACAGATCGCTGCTGGCAAGTGCCATGGCACAAGCCATGCGTCGCGCCGCCTCCAGGTACAGCTTGTCTCGACCGGGAATGCCCGAATTCATGAGTCCGTAGGCCGCGAGGGAAAACGCCGCGAAGTTACGAAGCAGCGACGCCGAGGGGTTGTTGACAGCGCTGAGCGCTACAGCTCCGCCTATGGGCCATAGCATCCCATTGAAGAAGGAAACCTCGTTGGTGCGCTTGGCGCCCAATAACGCTAGATTGCGCCGCTTCAGGTCGGTCTGCCATATTTCGCGCCCGAGGCCTCCGTAGTACGGGTCGGCCGGTTCCGACATCGGAATGCAGCTCTCAGGCAGGGGGCCCAACGTATTGCATGGATCGCGTTTGGCATCGGAGGCCGCTTGGGTTGGCGGCGGTGCGAAGAAGGGGCCGACAGTTGAAGGCGGGATTGGCTCCAATGCGGTGCATGCGGACAATAGTCCAATGCAAATCGGCAACAGCAGTACCAGGCGATTTCTGGCACCGGCACAACGCCCGAGATCAACGCCTTGGCCCATGCGAAACCCTTCACAACAGGGGGAAACAGTAACTCGCTGACGCCGTCAATGTCATCCTCAAAATTGTTGAAGCATTGCGCGGACTGGAGCCCACCGTTTCACAGGTCCAGATGCACATGCAGGCTAGCGGAAGATATTCGGCCCTCAATGTGCGAACCCCCAAGTGGGGTCGTACTACAACATCACTCGTGACTTGTTGCGTTCCTTGCTCTCTGAACCTCATTCACCTCACTCGTACGGGGCGTCCGCTAGCTGGTGAAGCCTTTGGCCATGGGAGCCCGCCGCATAAACTTGTCGCATGCAAAGAAAATTTGGCACCATCGGCGGCACGGCTGCATCACGAGACATCTTTGACGATCGCGATCAAGCGTATTTGGGCGAAGGCATCGGTTGGGCACAGCTCCTTGAGTCTCAACGCGTCCTGTTGATCGCCGAAGCCGGCTCTGGGAAGACCCACGAATGCAAGGCAAGGGCCAAGCTACTTTTCGAGGGCGGTGAGGCGGCATTCTTCCTGCGTCTGGAGGAAGTGGCGGCCAAAGGTGTGCGTCTATGCCTGTACGGCGATCGTCAAAAGCGCTTCGACTACTGGCGGGCTTCCTCATCACAGGCCGGCTACTTCTTCCTGGATTCGATCGACGAACTGCAGTTGGCACACGCGGACTTCCGCGACGCACTCGAACGTTTCAGTCATGACTTGGATGGCGGCTTGGGTCGCGTCACCATCGTGGTGACCTCGCGCCCCGTGGATATAGACCGCAATGTTAATTTCCACGCAAACCTGACCCACACAGGACTAAAGTGGGTCACTTCTGGATGGAAGTCAACAGCCGGCGGTCTGGGAGGCCACGCATCGTGAGCTGGCCATCCCGCGGCTGCATGGGCGCAACCAGGAGGCGTGGAATCAGAAAGAGCTGGACGCGTCCAGGGACCGGTTCTACCACGACTACACGGAGGCAGCTCCAAACTCGGCCAGGGCGCTGCCGAAATCGGACGAAAAGCGGCAGACGACTACAGCGCTCGCCTTAACAAGGTCTCTGACGAGCACAACACGCCCCGTTCCTCTCCACGACCTTAAATACTTGGGCTGTCCGGTTTGCTCATCACGAAGCAGATCGCACGGAGTGGGTTCGCCGGATCAAGGTGCTTCTATGCCCACCATTGATTCGGCAACGTGAGTAGCCCCCGTCGCGTGAGCCAAGAAAATCCTCATCTAAATGAAGGACGTGGCTAACGCGGGTCCCGGCGACAATCTCCCCAAACGGGAGTTCCTATGTTTCGTACATTGGTTGGCCTGCCGCAGCAGGCATCACGATTCGTCGCCCTGCATACCCTGTGCGGAAGCCTGACGAGCACGGAACTGGGAAGGTCGACATGAGCACCACGATCCACGCCCGCCTTCGGTGCTCGATCGGGAGGCGACTCCTACCGATTTTGCTTCTCAGCTCGGCCGACACCTGGTCGCAACCGGCGCCCATTCCCCGCGACGTGGTCCCCTACCAGGCGACCTCCGGTGTTTACGATGGTCAGCTGCTGGCCGTGGTGGCCGACACCCGCGAGGTCCGCATAGCCAACGCTCCATGGCTGCAGCTCCACTTCAAAGCCTACGAGCTCGGCGCCGAGAGCTTCATCACCGTCACCTCGATCGCGGACGGTGGTGTGCAAATCCTCAACGCAAGGACCTTGGACCAGTGGCGGAGCAACAGCGCCTACTTCAACGGCGACGCGGTGAAGATCACGTTGCATCCGGCTCCGGGTGACAAGGGCGTGTTCTACAGCCTGGACGGCGTGGTGATCGGGGCGAAGGTTGAGCCGAGCGCGCATGAGTTGCGAGGTCCGATGGCGCTTTGCGGAACCGACGATCGCGTGCACTCAAACGATCCGCGTTCTGCGCGCATCGTCCCCGTAGGCTGCACCGGTTGGTTGGTTTCTACCGGCGCCGTGTTGACGGCCGGGCATTGCACAGACCCGCTATCAGAGCTTGCCGTACTGGAGTTCAATGTCCCAGCATCAACTCCCGACGGGTCCATCAGGTTCGCCTCGCCTGCAAATCAGTACGCCATAGATGCCAAATCAGTTGTCGCGAGTGAAGGGGAGGGCAATGACTGGGCAATATTCACCACCCACGCCAACCCCAACACCCACCTATTTCCAGCGACCGCGCAAAAGGCGTTCTATCGGATGTCGTCCAATTTGATGACCTTCGGTACCGGCCCGGCCCAAGTCCAGGTTACCGGGTACGGCGTGGATAACACGCCCCCCGGAATAAAAGGGGGACGTAACGCGCAGAACCAGACCGAGCAGACAGACGTCGGATTGTTCCTTGGCGAGGACGAGATAGACCCACACAAAGTGGTGATCAAGTACAGGGTCGACACTATGGGTGGAAACTCTGGTAGCCCGGTGATCTATCCCGGAACCGATATCACGATCGGGATCCACACACACGGGGGCTGTGGCATTGATCCTGCAACCAGTAATCAAGGCACTGGTTTCAAAAATCAACAGTTGGAGGGGGCGCTCCAACAATTTCTGACTTTCTTTGCGGAGCAGGTGACGTATGTTGACGGTGGGCACGCTTCCGGGGCAGAGGAGAACGGTAGGGTGTTCAAACCCTACCGGAGACTGGAGGATGCAGTTGCCGCCGCCGCCAACGGGGATATCCTCAGCATGACGTCCGGCTTCTACGCCGGATGGGGCATCACCTTTCCCAAGGGCAAGGAGCTAAGGCTACGAGCGACGGCGGGCCCGGTGGGTATCGGGGCATCGCCGCGGCCGCAGTAGAGGCCCGACGGCCAGCATCGCATTCAGTCCATGGACCCTGGAAGGACCCCCTTCACGCAGCCGTCAACTGCGCAAACACTGGCCCGACACCACAACCACTGAGGACTCATTCATGACAAAGAATTTCCCTATCTCCGCTGTGTCCTTCGCGGCGGCCGCACTCCTGTTTGCCGGACCCGCGCTAGCGCAAATCGCCGGCGCGCTGGTCATCGATCAAACGGGGAATGTCGGCATCAATACGGCGACGCCGCAGACAGTGCTCCAGATACAAGGAGGAGGCGCAGGCGCCCTTGCGGGCTCTAATAATGGAATATTCTTGGACGAGGATTCTGGGGGCCACCCGCGCATTGAACTGAGGGCAAATTCGACTGCACTCGGACCCTACATTGACTTCACTACCGATCTGTCTAAGGACTATCAGGGACGGATCATGTTGCAAAACGGCGTGATGACCTTCTATGGCGCACCCTTGGCCAATCCTGCAATGCCGACGGGAAAGTGGAAGGACTGGGAGTACGCCATGGTCAGCACGGATGGTTCCTTCACTATCGCCCAGGCCGCGCACTCTTCGCTCCGGTACAAAAAGGACGTGAAGCCGCTGGTCGACAACTACCGGGCCCTGCTATCCCTACAGATAAAGTCGTTCACCTACAAGGACAGCGGAGACCAGGCTTATGGCTTCATCGCCGAGGAGGTCCACGATGCCGGCCTCACCAACCTGGTGAACTACGACAAGGGAGGTCGCCCGGACTCGATACTTCATCGCGGCCTGCCGTTCTATCTCTTGGAGGCCATGAAGCTGCTCAACCAGGATATCGAGACGCTTCAGAAGGAAGGCAAGGCCTTGCGTGACACCGTCGCCAAGCAGCAGCAGATGATCGATGGGCTCGTGAAGGCTGCAAGCCATTGAGTTCCTGAAACGGAAGCCCATCAGCAAGGTAACCCCGGCAATTGAGAAACACTGTTCGGACAACAACCGTGCAGTTCCGGAGGCGGAGCGGCGCGTGAGTGAACATACAAGCGCTGCGCTGGCGAAACTCTTGCTAGTAACGGCAGGGTGGCGAAGGGCGGCGTCAACCATTCCATAGGGCGATAGCCATGACCTCTGTATTCAGCCCCCAATCTACGAGCCCCCAGCCAAACAGATACGCGTTGGAGAGCCGACCCGGCTCATCTACAGCCCCCACTTTAAAAATGCATGGAAGCGTTGAAGGTGCAAGAACGGGCTCGCTTCTGCCAGGGTCACGGTGCTACCGCCTTCGAGCCCTTACCCTTCTTCCCCGTGGTCCCACGAGGCTTCTTCGCGGACGTGGCAGCCTTTTCGGTACCAAGCCTAGGGCGCAGATCCAAAACCCGTGCAGTCACTCTGCGCAAACCCAAGAACTCCTTATTCACAGCGTCGGCCTCCGCCTGGAGCATGGCCACGAGGCCGCCAATATCGAGCTTTACCCCTGTGTCCGGATGGTCCCAGTTGCGGGTCGCGTTAACTGTGACCAACAGGCATCCGGATCGACATTCTTCGGCCGCCATGTACTTGTCGACCAACTGAACCCGGATCGTGTCGCGCAAGTCGCGGCCCGGTCGGTTGTCCCCCAGTTTGAGCTCAATGACTGCTTGGATCGCCGCACCAGTACTGCGCAATCGGATGTCCGTTTCCTTGTCTTCGGCTGTGACTCCTTCTTGGTCAACGGTGTAGGTCAGTTTTGATGCAATTGTCAGCTCGCGGGCTATTGCACGGCGCATCACATGCTCATCGCTGAATCCTGCCCAGGCGGCACGCGGGGAACAGTCCCCCAAGAGCAGATCATTGATATCGTCGAGGCGGTCATTCAATAGCGTGAACATCTCCTCACGCGACAACGGCGGCGATTCATAGTGGATATCAATTTGTGCGACCTGCCGCTCCGTCAGCCCTTCCTGGTCGGCTTCCTCCGCCGCTTTCTCTAACGCGATCGCCAGAATCCTGTCACGGAACGGCTCAACTGATAGGTCTTTGGCGAGTTGGACTTTTACGTCCCAGGCCCCTTGGCCCTGTAGGTCGAGCAGTGCATTCACCAACATGCCGCGGCCATCCGCGGCCTGATCGCGCAACCCAGGGGTAAAGGTACCCTCGTGCACCGGATCGCCTTCCGGCGGCACATGCAGGTA
The DNA here is from genome assembly GCF_031458075.1 of Rhodoferax ferrireducens. Lineage (GTDB taxonomy): Bacteria > Pseudomonadota > Gammaproteobacteria > Burkholderiales > Burkholderiaceae_C > Rhodoferax_B > Rhodoferax_B ferrireducens_A. Next base: position 1,946,222 of record NZ_JAVDXT010000001.1, on the reverse strand, counting down.
CGCGAGCCGTGTAAGGCGCAGCAGTATCGAAGGCGTGAGCGCCGGACGGCGGATGTCGACGGAGGTATTTCGGTACCGGTCGCCGAACAGCAGGGCGATCCAAGCGACTCCTTGCCCGCTATCGGACGGAGGGAGACTGTTCAACCGCGTCTCCAGCCAGTCGGTACCGGCACTCGGATTCAGCTGCATTAGCAGTAGCCCCCAAATTCTCTCAAGGGCAGGGGCTACTCCATTGCTGAGTTCGATCATCGCTACTGAGGCGACATGTTCCGGCATGTCGCCGCCGCCGAACTTCAACAGGATCTGGGAAACCTGGCGCAGTCGGCTGGCCACTCCTTCGAGTTCGTCTTCCGGTTGGACGCGCCCATGGTTCGCATCAAACCAACCTTTAAGCAACGGAACGAATACCTCTCCTACGGCGGCGCTTGTTCGGCCAACGCTTTGCACAAACATGCGATGGGAATCCACCTTGGCCGGCCTCTCCAGATCCTGCAGGATAAGTGGTCCGAGCTCAGCCAGGACAGCTTCGGGGTGCGCGATCGCCAGTCCATCCAACCAGCGAGGGAATCCCAGCAGCTCGCTGGGCGCAAGGCGAGCAGCCAATCTGGCTTCCGAGTCATTGAGCTTGCCCGCCCAGTCTGGGTCTTCGGATTCAGCCATCACGGCAGTTAGACCGACGCGCGCGGCTTCCGATAGAAAGCGCGGCTCGCCCGCAGCCGCTACCGCTGCAGAGGGGTGACCGGGGTTTTGACGCCGCCAATAGGCTGCCATGTATGCACGCAACCGGTCCACGACTTCGCTCCCAAAATGCATTTCTACAAAGGCGCTGCTCCAGCCTGAATGTTGGTTCTCCTTCGCTGCCATGTTCATTGCCTGCAGGATGGCGCGTGCGGTGTGCTCGGAACGTTCTGGGCTGAACGCCTCAGCAGGGTTTTCGCGGACACGGCGTCTGAAGCTAATCCAATCGCCGCGCTCCTTCTCCCTGCGGAGTATCTCGGTTTCCCGGCGCAGGTTCTGAGCCGCCTGCAATCTAGCGCTCTCCACGCTGACTGGCGTCGGCGTTCGAGCGATGTCAAATAGTGCGATAAGTGCGGAGGAATCCGCAATGGCCGCCTGGAGCGCTGCGCTGTTGCCAACCAGCTCGCCTCGACTACGCAGCATTCTCATTCCTGCTTCCAGCATCACAGACCGGTCCGTTAACGCGCGGCCGGGGTCAGCAAGGGCTTCCAATACCCACTTTTCGTCATCGCTGGAGTTCAGCTGGACAAGACCGCTCTCGGTCGCCTCCAGCAGTCGTCTCCAGGGATCGCTTTGAAAGTGAAGGCTTTGGCAATACGCGTCACCGGCCCAGAATGCAGCCTGTCTTTGCGCCGCGGGCAGCTTTTGAAATGCGATCCGTAGGTTGTCGAAGGACTCTTCACCAGGTCGATACTCCTCCTCGTGGCAGGCAAGACGCAGCGCCACGGCGCTTGAATGCATTACGGCCGCAGACAAAACACCTTCCTTTATCTGGCGGGCGCAAATTGCCGCCAGCGACTTGAGCAACTGCGGCTGCGGGCTTGTTACGTGAGGCCACTCATCGCGCCATACCACGCCGCCGGCCACGAGCTCGGTGAGACCCTCGCGCAACGCATCGCTATAGTTGGAAGGGATCGGCCGGTCTGGGATTGAGTATTTCCAGAAGTGATGCAGGGGATCGAGGCTTCCTTCTTCTACCGGCATGCGACCGAGCAAGCGGCACAGGCGTTCGACACCGATGTGAACTGGAAAGAGGCGCGGAATTGCATCGCGCAGCAGCCCGTTTGGCCAAAGCGCTGGATTCACCTCCATCGAATGGGTGATCTGATCAAGCCGGGGGTCGGCCAACTTCACGAGCAGGTCTAGTGCCTCGATCCGATCTCCGCGCAACGCTGTGCCACTCATAAGTACCGAGTGGGCTGCGTCGGCTCCGGCCGTCACCGGGATGGCCGTCATGAGCTCCAGCAGAAGTCCCCGCACCTCCTGGTTGTCGATCCCGGAATCCCAAAGCTCCATGACCAGCGGTGCCAGGTGGCTCGCGGCAAACCGATGGACTTGAATCGAAGGTGTCTGAAGGCCGCGCCAGCCCCCACGACCATAGCGCTTTACGTATGCTCGAAGGGCCGCACTCCGTTGGCCGTCAAGAAGCGAGGCAGGATCGCCGGCATCGAGTAAGAGCTCCGGCTCACGATCGCATACCTCGTTGAAGATACTTGGCTGCATCACGGCCAGCCAGGCCGCAACGGCACGCATGGTGGGCCGTACTACTCGGGCGTTCTGAGCGGTCTCGGTAAACAGCAAACGCTTTGCCGCGGCGATAGACATACCCCGTCCGATGAGAGTGTCCAACCGCTTGGCCGCGAGGTATTCGGTCACCGACCGGTGATGGAACCGCACCCGACCGTAACTCGCGAACCCAAATATTGCCCTTTCGAGAAGGGTTGCACGCTCGTCGGCGGTCCAGTCCGTCAAGATCTTTGCGGGATCCAACGCGGCACCGGCTACACCGCCCTTGTCGGCCTCCGCGCTGTGGCGCAGCGTTAGCTTTCGAGTTAGCAGCGTGGCCAACGCCAGCCGGCTGGCCCCCTCGAAGGCCCTGTCATGTGTCAAGGGAGCCTTCTCCTGTTCTTCCGTGCGTGGCGCCAGCTTGACTCTGCTGTTGTGCTCGACCTGCTGCAGGTGGGTCCGCACGGTGGCATGCTCGTTCCAGTCCAGACACAACTCAATCAGGTCCTGAGGCCGTCGGGCGAAGTCTTCCGCGTTCCTGTCCATGATGTCGGCAAACAGGGCGTCCGGGTTCTGGACCTTCTCAGCGACAGCCATCTCGCGAATCTGATCGTCTGAAAGGGGCAGCAACGCAACGTACCGCCAGTCGGGCGGCGGAACATCAACCTTTTGGTTTGCCGAGGGCCTGTCCATCGCGATATCGGCGAAGTCCTCCTCGCTCGCGCCCAGATCAGGACGATCCGGAACGGGAAGGATCCGGCGAACCGAGTCCAATTCAAAAGGGATCGGCCTGGTTGTGAGGACAATCGTCACCCGTCCCAGCTGTGCCGAGATATCACGTTCCAACCTTTTGAGAGCTGTCTCGAAGGACTTGTGCGTCAGCTTCAGTTCGTCGATGGAATCCAAAAATATCGTGGCCATGCCCGAATCACTCGAGCGCCACGCCTCGAAGCGAGCCTCCTCGGCTGAGTCCAAGAGGTCAGCAGGCTTTTGGACGGCCAACTCTGCGAGTTCAAAAAAGAACGCAGCTTCCCCTGCTTTCCAAAGGGCATCCCGTTCGGCGCGGCACTCAAAAGTCTTACCCATTCCGGCCTCGGCCACTATCAATACACGCTTCGACTGAAGCAATGCCTGCCACCCATCGTCCTTTGGAAGTCCCACCCCCATACGCGCCTTACGCGAGAGGTTCGACGGTCGGGAAATGGCGTGTTCCCCTGTCTCGGGGAGGTCCTGGAAGCTGCGTTGAATTCGTGTCGCCTGGTGTTTCTTGATGTCCATTGGGCCAGTGTATATGGGGCGAATTACGCTCATCCGGCGGCCGACATGACGCGCGCCTACTGCTGGCGATTGCCATTCGGCGCCAAGGTGCCCTATGAGATGATTTCGCTCAATTCGACTGAACGCCTTCGATGTCCCGCTAGGGTCATTGCATTCCGTCGGTTGATTCGCGTCGACTTTGTCGGCACTTTGACGTGGCGCCCGCCGCAGTTGGATTGGAGAAGCTCAGATGGTCACAGTTGCGCGCGCGGTCCGCGCCTTGAAAACGGATGCGCAGGTGGTGGGCAACGTTGGCCTCTATTACGTCTGCTACAAGCTTTCGTTGCTGGGATGGAACGTCATGCCAACCGCCAGAAACGCCAGGGGTGTCGATATCATTTGCTACGACAAAGATGCTCGCAATTACATTGGCATCCAGGTCAAAACACTGAGCAAGCGCAATGCTGTGCCGCTTGGAGTGTCGGTGGACAGGTTGATGGGCGACTTTTGGGTCGTGGTGAACCAAGTCGCGACGGCGCCGCAAGCCTTCATCCTTACGCCAGACGAGGTCAAGGCTGGTGCTCACGGGACTAAGTCTGGCAAGCAATCCTACTGGTTGGAGTGCAAGGACTATGAGCTGGACGGTTTCAGGGAAGCATGGGGGCGCATCGGCACCGGGCACCCGAGCTCCGAGCTCCCGGCGATTGCTTCGCTTGAAACCTAGTCACGTCTTCCGCAGATCCAGGGGCCAGCCGATGCGCCACTGGGATTCGACATCCAAACTTTTGGCGTAGTTGCTCCCTGTACAGGCTCACCTATCCCATTCTCGATCTGCCAGGTAATCTGGTCCGCACGAAATCTGGACGGCAATCACCATGGGTTTCCAAGAGGATCATAGTTATTGAAGCCAATCCAATTCTGACCACCAGGGGGCGCGGCGGAATTCTTTGACTGGGTCGTGCCGTAAGTCCAAGGCTTGCTCGATATTCGAGGGGACTGATCCACCGCACCTTTTTCCCAGCCCGATGCCACGTTGCAGAAGCCCGGGTCAAGTAGGTAGTGGCTGCACATAGCCGAGAAGCGCGGGTTGAAGATATGCCCCTTGCCCTTCTTGACCTTGCCCACCCCCTGTCTTCATGTTGTCGTAGATGCCGCGCCCTGCAACACCACTCAACGCATGCCCAAAGTGAATTTCCCCAGCCGTGGGTCCCCTTCAAAAGTTACTCAAGGCAATGGCACCATCGTCGCAGTGACGGTGAATTTTTCAATCTGCAGCATCGGCTGGAGATTGCCGTGACCCGCCGGATAGATGGTGAGCGCCATGTCGATCGTCGCGCCGCCGTCCGTGGTTGGAACTGCCTTGCTCCGCCAGCCGTCCGTCATCGCGGCGAGTGGCTTCACGAAGGAAGGCGCTGTGGTCGCGGAAATCGCGGCCGGTGTATGCAGGAGAAGCGTGACCGGAACGACGGTGCGCGGCAGTTTCTGTCCTGGGTTGAGGTGGTAGGAGTAAGTCACTGTCGCCGCCACCTCGACGTCGGTCTTGCCGGTCGTGCCGAAGCCGAGTCCGGTAAAGAAGGCGTCGAGATACTCCTGGTAGCTCGGTCCCTTCGCCTTCAGTGTGTCGATCGAGAATGGGGTGTTGAAGGCCAGGCTCGCCGCGATCGGGCTGGTGAACTGCACCGCCGGGGTCGAGAAGATGAATGCCTCGTTGGTTGCCGCCGGCGGCGCCGCATCGGGCAGCAGAAGCAAGTTGCGCCGGATCCACAGGGTCGCGTTGCCGTTGCGATAGCCGAAGATGTTGAGCGCGGTCATCGTGATAGAGCGCGACGGGATCTTAACCGCTTCCTGATGGGTCATCAGCGGGGTCGGGCCCTCGCCGCTCGGGAGGATCCCCTGGTAATTGAAGCGGACGCTATCCGCGCCAATCCCGGCGCTCACCACCGGCCGCCACTGATCGGGCAACAGCTGGACGAATGGCAAGGGCAGGGTGACGCCGCTCCCAGTGATCGTCATGCTGCCAGCATCGAACGTCGCCGACTGGTGGTTGATCTTGAGCTCGTTGATCGCGACGGTGGCGTTGGCGTTGGGCGCGTCCGGCACCAGTTTGATCTGGAAGGCGATCCGCACCTCTGGCTGCTTTACCGTCGCCAGGCTGAGATTCTCCGGCGGGTGGACCCAATCGTAATAGGCGGTTTTGACCCCGGCCAGGGTCTGTAGGAACCATTGCACGGGCACCGCCGCCGCTTTGTCGGCGACGGTGCCCGTGCCGGTGACCGCTTTTAGCGCGGCGGCCATCGCCACCGAGACCGCCGGATAGACCTGCACGAACTGCGCGAGCGCCTGATAGAGGGCGGTCGCGGTCGGGTCTTCAGGGCCGCCCGGCGCATTGATGGTGCCGCCGGGGACGTTGAGGTCGATCTCGGTCGCGATCGTGTCCTGCGCGGCGAGGCCGTAGGTGAAGTCTACTTGGTAATTCCATTGCGCCAACTCGGCCGGCACGCTGGTCATCGGATGGGTGGCGGTGGCGCTCTGGCCGCGCATCGTCGGTGGTTGCGGCAACGCTCGCAACAGCACCGGCGCGTAGATCGTGTCGCCGTTATTGAACGGTACGCTAAGCAGCGGGTCCGGCAAAGCCACCGACGGCGGCTGTATGAAGCCGATCCAGTCGCTGTCGGTATAGTCGTCGATCCCTGGGATAGAGCGGATGTTGTGCTCGACATGGGTGATGTCCCAGGTTAACTTCAGCGGCAGATAGGAGGCGCCGCTGACCTGGGTTTTCGAATCTAGCAGGAAGGCGAGCCGGGCCGGATGGGCTGGGTCGAGCGGCAGCCGCCCGCTCGATACGGAGAAGGTCGCGTTATCGCCTGCATTCCCGCCGCCGGCCAGCGCCGCGCGCGGCTTGCCGAACAGCTTGACGGCGTTGCCGCTCACCTTACTCGCCTGGAAGACTGCGATCGCGGTCGTGCTGAACGCCGGGCCGAGTTGGTTAAGCAGCGCCTGGCGCAACGTGTTCCCGGCGGCGATGGCGCTGTCGTCGTCCGGTTTCGGCCAGCCACCAGCGGCTGGCGCGGTGCCGACGGGGGCCGGCTTGGGGGACGGCTCGATGATCGCCTCGACCGTCTCAGCGATGGTCTCGGCGAGCGCCTTCTTGATCGCTAGCAGCTGACCGAGCGTGCCGGCATCCGACAGCGGATCGGCGACGCCGGTGCTCAGATCGTAGAGATAAAGCGCAGCGGCGAGATCGGGGGCGAGCGCAGTGTCGATCGCGTCTAGCACCGACTGGAACCAGACGTTGGGATCGACCCCGGTGAAGTGCTGGCTGACGGTAGCGCAGGCCGGCGGATAGCACGTGCCGTCATAACTAGCATAGAGTTCGATGTTGGCGCTCACCAGCGACCGGGCGAGCGGGCGCGGTGCATAATAAAGCGGCAGGTCGCTGAGCACGAAACCGAGTCCCTGGGGCGACGCCGGCAGTTGCGAGGCGGCGAAGCGCACCGCCCATAGGCTCTGCCTTCGCTTGTCGCCGATACCGGCTGCACCCGCTGTCGCGGCAGAGGTTCCGAGGCGCATCGTCCAGCCACCGGTATTCGAGACAAACATCGCCTCGAACAGCTTAGCGAAGTTGGAATAGCCACTGCCGGAAGTATCTAGAGGGTCCGGCATTGGCAAAAGGTCGACCGACGAGGTTTCGCCGCCGGCGAGTCCGGCTAAGGCGGAATCGACTAGCAGTCCCGGCCGGCTGAGCGTCAGGGTCAGCGCCAGCGGCAGGATGTTGCCGGCGGCGATGCCGCTGGCAACATCGATCGGGATCGCCAGCAACGGCAATGCCGGCACTGCCGGGAACTGACCCTGCCGGCGCAGGTCAAGATAGCCCAGCGCCTTGGCGACGAAGTGGCGAAACGGCTGGGCCTGGCTGTCGCTAAGCGCGAGATCGGGCTCGGCAAGCAGGCTGTTGTGCAGTGTGAATTGCACTGCCTGGCCGCTTGCCCAGGGAATGCCGGCCGCGCTGTAATCCTGGTTGAGCTGATACCAGATCCGGCAATAGACCGGGTAATCGGCAATTGCCGCCGCCTGGCCGGCGGGAATCTGCTGGGCGACGCCGTTGATCGTTCGCCGCACCAAGGTGACGTCGTCGTAGATGGTGGTCGAAAGCGCCAGCGCGATGTCGAGCCAGCCGCTCTTTTCGTCATTGCGATAGAGATAATGGATCAACAGATTGGGCCAGGCGGCCGGCCCGATCAGCTTGTCGCGATAGAGCAAAGGAACGATTTGCCCGGTTGCCGGACCGGAATAGCCCGGTGGCGGTGACCGGAACTGATCGACCAGGATGTTGCCAAACAGGTCTCGCCATTCGAGATCGAGCTGGGCAAGGCTGCCGACGCCGATATACGGGTTGGCGCTTCCGGGCGGGATGCCTGCACTGCCTCCGGCGGGGGCGGTGTTGCTGGTAGCGACCTTGGTGAGGCCGAGCACCTGGCGGTAGCACAGCGGTTCACCAAGGAGGCCGGCGAGAGCTTGGCGGCGGCGCACCGGATCGCGTTGCGCTTGGCGGCGCGCAGCGGCAAGACCGACGGTGCCGGGGTTCATCGAATCGTCATGATGTTGCGGACCGACCGGCGGCCCTGCACTTCCGCCAAAGAATTGGTTTTTCTGCACACCTGCCGCCAGCATCGAGTAGAGCTGCTCCAACGTCGACGCGACCGGATCGGAAATATCCGAAATATACGGAGCCGGCGGCCGGCTCAGCTCGATGGTGATGTTGCCGGACGCATCGCTGGGATGGACGTCGAGCCCCTGCGGATCGATCATCAGCACCGCAGCCGAATCGATCGCGCTGGGAAACGTGAAGATCGGCGCAGCCGCGGCGCCGATGGCGAGATCGTCAACGTCGAGCCCGAAGCCAGCAGCGACGCTCTGCAGGGTGTCGCCAGCGGCGGTAACGTAGTCGCTCGGCGGGACGTAGTCTGCGGTGCCGGCCGCCGCAGTCAGATGCGTGACTCCGTCGATCGCGAGAGTGACTCCCGGCACCAGCGGGAAGCCGGCGTTGAGCTCGGCAACGCGGCCGATACTGAGTCCGTAAAGCGAGGCGAGGTCGGCGAGTGAAGCATCGGTTGCTGGCTGCGCCGCTACCGCCGCGCTTCTCGCCGCCAGCGCCACCTGTATGCCCGGCCCGGCATTGGCGTCGTCGGTCAGCAGCGCGTTAACGAAGCCGGTCAACCGGTCGAGGGTTAGCGCGCCGCCGCGCGGATAGGTGACGAGAATGCAAAGATCAGCCTTGCCTGTCGAATCGAACGCCAGCTCTGGCAGCAGGTCATAGCTGAGGAAATAACCACCCGAGCGAACCGTCGACAGCTCCCACAGAAGTCGGACGACCTGCGCTGGCGGATTGGCGACATTTCCGACCGGCGGACGCGCCGCCAGTGCCGTCGCGACGTTGGATATCTCGCCGGGATTACGCTGTGTCGACAGGTTGGTGCGGGTGAAGAAAGCGGGACTAGTGGAATCAGACGGCGCCAACAATTGCCTGCTCGCGCCGCTGCCCTGCGGATAGGCGAGGAACAAGCCCGAGATCGCCTGTCCAGAGATCGGACCGGCCAGCGCCGAGACCAGTCGTTCGAGCAGCGAGGCAGAAGCCGCGTTGAGTGCAAGCAGCTCGTAGGTGTAGCTGCGCGTTTTGGTCGTCGGCGACCCTGCCGGCGCCGGTGGCAGCCGCTTGACGCTGAACTCGACGCGCGTGGCCCAGGCGTAGCCATCCAGCCCGGTCTGGACCAGTACTTTCGAAATCGGATCGGTGATTAACGCCACCGGCTGCAGTAGCGGCAAGTAAGCGAGCTGCGTCGGCAACGCCATAGCCGCCGCGTCGAATGTGGTTTGACGCGCCGCCACCTCGGCAAGCAGGCTCGCCGGCACCATCCACAGCATCGGCAGCGCGCGAGCGGTACCGGGCTGCTGAAGCGTGATCGCGGCGATTTCTGCCGGGTTGGCACTGACGAAGCCGACACCGGCGGTGAGCGCAGACAACTGCGGCGTCCGCGCCACGGCGGGCAGGATGCGGAACGTCGTCACGGGATTGAACGCACCCCTCCGTGCATACGTCAACAACGGGGCGAGATGATCGAGCAAGGGAGTCAGCAGAGGGATCGTGCTGTTATTGCTGCCGGTATCGTCGAAGGTTAGGAACTTTCTTGCGAGCAGCGTAGCGTCCGCCGACATCACCAGCTCATAGGCCGTGGGCGCGGGAGAGGAGGGCACCGCCGGAAACTGCTGCCCGGTCAGTTGGTAGAGCCCGTAGCGGTCCTGTGCAGCGTTGAGCTCAGTGAAGTCGGCGGACAGGGTAAGCCCGCCCACCGGAGTCGAGACCGGCAGTCGCAGGCCCGCAGCGAGGAAGCGCGAAAGCATTCCGGCGGCCTGGGCGAGCTGGTCGTCGGCGACGATCTGCGCCCAAAGGTGGGCGAGCGGAGCCTTGGTGATGCCGGTGAGCGAGATTGCCGAAACCCGGTTGGTGTCGAACAACGTCGCTGCCTGATTCGTGGAATTGGCTCCGAGTGATGACACCGTGACGCCGTAACGCGCCGCTAGCCCAGCCAGCGTGTCCCCGGCGATGGTGTCGATCGTCTCCGGCAGGGCGAGCGCCACGCCGGAGACGAGGCAGGCTTGGCTGCCGATCGCCGCCGCCAGCCGTGCCGACGTCCAAACCGGGGCTGTCCAGTCGCTCTGGTCGAGCTTTGCCATGAGATCGATAAAACTGATCCCTGCCGGCGTTGAGTAAGAACCGTCATGGATCGGGATCACTGTGCCGGCGGCGACGATGCGTGCATTGAGATTGCCGTCGATCAACGAGGCAGCTGTGATCTGGCCGTCCGACTTGAAGCCGGCAGCGATGCTTTGCAGCGTGTCCCCGTTGAGTATCGTGTACGCTGGCGCGGCCAAGACGAAACGGCTCCCGGCGAGGAGCGGCTTCGCGCCGTTGGGCAGCACGACGTCGTCGGAGTCGATCGGGGTGCCGTGGGTCTCGCACCAGACGAGGATCGCCGCGATCGTGTTGCCGTTTTCCAGCGCATATTGGTAATGCGCGAAAGCGTCGATTGCCGCCTGCAGCAGTTGGCGGCCGATCAGCATCATCGCGTCGACGAACAGCATCGCCGACATCGATTCGGTGGTCAGCGGCTCGCCCGGGCGCGGCGGCGCGGGCGGGGACGCACCCGCCTGCTGGAGCGACGCGCCGAGCGTCGTGAACAGCGCCGAAATGCCCTTGCGATACTCCGGTGTAACCATCACCCATTGCGAGAAGTCGATCTGCGTCGCTGCCGAGGCGTCGACCTGGACCGTCGCAGTGAGTCCGTCGAACACCGGGAATGGTACCGAGCCAGGGAGGGGCCCGTTGAGCACGGTGAGCCTCACTTTGAAGGAGGAGAGGAAGGTCAGCCAGTCACAGAAGTCGAGCGGCGGGTCGTCGAGGTTGGCGAGCAGGTTCAGATAACATTTCAGCTCCTCAACACTCACAGCTGTCGCATCTTGAATCGAGAACTGGTTGACCAGCCACGGCAGCATATCGCGGCAGAGTTTCTCGAACGAAGTTGTTACTTTCGCCATGGCGCTGTTGTCGGCCGCCGAGGGCGCGTCCATCATCAGCAGTGTCACGAACGCGCCAGCCTGCTGCGTAAAGTCGGTCTCCCCCTCGGTAGCGACTACCGTGTAGGCAGCGGTGGCGTAGAGCATGAGCTTGATGTCGAGGCCCGGAGGGCGCACCACCGGCTTGGCCCGGCCTCGACCGCGAAGCTCCGGCATGATCGGCGCCCGCGTGGCTTGCAGCAGTTTCTGGTCGCCGCTCGTCCACACCCATGGTGCGGTACCCTCGTCGACATAGATCGAGAAGCTGGCGTTGGCTTGGGTCTGGAAATGGAAGTGGAAGGTGATCGAAAACAGGCCGAGGTCGATTCTGACGCTGAGGCTGACCGATACCGAGGCATAAGCGGCGATCTCGATCGGCTGGAACGATGCGTAGGTAAGGGTGATTGAAAGGGTGATGTTGACCGACAGCGACGCCTTGATGATTGCGAAGTCGACCGATCCATACAGCAGGCCAACGATCCCGGCCGTGCCTGCGATCTTGAAAAAATAATCATGCTGGACGCTGGTCGGCGGCGGCGGTAAAGGACCTGGTGGCGGAGCGAGCGCATATGGGTGCCAGGCGGCGATCACGCCTTCGATGATCGCAGTGGCGGTGAGTGAGAATCCTGCGCTGAGCGGGCCGGCTGTGAAGCTGTAGCCCAGGCCGATCTGGAAGCCGATCCCGACAGCGATTACCGGATTAAAGGTGCCGAGCTTGGTGACCGGTGTGACCGTCGAGGTGGCGCCGCTCAACTTGCCGAAATAGACGCCGCCGCCGCCGGTTACCGGTATCCCCGCGATGATCACCGAGAAGGAAAAGGACCGGGTGAAGTCCATCTTGTACGGGAAGCCGATGTCGATCATGAAATCGCCATTGGTGTAGATCTGGACGCCGATGTCCGGCAGCACCACCGACACCGCCCCGAAATTGAGGTTGCGCACGGCGTCGGGAAAGCGCCAGTCGACCTGGTACATGCCGATCTCGTCGGTCACCTTTTTATAAAGGATGTCGATCGCCAGCCCGGCGAGTGCTTTGGCCTTGGTACCGGCCATTTTGAGGTGGAGGCCGTAGAGGTCCGAGTCGTGGAAGACGAAGCCGAGGTCAATGGTCCTCTCGAGGATCAACATCCGTGCTGCGATCAGCCAGTCGCTCGAGCGGTCGTAATAAGGCGTCCCCTGCGGCGACGTGCTGGTGCCGACTGGGCTGGTCGGCGTATCGGTGCTCACCGCATTTTTTTCGAGATTGGCGAGAATCGTCGTGACGTCGGGCGCGTCCTCCATGCCGACGATCTTCACCCGCTGCCCCATCGCGAACAGGACCAGCTTGAAGTATTTGTCGCCCTGGCCGGGGACGCTGATCGTCTGCAGCTGGTCGACGGCGACGCCGGGCGGCCCCCCGGTGGCGTCGCTATCCTCAGCGGAGGCGACGATCAGCGGCGCCGGCAGGATGAACGAGGTGCCGATCAGTTGAAGCAGCAACTGGTGCTTGCTGAGCGCATTGGCGCGGTAGCGGGTGAGGCGCAGGCCGCTGATCGAGGCGAAACCGAGATCGAGCGGCGGGCTGGAGAGCGGGTAGATTGCCATGATCAAGCCGGAATCGACGCCGAGATCGAAGGTGACCCGGAGCCCGTCCAGCGGAATGTCATCGAGCAGGTCGAACGGCGCGGGCAGGGTGAAATAGGGGTCGAGCTCGGGAATCGTCTTGACCAACGCCGTGATCAGGCTGCCGAGGCTCCAGCCGGTGAGGGTGAAGGTGAGGCTGTTCTTGTCCGCCTGCGTTGTATTGTAGGTTGCGGTGATGCCTTCCCAGGTGACCGAAAGCTGGGTGTTCCCGCTCTTGAATTCGTAACTGATGATCATTTGGGCACTGAATAACCCGATCATTGCAACGACACTGCGCGAATAGCGCTGGTCTACCGGGGCCGACGGCTTCGAGCCGTCGAATGCAAGGACGATGTTGGCGGCCGGGTTGCAGGCAATGCTGCCGATGGAGACGTTCCAGATGAACCCGCCCGAGACGTTATAGACTTTCTCCGCATCGGAGTCGTCGTCGGGAATGCTCGCGGTAAGGGCGAATGTCGTCAGACGCATGTCACCCGGAATGAAAGGCCCGAGTCCGACATCGCTGAGGAACTGGTCGGCAAGGTCGCTGATAAGGAGGGTTTGGGTGAGGCTGGTCGAGAGCGACCAGCCGTCACCGGTCTGGTGGCTGACGCTGGTCAGCATGTAGGCCGGGCCGATCGACACCACACCGCTGAACGATGCGTCGTAGAGCGTGGGCGGCGGCGGCGTGCCATGGCTGGGTGTTGCGGACAAGGAGATCGACGCCTCCTGCAGCGCGAGCAGGGGTTGGCCATCGATGGTCAGGAAGGAAAGGCTGGCATCGATATCGGCCGCGAAACTGTAGACACCGCTCGATCCGTCATAGAGAAAGACAATATTCGAGAGGCTGGCGGCGAGCCCACTTGGAAGCTGGATGCGTTTCAGTGACACCGCATCGACGAGAGTGCCTAGCTGAATCGCCGGGCCGTCGTAGGACGCCTCGAACTTAAGGTCGGAGTCGATTTCGATGTGAAAGGTGCCTCGGAAGACCGTGGGCATTATCTGGCCGGACGCGGTGAAGGTCGCACTCCGGCTCGGGCTCGGCACCAGCGGATCCGAAACTCTCCAGACCAGATCCAGATCCGTCAATACCGGCGCCAGTTGGTTGTCGGGATCGGTGAACGGCGTCCAGGGCAGCATCGCTGGATTAGCGCCGATCGAAACCGTGATCCCGGTCAGTGAAGGAGGGTTGGTGAGGCCTTCCAACATCAGGCTGCGCAATACGACGCTGGTCAGGAACCCCTGGACCTGGGCGGGAACATCGCTGAAATAGGAATGGCCACCGACCAGCGCGGCGATCCCGCCGGGGCTTAAGAGACCAGCCGCGGGGTTCGGTTGGAGCCCAAAGAGGAATTGGATTCGGTCGCTTGCGTCGGCGGCGGGAGCCTGCAGCCCCTGGCTGACGTCCGGCAGGACGGCGACGCTCAGCGTGTACCCGATCGTCACCCCGCTGGCCTCCGTCACGGTCAGGTCGAGCGAGAACACTATGTTCGGAAAGCTTTGCTCCGGTGGGGCGCCAGCCTGCGTTTCCGACGTGGGTGCGGTGTCCGCGGCCGGGAAGCACAAGGTAAAGGCGGGCTTCGATACGTTAAGGGAAAAGAGAGTGAGCGAGCCGGTCGAAGCGAGGGGTGCGGTAAGGGAGCCAGTTGGATAGAGCGTCGCTCCACCATCCATCGCCGAAAAATCGAGTTTGCCGGCGATCGGAAGGTTGACGCCCCTGCCGGGAAAGGCGAGGCCCTGGATCAGCGCGACGATATCCTTGAACTGGCTTGGCGGGACGAGATGCGCTTCCAGCGTCTGGATCGCGCCGCCGACGGCGGTGTCGAAGGTGAAACCGACCTCCAACAACTCAGCCCACAGGAAAGGCCAGCCGGCCGTGAACGGCGAAAGATCGCTCCACGACCAAGCGGAGGGATGGGCCACGACCTGCAGCCGCAGCGTCGGCGTGGCGCCGCTCACCAGACTGAAGGTGAGGACGGCGTTGGTAACCGCGGCGTTGATCAGCCGCAGCGAAACCGGCGTAACCGTGAATCCCACGGCTGTTACTGGCGAGACGGAGCCCGCCGTATAGCTGATCGGCAACCCGCCTGCGCCGCCGGTCTGGAAAGCCTGCGCCAGATCGATATCGAGTCCGGCTGGTACGTTGACCCCGTTGCCGAGAGCGCTAGCGATGAAGTCCCGCGTCAGGGGGCGACCGGGCGCGGCCGCTTTCAGTGCCTCGGCGAGCGGTTGAAGCGGATTATTCGCCATGGCGGGCTCCGGAACCGGGATCAGACATCAGCGCAGACCGCGAAATGATCGCTGGTGTCGTAGATATGGGCATAGTTTGGGGAACTGATGAGGTTTGAATTCAGGCCAAGTGCGAACCCCGGAGCGGTGCCTTCTAGCGCGGCGCCCCAGGGAAAGTTAGTGAACGGCGCCGCCAGTATTGGCGGCGGATTGATGAAGTGCCGGGCAAAATTGATCACACCCAATGGCAGATTATTGGCAACCGCCCGACCGAAGGGATCGGTGTAGGGCGTGCCGACGACCGTGTTGGCGACCGTCGACGGATAGCCGGCCGCTGGCGCCGCCGCTTGTTCCACCAGAATGTTGTCTATCGAATAGAAGTTCTGGAAGCCGGCCGCGCCGAAATATCCAAGTCCGGGATATTCACGCGTCGTGCCAATCGCACTGAAGAAGTTAGCGGTCTGATCCCATTTGTTTTCGACGGGATTCCACCTCCACGGCTGCTTGATGTGAGTGGTGGCATACCCCTTGTAGGAATCGAGATGATTGGCCGGGACCGGCCCCTGCATGCGCAGCGCCGGAACGAATGTCGCGGGAAGCCCGTAGGGGTTGGCGGGTGTCCCGTCCGCGTTGAGCAGCGGCATGTTGAAGTCGCCGAGAACAATGCGGATCTCATTCGCCCCCAGCGCCCGCTGGATCTCCTGTGACGCGGCAAGTGTTGCCAGAATTGCATCAGGTGCACCGGGCGGGGGATGGACGGCGATGAGCGTTAGATTGCGAACCGCGCCGGCGGCGTCGGTCTCGCAGAACGTGCACATATAGGGCTGTCGCCGGTTTATGAAGTCGATGGTCCAGCCGGCCATCCCCGCCGCGGGCGCCATATGGAAGTCGATGCAAGCCGCGAGCCGGTTTTCCTCGGCACCGGGATTGAACAGCCCCCCGGCCGGGACAGTGCGCGACGGAACAAGAAGAGCCGCCGCAGCTCCCACATAGGCATTGCCTGGCGCGGGCACGCCTGCCCCCGGCGGAGACGAGTAGGCGGGAATGGTTCCGCTGGACCAGTAGGGACCGGTGAAGATCCGTGTGCCGGCGGCCCCGATCATCCCCCGATAGAAGATGGCTACCGCCTCTGCGCTTCCTATCCTGCCGACCACAAGAGGTGGGACGAGGCGCCAGTCTCCCGCAATTCCCCTCAGCCAGGCCAGCAGGGTCGTGCACACGTCCAGACCGGCACCCGACGTCAACATACCTGGAGGGTAACTCCTGCGTGCGGAGACTTCACCAACGACGAGGATGTCCGGCTGAGCCGCAGTGATAACACTTCTGATCAGGTTCCGACGTGCCACGCTCGATAGAGGGTGCTTGGGATCGGCAATCTTGTTCGTCCCGAATTTGCTGATATTCCAATAGACGATCCGGGTCATACCGACGCTCCTTCGCCGGTCGGGGCGGGGAACTTGGTCACGTCCAATTTTGCATCGCCGGTGGCAGTGTAGGCCGCGTACCAGCCGAGGCTGCCGCTGCCGTCTGGATCGCCGAACAGGAAGAACTGGATGGTGGCGTCTGGAATCTTCTTGATGCCGAGGAAGGTCGCGCCAATATTGGCGAGCTTGAGCGTGAACTGACCTGGCGCCGGCTGCTGCAGGCTGATCGCGCCGGTGCTGATCTTGAACACACCCTGGAGGCTGAATACGCTGGCCCCCGGCGCCGTGCCGGGCAGGCGCAGGCCGACAAATGCGGCCGGGTCGGCGCCGGCCACCGGCGACCAAGCAATGAGCAACTGTGAGCTGAACCCCGCTGCGGCGACCAGCGCGCCGGGCCCGCCCATGTTGATCTTGTGGACGATGCCGCACCAGCCGCCACTTAGCGCCGCGATCTTCGCGCCTTCCGGCTCGACTGTCAGGAATCCGTAGTCGAGCGGAGTCTTGCCGGCCGGCGCGTAGATGAAGCTCTGCAGTTGCAACGCGAAGCCGCCGAACAGGCCGCCATTGCGAGGCGCGCTGCCGCCGAGGTCGAAGGCGAGGTTTGACGGGTCGAACGCGAAATCGATCACACCCGGATTGGATTGCGGGCTGCGCATCGTCAGCTGCAGGTTGGAATATGCCAACCCTACGCTCTGCGAGGCGCCGCTGGTGGGCGAGCCGAACGAGAAGATGTCATAGGGATGAATCCCCTGCGCATCGGTCACTGTCGCGAAGTCGAACACGCCCCAGAATAGGAAGCGGCTGGTGACCGTCGGCACGCTGGTGCCGGACGGCCAGGCGTAGGGCGCGACCCCCAACGTGTTGAACTGGATGCGGCTAACGGTGATGCCGTTGAGCGCCGGCGTGGCGAAGGTAAAAAGGGTTGGGTTGCCTTGGTCGAAAACGTAGACCGTCGTGCCGTTCTGGATGACTGCGCTTCCGTCAAGAACGATGCCGTTTGCGCTCTGGGTGGCGCCCTCGAACGCCGTGCTCGCGACCGGCGCTCCGAACAGCTGGTTGATGGTGAGCTGGATGCGGCTCTTGAAGCCCGTCATCCGCGCGTTGACAAACAGCGCCTGGAGAAGGAGCACGCGGAAGGCGTACGGATCGTTGGTGTCGATCATCAGCGGCGCGTCCGGATTGCCGCCTGAGGCGATATTGGCGACGTAGATCGGATCCTGATAGTCGATCAACCCGAACAGGCTTGAGACGCCATCGATGATGAGAGTCTGCGCCGCGCCCGTGTCGGGATTTGGCTTCACCCGGCTCTGCGTCGCGCCGAAATGGTGGGCGTAGAACTTATTTGGGTTAATACCCGCAGCCAGCCCCTGGATCTGCTTCGGGAGAGCGGAAGTGGCAAGCGACGCCTTAAGCGCCAGAAAGCCCTTCCAGTCAGCCTGCGTCGCGATCGCGGCGATATTGGCGTAGAGCGGGTTTGGAGGGGTGCTGGCAAAGGGGCCTGTTCCGTTGCCCTGGTCGATTGCGTCCTGGAGATAGGCAGCAAGCCAAGTCGAAAGCCCCGTGAAGCAGAGTGCGGCGTCAGTATTGGCTATCCGCGAAAAATCGTATGCATCAGTCCATTTGTTGGGATTTTTGACCCAATCGATGAGCGCGCCGTCGCAGTATTTAAGGATCAAAACGTTGCAGTAATCGGTAGGCTCTATGCCCTTGCCGACCTCGACGCTGAATTGCCAGTCTTCAATGTCGAGATTCTGGGAGAAACGCGCGAGCGGCGTCGCATTGACCGCTGCGACGAACAACTGGCTGGTTTGCATCGCCTCCTGGACCTGCTCGGTCGGGCTGAGGATGCAGAAGGGCGTTAGCGGCGCGGTTGGATCGCGCGGCTGATATTGCGCGAATACGATTTTAGAGAAGTCGGTGGCGCCCGGCACCGCCTTGACCTCGGCGAGCAGCCCTTGGCGCGTAGTCCTCCATTCGCCTTGCGAATCGACCGCCCCCGACATCCGTCCGAGACGTCGCGTTCGCCGCGCGGCGCGAACAGATGTGCCGGTGCCGCCCAGCTTCTCCTTGCGAGTCGCCGACAGGATCTGGCTTTCGAATTCGCTGACCGCCGTGACTGGGCTGGTCCAGCTCGGATCGGGCGCGAAATTGGCGTAGGGCGCGATTGGCACGAAAAAGCCGGCGCCCTGCGGCACCGCGGTGCCCGGCGGCGTCGGTTTCAGCAGAGGCGCATCGTTTGCCGGCGTGCCGCCGTAGTAGGCGCCACCGTCGGGCTCTGCCAGATAGAGCGGCGAGGATGAGGCCGGACCGATGATATTCACCCACGATGTCCGGTAGACGTCGGTGAGTCGCGTCTTGGCTACGTTGCCAACGGTGAGATCGGTCAACGTCGCCGCAGGGAAAGGGAAGACCGGAGCGTAAGCCGGATGCGCGACCTGGAAGCGCAGCCTGCTACCGATCTCGGGATTCTCAACATCCCAGCTCGTGAAGTTAAAGCGCTCAGATCCGAACAGGCCGGCGAGTAGGGTTTGGTCTGGCGTCCCCTGCTTCACGGCATCGACGACGATGCCGAACTCTCCGCAGGGAACTAGCTGAAAGCAGTCCTTGGGGTTCATCACCGGGCCGATTGCGGGCTGCCGTGACATGAACGCGAACCCGCCGGCGAAATCGGATGGTCCGGAAAACGGACGGGCGCCGGCGCCACCGAGCGGCGTCAGGCTGATAGTTCTGCCCTCAACGCTACGAAAGAAAGTGGGCCAGGTCGGGGCGAGGTCGTCCAGCGTCATGCCGGTGCGAACCTGGCCGCCGTCGAGCGTGACGGGGCCATTCGTCGGCAGATTGAGGTTGAGCAGATTGATGGGATCGATCGCGGTCGCGAAATTCGTCGTGCCGGTCCCGAGCGCGTCGGGATCGACCAGCGGGAATTCAAAAGGGACGTCGTTCTTGCCGTCAAACGCCCAAAAGCGAATATTCGGTTTCAGGACAGCAAACGTCACTGCGGCCGTCATCTGCGTAGTTAGAGTAAACGACCCGGATCGGCTACCGACGATCGGCACGACTGTTTTGACAGGTCCGCCGCTCAGACTAGATTGCACGATCTCCAATCCCGCATTGGATGGCGGACTCGTCCGAGCGTCGGTATAGCCGATGATCGGCCATTGAGCAAAAAAGGTGATCGCCTGGAGCGTCGCATCCCAGCAGACCAATGCGGTCCAGTCGATGCTGAAGGTGAACCGGTCATCCGGCCCGAACGAAACGCTGAAATTCGAGTTGGTCTTGACGGCTCCTTCGAAGTTCGCGGCAAAGTGGATCACAAACCCGCTGTCGCCGGGAGGGGGCAGTGGATCACTCGCCGCCGCGTCCGCAATCCAGATCAGCGCGCGCGGCTTGACACCGCCCTGCTGTTTGAGGATCGTCGCGACCCCGTCGACCAGGCCCCCGATTCCAGTTGTCGGCCGGGCCGCTGCGAACAGATAGCTGCCGTCATATTTGAAAAACGCGTCATGGAAATCGATCGACCTATTGGCGGGCAGCGGCAACGAATGTGGCCACGGGACATAGCCGACCCAGCCGTAATCGGGGCCGTTCGCGTCCGCTGACCGCTCGTAGAGTCCGGGGGCGTCCTGGCAGAGGGTGAGGGTACGAGTCGTGTCGGCCATACAGCTACCTGAGCACCGGGAGGCCGGATGCCACCGGAACGTCCGTTGACGGCGGTCCGGGGGAAGGCGCGGGCCAGCTAAACAGGACGCCGCTCGCGTCGATCGAGCTCGTCCCCGTCGTGATTCTCAAATCCTGCGCAACCAGACTACCATTGGTCACCGGCGACGGCGGGGTCAAGCTGAAGCGTGCGCCCGCCCGGATGATCGTCTCGCCCATACGCACGTCCTGGTTGAGCGAGACGCTCCCGGCCAACCGGACCGGTACGCTCAGGAGGAGTTGGCCGCCGATGAAGAAGGTCAGGGTGGCCATCTGGCCGACGGCCTCGTCAGGCAAGACGTCGATCTGGACGGAAAGGTTGGCTGTGAGGAAATGTCGGTCGCGCAACAGCACCGTCCGCGACGGGCTGCGCCATTGCACGAGGTCGCCACGAAACGCACGGGCGAGAGCGGGCGGCCCCGACTCCCGCCGCGCACATGCCGAACCGTCAGCCAGGGACTGGACGACGCCGTCGAGATAGAGGGCGGAAACGCCCGGCGCCTCATTGAGGCGCAACATCAGTGTGCCCTCGATCCGGCACGGCCCGGCGGCAAGGCTGAACGGAGCGGTGCGAGTACGGTAGTCGAGAATGACACCGTTTATCGTCGCATCCCCCACAGCCACCGAGACGGAAACCCGCGCTACCTCGGGATCGACAAAGATCCGGAAGACGACCGGATCGACGTCGCGCCGCACGCTCGCCCCCACGTCGACCGGCAATCCAGGGGGAACGCAGGTCGCGCAGATCAGAATCGGATTCTCCGCCGCAGCTGTGAGAGCGGCTGTTGTCGCCGCGAGCAAGGCGACGAACATGAGACCGCATGAATCGTATACCGGGAGCCGCGCGAGCATCACCTGGCCCCGGTTCGGCTCGAGACTACGTAATATTGTTGAAACCGGCGATTTGCAGACCGTTGAGTGGTAGGCTGGTACTGCCATTGCCGACGGAGCCCGAGAACTGAACCAGCGCGTTCGGGGCGTCCATATTCAGCGACACGGACGCGCCTGCTTCGATGATCGCTGTACCGTAGTTCAACGTCTGCTCGATCGTCGCCATTGGGCCGTTCCCGGAGACTTGCACCGGGAAACCCATTTGCTCGCCATCGAACGTAAAGACTATCGCCATGGTCCCAAGCGAGTCTCCTGCCCAAGTTGTCGTTGCAAGGATGTTGAAGCTTAATTCTGTGGTCTGAGGATTGGCTGAGGTCGTCATTTGAATCTCCCTGTGATGTCATGACCTACATCACAGCTTGTGAAGGGCCGATGTTGATCCTATCGATTCCCACCAATTGATCAATTACTGCGTCATCAAGTTTGATGACGGCCATTTCGGATCAGTATTGCTTTGGATTGACGGTATAAAACAGTCCAAGTTTTACGCCGCACCCCCGCACCTGTGCGGGGATGGATCGTGTCAAATGACGCTATGCACGCGTCCAAGTCGCACTTGGTGCGATCCCAACTTCATCACTGCCCACCCTATGGACGCTGAATTTATCTGCCTCACCTGTCTTCAGGACTCCCACTTGCGGCGCGAGCTACCCGAGGAAGATGAGAGTTGTGATTTATGTGGCTCGCCTGGGCCTTCGGTCCGGCTCGACGAGGTTGCATCCAGATGCGACCAGGTCCTGGATGCCCACTTTGAGACTACCAACGGCGACGAATCGATTTGGCTCTATGACCGTCCTCCGAGTGGGACTGACCTCGAGGAAACGCTTGCGGGGCTTAAGGTGGTCGCAGATGAAGCCGTTGAGCAGCTGGCGGAAGCATTGAGGGCTTGCTGGTTCGATAGGGACACAGGGGAAAGCAAGTATTCGGAGGATGGCGACGTGTATCCCCGTTTTAGGCCGAGGTCGGATATGGGTGGCTCCATGAGCCAAGCCTGGGAACGCATCCACGATAGCCTGCAGCATGAGGCTCGGTATTTGAACCCAGCAGCCTCCCAACTGCTGGATCAGGTGTTTGGCGAGGTGCATGCCGACCACACAGTTGCAGGCCTGCCCGTTGTGGTCGATGCCGGCCCTGGTTCTGCTATTGCGCAGCTGTTTAGAGCGCGCGCCTTCCAGGCGGATAAGCCCCTCATCGAGGCATTGGAGCGGCCTGAGCTGCTGCTCGGCACGCCGGAACAGGGGAAGGGGAAGGCCGGGAGGATGAACGCTCACGGCCAGCCTACGTTCTACGGTGCGAGCACGGTCGATGTGGCAGTTGCGGAGGTTCGCCCCCCGGTCGGTTCTAAAGTGGTGACCGCGGCATTCGAATTGACCCGGCCCTTGAAGCTAATCGATTTTCGCCAGCTCGGGAAGCTGAAGGTGGACCGTAGCCTGAGCTTGTTCGATCCTCGAAGCATTGAACGAGCTCAACGTCGGGACTTTTTGAGCCAGCTGGTAGACACTTTGGTGCAACCGGTGATGCCGGACTCCCGGGATCGGGACTACCTTGCGACGCAGGTTCTAGCCGACTACTTGGCGACACATCGGGAAGGTCCCATCGATGGAGTCATTTACGACTCAGTGCAGGGGCGGGTTTGGCCTTGGGAGCCAGGCAGGAACGGCGAAACAGCTACTGTGGGTTTCAACGTAGCGTTGTTTCCCAGGGCATCTCAGGTGAAGGGCGCCGACGGCAGGCAAACGGCTCATGCGGCGCTTTACAAATGGGAAGACGACGGCCCTGGTCGTTATCTTGCACCCGCGATCATAGCTATACCCGAAGCTGCAAAAGTTCGAGAAGAGCCGTGGACATTGGCGCCGGGAAACACCTCAAAGGCCAGACGGCTTGATGCCTTGGAACTGGTCCTTCCTTCGATCGAAGTCCACGAAGTCAAGGCAGTTGCAGTAAAAACCTATTCACGAGAGGTGGAGGTCAGTTCTCCGCAAGGAGGAAGTGCATTCCCCTGAGGTCGGCGTCGGACTCAGATTGCTGGCTTGGGCGTGACAATGCAGGACGTGTGGGACTATGTCACCGCGCCCTCAAAAGATCCGGCCGATTGTCCAGAGCAGAGCTAACTGGCTATTTGCAGGGACTTTGAGTGACTTGGCTCATCAAAACGACGTCTATTCCGCCTCCCGTGGTGACTACTGTTTGAAATCACGGCGAACCGGGTTGCTGGCGATCCCTTGGATTGAAGGGTTTCGCGTCACCGCGACTGACCATCGTTTGATAAGTGCCTTTCAAGGGCGGAGAATCATCCGTGAGATCAATGAAGCGAGAAAGGCGAACTGGCTCTGCTTGCCCTCGGACATGCACCTCTGCACGAATAAGGGAATGGCCATTGGCAAGCTCTTTTAGCTCGAAATTCGTATCAGGAGAGCCGCCAGCTTGAACGGGGTTGGGGTACGCATCCTCTAGTCTATAGACCACATATTCGACTTGCAGCAGCGCCTCTGTTGTACCGAACACAATGACGTGAATCTGATGCATTGGGGAGCCGAACTCAATATCTCTTTCGGGAACTCTCCGACTTCGGTGAATCAATGCTAGATGGTCGTCCGTTAGTAGTTCGCCAGTGAGCGGTACCTTAAGTTGCCCCACCGCTTGTCCTATCGAAACAATGCCGATCTTGATCTCGTCTCCCCGTTGGACTCGGGCGACTGTGGCCACCAGGATGGACCTAACCAGATCCCGATATGTGAACATGAGACCACCAACGAGGATCGGCCAAGCAAGCGCAACTACAACGTCCATCCAGGTTTTTGGTTCAGCCATAGTGCGAGCCTTTTATTGATATCCGACGTAATGTAGACCGCAGAACCGGCGGGATAAGCTGCGCGATGCGGGATATTATGAACACAGCTTCCTACTGAAAGTGGCTTGCAGCTTACGTTCATAACGAATTTACTATACAAAATGCAGGTATTAAGATCCCATGAAACCCGGTAAGCATGTACTCGGGAAACTTTGATTGCGCAGAGGTGAAATCGAGACGCTCAAAGAGAAAGATTGTGGCTAGCTGGTACGCTGGCTGGCGTATCGCAACTCGCTTTGGAGAGCGCGCCCACCGGCGGCTTTGGGCCCAAAGCCAAATTTCAGTCGTAGCTGATACAGTCACGCAATGGACACCTACATGTTCTTCAAAGACTTTGCTGGGCCGGGTGCAGCAGTTATCGCGTCTGGCGTTGCGGCTTGGATCACTTGGAGGTTCCAGCAGCAACAGGTAGCCATTGCCAAGCAGCAGGCGGCGACCGCGCGAGCCGCTGCTGAGACCGCGCGCAACAAGCTGCGTTATGACATATGGGAAAAGCGGTTCGAAAAGTACAAGGTCGTGGACGAACACATGTCTACAGTGGCACTGTGGAGGCCGGGCGAGAAGCTGGATTTGCTCGCCTACCTTTTACAGGTGTACGACGCGCGTTGGCTATTCGGGCCAGAGGTTGAGCAGTGGCTGCAACAAGACTTGAACAAAGCCTATAGCCAGCTCTACGTCGTGATGCTCGAGCTTACGAACCGGCAAGACCTGACGGACGGCGAAAAGCAACAGGTCTTTTTCGCCGCGCATATGGACTATCTGATGCCGATGTATGCTCAGCGCGACGAAATTTTTAAGCCGTACCTGAGCATGCCGTTTCAATGAAGCGAGGAGCTGCTCCCCTCCCAAGCGCGGCAAGTAAGTGACTTTAACCTTCGGGCTTTTGTAGAGCTGATGGGCTTCGCTCAACGGCCTTTTCACTTTTGGGCAGCTTCCTCGGCGTGATGCTTGCGGATGCGCGCGAGCAGTTCCATGCCTACCTCCGTGTATTCTTTGAGCTTCCGATCACGGTCGGCACGCCACACCTCGAAGTTGATCGGCGCATACTTCTCAGTGAACGGGTCAAACACCCGAGTCATCAACAAGAAGTTGTGGAAGAGGTTCACGTAATGCGCATCGCCCTGGTCCTGTGACTCGGGTACCTGGAAGTAGACGAAGTTCTGGATGATGCCGCGACTATCTTCATGTGGGCGGCGCTTCATACGATGTATGAACGAGCTCACGTCGGCATGCGCTCCGTATTGGCTGCCGATGTCGTGCAGTTCCAAAAGACCGGCAGCAAGCGGATACTTTGTCGGATCGCCTTTTCTAGCTCTTTCGATGCGCGACTTAATGGTTTGGAAATGCCATTCGCGCGCCAAATACATTGGCAACTTTTCGGGGAACAGAATCAGCTCATAGGCGGTGAGAGTTGCATCCACCGCTTTGCGCGTGTTGCCCATGCTTTCGCTTAGGTGCAATCGCAGCAGGTTGCTCAATGCAGCCAGGTATTGGACATGCACGAAGTGGTAAAGCTGCGCGACCATATTGGCCGGGGTGTTGTCGATGTGCAGCCCATTAATGCAGGTGCGGATGACCTGATCAACGATCGTATGTTCTATCAACACTGCCTCGTGAAGCTTGGCGCTGATCTTCGCATTCTCGGCCTCGGTCTCCATGTACTCGAAGATGTTTGGAGGGACTGGACCGTCTGGCATGCGAGATCATATCTCGTTGCTGCGTATTTCTTGTCGGGAGCGATTGCTTCTGTGCGTTCTTCCAGTTCGCCCCCCGCATGCTGTGGGATGCGGTCTTAAGGAGACCTGGGCGGCGAGGCCCGCGGAAGTTGCAAGAGGCGTCGCATGACGGGGCAAGTCTGGGCCGGGCCTAAACTACAGTTCCCGGGCTTGAGGTCATTTGCCCAGTGAACCTTTGGCGGTCGTCACGTCAAGGACGCACTTCGAGTCTTCGATTTGCCTCGCTGGCTCGACAGCGAAGTATGCGGTTGAGTCCACCAGTCCTTGTTTCTTTATCAACGCCTGACCCTCTGTGGTTGTGGCGCGAATCATCGCTGCGCTCGCAGGCTTTGCCGATGCGACAAGGTAGTCGATGCCGCCCACTTCGTTGACGACATGGCCCACACGAATCGCGGCAGGTGTCGGACCGGACACAGCACATAAGCGTTCAGTTCCAGCTGGTGAAAGCACCCGAGGGGAACCCAAAACAGTCGGCTCGCCTGTTGTGTCTCGTTCTCGTCGAAAGTCCAACCCTGAAAAAAGGTGGCTAGGTAAATTCGAGTCCCGGCACGGGGTGGCGCCAGGTAGCGGGATCTCGAAGCCTTTTCCTTCTCCAGCTCGGAAGTCAACTTACCTGAAGCAAATCAGTCGTCACCAGTTTTGACGAACCTGTCGCCATAGACCTCAACGTATGCCGACGAAACTTCCAACTTCCGCTTCGTCGGGTTTGTGGCTCGGACATCGATTTTGATAGGGAGGAATGCTGTGCCTTCAATGACATGAGGGGCACCCGCCTTGGTCACATCCAACACTAGTTGCAGGTACCCGCGGGTTTGTTCCGGCTTGAGGACTTCCGCGAAGTAAAAGGTCCACAATGCCCAACCTGCGGCAACCAGAACAGCCACGATTTCTAGCCATTCCTTAAAGATTGTTCGAAACGAGCTTGCCATAGTCTCCCCAATTAGGTGCCTGGTTTCCGGCTTGATGTGCCCGCTCTGGAGGCCGGTTGCAGGTAGGCCCGGCCTCCAAACGGCACAATCGCATGGTTGATATTGAACAACATGAAGCCCCCACCCACAAATAGGGTCAGGCGAAGCCTCAACTCGGGCCGTAGTTAGCAAGCCCTTCGACGCCTATTGGAGCGCCTGGCGCAGTGAGACCAAGCCATGACGGCAGGTGACCCTTGATATCGTTCTTACCTCAATTGTGATCCACGGGGTCAGCGGTGTAGAAATCACTACGCTTCCCCACAAAGTTGAAGTGACCGGGCTGCTGCCTGCCGATTCTGATTCCAGCCCCCGGCCTCAATGTAGAGAACAACCGGCACAAATATGCGCGTGGAGCGGACGTTTACCCGGGCCCTTTGTAGCCCCCGCACTAGGGCATCAGTGAAGCATTTTCCGGTCTCTTTCGAACCAAGAGATTCGAAGGTCTCGTCGGCGTCAGAGGCATGGGCCGCGTATCGCAATAGGTGAGCTCCTACGGGGACATGTTCAAATTGAAGTGCCGGAATGCTGCAAGTTGCATTCATTGGGTGCACTGCGAAAGTGCACAGCATGCTAGCGCCATTTGAGACTTTATGGATAAGCAAGAGCAAGCCAGTTACGCACTGCTCGGTCAGTTTCTTGACGGATGCGCTGCGCTCGACAAGGACGTAGAGCAGCTGCTCGTTGCCGGGTGGAATATGTCGTCCTCCCGGCATGCCATCACCATGGGGTTTTGCCGCGCGGCGCTCGAGCACGCTGTCAGCCAGCGCGTACTAGTAGGGGCTGGTCACCACGGAACGGCTTTGGCCTTAATGCGGCTGCACTTCGAGACAACGGTCCGGGCCGCGTGGGTGCAGATTGGCGCCACTGAAGACTGGGTGAAAAACTTCACCGAACCCGTGCCCATCGGCAGCTTGAAGGAGCCGACGTTGGGTCCTCCCATACCTTCGATGTTGGATGCGATTGAGGCCCGTGCGCCCGACATGGCACGTGAGGGCCGTAGGCTCTACCAGACCGTCAAAGTCATGCACTCGTTTGTTCATGGTGGAGCCCACCTTGTGGTCCATGCGCTCCGCGGGTATCCACCAGAAAAGCTAGTCGATGTAATGCGCAACCGAAATCTCCTATGTCTCATGTTGTGCAATGTCATCGTTGTCACCTCTGGCAAGAAGGACCTTGAAGGATCCGTCACCCGCTTGTCGCGCGTGCACTCGGAAGTCATGCCGCCCCCGCTGGCGTGAGAGGTATAGATCTTGGCTCCAAAGTCCACCGCTTCGCGAACCTGACTCTTTTTCATGCGCTTGGGTGCTCGAGGAGACCTGCAATGATGCGGAAGTGAGGCTTTGGCTTAGCCATGCGGCCGGGCTAGTGCAAGACGCTGGATCGCACCAGAGCGTTGGTACGCACGATCAACCAAGCCAAGCGGAAAAGGATCTGGACCAAGGTGGAACAAATTCCTACCAAACAGGCGGCCAAGCCCAAGCATTCTCGGTTGGCGAAGAATACAGACACCCGTTGTGAGCCTTGAGCGGGCCCAACTGCCTGTCAATGCGCAGTCGGCGTCCCACAAATGGGGGACATTCAAAACGCAAAACGCACCGAGGTCAGGCAGAATTTAGCGTGCGCCATACAAATGAACGACGCGCGATTCCAGTTTTTGTAGCCGAGGCGAAAGCCCTGTCCCCGTTAACACGTTGCGGTCGATATCCCACAGGGGCCTTTTGGAGGTACAACTATGTCCGAACCAGAGTCGCAGCGTGACTATCTGCACCGGCAAATTGCTGAGCGCTTGGCACGCCTGGATTCAAGCACAACCTGGTACCGCAAGACGCATTTCCGGGGCCAGATGGCGACTGTCGTACTGTCTGCGACCATCACGATCGTTGCAGGACTAAAGTCGATCGACTTTGTCGACTCGATAGCGAGTAACTTGGTCTTAGTTCTTGGAGCTTTGGTCACGGTCATCTCTACTTGGGGCGCATTCTTCTCGCCCCGCGAATCCTGGCATCTCAACAGCGTGACGTACGGGAAGTTTCGCTCTCTTCAGGCCAAGTTGGAATTCGTCGAACGAGGAGATGACTTCAAAGGACACGAAAATGGGGTACTGGAAGAGGGCTTTGCAGAATATCAACGGATCCTGGACGAATTCAACGAACAGTGGCAAAAACTACGGTCTAAGTCGAAGTGAGATTGACCACCTGGTCGCCCGCCCGGAGCGTGCTTCCCTGCGACGCCACTCCAGCCAAGCACTTATGCGGCCTGCAACTCGAATCCCGGTGCCGCCTGGCCTGGCCAAAGCTCGTAATGCACAAAAGCCCCCGCCACACCACCAGACCGAGGACTGGCGGTAATTCCCAGCGCCCGGGGCGGCAGCAATACTGATCTCGCCGATCTTGTTTGCGGGCCCTAGATCTGCAACCACGCACTCCACCGATTTGTTGCCGCCTTAGACGAGCGGCAGTGATGAATGCAGTCCAGGCATCGCCAAGCATTCTGTCACCAGACTGTCACCGTACATCGAAAACAAAAAAGGCTGTTATCTTTTAAATAGCAAGCTTTGCAGTGCCCATAAGGCTTGAAATTGGTGGGGCCTGGCAGATTCGAACTGTCGACCTACGGATTAGGAGTCCGCAGCTTACACAATCGTCGCACTGCCACGTGCCCCAGTGCGCACTCGACCAACCTCGGGGCGCTATTTCAATAGCCGCGCGGCCGCGCTGGACAAAGTCGCCTCGGTCCGAAAATACCCCAGCACCGTCGCGACACTGTGATGCCCCGTCATCGCCATGGTCTCCGCCAGCGGCACCTTCTGCCGCCCGGCCTCCGTCACAAACCCCGAGCGAAGCGAGTGCGCAGAGAAATCTCCCTCAACGCCTGCGAGGGCACAGCGCATTTTCACAATATCGCGCACCGCCGCAGGGGAGAGCGCCTCACCCACGTGACCGCCCTTGCGCACCCGCCTAAATATCGCCCCTGACGTGATGCCACTTGTCTGCAGCCAGGCTTCCAAGGCGTCCGCCGCCGGGCCGAGGACCGGCTTGGTGTTTTCCGGCTGATCGGCGCCCGACTGGTTGGTCTTGGAGAAGGCGAGGGTATAGCTGAACCCGTCCGGGATGCGCTTCAAGAACTGCATGTCGGCCCCAGCGACCTCCGAACGCCGGCGGCCGCCGCTGGCCCAGGCAAACAGGAGGAGGGCGCGGTCGCGGATACCGCGGGGCGAGTCATCGCAGGTGACCAGCAAAGCCTGCAACGGATCCTGGGTCAAGGCATCTTTCTTCTGCGGCAGGGCGCCACGCTTGGCGTAGGCCTTTCGGGTCCGCGACAGCAGCTCGCGCACCTTGGGGTCATGGCAGGGGTTCTTTAGCTCGCGCAGTTGGTGCGCCTTGGACAGCACCGCGATGCGGTGCACCAGGGTGTTGTGCGTCATGGCGCCGAGACGGCCTTTGTAGCCGGCTCGGACCAGCGCCTGGTCAATTTCGGATGGCAGTTCTGATACCAGGCCTTTAGCCGTAGTCCGCTCGGCGTGGTCAACGATGAACTGCAGCACGCATGCCGTTGGTAGCGGTAAGCCAATCTGGCCACCATAGCGCATGCCGTACCAAGCCGCCCAGTAGCGCAAGGCACCGCGGTAGCTGGTCAAGGTGTTCTGCGATTCGCCTTCGCGCAGTAGATCCTCGACGGCGCGCTGGGTGACATCCGTCAGTTCAGTGGGCTGTAGAGCCGGTGTTTTACGGAGACTGGGTAGGCGCATGCTGCTTCAAAGTGAATTATTGTTATTTAACACACATAGTATGTATGATCTATTACATAAATCAATGATAAGTCACGATAACAATCTCTTATCGTGGCTAAATATAAAACGGAGTAGGGTGATGTCACAGAAAAGTACACGGGGTGTGCAACAGGACGACGTTTGGACGGCGGCCGACGCCTTGCTCGCCGAAGGCCTGCGCCCGACCATCGAACGGGTGCGCCTGAAAATGGGCCGCGGCTCGCCGAACACGGTGGGCCCGCTGTTGGAGACCTGGTTCGCCACGCTGGGGCCGAGACTGGGCGTCGGCGAGGCCAAGGAGGAGGCGGGCGGTCTTCCAGCGGCGGTGCAGCAGGCAAGCATCAAACTCTGGGAGGCGGCCTTGTCGCAAGCACGCAAGGAGGTCAACATAGCGGCGGCAGCAGCGCGGCAGGTACTTACGGACGAGCGCGCTATCTTCGAATCCCGGGTGGCCGAACTGGCCCAGCAGGAGGCGGTTTTTGCGGAACGGCAGGCGGCGGCCGAGCGCGCCCTGTTGGTCGCGCAGGAGCAGATGGCGGATCTGGCGGCCCGGCTGCGGGAAGCCCAGACCGTACTGGCCGAGCGGGGCCAGGACATCGAGGCACTGCAGTCCAAGCTGTCAGCCGTGGAACAACAGCGGGATACAGAGCGGCGCCGCACCGAAGAAGAACGACAACGCCACGCCGAGGAGCGGATCCGGATCGACGAGCGCACGGCCGCGAATGAACGCCGGCTGATGCAGGACCTCGATCGCGAGCGACAGGAGGCCAAGCTGGCCAAGGCCGCAGTGGCAGCTGCAACGCAGCGGGCCGAAGCAGCCTCCCAACAGTCGGAACTGGACAAGCGACAGCTAGGAGAGAAGTTGCGGCAAACCGATGCGGAACTGCGCTCCTCTCGCCAGGCGCTGGCCTCCACCCAGGAGCGCGCAGCGGAACTGCGCGCCCTGCTGGACGCCCAGGCGGCAGCCAGCGCAGCGACCCTCAAGCAACTGGATGTGCTCCTCGCACACCAAACTCTTCCTGCATCCGTCAATGCGCCCGAACAGGTACGGATACCCAAGCGTGCCCCAAAGCGTAGCGCGGAGACTGCACAGAAATGACTCAAGTCAATCTTCTACGGACCATTCTCCAATATGAGATCGGCTTCAATCTAGGCAACGGCAAGAATCGGCGGCGGACGTTCACGCCGTTCCGCTAGTTGTCCACCATTTTGATGATGGCTGCAGAATTCGGCATATCGAGGTGCGGCAACATACGGCTAGAAGCAGACCTACCCGCCTCCTTTCTAATTTCATGATGCCCACCGTTGAAAGCCTGAACTGGCGGCTGCCTTGGAGGCCGCTAAATCACCCTCTGGACCTTCCCGCCCTCCAGCGACAGTTGAAGCGAGAGCTGGCTGATGACCACCCACTTTGGGGTAAGAGTGCCGAAGTCATCGGCCGCCGTGTGGACAACGATGACGGCTTGGTGTGCTGTTCTGACGGCACCCTGGCGACGCACCTCGATTGGGCAAAGGAGACACATGTCAAGCCATGGGATTACCCCTCTGCTCTCTCACATGAATCTGCCGCCGCGCTGCAGCGGGCAATCGACGCCGACGCGGCAGACTACGATGACTAACTGGACCGCCACAGTCGGCCACAAGCGGTCATCGATAAAAGTGCATCCAAGTTGGGCCGCCAGGATGTTGTCCATAAGTTTTGCACCGGCAGCAGTCCGTTGAGATTGAATGCCTACGACCATAAAATCGACGGCCTATCCGAGACCACAGTATGCAACTGACCTTTAAGAAACTGGGTGTGCGCGAGCGCGCAAATAGCAATTTATTGAATGTATTCCAATTGACATCCGGGGATTGGGATGACTATTCATTCAAAACGAGCTTCACCTTGACAGTTGTCTTGCAGGGAGAACGGTTAGAAATAGGGACCCTAAAGATTGGCTATAAAAGCCAGCCGCACGGTTGGACTCGGGAAACCATGCCGGAGACCTTCAATCAATTACCCGAAGGATGGTTTTCTCTGGGGCAGGATGTCGAGTATTACCAGAGTTTGAAAGAAAAATTGCCTGGAGACATTCGTCTGGAGCTACTTCGAGCACTGCGAGACGTTGTCGTAGACGATGGACTGCACGCGGCTGTTGAATCGGAAAAGGTATTTAAAGACTCGCTTACACGTGGCGTCAGTCAATCTGTTATTAATGGACAGTTCAAGCGAGTGCTCATAGGGGAGGCGCAGCTTTCCGATTTCAAATTTTCGTTCAAGCAAGCCGCCGATGAGAGGCATGCTGCAGTAAGCCTTCAGTTTGAGGTCGCTGCTGCGTCCCATCCTCCCACCAATATTCACGTCCTCATCGGCCGAAACGGGGTTGGAAAAACGACCCTTCTAAATAATATGGTGAGCGCACTTGTCGCTCATAGCCCACCGACAAAGCCATCTTGCGTGTTCATTGACCGCAGCTTTATCGAGTCCCCGCTCCACAAGGATTACTTTAGTAGCGTCATCTCCGTTTCGTTTAGCGCGTTCGACCCATTCGTTCCTCCGAAGGATAGGCAGGATAGAACTGAGGGACCCGCGTATTGTTATATTGGAATGAAGACGGTCCGAGCCGGCGGCGCAAACCAACCGACACCGCCAAAGACCGATGCAGATTTGGTCGCGGAGTTTGTTCAGAGCTTCAAGCTCTGTATGAGCCAGCCAGAAAAAAAAGCTCGATTCTACAAGGCAGTCTCGCGACTTGCATCTGATTCGAACTTCGAAGAGATGGAATGGGCTAACCTCGCTGAAATCGATGAAGATGAGGCGGTTGAAAAAGCGGCTGCTAAAGCTGGCCGCATGAGTTCAGGGCATTCAATAGTGCTCTTGACGATGACTAAGCTGGTGGAAATGGTTGAAGAAAAGACCCTCGTGCTTCTGGACGAGCCGGAGAGCCACCTCCATCCTCCCCTTTTGTCTGCGTTCACACGTGCGCTGTCCGAGCTCCTGTTTAGTCGTAACGGTGTTGCTATTGTTGCCACGCATTCGCCCGTCGTGCTCCAAGAAGTGCCGAAGTCTTGCGTTTGGAAAATGACGAGGAGTCGACTGGAGGCGCGGAGCGACAGACCCAATCGCGAAACTTTTGGGGAGAACGTCGGTGTACTGACTCGAGAAGTTTTTGGTCTCGAAGTTTCTAAGTCTGGGTTTCATGAAATGCTCGAGTCCGCAGTAAATGCTGGTGGAACGTTTGACAGCATCTTGGCCAACTTTGACGGACAACTGGGCGATGAGGCGCAGGCGATTTTGCTGTCGTTGCTACGCGGAAAATCGCTGGAGCTGCCCCGATGAGGTGTCTGCCGAAGCCGACAATGAATAGAGCGACCGTATATGCAGACTGTGTTGGAAGTCTGTCAAACGCAGTGTTGTCAGCAAAGTTCACTGAAGCAGCACTGGCAGTTGAAGAAGCGTCTGAGCTGTATGCGAAGCGAGCCGGGATCAGCGAGCTACACCATTTTCCGGCTGCAGCGTGGGGAAATGACGACCAAATCGTTCTGGCCAACTTGACCAAGAAAGATTTTGTCGACCTTTACGACGGCCAGATGTCAAAAGGCAAGGGTGGCGGACGAAGCCACTATGACCAACTCAGAATGACAGAGCTGGGAATCTGCCCACTCTGCGGCTTTGGTCATGTCTCCACGTTAGACCATTTTGCAGCTAAGGCTCGG
This sequence comes from Rhodoferax ferrireducens, assembly GCF_031458075.1. Lineage (GTDB taxonomy): Bacteria > Pseudomonadota > Gammaproteobacteria > Burkholderiales > Burkholderiaceae_C > Rhodoferax_B > Rhodoferax_B ferrireducens_A. Next base: position 1,912,245 of record NZ_JAVDXT010000001.1, on the reverse strand, counting down.
TATCCCGTGTTCTCGGTTCTGCCGATAAACCTGGTGCCCGCGTGTACGGACTGCAATAAAAAAATGGGGGCGGGAGCAATTGGGGTGGAAACCACCATGCCACACCCCTATTTTGAAGAAGCACGGATAGAAACTGAAACTTGGTTGCTATGTGATGTGCAAGATACCAATCCCGTTACCGTCGCATATCGAGTGGAAACCCCTGCCGACTGGAGTGAAGGATTGTGCAAGCGGGTGCGCCATCATTTCAGTGAACTGGAACTTGCAGCCAGGTACGCGGTGCAGGCGGGTAGTCACCTTGCCAGCGTGAAGGATTTTCTTGCAGATTTGACGCCGGCCGATTTGCAGACGTTCGTCGGCCGTAGAGTGAATAGATTCCCACGTCCCAATGAATGGGAGGCGGCTCTCTACGCGGGTCTCTTCCGGTCGCAATGGTTCATGCAGGACGGGTATCGTCTGTGAACCCAAAGTGGTCAAATGTCTATGGACCGTAACAAGCAGTGGTTTGAAACATTGAGCCAAGCCCGGACCACCATTGCTACCTGGCGGTAGGACTACAACTAGGCCAAGCCGCTGGCCCGCTGACGTACCGGCGCTGCGAGCAGCCGACCAAGATCACGGCGCTCCTCGAAGTACCAACGAATGGCATCATTGGACGTTGATGCGGAATTGAGATTCTCGTTGCAACCCCAAAAGCAGGCTAGCGAGTTATGAAGGCTGGGGTGCGGCCGACGGTCTCTGCAGACGCTTTCTCGCCTGTTCCCGAATGAACACCGATAAGGATGGACAGCCAGCGGCTCGTTGGTCTCCTATCTGGCTGACGACCCAATCCATGTGTTCGTTGAGTACGCGCATGCGCGCCCCGACCAATGCGCTGTGTATGGCATCCGCGACGCCAGTGGGGCCAATGGCGCGCGCCACATTCTCACAGCCGAAAAGGTCCATGGTGCAGCTAAGCGGTATGTAGGCATGCCGCTCGCCTGCTATTCGCCTTGCTTTCCGCTCGTCAATGAGCGCTCGCGCATCGGCTTCTTCTGCATATGCAAGGGTTGCTGCCTCGCCGTCGTCCAATGTCTCGCCAGCAGCGCCGACCACGAGAGATTCAAAGCGAAGTAACCCTTTAGGGCCAAGCGTCACCACGTCAAGCAGCTTGCCCTCAAGCAACGCATCAAGCGTGGCAGTATCCTTGCGTCCGCGTCGCAAGCCACCTCTTATTTCGTCGACGACGATGTCGACAACAGCGATGCGGTGCGGAAGCGAGTCAAGAATTGTTGCGGCGCAGCCTGAGGCATTCAGGCTGATGATGACGCTGGCGTCGACAACCAGCATGGATGGATGCTCAGATAAGGAGGGTGGGAGCGCCATCGGCCTCTACCTCCAGTAGGTCTACCTCTTCGAGCATTTCACGAAGCTCGATGCGGTCAAGATGAAGAAGTCTGGCCAGCTGTCCCTCACTTAGCAGCTCGCGTCGGTAAGCTTCAGCCGCCAGCAGGTTAATTCGGATACTCGTGGGCTTGTCGGCCTCAAGCTTTTGCCGGTCGGGCGTGCGAAGGTCACCCAACACCTGAGCAGCTTGCTCGTCGGTGATGCCACCGTTGGCGGCGAACCACTCCCAAGTCCCCTTTTTGGTCAAACCAAGCTCCTCAAGGCGACGAACCACGGCCTCGCGTGAGACCCCGAAGAAGTGCGCCATCACGATGATGTGCCGCCGGGTCAGGTGGGTGGAGCCCGCCGTCACTTCCTGGAATTTTTGCCTAACTGCGCCACCAGGTGTCAAGAAGGCTCTGCCGAAAGCATTGGCGTAGCGCTCTTCCCGCGAGCTCTCCGGCTCGTCGGCATGTAGCACCTCGGCGTCATGTCGCACGGAGATGAAGTGGCCCAGCTCGTGGCCGCCCGTCTGGTTTCGTCTTTCGCGCGGATGGTTCGCGTTGAGAAGGAAGCATGCGCCAAGAGTATCGTCGTGCGCGAAGACGCCTGACACCGATCCATCAAAGCGTCGCACGTAGACCCGTATGCCGAGCTCCATCTCCAGTAGAGTCACGATGTCCGCGATTGGCGCAAAGCCCAAACCGAGGCGTTGCCGCAGCTCCTGCGCGTCCTGCTCAGCTTGCATGCGGACGTCGCCTGGAAGGATGGGGCGCTCTGGTGGGTAGTTCCTGGCCCTTTTGACACCAAGCAGGTTTTCCAGCTCGACCTCGGCACGTGCCAGGTTGGCGAGTAGCTGGGTAGCTTGACTTGCAGCAACGTCTTCCGCGCCGACCACTTTGCGAAAACGTGGAATCAGGTCCACGTGAACTGCTTCACGACGTAGTAAGGCGTTCACGGACAAGCTGTAGAGCTTGGCGAGCTGCTGCAGCTCGTCAATCCGGAGGCGCCGCTGACCTTGTTCGATAGCAACCAGCGTCGTCCGTGCCACAGAGATGGCATCCGCTGCGTCCTTCTGAGTTAGGCCCTTTGACTCGCGCGCTAGTCGCAGCCGCTCGCCCACGTCGACGGCTGAGACAGTACTCAGGGGGGAGTCGCTCATGGTCGTCCCACCCACGCAGTAACGAAGGAGTTGGGCCCCAAGGCATCAAGAAAATTCATCCATTCACTCTCATGTTGATTTAGTAGTCGAGTCATCGCACTTCGGGTCGCGTCCACCGCCATTCCACGGGAGCGACTCAGTTCGGTCACAGCCAGGTCAATCGCCACCTTGTCCATCGCCGACTTCTGCAAGCCCGCAAGATGATCAAGGTGCAGCACGCCTGCGATGGCATATTCGAACTTGCTCTTGGTGATGTGCTCCGTAGCCGAGCCAGCACCTTCTTTAAAGGTTGGAGACGCGAGGTCCTTCCAGATGTAGGTTTCTCGGTCCTCGGTCAGCCCCGCAGCGTGCACGCTGAGCCTACGCAGCATGCAGGCCGCGCAGATGCCGCATTGACGCAACTTTCCAGCCACCGACGAGTGGCGGGTCTGTTGCCAACAAGACCTAGTCTTGCTCCAATGGGAACCATCGACGCATTCTTTGACGAAGGCTGCGAGAGTTTCTCCCTTGGTGCTCCACAGTCGAGGGAAGTCAAAGTGGACGCGGTGATCGAACAGCGCAAAAAAGAACCTCTCCATCCGGTCGGTAAACAACGGGTAGGAGCGATAGTCCTCGTAGCCTTGGCCGACGGGAACCAGCACAGGGCCGATTGAGCCTTGGCCGCTTTCCGTCACGATGATTTTCTCTGCTTTTACGAGGTAGGCAGCGATGCCGCTCATCGTTGCAAACTTGAAGCCTCGGGAGCGGGCGCTCGATTCGACGAACTCGCCCGTCTTCGGTTTCACATCGTATGGAATCGAAGTGAAGGGCTGCTTCTTGCCGGACAGCGTGATGGGTGGCTCAAACTTCTTGGTGCCGAGCCGCACGCGGATGAGGCCGTCGCCGTACACACGATGCATCAGCCCCGCGACCGCGCGGGAGTCGAGGCCCTCGCTGAAAGCAATGATCGCTCGCGTATCGCCAGGTACCTCAAACGAAAACTGCTGCGGAACATTGGCGGGCGCCTTGCGAGCGACGAACGAAATCTGCCAGCAGTCACCAGTCAAGAAGTCCAGCGCTGCTTTGAGCGCGACATTGACAGATGGCGCATTCCAACGATCCGGGTCGTGGACAGGCACGAGCAGTTCGAAAGTTCGTCCCCAGTGGTGAGCTTGCCGTCGTTGGATTCGGTCGCAGAACTCCACCGCTGCGGCAACCACCAGCGCGTCGAAGATGACCGGTTCCCACTGCACGAGGCAGTAGCTCTCCAGATGGCTGGTCGAGAATGCCAAGTCGGCGCCGATTTCGCACGCGGTGCAACCTGGCCGCGCCTGGCCGCCTTGCTCAATTACATCGACGCGCAAGACGCGCGAAGCGAGCTTTTGGTCGTCGCGCTTCATCAGAGTGCCACTCCATCGTCTAGGCCCGTGTGTTTGGAGATGACGCTGCGCTTGCTGGAGCGCTTATCAAGGCCGGCCCATCGACGTGCAAGGCCCTCGAAGTCCGCGGCACCTATGGCCTGAGAAATGCGCTGACGCACCTGCTGGGTGAGGCGCGATGACGCCGTCCTGCAATAGTGCTCTTCCATTTGCCTGCGGGCGCGGGACGCGTAGTCCCAGACCGCGCGTTTGATGGCTTCAAGGAAGCCCACCTCACCGGAGAGGCCCTCGGTGAGAACGGAAGACGCATGTGCGGTCAGCTGCCGAGCAAGACCATATCCCGCCGCGCCGCCGGCTGCTGCCTCAATGCGTTTGAGGCGAGCGTCGTTGAAAAGGTCCGGCGCGCGCTCAAAAAACACCTCGCGTAGTTCGTTGACTACGACCGTCGGTACTTCCTTCCGCCACGTACCTTCGAGCGCGGTATTCGCTGCGGCACAGGTGTCCACGCTGTCGAAGTTCTCGTTCTCAGCGTAGCGAGCTAACCGCTTCCAACCCCGCGACATCGGCAGACTCTTGTACGGACCATCACTCATGGATACCTCCAATGTCAGATATTTTCACAAAATAATCTGACAATGTCAAATACGTGCTAATGTTGAGGGACTAGGAAGTATCCACAGGGGCGGCGCGGCCGTGAAATCACTGTTTGCGGAGTGGCTTTCCCACGCTGCGGAGCATCAGAAGGAGTGGTAAGGCAAAGCTCGCGGGTTGTTGCAAGCGAGATTAAGGGAAAAACCTAATGTTGCGGCGGCGCGGCCGGCTGCTTTGGGCCCATTTGGGACTTTAAAACCGTTGGGAAGCAGTCGTTTGTGGGTAAGCGGGCAGGGCGCTGGCAAAGTACGAGTATTCGCGTTCTGTACGCCAAGTCCATGGCTAGGCTTTGACTGAATACTGACGTTGCAAGGCAAACACCTGCTCCGCTATACACAAGACCGCGAATCTGGAAGCACGGCTACCCACAACAATGCAGGCCTGGTACGAGAGAGTACGGCCGAAGCCGAACGACTGCTTCAACCCGTACGGGTCCTCTGAAATATGGGGCTGCGAGGCCGAGCATGTTCGGTTGTGCTTCCCAGGGCCATTGACCATCTGTTCACCACGCGGTATGGGGCGTTGGCCATGGGCTAACCAGTCGTTGGGCAGCACCCAGCTAAATGTCAGGGCTCGTGGCCAGCTGCCATCCAGGCAGCATTCGTGGTGACCAGAGATCTCCAAAGGTATTGGGCTCCGACCAGATGTACACCACAAGGGTGGCCGTTGGCCCGTCGTTACCCTCAGCTATGGCCAAGTACAAGGACTGGCTAGAGCCAAGCCTGGTTCATGGTCAATGGCACTGCAGTCAGCCAGCAGTGCTAGTTTCTCTTCGTCGCATTGCAGCGGCGCTGACCATGACATATTTTTAGTGACCGAAAAGCAGCCATTAGTCGCCCACAGATACATTGTTTGACCAGAAGTCATTTCCCCAAGAGTGGCGCTGGCCATGAGTTGTCATAAGGTGTGAGTCCGTGACCATGATTCACCCACAGACCTTGATTCGTCGTGGTACTGGTCAGCGCCACTCCTGGTTTATGGTCAATGGCAGTGCAGTCGGCCAGGCACTGCAGTTGGCCAGCTCCCATTCGGCGTGAAAACGGGTCAGAAAACCCCAACGAAGCGCGGAGCGTCTTTGCTTGGGGTTTCTGTCGGCTCACTCAAGTCAGAATAGTGCGTCACGAAATCAGCGCCCGTGGTCACCGGAGTAAGAACATTGCGTCAAGAAAACTGCACAAATCTCACAAGTAAGAACATTCTGTCAGTATTAGTTGGACGCAAAGGTCTTACTTCAGTCGCTAGGCCGGCCGAGTAAGAACATTGCGTCAAGAAATCTGGCGTTTGGGGTGGTACTTTGTGTCGGGTGACTTTGGCCAGGGTGGTACTTTGCGTCGGGTGACTTTGGCCAGGGTGGTACTTTGCGTCGGGTGACTCAGCCCATAGAAGCGGGAACAAAATTTAGAAAAAAGTAGGAACAAAATTTAGAAAATGAACGGCCTGCGCAGGCAGCTACGAATTCCATAGCTAGCGTTTGTTTACATAATATACATCGTATGAAGTAACTGCTTTGCCAAGCACACCGAAATTGGCCGCTCTTCGGGCCAAGCCATCCAAGGTTCCAGCCTCTACCAAGTCCCCTTAGGCCGCCGGGTACGCATGGCAGCGGTCAAAACTTCTACGGCATCGGGTCGGCTGGCATTCTGTGCAAAGTCCAAGGCCGTCAGGCCGCGCTGGTTCTTGAGCGTGGCGTCGGCGCCTTCTTCCAGCAGCAGTTTGACTGCGGCTGTGGTGCCGTACTGTGCGGCCATCATCAAGGGCGTGGTGGCATTGGGCGATGCGGCGTCGATGTAGGCGCTGTTCTCCAGCAGCAAACGGATCACCTCGATATGCCCGCGCGTAGCGGCGTAATGCAATGGCGTCCAGCCGGTCTTGTTGACGTCGGCACCTTTGGCGATCAGCTTTTGGCAGATTTCCAGTTCGCCGGCCAACGCAGCAATCATCAGCGGGCTTTCGTCCTTGGCGGTGCGGGTCTCTACCTCGATCTTGGGCCAGTCCAGCAAAGTGTTGGCGGCTTTCAGGGATTCGCTTTTCAGCGCAAGGTACAGGCCCGACTGGCCTTGTTCATCACTGGTGTTGCCGTCAAAGCCGCGCTTTAGCAGGCTTTGAATCGTGCCCGCGTTGTCTCTTTTGATGGCAATGAAGAAGTCTTCAAAAGAACCCGCATGGGTCAAACTAAATCCTGCCAAAACAACTAGATAGACTAGTTTCTTCAAGTGAAGTCTCATACCAAAACTCCGTTGAACAGGCGGTCAAAATTGGCACTGGTGGTGTGGGCAATCTCTTCCACGCTGGTGTTCTTCAGTTGCGCAATCTGCTGGGCCACAAAGGGCACGTAGGACGGATTATTGGTTTTGCCACGGTACGGCACGGGCGCCAGGTATGGGCTGTCGGTCTCGATCAGCAGCCGGTCCATGGGCACAAAAGCCGCCACATCACGGATGTCCTGGGCATTCTTGAAGGTCAGAATGCCGGAAAACGAGATGTAAAAACCAAGGTCCAGCGCCGCCCGGGCCACCGCCGCGGTTTCGGTAAAGCAATGGAATACGCCACCGGCAGAGCCCGCCGAGCCGTCTTCGCCCTCTTCCTTCAGGATAGCTATGGTGTCGTCCGATGCGCTGCGGGTGTGGATCACCAGCGGCTTGGCCACCTGGCGCGCGGCGCGGATATGGGTGCGAAAACGCGTACGCTGCCATTCCATATCGGCCACGGTGCGATCACCCAGGCGGTAGTAGTCGAGCCCGGTTTCGCCGATGCCGACCACACGGGGCAGCGCCGAGCGTTGCAGCAGGTCGTCCAGGCTGGGCTCCTGCACATCTTCGTTATCGGGATGTACACCGACGGTAGCCCAGAAGTTGTCGTAGCCGGTGGCCAGGGCGTGCACGTCGCCAAATTCCTCCAGCGTGGTGCAGATGCACAAGGCACGGTCTACGTGGGCAGCCGCCATGGCGGCGCGGATGGCGGGCAGCTGCGCGACCAGGTCGGGCATGCTGAGATGGCAATGGGAATCGGTGAACATAGCAACCGCTCAATAGCGGCGAAAGCGGTAAAAAATCAGATCGTTTGCGTTGGCCGGTCAGAGGCCAAATGGGCACCCAAAATCTCTTCGATCTTGAGCTTCAGCAAACGGGCTTTTTCCTCTTTGGGAAACTGGATGCCTACGCCCTGGGTACGGTTGCCAGCAGCGCGTGCCGGTGTGACCCAGGCGACGCGGCCGGCGACCGGATAGCGTTGCGGATCGTCGGGCAGCGACAACAGCACGTACACATCGTCGCCCAGCTGGTAGTCGCGCACGGTCGGAATGAACATGCCGCCATCGGCAAAGATCGGGATGTAGGCGGCATACAGCGCGCCCTTTTCCTTGATGGCTAACTGGATGACGCTGGGGCGGGGCGAGGCATTGTTACTGCTCATTGGCAAGCACCATGAAAGCGTTAAAGACGCGAGTTTAGGGCGTTTTGTGCGCGGCCCACCAGCGATTCCAGCAGCAAACCTGCATTAAATGGGTGTTCTACGACGCGCGCGGTGGCATTCAGGTCCTTCGCCCACTGGCTCAGCGCCGCCAGCGAGGGGGCGGCGGGCAGGTCGGCGGCAGCATAGAAGCGCGGCGTGGCGCCCACCCGCACCAACTGCAGGTCGTGGCAAAGCTTTTGCAGCGCGTCGACCACCTGGGCCGGGCCCCAGTCGGCAAACACATTCAATGCGCCCTGCACCACCGCGCGCGGCACGGCCGACCAGCTTTGCGCCGTCCGCCCGGCCCGAGCCCATTGCAATGCATTTTCAGGACGGCTGCCGGCCGCGGCCAGCAACACCTGCGCATCGGCTGGCGCCACGCCTTCGGCCGCCAGCCAGGCGGTGGATTCGACTGCATCCGGCCAGACCATGTTGTGGCCCATGCAGCGGCTGCGGATGGTGGGCAGCAACTGGTGGGCAGCGCCGGTGGCCAGCACAAACTTCACGTCGCCCGGCGGCTCCTCCAGCGTCTTCAGCAGCGCATTGGCGGTGATGTGGTTCATGCGCTCGGCCGGATAGACCAGCACGGCCTTGCCGCGGCCGCGGGCGCTGGTGCGCTGCGAGAACTCCACCGCGTCACGCATCGCCTCAACGCGGATTTCCTTGCTGGCCTTGCGCTTCTTGTCGTCGATGTCGGACTGGGCTTTCTCGCCCAAGGGCCAGCCCTGCTCGATCATCATGGCCTCGGGCATCAGCAGGCACAGGTCGGCATGGGCATGCACATCGATCGCATGGCAGCTGCCGCATTGGCCGCAAGCGCCCTGCTCTGTCGGCGCATCGCACAGCCAGGCGCGTACCAGCTCCAGCGCCAGACCATACTGGCCCAGACCGCTAGGCCCTTGCAGCAGCCAGGCATGGCCGCGCTGGGCCAGCAGGGTGCTGCGTTGCCGCTGTACCCATGGGGGCAAAACACCGGTGGTTAAGGCTTCGCTCATGCCTGCTCCAGCCAGTGGCGTTGCACCATGGCGGTAGCAATCTGCTGCCATACCGCGTCGCGGTCAACCGCGGCGTCGATGCGCGCAAACCGCTGGGGTGCCTGGGCCGCGCGCTTGGCGTAGCCTTCGGCCACGCGGCGGAAGAATTCGGCCGGCTGCGACTCGAAACGGTCGGGCACACGCGCGCTGGCCAGCCGCTCGGCGGCCACTTCGGGTGCCAGATCAAACCACAGGGTCGCATCCGGATTTCGAATGAAATCGGCCCCCAGCGCAGGTACGGATTGCACCCACAGCTCTAGATTTGATAGCACACCCCAGTCGAAACCACGGCCGCCGCCCTGGTAGGCGAAGGTGGCATCGGTGAAGCGGTCGCAGATCAGCACCTCGCCGCGCGCCAGGGCCGGCTCGATCACCTGCTGCAAATGGTCGCGCCGGGCGGCGAACACCAGCAGGGCTTCGGTCAACGGGTCCATGGCGTCGTTCAACACCAGGGCGCGCAGCTTCTCGGCCAGCGGCGTGCCACCGGGTTCGCGGGTCAGTGTGACCGCCCTGCCCTGGGCCCGAAACGCGGTCGCCAGTGCCTCGATGTGGCTGGATTTGCCCGCGCCGTCTATGCCTTCAAAGCTGATAAAAATGCCGGGCTGCTTCATTGCTTGCGTTGGTATTTGTTCACCGCCCGATTGTGCTCTTCGAGGCTGCTGCTGAATTGGCTGCTGCCGTCGCCGCGCGCCACGAAGTACAGGGCCGAGGTCGGCGCCGGCTGCACCGCGGCCAGCAGCGACTGGGTGCCGGGCATGGCGATGGGCGTGGGCGGCAAGCCGGTGCGCAGATAGGTGTTGTAGGGTGTATCGGCCTGCAGGTCGCGCTTGCGCAGATTGCCGTCGAAGCCGGCGCCCAGGCCGTAGATCACGGTCGGGTCGGTCTGCAATGGCATGCCGACGCGTAGCCGGTTGTTGAACACGCCGGCCACCATCGCGCGGTCGCTGGCCTGGCCGGTTTCTTTTTCCACGATGCTGGCCAGGGTCAGGGCCTGCTCGGGAGTTTGCGCCTGGCTGCCGGGCTGGCGCAGCGCCCAGGCGGCGGCCAGCTTTTTGTCCATGGCGTGCATGGCCCGGGTCAGCACGGCGAAATCGCTACTGCCCTTGGAATAGGTATAGGTGTCGGGAAAGAAGCGGCCCTCGGGGTGCACACCGGGTCGGCCCAGTGCGGCCATCACCGAGCTGTCGCTGAGTGCCGAGCTGTCAGGCTTGAGCTGCTCGGCCTTGGCCAGGGCGGCACGCACCTGGCGGAAGGTCCAGCCCTCGACCAGCGTTACAGCACGCAGCGCTTCGTCGCCACGCACCAGCTTGCGCAGCAGGCTGATGGGCGTGGTGCCGCTGCTGATTTCATAGCTGCCGGCCTTGATCTGGCGGGCGTCGCCCGAGACCCGGAACCAGGCGTACAACAGAACCGACGGGGTTTGCACACCGGCATCCGCCACCGCCTGGGCCACGCCGCGGGCGCTGGTGCCGGGCTCAATCGACAGGTCCAGGGATGGCGCAGCCAGCGCCAGCGGCTGGTGTAACCACCACCAGGCCGCACCGCCGCAGAGGCCGGCCAGCACAAGCAAACTTAGAAACAGACGACGCACAACCTTACAGCCTCTACGAAAAATGATGGGGCATGATAATTCAGCAATGACTTATTCCCTGAACGGCTCTGCCCCCCTCACCGCCCTGGGCGTGATCCGCGCCGAAGGCGCCGACGCGGCCAAGTTTTTACACGGCCAGTTGACGCAGGACTTTGCGCTGCTCGGCCAGGACCAAGCCCGCTTGGCGGCGTTCTGCAATGCCAAAGGCCGCATGCAGGCCAGCTTTATCGGCTTCAAACGCAGCCCCACCGAGATCCTGCTGATTTGCCACCGCGATCTGCTGGCGCCGACCTTGAAGCGGCTCAGCATGTTTGTGATGCGCGCCCAGGCCAAGCTCAGCGACGCGACGGCCGACTTTGCCCTGTACGGCCAGGTCGGCGAGGCTGCCGGCACGCCGCAGCCGGCCTGGAGCATCGCCACGGCCGGCGACGCGACGACGATTTCGCTCTACCCGGCGGACGGCCAAGCCCGTGCCCTGCGGGTCGCGCCCGTGGCGTTACCTGCGCCCGCCGGCCCGGCGCTGAGCGAGGAACTGTGGCTGTGGAGCGAGGTGCGCAGCGGCATCGCCACCGTGTCGCAGCCTATCTTCGAAGCCCTGGTGCCGCAGATGCTGAACTACGAATCGGTCGGCGGGGTGAACTTCAAGAAGGGCTGCTACCCCGGCCAGGAGATCGTGGCACGCAGCCAGTTCCGCGGCACCTTGAAGCGGCGCGCGGCCATCGTGCATGCCGACGCGGCCCTGATGGCCGGGCAAGAGGTGTTCCACAGCGGCGACGCCGAGCAGCCCTGCGGCGTGGTGGTGCAGGCCGCCGCGGCCCCCGAAGGCGGCTGGGACGCCATCGTGTCGCTGCAGATTGCTGCCATGCAGGACGGCACGCTGACCGTAGGCAGCGCAGCCGGCCATGCGTTGACCCTGCTGCCCCTGCCCTACGAGCTGCTAGCGGATATCTAAAAACATCTCGATGTGCGGAATGCCGACCTCGGCATAGACCGCACCGCGCGGGGTAAAGCCCAGCCGCTCATAAAAACCCTGGGCACTGGTCTGGGCGTGCAGGCAAACTTCAACGTCGCCGCGCTCCCGGGCCGCCTGCACCAGGGCTTCCAGCACCCGCTGGCCCAGGTGGCTGCCGCGCAACGTCTTCAATACCGCCATCCGGCCTATGCGCGCCACGCCGGGCGACTGCGGCAGCAAGCGCCCGGTCGCCACCGGCTCGCCTTGCGCGTCGTAGACCACGGCGTGCACCGCGTCCTGGTCGGCCACGTCCCATTCCATCTCGGCGGGAATGCCCTGCTCTTGCACGAAAACGGCATTGCGCACCTGGGATGCGGCGCTGCCCAGCGCGCTCCAGGGGCCGACTGACAATGTGGTGGTGCTCATAGATCGAATGCTTGGCGTAAGGCCTGGGCCGCGGCCTGGTGGGCTTGGCGGGCTTCGGGGATGGCGCGGCCCATCTTGATGAACTCGTGGGTCACGCCGCGGTAGATGTCCAGGTCGACGGCCACGCCGGCCAGGCGCAGCTTGTCGGCATACATGAGGCCTTCGTCGACCAGCGGATCGCATTCGGCCAGGCCGAACCAGGCCGGGGCCACGCCGTCCACATCGGGCGCGTTCAGCGGCGCAAAGCGCCAGTCCTCGTACTCGGCCGGATGCCGCAGGTACTGGCCGAAAAAGAAGTCGATGTGCTCGCGCTCCAGCACCAGGCCGCTGGCGAAACGGCTGTGCGACGGCGTATCCGCATGGGCTGCGCAGCCCGGGTAGAACAGCAGCTGCAGCGCCAGCGGGATGCCGGCATCGCGGGCCAGAATGGCGCAGACTGCGGCCAAGGTGCCACCTGCACTGTCGCCTCCCACCGCCAGCGGGCCGGCAGCGGGCTGGGCGGCCAGCCAGGCCAGTGCGTCCCAGGCGTCGTGTACCGCGGTCGGAAACTTGTACTCGGGCGCCAGCCGGTAGTCCAGCGAGACCACGGCGCAGCCGCTGAGGCGGCTCAGCTCGCGGCACAGCACGTCGTGGGTGGCCACACTGCCCACGGTGAAGCCGCCGCCGTGCAGGTACAGCAGGGTCGGCAGGGCGTCAAACGACGGGGCGTAGCGCCGCGCATGCAGCGCGGTACCGTCGCGGGTGGGAATCTCAAAGTCTTCCACCCGCGCCAAGGCGGCCTTGGGCACTTCCAGCACGCCGGCGCCCTGCTCGTAGGCATCGCGGGCCTGCTGGGGTGTCAGCAAATGCATGGGCGTGCGCTGGGCCCGCGCCATGCGCTGCAGCACCGAGCGCATCTGCGGGGTTAATGGCGCATCAGATGGCATAGCAAATTTCTTAAGGATTTCGGGGCTCTGGCGCAGCTAGTATCTGCGCAGGCAGCTATTGAATAAATAGCAAAAGCTTAAATGAACGCACCCAGCTCGGTCTTGGCCGACCAGTCTATCGGGTCTTGCTGCAGCACCATGTCGATGTCCAGGCCCAGGGCCAGGCCGACCTCGCCGGGGTAGCTTACCGCCAGGCCGTTCTCGTCCATATCGATTTCATTGGCCCGGGCCCGCCAGGTGGCCAGGTGCACCAGGCCGGCCAGCGGCTCGTACACCTCGTCATGGAACGGGTTGATCTGCGACTGCAGCGCGTCGACGATGCGGTCGGGGAACTGCCATTTGCGCGCAAACCCGGCGCCTACCTCGGCATAGCAAAAGCCCAGGCGCTTGTGTTCGATGCGGGCACGGCGCAGGTCCAGCGGCAGCAGCTGCTGGTTCAGGGCCAGCATGTCTTTCGGCATGCCGATGTGCATCACCAGCTCGCCCACGCAATGCACCAGGCCGGCGGTAAACGCGGTGGCCGGGTTTTGCCGCACCATGCCGGCCAGCGCGCGCGTGAGCTTGGCCACATTCAGGCTGTAGCGCCAGAACTGCTGCAGATTGATGCCGGGCACCGATTTGAAGCTCAGGCCCAGCGCCGCCGCCTGTGCCAGGCTGCGCAGATGGTCCAGGCCCAGAATCGCCAGCGCCTCGGGAATGCTGCTGACCTTGCGCGACAGCTGGAACATGGCGGAATTCGCCAGGGTCAGCAATCGCGTCGTCAGCACCGGGTCGGTGCCGATCAGCTGGCCCAGCTTGCGCAGATCGGGTTCGGGCCGCGCCAGCTCGCTCAGCAACAGAGCTACCGACTTCGGGATGCTGGGCAAGGCCGCTTCCGAGGCTAGCAGTTCTTTTAACTCCATGGGGGCAGGTTCCTGGCGTGGGGATGGGGAATGGTAAGGCAGAAAACCGCCCTACTCCAGCTTCCAGTTCGGGCCAGGACCCTCTCCTTCCAGAAACAGCGCAGAACCGGCTTTGCCGGGCTGCTGCTGTTGCCCCCTGCAAGGGGGTTGGCGGAAAGTGCATAGCACTGTAGCCTGGGGGTGTGTACTGTTACCGACCGCCCTGCAGTTTGGCAAAAGCCGAGGCCATGGCCGACTGCGGCGCAGGGCTGTTGTCCCGACGCGGCTGCTGCTGGCCGCGGGCTGCGCCCTCGAAGCGGTTGTCGCGCGGGCCATCGCGGCGTGCGGGGGCCGCGTCCAGCTTCATGCTCAAGGCAATCCGCTTGCGCGCCACATCCACCTCCACCACCCGCACCTTGACGATGTCGCCGGTCTTGACCACCTCGCGCGCATCGTTGGTGAACTTGTGGCTCAGTTGGCTGACATGCACCAGGCCGTCCTGGTGCACGCCCAGGTCGACAAACGCGCCGAAAGCTGCCACGTTGCTGACCGTGCCTTCCAAGACCATGCCTTCGACCAGGTCCTTGATGTCTTCCACGCCGTCGTTGAAGCGCGCCACCTTGAAGTCCGGGCGCGGGTCGCGGCCCGGTTTCTCCAGCTCACCCAGAATATCCTTGACGGTGATGACGCCAAATTTCTCATTGGCAAACAGCTCGGGCCGCAGGGTCTTCAGCATCTCGGCGCGGCCCATCAGCTCGGTCACCGGCTTCTTGGTCACTTCAATGATTTGCTCGACCAGCGGATAGGTTTCGGGGTGCACGCCGGTCATGTCCAGCGGGTTGTCGCCGCCACGGATGCGCAAAAAGCCCGCGCTCTGCTCGAAGGTCTTGGCGCCCAGGCCGCTGACATCCATCAACTGTTTGCGGTTCTTGAACGCACCGTTGGCCTCGCGCCAGCGCACCACGGCCTTGGCCACGGTCGCCGACAGGCCGGAGACCCGGCTCAGCAGCGGCACGCTGGCGGTATTCAGGTCCACGCCCACCGAGTTCACGCAGTCTTCGACCACGGCTTCCAGGCTGCGCGCCAGGTCGTTCTGGCTCACGTCGTGCTGGTACTGGCCCACGCCTATGGACTTGGGGTCGATCTTCACCAGCTCGGCCAGCGGGTCTTGCAGGCGCCGGGCAATGCTGGCGGCACCGCGCAGGCTCACGTCCACATCGGGCATTTCCTGCGAAGCAAATTCGCTGGCGGAATACACGGACGCGCCGGCCTCGCTGACCACCACACGCTGCATCGCGGTCTTGGGCGGGCTGTTCGGATCAACGTGCTTCTCCAGCAGCTTCATCAGGTCGGCGGCCAGCTTGTCGGTTTCGCGGCTGGCCGTGCCGTTGCCGATGGCGATCAGGTTCACGCCGTGCTTGATGCACAGCTTGCCCAGGGTGTGCAGCGAGCCTTCCCAGTCCTTGCGCGGCTCGTGCGGGAAGACGGTGGCGGTTTCCACCAGCTTGCCGGTGGTGTCGACCACGGCCACCTTCACGCCAGTGCGGATGCCGGGGTCGAGGCCCAGCACCACGCGCGGGCCTGCGGGCGCGGCCAGCAGCAGGTCACGCAGGTTGTCGGCAAACACCTTGATAGCCACCTTTTCGGCGTCTTCGCGCAGCTTGGCGAACAGATCGCGTTCGGTGGACAGGCTGAGCTTGACCCGCCAGGTCCAGGCCACGCATTTGCGGATCAGATCATCGGCGGGGCGGCCCTGGTGGCTCCAGCCCAGGTGGATGGCGATGCGGCCCTCGGCCAGCGAAGGCTTACCGGGTTCGGGTTCGACCGGCAGCACCAGCTTGGCGTCCAGGTATTCAAGGCCACGGCCGCGGAACACGGCCAATGCGCGGTGCGATGGCACGCGGCCGATCGGCTCGTCGTAGTCGAAGTAGTCGCGGAACTTGGCGATGTCGGGGTTGTTTTCGTCCTTGCCAGTGGCCAGCTTGCTACGCAGCAGACCTTCATTCCACAGCCAGCCGCGCAGGTTCTGGATCAGGGCAGCGTCTTCGGCCCAGCGCTCGCTGAGGATGTCGCGCACACCGTCGAGCACGGCCTGCACGGTGGTGAAATCGTCGCCGTTTTCACCCTTCTCGGCTTTCACAAAGGCCTGGGCTTCATCGGCCGGCAGCAGCGCGGGGTTGGCAAACAGCTTGTCGGCCAGCGGCTCGATACCGTTTTCACGGGCGATCTGGCCCTTGGTGCGGCGCTTGGTTTTGAACGGCAGGTACAGGTCTTCGAGTTCCTGCTTGGTGGCGGCGGAGAAGATCGCCACGCGCAAGGCGTCGGTCATCTTGCCCTGTTCTTCTATGCTTTTCACGATGGCCTCGCGGCGGTCTTCGAGTTCGCGCAGGTAGCCGAGGCGGGTTTCCAGCTCGCGCAGCTGGATGTCGTCCAGGCCGCCGGTGACTTCCTTGCGGTAGCGGGCGATAAAGGGCACGGTGGCGCCACCGTCCAGCAGCTCGACGGCGGAGCGGATTTGTTCTTCTCGGACTTGGATCTCGGTGGCCAGCTGGCGGATGATTTTCTGCATGAACGGGAACTAATAAGGCAAGGGGCGTGAGTTTGCCACAGCCACCCTAGCCCATATTTTGTATATAAAAAGCGACTCTAGCGCAGAAGACACCTGCGCTAACAGCTATTTATTCAATAGCAAACTGCGTACCTTGTGTTGCAAAGCCGTTGGCTCTGCGGGGCCTGTTCCGCCCAAGTCTTGCCGCGCCAGGCTGCGGCAGCTGGCGTCCATCAGACCGATCTGCTGCACCACCTGCCCTTGGTCGAAGACAAAGGCCACGTCGGCCAGCGCCAGCACGTCTTCCACGTCGTGGGTGATCATCAGCGCTGGAATGCCCCACTGCCGGCGCGCTTGGGCCAATTCTTCGCGCAGACTCAGGCGCAGGCTGGGGTGCAGCGCGGCAAACGGCTCGTCCAGCAGCAGCACCTGCGGCGCGCAGGCCAGGGCCCGCGCCAGGGCCACGCGCTGCTGCTGGCCACCGGACAGGCTGCTGGGCCGGCTGTCGGCCATGGCGTTCAGGCCAAAGCTGTCCAGCAGGCTCTGCACCTGGGCTTGCTCGTCTGGGCTGAGGCGGCGTTTGCGCCAGGAGGTCAGGCCGAAGCCTATGTTCTGGCGTACCGACAGGTGCGGAAACAGCGCGTAGTTCTGCGGCAGGTAGCCGACGCGGCGTTGCGGCGTGGGCACATCGATGCCGGCCGCGGAATCGAACAAGGTGCGGCCATCAATCCGGATATGGCCACGCGTGGGCCGCAGCAGGCCGGCAATCGCCTGCAAGCTCAGGGTTTTACCCGCACCCGACGGGCCGTACAGCGCGGCAAACGGCACATCGCTGGCAAAGCGCACCGCCAGGTCGAAGCGCCGGCGGCCGTCGGCCACCGAGAGTTGGATGTCTACATCGATCACGGTTTACCGAAGCCGTATTTGGTCAAGACTTGCTGGGCCGCATCGGTGAACAAGAAGGCGATGAAGCTCTGCGCCACGGCCTTCTGCTTGCTGTCGCTGACCACGGCAATCGGGTACGACACCGGCGCGTGGTTGGCCGGCGTCAGCACGATCTTCAGCTTGTCGCCCAGCAGCGTGGCATCGGTGCGGTAGACGAAGCCGGCTTCCACCTCGCCGCGACTCACGTAGTCCAGCACCTGGCGCACGTTGTCGGCCTGCACGAACTTGGGCTCCAGCACGGTCCAGAGCTTTGCGCCTTCCAGCACCTGCTGGGTGTAGCGGCCAGCAGGCACGGTGGCGGGCTTGCCGATGGCGATTCTACGCACGGCAGGCTTGGCCAGGTCTTGCAGGCTTTGGATGCCCGTGCCTTCTTTGGATGGCTCAACCAGCACCAGGCTGTTCGTGACAAAGTTCTCGCGGCTATCGGTGTCTATCAGCTTCTGCGCCGCGCCGCGGTCCATGGTGTCCTGGTCGGCGCTGACGAACACGTCGACCGGCGCGCCCTGGCTGATCTGCTGCAGCAGCACGCCAGAGGCAGCGAAGTTGAAGCGCACGGTGGCGCCGGGCTGGCTGGCTTCGAACTTGGGGCCGAGCTCCTTGAACGCATCGGTCAGGCTGGCGGCGGTGGAGACGGTGATCTGCTGGGCCCCCACAGCAAACGGCAGGAGCAAGATCAGGCTGAAAAGACGCATCACGGGTTTCCTTAACGTGAAAGTTAACGCAAAGAGAAAAAACGGTTCGACAACACCAGCACCGCAATCGACAGCGCCGAGGTGATCAGCACCAGCAGCAGCGCCAGATCGTCCTGCCCGGCCTGCACCGCGTCGTAGATCGCCATCGACAGGGTCTGGGTTTGCTGCGGGATCGAGCCGGCCACCATCAGCGAGGCGCCGAACTCGCCCATGGCACGGGCAAAGGCCAGCAAGGTACCGGCCAGGATGCCCGGCCAGGCCAGCGGCAGGGTCACGCGCCAGAACACCGACCAGGCCGACTGGCGCAGCGTGCTGGCCGCGGCCTCCAGCGTGCGGTCCACCCCGGCAAACGCGGCGCTGGCCGACTTCAGCACCAACGGCAGCGCCACGATGCTGGACGCCACGACAGCGCCATGCCAGCTGAAGATGATGGTGTAGTCCAGGTGCTCGCGTAGCCAGCTGCCCAGCGGACTGCGCCGGCCGGCGGCGACCAGGATCGCATAGCCGATGACGGTGGGCGGCAGCACCAGCGGCAGCATGCAGGCAGCCTCCAGCAGCGTGCTGCCGGGGAACTTCTTGCGCGCAAAAATCCAGCCCAGTGCCACGCCCAGAATGGTGGCCAGCAGCGTCGCCACCGCCGCCACTTTGAGCGACAGGATGAGCGGAAACCAGTCCATGGAGGCGAGCAATGCAGGCATGGCTCGCATTGTATCCAGCCAGATATAGCGATAGGGAGCGCTAAGGCGCGAGCAGTTCCTGGAGTGCGGCAATGTCCGCGGCGGCGGCGGTCCGTGCGGCCTGCTCTACCGCACGGTAATGCTGGACCAGCTTTTCGCCCAGCGGCGACAGCGCTGTACCGCCACCCTGCACGCCGCCGGCGGCCGTGCTGACGGCGGGCGATGCCAGGGCGCGGTTCATTTCATCGACCAGCACCCAGGCGCGCCGGTACGACATGCCCAGCTGCCGGGCGGCGGCCGAGATGCTGCCGGTATCGGCAATCGCCTCCAGCAAGGCGACCTTGCCCGGGCCTATGGCAATGCTGTCGTCGCGGTAAATGCGCAGGCGGAACTGGGCTTTGGATGCCATGCGCGCGGCGTCAGCCCTTGGCCAGCGCCAGGTCTACGATCTTCTGGGCTTCCTTGATGATGTGGCGCAGGTGCACCTCGCCCTGGAAGCTTTCGGCGTAGATCTTGTAGATGTTCTCGGTGCCCGAGGGGCGCGCGGCGAACCAGCCGCTTTCGGTCATCACCTTCAGGCCGCCCAGGCTGGCGCCATTGCCCGGCGCATTGGTCAGCACCTTGGTGATGGACTCGCCGGCCAGCTCGGAGCTGGTGATCTGCTCGGGTGTCAGCTTGCCCAGCTTCTTCTTTTGCTCGGGCGTAGCCGGTGCGTCGATACGGTCGTAGGCGGGTGCGCCAAAGGCTGCGGTGAGCTTCTGGTAGGCCTCGCCGGGGTCAAGGTCGGTGCGGGCGATGATCTCGGCCGACAGCAGGGCCGGCACGATGCCGTCCTTGTCGGTGGTCCAGACGCCGCCATCGCGCCGCAGGAAGGACGCGCCCGCGCTCTCCTCGCCGCCAAAGCCCAGCGATCCATCGTTCAGGCCGCTGGCAAACCATTTGAAGCCCACCGGTACCTCGTACAGCTTGCGGCCCAGCCGCGCGGTCACGCGGTCGATCATGCCGCTGCTGACCAGGGTCTTGCCGACACCGGCCTGCGGGCTCCAGCCCGGGCGGTTCTGGAACAGGTAGTCGATGCACACCGCCAGGTAGTGGTTGGGTGGCAGCAGGCCTACGCTCTTGGTCACGATGCCGTGGCGGTCGTGGTCGGTATCGCAGGCGAAGGCGATGTCGTACTTGTCCTTCAGCGTGATCAGCGAGGCCATGGCGCTCTTGCTCGACGGGTCCATGCGGATGCGGCCGTCCCAGTCCACCGTCATGAAGCGGAAGCTGGCGTCGACCTGGTCGCTCACCACGTCCAGCCGCAGCTTGTACTTCTCGGCGATGCGCGCCCAGTAGTGCACGCCGGCGCCACCCAGCGGGTCCACGCCCATGCGCACACCGGCAATGCGGATAGCTTCCATGTCGATCACGTTGGCCAGGTCGTCCACATAGTGCGTGAGGTAGTCGTGGCGGTGCGTGGTGTTGGCCCGCAGCGCCTGCGCATACGGCATGCGCTTCACATCCTTGAGGCCGTTTTCCAGGTGCACATTGGCGGCTTTTTCGATCCAGCCGGTGATGTCGCTGTCGGCCGGGCCGCCGTTGGTGGGGTTGTATTTGTAGCCACCGTCTTCGGGTGGGTTGTGCGATGGCGTCATCAAAATGCCGTCGGCCAGGCCCGAGGTACGGCCCTTGTTGTAGACCAGGATGGCGTGGGACACCGCAGGCGTGGGCGTGTACTCATCGTTCAGCGACAGCATGACGTGCACGCCGTTGGCGGCCAGCACCTCCAGCGCGGTGGCCGCCGCGGGTTCCGACAGCGCATGCGTGTCAATACCCAGGAACAGCGGGCCGTTGATGCCGCTCTTTTCACGGTACTGGCAGATGGCTTGGGTGACGGCCAGCACATGCTGCTCGTTGAAGCTGCTGCTGAACGCGCTGCCCCGGTGGCCCGAGGTACCAAACGCCACGCGTTGGCTGGCCTCGGCGGGGTCGGGGCGCAGGCTGTAATAGGCGGTCACCAGCCGAGGCAGGTTGACCAGAAGTGATAGCGGCGCGGTGTGACCGGCCAAAGGACTGAGGCGCATGGATAAGACCTTTTCTTGTTAAGAGGTTTAGTCGCTTAGGACCATCAGGTACACATTATTGAACCACACAGACCATGGCAAAACGAAGCGGTTTGCCCGCGCACAGGGCGCATCAATGCGGCTTTTTTGCATCAGTTTGTAAGGTACGGGCCGCGTGCGCGACCAAGGCGTATTTGGGTGTATAGATGTGGAGCTTGTATGCTGAATACTATTAAATTTATAGCTGCTTGCGCATTATGCATAAGCGCCGGTGCCGTTTTTTCTTCAGAAAATGCCTGCACGCTGCAATCCGGCAAGAACCTGCTGCCGGTGCTGGAGCTCTACACCTCCGAAGGCTGCAGCTCCTGCCCGCCGGCCGACCAGTGGCTAAGCCAGCTCAAAGGCCAGCCGGCCGTGGTGCAGGCCTTCCACGTAGGCTACTGGGACCAACTGGGCTGGGTCGACCGCTTTGCCACGCCCGCCCACACCGCGCGCCAGCGGCAGATCGCCGCCTGGAACCAGCAGGGTTCGATCTACACACCGCAAGCGGTGCTGAATGGCAAGGACTGGCGAAATTGGGGTGGCAAGCTGTACGGCAAGCCGGCCGAGCCCGGGCTGGCCAAGATCAACCTGCGCCAGCTGGCGCCCGACCAGTTCGAAGCCCTGGTGGCGCCGCTGGCCGGCGCGCCCAGCCGCTGGTCGGCCTACTGGACGGTGACCGAGCACGGCCACAGCTCCAAGGTCCAGGCCGGTGAAAACGCCGGTGAATTCTTAACGCACGACTTCGTGGTGCGCCAGTACGTGGTGGCAGGTGTCTACCCCAGCGACAGCACGGCAGCGCAGAAGCTGGTATTCCGCAGCATTGCCGGCACGCCCGGGCATGCGCGGCAGCTGAATCTGGTGGTGTTCGATCCGCAGACCGGCAAGACGCTGCAGGCGATTACAGCGCCCTGCTAGGCAACAGGTTCGGAACTATCGGGCTTGGACACCAGCAAGTCGCCAGGCTGGCACTGCAGGTACTCGCAGATCCGCTGCAAGGTGTCGAAGCGCACCCCTTTGACCTTGCCCTGCTTGAGCAGCGACAGATTGGCCTCGGTAATGCCCACGTACTCGGCCAGGTCCTTGGACTTGACGTTGCGCTCGGCCAGCATGACGTTCAAACGAACGGTGATGGGCACAGGTCCGTCCTAAACGATTTGCGCATGCTCGTCGGCCAGCGCGGCCGCCTGCGCCATCACATGCGCAATCTGCCAGACGATGCCGGCAAACAGCAAGAGCAGCAGGTGGTCCGAGCTGAACTCCAGCACCAGCGCACGGCTGGCTGTCGGCGCGCTCATGGCGAGCAGCAGGCTGCGCAGCGTGGGCAGCACCAGCCCGGCCACCGCCGCCAGCATCACTCCGGCGGCAAAGCCGCGCAGATGGTGCGCCGTGGACTGGCTAAAGGTTTCGCCGCGCACAAAGCCCTGAAAACACCGGCGCGCGTGCAGCAGGCCATAGGCCAGCCCGCATACCGGCAGCATGCCGACCACGGTGAACAGCCAGCCCGGCGATCCGGCCAGTGCCGCCCACAGGCCGTACAGCGTGGCCAGTGGCAATACCAGGGCCAGCGCCAGGCAGCTGTAGGCCAGAGTCTGGCTCAGACGGGTCCCGCCGTGCGCGGGCAAGCTGGGAGTGGAGTCCATGCGAAGCCTCTTGTCAAAAACGCCATACTGCCATATATTTCTGTAAAACAATAATTTATTGTTTCAATTTATTCATTATCGCTGGCTCTGCGCTGGCCGCAGGTGACTCCATGCCGAATTACGCCGCCATTGCCTTGCTGGCTGTTTGCCTGTCGGGCTGCGCCGATATGCCTTGGGAACGCAGCCTGTACGAGGGGGTGCGCAGCTCGGCTGACCAATGCCGCGCGTCGGCCCGGCCGAGTAATGCGCCCTGCCCCACAGTGCCCGACTACAGCCGCTACGAGAAGGAGCGCAGCCGCGCCAAGGGTGGTTGAAAAAGCGATTAAGCCTTGGGCTCGCCGCGTAAGGCCCGCCTCAAGTCCTCGCCCAGCGACGGCTTCTGCGCAAACGGGCTGCTCGGGTTGCGCGCCTGCAGCAGGTCGTCCATGCGGGTCTGCACCGCCGCCAGGGCCTGCGGGTGGCTGTAGATGTAGAACTGCCGGTCGCGCAGCGCATCGAAAACTTTTTGCGCCACCTCGGCCGCCGTGACCTTGCCCGCATCCACCGCGCTGTTCACCATGGCCTGGCTGATGCGCTGGCTGCGGGTGGCCGTGCCGGCCGCCAGCTCGGCCGGCCGGTTGCGCTGGCTCTGGTGGATGCCGGTAGGCACGAAATACGGGCACAGCACAGAGGCGCTGACCTGGTCGGTCACCAGCGCCAGGTCCTGGTACAGGGTTTCCGACAGCGCCACCACCGCGTGCTTGCTGACGTTGTAGACGCCCATGTTCGGCAGGTTCAGCAGCCCGGCCATGCTGGCGGTGTTGACGATGTGGCCGCGGTAGGCCGGGTCGTGCTGCGCGGCCTGCAACATCATCGGGGTGAAGACGCGCACCCCGTGCACCACGCCCATCAGGTTCACGCCCAGCACCCATTCCCAGTCGGCGGCAGAGTTTTCCCAGACCAGGCCGCCGGCCCCCACGCCGGCGTTGTTGAAGACGAAATGCGGTGCGCCAAAGCGCTCCAACGTGGCCTGGCCCAGCGCATCGACGGCGCTGGCTTTCGACACATCCAGCTGGAACGACAGCACCTCGGCGCCCAGCGCCTGCATTTCGGCGGTGGCGGCTTGCAGCGCATCGGGCTGCACATCGGCCAGCACCAGCTGCATGCCCAAACGGGCGGCGATGCGCGCGCATTCCAGGCCTAGGCCCGAGCCGGCGCCGGTCAGCACCGCGGTCTTGCCGCGCAGCGTGTCCATGGATTCCATCGCGTCCACGCCTAGGCGGCTTTGAGCACGTAGCCGATGCGCGGAAAGTGCACATGCACCGTGCCGGCCCGCGCGTCGACGCGGCGCAGGGTCAGGTGCATGCGGGTGGCGGCCACCAGCTCGCCCTCGCTGGTCTCCAGGCCAAAGCTTTCGGCATGCACGCTGACCCGGCTGCCCAGCGGAATGCCGTGGTCGTCCTGGAACACCTCGTCGGCCACCGGCAGCGGCGTGCTGCGGGCGGCGATGGCAATTGCGTCGGCAGAACTCAGCCTGCCGGCCTCGGGCTGCTGGAAGCCGGCCATGCGGTCCATCCAGGCCAGCACGCTGGGCGTGGCGTCCAGAATCCCGGCCAGGCTGGACACGTTGACCCGGGTGAACCACAGCGGCGCATAGGCGGCAAAGTCGGCCATGCAGGGCACGTTGCCGACCAGATACGGCTGGTCTTCCAGCATGGTGGCTAGGCGGCGCAGATACGAGCGGTAGGCCGTGGTCGCATCGCCCACGCGCAAGCGCGGCGCGCTGCCCACCATCTTGGCGCGGTCGTCGGCAAAGGCCTGGGCGAAGCCGGGCGGCGTAGTGCCGAACATCTGCTCGCGGCCTTTGGGCTGGAAGTTGTAGGCCATGGCGGTACTGAACAGCGTGGTATCGGCCCACTGGGCCAGCACCCGGGCCAGGCCCTTGTGGGTGGGCGGCGACAGCGAGGGGGCGGGCTGGCGGTGCTCCAGCACGTCGCAGATCAGCGCGGTGTCGCAGTAGATGTCGGCACCGATCTGCAGGATCGGGGTCTTGCGGTAGCCGCCGGTCAGCGCCTCCACGTCCGGCTTGGGCGCAATCGGCGGAATATTCACCGACTGCCAGGGCAATTGCTTGAAGCCCAGCACGCTGCGAATCTTCTGTGCGAACGGCGAAGTTTTGTAGTGGTGCAAGACCAGGTCAGCCATGGCAGTCTCCATCGTGGTGTATTCGTTGGCTTATTCGTTATTCGGCCGCACCCGGGAACGCACATACACCAGCACCGCGCCCAGCGCCGCCGCCACGCCGCCGCCGATCACCAGGCTCAGGCCCAGGTCGTCGTCGACGCGCCGGGTAAACAGGCCCAGCACCAGGCTCAGCAGCCCGCCGTAGAGCAGGATCCAGACAGCGTTTTCTAGCCGGGAGATGGTTTTGGGTGTCAACATGCGGCCACTGTAACCAATGCGCGGCCGGCTGTGAAATATTTACAAGAAATAGGCCGCTGGCGCAGGTACTACCAGCGCCAGCAGCTATCTATTTTGTAGTGTTTTGGCCTCGACCTACAAAACCTCAAACACCCCGGCCGCGCCCATGCCGCCGCCTATGCACATAGTCACGCACACGCGCTTGGCACCGCGGCGCTTGCCCTCGATCAGCGCGTGACCGGTCAGGCGCTGGCCGCTCACGCCATACGGGTGGCCGACGGCAATCGCGCCGCCGTTCACGTTCAGCCGGTCGGCTGGAATGCCTAGCTTGTCGCGGCAGTAGATCACCTGCACCGCGAAGGCTTCGTTCAGCTCCCACAGGTCGATGTCGTCCACCTTCAGGCCCAGGCGCTTCAGTACCTTGGGGATGGCGAACACCGGGCCTATGCCCATTTCGTCCGGCTCGCAGCCGGCCACCGCAAAACCGAGGAAGCGGCCCAGCGGCTGCAGGCCACGCTGACTCGCCAGGGTTTCGTTCATCACCACCACAGCGCCGCCGCCGTCAGAAAACTGGCTGGCGTTGCCGGCCGAAATCAGGCCACCGGGCAAGGCCGAGCGCAGGCCGGCAATGCCTTCCTTGGTCGTGCCGTCGCGTATGCCTTCGTCCTGGCTCACCGCCACTTCCTTGGTCATCAGGCCGCGCACCTTGTCGGCCACGCCCATGGTCACGGTGATGGGCGCGATCTCGGCGGTGAACAGGCCGGCAGCCAGGGCCGCCACGGCCTTTTGCTGGCTGGCTGCGCCGTATTCGTCCATCTGCTCGCGGCTGATGTTGTAGCGCTGCGCCACCTGCTCGGCGGTCTGCAGCATGTTCCAGTAGATCTCGGGCTTGTTTTTGACCAGCCAGGGGTCGTTGAGCATGTGGATGTTCATCTCTTGCTGTACGCAGGAAATGCTCTCCACGCCGCCAGCCACGTACACATCGCCTTCGTTGGCAATGATGCGCTGGGCCGCCATGGCAATGGTCTGCAGGCCGGACGAGCAGAAGCGGTTCACCGTGACGCCGGAGGTCGTCACCGGGCAGCCGGCGCGCAAGGCAATCTGGCGGGCGATGTTGGCGCCCGTCGCGCCTTCGGGCGTGGCGCAGCCGATGATCACGTCATCGACTTCGGCGGCTTCGATGCCGGCGCGCTGGATCGCGTGCTGCACCGCGTGGCCGCCCAGGGTGGCGCCATGGGTCATGTTGAAAGAGCCCTTCCAGCTTTTGGCCAGAGGGGTGCGGGCGGTGGAAACGATTACGGCGGCGGTCATGTTCTGTGTTCCTTAGTTGAAGGTTTTGCCTTCGGCGGCGAGCTTGGCCAGCAAGGGCGCGGGCGTCCAGAAAGCGGCATCGTCCAGCGGGTTCTGCGCAAAGCGCTGCATAGCCTGCACCACGTTGAACAGTCCCACCTGGTCGGCGTAATGCATGGGCCCGCCGCGGTAGATGGGGAAGCCGTAGCCCGTCAGGTACACCATGTCGATGTCGCTGGCCTTGGAGGCAATGCCCTCCTCCAGGATGTGCGCGGCCTCGTTCACCATGGCATACACCAGGCGCTGGACGATTTCTTCGTCGCTGATCTTGCGAGGCGTGATGCCCAATGACGCGCGGTGATCCACCACCATTTTTTCCACCAGCGCACTCGGCACCGCATCGCGCTTGCCGGCCTGGTAGTCGTACCAGCCGGCGCCGGTCTTCTGGCCAAAGCGGCCCAGTTCGCACAGCAGATCCGCCGTCTTGCTGTACTTCATACCGGGCATTTCCACATAGCGGCGCTTGCGAATCGCCCAGCCGATGTCGTTGCCGGCCAGGTCGCCCATGCGGAACGGGCCCATGGCGAAGCCAAACTTCTCCACCGCCTTGTCCACCTGGGCCGGGGTGCAGCCCTCGTCCAGCAGAAAGCCGGCTTGCCGGCCGTACTGCTCGATCATGCGGTTGCCGATGAAGCCGTCGCACACGCCGGACACCACCGAGGTCTTCTTGATCTTCTTGCCCAGCGCCATCACCGTGGCCAGCACGTCCTTGGCCGTGGCCTTGCCGCGCACCACTTCCAGCAGCTTCATCACATTGGCGGGGCTGAAGAAATGCGTGCCCACCACGTCTTGTGGGCGCTGCGTGAAGCTGGCGATCTGGTCCAGGTCCAGCGTCGATGTGTTCGACGCCAAGATGGCGCCGGGCTTCATCACGCGGTCGAGTTCCTGGAACACGGATTTTTTGACGCCCATGTCTTCGAACACGGCTTCGATCACCATGTCGGCATCCCCCAGGTCGTCGTAGCTCAGGGTGGTGCTGAGCAAGCCCATGCGCTGGTCCAGCTTGTCCTGCTTCAGCTTGCCCTTGGCCACCTGGGCTTCGTAGTTCTTGCGGATGGTGGCCAGGCCGCGCTCCAGCGCTTCGGGCTTGGCTTCCAGCAGCTTCACCGGAATACCGGCGTTCAGGAAGTTCATCGCAATCCCGCCGCCCATGGTGCCGGCGCCGATGATGGCGACGCTGTTGATAGCGCGTTGCGCAGTATCTGCGGGCACGTCAGGTATTTTGGAGGCTGCACGCTCGGCGGCGAAGATATGCCGCAAGGCCCGACTCTCGGGCGTCCACATCAGGTTCAAGAAGGTGCTGAGCTCGAAGGCCATGCCGGCGTCGAACTTCTGCTTGGTGGCGGCCTCGACCGCGTCCACGCACTTCAGCGGCGCCGGGTAGTTCTTCGCCATGCCCTTGACCATGTTGCGGGCGAACTGGAAATAAGCGTCGCCCTGCGGGTGCTTGCATTTGAGGTTGCGCACCAGCGGCAAGGGCCGGGCATCGGCGATGGAGCGGGCAAAAATCAGCGCTTCCTCCAGCAGCGATTCGGCGGATGCCGCCAGCTTGTCGAACAGCTTCTGGCCCGGCAGCGAGGCCAGTAATTCGCTCTTCACCGGCTCACCGCTGACGATCATGTTCAGCGCGGCCTCCACACCCAGCACGCGCGGCAGGCGCTGCGTGCCACCGGCGCCGGGGATCAGGCCCAGTTTGACCTCTGGCAAGGCGACGTTGCAGCCCGGCGCGGCGATGCGGTAATGGCAGCCCAAAGCCGTCTCCAGCCCACCGCCCATGCACACCGAATGGATGGCCGCGACGACCGGCTTGGCCGAATTTTCGATGGCGAGAATCATGCTCAGCAGATTCGGCTCGCGCATGGCTTCAGGGGTGTCGAATTCCTTGATGTCGGCCCCGCCGGAAAACGCCTTGCCGGCGCCGGTCAGCACGATGGCCTTGACGGCTGTATCGGCATTTGCCTGCGCCAGACCGTCCGTCACGGCGCGGCGGGTAGCCAGACCCAGGCCGTTGACCGGTGGGTTGTTCAGAGTGATTACGGCAATGTCGCCGTGAACTTGGTATTGCGCCGTCATAGAGTCACCTCTGGGTTTAAATAGAACGATCGTTCGATTTTTTATTCTAGAGGTTGCAGAGGATGCGGAGTGTGATGGTTTGTCCCAGTCGGGACAAACCATCACACTCAATGACGCGACGCGTCCGTCGGCATGCTATTGGTCAATATCACAGTTGCGCATTTCCGGGGTCATGCGACGTTCGCCAGTGATGAACTCTTCAGTTGGCTAAACTTCATTAGGTTCTCTTGGTATTCACCGGCAGGGGATGGGATGATGGTCTATAGAAACGGCTTCGCTCTAAGGAAACCACCACACCGCTGATGAGTCATATGCGGCTTGTTGGAACATTTTTACGAGTTCGCTAGGTAACATATTCATAAAGCCACACGCCCACATGCTGGAGTCGGGCGCATGGCTCGAAAGCCAAGTCCCCCCCGGATAGTTCAGCACCACATCGCCAAGGCCATTTTCTTGAGTGTAAAAATCACCAAGTATCTGCAAGCCAACGAATCCATTTTTTTTACGTGCCTGCTCTGCAAAACGCCTACGGTTGTCGTGTTTCGACATCGCGAGGTGTGCAACATCTACAAACCCCTTTTCATACTTCAACGCCAACGGGCCCGAGCCCAGAATTTGAATTGCAGCAATTCGATACCCCTCTGATGGCAGTTGCTTGAGCGCCTTGGAAGTTACGTCGCTGATTGCCTCATCAAGCTTCCACTCATGAATTGACCGCACAACCACAAAGCCAGCGTTCGGCACTGGACAAAAGGCATATCCCCTCAGCGCGGGGTGTCCAGATCCATAGGAATTGAATTTATAGTCATCCTGCGTAATACCTTCTGGCAGCGCTGACACCTCAAGCTTCCAATATTTGCAGGAGCTGATTGAAACAAGATCTTCGCAATTCATGAATATGGCCGCCAAGTTCGGAATGGCATCCTTTGGGACCGGCAGGGAACCGACATACTCTACGGTCAACAATTTTTCGAAACGTCCTGTTCCAATGCTGGCTAGATATTTCGTAGCCAAATGAACAACATCTACAGTAGCCTTTGCAGGCAGTCCTTGCCGCGAACCCACGAAAACGCATTTGCATTCGACATACAGTTTTTGATATCTGGAGCGCACCAAAAGGTCCGGTGCAGATACTTCACCGGCCTCAAGAAATTCAACATCATTACCCCACCGCAAATACGTATGAGCTTGAGCAAGTTCAAGAAACAGAGCGGGAAGCCCCATCTCGGAATCGACGCCATCATTTAACCTACCTCGAAGAACACTCCGGGAATAAAGGTCGGACCCAAGGTATGCGCGGACAAAGTAGTGCAGAAAGAAAAATGCCTGCTGCGTTCCAAACTGAAAAATTGGACGTTCATCCTTGTTGACAACGGCATGAAGACCAAATACCAGACTGTCCCGAATCACGCTCAGCAGATCAACCGCCACCCTCGCTTTTATTTCCCCAGCCCTTGCAGCCAATCGAGCCGCAATGCGATCGATGTCATTCCCAACAATTTGGCGAAAATTCTCCAGACTAAGTTCACGATCAGCTGGCGTCATTACGACGTGCTGATATCTCAAGTCAGGCGCATGTGTATTCATCCGTTGTATTCTGCATTGTTGAGCTTAAATGCCCAACGATGTCATAGATCCATCTATAGCCTCCTCACGAAAATTTATTTCGTGTTTTTGGTCGGCAGTAGGCACCACCTGGATATCGGCCGTGATCCTCAAGGTCAAGCCGCCTAAAGACACCGAAAATCCTAATCAGGCAAATGGGATGGGAAAGTGAAACTGCCATGCAACCCGCGTGCATGGGTTCCCGGCAGGGGGATGGGATCAAACCGTCAATTTAAAGAATTGGCCTTGTCGGATAGCCAAACGGCAAGCAGCACGAGCAAAAAGACGCACAAACCTTGCAGTAAAACTCTTTGCGTTGACTTCACGTACTCTTCCTCCTGTTCCGGAGTGGTTGGGCGTACTTTTGGGCCGACGAGAAGGAGAACTTGCGCAGAAATTAGAGGTGTAACCAGCAAACTAATGGCTAGCCAGACTGGCCACCTTCGACCAAGTTGATGCGAACCGTACGCAATCATCAATGACCCGACTATCCAGAGCAGCAAATATGGAGGAACGGACACTGCGCAACTTTCAATCTGTGAGTACTAGATACGTTTCCGATTGTTACACGCCCCAGATGTAGGCACGCCGCATGCACCAGTGTCATCAACTTTCAGCTAAATAGAGGAAATCTGGCCCCGTAATGGTTCCGGTGTGGCTCAGAACCGGCTGAACATCCTGCTGGTCCGAACTACACTCGCGACCACCGTTCAGATGGTGACTGGCACGACGCTTGCGTCAACAGGTCACGCTCGGTGCAATCTAACTCAGGGAAGAATAATGAAAACTTTTGGTAGCGTGCTGGAAGCAAACAAGGGGATAGGTCCGGGATTTGATTTTGCCCGACTGTTTCTCGCTTTTGCGGTATTGGCTTGGCACAGCCTGCTCGTACTGCCCGGCGGCTACACAAGCGCAATATTCGACAGCCCCATGTGGCTTGCGAATTACGCCATCCTCCCGATGTTCTTTGGTTTAAGCGGGTTTCTTGTCGCCGGTAGCGCAGAGCGCCTCAGTCTAAAGAACTTTGCTCTAAATCGCGGCTTACGAATTTTTCCAGCCCTTATAGTAGAAATTCTTCTTTCGGCATTTGTTCTGGGCGTCATATTTACGACGCTTCCACTAAAAGAGTACTTTACGAACTGGCTCTTTTATAAATACTTCTTGAATATCGTTGGTAAAATTAATTATTTATTGCCTGGTGTTTTTGAGGCCAATCCGTACCCCGGTATTGTTAATGGCTCGTTGTGGACGGTTCCGTTCGAGATACTGTGCTATTTGGTTCTTGGCGCCTTGATGTACACCAAGCTTTTCAAGAATGCCTGGGTAGTGCTCGCCGTTGCAATCGTTTCCGTCTTTATCGGTATAACCATTGACCAGTTGCACGAATTGATTCCTAACTCTGTCGTCATGCAGAGCGTTTGGCGTGTTTACAACGGCTCCAGAAAGGGAGCCCTGTTGCTACCGTGCTTCCTGCTCGGCGTGCTTGCATTTAGATGCCGCAACCGCATTCCGTTTAACTGGCCAACTCTGCTCCTAAGCGCCGCCGCTATGTTGGCGCTCGCCTTCCTTGGTTCGGAAAAGATGTCTCCAATAATTCTTGCATTCTGCGCACCCATCATGGTTTACATCGTGTGTTACGTCGGCTTGCTTAAAATACCCAAGATACCTTACTACCATACCGGCGACTATTCATACGGCATTTATTTGTATGCATTCCCCATTCAGCAAGCTTTGGTGCTTTTATTTCCCGGCCTCACTTCGCTAGTTCTGCATCTTTTATTTAGTATCGTACTAGTGACAATATTTGCTAGTTTCTCATGGCACGTAATTGAGAAACCGATTCTCGGACTGCGGAAGAAGTTTTCGTTTACCGCTAAGCTCCATGGAGTGGGAGTCGACAAGGATGAATCAAAACTCAAACCGGCATCTAAAAGCGTCCGAGCTTGATAGGCTGCTGGAGCGGTCGCCAGACCGCCCTCACGCTTTGGCAGCGATTAATTAGTTTTTGGCTGTAGCAACTTTGGCGGTCCTGTGTATGTCCATCCTGATACAGGGGTGACTGTCGCTGTGCCGCCGACTGCAAAGCTACCCGACATGGTGAACGGAACATTCCCACCCCCATCCACCTAGCTTCCCAATCGTCAGTGGGCATCCCAGCGCTATTGACCGCTTCGATCATGACCTTAATAGTGTCGCCATCCACACACCCAGCGTCGGCAGGAGTGATCGGCGTATCGACCATCACAAAGATGCTCGAGCACCGCGGCGAGTGCGACCTCTACATCTTGACTGATTTCTCGCCCGGACATCACTGAGCCGGACTGATAGGCCTCGGAAACCTCACCAAATCAAGCGCGATCTATAGCCTCAAGAATCACTTCGCCATTCCAAATGGCAGCCTTGCACACGGAAGCGTGTCGCCTCAGCGCACCGAAATCCCCGTAGGCCCAGCCCCGTTGCTAGCCGCCGTACCCAGCAGAGTCAACGCACCGCTAGACCCCACGCTGTACGACGACACAGTAGCATCGCTGTAGTTCGTCACGTAGGCGAAGCTGCCGCTGGGCGCCATGGCGATACCGCGCGGGCTGCCGCCGGTGGCGATGGTCGCGGCGGGCAAGGCGGTGAGCTTGCCGCTGCTGATGCTGTACTGCGACACGGTGTTGTCGCCGCCATTCGTCACGTAGGCATAGCGGCCGCCGGGGCTGACGACCACGCTGCGCGGCATGGTGCCGGTGCCGACGCTGGCCGGCGACAAGGCCGTCAGCAGCCCGCCGGAGCCTATGCTGAACTGGGCCAGTTTGGCGCTGCCCGACAGGGTGACGTAGACGTAGTTGCTGGCCGGGTCGATGGCGATGCCGGTGGGCGTGCTGCCCAGCGACGACAGGCTGACGGTGGGCGTCGACAAGGCCGTCAAGGCGCCTGTACTGCCCACGCTGTACTGCGAAATGCTGTTGCCGCTGCTATTGCTTACGTAGACGTACAGGCCGTCCGGGCTGACGGCGACGCCATAGGGGTTCACGCCGGTGGCTACCGATGCAGTGGACATGGCGCTGAGCACGCCGGTGGAGGCCACGCTGAACTGCGACAGCGTGGCGCTGCCGAAGTTGGCCACGTACAGGTATTTGCCGTCGGGGCTGATGGCCATGCCGTAGCCCGCGCTTTCGGCGCTGGTCCAGCCCAGCATGGTCAGCGCGCCGGTGGTGTCGGACACCGTGTAGACGCCGATGGCGCTGTTGTCCTGGAAGTTCACAAACGCAAACTTGCCGTCATTGCTGGTGGTAATACTGGACGGCAGATAGGTGGTGCTGACCGCCGCTGTCGACTGCGCGGCCAGCGCGCCGGTGCTGCCTACGCTGAGCTGGCCGATATTGCCGCCCAGCCAGTTGCTGGTGTAGGCCGCATAGCTGCGGCAGTTGATAACCACGCTGGACACATCGCTGCCGCCACCGCCGCTGGCATTGCTGGCCACGCAGGTCTGCCCGTCGGGCTGGGTAGCCACGCTGACCGCGTAGCTGCCGGTGACCTTGCTGCTGAAACTGAAGCTGGTGGCGCCGGAAGCCACGGCCTGGGTCAGCGTGCCATTGGCCAGCACCAGCCCGCTGCTGCTCAGGCCGTTGACCGTGCCACCCAGGGTGTATTCGCTGTCGTCGCTATCGCTACCACCGCCGCAGGCGGCCAGCAGGGAGGCCAGGGCCAGGGTGATGAAGGTGTGGCAGATGCGCGGCCGTGTGATCAAGATGTTGCTCCGTGGAGTCGGGTAAAAACTTCACAATAGCAGCGGCAGATAAAGTTTTTTAGCGCAAATGCTTCGGCTTTGTAGCAAGTGCGCGGCGGGCTAGATCTCTAGCCATTCGCGGCGCACTGCGGCATTGGCGCGCAGCTGCTGCGGCGTGCCGTCGAACACCACGCTGCCGCGGCCCATCAGCAGCACGCGGTCAGAGATGTCCAGCGCAATCGCCAGTTTCTGCTCGACCAACAGCACCGCGATGCCCTGCTGTTGCAACTGCTGCAGGCAGGCCGCCACCTGGGTGACCACCTGGGGCGCCAGGCCTTCGGTGGGCTCGTCGATGATCAACAGTTGCGGATTTCCCATCAGCGCGCGCCCCAGGGCCAGCATTTGTTGCTCGCCGCCCGACAGCACGCCGCCCAAGGTGTGCTGGCGCGCCAGCAGCTGCGGGAACAGGGCGTAAACCTTGTCAAAGGTCCACTGGCCTGCGCCCTTCTGGCCGAGCAGCAGGTTTTGCTGCACCGTCAGTCGCGGAAAAATGTCGCGGCCCTCGGCCACATAGGCGATGCCTTGCTGGGCGATTTCAAACGGCTGCCGGCCCGTCAAATCCTGGCCGTGCCAGCGCACCGTGCCCTCGCTACGCACCAGGCCCACCAAGGCCTTGGCGGTGGTGGAGCGACCCGCGCCATTGCGCCCCAGCAAGGCCACGATCTCGCCGGGGTGGACCTCGAAGGACACGCCATGCAGCACATGGCTTGGGCCGTAGTAGGCGTGCAGCTGGGCGACTTGCAGCATCAGGCGCCCCCGCCCAGGTAGGCCGCTTGCACCTGCGGATTCGCGCGGATCGCGTCCGGTGTGCCGAAGGCGATCACCTCTCCCGCCACCAATACGGCTATTTTGTCTGCCAGCGCATATACCGCCTGCATGTCGTGCTCTACTATCAATAGCGTTTTACCTACCGTCACCTCGCGGATCAGCTGGACGAAGCGGCTGGTTTCCGAGGCTCCCATGCCGGCCGTAGGCTCGTCCAGCAGCACCACACCCGCACCGCCGGCGATGGCGATGCCCAGCTCCAGCGCGCGCTGCTCGGCGTAGCTGAGGTGGGTGGCCAGCACCTCGCGCTTATCCATCAATTGCACCTGCGCCAGGGTGCGCTCGGCCAGCGCGTTGGCATCCTGCAAGCCGCCCAGCAGGCGCCAGAAGCTGTAGCCATAGCCCAGGCTCCACAGCACGCTGCAGCGCAGGTTTTCGAACACGCTGAGCTGCGGGAAGATATGGCTCACCTGGAAGCTGCGCGACAGGCCTAGCCGGTTGATCTCAAACGGCTTCTTGCCCTGGATGGGCTGGCCGTTGAGCAGAATCTGGCCGCTGCTGGGCCGGGACCGGCCGCTGACCAGGTTGAACAGCGTGGACTTACCCGCGCCGTTTGGGCCGATGATGGCCACGCGCTCGCCCGCGGCCACGCTGAGATTGGCGCCGCGGATGATCTCACTCAGGCCAAAGCTTTTACGCAGCTGGCGGATTTCCAGGGCGGGGGGCAGGCTGCTCATTTGCGTCGTGCCCACGCAAACCCTGCGGCTCCCACTGCCACCAGCAGACCGGCCGCGGCCCAGCTGGGCCAGCCGGCCGCGTCCAATGTGGCGCCGAAGAAGCGCAGCTCCGAACCCAGCGAGGCCTGCAGCTGCAGCTGGTAGACCATCTCCACCATCGCCGCCAGCCCGGTGCAGGCCAGCGCCAACGCCGCATAACGCGGCAGATCGCGCAGCTGCGGCCGAGGCCCACGCAGCAGGCTGGCAACTCCGCCCGGCGCATACACCACCATGGCCACGAACACCAGGCCCAGGTACAGCAGCCAGGCCTTGGTGATGCCGCTCAGCAGCACAAAGGCCAGCACCATCAGCACCGCGCCAACCACAGGGCCGAAAAAGTAGCCCGAGCCTCCCAAAAAGGTGAACAGCAGATAGGCGCCCGAACGCTGGCTGCCCAGCACATCGGCCGTCACGCTCTCGAAATGCAGGGCCGCCAAGCCGCCCGAAATGCCGGCAAAAAAGCCGGCCACCACGATGGCCAGATAGCGGATACGCCGGGTGTCGTAGCCCACAAACTCGACGCGCTCGGGGTTGTCGCGCACCGCATTCAGCATGCGGCCCAGCGGCGTGCGGGTAAAGGCGTACATCAGGCCCGCGCAGACCCAGGTATAGGCGGCCACCAGGTAGTACACCTGCGCTTGCGGCCCGAAGCTGATGCCAAACGGCACGCTGCCGCTGACCCGGTTCCCAGCAATACCGGCTTCACCGCCAAATACCCCGGGGAACAACCAGGCCATGGCCCCGACCAGTTCGCCCAGACCCAGGGTGACCATGGCGAAGGTGGTTGCCGAGCGTTGTGCCGTGATGCCGCCCAGCAGCAGCGCCACCAAAGCCCCGGCCACACCGCCGGCGATGGGCACCAGGCTGACCGGCAGCAGCGCCGCATTCAGCGCATGGATGGCTGCAAACGCGCCCAGGCCCGAATACACCGCATGGCCAAAGCTCAGCATGCCGCCCTGCCCCAGCAGGATGTTGTAGCTCAGGCAGACGATGGCGGCGATGCCCATCTGGGTCAGCAGGCTGTGGCCCAGGCTGCTGGTGAACACCCAGGGCGCGGCCAGCAAGAGCAGCGCGAACAGGCCCCAGGTGCGCATGTTCGATTGGCGCATATCAGTCGGCACGCTGGCCCCACAGGCCTTGCGGGCGCAGCAGCAATACCAGCACCAGTAGCGCATACGGCAGCAGTGGCGCCAGCTGGCTGAGCTTGATGCGGCCCAGCGCGTCCATGCCGGTCCAGCCCAGCACCGGCAGATCGATGCCCACAGCGAGGGTCTGCAGCACGCCGATCAGCAGCGAGGCCCAGAAGGCCCCGGCCAACGAACCCATGCCGCCGACCACCACCACCACAAACACCACCGACCCGACAGTGGCCGCCATGCCGGGCTCGGTGACAAAGGCATTGCCGCCGACCACGCCGGCCAGCCCGGCCAACGCAGCGCCGCCGCCGAACACGCCCATGAACACCCGCGGTACGTTGTGGCCCAGGGCCTGCACCGCGTCCGGGTGGGTCAGCGCGGCCTGCACCACCAGGCCGATACGGGTGCGCTTCAGCAGCAGCCAGAGCCCGGCCAGCATGGCCAGCGCCACCAGCACCATGAAGCCGCGGTAGGTGGGAAACGGCGTGCCCCAGAGCGCGAACAAAGGGCCTTCCAGCCCGGGCGGAATCGGGTAGTCGACCGGACCGCGGCCCCAGACCAGCTGCACCAGCTCGACCAGCACGGTGTTCAGCCCGAAGGTGACCAGCATTTCCGGCACATGGCCGAAGGCATGGACCCGGCGCAAACAGTATTTTTCAAAGCCCGCGCCCAGCAGGCCGACCAGCAATGGCGCCAGCAGCAGCGCAGGCCAGAAGCCCAGCCACAGGGTCAGGCTGTAGGCGAAATAGGCGCCCAGCATGTAGAAGCTGGCGTGCGCCAGGTTCAGCACGCCCATCATGCTGAAAATCAGCGTCAGGCCGGCGCTGAGCATGAACAGCATCAGCCCGTAGCTGAGGCCGTTCAACAAGGAAAGGGTAAGGAACTCCATGCAGGCTGCACTGCCCGGTCAGCCTGCCGCAGCGGCCATCAGGTGCGGTGGATCAGCAGGGTTTCGTAGACGAAGTTCTGCAGGATCGCCTGTTCGCGCGTGCCCAGGTCGTGGAAGTTGATACCGTGCGAATACACGGTCTGGAAGGTGGCGCCGTCGGCCGTGCTGCCCGCCGACTGCTGGACACTGCGGATGGAGGCGGTGGTGGCAATCGTCACCTCCTGGTTCGAGGCCTGGTCGCGCAGCGAGAACTCGATGTCCACCGTGTCGCCCGCTGTGCCCAGCGGCCGGGCCGTGGACACCAGCGCACCGCTCAGGCTGATGTCGGACAACGTGGCCATCTTGAAGTTGGCCGGGTCTTGCGGGTTCTTGATCTTCACCGGCAGATTCGCCTTGACCCGCACCGCCTTGCGCAGCCCGACCTTCTGGATCGCTGCAGGGAAGGCCAGCACCATCATGGCGTGGGGCGACTTCAGCACCGATTCCACCTGGCTGCTGAAGGTATAGACCGACACGCCGGAGAACACCCGGATGATGACCGAATCGCCCTCGTGCAGCACGGCACCTTCCTGCGGAATCTTCAGCAGCAGGTATTCGCCGGACACAAAACCGATCAGGCTGGTGTAGTGCACGCTGGGGTTGGCGGCCTTGCTGGGCATGATCTGCAGCCGCACGCCGACCTGCAAGTTCATGTCTTCAAATTCGATGTTGGCTTTTTTGGTCATGGTGTTGAGGTTGTAGTCCAGAAGCTATCTGAAATCAAAGCGCAGATAGAACTAGTAGAACGACGAATGGGTGGGTGAAAAAGTGAAATGTACGGTGGGTCCGCTGACATCGTTGAACGGCATGCCCAGCGCGATCTCGCCGGTGGCGTGCAGCTGGCAGTCGTCGCGGCGCAGTGGCACATCGGTATCGCTGCCGGCAAACCGCACCCAGGTGCCAAAGCTGCTCAGGTCGGTCAGGAAGAACGCGCCATTGCGCCATTCGATGCGCGCATGCAGGCGCGACACCCGCGGGTCGTCGATAAAAAACTCGGCCTGGTCGCCACGCCCCAGGTGCACCGGCATCTCGGAGGACAAGAAGCTGCGGCTGGTGTTCAGGTAGATCAGATGGATCTTGCCCATCGCATGGGTGTCGGGCCGCTCCATCTCGGCCAGCGAGGCCTGCATGGTGACGAATTCGGTAACCGCGCCCTCCTGCCATTCCAGCTTGTACAGCGGAATCGGCTCGGATCGGCCACGCAGGCTCACCGGCCCCAGGCTCAGAAAGCGCAGGCCCAGCGTTTCATCCACCTCGTCGACCACCGATTCGGTGACCCAGATCTGGTTGCCGCCCGACAGGTCGCTGAGCCGCGAGGCCACGTTGACCGCGTCGCCGTAGCAGTCGCCATCGACCTCGACCACTTCGCCACGGGCAATGCCGGCCTTGACTTCCATGCGGATGCTGCTGGGCCACTTCAACAGACGCAGCTGGTGGCCGCGCTGGATGGCGATGACCGCATTGGTGGCGTTGCTGGCGTCGGCAAACACGGCCAGCACACCGTCGCCCAGCTTCTTGACCACCCGGCCATGGTGGGCCAGGCAGACGTCACTGATCCACTGCGTCAGGCGCGTCACGGCCCTGGTGGCTTTTTCGTTGCCCAGGGCTTCAAAGAACGCGGTGCTTCCGGTGAGATCGGCAAATACGACGGTAGCCTGGACGACCATGCTGGAGACTTTGTTAGTTGAAAGCCAAGTTTAGTGCATACAAAGTATCTTCTTTGCCGGCTGCGCCTCTGATTATCCGTGGTGGTGGTCATGGCCATGGTGCGCATGCCCCGCATGGGCCCCGTGCGACACATGGCCCCAGACCATCAGCGCGTCCCGCCCCTGCAGGGCCAGCTCCACCTTGGCACCCACCGGCAGCAGCACTTTGGTCGGCACATGGCCGAACGGCAGATTGGTCAGCACCGGCACCTTGAGCTGGCTGCGCAGCCAGGCGACCACGGTGGCTAGGCGGAAGTTGCCGTCGTGCGGTACCTTGGTGAACTCGGTGAACTGGCCCAGCACAATCGCCTGCTGCCGCCCCAGCACGCCCGCATACAGCAGCTGGGTCAGCATGCGCTCGATGCGGTAAGGATGCTCGCCCACGTCTTCCAGAAACAGGATGCCGCCGTTGATCTGCGGAAAATACGGCGTGCCCAGCTGCGACACCAGCACCGACAGATTGCCACCCCACAAGACCGCATCTTTCAAGTAAAAATCGGCTTCGTCGCTGGTATTACCTGCGGTAGCAGCTACGGAATCCATAGCAAACTGGGCATCGTCGCGGCCCAGCCGCCAGCCCGTGCCCTCGCCCTGGCCGCAGGCCAGGTCGTCAAAGCAAGCTTCCATGATGTCGTCGGGCTCGCCCTCCACACCAAAGTCGCCTGTGAGCGCGGGGCCGGCCCAGGTGATGGCGCCGGTCGTCGCCAGCAAGGCATTCTGCAGCGCTGTGAAGTCGCTGTAGCCGACAAACTGCAGACCGTTCTCTATGGACTTGGACACGGCGGCGTAGTCGATGCCGCCCAGGATGCGCGTCAGGCCGTAGCCGCCGCGGGTGGTCAGCGCGATGTCGGCGCCACTGGCGGCCGCGCGGTGGATGGCGGCCAAGCGGGTGGCGTCGTCACCGGCAAAGCGCATATGGCTTTTCAGCGCATCGGGGTCGATTTCCACCGTATGGCCCAGGGTCTTGAGCCGGGCCACACCGCGCTTGAAAGCAGCTTTGTCGCGCACCGCGCCGGAGGGAGAGTAGATATAAATATGTTTTGTCACGTTTTAAGTATCCCATCCCCGCGGGTTTCAAGAAAAATGGTAGCTTGCCGCGCAGCCTGGGCACTCGGCGGACCGTTAAAACGCCAGTCGGGCCCGGCCCAGGGCTGCGGCAGGCCGTAAAAGCCCGGCCGGGCGAATGCGCGCAAGGCGGCGCGGTGGCCGTTGTCGGGAAACGGTGTGGCATCGGCGGGCGCGCCATCGGCATCCAGTACCAGACGGGCGCGGCAGCGTCCGGCGGGCAGCCAGGCCGGGCCATCGCCCTGCACCACCAGCACCGGGTGCTGCAAGCCCAGCCGCTCGGTCCATTCGCGCAGGATCTGGCGGTGCCAGTCCAGGCTGTGGGCCGTTTCTTTTTTCGGTTTGTCGCTGCGGCCGAAGCCGACCAGGTCGGGCACCAGCACCCGGTGCCCGGCAGCTACCAGGGCGGCCAGCATCGCGTGGTACTGGGCGCTCCAGCCGGTGGGGCTGTGCACACAGACAAAGCTGGTGGCGGCGTCGCGCGGGCCTTCGTCCAGGTAGTGCAGACGCAGGCCGGCCAGCGACGGCAGGTCGCTGAGGTAGTGCGGTGCAAAGGACGACGTACTGGGGCTGGCGGCGAAGCGGGCATCGGGCGTGCGCAAGGCATCTTCGCGCAGCGGGTGGTGGGCCAGGCGCTGCGCGGCCCGGCGCTGTTGGAAGAAGTCCTGCAGCAAGCCCGCACAGGCCTCGGCCTGCACGCCGGCCAGCACCTGGGTCTGGTGGTTCAGTTGGGGCTGGGCAAATACGTTCAGCACCGAGCCGGCGGCGCCGGTTTTAGGGTCGGCGGCGCCAAACACCACGCGCTGCAGCCGCGCATGCAGCATGGCGCCGCTGCACATGGTGCAAGGCTCCAGCGTGACGAACAGCTCGCAGCCGTCCAGCCGGTAGTTGCCCAGGGCCTGGGCGGCGGCGCGCAAAGCCGTGATCTCGGCATGCGCGGTGGGGTCGTGGCCGTCGATGGGGGCGTTGCGGCCAGTGGCGATGACGACGCCGTCCTTGATGACCACCGCGCCCACCGGCACCTCGCCGGCGGCCGCGGCCAGGCGCGCCTGGTCCAGCGCAAGCTGCATGGCGTCAAAATCGGTGAGGGTTGGCAATTGCTATTACTTATGTAGCTGCTTGCGCAGGCAGTACCTGCACCACAGGCCTAAAAGGCTTAGGGTTTGTCATCGGGCATGGCGCGTGGCTGCTGCAGCGCGGCGTCCAGCGCCTGCTTGTATTGCTGCGGCACCGAGGCGGCTGGCACGGGTGCCGATGCCGACGGGACCGATATGGCCGGCGGAGCCAGCTGCTTTTTGGCCAGCAGGCTGACCACCAGCACCACCGCGAGCAAGCCCAGAACGCTGAAGATGGCGCGCATGCAAAAAACTCCCTTGGCCGGCCGGCTGAAAGCTGCTGATTTTACGGTGGGCGGGCGCTGTCGCTATGGATAGCTACAGACCGTGGGCGGGGCACATCGAATAATCCAAAGCCATATTCCCAAGGAGTCTCCCATGCGCGTTTTCCACCCCACCCTGCCCCGCCCCGCTGTCCTCTTCAGTGCCGCGCTACTGGGCCTGGCCGCCGGCCTGCCTGCAGCCGCCGCCGAGCTGGACGACAACAGCGTCTTCTACTGCCCGCCGTCCATCATGGCGGCAGTAGGCCAGCCCACCAAGGGCATCATGTGCGACGCCCAGCAGTGCTTCAACAGCCAGACGCCCGGGCTGACCAGCGCACAAAAGACATTTCTGCTGACCGCCCAAGGCCAGTGCCGCAATCTGTCGGCCCAGGAGATCATGGACTTCTGGCCCAAAGACCTGGTCAACGACACCCAGCACGCCACCAAGTAAGGCCTGAACTTCAGGCTACGGCTTCCAGCCGCCGCAGCGGCAGCCACAGCCTGAACCGGGTGCCACCCGGTACCGTGTCCCAGGCCACCTGGCCGCCGATCGCATGCGCGCGGCGCGCCATATTCGACAGGCCACGCCCCACCTCACCCGAGGGATGGGCGCGAAAGCCCTGGCCGTTGTCCTCCAGCAGCACATAGACGCCGCCATCGGCTTCGCCGGTAGCCACCCGCAGCTCGGTGGCGCCCGCATGCTGCAGGATGTTGGAAATGCCTTCTTGCAGGATGCGCAGCACATGCAGCGCGCTGCGCGGGTCCAGCCAGTCGAGCGCCGGCACGTCCGCCACCTCCCAGCGCAGGCGCAGGCCCGAGCCCTGCAGGCGCGGCGCCAGCCGGTAGCGCAAGGTGGCCAGCAGCAACAGCAAATCGGCCTCCACCGATTCCAGCGAATCCACGGTCAGCTTCAGGTCGTCTATGCATTCGCGCAGCACCAGCGCCATCTGCGCCTCGCTCAGGCCGCCGGATTCGGCCACCTTCAGCGCGCTCATCAGCTGCGAACCCATGCCGTCGTGGATGTCCTGCATCAGCCGGTGCCGCTCCTGGCTGAGCAGCTCGCGCTGCTGCACGCTGCGCAGCTGTTCGTAGCTCTCGGCCAGCTCGGCCTCGCGGGTGCGCAGGCGCTGGGCCAGCACCGCGTTCGACTGCTCGGCGGTGGCCAGCGCCCCCACGTAGCGGTTCAGGATGACGTAGAGGAACATGCCGATCCGCGCCATGGTGGAGAACGGCCAGGCGTAGATGTGCTCCGGGTCCACCAGATAGCTCTGCATCGCCCAGTCGTGCCAGGCCACCGGCGCATGCATCAGACCAATGCTGGCCGCCACCAGGCCTTCGCGCCCGCCATGGCGCCAGGCGGCCCAGGCCATCAGCAGGGTCGCCGGTATGCCGGCCAGATTGGTCACCAGGTACGGCAGGGGCGCGAGCGCAGCGATCCAGGCCGGGTTGGTGATCAGCGGCAAGGTCACCGCACTGGACAGCAGCAACAAACCCAGCAGCGCCCGCAGCAGCCAGCGCGGTGCGGTGGGCACCAGGGTGGTCATGAACGCATACCAGGTGACCAGCAAGGCGTTGCCAGAGTTGATGCTCATCCAGCCAAACCAGGCGCTGGACATGCCCAGCGGCTCCAGCCCCACCAGGTAGCGCTGGCTGCGCAGCACCCACAGCAGGGTAAACAGCGCAAACAGCAGGTAGGTACGCTCGCGGCGCAACAGCCATACCGCCAGCGCAAACCCGCCCAGGCCCAGAAAGGCCA
Organism: Rhodoferax ferrireducens; assembly: GCF_031458075.1. GTDB lineage: Bacteria > Pseudomonadota > Gammaproteobacteria > Burkholderiales > Burkholderiaceae_C > Rhodoferax_B > Rhodoferax_B ferrireducens_A. The sequence continues at coordinate 1,869,147 of NZ_JAVDXT010000001.1, read as the reverse complement.
TGCCCATCACCTCGGCCACGCCGGTTTGCAACATGCGCCGCAACCGGTAGCGTGGCTGCAGGTCCGCCGCCTCGCCCACCCACAGGCTGGACACCGTGCCACCGGCATTCGCCAGGCTGTCGATGCGCAGGCGCAGCAGCTGCGGACGCGGGCCCATGCCGTTGCCGTCCAGCGGCACCCACAGCGGGTGGTTGAAGCCGTTCCACACCACATCGCCGACGGAGCGGTACAGCAGCTGGTCGTCGCCATATACCGCGATGCGCCCTATGGTCTGCCAGCGCGGCAGGTACAGTACCAGGCCGCCGCGGGTGGCCGGTAGGCCGTCCAGCCGCACCTGTAGCCAGGTCACGCGCGGCGGCGCGCCGGTCTGCAGCTCCAGGGATTGGGGCCAGGTGTACGGCAGCGCAACCGTCTGCCAATCGGTGGGCAAGGCGGTGTCGAGTTTGGGTGGCAGCGGCGCAAACGAGCCACCCGGGCCGCTGGTCAGCTGCGCGGCCTGCAGATGCAAGGTGGTCGGGGCCGAGCGGCCGATCTCCAGCCACAGGACCAGGCCGCCGGCGAGGCCGGCCAGCACGGCAAACAGCAGGCTAAGAAAGAAGTAGGCCTTGAACCCGGGCTTCATAAATGGCTTCCAGCTGCGAGCGCACCTTGAGCTTGGCGTAGATGCGGCGCACAAAGCTCAGCACCGTGTTGCGCGACACGCCCATCAGGCCGCCTATCTCCTCGTAGCTGAAGCCCTTGGTGATGTAGTCCAGCACCTGGCGCTCGCGCGGCGACAGGCGGGCCTGTTCTTCCTGCGGCGCGCTAGGCAGCGCGAGCAGCGGCACGGGCGCGGATTCGCCGGCCATGGCATGGCGAAAGCGCGTCAGCAGCTGGCGCGCGATCAAGGGGCTGATCGGGCTGCCGCCGGCATGCACATTGCGGATTTCTTCCACCATCAGCACCGGCGTGCTGTCTTTCAGCAGATAGCCGGTGGCGCCGGCCTCCAGGCTCTGGATCACATGGGCCTCGTCGCCAAACACGCTGCTGACCATCACCATGCAGCGCGGCCACTGGCGCTGGGCCGCGCGGATGATGTCCATGCCCGGCCCGTCGGGCAGGCCCAGGTCGACCAGCAGCACATCGGCAGCCGGCTGGGTCAGCATCTGGAAGGCCTGGCGGCAGTTGGCCGCCGAGCCCTGCAAGCGCATGTCCGGCGCGGCCTGGATGGCATCGGCCAGCGCGCGCGCAAAAAACACGTCGTCCTCCACCAGGGCGACCTGGATCTGCGGCAGGATGGAGGGTTTGAACATGGCGGCATTGTCGGCCAGCAAGCCGGTTTCTGTGCGCGTGTCGCTACGAATAGCTACAGACAATCCGCCGCCTACACTGCGGCTTTTGCATTGGAGAACTCCGCCTATGACCCCGATTTGCCGCTGCGCCTGGGCCGACAGCAGCCCCATGATGGCCGCCTACCACGACGAAGAATGGGGCGTGCCCGAGCGCGACAGCCGCGCGCTGTGGGAAAAGCTGATGCTCGACGGCTTCCAGGCCGGCCTGGCCTGGAGCATTATTTTGCGCAAGCGCGAAGCCTTCCGCGCGGCCTTCGCCCAGTTCGACCCCGAGGCCGTGGCCCGCTTTACCAGCGCCGACGTGGACCGGCTGGTGCTGGACCCTGGCATCGTGCGCTCCCGCGCCAAGATCGAGGCCACCATCGGCAACGCCCGCGCCTACCTGGCCATGCAGGCGGCGGGTGAAGATTTTTCCAGCTGGATCTGGGGCCTGGTGGGCGGCGCGCCCATTGTGCTGGGCAGCGGCCCGGTGCCGACCAAGACCGCGCTGTCCGAGCAGATCTCCAAGGCGCTCAAGCAACGCGGCTTCAAGTTTGTCGGCCCGGTGATCGTCTACGCCTGGATGCAGGCCGTAGGCTTGGTGGACGACCATGCGGCCAGCTGCTTCAAACGCGCAAAGGCCAGCGACTGAGTGGTTCGTGCACGCCCAGGCCGACATGGCTGTGCACCAGCACAAACTCCCGGGCCTGCCAACGGATCGGCTCCAGCATTTGCTGCGGCAAGTGCGCACTGCGGTATGCGAGTGTCATATGCGCAGGATGACCAACGAGTCTGCGAAATCCGGCATCGACCAATACCGCATGCAGCTGCCGCTGCAGTGCAGTGACGCGGGGCGCACCGTCGCTGGCGCGCAAGACCAGGGGGCAGCGCGGATTCTGGTCAAAAGTCAGTGCCTGGTCGAGCACCACCTCGAAAGGTGGCATGGCAAGCACCGCGCCCGCCGCCTTGGCGGCTTCGACCATCTCTGGAGGCAGTTCTAGGCATTGACCCAGGTACTGCAGGGTCACATGCAGCCGTGCAGTTTTCAAGGGCGTGCCGCGCAAGCCATGGGCGGCACGCAGCCCGTCGGCCCGCTCGGCGATGCGGGCAGCCGTGCCTGGGTCTGGGAACAGCGCGAAGAACAGCGCATGGGTTTGTTTCGGCCGGGCCAGGCCCGCGCTGGGCCGCCGCGCAGGCGATGCAGCCTCGAAACCTGGCAGGACAAGCTGTTCCGGCATGCGCCTATTTTCGGAGCAGCAGAACGGCCAGGCAAGTAAGCGGCAGTTGCGTGCCCCAGGCCAAGGAGCCTGTCACTATAGGTAGGGACAGACCCGGCCCAGCAAAAGCCCAAGAATGCACTGCCATTCCTGGGATGCCATGTTCACTTTCCAAACCCTCCAGACCCCGCCCCCCCGGCCTGAGGACCACGACCACTGGCGCCTGCGCGACGGCACCCAGCTGACCCTGCGGCCCATGCAGGCGCAAGACGGCCGGCTGCTTGACGACATGCTGGAGCGCCTGTCGCCCCATGCCCGGCGCAACCGCTTCCACGGCGGCGTCAACAGCCGCCCCGCCCTGCTGGACTGCCTGCAGGCGCCCGGCCAGATGGCCTTCATCGTCACCGCCGAGCGGCAGCAGCAGTTGCAGGTGGTCGCCGAGGCCCGTTACGCCGTCGACAGCCTGGGCGATAGCGCCGAATTCGCGCTGGTGGTGGACGAGCGCTGGCAGCGTCGCGGCCTGGGCGAACGCGCGATGCGGGCCCTGGCCAACACTGCGGCGCACACCGGCCTGCGGTGGCTGCACGGCGACGTGCTGGCCGACAACCGGGCTATGCTGGCGCTGATGCGGCGCTGCCGCTTCTGCTGCACACCCGATGCCGAAGACCCGCGCCTGGTGCATGCCGAATCCGCGTTACACGTAGCCCGCCATGCATAGCCCCGCGTACCATCCGCCCGCCCCGCATCTGGCCCTGGTGCTGGGCAGTGGCGGTGTGCGCAGTATTGCAGCCCTGGGCATGGCCGAGGTGCTGGCCCGCGAAGGCATCGCCCCGGACTTGGTAGTGGGCTGCAGCGCAGGCGCCATGTTCGGCGCGTTGATTGCCCAGCAAATACCGGCCGCCGAGGCGGTGCGCATCGCCACCACGCTGTGGACCGCCGAGCTGACCCAGACCCACCGCTGGCTGGCGATTCCGCAAATGGTCTGGCCAAGCTGGGGCCGGTTTGGTGCCGACTTTGCGCTACGCGATGACCGGCTGATCCGCGCCCGCCTGCACAAAGCCTTGGGCGAGCTGCGGCTGGAGCAGCTGCCGATTCCGCTGCGGGTCAGCGCCACCGACGCGGCTACCGGCGCAGCCGTGGTGCTGCGCCAGGGCCGGGTGTCCGATGCGCTGCGCGCCAGCATCGCCATGCCCTTCATGTTTGCGCCCCAGCATGTGGACGGCCAGCGGCTGGTGGACGGCTTTGTGTCCGACCCGCTGCCGGTCAGCGCTGCCGACGATGCCTATGCGGTGATCGCCCTGGGTTTCGAGGCCCTGATGCCACAGCGGGTCAACAAGCCTTCGCGCCTGCTGGCCCAGACCACCTCGGCCATGACCAACAACCTGATGCACGCCCGGCTGGCGGCCGCCGAGGCCGATGGCATGCGGCTGCTGCGCATCTTTCCGCGGCTGGAGCGCCGGGTTGGCCTGTTCGATACCGCCGCCATGCCCTACCTGGTGGAGCAAGGCCGGCTGGCCACCGAAGCGTTGCTGCCCAACATCATCGCGCTGCTGGAACGGCGGCCACAGCTGGTGGCGGCTTAGGCTTAGCCGCCCAGCGCAAACAAAAAAGCCTCCCCATGCATTAGGCACGGGGAGGCATTTTTTAGATATTAAATCAGCCCTTTACGCATACTGGACAAGCGCAAACAGCTATCAATTCAATAGTATCTACGCAACATCATTCCCACTCGATGGTGGCCGGTGGCTTGCTCGACACGTCGTAAGTCACGCGGTTGATGCCGCGCACTTCGTTGATGATGCGGCCAGACACCTTCTTCAGCAGCGCGTAGGGCAGCTCGGCCCAGTCGGCGGTCATGAAGTCGCTGGTCTGGACCGCGCGCAAGGCGACCACGTAGTCGTAGGTACGGCCGTCGCCCATCACGCCCACGCTCTTCACCGGCAGGAACACGGTAAAGGCCTGGCTGGTCAACTGGTACCAGGTCTTGCCCGTGGCTTCGTCCTTGAAGTTGTGCAGCTCTTCGATGAAGATTGCGTCGGCCCGGCGCAGCAGGTCGGCGTATTCCTTCTTGACTTCGCCCAGAATCCGCACACCCAGGCCGGGGCCGGGGAACGGGTGGCGGTACACCATGTTGTACGGCAGGCCCAGGGCCACGCCGAGTTCGCGCACTTCGTCCTTGAACAGCTCGCGCAATGGCTCCAGCAGCTTGAGACCCAGCTCGGCCGGCAGGCCACCAACGTTGTGGTGGCTCTTGATGGTGACGGCCTTCTTGCTCTTGGCGCCGCCGGACTCGATCACGTCGGGGTAAATCGTGCCCTGGGCCAGCCATTTCGCACCCTTGGCACCCTCGCCCTTGAGCTTGGCGGCCTCTTGCTTGAACACAGTGACGAACTCGCCGCCGATGATCTTGCGCTTGGCTTCGGGGTCGCTGACGCCGGCCAGTTTGCCCAGGAACAGATCGGAAGCATCGGCACGGATCACCTTGGCGTGCAGCTTGCCGACGAACATGTCCATCACCATATCGCCTTCGTTCAGGCGCAGCAGGCCGTGGTCGACGAACACGCAGGTCAGTTGGTCGCCGATGGCGCGGTGGATCAGTGCTGCAGCAACGGAAGAATCGACACCGCCGGACAGGCCCAGGATCACTTCTTCGTCACCCACCTGTTCGCGGATGTGCGCGACGGCTTCGCTGATGTAGTCGCCCATCACCCAGTCGGGCTTGGTGGCGCAAATGCCCAGCACAAAGCGGTTCAGCAGCGCCTGGCCTTGCACCGTGTGGGTGACTTCGGGGTGGAACTGAACGGCGTAGAACTTGCGCGCCTCGTCGGCCATGCCCGCGATAGGGCAGCCGTCGGTGCTGGCCATCAGCTTGAAGCCGGGAGGCAGCTCGGTGACCTTGTCGCCATGGCTCATCCATACGTTGAGCATGCCCTCGCCTTCCGGCGTGGTGAAGTCGGCAATGTCTTTCAGCAGAGCGGTATGACCGCGAGCGCGCACCGCCGCAAAGCCGAATTCGCGGGTATGGCCGGTTTCCACCTTGCCACCCAGCTGCTGCGCCATGGTCTGCATGCCGTAGCAAATGCCCAGCACCGGCAGGCCCAGATCGAACACCGCCTGGGGTGCACGGTCGGTCGTTTCTTCGGTTACGCTGGCATGGCTACCGGACAGGATGATGCCCTTCAGATTGCCGTCGGCCGCATAGGCGCGGACCCATTCGTCACTCACATCGCAGGGATGGACTTCGCAAAACACATGGGCTTCGCGCACGCGGCGGGCGATGAGTTGGGTAACCTGGGAGCCGAAATCGAGGATGAGGATTTTTTGATGGGTAGACATGGACGTGGGGGTCAAAATCAAAAACGGGCAGCGCCTGGCTGCCCGGATGGAGACTACTTACCGGCTGCGCTCACTCCGAGCGGTAGTTCGGGGCTTCTTTGGTGATCTGCACATCGTGGACATGGCTTTCTCGGATGCCGGCCGAGGTGATTTCTACAAACTCGGCCTTGTCCTTCATCTCGTCGATGGTGGCGCAACCACAGTAGCCCATGCTGGCACGGATACCGTCGGCCATCTGGAAAATGATCGAAACCATGGAACCCTTGTACGGCACCCGGCCCTCGATGCCTTCGGGCACCAGCTTGTCGGCGTTCGGATTGCCGGTGCTGACTTCCTGGAAGTAGCGGTCGGCACTGCCCTGCTGCATCGCGCCAATGCTGCCCATGCCGCGGTAACTCTTGTAGCTACGGCCCTGGAACAGCACGACTTCACCCGGTGCTTCCTCCGTACCAGCGAACATGCCTCCCATCATCACGGTGCTGGCACCGGCGGCGATGGCCTTGGCGATGTCACCGCTGTAGCGGATGCCGCCGTCGGCAATCAGGGGCACACCCGAGCCACGCAAGGCGGTAGCCACATTGTCGATGGCCATGATTTGCGGCACACCCACACCGGCCACGATGCGGGTGGTGCAGATGCTGCCAGGGCCGATGCCGACCTTGACCGCATCAGCGCCGGCTTCCGCCAGGGCCAAAGCTGCGGCACCGGTGGCGATATTGCCGCCGATGACGTCGATATTTGGGTAGTTTTGCTTGATCCAGCGCACGCGGTCGATCACGCCTTTGCTATGGCCATGGGCGGTATCCACCACGATGGCGTCCACACCGGCACGCACCAGGGCTTCGACACGTTCTTCAGTGCCCTCACCTACGCCAACTGCTGCACCTACGCGCAACTGGCCTTGTGCGTCACGGGCTGCATTCGGGAAACTGGTTTGCTTGGTGATGTCCTTGACGGTGATCAGGCCCTTGAGCTCGAATGCGTCGTTGATAACCAGCAGGCGTTCCAGCTTGGACTTGTTCAGCAGCGCCTTGGCCTCGGCCAAGGAAGCGCCTTCCTTGACGGTGACCAGCTTCTCGCGCGGCGTCATGATTTCGCTGACGAGCACGTCGTAGCGGGTTTCAAAGCGCAAATCGCGGCTGGTGACGATACCGACCACCTTGCCACCGTCGCAGACAGGGAATCCGGAAATGCCCAATTGGGCCGACATATCGATCACCTGGCGCACGGTGTGGGTCGGGGTGATGATCACCGGATCGCGCAGCACACCGGACTCGTAGCGCTTGACCTTCAGCACTTCAGCGGCTTGCTGCTTGGGCGTAAAGTTCTTGTGCACGATGCCCATGCCACCTTCTTGCGCCATGGCGATGGCCAGACGGGCTTCAGTCACAGTGTCCATGGCGGCGGACACGAGCGGAAGGTTCAGGGTGATATTGCGCGACAGACGGGTCGCAAGAGACGTGTCCTTGGGAAGGACTTGGGAGAACGCTGGCACCAACAACACATCGTCGAAAGTGAGCGCTTTTCCTAGCAGGCGCATATACAAAGCTCCAAAAAGCAGATTGTACTAGCCTGCGCTCACCCACTTCTTTACCAGGTTATGACAATCCCGGCCTCACTCCGCTTGGAAAAGTACGGCTGCCCCAGCTAAACTTGCGGAATGCAAATTCACAAAGCCCTCGTCGTCGCCTTTGGATGTGTCCTGTCGTTGGCCGCATCTGCGCAATGGCAGTGGCTGGACAACAGTGGCAACAAGGTCTTTAGCGACCGCGCGCCGCCCCCTGACATCCCCAGCAAGAACATCCTGCGCCAGCCCGGCGGATCGCCCAAAGCCAAACCGGTGGCGGCGGCCGAAGCCCCTGCATCTGCAGCCTCGGCGCCCAAAATCAGCGGTACCGACAAAGCTCTGGAAGAAAAAAAGAAACAGGCTGAAGACGCAGAAGCCGCTAAACGCAAAGCCGAAACCGACAAAATTGCGGCTATCAAGGCAGAAAACTGCCAGCGTGCCAAGCAATCCAAGGCCAACTACGACTCCGGCATGCGGATCGCCCGGGTCAATGAAAAAGGCGAGCGGGAAATTCTGGACGATGCCGCCCGGGCCGCCGAGACCAAGCGTCTGCAGGACGTGATGGCCTCCGACTGCCAATAACAAACGGCTAATAACCTGCCTTCGCCCCAGCGCGCTTCTTGGCAAACAAGCCGGTGCCCCGCGTACCCTGGCTGGCAAAGCGCTCCCGGCGAGCCACCTTGGGGTCTACGGTCAACGGGCGGTACAGCTCGACCCGGTCGTAGGCTTGCAGCAGCTGGCTTGGTACAGCCGACCTGCCCCATACGCCCAACGTATAGCCAGTCGCATCCAGGCCGGCAAACGGTTCCAAGCCCTGGCAGGCCGCCAAGGCATCGCCGACACAGGCACCCTGCGGTAGCTCAAACACCAGCTCACAGGCCTCGCGCGGTTCGGGAGACCAGACCACGGTGATCTGCAACAGCTTAGCCATACACCTGTTCGGCGCGCTTCACAAAGGCATCCACCAAGCTACCGGCAATCCGGTCGAACACCGGGCCGACCAAGGCCGACAGGGCGATGTTGTCGAAGCCATAGTGCAGCTGCAGATCGACCCGGCAGGCACGCTGGGTGCCGTCACCTACCGGGGTGAAGCTCCAGGTGCCGTCCAGGTTGGAAAACGGCCCCTTGATCAACTTCATCACCACCTGGCGCCCCTCTACATGGGTGTTCTGGGTGATGAACTTCTGGTGCAGGCCGCTGAAAGCGATGCCGACTTCGGCCGTCATGCCGCTGCCGTCTTCCGACAGCACAGCGGCATGGTCGCACCAGGGCAGAAACTGCGGATACTGCGCAACCTGGGTGACCAGCGCGAACATTTCTTCGGCGCTGTACCAGATGAGGACGGACTTATGGACGTTTTTCATAGAATGGAGGGCTGCGCGGGATTGTAGAACCAGCTTTGCGCTCCCCTCACCTCGTACCCCATGGCCAAAAAACCCGATACCAATACCCGCATTGCCGACAACAAAAAGGCCGCCTTCAATTACTTCTTCGAGGAGCGCATCGAGTGCGGCTTGGTACTGGAAGGCTGGGAGGTCAAGTCCCTGCGCGAAGGCAAGGTACAGCTGACCGACGGCTATGTGGTGGTGCGCAATGGCGAGCTGTTCATCATCGGTTGCCAGATCCACCCGCTGAATTCGGCCTCGACCCATATCAGCCCCGACAAGGTGCGCACCAAGAAGCTGCTGCTGCACAAGGAGCAGATCAAGAAACTGATCGTCAAGGTCGAGCAAAAAGGCTACACCCTGGTGCCGCTGAACCTGCACTGGAAGGCCGGCAAGATCAAATGCGAGATTGCTTTGGCCAAGGGCAAGGCCGAGCACGACAAGCGCGACACCATCAAGGACCGCGAAGGCAAGCGCGAGGTCGAGCGCGCCATGAAATCCCGCCAACGCTAGGCACGCTGGGCGCTGGCCAAGGCCGACAACCTTGGTAAAACTGCCCCTGGCTTCGGCTCATAATGTTCGTTAGCATATGTAACGCACCCTGCTATCGCAGGGCGCGGCGGATCCGCATTCCTTACTGCGACGAAAGGCCACTATGAAACTGCGCAACCAGATTCTTTCCCTGGGTTTGGTGGGTATCCTGATGGCCGGCCTGGTAGGCGGCATCGGCCTGCTGAACGCTAAGCGGCTGACAGGGGCGATCGGTGACTCCATCGGCATGGGCGTGGCGTTGCAGAGCAGCCAGGAGGCCGACATGATGCACGACGCGGTGCGCGGCGATGTACTGCTGGCCCTGCTGGGCGCCATCAGCAAAGACCAGAGCCAGGTCGACGAAGCCAAGAAAGGACTGACTGAGCACGCCAAGACCTTCAACGATGCGCTGCAGACTTTGCAAGGTTTGCCGATCTCGCCCGAAGTCAAGACGATCATCGAAAAAACGCTGCCCATGGTGAAGAGCTACACCGACTCGGCCGCGGTGGTCTTGGGTATGGCCGCCAACGATGCAGCGGCGGCCCAAGCCGCAGTGCCAAATTTCCAGAAAGCTTTCTCCGAGCTGGAAAAGCAGATGGCCGAGCAATCCGATGCCATCGAAAAAAGCGGCCATGACATGAACCAGGCGGCGCAAGACCATGCCACACAGGCCGTGGTGCAGATCGCCATATCCCTGGCCCTGGCCAGCGCGGTGCTGGTGGTGGCTGCTCTGTGGCTGGCCAAATACCTGGCCCGACCCATGGACTACGCGATGCAGATCGCCGACCAGCTGTCCCAGGGGGATTTATCGATGTCGGTGCAGCCCACGGGTAACGAAGAAACCGTGCGCCTGCTGAAGTCGATGGCCCACATGCAAACCAATTTTGCCGGCATCGTCCATACCGTCAAAAGCAATGCCGATAGCGTGGCCACCGCCAGCGCAGAAATTTCGCAGGGCAACCAGGACCTGAGCGCACGCACCGAAAGCCAGGCCAGCGCGCTAGAACAAACCGCCGCATCGATGGAGGAGCTGGGCTCCACCGTCAAACAGAATGCCGACAACGCGCGGCAGGCGAACCAGTTGGCCATGAGCGCCTCGGCGGTAGCGGTCCAGGGCGGCCAGGTCGTGGGCCAGGTGGTCGAAACCATGAAGGGCATACACGACAGCTCCACCAAGATCGCCGACATCATCAGTGTGATCGACGGCATCGCCTTCCAGACCAATATCCTGGCCTTGAATGCCGCCGTTGAAGCCGCCCGCGCCGGCGAACAAGGCCGCGGCTTTGCGGTGGTGGCCAGTGAGGTGCGCAGCCTGGCCGGCCGCAGTGCCGAAGCCGCCAAAGAGATCAAGAACCTCATCAGCGTCAGCGTGGAACGCGTGGCCCAGGGCTCGACCCAGGTGGACCAGGCCGGCAGCACCATGACCGAGGTGGTCGGCGCTATCCGCCGAGTGACCGACATCATGGGCGAGATCAGCGCCGCCAGCAGCGAGCAGGCCGCAGGTGTGGCCCAGGTCGGCGAAGCGGTCACGCAGATGGACCAGGCGACCCAGCAGAACGCGGCCCTGGTCGAGCAAATGGCTGCCGCCGCCAATAGCCTGAACAACCAGGCGAATGAACTGGTGCAAGGCGTGGCGGTCTTCAAGCTAGCCCACCGCGCCTGACCGCGCCACGGCCGCGCCGGCCAGAACCCGCATTGCAATTTTTACAACAACAGGAAGACAACATGCCCTCATCCATTGCCGACCTCTCGGTGGCCAAACGGCTTGGCCTGGGCTTTGCCCTGGTACTGGTGCTGTCCGTGATCACCATCATCTTTGGCATATCGCGCCTGAACGCGGTGGCCGAGGCCGCGCAGTACATGGTGGCCAGCCCCATCAAGACCGAGCGTATCGTGAGCGACTGGTACCGCAACATCCATACCGGTGTGCGCCGTACCGGCGCCATCGCCAAGAGCAACGACCCGGCCGTAGCGACCTACTTCGCAGAAGACCAGGCTGCATCGACCAAAAGCTCGTCCGAGTTTCAAAAGCAAGTAGAGCTGTTGATGGACACCGACCAAGAGAAAACCCTGTTCAAACAGATCTCGGAAGAACGCAAGAACTACATCACCGTGCGCGACGCCATCCTGGACCTGAAGAAGGAAGGCAAGGCCGACGAAGCCAGCCAGATGCTGGACCAGAAGTTCGCCCCGGCGTCCAAGACCTATATGTCCAAGATGGAAGAGCTGCTAAACACCCAGCGCAAGGACATCGACGACCAATCACGCACCATCCAGGACAGCTATGCCACCAGCCGCAACCTGATGATCGCCCTGGGCGTGGTCAGTGTGCTGCTGAGCATCGTGATCGCCTGGCTGCTGTCGGGCACCATCACCGGCCCCCTGGCACAAGCCAGCATGATCGCCCGCCAGGTAGCCTCGGGCGACCTGACGGCACGCATCGACAACCAGCGCAGCGATGAACTCGGGCAGCTGCTGACCAGCCTGAAAACCATGCAGGCCGGCCTGGTGCAGGTGGTGGCGAATGTGCGCTCGGGTTCCGAGAGCGTGGCCACCGCCAGTGCCCAGATAGCCGAAGGCAATAACGACCTCAGCGCCCGCACCGAAAGCCAGGCCAGCGCGCTGGAGCAAACTGCGGCCTCGATGGAAGAGCTCAGCTCCACCGTCAAACAAAACGCCGACAACGCCCGCCAGGCGAACCAGCTGGCCATGAGTGCATCCACCGTAGCCATCCGCGGCGGTGAAGTGGTAGGCCAGGTGGTCGAGACCATGAAGGGCATCAACGAATCCTCGCGCAAGATATCCGACATCATCCAGGTGATCGACGGTATCGCCTTCCAGACCAATATCCTGGCGCTGAATGCCGCCGTCGAAGCTGCCCGCGCCGGCGAGCAAGGCCGCGGCTTTGCGGTGGTCGCCTCTGAGGTGCGCAGCCTGGCCGGCCGCTCGGCCGAAGCCGCCAAGGAAATCAAAAACCTGATCGGCGCCAGCGTGGACCGCGTGGCCCAGGGCACGTCCCTGGTGGACCAGGCGGGCTCCACCATGACAGAGGTGGTGAATTCGATCCGCCGTGTCACCGACATCATGGGCGAGATCAGCGCCGCCAGCAACGAGCAGTCGTTAGGCGTGGCCCAGGTCGGCGAAGCCGTCACGCAGATGGACCAGGCGACCCAGCAGAACGCCGCCTTGGTGGAGGAAATGGCCGCGGCCGCCAGCAGCCTGCGCACCCAGGCGCAAGACCTGGTGCAGGTGGTGGCCGTCTTCAAGCTGGGCCAGCACGACGGCGGCCAGGGCTTGTCGCTGGGATTCAGCCGCTAAACAAAGACCAACCAGGGAACCTTTCGCCGTCCCCGCTATCATTCCTGCATGCGCCGCTTTTTCCTCATCCTCATGATCGCCCTGCTGCCCTTGCGCGGCTGGGTCGGTGATGCGATGGCCATGGAAATGCTGGTGCAGCACCCGATTGCTATGCAAAACATAGCTGCTAGCGCAGATAAATCAAGCGCCAGCGGCCTTTTCGATGCAGAAATGCAAGCCGAGTGCCCGGGCCATGCCGAGCCCGCAACGCCGGTAAGCGATACCGGTCCATCCCATTGCGGCAGCTGCCCGCTATGCCAGATCTGCCATACCGTGGCAGCGCCGGCCCCCTGGTCCATCCAGCCCAGCGGCTGGCTGAGCCATGCGCTGCCCGAAGTGGCGCACACCCGCTTCGCCAGCGCGCCCGCCGCGTTCGCGCTCAAGCCACCCATTTCCTGACCGTCCCAGCCTTAGTCCGTCTGTAATCCGCCCCAACAGGCCGGTTGCAGCGGGTCCGCTTGTGTCGTTCAGGAGATTTTTGTGAAAACCCCATTCTTTTTGGTCGGGGCACTGCTGTGCCTACCGGCCCTGGCCCAGCTGCCGGCCGCCGCCGACCCGGCGGCCGCCGTGCCTGCTGTGCAGTACCGCTCGGTGTTTGATACCACCGCCCGCGGCGTTGAAACCCAGTCGCTCGACTGGAAAAAGGCCAACGCCGATGTCGGCCAGTTCCGCCGCGGCCATGCCGATGTGCTGAAGTGGGAGCAAGCCCAGCCGCCCGCACCGCGCCCCGATGCGCAGAAACGGTAGGCCGCAGCATGTCCACCATTTCTTTCCCACGCAGTGCCGCGGCCCTGCTGGTACTGGCGCTCACCGGCTGCGCCACGCTCTCGCCCGATGGCGATCTGGCCGCGGTGCAGCAGCTGGCCCAGCCCCGCATTGGCACAGCCCAGCTGCGCCCCGACCCGCAGGCTGTGGCCGGGCTGCTGGCCCAACCGCTGGACGCCGAAGCCGCGGTGCGCATTGCACTGCTGAACAACCCTCAAATGCAGGAGTCCCTGGCCACGCTGGGCGTGAGCGATGCCGAGCGGGTGCAAATGGGCCGGCTGCCGAATCCGCACTTCGCCATCGGCCGCTTTACCGAAGGCAGCACACGGGAGATCGAGCGCACGCTCAGCTTCAATGTGCTGGGCTTGCTGGCCTTGCCCTGGCGCGCCGAATGGCAGGGCCAGCAGCATGAGCTAGCCAAGCTGCAGGCCGCCCAGGACGTGGTGCAACTAGCGGCCGACACCCGCAAGGCCTGGATCAGCGCAGTGGCGGCCCAACAAAGCGCGCTCTACCTGCGCGATGTAAAAGATGCTGCCGAGGCCGGTGCCGAACTGGCCCGGCGCATGGCCCGCGTCGGCAACTGGAGCCGGTTGGAGCAGGCGCGCGAGCAGGTATTCCTGGCCGACGCCACGGCCCAGCTGGCCCGGGCCCAGCAGACCGCCTTCAGCACCCGCGAAAAGCTGACCCGACTGATGGGCCTGTGGGGTACGCAAACCGGTTTCAGCCTGGCCGACCGCCTGCCCGACATCCCCAAGACGGTCACGGAAATGCATGACATCGAAGCGCGCGCCCTGCGCGATCGCTTGGATGTGCGCGCTGCCGTGGCGGCATCGGGCTACGTCGCCAAACAGCAAGGCTTCACCACGGTTGAAGGTTACTTCGACGGCTTGACCCTGGGCTATACCCGCAACACCACGTTCGACAACGCGGCGGGCAGCAAGGAAACCAAGCGCGGCTGGGAGCTGGAGCTGCCCTTGCCGCTGTTCGACTGGGGCGGCGCCCGCCATGCGCGTTCGCAGGCGCTGTATCTGCAGTCGGCGGCCCGGGTGCGCGGTGTGGCGGTGCAGGCAAGGTCCGAAGCGCGCGAAGCCTACTTCGGCTACCGCACGGCGTACGACCTGGCAGTGCACTACCGCGATGAGATCGTGCCGCTGCGCAAGTTCATCAACGACGAGCTGGTGCTGCGCTACAGCGGCATGCTGGCCAGCGTCTGGGAGCTGCTGGCCGATACGCGCCAACAAGTGCTCAGCGTGAACAGCGCCATCGAATCCCAGCGCGACTTCTGGCTGGCCGACACCGATCTGCAAACCGCGTTGACCGGCACCTCGCCCGGCGCCCTCGCCTCCTTGGCTTCCGGCGCTGCCGCAGAAGCCTCTTCCACACAAGGACATTGACATGGACCGCAGAACATTTTTCGGCAGCGCCGCCTTCTCGGCGGTGGCGGCCGCCAGCGTCAGCAAGGTGGCGCTGGCCGCCCTGCCCGAGCCGGTGATCGCCAGCACGCCCGCAACCGCCGCGCCGCTCATCCCACCGAATGGCCGCCCGTACAACCCGGTGCTCACCCTGAACGGCTGGACCTGCCCCTGGCGCATGAACGCCGGCGTCAAGGAATTCCACCTGGTAGCCGAACCGGTGGTGCGCGAAATCGCCCCGGGCATGCAGGCCACGCTCTGGGGCTACAACGGCCAGTCGCCCGGCCCCACCATCGAGGTGGTGGAAGGCGACAAGCTGCGCATCTTCGTCACCAACCGCCTGCCCGAGCACACCACCATCCACTGGCATGGCCAACGCCTGCCCAACGGCATGGACGGCGTGGGTGGGCTGACGCAAAAGCAGATCCCGGTGGGCAAGACCTTTGTCTACGAATTCGAAGCGCGGCGCCCCGGCACCTTCATGTACCACCCGCATGCCGATGAAATGGTGCAGATGGCCATGGGCATGATGGGCTTCTGGGTCACGCACCCCAAGGCCAAACACCCACTGATCGACACCGTGCAGCGCGACTTCTGCTTCTTGCTGAACGCCTACGACATCGATCCCGGCAGCACCACGCCTCGGCCCAACACCATGCTGGACCAGAACCTGTGGACCTGGAATAGCCGGGCCTTCCCCGGCATCGACACGCTGAACGTGCGCCAGGGCGACAAGGTGCGCATCCGCGTCGGCAATCTGACGATGACGAACCACCCCATCCATCTGCACGGCCACGAGTTCACGGTCACGGGTACCGACGGCGGCCCGGTGCCGCACGGCGCGCGCTGGCCCGAGGTCACCACCGACATCGCGGTAGGCCAGATGCGGCAGCTGGAGTTCCTGGCCGATGAGCCCGGCGACTGGGCCCTGCACTGCCACAAGAGCCACCACACCATGAACCCCATGGGCCACACCGTGCCCAACATGATTGGCGTGGACCACCGCGGCCTGGTGCAAAAGATCCAGAAGCTGGTGCCCGACTACATGCTGATGGGCGAACGCGGCATGGCCGACATGGGCGAGATGCAGATGCCCATTCCCGACCAGACCCTGCCGATGATGACGGGCACTGGCCCCTACGGCCCTATAGAGATGGGCGGCATGTTCACCACCCTCAAGGTGCGCAAGGAGCAAAAGCCCGGCGACTACAGCGACCCCGGCGCCTACCGGCAGCCGCCGGGCACGCAGGCATTTGAATGGACCGGCGCTTTGGCCGACCCCACCCGGCCCGCCGCCGCGGCGCCCGCCTCGGCACTGCAGGTACGCAAACCCAGCGGAGGCGCGCACACCGGCCATTGAAAATAACGCTATCAACTTAGTAGCTGCTCGCGCATATTGAATAAGCGCCAGAGCCCGATTTCATTCATAAATTCTTCTTAAAGGCAAACATGACAAACCGCAGACACGCACTCCAAACCCTGGCCTCCACCGCACTCCTGGCTGCAATCGGCCCGGCAGCAGCCGGCCCTGGCCACGACAAACCCCATGGCCCGGTGAAAAAGGAGCAAACCGACTGGGGCATTGCCGGCGA
Organism: Rhodoferax ferrireducens; assembly: GCF_031458075.1. Lineage (GTDB taxonomy): Bacteria > Pseudomonadota > Gammaproteobacteria > Burkholderiales > Burkholderiaceae_C > Rhodoferax_B > Rhodoferax_B ferrireducens_A. The sequence goes on along the minus strand of NZ_JAVDXT010000001.1, from coordinate 1,852,675 downwards.
CGCCAAAGCAGTCAAGCGCACGGTGCAGATCACCATGCTGGACGCCATGCGCTTCAGCCCCGACAGCATCGCCGTGCGCTTGGGCGAAACCATCCGCTTCAGCATGCAGAACGCCGGCACGCTGAGCCACGAGCTGGTGATCGGCACCAAGGCCAAGCTGGACGAGCACGCGGCCATGATGGCCAAGTTCCCCGGCATGGAGCACGACGAACCCTACATGGCGCATGTAGGCCCCAAGGCAGCGGGCGACATCGTCTGGACCTTCAACCGCGCCGGCAACTTCGGCTTTGCCTGCCTGATCCCCGGCCACTACCAGGCCGGCATGGTCGGCAACATCAGCGTCACCGCCTAATAACCCTCAAGGAAACAGCATGCAATTCACCCGCTCTTTGCTCCAAGCCCTGGCCATCGCCTCCATCAGCGCCGCGGCCCTGGCCCAGGCCACCCTGCCCTATACCGATGGCGAAGTCCGCAAGGTCGACCTGTCGGCCCAGAAAATCACACTCAAGCACGGCGAAATCAAGAACCTGGATATGCCGCCCATGAGCATGGTGTTCCAGGTCAAAGACCCGGCCTTGCTGGAGAAAGTCAAGACCGGCGACAAGGTGAAGTTCACCGCCGAGCAGATCGGCAGCGCGCTGGTAGTGACTGACATCCAGCCTGCGCCGTAATCAGCGGCTGTCCGCTGCCAGCGTGTCGATGATCGGGCAAGGCTGCTCCTTGCCCGTGTGTTCGCAGGCATCGATCAGATGCGCTAGCGCCTGCTGCATGCGCTGCAGGTCGGCCATGCGGCTGCGGATTTCGTCCAGCCGCTGGCCGGCGATCTGGCGTATCGACTGGCGGTCCAGCCCGTCTTCCAGCGACAGCAGCTCGGCCACCTCGTCCAGCGAAAAGCCCAGCTCCTGCGCGCGCTTGATGAAGCGGATGCGCTGGCCCAGCGCCACCGGGTAGTAGCGGTAGGCGCCCGAAGACGCTGGCACCGGCAGCAGATTGCGCTGCTGGTAGTAGCGTATGGTTTCCACCCCCACGCCGGCGGCCTTGGCCAGCTTGCCGATGGTCAGATGGGTGGTCGCGGCTGCATCCATAAAAAACCTTTGTAAAACCCCTTGACTCTGGGGTTGACTACGGAGTTTATGCTCGGCGCATGGAGTTTGCAAAGGAGCCCACCATGAAAGACCCGGTCTGCGGTATGACAGTGACTGCACAGTCTGCCCACACCCACACCCATGCGGGCCACAGCTATTACTTTTGCAGCGCAGGCTGCAAAACCAAGTTCGCGGCCGACCCGCAGAAATACCTGGCGCCTCCGGCGAGCAGCCAGCCACCGCCAGCGGCCGGCACGGTCTACACCTGCCCCATGCACCCCGAGGTGCGGCAAGACCACCCCGGCAGTTGCCCGCACTGCGGCATGGCGCTGGAGCCCGAAATGCCCAGCCTGGACGAGGCAGAGAACCCCGAGCTGACGGACTTTCGCCGGCGCTTCTGGTGGACCCTGCCGCTGAGTGCGGCGGTGATGCTGCTGGCCATGCTCGGGCATCGCCTGCAGTGGTTCGACATGCAAGTGCAAAGCTGGATCGAGCTGCTGCTGAGCCTGCCCGTGGTGCTGTGGGCGGGCTGGCCGTTCTTTGTGCGCGGCTGGCAGTCGCTGCGCACGCGCAGCCCGAATATGTGGACCCTGATCAGCCTGGGCACGGGCGCGGCCTTTGTCTACAGCCTGGTGGCCACGCTGGCGCCGCAGGTCTTCCCTGCCTCCTTCGTGTCCATGGGGCGGGTGGCGGTGTACTTCGAGGCGGCGGCGGTAATCATTTCGCTGACCCTGCTGGGCCAGCTGCTGGAGCTGAAAGCCCGCTCGCAGACCTCGGCGGCCATCAAATCCCTGCTCGGCCTGGCGCCCAAAACCGCCCGCCGCATCGCCGACGACGGCAGCGAAGCCGACATCCCCCTCAGCCATGTGCACATAGGCGACCGCCTGCGTGTGCGCCCCGGCGAAAAGCTGCCGGTAGACGGTTTGGTCCTGGACGGCAGCAGCGCGGTAGACGAATCCATGCTGACCGGTGAACCCATGCCCGTGACCAAGCGCAGCGGCGACAAGCTGATCGGCGCCACCCTGAACACCACCGGCGCGCTCACCATGCGGGCCGAGCGCGTGGGCTCCAGCACCATGCTTGCGCAGATCGTGCAGATGGTGGTGCAAGCCCAGCGCTCCAAAGCGCCCATGCAGCGCATGGCCGACGCGGTGGCGGGCTACTTTGTGCTGGGCGTGGTCTCGGTGGCCGTGCTGACCCTGCTGGCCTGGGGCATCTTTGGCCCCGCGCCCAGCTGGGTTTACGGCCTGATCAATGCGGTGGCCGTGCTCATCATTGCCTGCCCGTGCGCGCTGGGCCTGGCCACGCCCATGTCCATCATGGTGGCCACCGGGCGCGGGGCCAGCCATGGCGTGCTGTTCCGCGATGCCGCGGCGATAGAGAACTTCCGCCAGATCGACACCTTGATCGTCGACAAGACCGGCACGCTGACCGAAGGCAAGCCGGTGTTCGACCGCGCCATCCCTGTCAACGGCTTCCAGGCCGACGAGCTGCTGCGCCTGGCCGCCAGCCTGGACCAGGGCAGCGAGCACCCTTTGGCCGACGCCATCGTGCGCGCCGCCCGGGACCGCGGCCTGGTCTTGTCGGCGGTTGCAGACTTTGAATCCGCCAGCGGCATAGGTGTGCGCGGCCAGGTCGATGGCCGTGCCCTGGCCCTGGGCAATACCACGCTGATGCAGCAGGCCGGGGTGCAGGTCACCGAGCTGGCGGCGCAGGCCGAAGCCTTGCGCAGCGCAGGCGCGAGCGTCATCTACCTGGCGGTCGATGGCCAACTGGCCGGGCTGCTGGCCGTTGCCGACCCCATCAAACCCAGCAGCGCCGAAGCCCTGGCTGCGCTGACAGCGGCGGGCATCCGCATCGTGATGGCCAGCGGCGACGGCTTGGGCACGGCCCGGGCAGTGGCCAAACAGCTCAGCATCACCGAGGTGTATGGCGAAGTCAAGCCGGCCGACAAGCTGGCCCTGGTCAAGAAGCTGCAGCAACAGGGCCGCAAGGTGGCGATGGCCGGTGACGGCATCAACGATGCGCCGGCTCTGGCCCAGGCCGATGTGGGCATCGCCATGGGCACCGGCACCGATGTGGCGATGAACAGTGCGCAGGTCACCCTGGTCAAAGGCGATTTGCGCGGCATTGCCACGGCGCGGGCGCTGTCGCAGGCCACGATTGCCAATATGCGGCAGAACCTGGGCTTCGCCTTTGTCTACAACGCGCTGGGCGTGCCGCTGGCGGCCGGCGTGCTGTACCCATTCACCGGCTGGCTGCTGTCGCCCATGGTGGCGGCGCTGGCCATGAGCCTGAGCTCGGCCTCCGTCATCACCAATGCCTTGCGCCTGCGCCATGCAAAGCTGAAAACCGATACACACTAAACACTTGGAGTGAATACACCATGAGCACCTTTGAAATCACCGGCATGACCTGCGGCGGCTGCGTCAAGCGCGTGCAGGCCAAACTGGAAGCCGTCGCCCCCGGCGTGCAAGTCCAGTTGAAACCACCGCAGGCCACGGTGCCAGGCCCCACGGATGTCAAAACCCTGCAAGCCGAGCTGGCGGGCAGCCACTACGGCGTCATAGCGCCAGCCGTGGTCGAGCCACCACCTGCGCCACCCGCCATCGCCCCCAGCTGGTTCGCCACCTACCGCCCATTGCTGCTGATCCTGGCCTACATCCTGGGTGCCAGCCTGCTGGTGCAAGGCGCGCAGGTCCACGGCATGGAAACCATGCGCTACTTCATGGCCGGCTTCTTTCTGGTGTTCTCGTTCTTCAAGCTGCTGGATGTGCGGGCGTTTGCCGATGCCTATGCGGGCTACGACCTGCTGGCGCGGCGCTGGCGGCCCTGGGGCAGCCTCTACCCCTATGTCGAGCTGGCACTGGGCGTGGCCTATCTGGCCAACTTTGCGCCACTGTGGACCAATACCGTAACGCTGGTGGTGATGGGCTTTTCAGCCATCGGTGTGATCGGCGCGGTGCTGGGCAAACGCGCGATCCGCTGCGCCTGCCTGGGCACGGTGTTCCAGCTACCCATGTCCACCGTTACCATCATCGAAGACGTGGGCATGGTGCTGATGGCCGCGGCGGCGCTGTGGCTGTAGCCTAGTGGCTGTGCCCATGGTGGGCATCGGGAAAGTGCGGGTGGGTATGCACCAGCGGCAGGTGCTGGTGCAGATGCCGGTGCGATGTGCCAGCCGCCACCGGGAACGGATGGTCGTGGCGGTGGTGCTCGTCGGCGCCATGGGTGTGCATGTGGTCATGCTCCTGCGCCCCGTGCGCATGGGCATGCACATGGCGTTCGGCCAGGTGCAGCAGCACACCCAGCGCCATCAGCGCCCCGCCCAGCAGCAATTGCCAGGTCACGGGCTCGTCCAGCAGCCAGACCGACAGCAGCGCGCCGGCAAACGGTGCCACCGCAAAATACGCGCCGGTGCGGGCCGTGCCCAGGTGCCGCAACGCCAGCACAAACAGCACCAGGCTCACGCCATAGCTGGCAAAGCCCAGCAGCGCCGCCTGCGCCACCACGCTGGCCGGGGGCAATACTGCGCCACTGGCCCAGGCCAGCAGCAGACTCACGCTGCCCGCCGCCAGGCCCTTGGCCATGGCGATAAAGCCGGCATCGGCCAGGGAGACTTTGCGCGTGAGGTTGTTGTCTATGGCCCAGGCCAGGCAGGCGGCGACGATCAGCCCGGCACTCGCCAGGCTACCGCCCTGCAGGCCCGCGGGGCCGGGCCAGCCCAGCACCAAGGCGCCGACCACAATCGCCAGCATGCCCAGGGCGATGCGGCGGTCGAAGTTCTCCTTGAACACGCACCAGGCCAACAAGGCCGTCAACACGCCTTCGCTGTTCAGCAGCAAAGACGCACCTGAGGCGCTGAAGCCGCCCAGACCCCGCATCAGCAGCACCGGGCCGGCCACCCCACCGGCCAGTACCGCGCCTGCCAGCCACAGCCATTCCGGCCCCTGGGGCAGCACCGTGGACTGGCGCCGCAGCAGGCGCACGCAGGCCAGGCCCAGACCGGAGCCCAGGTACAGCAGGGCCGCCAGCATCAGCGGGCTGACACTGGCCAGCAGCAGCTTGGCCAGCGGCGTGGCCATGCCGAACAACAGCGCGGCGCTCAGCGCATACAGGGCGTGGACAGGCATCGAGTGGCTCCTTGGACGGATAGCCTATTTTAGGTAGGGGCCAGAGCTGCAGGCGCTTTGCTATTCAAATAATAGCTACTGGCGCTTATTTGATATGCGCCAACGGCCCATTTGGTATTAAAACTTCAGCAAGGATTGCACACGAAGGCACTGCCGCTATATAAAGAAGACCTGTCCCCGGCCCGCCGCACCCGGGGATAGCCCAGCGCCACGTGTCGCAGGAAAGGCCATGGGGCACAGGCCTTATAGTCGGCGTCCAATGCAACAAGTTGAAACACACTGAAGCCGCCACTGGCCCCCAGAGAGCCGCACCCCGATGAGTACCAGGTCCCCTCGCCGCATCCTGCGTGCCGTCCACATCCGGCTGATCGGCTGCGCCGTTTTTGTGGCCACGGCGGTGGCCGCAGCGCTGCTGATCTGGAACATGGAACAGCGGCGCGAACAAGGCGAACGCGCGCGGATCGATCGCATGGTGTCCGACCGCGCCTATGCTATCCAGGCGACGATGGAGCGGGCTCTGTCCAGCACCTACGCGCTATCGGCCATGGTGCACCAGGCCGGTGGCGAGTTCTCCAACTTTGAAGGCGTGGCCAGCGAGATGCTGCGCTCTTACCCCGGCGTGTCTATCCTGGGCCTGTCGCCCGGCGGCATCATCCGCCAGGTCGTGCCCCTGGCCGGCAACGAGCGCTCGATTGGCTTCAACCAACTAAAAGATCCGGTGCAGGGCAAGGAAGCCCGGCTGGCCATGCAGACCGGCAAGCTGACCCTGGCCGGACCTTTGAACCTGGTGCAAGGCGGCCTGGGGGTGGTGGGCCGGCTACCTGTGTATTTGTCCGACGTGCCGGGCGTGACCTCGCCCGAAAATGACCGACAGTTCTGGGGTTTTGTCTACGTGGTGATCAAGTTTCCCGGAGCCCTCGCGGGCAGCGGCCTGGAGCAACTCACGGACCAGGGCATTGCCTACCAGCTGTGGCGCACCGTGCCCGATACCCAGCAGCGGCAGACGATTGCCACCTCGGGCTCGGCGCCGTTGATCAGCCCGGTGAACCGCGATGTGCTGGTGCCCAATGGGCGCTGGACCTTCAGCGCCGCCCCCGTCCGGGGCTGGGGCGACCCCGCCGGGCTGGGCCTGAAAATCGCCCTGGGCCTGTTGTTCAGCGCCCTGCTGGCCTGGGCGGCCCAGTTGCTGCTGCAACTGAAGCGCCAGGAGCACGATCTGGAAGCCCAGGTCGCCGAGCGCACGCGCGAGATTTTCGCCACCCAGAACAAGCTGGAGGCCACGCTGGACGCGATTCCCGACCTGCTGTTCGAGCTGGGTCTCGACAGCACGGTATACGACTGTCGCCTGCCACCGTCGATGCAGGCAGACATCCAGCTGAAGGAGCTGCTGGGCAACAAGGCGACCGACATCCTGCCCGCCACCGCCGCCAACGTGGTCACCGCCGCACTCGAAGAAGCCCGGCAGACCGGGCACTCGGAGGGCGCGCAATTTGAATTGCCTTTTGCGCAAAAGCAGCAATGGTTTGAAATCTCGGTGGCGCGCAAGGACATCCCTGGGGATGCCGAGCCGCGCTTCATCATGCTGGCGCGCAACATCACCCAGCGCATGGAAGCCGAGCTCGATTTGCGGATTGCCGCCACCGCCTTCAATGCCCAGGACGGCATGGCCATCACCAATGCGCAGCGGCTGATCCTGCGCTGCAACCCTGCCTTCACCCAGATCACCGGCTACAGCCAGGCCGAGGCCGTGGGCCAGAGCCTGAATATGCTGAACTCGGGCCGCCATGCGCGCACCTTCTACCAGGCCATGTGGGACAGCGTGGAAGCCACCGGCACCTGGCGTGGCGAGGTCTGGAACCGGCGCAAGAACGGCGAGATCTACCCCGACGCGCGCACCACCACCGCGGTGCGCAATGCCCACGGCGAGGTCACACACTACGTCAACACCTTCAACGACATCACCCAGCGCAAAGCCGCCGAGGAAGAGATCAACCAGCTGGCCTTCTACGACCCGCTGACCCACCTGCCCAACCGCCGACTGCTGCTGGACCGGCTGCGCCACGCCCTGACCCAGCACGGGCGCAACGGCCATTTCGGTGCGCTGCAGTTCATCGACCTGGACAACTTCAAAGCACTGAACGACACCCTGGGCCACGACATGGGCGATCTGCTGCTGCAGCAGGTGGCCGCCCGCCTGACCGAATGCGTGCGCGCCGCCGACACCGTGGCCCGCCTGGGTGGCGACGAGTTCGTGGTCTTGCTGGCCCAGTTGGGCAGCAGCCGCGAGGCTGCCGCCGCCCATGCCGAGGCGGTGGGCGAAAAGGTGCGCGATGCCATCACCCGCCCCTACAACCTGGCCGCGCACCAACATGAGCTGTCGGCCAGCATCGGCATCACCCTGTACCAAGGCCCACAAGACAGCATTGACGACTTGCTGAAACAGGCCGATCTGGCAATGTACCAGGCCAAGTCCGCCGGCCGCAATACCCTGCGCTTCTACGACCCGCAGATGCAGGCCGTGGTGAACGCCCGCGTGGCGCTGGAGGGCGATATCCGCCGTGGCCTGGCGCAGCAGCAGTTCCAGCTGTACTACCAGGTGCAGGTCGACGGCCGTGGCCACACGGTCGGGGCCGAGGCCTTGCTGCGCTGGCCGCACCCCCAGCGCGGCATGGTGCCGCCGAATGAATTCATCCACCTGGCAGAAGATACCGGCTTGATCATCCCGCTAGGCCATTGGGTGCTGCAAACCGCCTGCACCCAGCTGCGCCTGTGGAGCCTGCAAACCCACACCCGGCACCTGACGCTGGCAGTGAACGTCAGCGCCCGCCAGTTCCGCCAGCCGGAGTTTGCCGAATCGGTGCTGCAGGTGCTGCAGGACACCGGAGCGCCCGCCCATTTGCTAAAGCTGGAACTGACCGAAAGCCTGCTGGTCAACGACGTGGAAGACACTATCGCCAAAATGCATGCGCTCAAGATGCACGGCGTGGGTTTCTCGCTGGACGACTTCGGCACCGGCTATTCGTCGCTGTCCTACCTGAAGCGGCTACCGCTAGAGCAACTGAAGATCGACCAGTCGTTTGTGCAGGATTTGCTGAGCGACCCGAACGATGCGGCAATTGCCCGCACGGTGATTGCCCTGGGCCACAGCCTGGGCCTGGCGGTCATCGCCGAAGGGGTGGAGACAGCCTTGCACCAGGAGTTTTTGGCACTGGCCGGCTGCGATGCCTACCAGGGCTACCTGTTTGGCCGCCCTATGCCGGTACAGGCCTTCGAAGACGGACTGCTGTCATCTCCACGGGCTGGCACCATGGGTGCGGCCACCAGTCTTTTCTGATATCTGCTTTCCATGCCCAAGACACTCAAGCTGATTCTGCTGTCGCTGCGCGACCTGATCGTTTCCGCCGGACCGGTGGTGTTCATCGTGATCGGCGCGCTGGCCGCCGCCTACTGGTACCTCGACCCGCAACCGCCAAAAACCGTCACCCTGGCCACCGGCCCCGCCGGCAGCGCCTATGCCGAGTTCGGCAAGCGCTACGCCAGTGCGCTCAAAACGAATGGCATCGAGGTGGTGCTCAAAGCCACGGACGGTGCGGCCGACAACCTGCAGATGTTGCGCAGCGGTGAGGCCGACATCGGCTTTGTGCGCGGCGGCAGCGCCGACCCGGTGGCCGACGAAGAAGCCGGTCTGATGTCGCTGGGCAGCCTTTTTTATGAACCACTGTGGCTGTTCTACCGCAGCGATGCGGCGCGCAAGATCGATCCCAACAGCGCCGCGCTGACGGCATTGCCGCAGCTCAGAAGCCTGCGCATCAACATCGACAAGCAAGGCAGCGGTGTGCCCGACATCGTGGAAAAGATGTTCAAGGCCAACCACATCGAGGCCCGTACGCTGCGGCTGTCCAACCTGGAGCCCGCGCCGGCAGTGGATGCACTACTGGCGGGCAAGGTCGACGTGGTCGTGCTGGCCTCGGCGCCACAGTCCCCGCTGGTGCAGCGCCTGCTGCGCGCCCGCGGCATCCAGCTGATGGACTTCGGCCAAAGCGATGCCTACGCCCGACGCTTTGCCTTTTTGTCGGCCGTAACCTTGCCGCGCGGCGTGGTCGATCTGGCCGCCGACATGCCACCGCATGACGTGGCGCTGCTGGCCGCGACTACCTCGCTGGTGGCCAGCGACCAGACCCATCCCGCCCTGCGCCAGTTGTTTGCCCAGAGTGCACAGACCCTGCACAGCGGCGCGGGCTGGTTCAACCGCGCACGCGACTTCCCCAACACCCGTACCAGCGAGCTACCCGTCAGCCCCGAAGGCGACCGTGCCATCAACGGTACGCCGCCATTTTGGCAACGCTACCTGCCGTTCTGGGCCAGCAACCTGATCGAACGCATGTGGCTGGTGCTCGGTGGCTTGGTGGTGTTGATGCTGCCCCTGAGCAAGATCGTGCCGCCGCTGTACCAGTTCCGGGTGCGTAGCCGGGTGTTCCGCTGGTATGCGCGCCTGCGCGAAATCGAAACCAAGGTCGACACCCGCGCTGGCGACCGCGACGCGCTGCTCGACGAACTCGATGAACTCGACCGCGTAACCCACGGCATCGCCGTGCCCTTGTCGTACACCGACGAGCTGTACGCCCTGCGGAACAACATCTACGCGGTGCGCAAACGCCTGCTGGCGAATTGGCCTAAAGAACCAGGGCCCGCAGCCGCAAGCTGAGCTACCTCCGACAACGTGCCAAGCCTCTTCTGCCGCTTGGCTAGATCAGAATATTGTCGGTATTGGTTTTCAGAATCGCATCGATGCTGTTGCGCATGGCCGTTTGGGCCACCGCGTCCAGGGCGTCGTCAACCACCGTCTGGGTCTGTACTACGCGCATGCTGCCATCCAGCAAACGTTTATCGCGCGAACGCTTCGTCATGGACTGGCAGCCACCGCTGGCGTCGGTAAACAAGAACATACTGCCATGTGGCGTGGCCCAGGTCAGCTGTGTTCTCACCCATTGGCCATTGAGCAAAAGTTCTGCCCAGGCGCCGATGGGCATGGCTTGTTCAGGCGGATGCGGGGTCTCTTGCGAAACCTGCGCTGCATCGACCTTTGCCGAAGCATTCGGCAGATCCTGCATGAAACCGGTAGCAGCCGCCTCCATGGGCGCCACCCAGGACTCGGCGACAGGCTCGCTGTCTGCAGCCTGCTGCGCAGGAGCGACCAGCAGCCTGGCTGCCAAAGGTTTCAAGGCTTGCTGGTGTAGGCCAAACAGGGATTCAAAAAAAGCCTCTGTCTGCTCCTGCGGGTACTGGATCAAGGCCAGCCCTTCACGCAGCTTGGTCAGCAGCTTGGGCACCAGGCGGGTCAGCTTGCCCACGTTCTTGCGCGTCAGCTCCGGCTGCGCACTCCACAGCAACGCATCCACGGTGGTCTGAACCTTTCCCGGGTCACTTGCACCGGATTTATCGGTCAGTTGCACATGGGCCGCAACCTGCGCCCAGGGCCCGCATAAAAACTCCGCCACAACCGGTACCGCCTTTTGTACCTCGGGGTGGGCCGCTAGCTCCTGGGCAATCTTCTGGGCCAGCAAATTGCGCTGTTCGGCCGTTTGCAAAGCCTCCATGGCGCGCTGCCGCTGCTGGACCTCTTCTTTGCTTGGCGTCTGCAGAACATCCAAGGCACGGTCAAAAGGAGCCGCGGCCGAGTCGATGTCCACACCGGGCTCGACCAAGGGCGCGACCGATTTATGCAAAGCCGTGTTGAAGCTGTTGAAGCCGGGAGCCGTCACACTTTGGTAGCCTTGGCTGAGCTGGGTGATTTTCTCCAGCAACAGTCGGGCCGGATGTTGCCGGTCGCTTAAAAAGCGGGGGTCCACCGCTGCCAGCCGCAGCAGCGTGGGCTCCAGGGTCCGTACTATCTGCTGCACAGGTCCCAGCAGGCGGTCATCGTTGACGATGTTGTCCACCATGAGACGGACAACTTCTTGTCCGATATCATGGCCGTGGCGAGAATGTTGCAAGGCCAACTGCGGCACGCCCAGCGGCTGCGTATCCCCCAGACTATCGCCAAAGCTATTGCGCAGCAGATCTTGCACCTGGGGCACAGAGGTTTCTTCGAAGTCTCCGGCCAGAAGCTGGTTGAGCTTGTCCAGCGTCAGCACCACCTGGCTTTGCAATGCTCCGCGCTTGCGCGGTGTAGGGGCACCCTGCACAGCGGCCTCCGGCAACGCCGCAGAGACGGGGGATTGCTCGCCGGGACTGCGCGCCACCGCAAAACCCACGGCCAGAACGCCGTCCGCACGCAGCTGCTGTATCAGAGATTTGTACAGCACAGAGAGCTCATGCCCCAACAACTCGGCCGAGTGTTGCAGCCAGTCCAGCCGGATGGCACTGGGCACGCCGCAGGCTGCAATGACGTCCTGCATGGCTTGGAGAAAAATCTCGGGCCGCAATGGATTGCATTCCGGCCGCACCGATGCCAGGCCGAGCGCTGCACAAATATAAGTACTGAGCTCCACCAAGGAGGCATCCACCGCCAGCACGATCACCTGCTGGGTACGCGCCAGCACGATGCTTTCCTGCACCTGGTCCAGCGCCATCAACTCCAACTGGTCGAAATGGACCTTGGCCGACACCAGCGTGCCCGCCGACGCCGTCTGGAAGGATTTCGCAAAAGCAGACAGCAACGCGCCAGGAAACTGCTCACACAGAACCTGCCGGTGCTGCCGCAAGAGTTTCACCGACGCATCGACATGCTCTCGCGCCTGCAGGTCACTCAGCTTCAATTGCTGGGCTTCCGAGAACGCCAGCAGCCGGTGCACCACCTTGCCCATGATGGGCTTACCGCTGGCCGCCGCCTGCGCAAGCGCATCCCGGTAAGGGACCGAATAGACCGCTTTGTCCGCGGCAGATACCTGCGCTTCAGTCGCCATTGCGGAGCAACAATCTGAGGTTGAGGATTACTTCAAGGCTTTGTAGCGCATCCGCTTGGGCTTGGCACCCTCTTCGCCCAGGCGTTTCTTCTTGTCGGCTTCGTACTCTTGGTAGTTGCCGTCGAAGAAGGTCCACTGGCTGTCGCCTTCGGCCGCCAGGATGTGGGTGGCGATACGGTCCAGGAACCAGCGGTCATGGGAGATCACCAGCATGGTGCCGGCGAATTCCAGCAGCGCGTCTTCCAACGCGCGCAGGGTTTCCACGTCCAGGTCGTTCGACGGTTCATCCAGCATCAGCACATTGCCGCCGGCGATCAGGGTCTTGGCCAGGTGCAAACGGCCGCGCTCACCACCGGACAACATGCCGACCTTCTTCTGCTGGTCTGCACCGTTGAAGTTGAAGCGGCCGCAGTAGGCGCGGCTGGCCATCTGGAACTTGCCGACGTTCAGGATGTCGAGTCCGCCGGACACGTCTTCCCAGACGGTTTTTTCGTTCGACAAATCATCACGATGCTGGTCGACGAACGCCATCTTCACGGTGGAGCCGATCACGACTTCACCCGAATCCGGCTTCTCCTTGCCTGCGATCAGCTTGAACAGCGTGGATTTACCGGCGCCGTTGGGGCCGATGATGCCGACGATGGCGCCCGCAGGGATGTTGAAGCTCAGGTTGTCGATCAGCACGCGGTCACCAAAGGACTTGGTGACGTTCTTGAACTCGATCACCTGGCTACCCAGGCGGTCGGCCACCGGGATGAAGATTTCGTTGGTTTCGTTGCGCTTCTGGTATTCGAAGTCGCTCAGTTCTTCGAAGCGGGCCAGACGGGCCTTGCTCTTGGCCTGGCGGGCCTTGGGGTTCTGGCGCGACCATTCCAATTCCTTCTTCAAGGCCTTGGCGCGGGCTTCTTCGCCCTTTTGCTCAGCTTCCAGGCGGGCGCCCTTTTGCGTCAGCCAGTCGGAGTAGTTGCCCTTGTACGGAATGCCGGAGCCACGGTCCAGCTCCAGAATCCATTCGGCGGCGTTGTCCAAAAAGTAGCGGTCATGGGTAATGGCCACCACGGTGCCGGAATAGCGCTGCAGGAACTGCTCCAGCCAGTCCACCGATTCGGCGTCCAAGTGGTTGGTCGGCTCATCGAGCAGCAGCATGTCGGGCTTGCTTAGGAGCAAACGGCACAGCGCCACGCGGCGCTTTTCACCACCGGACAGCACGCCGATGTTGGCGTCCCATGGCGGCAGGCGCAGCGCGTCGGCGGCGATTTCCAGCTGGTGCTCGGAGTCGGTGCCGGCCGTGGCGATGATGGCTTCCAGCTCGGCCTGTTCGGCGGCCAGCGCGTCAAAGTCGGCGTCTTCTTCGCCATAGGCGGTGTAAACCTCTTCCAGGCGCGCCTTGGCGGCAAACACCTTGCCCATGCCGGCTTCCACGCTTTCACGCACCGTCTGGGTCGGGTCCAGCTTGGGTTCCTGCGGCAGGTAGCCGATGTTCAGGCCAGCCATGGGAATGGCCTCGCCTTCGATTTCCTTGTCCAGGCCGGCCATGATCTTCAGCAAGGTGGACTTGCCGGAGCCGTTGGTACCCAGCACGCCGATCTTGGCGCCGGGGAAGAAACTGAGCGAAATGTCTTTGAGAATGTGGCGCTTGGGCGGCACGATCTTGCCGACGCGGTTCATGGTAAATACGTACTGGGCCATCTTTTTTGAGGGTGAAGTTGCTGACAAAAAATCTGCCGAAACTAGTCGGGCGAACGCCGATTATCCCAGCATGCGACAATCCACAGGTTGCGGCATTCCAATTGGCTGCAACGCCAGCACTTCGCTGGGGGCCAAAACCAAGATAAACCCTCTTGTTTTGCGTCCATTTTTAAAAATGTCTGCCTTTGATTGGTGCCCGTTTCACAACATGGGCGATAGGCCAGGCTTCCAAGCGCCCAGGACGGGCGCAACAAAATGAACTTTGAAGAACTGAATCTGGCCCCGGCCATTCTGAAGGCCGTGCAAGAGCAAGGCTATACCGAGCCCACACCCATCCAAGCACAGGCCATTCCGGTCGTCTTGGCTGGGCACGATCTGCTGGGCGGCGCGCAAACCGGCACCGGCAAAACCGCAGCGTTCACCCTGCCCCTGCTGCAGCGCCTGACCGAAAGCGCTCCCGCGCAAAACAAATTCGGCGGCAAGGGCATCCGCGCCCTGGTGCTGACCCCCACCCGTGAACTCGCAGCCCAAGTCGAGGAATCGGTACAAACCTATGGCAAATACCTGGAACTGACCTCCACCGTGGTGTTTGGCGGCGTGGGCATGAACCCGCAAATTACCAAGGTCAAAAAGGGCGTGGACATTCTGGTTGCCACCCCCGGCCGCCTGCTGGACCTGATGCAACAAGGCATGCTGGACCTGGGCCAGGTACAGATCCTGGTGCTGGACGAAGCCGACCGCATGCTCGACATGGGCTTCATCCACGACGTGAAGAAGGTGCTGGCCGCCGTGCCCAAGGATAAGCAAAGCCTGCTGTTCTCCGCCACCTTCAGCGATGAAATCCGCGACCTGGCAGCCACCCTGCTGAAGAACCCGCAAAGCGTGCAGGTCACGCCGCGCAACACCACCGTGCAGCGCATCACCCAGGTGATCCACCCGGTCGGTCGCGGCAAGAAAAAGGCCTTGCTGGCCCACATCATCCAGGAACACAACTGGAGCCAGGTGCTGGTGTTCACCCGCACCAAGTTCGGCGCCAACAACGTGGCCGAATTCCTGGAAAAGAATGGCATCACCGCCATGGCGTTGCACGGCAACAAGAGCCAGTCGGCCCGTACCCAGGCCCTGCAAGGCTTCAAGAGCGGCGATGTGCGCGCCCTGGTAGCCACCGACATCGCGGCCCGCGGCATCGACATCGATGACCTGCCGCACGTCGTCAACTACGAAATCCCGAACGTCTGCGAAGACTATGTGCACCGCATTGGCCGTACCGGCCGCGCGGGTGCCGAAGGCGCTGCCGTCAATCTGGTGTGCCTGGACGAAGAAGGCTTCATGCAGGACATCGAGCGCTTCACCAAGCAAGAGATTGCGGTGCAAGTCATTGAAGGCTTCATGCCCGAACCCGGCGAACGTGCCGAACCCATCGCCATGGGCCGGCAGACCATCTGGGGCGGTGCTGGCAAACCCCCAAGCCGCGACGTGATGCAAGCCGCAGCCAAGGCTGCACGTACCGAAATGCTGCAACGCGTGCGTGAGAACAAGGGCGCGAATGGAAATGGCGACGGCGCTGGCCGTGGCCACGGCGGCGGCAATGGCGGTGCCCGCAATGCACCCCGCAGCGGCCCCCGCCCACCCCAGGGTGACGGCATGGCGCCGCGTCCTCAAGGCGCACGTCCACCCCAGGGTGGCCGTGGCGGCCGTCCGGGCGGCGGCGGTGCCCGCACCGGTGGCGGCGGCTACGGTGGTGGGTATGGCGGAGGCCAGGGCGGCGGTCAAGGCGGTTATGGCGGCGTTCAGCCCGACCACACCCGCTCGGCTTCCATGGGCGGCCAGGCGCCTGCCCCCCGCGCAACCCAGGGCGGCCAGCCTGACCCGATGCGTACCAGCGTAGACAGCATGGTCGACCGCGGTCGCCGTGGTGGCTTCGGCGGCGGCAACCGCAACGGCGGTGGCGGCGGCTACGGTGGTGGCAATGGCGGCGGTTTCGGCGGCGGCCGTGGCAATGGTGGCGGCGGTGGCGGCTCCCGTGGCCCCGGCGGTTCACGCGGCTCTTTCGGCCGATAAGCTGCTCGAAATTTGTGGTGTTTTAGGCCTCTAGCGCATGCTGCACCAGCAGTAAGCGCTATCAAATAGAGAGTCTTTAGAACGCCATCCCAAAGGCGCATGTCATTCGGCATGCGCCTTTTTTATTTACTATAATTTTTATAGCTGCTTGCGCAACTAATATAAGCGCCAGAGCCATTTTTGATAGGAAAACCATGACAAGCGAAGTAATTGCCGCCCAATGGAATGCCCAGTGCGACGCGGTATTGACCATCATGCGCGCCGGCGGCGGCCAGGCCGGGCTGGCCCGCCCCGACCAGGTTGCAGGCAAGACCGGGCTGGAGATCCTGCAGGCCATGTTGTCCGGCGCCCTGCCCTACCCGCATATCGCCGACACCCTGGACTTTGCGCTGATCGAAGCCAGCTTCGGCAGCGCCACCTTCCAGAGCACGCCCCAGCTCAAGCACTACAACCCACTGGGTTCGGTACACGGCGGCTGGTATGCGACCCTGCTGGATTCGGCGCTGGGCTGTGCGGTGCAAAGCACCTTGCCCGTGGGCCGCAGCTACACCACGGCAGAACTCGGGGTGAACATCGTGCGCGCGGCTTCGCACCAGACCGGTCCGTTGCGCGCCATCGCCAACGTGCTGCACTCCGGCCGCCAGCTGGCCACGGCCGAGGCGCGCATTGTCGGCCCGGACGGCAAACTGTATGCCCATGCCACCACCACCTGCCTGGTGTTTGAAGTCCCGGCGCGCTAGCTTTCCCGCACAATCAGGTTCTCCGAACACCTCCAAAAACACCCACCATGCGACTCCTTCACACCATGCTGCGCGTCGGTAACCTGCAGCGCTCCATCGACTTCTACACCCAGGTACTGGGCATGCAATTGCTGCGCACCTCGGAAAACCCCGAGTACAAGTACACCCTGGCCTTTGTCGGCTACGGCAGCAACCCCGACCATGCCGAGCTGGAGCTGACCTACAACCACGGCGTCGACAGCTACGAACTGGGCACGGCCTACGGCCACATCGCCCTGGGCGTGCCCGATGCCTACGCGGCCTGCGAAAAGATCAAGGCTGCGGGCGGCCAGGTCACGCGCGAGGCCGGTCCGGTCAAAGGCGGCACGACCGTGATTGCATTCGTGACCGATCCCGACGGCTATAAGATCGAACTGATCCAACGCGCCGAGTTTGCGGCCGGTACCGGGCTCTGAAGCCTTAGCGCTCCTCCCTGCGGGGCCCGGATCGTGGGCCACGCTTGACACAGGCCGTCCGCCGGGCGGAACATGCCCCTCCACCAACTGCTGAGGGGACACCATGGCCAGCCCAAAACCCACACCCGCCGTCGCTGCCAAAGCGCTGTCCCTGCATATCGGCCTGAACGCCGTCAGCAGTGCGGCCTACTCGGGCTGGCCCGGGCCGCTGGCCGCCTGCGAGTTCGACGCCAACGACATGGCGGCACTGGCCAAGTCCAAGGGGATGAAGCCCACGGTCTTGCTGACCAAGCGTGGCACGCGCTCCAGGACCCTGGCGGCACTGCGGGCGGCGGCCAAGGCGCTACGGGCCGGGGATCTGTTCTTTCTGACCTACTCCGGCCACGGCGGCCAGGTCACCGACATCAATGGCGACGAGCCCGACGGCAAGGACGAAACCTGGTGCCTGTATGACGGCCAGTTGATCGACGACGAGCTGTACCTGGAGCTGGGCAAGTTCGCCGCCGGCGTGCGCATTCTGGTGCTGTCCGACAGCTGCCACAGCGGCTCGGTCACCAAAGCCCTGCCCAGCACCCCGCGCGAACGCGCCATGCCCGTACCGGTCGCCATGCGCGTCTACCGCGAGCACCAAGCTTTCTACGACAAGCTGCAAAAAGAGGTCGCCAAGGCCGTGGGCGCGCCACTGGTCGACCCCGATACCGCCCTGGCCCAGGTCGCGGCCAGCGGCCACTTGTCGGCCGTGGTGGCCAAGATCAAGGCCTCGGTGATCCTGATCTCGGGCTGCCAGGACAACCAGACCTCCATGGACGGCGACCACAATGGCGCATTTACCGAACAGGTGCTCAAGGCCTGGAACCTGGGCAAGTTTGTGGGCAACTACGGCCAGTTCCACGCCAAGGTGCGGGCCGGCCTGCCCAGTACCCAGTCACCCAATCTGTTCACGCTGGGACGCACCGGCAAGTTCCTCGCACAAACGCCGTTTTCGGTCTAAAAAAAAGCGCCTCGAAGGCGCTTTTTCAATCCGCAGACAGATTACGCGGGTTTCTTCTTGAGGGCCACGGTATCCAGGCACAGCTGGGTAATACGGCCCCAGTCGCCGGACTTCATCGCATCCGTAGGTACGATCCAGGAGCCACCGACGCAGACCACATTCGGCAGGGCGAGGAATTCGGGCGCGTTCTGCAAGGTCACACCGCCGGTGGGGCAGAACTTCACGTCAAAAAACGGACCGCTCCAGGCCTTCAGCATGGCCGGGCCACCGGCTTGCATGGCCGGGAAGAACTTGAGCTCGGTAAAGCCATCTTCCTGCGCCATCATCACCTCGCTGCCGGTAGCGACACCGGGCAGCAGCGGCAGCCCCAGATCGCGGCAGGCCTGGCCCACATTGCGGGTATAGCCGGGGCTGACGCCAAACAGCGCGCCGGCCTTGACCGATGCCTGGGCATCGGCAGCGCTGCGGATGGTGCCGGCGCCGATCACGGCTTCGGGCACTTCCTTGGCGATGCGCTCTATGCATTCCAGTGCCTGCGGCGTGCGCAGCGTCACTTCCAGCATGCGGATACCGCCAGCGACCAGCGCGCGCGCCAGCGGCACGGCATGGGCCACGTCGTTCAGGACGATGACCGGGATCACCGGCGCGTCTTGCATGACCTGCAAGGCCGTCCAGCGGCCTGTCGTGTTTTTCACATCCATGTGAGAGCTCCTTGTTCTGCAGTAAAGGCATTGCGGCGCATGCCTGAAAATAATTCACGGCCCATGCCGTGGGCGTTGGACAGACGCAATTCTTCGGGCATGGTGGCCAATGGGCGGGCGGCCCATTCGTCATCGGGCACCAGTGCGTGCAAGGTGCCGGCCACGGCATCCAGCCGCACCACGTCGCCATCGAGCAGCTTGGCCAGCGGGCCACCGGCCAAGGCCTCGGGCGACACGTGGATGGCGGCCGGTACTTTGCCGGAGGCGCCGCTCATGCGGCCGTCGGTCACCAGGGCCACGCGGTAGCCCTTGCCTTGCAACACGGCCAATGGCGGTGTCAGCTTGTGCAGTTCGGGCATGCCATTGGCTTGCGGCCCCTGCCAACGCACTACGCAAACCACGTCGCGGTTCAGTTCGCCGGCGTTGAAGGCCACATGCAAGGCTTCTTGCGAATCAAACAAACGGATCGGGGCTTCGATGATGTGGCGGTCGTCGGGCACGGCCGAGGCCTTGATCACGCTGCGGCCCAGGTTGCCTTGCAACAGCTTCAGCCCACCGGTAGGGCTGAACGGGTTGGAGGCCGGGCGCACGATGGTTTCGTCCTTGGACTCCAGCACCGTGTTCCAGTGCAGGGCTTCATTCACCAATGCCGGTTCGGCCGTGTATTCGCGCAGGCCACCCGGGCGCACGGTGAGCACGTCTTCGTGCATGAAACCAGCGTCCAGCAGTTCGCGGATGATGAAGCCCGGGCCGCCAGCGGCCTGGAACTGGTTTACATCGGCACTGCCGTTCGGGTAGACGTGCGACAGCGTGGGCACCACGTCCGACAAGGCACTGAAATCGTCCCAGTCGATCACGATCCCGGCCGAAGCGGCCACCGCCACCCAGTGGATCAAGTGGTTGGTAGAGCCGCCGGTGGCCAGCAAAGCGACCATGGCATTGACGATGCAGCGCTCATCCACCACATGGCCGATGGGCGCGTAGCGCTTGGCTTTGACATCGGCCAGCACCGTGCGCGCCGCTTCGCGGGTGAGTTCGTCGCGCAGCGTGCCGCCAGGGGCCACGAAGGCTGTGCCGGGCACGTGCAGGCCCATGGCTTCGAGCAGCATCTGGTTGCTGTTGGCCGTGCCGTAGAAGGTACAGGTGCCAGGTGCATGGTAGGCGGCCGACTCGGCCTGCAGCAGCTCGGATCGTCCCACCAGACCTTGGGCCGCCTGTTCGCGCACCTTGGATTTGGCGTTGTTCGACAGGCCCGAGGGCATGGGGCCTGCGGGCACGAACACCGTAGGCAAATGCCCAAAATGCAGCGCACCGATCAGCAGGCCGGGCACGATCTTGTCGCACACGCCCAGCATCAGCGCGGCATCGAACATGTCGTGGCTCAGGGCCACGGCCGTGGCCATGGCAATCACGTCGCGGCTGAACAGGCTGAGTTCCATACCCGCTGTTCCCTGGGTCACGCCGTCGCACATCGCAGGTACGCCGCCGGCCACCTGGGCGGTAGCGCCATGGCGGCGGGCTTCGGCCTTGATCAGGTCGGGGTAGGTTTGCATCGGCGTATGGGCCGACAGCATGTCGTTGTAGGCAGTGACGATGCCGATGTTCAACGCCTTCTCAGTCACGACCTTGAGCTTGTCGTTGACCGGCATGCCGGCGAAGGCGTGGGCAACGTTGGCGCAACCCATGCGCTCAGCCCCTGGCTTGCGCTGGGCAGCGGCATCCAGACGTTCCAGATAAGCACTGCGGGTAGGCCCGCTACGCGCACGAATGCGGTCTGTGACCGCCGCTACCGTGGGGTGGAGTTTCATAGTATTTTGGTAACTAAATTACAACCTCCATGGTACTCCCGAACCACGGGGGTGTGCAGGCTAGGAGTTACCAGTAGGGTACGAAAGGGGCTATCTGCCCGCCGAACCGCCCAGTTTGCGATACAGCGTGTTACGACTGACCCCCAGCTGGCGCGCCGCCTCGGACACATTGCCATTGCACTGCTGGAGCACACGTTCCATGGTGCGCACCGATTGCGCCCGCAACGGCCCGTCCAGCCCCGGGTCTGCCAGCACACTCGTCTGGCGCAGGTCCTGTGCCAGATCGTCGGGCAGATGTTGCCAGTCGATCATGGTTTCACCCTCGTCTAGCAAGGCGCAGGCGGTACGCAGCCCATTGGCCAGTTGGCGCAGGTTCCCCGGCCAGTTGAAATGCAGGAACGCGGTTACCAGCTCCGGCGCCAGCTGCAGTGCCTGGCCAGGCGCCAGTGTGCCCAGCAAACGCCCAATCAAGGCACTCTGGTCGCTGCGCTCGCGCAGTGGCGGCAGCAGCAAAGTCAAGCCGTTGATGCGATAGTACAAATCTTCGCGGAAGCGCCCTGCCTGCATTTCCTCGCGCAGCTGGCGGTGGGTGGCGCACACCAGGTTGAAATCCAGCGCCACGGCTTTGCCGCCACCCAAAGGCTGTACCTGCCGCTCTTGCAGCACGCGCAGCAAGCGCGCCTGGAAGGCCATGGGCATATCACCCACCTCGTCCAGCAGCAGTGTGCCGCCCTGGGCCTCGCGCAAGCGGCCTGGGGAGCCTTCGCGCCGGGCCCCGGTAAACGCGCCCGGGCTGTAGCCAAACAGCTCGGCTTCGATCAGCGTCTCTGGCAAGGCGGCGCAGTTCACCGCCACGAACGGCCCATCCCGGCGCGGCCCGGCGGCATGCACGGCGCGGGCAAAAACCTCTTTGCCCACGCCCGACTCCCCCTGCAGCAACAGCGCAATCGGCTTGCCCACCACCCGGCGGGCCTTGTCCAGCGCAGCCCGATACGTCGCATCACCGGTATCCAGCGCCGACAAGGCATCTGCGGGCGCCGGCTCGGCCACCTCCAGCGCACGCGGCAGCGGCGCCGGCCGGCTGCGGCCAAAATCCACCCGCAACCACACCTGCCCGCCGCGCGGCCCCAACAGCGGACGCACGGCCGCCGGCCCGGGCTGCTGCACCAGCGCATGCGCGAGCGGCCAGACGGCTTCCAGCTGCACCCGGCCGATGCTGTCCCGCCCCAGGCCCAGCCACTGCAGCGCCGCCGTGTTCGCGCCCAGCACCCAACCCTCGGGAGACACCGCCAGCTGGCATTCGGTAACCGTGCCAATGCCTTCCATCTGGCTGTGGAAGCGCAGACGCAGCTGGCCTGCATGCCGGGTTTCGAACAGCTTGTGTTCGATCATCCGGGCGGCCGACCGGGCCAGCCCCAGCGTATGCGGGTGGTAGCCGCGGTGGTCGCCGGAGATGTCAAGCGCGCCGAGCAGGCGGCCCGCAGGGTCGTGGATGGGCGCAGCCGCGCAGGTCAGAAAAGAATTG
Source organism: Rhodoferax ferrireducens (assembly GCF_031458075.1). Classification (GTDB taxonomy): domain Bacteria; phylum Pseudomonadota; class Gammaproteobacteria; order Burkholderiales; family Burkholderiaceae_C; genus Rhodoferax_B; species Rhodoferax_B ferrireducens_A. The sequence goes on along the minus strand of NZ_JAVDXT010000001.1, from coordinate 1,830,582 downwards.
CGCTCCAGATAGTGTTCGCTGGCGTGGACCACCACCGGGGCCTGCTCGGCCATGGCCGTGCCGATGGCATTGGTGCCGCGGTACTGCTCATGCCAGGTGGCGCCGGGCCGCAGCGCCACGCGGCTGGCGCGGTCCAGAAACTCCGCGTCGCCCAGGGTATGCAGCAGCATGCCGCCGCTGTCGGCCAGGACCACCATGCAGTCGCTGTCACGGGTTTGCTCGAACACAAACTCCATTACCGGCCGCGCATGGGCGACCAGCTCGCGCTGCTGCTCCAGCGCCCGGGCCAGTTGCGCGGTGGAGGCGTGCGGAGCGCCGGGCGTGCGGCCGCTGGCTTGCAAGCCGAAGTCCAGGCTGCGGCTCCAGGAGCGGGCCAGGCGCTCGTCCAGCAGGCCGGCGGCTACATCGCCCTGGTCGAGCAATTGGCGGCGTGCCTGGCGCAGCGCCACGCTGGTGGTTCTGGCGGGAGGGGTTCCGGAATGCATGCTGTTGTCTCCTTGCCGCCACCGGTACATGCCGGGGCAGTCATCTGGCTCTGGACTGTAGTGCGCTGGTGCTGCACTGCCAAGCGGTTCAGCACAAGTGCCCCGCCATGTGTTCCATTCTGGGACAACTGTCCCACAGCTTGCTGACAACAGAACACCCGGAGACCTTCGAAACCCCGTCTTTCGACCAGAAAAGACGCTGTTCGGCTTCAGACCGCCTATGGCATGCAGCGTGCAGTAGATACAGCGCACCAACATGCCGTGCAAACCATACCTACAGGAGACTTTCATGCTTTATCCCAACCCCGGCAGCGCCAATGCCCCCGTGCAATTCAAGAGCCGCTATGACAACTTCATCGGTGGCCGCTGGGTGGCACCGGTCAAAGGCGAGTATTTCGATGTGATCACGCCGATCACCGGCAAGGTCTATACCCAGGCCGCCTGTTCGGGCACGGAAGACATTGAGCTGGCACTCGATGCCGCCCACGCTGCCGCCGACGGCTGGGGCGCCACCGCCGCCGCCGACCGCTCGAATGTGCTGTTGAAAATCGCCGATCGCCTGGAAAAGAACCTGGAGCTGCTGGCCTATGCCGAAACGGTGGACAACGGCAAGCCGATCCGAGAAACCCTGAACGCCGACATCCCGCTGGCGGTGGACCATTTCCGCTACTTTGCCGGCTGCCTGCGGGCCCAGGAAGGCGCGCTGAGCCAGTTGGACGAAACCACTGTGGCCTACCATTTCCATGAGCCGCTGGGCGTGGTGGGCCTGATCATTCCCTGGAACTTTCCAATCTTGATGGCGGCTTGGAAGCTGGCCCCGGCCATCGCCGCCGGCAACTGCGTGGTGCTGAAGCCCGCTGAATCCACCCCGATCAGCATTCTGTTGCTGACAGAACTGATCGCCGATCTGCTGCCACCCGGCGTGCTGAACATCGTCAACGGTTATGGCCGCGATGCGGGCAAGGCACTGGCCACCAGCAAGCGGATCGCCAAGATCGCCTTCACCGGCTCCACCGCCACCGGCCGCAGCATTGCCCAGGCGGCTGCCACCAATCTGATTCCCGCCACGCTGGAGCTGGGCGGCAAGTCGCCCAATATCTTCTTTGCCGATATTGCGGATGCCGATGACGCGTTCTTTGACAAGGCCATCGAAGGCCTGGTGCTGTTTGCCTTCAACCAGGGCGAGGTCTGCACCTGCCCGTCGCGCGCGCTGATCCACGAGTCGATTTATGACAAGTTCATGGCCCGGGTGCTGGCCCGCGTGCAACAGATCAAGCAAGGCAGTCCACTGGATACCGACTCCATGATGGGCGCGCAGTCCTCGCAGATCCAGCTGGACAAAATCATGTCCTACATGGACATCGGGGTGAACGAAGGCGCCGAGTTGCTGGCGGGTGGTCAACGCGCCAGCCTGCCGGGTGACCTGGCCGGCGGCTATTACGTGCAGCCCACGCTGTTCAAAGGCCATAACAAGATGCGCATCTTCCAGGAAGAAATCTTTGGCCCGGTGCTGGCGGTAACCACCTTCAAGGACGAAGCCGAAGCCCTGGCACTGGCCAACGACACGCCCTACGGCCTGGGCGCCGGTGTCTGGAGCCGCGACGGCAGCGTGGCCTACCGCATGGGCCGGGGCATCAAGGCCGGACGGGTCTGGACCAACTGCTACCACGCCTACCCGGCCCACGCGACCTTCGGCGGCTACAAGGAATCGGGCATCGGCCGCGAAACCCACAAGATGATGCTCGACCAGTACCAGCAGACCAAGAACCTGCTGGTCAGCTACAGCCCGAACAAGCTGGGCTTCTTCTGATCCCGCAAGGTCTGGCCGCGCCAGACCTTGGGTGGGATACACCCGGCGGCGCAATGCCGTCGGGTTCAGCGGCACAATCTAGGGCATGAGCCTTACCAATACCCAGCTTGCCGATCTGCGCAAAAGCTACGAGCGCGCCGAACTCAACGAGGACGCGTCCCACGCTGGCCCGTTGCAGCAGTTTGACCAATGGCTGAACGAAGCCATCGCCGCCCAGGTACCCGAGCCAAACGCCATGACTCTGGCCACGGTGGGCAGCGATTTGCGTCCGTCCACGCGCATCGTGCTGGTCAAGGGCTATGACGAACACGGCATTGTCTGGTACACCAACTATGAAAGCCGCAAGGGCCTGGAACTGGCGGGCAACCCGTTTGCAGCCCTGCAGTTCCACTGGGTCGAGCTGGAGCGCGTGGTGCGCATCGAAGGCCGGGTCAGCAAGGTCAGCGATGCGGAAAGCGACGCCTACTTCCATAGCCGCCCGCTGGATTCGCGCATCGGCGCCTGGGCCTCGCCGCAGTCGCAGGTGATTTCGGGCCGCTCCGTGCTGGTGGCCAATGCCGCCAAATACGGAGCCAAGTTCATGCTGAACCCGCCTCGGCCGCCACACTGGGGCGGCTACCGCCTGCAGCCCGACAACTGGCAGTTCTGGCAAGGACGCAAAAGCCGACTGCACGACCGGCTTCGCTATACATTAGATAGCGGATCGCGCTGGAACCGTGAGCGCCTAGCACCATAAACACTGATAAACAGTTGCATGTTGCCGCATAAGCCCGCCATGGAAAAGCCGGTGATCTGGCTTGCACCGGGAGAAGACTTTCCTCCGGTCAGCCAGGCCTGGGGTGCGTCGGCGCCGGCCCCCGGCTTGCTGGCTGCAGGCGGTGCACTGGACGTGGACAGCCTGCAGCGGGCCTACCGGAACGGCATTTTCCCGTGGTTCAGCAACGGCCAGCCGATACTTTGGTGGAGCACCGACCCGCGCATGGTGCTGCAGACGGCCCACTTCAAGCTGCACCGCTCGCTGCGTAAAGCCATAGCAAGGTTCCGAGACTCCTCGGGCTGCGAGATCCGTTTTGATTGCGCATTCGCCGAGGTTATTCGGGCGTGTTCCAGCAGCCCGCGCCCCGGCCAGTCGGGCACCTGGATCGTCGAAGACATGGTGCAGGCCTACCAGGCACTGCACCAGGCCGGCGCGGCGCACAGCGTGGAAGCCTGGATCGATGGCGAGCTGGTGGGCGGTCTGTACTGCGTCGCCCTGGGCCAGGCGGTGTTTGGCGAGTCCATGTTCACCCGCGTCCCTGATGCATCCAAGATCGCCTTGGCCGCCCTGGTCAGCTTCTGCCGAGTGCATGGCATTCCACTCATCGATTGCCAGCAGAATACCTCCCATCTGGCCTCGCTCGGAGCGCGTGAAATACCCCGAGCGGCCTTCTGTGCGCAGGTCGCCGTGAACGCCGCAAGGCCCGGTCCGGTCTGGCAGTTTGAGCCCGTATACTGGAATGCATTGACGGCATAACCACCCGACTCCGTGTGACACACCTCAACGATCTGCCCCTGCAAACGCTGCAGTTTTACGCCACAGCGCCCTACCCTTGCAGCTACCTGCCCGACCGGCAAGCACGGTCGCAGGTGGCCACGCCCAGCCATTTGATCCAGAGCGATACCTACTCGGAACTGGTGCGCACCGGCTTCCGGCGCAGCGGACTGTTTACCTACCGCCCCTATTGCGATGGCTGCCAGGCCTGTGTGCCGCTGCGGGTTTTGGCCAACAATTTCAAGCCCAGCCGCAGCCAGCAACGTGCGTTCAACCAGCACAGCGGCTTGCAGGCGCGGGTACTTAACCTTGGTTTTGTGCACGAGCACTACCAGCTGTACCTGCGCTACCAGAACGGCCGCCACGCCGGTGGCGGCATGGACCAGGACAGCATCGACCAGTACACCCAGTTCCTGCTGCAAAGCCGGGTCAATTCGCGCCTGGTGGAGTTCCGCGCACTGCAGGACGATGGCACGCCCGGCGCGCTGAAAATGGTGTCCATCCTGGACGTGCTGGACGATGGCCTGTCGGCGGTCTATACCTTTTACGAACCGGAAGAGCGCGCCAGCTACGGCACCTACAACGTGCTGTGGCAGATAGCGCAAGCGCGGCAGCTGAACCTGCCCTATGTGTACCTGGGCTACTGGATAGACCAAAGCCCGAAGATGCTCTATAAGGCCCGCTTCATGCCCCACGAGGTGCTGCGCAACGGGGTCTGGAGTATGGGCCAACCGTGAAAACACGGTAGCCAGAGCAACTGTGTCGCACGCATGATTTCACATCATGCAATGTTGGATTTCACAAGGTAAGATGCAGCACCTCTTTTCGAGAACTGCCCATGAAAGCGATTGACCCCAATATTCCCGTTACGCCTACCGTCCAGGTCATTGAACGCATGTTCGCCCTGATCGATGTACTGGCCTCGCGCGAAGAAGCCATGTCGCTCAAGGAAATCAGCGAGAAGACCGGCCTGCATCCCTCTACCACCCACCGCATCCTCAACGATCTGGCGACCGGCCGCTTTGTCGACAGGCCAGAACCAGGCAGCTACCGCCTGGGCATGCGTTTGCTGGAATTGGGCAACCTGGTCAAAGGCCGCCTGAGTGTGCGCGATGCGGCTCTGGCGCCTATGCGCGAGCTGCACCGGCTGACGCAGCAACCGGTCAACCTCAGCCTGCGCCAGGGCGATGAAATCGTGTATGTGGAAAGGGCCTTCAGCGAACGCTCGGGCATGCAGGTGGTGCGGGCGATTGGCGGACGCGCCCCGCTGCACCTGACCTCTGTAGGCAAGCTGTTTCTGTCGGTGGATGACCCGCAACGGGTGCGGGCTTATGCCATGCGCACCGGCTTGAGCGGCCAAACCAAGAACAGCCTGACCGACTTGGCGCTGCTTGAACGCGAATTGTCTAAAACCCGCCAATACGGTGTAGCGCGGGACAATGAGGAGCTGGAGTTGGGCGTGCGCTGTATGGCCGTAGGCATTTACGATGACCAAAGCCGGCTAATCGCCGGCCTGTCGATCTCTGCCCCGGCGGACCGGCTGGACGAGAACTGGCTACCGAAACTGCAGAACACCGCCACCGCGATATCGTCCGCTCTGGGCTACAAAGCGGCCAACCACCATTGAGTGCAAAAGTCGTGGCTTAGCCCGCGACCTTGGTGGCATTGGCCACGTGGGGGGTGGATTCCACCCAGCGACGTACGCGCTCCGCATCGCCGATCCGGCTCAGCTTGCCCGCCGAATCCAGGAACACCATGATCAGCTTGCGGCCAGCAATCTTGGCTTGCAACACCAGACATTGGCCGGCCTCATTGATGAAGCCGGTTTTCTGTATGCCGATATCCCAGTCGGGATTCTTGACCAGACGGTTGGTGTTGTTGAACTGCAGGGTGCGGCTGCCCACATCCACCTGGTAACCCGGCGAGGTGGTCAGTTCGCGCAGCGTAGGCTCGTTGTATGCAGCATTCACCAAGGTGGCCAGGTCATGGGCGCTGGACTGGTTATTGCTGGACAAGCCGGTAGGCTCGACATAGCGCGTGTCCTTCATGCCCAGAGCCTTGGCCTTGGCGTTCATCAAGGCAACAAAGGTATTCATGCCACCGGGGTAGGTGCGCCCCAGCGCATGGGCTGCGCGGTTTTCGCTCGACATCAGCGCCAAATGCAGGAGCTCGCCCCGGCTCAGCGATGTCCCGACAGTCAAGCGCGAGCGGCTGCGCTTTTCGGTATCCACGTCGTCCTGGGTGATGGTGATTTCTTCGTCCATCGGCAGATGGGCTTCGTTCACCACCACGCCCGTCATCAATTTGGTCAACGAGGCAATCGGCAAAACAGCCTGTTCATTCTTGCTGAACAGCACTTCACGGGTATCTTGGTCTATCACCAAGGCCACGCTGGATTTGAGGGCCAGCGCATCGGGCGCGCCATGCAATCCAGCCAATTCACCGAACGAAGGTATGGCCGGAATGATGGCTACGGGAGCGCGCACCCGCGATTTTGCAGAAACCGCAGTTTTGGAGGCCCGGGCAACGCGCACGGACTTCTCGCCGCTGCTGCGCTTGGCAACTTTGCTGGCTGCATTGGTTTTCTGAATTTCTACTTTCTTACGCTGCGCAGCGTGTGCTGGCATGGCGCACAGCGTCACGGTGCAGGTAAATATCGCAACAATTTGTAGCAGGCGGTTCAAGGCGGGGCTTTCAGTGGAGGGCATGCGTTCATCTCCGGTTCAGAAACGATTAAACCGGAGTGTATCGAAATCAAAAAGATGGCACAAGATCAAAGACTTAGATCGACTTTTTAAGGTGGCATTGAATGCGTAGTTTCACACACACTGGCCAGCCTATTTAAAGAGCTTGTTCAGCGCCGCAGCGTGAGCCTGAGCGCCTCCATTCAGGCACATGCAACAAATATTGCGCATAGTTTTTGCTTTTAGAACTTTGAAAATGCGTTAACGGACTCAAACCCCAGACCGTAGAATCCGTTAAACAATACAGGGAAATCCATGAGTTCAATCAATTTTATTGGTGGTGAAAAAGGCGGCGTAGGCAAATCGGTGACGGCACGCGTACTAGCGCAGTATTTTCTGGATACCGGCAAAGTCTTTACTGGCTTTGATACCGACCGTTCGCACAACTCCTTCACCCGGTTCTATCCCGACTTTGCTTCACCTGTCGTCGTCGACAGCTTTGAAGGGCTCGATGTGATTGCCGAAGCATTTGAAGTTAACCCCGAACAGAACGTTATCGTTGACCTGGCAGCACAAACTGCTGCTCCGTTGGCACGCTGGATCAAAGACTCCGACCTGTTCGAAGTGCTAGCGGACTTGAAGATCGCGGTGAACTTTTGGCACGTTATTGACGAAGGTAAAGATTCGGTAAACCTGCTGGCCGACCTGATGGAGAGCTTCGGCACGGCGCCCAACTACATTGTGGTACTGAATCTGGGCCGCGGCTCGGATTTCTCGCTGATGAGATCGTCGACGGCCATGCAGAACGCTTTGGCCTGCGGCGCCCGTGTGATTGAGCTGCCACAGCTGCAAGACGCCAGCATGCGCAAGATCGACCGGCAGAACGCCAGCTTTTGGAGCGCAGTGCACGAACGCAGTGAAACCGATGGCCTGGGCATGCTGGAACGCCAGCGCGTCAAGACCTGGCTGCGCAAAGCCTACTCCGCACTCGACACCTTGCCGCTGTAATCGATCCAGAAGCTATCCATAAAAAAAGGGGCAGTACCTTGCGGTACCGCCCCTTTTTTGCGTTGCGCCCCGGTTTTAGCCGGCCGTTGCCTCTTCCGACTCGGGCTTCGCGCGCCCTTCTTTCTTGGGCAGCGGCTGGATGTCCAACTCGACTTCGCCGGTTTCCACACCCTTCTCGTCGGTGGTGACCTTCATGTCCACCGTCAAACGGCCACCGTCGATCAAGCGTCCAAACAGCAACTCGTCGGCCAAGGCACGGCGGATCGTGTCCTGGATCAGGCGCTGCATTGGCCGCGCCCCCATCAAGGGGTCAAAGCCCTTCTTGCCAAGATACTTGCGCAAGTTGTCGGTGAATGTGACATCCACCTTCTTCTCGGCCAGCTGGGTTTCCAGTTGCAGCAAGAATTTGTCGACCACGCGCAGGATGATGGTTTCATCCAGAGCCTTGAAGCTGACTGTCGCATCCAGACGGTTGCGGAACTCCGGCGTGAACAGGCGTTTGATGTCCGCCATTTCGTCGCCCGACTGGCGTGGATTGGTGAAGCCAATCGTCGCCTTGTTCATGGTCTCAGCACCCGCATTCGTCGTCATGATGATGATGACGTTGCGGAAGTCGGCCTTGCGCCCGTTGTTATCGGTCAAGGTGCCGTGGTCCATCACCTGCAACAGCACGTTGAAGATGTCCGGATGGGCTTTTTCGATTTCATCCAGCAGCAGCACGCAGTGTGGCTTTTTGGTGACAGCCTCGGTCAGCAAGCCGCCCTGGTCAAAACCAACATAGCCCGGAGGCGCGCCAATCAAACGGCTCACCGCATGGCGCTCCATGTATTCCGACATGTCGAAGCGGATCAGCTCGATGCCCATGATGTAGGCCAGTTGCTTCGCAGCTTCGGTCTTGCCGACACCGGTAGGACCGCTGAACAGGAACGAGCCAATCGGCTTGTCGCCCTTGCCCAAGCCCGAACGGGCCATCTTCACTGCAGATGCCAGCACGTCCAGGGCCTTATCCTGGCCGAACACCACGTTCTTCAAATCGCGTTCCAGCGTCTTGAGTTTGCCGCGGTCATCGTTGGACACATTGGCGGGCGGAATGCGGGCGATCTTGGCCACGATTTCCTCCACCTCGGTTTTGGTGATGGTTTTCTTGCGCTTGCTGGGCGCCAGAATACGCTGGGCAGCGCCGGCCTCATCGATCACGTCGATCGCCTTGTCGGGCAGATGGCGGTCGTTGATGTACTTGGCGCTCAGCTCGGCGGCGGCCTGCAAGGCGGCTACCGCGTACTTCACGCCATGGTGCTCTTCGAAGCGCGACTTCAAACCCTTGAGGATTTCCACGGTTTCCTGCACGGTCGGCTCCACCACATCGACCTTCTGGAAGCGACGGGACAGCGCAGCATCTTTCTCGAAAATGCCGCGGTATTCGGTGAACGTGGTCGCACCAATGCACTTCAGCTGGCCGCTGGACAGCGCTGGCTTGAGCAGATTGGACGCATCCAGCGTACCGCCCGATGCCGCACCGGCACCGATCAATGTGTGGATTTCGTCAATGAACAAAACCGCATTGGGCTTGTCTTTCAGCGACTTGAGCACGCCCTTGAGGCGTTGCTCGAAATCACCACGGTACTTGGTACCCGCCAGCAATGCGCCCATGTCCAGCGAATAGACCACGGCTTCAGCCAGGATTTCAGGCACTTCTTTTTGCGTGATGCGCCAGGCCAGCCCCTCGGCAATCGCGGTCTTGCCCACGCCAGCCTCACCCACCAACAGCGGGTTGTTCTTGCGGCGGCGGCACAGAATCTGGATCGTGCGCTCGACTTCGTATTCGCGGCCAATCAGCGGATCAATCTTGCCTTCCTTCGCCATCTGGTTCAGGTTTTGGGTGAATTGCTCCAGGGGAGAAGATTTTTCATTCTTCTCGCTGCCGCCTTCTTCACCCTCGGACTGGCTCTCAGCAGCTTTGGCGGGCTCGGGCGGATCGCTCTTCTTGATGCCATGGGCGATAAAGTTCACCACATCCAGGCGTGTAACGCCCTGCTGGTGCAGGTAATACACGGCATGCGAGTCTTTTTCGCCAAAAATTGCTACCAGCACATTGGCACCAGTCACTTCTTTTTTGCCGCTGCCGGTGGACTGCACGTGCATGATGGCGCGCTGGATCACGCGCTGGAAGCCCAGCGTGGGCTGGGTATCCACATCGTCGGTACCCGCAACCTGTGGGGTGTTGTCTTTGATGAAATTACTCAACGACTTGCGCAAATCGTCGATGTTGGCCGAGCAGGCGCGCAAAACTTCAGCCGCGCTGGGGTTGTCCAGCAGGGCCAGCAGCAGGTGCTCGACGGTAATAAATTCGTGGCGTTGCTGGCGCGCTTCCACAAAAGCCATGTGCAAACTGACTTCCAATTCTTGGGCAATCATGTGAATTCCTTTTTTGCCTTGCTGTTAACGACACTCTGATGACGCACTCTACATGGGTTGCGCTTCTACTTATTCAAGCTATCAACCTACAGGTTCGCTTACGCATTGCAATGGATGTCCCGATTGCTTGGCGGCCTCCAGTACCTGATCGACCTTGGTCGCAGCCACATCTTTGGAATAAACGCCGCATACGGCTTTTCCGTCTAGATGAATTTTGAGCATGATTTGGGTGGCTGTTTCGCGGTCTTTACCAAAAAACTCCTGGATCACGACCACGACGAACTCCATAGGGGTGTAGTCGTCGTTGAGCATCAGCACCTGGTGCATCTGGGGCGGCTGGACTTTTTCGGTGCGCCGCTCGAGCACAACCGAACCGCCGTCATCAGGAACTGACGGCTGGGTCGGGGGCTGCGGTGGCTTTTTGGGTGTTTTGGTGGCCATGCGCCCATTTTATAGAGCAGTTTGTGGCCCTGCAGACTGCCATGGATTGCAAATGCAATTGCCGGCTCAAACCGGCAAAATGTCCGCCGCCCCGCGCACGAACAGGCCCGCGCCATGCACTTTGGCATCGTGCTTGGCCAGGGCGGCGGCATTGGCCACCTCCTCGGCATGGCCATACTGGCCCCGCTGGATCCGCACCGCGCCTATCGACAGCGTAGTGAACGGGAAAAACCGCTGCGCGCCCTGGCGGTCTTCGGCCTGGATACCCCCGGCCAGCCGTGCTGCGTCGTCGAACAGGGTCAGGGCCCGCTCGGAAAACTCCTGCACGATGGCTTCGCAGTGCTGGGCCCAGTCGCTGCTCTGGAACAGAAAGATGAAATCGTCGCCACCCACGTGGCCGACAAAATCCCGTTTGGCATCGCAGTGCGCCAGCGCCAGCTTGGCCACCAGGCGGATCATTTCATCGCCGCGCCAGTAGCCGTAATGGTCATTGAACGGCTTGAAATGGTTCAGGTCCGCATAACAGGCCACAAAGTCGGCACCGGCGTCCATCAAGCGCTCGATGTGCTGGCTGATGGGGATATTGCCGGGCAAAAAGGTTAGCGGATTCGCGTGGCGGGCCGCCTCCAGCCGCACCTCGGTCACCGATCGCACCAGCTGGTCGCCGGTACCCAGCCCGATATGGCGCCCGTTTTCCGTGACGATAAAGCCTTCGGTCAGGTAGCGCTGGTCTTGCGAGGTCAGTATGCCGACCAGCTCGTCGACGTTGTGGTCGCGCTCCACCAGCCGCGGTGCATGGTTGGCGTTGGCCAGACAGGGCTTGCGCCCGTGCACTTCGCGGTAATACTGGGTGGCGTAATGCGTCATGAACTCATGCCGGTTGACCAGAGCCAGCGGCCTCCCCTGGTCCACGATGGCAATCGCATGCAATTCCGGATGCTGCAAAAACAGCACCGACAGCTGGTCGTTAGTGGTGTGAATTCCGGCACAAGGCGCCTGCTGCACCGACAAACCACGCAACACCCCCGACCGGGACACCCGACCGGAAGCCGGAAAGATCGACACCAGGGTGTCGTTCAGCACCTCCAGCGCCAGCTCCTTGACCTTCACCCGCGGCAACAGCTCGGGCCGGCCCAGCAAATAACCCTGGCCGTAGGCCAGGTCCAGGTCGCGCAGCACCCGCAGGTCGTCCTTGGTTTCAATCCCTTCGGCCACCAGCTGGGTGCCAAAAATGGTGGCAATCTGTTTCAACGCCTGCAGGGTCTGCAAGTTGTCCGCGTGCTGGGAGATGTCCTTGGTGAAGTACTTGTCAATTTTGACGATCTCGGGCTTCACCTGCGACCACAGGCGCAAGCTGGAGCGCCCATCGCCAAAGTCGTCCAGCGCCAGCGACAGGCCAGCCGCCCGCACTTCGCGCACCACGTCGATCAACTGGTCCATATTGTTGACGCGCTCATGCTCGGTCAGCTCCAGCACCAGCATGCGCGGCAGTACCCGAAAGCTGCGCACCAGATGCACGAGCTTGGTACAGCCCTGGCGCTGCACCACGTCCACCAGCGCATCGGCGCTGATGTTCACAAACAAACGGCCCGGCTCCTGCAAACGGCCCCAGCCCTCCAGCGCCACGCCGATGCAGTACAGCTCGAACTCGAACAGCAGGCCTTCTACACGCGCCGCCTGGAACAAGGCATCGGCGCCAAACAGCGGCGTGCCTTCCACGCCACGGACCAAGGCCTCATGCGCATACACGCTGCCATTGCGCAGGTCCACGATAGGCTGGAACACCGAGTACAGCGCGTTCTTGCGCATCAGCTCGGCCAAGGGTCCGCGCCCCTGGCGCACGCTGGTGGGCAGGTAGTCGCGGGTCAGGCTGGGCATATCCACCGCAAAAGCATCCAAAGTATTACTCCATCGCAACGGGACAACCGTCCACAGTAAGTCACAGCCATGACAGCCGCATGAAAAGGAAGCCAACACCCGCTGACGGCTTCAAAAATTCCTTAAAACCATATAAACTATATAAATCGTTTAAAAAGGAATTTCCGCATGACCGCCGCCCCCAAAGCCACCAGCACACCCGTAGCCGCACCGGTTGCAACGCCCGCCGCACCCGTCGAAAAGACCGTGCCCGCCAAGGCCGCCGCACCCAAAGCTGCTCCTGTGCGCGCCAAAGTGGCCAAGAGCCCCAAAGCCCCTGCGGCAAAAGCCAAGGCTGTCGTGGCCAAACCCAAGCCAGTGACCGCAGCTGCCGCCGAGAAGCCCGTCAAGGCCAAGAAGCCCAAGCTGGTCCGCGACAGCTTCACCATTCCCAAAGCCGAATACACGGTGCTGGACGAACTGAAACTGCGTGCCATCGCCTTGGCCCAGCCCGCCAAGAAGAGCGAGTTGCTGCGCGCCGGTATCAAAGCCCTGGCCGCCATGTCGGATGCGGCGTTGCGGGTGGCCTTGCAAGCCGTGCCCACCATCAAGACCGGCCGCCCGGCAGCCGAAGCCGCCAGCCCTGCACCTGCCAAGCCCGCCGCCAAGAAAGCGGTGAAAAAAGTCGCGAAGAAGGCCTAAAGCAACTCCGGCGCCTGCACCGTGACCACCACGGTCTGGGCCAGGCCATCGCGGTCGCGCCGGCGCAGCCACCAGACCGCCCCCTTGCGCACCGACAGCTCCACGTCGCCCATGCCCAGCAACTGGGCAATCGTCTGGCCCAGTGTCGGCTGGTGCCCGACCACCAGTACGGCAGCCTTGCTGTCCGGCCACTGGGCGGCAGCCAGCAGTTGCTCGGGGCGGCAGCCGGGCGCCAGTTCAGGCCGCAGCTTGTAGCGGCGCCCCAGGGCGCGTACCGTTTGTTCGGTGCGGTGCGCGGGGCTGGCCAGTACCCGCGTGCTTTCGGGCAGATTCCGGTCCAGCCACTGGGCCATGCGGTGGGCTTGCTTGACGCCGCGTGGCGTCAGGCAGCGCACCATGTCATCCACCGTGTCATCCCCCTCCTCTGCTTCGGCGTGGCGCCACAAAATCAGGTCCATGGCATTCACCTGCGGCGTTGGGCATAGCGGCCCATCAAGGCGGCCTGCGCGCCATGGCCGTCGCTGCGGGTACGGGTGTAGCTGCCGTCGGCGCCCAGATCCCAGGCGTCGCGTTCGTCCAGCAGGTACGGCACCAGGCATTCGTCGATCACGCGCTGGCGCAGCTGCGGGTCGGTGACCGGCCAGGCCAGCTCAATGCGGCGCAGCATATTGCGGTTCATCCAGTCGGCGCTCGACAGATAAAGGTCTTCTTTATCGCCGTTACGGAAGTAGAAGATGCGCGAATGCTCGAGAAACCGGCCGACCACCGAGCGCACCCGGATGTTGTCGGTCCAGCCCGGCACCTGGCCGGGCAGCATGCAGGCGCCGCGCACCACCAGGTCGATACGCACGCCCTGCTGGCCTGCGCGCACCAGGGCCGCAATCAGCGCCTCGTCGGTCAGCGCATTCATCTTGGCGACGATGCGGGTCGGCGTGCCCTGGGCCGCTGCCTTGCCCAGCGCATCCATGGTGTCGGTCAGCTTGCGGTGCAGCTGGAACGGCGCCAGCCACAGGCGGCGCAGGCGCGGCAGCTTGCTCTGGCCGGCGATGTGCACAAACACCTGCTCCATGTCGCTGGTCAGCGCCGCGTCGGCGGTCAGTTGGCTGATGTCGGTGTACAGCCGGGCCGTGCGCGGGTTGTAGTTGCCGGTGGACAAATGGCCGTAGCGGCGCAGCTGCTTGCCTTCACGGCGTGTTACCAGCAGCATCTTGGCGTGGGTCTTCAGGCCCACCACGCCGTATACCACCTGGGCGCCGATCGACTCCAGCATCTCGGCCCAGTTGATATTGGCCTCTTCGTCGAAACGGGCTTTCAGCTCCACCACGACCGTGACCTCCTTGCCGCGGCGCACGGCTTCGCGCAGCAAGGCCATCAGCTCGGAATCCGGGCCGGTACGGTAAATGGTTTGCTTGATGGCCAGCACCGCCGGGTCGTGCACCGCCTCGCGCAAGAAGGCCAGCACCGCGTCAAAGCTCTCGAACGGCTGGTGGATCAGCACGTCGCCCTGCTTCAGGCGTTCAAAAAAGGACTGCCCGCGCGTCAGCTGCCGCGGCCAGCTGGCCTGGAACGGCGGGAACAGCAAGGCCGGCCGGTCCACCAGGTCGATCAGCTGGGTCAGCCGCGCCAGGTTCACCGGGCCGTGCACGCGGTACAGCGCCTGTTCGGGCAGGTCGAACTGGCGCAGCAGAAACTGCGACAAATGCTCGGAGCAATCGGCCGACACCTCCAGCCGCACCGCCTGGCCAAAGTGCCGCACCTCCAGCCCCTGGCGCAGCGCAGTGCGCAAGTTGCGCACATCGTCCTCGTCCACCGCCAGGTCGGAATGCCGGGTCACGCGGAACTGCGAGAACTGCCCAACCTCGCGGCCGACGAACATCTCATGCAGATGGGCGCGGATCACGCTCGACAATGACACGAACAGCATGCGCTCGCCCGACACCGCATCCGGCAAGCGGATCAGCCGCGGCAGCACGCGCGGCACCTTGACGATGGTGATCTCGTTCTCGCGGCCAAACGCGTCCTGCCCGCGCAGGCGCACGATGAAGTTCAGCGACTTGTTGGCCACCTGCGGAAACGGGTGCGCCGGGTCCAGCCCCACCGGCATCAGCAAGGGGCGGACTTCGCGGTCAAAGTAGGCCTTGACCCAGCGGCGCTGCACGGGGTTGCGCTCGCCATGCGGAATGATCTGGAAGCCCTGCTCGGCAAACGCTGGCTGCAGTTGGTCGTTGTACAGCGCGTACTGGCGCGCCACCAGCGCATGGGCGTCGGCCGCCAGCTTCTTGAACGAATCGACGGTGTAGACACCGCGGTAGTCGTTGCTATGGGCCGCCACCAGGTGCGGGGCGCCCCGCACTTCAAAAAATTCATCCAGGTTGGACGAGACGATGCACAGATAGCGCAGACGCTCCAGCAGAGGCACATCGGGCCGCAGGGCGCAGTCCAGCCCCCTCTCGTTGAAGGCCAGGATGCTGTGGTCGCGGTCCAGCAGGGCTCCAGGGCTGAACTCGGGTACGGAGGTATTTTTTTGAAGAGCGGACATCAGTAGGGTCAGGCAAACGGGCGCGGGATGGTAGCGGCCAGTGTCTTGAAATTTGATGTCAGAACGATGACAAAGCCGTGACCCATTCGCTCTAGCCATTTCATAAGCTTTTGAGGCCTCTGGCGCATATTCCACCAGCGCAAGAAGCTATTGATTCAATAGCATCTGTGTGACAGGCTAGTGAAAATCCCGGCTACTGGTGGCCAGCTCGCCCAGCAAATGGCTGACATCGCGCAAGTGCCTGGCCACCAGGTGCCGCACCTCGCCCACGCGTTGCCACTGGCCATAGACCGCCAGCAGCTTGGCCTGCAGCAGGGGCGCACGCTGGCTGTCGCGCAAGCTCTTCCAGACGATCACATTCACGCTGCCGGTCTCGTCCTCCAGGGTCACGAACACAATGCCCTTGGCCGTGCCCGGCTGCTGCCGCACGGTAACCAGGCCGCAGGCGCGCACCATGCGGCCGGTGGCGGCTTCCGGCAGATCCCGCAGCTCGGCAGCCGACAGCAGCCAGCGCTTGCGCAAATAGCCACGCAGCAAGGCCACGGGGTGGCGCCGCAAGCTCATGCCCAGGGCTGCATAGTCCCAGACGATTTCTTCGGCTTCGGGGGCTTGCTCCAAAGCCAGCGCCTGCTCATGCACCGGCGCATCGCGCAGCAGCGCGGGTGTGGCATGCAGGGCCGAGGCATCCCATACCTGCTGGCGCCTATGCCCGGACAGGCTGGCCAGCGCATCGGCCCGGGCCAGCGCGTTCAAGCTGCCGGCATCCAGCTGCGCGCGCAAGGCCAGGTCTTCGGTGCTGCTGAAGGGCTGGACGGCGCGGGCCTGTACCAGGCGCTCCATGTTCTTCTGGGAAACGCCCGACACCAGGCGCAGGCCCAGACGTACTGCCGGCTGCACCAGTCGGTCCGGCTGCAGTGGTCCACCGCTTTCCAGAGTGCAGTCCCAGTCGCTGTGCGTTACGTCGGCCGGCCGCACTTCCACCCCGTGGCGTTGCGCGTCCTGTACCAGCTGCGACGGGCCATAGAAGCCCATGGGCAGCGAATTCAGCATGGCCGCCAGAAAGCAGCCTGGCTCATGGCATTTCATGTATGCGCTGTCGTAGACCAGCAGCGCAAAGCTGGCGGCGTGGCTCTCGGGGAAGCCGTATTCGCCAAAGCCCTGCATCTGGCGGAAGATGGCTTCGGCGAACTCGGATTCGTAGCCACGCTCCGCCATGCCGTCCAGGATGCGCTGGTAAAACCTCTCGATGCCGCCCTTGCGCTTCCAGGCGGCCATGGCACGGCGCAACTCGTCGGCCTCGCCGGGGCTGAAGCCCGCGGCGATCATGGCGATCTGCATCACCTGTTCCTGAAAGATGGGCACGCCCATCGTCCGGTCCAGCGCCGGCCCCAAAGCGGGATTGGGGCTCTGCGCCGGCTCCAGCCCCTGGCGACGGCGCAGATACGGGTGCACCATGCCGCCCTGGATAGGCCCGGGCCGCACGATGGCCACCTGCACCACCAGGTCGTAATAGCAGCGCGGCCGCAGCCGGGGCAGCATGCTTTGCTGGGCCCGCGACTCGATCTGGAACACGCCTATGGTGTCGGCGGCGCAGCACATGTCGTAAGTCGCTTTATCGCCCTCCTTGATGTGCTGCCGGGTAAAGGCGTAGCCACGCCACTGGCTGATGAAGTTCAGGCTGCGGTGGATGGCGGTCAGCATGCCGAGCGCCAGCACGTCCACCTTCAGCAGGCCCAGCGCGTCGATATCGTCCTTGTCCCACTCGATGGTGGTGCGGTTTTCCATCGCCGCGTTGCGCACCGGCACGCTGGAAGTCAGCCGGTCGCCGGTCAGCACAAAGCCGCCGGTATGCTGGGACAGATGGCGCGGAAAACCGATCAGCGCGCGCGTCAACTCCAGCAGCAGGACGATGGTGCGCAGCGTGGGGTCCACGCCGATCTCGCGCAGGCGCTCGGGCATGGCCTCGGGGCCGTCCCACCACACATGGTTCTTGGCCAGGGCCTCCAGCATGTCCGGCGGCAGGCCCAGGGCCTTGCCCACGTCGCGGATGGCGCTGCGCGGCCGGTAGGTAACCACGGTAGCGGTCAGCGCGGCGCGGTGCCGGCCAAAACGCTCGTACAGGTACTGGATCACCTCCTCGCGCCGTTCATGCTCGAAGTCGACGTCGATATCCGGCGGCTCGTTGCGCTCGCGGCTGATGAAGCGCTCGAACAGGCCATGGCTTCGGACCGGGTCGACCTCGGTGACCCGCAGGCAGTAGCAGACCACCGAATTGGCCGCCGAGCCGCGGCCCTGGCACAGGATGTTGCGGCTGCGCGCAAAGCGCACGATGTCGTAGACGGTTAAAAAATACTTCTCGTAGCGCAGGTCGCTGATCAGCGCCAGCTCGTAATCCAGCCGCTGCAGCACATCGGCCGGCACGCCCTCGGGGTAGCGCTCGGCGGCGCCGGCCAGCGCGCTCAGGCGCAGAAAGCTGGCCGGGGTGTGGCCCTGCGGCACCACCTCCTGCGGGTACTCGTACTTCAGCTCGTCCAGATTAAAGGTGCACAGCGCGGCCACCAGCAGGCTTTCCTGCAGCAGCTCGGGTGGATACAGGCCAGCCAGGCGCACACGGGTGCGCAAATGGGCTTCGGCATTTGGCTGCAAGGCAAAGCCGCAGTCGGCGACCGGCCGGCCCAGGCGCACGGCGCTGATTACGTCGTGCAAGGGCTTGCGCGAGCGTGCATGCATATGCACGTTACCTGCAGCCAGCAGCCGCAGGCCACTGCGCTGGCCGGCCTGCTGCAGCGTGTGCAGCCAGCGGGCGTCGTCCAGGCGCTGCAGCAGGGTCACGGCGATCCAGCAGCGCTGCGGAAACAGGCGCTGCAGCCACTGGGCACGCGCGCCGATGGCATCCGCATCGGCCTGCCGGGGCGGCGACAGCAAGGCCAGGCAGTCGTTCAGCTGGCTGGCCTGGGCCTCCCAATGCGCGGGATCTTGCCGGTAGTCGGCATCGCGCGGGGCTCGGCACAGGGTGATCCATTCGCACAGCTGGCCGTAGCCGCGGCGGTTGCGGGCCAGCAGCACCAGGCGGCTGCCATCCTGCAGCCTGAACTCGGAACCGATCAGCAAGCGCAGCGGCTGGCCGCGTGCCGCCACATGCGCCCGCACCACGCCGGCTACCGAGCATTCATCGGTGATCGCCAGGGCGGTGTAGCCCAGCTCCAATGCGCGCTCCACCAGTTCCTCGGGATGCGAGGCCCCGCGCTGGAAGCTGAAGTTGCTCAGGCAATGCAGCTCGGCATAACCCGGTAATTCCCTATTAGCCATATCAGCCATACAGGCCATGCAAGAACCAGCCGCTGCTGCCCCGGGCCGGCGCCCGCTCGCGGTAGATCCACAGCAGGCCGGACTGCGCGCTGTGGGCGATGAAGTAGTCGCGCCGGGTCAGGTCTTCTGCGCCCTCCCACCAGCCGGCCTCGATGCGCTCGGGGCCGGCCAGCAGGTGCAGCGGCCCTTGGTATAGCGGGCGGTGGTTCTGCACTGCCAGAGGCTGCGGCTGGCGCAAGATCCACGGTGGATGCGAGGCCTGGGCCGGATCGGGCGTAATCGACTTGCCAGGCAGCGTGGTACTGGCGGGCGCCCAGGTCTGCATGCGCTGCGGCCGGTGGTCGGCTACCGCCTGGGCACGCAGCACCTGCTGCGGCCCGAGCCGGGCCGAAACCCGCTCGATAAACTGCTGCAAGGATTCGCCGCGCAGCCGGTCCTCGGGCAGCAGGCTCTGGCTGCTGGTCTGCAGGCGCTCCACGCCCAGCGCCTCCAGGGTGATGGCCACCACCGGCGCGGCCAGCGGGGTGTGGGCCAGATGCTCGGCCAGCAGCTTGGCCAGGTGCGCGGTATCGCGCGTGGCCTCGGCCGTACAGACCTCCATGCAGCCGGCCGCCGCCTCGCTGCGGGGCTGCATGTCGTGCTCCCAGTGCAGGCGCACGCCGATGACGCCGCTTTGCCGGGCCTGCAACCAGGCCTTGAGCTGCAGCAGCAGGCGCTGCACGCCAAACAGCATGCCCTGGGCCAGCTCTATGCGGCCGCTAAATTCCAGCCGCAGGCGGAACTGCTCGGGCAGTGCCACCCAGGGATAGAGTTCAGGCTTCAATCCATAGGCCCGGTCCAGCGCGTCCAACACCCCAGCGCCAAAGCGGCGCGACACACCGCTGCGCGGCAACGCCCGCACCTGGCCCATGCTGCGGCAGCCCAGACGCTGCAGGGTCGGCAGATGGGCGGCCAGCGCCGCCAGGCAGTGCATGGGCAGGCCGTCCAACCGGGCCTGCAAGGTGTGTGGACTGCAGCCCACCAAGGTATTGCTGCGCTGCTTCAGCAGGGCCAGTGCCGCCAAGGCCGTGGGTGCCAGCGCCAGGCTGCAGGCACACCATTGCGCCGTTTGCTGCTGCACCTGGCGCAGCAGTTGGCGCTGGCCGTGAAACAGGCGCACGCTGGCCTCCACCTCCAGCAGCACGGCCTGCTCCAGCCGGCAGACACGCGGGCTGAACTGCAGCACGGCCCAGGCCAGGGCCTGCAGCAGCGCCTCGGCTTCCGCGGCATCCTCAGGCAGTGCTTGGGGTGCGAGGGCGATCCACAGCATGGAGCGGGGTGCTGACAAGGGGCACCGGAGTACGCGCCGGTTTCACCAGGGCCGGCGGCAGCGCGGGCAGCAACAGCACCGGCCGGTCCAGGCTGGGGCCGCGGCGCTTCAGCACGCCGAGTTCCAGCCGGTGCCCGGGTGCGCTGCCCAGGCGGATGCGCAGCGGCGCGGGCGACGACTCGTACTGCTGCGCCAGCGGCCGGAAGGCAAACACCAACGGCGCCTGCTGCTGGTTGGCGCTTTGGGCCGCCATCTGCAGACGGCGCAATTGCTCGGACCGGGCCTGGCCTAGCCAGACCAGCAGCGCGCCCACATCGCGGCAACGCAGCGCCTGCTCGGCCGCCCACAGCTGGTCGGCCGGTGTATCGGCCTGTATGCACAGCACCGATGGCAGGGCCAGGCCCTGGCAGGCCAGCGCCGGCAGATTCGGCAGATGCGGGCTGGCTACCAGCACCACCGTTCCCGGCACGCTACGCAGCGCTGGCAGCAGCAAGCGCCATTCATGCACGCCGGCCTGGGTTTGCAGCAGCTCGGTCAGGCTGCCGCAAGGCCAGCCACCGCCGGGCAGCACCGCATCCAGCGCCGCATGGCCGCTGGCCACCGTTGCCCCTGCGCCCGCGCTCAGTTCGCTGGCGCGCCAGACGGAATCAAGAAAGGGAACAGCACGGGCAGGCATGGCGGTGGATAGCGGCAGAAAATACTGGACAAATAAACAGTTATCTGCATTCTAGGGCCAAGCCCCAAATATTCAAGCCCTGCGCGCAACACCCCTATCGGTCGGTAAGCGTGGATGCACAAAACGCCGCCAGCTCGTCCAGCACCGCCTGTACCGCACCATGGGCCGCCACTACGCCACCGTAAGGGTCGTCGGTTTTCGCCGCCACACTGGCATCGAACTCGCGCCAGGCCAGCACCCGGCGGGTGCCAGAATCCACCAAGGTGGCGCGCAGCGTGAAGCGGGTGCGGCTGGGCGAGGTGGAAAAGTCTTGCTGCAGGCGCAGGATTTCGGTATCCAGCCGCAAACTACCCGCCACCGCACTCGGTGCCAGCACCACCGCGCGGAAAGCGCCGCCCTGGCCCAACGCGGCCACGATCCGCGGCGCCAGCATGCGGGCCGGCGTATCCACCCACGCGTTGTGGGCAAAGTGCTCCAGGGTGTGCGGGCTGCGTACATAGACGATGTGGGCAGTATCGAAGCCCGGCGCCGCGCGCGGCAGGTCCACCAGCAAGGTTGGCGCCGACGCGGCAGCTTGCACGGGCGCAGCAGTCAACACCGTGCCCAGCGTGTAGACGCTGGGTTGCGCCACCGCCGCCGGGCGCAATGCCGTGCATCCGCCAGCCAACGCCAAGGCGACAAGGGCGCTGCACCAGCCCAGCTGGCGAATAAGGCGCATCAAGGCAAGGTATTTCATGGTGCTGTCGCTTGTGGAGGTTGTGGAGTGGATTCGCCCGGCCCGCTCGGCACCGGACTGCGCCCCCAGAGCAAGGAAGCGGGGTTGCGCTCGGTTTGCTCGCTCAGGCGCCGCAGCGAACCGGACAAGGCATTCATTTCAGCCAGCAAGCGCTGTACTTCAGGCAGGGTTTCGCCCCCCACGCGGGCCAGGTCGGCGGCAGCGGCATCGATCACTTGCGCAGCCCGTTGGCTGGTGAGGGCGGTTTCCAAGCCCATCTTCTGCACGGCATCGGCGGCCGGGCCGATACGCGCAATCGCGGGCCCGAGCTGTGCCGACGCCTGGGCGGTGTTCTGGAAGGTGCGCGCGGCGTTGACAAGGCCTTTGTCAATACTGTCTTTGCGGCCGGCAATGGTGCGGCTGATCACGGCCATGTCGGCCAGCACCTGGCTGATGGCAAGCCGGTTCTCGTTGCTCAGCACCGCATCCACATTGATCGATATGCGGTCGAGCTTTTCGGCAGCGGTGGTGAGCACGTTTTCCAGCCGGGCGCTGAGCGAGGGCTTGGTGCGGATTTCCGGGTATAGGCCTGGCGCTTTCGCGCGCAGCAGCGGCGCAGCCGGGGTGCCGCCGCCCAGCTCCACGTAGGCGATGCCGGTGAGTCCCTGGGTTTTCAGCACCGCAACCGTGTCTTCCTTGATCGGCGTGCCCTGCTCTATCGCAAAGGTCAGCTGCACGCGTTCCGGGTTGGCTGCGTCCAGGTGGATGTCGCGCACCCGGCCGACTTCCACACCGTTGTATTTGACGGGTGCGTTCAGGTTCAGGCCTGCCACCGATTCATTCTCAATCGCCAGGTACAGGTCGTATTGCTTGCGCACGGCGCCGCCAGAGGCCAGCCACAGCAGACCCGCCACCAGGGCAGCGCCTAGCAGCAGGACGAACGCACCTACGAGGGGGTAGTTCACTTTGGTTTCGATGGTGTGCTCCTGGTTGTGCCGCCTGCGGGCTGTTCTGCCTCTCCGGCTTCGGCCTGCGCTTGTGCCGCCCGGCTGCGCGGACCGTCAAAAAATGGCCGGATCAGCGGGTTGTCCAGCTGCGACAGCTCGGCCATCGAGCCTATGGCTTGCACCGTACCCTGGGCCAGCACGGCCACCCGGTCGGCCACCTGCCACAGCAGGTCGAGATCGTGGGTCACCATCACGATGGTCAGCCCAAACAGCCCGCGCAACTGCAGCACCAAGGCGTCCACGCCGGCCGCGCTGACCGGGTCCAGGCCAGCCGTCGGCTCGTCCAGAAACAGCAGTTCGGGGTCGAGGGCCAGGGCACGGGCCAGTGCCGCACGCTTGAGCATGCCGCCGCTGAGCTCGGCCGGGTACTGGGCCGCTACCTCGGGCGCCAGGCCAACCATCGCCAGCTTGGTTGCGGCGATTTCCGCAATCAGGGCCGGCGGCAGCTGGGTATGTTCGCGTAGCGGCAAGCCGATGTTTTCAGCCACCGTCAGGGCGCCGAACAAGCCGCCATGCTGGAACATCACGCCCCAGCGGCGGCACAGCGCCAGGGCATCGCCATCGCCGATGTTGCGCAAGTCCATGCCCAGCACCCGGACCGTACCGGCACTGGGGCGCTGCAGCAAAACCATTTCGCGCAACAAGGTCGACTTGCCCGAACCACTGCCGCCAATCAAGGCGAATATCTCGGCCTTGCGGATACCCAGGTTCACATCGGTATGCACGGCATGCGTGCCGAAACGGGTCGCAACATTGCGCATCTCGATCACCAGGCCATCTTCTGCGGGAGTGGTCGGCATATCAGAGGTCCAGCACGCTGAAGATGATGGAGAACAAGGCATCGGCCACGATCACCAGAAAGATGGACTGCACCACGCTGCGCGTGGTCTGGCGACCCACGCTCTCGGCGCCACCGCGGGTACGAAATCCCTGGAAACAACCCACCACCGCGATGATGGCGGCAAACACCGGGGCTTTGCCCACACCGACCATGTACGAGGTGGCGCTGACCGCTTTGACAAAGCGGTCCAGAAACTCGGCAAACCCCACATCCAGCTGCGCCCGCGCCATTACCATGCCGCCCAGCACGCTGAGCACATCGGCAAACACCGTCAGCAGCGGCAGCGCAACCACCAAGGCGATCAGCTTGGGCAGCACCAGCAGCTCCACCGGCGCGATGCCCAGGGTGCGCAAGGCATCGACTTCTTCGGTCACCACCATGGTGCCGATCTGCGCGGCATAGGCCGAACCGGATCGGCCGGCCACGATGATGGCTGCGATCAAGGGCGCAAACTCGCGCAGCATCGACAGGCCTACGATGTCCACGATAAAGATATTGGCGCCGTACTGCCGCAGCTGGTCGGCACTCTGGTAGGCCACCACAATGCCCAGCAAAAAAGCCAGCAGCCCGACGATGGGCAGGGCGTCAAACCCGGCAATACGGATGTTGACCAGCACCGAGCGCCAGCGAAACCGCCTGGGCTGCACAGCGCAGCGCGCCAGGGCCACCGCGGTTTCACCGATGAAGCCCAGCAGTGCAACAGCTTGCTCAGCGGCCTCCACCGTGCTGCGGCCCACACTTTCCAACACGCCGGGCTGGGGTGCCGGCGGCGGCAACGGCTTGCGGGCCTGGTCGGCCACTTGCTGCGCCACAAAGTCCAGCAAGCGGGAAAACGGCGCCCCCAGACCCTGCAGATCCACCGCGCCTCCCTGGCTGCGCAAGCGCAGCAGCAGCTTTTGCAGCACCCAGGCCCCGGCGGAATCCAGTGCCGCCACCTGCGCGGCATCGACCTGGAACGCATCCCCAGCAGCGGGCTGCAGCGCATCCAGTTGCTGCAACATACCGGCCTGGAGGCCGGCCGCAGTCCAGGTGCCCGACAGAACCAGGCTTTGCGGCGTCGGCTGCGCGATGGCGGCCGGTGGAAGCGTCTGGGTATGCATGGTCACGCGCCCGTTGACGCCACAGCAGGAGGCATGCAAGCCCGACGCAGTAGCTTGCGCAATTCGCTGTACCACAGCACCACGCTGGCCATGGCTGTGCACAACAGCCACTGCGGCAACGACAGCGGCACGGTGCCAAAAGCCAGGTTGAGAAACGGCAGGTGCACCACCGCCACCTGCAACAGGACAGACACCGCCACGGCCGCCCACAGCCAGCCGTTCACAAACAGCCGATGGAATGCACTGGTGTTTTCTGAACGTGCGTTGAAACAGTTGAACAAATGGGCCAGCACCAGCACGGTAAAGCCCGCCGTACGGGCCGTGTCCAGATCTTGCGTGCCCTCAAACAAGCCACCGGGCAAGGCCATGTCCATGGTCAGCAGGGCCACGGTGGCCACCACCAGGCCTATTTCGACCACACCTATCCACATGCGGGCGTCGATCACCCTGTCGGTCATGCGGCGCGGCGGACGGACCATCACGTCCTCGGTAGACGGATCGATGCCCATGGCCAGGGCCGGCCAGGAGTCGGTCACCAGGTTGAGCCAGAGTATCTGGGTGGCCAGCAGCGGCAGCACGACCGCATGGTCCGGGCTGGCCAAGCCGATCACACCAGCACCCACCACGCCGCCAAACACCATCAGCACCTCGCCCATATTGGACGACAGCAGGTAGCGCAAGAACTTGCGGATGTTGTCGAAGATGCCGCGCCCCTCGCGTACCGCTTGCACGATGGTGGCAAAGTTGTCGTCAGCCAACACCATCTTGGCCGCCGCCTTGGTGACTTCGGTGCCGGTCACGCCCATGGCAATCCCAATATCGGCCGACTTGAGAGCGGGCGCATCGTTCACGCCGTCGCCGGTCATGGCGACGATGTTGCCGTCGGCCTGCAGGGCATCCACGATGCGCAGCTTGTGCGCCGGGGCTACGCGGGCGTACACATGGGTGGTGCGCGCCGCCGCGATCAGCTGCGTGTCGTCCAGGGCGTCCAGATCGGCACCGGTCAGCGCCTGCGCCGGCGTGCCGGCTGACACGATGCCCAGGTCGGCGGCAATGCGAGCCGCCGTGCGCGGGTGGTCGCCGGTAATCATTACCACCCGGATGCCTGCCCGGTGCGCCTCGGCAATGGCCACAGCCGCTTCCTCGCGCGGCGGATCGATGATGCCTACGGTGCCCGCAAACACCAGGCCGTGCTCCAAGGCTTCCAGCGCCGGCCCGTTCTCGTCCGCTGCCAGCGGCCGATAGGCCACGGCCAGGGTGCGGAATGCCGCGTTGCTCAGCGTATCCACGTCCGCCAGGATCTTGGCGCTGAGCGCTGCATCGAGCGGAACCATCTCCAGGCCCACCCGCACATGGCTGCAGCGCTGCAGCAGCACATCCGGGGCACCCTTGCAGACCAGCACGCCCGCGCCGCCATGCTCATGGTCCAACGCCAGCACCGACATCATCTTGCGGTCCGAGGTAAACGGTATTTCACCGATGCGCTCAAACCGCCGCTCGCGGCGCTCGGTCGCGCCCAGCTTGCGCTCCGCCACCAGAAAGGCCGCCTCGGTGGGGTCGCCGTGGATGTTCCATGTGCCGCCTTCCTGGCGCAGCACCGCATTGCCCGACAGGCTGCCGCCGCACAGCACCAGCAACAGCTCATCGCGCTGCGGCCCTGCCGGCAGCTCGGCGTGCGCATGCTCGATGCGGCCTTCGGGGGCATAGCCCACGCCGCTCACATAGGCTGTGCCCGAGGCGGTGACCACCCGCTCTATGGTCATTTCGGCACGGGTCAGGGTGCCGGTCTTGTCGGTGCAGATGACCGAGGCACAGCCCAGCGTCTCCACCGAAGACAGGTTCTTCACAATCGCCCGGTGCCCGGCCATGCGCTGCACGCCCAAGGCCAGCACTACCGACAGGATGGCGGGCAGGCCTTCGGGCACGGCAGCCACCGCCAAGGCCACGCCCAAGAGCAGCACATGCACCACCGCGGCCGGGCTGTGCACCGGCGTCATCCACAGAATCGTGCCCACCACTACCACCGTGATGGCGATCACCGCCATGCCCAGCATGCGCCCAATACGGCCGACTTCCAGCTCCAGCGGCGTCGCGGCTTGTGGGGTGGCTTCCAGCATGGCGGCGACCTGGCCCATCTGGCTGTCCATGCCGGTTGCGGTGACCACGGCCTGGCCCGTGCCCTGGACCACCGAGGTACCTTTGAAGACCATGTTGACACGGTCGCCCAGTGCGACCGCGGCAGACAGCCTGGCCGTATCCCTTAGCACGGCTTCGCTTTCGCCGGTCAACGAGGCCTCTTGCACACGCAGGCTGGCCGCCTGCAGCAGCCGTGCATCGGCGCCTACGGCGTCGCCCTCGGCCAGCACCAGCACGTCGCCGCGCACCAGGTCGACGCTGGGCACCCGCACCCGCTGCCCACCCCGCATAACTGCCGACGTCGCCGCCGTCATGCGGCTCAGCGCGGCGACCGCATCCTGGGCCTTGGCCTCCTGCACATAGCCCAATGCACCATTGAGCAACACAATCGCCAGGATCACGATGGGATCTACCGGCCAGCCCCTTGCGCCCTCGACCGCCCAGGCCACCAGGGCGACCAAGGCAGCGGCCAGCAGCAGGTGGATCAGCGGGTCTCGAAAATGCGCCCCCACACGCCGCCACAACGGCACCGGTAGCGCCGCCTTGAGTTCGTTCGGGCCAGCTTGGGCCAGGCGCTGCGCAGCCTCGTGCTGCGTCAGGCCCTGCTCGGCATCGGCTGCGTACACGCGCAGTACTTCATCCACCGCCAGCAGGGACGGGTCCGCCGCCGCGGCAGCGGCCGAACTGTTGAGATTTGCCATTATTTGAGTTTCACAGCAAGACATGCGTGTGCATTTGAGCTAGCGCAGAACACATGCATTCCTTTTCAAATAGCGCATGTGCAGGCTAGCGGCCGGCACCGGTCAGCGTCTGTGCGCTAGCGTACGCAGGACTAGGCCTACACGCCCATCAGAAAATGCCGTGTGACAGCACGTCGCACTGTCTGGCAGCGCGCGCGCAAGCTGGGAACCATACTCAGTCCACCCTAAAAGCTATGGAGGCACACACCATGCCGCAACCTGCAGACATCTCCCCCAATACCTCAGCACGCCGTAGTTACATGTACTTTGCCGGTATCGCACTGTTTGCGGTAACGGCTGCCACCGCCCAGGTCAGCATCGATGCATCCGGCAACTACCAGGACGAAGTGCGCGCCTGCCGCAGCGGCCAGACCCCGCAAAGCCTGGCGACCTGCCTGGAAGAAGCCCGCAATGCCCGAGCCGATAAAAGCCGCCGCAGCCTGTCGGGCGACGAGCTGCTGGCCAACGCCATGGCGCGCTGCGACAAGCTACCGCCCGACGACAAAGCCGCCTGCCGCGCCCGCATGATGGGCCAGGGCAGCACCTCGGGCAGCGTGGCCGGTGGCGGCATCCTGCGCGAATATACCCAGGTGGAAGTGGTACCCGCCACGCCCTGAGCGACCCGAGTTTCGCTCCTATATCCATAGCTTCTAGCGCAGGTAGATACTGCGCCAGAAGCATTTTTGGCACGTCATTCAGGAGGTGCCAGGCAAGCGGTAGTCCTTCAGCTGCTCGCGCAGGCGCATCTTCTGCATCTTGCCGGTGGCGCCCAGCGGAATCGCGTCGACGAACACCACGTCGTCGGGGATCTGCCACTTGGCGGTTTTGCCCTCGTAGAACTGCAGCAGCTCGGCTGCCGTGAGTTCGGCGCCAGGCTTCTTCACCACCACCACGATGGGCCGCTCGTCCCACTTGGGGTGCTTGATGCCGATGCAGGCCGCCATGGCGACGGCTGGGTGGGCAACGGCGATGTTCTCGACCGCGATCGAGCTAATCCATTCGCCGCCCGACTTGATCACGTCCTTGCTGCGGTCGGTGATCTGCAAATAGCCGTCGGCGTCGATGGTGGCCACGTCGCCGGTGGGAAACCAGCCGTCCACCAGCGGACTGGGTGCCTGGCTTTTGTAATAGTCAGCCACGATCCACGGCCCCTTGACCAGCAGGTCGCCGGCGGCCACGCCGTCGTGCGGCAGTGGCTGGCCGTCGCCGTCAACAATCTGCATGTCCACACCGTAGACCGCCCGCCCCTGCTTCAGGCGGATCGCCATTTGCTCATCTTTAGATAGCAGAAGGTGCTTGTTCTTCAAGCTGCATAGGGTTCCCAGGGGCGAAATCTCGGTCATGCCCCAGGCGTGCAGCACTTCCACGCCATAGGTGTTTTGGAAGGCGTTGACCATGGCCGGCGGACAGGCCGAGCCGCCGATCACCGTGCGCTGCAGGCTGCTGAAGCGCAGGCCGCCCGGCTGCATATGGCCCAGCAGCATCTGCCAGACGGTGGGCACGCCGGCGGCGAAGGTCACCTTTTCAGACTCGATCAGCTCGTAGATCGATTTGCCGTCCATCGCCGGGCCGGGGAACACCAGCTTGCAGCCGGTCAGCGCCGCGCTGTACGGGATGCCCCAGGCGTTGACGTGGAACATGGGCACCACCGGCAGCACCGCATCCCGCGCGCTGATGTCCATGGCATCGGGCAAGGCGGCGGCGTAGGCGTGCAAGGTGGTGGACCGGTGGCTGTACAGCGCGGCTTTCGGGTCGCCGGTGGTACCGCTGGTGTAGCACATGCTGGAGGCGGTGTTTTCATCGAACACCGGCCAGTCGTAGCTACTGGAAGCCGCGCCTATCCAGGCTTCAAAACTCAGCAGGCCGGGGATGCCGGTGTCGGCCGGCAGCTTGTCGGCGTCGCAGAGCATGACCCAGTGCTGCACCGTCGGGCAGCGCGCATGCACTGCCTGGACCAGCGGCAGAAAGGTGGCGTCGAAGCACAGCACCCGGTCTTCGGCGTGCTGGGTGATCCAGGCGATCTGGTCCGGGTGCAGGCGCGGGTTGATGGTGTGCAGCACCCGGCCCGAGCCGCTGACGCCAAAGTACAGTTCCAGGTGCCGGTAACCGTTCCAGGCCAGGGTGGCGACGCGGTCGCTAAACGCCAGGCCCAGGCCGTCGAGCGCATTCGCTACCTGGCGGGCGCGGGCGGCGACTTGGCGATAGGTCGTGCGATGGATATCGCCCTCGACCCGCCGCGAAACGATTTCGGCATCGCCATGGTGGCGGTCGGCAAACGCGATCAGCGTCGAGATCAGCAGGGGTTGGTTTTGCATCAGGCCCAGCATCGGTTTACTCCTCTTTGAGATAGATTCCAGTATTGCCCAACGCTAATCCCCTTGGCCCCGGTGTTGACCCGCAGGGTGTCGCCAGCGCGTCCCGGCGCATCTGCGGGACAATCCGGGGATGAATATTGCCGTTGAGACTCCGCTAGACCTCGATCTGGGCCTGACCTGGCGCAACCGCTTCGCCGGCCTGGGTAGCACTTTTTATACAAACCTGCAGCCTACACCCCTGCCCGCCCCCTACTGGGTGGGCCACAGCGCGGCGATGGCACGCGAGCTGGGGCTGGACCCCGGCTGGCTCAGCTCCGATGCCGGCGCGCAGGCCTTTACCGGTAACGCCCCCATCCGCGGCGCGCAAACCCTGGCCAGCGTCTACAGCGGCCACCAGTTCGGCCAATGGGCCGGGCAACTGGGCGACGGCCGGGCGATCCTGCTGGGCGAGGTGCTGGGCGCCCACGGCCAGGGGCTGGAGCTGCAACTCAAGGGCGCGGGCCGCACGCCCTACTCGCGCATGGGCGACGGCCGGGCCGTGCTGCGCTCCAGCATCCGCGAATTCTTGTGCAGCGAGGCCATGCACGGCCTGGGCATTCCAACGTCGCAGGCGTTGTGCATCACCGGCTCCGACGCGCCGGTGCGCCGTGAAACCATGGAAACCGCCTCCGTGGTGACCCGGGTCGCGCCCAGTTTCATCCGCTTCGGCCATTTCGAGCACTTTGCGGCGCGGAATCAGCTGGAGCCGCTGCAGCAGCTGGCCGACTTTGTGATCGACCAGTACTACCCCGAGTGCCGGCACAGCCAGGCCTTTGGCGGCAACCCCTATGCGGCCCTGCTGCAGGCGGTGACCGCGCGCACCGCCGAGCTGATCGCCCAGTGGCAGGCGGTGGGCTTCTGCCACGGCGTGATGAATACCGACAATATGAGCATCCTGGGCCTGACCCTGGATTACGGGCCGTTCCAGTTTCTCGACGGCTACAACCCCGACCACATCTGCAACCACAGCGACGACCAGGGCCGCTATGCCTACGACCAGCAGCCCAACATCGGCCACTGGAATCTGTTCTGCCTGGGCCAGGCACTGCTGCCGCTGATAGGCGAACGCGACTACGCTCTGGCCGCGCTGGAAAGCTATAAAACCATCTACCCCGAAGCCATGGCCCGCGGCCTGCGCGCCAAGCTCGGCTTGCTGGACGCGCAGCCGGGCGACCAGGCGTTGGCCGAGGGCATCCTGCAGCTGCTGGCCCAGGAGCATGTGGACTTCACCATCTTCTGGCGCCGCCTCAGCCATTGGGTGGCCAAGACGCCCGGTAATGCGCCCGGTACGGCACCCAACGCGGTGCGTGACATGCTGGTAGACCGCGACGCGCTGGACGCCTGGTTGCTACAGTATCAAGAGCGGCTTGCGCAGGTAGATACTGCGCTGGCAGGCGATTTGATGCTTAAAACCAACCCTAAGTTCGTGCTGCGCAACCATTTGGGCGAACAGGCCATCCGGCTGGCGAACCAAAAGGACTTTTCCGGAGTCCACACCTTGTTGGCGCTGCTGGAGACCCCATTTGACGAACATCCGGGGTATGACACCTACGCCGACTTCCCGCCCGACTGGGCTTCTTCCATCGCTATCAGCTGTTCATCATGACCCACAAAATTGAAAAAACCGACGCCGAATGGAAGGCCGTACTGGCCGAAAAAGGCGCTGAGCCCGCGGCCTTCCAGGTGACCCGCCATGCTGCCACCGAGCGCCCGCACACCGGCAAGTACGACCAGCACTGGGTGCAGGGCGAATACCACTGCATCTGCTGCGGCGCCAAGCTGTTCGATTCGGCAGCCAAGTTCGACGCCGGCTGCGGCTGGCCCAGCTTCTCGCAAGAGGCCGAACCCGGCGCCATCGAAGAAATCACCGACACCAGCCACGGCATGCGCCGGGTCGAAACCGTCTGCTCCGAATGCGGCGCCCACCTGGGCCATGTGTTCGAAGACGGCCCCTCGCCCACCGGCCTGCGCTATTGCATGAACTCGGCCTCGCTCGATTTCAAGGCCAGTTAAGCTACCCGGTTCGCCTTTCCTCCAGCCACATGAAAACCCTGCTCGACTTTTTACCCATTCTGCTGTTCGTCGGCGCCTACAAACTCACCACCATCTACATCGCCACCGGCGTGCTGATGGGCGCCACCGTGGTGCAAATGGCCGTCACCTATGCCATCGACAAGCGCCTGACCACCATGCACAAGATCACCCTGGGCATGGTGCTGGGTTTTGGCGCGCTGACGCTGATCCTGCAGGACGAAACCTTCATCAAATGGAAGCCCACCGTGCTCTACATCGCCATGGCACTGGCCATGGGCATCGCCATGTGGCCGATGAAGAAGAACTACCTGAAACTGATGCTGGGCAGCCAGCTGGAGCTGCCCGATGCGGTGTGGATGCGCCTGAACGTCGCCTGGATGCTGTACTGCTTTTTCATGGCGGCAGTCAACGGCTATGTGGCGGCCTACTACACCACCGACCAGTGGATCAACTTCAAGATCTGGGGCTATGTGTTCCCGCTGGTCTTCATGGGCGGCCAGGGCTGGTACATCTCGCGCTACCTGGGCTCGGATGCGCCCGCCAGCGACGTGGCCGAATCGGACAAAACCGTATGAACGACCTGATCAGCCACAGCGCCACCCAGCTAGAGCAGCGGCTGCGCGAGAAACTGGCCCCGACCCAGCTCGAAGTGCTGGACGAAAGCGCGGCCCATGCCGGCCATTCGGGTGCCAACGGCAGCGGTTTCGGCACCCATTTCCGGGTGCGCATCGCTTCACCTTTGTTTACAGGTAAGTCCCGCGTGGCCCGTCACCGCCTTGTGTATGATGCTCTGCAGGATTTCATCGACCAGGGCGTACACGCCATTGCGATTGAAGCGCTTTAAGCCATCCTTTTACCTTGTCCATCAGAGTCGATCCTGAATCGGCGACTCCCAACCCCCTCCTAGGAAACGTATGAAGAAAACACTGTTATCCACCATGGTCGCCGCTGCTTTGCTGGGCGGCATGGCCATGTCGGCCAGCGCCCAGAACGTCGCCATCGTGAACGGCAAGGCAGTCCCGAAATCCCGCGTGGATACGCTGGCCCAGCAGGTCGCCCAGTCGGGCCGCCAGATCACGCCAGAACTCGAAGGCCAGATCAAGGAAGAAGTCATTGCGCGTGAAGTCTTCATGCAGGAAGCCCAAAAGCGCGGCCTGGACGCCACCGACAGCTACAAGACCCAGCTGGACCTGGCCCGCCAGACCCTGCTGATCCGCGAACTGTTCGCCGACTACCAGAAGACCCACCCCGTGACCGACGCCGACATGCAAGCCGAGTACGACAAGTTCGTCGCGGCCAACGGCGGCAAGGAATACAAGGCCAGCCACATCCTGGTGGAAAAAGAATCCGAAGCCAAGGCCATCATTGCCCAGCTGAAGAAAGGTGGCAACTTCGCCGCCATCGCCAAGAAGTCCAGCAAAGACCCAGGCTCCGGCGCCAAGGGCGGCGATCTGGACTGGGCCAACCCCAGCAGCTACGTGAAGGAATTCACCGAAGCCCTGATCCTGCTGAAAAAAGGCCAGACCACCGACACCCCGGTGAAGAGCCAGTTCGGTTACCACATCATCCGCCTGGACGACGAGCGCCAAGCCCAGTTGCCCAAGTTCGAAGAAGTGAAGCCACAAATTGGTCAGCAATTGCAACAGCAAAAGCTGGCAGCATTCCAGCAAGAGCTGCGCGCTGCAGCGAAAGTGGAATAAGCCTTAGCGCTTGCCCACAAAAAAGCGGCCTAGGCCGCTTTTTTTACGTCTTGAACCAGGTGAATCCGGTGATGGCGGCGATCAGCAGCGGCTGGTGCAGCATGTAGTACGGCAGGCTCCAGCGGCCCAGCCAGGCCAGCGGCCGCGGCGCCGCGCCTTGCAGCCAAACCGGCCGGTGGCGCAGCAGCCAGAAGCCGGCGGCCATGCCCCACCACAGCACGCCCAGCCAGGGGAAGATGGGCACATAGTCTTCGGTGATGGGCTTCTGGGTGATCCAGCCCAGCCAGTTCACCGTCTTTTGGTTAAAGAATACGGCTGTAGTGCTGATATCGATTGCGTAAGCAGCTATGAATTTGGAAGCAATCGCCAGCGCCCCCAGCGGCCACAGCCAGAGGCCCCAGCCGGCCGTCAGCCGCGCTACAACCAGCATCACGGCGATGCCGTGCAGCACGCCGAAGTAGATCCAGCTGTGCGGAAACATGAGGGCCGAACCGGCCGAGACCAGCAGTGCACAGCCCGCCACCTGGCCCCAGCGCCGCCAGAAGCGCGGCCAGCGGACTGCCTGCTGCGCCGCCACCGCCTGGCCCAGCCCCGCGCAAAATAGAAACAGACTGACGATGGCGGTGCGCTGCCCGGTCCAGAACGGATCAGCGTAAAAGTTCTGCTGCCAGAGCCCCGCATGGACCAGATCAAAGCCGAAGTGGAAGGCCGTCATCCATACGATGGCCAGCCCACGCAGGGCATCGATCCGGTCGAAACGCTGCATCAACCTTGGGCTGCGACGCGATCAGCTTTGCTCTGCAGCTTGTTCAACGCACTCAGGTAGGCCTTGGCCGAAGCGACCACGATGTCCGGGTCCGAACCCGTGCCGTTCACCACCCGGCCGCTGTTCTGCAGCCGCACAGTCACTTCGCCCTGGCTTTCGGTCGAGCCGCTGATGGCGTTGACCGAGTACAGCACCATCTCGGCGCCGCTTTGCACATGGGTTTCGATGGCCTTCAGGGACGCATCCACCGGGCCGTTGCCGTCGGACTCGCCCTTGACTTCCTTGCCGTTGGCGGTGAACACCACCGTCGCTTGCGGGCGTTCGCCGGTTTCGCTGTGCTGCGACAGCGAGACAAAGGTGTATTGCTCGCTCGCGTGGTCAATGCTCTCGTCGCTGACCAGGGCCAGAATGTCTTCGTCGAAGATTTCGCTCTTGCGGTCGGCCAGCTCCTTGAAGCGGGCAAAGGCGGCGTTGATGTCGGCCTCGCTGTCCATGGTCACGCCCAGGTCCTGCAGGCGCTGCTTGAAGGCATTGCGGCCGCTCAGCTTGCCCAGCACGATCTTGTTGTGGCTCCAGCCCACGTCTTCGGCACGCATGATTTCGTAGGTGTCGCGGGCCTTGAGTACGCCGTCCTGGTGGATGCCGGAGGCATGGGCAAACGCGTTCGCGCCGACCACCGCCTTGTTCGGCTGCACTACAAAGCCGGTGGTCTGGCTGACCATGCGGCTGGTGGCCAGGATGTGCTTGGCATCGATGCCCAGCTCCAGGCCGAAGTAATCGCGCCGGGTCTTCACCGCCATGACGATTTCTTCCAGCGAGCAATTGCCAGCGCGCTCGCCCAGGCCGTTGATGGTGCATTCCACCTGGCGTGCACCACCCAGCTTAACGCCGGCCAGCGAATTCGCCACCGCCATGCCCAGGTCGTTATGGCAGTGCACCGACCAGATGGCTTTGTCGCTGTTTGGAATGCGTTCGCGCAAGGTCTTGATGAAGTTGCCGTACAGCTCGGGGATGGCGTAGCCCACGGTATCGGGCACGTTGATGGTGGTCGCGCCCTCGGCGATCACGGCCTCCAGCACGCGGCACAAGAAGTCCATGTCGCTGCGGTAGCCGTCTTCGGGGCTGAACTCCACATCGGCGACCAGGTTGCGCGCAAAGCGCACAGCCTGCTTGGCCTGCTCGAACACCTGGTCGGGCGTCATGCGCAGCTTTTTTTCCATGTGCAGCGGCGAGGTGGCGATAAAGGTGTGGATGCGGGCGCTGGCCGCATCCTTCAAGGCTTCGGCGGCGCGTGCAATATCGCGGTCGTTGGCGCGCGACAGGCCGCAGACGGTCGAGTCCTTGATGGCCCGGGCAATCGCCTGCACGGCCTCGAAGTCACCGATGGAGCTGGCGGGGAAGCCGGCTTCGATCACATCCACTTTGAGGCGTTCCAGCTGGCGCGCGATGCGCAGCTTTTCGTCGCGCGTCATGCTTGCTCCGGGCGACTGCTCGCCGTCACGCAAGGTGGTGTCAAAAATGATGAGTTTGTCGGCCATGGAGAGCTCCTGTGGGTTCTAGTTTTAGACGGATGCCGGTTCTTCGGCAAGCCCTGTATTTTCGCGCTTAATCGCATGGCTTTGGGCGCGCTGCAAGCCCGAGAGAATCGCCTTCAGCGAAGCCGACACGATATTCGCGTCCATGCCCACGCCAAACACGGTGTGCTGCTCGTCAATCCGCAGCTCCAGATAGGCCACGGCCTGGGCATTCGCGCCCGCGCCCAAGGCGTGCTCGTGGTAGTCGAGTACCCGCACCTGGGTGGCGCCGGTGGCATTCAGGTGGTTCACGAAGGCATCGATCGGCCCCACGCCCTGCCCCGCTACGGGGATGGCGGGTGTGGCGATGCTGGCCGTGCCGTATTCGCGCTGGAACAGCTCCCACAAATCCTGTGCGGTGAGTTCCTTGTTGGCGCCGTCCATCACGGCCTGCACGATCTGGCTGAACTCGATCTGCAAGCGGCGCGGCAACTCCAGGCCGTACTCGGTTTCCAGCAAGTACGCCATGCCGCCCTTGCCCGACTGGCTGTTGACGCGAATCACCGCCTCGTAGCTGCGGCCCAGGTCTTTTGGGTCAATCGGCAAGTAGGGAATCGCCCAGACCGCATCTTCGGTGTGCAGCGCAAAAGCCTTCTTGATCGCATCCTGGTGGGTGCCGGAAAAGGATGTGTAGACCAGCTCGCCCACATAGGGGTGGCGCGGATGCACCGGCAGCTGGTTGCAGTGCTCGACCATGCGGCGGATCTCGTCGATCTGCGAGAAGTCCAACTGGGGCGACACCCCCTGGGTGTAGAGGTTCAGCGCGATGTTCACGATGTCGACATTGCCGGTGCGCTCGCCATTGCCGAACAAGCAGCCTTCGACACGCTGGGCACCGGCCATCATGGCCAGTTCGGCCGCCGCCACGCCGGTGCCGCGGTCGTTGTGCGGGTGCACCGACAAGACGATGCTGTCGCGCCGCGCCAGATGGCGGTCCATCCACTCGATCATGTCGGCAAACACATTGGGCGTGGAATGCTCCACCGTGGTGGGCAAGTTGATGATGCAGGGCTGGGCCGGCGTCGGCTGCCAGACTGCGGTGACGGCGTCGATCACGCGCTTGGAAAAGGCCAACTCGGTGCCCGAGAAATGCTCGGGCGAATACTGGAAGGTCCATTGCGTGGCCGGCTGCTGGCGGGCCAAGTCCTGGATCTGGCGGGCGTGGCTGGTGGCCAATTCGACGATCTGGTCTTCGTCCATGCCCAGCACCACGCGGCGCATCAAGGGCGAGGTCGCGTTGTACATGTGGACGATGGCGCGCTTGGCGCCGACCAGGGCTTCCATGGTGCGGCGGATCAAGGGTTCCTTGGCGGGAGTCATGACCTGGATGGTCACATCGTCAGGCACCATGTTGTCGTCGATCAGGCGGCGCACAAAGTCGAATTCGATCTGCGACGCGGCCGGAAAGCCGACCTCGATTTCCTTGAAACCAATCTGCAGCAAATGCCCAAACATGCGCAGCTTACGCGCCATGTCCATCGGCTCGATCAGCGCCTGGTTGCCGTCGCGCAGATCGGTGCTGAGCCAGACCGGGGCCTGGGTCAGCTGGGCGTTGGGCCAGGCGCGGTCGCGCAAAGCGATGGGTGGGAAGGCTGGGTATTTGCTGGCAGGTTGCTTCAACATGGTGACTTCTCTCAAGTTTCTAAAACCAGCAACCCAATGAAAAACGGCCCGTTGCTGGTGCATACGGGCCGTTGTGACTGGAATTGCGCGTGCGCTACCGTCTCCGCCCGGAGGGGATCAGTAGTAGGGCTAGCGAAATCTTGTTCATAGCGGTGGATTCTAGCGCGTTTTATTTGTGCAGGCCGCGTTCGTCGGGTTCGTCCTTGGAGGTGCTGATGACACTGGTCTGCACGCCCTTGAACTTGCGCCAGGCGTACACGCCGTAGCCGCTGAAGCCGTAGATCACAAACGCGCCGAACAGCACGATGGGCGGATGGATGTTGATGATGGCAATGCCCAGGGCGATCAACACGATAACCGCAAACGGCACACTCTTCTTCATCTGCACATCCTTGAAGCTGTAGAACGGCGCATTGGTCACCATGCTCAGGCCCGAGTACAGCGCCAGCGCGAACATCAGCCAGGCCACGTGCGCACCCGCGATCTCCTGGTCGTTCATCAGCCAGATGAAGCCAGCCATCAAGGCAGCGGCAGCCGGCGATGGCAAGCCCTGGAAATAGCGCTTGTCCACCACCCCGGTATTCACATTGAAACGGGCCAGCCGCAAAGCCGCGCAGGCGCAGTAAACAAAAGCTGCGATCCAGCCCCAGCGACCCAGGTCCTTCAGCGACCAGATGTAGGCGATCAAGGCCGGCGCCGCGCCGAACGACACCATGTCGGACAGCGAATCCATTTGCTCGCCAAACGCGCTCTGGGTATTGGTCATGCGGGCCACGCGGCCGTCCAGGCTGTCCAGCACCATGGCGCAGAACACGCCGACGGCAGCCTGGTCGAAGCGGCCGTTCACCGCCATCACGATGGCATAGAAGCCGCCAAACAAGGCCGCCAGCGTGAACAGATTCGGCAGGATGTAGATGCCCTTGCGGCGCTTGCGCACCAGGACTTCGGGGTTGGATATGAGGCTGGAGTCTTTGCCGTTATGCATGGCGGGTCGCCTGTCAAAAAAGAAAGCACGCGGCACGGTTTGCTGCACCGTGCGCGTTAAAAAAGAAGAGGCTTTGTGGGCCGGTGCATCCGTGCTTCACACGTGCAGGATTGCAAAAAATGCATCGCATCCGGTCGAGTGTAAGCCAGTACACCGGCCTTGTCGGCACTGGCGCCGATGTGCTGCGGTGTACTCAGCGGCGGGGCAAGGCCGGCACGGAGGCCCGGGCCAAAGCTGCAGCGGGCTTGGCTTGCACCGGTGGTGCGGCCACCGGCTGGGCATTTTCTTGCCAGGCGCGGCCATCGGTGGTTTCGCGGCTCAGGCGGAAGGCGTGCACCATCTGGGTCAGCTTGCCGGCCTGGTCCTGCAGGCTGTCGGCGGCGGCTGCGCCCTCTTCCACCAAGGCAGCATTTTGCTGGGTCACGTTTTCCAGCTGCTCCATCGAATGGCTGACCGAGCCGATGCGCTGGCTTTGCTCTTCGGTGGCCGAGGTGATCTCGGCCATGATGTCCGACACCCGCTTGACCGACTGCACCAGCTCCTGGATGGTCTGGCCCGCATGGCTGGCCAGGTCGTTGCCCACCTGCACCCGCTCCACGCTGCTGCCGATCAAGGCCTTGATCTCACGGGCCGCGGTGGCCGCGCGCACCGCCAGGCTACGCACCTCGCTGGCCACCACGGCAAAGCCGCGGCCCTGCTCGCCGGCGCGGGCAGCTTCAACAGCGGCATTCAGCGCCAGGATATTGGTCTGGAAGGCGATGCCGTCGATCACGCTGATGATGTCGGCGATCTTCTTCGAGCTGGTGCTGATCTCGTCCATGGTCTTGACCACCTGCAGCACCACTTCGCCGCCGCGGGTGGCGACTTCGGATGCGCTGGCCGCCAGCTGATTCGCCTGGCGGGCCGAGCCCGCGCTGTGGCTGACCGTGCCGGTCAGGTCTGACAAAGCCGTAGCCGCGCCCTGCAGATTGCTGGCCGCTTGCTCGGTGCGCTGGCTCAGGTCCAGATTGCCCGAGGCCACCTCGGCACTGGCGACCTGGATCGATTCCGCGGTCTGGCCGATGTCGCCGACCATGGCGCGCAGCCGGTCCTGCATGGCGGCAATGGCTTCCAGCAGGCGGCCGGTTTCGTCATGGATGCGCACCTCGACCTGCGAGGTCAGGTCACCGCGGGCAATCCGCTCGGCCACCACCACGGCGCGGCCAATCGGCTGGGTGATGCTGCCGGTGATGCGCCAGGCGATCAGGCCGCCCAGGGCCAGCGACAGCAAGACCAGCAGGCCGCCGGTCAGCCGGGCACGGCTCTGGGTTTGCTCGGCCGAGACCGTGGTGTCGTTGTTCAAGCTGTTCTGCAGCTCGATCAGCTCGGCCAGCTTGGCGCGCCAGATGGTTTCGCTGGGGTCGACCCGGCTCATCAGGCCGGTGGTGGCGGCCACGCTGTCGCCGTCTACCGAGGCCTTGATGGCTTCCATCAGATCAGGCCGGGTCTTGCGGCCGATATCGGCAATGTCTTTCAGCAGCTTTTGCTCGGCGGGCGTGGTGTCTGCCGCCTTGAACAGCTCGGTCAGCGCGGCTTCGCGCTTGTCGTACTGCTCCAGGGTCTGCTGGACCTGCTTGACCAGCTCGGCCGAATGCTTGGTGTCGATCTCGGTCAGCATGGCGGCCGAGCGGCTCTGGATGCCCAGGGTGCTGACGCTTTCCAGCATGCTGTTGACCAGCCGTGTCTTGGTGGCGTTGGTGCCGGTGATCTGGCGCATTTGCCCGTTCACCATGCCGGCAGAGATCTGGCCGACGGCGGCCACGGCAATCACCAGTACCAGCATGCAGCCGAAACCCAGTCCAAGGCGGCTGGAGATGGACAAAGACTTGAGTCGAGAAGGAGAAGGCATGTGTTTTGTCCGGTAGAGGCAGTAAGAGCTAAGAGATCAAATAAGCGTAGTTTGTAGCAAAACGTAAGCAATAAGGGTGCCGCGTGCAAGCCGGCGAATGTAACCACAAAGCCCCGGGCCGGCCAATGCCGATACAAGCCTCTGGCATGCAAGACGGGCATCGGCCCATGCGCCGCCGGGTGGCTTGCCTGCAGCCGTTGTAGAACTACGGCCGCTGACCCCAGGTCAGCCACCATAGCGCGGATGGCTGTTGTTTTTTGGTGGCGTGCGGGGTAAAGCATGGGTACAAACCCTCCGTCAAATGCGAATAACTCGTATTACGAAGCTAAACTGCCTGCTCTTGCAAGCCAATGCCCTGCCGGGCGTGCAGCCAGCCAACCTCTTTGCCCCGCCGCCTCCACGCGCCGCCGGGCCGTTGCTGGGTTTGCCTATCGGCCTCCCCCTGTCTCGGCGACTGCGGTGCGGGGCACATCCACACCAAATTGGCCTCTGGCGCTTATTCCATATGCGCGAGCAGCTACTTTATCCATAGCAAACGCCGAACTTTAATTGCAAGGAAACACCATGGCACAAAGCCGCAACTTCCAACCCGCGCCGGTCGCATCCGCGGTGCTGCTCACCCTGGCCAGCATCGCTGCCCACGGCCAATCCAGCAACGACAGCGCGGGCACCCTGGCCGCCGTACAGGTCAGCGCCAGCGCCGACGCTTCGGCCGAAGGCCTGAGCAAGCCCTACGCCGGCGGCCAGGTGGCGCGTGGCGGCCGGGCCGGCATCCTGGGCACCAAGGACAATATGGATACGCCGTTTTCCATCACCAGCTACACCAACGCGTTGATCCAGGACCGCCAGGCCCAAAGCGTGGGCGAGGTGCTGCAGAACGACCCGACGGTGCGCATGGCACGGGGTTTCGGCAACTTCCAGGAGTCCTATTTCATCCGCGGCTTTTTGCTGAGCTCGGACGACGTGGCCTACAACGGCATGTACAGCCTGCTGCCGCGCCAGTACATCGCCACCGAGCTGTTCGAGCGCGTCGAAGTGCTGCGCGGCGCATCGACCTTCCTGAACGGCGCGAATCCGGGCGGCGGCGGCATTGGGGGCTCGATCAACCTGGTGCCCAAGCGCGCGCCCAACGAAGACCTGAACCGCATCACCGTGGGCACGGGCAGCGGCGGCGCCAACACAGTGTCGGCCGACATCGCGCACCGCTTCGGCCCGGACAATGCCACCGGCATCCGTGTCAACGCCGCCACCCGCAGCGGCGGCACTGCCGTCGACAAGGAGGACAGCAAGCTCGGCCTGCTGTCCGCCGCAGTGGACTGGCGCAGCCGCGATGTGCGCCTGTCGGGCGACATCGGCTGGCAGGAAAACAAGCTCAAAGAAACCCGCACCAACGTCGACATCAGCGCCCTGACCAGCGTGCCAGCAGCGCCCGACAACGCCACCAACTGGGCCCAGCCCGGCGCGTACTCCAACGAGCGCGACCTGTTCGGCACGCTGCGCGGCGAATTCGACATCAACGACCACCTGACCGCCTGGGCCGCCCTGGGCGCGCGCCGCAGCAGCGAGGCCAATTCCCTGGCCAACCTGGTGCTGAGCGACGCCAGCACCGGCGCCGGCAGCACCTACCGCTTCGACAACACCCGCAAAGACAGCGTGCTGACTTCAGAGGCCGGCCTGCGTGGCAAGTTCCAGACCGGCTCCGTCGGCCATGAATGGGTGGTCTCGGCCGCCAGCTTCCGGCTGGAGAAGAAGAACGCCTACGCCATGGACTTCGGCAACCAACAAAGCACCAACCTGTACAACCCGGTGGCGACCCCGCTGCCGGCCATCAGCGCGTCCGCCTTCACCGGCAACACCCTGGCCTCGCCGGCGCTGACCGGGCGCACCGGCATGACCAGCCTGGCGCTGGGCGACACCTTGTCGCTGCTTGGCGGCAGCACCCTGCTGACCCTGGGCGCCCGGCACCAGACGCTGGACATCGACAACTACGACTACGGCACCGGCGCACTGTCGAGCAACTACAACAAGAGCCGCCTCAGCCCCATGGCCGGCGTGGTCTACAAGCTCAACAAACAGTACTCGCTCTACGCCAACTATGTGGAAGGCCTGACCCAGGGCAGCACCGCGCCCAGCACCGCCGTGAACAAGGGCGACACCTTGTCGCCCTATGTTTCCAAGCAAAAGGAAGTCGGCCTGAAGTGGGATTCGGGCCGCTTTGGCGGCACCCTGGCCCTGTTCGACACGACACGGCCGCGCGACTTTCTCAACACCAGCACCAATGTCTTCAGCGCCAGCGGAAAAGACCGCCACCAAGGCGTGGAGTTGACCCTGCAAGGCGTAGCCACCCGCGGCCTGCGCCTGCTGGGCGGCCTGACCCTGCTCAGCGCCGAACAAAAGTCCACCGGCTCGGCCAGCACCGACGGCAAACAGGTCATCGGTGTGCCCAAGCGCCAGGCTAACCTGGGTGCCGAGTGGGATGTGCCTGGCGTGCCCGGCCTGGCACTCGATGGCCGCGTGGTCTACACCGGCGCCAGCTACGCCGACGCGGTCAACACGCTGAAGGTCTCGGGCTGGACCCGCCTGGACGCCGGCGCCCGCTACCTGACCGAGGTGCAAGGCAAGCTCGTCACCCTGCGCCTGCGGGTCGACAACCTGGCCAACAAGAGCTACTGGGCGTCGGTCGGCGGCTACTCGGGCTACGGCTACCTGGTGGCCGGCGCACCGCGCAGCGTCAATCTGAGTGCCAGCTTCGACTTCTAAGTAAAAATGGCTGCCAGCACTGGTAGATATTGCGCTAGCAGCTATCTTTTTTGAACTAAAGGCATGCAGGCCGATGAAACCTAACGCTGGCTCGTCTCCAGCACCTTGGCCGCATCGCTGAACTGCAGGTTGTCGAT
This sequence comes from Rhodoferax ferrireducens, assembly GCF_031458075.1. GTDB lineage: Bacteria > Pseudomonadota > Gammaproteobacteria > Burkholderiales > Burkholderiaceae_C > Rhodoferax_B > Rhodoferax_B ferrireducens_A. Next base: position 1,787,456 of record NZ_JAVDXT010000001.1, on the reverse strand, counting down.
ATGGTCGCTCAGCAGTTCATACGACTCCTTGCTCAGGAATTGCCGAAGCTGCGGCGACAGCACCTGGAACCGGCCCATCGCCGACAAGCTCTGCTGCTGCAGCAGCGCCACCAGATCGACCACGGACTGCGCTTCCAGCGCAGCGTCGCCCGGCAATGCGAGCGCTTCGCTGCGCTGCTGGACGGCCATCAGCGCAGGTTCGGCACAGGTACGCAGGTTCCGCAACAGAACGCCAATGCTTTGTGCCAGCTGCGCGGCCCGCGCGCCCTCGCCGGCAACGCAGGCGGCCTCGGCCTCGCCCGCAAGCCTATGGATCTCCTGGGCGCCCAGCATGCCAGCGGCACCCCGGAGCTTGTGCATGCGGCCAGCATGCAGCGCCAGCCCTCCCGGCGCCAGCGCTTCCACCGCCTCCGCGGGAATCGCCACGTCGACAAACTCGCGCAGCAGGCGTTTCAGCATGGACCGGAACAGGTCGAAATCGCCGCTCAGGCGCTCTCGCGCATCGCTGGCGTTGATTCCCTCGATCTCCATCCAGGAGGGCACGGCCGGCGACGGCATTTCACGGGCCATCTCGGTCTGCCGCGGCAACGGGCCGCCCACGGGCTTCACATGGCGCAAGATGCTACCCACCAGGGCCTTCGCATCGAACGGCTTGGTGATGTAGTCATCCATTCCGGCTGCGGCCGCCCGCTGGCGCTCGCTGCTCAGCGCGCCAGCGGTCAAAGCGATGATGGGCAAGTCGGCCAGGCTGAGCTCCAGGCGGATGCGCCGCGTCGCATCGTGGCCGTCAAGCACCGGCATCTGCACATCCATCAGCACCACGTCGATGGCGAACGGCTTGGCCTCCAGCAGCTCAAAAGCCTCCTGCCCATTGCTCGCCAGCCGAACCTGCGCACCCTCCAGTTCGAGAATGCGCTTGGTCACATCCAGGTTGATGTCGCTGTCGTCGACCACCAGGATGCGTAAGCCCGACAAAGCGGGTTCGCCAGGCACGACCGGAGAGGCCTCCAGGCGCACCAGCGCTTCCCTGGAGAGCAACGCAAAGTCCAGCGAGACCCTGAACTCGCTGCCGACACCCGGTGTGCTGTCCAGCGCCACCTCACCGCCCATCAGCTTGACCAGGCGCTTGACGATGGACAAGCCCAGCCCGGTACCGCCAAAACGCCGGGTGATGGAGGCATCGGCCTGGGCAAACGGTGCGAACAGCCGCTCCCGCACATCGGGCGCAATGCCGATACCGGTGTCCTGCACCGAGAAGCCCAGCGTCACGCGCTGCGGCGTGGCCGCGAGCTGGTATACATGCAGCGTGACGCCACCGTGGGCTGTGAACTTGATCGCATTCGACAGCAGGTTGGTCAGGATCTGGTTGAGGCGCGTGGCGTCGCCCTCCAGCGCCCCGGGCAAGTCGTCTGGCGCATCGATCCTGAAAGTAATGCCCTTGGCATCGGCTTGCACCGCCATCACGTCGCGCAGTTCCTGCAGCAGGCTGCCCAGGCTGAAGGCGGTGTTTTCCACAATCAGCTCACCCGCTTCAATTTTGGACAGATCGAGTACGTTGTTGAGCACCAGCAGCAGCGACTTGCTGGCCAGTTTGACCTTGGCGACGAAGGCCACCTGCTCAGCATCCAGCACCGTCTGCCCCAACAGGTAGGCCAGGCCGATCACCGCGTTCATCGGTGTCCGGATCTCGTGGCTCATATTGGCGAGGAATTCGCTTTTTGCGCGGTTCGCCTGCTCGGCCTTGTGCGTGGCTTCGCGCAGCGATTCCTCGTACTGCTTGCGCTCGGTGATGTCGCGCGCGGCGGCGAACACGCCTTGCAGACTGCGGTCGCGGTCGTGGAAAGTGCTGGCGTTGTAAGACACCACGGTCAGCTTGCCGTCCCTGGCGCGGGCCGTGAGTTCGTAATTGGTGAGCTTGCCTTCGTTGAGCACGCGCTTGATGCCAGCCTCGGCCAGGTACGGGTCGGTGAAGTAGTTCTTGAACGGCGCGCCGATCAGCTCATCGCGCGTGCAGCCGGTCAGCGCCTCGGTCTGCTTGTTGACATCGGTGATGATGCCGCGCGGATCGGTGGCCATCAGGGCGTCGATGTTGGATTCGATCAGCGAGCGCGTGTAGAAATGCTGGTCGCGCAGCCGCTGGTCCAGCTTCTGCCGCTCTTCTTCGACCTGCTGGCGCGCGGTGTTGTCGGTACCGATCAGCAGGTAGCCGATGATGGCGTCCTGCGCATCGCGCAGCGCGGTCACCGACACCACCGCCCCGAAGCGGCTGCCGTCCTTGCGGATGTAGGTCAGTTCGTAGATGTCCTCGATGCCGCGCGAGGCCTTGAACACCAGCGCTTCGAAGCCCGGTGCGATGGTGGTCTCCAGCTCCACGCTCAGCTCCCGCGCACGTGCAATCACTTCCTGCGGATCGGAAATATCGGCCGGCGTGATCTTGTTCACCACGTCAGCCGCCGCGTAGCCCAGCATGCGTTCGGCACCCACGTTGAAAATCTGGATCACACCGTTCGCATCGGTGGCGATGCTGGAGAAATTGGCGCTATTGAAGATGGCGCTCTGCAGGGCCCCGGCCTTGAGCAAGGCCTCCTCTGCCTGCTGGCGCGCGGTGTTGTCGGTGCCGATCAGCAGGTAGCCGATGATGGCGTTCTGCGCATCGCGCAGCGCCGTGACCGACACCACGGCCGGGAAACGGCTGCCGTCCTTGCGGATATAGGTCAGCTCGTAAATATCCTCGATGCCGCGCGAAGCCTTGAACACCAGGGCTTCGAAACCCGGTGTGATCGGAGTTTCAAGCTCGACGCTCAGCGCCTTGGCGCGCACGATCAACTCCTGCGGATCGGAAATGTCGGCCGGCGTGATCTTGTTCGTCACGTCGGTAGCCGCGTAGCCGAGCATGCGTTCAGCACCTACATTGAAAATCTGGATCACGCCATTCGCATCGGTGGCGATGCTGGAGAAGTTGGCGCTGTTGAAGATGGCGCTCTGCAAAGCCCCCGCCTTGAGCAATGACTCCTCGGCCTGCTTGCGCGCCGTGATGTCGGTGCGGACCGAGATATACCTTTTCGTGTGCCCATCCTCGCCCATGAAAGGCGCAATGATGCTGTCCACCCAGTACAGCGCACCCTCCTTGGTGCGGTTGCATATCTCGCCGCGCCAGGGTTGACCGGAGGCGATACTGCCCCACATCTCGGTCCAGAACGCAGGGGTCTGCACGCCGGAGTTGACGACGTGGTGGGTCTGGCCCAGCAATTCGTCCCGGTTGTAGCCGGATATCTTGCAAAAGCCGTCGTTGGCGTCGACGATGCGGCCCGCCCGGTCGGTCACCGACACGATGGAGTGCAAATGGAGTGTGCGCAGCAGAGCATAGTTCTCGCGCAAGGCCTCTTCTGCCTGCCAGCGCGCGGTGTTATCGGTGCCGATCAGCAGATAGCCGATGATGGCGTCCTGCGCGTCGCGCAGCGCGGTCACCGACACCACGGCCGGGAAGCGGCTGCCGTCCTTGCGGATATAGGTCAGTTCGTAGATGTCTTCAATGCCGCGCGAGGCCTTGAACACCAGGGCCTCAAAGCCCGGCGCAATAGCGGTTCCGAGCTCGATGCTCAGCGCAGTGGCGCGGGCGATAACTTCCTGCGGATCAGAAATGTCGGCCGGCGTGATCTTGTTGACCACGTCGGCCGCCGCGTAGCCCAGCATGCGCTCGGCGCCGACATTGAAAATCTGGATCACGCCCTTGGCATCGGTGGCGATGCTGGAGAAGTTGGCACTGTTGAAGATCGCACTTTGCAAGGCTCCGGTCTTCAGCAAGGCTTCCTGGCGGCGTTCCTCGGTGACATGCTCCCTGGTGCTGGCATCGCGTTCCATAGGTACGGGGGGGCGGATTTTCTTCGGCATGGCCAACCTTTGTTAAACAACGCATCCAGCTGCTGCAAGCAACAGAAAAAGAAAAACAGAAGAACCGGACTGCCGCCCCACCCGCTTAGGTGTTCGTCCCATTCAGGCTGCTAGGGCGCGACTTGCGCGGTGGCGGTGCAATGCTGCGGGCTTGCAGTACCGAGTCCACGTCCGCAATATCCAGCAACTTGGCCTGGGCCCGGCCCGCATGCTTGGCGCAGTACAGGGCTTTGTCGGCGGCCTGCACCAGGTCCGCCGGTGAACTCTGTGCGCCCATGCCGTTCAAGAAGCGGGAGTCGCTCGAAGGCGGCTCCCAACACACGCTGTCAGCGTCGTAACAGGAAATGCCGATGCTCACGCTGACATGCCATGCCGTCGGCGATGCTTGGTGCGTGATGCCAAGCGCCTTGACTGCGTCCAGAATATCCTCGGCCACGTGCTCCGCGCCGCCACGCGGCGTCTGCGGCAGCAGAATGACAAACTCCTCGCCGCCATAACGCGCGACCAAATCTGCGGGGCGCGGACAGGCCGCTTGCAGGGCTTTGGCCACGGATCGCAGACAGGCATCGCCCGCCGGATGGCCATAGCGGTCGTTGAACAGCTTGAAGTGGTCGACATCGATCATCAACAAGGCCAGCGGGTCGCCAGAGCGCCGGGTGCGGCGCCACTCCAGCTTCAGCGATTCGTCAAAGCGCCGCCGGTTGGCAATGCCGGTCAGAACATCGATGGAGGCGACCTGGCGCAGCTCGTCGGCCAGGTGCTTGGCACGCAACTGGGTCTTGATGCGGGCCAGGACCAGTGGCGCGCTGACAGGCTTGGCGATAAAGTCCGCCGCGCCGAGCTCGAACCCCGAAACTTCGAACTCGGGTCCACTGTGGCTGGTGATGAAAATCACCGGCACGTCGGCGAGCAGAGGATCGGCCTTGAAGGCCTCGCACACCTCGAACCCGCTCATGCCGGGCATCTCCGCATCCAGCAGCAACAGATCGGGTACCAGCTCGCGCGCCAGCCGCAACGCATCTTCGCCGCTGGTAGCGAAACGCAAATTGCCCACGTCCGAGAGCATGCGCGCCAGCAGCTGGATCGTGGCAGGGTCGTCGTCCACCAGCAGGAGGTTGTCACTCATGCGCCGGCCGCCGCAGGGAGCGCGCCTGGCAGTGCGATGGTGAAGCAGCTGCCCTCCCCGGGTTGACTTTCGACACGCAGGCTGCCCTGCATCGCCTCCACCAGCTGGCGCGTAATCACCAGCCCCAGGCCGGCGCCCAGCGCCACGTCGTCTTCTCGTCCCAGGCGGTTGAACGGCTCGAACAGGTGTTGGCACTGCAAGGCATCCATACCCATGCCGTTGTCGCTGACAGCGATGACCAGCTGCTGCGCATCCGCCTTCAGCGTTATGCGGGCCCAGCCACCGGAATGGTTGTACTTGATGGCGTTGGTCAGCAGGTTCACCAGGCACTGGTGCAGCCGGCCGGTATCGGCACACACCCAGCTGGACGGCGGCACGGGCAGTAACGACAGCGCCACGCCCGCCTGCTCCGCCTGCGCCGAGACGGCTGCCAGGGCGTCGGCCGCACAGCGGGCCGCATCCACCGGCCGCAAATGGATCAGCAGCTTGCCGGCTTCGAAGCGGCCGATATCCATCACATCGCGCATCAGACCTTGCAACCGCCGGCCACAGGCGAGCACGTGCTCCAAGCGCTTGGCCTGGGCGGGCGCCAACGGGTATTCGGTGTCCGCACCGATGATGTGGGCGAAGCCCAGCAAGCCGTTCAACGGATTCCCCATTTCGTGGGCGATGTAGGACATCATCAAACTCTTGGTGCGGCTCGCCGTTTCTGCCTCGATGCGTGAGCGCGACTCCGCTTCAAGCCGCTCGCGGTCGCTGTTGTCGCGCAGCATCACGGTGGTCAGGCGGTTCGCTCCCTTGCCAACACTCGATACGGACAGCTCGACCGGCAAGCGGACTCCGTCGGCCCGCGCAATCGTGGTGCAGGTCGGCTCGCTGCGCCCCATGTCTTCCATCGGCAGCGCGTCGCCCAGCAAGGCCTGCACAGCCGAACCGATGACCTGCTCGTGCCCGACGCCGAACATGCGGCAAGCCGCAGCATTGATCAGCACCAGTTTGCCTGCGGCGTTGTAGGTCACGATGGCGTCCGATGCCGCACCGACGATGTCGGCAACACGCGCGTCCCCCACCTGCCGCCAGTGGTCGCGCACCGCCTGCAGCTCGGCGTCGGTGCGCTGCTTCAGGTCGAGCAGGTTGCGCACGCGGGCTTGCAGCACGGCCGGGGTATAGGGCTTGGCAATGAAGTCGGCCGCGCCGAGATCAAGGGCCCGCATCTCGTAGCGCAGATCGGAGAAACGGGTAACGAAGACGATAGGCACATGCTTGAAAGCCGCCTCCGACTTCAGGGACCGGCACACGTCAAATCCGTCGACTCCGGGCATATGCGCATCCAGCAGGATGAGGTCCGGCAGCAGCTGCCGGGCAAGCAGCAAGGCTTCTTCGCCGGTCTTGGCGAAATGGAGATTGCCCACCGCGGCAAGCGTATGGCGCAGGATGTGGATCGACGCAATATCGTCGTCGACGATCAAAAGCCGCGGCGTCTGCCCGCCCAGCGGCTGCAACGGTGTCTCCAAGAAGAGGGAGTCACGCTTCAAATCTTCAATAAGCCGCGCCGCCCGCAACTGGGCGCTCACGCGGGCCGTCAGCTGCGACGCGACCAGCGGCTTGGTGACAAAATCGGCTGCGCCCTTCTGCCAGGCTGCCACTCGCAAGGGTGTTGACTCGTCATGGCTGGTCACGAATATGACCGGGATGTGAGCCAGGGCCGGGTTGGCCTTCAGGTCTGCGCACACTTCAAATCCTGTCATGCTGGGCATGTCGACATCCAGCAGGATCAGGTCCGGCGGCGCCTCGGCTGCAAGCCGAAGGGCTATTTCGCCCGATGTGGCGAATCTTTGGTCCGGATATTGCGCCAGCATCCGGCTCATGACCTGGATCGCAGACGGGTCATCATCGACCAGGAGCAGTTGAATCTCACGCGGTGACATCGAGAATCCTTTCAGGATCGTGTTATCCGCAAACCCAGGATTCAACGGCGCGATTGTACGAACTTGGGCGCGCAGCGGTAGATTAATACCCGCCCTCCAATAAGGGGCTGCAGCTTCTACGCGATGGCGCTCACCAGGTGCAGCAAATTAAGCTGCACCAGCCCCAAAGAGCCAAAAAAACTGGCTTCAATGCATGCCTGTATTGCACGGATAGCTACTTTTTATATAGCAAATCATCTTTCACGCCAGCCACCGCGGCGATGGCGTCTGTCGGTGTTCCGCCGCTTCCCTAGGCCCGCCCAGCGGCGCATACTGTTGACCCCCTTAACCCCCTTAGGAGCAGCGTATGAGCACCGTTCTCCAGACCACCACCCCCTCCCCCATGGATTCCTACGGAACCCTGATCTATGCCATCGGCGTACTGCTGGAACGCGGCATAGGGCGGCTGGAAAAACGCGGCAAGACGAAGACCGAGCTACTGCTGGAGAACAGCCGCCAGGTGGTGTCGCGCCTGCAATCCGAGTCGGCCCGCACCGCCATCGCCAATGCGTTTGCCGAACTGGACCCGACCTCGGCGGATGCCTTGTGCGCGGAGCTGCACTATGTGACCTCAAACATCTCCACTGGCGAATACGATTCGCCCACCGAAGAGGAAGATGCCGACGCCGCATCGGACGCCAAAACCGGCAAGGACAGCCTGGAAAGCTTTCTGGGGCTGAAGATGCCCAAATGGCTGACGCAGCTGCTGAAGGTGCTCAACGAGCTGCTGTCCATCGTCTTCAAAGCCTGAGGGCTGGGCCTCAACTGGCCAGGGCCTGCGCAAAGTCCGCCAGCAGATCGGCGCTCTCTTCCAGGCCTACCGACAAACGGATCAGTCCGTCGGCAATGCCCATCTTGGCGCGCACCTCGGCGCCGGCTTCCCAGAAGATGGTCGGCGCCACCGGGATGATCAGCGTGCGGGTATCGGCCAGGCCGGTGGCCTTGACCGGGATCTGCAGACGGTTGATGAAGGCCAGGCAGGCATCGACATCGGCCAGCTCAAACGACAGCAGCCACGAGCCGGCGCTGAAGAATTGCTTGGCAAATGCATGCTGCGGGTGGGATTCGAGCATCGGGTAATGCACCTTCACCACCTTGGGATGCGCTTCCAAGAAGCGCGCCAGCTCCAATGCGGTGGCGCTGCTGTAGGCGACGCGCAAAGCGGCGGTCTCGGCCCCCACGGAGATGTTGTGCGCATGTTCGCTCATCAGCGAGGCGCCCATGTCGCGCAAGCCCTTCTTGCGGATCTGCTGCAGGCCCCACTGGCGCGCATCGCCCTTGCGGTAGGCTTCAAAGATGTTCGGGTAGCCATTCCAGTCGAACAGGCCAGTGTCGGTCACCGCGCCGCCCATCGCAGTGCCGTGGCCGCCGATGGTCTTGGTCAGCGAATTCACCACCAGGCTGGCGTCCACCGCTTTGGGCTTGAACAGCACCGGCGAGGTGATGGTGTTATCCACCACGTAGACCAGGCCCTGCGTCTTGCACAGCGCGCCAATGGCTGCCATGTCGGGGATCTGGGTGCCGGGGTTGGCAATGGTTTCCACAAACACCATGCGGGTGTTGGGCTGCACCGCCGCGGCCACGTTGGCCACGTCGGTGGCGTCCACCGTCGTCACCTCGATACCCAGGCCGCGCAGTGTGCCGAAGATGCTGTTGGTATTGCCAAACACGAACTGGCTGGCCACCAGGTGGTCGCCAGCGCGCAGCAGGGTCAAAAAGATGGCGGTGATCGCGCCCATGCCGGTGGCAAAGCAGATGCTGCCCAGGCCGTCTTCCATCTTCGTCACCTTGGTTTCCAGCGCCGCCGTGGTCGGCGTGCCCTGGCGCGCGTAGTTGAAGCCGCCTTTCAGCGTGCCCTGGAACACACCGATCAGGTCTTCGACCTTGTCGAAGCCGTATTGCACCGAAGTGTGTATGGGTTTGTGCACCGCGCCATGCTCGGTGCCAAAGGCCTTGTCGCCGTGCACGATGGTGGTGGTGAAGCCTTGCGTAGCCATGCTGAATTCCTCTGATTACTTTGGCCTCAATTAAAACATCTGGCGCTGCGGGTTTTGGCCGTTCCATCGTTTTAAACATATCCATTACGGTATGTATGCCATGCGCTAATCAATCAATCGGTTATCCCTCCGGTGATAGCATCATGGGTCTTTCCGCCGGCCGCCCCCGCTGCGCGCCTTTCTTCGCTTTCTACCGTCTTCACCGAGGTTTCCCCCATGCTGCAATCCACCGAAGCCCGTACCGGCACCGCCATTGGCGCGCCCTGGCCCGAATCCACCCTGGCCGAAATCAACCAGACGGTGGCCGCTGCCGCTGCAGTGGCCGACAGCTTTGGCGCCACCTCGGCCGCCCAGCGCGCCAGCCTGCTGCGCGCCTTGTCCGCCGCACTGGAAGCCGACCGCGCCAACCTGGTGGCCGTGGCCGACCGCGAAACCGGCCTGGGCCTGCCGCGCCTGAACGGCGAACTCGACCGCACCACCTTCCAGCTGCGCGGCTTTGCCGATGTGCTGGAAGCCGGCACCATCCACGCCAGCATCGACGATGCCGCCGTCGCCGGTGCCCCGCCCGTGGGCCGGCCACGCCTGACCCGGGTCCGCGTGCCCGTGGGCCCGGTGGCCATGTTCTCGGCCAGCAACTTCCCGTTTGCGTTCTCGGTGCTGGGCGGCGATACCGCAGCGGCGCTGGCCGCCGGCTGCCCAGTGGTGGTCAAGGGCCATCCCGCGCATCCCGAGCTATCGCGCCATACCGCGGCCATAGGTCAACGCGTGGTGGCCGAGCAAGGTTTGCCGGCCGGCGTGTTCGGCTTTGTGCAAGGCGGCTCGATTGAAGTCGGCGTGCAGCTGGTGCAGGCCCCGGCGATTGCGGCCGTGGCGTTTACCGGATCCTTCAAGGGCGGCACCGCGCTGGCCAAGATCGCCGGCGAACGCCCGCGCCCGATTCCGTTCTACGGCGAACTCGGTTCGGTGAACCCGCTGGTGGTGCTGCCCTCGGCGGCGGCCAACAACGGTGCCGAGCTGGCCGCCACCCTGGCCGGCTCGATCTGCCTGGGCGCAGGCCAGTTCTGCACCAGCCCCGGCATCATCCTGGTGCAGAAGGACGCAGCCTCTGACGCGTTTGTCAGCAGCTTCGCCGCCGCGCTGCAGGGCTTGCAGCCGCACGCCATGCTGTCTGCGCCCATCCGCTCCACCTTCGACAAGGGCGTAGCCCGCTGGCGCGCCGCCGAGGCGCTGACCAAGCTGGTGGCCGATGATTCCACTGGCGCCGCCGCACCGCGCCCCTTCCTGGCCGAAGTGCAGGCCGCCAACTTCATTGCCGACCACGGTTTGCACGAAGAAGTCTTCGGCTCGGCCGCGCTGGTCGTGCGCGTGGGCTCGGTCGATGAAACCATCGCCGTGCTGCGCGCCATCGGCGGCTCGCTGACCGTCACCCTGTGGGGCGCCGAAACCGAAGACGAGGCCACCCGCAGCCTGGTGCGCGCCGCCACCCAGGTGGCTGGCCGCGTGCTGTTTGCCGGCGTGCCGACCGGCGTGGCTGTGACCACAGCCCAGCACCACGGCGGCCCGTACCCCGCGTCGACCCAACCCTTCACCACCTCGGTGGGCTATGCGGCGGTAGACCGCTTCCTGCGCCCCGTGGCCTTGCAGGACGCACCGGCCTGGCTGATTGCGCGCAACGGCATCCCCGGCTGATTTGCTATGTAAAGCATAGCTTCCTGCGCAGGTAGTACCTGCGCCAGGCGGCTAAAAAGCTTGTAATTCTGAGCGCCATACGGCGCCATCGGATGTGTAACCGCAGCCGTTGGCCCCGGATACACATCGTGCTGCACCGGCAACTCTGCGTGTAATATCTTCGGGCTGAGCCGACCCAGCCCTGTGCGCACCGCGCAGCCGGACGGGCCTTGCCGCAGGGGAACGTCATGGCAGACATCTTCCTGAGCTACAACGAGAAAGACCGCGAGCGGGTCCGCAGCCTGGCACACACCCTGGAAACTGCGGGCTGGTCGGTCTGGTGGGACCGCCGTGTGCCGGCCGGCGTCACCTGGCGCAGCCTGCTGGAGCAGGAGCTGCAAGACATGCGCTGCATGCTGGTGCTCTGGTCAAACAACTCCATCCACAGCGAATGGGTCTGCGAAGAGGCCACCGAAGGCCGCCTGCTGGGCCGGCTGATCCCGGTGTTCATTGACCGGGTACGCCCGCCCGCCGGCTTCCGCGAGGTGCAGGCAGCGGATCTGGTGGGCTGGGACGGCAGCCCGGAGTTCCCCGGCCTGCAGCAGCTACTGCAGGACATTGCCCACAAGCTGGGCCCGCCCGCCGTGGTGGCAGCGCCAGCTCCACCACCGGTACACCCGCCGCCGCCCGTGCCGGTGCCCGTCACTCTCCAGGCCTGGCTCTGGGGTGGCGCCGCCTCGCTGTTGATGCTGGCCGTCGTTGGCTATTTCGGTGCGACCGCGCTGGCACGCCGGCAGACGGTGGCCGAACGCCCGGCGGTCACCGCGCCGGTCACGGTCACGGCGGCGCCCACCGCAGCCGTCACACCAGCGCCCAGCGCATCGGCAACGCCCACCCTGCTACCGCCGGCCACCCCGGTGGCCATCGTGACCCCGCCGATCCGCAGCAACCCGCCGGTGGTGAAAAAGCCCAACCCCGCCAACCCACGCTGCACTGCGCTGCTGGAGCGGCAGGCGCTGGGCGAGGCCTTGTCCAGCCAGTCGCAGTTGTTCCTGCAACAGGAGTGCCAGAAATGAAATTCGCATCCCCCACCACCAGCATGCTGCTGGCCGCGCTGCTGCTCAGCGCCTGCCAGGCGGGCCGCATCGCCCTGCCCTCGCTGCCGTCGGCTCCGGCCGCATCCGCGCCGACCGCAGCGGCCCCCGCAGTTCCCGCGCCGGCGGCGCCACCACCGCCCATCCTGCCCTACGACGAAGCCGTACAGACCGCGGCCACCACGCTGCTGAAGAACGCCCAGCTGCCCGCCGCCGGCACGCGCCACCCGGTGGTGATCGACCCGCTGGTGGACGGCCTGACCGGCGCGCAGTCGAACACCACGCGCTCCATGGGGCAAAAGCTGGCGACGCTGATCCGCGAGCAGTATCCGCAGCTGGAGCTGCTGCCGTTTTCCGCCGCCAATGTGGCGCGCAGCCCGCTGGTGCTGATAGGCACCTTCACCGGCGTGAACGCCGCGCGGCAGAGCGCCGGCGTGCGCGAGGCCTACCGCATCTGCTTTGCACTGGCCGACCTGAAGACCGGCAAGCTGGTGAGCAAGGGCCTGGCGTTTTCCAAGCCCGAGGGAGTCGACCCGACGCCGCTGGCCAGCTTCCGCGATGCACCGGCCTGGACCGAAGACCCGGCCACCCTCGGCTATATCCGCACCTGCCAGGGCACGCGCGCTGGCGACCCAATCAACGCCTTGTACACCGAGCGCATCCTGGCCGCCGCCCAGGTCGCCGAGGCCATGGACGCCTACGACGCCGGCCGTTACCAGGAGGCGCTGGACCTGTACAGCAGCGCCCAGCGCAGCCCGGCCGGCGACCAGTTCCGGGTCTACAACGGCATCTACTTGAGCAACTGGAAACTGGGCCGGCGCGACCGGGCCGAGGCCGCGTTCGCCAAGATCGTCGACTTCGGGCTGGAGCAAAAGCGCCTGGCGGTGAAGTTCCTGTTCCGCCCCGGCTCCACCGCCTTTGGCAGCGAAACCCGGCTGACCGAGGCCTACCCGCTGTGGCTCAAATCCATCGCCACCCGCGCCGCCAGCGGCGCGGCTTGCCTGGAGATCACCGGCCACACCAGCGCCACCGGGCCCGAGCCGCTGAACGAAAGGCTGTCGCTGCTGCGCGCCGAATATGTGAAGACCCGGCTCGAAGCCAGCAGCCCGGCGCTGGGCAAACGTAGCATTGCCAACGGCATGGGCTCGCGCCAAACCATGGTCGGCAATGGCCGTGACGATGCGTCGGACGCGCTGGACCGGCGCGTCGAATTCAAGGTCATAGGCTGCTGACCATGGACGAGCTCCCACTGCTGCGGCAAACCAAGGCGGCCTACGGTGCCGAATACGAAAAGCATTTCTTTGAACAGTACAAGCTGTACGTGGAGATGGCCGACAGGGTCAGCGCCCGGCGCATACTGGCAAACTCATTTTTCGTGGGCGTGCACACCGCATTGATCACCGCCTTCACCGTGCTGCTGAAGGAAAAAGTGCTACAGCCCAGCCTGGTCGGGCTGGCGCCGTTTCTGGCGGTGATGCTGCTGTGTTTTATCTGGTGGCGCGTGGTGTATTCCTACCGCCAGCTGAACTCGGCCAAGTTCAAGGTGGTGCATGCGCTGGAGCAGATGCTGCCGGTCGCCCCCTACGACGCCGAATGGACTGCCATGGGCCGCGGCACCAACGCCAGGCTCTACCTGCCGCTGACCCATGTGGAGAACTGGGTGCCGGTGTGCTTTGGCCTGCTGTACCTGCTGCTGGCGATAACGCTGTACAGGGTTTGACCGAGAGTTAGGGGTTCCGATCAACGAAGTGGGCGCTGATCTCGTTGCCAATTGCCTCTGCGAATTTGAACACGAAACTCTCAGGGTTGTACGGCATTTCGGTCGCAGTAGACTGCCCTGTAGCCTCGAGATCAGCCATAACGCTCTTCCGTTCGTCTTCTGGGAGGATGCCGATGTGCGCCATGTCGCCGAGGCCCGACTGAAACTGCATTGCCGTTCTCGCAGCATTGTCCAATTCAACCTGCGAAGGCAAGTCCGTTCCCAACCAGTTCAAAACCGAAAATACAGGATCAACGCTTCTGCTGAGATCGATAAAGCCAACCAAGACAAGCATTGCCTTGTACCCATTCGGTAGCTTCAATAAGAACACCGAACCAACTGGGGCGGTTGTCCGTATCTTCTTCGGTTTTGGTTTCAATACCTTAATTGGTTTCGGTGCTGGCTGGTCAGATAGCAACCTCGTCTCCAGCGAACGGAGCGCTTTTCTTCTTGCTGGGACTTCGCCAGGTGCATCACGTTCCCAAACAAATACATCCCCGCCCTGTCGGGTCAGCTCAAGCGCTCTCGCTTTGACATCTTTGTGAAGGCGACCAAACTTCCAGGCCGTATCAGCCAGTGCAAAGTAGACGAGGCACGCGACCTCACGATCGTCCAGTAGATCGGCGTAGCCGCGCAATATGCGTTCATAGGCCTCAGTGTCAGATAGGCCATGTTTCAGATTTTCGACATAAGCGTCGCGCACTTCGCATGTCGTGTCGTCTGAATACAGAGTTGCGCCCCAAGCCCCCATGAGAACCCCTAATGATTAACGTTATCTGCCGCGCTGCAATGCTCGTAGAAACCCAAACACCTCCCGCGGCCGATAAACCATGTTGCACTGAACTGCCTGCTGAGGCAGTCGCGATAGAGGTTTGAAAGTTCCCCCCATTTATTGGATCGGATTATGAAGTGGCTTGGGTGGTTTTTAAACACCGTGGTGGCCTGTGATGGCCAACCACCGCGTCAGCGGTTTAGTTCAACAAAGACTAATCACTTGACGCTGGTCGCGTCCACCATGCGGTAGTACAGGCCATATGGGTCGTCGTTCAGCACCGCGAACGTACCCTCCACCACCACCGGCTCCATACTGTATTTGACCGGGGTCTTGGTCTTGACCTCGACCATGCTCTCGGGTCCGCCGGGCAGGCAGAACGAGCAGGTCAGCGGCACCGAGCTGATCAGGAAATGCTTTTGCCGCTCGCCTGGCTCCAGCGGCATCATGAAGCCCTGGACCCGCTGGGTCTTCTGGTGCAAGGCCAGCTGGGCCAGGCCGAAGTGCGGCAGGATGCGGTTCTTCTCGGCCCGGGTCTTCACCGCCGTCAGCACCGACCAGGGCACCACGTCGGCGCGCTCGGCCAGTGGCGCAAACGGGCTGTTCGGGCTGTGGTAGCCCGCGCCGGTGCCGGCCGGCAGGTCAATGGAACCCAGCGGCTGCGTCTGCGCCAGCGCCGAGCCCAGGGTCAACGCGCCCAGTAGGGTGATTGCAAAACGGTGCATGCGGCCATCCTCTTCAGTGTTCGTGCTTCATTCCGCAGTATTTTCCAATAGCCAGACCCTTGCAAGCGGCTTGCAGTTCCTTGACGCATAAATCTTCACCTTTACCTGCCTCGCGGCACTTGGCGGCGTTCTCATGGGCGGCGGCGATCGCACGGTGGCGGGCCACGTCTTCCTTGGTGTCCTTGTCGCTTTCGGCGGCAAAGGCGCTGGCGGCCAGCAGGCTGGACAGGATCAGGGTGGCGAGGGTTTTGGTCATGCATAGCTCCAGTAAAAAGTTAACGGTTATTCAATAGCGTGGTCACGTCCAGCCGATACGCGCCCATAGCCGGCAGCGCGGCGGCCAGCGCGGCCACCACGGCGCCCAGCAGCGGTACCCACCATTCGGACGGCAACCAGATCCAGCCGGTCAGCGGCAGCGAGCCCTCGGCCTGCAGCCAGCTGCCGACCAGTTCGGCCAGCCCATGGCCGGCGAGCAGGCCCAGGGCCGTGGCCATGGCGGCCAGCAGCAGGGCTTCGCACAGCACCAGGCCGGCGATCTTGGCCGGTGGCGCGCCCAGCATGCGCAGCATGGCCAGGTCGGCGCGGCGCTCGCGCACAGCGTTCCACAGGGCGATGAAGACGCTCAGGCCGGCGGTCAGCAGCAGCACTGCGCCAAAGCCGCGCAGCACCTCGGTGCCCACGCCCACCATGCGCAGCAAGCGGGTGATTTCCACCGCCGGCGCCGCGGCCTGCATCTCGGTGGTGGTGTTGATGAAGCGCGGAAAGCTCACCGCCGCCAGCGGACTTTTGTAGGTGATCAGCGCCAGGGTGATCTCGCGCTCTTCTTCCATGATCTTCTGGTCTTCGTCGTCCAGGGCCGTGGCCTTTTCGTGCACCTTCCACACCGATTCGGTGGCGGTCAGCACCAGCCGGTCCAGTACGCAGCCGCAGGGGGCCAGCACACCGGTCACGGTATAGGGGAAGTCGCCATGGATATGCCCGCCGCCGCCCAAGCCGTGCGAGCCGTAGAACTTGGCGCCGACGCTGAGGCCGGTGTTCTGCGCCACCTGGGCGCCAACCACGGTTTGCATCGCCTGGGTCCAGAGCGCACCCTGGGCCAGCTTGGCGTCGTAATGCTCGGCGTAGGCGGTGGTGGTGCCGACGATGCGGAAGCCGCGGAAGGTATCGCCAAGGCTGATGGGGATCAGCTTGGCGATGCGCGGGTCTTTTTCCATCTCTTTTACCGCCGCCAGCGGGATGTTGCCGGGCGGCACATCGATGTGGAACACACCGGCCAGTATCAGCTGCATAGGGCTGCCCTTGGCGCCGACCACGGCGTCGATGCCGGCCAGGTCGCGTTCAAACGCCCGGTCCATCTGGGTGCTGACCAGCCAGACGAAGGTGATGCTGGCCAGGCCCAGCGCCAGCAGCAGCAGGTTCAAAGCCGCAGTCAGCGGCCGCGACCACAGGTAGCGGAAGGCGATAGCTACGATATTCATAGCGCCTCCTGCAGATTGAATATGCGCTGGCTGCCGATTTGGCATGTGGTTGCCCTGGGCAAGGCCGCCGCCACCCGGGCGTCATGGGTGGCGATCACCAGGGTGGCCTGGCAGCGTTCGGCGCTGGCTTGCAGCAACTGCAATGCGGCCTGGGCCGCGGCATCGTCCAGGCTGGCCGTGGGCTCGTCGGCCAGGATCACCTTGGGCTGCAGCAGCACGGCGCGGGCCAGGGCCACGCGCTGGGCCTGGCCGCCGGACAGCTGGCGCGGCTTGCGGCCGGCCAGCGCTACCAGGTCCAAAGCCTCCAGCGTGCGCTGCACCGCGTTCGGGTCGTCGGGCACACCGGCCGCCCATTGGGCCATGGCCAGGTTGCCGGCCACGGTCAGCGCTTCGCTCAAATGGAGTTTTTGGGGTAAGAAGCCGATAGCGCCCGCCCGCCATGCGTCGGCAGCTACTTTTTTAAGAGCAGTGAGGTCTTGCCCGGCGACCTCGATCTGGCCGCGGCTGGGCCGCAGCAGGCCGGCAGCCAGCGCCAGCCAGGTGGATTTGCCCGCGCCCGACGGGCCTTTGAGCAGCAGCACGCCGCCCTGGGCCACATCGATGTCGGGGAAGCTGATGGCAGGTGCTTGCGCGTAGCCATAGGCCAGGCCGGTAGTGCGGATCACGCGGGCACACCTTGCGGTGGCGTGGTACCGGTGGCGCAGTCGGCGCAGACGCCGCGCACCGCGAAGTCCATGCTCATGCCCTGGTAGCCCAGGGCCTTCAGCGCCTGCATGGCCGACTCGGCGGCGCGCTCCAGGTCCACGCCGTTGGCCCGCAGCGCGCCGGCCAGCGGGCTATCGCGGTGGCAGCTTTGGCATTCGAAATGCGGGATGGCGTGCACGCTGGTCGGCATGGCCTGGTAGCGGCGCACGCGGCTGGCGTCGACCCGGCACAGCAGCAGGCCCACCTGGGTCAGGCGGTCGATCAGGCGGTACAGGGTGACGCGGTCCAGCGTGACGCCGGGGGCTTCGGCGTCGTCGCCGACCAGGGCCAGTTGCAGCTGGGCGTGGGTGTAGCTGGTGTCCGGGTGGGCCAGTAGCCAGCCCAGAACCAGGCGTGCGGCGGTGGTGCGGCGCAGGCCGTGGGCCGACAGCAGGGCGTCGATCGGGTCGGTCTCGGTGAGGGGCAGGATGGAAGCCATGGCGTGGTGGTTTTGTGTAAATTTCAATGGCGGCACCAATAACGCAACTAAGTTGCATTACATTAACCGCAATCAGGTTGCATTATTACCGCAACCCTGTGGCATTTATTCGTCCATTTTGTAAAGTCCCATGTCCGCGCCCTCCCCCCGAAACCTCTTGCAACGCAGCGTGCTGGCCTGGCCGGCCTGGCTGCGGGTACTGGCCGTTGTGCCGGCCGTCGCCCTGCTCTGGCTGGGCGTGGCCTGGGCCAACCAGGGCATCGCACCATGGTGAGGCTGGACAACCTGACCGTCAGCTACCGTCAGCACCCGGCGCTGCACCATGTCAGCGGGCAGTTCGAGCCGGGCTCGCTGACCGCCGTGGTCGGCCCGAATGGTTCGGGCAAAAGCACGCTGCTGAAAGCCGCCATGGGCTTGCTACCCCCTAGCGGCGGCCAGGTGCGGGTGGCCGTGCCGCGGGATCGCATCGCCTACCTGCCGCAACTGGCCGAGATCGACCGTGGCTTCCCCATCCAGGTGCGCGACTGCGTACTGCTGGGTTGCTGGCCGCGGCGCGGCGCCTGGGGCGGCGTGGACGCAGCCCAACTGGCGCAGGCCGATGCGGCCTTGCTGGCCGTGGGGCTGGACGGCTTTGCCGACCGGCCGTTGGGTTCGCTGTCCAGCGGCCAGCTGCAGCGCGTGCTGTTTGCCCGCATGCTGGTGCAGGACGCGCAGCTGATCCTGCTGGACGAGCCCTTCACCGCCATGGACAGCAAGACCACCGCCGCCCTGCTGGCCCTGGTGCGCCAGTGGCATGCCGAGGGCCGCACCGTGGTCGCCGTGCTGCACGACGACGCCCAGGTGCGCCAGCACTTCCCGCAGACCCTGCTGCTGGCGCGCGAAAAAGTCGCCTGGGGGCCGACGCCGCAGGTGATGGCCGAACCCTTCTTGCGCCAGGCCCGCGCCATGGCCGAGGCCTGGGACGAGACGGCCGAAGTCTGCGCCATTGATAGCTTGAGAGCCGCCGCATGATGCACGCGCTATGGGAGCTGGGCGTGGCCCCGTTCGCCGAATTCGCCTTCATGCGCCGGGCCCTGGTGGCGACCCTGGCCTTGTCGCTCAGCGCCGCGCCGCTGGGTGTGTTTCTGACCTTGCGGCGCATGAGCCTGCTCGGCGACGCGCTGAGCCACGCCATCCTGCCCGGCGTGGCCATAGGCTTCATGCTCTGCGGCCTGTCGCTGACGGCCATGGCCCTGGGCGGCGTGCTGGCCGGCATGCTGGTAGCGGCGCTGGCCGGCTGGGTCAGCCGCACCACGGCCCTGAAAGAAGACGCCAGCCTGGCC
Source organism: Rhodoferax ferrireducens (assembly GCF_031458075.1). Taxonomy (GTDB): domain Bacteria; phylum Pseudomonadota; class Gammaproteobacteria; order Burkholderiales; family Burkholderiaceae_C; genus Rhodoferax_B; species Rhodoferax_B ferrireducens_A. Next base: position 1,768,474 of record NZ_JAVDXT010000001.1, on the reverse strand, counting down.
GCGATCTACCTGGTGGCGCTGGCCCTGGGCGTCACCCTGGTGTCGGGCCACGGCACCCAGCTGGACCTGCTGCACATCCTGTTCGGCAGCGCGCTGGGCGTGGACAACGCCGGCCTGCAGTTGGTCGCCTGGGTCGCCAGCATCAGCGTGCTGGCGCTGGCCGCCGGCTACCGCGGCCTGGTATTGGAGAGCTTTGACCCGGTGTTTTTGGCCGCCACCGGGCATCGGGGTTGGCTGTGGCAGCAAGGCTTTTTGATGCTGGTGGTCGTCAACCTGGTCGCCGGCTTCCAGACCTTGGGCACGCTGATGGCCGTGGGCCTGATGATGCTGCCCGCCGTGTCCGCCCGGCTCTGGCACGACACCTTGCCGGCCCAACTGCTGAACGCCAGCGCCCAGGCCATGCTGGCCGGCACCGCCGGGCTGCTGCTGTCCTACCACCTGGATACGCCCTCCGGCCCAACCATCATCGGCTGCGCCGGTGCCTTGTACGGCCTGTCTTTGCTGTTCGCCCCCGGCGGCTGGCTGCCCCGCGCGCTGGCGCGCAGCCACCGCATTGCCTGATTTCTTCCACTCTCCAACCGAGCTTCCTATGAAAAACCTGGTCCAAAAACTCCTCGCCCCGCTGGCCGCCGCCGTGCTGTGCACTGCCGGCTTTGCCGCCGACAAGATCCCGGTGACCGCCAGCTTCAGCATCCTGGGCGACCTGGTGCGCGTGGTCGGCGGCGAGCGCGTGGCCGTGACCAGCCTGGTCGGCCCGGACGAAGACGCCCATGTGTTCGAGCCCAAGCCCTCGGACGCCAAGACCATCCTGGCCTCCAAGCTGCTGGTCACCAATGGCCTGGGTTTCGAGCCCTGGGCGCAAAAGCTGGCCAAATCCGCCGGCTACAAGGGCGCGAGCGTGGTCGCCAGCAAGGGCGTCAAGGGCCGTACCCTGACCGATGAAAAAGGCCGGCCCGAAGCCGACCCGCATGCCTGGCAAGACCCGACCAATGTGGTGCTGTATGTGCGCAACATCGCCGCAGCCCTGGGCCAGATCGACCCGGCCGGCGCCAGCGCCTACCAGGCCAACAGCGAAGCCTATGTGCAGGAACTGCAGACCCTGGATACCTGGGCCAAGGAGCAGTTCGCCGCCATCCCCGCGCCCAAGCGCAAGGTGATCACCTCGCACGACGCGTTTGGCTACTTTGCTGCGCACTACCAGCTGCAGTTCCTCGCGCCCCAGGGCGTGTCCACCGAGGCCGAGCCCAGCGCCAAGGAAGTGGCCAAGCTGATCCGCCAGATCCAGCGCGAAAAGATCAAGGCCGTGTTCATGGAAAACATGAGCAACCCCAAGCTGCTGGCCCAGCTGAGCAAGGACGCCGGCGTGACCCTGGGCGCCAGCCTGTATGCCGATGCCCTGTCCGGCCCCGGCCAGCCCGGCAGCAGCTATTTGCTGATGGCGCGGCACAACGTGACCCAGCTGGCGCTGGGCATGCAGAACAACTGACGCTATCCAATCCATAGCTGCTGGCGCAGGTACTACCTGCGCTGGCGGCCTGAAAAGCTTGTAAACCAGAACTCCACCATGCTGCACACCCGCCTTCCCGTCACCGTCTTGTCCGGCTTTCTGGGCGCCGGCAAAACCACCTTGCTCAACCACATCCTGGCAAACCGTGAAGGCCTGCGGGTGGCGGTGATCGTCAACGACATGAGCGAGGTCAACATCGACGCCTCGCTGGTCGACAAGAGCGCGGCCAACGCCGGCGCCGCCCTGTCGCGCACCGATGAAAAAATGGTCGAAATGAGCAATGGCTGCATCTGCTGCACCTTGCGCGAAGACCTGCTGCTGGAAGTCCGCAAGCTGGCCGCCGAGCGCCGCTTCGACTACCTGCTGATCGAGTCCACCGGCATCGGCGAGCCGCTGCCTGTGGCCTCGACCTTTGACTTCGAGGACGAGCACGGCGCCTCGCTGAACCAGGTGGCGCGCATCGACACCATGGTCACCGTGGTGGATGCGCTCAACCTGCTGCAAGACTTTACGAGCCGTGACCTGCTGGCCCAGCGCGGCGCGGTGGCTGGCGACGGAGACGACCGCAGCCTGGCCGCCCTGCTGACCGAGCAGATCGAATTCGCCGACGTGGTGGTGGTCAACAAGATCGACCTGGTGGACCTGAAACGCCGTGCCGAGGTGGCCGCCGTCATCCACGCGCTAAACCCGGGCGCCGAGATCGTCTACGCCGACCACGGCCGCATTCCGCTGGCCACCATCCTGGGCACCGGCAAGTTCAACCTGGAGCGCGCCAGCGCCATGCCCGGCTGGGCCCGCGCGCTCGAAGGCCAGCACACACCGGAAACCGATACCTATGGCATCCACAGCTTTGTGCTGCGCAGCACCGAGCCCTTGCACCCGCAGCGCTTTGCCGACTTCATGCAGCAGCCGCTGCCCGGCCTGCTGCGCGCCAAGGGCTATGTGTGGCTGGCCAGCCGGCCCAGTTGGGCGGTGAGCTACTCGCGCGCCGGCAATGTAGCCACGCACGAGCCGGTAGGCCAGTGGTGGGCGGCCGTGCCACGGGCCCGCTGGCCGGCGCCTGGCACGGCCGAGCGCCAGGCACTCGACAGCCACTGGACCGAACCCTTCGGCGACCGCATCAACGAAGTCGTCTTCATCGGCCAGCACATGGACCGCAGCGCCATCGAAACGGCCTGGAAGCGCGCCCACCTGACCTTCACCGAAAGCCGCAAGGGCCAGGCCGCCTGGGCCCAGCTGGCAGATCCGTTTCCGTCCTGGGAGCGCAGTGCCGAGGAACAGACCGCATGAACAGCCCCATGCTCTCCCGCCGCCAGACACTGGCGCTGGCCCTGTCCACCCCCGCGCTGCCCAGTTGGGCCGCTGCCGAGAAAGACACGCTGAACATCGCCGCCCCCTGGGAGATCAACAGCCTCGAGCCCTCGCGCGCCGGCTATGTGTTCAGCCGCCTGCAGGTCACCGAAACCCTGGTCGAGGTGGATACCGATGGCGCGTTGGCGCCGGGCCTGGCTGCCGCCTGGGAGGTGTCGGCCAACCAGCGGCTGTGGCGCTTCACGCTGCGCACCGGCGCGCGCTTCCACGATGGCAGCCCGGTCAATGCCACCCATGTGGCCCTGGTGCTGCAGCGGGCGCACAAAGCGCCCGGCGTACTGGGCGCCACGCCGCTGCAAAAGATCAGCGCCGACGGCAACGCCGTGCTGCTGGAGCTGGCGCGCCCGTTCACCGCCTTGCCGGCTTTTTTGGCCCATACCAGCACGCAAATCCTGGCCCCTGGAGCCTATGCGGCCGATGGTTCGGTGCAGGCCGTGATCGGCTCGGGCCCGTACAAGATCAGCCGGCTGGAAGCTCCGCAAAAAGTCCAGCTGGAGCGCTTCGACGGCTGGCAGGGCCTGCGGCCCGCGATTGCCCGGGTCAGCTACCTGGCGGTGGGCCGCGGCGAAACCCGCAATCTGCTGGCCACCAGCGGCCAGGCCGACCTGGTATTCACCCACGACCCGGCCAACTTTGTCCGGCTGCAGGCCAACAAGGCGCTGCAGTTCCATACCCTGCCGATCCCGCGCACCCTGTATATCAAGGTGAACGCCGGCCACCCGTTCCTGAAAGACGTGCAGGTACGCCGCGCGCTCAGCCTGGCGATCGACCGGGCCGGCATCGCCAGCGCCGTGCTGCGCGAACCACGCGCCGCCGCGACCCAGCTGTTCCCGCCCGGCCTGGGCGAATGGCATGTGTCCGGACTGCAGCCGCTGGTGCGCGATCTGCCGCAGGCCCGCGCCTTGTTGCAAGCAGCGGGCTGGACGCCCGGGCCGGACGGCATGCTGCAACGCCAGGGCCAAGCCTTCAAACTGACCCTGCGCACCTTTCCCGACCGGCCCGAGCTGCCGGTGGTAGCCACCGCGCTGCAGGCGCAGCTGAAAACCATAGGCATCGACGTGGCGGTGACGGTGGGCAACTCCAGCGAAATCCCGGCCGGCCACCAGGACGGCTCGCTGGAGCTGGCCCTGCTGGCGCGCAACTACGGCCTGGTGCCCGACCCTCTGGGCACGCTGCTGCAGGACTTTGGCCAGAACGGAGGCGATTGGGGCGCCATGGGCTGGAACAGCGCCCTGGTACGCGAGTCGCTGCAGACCCTGAGCAGCACGGCCGATGGCGCCCGCCGCTCCGCCCAGCGCGGCGCCATCGCTACCGTGCTGCAGGCCGAGCTGCCGGTGATCCCCATCGCCTGGTACCAGCACACCGCCACCAGCAGCAAGCGCCTGGGCCGGGTGGTGATCGACCCGCTGGAGCGCTCTTATCGCATTGACCAAATGGTGTGGGCATGAAGGCCCTGCTCCTGCGCATGCTGGGCGTGGCCTTGCTGGTCGGCCTGCTGTCGTTTGCGCTGCTGCAGTCGCTGCCCGGTGACGCGGCCTACCGCATCGCCGCCGGCCGCTATGGCTACGACATGGTGAACAGCGCCGCCGCCGAGGCCGTGCGCCACGAGCTGGGGCTGGACCGCCCCCTGTGGCAGCAGCTGCTGGCCTGGCTGGCCGATGTAGTGCAGGGCAATTTCGGCGTCTCGCTGGTGTCGGGCGAACCGGTGTTGGCCGCGCTGTCGCACCAGTGGGGCCATACCGTGGCGCTGTCGCTGCTGGCCTGGGGCCTGGCACTGCTGCTGGGCGTGGGCCTGGGCGGCGCGGTGGCCTTGCTGCAGCGGCCAGCATTGGACCGGCTGGTCGGCAACCTGGCGCTGGGCCTGCGCGCGGTGCCGGCCTTTGTGCTGGCCCTGCTGCTGGCCACGCTGTTCGCCGTCCAATGGGACTGGCTGCCGGTGGCCGGCCATGGCGACGCCAGCTACTACGTGCTGCCCGCGCTGACCCTGGCCCTGGCGCTGGCCCCCGGCCTGGCCCAGACCACCCGGCACAGCCTGGCCCAGGTGCTGGCCAGCCCCTATGTGCAGTTCGCCCGCACCAAGGGCCTGCCCGCGCGCTGGGTCACGCTGCGCCATGTGCTGCGCAACGCCGCCGTGCCGGTGGCCGCCTATGCAGGCACCCAGCTGGTGCTGCTGGTCGAGGGCATGGTGGTGGTGGAAACCTTTTTTGCCTGGCCCGGCATCGGCCACGCGCTGGTGCACGCCATCGTGGCACGCGACGTGCCCATGGTGCAGGGCACGGCCCTGGCCATGGGCCTGCTGTTCGTCGTGCTGAACACGGCAGTCGACGCGCTTTGCCACTGGCTGGACCCGAGGAGCGCGCGATGAGCCGCAAGCTGTCCTGGCTGCTGCTGGCGCTGGTGGCGGCCCTGGCCTGGATCGCCCCGGCGTTGCTGCCCGACCCGGCCGCGCAAGACCTGTCGGCCAGCCTGCAGGCGCCCAGCGCCAGCTACTGGCTGGGTACCGACGCGCTGGGCCGCAATGTGGCGGCGCGGCTGGCGGCGGCCACGCAGATCTCGCTGTCGCTGGCCCTGCTGTCGGCGCTGCTGGCCGCCAGCCTGGGCGCGGGCCTGGGCCTGCTGGCCGCCTGGCGCCACGGCTGGACCGAGCGCCTGCTGTTGGCTCTGGCCGATGCGGTGCTGGCCCTGCCCGGCCTGCTCTGGGTGCTGCTGCTGTCGGCGCTGGCGCCGGGCCGCACCTGGCCGCTGTACCTGGGCCTGGTGCTGACCGCCTGGGTCGAATTCTTCCGCACCACCCGGGCTTCGGCGGCGACGCTGCTGGGCGGGCCGCAGGTGCAGTCCAGCCAGCTGCTGGGCTTTGGCCGTATCTACATCGTGCAGCAGCATGTGTGGCCGGCACTGCGCGGCACGCTGCTGGCGCTGACCGCGCTGGCCGTGTGCAACGCCGTGCTGGCGGTATCGGCGCTGGGCTTTGTCGGCATCGGCCTGCGCCCGCCGGCGGCCGAGCTGGGCCTGCTGATGACCGAGGCCCTGCCGTATTACGCCGACGCGCCATGGATGCTGGCGCCACCGGTGCTCCTGCTGCTGGCCACCGTGCTGGCGCTGCAAACCCTGGGGAAAAAGCATGGCCTGGGCGCTTGAAATCCACAACCTGGCGGTCAGCGCCGGGGCCGAGCCGGTGGTGCGCGGCGTCAGCCTGCAGCTGCGCGAAGCCGAATGCCTGACGGTGCTGGGCGAGTCCGGCTCGGGCAAATCCATCATGGCGCAGGCGGTGATGGGCACGCTGCCGCCAGGCTTGCGCATGAGCGGCGAGATCGCTGTATGGGGCCGGCGCAGCCCGCAGCCGCGCTGGGGCCACCAGGTCGCCATGCTGCCGCAAGAGCCCTGGCTGGCACTGAGCCCGGCGATGCGGCTGCAGCCCCAGGTGGCCGAGGTGGCGCACTTTGTGCGCGGCCAGGCCTGGCCAGCCGCAGACGCCGAAGCCGGCGAGGCGCTGCAGCAACTGCAGCTGGAGCCGGCGCGGCGCAAATACCCGCACCAGATCTCCGGCGGCATGGCGCAACGGGTAGCGTTTGCCGCCACCCGCGCGGCCGGCGCCCAGCTGCTGATCGCCGACGAGCCGACCAAAGGCCTGGACGCCGCACTGCGCGGGCAGATTGGCCAGCTGCTGCTCAGCCATCTACAACCCGGCCAGGCGCTGCTGACCATCACCCACGACGTGGCCCTGGCCCGCCAGCTAGGCGGCAACGTGGCGGTGATGCTGGACGGCCAGGTGGTCGAGCAAGGCCCGGCCAGCCAGGTGCTGCAGCGGCCGCGCCACGCCTACACCCAGGCCCTGGTGCAGGCCGACGCCGCGCACTGGCCGCGCCTGGCCCGGCCGCTGCGCAGCGGCGCCGCGCCGGTGGTCCAGGCCCAGGGCCTGGCCAAGTCCTTTGGCCGGGAGCCGGTGTTCGCGAATGTCGACCTGGCGCTGGCCGAGGGCGAGATCGTCGCCATCACCGGCCCCAGCGGCTGCGGCAAGACCACGCTCGGCCATATGCTGCTGGGCCTGGTGGCGCCCGACCGGGGAACGGTGCGCCGCACGCGGCAGCGCCCGCATGCGTTCCAGAAGCTCTACCAGGACCCGCCCGCCGCCTTTGCACCCCAGCGCAGCATCGGCGACAGCCTGGACGACCTGATCAAGCTGCACCAACTCAGCAGCGCCGAGTCCCAAAGCCTGATGCAGGAGCTGAAGCTGGACGCCAACCTGCTGGCGCGCCTGCCCAGCGAGGTATCGGGCGGCGAGCTGCAGCGTTTTGCGCTGCTGCGCATCCTGCTGCTGAAACCCGACTTTCTGTTTGCCGACGAACCAACATCCCGGCTCGACCCCATCACCCAGCAGCGCACCATGCAGCTGCTGTGCGCCAGCACCGCCGCCCACCAGTGGGCCATGTTGCTGGTCACGCACGATGCAGCGCTGGCCGACAAGGCCGCGCACCGCCGGGCCGCGGTGGCGTTTGGCTAGCGACCGAACACCAGCAGCAAGTTGTTGGCCGGCATAGGGTTGCGTTCGCGCAACTGCAGCCCGGCCCGCTGCGCCTGCTGTACCACCTCGTCGAGCTGGCGTATGCCCCAGGCCGGGTTCTGCGCGCGCAGGCTGGCGTCGAAGTTCAGGTTGCCCAGGGCCGTGGGCACATCGCGCTCCAGGTAGGGGCCATAGGTAATCAGCAAACCCTGCGGCGCCAGATGCCGGGCCGCGCCGTCCATCAGCGCGGCGCAGGTGGCCCAGGGCGAGATGTGCAGCATATTGGCGCAGAAGATGGCGTCGAATGTGCGAAGCAACGGCCAGGGGCTGGCCAGTACATCCAGGACCAGCGGCGGCAGCACATTCGCCACCCCAGCCTGCGCACACCAGTGGGCGATGGAGGCAAAACCCGCATCCTGCGCATCGCTGGGCTGCCAGGTCCAACCCGGCAGACCCTGGGCGAAACCGGCCGCATGCTGGCCGGTGCCGCTGGCGATCTCCAGCGCCGTGCCCGCGGGCGGCAGCACGCGCTGCAAAACTTCAAGAATGGGCGGTAGATTGCGCTCGGCGGCGGGGCTGTGTTGGGGAGTGAACATGGGTTTTATCGGGGCATCCAGGCTGAACAGCTCCAGCATTGCTCGAAGCCGCCTTCAATCAATTCGCCACAGCCGCACTGCCAGCGGTGCTGCGGCACGTTCTGCAGGTCGTACAGCAGCTTGCGGGCTGCGGCTTCCTGGGTAGCGTGGTGTATCCATACTTCGGGCAGGCACTGGTCAGGCGGCAACTCACCGGCCACGCCCACCAGGTACTGGCGCTGCACGCTGCTCGCAATGCCTTCGACCTCCAGGGCATCGGCCCACAGCGTGGCCATCGCGAGGTTCGGGGCTTGGGTCAGGCGCAGCATGGTTGTCTGACTATGGTTTTAATAGCTACTGGCGCAGGCTCTACCTGCGCTGCAAGCCTAAAACACGCTTAGTTCTTGACCAGGTTGGCAAAGGTCTTGCGGAACTTCTCCACCTTGGGCGCGGCGACCATCAGGCAATAGCCCTGGTTCGGGTGGTTCTCAAAGTAGTCCTGGTGGTAGGCCTCGGCGGGCCAGTAGTTGGCCAGCGGCAGCACTTCGGTGATCACCGGTTTGCGGTAGGTCTTGCTCTCGGCGATCTCGGCCAGCACCGCCTGCACCACCGACAGCTGCTCGGGCGTGCTGGTGTAGATACCGCTGCGGTACTGGGTGCCGACATCGTGGCCTTGCTGGTTCAGCGTGGTCGGGTCGTGGATCACGAAGAAAATCTCCAGAATCTCGCGCAGGCTGATTTCGCTGGGGTCGAACTCCAGCCGCACCACTTCGTTGTGGCCGGTGTCGCCGCTGCAGACCTGCTCGTAGCTGGGGTTGGCGGTGGTGCCGTTGCAGTAGCCGCTTTCTACATCGGTGATGCCCGCCACCTGCACAAACACCGCCTCGGTGCACCAGAAACACCCTCCTCCCAGGGTAATGACTTCATGGGGAGCGGGGCTGGAGGACGGCGTGGGGGACGTGTTTTGCATAGCCTGCTTTGTACACCTTTTTATGCAATAGGGACTTGTACACTTGCGCGGCACGCAAACCTGCATCGAATAGGCGGCTGCCACAATACAGGCAATATGGCCATCAGCGCATATACAGCCTACACCAGCAGCTACAAATAGAGGAGCATATGTACCCCGGTGAACTCAAACCTGTACTCACCGCCCTGGTGATGCCGCCGGCCGCGCCGCTGTTGCTGCTCGGCCTGGGCCTGCTGTGGCGCAAACGGGCACTCGGTGGCCTGCTGTGCCTGCTGGGCCTGGCCAGCCTGTGGCTGCTGAGCTGCAATGCGGTGGCCGTATGGCTGGCCCAAACCCTGCTGCCCCAGACCAGTGCCCTGCCCCCGGCCACAGCGGCCGCAGCGCTGCATGCGCGCCAGGTGCAGGCGGTGGTGGTGCTGGGCGGCGGGGTTCGGCCCACGTCACCCGAATACGCGACGCCCCAGCCCACGGCCGACACCGCAGGCCGCCTGCGCTACGGCGTGTGGCTAGCCCGGCAGGCCAAACTGCCGCTGGCCTTTGCCGGCGGCGTGGGTTGGGCGAACAGCGGCACCGCCGCCCCGTCCGAAGGCGCGATGGCCCGGGCTCTGGTGACCCAAGACTACGGCCTGGCGCTGCACTGGGTCGACGACCGCTCGCGCGATACCGCCGAGAACGCCGCCTATATGCAAGCCCTGCTGGCCCCCGAAGGCGTGCAGCGCATCGCCCTGGTGACCCACGCCTGGCATATGCCGCGCGCGCAGCAGGCGTTTGAGCGGGCCGGTTTTACCGTCACCCCTGCGCCGACCGGCTTCACCTTGCCGCAGCAGCGCAAGCTGCTGGAATGGCTGCCCACGGGCTATGGACTGCTGGCATCCCGTGAAGTGCTGCGCGAATGGCTGGGCCTGCGGATGGTCGGGCACTGACTTTGATTGACGCCTGCCGCACCCACGGGCTATATTAATAACCCGTCAGTCAGTAACACCATGCCCACCGCCTCATCTTCCCCATCAGCAGACACTCCGGCCAAGCGCATGCGCCGCAAGGAGTCCCGCCCCAGCGAACTGCTGGCGGCGGCGCTGGACCTGTTCGTGGAAAAAGGCTTTGCCGCCACCCGCGTCGAAGAAGTGGCGCAGCGCGCCGGCGTGTCCAAGGGCACCCTATTCCTGTACTTCCCCAGCAAGGACGAGCTGTTCAAGGCCGTGGTGCGGCAAACCCTGGCCGGCCGCTTCCATGAATGGAGCGACGAAGTCGACAGCTTTACCGGCAGCAGCGCCGAGCTGCTGCACTACGGCATGCACAGCTGGTGGGAGCGCGTAGGCAATACCCAGGCCTCGGGCATGACCAAGCTGATGCTCAGCGAAGCGCAAAACTTCCCCGAAATGGCGGCCTTCTACCAGGCCGAAGTGGTGCAGCCCTACCACAGCCTGGTACAGCGCATCCTGCAGCGCGGGGTCGACCGTGGGGAATTCGCCGCCGTCGACTTGGAGCTGGCCACCTACGCCGTGACTGCGCCGCTGATCTTTCTGGCTATGTGGAAGCATTCGGTGGGCACCCACCCGTGTACCGCGTCGGTGCTAGACCCACTGCGCTACCTGGATGCGCAAGTGCAGATTCTTCTCAACGGCTTGCGCGTACGGCCTGCACCGGCATGATGTTGCGCAGGTAAATGCTGGGCAAATCCGCCAGACATGCAAAATTCCCCCCCTAAAATCGAACGTTACCCTGCCTCCGACCTCAAAGACCCACCATGACCACTTCCGCCCAGCTTGAACAAACCCGTTTCAACATGATCGAACAGCAAATCCGCCCCTGGGATGTGCTGGAGCCCGCGGTGCTGGCGCTGCTGTCGGTCGTCAAGCGCGAACAATTTGTGCCCGCCGAATACCAGGCCTTCACCTTTGTCGACATGGAAACCCCGCTGCCCTTCGGCCAGTCCATGCTGTCGCCCAAGGTCGAAGCCCGCACCCTGCAGGACCTGAAGATCCAGAAGCATGAAAAAGTGCTGGAGATCGGTACCGGCTCGGGCTACATGGCCGCGCTGCTGGGCTACTGCGCGCACAGCGTGCTGTCGCTGGAAATCCTGCCCGAACTGGCCAGCCTGGCACGCAACAACCTGCGCGCGGCCGGCGTACACAACGTCGAAGTCCGGCATGCCGATGGCGCCCTGGGTGCGGCCGCCGACGGCCCGTTTGATGTAATCGTGCTCAGCGGCTCGGTGGCCTCGGTGCCCGAGAAGATCAAGGCCCAGCTCAAGGTGGGTGGCCGTTTGTTTGCCGTGGTCGGCCAGCAGCCGATGATGTGCGCCAATTTCATCACCCGCGCCAGCGAGGCCGCCTACACCACCACCCAGCCCTGGGACACGGTGGCGCCGCGCCTGGTCAATTTCCCGGAACCGTCCAAGTTTTCGTTCTAAGCCATGATCGCCCAAATCACCCCGACCGACCTGCCCCAGTGGCTGCAAGGCCAGACCGACCCCGTGGTACTGGATGTGCGCGAACCCGCCGAGTGGCAGGCCGCCAGCGTGCAGGCCGATGGCTTCACCCTGGTGCAACTGTCCATGAACGAGATCCCCGGCCGGCTGGCCGAGCTGGACCCGCAGCGCCCTATCGCCTGCCTGTGCCACCACGGCGCGCGCAGCCAGCGGGTCGCCCAGTTCCTGCTGCAAAACGGCTTTGAGAACGTGGTGAACATTGCCGGCGGCATCGACGCCTGGTCGCTGCAGCGCGACCCCGGCGTGCCGCGCTACTGATCCCACCTTACACCCCGTGACCGCGGCGTGTGCCCGCCGGACCGACAGACACCCGACAGAAATTCAAGGATGACCATGCAACGTTTCCCGCTCGCATCTCTCGCTCTGGCCGTGGCTGCCGCCTGTGCGGGCACGGCCCATGCGCAAAGCCTGCTGGAGCTGTACGACGCGGCGCGTGCCACGGATGCGACCTACCAGTCGGCCAAGGCCCAGTACGACGCCAACCTGGCCAAGGCCGCCCAGGCCAAGGCCGGCATCCTGCCCAGCGTAGGCCTGTCGGCCGGGCTGAACCGCAATATGCTGGACGGCAGCAACCCGACCATCGACAAGGACTACACCACCCAGACCGCCACCCTCAGCGGCTCGCAGCCGCTGTACCGGCCGGCCAACCGCATCGCCTACGAGCAGGGCAAGAAGAGCGTGGATGTCGCCACCGCCCAGCTGCAGGTCGCCGAACAAGACCTGGTGGTGCGCGTGGCCCAGGCCTATTTCGACGTGCTGGCCGCCACCGACACCCTGACCTTTGTGCGGGCCCAGAAGACTGCCGTCAATGAGCAACTGTCCTCGGCCAAGCGCAACTTCGAAGTCGGCACCTCCACCATCACCGATACCCGCGAAGCCCAGGCGCGCTTCGACCTGGTGCGGGCCCAGGAAATCGCCGCCGAAAACGATGTGCTGGTCAAACGCCTGGCGCTCGACACCCTGGTCAGCAAGGTAAACGCCCAGCCCGCGCCGCTGGCGCAACCGGTACTGCTGCCCAGCCTGCAGCCGGCCGACATCTCCAGCTGGGAACGCCAGGCCGATGCCAGCCCGAATGTGCAGCAGGCCCAGATCGCGCTGGAAGTAGCGCGCCTGGAAACCCAGAAAGCCAAGGCCGGCAACCTGCCGACCCTGGACCTGACCGCCGGCTACAACGTGAATCGCTACCCGAACGGCACCTCCAGCCTGCCGAACGGCTCGCGCAACAACAGCACCGTGGTCGGGCTGAGCCTGAACATCCCCATATTTGCCGGCTTCTCGGTGCAGAACCGCATCCGCGAAACCCTGTCGCTGGAAGACAAGGCCCAGGCCGACCTGGACGCCGCGCGCCGCAGCGTGGCCCAGGCCACCCGCACCGCCTTCTACGGCGTGCTGTCGGGGCTCGGCCAGGTGCAGGCGCTGGAAGCCGCCGAGACCTCGAGCCAGATCGCGCTGGACGCCAACAAGCTGGGCTACCAGGTGGGCGTGCGCATCAATATCGACGTGCTGAATTCGCAAAGCCAGCTGTTCCAGACCAAGCGCGACCTGGCCAAGGCCCGCTACGACGTGCTGGTCGGCGGCCTCAAGCTGCGCCAGGCCAGCGGCAGCCTGAAGCCCGAAGACCTGCAGTCGGTCAACACCTTGCTGCAACCGCAGTAAACGCGATTTAGGCCGCCAGCAGGGCCTGCACGGCGGCCGCGGTCTTCTGGGCCGCACCGCGGTGGGCGCCGGCAAACTCCGGCCCAGCGGCGGCGGCGGAAGCGAGTACGTGCGGTGCGTTCAGCCAGGCCAGGGCCTGGGCCACGGCTTCGGGCATGCCGGCCACCCGGCAGGCGGCGCCCGCAGCTTCGGCCAGATCGGCCGCCTCGGCAAAATTGAAGGTCGACGGCCCCATCACCATCGCGCAGCCGCAGGCCGCGGCTTCGATCAGGTTCTGCCCGCCCAGGGGCTCAAAGCTGCCCCCCAGCAAGGCCAGATCCGCCAGGCCGTAGTACAGCGCCATCTCGCCCAGCGAATCGCCGAGCCAGACATCAGCCTGATCTGGTGCATCCACCCAGTTGCTGCGCCGCGACAGGCTGAAGCCCTGGGCCTGCACCAGCTCAGCCACCGCATCGAAGCGCTGCGGATGGCGTGGCACGATTAGCCACTGCACATCCATTGCTCCTATTTCCATAGCTGCTGGCGCAGGTGTTTGCTGCGCTACAGCCCTAAAAGACTGTAAATAGCTGAGCAGCATCAGCTCTTCGCCCTCGCGGGCGCTGGCCAGCAGCACCACCGGGCGGCCCGCACCATGCCGCCAGGCCCGGCCGGTGACCAGCTGGGCCGGATTCGGCGAGGCGTCGAACTTCAGATTGCCCAGCACCTGCGGCGGCCGGGTGCCGGCTTGCAACAGGCGCTGCGCATCGGCCTCGGTTTGCGCCCATACCGCGCTGAGCGCGCCATAGGCCGGCCAGGACAGGGCCGACAGGCGCTGTGCCTGGCGCAAAGATTTGGGGCTGAGCCGCGCATTCGCCAGCGCCACCGGAATGCCGGCCGCCTGGCAAGCCGCCAGCAGATTCGGCCAGATTTCGGTTTCCATCAGGATGCCGATGCGCGGCTGGAAATGCCGCACAAAGCGCTGCACCGCACCCGGCGTGTCCCAAGGCTGCCAGACCTGCACATCGCCGGCGCGCAGCAGCGACTGGCCCTCGGCCCTACCGGTGGCCGTGCCGTGGGTCAGCAGCAGGCGCATGTCGGGCATGGCGCGGCGCAAGGCCGCCAGCAGGATCGCCGCGGCCCGGGTTTCGCCCAGCGATACCGCATGGATCCACACCCAGCCATGGCTGGGCGGCTGGGTGTAATGGCCGAAGCGCTCGGGCACCGCCACGCCGTAGCCGGGCTCGGCCAACGCGCGCCTACGCAGCTTGCGGCGCAGCAGCGGGCTGGCCAGCCATAGGCACAGGGAATACAGACCGCGGATCAACGCATCGAGTCCCGCAGTGACGCCAGGGCCGAGGCCTGCATCCAGGCATTCCAGACCGCATCCACACTGGGTGTAGGCTCGCCAAACACGCTGAACTGGTGGTCGTTGTCCCGCGGTCCGGTGCGCCAGACGGTATCGAAGTTGTACAGCCGCACCAGCGGCAGGTCCAGGGCGGTGGCGATATTGCACAGGCCGCTGTCCACGCCGACCGCGCCCAGGCATTCGCCGAGCGCATCGGTCAGCGCACTCATGCCCATGCGCGGCCAGACCACAGACTGCTCGAGCCGGCTGGCAATGCTTTCGCTGCGCCACTGCTCCTCGTCGCTGCCATGCGGAAAGGCCACCGTATAGCCCAGGGCGTTCAGGCGATGGCCCAGCTCCAGCCAGGACTCGTCCGGCCAATGTTTGTCGGCGCGCGAACTGCCGTGCAGCAGGGCGACGATGGATGCCGGCGCCACGCTGCCCGAATCAAAAAACGTGTTCGCTATATTTTTAACAGCTCTAAGCTCTTTACCTACATGCGGTACAAGGCCAAAAGATAATTTTTCTGGCAGCGCATACACCAAGGCCCGGGCGCACATGACGCGCGAGCGGTCTATCGCATGGATGCGCGGCTCGACCGGAATCGCCACGTCGGCCTCCCAGCGGGTCGGGGCCTCGAAGCTGCGGCCTTCGGTCTGGTTGGCCAGGGCGTAGCGCAGGCCTTGGGGGCTGAGCCGCGCCATCTTGGCCACCAGCGCCGATTTGCTCAGGCCTTGCAGGTCCAGCACCGCGTCATAGCATTCGTATTGCAGGTCCGAGGAAAAAGCCCGCCAGGCGGTGCGCGTATCGGCGGTGAACACGGTTTCGCGCCAACGGCGCAGATCGCATTCGATCACGCGGTGCACACCAGCGCAGCGCCGCACCAGCGGGGCGAAGTCGGGCTCGACCACCCAATCCACCTGGGTACCCGGCAGCTCGGACAACATGTCCTGTACCGCCGGCATGGCGTAGACCACGTCGCCGAGCGAAGAAAGTTTGACGATCAAGACGTTCATGCAGAAGCCGGCAACAAGGCTTTTTGGTGGAAATCAGCCCACACAGCTTGCCACGCCTGCAGCACAGTGTCTACATCCGGCGCCTGCTCACCGCCGACCGCCACCTGGTAGCTACAGCCCACCGGCCCGGCGCGCCAGATGCGCGGCTGGCTGAAAATCTGCACATGCGGCAGGTTCAAGGCCACGGCGAGATGGCTGAGGCCGGAGTCCACGCCGATGACGCCCACACAGCCCGCCATGCGCGCCGCCAACGCAGCCAGGCCCATGCGGGGCAGCACCTGGGCCTGCGGGCCGATGGCCTCGCACAGCTGCTGGGCAAATACGGCCTCAGCCGGATTCGCCTGCGGCACACTGACCGGCAAGCCCTGGGCCACCAGCGCCTGGCCGACCTGTATCCAGTGCTGCAGCGGCCATTCGTTTTCTACCCGGGTGGTGCCGTGCACCAGCATCACGCTGCCATCGGGCTCCACCGGCGTGACCTGCAATTCGTCGTAGCCGATGCCGTCGTCGCGCGGCGCATAACCCAGCGCCAGCGCAGCCAGGCGGCGGTAGCGTTGCATGGAGTGGATGCGTGGCGGCATGGGCTGGGGCCGCTGCACCAGCCAGCGCACCGGCCACTCGTAAGCGGCGTCCTCGCTGCGGTTGCCGTAGGAGCTACGCCAGCCCCCCGGGGCAAGCCGCGCCTGGCGGGCAATCAGCACGGACTTGATCAGGCCCTGGAAGTCCAGCACCACGTCATAGGCTTCGGCCTGCAAGGTCTGCAGGAACACGGCTTTTTCGGCCCGCACCGCGGCCGTCAGCGGGGTTTTGCGCCAGCGCCGCTGGGCCACCGGAATCACCCGTGCCAGGCCCGGCACATGGGCTTTGAGCAGCGGCGCAAAAGCCTCTTCCACCACCCAGTCGAACGTGGCCTGCGGCAAAGCCTGGCGCATGTCGTGCAAGGCCGGCAGGGTCTGGATGACATCGCCCAGCGACGATATTTTGACAATCAAGATCCGCATGCCCTGCCCGTCTGCGTGCTGGCGTGTCAATGCGCGCTGGCCGCCAAAGTGGCGTCTGGCTTGGCACGGCGCAGCAAGGCCAGCATGTCGTGCTGGATGCGCTCCAGGGCCTCGGGCGTATGGCCTTCAAAGCGCAGCACCAGCACCGGCGTGGTATTGCTGGCGCGCAGCAAGCCAAAGCCATCCGGCCAGTCGACACGCAACCCGTCGATGGTGTTGACCACGGCGGGCGCGGCAAAGTCGGCCAGGGCCAGGGCTTTTGCCACCACCGCAGGCGGCTCGCCTTCGGCACAGGCCACATTCAGCTCGGGGGTCGAAAAGCTCGTAGGCAAAGCGTGCAACACGGCGTTTGCATCGGGCGACTGGCTGAGTATCTCCAGCAGGCGGCAGCCCGCATAGGTGCCGTCGTCAAAGCCGAACCAGCGCTCCTTGAAGAAGATATGGCCGCTCATCTCGCCCCCCAGCGGGGCTTGGCCGCCAGCGGCTTCGATTTCCTTCATCTTGGCCTTGATCAGCGAATGGCCGGTCTTGAACATCAAAGGTTGGCCACCGGCCGCAGCAATGGCAGGCGCCAGGCGCTGCGAGCATTTCACGTCAAACAGAATCGTGCCGCCCGGTACGCGGCGCAGCACGTCTTCGGCGAACAGCTGCATTTGGCGGTCGGGGTAGATATTGGAGCCATCCTGGGTGACGATGCCCAGGCGGTCGCCGTCGCCGTCAAAGGCCAGGCCTAACTCCGCACCGCTGGTCTTCAACGCGGCCATCAGGTCGTGCAGGTTCTCGGGCTTGCTCGGGTCGGGATGGTGGTTCGGGAAATTGCCGTCGACCTCACTGAACAGCTCGATCACCTCGCAGCCAATCGCGCGCAGGATGTCCGGGGCCGAGGCGCCAGCGATGCCGTTGCCCGAGTCAACGACGATCTTCATCGGACGGGCCAATTGAATGTCGGACACGATGCGGGCCGTGTAGGCTGGCAGCACGTCGACCTTGCGCACCGTGCCACCGGTTCTGGCGACCCAGGACTCGGCTTCCATCATCCGGCGAATCGCCTGGATTTCATCCCCATGGATGGCGCGGCCGCCCATGACCATCTTGAAACCGTTGTAATCCTTGGGGTTGTGGCTGCCGGTCACCTGGATGCCGCTGCGGCACAGGGTATGCGCCGCGAAGTACAGCAAGGGGGTGGTGACGGTACCGACATCGATCACCTCAATCCCCACCGCCACCAGGCCGCGGATCAAGGCCGCCACCAGGCTGGGGCCGCTCAGTCGGCCATCGCGGCCGACGGCGACCGTGGTTTCCCCCTCCGCCAGGGCTATGCTGCCAAAAGACTTGCCTATGCCTTCCGCCACCGCTTCGGTAACGGTAGCCGGCACGACGCCGCGGATGTCATAGGCCTTGAAGATCGAGCTTGCAACGTGCATAGGAATATGTGCCGGTTGTGTGAATGGAACGCCCAGCGCCACGGGACCTGGGCCAGCGGCTGGCATTGTAGTTTTGCCACAGCCCGCTTACCGGACCATCAACCGGGATATTTTGGGGTCTTATTAAAGACCACCTGCCCTCTATGAAGCGACAGCAGAACCGCACAAGCTTTCGTACAAATCCAAATACTGCGTGGCCGCTGCCGCCCAGGAGAAATTTTGCGCCATGCCGCGTTGCTGCAGCTGCGCCCAGACTGCCGGTTGGGCATAGGCATGGACAGTGCGGTGCACCGCCAAAGCCAGGGCTTCACGGGTCGCAGGGCCGAACATGAAGCCGGTTGCGCTGTCGGCCTGCACAGCCGCGTCGTCGGCATCCACCACGGTGTCGATCAGCCCACCGACCCGGCGCACCACCGGCACGGTGCCGTAGCGCAAGGCATACAGCTGGGTCAAACCGCAGGGCTCGAAGCGGGACGGCACCAGCATGGCATCGGCACCGGCAATCATCTGGTGGGCAAAAGCCTCGTCGTAGCCCAGCCGCACCGCCACCACCCCGGGGTGCACGGCCATGGCCTGGGTAAAAGCTTTTTCCAGCTCGGCATCGCCACTGCCCTGCACCGCCAGCTGGGCGCCGGCAGCCAGCATCTCGGGGATCGCGGCCAGCACCAGGTCCAGGCCTTTTTGCTGCGTCAAGCGGCTGACCACGGTAAACAAAGGCAGCGTGGCGTCGACGCGCAAGCCCAGGGCTTTCTGCAAAGCGGCTTTCGATGCAGCCTTGCCGGCCATGGCCTTGGCCGAGTACGGGCTGGCGATGTCCTTGTCGGTGCCGGGGTTCCACACCGCATCGTCCACGCCATTCAGGATACCGGACACATCGGCGCCGCGCGAACGCACCACGCCGTCCAGCCCGCAGCCGAATTCCGCGGTGGCAATCTCTGCCGCATAGCTGGGGCTGACCGTAGTGACACGCTGGGCGTTGGTCAAGCCGGCCTTCATGAACGAAAAACGGCCGTGGTATTCCAGCCGGGTCGGGTCCATGAAGCGCACCGGCAAGCCCAGCAGATGGAAGTCCTTGGCATCGAACAAGCCCTGGTAAGCCAGGTTGTGCACGGTGTAGACGGTAGCCACCTTGGCGCCCGGATTGGCCGCCACATAGGCGCAGGCCATGCCTGCGTGCCAGTCATGGGTGTGCAGCACATCGGGCGTCCAGGCCGGGTCCAGCCCACCCGCAGCCACCTGGGCGGCTACCCAGCCCAGCAATGCAAAGCGCTGGGCGTTGTCCGGCCACTCCGTGCCGTCCGGCCCCAGGTAGGGGTTGCCGGCACGCTGGTAGTAGTAAGGTGCATCGACCACATAGGCCGTGACACCGCTGGCAGCGATGGTGCCGCAGAGCAGGCGCACCCGCGCCACGCCAAATGCTGCGCCGATTTCATACACCACCGTAGGCGTCTTCAGGCCGGCCAGAATCGCCGGGAAACCTGGCAGCAGCAGGCGCACATCGGCACCCGCCGCGACCAAGGCCTGGGGCAGCGCGCCCAGCACATCCGCCAAGCCACCTGTTTTGACCAGAGGAAAAACCTCGGCACCGACCTGCAGTACTTTCATCCGGCAGCCAACTTCTTCAACATGGGGGTGGTGACCAGGGTGATGCCGTTTTCGCTGCGGTGGAAACGCTCGGCATCGGCCGCTGCATCTTCGCCAATCACCATGCCATCGGGGATCACGCAGCCGCGGTCGATCACCGCCCGGTTGATGCGCGCACCGCGGCCGACCTGTACATCGGGCAACAGCACCGACCAGTTCACCTGCGAATGCGAATGCACCCGCACGCTGGAGAACAGCACCGAACGGTGCACGCTGCCCGACACGATGCAGCCGCCCGACACCATGGATTCGATCGCCATGCCGCGCCTGTCGTCCTGGTTGTGCACAAACTTGGCGGGCGGCAACTGGGCCTGGTAGGTCCAGATCGGCCATTGCGTGTCGTACAGATTCAGCTTGGGTTCGGTCGCGGTGAGGTCGATGTTCGCGTCCCAGTAGGCGTCAATCGTTCCCACGTCGCGCCAATAAGGCTCTTCGCCCTCCACATTGGGAACGCAGCTCAGGGCAAAAGGATGGGCTACCGCGTTGCCGTTGCGCACCGCGCGCGGAATGATGTCCTTGCCAAAGTCGTGGCTGGACGCCGGGTCGGCCATATCGCGCTCCAGCTCGGCATACAGAAATGCCGCGTTGAAGATGTAGATGCCCATGCTGGCCAGCGACATATCGGGGTTGCCCGGCATGGCCGGCGGATCGGCAGGCTTTTCCAGGAAGTCGGTGATCAGGCTGTTGTCGTCTACCGCCATGACTCCGAAGGCGGACGCCTCCTTGCGCGGCACGGCGATGCAGCCCACGGTGCATTCGCGCCCTTTAGCCACGTGGTCGGCCAGCATCAGGGCGTAGTTCATTTTGTAAATATGGTCGCCGGCCAGGACCACGATGTAGTCGGCGCCGTAGCTCTCCAGAATGTCCTGGTTCTGGTAGACCGCGTCGGCCGTGCCGCGGTACCAGTTTTCATTGTCGTTGCGCTGCTGGGCCGGCAGCAGGTCGACAAACTCGTTCATCTCGTTCTTCAAGAATGCCCAGCCGCGCTGTAAATGCCGCAACAAGCTGTGCGACTTGTACTGGGTGATCACGCCGATGCGCCGAATGCCGGAATTCAGGCAGTTGGACAGCGCGAAATCAACAATCCGAAACTTACCGCCGAAATACACCGCCGGCTTGGCGCGTCGGTCTGTGAGATTCATCAAGCGGCTGCCGCGGCCACCGGCCAGCACCAGGGCAATGGCCCGTTTTGGCAGGTCCAGTCCATGGGCCAAGTTAATCTGCTGCATTTTTGTCTCCAGAGAATAGGTAATTGTTGACCAACTTTCGACTAACGCCAGCATCTTAATCCGAGGATCCAAAAAACGGCCACCAACCCGGCCCTGCGTGCGAAAATTCTCTAAACATGCTTATTTTCCGACCTCAAAGCGCTTAGACTCCGCAAAAAGCTCGCCGTTCGCGGTTTCAGGCTTGTGCCCACATTTACCAAAGGAAGCTCCTGTGCCCCTGCGTCTTACCCCTTCTTCTGCCAATATTTCCACCAACATCCAGGCTGCAATCACGCAGCATTTACTCAACACCGTAGGCGTCAACCCCGCCGATGCAACCCCCAATGATTTGATGCTGGCCGTGTCCCATGTGGCGCGCCAGCAACTTTCGCAGCGTTGGGTAGAGACCCAGACCCGTGAAGCCGCCGCCAAAGCCCGCCGGGTGGTTTACCTGTCCATGGAATTCCTGATGGGCCGCACCCTGTCGAATGCACTGGGCGCCCTGGAATTGCGCGGCGCCGCTGCCGAAGGCCTGACCCAGTTCGCCCAAACCCTGGAAAACGTGGCCGACCGCGAGCCCGATGCCGCGCTGGGCAATGGAGGCCTAGGGCGCCTGGCCGCCTGCTTTCTGGATTCCATGGCCACGGTAGGCCTACCCTCGTTCGGCTACGGCATCCGCTACGAATACGGCATGTTTGCACAGGACATACAGAACGGTGCGCAGATGGAATACCCCGACCCGTGGCTGGAAAACGGTACGCCCTGGGAATTTCCGCGCGCCGACATCAGCTACCCTGTGCATTTTGGCGGCTGGGTCGAGCATGTGAATGGCAGCCCGATCTGGCGCCACGCCGGCGAAGTGGCCGCCAAGGCCTATGACATGGTGGTGCCGGGCCACGGCACCGAAAAGGTCAGCACCTTGCGCCTGTGGAAAGCCGTGGCCCCGGCCCACATCGACCTGAACGCCTTCAACACCGGTGACTACGCGCGTGCCGCCAGCCTGAAGAACGAATACGAAAACATCTCCTGGGTGCTCTACCCCAACGACAGCACACCCGCGGGGCGCGAACTGCGTCTGAAGCAGGAATACTTCTTTGTGTCCGCATCGGTGCAAGACCTGGTGGCCCGCCACCTGCGCGAACACCCCTCGCTGGACAATCTGGCCGAGCATGTGGCCATCCACCTCAACGACACCCATCCGGCCATCGGTGTGGCCGAGCTGATGCGCGTGCTGTGCGACGAACACGCCATGCCCTGGGACAAGGCCTGGAAGATTTGCGGCAACACCTTCTCGTACACCAACCACACCTTGATGCCCGAGGCGCTGGAAACCTGGCCCGTGGGCCTGATGCAGCATGTGCTGCCGCGCCACCTGGAAATCATTTTCCGCATCAACAAGGAGTTTCTGGACCTGGCAGCCACCCACCGTCCTGGCGACAACGCTTTTCTGGCCCGCCTGTCCTTGATCGACGAGCAAGGCGAGCGCCGCGTGCGCATGGCCCATCTGTCCATCGTGGGCAGCCACAAGGTGAATGGCGTGTCGGCCCTGCACTCCGAGCTGCTGGTGCAAACCATTTTTTCGGACTTCGCCAGCATCTGGCCGGACCGCTTCACCAACATGACCAACGGTGTGACGCCGCGCCGCTGGCTGGCGCAGGCCAACCCCGGCCTGTCCGGCCTGCTGGACAGCACACTGGGCAGCGGCTGGCGCCTGGACCTGGACCAGCTGCAAAAACTCAAGGCCAAGAAAGACGATGCAGCCTTCCAAAAATCCTTCATGGCGGTCAAACGCGCGAACAAGGTACGCCTGGCCGAGGCCATTGCACGCAGCACCGGTATCCAGGTCAGCCCCGATAGCCTGTTCGACGTGCAGGTCAAGCGCATCCATGAATACAAGCGCCAGCTACTGAATGTTCTGCATGTGGTGACCCGCTACCAGGCGATTCTGGCCAACCCCCACGCCGACTGGGTGCCGCGCACCGTGATCTTTGCGGGCAAGGCCGCGTCGTCCTACGTCACCGCCAAGTCCATCATCCGGCTGATCCACGATGTGGGCACGGTGGTCAACAACGACCCGCGCATCGGCGACAAGCTCAAGCTGGTGTTCATGCCCAACTACGGCGTGTCGGTGGCCGAAACCATCATGCCCGGCGCCGATCTGTCCGAGCAGATTTCCACCGCCGGTACCGAAGCCTCGGGCACCGGCAATATGAAGCTGGCCCTGAACGGTGCGCTGACCATCGGTACCGATGACGGCGCGAACATCGAAATCCGCCAGAACGTGGGCGACGACAACATCTTCATCTTTGGCCTGAAGACCCCAGAAGTCCAGGCCTTGAAGCAAAGCGGCTACCAGCCCATGCGCTACTACGAGAACACGCCCGCGCTCAAGGCAGTGTTGGACGCCATCGCCGGTGGCCAGTTCTCGCCGGATGAGCCCGGCCGCTACCGCGCCCTGGTCGACACCCTGCTATGGGGCGGCGACCACTACCTGCTGCTGGCCGACTACGCATCCTATGTGGCCACCCAAGCGCAGGTAGACGACTTGTACCGCCAGCCGGCCGCCTGGTGCGCCAAGGCCATCACCAATGTGGCGGGCATGGGGGTGTTTTCGTCGGACCGCACCATCCGCGAATACGCGCAACAGATCTGGCATATGGCCCCGGACGCGCTATAAAGCAAACGCGGTGACAGACAACACCGCATAGCGCCGTCCATTCCTGATTAAACCCACTCCAAGATCGGTTCCTATGCTGCACGCCCACGATGTTGAAATGATTTGTGGCGCACGCCACGGCGACCCCTTTGCGGTGCTGGGCCCCCATGCGGCAGCCGCCGGCCGCACCTCGGTGCGCTGCTTTCTGCCAGGGGCGCGTAGCGTGGCCGTGGCGTCGGCCAAGGGCGTGCTGCTGGGGCCGCTGGTGCAGCAAGACGAAACCGGTTTTTTTGAAGGCGAGGTCGCACTGCTGCCCGGCACCGCCTACCGCCTGCAGGTGGAATGGAGCGATGGCCATAGCGCCAGCATCGAAGACCCGTACCGGTTCCCGCTGGTATTGGCCGAGATGGATGTCTGGCTGCTGGGCGAAGGCACGCATCTGCGCCCTTACGAGGTGCTGGGTGCACGACCCAGCGTGATGGACGGCGTGGCCGGCACCCGTTTTGCCGTGTGGGCGCCGAACGCCAGCCGGGTCAGCGTGGTCGGCGACTTCAACTTCTGGGACGGCCGCTGCCACCCCATGCGCTGCCGACGCGAGTGCGGCGTGTGGGAGCTGTTCCTGCCCGGCGTGCAAGCCGGTGCCAAATACAAATTCGAGATCCGCAGCCAAAGCGGCGAGGTGCTGCCGGCCCGCGCCGACCCCTATGCCTTGCAGGCTGAACTGCGCCCGGCCACCGCCAGCGTGGTGGCCCAGCTGCAACCCTTCGTGCCGCCTTCGGCCGATCGCAAGCATGCCAACGCCCTGGACGCACCGATCAGCATCTACGAAGTCCATCTGGGCTCGTGGCGGCGCAAAGAGGGTAACCAGTGGCTGGACTGGGACGAACTCGGCGACAGCCTGGTGGCGTATGCCGTCGAGATGGGCTTTACCCACCTGGAGCTACTGCCCATCAGCGAACACCCGTTCGACGGCTCCTGGGGCTACCAGCCAGTCGGCATGTACGCGCCTACCGCCCGCTTCGGTGACCCGGCGGGTTTCGCCCGCTTCGTAGCCCACTGCCATGCCAAAGGCGTGGGCCTGATACTGGACTGGGTGCCCGCCCACTTCCCCACCGACGCGCATGGCCTGGGCAACTTCGACGGCACGCACTTGTACGAATACGCCGACCCGCGCGAAGGCTTCCACAACGACTGGAACACCCTGATCTACAACCTGGGGCGCACCGAGGTCAGCAACTTTCTGGTCGGCAACAGCCTGTACTGGCTGGAGCGCTTTGGCGTCGATGGCCTGCGTGTCGACGCCGTGGCTTCCATGCTGTACCGCGACTACAGCCGCAAGGCCGGCGAATGGATTCCCAATGTGCATGGCGGGCGCGAGAACCTGGAAACCATCGCCTTCCTCAAGCGCATGAACGAGGTCGTCGGCACCGAGCGCTCGCAGGCCATCACCCTGGCCGAGGAGTCCACCGCCTTCCCCTCGGTCTCGCGACCCACCTACGCGGGTGGCCTGGGCTTCCACTACAAATGGAATATGGGCTGGATGCACGACACCCTGGCCTATATGGAGCGCGACCCGATCTACCGCAAGCACCACCAGGGCGAGATCAGCTTCAGCCTGGTCTATGCGTTCACCGAAAACTTCGTGCTTCCGATTTCGCACGACGAAGTGGTGCACGGCAAGGGCTCACTACTGAACAAGATGCCGGGCGATCGCTGGCAGCAGTTTGCCAACCTGCGCGCCTTCCTGGGCTACATGTATGCGCATCCGGGCAAGAAGCTGCTGTTCATGGGCTGCGAATTTGCCCAGGACCGCGAATGGAACCACGACCAAAGCCTGGATTGGCATCTGCTGGAGCACGCGCCGCATGCCGGCATACAGTGCCTGGTGCGCGACCTGAACACCCTGTACAAAGCCACGCCAGCGCTGTACCAGCTGGACTTTGTGCCGGCCGGATTCGAGTGGCTGGAGCACAACGATACCGAACACTCGGTGCTCAGCTTTGTGCGCCGCGGCCTGGATAAACGCTCCTTTATAGTGGCGGTATGCAACTTCACCCCGAACGTCTGGAACGGCTACCGGCTCGGTGTACCCCAGCCTGGCACCTACCACGAACGGCTGAACACCGACTCGGCCCACTACGGCGGCAGCAATGTGGGCACGCCACTTGCAACAGCCACGGCAGACGACACCGCCTGGCACGGCCAGGCCCATTCGGTCGTCCTTAACCTACCGCCACTGGCCACCGTCTTCCTCGAATGGAAAGCCTGAAAACGCCATCCCACCCCAAGCTCCCCACAGAGCGCTCCGCCCTGCCGGCCGTACCCACCGTACAGCCTGGCCAACCTTGGCCCTTGGGCAGCAGCTTTGACGGCAAAGGCGTGAACTTCGCCGTGTTTTCAGCCCATGCGCAGGCCATGGAGGTCTGCGTGTTCGACCCCAGCGGCCAGCATGAAATCACCCGCTTCCGCCTGCCGGCCCACACCAGCGACGTATGGCACGGCTACCTGCCCGGCGCCCAGCCCGGCCTGGTCTACGGCCTGCGTGCGCACGGCGCCTGGCGGCCCGACCGGGGGCACCGTTTTGATGCATCCAAGTTACTGCTCGACCCGTACGCGCGCGATATCGTGGGCCAATTCAGCTGGCGCGACGAGCACTTTGCCGGCGACCGGCTGCATCCGCGCCACATGGACACCCGCGACAACGCCGCGCTGGCGCTGAAAGCCCGCGTCGTTTTTGATCATTTCGACTGGCGTGGCGACCAGCCGCCGCAAGTGCCGCTGGCCGACTCGGTGATCTACGAGTGCCATGTCAAAGGCTTCTCCAAGCTCAATGAAAACGTGCCGCCCGCGCTGCGCGGCAGCTATGCGGGGCTGGCGCATCCGGCGTCGGTGGCCCATCTGCGGCGCCTGGGCATTACCGCGGTCAGCCTGCTGCCGGTGCATTACGCACTCAGCGAAGAGCGGCTGGTCGGCATGGGCCTGGGCAACTACTGGGGCTACAACACCCTGGGCTTCTTCAGCGTCGACCCGCGCATGGCCAGCGGCGCCGATGGCCTGTCGCCGCGCGACGAATTCCGTACCATGGTCAAGAACCTGCACGCTGCCGGGCTGGAGGTGCTGCTGGACGTGGTCTACAACCACACGGCCGAATCCGGCGAAGACGGCCCGACCATCAGCTTCCGCGGCCTGGACAACGCCAGCTACTACCGCCTGCCGCCCGACGCGCCCGCCTACTACGACAACTACTCCGGCTGCGGCAACACACTGGACATCCGCCAGCCGCGCGTGCTGCAGATGGTGATGGACAGCCTGCGCTACTGGGTCGGCGAGATGCACGTCGACGGCTTCCGTTTCGACCTGGCGCCGGTGCTGGGCCGCACCGACCACGGCTTTGACCGCAACAGCGCGTTCTTCACCGCCGTGGCGCAAGACCCGGTGCTTTCGCGCGTGAAGATGATTGCCGAACCCTGGGACCTGGGCCCGGGTGGCTACCAGACCGGCGGCTTCCCGCGCGGCTGGCTTGAATGGAACGACCATTTCCGCGACAGCATGCGCGGCTTCTGGGTACAGACCGCCGCCGCCCCCGACGCGGTGCAGCTGGAAAACACCCGTGCCGACCTGGCCCTGCGCCTGTGCGGCTCGTCCGACATCTACCAGCCACGCCAGCGCGCGCCGGCCGAATCGGTCAACTATGTGGTGTCGCACGACGGCTTCACCCTGCGCGACCTGGTCAGCTACAACCAGCGCCACAACGAAGCCAACGGTGAAGAGAACCGCGACGGCCACGGCCACAGCCTGAACTTCAACTGCGGCGCCGAAGGCGCGAGCGAAGACCCGGTCGTCAACGCCTTGCGCGGGCGCCTGCAACGCGCCCTGCTTGCTACCACTTTGCTAGCACAAGGCACACCACTGGTCTGCGCTGGAGACGAATTAGGCCATACCCAGGGCGGCAACAACAACCCCTATTGCCAGGACAACCCAACCACCTGGATCGACTGGGCGGCCGCCGATGAAGACCTGATCGCCTTCACCACCCGCGTCATCGCGCTGCGCCGCCAGGCCCTGCCCTTCGCCAACCACTGGTACAGCGGCGTGGCCGACGCCCTGGGCCTGCACGACCTGGCCTGGCTGCGCGGCAGCGGCGTGCCACTGGAAGGCAACTCCTGGCACGACCCGCAGTACCGCGCCCTCGGCTGCCTGATCGGCAAGCCGGGACGGGCCAAGGCGCCGCTACTGTTGCTGGTCAACGCCGGCAGTACCGAAGACGCGTTCCTGCTGCCCGCCGGCGTCTGGCAATGCGTGCTGGACAGCAGCCACCCGCGCGGGCTGAGCAGCTGGCAGGGCCAGGGCGAGGTGGTGTTTCCGCTGCCCGCCCACAGCCTGGTGCTGCTGGCCGCGGCCGGGGCCGGACTGCAGCTATAAAGCTATAACCGGGCGCCTTGCAGTTCACGCCCCTTGAGGCGCGTCAAGATGCCCAGCGGGCTCTGGTCCGGCCGGTACTGGTGCTGCGGCGGCATAAAGAAAGTCTGCTCCAGCATGAACTGGCCGCTGTCCACGGCGTGCAAGGTCTGGTCGGAGAAACACACCCAGGTGCTGCCCGGCGCAAACGCGGCCACGGTGCGCGGCGCCTCGCGCTGGTAACGGAGGTCGCGCTTCATGTGGTCGTGCAGCTGCAGCATCATGTGGTCGTACTCGCTGCGCAGGGATTTGGTAATGCGCAGACTGCGCAGCAAACGCGCCTCCCAAGGGCGGAAAGCCGGAATCAAGGGCAGGAACTGCTGGGCCATCGCCTCGAACGACTCGCCAACCCGCCACATGCGCGGCTGCTGCGGATTCAGGTTGCTGAACACCCGCAGAATCCGCTCGCCCCGGTTCGGCCGCGACGGAAACGCATCCACATGCAGGCGCCGGTCGTCGGCGCGCCAGGACTGGACGCGCGATGCGACTTCGGTGGGCCGGTAGCTGGTGGGTTCGATGCGCAGATGCGCGCTGTAGCGGGGAAACATCTCGTTCACCAGCTGCAGCGCCTGGTGGCGGTAGCGCCGCATCATGGCGTTCAGCAGCTCCAGCTCTTCCGGCGTGCCGGTAGCGCCTTTGACCACACCGCGGGCCGGCTGGCTGATGTTGCGGGCTTTCGGGTCGCGCAGATCGGCGCGCAGCAATCGCTGCTCTTGCGCCGACATTTCGAACGCCATACCCGGGAAATACAGCACGCCGCCCTGCTCCAGCGCCTGTATCACGTCATCATTACTTTCGCGTCCGGCCCATTCGGCGCCAGACAACTCCACGATAGGTTGGTACATGCTTGGATTCTCCCAGAGTCTTGCGGCGTATTCCGGAGTATTGCGGCCATTGTGTGAAGCACAGGCAAAGCACCCGCCCGGCAGGCCACAGGTCCGAAAACGGCTAGTTGCCTGCCGGGGCTGGCTTACCATTCAAAGCATGACCCCCGAAACCCTGCGCAACGACGACGCCTGCTACCTGGCCATGCAGGCCCGCGACGCGCGCTTTGACGGCTGTTTTTTCACCGGCGTGACCTCCACCGGCATCTACTGCCGGCCGGTCTGCAGCGTGAAAACGCCGAAGCGCGAAAACTGCCGCTTCTTCGGCCATGCGGCCCAGGCCGAGAGTGCCGGCTTTCGCCCCTGCCTGCGCTGCCGGCCCGAGCTGGCACCGCACTCGCTGGTCTGGTCGTTCCAGGACGCAACCAGCATCCTGGCCCACCAGGCCGCACGGCTGCTCGACGAGCCCGCCGCCTGGTCCACCGAGTCGGCCAGCGCGCAAGCCCTGGCCACGCGCCTGGGCATCAGCGACCGGCATCTGCGGCGGATTTTCGAGGCCCAGTTCGGCGTGTCGCCGCTGCAATACCTGCAGACCCGGCGCCTGCTGACGGCCAAGCAGCTGCTGGCCGACACCCAGCTGCCCATCGCCCAGATCGCGCTGGTCAGCGGCTTTGCCAGCGTGCGCCGCTTCAACGCAGTGTTTGCCGCACATTACGGGCTGAACCCGTCCCAGCTGCGGCGCAGCAAGCCGGCAACCACCAGCTTGGGTGGCACGGCCATCCGCCTCGGCTACCGCCCGCCGTACGACGTGCCGGCCATGCTGGCCTTTCTGCAGAAGCGCCAGATCAACGCTATCGAATCCGTAGCTGGTAGCGTCGGTACTACCTGCGTCGCACGCACTTTTTGCCTGGAATCTGCAGGTGCGGTGCACCGCGGCTGGCTGACGGCCGAGTTCGTACCCGAGCGCCACCATGTGCTGCTGCACGTCAGCGACTCGCTGCACGGCTTGCTGCCCCTGGTGATCCACCGCGTGCGCGCCCTGCTTGACCTGGACGCCGACCCCAAAGCCATCAACCGCGTGCTGCACGGCCGCTTTCCCGACGGCGATGGCCTGCGCGTGCCAGGGGCACTGGACGGCTTCGAGCTGTCGGTGCGCGCCGTGCTGGGCCAGCAGATCACCGTGGCCGCGGCCCGCACGCTGGCGCAGCGCCTGGTGGATGGCTTTGGCGAGACTATAGACACGCCTATCCCGGAACTCAGCCGACTGTTCCCCACGCCGGCGGTGCTGGCACAGCTGCCGGGCGACGCGCTCGGCCAGTTGGGCATCGTGCGGCAGCGCCAGGCCGCCATCCTGGCCCTGGCCCGCGCGGTCGCCGACGGCCAGCTGCAGCTGCACGGCGGTGCCCAGGTGCATGCCACGGTGGAGGCGCTGAAAACCCTACCCGGCATAGGCGACTGGACCGCGCAGTACATTGCCATGCGGGCGCTGCGCTGGCCCGATGCCTTTCCGGCCGGCGACGTGGCGCTGCACAAGGCACTGGGCGTGCAGGACGAGAAATACCCGGGCCGCGCCGCCGAAGCTGCCTCCCAGGCCTGGAAGCCCTGGCGCAGCTACGCCGTGCTGCGCGCCTGGGCCGAGCTGCCCCTTCCGCTCGTTCCGCCCGCTCCGATTACTATCAAAAATATAGCTGCCATCGCTTAAACTATCTGCGCAAACCCCTTATTTCTTATGCAATTCCCTGACACCGCGGTACAGACCCGCTTCGACACCCCGCTCGGCCCCATGCTGGCCGCCGCGACCGACGTGGGCCTGTGCGGCCTGTGGTTCGACGCCCAGAAGCACCTGCCCGACATCGCACATTGGCCCACCCAGCCGGAGCACCCGGTGCTGCGCCAGACCCAGGACGCAATGCAGGCCTATTTCGGCGGCGACGTGTCCGACTTCCAGGTGCCGCTGGACCTGCGCGGCGGCACTGCCTTCCAGCAAGCCGTGTGGCAGGCGCTGCTGCGGATTCCCACTGGCGCCACCACCACCTATGGCGCGCTCAGCCACAGCCTGGGCCGGCCCAGCGCGGTGCGGGCGGTGGCCGGCGCGGTCGGGCGCAACCCTGTCAGCGTGATCGTGCCCTGCCACCGGGTGCTGGGCTCGGACGGCTCACTCACCGGCTACGCGGGCGGGCTACCGCGCAAGACTGCGCTGCTGCAGCGCGAGGCCACGCGCCAGGCGGTGCTGCTGTGAGCGCCGTGCCCGCCACAGCCAAAGCCAAACCCTGGCTGCTGGACTTCGCCGCGCTGGCGGCGATCTGGGGCGCCTCCTTTCTGTTCATGCGCATTACGGTGTTGGAATTTGGCGCCGTGCCCACCGCCGCCGTGCGCGTGCTGGTGGCGGCGCTGTCCTTGCTGCCGCTGATCTGGCTGCGCGGCCTGCTGCCCGATCTGCGCCGGCACTGGAAGCCGGTGCTGCTGATCGGCATGCTGAATTCGGGTATTCCGTTCGCGTTGTTTTCGTTTGCGCTGCTGTCCATCACCACCGGCTTGTCGGCCATCCTGAACGCCACCGTGCCGCTGTTTGGCGCGTTGATCGCCTGGGCCTGGCTGAACGACCGGCCGAATGCCTCGCGCAGCCTGGGCCTGGTGATCGGCTTCGTCGGCGTGGCCCTGCTGGCCTGGGACAAGGCCAGCTTCAAGCCCGACGCCAACGGCATTGCGCCCGGCTGGGCGGTACTGGCCTGCCTGCTGGCATCGATTTGCTATGGCATCAGCGGCAGCTACACCAAGCGCTTTCTGATGCAGGTGCCGCCCATGGTCACTGCCACCGGCAGCCAGATCGGCGCGACTCTGGGGCTGGCATTGCCGGCCCTCTGGCTCTGGCCCGCGCACTGGCCTAGCGGCCACGCCTGGCTGGCGGTGCTGGTGCTGGGCGTGGTCTGCACCGGGCTGGCCTACATCCTGTTCTTCCGGCTGATCAGCAATGTAGGCCCGGCCAAGACGCTGACCGTGACCTTTGTGGTGCCGGTGTTTGCCCTGTTCTACGGCGCGGTGTTCCTGGGCGAAACACTGACGCCCTGGATGCTGGGCTGCGGCCTGGTGGTGGTCTTTGGCACCGCCTTGGCCACCGGCTTGCTGCGCCTGCCGACCCGTAAAGCGAGCTCCTAGCAACAACCCGTATTCCCCGGCGCTGCACCCACCGTACAATCCGCTCCGCCGCGCCTTCAAAGCGCTTTGGAGAAACCAAGATGCACGCCGTACCCCCCGAAAAAATGCGCCTGAAGCTGCAGCAACTCTGGCAGCAGCTCTACCCCGACCAGCCGGTTGACCAGCTGGAGCCCTTCTTCACCGAGCTACAAGCCGCCGCCCAGGCCGCCAGCCCGCCGCCGCCCGCCACCTGGTTCAAGGAGGTGGTGGTGTACTCGCTCTACGTCGACCTGTTCAACCAGGACTTCCAAGGCCTGACTACCCGCCTGGGTTATCTGCAGGATCTGGGCGTGACCTGCCTGTGGCTGCTGCCGATACTCGATTCGCCCATGCGCGACGCGGGATTTGACATCAGTGACTACACCAAGATCCGCAGCGAGCTGGTGGGTGGCAGCGATGCCGCGGCCCAGGCCACGTTTGGCGAGTTCTTGGCCGAGGCGCACCGCCGTGGCATCCGGGTGATCTTCGACGTGGCGATGAACCACTGTTCGGACCAGCACCACTGGTTCCAGGAGGCCCGCAAGGGGCCGGACAATCCCTACCGCGACTACTTCATCTGGAGCGACACGACAGAGCGCTACAAGGAAGCGCGCATCATCTTCAAGGGCATGATGCCGAGCAACTGGCACCCGTTGCCGGAAGATCCTGGCACCTATTTCTTCCACCGCTTCTTCGACTCGCAGCCGGACCTGAACTACCGCAACCCCGAGGTGCTGCTGGCCATGTGCCGGGTGCTGCTGTTCTGGGTGGCGCAGGGCGTGGACGGCTTCCGCGCCGACGCGATTCCCTATCTGTGGAAGGAAGAAGGCACGATCTGCGAGAACCTGCCGGGCACGCACACCATCGTCAAGTTCTTCCGCGCGGTGCTGGATGCCGTGCGCCCCGGCACCATCCTGCTAGCCGAGGCCTGCCAGCCGCCGGCCGAGGTGGTCACCTATTTCGGCGACAGCGACGAATGCCAGGCGGCCTACCATTTCCCGGTGATGCCGCGCATCTACCTGGCGCTGGCCCAGGGCTCGGCAAAGCCGATTTTCGAAACCCTGTCGACCGCCTTCACGCCGGAGATTCCGGCCGACTGCGGCTGGTTCTCGTTCCTGCGCTGCCATGACGAGCTAACCCTGGAGATGGTCACGCCGGCCGAGCGCAAAGCCATCCACGCTGCCTACTGCCTGCAGCCCGAGTGGGACTTCCGCCAGGGCGAAGGCATTGCCTCGCGCCTGGTGGATCTGTTCCGCCACGACCCGGCGGCGCTGCAACTGGCCTTCAGCATCAGCTTCACCCTGCTGGGTACGCCAGTGGTGTTCTACGGCGACGAGTTCGCCAAGCCCAACGACGAACAGTTCCAGCGCGAGCAGGAAGCCCTGACCGGCTACCAGGACGCGCGCTACCGGGTGCGTGGCGCGGTCGATTGGCCGGCCGTCGATGCCGCACTGGCCGACCCGGCCAGCCTGCCGGCCCGTACCCATGCGGGCGTGCGCGCCATGCTGGCGGTGCGCCGCGCGCATCCAGCCCTGTCCGGGGGCAGCTTCCAGCCGCTGGCTGGCCTAGACGACCGCGTCCTCGCCTATGTGCGCGGCACGGCCGCACAGCGTGTGCTGGTGGTGCAGAACCTGTCGGCGGATACGGTGAACGTCGCTGTGCCGGGTGGAAGCAACTGGCGCTTGATCTACGGCACGCACGACCTGGCCCAAGGAGTGCTTACCCTGCCACCCAAAGGCTTCAGCTGGTTCGCCGCCTGATCTTTCTTCCACATTCTGGGGACCAACCATGGCTTCCGATCTTTTGAACCAACGCAGCGCGGGCGTCCTGCTGCACCCCACCTCCCTGCCCGGCCCGCATGGCTGCGGCGACTTCGGGCCGAACGCGTATTACTTTGTCGACTGGTTGCATACCGCCGGCCAGTCGCTGTGGCAAACCCTGCCGCTGGGGCCTATCGGCCCGGGCGACTCGCCCTATATGGGCAGCTCGGCCTTTGCCGGCAATCCGCTGCTGGTGGCCTTCGAGCCGCTGGTCGAGCGCGGCTGGATCGCTAAAGACGCACTGATCGCCCGGTTCAGCGACGAGAAAATCGACTTCAGCCAGGTCGTGCCCTGGCGCTTGCACAAGCTGCGCGAGGCTTTTGCGGGTTTCCAGCAGCATGCCACTGCGGCCGACCAGCAGGCCTTCCAGGCCTGGCTGCTAACCGAGAAAAGCTGGGTGGCCGACTACACCCTGTTCATGGCGCTGGACCAGGCGCACAGCCCGGCGCTCTGGCCCGAATGGCCCACAGCCCTGGCGCAGCGCGAACCGGCGGCTTTGGCTGCGGCGCGCGCCGAGCATGCCGCGGAGATCGGCTTCTGGGGCTTTGTGCAATGGCAGTTTGATGTGCAGTGGAAGCAGCTCAAGGCCTACGCCAACCAGAAGAACGTGCACATGGTCGGCGACCTGCCGATCTTCATTGCCCACCACTCCAGCGACTGCTGGTCCCGCCCCGATCTGTACGAACTGGACGCCAGCGGCAACCCGAACGTGATCGCCGGCGTGCCGCCCGACTTCTTCTCCGAGACCGGCCAGCGCTGGGGCAACCCGCTGTACAACTGGGCAGCCATGAAGGCCGACGGCTACAGCTGGTGGATAGAGCGCGTGAAGCGCCAGCTGAGCCTGGCCGACGTGGTGCGCATCGACCACTTCCGCGGCTTTGTTGGCTACTGGGAAATCCCGGCCAGCGAACCCACCGCCGTCAAGGGCCGCTGGATGCCCGGGCCGGACTACGACCTGTTCGCCGCCATCGAGGCCGCCTTGGGCAAATTGCCCATCATTGCCGAAGACCTGGGCGTGATCACCGACGAAGTGGTGGCGCTGCGCACCCGGGCCGGCTTCCCCGGCATGCGGATTCTGCAGTTCGCATTCTCTGACGACGCCAGCAACAACTTCCTGCCGCACAACTACGAGCGCGACACCGTGGTCTATAGCGGCACGCACGACAACGACACCATCCAGGGCTGGTGGGCCGACTGCACCGAGCGCGAGCGCGCCTATGCGGGCGAGTACCTGCACACCGATGGCAGCGACGTGCACTGGGCGATGATCCGTGCCTGCGCGCAGTCGGTGGCCAACCATGCGATCTGCCAGTTCCAGGACGTGCTGGGCCTGGACGGCAGCCACCGCATGAACACCCCGGGCACGGTGGGCTGCTGGACCTGGCGTTTCAAGTGGGATTGGGTCAACGCTGCGGCCGCAGAAACCCTGGTCCGCATCACCGCCGCGGCCCGCCGCACCGGCTTTGAGCGCCTGCCCTTGCCCGCCTATCCGGAAGGCAAGAACAAGCCGTAGCGAAGAGCCGGCGATCTGGGGCACAATGTGTGAATCACTCTGCTTTTTATAGCAGCCCGCGCAAGCAGAATAAGCGCAAACTGCCTATTTTGCTTAAAGCCTCTACCCCAGGACGCTATGACCACTGCCGAAGTTTTCTCCCTGGCCGCCACGCTCATCTGCCTGCTGTGCCTGGCACTGGCCGCGATGGCAGCCTATGTCGCACGCCGCGCGGCCGGCGCCGCCCGCGATGCCCAGACGGCCACAGCGCTGCTGCTGCGGCAGCAGGAAGTGCATGAAGCGGTGGCCGCCGCCAGCGCCGTGCAGCGCGAAGCCGAACACGCGCAGCGCCTGGCGGCCGAGCTGAGCCGGGCTTACGGCTTGCTGGGCTTGTTTGCCGATTCGTTTGGCGACATCGACATGCAGCAGTCGCAGCAGATGGCCGACACCAAGGCCGACCTGGCCGGCGAGATTGCCAACCAGGCGCAGGAATTTGTCAGCTCCAGCCACCACCAGCTGGACGAAGCCCCGCCACAGGAAATCGACCGCGCGGTGCACGGCTTTCACAAGGCGCTGGCCGAGGTACGGGCCATGCGTGAAGACGTGGAACGCGAACAGGCCGCAGTCGAACGCCAGCGCACCAGCCTGCGCTGAGCAGATCGTTAGACCAGGCTTTTACGCTGCCACCAGCCGAGCAGCTCGTTCGCCACCAGGGCGCCCAGCACCAGCGAGCCGCCCAGCAGCACCGACTGGGCCGGTGCCTCGCCCGCGCCCAGCCACACCAGAACGATGCCGAACAGCACTTCCAGCAGTTGCAGCAAGGACACCTCGGGCGCCTTCAGCACCCGTGCGCACCACACCGATAGCACGCAGGGAATCGCCAGCTGCACCGCGCCCAGCATGGCCAGCAGGCCGACGTCGTGCGGCGTGGCCTGGAACGGCAAGGCCAGCGGCAAGGTCAGCGCCGTCGACAAGATGGCGCCGACCAGCACCGAAGGCACCAGGTCCACATCCTGGCCCTTGGCGTGGCTGCGCTGCACCACCGTCCAGTTGACCGCACCGGCAATCGGCACGCACAGCGCGACCAGGGTGCCGACCCACTGGCCGGAGTCGCCGGCCAGGCTCAGCTGGGTGCCGTACATGGTGGCAATACCCACGCCAGCCACCGCAATCGCCACCCAGGTCCGCAGCGGCAGCCGGTGGCCGATGAAGATGCGAGCCAGCAAGGCGGTGAACAAGGGGCCCAAGGCCATGGTCACCAGTACATTGGCCACCGGGCTCATGCTCAGCGCCACCATGAAGGCGGTGAACATCACCGACCAGCAGATGCCCGACAGCCACAGCGCCGTGCCGCCCTGGCGGATCTTGGTGAACACCACGCGGCCCTGCAGCAGCGGCAGTATCACCAGCAGCGACAACACGGTGAAAGCGCTGCGCCAGAAGGTGATTTCAAAGCTGTGCGCCGACTCCAGGTGCCGGGTGGTAACGCCGGCGATGGACCACATCAGCGTGACCAGGACCATCATGAACACAGCGTGGGAATGGGATAGCTTCATATTTACATTGTCAATCAGGCAGGCAAAGAAAAACCCCGGCACGCCGCAAAGCGTCCGGGGTTTCAGCGGCCAGTCATCCACCTAATGGTGGACGCGGCTACCGATCAACGGCCAGCGCGCTTGCGTTCGCTTTCGGTCAGGTAGCGCTTGCGCAGACGGATCGACTTGGGCGTGATTTCCACCAGCTCGTCGTCCTCGATGAACTCGACGCCGTATTCCAGCGTGCAGTCGATCGGCGGCGTGATCTTGATCGCGTCTTCCTTGCCGGACACGCGGAAGTTGGTCAGCTGCTTGGTACGCGTGGCGTTGACCACCAGGTCGTTGTCGCGGCTGTGGATGCCGACGATCATGCCTTCGTACACCGGATCGTTGGCGCGCACGAACATGCGGCCGCGGTCGTCCAGCTTGCCCAGCGCGTAGGTGAAGATTTCACCGGCGTCCATGGAGATCAGCACGCCATTCTTGCGGCCACCGATGTCGCCTTTGTGCGGCTCGTAGGTGTCGAAGATGTTGGAGATCAGGCCGGAACCGCGGGTCAAGTTCAGGAATTCGTTGGTGAAACCGATCAGGCCACGGGCCGGGATGCGGTATTCGAGACGGACTCGGCCACGGCCGTCCGGCTCCATGTTCACCAGCTCGCCCTTGCGCTCACCCAGGGCTTGCATCACGCCACCTTGGTGGGCGTCTTCGATGTCGGCGGTCACCAGTTCGATGGGTTCGTACTTCTCGCCGTTGACTTCCTTCATCACCACGCGGGGCTTGGACACGGCCAGCTCATAGCCTTCGCGGCGCATGTTTTCCAGCAGGATGGTCAAGTGCAGTTCGCCGCGGCCCATGACTTCGAAGATACCTTCTTCGTCAGTTTCCTTGACGCGCAGAGCCACGTTGTGTTGCAGTTCTTTTTGCAGGCGGTCCCAGATCTGGCGGCTGGTCACGTACTTGCCTTCGCGGCCAGCCAGCGGGCTGGTGTTGACGCAGAAGTTCATGGTCAGGGTGGGCTCATCCACCTTCAGCATGGGCAGCGGTGCAGGGTTGACCGGATCGGTGATGGTCACGCCGATGCCGATGTCGCCAATACCGTTGATCAGCACGATCTCGCCGGGGCCGGCTTCAGCAGCCTGCACGCGCTCCAGACCTTGGAAGGTCAGGACCTGGTTGATACGGCCTTTGACGGGCTTGCCGTCCGGACCTTCCATGACCACCACGTCCATCATGGGCTTGATCGTGCCTTGGCTGATGCGGCCCACGCCGATACGGCCGACGAAAGACGAGAAGTCGAGTGCCGAAATCTGCAGCTGCAGCGGCGCTTCGGGGTCGCCCTTTTGCGCTGGCACATGCTTGAGCACGGTGTTGAACAGGGCCGACATGTCGGGGCCCCACTGTTCGCCCTGCGCACCTTCTTCCAGCGACGACCAGCCGTTGATGCCAGAGGCATACACCACGGGGAAGTCCAGCTGTTCGTCGGTGGCGCCCAGCTTGTCGAACAGGTCGAAAGCCGCGTTGACCACGAAGTCGGGACGCGCACCGGGCTTGTCCACCTTGTTCACCACCAGAATCGGCTTCAGACCCAGGGCCAAGGCCTTCTTGGTCACGAAACGGGTTTGCGGCATAGGGCCTTCTTGCGCATCGATCAGCAGCACCACGCCGTCAACCATGGACAGCGCACGTTCCACTTCACCGCCGAAGTCCGCGTGACCGGGGGTGTCGACGATGTTGATGTGCGTGCCTTCCCAGGTCACGGCGCAGTTCTTGGCCAGAATCGTGATGCCACGTTCTTTTTCGATGGCGTTGTTGTCCATCACGGTGTCGACCACTTTTTCGTGTTCGGCAAAGGTACCGGACTGGCGCAGCAGCTGGTCGACCATGGTGGTCTTGCCATGATCGACGTGGGCGATGATGGCGATATTACGGATTTGTTTAATGCTCATATTTCTCTACTCCTAAATCGGTTGGCTCTCTGCTTTTTGCGCCTGGGCCAAAATCTGGCCAATATCCAGCGGGCTTAGCAGTCGCCCTGGTATCAATTCACCGCTCTTCACCTGGGCTGTGCCCAGCAAAGCCGGTGGGTTTTCGCTGTAGACCGCCACATGGGCAGCGTCCGGCCAGTCACCCCGGCGGCGCACACCGCTCAGGAAGCGCCCTGCATTCTCCGTATCCAGCGTGACACGCCGGTGTTGCGGCAGCAGCGCATCCACCGGCAGCAGGCACGCCAGCCGCTCGTCTTCGGTCATGGCCTCGAGCGCCGCCAAGGTGACACATTGGCCAATCACGAAGTCGCCGGTGGCAATCCGGCGCAAGCCCGTCAGATGCGCACCGCAACCCAGGGCCTCGCCTATGTCTTCGCCCAGCGTGCGGATATAGGTTCCTTTGCTGCATTTAGCTATTATTTTTATAGCTTCATGCGCAGATTCCACCTCGGCCAAAGCCACTTCCAGCTGAAAAATCTCCACATCCCGTGCAGGCCGCTCAATCTCTATGCCTTCACGTGCGTACTCATACAAAGCCTTGCCATCGCGCTTCAAGGCGCTGTACATCGGCGGCACCTGTTGAATCGGGCCGGTAAAGCGGCGCACCACCGTATCGATCTGCGACTGCGTCACCGCCACCGGCCGGGTCTCGATCACATCGCCTTCGGCATCGCCGGTACTGGTCTTGACGCCCAACCGGGCCACGGCCAGATAGGTTTTGTCGGCATCCAGGTGCAGCTGGCTGAACTTGGTGGCAGCCCCAAAACACAGGGGCAGCACACCGGTGGCCAGCGGGTCCAGCGTGCCGGTATGGCCCGCCTTCTCGCCGCGCAGCAGCCATTTCACTTTTTGCAGCGCGTCGTTACTCGACAGGCCCAGAGGCTTGTCCAGCAGCAGCACCCCGTGCACGGGGCGTCTGGCAACCCGTACACGTGGCGTTGCGGTCATGGTGCTCAGTCTTCCTTGGCCCGGGATGCCACCGCCCGCGCAATCAGCGCGTTCATGTCGGAGGCTTTCTCGGTGGTCCGGTCAAAGTGAAAGTGCAAAGTCGGCACGGTATGGATGTGCAAGCGCTTGAACAAACCGGCGCGCAGAAAGCCTGCGGCCTGGTTCAAGCCCTCGGTGCATTCGTCCGGGTTGCCCGTCAGCACGCTGAAGAACACCTTGGCGTGCGCATAGTCGGGCGTGACCTCGACCGCCTGGATGGTGACCATGCCCACCCGCGGGTCTTTCAACTCGCGGGCGATCAGCTCGGTCAGATCCCGCTGGATCTGGTCGGCGACTTTGAGGCTGCGATTCGGCGCAGCGGCTTTGCGTTTGACCATTACAGGGTACGGGCGATTTCTTTGATCTCAAAGAATTCCAACTGGTCGCCGACGGCGATGTCGTTGTAGTTCTTGAGCTTGATACCGCACTCGAAGCCTTCGCGCACTTCGCGTACATCGTCCTTGACGCGCTTGAGCGAATCAATTTCACCGGTGTAGATGACGATGTTTTCGCGCAGCAGACGGAAGCGGGCACTGCGGTTGACGGAACCGTTGGTGACCATACAGCCTGCAACCGTACCAATCTTGGAGGCCACGAACACGGTGCGGATCTCGGCCATACCGATGACTTCTTCGCGTTGCTCGGGAGCCAGCATACCGGCCATCGCTGCCTTCAACTCATCGACGGCGTCGTAAATGATGTTGTAGTACTTCAGGTCGACAGCATTGTTCTCGGCCAGCTTGCGCGCGCCGGCATCGGCACGCACATTGAAACCGATCACGATGGCCTTGGAGGCGATCGCCAGATTGACGTCGGACTCGCTGATCCCGCCCACAGCGGCGTAGACCATTTGCACCTTGACTTCGTCGGTCGACAGCTTGAGCAGCGACTGGGCCAAAGCTTCTTGCGAACCCTGCACATCGGCCTTGACGATGATCGGCAGCATCTTGACCTCGCCCGCCGTGATGTCGGTGAACATGGTTTCCAGCTTGGCGGCCTGCAGCTTGGCCAGCTTGGTGTTACGGAACTTGCCGGCACGGTAGGTGGCGATTTCACGGGCCCGACGTTCGTCGAGCAAGACCATGAATTCATCACCAGCTTGCGGTACTTCGGTCAGACCCTGGATTTCCACCGGGATCGACGGACCTGCGGACTTGGACGGCTTGCCGTTCTCGTCCAGCATGGCACGCACGCGGCCGTAGGTAGAACCCGCCAGCACGATGTCGCCGGTCTTCAGCGTACCCGACTGCACCAGCACGGTGGCCACCGGGCCCTTGCCCTTGTCCAGACGGGCTTCGATCACCAGGCCCTTGGCCATGGCATCGACCGGTGCCTTCAGTTCCAGCACTTCGGCCTGCAACAGCACTTGTTCCAGCAGTTCGTCGATACCCTGGCCGGTTTTGGCCGACACGGAGACGAAAGGCGAGCTACCACCGAAGTCTTCGGGGATCACGTCTTCGATCACCAGCTCGTTCTTCACGCGCTCGGGGTTCGAATCGGGTTTATCGATCTTGTTGATCGCCACCACGATGGGCACACCAGCGGCTTTTGCGTGCTTGATGGCTTCTTTGGTTTGCGGCATCACGCCGTCGTCGGCAGCTACCACCAGAATGACGATGTCGGTCGCTTGCGCACCACGGGCACGCATGGCGGTAAACGCTTCGTGGCCCGGGGTATCCAGGAAGGACACCACGCCACGCGCAGTTTCCACATGGTAGGCACCGATGTGCTGGGTAATGCCGCCGGCTTCGCCGGAGGCCACCTTGGCGCGGCGGATGTAATCCAGCAGCGAGGTCTTGCCGTGGTCGACGTGGCCCATGACGGTCACGACCGGTGCACGCGGCAAGGATTCGGACTCTTGCTGTTGCACTTCTTCAGCGGTAAATGCTTCTGGATCGTCCAGCGCAGCAACCACGGCCTTGTGGCCCATTTCCTCGACCACGATCATGGCCGTGTCCTGGTCCAAAGGCTGGTTGATGGAAACCATCTGGCCCAGCTTCATCAGGTGCTTGATCACCTCGGAGGCCTTGACTGCCATCTTGTGGGCCAGTTCGGCCACGGTGATGGTTTCAGGCACGTGCACTTCAATCGTGCGCGCTTCCACCGGTGCTTGCGACATATTGTCGTCACGCTGGTCGCGGTCATTGCTGCCACGGCGGCCACGCGGACCACCACGCCAGTTGCCACGGCCCACGCCGCCACTGGAGTCGCCACGCGTAGGCAGCGGCTTCTTCTTGGCCGGATCGGCCCAGCTGCTGGACAGCTTGGCGGATTTGACTTCCTTGCCCGTGCCGGTACCCGGCGTAGCCGGTGCATTGGCGGCAGGTTTGGCTGGCGCAGTGCCCGCTGCAGGCTTGTGCAGCGTGCCCTTCATGCCGGCCTTGGCCGCATCGGCCACGGCGGGCTTGGCGGCAGGCTTGGGTTCTTCCGGCTTCTTGGCGACCAGCACCTTCTTGGGCGTGGACATCATCAAGCGGATGGCGGCAGCCTCGGCTTCGGCCTTGCGGCGGCGGTCACCCAGGTCCACCACACGGGCAGCTTCTTCGTCGGCACGGGCCTTGGACTCGGCAGCGACTTTGGCGCGGGCATCGGC
This sequence comes from Rhodoferax ferrireducens, assembly GCF_031458075.1. Taxonomy (GTDB): domain Bacteria; phylum Pseudomonadota; class Gammaproteobacteria; order Burkholderiales; family Burkholderiaceae_C; genus Rhodoferax_B; species Rhodoferax_B ferrireducens_A. The sequence goes on along the minus strand of NZ_JAVDXT010000001.1, from coordinate 1,726,259 downwards.
ATCGGCTTGCGCCTTGGCTTGTACAGCAGCGGCCTCGGCCTGGACCTTGGCCAGCGCAGCGGCGTCGGCCGCAGCGTTGATGTTTTGCCCCACAGCAGATAACGGTGGCGCAGGTACGGCGGCCTTTTGTTGTTCGGCCTGGGCGCGTTCAGCAGCCTCGCTCGCAGCAGCAGCTTTTTCAGCAGCTACACGGTCGCGGGCTTCCTGCTCTTCGCGCTGGCGGCGCTTCTCGATCAGTTCTTCTTCCTGGCGGCGCATCAGCTCAACCTGGCGGCGGGCTTCTTCTTCACGGCGGGCCAATTCGGCTTCTTCCGCAGCATTGCTGACCGGCACTTCGACTTCCTGCTCGGGCACAGCAACGGCTTCGGCGGGTACATCCAGCTCGTCTTCACGCTTGATGAAAGTACGCTTCTTGCGCACTTCCACCTGGATGGTGCGGGCACGGCCGGTGGAGTCGGCTTGCTTGATCTCGCTGGTGGATTTCTTCACCAGGGTGATCTTCTTGCGCTCCAGGGTGGCTGTGCCATGGCTGGCCTGCAGATAGCCCAGCAAACGCTGCTTGTCGGACTCGCTCAGAACGTCAGACACGGCAGCTTTGGCAACACCGGCACCCCGGAGTTGTTCCAGCAGGGTGTCAGGGGATTTTTTGAGTTCAGCAGCAAACTCGGCGACGGTAGTAGTGGACATGTATTGTGTGACCTTTCATGACCATTACTCTTGAGAAGCGGCGTCATTGGTAAACCAATGTGCGCGCGCTTTCATGATCAAGGTCGTGGCCTCGTCCTCAGACTGGCCGGTAATTTCGGAGAGCTCATCACCGGCCAAGTCGGCCAGATCGTCGCGTGTGTGGATGCCGCCGGCTTGGAGCTTGGCGATCAATTCAGGGGTCAGACCTTCGAGGTCGTTCAGGTCTTGCGAGACCGGCTCGGCCGCTTCAGCGTCTTCTTCCAGGGCAATTTCCATGGTCAACAGCACGTCTTTGGCACGCGAACGCAGCTCGTGGACGGTTTCCTCGTCGAAGCTTTCGATTTCCAACATTTCCTGCAGCGGCACGTAGGCGATTTCTTCCAGGCTGGTGAAGCCTTCGTGGATCAGGATGTCGGCCATTTCTTCGTCGACATCGAGCTTTTCCATGAACAGCTTGCGGCTGGAATCGGTCTCGGTGGCCTGCTTCTGGGCCGACTCGGCGGCGTCCATGATGTTGATCTTCCAGCCGGTCAATTCGGCGGCCAGGCGCACGTTTTGTCCGCCGCGGCCGATCGCGATCGCCAGGTTTTCTTCGTCCACCACCACATCCATCGCGTGGCGCTCTTCGTCCACCACGATCGAGCTGACGTTGGCCGGAGCCAGGGCGCCAATCACGAACTGGGCGGGGTCTTCGCTCCACAGCACGATGTCGACGCGTTCACCGGCGAGTTCGTTGGTCACGCCGTTGACACGGGTACCACGCACGCCGACGCAGGTGCCGATAGGATCGACGCGCTTGTCGTGCGACAACACAGCGATCTTGGCGCGCGAACCGGGGTCACGGGCGCAGGATTTGATCTCCAGCAGGCCTTGCTCGATTTCCGGCACTTCCTGGCGGAACAGCTCGACCATGTAGGCAGGCGAGCTGCGCGACAGGATGATGGGGGCACCGCGCAGGGTCAGGTCCACGTCCATAATCATGGCGCGGACGCGGTCACCGGTGCGCAGATTTTCCTTGGGGATCATCTCGTTGCGGCGCAGGCGGCCTTCGACACGGCCGCTCTCGACGATGATGTCGCCCTTGTCCATGCGCTTGACGGTACCGACAAAAATCTTGTCGCCACGGCTCATGAAGTCGTTGAGCAGCATTTCGCGTTCAGCGTCGCGGATCTTTTGCAGAATGACCTGCTTGGCGGCCATCGCGCCAATCCGGCCAATCGGCAGGGACTCGATCGGTTTCTCGATGTAGTCGCCTTCTTCGATGTCAGGAATGTCGTCGCGCACGTCCGACACCAGCTCTTCTGCCTCGGGGTTTTGCAAACCGGCAGAGTCTGGCACCACCAGCCAACGGCGGAAGGTTTCGTAGTTGCCGCTATCGCGGTCCAAGGCGACGCGGATATCCACTTCGCCCTGGTACAGCTTTTTGGTGGCTTGCGCCAAAGCCGACTCCACGGCGCCAAATACGACATCCCGCTCCACGTTCTTCTCACGTGAAATGGCATCCACCAACATCAACATTTCGCGATTCATGTCACGAATCTCCTGAACACTTAAACCAAAAAAATCAAACCCGCCGGACTGTGCTTACGCAGCCATCACGCCGGACCATCACTCTTGCGCAACACCCGTGTCTTTTGCGTTGCGACCATTGAAACTAACGATAGGGGCCAGCCGGGCATCGCGGATCTCATCCAAGGTGAAACCCATGGCCTGCAAGGGTGCTGGAACGCGCTTCTTGCTGACGCGCACACCGGGCTTGGCCTCGGGCTCGTCACTCCAGACGATTTGCCAGCTGGGCGCCGCGTCACCGACAGCAGCAACCGCCTCCAGCGTGCCGCGAAATTTCTTCCGGTTGGCGTTGACCTTGCCCTCTGCGGCAACGCCAATAGCCACCTTGAGGTTTACGTCGATGACGTAGCCCACAAAACGCTCAAAATCATTCTTGTTGCGCAACGGGCGATCGATGCCCGGCGACGACACTTCCAGCCGCTTGTATTCCACGCCATCCACTTCCAGGGCAAACTGCAGCTGGCGGGTGACTTTTTCGCAGTCTTCGACGTTGATGAATTGCTCAGGTGTGCCAGCGACCCAAGGGTGGTCGATCGTGATGCGCAGCAAACCACCGGCAGAGCGGTCGATCTCTACGAGGTCATAACCAAATCCGGTTACGGTTTGTTCAACGATTTCTTGTAACGCCACGTGTGATATGAGAGTGTGCAATTGCCCTAAAAGCCTGAAAAACCAGCCTCTTTTAGAGCGTGTTAAAAACAATCGACCAAAAAAAACGGGCGGTAATTACCCGCCCGTTTGGTCGTGAGCTCTTATTCTAGCCCAGAAATGGGCTTATTGCACTGATTTGTAAGGGCTTTTACGGTGATGGCTTGACGATTTAGCCCGAAGCAGGACACAAAACGCCCCTATCCCGAAAGCACCGCAGTGTTGCGGCAAAGACGCGGCGCGTTTCAGGCGCTGGCCGAGACCAAAGTGCGGGTGTAGGCATGCTGGGGCGCATCCAGCACCGCATGCACCGGGCCGGATTCCACGATGTCGCCGTTTTGCACCACCAGCACCTGGTGGGCCATGGCGCGCACCACCTCCATGTCGTGGGTGATCAGCAGATAGGCCAGGCCGCGCTCGCGCTGCAGGCGCTGCAATAGCTGCAAAACCTGTTTCTGTATGGTTACGTCCAGCGCACTGGTCGGTTCGTCCAGCACCAGCAACTGTGGCTGCACGATCAGCGCCCGGGCAATCGCCAGCCGCTGGCGCTGGCCACCCGAAAACGCGTGGGGATAGCGCTGCAGCAAGCCGGGAAACTGCTGTTCCGACATGCCGACGTCCAGCAGCGCCTGGATCACCTGGCGCTGGCGTTCGGCCGCGCCATGCTGGGGTGCATGCACCAGCAGGCCTTCGCCGACGATTTCTTCCACCGTCATACGCGGCGACAACGAGGAAAACGGGTCCTGGAACACCACCTGCACCGCCGCACGCAGGGATTTGTTGCGCGCACTGTCCCGGCTCCAGGTCTGGCCGCCCAGCTGCACCACGCCGCTATAGGCTTGCAGGCCCAGCACCGCCAGGGCCAACGTCGACTTGCCCGAACCCGATTCGCCCACCACGCCCAGGGTCTGGCCGGGGGGAATCGAAAAACTGGCGTCCTGCAGGGCCACAAACTCGCTTTTCTGGAACCAGCCCTTGATGCCCGGCTGCGCCGTCGGGTAAGCCACGCGCAGGCCCTGGGCCTGCAGCAAGGGCGCATCGGTATGCTCGGCCACCACATCGCGCACCGGCTTGCTGTCGATCAGCTTGCGGGTGTAGGCGTGCTGCGGATCGCCGAATACCGTGGCCACCGCGCCGGTTTCCACGATGCAGCCGTTTTCCATCACCGCCACGCGGTCGGCAAAGCGGCGCACCAGGTGCAGGTCGTGCGTGATCAGCAAAACCGCCATGCCGTGCTGGCGCTGCAGATCGGACAGCAGAGCCAGAATCTGGCTGCGCACCGTCACGTCCAGTGCGGTGGTCGGCTCGTCGGCCAGCAGCAACTTGGGCTTGCAGGCCAGGGCCATGGCGATCATGGCGCGCTGGCGCTGGCCGCCGCTCAGTTGGTGCGGATAGCTGTTGGCGCGGCGGGCCGGCTCGGCGATCCCGGTACTTGCTATTATTTCAATAGCTGCTTGCGCAGACTGTTGCTGCGTCAACCCCTGTTTTAGCTCAAAAACCTCGGCGATCTGGCGGCCGACGGTGAACAGCGGGTTCAGCGCCGTCATCGGCTCCTGAAAGATCATCGCAATGTCCTGGCCGCGGATGCCGCGCAGTTGATGCTCGGTCAACGCCAGCAGATCCTGCCCGCCGAACAGGGCCCGACCGGTCGTCTGCGCGTCGGCCACCAGACGCAGCAGGCTGAGCGCCGAGATGGTCTTGCCCGAGCCCGACTCCCCCACCAGCGCAAACTTTTCGCCCGGCTGGATCTGGAAGCTGATGCCGTCCACCACCGGCTTGCCACCGAAGCCAACCGTCAAATTCTGTACGTCGAGCAAACTCATGCCTGCACCTTCCGTGGATCCAGCGCATCGCGCAGCGCGTCGCCCATGAAGGTCAGCAATAGCAGCGTGGTCACCAGCACCACAAAGGTACTCAGCGATATCCACCACGCGTCGATGTTGTTCTTGCCCTGGTTCAGCAATTCACCGAGCGACGGCGTACCGGGCGGCACACCCAAGCCCAGAAAGTCCAACGAGGTCAAGGTAAGAATGGATGCACTCATCTGGAAAGGCAAGAAGCTCACCACCGGCGTAAGGCTATTCGGCAGTATGTGGCGCCAGATAATTTGCGTATTTCCCACACCCAATGCGCGAGCACCTCTGACGTAGTCCATCTGCCGATTGCGCAAAAACTCGGCACGGGTGTAATCGCTTAAGCCCATCCAGCCGAACAGGCTCAGCAGCAGCAGGAGCAGTCCGATACTTGGCGTAAATATGGCGCTGAAAATGATGAGCATGTAGAGCGCGGGCATGGAGCTCCAGATTTCGATGAAACGCTGAAAAACCAGATCCGTAGTCCCCCCAAAATACCCCTGTATCGCTCCGGTAAAGATACCGATGACAACGCCCACCGCCGTCAATACAAACGCAAACAACACACTGACCCGAAAGCCGTACACCAGCTGCGCCAGCAGATCGCGGCCGCGGTCGTCGGTGCCCAGCAGGTTGTCGCGCGATGGGCCGGACGGATTCGGGTACTTGGCAAAGTAGTTCAGCGTCTTCGGGCCGTAGGGGTTCGGCGGATAGATCGCCCAGTTGCCGTCCTTGGCCAGCTGCGCCCGGATGAACGGGTCCAGGTAGTCGGTCGCGGTTTCGAAGTCTCCGCCAAAGGTCTTTTCCGAATAGTCCTTGACCAGCGGGAAATAGGTTTGGCCGTTGTAGCGCAGCACCAGCGGGCGGTCGTTGCTCAGGACCTCGGCCAGCAGGCTCAACACCACCAGCACGCAGAAAATCACCAGGCTCCAGTAACCGAGGCGGTTGCGTTTGAAGCGCTGCCAGGCACGCTTGCCCGGGCTGGGGGAAATAGAAACAGAGGTGTTAGTCAAAGCGTACTCGGGGGTCTACCCACACGTAGCAGAGATCGGAAATCAGCTTGGTGACCAAGCCAATCAAGGTAAACAGATACAGCGTGCCCAGCACCACCGGGTAGTCGCGGCGGATCACGCTCTCGTAGCTCAGCAGGCCCAGGCCGTCGAGTGAAAACAGGGTTTCGATCAGCAGCGAGCCGGTGAAGAACGCGCCGATGAAAGCCGCCGGAAAGCCGGTGACGATGGGGATCAGCGCATTGCGAAACACATGCTTCCACAGCACCTGCCGCTCCGACAGGCCTTTGGCGCGGGCCGTCAGCACATACTGCTTGCGGATTTCTTCCAGGAAGGCGTTCTTGGTCAGGATGGCGGTGACGGCGAAGCTGCCCAGCACCATGGCGGTGATGGGCAAGGCGATGTGCCAGAGGTAGTCGACGATCTTCGCGCCCCAGCCCAGCTCGTCAAAATTGCTGGACACCAGGCCGCGCAGCGGAAACCACTGCAGCTGCCCACCAAACACCACCAGCAGCACCACACCCAGCACAAAGCCGGGAATCGCATAGCCCACCAGTACCAGCAAGGTGGTGACCAGGTCGAAGGTGGAGCCGGCCCGCACCGCCTTGGCGACGCCCAGCGGCACGGCGATCAGGTAGCTGAGAAAAAAGGTCCACAGGCCCAGGCTGATGGACACCGGCAGCTTCTCGCGCACCAGCTGCGACACCGCCTTGTTCTGGAAAAAGCTCTTGCCCAGGTCGAAGCGTGCAAACTGCCCCAGCATCTGGAAGAAGCGCTCGTGCGCAGGCTTGTCGAAGCCGTACAGCGCCTTGATCTGCTCGACCCGCTTGGGGTCTACGCCCTGCGCACCGCGGTAGCTGAAACCACCGCCCTCCGCCCCACTGCCACCCGCGCCGGCCTTGGCCTCGGCCATATATTGCTCGACCGGCCCACCGGGCACAAACTGCACCACCACAAAGGTAATCAGCAGCACCCCCAGCAAGGTGGGCACCATCAGCAGCAGGCGTTTGAGGATATAGGCCAGCATGGTTTATTTGCCCGTATGGGCGGGCTGCGCCCACCAGGTGTGGATAGCCCAGCCTTCGCCGGGGGAATACGGTGGCACCTGGGCCGGCCGCGCCAGGCGCCAGGCGTTGTAGGCCATGCGGTGGGTGCTGGCCGTCCACTGCGGAATCAGGATGTGGCTGTGGCTGATGACGCGCTCCAGCGCGCGGCAGGCGGGCAGCAGCTCGTCCTTGGTCTTGGCGGCCGTCATGCGCGCGATCAGGGCGTCCACCGCTGGATTCTTCAGGCCGGTGTAGTTGCCCGAGTCCTCCACGTCCGCAGCCTTGCTGCCAAACATGTCGGCAAACTCCTGGCCTGGGCTGTTGGTGCCTGGGTAGTTGATGGACATGATCTCGAACTCAAACTTGCTCAGCCGCTGCTGGTACAGCGCAAAGTCCACCGGCCGGTAGTTGAGCTGTATGCCCAGCTTCTCCAGATTGCGCGCCCAGGGGCTGACCACGCGGGCACCGCTCTCGTTGCTGTCCAGGTATTCGATCACCATGGGCTCGCCCTTGGCATTGCGCAGCGCGCCGTCGCGCACCGTCCAGCCGGCCTGCTGCAGCAAGGCCTGGGCGCGGCGCAGATTGGCGCGCAGCGAAGAATCGCCGTCGGTGCGCGGCGGCAGCGCCATGGGGCCGAAGGCGGTGGCCGGAATGTTCTTGCGCAGCGGCTCCATCAGGGCCAGCTCCTGCGGGCTGGGCAGACCGGTGGCCTGGCAGTCGGTGTTGCCGAACAAGCCCACCACGCGCTGGTAGGCGCCGTAGAACATCTGCCGGTTCATCCACTCGTAGTCCATCGCCAGGCCCAGCGCCTCGCGCACCCGCACATCCTGGAATTTGTCGCGGCGCAGGTTGATCACGTAGCTCTGGAAGCCCGATGGCAGGCGGTGCTGGAACTCGCCCTTGACCAGCTCGCCGGTGTCGAAGCGCTTGCCGGTCACGCGGCGCGCCCAGTCGCCGGCCGAGAAGAAGCGCATCAGATCGAACTCGCCGGCCTTCAGCGCCTCGAGACGGGCCGTGCTGTCCTTGTAGATCTTGACGGTGATGCGGTCGAAGTTCTCGGTGCCGCGCTTCACGTTCAGGTCGCGCGCCCAGTAGTTCGGGTCGCGCACATAGGTGATGTCCTTGCCGAAGTTGACCGGGCCGATGCGGTAGGGGCCGCTGCCGATGGGGATATCCATCACCACCTCGTCAAAACGCTTGGCCTTGCCATTCTCCATGCCCCATTTATGGCTGAACACTGGCAGGCCACCCACCGTCAGCGGCAGTTCGCGGTTGGGTTTCTTGAAGCGGTAGCGCACGGTGCGGGCGTCCAGCACATCGATGCCGGCCACGTCCTCCAGCACCGTCTTGTAGGCCGGCGAGGTGTAGGGCCCCATCAAGGTATCGAAGACGAATTTCAGGTCAGAGGCCAGCACCGGATCGCCGTTGTGGAACCGGGCCTCGCGGCGCAGCACGAAGGTGGCGCTCAGGCCATCGGCGGCCACCGCCACGTCCTCGGCCAGCAGGCCGTAGCCTGCGCCGTTCTCGTCCATCGACCCGGCCAGCAGCGAGTCGAACAGCATGTCGCCCAGGTAGGCCGGTGCGCTGCCCTTGATGGTGAAGGGGTTGTATTTATCGAAGGTGGAAGTGCGCAGATTGCTGACCAGGCGCAGCTCGCCGCCCTTGGGCGCATCGGGGTTGACGTAGTCGAAATGTGTAAAGCCTGGCGCGTACTTCAGCTCGCCCCACAAGGCGTAGCCGGGCGCAGCCACAACCGATGCAGCGCACAACATCCCCCCCAGAGCCAGTAAAAATCGCATGCGACAATTCTGCAATACTTTTCTGGAGATAAAGAATGGGCTTTCTTGCTGGCAAAAAACTACTCATCACCGGTGTACTGAGCAACCGCTCCATCGCCTACGGCATTGCCAAGGCCTGCCGCGCACAAGGCGCCGAGCTGGCTTTCAGCTACGTGGGCGAGCGCTTCAAAGACCGCATCACCGAGTTTGCTGCCGACTTTGATTCGAAGCTGATCTTCGATTGCGACGTGTCCGACGACGCGCAGATCGACAAACTGTTTGCCGACCTGGGCCAGACCTGGCCGCAGTTCGACGGCTTTGTGCACAGCATCGGCTTTGCGCCGCGCGAAGCCATCACCGGCGACTTCCTCGAAGGCCTGAGCCGCGAGAGCTTCCGGGTGGCGCACGACATCAGCGCCTACAGCTTCCCGGCCATGGCCAAGGCTGCCCTGCCCTACCTGAGCAACAAGTCGGCGCTGCTGACCCTGACCTACCTGGGCGCGCTGCGCGTCTTGCCCAACTACAACACCATGGGCCTGGCCAAGGCATCCCTGGAAGCCAGCGTGCGCTACCTGGCCGAGTCGGTGGGCCCCAAGGGTATCCGCGTCAACGGCATCAGCGCCGGCCCGATCAAGACCCTGGCCGCCAGCGGCATCAAGGACTTCGGCAAGATGCTCAAGGCCACGGCCGAATGCCCGATCCGCCGCAATGTGACCATCGAAGACGTGGGCAATGTGGCCGCGTTCCTGCTGAGCGACCTGGCAGCGGGCGTCAGTGCCGAGATCACCTATGTGGACGGCGGCTTCAGCCAAGTGGTCGGCGGTATCGGCGAAGCCACGTAAACCTCACCGCCTCAAGAAAAAAGGGGCGCTGGCGCATATTGCACCAGCGCCCCTAGCTATATTAACTATAGCAATCTAAACCATCAGTAGCCGAGTGCCAGGCCGGTATTGCGGCGCGGATCGTTGGCGCCGTAGAAGCGGTTCTTGCCACGCGGCTTGCCTTCCAGGCTGGGCGCACCCACCAGGATCGCCGCCAGGTGGTTCGCCGGCTGCGGTGCCGCCAGGTTGTGGCCCATGCCTTCGAGGATCTTGCGGGTATCCGGGCTGATGCCGAAGGTATCCACCTGGGTCACATCGGGCAGCCACTGCTGGTGGAAGCGCGGCGCGTCCACGGCTTCCTGCACATTCATGCCGTAGTCGATGACGTTCAGGATGGTGTGGGTGACGGCCGTGATGATGCGGCTGCCGCCCGGTGTGCCGACCACCATCACCGGTTTGCCGTCCTTGGTCACGATGGTGGGGCTCATGGAGCTCAGTGGCCGCTTGCCGGGTTCGATCTTGTTGGCTTCGCCCTGCACCAGGCCGTACAGGTTGGGCACGCCGATCTTGGCGGTGAAGTCGTCCATCTCGTTGTTCAGCAGCACGCCGGTCTTGGCCGCCGTGACCTTGGCGCCAAACCAGTCGTTCAGCGTGTAGGTGACGGACACCGCATTGCCGAACTTGTCGACGATGGAGTAGTGGGTGGTGTTGCTGCCTTCGTGCGGTGCCACGCCAGGCTTCAGGTCCTTGGAGACACCGGCCTTGGCGGGGTCGATGGCGGCGCGGATCTTGGCGGCGTAGCCCTTGTCCAGCAGGCGGTCCAGCGGGTTCTTCACGAAGTCCGGGTCGCCCAGATAGCTGTTGCGGTCCAGGTAGGCGTGGCGCATGGCTTCGATCTGGTAGTGCACGGCCTGGGCCGAACGGAAGCCGAGTTCTTTCAGCGGGTAGCCTTCGACGATGTTCAGGATCTCGCAGATCACCACGCCGCCCGAGCTGGGGGGCGGTGCCGAGACGATGTGGTAGCCGCGGTAGTCGCATTCCACCGGGGCCATCTCGCGCACGTTGTACTGGTCGAGGTCAGCCTGGCTGATGATGCCCTTGCCGGCCTGGCTGGCGGCGACGATGTTGGCGCCGACCGTGCCTTTGTAGAAGCCGTCCGTGCCCTTCTGGCTGACCAGGCGCAGGGTCTTGGCCAGGTCTTTTTGCACCAGCTTCTGGCCGGTCTGGAAGGGTTCGCCCTTGTTCAGGAAAATGGCGGCCGAGGGCGCATCCTTCTTGAAGTCGGCAGTGGCGGTTTGCAGCATGTCGACATCGCCTTCGGTCAGCACGAAGCCACGTTCGGCCAGGGTGATGGCAGGGGCCAGCAGTTTGGCGCGCGACATGGTGCCGTACTTGGTGCGCGCGGTCTCCATACCGGCCACCGAGCCAGGGATGCCGACGGCCAGGTAGCCGTTGGTGCTGGCGCCCTTGACGACGTTGCCGTCTGCGTCCAGGTACATATTGGCGGTGGCGGCCAGCGGGGCTTTCTCGCGGAAATCCAGGAAGGTCTTGCGGCCATCGGCCAGCTGCACGGTCATGAAACCGCCGCCGCCCAGGTTGCCGGCAGCCGGGTAGACCACGGCCAGCGCGTAGCCCACGGCCACAGCGGCATCGACGGCGTTGCCGCCCTTCTTCAGCACGTCCACGCCGACCTGGGTGGCCAGGTGCTGGGCGGTGACGACCATGCCGTTCTCGGCGGCGACGGGAGCCATGGAGGCCGCGTGGACTGCACAACTCAGCGTGACTGCGCTAGCGACCAGCGCCAGGCGAAAGGAAAAAATCTGCATGCGAATAAGTCTCCAGGCTGAGGTTGAAATAAGACGGCCGCCAGCAAAAGCACAGCTGCGCCCGCAGCACTGTAACAAGGCAGGCCAATGAAAGCCCATGCTTTTTGTTACGTAAAGTATGCTGCTTTGTGGGGATAAAACGCCGGCCCGGCCATTCCTTGCGCACCGGGCCCGGCGTTACATTGCGGCATGCACACACCGCCCTCTGCCCCCCTGCTGCGCCGAACCCTGTTGCTGATCGCCGCCGCCAGTGCAGCGCCCCGCTGGGTCTGGGCCGAAGCGCCGCCGCTGATGCTGCCCAAGGTCTACAAGCCCGGCGTGGCGCTGCACGGCTATTGGGTCAGCGAGAAATACGACGGCGTGCGCGGCTACTGGGACGGCAAGCAGCTGTGGACACGCGGCGGCCAAGCCATCACCCCGCCCGCCTGGTTTACCGCGGGCTGGCCGGCGGTGGCGATGGACGGCGAGCTGTGGGCCGGTCGTGGCGCCTTCGCCAGCGCGGTGTCGACCGTGCGGCAGCAGGCAGCGGCCGACGCTGCCTGGCGGCAGATGCAGTTCATGGTGTTCGACCTGCCTGCGCATGGGGCCATTTTTGACCTGCGGCTCGCTGCCTTGCAGGAATTGCCTTTACCGCCCTGGGTGCAGCCGGTGAAGCAATCGCGCATCGCCAGCCCGGCGGCGTTGCAAGCCCTGCTGCACAAAACCGTGCAAGGCGGTGGCGAAGGCCTGGTACTGCACCGAGGAGAGTCTTTATACGTGGGCCAGCGCAGCGACGACCTGCTGAAGTTCAAGCCCTTTGACGACGCCGAGGCCCGGGTGGTCGGCCACATCGCAGGCCAGGGCAAATACAAGGGGCTGCTAGGCGCCTTGCTGGTAGAAACGCCGGAGGGCCTGCGCTTCAAGCTGGGCACCGGCTTGAGCGATGCCCAGCGCCGCGACCCACCGCCCGTCGGCAGCTGGGTGACTTACCGCTTCCGCGATACCAACCCCAGCGGCATACCGCGCTTCGCGAGCTTTTTACGGCTGCGCGAAGAGGTTTAGGAGCCTGAGCCGAGGCCGCATTACTTGGGCAGCAAGACCTTGTCGACCACGTGGATCACGCCGTTCGACTGGTAGACATCGGCAATGGTCACATTGGCAGTGCCGCCCTTTTCATCGGTGACCATCACCTTGCCGCCGCTGGCTTTGGCCGTCAGCGTGCCGCCGCTGACCGTCTTCAAGGTGGCCATGCCCTTGCCGTCCATGATCATCTTGCCCAAGGAAGCTGCATCCACCTTGCCGGCCACCACGTGGTAGGTCAGGATGGTGGTCAGCGTGCCCTTGTTCTCGGGCTTGAGCAAGGTGTCCACCGTGCCGGCCGGCAGTGCGGCAAAGGCAGCGTTGGTGGGCGCGAACACGGTGAACGGGCCTGGGCCTTTGAGCGTATCGACCAGGCCGGCGGCCTTGACGGCTGCCACCAGGGTGGTGTGGTCCTTGGAGTTGACGGCGTTGTCGATGATGTCCTTGGAGGCCAGCATCGGCGCGCCGCCGACCATGACGTCGGCCGCCAGGGCGGAGAAAGAGACCGCTGCCATCACGGCGGCCAGGCTGAAAGATGCCAATGTACGGGTGGTTTGGATCGAGACCATGGAGAGCTCCTAGTGGTTGGATAACAAGCCGAAATGTTGCGGCTGGTACCAATACGGAGCAGTACGGGGCTTTGGATTCAAAACCCGCGCAAATCACCCAAAATTTATAAAAAAAGAGCCACTGACGCAGTTAACACCTGCGCGAGCAGCTCTTAATTTAATAGCAAACCAAGGGTGAGGGATTAGGCCTTCACGCAGTCGGCGAAGTAGTGGTGCTTGCCGTCGGCGTCCACCTCTTCCACCAGGCCGTGGATGTCGGTTTCGAAGCCCGGGCACTGGGTGTTGAATTCGCGCGAGAACTTCAGGTAGTCGACGATCTTCTTGTTGAAAACTTCGCCCGGGATCAGCAGCGGAATGCCCGGCGGGTAGGGCGTGACCAGGCCCACGGTGACGCGGCCTTCGAGGTTGTCGATCTCCACGCGCTCGGTCTTGCGCAGCGCGATGTGGGCGTAGGCGTCGCTGGGCTTCATGGCCGGGGTCAGGTCGCTCAGGTACATGTCGGTGGTCAGGCGCGCGATGTCGTACTTGGCGTACAGCGCGTGCAGGTGCTGGCACAGGTCGGCCAGGCCCATCTTTTCGTAGCGCGGGTACTTCTGGCAGAACTCGGGCAGGATGCGCCACATCGGCATGTTCTTGTCGTAGTCGTCCTTGAACTGCTGCAGCGCGGTCAGCATGCTGTTCCAGCGGCCCTTGGTGATGCCGATGGTGAACATGATGAAGAAGCTGTACAGGCCGGTCTTCTCCACCACCACGCCGTGCTCGGCCAGGAACTTGGTGACGATGCTGGCCGGAATGCCGGTCTTGGCGAACTTGCCGTTCAGGTCCATGCCGGGTGTCACGATGGTCGACTTGATCGGGTCCAGCATGTTGAAGCCGGTGGCCATCTTGCCAAAGCCGTGCCAGTTGGCCTTGGCATTGGTCTTGGATTCGCCCTTGATGATCCAGTCGGTGGCGCGGCCTATGCCCTCTTCCACCAGCTTGTCCGGTCCCCAGACCTTGAACCACCAGTCGTCGCCGTACTCTTCGTCCACCTTGCGCATGGCTCGGCGGAAGTCGAGTGCCTCGGCAATGCTTTCCTCGACCAGCGCCGTGCCGCCGGGCGGCTCCATCATGGCTGCAGCCACGTCGCAGCTGGCGATGATGCTGTACTGAGGGCTGGTGCTGGTGTGCATCAGATAGGCTTCGTTGAACAAATGGCGGTCCAGCTTGACGTTCTGCGAATCCTGGATCAGCACATGGCTTGCCTGGCTGATACCGGCCAGCAGCTTGTGGATGGACTGGGTCGCGTACACCACGGCGTGCTTGGGGCGGATGCGCTTCTTGCCCATCGAATGGTAGCTGCCGTAGAACGGGTGGAAGGCCGCGTGCGGCAGCCAGGCTTCGTCGAAGTGCAGGTTTTCCACATAGCCATCGAGCATACTCTTGATGGTTTCGGTGTTGTAGAGCACGCCGTCGTAGGTGGATTGCGTGAGGGTCAGGATGCGCGGCTTGACCGTGTCGGCGTCCACATGCTGCAGCAGCGGATTGGCGCGGATCTTGGCCTTGATGGCGGCGGGCTCGAACTCGCTCTTGGGGATAGGCCCGATGATGCCGAAGTGGTTGCGCGTGGGCTTCAGGAACACCGGAATCGCGCCGGTCATGATGATGGCGTGCAGGTTCGACTTGTGGCAGTTACGGTCGACCACCACCACGTCGCCCGGCGCCACCGTGTGGTGCCAGACCATCTTGTTGCTGGTGCTGGTGCCGTTGGTCACAAAGAAGCAGTGGTCGGCATTGAAGATGCGCGCGGCGTTGCGCTCGCTGTCGCCAATCGCGCCGTTGTGGTCCAGTAGCTGGCCCAGCTCTTCCACCGCATTGCAGACGTCGGCCCGCAGCATGTTTTCACCAAAAAACTGGTGGAACATCTGGCCCACTGGGCTCTTCAGAAAAGCTACGCCCCCCGAATGTCCGGGGCAGTGCCAGGAATACGAGCCGTCTTCCGCGTAGTCGAGCAAGGCCTTGAAGAACGGCGGTTGCACGCCTTCGAGGTAGCTCTTGGCCTCGCGGATGATGTGGCGCGCCACAAACTCGGGCGTGTCCTCGAACATGTGGATGAAACCATGCAGTTCGCGCAGGATGTCGTTGGGCATGTGGCGCGAGGTTTTGGTCTCGCCATATACATACAGAGGCACATCCAGGTTCTTGCGCCGTACTTCGGCAATGAAATGGCGCAGGTTCAATACGGCCGGGTCCAGGTCCGGGCCGGGCGAGAACTCTTCGTCGTCGATCGACAAGATAAAGGCGCTGGCGCGGCTTTGCTGCTGGGCGAACTGGCTCAAGTCGCCATAGCTGGTAACGCCCAACACCTCAAACCCCTCCGTCTCAATCGCCTGGGCCAAGGCACGGATGCCCAGGCCCGAGGTGTTCTCAGAGCGAAAATCTTCATCAATGATGACGATAGGGAAACGAAACTTCATGCCGGCCTCCAGCCATAACGGGATAGAACAATGTTCAAAACAGGCGCGAAGTGTAAGGACTTACGGTGAAGCTTCTTCGGCACCCGGTCGCTTTTGTCTCAAAATGTGGCGATAGCAATACAACAGGAGCTGCGATGGCGGAATCAACTTTATGGTGGCTACTGGCCGGAGGGGCGATCGTGGTCGAGCTGGTCACCGGCACGTTCTACCTGTTGATGCTGGCGCTGGGCTTCGCCGCAGCCGCCCTCGCCGCCCATTTCGGCGCCAGCATGGTCGTGCAAACCGTGCTGGCCAGCGTGGTGGGCGGCGGTGCGGTGATTGCCTGGTACCGTATCCGTGGCAAATATCCAAAAAACCTGCCGGCGGGCGCAAACCCGGATGTCAATCTGGATATCGGCGAGACCGTGATGGTCGACAGCTGGAATGCCGACGGAACCGCCCAGGTCCACTACCGCGGCGCCAACTGGACGGTGGTGCACCGCCCCGGCAATCCGCCGGTCAGCGGCCCGCACCGGGTGGCCGAAGTGATCGGCAACCGTCTACTACTCGACAAACTGTGAAACACTGAGCCATCTTCACCGGAGCCTTTATGGAAATTGCCATCGTCTTACTCGTTATCGCCATCATCTTCATCAGCCGCACCCTCAAGGTCGTGCCGCAGCAGCACGCCTGGGTCATAGAGCGACTGGGCAAATACCATGGCACGCTGACGCCGGGGCTGAATTTTCTGGTGCCCTTTGTCGACCGCGTGGCCTATAAGCATGTGCTGAAAGAGATCCCACTGGACATCCCCAGCCAGGTCTGCATCACCCGAGACAACACCCAGTTGCAGGTGGACGGCATTCTGTACTTCCAGGTGACGGACGCCATGCGCGCCAGCTACGGATCGTCAAACTACATCATGGCCATCTCCCAGCTGGCGCAAACCTCATTGCGCAGCGTGATCGGCAAGCTGGAGCTGGACAAAACCTTTGAGGAGCGCGACATCATCAACGCCCAAGTCGTTGCCGCCATCGACGAGGCCGCACTGAACTGGGGCGTCAAAGTGCTGCGCTACGAAATCAAGGACCTGACCCCGCCCAAGGAAATCCTGCACGCCATGCAAGCCCAGATCACCGCCGAGCGCGAAAAGCGCGCGCTGATCGCCGCCTCCGAAGGCCGTCGCCAGGAGCAGATCAATATCGCCACAGGCGAGCGCGAAGCCTTTATCGCCCGTTCCGAAGGTGAAAAGCAGGCGGTCATCAACAAGGCACAGGGCGAAGCCGCATCCATCACCGCAGTCGCCACCGCCACAGCAGATGCCATCGAACGCGTGGCCTCCGCGATCCGACAGCCTGGCGGCGAGCTGGCCGTGCAGCTCAAGGTGGCAGAAAAAGCCGTCGAAGCCTACAGCCGTGTCGCCGCTGACGCCAAAACCACCTTGATCGTGCCCAGCAATATGACCGAAGTGTCGGCCTTGATAGGCTCGGCCATGAAGATGGTCAACGCAACCAAACCGCAATAGGAGCCTTATGGAAGACCCAGCCATGGAACACAACGTACTCGGCTCCGAGCTGGTGCCCTGCTCCTACGACCCGCTGACGGGCTACTTTCGGGATGGCTGTTGTACCACCGACGAAACCGATAGCGGTTCACATGTCATCTGCACCAAGGTGACGGCCGAATTTTTGGCCTTCTCGCTAGCGCGCGGCAACGACCTGACCACACCCCGCCCCCAATGGCGTTTTGCCGGACTCAAGCCCGGCGACCGCTGGTGCCTGTGCGCCAATCGCTGGAAAGAAGCCCATGAAGCCGGCGTTGCCCCACCGGTAGTGCTGGAATCCACCCACATCCGGGCGCTGGAGTTCGTCTTGCTGGAAGATCTGGAGAAACATGCTGTGCCGCGCCGAAATGAGGCTTATTGACTGCTATACTTGTGGGCTTAGGAACGGTGGATGAGCGGTTTAAGTCGCACGCCTGGAAAGCGTGTGAGGGTTAATAGCCCTCCGCGGGTTCGAATCCCGCCTGTTCCGCCAGTTTAGGCCCGCCGTATTGCACGGCGGGCCTTTTACTTTGTGCGTCAACAGCATGTTGTGCAACGCAGTCCGTCCGTCAAGCGTGAAATAGTTCCGATTTAAGCCACCGAATGTACGGTTAGTCCGAATGGACTATCGACTAGGGTTAACACTGCCTTTACGATCCAGCCAAAGCCGGTTTGTATGCAATGAAGTGCATTCACCAACAGCTCCCACACACTACCGAGGAAGTAAAAAATGCGTAATTTGATGATGGCCGTTGCTGCAGCAGCCGTAATGGCAATCAGCGTACCAGCTCTGGCCGCCACAACAAATGTGGGTGTCTTGACTGCTTTGGGATCGACAGGATACGACACGCCTGTCACCTACTCCGCCGGTAGCTTCAGCGACTCTTTTACGTTCAGCACGACCGGTGGAACCAATATTTTCTCGGTTCTAGCCGTCAAAAACTCGCTCACCACGGCCAGCTTACTCGACCCCTTCACGGCGGTGTTGACCAGCTTGGGCGGCTTGACCACATATCTGACCTATTCCACCGCCATCAACTCAGCCACCAATTCCTTTAGCCAGTCGCTTTACTACACGGGCAATATTGCAGCGGACACATACACGCTGACCCTGTCCGGTGGCGCCACTAATGCGAGCTCATTCAGCCTGCTGATGTCCGCCTCCAGCCTGTCGCCGGACGTCACAACCCCAGTGCCTGAACCTGAAACATATGCCATGATGCTGGCTGGTCTCGGCCTCATTGGCGCTGTCGTACGTCGCCGCAACAAGGCCAAGCAAGACGCGTAAACATCTGCGGACAAGTATTCAAAAAAGGATTGCTCTGCAATCCTTTTTTTTGCCTGAATTAAGTGAGATTTATCACAAAGACCATGCTGCAGCGCAGCATTCAGCTCCATAGAATTCACGCCAAGATCAGCTCAAGCTGCATCTTTTACGTTTCATAACGATATCCAATTGCCGGAGTTCCACCCATGGTGTTTCTGCGATCTTTGTCCTTTGATGAACTCCAGCATTTCCATCGCGTTATCAGCAGCTCAGTGGATGTGCGCAACCACGCAGATATGCGAGTATGGCTGCAAGGCGATATGCAGCGCTATCTACCGCACGACATATTGATAGTAGCTTGGGGTCAATTCGCCAAAGGCCAGGTGCAACACGACGTCATTTCGCCAGTCACCGGTATCGATACCCCAGGCATCCCATCTAGATCCATCACCGCCTTGCTACAGCACTGGTTCGCACGATGGATCGAATGTGGAGGAAAACCCTTCATGCACCATCCGGACGAATATAGCTTTCCAGTTGACGACTCCGGCTTTGCACTAAGAGAGATGCAATTTGTCATGGTGCATGGCATCCGTGACGCAAGAGGAAGCCAGGACTGCCTGTACGTAATTTTCAGCAGATGTGCACCGCTCAGCCAGATTGAGCGTAGTGCAATGTCCATGCTACTGCCGTACATAGACACCGCTTTGCGCCAGATCTCCCCCCAACCCCAGCAGACACATACAACTCAACCTGAAAGCCAGACGCCAACCGGTAAATTGTTGAAAAAGAACCATGACTTAAGCGAACGCGAAGCTGAAATCCTAAGCTGGGTCAAAGCAGGAAAGACCAATTCTGAAATAGGTAGCATTCTGGAAATCAGCGCATTTACAGTCAAAAACCATATGCAACGCGTCTACAAGAAGCTAAATGTAAGTAATCGTGCACAAGCCGTTGGCAAGCTTAAAGCGCTGCCGGAGCATGCATAATGGCGCGCAATAAGGTCAAACCCGGTGTTGCGACCGGCTGAGCGAAATCTCAGCTGAGACCTAAGACGCTATCGCAAAGAAAGGCAATATCGGCGGTGCTGTTGATTAACCAAACCTACGGGTTGCTGGCATCTACATTGCTTTATCTTTCAACGACCCATCAGGTGGTCATAAATCAGCTAACCCTCAACGCATGCATGTAAAACGCCCGTACGCTCTGATCCCCGCCCTGCTGCTCTTGACAAGCATGCGGCCCGCCTGGGCGCAGACGGAAGACACATTTAAGCTGAATGCGGGATATGCGCTGCAAACCGACAACAATCTCTTTCGCTTACCCGCCAGCACGCTGGCGCTAGGCGGTAACGCCAGTGCAACGGAACGCATCAGTCAATCGTCGGTAGGACTAAGCTTCAACAAGCCTTACAGCCTGCAGCGCTTTGAGGTCGACCTCAACCTCATTGACTCCAGATACCAGCAAAACAGCTACCTCAGTTTTATGGCTCACAACGCTAGTGCCGCATGGCGGTGGAGCCTTACCCCCAAGCTGCACGGTAATCTAACCAGTACTCGCAAAGAAACGTTAAACAGCTTTGCAGACAATCAGACTCAAAACGTACGCAACCAGCGCACAGACACCGCCACTCGGTTAGACACCATCTATGAGCTGGGTGCGGCATGGCGCGTAATAGGTGGTGTTACCGCGGCAGCTCAAAACAATGTGCTTCCGCTGGCCGCAGAAGGCAGTACATCGACCACATCAGGGGATGTTGGCCTACGCTATGTATGGTCTTCAGGCACCGCGCTCTCTTATGCATTCAAGAGAATCAACGGTAAGTACACAAACCGAACCTTGCAACCCTCGACGCTCCTTGACAATCGTTTCAGTCAGCAAGACAACGAATTGAGGCTGCATTGGCCATTGAGCGGCCAGACCGTAGTTGACATCAACGCTGCCTACATCAGTAGAACCCACCCGAACTTTAATCAGCGCGACTACAGCGGCATCAATGCAGGAGCTAGCCTCAAATGGGATATTTCTGGTAAATCTGCGTTAACGGCCAGCTGGGTCCACGAATTGGCCAGCTACCAAACAAGCAGTACAAACTTCACCCGTACAGACCGGCTGTCTCTTAGTCCTGTATGGCAGATCACTCCCAAGACCGCTATACGCCTGCGCTACGAGATAGCCTTACGTGACTACCTGGACTCCCCCGGCAGCACTCCAGCAAGCCAGCGCAGCGACACGACCCACGATGCAAGCTTGAGCCTAGAGTGGCAGCCCTACCAAAACCTCGGGCTCACAACCTCATTACAAAAAGCCCGACGTACATCAAATCAGCCTGGCTTTGACTACGACAGCAATATGGCGACGATTGCAGCCAAATATAGCTTCTAGTTTTTGAGTATGACGCGAACCTTCACCCTAGCCCACACCTCCTTTTTTGCAGTGACACTTGCACTAGGTCTCGCTGCGTGTGGGAGTAAAGACAATCAAGGCGTAAGCACCCAGGTAGTAGCAAAAGTTGGCTCTGAAGAAATCTCGGTACATCAGATTAACCAGGTACTTCGTCATGCTGGCACGGCCAATGCTTCGGTCTCTGCAATGGGGCACGAAGTCCTAGAGAAGCTTATTGACCAACAACTGGCAATAAACGAAGCCACCGAAAGCAAGCTCAATCGCTCTCCGCAGGTTGTCGCTGAAATTGAAGCTGCCCGGCGCGAGGTGCTGGCCAAGGCCTACATGCAACAGATTACGAGCAGCCTAACCAAACCCACACCTGAGGAGATTAAAAGCTACTACGTAAAACATCCCGAATTGTTTGCGGAGCGACGCATCTTCAATCTACAGGAGATCATTGTGCCTACGATGCCAAACTTAGCCCAACAGCTACGCAGCTTGGCGGCAGGAGGCAAAACCACAGAGGAAGTATCGGCTTGGCTCAAAGGCAAAGACATCGCATTTAGCAGTGGCAGTGCAAGTCGTACCGCAGAACAAATTCCATTAGAAATGCTGGCCACTATTCACCCGCTCAAAGACGGGCAAAGCGCCGTGCTGGAAGCCACCCAGGCCATCACATTTTTGCGCATTAATTCGTCACAACAAGCGCCTATAACCGAGGCGGAAGCACTGCCTAGTATTGAAAAATTCTTGAGCAACCAACGCACTGGCGAAGCCATGACGGCAAAACTCAAAGAACTACGGGCTAACACCAAAATCACCTATATGGGCGAATTTGCCAAAGCTGAATCGGCTTCACGCACGCCATCTACAGACAACTCAAACAACATCGAGAAAGGTGTCGCCGGACTCAAATGACAACCATGTACTTCAATGCCCCCATCGGCACACGGAAACAACTTATGACGCTGCGCCTGCTTCGCCCTATCCACTTGCTGCTAGCCGCCTTTGTCTTGTTTTGCAGCCTAGCTGCCCAAGCACAAACGCAACCCGATTACCCGCTGGCCGCCGGTGACTCCATTCGCATACAGGTGTTTCAAAATCCAGACCTCACCATGGAGACACGTGTTTCTGAAGGTGGCGCGATCACATTCCCGCTGATCGGAACGGTCCCGGTGGGTGGGTTACCCATCGCGGGAGCGGAAAAGAAAATTGCCGATGCACTGGAAAGCGGCGGCTTCCTTGTCAAACCTCAGGTCAGCATCGTACTAGTCCAGATTCGCGGTAATCAAATTGCCGTCCTGGGCCAAGTAGCTCGCCCAGGGCGTTTTCCTTTAGAGTCCGCGAACACAAGGCTGAGCGATATGCTAGCCAATGCAGGTGGCGCCACCCCAGATGGAGACGACATTGCCATCGTTGCGGGCATGCGCGACGGCAAACCCTTCCGTAAAGAGATCGACATCCCCTCCATCTTTTTGAGCGAAAACCTGCAAGACAACCTACTGCTGCAGGGTGGTGACACCATCTATGTCCGCCGCGCCCCAGTGTTCTTTATTTATGGCGAAGCACAACGCCCAGGTTCATACCGCATTGAACGCAACATGACCGTTATGCAAGCCCTAGCCCAAGGTGGTGGACCAAGCGCACGAGGCACTGAAAAGCGTTTACGCCTGCACCGCAAATTACCCAATGGCCAAGTTCAGCAGATGGAACCAGCCCTGACCGACCCTGTGCTTCCCAATGACGTCATCTACGTCAAAGAAAGCATTTTCTAATTATGACAATCCAACAGTTTCTTCTGATATTGCGCGCCCGTTATAAAGTAGGCCTAACGACCTTACTCATAGCAGTTGCCGCTACTCTTGCAATTAGCCTTTACTTGCCAAAGCAATACACGGCCAGCGCAGCGATGGTAGTTGACGCCAAGTCCCCGGACTTGGTTAGTGGGCTCATCGTGCAAGGTGTGATTGCGCCAGGTTTTATGGCGACACAGGTGGACATCATTAACAGCGACCGCGTGGCAGCCGCTGTTGTCAAACTCTTAAAAATGGACACGATCCCGGCGATGCAGGATCAGTGGCGAGAAGCAACCCAAGGGCAAGGCGACATTATTGACTGGCTCGCAACCCGACTTCAGCGCAACCTTGATGTTCGCCCTTCACGCGAAAGCAATGTAATTAATATTAGCTACACCGGGACCAATCCCGATTTTGCTGCGGCTGTTGCGAATGCCTTTGCCAAGGCCTATATCGACGTAAATCTGGATTTGCGTGTAGCACCTGCGCGGCAGTACGCGACATTTTTTGAAGACCAAACCAAAGCAGCCCGCGAGAAACTTGAGAAAGCGCAGCAGGTTTTATCGGACTACCAGCAAAAAAATGGGATCACCTCTGCAGACGAACGACTGGACTTTGAAACAGCCAAATTGAATGAGACTAGTAGCCTGCTGACCAGCGTGCAAGGCCAAACTACCGATAGCCAAAGTAAGCGTCGCAATGGTAAAGCAGACACCGTTGCAGAGGTCATGCAAAGTCCATTAATCAATGGATTGAAAGCAGATATTGCGCGACTGGAAGCCAAGCTTAATGAGAGCAAAGGTAATCTGGGTGCCAATCACCCGCAGACTCAACGTTCGGAATCTGAACTCGCAACCCTGAAGGCTCAACTAGACTCAGAAACTCGAAAAATTACCAGCTCCATAGAAACGAGCTACCAAGTTGGCAAGCAACGCGAGGCAGAACTGCAAGGTTCACTCGCAACCCAGAAAGCGCGGGTTTTGGTATTGAACAAGCAGCGCGATGAACTCAACGTATTGCGCCGCGACATTGAGTCCGCACAGCGCGCTTTTGAGTTGGTAAGCCAGCGTGCATCTCAAACCAATATTGAAAGCCAAACGACCCAAACCAATATTGCAGTGCTCAACTCTGCATCTGCGCCCACCAGCTCGTCTAAACCCAAAGTGCTCTTGAACGTCTTGGTTGCAGTGTTCTTAGGTACCTTCCTGGGTATTGGCTTATCACTGGTTTTGGAACTTGCCAATCGCCGAGTGCGGTCTACCGAAGATTTGATTGAAGCGCTGGATCTGCCTGTATTGGGCTCAATAAGCTCCGCGTCTGGCATTTTGAAACTATCGAATAACAGCAGCGGAGCTAGCCGATGAACGCCCCCGTACCAAGAACCACTGGCGCCTCCCGTTCAATTGGTGACATTCTTGTTGCCTCAGGTCGCTTGACTATTGAGGATGCTGCACGTGTGGTGGAGCGTCAGCAAAAAGACAACGTCCAATTTGGAGAGGCTGCAATCGCTCTTAAAGTCCTCACAAAAGACGACATTGATTTCGCCCTGTCGAAACAGTTTGACTACTCGTACTTGCGTGACGGCGACTTCAGCCTAAGCCCCGAGCTCATAGCTGCCTACAAACCATTCAGCCGGGTTGGTGAAAACCTGCGCGCCGTACGCAGCCAACTGATGCTACGCTGGTTTAGCACCGATACTTCGCGAAAAGTTCTAGCGGTAGTTAGTGCTGGGCGAGCCGAAGGCAAAAGCTTTCTGGCCGGAAACCTCGCGGTCGTGTTTGCCCAGCAAGGGCAACGCACATTGCTGATAGACGGCGACCTGCGCGCCCAACCCGGGCAAGGCCAGCATGGGCTGTTCAAGCTGGGCAAAAATGCCGGCTTGTCTGGCGTGTTGGCCGGCCGTGCCGGCCTGGAAGCCGCGCAACTCATACCAGGCCTACCCGGACTAGCCATCTTGTCGGCGGGCGCGGTTCCACCGAACCCCCAAGAACTACTGGGCCGTGCAACCTTTGGCGACTTGCTAAACATTGCAAGCCACAAATTTGACGTTGTCATCATTGACACGCCGCCAAGCACTGAATTCGCCGATGCTGAAATTATTGCTTCGCGCGCCGGCGCAGCACTCTTAGTAGCGCGTAAAAACCAAAGCCGTCTACCCCAAACGGTCCAGTTGGCACGCCGCCTACAAGACAGCGGGGTGGCACTGGTCGGCTCGGTGCTGAATGACACATAGAGGTTCTTCTGAACTGGCCCATGCACGCACAGCCGCAGTGTGGATTTGGGCTCCAATCGTGCTGGGGCTAATCGCACTGTATGGCCCCAGCCTAGTGGGCTTGTTTCAGGGTATCTGGAGCAATGACCAACAAATGCACGGCCCCATCGTGCTGAGCATTTCCGTATGGCTGATGTATCACAACTGGTCAGCAATGGAAACAGCAGCCCATGGCCACCCCAGCAGCGCATGGGGCTGGCCCGTTTTTGCGGTTGGCTTGGTACTGTATGCGGTGGGCAGATCCCAAGGCATTTTGCTTTTTGAGATCGGCTCCATCATTTGGCTGCTAGCTGCCCTGCTGTTGCTACAGCGCGGCACTGCAGCACTCAAATCTCAGTGGTTTGGCCTCTTCTTCATGCTATTCATGGTGCCACTTCCATCCCCAGTGGTGGACACCGTCACTATGCCCATGAAAATGGCCGTCTCCTATGCCGCTGAAAATGTGCTGTTTTGGGCGGGCTACCCCATTGGCCGCAACGGCGTAACGCTGCAAATAGGCCAATACAGACTGCTGGTAGCCGACGCCTGCGCCGGCCTACACACGCTACTCACTTTGGAAGCGTTAGGCCTCCTGTACTTGCGTTTAGTGCAACGCGACTCGCTCTTTCGCAACGTCGGCCTAGCTCTTCTCATTGTGCCCATTTCGTTTACGGCCAATGTCATCCGCGTCATAAGCCTCAGCTTAATCACATACCACCTTGGCGACAAAGCAGGCCAAGGCTTCTTGCACAGCTTTGCTGGGCTCGTACTATTTTTAAGTGCATTACTGCTCATCATTGCAATCGACTCTTTACTGCACGTGGCTGAGCGATTGCGCGGCAAACGTCTTGGCGCTATGGGTGTCGCAGCATGATGCGCCCCGGCCCTGCTGCCAGCATTTTTTTGCTCTCACTGATGCTGGCTACTGCAGGCATTGCGTGGGCATTGACCCCCACCATCTTCTTGGCAGACCAACTTGCCCCACTCCAGCTGCGATCTGCCGTGCCCGCAGCCTTTGGCGATTGGCGTGAACTGCCATTTGAAGCATCGCAAATTGTCGACCCATCCAGCGAGCAGCTCATCAACGCCATCTATACCGAGACACTTACTCGTACATATATAAATAGCAAAGGCTACCGCGTCATGCTGTCTATTGCTTATGGGCGCGACCAACGAGACAGCCTGCAACTTCACCAGCCCGAGGCGTGCTACCCCGCACAAGGGTTCAAGCTACTTAACAAACAAGCCAGCGAACTTCATTTAGCAGGCCGCACGATCACAGGCACACGCTTAGACACCCAGCTTGGCAACCGCCGTGAGCCCGTAACCTACTGGACCATGGTCGGAGACAAAGTATTCAAGGATGGCCTCCACAAAAAGCTGGTTGAAATGCAATATGGCACCAAGGGGTACATCCCTGACGGCATGCTTGTGCGTGTGTCATCCATCGATGAGAACATTACCCACGCTTACCTGCTACAAGAACAATTTTCTGCAGACATGGTGCAATCCCTTCCCAACCTACTAGCCCCTCGCTTTGCCGGCTTGCAAAAGCTCTAGAACACATGTCACACCACCTTTGGCAATCCCATTGGCGCACGCTTATATCCAAAATCAGCTTGCTCCAAACCACAGAAGAGCTACAACACCAAATCAACGTACTTAGCAGTACGGATCACGCCCATGTACTGGCATTCGTTAATGCCCACGCGATGAACAGCGTGGCTGAATCCGTGCCATTTTTTAACGCGCTGACTACCGCCGATACCCTGTACCGCGATGGTATCGGCATGGCCTTGATGTACAAAATGCTGTCCACCCCCGCGGGACTAAACCTCAATGGCACCGACCTCATCCCACGCCTGATCATCCAATTCAACGGGCGCCCTATCGCGCTGTACGGTACCCAAGAGCCCTACATTGGCAAGGCGGCACACGCCATTACCGCCACGCTGGCTCCCCAAAGTCACCTCAGCCTGGCTAACGGCTTTTTGCAAGCAACAGACTACGTTGCATTAGCGCTTGAACAGCGCCCCGCGCTCATCATTTTGGGTATGGGCATGCCAAAGCAAGAGCAAGTAGCAGCACAACTGCGCCAACAACTTGGTTTTGCATGCTTGATCGTGTGCGGTGGCGCCATCATCGACTTCTTGGGCGGCAAAGTCGCTCGCGCTCCGCAATGGATGCGCCAATGCGGCCTTGAATGGATCTACCGCCTAGCCCTAGAACCCAAGCGGCTCTTCAAACGCTACGTTCAGGGCAATCCTGTGTTCATCGGGCGATCGATTAGCTACAAGTTACAGAATCAAGAATGACTCAGCGTTTAAACGACACAACTAGGCTCAACTCCTTGGATGGACTGCGTGGATTCGCGGTACTTTTAGTTTTTTTTGTTCATTTTGCACAGTTTTCATTAGAAGGTGGAAGCAATTTTTCCGCCTTAGAGAGGAGCACATATTCATTTATGTACTCATATGGACCAACGGGCGTAGATCTTTTTTTTGCATTAAGTGGCTATCTGATATACGACGCACTCATTCGACAAAACTTCAAAATAAATGACTACATCAAACGTAGAGTATTTAGAATTTATCCAGTCTTCTTATTTATTCTCGGA
Organism: Rhodoferax ferrireducens; assembly: GCF_031458075.1. Classification (GTDB taxonomy): domain Bacteria; phylum Pseudomonadota; class Gammaproteobacteria; order Burkholderiales; family Burkholderiaceae_C; genus Rhodoferax_B; species Rhodoferax_B ferrireducens_A. The sequence goes on along the minus strand of NZ_JAVDXT010000001.1, from coordinate 1,699,096 downwards.
ATATACGCCTCCGCAACACTTCTGGGTTTTCATCGAGAAAAAGCAATCAACCTAGGCGTTGATATTTGGCAAATTGGACTCTATTTATTCTTAAATCTTCTTTTAATTCCATTGCTACCAACTGTTTTTTCAGTCCGGCCATTGGTAACTGCCACGTGGTCTTTAGCGTACGAAATGCTGTTTTACATACTTGGTCCACTCCTGGCACGCCCCACTGGATTTTACAAGCTATCACCTCAAAAAAGAATATCAATTATAATATTTATTTCAATATCAACACACTTAATATTAATTTATTACAACGGATTTTCTCGCCCACTAATGTTTTTTTCTGGAATTATTGTAAATGAGTTAGCACGACAAATGAAAATTCGCTGCCCCAGTGGAGTAGGAATTTTTGCCCTTCTTCTTTCCCCACTAATAGTCACAATTTATCCGCCAACAGATCGATTTCCAGCTATTGAGATATTTTTTCTGTATGGTTTATTATTATTCGAAACTGTCACACCAGGAACATTAGCAAATAATTTATTCTCAAACTCTCTGTTGTGCAAAACAGGAGTAATTAGCTACTCATTCTATCTTTGTCACACATTACTTTTACGAATTTATTTAAAATACACTCCTTTTATTGGAGAGTTTTTCGGCATCTTGAATTTAACTCTTGCATTATTTTTTGTTTTTCTTATTTCTTGGCTGATGTATCAAGCTATTGAAAAACCTTTTATAACATACACACACAACCTTAAAAAACGCGATGTGAGTTATATTTAATTTGCATCAAATAATAAGAGAAAATATATTCAGTATGAAATGGCATGCACTTAAAGCAGATACGTATCGTCAGTATGGTGAGTTTAGCTGGGGGCAAGTATTAAAAGGCACAGTTACTCGTCGAACATTTCGAATTATTGTCACATTGCGTTTATGTCAAGCAGTGGCTAACGCCAAGAGTCCAATTCGATTTTTATTGATCCCCTTGAAAATTATGCATCGCATAGCCTCGCATTTGGCGGCGGTGGATTTTCCATGGAATACAAAAGTTGGAGCCGGACTGGCCATAACACATGGATGGGGGCTGGTTATAAATTCTGAAGCAAAAATAGGCAATAACGTAACTCTATTTCATGGAGTTACTCTTGGTCGTCGAGACCGTATTGCTTTAGATGGTACTCGCCACATTGAGTATCCAGAGATTGAAGACGAGGTGTGGATTGGTCCACATGCAATTATCGTTGGTGGTGTAACTATTGGTCGAGGTAGCAGGATTGCGGGCGGCGCATTTGTTACAAACAACATCCCACCTTACTCAATTGTATCCGGCAATCCTTCATCTATTATTAAAATTAATTGCACACCGGATGTCGCCAACCCTGCACCATTATGATGCACGATGCAAAATAGAAAATATTATGCAATATACTCTTTAACCATATACCCGCATACCCGTCCGCTTAAACCTAATTTTTGACAATGGCTTTTCAATCCATTGATAAACAAAAAAACCAAATATCGCACAAATAGCAATCGCTAACACCATATAAGTTAAGCCCAAAGAATTTTCGGCTATCACAATACCGATTCGATTCAGCAACGTGCGAAGACCAGCTAATATAAAAATATGCGATAAGTAGATAGAAAAAGATGCATCGCCCAAACGAGCCAACCAAGTCAATTTATCGGGAAAAAGTGTTGGCATACAGCAGAAACCAAGCACAACCAGAGTAGCAGGTATACCGGCTCCAATTGCGCGATGGCCCACATCTAAATCCTGAGTAACTATCCACAACCCAACTCCCAATAGGACAAAAAATATCCCCACCAAAGCATTTTTCTTTAATCTACCTTTTACATAAAAATAACCCAATATCGCGCCCGCAAGAAAAATCAAAATAATAGCATCCGCATAAAACCCCAACACCCCTTGCCAATTAAAAAACAAACCCGCTACGACAAGGGATAAAAGTACAAAAGACAACAAGAAAATTCGATACAACCCTTTTACAAAAAGAGTAATTGAGAAGATCGCATAAAATGCCATTTCGTAATTTAATGTCCAACCCGGAATAAGAAGCGGCCAGTATTTATCTGGAAATGCCGGAGAAAGCATGGGCACAAATGCCAAACTTGCAAATATATGTGAGCTGCTTAAAACCGTGCTCTTTAAAATTAATGGCACTACAGATGCCACCAAAACTATAAGCAAGGTGGCCAACCAATACAACGGTGCAATACGCTCCAGTCTTCGCACCATGAATGCCAGTGGGCTTATACTTTTATTATGAGTGGTATACACCATAATAAATCCACTAATAACGAAAAATAAATCAACACCATTCGCACCAACACCGGACGGAAATTGCCCCCGAACCCACGGAAACTGCTCGCGCGCGTGTACCCAGACCACCATTAATGCAGCAATTGCTCGTAAATATTGAATATTTACGAGCTCTTTGTTTTCAATTTTAATAGTCATATGGTTTTTTTAGTCAAATACCATTTAGCACTATTCGTTAGACTTTTTGCATAAGGCATCCAATGAACACCCAAATCCTGCGTCGCAGCGACACTATCTAAAGTTATCTGTTGCGACCAAAGACCTAACAAAGAAGGTGGGATTCCTATCGGTAAATTTTTATAATTTATCTTAAATTTACCCAATAAACGCTCAGCCACTTTTAAAGGCACCCCAACAATATAAGCATCCATTTTCATGCGTCGCAAACTGTGGTACTTTATTGGAGTTGCAGATATTGCAAGAGCAAAATCTTCGAAATATGTGTTCCACCGTGGACTGTCCGGGCACGACAAATTGAAAACTGGCACTCCAGCAGTAGGCGATTCATATTTCAGAGACCGAACGGCCGCTTGAGCCACATCCACAACATCGACCAAATTTGCTGGTCCGTCTGCCCAAGCGCCCAAATTACCTATGCGCTTGCTTTGTAACCACTTACCTACTCTATAAACCCATAAGTGACTCTCAGGGCCCACCACACATCCTGGCCTTAAAATTACGGCTTTACCCCTCGCCTTACCGTACTGCTGAAACTGCGCTTCAGCATCAATTTTTGCATGGCCATACCAGCCAATATCGTCTTGAAGCGAGCGGCCTTCATTGATAACCCCAGTTGCTCGTCCGTATACAGACATAGTACTCATATGGACAATTTTGGGATGTCCAGCCGCATTGGCGGCGTTTACCAAGCTCTTGGCACCCTGGGCAATAGATGCACCGTCACCCGCTACGCAGTTCACCACAGCGTCAACGTCTTTTAGTGCTGCGGTCAATGCATGGCTATCACGGGTATCCAAAACAATAGCAGGGACTCCGTTACGCGCAGCAGGTGATCGAGAAGCCACCATAGGCGCTGCCCAAGTAGTTTGCTGTAACTGGCGTACTACTTCACGGCCTACGAAGCCCGATCCACCAAGCACAAGCACCTTCATACCGCAACTCCGTATTCTTGACGTGCCTGACAATCCTTGGCCTGAATATGGCTGGCCAAACGCAACGCCATTGCCACAATCATTAGCGTGGGATTAGCCTGGCTCGATGTAGGAAACACTGCACTGCTAGCAATATGCAAGTTTGGCAGGCCGTGAACCGCGCAGTTCTTATCGACCACGCTGGTCTTGGGATCAGCTCCCATACGCGCTGTGCCAACATGATGCCCTCCATAAGCCCCGAATCTGAGTAAATCTTTTTCCAAAGATTTCTCATCAAAATCAAATGTCGCAACTCCACTACGGGCAAACTCTTCAGAGAAGGTTCTCAACGTTTTGCGCACGGTATCGATATCCTCTTTGCTATAGCGCCAATCAACTTTGATCTGCGGCATACCTAATGCATCTTTGGACGGCAATAAACTCACCCTGCTATCAGGCCTCGGAATCTGCTCAGCATGTACCTCCAAACTGAAACGATTACTCTTGTTGCGCAAAATAACAGACGGGAATTTGCGTACCGCTAATGTTCGCTTTGCAACCCAGTGCGTCAAGAAAGCCAACGTATCAATAGGCCCGCTTATTACATTCCATAAGTGCCGCATATACCGGCCGACGCTGTCACCCTCGCCGTCTTTCAGGCGCTTACCATACTCATAGCTGATGAAGTTCCGGGCCAGAAACAAACCCGATAACACGCCACTGCGATGTGCGGGATCGGTAATCTTAGGAAAGTGCAAGCGCGCCACCATGTTGCCCACGCCCAGTTGACGCTGTGTGTCTTCGGTGAGCTGAAGCCGGCGTCTGCAGTAAACACCATCGGGAGAAATCTCATAGCCATGGCGCACATTGTCGACACCGCCCTTTACAACCAAAGAGCCTACATTTCCCGCTATGTGGCACATGTAATACCTGCCCACCACATCATTAGCATTTCCTACGCCCTGCGGGTGCACATCGTTTGAGGCGAGCAGCAAACGAGCCGTCTCTAGCCCGCCAATTGCCAGCACAACATCTTTTGCCCTGACCTTAAACTGCTTACCCGCAAGGGTTGCAACGTCCAGATGGTCAACCGCGTTGCCCTCCGAATTTAAGCGTATGCCCGTGCAATTTGCTTCCAATAAAACGCGTACATCTGAAGCCGCTTGCAACCGCCCCTGATAACGTGCCGCCATATTGGTAGGACAAGAAAACCGCTCTAGCCCATTGGTGCGCACCCGTTCACTATTAAACCCGCGCACCATAGGAGCGGCCAATGGGTTGAATGCCGTATCCGCGTCATATTCATACCGCCCCGCTTCCAGATAATTGTTTGCCTTCGGAAAAAATGGCGCTATGTCGGAGTACCCAATCGGCCACCCACTGAAAGGCACGTAGCTACGCGGCTCCAAATCGATGGGATCAAAAGGCATACACCGCCCCCCCCATATGGCAGTGGAGCCACCAAACCGACGGTGACGGTACTTGTCAGTAGGGCTGTGCATTTTTTCATCGGCGACTTCACCCGCATAAAGCGCCTGTGTGGCGGGGTCTTCTTGGGAAGTACCGGCCTCCAACAGCAGCACCTGAAACCCCTTGCCCGATAGCTCTAGTGCTATGCTGATACCCGCAGCACCTGCACCCACAATGCATATGTCAACCACGAGATCAACTTTGGAGGAAATATTGTTTGCCGAATCAATCATGGATAGGTATTCAACTATTGCAGCAACGAAACTGTGCGGGAAGCAACCCCAAAGCAACGCTGATGCACCAACGCAATGCTGTCGGCAAACATATCGAGCGAATACTTCCGCTCGTATAACGCTCGTCCTCCCTGTTCCAATTTTTTACGCAAAGCGGGATTACCCAATATAGAGTCAATAGCATTCGCTAGTCCGTTGATATCACCCGGTTGTACGAATATAGCATCACGCCCGTCTTGCAATTCATTAGGAATCTCACCAACTGGCGTACATATTACAGCCGCAGAATTAGCCAGTGCTTCCAAAATCACCAGAGGTAAACCTTCATCATACGAAGGCAAGACCAACACATCAGCATTCGCCATTAACGTTGCTGCTTTCTTTTGATCTGCCCAACCAACAAAGCTAATAACCTTATCAACCCCTTGCTCTTTAGCCTTTGCCGTGTAACCCTCAATATCGCCCTTACCCGCAAAAATAGCCTCAAAGTTATCGAGCTTAGCAACTTGCGACTTGGATATAGCTGAAATCAGATCGGATACTCCTTTGCGTTCGCTCAAATTACCTAAAAACAGCAATTGAAGCTTTGCACCAGGCGCTAGAGCATCGCGTCGATCCACCGATGGCTGCGGCACACCATTAATAACGATTGAAACACGGTCTGAAGGTACCCGCAGTTCGTCTTGTACGAACGCACGGGCAGCGGCGCCCAATACAACCACTTCATTAGCCAACGAAAAACTCCAACGTACTAAAAATTTCAGCAACATTGGCAAGTTCCGGTAGAAGTGGTGCAACTGCGCAGCATGCAAATGTAAAACCACTGGTAATCCAAGAGTCCTCGCAAAAACGACTACTACAGCCTTACGAAAAAGACTGAGACGCTCCGCCATATTTACATGCACCCCAGCCAATCGGCCGCCTAAACGCCCTTGAATCAGCTTGACAAGCGCTATTAACAAGTAAGCCATGGAGGCCAATGCACTACCGCCACCACGGGTATCTAAAGGTCGCATTTCCGCCAAATCAGGTCGTAGTTTACTTTCAGGATGTTGACACTGAGTTAAATAATCAGCGACTTTAAACATCCCCCCTCCATTTGGAGTCCAAGGACAGGCTATATAAATGTAGCGAAAATTACTTCGCCACATATTTTTAACAATTAAATTATCGGGAAATTTCATTTCAGAAAGCAACAATTTACTCCACCTAACCAAAGGTAATTCAATGAATTTATAAGCAACCACGCCCAAAACAACAGCGGCTATAGTTGAGAACACAGAAGCACATCCAATACTAGAAAATCCAATTTTAATCATTAAAATAGCGACCACAGGCAACACAAAACCATGCGACAAGTATATTGAATATGATGCATCCCCAAGAATTGAAATCGATTCAAATATTTTATTTTTGAAAATCCAATCTAAAAACACCATACCAAAAACCAATAACCCGGCACCTAATCCGCCTGAAATTAGTCTCTCCATATCAACCGGCCAATTGGCAAAAAATAGAAGAACCAATCCCGCCACTACCGCACTTACAGCAAAGATCGGATGCACTCGCTTCCCGGACAAGTAGAAAATTGCTATGCCCATGCCAAAAACAAACTCAAACAAAATCGTTCGGGCATAAAATGCAAGCACATCATTCTCAGGGAAAATATTATTTAACACAAAAATAAATAAAAATACACAAAAAATAAAAGCAATTCTTTTAACCCCAAAGAATATAGCTATCGCAAAAATAAAATAAAAAAACATCTCAAAATTTAAGGTCCAACCAACTGGCAATATTGGCTCCAACAATCCCCAAGGACTTTTCCAAGGAACGAATCCAAATGACATGAGAACATGCATTGGGTCAAAAACGCTTCGCAAAGCCAATGCAGGGAATATAAAAACAGCAGCTATTTTCAAGAGACTGTAAAACCAATATAAAGGTACAACCCTTATAAATCTTCTGCGAAAAAACTCAACGGCATCCCGACAACGAATCACTCGGGCGGAGCTAACGGGTGGAGCAGCCAAAACCATAACAAAGCCGCTAATTACAAAAAAAATATCTACGCCATATCCACCCAAGCCCCAATGTATATCCACACCCGTGAATCGCAGTGAAATTGCCTGCGTTGCATGCATCACAACAACGAGTAATGCTGCGAAAAATCTCAAAATCTGCAAACTATTTAATTTCATTACTCAACAGACAATAATATACAAAAACCACCACACAAAATACAAAATTCTCCCCATTAAAAGCTTTAATTAATTAAGATTAAATATGAATTATTTACACATATCCAAGATTTTTTTTGAACAATCATCGCTTTTTATCCAGCGTTGCATCGCCAAGAAAGCTTGATTAGCAATCTTCTCGCGTGCAACAGCATCTAGCAAATAATGCTGCACCTTCTCATCAAAATCACTCAAGTCCCATTTCAATGGGACATACGTTTCATATGGCACAAATATATCTGGCAACACTCGCAAATGAGACATATCAGGTTTCAACAACAGTGCTCCTGTTGCAAAAGCCTCATAATCACGCCAACATATTTCCCCATAACCAAATGGACTAAAGCATATTTTACTGCGCTGCATTTCGACAAAAAACTTCCGTCGTTTTACTCTCCCCTCGGACGCAATAGTGATGCTTTTATTTGCAATATTTTCAACTGCATCCTTCGCCTCTTGTCGCATCGCTTTGTACCAAGGCACACCATTGACGGCAATGCGGGCATGAACATCAATATCCCTCCCATCAATTTTTGGAGGGTTCGACATAAATAAATCCACCATTTGAGGAGATAATCCGAAATTATTTCCCAATTGGATTTTTTTCTCAAAATTTATCGGAGGAACAAAAACCTGCTCCGCCTCTGGCAAATTATGTCGGATTGCATAAAAATTGCTTAGATTCGTATCCCCTAAAGTTGGAACGCTATATTGCGAGAAATCAACATACGTTTGCTTCTTAATGTAAATATCAATATACGGATCAACATAAACAGAAGGCCTAATATGCAAAGGAGCATACCAATCCATAAAGGCTATCTTGGCATTTGGATAAGTATTTGACAATCTCTTAAGCGCCTGTACAACCAACTCTGACGACATTTCAAACGCCGGTTGAAAAAAAATGCGCTTAATATTAGGAAATTTGTCTGTTCCATGCAAAATATCTGCATTTGGAAGCACCAAATTATCTACAAAAATTTGAACAAATTTTATTCCATGTTTTTTCTCAAGGATGTGTCGATAAAAATGAAAGGCATACAACTGCGTCTCAGGCAACTCATGCCTGAAAGTTACTAGCAACACATTGGCATCTTTAGGTGTATTTTTTAATGACTTAATAGTCTTTAGCCAGCTACGCAGGCGATATGCAATTTTTCGCCGCAGAAAATTAAAATGAACAGACATAATTCGAATTTAATGATTATTAGGGGATAATATTTTCACACTTGCAATGCGGATAGTTGTATCTTTGGGTACTGAAAGTAAGCCACGAACCAACCCCGCCGCATTAAAACACCATGAGACAACAGAGAATATCGCCTTGGAAACACTACGTTTGCGCCAAGCCATAACGCTGAAAGGCAAAAGCGCCAATAGCCCCAGTAAAAGGAGTGCTGTTATTTCCTTAATAGCCACACCAAAAATTAACAGTAAAGCAAACCACCAAACTAGCACAGATACATAGATTCTCAATTCACGCACCCCTTGTAAGGCAATACGCAAGTGTGGCTGCCCCCAAGCGGCTCTCAGTAGCTCCCCAAGTCCACAAATATATTGACTTCTCCACCGACGAATTAGCAGGTCATAAGGAGGGGCATCGTGCCCATGATGCTTTACGGCATCCATGTTAACTCGCCATAGCGCCCATCCTTTTGCACGTAGTCGCACTGCAAGATCAAACTCTTCATAACTATGCAAATTACGATTAGAAAAATATTTTGTTTCTTGAACGGCAGATCGCCTATAGAGGCCTCCCATATCAAGTCTGTCGACCTCACCTGCTTGCATGTGTGCAAGACCACGCTCGACACGCGATAGATACTCAAGGCTTGTAGTATTCATTTCTACTACACGCCCACCAACTCCCGCCACTTGCGGATTTTCGTCCATAAAGGCTAGTGCTGCAGGTAAAAAACCCGGCAACATTTCCATGTCTCCATCCAATATGTAAACAAAATCGCCAATGGAGTGTTGATAGCCCAATTGTGGGCCGACACCACAACACCGCTCTTGCGGGTTAGCTAATTGGAAAATTTTTATTGGAAATTTGGATGCCAATTCAATAGTTCGATCACTAGAGCATGAGTCCGCCAGAATTACCTCTCCACCTACTTCATCTACAGCAGCCAAGGCTGTTTGAATAGCAGAAACAATGCGCTTCTCTTCGTTTAGTGCCTTAATAATAACGCTCACTCTGCAGCGTTTAACAGTCGAGTCAATGTTAGTCATATTTATTTACGGATAATAATTCGTGCAGGAACGCCAACTGCGATTGCACCTGCTGGTACATCTTTTATAACAACGGCGTTTGCACCAATTTCAACATCATCCCCAATGTGCACACCACCGAGCACCTTGGCACCCGCTCCTATATTGACTCTATTTCCGATATTTGGAGCTTCCAATGGACGATCTAAATTACGATTTCCAATAGTCACGCCTTGGCGAATGATGCAGTCATCACCGATTACAGCATTACCATGAATCACAATAGCTCCTGAATGCTCAATGATTAATCGTTTTCCTATCTTTGCAGAAACACCAATTGTTACTCCACACACTATTTCCGCCAATTTGGAGAGCAAAACATGGATGGCACCCAAAGGAAAACGAATTATCTTGCTATTAAAACGATAACGAAGATGCCCGAATCGGTATACCTGTAACCCCCAAAATCCGAGTGAAAGAACCCCCTCTCGGGCTACGCGTAAGTCTTCAAAAAAAGGCATATGTAATACTTTGTCCGCAAGATTATTTGGCTTCAGTGCGAAAATTTCGCCAATGATCCCATCGTCTAATAATGAAAGATGGCATTACCAGTGCCATAAAAACTGTCAAGCACCAGCGCGGAGTTGCCCAAGCCTGCCGTGCCTCCCATAGCCGCCGAACCCCTTCAAATCTACTACCTGAAATCAGAGCCTCCCTAGCAAGCGTTATTTTTTGGTGAACGACTAATTTAAGAGCGCTTCTACGTTGGATGTGTGGCATTTCGCCAGATAGCGCGCGCCGCTGCATGCGCAGCAAAAATGGGGCCAGAACACGCACCGCATGCTGGCTTGTGAGACTACCTGCAATGTCCGTTCGATACGCAACCAAAGCAACGGGGGTATGAGCGATAGTTGTACGTTCACCAATCCGGAACCAAAGATCTAAATCCTCACCCTGGTTTTCGCCCACAGGAAAACATGGTTGCATATTTGCAAGGAGTGAACGTCGTACGGCCACAGAAGATGTGAAAAATGGTATTCCAAGCGCCCAACGCATTGGAAGATCTTCAATTAATTCAATCGTTGCATTTTCGTTAATTTCTGGCCAAGGCAACGGCGACCAAACAGAAGCATCAGGCACCCGTCTTAATGCCGTTGAAACCATGTCAGCAGTCGAATACGAATTAATCGCCCTCTCAAGAATTCTCAAATGATTTGGATGCCACCAATCATCTGCATCCAAAAAGGCAATCCATTCTCCTTTGGCTTCTGAAATACCAAGGTTGCGTGCAGCAGAAACTCCTGCATTCTTTTGCTGAATAAGTCGGATGCGTCCGTCATTGCGAGCTATGAATTCAACAACTTTTGAACCATCATCCGTAGAGCCATCATCAACCACCAAAATTTCAAAGTCAGTAAAGGTTTGTGCAAGCACAGACTGCAATGTCAAGCCAACGCAAGCCTGCTTGTTATATAAAGGTATGAGAACGCTAAATTTCATGATTTTTATCAACCGACGGCTGCCAGTGCGCTATCGTGTGGAGTAGTTATCGTCCGATCTTTCTTGTTAATACGAAAAGCACCCACCAAAACAATCAATAACAAAAGGTGTACCGCAAATTCCAAGCCATAGCTATAAAGGGCGAATGGCACTTCACTAACACCACGTAAGACAATCACCAATAACAGGGCAACACTTAGGCCTCCAGTTACTTTTGCGGTACGTAAACACAGCACTAACAAAATCAAAACATATATAACGAGTGCCGTTGCCCCAACGAGGCCCGCCCGGCTCAAATCATCTACAAACTGATTGTGCGCGTGGGTAGCATTCAGTAAACCAATGCTTTGTCGAAACTCCAGCGAGAAAAGCGTAGGTCCATATCCAAATATGGGGCTATTTCGCCACTCCGACAAAGCGATCGCCCATATTTCTTCTCGACCATTTAGTGTCAGGAGCTTGGCCCCATCATCAGTATCGAAAAATCTAATAATTTTGCTACCCAGCTCTCCAAAAACCATGGTGTACGCAACTAAAAGAACACCTGCCATAGCAGCTAATACCAATATAATTCCAATAGCTGGACGTTCTGAATCAAATAGCTTTTTTCGCACTATTGCTCCCTGCCTCAAAAGCAACATTACCATAGCGCTAACGGCAAATGATACCCATGCGGTTTTTGACTGAGCCACGAATAGCACGCCAAGACATAGCACCCAAGCAAGCTTATTAAGTAAACTATGCTTAAAAGGTTTGTCCCACAAACAAAACATGGCCACTTGCGCAATAAATCCGAGTTGCAAGGCATGGGGGGCCAACCCTGCCATCCGTGGCACTCCGGGAAGGTAGCCTTGCGCGTACCCGGTTTCTAGAACCAAGCCAGTATTAATGGGAATAGCTAACACGCCCGCCGCAATAAACAACAGCAACGCATTACGTGCAACCTGGACCGCAAGTATGCTTTCAGTCTTGGTAGCCAACAAACCAGCACAAGCAAAAAGCAAAGGATATAGATATTCGTGGCTTACTCTAGGATAGCGCCCCAATAGTGCTGGCGACGCAACTACCCCCATCCAGTACATAACAAAGATGGGAAGCAATACTGTCATCTTGGCAGTAGCCTTCGCATTAAACACAGCCGTAGCCACGCGCTCAGCTGCTGCTAACAGTAGCAGCACAGAAACAACGCGCGTCTCCCAAGTGGCCCATGCTGCAATCTTGGGCCCATCAGTCGTGACCGAAAGCCAATTTGCCACTGACAAATCCCGACCACTTGCAATAGTTTGGGCCGCGACTGTAAGAAAAATACCGTAAAAACAATAGTGAAACCAACCAACCTCACGCTGGCGCGTAATCTGGGTTACTCCCACCACAGCCAAATATGCCACAAAGGGTATTGCCACCGCGCCCAAGCCTGCAGCGCCGTAAAACAAAATTTCAAACATGCGACTTCTCCGTCGCATCTGTAGCCACCGCCAAGTAGCGCCTGAGTTGAGGGACGAAGCGAACAACCATAGCGGATGCATGCTCCCCCAGCAATGCGGGGCGCCACCAGAGACCTACGAACGCCAGTAACAAGGCCAGCAAGCTACTGCACAGCAAATTTACCAAAGGCATACCAAAGCGAGCCACGCTAACGTGGGCAGCCTCCACGCCCAACAGCACGAGTAGGCTCAAAAACATTCCTCGGGCTATATGTGGCAACAAATTGCTAAATCGCAGTTCTAATGCTTTAAACGCGGAAATACACACCGCGAACATGCGCAGAAACAAAATGACGGAAGCAACTGCAGCAGCCCACTGCACACCCCATTGCATGCACCATATCAAGGCAGCAACCCCGAGCAGCAACACAGGCAACTGCAACATCGCTTCATGGTGCTTGCGCCCGGTGTTCCAAAGCACAGGGGTCGTCAAACCCCATGCTACATAAGCAGGCATACCCAAAAACAAAATAGCCAACACCTTGGCCGTGTCCGCCCACTGGGTTCCATACAAGAACTGAATCAAGTCGGCTGAAATGGTGGCCAAAAACACAAACATCGGTAGCGCCAAGACCCATACCGTTGCGACCATTTGCAGGTATGCGCGTCCCAGACGCTGCGGGTCTGCTTGCATGCGCGAAGCAGCAGACATGAAAGCCGGCTGCAGTGCGCCTAACAACAATGTGTTGGGCATGATTGCCAAGTTGTAGCCTGCGGTATAGAGACCAACCGCGTGCACATTAAGCATACGGCCAATAATTACGCGGTCTGCATTGTTGAGACACCAATTCACGATATTGGTCGCAAAGACCTGGCCACTCGTCCCCATTGCTTTACCGCTACCGCTGAAATGAAACAGAGGGCGAACCGGATGCGGGCGCAACACATACATTGCGACAAACGCTGTGCCGACTTGCACAAGCCATGCTGCCACCAAAGCGTTCACCCCCATTCCCGCCAGGGCCATAGGAATCCCCACGAGTACATAGCCGCAGGCGTAGCTCCCCACCTGGACCATCCCCACCGCCTTGAAATTGAGATCACGTTGCAGCAGGTTGCTTGCCGGGGACGTAGCCGCACTTAGCAAGCACGCCAGAGAAAGCCACTGGATGACTGGCAGCACCCGGGGTTCCTTAAAGTACATAGATAGAGTAGGCGCAAGCAAAAACAGCACCACCATGGCGGTAGCGCCAGCCACGACCTGCCAAGTGAATGCAAAACGGATGTCTTCATCCGTGAGGTCTTGCTTGTGCAGCAGGTTCCAACCAAAGCCAAAGTTCGCCAGAAAGTTGGAAAGCGTCAAAACCACCATCCCGATACCGAAAATACCGTAGTTTTCGGGGCCCAAAATACGGGCCAAAACCACCTGGGCACCCAGCTGCAGCACAAAGCGCGCTACTGTGGAAACAGCACTCCATTTGACGGCACGTACACCTACTTTGGCCAGCCCACTCACAGGACTCCGCCCCGCCAGACGGGGGTAGCGCCATTGAATGCCACAACCAATGCATGAAAAGATGTCATAAAAGGATTAGATGGGTTGGCTGACGAGAGCACACCCACCACTGTTTTGATCTGTGAATTTTGATACTTGTTGCGGTGCAGCATAATCTGATGATACAACGAACACCATGCACATCAGATTTCATACTCAGACCGATATAAGCACGTGCAATTTGCAGACAATTTAGTGAAAAACCGATGAACATTCATAAATTCTTAGCACTGTTTCTTATTTTTACATTTGGATTCGCAGGCGCGCAGATAAGCGCAGCAAATAACGGACCACTTACCGGAAAACAAAGCTGCCACGCCGTTAGCACGGAGACATGTGAAATAGCGAATGCGCTGGGCCGCGGCATCAACATGGGAAACATGTTAGAAGCCCCACGCGAAGGAGACTGGGGCATCCGCCTGGACCCGGCTTTCATACCCATTGCCACAGAGAAATTCAAAACGCTGCGGATACCAGTGCGCTGGACTAACCATGCAGCCGCTACTGTCGATGCCACCATAGACGAGTTTTTTGCAAAACGGGTAGACAAAGCTATTGACCAAGCCCTGGGCGCCGACGCTTATGTCATAGTGAACCAGCACCACTACAGCCAATTGTTTGGCGACAAGTTGCAACCAAATGAATTTGCGGTAGACCCCAGCGTAATAGAGCAGCGATTTATAAACATATGGCAGCAGCTGGCCAATCGATACAAAGACCGCTCTCCTAGACTGGTGTTTGAATTGCTCAACGAGCCCCACGGCACGCTAACTGCCGAGGCATGGAACATGCTTGCATCCAAAGCATTGGCTGTGATTCGCCAAGTAGATAGAAAGCGCACCGTGATGATCGGGCCGACATACTGGAACCACCCAAAGGATTTAGAAAAACTGAAACTGCCAGACGATAAAAATATTATCGTTGCCATACATACCTACGACCCCTTCAATTTCACGCACCAAGGGATATCCTACATGCCGCAATTTCCCAAAGGCGCTCGATGCTGCGATGAAAAGCAAATTAGAATGATGGAAGCTAGCATTGAAACTGCAGTAAAGTGGAGCAAAACAAACGGCTACCCTTTACATCTAGGTGAATTCGGAAGCCATCAAGCGGCAGCAATGGAATCACGCGAAGATTACACAAGAATCATGCGCAATATTTCAGAAAAAAATGGAATTGGATGGACTTACTGGGAGTTTGGCTGGCTATTTGGAGTATACGACCCTTCAAAATCAGCATGGATAGAGCCGATTAGAAGAGCTTTGCTAGATTGAATAAAATGCAGCGAAGCAATCAAGTTGATGTCCTCAAAGGAATCGGTATTGCATTAGTGGTTCTCGGACACAATTGGGTTACCTTGCAAGAAAAAGGCGCAATATTTCGATTAATATATTCTTTTCACATGCCTTTATTTTTCGTAATATCTGGGATTTTCATAAAAGAAAAAGAAAACTTACGTTTTTTTATATTAAACAAAGCAAGCGCCATTTTAAAACCATACTTTTTTATAAGTTTTTCCATAGGCCTTGTGTACCTATTTAGTTCAAATCCTTTAACAATACAAGGTTGGCTTGGAATACTTTATGCTGAAGGGCAAAGTCTCACTCTAGACTGGATGTGGTTTCTTCCATCACTATTCATCTCAAGTGTTACTGCTTTTCTATTAATTAAAAAATTAATATTAAAATCTAATACACAAATTTTATGGCCGGCATGGTGCTTCTTTTCGCTCATCATTGGCCTTCAAGTAAATCAATATATTTCAACAATGGCAATCGGCGAGATAAGCTTACGGGAAGGTCACGTATCCATATTACTCGGCTGGCCTTTTAGTATTGATCTGCTGCCCATCACCACTTGCTGCATTCTTTCAGGATATTTTCTTTCACAAAAAATAATCAACCATCAAAATTCCCTGGGCAAAATATCTATTGCATTATTTTTGTTTTTGACAATTTATTGGCTCACCAGCCCCTCGCTTGACTTAAATGAACGAATAATTAAAAACCCTACAGCAGCCACAATGCAAGCAATATGTGGAATCTACTTGATGGTATGTACAGCCACCATGCTCGTTAAAATTAAATTTTTAAGAGTTATTTTTTTACACCTCGGCGAAGCAAGTATTTTCATCTACATTTTTCACTTCCCCATCCAAGCAACAATTACATTTAAAATTCTAAAAATTTACCCAAACCATCCATTTCTAGGTTTTATCTTTGGATTTTTAATAGGAGTTATTTTCCCAATATTAATATATAAAGTAGTTAAAAAATCGAGATTTTTTTCAGCTTTTTTACTACCTACAAAATTTCAAAGACTACCCTGTCCATGCACATGATTCGAGATCAAAGAATAGATTTTTTAAGGTTCATTGGCTTGTCAATGATTATATTGGCACATGTAGGAACACCTTCCTATTTATTTCAACTCAGAAATTTCGATGTTCCATTGATGGTACTGGTTTCCGGTATGTCTTTTTCCTTGTCATTTAAAACTGAAAGTAATAACAAAGAAAACTACTCAGCATACTTTTGGAAGCGATTTAAACGCCTAGTTTTACCGGTTTGGATATTTCTTACATTTTTATTTTTAACAATGTACTGCACAGGATACCCAACCAAACTACCCGACATTCAAACCATAGAATCCAGCTATTTATTAATTTATGGAATTGGCTATGTTTGGATAATTCGAGTATTTTTACTAGTTGCATTGATAGCACCTTTCTTAATGAAAGCAAACCTTAAATTTAAACGCCAATGGGTTTTCTATGCATTTTTAGCACTCACGTATATTGCATATGAAATTATTTATCGTATAGCCACCCCATACTTATCAACGATAGAAGGACAATTTTTTGAAAACACCTTCCTTTATTTAATTCCATTCGGAGTGATTTTTGCCTTTGGCTTAAAAATTCAATCATTACCAAAAAAAACAATAATAAAATTATCGGTTATATTTTTGTTAATTTTTTCCACTCTTGCAACATTTAATTATTTTTCACAAGGAAAAGCAATTCAAACACAGCAATTCAAATATCCTCCGACACTATATTACCTCTCTTACGCAATTGGTATCTCCCTGGTTTTATGGTTAACGTCTGGATATTTTTTAAATTGGATTGAAAAGCTTGGCGCTTCTGACATCATGTCTTTCATTGCTAAAAATAGCATTTGGATTTATTTATGGCACATACCATTCATAGAAATAATACAACTTCCTTTTTATATAAAATATATTTTTGTTTATGGAATCGCTCTATTGCTTGCATTCATTCAGATTTTCATCGTCACAAAATTGGTGGCACCAAAAATTCAAAAAATTCAATTGCGTAAAAACTTCATCCAAGTCCTGACGGGCTAAACATTTTTTTCGATTTTAAGAAGGGATATTTGTGAAAATTACAGTGATCGGAACCGGTTATGTTGGCCTCGTATCAGGCACTTGCCTAGCAGAAGTCGGCAACGACGTGCTATGCCTGGACCTAGACCCAGCCAAAATCAAAATTCTGGAAGACGGTGGCATCCCCATCTTTGAACCTGGCCTGCAAGAAATGGTGCGCCGCAACGTAGCCGCCGGGCGCTTGCACTTCACCACCGATGTGGAAAAAGCCGCGCACTTTGGCACGGTGCAGTTCATTGCAGTGGGTACGCCGCCAGATGAAGATGGTTCGGCCGACATGAAGTACGTCACCGCCGCTGCACGCAACATCGGTAAGTACATGACCGACTACAAGGTCATCGTCGATAAAAGCACGGTGCCGGTGGGCACGGCAGATGCAGTGAAGGCGGCGGTGGCCGAAGAGCTGAAGAAGCGCGGCGTGGACACGCCTTTCAGCGTGGTGTCCAACCCCGAGTTTTTGAAGGAAGGCGCTGCCATCGACGACTTCATGAAGCCCGACCGGATTGTGGTGGGCTGCGACGACGAACAGGCGGCGCTGAACATGCGTGCCCTGTACGCCCCCTTCCAGCGCAACCACGACCGCCTGATCGTGATGGACGTGCGCAGCGCCGAGCTGACCAAGTACGCGGCCAATGCCATGCTGGCAACCCGCATCAGCTTCATGAACGAACTGGCCAATCTGGCCGAGAAGCTGGGCGCCGATATTGAACAGGTACGCAAGGGTATTGGCAGCGACCCCCGTATTGGCTACGACTTCTTGTACGCTGGCGCGGGCTACGGTGGATCGTGCTTCCCCAAGGACGTGAAGGCGCTGATCAAGACCGCGGCCACAGACGCAGGCATCGACATGAAGGTACTGAATGCCGTAGAGGCCGCCAACGATGCGCAAAAACACGTGCTGGGTGCCAAGGTGAAGGCACGCTTTGGTGGCGACCTGGCTGGCAAGCACTTCGCGTTGTGGGGCTTGGCGTTCAAGGCCAATACCGATGACATGCGCGAAGCCACCAGCCGCGAGGTCATCAAAGACCTGCTAGATGCGGGTGCCACCGTTACGGCTTATGACCCGGTTGCAATTGCAGAGGCCAAGCACTGCTTCCCCAATGAGCCCCGCATTACCTATGCCGACAGCCAAAGCGCTGCACTGGATAACGCCGATGCCTTGGTGATCGTGACCGAATGGAAGGAGTTCCGCAGCCCCGACTTCAACTCGCTCAAAGCCAAGCTGAAGCACCCCTTGATTTTTGATGGCCGCAATATGTACGACCCCAAACTGGTTCGCGCGATGGGCATCGAATACCTGGCAATCGGGCGCTGAACGGCATGTTCTCCTACTGCATTTGGGGGAGAACATTCATCAAAATCGAGGGTTTGACCCTGTACGCTAAGGCATGATTGCCTAGCAAAACCGGTAACGTTTATAAATTGAAGGAATAGATCAATGGCTAAGGGAATGATTTTGGCAGCCGGCCAAGGGACGCGCGTTCGCCCCCTGACCAAGAACATGCCTAAACCAATGGTGCCCATCTTGGGCAAGCCGGTGATGGAGTACCTAATCGAGCATTTGGCCAACTACGGCATCAAAGAGATCATGGTGAATGTGGCCTACAACCACTACAAGATTGAACAGTACTTCGGCGATGGTCACCGCTGGGGTGTGCAAATTGGTTACGCCTACGAAGGTGTGCGCGAACATGGCGACGTGATCCCCAAGCCGTTTGGTTCGGCCGGTGGCATGCGGCGCATCCAGGACTTCAGCGGTTTCTTTGACGAGCCTACCCTGGTGCTGTGCGGCGATGCACTGATCGACCTGGACATTGGCGCGGCGCTGCACGAGCACAAGGCCAAGGGTGCGATTGCCAGCGTGGTGACGCTGGATGTGCCGCGTTCGGAAGTCTCCAACTACGGCATCGTGGTGGCCAATGCCGAAGGGCAAATCCAGTCCTTCCAGGAGAAGCCCTCGCCCGAAGAGGCGCAATCCACGCTAGCCAGCACGGGTATCTACATCTTCGAGCCCGAGGTGATAGAGATGATCCCGGCCGGCAAGATTTACGACATTGGCTCCGAACTGTTTCCGCAGCTGGTGGCCGAAAAGCTGCCGTTCTATGCGCAGAAACGCTTCTTCAACTGGATCGACATTGGCCGCGTAAGCGACTACTGGGCGGTGCTGCAGCGCGTACTGCGCGGCGAAGTGGCGCAGATGAATATTCCGGGCCGCGAAGTCAAGCCAGGCATCTGGGTCGGGCTCAACACCTCGGTGGCCTGGGACCAGTGCAACATCCAGGGGCCGGTGTACATCGGCTCCAGCGTCAAGATTGAACCCGGTGCGACCATCATCGGCCCCTGCTGGATTGGCCACGGCAGCCATATTCGCTCAGGCGCCAAGGTGACGCGCAGCATCTTGTTTGAATACACCCGCATTGCGGCCGACATGCATTTCAACGAGATGATCGTGTCGCCCAACTACTGCGTGGACCGCGCCGGCGAAACCCTGTACCGCGGCGATGAAACCGCCCAGCTGCGTTGGGGCGACGCACGCGCATAACCTGGCTCACCCCCTAGGCTGCGTCCCCCCTTGCAGCGGGCGATACCTGTGGACTGGCAAAGCCAGATCCACGGTATCTCTCTGGAAGGGGTGTTTCTCTGCACGATATATGCTTTTTAGACCTCTAGCGCTTATAAAGCTTGCGGCAGCAGCTATCCAATATGTAGCGCCTTGGCATGCCATTCAGACATAAAAAAAGCCACCTCGCGGTGGCTTTTTTGTGGGTGCTGGAACCGATTAGTTCAGCGCGGTCTTCTTGCCGTCTTTGTAGACAGACAGGGTGATCGCTGGGTTCTTCAGTTCGCCATTGGCTTCGAAGCCGATGGTGGTGGTCACGCCCTTGTAGTTGGTCTTGATGATCTCTGGGGTGTAAACCTTGGGATCGGTGGAGTTGGCACGCTTCATGGCGTCAACCAACACCATGGTGGCGTCGTAGGTGTAAGGGCTGTAGATCTGGAACTGGCCAGGGAACTTGGCGTCGTAACGCTTCTTCCAGGCTTCGCCGCCAGGCATCTTGGCCAGGGATGCGCCGCCTTCGGCACACACCACGTTGTCCAGGGTCTTGGCGCCAGCAGCCAGCTTGGCCACTTCGTTGGTGCACAGGCCGTCACCACCGAAGTACTTGACGTTGGTCATGCCCAGTTGTTCCATCTGGCGCAGCATGGGGCCAGCTTGGGGGTCCATACCGCCGAAGAAAATGGCGTCAGGTGCTTTGGACTTGATGGAGGTCAGGATGGCCATGAAGTCGGTGGCTTTGTCGGTGGTGAACTGTTCGTCAACAACCGCCATGCCCTTGGCCAAGGCCGTCTTCTTGAACACTTCAGCCACGCCTTGGCCGTAAGCGGTACGGTCGTCGATGATGGCGACTTTCTTCAGCTTCAGCGCGTCGATGGCGTAGAAGGCCAGTCCGGCACCCAAGGAGTTGTCGTTGGCGATGATGCGGTAGGTGGTCTTGTAGCCGGGCTTGGTCAGGTTGGGGTTGGTTGCCGCGCCGGTGATGTGGGGGATACCGCAGTCGTTATAGACCTTGGATGCGGGGATGGTGGTGCCGGAGTTCAAATGGCCCACAACGCCGTTGACCTTGGCATCGCACAGTTTTTGTGCAGCAGCCGTGCCTTGCTTTGGATCCGCTGCGTCGTCTTCTGCCACCAGTTCGAACTTGATCTTTTTGCCACCGATGACGATGTTCTGGGTATTCAAGTCCTCAACGGCCATGCGGGCGCCATTTTCGTTGTCTTTACCGTAGTGGGCTTGGCCACCAGACATGGGGGCGACGTGGCCGATCTTGACGACCTGCACGTCCTGGGCTGCAGCCATGCCAGCAACAGCTGCAACGGCGGCAGCGACAGTCAGTTTCAACTTCATTTGCATAAAAACTCCGATAGTGGACAAACTAGAGAACAAATAACTCTGTGAATCAAATAACTTCACGAGCGGCACGATAGCGCAATTTTTGGGCCTGAAACATAGGGAAGATGCCGAGGCTTGAACTGATGCAGCATTAATTCAACTTATGCAGGCTTTTTGGCTAAGGTGTCTGGCGTGTCGCCAGCTCATCGGCCACCGCATCGGACACCGATTGGCGCACCACGAACTCAATTTCCTCGCGCAAGCGCGGCACCATGGATTGCGTCTGCTGCAGCACCATGGCGGCCACCGCCTCGCGCAAACGCCGCTCCAGCGACAGGTCCACGCGCTGCATCACGCGGTGGATGATTTGGTCTTCCAGGGCCTCCTGGGCCAGGGCGAGCGGAGCCGTCGCCGAGGTGACAGGCACCACATTGGACTGCACCACTTCGGTGAGTGTGGGCACATAGCGCGGCGGCTGGCGGGGCGGATTCGACATCAGCTGGGCTCCTTCAATTCAAGATCCTTGCGCTGCACCGCGTAGCCCCGGCTGGCGTAATGCTTCCAGCGCTGGCGGGCCAGCGCGCGGTCGTCTTCGTCCAGCGTCACCACCTCGATCAGCCGCTCGAAACGCTCAAAGCCTGCTGGCACCGCATCGCCCAGTTGCAACAGAACCTGCTGGTGCGGCGCTTCCAGCACCGACTCCAGCAACAGCACGGGCGAAGCAGCCAGCACCGTAGCATCGTCGGTGGCCAGGCTGTGGGCTACAAAGTCGGCGGCCGAGAAGGACCACAGCGCGGCATCCAGCTGCTGCAACATATCGGCCGACCCGGTGACCACCACCCGAGCGCCCTGCCGGCTGGCTTTGCGCAGCAAGCGGCAGGCGTAGCTGATCTTGTCCAGCGCATTGAAATGGAAGGCAACTTCGGTCATGCAGCGCAGTCGGGCTTACTTGGCCACGGTCTTGCGCGGCGCTGCCGGCTTGCGCTTTGCTACCGTTTTAGTAGCTGCCTGCGCAGGTACTAAGGGCGCTGCAGCCTGTGCAAGCACATAGTCGAGCAACAGGCCGACGGGCCGGCCGGTTGCGCCCTTAGCCGCCCCGCTCTTCCAGGCCGTGCCGGCAATGTCCAGATGCGCCCAAGGCATTTTGGCGGTGAAACGCTGCAAGAACTTGGCAGCGGTGATGGCACCACCCGCACGGCCCGCCACGTTGGCCATGTCGGCAAAGTTGGACTTCAGGCCTTCGCCATACTCGTCGTCCAGCGGCAGGCGCCAGCAGGGGTCGAGAGCCGATTCGCCCGCGGCCTGCAGGGCTGCAGCCAACGCGTCGTCCGCGGAGAACATCCCGCTGCGCACGCCGCCCAGCGCAACCACGCAGGCACCGGTCAGGGTGGCGATGTCGATGATGGCGCGCGGCTTGAAGCGCTCGGCGTAGGTCAGAGCATCGCACAGCACCAGCCGGCCTTCGGCATCGGTGTTGAGGTTTTCAATCGTCTGGCCGCTCATGCTGGTGACCACATCGCCCGGCTTCACCGCGCCGCCATCGGGCATGTTTTCGCAGGCCGGGATCAGGCCGACCACATTGATGGCGGGCTTCAGGTCGGCCAGCGCACGGAACACGCCGAGCACGCTGGCGGCGCCGCACATGTCGAACTTCATCTCGTCCATTTCGGCCGAGGGCTTGATGGAGATGCCCCCGGTGTCAAAGGTAATGCCCTTGCCGACCAGCACGGTGGGCGCCATGGTTTTGGCGGCACCGTTGTAGCGCAGCACGATGAAGCGCAGCGGCTCCTTGGAGCCCTGCGCTACCGACATGAACGAGCCCATGCCCAGCTGCGCAACTTCCTTCGGGCCCAGCACTTCGCAGGCCAGCTTGGGGAAACGCGCGAGTGCTTTGGCTGCGGTGCCCAGCATGGTGGGCGTGGCGTGGTTGGCCGGGCGGTTCGCCCATTCCTTGGCCAGCTCCACACCGGCGACCGTGGCGGTCCCCAGGGCCAGCTCCGCCTTGGCGGCGGCTGCATCGGGCGCGCACAGCCAGACCTGGGCCAGCTTGCGGCCTTCTGGCTTGGATTTGGTGGTGGTGTAGACATAGGTGCCTTCGGCGACCGTCTGGACCACGGTGCGCACGGCTTTTTGCGCAGCGGCACCGGCAAAACTGATCAGCAATTTATGCACAGTCGGGGCTTTGACGACGGCGACTGCGGCGGCCACCGCCTGGCGTACCTGGCGCGCCGAACCGTCGCCGGCACCCACCAGCACCAGCCGCGTGGCCGCGGCGGCGGTAGCGCGGTACATTTGCAGCAGCTTGCCGGGCTTGGTTTCCAGGTCACCGCTTTTGCGGGCCTGGACAATCAGCTGAGACAATGCATCTTTGCCCGGCGTAAAAGCCTCGGACACCAACACAATCAAGGCATCACACTTCTCAGTGGCACAGCCCGCCAGGTCCAGAGACTTCAGTTCAAAGTTCATAATTCAATTCTTGTAAGACTTGCACCGCTATCGCATGCAGAGCCAAAGGCCCTGCATGCGGGCGCTGCGCAAGTCGTGTTTAAGTTCGGCCCACTGCTGCGGCCTTGTGTGTGTAAGCAACAATGTTATTCCATTCTTCTATTCGCAAAGAGCTGGCGCGCGGCTTCGGCGCCACGCTGGTGGCGCTGATCACCATCGTGATGACCATGATGCTGATCCGCACCCTGGGCCAGGCCGCCAAAGGCTCGGTCAATCCGTCCGAGGTAATGATGGTGCTGGGCTATACCGTCCTCGGCTACTTGCCCACCATCCTGACCCTCAGCCTGTTTGTCGCCACGGTGAGCACCTTGTCGCGCATGTACAGCGACAGCGAAATGGTGATCTGGTTCGCCAGCGGCTACGGGCTGACGGGCCTGCTGCGGCCGCTGCTGCGCTTTGCCTGGCCGATTCTGCTGGCGGTAGCGGCGTTTGCGTTGGTGGTATGGCCCTGGGCCAACCAGCAGATCCAGGGCATGAAAGACCGCTACGAACAGCGTGGCGATCTGGAGCGCATTGCGCCCGGCCAGTTCCAGGAGTCGGCCAACGGCAACCGGGTGTTTTTTATCGACAAGGATTCGCCGGACAAGCGCAGCGGCAACAACGTGTTCATCTCCTCGGTCGACCATGGCCGCGAGACCGTGACATCGGCCCGCAGCGCCAAGATCGACGATGTGGGCAACCAGCGCTTTTTGATTTTGAACAACGGCCAGCGGCTGGAGTCCACCATCGGCCAGCCCGACCTGAAGATCAGCCAGTTC
The DNA here is from genome assembly GCF_031458075.1 of Rhodoferax ferrireducens. Lineage (GTDB taxonomy): Bacteria > Pseudomonadota > Gammaproteobacteria > Burkholderiales > Burkholderiaceae_C > Rhodoferax_B > Rhodoferax_B ferrireducens_A. The sequence continues at coordinate 1,674,468 of NZ_JAVDXT010000001.1, read as the reverse complement.
CAAGAGTACGGCACCCGCGTCAGCTCCAACGTACTGGACAGCACCGACACCACGCCCTCGCGGGCCCGGTCCAGCCTGGATCTGGTGCGCGACCCCAGCCCCATCAACCAGGGCGAGCTGGCCTGGCGCCTGAGCCTGGCGCTGGCGGCACTCAACTTTGTGGTGATTGCGCTGGCGGTGTCGGGCGGTAACCCGCGCTCGGGGCGCAGCGGCAACATCCTGTTTGCGCTGTTCGCCTTCGTGGTCTATTTCAACCTGCTGAACCTGGGGCAAAGCTGGATCGCCAATGGCTCCGTGCCGTTTGGCGGTTTCCTGCTGGGCCTGCACGGCGGGGTGTTCCTGCTGGCCATGGGCTGGCTGTTGGCGCGCCACAACCACTGGTCCTGGCGCAACCTGCTGCCCAAGCCCACCGCGCAGGACACCCAAGCATGAGAACCATACGCCAACTGCTGTACAAAGAAATCCTGGCCGCCGTCGCGTTTGTCACGCTAGGCTTTCTGGCGCTGTTTTTCTTCTTCGACTTTGTGGACGAGCTACGCTGGGTCGGCAAGACCGGCGAAAACGGCTACCAGCTGACGCATGCGCTGATGGTGGTCGGGCTGATGGTGCCCAGCCATCTGTACGAGCTGCTGCCCATCACCGTGCTGATTGGCACCATCTTCGTGATGGCCCGGCTGGCGCAAAGCTCGGAGTTCACCATTCTGCGCACCAGCGGCCTCGGCCCTTGGCGGGCGCTGCACACCTTGCTCACGCTGGGCGCGGTGTTTGTGGTGGCCACCTTCAGCATCGGCGACTACCTGGCGCCACTGACCGACCGCACAGCCCAGCTGATCAAGGCCCGCTACCAGGGCAATATCACCATCGGGCAAACCGGTGCCTGGCTGAAGGAAAAGCAAAACAACCGCTCGTTTGCCGCCAACGTCAGCGCCCTCACCTCCGATGGCCGCATGCAGGGCATACGGATTTTTGAGTTTGACAACAACGGCCTGCTGGTGTCGCTGATGCACGCCGAGAAGGCCGAATTTGCCAGCGGCGGCGCCTGGGCCATGACCACGGTGGAGCGCAGCGACTTCCACACCCAGGCGGCCGACAGCGCCAGCGTCGAGCGCTCCAAGCTGCCCAGCTTCCGTTGGCCGACCGAGATCACCGCCGAGATGGTGTCCACCGCCCTGCTCAAACCCGACCGCATGGGTACGCTGGACCTGTTCCAGTACATACGCCACCTGAACACCAACGGCCAGTCGGCCCAGCGCTACGAGATCGAGTTCTGGCGCAAGGTGTTCTATCCCTTGAGCTGCCTGGTGATGGTGGTGCTGGCCCTGCCGTTCGCCTACCTGCACTTTCGCGCTGGCGGCATCACCACCTATGTGTTTGGCGGCGTCATGGCCGGCATCAGCTTCTTCCTGCTGAACAACGTGTTCGGCTACATCGGCAACCTGCAGAACTGGCAGCCCTGGCTGACGGCGGCGGCGCCGGGGATGATCTATTCCATGCTCTCGCTGGCGGCCTTTGGCTGGCTGGTACTACGACGGTAATTCACCCTGATGCAACAACGCGGAATCATCTTGTTTGCCCACGGCTCGCGCGACCCGCTATGGCGCCTGCCGATGGAGGCCGTAGCCGCCCAGGTGGCGGCCACCGACCCGCAGGTGCAGGTGCTGTGCGCCTACCTGGAGCTGACCCAGCCCGACCTCCCCAGCGCGGCCCGGCAACTGGTGGAGCAAGGGGCGCAGCAGCTCACCGTCGTGCCGCTGTTCCTGGGCGTAGGCAAGCATGTACGCGAGGATCTGCCGCAGCTGATGGACGGGCTGCGCCAAGCCCACCCGGGCGTTGAAATCGTGCTGCAGCCGTCCGTGGGCGAAAACCCAGAACTCGTGGCTTTGCTGGCCCGCATCGCACTGGCCGAGGTTTAATAGACATTTAAGGCATAATGAATTTCACAATACGCTGAAATTCGATATGAACCTACACCAGTTCCGCTTTGTCCAGGAAGCCGCCCGGCGCAACCTGAACCTCACCGAAGCCGCCAAGGCGCTGCACACCTCGCAACCCGGCGTGTCCAAGGCCATCATCGAGCTGGAAGAAGAACTGGGCGTAGAAATCTTCGCCCGCCACGGCAAGCGGCTGAAGCGCATCACCGAGCCCGGCCAGCACGTGCTGCGCAGCATCGAAGTCATCATGCGCGAAGTCGGCAACCTCAAGCGCATAGGCGAACAGTTCAGCGCGCAAGACAGCGGCACCCTGTCGATCGCCACCACCCATACCCAGGCGCGCTACGTTCTGCCAGTGCCGGTAGCCAAGCTGCGCGAGGCCTATCCCAAGGTCAACGTCAGCCTGCACCAGGGCGCACCCGACCAGGTGGCCCGCATGCTGATCGACGAAGTGGCCGAGATCGGCATCGCCACCGAATCGCTGTCCAATTACACCGAACTGGTCACCCTGCCCTGTTACGAGTGGCAGCACGTAATCGTCTTCCCGGCCAACCATCCGCTCGCAAAGAAAGAGCGCCTCACGCTGGAGGATATTGCGCAGGAGCCGATCATCACCTACCACCCGTCGTTCACCGGCCGGACCAAGATCGACCAGGCTTTTGCCTCGCGCAAGCTGGTGCCGCGCATCGCGCTGGAAGCCATCGACTCGGACGTGATCAAGACCTATGTGCGCCTGGGCCTGGGCATTGGCATCGTGGCCGAAATGGCGGTGCGCGACGACGTGAATTCCGACCTGGTGGTGCGACCCGGTGGCATTCTGTTCGGCGTCAACGTCGCCCGCGTGGCCTTCAAGCGCAGCGCCTATCTGCGCAATTTCGTCTTCAAGTTTGCCGAGCTGCTAAGCGACCGGCTGGATAGGAATTTGGTGGCTCAGGCCATGTCTGGACACGTCAACGATTACGAGCTTTGATATGCATCCACGTACCCCCCACATCGAGACCAAGCTGCCCGCTGTCGGCACCACCATCTTCACCGTGATGTCGGCGCTGGCCGTCGAGCACAACGCGGTGAATCTGGGCCAGGGCTTTCCAGACTTCAACTGCGACCCGGCGCTGGTGCAGGCCGTCACTGACGCCATGCAGCAAGGCCTGAACCAATACCCGCCCATGCCCGGCATTCCGGCGCTGCGCGAAGCGGTCGCTACAAAAATAAAAGCACTTCACGCCCGTGAATACAGCGCCAACACCGAAATAACCATTACGGCAGGCGCCACCCAAGGCATCATCACCGCCATCCTGGCCGTGGTGCGCCCGGGCGACGAGGTCATCGTGCTGGAACCCTGCTACGACAGCTATGTGCCGAATATCGAACTGGCCGGCGGCACCGTGGTGCGCGTGCCGCTGACGCCGCACACCTTCCGCCCCGACTTCGACAAGATCGCCGCGGCCATCACGCCAAAAACCCGCGCCATCCTGATCAACTCGCCGCACAACCCCAGCGCCACCATCTGGTCGCGCGAGGACATGCTGCAGCTGCAGGAGCTGCTGGCGCCCACCGAGGTACTGCTGATCAGCGACGAGGTCTACGAGCACATGGTGTTCGACGGCCGCCAGCATGAGAGCGCGGCCCGCTACCCCGGCCTGGCCGCGCGCGCCTTTATCGTCAGCAGCTTTGGCAAGACCTTCCACGTGACCGGCTGGAAAGTCGGCACCGTGGTCGCGCCCGCGCCGCTGATGGCCGAGTTCCGCAAGGTGCACCAGTTCAATGTGTTCACCGTCAACACCCCCGTGCAGCACGGCCTGGCCAAGTACCTGGCCGACCCAACGCCGTACCTGGAGTTGCCGGCGTTCTACCAGCGCAAGCGCGACCTGTTTAGAGAAGGTTTGAAGCAGACCAAGTTCAAGCTGCTGCCCAGCGAGGGCAGCTACTTCCAGTGCGTGGATATTTCGGAAGTGAGCGAGCTGAGCGAGTCCGACTTCTGCCAGTGGCTGACCAAGGAAATCGGCGTGGCAGCGATTCCGCTGTCGGCCTTCTATGGCAACGGCTTCGACCAGCGCGTGGTGCGCTTCTGCTTCGCCAAGAAGGACGAAACCCTGCAGGCCGCGCTAGCCCGCCTGGCCAAGCTATAACTACAAATAAGATAGCTACCAGCGCAGGTAGTACCTGCGCCAGCGGCCTATTTGGCTTCTAGATAATCAAACACCACCTCACCCATTCCCAGGGTCAGGTCGGCGATGAAGTGTGAGGCTGAAATCACCTCCAGCACCGGTAGTTTGGCCACGTCCACCGTCACATGCTGGAACAGCTCCAACGCGGCCGGGCCGGTCCAGGCGCCTTTGACCTGCACGTCCTCGAGACGGTAGCGCACCAACTCCAGGATGCGCGGCGTGCCGTCCACGTGGGGAATGATCTTCAGCAGGTAGCTGGGCTCGACCAGGGCCTTGTGCACTGCAGCGCTGTCGGCCACCTTGTGCTTGTAGCCCATGGTGCCGACCGCGCAACGCAGGCTGCCGCAGTCCAGCGTGCCGACGATCACCTCGCCCTCGTGGCTGATCTTGGGGCAGGCCAGCTTCTTGGGGAAGCCCCAGAGCTCACGGCCGCCGGCGATGGGCGCATCGTCGTCCAGGTACATGGAATGCACATAGCCGCCGGGCTGGCCCTCGTAGGTGACCGGAATCACCTGACCCGACTCGGTGTAGTCGCCAAAGCCGGTGGAGTCCGGCATGCGGATGAACTCGTACTTGACGATGTTGTCGGCCACCAGCAGCGGCTCCGGCACCACGGCGCGCAAGGCATCCGGGTCGGTGCGGTAGCTGATGACGATGTATTCGCGGTTGTAGAAGCGGTACGGTGGGCGTGGAAACGAGGGGTTGGTCAACGGCATGGCGAATGCCGTTGCACGCACTTTGGCGATATCCATGGCGGGCCCGGGTTTACTGTGCCGTCCAGCCGCCATCGTTGGCCCAGGCCACGCCGCGCACGTTGTCGGCCGCAGGCGAGCAGAAGAAAACGGCCAGGCCACCCAGTTGCTCGGGGGTGGTGAACTGCAGCGAAGGCTCTTTCTCACCCAGCAGTTCCTTGGTGGCCTGCGCCACGCTGATGCCTTCTTTGGCCGAGCGGTCATCGATCTGCTTTTGCACCAGCGGGGTCAGCACCCAGCCTGGGCAGATGGCGTTGACGGTGATGCCGGTGGTGGCGGTTTCCAGCGCCACTACCTTGGTCATGCCCACAATGCCGTGCTTGGCCGCCACATAGGCCACTTTCTGGGCCGAGCCGACCAGGCCGTGGGCCGAGGCGACGCTGATCACGCGGCCCCAGTTCTTGGCGCGCATTCCGGGGATCACCAGGCGCGTGGCGTGGAAGGCGGCGCTGAGGTTGATGGCAATGATGGAGTCCCACTTCTCGATGGGGAACTCTTCGATAGGCGCCACGTACTGGATGCCTGCGTTATTCACCAGAATATCCACCCCGCCGAACTCGGTGTTCGCGTAGTCGATCATGGTGGCGATCTCGGCGGGCTTGCTCATGTCCGCACCGCTGTAACCGACTTTGACCCCTAGCGCCTCGACCTCGGCCTTGGGGCCGGCATGGTCGCCAAAACCATTCAGGATGATGTTCGCGCCCTGCTTGGCCAGCTCCAGCGCAATGCCCAAACCAATGCCGCTGGTAGAGCCGGTGACGAGTGCAGTTTTTCCGTTCAGCATAAGAGAAGTCCTGTAGTTGAGAGAAAGGGAGGTGAAGAAACTATAGTCTTTTGCCATCCGCCGGGCTGTAGGCGCCCGCCGCCTTTGCAATACTTCGCATGCAGCGTGTCAGGCGCGGTTATCCCAGCTGGCGCCAACCCAGCACGCCAGCCCGGCTGGAATAGCGCACCTGGGCGTCCAGCGCCTCCACCTGCACGCGGGCTGCACGGCCGCGGTACACCTGGGCTGCCAGCCAGTCGCATTCGGCCTGCAGTGCGGCTTCGTCGGCCAGCCGGGTATGCCATACCTTGTTGGCCGCATCCCAGCGGTAGCCACGGTCCTTCAGCAAGTCCTTGGCATCGAACGGGGCACCGATGGCCTGCAGCCGGTAGCGCGTGCCCCGGGCGGCTTCCAGCAGAGCGGCCAGGCCGGTCATGCCGGACTCGGGCAGCGGCGCCTGCAGCACGGCCAGCAAGGCGTGGCAGTCCATCTCGGCGCGGTGGGCGTCGTAGAACCAGCCCAGCTCCAAGGCCAGGGCCGACAACTTGGCCGACTCACGGCCTTGCTGCTTCCAGTCGATATCGGCAAACGAACAAGCCCAGGCCTTGGCGGCAAATGCAGGCAAACGGGCTTCGACAAACGGGCGGTCGAAACCGGCGTTGTGCGCCACCACCAGGTCCACGCCCTCCAGCAGCTCGGCGATGCGCGCCAGGTCCAGCTGCTGACCTTGCACCATGCTGTCGTCGATGCCGGTGATCTTGCGGGCGATCTCGGGAATCGGTTGGCCCGGGTCTTCCAACCCGTCGTAGACCTGCACCTCGCCGCAGGCCAGGCCGGTGGCGGTATCCACGTCGACGCGCAACAAGGCCAGTTCGATGATCTTGTCGCGGCTGTGCTCCAGGCCGGTGGTTTCGGTGTCCAGCACCAGCAGGCGCACCACGCCTTGTGCGGGCACAGCGCCGAACTGCAGCTGCGGTACCAGGCGGCGCAATACGCGGTAGTCGGGGTGGGCTTCGAGCTGCTGGGCCAGGGATTCGAACGCGGGCACTGGCGCAACGACAGGCGCTGGTGCTGGCTCTGGCAAGCGCTCCACCACCGGCGGCTTAGGCGGCGCAGGCAGCGGGCTCAGCTTGGCCGCAGTCTTGCGCGGCACTTTGGCCGGCAGCGCGGGCAGTTCCGGCAGGTCGTCAAATCCCAATCCCAGTTGCTGCATCATGCGCGCGCCACTCCAGCCGTGCGCGGCTTCAAATCTGTGTTCATGCCATCTCCCAATGAAGCGTCGATTGTCGGTGCAGATCGGCGCTTCTTCGGGAAATATGGCGCCTAGCTACGGCCCGCCAGCACGATGGCTTCGCGCGACAGGCCATCGATGCGGCCGGTGATGCCGGTCAGCACATTGGCCACCACCGCGAACTCCCGGCCGAACTGGCCGGCGCGGGCGGCGATCACCAAGGCGTTGAAGCTCACCACCTTGGCCTCGCGGGCCACGCTCTGGATGTCGCTGACGATGCCGGTCAGCTCGCGCATCATGCTGTCGGACTTGGTCTTGCTGATTTCGTCGAACACCGTGGTGGCCTTGTTCAAGGCCTCCAGCACCTGGTCGGTGTGCTCGACCAGTTCGGCCACGGCCGCCGCCTGGCGGTTGTCGCGCTGGGCGATGTATTCGAGTGCGGAGTGCACCATCTTGGTGAACAGCTGGATGGTCGCGCCCACGCCCTGCTCGCCGTGGTACACCGCGTCCACTTTGCGGGCACTGGGTGCGTCCATGGTCTTGGACACCTGCAACAGGGTTTGCTGGCTTTCGGCAAACAAGGCCAGTGAGCGTTGGGCGGCCTGCAGCTTGTCTTTGTCGCCCTGCGAGGCGAGCATGGTTTGCAAAATCATGCGCTGCGACAGCATGCGCTGGCGGGCTGCAAGGTTGACGGTGGAAATGCCTGCAGAAGCGGACGGCGTGCCGGTCACAGACCGGGAACTGGGGTAGGAGCTTGGTTGCATAGGGCCTTCCTTGATTTCGCTAAAGGGAAATTCCCTCGAGGTCAATGCAGCAAACCCTGTGCCATGCAGGCCTATCCGGCCCCACTTTCAGAACTCTTCGGTATCCACCTCGGACTGCGACTGGGCGTTGTAGCGCGCAGCGGTGATGGCACGCGGCTGCATCAGCGCATCCAGCCGGGCCAAGATCTCGGCCGGCAGCACCACGTCGGCGGCTTCCAGGTCTTCGTCCAGATGGCTGCGGCTGGTGGTGCCGGGGATGGGGATCACATGCTCACCCTGGTGCAGCAGCCAGGCCAGGGCCACCTGGGCCATGCTGCAGCCGGCATCGCGGGCGATGGCGCCCAGGCCATCCAGCAGGCGCAGGTTGGCGGCATAGCTTTCGGGGCTGAAGCGCGGCATGCCGCGGCGGATGTCCTTGGGGTCGAGCGTGGCCACATCGCGCAGCGTGCCGGTCAGGTAGCCGCGTGCCACCGGGCTGAAGGCAACAAAGGCCGTACCCAGCTCCTTGCAGGCCTGCAGCACGGCGATTTCAGGATTGCGGGTCCACAGCGAGTACTCAGTTTGCAGCGCGGTGATGGGATGCACTGCATGGGCTTTGCGCAGCGTGCTGGCCGACACCTCGGACAGGCCGATGGTCTGGATCTTGCCCTGGCGCACCAGGTCGGACAGCGCACCTACGCTGTCTTCAATGGGCACCGACTTGTCCCAGCGGTGCAGGTAGTACAGGTCGATGACGTCGGTGCGCAAGCGCTGCAAGGCCTCGTCGCAGGTGCGTTTGAGGGTGGCCGGGCGGCCGTCGATCACGCGCTTGCCGTCCACGCCGGTCATGCCGCATTTGCTGGCCAGGGTGAACTTGCGCCGGTGCTTGGACAGCACCTTGCCGACCAGCTCTTCGTTGGCGCCAAAGCCGTACAGCGCGGCGGTGTCGAACAGGGTCACGCCCCGGTCCAGCGCCCGCAGCAGCACGGACTCGCCCTGCTCTGCCGTGACCGGCGCGCCATAGGCGTGGCTGAGGTTCATGCAGCCCAGGCCGATGGCCGAAACGCTGAAGGGGCCGAGTTGTCGATTTTTCATAGTAAAAAGTCCTCCTGGCGCATATTAGACCAGCGCAAGCAGCTATCTATTTAATAGTAAATCAGGCCTCGGCGATTTCGGGCGTCAACACAGGCCCCTTGCCGCTGAAGCGCTCCAGCGCCAGATAGATCACCGGCGTAATGAACAGCGTGATCGCCTGCGAGAACACCAGCCCGCCGACCACCGCCAAGCCCAGCGGCTGGCGCAGCTCGGCGCCGGCACCAATGCCCAGGGCGATGGGCAGCGCGCCCATCAAGGCCGCCAGCGTGGTCATCATGATGGGCCGGAAGCGCAGTATGCAGGCCTCGCGGATCGCCTGCGGCGGCGTCATGCCTTGGTGGCGCTGCGCCTCCAGCGCAAAGTCGATCATCATGATGGCGTTCTTCTTGACGATACCGATCAGCAGCACGATACCGATGGTGGCAATCAGGGTCAGGTCCTGGCCAAACAGCATCAACGTGGCCAGGGCGCCGACCGCTGCCGACGGCAGGCCGGCCAGGATGGTGATGGGGTGGATGTAGCTCTCGTACAGCACGCCCAGCAGCACATAGATCACCAGCAAGGCCGCAATCACCAGAATTGCCTGGCTGCCCTGCGAGCTCTGGAACACCGCCGCATCGCCGCCGTAGCTGGTGATGATGGACTCGGGCAGGCCAATGGCCTGGCGCGCCTCTTCGATCTTGGCGGTAGCGTCGCCCAGTGCCGCGCCGGGCGCCAGGTTGAACGACACCGTCACCGCCTGCAACTGGCCCACGTGGTTGATCGAGGTGGCACCCACCGTGCGCTCCACCGTGGTGAAGCTCGACAAAGGCACCAGCGCGCCAGTGCTCGAACGTACATAGATGCCGCCCAGCGCGCGCTCGTCCTGCTTGGCCTCGGGCGCGACTTCCATGATCACCTGGTAGCTGTCGGTGGGCAGGTAAATGGTCGAGACCTGGCGCTCACCGAAGGCGCTGAACAGCGCAGTGCGGATCGAGTCCACCGACACGCCCAGGGTGTTGGCGGCGTTGCGGTCGATCTTCAGCTGGGCCTGCAGGCCGCGTAGCTGCGAGTCGCTGGTGACGTCGCGGAACAGCGGGTTGGTACGCAACTGCTCCTGCAACTTGCCGGCCCAGGTATTGAGCTCGTCGGCCTTGATGCTTTGCAGGATGTACTGGTACTGCGCCTTGCTCTGGCGGCCGCCCAGCTGCAGGTTCTGCACCGGCCGCATGAACAGATTGATACCGGCCACGGTACGCACCTTGCGGCGCAGGCCTTCCATCACATCCTTCATCTTCTGCCGCTGGTTGGCGGCCTTGAGGGTGATGAACATGCGGCCGGTGTTCTGCGCGCCGCTGCCGCCATTGAAGGAGCTGACCACCGCCACGTTCGGGTCGGAACGGATCAGCGCGGCCGCGGCCTCTTGCAGCCGCACCATTTCGGGGAACGAGGTGTCTTCCGAGGCTTCGGTAGTCACCTGGATCTGGCCTATGTCTTCTTCCGGGAAAAAGCCCTTGGGGATCACCATCACCAGCCAGACCGTGGCCGCAAAGGTGGCGACTGCCACCACCAGCACCACGTTGCGGTGCCGCAGCGACAGATCGAGCATGCGGGTATAGCCGGCCAGCAAGGCGTTGAAGCCGGTCTCGAAGGAATGCACCAGCTTGCCCGGTGGCTTCTTGTGGCCTTCATCGCTGAGGAAGCGGCTGGCCATCATGGGCACCAGGGTCAGCGACACAAAGGCCGAGACCACGATGGACAAGCCCACCACCACCGCAAACTCGTGGAACAGCAAGCCGATCACGCCGGGCATGAAGAAGATGGGGATGAACACTGCGATCAGCGAAGTAGACATGGACACGATCGTGAAGCCCACCGCGCGCGAGCCGCGCAGCGCCGCCTGGAACGGCGGTTCGCCGTGTTCGACGCGGCGGATGATTTCCTCCAGCACCACGATGGCGTCGTCCACCACCAGGCCCACGGCCAGGGTCAGGCCCAGCAGCGAGATATTGTCCAGGCTGTAGTTCAGGCCCCAGAGCAGCGCCACCGCGCCAACCAGCGACACCGGCAGCGACAGTGCCGGAATCACCGTGGCCACAAAGCGGCGCAGAAACAAAAAGATCACCAGCACCACCAGCACCACGGTGCCCAGCAGGGTCAGCGACACGTCGTGCAAGGCCTCGCGCACTGACAGCGAACGGTCGTTGGTGGGCGTCATGCGCACCGATTGCGGCATCTGCGCCTGCAGGGCCGGCAAGGCCGCGCGGATCGAGTCCACCACCCGCACGGTGTTGGCGCCGGGCTGGCGCTGGATGGCCAGGGTGATGGAGTTTTCACCGTTGAAGGTGGCAAAGCTTTTCAGCGTTTCCAGGCTGTCTTCCACGCTGGCCACGTCGCGCAGGCGCACCGGGTTGCCGCCCTTGCTACTGACGATCAGGTCGGCAAAGTCGGCGGCGTTGCGCAGTTGCCGGTTGGCTTGCAGCACCAGGGTCTGGCGCGGGCCGTCGAGCGTGCCGACCGGGGTATTGACGTTGGCCGACTTGAGCGCGCTGCTCAGCTCGTCCAGCCCGATATTGCGCACCGCCAGCTCCTGTGGCTTGACCCGCACCCGCACCGCGTAGCGCTTGGCGCCAAAGATGTTCACCTGGGCCACGCCGTCGATGGTGGAGAAAGTGGGCGAAATCAGATGCTCGGCAAAGTCCTGCAGGTCGGCCGGTGCCAGCGAGGGCGAGGTCATGGCCACCAGCAGCACCGGCGCATCGGCCGGGTTCACCTTGCGGTACGAAGGCGGGTTGGTCATGTCCTGCGGCAAGGAGCGCTGGGCGCGCAGCAGGGCGGCCTGCACGTCGACCGCGGCGGCGTCGATGTCGCGGCCTTCGACGAATTCCAGGGTCAGCGAGGTGCTGCCCAGGGTGCTGGTGGAGCTGATGGTCTTCAGGCCGGGCACGGTCTGGAACTGCTTCTCCAGGATCAGCGCGACCGAGCTGGCCATGGTTTCCGGGTTCGCGCCGGGCAAGGAGGCCGACACATTGATCACCGGCGTGTCGTAGCTGGGCAGTGCCGCCACCGGGATGCTGCGGTAGCCGATCACGCCGGCCAGCACGATGGCCAGGTTCAGCAGCACCGTCATCACCGGACGGCGGATGAAGATTTCAGAGAAGTTCATGGTGCCACCGGCTTGGATGCACCGCCACGGGCCGGGCTGGACGCGGCGTCATGCGGTTCTTTGGCGTCCTTGCCGTCCTTACCTTCTTTCTTGCGCTCCACTACCCGGCTGCCGGGGCGCACGTTCTGTTTGCCGTCCAGGATGATGGCTTCGCCGGCCTTCACGCCGGAGACCGCCGCGTCATTGCCCTGGGCGTAAAGCAGCTTGATCGGCCGGGGGCTGGCCTTGCCGTCTTCCACCGCATACACGATGGTGCCGCGCGCGCCCTGGATGATGGCCGCCTGCGGCACGATGATCGCGTCCTTGATGGTGCTGACGGTTTGCGACACCTCGACAAACGCGCCCGGCCAGAGCTTGCCGTCCGGGTTGGCGAACACCGCCTTGGCTTTGACCGAGCCCGAGCTGGCATCCACCAGGTTGTCGACAAACTGCAGGCGGCCGTTGAAGCTGCCGCCGCCATCGGCCAGCTGGGCCGTCACCGCCGCGCCGCCGCCCTTGAGGGCGCCAAGCGCGTCGGTCAGGTTGCGCTGCGGCAGGCTGAAGCCCACGGCAATCGGGTCGAGCTGGGTGATGGTCACCAGGGTGGTGGTATTGGCCTGCACCGCGCTGCCCGCCGATACCGGCACCAGGCCCGCACGCCCGGCGTTGGGTGCGGTGATGCGTGCATACGACAGCGGCACCCGGGCCGCGTCGATGGCGGCCTGGTCGGCCGTCACGGTAGCGGCAGCGGCGTCCACGCCGGCCTGGGCCGTATCTACCGCGCCCTGGGAAATGAAATTCTGCGCCAGCAGCTGGCGATTGCGTTCCAGCTGGCGCTTGGCGTCGGCCAGGGTGGCCGTGTCCTTGGCCAGCTGGGCGCGGGCCTTGGCCACGTTGGCCTCGTCGGTACGCGCATCCAGCGTGAACATCAGCTGCCCGGCTTTGACGAACTGCCCTTCCTCGATATGCACCTTGGCCACCACGCTGGTGACCTGGGCCTTCACGTCCACGCTGGTCAGCGGTGTCACCGTGCCGGTGGCCTTGAGCACCACCGCCAGGTCGCGCTGCTGGGCCGGCACGGTGCTGACCGTGACCGGCGGCGAGGCCGCAGAAGCCGGCGCTGCCGGGCCACTGGCCGCACCCACCGGTGTCGCCGTTGCCACATCGGACTTGCCGGAGCAGCCCCACAGTCCAAGAGCGATCACGCCGCAGGCAAGATTCAGAAATAAAGGGTTGGTTTTCATCGTTGTGGTGTGTCGGATCGAAAAATGCGCCCCAATAGGGCCAAACCTGCTTGCAGGGACTGCAGCTCCTGCGATGTACATACGGCCAAAGCCGTTTCCAGATCGGCCTGGGCGCGCTGCTGGATCTGCGCCAGCTGGGCCTGGCCCGCCGCCGTCGCCTGCAGCTGCGAACGGCGCCGGTCGAAAGCCCCGGCCTGCGCCTGCACCAGCCCCGCCTTCACCAACCGGTCGGCCATGGCCGATGCTGTCGGCATGGTCACGCCCAGGAAGGCCGCGATCTCGCCAATCGAACAATCCGGCCGCTGCGCCACAAAGTTCAGGCAACGAAACTGCGGTACCGACAAATGGTCGTGCGCGCCGCGCCGCATGGCCTGGCGAATCGCATCCATGGCCGCCGGTACGACGTCCATCACCAGGGCAGCATGCTGTTGGAGCGGCGTGGTGGCGGTCATGGGCGTGAATCGGAAGGTCCAGATCGGTAACGGGTGGGGAGTGCGCAGGCAGGAATGCCCGCGCGCCAAGGCTTGCTTGGGCCAAAGCTTAGCCCAGCTAAGTGAAATCATAGGGCCAGGCAGGCACCGATTCTGGGTACGGAGGCTGCCACACAGTCGACAGGAGGTAAAGATATGCAAAAAGCCAACAAGTTCCAGCTGCCACGGCCCCTCAACAACGGTGCAGCAGCGGTGCGACGCTGGTCGGCAGTGCAGCGAGTCCTACATCCGAACAGGGTCAATCTCTACAGACACACCCCCCGCCGCGCGCAGTAATACAAGGAGACATCGATAACAACAAGGAGTCGACATGCAAAACTTTGAACTCACAAGCCACATGCTCACCATGGGTGGCGCGTTCTACCCCACGGGTTATGTATTTGCCATGTTCCCCAGCCTGGAGGATGCACAGCAGGTGGTGAAACGACTGCCGACCGAAAAGCACGACAAACCCACCATGCTGCTGCCAGCCGAGGCCGTGCTGGGCCAGCTGGTCCACACCCTGGGCGCCGCCGACACGCCCCTGCCCTCGGTAGGCACCGAAGGCGCCACCGTGCGCCAGTACGCCGAGCTGGCCAGCCAGGGGCATTGCGCGCTGATGGTCCACGCACCCAACGCCAAGGACACCGAGGCGGTGATGGAGGTGGTGCGTTCGGTGCCCTTCTCTTGCGCCCGCAAGTACCGCACGCTGGTGATTGAAGACCTGAGCTGATGGTTGCAGCAGTAGCCCCAGCGGCCGCAGGAATTTAAGCCAAACAGGCCGCTGGTGCTTTTCTAGCATGCGCATAATGCTGCATTATTTGTAGCAACTTACCGACCATGCTGACTGTCCACCACCTGAACAATTCCCGCTCCCAACGCGTACTCTGGCTGCTGGAAGAGCTGGAACTACCCTACGAGATCGTGCGCTACCAGCGCGATGCGCAGACCCTGCTGGCGCCGCCCAGCCTGCGCGCCATCCACCCGCTGGGCAAGTCACCGGTCGTCACCGATGGCGATCTGCTGCTGGCCGAATCCGGCGCGATTGTGGAGACCGTGATCGAGCACTACGGCAACGGCCGCCTGGCCCCGGCCCTGGGCACCCCCGAGCGGCTGCGCTTTCGCTACTGGCTGCATTACGCCGAAGGCTCGGCCATGCCGCCGCTGCTGCTGAAGCTGGTGTTCGACAAGATCGACAACACAGCCATGCCCTTCTTCGCCAAGCCCATCGCCAAGGCGATCTCCGGCAAGGTCAAGCAGAGCTTCATCCTGCCGCAACTCAAAACCCACCTGGACTTCATGGAAGCCGAGCTGGGCAAAAGCCTGTGGTTCGCCGGCGATGCATTCAGCGGCGCCGACATCCAGATGAGCTTTCCCCTGGAAGCCGCAGCCACCCGTGGCGGGCTGAACGCCAGCCGGCCCAAGCTGATGGCCTACCTGGCCCGCATACACGAACGGCCCGCCTACCAGCGGGCGCTGGCCAAGGGCGGGCCGTTCACACTGGGCTGACGCCCAGTTAAGCAGTTCAATCAGGCAGCGTTCAGTTGCTGCTCGAGTCCGTGCAGCACGCGGTAGCACGGCAACACCTTGGCGACGCTGCTGTTGGGCTCACGGCCTTCGCGGATGGCGGCGAAGAACTCACGGTCTTGCAGCTCGATGCCGTTCATCGACACCGCCACCTGGCTTACGTCGATCTTCTCGTCCTTGCCGTTGTACAGGTCGTCGTAGCGCGCCAGATAGGTCGCGGTATCGCCGATGTAGCGGAAGTAGGTGCCCAGCGGGCCGTCGTTGTTGAAGCTCAGGCTCAGGGTGCAGATCGCACCATTCGCCGCCTTCAGCTGGATCGACATGTCCATCGCAATCCCCAGCACCGGGTGTATCGGGCCCTGGATGGCATTGGCCTGCACGATGGGACTGCCGGCCTGGTAGGCAAACAGGTCCACCGTGTGGGCTGCGTGGTGCCATAGCAGGTGGTCGGTCCAGCTGCGGGCCTGGCCCAGCGCATTGCTATTGGTGCGGCGGAAGAAATAGGTCTGCACATCCATTTGCTGGATGTTGAATGCGCCGGACTTGATCTGGTTGTGCACGTACTGGTGGCTGGGGTTGAAGCGGCGGGTATGGCCGACCATGGCCACCAGGCCGGACGTCGCGGCCACAGCCGCCACCTCTTCGGCACCGGCCAGCGTATCGGCGAGAGGAATCTCTACCTGCACGTGCTTGCCGGCGCGCAGGCATTGCAGGGTCTGGGCTGCGTGGATCTGCGTGGGGGTGCACAGAATCACCGCGTCCACTTCGGGCAGGGCCAGGCTTTCGGCCAGGTCGTCGGTGACGTGCTTGATGCCGTACTTGGCTGCGACTTCACGGGTTTTTTCCATGTCGCGGCCTATGACCGACACGGCTTCCACGCCGTCGATCAGGGCGATCGCGTCCAGGTGCTTGGTGCCGAAGGCGCCTGCGCCCGCCAGGGCGACTTTGATGGTTTTAGCCATTTAGTTGTTCTCCAGAATCAGATGGCCGACGGCCGTGTTGGATGCGGGTACATGGTAGAAGCGGTGCTTGAGCGTGGGCGCCGGGCCACCGGCCACATCCGACATGGCGCCGCGTGCGATCAGCCACATCACCAGCTCGATGCCTTCAGAGCCGGCTTCGCGCACGTAGTCGATATGCGGCTGGTCGGCTTGGGCCGCGGGGTCGGCGATCAGGCGGTCCAGGAACTGGTTGTCGAAGTCCTTGTTGATCAGGCCGGCGCGCGCGCCCTGCAGCTGGTGGCTCATGCCGCCGGTACCCCAGATCTGCACCTTCAGCGGCTGGTCGAACGACTCGATGGCCTTGCGGATGGCCTTGCCGAGCTCGAAGCAGCGGCGGCCCGATGGCACAGGGTACTGCACCACGTTGACGGCAAACGGAATCACCGGGCAAGGCCAGGCTTCGGGTTGGCCACACATCAGGCTCAAGGGCACGGTCAGGCCGTGGTCCACGTCCATCTTGTTGACGATGGTCAGGTCAAAGTCCTGCTGGATCACCGACTGGGCAATGTGCGCGGCCAGCTCGGGGTGGCCGATCACCTTGGGCACGGGGCGCGGACCCCAGCCTTCGTCGGCCGGCTGGTATTCGGCGGCGGTGCCGATGGCGAAGGTCGGGATCATGTCCAGGCTGAACGCGGTCGCGTGGTCGTTGAAGACCAGGAAGATCACGTCGGGCTTGTTGTCCTTCATCCATTGCTTGGACGGCTCATAGCCGGCAAACAGCGGCTGCCAGTACGGCTCCTGGGTCTTGCCCAGGTCGATGGCCGCGCCGATGGCGGGGACATGGGAGGTGTAAACGCTGGCGGTAATCTTGGCCATATCAGTGTGTCGCTTTCTTGCCTGCGGAGCCCTGGGGTTGGCGGTGGGCCTGCGCGTCGCCGTCTTCACCGACCACACGGTTACCTTCGGCCGAACGGCCGCCGGAGACCATCATGTTGCGGTATTCCTCTTCGGTCATGCCGGTCATGCTGCCGGCCATCTGCTGGAAGCTCAGGCCGTGGGTGGCGCCGATCTTGGCCAGGAAGTAGATGTTGCCGCCCAGCGAAATGCAGCGGTTCAGGTCCATGTCCAGCACGGCCTGCTTCTGCGCTTCGCTCATCGGCCAGGTGTCCAGGTAGGCACGCTGGTCGGCCTTGAACTTTTCGCGGTTCTCGGCCTTCATCAGCGACATGCAGAACTGGTTCAGGTGGTAGCCCATGCGGCTTTGTTCAGCATCAAAGATGGTGGTGCCGGGCACGTCCAAATACGGTTTGTCCAAGGACATTTCAGCTCCAGTACAAACGGGTTGGGTTATCGACCAGCAGCTTGCGCTGCAACTCGGCAGTCGGCGCGATCTGCGGGATGTAGTCGACCAGCAGGCCGTCGTCGGGCATGTGGTCCTTCAGATTCGGGTGCGGCCAGTCGGTGCCCCAGAGCACGCGGTCGGGGAAGGTTTCCACCAGGTGCTTGGCGAACGGCACCACGTCCTGGTAAGCATGCTGTTCGCCGTTCAGGGCTTTCGGGCCACTGACACTAAGGCGCTCGGGGCAGCTGACCTTGCTCCAAATATTGCTGTGCTCGCGCATCATCTTCAGGAACAGACCGAACTCGGGGCCGGTCACCGGCTTGCTCACATCGGGGCGGCCCATATGGTCAACCACCACGGTAGTCGGCAGTGCGGTGAAGAAGTCGTACAGCTCGGGCAGGTCGACGGCTTCGAAGTAGATCACCACATGCCAGCCCAGCGGGGCAATGCGGTTGGCGATCTCCAGCAGCACTTCGCGCGGAGTGAAGTCGGCCAGGCGCTTGACGAAGTTGAAACGCGTGCCGCGCACGCCGGCGGCATGCATCTCTTGCAGCTCGGCATCGGTGACATTGCGGTTCACCGTGGCCACACCCTTGGCCTTGCCGTTCGAGGCCTTCAGCGCATCGACCAGGGCCCGGTTGTCGCTGCCATGGCAGGTGGCCTGCACGATGACGTTCTTGTCAAAGCCCAGGTGGTCGCGCAGGGCGAACAGCTGTTCTTTGGACGCATCGCAAGGCGTGTACTTGCGCTCCGGCGCATACGGAAACTTGTCGCCGGGGCCAAACACGTGACAATGGGCATCCACTGCCCCAGCGGGCAGCTGGAAGCGGGGTTTGCTGGGGCCGGTGTACCAGTCCAGCCAGCCAGGGGTTTTAGTGAATTCCATACGATTCTTTCTATTTGCTTAGGCGATGGATTTAGTCCAGCGAGACGTTGGCTTTTTTGATGATCTCGGCGTAACGCTTGGTCTCTGTCTGGATGTACTGGGCCAGCTGTTCGCGGGTCTGCACAAAGGGCTCGTAGCCAAAGGACAGGAACTTCTCTTTCACGTCCGGCTCGGCCAGGGCTTTTTCGATGTCGCGCTTGATCTTGTCGGCCACGGCCGGTGGCAAGCCCTTGGGCGCAGCAATCGCATTCCAGCCGCTGACTTCGAAGTTGGCGGGGCCGCCGGCTTCGGTGACTGTGGGCACATCGGGATAGCCAGCCAGGCGCTTGGGTGCGGCCACAGCCAGGAAGCGCAGCTTGTTGGCGCGCAGCAGCGGGCCGGCGGTGGCGCTGGTGCCGAGGGCGTAGGCCAGCTCGTTGGTCGCCACGGCGGTGTAGAGCTGGGTGGTTTCCTTGTAGATCACGTGCTCCATCTTGGTACCGGCCACGGTGTCGAACAGCTCGGAGCCCAGGTGCACCGGGTTGCCCACCGACCAGGAGCCGTAGTTCAGCTTGCCCGGATGGGCCTTGGCGTCGGCCACCAAGTCGCCAATCTTCTTGTACGGGCTGTCGTTGCCCACGGTGAAGAAGAAATAGGTCTTGAACAGCGGCAGCAATGTGTCGAAATCCTTGTCCACGTCGTAAGGCAGCTTCTTGAACAGGCTCTGGTAGGCGGTCAGGTGCACGAAGTCCAGCTGGATCAGGTCATGCCCGTCCTTGGCGCCGCGCTTGAAGGCGTCGATGGCGATGAAGCCGTTGCCACCGGGGCGGTTTTCCACCACCACCGGCTGGCCCCAGGCGCGGGACAGTTTATCGGCCACCAGGCGGGCCACGCCATCGGGGCCGCCGCCTACCGGGAACGGCGTGATGATGCGCACCGGCTTGGTGGGAAAGCTCTGAGCGCTGGCCAGGCCGGGCAGCAACGCCGCCAGAGCAGCGAGGCCGAGAGTCAGGCCGAGGCGGCGGGTAATAGATGTCATGCGAAGGTCTCCGATTGGTTATCAATAAACTGCTAACGCTATTAATTAAATAGCTGCCTGCGCTTACTTCATAAGCGCCACAGGCCTTTTTCTTTTAAATTCAGTCGATGTACTTCAAGCCGGCTTTTTCCAGCGGCTCGCGCATCTTGTACATGTCCAGGCCCAGCACGCCGGCGGCCAGCTTGGCGCGCTTTTCGCCTTCGAAGCTTTCGCGGTGCTCGGCGGCATCGGCCACCTGGGCGGCAATCGCGGCGGGCACGACGACCACGCCGTCCACATCGGCGATCACCACGTCACCCGGATTCACCACGGCGCCGGCGCAGACGATTTGCACATTGACCGAGCCCAGCGTGGCCTTGATCGTGCCCTTGGCGTTGATGGCCTTGCTGAACACCGGGAAGCCCATTTTTTCCAGGTCGGCCACGTCGCGCACGCCGCCATCGATGATCAGGCCCTTGGCGCCACGCGCCTGGAAGCTGGTCGCCAGCAGGTCGCCGAAGAAGCCGTCTTCGTTGTCGGTAGTGCAGGCGGCTACCGCCACGTCGCCGGGCTGCAGCTGCTCGGCCGCCACGTGCATCATCCAGTTGTCGCCGGGCTGCAGCAGCACGGTGACGGCCGTGCCGCAGATCTTGGCGCCGCTGTAGATCGGGCGCATATAGGGCTTCATCAGACCGACGCGGCCCATGGCTTCGTGGATGGTGGCCACGCCGAGCTTGGACAGGCGCTCTACCGCAGCCTTGTCGGCGCGCACGATGTTGCGCTTGACGATGCCGAGGTTGTTCATGGGGACGCTCATAAAAATCTCCTGATTGGGTGTTATTGGTTTTTGGCTTTGAGGGCGGCGTCCAGGCGCGGGAACACGCGGCGCGCATTGCCTTCGTAAATCTGGAAGCGGTCGTCATCGCTGAGGATCTTGCTGGCTTCGATGTAACGCTTGGTGTCGTCGTAGTAGTTGCCGGTCTGCGGGTCGATGCCGCGCACCGCGCCTATCATTTCGCTGGCAAACAGCACGTTCTTCACCGGGATCACGGTGTTCAGCAGGTCGATGCCCGGCTGGTGGTAGACGCAGGTGTCGAAGAAGATGTTGTTCAGCAGATGCTCTTCCAGCAGCGGCTTCTTCAGCTCTTGCGCCAGACCGCGGAAACGCCCCCAGTGGTAGGGCACGGCGCCGCCGCCATGCGGAATCAGGAAGCGCAGCGTGGGGAAGTCTTTGAACAGATCGCTGGTCAGGCACTGCATGAAGGCCGTGGTGTCGGCGTTCAGGTAGTGCGCGCCGGTGGTGTGGAAGCAGGCGTTGCAGCTGGTGCTGACGTGGATCATCGCGGGGATGTCGTACTCCACCATCTTCTCGTAGATCGGGTACCAGTGCTTGTCGCTCAACGGCGGCGAGGTCCAGTGGCCGCCGCTGGGATCAGGGTTCAGGTTGATGCCGACGTTGCCGTATTCCTTGACGCACTTTTCCAGCTCGGGGATGCAGGTCGCGGGGTCCACGCCCGGGCTTTGCGGCAGCATGGCCGCGCCGATGAAGTTGTCGGGGAACAGCTGGGCCACGCGGTAGCAGAGCTCGTTGCAGATCGCCGCCCAGGTACTGGACACATTGAAGTCGCCAATGTGGTGGGCCATGAAGCTGGCGCGCGGGCTGAAGATGGTCAGGTCGCTGCCGCGCTCTTTCATCAGGCGCAGCTGGTTGTTTTCAATCGTCTCGCGCAGCTCGTCGTCGCTGATCTTCAAATCCGCCACTTTGGGCATCAGGGCCGGGTCTTTGATGCCGGCGATCTGCTGGTTGCGCCAGTTCTCCAGCGCCTTGGGCGCCGTGGTGTAGTGGCCGTGGCAGTCGATGATCAGAGGTTTTTTCATGCAATGTCTCCTGGGGGTTCAATGTCTTAAATGGGGTCCATGCCCTGGCTGCGCTTGACGCCGGCCGCGTCGGGCGAATTCATGTAGTCCAACATAGCGCGCACAGCGTCGGCCTGCAAACTACCCGTGGCCACTGCGGCCGAAAAAGTGGTGATGACCTGGATCGCCGGGGGCAGTGGCCCCAGCACGGTGATGCCGTCGAGGTTCAGCAATTCGCTCAGCTGCTGAAAGCCCAGCTCGACCTCGCCGCGCGCCACCAGCGTGCCGACGGGCACACCGGGCGGGGCTTGGACGATGCGGCCTTTGATTTCCTCGGCAATGCCCCAGCGCTCGAACAGCTTGGCCAGCGCCACGCCGCTGGGGCCGGTGGAATAGCTGATGCTGCGCGCTGCGCGCACGGCGTCGCGCACGGCGTCTTCGCTCGCAATATCGGGCCGGGGCGCGTCGGCCCGCACCGCCACCGCCACGCCCGAGCGCACAAGGTCCACCTTGGAGCCGGCCTGCAGATGGCCGGCCGCCAGCAGTTTGTCGATGGCGTCCGAGGCCAGAATCACCACATCAAAGGCCTCGCCGGCCTGCACCCGCTTGGCCGCGTCCACGCCGCCCACGGATTCGATGTCGACCCGAAAACCCGAGTGCAGCTGGAACCCGGCTACCAACTCCGCCAGCAGCTGGCGCGTGGCCATGGAGGAAATACCTTTGATTACCGTGGTCATGCAAGTCAGGCGGCAGAGTTGAACATTGCAAGCATTGTGGCAACGCCAGCGTATGCAGCCAAGGCCACGCAGCCTCTATCAGATATTGCAAATCGGCATAATCACGAGAAAGGTATTCAATAAGTCATCCGCACGACACCACGTCCCCCATGAATCTGAAACAGCTCGAATACTTTGTGCGCGTGGCCGAACTGGGCAGCTTCACCCGTGCCTCGTTAGCCCTGAACATCGCCCAGCCGGCCCTCAGCCGCCAGATCCGCCTGCTGGAGGTGGAGCTGCGGCACAACCTACTGGTACGCAACGGCCGGGGCGCGGCGCCCACCGAGGCCGGCAAGCTGCTGCTGGAGCACGGCCGCGGCATCCTGCACCAGGTGGAGCGCGCGCAGGAAGAGCTGGGCCGGGTCCGCGGTGGCCTGGCCGGCCGGGTGGCGATTGGCCTGCCCAGCAGCCTGGCGCGGGTGCTCACCGTACCGCTGACCCGCGCATTCCGCCAGCAGCTGCCCGATGCAGCCTTGTCGATCCGCGAAGGCCTGTCGGTGGAGCTGCAGCGCTCGCTGGTGGCCGGCCAGCTTGATATTGCCGTGCTGTACAACGCCCAGGCGAATGCCGACATCGAAATCGCCCCGCTGATGACCGAAGAGCTGCTGCTGGTACAGGCGCGCCCGCCCGGCCTGCCCGAAGACCCGCCGCCCGGCCCCATCGGCCTGCGCGAAGTGGCCCAGCTGCCGCTGGTGATCCCCAGCCGGCCCAACGCCATCCGCATGCACGTGGAGACCGAGATGGCGAATATCGGCTGCCGCCCGCGGGTGGTGCTGGAGATCGACGGCGTGGCCGCCATCCTGGACCTGGTGGCCGATGGCGCGGGCTGCGCCCTGCTGTCGCGCAACGCCGTGGCCAGCTCGATCCGCCCCTCGGCCTTTACCACCCGGGCGGTGGAGCCGGCTTTGCAGACCCAGGTGGCGCTGGCTACCAGCTCGCTGCGGCCCAGCACGCTGACCCAGCAAGCCACCTTGGAGCTGATACGCCGCACCGTGGCACAAGGCAATAGCGGATAAGGATATGCCTAAAAGTGGATGTGAACCCACGCATAATCCAGCCCTGCTTTATTCCCAACTCACCATAAGCCGCCTTGCGCGGCCTCTTGCCATGCATTTCAAACGCCATTTCCTCCTGTCCGTTGCCGCTCTGTCCGTGGGCGTATTGCTCAGCGCCTGCAACAAGCCCGCGTCCGAACCCGCCGCTGCGGCCCCCGCCGCTCCCGCTCCCGCGCCAGCCGCCCGCGTGGTGACCGTCGGCACCGACCCGACCTACGCGCCCTTCGAGTTCCAGAACGAAAAAGGCGAGATCGTGGGCTTCGATATCGACGTGGTACGTGCCGCCGCCCAGAAAGCCGGGCTGGAAGTGAAGTTTGTCAGCACCCCCTGGGAAGGCGCGATCAACGCCCTGACCCAGGGCGACCGCGACCTGCTGGTGTCGGCCATCACCATCACCGACGAGCGCAAGCAAAGCATCGATTTCACCGAGCCCTACTTCGAGGCCAGCCAGCTGATCGCCGTGTCCGCCAGCTCCACCGCCACCCAGCTGGCCGATCTGAAGAAAAGCAAGATCGGTGTACAGACCTCCACCACCGGTGAAGAAGTGGTGGTCAAGCTGCTGGGCAAGACCAGCAGCAACATCAAACGCTTTGAATCCACGCCGCTGGCCCTGTCGGAGCTGGCTGCGGGCGGCGTCGATGCCGTGGTGGCCGACAACGGTGTGATCAGCCATTACCTGGCCAACAACCCCAGTGCCAAGTTCAAGGCCTTGAGCGACCCCAGCTTCGCCCCCGAGTTCTATGGCCTGGCGCTGAAGAAAGGCAATACCGAACTGCAAACCCTGCTGAACAAAGGTCTGGCCGACATCAAGGCCGATGGCAGCTACCAAAAAATCTACGACCAGTACTTCGCACCCGCAGCCAAGTAAAGCTGCGTAGACAAGGAGCACACAGTGGTGTGGCGTTGGGACATTCTGGCCGGCTACGGCCCCCTGTTTGCACAGGCCCTGTGGATGACGGTGCAGCTCACCGTGATCGCCACCGGGGCCGGCATGCTGCTGGGTGCGGCCATAGGCCTGGTCAATACCAATAGCCTGGCGCCCGCCGCCCCACCCTGGTCGCTGGCCTGGGCGCTGAAGCTGCTGCGCCTGCTGGCCACGGCCTTCGTTACCTTTTTCCGCGGCACGCCGCTGTTCGTGCAGATCCTACTGGTGCACTTTGCGCTGATGCCGTTGCTGGTGCATCCCGACGATGGCTGGCTGCTGCGCGGCGAGCTGGCGCGCGAGTTCCGGCAGAACCACGGCGCCTTTTTGTCCGGCGCGCTGGCGCTGACCCTGAATGCCGGGGCTTATATCTCCGAGATCTTCCGCGCCGGCATCCAGAGCATCCATGGGGGCCAGACCGCCGCCGCCCAAAGCCTGGGCATGACGCCCTGGCAGAGCATGCGCTACATCGTGCTGCCGCAGGCCTTCCGGCGCATGGTGCCGGCGCTGGTGAACGAAAGCGTAGCCCTGGTCAAAGACACCTCGCTGGTCTCGGCCATCGGCCTGTTGGAGCTGGCCATGGCCGCCCGCACCGTGGCCGGCGCCTATTCGCGCTACTGGGAGCCGTACCTGGCGATCTCGGCCATGTACCTGGTGCTGACCTGGACTTTGTCGCGCCTGGCGAAAAAACTCGAAGTGCCCGAACATGCACGCGGACGCTGAACGTACACACTAGAACATGCAAAACTCTCCTCTTGACGACTTTTTCGCCCAGCGCGCGCTGGTGATACTCGACGGCGCCCTGGCCACCGAATTGGAGCGCCGCGGCGCCGACCTGAACGACCCGCTGTGGTCGGCCAAGCTGCTGATCGAGCGGCCCGAGCTGATCCGCCAGGTACACCTGGACTACTTCCTGGCCGGCGCCGATGTGGCCACCACTTCCAGCTACCAGGCTACCTTCGAGGCCTTCGCCAAGCGCGGCTTCGACCACGCGGCCTCGGCCCAGCTGATGCGCGACTCGGTACGTCTGGCGGTCGAGGCGCGCGATGCGTTCTGGGCCGAGCCGGCGCACCGCGTAGGCCGCAAGCAGCCCATCATTGCCGCCTCGGTCGGCCCCTACGGCGCGATGCTGGCCGACGGCTCCGAATACCGCGGCCACTACGGCCTGGGCGAAGAAGCGCTGATGGACTTCCACCGGCCCCGCCTGCAGGTGCTGGTCGAGTCCGGCGCCGACCTGCTGGCCTGCGAAACCATCCCCTGCCTGGCCGAGGCCCGGGCCATCGCCCGCCTGCTGCCCGAGTTTCCGGGCGCCGCGGCGTGGATCAGCTTCTCCTGCCGCGACGGCCTGCACACCAGCCAGGGTGAGCTGCTGGCCGACTGCGTGGCCGCGCTGGAAGGTTTTGACCAGGTGGTGGCGGTGGGCGTCAACTGCACTGCGCCCGAGCACATCGCCTCGCTGGTCGACCAGATGCATGCCCACACCCGCAAGCCCATCCTGGTCTATCCGAATTCGGGCGAACACTACGACGCCGCCCACAAGCAATGGCATGGCAATCCCAGCGCCTCGCACTTTGCCGAACAGGCACGCGGCTGGCACGCCCGCGGTGCACGCCTGATCGGCGGCTGCTGCCGCACCGGGCCGGACGACATCGCCGCCGTGCGCCAATGGGCCGCGGCCTCGCTGCCGCCGTCCAACGCCAGCGCATGATCCTCTGGCGCCGCACGTTGCACACCGCCTCCCTGCTGGCGCTGGCAGGCTTGGCGGGCACCGTGCAGGCCATCAGCTTTGAACAGGTGCAGCGCATCAAGGCGCAAGAGGCCATACCGCGCTGGAAGATCGAAGCCCTGCGCGCCCAGGCTCTACGCAACACCCCGCCCGATGCCGCCACCGCCAGCGCTTGGCGCGCGCTGGATGCGCAAACCGACCCGCAGGTCGGCAAGGCCCCGCTGGAGCAGGTGGCCGCCGCGCGCGACGAAGACGAGCTGTTGACCAACGCCAGCTGGCTGCGCTGGCGCATCCTGTCCGAGAACGCCGATGCCCGGTTTTCCTTTGTCTACGCCGCCCAGCTGAGCCGCATGCGCGACGAGCAAGGCAATTTCGACCAGGAAGCCACGATCTTCTACTTCCACGCCAAGCTGGCGCTGACCCTGGACGGCATGCGCTGCAGCGACCGGACCAAGGCCGAACACCTGAGCAGCTGGTACGCCCAGCAGGACGATCTGCAGGCCCTGGCGCAAAAGTCCAGCCGCATGCCCGCCGCCGAAAAATCCGCCGCCATCCTGGAAGCCATCGCCATCGAAGAAATGCTGGGCGAGCGGCCACCCATGGGCTGGCTGTGTCCGCGCCGCGGCGCCGACGACAACAGCGGCCCGGCCCGCTACCTCAACGACACCGAGTGGCGCAAATACCGCGCCGACCAGCTGGAGCAGCTGACGCGCAACGCCATGCGCGATTTATAAGAAATACGGCTCTAGCGCAGGTATATAGTGCGCCACCAGCTACCATATTTATAGCAATTACAACTATGCCCACAGACCACCCCACCCTGCTCGCCTGCCTGCGCTGGCGCCCCGCCGCTATCGGCCTGGCCTGCAGCCTGCTGTGGGCCGCTGCCAGCGCGCAAACCGCCCCCAGCCTGCAGCCCAGCAGCGGGCCCTGGGACAGCGGCGCCGGCTTCCATTTCGACCTGGGCAAGAAGAAGGCACTGAAAACCCGGCAGTCGCTCAGCGGCCTGGCCTGCACCCTGAATGCCGCCCAGCAGCGGATTTGCCTGGCGGCATTTGACGAAGGCGTGGAAGCCCGCTTTGCCACCTTGGGCAAGCAGGCGCTGATCCCTGACGCCGAGCCCGTGCGCCTGCGCAGCGAGGACGGCGAGTTGGACGCCGAAGGCGCAGCCACCGACGGCCAGATGGTCTACATCACCGGCTCGCATTCGGCCAAGCGCAATAGCTGCGACAGCAACCCCGACAGCCGCCACGTGCTGCGCTTCCGGCTGGACCCGGCCACCGGCCGCGCACTGCGCAACCCCAACGGCAGCCTGGTGGATTACGCCGACACGCAAAACCTCTGGTCGGTGATGCAGGCCCAGCCCGGGCTGCAGGCCTATGTGGGCGAACGCAAATGCCTGGGCTCCGAAGGCGCGGGGCAGAACGGCGTCAACATCGAAGGCCTGGCGCTGCAGAACGGCCGCTTGTACTTCGGCTTCCGCGGCCCGGCGCTGGATGGCGCGGCCGGCGTGCTGGCGGTGGATGCCGACGCCTTGTTCAGCGGCGGCGAGGTGCATGCCAGCCTGACGCCGCTGGCCCTAGGCCCGGGCCGCGGCATCCGCGACCTGGTGGCCGTCAAGACCGGCTTTCTAGTGCTGGCCGGCCCGGACGATAACGACGGTCACAAGAAGCGCAGCTGGACCATCTCCTGGTGGGACGGCCTCCACAGCGCCGCTACCGCCACGCCCAAGCTGCTGGCGACGCTGGACCTGTCCAAGGTCATGCCACGCGCCTGCGACAAAGAGCTGAAACCCGAAGCCATCACCGTGCTGGCCGAAACGCCCAAGGCCTACCAGGTGCTGGTGCTATCGGACGGCATGTGCGACGGCGGGCCGCTGGCGTTTACGCTGCCGCGTTAGTAGGCAGTCAGCCGGCCATCGGCCAACTGCAGACTCAGGGTGCGCCCGCCCGCGGGTAGCAGCAACTGCCGGCCATCGGTGCTCCAACGGGGTTCGCCGGCCAGCCAGGCGCCCTGCACCGCGTGCTGCGCCACCGTCTTGCGCGGCAGCTGCAATATGCCGACCAGTTCGTCAAAGTTGTAATGGGCGCGGCGCCGCCCTTGCGGGTCGAGCAGCAGCAGCGCATGGCGCGACGGCACGTTGATCCATTCGTCCAGCAACACCACCTCGCCGCCATCGGCCACTACCGCGGTGCGCGGCCCTTGCTCGTGCGGCAAGGCCTGGCGCCAGAGCGGGCGCCGCCCATCCGCCGCCACGGCAAACAGCTCGGCCTGTGCGGACTGGCCTTGGCTGGGCGCCGACAGCACCAGCTCGAACGCCGCCGACGGCGAGGCAAACACGCGTTGCGCGTATGGCAGTGAACGGGCATCGTTCATGGCAGGTGGTGCAGCCAGGGCCGGCAACGTCGCCACGACACTGCACAGCAGCAGAGCACGGCGGCTGGGCACAGGCCGGCTTTCAGCCAAGGCTGCGGCGCCGCCAGGCCAGCACCAGCAAGCCAGCCGCCAGCAAGGCCAGGCTGGAGGGTTCGGGCACATTGTTCACCGCCACATCCTGCAACAGGCTGCTGCGCTGCGCCAGGGCGATCTGGTCGGCGGGTAAAAAGTCGTACCCCAGGCCGTCGGGCGCGATATCGTTCAGCGAGCCCGGCACCAGGCGGATATTGCCCCCGGCCATCAGGTAGTTGGGAACGCTGGAATGCGCATTGCTGCCGCCCAGGCTGTTCGGCACCAGGCCCAGGTTGTGGCCCAGCTCGTGGGCGATGGTGTCGATCCGGCCGATGCCGCCGTTGAACGCGCTCACCAGGTCCATGTCGATCGCCAGGCCGCCCACGCCTATCCAGCCTTCGCCGTAAGCGGTGCCGCCGTTGATCGAATGGACCAGGAACATGTTGACCACCGTGCTGCTGAGGTTGCTGCCCGGCGTGTAGGTCTGGCCCAGATTGAACAGGCTGTTGCCCGCCGAATCGTTGATGGTGCTGAAGAAAGTGCTGTTGATCTGCTGCACGAAGTTGAACAGCACGCTGATGCCGGCCTGGGCCCAGATCTTGTTGGTTTCGGCCGCAAAGTAGCTATTGCCGGCCGGTCCGGTCGAGCTGCAATTCTGACCCGCGTCGTCGCACAGCTGGTAGACCTGCACGGTCAGCGTCTGGGTGACGGGGATGGCCGTCGCCACGCCGGGCAGCAGTACCGCGCATGCCAGCACAAAGGCAGAAATCAGGCGCAAGAATTTGTGGGGCATGGTGGGTGTCTCCGAGGTGTCAGCGGTTTACTTTACTCCACAGCCGTTACAACGCGACACATTCATCCCCTGTTTGGAGGATGTCCCAGGCTCGGTGGCCGTGCCTAGGCTTGCATCAGCGACAAGGCCCGGGCTGCCTCCAGCAAATAGGCCCGGGCGTCTTCTTCGGTCGGGCCGGCATGCAGGTCGATGCGCCGGATATACGGGCAGGTCAACGCGGCCAAGGCATTGCCATCCACGCCCAGGATCGGGTACGAGATGTCCACCACGCCAAACGACTGCAGGCTATTGCCCTGGCGGTAGCCCTGCTGGCGCACGGTGTGCAGCACGGCGGCCAGGTCGGCACTGTTCATAGGCACTTCGCCGTCCAGCGAGGTGTGCTCGGCCAGCATGCGCTGGCAGCGCTCGGCGTCACTGAAGGCCAGCAGCACATGGCCCGAGGCCGAGTCCAGCAGGCCGACGCGCGCGCCCAACCGGGTCGACATACCCCAGGCACTGGGCCCGTTCACCTGGGCGGTGATCAGCACGCTACCCCGGTCGTACACGCCCATGTGGCAAGACTGCTCGGCCCGGCTGGCGAACACATCCATCACCGGCAAAGCCTGCGAGACCAGGCGGTTCAGCGGCGGATGCATGTGGGCCAGGGCAAACAGCTTCAGGCTCAGCGCGTAGCGGTCGCCCGACAGCGAGCGCATCACGTACTGGCGCACCACCAGGCGCTCCAGCATGCGGTAGATCTCGCTGGCGCCGCGGCCCGTGGCCTTGACGATCTCCGCGCGGGTCAGGCCCTGGGGCTGGCTGGCCAACAGCTCCAGGATGTCCAAGCCCTTATCGAGGGCGGGCGCCCGGTAGCGGTCGTCCGGCGCATCGGCGGCGGCGCGCGTGGGGGCAGATGGAGCGGTGGGCTTGGTCATGGCGAGTCAGACAAGAAAAGATCAAAAGGCGCGGAAATGGATGGAAGTTACACGCTACGCGGGTGCGGCCTACAAGGGAAAGTACCAGCATCTTGTGCATCGAAACCCACTAACATGAATGTTCATATTTAAACACTTTGTTCGCTTATGAACAAAAAAACATTCGCCGCCATTCTCACACCCGTTTTGAGAGCCCCATGAACAGCACAGGTTTTGACAGCACAGAAACACCGATGGCGGACACCTCTCCTTTGATTTCCATCACCCACCTGAGCAAGTCCTTTCCGGGCGTGCGGGCGCTGAACAACTGCCAGTTCGAACTGGCGGCCGGCGAGGTGCATGCACTGATGGGCGAAAACGGCGCGGGCAAGTCCACGCTGATGAAGGTTCTGGCCGGGGTCTATACCAAGGACGAAGGCGAGATCCGCATCGACGGCCAGGTGGTGAACATCCCCACCCCGCGCGCCGCGCAGGCCCTGGGCATCAGCATCATCCACCAGG
Source organism: Rhodoferax ferrireducens (assembly GCF_031458075.1). Lineage (GTDB taxonomy): Bacteria > Pseudomonadota > Gammaproteobacteria > Burkholderiales > Burkholderiaceae_C > Rhodoferax_B > Rhodoferax_B ferrireducens_A. The sequence continues at coordinate 1,644,262 of NZ_JAVDXT010000001.1, read as the reverse complement.
AACTGAACCTGATGAACCATCTGAGCGCCGCGCAGAACATCTTCATCGGCCGCGAACCACTGGGCCGCATGGGCTTGTTTGTCGACCAGGACAAGATGGCGGCCGACACGCAGAAGATCTTCGACCGCCTGCACCTGCAACTGGACCCGCGCGTCGAGGTCGGCGAGCTCACCGTGGCCAAGCAGCAGATGGTGGAGATCGCCAAGGCGCTGTCGTTCAACTCGCGCGTGCTGATCATGGACGAGCCCACCGCCGCGCTGAACAACGCCGAGATCGACGACCTGTTCCGCATCATCCGTCAGCTGAAGGCCCACGGCGTGGGCATCGTCTACATCTCGCACAAGATGGACGAGCTGAAGGTGATCTCCGACCGCGTGACCGTGATGCGCGACGGCGAATACATCGCCACCGTGCCCACGGCCAGCACCAGCATGGACACCATCATCGGCATGATGGTGGGCCGCGCACTGGAGAGCAACGACAACCCGGCCCGCTACACCCACACAGACGACAGCCACGAGGTGATGCTGGAGGTCAAAGGCCTGAACCGCGGCCGCAGCATCAAGGACGTGAGCTTCAGCGTGCGCAAGGGTGAGATCCTGGGCTTTGCTGGCCTGATGGGCGCCGGCCGCACCGAAGTCGCACGGGCCATCTTCGGCGCCGATGCGCTGGACTCGGGCGAGGTCTGGGTCAAGGGCCAGAAGGTCGCGATCAAGGCGCCGTCGGATGCTGTCAAGGTCGGCATCGGCTATTTGTCTGAGGACCGCAAACGCTACGGCCTGGCCACCGGCATGGACGTGCAGTCCAACATCCTGCTGGCGAACTTGAAGAACTTCGTCTCCATGGGCTTCTGGCTCAAGCAGGACGCGATCGAGGCCGTGGCGCAGAAATATGTGACCCAGCTGGGCATCAAGACCCCGTCGATCTTTCAGCTGGCGCGGCTGCTGTCGGGCGGCAACCAGCAAAAAATCGTTATCGCCAAATGGCTGCTGCGCGACTGCGAGGTGCTGTTCTTCGACGAACCCACACGCGGTATCGACGTAGGTGCCAAGAGCGAAATCTACAAGCTGCTGAATGCACTGGCCGAGCAAGGTCGGGCGATTGTGATGATCTCCAGCGAGCTGCCCGAAGTGCTGCGCATGAGCCACCGTATCGTGGTGATGTGCGAAGGCCGGGTCACCGGCGAGCTGTCGGCCGCCGAAGCCACGCAAGAAAAGATCATGCAGTTCGCCACCCTGCGCGAGACCAATACCGCCACCGCCGCGACCACCCATTAAAAAACCCAAGAGACGCATCCCATGTCCGACCTCACGCCCATGCAACGCCTGAAGAACAAGCTGTTCAGCCAGAGCACCCGCCAGAAGCTGCTGGCTTTTGCCAGCCTGGTGGGGCTGATGGTGTTCTTCAGCGCCGCCTCGCCCAACTTCCTGCAAACCGACAACCTGGTCGGCATCCTGCAAGCCACGGCCGTGAACGGCGTGCTGGCGATTGCCTGTACCTTCGTCATCATTACCTCGGGCATCGATTTATCGGTCGGCACGCTGATGACATTTTGCGCGGTGATGGCCGGCGTCTTCATGACCTACTGGGGCCTGCCCATGTATGTGGGCGTTCTGGCGGCGATCCTGTTTGGCGCACTGGCGGGCTGGGTGTCGGGCTTTCTGATCGCCAAGCTGAAGATCCCGCCCTTCATCGCCACCCTGGGCATGATGATGCTGCTCAAAGGCTTGTCGCTGGTGATCTCGGGCACCAAGCCGATCTACTTCAACGACACGCCGAATTTCAGCTACATCTCGCAGGAGTCGTTCATCGGCTACTTCTTCCCCAGCCTGCCGATTCCGAACGCGGTGCTAATCCTGTTCGTGGTCGCCGTGGTGTCCAGCCTGATCCTGAACAAGACCATTCTGGGCAGCTATACCTTCGCGCTGGGCAGCAACGAAGAGGCGGTGCGCCTGTCGGGTGTCAACGTAGACCGCTGGAAGATCATTATCTATTCACTGAACGGCGCAATCTGCGGCGTTGCCGGATTGCTGATTGCCTCGCGGCTGAATTCCGCCCAGCCGGCTTTGGGCCAGGGCTATGAGCTGGACGCGATTGCCGCGGTGGTGATTGGCGGCACCTCGCTCAGCGGCGGGGCGGGCACGATCTTGGGCACCATCATCGGCGCCTTCATCATGAGTGTGCTGACCAACGGGTTGCGCATCATGTCGGTCGCCCAGGAATGGCAGACCGTGATTACCGGGATCATCATCATTCTGGCGGTGTACGCCGATATTTTGAGGAGGCGCAAATAACGATAAAGCATTTTCTCTTCACCCATCCAAGCAATACAAACAGGAGACATTCCATGGTTACGAAAAGAACATTACTCAGCACCCTTATCGCTCTCGGCTTATCGGCAGGTTTTGCAGGCAACAGCTTCGCCGCCGATGAAATCTATATTCCGCTGGTCTCCAAAGGCTTCCAGCACCAGTTCTGGCAAGCCGTGAAATCCGGCGCCGACCAGGCCGCCAAAGACCTGAAGGTCAAGGTCACCTTCGAAGGGCCTGAAACCGAAGCCATGGTCGACAAGCAGATCGACATGCTGACCTCGGTGCTGGCCAAGAAGCCGGCCGCCATTGGTTTTGCCGCGCTCGACAGCAAGGCTGCCATTCCGCTGTTGAAAAAAGCCCAGGCCGCCAAGATTCCGGTCGTGGCCTTTGACTCGGGCGTAGACAGCGACATCCCCGTCACCACCGCCACCACCGACAACAAAGCCGCCGCCGCCCTGGCCGCCGACAAGATGGCCGAGCTGATTGGCAAAGCCGGTGAAGTCGCCCTGGTGGTACACGACCAGACCAGCCGCACCGGCGTGGACCGCCGCGATGGCTTTGTGGAACGCATCAAGTCCACCTACCCGAACATCAAGATCGTCAGCGTGCAGTACGGCGGCGGCGACCAGCTGAAGTCCACCGAAATCACCAAGTCCATCCTGCAGGCCAACCCGAACATCAAAGGCATCTTCGGTGCCAATGAAGGCTCGGCCATCGGCGTGCTGAACGGCGCCAAGGAGATGAAGCGCACCATCGTGATCATCGGCTACGACTCGGGCAAACAGCAAAAAGACGCGGTGCGCAGCGGTGCCATGGCCGGCGCCATCACCCAAAACCCCGTGGGCATTGGCTACAAGACGGTGGAAGCTGCGGTCAAGGCGCTCAAGGGCGAAACCTTGCCGAAGATCATCGACACCGGTTTCTACTTCTACGACAAGTCGAACATGAACGATCCCAAGATCGCCGCCGTGCTGTACGACTAAGCACTCGCCGGTCCCCGAGGCACCTGGTGGCGCCTCGGGCTTTTCCTTCCCCCTTTTTTAGAGTATTTACATGGCAGTCATCCAATCCCTGCGCGTCGTCGACTTGCGCTTCCCCACTTCGCAGCACCTGGACGGCTCGGACGCCATGAACCCCGACCCCGATTATTCGGCCGCCTACGTCATCCTGGAAACCGACCAGCCGGGCCTGAACGGCCATGGCCTGACCTTCACCATCGGCCGTGGCAACGACATCTGCTGCGCCGCCATCCTGGCCATGAAGCACCTAGTCATCGGCCTGGACCTGGACTGGATCGCCGCCGACATGGGCCGCTTCTGGCGCCACATCACCTCCGACAGCCAGCTGCGCTGGATCGGCCCCGATAAAGGGGCGATCCACCTGGCCACCGGCGCGGTGGTCAACGCGGTATGGGACCTTTGGGCCAAGTCAGTAGGCAAACCGGTATGGCAACTGGTCGCCGAAATGAGCCCGGAAGAGCTGGTGCGCTGTATAGACTTCCGCTACATCACCGACTGCATCACCCCCGATGAGGCGCTGGCACTGCTGACCGAACGCGCCGCCGGCAAGGCCGAGCGCCTGGCCATCCTGCAGCGCGAGGGCTACCCCTGCTACACCACCTCGGCCGGCTGGCTAGGCTATGGCGACGAGAAGCTACGCCGCCTTTGCCAGGAAGCGGTGGACGCGGGCTTCAACCACGTCAAGCTCAAGGTGGGCCGCGACAAGGAAGACGACATCCGTCGCCTGCGCATCGCCCGCGAAGTGCTGGGCCCGAACCGTCAGCTGATGATCGACGCCAACCAGGTCTGGGACGTGGGCCAGGCGGTGGACTGGCTGAAAGACCTGGCCTTCGCCAAGCCCTGGTTCATCGAAGAGCCGACCAGTCCCGACGACATCGAAGGCCACCGCGTAATCCGCGAAAGCGTGGCGCCCATGCAGGTTGCCACTGGCGAGATGTGCCAGAACCGCATCATGTTCAAGCAGTTCATCATGCGCGGCGCCATCGACGTGGTGCAGATCGACTCCTGCCGCTTGGGTGGAGTCAACGAAATCCTGGCCGTCATGCTGATGGCCGCCAAATACAACTTGCCGGTGTGCCCGCATGCGGGCGGCGTGGGCCTCTGCGAATACGTGCAGCATCTGTCGATGATCGACTACCTGTGCATTGCCGGCACCCGAGAAGGCCGGGTCATCGAATACGTCGACCATCTGCACGAGCATTTCAAGGAGCCCTGCGTGATCCAGAATGCCGCCTACATGCCCCCCACCGCCGCCGGCTTTTCCATCGAGATGCTGCCCGCTAGCCTGGTGCAATACGCGTTCAAACCATGATCCGCAAGATCGACAGCCACCAGCATTTCTGGCAGTTTGATGCCAAGGCCTTTCCCTGGATCGGCCCGGGCATGGCGGTGCTGGCGCAGGACCGGGGGCCGGGCGACTACGCCCCGGCCATGCAGGCCTGCGGTGTGGGTGGATCGATCGCGGTACAGGCCCGCACCGAGGTGGCCGAGACCGACTATTTGCTGGATCTGGCCGCCCGCCACCCCAGCATCGTTGGTGTGGTCGGCTGGGTCGATCTGGCCGGTGACGCGCTGGTCTCGCAGCTCGAAACCTGGTCGCAGCAGCCCAAGCTGCGCGGCTTCCGGCACATCCTGCAGGACGAGCCCGATGTGGCGCAGGTGGTCAACAACCCGGCGTTCCGGCGCGGCGTGGCCTTGCTGCAGCGCCAGCAACTGGTCTACGACGTGCTGGTGTTCGCACACCAGATGCCGCTGGTGCTCGACTTCTGCCGCACCCAGGACGCCCATTGGCTGGTACTCGACCACCTGGGCAAGCCGCCGCTCAAACACCCCGAGCAAATGCCGCACTGGGTGCAGTCGCTGAAGGCCCTGGCCGCCCTGCCCCATGTGGTGTGCAAACTGTCCGGCCTGGTGACCGAAACCGCCTGGCCCTACCCCGGCGGCCTGCCCGGCGTGGTGCAACAAGCTATTTGGGACTGCTTTGACCAGGCCCTGGACGCCTTTGGCCCGGAGCGCCTGCTATTCGGTTCCGACTGGCCAGTCTGCGAACTGGCCGCGCCCTACCCCACGGTGGACCTGCTCGCGCATACCTGGGCCAGCCAGCGACTCTCAGTGACAGAACAAGCCGCATTCTGGGCCGGCAACGCCACCCGCTATTACCAACTCCCCATTTCCTGAAAGAGCCTCACCCCATGGATCTGCATCTAAAAGACAAGGTCGTCATCGTCACAGGTGGCGGCAGCGGCATCGGCGCGGCCATCTCGATGACGTTGGCGCAGGAAGGCGCGATTCCCGTCGTCCTCGGCAAGAGCGCGCTGAACCCCGAATTTGGCGCCCAACTGGCCGCCGTGCAGCCGCAGTTTCAGTTCATCCAGCTGGAACTCGGCGATGACGCCGCCTGCGGCGCCGCCGTGGCGCAGACCCTGGCCCGCTTCGGCCATATCGACGGTCTGGTGAACAACGCCGGCATCAACGACAACGTGGGCCTGGATGCGGGCCGCGATGCCTTTGTAGCCTCGCTGGAAAAGAACCTGATCCACTACTACGTGATGGCGCACTACTGCGTGCCGCACCTGAAGGCTTCCAAGGGCGCCATCGTCAATGTGTCGTCCAAAACCGCGCTCACCGGCCAGGGCGATACCAGCGGCTACACGGCGTCCAAGGGCGCGCAGCTGTCGCTGACGCGTGAATGGGCGGCTTCGCTGCTGAAAGACGGCGTGCGCGTGAATGCCGTGATCCCCGCCGAGGTGATGACACCGCTGTATGAGCGCTGGATCTCCAGCTTCCCGAATGCCGAAGAAAAGCTGCTGAGCATCACCCGCAAGATCCCGCTAGGCCAGCGCATGACGACCTCGGAAGAGATCGCCCGCAGCACGGTGTTTCTGCTGTCCGATGCGTCCAGCCACACCACTGGCCAATGGATTTTTGTCGATGGCGGCTACACACACCTGGACCGCGCGCTATCCTGAGCAAGATTTATAAAAAATAGGTCTCTAGCACAGGTAGTACCTGCGCAAGCAGCTATTTTTTATGTAGCAAATGGCAAATGACTCAATGCCACACTTGCCCGGCCACGCGCAGCATATTGCCGCCCATCACCAGCGCCGCATCGTCGGCTGACATGCCCACATCCTGCAGTGCCTGCGCCAGCAGCTGCCAGGTTTCGACCGGGGTGTAGGTGGCGCGCAGGATGGTGCGGTCATAGCCGGCAGACTTGGGCCACCAGTAGCCAGGGTCGTAGTCGCCGGGCGGGTTATCGTTCAGTTCGGGCTGGTGAAAGCTGATGTCCAGCCCTATGCCCACATGCTGCACACCCACCAGGTGGGCCACATAGGCTGCATGGCGCGCCACGTCCTGCGCCGTCGGCGCGGTATTGCCCAGGAAAAACGAGACGCCCGACACACACACCACACCGCCCGTAGCCGCGCAGGCGCGGATCTGCTCGTCGGTGATATTGCGGCCATGCGCCACCAGCGCCAGCGGATTGGCGTGGCTAAAGATCACCGGCTTGGCGGACGCGGCCATGATGTCCAGGCTGCAGCGCCGGCCGGTGTGCGAGCAGTCCATCAGCATGCCGGCGGCGTTCACCGCCTGCACCATGCGCACACCCAGCGGGGCCAGGCCGCGCGCCACATCGTGGCAGCCGTCGGCCACACTGTTGTTGCGGTTGTAGGCAAAGTGGATCTGCCGCACGCCCAGGGACGCATACAGCGCCACCATCTCGGGTTGCTCCAGCAAGGGCATCGCGCCTTCCAGGTCAAAGCCGATGGCGATTTTTCCGTTTGCCCGGGCCTGTTCGATGTCGGCCACACTATTCGCCAAGACGTACTTGTCCGGGTGCGCGACCAGCGTGGCACGGAAGCCGGCGATCACCGCCATCACCTGCTGCACCGGGTTCATGTCCATGCCGACGTTGATCGACACATAGTCGACCCCGGCCGCATGCAGCCGGTCGATGGGTGCAAAACTGGCCTGCGGATGCAATGGCAGGCAGGCGTGGGATTCCCAGTGGATCATGGTGTGGCTCCGTGTCTTTGAAAACCGGTGGAGGCCTGCATCAGCTGGCGGGTATAGGGCTGGGCCACGCGGCTGGCGGCCAGGTCGGCAGACGCCAGCATCTCCACCGTTTGCCCGCGCTGCATGACCATCAGGCGTTCGCACAGGTGCGTAACCACCGCCAGGTCATGGCTGACCATGATGAAGCTTAAACCGCGGCGGGCCCTCAGGGTTTCCAGCAGGTTCAGCACCTCGGCCTGCACCGAGGCATCGAGCGCCGAGGTCGGCTCGTCCAGCAGCAAAATCTGTGGCTCCAGGATCAGCGCGCGGGCGATGGCGATGCGCTGGCGCTGACCGCCCGACAGCTGATGCGGGTAGCGGAAGCGGAAACCCGCGCCCAGGCCGACTTCGTCCAGCGCGCGCTCGATGCGCTGCTGCTCGTCGCCCATGCCGTGGATGGCCAGTGGCTCGGCCAGCAGCCGGTCCACCGTGTGGCGTGGGTGCAGCGAACCATAGGGGTCCTGGAACACCATCTGCACCAGGCGCCGGAACGGTTTGCTGCCGGGCAAGGGCTGGGGGCCAGGCCCCAGCAGTTCAACCGTGCCCGATTCGCGCCGCGCCAGGCCGCAGATGGCTCGCAGCACGGTAGATTTGCCCGAGCCCGATTCGCCCACGATGCCAAAGCTCTCTCCCGGCTGCACGCTGAACGAGGTATCGGCCACGGCCACAAAGCCGTCAAAACTCACGCGCAGGCCTTGTACCTGCAAACCAATGGACTGGCTCATAGCGCCCACGCCGGTTGCCGGTCCAGTGTGGGCAGTGGATGCCGATCCGCGCCGAGTTGCGGCAGGCAGTTCAGCAGGCCCAGCGTGTACGGGTGCTTGGCGTGGGCCAGGCCGCCGGCGCTGAGCTCTTCGACCACCCGCCCCGCATACATCACCAGAATCCGGTCGCAGAAGGTGGACACCAGGCGCAGGTCGTGCGACACAAAAATCAGGCCCATGCCGCGCTGCAGCACCAGCGCATCCAGGATCGCCAGCACCTGCAGCTGCACGGTCACATCCAGCGCCGACGTCGGTTCGTCGGCAATCAGCAGGTCGGGGTTGGCGATCAGCATCATGGCGATCATTGCGCGCTGGCCCATGCCGCCCGATACCTCGTGCGGATAGAGCTTGTAGACGCGCTCGGGGTTGTCGATCTGCACCTGCTCCAGCGCCGCCAGCGCCTGTTGTTTGGACTCGGCTTTGGACAGCTTGGTATGCGCACGCAGGGCTTCCACGATCTGCTCGCCAATGGTCATCACCGGGTTCAGCGAGAACTTCGGGTCCTGCAGCACCATGGCGATGCGCCCGCCGCGCAGCTCGCGCCGCTGCTTGGGTGCGCAGTTCAGCAGGTCGATGCCATTGAATGCCAGCCGCTTGGCCGTCACCCGGCCCTCGGGCGCCGTCAGGCCCAGGATCGCGCGGCCGGTTTGCGACTTGCCCGAACCCGACTCGCCGACGATGCCCAGGCGCTCCTTACCCAAGGTGAACGACACACCACGCACCACCTCGACCCAGCCGCCATCGCGGTTCGGAAACGCGACCCGCAGGTCATCTACCACCAGCATGGGTTCGCTCATTTCACGCCCTTTGGATCTAAGGCGTCACGCAGTCCGTCGCCGACCAGATTGAAAGCCAGACTGACCAGGAAAATCGCTGCCCCCGGCGCGGCCGCCACCCACCATTGGTCCAGCACATACTGCCGGCCATTGGCGATCATCGCGCCCCATTCGGGGGTCGGCGGCTGGGCACCCAGACCGAGGAAGCCCAGGCCGGCAGCGGTCAGGATGATGCCGGCCATGTCCAGCGTGACCCGCACGATCACGGACGACAGGCACAGCGGCATGATGTGGTGCAGCACGATGCGCCAGGGCGATGCGCCGATCAGCTGCACCGCGGCAATATAGTCGGCCTGGCGGATGGTCAGCGTCTCGGCGCGCGCCATGCGTGCATACGGCGGCCAGGCGGTGATGGCGATGGCGATCACCGCGTTCTCGATCCCCGGGCCTAGCGCCGCCACAAAGGCCAGCGCCAGAATCAGCCGCGGAAAGGCCAGAAAGATGTCGGTGATGCGCATCAGCGCCGCATCCACCATGCCGCCCGCATAGCCTGCCACCGTGCCCACCAGCAAGCCTATGGGCGCGGCCAGCACCGCCACCAGGATCACCACCATCAGGGTTATGCGCGAGCCATGGATCAGCCGCGACAGAATGTCCCGCCCCTGGTCGTCCGTGCCCAACCAGAACTGGCCGGATGGCGGCAGCAGCCGGGTGGTGCGCAAGTCGCCCACGGTGGGTGAATACGGCGCAAACAGTGGCGCGAAGATGGCCACCAGCACCAGCAGCGCCACGATGGCCAGGCCCAGCATCGCCAGGCGATTGCGGGTGAAGATGCGCCAGGCGCCATAGGCCCGGCCCCAGGCCGCCTGGCGGCGCGAAGCGGGGCGGTCGGACATCAGCCAGCTGTGCAGGCTTGTGGTAGAAGATTTCATGGAATGTAGTTGCCCGCCAGCCCTGCTGCGGCACCAACGCTCGCAACCCAGAAACACCGCGGAACCGGCTTCGCCGGACCGCTGGTGTTGCCCCCTGCAAGGGGGTTGGCGAAAGACGCGTAGCGCTGCAGTCTGGGGGTGTGCATCATGTTCAACGGATACGGGTGCGCGGGTCGAGCGTCTTGTAGAGCACGTCGGAGAGTAAGTTCAGGCCGATAAAAACCGAGCCCACCACGATGGTGCCGCCCAGCACCGCGTTCATGTCGGCGTTCTGCAGCGAATTGGTGATGTACAGGCCCAGGCCAGGCCAGGCGAACACGGTCTCGGTGAGCACCGAGCCCTCCAGCAGGCCGGCATACGACAAGCTGATCACAGTGACCAGCGGCACCATGGCATTGCGCAGCGCGTGGCGCCAGATGATGCGCGCCTCGCTCAGGCCCTTGGCGCGGGCGGCCACGATGTACTCCTGCGACAGCTCGTGCAGCATGAAGGAGCGCGTCATGCGGCTGATGTAGGCCAGCGAGAAATAACCCAGCAGCGACGCCGGCAGGATCAGGTGCGACAGCACATTGCCGAACGCATCCCACTGCCCGGCCATGGCCGCGTCCAGCAGCAACAGGCCGGAGACATTGGCCAGGGTGTATTCATAGACCACGTCGATACGCCCCGGCCCACCGACCCAACCCAGCTTGGCGTAGAACAGCACCAGGCCCATCAGGCCCAGCCAGAAGATGGGCACCGAATAACCCACTAAGCCCATCACCCGCACGATCTGGTCGACCACGCCGCCGCGGCGCACCGCCGCCCACACGCCCAGCGGCACGCCAAAACTCACGCCGATCAGGATGCCGAGAGTGGCCAGCTCCAGCGTGGCCGGAAAGGCCCGGCGGATGTCGTCCATCACCGGGTGCGAGCTCAGCACCGAGGTGCCAAAGTCGCCGCGCAGCACCTTGCCGATGTAGATATAAAACTGCTCCCACAGCGGCTTGTTGAAGCCCATTTCTTCGCGCACCCTGGCTACCAGCTCACCCGAAGCCCGGTCGCCGACGATGGCTAGCACCGGGTCTATGGGCATGACACGGCCTATGAAGAAGGTGACGGCCAGCAGGCCCAGGTAGGTCAGGACGATGACGACCGCAAAGCGGCCCACAGTCTTGAGCCTACGCATCCAGCGAGCGGGCATGCGTTTTAACGCTTGCTGGCGGTAAACATGTAGTCAGAACCGAACGTAGGGCCTAGCTTGAAGCCGTCCACATTGCTGCGCACGGCCGCCACTTCCACCTGCTGGTACAGCATGATGAAGGGGCTGGTCTTGCGAAATTCGGCCTGCATGTCTTCGTAGATCTTCTTGCGCTTGCCGGTGTCGCGCTCCAGCACGGCGGCATCGGCCATTTTTTCGAGCTCGGGGGCTACCCAGGCATTGCGCCAGGCCAGGGGTTTGGCTTTGGCATCGTCGCTGTTATCGGTGTTCTGCACAAAGGTGGCGTTGCTGTGCGGGTCCCAGTAGTCGGCACCCCACTGGCCGATGTACATATCGTGGGTGCGGGCGCGGTATTTGGTCAGCACCTGCTTGCCGTCGCCGGGGATGATCTCGATATCGATGCCCGCGCGCTTGGCGGTTTGCTGGAAGGCCTCGGTAATGCCTTGCACAGGCTGGATAGTGCGCATGTCGATGGTCACCTTGAAGCCATTGGGCAGCCCTGCCTTGACCAGCAGCGCCTTGGCCTTGTCCACGTCCAGTTTGTACGGGTTGACCGTGCTGGCGCCCAGCAGGCCCACGGGCAGGAAGTTCTGGTCCACGGTGCCGATGTTCTTGATCAGAGTGTCGCCGATGGCGGCATAGTCCAGCAGCCATTTCAGGGCTTCACGCACCTCGGGTTTGGCCAGGTTGGGGTTCTTCTGGTTCAGGCTGATGTAGTAGACCGTGCCCTTGGGGGCAGATTCGATCTTGACGTCCTTGTTGCCTGCCATGGCGGCCAGATCCTGCGGGGCCAGGTTGCGGGCCATGTCGATGTCGCCCTTCTCGAGCAGCAGGCGCTGGGTACTGGATTCCTTGATGTGGCGGTACAGCACGCGGGCCAGCGGGGCTTTTTTACCGTAATAACTGTCGTTGCGCTCCAGCGCCACCACTTCGTTGGCCCGCCATTCGCGCAGCTTCAAGGGGCCAGAGCCTGCGTAATGGGTTTTGAGCCAGGCATAGCCCAGGTCGCCCGCCACTTCGTTGGCCAGCACCAGCTTTTTATCCACCACTGCACCCACGTCAGCGGTCAGGCAGTTCATGACAAACGACGGGGCGTAGGCCTTGTCGGTTTCCAGCGTCAGACTCAGTGGTCCGGTGGCCTTGATCTTGTCTTTGACGTTGGTTTTACTAAACCCAAACTGCGTGAGGATGAAGGCCGGAGATTTGTCCAGCAGCACCGCCCGCTGCAGCGAGAAAGCCACGTCTTCGGCCGTGAGGGGATTGCCAGAGGCGAATTTCAAGCCAGGCTTGAGCTCGAAGCTGAAGGTCTTGCCGTCCGCAGACACGGTCCACGACTTAGCGATGTCGTTGATCAACTTGGACGGGTCGCTGGTATCGAGCCGCACAAGGCGGTCATAGGTATTGCCCATCACCTCGCTGGCCGAGATTTCAAACACCTCCGCCGGGTCCATGGTGATGATGTCGTCGAACGCAAACGCCACCACCAAGGTGTCCTTGGGCGTGGCGGCCCAGGCTGTCCCCAGCATCAGGGTGGACGCAGCGGCTGCAACCAGTCCGCGGCGGGAAAGCAGAGGTGTCGAGAAACGCATCGGATCTTCCTTTGGGTGTGAAACGGACAAAAACCTAAACCAGCTTACCGAATCCCCTGCGTTGCAAGAAGCATGCTAACCCTGTATAGACATCGGTCCCAGATCGCCCAGAAGCGCACTGTCGATCAGGCCGTAGTGCCCGGGCAGCGCGTAATGCCACCACTCGTGGGCCAGGTGCACAAAGCCCGCGTCTTCCATGATGCGCAGCAACAGCTGCCGGTTCGCCTGGGCCTGTACAGACACCTCGGGGCTGAAGTGGTGCGAAGCGGTCGTCATGTCGTCGAAACCGGTGCCCATGTCCAGCTCCTCGCCCTGCGCATCCACCAGGGTCAGGTCCACCGCCGTGCCGCGCGTGTGGTTGGAGCCGATTGCAGGGTCGGCCACATAGGCCTGGTCGGGGGCGGTATGCCACAGCAGCACCTGCGCCTCGTGCGGGCGGAAGGCGTCAAAAATCTTCAGCCGATAACCGGCCGCGGCCGCCGCCAGCACCGCCCGGCGCAAGCAGACCTCGGCATCGCGGTGCAGCAGGCAGTGCGCGCGGTCGTAGATCGGCCGGCCGGCAATATTATTGGCCGTGGCGTAGGCCAGGTCGAGCACCACCCCATGGGTTTCGGGGTGGACCGGTACGAGGGGATGGGGCATGGGCATCACAATTTATAGAAAACAGGGCTCTGGCGCTTATAGCAATTGCACGGGCAGCTAGCAACTTTATAGCAAACCTACATCCTGCTAGCGCCAACGGGAATCGCCCGGCCAAAGCCTCAGGGCGTAGCGCTGGCGGGCACAGCCGGCGGCATGGCAAGCGCGGCGGGCTCCACGGGCGGCGGGCTGGGCGGCAAACGCAGATAGGCCGCGGCCTGCGTAGGGTCCAGGCCCCAGGTCAGGCTGGTCGGGCTGGTTTCACTGCTGCCATACGCGTAGCCGCTGACCGGGCTCACCGCGACAAAGCGCAGGCGCGCATCCACCCCGCCCGCGCAGTGCAGCACGATCTCGCCCTGGGTGGTCGAGCTGTAGCGCAGGTCGCCCACGCACAGCCGGTCGGCCGCCTGGGTCGACGCCAGCTGCAGCGTGCCCGTGCGGTCGGTGAACAGCGTGGCCCGGCCCTCGAACACCACACCATCCACCACCGCATAGGCAGGTGCGTTGGAGCCCATCCAGCCCCGGGTCTTGGCATCGATCTGGGCGCAGCCAGCCAGGGTCAGGGCGATCAGCAGAGTGGGGGCAAGGGCTTGCATGGCGGCGTCCGGGTTTTTTTAGGTTCAGTCGTCGTCGGCCGGGTCGAGGCCGGGGAACAGCACCTCGGTATAGCCGAGCTGCGTCAGGTCGCGCATGCGCGTGGGGTAGAGCCTGCCGATCAGGTGGTCGCATTCGTGCTGCACCACGCGGGCATGGAAGCCGTCCACCGTGCGGTCAATCGGGTCACCATACTGGTCAAAGCCGGTGTAGCGGATCTGCGACCAGCGCGGCACCAGGCCCCGCAAGCCGGGCACGGACAAACAGCCCTCCCAGTCCTCTTCTTCCGCATTGCCGATGGGCGTGATGACCGGGTTGATCAGCACCGTGGGTGGCACCAGCGGCCGGTCCGGGTAGCGCGGATTCGCATCCGGCGTACCAAACACCACCAGCTGCAGGTCCACCCCGATCTGCGGCGCCGCCAGCCCCGCGCCATTGGCCGCGCGCATGGTGTCCAGCATGTCAGAGACCAGCAGGTGCAACTCGTCGGTATCGAAAGCGGTGATTTGCTGGGCCACGCGCAGCAGGCGCGGGTCGCCCATTTTGAGAATTTCACGAACCGTCATGCATCAACTCCTTGCGATAACAAGGCCAACATCCCGGCCTCGTCCAGCACAGTAACACCCAATGCCAGCGCCTTGTCCAGCTTGCTGCCGGCTTCCTCGCCGGCGACGACGTAATGGGTCTTCTTGCTCACCGAACCGGCCACCTTGGCGCCGGCGGCTTCGAGCAGATCCTTGGCCTGGTCGCGGCTCAGTGTGGGGAAGGTACCGGTCAACACAAAGGTCTGGCCGGCCAGCGGCTTGGGCGCCACGGCCGCCGGCTCGCCCTCTTCCCAGGTGATGCCGCAAGCGCGCAACTGTTCAACCACTTCGCGGTTGTGCGGTTGGTCAAAAAAGGTGCGGATCGCCAGCGCCACGATGGGGCCGATATCGGCAACTTCCAGCAGCTGCTCGACGCTGGCATCCATGATGCTGTCGAGCTTGCCGAAATGCCGGGCCAGCGCCTTGGCGGTGGATTCGCCGACGTGGCGGATACCGAGGCCGAACAGAAAACGCGGCAGGGTCGTGTCCTTGGACTTCTCCAGCGCGGCCAGGATGTTCTTGGCCGACTTGTCGGCCATGCGGTCCAGCTCGGACAGGGCCGTCAGTCCCAATTTGTACAGATCCGGCAAGGTGCGGATGATGCCGGCGTCCACCAGTTGCTCGACCAGCTTGTCGCCCAGGCCTTCGATCTCCACCGCGCGGCGGTGGGCGAAATGCAATATCGCCTCCTTGCGCTGCGCCGGGCAGAACAGGCCGCCGCTGCAGCGGTGGTTCATCTCGGTCTTCTCGCGCACCACGGCGCTGCCGCAGATCGGGCATTGGCGCGGCATGCGGAAGTTGGGCACGTAGGTTTCACGCGCCTTTTCGACGACCCCGACCACCTCGGGAATCACATCGCCGGCACGCCGCACGATGGCGGTGTCGCCCACGCGCACCCGCTTGCGGCGCAGCTCGAACAAGTTGTGCAGCGTGGCATTGGTCACCGTCACGCCACCGACGAAAACCGGCGCCAGCCGCGCCACCGGCGTCAGCTTGCCGGTGCGTCCCACCTGCACGTCGATGGCTGTCACCGTGGTCAATTGTTCCTGTGCCGGGTATTTGTGCGCCACGGCCCAGCGCGGCTCGCGCGACACAAAGCCCAGCTGGCGCTGCAAGGTCAGCGCATTCACTTTGTAGACCACGCCATCAATGTCGTACGGCAGCTGGTCGCGCGCAGCACCTGTCTGCTGGTGGTACGCTACCAATTCCGTAGCGCCCTGCGCAATCTGTACCTGCGCTGCAACCGGAAATCCCCAAGATTTCAAGGTCTGCAGCATGGCGTAATGGGTGTCGAAGACCGGGCCGCCCTGCTCCGCTGGCGTCAGCTCGCCCAGGCCGTAGGCGAAGAACTTCAGCGGGCGCTTTTGGGCGATGCCCGGGTCCAGCTGGCGCACCGCGCCGGCGGCCGCATTGCGCGGGTTCACAAAGGTTTTCAGGCCGGCTTCGCGCTGGCGCTCGTTCAGCGCATCGAAGTCGTCGCGCCGCATATAGACCTCGCCGCGCACCTCCAGCACGGCAGGGGCATCGCCGTGCAGTCGCAGCGGAATTTGCCGCATGGTGCGGATGTTCTGCGTCACGTCTTCGCCGTACTCGCCGTCGCCGCGCGTGGCGGCTTGCACCAGCACACCGTGCTCGTAGCGCAGGCTCATGGCCAGACCGTCGAACTTGGGCTCGGCCACGTACTCGACCGGCGCATCGCCCTCGGCCAGACCCAGCTCCTTGCGGATGCGGGTGTCGAAATTCAGCGCGCCGCTGGGTTCGGTATCGGTCTCGGTGCGTATGCTCAACATGGGCACGGCATGGCGCACCGAGGCGAACTCGGGCAGCGGCTTACCGCCCACGCGCTGGGTCGGCGAATCGGCGCTGCGCAGATCGGGATGGGCTTCTTCCAGCGCCTGCAGCGCGCGGAACACGCGGTCGTACTCGGCGTCCGGCACGATAGGCGCATCCAGCACGTAGTAATGGTGCCCCCATACATGCAGCTGCGTCCGCAGCGCTTCTATTTCGATAGCTACTGGCGCAGGTGGAGTCTGCCCTGCAGCACTAAAAAGCTCTAAGTTTTCCGGCATATCAACTGAATAAACGTCGCGCCAATGCAGAACCGGCCGCCAGCTCGCGCGACTCCAAGGTGTCGTACAGCTGCTCCAGCGAGGCGCCGATGCCGTCCAGCGCGTCGCGCTGCAGCGGGTAGCCGCGGTCGTCGGTCAGCGCGCCGTCCATGGCCTCGGCCAGCGCGGCGGCGGTATCGCGCATGCGCACAAACGGCTGCTCGGCGCGGTCCACCTGGGGCACGTCCAGGCTCAGGGTGACTTCGCGCAAGGCCGACTGGTCCAGGTCCTCGGCCAGCGCAGCCTGCGTGTCGAAAGCCAGGCCCAGAATCGGTGGCATGCCCGGCGTACCGCTGGGCAAGACCATGCGGCCCGGGATCAGCGAAGGCACAAAGCCCAGCCGCGCCGCATGCTGCTGCACATAGCCAGGGCTCCAGGCCGCGTGCACTGCGCGCAGGGTGAAGCCCAGTTGGGCATCGTGGTCGTTGGCGAACTGGTCGAGCTCGCGGCCACGCGCGACTTCTTCGCGCATCTCGGGGAACTCGGGCAGGCCGTTGACCGCATCGGCAAACGCCTGGGTCTTGATCACGAACTCGGAAAACTCGATCTCGTTCAGCGCGCCGGTGCGGTTCGCCAGTTGCACGCCGGCCTGGAACTGGGTGTAGCGCTGGCCGGCGGCTGGGGTTTCCCACTGGCCGCTGATGGCGTTCAGGCCTTCGATGGCAAACGGCTTGCTGCCGACACGGCGGGTCGGCGGCATGCCGGCCAGGGCGGCATCGCCCGACACCGGCTGCTCGACGGCGATGGCGGCCAGCACGTCGATCAGCGCGTCCATGCCGGGCTTGCGCTCGGGCACCGGCAGCGGCGGCAAGTCGTCGCCCTCGAACGCCGGGTCGCGGCGCTCCAGGTCGTCGGCGCTGGGCTCGGTCTGCACGCTGCTGGGCGGCAGAGGGTCGGGCTGCTTGGGGGCGTTCTTGCGGGCGGTCCAGGTGTTGTAAGCCACGACGGCGACCAATACCAGCCCGCCCCCCACGGCCAGACCCAGTTGCAGGGTTGTTGTCATGTTGCTTCGGCCATGGAAAGGGCCGACTCCATATCGACTGCCACGATGCGCGAAACGCCCTGCTCCTGCATGGTCACACCAATCAGTTGCTGGGCCATTTCCATGGCAATTTTGTTGTGGCTGATGAAAAGAAACTGGGTTTCACGGCCCATGCTGGACACCAGTCTTGCGTAGCGCTCGGTGTTGGCGTCGTCCAGCGGCGCGTCCACTTCGTCCAGCAGGCAAAACGGTGCGGGGTTCAGCATGAAGATCGCGAACACCAGGGCGATGGCGGTCAGGGCTTTTTCGCCGCCCGACAGCAGGTGGATGGTCTGGTTCTTCTTGCCCGGCGGCTGGGCGATGACCTGCACGCCCGAGTCCAGGATTTCGTCGCCGGTGATCACCAGGCGCGCATTGCCGCCGCCGAACAGCTCCGGGAACATCTTGCCAAAGTGGCCGTTGACGATGTTGAAAGTGCCCGACAGCAGTTCGCGGGTTTCGGCGTCGATCTTCTTGATCGCGTCTTCCAGCGTGGTCATCGCGTCCACCAGGTCGGCGGTCTGCGCGTCCAGGAACTGCTTGCGCTCGCGCGCCACCGTCAGTTCGTCCAACGCGGCCAGATTGACGGCACCCAGGGCGGTGATTTCGCGGTTCAACCGGTCGATCTCGCTCTGCATGCCGTGCATGCGTACATCACCGTCGGCGATGGACTTGGCGATGGCCTCCAGATCGGCCTGGGCCTCGGCCAGCAGCTGGGTGAACTGCTCGGAACCCAGCCGCGCGGCCTGCTCTTTCAGCTGGAATTCGGTGATGCGCTGGCGCAGCGGCTCCAGCGCACGCTCGTTCTGCATGCGGGCCTCGTCGCTGGCGCGCAGGCGGATGGTCAGGTCGTCGTACTGGCTGCGCTGCGCGCCGAGCTCGGCCTCGCGCTCCAGCTTCTGCGCAAGAGCAGTTTGCAGGCCACCCTGGGCGGCCGCGTCGTTCAGGCGCCCCAGTTCGTCGACCGCGCGCTGCTGCTCGTCGGTCAGCGACAGGGTTTGCTGGACCGCCATGTCGACCGAGCGCGTCAGCTCGGCGCGGCGCGCACCCAGGCTGCGCTGGGCAAACGCGGCCTCTTGCGCCTGCCGCTCCAGGCTGCGCTGCTGCTCGCGGCATTCGGACAATTTGCGCTGCACCTCGATCACGCGCTCGTCCAGCTGGGCGTGGCGCTCCTGGCTGTCGGCCAGCTGCATGTCGAGTTCTTCGAAGCGGGCTTCGGCATTGACGCGGCGCTCCTGCAGATCGTCCAGCTGGGCCTCGACCTCGGCCAGGTCGCCTTCCAGCTGCTGGCTGCGCACACGGGCCTGCTCGGCCAACTGGCCCAGGCGCAAGGTCTCGACCTGTAGCGCATGGGCCTGGGTTTGCGCCTCGGTGGCTTCGCGCCGGGCTGTCACCAGGCGCTGCGAGGATTCGTTGTAGGCGGCCTCGGCACGCACCAGGGCGTAGCGGGTTTCCTCGTTGATCAGGGTCTGGGCGCGCAGCTGCTTTTCCAGGTTTTCAATCTCTTGGGCACGCGCCAGCAGGCCGGCCTGTTCGGAGTCCTGCGCGTAAAAGGCCACGCTGTGCAGGCCGACCGCGTGGCCGCTTTGCACATAGATCACTTCGCCCGGCTGCAGCTGGCTGCGCTGCAGCAGCGCGTCTTCAAAGCTGGGCGCGGTAAAGCAGCCGTACAGCCAGTCGCCGAGCAAGGCGGCCAGGCCGGCGTCGTTCAGGCGCAGCAAGTCGGCCAGGCGCGGCAGGCTGCGCTGCGGCAGCGCGGCGCCGGCCGGCGGCGGGCTGTAGAAGGCCAGCTTGGCGGGAGGCACGTCGCGGCCGTCCAGGCCGGCGAAGGCGCGCACCATCTCCAGCCGCGAGACTTCGAGCGCGCCCATGCGTTCGCGCAAGGCGGCTTCCAAAGCGTTCTCCCAGCCCTGCTCGATGTGCAGCTTGCTCCATACGCCTTGCAGGCCTTCCAGGCCGTGGCGGGTCAGCCAGGGCTTGAGCTTGCCGTCGGTCTTGACCTTTTCCTGCAGCGCCTTCAGCGCCTCCATGCGCGCCGATATATCGGCTTGGCGCGCGGATTCGGTGTTCACCGCCGCCTGCTTGGCGCGGCGCTCTTCGTCCAGCTGGGGCAGATGCTCCTGCAGATCGTGCAGGCGCGCGTCGGCCACGCTGGCGGCCTCGGTGGCCTCGTCCAGCTGGCTTTGCAGCTGGCCCAAACGCGCTTCGTCGGGTGCGGCCAGGGCTTTCTTGTCGACCAGCAGGCGCTCGCGGCGCTGGTCGAGCTGGCGGCTTTGTTCTTCGATGCTGCGCTGCTCGGCGGCCAGCACCTGGATCTGCTGCTGCACCTGGACCACGCCGCTGCGCTGCTCGTTGGCGGTGCGGCTGGCGCTTTGCAGCGCGTCTTCCAGGTCCGGGATCTGCGCGGCCTGCTCTTCGACCTGGGCGGCCAGCAGCTCGGCTTTTTCTTCGGCCTCGATGCCGGTGGCTTCCAGGTTTTCCAGCTCGAAATGCGCGTCTTCCTGGCGTGTCGCCCACTGCTGGATTTGCTCCTTCAGGGTGGCCAAGCGCAGCTCGACGCGCTGCCGGCCTTCGACCACAAAGCGGATTTCGCCCTCGAGACGGCCCACTTCGGCGCTCGCCTCGTAGAGCTTGCCCTGGGCGTGGTTGACTGCATCGCCGGCGTCGTAATGCGCCTGGCGTATGGTTTCCAGCTCGGCCTCGACATGGCGCAGGTCGGCGATGCGCGACTCCAGGTCGTTCACCGCCTGGGCCGCGTCGGCCTTGACCTTGCTCTGATCGGCTTCGCTGTCGACCTTCTTCAGGTACCAGAGCTGGTGCTGCTTGAGGGTGGCGCTGGCGTGCAGGCTGTTGTACTTGTGCGCGACCTCGGCCTGCTTTTCCAGCCGCTCCAGATTGGCGTTCAGCTCGCGCAGGATGTCTTCCACGCGGGTCAGGTTCTCGCGCGTGTCGCTGAGGCGGTTCTCGGTCTCGCGGCGGCGTTCCTTGTACTTGGACACACCCGCGGCTTCTTCGAGGAACAGGCGCAGCTCTTCAGGCCGCGACTCAATGATGCGGCTGATCGTGCCCTGGCCGATGATGGCGTAGGCGCGCGGCCCTAGGCCGGTGCCGAGGAACACGTCCTGCACGTCGCGACGGCGCACCGGCTGGTTGTTGATGTAGTAGCTGCTGGTGCCGTCGCGGGTCAGCACGCGCTTGACGGCGATCTCGGCAAACTGGCCCCACTGGCCGCCTGCGCGGTGGTCGTTGTTTTCGAACACCAGCTCCACGCTGGCGCGGCTGGCCGGTTTGCGGCTGGTCGTGCCGTTGAAGATCACGTCCTGCATGGACTCGCCGCGCAGCTCGGAAGCCTTGCTCTCGCCCAGCACCCAGCGCACCGCATCCATGATGTTGGACTTGCCGCAGCCGTTCGGCCCGACCACGCCAACCAGTTGCCCGGGCAGGTGGAAGGTGGTGGGTTCGGCAAAGGACTTAAAGCCCGCGAGCTTGATGGATTGGAGACGCACCGGAGGTTGACGTGGCTAATACTTTGATTTGAAACCGCTTTGTATGCAGCCCGCGGCCTGCGGGAAGCCAATTGAGTTTACCTGAGCCCCTGGGCGGCAGGCTTAGCCTCCAGCACAGCGAGCTATATTTTCAATAGCTGCCTGCGCTGATTGAATAAGCGCTAGATGCCAATTTTATGCCTAAGTTACAGGCTTGCCGGAAAGAGCTGCACAGGGGGTGCACACCGCGCTTTATGGTCAAATTATTCCAACAAGCATAAAATTACCCTCGTCAAAATAATTCCTCCATAAAAGCGAGCATGCCCATGGCCGAAGCCTTTACCTACCGCCGCACCGCCCTCGCCGCCAGCTACTGCGACGCGCTGGAGGGCCGCGGCATTCTGGACGCCACCTCGGGACTGTTCCTGGCCGCGCCACGGCGCACCGGAAAATCCACCTTTCTGCGCGAAGACATGGTGCCCGAGATGCGTGCGCGCGGCTGGCAGACCCTGTATGTAGACCTGTGGTCGGACCGCAGCCGCGACCCGGCCGAGCTGATCATCGGCGTGGTGCGCGAGACCCTGGCCCAGCTGGACGGCCCGGTGCTCAAGGCCGCCAAGAGCGTGGGCCTGGACAAGCTGAATGTGCTCGGCACCCTGTCGCTGGACCTGGGCAAGATCGGCCAGCCCGGCGGCGCCACCCTGGCCGACGCGCTGGAGCGGCTGCACGCCAAGAGCGGCAAGCCCCTGGTGCTGCTGGTCGACGAAGCCCAGCACGCGCTGTCCAGCGACGCCGGCACCCAGGCCATGTTCGCCCTGAAAGCCGCGCGGGACCGGCTCAACCAGGGCACGGCCCGTCGCGGCCTGCACCTGGTGATGACCGGCTCGAACCGCGACAAGCTCACGCATTTGGTGCTGCGCAAGAGCGAGCCGTTCTACGGCGCGGGCGTGACCCGCTTCCCGCTGCTGGACCGCGGCTTTGTCGAAGCCTATGCAGCTTGGCTGAACCCGCAGTTTGCCGACGGCAAGGCGTTTTCGGTGGCGACGCTGGAGCGGGCCTTCGAGCTGGTCGGGCGCCGGCCCGAGATGCTGAAGCGGGTGGTCGGCGAGGCCGTGGCCGATCTGGGCGGCGCGCAGGCGCTGGACGCGCTGATAGAGCGCAACGCCCAGCACATACAGCACCGGGCCTGGCAGGAATTCGCTTCCACCTACAACGGCCTGCCCGACCCGCAGAAGGCCGTGCTCGACGCCATCGCCCGCCTGTCGCCCGACTACACGCCCTTCGCCGAAGCCGCGCTGGCCGCCTACCAGGCGGTGCTGGGCAAGCCGCTGAGCAACTCGGCGATCCAGGGCGCGCTGGATGCGCTGCGCGACAAAGAGCTGATCTGGCGCGCCGGCCGCGGTGACTACGCGTTCGAAGACGATGGACTGCGCGCCTGGTACCTGGAACAGCATCCGCAGCCGCCCACGCTGGTGGACTGACTGGTTCAGGTTTGCTATGCATTCCATAGCTTCTCGCACAGGCAGAACATGCGCCAGAGGCCGATTTAGTGCTTGTTTTTCAACATCGTTATTCAAATATCGTATGTTGATTTTGTTCTATATCCACATACCCGTCTAAACCTAAGATCCAGTCCAAGGCCGCCGTTTGCCGCGGCCGAACTGTATCCAGGAGCCAGACGCATGCAATTCGTGAAAAAACTGTTCGCCGCCGCCGCCATCGGCGCACTCGCGGTGGCCGCTGCCACATCGGCCTTTGCGGTCGACAAAAAGGTCGTCATCGGCTACCAGACCGACGCCCTGCCCTCGTCGGTCGGCATTGCCAACGGCGACTACGCCAAAACCACCGGCTACCAGATCGACTTCCGCCGCTTCAACTCGGGCGCCGACATCTTTGCCGCCATCGCCTCCGGTGATGTGCAGATCGGCTACGTGGGCTCCAGCCCCTACGCTGCTGCTACCTCGCGCGGGCTGGACGTGAAGGCCTTCTACGTGGCATCAATCTCCGGCACCGACGAGGCGCTGGTGGTGCGCAACGGCTCGGGCATCAACAGCCTGGCCGACCTGAAGGGCAAAAAGCTGGCCGCCGCGCCGGTATCCACCGACCACTACCAGCTGCTGGCGCTGATCAAGAGCCAGGGCCTGACCGAAAAAGACGTGCAGGTCTTCGCCATTCCGCAGCCCGAGATCGTGGCCGCCTTCAACCGCGGCGACATCGACGGCGGCTTCGTCTGGGACCCGGCGCTGACCGAGCTGAAGAAAAACGGCAAGGTGCTGGTCACCTCCAAGGACGTGGCCGACAAGGGCGCCCCCACCTTCTCGGCCTGGGTCGCCACCGGCGCGTTTGCCAAGGAGCACCCTGAATTCCTGAAGTCCTTCTCCAGCGTGGTCGACAAATACACCAGCTCGTTCACCAGCAACAAGGCCGCCTGGACGGCCGACAGCGAAAACACCAAGCTGCTGGCCAAGCTGCTTGGCGGCACCTCGGCCGACCAGGCCGCGGCACTGCAAAACCTGTCGCTGCTGAGCCTGAACACCCAAGCGTCTGACGCCTGGCTGGGCGGCGGCGAAAAGTCCGGCGTCGCCAAGATCCTGAAGGAAACCTCGGTGTTCCTGAAGGAGCAAAAGAAGATTTCCGACGTGCTGCCCAGCTACGCTGCGTTTGTGACGCCGGCCGCCGTGGTCGCGCTGAAGAAGTAAGCGCCCCAGATGCTCCGCGTCCATAACGCCAGCGTTTTTTTCGAAGCCCGGGATGGCCGACCGGTCCAGGCCCTGGACCGGGTGTCGCTGGAGATTCCGCAAGGCGGCTTCGTCGTGGCGCTGGGTACCTCGGGCTGCGGCAAGTCGACCCTGCTGAACGCCATGGCCGGCTTTCTGCCGCTGTCCGACGGCAGCATTACGCTGGACGGCCGGCCGGTTGGCGGGCCGGGCGCCGACCGCGGCGTGGTGTTCCAGAAGGACACGCTGCTGCCCTGGAAATCGGTGGCCGAGAACGTGGCCCTGGGCCTGCAGTTCGCCGGCGTCCCGCGCCGCGAACGGCGCGAGCGCGCGCTGGAGCTGCTGCGCCTGGTGGGCCTGCAGGACTTTGCCGATGCCGCACCCTACGAGCTGTCGGGCGGCATGCGCCAGCGCGTCGGCCTGGCCCGGGCGCTGGCACCCAACCCCGACATCCTGCTGATGGACGAACCGTTTGGCGCGCTCGACAGCATGACCCGCGAGCAGATGCAGGAGCTGCTGGTATCGGTCTGGGCGCGCACCGGCAAGCGGGTTTTCTTCATCACCCATTCGATAGAGGAAGCGCTGTTTCTGGGCACCGAGCTGATCGTCATGTCGCCGCGGCCGGGCCGCATCGTGGCCCGCTTCCAGCTCGACTTTGTGCGCCGCTACGCACGCGACGGCGACGCGCGGGCCATCAAGACATCGCCCGCATTTGCACTGCTGCGCGAGGAAATCCGCGCCATCGTGCACCAATCTGAAACGCTGGAAGAAACCACCGTATGACCGAGCTGAGTATCCAGAATATTGCCAACACCGCGGCCCTGCAGAGCCCGGTGCCCGAGGCCGCCCCGGCGCCGGCGCCCACCGCGCCGCGCCTGGTGAAGATGCGCAGCTTCGGCATCGGCGAGCATTCCACCGTGACCACCAGCGTCGCCACCGGTGCGGCGATTTTGCTGCTGTGGTGGGCCGTAGCCCTGTCGGGCAAGGTATCGCATTTGTTCCTGCCGACGCCGGCCGAAGTGCTGGCGGTGGCGAAATCGATCCTGGAAGACGGCTATGCAAATGCCACGCTGTGGGAGCATGTGTCGGCCAGCCTGACGCGCATCCTGTCGGCCGCGGCCATCGCCATCGCGCTGGGCATTCCCATCGGCCTGTTCATGGGCTTGAACCGCTGGGCCAAGGGCATTTTCGACACGCCCATCGAGTTCTACTGGCCGCTGCCGCCGCTGGCCTATTTGCCGCTGATGATCATCTGGCTGGGGATTGGCGAGACCTCGAAGATCGCGCTGCTGACGCTGGCGATGTTTGCGCCCATCGTGCTGTCGGCCCAGGCCGGGGTGCGCGCACTGCCGCTGGAGCGGGTGAACGCCGCGCTGTCGCTGGGTGCCAGCCGCTGGCAGCTGTTCAGCGCCATCGTGCTGCCCTCGGCCCTGCCCGAGATCCTGACAGGCATCCGCATCGCGCTGGGCGTGGGCTGGGGCACGCTGGTCGCCGCCGAGCTGATCGCATCGACCCGCGGCATCGGCTATATGGTGATGTCGGCATCGCACTTTTTGGCCACCGACGCCGTGTTTGTCGGCATCGCAGTGATCGCCGTCTGCGCCTTTGCCTTCTCGTCGACCATGCGCCTGCTCGAGAGCTGGCTGGTGCCGTGGAAGGGCAAGCACTAAACGCTATTGTTTACATAGCTGCTCGCGCAGGTAGTACCTGCGCTAGAGCCCTATTTTCCTAAAATTTCAGCACCCACCGGGTGCGTGGGCGCTTCATGCGCCTCGGCGGTATTGGCGCCGGGCACGCTGCTGCGCGCAAACAGCGAGTACATGACGGGCACCACGAACACGGTGAGCAAGGTGCCCAGCGACATGCCGCCGACGATCACCCAGCCGATTTGCTGCCGGCTCTCGGCACCGGCACCGGTGGCAATCGCCAGCGGCACCGCGCCCAGCACCATGGCGCCGGTGGTCATCAGAATCGGCCGCAGGCGCTGCGAAGAGGCCTGTACCAGCGCGTCGACCATGCTCTGGCCCTGCTCGCGCAGCTGGTTGGTGAACTCGACGATCAGAATGCCGTGCTTGGTGATGAGGCCGACCAGAGTAATCAAGCCGATCTGCGAATACACGTTCAGCGAGCCGCCCGACCATTTGAGCGCCAGCAGCGCGCCGATCATCGACAAGGGCACCGACAGCATGATCACCAGCGGGTCGATAAAGCTCTCGAACTGCGCGGCCAGCACCAGGAAGATGAACACCAGCGCCAGCACAAAGACGATGACCAGCGCGCCCTGCGAGTTGCGGAACTCGCGCGAGGTGCCATTCAGGTCGGTGGTGTAGCCGGGTTGCAGCAGCTTGTTGGCCGTGGCTTCCATGAACTTCAGCGCCTCGCCCAGTGCGTAGTCGGGTGCCAGATTGGCCGAGATGGTGGCCGAGCGGCGCTGGCCGAAGTGGTTGAGTTCGCGCGGCGACACATCTTCGCGCACCTTGACCAGGGCCGACAGCGGGATCATGGTGTCGTTGCGGCCGCGCACATAAATGCCGGCAATGTCTTCGGGCGTGCTGCGGCCGCTGGCCACGGTCTGCACCACCACGTCGTACTGCTCGGCGTCGCGCTTGTAGCGGGTCACATTGCGGCCGCCCAGCATGGTCTCAATCGCCTTGGCCACCACGTCGACGGCCACGCCCATGTCGGCGGCCTTCTCGCGGTCAATGTCGATGCGCAGCTCGGGCTTGTTCAGCCGCAGGTCCACGTCGGGCGCCAGGATGCCGGGGTTCTTGGCGATCTCGTCCATCATCTGGCGCACCACCTTGTTCAGGTTCTGGTAGCTGTCCGAGGTCTGGATCACGAAGTTGACCGGCCGCTCGCGGAAGCCCTGGCCCAGCGAGGGCGGCGTGATCGGGAAAGCCGTCACACCGGGCAAGCCGCTGAACTTGGGGCCCATCTCGCGGGCCAGGTCCAAGGTGGTGCGCGAGCGCTGCTCCCAGTCGGTGGTGCGGAAGATCACACTGGCCTGCGACACCGTAGGGTTGCCAGCGGTGGTGAAGATGCGGTCGAACTCGGGATACGGTTTGCCCAGGGCCTCGATGGCCTTGGCATAGCGGTCGGTGTACTCCAGCGTGGCGCCATCGGGCGCGGTCACGTTGGCCAGGATGGTGCCGCGGTCTTCGAGCGGCGACAGCTCCTGCTTCATGCTCGGGTAGACAAAGTAGATGGCGGCGGCGCTGGCCAGCATCACGGCGATAACGATCCAGCGCGCCTGCAGCAGCACGCGCTTGAGGGCGACACCAACGCCGCGCTGGTCCGCCCTGGGCTGGTAGCCGGTGGCGACCAGCCAGCGGATCATCCGGCCATAGCCGTCCGAGATGCGGGTGAGCAGCCGCTCCATGCCGCTGTCGAAGCGGTTTGGCTTGGGGTTGTGCTTGAGCAGCAGCGAACACATCATGGGCGTCAGGGTCAGCGCCACAAAGCCCGACACCACCACCGCGCCGGCCAGGGCCAGCGCGAACTCGACAAACAGCCGGCCGGTACGCCCCGGGGTAAATGCCAGCGGCGCATACACCGCCACCAGCGTGGCCGTCATGGTGACGATGGCAAAGCCGATTTCGCGCGCGCCCTTGATGGCGGCGGAGAACGGGTCCAGCCCTTCTTCGATATGCCGAAAGATGTTCTCCAGCATGACGATGGCGTCGTCCACCACCAGGCCAATCGCCAGCACCAGGGCCAGCAAGGTCAGCGTGTTGATGCTGAAGCCGGCCAGCGACATCAGCGCAAAGGTGCCGACCAGGCTGACCGGAATGGTGACGATGGGGATGATGGAGGCGCGCAAGGTGCGCAGGAACACGAAGATCACCAGCGCCACCAGTACCACGGCTTCCACAATGGTGCGGTAGACGTTCTTGACCGAACGGTCGATGAACAGCGAGTTGTCGTTGGCCACGTCGATCTGCACGCCGGCGGGCAGGTCTAGCTGCAGCCGGGGCAGCATTTCGCGCACACCGGCCGACAGGGTCAGCGGATTGGCCGTGGCCTGGCGGATCACGCCCACGGCCACCGCGTCGCGGCCGTTCAGCCGCACGGCCGAGCGCTCTTCGGCCGCGCCCTCCTGCACCCGGGCGACGTCGCGGATCTTCACCGGGAATCCGTTCACGCTCTTGATGGTGATGTCGGCAAACTGCGCGGGCCGCACCAGATCGGTTTGCGAGGTGACGCTGAATTCGCGCTGCTGCGACTCGATGCGCCCGCCCGGCACCTCCAGGTTGCTGCGCCGGATCGCGTCTTCCACGTCCTGCGTGGTCAGGCGGTAGCCGGCCAGCTTGTTGGCATCCAGCCAGACGCGCATCGCGTATTTGCGTTCGCCAAAAATCCGCACATCGGCCACGCCGGTGACGGTTTGCAGGCGCGGCTTGGCCACGCGATTGATCAGGTCGTTGATCTGCAGCGGGCTCAGGGTGTCGCTGGAGAAAGCCAGGAACACCACCGGAAACGCATCGGCCTCAACCTTGGCAATCACCGGCTCGTCGATGGCCTGCGGCAGGCGATTGCGCACCCGGGCCGTGCGGTCGCGCACCTCGGCGGCTGCGGCGTCGGCATCTTTTTCAAGCCGGAAACGCACCGAAATCTGGCTTTGCTCGGCACGGCTGATGGAAGTGATCACGTCCACCGCGTCGATGCCGGCAATCGAGTCTTCCAGCGGCTTGCTGATCTGCGATTCAATCACCTCGGCCGAGGCACCGGGGTAGCGCACGGTCACGGTGACCACGGGCTCGTCGATCTTCGGGTATTCGCGCACCGCCAGGCGGTTGAAGCTGACCGCGCCGACCAGCAGGATCAGCAGCGACAGCACGGTGGCAAACACCGGGCGGCGGATGGAGGTTTCAGCGAGTTGCATGGCGTATCGACCCGGCCATCACACCGGCTTGGCCGCACCCGCGGCCTGTGCCTGCAGGCAAGGATTGGGGCCGACCAGGGCCTTGGCGGGCGCTGCAGTGGGGGGGGAGGCCTGGGCCACTTGCGGCGCGGAGGCTGCCGACGCCGGTTGCGCTGCAGCTTTGCTGGCCAGATCCACCACCCGCACCGCGGTACCGTCTTTTTGCAGCCGCTGCTGGCCGGCGGTGACCACGCGGTCGCCCTCGTTCAGGCCTTCCAGAATTTCGACCTTGCCGGGGCGGCGCACGCCGACCTTGACCTCGGTACGTTGGGTGACCAGGGTATCGACCTCGGCGCCAGGCACCAGCTTCAGCACAAACTGCTTACCGCCCTGCGGCACGATGGCTTCTTCGGGCACCACCAAGGCCTTCTCACGCTCGCCAAACACGGTGTTGACGCGGGCAAACATGCCCGGACGCAGCTGCATCTGCCGGTTGTCGATGCAGGCGCGCACGCCGACGGAACGGCCATTGGCGTCGAGCAGCGGGTCGATGGCTTGCACGATGGCCACAAACTTGCGCCCTGGCAAGGCGTCGATATCGATGCTGGCGCGCTGGCCGCGCTGCAGCTTGGTCTGGAAGCGCTCGGGCAGGCGGAAGTCCACGTAAATGGCTTCCAGGTCTTCCAGGTTCACGATGTCGGCGCCGTCTTTCAAATAGTCGCCGACGTTCACTACGCGGATACCGGCGATGGCATCGAAGGGTGCCACGATCTTCAGGCGCTCGGCGGTAGCGCGGGCCAGGGCCAGCTTGGCCTGGGCGACTTGCAGATTGGCGCCGCTCTCGTCTACCGAGCGTTGGCTGATGAAGTTTTGCGCCACCAAGTCCTGGTTGCGCTGGTGGTTGGCCGTGGCAATCGACAGCTCGGCCTGGCTTTGCTGCACCTGGGCACGGGGCAACTGGTCGTCAAACTGCACCAGCAGCTGGCCTTTGCGGACCCGCTCCCCATCGCGGAAATTCAGCGCCGTGATGCGTCCGCTGACTTCGGGGCGCAGCACCACGCTCTGGCGCGAGCGCAGGCTGCCCACCGTTTGGCTGTCGTCCACGATGCGGGTGATGGCCACCGTGGCCGCCTCCACCGCCGGCGGACGGCTAGCGCCTGCCGGTGCCGACGCATTGCTTGCCGCCGGAGCGAGCTGCATCTGGGCTTGCGGGCCACGCTGCAGCCACCAGGCGGCCGCAGATGCGACAAGAATGCCAACTACTGCCACCGCTGAGTACCTAATCTTCGAAGCCATGCAAACACCCAACCATAAAGGGATACACAATGAGTGTCGGAATGTAACAGGGCTGGTGTAAGCCCATGTGACTCCCGGCAATGCCATAGGGGCTTTCCTGTTTTAAACCGTTCTTTTTTCTTGTTACATCTGGATACTGGCACGCTTATTGATACCAGACCTTCAAGTCACCTGCCTGCGCACACCGAACCATTTGCATAAACCACCACCGCCATGAATCCGCTCAACCGCTTCTCGATACGTTTTCGCTTGTACTTCAGCACCGCGTTCTCGCTGCTGCTGCTGGTGGCCGTGGGCCTTTTGGGCTATTGGGCTCTGGAATCGACCCGCAGCACGGTCAAGGTGCTGGTCGAGGAAAAGGTGCAAACCCTGACCGACATGAATGAGCTGCGCATCACGCTGGCCCAGGTGCGGCGCAACGAAAAAGACATCATCATCAGCTTCAACAATGCCGTGGAGGTCGCCACGCTGCGCGAATCCTGGCAGAAGTCGCTGCAAAGCTTCAACAAAGGTCTGGTCGAGCTACGCCGCACCCAGGGCTCGGACACCACCTATACCAAGATGCTGGACACCTCGCAAGCCGAGATCAAAGCCTATACCGAAGGCATGGGCCCGGTGCTGGCGCAGATCGAAGGCGCGCAGATTGACGGCTCGGTCGGTGGCGCCTATGCCGAGAAGCAAAAAATCCATGTGGACGCCATCGACAAGCTGTTGCAGCAAGCAGCCACCACCTCGCGCGAAGAAATGCAGACCGCGCAGGCCGGCATTGACCAGCGCACCGTGCTGCTGTCGGGTGTGCAAATCGGCATCCTGGTGCTGGCCTTGCTGGTATTGATACCGCTGACCTTCTTCAGCGTGCGCAGCCTGACCAAGTCGCTGGCCGAAGCCTGCGCTGTGGCGGAACAGATCGCCCAGGGCAATCTGTTTGTGCCGGTGCAGGCCCAGCAGAACGACGAAATCGGCCAGCTGGTCGGCGCCATGGGGCGCATGCAGACCTTCTTGCGTGAACTGGTCTCGCAGGTGCAGCTGTCGGCGCGCAACATCCACGCCTCCAGCACCGAGATCGCTGCCGGCAACCAGGATCTGAGCCACCGCACCGAACACACGGCCGCCAACCTGGAAGAAACCGTGGCCTCCATGGCCGAGCTGACCGGCAATGTGCAGCAAAGCGCGGATGCCTCCCATGAAGCCAATCAGATGGCCCAGTCGGCAGCCCAGGTCGCCACGCGCGGCGGCGAAGTGGTGTCGCAGGTGGTGGTCACCATGACCGAGATCAACGCCAGCTCCAAGAAGATTGCCGACATCATCAGCGTGATCGACAGCATCGCCTTCCAGACCAATATCCTGGCGCTGAACGCCGCGGTAGAAGCCGCCCGCGCCGGCGAACAAGGCCGCGGCTTTGCCGTGGTGGCTAGCGAAGTGCGGCTACTGGCCCAGCGCTCGGCACAGGCGGCCAAGGAAATCAGCAGCCTGATCAATACCTCGGTGGCCAAGGCCGACGAAGGCGCACGTTTGGTGGCCCGCGCCGGCACCACCATGGACGATATTCTGGGCAGCGTGAAACAGGTGACGACCATCATCCGCACCCTGTCGACCCAGGCCGCTGGTCAAAGCAGCAGCATTGCCCAGATCAGCGAAGCCGTTGGCCAGGTGGACCAGATCACGCAGCAGAACTCGGCCCTGGTGGAAGAATCCGCCGCGGCATCGGAGTCGTTGCGCGAACAAGCCAATCTGCTGGCCAACGCCGTCAGCCGGTTCAAGCTGGAAGCCTGAGCGCGGCTCCAGGCCCAACAGCTAGCGCGCCACGCCCAGGAGTTTATTCAGCAGCTCTGGCTGCTGCTGCAAGCTCTCGGCCGTGCCCGCATACACCACGGTACCGCGGTCCAATACGGCCGCGGTATCCGAGATGGCCAATATCGCCTGCGGATGCTGTTCCACAATGATGGCCGACAGGCCTTCTTCGCGGGTGATGCGGCGGATCGCGCGCAGTAGCTCCTGCACGATGATGGGCGCCAGGCCCTCGCAAGGTTCGTCCAGCAACAACAATGTCGGGTTCAGCACCAGGGCCCGGCCCAGGGCCAGCATCTGCTGCTCACCGCCCGACAACTGTGTGCCCAAATTGGTCTTGCGCTCGGCCAGCCTAGGGAACAGGCTGTACACGCGCTCGGGTGTCCAGGGGCTGGAGGCCCGCCCCGCACGGGCCGGCCGCTCCACCGCCGTCAGGTTTTCATGCACGGTCAAAGATTTGAAGATGTTGCGCTCTTGCGGCACCCAGCCTATGCCGACGGCTGCGCGCTCGTGCGAAGGCAGTTTGTGCAATGCCACACCGCCCAGGCTGATGCTGCCCGCATGCTGGCGCGTGGCACCGGCCAGGGTATTGATCAGCGTAGTCTTGCCCGTGCCGTTGCGGCCCAGCAAGGCCAGGGTCTGGCCTTCATCCAAAGCCAGGGAAACCCCATTCAGCACCACGGCCTCGCCGTAGCCGGCACTCAGGCCCTGGACGCGCAATAGCTCAGCCATGGGCGAACCCTCCTGCTGCAGTGGCATGGGCGTCATCGCCGTGGCCGAGGTACACGGCCTTGACCTGCGGGTCGTTGGCAATGCTGTCCGGGTCGCCCTCGGTCAGCACCGTGCCATTGACCAGCACCGTCATGCGCTTGGCGAAGCTGAAGACCAGATCCATATCGTGCTCGATCAACAAAATCGACACCTCGGCGGGGAGGTCGGCCACGGTCTGCAGCAGCTCCTCGCGCTCACCCGCAGGCACGCCCGCCACAGGCTCGTCCAGCAACAGCACGCGCGGCTCGCAGGCCAGGGCAATGGCGATCTCCAGCAGCCGGCGCTTGCCATAGGCCAGCACCCGGGTTTCCTGGGCCATTACGCTGGTCAAATGGAATTGCTCCAGCAGTTGTTCGCAGCGCTGGGTTACATCCCGATTCGCGCCCAGCGCCTGCCACCATTTAGCACCCAGGCCGCGGTGTTGCGACACGGCCATGGTCAGCGTTTCCAGCGGCGTCAAGGTGTCGAACAACTGGTTGATCTGGAAGGTGCGTACCATGCCGCGGCGTACCCGTTGGTAAGGTGCGAGCTGGGTAATGTCTTGCCCCTCCAGCACGATGCGGCCGGCCGTGGGCTGCAGCACGCCGGTGAGCAGATTGATCAGAGTCGTCTTGCCCGCGCCATTCGGGCCAATCAGTGCGTGGCGCGCGCCCTTTTGCAGATGCAGGGTCACGTCGTTGGCGGCGGTGATGCCGCCAAACTTCATCACCAGGCCCTGGGCCGACAGCACGGTATCGGGGTTAAGGGTGCTCATGGATGGCCTCCGCGCGAGCGAGGCATACGCCAGGTCCAGGGGCGCAGCAGGCGTTCGCGTCCTACCAGTACCAGCACCACCAGAAACAGACCGATCCAGAAGGTCCAGTACTGCGGCGTAATGCTCGACAAGGCATCCTGCATCAGCTTGAACACGATGGCCCCCAGCACGCCGCCATACAGCCAGCCCACGCCGCCCACCACCAGGATCAGCATCACATCGGCCGAACGATGGAACTCAAACAGATCGAGCGAGGCAAAGCCCGAGGTCTGCGCCAGCAAAGCCCCCGCCGCCCCCGCCATGCCGGCGGCAACGGTGTACACCACCACCAGGCGCTGGCTGACCGGAATACCAATCGCCATGGCGCGCAAGCGGTTGTCGCGTATGGCTTTCAGGGTGGCGCCGAACGGCGAATGCACCAGCCGCCGGGCCAGCACAAACAGCAGCAACAACACGCTGAGCGAATACCAGGCCGCGGTACGCCCCATCAGGTCAAACTCAAACTGGCCCAGCACCGGCCCCAGCACCACGCCCTGCAGGCCGTCGGCGCCGCCGGTCAGCCAATCCAGCTTGTTGGCCAGCTCCATCAGGATCAGGCCCACGCCCAGGGTCACCATCAGGCGGGTCAGGTCGGTGCCGCGCAAGATGGTGGCGCTGCACAGCGCCCCCAGCAGGGTGGCCGTCGCAATCCCCACCGCCAGGCCCACCAAGGGATCGGGCATGACGAACTTGGCAAACAAGGCTGCGGAATAGGCGCCCATGCCGAAGAATGCCGCGTGGCCCAGCGACACGATGCCGGTGTAGCCCAGGATCAGGTCCAGCGACAGCGCGAACAAGGCCACGATGGCGATCTCGTTGATGATCAGCGCATGGCTGGCCAGCAGCCAGGGCGAGGCCAGGGCCAGCAGCCACAAGGCATATTCCCAGGGCTTCCAACGGCCACCCTTGAGCAACAGGTTGTGTGCATCCGTGTCCATCACTTGCCTCCCCGGCGAACGAACAGGCCTTGGGGCCGCCAAATCAGAATCACGATCATCAGGCTGTAGACGATGAACGCCCCCAGCTTGGGGATGTAGTACTTGCCCGCCACATCGGCGATGCCCAGCAGTAGCGCGGCCAGCAACGGCCCGGTGATGCTGGAGGTGCCGCCCACGGCGACCACGATCAGAAAGTAAATCATGTACTTCAGCGGAAAGCTCGGGTCCAGCCCCAGCACCTCGGCCCCGAGCGCGCCGCCCAGCCCAGCCAGGCCCGAGCCCACGGCGAAAGTGCTGAGAAACACCAGGTTCACATTGATGCCCAGGCCGGCCGCCACCCGCTGGTCGTCCACCGAGGCGCGCAGCCGGCTGCCGAAGCGGGTACGCGCCAGCACGTACTGCAGCGCCACCGTCAGCGCCGCGCACACAGCGATGATGAACAGCCGGTAGTGCCCCATGCCCAGCATCCAGGCGCCCTCGCCGATCTCGGTGCGGCCCTTCAGCCATTCGGGCAGTTGGATGATCTGCTGGCTGGAGCCGATGAAGTAGTCGGCACTGGCCACCGCCATGAAGGTCAGGCCGATGGAGAACAGCACCTGGTCCAGATGCGGCTTGTGGTACAGCGGCCGGTACAGCGTACGCTCCAGCAGCCCACCCAGCAGGGCCGAGCCCAGGAAGGCCAGGGGCAGGCAGAGCAGGAACGGCACACCCAGGCGCTGCATCAGCAGCACCGTGATGTAGCCGCCCACCATGGCAAAAGCACCGTGCGCCAGGTTGATGAAATTCATCAGCCCCATGGTCACCGCCAGGCCGACCGCCAGGATGAACAACAGCATGCCGTAGGCAATGCCGTCAAAAAGAATCGTCAACATGCGATAGCCAATCTCTCAAGTATCCGCAGGCATTCGAGCCCGCCGGAGGCGCGACTGCCTTACCCAGAACAACCGCGGAACCGGCTTTGCCGGGCCGCAAGTTGTGCCCCCTGCAAGGGAGGTGGCGGAAAGTGCGCAGCACTGTAGCCTGGGGGTGTTACTTCGCTTTCCCCGGGTCCTTCACGTCTTTGATCACGGCGAACTCGACGTTGTACAGCTGGCCGTTCTTGCGCTCCACCTTGCGCATATAGATGTTTTGCACCACGTCGCGGGTTTGCGCGTCGATGAACATCGGGCCGCGCGGACTTTCAAAAATCTGCCCCTTCATCGCCGCGAGCAAGGCATCTCCGCCGCCCTGCCCTTTGGAGGCGCGCAGCGCTTCGTAGATCACCCGCATGCCGTCGTAGCCGCCCACGGCCATGAAGTTGGGGCGCAAGCCGCTATTGGCCTTGCCAAAGGCCTCGACAAACTTGGCGTTCAGGGCCGAGGGATGGTCGGTGGAATAGTGGTGTGCCGTTACCACGCCCAGGGCGCCGTCGCCCATGTCGTTCAGCTGGTCGTCATCGGTCACGTCGCCGGTGCCGATCAGCTTGATACCGGCCTTGTCCATGCCGCGCTCCAGGAACTGCTTCATCACCGCCGCGCCCGCGCCAGAGGGCACGAAGACGAACAGCGCATCGGGCTTCAAGTCACGTACTTTTTGCAGGAAGGGCGCAAAGTCCGGGCCGCGCAAGGGCACGCGCAACGACTCCGGTACCTGGCCGCCGTTGAACTGGAAGCGCTCCTTGAAATACTTCTCGGCATCCAACCCCGGGCCGTAGTCGCTGACCAGGGTGACCACGGTCTTGATGCCGTTTTTCGGCGCCCAGTCGGCCATGCTGACTGCCGCCTGCGGCAAGGTAAAACTGGTCCGCACAATATACGGCGAAGCCTGGGTGATGCTGCTGGTGGCAGCCGCCATCACCACCTGGGGCGTCTTGGACTGGGTGGCAATCGGCGCGGTGGCCAAGGCCGAAGGCGTGATGCCAAAGCCGGCCAGCACATTCACCTTGTCATTGACCACCAGCTCCTGCGCCAGGCGTTTGGTCACGTCGGGAATACTGGTGTCGTCCTTGACGATGAGCTGGATCTTCTTGCCGGCAACCGTGTCGCCGTTCTGCGCCATGTAGAGCTTGGCCGCCGCTTCGATCTGCCGCCCGGTGGAAGCCTGCTGCCCGGTCATGGGCAAGATCAGTCCGATCTTGAAAACATTCTCTTGCGCTATGGAATACGTAGCACCCAACGCAGTAATGGCAAGCACGGTAGCCCGCAGAAAGAAGCGCTTTTGCATTTTTGTCTCCTGATGGATGGTCGGATCTCAGATTCTTATAACCGGCAGCCTATAACCGCCCCGCAACTGCGAGTTACCAGTGCGGTACGAGTGTAAGCGTGTGAAACAAGAAATGAATCCCCTCTGACCATGCCCCTCAACTAAGGCTATCCCGCTTGCGTAAAGCCACGGGTAGACGTAAGGGGCCGCAGCCCGCCCTCAGGAATACGCCA
This sequence comes from Rhodoferax ferrireducens, assembly GCF_031458075.1. Lineage (GTDB taxonomy): Bacteria > Pseudomonadota > Gammaproteobacteria > Burkholderiales > Burkholderiaceae_C > Rhodoferax_B > Rhodoferax_B ferrireducens_A. The sequence goes on along the minus strand of NZ_JAVDXT010000001.1, from coordinate 1,607,604 downwards.
TCGCCAAGCTGCGCACCTGCGTGGCGGTTGCGGCTACCGCCGTCGGTGCCGGGTCGGCACCCAGCGTAAACACCGACACCACCTGCACCAGGTCGCTGGCCTGGCCCTTGAGGCCGCTGGCGGCAGCCGCCATTTGCTCGACCAGCGCGGCGTTCTGCTGGTTCACCTGGTCCATCTGGGTCACGGCTTCGCCGATCTGCGAGACACCGGTGCTTTGCTCGGAACTAGCGGTGCTGATCTCGCCCATGATCTCGGTCACCTTGCGGATGCTGCCCACCACCTCGGCCATGGTGCTGCCGGCCTGGTCCACCAACACCACGCCCTGCTCCACCCGCTGCACGCTGGCGGCAATCAGCAGCTTGATCTCCTTGGCCGCATCGGCCGAGCGGCTGGCCAGCGAGCGCACTTCGGACGCCACCACCGCAAAGCCCCGGCCCTGTTCGCCGGCCCGGGCTGCTTCCACCGCCGCGTTCAAGGCCAGGATATTCGTCTGGAAAGCGATGCCATCGATCACGCCGATGATGTCGGCAATCTTGCGCGACGACTGGTTGATGCCCTGCATGGTCTCGACCACCTTGCCCACCACCTCGCCGCCGCGGATGGCCACCGCCGACGCGCTCTGCGCCAGCTGATTCGCACTGCGCGCGCTGTCGGCATTCTGTTGGACGGTGGCGCTCAGCTCTTCCATCGAAGCCGCAGTTTGTTCGAGCGCGCTGGCCTGGTGCTCGGTGCGCGCGCTCAGGTCGTGGTTGCCCTGGGCAATCTCCGAGCTGGCCGTGGCCACGCCGTCGGCACCCTGGCGGATGGACTGCACGATCTGCGTCAACGAGGCCTGCATGCGCGCCATGGCAAACACCACGCTGCGCTCGTCGCCGGGCCGCAGTTGCACCACGCTGCTCAGATCGGCCTGGCTGATGGAGGTGGCCAAAGCCGCCACCTCGCCCGGTTGCCCGCCCAGCTGGCGCAGCAGATGCCGACTGATCAGCCAGGCCAGGACTATCGACAACAGCACCGAAGCCGCGGTAACACCGGCCAGCACCAGATTGGCCTGCACCACCGCCTGCCGGCCGCGGGCCTTGTCCTGCTCGGCCTGGTTCAGTTGGTCCTGCCAGAGCTTTTGCAGCGCCTGGTAGGCGGCCTGGTAGACCTGCTGGCTCGGACCGTCAAAGAAGTCGCTGGCCTCCATCGCCCGCTCGCCCTCGGCGCCGGCGGCGGAATTCGACATCTGGAAAAAAGTGCTGCGCAGCCCATGGAACTTGCCGATTGCCGTCGCCAGATCGGCCTGCAGCGCCGGGTTGGCCTGGGCTCCGCTGCGGGCCTTGTAGCGGGCCAGTGCGGCGTCCAGCTCTTTGACGGCAGCCTTCACCGCCACCTCCTCGCGGTCCTTGGACGGCATGTTCAGCGCCGCCAGGTGCTTGAGCTCGGAGATGCGCACCAGCTGCAATTTGTCGTTCGCCTCGCCCAGCGCGGTCAGTGCCGGCAAAGTGGTGTCGACCAGCGATTCGAAGTCCTGGTGCATGGCCGCCATGCGGCTCCAGGCCGTGACGGCCAGCACCAGCACCAGAACCACCACCATGCCAAAAGCCAAGCCCAACTGACGCCCCACACTGATTCTCGAAAGCATGATTGATTGCACCTAAAAATAGATACATCAGCTTACATTTCACCCGTTTCCACGACCGATACCGGCTCGCCGATTGCTGATACGAAAGCGGCGATCCGCATGGGGGAATGCCCTAGGCCAAAACGCCGGACGTAAAAAAGCCGCAGGGCCGGCGACGACCCTGCGGCGGATGGAGGCCGTAGTCGGCCTCTTGGCGTAGCGCTTAGCCCAGCCAGCGGCGCGCGTTGTGCCAGAGCTGCATCCAGGGGCTGGAGCTGCTGACATCGCCGCTGGTCCAGCTCTTCTGCACGTTGCGGAACACGCGCTCGGGGTGCGGCATCATGGCGGTGAAGCGGCCATCGGCCGTGGTCACCGCGGTCAGGCCACCAGGGCTGCCGTTCGGGTTGAACGGGTAGGCCTCGGTCGCCACACCATGGTTGTCGGTGTAGCGCATCGCCGCAATCGCCTTCGATGCGTCGCCACGGTAGGCGAAGTTGGCATAGCCTTCGCCGTGCGCCACGGCAATCGGCATGCGGCTGCCGGCCATGCCTTGCAGGAACACGCTGGGCGATTCCAGGATTTCCACCATCGACAGCCGCGCTTCGAAGCGCTCGCTGCGGTTGGTGGTGAAGCGTGGCCAGGCTTGCGCGCCGGGGATGATGTCGGCCAGCTCGGCAAACATCTGGCAGCCGTTGCAGACGCCCAGCGCCAGGGTGTCTTGCCGGGCAAAGAAGGCCTTGAATTCTGCCGCCAGCACCGGGTTGAAAGTGATGCTGCGCGCCCAGCCTATGCCGGCACCCAGGGTGTCGCCGTAGCTGAAGCCACCGCAGGCCACCACGGCCTGCATATCCTGTAGGTGTACGCGGCCGGTTTGCAGATCGGTCATGTGCACGTCGAAGGCATCGAAGCCCGCCTCGGTGAAGGCGTAGGCCATCTCGGTGTGCGAATTCACGCCCTGCTCGCGCAGCACGGCAACCTTGGGGCGCGTCAGCTTCAAGGCCGGCGCCGCTACGGTTTTCGTAGCTGCTGGCGCAGACAGTACCTGCGCCAGAGCACTGTTTGGCTCTATAAACACATGCAAGCCCGGGTCGTTGGCCGCACCGGCTGCGGCGTGTTCGGCATCGGCGCAGGCCGGGTTGTCGCGCTGCTGGCATATCTGCCAACTCACGTTGTCCCACACCTGGTGCAGATCGGCCAGCTTGGCGCTGAACACGGCTTTCGCATCGCGCCAGACCTGGACTTCGCCGACGCCAGCGGCAATCGCGCTGCCGGCAGGACGGGTCTTGCCGACGATGTGGCTCAGCTTGCCCAGGCCATGCGCGCGCAGGGTCTGGACCACGGCGTCACGGTCAGACGTGCGTACCTGCAGCAGCACGCCGAGTTCTTCGTTGAACAGCGCCTTCAAGGTCAGCTCTTCACGGCGCGGGCCGACCTGGCCTGCCCAGTTCTTGCTGTCGCCCACGTCCATGCGGCTGTCGGAAATACCGTCGCCTTCAGTGACCAGGAGATCGACATTCAGCGCCACGCCGACATGGCCGGCAAACGCCATTTCGCAGGCTGCGGCGAACAGGCCGCCGTCGCTGCGGTCGTGGTAGGCCAAGATCTGCGGACGCACGGCGTTGACGGCGTTCACCAGGTTGACCAGGTCTTGCGCATCGTCCAGATCGGGCACGGCATCGCCGACCTGGTTCAAGGTCTGCGCCAGGATGCTGCCGCCCATGCGGTTCTGGCCCTTGCCCAGGTCGACCAGGATCAGCGTCGTGTCTTCCGTCGCGTTCAGCTGCGGCGTCAAGGTGCCGCGCACATCGGGCAGGCTGGCAAAAGCGGTGACGATCAGACTGACCGGGGATGTCACCTTCTTTTTGTCCGCATCGTCGGTCCATTGCGTGCGCATGGACAAGCTGTCCTTGCCCACCGGAATCGAGATGCCCAGCGCCGGGCACAGCTCCATGCCCACGGCCTTCACCGTGGCGTACAGCGCGGCGTCTTCGCCGGGTTCACCGCAGGCGGCCATCCAGTTGGCGGACAGCTTGACGCGGGGCAGATCGAAGGGTGCAGCCAGCAGATTGGTGATGGCCTCGGCCACCGCCATGCGGCCAGAGGCAGGCGCATTCACGGCTGCCAGCGGCGTGCGTTCGCCCAGGGCCATGGCTTCACCCGCAAAGCCCTTGTAGTCGGCCAGGGTGACGGCACAGTCCGCCACCGGCACCTGCCAGGGGCCGACCATCTGGTCGCGGTGGCTCATGCCACCCACGGTGCGGTCGCCGATGGTGATCAGGAAGCGCTTGCTGGCGACCGTCGGGTGGGCCAGCACGGCAATGGCGGCTTTTTGCAGATCCACGCCGGTCAGTTCCACTGGCGCAAAGGTGCGCGCCACGGTCTTCACATCGCGGTGCATCTTGGGCGGCTTGCCCAAGAGCACGTTCATGGGCATGTCAACCGGGCTGGCCGCGCCGTCATCGGCCACGATCAGCTGGCGCTCTTCGGTAGCCACGCCAACGACAGAAAACGGGCAACGCTCACGTTCGCACAGCGCGGTAAACGCCGCCAGCGACTCCGGCGCGATGGCCATCACATAGCGTTCCTGGCTCTCATTGCACCAGATTTCCTTGGGGCTCATGCCGCTTTCTTCCAGCGGCACGGCGCGCAGGTCGAAGCGCGCGCCCCGGCCGGCGTCGTTCGTCAGCTCGGGGAAGGCATTGCTCAGGCCGCCGGCGCCCACGTCGTGGATCGCCAAAATCGGGTTCTTGTCGCCCTGCATCCAGCACTGGTTGATGACTTCCTGGGCCCTGCGTTCGATTTCGGGGTTGCCACGCTGTACCGAGTCGAAGTCCAGCGAGGCCGCATTCGCGCCGGTAGCCATGGAGCTGGCCGCGCTGCCGCCCATGCCGATGCGCATGCCCGGGCCACCCAGCTGCACCAGCAGCGAGCCGGCGGGGAATTCGATCTTGTGGGTTTGCGTGGCGTCGATGGTGCCCAGGCCGCCGGCGATCATGATGGGCTTGTGGTAGCCGCGGCGGATGCTGTCCACATCGGAAGTCACGGTCTGCTCGTATTCGCGGAAGTAGCCGAGCAAGTTCGGACGGCCGAATTCGTTGTTGAAAGCCGCGCCACCCAGCGGGCCCTCGACCATGATTTGCAGCGGGCTGGCGATGTGCTCGGGCTTGCCGATGGACACGTCGCCATCCTGCGGCCAGAGCTTGGAGACGGTGAAGCCGGTCAAACCCGCCTTGGGCTTGGAGCCGCGGCCTGTCGCGCCCTCGTCGCGGATCTCGCCGCCAGCGCCGGTGGAGGCGCCGGGAAATGGCGAGATCGCGGTCGGGTGGTTATGGGTTTCGACCTTCATCAGCACATGGTGCTGGGCGCTACTCTTTTCATAGCTACTCGCGCTGGTAGTACCTGCGCCTGAGGCCAATTTGGCCAAGAATCGCTCGATCTCGAAGCCTTCCATCACCGAGGCGTTGTCCGAGTACGCCACCACGCTGTGCTGCGGCGCCAGCTGGTGGGTGTTGCGGATCATGCCGAACAGGCTTTTCGGCTGCGCCACACCGTCGATAGTGAACTCGGCGTTGAATATCTTGTGGCGGCAGTGCTCGCTGTTCGCCTGGGCGAACATCATCAGCTCCACGTCGCTGGGGTTGCGCTTCAACGTCGTGAAGGCGTTGACCAGGTAGTCGATTTCGTCGTCGGCCAGGGCCAGGCCGAATTCGGTATTCGCCGCCTCCAGCGCGGCGCGACCACCGCCGAGCACGTCGACCTGGGCCAGGGGCGCGGCTTCCAGCGAGGTGAACAGCTCTTGCGCCTGGCTGCGGTCCAGCATGGCACTTTCGGTCATGCGGTCGTGCAGCAGGTCGGCCACCCGGGCCAATTGTTCGGCGGACAACACAGTTTTGCCCAGCAAGGGCTGCTTGACGGTCAGGCGGTATTCCACAAAGCGCTCGACCCGGCGCACAGCCAGGCCGCAGTTGTGGGCGATATCGGTGGCCTTGGAGGCCCAGGGTGACACGGTGCCGAAGCGCGGGGTGACCACCAGCAGCGGGCCTTCGGCCGGGCCGGCGTAGGGGTCGCCATAGGTCAGCAGGCCGTCCAATTGGGACTTGACGGCGTCCGTCAGGGGCGCATCGCTGGCCACCAGATGCACAAAACGCGCGGCAACACCGCTGATCTTGTCGTGGATGGCTTGCAGCCGGGGAAGAATTTGTTGAACGCGGAAGTCGCTGAGGGCATTGCCGCCCTCAAACTGGGAAATGTGCAAGGTCACGTTGGCGGCCTGGGTTGGGGAAGTTAGCCTTCGATTTTAACGGCACGGTCAACGCGCACCTGCCGCATCTAGGATAATTACGGCCATGACTATCACCTACAAAGACGCAGACGGCATCGCAGGCATGCGCGTCGCAGGCCGCCTGGCATCCGAAGTGCTCGATTACCTGACACCCCATGTGGTGCCGGGCGTCACCACCAACCAGCTCGACAAGCTGGCCCACGACTACATCACCCAGGTGCAGGGCGGCATTCCTGCCCCCTTGAACTACACCGGCGGCGGCAATATCCCCTACCCCAAGTCGATCTGCACCTCGGTGAACCACCAGGTCTGCCACGGCATCCCGAACGACAAGCCGCTGAAAAAAGGCGACAGTGTGAACATCGACGTGACCGTCATCAAAGACGGTTGGCACGGCGACACCAGCCGCATGTTCATTGCCGGCGAGGGCTCTATCCTGGCCAAACGCCTGGCGGCACTGACCTATGAAGCCATGTGGCACGGCATCAAGATCGTCAAGCCCGGCATCCACCTGGGCGATATCGGCCACGTGATCCAGCGCTTTGCCGAGAGCAATGGCTTCAGCGTGGTGCGCGAATTCTGCGGCCACGGCATTGGCCGCGTGTTCCACGAAGAACCTCAGGTGCTGCACTACGGCCGCCCCGGCACGCTGGAGATGCTGAAGCCCGGCATGACCTTCACCATCGAGCCGATGATCAATGCCGGCAAGAAGGAAATCAAGGAAGGCCCGGAAAAAGACGGATGGAGCATCGTCACCAAGGACCACTCTCTGTCGGCCCAGTGGGAACACACGGTGCTGGTCACCGAAACCGGCTACGAAGTGCTGACCGTGTCTGCCGGCAGCCCGCCGATCCCGGCTTTCGTGCCGGCCCAGTCCTGAAGCGCGCCAGCCTTTTTCGATGAGCGATGTCCAGGCGCTGCGGGCGCATTACCTGCACGAGAAGTCGTTGCTGCTGCAAGCCGTGCGCGACAGCGGCGCCAGCACCCGCGGTGTACGCAAAGCACTGCAAGACCTGTCGCAACTCAGCGATGCGACGCTGCGCAGCCTGTGGGCGCTGTCGGGCTTTACCGCCTCGTTCGCCCTGCTGGCGGTGGGCGGGTTTGGCCGCGGCGAGCTGTTCCCGCACTCCGATATCGACGTGCTGCTGCTGCTGCCCGAAGGCGTGTCGCCCGAGCTGGACCCGGCGCTGAAGGCGCGCATCGAAGGCTTCATCGGCAACTGCTGGGACACCGGGCTGGAAATCGGCTCCAGCGTGCGCACGCTAGAGGAATGCATCGCCGAGGCCGCCAAGGACGTGACGGTGCAGACCTCGCTGATCGAGTCGCGCCTGGTCACCGGCGATGCCCGGCTGTTTGCCGAGTTCTCGGCCCGCCTGTCCACCGCCTTCGACCCCCGCACATTCTTTATGGCCAAGACCCTGGAGATGCGCCAGCGCCATAACAAGTTCGAAAACACGCCCTACGCGCTGGAACCCAACTGCAAGGAATCGCCGGGCGGCCTGCGCGACCTGCAAACCATTCTGTGGGTGGCCAAGGCCGCCAAGCTGGGCAAGAGCTGGGACGACCTGGTGCGCAGCGGCATCGCCACGCCGCACGAGGCCAAGCAGCTCAAGCGCAACGAATCGCTGCTGTGCCTGATCCGCGCGCGCCTGCACCTGATCGCCCATCGCCGCGAAGACCGGCTGGTGTTCGACCTGCAGACCGCGGTGGCCGAGTCGTTTGGCTACCAGACCGTGTCCGACGACGAAACCGGCCTGCCGGTGCGCTCCAGCGAGGCGCTGATGCGCCGCTACTACTGGGCCGCCAAGGCGGTCTGCCAGTTGAACCAGATCATGCTGCTCAACATCGAGGAGCGCTTGAATCCGTCGACCCATACCCTGCGCCCGATCAACGAACGCTTCTTTGAAAAGGCCGGGATGATCGAGGTCAGCAGCGACGACCTGTACCACCGGCATCCACACGCGATTCTCGAAACCTTTCTGCTCTACCAGACCACGGCCGGCCTGCACGGCCTGTCGGCCCGCACGCTGCGCGCGCTGTACAGCGCCCGGGGCCTGATGACGGCCAAGTTCCGCAGCGACCCGGTGAACCGCGCGACTTTTCTAGCCATCCTGCAGCAGCCGGCCGGCATCACCCACGCACTGCGGCTGATGAACGACACCTCGGTGCTGGGCCGCTACCTGTGGGTGTTCCGGCGCATCGTCGGGCAGATGCAGCACGACCTGTTCCACGTCTACACCGTGGACCAGCACATTCTGATGGTGCTGCGCAATGTGCGCCGCTTCTTCATGGCCGAGCATGCGCACGAATACCCGGCCTGCTCGCAACTGGGTGCGGGCTGGGACAAGCCCTGGATTCTGTTTGTCGCCGCGCTGTTCCACGACATTGCCAAAGGCCGCGGCGGCGACCATTCGGACCTGGGCGCACTGGAAGTGCGGCGCTTCTGCAGCCAGCACGGCATCAACCGCGAAGACAGCAAGCTGATCGAATTCCTGGTGAACGAGCACCTGACTATGAGCCGCGTGGCGCAGAAGGCCGACCTCAGCGACCCGGACGTGATCGCCGACTTTGCCAAGCGCGTCGGCAACGAACGCTACCTGACCGCGCTGTACCTGCTCACGGTGGCCGACATCCGCGGCACCAGCCCCAAGGTCTGGAATGCCTGGAAGGGCAAGCTGCTGGAAGACCTGTACCGCTACACCATCCGCACCCTGGGCGGCCGCGCGCCCGACCCGGGCGCCGAGATCGAAGCCCGCAAGCGCGAGGCGCTGGTGATGCTGGCGCTGCACGCCCAGCCCTTCGAGTCGCACAAAGCCCTGTGGAGCACGCTGGACGTCGGCTACTTCATGCGCCACGACGCGGCCGACATCGCCTGGCATACCCGCCAGCTGTCGCGCCACATCTCACTGAATGCGGCGCAGGCCGCCAGCAACACCGCCGAAGCCAAGCCCGTGAAGCCCATCGTGCGGGCCCGCCTGTCGCCGGTGGGCGAAGGCCTGCAGGTGATGGTCTACACCCCCGACCAGCCCGATCTGTTTGCGCGCATCTGCGGCTTCTTCGACCAGGCGGGGTTCAGCATCGTCGATGCCAAGGTGCATACCGCCGGCAACGGCTATGCGCTGGATACCTTCCAGGTGGTCACGGCCATGCTGCCCGAGCACTACCGCGAACTCACCAGCATGGTGGAAAACGACCTCGACCACACGCTGGCCCAACAAGGCCCACTGCCCACACCCAGCCGTGGCCGGGTCTCGCGCCGGGTCAAGAGCTTCCCCATCGCCCCGCGGGTGGATCTGCGGCCGGACGAAAAAGCCCAGCGCTGGCTGCTCAGCATCTCGGCCAGCGACCGTGCGGGTCTGCTGTACCTGGTGGCCCGGGTGCTGGCGAAACACAACCTGAGTGTGCAGCTGGCCAAGGTCACCACCCTGGGCGAGCGGGTGGAAGATAGTTTTCTGGTCCAAGGCCCAGAGCTGCAGTACAACCGCAAGCAGATCGAGATCGAAACCGAGCTGCTGCAGGCCCTGGCGGCCTGAAGCTGCTGGCATCCATTACGCCGTGAACGGCGGCTCGGGCGGTGGCTGCACCTTGTCGGCCACGCTGGGGCTGCTCAGCAGGTCCACCGGGCCGTCCTGGCGCAGCAGCATGGTCGAGGGGTGCGACATCGGCAGCTTGGCCTCGCGCAGGCGCTTCAGCACCTCGAACAGCACATCGCTGCGCACGCCATAGGCCATGCGCGGCGAGCCCACATAGGCCGTAGCATTGAACACCAGCTTGCCATTGTCTATGCCGTCCAGCGCCACGCTGGGCGCGGGGCTGGACTGCACCTCGGCATGGTCCCGGAAGGCGCCCAGCAACAGGTCGTAGACCTGCTGCACATCGGTATCCAGCGGCATGGGCAGTTTGATCTGCACCAGGCCCTGCGGGCTCGCGTGGGTGATGTTGCGCACGGTCTTGGTAATGAACTCCGAGTTCGGCACGATCACGGTCGAGCGGTCGCTCATCTGGATCTCGGTGGCGCGCACATTGATGCGGCGGATATCACCCTCCACCGTGCCCAGCACCACCCAGTCACCCACCTTCACCGGCCGCTCGGCCAGCAGGATCAGGCCGGACACAAAGTTCTGCACCACCGCCTGCAGGCCAAAGCCGATACCCACCGACAGCGCACTGGCCACCCAGGCCACGCGTTCCAGCCCTATGCCCACGGCCGACATCGCCAGCGCCACCACCAGTACCGCGCCGCCGTAGCCAAACAAGGTGCTGGCCGACATCTGCATGCCCGCATCCAAGCTGGTGGTGGGCAAGAAATGCCCTTCCAGCCAGCGCTTCAGCAGCCGCACCAGCAGCAGACCCAGCACCAATACCGACAGCGCCAGCAGTACCGCCGCCGGCCGCACCTGCACCTCGCCGATCGCCAGGCCATCGCCAAACAAGGTCGCGCGGTGCAGCAGCTCGGGTGGCCCATCGCCAAACGGCGACAACACCAGCACCAGGGCCACCAGCGCCACCAGTGCCCGCCCAATACCCGACACCAGCACCGCCAGCTGGTCGCGCATACGCCAGCTGCCCGGCGTGGGCGTAAGTTCGGGCGCCGAGGCCAGCCACCCCATGCACATATCGTCGATCAACAGCACCAGCAGATAGGCTGTGCTGGAGACGATGGCAAACCATGCCACCTGGCGCACCACGAAGCCACCCAGTGCCACATAGCCCAGCAACAGGCCGACCACACTACCGGCCAGTGCCAGCCAGACCAGCAGCGCCACCACGCTGAGCCACAGCGGGCGCGATGGCATCTTGGCAGCATCGGGTTCGTTGGCCGACAGACGGCGCAGGCGCTCGGCGCGCAGCACACCCATCACCATGGTCAGGCCCAGGGCCAGCGCCAGGATGCAGTTCAGCGCCACCGTAGTCGCCAGGCTGGCATTCACCAGCGCATACAGGCGCTCGGCCAGCCAGCCCGCGGTGGTCACCAGCGCCATTACCAGGGGGAAACGGCCCATGCCGCTGGCCACCGCATCCGGCAGCGGCGGCAGCCGCCAGGTCGGCCGGTCCGGCGACAGCAGCGCCCGGCCCAGCCCGGCCACGTAGCCGCCAAAGCAGGCCAGGCCGACGCTGCTGATCAACAGCGTGTGCGGCAGCGTAGAGAGATCGCTGTTCCATTCCAACCCCTGGCGCAGCACCAGTGCGATAGCGCCCCAGGCCAACACCGACAACGCGATGCGCAGCACCGCAAACAAGGAGCGGCGTAGCCGGCCACCGGGCACACGGGTAGCCACCAGGTGCATCGCACCCGCAGCGAGCTTGCGGCGCACCAGCACTACCGCGCACAAGGCCACGGCCATGCCCAGCCAGACGCCGACCGAGGCCTTGCCCAAGGCGCGCCCCAGCTCGCCCAGCAGCCCGCCCAGGCGACCGGCATCGGCGGCGACGTTGTCGCGCAACTCTGACCAGAACGGCGGCGCCAGGATCGATGCAGTGCGCGCGCCCAGCTCGGCCTGGAACTGCGAGCGCCGCAGGGTGGATATCTGCGCCGCCACCTGTTCACCCTCTACCGCCAGCAGGCGCGCCAGCTTGACCTGGGCGTCCAGTGCGTTGCGGCTCTTGTCCAGCTGGGTGCGCAGGCTGGCGATGTCCGGGGCTTCCTTTTTGTCCGTGGGCGGTGTGCCCAGTTCGGCCAGCCGGGCCTGCACGCTGTCGAGCTGCGGCGCCAGCTGGTCGGCCACTTCCTGGGCCTGGATCTGGGCAGCCAGCGCGGTGCCGCGCCAGGCCAGCAGGTCCAGACCGGGCGTGGGATTGGCCAGGCCCTTCTGCAGGGTCTCGATCTGCTGGCGCAGCTGGTCGAGCGTGTCGTCGGGATTCGGGGTTTGGGCCTGCGCCGGCAGCCAGCCCACGGCCAGGCACAGCAGCAGCCCGGCCAGAATTCGAGCCCACAAGCCTCTGGTGCTGATGCGTAAACCGTGTGTAGCTATCAATTGCATAGTATGTGTACCTGCGAACGCCCATGAAAAAAGCCGCCAAGAGCGAACTCTTGGCGGCTTTAACTTCATTTAATGGTCGGGGCGAAAGGATTCGAACCTTCGACCCTCTGGTCCCAAACCAGATGCGCTACCAGGCTGCGCTACGCCCCGACAAGCCTCAGATTCTACAACGACTTTTGGCGTTATTCGCCCGCACCTGAATTTAATTCGCCCCGGGCCTCAATTAACATGGTGGCTTCCTGCCGCTGCCACCTGTTTGAAAGCTCCCCTGCATGACCTTCATGACCTTGTCCACCTATCTGCTCTACCTGGCCGCCGTGTCCGTACTGGTGCTGTCGCCCGGCCCCACCATGCTGATGTGCATCACCCGCGCGCTGCAGCACGGCTGGGCGCGTGGCGTGGTGTCGGGTGCCGGCAGCATCACCGCAGCGCTGGGCATCATGCTGCTGTCGGCCCTCGGCCTGGGCGCGGTGCTGGCCGCATCGGAAACCGCGTTCACCGTGCTCAAGGTCTGTGGCGCCGCCTATCTGATCTACCTGGGCATCAAGACCTGGCGCAGCCCGGCCGTGGCCTTCACACCCGGCAGCGTTGCCGCCAGCACGTTGCCCAGCCTGCGCGCCTGCTATGCACAAGGCCTGATGGTCGGGGCCAGCAATCCCAAGGCGCTGCTGTTCTTTGCGGCGTTCTTCCCGCAGTTCCTGGACCCGGCCGCGGCCTGGGGCCCGCAAATGGGCGTGCTGGCCGCCACCTTCATGGCGATGGAAATGTCGGTGCTGGCGCTGTGCTCGGTAGGTACCGCGCGGATTGCACCGTTCCTGGCGTCCAGCGCCCATGTGCGCTGGATCAACCGCATCTGCGGCGGCCTGTTTGCCGCCATGGGCGGCATCTTGTTGACGGTGCGTCGGCACGCCTGATTGCTACATATTCAATAGCTGGCAGCGCAATCAATACCTGCGCTACAGCCCTTAAATCTTTAAATTCCCGCGGGCTTTTGCATGGTGTTCATGCGGTCCACCGGCTTGAGCACAATGGTCTTCAGGTCGGCGCCCTGCAGCACGGTCAGCGAAACATCGGCATCGGGCTGGGCCCGGTCCCAGAGCTTTTTGTAGAAGCCCTCCAGCGTGCTGACCTTGGCGCCGTCCACCGCCAGCACCACGTCGCCAGGCTGCAGGCCCGCCTGCTCGGCCGGGCTCTCCTTGCTGACGCGCACGATCTGCACCCGGCCCGCCTGGTCGCTGGAGGTCAGCCCGACCCAGGGCCGGTGGCTTTGCTGGCTGCTGCCGGTCTTCTGCATCTCGGCCAGTATCGGCTTGAGCAGATCTACCGGCACGAACATATTGCCGGGCAGGCGCGGATTGCGGCCCAGCGCGTCGCCGACCAGCAGGCTGCCAATCCCCATCAGCTCGCCCTTCTGGTTGAACACGCCGGCACCCGAATGGTTGCTCACCGGCGGGCTGGTGAAGATGGCGCTGTCGATGTGGTATTCCCAGTAACCCGAAAACGGCCGCTTGCTGACCAGCTGGGTCATGTTCACATCGCCATCGTCGCCATCGGCCTGGGGGCCGGTCGAAGCCATCAATGGCTCGCCGGTATCCACGTCCTTCAGGCTGCCCAGGGCCACCGGCTGGATGCCGCGCAGCGGCAGAATCGGCCGGATCAGGCCAAAGCCGGTCGCCAGGTCATAGGCCACGGCCTGTGCCGGCAGGGTCTTGTTGTCCTGGGTCACGACCTGGATGCTCTGCGCCTCCAGCACCAGGTAGCCAATCGTCACGATCAAGCCGTCGGGGCCGATCACCACGCCCGAGCCGCTGCGCTGCACCCCCAGGGTTTCGGCAGATCGCGCGCCCTCGGCCACGCTGACCCGCACGCCGACCACTGCGGCATTCGCCCGGGTCAAGGCATCCATGGTGGACTGCACAGGTGCGTCCAGCGCCTTGGAGGGCGCGGCCCAGGCCACGCATGCCGCGCTGCAAAAACCGATCACCAACAGCAGTGCCGAGCGCCAGAAGGACCCGCGCAAAAACGAACGTGTAGCGGCGTGCATGGCGTACTCCTTGGCGGGCAACAGCCCTGCCAAGAAGAATGCGCCTAAATGAAACCGGACACAAGAGCGGGGGTATTCACTGCACACCCCCAGGCTTCAGTGCTTCGCATCTTTCGCCACCCCCCTTGCAGGGGGCAACACCAGCAGCCTGGCAAAGCCAGTTCTGCGGTGTTTCTGGAACGGAGACGGGTTGTTATCTATTTGATAGCTACCTACGCTTAACCATAAAGCGCTGCCAGCCTATTTGAGCGGTATTTTCCCCAGAGCTTCGGCCCAGCGCCAGGCCATGGCCGGGGAATTCATGCAGGTGGTGCGGTCGCTGGCACTGCAGACGGCGCGCTCCATCAGCTGGATGTCGGCCTCGTGCTGGCGCGCCACATGCGGGTCTTCGAAAAATATCACCTTCTGGCAGCTGCCATCCAGCACCCGTTCGGCGATCTGCGCATCGCCGCCCAGCGGGCCGCTGCGGTAGGGCGTGACCCAGGGCTGGTCGCTGGGCCAGCCGCGGCTCCAGGCCATCTGGTTCAGCAGGCCGCCGGTAGTGCCGGTGGCGACCCGCTCCTGGTAGCGCGACAGCAGCTCAAAATGGGTGCCGGCAAACTCGACCATCTGGGTCTTCAGCGCATCGTGGGCGATCAGCGCCGCCACCTGCTGCGGCATGGCCTGCAGCAAGGCGGCGCCCGGCGCCTGGGCGCTGGCCAGCCCAGCCTGCAGGCCTTCGATCTGCAGCCATTCCAGCGCCGCGGCCTCGGTGGCCAGGAAAGGCTTGCCATGGATTACGCACTGGCGCTTCAGCGCCTGGGCTTCGGGGAACAGCGAGGACGGATCGACCGGATCGATCAGAAAAATCACCCCGTCCAGCGCCTGGCCGGGCTGCACGCCGCCGACGATGTGCGACACCAGGCGCGTCAAGCCGCCGGAATGGCCGTTCGGGTAGCGCACCAGGCCCGGAAACTTGTCCAGCAGGCCGTAGCGCTGCACCGCGTCATAGGTGCCGCCCACGGCGTGCAAGCCCAGGCCCAAGGCCCGCACCGCCGGCTCGGCCGCCTGCAGCCAGCGCAGCAAACCACTGTCGGAACCCTGGCGGTGCAGACGGTGGGCGATGAGTCCATAACGAATGGCTGGCATGGCGGTCTCCTCGGAAATTTTTGTAATTTATGCGAGCACACGTCCCTGCGGGTCCTTGCGCAGCCGGGCGAACGGCGGCAGCCCCTGCAGCAGGCGCTGGCCGTAGCTGGTATCGCTCAGTCTGCGGTCATAGCAGTAGACAAAGGACTTGTCGGTCTCTGTGCGGATCGCCCGGCCGGCCCACTGGGCGAGCTTGATCGCGGTGGCCGGCACCACCAGCTCGGAGAACGGGTCGCGGCCCACGCCGCGCAGCCATTCGGCGCGCGACTCGCCCACCGGGTCGTCGGGCGAGGCAAACGGCAGCTTGGCGATGAACACGGTTTCGCACAGCTGACCCGGCAGGTCCAGGCCCTCGCCAAAGCTCTGCATGCCGAAAACGATGGACACCTCGCCGGCCTGCACGCGGTCACGGTGCTGCTGGATCAGACGGATACGCGGCAGATCGCCCTGCACCAGCACCTTGGCGCGCAGCGCGTCCGGCAGGGCCAGCACCGCCTGGCGCATCTGGTCGCGGGAGGTGAACAGGCATAGCGCGCCATGCTGCACATCGGCCAGGTCGCGCACCAGGGCCAGCACCATCTCGGAGGTGAAGGCGCTGGCATTGCGCGGGTCCGCCAGGGTCTGCACGGTGACGAACTGGCCCTGGGTCGCGTAGTCGAAAGGGCTGGCCACCTCCAGCGTGGTGGTGGCCTCGTCGTCCTTCAGGCCGGTCTCGCGCAAAAAGAAATCAAACTCGCCGCAGCTGGTCAAGGTGGCGGATGTAACCACCGCCGCCCGCACGCCGGACCACAGCTGGTGCCGCAGGGTAGAGCCGGGCAGGATGGGGCTGGCGTAGGCCTTGATCTGCACCCTGCCATCGACCTCGGCCAGGGTGAACCATTTGGCGGCCGGCGGCCGCGCGGGCGCGGGCGGTGGCGGGCTTTCCTGCAACAGCAGCTGGGCGGTGGCGTGCACCGCCTCCAGCCGCGGCGACAGCATGCCCAGCTGGGCATACAGCACCGACAGACGCCGTGCCTCGTTGGGCGCGTCCTTCATCTCGGCGCGCAGCGCCTTGGCGATGTCGTTCAGCACGCCCAGAAAGCTCTCGGCCATCACGCTGACCATGCCCAGCGGCTCGACCAGCATCAGCGGCAGCTCGCCCTTGGGCAGGCGCACGCGCGGTGGGCCGTAGGCGCTGCTGGGCTCGCGCAGCACCGGCGCGTACAGCTCGGCCAGGCTCTTGGCGATGTCTTCCAGGGTCTGCTTGAGCAGCGAGGCATAGCGCCCCACATCGGCCACCTCGGACACGCCGACCAGGCTGCCGATGCGCTTGGCCCGGCTGGCCAGGGTGTCGATCCAGCCCAGGCGGCTCAGGTCCATGGAGGTGGAAAACTTGTCCAGCGCCACGGCCGGCAGGTGGTGCCCTTCGTCCAGGATCAGCAGGCAGTTGTCCAGCTCGGGCAAGGTGCGCGTGCCCAGGGTGGACAGCAGCAGGTCGTGGTTGGCCACGATCACCTGGGCGCCGACCAGCTCCTTGCGCTTTTCAAAATAGGTGCAGCCATTGAAGGCCGGGCAGTGCTTGCCGGTGCAGCTGCTGGCCTCGGCGGCGATGGGTTGCCAGATGTCGGCATCGGGCTGCTGGGCCAGGTTGTCGCGGTCGCCGTCCCAGGCGGCGCTGGCCAGCTCGCGCGCCAGGCCCGCGTACTGCAGCATGCGGGCTTCTTCGTCGTGGCGCACAAAGGGCGCGCCGGCTGCGGCCAGCTCGTCGGCAAACATATCGTCGTCGTCAGCCCCGCCCTCGCCTGCCAGCCGCGCCAGCTTCAGCTTGCAGACATAGCGGCCACGGCCCTTGGCCAGGCCAAAGCGAAACGGCTCGTCCATCAGCGCCGCCAGCGCCGGCAAATCCTTGGTCACTAGCTGCTCCTGCAGCGCCACGGTGGCGGTGGAGATCAGCACCCGGGTCTTGCGCGCCAGGGCCACGGCAATTGCCGGTGCGCAGTAGGCCAGCGACTTGCCAACGCCTGTGCCGGCCTGGATCACGGCGATGGAGCGCAGTGGCGTGTCGTCTTCGTTCTCCATCTTGCCCAGGGTGGCTTCGCTGAAGGTCTGCGCGACGCGCTCGGCCATCAGCCGCTGGCCCGGGCGGCTGCGGAAACCGCCCGCGGCACTGACCACCTTGTCAAAGGCATCAAGGGCGGACCGGGCGGTGTGTTCGGGAGACATGGATAAAGAAATGCTGGATGGGCTTACAGTTTAACGGAGCGGCACAATACATAAGAAATCAGCCTCTAGCGCTTATTTCATCTGCACGAGAAGCTATCAAAATTGCAGCAACGCCTGGGTCGCCCGGGCCAGCAGCGGGCAGAAAAAAACCCGCCGGGGCGGGTTTCTTCCAAAGTCCATCCAAGAATTACTTGGCAACCGACTTCTTGGCTGGCTTTTTGCTGTGTTTCTTTTTGGTCATGGTGTTCTTTCGTGGATGAAAAAATGAAAACGTCTGGCATTCCATTCGCACGGTCTGCCGACCCCTTTAGAACGCTGCACTGAACGCCGGGTTGACAGTTTTTAAACTCCCCACCCTGCGGCCAACAAGTTCTACTGGGTAAAGATTCTAAGTGCGCCAGTCGGTACACCGGGCCGCAAAGCCAGCTTTACCAAACAGTAACACGGCGTTTGCCTGGGTGGGTTGGCCTGGCAGCGGGCATGTACCATCGCCCACCTCTATGCATGCTCTGCCCTCTTCCCGTTCTTCGCGCCCGGCCTTGCC
This sequence comes from Rhodoferax ferrireducens, assembly GCF_031458075.1. Classification (GTDB taxonomy): domain Bacteria; phylum Pseudomonadota; class Gammaproteobacteria; order Burkholderiales; family Burkholderiaceae_C; genus Rhodoferax_B; species Rhodoferax_B ferrireducens_A. Next base: position 1,589,820 of record NZ_JAVDXT010000001.1, on the reverse strand, counting down.
GCCCTACCGGAATCGCGACTTTCTGCGCTTCATGCTGTGCCCGCCGCTGTTCTGGATGCTGCTGTTCCTGGTGGCCGAGGCGGCGCTGGCAGCCACCACCACCTGGCTGATCATCGACGCCAGCCGCGACGTGGTGGACAAGGTGTTTCTGGTGTCCGACTTCGCCTGGATCGTCGGCGTGCAATCGGCCTCCTATGTGCTGGGCGCCAGCAGCTGGATTTTTGCCGAGCGCGCCGGCTTTGGCGCCTTTGGCCGCTACATGCTGCGCTTTGCCCGCGACAACCGGCACCAGGCCGCGCTGCTGGGCGACACCGCGCAGCGCGAGCAGGTCGAGCCATTCTTGACCAACGAAGCCTTCCACATCTTCTTCGAGCTGGTGTACGAGCTGGAGGCCGACCTGAAGCTGCTGTTCGGCCTGCTGTTCAACGCGGCCGTGCTGGGCGTGGCCATCGACGCCGGCCTGCCGCTGGTCTACGCCGCGGTGTTTGTGGCGCTGCTGGCGCTGCAGATGCTGGTGCGCAAGCCGGTGGCCGCCGTCTACCTGGCGCACCAGCGCAGCACCAACCGCATGACGGCGCAAACCTATAGCGCCTGGGACAACATCTTCAGCGGCAACCGCTACAACTTCCGGCTCTGGCACCACGGCTTCAAGATCCGGTTGCGCGACGCGCTGGCGGCGCAAATCCGCGCCATCCTGGCCCGCGAAGGCCTGGCCACGCTGCACGGCATCGTCTCGCTGGCGGCGCTGTTCAGCTACCTGGCCTGGGTGGCGGGCGACAACGCCGGCAATACCGCCCTGCTGGTGGCACTGGCCGCCACCTTGCCGCGGCAGATCGCCTTGTCCAGCGACATGCACGACCTGGCCTCGGGCTGGAACGACCTAGCCGCCGTATGGACGCGCATCGGCGGCGCCTGCAATGCCATGCGCCCGGCCCCCGACGCCGGCTTTCTGCAGCGCATAGGTTATGGCGAACTTCGGCTGCAATGGGCGACCGACCGGGATGCCCAACCCTGCGCCAACCTGGACGAAGCGCTGGCCATCGTAGACGCCCAGCCCCACGGCCGGCTGCAGGTGCGCGGCGGCAACGGCTCGGGCAAATCCAGCCTGCTGGCAGCGCTGAAAACCCGCCTCGGCCACCAGGCTTTTTACTGGCCGACGCAGGACAAGCTGGCCTTTGCGTTTGCCAGCGCCCAGCCGGTGGATGACGATGCAGACGGCGAAGCAGACGACGAAAACGCCCCCGCCAGCAGCGGCTTCTCGTCCGGCGAGCGCCAGCTGCGGGCACTGCAGGAAATCAGCCTGAAAACCCAGGCCCGCGTCTACCTGCTGGACGAGTGGGACGCCAACCTGGACGCCCGGAACCGCGCGGCCGCCGAAGCCCTGGTGCAGCAGCTGGCGGCGCGCGCCGTGGTGGTGGAGATATCGCACCGGGCCTGAAACCTCGGCGCTATTTCTTTCATAGCTGCTGGCGCAGGCAGTCGCTGCGCTGCAGGCCAATTTTTCTTACGACTTGGCGTCGAGACGGATAGACACACCCGTCCGGCCGTAGATCGGCGTGACCTTGAAACCGTCGACGCTGACGCTGGCAAAGGTGCCCGTGCGGCCCGCGCAGCTGATGAGGGTCAGCATATCGCCCACAGCCGGGGTATAGCCGGACTGGATCTGCACTTTCAACGCGCCGCCCAGAGCCGCCACGCCGGCCACCGCGATGCGGCCCTGCTCACCAGTGCCCAGCGCCAGTTGCAAAGTACCACCGGCCAGCTGGGTGTAGCTGCCGTTGAGTGCCAGCTTGCCGCCGCTCCAGCCGACGAAAGTGCCGGCGCTGTTGTAGACATCGCCCTTGCCCAAGGCCGTGGCCGAAGCTGCTTCCAGCGTACCGGCATCGATCTGGGTGCCACCGGTCCAGCTGTTTCTGCCGGCCAGGCGCAGGCTGCCGCTACCCTGCTTGGTCAGCTTGCCCGCGCCGCCGATGTCGTTGCGCCAGGTGTCGAGCGCGTGGTAGCCCTTCTTGCTGGCGTCCATGGCCACCAGCACATTGCCGTTGAACACGCCATAGCCTTCGGAGGCGGCAAACAGGTTCAGCCGGCCCCAGCCCTCGGCGTCGTCCAGCAGCGGGTAGCCGGAGGCGATGGCGGTGGTCTTCAGCACCACCCGGCGCTGCTCGGCGCTCAGATACGGCAAGCGGGTTTCCAGCAGCACCTCGGCGCCCTTGGGCACGCTGGGCGCGGTGGTGGTGGCGTTGATCGGGCTGAAGCCGTAGGTCAGGCGCTGGGTGTAGCTGGCCTGGTTGGCGGCGCGGTCGGCATAGGCGTCGGTGGCGGTAGTGGCGCTGTGGGCAGCGCTGTAGAACGTGTCGTCACTGCTGCCGGTTTGCGCCTGCAGGTAGCTGTGTGCCTGGGCAACAGCGGCGGCCTTGGCCGTGGCGTTGGCGCTGTCGTTCAGGATGGCGGCCGCCAGAGCCGTGGCCAGGGTGCGGCCGCCCATCACGTCCATCGGCGAATGCATACCGGCGACGATGCGGTAGTCGCCGATGTCGGAGGCGCGGGTCAGGATTTCCTGGAAGCGCTCGGGCACGGCATAGGCCATGGCCCAGGCCGCCAGGTAGGCGGCATTGGTGTGGCCGCTGGTGAAACCGCCGTCGGTGGCCGGCGTCGTGCTGCGCACCGGCAGCAAGGTCGGCACCAGGGCGACGCTGGAGCTGTAGACCGGGAAGCCCAGGCTGTCGACTGCGCCGGTGTCCTGCACCACGCTGGCATTCGTCATGCGCCAGGGCCGTGGGTACTGGAAGAAGTTCTTGCTCGGCGTGGTCGACGAGAAGTTGCCGCGCAGCAGGTTCACCAGGCTCACCACGCTGCCCAGGCTGGACGAGGTGCTGCCACCGCCGGTGCCGGCTTCGGTATAGGCCACAGTGGTGGCATTGGCCGGGATGCTGGTGATGCTGGTGGTGGCGCCCGCCCCCGTGTAATACGGCGCGGCCAGCGGGCCCAGGCCGTCGATCACGCTGTAGTTCTGGTTGCGGCGGTCAATGTAGTAGGCGGTGTCGGCCTGCGCAGATGTGCGGCTGGCACTGAGGTTGGCCACGTACTGGATGTTGCGGCTGAGTACCGGCAGGCCCTTGGCAGTCGGCGCGCCGTTGTTCCAAGCGCTGCCGGTGGTCCAGAGTTCGCTGAACGGCGCCAGCAAGGCCAGGCCGGCGTTGCTGGCGGTGGTGGTGTTGGCGCTGAGATTGGTCTTGTAGCTATCTACAAACGCGGCCACGGTGGGCGCGGGTGCGGCATCGACAAAGCCGGGGTCGGCAGGCGCGGACGGCACCGCCAGATCGCTGTCGCCGCCACCGCAGGCGCTGAGTGCGCTGCAGACTGCCAGGACCAGGGGAAGCACCGGAAAACGGATCGCAGAAGACATGGAAAAGAGGGGGCGCACAGCCCAAGGCAAAAGAAGCTGCGGACTGTAGGCAGCATCCATGGCGGTTTGATGACATGTCAGACATCGTGCGACAGCTTGCTATCTATTTCGCAGCTGCTCGCAAAGGTGGAATATGCGCTAGCGGCCTGTTTCCTCTAAATCGCGTTACAGCAAAGGCTGCAGTTCCCTGGCGGCGTCCAGCAGCAGCGGCAGCAGATCGCGCTGCATGGCCTGCTGCTCGAGACGCTGCGGCGTCGTCACCACGTTCAGCGCGGCCACCGTCTTGCCCTGCAGATTGCGCAGCGGGATCGCCAGGGCGTGTACGCCAAGTTCGTGCTCCTCGCTGGCGACGCAGAAGTCGTCGGCCCGCACCTGCTCGATCACTGCGCGGAAGGCCTTGGGCTCGGTGATGGTGTGGGCCGTCAAGCGCGGCAGGCTGCGGTTCTTCATCCAGGCATTGAAGCTGGCCTTGGTTTCGGCCGCCAGCAGCACCCGGCCGGTGGAGGTGGCATGGGCCGGCAACCGCGCGCCCAGGTGCAGACCGTAGGCCAGCACACGCAAGGGGCCGCCGCTGCGGTCGTTGCCACTGCGGGCCACGATCACCACCTCGTCGCCGTCGCGCACCACCGCCGAGAACGACTCCAGCGTCTGCGCGGCCAAGCGGTTCAGCGTGGGCTGCAGCACCCGCGGCAGCTGGGCCGAGGCCAGGTAGCTGCCGGAAAAACGCAACACCTTGGCTGCCAGCCAGAAGTAGCTGCCGTCGGTGTCCAGATAGCCCAGATGCGCGAGGGTCAGCAGATGCCGCCGGGCCGCGGCCCGCGTCAGCCCGGCGCGCTGGGCCGCCAGGGTGGCGTTCAGGCGCTGGCGCTCGGTATCGAAACTTTCCAGCACCGCCATGCCCTTGGCCATGCCTTCGATGAGATCTGCTTTTTGAATGTCCATTTTTCCTTCTTTGCGCATAACTATTTGCCTTCTAAAGGCAGGCAAAACGCATACCTTCCAGAAACACCGCAGAACTGGCTTTGCCAGGCTGCAGGTGTTGCCCCCTGCAAGGGGGTTGGCGAAAAGTGCGCAGCACTGGAGCCTGGGGGTGAGCAACAGTATTTGCGCGGTGATCGCACAAGCAGGCCGATCATCGCACACTGGCGTAGTTTTGCCCTGGTAAGACATACCACTCCGACCTAAGCTCCAGGGCAGATTTAAGGAGACACCCCATGCGTACCCAGGTTGCCATCATCGGTGCCGGCCCGTCCGGCCTGCTGCTCGGCCAGTTGCTGCACAAGGCCGGCATCGACAACATCATCATCGAGCGCCAAAGCCCCGACTACGTGCTGGGCCGCATCCGTGCCGGCATCCTGGAGCAGACCACGGTCGACATGCTGCACGAAGCCGGCATGGGCCACCGGGTGCAGACCGAAGGCGTGGTGCACCACAGCATCGAGCTGGTGTTCTCGGGCGTGCGCCATGCGATCGACGTGCATGGCCTGACCCACGGCAAGGTGGTCACCGCCTACGGCCAGACCGAAGTCACGCGCGACCTGATGGATGCGCGCAGCGAAGCCGGCCTGAGCACGGTGTACCAGGCGGCCAATGTCAGCGTGCACGACTTCGACAGCCAGCGCCCCAAAGTGCGCTACCAGAAAGACGGCCAGGACTTTGAGCTGGAATGCGACTTCATCGCCGGCTGCGACGGCTTCCACGGCGTCTGCCGCGCCAGCGTGCCCGAAGGCGCGATCACCGAATACGAAAAGGTCTACCCGTTTGGTTGGCTGGGCGTGCTGGCCGATGTGCCGCCGGTGTCGCCGCATTCCATCGTCTACGGCAACAGCGAACGCGGCTTTTCGCTGTGCTCGATGCGCAGCCTGACGCGCAGCCGCTACTACGTGCAATGCCCGCTGGACGACAAGGTCGAAGCCTGGAGCGACCAACGCTTCTGGGACGAGCTTCGCAGCCGCCTCGACCCGGAGCTGGCCGAGCGCATCGTCACCGGCCCGACCCTGGAAAAAAGCATCGCCCCGCTGCGCAGCTTTGTCGCCGAACCGATGCGCTTTGGCCGCATGTTCCTGGCCGGCGACGCGGCCCACATCGTGCCGCCCACCGGCGCCAAAGGCCTGAACCTGGCGGCCAGCGACGTCAAGTATTTGTCCAGCGCCTTCATCGAGTTCTATGCCGAGAAAAGTGCCGCCGGCATCGACACCTATTCGCAGCGCGCCCTGGCCCGCATCTGGAAGGCCGAGCGCTTCTCCTGGTGGCTGACCTCGCTGATGCACAAGTTCCCCGACACCGGCGCCTTCGGCCAGCGCATGCAGGAAGCCGAGCTCGAGTACCTGGTCAACTCCACGGCGGCATCCACCGTGCTGGCCGAGAACTATGTGGGGCTGCCGCTGGATCTGGGGCGTTGACGCGGTTGATTAAAGATTGAGCAGCGCAATCTTTAGCCTTTCAAAACAAGCACTTAGCCAGCCCATACAGACAGCGTACAGAGTTACCCCCAAAGTTATCCAGTGCAAACGGGGAGAACTTTGGGGCCCTGCCGCCGATGCCAAAATAAGCCCTGTCACACCACCGCAGCACAGGGCGCATCGATGCAGAAGCAGGGAACCATCCAACGCTGGGACGCCGCACGCGGCTTCGGCTTCATCCGCAGCCCGCAGACCCCGGCCGACATCTTTTTCCACATCAAGGACTACCGCGGCGCAGCCGCTCCGCGCGAAGGCGAAGCCGTGTGGTTTGAAGAAATCACCGTGGGCGGCAAGGGGCCGCGCGCCATGGCGGTCCGCACGGCCACCACGCCAGCCCAAGCCGCTCCGCAGCGCCAGCGGCGGCCGGCGCCACGCCCTGGCGTTCACCGCACAGATTCCAACCCGGCATTTTTTGCGCTGCTGACTATCGGCTGGATCTGCCTGCTGGCCTGGGGCGTTTGGGCGCACCGCCTGCCGCTCTGGGTGCTGGGCGCAGCGGTAGCGGTGAACCTGGCCACCTTCTTCGCCTACTGGACCGACAAACACGCGGCCCGCACCCGGCAATGGCGCACCAAGGAAGACTCTTTGCATGTGTTCAGCCTGCTCGGCGGCTGGCCCGGTGCCGGCGTGGCCCAGGCCATCCTGCGGCATAAGTCGTCCAAGGCCGCGTTCCAGGCCACCTACTGGGTGACGGTGGTGGTGCACTGCGCGGCGCTGCTCGGCTGGCTGTTCTGGCTGCAACCGCGCATGCTATTCAATCAATAGCAGCCTGCGCAGCCTCTACCTGCGCCAGCGGCCTGTTTTCTTTCAACGGCCTAGTGCAGTCCAGCTAGACAGCACCATCCCCCTCTGCCACCATATGCAGCACCTTTCAAAGGACGGTGCATATGGTGGCAGCGCAGATCTTCTCCGGTGTGGGCATTGGCTTGCTGCTGGGCCTGCTGCTCGGCTTGTCGTCATCGCCCGTCGTTGGCCTGGTGGTCGGGGCGCTGGCAGCATTGATCGCGTCCTTCGTCGGCCTGCGTATGCAGAGCAAGGAAGGCGCCGACACAGCCACCGATGCCGGCAGCCCGGCGCAACGCAAGCTGGCCGCCCTGCGCGCCGGCTGCTTTGGTTTGACCTGCGTGGTCGGCCTGCTCTGCGGCATCTACCTGCGCACCCACGACAGCCTGTCGCCAGCCCCCGTGCCGCCCAAGCAGCAAATGGAAGAACTGCTGGCCCTGGGCTTCAGCCCCGCAGAAGCCCGCGCCCTGGTTGTGCAGCGCCTGTGGGGGCCGCTGCCCGGCACTGCCAAGCCGGCGGACAGTCCGGCCGCACTGCACAGCTCCAGCCTGTTCGCCGGCAACAGCGATCTGTGCGAGCGCGCCAGCATGCAGCGCTTCCAAGGCATGGACAGCGCCATCGCCGCCTACCAGGCGATGGGCGCGCCCGATCTGGAACGCGTCGCCAAAGCCATCCACCAGCAGCCCGGCGACGAGAAAGCCCACGTGGCCGTGTGGAGCAGCGTGCTGGGAGCCCTATGCGCCGGGCGCTAGCCAGCATCGCGCTGTCCATCCTTCTCGGCCTGCCCGGCAGCGCCGGCGCACAGATGGCCGAGGTGTTCAAGCGCAGCAGCGAATCGCTGCTGAAAATCGAGGCCGGCAACAACGCCGCCTCCGGCTTCATCTGGAGCGACTCGGCGCATGCGGTCACGGCCTTGCACGTGGTCGACGGCCAGCCGCGCATCGTGGCGCACTATGTGGGGGCCGACGGCAAGATCGTGGCATCCACCGCCGCGGTGGTCGAGAAGGTGCTGAAGGAATCCGACCTGGTGCTGCTGCGGCTGCAAACACCGCAAAACCGCAAGCCACTGGCGCTGAACCTGGCGCCTCCGGCCGTCAAGCAGTCTTTCGACGCGCTGGGCTTTCCGCTGAATATCGCCGGCTACAGCAGCACCGAGGTAAAGCTGCGCTTCGGCGGCAACCAGCTGCGGACGATTCTGCCGCCCAAGGTGTTGCGCGAAATCACCGACTACCCCAGCACCAGCATCGAAATCCTGAACCTCGAAGGCAACCTGGTGCCGGGTCTGTCGGGGGCGCCGATTCTGGATGCCGAAGGCCGCGTGATCGGCATTGTCGATGGAGGCCTGGAGAACGGCGCGGTCGGCATCAGCTGGGGCATACCGGCCAGCCATCTGCAACTGCTGGCCCAGTCCAATGTCAGCAAACTGCCGGGAGCCACCCGCAGCGCCGCCCTGTTTGCGGCCGACCTGCAGGCCGATGTGGCACCCACGCAGTCCCTGGGCACGTTCGGCCTGACCAAGCTGCGCAGCCGCACCTACCAGCAGCTGGCGGCTACCGCCGACGACCAGCTGGGCCTGGCCCAGCTGACCCAGATGTTCCAGATGTTCAACCCCAACGCCTTCCGTTACGACATCTACCAGGACCTGGTGTCCGGCGCCACCGTGGTGGTGCCCGAGGGCGCGCAGATAACGCAGCAGGGTAACTTCATCGTCGTGCGCACCGGCGACGCCAGAATGTCGATGAAGATCCAGCTCAAAAGCGTCTCCAGCCCGCAAGAAGCTATCGCCCAGGCGCAGGTGTTTGAACAGCAACTATTGGAGCCCGGCAATGGCGTGGCGGTGCTGCCCGACCCCGCCTGGACCTATCTGCAGGCCATGCAGCGCTTTGGCGTGACCACCATCCGCAAGGCCTGGAACCGGGCCGTCTACCGCAACGGCATGCTGCAGCCGGAAAAGTACTACTTTGAGACCCTGGCCACCAACGGCAAAAGCCAGCTGGGCGTCGCGGCGGTGAACAACGACAGCAGCTATGCGACGAACCAGATGGAAGTCGCCTGCATGCAAGGCCTGGCCGATCCACGCTGCGCAGCGCTGGTGCGTTCGCGCGAGACCTGGGCGCGGATGGTGCTGGGGGTGCAGTTCTCCAGCTTCCCGGTGCAACAGTTCTAGGGCGTCTCATTAATCAATCGCCCTGCAGTTGCTGGCGTGAACGATAGAAACACCATCTCCTCTCGGCTTTGATGGGTGAAACGCCCTAGTCCAGCTCGGCTTGGATTGCGGCGGTGATGTCGTCTACAAACAAGCGCGTTTTGGCGGGTACCAATCGCCCTGGCGGCATCACTGCGTAAATCCCTCCTCCGCCCGATCCTTGCCACTCGGTCAGTATCTGAACCAGCGAGCCTTCTCGCACGGCAACATTGGCCAGCCAGTCCGGCGTGAGGACGATGCCTGCACCTGCAATCGCGGCCTGCAACAGTGACTCTGAGTTGTCGGCCGACAGTGAACTGGCAGGCCTGACGGTTCGCTGCTGCCCGTCACGCTTCAGTACCCAATCCGGCCAACTGGCATAGTGGATGAAACCCAGGCAAGCATGCTGCTCCAGATCGCCCGGATCCTGGGGGTCACCGTGCGCGGCAAGGTAGGACGGTGCGGCGTACAGCAAGGTGCGAAACGAAGCAATGTGGCGTGCGATAAGTGAGCTGTCGCGCAGCACACCGACACGGATCGCCACGTCGAATCCTTCTGCGACGACATCGACATAGCGATCTGAAAAGCGAGCGTCAATCCGAATCTTGGGGTGCTCTTGAAGAAAGGCGGGGAAACGCGGCGCAATCAGTCGCCGTCCGAAGGTGACCGGCAGCGAGATGCGCAGCAACCCCTGTGGGCTCGACGCGAAGTTGCTCGCCTCCTGGCTCGCGCTTTCCAGCTCGTCAAGCAGCGCGCGAACCCGCCGGTAGTACAGCGTCCCGACCTCTGTCAGTGCGATTTTGCGGGTGGTGCGCGACAAGAGGCGAACCCCCAGTCGTTCCTCCAGTTGCCCCATCCGGCGCGAAACAATCGTGGCGTCACGGCTAATGACTTTTGCCGCTCCTGTGAAGCTGTGCGCTTCTACCACTGCGACGAAAGTGGAGAGCTCATCGAGGCTCATCCCTGGCAGCGATTCCTGCATTTTTTGCATGACATTAATTCTCCGATGGCCGATTGTCATTTGTGAGTGCAGTGATAGTCTAAGACGGTCATGCCCATGCCGAGAAAGGGGCAACTTCCAAGCACGCAAACCACCCACTTCACCACATGTCACTCGAACGAATCGCTCCCGGCCTATTTGCCTTCCTCTGGTCTACAGGCTGGATCGCCGCGAAATTCGGCGCGGGAGTCGCTGGCCCCATGGTGTTCTTGAGCCTGCGGTTCGGCACTGCTGCCGTGCTGATGCTCTTGCTTTGCCGGCTTCAGCGCGTCCCCTTCCCACGCGATCTTCGGCTGATGGCTGTGTCAATGCTCTCTGGCGTGTTGCTGCATGGACTCTATTTGGGAGCGGTATGGTGGGCTATTGCCCAAGGCGTTCCTGCCGGGCTTTCAGGCGTGATTGCAGCCCTGCAGCCTTTGCTCACGGCCATTCTTGCCGTGCATCTGATCGGAGAGCGGCTCAGTCGCCGCCAGAAGACTGGATTGCTTATAGGATTCGCAGGGGTAGCGGTAGCCATTGCCCCCCGCGTTCTTGCGGCAAGCGCTACAAGCATCGCTGCATGGGCCATCCTCATCAATGTCCTGGGAATGATCTCCGTCAGCTACGGGACCATCTACCAAAAGAAAAAGCTCGGTGGCCACGACCTGCGTGTCGTCGTGACTTACCAATACCTGGGTGCATTGTTCGTCACCTTGCCACTCTCATTTCTGTTGGACACCTGGACGATCGACTTTGGCTGGGTGTTCTGGTCCGTCCTGGCGTGGTCGGTCTTGGCCAGTTCCATCGTCGGCATTCTTCTGCTCCTCTATCTGTTGCGCCAAGGGCAGGCATCCCGCGCGGCTGCGCTGGTGTACCTGGTCCCCGCGTTGACCGCACTGCAGGCGTTGATCGCCTTTGGCGAAGTTCCCAGCGTGCCCATGGTGATCGGGGCTGGAATCACGATTTTTGGTGTTTACCTGACCAATCGAGCTGTCTGAACGGCCTTGTCCTGCCTGACCAGGCTGCAGACCTTGGTGCACTCCCACTGCCTATCACTGAGGGCGTATCTCTTGCTCACGGCCTTCACGTGGCGCCAGGGCCGTCACTTTCAACTGCAGGGGGATTGATGGATGACACGCCCTAGGCGCTAGCCTCAGTGCTATTGAAACCATAGCTACTGGCGCAGGATCTACCTGTGCCAGAGCCCTGTTTTGCTTAAATGCCCTAGCGCACCTTGCGCGAAGGCTTGTTGACTGGCGACTTGGCCGAACCGTTGTCGCGCGGCGGCAGGCCGGTGTGCTGGGTCAGCAAACGGCCCTTGGTCACAGGTGACGACTTGGTGGTTACGGTGGTCGAGTTCTTCTTGCGCGCGCTCTCGTAGCCGCCATCGGTCATCGGCTGGTAGGTCGGGATCAGATGGTGCTTGCCGTTGCCGATCAGGTCGGCCCGGCCCATGGTCTTCAGCGCGTCGCGCAGCAGCGGCCAGTTGTTGGCATCGTGGTAGCGCAAGAAGGCCTTGTGCAGCCGGCGGCGCCGGTCGCCGCGCACGATGTCGACGGTTTCGCTGTCGCGGGTGATCTTGCGCAGCGGGTTCTTGCCGCTGTGGTACATCGTGGTGGCGGTAGCCATGGGCGACGGGTAGAAGGTCTGCACCTGGTCGGCGCGGAAGCCGTTTTTCTTCAGCCACAGCGCCAGGTTCATCATGTCTTCGTCGCTGGTGCCGGGGTGGGCGGCGATGAAGTACGGAATCAGATACTGCTTCTTGCCGGCCTCGGCGCTGAACTTCTCGAACAGGGTCTTGAACTTGTCGTAGCTGCCAATGCCGGGCTTCATCATCTTGGTCAGCGGGCCCTGCTCGGTGTGCTCGGGCGCGATCTTCAGGTAGCCGCCGACGTGGTGGGTCACCAGCTCTTTCACGTACTCGGGGCTCTGCACCGCTAGGTCGTAGCGCAGGCCGGAGCCGATCAAAATCTTCTTGATGCCTTTGAGCGCGCGGGCGCGGCGGTAGATCTTGATCAGCGGATCGTGATTCGTGCCCAGGTTCGAGCAGATGCCCGGGTACACGCAGCTGGGCTTGCGGCAGGCAGCCTCGATCTCGGGGCTCTTGCAGCCGAGGCGGTACATGTTGGCGGTGGGGCCACCCAGGTCGGAGATGGTGCCGGTAAAGCCCTTCACCTTGTCGCGGATGTCTTCGACTTCCTTGATGATTGATTCTTCAGATCGGCTCTGGATGATGCGGCCTTCGTGCTCGGTGATCGAGCAAAAGGTGCAGCCGCCGAAGCAGCCGCGCATGATGTTCACGCTGAAGCGGATCATTTCCCAGGCAGGGATCTTGGTGGCGCCGTCATGGCTGCCGTTCTCGTCGGCATAGGCCGGGTGCGGGCTGCGGGCGTACGGCAGGTCGAAAACCGTATCCATCTCGGCGGTGGTCAGCGGGATGGGGGGCGGGTTGATCCACACGTCGCGAGCTGTCACGCCTTCGCCATGGGCCTGCACCAGCGCACGGGCGTTGCCGGGGTTGGTTTCCAGATGCAGCACGCGGTTCGCGTGGGCGTAGAGCACCGGGTCGGATTTCACCTGCTCGAAGGACGGCAGGCGGATGACAGAACGATCCCGTGGTGGCACCTTTATCTTGGCGAGTTCACGGGCTTGGGAGCGGGCCAGGGCATCGCCCAGCGATGGGCTCATTTTGACGACGGCTTCGGCTGGCACGCCCTGCGGATTGGCATCGTCCTTGGAGCAGGTTGCGCCCTGCTCTGCCGCCTGCTCGGAGGTGGTCTGGTAGGGGTTGATGTGCGACTCGACGCGGCCCGGCGCATCGACCGAGGTGGAATTGATCTCGACCCAGTCGCGCCCCGTCGGATCGTCGCTGCGGCGGATAAAGGCCGTGCCGCGCACATCGGTGATGCTCTGCACGGGTTCCTTGGCGGCCAGGCGATGCGCCACTTCGACAATCGCGCGCTCGGCATTGCCGTACAACAACAGGTCGCACTTGGCATCGACCACCACGCTGCGGCGCACCTTGTCGGACCAGTAGTCGTAATGCGCGATGCGGCGCAGCGATCCTTCGATGCCACCCAAGACGATGGGCACGTCCTTGTAGGCCTCGCGGCAGCGCTGGCTGTAGACGATGGCCGCGCGGTCGGGACGCTTGCCGCCGACGTCGCCGGGGGTGTAGGCGTCGTCACTGCGGATCTTGCGGTCGGCGGTGTAGCGGTTGATCATCGAATCCATATTGCCCGACGTGACGCCGAAGAACAGGTTCGGTTTGCCCAGGGCCTTGAACGGGTCGGCGCTCTGCCAGTCGGGCTGGGCGATGATGCCGACGCGAAAGCCCTGCATCTCCAGCATGCGGCCGATCACCGACATGCCGAAGCTGGGGTGGTCCACATAGGCGTCGCCGGTAACGATGATCACGTCGCAGCTGTCCCAGCCCAGTTTGTCCATCTCGGCGCGGCTCATGGGCAGGAATTTGGACGTGCCAAAACGGGCCGCCCAGTACTTGCGGTAGCTGGTCAGCGGCTTGGCGGCGCGCGCGAAAAAGGAAACGTCAACCGGGGCGTTCATTCAGGAGCTTTGTGGGGATTAACCCGCGATTTTAATGGCTGGCGCAGATTTGCGCAGTTTTTGGTGGCAACGCCCTGTGCTCAGAGCCGGCTATCTAGCCGCCCAGCCCCATGGAGCGCGTGATCACTTCCTTCATGATTTCATTCGTGCCGCCGTAGATGCGCTGCACCCGGGCATCGGCATAGGCGCGGGTGATCGGGTATTCCCACATAAAGCCATAGCCGCCAAACAGCTGCACGCATTCGTCCATCACCTTGCATTGCAGGTCGGTGGTCCAGTACTTGGCCATGCTGGCGGTGGCGGTGTCCAGCCGGTCTTGCAGCAGCAGCTCGGTGCAGCGGTCGATGAACACCTGGGCGATCTGCACCTGGGTCTGCAGCTCGGCCAGGGTGAAGCGGGTGTTCTGGAAGCTGGCCACGGGCTGGCCGAACACCTTGCGCTCCTTCACATAGGCCACGGTCCAGTCGATGGCCGCCTGGGCCGCGGCCACGGCGGTGATGGCGATCTGCAGCCGCTCCCAGGGCAGTTGCTCCATCAGGCAGACAAAGCCCTTGTTCTCGTGCGAACGGCCGCCCAGCAGTTGATCGGCCGGCAAATGCACATTGTCGAAAAACAGCTCGGCCGTGTCCTGTGCCTTCATACCCAGCTTCTTGAGCCGCTTGCCCACCGTAAAGCCGGGCATGCCGCGCTCGACCAGGAACAGGCTGGTGCCCTTGGCGCCGGCGGTGGGGTTGGTCTTGGCCACGACCACCACCAGGTCGGCATGCCAGCCGTTGGTGATGAAGGTCTTGCTGCCGTTCAGCCGGTAGCTGCCGTCGGCCTGCTGGATCGCAGTGGTCTGTATGCCCTGCAGGTCGGAGCCGGCGGCCGGCTCGCTCATGGCAATCGCGCCCACCATGGCGCCACTGGCCATCTGCGGCAGGTATTTCTGTTTTTGCGGTTCGGTGGCGTAGTGCAGCAGATACGGAGCAACGATCTCGCTGTGCAGGCTGTAGCCTATGCCGGTCACGCCGACCCGCGCCAGCTCTTCGATCTGCACCACCGAGTACAGCTTGTCGGCCCCGGCGCCACCAAATTCTTCGGGCATGGACGGACACAAGAAACCGTTGGCGCCCGCCGCATTCCACACCGCCCGGTCCACATAGCCCTGATCTTCCCAGGCCGCATGGAAGGGGACGATTTCCTTGGCTACAAATCGGCGAAAGCTGTCGCGGAAGGCTTCGTGTTCGGGGTTGAAAAGAGTGCGTTCAATCATGGCGAATAGCGAATGGCTCCCAGAATGGTTTCCGATAGGTGGTCGGCACACAGCCGCTAGGCTGGCGCTGCAATGTACTGCAGCACCCGGCGCGCCAGGCACACCATTTCCCTCAAATAGGGGATGAATCCGCGGGCCGGCAGGGCCCCCAAAGCGCTGGCGATAATGCACCCATGCCGTCCAATACCGCCACCTCCGCCCCCCCGGCACCGCCCGCCCCGCTGCGCGCCCAGCCCAAGTCACCTACCGATCTGTTCGTGTCCTTTACCCTGCTGGCCCTGCAGGGTTTTGGCGGCGTGCTGGCCGTGGTGCAGCGCGAACTGGTGGACAAAAAGCGCTGGATGACGAGCGAAGAATTCGTCGAAGACTGGGCCGTCGCCCAGATCATGCCGGGCCCGAACGTGGTCAATCTGTCGGTGATGATCGGCGACCGCTACTTCGGCCTGCGCGGCGCGCTGGCGGCGCTGGCCGGCATGCTGACCTTTCCGCTGCTGGGCGTGCTGGCGCTGGCGCTGGTCTACGCCCAGTTTGCCGATAACCCGGCCGTCGCCGGCGCGCTGCGCGGCATGGGTGCGGTGGCCGCCGGCCTGATCGCCGCCACCGGCCTGCGCCTGATGCGCGCGGTGCGCCACCATGTGCTGGGGATTGCGCTATGCGTGCTGCTGGGCGCGCTGTGCTTTGCGGCCATCGCCCTGCTGCACTGGCCGCTGTTCTACATCCTGCTCGTCCTGGGCGGCGCGGCCTGCGTGCTGACCTACCGGAAGCTGCCCGTATGAGTGGCCTGCACAGCATCGTGATGGGCGCGTCCGAATGGTTCCAGCTGTTCTGGCATTTCATCTCGCTGTCACTGCTGGCCGTGGGCGGCGCCATCACGGCCGTACCCGACATGCACCGCTACCTGGTCGACCAGCAGCACTGGCTGAGCGAGGAGCAGTTCAATGCCTCCATCGCCATCGCCCAGGCCGCGCCCGGGCCGAATGTGCTGTTCATCGCCCTGATGGGCTGGAACGTGGGGCTGAACGCCGGCGGCTACAGCCTGGCCTTGCTGGGCATGGCCTGCACCATGTTCGGCATCCTGCTGCCCAGTACCGTGCTGACCTGGCTGTCGGTGCGCTGGGGCCACCGCAACCGCGAAATGCGCGCGGTGCGGGCCTTCAAACAAGGCATGGCGCCCATCGTGATCGCGCTGATGCTGGCCACCGGCTGGTTGCTGTCCAGCGCCCAGCACGGGCCGCACGGCGACTGGCCGCTGTGGCTGCTGACCGGGGTCAGCGCGCTGGTGGTCTGGCGCACCAAGCTGCACCTGCTGTGGCTGCTGGGCTTTGGTGCATTACTGGGTGCGCTGGGCTGGGTGTGATAGGGCTAACCCGAGGCTGACAGGCGAGTTGTCAACTGCTGAAATAACAGGCAATGCAAGGTTTACCCTTATAAATCAAGGGTTTACCCTCGGAATACAGCGCTAATTCAGAGTTATCCCCAAAGTTATCCAGTGCGGACGGGGAGAACTTTACAGCCGCTGGCGCAGGGCTTCGTACAGGCAGACGCCGCTGGCCACCGACACGTTCAGGCTTTCCACCGCACCGGCCATCGGGATGCCAACCAGTTCGTCGCAGGTCTTGCGCGTCAGCTGGCGCATGCCGTCGCCTTCGTTGCCCAGCACCAGGGCCACCGGGCCCTTCAGATCCACCTGGTACAGGGTTTTGGGCGCGTTGTCGCTAGTACCAATGCACCAGATGCTGCGCTCCTTGAGCTCGCCCAGGGTGCGCGCCAGATTGGTGACCATGAAGTACGGCACGGTCTCGGCGGCGCCGCTAGCCACCTTGGCCACGGTGGCATTGATACCGGCAGCATGGTCCTTGGGGGCGATCACCGCATGTGCGCCAGCGCCGTCGGCCACGCGCAGGCAGGCGCCCAGGTTGTGCGGATCGGTCACGCCGTCCAGCACCAGCAGCAGCGCAGGCGTGGTCAGGCTGTCGAGCAGGTCGTCGAGCGAATGCACTTGCGGAATATGCTCCACCCGCGCCGCCACGCCCTGGTGGCCGTGGCTGCCGCAGAGCTTGGCCAGGCGCATGCTGTCGCCTTCGATCAGGCGGGCACCGGCTTCATTGGCCTTTTCCAGGAACTGGCGCATGCGCGCGTCGCGCCGGGTCGGCTCGTAATAGATTTCGATGATGGATTGCGGCGCGGTTTTCAGGCGCACGCCCACGGCATGGAAGCCGAAGAGAACTTTAGGGGAAGACATGGGGAGATTATCGACGCTGGCGGACCGGCCCCACGCCACTACAGTATTGATAGCTGCTGGTGCAGGTAGTGTCAGCGCTAGAGCCCTATTTTCTATAAATTCAAGCGTGGGCGATCTGGCCGGCCTCGATGGTGATACGGCGCTCGCACTGGGCGGCGATACCGCGGTCGTGGGTCACCAGCACCAGGGTCGTGCCCTGCTCGCGGTTCAGTTCGAACATCAGCTCCATCACCTTCTCGCCGGTGGCGAAGTCCAGGCTGCCGGTAGGTTCGTCGGCCAGCAACACCGCCGGCTGAACCACAAAGGCCCGCGCCAGGGCCACGCGCTGCTGTTCGCCGCCGCTGAGCAGCTTGGGGTAATGGCCGAGCCGCTGGCCCAGGCCGACGCGGGCCAGCATCTCGGTGGCGGCCTTGCGTGCGTCCTTGCGGTCGGCCAGCTCCAGCGGCAGCATGACGTTTTCCAAGGCCGTCAGATTGCCCATCAGCTGGAAGCTCTGGAACACAAAACCCAGCTTTTGCGCGCGTACGGCGGCGCGCTGGTCTTCGCTGATGGCAAAAATATCCTGCCCGACCAAGCGAACTGTTCCGTGCGTAGGCGTATCCAAACCCGCAATGATGGACAGCAGCGTACTTTTGCCGGAACCCGAGGCACCGACGATGGCCACAGTCTCCCTGGCCGCCAATGAGAAATCGATATCACGCAAAATGGTGAGAGTTCCGGTGGAGTCGGTGACCGATTTGGAGACGTGCTCCACAGAAATGACCGCACCGTTGGACAGAGTTGGCATGAAAGGCTTTGAGTTTTGAAACGTAGACACTTTATCGCGGCTGCGGCCCTGGCCCTGACCGTGGGGTCATCCGGGACGCAAGCCGCCGCCCCGGCCAGCATTCTGGTGGTCGGCGACAGCCTGAGCGCCGAGTATGGACTGGCCCGCGGCACCGGCTGGGTCGCC
This sequence comes from Rhodoferax ferrireducens, assembly GCF_031458075.1. GTDB lineage: Bacteria > Pseudomonadota > Gammaproteobacteria > Burkholderiales > Burkholderiaceae_C > Rhodoferax_B > Rhodoferax_B ferrireducens_A. The sequence goes on along the minus strand of NZ_JAVDXT010000001.1, from coordinate 1,571,989 downwards.
CTGCTGGAAAAACGCCTGGCGGCAGAGAAGATCAGCGCCACGGTGCACAACGCCAGCATCAGCGGCGACACCACCTCGGGCGGCCGGGCCCGGCTGGCGCCGCTGCTGAGCAGCGTCAAGCCCAGCCTGGTGGTGATCGAACTCGGCGGCAACGACGCCTTGCGCGGCCTGCCCTTGCAGTCCACCGAGGACAACCTGCGCCAGATGACCGAAGCCGCGCAAAAAGCCGGCGCCAAGGTGCTGCTGGTCGGCATGCAGGTGCCGCCGAATTACGGACGCGAGTACGCCGAGCGATTCAGCGGCCTGTTTGCCAAGGTTGCCAAGGGGGAGAAAGCGGCGTTGGTGCCGTTCTTGCTGAAAGGCGTGGCGGATGCGCCGGACCCGGTGCAGCTGTTCCAGCCGGACCGCATCCACCCCAAGGCGGAAGCGCATCCCACGCTGCTGAACAACGTGTGGCCGGAGCTGAAAAAGCTATTGAAGTAAGCCAAGGCCGGGCATGGTCGCCCGGCCGTAAACATCAGGATTCGGTAGGGGCCGCTGGAGGTTGGCCGTCTGCCGGATTACCGCCATCGTCTTGCGCCGGATCATCATGCTTGCGCTCGCTTTTGGCTTTGAGCTTGTCTTCCTTCTTCTTTTTCTTGGCCAGCTCTTTTTGGCGTTTTTCGTATCCGTAATTTGGTGTTGCCAAGGTCGTCTTCTTTCAAATGGTGAGCTGAGGACTTACCCAGCGCCCGGGTAAGTCATGGAGCTGTCACTTTAACAGCTTGGCGCGAGTTGCAGCAGTGCCTGCGCCAAGTCGGCCTGCAGGTCGGCCACGGCTTCCAGGCCGACCGCAAACCGCACCAGCGTGCCCTGCGCCAGATGCGCGGGCCAGGGCTTGCGCATGCGGGCCAGGTCATAGGGCACGACCAGGCTCATCGGGCCGCCCCAGCTATAGCCCAGCTTGAACAGCTGCAAGGCATCGCAGAACGCATCTACCTGCGCCGTGGTGTAGCGCGCATCCAGCACCACGCTGAACAGGCCGGCTGCCGCATCCGCAGGGCCACACAGCGCCTGCCAGTGCGCATGGCCGGGCGCATCGGACAGCGACGGGTGCAAGACCTGGGCGAACTCGGGGCGCTGGATGCACCAGCGGGCCAAGCTGCGGGTGGCCGCATCGTGGGCGCGGTAGCGCAGCGCCATGCTGGGCAACGAGCGCAGCACCAGCTCTGCCTCGTTGCCTGCCACGCCCAGGCCCAGGTGCATATGGGTGCGCTGAATCTTGCGGTGCAGCGCCGGGTCGCGGGTGATGGCACTGCCCATCAGCACGTCGCCGCCGCCGCTCGGGTATTTGGTCAGCGCATGGACCGAGATGTCCACGCCCAGGGCCGGGCTGGTACCGGGCAGCAGGTCAAACGGGTTGAAGGCCAGGCCTGCACCCCAGGTGTTGTCCAGCGCGCAGGCCACGCCACGCGCCTGGCAGATGCGTACCAGGGCCGGCAGATCGGGAAACTCCAGCGTCACCGAACCGGCAGCCTCGACCCAGACCAGGCGGGTGCGCTCGGTGATCTTGGCGGCCAGGTCGGCCGGGTCCATAGGGTTGTAGACCTGGGTGTGGATGCCCCAGCGCGCCAGCTCGCCGTCGGCCAGTGCCTGGTTCGGCCCATAGACGTTGTCGGGCAGCAGCATGCTGTCGCCTGTGCCCAGCAAGGCCAGGGCCACGTTGGCAATCGCTGCCAGCCCGCTGGGCAGCAGCACGCAGTAGCGGCCGCCTTCCAGCGTGCACAGGCGCTCTTCCAGGGTGTAGGTGGTGGGCGTGCCGTGCAGCCCGTAGGTATAGGCCGACTTGTCTTTCCATTCGCGCGTGCGCATAGCAGCGACGTTCGGAAACACCACCGTGGAGGCTTTGAACACCCCCGGCTGCGGCGCCGCAAACTCGTTAGGCGGCTGGTACGGGTGGTGGATCAGCTGGGTCGTGGTGCTGGACATTGCGGAAACGGTTCAGCCGCGGCTTACAGTTTCCACTTTTCCATCAGCTGCGCCGGGCGCATGGCGTCGTAGCCTTCGAAAGGCTGGTGGATCCAGGGGTTGGTGGGTAAAAATTCGACCGAGTAGTCGGGGGTGAAGATCGACACGGCCTTGGTCCAGATCACGGCACTGCGCAGCTCGGTGATGGGCGCGTAGTTGCTCTTCAGCTGCTCGATCACGGCGCGCAAGGTGTGGCCGGTGTCGGCCAGGTCATCGACCAGCAAGACCTTGCCAGCGATTTCACCCTTGGGCGTGGTGATGAAACGGGCGATGTCCAGCACGCCTTGCTTGGTCCCGGCTTCGGCGCGGTACGAGCTGGTCGACATGATGGCCAGGGGTTTGTCGAAAATGCGCGACAGCACGTCACCAGGGCGCAGGCCGCCACGGGCCAGGCACAGAATCGTGTCGAACTCCCAGCCCGACTGGTGCACCTTCAAAGCCAGTTTTTCGATCAGGCTGTGGTACTCGTCATAACTGACGTACAGGTGTTTGCCGTCTTCCGTCAACATGGGGTTTACTCCTGAAATAATAGCTACTCGCATAGGCACTGGTTGCGGTAAGTGCCTATTCTTTATATAAAACTTGGCTTACGCGGCCTGGTAGGGATGGCGCATCATGATGGTGTGGTCGCGGTCCGGGCTGGTGGACACCATGGCGATCGGCACACCGGTGACTTGCTCAATACGGTTCAGGTAGCGGCGCGCATTCTCAGGCAGCTTGTTGATGTCGGTCACCCCCACGGTCGAATCGGACCAGCCATCGATGGCTTCATACACCGGCACGCAGCGGGCGATATCGTCGGCACCCATGGGCAGGATGTCGACCAGCTCGCCATCCAGCATGTAGCCGGTGCACAGTTGCAGCACGTCGATGCCGTCCAGCACGTCGAGCTTGGTGATGCACAGGCCGCTCAGACCGTTGACCTGGGCGCTGCGCTTCAGCAAAGCCGCATCGAACCAGCCGCAACGGCGGCTGCGGCCAGTGGTCACGCCTTTTTCGGCACCCACGGTGCTCATGTGGTAGCCGGGGGTACCGGGCTTTTCCCAGTCGAGTTCGGTGGGGAACGGGCCGCCGCCGACGCGGGTGCAATAGGCCTTGGTGATGCCCAGGATGTAGTGCAGCATGCCCGGGCCAACGCCGGCACCGGCTGCGGCGTTGCCGGCCACGCAGTTGCTGGAGGTGACATACGGGTAGGTGCCGTGGTCCACGTCGAGCAAGGTACCTTGGGCGCCTTCGAACAGCAGATTGGCGCCAGCGGCATGGGCGTCGTTGAGTTCGCGCGAGACGTCGGCCATCATGGGCTTGAGCAGCTCGGCGTGGCGCATGGATTCGGCGTAGACCGTATCGAAATCGATAGCCGGCGCATGCAGGAACTGGGTCAGCACGAAGTTATGCAGCTCCAGCAGCTCGCGCAGCTTGGTGGCGAAACGCTCGGGATACTTCAAGTCCTGCACGCGCAGCGCGCGACGGGCGATCTTGTCTTCGTAGGCCGGGCCGATGCCGCGGCCGGTGGTACCGATCTTCTCGGTGCCACCCTTTTCGCGCAGGGCTTCACGGGCGATGTCGATGGCCGCATGGAACGGCAGGATCAAGGGGCAGGCTTCGCTGATGCGCAGGCGCGAACGCACTTCCACGCCGGCTTTTTCCAGGCCTTCGATTTCTTCAAACAGCTTGGCCGCCGACAGCACCACACCATTACCGATGTAGCACTTGACGCCGGCGCGCATGATACCGCTGGGGATCAGGTGCAGGGCCGTCTTGACGCCGTTGATGACCAGCGTGTGGCCGGCATTGTGGCCGCCTTGGAAGCGCACCACGCCCTGGGCGCTCTCGGTGAGCCAGTCGACCAGCTTGCCTTTGCCTTCATCGCCCCACTGCGTGCCAACGACGACGACATTGCGACCAGGAACCAAATTTGTTTGGGTGTTCATCTCAGGAATTTTCTTAAATAACTTGCACGACCCACTGCCCGCCAACGGGCTGGAGCACGCGGTCGCAATGGAACTCATCAACTTCACTCTCGTGGCCTGGCAATACGCAGACCACGGTTTCACCTTGCGCCCGCAGGGTCGCAATAGCCGCACGCAGATCGGCCGCATGGCCCCAGGGTGCACGGATGGCCGCACGCAGCGGGCGTGGTCCCACTGCGGCAACGACTTGTTTCAGGTCCAGGCTGAAGCCTACGGCCGGGCGGTTGCGGCCGAATACCGCCCCTACCTCGTCGTAGCGCCCGCCGCGCAGCAAGGCATCGCCGGCGCCTTGCGCATAGATCGCAAAGCGCGCACCGCTGTAGTAAGCGTAGCCGCGCAGATCTGCCAGGTCGAAACTGACCGGAGTGTCACCCAGTTGGGCCGCCAGCCATTGCAAGTCGCGCAATGCGGCCTGGATGGCGGGCAAGGCCGGCAGCACGCGCTCGGCTTCTTGCAATATCTTGGCGTCGCCATACAACCGCACCAGCGCCAGCAGGCCATCGCGTGAAACCGCGGGCAGGTCTGCGCAGAGCGCGGCCAGTTCGGTCGCATCCTTGTTCGCCAGCGCGGCATGGATACGGCCCAGATCGCCGGGCTTCAAAGCCACATCCGCCAGCAGCGCATGGGCAATGCGGGCATCGCTCATGTCGACCGCCAGGCCTTGCACCTGGGCAGCGCGCAGGCAGTCCAGCGACAGCTGCAGGATTTCCAGATCGGCTTCCAGCCCCGCATGGCCGTAGATTTCAGCGCCCAGCTGCAGCGGCTCGCGGGTAGCGTGCGGCCGGTCTGGCCGGGTATGCACCACCGGGCCGCAATAGCACAGGCGTGTCACACCCTGGCGGTTCAGCAAATGGGCATCGATGCGGGCGACCTGGGGCGTGGTGTCGGCCCGCAAGCCCATCATGCGGCCAGAGAGCTGATCGACCAGCTTGAAGGTTTGCAAATCCAGGGCTTCACCGGTGCCGGTGAGCAGGGATTCCAGATGCTCCAGCAACGGCGGCATGACCAGTTCATAGCCATAGCCACGGGCAGCGTCAAGCAATTCGCGACGCAGTTCTTCGATGTGCCGAGCCTCGGAAGGCAGAACATCGGCAATGTGATCCGGCAGGACCCAAGCAGACATGGAGTTTTGGGAGGCTGTTAAAAAAGAGATTTTACCGGGCTCGCAAGCCGAGTTCTAAACGCTACCCGGTTCTTCCCGGAAATACCGCGGACCCGGCTCGCCCGGGCCGCTGGTATTGCCCCCTGCAAGGAGGTAAGCGCTGCTACGCTGTGGGCAAGTCTGGGTGCTGGTGTTAATCCACCATCCAGAGCAGCAACAGCCCTGCAATGATGCTGCACAGGCCGAAGAAGCGCAGCTGTCCATCCTGCAGCGCCAGCATCTGCTGGAACATGCGCCGCCAACGGGTTGGTGATAGAAAAGGCAATAGCCCCTCTACCACCAGCACCAGAGCCAGCGCGGCCCAGAGGCTATAGCCGTCCAAGATTACTTCTTGGCAGAAGGCGCAGCGGTGCTGCCACCAGCGCCACTACCGCGCATGGCTTTGAAGAAGTCCGAGGATGGATCCAGCACCATCACATCGCTCTTCTTGTTGAAGCTGAGCTTATAAGCGTCCAGACTGCGGTAGAACTGGGCGAACTGCGGGTCCTTGCCAAACGAGTCGGCATACAGGCGCGAAGCCTCGGCATCACCCTCACCCTTAATCTTCTGTGCATCGCGGTAGGCGTTGGCAATCGTCACTTCGCGTTGCTTGTCGGCATCGGCGCGGATCTTTTCACCCTCGGCCGCACCGGTAGAGCGCAGCTCGTTGGCCACGCGCTTGCGCTCAGCTTCCATGCGGCGGTATACCGACTCGGTGATCGCTTCCACGTAGTCGACGCGGGTGATCCGCACATCGACCACGTCCACGCCCCAGGGCTTGGCGCCGCGCACGGCTTCCAGCACTTCGCGCTTCACGTCGGCCATCAAGGCTTCTCGCTTGAGCGACAGCAACTCTTTCACCGTGCGTTTGTTGACCTCTTCCTGGAACGCGTTGCGCACCACCCGGTTCAGCTGGTTGGCACCGGCGTTTTCATCCAAACCGACGTTGCGGATGTATTCCGACGGGGCCGTGATGCGCCAGCGTACATACCAGTCGATCACCACACGCTGTTTCTCGGCAGTAAGCATGGGCTCGGCATCGGTGCTGTCCAGCGTCAACAAGCGCTTGTCGAGGTAGCTGACATTCTGGAACGGTGGCGGCAGCTTGAAGCTCAGACCCGGCTCGGTGATCACTTCCTTGATCTGACCCAGCGCATAGACCACGCCGAACTGGCGCTGGTCCACCACAAACAACATGGAGCTCAGCAGCGCAAGCACTACCAGCAAGGACGACGCAATAAAACCAACTCTGTTCAAAGTATTCTCCTAGCGTACATCGCGGTCGCGTGAGCGCGAGTTATCACGCGTGCGGGCATCATTGGACAAGGCCGCGGGTGCCACCGGCACCGCGGGATTGGCGGCAGGCGCTTCGGCCGCCACACCATTGCTGGCGGCCTGGCCCGACATCTGCATGATTTTGTCCAGCGGCAGGTAGAGCAAATTGGAGCCCTGGCGCGAATCCACCAAGACCTTGGTGACATTGCCATAGACCTGCTGCATGGTGTCCAGATACATGCGGTCGCGTGTCACCTGAGGTGCTTTCTGGTACTCGGTCAGGACCGAGCGGAAACGCTGCGCATCACCGTCGGCCTGGGCCACGATGCGAGCTTTGTAGGCTTCAGATTCTTCTTTGAGGCGTGATGCCGAACCTACGGCACGCGGCACTACATCATTGGCGTAAGCCTGGGCATCGTTCTTGGCACGCTCGCGCTCCTGGCCGGCTTTCAGCACATCGTCAAACGCGGCCTGGACTTGCTCGGGCGGGCGCACACCGCTTTGCTGCATATTGATGCCCACTACTTCGATACCCACGTTGTAGCGGTCCAGAATGGTTTGCATCAGGGTGCGCACACGCGGACCGATCTGGTCGCGCTCGTCGGCCAGGGCCGAATCCATCTTCATCTTGCCAACCACTTCGCGCACCGCGGTTTCCGCAGCCTGCACCACGGCGCCGGTCGGGTCCTTGCTTTCAAACAGGAAGGCACGCGCATCGCTCAGACGGTATTGCACGGCAAACTTGATTTCCACAATGTTTTCGTCTTCGGTCAGCATGGCCGACTCACGCAAGCCGGTGGCCTTGATGACGGCATCGCGCCCCACATCCACAGAGCGGATTTGCGTCACAAACACCAGTTCATGGCGTTGGATTGGGTACGGCAGGCGCCAGTTGAAACCTGCACCTACAGTAGATTTGTATTTGCCAAACTGGGTGATCACGGCCTGCTGGCCTTCTTGCACGATGAAGAAGCCGGTACCCAGCCAGATCAGCGCCACCACGGCGGCAATCAAGCCCATACCAATGCCGGCGCTCTTCATGTCGGGCTGAAACCCGCCACCCGAACCACCGCCGTTGGAGCCGCCATTGCCACGCTGTCCGGGCTTGTTGTTGCCGAACAGGCCGCTCAGTTTGCGGTTGAAGTCACGCCACAACTCGTCCAGATCCGGCGGACCTTGGTTCGGCCCTTGGCCGCGGTTGGGCGTGTTCTTGGAGGGTTCATTGGAGCGATCGCCCTCTGGCTTCTGCGCACCGTCGGATTCCGACTTGTTGTCGTCACCACGGCCCCAGCGGGGATCGTTCAAATTGAACATACCCCGGATACGACCCGGCAATGCGGCCAGATTAAAGGCCCGTAAATTGAGATTCATTCGCTCAAGTCTCTTGGTTGTCATGCATGTATTGTGCCCAATCAGGCACCAGCTTCATTCCATTCCGGTAATTGCATAAGGGCATTCTCGTTCGGCATTTTGGCCAATGCCAGCTCGGCCAGCTTCTGCCGCAATGCAGGCAATCCCTCTCCGGTTTGGGCACTCAGGAAAATACGCGGTACGGGCTGGCCATCCACCTCGAACATGTCCTGCAGTTGCAGCGGCCAACGCGCTTTATCAAGAGCATCCAGCTTATTAAATACCAGCAGCTGGGGCACCTCGGCTGCGCCAATCTCGCGCAACACCGTCGCCACCTCGGCCATTTGTTCGGGGAAATTCGGGTTCGAGGCATCCACCACATGCAGCAACAAATCGGCATCTGCCGCTTCTTGCAAGGTGGCGCGGAACGCATCGACCAGGCCATGCGGCAGGTCGCGGATGAAACCCACGGTATCCGACAAGGACACCGAGCGCCCAGCATCGCCCAGGTACAGCTGGCGGGTGGTGGTGTCCAGGGTGGCGAACAGCTGGTCGGCGGTGTAGGCACGCGCCTTCACCATGGCATTGAACAGCGTGGACTTGCCGGCGTTGGTATAGCCGACCAGCGAGATGGTGAAGGCATCGCGGCGTGAACGCTGGCGCCGCTGGGTGCTGCGCTGCTTCACCACCTTTTGCAGCCGCTCCTTGGTGCGCTTGATGGACTCGCCCAGCATGCGGCGATCGAGCTCGATCTGCTTCTCACCGGGGCCGCCACGCATACCGATACCGCCGCTTTGCCGCTCCAAATGCGACCAGCGCCGGACCAGCCGGGTACTCAGATACTGCAAGCGCGCAAGTTCGACCTGCAACTTACCTTCGTGGCTGCGCGCGCGCTGGGCAAAGATGGTCAAAATCAGCATGGTCCGGTCATTGACCGGCAGCTCGCAATGGCGTTCCAGATTGCGCTGCTGCGCTGGGCTCAGGCTTTGGTCAAACAGGATTTCCGTAGCGCCATGCATTTGGGCCAGCAGCTTGATTTCATCGGCCTTGCCGCTGCCGACAAACAGTGCGGCATCAGGCGCCTGGCGCTTGCAGGTGATGCGTGCCACCACCCGCATGCCTGCGGTATCGGCCAGCAAGCCTAGCTCTTCGAGCTCTTTGTCAAAATGGGGAGTGCCGAGATCTACGCCAACCAAAACGGCCAGCGGCATGTCAGGAGTATCGGAAGAACTCAAATCAAAAACAGGTAAGGGGAAAATGCACTAATGGGCCGAACACCGTTGCGAGTGTTCGGCCCACCAGAGGAGAAGCGTACCGGTTCAAGCTGCCGCGTCTACCGCCGCCGCATCGTCGGCAGCCGAGAAATTGACTGCGCGGCCGGGAACGATGGTGGAGATCGCGTGCTTGTAGACCATTTGGGTCACCGTATTGCGCAACAGCACAACATATTGGTCAAAAGACTCAATCTGGCCCTGGAGCTTGATGCCGTTGACGAGGTAAATCGACACAGGCACATGCTCACGGCGCAAGGTATTGAGAAACGGGTCTTGAAGAAGCTGCCCTTTATTGCTCACGATATTCTCCGTGTTGTGAAGATGTTAAAGAAGGTTGGACCTTACCACAGCGTTTCACACAATCAGGGTTTAGCCGGGGGATGTCCCCACCAAATATGTTGAGACTCAATCGTCTTTGTCGGCGTAAGGGTTGGCCGCCGACTTCATCTGGATGCGCAAAGGCGTGCCCGTCAGGTTGAAAGCCTTGCGGAAACGCCCTTCCAAAAAGCGCTTGTAGGCCTCGGTCACATGCTCCAGCGAGTTGCCGTGGATGATGATGACCGGCGGGTTCATGCCGCCTTGGTGGGCATAACGCAGCTTGGGGCGGAACATGCCGGCGCGTTGCGGGCTCTGGAAAGCCGTGGCTTCCAGCAGCAAACGCGTGAGCACCGGGGTGGACATCTTGCACATCGCCGCCTGGTGGGCTTGTAGGATCGACGCCCACAGCGGCCCCAGACCTTGGCGCTTGATGGCCGAGATGTAGTGCATGGAGGCAAACTTGAGGAAGGCTAGGCGCGTTTCGATCGAGCGCATCACCAGCTGGCGCTGGTAGGCGTCCACCGCATCCCATTTGTTGATCGCCAGCACCACCGAGCGGCCGCTTTCCAGGATGTAACCCGCAATATGCGCATCCTGGTCGGTCACGCCCTGGGTTGCGTCGATCAGCAGCAGCACCACGTGGCAGGTTTCAATCGCCTGCAGCGTCTTGACCACCGAGAACTTCTCGATGGCTTCAAAAACCTTGCCCTTGCGGCGCAGGCCGGCGGTGTCGATCAGCTCGAACTTGTGGCCATTGCGCTCGAACGGCACGCTGATAGCGTCGCGGGTAGTGCCCGGCATATCGAACGCGACCAGGCGCTCTTCGCCCAGCCAGGTGTTGATCAGGGTAGATTTACCCACATTCGGGCGCCCGGCCACGGCCAGCTTGGTCACGCCAATGTCGACGCCCTCTTCTTCGTCTTCGGGCGCGGCCAGATTCAGTGGCGCCAGCGCCAGATCCACCAGGTCACGGATGCCCTGGCCGTGTGCCGCCGAAATCGGGTACACCTCACCCAGGCCCAGTTCGTAGAAATCCACCAGCTGGTGGCCTTCTTTCATGCCCTCGGCCTTGTTGGCTGTCAGGATGCAAGGCTTGCCCAGACGGCGCAGGTATTTGGCGATGTCGTGGTCCTGGGCCGACAGGCCGCCCCGGGCATCGACCACAAAAATCACCACATCGGCCTCGGCCACGGCCTGGCGGGTCTGCTTGGCCATTTCCTTGTAGATGCCGCTTTCGGCATCGGGCTCGAAACCGCCGGTATCGATGACGATGTATTCGTGCTTGCCCTGGCGGCCATTGCCGTAGTGGCGGTCACGGGTGAGCCCGGCAAAATCCGCCACGATCGCATCGCGCGACTTGGTGAGACGGTTGAACAGGGTGGATTTGCCCACATTGGGGCGACCGACTAAGGCCAAAACTGGTTTCATAGGATGGCGCAGATCGGCTGACGCATAGAGTTATTCAGGCTGGAAGCCATAGATGCCACCGTTCTGGGTCACGACGACCACGGTGTCACCCGCCAGCACGGGAGCGGTCACGATGGCGGAGCCATCGGTGGCCATACGGGTCAGCGGGCTCCCGTCTTCGCGGGACAGGAAATGTACCAGACCCGTGCCATCGCCCACCGCAACCGAGCGGCCCACAGCCAAGGGCGCCGACAGGCTGCGGTAGCGCAGGCGCTCGGAAACCCAGGCCTGCTCGCCATTTTCACGGCGCCAGGCGATGACCTTGCCATCGCTTTCGGTGCCGAACACCATTTGTTCATTGCCATGCACGCCTTCGGACGCCTGCGCAGGCTTGGTCCACAACAGGCGGCCACGCGCCGCATCCACACAGCCCACGGCCGACAGGAAGGCCCGCGCGCACACGACATCGCCAACCCGGCTGACGCGGCCGACCAGATCCACCAGGCGCTCGACGTCATTGGTGCCGCGCGGCGCGGCAATCGGGGCTTCCCAGCGGGTGCTGCCATTCGTCGGATTCATGCCGACCAGGCGGCCCGACACGCCGGACACCAAGGTATCGCCCACCGCCAACAAGACGCTGGACTGGCCCAGCACCAGGGCTTCGCCGGAACGCTGCTGGTTCCACAGCTTGCGTCCGGTCTGCCCGTCAAAGGCGCTGACCGAACGGTCTGCCGCCAGTACAAATACCCGGCCGCCGGCCACCAGCGGTGCGGTATAGGCTTGCGCACCCAGGCGCTGGCGCCACAGCACTTTGCCGGATTCCAGCGCGATGACTTCGTTGTCGCGGGTCACTACGGCCGTGACCTTGCCATCGCTGCCCACGCCGGCCGACAAAGACGCGCCGACGGCGGTGCGCCACAGCTCGCGGCCGGTGCGGGCATCCAGCGCCAGCACGGTGCCGTTGCCGGTGGCCAGTGCCACCGTACCGCCATTGACGTTCACCTCCAGCGGAAAGCCGACCTCGCCCAGTTTGGCCACCCAGGCCTGGCGCACCCCCAGCAGGGCCACGTTGGCCGGCAGATCCGCAGGCTTGGGCTTGTCCGGAGTGCTGGAGCAGGCGGCCAAAGCCGCTACCAAAAGAATAGCTGCTGTCGCACGCAAGGTATGCGCTAGAGGCGTTTTTTGCATTATTTTTTGACTTCTACAGTAACGGGGCTGGCGACAGTAACCACGGGGGCCGCAGGACGCGGATCGACACCCAGGCTGTTGAGCTTGACTTCCACGATGCGCTGGTAGTCGTCTTGCGCGTCCAGGCCTTTGTAGGCAATCTGGTACTGGGCGATGGCATCGGCCTTCTTGTCTTGCAGCGCGTAGACGTCACCCTTGCGGTCGGCCACCAACGGCTCAAACTCCTTGCCGAAGCTGCCGGACAGCAGCTTCAGGGCTTCGTCATACGACTTGGCTTCCAGCAGCACGCCGGCCAGACGCAGACGCGCCACGGCCTGGTAGCCTTCGTCGGAAGACTGGTCGGCCACCCAGGTCAGCGCGGCCTTGGCGGCATCGGCATTGCCTTTTTCAAACAGGGTTTTGGCCGCCAGCAGACCGGCTTGCTGGGCAAAGGTGGTGCGGCCGTACTTGTCCTTCATGTCGGAGAAAGCGCGTTCCACCTTGGCCACATCGCCGGCCTTGCTGGCGCGGTCCACCTCGTCATACAGGGCGGCGGCTTGCGCGGCCTGGCTGCGCTGCCAGTACTGGTAGCCGTTCCAGCCGGCAAAACCGGCCAGTACCACGATCAGAATCCAGGTTATCAGGTTGCCGAAACGGTTCCAGAATGCTTTGAGCTCGTCAAGCTGTTCTTGTTCTTCAAGGTCGAGGTGGTTTGCCATAAGGTTCTAAGAGTCAAGCATTCGATTGTAGGGTCGGTGCCCAGGTGGCCACATCGGCCAGGGACTGGGTGGTTTGCACTCCGCTGCCGTCGCGCAGGGATTTGACCGTTACCAGGTTTTGCGCCAGCTCGTCGGCGCCAAAGATCAATGCAAACCGGGCGCCGCTGCCGTCGGCCTTCTTCAGCTGCGACTTCATGCTGCCCATGCCCTCGCCGGCTCCGGCGTGCATTTGCACCTGCACACCGGCACGGCGCAGGGTCTGCAAGGTTTGCATGGCCACCGGCAAGGCCGCGGCATCGGGCACGACCGCGTAGGCGTCGGCCACCAGCGCGGGCAGCTCGGCGCCCTGCTCCTTGATCAGCTCCAGCACGCGCTCGATGCCCATGCCCCAGCCGACTGCCGGGGTTGGCTTGCCGCCCAGCAGCTCGAACAAACCGTCGTAGCGGCCACCGCCGCACAAGGTGCCCTGGGCGCCCAGCTCGTCCGTGATGAACTCGAACACCGTGTGGCTGTAGTAGTCCAGACCGCGCACCAGGCGCGGGTTCACGGTCCACTGCACACCGCAGCCGGTCAGCAGGGTCTGCACCGTGTCCAGATGCTTGAGCGAGGCCTCGCCCAGGTAGCTGAGCAGCTGTGGTGCGTCCTGCACCATGGCCTGCATCGCCGGGTTCTTGGTGTCCAGAATGCGCAGCGGATTGGTCAGCAGACGGCGCTGGGCATCGGTGTCCAGCAAGTCGCGGTGCTGCTCGAAATAGGCGATCAGCGCGGCGCGGTGGGCTTGGCGCTCGGCCGGCACGCCCAGGCTGTTCAGCTCGACGCGCACATTGCGCAGGCCCAGGTTGGCAAACAACTCGCTGGCCAGCAGCATGATCTCGGCGTCAACCTCCGGGCCGGAAAAGCCCAGGGCCTCCACGCCCAGCTGGTAGAACTGGCGGTAGCGGCCGCGCTGGGGCCGCTCGTGGCGGAACATCGGCCCCATGTAGTACAGGCGCTTGCCGCCGTCATAGGTCAGGTTGTGCTGGATCGCCGCGCGCACTACGCCGGGGGTGTTTTCGGGGCGCAGGGTCAGCTGCTCGCCGTTCAGCCGGTCTTCAAAGGAGTACATCTCCTTCTCGACGATGTCTGTAGTTTCACCCGTGCCGCGCACAAACAAGGCGGTGGGCTCGACGATGGGCGTGCGGATCATGCGGTAGGCCGAGCGCGCCATCAGCGTGCGGACCTTGTCTTCCAGCCATTCCCAGCGCGCAGAGTCGGGCGGCAGTATGTCGTTCATGCCTTTGACGGCAGTGAGTTTGTCAGCCATAAATCCAATTACTATTATTTTGATAGCTACTAGCGCATACAAAATATGCGCCAGAGGCCGATTTGATGCCTAAATCTGGCTACGCAATCGCAGCCGCACCGAAGCGCTTGGCGATGTAGTTTTCGACGATGACCTGGAATTCCTGGGCGATGTTGTCGCCGCGCAGGGTGACGCTTTTTTCACCGTCGATATACACCGGCGCGGCCGGCGCTTCGCCGGTGCCGGGCAGGCTGATGCCGATGTCGGCATGCTTGCTCTCGCCCGGGCCGTTGACGATGCACCCCATCACGGCCACTTTCATGGCCTCGACGCCTGGGTACTGCTTGCGCCAGACCGGCATCTGCGCGCGCAGGAAGTCATCGATCTGCTTGGTCAGTTCCTGGAATGTCGTGCTGGTGGTGCGACCGCAGCCGGGGCAGGCAGTGACGCTAGGCACAAAGCTGCGCAAGCCCAGGGCCTGCAAGATTTCCGAGGCGACCACGACTTCTTGGGTACGGGCTTCGCCAGGCTGCGGCGTCAGCGAGACGCGGATGGTGTCGCCAATGCCTTCTTGCAACAACACAGCCAGGGCGGCGCTGGAAGCCACTGTGCCCTTGGTGCCCATGCCGGCTTCGGTCAAGCCCAAGTGCAGCGCATAGCGGCAGCGCTGCGACAGGGCGCGGTAGACCGAGATCAGGTCCTGCACGCCACTGACCTTGCAGGACAGAATGATTTGCTCGGGCGCCAAGCCCATGGATTCGGCCAGCTTGGCGGATTCCACGGCCGAGGTGATCAGCGCCTGGTACATCACCGGTTTGGCGTCCCAGGGCACAGCGCGGCGGCTGTTTTCGTCCATCAAGCCGGCCAGCAGCTCCTGGTCCAGGCTGCCCCAGTTGACGCCGATACGCACGGCCTTGTTCCAGCGCACCGCGGCTTCGATCATCTGACCGAATTGGCGATCGCGCTTGTCGCCCTTGCCCACGTTGCCAGGGTTGATGCGGTATTTGGACAAAGCCTCGGCGCAGGCCGGGAACTCGGTCAGCAGACGGTGGCCGTTGTAATGGAAGTCGCCGACCAGCGGCACATCGATGCCCATGCGGTCCAGCTGTTCGCGGATATAGGGCACGGCCTGGGCGGCCTCAGGTGTATTGACGGTGATGCGCACCATCTCCGAGCCGGCCAGAGCCAGCTCTTTCACCTGGATGGCGGTACCGATGGCATCCACCGTGTCGGTATTGGTCATGGACTGCACGCGCACCGGGGCGTCGCCACCCACGGTCACGTCGCGCGCGCCCCAGCGCACATGGGCCTGGTAGCTATTGCGCACACGGGGGGCGGCGGCATCCACCGGGGTCAGAAAGTCCATTGCGTTGTCCATCATTTCACCTCGAAACGGGCCACATGGTCTTTGGCAAAAGGCAGCATGTCGAAAGGCTGGCCGCGCACCTGTAGCTGCACTGCATCGACCCGGCCGACCACCACCGCCAGCGGTAAGGTGCCAGCCACTTCGACCACCTCACCCGGGGCGAGGATGCGGCCCAGCGAGACGACACCCTTGGCATCGGTCACCTTGACCCAGGATTCGGCCTTGGCGGTCAGCACCACCGGAGCAGCCGACACGGCCACCGGCGCACTGGCCGCCACCACGGCAGGAGCCACCACCGCCGCAGAAGCCACAACAGCAGGTGCAGCAGGCACGGCCGAAACGGGCTCGGCTAGCGGCACCGAGGCATCTGGCGCAGGTGTGGTGGCCACAGGGCCATCCGCAACCTCGCCACCGGGCGCCAACACAGCGGCTTGTTCAGGCGCCTGGGGCCACAGGGCCACGGCTACCGCGCCCAGCAACAGAGCCGCAACCGCCAGGACGGCCGGGTTCCGCATTTGCGAGCGGAACGACAGGCGCGGGCCGGAGCCGGGTGGGCGAAACGGCGTGTTCATGGCCGGGGCTTCGGCACCCAGGCGCGATGCGCCCGTGGGCGGCAAATGTTCGAGCACCGGCGCGGGATCGACCTTCAGGTTACGGCAGACGCTGGCGGCCAAGGCGCGGGCAAAGGTCAGGTCGGGCAACAGGTCCATGCGGCCGGCTTCCAGCGCCTCCAGCTTGGACACCGGCACCTTGAGCGATACCGCCAAGGCCGCGACGTGCAAGCCCGTCGCCTCCCGCGCCTGGCGCAAATACTGTCCAGCCTGCACAGCGGAATTCACTGCATCCGACACCGGTTGCGGCGCCCCACCCTCCAGCCCCACTGGCTCACTCATCAAATGCACCTCTTTCATAGGCCGCCAATTCACGCGATTGGCCATAGCGTTTTCTCAATTGTTCTACCAGCTGCTGCATGGCCTCGCGGTTTTCCATGCGGCGCTCGACCTTGATGCCCAGCCACAGGGACTCGGCATTGGCCAGCTCGGAATTGTTCAAGCGGCGGATGTAGAACTGGGCGCGCAGCCATTCGCCGCGCTGGTACAGCAGTGTCGCCAGGTTGTAGCCGGTAATCGGGTTGCCCGCATCCAGCTCATAGGAGCGGGACAGATTGCGCTCCGCCTCGGGCAGCAGGCCCGCGCGTTGCTGGCACAGTCCTTGGGCCATCAGGGTTTTGGCCCGACCGCCATAGGTGGGGTTGGCCAGCGCCTGCTCGAACATCTGGATCGATTCAGGATAACGACCCTGCTGGCACATCAGCCAACCGTAGTTGTGCAAGGTATTGGGTTCGCGGGGATTCAGGGCCATGGCACGGCGGAAGCTGTCTTCGGCCAGACGCATGTCGTTGAGGCGCAGATAGATCAGGCCACGCAGATTGAAAGCATCCGCAAAGGACGGGTCCACGGCCAGCGCCTGTTTCAGCTCGTCCAAAGCCACCGTGGTCTGGCCTTGTTCGAAATAAGCCACCGCCAGCTGCATGCGGGTGCGGGCACGCTTGCGGGCTTCGGGTTCGTCCGACTCGGTGAGCAACTCGCCTTGCGCAATCGGTGCAGCCACCTGCCGCGGCGTTGGCGTGCTATTTGTCGTGGCGCTGGAAGACGAAGTCGTGGTTGTGGTGGTCGTGGTGCAGCCCTGCAGCCAAGCCAGCACCGACACACAGGCGAACAACCGAACCAGCACACCGATGTGCAGAAAATTTTGCATGCCTCAAGCCCCTTTGGATACTTCGACCACTGGCGGAACCTGCGCCATCATCACAATGCGTTGCTGGGCCATGCGCTTGACCACCTGGGTGCGGTCTTTAACATCACCGGCCAGCTGACCACACGCAGCATCGATATCGTCCCCGCGGGTCTTGCGCACCGTGGTCACGATGCCCGCATCGCTCAGCATCTTGGCGAATGCCGTCACCCGGGGCATGGGCGAACGCAGCAGACCCGATGCCGGGAAGGGATTGAACGGAATCAGGTTGAATTTGCACCACACGCCCGGGCGGCGGTGCTGCTGCACCAGGGCAATCAGTTGCTGGGCATGCTCGGGCTGGTCATTCACACCATCGAGCATGCAGTATTCAAAGGTAATGAAATCACGTGGCGCATGGGCCAGGTAGCGGTTGCACGACTCCAGCAGCTCGGCCAGCGGGTACTTCTTGTTCAACGGCACCAGGTTATCGCGCAGCGTGTCGTTGGGTGCATGCAGAGAGACGGCCAAGGCCACCGGGCAATCCTGGCCCAGGCGGTCGATCATGGGCACCACACCCGAGGTAGATACGGTCACACGGCGGCGCGACAGGCCGTAGCCATGGTCGTCCAGCATGACCTTGAGGGCCGGAACCAGCGCGCTGTAATTCTGCAAGGGCTCGCCCATGCCCATCATCACCACATTGGAAATGACGCGGTCCGGGGTATTGAGGTGCTTGCGTAAAAAGTGTTCGGCAAACCAGAGTTGCGCAATGATTTCACCGGTGGTGAGGTTGCGGCTGAAACCTTGGTGGCCGGTAGAACAAAAGCGGCAGCCTACTGCGCAACCCGCCTGGGACGAGATACACAGCGTGCCACGGTCGTCTTCGGGAATGAACACCGCTTCCACGGCATTGCCATCGCCCACATCGAACAACCATTTGATGGTGCCATCGGCAGACTCATGCTGGCTGATGATGGGCAGTCCCTGCACATGGGCACTGGTGGCGAGCTTGCCACGCAAGGATTTGGCCAGATCACTCATCTGGTCAAACTCGGTGGCGCCGCGTTGGTGGATCCAGCGGAACAGCTGGGTGGCGCGGAAGCGCTTCTCACCTAGCCGTTCGCAAAACGCGGCCAAGCCGTCGAGGTCAAATTCGAGCAGGTTGGCCGTCATTGCATACCAGCGCTGGATTTAGCGGGAGTAAACGTTCAGACCGGCGAAGAAGAAAGCGATTTCTTCCTTGGCGGTTTCAGCAGCGTCAGAGCCGTGCACGGCGTTGGCGTCGATGCTGTCAGCGAAGTCAGCACGGATGGTGCCGGCGTCAGCCTTCTTGGGATCGGTTGCGCCCATCAGGTCGCGGTTCTTCAGAATCGCGTTTTCGCCTTCCAGCGCCTGGATCATGACGGGACCGGACACCATGAAATCGACCAGATCCTTAAAGAAAGGACGGGCTTTGTGCACAGCGTAGAAAGCTTCGGCTTCGCCGCGCGACAGATGGGCCATGCGTGCAGCGATGACCTTCAGGCCAGCAGCTTCAAAACGGGCGTAGATTTGGCCGATAACATTCTTGGCAACGGCGTCGGGCTTGATGATGGAGAGAGTGCGTTCGATAGCCATAATTTTTTCCTGAAAATTCTGAAATTGGGATTTTTTGAAATTTTGCCAACTAAGCAAAGCCTGCGAGTTTAACCCGGCAGCATGTCCACTTTGCGAACAGGCCCGTCGTCACGGGCGATTGGCGCTATTCTTTTAACGGCTGCGTCCACCACTGCGGCGCTGCCCGCCGTTACCGCCACCGCCAGAACCACCGCCACGCCGTGGTCCGCCCTGGTTCGATTCTTTGCGCTGGCGGGTAAAGCTGTCGGCACCAATGTAGCCAAACGCGGTTTTCATGGGATCGGGCTGGGCGCCGCCAGGCGCGCGGTCCGCCGGGTCTTTGCGACCTTGGCCACGGCCTTTGCCGCCAATCTGGTTAGTCACTAGGGGGTTGGGGCCAGCAGGCGCGTTGACACCCGATGGACGGGGGCCGCGGCCACCCGTATTGCGGCCGCCACGGGTGCGGTTAGGCGCTGGCCGGATATCGGCTGGGTTGGGGGGGCGGCGGCTCGGGGCACGGGCCTGGCGCGGAACCTCATCGAACTCACCCGCGGGGGCCTTGTTGGCCGCCTGCACCAGAGCCTGGATATCGCGCTCATCCAGCTCCATCCATCCGCCACGCTTGAGACCGCGCGGCAGCAGCATGGCGCCGTAGCGGATGCGGATCAGGCGGCTGACCGCATGGCCTACCGCCTCCAGCATGCGCCGGACCTCCCGGTTACGCCCTTCGGAGATGGTCACGCGGTACCAGCAGTTGGAGCCCTCGCCACCACCGTCTTCGATGCTGCCAAAAGCCGCCATGCCGTCGTCCAGCTGAACACCGTCCAGCAAACGCTGTTTTTCTTCCTTGCTCAGCGCACCCAAGACCCGCACCGCGTATTCCCGCTCCAGCCCGAAACGAGGGTGCATCAGCTGGTTGGCCAACTCGCCCGAGCTGGTGAACAGCAGCAGGCCTTCGGTATTCAGATCCAGCCGCCCAACCGACTGCCATTTGCCTTGGTACAGCTTGGGCAGACGACGGAACACGGTAGGTCGGTTCTGCGGGTCGTCATTGGTGACCACCTCGCCCACAGGCTTGTGGTAAGCAATCACGCGTGCCGGCGGCGGGTCGATGCGAAAACGCACGGGTTTCCCGTTGACCTTGACCGAATCGCCAAACTGGACGCGTTGGCCAATGTGGGCCGGTTCGTTGTTGACCGAGATCCGGCCTTCCAGAATAAGCTGCTCCATCTCCAGCCGAGAACCCATGCCTGCCTGCGCCAGCACCTTGTGCAGCTTGGGGCTTTCCGCCTGGGGTGCCAGCACCCGCTTCGCGGGCGCCAGGTCAGATATTTCCTCGTCAGCATCGAACTGGCCAGACACCACATCCAGGAAACGGTTCGCCAAATCACCTTCGGCAACCAGGCCTGGCGAAGGAGGAATCAACAGCCCGGCATCGGCTTGGTCATCGGGGGCGGCAAGCGGAGCAGGATCAATAGGGGTGTTATGCATGGGGTGGCCTAGTTAGCTAGCGGGGAATCACCGGTCTCGGTAGATGCCTCTGGGGAAATGGGTGGAACATCTGGCGGATCAGACGCCGGAGTCTCAACAAGTGGGGCGGGATCTTCCAGCTGGGTCAATGACGCCAGCAGCTCAGCACGTTGGACTGGGTCGTCCGCTAGCGGCAGCTGGTCCAATGAAGAGAGGCCTAAGTCGTCCAAAAACTGGCGGGTCGTCGCAAACAAGGCTGGGCGACCTACGGTTTCGCGGTGGCCGATCACCTCAATCCAGCCCCGGTCTTCCAGTTGCTTGATGATCATGGCACTAATAGTGACACCACGGATCTCTTCCATGTCGCCCCGCGTCGCTGGCTGGCGGTACGCGATGATGGCCAAGGTTTCCAAGGTGGCACGGCTGTAGCGCGGCGGCTTTTCAGGGTGGAGCCGGTCCAGGTACTCACGCATTTCGGGTCGACTTTGAAAACGCCAGCCCGTGGCCACGTTAACCAGCTCGACACTGCGCTGCGCCCAGTCGTTTTGCAAGTCCAACAACAAGGACTTCACCGTGTCGGCACCCAGCTCATCCTGGAACAGCATGCGCATATCGCGCACAGGCAAGGGCTGCGGTGAACATATCAGCGCAGCTTCGAGGACGCGTTTGGCCTCTGCCGTATTCATGGTGTGGACTATCCCGGAAAAAGCGCCTTCAGCGGCGCGAAATCGACAGCGTGGGGTTTAAAGTGCAGCCAGCCCCAAGGGGTGTCGCAAAACCAGCGAGCGTCAGAACTACTGCCTGAGCCTCAAAACGCTTTCATCCATTGTAACTGAGGCCCCACAGCGCCAGCGCCTGGCGCATATCATCGGGCAAAGGCGCATGAAAGCGCAAGGCGACACCCGTCATGGGATGCACAAATGCCAACTGCGTCGCATGCAACGCCTGCCGGGTCAAACCAACGGCAGGAGAGCCACCATACAACACATCGCCGACCAAGGAATGCCCCATCGACGCCATATGGACCCGTATCTGGTGGGTGCGGCCGGTATACAAGGTACACCGTACAAAGCAGCCCTGGTCGAAATTCTGCAGCAGTGCAATATCGGTCCGTGCAGCTTTTCCCGCATGCAGGTTTAAATCGACGGCTGCCATACGCAGGCGATTGCGCGGATCACGGCCAATCGGCAGCTCAATGCTGCGGGTCGCCGGCCCCTGCCAAGACTTGTGCGCCAGCGCCAGGTATTGGCGACTGACTTCCCGCGCAGCGATCAGGGCGACCAAAGCATCCATGGTGGCCCGGGTCCGCGCCACCACCATCAGTCCACTGGTGTCCTTGTCGAGCCGATGCACGATACCGGCACGGGGCAGCAACTGGGCCTGTACATCACGCGCCAGCAGGCCATTGAGCAATGTGCCACTCCAGTTGCCAGGCGCAGGATGCACAACCAAACCCGCAGGCTTATGGATAACCCGTAAAAACTCATCTTCGAAAACCACATCCAGTGCCATCGCTTCGGGTTTAAACGCCTGGCTTTGCAGCGTAGGACGCAGCTCGATGGTGCCTGCATCGCCTGCGCGTACCTTGGCGGAAGGCTTGCACACCGGCTTGCCCTGCAGCGTGACCGCGCCGGATTCAATCAGCTGCTGCAAGTAGTTGCGCGAAAACTCCGGCACCAGCTCGACCAGAGCCCGGTCCAGCCGGACGCCATGCTGTGCCTCGGGAATCAACAGCGGGCGAAGCTCCGACTCCACCATGTCGACGGCGCTTTCCACCACCTCTTCTGCTACAAGGTCGGTCGATATAATCAAATTGCTTAGTTTCAAGAAAGTGGCCAGTGATGTTGCGCTCTAGATTATCGGTGTTCCCCAGCTTGTGGATGGCCAGTTTGGCCGTCGTTTTATCGGCTTGCTCGACTGTGGCCGAGGACAAAACAGTCAATTGGAGCCCCAACAAAATTTACTCGGAGGCAAAGGATGAGCTCAATGCCGGCGCCTACGACAAGGCCGCAGGCTTGTTCGAAAAACTGGAAGGACGCGCAGCAGGTACGCCGTTGGCACAGCAAGCACAGCTTGAAAAGGCTTACGCGCACTACAAGTCAGGCGACAAAGCCCAGGCTCTGGCCACACTGGACCGCTTCCTCAAGCTGCATCCCGCCAGCCCCGCACTGGACTACGCGCTCTACCTGAAAGGTGTGGTGAATTTTAACGAGGACCTCGGGCTGTTCTCGTTCATAACCCGCCAGGATCTCTCGGAACGCGACCAGAAAGCGGCCAAGGAGTCATTTGAAGCGTTCAAGGAATTGAGCACACGCTTCCCTGACTCACGCTACACCCCCGACGCGGTGTTGCGCATGACCTATATCGTCAATTCTTTGGCGCAGTACGAAGTGCATGTTGCGCGCTACTACTACACCCGCGGTGCCTATGTGGCAGCCATCAACCGGGCACAGTCCGCATTGACCGACTACAGCAATGTGCCGGCGCTGGAAGAAGCCTTGTACATCATGGTCAAGTCTTACGAGGCTTTGGGCATGACTCAGCTGCGCGACGATACCCAACGGGTACTGGCGCAAAACTACCCCCAAAGCGAATATGTCAGCCGGGGCTTTAAAGCTAAAGACTCGCCGTGGTGGAAGCTGTGGTGAGCGTGCGCAAGTACGCCAAGGCCTGCTGAAATTCGTCGCCCGTCTTCAGCACCCGCATAGGCGGCAAGGCGGAACGCAAGCGTTTGCCGTAGCCCATGGTGACCAGGCGGGTGTCACAAACCACCAGCATGCCCTGGTCTGATTCATGCCGGATCAGGCGCCCAGCTCCCTGCTTTAGAGCGACTGCGGCTTCAGGGACAAAATAATCCATAAACGGGCTGCCGCCCTGGGACTCAATACGCCGGGTGCGCGCCTCCACCACAGGATCATTGGGTGGCGGAAACGGCAGCTTGTCGATGATCACCAGCTGCAAGCTGTCGCCCGGTACATCCACTCCCTCCCAAAAAGAGGCGGATGCCACCAGCACACAACCCGGCAAGCCATTGGACGCGCCTTGGCGCAAGCGCTCCATCAGTTGGCGCTTCGGCCACTGCCCCTGCACCAAGACTTCGATATGTGGGTCGTCTGCAAAAGCGGCCTGCAAACTATCTCCAATTGCCCGCAAAGCCCGCAAGGTAGTGGTGAGCACCATGGTGCGCCCACCTAGATTGCGGACCGCATCGGCCGCGAACACCGCAACCTGCGCGCTATGCGCGGGATCATTCGGCTTGGGTAACTGGCGCGGCACGTACAAAGTGGCTTGCGCAGCGTAATCAAACGGACTGTCAACGCGCAAACAGATGGCATCGGGCAGACCGCAGCGCTCGGTAAACCAAGTCAAGCGCTCATCGTCGCCCAAGGTCGCCGACGTGAACACCCAGGACTTAGAGGATGCAGATCCATTGCCATCCAGCAAACGGGCTTGCACTGCACTGGCAATATCCAGCGGTGATTCCGTAAGACGTAGCTGCGCCCCCACATCCACCCAGCGCACCGACTCCGATGCACACGGATGGGCAAACTGCTGTGTACGCTCAGCCAGTGCAACGGCCCGTTCATGCAATCGCACAAAGTCAGGTGCCAGCTCGGTCACCGTATCCAAGGCCGATATAGCCTGTCGCAAGGAAGCTGCCACATCGGCTATGGCCTCACCCCACAAATCATCAGACACGCCATCGGGCGATTCGCCAGCCCAGCGCAACTTGGTACCTGCTGGCATGGAGCCCAATACCAGGCGCAGTTCACGTGTAGCTCGCTCCAAAGCAAAGACCACATCATGCCAAGCTACCAAGCCGCGGGCTTGCTGAAGCCCTGCCGCCAGCACATCCCGCGCAAAATCCAATAATTGCCCTGTGCCGAGATGGTTGCCCAAGAACTGCACGCCGGTTTCGTTGAACTGGTGCGCCTCGTCAAATATCGCGATCCGCGCACTGGGAAGCAGCTCGGCCATGCCGGACTCGCGCACCGCCAGGTCGGCAAAGAACACATGGTGGTTGATCACCACCACATCCGCAGCCAATGCCTCTCGGCGCGCCAGATTCACATGGCAGGCACGGAACTGAGGGCACTGCGCGCCCAGGCAGTTTTCACGGGTGGATGTGACCAACGGCAACAGGGGGGATCGCTCGTCCAGTTCGGAAAGCTCGGCCAGATCCCCTGTCCGGGTGGATTGCGACCACCGCTCGATTTGGGCCAATACCGGCAAGACTGCCGCAGCCAAAGGCGTACCCATACGGGCCTGCCTCATCCTGTGCAGGCACAAATAGCTGCCCCGCCCCTTTAACAGGGCCGTGCGCAACACCAAACCCAGGGCTTGCAGCAGTCCAGGCAAGTCCCGTCCAAACAACTGGTCCTGCAATGTTTTGGTTGCAGTGGATAGCAATACGCGCTCGCCACTTAGCAGTGCAGGCACCAGATAGGCAAACGTCTTACCGACGCCTGTACCCGCCTCCACCACCAGCACACCACCCTCTTCCACGGTACGCGCCACCGCCAAAGCCATGTCCAGCTGACCTTGTCGTGGCGCGAACTGTGGCGTGGTCCGGGCCAAAGCCCCTAGCGGAGAAAACGCTTCAGCAACCCGGTGCTGCAAATCCATCAGGCGGGCTCTTTGGGATCAAGCGCAATTTCCAGGCGAGAAATCCTGTCGCGCAATGCCAGACGCCGCTTCTTCAGACGCTGCAGCATAAGCTCGTCCAAGGGCATATGCTCTACCAACCGGTCTATGGTGGCATCCAGATCTGCATGCTCCATGCGTAGCTCAATCAAATGGCGTTCTGGGGAGTGGAGGTTGACGTTCAAGGCAGCAATCTGTGGCGAAGGGGGCCGTCTTGCCCCGTAGATGACGGGATAATGCGGATATTCAAATGGGTGTTCGCATTATCTGCGGACACGTTCCCTGCGCCAACTACCCAACGAAGCATCTCACCATGACTCCAGGTTTCAGGATTACGGCTTCGACCGGACTACACAAGGGTGATCGTGAATACCAACAGGACCAATTGATCCTGTTAAGCCATGCCCGCGTAACCGGCTGTGTGCTCGGAGTCATTGCCGACGGAATGGGCGGACGCAGCGGCGGACGCAAAGCCTCTGACCAGGTCATGATGACAGCCAAGCAACTGTTTGAGCGCTTTGATCCTTATGCCGACGATGCAACGGCCATGCTCAAACATATCGTTGCGGAGGCGCATCTGGTCATCAAGCTGACCGCGATCTCCGCCGAGGAAGAACCCCATAGCACTGCGGCTCTATTCCTCATCATGCCCACAGGGCAATGCTATTGGGCCCACACGGGCGACTCACGCATTTACCACTACCACAAAGACAAACTGCTGAAGCGCACGCTGGACCACTCTTACGTGCAAACCTTGGTGGAGCGCGGGGAAATCACCGCAGAAGAAGCCAATAGCCACCCCGATTCCAACATCCTTCTAGGCTGCCTGGGCACCGAAGCCGACCCGCCCATCGATGTACACATGCAGCCGCAACTGCAAGCCGGCGACGCAATCATGGCCTGTAGCGACGGGGTATGGCATTATTTCACCGAGACAGAATTGGGCGCGGTGCTCTCAGGTATGTCGGCCCGGGACGCTACCGGCTTTTTGATCGAGAAAGCCCGGGCCAGGGCACGCGGCACCGGCGACAACCTGTCGCTGATCGTGATCAATATCTCGGAGCTCTAAACAGCCACGACACACGCGGCAGATACTTCAATGCAATAGCTTGAA
Source organism: Rhodoferax ferrireducens (assembly GCF_031458075.1). Lineage (GTDB taxonomy): Bacteria > Pseudomonadota > Gammaproteobacteria > Burkholderiales > Burkholderiaceae_C > Rhodoferax_B > Rhodoferax_B ferrireducens_A. The sequence goes on along the minus strand of NZ_JAVDXT010000001.1, from coordinate 1,546,152 downwards.
CCCGGGCAATTGGTCTTGAGCCGCCTGCTTAGCCCAAGCCCAGCTGTCGGTCTTCACCGACACTGCAAACCCATGATTCCATTGGGATTTTTTCTTCACCTAACAACATCTGTCGGTGAAAGCAGACAAGTTACACCTGAGAAAATACGTTACACCTTTGATTTCATTGCATATTTTCATTGGCACGCATCTTGAGAAGTAAGCCTATCTGGCAAAGGCTTAAAGCTTCCCAAAAGCAGTTTCACAAATGAAACCAACCATGCCAGACCTGGAGCGATAGCTTCTTTCGTTAGAGCATGCAGGTCTTAGGCCCGCGCATTTTCAAGAACAGGTGTGTGCGATGTTGATTGTTTTGAACCTCGTGGTTGTGGCATTGGTTTTTGTCTTGGTATTGGCGATTGCCGCTGCCGCATCTCCACCCCCCGCGTCTTCTACCTCGTCAAGCCTATTGCGAAGTTCGCAGCAGTCTGGCGGCCATTCCGGCGAAGCACCGCCGCCAGCGCATGAGTCCCCGCTGGTCATCGCAGCAGGCTTGCAGTAAGCCATGCTGGCCGAGCCAAGATGGCCCACAGGCACGCATACTTGGGCGGATAGCATGAAGAACTGGCGCTATGCGGACAATAGCGTGCCGCATGCCTCCAGCGCCAACAAGCATGGCATTTGCGGCCACCAGGAAAAAAGCACGCAAAGCCCCATGCCATTGCATGCACAGCTGGAGCAGCTCGTAGCCCAACGCACCGCTGAGTTGGAAGAGATCATTGCGCAGTTACGCTGCCGCCAGCAACAGCTGGAAGCGCAACTCCACCATGACGAACTGACCGGGCTGGCCAACCGTAAGTTGCTGCAAGACCGCTTCCAGTGCGCAATGGAGCGGGCCAAACGCAGCGGCGATTGTTTTGCGGTACTGATGGTGGATCTGGACGGATTCAAGGCCATCAACGACCACTATGGCCATGCGGCTGGCGACACGGTTCTGGTCGCAGTGGCCCGTCGCCTGCAGGCCTCCGTCCGGACCTGCGATACCGTAGCGAGGCTTGGCGGCGACGAGTTTGTGCTGCTTGTGGAAGCCGTCCGAGATGCCCAGGAGGTCGCCTTGGTCAGCCGCAAACTGACACGCATCTTGGCCCAAGCCATTCGACTGGATTGCGGCACCACGGTATCGGTGGGCGCCAGCATAGGCCTGGCGCTGTATCCGGGAGACGGCATGGACTTCGCACATGTTTTGTGCGTTGCCGACCAGGCCATGTACACCTGCAAGAACACCCACAGGATGCGACTGTAAAACCATGCCCATCGCCAAACAGCCAATCCTGCGCCGCATAATGCTTTCCAGTGGAAATCGCCGCCTTGCCGTGGGCAAGCCGCTTGCTCCAACAGTGATCACCCCCGTCACTCGCCCTCCTACCGAGCACCCAACCAGCACCATGCTTTCTGACGCTGACCTGCACACCCAGCTCAAACTGCTGCAACAGCAGCACCAGGCCTTGCAAGCAGACTATCGGGACTTGCAGGCCGAAAAGCAAAAGCAGGAAACTTCTGCCGACCTCTGGCTCAAGCAGCGCACCCGGGAGTTACAGGCCGAAGCACTGGAGCAAAAAAAGGCCGAAACGCTGCAACGCGTGTTCTACCGTATCGCCGAACGCGCGGCAGCAGATTTGTCGTTCTACGACTTCCTGCATTCCGTCCACAGCCTGCTGGGTGAGTTACTGTATGCCAAGAATTGCTACGTCTGCCTGTACGACGCGCAAAAAAACCTGAAGGACTTTCCCTACTACGTGGACGAACGCGATGGCGACACCCTGCAACGTAGCAACGTCCCGTATCGCCGTGGCCTGACCGAATTCGTTTTGAGCACGGACCGCCCGCAAATCATCAACGCCAAGCGGCTCCAGGCCTTGCAAGCATCCGGCGAAGTGACCGAAGGCAGCGGTGATATGAGCTTTTCCAGCTGGCTAGGCGTCCCCATGCACATCCGCGGCGTCGTAGGGGGCATCCTGGCCGTGCAAGGCTATGAACCCGGCATTGAGTACAGCGCCTCCGACGCCGACATACTCTCTTTCGTGGCCAACCACGTAAGCAGCGCCATTGAGCGCTACCAGGCACTGGACGAGCTGCGCAAATCCGAAGAACGCTACCGCACCGTGATCGAAAACGTGGGCGTCGGCGTTGTCGTCATACAGGACAGTCGCATGGTGTTTGCCAACCCCAGCCTGGTGCGTATCGTTGGCCACCCGCTCGACTATCTGCTGTCCAACCCATTCACAGCCGCAGTACACCCTGACGATGTGCCCGCCATGCTGGACCGGCACCAGCGCCGGCTGCGCGGTGAAAATGTGGAGTCGTTCTACGGCTTTCGGGTCATCACCCAACAGGGCGAAGTGCGCTCCCTGGAGTTGTCGGCCGTCAAAATCGAATGGAGCAAGCGCGACGCCACCCTGCTCTTCGTTGTAGACGCCACGGCACGCCTGCAGGCCGAGCAGACACAGCGCCTGACCTTGCAGAAACAGTCGGAGCTCAACGATATGAAGTCACGCTTCATTTCGGTGGCTTCGCACGAATTCCGTACGCCGCTGGCGATCATTCTTTCCTCGGCAGAACTGCTCAAATACTACGGCGACCGCTTGCCGGAAGCCGAAAAATACGAGGTCATCGGCACCATCGAAAACGGCGTCCAGCGCATGACGCGCATGCTCGACCGGGTACTGCTGTTGGGCAAGGCGGAGGCGCAAATGCTGGAGTTCCAACCCCGGGAGCTCGATCTGACAGCACTGTGTCGCAGCATGGTGGAAGACGCCCGCACGCAGCAACCCAAGGCCACCTGCACCATGGAAACCCAATTCACCGACATGCCGACAGCTGGGCTATTTGACGAAAAGCTGCTGCGCCATATCTTTGGCAATCTACTGTCGAATGCCATCAAATACTCACCCCAGGGCGGGACTGTCAGCTTCCGGGTCTTCCCACAGGACCAACATATGGTGTTTGAAGTGGCGGACCAGGGCATCGGCATTCCGGCCGACGAAATCCCCCATCTGTTCGAGCCCTTTCACCGCGCCAGCAATGTGGGCGACATCCAGGGCACCGGCCTGGGCTTGGCGATCGTCAAAAATGCGGTGGACCTGCACAAAGGCAGCATCCAGGTCAGCAGCTCCGCACAACATGGCACCTGCTTCTCCATCCGGATCTAAAGCCCAGGCGCTGTAGTCCGCCTGAAAGCCGCGCTATAAAATGGAACGGAGAAAGAAAACACAGCGTGAGCAAAGACGTTGAGCGACGACGGAAATGCCCGCAGAGCCCTTTCTCGTGGTCCATCTATACGCCCGGGGGAAGCATGGCGCGCATTCTGGTGATTGAGGACGAGGCTCCGATCCGCGGAAACCTGCTGCGCTTCATCCGGCTTGAAGGCTACGAAGCTGTAGAAGCCGCTGATGGCCGGTCCGGCCTGCAGGCCGTGCATGACCAGTTGCCGGATTTGATCTTTTGCGACGTGATGATGCCCCAATTGAATGGTCTGGACCTGCTTGCTGCGATCCAGCAAGCACCGGCGCTACGGCATATTCCGCTGATTTTTCTGTCGGCCAGCGCAGAACCCGAGTTGCTCGACGAAGCCCTGCGCCGTGGTGCCAGGGGCTACCTGACCAAACCCTTCAACTTTACGCAGCTGCGAGCAGTCTTGCAGCAGCATCTACCGCAGAACATGACAACCGGTAGCCCGCAGCCAAGCAAGCTGACGCTCGACTGAGCTTATCTGAGCATATGGCGCGCATCCTGATTGTGGACGACGACCCCGCCCTGCTGCGGCTGTTGTCGTTGCGCCTGCACTACGAAGGACATACCGCCATAGAAGCCAGCAGCGGCATGCTGGCTCTGGCCAAGCTGGACCATGAGCTGCCAGACATGATGATCACCGACCTGCGCATGCCCGGGATGGACGGGCTCGAACTCTTTGAAGCCGTGCACCGGCGCTACCCCCTGCTACCGGTATTGATGCTGACCGCCAACGGCACCATTCCCGACGTGGTGAAAGCCATGCAAAGAGGTGTGTTTGGCTACGTCACCAAGCCGTTCGAGGGTGTAGACCTGATGCGCGAAGTAGACCGGGCGCTGGCCGTGTCATGTGCACTCGGTGCCGACATGCCCGCCGACTGCAAGGGTGAATCCTGGCGCGAAGCCATCGTCACGCGCAGCCCACGCATGGAAAAACTGCTGGCCGAAGCCCGCCTGATGGCACAAAGCGATGCGTCGGTGCTGATCCACGGTGAAAGCGGCACCGGCAAGGAGCTACTGGCGCGCGCACTGCATGCGTCCAGCGCGCGCCGCCAAGAGCCGCTGGTGGCGGTGAACTGCGGCGCCATTCCCGAGAACCTGGTCGAATCCGAGCTGTTTGGCCACACCAAGGGCGCCTTCACCGGCGCGGTGCGCGACAGCGTGGGGCTGTTTACCAGCGCCCACCGGGGCACGATCTTTCTGGACGAAATTGCCGACCTGCCGCTGGCCATGCAGGTCAAACTACTGCGCGTGCTGCAGGAGCGCGAGGTCCGTCCGGTAGGCGCCGCCAAGTCGCACAAAGTGGATGTTCGGGTCATTTCTGCCTCCAACCGCCGGCTCGAAGACGAAGTGGCCGCCGGCCGCTTCCGCGAAGACCTGTTCTACCGGCTGAATGTAGTCAGCCTGACCCTGCCGCCGCTGGCCGAGCGCCGCGAAGACATTGCCCTGCTGGCCAACCATTTCATGCGCACCCTGTCGCAGCGCTATGCCAAAACCATCAGCGCTTTCGCACCTGGCGGGCTGGAGCAATTGAGCACTGCGCCCTGGCCGGGCAATGTGCGCCAGCTGCAGAACGTAGTCGAAAAATGTGTGGTGCTGTGCACCGGCTCGTTGATTGCCGCCTCTCTGGTGCAGAACGCGCTGAGCAGCCAAGGCGCCGAACTGCTGCCGCTGGACGAGGCGCGCAAAGAATTCGAGCGCAGTTACCTGACGCAATTACTGAAGATCACCAACGGCAACGTGGCCCAGGCGGCCAAGCTGGCCAAGCGCAATCGCACGGATTTTTACGCGCTGCTGGCGCGGCACGAGATCGAGTCGGCACGCTTCAAGACCTGACGCCCCGGTCCTGCGGGCAACAAAAAAGCCGATAAGTCGTGGACTTATCGGCTTTGATTTGGTGGGCGATGCAAGTTTCGAACTTGCGACCCCTGCAGTGTGAATGCAGTGCTCTACCCCTGAGCTAATCGCCCTGAATTCGTTATCAGGTAAGCCTCAAATTATACAACATTATTTTCGTGATTTCGCCAAACCGTCTTACCGCCACTGGATTTATCGAGTTGCTTCAACAGATCCAGATGCGCGGTGGTCTCGTCCTCTCCGGCTAACAGCACGGGCAGCACAAAACCGGACAAATCCATTTGCGGCACGGCGGCCACCGAGGTGTCCTCGTCGCCCACATCGATCAGCAGCGCGTCCTGGCCGCGCGTCAGGTTGATGTAGACCTTGGCCAGCAACTCTGCATCCAGCAAAGCGCCATGCTTGTCGCGCACCGTGCGGTCCACCTCCAGCCGGTCGCACAAGGCGTCCAGCGAATTGCGCTTGCCCGGGTACAGCTCCTTGGCCATGGCCAGGGTGTCGACCACCCCGCTGACAAAACTCTTCAGCGGTGGCTTGCCCAGGCGCTCCAGTTCTTTGTTCAGAAATCCAACGTCGAACGCCGCGTTGTGGATGATGATCTCGGCATCGGCGCAGAAGGCCAGAAATTCGTCGGCGATCTCCGCAAACTTCGGCTTGTCACGCAGGAACTCGGTGGTGATGCCGTGCACCCGCAGCGCGTCTTCGTGGCTGTCGCGCTCGGGATTGATGTACTGGTGGAAGTGGTTACCGGTGAGCTTGCGGTGCAGCAGCTCGACACAACCGATTTCCAGGATGCGGTCGCCCCCCGTCGCCGACAGGCCAGTGGTTTCGGTATCAAGAATGATCTGGCGCATAAACTATCTTTTTAATAGCTGCTCGTGCAGGTAGTACCTGCGCTAACGGCCCTTTTTATCAGTGATTTTCTTTGGCGTGGTTGATGGTGTACTTGGGGATTTCCACCGTCACATTGGTCTGCGCCAGTAAGGCCTGGCAGCCCAGACGCGACTGCGGCTCCAGGCCCCAGGCGCGGTCCAGCAGGTCTTCTTCGTTCTCGTCCAGCTCGCCCAGCGACTGGAAGCCCTCGCGCACGATGACGTGGCAGGTGGTGCAGGCACAGCTCATGTCGCAGGCATGCTCGATGTTGATGTGGTTGTCCAGCATGGCTTCGCAAATCGAGGTGCCGGCCGGCGCGCTGATTTCTGCACCTTGCGGACAGTATTCGGGATGGGGGAGTATTTTGATGACGGGCATATCAGATCGTGGCTATGTTCTTACCGGACAGGGCATGCTGGATGCCCCGGTTCATGCGGGCAGCGGCAAAGGCTTCGGTGCCGTCGGCCAGCCGTTTGGTGGCGGCTTCGACCAGCTTGGCATCGCTGAGGGATTTGGCTTGCAGCAATTCAGCCCGCAGGACATCGACCTCGGCACGCTCGGCGGCGGACAACAAATCGCCGTCGGCATCCAGCGCGCTCTGGGTGGCCAGCAGCATGCGGTCGGCATCGACGCGGGCCTCGACCAGCGCGCGCGCCTGCATGTCCTGGGCGGCGGTGCTGAAGCTGTCTTGCAGCATCTGGGCGATCTGCTCGTCGCTCAGGCCGTAGCTGGGTTTGACGGTAATCTGCGCTTCCACGCCACTGCCCTGCTCTTTCGCGGCCACGCTCAGCAGGCCATCGGCGTCGACGGTGAAGGTGACGCGGATGCGCGCCGCACCGGCGGCCATCGGCGGAATGCCACGCAGCTCGAAGCGCGCCAGGCTGCGGCAGTCGGCCACCAGGTCGCGCTCGCCCTGCACTACGTGCAGCGCCAGCGCGGTCTGGCCGTCTTGGTAGGTGGTGAAATCCTGCGCCATCGCGGTGGGGATGGTCTGGTTGCGCGGCACGATGCGCTCGACCAGGCCGCCCATGGTTTCTATGCCCAGCGACAGCGGGATCACGTCCAGCAGCAGCAGGTCTTCGGCACCGCTGTTGCCGGCCAGTTGGTTCGCCTGGATGGCGGCGCCCAGCGCAACCACTTCGTCGGGGTTCAAGTTGGTCAAGGGCGGCCGGCCAAAGAATGCAGCCACCGCCTGCTGCACCTGCGGCATGCGGGTGGAGCCGCCGACCATCACCGTGCCCTGCACTTCGTCAACGCCGAGCTTGGCATCGCGCAGCGCCTTGCGCACGGCGGCCATGGTGCGGGCCGTCAGCGGGGCCGTGGCGGCTTCGAAGTCGGATTTCTTAACGTCAAATCGCAGGTTTCCGCTGGATAGATCTGCGCTTATAGCTACGATATCTGTAGCAGACAAGGCTTCCTTGCAGGCCCGGGCCGCGGTTTGCAGCGCCACTTTGTCGGACGCGGTAGCCGCCTCGCGGCCGGTTTGCGCCAGCACCCAGTCGGCCAAGGCACGGTCATAGTCGTCGCCACCCAGGGCCGCATCGCCACCGGTGGCGATGACTTCGAACACGCCCTGGCTCAGGCGCAGGATGGAAATATCGAAAGTGCCGCCGCCCAGGTCGTAGACCGCGTAAATGCCTTCGCTGGCGTTGTCCAGGCCATAGGCGATGGCGGCCGCCGTGGGCTCGTTGATCAGGCGCAGCACGTTCAGGCCGGCCAGCTGCGCCGCGTCCTTGGTGGCCTGGCGCTGGGCTTCGTCGAAGTAGGCAGGCACGGTAATCACTGCGCCATATACATCGTCGTTGAAGCTGTCCTCGGCCCGGAAACGCAGGGTCGCCAGGATCTCGGCGCTGACCTCGACCGGCGATTTCTCGCCGTGCACGGTCTGCAGGCCGACCATGCCAGGCTTGTCGATGAACGCATAGGGCAGCTTTTCACGCTGGGCGATATCGGCCAGGCCGCGGCCCATGAAGCGCTTGACCGAGGCGATGGTGTTCTCGGGGTCACCGGCCTGGGCCGCCAGGGCGTCATGGCCGATCTGGCGCTTGTCGCCGGCCAGGTAGCGCACCACGCTGGGCAGGATCACCCGGCCCTGGGCATCGGGCAGGCACACGGCCTCGCCGCTGCGCACGGTAGCGACCAGCGAATGGGTGGTGCCCAGGTCGATGCCCACGGCATGGCGCCGCTGGTGCGGATCGGGCGACTGGCCGGGTTCGGAAATTTGAAGAAGCGCCATCGGGGGTTTTCAGTAGTTCTAGGGGCTAATTGTCACAGCTGGGCGGTACCCATTGCGTCGAGGCGGTCGTCCACATCGCGGGCAAAGCGTTCGATGAACATCAGGGCGCGTACTTGCTGCGCCGCCTGCGCGTAGTCGTGGGCCACGTCCAGCAGCCGCGTGCATTCGGTCAGGCTGTCGCGCCGGGCCTGCAGCACTTCGGTGTTCAACGCTTCCAGCGCCGCCGCGCTGTCGGCATCGTCCAGGGCCTCGCGCCACTCCATTTGCTGCATCAAAAAAGCCTTGGGCATGGCCGTGTTGTCCTCGGCCTGGATGCCGGCGCCGTGCAGCTCGCACAGATAGGCGGCGCGCTTCAGCGGGTCTTTCAGCCGGGCCCAGGCTTCGTTGATGCGCACCGACCACTGCATGGCCACACGCTGCGCGGCACCGGCCTGAGCCGCAAAGCGATCGGGGTGCGCCTCGCGCTGCAGCGCCTGCCAGCGTGCCTGCATGGCCGCATGGTCCTGCGCAAACTGCACGGGGATTTCAAACAGCTCGAAGTCGTTGGATTGGAGGTTCATAGATGCCAAGAAAAAACCGCCAGCACACAGGGCGCGGGCGGTTGGTGTTCGGAGCACTGCCGTTAGATCCGGAAGCTTTCTCCGCAGCCACATTTGTCCCGCTCGTTCGGGTTCTCGAACTTGAAGCCTTCGTTCAGGCCTTCACGCACAAAGTCCAGCTGGGTGCCGTCGATATAGGCCAGGCTCTTGGGATCGACCAGCACCTTGACGCCATGGCCTTCGAAGACGATGTCTTCCGGGGCCAGCTCGTCCACATATTCAAGCCTGTAGGCCAGACCCGAACAGCCGGTGGTCTTGACACCCAGGCGCACGCCCACGCCCTTGCCGCGTTTGGCCAGGTAGCGGGTCACATGCCGGGCGGCGGCCTCTGTCAACGTCACAGCCATGTCAGTGGACCTGGGCGGCTCCGTGTTTTTGCTTGTAGTCGTGCACTGCGGCCTTGATGGCGTCTTCGGCCAGGATGGAGCAATGGATCTTGACCGGCGGCAAAGCCAGTTCTTCGGCGATCTGGCTGTTTTTCAGCGCTGCCGCTTCGTCCAGGGTCTTGCCCTTGACCCATTCGGTCACCAGCGAGCTGGAGGCAATCGCCGAGCCGCAGCCATAGGTCTTGAAGCGCGCGTCTTCGATCACGCCGGTCAAGGGGTTGACCTTGATCTGCAGCTTCATCACGTCGCCGCAAGCCGGTGCGCCGACCATGCCGGTGCCCACGCTGTCGTCGCCCTTTTCAAACGAACCCACGTTACGGGGGTTCTCGTAGTGGTCTACCACTTTTTCAGAATAAGCCATGGTGTTTACCTCTTCAATTCAAATCAGTGTGCCGACCATTGGATGGTGCTGATGTCGATGCCATCTTGGTACATCTCCCATAAAGGGCTCAGGTCGCGCAGCTTGGCCACGTTGACCTTGATGGTATCGACCGCGTAGTCGATGTCGGCTTCGGTGGTCCAGCGGCCAATCGTCATGCGCAGGCTGCTGTGGGCCAGCTCGTCGCTGCGGCCCAGGGCGCGCAGCACATAGCTGGGTTCTAAACTGGCCGAGGTGCATGCCGAGCCACTGGACACGGCCAGGCCCTTGATGCCCATGATCAGCGACTCGCCTTCGACGTAGTTGAAGCTCATGTTCAGGTTGTGCGGCACGCGCTGGGTTTCGTGGCCGTTGATGAACACCTGCTCGATGCCTTTCAGGCCAGCCAGCATGCGGTCGTGCAAGGCCTGGATGCGTTGGTTTTCCACCGCCATTTCTTCCTTGGCGATGCGGTAGGCCTCGCCCATGCCGACGATCTGGTGGGTCGGCAAGGTGCCGGAGCGCATGCCGCGCTCATGGCCACCACCGTGCATTTGCGCTTCCAGGCGGATGCGTGGCTTGCGGCGTACGAACAGCGCGCCTATGCCTTTGGGGCCATAGGTTTTGTGCGAGGTCAGGCTCATCAGATCCACCGGCATGGTGGAAATATCAAACGCGACGCGGCCGGTGGCTTGCGCTGCATCGGAATGGAAGATCACGCCCTTTTCGCGGCAGACCGCACCGATGGCAGCGATATCCTGGATCACGCCGATTTCGTTGTTCACGTACATGACGCTGGCCAGAATCGTGTCGGGGCGGATCGCCGCCTTGAAGACTTCCAGATCGACCAGGCCGTCGGCCTGCACATCCAGATAGGTCACTTCAAAGCCTTGGCGCTCCAGCTCACGGCAGGTATCGAGCACGGCTTTGTGCTCGGTCTTCACTGTGATGATGTGCTTGCCCTTGGTCTTGTAGAAATGCGCGGCGCCTTTGAGCGCCAGGTTGTTGGACTCGGTCGCGCCCGAGGTCCAGACGATTTCACGCGGGTCGGCGCCAATCAGTGCTGCCACCTGCTCGCGGGCTTTTTCGACCGCGGCTTCCGCCTCCCAGCCCCATGCATGGCTGCGGGATGCGGGGTTGCCGAAATGCTCGCGCAACCAGGGAATCATCGCATCCACTACCCGCTCGTCGCAGGGGTTGGTGGCGCTGTAGTCCATGTAAATGGGGAAATGGGGGGTGGTGTCCATTGGCTAGCTCTCAAAAATCTCGGTGAAGGCTGGCTTTAAAAAAGCGCTGTTAAGAAATTACGATTTGGCAAACACGTTGCAGACATTACGACTTGGCAAACACGTTGCCAAGGGCAAAAACCGAATTCGGCCCGGTGATGCGCATGGGCTTCACGACCGGCATGCTGGAGATCGCACGCTTGACCATGGGCTTGCTTTCGATCTGCACGCCCTTAGCGAGCTGTTCGTCGACCAGCTTCTGCAGGCTGACGGAATCCAGGAACTCGACCATGCGGGTATTCAGAGAGGCCCAGAGATCGTGGGTCATGCAACGACCGGCTTCGCCCAGGCAGTTTTCCTTGCCGCCGCACTGGGTGGCATCGATGGGTTCGTCCACCGACACGATGATGTCGGCAACGGTGATCTCGGCTGCCTTGCGGCCCAGGGTGTAACCGCCGCCAGGGCCGCGGGTGGACTCCACCAGATCGTGGCGGCGCAATTTGCCGAACAACTGCTCGAGGTAAGACAGGGAAATCTGCTGGCGCTGGCTGATAGCGGCCAGCGTGACGGGGCCGTTGTTTTGGCGCAAGGCCAGATCAATCATGGCGGTGACCGCAAAACGGCCTTTGGTGGTGAGTCGCATCGCAAGCTCCTTCTGGTTGGCTGTACTGGTTGTGAACATCGGGCCGAAACTGCGTTTCAACAGACCCCGGCACCCTTTTCCTCCAGCTTGCAACCGCTTTAATCACGGTTGCGCGCCCTCAACTGCTGGTTTTTCTTTATTGACAGAGCGATTATAGCAGAGAAGCCCATCAAATCCGTCGGGTAACGATACTAATCAGTCACATTTAGAACGATAGGTCTTTTTGCGGCAGCTTACAGCACCACGTTGTCGTGGCCCGAGGCGCCGAAGGCCTGGGTCTTCAGCAGCGCCAGCTGGTCGCGGACCCGGGCAGCCTTCTCGAACTCCAGGTTCTTTGCATGCTCCAGCATCAGCTTTTCCAGGCGTTTGATTTCGCGGGCAATGTCTTTCTCGCCCATGTCCTCCACCTTGGCGCGCTGGATCGCGTCCTGTTCCAGTTTCTCGGCCTCACGGCCTGATTTCTCGCTGTACACACCGTCGATCAGGTCTTTCACCTGCTTGATGATGCTGCGCGGCGTGATGCCCTGGGCCAGGTTGTGCGCAATCTGCTTGGTCCGACGCCGCTCGGTTTCGTCGATCGCCTTGCGCATCGAATCGGTGACCTTGTCGGCATAGAGAATGGCCCGGCCATTTAAGTTCCGCGCGGCCCGACCAATGGTCTGGATCAATGAACGCTCGGAGCGCAAAAAACCTTCCTTGTCGGCGTCCAGAATCGCCACCAGCGATACCTCGGGCACGTCCAGCCCTTCGCGCAGCAGGTTGATGCCCACCAGCACATCGAAGGCACCCAGGCGTAAATCGCGCAGGATCTCGACCCGCTCCACCGTGTCCACGTCGCTGTGCAGGTAGCGCACCTTGACGCCGTTTTCGGTCAAATAGTCGGTCAGCTGCTCGGCCATGCGCTTGGTCAGCGTGGTGATGAAAACCCGCTCGTTCTTCTCGACCCGAATGCGGATCTCCTGCAGCACATCGTCGACCTGGTGGGTGGCGGGCCGCACCTCGACCTGCGGATCGACCAGGCCGGTGGGCCGCACCAGCTGCTCGACCACTTGGCCGGTGTGCTCCTTTTCCCAGTTGCCGGGGGTGGCCGTGACGAACACCGCCTGGCGCATCTTGGTTTCGAATTCTTCGAACTTCAGCGGCCGGTTGTCCAGCGCGCTGGGCAGGCGAAAGCCATATTCCACCAGCGTGGTCTTGCGTGCCCTGTCGCCGTTGTACATGCCGCCGAACTGGCCGATCAGGATGTGGCTTTCGTCCAGGAACATCAGCGCGTCCTTGGGCAGGTAGTCGGTCAGCGTGGACGGCGGCTCGCCCGGCAAGGCGGCGCTCAGATGCCGGGTGTAGTTCTCGATACCCTTGCAATGGCCGATCTCGGTCAGCATTTCCAGGTCAAACCGGGTGCGCTGCTCGAGCCGCTGGGCCTCCACCAGCTTGCCGGCACTGACCAGCTCTTTCAGCCGGTCCGACAACTCCATCTTGATGGTCTCTACCGCCGCCAGCACCTTGTCGCGCGGCGTCACGTAATGGCTGCTGGGGTAGACGGTGAAGCGCGGGATCTTCTGCCGGATACGGCCGGTCAGCGGGTCGAACAGCTGCAGGGTTTCGACCTCGTCGTCGAACAGCTCGATGCGGATCGCCAGCTCGGAATGCTCGGCGGGGAACACGTCGATGGTGTCGCCACGGACGCGGAACTTGCCGCGGCTGAACTCCATGTCGTTGCGCTGGTACTGCATGCGGATCAGCTGGGCGATCACGTCGCGCTGACCCATCTTGTCGCCGGTGCGCAAGGTCATCACCATGCGGTGGTAGCTCTCGGGCTCACCGATACCGTAAATGGCCGAGACCGTGGCCACGATCACCACGTCGCGCCGCTCCATCACGCTCTTGGTGCAGCTCAGCCGCATCTGCTCGATGTGCTCGTTGATGGCGCTGTCCTTCTCGATGAACAGGTCACGCTGCGGCACATAGGCCTCGGGTTGGTAGTAGTCGTAGTAGCTGACGAAGTACTCGACCGCATTGTTCGGAAAAAACTCGCGGAACTCGCTGTACAGCTGGGCCGCCAGGGTCTTGTTCGGCGCGAACACGATGGCCGGCCGACCCAGGCGGGCGATCACATTGGCCATGGTGTAGGTCTTGCCCGAGCCGGTCACGCCCAGCAGGGTCTGGAACACCTCGCCGTCGTTCACGCCCTCCACCAGTTGCCGGATCGCCTCGGGCTGGTCGCCGGCCGGCGGGTACGGCATGAACAGCTCGAACGGGGAATCGGGGAAGTGGATGAATTCGCCGGCCGGCTGCTCGGGAGAGGTGGACGGATACAGGGACACGGTTTCAGTCATGGGGCGCAGACTCCAAATCGACGGGATAGCGGCAGAAAACCCAATACTGTATAGGAATACAGGTTTACTTGTGCGACACCAGGGTCAAACCAATCAGACGCGACACCACCGCCGCCAGGTAGATCACCCCGGTGAACATCTCCAGGCTGGCCAGCGCGCGCGCATGCGGGGTGATGGGGATCACGTCGCCGATGCCGGTGCTGGACAGCAGCGCAAAGCTCAGAAACATCAGCTCGGTCCAGCTGCGCGGATCGCCCGAGTTCACCGCCGCCGCAAAGCAGCCGGGTTGCAGCGCCTGGGTCAGCACAAACAGATAGGTAAACGCCCAGGCCAGCAGGGTGAAGGTGGCGCCGGCGGCAAACAGCTCGTCGGTGGTCGCACGGTGGTCTTCCAGCATGTAGGCGATCAGGCTGAAGGCCGCATAAAAGTAGAACACCGCCTCCAGCCCCGCCGACCAGGGCAGCAGCTCTGGCATGCCGAACAAGGCCTGCAGCGCCAGCAGCACGATGGCCGGCAAGGCGATGCAGACGCTGACCCAGGTCAGGCCCGGCGTGCGCCGCACCATGCGGGTGGTGATGAACAGCACCACGATGCCGAAGGCGCCAAAGCCTATGCGCCCGGCCTCGGTGTTCTCAATAAATGGATACAGCACCATGCCCAGCAGCTGCACCATGAGCAGGATCGCGGACGGATGGCGGCGGGTGGTGATGTAGAGACGCAGATAACGCATGGCGCGATTGTCCGGCAAGCCAGCTGCCGCCCCGGCGGCACAGCTTCAAAATACAAGCCAAATCGGCAGTTCACGCATATTTTGATTGCGCAAGCAGCTATCAAAATAATAGTACCACTCCGGCAACCAACATGGTTCCATGCAATTCCGGCAGCCGGGTTGGCTACGGCGGCGGCTAAAATTCCAGGTTGCCCGTGCATGCTTTGCCGCGCCGGGCGCCCTCTTCCAGACCAACTCCATAGGACTTTTCCATGTCATTGTTCACCGCCGTCGAAATGGCACCGCGCGACCCGATCCTGGGCCTGAACGAGCAATTCAACGCCGACACCAACCCCAACAAAGTGAACCTGGGCGTGGGCGTGTACTTCGACGACAACGGCAAGCTGCCGCTGCTGGCCTGCGTGCAAGCCGTGGAAAAGCAAATGACCGACGCCCCCAAGCCCCGCGGCTATCTGCCGATCGACGGCGTGGCGGCCTATGACTCGGCCGTCAAAGGCCTGGTCTTCGGTGCCGATTCCGAACCCGTCACCTCGGGCCGCGCGGTCACCGTGCAAGGCATTGGCGGCACCGGCGGCCTGAAAATCGGCGCCGACTTCCTGAAGAAGCTGAACCCCACAGCCAAGGTGCTGATCAGCGACCCGAGCTGGGAAAACCACCGCGCGCTGTTCCAGAACGCCGGTTTCGAAGTCGACAGCTACGCCTACTACGACGCGGCCAAGCGCGGCGTCAACTTCGAAGGCATGCTGGCCTCGCTGAACGCTGCCGCTGCCGGCACCATCGTGGTGCTACACGCCTGCTGCCATAACCCCACCGGCTACGACATCACCGCCGCCGAATGGGACCAAGTGGTTGCCGTGGTCAAGGCCCGCAACCTGACCCCCTTCCTCGACATGGCCTACCAGGGCTTCGGCTACGGCATCAAGGAAGATGGCGCTGTCATCGGCAAGTTCGTCGCCGCCGGCCTGAGCTTCTTGGTCTCCACCTCGTTCAGCAAGAGCTTCAGCCTGTACGGCGAACGTGTGGGCGCCCTGAGCGTGCTGTGCGAATCCAAGGAAGAAGCCGGCCGCGTGCTGAGCCAGCTGAAGATCTGCATCCGCACCAACTACAGCAACCCGCAAATCCACGGCGCCACCGTCGTGGCCACGGTGCTGAACACCCCCGAGCTGCGCGCCCAGTGGGAAAGCGAACTGGGCGAAATGCGCGTGCGCATCAAGGCCATGCGCCAAAAGCTGGTCGACGGCCTGAAGGCCGCCGGCGTGCAGCAAGACATGAGCTTCATCACCAGCCAGATCGGCATGTTCAGCTACTCCGGCCTGAGCAAGGACCAGATGGTGCGCCTGCGCAACGAGTTCGGCGTCTACGGCACCGACACCGGCCGCATGTGCGTGGCCGCGCTGAACAGCAAGAACATCGACTACGTCTGCGCCTCCATCGCCAAGGTGGTTTAAACACCCTGCCCCGGCGTGAGGCCGGGGCTTGCTATCCAATCAATAGCTGCTACCGCATACTCTATATGCGCTAGCAGCTTTTTTTATACCCTATCTTCCTGCTGGGCCTTGCGCCGTGCCGTCCAGCCCAGCATGCCCAGACCGACCAGGGTCAGGGCCAGGGTGCCGGGTTCGGGCACGGCTTTGACTTCGAAGTCGGCGCCGGCCACATACAGGCCGGTGATGGTGAAGGACTTGATGATGGCGCCCGACTCCTGGAAGCCTAAAAACTGCCCAGAGTTCAAGCTGCCGTCGGTCAGAAAACTGAACTGCAGCGCATCCAGCAGCACATTGTTGGCGTCATAGGCGGCGATGGCCGCCGTGCTGTCGCTAGGCGCCCAGTTGAAGAAGCCACCAAAGCCCGACACCGCGGTGTCGAAGGTGAAGGTCATGGTGGTGGTCGTGGCGTCGTTGGTGGCCACCATGGTCATGTCGGAATTCCAGTCGCCATTCGCGTCAAAGCCGTAGCCATCGGTATTGCCGAACATCGAATTGGCGCCGGTACTGGTCCAGGTGATGCCGGGCGCCAGCTGCAGCGGACCGCTGCCGCGGTAAATATTGTTGATCGGCATAGTCAGCTGCGTAGCCCCAACCAGAGAGGTCACCGGCACGGCCACTGCCGTCACCGGCAAACCCAAGGCACCGGCCACCAGGCAGGCTGCGCCCACGCAACGGGAAATTGTGTTTTTCATAGTCTCAACCCATGGAATAAAAAAGTCCGGTGCCCGCCCGCAGACGGGCACCGGTGGGAGAAAAGCCTGCGCCTACTGGGTTTCCAGCGTGAAGGACGCGTCTATCTTCTGCTGGCTGCTGCCGGTGCTGGGCAGGCCCAGCAGCTGGTAGGCCATGTGGCGCAGGTACAGCGTGGTGTTGCCGTACCACTGCAGCGACACCATGTTCGCATCGCCGTTCAGGGCCGGCACCTTGCGGAAGGTGGCATCGCTCTTGAAGGTGCTGCTGTCCACATACGGGTCAACCCAGGTCAGGTTTTTCTTGTCGGCCGTGGCGATCCAGCCCAGGCCGTAGCCGCGGTTCGCCTGGGTCAGGCTGCCGCCGGTGGGCCAGCGGGTCGGGTTGGCGCTGTCTATGCGCAAGTACCGGCCGGCAAAGCCGGTGGCCTCGAACGACACCAAGTTGGGATCGATCGGGTCGGCCAGGCCGGGCACAGCCTTCCATTTGAAGTCGGCCGGCAACTGGCCGTTGGCGGTGTCGTTCAGCTGGGTGATCATGCCGTGGAACCAGGCGTGGGCCACATAGAACGGCGTGCCGCCTTCGGAATAAGTGGTCTTGATGCGGGTGCTGACGGGGGTGACGGTCACGCCGTAGTGCGCCTTCAGCGCGTCCAGCTGGGCCTGGGTGACGCGCACGGTATTCGCATGGCGCACGCCTTCGGGCAGCTTGAAGTCCACGCCATTGGTCAGCTTGGTCCAGGTCGCCGGGTCGGAGTCCAGGTTGGTGGTGGTCCAGCAGCCGAACACGCCGCCATTGCCGTAGTAGTCGGCATACATGTACCAGCGCTCCTGGCCCGGCACCTTGATGACCAGCGGGCCCTCGGTGCCCTGCATCACGCTCTGGTTGGCGCCGCGCGTCAGGTAGTTGGGCGAGATACGGGTGAACGAACCGGCCAGCAAGCCCGCGCCCGAGGACTTGGCGACCTGGATGTCCTTGCCGCTGCCGGTTTCGTCCTTGTAGAACAGGTAGTTGCGGCCGTTGAACGGCACGACGGTGGCGTCGATCTCGTCGTAGCCGGGGTCGAACAGCACCTCGGGCACCGGGTTCACCAGGCTGTTGAAGTCCTTGGTGTAGCTCACATAGGTGCGGCCACGGTCGGCATTGCCCGACCAGACGATGGCGTACTTGCGCCGGTCCGGGTCGTAGTAGGCCTCGGGCGCCCAGGCGTGCGGTTGGGTGTTGCTGCCCAGCGCCGTGGCCATGGTCAGGAAGCGCGGGTTGGTGAAGGTGATCAGGTCGGTCGAATCGGCGACGAAGATGCGCTTGCTCGGCCGGTTCCAGTAATTCGAGTCGTTCACCGCCAGGGTCCAGTCGGTGGCGATGTAGACGAACTTGCCGTCGTTCTTGCGCAGGATGTAGGGGTCGCGGATATGGCCGGAGCCGGCGATGCCCTGGATGGTGGTGGGCGCCTGGTACACCGGCTTGCCATCATTCAGGCCGGTCCAGTTCAGGCCGTCGGTGCTGAAAGCCAGGTGCAGGGAATCGTTCGGCAGGTCCTGGTTGGGCCCGAAGTAGCTCATCACCCAGGCTACCGAGGTGTCGGGGCTGGTGTCGGGCGGAATGTCGCCAGCGCCGGCGGTTGCCGTCATCTCGGTCGACGACGCGCTCACCGCGTCGGAGCCGCCGCCGCAGCCGCTGAGCAGCAGGGCCGAGGCTAAAAATGCCGTGCTGGCCTGCGCCAGCTTTTTGAAGAATGCCATGGTGGTAGGTGCTTTCGTTAGTGGCTATTGGTACACGTCCTTTCTTGAAAATGGGTTTAGGGCTGGGTGAATTCCCGCCCGCTCAAAACGACCGCCAGAGTGGCTCCAGGGTTTGCCATGTTGTCTGTCTCCTTTTGTTTTTGCGCGTGCCGGTGTGGTTGCAAATAGCCGGCCGCTGCGGCATCCTAGGGACACTTACGATATATATCCAATATAGATTGGCGGATATCCAATACCCAAACCGGCATTGGTGAATACCCTTTGCAGGCCATTAACCTGGATGTACAGCAGCACGGAGATATAGGAAAAACAAGGCTCTGGCGCTTATTCCACCAGCGCTGACAGCTACCGAATAGATAGCAACTGCGTTTTACAGCGGCTCGCCCCAGGCGCGCGCCAGAATCGCGGCGTGGTTCAGTCCCGGCGGCAGGCAGCCGTAGACCCGGCCCCAGGCCGGGCCGAAGCGCGAGGCAATGAAGGCGTCGGCCACATCGCCGGGCGCATGCTGCAGCAGCAAGCTGGCCTGTACCAGCAGCACCAGGTTTTGCGCGAACAGCCGGGCGCCGGCCTCCTCCAGTGCGGCATCGGTTTGCAGCGCCAGCAGCGCCGGCTGCAGCCGCGCATCGCCGCCGCAGTGCAACGCCAGCTCGTCCAGCAGCAGCTGCCAGGCGGCGGGCTCGTGGCGGATGGCGCGCAGTACGTCCAGGCACATCACATTGCCCGAACCCTCCCAGATCGAATTCACCGGCATGCCGCGGAACAGCCGCGCCAGCGGGCCGTCTTCCACATAGCCGTTACCGCCCAGCACCTCCATGGCCTCGCCGGCCAGCTCGACGCCGCGCTTGCAGACCCAGAACTTGGCGGCCGGCGTGACGATGCGTTGGTAGGCGCGCTGTAGCGGCTCGTCGGCCCGGCCGAAAGCCTGGGCCAGCTGCATCATCAGCTGGGTGGCGGCCTCGCTTTCCAGCGCCATGTCGGCCAGCACGCTTTGCATCAGCGGCTGCTCCAGCAAGGGCTTGCCGAACACCTGCCGGTGCCGCGCATGGTGCAAGGCCTGCAGCAGCGCCTGGCGCAGCATGCCGGCGCTGCCGATCACGCAGTGCAGCCGGGTGTAGCCGGCCATGGCCAGGATGGTGGGGATGCCGCGGCCCTCCTCGCCGACCATCAGGCCCCAGGCGTCTTGCAGCTCGACCTCGCTGCTGGCGTTCGAGCAGTTGCCGAGCTTGTCTTTCAGGCGCTGGATGCGCACCGCGTTCTTCTCGCCATCGGGCGTGAAGCGCGGCACGTAGAAGCACGACAGGCCGCCCTCGGCACGCGCCAGCACCAGGTGCGCGTCGCACATCGGCGCCGAGAAAAACCATTTGTGCCCGACCAGGCGGTAGGCCGCGCCGCGACCGCTGGCCGCCGCAATGGGCGTGGCCACGGTGGTGTTGCTGCGCACGTCGGAGCCGCCCTGCTTCTCGGTCATGCCCATGCCAATCAAGATCGCATCCTTTTGCGGAATCGGCAGATCCCTGGCATCGTGCTGGATGGCGTACAGCTTGGGCGCGAGCTGGGCAAACAGCACCGGCTCCTGCTGCAGCACCGGGATGCTGGCAAAGGTCATCGAGCCCGGGCACAGCGAGCCGTCCTCCACCTGGGCATGCAGGTAGAAGCCGGCGGCATAGGCGCTCCAGGCGCCGGGCCGCGGGTCGGAAAACGGCAGGGACACCAGGTTCTGCGCGCGGAACATGGCCATCACCGCATGCCAGGCCGGGTGGAACGTCACCACGTCGATGCGGTGGCCGCTGCGGTCAAAGCTGTGCAGCTCGGGCTTGTAGCGGTTCGCCTCTTCGGCCCAGCGCAGGGTTTGCTCGCGGCCCAGGGCGGTGCCGTAGGCCGCTACGGCCGCTTCATAGGCCTGCGCGCCGCCGCGCTGCAGCGCCTCCTGCAGGGCCAGGTCGCAGCCGTAGAGTGCGATGTCCTTGAGTTCGGGCACCACATTGGTGACATCGTGGGTAGTCCATGGCATGGGGGGCCTCCGTCTGCGCCAGTATAGACAGCAGCGGGCCAAGCACCAAACAGGGCTGCAGCGCAGTATCTACCTGCACCCGCAGCTATACAAACAGGAGCATCCCTATCCCAGCCGTCAGAGCGCCTGGCCGAGCCGGGCAATGCCTTCTTCGATCTTTTCCACGCCGACAGTGGCAAAGCTCAGGCGCAGGGTGGACTTGTCGGCATCGTGCGCGAAGAACGGAGCGCCGGGCACAAAGGCCACCAGCTTCTCGATCGCGCGCTTGGCAAACGCGCTGGCGTCGCGGCCTTCGGTCAGCTTGGCCCAGAAGAACATGCCGCCCTGCGGCGCGTTAAAGGTGATGGCGCCACCCAGTTCGCGCTGCAGCGACTCGGCCATCAC
Source organism: Rhodoferax ferrireducens (assembly GCF_031458075.1). Lineage (GTDB taxonomy): Bacteria > Pseudomonadota > Gammaproteobacteria > Burkholderiales > Burkholderiaceae_C > Rhodoferax_B > Rhodoferax_B ferrireducens_A. The sequence continues at coordinate 1,525,327 of NZ_JAVDXT010000001.1, read as the reverse complement.
CCGCGCACGCTCGGCGTAGACCTTGCGCACCACGGCCAGCGTACCGTCCAGGCGGCCCAAAGTCAGATAGTGCGCGGCCGTGGCCTGGGTCAGGTTGCTGGTGTGGGCGTCGCTGAACTGCTTGCACATCGTGGCATTGGCCAGCAGCGCCGGCGGGGCAATCATCCAGCCCACGCGCAGGCCGGGACTGAGGATCTTGCTCATCGAGCCGCAGTGCGCCAGCCAGTCGCGGCTGCCGGGCACATCGGCGCTCAGGGCCAGGATGCTGGGCGGCGGCGGCTGGTCGAAGTACAGCTCGCCATACGGGTCGTCTTCGACCACCAGGGTGCGGGTGCGCACGGCGATGTCCAGGATACGCTTGCGCCGCTCCAGGCTCAGGGTGGCGCCGCTGGGGTTGCCGAAGGTGGGGATCAAGTACACCAGCTTCGGTCTATGCTCGTCGATCAGTTTTTCCAGCGCGTCCACGTCCACGCCATTGGCGTCGATCGGGGCGCTGATGACCTGCGCGCCGTACAGGCGGAAGCACTGGATGGTGGCCAGAAAGGTCGGGCCTTCGACGATCACCTTGTCGCCGGGGTTGATCATGGTCTTGCCGATCAGGTCCAACGCCTGCTGGCTGCCGGTGGTGACGATCAGGCCGTCGGGCGCCACAGTCACGCCCTTGTTGCCCATGAACTTGCTGAGCTGCTCGCGCAGCGGGTTGTAGCCCTCGGTGGCGCCGTATTGCAGCACCGGGCCGGGGGTATTGGCCAGCACGGCGGCGGTGGACTCGGCAATGCCCTCCACGTCGAACAGCGCCGGGTCGGGAAAGCCGCCGGCAAAGCTGATGATGCCGGGCGTGCCCAGCAGCTTGAAAAGTTCACGGATGGCCGAGGTTTCGACAAACTGGAGGCGGTCGGCAAACGGTAAAGACACGGGCAGGGACATGGTGGGTTCTCGCTTTCTGGCCGCTATTGTCGCCAATGTAGGACGCAGGATTCCTGCGCGATCGGCCATTGCCGGCTGCGGTGTAATAGCGGCATGAACCGCGAAAACATAGTTGGATTTTTTGCCACCCTCCAAGCCGCCAACCCGATGCCGGTGACCGAGCTCGAATACACCAGTGTGTTCGAGCTGCTGACCGCCGTGCTGCTGTCGGCCCAGGCCACCGATGTGGGCGTCAACAAGGCCACGCGCCGCCTGTTTCCGGTGGCGAATACGCCGCAGGCGATGCTGGACCTGGGACTGGACGGGCTGGAGAGCTACATCAAGACCATAGGCCTGTACCACAGCAAGGCCAAGCACCTGCTGCAGACCTGCGAGATGCTGGTCCGCCTGCACGACGGCCAGGTGCCGCGCACCCGCGAAGCCCTGGAGGCCTTGCCCGGCGTGGGCCGCAAGACCGCCAATGTGGTGCTGAACGTGGCCTTTGGCGAGCCCACCATGGCGGTGGACACGCACATCTTCCGACTAGGCAACCGCACCGGCCTGGCACCGGGCAAGACCCCGCGGGATGTGGAACGGGGCCTGCTCAAGCGCATCCCGCCGGCCTATATGGTGGACGCCCACCACTGGCTGATCCTGCATGGCCGCTACATATGCCAGGCACGCAAGCCGCTGTGCTGGCAGTGCGCGGTGGCCCGCTACTGCGACTTCACACCCAAGACCACCATGCCCTGAGCCGCTGGGCCCAGCAGCGCCCGGCTGTCAGCCCGGTAGATTTAAACAAAAATGCCCGCTGGCGCAATCAGCACCTGCGCGAGAAGCTATTGATTCAATAGCAGACCGGTTTACAACGGAGCGCGGGTCGACGGGCTTTTGTCGGTCACATCCAGCAGCAGCAACAGAATCCAGCCGTCGCTGTACGAGGTTTCGCTGGCGCGGTACCAGCGGCCATCGCAGGTATCCACCAAGAAGTTGCGCTGCGGCTGGCTGCGACGCTTCGCATCGGCGGCACGCAGCCAGGCTTCGATGTCGTCGGACACCACGTTCGGGCCCACCCGCTGTGCATGGCAGTGGCGAATGATGTCGCCAAAACTCACCGCATCGCGTGGCACGGCGAACAGCGTCAAAAAAGCCGGGTTCGCCACGGCCAGCCGGTCCGACGGGTCGAACAGCGCCAGCGGCACATCGCCCATATCCAGGCCCGACAACAGCCGCGCCACCTTCATCGGATCGCCCAAGGTGCGCAACGTGCTATAGGACGGCTGGGCCGACGGCGCCTCCAGCGGCCCGGGCACGGTGACGGCCGACTGCTCTCCCAGCACCACCACGCAGTCGCGCCCCAGGTGCTTGGCGCGGTACAGCATCTGGTCGGCCAGGCGCAGCCAGGCTTCGACGCTGGGCACATCGGCGGTGAGCTCGGCCACGCCAAAGCTGGCGGTGACCATGGCCTCTTCCAGCAAGGGCTGCTCATGCAGGTCGCGGCGCAACCGGTCCAGCACCTCGCGCGCAGCGGCGGCCGAGGTCAGCGGCAGCAGCACGCCAAACTCCTCGCCGCCGTAGCGGCCGCAGATATCGGTTTCGCGCAGCACCCGGCTCAGTGCGGCGGAGAACCGGCGTATCGCCTCGTCGCCCGCCGCATGGCCGTGCAGATCGTTGATGCGCTTGAAGTAATCCAGGTCGGCCAGCACCAGCACTGCGGCTTCGCCATGGCGGCGAAAGCGCACAAACTCGGCCCGCACCAGCCGCTCCCAGTGGGTGCGGTTGAACAGGCCCGACAGGCCGTCGTGCTGGCTCTGGTGGCGCAACTCCAGGCTTTGCTTCTTCAGGCGGTGGATGGCTTTGCGGGCGATGTAGCTGATCAGGATCGGCTGGCAGATCATCAGCGGCAGACAGGCCAGCACCGTCGCCAGGCTGGATGCAGGCTGCCAGTGCCAGCCGAACACCGCAATCCCCAGCAGCACACCGGCCAACTGCCAGAGCAGGCCGCGCCATAGCAGCCGGGCCCCGCCACCGGCCATGCTGTCCATGCTCAGCAGGCTGACCGTGAGCACGCAGGGCAGCAGATTGAACTGCATGGACACCATCCATATGCCGCCCAGAAAGTGGTCGGCCAGCAGATTGCGGCGCTCCGCCTCGCGCGGATTGGCGGCGCGGCGCGCCAGCCACCAACCGATCTGCGGGCCCACAAAACAATGCACGGCCGGCCCGATCCAGTACCAGAACGGCGATTGGTTCTGCAGCAGTACCGCGGCCGTCATCACAAAGCCCAGGGCCAGCCCGGCCATGCGCGACAAATAGCTGCGCCGGGCAAAATTCCGGTGGTTCTGCAGTACCTCTTGCGACTGTTCGGAGCTTAGATCGGCCATGGTGGAAGACCGGCGTAGCGCATCACGGTGCGGCGGCCAGGCGCGCTGCCAACCACGGCTCCAGCTCGGCTGCCGGCAGCGGCCGGGCAAACAGGTAGCCCTGCAGCACCGGACAGCCACGCGCGATCAAAAAGTCGGCCTGCAGCTGGGTTTCCACGCCCTCGGCCACCACCACCAGACGCAGGCCATCGCCGATACGCAGCACGGTATTGGTCAAGGCCTGGGCGGCTGCGCTGTTGGCCAGGTCCTGCACAAAGCTTTTGTCCAGTTTGAGTTCGTGGATAGGCAGACGGTGCAGATAGCCGAGCGAGGAATAGCCGGTGCCGAAGTCGTCCAGCGACAGCTTGACGCCCAAGGCATGCACCGCCTCGATGGTGGCCAGCACACTGCGGCCGCTGTCCATCACCACGCTCTCGGTCATCTCCAGGGCCAGGTCGCTGGGCTGCAGGCCATGGCTGCGCAGCAAGTCGGCCACCAGCGTCGGCAAGGCCGGGTTCTGGAAATTGCGCGCCGACAAATTCACCGCCACCTGGGGTACGGCCACACCGCGCCGGCGCCAGTCGGCCATCTGGCGGCAGGCTTCGGCCAAGGCCCAGTGGCCCAGCTCGTCGATCAGGCCGCATTCCTCGGCCAGCGGAATGAACTGGGCCGGCGACACCGGCCCCAGCCGCGGGTGGGTCCAGCGGGCCAAGGCTTCCACGCCATACAGCGAGCGGCAGCCCGCACCGCTGACCTGGGGCTGGTAATGCAGGTGCAAGCCGCCATCGCGCAAGGCATGGCGCAGCGCGTCTTCCAGTGCCACCCGTTCCTGGGTGATGCGGTTCATGTCGTCGTTGAAGAAACGCAGGCAGCCCCGGCCATCGCGCTTGGCCTGGTACATGGCCAGGTCGGCATGGTTGAGCAGGGCGTCAAAGTCCAGCCCGTCGTCGGGGAACAGGGCCACGCCGATGCTGGCATTCGGGTGCACGGTGCCGCCGGCCAGTGGCACCGGTTCAGCAATCGCCAGCAACAGGCGTTCGGCGGCCATGGCGGCCTGCTCGTTGGAGCACTGCTGCAGCACGACCACAAACTCGTCGCCGGCCTGTCGCCCTACCAAGTCCCGGCTGCCTACGCCCAGGCCCAGGCGGCGGGCGATCTCGCGCAGTAGTTCGTCACCCGCGCTATGGCCTTGCGCATCGTTGACCTGCTTGAATCGGTCGATGTTCAGGAACAGCACGGCCAGCGGCGTCTGGGTGCGCCGGGCGTCGGCCAGCGCGCGCTCGGCCTGGGAGCGCAGCATCTTGCGGTTCGGCAGGCTGGTCAGGGTGTCGTAGTAGGCCAGGTGGTGGATGTGGGCGCGCGACTCTTCGCGCTCCATCGCCAGCGCACACAGGTGCAGGCTGACATCGATCAGGCGCTGGTGCAGCGCGTCGGGGCCGCGCTGGCTGCGGTAGTAAAAGGCGAAGGTGCCCAGCACCCGGCCATCGCTGGCCGTGATCGGGCTGGACCAGCAGGCCACAAAGCCCAGCGGCAGGATCAGGTGCTTGTACGGAGCCCACAACGGGTCGGTGGCGATATCGGTCACCAGCACCGCCTCGCCACGCCAGGCCGCGGTGCCGCAGGAGCCTGTCATAGGGCCAATGGCCAGGCCCTCCAGCGCGTCCGAATACAGCTTGGGCAGGCTGGGCGCGGCCAGCGGATGCAGGCGGCCCTCGGCGTCCACCTGCAAGATGGAAGCCGCCACCTCGGGCGCGATGCGCTCGACCTCACGGCATACCAGTTCCATCAGCTCGGGCAGGGGCAGCTCTTGCACCATGGCATGCAGCAATTTGTACTGCAGCACCTCGTGCATCTTGGTCTGGGTGATGTCGGCCAGCACACCGACCACACCGGTGAAGCGGCCTTGGTCGTCGAACAAGGGGTTGGCCACGATGGACACCCACAGCGGCCGGCCGGACTTGGTATAGAGCAGGACATCGGCCCGCCCGCCGCCGGGCTGCTGCAGCTCGCGCTTGATGCGTTCCACCACCTGCAGATCGGTGTGCGGGCCGGACAAGGTGGCGCTGACGGTGCGGCCCAGCACCTCGTCCAGGGTGTAGCCAAACATGCTGGTGAAGCCGGCGTTGGCGTAGACGATGCGGGTATCGGGCCCGCCTACGATGAAGGCGTTGTCGCTCTGGTTCACCACCTGCAGCAGCTGCTGCATCGGGTCTTGCTCCGCGTGGGCCACCGGAGCGCCCGCCTGGTTGGCATCCGGATCAGCAACAGCCAACGGACAAGGCTTATTCATGGGCTCGGCAGGCAAAGAATGTAAAACTAGTCTACCAGTCCGTTTACCAAAAAGCGTGCTGCCGGCGAATGCCCTACCGCAGGGAAACCCTTGTGGCGTGCCGATTAAATTTCACACACGAAATTAACCTCTAGCGCATATAAAACCTGCGCAGGCAGCTATTTATTCAATAGCAATCGCCGCCAGCCAGGTTCAGCTGGACGCTGCATCGCTCTGCGATACGCCGGCCGACGCAAAGCTGGCCATATCGCGCAGCACCAGGCAGGCCGATTGCAGCAACGGCCAGGCCAGTGCAGCGCCCGAACCCTCGCCCAACCGCAGGCCCAGATCGAGCAGCGGCTGCGCCCCTAAGTGGTGCAGCATCAGGGCATGCCCACGCTCGCCCGAGCTGTGGGCAAATACGCAGCGCTGCAGCACCAGCGGCTGCAGCGCATGCGCCACCAGCACCACCGCGCTGGCGATGAAGCCGTCGACCACCACCACACGGTTCTCCTGGGCGGCCTGCAGCACCGCGCCCAGCATGGTGGCCATCTCGAAGCCGCCAAACGCCTCCATTGCCTCCAGCGGATCGGTCACGCCCGCATGGCGCTCCAGCACCTGGGCCAGCACGGCGATCTTGCGCTGCAGCCCGGCTTCGTCCAAGCCGGTGCCCACGCCGGTGCAATCCGCAATCTCCAACCCGGTCAGGCGTGCCATCAGCAGCGACGCTGCCGAGGTATTGCCAATGCCCATTTCGCCCAGCAGCAAGACATTGCCCGGCAGGCTTTTGACCACCGCCCGGCCCTGGGCGACCGCGCGCTCGCATTCGAAGGCGCTCATCGCGGGCTGCTCCAGCGCATCGGCCGTGCCGTAGGCCACCTTGTAGTCCAGCAAGCCGGGGCGCGGCGCAAAGTCGTGCCGCACGCCGCAGTCCACCACCGTCAGGTCAATGCCATGCTGGCGGGCCAGCACGCTGACGCAGGCACCACCGGCCAGAAAGTTCTCCACCATCTGCCAGGTCACATCACTGGGATAGGCCGACACGCCGCGCGCTGCCAGGCCATGGTCGCCGGCAAACACCACCAGCTGGGGCTGCTGCAGCTCTGGCGATTCGCTGCCCAGGATTTCGCCCAGCTGCAATGCCAGGGCTTCGAGGCGGCCGAGCGCGCCCAGGGGTTTGGTCTTCTGGTCCAGCTTGTGTTGCAGGGCTTGGCTTAACGTGGAATCGGACAGGTCGGACAAAAGCATGGATCGGGCTCGCAATAAGAACAAGGGGAACAATGGGAAAAGTCCCGGACATTACAGCAAACAAACACCGTGTATGCCGCTGGTATGGGACTTGCGTTACGCTGTCAGTGGCCGTTAAGGGCAAACACCAGCAAAAGTGCACCACTTTGGAGCCTAGAATTTGAAGGCTCAAAGGTGTTCAGCGACTCTTCTTTTTGACCACCGTATTAACAGGAAATATTGATGAAAAAAATCGTTTTGACTCTCGCACTCAGCGCGTTGTCGGTTGCGGCCCTGGCCCAAGGCAAAGACCTCAAGGTCGCCATCGACCCGACCTACGAGCCCTTCACCTTCAAGACCGCCGACGGCAAGCCCACCGGCTTTGACGTGGACATCGCCAGCGCCCTGTGCGAACAAATCAAACGCAAATGCGTGTTCGTCGAACAGGTCTGGGACAGCATGATCCCCGGCCTGCAAGCCAAGAAATACGACGCCATCATCAGCTCGATGTCGATCACCGAAGACCGCCTCAAGGTGGTGGACTTCACCGACAAGTACTACAACACCCCCTCCAAGATCATCATCAAGAACGACATCAAGTTCAGCGATGTGGCTTCCCTCAAGGGCAAGAAGATCGGCGTGCTGAAGGGCAGCACCCAAGAGAAATACGCGAATGGCGAACTGAAGAAGGTTGGCGTCGTCGTCACCCCTTACGAAGCCCAGGACCAGGTCTATCTGGACATCAAGTCGGGTCGCCTGGACGGCACCGTGGCCGACATCGTCGAAGTCACTGGCGGCTTCCTGAGCAAGCCCGAAGGCAAAGACTACGTGGCGGTCGGCCCAGAGCTGTACATCCCCAAGTACTTTGGCGGCGGTGCCGGTGTAGCCATCCGCAAGGGCGACAAGGCCTTGAAGGATGAGCTGAATGCCGCCATCAAGACCATCCGTGCCAATGGCACCTACAAGACCATCAACGACAAATACTTCAAAATGGACGTCTACGGCACCAAGTAAGCCGTAGACCCAAGGCCGTGGTTGGAGCGCACCGGTATATTGCCGGTAGCGGCCACCACGGCTTGTTCTTTTGCTTGTCCTTTTCCTTCCGGAAGCTTTTGCCTTGTCTGATTACTACTGGTCGATTCTTCACGGCGCAGGCCTGACAGTCGGCGTCTCCCTGGCCGCGCTGGTGGTCTCGGTGCTGCTGGGTCTGCTGGGCGCCGCCGCCAAGCTCTCGGGCCGGCCGGTGCTGGTGGTCCCCGCCACCCTGTACACCACCGTGATCCGCGGCATCCCCGACCTGGTGCTGATGCTGCTGGTGTTCTACGGCGGCACGATTGGCGTGAATGCCCTGCTGGAGATGGCCGGCAGCGAGGCGACGCTGGACCTGAACCCGTTCTTTGCCGGGGTCCTGACCCTGGGTTTCATCTACGGTGCCTACATGACCGAGACTTTCCGCGGCGCCATCATGGCGATCCCGCGCGGCCAGTTCGAAGCGGCTGCGGCCTTCGGCATGGGGCCCCAGCAGGCGTTTTTGCGCATCACGGCACCGCAGATGGTGCGCTATGCCCTGCCCGGCTTTACCAATAACTGGCTGGTGCTGATCAAGGCCACGGCCCTGGTGAGCCTGATCGGCCTGCAGGAGATGACCTACCTGGCCAAGCAGGCCAGTGCGGCCACCCGTTCGCCGTTTGCCTTCCTGCTGTTTGCGGGTGGGCTGTTCCTGGTCTACACCTGGGTGTCGCTGCAGGTGCTGCGCAAGCTCAACGAGCGCTATAGCCTCGGAACCAAGAGGATTAGCTTGTAATGAACTGGGAAGTCATATTCCGGGCCGAGAGCCTGGCAATGTTCGGCGAAGGCATCCTGACCACCTTGTGGCTGCTGTGCGCCTCGGTGGCCATCGGTGCGGTGCTGGCCCTGCTGTTTGCGCTGGCGCTGACCAGTAATAGCGCCTTCTTGCGCCGGCTGGTGGGTGCCTATACCTTTGTGATCCGCGGCACGCCGCTGCTGATCCAGGTGTATCTGATTTACTACGGCCTGGCCCAGCTGGACTGGATCCAGGCGCGTTGGGACACGCTGTGGCCTTGGGTCTATTTCAAGGATGCATTCTTCTGCGCCCTGCTGGCGTTTGCATTGAATACCGCCGGCTATACCGCCGAGATGCTGGCCGGGGCCATCCGCGAGACCAACGCGGGCGAGATCGAGGCTGCGCAGTCGTTTGGCATGGGCCGCTTCAAGATCCTGGCCCGGGTGGTGCTGCCCAGCGCCATGCGGCGCACCCTGCCGGCCTATAGCAACGAGGTGGTGATGATGCTGCAAAGCACCAGCCTGGCCAGTGCGGTGCCGGGGTTGCTGGATGTGACGGCGGCGGCCAGCCGCATCTATTCCGACTTCTATCTGCCGTTCGAGGCCTATTTATTTGCCGCCGCAATCTACCTGGTCGGCACCTTTGCCTTGATTGCCATGTTCCGGCTGGCCGAGCGGCATTTCTTGGCTTATTTGGCTCCGCGTAAACATTGACACAGATTGAACCTATGCAGCGTACCGACCATGTATTGCGCAGCCAAAGCTTGGGCAGCCAGAAAACCCTTACCAGCCTCCATTTCGGCACCAATGGTGCCCGGCCCAAGGTGTATATCCAGGCCAGCCTGCATGCAGAAGAACTGCCGGGCATGCTGGCCGCCCACCACCTGCGCCGCATGCTGGAGCAGGCCGAGGCCCGGGGCCAGATCCAGGGCGAAATCATCCTGGTGCCCATGGCCAACCCCATCGGCCTGGCCCAGCGCCTAGACAACAAACCCATGGGCCGGTTCGACCTGAACAGCTCGGAAAACTTCAACCGCCACTACCCGGACTTCTGCGCCGCCGTACTGCCGCAGGTGCAGGACAAAATGGGCGCCGATGCAGAAGCCAATGTGCGCACGGTACGTCAGGCCGTGGCCGCCTACCTGCGCGATTGGGAGCCCGCCACCGAACTCGCCAGCCAGCGCAAGCAACTGGTCAGCCTGGCCTATGACGCTGACGTGGTGCTGGATCTGCACTGCGACTGCGAAGCCGTGATGCACCTCTACACCGAGGCGCCGTGCTGGCCCACATTCGAGCCGCTGGCACGCCTGCTGGGTGCCCAGGCCGTGCTGCTGGCCAAGAACTCGGGCGGCCTGTCGTTCGACGAATCCCTTTCCGGCCTGTGGTGGCAGCTGGCCGACAAGCTGGGCATCGCCCTGCCCCAGGCCTGCTGCAGCACCACGGTGGAACTGCGCGGCGAAGCCGACGTCAGCCATGCCTACGCCAAGGCCGATGCCAGCGCCATTCTGACCTACCTGCAGCACTTGGGCGTGGTCGGCGGCACCGCCCCACCCCTGCCCGAACTGGCCTGCGCGGCCACGCCCTTGGCGGGTGCACAGTGTGTCAAGTCCCCGGTGCCCGGCGTGCTGGTGTTTGCGGCCAAGCCCGGCGACCGCCTGGCCCTGGGTGAACTGGTAGCCGAGGTGATCGACCCGGTGAACGGCACGGTACACGCGCTGCGCGCCGAGGTGCCCGGCGTGCTGTACGCCCGCACCACCGAACGCTATGCCACCCCTGGCGACGACCTGGCCAATATCGCGGGCAGCGTGCCGTTCCGTACCGGCAACCTGCTGGGCGCCTGAATTTTTTGAAATGACTTTGCTATGACCACCAAGCCCCTGAAACTCCAGGCCATCGACATCCACAAGAAGTTCGGCTCCAACGAGGTGCTCAAAGGCGTGTCGCTCGAAGCCCGCGCCGGCGACGTGATCAGCATCATCGGCAGCTCGGGCTCGGGCAAGAGCACCTTTCTGCGCTGCATGAACCTGCTGGAGAAGCCGAATGCCGGGCGCATCGTCGTCGCCGGTGAAGAGCTGAAACTGGTGGCCGACAAGAATGGCGAGCTGGTAGCTGCCGAGGCCAAGCAGCTGCAGCGCATGCGCACCCGGCTGGCCATGGTGTTCCAGCATTTCAACCTGTGGGCCCATATGACGGTGCTGCAGAACATCATCGAAGCGCCCATCCACGTACTCGGTGTGTCCAAGGACGAAGCGATCGAGCGCGCCCGCAAGTATTTGAAGCTGGTGGACCTGCAGGGCAAGGAAGACAGCTACCCGGCCCACATGAGCGGCGGCCAGCAGCAGCGGGTGGCGATTGCCCGGGCCCTGGCCATCGAGCCCGAGGTGATGCTGTTCGACGAACCGACCAGCGCGCTCGACCCCGAGCTGGTGTCCGAGGTGCTGAAGGTGATGCAGACCCTGGCCCAGGAAGGCCGGACCATGGTGGTGGTGACCCACGAGATGGGCTTTGCCCGCGAGGTGGCCAACCACCTGGTGTTTCTGCACAAGGGCTGCATCGAGGAGCAAGGCGTGCCGCGCGAGGTGCTGGCCCAGCCCAAGAGCGTGCGGCTGCAGCAGTTTTTGTCGGGTAGCTTGAAGTAGACACCTGCGCCGCCGTCACGGCGCTGACATTTTCACGGCGCAGACTCATGGGTTTGCCACCCAGGAATTCGCCCGTGAAAGCCCTCTTCTCCGCCCTTGCGGCAAGCACCGCCCTGCTGGCCGGCACTGTCTACGCCCAGCCCGTCTTCGTCAACGGCCTGGCCATCCCCGGCAACACCCTGGATGCCACCGGCGTGCCGGGCGCCAACCAGGGCCGGGTGGGCTTCTTCTCCGATATTTATTTCGATCCGCAGCGCAACACCTGGTGGGGACTGTCCGACCGGGGGCCGGGTGGTGGCCTGATCGACTATGCAACCCGGGTCCAGCGCTTCACACTGGACATCGACCCGGCAAGCGGCGCGATTGCCAACTTCAAGGTCGTGCAAACCGTGCTGTTCGCCGATGCGCAAGGCAAGCCCTTCAATGGCCTGGCGCCCAAGCCGGCCAACCAGCGCGGCCTGGCGCTGGACCCCGAAGGCTTTGTGGTGCACCCACGCAGCGGTAACTTCCTGGTGTCGGATGAATACGGGCCATCGCTGTACGAGTTCAATCCCAGCGGCCAGTTCGTGCGCGCCTTCGCCACCCCCGCCAACCTGCTGCCACGCAACACCGCCAGCGGCCAGATCAACCACGGAGACGATGCCGACAGCAACGCGGGCAAGCGGCATAACCGCGGCTTTGAGGGACTGGCGATCAGTCCCGATGGCGCGTTTGCCTATGCCATGCTGCAAAGCCCGATGCTGGACGAAGGCGGCAGCAAGGACGGCCGCTTTGCACGTATCGTCAAGTTCGACACCGCCAGCGGGCAAGCCGTCGCGCAATACGCCTACCTGATGGACCGCGCCGGCCAGGGCCAGGGCGTGTCGGCTCTGGTAGCCATCAACGGCACGGACTTCTGGGTACTGGAACGCAACAACCGCGGTGTAGGCGCGGGTGCCACCCTGGCCAGCCCGGACAAAAGCGTCTACCGCATCAGCCTGGCCGGCGCCAGCGATGTGTCCAACACCGTGCTGCCCGCCAGCGGCAATGCGCTGCCAGCCGGCGTGGTGCCTGCCAGCAAGGGCCCCAAAATCATCGACCTGGCAGCCAACACCCTGCCTGCGCTGGGCAACAAGTCGCCCGAAAAATGGGAAGGCCTGGCCATCGGCCCTCAGCTGGCGAACGGCCGCTATCTGGTGCTGGCCGGCACCGACAACGACTACAGCGTGACGCAAACCGGCTCGGGCGAACAGTTCGACGTGTACTTCAAGATGGACGCAGCCGACCCCTTGGCCGCCTCCATCCAGTGCCCGCTGGACAAGACCACCGGCTGCAGCTTCACCACCGGGGGCGCAGCCGCTACCCTGGTCGACGGCTACGTCTTGCTGCCCGGCGTGCTGCATGCGTACACCGCATCGGCGGCCGACCTGGCCGGCTACCAGCGGCCCGCGCGCTAAAGCTTCAGGCCACCAATCCTGAGGGTGGCGCCACCAGCCAGCCCGCAATGAAGCTGCGGGTCTGCAGCGCATCCATGGGCTTGGCGATCAGGTAGCCCTGGGCCTGCAGGCAACCTATGCGGCGCAAGGTGTCGCGCTGGGCCAGGGTCTCCACGCCCTCGGCCGTGGTCTCCAAATGCAATGCCTGGGCCAGCTGGATGATGGCTTGCACGATGGCCACCGCACTGCTGTCGCCCGCAGGGTTGTCCATCAGACTGATGAAGGAGCGGTCGATCTTCAGCTTGTCGAGCGGAAAGCTGCGCAGGTACGAAAGCGACGAATAGCCGGTGCCGAAGTCGTCCAGCGCCACCCGCACGCCCTGGCTGCGCAACGCATGCAGCACCTGCAGCGCGGCCTGGCTGTCGCGCATCAGCGTGGACTCGGTGATCTCCAACTCCAGCCGCTCGCAGGCCAGGCCGCTGTGCTGCAGTGCATCCTGCAGGGTGTGCAGCACATCGGCATTGCCAAACTGCACGGCCGACAAATTCACCGCCACCCGCAGATGGGCCGGCCAGTGCATCGCATCCAGACAGGCCTGGCGCATCACCCAGGCGCCCAGGGGTACGATCAAACCGCTCTCTTCGGCCAGGCTGATGAACTCCAGCGGCGACACCAGGCCACGCACCGGGTGCTGCCAGCGCACCAGCGCCTCAAAGCCCAGCAATGCGCCACTGGCCAGCTCCATCTGCGGCTGGTAATGCAGCACGAACTCACCGCGTTGCAAGGCCAGGCCCAGGTCGCTCAGCAGGCCCAGCTTGTGCCGGGCCCGCACATCCATCGCCGGGTCAAAAAACCGCAGCGTGTGGCGGCCTGCAGCCTTGGCCGCGTACAAGGCCATGTCGCTGACCTTGAGCAATTGCTCGGCCGTGCCCGCATCGGCCGGTGCAAAGCCCACGCCGATGCTGGCATGCACCTCGATGCTGTGGTTGTCGACCCGCCAGGGCTGGGCCAGTGCGGCCTGCAGCTGGGCACCGTAGCGTTCGGCCTGTTCGCGCGACAAGCGGCCGCGAACGATCAGCGCAAACTCATCACCGCCCAGGCGGGCCAGCAGCGCATCGGCCCCCACCTGTGCAGACAAACGCCGGGCCACTTCCTGCAACAGCTGGTCGCCCACCGCATGGCCCAGCGAATCGTTGACGGTTTTGAAATTGTCCAGGTCCAGCAGCAGCAAGCTGCAAGGCACCACCGCCTGCCCCGAGGCAAAGTAGCCGGCCAGGCGCTGGCCGAACTGGTGGCGGTTCGCCAGCCCGGTCAGGGTGTCCACATGGGCCAGGCGCTGCATCTCCAGCTCGCGCTGGCGTACCGCGGTGATGTTCGAACCCACGCCGCGCCAGCCCTGGTGCCGGCCCGACGCATCCAGCAGCGGTTTGGCGGTCAACGACCACCACTGGGGCTGGCCCGCCACCTGCGCGGACACCACCAGATCCCGAAACGGCGAGCCCTGCGCCAGGCAGGCCCCCAGGCCCGCCAACATCGCCGCCTGGTCGTTGGTCGGCAGCGGGTGCATGGAGGCCAGCAACTCCAGCAGCGGACGCCCCTGCAGCGCAGCCGGTGCCACGCCCATGGCCTCGGCCAGACGCACGGACACATGGCTCAGGCAGCCCTGGCGGTCAGTCTCCCATAGCCAGTCGCTGGCGTTGGCCTCAAAGTCATTCAGCAGCAAGCCCACCAGCTGCTTCTGCCGCTCGATTTCCGTCTCGGCCTTGAGCCCGGCCAAAAACACCCGCGAACTCACCAGCACCGTGGCCACCACCACCACGGTATAGACGCCCAGCAGCCCCAGAAGATAGGTATAGACCATCTCCTGGCGGGTCGCAAAGATGAGTGCCGTCCCCGCGCACATGGTCAGCCCCCAGGCGATGCCCGTAAGAGGCAGGCAGGCACACATCCAGCTGCCCATGGCGATAAAGGCGGCCAGCACCGCCGTCAGCAACAACCGCCCGCCGCCATCGGCCACCCCAAACAGATAACCCAACATCGCCACAAAGCAGGCTGCCGCAGCCGCAATCAGCAGCGCGAACGCACGCAGCGTGCGGATGGAAACGGGGGTGGACGCCGCCATGGGTTTGCGCTGCTGCCATAGCCAGAAGTTGATGGCGCCCAGTATCCAGATCACCAGAGTCAAACCCAGCAAAATGCCACGGTCGGCCTTGTTCCAGAAGATCGCACACAGCGCCAGTGCGGTCACCGCATTGCCCGAACTGCTCATCGGCAGCTGGCGCAGCACCGCGTGGTATTGGCGGCCTCGGTAGCTGGCGGCCTGCTCGGCTGTGGCCGCAGGGTCGCGCCAGCAGGCCACCAGGGCTTGCTGCAGCTGGCGCCAGGCACGGCTTGCAGCGCCGCCGGGCGTCAGCATATGCACTCCATCGCGGCCACAGTTTGCAACACCATGGCGCAGTGTAATCAGCTGCGATGCACCAGCGAAGCCAAAAATCCGGCCGAAAAATGCGCCTCGGCGAAGTCCGCCAGGCCGTCGAATACCGTGTCCAGCGTCGGCACCGTGGCGCCAAACAGCGCGCGCAGTACCGCCGGGCCTTCCAGCAAGCCGTGCAGGTACAGGCCCAGCACATTGCCGGCCGCGTTTTGCCAGCCCAGGCCGTCGGGCAACACGGCGCGCGCCACATCGCCGGCCCGGGCCATGGCCGCATGCTGCTGGGTCTGGCCATGGTGGATCTCGTAGCCGGCCACCGCCACCCCAGCCAGCGCTGCCCAGGACCCGGCCGTGTCGGAGGCAAACACCGCCTGCTTATGCTGCACCGTCTTCGCCAGTTCGAACTGGGTGACCAGCGGCAGCAGGCCCAGGCCGGGCGCGTTGCCGTCGATGCCGTGGGTGTCGATCAGCGCCTCGCCCAGCATTTGCAGGCCACCGCAGATGCCCAGCACTGCCCCGCCCTGTGCCTCATGCTGGCAGATCGCCGCATCCAGGCCCTGCTGGCGCAGCCAGGCCAGGTCGCTGCTGGTGTGCTTGGAGCCGGGCAGGATGATGGTGTCGACCCCGGCCAAGGCCGCCGGGCTGCGCGCCCACACCAGGCGCACACCGGGCATGTTCTTCAGGTGCTGGAATTCGTCCAGATTGCTGATGCGCGGATAGGCCACGATGGCCACGGTGCGGGTGACCACGCCAGTGGCTTGGGAGCGGTCGTCAAACACCCCATCCTCCTCGGGCAGGCCATGCCGCCACCACATCGGCAAGGTGGCCACGGTAGGCACGCCGGTCAGCGCCTGCAACTGCTCGGGGCCGGGGGACAGCAAGGCCGCATTGCCGCGGAACTTGTTCAGCACAAAGCCGCGCAGCAAGGCCCGGTCGGCCTCGGGCAGCAAGGCCCAGGTGCCGTACAAATGGGCGAACGCGCCGCCGCGGTCGATGTCGGTGACCAGCAGGCAGCGGGCGTCGGCATGCCGGGCCACACGCATGTTGACGATGTCGCTGCTGCTGAGGTTGATCTCGGCCGGCGAGCCCGCGCCTTCGATCACCACCACGTCGTTCTCGGCGCGCAGCGCATCCAGCGACTCGGCTACCACCGGCCAGACCTTGGCACTGCGGCTGCGCCAGTCCATGCCCGTCAACTCGGCGCTGACCTGGCCCAGCAGCACCACCTGGCTGTGCGTGTCGCGCTCGGGCTTGAGCAGCAGTGGGTTCATCCGCACCTCGGGCACGGCGCGCGCGGCCAGCGCCTGGAAGTACTGGGCGCTGCCAATCTCACCACCGGCAACCACTCGCGCGTTATTGCTCATGTTCTGCGCCTTGAACGGCGCCACCTTCAAGCCTTGGCGGGCGTAGTGGCGGCACAGCGCGGTGGTCAGCCAGCTCTTGCCGGCGCCACTGGTGGTGCCCAGCACCATGGTGCAAACGGCAAGAGTCATGCGGTAAGTCGCTTCATAGATCAGCCGAAATTTATAAGAAACAGGCCTGCAGCACAGGTAATACCAGCGCCACAAGCTCTCAATTAGATAGCACCCATGGGCCGGATGCGTTCTGGATGATAGCCACAGAAGCACCGGCTTTACACAAGCAAATGCGCACCGGGGGTGGGCTGACACAGATGTGTAACAACTGCGGCAGAAGATGGCCGTCTGCCTGGATGCTGCACGCCAGAACCACAAGAAGGATCCCCCCATGACTTCCATCGACCGCCGTTCCCTGCTCCGCGGCGCCGCCGCTGCCGGGCTGACCACCGTGCTGCCTGACGCCATCAAGAATGCGCTGGCCATCCCCGCGAATTCCGTCACCGGCACCATCCAGGACGTGCAGCACATCGTGGTGCTGATGCAGGAGAACCGCTCGTTCGACCACTACTTCGGCACGCTGCGTGGCGTGCGCGGCTTCAGCGACCCGCGGGCCGTGCGCTTGTATGGCTCGGGCAACTCGGTGTTCCAGCAGCCGAACCTGAATGCAGCCGGCGTGGCGCAAAGCCCGGCCACGCTGCTGCCGTTCCGCCCCGCGGGCGCCGACCTGGGCCTGGCCTTTTTGGCCGACCTCGCGCATTCCTGGAAAGACGCGCACGGCGCCTGGAACAACGGCCTCTACGACAAGTGGATTCCGAACAAGACCAGCAAGACCATGGGCTACCTGCAGCGCTCGGACATCCCCTACTACTTTGCACTGGCAGATGCCTTCACCGTCTGCGATGCCTACCACTGCTCGATCATGGCGTCCACCGACCCCAACCGCTACTACCTGTGGACTGGCTGGTCCGGCCAGAACGGCACGCTGACGGCCGACGGCAACGCCACCGGCAGCACGCCCGGCAACGTGGTGCTGGGCAGCAACGGCAATGGCGCCGCGCCCTACGGCCCGGTGGTGACGAACGCCGAAGCCGGCTACAACTGGCGCACCTATCCCGAGCGCCTGCAAAGCGCTGGCGTCAGCTGGAGGATCTACCAGGACATCGGCGTGGGCCTGACCGCCGAAGGCTACTGGGGCTGGACCGGCCAGCCCTACATCGGCAACTACGGCGACAACTCGCTGCTGTACTTCAAGCAGTACCAGAACGCCGCGCCCGGCGATCCGCTGTACGACCGCGCCCGCGTCGGCACCAATATCTACAACAACGGCGCCTTCAACAACGGCGCGCTGTTCGACCAGCTGCGCAGCGACGTGCTGAACAACACCCTGCCCCAGGTATCGTGGATCGCCGCCCCCGAGGCCTATACCGAGCACCCGAACTGGCCGACCAACTACGGCGCCTGGTACGTGAACAATGTGCTGGCCGCGCTGACCGCCAACCCGGCCGTCTGGGCCAGCACCGTGCTGATCATCTGCTACGACGAGAACGATGGCTTCTTCGACCACGTAGTGCCGCCGACCCCGCCGATGACCGCCGCCCAGGGAAAGTCCACTGTCAGCACCGCGAATGAAATCTACCCGGGTAACGGCACGGCCAGCTACCCCGCCGGCCCCTACGGCCTGGGCGCGCGCGTGCCGATGCTGGTGGTCTCGCCCTGGAGCAAGGGCGGCTGGGTCAACTCGCAGGTGTTCGACCACACCTCCATCGTGCAGTTCATCGAAAAACGCTTTGGCGTGATGGAGCCGAACATCACCCCATGGCGCCGTACCGTCTGCGGCGATCTGAGCTCGACCCTGGACTTCTCGATCGCCAGTGGCGGAACCTCGCGCCTGCCCAGCACCAGCACCTATGTGCCACCCGCGTCCGACGTCAGCAGCGGCAAGACCTACCCGGACCTGGCCGTTACGCCACCGGCCAACCAGAGCATGCCGGTGCAGGAAGCCGGCGCCCGCCTGGCCCGCGCCCTGCCCTACCAGCTGCAGGCCCAAGGTGTCGCCAATGCGGCCAGCCAGACCTTTGGCATCAGCTTCAGCAATACCGGCAGCGCCGGCGCCTGGTTCCATGTACGCACCGCCAACAGCTCGGTGGCCGGCGGCAGCACCGGCCCCTGGGGCTATACGGTGGAGGCCGGCAAGAGCCTGTCCGATACTTGGATGCCAAAGAGCGGCTCCAGCGCCTACGACCTGTCGGTCTATGGGCCGAACGGCTTCTTCCGCAAGTTCGCCGGCAGCTTAGGCGGCGCGGCGGCGAATCTGGCGGTGCAGACCGTGTACGACACGGTGGGCGGCGGCATTTCGCTGATCGTCACCAACCTCGGCACGGCTGCCACCACCGTCACCGTGACCGACCAGTACATGCGCAACGCCTCGCACCAAACCTTGGCGCCGGGCGCCAGCTACCGATCCGACTGGACGCTGCAGACCAGCGCGCGCTGGTACGACCTAATGGTAACGGCCAGCACCGACGCCAGCTTTGTCTGCCAATGTGCGGGCCATGTGGAAACCGGCAAGCACGGCGTCAGCGATCCGCTGCTCTGAGCCGCCAACCTATTCGACTTTCAGGAAATACCATGTTCTCCAAGCTCCCCTCGTTCCTCCGCACGGCCCTGCTGTCGGCCAGCGCCTGCGTGCTGCTCGCCGCGATGCCGGCACAAGCCTCGCTGGTCTACAACAACCTGGAAGCCGCGCAAACCGGCTCGGATGCGGTGTATGGCACGGGCCCGCTGGCCAACTCCTTCACCACCGATGCGAATGGCGGCACGCTGAACGCCGTCCAGGCGCTGCTGATGAACCTGGGGCCGGACATCGTCTCGGACATCCAGGTGAACCTGCTGTCCAGCAGCGGCGGCGCGCCGGGTAGCACCCTGGCCGCGTTCAACAGCCTGTCCAGCGCGGGCATCTCGTCAGCCGGCTTTGCGGCCTACAGCTTCTCGCTGGCCTCGGGCTACACCCTGGCCGCCAACACCACCTACTGGATCGAGCTCATCGCCGCCGATGTGAACGCGATCCAGTGGTCGTACGCGTCCGACCTGTCCGGCGTGGGCGTGGCCGGCGAATCCTCTTACAGCGCTGCGTTTGGCGTCAGTCCGAATGCGCAGGCCGCGGCCGATGGCTTCGGCCCCTACCAGATGGCGGTGGAATTGCCCGAGCCCGGTTCGTTGGCCCTGGTCGGTCTGGGCCTGGCCGGCGTGCTGGTGGTGCGCCGGCGCAAGCAAGGTTAACTCGGTAGCGGGACGGACTGCACCAGTCCGTCGGCCCGCTCCCGGCTGTGCAGCACGGTATCGGCGTTGAGCTGGTCGTTCTGCGCCACCCGGTGCTGCGCCTGGGCCAGGCTGAAGCCCCAGGCCGCCTGGTGCCGCGCCACCAGGCGCTGCAGCGCAACCTCCATGGGCACATCCAGATACCAGCAGGTATCGAACAAGCCGTCCAGGTTCCAGCCGTGCTCGCGGTGCAGCAGGTACAGGCCTTCGACCAGCACCAGCCGGGTACTGGGCGGCACCCAGACCGCGTTCTCCACCGGATCGCCCACGCTGTGCTCGAACTCGGGCCAGGGCACGGGTGCGGCGCCGGCAGTCAGAGGTGCAGCGCGCAAGGCCCGCAGGCGGTCGGCCAGCCCGGCAGCATCAAAGGTCCAGGGTGAGCCGCGCCGGGCCAGCGCTGCAGCCGGGTCGGGCATCTGCGCCAGCGCCGCCCGCGGCAGATGGAAACCGTCCATGCCCAGCGCCAGCATGCTGCCCGGCCCGGCCTGGGCGTTGACGGCGTCGGCCAGCTGGGTGGCGATGGTGCTTTTGCCGGAACCTGGCAGGCCGACCAGGCCAACCACGGTGCGGCGCTGCGGATGGCTGTGCAGCAGGTCCAGCAGCTGCTGCACCGGCTGGGTAATCAGAAGGGGATGCAAGGGGGAATGCAAGGGAGGGTGGGTCATCCCCAGAATTTACCCGCGCCGCTGCTCGATATCGCGCAGTGCGGCCTCGAAATGTTCAAACCGGAAGCGGTAGCCCTCGCCCAGCAGGCGCTGCGGCACCACGCGCTGGCCTTCGGTCAGCAGGCTGGCCTGCTCGCCCAGCAGCATGTCGAGCAAGGCCGCGGGCACCGGCAGCGCCACCAGGCAGCGCAGCTGCGTGCCGGCGATCTGGGTGAATTCGCTCTGGGTGATGGGCAGCGGCGCGGTCAGGTTGTAGGCGCCGCTGGGCAGCGCGTCGGGCGTGGTGTGCAGTCGGGCCAGCAGCAGGCTGACCACGCCGACCACATCGTCCAGATGCACCCAGCTGAACACCTGGTCGCCACGCCCCATCTGCACACCCACGCCAAAGCGGAACGGCTGCAGCATCTTGGGCAAGGCCCCTTGTTCGCCCAGCACCACGCCCAGGCGCAGGGTGGCCACCGCCACGCCGTGCGAAGCCATGCGCTGCGCGGCCTGCTCCCAGCGCTGGCACAGCTCAGACATGAAGATGGGCTGGTCGGACGCGTCTTCGCCCAACGCCGCCGGGTCGCCGGGCGGCTGGGTACCGTAGTAGCCGATGGCCGAGGCCGACAGCAGCAGGCGCGGCTTGTACTGTGCCCGCGCCACCCAGTTCACCAGGGCCTGGGTCACACCGCTGCGGCTGGCGTGCAGCACCTGCTTGCGCGCCGGCGTCCAGCGCGGCCCGAGTACCGGTTCGCCCGAGAAATTGAAGATGGCGTCGAACACCTCGTCCGGCGCCAGTGCGTCCAGGCTGGTCACGGCCCGCACCGTCTGGCCGTACAAGCGTTCGGCCTTGGCCGCATCGCGCACCCACAGCGTGGGGCGGTGGCCCTGGGACAGCAGCATCTGGCACAAGGCCTGGCCCAGAAAACCGGTGCCACCGGTAACGAGCACCTTGTAACTGGGCGGAACACTGGATGTAGGCATAAGTGGGAATGCTTTCACGGACCGTGGCACCATGGCAGGATGGATAACCTATTCTCTGCCAACTATCGTTTCCTCGCCCTTTATAACCGCTGGCTTAACCAGCGTGTGTACACAGCGTGCGAACAACTCCCTGAAGCCGTGCGCCAGCAGGACCTGGGCGCCTTCTTCGGCTCCATCCAGCACACGCTGAACCACCTCATGGTGGGCGACCAGATCTGGCTGCAACGCTTCATCGCCACCGGTGCCGCGCACGGCGTGGACTTTAGCGCGCTGACCCAGGTGGTCCAGCTGCCTCCGGGCTGCACACTGGATACACAACTTTACCCAGACTGGGCCAGCCTCAAGGCCCGGCGCGAACAGCTGGACGCGGCCATCGAAACCTGGCTGGCCGAGGCCCCGGACGACATGGCCAGCTGGACCATGGCCTACACCAGCATGCAGGGCGCGCCACGCCAGCACCCGATGTGGCAGGCGCTCACGCATTTCTTCAACCACCAGACCCACCACCGCGGCCAGGTCACCACGCTGCTGGCCCAGCAAGGTGTGGACGTGGGCGTGACGGACTTGATCGCCCTGGTGTAGATTTATAAAAAATATGGCTTTGGCGCAGGTATCACCTGCGCCAGAAGCTACGAATTAGATAGCACCATGTCCGCCCTGCCCCAGCCCCAAACCCAAACCCAGCATTACCCCGACCCGCAAGCCATAGGCGCAGCCTGCCAGATCCACGCGCGGGTGGCACACCGCGTCGCCACCCTGACCCTGCACGCCGACCTGCTGGTCTGGGTGCAATCCGGCAGCAAGACCGTACACCACGCGCGCGGCAGCTACCGCTGCAATGCCGGCCAGTTGCTGATGCTGGCCAAGGACAGCGTCTGGGACGTGGTGAACGACCCCGCCCCCCAGTCCCGCTACCTGGCCTGCGTGCTGCAGATCGACCCCGAGATGGCGGCCGACTTCCACCAGCGCTACCCGGCCCTGGCCGGCAACGCCCGCCCAGTGCTAGCCCAGGTGCTGGCGGTGGACGGCCCGCTCGGCCCGTCGCTGCAGGCCGCAGCCGATGCGTTGACCGGCAGCAGCCCGCTGTCGCCCACGCTGCAGCGCCACCGCGTCACCGAAGTGCTGCTGATGCTGGCCGAACGCGGCTGGGTGTTCCCGCCGAACCACCAGCTGAGCAGCGCCGACCGGGTGCGCCGCGTGGTCGCCGGGCGCCTGCATGCCGACTGGACCGCCGAGGCCGTGGCCCAGGCGCTGCACACCAGCCCCAGCACCCTGGCGCGCCAGCTGGCCAAGGAAGGCAGCAGCATTGCCGCCACGGTACGCGAAGCCCGGCTGGAGGCCGCACTCGGCATGCTGCAGACCAGCGAACTGCCGGTGGGCGAAATCGCCCAGCACTGCGGCTACGCGTCGCACAGCCGCTTCGGCGCGGCCTTCAAATCGCGCTTCGGTTTTGTGCCCTCGCTGTTGCGCGAAACGGCATAAAAGCTGCCCGGTTCGGGCTAAACACTTCTGCGGCTTCGGGCGACAGTAGAGCCTTGTTTTCACAAGGAGTTGTATGTTCCCCCGCATGTTCACCCGCGCCGCCATGGCCGCTGCATTGCTCACCAGCCTGGCCGCCCAGGCCGACACCTTCACCCTCACCAGCCCCGACATCGCCGAGGGCCGCAGCCTGAGCGAAGCCCAGGTATTCCAGGGCTTTGGCTGCAGCGGCGGCAACCAGTCGCCGGCCCTGCAATGGCAGGGCGTGCCCGCCGGCACGCAAAGCCTGGCGCTGACCGTGTACGACCCCGACGCGCCCACCGGCTCCGGCTGGTGGCACTGGGTGGTCTACAACCTGCCGGCCAACACCTCCGGCCTGCCGGCCCAGGCCGGCAGCGGCAAGGGCGGGATGCCCGCTGGCGCGGTGCAAGGCCGCACCGACTACGGCACGACCGGCTTCGGCGGCGCCTGCCCGCCGCCCGGCGACAAGCCGCACCGCTACATCTTCACCTTGCACGCGCTGAAAGTGCCGCGCATCGACCTGCCCGCCGACGCCAGCGCAGCCCTGGTCGGCTACATGCTGAACGCCAACAGCCTGGCGCAGGCGCGGTTGACGGCGCTGTACGGGCGCTGAAAATTCAAGAAAAATCGGGCTCTGGCGCAGGTACCACCTGCGCCAGCAGCTACGAATTCAGTAGCAAAACCGTCATAGCAGTGCAATCCCCTTCAGGCTCAAAAAACAGCTCTCGCGGGTGATCTGCACGAAGTCTCCCAGGTACGGCTTGGCGTTCTTGCCGCTGGCCGCGTACAACCGTCCGGTCAAGCCCTGCGGCCCCACTGGGCGGGCGGCGACGTAGCCGCGGTCCAGATAGCCTTGCACCGCCCACAGCGGCAGGGCCGCCAGGCCACGGCCACTGGCCACCAGCTGCAGCATGGCGATGGTCAGCTCGGTGGTGCGCCGGGCCACGCGCACGCCGGCGGGCTCCAGCACCTGGCGCACGATGTCCAGCATCTCGTCGGGCACCGGGTAGGTGATGAGGGTCTGGTCGGCAAAGTCCTCGGCCACCAGGTAGGGCTTGGCCGCCAGCGGGTGGGTGTGGGCCAGCAGCGCACGGATCTCGAAGCTGAACAGCGGGTGGTAGTCCACCGCCTCGGCTTCGTCCAGCTCGGAGACGATGGCCACGTCGGCGCGGTTCTGGTGGACCAGGCCAATCGGGTCGGCATGGAAGCCGGAGACGATGTCCAACTCGACCTCGGGCCAGCGGTGCCGGAACGCGTCCATCGCCGGCATCAGCCAGTCGAAGCAGGTATGGCATTCCACCGCGATGCGCAGCTGGCCGGTCTGGCCGTCGAGCAGGCGGGCCACATCGCGCTCTGCCTCGGCTATTTGCGGCAGCAGCGTGTCGGCCAGCGCCAGCAGCCGCAGGCCGGCGGCGCTGAACTGCGGCGGCACGGATTTGCGCTCGAACAGCGGTGCGGCATAACGGTCTTCCAGCAGCTTGATCTGGTGCGACAACGCCGACTGCGTGAGGTTCAACAGCTGCGCCGCGCGCACCAGGCTGCCCGCGTCGCGCAAAGCCACCAAGGTACGCAGATGGCGAAATTCAAGCGGCGACTGCACCATGAGCATCTTTCACGTTAATCAACAAAAACTTTCGTTTGAATAATAAACCAGATTCCCGGACCATCGCTGTCTTACACATTGCACTCACAAGGACAGCAGACATGGCGCGCTCCCACACCCCTATCCACACCCTGGGTTTCCCCCGCATGGGCGCGAACCGCGAACTGAAGTTCGCGCTGGAAAGCCATTGGCGCGGCGACAGCACGGCGGCCGAACTCGAAGCCGTGGGCGCGGATCTGCGGGCTCGCCACTGGGCGCTGCAGCGCGATGCCGGGCTGGACTTCGTCACCGTGGGCGACTTCGCTTACTACGACCACGTGGCCAACCACATCCAGCTGCTGGGCTGCGAGCCCGCGCGCTTCGGCTTCAGCGGACAAGAGCCCGAACTGGCGCGCTATTTCGCCATGGCCCGCGGCGTAAATGCCGGCCACGAGCACAATGCCCACAACGCAGATTGCAGCTGCGGCAGCGCATCGACCCAGGGCCAGCCGGCACTGGAGATGACCAAGTGGTTCGACACCAACTACCACTACCTGGTGCCCGAGTTCTCGGCGGCCACGCAGTTCCAGATCGCCTCCGAGCGCCTGTTCGATGAAGTCAGGCAGGCCAAACAGGCCGGCCACGCAGTCAAAGCCGTGCTGCTGGGGCCGCTGAGCTTTCTATGGCTGGGCAAGGAAAAGCAAGCCGGTTTTGATCGTCTGTCGCTGCTCGACAGCCTGCTGCCGGTGTACGAATCCATCCTCGCCCGCCTGAAAACCGCCGGCGCCGACTGGGTGCAGATCGACGAGCCCATTCTCGGCCTGGACCTGCCTGACGCCTGGCGCCACGCCTTCGAACCCGCCTACTGGCAGCTGGCGCGCAGCGGTGCCCAGCTGCTGCTAGCCACCTACTTCTCGCCCCTGCAGGAGAACCTGCGCCTGGCCTGCCAGTTGCCGGTGGCCGGCCTGCATGTGGATGCAGTGCGCGCGCCCGAAGAACTGGTCGGCGTGACCGACTGGCTGCCGGCGCACAAAGTGCTGTCGGTCGGCATTGTGGATGGCCGCAATATCTGGCGCAGCGATCTGGATGCCGCGCTGGCCCGCCTGCGCCCTGTCGCCGACAAGCACCAGGGCCCGCTGTGGCTGGCACCGTCGTGCTCGCTGCTGCATGTGCCCTACAGCCTGGCCCAGGAAGACCGGCTAGCCCCCGAAATCAAATCCTGGCTGGCCGGCGCTGTGGAAAAACTGGCCGAGCTGCGCACGCTGCAGGCCGCGCTGGACGGCCAGAACGCCAGCGTCGCCCTGGCCGCCAGCCGCGCCGCCTGCGCCTCGCGCCGCACCAGCCCGCGCGTGCACCGCGCCGATGTGGCACTGCGCCTGGCCCGGGCCACGGCCGACGACGACCGGCGCAGTTCCGCCTTCACCCAGCGCCAGGCGGTGCAAAAAGACCGGCTGAAGCTGCCGCTGCTACCGACCACCACCATAGGCTCGTTCCCGCAGACCAGCGAGATCCGCGCTGCCCGCGCCGCCTTCAAGCGCGGCACGCTGGACGCCGCCCACTACCGCGCCCAGATGGAAGCAGAGATCACGCTGGCCGTACGCCAGCAGGAAGCCCTGGGCCTGGATGTGCTGGTGCACGGCGAGGCCGAGCGCAACGACATGGTCGAATACTTTGGCGAGCAGCTGGACGGCTTTGCGTTTACTGCGAACGGCTGGGTTCAGTCCTACGGCTCGCGCTGCGTCAAGCCGCCCATCATCTTTGGCGATGTGGCCCGTCCGGCGGCGATGACGGTGGATTGGACCGTCTACGCCCAGAGCCTGACCGCACGCCCCATGAAAGGCATGCTCACCGGCCCGGTCACCATCCTGCAATGGTCCTTCGTGCGCGACGACCAGCCGCGCAGCACCACCGCCCACCAGATTGCCTGGGCCATCCGCGACGAGGTGGTCGACCTGGAGCGCGCCGGCATCGCCATCATCCAGATTGACGAACCCGCCATCCGCGAAGGCCTGCCGCTGCGCCGCGCCGGCTGGAAGCCCTATCTGGATTGGGCCACGCGCGCTTTCCGCACCACGGCCAGCGGCGTGCGCGACGACACGCAAATCCACACCCATATGTGCTATGCCGAGTTCAACGACATCCTGCCCGAGATCGCCGCCATGGACGCCGATGTGATCACCGTCGAGACCAGCCGCTCGGGCATGGAGCTGCTGAAGGGCTTTGGCGGCCAGGGCGGGGCTGACAGTTTCAACTACCCGAACGACATCGGCCCCGGCGTCTACGACATCCATTCGCCGCGCGTGCCGAGCGTGGAAGCGATGGTGCAGCTGGTGCGCAAAGCCGCCGATGTGGTGCCGCTGGAGCGGCTCTGGGTCAACCCGGATTGCGGCCTGAAAACCCGCGGCTGGGCTGAGACCCAGACCGCGCTGGGGAATATGGTGCAGGCGGCGCAGCAGCTGCGGCGGGAGCTGGTGACGGCTTGAGGTTTGGGGATTGAAGTGGCTTCTGGCGCATGCCATCAGATGATGCAGGGCTTCACCATTTCACGCGCAAACCCAGCGAGCCCTGCACCGCGCTCTTCACCTTCGCATCGCCGCCCGAGGCCCACTGCTTGCCGATTTCGCTGTAGATGCTGGTGCTCTGGCTCAGCGCCAGGGTGAAGCCCCCGGCCAGTTCGCTGACGGTAGAGCCGGTGCGGCTGGTGATGTCGGTCGTGGCTGCAGGTCCGATGAAGCGGGTGACGTTGGCGCCGCCGCTCGCCTTGTAGATGTTGAAGCGGCCGTATGGTTGTAGTGTGCCGAGGTTTGTGGAAATCTCACCCTTCACACGCACGCCGACACGCGCGATCCAGCCGTCGTCGCTGTCCTGCTGCACCTTCGCACCAGAGATCGCGATATCGTCCAGGCTGAGGTGCTGGTGAATCAGCTGCAATTGCGGCTCGATCTTCCAACCACTCTCGCCCATTGCGAATGCCTGGCCCACTTCGATCGACGCCGTCAGGCTGTTGCCCTTGCCCGAGCTGCGCTGAGTCGACAGGGGTTCGACGCTGTAACGGTGCCGCCCGGCTTGCAGCACGGCGTCGGCATAGAAGCCCGAATCGGCGGTCCAGGTGCCATAGGCGCCCAGGTACTGGCTGTGCAGGTCGTTGGAGCCGACGGCCAGATTGGCGATGCCGCTCGCGAAGCCGCTGACTCGGACGCTGGCGTCGAGCTGGCCGACGTACACGCCGGCACGCCAGTTCGATGTGGCGAACAGATCAGTGCCGGACTGGAAGCCCTTGACGTTGCCCTTGCTGTGCGGGTCGACGGTGCCTTGCTGGCGGATATCGACGTCGGCGGCGATCACGCGGCCCCAGGCGCGGCGCTCGGTGCCGGTCAATGCCGCGGCGCCTGCCTTGACATCGTCGTCGCCGATGCGTTGGTGCAGATTGCCGAGCATGGCCAAGTCTGCCTGGCGCACTTGGCTGGGCAGTGCGGAGAGCAACGGGACTTCGGCGCGGTAGGTCGGCACTTGCACGGCGCTCGTGCTTGTACCGCCCGTTGTGCCGCCTGCCGCCCCGCCTGTGCCTGTCGTTGCCGCGGTGGTCGATCGCAGGTACCAGTTCTCGCCAGCGCCGCTAGTGTCGGTGGCGTACAGGCGGTACTCGTAGGCGCCCGCATCGATGTGGCCACCCGCGAGCGTGAACGCATCTTTGGTGGTCTGCGCGGTTGTGGTGGCGCCGTTAAGCGCCGAAACCACTTCGATGCCATTGCCGGTGGTCAGCGCGCCCAGGCCCCCGGCGTTGTTGATCTGCAGATTGGTGCTGCCGCTGACGGTGCCGCCGTTGATGACGATCCGATCGGTTGGCGAGCTGGAACCACCCTGTGACGTATTTAGCAGCACCGTGCCGCCCTGGCCAACCCAATTGCCGTTGACGGTCAGGGTCTTGGGAACAAAGGTCGTGCCGGGTACCTGGAAGTCGATGCGCCCGGCGAGGGTCAAGCCGCTCAAAGCGGAATCACCGGTCATCATCCACCGACTGGTGCCGTCGATGGCCAGGGTCACCGGATCGATGGCACCGGTCAGGCTCGAACCGTTCAGCAAACCCATGCTGACGGCGCTGCCGGCGTCCGTCATGATGTCTCCGCTCAGTGTGCTGCGATTGGCAGTCAACACAAACGTGCTGCCGTTCGTGACATTCAACAGCTTGCTGCCCGAGACGGCCGAGGCCGTGCTGTTGGTCAGCGCAAGCGAAGAACTGCCGGCAGCCGCGTTGACCTGGATCAGATCGCCCGAGGTGTTGCTGATGGCAAAGCCATCGAAGCTGGCTTTCTGATCAGCGCCGGCCAGAAAACCAATGGCAACGCCCGCTGCCTTGACTGTGCCGCCGCCCGTGGCCGCGATGGTGGAGTTGCTTCCAGTAAGCAGCGCGCCATAGCTCGTCGCGTCAGTGGTATTGATGCGAAGCGCGCCTGTTGACGTGATGGTGCCATTCACGTCGACCAGCAGACCGGCGGCGTAAGACTCCAGATTGCCGCTAGGAAAGTTGGCCTGCGTGGCGCCGCTCACGTCGATGCGCATCGTGCCCGCCAGGTTCACCTGGGAGCCGGCGTCTCTCGAAGAAATGCCTTGGCCATTGACGCCCGTGACGTTGATCGACGTGTTCGAAGACGCACCTGCGGTCACGATACCGCCGGTGACAGCCCGGATCCCGGATCCGTTGGCGCTGCTGATGTTGAAAATGGCTGGCCCGTTGTAGGTGATGCCGCCCGCCGTGGTGACTTTGAGCGCGGCAGCCTGTACGCCACTGGTGCTGAGATTCAAGGCGCCATTCAATGTGACCGTGGCCGAACTGGCCGCCGCAATGGCATCCGATCTGTTGCCACCCGCGGTGTTGATGGTCACGACGCCATTGGCGACCACGGCCGAACCGGTGAGGGCGCGGATCCCTGGGGCAAATGCGGAGCCACTGCCCATCGTAATGTCGACGGGGCCGTTCAATGTGACGAGGGTGCCGCTGTCTTCGGTCAACACGCCATGGTTGCCCGACCCATTGGGTAAGTCGATCGACAACAGTCCGTCGACGGTGATGGCGCCACCGAGGCGAGCATGGAGACCCAAGTTGCCTGAGCTGCCCGTGCCAACCCTGGTGATGGTTGCGCCGTCCTGCAGGTTGACCTGTGAACCTGCTTCGGAGGCATATGCTCCTGCCGCGTTGTTTCGGGACAGGGGCAGGGTCACGGTGGCAGCGGCGTTGATCACACCGCCCGTCTGTGCAGCCAGTGCACCCGTGTTCGTGGTCGCGCCGGTGCCGTTGAAGCTGCCCACAGCAGCGCAAGTCGAGGAGAGTGTGGCCTGGACTCGCGCGCCTGCAACAGTGGTACAAGCCGCCAGGGCCGCATCCGACGCAAGGCCGGCTGCGATGGCCAGAATGGCGATGGGAACACCGTGCCCATAGAGGCCCTGGGCTGCAACTGTGCCGATATTCCGAGTGGCACAGGTAATCAGATCACCATGTGGCTTTGCTGTTCGCTGCGTGGGGTAACGGTATTTCATCGGGTGTTTTTTCGGGGTCCCTCTTCGCCGGCCGACGCGAGGGGGTGGCTATTTTTTGCCCAGCCACGAACGTACAACCCAGTGATCTCCGGCCCCCTGATGTCTGCAGAGATTTCGTTCGCGTGCGGCGCGCGTCCAAAGCCGAAGTGTCAGTTACTTGCATAAATAACCTACGGCAATAAGTCTCGAACTCAGAGTGAATTTCTGAAAATGCCTCAACCACTCGGGGAAACGGAGGAGCGCCCAGGCTTGCAGTATGAAGAAGGCGCTATCCAGGTTGATGTACATCACCTCGCGGTACTGGGCCACCGTGCTGTTTGCGCAAGGCGTGGTAGAAGTATTCGAGGCGTATGGTCTTGCGGTCTATGGCGTAGGCGACGAACGCGCGCACAGTGGCGTAGAAGTGCCGGTCGTCGCGTACGTCCTATAGGCCGGTTTCACGACCACTTCTGCTTCCGAATCAACCCAGTCAAGTCCACTCCAGACAGGAGTTATTGCTTGGCCGTTATCGCCCACCGCTCATGGTCACGCCACCGACCTGCAATTTTGAGGTAGCGAGGCGAATAGCCTTCTTTCAAAAACCCACACGATGCAACCAAGGCAATTGATGCGGTATTGGCGGGCTGGATATTGGCTTCGAGGCGATGCAGCTTCAACACCTTGAAAGCGTGGCGAACTGTGGCCAGCAGCCCGGCGCGCATAAAGCCCTGGCGCTCATACCCGGCAAAAACATAGTAGCCAAGGTATCCGCTACGGAACGATCCCATGACGATATTGGTCACGTTGATAACGCCAGCAATCGACTCTGTATCGCCGTAGCAAACCATGTGAGCGCAATTTTCTGGCTGCTGCATGCGTTCCATATAGGCGCGAAATTCGACAGGCGTTGCCGGCGCATGCGTCCAGGGACGGTGCAAAGCCTGGCTTCTGCGTGCTGCCGCAAGAAACAGCGCTTCGTCAGAGGCGCTCGGTGGACGAATCGATATGTGGGAACTCATACATAGGCTTTATCAAAATTAAAGTTTTGCCTGTTGACGCGTCACTTTACGCCCAGGGTCCGCAGCATCTGCTCGTACATCGCGTCGACGGCAGCTGAACGCTGCGAGGCTTTGCTGCGCAGCACCGCCACATCCATGGCGCCAAGGGCGGGCAACTCGTACTCGGCCGGCAGGTTCTGCAAGATCTGCAGGCCAGCGGGGACGCTGCAGCGGGTTAGCACGGCGATAGCGACGCCGCTGTCCACGGCGGCCAGCTGGCCTGCCAGGCTGGAGCTGTGGTAGACGATACGGTAGGCGCGGCGCTTGGCGGCCAGCGCGTTCAGGGTGGCGGTGCGGGCCATGCTGCCGGCCTCGTACACCGCAATCGGCAAGGGGTCGCGCCGCCAGGCCTCGTACTGCGCGGCACCCACCCACACCAGCGGCTCCTGAAATAAAAACTGGCCACGCTGCGGCTTGTCGCGGGAGACCAACGCCAGGTCCAGCTCGCCACGCTGCACCCGGGGGATGAGCGAGGTCGATTGCTCGCAGGTCAGCTCGATCTCCACCCCCGCATAGCGGCTGGCGAAGCTGCGCAACACGGGCGTCAGGTAGGTGGCCGCGTAGTCGTCGGGCACGCCCAGCCGGACGCGACCGGCCAGCTGCGGACCGAACAGCGCGGTCTGTGTCTCGGCCTGCAAGGCCAGCATGCGGCGCGCGTAGCTCAGCAGCTCGGCGCCGGCCGGGGTGAGCTCCATGTGCCGCGGGCCGCGCAGCAACACGGCGCGCCCCATGGCGGCTTCCAGCTTCTTCAACTGCATGCTCACGGCAGACTGCGAGCGGTGCACCAGCGGCGCGGCGCCAGACAAAGACCCGGCGTCCACCACCGCCACAAACGAACGCAGCCAGTCAATCTGAAAGTCGGGATAGTTCATCTGCGCATACGCCTCATTCATTCGTTAATCGAATAATAACTGTTAAAACTATGCGCTTTACACATTGCGTGCGGTCCAGCAGCATGGCGGCATGCACAACCCTACCGCCCTCGCACTGGATCTCCACCCCGCCAGCCCCTCCCTGCGCGAACGCCAGGGGCAGTGGCTGCTGATTGCCGGCGGCGTGCTGCTAGGCACGATTGGCGTGTTTGTGGAAGAAGCCGGGCAGCACCCGCTGACCACGGTGTGGTTTCGCTGTGCATTTGGCGCCCTGGCCTTGCTGCTGTGGGGCGCGGGCAGCGGCCGCTTGCACGAGCTGCGCCTGCACGGCCGGAGCTGGTGGGTGGCGGGCCTGACCGGCAGCCTGATGGTGCTGAACTGGGCGCTATTCTTTGGCGCCATTGCGCGCACCTCCATCGGCGTGGCCACGGTGGTGTTCCACATCCAGCTGATCTGGGTGATGATTTTGGGCGCCTGGCTGCTGCGTGAAACGGTGTCTGCACGCCAATGGGCGGCCACGCTGCTGGCCTTGTGCGGCTTGGCGCTGACCACCGGCCTGTTGAACGACATCGCGTGGCTGCATGGCATCGATTTCGGCGCTGGCGACAGCTACCTGCTGGGCCTGCTGATGTGCGTGGGCGGCTCGCTGAGCTACGCCGCCGTGACCCTGATGGCCAAGACCGAGCGCAAAGTAACGCCTTTCGCACTCGCCTGGTGGCAATGCGCGGTCGGTGTACTGATTCTGGCCTGGGTGCCCGCAGTCTATGGCTGGCCCGCCAGCGGGTCGAGCTGGGCCTGGCTTGCGGGCCTGGGCTTCATCCATACCGGCCTAGCCTATGCGATTCTGTTCACCGGCATGGCCCGGCTGGCGATAGGAAAGATCGCAGTACTGCAATTTGTCTACCCGCTGGCGGCGGTGGTGGTGGACTGGCTGGTCTACGGGCGGACTCTGCAGCCGGTCCAGCTCGGCGGCATGGCGCTGATGGCGCTGGCGCTGTGGGCCATCCGCCAGCCCCCAATGGCCGCAACAAAGTAACCGCGGGAGTACCGCGTAAACGCTATTCACGCTTACCCGTAAAGCACCCAGAACCCGGAGTTTTTGCGAAATAGTGCCTCACGGCCATAACACAATCGCCCTACATTTGTGTAACGCAAAGTAAGCAGCTGCCGCAGTTGCCCCGCGCCAATGAAGGAGACGGTCATGGTCACACCCCGCAGCGTATTTCCGATGGGCCTCAGCGCAACCTCACTGCTGGGCCTGGTGCTGGTCATCCTGAAGCTGAGCCACGTCATAGACTGGTCGTGGTGGTGGGTTTCGGCGCCGTTCTGGGGGTTGCAGGCGCTGTTCGCCGCCTCCCTGGCACTGGCAGCGCTGGTCGGCCTGCTGGCCGGCATCTTCAGTACCGAACCCGACAGCGGCCACCCGACCTGAGCCCTGGCCCGGTCGCCGCACCGGCAACGCATAGAACGCCAACGCGCCAGAGTACGCAGCCGGTACGGCGCGTTAATCCTGATTGCCTTGTCCCCGCCCAACGCAGAAACTGAAGGCCGGCTTCATTTTCGAACCCGCGCTGGGCCTAAGGAGACACAGGCATGTCCATCGAACTCGACCACACCATTGTTCCATCGCGCCACAAAGTCGCGTCGGCCCGCATCCTGGGTGAACTGCTGGACGTGCCCTGGGCCGAGAGCGGACTGGGGCCGTTCTCGCCGGTGTACGTGAACGACGGCCTGACGCTGGACTTCATCGACACCGACGAAGCGTTTCCGATCTACCACTTCTGCTTCCGCGTCAGCCCGGCCAAGTTTGACGCCATCCTGGCGCGCATCCAGGCGGCCGGCATCCCCTTCCGCAGCAACGTGCGCGGGCCAATGGACATGCAGATCAACACCGACTACGGCGGCCGCATGGTCTACTGGAACGAGCCCGACGGCCACCAGTGGGAAATACTTACCGTCAGTTACGCCCGCCAACCGATTCAAACCAAATAGAGCTTTGGCGCTTATGCCACCTGCGGCAGAAGCTCTCAAAATGAGAGCGCGCAGACTTCCTCCATATCGTGGACAGAAGCCGCAGGCGAAAGCGGGAGCCGGCGCACCAGCGGCTACAGTGGTCCATCCCATCATCGCCGGAGCACCTATGGTTTTCAGTGATTTTTTGCCGAGGTTGGCCCGCCGGGCAGACGCGCAGGAGGCCCCATGAGCGCCAGCGCCGAATTCGTCAGCCACGTGCGCGAGCTGCTGGCGCCGATTGGCCCGCTGGGCGGCGGGCGCTTCTTTGGCGGACACGCGATCAAACACCACGGCAACCAGTTCGCCATGGTCATGGGCAACACGCTGTACCTGCGGGTCAGCCAAGGAACGCTGCCCGACTTTGAAAAGCGCGGCTGCCAGCCGTTTACCTACAGCACCAAGAACGGCATCGTCCAGGTGCGCAAATACTATGCGGCGCCCGAAGAGCTGCTGGACGACCCGCGCGAGCTGGTCTCCTGGGCACGGCACGCCATCCACGCCGCGCAAGAAAGCTAACCCCCATGAAGTTCGGCTACACCATCGTCTACGTGCCCGAGGTCGACGCCTCGCTGAGCTTCTTCGAAAAAGCCTTTGGCTTGGGCCGCCGGTTCCTGCATGAATCCGGCGACTACGGCGAACTCGACACCGGCGCCACCACCCTCGCCTTCGCCTCCCTCGCCCTGGGCTACATGCACTTCCCCCAAGGCTTTGTGGCGGCCCACGCATCGGTGCAGCCGCTGGGCATGGAGGTGGCCTTCGTGACCGCCGACGTGGCACAAGCCCACTCCACCGCGCTGGCCGCCGGCGCTACCGAAGTCTGCGTGCCCGAGAGCAAACCCTGGGGCCAGACCGTGTCCTATGTGCGCTGCCCGGACGGCACGCTGGTGGAACTGTGCAGCCCTATGGGGGTGTGACTTGAAATGCTATTGAAATAATAGTCTCTTGCGCTGGTCCTGCCTGCGTCAGCGGCACTTTTAATCCGAATCCTACTCACTGCATATCGATAAACGGCCCGGCCCCTGCGGTGTCAACTCCCCGGGGTGCGGAATGCCTGCTGCAGAAACTCCACGCACACCCGAACCTTTGCAGAATTGCCTAAGCGCGTGGGGTACACGGCCCACACGTTGGCCTCTTGCCGGTAGCCAGGCAGCACCTGAACCAAGTGGCCGTCGCGAATCAGCGGGCCTACCTGCCAGATCGATCGCAACACGATACCCAATCCTTCCACCGCCCACTGCACGGCTATCTCGCCATTGTTGGTGGACATAGGGCCGGTGACTTTGGCGGTTTCCACACCGCCACCTGCGTTCAACCTCCAGACGCCAAACGGGTGGTCGCGCTCGCGGATCACCACGCAGTCGTGCGTGCCCAAATCCGCCAAACTAGATGGCGTGCCACGCCGTTGCAGATAAGCTGGTGAAGCGCACAAGACACGGTGGTTGGCAGCGAGCCGGGTGGCGATGAACTGCGGCGCAATGTCATCGCCGACCCGCACGTCGAGGTCAAAACCGTCACCCGCGATGTCAATCAAATGGTCGAAGAGTTCCAGCCGAACGGCCACTGTGGGATGGCTGAACGCCATGCGCGCCAGCACAGGTGCCACGATCTGGCGACCAAAGCCAAAACTACTGCTCACGCGCAGCAGACCCCGCGGAGCCCGGCGCGCCGCGGACACCTCTTCCACCAGGCTGTCCATGTCGTCCAGTACCCGCTGCGCCCACACGAACACACGTTCACCCTCTTCAGTGACCGTCACTTTGCGGGTGGTGCGGTGCAGTAGCTTGGTGGCCAGCAGTTGCTCTAGCAGGCGAATGCGCTTGGTCACGTAGGCAGGCGATACGCCCAGCTCCAGCGCAGCGGCACGAAAGCTGGCTTTGCGTGCCACGACGGCATAGACCCGCAGGTCTTCAACAGGGGGTATTTTGTTCATGAAGCGTGCACTATGGATTCACCAATTCGCCAATAGTAATCCAAATCATGAACACCTAACATGGGCAAACCCGTTCAAGAAAACCAACCCGGAGACGCCCATGAAAACATCGCACCGCTGGCTTCCAGCCACACTCGCCGCATTCGCAGTGGCGACCATTCCAGCTCTGGCAATCGCGCAAGCCGCTTGGCCCGACAAACCCATCACGCTGGTAGTGCCCTACGCCGCGGGGGGGCCCACCGACGTGGGTGCCCGCCTCATCGCGCTGCCCATGGGCAAGTCACTGGGTAAGCCCATCATTGTTGAAAACACGGTGGGTGCAGGGGGTACGCTGGGCACGGCACGGGTGGCCCGGGCCGCGCCCAACGGCTACACCATCCTGATGCACCA
This sequence comes from Rhodoferax ferrireducens, assembly GCF_031458075.1. Classification (GTDB taxonomy): domain Bacteria; phylum Pseudomonadota; class Gammaproteobacteria; order Burkholderiales; family Burkholderiaceae_C; genus Rhodoferax_B; species Rhodoferax_B ferrireducens_A. The sequence continues at coordinate 1,489,108 of NZ_JAVDXT010000001.1, read as the reverse complement.
CCTGGGCATGTCCACAGCCCCTGCGCTCTACAAAAAGCTGCCGTTCGATCCGCTGAAGGATTTTGAGTACGTGGGCCAGGTAATGGACGTGCCTATGACATTGCTATCCCGCAAGGATTTTCCGGCGAACAATTTCGCTGAACTGCTCGCCTACGTGAGGTTGAACAAGGAAAAAGTCACCATTGCGAACGCAGGCCCTGGCGCGGTTTCGCAACTTTGCGGACTGCTGCTCGAACACCAGATGGGAGTCACGCTGACCCAGGTGCCCTACAAAGGATCGGCGCCGGCGCTGAATGACCTGATGGGTGGGCAAGTCGATCTGTTGTGCGACCAGACCACCCTGACGGTTCCCGTGGTCAAGGATGGCAGCCGCGTCAAGGTCTTTGGCGTCACCACGGCCAAACGGCTTCCGGCGCTACCGAATGTACCAACGCTGGACGAGCAAGGGCTCAGGGGCTTTGAGGTGCTCGTATGGAACGGCATTTATGCGCCGAAGGGAACACCGAAGCCCATTCTGGACAAACTGAATGACGCGCTCAGGGCGGCTGTACAAGACGACGACGTGAAGAAGCGCCTGGGCGAACTCAGCGTCGACCTGGTGCCGCTGAACAAGGCCACACCCGCATCCTTGCGCGCACAACTGGAAGCCGAATCAGCCCGCTGGTCCAAGACACTCCGGGCCGCCGGCGTGGAGGCCGAATAGCACCCCATCCATGACAAGGAGATATCCATGACCCGCACACTCAACATCGCACTCATCCCCGGTGACGGCATCGGCCAGGAGGTCATACCCGAGGGCGTGCGCGTGCTGCAAGCCGCCGCCCACCGATTCGGCCTGGCGCTGAACTTCACGCCCATAGCCTGGGCCAGCTGCGCCTACTACCAACAGCACGGCCAGATGATGCCGGACGACTGGAAAGCCCAGCTCCAGGGCATGGATGCCATCTACTTCGGTGCCGTGGGCTGGCCGGACACCGTGCCCGACCACATCTCGCTATGGGGTTCGCTGCTGAAGTTCCGCCGCGAATTCGACCAGTACATCAACCTGCGGCCCGTGCGCCTGTTCGAAGGCGTGCCCTGCCCGCTGGCCGGCCGCAAGCCCGGCGACATCGACTTCTATGTGGTGCGCGAGAACACCGAGGGCGAATACACCAACCTCGGCGGCATCATGTACGAGGGCACCGAGCGCGAGATCGTGGTGCAAGAAACGGTGATGAGCCGCCATGGTGCCGACCGGGTGCTGAAGTACGCCTTTGAACTGGCGCAATCGCGCGCGCGCAAGCACCTGACGGTAGCCACCAAGAGCAACGGCATCGCCATCAGCATGCCCTGGTGGGACAGCCGCGCCGACGCAGTGGGCCAAGCCTACCCCAGCGTACACACCGACAAGCAGCACATTGACATTCTCACGGCTCGCTTTGTGTTGCAACCACAGCGGTTTGACGTGGTGGTGGCAAGCAACCTTTTTGGCGACATCTTGTCGGACCTGGGCCCGGCCTGCACCGGCACGATTGGTTTGGCGCCCTCGGCCAACCTCAATCCCGAGCGCAATTTTCCATCGCTGTTCGAGCCGGTGCATGGCTCCGCGCCGGATATCTTCGGCAAGGGCATTGCAAACCCAATTGCGATGATCTGGTCGGGCGCGCTCATGCTTGATTTCCTGGGCTGCAAACCCGCGCACGATGCGATTGTCAAAGCCATCGAAGAAGTGCTGGTAGCCGGCCCGCTGACCCGCGACCTGGGTGGCGAGGCATCCACCGCAGAGCTTGGAAAAGCCATCGCCGAAGCCGTAGCGAGACCTGGCAGTGACGCTATCTAAAAAATAGCTACTTGCGCAGGTGGAATAAGCGCCAGCGGCACTTTTCTCTTATTCCCCCGATCACCGCACATCCATAAACAACTCCGCGCACACCCCGCGCAGCCAGCGGTTCGCCGGATCATGGTGATACCGCGCGTACCAGTACTGCTTGACGGTGAACGGTGGTATCGGCAGCGGGCACACCAGCACCCGCAGGCCAGCCGCCTGGGCCAGGGTTTCGCCGATGTGGCGGGGCAAGGTGGCGACCAAGTCGTTGTCGGCCAGGATGGCGGCCAGGCCCAGAAAGCCTGGTAGCTCCAGCAACACGCGGCGCTCCACGCCCAGGGCTTTGAGGGTGCTGTCCAGCAGCTGGTAGCCGGTGCCCGAGACGATGCCGATGTGTGCCTCGGCCAGGTAGTCCTGCAGGGTAAATGTGTTGCCGATGCGCGGATGGCGGGCGTTGCACAGGCAGATCCAGTCCTGGCCGAACAGGCTTTGCTGGTAAAAGCCCGCCTCCTGCCCGGCCTCGAGGTCGCGCACCAGGCCCAGGGCCAGGTCGGCCTCGCCCGACTGCAGCGCGGGCACCAGGCTGGCGTCTATGGTGGCGGCCTCCAGCCGTACCTGCGGCGCCAGCGCGCGCACATGCGAAAACAGGCGCGGCAGCAGGGTGACATGGCTGGCGTCGGTCATGAAGATGCGGAACTCGCGCCGCGACTGGGCCGGGTCGAACACCACCTCGGACTCGGACAGGCGGCGCAGGCCTTCGAGCACCTCGCGCACCGTGGCGATCAGGCCGTCGGTGCGCGGCGTGGGCTGCATGCCCTCGGGCGTGCGCACAAACAGCGGGTCGTTGAACTGGGTGCGCAGCCGGCCCAGCCAGATGCTGACGGTGGGCTGGCTCTGGCCCAGCTGCTCGGCCGACTTGGTGACGCTGCGCGTGGTGTAGAGCAGGTCCAGCAGGCGCAGTAGCTTGGGTTCCAGCAGGGTGGGATCGGTATCAACCATAAAAAATCTAAATGCTGGTTATTGCAGGCATTGTCTTAACAGTATAGGCAGGTCCGCCTACGATGCAGCTCTTACCAAATAAGGCGACTCCATGAAAACACCATGCACCGGGGCGTGCCCGGCGCTGGGCACGGGGTCCGGCAGACGCTGCCAAAATAAGCCTTCCCCAACCGTACCCGCCATGACCACTCTCTTTAACCGCGCCACCGAAGACGTGGGCAATATTGTCGAATTCGGCCACGTGAATCTGCGCGTGGCCAACCAGCAACAGGCCCTGGTGTTCTACGCCATGGGCCTGGGCCTGACCCGCGACCCCTACCAGCGCATCGGCATCGAAAACGCCTGGATGAACATCGGCACCTGCCAGTTCCACCTACCGGTGGGCAAGGCCGAGGTGCTGCGTGGCGTGGTTGGCCTGGTGATGCCCGATCTGGACGCCCTGGCCGAGCGCCTGGCGCAAATTGCCCCGCTGCTCAAAGACACGCGGTTCAGCTTTGCGCAGCACGCCAGCCATGTGGACGCGACCTGCCCCTGGGGCAACCGCATCCGCGTGCATGGCCCCGACCGCGCGCGCTTCGGCCCGCTGCTGCTGGGCATGCCGTATGTGGAGATCGACTGCGCGCCCGGCACGGCGGCCGGCATCGCCCGCTTCTATACCGAGCTGCTGGGTGCGCCCGGCAACCTGGGCGAGGACGCGGCCGGCGTGTTTGCCCGCATCCCCATGGGGCTGTACGAGGGCCTGGTGTTCCGCGAAACCGCGCGCCCCCTGCCCGCCTACGACGGCCACCATGTGCAGATCAGCGTGGCCGATTTCTCCGGCCCCTACCAGCGTCTGCTGGCGCGCGGCCTGGTCACCGAAGAAAGCAGCCAGAGCCAGTACCGTTTCCAGGACATCGTGGACCTGGACAGCGGCCGCGTGCTGGCCACGCTGGAGCACGAGGTGCGCAGCATGCGGCATCCGTCCTATGCCCGCCCGCTGGTGAACCGCAACCTGGCCAACGATGCCGATAACTTTGTGCCAGGCCACGAAGAGGCTGCTTGGCGCATGCCACCTGGCCAAGCTATGTAACGCCCCTGTCTCCTGCGCGATGGACAGCGGCGCCGTCCGGTGCGCCAATACCGCTTCCTGCAGCGCAACGAGACACGCCATGACCACCACCGTCCACCACCGTATCTGCCCCTTGTGCGAAGCCTGCTGCGGGCTGGAGCTGCAGGTTGAAGATGGGAAGGTGCAGAGCATCCGCGGCAACGCGCAAGACTTCTTCAGCGCCGGCTACATCTGCCCCAAGGGCGTGGCGCTGAAAGACCTGCACGAAGACCCGGACCGCCTGCGCACCCCGCTGATCAAGCGCCAGGGCGTGTTCGTCGAAGCCAGCTGGGACGAGGCCTGGGCCGAAATCGCCCAGCGGCTGCCGCCTCTGCTGCAAACCCGCGGCCGCGATAGCCTGGGTCTGGCTGTGGGCAACCCGGCGGCGCACAAGATCGGCCTGCTGTTGTACTTTGCGCGGCTGGCGCGGGCGGCGGGCACGCGCAATGTGTTCACCGCCGCCACGCTAGACCAGATGCCGCGCCAGCTCGTCAGCGGCCTGCTGTTTGGCCACTGGATGAGCGTGCCGGTGCCCGACATCAGCCGCTGCGACTTCCTGCTGGTGCTGGGCGCCAACCCGCTGGCCAGCAACGGCAGCATGTGGACCGTGCCCGACTTCAAAGCCAAGGCCAAGGCCCTGCAAGCGCGCGGCGGCCAGCTGGTGGTGGTAGACCCGCGGCGCAGCGAAACCGCCGCCATGGCCGACGCCCACCATTTCATCCGCCCCGGTGCCGATGCATTCCTGTTGGCCGGCATGGTGCACACCCTGTTTGACGAGCAGCTGGTACGGCCCGGCCGCCTGACGGAACTCACCCAGGGCGTGGCAGAGATCGAGGCCGCCATCCAGCCGTTCAGCGCAGAGGCCGTAGCCGCGCGCTGCGGCATCGCGGCCCCCACCATCCGCCAGCTGGCGCGCAGCCTGGCGCAGACCGAGCGCGCCTGCGTCTATGGCCGCATCGGCACCTGTACCCAGCGCTATGGCACGCTGGCCAGCTGGCTGATCGACGTGCTCAACCTGCTCACCGGCCACCTGGACCAACCCGGTGGCGCCATGTTTCCCAAGGCGCCGGCCTTCGCCGCCAATACGGTCGGCCCGGCCGGCCGGGGCAAAGGCGTGCGCACCGGGCGCCACCACAGCCGTGTCAGCCAGGCGCCGGAAGTCATGGGCGAGCTGCCCATGGGCTGCCTGGCCGAAGAGATCGACACTCCGGGCGTCGGGCAGATCCGGGCGCTCATCACCGTGGCCACCAACCCGGTGCTGTCGACGCCCAATGGCGCGCGGCTGGCGCAGGCGCTGGAGCAGCTCGACTTCATGGTCAGCCTGGATGCCTACCTGAACGAAACCACGCGCCATGCCGACGTGATACTGCCCGCCCCCTCGCCGCTGGAAGACAGCCACTACGACTTGGCATTCAGCCAGCTCTCGTGGCGCAACCAGGCCCGCTACAGCGCGCCGGTGTTCCCCCGCGCGCCGCAGCAGCCCGAGGAATGGGAAACCCTGCTGCGGCTGGCGGCCATCCTGCAAGGCCAGGGCATATGCACCAGCGCCGCCGAACTCGCCGCCGTGGACGATGCGCTGCTGGCCGGTGAGCTGCAGCGCCAGTTCGGCGCGCAGGCCGCCGCCGTACAGCAAAGCCTGCAACCCCACCAAGGCCCAGACCGCTTGCTGGACCTGGCCCTGCGCGCCGGCCCGTATGGCGATGGCCGGGGCTCCGAAGGCCTGACCCTGGCCAAACTGCAGGCCAGCCCCGGTGGCATCGACCTGGGTCCGCTGGCACCGCGCCTGCCCGAGCTGCTGCGCACGGCCAGCGGCTGCATCGAACTCGCCCACCCCGATCTGCTGGCCGACCTGGCGCACGCCGCCGCCGACCTGGCGCAGCCCGCACCGGAGATGGTGCTGATCGGGCGGCGCGACCTGCGCTCCAACAACAGCTGGATGCACAACCTGCCGCTGCTGGCCAAGGGGCCGGAGCGCTGCACCGCCCTGGTCCACCCCAGCGATGCCCAGCGCCTGGGCCTGAGCGACGGCGGCCTGGCCCGCATCAGCAACCCGGCCGGCACCCGCAGCATCAGCGCCCCGGTGCGCATCAGCGCCGAGATGATGCCCGGCGTGCTGAGCCTGCCGCACGGCTGGGGCCACGACCTGCCCGGCGCCCAGCTGCAAGTAGCAGCCCAGCGCCCCGGCGTCAACTTCAATACCCTGCTCGACGAGAACCTGCGCGACCCGCTCTCCGGCAATGCGGTGCTGAGTGGGGTGCCGGTGGTGGTGACGGCGGGGTAACACCAGCCCCCGCCACGACTTATGCCCCGAAGCCGAACAGGCGCCGCGGCGTATCCCACAGAATCGCCTGGCGCGCGGCGGCGTCGGGCACCAGCTGCTCGAACAGCGCTAGCAACGGGCCGTAGTCGATGCGCTCGGGCGCGCGCAGAAACGGCCAGTCGGAGGCCCAGACCAGCGCCTGCGGCGTGTAGGCCTGCAGCAAGGCCTGCACAAACGGCCAGGCATCGGTATGCGGAAACGGCAGCCTGGAGCTCTTCACCAGGCTGGACAGCTTGACCACTGCGCGGCCGGTCTCGGCCAGGCCCAGCAAGGCCTGGAAGCCGGCCTGCCCTAGGCCGGCCTGCGGATTGGGCCGGCCCAGGTGGTCGAACAGCAGGCGCACGCCGCTGTCCACCAGCAAAGGCTGCAAAGCCACCAGTTCGTCGAACTGCACCTGTACCTGGGCCCACATGTCCAGTTGACGCAGGTGTTCCAGCAGCGGCGCGGCATCGCGGTAATAGTCCACGCCCAGCAAGGCCACGTTCAGCGTCACGCCGACCACGCCTGCGGCCTGCAGGTCTTGCAGCTCGGCCAGACTGGCATCGTTGCGCACCACGGCCACGCCCTTGTAGCGGCCCGCGCCCTGGGCCAGTGCGTCCAGCAGGCAGCGGTTGTCAAAGCCATAGCCGGAATTCGGGCCGACGATCAGCGCATGCTGCACGCCATGCGCGTCCAGCACCTGGCCGAGCAGCGCGGTGGTGCCGATCTCGGCGCCGGCGGGCTTGTAGAAATTGTCTTCCGGATACGGGAAGCGGGTGGGATCAAAGACGTGCACATGGCAGTCGATCTTGGCGTGCATGGCGGTATTTCCTGGAGGTTTTGCATGGATTGTCGATGCGGAACACGCCGCCCTATTCATTGCATATGGCAATGCCATGTATTGCATGCATTGCATTTACAGCATGAACTGTCAAATCTACGATCCGTCCCCATAGCGGCCCGCTGGGCTGCAGAGGAGACGGATTTTGAAAATGTGTGTACTGGGCGCGGGCGCCCTGGGCTGTGCGATCGGCGGCGTGCTGACCGAAGACGGGCACGAGGTCTGGCTGGTCAACCGGGGCCAGGCCCATGTGGACGCCATGCGGCAAGCCGGCCTGACGCTTCGGGAGGATGGCAAGGACCGCCAGGTGGCCGTACACGCCGCCACCCGCTGCCAGGACATAGGCGGCACGGTGGACCTGGTCATCGTGCTGGTCAAGTCCTTCCACACCCGTGAAGCGATTGAATCGGCGCGCTGCATCGTCGGGCCGCACACGGTCGTGCTGTCGCTGCAGAACGGCCTGGGCCATGAGGACGTGCTGGCCGACGTGGTGGGCCGCGAACATGTGCTGGCCGGCAAGACCTATGCGGGCGGCGTGATGCTGGCGCCCGGCCAGGTGCTGGTCGGCACCCAGGGTAAGGAAACCCTGATCGGCGAGCTGGACGGCGCGCTGTCCGGGCGCGTGCAGGCCATCGCTGCCGCCTTCAACCACGCGGGCCTGACGACCACGGTCAGCGACAACATCCTCGGCAGCATGTGGGACAAGCTGCTGGTCAACGTAGCCACCGGCGCACTCAGCGGCATCACCGGCCTGCCCTATGGCGACCTGTATGCCGTGCCCGAGGTCGAGGCCTGCGCCGTCGCCGCCGTGGCCGAGGCCATGGCCGTTGCCCAGGCGGCCGGCATCCAGTTGGCAACCACCGAGCCGCGCCAAGCCTGGGTGAAAGCCGCCGACGGCCTGCCCGCCGCCTTCAAGGCGTCGATGCTGCAAAGCCTGGAGAAAGGCTCGGCCACCGAGATCGACTACGTGAACGGCGCCGTCGTGCGCTGGGGTGCCAAGCACGGCATTCCCACCCCGGTTAACCAGGCCCTGGCCGCCTGCATCAAAGGCATAGAACGCCGCCTGCCCCGCTAAGCATCCACCAGAGACACATCCATGGCCTATACCCAGAAATCCTACGTAGAGCACGTCGCCGTGCGCGTCAAAGACATCCAGTGGCACATCAACTTCTTTTTGGAGGTGCTGGGCATGGATGTGCGCGAGATCGACGGCCCGACCGACGCCCCGAACCAGTACTGGACCCTGGGCGGCATGCAGCTGATGAGCACACCCGACTTCGAGGCCCCGCCCAGCAACGACTCTGGCTGGCTGGCGCACCTGGGGATCATGGTGCAAGACCTGCCCAGCGCGCTGCAAGCCGCGCAGAACTGGGGCGTGAAGCCGCTGCCCCAGGGCAGCAACTGGCTGCAATTGCCCGACGGCCTGGCGATAGAGCTGATCCAGGCCAGCGGCACATCCGTCACCGACGTACTCGCCATCAACCCCCGCGCAAAACTCTGAGACACCACCATGATCATCCCCAGTTTCAACTTCCAGACCCCCGAAAAATACTGGGACGACGCCCAGGTCGGCGACAGCTGCACCAGCCCCAGCTACCTAGTGACCGGCGAGCGCATCGACGCCTATGCCGAGCTGACGGGCGACTACACCCCGGTGCATGTGGACGAGGCCTACGCCAAGGCCTCGCACTTCGGCTGCCGCGTGGCCCACGGGCTGATGGGCCAGTCGGTGGCCGACGGCCTGAAGACGCAGAGTGAATACCGCTTCCTGCCCGGCATGTCGCTGGGCTGGACCTGGGACTTCTTGCTGCCCATCAAGATTGGCGACGAACTGCGCGTGCGCTTCAGCGTCGGCAGCATGCGCGCCAGCAAGAGCAAGCCCGGCTGGGGCATTGTGGTGCTGCCATCCGAGCTGCTGAACCAGCACGACCAGGTGGTGCAAAAGGGCGAGCACCGCCTGATGGTGCCGCGCAGACCCGGCAGCTTCTAAGACTACAAATTTCATAGCTAGCTGCGCAGGTATTACCTGCGCCAGAAGGATATTTCATGCCCAAAAATACCCAAGCCCAGCCGCTCGCCGGCATCCGTGTTGTCGACTACAGCCACTTCCTCGCCGGCCCCTATCTGGGCCGCTGCCTGGCCGCCATGGGCGCCGAGGTCATCAAGGTCGAGCGGCCCAAGGCCGGCGATGCTGGCCGTGCCCACGCTTATTTCATCCAGGGCCAGAGCGGCTACTTTTTGCAGCAGAACATGGGCAAGCAAGGACTCTGCATCAACCTGAAAGACCCGCGCGGCCTGGCGTTGATGCACAAGCTGACCGACAGCGCCGACGTGTTCGTCGAAAACTACCGCCCCGGCGCGCTGACCAAGCTGGGCCTGGGCTATGACGAGCTGTCCGCCCGCAACCCCGGCCTGGTGTATTGCTCGATCTCGGCCTACGGCCACACCGGGCCGGACGCGCACCGCGCCGGCTTTGGCCTGATCGCCGAGGCCAAGAGCGGCATCATGGCCATGGTCGGCTCACCCGGCGAGGCGCCGCCGCTGCTGCGCGTGTCGCTGGGCGATATGTACACCGGCATCCACGGCGTGGCCGCGGTTTGCGCTGCGCTGCTGGGCCGGGTCAAGTCGGGCAAGGGCCAGCATATCGATCTGTCGCTGTACGACTGCCTGGTCTCCATGCACGACTACGCGGTGCAGTGCTACACGCTGTCGGGCGGCAAGGACATCCCGGTGCAGACCGGCCACGACATGCCGCAGAGCACGCTGTACGGCGTGTTCAGCGCCAGCGACGGCTACCTGGTGATCGCCGCGCAGGTCGACGATGCCTGGAAGCGTTTTGCGCTGCTGATCGGCGGCGAGGCGCTGGCGGGCGACACGCGCTTCCACACCTCGGCCGGGCGCAACGAACACCGCCTGGAAATCCTGGCCCTGGCCAAGACCTGGGTCGGCGCCCGCACGGTGGCCGAGGTGCTGGCCGCACTCGACGCCATCGACGTGCCGAGTGCCAAGGTGCAGAACATCGAAGAGGTGCTGAACGACCCGCAGATCCAGGCCCGCAACATGGTGATCGAACAGCAGCACCCGGTACTGGGCGCCATCCGCATGCCGAACCTGCCGTTCAATTTCTCCGGTTGCGACAGCCCGGTGCCCAGCGTGGCGCCGACCATGGGTCAGCACAACCGGCAAATCGCGGGCAGCCTGGGCTACAGCGATACCGAGATTGACGCGCTATTGGAAGCCGGCGTCTTGTACACCTCGGAGGCCATATGAGCGACAAATATGCCGTCATCGGAAATCCCATCGGCCACACCAAGTCGCCGCTGATCCACGGCCAGTTCGCCCAGAGCACGGCGCAGGACCTGGTCTACACCGCCATCGAAGGCCCGCTGGACGGCTTTGCCGCGGCGGTGGATGCCTTCCGCGCCGCGGGCGGGCTGGGGATGAACATCACCACGCCGTTCAAGCTGGACGCCTTCCGCTACGCCACCGACCTGACGGAACGCGCGCGCCGCGCTGGCGCGGTGAACGCCATGAAGTTCGAGGGCGAGCGCGCCTATGCGGACAACTTCGACGGCGTGGGCCTGGTGCGCGACATCGTGCACAACATGGGCTGCCCGCTACAGGGCCAGCGCGTGCTCGTGCTGGGGGCCGGCGGCGCGGTGCGCGGCGCGCTGCTGCCCTTCATGGAGCAGCACCCGGCCCGGCTGGTGCTGGCCAACCGCACGCTGGAAAAAGCCCGTGCGCTGGCCGCGACCATAGCCGGCCCGATCACCGCCTGCAGCTATGCCGAGCTGGCCGGCCAGCAGTTCGACATGGTGGTCAACGCCACCTCGGCCAGCCTGCGCGCCGAACTGCCGCCGGTGCCCGCCAGCGTGTTTTCCCAGGCACACCTGGCCTATGAATTGGCTTACGGTAAAGGCCTGACACCGTTTTTGCGGCTCGCGCAGAACGCGGGCGTGGCCCAGCTGGCCGACGGTGTGGGCATGCTGGCCGAGCAGGCGGCTGAGGCCTTTGCCTGGTGGCGCGGCGTGCGGCCCGAGACCCGGGCGGTGATAGAGAAACTGACGATTCCCTTGTTGTGACACGGCGGCTGGCAAAGGACAGTACTGCCGGCGTAGCCAAGCGCCTAAGATATCCAATTTACCTATAACAGCTAGCGCCAAATTCAACTATTGGCATAGGGTAAATCCTGAAACCGCAAGAAGTAACTAGTTCGTACATTAATAAGCAGAACCGTACTGGAGACAACCGTGATTCAGAAACTGATTGACAAGTATTGCAAGCTCTTGGCCTGGCTCATCGTGGGCTGCCTGGCCTTGATGGTGGTGCTGGTGTTCACCAACGTGGTGTTGCGCTATGCCATGAACTCCGGCATTGCGGTATCCGAAGAACTGTCGCGCTGGCTGTTCGTCTGGCTGACCTTTCTGGGCGGCATCATTGCCATGCATGAAGGTGCGCACCTGGGCACAGACACACTGGTGTCGCGCCTGCCGTTGGCGGGCAAGAAAGCGTGCCTGGTGATTGGTCATGTGCTGATGCTGTTTGTCTGCTGGCTGCTCTTCAAGGGCGCGCTGGACCAGGTCAAGATCAACTGGGATTCCACCAGCGCCGCCATGGAGGTGTCGATGGCCTGGTTCTACGGCTGCGGCATGGTGTTTGCCGTGTCGGGTGCGGTGATTTTGCTGAACCACCTGTGGCGGCTGGTCATGGGCCAGCTGACCGAGGCCGAGCTGATTGGCATCCGGGAGTCGGAAGAAGAACCTATCGACGTGCCCAAGCCCATCCAATAAGAACACGCCGGAACCACCACCATGACTATTGCCGTTTTTCTGGGCTCCCTGCTCGCCGCCATGGCGCTGGGCGTACCCATCGCCTTCTCCCTTCTGCTCTGCGGTGCCGCGCTGATGTGGCACATGGACATGTTCGACGCCCAGATCCTGGCGCAAAACGTGATCAACGGCGCCGACAGCTTTCCGCTGCTGGCCGTGCCTTTCTTCATGCTGGCCGGCGAGGTGATGAACACCGGTGGCCTGTCCAAGCGGATCGTCAACTTTGCGATGGCGCTGGTAGGCCACATCCGCGGTGGTCTGGGCTATGTGACCATCGTCGCCGCCTGCCTGCTGTCGGCCCTGTCGGGCTCGGCAGTGGCCGATGCCGCGGCCCTCACCGCCCTGCTCTTGCCCATGATGGTCAAGGCCGGGCACGACAAGGCCCGCAGCGGCGGCCTGATCGCAGCCTGCGGCGTGATCGGCCCGATCATTCCGCCGTCGATTGGCTTTGTGATTTTCGGTGTATCGGCCAATGTGTCGATCAGCAAATTGTTCCTGGCCGGCATCTTCCCGGGCCTGGTGCTGGGTGCCGGCCTGTGGTTCACCTGGTGGTGGCTGACCCGCCGCGAGAAGCTGGAGCCGCCGCCCCGCCGCACCAAGGCCGAAGTGTGGGAGTCGTTCCGCAGCGCGGGCTGGGCTCTGATGCTGCCGGTGTTCATTCTGGTGGGCTTGCGCATGGGTGTCTTCACACCGACCGAAGCCGCCGTGGTGGCCGCCGTGTACGCATTGTTCGTGGCCGGCGTGATCTACAAGGAACTCACCATCAAGCAGCTGTACGAAGTGTTCCTCGGCGCGGCCAAGACCACCGCCGTCATCATGTTCCTGGTGGCAGCGGCCATGGTGTCGGCCTGGCTGATCACGGTGGCGCAATTGCCCGACCAGGTGGTCTCGCTGCTGCAGCCCCTGCTGGACAGCCCCACCCTGCTGCTGATGGCCATCATGGTGCTGGTGATGGTGGTTGGCACGGCGATGGACATGACCCCCACCATCTTGATTCTGACCCCGGTGCTGATGCCCATCGTCAAGGCCGCAGGCATTGACCCGGTGTACTTCGGTGTGCTGTTCATCATCAACAACTCGATCGGCCTGGTGACCCCGCCGGTGGGTACGGTGCTGAACGTGGTGGCCGGCGTGGGCAAGATGCGCATGGACGATGTCACCCGCGGCGTGCTGCCCTTTATGGCCGTGCAGTTTGCGGTGATGTTCCTGATGGTGCTGTTCCCGCAAATCGTCATGTGGCCCGCACGCTTCCTTTACGGCTGATCCACTGCGTCCTTCCCTTCTTTGCCCGTGCTATCCATAGAACTTACCCAGGAGATAACCATGAAACGTCTGCTCATCAAAACGCTGGTAGCCGCTGCTGCCCTGGCCGCCTTCGGCAGCGCCAGCGCGCTCGACATCCAGGAGCGCACCATCAAGTTCGCAACCCAGAACCCCAAGGGCCATCCCCTGGTGATCGGCATGGAGAAGTTCGCCGAGATCGTGGCGGCCAAGTCCGGCGGCAAGATCAAGGTCAACATGTTCCCCGGCGGCGTGCTGGGCGGCGACGCCCCCAATGTGTCGGCCCTGCAAGGCGGCACGCTGGAAATGGTGAGCATGAACTCCGGCATCCTGGCCAGCCAGGTCAAGGAATTCGCCATCTACGACTTCCCGTTCCAGTTCGCCAGCGGCAAGGAAGCCGACTTTGTGGTGGACGGCCCGTTCGGCAAGATGATGCACGCCAAGCTGCAAGACAAGGGCATGGTCGGCCTGACCTACTGGGAGCTGGGCTTCCGCAACATGACCAACAGCAAGCGCCCCATCAACAGCGTGGCCGACATGGCCGGTTTGAAGATCCGCGTCATCCCCAACCCGATCAACCTCGACTGGGTCAAGGCGCTGGATGCCAACCCCACGCCCATGGCCTTCCCCGAGGTCTATGCCGCGCTGGAATCCAAGGCCCTGGACGGCCAGGAAAACCCGCTCAGCGTGATCCTGGCCAACAAGTTCTCTGAAGTACAGAAGAACCTGACCCTGACCAACCACCAGTACAACCCCCAGTCGGTCATCATCAGCAAGAAGTTCTGGGACAAGCTCAGCGCCGACGAGAAAAAGCTGATTGGCGATGCGGCCGTCGAAGCCGGCAAGTACCAGCGCCAGGTGGCCCGCGAAGCCGCCGGCACCGCGCTGGACGCGCTCAAGAAAGCCGGTATGCAAGTCACCGAGCTGCCTCCTGCCGAAGTCGACAAACTGCGCGACAAAATGCGCCCTGTGATCGCCAAGTACGCCGTGTCGGTCGGCCAGGAAACCGTGCAGGCGCTGCAGGCTGAGCTGGCCAAAATCAGAAAGTAAGGCGCACCGCCGCCCCCCTTGCAGGGGGCAACACCTGCAGCCTGGCAAAGCCAGCTCTGCGGTGTTTCTGGAGGGCGCAGCCTCGGGCTATCGCCCTTGGCTGCGGGGTGAATAATCCAGCATTCACCCATACGCAAATCAAATTGAACAAAGGAATTCCATGCGCGTCCTCATGCTCCACGGCATCAACCACAACATGTTTGGCAAACGCGACCCCAAGCAGTACGGCACCATCACGCTGGACGAAATCAACGCCAGCCTGGTGGCGCTGGGCAAAGAGCTGGGCGCCGAGGTCGAGGCCTACCAGACCAATGGCGAAGGCGATATGTGCGAACGCATCCACCAGGCGTACACCGACGGCGTGGACGCGGTGCTGATCAACGCCGGCGCCTGGACCCACTACAGCTACGGCATCCGCGATGCGCTGGCCATCCTGACCTGCCCGGTGGTGGAAATCCACATGTCCAACATCCATGCCCGCGAAGCCTTCCGCCACGTGTCGGTGTTCGCCGAAATCGTCAAGGGCCAGATCTGCGGCTTTGGCGTAGACAGCTACCTGCTGGGCCTGCGCGCCGGCGTTTCCGCCGCCCAAGCTGCGAAGGCATAAGCTACATAATTCATAGCTGCTAGCGCTTATTGAATAAACGCTAGAGACACTTTTTACTTCAATCTATCACGCACACCTCCAGCCCACAGACAGAACGCACCCAGTCCAGAAACACCGCAGAACTGGCTTTGCCAGGCTGCTGGTGTTGCCCCCTGCAAGGGGGTGGGCGAAAGATGCGAAGCACTGTAGCCTGGGGGTGAGCCAAAGGACATGCCGTGATTACAGGCAACACCGAACTCATCGCCCACATCGGCTTTCCCACCCACGCCTTCAAGGCGCCGATGATTTACAACCCCTACTTCGACCACGCGGGCATCGATGCCGTGGTCGTGCCCATGGGTTGCAAGGCCGAAGACTACCCGGCCTTTCTGCGCTCGGTGTTCAGCCTGGCCAATATCCGCGGCGCGCTGATCACCATGCCGCACAAGGTGACGACCGCCGGCCTGCTGGACGAGGTTTCACCCACCGCGCAGATTGCCGGCGCCTGCAACGCCGTACGCCGCGATGCCGACGGCAAGCTGGTCGGCGACATGTTCGACGGCGAGGGCTTTGTGCGCGGCGTGCAGCGCAAGGGCTTGGAGCTGCAAGGCATACGCGCGGTGGTGGTCGGCTGCGGCGGCGTGGGCTCGGCGATTGCCGCTTCGCTGGCGGCGGCCGGCGTTGGCACGCTGCGCCTGTACGACGCCTACGGCCCGTCGATGGACGGCCTGGCCGGCCGCTTGCGCCAGCACTACCCGGCGCTGGTGGTGGAAACCGGTTCCAACGACCCGGCCGATTGCGACCTGGTGGTCAACGCCACCCCCATGGGCATGAACGACGGCGACCCGCTGCCCATGGACGTATCCCGCATCGCCCCCAGCGCCTTTGTCGGCGAAGTGGTAATGAAAGCCGAAACCACCGCCTTCCTGGCCGCAGCCCAGGCGCGCGGCTGCCGGGTGCAGGTGGGCACCGACATGCTGTTCGAGCAGATCCCGGCCTACCTGGAGTTCTTCGGCCTGCCCAGCACCACGCCCGAGGTCTTGCGTTCCGTCGCCACGCTGAAGTACTAAAAGTACGGCAGCTAGGCGGCCCCCACGATGCTCCAGATACTGGCAATCACCACCCCCATCTACCTGATCATCGCCGCGGGCTATCTGGCCGTACGCTGCGGGCTGTTCGCCAAGCCCGAGATGCGCGTGCTGGGCCGCTTCGTCATCAACTTCTGCACGCCGGCGCTGATCTTCCGGGCGCTGTCGCAGCGTTCGCTGGGCGAGGTGCTGAACGCGCCCTTCCTGCTGGCCTACGCGCTGGGTTCGCTGGCCGTGCTGTTGGGCGCCATCGCCTATGTGCGCCGGGTGCGCCGCCAGCCGCTGACCGCGGCCGCCATGCAGGGCCTGGGCATGTCGGCATCGAACAGCGCCTTCATCGGCTACCCCATCGCGCTGCAGCTGATCGGGCCGCCCGCGGGGGTGGCGCTGGCGCTGTGCATGGTCGTGGAGAACCTGCTGATACTGCCGCTGGCCCTGGCACTGGCCGACCGCGGCGACAACAGCCACGGTGCCGGCCAGCGCTGGCACCAGGCGCTGGCCGAGTCCTTCAAAGGCCTGCTGAAGAACCCGATGATCGCGGCCATCGTGGCCGGCTTTGGCTTTGCGCTGCTGGGTCTGCAGCTGCCCGAGGTGCTGGCCCGCACGGTGCAGATCGTCGCCACCGCCGCCAGCCCTATCTCCTTGTTTGTGATTGGCGGCACCCTGGTCGGCTTGCAGCTGTCCGGCGTGCGGCGGGACATGGCGACCATCAGCTTGGGCAAGCTGGTATTGCACCCGTTGGCGGTGCTGGCCGTACTGTTGCTGCTGCCGCCCATAGACCCCGCGCTGCGCGTGGCGGCTGTCGTGTTTGCCAGCGTGCCCATGCTCAGCATCTACCCGGTGGTGGCCCAAAAATACCACCTCGAAGGCCTGACCGCCGCCGCCCTGCTGGTGACCACGGTGGCCTCCTTCCTGTCCATCAGCCTGCTGCTCTGGGCCTTGCACGCGCTGCTGGGCTGGACGCCCTAGAAAAATAAGCCAAACAAGGCTGCAGCGCATATTCCACCTGCGCTAGCCGCTTCCAATTCCATAGCATTAACCAGCGACCGGTTGGCCTTTTTCCGCCCTGTGCATGGCTATTTAACAACAGCCTATCGAAGTAGTGCTGTCCTGCGCGGCAGGCAGGCGGTTTTCACACAAACTCAGGATAGGCTTGCTACCAAGTGAATAAATGGGGGTGGGTGGTGCGTATGCGGCAGAAATGGGTTTCAGGGGTGTTTAGAGTTCGGTATATCGCTGCCGTTGTGTTGCTGGCGCTGCTGGTGGCGGCCGGGATGCTGGTCGCGCAGGAAATGCGCACATCGGCCCACCAGGCCCGGTTTTTTGCCGACCTGGCCCGCAAGGCGACTTTTGAGGTGGGCACCGGCCCCAGCCCGTCGATCCGCTTCCCGCAGAGCGCCCCCTACGACGACCGGCTCGGCTATGCGCAGCTGCCGGGCTACCTGAAGAAACTCCAGGCCCGCGACTTCGAGATCGCCCAGCAGGCGCGCATCTCCCCCACCATGGCCACCATCGTGGACGACGGCTACTACGCCCCGTATGCCGAGAAAACCCAGGGCGGTCTGCGCGTGCTGGACCGGCACAACACACCGCTGTTCCAGGAGTGCTATCCGCAGCGCGTATTCGAGCGCTTTGACGACATCGCACCCATCCTGGTCGACAGCCTGCTGTTCATCGAAAACCGCGAGCTGCTCGACCCCGACCAGCCCAAGCGCAACCCCGCGGTCGAATGGGACCGGCTGGCCAACGCGGTGCTGGTCAAGGCCGAAAGCAGCCTCACCGGCACGGCGCGCACGCCCGGCGGCAGCACGCTGGCCACGCAGATCGAGAAGTACCGCCACTCGTCCGAGGGCCGTACCTCCAGCATCCAGGACAAGCTGCGGCAAATGGTCTCGGCCGCCTTGCGTGCCTACCAGCAGGGCGAAGACACCAGCGCGGTGCGGCGCCAGATCGTGCTGGCCTATATGAACACCATGCCGCTGTCGGCCAAGGCCGGCTTTGGCGAGGTGCATGGCATGGGCGACGGCCTGTGGGTCTGGTACGGACAGGACTTCCAGCAGGTCAACCGCCTGCTGAAGACCGTGACCGAGCCCGACGCGCCCATCGCCGAGCAGGCCCAGCTGTACAAGCAGGCGCTGAGCCTGCTGATCTCGCAGCGGCGCCCGTCCTACTACTTCGACGCCGACGAGACCGAGCTGGACCAGCTGACCAACAGCCATCTGCGCCTGCTGGGCAGCGCCGGCGTGATCAGCCCCGCGCTGCGCGATGCGGCATTGCAGGCCCAACTGCACCGGCGCGCCCAGAAGGTGCCGACCGAAGCCGTGTCCTTCGTCACCCAGAAAGCCGCCAACGCGGTGCGCACCCACCTGTCCAGCGTGCTCGGCAACAACCGCCTGTACGACCTGGACCGGCTGGACCTGAGCGCCGCCAGCACCCTGGATGCGCCGGTGCAGGCCGCCGTGACCCAGCTGCTGCGCGACCTGCGCGAACCCGAAAGCGCCAAGGCCGCCGGACTGAACGCCAAGCAGCTGCTGGACCGCGGCGACCCGGCCAAGGTGGTGTACAGCTTCACCCTGTACGAGCGCGGTGCCGACGCCAACCTGCTGCGTGTGCAGACCGACAACTACGACCAGCCGCTGAACATCAACGAAGGCACCAAGCTCGACCTCGGCTCCACCGCCAAGCTGCGCACCCTGATCACCTACCTGGACATCATGGACAAGCTGCACCAGCGCCTGGCCACGCAAGACGCCAAGGAGCTGCGCGCGCTCAGCGTGGACCGGCAGGACGTGCTGACCCGCTGGGCCGCCGACTACCTGGCCGGCAGCCAGGACCGCAGCCTGGCCAAGATGCTGGACGCGGCGCTGGAGCGGCAGTACTCGGCCAACAACGCCGAAGGCTTCATGACCGGCGGCGGCCTGCACCACTTCGACAACTTCAACCGCGACGACAACGCACGGGTGATGTCGGTGCGCAATGGCCTGCGCAATTCGGTGAACCTGGTGTTCATCCGCCTGATGCGCGACATCGTGCACCACTACATGTTCCTCACGCCCGGCTCCTCGGCCAAGCTGCTGCAAGATGCCGACGACCCGCGCCGCGCCGCCTACCTGACCCGCTTTGCCGACCACGAAGGCCAGGTCTTCATGCGCCGCTTCCTGGTCAAGTACCAGGGCAAGAGCGCCGAGCAGGCCGAGGACGCGCTGCTGGGCAGCGTGCGCCCCACCGCCTCGCGGCTGGCCGCCATCTACCGCACGATTGCGCCCCAAGCCTCGCTGGAGCAGTTCTCGGCCTTCGTCACCGACCACCTGCCCGACGGCCTGGACCCGACCGAGCCGCGGCTGGCCAAGCTCTACGCCCAGTACGCCCCCGACCAGATGTCGCTGGCCGACCGCGGCTACCTGGCCAGCGTGCACCCGCTGGAGCTCTGGCTGGTCGGCTACCTGCGCCAGCACCCGGGCGCCAGCCAGACCCAGGTGATGGAGGCCAGCGTGGCCGAGCGGCAGACGGTGTATTCCTGGCTGTTCTCCACGCACCGCAAGCAGGCGCAGGACAAGCGCATCCTGGGCCTGCTGGAAGGCGAAGGCTTTCTGGAAATCCACCGCCAGTGGGCGCAAATGGGCTACCCGTTTGACACGCTGGTACCCTCCTACGCCACCGCGCTCGGCGCCTCGGCCGACCGCCCGGCCGCGCTGGCCGAAATGATGGGCATCCTGGTCAACGGCGGCTTGCGCAAGCCGAATACCCGTATCGAGTCGCTGCACTTCGCCGCCGCCACACCGTATGAAACCCGGCTGCAGTACAAGGCCGGCAAGGCCGAACAGGTGCTGTCCCCCGAAGTCGCCCAGGCCGCACTCGGCGCGGTGCGCCGGGTGGTGGACGAAGGCACGGCGGTACGGGTCAAAAATGCATTCCTGCGGCCCGACGGCAGCAGCTTCCCGGTAGGCGGCAAGACCGGCACCGGCGACCAGCGCTTCGACACCTATGGTGCTGGCGGCAAGCTGATCCAGTCGCGCGTGGTGAACCGGTCCGCCACCTTTGTCTTCAACATCGACGAGCGCTTCTTCGGCACCATCATTGCCTACGTGCCCGGTGCCCAGGCCGCAGGGTACGACTTCACCAGCGCCCTGCCGGTGCAGCTGCTGAAGGTGCTGGCGCCACAGCTCACGCCCTTGCTGGTCGGCGGCGATGCTGCGCCGCCAGCGGCACCGGACGTGGCGGCTTGCGGGGGCAAGGGCTGAGCGGCCCAGGCCTGATGCGCTAGCGGTCGCAGACGGCGCTCATCCAGGCTCAGCGTTCAGGACGCCGCTTCCGGCACATTGGTTCCCATTCCCTCGGGCAGCAGCCGCGCGATCTCGGCCAGCTCCTGTGGGCTCAAACGAAAGTCTGCCGCCCCGATCAGGCCATCGACCTGCCCGGACCGCCGCGCGCCCACGATGGCTCCTGTGACGGCCGATTGCCGTAGCACCCAGGCGATGGCCACCGCGGCAGGCGTCAGCCCATGCCTTTGCCCGATGCTGCGCAATGTCTCCACCAGCGCGAGGTTGCGCGTCAACCGGGGTTCCTGGTAGTCCGGGCTGCGGGTCTTGCGCCAGTCGTCGTCGGGCAGGCTGGCGATGCGCGCACGGCTCATGGCGCCCGTCAGCAGGCCCGACTGGAGCGTGGAGTACGCGATGACTCCCACCCCCGCCTGCTCGCAAAACGGCAGGATGTCGTCTTCGACCTCCCGCATCAGTGCCGAGTACGGTGGTTGCAGCGAGGCAATGGCAGTCACCGCCTGGGCACGCCGGATCTGTGCCACGTTGAAATTGGACACACCGATGGCCCGGATCTTCCCCTGTTCGCGCGCCTTGGCCAGCACCGCCAACGCAGCCTCGATGCCGTCGTCCGGGCCGCCCGGCGGGAAGGCCGGCCAGTGGATCTGGTAGAGGTCGATGGTCTGGACCTGCAGGCGGCGCAGGCTGTCTTCGATCTCCTGCAGCAAGGATTCGGGTGCCAGCGAGTGGGATATTTTCTGGGTGCTGCGATCCCACACCAGGCTGCCCTTGGTGAACACCAGCGGGCGGCGCGACGCCGGCACCCGGCGCAAAAGCTGGCCGACGATTTCTTCGGCATGGCCCAGGCCGTAGACGGCGGCGGTATCGATCCAGTTCACGCCGCGCTCAACGGCATATTCCAGTGCGGCCAGGCTGTCGGCATCGTCCTGCGCACCCCAGCCAAACTCCCAGCCCGGGCCGGCAATGGCCCAGGTCCCCAGCCCGATGGGCGAGATCGTGAAATCGGCATTGCCGAGTCGTTTCTGTTGCATGGCTCAAACTTCCTTCTATAACGGACCGCCAGTGTCCTGCCCTGCATAACAATTGATAAGCCGTGTTATGTTTGTTGAACCACTGAGCCAATTTCATTAAAGAATGCCTGATCTGCACGAACTCGATAGCTTTGCGGCGGTCGCCCGCCACCGCAGTTTCCGCAAGGCGGCCGAAGAACGCGGGGTGTCGGCCTCGGCATTGAGCCACGCCCTGCGCGGCCTGGAGGAGCGGCTGGGCCTGCGCTTGCTCAACCGCACCACGCGCAGCGTGACGCCGACCGAGGCAGGCGAACTCTTGCTGGCGCGGCTGGCTCCGGCGTTGCGCGAAGTGGCCGATGCGCTGGTGGATTTGACCGCCATGCAACAAGTGCCCAGCGGCACCTTGCGGCTGAATGTGCCCAGGCCAGCCGCCCGCCTGGTGCTGGGCCCCCTGCTGGCGCGTTTCGTCGCAGCCTATCCGCGCGTCCAGGTCGAGGTCGTGACCGACGACCGCCTCACCGACATCGTGGACAGCGGGTTCGACGCAGGCATCCGCTTCGGCGAAAGCCTGGCCGGCGATATGGTGGCAGTGCCTATCGGCGCACCGCAGCGCTTCGTGACCGTGGCGGCGCCGGGCTACCTGGCCACCCACGGCACACCGCAGATGCCGCGCGATCTGCTCGGCCATGCGTGTATCGGCAGGCGCTTTCCCAGCGGCCATCGGTATGCATGGGAACTGCAGGCCGACGGCCAGGCCCTGTCCCTCAGCGTCGAGGGGCCACTGGTTTTTGACGACGATGCACTGATGATCCAGGCCGCGTGCGATGGTGCGGGGGTCGCGTATGTCTACGCGTCGCAGGTCCATGACGAGCTTCTGGCGGGCCGGCTGGTCGCCGTATTGGAAGCGTGGAGCGCGCCGCCCAGCCGGTTCTTTTTGTACTACCCCAGTCGGCGGCATCTGCCTTCGGCATTGAGAAGCTTTGTGGATTTCATCCGAACCTAAAGCCTCAAAATATGAAAGAAATCGGCCTCCAGCGCATATTCCATCTGCGCGAGGCGCTCTTAATTTAAGAGCAAATTCTAGACTGCGCCGTCGTTGACGAGGCAGGCCTACAGAGCCAACATAGCCCACGGGCTTTGCAGGAGGTTCCATGGCCGAGAGCGACAAGGTGTTTGCGGGTTCTATCCCCAAGTTCTACGACACGCTGATGGTCCCGTTGATCTTCGGGGCCTATGCCGCCGACACGGCGGCGCTTGTCGCCAGCTTCTCGCCCGGCGCGGTGCTGGAGACGGCGGCCGGCAGCGGCGTGGTCACGCGGGCGCTGGCGCCCCAGCTGCGCGCCGACGCACGCTACGTGGTGACCGACCTGAACCAGCCCATGCTCGACTATGCGGCCAGCCGACAGGGAGCAGACAGCCGCATCGCATGGCAGCAGGCCGACGCACTGGCCCTGCCCTTCGCAGATGCCGCGTTCGACGTGGTGTGCTGCCAGTTCGGCGCGATGTTCTTCCCCAACCGGGTGGCCGGCTACGCCGAGGCGCGCCGCGTGCTGCGGCCAGGCGGGCGCTTTGTCTTCAGTGTCTGGGACCGCATCGAAGAGAACGCCTTTGCCGACGACGTCACCAAGGCCGTCGCCACAGTGTTTCCCAACGACCCGCCACGCTTCCTGGCCCGCACACCGCACGGCTACCACGATGTCGCACTGATACGCGAGGAATTGAGACGCGCCGGGTTCACCGACGTCGTGGTCGAGACACATGAGAAGCTGAGCTGCGCGCCCTCGGCACGCGACGCCGCCACCGCCTATTGCCAGGGCACGCCGCTGCGCAACGAAATCGAGGCGCGCGACGCCAGCCTGCTGCAGCTCGCCACGGACCGCGCCACGCAGGCGATCGCCAGCCGCCATGGCGCAGGCCCGGTGGCCGGCAAAATCCAGGCGCATGTGATCGTGGCGGCGGGATAGCCGAGTCCCGCCGTCCCCGGCAGCGGCTACATTCGTGGCTGCACCATATTCCCCGGCAGTCTGCGTACGGCTGCCGGGCCACCCAGCACGTGTCCATAGAAGCCATACCCGTTCCAACCGATAGCCCCTGGCTGAGCCAGCGCATACGCCCTGCGCGCGAGCGGCTGTCGCTGGGGTTTGTGTTCTCCCTGCTGTTCCACGCGCTGCTGTTGAGCCTGACCTTGGGGGGCGATGAGATCGGGCTTCCGGGCTTCGGTTTCCCCTGGCAGGAAAGACGCGGCGAGGTGCCGGAGCTGCGCGTTGTGCTGGAACCTGCGCCCGCCGCCACCGCCGAACCGTCGCAGAACGCAACGCAGGGTCCACCTGCGTCCGCTGGCGCTACGCCAGCGCCACCCACGGCTGTTGCCGCCCCTGCGGGAACGCCATTGCGTGCCGATCCACCCGCCGAGACCGCACCGCCACAGGACTCCGAACCTGCGGCCACGGCAGCGAACCCGCCCGAAGGGATGACGTGGATAGCGCCTCCGGCACCTGCCATGCCGGCCCCCAGCGACGCCGAGCGACGGCAAGCCGAACGCCAGGAGGCAGCCCGGCTGAAGGCTGCCGAACAAGAAGCGAAGCGGATCGAGGCAGCGCAGCGGGCCGCTGAGCAGCAAGCGGCGGCAGAAGCCTTGCAGGCACAGGCCGCCCAGCGGGAGGCGGATCGACAAGAAGCCGCAAAGGCGGCGCGCATCGAGGCTGACCGCCAGGAAGCGGCCTTGGCCGAGGCGGCCCGGCTGGAAGCTGTGCGCAAAGACGCCGTCCGCCAGGAAGCGGCACGCGCCGAAACCGCGCGTTTGGAGCTTGAACGCCAGGAGGCCACGCGGCAGCTTGCCGCCCGGCAAGAAGCCGCGCAGCAGGACGCCGCACGCCAGGAAGCGAGCTTGGTCGAAGCAGCGCGGCTGGAGACGTCAAGGCTGGAGGCGGTCCGCCAAGAAGCAGCCCGCACCGAGGCCGCGCGCTTGGAAGTCGAACGCCAGGAAGCCACCCGGTTGCTGACAGCGCGGCAAGAGGCGGCACAGCAGGACGCCGCGCGCCAAGCAGCTGCACGGGCCGAGGCCAGCCGCCAGGAAGCCGCGCGGGCCGAGGCAGTGCGGCTGGAAGCCGAGCGCCTGGAGACCGCAAAGCAGGCAGCGGCAAAACAAGAAGCGTTGCGGCAGGACGCCGTGCGCCAGGAGGCGGCCCGGGTCGAAGCGGCCAAACAAGAGGCAGCTCGGCAAGAAGCCTTGCGGGCCCAGGCTGCCCGGCTGGAAGCCGACAAACAGGAAGCCGCCAAGGCGGCGCGCGCCGAGGCCGAACGCCAGGAAGCCTTGCGCCAAAACACCGCCCGCCAAGAAGCGGCGCGGGCCGAAGCTACGCGGCAGGAAGCCGAGCGCCTGGAGGCAGCAAAACAGTTGGCAGCACGGCAAGAAGCAGCCCGCCAGGAGACTGCCAAACAAGAGGCCGCACGGGCCCAGGCTGCCCGCGAAGAGCTTGCAAGCCAAGACGCCGCCCGCCAGCAGGCCGCACGCACCGAAGCCGCCCGTTCGGAAGTCGAACGCCAAGAGGCATCACGGCAAGCGGCCGCGCGGCAAGAAGCAGCACGGCAAGAGGCGGCCCAGCAGGATGCCGCCCGCCAAGCAGCGGCGCGGGCCGACGCCGCACGCCAGGAAGCAGCACGCGCCGCGGCCGCGCGGCAGGAAGCGGAACGCCAGGAGGCGGCGGCGCAAGCTGCTGCACGGCAAGAAGCTGGGCGGCAGGAAGCCGAACGCCTGGAGGCCGCCAAGCAGGCGGCAGCCCAGCAAGAGGCGGCGCGGCAGGACGCTGGCCGCCAGGAAGCGGCGCGGGCCGAAGCCGCACGGCTGGAGGCGGCACGCGCGGCGGCGACGCAACGCGAAGAACGGCTAAAAGCGATAGGACGGCAATTAAACGAGGAAGCCGATCGGCGAGCCGCCGCGGCAGCGGCACGCCCCTCCCCCACGCTGCCATCCTCCTGGAGCAGCGCCCGCCGCGGCCGGATCTTCGGCCGTAGCGATAGCAACGAGGAGCTGGTCCGCTACGCCGAAGCCTGGAGCCGAAAGATCGAGCTCAACATGACCTTTGACGCCATCCGCGAAGCCGCCAAGCAGCCGCACACCGATCCCCTGGTGATGGTGGCCGTGCGCAGTGACGGCTCGGTAGAGTCGGTAAGCTTCGTGCGCTCCAGTGGCGTGGCAGCTCTTGACGAAGCGATACGCAGCGTCATAGAAAGCCAGGCGAGCTATCAGGCGTTCCAACCCGCCCTGGCCCGCGAATTCGACGTGATCGAGATCCGCCGCAGCTGGCACTTCGACATGGCGATCCGCTTGTACTAATGGGACATTGTCTGCGGTGCGGAACATGGAGAGAGGGCTACACGAGACCGTCCGGCTCAGGCCGCAACGCAATCTACCTGCAGCTATAGCGGCTTTTCAAAATCTTCAAGGCATATAGATATTTACCTGATGACACCATTTTTAGAACACTTCGGCCTGCTAATTGGTGTCACTCTTCTATTGATTTGGGTACTTATCCTCACAGTACGCTACCCACTTTCAGGTAGGAATGAGAGCCCACAGGCGTTCTTATCTCGATTTTGCGAAAAGTACAAAGGCAAGCCTTGCACACAACTCAAGGTCTGTCTTTGGCTATGTGGTGCCGGAACCGTTTGCGCGACATTGGTGAACTCTTGTGTGCCCCGAATTTAGAGGGACTTGTGTTGCCCCCCTCTTGGTACCAGATTCACACCACCACCGTATCCAGCGCAAACGCCCCCTGGGTCAGCTCCTGCACCAGAAAATCCACGCAGACCTTCAGCTTGGCCGAGTTGCCCAGGCGCGTGGCCGTCACGGCCCAGACATTCGCCTGCTGGTGGTAGGCGGGTAGCACGCGCTGCATGCTGCCGTCTTTGAGCCGGGCCGCCACGTCCCAGCTGGACAGCAGCACGATGCCGTGGCCGTCGACCGCCCAGTTGTGCACTGCGTCGCTGTGGTTCGAGCCCAGGGTGCTGGTCACCTTGACCGACTCCACGCCCTGCGGCCCCTCCAACCGCCAGACGCCGTAGGCCTGGTCGCGGTCGCGGAACAGCAGGCAGTCGTGCTGGGCCAGCTCGGCCAGGGTCTTGGGCATGCCGCGGCGTGCCAGGTAGCTGGGCGCCGCACACAGCACGCGCACGCTGCGGGCCACCGGATGGGCCACCAGATACGGCTCGCTGATATCGCCGACGCGGATGTCGATGTCGAAACCCTCACCCAGCACGTCGACCCGCCGGTCCACCAGCTCCAGCCAGATGTCCAGCTCCGGGTACTGCAGCTTGAGTCGCGCCAGGATGTGGCCCACGTGGTTGCGGCCCAGGCGCAGGCTGGTGCTGATGCGCAGCGTGCCCGACGGCGTGGCCCGCGTGCGCCCGACTTCTTGGCTAAGGCTGTCGGCCGTGTCCAGGACCTTGCGCGCCCAGAGCAGCGCAGTCTCGCCCTCGTCGGTGATCGACACCCGGCGCGTGGTGCGGTGGAACAGCGCCAGGCCCAGGGCCTTCTCCAGCCCGGCCACGCGCTTGCTCACGTAGGCGGGCGAAATTCCTAGCTCGACTGCGGCCGCATTGAAGCTGCTGCGCCGCGCCACGCAGCAGAA
Source organism: Rhodoferax ferrireducens (assembly GCF_031458075.1). Lineage (GTDB taxonomy): Bacteria > Pseudomonadota > Gammaproteobacteria > Burkholderiales > Burkholderiaceae_C > Rhodoferax_B > Rhodoferax_B ferrireducens_A. The sequence continues at coordinate 1,462,327 of NZ_JAVDXT010000001.1, read as the reverse complement.
CACCCGCAGGTCGATCAGCTCCCATTGCGTATTTACCACGGCGTACTCACCCTTGATTGTTCACCATTGGCTAATTGTGAATCATCTTCTTTACTAATTACAAACCAAACAACCATGATTACGATGCCGCAGCACCAACAGCATCACCCCACGTTGCTGGTGGCACACCGTCCAGAAACAGCGCGGAACTGGCTTTGCCAGGCCGCTGCTGTTGCCCCCTGCAAGGGGGTTAGCGGAAAGTGCGCAGCATTGGAGCCTGGGGGTGAGCCATCCATATAAAGAGACACCATGACACCGCTGAAAATCGCCGTTGCTGGCGCGGGCTACATCGGCCTGGCCCACATCGAAGTACTGGCCCGCAGCAACCGCTGCAGCCTCTCGGCCATCGTCGACCCCTCGCCCAGCGCGGTAGCGATTGCGGCCCAGGCCGGCGTGCCGCTGTACACCTCGCTGGACGCGCTGCTCACCGCCGCCAAGCCCGACGGCATCATCCTGGCCACGCCCAACCATCTGCACGTGCCGCAAGCCCTGCAGTGCATCGCCGCCGGCCTGTCGGTGCTGCTGGAAAAGCCGGTGGCGCCCGCCTTGGCCGAAGGTGAGCAGCTGCTGAAAGCGGTAGAAGAAACCGGTGCCAAGCTGCTGGTCGGCCACCACCGCGCGCACAGCCCCATCATGGCCAAGGCCAAGCAGGTGGTGGACTCGGGCCAGCTCGGCCAACTGGTCACGGTGATGGGCAGCGCGCAGTTCTTCAAACCCGACGAATACTTTGCTGACGGCCCCTGGCGCGCCCAGACCGGCGGCGGCCCCATCCTGCTAAACATGGTCCACGAGGTGCACAACCTGCGCATGCTGTGCGGCGAGATCACCGCGGTACAGGCCTTCGCCAGCAATGCCACCCGCGGCTTCGCGGTGGAAGACACGGTGGCCATCAACCTGCGTTTTGCGAATGGCGTGCTGGGCAGTTTCATGCTGTCCGACACCGCTGCTTGCCCGCGCAGCTGGGAGCAGACCAGCCAGGAGAATAAGGCCTATGCCACGTATGCAGACGAAGACTGCTACGTGATCGCCGGCACCCACGGCAGTCTGTCCGTGCCGACCATGCGGCTCAAAACCTACCCGCGGCCCGAAGACCGCTCCTGGTGGAAAGAGTTCGAATCCGGCGTGGTCGGCATGGTGCGCGACGACCCGCTGAAGCACCAGATCCACCACTTCGCCGATGTGATCGAAGGCAAGGCGCAACCGCTGGTCAGCACCCGCGATGGCGTGCAGAACCTGCGGGTGACGGAGGCGATTGCCGAGGCGGCCCGCACGGGGTTGGTGGTGCGGATGTGAGCGGCCTGGGCTCGCAGCGGGTTGGGGTGGCTTGCTATATAAAGCGTAGCTGCTAGCGCAGGTATTTCCTGCGCTAGCAGTCGATTGGTCTTGAACTTTTGGATGGAGCCAGTGCTCCGTCTTGTGAGGGAGAAATGACCGCGCATTACGGCGCCACAAGTTTGCGCCACGCTATAGTGGCCTTCGCGTTGGGCCTCGCGCAGGCCCGCACACTTCTGGAGAACCCATGTTTGACCATGTCAAATTCGGCGTCAGCGACTATGCAGCGAGCAAAGCATTCTTCCTCAAATCACTCGAACCGCTCGGCATAGTGATTGCCTCGGAAGGGCCGCCGGCGTACGGTGTCGAGCTGTGCCAACCAGGCGGCAAGTCTTCATTGTGTTTGTTCGAGACCCAGGAGAAACCGGCGCATCTCCACGTGGCATTCGCGGCCAAGAACCGCCAGCAAGTCGAGGCTTTCTATCGCGCGGCGCTGGATGCGGGCGGCAAAGACAACGGCGCACCGGGTCTGCGCCCACACTACCACGCGAACTACTATGCTGCGTTCGTCATTGGTCCGGACGGGCACAACATCGAAGTGGTTTGCAACGAACCCGAGGCTTAAATCTTTCTTCCTGCGGCCGTGCCCGCTGCACTGCGCATCTCACCTTCCAGAACGGTAGATCAGTCCAGCGGCTTCTCTTCCGTTGGCACCGGCGCAGCCTCGTCAGGAACCTTGGGCGTGTCGGATGCATGGTGTTCCATGTGCGTCTTCTTGCCGGGCTGCGGTGTCTGGTCTGCACCGGGCGCCAACTCTTCTCCGCGGTGCTTCTTCTCTTGCTGCACTTTTTTGTCGTGCGCAACGTTTCTTGGATCGGTCATAGGTCTTTCAGTAGTTGACTCACCATGTTGGCAGCAAACTTTTCTGCGCAGGTAGGACAAACCGCTGTCGTACGACGGAGCATGGCCCGAATGCAAAGACACGACGGACAAAACGCCCAAGGCGCAAGAACAGGTCTAGCTTGCCGAAACGAGCGCATCCTGCGCCAAAGGCGGCAACACGCCCAGGCGCACATAGCCCGGCAGGCCGAAAGAGGTGGCGTCGCGCAGCTTGATGCCGCAGGCGCGCAGCTGCTGCAGACGCAGCGGCAAGTCGTCTCCGCCGGGCCGGGCGCAGAAGAAATTGGCGTCACTGGGCAGGCATTCCCAGCCCAGGGCTTTGCACACAGCGAGCTGCCGCGCCTTCCATTCACGCAACCTCACCAGGCTCTGCGCCAGCCACTGCTGGCTGGCCGATACGCACCAGGCCTGCAGCAGCGCCACGCCGTGCGCGCCGACCGGCCAGGACGGGCACAGCGCCTGCAGCGCCGCGGTGTCTGCGCCCAATGGCGCGATCGCATAGGCGGCACGGATGCCGGTCAAGCCCAAGGCCTTGTTCGGCGTCCACATCTGCCAGACGCGATCACGCTGCGCGGCGTCCAGGCTCGCCCTGCCCTCCAGCCGCAGCGGCGCATAGGCGCAGTCCAGCACCAGTTGCTGGTCGGCCCGCAAGCCATCGACCAACACCGGCAAACCCGCATGGGCCTGGCCCAAGGGGCTGGACGGCTCGCAGGCCCACAGCAACTGGGCCTGCGCCGCATCTGATAGGGCCAGGCTCCAGGCCTGCGCGGCCTGCAGGTAGTCGCCGTAATGGTGCTGCGGCAGGTACACGCGCTGGCGTTGGTGTACCGCGCTGATGCGGTGGATGAACTCGCTGGCGCTGGCCGCCAGCACGATGCGCTGCGCGGCCACGCCGTGGAAGGCCGCTAGCTGTTGTTTCATGGCGGTGTACTGCGGGTCGGGGTAGCGTGTGGCGTCGGCCTGCTGCACGGCGGCCAGCGCATACGGGCACGGGCCGCAGGCATTGCTGTTGGTGGAGAAATCGAACCGCGGCACACCCAGTGCGTCCGGCCCTCCGTGGACAGGTATGTGCGTCATCTTGCTATTAAAACCAGAGCTACCAGCGCAGCAAGAATAAGCGCCAGCAAGGTATTTCTTGCATAGCGCACAGCCTGCTGGGTATCCGCCGCAACCGGCACGCGCCCGCTGCTGTTCAAGGTATAGACGCCGGGCTTGCCGAGCCGCACATCCAGCACCAGAGCCATGGCTGCCATCGGCCAGCCGCTGTTCGGCGAGGGCGTCAAACGCGCCTCGCGCAGCAGTGCCCAGCCCCGCCCACTGCCGGCCACGGCCAGCAGCAGCACGGCTGTGATGCGCGCGGGTAGCCACGACAGCACATCGTCGGCCCAGGCCGCCCATTTGCCCGCCCATTCCCAGACGCGGCCGTTGCGCACGCCGCGGTAGCCCCACATGGCGTCGGCGGTGTTCGCAAACCGGTACAGCGCCGCGCCCGGTAGGCCGAACAGCACGAACCAGAAGATGGGGGCCACGACCGAATCGTTCAGGTTCTCGGCCAGCGACTCGATGGCGCTCTCGCGCACCTGGCCCTCGGTCAGCGCGGCCACATCGCGGCTGACCAGCCAGGACAGCCGCTGGCGGCCGGCGTCCAAGGACTCACCCAGCGCCGCTTCCACCGCGAGCACTTCGCGCTGAAGCATGGCCCAGGCCAATAGTGGCTTCAGCACCAGGCCCAGCAGCACTGCGGCCAACAGCGCCGGCAACTGCAACAACGCATGCTGCAGCCACCACGCCGCTACACAAACCGTAGCAGCGCCCGCAGACCACGCCAGCGCACCCAGCACAAAAGCCTTGAAATCCGGGTCGCGGGCCGCCTGTGCGGGCGCAATGCGTTGACCGATCCACCCCAGGTAGTTGCCGATCCACACCACCGGGTGCCAGCGGGCCCGCGGCTCGCCCAGCCAGACATCGACGGCCAGCGCCAGCAGCAGCGCCGCGGCAGCGACGGCCCAGTTCAAGCGGCAGGCCCATCGGGGATCAGCCGCTTGCCCAGGCTCACGGCCTCGTCCTGCGCGTAGCCCAGGTGGCGGTAGAAATCCAGCACCGCGGTGTTGCTGGAGCGCACCTGCAGGTTCAGCTTGGGGCAGCCCAGGGCCAGCAACAGTTGCTCGATGTGCGCCATCAGCACCGCGCCATGGCCCTGGCCGCGCTGGTCAGGTTGCACCGCCAGGTAATTGACCCAGCCACGGTGGCCTTCGTAGCCGGCCATGGCGGTGGCGACCAGTTGGCCATCGACTTCGCCGACCAAAAACAGCTCGCGCTGCACCAGCAGCTTGCGCGCGATATCTTTGTGCGGATCGTTCCAGGGGCGGGTCAGGCCGCAGGCTTGCCAGAGGGCGACAACGGCGGCTTCATCGGATTCTTGGTAGCTTCGAATGTGCATGGTGGGCGTATTTTCAGTCAGCAAACAGGGCGGAAGCCTGGCCCCACTGGTCGTCAAACACCAGCTCGGCCAAGGCAGTGCGGCGCGCCCATTGTTCCTGCTCCAGCATCGGCCGGTCATAGAACTGGGCCACCGGGCCCAGGCACAGCAGGCCGATGACCTCGGCGCCGGCTGGCAGGCCCAGCACACCGGCCACCACCTGCGGGTCGAACAGCGAGACCCAGCCCATCCCTAGGCCTTCGGCACGGGCTGCCAGCCACAGGTTCTGGATCGCGCACGAGGCGGATGCCAGGTCCATTTGCGGCAAGGTGCGGCGGCCAAAGATGTGCTTCTCGCGGCCATCGGGCAGCACCACGGCCAGCAGCTCGGCGGCGTCCAGCAGGCCTTGCACCTTCAGCCGCATGAAGTCGTCTTGCCGCTCGCCCAGGGCTTCGGCGGTCAGCAGGCGCTCGGCCTCGACCACGCTGTGCAGCTGCTGGCGTTGCGCCAGTTGGGTGATGCGGATGAAGCGCCAGGGCTGCATGAAGCCGACGCTGGGGCCGTGGTGTGCGGCCAGCAGCAGGCGCCGCAGCAGCTCGGGTTCGACCTCGCCGCCATTGAAATGCCGCATGTCGCGGCGCTCGAAGATCGCGCGGTAGACGGCGTTGCGCTCGGGCGCGCTGAAGGCGTGGTCGTTCATATTTTTGGTAGCGCAATCCATTGATGGGATACGCGCTGGATGGTGATGCGTTGGTCAAACACCTGCTCCAGCGCGTGGTGCGTGGCCGGGTCGGCACACAGGCCCGCATGCCGCACCCGGCCCTGGGCCAGCACCAGCATGTCGTCGGCCTGCAGCGCGATCGACACCTCGTGCAACACGCTGACCACCGTGTGGCCGCGCGCCACCAGCGCGCGCACCAGCAGCAGCCAGTCGGTCTGGTGCGGCGGGTCGAGGTTCGCCAGCGGCTCGTCCATCAGCAGCACAGGCGCCTGCACCGCCAGCCCCCGCGCCAACAGCACGCGCTGGCGTTCGCCGCCCGACAGCTGGCCGAGCGCGCGTTCCCGCCAGTCCCAGGCCTGGGTGGAACGCAAGGCCTGCTCGACCGCCGCTTGGTCGGCCGCGGTCGGCGCGGCCAGCCAGGCGCGGTGCGGCAGGCGGCCCAGCATGGCCACGTCCCAGACCGTCAGATCATCGGCACTGGCCTCACCCTGCCCCAGCCAGGCCAGGGTTTGGGCGCGTTGCCGACCGGGGAACGAAGCCAGCGGCCGGCCCAGCAATTCCACGCTGCCGGTGCATGGCAGCAAGCCGGCCAGCACCTTCAGCAGCGTTGATTTGCCCGCGCCGTTCGGGCCGACGATGCTGGCCCAGCGGCCTTTGCCAAAGCTCGCATCGATGCCATGCAATATCGGGGCTTTTGACAGGCTGGCGCAGACGCCGCTTGCACGAAGTGCTATGTTTGTCATAGCAAACCTCCGCCACGCTTGTGCATGCGCCACAGCAGGTAGCTGCCGCCGAGCACCGCCGTCAGCACGCCCACCGGCAGCTCCTGCGGCGCCAGCAGCCAACGCGCCAGGATATCGGCCGCCATCAGCAGCACGCCCCCGGCCAGACTGGACAGCAGGATGAGCCGGCTGTGCGTGGTCTTCACCAGCGAACGCGCCAGATGCGGCGCGGCCAGGCCGACGAAGGCGATCATGCCGGTCTGCGCCACGGCCGTGCCGGTAGCCAGGGCCAGCACCAGAATCAGGATGGCACGCATGCGCGGCAGCGGCAGGCCCAGGCTTTGGGCCGTAGCTTCGCCCAGGCTCAGGCCGTCGAGCACATGGCCCAGCGCCCAGGCCACCGCCACGCAGAGCAGCCACACGCCGGCCATCAGCGCACACGCCGTCCAGCCGACAAAGCTGGTGCTGCCCAGGTTGAAGCCCTGCATCGCGCTGAGGATGTCCGGCGCGCCCAGCGTCACCAGATCCTTGGCCGCGCCCAGCACCACGCCGACGATGACCCCGGCCAGCAGCAGGCGCAGCGTGTGCTGCACGCTATTTGCCAGCAGCAAGGTCAGCAGCACGCCACCGATCGCACCGGCAAAGGCCGCACCGGTGAGCCCAACGCGCACCAGCCAGGCGGTAGCGAATGGCGATACGCCCAACAGCACCAGCGCGAGAGCCATCGCCAGCGAAGCGCCGGATGCGCTGCCCAGCAGGTACGGGTCGGCCAGCGGATTGCGGAACAGGCCTTGCGCTACCGCACCGGCCAGGCCCAGCAAGGCCCCGGCCAGCCAGGCGCCCAGGGTGCGCGGCAGGCGGATATCCAGCAGGATCTGCAGCGCCACGGCATCGTGCCGCGCCGCCAGCAGGCCTTCGAAACCGGTGCTGCCGATGCTGGCGCCGACGGCCAGCAAGGCCAGGGCCAGCAGCAGCAAACCGGTTGCCAAAAGCCCAGCGCGCCGGGCTGTCACGGGGCTTTGTCCTGCAGGCAGGCGGCCATGGTACGCGCGGCTTCGGCCATGCGCGGGCCGGGGCGCACCAGGGTGTCCGACTGGGCGGTGGTGAACACGCAGATGCGCTTTTCGCGGACCGCGCGGATGGCGGCCCAGCCGGGGCGCTGCTCCAGCCCCAGCGCGTTGCGGTCGCCCACCATGATCAGGTCCGGGTTGGCGCGGACGACGAATTCCGGGTTCAGCTTGGGGAACGGGCCGAGCGCCGGCGGCACGATGTTCTGCACGCCGAGCCGGGCCATGGTTTCGCCGATAAAGGAGGTGCTGCCGGCTGCGTACGGCGCGGAATTCACCTCGAAGTAGACGCGTGTGTTCTTGACCTTGGCCGGCAGCGACTGGGCTGCGGCCGATACTGCCGCATCGATGTTGCGCCAGATACGCGCCGCGTCCGCCACCTGCAGCAGCTGGCCGAGCTTGGCCAGCACGCGCTGCACGTCCTTGTAGGTTTTAGGCTCCAGCGCGACGACCTTGATGCCCAGCGCCTCCAGACGCGCACTGGCACGCGAGGCGGTGGCCAGCAGCACCACGTCCGGTCGCAGGGCGACGATGGCCTCGATGTTCGGATCGAGTCCGCCGCCCACCTGGGGCAGGCTGCGCACGCTGTCGGGGAAGTTGGAGTAGCGGTCTACCGCCACCAGCCGCGCGCACTGGCCCAGTTCGCAGACGCTCTCGGTCAGGGAGGGCAGCAGGCTGACGATGCGCTGCGGCGTCTGGGCGAAGCTGACGTTGACGCCGCGGTCGTCGGTCAGCTGCAGCGCCTGCGCGGGCACGGCGACCAGCAGGCAGATCCACAAGCACAGCTTCATGCTGCGTCTTTCAAAGTCAAAGGCAAGCCCGCCGCCATCAAGGTCACGCGCTGGCAGCGCTGCGCCACCTGCTGGTTCAGGCTGCCCAGCGCATCGACGAAGGCGCGCACCTCGCGGCCCATGGGAATCACGCCCAGGCCGATCTCGTTGCCCACCAGCACCAGCGGGCCGGGCGCGGCGCTGATTGCTTCCAAAAACATAGCTACTGCCGCAGGTGCTACCTGCACCGAAGGGCTATTTTCCGTAAATTCTGCGGGCATCAGCAGATTCGTCAGCCACAGCGTCAGGCAGTCGACCACCACCAATGTGTCGGCCCGGCTGTGCTGGGCGATGGCCGCGGCCAGCAGCAGCGGTTCTTCGATCGTCAGCATGCCGGGCACGCGCTCGGCCCGGTCGCTCTGGTGCCGGGCGATGCGCGCGCGCATCTCGTCGTCCCAGGGCTGGGCAGTGGCGACGAAGACGGCACGGTGGTCGGCGGACGCAGCCAGCCAGGCGGCAGCCCGTTGCTCGGCGCGGCGCGACTTGCCGCTTTTCTGGCCGCCGAGTATCAGTTCGCTGGTCATGGTGTTTAGCACTTGTATAGGCCCGCACCGGCGTCCCCGCCAGTGCATGGGCGTCAAGACGGCGCGCCAGGGTTGCGCCCTGACGCATGCCGTCACCGTGTTGGCCGGTATCCGGGCTGGCGGAAACTCCTACCGTCTTCCCAGGCATGTGTTCGGTGACACCCAGTGACTGATTGGCAGGAGGCGGGTCCAGGGACCCATCCGTTTGACCGTTGCGGGGGCAGCGCAGGCTCGGAGGTTTGCGGCCTCCTTCTGCTTCCCGTTGAACTGCGCCGTGTGAACCACGCCGCGAGCACCAACGCGCGAATTTTACGATGGGGGGCCGCACACTAGTCACTAGAATCGGTGGCTTATGGCCACCCCCACCCAAATTGATCAAGTTGCAGAGCGCACCGAACGCCTGCTGCTGCGCTACCGCGAGCTGCAGCGCACCAACAAATTGCTGACCGAACAGGTCGCGTCGCTGGAGCAGGAGCGCGATTCGCTGAAGTCGCGCCTGGGTGCCGCCCGTGCCCGTATCGACGCGCTGCTGGAGCGCCTGCCCGACGCCGGCCCGCCTCCTGCGGTACGCGCAGCCCCCCGCAAGGACACGCCATGAAGCAGCTGGAAGTACAAATCCTCGGCCAAAGCTATTTGCTGGGCTGCCCCGAAGGCGGCGAGGCCCGCTTGCTGGACGCCGTGAAAATGGTGGACACGGCCATGTGCGCGATCCGCGATGGCGGCAAGATCAAGGCCCGCGACCGCATCGCCGTGCTGGCCGCGCTGAACCTGGCGTTCGACCTGTCGGACCGCGACCGGGCTCCCGCTCCGCGCCCCGCGCCTCCGCAGAGCGCCGCCACTGCATCGGCGGACAGCGACCCGGTACTGGCCGGCCTGATTGAGCAGCTGGACCAGGCTTTAAGCCAGGACGGACAGCTGATTTAATTTAGAATAGGCCCGTCTGCGGTGCATGCCGGGCTTTATATTTCCTTGAACCAATGCTCTATGAGCCCGGGCCTGGAATATCCCCTGGGGAGCGTGATCATCTCGCGTTAGATGAACCCAACTCCAGGGTGACCTAGCCCACCTGAACCCCGGTTCAGGATGCCGGTCCGGTGGCATTCGCAGACACCTCATTCCCCCTCCCCCGCACGCAAAAACAGCTCAGCTGGGTTCCGCGTAGCGGCCCATGGCCAGGCCGATGACGTTTTCCAGGTCTTCGCTGGGCACGCCGGGAGAGCACAAGAAGCCCTGGTATTGGTCGCAGTGCATGCGCTGCAACAGATCGCGCTGGGCGGTGGTCTCCACGCCCTCGGCAATCACGGTGAGCTTCAGGGCCCGGCCCATCTGGATGATGGCGCTGACAATCGCCTGGTCGCTCTCGTCGGCCGGCAGGCCACGGATGAACGACCGGTCTATCTTCAGCTTGTGGATGGGAAACTTCTTCAAATAGGCCAGGCTGGAATAGCCGGTGCCAAAGTCGTCGATCGACAGCACCACGCCGAGCGCCGCCAGGGCTTGCAGCCGCGCCAGCGCTTCGTCGGCATCCTGCACCAGGATAGATTCGGTCAACTCCAACTCTAATGAGGCCGGGTCCAGGCCAGAATTCTGCAAAGCCGATGCCACACGCTCCACAAAATCGGCCTGCTGGAACTGCAGCGACGACACGTTCACCGATACCGTGCGCGCACAGCCTTGGGCCTGCCATACCGCTGCCTGGCGCACCGCCTCGTTCAACACCCAGGCACCGATGGTGACGATGTAGCCCGACTCCTCGGCCAGCGGGATGAAATTGCCCGGCGGTACCGAGCCCAGCTCCACATCGAACCAGCGGATCAACGCCTCCACGCCCAACACCACGCCGGTGTTCAGGCACACCTGGGGCTGGTAGTACAGCCGGAAGCGCCCGCCCTCCATCGCCTGGCGCATGCGGTGTTCCATCTTCATGCGCGACAGCAGGGCCACGTTCATCTGCGGCTGGTAGAAGCGGAAGTTGCCCCGGCCCCGCTCCTTGACCCGGTTCATCGCCGTGTCGGCCGACTTGATCATGTCGTCCAGGGTCCGGCCATCGGCGGGGAACATGGCGACGCCGATGCTGCAGCCCACCGAGAAATCCACGTCGTCCAGGTGAAAGGGTTGCTCCAGGCTCTGCAGAACGCGTTGGGCCACCATCTTGGCGCCCTCGGCGTCCGCCTGGTGCACATACATCACGAACTCGTCGCCCCCCAGGCGGCACAAGGTATCGACCTGGCGCAGGCAACCCAGCAGGCGCTGGCCCACCTCGACCAGCACCCGGTCGCCAAACAGATGGCCCAGCGAATCGTTGATGTTCTTGAAGCGGTCGAGGTCGATGAACAAAATGGCGAACTCGCCGCCATCGCGGTCGGCCAGACGCAGCGCAAAGTCCACCCGCTGCGACAGCATCAAGCGGTTCGGCAGGCCGGTCAGCACATCGCTGTAGGCCAGTTGCTCGATGCGTTCGTGGCTGGCCTTTTTCTCGGTCAAATCCTTGAAGAAACCTATGCTCTGCGTGACCTGGCCCTGGCCATCGCGCAGCGCCACCCAGGACAAATGCACCACGCAGCTGCTGCCGTCGCCGCGCTGGTGCAGGGCTTCGCCATCCCAGTGCCCTTCGCGCTGCCAGCCCAGCTGGACCCGGCTGAACAGCGGCGTGCCGTCTACATCCTTGAATAGATCTGGAGCCATCTGCCCCAGCAAGCGCAGTTCCGGGCTGCGGCTGAGCCGCTCGCAACCGGGATTGACCGCCACCACATGGTGCTGTGCGTCGGCAATGAAGATCGCGTCCAGGCTGGACTCGAACACCTTGCCCGCCAGCTGCAGCTGGGCCTCAGACTCGACGCGCTCGGTGATGTCACGAAACGAATACACCCGGCCAATCGCCCGCCCTTGGCTGATCTGCGGCCGGGTCACGCGCTCCAGAATCCGCCCGTTGTGCAGCACCAGGGTGTCCGTGCCCTGGTACAGAGGGGTGGTGGTGATGTGCTGCATACGCCGCCGGTAGGCCGCCGTGTGCACGACGGCCTGCGCCATGTGGGCGTACAAGGCCTGGTCGTTGTGGGCGATGCGCAAGGTGGGAGGCAGGTCCCACAGTTCGGCAAAACGGCGGTTGCACACAGTGACCACACCGGCCAGGCTGCAGGCCAGAATCCCGTCCACGGTGGACTCCAGCGTGGCCTGCATTTCGGCCAGCACCAGCTCCAACCGGTCTTCGACCTGGCGCAGCGGTGTCAGGTCGCGCAGGTTCACCACATAGATCTGCTGGCCGCCGTCCAGGCGCAAGGGGCTGACCCGGCGCTCAACCTGCAGGCTGCTGCCGTCGCCGCGCAGCACCCGGGTCTCGGAGCCTATGCCCTGCGCATGGCCGGCCGCTACGTCGTCCCAGAAATACAGGTCTTCGGGTGCGGGCGTCAAATTGGTCACGGCCTGGCCAACCAGGGCCTCGCGCGGCATACCCAATAGCTGCTCTGCCGCAATGTTCACCGCCAGAATGCGCAAATCACGCGGTGCAACTATCCATATTGCATCGGGTAGACCTTCGATCAATTCTCCCAACAACGTGGGAATCATCCCGCGGCCCCTGGCCTATCGGAGCCAGCCACCCGCTCAAAAAAGTAGGCCACCCGCTGGCGTGGCGAAAGATAGTCTTGCACCGCCCGCGGCAGCTGGGATGGCTTCAGGCTTCGCCGTATGCCCAGCTCGGGCGCGTGCTCCAGATCCACCATCAGCGCTTCTTCGCGCGGCACGGCCACGTCGTAAACGATGACATAGGGCTTCAGAGGCCGGGTCGAATTGACCGACACCACCATCGCATAGCCATCGTTGACCAGCTGCACTACCGAGCCCGGTGGATACACGCCCATCATGCGGATGAACGCGCCCAGCGTTGCGGTATCGAAGCGCGCTTTCATCTGCGCAAAAATCATCGACAAGGCTTCGTGCGGCGTCATGGCGTTGACCAGCCGGGGCGGGTTGCACAGATTGTCGTAACGGTTTACCAGGGCCAGTATCTTGCCGCTGGCCGACAGGTTGGCCCCCATCAGGCCCGAAGGAAAGCCGCTGCCATCGCTCAGCTCATGGTGCTGGGCTATTGCGCGCAGCACGTCTTCCGACACGCCCATGCGCCGCCCAATCACCAGGCTGTGCTCCACGTGCTCCTGGTACACCAGCAATTCCGACGCGGAAAACCCCGGGTCCTGGTAGCGCAGGCGCTCGGCCAACTGGATCTTGCCTAGGTCGTGTAGCAACGCCGCCAGCCCCAGCTCAGCCAGGGCCGTGGCGGGCAGACCCAGAGCCTTGCCCAGCAGCAGCGAGATCACCATCACATTCACAGGATGCACGGCGCTGCGCTCGCCCATGGCCTCGGACAGCAGGCGGATCGCCGACTCGCCTTCGGCCAGGATGTCATCCACACAGCCGGTCACCATGGCCAGGCTCTCATCGCGCATCTGGGTGGGCCGCAAGCTGGACTGCTCGACCACGCGCCGATACTGCTGGGTGGCTTCGGAAAAGCGCCGTTCGCATACGGCCAGGCTGCGCTGCTGTACAGCCAACCGCTCTCGGCGCTGAGCCCCCACCAGGTCGGTTTCGCTCACCACCGGGGGTTGCGGCGCGGCATGGGGGGTGCCACTGGTTCGTGCATGAGCCACTTCAGGCTCATTTTGAGCCAGCGCACCGGTATCTTGCGGGGTATCGCTCTGGTCTGGAAAGTAACGCACCTGCGTGATCCCCAACGAGAGAATCGTCTTGATCTGGTCGTCCGAAACAATCTTGAAACTGCCCTTGGGAAAGGGGTGGTCCATCCAGCCTAAATCCAGCTGGATGAACAGGCCACGCCGCAGCTGGGCCACATCAATCCAGACAGGTGCACGGTCTCCCATGGTTCAGGCGTAAGCTACTAGAGTTTGCATGCGATCATTATGCCGTCATGGAGTCACATTCTGTTACGAAGTGTGTGGTAGTTCATCAGAAAAGCCGGCTGTTACAGCGTGTAAAGTTTTATTCCACGGCCGGATACCCGTGCCATCCGACACATGCTGTTGCGGGATGTAGTTACCTTATCGGCAATCACCGCGCCAACTCAAGACGGATTACCCGAACATCCCTTGGAATTGGGTGCGTAGCAGATTCTTCTGCACCTTGCCCATGGCATTGCGCGGCAAGGCATCCACCACAGCACAGTGCTTGGGAATCTTGAAGTTAGCCAACTGGGTTTTCAGGTGCGCCAGAATCTGCGCGGCATCCAATGGTGCTCCACCCTGGGCGATCACCACCGCCACCCCTACTTCGCCGAAATCAGGATGCGGCACGCCCACCACCGCACTCTCGGCCACGCCGGGCAGGTCGTTGATCACGGACTCGATCTCGGCCGGATAGACGTTGTAGCCGCCGCTGATGATCAGGTCTTTGCTGCGGCCCACAATGGTCACATAGCCGCGCGCGTCGACCAGCCCCAGGTCGCCGGTCTTGAAGAAGCCATCGGCCGTGAACTCTTCGGCGGTCTTCTCGGGCATGCGCCAATAGCCTTTGAACACATTGGGCCCCTGGACCTGGATACCGCCGATTTCGCCTGTGGACAACGCTTGGCCGGCATCGTCCACCACCCGCAACTGCACACCTGGCAAGGGGAAGCCTACCGTGCCACCACGGCGCTCGCCGTCGGCCGGCAAATAGGGGTTGGAGGTCAGCATGGCGGTCTCGCTCATGCCGTAGCGCTCCAAGATGGTGTGGCCGGTGCGCTCCTGCCAGGTTTTGAAGGTTTCGATCAGCAAGGGAGCAGAGCCGGCAATGAACAAACGCATATTGCGCACCGCCTGCGGCGTCAGCCCCGGCTCTTGCAGCAGGCGCACATACAAGGTGGGCACGCCCATGAACACCGTAGTCTCGGGCAGCTTGTCTATGACCTTGCGCGGGTCGAACTTGGCCATCCACAGCATCTTGCTGCCGTTCAACAGCGCCCCATGGATGGCGACAAACAGGCCGTGCACATGGAAAATCGGCAAGACGTGCATGAGCACATCGCCGGGCACCCAGCCCCAGTATTCCTTCAAGGTGCGCGCATTGCTCAGCAGATTGCCGTGCGTCAGCATGGCCCCCTTGCTGCGGCCCGTCGTGCCACTGGTATACAGGATGGCAGCCAGATCGTCCGCGTCCAGCGCTACCACCGCATGCTGGTCGCTGTGGTGGGCAGCACGGTCCAGCAAGGAGCCGGTGCGGTCATCGTTGAGGGTAAAAACATACTGGCAGCCCGCCATAAAGGCAATTTTGCTGACCCAACCAAAATTGGCCCCGCTACAGACCACGACCGCCGGCTCGGCATTGCCGATGAAGTAACTGATCTCGCCCGACTGGTAGGCGGTATTGAGCGGCAAAAACACATAGCCCGCGCGCAGTGTTGCCAGGTACAAAAGCATGGCTTCGACGGACTTCTCCACCTGTACCGCGATGCGGGCCCCCACGGGCAAACCCAGCGAGGCCAGTAAATTGGCCAGCATGGCGCTACCGCGCTCCAGGTCTTGCCAGGAGTACGAAAGAGGCTCGCCCTGCGGGTCCGTGGTTTCTACCGCAGTAGAGTGCAAGTCAGCAGGAAAAGCCGCGCGCAGGGCGGCAAACAGATTGTGGTTGGCGTGGGCTTCGGTCATGATGGGCAAATCAAAATTCAGCGGGAGTGTATGGGCTCTTGCGCCCGGCCCGCCAAAACTGCCGCTGAACCCCGCCCAAGGCGCCGTCTACTTGAGTGCTTCCAACGATGCCACCAAATCGGCAAAACGCTCGCCCTGCACCACGATATGGTCACGCAAAGCCACAGCGGCCGCATCGCCATCGCCCGCCAGAATCGCCTGCACCACGGCTGCATGCTCTGAAAACGAAACATCCAGACGGCCGCGTACCCGCAGCTGCAAGCGCCGGTAAGGGCGCAGCCGGCGGTGCAAGGACATGGCCTCCTCCTGCAGAAAACCGTTGTGGCTGCCGCTGTAGATCGCCATATGGAAGCGCTCGTTGCCATAGAAGTAGGCATCGCTGTCTGCCGCTGCCCGGGCCGCTTCGCAGGCACCATGGGCTTCAACCAGCCCCTGGCGCTCGGCTGCGTCCATGCGCCTGGCGGCCAGGCGACCGCACATGGCCTCGACCTCACCCATCACTTCAAACATTTCAATCAAACGGATGGGGCTGGGGCTCTTCACCAGGGCGCCACGCCGCGGCCGGATGTCGATCAGACCTTCAGCCGACAGCAGCAGCAAGGCCTCGCGGATGGGCGTGCGCGACACGCCGTAACGCTCGACCAGCATGGCCTCGTCCAGCGCACTGCCGGGCGGCAACTCCCCCGTCGCAATTTGCTCCTCGATCTTTTCGCGCAACTGCTCTGAAATTTTCATGCCGGAATTTTCCCACCGAAGCCAGGGCTCAGGGTATGCACTGACTGTTTTAAGTACTTTTAAAATGATTTAATAAATACATTAAAAGCCAATAAGAATTTATTGCCAAGCATTTCTTGTCAAAATCTGCCCCGCTAGCCCAGCCACCAGGAGACTGCACCATGAACCGTCCACTTGCCTCATGCGCCCCCTATGCCCCCCTTTCTCGCAGAAGCGCGCTGACTGCCGTTGCGGCCGGGCTGTTGCCCTGGTCTCTACCCAGCCATGCCGACACCAACTGGCCAACCAAGCCGGTGACCTTGGTAGTGCCGTTCCCGGCTGGTGGCGGCACCGATGCATTTGCCCGCCCCTTGTCGGCCCAGTTCGCCAAAATTGTCGGCAAGCCGCTGATCATCGACAACCGGGGTGGTGCAGGCGGCACCTTGGGCGCCAGCATCGCCGCCAAGGCTGCGCCCGATGGCTACTCCTATTTCATGGGCGCGGTGCACCACGCGATCGCCCCGTCCATGTACCCCAAGCTGGACTACGACATCGAAAAAGACTTTGTGCCGCTGGCCTTGCTGGCCAATGTGCCGCAGGTGCTGGTGGTCAACCCCAAGAAGCTGCCCGGCGACTTCAAGGCCTTCATGGACTTTGTCCGCAAGAATCCGGGCAAACTGAACTACGGCTCGGCCGGCGCAGGTACCTCGCACCACTTGGCGGGCGAGCTGTTCAAGCTGCAGACCAAGACCTTCATCACCCACATTCCCTACCGCGGCGCAGGCCCTGCCTTGCAGGACCTTATTGGCGGCAACGTGGACATGATGTTTGACGGCCTGGGCTCCAGCGCCACCCATATCAAGGGCGGCCGCATCAAGGCCTTGATGGTCTCGGGCAACAAGCGCAACCCCGGCTTCCCCGACGTACCCTGCGCGGCCGAACTCGGCCTGCCCGAATACACCGTCACCACCTGGTACGGCCTGTGGGCGCCCAAGGGCACGCCCGCCGACATCCAGAAACACATGCTCGACCAGGTACGCCAGATTGGCCAGTCCGAGGAAATCAAGACCATCTGGGCCGGCAATGGCGCCGAGTTCGGCAACCTGACACCCGAGCAGTTTGCGGCCTTCGTCAGCTCCGAAGTCAAGCGCTGGGCGGCCGTCGTCAAGGCCTCGGGCGCCAAGCTGGACTGACCCCAACCACCATGCCCGCATCCACCAAAATCTGGAACACCCAGGCCACCAGCCGCGCGCAGCGCCTGCAGCTAGCGCGCCAAACGTTGGGCCCGGCTCTGTCGGGCAAAGTGGCGCAGGCCAGCGACGCGGTACGCTTGTTGTCCGCCGTGATCGCCAGCGGCGACCGCGTCTGCCTGGAAGGCAACAACCAGAAGCAGGCCGACTTTCTGGCCAAAACCCTGACCCGGCTGAACCCCGCGCAGATACACGACCTGCACATGGTGCAGTCCGTGCTGGCCCTGCCCGAGCACCTGGACGTATTCGAGCTGGGCATTGCCTCCAAGCTGGACTTCTCGTTCTCCGGGCCGCAGGCCGGCCGCCTGGCCAAGCTGGTCGCCGCCGGGCAGATCCAGATCGGCGCCATCCATACCTATCTGGAGCTGTTCAGCCGCTACTTTGTGGACCTGACGCCGCGCATTTCCCTGGTCGCCGCCCACTCGGCCGACGCCCAGGGCAACCTCTACACCGGCCCGAACACCGAGGACACGCCAGCCATCGTCGAAGCCACGGCCTTCAAGAGCGGCATCGTCATCGCCCAGGTCAACGAGCTGGTAGACAAGGTCCCGCGCGTGGACATTCCCGGCGACTGGGTGGACTTTGTGATCGTCGCCCCCACGCCGAATGTGATCGAGCCGCTGTTCACCCGCGACCCCGCGCAGATCAGCGAAATCCAGGTGCTGATGGCCATGATGGCGATCAAGGGCATTTATTCCGAATACGGCGTGCAGCGCCTGAACCACGGCATAGGCTTCGACACCGCGGCCATCGAGCTGCTGCTGCCCACCTACGCCGAGTCGCTGGGCCTGAAGGGCAAGATCTGCAAGCACTGGGCACTGAACCCGCACCCGGCGCTGATCCCGGCCATCGAAGCCGGCTGGGTCGAATCGGTGCATTCCTTCGGCTCCGAGCTGGGCATGGAAAACTATGTACGCGCCCGACCCGATGTGTTCTTTACCGGTGCCGACGGTGCGCTACGCAGCAACCGTGCCTTCAGCCAGGCCGCCGGCCACTATGCCTGCGACATGTTCATAGGCTCGACCCTACAGATCGACCTGAACGGCCACAGCTCCACCGCCACCCAGGGCCGGATCGCCGGCTTCGGCGGCGCACCCAATATGGGGGCAGACGCCCGCGGCCGCCGCCACGCCACGCCTGCCTGGCTCAAGGCCGGCGCCCAGGCCCGGGCCGGCCGTGGCGGTGTGGCCGCCATGCCGCGCGGCCAAAAGCTGGTGGTGCAGATCGTGGAAACCTTCCGCGAACACATGCAACCCGCCTTTGTGGACACCCTGGACGCCTGGAAGCTGGCCGAGCAGGCCAAGATGGAGATCCCGCCGGTGATGATCTACGGCGACGACCTGACCCACATCCTGACCGAGGAAGGCATTGCCAACCTGCTGCTGTGCCGTAGCGATGAAGAGCGCGAACAGGCGATCCGCGGCGTGGCCGGCTACACCCCCATCGGCCTGGGTCGCGACCGCCGCATGGTCGAAAACCTGCGCGACCGCGGCATCATCCAGCGCGCCGAAGACCTGCAGATCGACAAGCGCGACGCCACCCGCGACCTGCTGGCCGCCCGCTCCATGCGCGATCTGGTGCGCGCCTCCGGCGGCCTGTACGACCCACCTGAACGCTTCAGAAACTGGTAGCACGCTGATGGAAAAACTCAACTACACCTTCGCCGGCAGCCACAGGCCCAGCATCCCCACCCCGGTGCTGGTCGGCGTGGTCGGCTCCGGCAACCTCGAAGTGCTGGTCGAAGCCGCCCCCGGGAGCGGCCAGTGCACGCTGCATATCGACACCTCGGCCCGCGGCTTCGGTCCGATCTGGCAGGCCGTGGCCGAAGACTTCCACCAGCGCCACCAGCTGGCCGATGTGCGCATCTCGGTCAACGACATGGGTGCGACACCGGCGGTCGTCAGCCTGCGCCTGGACCAGGCCGTGGCCGAACTCAAGGGGGCCACGCCATGAGCAGCAGCTTTTCAGAATCCACCGCCCGCAAGCGTGTGCTGGGCATCCTGGACGCGGGCACGTTTGCCGAAATCCTCGGCCCGGCGCAGCGCGTCACCAGCCCGCACCTGGCTTTGCTGGACGTGCCCGCCGCGTTTGACGACGGCGTGGTGGTCGGCAGCGGCCGGTTGGATGGCAAATCGGTATTGATTGCCGCCCAAGAAGGCGAGTTCATGGGCGGAGGCGTCGGCGAGGTGCATGGCGCCAAGCTGGTCGGCCTGTTCCAGCGTGCGGTAGACCAGCGGCCGGCCGCGGTACTGCTGCTGGCCGAATCAGGCGGCGTGCGTCTGCACGAGGCCAACGCCGGCCTGATCGCGGTGTCGGAAGTCATGCGCGCCCTGCTGGACGTGCGGGCCGCCGGCATTCCGGTGGTCGTGCTGATCGGCGGCGCCAACGGCTGCTTTGGCGGCATGGGCCTGGTGGCGCGCTGCGCCGACCGCATCGTGATGAGCGACGTGGCGCGGCTGGCCATGTCCGGACCCGAGGTGATCGAGGCTTCGCACGGCGCCGAAGAATTCGATTCGCGCGACCGCGCCCTGGTATGGCGCACCACCGGCGGCAAGCACCGCTACCTGAGCGGCGACTGCGATGCCCTGGCCGACGACAGCATGGCCGCCTTCCGCCAAGCCGCCATCGAAAGCATTGACAGTGCCCGCCCGCTGACGCTGGAAAGCCTGGAGCAGGAACACGCCGAGCTGTCCGAACGCCTGCGCCTGGACGGCAACAGCCGCGATGCGCTAGAGATCTGGGTCCGCCTGGGCGTTCCGCAGCCCGGCAAAGTGGCCGACATGGAAGCGGCCGAGCTGCGCGCCTGGAAGGAAGCCGTATGAACATCGATACCCTGCTCAGCGCCCTGTTCGGCAGCCCGCACCAGGTACAGCGCAACGGCGATTTTCTGGCCGGAGATGCCACGCTGGACGGCCAGACCCTGCGCGTCATCGGCACCACCGAGCACGCTCCCATCGGCGTGGAACTCGCCCTGGCCCAGGCCCGCGAAGTGTTGGATGTCGTACGCAACCACCCCGGCCAGACCATCTTGCTGCTGATCGACACCCAGGGCCAGCGCCTGCGCCACCGCGACGAGCTGCTGGCCATCAACCGCTACATGGCGCACCTGGGCTGCTGCATCGAACTGGCGCGCCGCCAGGGCCATGCGGTGATCGGGCTGATCTACGACCAGGCGCTGTCGGGTGGTTTCATCACGTCGGGGCTGATGGCCGATGCCTGCTACGCCCTGCCCGAGGCCGAGATCCGCGTGATGCGCCTGCCGGCCATGGCCCGCATCACCAAGATCGACGAAGCCCGGCTGACCGAACTGTCGCAGTCCAACCCAGTGTTCGCCCCGGGCGTAGACAACTACGTGGCCATGGGCGCCGTGCGCAGCCTGTGGACCGGCGACCTGCAGGCCCAGCTGCGGCAAGCCCTGCTGGATGCGCGCAGCGACGACGCCGGGCACGACCGGCGTGCAACCGACGGCGCGGCCCGCGGCGGCCGCAAACTGTCGGCGCAGGTGAGTGCGCAGGTACGCCATGCGGGCACTGCGGCGTAACCAGCTGGTCTGGCTGCACGACGCGGCCTGGGCCACCTTGGCCGCCCGGCCTTGGGACACGGCTGCGCGCACCACCCTCGCCCATTGGCAACAGCACCGGCTGCCGCTGGTGGTGTGCCGCCAGGCACCATGCACATCCACGCAGCGCATCTCCGTAGGACTGGCCGCGCCGCGTAGCTGGGCCGCCAGCAAGCTGGCGCTGGACCTGGCACCCGAAGACATACAAGCCCACGGCGACTTCCCTACGCTGCAAGAGGTCGCCCAGGGAACCGCATGGCAGTCCGCCGCACAAGCCTTGGCGGATGGGCTCGGCATCACGGCCCATGTGTACGGCTCCCACGGCTGGCAACACCTGAGCGGGCTGGACTATGTACACGCCCAATCCGACATCGACCTGAGTCTGCAGGTGCCCGACATGGACACCGCCCAGGCCGTGGTGGCGCAACTGGAATCCGCCCAGCTGCCCATGCGCATAGACGGCGAACTGGTGTTTGCCGGCGGCCATGCGGTGGCCTGGCGCGAATATGCGCGCCTGCTGCAGGGCCAAACCCGCAGCGTGATGGTGAAAAGCCGCCACAGCCTGCAGCTTGCCGATCTGCCAGCGCTGCAGGCGCTCACGGAGGCGGCATGCGCGATCTAGCCCCTATTGGCCAGCAAGCGGTGCGCGCGCTGTACCTGGAGCTGGCCCTGGAGCCCAAGCCCGGCCTGGTGTCCCTGCGCGACAACGGCAGCCACCAGGACATGACGGCGCAGACCTTTGTGCGAAGCCTGTTCGCCCTGCGCCATTACTTCGTGCAGATGGCCCATGCGGGCTCGGCCCAGCAGCCGTTTGCCGCACTGGAAGCCCTGGGCTTGCAGGCCGAGGCCCGCATGCTGCGCGCGACCGGCGGTATCAATACCCACCGCGGCGCCATTTTTGCGCTGGGCCTGCTGTGCGCCAGTGCCGGCAACCTGCAAGCCCAGCAGATAGCCATCAGCCCAGACGCCTTGCGCACGGCGCTGTCCACCCATTGGGGGCCGGCCTTGCGCAGCCGGGCCGAGCGCGCCCGCCAGCGCGCGCCCAGCACCCACGGCCAGCGCGCCGCCCAGCGCTACCAGTTGCGCAGCGCCGGTGACGAAGCCGCCGACGCCTTCCCCACCTTGTTCGAAACCACCCTGCCCGCGCTGCAAGCCGCCTACGCCCAGGGCCTGGCCGACCGGGCCGCGCGCATCCAGGCTTTCTTCGCCACCATGGCCTACCTGGACGATACAAACATGGTGCACCGCGGCGGCATGGACGGCCTGCGTTTTGGCCAACAGGCAGCCCGCCAGTTTCTGGCCGCCGGCGGTGCCGCCCGGCCCGACTGGCTGGAACATGCACGCGCCCTGCACGCGGATTTTGTAGCGCGGCGGCTGTCGCCCGGTGGCTCGGCCGACCTGCTGGCCTGCGCCTGCTGGGTGCAGCAGCTCAGCGTGTCGGCAACCCAGGCACAGCCCTGCCTCGCATGAGCTACGCCTTGCTGTTCCCCGGCCAGGGCAGCCAGCACGCCGAGATGCTGCCCTGGCTGGACTCCCAAGCGGCTGCCCAACCTGCTCTCGCGAACATGGCCCAGGCCATCGGTACAGACTGGCGCACCCGCCTGCAAGATCCCAACTTTCTGCACGCCAACGCCATCGCCCAGCCGCTGGTGACCGGCACGGCCCTGGCCGCCTGGGCCGTGCTGCAGCCGCTGCTGAAGACGGCCCCTGCCATCGTCGCAGGCTACAGCGTGGGCGAGCTACCCGCGTTTGCCTGCGCCGGGGTGTTCGACGTTGCGGCCGCGCTAAGCCTGGCCACCCAGCGCGCCACCACCATGGACCGCGCGGGTGCTGGCGCGGTCACCGGCTTGCTGTCGGTATCGGGGCTGCCGGCCGAGCAGGTCGCCGCGCCGCTGGAATGCGCGATCCGCCTCGGACCCATGCACCACATCTTTGCCGGCCGCCGCATTGACCTGGAAGCCGCCGAGCCGCTGCTGACCGCCGCCGGTGCCCAGTGCAAGTGGCTGGAAGTACGACTGGCTTCGCATTCGTCGTGGATGGCCGCGGCCAGCGTAGAGGTGGCGGCGCTGTTGCAGAACATGCCACTGGCCGCACCCGATTGCCCGCTCGCCACCAACTACAGCGGCAGCGCCACGCGGCGGGTCGAGGTGTTGCGCCGCGACCTGGCCCAGCAAATCTCGCACACGGTGGAATGGGCGGCCTGCATGGAGGCCGTGGCCGAGCGCGGGGTGCGCTGCGTGCTGGAGCTGGGCGCGGGCCACGCGCTGGCCAAGCTATGGGCGCAACGCTTTCCCGAGATACCGGTGCGCTCGCTGGAAGACTTTCGCTCCCCCGAGGGCGTGGCCGCCTGGGTACAGCGCCACGCTACAGATTAAATAGCTACCAGCGCAGGTGGAATATGCGCTGGGGCCCGTTTTATACTGAAGTCTTGCGCTGGCCGAACCACCACCACAGACCGGCGCCGCCCACGATCATCGGCACGCACAGCCACTGGCCCATGCTCATGCCCAGCGACAACAGGCCCAGGAAGGCATCAGGCTCGCGGAAAAACTCGGCGATAAAGCGGAACACACCGTAGCCGAACATGAACGCCGCCGCCACCTGGCCCTGCGCCCGCTCCTTGCGCGCATACAGCCACAGCAAAATGAACAGCAGCAAGCCTTCCAGCAGGAACTGGTAAACCTGCGATGGGTGGCGCGGCAGCGGCCCGCCGTCGCGGAACACCATGCCCCAGGGCAGATCCGGTGAGCTCAGCCGGCCCCAGAGCTCACCGTTGATGAAGTTACCCACGCGCCCGGCGGCCAGGCCAGTAGGCACGCACGGCGCCACAAAGTCGGCCACCTGCCAGAACGGCTTTTTGCGCGAATGGGCAAACCAGAACATAGACCCGATCACGCCCAGCAGGCCGCCGTGGAAGGACATGCCGCCCTGCCACACGTAGAACACCTCCAGCGGATGGCTGGCGTAATAGCCGGGCTTGTAGAACAGGCAGTAGCCAATGCGCCCGCCCAGCACCACGCCCATCACGCCGAGGAACAGAATGTCTTCCACATCCTTGGTGGACCAGGCTTGGGCGCCGGCCATGCGGGCATAAGGAGGGTGGCGCAAGCGGCGCGTGCCCAGGAACATGAACAGCGCAAACGCGGCCAGATAGGTCAGGCCGTACCAGTGGACGGCCAGCGGGCCGATTTGCAGGGCGATGGGATTGATTTCGGGGTGGATCAGCATGGCGGGTATTGTGCCCGCAGCCCTTGCCGCACCTGGCGCTGCACACAATGTTTACACAATTACTGCGAGGTGCCCCTAGTGCCCCGGTATCCCCGCAAGGGCATACTCCGGGCATGGCTTCCGGCACACCTCTAGATACGTCTTCCCCCCATCCTGGCGGCACCCGTCGCGGCGGCTGGCTGCGCTGGCCGCTGCGGCTGCTGGGCCTTTTGCTGCTGTTGCTGCTGGGGCCGATTGGCGTGCTGGCCTCGGGCACGCTCGATATGCAAACACCCTGGCAGCAGACCCGTAGCGCCAGCACCGGCCAGGCGCCCGACCCCGCAGTGGAACGCCGCGCAGTAGTGCAGGTCTATGGCGCGCGCACCGTGCGCTGGCGCGGCGCTTTCGGCATCCACCCGTGGATCGCAGTCAAGCGCGCAGGCGCAGACCACTACACCACCTACCAGATCGTGGGTTGGCGCGCCCAAAACGGCGAGGAGGCGCTGGTCACGGGCAGCAGCAGCCATCCCGACGCCCACTGGTATGGCGCCTATCCGCAGTTGCTGGCGGACCACCGCGGCGCTGGCGTGAACGACATGATCGACGACATCGAGGAAGCCATCGCCGCCTATCCCTGGGGCCACGAGTACCGGCTCTGGCCCGGCCCGAACAGCAACACCTTTGTCGCCTGGGTCGCGCGCCATGTGCCCGCGCTGCACCTGGACCTGCCGCCCACCGCCATCGGCAAGGACTATCTCGGCCCGAACACCTTTGTCGACCATGCCCCCAGCGGCACGGGTTGGCAGCTGTCCGTGTTGGGCCTGGCCGGTGTGACGGTGGCGCGCGAAGAAGGCCTGGAGCTGAACCTGCTCGGCCTGGGCTTCGGCATCGACGTGAACGACCTGAAGCTGCGGCTGCCGGGCTTCGGCAAATTCCCATCGCCCCCGCAGCAGACTGCGGCCAAGGACGTGGGAGCGGGTGTTTAAGACGGAGTCGGTATACGTGAAAAAGTGCCTCTGGCGCTTATTTCGTAAGCGGCAACAGCTATCAAAAGCAGAGCAATCAAGCCTGCTGCACAAACTCCACAAAGCGCAGCAATGCCGGGCTGGCATCTGCTGCCGACCAGACCAGGCTGGTCTCGCAGCCCGGCAAAGCCGCGCCGCGTTTGCCGGCCAGCACGCTGCGGTACACCACGCCCGGCCGCTGGAACTGCGTGACGCTTTGCGGCACCCAGGCGCAGCCGAGGCCGGCGGACACCAGGTTGACGATGGTCTGCATCTGGATGGCCTCTTGCGCCACCTCGGGCAGGCGCCCGGCGGCGTGGTAGACGCCGAAAATCGCGTCGTACAACGAGGGCACGATGCGGCGCGGGAAGATTACCAGCGGCTGGTCCAGCACCGCAGGCAGGGTCAGGCTGGGCAAGGCGGCCAAGGGGTTTTGCTCAGGCAAAGCCAGCACCAGCGGCTCCTGGCTGACCACGTGGCGCGCAAGGCCCAACGGCGCAAAGCCGGGTGCGTGCAGCATGAAGCCCGCATCCATCTCGCCGCGCGCAAAGGCTTCCAGCTGCACATCGCCGGTGGCCTCGACCAGCTCCATCTGCACCTTGGGGTACAGCGCCCGAAAGCCGCGCACCCATTGCGGCAGCAAGGCAAAGCCGACCGTCGACACAAACGCCAGCCGCAAGCGGCCCAGCTCGCCGGCTGCCGCCGCACGCGCATGTTCGGGCAAGGCCTGGGCGCGGGCCAGCAGGTCCAGCACCTCGGGCAGCAAAGCCCGGCCGGTGGCGGTGAGCTGTACGCTGCGCTTGGTGCGGTCGAACAGGCGCACCGCCAGCCGCTTCTCCAGCTGGGCGATGGCCTGCGTCAGCGGCGGCTGGGTCATGAACAGGCGCTGGGCGGCCCGGCCAAAGTGCAGTTCCTCGGCCAGTACCGCAAACTGGTTCCACAGGCGAAGTTCTATTTCATTCATACGCCAAACATATTAATAACCACTTAAAAATAGATTGGACCCTAAATTTTGTTTCGCTGATACTGCACTCTGCAAAAATAGCCGTGCCCACCACCGCTATAAACAAAACGCGCATCGTCCAGAGATACCGTGGAACCGGCTTTGCCGGGCCACTGGTATCGCCCCCTGCAAGGGGGTTGGCGGAAACGCGTAGCGTGTAGCCTGGGGGTGAGCATAGATTTCCCCACGACACAAAGAGACCCGCCATGGAAACCAAGCCCATCATCCTGAACCCCCGCTCGAAAAACATCACCGAAGGCAAGTCGCGCGCGCCCAACCGCTCGATGTACTACGCCATGGGCTACGAAGAGGGCGACTTCAAGAAGCCGATGGTCGGCGTGGCGAACGGCCACAGCACCATCACGCCCTGCAACAGCGGCCTGCAAAAGCTCACCGACGCGGCCATCGACGCCATCGAAGCCGCGGGCGGCAATGCCCAGGTGTTCGGCACCCCCACCATCTCCGACGGCATGGCCATGGGCACCGAAGGCATGAAGTACAGCTTGGTCAGCCGCGAAGTCATCAGCGACTGTATTGAGACCAGCGTGCAAGGCCAGTGGATGGACGGCGTGCTGGTGGTCGGCGGCTGCGACAAGAACATGCCTGGCGGCCTGATGGGCATGCTGCGCGCCAATGTGCCGGCCATCTATGTGTACGGCGGCACCATCCTGCCGGGCCGCTACAAGGGCCAGGACCTGAACATCGTCAGCGTGTTCGAAGCCGTGGGCCAGAACGCCGCCGGCAATCTGAGCGACGAAGACCTGCTGGAGATCGAAAAGCGCGCCATCCCCGGCACCGGCTCCTGCGGCGGCATGTACACGGCCAACACCATGTCCAGCGCCTTCGAAGCCCTGGGCATCAGCCTGATCTATTCAAGCACCATGGCGAACCCGCACGACGAGAAGCTGAACTCGGCCCAGGAATCGGCCCGCGTGCTGATCGAAGCCATCAAGAAGGACATCAAGCCGCGCGACATCGTGACCCGCAAGTCGATCGAAAACGCCGTGGCGGTCATCATGGCCACCGGCGGCTCGACCAACGCCGTGCTGCACTTCCTGGCCATCGCCCATGCGGCTGGTGTGGAATGGAGCATCGACGACTTCGAGCGTGTGCGCGTCAAAACCCCGGTGTTGTGCGACCTGAAGCCCAGCGGCCAGTACCTGGCGGTAGACCTGCACCGCGCGGGCGGCATTCCGCAAGTCATGAAGACGCTGCTGGCCGCCGGCCTGCTGCACGGCGACTGCCTGACCATCACCGGCCAGACCGTGGCCGAAGTGCTGGCCGACATTCCGGACGTACCACGTGCCGACCAGGACGTGATCCGCCCCATCGACCGCCCCATGTACAAGCAAGGCCACCTGGCCATCCTGAAGGGCAATCTGTCGCCCGAAGGCTGCGTGGCCAAGATCACCGGCCTGAAGAACCCGGTGATGACCGGCCCGGCCCGCGTGTTCGACGATGAGCAATCGGCGCTGGCCGCCATCCTGGCCGGCAAGATTGTGGCCGGCGACGTGATGGTGCTGCGCTACCTGGGCCCCAAGGGCGGCCCGGGCATGCCCGAAATGCTGGCCCCCACCGGCGCGCTGATCGGCGCCGGTCTGGGCGAAAGCGTGGGCCTGATCACCGACGGCCGCTTCTCCGGCGGTACCTGGGGCATGGTGGTGGGCCACGTAGCGCCCGAAGCCGCTGCCGGTGGTGTGATCGCCCTGGTGGAAGAAGGCGACTCCATCACCATCGACTCGCGCCAGCTGCTGTTGCAGCTGAATGTCGACGATGCCGTAATCGCCCAGCGCCGTGCAGTGTGGAAAGCACCCGCGCCCCGCTACACCCGTGGCGTGCAGGCCAAGTTTGCCTTCAATGCATCGACCGCCAGCAAGGGCGCGGTGCTCGACGCGTTTTAAGCCACGCGCCATGCAAAAAAGCCCAGGGTCACAAGACCCTGGGCTTTTTTATGCTGGCGATTAGTTAACGGGGTTTCTTGGGTTTGAGGCCCATGGCTTCGCGGCTTTTGTCGATGCGCGCCTGCTTACGCTTGTCTTCTCTTTCCATCACCTTGCGCTTGGTGTAGCCGGTAGCGTCGGCCCACCACCACCAAACCATCGCCAGGCCGAACGGCGACAGCACCACCCACCAGCTCCATTCGGCCACAGGGCCCATCGCCAGGTATTTGAGCGCCAGCAAGACGATTCCGATTCCTAAAAACAGCATGTGGGCCTCCAGCCTGCGACGGCCAGACCGGTTGGCGTCGCTCTATAAAATGACATCGGTTCACTGTACCCCAACCCACGACACAAATGATGAAGCGCCTTCTGTTGACTTTGGCTTTGGCCTGCACCGCCCTCCTGCCCGCCCAGGCGGACCAGGCCCTGGCAACCGCCAAGAGCTGCATGGCCTGCCACACCATCGACAGCAAGCGCGTCGGCCCGGCGTTCAAGGAGGTGGCCAACAAATACCGCGGCGACAAAGGCGCGGTCGACCGGCTGGCGCTGAAGATCCGCCAGGGCGGCGTCGGCGCCTGGGGCCCGGTAGCCATGCCGGCCAACGCCCAGGTGAACGAAGCCGATGCCAAGAAGCTGGCGGCCTGGGTGCTGTCGCTGAAGTAAGCCGGCCCACACAAGGCAAAAAGCCCGCTGGATTTCAGCGGGCTTTTTTAATGGTCTTTTAGGCCTATGGCGCTTATTGCACCAGCGCAAGCAGCTATATTAAATATAGCAAACCGTTAATAGGCCTGGCCCAGCTGGCCCAGGATCGCCGGGTTCTCCAGGGTGGAGGTGTCTTGTGTCACCTCTTCGCCCTTGGCCAGGCTGCGCAGCAGGCGGCGCATGATCTTGCCGCTACGGGTCTTGGGCAGGTTGTCGCCAAAGCGGATGTCCTTGGGCTTGGCAATCGGGCCGATTTCCTTGGCCACCCAGGCACGCAGCTCGTTGGCGATCTGCTTGGCTTCGTCGCCCGAAGGACGGCCGCGCTTCAGCACCACGAAGGCGCAGATGGCCTCGCCGGTCAGGTCGTCGGGGCGGCCGACCACTGCGGCCTCGGCCACCAGCGCGGTGTGCGACACCAGGGCCGACTCGATCTCCATCGTGCCCATGCGGTGGCCGGACACGTTCAGCACATCGTCGATGCGGCCGGTGATGCGGAAGTAGCCGCGGTCGGCACTGCGCACCGCGCCGTCGCCGGCCAGGTAGATCTTGCCGCCCATTTCTTCGGGGAAGTAGCTCTTCTTGAAGCGCTCGGGGTCATTCCAGATGGTGCGGATCATGCTGGGCCACGGGCGCTTGACCACCAGCAGGCCGCCCGTGCCATTCGGGATGTCGGTGCCCACCTCGTCGACGATAGCAGCCATGATGCCGGGCAGCGGCAAGGTGCAGCTACCGGGCACCAGCGGTGTGGCGCCGGGCATGGGCGACATCATGTGGCCGCCGGTTTCGGTCTGCCAGAAGGTGTCGACGATGGGGCAGCGCTCGTGGCCGACGTTCTTGTAGTACCACATCCAGGCTTCGGGGTTGATGGGCTCGCCCACCGAGCCGAGGATGCGCAGGCTGCTGAGGTCGGAGCGGTCGGGGTGCACGGCGGCGTCGGATTCGGCGGCCTTGATCAGCGAGCGGATGGCGGTGGGCGCGGTGTAGAAAATCGTGCACTTGTGGCGTTCGATCATCTGCCAGAAGCGGCCGGCGTTCGGGAAGGTGGGGATGCCCTCAAAGATGATCTGCGTGGCACCCGCCGCCAGCGGGCCATAGGCCACATAGGTGTGGCCGGTGATCCAGCCGATGTCGGCGGTGCACCAGAACACGTCTTCGGGACGCAGATCAAAGGTCCAGTCCATGGTCAGCTTGGCCCACAGCAGGTAGCCGCCGGTGCTGTGCTGCACACCCTTGGGCTTGCCGGTGGAGCCGGATGTGTACAGGATGAACAGCGGATGTTCGGCGCCCACGGCCACCGGCGGGCAGTCGCTGCTCTGGCCGGCAATGGCTTCGGCAAAGGTCTTGTCGCGGCCGGCCACCATGGCGCAGGCCGTAGCGGTGCGCTGGTAGACGAACACGGTCTTGATCGACTCGCAACCGCCCATATTGATGCCTTCATCGACGATGGCCTTGAGCGGCAGCTCCTTGCCGCCGCGCATCTGGTAGTTGGCGGTGATCACCGCTACGGCGCCGGCGTCGATGATGCGTTCGTTCAAGGCCTTGGCCGAGAAACCGCCAAACACCACGCTGTGGGTGGCGCCGATGCGGGCGCAGGCTTGCATGGCAATCACGCCCTCCAGCGTCATGGGCATGTAGACCAGTACGCGGTCGCCCTTCTGGATGCCCGCGGCCTTGAGCGCATTGGCGAACTGGCTGACCTGGGTCAGCAGCTCGCGGTAGGTCGTCTTCTTGACGCTGCCGTCGTCGGCTTCGAAGATCACGGCCGTCTTGTGCTCGGTCGGCGTGCCCATGTGCTTGTCCAGGCAGTTGGCCGAGGCGTTCAGCTCGCCATCGGCAAACCATTGGTAGAACGGGGCGTTGGACTCGTCCAGCGTCTGGGTGAACGGCTTGTTCCACTGCAGATTCTCGCGGGCCAGGCGGCTCCAGAAGCCTTCGAAGTCCCGCTCGGCCTCGGCGCACAGGGCGTTGTAGCCCTCCATGCCGGAAATGCGGGCCGCTTTGACCGCCGCCTCGCTGGGCGGGAACACGCGGTTTTCAATCAACACGGACTCGATGGCAGAGCTGGGGCTGGTCATGGTTTTGTCTCCTCAATGGATAGTTTGGTTAGCGCTGAACGGTAATGTCGATGCTGGCTCTTACACGCCGCTGACTTGTAGAAAGCCTACAAACGCCTAATCCTACAATCCGGCATCCCTGTTACCAACTTACCCGCTAAAAAATGTCTGACCCCTCCCCCGTAAAGCCCGCTCCGCTGAGCCCCCTCTCCGGCTTCATTTTTGCCAGCCGCTGGCTGCAACTGCCCCTGTATCTGGGCCTGATCGCCGCGCAGGCTGTGTATGTGGTGCATTTTCTGGTCGAGCTGCTGCATCTGGTGGAAGCCGCCTTCGGCAGCCAGACTGCGCTGCAGGCGCTGGTCAGCAGCATTGGCTACAAGGACGCAGGCGTCCCCAGCGCGCTGAATGAAACCATCATCATGCTGGTGGTGCTGGCGCTGATCGACGTGGTGATGATCTCCAACCTGCTGATCATGGTGATTGTGGGTGGCTACGAGACCTTTGTGAGCCGCATGAACCTGGAGGGCCACCCCGACCAACCAGAATGGCTAAGCCATGTGAACGCGTCTGTGCTGAAGGTCAAGCTGGCCATGGCCATCATCGGTATTTCATCGATTCACCTGCTCAAGACCTTCATTAACGCGGCCAACTACGACGAGAAGGTGCTGATGTGGCAAACCACCATCCACGTCGTGTTTCTGCTCAGTGCGCTGGCCATTGCCTATACCGACAAACTGCTGACCGCCACCTACAACGCGGCGCGGCACGACTAACCCGGCAGTTTTCAGCCCTTCACACCGGATAGCTACGCCGCCGTTCGGGCTGCTGCTTGCGTTCCTGCAGCCAGTGCTCGAACGCAACAGCAGCCATCGGGCGGGCAAAGTAATAGCCTTGCAATTCATCGCAGGCCAGGCCTTTGAGTTGGGCCGCTACCTGCTCTAGCTCAACCCCTTCCGCCACCACCTGCAGGCCCAGCGTATGGCCGAGCGCAATGATGGCGCGGATGATGGCCAAGTCGGTCGGGTCGGCCAGCATGTCGCGCACAAACGACTGGTCGATCTTGAGCTTGTCAATCGCAAACCGTTTCAAGTAAGCCAAGCTGGAATAGCCGGTACCAAAGTCGTCGATGGACAGCTGCACGCCCAGGGCCTTCAAAGCCGCCAGCTGCTCTTCGGCCAGGCTGGTGTTATCCATCAGCACGGATTCGGTGATTTCGATCTCCAGCGCCTCAGGTGGTATGCCGTGCGCCTGCAGGCAGTCGCGCACCTGGGCCACCAGCCCAGTATCGGCCAACTGCACGGCCGACAGATTGACCGACACCCCCAGGTAGTCCAGACCCTGGGCATGCCATTGCGCCAGCTGCCCGCAGGCCTGCTGTAGCACCCAGGCGCCCATAGGGCGGATCAGCCCCGTTTCCTCGGCCACCGGAATAAAACGCGCTGGCGGCACCGCCCCCAGTTCCGGGTTGTCCCAGCGCATCAAGGCCTCCACCCCCACCACTTCCAGCGACACCGCGTTCACCTTGGGCTGAAAATGCAGGCTGAACTCGCCCAGCGCCATGGCCTGGCGCAGATGCTGCTCCAACGCCAAGCGCTGCTGGGCAATCTGCTCCATTTCCGGCGCATAAAAGCGCGCCATGTCGCGCCCGGCGTTCTTGGCCACATACATGGCCGCATCGGCGCGCCGCATCAGTTGGTCCAGATCAACACCATCGTCCGGGTACAACGCCACCCCCACGCTGCAGGACACCTGCAGCTCATGCCCATCGACATGGTGGGCCTGGCGGATCAGCGGAATCAGGCGCCGTTCCACCATGTGCTGGACCTCTTCGCGCTCTTCAACGCCGCGCAGTATCACCAGGTATTCGTCACCACCGAGCCGGCTCACGGTATCGTCGGTGCGCACTGCGCTGGTCAGGCGGGTCGCCACCGAGCGCAGTACGCCGTCGCCAATATGGTGGCCCAGGGTATCGTTGATGTTCTTGAAGCGGTCCAGGTCGATGAACAGCA
This sequence comes from Rhodoferax ferrireducens, assembly GCF_031458075.1. Lineage (GTDB taxonomy): Bacteria > Pseudomonadota > Gammaproteobacteria > Burkholderiales > Burkholderiaceae_C > Rhodoferax_B > Rhodoferax_B ferrireducens_A. Next base: position 1,429,753 of record NZ_JAVDXT010000001.1, on the reverse strand, counting down.
CGGCCACGCGCTCACCACTGCGCTCGGCCAGCTCAATCGCGGCCTCCAGCCGCAGCATGCACAAAGCGCGATTCGGCAGTTCGGTCAGCACATCATGCTGGGCCAGGAACTGCACCCGTGCCTCGGTGCGCTTGCGGTCGCTAATGTCAACCGAAATACCGATGTACTGCGACACCGTGCCCGAACGCGAACCATCGCGCACCGCCGAAATCATCAGCCATGCCGGATAGGTTTCACCAGACCGCTTGCGAAAGCTCACCTCCCCTTGCCAGGCATCGCGCTCCTGCGACAGCGTATTCAGGCGCTGGCCCAAGGTCGCGGCGTGCGGCCCATCCAGCAGCACATTCAAATGCTCGCCTATGACTTCGTAAAAATCGTAGGAGGTGCTGCGGCAGAACGCCCGGTTTACGCTGAGGATTTTCTGCTGCGCGTCCATGATGATGATGCTCTCGCTGGATGCCTCGAACACCTTGGCCCATAGCTCCAGGCGCCGCTCCATCACCTTGAGCACATTGATCGGGGTAAACGCAGTCAATACTGCGTCCTGCCCCTGGAACTGCAGCCTGCGGGCAGACAGCACGGCCCAGGACGGTTCGGCGCCTCCCAGCCAACGCACCTCGAACTCATCCACCGCACCCCGGTCGGATAAATGCTGGAAGAAGCGCGCACGCACCCCAGGCTCCAGCCCGGCCCGCCAGGGATCGCGCGTCAACCCGCCCAACCAAGGCTGGGCCGGTGCATTGGCGTGCAGCACATGGTGGTCGGGCACCGACGTCACCACCAGCGCAATCGGAATCGCCTCCACCAGCGCCTGCTGGGCCTGCGCCGCGCGGGTGCGCGCGGCCGCCTCCTGCTCGGCCAGGCGCTGCTGGTCCAGCTGGGCCAGCATGCCATTGAAGGCGGTGACCAACTGGCCGATCTCGTCGCGGCTATGCCAGACCGCCCGTTGCGTGTGGTCGCCGGTCTGGCGCACGGTGTCGGCCACCCGTGCCAGGTTTTTCAGCGGGCGCGATATCTGCCGCGCCACCGCATACACCAGGCTCAAGATGCAGGTCAGCAGCAGCAAGGCCGTGCCCAGATGCAGCCACATGCGGGTGAACAGCAGATCGACACGCTCGTGCAGCAAGCGCTCCAGGTCGGTGGCGGTGCGTTCCCAGGCATCGGTCAGCGCGACCAAGGACGCGGCATAGTGCACACGCAGCTGCTCCAAGTTCTGCGGGTTCACATCGCCATCGGCCAGCTGCTGCACTGCAGCCAGAAACTCAACCAAGCGCGCTTCCAGCAGCTTGCGCCCCGGCTCCAGCGCGGCCCGCTGCACCGGGGAGCCGGCCGCAAACGCCTGGTTGTAATCGGAGCGTATGCCCAGGGCTACCGCATCCAGTCGGCCGGCCAGAATCAGCAGCTCGGTGCGCCGGTCCGCCACCCCACTGGGTACCTCGGTCGCCGATGCGGGCTTGGGCAAGATGCGTACCGTGTCGTTCAAGACTTCCAGCAGCTCGGGAAAGCGCAGCACTACCAGCGACATCGCGTAGTAGCTGTCCAGGTCGGGGTCGAGAATCAGGTTCGACTGGTTGCCCACCGTGGTGAGCAGCTCGCGGGCCTGGCGCACCATCAGCTTCAAGGCGTTCTGGCGCTCGGCCTCGCCGATATGGGTGGCAATCCGCCAGGAGGCGACAAAGGCCTGGCTGGCCTCGGCCGTCTTCAGGTCTTCGTCATGGGCCTCGCGCAAGGGTTGCAGCTGCTTGAGCACCGCGTCCGTATCCAGTGCCGCGGCCGGTATCGACGGCAAAAACGGCACCATCAGCACGTCGCGCACCGCCACGCTGTACGAGGCGCCGACAATTTCCTTGCGGGTGAAATCGATGGACTGGAATTTCTCGTGGATCAGGATGCTCGACACGTAGATCACCGCCGTCAGATCCAGCAGGTAGATCAGCGTGAGCTTGCGGCCCACGCTCAAACGGCCCAGCCAACGGGTGAAATAACGGGTCAACGCCACCGCCGGCACATAGGCTCGCCTCGGGCCTCCTGGGCAGACCAAGCCAACAGAACATCAGGCCGCAGGCAGCGCGGCATCCCCACACCGTGGCCAACCATCTCAGGCGGTCACTGGCACCAGAAATTCACGGCTGATATGGGCACCCAGCTCATTCACGCGGTCCAGGAACTGCGTCAGGAAAGCATGCAAACCGGTGGCCAGAATTTCATCGATGCGGGCAAACTGCAGGTCGGCGCGCAGCTTGCCGGCACGGCGCAGGGTCTCGCTGTGCGGATCGCTGGACACCAGCGACAGATTGCTCAGCACCTCGTTCAGGCTGCCGTGCAGCGAACGCGGCATGTCAGCGCGCAGTATCAGCAGCTCGGCCACGCGCTCGGGTTTGATCACATCGCGGTAGACCTTGCGGTAGACCTCGAAGCCCGAGACGCTGCGCAGAATCGCGCTCCAGTGGTAGAAGTCGTATTCCTGGTCCTTCTCGCTGGCAGCACCGAAGAAATCGCTTTGCACTGCATGGAACTTCACATCCACCAGGCGCGCCGTGTTGTCGGCCCGCTCCAGGAAGGTGCCCAGGCGGGTGAAGTGGAAAGCCTCATCCTGCAGCATGGTGCCCAGCGTCACACCGCGCGACAGATGCGAGCGGAACTTGACCCACTCGAAAAACTGCGCCGGGTCGGCCTCGAAATCACCCGCCTTGAGCATGCGGTTCACATCCAGCCAGGTGGTGTTCAGCGTTTCCCAGACCTCGGTGGTCAGGGTGCCGCGCACCGCACGGGCGTTCTCGCGCGCCGCCCGCAGGCAGGAAATGATGGAAGACGGATTCTCTTCGTCCTTGACCATGAACTCCATCACCGCCTTGGAGGTGATTTCGCCATGCTTGGCCATGTAGGGCTGCAGCAGTTCGCTGATGGACAGCAGACCTTGCAAGCCCACCTGGGCGACGGCGGCCGACTGGGGCAAGAGTGCGGTTTGGTAGTTGATGTCCAACATCCGGGCCGTGTTCTCGGCGCGTTCGGTGTAGCGGGACATCCAGAAAAGATGGTCGGCGGTGCGTGACAGCATGTGCGTATTCCTGTGGTCTGTTGTCTACGATTGGGACTGGATTTGCGTCTCTGGCGGAATGACGGGAACCGTCGCAGGCACTGCGTCGTCTTCCAGAATCCAGGTGTCCTTGGTGCCGCCGCCTTGCGATGAGTTGACCACCAACGAACCTTCTTTCAGCGCCACGCGGGTCAGGCCGCCGGGCACGGTTTGCACGGTCTTGGCCGACAGCACGTAGGGGCGCAGGTCGATATGGCGCGGCGCGATACCGCTCTCCACAAAGGTGGGGCAGCTCGACAGGCTGAGGGTCGGCTGGGCAATGTAGCCGCTGGGATTCGCCAGCAGGGCCGCGCGGAACTCTTCGATCTCGGCCTTGGTGGAGGCCGGGCCGACCAGCATGCCGTAGCCACCGGCGCCGTGCACTTCCTTGACCACCAAGTCTTTCAGATTGGCCAGGGTGTAGGCCAGATCATCCTTGTTGCGGCACATATAGGTCGGCACATTGTTCAGGATCGGCTTTTCGCCGAGGTAGAACTCGATCATCTTCGGCACGTAGGGGTAGATCGACTTGTCGTCGGCCACGCCGGTGCCCACGCCGTTGCAGATGGTCACGTTGCCTGCGGTGTAGGCGGCCATCAGGCCGTCGCAGCCCAGGGTGGAGGTGGGGCGGAACACCTGCGGATCGAGGAAGTCGTCGTCGACGCGCCGGTAGATCACGTCCACGCGCTTGGGGCCGCGGGTGGTGCGCATGTAGCAAAAGTTGTCTTTGACAAACAGGTCCTGGCCTTCGACCAGCTCGACACCCATTTGCTGCGCCAGGAACGCATGCTCGAAGTAGGCGCTGTTGTACATGCCAGGCGTCAGCACCACCACCGTCGGGTCGGACGTCGCTGCCGGGGCCGAAGCGCGCAGGGTTTCCAGCAGCAGATCGGGGTAATGCGCGATTGGCGCCACGCGGTGGCGGTTGAACAGATCTGGGAACAGCCGCATCATCATCTTGCGGTCTTCCAGCATGTAGCTCACGCCGCTGGGCACGCGCAGATTGTCTTCCAGCACGTAGTATTCACCGTTGCCCTGGGCATCGGGGGCACGCACGATGTCGACGCCGGAGATGTGCGAATAGATGTTGTTGGGCACATCCACGCCCATCATCTCGGGGCGGAACTGGGCGTTGTTGATGACCTGCTCACGCGGGATCAGGCCAGCCTTCAAAATTTCCTGGTCGTGGTAGACGTCGTGGATGAAACGGTTCAGCGCGGTGACGCGTTGCACCAGGCCTTTTTCCATGCTGCCCCACTCGTGGGCCGGGATGATGCGGGGGATCAGATCGAAGGGAATCAGTCGCTCGGTACCCGAGCCGTCTTCGTCCTTGGCGCCGTACACCGCGAAGGTGATGCCGACGCGGCGGAAGATCATTTCGGCTTCTTCGCGCCGCTTGGCCATCATGTCACCCGGCTGCTTGGCCAGCCAGGCATCGTAGATCTTGTAATGGTCCCGGATCTGCTTGCCCTCAGAGAAAAACTCATACGGCAGCGCCGTGTACATCTCGTCAAATTTTTGCATAAAAAAATCCATCTCCTGATAACAAAGCATAGCAAGTTGCGCGCCAGGTTGGTGCAAAAACCAGCGATCTGTGGAGGGTTCCGGCAATCCACGCCGTCCCGTTCATGGCTTCCACGGCACCCATCGTAGCGCTGTTTTCAGGGCCGATTCACAAAGGCCGGTGCTGCCAGTAATGCGGCGCCGCCAGCCGCTCGCAGCGCACCGCCTCGGGGGCCGCCGACGACCAGGTCGCCGCCCCGCAATGGCTGCTGTCGATCAGCTGGATGCCCCGCTCCTGGTAGCGCGCCAGCACCGGCGGTGCGGGGTGGCCGAAGCGATTGCGGTAACCGGCCTGTACCAGCGCAATCCGCGGCTGCACTGCGTCCAAAAAAGCCGGGCTGCTAGAGGTCTTGCTGCCATGGTGCGGCACCAATAGAACATCGGCCCGCAGTGCGGAGGCATCGGCCAGCAGCCGGGCCTCTTGCGGCTGTTCGATGTCGGCCACCAGCAAGGCGGTCTGTGTGCCATTGCTGACGCGCAGCACGCAGCTCAGCGCGTTCGGCTTGGTGGCCGTGTCGTAGTCGCCAACCTGCGGGTGCAGCAGCTCGAAATGCACGCCATCCCAGTCCCAGGCCTGGCCGGTCACACAGCGCCGGGCCGGGCGCTGCGCTTGCAGTACATGGCCGGCCTCTATCGAGCTCAGCAATTCGGCTTGCGGCTGCATCGCCAGCACCGAAGCCGCACCGCCGCTGTGGTCGCTGTCGCGGTGGCTGACCAACACGGTATCCACCGACGCATCCAGCGCCCGCAATAGCGGCACCAGCACGCGCTGGCCGGCATCGCTGTCCAGACCAAAGCGCGGCCCGGTGTCATATACCAGTGCATGCTGGGCGGTGCGCACCAGCACGGCATTGCCCTGGCCGATGTCGGCGGCTAGCAGTTCGAACTGGCCGTTGGCCGGACGCGGCGTTTGCCACAGCAGTACCGGCAGCAACAAGGGCAAGCCCAAGACGCGCATCCCCCAGGGCAGGCGCAATACCAGCAACACCGCACCCAGTACGCCGGCCACGCCCATCCAGATTGCGGAAGCCGCTACGGAAACAGTAGCAAATGGCATTTGCACCAGCACCTGCAGCACCCAGCCCATGGCATCCACCGCCAGCGCCGCGCCCTGCCACAGCGGCGGCAACAGCACGCCCAGCATGGCCAGCGGCGTGACCACCAGCGTGACCCAGGGGATCGCCAGCAAATTGGCCAGCAGCCCCACCACCGATACCTGCTGGAACAACAGCAGGCTCAGTGGCGCCAAGGCCAGGGTGATGGTCCACTGCTCCCGCAACATCAAACCAAATCGGGCTCTGGCGCTTATATGGTCTGCATGGGCAGCTCTTTTATCTGTAGCAAACAGCACACCGACCGCGACAAAGCTCAGCCAGAATCCGGCCTGCAGCAATGCCCAGGGGTCGATGGCCAGCACCACCGCGCAGGCCAGCAGCCAGACCGAGGGCCAGGGCCATTGCCGGCCGCTGAGCCGCAGCAAGCCCACCGTCGCCAGCATCCATACCGTGCGCTGCGACGGCACGCCCCAGCCGCTGAACACCGCATAGGTGCTGGCCAGCAGCACCCCGCCCAGCAGCGCCACCTGCGGCACCGGCCAGAGCAGGCCCGCCCGCCAGCCCAATACATCGCTGCGCCGCCACAGCCAGCCCACCAGCCCGGCCGCCAACCAGGCAAACATGGTCACGTGCAACCCAGAGATGCTGACGAGATGGGCCACGCCTGCCGCGCGGAACAACTCCCAGTCGGCGCGTTCGATGGCCCCCTGGTCTCCCACCACCAGCGCTGCCAGCACCCCGGCCAAGCGCCGGTCTGCCACCTGCTGGTAGATCGCGTCGCGCACCGCCTGGCGGGCCTGCTCCACCAGGTGCTGCCAGGTGCGCGCCAAGCGCTGCGGTGCGGCGTCCTTGGGGCCGGCACGCACATAGCCGGTGGCCTGCACGCCCTGCTCCCAGAGCCAGAGTTCAAAGTCGAAGCCATGCGGATTGCGGCCACCGTGCGGAGCCTTCAGGCGCACCGTCATCTGCCAGCGCTCGCCGGCGCGCAGTGCCTCGGGCAGGCGCTGCAGCTCCAGCAGCTGGGCACTGCCACCCCAGCCCGAAGCCAGCACGCCGCCGTACCAGGCCAGGTCGATACGCGGCGGAACCACCACCGCCACACCGTCGACCTGTGCCGACTCGACCTGCAAGCGAAACCGCAGGCCCGTGTCGCTGGGTTGTGGCATGGCCGCGACAAGCCCGACCACGGCCACGTCGCGCCCTTCCAGTTCCGGCGCCAGCGCGGTCTGCAAAAAATAGCCGGCGCGCAGGCCGCAAGATCCCCAGGCCAGCAGCAAACCGCAGAGCAAAGCCGACAACCAGCGCCTGCGCCGCCATCGCAATGCTACTTTTTTAATAGCTACCAGCGCAATCAGAATAAGCGCCAGCAGCAAACAGCCTATATAAACCCAGGGCGACCACAAGGCCGGCTGCACGACCTGCAGCGCGGTGCCCAGCAGCCAGCCCAACAAACCAGGGGCTAGCCAGGCAACACGTTTGATCTCCGAGGGCCAGAGGTTTTGCATCAAGTTATGTCCAAGTCGCCACAGCTTATTCACGTTTCATGGCTCAGGACTTGCTAGTATGCGTGCAGGCCCTGGCGTTGCTAGGACATCTTTTTCGAAGCTTCCAAGAGACACCTACATGTCCATCCATGCCGCACTGAACCACGTTACGCACTACAAGTACGACCGACCGGTCAACCTCGGCCCCCAAGTCATTCGACTCCGTCCCGCACCGCACTGCCGCAGCAATGTCATCTCTTACTCGCTGAAGATCGAGCCCGCCAACCATTTCGTGAACTGGCAGCAAGACCCGTTCGCCAACTACCAGGCCCGCCTGGTGTTTCCCGAGAAGACTACCGAATTCAAGGTCACTGTCGACCTGGTGGTCGAAATGGCGGTCTACAACCCCTTCGACTACTTCCTCGAGCCCGAGGCCCAGCACTTCCCCTTCAAGTACAAAGACGGCCTGAAGGAAGAACTCTCGCCCTACCTGGTCACCGAGCCGGCCACGCCGCTGGTCCAGGCCTACCTCGACAAGCTGAACCTGGACAAGCAGCCCACCAACGACTTCCTGGTGGCCATCAACCAGCAGATCCAGCACGACATCAAGTACCTGATCCGCATGGAGCCCGGCGTGCAGACGCCCGAAGAAACGCTAGAGAAGGCCAGCGGCTCCTGCCGCGATTCCGGTTGGCTGCTGGTACAGCTGCTGCGCCACTGCGGCCTGGCCGCGCGCTTCGTCTCCGGCTACCTGATCCAGCTGACCCCCGACGTCAAAGCGCTCGACGGCCCCAGCGGCACCACCGTTGACTTCACCGACCTGCACGCCTGGTGCGAAGTGTTTCTGCCCGGTGCCGGCTGGGTTGGCCTGGATGCGACCTCGGGCCTGTTCGCCGGTGAAGGCCACATCCCCCTGGCCTGCACGCCCCAGCCCTCCAGCGCCGCGCCGATTGAAGGTGGCGTGGACAAGGCCGAGGTCGAGTTCGAGCACCACATGCAGGTCACGCGCCTGTACGAATCGCCGCGCGTCACCAAGCCCTATACCGACGAGCAATGGGCCGACATCCAGGTGCTGGGCCACAAGGTGGACGACGAGCTGGTGGCCGGCGACGTGCGCCTGACCATGGGCGGCGAGCCCACTTTTGTGGCGGTGAACGACCGCGATGCCGCCGAATGGAACACCGACGCCCTCGGCCCCACGAAGCGCGGCTTTGCCACCGAGCTGGTGCAAAAGCTGCGCGACCAGTACGGCCAAGGCGGCTTTCTGCACTTCGGCCAGGGCAAGTGGTACCCCGGCGAGCAGCTGCCGCGCTGGGCACTCAATATTTTCTGGCGCGCCGACGGCCAGCCCGTGTGGCGCAACCCCAAGCTGTTTGCCGACGAACGCCAGCCCTCCAACTACACCAGCGAAGACGCACGCCGCTTCACCGAACGCCTGGCGCAAAACCTGGGCCTGAAAACCGACTACATCCTGCCCGGCCATGAGGACGTCTGGTACTACCTGTGGCGCGAGCGCCGCCTGCCGGTGAACGTCGATCCGTTCGACTCCAAGCTCGGCGACGAAATGGAACGCGCCCGCCTGCGCCGCGTCTTCGAACAAAAGCTGGATGCGGTGGTTGGCTATGTGCTGCCGGTCAAGCCCGCCGACGGCCCGCGCCTGGCCGGCCCGGTGTGGACCACCGGCCCCTGGTTCCTGCGCGACGAGCGCATGTACCTGATGCCTGGCGACTCGCCCATGGGCTTGCGCCTGCCGCTGGACTCGCTGCCCTGGGTCAGCGAAGCCGACTACCCCTACATGATCGAGCAAGACCCGTCCATCCCCCGCGACGGCCTGCCCGAATCCTCGTCCATGTACGCCCGCTACGCGAACCGCGCGGCGGCACGCGCTGCCGGCTTCACAAGCAGTGCCACCGCCGTGGGCGGCCCGGTACGCCCGGGCAAGGACGCCATTCCAACGCTGACCGAGCGCGCCAACCTGCCCTACCAGGCGGGCGTCAACCCACAGCCCGAAGCCTTGCGCCAACGCCAGGACGGCGCCGCCCGCTCCATCGGCGACACCCCGCCGCTGGCCAGCGCCCATTCGCCGCTACAAACCGAGCCGGCCAGCTTCACCCGCGCCCCGGCGCGCAACGAGTCGGCCTACTGGGTGGGCCGCACCGCGCTGTGCGTGGAAGTGCGCGACCCGCGCCGCGCCAGCGGCCCCAAGGCCGAGGCCATAGGCACCAAGTCCGGCGTGCTGTACATCTTCATGCCGCCGCTGGAGCTGCTGGAAGACTACCTGGAGCTGCTGGCGGCAATCGAAAACACCGCAGAGCAACTGGGTGTCAAGCTGGTCATCGAAGGCTATCCGCCACCGCGCGACCCGCGCCTGAAGCTGCTGGCCGTGACCCCCGATCCCGGCGTCATCGAAGTCAATGTGCACCCCGTCACCACCTGGGGCGAGCTGGTGGACAACACCGAGTTCCTGTACAACGCCGCCTTCGAGTCGCGCCTGAGCGCCGAGAAGTTCATGACCGACGGCCGCCACATCGGCACCGGCGGTGGCAACCATTTCGTGATGGGCGGTGCCACGCCTTCGGAAAGCCCGTTCCTGCGCAAGCCCGAGCTGCTGACCAGCCTACTGGTCTACTGGCACAACCACCCGTCCCTGAGCTATCTGTTCAGCGGCATGTTCGTCGGCCCGACCAGCCAGTCGCCGCGCGTGGACGAGGCCCGCAACGACCAGCTGTACGAGCTGGAAATCGCCGTCGAGCAAGTCGCCAAGAACCGCGAGAAATACGGCCAGGACATGCCGCCGTGGATAGTCGACCGCACGCTGCGCAACATCCTGATCGATGCCACCGGCAACACCCACCGCAGCGAGTTCTCCATCGACAAGATGTACTCGCCCGACAGCGCCACCGGCCGCCTGGGCCTGCTGGAGTTCCGTGCGTTCGAGATGCCGCCGCACGCCCGCATGAGCATTGCCCAGCAGTTGCTGTTGCGCGCCCTGGTGGCCCGCTTCTGGAAGACCCCGTACCAGGCGCCCGCGACCCGTTGGGGCACCGAGCTGCACGACCGCTTCATGCTGCCGACCTTCATCGAGATGGATTTCAACGACGTCATCGCCGAGATGAACATGGCCGGCTACGCGTTCGACAAGAGCTGGTTTGCGCCGCACCTGGAGTTCCGCTTCCCGCTGGTCGGCGATGTAAAAACCCATGGCATGGAGCTGACGCTGCGCAACGCGCTGGAACCCTGGCATGTGCTGGGCGAGGAAAGCACCTCCAGCGGCACGGCCCGCTATGTGGACTCGTCGCTGGAACGCATGGAAGTCCGCGTCACCGGCTTCAACCAGAGCCGCTACGTGGTCACCTGCAATGGCCGGGCAATCCCGCTGCAGCCCACCGGCACCACCGGCGAGTTTGTGGCCGGCGTGCGTTACCGCGCCTGGAACCCGCCATCGGCGCTGCACCCGACCATCGGCATCCATGCGCCGCTGACCTTCGACATCGTCGATACCTGGATGAAGCACTCGGTCGGTGGTTGCCAGTATTTCGTCACCCATCCGGGTGGTCTGAGCTACGACACCTTCCCGGTGAATGCCTACACGGCCGAAAGCCGGCGCCTGTCGCGCTTCAGCCGTATGGGCCATACGCCGGGCGTAATGAGCGTGCCGCCGGCGACCATCAATGTGCCGGGCAGCCGGGAGTTTCCGTTCACCCTCGACTTGCGGCGGTGAGCCGCCTGCCGCCCACCCGGCGGCCTGCATCTGGAGAGGGAGAAGCGGTATTTGTACGCGCCGGGTTGTCCATATCTGATGTGACAATCGGGTGAATCGTGGAAAACCTGAACCTACCCCCTTTTCAAATGCCGCCCTCGGAGGACCCCCGCGCGCTCGCCTTGGCGCTGGCCCGGCCGGCCATGGCCGGGCATTTTGACGAGCTGCTGGGCCAGTCGCGGCCAGCCGATACCTGGCTGCTGCCCAAGCCGCCGGCCGAACGCACACCGCTAGCCCCCGAATGGAACCAGTTCTTTGAACACCTGGGTGCCAGCGGCTTTGCAGACCTGAACCACCGCACCGAGCAACTGCAGCGCCAAATCCATGACAACGGCGTGACCTACAACGTCTACGCCGATGCCGACAACCCGCAGCGGCCCTGGTCGCTGGACCTGTTCCCGCTGATCGTCTCGCCCGAAAGCTGGAAAAAAATCGAAACCGGTGTGCTGCAGCGGGTGCAGGTGCTCGACCGGGTGCTGGCCGATATTTACGGGCCGCAGCAGCTGCTGGCGCGCGGCTTGCTGCCGCCCGCCCTGGTGCAAGGCCACCCCGGCTATCTGCGCCCCATGCACGGCGTGCAACCCCTGGGCAGCACGCATCTGCACGTCACCGCTTTCGATCTGGCCCGCGGACCCGATGGCAACTGGTGGGTGGTGTCGCAGCGTACCCAAGCCCCGTCCGGGCTCGGCTATCTGCTGGAAAACCGGCTGTCGATCTCGCGGCTGTTCCCGCAGGCTTTCGAATCCATGCACATCCAGCGCCTGGCGGCGACCTACCGGGCCCTGGTGGATGGACTCAAGCGCATGAGCCCGGCCGGCCAGGATGCGCACATTGCGTTGCTGACCCCCGGCCCATACAACGAAACCTATTTCGAGCACGCCTACCTGGCCCGCTACCTGGGCCTGACCCTGGTGGAAGGTAGCGACCTGACGGTGCGCGACCAGCGCCTGTACCTGAAGACATTGAAGGGCCTGGAGCCAGTGCACGGCCTGCTCAAGCGCCTGGACGATCAGTTCCTGGACCCGCTGGAGCTGCGGCCCGACTCGCGCCTGGGGGTTCCCGGCCTGATGCAGGTGGTCCGCGCCGGCAATCTGGTGATGGCGAATCCGCCGGGCTCGGCCTTCCTGGAGTCCCCGGCGCTGCTGGGCTTTCTGCCGGCTTTGTCCCGGCACTTGCTGAACCAGGAACTGCTGCTGCCCGCCCTGCCCACCTGGTGGTGCGGCGAACGCGCAGCGTCCGAAGCCGCCCTGCCCGAGCTGGCCAACTGCGTGATCAAGCCAACCTACCAGGGTGCGGCCAGCCGCCAGGCTTTTGACGCGATACTGGGCCGCACGCTGTCGCGCCGCGAACTCGACGAATGGGCGGGCCGCATTCTGCGCCAGGGCGACGAATACACGGTGCAAGCCTATCTGCCGCTGTCGCAAATGCCGACCTGGAGCGCCCAGCCGAACCAGCCGGCGCGCATCGCCCCGCGCTCGATGATGCTGCGTGTGTTCGCGGTGTCCGACGGGCCGCAGTCCTGGCGGGTATTGCCCGGCGGACTGGCGCGCATGGTCAATGTGCGCGACAGCGTGGCGTCCATGCAGCGCGGCGGCAGCAGCGCCGACGTCTGGGTGCAAACCCAGGGTGAGGTTGACCGCACCACCTTGCTGCAGGCCAGCCTGTCACCCGAGCTGGTGACCCGGCGCAGCCACCGCGTTACCAGCCGCGCCGCCGAAAACCTATTCTGGCTGGGCCGCTATGCCGAGCGCACTGAAAACAGCCTGCGCCTGGCCCGCGTCACTCTGGAGGGCCTGGGCGGCGAAGACCAGACCTCCACGCCTTTCCTGGTCTGGCTGCACGATATGGCCACGCGCCACGGCCTGGTGCTGGCAGCCGTGCCCTCGCCGCTGCAAGCGCGCCGGGTGTTCGAGCGCTCGCTGATCGCCGGCCTGGCCGACCCGGCCGCCGTGCCCAGCGTGGGCTACAACCTGCGCGCCATCAAGCAATCGGCCGCCACCCTGCGCGAGCGCCTGTCGCAAGAGCACTGGAACGTGATCGTGCGTGCCGAAGACAAGTTCTTCAGCCGCTGCGCCAAGAATGCCAAGGACGGAGACTTCTCGCCCATGGAAGCACTGCGCGTGCTGGAAGCCACCAGCACCCACCTGGCCGCCATGACTGGCGCCCAGACCGACCGCATGACCCGCGACGACGGCTGGCGCCTGCTCAGCATCGGCCGGCATATCGAGCGCCTGGGCTTCTTGTCCACCGCCCTGGCGCGCGGCTTCAAGGCCGGCTCGCTGGCCAATACCGGCGGCTTCGAGGCCATGGTGGCGCTGTTCGACAGCACCATCACCTTCCATTCGCAATACCAGCAAAGCCGCGATGTGGCAGCACTGGTCGACCTGCTGGTGCTGGACCGCGACAACCCGCGCTCACTGGCCTGGGTCGCGCATACCTTGCGCGGCCGGCTGGCCAAGCTGGCGGGCAGCCCGCCCGGCGAGCTCAGCCCCATGTCGAACCGGGTGCTGTCGCCCGCCGACTGGGACCTGGCCGAACTCTGCAGCGTGGACGCCCAGGGTAACTACCGGGTGCTGACCGACCTGCTGGCGCAGTGCACGCAATGCGCGTATGCGGTGTCCGACGAAATCAGCGCCACCTACTTCACCCATTCACGGGACGCCAAGAAGAGCCTGGGGGCCTGAGTTTCAGCTTGCGCAGCACCCGGAGAATCCGGTTAAACGGCCGCTGGCCCGGCCTGCGGGCGCTGCGCAAGTCGTGTTAAGGTTGGTTTGCCATGCAGCTAGAAATCACCCACGAAACCCATTACGCCTACCAGCCTGCGGTGGAAACCGCCCAGCATGTGGCGCATCTGCGCCCGCCCAGCACGGCCCACCAGCAGCTGCTGAGCCACACACTGAAGATCGGCCCCACACCCAGCCAGCTGACCCAGTCGCTCGACGTCTACGGCAACCTGTGTTCGTTCTTTTCGCTGCAGGCAGTGCACGAACACCTGAGCGTGGTCGCCCGCAGCCTGGTCCGCACCAGCGAGCCCATCTGGGCCCAGAGCACCCTGACCTGGGAGCAGGTGCGCGAACGCTTTCGCTACCAGGCCGGCGCCCAATTCAACGCTGCCTCCGAATTTGTATTTGCCTCGCCCTATGTACCGCGCCACCCCGACTTTGTGGCCTACGCCCGGCCCAGCTTCGGCCCCGGTGTGCCCTTGCTGGCGGCAGCCCAGAACCTGATGGAGCGCATCTACACCGACTTCACCTACTCGTCGGAAAGCACCGAGGTCAACACCCCGGCCGTCGAAGCCCTGGCGCTGCGCAAGGGCGTGTGCCAGGACTTCGCCCACATCATGGTCGCCTGCCTGCGCGCCATGGGTTTGCCGGCCCGCTATGTCAGCGGCTATTTGCTGACCCACCCGGCGCCAGGTCAGCCCCGGCTGATCGGCAGCGATGCCTCGCACGCCTGGGCCTCGGTCTATGTGCCGGACCAGAGCGGTGACCTGGGTTGGTGCGACTTCGACCCGACCAATAACCGCACCCCGGGCGAAGACTATGTAACCCTGGCCACCGGGCGCGACTATTCCGATGTATCGCCCATGCGTGGCGTGATCCACGGCGGCGCCAGCCACACCCTGAGCGTGGCTGTTACGGTGATGCCGTTGGAGCCTGCCATTGCTGCACCGGAGCGCCCGGACGATGCCAGCCAAAGCCAGCGCAGCAGTGGTGCATCCCCATCTCAATCCCAAAGCCAAAGCCAAAGCCAAGCCAGCAACTGGTCGCCACCGCCGATGCAGTGGCAATAGGCTACGAATAGGCGCGGCTGGCAGTTACTATCAAAATAGTAGCTGCTTGCGCAATACCCCTATGCGGCAACCGCCGTTTTTATCTATAAAAGGAATCGCCATGGACGTGTACGCCAAACTCAAAGAACTGAATATCACCCTGCCACCGGTGGCGGTACCCGTGGCGGCCTATGTGCCGTTTGTGCGCACCGGCAACCTGGTGTTCCTCAGCGGCCACGTGGCCAAGAAAGACGGCAAACCCTGGGTTGGCCAATTCGGCAAAGACATGACGACCGCCGAAGGCCCGGCCGCAGCCCGCGCCATCGCCATCGACCTGCTGGGCACTTTGCACGCCGCTGTCGGCGACCTGAACAAGATCACCCGCATCGTCAAGCTCATGTCCCTGGTCAATTCCACGTCCGATTACACCGAGCAGCACCTGGTAACCAATGGCGCCAGCGAGCTGTTCGCCGAGGTGTTTGGCAAAGACGTAGGCGCCCATGCGCGCAGCGCCTTCGGCGTATCCCAAGTGCCTATGGGCTGCTGCGTGGAAATCGACCTGATCGCCGAAGTCGGCTAAGCAGCCCACTCCAGCGATCCGCTTAAACCAGCGGGTTTCTTAAAAGCTTTCCCACTCGCCTTCGCCCCCGGCGGGGGCGGCAGCGGGTTTAGCCTTGGCCGCCGGTGCCGCGAGCGAACGGGCCACGGGGCCGCTTGCAGCTGGCCGCGCTGGGGCAGCGACCGGGGTGCGTTTGACCGCCGCCACCGGCGCATGTTTTACGGCCGGAGCCGCAACCGGCCTGGCCACGGGTGCAACCGCCTTCTTCACGCTAGACGCAGGCCGGTGGACCGGCGTGGTATGCAGCGAGCCGTGGACCTTGAACACCGACACCGCCGCAGCCAACTGGGTGGCCTGCTCGCGCATGCTGCTGGCGGCAGCCGCGCTTTCCTCGACCAGGGCCGAGTTCTGCTGCGTCATCTGGTCCAGGTTCACCACCGCACGGTTGATCTCGCCGATGCCCGAGCTTTGCTCGGTGGCGGCGGCGGAAATCTCACCCACGATATCGGTCACGCGCTTGACCGACTGCATGATGTCGGTCATGGTGGTACCGGCTTCGGCCACCAGCCGGGCACCGGACTCGACCTTTTCCACCGAGGTGCCGATCAAGCCCTTGATCTCCTTGGCCGCCTGGGCGCTGCGCTGCGCGAGGCTGCGCACCTCGCTGGCGACCACCGCAAAGCCCCGGCCCTGCTCACCCGCGCGGGCGGCTTCCACGGCGGCATTCAGCGCCAGGATATTGGTCTGGAAGGCAATGCCGTCGATCACGCCAATGATGTCCGAAATCTTGGTGCTGCTGGCGTTGATCTCTTCCATGGTGACCACCACCTGCTTGACCACATCGCCGCCCTTTTGCGCCACGCTGGAAGCGCTGGCCGCGAGAGTACTGGCCTGGTGGGCGTTGTCGGCGCTCTGGCGCACGGTCTGGGTCAGGTTGTCCATGGACGCCGCGGTTTGCTGCAGGTTGCTGGCGGTCTGCTCGGTGCGTGCTGCCAGGTCGTTGTTGCCGCTGGCAATCTCGGCGCTGGCGGTAGCAATGCTGTCGGTACTCTCGCGCACCTGGTGCACCATGCGCCCCAGCGAACTGCTCATGGTGCTCAGGGAACGCAGCAGATCACCAAACTCGTCTTTGCGCGCCGACTGCAATTGCATGCTGAGATCGCCCTCGGCAATCAGTGCCGCAGCCGAATTGGCCTGCTCTAATGGCTGCTGGATGCTGCGGATCAGCCAGTAGGCGCCCGCCAGCACGCACAGCACCAGCAGCGCCAGCCCCACGCTCACCACATTGAACAGCAGGGCACGGCCAGCCTGGGCATCGGACTCGGACTGGCGCAAGGACTGCTCCTGCATCTCCACAAACTTGCGCTGCTCGCCCAGGTAGGCAGTGACAGCCGATTTGACTTCGCCTTGCAGCAGCGCCAGGGCTTCCTCGGTCTTGCCATCCTTCTTCAGCTGCTGGGCCCGGGCCCGGCTGTCCAGCACCAGCTTGCGGCTGCTGGCGATTTTCTCCAGCTGTGCCTTGTCGGCGTCACCCAAGGCGCTGTCGGCAATGTTTTTCTGGATTTCCGTGATCTGGGCGCTGGTGGCCGCAGTCGGGTCTTTGAAGGTAGCCGCGACCACCGGGTCGGTGCTCAGCAAGGAGGCTTCGGCCCGCACGGCATTCAGTGCGGTCAGCCCCGACCACTTGGTCGACTGCATGACCCGCTGGACCATGGCACTCTGCGCCGCTGAGCTCTCGGCTTCCAGCTTGCTGAGCCGGAAGCTCACCAAACCGACCAGGACCAACAGCGTCGTGATGATCACCCCAACTGCCAACCAGAGCTTGGCAGCCACCCGCAGATTGCTGAAGTTCATGATTTCTCCTTGTAGTGCACGGAATTTGTCTCTCGACAAATTGTGACAGATTCACACAGGAGAGATCAGCTTATGTATACAAAAGCAAATGCGAATTACTCCAGTCGCAACACGGCATTCGGCTTGAAGCCCAGGTCGGCCAGTTTGCCCTTACGGCCCCGTACGGCGCGCGCATTGTTCAGGCTGCGGATCTCCAGGGTTTCGGTGCGTGGTTTGGCGCCCCGGCCAATGCCGTCGATGCGGATGCTGCGGGTGTAGGCCGCAGCGCCAGCCAGCACGTCTTTGTCTTCCAGATCGATCAGCATCAGGCCGCGGCCACCCTTGGGCTGGTTCTTCAGCTCGGTGATCTCGAAGGTCAGAATCCGTCCGCCGGCCGATGCGCAGGCCACATGGCTTGCCGGTGGCACCGGCTGGCCACCGCCACCACCGCTGGCATGCGACGGCGGGTTCACTGTTTCGCCCTCGCCCACGGTAATAAAGGCCTTGCCGCCTTTTTGGCGCGACAGCATATCGTCCACCGTTGCCAAGAAACCATAGCCGCCCGAGCTGGACAGCAACAGGGTGGCATTGCCCGGCCCGGCAAAATAATGCGCCACCTGGGTGCCGGTTTCCAGCTCGATCAGCGTGGTCACCGGCTGGCCGTCGCCACGCGCGCCCGGCAGCGACGCCACCGGCACGGTGTAGACCCGGCCGACCTTGTCCTTGGCGGTGCCGAACACCAGCAAGGTATCGACGCTGCGGCATTCAAAGGTGCCGTAGAGCGCGTCACCCGATTTGAAGCTGTACTCGGGCGTGCCATTCGCTGCCCGGTCTTTGGCCCAGCCCTTCTGGGCGCGTACCCAGCCTTTTTGCGACACCACCACGGTGACCGGCTCATCGACCACCTTGACTTCGACCACCGCGCGCTTCTCGGCCTGGATCAGGGTCCGGCGTGCGTCGGCAAACAGCTTGGCGTCGGCTTCGATTTCCTTCACCATCAGGCGGCGCAGCACGGCTGGATTGGCCAGAATGTCTTCCAGCTTGGCCTGCTCTTCGCGCAGGTTTTTCAGCTCCTGCTCGATCTTGATGGCTTCCAGCCGAGCCAGCTGGCGCAGGCGGATTTCCAGAATGTCTTCGGCCTGGATCTCGCTGAGCTTGAAGCGCTCTATCAGCGCCGCCTTGGGCTCGTCGGCCTGGCGGATGATGGCGATCACCTCGTCGATATTCAGCAGCACCAGGTGCCGGCCTTCCAGAATATGGATGCGTGCCAGCACCTTGTCCAGCCGGTGCCGAGAACGGCGCTGCAGGGTGGTCTGGCGGAAGGCAATCCACTCCAGCAACATCTGGCGCATGGCCTTCTGCATGGGACGGCCATCCAGGCCGATCATGGTCAGATTCACCGGCGCCGAGGTCTCCAGGCTGGTGTGGGCCAGCAGCGCGGTGATCAGCTCCTGCTGTTCGATGCGGCTGGTCTTGGGCTCGAACACCAGGCGCACCGCCGCGTCCTTGTTCGACTCGTCGCGCACCACGTCCAACACCGACAGCACCGAGGCCTTCAGCTGCGTCTGCTCCAGGCTCAGAGCCTTCTTGCCGGCCTTGATGCGCGGGTTGGTGAGCTCTTCGATTTCTTCCAGCACGCGCTGGGTGCTGACGCCGGGCGGCAGCTCGTTGACCACCAGCTGCCACTGGCCGCGCGCCAGGTCTTCGATCTTCCAGCGCGCGCGCACTTTCAGCGAGCCGCGGCCGGTACGGTAGGCGTCGGCGATATCGGCGGCACTGCTGATGATCTGGCCACCGCCCGGGTAGTCGGGGCCGGGCACGATGGCAAACAGCTCTTCGTCGATAAGCTGCGGGGTCTTGATCAGCGCCACGCAGGCATCGGCGATCTCGCGCAGGTTGTGGCTGGGGATTTCGGTCGCCAGGCCCACGGCAATGCCGCTGGCGCCATTCAGCAGATTGAACGGCAGGCGCGCCGGCAGCTGCTGCGGCTCTTCGAAAGAGCCGTCGTAATTGGGCACAAAGTCGACCGTGCCTTCGTCCAGCTCGTCGAGCAGCAAGGTGGTGATGCGCGACAACCGGGCTTCGGTATAGCGCATCGCCGCTGCACCGTCACCATCGCGGCTACCGAAGTTGCCCTGGCCGTCAATCAGCGGGTAGCGCTGGCTGAAATCCTGCGCCATGCGCACCATGGCGTCGTAAGCAGCCTGGTCGCCGTGCGGGTGGTATTTGCCCAGCACGTCGCCGACAACACGGGCACTTTTCACCGGCTTGGCACCGGTCGCGCCATTCGCGCCGCCAAAGCCCAGGCCCATGCGCGACATCGCGTACAGGATGCGCCGTTGCACCGGCTTTTGGCCATCAGTCACGTCCGGGATGGCGCGGCCCTTGACCACGCTCAGCGCGTATTCGAGGTAGGCGCGCTGGGCGTAGCTGGCCAGACTCAGGGCGTCATCGCCATCGGCGGCCAGCGGGATGGCTTCATCAACAGGAGGCAGGGGCGGTTCGCCGGGTGGATTGGGAGGCAGGTCCAGTTCGGGTTGGTCGTTCATGGAACAAAAACTTCAGTGCAAAGAATGGGAATGGGAGGCAGCGGCTGGCTGCCGCGCAGACGGATCAGACAGCTGTGCAGAAGATGGGAATCAGGGCAGGCCTACCAGCACAGGTTGGCTGCTGGACGGCATATTGCCGCGACCAACAGCCCCACCAGACAGCTCCATGCGCACCCGGGTGGGCTGGCGCCGCTGTTCCACCGGGGGTTTCAGCCCGTTGTAGAGCTGTAGCACGGTTTTGACGTAGGCCTGGGTTTCCTTGTAATTGGGAATCCGGTTGCCTGCGCGCTGCACCGCGCCTTCGCCAGCGTTATACGAGGCCACGGCCAGGTCCAGCTGGCCGGGGAACATGCGGATCAGGTCGCTCAAATAGCGTGAGCCGATCCGGATATTGGTCTTGGGGTCGGTGAGCTTTTGCTCGATGCTGTTCTTCGGGTCGCCCACCAGGCCATAGCGCTCGGCGGTGGCGGGCATGATCTGCATCAGGCCGACCGCGCCCTTGGGCGATACCGCCGTGCTGTTGAAGCCGGACTCGGCCACGATCAAGGCCTGCAGCAGCTCGTAGTCGATGCTGAGCTTGTTGGAGGCTTCGCGCAAATGGTGCTTCACCAGCTTATAACTGGGCGAAATGTCGAAAAATGCCAGCAGCTTGGGCGGTGCGCCCGGCGTGGCAGGCGTTTGCGAAGCTGCAGCTTTCACGCCCTGGGTGGTGTCAAAGCTTTCGTCCCCCTGGTAGAACAGCTCGTAGCGCTCGTCCACCCGCTCGCTGGCGAAATGGGCGACGCCCTGGGTATCGATATAGCCCCAGACGTCCGCACACGCCCATTGCTGCACTATTAATAGCGCAAAGCCTATACAGAATCTGCGCCAGAGGCCAGTTTTATTCATAAATTTCACGACTTAACCCAGCGCTGCTACGCAGCTAGACATCGATCTCCACCGCATCGCCATGCAGCTCCATCAGTTCCCGGCGCGACGAAGCCTCGCCTTTGCCCATCAGCTTGGTGATCAGGTTCTCGGTTTGTGCGAAGTTAACATTCCCCAGCTGAACCGGCAACAGGCGGCGTGTATCCGGGTTTAACGTGGTGTCCCACAGCTGCTCGGCATTCATCTCGCCCAGGCCCTTGAAGCGGCTGATGCTCCAGGCGCCTTCGCGCACGCCTTCCTTGCGCAGCTTGTCCAGGATCGCGGTCCGTTCGCCTTCATCCAGCGCATAGGCTTTGGACGCGGGCTTCTTGCCGCGCGCCGGCGCATCGACGCGGAACAGCGGTGGCCGGGCCACGTACACATGGCCGGCCTCGATCAGCTTGGGGAAATGGCGGAAGAACAGGGTCAGCAGCAGCACCTGGATGTGCGAGCCGTCCACATCCGCGTCGCTGAGGATGCAGATCTTGCCGTAGCGCAGGCCGCTCAGGTCGGGCGTGTCGTTCGGGCCGTGCGGATCGACGCCAATGGCCACCGAGATGTCGTGGATTTCGGTGTTGGCAAACAGCCGATCGCGCTCGACTTCCCAGGTATTCAGTACCTTGCCGCGCAGCGGCAGGATGGCCTGGCTTTCCTTGTTGCGGCCCATCTTGGCGCTGCCACCGGCGGAATCGCCCTCGACCAGGAACACCTCGTTCTGCGCCAGATCGCGGCTTTCACAGTCGGTGAGCTTGCCGGGCAACACGGCCACGCCCGAGCCCTTGCGCTTCTCGACCTTCTGCCCGGCTTTCTGCCGGTACTGGGCGGCCTTGATGGCCAGTTCGGCCAGCTTCTTGCCGTATTCCACATGGTGGTTCAGCCACAGCTCCAGCGCCGGCCGCACAAAGCTGGACACCAGGCGCACTGCATCGCGCGAATTCAGCCGTTCCTTGATCTGGCCCTGGAATTGCGGGTCCAGCACCTTGGCACTGAGCACAAAGCTGGCGCGGGCGAATACGTCTTCGGGCAGCAGCTTGACGCCTTTGGGCAGCAGCGAATGCAACTCGATGAAGCTCTTTACCGCGGTGAACAGGCCATCGCGCAGGCCCAGCTCGTGGGTGCCGCCCACTGTAGTGGGAATCAGGTTCACATAGCTTTCGCGCACCGGTGCGCCATCTTCGGTAAAGGCCACGCACCACTGCGCACCCTCGCCTTCGGCGAAGGTTTCATGGCCGTTGTCGGCAAAGCCCTCGCCCTCGAACATCGGGATCACCAGCTCGCCGTTCAGGGTCTGGGTCAGGTAGTCGCGCAGGCCGCCCTTGTACAACCAGGTCTGCACGTCCTTGGTTTTCTCGATGGTCAGGGTGACGGTGACGCCGGGCATCAGCACGGCCTTGCTGCGCAGCAAGTGGGTGAGTTCGGCCATGGGCAAGGCCACGGCTTCGAAGTATTTGGGGTCGGGCCAGACGCGCACGCTGGTGCCGGATTTACGGTCGCCGGCCTCGGCCTTGCGCACCTGCAGCGGTTCAACCACGTCGCCGCCCGCAAACACCAGCTTGGCGGCCGAGCCTTCGCGGTAGGAGGTGGCCTCCAGCCGCAGCGCCAGCGCATTCGTCACGCTAACGCCCACGCCGTGCAGGCCGCCGGAGAAGCTGTAGGCGCCGCCTTTGCCCTTGTCGAACTTGCCGCCCGCGTGCAATCGGGTGAACACCAGCTCGATCACCGGGGCGTTTTCTTCGGGGTGCATGCCGAACGGGATGCCGCGGCCTTCGTCTTCGATGCCGACCGAGCCGTCAACGAACAAGGTCACGCGGATCTTCTTGCCATGGCCAGCCAAGGCCTCATCGGCCGCGTTGTCCAGCACTTCCTGGATCACGTGCAAGGGGTTGTCGGTGCGGGTGTACATGCCCGGGCGCTGCTTGACAGGCTCCAGGCCTTTCAGTACGCGGATCGAGCTTTCGGAATATGCAGGGGTAACGGGGTTTTGGGTTGCCATAGGCGCGGATTGTAGTGGTTTGGCGCAGCAAACACTGGATGCAACCACAGCTCTACCGCCTATAGCCGGCAAATTGGCTACAGTCCAAGGATGAACCGCCCCTCCTCCACTCTTTCACTCCCCCAACTGCTGCTCTGCGGCGGTGCCATCGTCACGCTGTCCATGGGCATACGCCACGGCTTTGGCCTGTGGCTGCAGCCCATCACCCAGGCCCAGGGCTGGACCCGCGAAACCTTCGCCTTTGCGATTGCTATCCAGAACCTGGCCTGGGGCATCAGCGGCGTGTTTGCCGGCATGCTGGCCGACAAGCTGGGCGCCTTCCGCGTGATGGTCGCCGGCGCCGTGCTGTACGCCCTGGGCCTGGTCGGCATGGCCTATGCGCCCACGCCATTCCTGTTTACGCTGAGTGCCGGCGTATTGCTGGGCATGGCCCAGGCCGGCACCACCTATGCGGTGGTCTACGGCGTGATCGGGCGCAATGTAGCGGCCGACAAGCGCTCCTGGGCCATGGGCATCGCCGCGGCGGCGGGCTCGTTCGGTCAGTTTCTGATGGTGCCGACCGAAGGCCTGTTGATCAGCCAGCTGGGCTGGCAGCAGGCGCTGGTGGTGCTGGGCGCCGCCGCGATGCTGATCGTGCCGCTGGCTTGGGGCCTGCGCGAACCGAATTTTGGCTCTGGCCAGCCGGTGCGGCGCGAACAAACGATTGGCGAAGCCCTGAAAGAGGCCTTCAAGTACCCCAGCTTCCAGCTGCTGATGGCCGGCTATTTCGTCTGCGGTTTCCAGGTGGTGTTCATCGGCGTGCACATGCCCAGCTATCTGCGCGACAAGGGTTTGTCGCCCCAGGTGGCCAGCTACGCGCTGGCGCTGATCGGCCTGTTCAACGTGTTCGGCACCTACGCCGCCGGCTCGCTGGGCCAGCGCATGCAGAAAAAGAACATCCTGGCCTTCATCTACTTTGCCCGGGCGGTGGTGATCAGCGTCTTCCTGCTGGCGCCGCTGTCGCCCACCAGCGTCTACATCTTTGCCGCGACCATGGGCGTGCTCTGGCTGTCCACCGTGCCGCCGACGAATGCGGCGCTGGCCCAGATTTTCGGCATCCAGCATATGTCGATGCTGAGCGGCTTTGTGTTCCTGAGCCACCAAGTCGGCTCGTTCATGGGCGTCTGGCTGGGCGGCTTCCTGTACGACCGCAACGGTAATTACGATCTGGTCTGGTACATCGCAATTGCCCTGGGAGTATTCGCCGGGCTGGTGAATCTGCCGGTCAAGGAAGCGCCGATCCAGCGCACGCGCACGGCGCCGCAGCCGGCCTGACAGCATGCACCGCGCCACCAAACCCCTACTCTGGTGTGTCGCCCTGGCGGCGCTCGCCGGCGTCTTTGCACTCTATACCCGGCCCGAGTTCCTGGTGGCGCTGGCCGATCAGCTATGGGCTTGTTTTTGAACAAAATCCGCCTCCAGCGCACTATCTATTTGCGCAAGCAGCTATTAAATTCATAGCAACCCAGTCTTTCAGTGCCATTTTTGAACGTAAAGGCCTATCGAATACCCGATACACGCTCTCGTTAGAATGGCCGTTTTCCCGTTTGAGACTGCGGACATGACACCCATTACCGGCAGCATCGTGGCGCTTGTAACGCCCATGCTTGAAGACGGCAGCGTGGACTACCCCACCCTGCGCACATTGATCGACTGGCATATCGCCGAGGGCACAGACTGCATAGGCGTGGTCGGCACCACTGGCGAATCGCCGACGGTCAACATCGAAGAGCATTGCGAGATCATCCGCGTGTCG
Organism: Rhodoferax ferrireducens; assembly: GCF_031458075.1. Classification (GTDB taxonomy): domain Bacteria; phylum Pseudomonadota; class Gammaproteobacteria; order Burkholderiales; family Burkholderiaceae_C; genus Rhodoferax_B; species Rhodoferax_B ferrireducens_A. Next base: position 1,405,408 of record NZ_JAVDXT010000001.1, on the reverse strand, counting down.
GTCGAGCAGGCCAAAGGCCGGGTGCCCATCATGGCCGGCTGCGGCGCCAATTCCACCTCCGAAGCCATCGAGCTCACCCGCTTCGCCAAGAGCGTGGGCGCCGACTGCCATCTGCAGGTCGTACCCTACTACAACAAGCCCACGCAAGAAGGCCAGTACCAACACTTCAAGGCCATCGCCGAAGCGGTGGACCTGCCCATGGTGCTGTACAACGTCCCCGGCCGCTCGGTCGCCGATATGCTGCACGACACCGTGCTGCGCCTGGCCCAGGTGCCCGGCATCGTCGGCATCAAGGAAGCCACCGGCAACATCGAGCGCGCACAGTGGCTGATCCGCGATGTGCCCCAGGGTTTTGCCGTGTACTCGGGCGATGACCCGACCGCCGTGGCCCTGATGCTGTGCGGCGGCCAGGGCAATATCAGCGTCACCGCCAATGTGGCGCCGCGCCTGATGCACGAACTCTGCGTGGCCGCGATTGCCGGCAATGTACGCCGCGCCATGGAAATCCAGCGCCAGTTGATGCCGGTGCACAAAAACCTGTTTGTCGAAGCCAACCCGATCCCAGTGAAATGGGCGATGGCCGAAATGGGCCTGTGCGGCCCGGCGCTGCGCCTGCCGATGACCCAGCTGTCCACCCACCTCCATGCCACCGTCAAAGACGCGCTGCGCAGCGGCGGCCTGGTCTAAACACACTTTTTAGGAACGCTACGTGAACCATATTGCAAAAGCTGGATTGAAAGTTGGATTGCTGGGATTGACGCTGACTCTCGGCGCCTGCTCGATCATGGACGGCGAGAAAATCGACTACAAAAGTGCGGGTGCCAAAACCGGCCCGTCACTCGACGTGCCCCCCGACCTGACGCAGCTGACCCGTGACTCGCGCTATGTGGTGCCCGGCGCGCCTATCACCGCCAGCAACTACAAAGTAGGCCAGGTCGCAGCCGCAACGCCCACTGCCGCCTCTTCCCTGGGCGACATCCGCATTGAACGCGCAGGCACGCAGCGCTGGCTGGTCATCAACCGTCCGGCCGACCAGCTGTGGGGGCCCGTACGCGACTTCTGGCAACAGAACGGCTTCTTGCTGACCGAAGACCAGGCCAGCCTGGGCATCATGGAAACCGACTGGGCCGAAAACCGCGCCAAGCTGCCGCAGGACATCATCCGCAGCACCCTCGGCAAGGTGTTTGAGTCGCTGTACTCCACCGGCGAACGCGACAAGTTCCGCACCCGGCTGGAGCGCAATGCATCCGGCGGCACCGAAATCTACATCAGCCACCGCGGCATGATCGAGGTCTACACCAACCAGGCCAAGGACCAGACTATCTGGCAACCGCGCCCCACCGACCCCGAACTGGAAGTCGAATTCCTGCGCCGCCTGATGCTCAAGCTCGGCGTGCCTAGCGACGATGTGAAGACCGCGCTGCTGCCCGAAACCGCCAAATCCGGCGCCCGCGCGACCACCATCAACAACCAGCCCGTCGTGCAAATGGACGACGGCTTCGACCGCGCCTGGCGCCGTGTCGGCCTGACCCTGGACCGCACAGGCTTCACCGTGGAAGACCGCGACCGCAGCAAAGGCACCTACTTCGTGCGCTATGTGGCGCCGAATGCGGACAAGAAGGAACCCGGTTTCTTCAGCAAGCTGTTCAGCAAGGAAAACGCCACACCACCGCTGCAGTACCGCATCGCCGTGGTCAGCGCAGGCGAATCCACCACCGTCTCGGTGCTGAATGCCAGCGGCGCCCCCGAGTCGTCGGCCAATGCCCAGCGCATCGTCAAGATCATCGCCGACGATCTGAAGTAAGAGCTGCTTTCCAGGTGCTGCGCTTCAAAAGCCTGGGCAGTGGCAGCGCGGGCAACGGCACTGTGGTGGAAACCCAGCACGGCGGCCAAACCACCCGCCTACTGGTCGATTGCGGCTTCGGCCAGAAGCAGCTTGACCAGCGGCTGGCGCTGGCGGGCCTGCAGGCCTCACAGATCGATGCCATCTTCATTACCCATGAACACGGCGACCACGTCGGCTGCGCGCCGCAATGGGCGCTGCGGCACCGCATCCCGGTGTGGATGAGCCACGGCACGCAAGCCGCCATCGGCCCGCACGACTGGGATGGCTTGCTCCACATTGCCCGCGACACCAGCGCGATCGAGGTGGGCGGCCTGCAGCTGATGCCGTTCACCGTGCCACACGATGCACGCGAGCCACTGCAGCTGTGCTGCCGCAGCGGTGATGCCCAGCTGGGCATACTCACCGACCTGGGCCACGCCACACCCCATGTGCTGGAACAACTCATGGGCTGCCAGGCCATGCTGCTGGAATGCAACCACGACACCGAGCTACTGGCCGCATCGCGCTACCCCGCCTTCTTAAAGCAACGCGTGGGCGGCATGTACGGCCACCTGGCCAACCAGGCTGCTGCTGAAATCGCCCAAACCCTGGTGGGCGGTGGCCTGCGCCACATCATGGCCGCGCACCTGAGCGAGCAGAACAACCGACCTGAACTGGCGCTGGCGGCCCTGGCCGAGGCGGCGGTTTGCAGCGGACTGACCTTGGGCGTCGCAGATGCCGCCACGGGCACCGACTGGCTGGCGGTCGCAGTTTAGAGAGACGCACCCTGGTAATTACCCTAGGATTTTGGGTTATCATTGCCGGGTCACTGGGGAGTAGCCGCCCGTCTCAAGACGGGGCTTGCATCAACATACTTGGCCGCAAGGCTATGGTGCAAGCGGTTCATATTGAAAGCTTGGCAAGACCTTTGACCATAATGCCTTCGGAATGGCCGGGGAGCGTTGTGGTCAATCGTTTTGGATTCCGGCCAATACAAAGAACCCCATGGAAGCATTTCTCGTCTCTACCGGCATCGTCGCACTGGCTGAAATCGGCGACAAAACCCAACTCCTCGCCTTCATTCTGGCGGCCAAGTTCCAACGGCCCTGGCCCATCATCGGCGCCATTCTGGTCGCGACGCTGGCCAACCATGCATTCGCCGGCGCGCTCGGCTCCTGGATCACCTCGCTGGTCGGCCCCGAGACCCTGCGCTGGGTGCTGGGCATTTCCTTCCTGGCCATGGCCGCCTGGACCCTGGTGCCCGACAAGTTTGACGAAGAAGACGCCAAGCTCGCCCGCTTTGGCGTATTCGGCACCACGCTGGTCGCGTTCTTCCTGGCCGAGATGGGCGACAAAACCCAGTTTGCCACCGTCGCGCTAGCCGCCAAATACCACTTCTTCTTCTTGGTGGTCGCCGGCACCACGCTGGGCATGATGCTGGCCAATGTGCCCGCCGTGATTCTGGGTGACCGGATCGCGCAACGTCTGCCAACCCAGTTGGTGCACCGCATCGCCGCCGCGATTTTTGCGATTATGGGCATTGCCACCTTAATGGGCGCAGGCGCCGGGCTCGGCTTATAAATTCAAGGCCATGCAAATGGCCGTACAGACTTGAATATCCTGTACGGCCATTAGTAATCGGGCATAAAAAAAGCCACCTCGCGGTGGCTTTTAATGCGTCGAGTAATGAATTACTTCGAAGCGGCGCTGGCAGCAGCAGCAGCGGCTGCAGCAGCTGCGTCAGCAGCAGGTGCCGAAGCGTCAGCAGCAGGTGCCGAAGCAGCTTCAGCAGGTGCGGGTGCTGGTGCAGCAGCTGGTGCTTCAACCGCAGGTGCTGGTGCAGGAGCTGGTTCTTCTTTTTTGCCGCAAGCAGCCAAAGCAACAGCAGCCATCAGAGCTGCGAGTACAAGCGATTTGTTCATTACAAAATTCCTTAAGAGGTAGGGGAAAACAATTTCCGGAAATCGTCGGCATCACACGGATGCGTATGCGACCGAGAGAAAGCACTCGAGCTCTTTCAACTCAGCCCTCGATTATAAGCTTCTTCTTTGGCAATGCTTAAAAACCCTAGGGCGTAAAAGCAACAGGCAAACTCATAAACCGAGGATGGAAGCCGGGAATGCCGGGCTGCTTTTACGCAGCCATTCGTCAATGCTTTGCCGTAACAACAAACGCCGTTGGGGCTCGTCGCCGCAGATGCCATCGCTGCGTTCCAGGTCCAGCCGGCGCAAGGCCCAGGCCGGGCTCCAAAGTGCGCTAGGTAGGTCTTGTGGACTGGCCTGGCGGCACGAACGGCAGTCCACCAGATGCGACCAGGTGGTCCGCCAGACCGCAAACCGCGCATGGCGCCGCACCACCTCGTCGTAGGCGATGGCCAGCATCGTGAACTGGCGCCCCGGCCGGGCCCAGGCTTGCAGGGATTCGACCACCGCCCGCTCGCCCAAAGGCCAGTCTTCAAAGTTGGGATCACAGACGACGATTTCGCGCCAGCCCTCGTGGGCTGCACAGGCGAAAGCATCGCGCACCCGCTGCTGGAATTCCACCCGGCCCTGGAAGCGCCCAGCGGGCCTGGGCGGCGCTTCAGAAGGGGTTTGCGAATCGTCCATAGAACACCTTTTCAGTGCGCGTGCACCCAGCCGGACGCACACCATGACAACAGCAAAGACCGTGCATCGGCACTGGCGCGGGCCAGTTCCTTAGGGCCCAGTTTCCGCGCGTCGGCGAGGCGGCGCATCAGGGTGGCATCGCGGCCCGCGGCGCGGTAGCTTTCGCCATTGATGAACACGTGGTGGGCATCGTAGAACATGCGGCTACGCGGGTCCAGCGCCACCTGGTCCAGGCTGGCGGGCGGCTCTTGCGACTCGAACCAGACCTGGGCTTTGGGCTCGGTCAGCACCTCGCCCAAAGCACATTGCAGTGCCATCGGATCGTCCAGCAAAGCCGTCAAAGCAGTCTGTGCAAAGTCTTGTAAAGATGCCGGAATCGCGCCCGGATGCTCTACCGCCGGCTGCCCGGCATCGCTGTACAAGGCCTCGCCGACCACATCCTCTGCCTCCTCGGCCATGCGCTGCAGCAGCTCGCGGGCCAGCTCGCTACGGCGCGGCGCCCGAAAACCGATGGAATAGGTCATGCATTCGCCGACCGCGACACCATCGTGGGCGTAGCGTGGCGGCAGGTACAGCATGTCACCCGGCTCCAGCACAAACTCCTGCTCGGGCTCGAAATTAGCCAGAATCTTCAGCGGTGCACCCTCCACAAGGCTCAGGTCTTTTTGCCGCCCGATGCGCCAGCGGCGCTGGCCGTGGGCTTGCAGCAGGAATACATCGTAGCTGTCGAAGTGCGGCCCCACGCCGCCGCCATCGGTGGCGAAGCTGACCATCACATCGTCCAGCCGCACGTCCGGCACAAAGCGAAACTGTTGCAACAGTTCGTGCACGGTGGCCGCGTGCGTGTCCACACCCTGCACCAGCAAGGTCCAGCCCGGGGTCTTCAGCGGCGGCAGGGCACGGCGCGGCAGCGGGCCATTTTTCAGCTTCCAGCCAGCGCCAGCCTGGGTGACCAGGCGCGACTCAACCTCTTCTTGTTCAGCCAACGCGAACAGCGCGCTGCGGTCCAGCAAGGCCTGGAAGCCGGGTATGGCCTGGCGTATCAGCAAGGGCTTCTTCTGCCAATAGCGCTGCATGAATTGCTGCGGGCTCAGGTCGCCCAGCAAAGGCAAAATTTGGGTGATGTCCACGGGTATCCTTGGTTTCTTCAGCAAGGCGGGTGCCTAAACTGCGACAATTCTCGTATGGAAATCACACAACAATGCGTCGTCGCTCTGACCTGGACGCTCAAAGACACCCTTGGCGAAGACCTGGACGTACTCAGCGAACCGGTCGAATTTCTGGTCGGCGGCGATGATCTGCTGAAAAAGGTCGAAGAAGCCCTGCAAGGCCATGTGGCCGGCGATGTGCTGGAGCTGCACCTCGAGCCCGAGGAAGCCTTTGGCGACTTCAATGACCAGCTGATCTTTCTGGAGCCGCGTGCGCTGTTCCCCGATGTGCTGGAAGCCGGCATGAGCTTCGACGGCGCCGCCCTGCCCGAAGGCCTGAGCCCCGAGCTGCCACGCGAAGGCCTGTACACCGTGGCCGAAATCTACCCCGAACACGTGGTGCTGGACGGAAACCATCCGCTGGCTGGCATCGCACTGCGGCTCAAGCTGGGCGTGGCCGGCGTGCGCGAAGCCACCGAGGACGAAATCGGCAGCGGCACCGCCGGCACCGGTTTCTTCAACATCGCCCCCAGTGCGCCCAACGGCCAGCACCTGCACTGAGCACCAGGCAAAAACAAGCCTCCAGCGCAGATAACACCTGCGCCGGCAGCTATTTATTCAATAGCAACCAAGGTTTTCGTTGACTCCCCTTTTTCAACAACGCGCATTCATGCGCCTGTGGACGGCGCGCGTATTTGGCACCTTGGGTACGCAGATTCTGATGCTGGCCGTGGGCTGGCAGATGTACGACCTGACCGGCAGCGCCTGGGACTTGGGCCTGGTCGGCCTGCTGCAATTCCTGCCCGCCCTGCTGCTGACCCTGGTGGCCGGCCATGTGGCCGACCGGGTACACCGCGGCCGCATCGTGGCCGTCTGCGTGGGGCTGCAGGCCCTGGTCGCCGTACTGCTGCTATTGGCCACCTACGAGCACTGGGTCAGCCGCGGCTGGCTGCTGGGCATCTCCCTGGTGCTGGGCACGGCCCGGGCCTTCCAGATGCCGGCCCAGCAGGCGCTGACACCGCTGCTGGTGCCGCCCGCGCTGCTGCCGCAGGCCATGTCGCTGAGCGCGGCCGGCATGCAGGCGGCGACCATCGGCGGCCCGGCCTTGGGCGGGGCGATCTTCCTGGCCGGTGCCAGCGCGGTGTATGCCAGCGGCGTATTGCTGTTCGCGGTCAGCGTGGTGCTGCTCAGCGGCCTGCGCTACGAGCATGTGCCGCCGCCGCGCGAACCCATGACGATGCGCAGCGTGCTGGCCGGCGTGCACTTCATCTGGGAACACAAGCCGATTCTGGGCGCGGTGTCGCTCGACCTGTTTGCCGTGCTGCTGGGTGGTGCTACCGCCCTGCTGCCGATGTTCGCCAAGGACATCCTGCACACCGGCCCCTGGGGCCTGGGCCTGCTGCGCGCCGCGCCGGCCGTGGGTGCGCTGGTGATCTCCATTGCGCTGACGCGCTGGCCGCTGCAGCGCAAGGTCGGCCGCACCCTGCTGCTGTCGGTGGGGCTGTATGGGCTGTGCATGGTGGTGTTCGGCGCATCGACCAGCCTGCTGCTGTCGCTGGCAGTGCTGGCGATTTCGGGCGGTGCCGACATGGTCAGCGTGGTGGTGCGGCAAAGCCTGGTGCAGCTGGAAACCCCGAACGCAATGCGTGGCCGGGTCAGCGCCGTGAATTCGGTGTTCATCGGCGCCTCCAACCAGCTGGGCGAATTTGAATCGGGCGCCACCGCCGCCCTGCTCGGGCCGGTCGGCTCGGTGGTGCTGGGCGGCATCGGCACGCTGGTGGTGGCGGCCTTGTGGCTGAAGATCTTCCCCGGCCTGGCGCAACGCGATACGCTGCAGTGATGGACCAAGTCGATGCTGTTGTCATAGGAGCCGGTGTGGTCGGCCTGGCGGTGGCGCGGGCGCTGGCTTTGCAGGGGCGCGAGGTACTGGTGCTGGAAGCGGCCGACGCTATCGGCACCGGCACCAGCTCGCGCAACAGCGAAGTCATCCACGCCGGCATCTACTACGCGCCGGGCTCGCTCAAGGCCAGCCTGTGCGTGCAAGGCAAACAGCTGCTGTACGCCTACTGCGCCGAGCGCGGCATCGCCCACCAGCGCTGTGGCAAGCTGATCGTCGCCACCGACGCCGAGCAGCTGGCGCAGCTGGAAAAAATCCGCCTACAGGCTGCCGCCAATGGCGTAGACGACCTGCAGCTGCTGGACCGTGCCGCCGCCCGCGCGCTGGAGCCGCAGCTGGAATGCACGGGCGCGCTGCTGTCGCCCAGCACCGGCATCGTCGACAGCCACGCGCTGATGCTGGCGCTGCTCGGCGACCTGGAGAACGCGGGTGGTCTTTTGGCACTCAATAGCCCGCTGGCGCAGATGCAGATTGCGCAAGACGCTATTATTTTGGAAGCAGAAGACGGTACGCGGCTGCAAGCCCGCACGGTGGTCAACGCCGCCGGTCTGCAGGCCCAGGCACTGGCCCGGCGCTGCGCCGGGCTGGACCCGCGCCATGTGCCGCCCAGCTATTACGCCAAGGGCAATTACTTCACCCTGGCGGGACGCGCACCGTTCCAGCACCTGATCTACCCGGCACCGCAGGCCGCGGGGCTCGGCGTGCACCTGACGCTGGACCTGGGCGGCCAGGCCAAATTTGGCCCCGACGTGCAATGGGTGGATTCACCGGATGACCTGGTGGTCGACCCGGCGCGCGGCAAGGCGTTTTATGCCGAGGTGCGTAAATACTGGCCCGGCCTGCCGGACGGCGCCCTGCTGCCCGGCTATGCGGGCATTCGCCCGAAGATCCAGGCCCCGCACGAAGCGGCCAAAGACTTCCTGGTCCAGGGCCCTGCAGTACACGGCGTGCCGGGTCTGGTCAATTTATTCGGCATCGAATCGCCGGGGCTGACCAGCTGTTTGGCCATCGCCGAACACGTAGCGCGGCTGGTGTAAAAACAGCCCATGCCGCATATCCCGCTGACTGCCATCGCCGCGCAATTACCGCAGGCCTGGACCTCGCAAATCCAGGCCTATGTCGGCACCACCCGCATCAAGGTATTGCGCATGGACGGCTGCGACTACCCCGACGAAACCCACGACTACGCCGAAGGCCTGCTGGTGCTGGAGGGCGAGATGCAGCTGACCGTGCAAGGCGCGCTGGTGACCGTGGCCGCAGGCGAGCTGTACCTGGTGCCGGCCGGCACACCGCATGCGGTGGCACCGGGCAGCTACGGTACCTTGGTGATTCTGGACGTTTAAAGAAAAAAAGCCTTGCAGCGCAGGTACTACCTGCGCAAGCAGCTACTTATTCGATAGCACCAGATCGGTCATCACATCCATGGGAATCAAGGCACCGCGGTGCTGGATCACGCGTCCAGCCAGCCGGTTACCCTGGGTGGCTGCAGCCACTACATCGCCGCCTTGCAGGCGCACAGCCAAATAGCCGGCGGCGAATGAATCGCCAGCAGCGGTGGTATCCACCACTTTGGCAACCAGCTCGGTAGCCACTTCCTGCTGCCCGCTGGCGGTGCGTACCAGGGTCGGGTTGCGACCGCGCTTGATGACGACTTCGGGGCAAGGCAAGGCCTTGGCGGCAGCGACTGCATCGTCGAGCTGCGGCAGGCCACGCAGGGCTTGTTCGTCGTCGGCCGTGACCAGCGCGATGCTGGCCAGGCTGTAGGCACGGTCGAAACTGGCCAGGGCCTCTTCGCGGCTGGCCCACAGGCGCGGACGGTAGTTGTTGTCAAAAATCACCGGGGTGCCGCGGGCCTGCAAACGGGCCATCAGGGCAAACAGGCGTTCGCGGCCCGCCGCCGGCAGGATCGCCAGGCTGATGCCACTCAGATACAGGGCACCGAGGCTGTCGGCCGCGGCTTCCAGCGGCGTCTGCTCGGCATCGAAATAGGACTTGGCGGCGCTGTTGTCGCGCCAGTAGCTGAAGCTGCGTTCGCCTTGCGCATCGACCTCGATCAGGTACAGGCCGGGCATGCGGCCCGGCAGGCGTTGCACCAGCGATACACCGAGCTTCTCCGCCTGCCAGCGCGCCAACATGCCGGCGCTGAGCTTGTCGTCGCCCAGCGCGGTGGCGTAGCCGACCTGCAGGCCGGTCGCGCAGCGCGCCAGGTAGACGGCGGTATTGAGGGTGTCGCCCCCAAAGCTTTGCTGCATGCTGCCAAAAGCCTCCCCCTGGAGTTCCAACATGCACTCACCAAACAGGACGACACGCTGCATACCGATCAGGCCCCCGTGTAAGCCGTCTTCACCGTCGTGAAGAACTCCTGCGCATAGCGCCCCTGCTCACGCGAACCGTAGCTGGAACCCTTGCGCCCACCGAACGGCACGTGGTAGTCCACGCCCGCGGTCGGCAGGTTCACCATCACCATGCCGGCCTGGCTATGCCGCTTGAAGTGGGTCGCGTACTTGAGGCTGGTGGTGGCAATGCCCGCCGACAGGCCGAACGGCGTGTTGTTGGACTCGGCCAGTGCGGCTTCGTAGTCTTTGACGCGGATCACGCTGGCTACCGGGCCAAACACTTCTTCGCGGTTGATGCGCATGGCCGCCGTGGTGTCCAGCAGCAAGGCGGGTGCCATGTAGAAGCCTTCGGTGGTGCGCTCCAGGCGGGTACCGCCGGCGACCAGCTGGGCGCCTTCGGCCTGGCCGATGGCCACGTAGTCCAGATCCTGCTGCAGCTGCGACAGGGAGGACACCGGGCCGATGTCGATACCGGCCGCCAGGGCGTCGCCGATCTTCAGCGTGGCCATGCGGGCTTGCACGGCGTCGACGAACTTGCCGTAGATGCCGTCGGTGACGATCAAACGGCTGGAGGCGGTGCAGCGCTGGCCGGTGGAGAAGAAGGCGCTTTGCACGCTGAGCTCGACGGCCTGGGCCAGGTCGGCGTCGTCCAGGATGATTTGCGGGTTCTTGCCGCCCATCTCCAGCTGGACCTTCTTCAGGTTCACCGCGCACTGCTGGGCGATACGGCCACCCACGCCTTGCGAGCCGGTGAAGCTGATGCCGCTGATGCCCGGGTGGTTGACCAGCGGGTCACCGATGACGGAGCCGCGGCCCATCACCAGGTTGAACACGCCGGCGGGGATGCCGCTGCGGCTGATGATCTCGGCCAGGGCCCAGGCGCAGCCGGGGACCAGGTCGGCGGGTTTGAGCACCACGCAGTTGCCATAGGCCAGGGCCGGGGCGATCTTCCAGGCCGGAATCGCGATGGGAAAGTTCCAGGGAGTGATCAGGCCGACCACACCCAGGGGTTCGCGGGTGATTTCCACGCCGACACCGGAGCGCACCGAAGGCACGATCTCGCCGGTCAGGCGCAGGCATTCGCCAGCGAAGAACTTGAAGATATTGCCAGCACGTGTGGCTTCGCCAATGCCTTCGGCCTTGGTCTTGCCTTCTTCGCGGGCCAGCAGCGTGCCCAGCTCTTCGCGGCGGGCCAGGATTTCGGTGCCGATCTTGTCCAGCGCGTCGGCGCGGGCCTGCACATTGCCGGTAGACCAGGCGGGGAAGGCGGCTTGCGCTGCCTGCACGGCCGCGTCCAGCTGAGCCGCGTCGCCCTGGGTGTACTCGCCGATGACGTCGGACAGGTTCGACGGGTTGATGTTGGGGGCGTAGCTATGGCCGGCCACCCAGGCGCCGTTGATGTAGTTGTCGTGTTTTTGGGTCATGCTTGTCGGTCCATTATTGGGGGCCAAGAGACTTGATCAGCACAGCCAATTCTTCCATCTCGGCAGGCTTCAAATCGGTCAGCGGCGCCCGCACCGGGCCACCGTCATGGCCGACGATGGTAGCACCGGCTTTGATGATGCTCACGCCATAGCCTTCGACCCGGTTGCGGATGTTCAGGTAGGGCATGAAAAAGTTTTTCAGCAAGCGGTGCTGGGTAGCCAGGTCGTCCGCAGCCACGGCATGGTAGAAATCCATGGCGGTCTTGGGGATGAAGTTGAACACCGCCGACGAGTACACCGGCGTGCCCAGCGCCTTGTAGGCGGCTGCATAGACTTCGGCCGTGGGCAGGCCGCCCAGGTAGGCGAAGCGGTCGCCCATCTTCATGAAGATGGAGGACATGGTTTCGATATTGCCCACGCCGTCCTTGAAGCCGATCAGATTCGGGCAGCGGTCGGCCAGAATGGCCAGTGAGTTGGGGGTCAGCTTGGTGCGGTCGCGGTTGTAGACGATGACGCCAAACTTGACGCTATTGCAGACCTGCGCCACGTGTTCGATCAGGCCTTCCTGGCCGGCTTCGGTCAGGTAGTGCGGCAGCAGCAGGATGCCGTGGGCGCCCAGGCGCTCGGCTTCCTGGGCATGGGCGATGGCCATGCGGGTCGGGCCACCGGCGCCGGCGATGATAGGCACCTTGCCGCGGCAGGTATCAACGGCGGTCTTGATGACCTGGCTGTATTCGGCGCCGACCAGAGAGAAGTATTCACCCGTGCCGCCAGCGGCAAACAGGGCCGAGGCGCCGTAGGGGGCCAGCCATTCCAGGCGTTCGATGTAGGTCTTGGGACGGAAGTCGCCATTCGCATCGAAGTCGGTGATGGGGAAAGACAGCAGGCCGGAGCCCATGATGGTTTTGAGGTCTTGAGGTGTCATATGTGTGCTCTCTGGTGAAATTGAAAGAATGGAAGGAAGCTCAATCCAGCTTGATCTGGGCCTGGGCCACGACCTGGGCCCAACGGATGCGTTCGCGGTTGAAAAACTGGTCTTGCTCGGCCGACGGCATGGTCACCACTTCGGCGCCCTGCCCGGTCAGGCGCGAACGGATGTCGGCGCTGCGGATGATCTTGATGAGTTCGGCGTTCAGGCGGGCGATGATGGCCGGCGGTGTGCCATTGGCCACCAGCGTGCCCTGCCAGGTACCGGACTCGAAATCGGCCAGGCCTTGCTCGGCCAGGGTCGGCACATTGCCCACCAGCGGCATGCGGGTCTTCTTGGAGATACCCAGCACCTTGAGCTTGCCGCTCTGCACATGCGGCAAGGTGGCCAGCATGCCGTTCATCAGCACCTGGGTCTGGCCACCGATGGTGTCGGAGATGGCTTGCACGCCGCCCTTGTAGGGCACGTAGATCCACTTGGCGCCGCTGGCGCGCTCCACCGCCACACCGGCGATGTGGGGTGCGCTGCCCATGGCGGTGACCGCGAAATTCAGATCGGTGGTCTTGGACAGCGCGACCAACTCTTTCAGGTTGTTGGCCGTCACCGAGGGATGCACCACCAGCATGTGCGGCGAATAGGCCAGCATGGTCACGCCGCGTAAATCCTTGCTCGGATCGAATGCCAGCTTGGTGTAGACCGAGGGGCTAATGGCCAGCGCACCTACGTCGCACAGCAGTACCGTATGGCCGTCCGGCGCCGACTTGGCGACGAAATCGGCACCCAGGTTGCCATTGGCACCAGGCTTGTTTTCCACGATCACCGACTGCTTGAGCGCCTCGGCCAGCGGCTGGCTGATGGCGCGGGCAATGATGTCCGACGAACCGCCGGGTGGGTACGGCACGATCAGCTTGATGGGCTTGCTGGGCCAGGCCTGGGCTTGGCTCAGGGATGGCATACCTACCGTAGCCAATGCGCCAGAGGCCAGCAATACACTTCGACGATTCAATTTCACAATTTTCTCCTGGTTCCGTATTTACTTGAACAGACTCGGCAGCCACAACGAGAACGCCGGTACGTACGTCACGAGCAGCAGGCATGCGGTCAGCGCGCCATAGAAGGGAAGGATCGATTTCATGACCTCCCCGACCGATATCTCCCCGATGGCGCAGCCCACGAACTGTGTGACCCCCACCGGTGGCGTATTCAGGCCCAGCGCGCAGTTGATCAGCATCACGATGCCGAACTGCACAGGGTCCATGCCAAACTGGGCGGCGATGGGCAGGAAGATCGGCGTACAGATCAGGATGGTGGCGGCCATGTCCAGGAAGGTGCCCAGCACGAACAACAGCACGTTGATCATCAGGAAGATCACCCACGGCGTGGCCGAGAAGGACGTCATCAGCGCACCAGTCTTCTGTGGCACTTCGTACAGCGCCATGAAGTAGCCAAAGGCCGAAGAGATGCCGATCAGCAGCAACACCACGCCGGTGGTCTTGCAGGCTTTGGCGCAGGCCTTCAGGAAATGCTGCCACGACAGCGAGCGGTAGACCAGCACCGTGACCAGCAGCGCCCACAGCACAGCCGTAGCGGCCGACTCGGTGGCGGTGAAGACACCGGACAAGATGCCCGCCAGGATGATCACCACGATCAGCAGACCGGGCAGCGAACCCAGGAAGGCTTTCAGCACTTCCTTCCAGCCAGGGAAATTGCCACGGGTGGGATAACCGCGCTTGACGGCCACGTAGTAGGCGGCAGCCAGATTGCACAGCGTCAGGATCAGCGCCGGGATCACACCGGCCAAAATCAGACTGAACACGCTCACCGAGGCAATGCCCGTGGTTGCCAGCGCGAAGATGATCAGGTTGTGCGAGGTGGGCATCAGCGCGCCCACCAGCGCCGCATGCGTGGTCACGTTGACGGCGTAGTCGGCGTCGTAGCCTTCTTTCTTCATCAACGGGATCATCACCGAGCCCATGGCCGACACGTCGGCCAGCGGTGAACCGGCAACACCACCGAACAAGGTACAGCCGATCACATTGCTCATGCCCAAGCCGCCGCGCACATGGCCGACCAGGCTATTGGCAAAACGCACAATACGGTCGGCAATGCCGCCGTACAGCATCAGCTCACCGGCGAACACGAAGAACGGAATGGCCAGGAAGGAAAACACCTGCATGCCGCCCACCATCTTCTGGAAAACGATGGCGATGGGCATGCCCGAATACAGCACGGTGCAGACCGAGGCGAGCCCGATCGAAAAGGCCACCGGCACGCCCAGTACCAGCAGCAGCGCAAAGCTCAATGAGAGAACAGTCAGTTCCATTTTTTTCTTTCAGTCAGTACCAGGACGGAACAACTTCTTCGTTTCGGAGCAGCGCCACAATGTGCTCGATGGAGAACATCACGATCAGCACGCCGGCAATCACCAGCGACAGATAGTCGATACCCACGGGCAGGTGCAGCATCGGGTCGAGCTCGTCCCACTTGAGGCGGGTCCAGAGCATGCCGCTCTGCACCATGATTCCGCCAAACAACGCCACCAGCATGTGGATCAGGATCTCCAGCTTCAGGCGCAATGCTTCAGGCAGCAGCGACACCAGCGACTCCAGGCCAATGTGGCCGGCATCGCGCACGCCCACCGCCACGCCGAGCGCGGTCACATACAACACCAGTTGCAAGGCCAGGGCTTCAGCCCAAGTCGGCGTGTCATTGAAAACATAGCGACCGACCACCTGGATCTGCACGCTCAGAATGATGCCTATCAGGCAGAAGATCGCGAGGACCAGGCAGATCTTGCTCAACAGTCCGCACAGGCGCGAATAAGCGTGGCGTGCAGGCGGACGCGCTTGTTCGGGGTCGATGCCCAGGGCAACAGCGCTCACGGCCGCTGTGGTGGCCGCGGCCGCAGCCGATGTATGGGGTGCACTCATGGGATTCCTAGGTGGACGCGCGAAGCCCGGACCGGCCACTGCCAGACCGGGCTTCAAACGGTCGCTGGCTTTACTTGTTGTCCTGAACGGCCTTCACCAGACGCTGCAGATCAGGCGTGGTGATGAACTTGGCGTACACCGGTGCCATGGCGGCCTTGAACGAGGCTTTGTCCACGTCTGCCACGATCTGCGCGCCGGCCTTGGTCACGATGGCCAGGGCCTTGGCTTCCTGCTCGTCCCACTTCTGGCGCTGGAACGTCACCGATTCCTTGGCCGCAGCACGGAACATGGCCTGGTCGGCCGGCGTCATCTTGTCGAAGATCGCCTTGGACATCACCAGCATTTCAGGCGCCATCGAGTGTTCGGTACGCGAATACACCTTGACTGCTTCGTAGTGCTGGAAGCCTTCGTATGACGGGATGTTGTTTTCGGCGGCATCGATCAGGCCTGTCTTCAGTGCGGTCAAAACTTCACCGGTAGGCATGGGGGTGGCATTGGCACCCATGGCGCCCACAAGCGAAACCCACAGCTCAGACTGCTGCACGCGGATCTTCAGACCCTTGGCATCGGCGATGTTGCGCACGGGCTTCTTGGCGTAGATGGAGCGTGCACCGCTGTCGTAGAACGCGAGACCGATCAGACCCTGGCTTTCGCAGCCCTTCAGAATCTCCTCACCAATGGGGCCGTCCAGCGACTTACGCATGTGGGCGATGGAGTCGAACAGGAAAGGCATGGTCGGCACCAGGCTCTTCGGGCAGATGGAGTTCAGCGAGCTGATGTTGACGCGGTTCATCTCCAGCGCGCCGATCTTCACCTGGTCTAGCGTTTCTTTCTCGGAACCGAGCGCGCTCTTGTTGAACACCTTGATCGTGTACTTGCCACCGCTTTGCTTGGACAACACTTCACTCATGTGTTTGACGGCGGCCACGGTGGGGTATTCGTCGCTGTTGTGCACGTCGGCGGAGCGGAACTCAACGGCGTGGGCGGAAAGGCACAGGCTGGCCAGCACGCTGGCGGTCAGCGCAGCAGCGCGGAAGGAAGGACGGCGGATAGATTTCATGGACTTGTCTCCTGATTAGAATTAAAAATGCTCGGTTAGAGCGACATGGGAAAACGCGAAAACACAGGTTCAGGCAGGCCGCGCACGCCAGGCTGCAAGGCAAACACCGCACCGTTCAGGCCCGGCGCAGCAGGGTCTACGGTGCCGGGCTGGATAGAAGCCACATACAGGACATCCAGATTGGCCCCGCCAAACGCGCACATCGAGGGCTTGGCTACAGGCACTTCCAGCGAAGCCAGCAACTGGCCTTGCGGATCAAAGCGGTGCACCAGGCCGGCGTCGTTGGCGCAGATCCAGTAGCAGCCCTCGGCATCCACCGCCGCGCCATCCGGACGACCCGGCAGAGGCAGCATGTCGACGAACAGACGGCGGCGCGCCAGCTCGCCGCTGACGGCATCAAAATCAAAGGCCCAGATCTTTTGCACGCTGGGGTGCGAATCGGACACATAGGCGGTAGCGCCATCCGGGCTGAACGCCAGCCCGTTGGGGGTGATCAGGCCGTCCAGCCGGGCCGGACTGAGGCCGATTTCATCCAGACAGTACAGGCCGCCCAAGGGCGAGGCCAGGCCCATGTCCATCACCATGGTGCTGATCCAGAAGCGGCCTTGCGCATCGCAGCGGCCGTCGTTGAAACGCATGCCGGGTGCAGGATGGGTGACGGCCACCAGGCAGTCCAGCTGCACTGCGGGCGCCTCGCCCAGCTGCACCACGTAGACGCCGGTTTCCATGGCGGCCACGATGCGGCCCACCGCAGGGGTCAGGGCAATGCAGCCCACGCGCTCGGGCAGGGTCCAGCTCTGTACCGCATCGCTTGCGGGGCTCCAGCGGCGGATCTGCCGACCTTCGATATCCACCCAGTACAGGGCGTTTTCGGCCACCGACCACACCGGGCATTCGCCCACGCGGTCGCGGCTGCTCGCAATCGCCTTGGCGGTGGTCATTGCTCGTACGGTCCCATGCGCACAAAGGCGCCGCCCTGGTGCAGGGCTGCAGGGTCGCTGAAATCGGGCGCCGGGGTGCGCGCAAAGACCGCTTCGCGGAACACGTCAGAGCTGTCTTGCGGTACATAGCCGACGTGGCGGGCGCGGGAGTTGTCCCACCAGGTCACGGAGTTGTTCGACATGCCGAAGATGATGCTGAAACCCAGCGCCGGCGTGGTCAGGCAGGCGGTAATCAGGCGGTGCAGGTCGCCGTAGCTCAGAAAGGTGGCCAGCATGCGGCGGTCCCGTGGCTCGGGGAACGAGGAGCCGATGCGCACGCACGCGGTTTCGATGCCGTAGCGGTCAAAGTAGTAGCGCGCCAAGTCTTCGCCAAACGCCTTGCTCAGGCCGTAGTTGCCATCAGGCCGGGCCGGGGCATCGGCAGTGATGGTTTCGTCCTGGCGGTAAAAGCCGGTCACATGGTTGGAGCTGGCAAACACCACCCGCTTCACGCCAAATTTACGGGCGGCCTCGTACAGGTTGTAGGTGCCCAGGATATTCGCCTGCATGATGGGCAGGAACGGGCCGTCGAGCGATTTGCCTCCCATATGCACAATCGCGTCCACGCCCTGCACCATGGCATCCACCGCTGCCGCATCGGCCAGGTCAGCCAGCATGATTTCCTCGCCTTCGGCGGCTGCGCCGAAGTCCACCACGTCGGACAGGCGCAAGGTGGTGCAGTTCTGCTTGAGGCTCTCGCGCAACACCTTACCCAGGCCACCTGCGGCACCGGTTAACAATATCTTTTCATGCTGCTTGATGGCCATGTTTTTTCCGATACACCTGAAAGTTAAAGTTGGCACTGACTAAGGGCTCTACCGCTGGACATTTCCAGGGGCTTTGCTAAAGTGGTACCGGAGGTCCCACACATCAGTCATGTGTTGTCTGATGACTTAGATTTTGATAAATTCCACACTCCCCTGTCAAGGCTTTTTTGATGGCATCCGTACAAACCCTTAGCTCCTTGGCCCATGCTGGCGACAGCTCTGCTGCTACCACTGCCACCCGCCCCAGAAGGCCGCGCGGCCTGGTTTCGGAAATCGTCGAAGCCCTGGTGCTCAATATCCGCCAAGGGCAATTACAGCCCGGCGACAAGCTGCCCACCGAGGTCGAATTCATGGCCCGGTTTGACGTCAGCCGCACCGTGGTACGCGAGGCTATCTCCAAGCTCCAGGCTTCAGGCCTGGTGGAAACGCGGCACGGCATCGGCACCTTCGTGATCGAGCCGCCCGATACCCGCAACTTCAAGATTGCGCCCGAAGACTTCGCCACCGTAGCCGACGTGATCGCCCTGCTGGAGCTGCGCATCAGCCTGGAAACCGAGGCCGCCGGCCTGGCGGCCCAGCGGCGTACCCCGGCCAACCTGGTCCAGCTGGAAGCCGCGCTGCAGAGCTTCAAGGACGCGATCCCCCACGAGTCAGATGGCGTGCCCGCCGACTTCCAGTTCCACATGGAGGTCGCCCGCGCCACCGGCAACCAGCACTTTGCCGATCTGATGACCTACCTGGGCACCATGATCATTCCGCGCACCCGCGTCAAAACCCTGGAAAACGTGCCCGAGGGCCGGCTCGCCTATCTGCAAAAAGTGCATGCCGAGCACGAGAGCATCTACCACGCGATCCGCGACCAGGACAGCGACTCGGCCCGCGCCGCCATGCGCACCCATTTGTCGAATAGCCGCGAGCGCCTGCGCAAAAGCCAGCCACTCGACAGCGCGTCCAGCAGCTGAACAGGCACTCGCAGGACCAAGGGTTAGTCCGCGGCGCCAATGGCAACTCCAGTTGTAGGATGACTGGCTAATTTTTAGCCCTTAGAACGTGTTCTAAAACCTATAACACCACTGGAGACACCATGCCACACCACCCTGTTTCTCGCCGCACCGCCGCCAGCTATCTGGCCCTGGGCGCCGGCAGTTTGTTGGCTGGCCGGGCATTTGCCCAGGCCGGCGACTACCCGAACCACCCCATCGAGCTGGTGGTGGCCTACGGTGCAGGCGGCGGCACCGATGTGCTGGCCCGAGCCTTCAGCGATGCTTCGCGCAAACACACAAGCCAGGCCATCGCCGTGACCAACAAGCCCGGCGCCAGCGGCGCCATCGGCCTGACCGATGTGCTCAACGCCAAGCCCGACGGCTACAAGATCGCCATGCTGACGGTCGAGCTGACCACCCTGCCCCACGTGGGCGTGATCAAGTTCAGTTATGAGGACTTTGCGCCCATCGCCCTGCTGAACGCCGACCCGGCGGCCATCACCGTCAAGGCCGATGCACCCTGGAACACCATCGAAGAATTCCTGGCCGCTGCCAAGAAGGCGCCGGGCGAGTTCCGCGTCGGCAACTCGGGTGCCGGCTCGATCTGGCACCTGGCGGCCGCCGCGCTAGAGGACAAGACCGGCACCAAGTTCAACCACATCCCCTACCCAGGTGCCGGCCCGGCCATGCTGTCGCTGCTGGGCGGCCACATCGAGGCGGTGGGCGTGAGCGCGGCCGAAGTCACCGCCCATGTGGCCTCGGGCAAGCTCAAGACCCTGGCGGTGATGGCCGACAAGCGGCTCAAGGGCTTCGACAATGTGCCCACTCTGAAGGAACGCAATATCGACCTGTCGATCAGCGCCTGGCGCGGCCTGGGTGCCCCCAAGAACACGCCACCCGAGATCCTGGCCATCCTGAAGAACATCGCTGTCAAAACCAGCGCCGAGCCTTCGTTCCGCGAAATCATGGACAAGCAGAACATGGGCTTCGCGTTCGGCGACGAGGCCGGTTTCAAGGCCGTGATGGTGCGCGACAACACCTACTTCAAGAACCTGATCGCCAAGCTGAACTTCAAGCTGGCCTGATCCGAATGGGCAGCGCGAGGCAGCTATGGTTTTTTATATCAAAAACAATAGCTTCCTGCGCTTATTAAATATGCGCTAGAGGCCTATTTAAGCATTCAATTTAGGCCCTAAATCTGCAAACGCAGCCACTGCGCCATATCCACCAGCAGCTGGGTGCCCACCGGCGACACCGCGCTGAAATGGATGCAGGCGTGGATGGCACCCGGGTAGTGCTGGTGGGTTACCGCCACGCCCGCCGCTTTGGCGCGCAAGGCCAGCGCATGGCCTTCGTCGCGCAGCGGGTCGTGGCCCATGGTGGCGAGCCAGGTGGCGGGCAAGCCCGCCAGGTTGGACTGCAGCAAGGCCATATCGGGATGGCCGGGCGATTGTCCGCCCAGGTAGCTGGCAATGAACCAGCGCATGGCGCCCATGGTGAGGAACTTGCCTTCGCCGTTCTCCTGGTACGAAGGGCTGGGTTCGTCCGGGTGCTGGGCCACCGGATAAATCAGGCCCAACGCGCGCACCGCGTTGGCCTGCACACGCCGCGCCGCCACCAGGGCCAGTTGCGCGCCCGCGCTGTCGCCCACCACGGCGATGCGCTGCGGGTCGGCACCCAGGCTGTCGGCATGGGCCAGCAACCAGCGCAAGGTGGCTTCCACATCGTCGGGCGCGGCCGGAAACGGATGCTCGGGCGCCAGCCGGTAGTCCACTGCCACAACCAGCATCTCGGCAT
Source organism: Rhodoferax ferrireducens (assembly GCF_031458075.1). Classification (GTDB taxonomy): domain Bacteria; phylum Pseudomonadota; class Gammaproteobacteria; order Burkholderiales; family Burkholderiaceae_C; genus Rhodoferax_B; species Rhodoferax_B ferrireducens_A. The sequence goes on along the minus strand of NZ_JAVDXT010000001.1, from coordinate 1,384,727 downwards.
GGTGGCACAGGGTGCGGCAGACGCTGTCGTGGCTTTCCAGATCGCCAATCACAAAGCCGCCGCCGTGCACGTACAGCACCACCGGTAAAAGCCGCTGCTGCACTGCGCTACTCGGCGTATAGACCCGCAAAGGCAAATCTCCTCCTGGCCCGGCAATGGCGGTGTGGAACACCCGGCCAATCTCAGGCGGTGGCAGGCCCAGGGCCCGCGCCAGGTCCCGGTACATCTGCCGCGCCACCGGCGGCGGCAAGGCCTCCAGGGGCGGGTTGCCCTGGGCAGCGGCCTGGGCCAGAAATCCGGCCAGGGCCGGGTCCAGATCGGCCGAGGCCAGGGTCGGGAGGTCGCTCATCATCGGGGTTGCTCCTTGGGGGTTGTGGGAAGTGCCGGCTCCAGCCGGAAGACGCTGACCAACCCAGTCAGCCGCTCGGCCTCCTGGCTCATGGCCATGGCGGCGGCCGCGCTCTGTTCGACCAGGGCGGCGTTCTGCTGCGTCATCTGCTCCAGCGCATGCACCGACTGGTCGACTTCGGCGATGCCCTGGCCTTGTTCGGCCGCGGCTGCGGCGATTTCGGTCACGAAGCTGGCCAGCCCGTCCACGGCTCCCACGATGTCGGCCATGCTGCGGGCTGCGTTCTCTACATGGCGCTGCCCGCTGGCGACTTCGCCGGCCGACTGTTCGATCAGCTGGCGGATGTCCTTGGCCGCGCTGGCCACGCCCTGCGACAAGGCGCGCACCTCCGACGCCACCACCGCAAAGCCGCGGCCATGCGGGCCGGCTCCTGCAGCTTCGATTGCGGCGTTCAATGCCAGGATGTTGGTGCGGAACGCAAAGCTGTCGATCATGCCGACGATCTCGGCCATGCGCTGCGAGGAACGGCTGATGTCGGCCATGCTGGACTGGGCGCGCAGCACTACCGCACCACCGTGTTGCGCTGCCTGCGTGGCCGCGCCGGTGATCTGCTGGGCGGCTGAAGCCGACTCGGCCAGCATCTGCACATTGCCCGCCAGCTGCGTCGTGGCTTCGGCCGTGCGCCGCAAGGAAGCGGCAGCGTTCTCGGTGCGCTGCGACAAGTCGTCGTTGCCGGCTGCCACATCCGAGGCCGATGCATCGATGGCCGAGGCCGACTCGCGCACCGCACCCACCAGCGCCCGCAAGCCGTCCTGCATGGTGCCCAGGGCGGTCAGCAGGCGGCCGGTTTCATCCTGCGCAGCCGCCGACATGGGCTGCGAAAGATCGCCTTGCGCCACCTGGCGCGCCAGCGCCATCGCCTGGCGCAGCGGCAGGGTCACGCCACGGGCGATCCACCAGGCCGCTGCAGCCCCCAGGCACAGCGCCACGGCAGCCGCACCGGCCAGCCACAGGCGCGCACGGCGGGCCGCCACACCGGCCTGGGCCGCAGCCTCGGCGCTGGCTTGCGCGGCACCATCGTTCAGCGCATCGATCGCGCGCAGCCATTGGTCGAACAAGGGTTTGACGCTGCTGACCACCAGCACCTGGATCGCCGGGTCGCGTTCATAGTCAGCCCCGGCCGACTCCGCGGCCAGCTGCAGGCGCTGCACCGCGCTGCCGAGCAAGGGCCGCAGCTCCGCTTCGGCGCTTTGCAGGGCGACGGCGTGGGCCTGCAGCGCCGCGCCCTGGGGGGTGCCGAACAATTGGCTGTAGCTGCTCTGGTAGGCACCCAGCGCCTTTTGCAGCGCGGCGTTCTCGTATTGCAGGTCTTCCAGATCGTCGACCATGGTGGCCACCAGCAGGCCCAGATAGGCATCGGCCACGCGGTCGTGCATGTTGCGGGCCTGGGCCGCCAGACGCTGGCCCGAGGCCATCGCGTCCTGCATGCCCTGGTCCACCGCGCGCAGCTGGTAGATAGCGCTGGCCGTGGTAACCGCAAACAGCAGCAGCACCATGCCGAAGGCCATGGCCAGCCGCGCCACCAGGCCCATGCGCAGCAGAGGGCCGAGGTGCAGCCGATAGTGCAGCGGCACTCTCTCAGGCCTCGACAACCAGCGCCCGCAAAGCGGCGTTGAAGACGGCAGGCTGCTCCAGCTGGGGCGTGTGGCCGCAGTCATCGATGGGCTGAAACCGGCTCGCCGGGGCCCGCTTGTGCGCGTGCTCCGAATGCGCGAACGGGATCACGCTGTCTTGCCGACCATGCAACAGGAGCGGGGGCACCGGGGCCGAAGCGAGTGCCGTATGCGCATCGGCCACCAGCGACGCACGCTGCCCACCCAGGTCCGTCATCCGCCGCAAGGTGGCGAGGAAGGCGGCCTGGGCACCCGGTCGCATCACGTTGCGTTCTATCGTCTTGCGCAGCTCGTCGGTGACGACAAACGATGGGCCGAAGATGGCCTGGATCTGTTGCGTGACGGCCATGGGGCCAGCCCGCGACATCAGCGTGCCCAGCACAGGCAGCGTCATCAGCCGGAAGGGCACGGGGCAGTCGCGCCCGAGGTTGGCCGCCGCGGCGAGCAGCACGGTCTGCACCCGCGCCGGCTGCTGGGCCTGCATCTGCAGGCAAATGGCCCCACCCAAGGAATTGCCGGCCAGATGCACCTTGTGCAAACCGAGCGCATCGACAAACTTCCACACAAAGGCGGCAAAGGTCTTGGGCGCGTACGGCTGCCGACCAAAGCCGGACAGGCCGTGCCCCGGCAGGTCCAGCGCGATCAGGCGCATGGCCCGGTTGTCACTGACAAGTTGCGCCGACCAGAGCTCCAGTGAGCCGCCGATGCCGTGCAGCAGCAGCACCGCCGGGCCAGCACCGCCCGAATCGCGGTACCGCACCTGTACGCCGTCTGCCGAAATGTATGAATCGATCAAATCTCTTCCCCTTTTCAAAGCATGTGTCTCATGCTGCAACCCGGCCCGGGACACCCGCCATGCTCTCGGCCTCAGCAGGCCGCAGCAGGAAGTAGCCGAGCGCGGGCAGCAGCACCAGGGCGCCGACCATGTTCCAGACGAACATGAAGGCCAGCAGAATCCCCATGTCGGCCTGGAACTTGATGGGCGAGAACGCCCAGGTACCGACGGCCAAGGCCAGGGTGATACCGGTCAGCATGACCACCCGGCCGGTAAACTGCAGCGCGTGGTGGTAGGCGTCCGACAGGCTCGCACCTTCGCGCATGCGGGCCAGGGTGATGCTCAGCACATACAGTGCGTAGTCCACGCCTATGCCCACACCCAGTGCAATCACCGGCAAAGTGGCCACCTTCACGCCCATGCCCAGCCAGACCATCAGCGCCTCGCACAGGATGGAGGTCAGCACCAGCGGCAGCACCGCCACCACCACCGCGCGCCAGGAGCGGAAGGTGATCCAGCACAGCACGACCACCGCCGCATACACCCACAACAGCATCTCGTGCATGGCCTGGCCGACCACGATGTTGGTGGCCGCTGCAATACCGGCGCTGCCCGCGGCCAGCTTGAACTGCACGTCGTCGGTGTTGTGGGCGGCGGCAAAAGTCTCGACTTCGCGCACCACCCGCGACAGGGTTTCGGCCTTGTGGTCCTGCAGGTAGACATACAGCGCCAAGAACGAACAGTTCTGGTTGAACAGCTCGCGCGGCGCCCGGGTCTGCACGCCGCCGAGCGCGCCATCGTTAGGCAGCAGCTCCAGCCATTTAAAGTTGCCCTCGTTGTAGCCCACCATGGCCAGCTTGGACAGCGCGGCCATGGAGTTGGTGGACTCCACGCCCGGCAGCTGCTCCAGACGCCAGGCCAGGCTGTCCAGCTGGGCCAGCGTGCCGTACGTGGTGCACTGGTCGACCGGGGTGGTGACCATCACTGTCAGGATGTCGGCGCTGGCCGAGTAATGCGAAATTTGGTAGGCGTTGTCGCGGTTGTAGCGCGAGTCCGGGCGCAGCTCGGAGGCGCCGGCGTCCAGGTCGCCGATCTTCAGGTTCAGACTGACGGCATAGCCGCCAGCCGCCATCAAGGCCGACGCCACGATGGCCGCCGCCGCCCAGCGCTTCTGCGTGAAGTGGTCGAGCAAAGCCCACAGCCAGGGCCGCTTGCCGCCGTCCAGCACCGCTTCTTCGCGCAGGCTGCGTGCCGCCGCCTTGGCACCCACGCCGGTGTAGGACAGCAGAACCGGCAGCAGCACCAGGTTGGTAAAAATCAGCACCGCCACGCCGATGCTGGCGATCAGCGCCAGGTCCTGGATCACCTTGATCTGGATGATGACCAGCACCGCAAAGCCCACGGCGTCGCACAGCAGCGCCGTCAGCCCGGCCATGAACAGGCGGCGGAAGGTATAGCGCGCAGCCACCACCCGGTGGGTGCCACGGCCAATGTCCTGCATGATGCCGTTCATCTTCTGCGCGCCGTGGCTCATACCGATGGCGAACACCAGGAACGGCACCAGCACCGAATACGGATCCAGCTCATAGCCAAACAAGGCCAGCAGGCCAAACTGCCAGACCACCGCCACCAGCGAACAGGCCACCACCAGCGCCGTGCTGCGGGCGCAGCGGGTATAGGCGAACAGCACCACGGTGGTGATGGCCAGGGCCAGCAGAAAGAACAGTAGCACCTGCTGCAGGCCTTCGATCAGGTCGCCCACCACCTTGGCGAAGCCGGTGACGCGGATCTCCAGGGTGTCGCTGGCGTACTTGCCACGCAGCACTTCGATCTGGCGCGACAGATCGCCGTAGTCCAGCGCTTTACCTGTTTCGGGGTTGCGGTCCAGCAGGGGCACGAAGACGATGCTGGACTGGAAGTCGCCGGCCACCAGCTGGCCGATTTCGCCCGAGCGCTCGACGTTGGCGCGCAGCTCGGCCAGGCTGGCGGGCGAGCCGTCAAAGGTATCGGGGATTACCGGCCCCCCGTCAAGGCCTTCTTCGGTCACCGCCACCCAGCGGGTGTTGGAGGTCCACAGCGACTTCATGAACGGCCGGTCCACGCCGGGCAGCAGGAAGATTTCGTCGTTGATCTTCTGCAGCGCGTCCAAGTAGCCCTTGTCGAAGATCGTGCCCTGCTTGGCCTGCACCACCAGGCGCAGCGCATTGCCCTGCCCCGCCAGATCGCCTTTGTGCGCCAGGTAGTTGACGATGTAGGGGTGGCTGGTGGGAATGGTCTTCTCGAAACTGGCGTTCAGCCGCAGCTGGCTACCCAGCCAGCCCAGCACCAGGGTCAGCGCCAGGCAGACCAGCATCACCCAGGGCCGGTGGTTGAAAAAAACCCGCTCCAGCAAACTGCCAGAACGCGTATCGAAATCTTCGAGCCGCGCAACGACAGGCTGGTTGGGGGTGGAGGAATCGGCGTGCATAAATGTGTGTCCGCAGCAGGGCGGCTTCTCTTCTTCAGTTGACAGACAGGGCGGGTAGACGGCGCATGCCGCGCAGGCTGGACAGCACCAGGCTGCCGTCGGCGGCCAGGGCTACACCCGATACCGGTACCGGCTCGCGCGCCGGCATGCGTTGCAGCGTTAAGCCATCGGCCCGGCCAAGCAGCACATCGCCGGCCTGGCCCATCAGCACAAAACCGCCATCGGGCAAGGCCGCACCCGACCCTACCGCCATGGGCAAGCCGGTATCGAGCTTTTGCCACTGCGCACCCGCATCGGTGGACCGATAGGCCGAGCCGCGCAGACCGTAGGCCACCCAGGCATCGCCCGTGCTGTGCAGCAGGCCAAAGAAGCTGCCCTTGTAAGGCGACTCCAGTGCGTTGAAGCTGGCGCCGCCATCGGTGGAGCGCAGCAGCAAGCCCTGCTCACCCGCCAGCAGCAAGGTGTCACCGCGGGCACGCAGGCCATACAGATGCAAGGCCTTGGGGTTGGGCAACGCCACTGCCGTCCAGTGCCGACCGCCGTCCACAGTAGCCAGCATCAGGCCGTAAGCGCCCACGGCAAAGCCGCGCTGGCTGTCGATGAACTCCAGGTCGAAGAAGGGTTTGTCCGCGCCCTCCTCTACCAGGCGCTGGGCATTCGCTATGGCTTTTGTGTCGCCCGCGCTTTGCGCAGCTTGCAGCACCAGCGCTGCGGCCTGCAGGCCATCCATCTGCTTGTGCCAGCTGGCGCCGCCATCGTCGCTGCGCAAGACCACACCCAAATGGCCCGCAGCCCAGCCGGTTTTTTCATCCACAAAGCGCACGCAGGTCAGCGTGGCCTGCACCGGCACGGCGGCCTGCTTCCAGCTGACGCCGTGGTCGTCCGACAGCAGCACGGTGCCGCGCTCGCCCACGGCCACCAGGCGCTGGCCGGCCCGGGTCACGGCCAGCGTGGCGGCACCCAGGGCCTTGGGCGTCTGCAGGGCCGGCTGCGACAGCACGGCCGGCAGGGTGGCCGACCAGCCCGCACCAGCCGCCAGCCCCAGCAGCCCGAGCACGGCTGTCCGCCGCGCAATGCCTGCTTGTGCGAGTCCGCGCATCAGCGCGCACCTTCGCTGGACAGGGATTCGGCGCTGAAGAAGCTGCGCGGAATCGGCGGCACGATTTCGTACTGCTTGGGCAGCTCGTTCGAAGCCATGTTCAGGTAGTAAGAGCTGTTTTGCAGGTCGTAGCCACCCCACAGCACAAAATTGCTGACCACGGGTACATCGGGCGCGGTGAGCATCAGCGCGAAGTTGGTGCGCCAGAGTTGGCCCTTGGCATCCCAGCCATCAAACAATGCGGTCTGCCAGCTGTCTTCGTCGATGTAGTACTTGCGCTTGGGCACCACATGGCGCTTGCCGGCGGCCAGCGTAGCTTCCACTTCCCACACGCGGTGCAGCTCCCAGCGTACCTGGGCCGGGTTCAGCGTATTCGGCGTCACCAGTTCATCCACCTTGGCGGCGGCGGCGCGGTTATTGTTGTAGGGGATGTACATCTCCTTTTTGCCCACCAACTTCAGCTCATGCTTGTCGATGGGGCCGAACAGGGTGAAGGCTTCGTCGAACAGGCCGATGCCGGAAGTCACCGAGTCCGGCGTGTCATAGGCTACCGAAGGCGCTTTGCGCACGCGGCGCTGGCCTACCAGGTACTGCCACAGGCCGCGCGGTGCGGCGTCGGACACGCCGTCCAGCGCCAGGATCGCCTCGCCGGCCTTGGAGCCCGGCGCATCGGCCACAAACTTGCCGAGCGAGTAGTAGCCGTCGAACTTCTCCAGGCTGCCGTCCTTGGCATAAAAGGTCTGGCTCAGGGTCTGCGTGCCGCCCGAGGCCAGGGCGCGACGGCCATCGGCCGTCACCACCCAGACCCGCGTCGGCAGCGTCACATTGCCGCCGCGCCAGGCGGTACGCTGGTTCCAGATGGCTTCATAGCCGTCCTTGGGGATAGGGAACGGCACGCCGCCAAACGCACCTTCCATGCCGTAGCCACCTTCTATGGTCTTGGCGCGGGTGGCGTTTTTGAAAGTGTTGTCGTACACCGCCTGTGGCGCTGCCGCCGTGCGGTGCGTGGGGTAGACATCGATGCGGAAGTCCGGGTACTTCTTCATCAAGGCCTGCACGCCATCGCTCAGCTTGTCGGCGTATTGCGCCATGTTCTTGGCGTTGATGGACAGCGTGGGCTTCTCACCGGGGAACAGGTCGGGCCGGGCATCGCCGTTCTTGTAGCCGGGCGTGGCCTTGGTCAGGCCGCCGTCCCAGGCGGGAATCGTGCCGTCCTTGTTGCCGGCTTTCTCGGCGCCCACCGGGGTCAGCGTGGTCTTCAGCTTGGCGGCTTCGTCGGCGCTGACGGCGGCCTGGGCGCCCATGGCAGCGGCCAGCAAGGCAGCGGCCAGCAAGGTGTTGTGTGCGAACTGGGTCATGGTGTGTCTCGAAAGTGCGTTGGAAGGACGTTTTAGAAAGTGCGGGAGATGTTCAGCGCCAAGTAGTTGCGGTCCTTCATGGTCTGGCCATAGGACAACATGCGCGAACCGGCGGGGTCGACCACGGTGAAGGTGTTCTGGCTGCCGAAGAAGGCCGTGTAACTCAGGCCCAGGTTCCAGTCGCGGTACTTGGCCTTGACACCCACCGTGTAGTCGCCGGCCTTGCTGGCGCCGCCGGCGTAGTTCATGATGGCCGACGAACGCCCGGCAAAGTTGTAACCCAGGCCTAGCGGTACCGACAGGTCCAGCCCCGGCAGCACCTGGAAGTACTGCGGCTCGAAGATCATGCGGAAAGCCGCCGCGTCGCGCGTGGTGTTCGGGTCCAGCCCGCCATTGCCGCGGGTGCTGGGGTTCTTGGTCACGCTCAGGGTGCGGTTCCAAGCCAGCTCGGAGACGATGGAGCCGCCATCCCACAGCGGGCCCTTGGTCAGCACATAGATGCCCGACAAATTGATGTGCGCGGTCTTGCCGATGGCAAAGCAGGGGTTGGACGGCGAGCCGCTGCAGTCGGCCGCCGGCCCGCCCACGCCCAGGAAGGCGGGCAGCAGTACAGCCGGGTCTCCGGCCAGCGGCGCATCGGCACGCAGCGAGCCTTCCAGCGCCCAGTTCAGCGGGCCGACCGACGAGGTCACGCTGGCGCCCACGGTCTTGATGCCCTCGGCATACACCTTGTGGACGTTGCCATTGATCAAGTCGAACACCGGCACGGCCGGGGTTTTCTCGTTGTAGCGGGCCGCATAGAAACCGTATTCGAACGCGCTGCCGGCCGGCGACCAGCGCAGCTGCGCGCCGAACTGGCCGCTGTTGCCTGGCGTCTGGTCCTTGCTGTTGTCGGTGTTCAGTACTGTGGTCGGGCCCAGGTAGACGCGGCCGCCGTTGATGTAGTCCTGGTTGGAGAAATAGCTGCCCACGCCGGGCAGCTTGCTGGGCCGCCATTTCAGCTGGTAATAGCCGCCCAGGGTCACGGCGTCCGTCAGCTGCAGCGTGCCGGAGATCTGCTCTACCGGCAGCAGCACTTCCTTGAATTGCCAGTTAGGCACCGAGGAAATCTTGGCAATATCCACCGGGCCCTGGGCATTGGCAATGCCGTTCTGGCCGAAGAACAGGCTCTCGCCGTACTGCAGCGCGTGCTTGCCGACGCGGATCGACGCCGGCATCTCGCCCAGGTGGCCCTTGGCAAACACGAACGCATCCAGAAACTCGTCGTTACGGCCATGCTGGCTGCGGGTGAACGGCAGGAACTCGTTGCTGGGCTGGCTGGCAAAGTTGCTCACGCCGTTGCTGCCGTCGTTGTTGCTGTGGCCCAGGTATTTGGAGTCGTACCAGGCGGAATGGCTGATGCGCAGGCCATAGTTGCCGTGCGTCACATCGAACTCGGTCAGCAGGTCCACGCGGGTGGAGACAATGCCCTTCTTGCGAAAGTTGGTGTCGCCGTCGTTCTCGTTCACCACCCCGCCGTCGTTGGCCGGGGAAATCAACCCGGGCGAGGCGTCCTTCATGCGGTAGGCCGTGCTGAACTTGGGCGTGAAGTCCAGCCGGATCTTGGTGTCGGGGTTGCCGCTGTCCAGCTCAAAGGCCTGGGCCGACAGCGCACACAGCATGCCCGCGGCCAGCGCCAAGGCGCTGCGTTGGAAGGGGGTGGATTTTTTTATCATTCAAGTCTCCTCGTTAAGTGTTTTTCGCTAATTCAAAAAATGGTGGCCCCAGCGCCCGCCCACTGGGGCCACCGCCCCAAATCACAGATAAGTCGATGCCAGGCCGCCATCGACCGGAATATTCACGCCGCTGACCCAGCGCGCGGCGTCGCTGCACAGCCAGGTAATCACCGCGGCCACCTCGTCGGCAAAAGCCGGGCGCAGCATGCGGTGGGCATCGGCCTGCACCCGCTCTTCGCCCAGCATGGACACGAAGTCGCCCAGGATCGGGGTGAACACCGGACCGGGCGCTACACAGTTCATGCGCACGCCCTTGCCCAGGAACCACTCCTGCGACTGGGTGGCATTCCAGACGATCAAGGCCTCCTTGAAGTACTGGTAGCAGGTGGCCTGGGGCACAGGGTGGTCGCGCAGCCAGGCGGCGCCGGCTTCAAAGCCCTTGGCTGCCGCCAGCTGCTTGTGCAGGTCTAGCCGCAGTGGCCATTCGGCGCCCAGGATGGAGGCCACGTTGACGATGCTGCCGCCGCGCGGCATGCGCGGCAGCACGGCTTCCGTCAGATGGCGCAGGCCCAGGTAATTGACCCGTGCGACCAACTCACCATCGGCCGTGCCGGGCACACCGGCGATGTTGCAGAACGCGTCGATGCGCGCAGGCAGCTCGGCCACGGCCGCATCGATGGCGGCCACGCTGCCCAGATCGGCTTTGACAAAGCCGTCCAGGGTGAGCGTGGGATCGTTGCGGTCCATGCCGATGACATGCGCGCCCTGGAAGCGGGCAAGCCGGGCGACTTCGGCCCCGATGCCGGACGAGGTGCCGGTGATGACGACGGTTTTTCCTTGCAAGCTCATGCGGTTCTCCTCAATAAAAATGGGTCGCTATGCCACTACCGCGCCCTTCCAGGGATACCGCGGAACCGGCTTAGCCGGGCCGCTGGTATCGCCCCCTGCAAGGGGGTTGGAGGCCACACGCAGTGGGCAAGCCTGGGGGTTAGAAGGGATAACTTGGGGCCTGGTCTTTGAGGGTGATCCACTGCCACTGGGTGTATTCCTCCCAGTCGGCCGGGCCACCCACGCTGCTGCCGTTGCCGGCAATGCCGGGGCCGCCGAAGGGGTTCACGCAGTCGTCGTTCACGGTCTGGTCGTTGATGTGCACCATGCCGCACTTGAGCTGCTGGCCCACGCCCATGGCGCGGCCCAGCGACTTGGAGATCACCGCGCACGACAGGCTGCCGGTGTTGTTGTTGGCCAGCGCAATCGCTTCTTCGTCGCTGCGGTAGGTCACGATGTTGGCCACCGGGCCAAAGGTTTCTTCGTCGAACACCCGCATGCCGGGCTTTACGCCGGACAGCACGGTGGGCTGGTAGAACAGACCGTCGAAGCGGCCTCCGGCTTCCAGCTTGGCGCCGGCCGCCACGCTGTCCTGCACCAGGGCGTGCACGCGGTCGCGCTGCTTGGCGTCGATCAGCGGGCCTAGCGCCACCTGGCCGGTTGCGCCATTGCCCAGGGGCAGATGGGTGGCCTTCGCCACCAGGCGCTTGGTCAGCTCCGCCGCCATGCTGGCATGCACCAGGATGCGGTTCGCCGCCATGCAGATCTGGCCCTGGTGGAAGTACGCACCCCAGGCCGCATTGCTGGCGGCCACGTCCAGATCGGCGTCGTCCAAAATGATCAGCGAGTTGGCGCCGCCCAGCTCCAGCGACACCTTCTTCAGATGCCGGCCGGCCAGCTCGCCGATGCGGCGGCCTACGGCGGGCGAACCGGTGAAGGCGATCATCGGCACCAGCGGGTCGGTCACCAAGGCCTCGCCGGCCTCGGCATCGCCGGGCAGGACGTGCAACAGGCCGGCCGGCAAGCCGGCTTCGGCAAACACCCGGGCGATCATCAGCCCGCCGGTCACCGGAGTACGCGAGTCGGGCTTGATGACCACCGCGTTGCCCGCAGCCAGCGCCGGCGCCACGGCGCGGATGGTCAGGATCATCGGAAAGTTGAACGGCGAGATCACCCCCACCACGCCATGCGGCACGCGGCGCGCCAGGCTGGTACGGCCCTGCACGCTGGGCAGCACATGGCCTTGCGACTGCAGCGGCATGCCGGCGGCCAGGTTGCAGATCAACGCGGCTTCGCGGATCTCGTGCTGGCCCTTGGCCAGGATGCCACCGGTCTCGCGGGCGGCAAACAAGGCCAGGGCGTCAAAATGCTGCTGGAACAAAGCCGCAGCACGGCGGAACACCTCGGCCTTGTCGCGCGGCGGCACCGCCACCCAGCTGGCTTGCGCGGCGGCGGCAGCCGCCGTGGCCACCGCCACATCGGCCGCATCGGCAATGCCTACCGTGCACAGCACCTGGCCGGTGGCCGGCTCGACCACGTCGCGCACGCCGCCGCCCAGCTTGGCAGGCGCCAGGCCAACAAAATCAGACCATGCTGTCGCATCTGCTGCACCCATGGGTAACGTCCTTTCGATTGGTTGATCAGTTCGCCACTTTTGCGGTGGCACACTGATTTATTGCAATGCACGGACCAGCCGCGCCTGGCGCACCCCAATCGCCCCGTTTCCAGGGCCGTCTTCCACAGGAGAATTAGGGACATACCCTAGGCCGCTTTACCGCAGCGCAACAAAGGGAAATCCCTCGCTAGGTTTTTCACCATTTGCTTATAAATTTGAATCAAATTTGAGCATTTGATGAAACTGGAAAAACCCATGGCGCGCAGCTCCACCCGCATCTCCCTGGCCGATGTCGCCCGTGCCACCGGCACGGTGATGGGCAACTTCGACAGCGCCGCCGTCGGCAAGGCCCTGGGCGGCTTTAGCAGCACCTCCATAGGCTACGACGCCCACCCCAACGTGGCCGACATCAGCGAATGCCTGTTCTTCTCGCCAGGAGACGGCCGCATCTGGCTGCAGGACCAGCGCATGGTGCTGCTGCACACCGAGGCCCTGGGCTCGCTGCGCCGCGAGATGGTGGATAGCCTGGGGCTGAAGCAGGCGCGCGGCCTGTTCACCCGCGCCGGCTATGTCAGCGGCGCGCGCGACGCCCAGCTGGTGCGCAAGCAGTGGCCGGATGCCGACCCCTCTGCCGCGGCCATCGCCGGCACCCGCCTGCATGCGCTGGAGGGCGTGGTCAAGGTCGAGCTGGTGCAGGTGGTCTACGACGCCAAGACCGGCAGCTACGAGGGCGAATTCCTCTGGCACAACTCCAGCGAGGACGATGAGCACATCGCCGCCTACGGCATAGGTGGCTCACCCGCCTGCTGGATGCAGGTCGGCTATGCGACCGGCTACGTCAGCACCTTGTTTGGCCGGTTGATCGTGTTCCGCGAAACCCAGTGCCGCTCCATGGGCGACGCGCATTGCCGGGTCATTGGCAAGTCAGCCGACCAGTGGGACGACATCGAGGAAGACATGCGCTACCTGAACGCGCGGGAGTTCGTCGACACCGCCGCCTATGCACGGCCCGATGCCGATGCAGCCGAATTGCCCAGCGCTGGCGCCTCGGCGGGCGACGCCATGGTCGGCGCCTCGTCGGCCTTCAATGCCGCCTGCCACCAGCTGAGCCGTGTCGCGCGCACCTCGGCCACCGTGCTGTTCACCGGCGAATCCGGCGTCGGCAAGGAAAAGTTTGCCAGCATGCTGCACAAAATCAGCCCGCGCAAAAGCCAGCCCTTCATCGCCGTCAACTGCGCGGCGATTCCCGAGACGCTGATCGAATCCGAGCTGTTCGGCGTGGAGCGCGGCGCCTACACCGGGGCCAGCGTGTCGCGGCCCGGCCGCTTCGAGCGGGCCAGCGGCGGCACCCTGTTCCTCGACGAAATCGGCACGCTGAGCTTTGTGGCCCAGGGCAAGCTGCTGCGCGCGCTGCAGGAGGGCGAGATCGAGCGCGTGGGCGGCACGCGCAGCGTTCCGGTGGATGTGCGGGTGGTGGCGGCCACCAACGAAACCCTGCGCCAGGCCGTGCGCGAGGGCAAGTTCCGCGAAGACCTGTTCTTCCGGCTCAATGTGTTCCCCATCCACCTGCCGCCGCTGCGCGAGCGCCGCGACGACATTCCGCTGCTGATGAACCACTTCCTGAACCACTACCGGCGCAAGCACGCCTGCAATGTGCGCGGCTACTCGCAGGCCGCCGTACGCACCCTGCTGAACTACGACTTTCCCGGCAATATCCGCGAGCTGCAGAACCTGGTCGAGCGCGCTGTCATCATGGCCGACGTGGGCGGCCTGATCGACGTACACCACCTGTTCACCAGCGGCGAAACCCTGAGCCCCGACGTCATGACGCTGCGCCTGCAAGAAGGCTCGGACACCTTGAACCTGGCCGCCACCACCGCCCAGGCCGCGGCCACCACGCCCGTGCCCGTGCCCAGCCGCAGCAGCCCGTCGCCCTTGTCGCTGGAACAGACCGAGCAGGCCATGTTGCAGCGGGCGATTGCCGCGTCCCAGGGCAATCTGTCGGCGGCGGCGCGGCTGCTGAACACCAGCCGCGCCAAGCTGGCCTACCGGGCCAGGAAGCACAAGCTGGTTTAAATTTATACAAAAAGTGGCTCTGGCGCAGGTAATACCAGCGCAAGCAGCTACGCTTTCAATAGCAAATCAAGCAACCGGGTACTTCTGGGCATTCACCAGCATCTTCAGCCGCGCGGCCTCCAGCAGGTCGATGCCCAGCTGGTCGCACAGCTGCAGCAGGTACAGCAGCACATCGGCTGCCTCTGCGCCCACCTCGGCCCGCTGGTCGGCGGCCAAATTGCGGCTCTGCTCCTCGGTCAGCCACTGAAAATGCTCGAGCAGCTCGGCCGCCTCCACACTCAAGGCCGAGGCCAGGTTCTTGGGCGAATGGAACGGTGCCCAGTTGCGCGCAGCGGCAAAATCGCGCAAGGCCTGGGTCAGGGAAGAGATATCGTTGGTCATGCAGAATTTTGGCCTGGATCGGCGGCCACCCTCTTGGGCCGACGGATAAAAGGAAATCCTTGATGTACAGATACCCTTGGCCAGCCCTGCTCGCCGCCCTCGCCGGCCTGCTACTGGCCGCCCCGCCCGCCCTGGCGCAGACGCCGTATGCCGACCGCTTCCAGCCCCACTCTGGCGCCCCGCTGCACCCGTGGAAAGACGCCAGCGGCAAGGACAAGCCCTTCAGCCGCTACCTGCAGGACGCGCAGGATGGCATCGCCCGCTACCACTACGCCCTGCCCCCTGGCACGCCGCTGCCCGACGAGCCCCTGGCCCGCGCCGTCGGCCCGCGCGAATGGCCACTGCAAGGCCAGAACTGCAGCGCCGGCAATACCGACGGCATCCTGCTGGTCCACGGCCTCAGCGATTCGCCCTACCTGGTGCGCGACCTGGGCGACATGCTGTCACGCCAGCCCATCGCCGCCGGCCGCTGCGTACTGGTGCGCAGCCTGCTGTTGCCCGGCAATGCCACCACCCCCGGCGACCTGCTGCGCGTGCGCTACGAAGACTGGGTAGCAGCCACCGGCTACGGCCTGCGCAGCTTCGCTGGCGCCGCCGCGCGCGTGCACCTCGTCGGTTATTCGACCGGCGGCGCGCTCGGCATCTACTGGGCCTACCACCAGCAGGAATTGCAGCCAAGGGTGCCGCTGGCCAGCCTGGTGCTGCTGTCGCCGGTGGTGCGGCCCACCGGCTTCATCACCCGGCTCAGCACCCTGCCGGACATCCTGGCCCGGCTGGTCGACATCACCGGCTACAAACGCTGGCTCAGCCAGCACCTGGACCAGGACTTCGCCAAGTACGAATCCTTTCCGCTGAACGCCGGCTACCAGGTGGTACGGCTAGACAACGCGCTGGAAGCCCTGCTGGAGCAGGCGCCGATCCCGGTACCGGTGTACATGGCACTCAGCCGCAACGACGCCACGGTCAACGCCAAAGACAGCATCCAGGCCTTCTTGCGCAGCACCGACCCGCGCAACCGCATGCTGCTGGCCGCCCCGCAAGGCAAAGCCAGCAGCGACGACGCCGTCCAAGCCGCCCTGGTGGATGCCAGGGTCACCGTGGTGGACGCCGTGCTGCCCGCACAGAGCATCGTCGACATCGCCCACACCGCCACCACCATCGCCCCGTCCAACCGCCACTACGGCCCTGGCGGCGCCTACGCCCAGTGCATGCGCTACACCGTGCAGCCCCTGGACGCCAGCCCGGCCTTCTGCGCCTGCATCACCCCGCAAATGCGCGCTGCCGCCTGCAGCACCCAGTCCACCGCCGCCGTGCAATACGGCGAAGCCCTGCCCAAGAACTTCCCCACCGACACCGCCTTGCGCCGGCTCACCTTCAACCCCTACTTTGACCGGATGGTGGGGGAGATACAGCAGTTTCTGGGGAGTGTGGGGGCGCCGTAGCCCAGCCATCCACTACCCACTAAAGTACAAACCCGGAGCTTCTAGAAAATAGACGCCGGCTTCGCCACCATCAGGTAAAAAACACCCACCATGGCAACGAATGCCGGGTAACCCAAGGCCTCCCACCACCGGGTGTAGCGCCAATACAGTGCGGGCAGCACAGTCTCTTCATCCATTGCCTGCTGTGCGAGCCGCGCCATCTGGATCTGCAACCACACCACGGGCAACCAGCACACCCCGGCCAGCACAAACAAGCCCAACGACCAGGCCAACCACGGGGTAGCCAGAGGCCAGCCCGCCAGGTGCGCCATCAGCAAACCCGTGGCCGGCTGGATCACCACCGTGGGCGTGGTGAACCACCAGTCGGCCCGCACCACCAGCTTCACCACTTCGGCCTGCGCGACCAGGTTGCGCGTGCGGTTGATGAAAAAGAAATAAAAAGCCGAACCAAAGCCGGTACCTACCAGCACCACGCTGGACAGCACATGCAGCCACTTCAAAGTCATGTACCAGTTCATGCGCGCACCTTTGCCAACACCCACAGAATGACGGCCATCGGCAGGTTCTTGGTCAGCGGCCCCAAAGGGTGTAGCCACAAGGACGGGTCAAATACCGTGGCCACCAAAGTCATCGCCAGCATAAGGACCAAGGCAGCCCAGTAGCTTGCGCGTACAGGCTTCATGAGCATGGCCAGGGCCACTACTACGTCAACTCCGGCGCCGCCCAGGATCAGGGCCTGCGCCAGCAGCGGGTTGTGCAAGCCCGCAGCCGTCAACAGGCTCAGACTTTGGCCATGCAACTCCCACACGCTCGCCAACGCCGTGGCCAACCAGACGAATACAAGGCTGTAGCGCAATGCGGCAACTTCTTTCATAGAGAGTGTCATGCCACACCTGCCTCTGCGCCATGGGTAGGCGCCACGGTATCCCGTTGCTGCCACAGCCGCACCTCTTCGGCATGCAGTGCCAGAAAGTTTTGCAACCTGGCAAAACGCCGGCGTGTCTGCTGGGCAAATACCAGTGCGACCAAGGGACCGAGCAGCCAGCGTAGCGCGGCAGGTCCCACCTCGAATGTGTAGGTGTAGACCAGCACAGACTCCTGCGGGGCCGTAGCCCGGTGCCGCATTGAAGCGGCCCACTGCGTGAACGGAAAAGCCTGGCCCACCATCGCGGCCGCAGCCACATGCGGTCGGTCGTAAGAAACAAACTGCGTGCGCATGGACAGGCTGCGCAGCATGCCCGCGCCGGCGTTCTCCGTAACCGCACCTTTGTAGGGGCACGGCGCACCACCCACGACATGGGTCGCACTCACCAAAGAATCCCAGCGCGCGCGCCACTGGTGGTAGTGGAACGCATCAAACACCACGTCCAGGCTGGCGGGCATGGGAAATTCCAGCTTTTTATGCACCATACGCAACACCCTCTGCGACTATCTCCGTCACCATGCCCCAACGCACGAACTCGGAGCCGAACTCTTCCAGCTTCAGCAAGCCCATGCAGGGCATCGCGCCCACCGGCATCGGCTCGGCGCGGGCCAGCCGCCGGGCCAGCAAGATGGCCGCCATGCAAGGGATTTCAGGGCCATGGTCGTTATCGGCGGCGATATGCCAGGCGCGGCGGGCTGCTTGCCCAGCCCCATTCAGCCCCTGCACCCGCACCACCATGCCACCCAGTGCTGTACCCATGAAGTCCAGCAACGTAGCGGTCCGGTTCAGCAGGCCCGCCAGCACGGCGGGCTGTGGCATCAGGCGCCAACTACGCAAGGCCGCCAACACGGCAAATGCGCGCTGGGCCAGCCCCACCTCTAACGCTGCGCGGAACATCACGCGCTGCGCCACGCCGTACCGTGCAGGAAACAGCTCCAGATCGGGGATGTCGCACAATGCCCCCAGGCGAGGGCTCAGGCGGGCGAACCGCACTGGCGTCAGCTGGCCCCAGCCACGCATCGAACGCCATTGCCCGCCGCTCCATACGGAAATCGGCTCGCCGCAATAGCTCAACACCCCCGCCAGCGTGGCCTTGCCCCGGGGTGCGGTTTGGGCCGGGGCGATGCAAATATCTATCGTATCGATACGCTGCCAGCCCTGGCACAGATGCTCTACCACCGCGGAAGACAAAGCCGGCACCGTGCTGGCCCCAGACACCGCGGTACGCCCAGCAGCCTGAAACCGCGCCTGCAGCGCTGTAGAAAAGTCGCAGACAAAGCGACGGCCATCGGCCAGGTCCAGATAATGCGCGCCCGCCTCCGCTGCGGCTTGGGCCACGGCATAGTCTTGCTGCTGAAATGGCCCGGCGGTGTGGATCAACAGTTCCACGCCGAGCGCACGCAAGCTCTGCGCGAAATTCGCAGCCGTGTGGTCTATAGCAACACCCTGGGCGCCATGGCCAAGTTCCCCGGCTAAAGCGCGGGCGCGCTGCACATCACGCCCACCCACCAGCAGTTGGATGGATGCATCGCCCGCCAATGCCCGACAAATGCGTGCGCCAAAATTGCCGTAGCCCCCGAGTACCAGAGTTTTCAACGCTGCAAATCCTTGCTGAAGGGGTAGGGAGATAAGCCTGCCATGCCGGCGATTATCAATGCGCCACGGTCGTCCCACTGCGCACGACTTTTATAAGAAAAAATAGTTGCTGGTGCAGACGATATCTGCACCAGCAGCTATTATTTTTGATGGTCCAAGAGCCGCCGCACCACCAGCTCGTCATAGCCCGTCACCGCATCCGGCTCGCGCGCAAACTCCCACTCGGGTAGCAGTGCCAGCAACACCTCGGCCGTGGTCCGCACGATGCAGCCCGCCGCCACATGGCCGCCCAACACCGCGCCGGTGGCGGTGGACAGTGCCATGTGCAGGTGCGAGCTGCTGTGCTGGCCGTCGAAGGCTATGGTGCCCGACAGGCTGAGGATTTCGCTATCGCCCACCAGGCGTTGCGGCTGATCCGCGCCAGCAAAACGCAGGCCGGCGGTGGACAGGCTGCCTATGCCGGAGAGCACGAAGGCGGCACGGCAATTCTGGCTGCGCACGGCGGCTTCCAGGGCTTGGCGCAGGTCCTGGCCGGGGGGCAGGCGGATGGGAAGGGTTTGCATGGTTTTCATAAAAAATAGGCCTCCAGTGCATTCTGCACCTGCACGAGCAGCTATCATTTTTGAAAATTAATCGTATTCCTGTTGCACCGCCGAACCACCGATCAACGCCGCCAAAGCCGCAGCGCTGCCGACCGGCGGCCCCAGCATGCACAGCAGAACACCCAGCCCGATTTCAGCCGGCGAATGCATGCTTGCGGTCTTCCTTCAGAACGTGGGACGTACAGGGCCGGCAATGCCGCATGCGATGCGGGGCTGGCAAGCGGGTCCACCCATGCAGACATCCGCCAACCCTTCCGAGGGAACCGCGATGTCGGACGGCTCGCCGCCACGCATCGCCGTCTGGCCGATCCGGCAGCGCTTGGCCAAGGCCCAGCAGCAGGCCACACCAAGGGCGGCGAGAGCCAGGCACGGCAGCGCCGCCAGTTCGCCGGAGAGCATTCCCTGCGAGACCTGCGCCAAGGCCGCACCAAGGGCGATGCCGCAATTCGCGGTGGCCTTGATGGCCCCTTGGGCTTTGCCGGCCGACAGCTGGTCGAGCATGGCGTAGACGTTGCCAAAGCATGCGCACAAAAAGCCCACCGTGAACATGGTCGAGCCGAGTAGCCAAGGGTTCGATGGCGGCGCAATGAGTATCCATGCCCACAGGGCGAAGGCGGCGAGAGGGACTCGGCGAGCGACCTTATTGCGGGCCTTGGCCTTGTCGCCTATGCCGCCCCATGCCAGCGAGCCCAAGGCGAAACCTCCAACCATCGCCGAGACCACCATGCCCGCGGCTTGGCTGTCGATGCCGAGGGAGCGGGCGAGTTGGTGCGCTCCGAAGCCGGCGAAGGCGTGGAAAGCGCCCGCCAGGCCCGCCAGGGCTCCGGCCGCGAGATAGACCTCCGAGTGGCGAAGAGAGTCGAGGAAGGCCGGAAAAGCCTTGCGGGCCGCCGTCCGGATGCTGTCGCCCGGAGAGTCCTTGGGCGCGAGGACCAGGGTCGCCAGGCCGGCAATGGCAGAGCCCACCGCCAACGCCCACCACGCTTGGCGCCAGCCGACCAGGTCGAGGGCGAATTCGAGTGGGGCTCCGGAGGCGACGCCGCCGATGTTCCCGATGAGAAGGGCACGACCGAGCGCCGAGCTCGAATGGCTGCCAAAGGATTTGCTGCAGTAGGAGATCAAGGCGAGAAAGACACTCACGGCCCCGGCGGCGCACAGGCCTCGGGCGCCGGCCATCATCCAAGGGGTGCTCGCCGAGGCGAACAAACCGGCTCCGATCGCCATGGCCGCGCTGCCCCAGGCGGACACGCGCCGAGATCCGGCCGCGTCGACCAGGATGCCGGCTGGGATCTGAAAGCCGAGGTAAACCCAGAAAAAGGCCGACCCGATCCAGGCCAGGCATTCGGTGCTCAGCGCGCCGTCGTGGCCGAGGATCGAGGAGACCTCCGAGAAGGATGTGCGGTGAAACATGGCCAGCGCGTAGGCCAGGCTGAGGGCGATGGCGGCGCGACGCGTAGTGCTGGTTTGCATGTCAGGATGTCAGTCGGGGCAGACATAGACCGTGTCGAGTGGGACACAGACGTTCTGGTCTGCAGCCTGGGGTAACGCTGGATACGACAACCACAGGAACACCGCCATCAACACGGCCGCACCCAGCGCCAGAATTTCAGGCAAATACTTTTTCATGGCGGTTCACTCAACTTTGTCCAGACGGCTAACCAGACGCCGTACCGGGAGACGCAACGCAAGACAAGTCCCTGCGCTGTTGGACACCCAAGCCAATTCCGCACCAATAGCCTGGGCGCGGTGCCGTTGATTGGGCAAGCCCCTGCCCTTGCTTTCGGCCTGCTGTGGGAGCAAAAATCCGCATCCGTTGTCGCACACGCTGACGACAACGTGATCGTTCTGCTCGTACGTAGCCACCCTGATTTCGGTGGCATGGGCGTGCCTGCTGATGTTGGTAAATGCCTCCTGCAGGATCCGCAGGATGTGCAGCGAGGATGGGGGCTCCAGCCATTCGAGCGCAGGGACCTTTTGGACTTCCCATTTCAAGCGGATGCCACTCGCCTCCAGGCCCGGGCCCAGCCGAAACCGCAAGGTCGCAAGCAGGAGCAACAGATCGGCGTCCACCGGTTCCATGGAATCAATCGCCAGCTTCAGATCGTCAATGCAACTTCTGAGTACCCGCGTGACCGCTGCTTCGTCCAGGTGGCCGTGCTCCACGACCCGCAAGGCACTGATCAGGGAAAAGCCCACGCCGTCGTGCATGTCCTGCATCAGGCGCTGCCGTTCCTGGCTGAGGATTTGGCGGCGCTCACTCTCGCGCAGTCGCAGATGGATCTCGGTCAGTTCTGCCCCTCTGGCTTGCAACAGTGCCGGACCGGTTACGGTGGGTAGCCCGGCAAGCAAGCCGGCCACGCGTCGGCCAAACAGTTGCCTCACCGTCAGCAGCAATGCGACTGTGGGGGCGGTGAGCATGGCTCTGTAACCCAAGTCCATCACAAGCGTCCTTACCATAGGTGGTTCGGCGCAAGATTAGGCTGTCCCTCTGACCTCAGCGTCATCGGAAGCAATGAGCCACGCACACTTTTTTGCACGGCCGCATATAGATCGCAAGCATGTTCTAAGGGCATCCCTGAGGGCAAAACCAGGGATTCCCCAGCGCCGCATCCGGGCCCCTCTCCGACAGTCCGGCCATCGCGCGTCTGGCGCCAGACGCGCGGCCACCCCCGTATTTTCGGCAAGACTGTTCCATCACCGTATGATCGGCCACGGGGCTGCGCATCCGGGCAGCGTCTTCTGCTCTCACCACTGACCCAGCCTGGAGAACACAGCCGAAGCTATGCCACCGCCCACCGCCTTTTTCGCCCGACTGGCAGGGGTCACGCTGCTGTACGTGGCCACCGCGAAGGCCGGGCTGTTGTTGGCCGTGGTGGGCCACACCGTTACGCTGGTTTGGGCACCGAGCGGAATCGCGCTGGCGGCGCTGCTGGCCTATGGCTACCGCATGGCGTTCGGCGTGGCCATCGGCGCTTTCATCGCCAACGCCTGGAGCGAGCTTCCGCTGGCGGCGGCCGCCGGCATCGCCGCGGGCAACACCCTCGAAGCTCTGGCCGGTGCCTTCCTGCTGTTGCGCTTGGCCGGCTTTCGCAACGCGCTGGACCGTCGCAGGGACGTGTTCGCGCTGATCCTGCTAGCCGCCGTCTGCGCCACCATGCTCAGCGCTTTTGTGGGCGTGGCCACGCTGTCTCTGGGGAAGGTCATCGCCGCGGGCGACTACGCCACCGTATGGCTCAAGTGGTGGCTGGGTGACATGATGGGGGTGCTGGTGGCGGCACCGCCACTGCTGGTCTGGCTCAGCCGGACAAGGCCACGACTCTCGCCGGCGAAGGCCTTCGAAGCCTGCTGTCTCGCGGTGGCGCTGACAGCCGTCAGCCTCAACATCTTCGGTGCGCCCGAACTGGCAGTGCAGGGTTTTTATCCGGCCTCGCTGGCGGTCTTTCCCTTCATCATCTGGGGCGCTCTGCGCTTTGACCAATGGGGTGCCAGCCTGGTCACCCTCATCGTCTCGCTACTAGCCGTGTGGTGCACGACGCACGGGACCGGGCCGTTCGTGGTGGCAGAACCGGTGGATAGCCTGGTGCGCTGGTGCGCCTTCGCCATCGTGCTGGCCGTGACCGGGCTGTTGCTGGCCGCTTCGGTGGCCGAGCAACGCCGCGCGCAGGTCGAGCTCAAGAGCTCGCATGACCAGTTGGAGCAGCGCGTCTTAGCGCGCACCCGGGACCTGGCCCAGACCAACATCGATCTGCGCAAGGAAATGACGGAGCGCCGGCGGCTGGAAGCCTCGCTGATCCGCATCAGCGAAGAGCAGCAGCAAAACATGGGCCGCGAACTGCACGACGGCCTGGGCCAGCAACTGACCGGGCTGGCGCTGTTCAGCGCCACCTTGCGGCACAGGCTGGAAGAACAGGCCTTGCCGGAGGCAGAGCTGGCCGGCCGCATTGTCGAGCAGGTCCATCAGGCCACGGCCGTAGTCCGTTCGGTAGCGCACGGACTCTACCCTTCCGAGTTGGAATTCGATGGCCTACCCGCGGCCCTGGCCCGGCTCGCCGAAGACACACTGTCGCTGCAAGGCCTGCGGTGCACTTTTCAAAGCGATGCAGGGGTGCAGGTGGACGACGCGCTGGTGGCGATCAATCTGTACCGCATTGCACAGGAGGCCGTGCACAACGCCGTGAAGTACAGCCGGGCCAGCGAGCTGCGGATCGCGCTGACACAGAGCCAGGGCCGGCACCAGCTCGTGGTGAGCGACAACGGTATCGGCATGAATCTTGCGACTTCGCAGCGGGGCCGCGGCATCGGCATGCACAGCATGCGCTACCGGGCCAGCCTGCTCGGCGGCCATTTCGACATCGCCCCAAACGCACCGAGCGGCACAACCATTCGCGTCACTTATCCGGACCAGAAGGTGCAAAGTGAGCAACAACATGGTGCATAAACCGGGAGCCACCCGCATTCTGATGGTGGACGACCATCCAATCGTGCGCGAGGGCATGGCCTTGTTCCTCAATGCCCAGCCCGATCTCCACCTTTGCTGCGAAGCCGGCAGCACCGAAGAAGCCCTGGATGCCATGCTGCGCTGCGACCCAGCGCTAGCCATCGTCGACATATCGCTCAAAAAGGATTCAGGCCTGGACCTGATCAAGACACTGCGCCAACGCCACCCCACGGTGAAGCTGCTGGCCATGAGCCAGCACGACGAGTCCATCTTTGCCGAACGCGCGCTGCGCGCGGGCGCCAACGGCTACCTGATGAAGCAGGAGGCGACCGCGCATGTGCTGCTGGCGGTGCGCAAGGTGCTGGCGGGAGAGATCTACCTCAGCGCGGCCATGCACAGCCGACTATCGCAGCAATTGGCCGCACCGCGCCGCTCGACCCCGAGCTTGGTGTCAGCGCTGACCGAGCGCGAATTCGAGATCCTGCTGCTGCTCAGCAGTGGACTCGGTACCCGCGAAATCTCCGAAAAACTCAACCGCAGCGTCAAGACGATAGAGACCCACCGCGCCAGCCTGAAGGACAAGCTGCAGCTCAAGAACGGCGCGGAACTACTGCGCTTTGCCGTGCAGTGGCTGGAGAGCCGCTGAAGCACGCGCGACCTCTCTGACGCGGGTGCAAAGCCTACTGGCAGACGCCGGCTACGTCGACGCGCCATTCGCGCAGGGCGGATGCGACATCCTGGGTGGACACGTCTCGGTGCAGATCGCCAAGCGCAGCGAACTGCACACCTTCAAGGTCATGCCCCCGCGCCGGTCACTGTGGCGCGGTCGGCGCCAGATGCGACAGGGCCGTGCCGTCTGCCTTGGCGAGCGCCAGGTGCTCAGCCTCCTTGTGCTGCCGCCACCAGGCCAGCATGGCATTGAAGTCGCCATCGAACTTGCGCTGTTTCAGCGCCTCGGTAAGGCTGCCGCAAGTAATCGCGGCGCCCGTGTCGATGAGACCGATCGTCGCCGCGTGGTCGCAGAGCCAGAAGACTTTCTCGAGCTCGGTCAAGCGCAATTCGGTGCCGCTGATCGCTTGCGCGCTGCTCGGCGCGAACCAGCCCGTCGCGCCGGCGGCGATCAGCACCGCGGCAGCAGCCTTCATCGCCGGCGAACGCCGGCCCGTGATCGCACGGCAGAGCCGCTCGGTGACTTCCCATTCCTTGTGACGCGTGGCCTGCATGGTGTTCTCCGGTAGTTGCAAAAGGTATAGCCGATCCGCAATGGCGTGCCTTGGGCACGGCTATCAGCTTAGGCAATCGGCCTGGTCACCGCGTCATCTGAAGCGATGATGCGCAGAGCCCGCCAGGCAAAGGCACGCCTCGCCTGGATCGCAATCTCCCGGGCAGCCACGGCGGCCCATGGCGCTTGCGAATTTCGCCTTTTACTGCCACGTTCAACCCATGCCGATTGCACCTCAACGTGGCCTTAAAGAGATCGTAAACACGTTCTAAGGGAATCCCTTAGGGCAGAACCAGGGATTCCCGTCGCCGCATCGGGGACCTTCTCCGATGGCCCGGCCACCCCCAAAAACCTACAGTCTGCACAAGCATGGCGATGGCGCCTCCGTGATCTTGACGCCACGGCCGTGCCATTCACCGCCGAAAACGCGGTGCACGTCGGACCAGCCTTCCCTTGCACCGGCACAGGGAGGCAAACCACAGGGAGCCACAGAATGCAAAACGCATCCAGCCACGCCTACACCAGCTACCCAACTGATCCACTCGGCAACATGCCCGGCGCCATCTCGCACCTGCCGGACATATCCGCACCCGTGCTATCTGAGCTTATTGGTGAGATCTATGACTGCGCACTCGATCCGCAGCGCTGGCCGGCCACCTGCCGAAAGATTGCAGACCTGTGCGCAGGCATCGGAGGTGGCATATGCGTTCATGATCTACAGCACCAGCAGAACGACCAACTATTTGTGTTCGGCTACCAGCCGGAATTTCTGCAACGGCTGGGAAGCCAATACGCGCAGAGCCCCATGGCCGCCTCGGATGTGGTGTCGAATATCGGCGATGTCAGCGCTCTTTCCATGGAGCGCCACCATTTGCGCGGCAGCCGGTTTTTCCACGAGGTATTGGAGCCGTTTGGGCTACTGGACATGATCTGGTTTCCTGCCTTGCGCACCGGCGGGCGCATGGCCTCCCTGCATGCCTCGCGCAGCGTGGACTCCCCGCATTTTCAGGAGCGCGATGTCGGTCTGTTCAAACTGCTGTCACCCCACGTCAACCGTGCGCTGACCATCTCCGATGCGCTGGATATCAGAACACTGCGATCGGAAATCCTGGAAAAGACACTGGATGGACTGGCCGCCGGTGTTTTCCTCACCACGCACGATGGCCGCGTCGTTTACATGAACCAAGCCGCCGAGCAGCAGGTGGCGAACGGCAAATCGATCCGTATGGTCCATCAACGCGTTGTACCCACGAATGCCGCAGCGCGCACTGAACTGTCCAGGGCGATTGAACAGGCATCGCGCGACGCCGCCGATGCAGATGTGGGGCCCAAGTCCGTGGCGATACCGAATGGTGTCAGTGGCGGCTACGTGGCAACGCTGCTGCCGATCGCAAGCGGCCTTCGCCACGGGATGCTGGCACCCTTTGCTGCGTCGGTTGCCATCTTCACGCAGGATCCCGTCCTGGTGCCACCGATGCCCGGCGAGGCCTTCGCCAGGTTGCATGGGTTGACTGGCGGCGAACTGCGGGTGTTGATGGCGCTTTCCCAGGGCATAGCAGGCACGGAAGTGGCCGACATGCTGGGCATCAGCGAACCCACTGTTCGCACCCACCTGCAACACATCTTTTCCAAGACCGGCACCTCCAGGCAGGCCGACCTGCTGCGCATGCTGCACCACTCGACGCCGCCCATCCGCACCCAGCCCGCGGCGCCTCGCATTCCCGCAAATGCGTCTGCTCTCAAGACGGCCGCAATTGTTTAAGCTTCTGGCTGAGGCCGAGTCTCTGCATACGCATTTATAAAAAAAAATGGCCGCCAGCGCAGATAGCACCTGCGCTGGCAGCTATATTTTTGATAGTCTTTCAGCTGAACCCGTTAACTGGGCAGTCGCTTTACTTCACCTGCGCCGCCTTGGCCGCCATGGCCTGCGCCAGCCCACCCCATTGCGCGCTGAACAGGCCGGCGTCCATAGTCTTGACGTTCTTCATGATGGGCTTGAAGCCCATGTGGGCGAGTACGTCGCGCTCCAGGTCCACACCCGGGGCAATCTCGGTCAGCTCCAGGCCGTCGGTGGTCAGCTGGAACACGGCACGCTCGGTGACGAACAGAACTTCCTGCTGGCGCAGCGCCGCGTCGTGGCCGTTGAAGGTGATCTGCTCAACCTTCTCGATGAACTTGCGCGACTTGCCTTCTTTGACGATGCTCAGCTGGCCGTCGGCGACCTTGACCTCCAGGCCGCCGGCGGTGAAGGTGCCGCAGAACACCAGCTTCTTGGTCGAGCGGGTGATGTTGACGAAGCCGCCGCAGCCCACCGGGCGACCGTTGAACTTGCTGACGTTGACGTTGCCCCAGTAGTCCGCCTGGGCCAGGCCCAGGAAGCTGGCGTCCAGGCCACCGCCGTCGTAGAAGTCGAACTGCAGCGACTGCTCGATGATGGCGTCGGCGTTATAGGCCACGCCGAAGTCGCCCAGCTGCGCCGGGATGCCGCCGGTGATACCGCTCTCGATGCTCAGCGTCAGCTGGTCCGACACGCCCTCTTCCGCCGCCACCGACGGCACGCCGGCGGGGATGCCGATGCCGAGGTTGGTGATGGCGCCGGGGGTCAGCTCCATGGCGGTGCGGCGGGCGATGACCTTGCGCTCGTCCAGCGCCATGGGCTCCAGCGAGTTGACCGGCACGCGCACATCGCCGCACAGCGCGGGGTTGAACTGGGTGGCGATGGTCTGCATGTGGTTCTCGGGCTTGCTGAGCACTACGTAGTCCACTGACACGCCGGGGATCTTCACCGCCTTGGGGTGCAAGCTGCCGGCCTTGACGATGCGCTCGACCTGCACGATGACGATGCCGCCGCAGGCCTTGGCCGCGTGGGCAATGTTGATCTGCTCGAGCAGCATGCCTTCCTTGTCCAACGTGATGTTGCCGTTCTCGTCGGCCACGGTGCCGCGGATGATGGCCACGTCGATCTTGGGCGTGGGGTAGAACAGCCATTCTTCGCCATTGAATTCGACCAGCTTGACCAGATCTTCGGTGGACTTGCTGTTGAGCTTGCCGCCTTCGATGCGCGGGTCGACAAAGGTGCCCAGGCCCACCTTGGTCAGCAGGCCGGGGCTGCGGCTGGCGATGTGGCGCGTCAGGTGCGACAGGCTGCCCTGCGGGAAGTTGTAAGCCTCGACCTGGCCTTCGAACACCATCTTCATCATCTCGGCACCGGTCTGGCCGAAGTGGCCGGCCACGGTGCGCTTAATCATGCCGGCGTGCGCAAAGTGCACCATACCCGCATCCTTGCTGTTGCCAATGGCGCCGCAGGCCCAGGTGGTGACGTTGCGCGGGTGGCCGGTGTCCAGAAAGGTTTGCTCCACGCCTTTGAGCACTTCTTCCGGCAGGCTGGTGACGGCCAGGCCGCCGAGGAAGATGGTGGCGTTGTCTTGGATAAGGGCGCCGGCTTGGGCGGCGGTGATGATTTTCATGTCGGTCTTTCAGGAATTCGGAATTAAGCGTCGGGGTTCTCAATGAGTAAAGCCATGCCCTGGCCGCCGCCCACACAGGCGCTGGAGATGCCGTAGCGCAGGCCGCGGCGGCGCAGTTCGCGCGCCAGGGTCACGGTGAGACGCACGCCGGTCGCGGCCAGCGGATGGCCGAGGGCGATGGCGCCGCCGTTGACGTTGAGTTTGTCGCGGTCCAGGCCGAGTTCGCGTTCCACCGCAATGGTTTGCGCGCCCTGGGCTTCGTTGATTTCAAACAGGCCGATGTCGGACAGCTGCAGGCCGCAGCGCTCCAGCAAGGCGCGGATGGCAGGCGCCGGGCCAATGCCCATCAGCTCGGGCGGCACACCGGCGGCAGCCGCACCGCGCAAGCGGGCCAAAGGCTTCAAACCGTTCTTGCGCACGTAGGCATCGCTGGCGACCAGCGAACCCACCGCGCCATCGACCAGGGCCGAGCTATTGCCCGCGGTTTGCACGCCACCGGGGTAGACGGTGCGCAAACCGGCCAGGGCTTCGATGGGCGAGGGGCGCGGATGGGTGTCGCGGTCGAGCTGGGCGACTTTGCGCGGCAGCTGGATGCCGCGGGTGACGTAGCCGTCCAGTTCAAATTTCTCGCTGACGACGGGCACGATTTCGCCTGCGTGGAAGCCGTCGGCCTGGGCCTTCAGCGCACGCTCGAACGACAGGGCCGCAAACGCGTCCACGTCGGCACGCGTAACGCCGTATTTCTTGGCCAGGTTTTCGGCGGTCTCGATCATGGTCACCGGGCCGGCGGTGTCGATCAGGGCTTCCATCAGAAAGTCCTTGAACTCCACCGGCGCGCCCAGCTTGAAGCCGGTGCGGTGGGTGTAGGCGGCAATCGGGTTGCGCGTCATCGACTCGGCGCCGACCACCAGGGCCAGCTCAGCATAGCCGAGGGCGATCTGGTCGGCAGCCTGGCGGAACAGCTCGAAGCCGGTGCCGCAGATGCGCTGCACCAGGATGGCCGGCACGGCGATGGGCACGCCCGCATACAGACCGATGTGGCGCGGCAGACAAAAGGCGTCGAAGTCGGCCTGGGCCATGGAGCCGGTGATGACCGAATCCACATCGGCGGCCGGCACGCCGCTGCGCTCCAGTACCGCGCGGGCCACCTTGATGCCGGTGTCGGTGGGCGACACATGGCCCAGCGGGCCGCAGTAGTCGACCAGGGGGGTGCGTACGCCGTCAACAATCCAGGCGTCCAGTTTGGCGGAAAAGTGTTGCATGGTTTAAGCCTTTGTACTGTCGGTGACGCGCAAGATGGTGGCATAGCCGCTATCGCCGGCTGCGCAGCCGGTGAACAGGCCCACGCCGCCGCCGCGCAGCACCAGCTCTTCGATCAGCTCGATGATGGCGCGCATGCCGGTGGGGGCCTGCGGATGGCCCCAGATGATGGAGCTGCCATAGTTGTTCATCTTCTCCCAGGCAAAGCCGGTATCGCGCGCCAGGGCGATGTCGTTCACGGCAAACGGATTGTGGGTTTTGATGGCATCAATGTCTTTGATGGTCAAGCCGGCGTTCTTCATGGCATTGAAGCTGGCCGGCGATGGCGCCATGGGCATGTAGCCGGGCTCGGCGCGGGCCATGCCGAAGCCCAGGATTTCGATTTCGATATGCGGGTTGGTGGATGCGGCACGGGCCAGGTCACGCGTGGTGACGATGGCGCCGGCATTGCCGTCGGCCGGGTGCGTCTGGCCACCGAAGGTCACCGTACCGCCCTCCTTCACCGGCTTGAGCTTGGCCAGGCCTTCGGCGGTGGTGGGGAAGATGCCTTCGTCGGCAGCCAGCACGCCGGTCTGCTTGCGGAACTTGGAGTCGGTCAGCGGCACATCGACCATGTAGCGCTTCTGGAACGCGCGGTCATCGGCCAGCGCCTGCAGGTACTGGGTGTAGCGGTGCAGCTTGACCTCGTGCTGCTCGCTGGTACTGATGCCATAGCGCGCGGCCACGTTCTCGCCGGTTTGCAGCATCGGGTTCTTGGCGTAGGGGTCATGGCCCATGTTGTCGGGCACCCAGTGCTCGCTGATGCCGTAGCCGCCACTGCCGCTGGAATCGGGGTAATACACCACCGGGCCGTTCGACTGGCGGTCGGCCATCACCAGCAGCGCACTGGTGGCGGTGCCGCAGACCACCTCTTGCGCCGCCATCTGCAGGGCCCGCACGCTGGTGGCGCAGGCCTGTTGGATGGTCGGGCCGGCCACGCGGTCTATGCCCATCATGCCGGTAACCCAAGGCAGGCCATAGAAGCTGCCTTTTTGCGGGTTGGTCAGGCCCAGGATGGCCAGGTCGATCTGCGCCAAGTCATAGCCGCGGGCCGCCAGGGCTTGCTTGCCCACGCTGGCCGCCAGGGGCAAGGCATTCAGGTTGGCCAGCGCGCCCTGCCACTTGGCGAATGGCGACGACCAGTAAATACCGTAAGGGATATAGGCGTTCATGGCGGATTCCTTGCTGTGTTTTTTGGCAAATTTAGTTATTTATCATAATCAAATTGAGACCCCAAATAACTAGGGAAAGCACTTAGTATTGAGTGCCTTTAATGCCTTGTTTTAGTTATTTTCCATAACCATAATTCAACCAACTAACGTACCTCAGCATGACTACACACAACCCCGACATCACCCTGGAAATCCGCGGCAACGAGCAGGAAGTCGCCGTGATCCGCCTGTCCCGCCCTGCCAAGCGCAATGCCTTGAACGACGGCCTGGTGCTGGCGCTGCGCAACCTGATGGACGGCCTGCCCTCCAGCGTGCGCGCCGCAGTGATCGACGGCGAAGGCGAGCATTTCTGCTCCGGCCTGGACCTGAGCGAACTCAAGGAACGCGACGCCGGCCAGGGCCTGCAGCATTCACGCATGTGGCATGCGGCGCTGGAACGCGTGCAGTTCGGCCCGGTGCCTGTCGTCGCCGCGCTGCACGGCGCGGTGGTCGGCGGCGGCCTGGAGCTGGCCAGCGCCTGCCACATCCGCGTGGCCGATGAATCCACCTTCTACGCCTTGCCCGAAGGCTCGCGCGGCATCTTTGTCGGCGGCGGCGGCGCGGTGCGCATTCCGCGCCTGATCGGCACTGCCCGCATGACCGACATGATGATGACCGGCCGCGTCTACAACGCGGTCGACGGCGAACGGGTCGGCTTCGCCCAGTACCTGGTGCCCACCGGCCAGGCCTTTACCAAGGCCTTCGAGCTGGCCGAGCGCATCGCCCAGAACGCCCCGCTGACCAATTACGCGCTGATGCACGCCCTGCCGCGCATCGCCGAGCAGCCGTCCGACCAGGGCCTGATGACCGAGGCCATGATGGCCGCCATCGCCCAGAGCGCGCCCGAAGCCAAGGCCCGTGTGCGCGCCTTCCTGGACGGCAAGGCCGCCAAGGTCCAAAAAGCGTAATCGAGACTGCCGCATGTCCGCCCCCCAATACCGCCCACTGCGCTTCGGCGTCACCCAGGTCACCACCCGTGACACGCCCGACGGCGTGCGTTATGTGCGGGCCGCACAGGACCTGGAGCCCTACCCCACGCGCCTGACCGACCGGCTGGCCCACTGGGCGCAAACCACGCCTAACCACACCTGGATGGCCCAGCGCGTGAAGAACACCGACGGCAGTCTGGGCGAATGGCGCCACATCAGCTACGCCGAAGCCTGGCAGTCGGCCCGCAACATCGCCCAAGCCTTGCTGGGCATGGGCCTGGGCGATGACCGCCCCATCGCCATCCTCAGCGAAAACGACCTGGACCACGCCCTGCTGTCGCTGGGCGCCCTGGTGGCCGGCATTCCGCAGTGCACGATTTCCACCGCCTACTCCACCATCAGCCAGGACTACGACAAACTGCGCCACGCGCTGGACACCCTGACCCCGGGCCTGGTATTTGCCAGCAACGGCAGCCGCTTTGCCCGCGCCATCAACGCCACCGTGGGCGCCGATGTCAAGGTGGTACTGGGCTCGGGCAGCATCGAAGGCCGGGACACAATTCCCTTCAGCGATCTGTTGAACACGCCGGCCACGCCCGCTGTGGACGCCGCCCATGCGGCCATCGGTGGCGACAGCATTGCCAAATTCATGTTCACCTCCGGCTCGACCAAGCTGCCCAAGGCGGTGGTCGTCACCCACCGCATGTGGAGCGCGAATCTGCAGCAGATGAACCAGTCCATGCCGGTGCTGGCCGAGCCTGGCCTGGTGCTGGTCGACTGGCTGCCCTGGAACCACACTTTTGGCGGCAACCACAACTTCGGCATCGTCATCTACAACGGCGGCACGCTGTACCTAGACGAGGGCAAGCCCACGCCCAAGGGCATGGCCGAGACCATCCGCAACCTGCGCGAAATCGCGCCCACGGTGTACTTCAACGTGCCCACCGGCTTCGAGGTGCTGGCCGAGGCCATGCAGACCGACGACCAGCTGCGCCAAAAGCTGCTGAGCCGGGTGAAGATGTTCTTCTTTGCCGCCGCCGCCCTGTCGCAGCCGATCTGGGACTCGCTATTTGCCAGCGCCGAGCGCGAGGTGGGCGAGCGCATTGTGATGAATACCGGCCTGGGCATGACCGAAGGCACGCCCTTCTGCATCGCCGTCAACAGCCCAAATGTGAAGGCCGGCTACATCGGCGTGCCCACGCCGGGCCTGGAACTCAAACTGGTGCCCACCGACGGCAAGACCGAGGTGCGCTACCGCGGCCCCAACATCACCCCCGGCTACTGGCGCAACCCCGAAGCCACCAAGGAGAGCTTTGACGAAGAAGGTTTTTACTGCTCGGGCGACGCAGTGCAGTGGATCGATGAAAACGACCTGCACCAGGGCCTGAAGTTCGACGGCCGGATTGCCGAAGACTTCAAGCTCAGCACCGGCACCTTTGTCAGCGTCGGCCCGATGCGCGCCAAGATCATTGCCGCCGGCGCGCCCTATGTGCAGGACGCGGTGCTGACCGGCATCAATTGCAAGGAAGTCGGCGCGCTGATTCTGCCCACGCCGGCCTGCCGCAGCCTGAGCGGCCTGCCTGACAGCGCCAGCCTGCAAGAGGTGCTGGAAAGCGCCCCGGTACAAGCCCACTTCCAGCAGGTTGCCAACCGGCTGGCCGCCGAATCCACCGGCAGCGCCACCCGCGTGGCCCGCATCCACCTGATGGCCGAGCCGCCCTCGCTGGACAAGGGCGAGATCACCGACAAGGGCTCGATCAACCAGCGCGCCGTGCTCAAGCACCGCGCCGACCTGGTCGCGGCCCTGCACGACGGCAGCCTGCCTTTCACTATCCAACCCCAATAACCCAACTTAAAAACACAACCCCAAGCCACAGCTAGAACGTACGCCCCAGAGATACCGAGGAACCGGCTTTGCCGGGCCTCTGGTATCGCCCCCTGCAAGGGGGTTGGCGTAGCAAAGCGAAGCCTGGGGGTGAGCCAAAGGAAACCACCACATGCAAATCCAAGGACAAGCCGCCCTCGTCACCGGAGCCGCCTCCGGCCTGGGCGAAGCCACCGCCCGCGAACTGGCCCGCCTGGGCGCCAAGGTCGCAGTACTCGACGTCAACATCGCCCTGGCCGAAAAGGTTGCGGCCGAAATTGGTGGCATCGCCTGCCAGTGCGACATCACCAGCGCCGACAGCGTGACCGCCGCCATCGACAAAGCCGCTGCCGCCCACGGCCCGGCCCGCATCCTGATGAACGTGGCCGGCATCGGCGGCGCCAAGCGCGTGGTGCAAAAAGACGGCAGCGCGGCCCCGCTGGACGCCTTCAGCAAGGTCATCGCCGTCAACCTGATCGGCAGCTACAACATGACCCGCTTGTTCGCCGCCGCCTGCGCCAAGCTCGACGCGCTGGAAGACGGCGCCCGCGGCGTGATCCTGTTCACCGCCTCGGTCGCGGCCTTCGACGGCCAGGTCGGCCAACAGGCTTACAGTGCATCCAAGGGCGGCCTGGTCGGCATGACACTGCCGATGGCACGCGACCTGGCGCAGTACGGCATCCGCGTCTGCACCGTGGCGCCCGGCCTGTTTGCCACACCATTGATGAAAGAGCTGCCCGAAGCCGTGCAGGCCTCGTTGGCCGCCAGCATCCCGTTCCCGTCGCGCCTGGGCAAGCCCTCCGAATTCGCCGAGCTGGCCGCCCACATCGTGACCAACGGCCATTTGAACGGCGAAGTGATACGCCTGGACGGCGCGCTGCGCATGGCGCCGCGTTGATAAATTTATAAGAAAAGAGCTGCCAGCGCATATACCACCTGCACCGAAAGCTATACAAATAAGAGCAGGCTCGATGCCCACCACCGAAGCCATGCCACCCCAGAACATCAAGGCCGCTGCGCATCTGCAGCGGGATGTACCACCCGAAGGAGACAACATGCAAGCCCCCAAGAACCGCCCCCAACGCCTCAACCGACACTTCCGCCCCCTGGCCATCGCACTGATCGGCGCTGGCGCCTTTGCCGCCCACGCCCAGACGGCGGCACCGAGTTCCAGCGTCAACTTGTACGGGCTGATCGACGTGGGCGTGGAACACGTCAGCAAGGTCAACGGGGTGGGTGGCATCACCCGCATGCCCAGCAATACCAGCTCGCTGCCATCGCGTGTGGGCTTTCGCGGTACCGAAGACCTGGGCGACGGCCTGAAGGCCCAGTTCGTGCTGGAAATGGGCTTTGCCCCCGATACCGGCGCGTCCGGCCAGGGCGGACGCTTGTTCGGCCGCCAGGCCAACGTCGGCCTGGCCGGCTCTTGGGGTAGCGTTACCCTGGGCCGCCAGTATTCCACGCTGTTCTGGTCGATCCAGGACTCGGACGTGATCGGGCCAGCCGTGTACGCCATTGGCTCGCTCGACTCCTACATCCCCAATTCGCGGGCCGACAACTCCATCGGCTACCGTGGCACCTTCAGCGGCTTCACCGTGGGCGCCGAATACAGCCTGGGCCGTGACACCGTGAACGCCGGCCCCAGCCCGGCCGGCACCAACTGCGCCGGCGAAAGCGGCACTGACAAGCAGGCCTGCCGCCAGTGGTCGGCCACCGCCAAATACGACACCCCCAACTGGGGCGCCGTGCTGACCTATGACACCTTGAATGGCCGCACCCCCACCGGCCCCACCGACGTGATTTTCGGCGGCCTGAACAGCAGCAGCACCAGTGACAGCCGCACGCTGGTGGCCGGCTACTTCAAGGTGGCGGGCGCCAAGATCGGCGGCGGCGTGATCCGCCGCGACAACGAAGGCAGCCTGACCCGCCCCCGCAGCAAGCTGTGGTACCTGGGCGCGTCCTACCCGCTGACCCCCCAGCTGACTCTGGACGGCCAGTGGGCCAGCCTGCGCTATAGCAATGCCAACGACGTGAATTCGACCCTGCTGGCCGCGCGCCTGGTCTACAGCCTGTCCAAACGCACGGCCGTGTACGGCCAGGTGGGCCACATCAGCAACGACCGGCTGGTCAACGTGTCCGTCAGCGGTGGCGCAGCCGGCAGCAACCCGGCCCTCGGATCCTCACAAAACGGCATCAACTTTGGCGTTCGCCACGCGTTCTAAGCCGCCGTTCCCACCCGATACATCGATATAGAAAGTGGCTCTAGCGCACATAAAACCTGCGCTAGAAGCTACTAAATTAGGAGCAAACAGCATGACCCGCCGCCTCTTCCTCACCACCCTGACCAGCAGTGCCGCCCTGGCGGCCTGGTCGCCCCTCACGCTGCTGGCCCAGGGCCTGGAGCAAGTCAAGATTTACTACGGCTTCCCGCCCGGCAGCTCGGGCGACAGCGTGGCCCGCCGCGTCGGCGAGAAGCTGATCGGCACCGCCTACACCAAGAACGCCGCCGTGGTCGACAACAAGCCCGGCGCTGGCGGCCGGATTGCGCTGGAAACCCTGAAGGCCGCGCCCGCCGATGGCTCGGTGCTGGCGCTGGCGCCGGTGTCGGCCATGTCGGTCTACCCGCACATCTACAGCAAGCTCAGCTACGACCCCAAGGACTTCGCCCCGGTGTCGATCGGCGCGATCATGCACCACGGCCTGGCGGTCGGTCCGGCCGTGCCGCCCTCGGTCAAGACCTTGAAGGACTTCCTGGCCTGGGCCAAGGCCAACCCGGACCAGGCCAGCTACGGCTCGCCCGGCGCCGGCTCCATGCCGCACCTGCTGGGCGCGCTGCTCGGCCTGCGCTCCAAGGTCGACCTGAAGCATGTGCCCTACCGCGGCACCGTGCCCGGCATCACCGACCTGGTGGGCGGCCAGATCGCCTCCACTATGAACCCCAGCGGCGACTACCTGGCCTATGCCAAGGCTGGCAAGCTGCGCGTGCTGGCCACCTCGGGCCCGCAGCGCTCGCCCTACTACCCCGACGTGCCGACCTTCGTCGAGCAAGGCTTCCCCGACCTGGTGGTGGAGGAATGGTTTGGCTTCTACGCCCCGGCCAAGACCCCGGCCGCCACCCTGGCCAATGCCACGGCCGCCATCAACGCCGCGCTGAAAGACAAGGTGGTGGTGGACAGCCTGGCCCTGGTCGGCCTGATCCCCCATGGATCGAGCGCCGAGGAAATGGCCAAGTCGCAGAAGGCTGAGTTCGAACGCTGGGGACCGTTGGTGAAACAAATCGGTTTCAGCGCAGATTCTTAGGCACACCCCCAGGCTTGCCCACTTCGTGTGGCCGCCACCCCCCTTGCAGGGGGCGGCACTGGCGGCCCGGCGAAGCCGGTTCCGCTGTGCCCTGGAGGGGGCGTGGCTGCGCTCGCCCTTGGAAGAAATGTAGTTCCCGCGCTTATTTCATAAGCGCAAGCAGCTATCGAAAGTAGAGCATGACTGCATTGAATGACATCACCTTCATCCTGAACGACGTGTTGCAGGCTCCGGCCCAGTGGCAGGCGTTGCCGGCGTTTGCCGACACCGATGCCGATCTGGCTCTGCAGGTGCTGGACGAGGCCAGCAAGTTCGTCGCCAGCGAGATCGCGCCGCTGCACCGGGTGGGCGACGAGCTGGGTTGCAGCTTCAATGCGGGCCAGGTGACGGTGCCGCCGGGTTTCAAAGCGGCCTACCAGGCGTTCTGGCAGGCCGGCTGGCCGTCGCTGTCGTGTGCGGTGGAGGACGGTGGCCAGGGTTTGCCGGCGGTTTTGGAGGGCGTGCTATTCGAGATGCTGGCCGGTGCCAACCACGGCTGGACCATGGCGCCCGGCCTGCTGCACGGCGCCTATGCCTGCCTCAAGCACCACGGCAGCGACGCACTCAAAGCCGCCTATCTACCCAAGCTCGCCAGCGGCGAATGGCTGGCCACCATGTGCCTAACCGAAGCCCACGCCGGCAGCGACCTGGGCCTGGTGCGCAGCAAAGCGCTGCCGCAGGCCGACGGCAGCCTGCGCGTGTCCGGCACCAAAATTTTCATCTCCGGCGGCGAACACGACCTGACGGACAACATCGTCCACCTGGTGCTGGCCCGCCTGCCCGATGCGCCCGCCGGCCCCAAGGGCCTGTCGCTGTTCCTGGTGCCCAAGGTCTTGCCCGACGGTCAGCGCAATACCGTGGTCTGCGAGCGCATCGAGGAAAAAATGGGCTTGCACGGCAGCCCGACCTGCGTGCTGCGCTTCGACGAAGCCATCGGCTGGCAGGTCGGCGCAGCGAACAAGGGCTTGAACGCCATGTTCGTGATGATGAACGCTGCCCGTCTGCACGTCGGCATGCAGGGCATAGGCCTGCTGGACGCCGCCTGGCAGAAAGCCCAGGCCTATGCGCAGGAGCGCCGGCAGATGCGCGCGCCAAAGTCAGTACAAGGCCCGGACCTGATCACCGAACACCCGGCAATCCGCCGCATCCTCGACACCCAGCGCGCCTGGATCGACGGCGGCCGGGTGCTGGCCTACCACACGGCCCTGCAGTTGGACGTGGCCGAACACCACCCCGACGCCGCCGAGCGCGCCACCGCCCAGCGCTGGTGCGCGCTGGTCACCCCGGTGCTGAAGGCCGCGTTCACCGACCAGGCCTTCAGCGGCGCCAGCGCCTGCCTGCAGGTATTTGGCGGCCACGGCTATATGCGCGAATGGGGCATAGAGCAGATCGTGCGCGACGCCCGGGTGGCGATGATTTACGAGGGCACGAACGAGATCCAGGCCATCGACCTGCTGCTGCGCAAGGTGCTGGCCGATGGCGGTGCCGGCCTGTCCAGCCTGCTGGCCGACCTGCCCGGCGACCGGCGCCGCGATGCGTTGCTGGAAACTACCGCCGCCCTGGTGCAGGCCGCCCAGACCGACGCCGAGCTGCCCTACTGGGTGGCCGACGACTACCTGCGCGCCCTGGCCCTGGTGCTGCTGGACTGGGCCTGGGGCCGCATCGCCGCCGCGCCTGGAGCACACACACTGCGCTGGGCCGAGCCGGCCCAGGCCTTCCAGACCTGGGTGCTGCCCGAGTTCGACATGCGACTGGCCATCATCCGCCAGCGCCTGCCCCCACGAATAAGTAAAAAAACCGCCGCTAGCGCAGCATCTGTGTGCGCTACCAGCTACTGATTCAGTAGCAAACCCGTTTCCCCGCTCCCCCAGCTTTCAGCGTGTTGAGGCCACGCTGTGGGCTCCCCTGCGCCTCGACCTTGGAGACAACAACACCATGATAAGAAGATTGCACCCTGGATTACTCGCCCTGTCGGCCCTGCCGGCAGCCCTGCTGATAGGTTGCGGCGGGTCGGACAGTTCGCTGCCCCAGCTCTCCGCCGCCAGCGCCGGCACGCTGCTCTCCTGTACCGATCTGGTCAGCAAGATCAGCTTCCCCAACACCACGATCACGGCCGCCAATGCGGTTGCGGCGGGCACGCTGACGGTGGCCGGCACACCCGTGCCAGCGCACTGCCAGATCACCGGCAGCATGTACCCACGCGTCAGCGCGGTGGACGGCAAAAGCTATGCCATCGGCTTTGAGATGCGCCTGCCCAATGCCTGGAACGGCCGCTTCTTCTACCAGGCCAACGGCGGCATTGACGGCAACGTACTCACAGCCATCGGTAATGTCGATGGAGAAAATAGTGGCGGCCCGACCAACGCCTTGAACATGGGCTTCGCCGTCATCAGCTCGGACGCCGGCCACGCCGCTGCGCTGGGCGCAAGCTTCGGCATCGACCCCCAGGCGCGCCTCGACTACGGCTACCAGGCGGTAGCCAAGCTCACCCCCATGGCCAAAAGCGCGATCCAGACCGCCTACGGCAAGGGCCCGGACCGCTCGTACTTCGGCGGCTGCTCGAACGGCGGGCGCCACACCATGGTGGCCGCCGCGCGCTATGCCGACCAGTA
Source organism: Rhodoferax ferrireducens (assembly GCF_031458075.1). Classification (GTDB taxonomy): domain Bacteria; phylum Pseudomonadota; class Gammaproteobacteria; order Burkholderiales; family Burkholderiaceae_C; genus Rhodoferax_B; species Rhodoferax_B ferrireducens_A. The sequence goes on along the minus strand of NZ_JAVDXT010000001.1, from coordinate 1,345,445 downwards.
CGACGGCTTCCTGGTCGGCAACCCCGGCTTCAACCTGCCCAAAGCGGCAATTGCCAACATTGCCAGCGCCCAGATCTACGCCACGCTGGCCAGCACGCCAGGCGATTTGTCCACCGGCTTCACCACCGCCGAGCGCACCCTGGTCTCCAAGGCCGTACTGGCCAAGTGCGACGCGCTGGACGGATCCACCGACGGCCTGGTGCAGGACACCGGCGCCTGCCAGGCCGCCTTCAACCTGGACCGTGACGTGCCCACCTGCAGCGGCACGCGCGACGGCAGTTGCCTATCGGCTGCACAGAAAACCGGCATCGCCAAGATCCTCAGCGGCCCGACCACCAGCAGCGGCAGCAAGATCTACGCGAGCTTTCCGTATGACGCGGGACTGGCCGGCAGCGGCTACGGCTTCTGGGAATTCACCGCACCGCTGGTGCTCGACTCGGGCGGTGTGGGCTTGATCTGGCCGGCCCCGCCAGAAGACCCCACCACCTTCAATGGCCCGGTGTTTGCGCTCACCGGCAATGTGGACACCATGCTGGCCCGGGTCAACGCCACCACGGCGCTGTACACCGAGAGCGCCATGTCGTTCATGACCCCACCCAACCCCAGCAACCTGTCGGCCGTAAAGGGCCGGGGCGCCAAGATGATGCTGTACCACGGCACCAGCGACCCGATCTTCTCCAGCGACGACACCACCGCCTGGTACGACGCCCTGCGCAGCGCCAACGGCGGCGACGCCAGCAACTTTGCCCGCTTCTACCGCGTGCCCGGCATGAACCACTGCTCGGGCGGCCCTGCCACCGACCAGTTCGACATGCTGACGCCACTGGTCAACTGGGTCGAAAAAGGCCAGGCCCCGGACAGCGTGACGGCCAACGTGCGCGGCCCGGGCAATGCGGTTGCGGTCAATCCCGACGTCCCCAGCAGCTGGTCCCCCACCCGCAGCCGCCCGCTGTGCGCCTACCCCAAGGTGGCCCGCTACAACGGCAGCGGCGATGTGGAAAGTGCGGCCAGCTTCAGCTGCAAGTGAACGCCTGGTACCGCCAGCGCCCACCTCAAAAATAAGTAAAAAAACAACTGCTAGCGCAGAACCTGCCTGCGCTAGCAGCTACTGATTCAGTAGCAAACCTATTGCCCCATTCCCCCAGCCTGCAGCGTGTTGAGGCCACGCTGCGGGTGCCCCTGCGCCTCGCCCTTGGAGACAACACCATGAAAAGAAGATTGCACCCTGGATTACTCGCCCTGTCGGCCCTGCCGGCGGCCCTGCTGATGGGCTGCGGTGGGTCGGACAGCGCGGTACCGCAGCTCTCGGCCGCCACCCCGGCCACGCTGCAGTCCTGCGCCACCCTGGCCAGCAGCCTGGCGCTGCCCAATACCAGTATCACCTCGGCGGTCGACGTAGCCGCCGGCGCACTGGTGGTCACCGGCGTCAGCACGCCCATCCCCGCACACTGCCTGGTCAAGGGCAAGATGAACCAGCGCACCAGCGCAGTCGACGGCGCCAGCTACGCCATCGGCTTCGAGATCCGCATGCCGGTGGCCTGGAACGGCCGCTTTCTGTACCAGGCGAACGGCGGGCTGGACGGCAGCGTGGTCACTGCCGCCGGCGCGACCAGCGGTGCCGCGCCCATCGCTCCCGGCCTGAGCCAGGGCTTTGCGGTGCTGAGCTCGGATGCCGGCCACGGCGCACCCACGCCCTTCTTCGGCCTGGACCCGCAGGCCCGGCTCGACTACGGCTACCAGGCCGTGGGCAGCCTGACGCCCATGGCCAAAAACCTGATCAAGTCTGCCTACGGCAAGGCACCCGACCGCTCCTACTTTGCCGGCTGCTCGAACGGCGGCCGCCACGCGATGGTCGCCGCTGCCCGCTATGGCGACCAGTACGACGGCATCCTGGCCGGCAACCCCGGCTTCCACCTGCCCAAGGCTGCCACCACCCAGCTGTGGAAAGCCCAGCAGTACGCCACCGTGTCCAGCCTGGACTCCAACAGCCAGCCGGTGCTGACCAGCGCCGTCACCCCGGCGGAATTCAGCATGGTCGGCGCCAAGATCATCGCCAAATGCGATGCGCTGGATGGTGTCACCGACGGCCAGGTGCAGGACGTAGCTGCCTGCCAGGCCGCCTTCAGCCTGCAAAACGACGTGCCCAGCTGCAGCGGCGCCCGCGACGGTAGCTGCCTGACGCCGGCCCAGAAGACGGTGCTGGGCAATATCTTCGCCGGCCCGAAGAACAGCAAGGGCGAGGCCCTGTACACCGGCACCTGGTTCGATCCGGGCATTGCCGGGGCCAACTTCGCGTCCTGGCATTTCGGCTCGCCGGCCACCCGCGATGCCGGCGCCGTGGCCTTCATCTTCGCCACGCCGCCCTCCACCACGGCCGCCTTCGCCGCCACCACCGGTTTGCAGTACGCGCTGAACTTCAGCATGGAGACCGACTATCCGAAGATATTCGCCACCACCTCGGTGTATACCGAATCGTCCTGGGCCTTCATGACGCCGCCGAACGAGAGCCAGCTGAACACGCTGCGCAACCGCGGTGCCAAGCTGATGGTCTACCACGGCGTGGCCGACGGCGTGTTCTCGCCGCTCGACACCGCCAACTGGATGGATGCCTTGCAGGCGAACAACAGCGGCAATGCCAGCAGCTTCGCCCGGCTGTTCCTGGTACCGGGCATGAACCACTGCTCGGGCGGCCCGGCCACCGACCAGTTCGACATGCTGGCCCCGCTGGTCAACTGGGTGGAAAAAGGCCAAGCCCCGGACAGCGTGATCGCCAACGTGCGCGGCGCCGGCGCCAATGTGGTCAACACCGAGCTGCCCACAGCCTGGTCGGCCACCCGTACCCGCCCGCTCTGCGTCTACCCCAAGGTGGCCCGCTACAACGGCAGCGGCGACGTGGAAAGTGCGGCCAGCTTCAGCTGCAAGTAGGCTGGGACCGGCAAAAAATGGGGGCTGGCCACGGCTGGCAAAATAGCACTATGACCGTTACCAGCCCCCGCAAGTCCATTACCTCCGTCGACAGCAGTGCCTTGGAGACCCTGGTGGGCTACAACACCCGGCGGGCCTCGCTGGTGATCACCGAAGTTTTTGTCGAGCGCATGGCGGTGCACGACCTGCGCATGGTGGAGTTTTCCATCCTGTCGCTGGTTGGGCACAACCCCGGCATCACCTCGCGCCAACTGTCCAGCGCCCTCAGCATCCTGCCGCCCAACCTGGTGAGCCTGGTCAACGGCATCGACAAGCGCGGCCTGGTCGAGCGCCAGCCGCACCCGGTAGATGGCCGGGCCGTCGGCCTGCACCTCACCAGCGCTGGCGAAACCCTGCTGGCCGAGGCCGAACACACCGCGGCCCAGCTGGAAATGGAATCCACCGCCAGCCTGAGCGCCGCCGAGCGAAAAACCCTGATCCGGCTGCTGCAAAAAATATACCGCGCATAAATCTGCACCAGCGCATATACCCTATGCGTGCATTGCTATTAAACTAGTAGCAAAATTGATTTTTGCGGTATAGTTGCACCGCCATCCGGGCGCAAAGCCAGCAACCGGACACCCCCAACAAACATTGCACCGAGGAGAACACCCTATGAGTTCCAAAGAAAACGTCGCCGTCCACCAACTGCTGGCCCTGCTGGAATCCCGCTACGCCATCCGCGTGCTGTGGGCCCTGAAAGACGGCCACGCCCAGACCTTCCGCCTGCTGCAAGACAGCGTCGGCGGTGTCACCCCCAACACCTTGAACACCCGCCTCAAAGAGCTGCGCGAAGCCGACCTGCTGACCCACGGCTCCGACGGCTACAGCGTCACCCCCACCGGTGCCGACCTGCTGAAACGCCTGAGCGACATCCAGGCCTTTGCCGGTAAATGGTCGGTAGCCCAGGCCAAGAAGGTCAAGTAAGCTGGAATGCCATGAAGTCACCGATAGAGTGACCATGGTTTCCAGTCGACGGATTCAAATTGCAAGCCTTGGCAAAGGCAGAGGGAGGTTCAAAGTGAGGATGGAATCACCATGCTTGACCAGCCGCTACGCCCCTTCCCGGCATACGAAGAAGCCTCTCCTCTTCACAGCAAGCGCAACTCCGCCTCCGGCACAGACCTAAAGAGAGGCCCGCTGGCAAAGCCGCTCCCCCAAGCGCGTTGCCAGGGCAGTCCAAAGCGCAGTCTGGCGGCCTTGCTCGCCGGCCTTGCCTGCTACGGCCCAAGCCAGGCCGAGCCAGCGGGCGGCAACATCGCTGCGGGCAGCGGCAGCATCAGCCAAACCGGCCTCACCACGACCATCAACCAGAATAGCCAGCACCTGGCCATCGACTGGTCCCGTTTTGGCATTCGCGCCAACGAAACGGTGCGGTTTGCCCAACCGAATGCCCAGGCCATCGCACTGAACCGTGTTACCGGCCGAGAGTCGTCCAGCATTCTGGGCAGTCTGATCGCCAATGGGAACGTGTTCATCCTGAACCCGAATGGCGTGCTCATAGGCTCTGGCGCGCAAGTCAATGTCGGAGGCCTGGTCGCCAGCACACTGGATATCAGCAATGCCGATTTTGAAGCAGGCCGGTACCAGCTGGCGGGCAGCAGCACGGCCAGCGTAGCGAACCAGGGCACGATCACCGTCCCCCCTGGCGGCAAGGTCGCGCTGATTGCCCCCAGCGTTGCCAATACCGGCCAGATCCACGCCCCCCAAGGCAGCGTGCTGCTGGCGGCTGCCAATGGCGTCAGCCTGAAACTGGCCGATGGCAGCCCCATCGGCTACACCCTGACCCAGGGCGCGGCCCAGGCCCTGGTAGACAACGGCGGCATGGTGCTGGCCGATGGTGGCAAGGTGGTGCTGACGGCCAAAGGCCTGGAAGGCTTGAACAACGCCGTCATCAACCACAGCGGCATCGTCCAGGCCAGAACGGTGTCGCAACGCAACGGCAGCATCGAGCTGCTGGGCGATGCGGGTAGCACGGCACTCGTCAGCGGCACTTTGGACGCCAGCGGCCAGAGTGCCGGCGACAGCGGCGGTACCATAAAGGTGCTGGGGCAAAAGGTTGGCTTGTTTGGAGCCGCCCGCCTGGATGCCAGCGGCCCCGCGGGTGGGGGCATGGTCCTGGCCGGAGGCAACCAGCAAGGCCTGGGGCCCGAGCCCAATGCCGATGCCGTCTATATGGCCTCCACAGCTACCATCGACGCCAGTGCCACGCAGGCCGGCAATGGCGGCAAAGTCGTCGTCTGGGGTACTGACGTAGCCAATGTGCATGGCCGCATCCTGGCCACGGGCGGCGCACAGGGCGGCAATGGGGGTGCGGTAGAAACATCTGGGCACGCGCTGGATACCAATCGCATTGAGGTCGATGTTTCCGCCCCGCAAGGCCAAGGTGGCCTGTGGCTGCTGGACCCGTATAACGTCACCATCTCCAGCGGAGTTCAGACGGGCGGCGCCTTCACCAGCAATGTGTGGGCGCCTACGGCCTCGGGCTCGCTGGTCAACACCGGCAATATCCAAACCATTCTGAACGCTGGCGGCAGCGTCACCATCACCACCGTCGGGGCTGGAGCCCAAGAGGGCAATATCGCCATCAATGGCAATATCCTGAAGAATGTGGGCTCGGCCGCCACGCTGACCCTGATTGCCGATGGCCGCATCACCAGCAATGCCACCGTCGGCAGCCACCGCACCATCACCAGTACCAGCAATGCACTGAATGTCGCCATGACCGCCAATGCCACCACCACGGCTGCCGGCAACAATGGACTAAAACTGCAATTTGTGGATGTAACAGCCAATGGCGGCAATATCAGCCTGACGGCCACGGGAGCGCAGAACGGCACGGCTTCGGCCCTGCAGTTTCTGAACGGTTTTCTGAACACCACAGGCACTGGGAATATCAACATCACCGGCACCATGCCCAGCAATGGCAACTCCCAGGGCGTGGTAATGAACTCGGCGACCCTGACCACAGCCAGCGGAGCCATCACAGTACAGGGCACGAGTGGCGGCACCGGCACCATTACCGGCGTCAATGGCAACGGCGCGTCGCTCATGAGCACCAACAATACCGGCGTGAAACTTACAGGCAGCAACACCTTGCAAAGCACCTCGGGCGGCAATATTTCACTGACCGGCATTGCAACCGGCGCCGTCAGTACCTGGGCCGGGGGCGGTGTGGAGATTGGCGCTGGCGACACCATTTCTACCACCGGGGCAGTCAACATCATCGGCACCGTCTCCAACCCGGTATCCACTACCTACAGAAACCAGTTGTCCACCGTCAATTTTGCGGGGAACACCGGTACGGCGATCAACGTCACCGGAGGCACGGTAAATATTTCCGGCACCAATACCACCGTCGGCCAGGCCGGCACCACCAGCAATAGCAATGCCGGTTTGAAACTGGCGGGCAAGATCAACATCACATCCACCACGGGAGCCGTCACCCTCAGCGGCTCCAATGCCGGAGGCGATGGCGTGTGGGGTTCCGGCACCGCCAATGCCACGGTTTCCATCTCCGCACCGGTGGCCAGTGCAGTCAATATCAATGCGGCCGCGCTGGATGCCGTCAATGGCTATACCGGCTTCTATGTGGGGGGCAACGCCACCCTGGCTTTTTTGACCACGGCACCCGTCCACCTGGCTTCCCAGACTGCAGAGACATCCACCCACAATTCCATCTGGAACAAGGGTTTCATCAGCACTCCTGGAAACCTGGTGATCACATCCACCGGTGGTGCGATTTCAGACGATGCAGCTGCCAATGCGGGTGTCTTCTCCAATGTCGGAGGCACTACCCACATCACCAGCATGGGTGGCGGCAACGCCGTCAGCCTGACCCATGCCAGCAATAAATTTACGGGAGCCGTGTCGATCAATGCCGGCGCCGCCAGCCTGGTCAACAGTACCGCCTTGTCGCTCGGCAGCAGCACCATCGCTGGCGCCCTCACGCTAACTGCGCCTGGAATCACCCAAACCGGAGCCATCACCGCCAGCGGAGCAACCACACTCCACGGCGGTGGCAGCGCCATCAGTTTGACCAACGCAGGCAATGACTTCAGCACGCTATCAGCCAACAATGCCGCAGGCGTAACGGTCGTGGACGCGAATGCGCTGGGCGTCACCGGTATCGCTTCCACCAACACGGTACAACTAACCACCCTCACCCAGAATTTGACTACCAGCGGCAGCCTGGCGGTCAGCAATGGCGACTTGACACTGACCGCCGGCGCCAACACAGCGCGCGGAACCAGCGCGGGCGGCGATGTGGTGAGCAGCGCCACCTTGTCGGTCGATTCCGGCAAAAAAATCTATGTCTACAGCGGTGCCTTGGGCTCGACCAGCCTGGGCGGATCACTGGCCACACAAGCCGCGGCAGGTAGCGGCAATTTCCGTTACAGCAAGCAGGCGGGCGATGCGCCCGGCGCAAGCTCGGTAGGCGATGGCACCACCTATGTGCTGTACCGGGAACGCCCCACACTCACGGTCACGCCCACCGACCCCAGCAAGGTCTACGATAAAAATGCCGCAACCGACCCCAGCCTGGGCTATGCCATTTCCGGCCAGGTACATGGAGATACCGCCAGCCAGATACTGAACGGCAGCCTGGTGCGCAGTGCGGGACAGAACGTCGGCAGCTACAGCATCAGCCAGGGAAGCTTGGCCGACCAACTGGGATACCAGACCAGCTTCAGCGCAGGGCATAGCTTTGCCATCACCCCCGCCCCACTGACCGTCAGCGGCAGCAGCGCCGCCTCCAAAACCTATGACGGCAACACCACAGCCGCCGTCAGCGGCGGCACGCTCAGCGGCGTGGTCACAGGCGACACCGTGACCCTGGGCCAAAGCGGTAGTTTCGACACCCGCGACGTGGGTACCGGCAAGACCGTCACGGCGGCCTTCAGCCTGGGTGGCAGCGGGGCCAGCAACTACGTGCTGGCCAGTTCCTCTGCCACCACGACCGCCGACATCACCCCCAAGGCCCTCACCGTCGCAGCCAACGCCGCGTCCAAGGTCTACGACAACAACGCCGCTACCGACCCCAGCCTGGCCTATGCCACCAGCGGACTGGTCAGCGGTGACAGCCTGACGGGGACGCTCAGCCGGGCCGGCGGCCAGAATGCGGGCAGCTATGCCATTGGCCAGGGCAGCCTGGCCAATGGGAACTACAGCATTGCGTTCACAGGCAATACGTTCTCCATCACACCTGCGCCATTGACCATTTCTGCCAACAATGCCAGCCGCCTGGTGGGACAAAACAACCCCTCCTTCAGTGCCACATACAGCGGTTTCGTGGCGGGCGAGAGCGCTGGCGCTTCTGATTTAACCGGCAGCCTGGCCTTCAGCACCGGTGCTGGCAGCAACTCCGTGCCAGGTAGCTACGCCGTCGTTCCCAGCGGCTTGGGCAGCAACAACTACCAGCTGCACTATGTCGCAGGAACATTGCGAGTTCTTCCGGCCAGCATGGCGGCCGTGACACTGGGGTCTGCTGGCCTGGAGCTCGGTTATGCCGCAGCACTGTCCGACTTGCCCCGCATGCAGACGGGCAGCGCGCTGCCCATGCAACAGCCCCCTACCCTCCAGAAAAACTGCGGAGGGAGTCTGGCCTCAGCCGGCCCGACCGACGCATGCCGGGCCAAATGAAGGCAGTACGAGCACACACACTTGCAGCATTTTTGTGGGGCTTGTTAGCACCGGCACTGGCACAGACGCCCCCGGACCAAGTGGACACCAGCGCATCGCCCATGTCCCCCAGCGCGGAAAGAAAAATTCCCGTCCGGCAGATCCACGTAACGGGCGCCACGCTGTTTCCCGCCGCCACACTGGAGGCGCTGGTCAGCCCGCTGAATGGCGGCGAACATACCCTTACCGAACTCAACCTCGGCATAGAACGCATCAACGCGCTCTACCGCGCGAATGGCTGGACTCTGGTACGCGCCTACCTGCCACCGCAGGCCATTCAAAATGGAGAGCTTGAAGTACGCGTTGCAGAAGGCGCGTTGTCCGAAATACGCATCGACAACCGGAGCCGGCTGCGCACCGAGGTACTGGAAGCCCGGCTGGGCCACATCCGGCGCAACGCGCCCATCAACCTGTACCAGCTCGACCGGGCCGTATTGCTGCTTTCCGACATGCCGGGCATCGAGCCCCAAGCCGAGCTGGCGCCCGGAACGACCACGGGACTCACCGAACTACGTATCAACGTACAGGATTCCCCACTGCTGACGGGCCGACTGGAGAGCGACAACCATGGCTCCCAATACCTGGGCCGCATGCGCTACGGCGGCAAATTCGCGCTGAACAACCCCTTCGGCTACGGTGAGCAATTCGGCCTGCATCTGCTTAGCAGCCAATCTGCCCTCTTTTTCGGCCATCTCTCGGCACAGGTGCCCCTGGGTACCGATGGCCTGACGCTGGGCACCAGCATCATCCGCACCCAATACCGGCTGGGCTCCGACTTTGCCCAGCTGGACGCCACAGGCAGCGTCAAAGCCGCAACAGTCCGCGTCAGCTACGCCTTGATTCGCAGCCCGGAGCGCAATCTGGTGGGGCAGATCAGTGCCGAAAACCGTGCTTTGCAGGACAAGGTCAATGCAACCCAGACCACCATCGACAAGCACGCACAGCATTGGAGCCTGGACCTCACGCTCAGCCAGCTCGACCGCATGGACGGGAGCAATCTGCTGGCCCTGCAACTGGGCACCGGATACCTCCGCCTCGACAGCGATGTCTCTCGTGCCATTGACGCAGCCAGTGCCCAGACAGCCGGGCGTTACAGCACCTTGGGCCTGGAACTGCAGCGCACCCAGCGGTTGAGCCCCCGGTGGGAGGCGTACCTGCGCCTGCATGGGCAACTGGCATCCCAGAATCTGGACTCCTACGACAAACTGGCTATCGGCGGCCCTGCCGGCGTACGCGCCTATCCATCCGGCGAAGCCACGGGCGACCAGGGCTGGCTGTCCCAGTTGGAACTGCGCTATGCGATCACACCCATGTTCATACCCAGCGTGTTTTGGGATACTGGAAGCGTGCGTATCAGCAAAAATCCCTTCCTGACCGGTACCAACCACCGCCGGCTAGAAGGCGCAGGGCTCGGTTTGCGCGGCAGTTACAAGGCACTGGACTGGCAAGCCTGGCTGGCTTGGCCGCGCACCGGCCCAGCCCAATCTGAACACGACAAATCCCCTCGCGCCTGGATTCAAGGCCGCTGGGCCTTCTGATCAATACCTTCTCAAGATTTTTCTGCAGCTGCATTTGAGCCTCGACTCCGTATTTGGCCGACGTTCTCTGAAGCTAAATCGTAAGGACTCAAACTTGGCGCGTTGCCTCTCGGAACGCTACCGCTTCCTTGGTTAGCCAGTCAGCCACCGCGCGCGCCGCGGGGTTGCGCAGCACACGTTTGGTCTGCAACAAGTGGTAGCCCGCAGCAAGCGGCGCATAGGCAGGCCAGACCTCCATGAGACGGCCCTCGCGCACATCGTGATCGACCAGCACGGCATGTCCTATGGCAATACCAAGGCCCGCGGTCGCCGCAGTCAAAGTAGCCTCCGTGTCCTGAAACTTCATATTGCGTGCGCTCGCCAACTCTTCCACTCCGCAAGCGGCAAGCCATTTGGACCATTTGCTGGTGCGCAATAGATCGTGCAGCCAGGGAAACCTTTTGAGATCGCCAATTTCCTGGATGCTCCCCGGCTGCCGCCCAACTCAAACAGGTGCTGCTGGCCCAGGGTATGTGGTCGCAGTACCTGGAGGTCGGCATTGGCCCGGACGCCGAAATCTTCACCAAATCCCAGGTGCTGAGCGTCGTCGGCGTAGGCGCCGAGGTCGGCATCCACCCGGGCAGCGTCTGGAACAACTCCGAGCCCGAAGTGGTGCTGGCCGTCAACAGCCGCGGCGAAACCGTGGGTGCAGCGCTGGGCAACGACGTCAACCTGCGCGACTTCGAAGGCCGCAGCGCCCTGCTGCTGGGCAAGGCCAAGGATTCCTGCGCCATCGGCCCGTTCATCCGCCTGTTCGATGCGGATTTCGGCATCAACGAGGTGCGCCGCTGCGACCTGGCGATGCAGGGTGCCAGCAGCCGCAGCAAGATCAGCCGCGATCCGTTGGACCTGGTGGCCCAGGCGATTGGCCCGAACCACCAGTATCCCGACGGCCTGATACTGTTCCTGGGCACCATGTTCGCCCCCACTCAGGACCGGCATGGCCCGGGCCAAGGCTTCATCCATGTGGTGGGCGATGTGGTGACGGTGGCCACGGCCCAGTTGGGGCAGCTGGTGAACCGGGTCAATACCTGCGACCGGGTGGCTCCCTGGACCTATGGCATCAGCGCGTTGCTGCACGACCTGGCGCGGCGCAATCGCGCATAAGCCCGAATACCCCTGCGGGCTGCTGGCATAATCCAGGGTCTTTTAGGGCTGCTGCGCACGTCTACTGTGCGACAGCAGCTATTACTTCCATAGCAAACAAGCTACGCAGCGCCAGAGTGGCGGGCCACAGGCCTGCCGCCCGGGCGCCGCGTGGGCATGACAGCAATACATTCAAGGAATTCACATGGCATTCACCACCACCGCCTCCGGCCTGCAGTTTGAAGACACCATCCAGGGCTCGGGCGACGTCGCCACCAAGGGCAAGAGCGTGACCGTGCACTACACCGGCTGGCTGTACAACGACGGCGTGCAAGGCGCCAAGTTCGACTCCAGCAAGGACCGCAAAGACCCGTTCGTGTTCTCCCTGGGCGCCGGCATGGTCATCAAGGGCTGGGACGAAGGCGTGGCCGGCATGCAGATCGGTGGCGCCCGCACCCTGATCATCCCCGCAGCCCTGGGCTATGGCGCCCGCGGCGCCGGTGGCGTGATCCCACCGAACGCCACGCTGAAGTTCGACGTGGAATTGCTGGCCATCAAGGGCTAAATTCCGGTTTTTTAGGCGGCTAAGCCCTTGCAAACAGGCGCTTAGCCCCCAGTCTGTGTCGCTGGTTCATTCCATTTCCTCATAAGCATGTCTGATATCAATCCCAATCCCGACCACAACCCGCTGGACAGCATGGCCCCCACCGACGAGCAGCCCGCTGCCAGCGATGCGGAAGCCCTGGCCCAGGCCCAGGCCGAGTTGGCTGCGTTGAAAGCCAAAAGTGCCGATCTGGCCGACCAGTTCCTGCGCGCCAAGGCCGATGCCGAGAACGCCCGCCGCCGCGCCGAGGAAGACATCGCCAAGGCCCGCAAGTTCAGCCTGGAAAGCTTTGCCGAAAGCCTGCTGCCGGTGGCCGACAGCCTGGAAGCCGGCCTGGCGATCAAGGACGGCACCACGGCCCAGATCCGTGAAGGCGCTGAAGCTACCCTGCGCCAGCTGAAAAGCGCACTGGAACGCAACAAGGTGATCGAGATCGCCCCTCCCGCCGGCACCAAGTTCGACCCGCACCAGCACCAGGCGATCAGCGTGGTACCGGCCGAGCAGGAAGCCAATACCGTGGTCAGCGTGCTGCAAAAAGGCTATTTGATCGCCGACCGCGTGCTGCGCCCGGCTTTGGTCACCGTTACTGCACCTAAATAAACAAAAAGCGGTAACCCCACTCTTGAAGTGGCGAAAGTTATCCACACGTTAGCAACACAAGGGTTTTTGCAGCACGAACTGGCAACAACCCGCTCCACTCACATAAATCGAAGGAAGCAATCATGGGAAGAATCATTGGTATTGACTTGGGCACCACCAACAGCTGCGTCTCCATCATGGAAGGCAATGTGCCCCGCGTCATTGAAAACTCCGAAGGCGCGCGCACCACGCCGTCCATCGTGGCCTACCAGGAAGACGGCGAAGTGCTGGTTGGCGCGTCCGCCAAGCGCCAGGCCGTGACCAACCCGAAGAACACGCTGTACGCCGTCAAGCGTTTGATCGGCCGCAAGTTCTCGGAAAAAGAAGTCCAAAAAGACATCGATCTGATGCCTTACAAGATCGTGGCAGCCGACAACGGCGACGCCTGGGTCGAAGTGCGCGGCACCAAGATGTCGGCCCAGCAGGTCAGCGCCGACATTCTGCGCAAGATGAAGAAGACCGCCGAAGACTACCTGGGCGAGCCGGTCACCGAAGCCGTGATTACCGTGCCAGCGTACTTCAACGACGCGCAGCGCCAGGCCACCAAGGACGCTGGCCGTATCGCCGGCCTGGAAGTCAAGCGCATCATCAACGAACCCACCGCTGCAGCCCTGGCCTTCGGCCTGGACAAGCAGGAAAAGGGCGACCGCAAGATCGCCGTGTATGACCTGGGCGGCGGTACCTTCGACATCTCCATCATCGAAATCGCCGATGTCGATGGCGAAAAGCAATTCGAAGTGCTGTCCACCAACGGCGACACCTTCCTGGGCGGCGAAGACTTCGACCAGCGCATCATCGACTTCATCATCACCGAGTTCAAGAAAGAATCCGGCGTCGATCTGTCCAAAGACGTGCTGGCCCTGCAGCGCCTGAAAGAAGCCGCTGAAAAGGCCAAGATCGAACTGTCGAACGGCGCCGCCACCGACATCAACCTGCCCTACGTGACCGCCGACGCTTCCGGCCCCAAGCATCTGAACATCAAGCTCAGCCGCGCCAAGCTCGAAGCCCTGGTGGAAGAGCTGATCGAACGCACCATCGCCCCTTGCCGCCTGGCGATCAAGGATGCTGGCGTGTCGGTCTCCGACATCCATGACGTGATCCTGGTCGGCGGTATGACCCGCATGCCCAAGGTGCAGGACAAGGTCAAGGAATTCTTCGGCCGCGAACCCCGCAAGGACGTGAACCCTGACGAAGCCGTGGCCGTGGGCGCCGCGATCCAAGGCCAGGTGCTGTCGGGCGACCGCAAGGACGTGCTGCTGCTGGACGTGACGCCTCTGTCTCTGGGTATCGAAACCCTGGGCGGCGTGATGACCAAGATGATCAACAAGAACACGACCATCCCGACCAAGTTTGCGCAGACCTTCTCCACCGCCGACGACAACCAGCCGGCCGTGACCATCAAGGTGTTCCAGGGCGAACGCGAGATCGCCAATGTGAACAAGCTGCTGGGTGAGTTCAACCTCGAAGGCATCCCGCCCGCAGCCCGTGGCACGCCGCAGATCGAAGTGTCGTTCGACATCGACGCCAACGGCATCTTGCACGTCGGCGCCAAGGATAAAGGCACGGGTAAGGAAAACAAGGTCACCATCAAGGCCAACTCCGGCCTGTCGGAAGCCGAAATCCAGCAAATGGTGAAAGACGCCGAGCTGAACGCCGCCGACGACAAGAAGAAGCTGGAACTGGTGCAAGCCCGTAACCAGGGCGAAGCCAGCGTGCACAGCGTGAAGAAGAGCCTGACCGAATACGGCGACAAGATCGAAGCGTCCGAAAAGGACAGCATCGAAGCCGCCATCAAGGCCCTGGAAGAAGCGCTGAAGGGTGACGACAAGGCTGCGATCGACGAAAAGAACACCGCCTTGATGACCGTCAGCCAGAAGCTGGGCGAAAAAATGTACGCCGACATGCAAGCCAAGCAAGCTGCCGAAGAAGCCTCTGCCGGCGCAGCCGCCGGTGGCGCCGAAGCCGCTGCCGAAGCCAAGCCCGCTGCCGACGACAACGTCGTCGACGCGGAAGTGAAAGAGGTCAAGAAAGGTTAATCCCGCGGGGTTCACTCCACCGGACCCGCGCCGCGTTCGAATGCCCCTCACGGGGTTTCGACGCGGCTTTTTGCGTACTGGCGCTGATGTGGCTCATCCCGGATCGCTGTATTGAGAAAGTAATTGCAGAATGAGCAAAAAAGACTACTACGAAACCCTGGGCGTTCCCAAGAACGCTTCCGACGAAGAAATCAAGAAGGCCTATCGCAAGCTGGCGATGAAGCACCACCCTGACCGCAACCAGGGTGATGCAGGCACTGTCGCGGAAGAAAAGTTCAAGGAAGCCAAAGAGGCTTACGAGATGCTGAGCGACGCGCAAAAACGCGCGGCCTACGACCAGCACGGCTTTGCCGGCGTCGACCCGAACATGCGCGGCGGCCCGGGCGCGGAAGGCTTTGGCGGCTTTGCCGAAGCCTTTGGCGACATTTTTGGCGACATGTTCGGCCAGAGCCGGGGCGGTGGCCGCGGTGGCCGCCAGGTGTTCCGCGGCAGCGACCTGAGCTACGCCATGGAAATCACCCTGGAAGAAGCCGCCCGCGGCAAGGAAGCGCAGATCCGCATCCCCACCTGGGAAGCCTGCGACACCTGCCACGGCAGCGGCGCCAAGCCCGGCACCCAGGCCAAGACCTGCGGCACCTGCGCGGGCCAGGGCACGGTGCAGATGCGCCAGGGTTTCTTCAGCGTGCAGCAAACCTGCCCCACCTGCCGCGGCACGGGCAAGGTGATCCCCGAGCCCTGCACGGTCTGCAGCGGCCAGGGCAAGCTGAAGAAACAAAAGACGCTGGAAGTGAAGATCCCCGCCGGCATCGACGACGGCATGCGCATTCGCAGCGTCGGCAACGGCGAGCCGGGCTCCAACGGCGGCCCCTCCGGCGACCTGTACATCGAGATCCGCACCAAGAAACACGACATCTTTGAGCGCGACGGCGGCGACCTGCACTGCTCGGTACCAGTGAGCTTCATCACCGCGGCCCTGGGCGGCGAGATCGAAGTGCCGACGCTGGCCGGCAAGGCCGCCATCGACATCCCCGAGGGCACGCAAGCCGGCAAGCAGTTCCGCCTGCGCGGCAAGGGCATCAAGGGCGTGCGCGACAGCTCGCCCGGCGACCTGTACTGCCACATCACGGTGGAAACGCCGGTCAAGCTCACCGAGCACCAGCGCAAGCTGCTGCGCGAGCTGGAAGAGTCGTTCAAGAAGGGCGGCGGCAAGCATTCGCCCTCCGGTGACAGCTGGACCGACAAGCTGAAGAAATTCTTCAACGCATAAGGTGTTGAAGCAAAGCGCCCGGCGTTACAACCGGGGGCTTTTTTCGTTTGCGGCTGCCATCGCTTTTGCTATTGTGTTGATAGCTACGGGTGCAATTCCTACCTGCGCCGGCGATCTATTTGTTATAAAAATAGCAGGATGGGCAGGTAGCAAATAGGTGGTCGCGGCTTATAGTTGAACTTTTGCCAGCGCAAGGACACCGCCATGAAAACCAAAGCCGCAGTCGCCTGGAAAGCCGGCACCCCCCTGACAATAGAAACCGTGGACCTGGAAGGCCCGAAATTCGGCGAAGTGCTGGTCGAAATCAAAGCCACCGGCATCTGCCACACCGACTACTACACCCTCAGTGGCGCCGACCCCGAAGGCATCTTCCCCGCCATCCTCGGCCATGAAGGCGCGGGCATCGTGGTCGATGTCGGCCCCGGTGTGACGACATTGCAGAAGGGCGACCACGTCATCCCCCTGTACACCCCCGAATGCCGCCAGTGCAAGTTCTGCCTGAGCCGCAAGACCAACCTGTGCCAGCTGATCCGTGGCACCCAGGGCAAGGGCCTGATGCCTGACGCCACCAGCCGCTTCAGCCTGGGCGGCCAGCCCATCTTCCACTACATGGGCACCAGCACCTTCAGCAACTACACCGTGGCCCCCGAGATCTCCCTGGCCAAGATCCGCAAGGACGCCCCGTTCGACAAGGTCTGCTACATCGGCTGCGGCGTCACCACCGGCATCGGTGCCGTGCTGTTCACCGCCAAGGTCGAAGCCGGCGCCAATGTGGTGGTGTTCGGACTCGGCGGTATCGGCCTGAACGTGATCCAGGGCGCCAAGATGGTGGGCGCCGACAAGATCATCGGTGTCGACCTGAACCCGGCCCGCGAAGCCATGGCCCGCAGCTTTGGCATGACCCACTTCCTGAACCCCAAGGACATCGAAGCCGCTGGCGGCAACATCGTCGATGCGATTGTCCAGCTGACCGACGGCGGTGCTGACTACAGCTTTGAATGCATAGGCAACACCAAGGTCATGCGCCAGGCGCTGGAATGCACCCACAAGGGCTGGGGCCGCAGCATCATCATCGGCGTGGCCGAGGCCGGTGCCGAGATCAGCACCCGGCCGTTCCAGCTGGTCACCGGCCGCAAATGGGAAGGCTCGGCCTTCGGCGGCGCACGGGGCCGCACCGACGTGCCCAAGATCGTCGACTGGTACATGGAGGGCAAGATCAGCATCGACCCGCTGATCACCCACACCATGCCGCTGGAGGACATCAACAAGGGCTTTGATTTGATGAAGCGCGGTGAATCTATCCGCGGAGTCGTGCTGTTTTAACGCCCCGCCCTCCCTTCCCATTTCTTTGATTGGCTGTATGACCGAACCCCTGAAAACCCTCTCCGAGCACGGCTGTTTTGGCGGCGTGCAAACCTTCTACCAACACGACTCGCGCGAGATCGGCTTGCCGATGAAGTTCTCGGTCTACCTGCCGCCGCAGGCCAACCACGGTCGCGTGCCGGCCCTGCTGTACCTGGCGGGCCTGACCTGCAACGAAGAAACCTTCATGACCAAGGCCGGCGCCCAGCAATACGCGGCCCAGCACGGCCTGGCCTTGATTGCGCCCGACACCGGCCCGCGCGGCGCGAATGTGCCAGGCGAGACCGATGACTGGGACTTCGGCCTGGCCGCCAGCTTCTACATCGACGCTACCGAGGCCCCCTGGTCCACCCACTACCGCATGGAAAGCTACCTGACCAAGGAGCTGCTGCCGGCCATCGCCTCCGAGCTGCCGATTGACCCGCAGCGCGTCGGCATTTTCGGCCATTCGATGGGCGGCCACGGCGCGCTGACCCTGGCGCTCAAGCATCCAGGCCTGTTCAAGTCGGTATCCGCCTTCGCCCCCATCTGCGCACCCACCCAGTGCGGCTGGGGCCAAAAAGCCTTCAGCGGCTACCTGGGCGCCGACAACACCGATTGGCCCAAGCACGACGCGGTGTTCCTGATGGCCGCCAAGACCTCGGCGCCCTACCCCGGCGGCATCCTGATTGACCAGGGCCTGGCCGACAAGTTCTTGGCCGCCCAGCTGAACCCGCATATCTTCGAAGCCGCCTGCCAGGCCGTAGGCCAGCCACTGATCGTGCGCCGCCACATGGGCTACGACCACGGCTACTACTTCATCACCACCTTCATGGCCGAGCACATCGCCTTCCACAGCCAGGCGCTGCAAGGCAACTAAGCTCTCAAAACAAACTCGACTGCCCCGACAGCAGCCCCGGCCGGAACTGCGCCACATCCAGTTCGACCCGCTCGCGGTTCAGCCCCAGCTTGGCGCAGGTCTTGTGGAAGCGCTGGCGCAGCAGCTCGGCCCACAGGCCGCTGCCCTTCATGCGGGTAGCAAAGTCGGCGTTGTAGTCCTTGCCGCCGCGCATGTCCTGGATGCGCGCCATCACCCGCTCGGCGCGCTGGGGGTAGTGCAGCTGCAGCCATTCGCGGAACAGCGGCCGCACCTCCCAGGGCAGGCGCAGCACGGTGTAGAACGCGGTGCGCGCGCCGGCCTCATAGGCGGCGGCCAGCACCTGTTCCATGTCGTCGTTGATGAACGGAATCTGCGGCCCCACGCTGACGCCCACCGGCACGCCGGCCTCGGCCAGCGCGCGGATGGTGCGCAGCCGGCGGTACGGCGCAGCAGCCCGTGGCTCCAGGGTGCGGGCCAGTGCGCCGTCCAAGGTGGTGATGGTCACGTAGACCGCTGCCAGCTTCTGCGCCGCCATCGGCGCCAACAGGTCCAGATCCCGCTCCACGCCGCTGCCCTTGGTCACCAGGCCCACCGGATGCCGGCAGCGCTGCAGCACCTCCAGCGCGCCACGGGTCAGGCGCAGCTCGCGCTCCACCGGCTGGTAGCCGTCGGTCACCGTGCCCAGGGCGATCATCTGCGGCACATAGCTCTTGGCCGCCAACTCGCGCGCCAGCACTTCGGCCAGGTTGCGCTTGGCGATGATGCGGGTTTCAAAGTCCAGCCCTGGCGACAGATTCAGGTAGCTGTGCGTGGGCCGGGCATAGCAATACACGCAGCCATGCTCACAGCCGCGGTACGGGTTAAGCCCGTAGTCGAAGTAGATGTCGGGCGAGTCGTTGCGGGTGATGGCGCTACGCGCGTCTTTAAACGTGACCTCGGTGGCCAGCGGTGCCCTGGGCTCGGCGTCTTGCAGCGTGCCCCAGCCGTCGTCGAACGCATCGCGCTCCAGCGATGTGAAGCGGTGCGCCAGGTGCGTGGCCGTGCCACGGCCTTTGATGGCGTGGATGGGGACGATGGTGTGGGACATGGCAGGACAAAATAAGGATTAAATCGGCCTCTGGCGCTGATAGAAGCTGCGCAAGCTGCTATCAAAACAGGAATTCACCCATTACTGTAATTTTATACAGTAAATTTCAGACTTCAAGTACCCGCTGCGTCCATACGCGATCCGGGTTCGCGTCTTTTTTTTCGGCTACCCTAGCGGCGCCCGACAAGAGGCATATGAGGGAATCGCTTGAACATCCAAAAATTCGCCATCGCCTGCTGCATTGCAGCCTCCGCCAGCCTGGCCCAGGCCGCACAAATCATCCGCGTGTCGCCGCAGGGCGAGGTGGCACGCATCCGCCAGTTGGTGGTGCAGTTCGACAGCAGCGCAGTCAACTTTGGCGACCCCAAAGCACCGGCCCCCGCCAGCCTGCAGTGCAACGACGCGCAGGCCAGCCAGGGCACGGGCCGCTGGACCAGCGACCGCGAATGGGCGTTTGAATTTGCCAACGATCTACCCCCCGGCATACGCTGCACCCTGCAGCCGCGGCCGGATGTCAAATCGGCCTCCAGCGCTTATTTGGTGGGCACCACCAGCTACAAGTTCAATAGCGGCGGGCCGTTTGTGCAGAACATCCGCCCGTCCAGCGGCAGCCAGATCGACGAAGAGCAATACTTCACCCTGCAGCTCAACGGCGATGCCACGCCGGCCAGCCTGCAGGCCAACCTGTGGTGCGCGGTAGACGGCCTGGGCGAGAAGGTCGCGGTGCGCGCCATCACCGGCAAGGACCGCACTGAATTGCTGAAGGCCCACGGCCTGGACAAAGCCGCTGCCGCCGCCCCGCTGCGCTTCGCCACCCTGGCCTGCAACCGCCGCCTGCCGCCGTCTGCCAAAGTGCAGCTGGTCTACGGCAAAGGCGTGGCCACGCCCAGCGGCGTCCCCAATATGGTGGAAAAACGCTTCGGCTTTGAAGTGCGCCCACCGTTCGAAGCCAGCTTCAGCTGCGAACGCGAAAACGCCCAAAGCGCCTGCCTGCCGATCCAGCCCATGCGCCTGACTTTCAACGCGCCGGTGGCCCGCAAGCTGCTGGAAGGCATACGCCTGAAATCCGGCAAAGACACGCTGCAGCCCACGTTTGACGAAGAAAGCAGCGACGCCGACGCGGTGCTCAGCAGCCTGACCTTCAAAAGCCCGTTCGAAGAGCTCACCAAGTTCAGCCTGACCCTGCCCAGCGACTTCAAAGACGCCTCCAACCGGCCGCTGAGCAACGCCAGCAGCTTTCCCCTGCAGGTCGCCACCGGCAGCCGGCCGCCGCTGGCCAAGTTCGCCGCCGCGCCGTTTGGCATCGTCGAGCGCTTTGCCGAACCGAATGGCGTGGCGCTGCTGCCGGTGACGCTGCGCAATGTCGAGGCCAAGCTGGCGATCTCCGGCTTGAACCCCGAGACCGCCAAGTCAGCCGGCAAGGTCAGCGAGCTGCAGCCGCGCAGCGACGCCGAGATCATTGCCTGGTTCGAAAAGGTGCAGCGCTACGACAGCTACCACGTGCCACGCAAGCTGGCCGCCGCCGAGCTCAAAGGCCGCCTGCCCAAGGTGCTGGGCGATGAGGACAAGAACTACGTGCAAAGCCGCATGCTGTCGCTGCTGCAAGACCAGCCCGGCGTGAAAACCCTGGACCTGCCCCAGCCCGCCAACAACGACCCACGGCCGTTCGAGGTGGTCGGCATTCCGCTGACGCCCGGCTTCCACGTGGTCGAGATCGCCTCCAAGATGCTGGGTACCTCGCTGCTGGACGAGCGCTTTGGCGGCCAGCGCACCATGTATGTACGCACCTCGGCCCTGGTGACCAACCTGGGCGTGCACTTCAAGCTGGGCCGTGAGAACGCCCTAGCCTGGGTCACCAGCCTGGACAAAGGCCTGCCCGTGGCCAACGCCCAGGTACAGGTATCCGACTGCCGGGGCAAGCCCGTCGCCCACGCCACCACCGATGCCCAAGGCATCGCCTACCTGAGCGGCATCAGCGCTGAGGCGCCGAATTGCAGCGGCGAAGAGAGCAGCCGCCAGGCCTATTTCGTCAGCGCCCGCAGCACCGGCAAGGACGGCGTGCCCGACATGGCCTTCACCTGGAGCGACTGGAACCGCGGCATCGAGGCCTGGCGCTTCAACCTGCCGACCAGCAGCCAAGCCCGCCCGGACGAGCGCGCCCACACCATCTTCGACCGCACCCTGCTGCGGGTCGGCGAAACCGTGTCGATGAAGCACATTTTGCGCACCGAAACCAGCAAGGGCTTTGGCCTGCCGCAGTCGGCGCCCGACACCTTGTTGATCACCCACGTGGGCAGCGGCCAGCAGTACACCCAGGACCTGGCCTGGCGCAAAACCGCCACCGGCGGCCGCAGTGCAGAGAGCACCTGGTCGATTCCGCCCGCCGCCAAGCTGGGCGTCTACACCGTGGAGTTACACAGCGCGGGCAACGAGCGCAACTTCAGCACCGGCATGTTCCGCGTGGAAGAGTTCCGCCTGCCGGTGCTGGAAGGCCGGGTCACGCCCAGCGACAAGAAAGCCCTGGTGAATGTGAAGAGCGTGCCGGTCGATGTGCAGATCAACTACGTGGCCGGCGGCGGCGCGGCCAACCTGCCGGTGCGTGTGTCGGCCCTGGTGCGCGGCAAATACCTGAGTTACAGCGACTTCGAAGAGTTCAGCTTCGCCGCCCCCCGGCGTGAAAACGCAGACTCCAACGCCGCCGTGGCCGACGAAGAGCAGACCGAAGCCAGCCAGGACAACCGCGTCATTGCCGACAAGCTGCCCTTGACGCTGAACAAGAACGGCGCCGGCAAGGTCACGGTCAACGAAGTACCCATCCGCCCGCAACCACAAGACCTGCTGCTGGAAGCCACCTACTCCGACCCGAACGGCGAGGTGCAGACCATCCGCAGCACGCAAACCCTGTGGCCAGCCTCGGTGGTCGCCGGCATCAAGACCGAGGGCTGGGTATCGACCAGCCAGAAGCTGAAGTTCCAGGCCCTGGCGCTGGACCTGGCCGGCAAGCCGAAGGCCGACGTGGCGCTCGAGGTCACCGCTACGGCCCGCATCGTCACCACCAGCCGCAAGCGCATGGTCGGCGGCTTCTACACCTACGACAACAAGACCACCATCAAGTCGCTGGGCACGGTATGCAGCGGCAAGAGCGATGCGCGCGGCCTGCTGCTGTGCGAAGCGGCGCTGAAGGAAGCCGGTGAAGTCGAGCTGGTGGTCACCGCCAAAGACAGCGAGGGGTATCGCATCCAGGCCGCGTCCTCGGTCTATGTGACCAAGCAGGGCGAGCTATGGTTCGGTGGCGAAAACCACGACCGCATGGACCTGCTGCCCGAGAAAAAGAGCTACCAGCCCGGCGAGACCGCCAAGTTCCAGGTGCGTATGCCGTTCCGTTTTGCCACCGCGCTGGTGACGGTGGAGCGCGAAGGCATTGTGCAAACCCAGGTGGTGCAGCTCAACGGCCAGGACCCGACCATCCAGCTGAAGATCCAGGACGGCTGGGGCCCGAACGTGTATGTCAGCGTGCTGGCCCTGCGTGGCCGGCTGCGCGAGGTGCCGTGGTACAGCTTCTTCACCTGGGGCTACAAGGCGCCACGCGAATGGTGGACCAGCTTCTGGTACGAGGGCCGCGAATACGTGGCGCCCACCACCCTGGTCGATCTGAGCAAGCCGGCCTTCCGCCTGGGCGTGGCCGAGATCCGCGTCGGCAGCAAGGCGCACCAGTTGGATGTGAGCGTCAAGGCCGATAAAGAAAGCTACCCGGTGCGCAGCCAGGCCAAGGTCACGGTCCAGGTCAAGCTGCCGAACGGCCAGCCCGCGGCGAATGCCGAGGTGGCCCTGGCCGCCGTCGACCAGGCGCTGCTGGAGCTGATGCCCAACAACAGCTGGAACCTGCTCGATGCCATGCTGCAGCGCCGGTCCTGGGGCGTGGAAACCTCTACCGCGCAGATGGAAATCATCGGCCGGCGCCACTACGGCCGCAAGGCCGTGCCCGCGGGCGGCGGCGGCGGCCACAGCGGTGCCCGCGAGCTGCTGGAAACCCTGCTGCTGTGGAACCCCAAAGTGCAGCTGGACGCGAATGGCCAGGCCACCGTGACCGTGCCGCTGAACGACGCGCTCACCACCTTCAAGATCGTCGCCGTGGCCGATGCGTCCACCGGCCTGTTCGGCACTGGATCGACCAGCATCCGCGCCACGCAAGACCTGCAGATCATCAGCGGCCTGCCGCCGCTGGTGCGCGAAGACGACCAGTTCCGCGCCCAGATCACCCTGCGCAACACCACGCAGAAAGCCATGAAGGTCGAAGTCGCGCCGCGCGCCACCCTGCTGGACCTGAAGCCGCAAACCGTGGACATCCCGGCCGGCGAAGCGCGGGAAGTCGCCTGGAACGTAACGGCACCGGCGCAGCTGGCGCAAGTCCGCTCCGAGGCCATCCTCTGGGAGATCGAAGCCAAGGACAGCATCAGCGGCGCCCGCGATGCGCTGAAGGCGCGGCAGCGCATCATCCCCGCCGTGCCGCTGACGGTGCAGCAGGCCACGCTGGTGCAGGTCGACGGCCCGTACACATTGGATGTGAACCCGCCGGCCGACGCCCTGCCCGGCCGCGGTGGTTTGAAGATGTCCATGCAACCCACCCTGGCCGAAGGCCTGCCCGGCGTGCGCGACTGGTTCGCCAACTACCCGTTTGCCTGCCTGGAGCAAAAGACCAGCAAGTCCGTGGGCCTGCGCGACGCCAAGCTATGGGAAACCGTGGCTGCGCAAATCCCCAGCCACCTGGACAGCGACGGCCTGGCCAGCTACTTCCCGCCGCGCGACGGCGAAGCCGAGCGCGGCAGCGACACGCTGACCGCCTACCTGCTGGCGGCGACGCACGAGGCATCGGGCATCAACCCGGCATTCGCCCTGAGCGACGAGGTGCGCGCGCCGATGGAGCGCGGCCTGATCGCCTTTGTCGAAGGCCGTATCCAGCGCAGCTTCTGGAGCCCGCGCAAGGACCTGGACATGCGCAAACTGGCCGCCATCGAAGCCTTGTCGCGCTACGGCAAGGCCCAGGCCCGCATGCTGGGCAGCATCACCATCGCGCCCAACCAGTGGCCCACCCACGCGGTGATCGACTGGCTGAACATCCTGAAACGCGTGGCCGACGTACCCGAGCGCGACAAGCGCCTGGCCGAAGCCCAGCAGATACTGCGATCGCGCCTGAGCTTCCAGGGCACGAAGATGGTCTTCAGCACCGAGCAGGACGACTACTGGTGGTGGCTGATGCAGAACGGCGACGTCAACACCGCCCGCCTGCTGCTGGCCGTGATGGACGACCCGGCCTGGAAGGACGACATGGGCCGCCTGGCCAACGGCTTCATCAGCCGCCAGCAACGCGGCGCCTGGCTGACCACCACCGCCAATCTGTGGGGCGGCCTGGCACTGGAGAAGTTCTCTGCCAAGTTCGAAGCCACGCCGGTCACCGGCATCACCAAGGCCGCCCTCGGCGCCGCCATGGCCAGTGTCGACTGGAGCAAGGTCGAGCGCATCAAGCCTACCGATACAACAGGCGCACCGCACCAGACCAGCATGTTCGGCGCGCCCGCCTCACCCGGCAACCTGCGCAACAACGGCATGTTCCTGCCCTGGAGCAAATCCGCCGCCAAGGAAACGCTGACCATCACCCAGCAAGGCACAGGCAAACCCTGGCTGACCCTGCAGTCGGTGGCCGCCATCGCGCTGAAGGCACCGTTCAACGCCGGCTACCAGATCAAGAAGACCATCACCCCGGTGGAGCAGGCCGTCAAAGGCCAGTACACCCGTGGCGACGTGCTGCGCATCAGCCTGGAAGTCAACGCCTCCGCCGACATGACCTGGGTCGCCATCACCGACCCCATCCCCGGCGGCGCCACCATCCTCGGCAGCGGCCTGGGCCGCGATTCCGAGATCGCCACCCAGGGTGAAAAGCGCAGCGGCAGCGGCTGGCCGGCCTTCGAGGAACGCAGCTTCGAATCCTTCCGCAGCTACTACGAATACCTGCCCAAGGGTGTGGTGAAGATGGAGTACACGGTACGGCTGAACAACGTGGGCGACTTCGCCCTGCCACCCAGCCGCGTCGAGGCGATGTATGCGCCGGAGATGTTTGGCGAATGGCCGAATCCGCGAGTGAAGGTGGAGGCGGCGAAGTGAAGACCCTGCTGGTTCATAGGTTCCAAGACCAGCAAGGTAGGCACCAATGTCCCGCAAAGTCGAACCCGCACTATCTGGCATGCTTCACAACTTTTCCCACAGCCCACCATCCATGGAACGGTGGGTACCGCCAGTGGCGCAACAACCACCTGCACCGCGCTCTGGTGCCGCCCCTGGCGTTCGTGGACCAGATTGGTGATCTGGTCCAGGCCCAGCAACACCGCCACCAGTAGCAGACCGGCAAGCCACCAATGCGAAACACGCGTCTCATCGTAGTCCTGTCGTTGCTGTTGAGCACGCTGCTCGTCGTGGGCGCATTGGCATGCGCGCCCACAATGAAGTTTCGCTATCTTTCCGGCATGGAATGCTTGGTGGGAGTGCCCATATTTGTCTTGATCAGTTGGCCATGGGTGGTCGCTTTTTTCCTGGCAAGCAAACCACGCGCCTGGCTTGGCGCAAAGGTCTTCGCATGTACCGCAGTCGTAGGTGCGACACTGGTTTTCATGCCGATTGCAACCGCTTCGGAAGATGGGGTTGATGACTTCGTGCGTATCTACTTGCTGGGTGTATGGATAGTTGGCCCCTTGCTGCTCATGATTCGCAGCCGCGAACCCCATCCCCCCAACGTTCCTTTGTATGAGTCCAATGAAGTTATTTAGCAGGTTCGCAATTCATTGCGCGTTGATTACGGCAAGCCTGTTGTTGGCGGGTTGCGAGAAATCCGACATTCGATATTCCAAAACCCTGGACCGCAATGCCTTGATGGTTCTGCCGTTCCCCGGCTGGACGTCGACGGGAGACGACAAAGTTCAACCCGTGGACTTGTCGGCCACAACAGATACGCCCACCGAAGTGGGTGTAGCCGGGACGCAGGCAGAAATTTCGCCTCTGTATGTGGTGAGGCTGGACGACACACATGCTGCGCTGGTGACCCAGGTGCTACCCGTCGATGAGAACAACCGTCCATTCGATTGCCATAGCTGCTCCGGCACGATTGGGGCCTACTTTTTTGAGCACAGTGCCGATGGATGGCACATGATCACCAGACAAGATTCTGTGGCAACCAGTGGCGTAGAAGGCAATATTGGTAGAACCAGCATTACCAAATTGGAAGAGGGGCACTTTGCCGTCACTGCCGAATGGGGAAGTTGCTGGCAAGGCTATTGCGGCAGGTGGTTGGTAGTCGTCGGCCTGCAGGGCGATCTGGCCCATTTGCTGAATGCGGGCATTGCCTTGTCGGTAGACAACGATGGTGCCCACGGCGCCTGCAGTGCCTTGGATAATTCTGCGTCTGCAAAAGAAGATGCAAAGGACGGAAGCGATGAGTGCATGGATATTCAAAGCGAGTGGAAATTCCAGGGAAACCATCTGCAGGTGTTGTACACCGGCAGACTGCGCCAATTGGGTACAAGCGGTGAATTGCTGCCCACGAAAAAGATTCGAGAACGAACGATTTACGTCGCCACACCGGGTCAGCTCACGCTGATCAGCGGGAGCGATCCGATCCCTGATTTTTGACCTGCCCCGTGCTGTCGCCAGCGCACATTTACTGCCATCCTTTCATGCATCCACCTTCGGAGCCGAACCCATGGTGTGGACTTCCGCAGGCCAGGTATTCCTTGTTGCCAGCGCGCTGTTTCTCGGCGCTGCGTACTGGTTGGGGTGGCGCGTGTCGCAGCGCTCACGACCCGGCAGCGGAGTCGTGAAAATTTACACTGCAGTCATGCAGTGCAAACCTTTCAAGCTATTGGCAAATGTATTGGCAGGGTGGCTGCTGGCTGCTGGTATGGCCCTCGGCCAAACGCTGGGCTTGGCGTATACCAGCGCTGAGGCCCAGTCGTATGGCAACGTGCCCGTGCCAGAGCTGGTGTATGCCCGCTTTGGCAAGAGCCAGGACCCGCTGATCCGCGAACAAGTAGCGCAGGGCATGCTAAACAAGGCCAACGCGTTATCGCGGAGCGGCGAGGCTGCAGAGTCCGCCGCCACCTACGACCTGGTGTACGAACGGTTTGGCCAAGACCCTGCCCCCAATGTACTGGTACAAGTGCTCAAAGCGCTGATCAACAAAGGCTACGACCTGGGCCAGCGGCAGCAACTGGAAGCGGAGCGCGAGGTATATGCGCTGATTGATCGCGAATACGGTCAACGCCAGGAGCTAGTGCTGAAAGAGAAGCTGGCAGATGCGTTATTCAACACGGGCATCCATTGGCAAAAGACCGGGGACGCTGAGGCCGCTATTGCGGCTTACAAGCGCATTGACACCCGCTTTGGCACGGAGACTGCCCCCTCCCTGCAAGCCAGCGTCGCGATGGCCTTGGTCAATGCCGCTGTGCAGCTATCGCATACCGATGTGCGAGCGGCCATTGTCCTGTGCGACCAAGTAAAAGCGCGTTATGGGCAAGCGCCGTCACCACAGATACGCCAACGGGTCGCACAGGCGCAGGTGAATAAGGCCATCGGTCTGCAAAGATTGGGCGAAACGGCGCAGGCCTTGTACACCTACGATGGGGTCGTTCAGCAGTACGCGGCTGACAAAGCAGGGCCTGTGTTGGTACAACTGGGGCGGGCCTGGTATGGCAAGGCCATTAGCTTGGCAGCACTGGGACAAACTGCGAAGGCCATGGCGCTGTACGACACGGTCTACACCCGCTATGGAACCAGCACGCACGCACCGCTGCGTTTGGTAGCAATGCAATCGCTGTTTAACAAGGGCGCGGCACTCGCCGTCCAAGGTCAACTGGAAAAAGCTGTTGCCAGCTACGCGCTACTCAGCAATGCGCTAGACCGTCGGGGAGATAGTGAGGTGCAGGAAGTCGTGCTGCAAGGCACGGTGAACATGGGGGCCACACTGCACAAACTACAACGCTACAGGCAAGCCATTGAGGCGTATGACAGGGTGGTACGGATTTACCACGTTGACCTGTCAAACGAAATGCGTGAACAGGTTGCATTTGCCTTTTTTAACCGCGCTGCCAGCCTGAACGCCCTTTCCGACACGCGCAGCGTACGGGTGAACTACGACCGGGTTGCAGAAACTTTTAGTGAAGACCCGAGCCCGATACTGCGCGAGTATGTGGCCGCCAGGCTCTATAACGCAGCGCAACAGCTGACCGTTAGTGAAGAGTATGCCGACGCTGCAATCCTGTACCAATTGACCTATGCCAACTTTTCCAAAGACACAGCGCCCGGTGTACGCAAAGTGCTGGCCCGAAGCCTGAGCAATTGGGCGCTGGGCTCCGGCTTGACCGACAAGCTGCAAGAAGAGCGGCAAATAAACGATTTGCTGGCGGAGCGTTTTGCCCGAGACGACGACTCCGACATTAACACCTTGGTAGCGCGGGCTTTAAGCAACGCCTCAGATGCACGGGTGGTGGAATCAAAGCAGCTGCTGCTAAATGCGCAGAGTCCGGCACCACTGCTCGCACGCGCGGTGGCCGACTTGCAAAAGGCCAAGTTCATTTGCGCGCAAGAAGAATGCGCTGCAGTACTCGCCAATCTGGGCTACGCCCAGTTTTTGAATGGTGATGTGACCATGGCGGAGCTGACCATTCGTGAGGCAATACAACAAGGAGGAGCCCCTGTGCTGGAAAACTTGCGCAAAGATGCCGCTTTGCACCGCGTTGAGCCCATAGATACGCGGTTCGAAAAAATGCTCAAGTCGTGTTGTGATGCACGATGAACATGGCAACCGCGCTTTGCTGGCGCGGATCAAGGCGTCTCTTCTCGGCGGAGTGGCAGCAGCACTTGCGGCACCGGCGTTCTGGTTCATGGCCGAACTGGTCGCACCGAGTGGCTTCTGGATCAATCCCGTCGATGTGCTCTTTGCAAGTCCGGCAATCTGGCTGTTTTCGGGCTTCATCGCGGTCCCCACCAGTCTCTGTCTGGGGCCAGTACTATTTGCGTTCACCTGCCGCCTACCAAGGCCACAACAGTCGGCCTCCGTCCTGGGGGCGCTGGTTGGTGCTGCAATCATGTACATCCTGCCGGCTGTAGTCGGCAGCGCAGACCGCCCGTTCTCGCCAGAACTCAGCGTTTTCGGTGCGCTAACCGGAGCATTCGGCGCAGGGGTTGCAGCGCACTTCCTGAGGCGTCGTGAAGTGCAGGGACGTAGCGAGAATGCGGCCTAATATCCCCTGCTTCATTCACGAGGTTTGTTGCAGGTTCAGTGCGCTTCACGCCGGGCGTTTTGTCCAGCCCGGCAAACCATCCTTCCCAGCGCTTGCCATCTTTTCTATCGCGAAAGTTTAGGCGCTGCACCCGCTCTGCCATGGGCGGGGTTGGCGACAGGATGTCGAGGCATCGCATTCTTGCTGGCCGCCGCGGTGGGCTTGGGCCTGGCGGCCAAGACACTGCCGGATACGGCAGCCAGCTTTGTATTGCATATGGTTGCGGTACCGCTGTGGCTGCCCTACTGGTTCTGGGGTGGCATGGTGGCGCTGTTGACTTGCACCGTGGCCCTGCTGGGCGCGGCCTACGCCAGCCGGGGCCAGAAGCGCAAACAAAGCGACCGTTCCGTCCACAAGGGTATTGAAAACCCCGCCGCACTCCACCATCTTCAGCGCCAGAAAGCCCCCACTATTGGCATTAAACTGGTGCGCGCTCACAGGAGCGGCACTGCGGTGGAATGGCTGTCGCAGGCAGGTATGGCATGCAACACAGGGTGGAGAACACGCGATGAAGGGAATGCTGAATTTTCTGGAGAAAGCCGGCTTGGTCAAGAACGACCCGCCCAGCGACTCCATCCCTGCCATCGCCGAGCCTGCTGTTGTAACCCAGCCCCCGGCTCCCACCGCATTGCCGATCGAAACCGGGCCTGGCACACTGGATACCGACACCATCTACGCCAACGCCGGCATCGCCCCCGCCCTGTACCCGGCGGAGCGGCTGCTGCGCCTGGTCGACGGGCTCAGCGCCATGGACCCGGCCACGCGCCTGATGGCCATCCAAGCCATGGATGCGGCCGACGAGTCCTGGTCCATCGAAGACCCACTGAGCGACGCCGCAGCCAAGACCCAAGCCCTCGCAGCCTATGCAGAACAGCTGCAGGCAAACCTGCAGTCTCTGGAACACGAAACCCAGGCCCAGCTGACCGCCGCCACCGCCCGCCAGGAGCAGGTGGTGGGCGACATCCGCAAACAGATCACCGAGCTGGAAGCCCTGGTGGCCCGCGAGCTGACCCGTGGCGCACAGGAAGCGGCAAGCGTTGAAGCCAGGCTCAAAGCCGCCAGCGAGCAGACGCAGCGCACGCTGGCCGAAATCACCCAACGCAGCCAGCGCCTGCAAAGCCTTTCGGCGCAGTTTGGCGCCGCTACCGCATCCACCAGCACCCTACAGGAATAAGCCGATGGCAAGTTTGACCCCTCTCTCCAAGGGCCTGATCGGCTTGGCCATCGTGGGCGCCATGGCCTCGGCCGTATGGCACCTGGGCCTCAAGGAATGGCTGGCCGAGAAGCAAGCCCCGGCTGAATCGCCATCGATCTCCACCGCACCCGCACAATCCCAAGCGCCCAATATGACCGAGCCGCAGGTGGCCGTGCCAGTACCTGCCGTACCGACGCCACCGCCAGCCGCACCGGCGGCCAACAATGCCCCCATCTCGGCACTCACACCCGCCAACCACGCCGAGGCCGGGCGCAAGCTGCTGGCCAGCGGCGACTACGCCCAGGCCCGTACGCACCTGGAGCAGGCCGTGCAAGGTGGGGATGGCAGCGCCGCCTGCCTGCTGGGCGAAATGACCATCAAAGGCCAGGGCGGCATTACCGCCAGCCAGGACAAAGCCGCGGCCCTGTTCCAGCTGGCCCAGTCGCGCGGCAGTATCTGCTTCGCATCGAATTGAGCTCACCCCCAGGCTGCAGTGCTTCGCATCTTTCGCCCACCCCCTTGCAGGGGGCAACACCTGCAGCCTGGCAGAGCCAGTTCTGCGGTGTTTCTGGAAGGGGTGCGTTCTGCTTGCACGGGGGCGGTGATTAGTTAGTATTCTTCTCGACTTACCAGGACTGACTCCATGAAAATTCGCACAGTTGCCCTCGTCGCAGCGCTTTGTACCAGCGGCTGGATGGGGAGTGCCGCCATGGCACAAGGTTTTGTGTTTGGCACCGACGGACCGAAGGCGGACGCCCCGGCGCCCAGCACCGCCAACAGCGGCAACCGCAACGCCAAGGTGGAAACCGCCCAGCGCTTGCTGGCACGCATGGGCCTGTTCCGCGAAACGCCCAGCGGCAACCTCACACCGGCCACGCTGGAAGCCATCCGCGCGTTCTCGCAACAGCAAGGGCTCGCACCGGCCAACCAGGTGACGGACGCCCTGCTGAATGCCATCCGCAAGGTGATCTGGCAAACCCAGAACTGGTCGAGCGGCAACTACAAGGGCCGCGAAAAGCTGGTGGACGCGGCCGGGCTGCGCGAAGCGCAAATCCTGCTGGGCAAGCTGGGCTTCAACGCCGGTCCATTGGATGGCACCTTCGGCCCGCAAACCCAGGTCGCCACCGAAGCCTTCCAGGAGTCGCAGGCGGTGTCGGTCGACGGCCTGATCACCGCCACGGTGCTGATGAACCTGCGCCGCGCCGTGAACGGCGTGGGCGCCAGTGCCAAAGACACGGTGCGGGTGCTCAACTGGCCTGACTACATCGAACCCAGCGTGCTGCAGGACTTCGAGAAGGAAACCAAGATCCGTGTGGTCTACGATATTTTCTCCAGCAACGACGACCTGCAAACCAAGCTGCGCAGCGGCGGCACGCCGTACGACGTGGTGTTCCCCACGGCCAACGCCGTGCCCGCCATGGCCGCCAAAGGCCTGCTCGGCAAGCTGGACAAAGCCAGCCTGAAAAACCTGGGCAACATCGACCCCCGGGTCGACGCCACCCTGCGCGCCTGGGACAAGGACGGCGCCTACAGCCTGCCCTACATGTGGTATACGGTCGGCATTGCCTGGAACCCCAAGCTCACCGCCCGCGCCTACCCCGGTCGCGACATGGATTCGCTGACCAATGTGTTCGACCCTGAAGTCGCCAAACGCTTCCAGTCCTGCGGCATCGGCGTGGTCGACTCGGCCAGCGATGTGGTGCCCCTGGCGGCCATGGCCGGCGGCCAGCGCAAATGGGACGGCAAGGCCTCCACCGCGGCTGCCGCCCAGGTGCTGGACCGGCTGGCGGGCATCGTCAAAGTGATCCCTACCGACCAGTACATCGATGCGCTCGCCACGGGCAAGATTTGCGTCGCCATCGGCTTCTCGGGTGACGCGGTGCAAGCCCAGGCCAAGGCCCGTGGCGCGGTCGAATACCGGGTGCCGGCCGATGGCGGCCTGCTCGCCATCGACGCCATGGCCGTGCCCGCCAATGCCAGGAACAAGCGCGAAGCCCATCTGCTGATCGACTACCTGATGCGCCCCCAGGTCATCGCCAAAATCTCCAACACCGTGGGCTACGCCAACGCCAATTCCAAGGCCGGCGAGTTCATGAGCGACAGCGTCAAATCCAACCCCGCCGTCGTGCCCAGCACCGCGTCGCTGAGCCGGTCCTTGCCGATCCCGATTCTGTCGGAGCAAGACCAGCAGGAGATCGCGCGCATCTGGGCCAAGTTCGCCAAGTAACGCCCAACCCACCGTGCACCCGTGACCCCCAAGCCCAACTACCTGGGTGCTTTTCTGAAGCACCCCACCAACCTCACCGCATTG
Organism: Rhodoferax ferrireducens; assembly: GCF_031458075.1. Taxonomy (GTDB): domain Bacteria; phylum Pseudomonadota; class Gammaproteobacteria; order Burkholderiales; family Burkholderiaceae_C; genus Rhodoferax_B; species Rhodoferax_B ferrireducens_A. The sequence continues at coordinate 1,312,451 of NZ_JAVDXT010000001.1, read as the reverse complement.
CTGGCAGCCGGTTGCGCCGCCATATTTGCGTCCCTGCCCATGGGCTGGGCAGGTTTGGGCTTGGTGGGTGTGGTGGCCTTGGGCACCGAGGCGCTGGCCGCGTTGGCCATACCCAGCCTGCCATCGTTTCGCAACTGGGTGGACCGCGAAGAACACCGCCAGGCCCGCGACCAGCGGCAAGCCCGGCTGATGGCCGAGCTGAACACCTACGGCGATAAAAACGGGCTGGCCACCTACCGGCATATGTGCAGCCGCGTGCAAGCCCTGTACCAAACCGCCGGTGACGTACGCACCACCCTCACGCGCCAGGATGTAGAGAAGCTGGAAGACCTGACGGTGGACTACCTCGGCCTGTGCGTGGTCCATCTGTCGCTCAGGCAGCGCAAGGACGGCGCCAGCGAAGAGGTGCTCGCCAGGCGCATTGCCGAAATCCAGGCCCAGCTGCAAAACACCCAGTTGCCCGAAGACGAAGCCCGCCAGCTGCGTAGCGCCATGGCGCAATACACCGAATCCATGCAGCGCTCGCGCCGCCTGGCGGTACGGCGCAGCGCACTGGAGGCCACGCTGATCTCCATGCCCGACAAAATGGAAGAGGTGTACCAACTGGTGATCACCTCGCCCTATTCGTCCGAGATGGGCAGCAAGCTGGAAGACTCCTTGGCGCGCCTGCGCATTGCCGAGGAGGTGGCTGCCGAGTTCGAGTTACCAGGTGCGCTGGACTTTGAGCCCATGCCGACGGGCAATGCAGCCTCCCGCGCCACCACTGCCACCAAGCCCCAAGCGCGCGCGCTCAAAGCCTGAGCCGCCACCACGCTCCGTCCCCCCTATTTACCTTACCGATTCAACCTGGAGAACTTCATGGCCAACAACGCAATCTTCGCCCGCCTGTCCAACCTGTGGACAGGCTTCATCTCCCTGTGGGTGTCCGACATCGAGAAAGAGCACCCTGAGATCGCCTACCAGAACGCGATCGCGTCGATGATCCAGAAGTACACCCAGCTGAAGGCGGCGACCGGCGCCATCATCGCCCGCCGCCTGGACATCACCTCCCGGCTGGAAACCCATGAACGCGAGTTGGCCAGCGTCAGCGCCGACCTGGAAACCGCGCTGGCCACCAACCAGGACGACCTGGCCGTGGTGCTGATCCAGAAGAAGAACGCACTCGACACCGCCCTCACCGACCTGCGCGCAGACGCCGCCCAGGCTACTGCCGACGCCGACAACGCCAAGGATTCGCTGATGCAGGTGAAGTCCGAGATCGACAAGCTCAAGGCCGAAAAAGACCGGATGCTGGCGCAAATGCACAGCGCCCAGGCGCGCATCAAGATCCAGGGCCAGCTGGATGGCCTGTCGGTGGATGCCGAAGTGCAGGCCCTGGGCGCGGTGCGCGACCACATCAAGGGCCAGGTCGCCCAGGCCAACCTGGGATCGGAACTGCAAAGCTCCGACCTCGACGTACGCCTGAACAAGCTGCGCCAAAGCAGTGCCAGCGTCACCGCCAAGGCACAGTTGGACGCCATGAAGCAGGCCCGCGCCGCCGCCCAGGCCACGCCCGCCAAAAACCTGTAAGCCCGCTCAAGCACCCACGATGGCCGCCCCCTCCACCACCCGCAACGCACTGCCCCGCTGGGCCGAAACCCTGAGACAGAAGTACCTGGCCGGGGAGGCTTCCACCTTTGTGCTGTACCGCAATGTGTTCGACAACTTCCTGGTCGGCGACACGCTGCACAACCTGCAGTCCTTCCTGGTCGCCGAGCTGTTCAAGGACACCAAGAAGCATGTCGTGGAGGTCAGCCTGGAACGTGGCATCCGCAGCCTGAGCGGTCTGCCCGGACTCGTCACCCACGGCGACGACGCCCCCGAGCTGCTGGCGGCCCTGCACACGCTGGAAACCCAGATGCGCACCGAGCAGTCCACTGCCGTCATCGTGCCCTATGCCGATGCGCTGCTGCCCGCCGGCGACCCCAGCTTCATGGCGCAGCAGGACCGGCAGATCTACCTGGCATTCCACCGCTGGTCGCTGGACAAGAGCCTGACCACTGGCGACAACATCACCATCCTGGTTACCGAATCGCTGAACGCCATCAACCCCGGCCTGCTGTCCAACCCCAAGGTCGCGGCCATCGAAATCCCCATGCCCGACCTGGCTTTGCGCCACAAGGTCATCGCGTTTCTGGCGCCCAAGCTCAGCGCGCAGCAAGTCAGCCTGTTCTCCGAGCGCACCGGCGGCCTGCGCACCGTGCAGTTGGCCAGCATCATGGCCAGCTCCGAAGGCCATGGGCTGAGCGAGCCGCAGCGGCGCGCGCTGATACTGCAGCTGCTGCAAGGCTCGGCCGATGCCGAACAGCGCGCCACCACGCTGGCCACCATCACGGCGGGCATGACACCGGCCGAGATCACCAAGCTCATCGAGCCCGAAAAAACCTTGCCGGTGGGCGATGCCAACGAGGAAGTGCTGAAAGTCATCCACGCCCGCAAGCGCGAAATGATCGAGAAAGAGTGCGCGGGCCTGATCGAGTTCATCGAACCCAAGCATGGCCTGGCATCGGTGGGCGGGCATGAAAACATCAAGCATGAGTTGCTGGCGATTGCCAAGAATCTCAAGGCCGGCGAAACCACCCTGACCCCCATGGGCCTGTTGGCCGTGGGCCCCATGGGCTCGGGCAAGACCTTCGTCATCAAGGCGTTCTTGAAGGAAGCCGGCTTGTCCGCCGTGGCGCTGAAGAACTTTCGATCCAAGTGGGTGGGCTCGACCGAGGCCAATCTGGAACGCGTGCTGGCCACTGTCAAAGCCATGGGGCCGATCGCCGTCATCATCGACGAAGGCGACCGCAGCTTTGGCTCGGGCGGCGGCGAAGGCGGCGACGACGGCACCAGTTCGCGCGTCATCGCCCGGCTCAAGGAATTCATGGCCGAGACGGAGAACCGCGGTCAGGTCTTGTTCGTGATGCTGACCAACCGGCCCGACAAACTGGACAGCGACATCAAGCGCCCCGGCCGGCTCGACCGCAAGATCCCGTTCTTCTACTGCGACTCGGCCGCCGAGCGCGCCCAGGTGCTGCAGGCCGTGCTGTCGCGCTACGGGGAAACCTGCGTTGCCAGTACCGAAGAGCTGCTCATGCTTTGCGAAACACTGCTCGGTTACTCGAACGCCGACCTGGAAGCCCTGGCCCTGCTGGCCGTGGAGCTGGCGCGCAACCAGGCCAGCCCCTTGAACGCCACCGTGCTCAGCGCCGCCGCACAAGACTTCATGCCGCCGCAGGAACGCGACATGATCGAATTCATGGAGCTGCTGGCCGTATCCGAAACCTCGCGGCGCAGCATGCTGCCCAAGCGCTACCGCGACATGGCGCTGGCCGACATCCAAAGCAACCTGATCGCTGCCAAACGGCGCGCCCTGGCGCGTTAACCACCTGCCCCAGCCACAGAAAATCATCCACGTTAGGAGACCACCATGCACAACATGCCCGACCAGAACCTCAGCCCCGCGCAAGTCGCCCTACTCACCAAGGCCATGCTCTCGGTAGCGTTGGTGGACGGCATCCACCCCGCCGAAGCGGCCTTGATCGGCCAGTTCTACGAAAGCTCACGTAGCGCAGACATGCCCACCACGGCCGCCATCATGGCCGACACCGCCAGCCCGTTTGACGCCCAGGCCTTCTTGCCCAGCACCGATGCCTTCGCCGACACGGTGGTGCTGATGTGCCTGATGACCGCCTACGCCGACGGCAGCCTGAGCAGCGCCGAACGCGAGCACGTGCAATCCATCGCCACCACCCTGGGTGTCAGCCCGGCCCGCTTTGAAGCCCACATCGCCCAGGTGCGCGACGAACTCGTGGGCGCACTGTCGCACCTGCCCGACACCGCATCGGTCGCGGCGGTGGTGCAAGAACTCAATGCTGCGGGCTAAAAGCCGGCTTTTTGCTGCGCTTTTAATAGCTGCTAGCGCAGGTAACGCCTGCGCCACAGCCACTTTCAACTCCATAAAATCCAGCTACCAGCCGTCCGACACCCAGATCCTCGACCGCCATGGCGAGCTGCTGCAGCGCCTGCGCACCGATGCCAGCGTGCGGCGCGGCCAGTGGGTGGCGCTGGCTGATGTGTCGCCGGCGCTGCGCACGGCGCTGGTGCTGAGCGAAGACAAGCGTTTTTACGAGCACAGCGGCGTGGACTGGCAGGCGGTGTCCAGCGCGGCCTGGGGCAATTTGTGGAACACCAAGACCCGTGGCGCGTCGACCATCACCATGCAGCTGGCCGGCCTGCTGGATGCGGACCTGAAGCCCAGCGCCGGCGGGCGCAGCGTGGTGCAGAAGATCGGCCAGACCGTATCGGCCCAGATGCTGGAACGCAGCTGGCGCAAGGACCAGATCCTCGAGGCCTACCTGAACCTGGTGCCGTTCCGCGGCGAGTTGGTCGGCATAGCTGCACTCAGCCAGACCTTGTTCGGCAAGGCCGCCCACGGCCTGGATGCACGCGAAGCCGCTGTCGCCGCCGCCCTGGTGCGTGCGCCGAACGCCAAGCTGGCGCAGGTCACGCAGCGCGCTTGCGGCGTGCTGCAGGCCATAGAGGCGAAAGCCGACTGCACCGGCCTGGACCTGTTCACCACCGCCGCGCTGCAGCGCCGGGCCTTTGACACCAACGAAGGCATCGCGCCGCACCTGGGCCGGCAACTCGCCAAAGGCACGGCACGCAGTATCACCACCAGCCTGCGCGCCCCCCTGCAACGCTTTGCGGTGCAGACCCTGCAGCAGCATCTGCGCGAGCTGCAAGGCCGGCATGTGGAAGACGGCGCCGTCGTGGTGCTGAACAACGCCAGCGGCGAGGTGCTGGCCTGGGTCGGTTCGTCCGGCACGCTGAGCGCGGCGGCCGAGGTCGATGGCGTAACGGCGCTGCGCCAGCCTGGCTCCACCCTCAAACCTTTTCTGTACGCCGAGGCCATTGCCGAGCGCCGCATCACCGCCGCCTCGCTGCTGGAAGACACGCCCACCCACATCCAGACCGCGGGCGGCCTGTACATCCCGCAGAACTACGACCACCAGTTCAAGGGCTGGGTGTCGACGCGCACCGCACTGGCCGCCTCGCTGAACGTGCCGGCAGTGCGCACCCTGGTGATGGTGTCGCCCGATGCGTTCTTCCGCCAACTGCAGGCGCTGGGCCTGCCGCTCAAGGAATCGGGCGGCTACTACGGCTACAGCCTGGCGCTGGGCAGCGCCGAAGTCTCGCTGCTGAACCTGGCCAACGCCTACCGCGCGCTGGGCAACGGCGGGCGCTATAGCGCGACCAGCTTCACGCCCAACGCCAAGCCGCAGTTCCGCCCCGCGCTGGACCCGCGCGCAGCCTTCATCGCCAGCGACATCCTGTCCGACCCGCTGGCGCGCAGCCGCACCTTCGGCAGCGACAGCCTGCTGGCCACACGCTTCTGGTCGGCGGTAAAAACCGGCACCAGCAAGGACATGCGCGACAACTGGGCCGTCGGCTACTCGCAGGCCTACACGGTCGGCGTGTGGGTTGGCAACGCCAGCGGCGCGCCGATGTGGGACGTCAGCGGCACCACAGGCGCCGCACCGGTCTGGGTCGCGGTGATGCAGTTCCTGCACAGCCGCCAGCCCAGCCGCGCACCTGTGCCACCCGCCGGCGTGCTGCAGGCCGCGGTGCAGTTCGGCGGCCAGGAGGCGGCGCGCAGCGAGTGGTTTATTGAGGGTACGCAGCAAACCCAGTTTGCTATGCATTCCGTAGCTGGTGGCGCAGATGGAAGCAGCGCTAACGGCCTAAAAGGCTTAGAAGTTGCGGCCCGCATCACCAGCCCGACCAGCGGCACCATCATCGCGCTGGACCCGGACATTCCGCCCGCCCACCAGCGCGTCAGCCTGCAGGCCGAAGGCAGCGGCCTGCGCTGGTGGATAGACGGCAAGCTGTTCGCCCCCGGCCCGTCGGCCCAGTGGCTGCCCTGGCCGGGTCGGCATGTGCTGCAGATCCGCAACGCGCGTGGCGAGGTGCTGGACAGCGTGCGGCTGGAAGTGCGCGGCGCCGGGCTGCGGGCGGCAACAAACACGCGCTAACCCCCTCACCCACAGGAAAACACATGAAAACCATAGGCCTGATCGGCGGCATGAGCTGGGAATCGACCATCCCTTACTACCGCGCGATCAACGAAACCGTGAAAGAGCAGCTGGGCGGCCTGCATTCGGCCAAGCTGGTGCTGGTCAGCGTCGACTTCTTTGAGATCGAGCGGCTGCAGCATGCGGGCGATTGGGACGCGGCCGGCGCGCTGCTGGCCGATGCGGCGCGTGCACTGCAGCGTGCCGGGGCCGACTGCGTGGTGGTCTGTACCAACACCATGCACAAGGTGGCGCCAGCCATCGAAGCGGCGGTCGGCATCCCGCTGCTGCACATTGCAGACCCAACGGCGGCGGCCATCCAGGCAGCCGGTTTGCACACCATCGGCCTACTGGGCACGCGCTTCACCATGGAGCAGGACTTCTACAAAGACCGCATGCAAACCCGCCACGGCCTGCGCATGCTGATGCCCGACACCGCCGGCCGCGACAGCGTGCACCGCATCATCTACGAAGAGCTGTGCCTGGGCCAGATCCTGCCGGCGTCGCGCCAAACCTACCGCGAGGTCATGGCCGGGCTGGTGGCCCGGGGCGCGCAAGCCATCATCCTGGGCTGCACCGAGATTGCGCTGCTGGTCGATGCCAGCGACGCCAGCGTGCCCTTGTTCGACACCACGGCCATCCATGCCCGCAGCGCGGCAGAGTGGGCCTTGCAAGACGCTCCAGGCTGAATTTTCAAGCCAAATCGGCCTCTGACGCAGATAACACCAGCGCTAGCAGCTATAAAAACTGAAGCAAAACCATAACCCATGGCCGCGGACCCGGCGCAGCGCCATCCTATAATTCAAATGCAAATTATTCGCGTTTAAATTAACTCTGCCGATTTTTTGGCAGCTGCCCCCATAGGATTTACTGCCCATGCCATTCCGTTCCCCTTCCCTGCTGCGCCGCTCCCTTATCCTGGCCCTCGGCCTGGGCCTAGCTTCACTGGCGGCGCAAGCCCAGAGCAGCAACGAGCCCCTGGTGATCTACAACGCCCAGCACGTCAGCTTGACGCAGGCCTGGGTCGAAGCCTTCACCCGCGAAACCGGCATCAAAGTGGTGGTGCGCAACGGCGGCGATGCCGACCTGGCAAACCAACTGGTGCAAGAAGGCGCGGCCTCGCCGGCCGATGTGTTCCTGACGGAAAACTCGCCCGCCATGTCCCTGGTGGACAACAACAAGCTGTTCGCGCCGCTGGACCCGGCCACCCTGGCCCAGATCCCCGCCGAATACCGCCCCGACCACGGCCGCTGGACCGGCATTGCCGCGCGCAGCACAGTGTTCGTCTACCGCAAGATCAAGTTCACGCGCGACACCCTGCCCAAATCCATGATGGACCTGGCCGATCCGGCCTGGAAAGGCCGCTTTGGCGCAGCACCGGCCGGGGCCGACTTCCAGGCCATCGTTAGCGCCGTGCTGCAGCTCAAGGGCGAAGAAGCCACCGCCACCTGGCTCAAGGGGCTGAAAGACAACGTGGTCACCTTCCGCGGTAACAGCGTGGCCATGAAGGCCACCAACGACGGCCAGGTCGATGGCGCCTTGATCTACCACTACTACTACTTTGGCGACATGTCCAAGGGCGGCGAGAACACCGAGAAAATCGGTGTGCACTACTTCCGCAACCAGGACCCGGGCGCCTTCGTCAGCGTCTCCGGCGGTGGCGTGCTGGCCTCCAGCAAGCGCCCCGCCCAGGCCCAGGCTTTTCTGAAATGGCTGACCGGCAAGGGCGGCCAGGAGATTCTGCGCAGCGGCAATTCGTTTGAATATGCCGTGGGCGTGGACGCCAAGTCGAACCGCAACCTGGTGCCGCTGGCCGAGCTGCAAGCGCCCAAGGTCGACATGTCCAAGCTCAACACCGGCAAGACCACCGACCTGATGCTGAAGGCCGGCCTGCTGTAGTAAGTCCTCGACGCCACGATATGGTGCTGGTCGATGACCGGGACCATGTTGTGGCCGTTGGCCACTGGCGGTGACTGACGATTTCAGTACAGTGTTCTTCTGAAAGCAATTTGGCGCAGGTTTTTGGAAGAAGCACTCAACAGGGCCATCAGCCCCAACCCCATCAATGCAAGAGAACTGGGCTCAGGCACGGATTGCGGAGGAAGATCCGGAACAAGCGCCAAAGAATCCAGACTAGCCCCTAACGATAGATTGATGGGGTTTCCACAATCCGTGCCGATACACGTGCGCGGGTTATATCCAAAAGTCAAAGATGAGAGTGAAGGGTCCATGCCCGAAAAATCGGGGAGCTGGGAAAAATCGGTCATGTTGCCCAACAAGGCGTTTCCGAGAACCTTTGCTAGCAGACCCAGATATGCCTGATCAACTGTATAGGCAGTGGGTTCGACGGGAGAAAAATAATTGGTAGTGGATAGCGATGAAGAGATGAGAACCGTATCCGAGCCAAGCGATGTATTCTGAAATGGTAAGACCCGTTCATATCCGACCATAGAACCATCATTGCCAATTGAATAATTGGCTTGCGCCGCGTACGAATCTCCCCATGAAGTGGAAAGGCTGAACGCACTCACTATGGGGCTGTACACATCGGTATACGCGCTGCAAACATTGGACGTGGCAAAGTCACATCCGCCATGGCTCATTCCATAGCTTCCATAGAATAAAGAACCGAAACTCTCTAAAAAACTGCTTGCATTGCCGGTGTAGACAAAAGTACCCGACACATGCCCACCCACTTTGGAACTATCGCTTACTCCATAAGCGGAGTAACTGGTCACAGTTCCGGTAAACGCATACGTCGTTGGGGTTGCCCCTACGTCAAGCGCAGTCAGCAGGGAAAAGATCGCGAGTCCTGTTTTCAGCATACCGCCACTCCCCTAAATATCGCCACTGGCATGCACTACTGACTCAAGCGGCGGTCCTGCACTATCCGTTAACAATTGGAAAAGTGTGGGCAAAAATAGTTACAAACATGCAACACAAGTAACATATTCTTAGGCCGTACCGGTAGAGCCGTAGCCCCCCTCCCCGCGCTCGGACGCGGGGAACTCGGTGACGATGTTGAACTGGGCCTGCACTACCGGCACGATCACCAGCTGGGCCAGCCGCTCCATCGGCTCGATGGTGAAGGGCACCGTGCTGCGGTTCCAGGCGCTGACCATCAGCTGGCCCTGGTAATCGCTATCGATCAACCCGACCAGATTGCCCAGCACGATGCCGTGCTTGTGGCCTAGACCCGAGCGCGGCAGTATCAGCGCCGCATAGCCGGGGTCGCACAAATGGATGGCGATGCCGGTAGGCACCAGCTGCCAGGCGTTGGCCTGCAGGGTCAGCGGCGCATCCAGGCAGGCGCGCAGGTCCAGGCCGGCGCTGCCGGGGGTCGCATAGGCTGGCAGCTGCTCTGCCATGCGGGGGTCGAGAATTTTGACGTCGATTTTCATGGGGATGTGTGCAAGCGCTTGGCGATTTCGGCAACCAGTTGCCGCGCCAGGCTGAGTTTGGAGGCATGGGGGAGCTCGGTAGCGCTCAGCGCGTCTACCAGCAGCAACGCATTTTCGTCTTTGCCGAAAGTCGCCGGGCCGATGTTGCCCACCAACAGCGGCACGCCTTTGCGGGCGCGCTTGGCCTGGGCGTTGGCCAGCAGGTCCTGGCTCTCGGCGGCGAAGCCTACGCAGTACAGGGCGCCGCTCAAAGCGCGGGCAGATTGGGCCACGGTGGCCAAAATGTCGGTGTTCTCGACGAACTGCAGCTGCGGCGTGGCACCCGAGCCGTCTTTCTTGATCTTCTGCTCGGCCGCTTGCGCGGGCCGCCAGTCGGCCACCGCGGCAGTCGCTACAAATAGCGTAGCTGCCTGCGCATGTTGGACCACCGCTGCGAGCATATTTTGTGCAGATTTCACATCGATGCGGTTGACGCCGCGCGGCGTGGCCAAGGCCACCGGGCCGGCCACCAAGGTGACGTCGGCCCCAGCCTCGCGGGCCGCGCGGGCGATGGCGAAACCCATCTTGCCGCTGGACAGATTGGTGATGCCGCGCACCGGGTCGATGGCCTCGTAGGTGGGCCCGGCGGTGACCAGCAGGCGCTGGCCGGCCAGGGACTTGGGACGGAAGAAGGCAATCAGGTCCTCGACCATCTCGGCCGGCTCCAGCATCCGGCCGTCGCCGATTTCGCCGCAGGCCTGCGGGCCGTTACCGACTCCCAGCAGGGTCGCGCCGTCTTCGGCCAGCTGCGCCATATTCCGCTGGGTGGCGGGGTGCACCCACATTTCGCGGTTCATGGCCGGGGCGATCAGCAGCGGCGCGGTGGCGATGGGCCGGGCCAGGCACAGCAGGCTCAGCAGTTCGTCCGACCGCCCCTGCACCAGCCGCGCCATGAAGTCGGCGCTGCAGGGCGCGATCAGGATCGCATCGGCCTCGCGGCTCAGGTTGATGTGCGGCATGGTGTTGGGCTCGCGCGCATCCCACTGCGAGCCATACACCGGCCGGCCACTGAGCGCCTGCATGGTGGTAGTCGTAATGAACTGGGCGGCGGCCTCGGTCATCACCACCTGTACGGTGGCACCCTGCTTGATCAACAGCCGGCAGAGTTCGGCCGACTTGTAGCAGGCAATGCCGCCGGTGAGGCCCAGCACGATGTGCTTGCCTGCCAGGTCGCCATCGGCCGAAAGAAGTGTGTTGGGGTTCATGGCGGGCAATGTAGCAGAGCAGAACCGCCTAATTCACGCCCTTATAATCACCATTTCCACCTCCTCGGGATTACGTCCCGACTTTGAGATGACCAAATTTGTCTTCGTCACCGGCGGTGTCGTGTCTTCCCTCGGCAAGGGAATCGCTTCAGCCTCTCTTGCAGCTCTTCTCGAATCGCGTGGCCTCAAAGTCACCCTCATCAAGCTGGACCCCTACCTCAACGTAGACCCCGGCACCATGTCGCCGCTGCAGCACGGCGAAGTTTTCGTCACCGATGACGGCGCAGAAACCGACCTGGACTTGGGCCACTACGAGCGTTTCGTTGAAACGCGCATGCGCAAGTCCAACAACTTCACCACCGGCCAGATCTACCAAAGCGTGCTCGACAAAGAGCGCCGCGGCGACTACCTGGGCAAGACCGTGCAGGTCATCCCGCACGTGACCAACGAAATCCAGGAATTCATCAAGCGCGGTGCGCGCTTTGGCGAAGCCGATGCGGTGGACGTGGCCATTGTCGAAGTCGGCGGCACCGTGGGCGACATCGAGTCCCTGCCCTTCCTGGAAGCTGTGCGCCAGATGAGCCTGAAGCTCGGCCCGAACAACACAGCCTTCGTGCACCTCAGCTACCTGCCGTGGATTGCCGCCGCTGGCGAGCTGAAGACCAAGCCCACCCAGCACACCGCCAAGCAACTGCGCGAAATCGGCATCCAGGCCGATGTGCTGCTGTGCCGCGCCGACCGCCCGATTCCGCAAGAAGAGCGCTCCAAGATCTCGCTGTTCTCCAACGTCGCCGAATGGGGTGTGATCTCCATGTGGGACGTGGACACCATCTACAAAGTGCCGCGCATGCTGCACGAGCAAGGCCTGGACGGCCTGATCTGCGACAAGCTGCGCCTGAATACCCCGCCCGCCAACCTCAAGCGCTGGGACGACCTGGTCTATGAGACCGAGCACCCCAAGGGCGAAGTCAACATCGCCATGGTCGGCAAGTACGTGGACCTGAGCGACAGCTACAAGTCGCTGAACGAAGCGCTGCGCCACGCCGGCATGAAAAACCATGTGCGGGTCAAGATCAACTACATCGACTCCGAAACCATCACCCCGGCCACCGTGTCCCGGCTCGGCGGTTTTGACGCGGTGCTGGTGCCCGGCGGCTTCGGCAAGCGCGGCATCGAAGGCAAGATCTGCGCGGCCCGCTTTGCGCGCGAACACAAGGTACCGTACCTGGGCATCTGCCTGGGCATGCAGGTCGCCACCATCGAGTTCGCCCGCCATGTGGCCGGCCTGAACGATGCCAACAGCACCGAGTTCGAACCCGAAACGCCCCACCCGGTGATCGCCCTGATCAACGAGTGGAAAGACGCCGACGGCACCATCAAGACCCGCGACGAACACTCCGACCTGGGCGGCACCATGCGCCTGGGCGCGCAAAGCTCCGACGTGGCGCCTGGCACGGTGGCCCACAGCATCTACGGTGACGTGGTCACCGAACGGCACCGCCACCGGTATGAGGCCAACGTCAACTACCTGGACCGCTTGCGCGAGGCCGGCCTGGTGATTTCGGCGCTGACCCAGCGCGAACAGCTGACCGAAATGGTCGAGCTGCCGCAGAGCCAACACCCCTGGTTTGTGGGCGTGCAGTTCCACCCCGAATTCAAGTCCACCCCCTGGAACGGCCACCCGCTGTTCAACGCCTTCGTGAAAGCCTCGCTGGACCACCAAGGAGCCAAGAAATGAAACTGTGTGGATTTGACATCGGCCTGGACAAGCCCTTCTTCCTGATCGCCGGCCCCTGCGTGATCGAATCCGAGCAGCTGCAGATGGACACCGCCGGCACGCTGAAGGAAATCACCACCGAACTCGGGATTCCCTTCATCTTCAAGAGCAGCTTCGACAAGGCCAACCGCAGCAGCGGCAACACCTTCCGCGGCCCGGGCATGGAAAAAGGCCTAGAAATCCTGGCCAAGGTGAAGCGCGAGCTCGGTCTGCCGGTATTGACCGACATCCATGACGAATCGCAGATCGCCCATGTCGCCAGTGTTGTCGACGTATTGCAGACCCCGGCCTTTCTGTGCCGCCAGACCGATTTCATCCGTGCCGTCGCCCAAAGCGGCAAGCCGGTGAACATCAAGAAGGGCCAGTTTCTGGCCCCCGGCGACATGAAGAACGTGATCGACAAGGCCCGCGCTGCCGCCAAGGAAGTCGGCCTGAACGAAGACAACTTCATGGCCTGTGAACGCGGCGCCAGCTTTGGCTACAACAACCTGGTCAGCGATATGCGCAGCCTGGCCATCATGCGCGAAACCCACGCCCCCGTGGTGTTCGACGCCACCCACTCGGTGCAGCTGCCTGGCGGCCAAGGCACCAGCAGTGGCGGTCAGCGCGAGATGGTGCCGGTGCTGGCACGTGCGGCAGTCGCTGTAGGCGTGGCCGGTGTGTTCATGGAAACCCACCCGGACCCAAGCAAGGCCATGAGCGACGGCCCCAACGCCGTGCCGCTGAAACACATGCGCGCCCTGCTGGAAACCCTGGTGGCGCTGGACCGCGTGACCAAGAAGAACGGCTACCTGGAAAACAGCTTCTCGGCATGAACCTGGTGCGCGCGTTGGTTACGTACCCCGAACAATCGGCACGCAAGCAGCCGCGCAGCCCCCAAGCCATGCAAAAATCCGTTGTTGAGCTCCAGGCCCTTAGCCAGGCTAGCCATGCCCGATTTTTATTTAACTAGGAAGACAAAAAATGAGTGCAATTGTTGACATCGTCGCCCGTGAAATCCTGGATTCGCGCGGTAACCCCACCGTGGAATGTGACGTGCTGCTGGAATCCGGCACCATGGGCCGCGCGGCTGTGCCGTCGGGCGCATCCACCGGCTCGCGCGAAGCCATCGAACTGCGCGATGGCGACAAGAAGCGCTACCTGGGCAAGGGCGTGCTGAAGGCCGTCGAGCACATCAACACCGAAATCTCCGAAGCCATCCTGGGCCTGGACGCGTCCGAGCAAGCCTTCCTGGACAAGACCCTGATCGACCTGGACGGCACCGAAAACAAGTCCCGCCTGGGCGCCAACGCCATGTTGGCTGTATCGATGGCCGTGGCCCGCGCTGCGGCCGAAGAATCCGGCCTGCCGCTGTACCGCTACTTCGGCGGCATGGGCGGCATGCAATTGCCGGTGCCTATGATGAACGTCATCAACGGCGGCGCCCACGCAAACAACAGCCTGGACCTGCAAGAGTTCATGATCATCCCGGTGGGCGCACCCAGCTTCCGTGAAGCCCTGCGCTACGGCGCCGAAGTGTTCCACGCGCTGAAGAAGATCCTGCACGACCGTGGCATCAGCACCGCCGTCGGCGACGAAGGTGGCTTTGCCCCTAGCGTGGAAAACCACGAAGCTGCGATCCAGCTGATCCTGGAAGCCATCACCCTGGCCGGCTACACCGCTGGCGAAGACATTGTGCTGGGCCTGGACTGCGCCGCCAGCGAGTTCTACAAGGACGGCCAGTACGTGCTGGAAGGCGAAGGCGGCATCAAGCTGTCGGCCGCCCAATGGACCGACATGCTGGCCACCTGGTGCGACAAGTACCCCATTATCAGCATCGAAGACGGCATGGCCGAAGGCGACTGGGACGGCTGGAAGCTGCTGACCGACCGCCTGGGCAAGAAGGTGCAGATCGTCGGCGACGACCTGTTCGTCACCAACACCAAGATCCTGCAAGAAGGTATCGACAAGGGCATCGCTAACTCGATCCTGATCAAGATCAACCAGATCGGCACCCTGACAGAAACCTTCGCCGCGATTGAGATGGCCAAGCGCGCCGGCTACACCGCCGTGATCTCGCACCGCTCGGGCGAAACCGAAGACTCGACGATTGCCGACATCGCCGTGGGCACCAACGCCGGCCAGATCAAGACCGGTTCGCTGAGCCGCTCCGACCGCATGGCCAAGTACAACCAGCTGCTGCGCATCGAAGAAGACCTGGGCGACGTGGCCACCTACCCCGGTCGCAAAGCCTTCTACAACCTGCGCTAACCGGTCCACTGCTGCGCCATGGCCTCTCGCGTTGTGCCTGTGATCTTGCTAGCGCTGCTAGGGATATTGCATGCGCAACTCTGGTTCGGGCGCGGTAGCATTTCCGAAGTCAGCCGCCTGCAGCAGAAGCTGGAGGCGCAAAAGATCCACAACGACGAGGCGCAGCGGGTCAACGACCAGCTCAGCGCCGAAGTCCGCGATCTGCAAGAAGGTTTGGAAATGGTGGAAGAACGTGCCCGCTTCGAGCTGGGCATGGTCAAGTCCAACGAAATCTTCGTCCACATCACAACAAAGTAAGTTGATCAAAATTGCTTTGCTGGGTGCCGAGAGCACGGGCAAGACCCAGCTGGCCGAAGCCCTCAGCGCCGCCTTGCGCAGCCAGGGCCACAGCGTTTCCCATATCCCCGAATACTTGCGCCTGTGGTGCGACACCGCAGGCCGCATGCCGTGTGCCGATGAGCAATGGGGAATAGCCGACGCGCAAACCGCGCGTATCGCCCAAGCTCCCGCCGCCACCTACCTGATTGCCGACACCACCGCGCTGGTGACCGCCGTCTACAGCGACTTGCTATTTGGCGACGACAGCTTGTACGCCATGGCGTTGCAGCAGCAACGCAACTTCGATCTGACGCTGCTGATGGGGCTGGACCTGCCCTGGACTGCCGACCCCCAGCGTGACGGCCCACACAGCCAGGCCCCGGTGGATGGCCGCCTGCGCGCCGCGTTGGCCCGGGGCAATCTGCCCTACCAAGTGGTCTACGGCAAAGATCTGGCCCGCAGCCAGAATGCGCTGCATGCTATCGAATCGATAGCGGCTGGCGCAGGTGGAATCAGCGCCAGAGGCCGATTTTCGTCAAAAAGTAATACGCCCTGGGTCTGGAACTGCGAAAAGTGCAGCGACCCGGAGTGCGAGCACCGGCTGTTCAGCGGCCTATTGAACCGCTGACGGCCCGGGCAACGTGGCGTCGGGCGTGGTGAATAGCTGGGCCGCATCTACAGCGTCAAAGCGGTACTGCTTGCCGCAGAATTCACAGGCCACTTCCACCTGGTTGCTCTCGGCCAGAATGCCCTCCACCTCCTCGGTGCCCAGGCTGCGGATCATCGCGCCCACGCGGTCGCGGCTGCAGGTGCAGGCAAACTTGGGCGCGGTGGGGCCGATGTGCGGGCTGAACATCAACACTTGCTCTTCCCAGAACAAACGCCGCAAGATGGTGTCCACGTCCAGGGTCAGCAGCTCTTCGCGCTTCAGCGTGGAGGCCAGGTGGGCGATGCGGTTGTAGTGCTCGCTCTGGCCGATTTCGTCCTCGTTCTCCTGGCTCACCAGGCTGCCGGCCAGGTTCTTCTCGCCCTTGACCGGCAGGCGCTGGATCAGCAGGCCCGCAGCCACCTGCTCGTCGGCCGCCAGCACCATCAAGGTGTCGAGCTGCTCGCTTTGCAGCATGTAGTGCTGCAGCACGTCGCTCAGCTTTTCCAGCTTTTCCTTCCGGTCACCAAACAGCGGCACCACGCCCTGGTAGGCCTGCTGGCCAGGGAATTTGTCCTTTGGGTCCAGGGTGATGGCGCAGCGGCCTTCGTTGTGCACGTTGACCATCTGGCTCAGGCTGGCGCCCACCGGCACCTCGCCCATCACGCTGGCGGTGGTGCGCAGGCTCAGGTCGGGCTGCACTTCGACCACGGCCAGCTTGACCGGGCCGTCGCCAAAAATCTGCAGCACTACCGCGCCGTTGAACTTGATGTTGGACTGCATCAGCACGCCGGCCGCCGTCATCTCGCCCAGCAACTCGGCCACTGGCGCCGGATACGGCCCGGTGGTGCTGTTGGAGGCGCGGCGCTGCAGGATCTCTTGCCAGGCGTCGGTCAGGCGCACGATGCAGCCACGCACCGGCAGGCCGTCGAATAGGAATTTATGGAGTTCAGACAAGGTAATTTCCCCGGACTATTGGGCTACTAGGATATGGATAAGCTGCCGCTTGGGCTTTCTACAATTGTAGGTATGGAACTCCGACACCGCGCACTGCAAGCCCTGTGCCTTAGCGATCCTGCAGAAAAAGTGGCTGCGGCGCAATTACTACAAGCGCAGGCAGCTACGCTTTCAATAGCAAAAACCAATTTCACGCCCTTCGGCAATCCGCCGGGCCGCCCGCCCCTCCCACAGCTGGTCGAGCGCGTCAGCAAACCGCAGCGCTCGCCCTTCACCCCCGACGGTCTGGCCACGCTGCTGCACACCGTGGCGCATATCGAATTCAACGCCATTAACCTGGCGCTGGACGCCGCCTGGCGCTTCGACGGCATGCCCGACGCCTTCTACCGCGACTGGGTGCGCGTGGCGGCCGAAGAGGCCCAGCACTTCAGCCTGCTGCGCAGCCATCTGCAAAGCCTGCAGGGCCACGACGGCCGGCGCTGGGACTACGGCGACTTCCCGGCCCACGACGGGCTGTGGACGGTCTGCGCCGCCACCAGCGTCGATGTGGTGGCCCGCATGGCCCTGGTGCCGCGCACCCTGGAGGCCCGTGGCCTGGACGCCACGCCGCTGATCCAGGCCAAGCTGCGCCGCGTCGCCACACCGCAGGCGCTGCGCGCGGTGGAGATTCTGGACACCATCCTGCACGACGAAGTCGGCCATGTGGCCATCGGCAACCGCTGGTACCGCTGGCTGTGCGAGCGCGACGGCTGGGAGCCGGTCGCGCATTACCGCCTGCTGGCCGAACGCTACGACGCGCCCCAGCCCAAGCCGCCGTTCAACACCCAGGCCCGGCTGCAGGCCGGGTTTACCGACGAAGAGCTGGCGATTCTGTTGGCCAGCTAGCTCAGGCTGCAACGTTTTTGGGTTTGTTCCACGTGTAGACCGCGGTGACGGCGTAGTTCCATACTGCTCCGACCACAATGCCCGCCAGTGCCGCCAACGCCCAATTGGTCGTGTTTTCACGGAACAAGTAGGTGGCAATACCCACATTGGCCGCCGCCCCGAAGGAACAGGCAATAGAGAACGATATCCACCCCTTGACCAGACCCCAACCAGTGAGGCGACGGTCGCGGTAGGTGAAGGCATTGTTCAGCAGAAAATTGAAGGCCATGGTCACCACCGAGGCCGCGATCTGGCCATTCGCAAAATCGACCTCCATGCCTTTGAACAGTGCCAACAGAATGAGCATGTGTACCAGCACACCCAACCCGCCGATCATCGCAAACGGGATGAAGCGCACCGGCACATAGCGGCCGATGGATTTGTCCAGCAGCAGCATCAGGTACTCCCAGGCGACCATTGAATCGAGCTTGCTTTCGCCCGAGAACCGGCTCTTGAAGGTATACCCCAACTCCAGAAAACGCATGGGCCGCGGCACCGATGCGAACAGATCCAGCAAAATCTTGAAACCGATGCCCGACAGATTCGGCATCGCCTCGTACAGCACCTCGCGGCGCAGCATGAAAAAGCCGCTCATGGGGTCGCGCAAATCGGCCTTCACGACAGTGCTGGCAAGCCGTGTGGCAATACGGCTGATCTTGGCGCGCTCGGCATCCCATTCGCCCACACTGCCCTGGTCCACATAGCGGCTGCCGACCACAATATCCAGTTGGCCCGTCTGCAGCTCACGCAACATAGCCGGCAGCAGGGTTTCGTCGTGCTGCAGATCGGCGTCCATCACCGCAACATAGGGCGCACTGGACGCCAACATGCCTTCGACGCAGGCAGTGGACAAACCCCGGCGTCCTATGCGATGCACCAGCCGCACCCGGGCATCCTGCAATGCCAGTTCACGCACGACCTGGGCGGTGCCGTCCGGGGAATTGTCGTCAACAAAGATGGCCTCCCACCGAACCTGGTCCATGCAATCGCCTATCCGGCGCAGCAGCTCGGCGATATTGCTTTTCTCATTGAAAGTCGGAACAACGATGGACAACTGGACGCCAGGGAGGAAATTTTGCATAGTGGTCGATCCATGGAATGAAACGGCTTAATTTGCTTTCAACTCTGTACCTATTCCGACCAGTTCGGCGCCCAGCGGCAGTGCAGGAGACTGCAGCTCACCCAGGAACTGGTAAATGCGCAGGCGTTTATCGGCCTGGTTGAAATTCGCCGTGGTGCGGATTTCCTGCACCAACGCAAAGCGGCTACGGTCCTCGAGTAGCGAGGACAACGCGGCCATGGACGGCAAGTCTTGCCAAAAATCCGGGTCGTACACGATATAGCGCACGCCATGCTGGTGGAAAAACTCGGAAATCCTCTCGCCGGTCAGTTGCCGGTCCTGGATCCCGCGTTCGCGCTCGATGGAGACACGGAACAGCAACTTGTCTGCCCGAGCCACACTGACATCGCCACGCTTGCCTGCCCGCATATTGAAGATGAAGCTGCCATCGCGGTTGCCTGAAAACAGCACCACGCTATCGGCTGGCGCATGCTCCAGTACATAAGCAGCCGCCTGTTCATAACCACGCACAAATTGAATCGGCCGGTAGGCAATCGACCAAGCCAGCAAACCCACTGCTAGCAGCACAGCACTTGCCTGCCCCCCATACGCATACCGCACTGAAGCCAAATGCTGGATGGCCAGAACCGCGAACAAGGGCAAAGGCAGCAATGCCATCAAATCGTGGCGCGGCTCGCGCACCATGATGAATGAGAAAAACAGATAGCCGCACACCAGCCACGCCAGCAGTAACACCATGTGCGCACGCGGCAGGCGCCAGGCCGGACGGACACAGCAACCGCCGATATAAATCAGCGCCAGAACCACCGTAGGCCAGCCCAGTTGTGCGGGCAGCACCGAAGCGTAATATGTCCAAGCGGCCAAGCTCAGGCGGGACATGTCAGCCCGCTGGCTGCCACCCAGCAGCGACGCGGAATTGACTTGGCCAAACTTGAGCTGCAAAAAAATCAGCGGCGCAATCAACACCAGAGCCAATAAAGTTGCGCCCCAGACATGGCGGTTGCCGAGAACCCGCCGCCCCTGCCCGGCCCACAGACCCAATGCCATGGCGGGAATCACAAACAAGGGGGTTTGCTTGGTGTACAAGGCCAACGCCAACAGCAACACGCTGGAATAGAGATCACGCGGGCGTTCCTGGTCCAGGTAACGCACAAACACGAGCACCATCGCCACCAACCAGGCGTACGTCGGGATGTCCAACATGACCTGCCGACCCCAGAAAGTGATTTCTGGTGCCCCCACCAGCAGCAAGCCTGCAGCCAGCGCCAGCAGTCCCCCCACCCAACGCCGGGCCAATCCGTAATACAAGCACCCCAGCAAAAGGTAAAAAACTGCAACCGTGCCCTGTGCAACCGGATGTGAAAACCCAAAAACCGCGTAAGCCAGCGCCAGGGCACCCGAGAACAAAGGGGGGTAGAAAAGAACCGTCAGCGCCGGGTACTGGAGGTAATAGCGGACCGCAAAGCCCCGCGGGTCAGCCATCGGCAGATGGGCTAAAAAGTCATGCACGAAAATGCCATTCAAGGCATGGCGGGGTGCATCGCTCCAGACAAAATCGCCCTCCACGGGCGCATGCAAATAAAGAACAATGGTGGCAACAGCAAAAACGATGAATACACCCGCGATCCGCAGGTAGTGCCGGCAGCGATTCAATCCTATTGCACTAATCATGTCCGCATGCGCCCACGACCACTCCCCCATCCATTTTTACGAGGATTGCAAGCCCAACTCCAAGCTTAGGGCTAGCTTCGTGAGCTACTATAAGCGTAAGTCCACTGATGCCATCCATCAGATGATCAACACGTTCCTTATTGAAGCGATCCAAGTTGTTTCTTGACTTCGTCTTAGCCTGCAACCCATGCCACCATCTGACATATCCGACCCCACTGCTCCTCAAGCCACGGGCATGATCGTGATCGCCCGCCAACCTATCGTGGACGCGCAGCGTTCCGTAGTGGCCTACGAGCTGTTTGACCGCTCGACCGCAGCCCACAATGCGGCCAGCGATGTAGCGCTGATCTTCAATGCCATGACCCACACCGGCAACGAGTCGCTGGTCGGCAAGGTCACGATCTTCGTCAATTGCACGCATGAAAGCCTGGCTGGCGGCCATCTGGACCTGATCCAGCCCGACAAGGTGGTACTCGAGGTCGGCCCGGTACCCGGCCATGCGCCGGAAGAAATTGAAGTCCGCAAGCACACCCTGATAGAGCTGCGCAAGCGCGGCTTCCGGCTGGCCTTCAACCACACGGTGCTGGCGCCGGTCTACGCCTCCTGGCAGCCGCTGGCCGACTACGTCAAGCTGGACCTGATGGCCCTCAAGCCCGAACAGCTGCAAGTCATCGTGGCCGCCGTCAAAACCCGCACCAAGGCCGCAGTCATCGCCGAAAAGGTAGAAACCGCCGAACAATTCAGCGCCCTGGCCGCCTATGGCGCCACCCTGTTCCAGGGCTACTGGTTCGCCCGCCCGGATGTCATCAAAACCCGGGTGGTGACCCCGAGCCAGGCCCATGTGCTGCAGCTGATCAACCTGGTGCGCAACCAGGCCAGCACCGAAGAAATCGAAGCTGTGCTGAAAAAAGACGCCATGCTGGGTTTCAATTTGATGCGGTTGATCAACTCCTCTGGCTTTGGGCTGACCCGCGAAATTACCTCGTTCCGCCAGGCCGTGATGCTGATGGGCCTGAAAAAGCTGTTCCGCTGGGCCGCCCTGCTGCTCACCGCCTCGCGGGCCAACGGCACCTCGGCCGCGGTCGGCACCATGGCCGTGGTGCGGGGCCGGATGATGGAGCTGCTGGCCAAAGGCAATATGACAGACGAGGAAACCGATGGGGCCTTTGTGGTCGGCATCTTCTCTTTGCTCGACGTGATGCTTGGCATGCCGCTGGAGCAGGCACTGGAGCTGCTGTCGCTGCCGCCGGCGGTCACCGAGGCGCTACAACACGGCACAGGCATCTACGGCCCGATGCTGGCCCTGACCAAGGCCTGCGAAAGCAATGACGACGAAGCCTTCACCGCCGCCGCCAACGCCATGCAGTTCTCCAACCACCACATCAATATGGCCCATATGGAGGCTCTGGCTTGGGCAGACACCCTGTCGATCTAGGGTCAACCCGGGTATAAGTTTCCCTTGCCGAGCCGTTCTTCCCTAAAATTGGATTTAATTGGCCCCCGCGGCCCGAAGTAACCACTACGCAATGTCCACCATACCCGACGAACTCCAAGGCTCGAAACAGCCGTCTGACGCTGAAGAAGACAGCCATGTGCTGATCGCGCGCCAGGCCATCGTGGATGAGAACCGCGCCGTATTCGGCTATGAGCTGTATGACCGCTCCACGCCCAGCCAAGGCTACACCGCCGACAGCGATGCGGCCTTGCTGTTCAACGCGTTATCGTTCGCCGACACCGAGACGCTGGTGGGGCAAAAGCTGGTTTTCATCAACTGCACACTGGCCAGCCTGGCCGGCGGCCACCTGGAGCTGATCCACCCCGACAAGGTGGTGCTGGAAGTGCCGCCAGTGCCGGGCAACCTGCCCGAAGACATTGAAAGCCATGCCGTGGTGCTGGAAGACCTGCGCAAGCGCGGCTTCAAGTTTGCCTTCAACCACTCGGTGCTGACCCGCGGATATGCGCCCTGGCGGGCCCTGGCTTCGTTCGTCAAGCTCGACATGACGGTGCTCAAGCCGGAAATGGTGCAACCCTTTGTAAAGTTCGCCACTGCCAACACCACTGCCCAGCTGATTGCCGAAAAAGTAGAAACCGCCGAACAGCACCAACTACTGACCAGCTACGGCATCAAGCTATTCCAGGGCTACTGGTTCGCCAAGCCGGCGCTGGTCAAGGCGCAAACCATACGCCCCTCGCAGGCCACCATCCTGCAGCTGATCAATCTGGTGCGCAAACAAGCCACCACCGCCGAGATCGAAGAGCTGCTCAAGCGCGATCCGACTTTGTCGTTCAACCTGCTGCGCTTCATCAACTCGTCCGGCTTTGGCCTGAACTGCGAGATCACCTCGTTCCGCCACGCGGTGATGATCCTGGGCCTGAAAAAGCTGTTCCGCTGGGCCGCGCTGCTGATGACCACCTCGCGCAACGGCGGCGCGCCGCCGGCCGTGGGCCAGACCGCCGTGGTACGCGGCCGCCTGATGGAGCTGCTGACCGCCGAAATGCTGTCGCCCGAAGACTGCGACAACGCCTTTGTGGTCGGGGTCTTCTCCCTGCTCGACGCCATGCTTGGCGTGCCGCTGGCCAAGGCCCTGGAATCCGTAGCCCTGCCCCAGCCGGTGCTCGACGCCCTGCTGTACCGCACCGGCGTGTTCGCCCCCTTCCTGGCGCTCACAGAGGCCTGTGAAAGCGGCGACGACGAAGTCTTCGGCCGCACCGCCGAAGCTCTGCACCTGTCCAACAAGCAGGTCAACTGGGCGCATCTGCAAGCCCTGGCCTGGGCCGAGTCGCTGGCCGCCGACTAAAGCGCGGGCCGCCTGCGTAGCTCGGCGCTATGCTTTTTCAGTAAAAATTCAATAGCTGCCAGCGTAGGCTGTTACTGCGGTAACAGCCTTTTTTATGCCTGAAAAATGGCTTCAAACTTGCACAGCCAACGAGCGCCCCGTGCAGCACAGACAAGCTGCCGCGCACTCGCTGTAGCGCCCCTCCTCCATCCGCTTCACTTGCTGCAGCGCAACATCATCTTTTGTTGACAGGCCAAACTAAGCTCTTCTATGATCGTCTTTCATAATACCAAAGACATATTGGAGACAAGACGTGGCAGGCATTCAACTGAACCGGGTCAGCAAGCACTACGGCAACGTAGCGGTGATGAACGATCTGAGCCTGGACATCGCGCAAGGCGAATTCCTGGTCTTCCTCGGCCCCTCGGGCTGCGGCAAATCGACACTGCTGCGCATGATGGCCGGCCTGGAACCGGTGACCGCGGGCAGCATCACCATCGCCGGGCGCGACGTAACCGACCTGCCGCCCGGCCAGCGCGGCGTGGCCATGGTGTTCCAGCACTATGCGCTGTACCCGCACATGAGCGTGTACGACAACATGGCCTTCGGCATGCGCAACATCGGCCTGGCCGAGGCCGAGATCGGCACCCGCATCACCGACGCCGCCCGCATGCTGGAACTGGAGCCCCTGCTGCAGCGCAAGCCCGGTCAGTTGTCGGGCGGGCAGCGCCAGCGGGTGGCGATTGGCCGCTCCATCGTCAAGAACCCCAGCGCGTTCTTGTTTGACGAACCGCTGTCGAATCTGGACGCCGCTCTGCGCACCCGCACCCGGGTCGAGCTGGCACGGCTGCATCAACGGCTGCAATCGACCATGGTGTTCGTCACCCACGACCAGGTCGAAGCCATGACGCTGGCGACCCGCATCGTGGTGATGAACAAAGGGAAGATCGAGCAGATCGGCGCGCCCATGGACATCTACCGCCGCCCGGCCACGCGTTTTGTGGCCGGCTTCATTGGCCAGCCGGCGATGAACTTCTTAGACACCGAACGCATGGCCCCGCAAGACGGCCGGCTGTGCCTGCAACTGGCCCATGGCAGTGTGCTGCGCACCACGCTGATGGATGCCGACGTGCCGCAGACCGGTCCGCTGACCCTGGGCATTCGCGCCGAATCCATCACCGTAGACCCGCAAGGCGAGCTGCCCGGCCGCATCGACATCGTGGAGCGACTGGGCGACCGTACGCTGGTGCACGTAGGCCTGGCCGATGGCAGCAGCGTGGTGGCCGAAGCCCACCGCGACAGTGCGGCCGCTCCCGGCGAAGCCGTGGCGCTGCGCATCGACAGCGCACGCCTGCATGTGTTCGACGCGGCGGGCCTGGCCCACCACGCGCCGCTGTAAGGCCTGCCATGCAAAAACCCCGCAAACAACCCAAGCACTGGGGCAACGCCTTGTTCGTGCTGCCCTTTCTGGTGGTCTACGTCCTGCTGCTGGTACTGCCGCTGGCCACCGGCTGGTGGCTAAGCCTGCGCGACGTGGACATGCTGGCCGACACCAGCGACTTCATCGGCCTGAAGAACTACGCCGACCTGCTGCACGACGACATCTTCATGGGCGCGGTGCGCAACACCTTTTACTTTGTGGCCATGACGACGCCGGTATTCGTCGCACTAGGCCTGGCGCTTGCCTTGGCTTTAAACCGTCCTGGGCGCACCGGTGCTGCGCTACGCGCTATCTTTTTTGGGTCATCGGTGCTGTCGGTCACCATCGTCACCCTGGTCTGGCGGCTGGTATTGATGCCCGACCGGGGCCTGCTGTCGAACCTGATGCAGGGTATGGGCCTGGCACCGATTGCACCCCTGGTCAGCGAGACCCTGGCCCTGCCGTCGGTGGCGCTGGTCACCGTATGGTGGATTATTGGCCTGCCGATGATGCTGTTCCTGGCCGCGCTGCAGCAGATCCCGCAAGAGATGTACGAGGCCGCCGCGCTGGACAACGCCGGCCGCTGGCGCACCTTTGTGTCCATCACCCTGCCGTCGATCAAGCGCACGGTGGCGCTGGTAGCGGTGATCGAGGTGATACAGCAATTCCAGCTGTTCGGCCAGTCCTATCTGATGACGGCCGGCGGGCCCAACAACACCTCGCGCCCCATCGTCCAGTTCATTTATGAGACCGGCTTCCGGCAGTGGGCGCTGGGCTACTCGGCCGCCGCCGCCCAGGTGCTGTTTGTGCTGATGCTGCTCGGCGTCAGCCTGCAAGCCTGGCTGAACCGCCGCAACGCATAAAGGAACCCCGCAATGTCAAATATGGTTGGAAAAGGCTGGGGCGACCGGCTGGTGCTGGGTGCGGCGATCGCGCTGGCCTGCCTGTGGGTTGCACCCTTGCTGTGGGTTCTGGTGCTGTCGTTCAAACCCAATGACGTGCTGGCAGCACGCACCGATGTGCTGTTTGCACCGCCGTTCACGCTGAAGAACTACAGCGACATCCTGGGCACGTCATCGGTGTTCCGCTGGCTGATGAACAGCGCCATCGTGTCGCTGGGCCAGACCTTTCTGACGCTGGTGATCGCCTCGCTGGCCGGCTATGGCTTTGCCCGCACCACGTTTCCGGGCCGGCGCATCTTGTTTGCGTTCGTGCTGGCCGGGCTGGCCGTGCCCGAGCAGGCCATCATCGTGCCGCTGCACCGCATGTTTGCCGACCTGGAGCTGCACAACACCTATAGCGCCCTGATCCTGCCGCGGCTGGCCGCACCGTTTGGCGTGTACCTGATGGCCCAGTATTTCAAAGGCATACCGGTGGAGCTGGAAGAAGCCGCGCTGCTGGACAACGCCTCGCGCCTGAAGATCTTCTGGCGCATCATCCTGCCGCTATCGGTACCGGCGCAGGCCACGCTGGGCATCTTCACCTTCCTGAATTCGTGGAACGACTACCTGTGGCCGCTGGTGTCGGCATCCAAGTCGGAGATGTACACCATCACCCTGGGCCTGGCCTCGACGCAATCGAACTTTGCCCAAAGTGAAGGCATTGGCTACCTGATGTCGCAGGCGGTGTTTGCCGGGCTGCCGCTGTTCATCCTGTACCTGTTCTTCCAGAAATACATCGTCACCGCAGTCGCCGGCACCGCCGTGCGCTGACACACCCCAAACGGGGCAGCGCCGATCCGCTGCACATGGAAAACGGCCATCCGCTGCGGTGGGGCCTGGATAAAAAAGGAGACAAGCATGCATTTCAGAAAGCTCACCATCCGCCTGCTAGCGGTCACTCTGGCCAGCAGCGCCGCACTGTGTGCCGCCCAGGAGAAAACGGAAATCACCCTGGCCCGCTTCTTCGGCGCCTGCGAGGCCGACTATGGCAAGGCGACGGATGCCAGCAAAGCCCAGGGCGAATGCGGCATCATCACCACGCTGGTGAATGAATTCAACGCCACCAACAAACAGGGCATTGTGGTCAAGCCGCAGATCGCCGAGTGGCAGCCGTTCTACGACCAGCTGAGTGCGCGCATCGTCTCCAAAGACGTGCCGACCATCAGCGTGATGCATGAGTCGGTGCTGGGCGACTACGTGGCGCGCAAACTGGTGGAGCCGCTGGACGATGGCTTCAAGTCGGTCGGCATCAGCACCGACCAGTTCAGCGAGCAGGCCAAGACCGGCGCCATCATCGGCGGCAAGGCCTACGCCCTGCCCTTCGACACCTGGTCCTGGCTGTGGCACATCAACGGCAATCTGATGAAGAAGGCCGGCTTGACCAAGGCCGACGGCACGGTGATCCTGCCGCAAAGCCCCGAAGAGCTGCTGACCCAGGCGCGCAAGTTCAAGGAAGCCACCGGCAAGCCCTATCTGAGCTGGCCGGCCGCCGATGTGGCCGGCAACTTCCGCAGCCTGGTGACCCTGGTAGCCCAGCAAAACGCCAGCCTGTTTCCGACCAGCGGCAAGCAGATCGACATGCATTCCAAAGCCGTGCGCAACGCACTGGAACTGGCCAATACGCTGTACAGCGAAGGCCTGATCAAGCCGAATCTGGACTACAGCGCCGGCAACCAGGCCTTTGTGAACGGCGACGTGGGCGTACACATTGTCGGCACCTGGACGATTGGCGACTTTGTCGCTGCCGCAGAAAAGGCGGATTCGCCCCTCAAAGGCGGCTACTCGGTCGTGCCATTCGCCAAGCTCTACGCCAAGAAAGCCGCATTTGCCGATGGCCATAGCTGGGTGATGCTCAAGGGCGGCGCCAAGGACGACAAGACCCGCAAGGCTGCGCTGACTTTCATGAAGTTCCTGTGGGACCGCGACTTCGAGTGGGCCCGCACCGGCCACTTGCCAGCCAACAAAACCGCTGCCGAGCGCGATGACTTCAAGAAGCTGCCGTTCCGCAACAACATCCTGGAGATCAGCTCCATCGGCGTATCGCTGCCTAACAGCGTGCCACGCCAGCGCGCGATCGAGTCCATCGTTGGCGAAGAGATGGTCAACATGATGGTCGCCAAAAAGCCCATCGATGCGGTGCAGAAGTCGGCCGAAGAACGCGTCAACAAGTTGCTGGCAGGCGTTCGCTAGTTCACACCACCATTTTGCTGGGGCGTACCGCCCCAGCCCACCCACTTTTTACAGGAAGCACACCATGATCTCCACCCGCCTGGTCGTAGACCGCGACTTCGTCGTCTCCGATCTCGACCGACGCATCTTCGGCTCCTTCGTCGAACACCTCGGCCGCGCGGTCTACACCGGCATCTACGAACCCGGCCACCCCACGGCCGACGAGCGCGGCTTTCGCGGCGACGTGATGGAGCTGACCCGCGAACTCGGCCCCACCATCGTGCGCTACCCCGGCGGCAACTTTGTCTCGGGCTACAACTGGGAAGACGGCGTGGGCCCCGCCGCCGACCGCCCGGTGCGCCTGGACCTGGCCTGGGCTTCCACCGAGACCAACCAGTTCGGCACCAATGAATTCATGGAGTGGTGCAAGGCCACCGACATCGAACCGATGTGGGCCGTCAACCTGGGCACGCGCGGCCCGGACGAAGCCCGCGAATTCCTCGAATACTGCAACCACCCCGGTGGCACGGCCTTGTCGGACCTGCGCAAGTCGCACGGCGTAGAGGCCCCGCACGACATCAAGTTCTGGTGCCTGGGCAACGAGATGGACGGCCCCTGGCAGATCTGCTCCAAAACCGCCGACGAATACGGCCGCATCGCCCATGAAACCGCCAAGCTAATGCGCCTGGTCGACCCGACCATCCAGCTCGCCGCCTGCGGCTCGTCGCAACACAATATGCCGACCTACGGCAAGTGGGAAGACACGGTGCTCGAGCACTGCTTTGACGACGTGGACTTCATCTCGCTGCACACCTATTTCGAAAACCGCGGCGACTCCACACCCGAGTTTTTTGGCTGCATCGAGCAAATGGATGTATCGATCAAGGAGATCGTCGCCGTGGCCGATGGCGTGGCGGCGCGCAAGCATTCAACCAAGCGCATCATGCTGTCTTTCGACGAGTGGAACGTCTGGTACAAGGCCCGCTCGATCAACGACCTGCGCAAGCCCGGCTGGCCGCAAGCCCCGCGCCTGCTGGAAGAAATCTACAACACCGAAGACGCCCTGGTGGTCGGCGGCGCCCTCATCGTGATGATGAACAACGCCGACCGCGTAAAAGCAGCCTGCCTGGCGCAGCTGGTGAACGTGATCGGCCCCATCATGACCGAGCCCGGTGGCCCGGCCTGGCGCCAGACCATCTTCTACCCCTTCGCCCAAGCCACCCGCTTTGCCCACGGCAAGGTGCTGCGCCCGGTGATCGAGTCGCCCAGCTACGAAGCCAAGAGCCACCCGGAAATCCCCTACCTGTGCGCCTGCGTGGTGGACGACGAGAGCACCGGCACCACCACCGTGTTCGCGCTGAACCGCCATCTGACCGAAACCATGCAGCTGCGCGTCGAGCTGCGCGGCCTGGGCACGTCGCGCACACTGGACCATGCGCTGGCCCTGCACCACAGCAATATGAAGGCCACCAACACCAAGGATGCGCCGAACACAGTTGTGCCGGAAAATAACCCCCATGTGCAGGTAGACGGTGAAACCATCCTGGCCGAATTGAAACCGGGCTCGTGGAACGTGATCGTGACGACTGCGCAAGCGCGTCGATAAAAACAAGGGGGGCCTATGGATGCCCCGCTACAAGGAAACCGCATGTTTGAACGTGAACCCCTGGTAGGCACGATGACCGCACAGGTGGCAAAAATCATAGGCATGCGCGTCGTCGGCGGAGAGTTTTTGCCGGGCGACGCGCTGCCCGTAGAAAGCGATCTGTGCAGCGCCTACGGCGTCAGCCGCACCACGGTGCGCGAGGCCATCAAGCAGCTGTCGAGCAAGCGGCTGATCGACGTGTCGCCGAAGATCGGCACGCGGGTGCTGCCGTTTTCCGACTGGAACCTACTGGACCGCGACGTGCTGGCCTGGCGGCTGCACGCCCAGTTCGACAGCAAGATCATCGAAGACATCTATGAAATGCGCCTGTGCTTCGAGCCGCGCGCTTGCTATCTGGCGGCGCAGGCCGGCAACGCAGCCGATATGCAGCTGCTAGACCGGCGCTACCGCGAGCTGGCCGACGCCTACACCAGCAACGAGGTGCGCGCCGCCGCCGAGGCCGACCTGGCCTTCCACATGACCATCATCGAGGTGTCGCGCAACGGCATGTTCATCACCATCGGCAACGGCATCAAGGCCGCGCTGCGCGTGTCGTCCGAAATGCTGCTGCGCCACGCCACCCGGCCCAGCGAAGACCTGGAACTGCACGCCGCCGTGCACCGCCACATCCTGGCCCACGAACCCGATGCTGCGGCCAAGGCCATGACCGATCTGCTCAGCGCGTCCCAGGCGCGGCTGCTGCCCTATACGGTCAAGCCCTAGCGCATGGCAGCCACCTGGTCCGTCGCGGTATTCGCCCACAACGAGGCGAAGCGCATCGCCGCCACACTGGAAAGCATCGCCGTGGCCGCCGACGGCGCCGCGCTGGACGTGGTGGTACTGGCCAATGGCTGCCGCGACCGCACAGCCGCCATCGTGCGCGAACTCGCTCAGGCCTCGCCACGTCTGCGGGTGGTCGAGATCCCTTTGGGCGACAAGGCCAATGCCTGGAACCACTACGTCCACACCCTGGGCGTCGCCGCGGACATGCATGTCTTCGTCGATGGCGACGTGCAGGTCGAACCCGGGGCATTGCCCGCGCTGGCCGCGGCCCTGGCCGGGCTGCCAACCGCCAACGCCGCCGGTGCACTGCCCACCACCGGCCGGGACCGCGAGGCCTGGAGTGCCCGCATGCAGGCCAACGGCACACTGGCCGGTGGGCTGTATGCACTGCGTGGGGAGTTTGTGGAGCGCATCCGCCAGCGTGCGATTCGCCTGCCCCAAGGTCTGATTGGCGAAGACTGGCTGGTGTCGGTGCTGGCCAAAAGCGAGCTACAGCCTCTGGCAATGCAGCCGGCCTCCAACCAGCGCGTGGTGTTTGCACACCAGGCCGGCTTTGCCTTCCGCTCGCTGAGCCCGTGGCGCCCCGCGGACTACCGGGTCTATCTGCGCCGGCTATGGCGCTACGCGTTGCGCGGCGTGCAATTCGAGATGGTGCTGGGCTGGCTTTGGCACTATCCGCCCGAAACCCTGCCGCCCGAGATAGAGCAGCTCTACCTGCGCGCCCGCCCGCCATCGCGGCTGAAATGGGTGGGCTGGACTTCGCCACTGCGCCTGTGGGCCGTGCAAAAAGTGCGCGGCGTGCGCGCCAAAGCGACGGCGAGAGGCGAGGTCGTCGCTTAGACGGCCGCGCCCTTGGGCAGGCTCCGCGCCACGGACTGCAAAATCTCTTCGGACAGCGTCGCATCGTCCACCGCGCGCGCCAGCACCAGCCCGCCGATCATGCTGGCATAGGCAGCCAGCGCTTTCTCGCGCTTGGAGGCTTTAGAGCGGCCGGGCATCCACTGCCCCAGCAGCCCGACCATGGCCGTGATGCCCTCGGTCAGCGCGTGGCGCACCGACGGTGGCTGGCGCGCCACCTCGGAGCCCAGGGCCGCGACCCAGCAGCCCTTGCCCGGCTTGTCGCGGTGGGAGGTGGACAGGAAGCGGCTGGTCACCGCCTCCAGCGGCTGGTCTGGCATGTCCGCCGCCAGCTGGTTCCACCAGGCGACACCGCCGTCGAAGGCCCGCGTGCTGGCCTGGGCCATCAGGTCTTCTTTCGACGCGAACTGGCCGTAAAAGCCGCCGTGGGTCAACCCGGCAGATTTCATGATGTCGGCCAGGCCCACCCCGTCAAAACCCCGCTCACGGAACAGCTGGGCAGCCACCTGCAGCACCCGTTCACGGTTCTCGTTGGCTTGTTCGCGGCTGACTTTCATGGCGTTACCTCGGCAGTGGAAATTCTCTTGCTTGCATTTTAAATGATGATCGACATATAATTCAATCATGATGATCATCATCTAAAATCCAACCACCCGGAGCACACACATGGAATCCCTGAACACCCCCCTCGGCACCGCACTCGTTACCGGCGCCTCCAGCGGCATTGGCGCGGTCTATGCCGACCGCCTGGCCCAGCGCGGCTACAACCTGCTGCTGGTGGCGCGCGACCAGGCGCGGCTGGAGGCCCTGGCCACCCGGCTGCGCAGTGCTTTTGGCGTGCAAGTCGAAGTGCTGCCGGCCGACCTCACGGCCAAGGCCGATGTGGCCCGCATCGAACAGCGCCTGCGCAGCGATGCCACTATTACCCTGCTGGTCAACAACGCCGGCATCGCCAGCAACGGCAAGCTGGCCGAGTCCGATATCGACAGCGTGGACGCCATGGTGCAGCTCAACGTGGTCACCCTGACCCGCCTGGCCGCCGCCGCCTTGGCCGGCTTTGTGCCACGCGGCCGCGGCATCCTGGTGAACATCGCCTCGGTGGTCGCCCTGTTCCCCGAGAACTTCAACGCCAGCTACAGCGCCACCAAGGCCTATGTACTCAGCCTGTCACAAAGCCTGCATGCCGAAGCCAGCCCCAGCGGCGTACAGGTGCAGGCCGTGCTGCCCGGCGTAACGCGTACCGAGATCTGGGAACGCAGCGGCATGGAACTGGCCCAGCTGCCACCCGAGATGGTGATGGACGCCGGCGCCATGGTCGATGCCGCCCTGGTGGGCATGGACCAGCACGAGCTGGTCACCATCCCCTCGCTGCCCGACGCGGCCGACTGGCAGGCCCTGGGCAACGCCCGCGCCAAGCTGCAGCCCAATCTGTCGCGCAGCCAACCCGCGTCCCGCTACCTGCCCGCAGCCGCTACTGTTTAAATAGCTGCTCCCGCTGGTGGAATAAGCGCTAGCGGCCGATTTTTATAAATTTAGCCAGGACTGCCCATGACATCCAGCGCCCCCTCTAACCGCCAGTTCGCCCTGTGGCTGGTGCTGCTGGCATCGGCCGGCACCTTTGCCCTGACCATGGGCACGCGCCAGACCATGGGCTTGTTCATGAGCCCGCTGAACACCGCCACCGGCCTGGGCGTAGGTAGCATCAGCCTGGCGTTTGCCTTTGGCCAGCTCTGGTGGGGCCTGACCCAGCCCTTCGCCGGCGCCATGGCCGAAAAAGTGGGCACCGGCCGCGTGCTGTGCACCGGCGTGGCACTGGTAGCGCTGGGCACCTTCATCACACCCTATATGACCAGCACCGCCGGCCTGGTCTTCGCCATCGGCGTGCTGGCCGCGGGCGGCGCGGGCATGGCGGGGCCGGCGGTGCTGATGTCGGCCACCGCCCGTTTGATGCCCGCCGACAAGCGCGGCATGGCCACCGGCATCGTCAACGCGGGTGGCTCGTTCGGCCAGTTCCTGATGGCGCCGCTGGCCAGTGCGCTGATGCTGGGCATAGGCTGGGCGAATGCAATGCAGGTACTGGGCCTGCTGGTCTTGCTGGCGCTGCCGGCCGCGTTTCTGCTCAAGGGCAATGCCGCGCAAAGCCGGGCGCCCAGCGCGGCCCCACCGATTCCCACCAGCCAGGCGATCCGCAGCGCGCTAGCCCACCCCGGCTATCTGCTGCTGGCCACCGGCTTCTTTGTCTGCGGCTTCCACGTGGCCTTTCTGGCCACGCATCTGCCGGGGGTGGTGGCGGCCTGCGGCCTGCCGCTGCAGTACGCGGGCTGGTCGCTGGCGGTGCTGGGCCTGTTCAATATCGTGGGCAGCCTGGCCATGGGCTGGGCCGTGGGCCGCTGGCGCATGAAGTCGCTGCTGTCGCTGCTGTACGCGGTGCGGGCGCTGGCCATTACGCTGTTTGTGCTGGCCCCCAAGACCGGGCCGGTGATGCTGGTATTTGCCGCCGTGATGGGCCTGACTTTTCTGTCCACCGTGCCGCCCACCGCTGGCCTGGTCGCCAAGTTCTTCGGCACGGCCCACATGGCCACCCTGTTCGGCATGGTCATGCTGACCCACCAGGTCGGCGGCTTCCTGGGCGCCTGGCTGGGCGGCAAGGTGTTCGAGGCCACCGGCAACTACGACGCCATGTGGCTGCTGGACATTGCACTGGCCGTGGGCGCAGCCCTGCTGCACCTGCCGATCAAGGAAGCGCGGATGCCGCGCCTGGCCGTGGCCTGATGCGAGACCACGCTTCCACCATTTTGGGGAGCTAAGCCGGCCGCGGCGGCGATCCGGCCCGGGCGTCGGCAAGAATGCGGGGTTCCGCATACCTTGTTAGGACCGCATGAAGCCGAATGCATTGCCGCTGTCATCTCCGTTGCCACCACTACCCGCAGAGCCGCGCCCCCACTACTTCGTGCGCGAGTGCGATCTGGTGATGAAAGGCGGCATCACCAGCGGCGTGATCTACCCGCTGGCCATCGTCGAGATCAGCAAGGCATTTCGGCTGCGCAGCATTGGCGGCACCAGCGCCGGCGCCATCGCCGCAGCGGCTGCGGCTGCGGCCGAGGTCGGACGGCAGCGCGCCCGCAGCGGCCAGCTACCCAGTAGCCACGACGGCTTTGCCGAGCTGGCCGACTTACCCGCCCATCTGGGCCAGAACGCGGCCCGCGGTGGCGGCACCAAGCTGCTGGCCTTGTTCCAGCCGCAGCCCAAGACCGCCGCCTTGTTCAA
This sequence comes from Rhodoferax ferrireducens, assembly GCF_031458075.1. Taxonomy (GTDB): domain Bacteria; phylum Pseudomonadota; class Gammaproteobacteria; order Burkholderiales; family Burkholderiaceae_C; genus Rhodoferax_B; species Rhodoferax_B ferrireducens_A. Next base: position 1,278,224 of record NZ_JAVDXT010000001.1, on the reverse strand, counting down.
GCTGTTGACCGGCGTGCTCGGCCACAAGGGCATGCAGCTGGCATGGGCGGTCTGGCTCGGCCTGCTGTGGAACTACCGCCTGCCAGCCCTGACCGGCTTCCTGGTCGGCAGCCTCGCGCTGTGGAGCCATAGCAGCTGGCCGGTGCTGCTGACCGCGCTGGCCCTGGGCGCGGTATGCGCCACGCTAGCCGCCGGCCTGCGCCTGGCCTACGACCTGTTCTGCGTGATTCCGGACAACCGCTTCGGCATGTGCTCGGGCATGCCCAACGGCCAACGCCAGCCCGGCGAGGCGCTGACCGTCTGGCTGGCCGCGTTCTACGACCGCCTGTCGGGCGAACAGCTGCTGCGCCAGCAGCACGCGCTGCCGGTGGACCGCAACAAGCCGCTGACCTTCGGTGACCTGCAGGCGCAGGGCATCGACCTGCAGATGATGACCACCTGCCTGACCATGGGCCGGCCGTTCCGCCTGCCGTTCCGGCACGACGACGTGGTCAAGGAAAATCGCCAGTTCTATTACGCCGAAGACGAATTCCGCGCGCTGTTCCCCAAGGAAGTGGTGGACTGGATGGTGGCCCACCAGCGCCCGCTAAGCGCCGACGAAGCCCACAAGAAGTTCGCCAAGGCCGACTTTTCGGGTCTGCGGCGCCTGCCCGATCCGCAGGACTTGCCTGTGGTGGTGGCGGTGCGCATGAGCCTGAGCTTCCCCATCCTGCTCAGCGCGATCCCGCTGTACGCGTTCGACTTCAAGGCCGGTGACCCCGAGGGCACGCCGCACCGCTGCTGGTTCACCGACGGCGGCATAGGCTCGAACTTTCCGATCCACTTCTTCGACAGCCCCATCCCCACGCGCCCGACCTTCGGCCTGGACCTGGGCGTGGCAGATGCCGACGCCGACCCGCGCGTGTACTTTCCCAAGGGCAATTCCGGCGGCGTGCTGGTGTACCGCCGGCACATCGCCCACAGCGGCCTGGGCCGGATCGGCGGCTTTCTGGGCGCCATCGCCGGCGTGGCCAAGGACTGGAACCACGAAGCCTTGTCGCACCTGCCCGGCTACCGCGACCGCATCGGCCTGGTGCGCCTGACCGGCGCCGAAGGCGGGCTGAACCTGAACATGCCGCAGCGCCTGATCACCCAGCTCACCGAATACGGCCGCTACGCGGGCAAGGAATTTGTGCGCCGCTTCGGCGACCCGGCGCTGTCGCCCGGCGCTCCGCTAGAGACCGAGATGAACTGGGAAAACCACCAGCGCATCCGTCTGCGCCTGCTGCTGGCCGCCACCGCCGAAACCCTGCAATCCCTGCACCACGCGCGCGACCGCATGGAGGCCGACGCCATGCCCTATGAGCGCTTCTTCGAGCCCGGCATCCGCGGCGACGGCTCCTACCCCTGGAACGGCCGCCCCTCGGTAGACAGGCTCGATGCCCAAGGCCGCCACACCAGCCAGGCAGGCCTGGCGAAATGGATGTTCGGGCAGATGCTGGCCATGGCCCGGCATATCGAAGCCACGGTGCAGGCCCGCCAACCCGCTGGCCCCGGCACGAACCAGGTCGACCCGGCCACCGGCGCACCCCGGCCCCTGCCCGAGGTGAAACTGCGGCCACGCATCTAGCGCCCCCCACCCACAACAGGACCATGCAATGCACTTCGATTGGCACGGCGGCACCATCAGCCGGCACACCAGGGTCGACCCGGCCTACAAGAACACCCAAAACGTACGGCGCTTTCTGCTGCTGGCCTGCGGCGAGGGCTTCAAGTTCGACCGCGACTTCATGGCCTGGGTCCGCAACAGCACGCCCAAGACCATGGGCGAGGTGGCGGACGAATGGCTGCGGCGGCACAGCGATTGACGGCTGAACCACACGCATTGAGAAAACAGCAAGCTGCCATGGCACAAAACATCTACGACACCCCGGAATTCTTCGAAGGCTATGGACAGCTGCCGCGCTCGGTCCACGGCCTGGACGGCGCACCGGAATGGCCGGCATTGCGCGCGATGCTTCCGCCGCTGCAGGGGCTGCGGCTGGTCGACCTGGGCTGCGGTTTTGGCTGGTTCTGCCGCTGGGCGCGCACGCAGGGAGCCCTGTCCGTGCTCGGCCTCGATGTGTCGGAACGCATGCTCGACCGTGCGCACAGCCTGACCTCGGATGCGGCTATCACCTACACCCGGGCCGACCTCGAAGTGCTGGCGCTGCCGGAGGCGGCATTCGACTTTGCTTACAGCTCGCTCGCCTTGCACTACATCGAAAACCTGCCCGGCCTGCTGAACACCGTGCACCGCGCGCTGCTGCCGGGTTCCAGCCTGGTGTTCTCGGTGGAGCACCCGATCTTCATGGCCTCTCGCCAAGCAGGCTGGGTCACGGATGCGCAAGGCCGAAAGACCTGGCCGGTGGACAGCTACCAGATGGAAGGCCCGCGCAGCACCCACTGGTTCACCGACGGTGTCGTCAAGCAACACCGCATGCTGGGCACGCTGCTGAACATGCTGGTGCGCACAGGCTTCTGCATCCAGCATGTGGAGGAATGGGCGCCCAGCCCAGAACAGGTGTTGGCGCAACCTGCGCTCGCGCAGGAACGAGAGCGGCCGATGATGCTGCTGGTCCGCGCCCAGCGGTAGCCGTCAGCGCCCTGGAACGCCCGCTAGTACAGCACGCGCCGGAACATGCCAATCGCCAGCTGGTAGCCGAGCAGCTGCAGTTCGGCATCAAAACGTTCGCCTTCGTCGCGCATGAAGGCATGGACGCCGTTGAACTCGTGCCAGGTGAAGTTGACAGCTTCGTCCGCCAGTTTCTTGTACACCAGCGCCCGGCCTTCGGCGGGGATATGCGGGTCTTGCTTGCCCCAGACCATTTGCAGCTCGCCCTTGATTTCACCGGTGCGCGCCAGGCTGCCGTTGCCCGGCTGCGATGGCGTCAAGCCCGAATGGATGTCGGTGGCGTAGAAGCAGGAGGTGGCCGCAATCGCCGGATTGAGGGCGGCGCGGTACGCCAGCCCCCCGCCCAGGCAAAAGCCCATGGCGCCGATGCGGCCCGAGTAGTCGCTCAAGGTGGCGGCGTACTGGATGATGGCCTCGGCGTCGCTGTCGTGGGCTTCCAGGGTCTTGGCGACCTTGTCGGCATTGCCTTTGTCGCGGCCAGCGTCGTCGTAACCGAGGACTGTGCCGAGCGGATTCAGCTCGTGGAAGACCTCGGGCACGATCACGATGAAACCATGGCCCGCCATGATTTGCGCGCTGCGCCGGATCGGCCCGGTCTGCTGAAAAATCTCCGAGTACAGAATGATCGCCGGAAACTTCTTGGGCACGGTGGAGCCCGCATCCTTGGGGCGGTACACATAGCAGCGCATGGCCCCGGTGGGCGTGGGCAGATCGACTTCGTGGGCTTGGATTTGCATGGTGTCAGGTTCCGGTGGAATGCAGTTCGGCTAGTGTGCCGCAGGCGTGCGGGGCAGCGCGTGGCCGGTTTCCAGGAAGGTCTTGAGGTTCGACAATACTTTGGGCCAGCCGCCCGAGATGCCATTCAGCATGTCCGGGTCGCCCGCCAGCGCGTCGTGCGTGACCGTCAGGCGTACCAGGCCGTCGCCATAGACTTCGATGTCAAAGGCCACCCGCGAATGCTTGGCATCGTCCTCCGCGTCCGCCGGCCGGGCCCAGGTAAAAGCCAGGCGGCGCGGCGGTGTGCTCTCGATCACCTTGCCGACGATGTCGACAGTGTCCGTGTCGTCGGCGCGCTGGTGCACCCAGCGGGAGCCCGGCTGCCAGTCCGACACGTTGACCCGCGCACAGCCGGCCTGCGGATCGACCCACCATTCGCGCATCAGGTCGACATCAACCAAGGCCTGCCACAGCTTTTCGGGCGTGGTTGCAATGTAGGTTACGTAGACGTAGTCAGGTTTTTTCATCGCCATCTCCTTCTAGTTTCAGCTTCAGATCGCGCAGCACGCCGAGGCGTTTGCGCTCGAACTTTGAAATCCAGCGCGCATGGATTTCGTGCAGCGGCACCGGGTTCAGGTAGTGCAGCTTCTCCCGCCCCTGCCAGACGACGGCGACCAGGTTCGCGTCCTCCAGCAGCTGCAGGTGCTGCGTCACGGCCTGGCGCGTCATGTCCATGTGCTCGCACAGCGCCGACAGCGTCTGGCCGTTGTCCTGGTGCAGCTGGTCCAGCAGGCGCCGGCGACCCGGGTCGGCCAGCGCCTTGAATACCTTGTCCAACTCCGAGGGCCTTGCTTCCATGGAGTGCATTATATGCAAGCATTTACTTGCATGTCAAATACGGCAATCACCCACGCACTCGCAGCCGTTCCATTCAGAAATTTATACGTTTTAGGCCTGTAGCGCTTATTTAACCTGCGCCACCAGCTACAGAATACATAGCAATCAACCCGCCGACGGGCTCAAGCACAATACGCCCCGTGCTCCACATCCTCGCCGTTACCTTCCCCTTCTTCGCGCTCGTGCTGGCCGGCTATATCGCCGCCCGCCGGCGCATGCTGCCGCTGGAAGCCATACCGGGCATGAATGGCTTTGTGCTGTTCTTCGCCCTGCCCTGCATGCTGTACCGGTTTGGCGCCAGTACGCCGCTGGCGCAGTTGCTGGACGGCAGCGCCTTCTTCACCTACCTGCTGTGCGGCCTGGCCATCGTGGCGGCCACGGTGCTGCTGAGCCGCAACGCGCGCATAGGCTGGAACGATGCGGCATTTGGCGCGCTGGTGGCGGCTTTCCCGAACACCGGATTCATGGGCGTGCCGCTGCTGGTGGCGCTGCTGGGCGCACAGGCGGCCGGGCCGGCGATTGTGGCCATCGTGGTGGACATGGTGGTCACCACCTCGCTGTGCATTGCGCTGTCGCGGCTGGACGGTGCCGGCACCCACGGCGTCGGCCATGCGGCACGGCAAGCGCTGCAAGGCGTGCTACGCAACCCCATGCCTTGGGCCATCGTGCTGGGCGGCGTGGCCTCGGCCGTGCAGCTAAAGCTGCCAGCCCCCGTGACGCAGACCGTGGGCCTGCTGGCCGATGCGGCTTCGCCGGTGGCGCTGTTCACCATCGGCGCGGTACTGGCGCGCTCGCACATGCTCAGCGCACGCGGCCATGCCCACACGCCGCTGCTGCGCGACTACCTGCCGGTGGCCGGGGTCAAGCTGTTCCTGCACCCGCTGCTGGTGTGGTGCGCGGGATCGCTGGCCATACGCGCCGGCGTACCGCTGGACCCGTTTGCCTTCCAGGTGCTGGTACTGGTGGCCGCCCTGCCCAGCGCCAGCAATGTGGCCCTGCTGGCCGAACGCTTCGGCGCCGACAACGGCCGCATCGCCCGCATCATCCTGGTGACCACGGCAGCGGCGTTTCTGACGTTTTCCGCGGCGGTGCAGTGGACGGTCTAGTGAAGCCCGGTGTTGCCGACTTTGTGGAGCAGCATCTCAGCCCATGATGACGCGCTGAACGTCATTCTGCAGACTACGCAAATGGGCCCGCATGGCGCCCTTGGCGCCTTCCACGTCCTTCTTGCGCAAGGCATGGATGATTTCGCCGTGTTCGTGGTGGTTCTCTTTCTGGCGGTGCAGCGGGCTGTGCAGACGGAACAGGCGCGAATCGTCGCGCAGCTGCTGGATAAGCCGGGGCAGCACGACATTGCCGCTGGCCTGGGCAATGAAGAGGTGAAAACGGTCGTCGAAGTGCCAGTGCTCGGTCTCGGTATGCTGGCCCGCATTGAGCGCGTCCACCTCCGCCGCCAGGCTCACCAGGTCCGCCTCATCGATGCGGTTGATGGCCAGGGCGATCGCCTCGCACTCCAGCAACTCGCGCGTGCGCATGGAGTCGAAATATTCCTTGGTACCCACGCTGCGCACCGAATAAGACCGCGCATCGCGCCGCACCAGCAAGCCTTCTCCGGCCAGCCGCCCGAGAGCCTCCCGCATGGGGGTTCGGGAGATGCCCAGCTCGTCGGCAATCTTTCCCTCCAGCAGCGTGCTACCGGCGGAGATTTTCCGGTCCAGGATCAGCTCGCGCATGCGGATGTAGGCCTGCTCGGACAGGCTGGCCGAGCGCACTTCCAGCGCTCCCAGCGGGGGCATGGCGGTGGGCGATTCCAGAACGCTCGACATGTTGGGTGTACCTTATGGTTGGTGGCTGTGTCGCCGGGATTATCTCCTCACAGCCACTTTGCCAACGCACTGCCTGTGACCGGCTCGCGGGGCCGCAAGCAAGGCTGAAACTGGCCATCACCCGCCTGGGCCGTAAACACGCCGTCGCGCCACACCGTGCGCCCGCGCGACAGCGTCAACGCTGGCCAGCAGCGCAAGGCCTGGCCTTCGTATGGCGTGTAGTCGCAGGCGCTGTGCAGCATTGCGTGGCTCAGCACCTGTTCTTGCCCGGGCTCGAACAGGTTCCAGACCACCAGGTCGGCGTCGCTGCCCACGGCGATGGTGCCCTTCTTGGGATACAGGCCGTACAGCCGGGCCGGATTGGTGGAGGTGAGCTCGACAAAGCGGTGGATGTCGATGCGCCCGCCCAGCACGCCTTCGCTCAGCAGCAGGGGCAAGCGGGTCTCGACCCCCGGAATGCCGTTGGGCACTTGGTTGAACGGAGCCTGCTCCCCGGCCAGGCGTTTGCCCTGTGGGCCGTGGTAGTTGAAGGGTGCATGGTCGGACGAAACGATGGTGAACAGGCCATTGGCCAGGCCGTTCCAGATCACCTGCTGGTTGCCCTTGTCGCGCGGCGGCGGGCTGCAGATGCAGCGCATGCCGTGGGCGTGGTCATCCCCCTGGGGCTGCAAGTCGTCGGCACTCAGGAACAGATACTGCGGGCAGGTCTCGGCATAAATCGGCAGGCCGCGGCCGCGCGCCCAGTGGATCTGCTCGACCGCTTCCTGGCCTGACACATGGACAATCAGGATCGGCGTGTCCACCAGCTCGGACAGGGCGATGGCGCGGTGCGTGGCTTCTCTTTCCACGACCATGGGCCGCGAGTTGCCGTGGTAGCTGGGCGCGGCCAGCCCGGCAGCCAGCAGATGCTCTGTCAGCCAGCCTATGCAGTCGCTGTTCTCGGCATGGACCATGGTCATCGCCCCGTGCTGGCGCGCCGTGGCCAGCACCTCGATGATCTGCCGGTCGCCCAGCTTCATGTCGTCGTAGGTCATGTAGATCTTGAGCGAGGTATAGCCCTGGCCGATCAGCCTGGGCAGTTCTTCGCGCGTGACCGTGTGGGTGGCGTCCGACACGATCAGGTGAAATGCATAGTCGATCACCGCCTTGCCGTCGGCGCGGCGGTGATAGTCGTCCACGGCCTCCTGCAGGGAATGGCCTTTTTGCTGCGCTGCAAATGGGATAACGGTGGTGGTGCCGCCGCAGGCCGCCGACCGGGTGCCGGTGAAGAAGTCGTCGGAAAACACCGCGCCATCGCTGGTGGGCTGGTCCAGATGCACATGGCCATCCACACCGCCGGGGGTGACCAGGCGGCCGAGAGCATCGATCACCTCGCCCGCCTCGCCGGACAGGTCCTTGGCGATGGCGACGATGCGCCCGGCGCGTATGCCGATGTCGGCCTGGTAGCGGTCGCCCGAGGTGGCGATGTCGGCGTTTTTAACGATCAGGTCGTAAGTATCCACGTGCAAGTCTCCTATTGCCAACGTTGGCTAGCGTTGTTCCATCATCTCGGCGGCGCGTATCGGCGCCTTCCCTTCGCTGGCGTTGCCGTAGGCGCGGCCATAGTAGGCCTCGATACGGCGCTGCACAAAGTCCCATATGGAGGTGAGCAGCAGGTAGTACAGCGCCGCGACCAGGAACAGCTCCAGCACCATGAACTTCTCCTGGATCAGCACCTGGGTGCGGCGCAGCAGCTCTTCCATGGAAATCACCGAGGTCACCGAGGTGGTCTTCAGCAAACCGTTGATGCTGTTGCCCAGGGTCGGCACGATCAGGCGCATGGCCTGCGGCATGACGATGTCCCAAAGAGTCTGCGCCCCGGTGAAGCCCATGGCCCGGGCGGCGTTGGTCTGGCCGACAGGAATCGACTGGATACCGCCCCGCACGATCTCGGCCAGGTAGGCGGCCTCGTTCAGGATCAGGCCCAGCAGCGCGGATTCGATCACCGAGAACTTCAGGCCCAGTTGCGGCAGGCCGGTGTAGATGATGATCAGCTGCACCATCAGCGGTGTACCGCGAAACAGCCAGATGTAGAAGTGCGCGGGCGCGTTCAGCCAGCGGTTCTTGGACAACCGGGCCAAGGCGAGCAGACAGCCCAGCACCAGCCCCCCGGCAATCGCCGCCAGCGTCAGCCAGACGGTGGTCACCGCACCCCCCAGGATGAACGGGTTCAGCAGATATTCAAAAAATCCCGACCAACTCCAGCCTTGTCCCATTGCATTTCTCCTTGGGGAATGTGCTGTTAATCTTTGCTTAGGTCGCCGGGCCTTTAACGACGATGGCGCCGTCAATCGGCTTCACGCCATAGCTGGTGAACAGCTTCTGAAAGCTGCCATCGGCGCGCATGTCGTTCAGCACCTTGGCCACGGTGTCGGCCAGCGGCTTGTTCTTCAACGCGACCGCCACCGGGGTGGGGAACAGGCCCGACAGCACCCGTTCGAAATCGCCGCGCTTCTGGTATTCGGCGCCGGTGGAGTCGATCGACAGCGCGACCTCGACCTGGCCTGCGCGCAGTGACTGGAAGGACATGGCGAAGTTCTCGAAGGTGCGGATGTTCATGCCCTTCAAACCCTTGTCGGTCAGCTGCTTGTCGAGTTCGCGGGTCTTGCGCTCTTCGAAGCCGCCGAGCTCCACGCCAATGGTTTTACCCGACAGGTCTTCCAGCTTGCTGATCTTGCCGGGGTTGCCCTTGGCGGTGGAGATGCTGATGGCCTGGTCTTCGTAGGCCAGCATCTGCATCAGCTTGGCGCGCTCCTCGGTGTAGAAAATGCCGGTGTTAATCATGTCCCAGCGGCCTGCCTGCAGCCCGGGCACCATGGCCGAGAACTCGATGCGCACGTATTCCGGCTTGAGGCACAGGCGTTTGGCGATCTCTTCGCCCAGCTCCACCCGCATGCCCTTGAGCGTGCCGGTCTGGTCCACGTACTGCAAAGGCGGCAGCGTGGGGTTGACCGACATGGTCAAGGTACCTTTCTTCACCAGCTGCGACTCGGGCACGCTGTATTTGCAGTCCTGCGCCTGGGCCTGGGTGCCCCCCAAGATGGCGGCGATGGAAACGAGGGCAAACGAAAACTTCATCATGGTGGTTCCTTTGGTAGCGGTTGGAGGTGGTGAAAGCAAGGGCGAGATCGGGCAAAGATTCAACGGGAAATCGAGTTCAGCAGGCCCAGCTTGTCGAGCGCAAGGCGCAGCTCGGCCGCGTCGGCTGCAGGCAGGGGCAGGCGCGGCGCACGCGGCTTGCCCACAGGCAGGCCCATCATGTCCAGCGCGTCTTTCGAGGCAGCCACATAGCGGTGGCCGCCGACCCACTTCACGATGGGCAGCATTTTTTGGTACAGGGCCAGGGCCTGGTCCATGTCTTTTTCGTCGGCCACCAGCTCGAACAGGCGGGCTGACATGTGCGGAATCAGGTTGGAGCAGACCGCCACCCAGCCCTGGGCACCCAGCCAGAAGGACTCGTAGCCCAGGATGCCGGCAAACACCGTCATGCGGTCGCCGCACAGGTCGATGATGTCGCGCACGCGGGTGACTTCCAGCGTGGACTCCTTGATGTAGCAGCAGTTGTCGATCTGCGACAGGCGCGCCACGATAGGCGGCGTCAGGTCCACATTGGCCGTGGCCGGATTGTTGTACAGCATGATGGGAATGCTGATCGCCTCGCCCACCTTGCGGTAGTGCGCGAACAGCTCGTCTTCCGTAGGGCAAGAGTAGAAAGGCGGAATCACCATCACGCCGTCGGCGCCCATCTCCTGCGCCTCCTTGCTGAGACGAACGCATTCATCGGTCCACTCCGCGCCGGTACCGATCAGCACCGGCACCCGCTTGTTCGCGGTCTTGATGCAGGTGTCGATGACCAGTTGGCGCTCACCGGGCGTCAGCGACAGGAACTCCCCCGTGCTGCCCAGTGGAATCAGGCCGTGGATGCCCTGCTCTATCTGCCAGTCCACCAGCCGCTGCAGGGCGGGCACATCGACATGCTTGCCGTCCGCCGTCAAAGGGGTGATCAGGACGGTGTAGGTACCGCGGAATTTGCTCATGTTTGGCTTCGCTTCAGGTGTGGAAAGCAGTTTTTTGCGACTTGCTTTTTTAATGTATACGTGTAGTATACGTATACGTTTTACCGAGTCAAGCCTGATCACAAATATTCGTCCACCATGGCGGCGCACCTCTCCCACCCCCTGATACCTTGCACAGGCACGCCCCTGCACTTCTCTTATGACGGCCAGGCTGTGCCGGCTCTGGAGGGCGAAACCATCGCCGCCGCCCTGGCCGCCAGCGGCATCCAGGCCCTGCGCCACACCCGGGATGGCCAGCGGCGCGGCCTGTATTGCGGCATGGGGGCCTGCCATGAATGCCTGGTCACCGTGGACGGCCTGGCCAGCCAGCGCGCCTGCATGACCAAGGTGCAGGCCGGGCAAGTCGTGCAATCCGCAAGCTCGCCAGCAATGGGAAATACCCCCCAGCTGCATCCGCTGGCGCCAGCACCGCATGCCGTACCGGCCAACGTCTCGGTCGATGTGCTGGTGATTGGCGCCGGCCCTGCGGGCCTGTCCGCCGCCATCGCGGCACGCAAAAGCGGTGCCAGCGCCACGGTGCTGGACGAGCGCCTGCAGACCGGCGGGCAGTTTTACAAACCGCTGGCACCCTCGCACCAAGCCAGCCAGCCAGCCGACAAGCAGTTCGCCGGCGGCATCGCGCTGACCCGGGAGGCGCAGGCGGCCGGGGTGGAGATTCGGCAAAGTGCCCAGGTATGGGCCGCGTTTTCGGCCACCGAGGTGGGCGTTCTCCTCGAAGGCCGCGCCACGGTATTCCAGTGCCAGCAGCTGGTCATTGCACCGGGTGCCTATGAGCGGCCGGTGTCCTTTCCCGGCTGGACCTTGCCGGGCGTGATGACCACCGGCGCGGGCCAGACCCTGGCCCGCGCCTACCGCGTGTCGCCCGGCCAGCGTGTGGTGGTCGCCGGCAACGGCCCCCTGAACCTGCAACTCGCTGCCGAATTGCTCGCCGGGGGCGCCAAGGTACTGGCCGTGCTGGAAAGCGCCCCCGGGCCCGGCTTGGCGCAATGGCGCGAGCTGCTGCAGGCCAGCCGCACCGGACCGGACTTGCTGCTGGACGGCGCCCGCTACCTGGCGCAGCTGCGCCGCCATGGCGTTCCAGTGCTGTGGGGCCACGCAGTGGTCGCGGCCGAGGGCCAGGACAGCCTGCACACCGTGCAGGCTGCGCGGCTCGATGCGCACGGCCTGCCCGTGGCGGGCAGCGAACAGCGATTCCAGGCCGACGCCTTGTGTGTAGGCTACGGCTTCATTCCCTCCACCGAACTGGCCCGCATGCTGGGCTGCCAGCACCGCTTTGTCGCGCGCCACCTGGGCTACCTGGCCACCGTGACCGACGAAGACGGGCGCACCAGCATCCCCGGCGTCTTTGTGGTGGGTGACGGTGCCGACCTGGGCGGCTCGCGCGTGGCCTTGGCGCGCGGTACCTTGGCAGGCTGCGCCGCCGCACGCCAGCTGGGCCATGCCGCACCCCCGCCGACGCACAGCCTGCAGGCGCTGCAACGGGGACTGGCCTTCCAGCGCGCACTCTGGTCGCTCTACCAGGCGCCGCCGGTCAGTCTGCGCCAGGTGCCCGACGAAACCTTGCTGTGCCGCTGCGAAGACATCACATTCGGCTCGGTACGCGCCCAGATTGCGGCAGGCCGCGACACCCTGGCCGCCATCAAGCGCAACACCCGCCTGGGCATGGGCCGGTGCCAGGGCCGCTACTGCGCCAACGTGGCAGCGCGCCTGGTGCACGAAATCACCGGCCGGCCGAACAGCGTGGAGCAATACTTTGCCCCGCGCGCGCCGACCCGGCCCGTGCCTGCGGGCGCCCTGGGCTTCGAGAAGCCGGAATGGGGCGGCCACCGCCCTGCCATCACCCCCAACCTGGCCCGCCCGGTGGAAGACGCGCCGCTGGCAGAGCAAAAAACCGATGTGCTGGTGATTGGCGGCGGCGTGCTGGGCGCCAACCTCGCCTACTTTCTCGCGCGCGCAGGCCAGGACGTGCTGGTGGTGGACCGCGATGACCTCAACCTGCAGGCCTCCGGTGCCAACGCAGGCAGCCTACATGTACAGCTGCTCTCCTTCGACTTCGGCGCCAAGGCACAGGAAGGCGGCGGCCCGGCCGCTGCCACCCTGCCGCTGGGGCCGCTGTCGGTCCAGCTGTGGCAGCAGATCCAGGAAGACTGCGGCGAAGACCTGGAAGTCAAGATCACCGGCGGCCTGATGGTGGCCGACAGCGCCCAAGGCATGGCGTTCCTGCAGGCCAAGGCGGCGCTGGAGCGCAGCCACGGCATAGAAGCCCATGTGGTGGACGGCCACGAGCTGCGCCGCCTGTCCCCGGCCTTGTCGCCTGGCCTGCTGGGTGCCGAATGGTGCCCGATGGAAGGCAAGATCAACCCCTTGCGGGCCACCTATGCGGTGGCGGCCAAGGCGGTGCAGCGCGGCGCCCGCTTCCTCCGCGGTTGCAACGTGGAGCGGATCGAGCGCCACGTAGGCGATGGCGCGGGCTTCACCGTGCACACCTCGCGCGGCACGATACGCGCCGGCCGCATCGTCAACGCCAGCGGCGCCTGGTCCAGTGCCGTGGGTGCGATGCTGGGTGTCAAAGTGCCGGTCAAGGGCGCGCCGCTGCAGATGATCGTGACCGAGCCGGCGCCGCCCCTGGTCAGCCACCTGATTGCCCACGCCGACCGCCACCTCAGCATGAAGCAGGCGGCCACCGGCGGCCTCATCATCGGCGGCGGCTGGACCGCGGCGTTCGACGCCGGCATGCGCCTGAACCACGCCGAGCGCAGCAGCATCGAAGGCAATCTGTGGGTGGCCAACCAGGTGCTGCCCGCCCTGGCCGGCCTGCATGTGGTCCGCTGCTGGGCCGGCATGAACGTCAACATCGACGGCGCCCCCATCCTGGGCGAAGTGCCTGGCGTGCCGGGCTTCTTCAACGCCGTCACCTCGAACGGCTACACCCTGGCACCGATCACGGCCAGCCTGGTGGCCGACCTGCTGGTGCGCGGACGCACCGACATCGACATCCACCCCTATCGCATCGAACGTTTCAACTAAGCCCATGACAACTATGACAACCCAAAGCCCACCATCCGCCAAAGACGCCATGCGTGGCTTCATAGAACAGCATTTTGACGAGCAGGTCCACGCCCTCGCCCGCCTGGTGCAATGCCCGTCCGACAACCCGCCCGGCGACTGCACGCAACATGCGCTGGTCACGGCGCAGTGGCTCACGGAGATGGGCTTTGCGGTGGAGCAGCACGAAGTGCCGCTGGCCCTGGCGCAGCAGCACGGCATGCAGAGCGTCACCAACCTGATCGTGCGGGAAAAGTTCGGCGACGGCGGCCCGGTGGTGGCCATGAACGCCCACGGCGATGTGGTTCCGCCGGGCGAGGGCTGGAGCGCCAGCCCCTACAGCGGCGAGATCCGCGACGGCTGGCTGTATGGCCGGGGCGCGGCCGTGTCCAAGTCGGACTTCACCACCTATGCCTACGCCTTGCGTGCGCTGAAATCCCTCTCCGGCGTGGGGCTCAAGGGCCAAGTGGAGCTGCACTTCACCTACGACGAGGAAACCGGCGGCATGACCGGCCCGCAGTGGATCCTGCAGCAAGGGCTGTCCAAGCCCGACTACGTGCTGTCGGCAGCCTTTTCGCACCATGTGGTGACCGCACACAACGGCTGCCTGCACCTGGAAATCACGCTGCGCGGCCGCTCCGCCCACGCCGCCTGGCCCGATACCGGCAGCGACGCCATCGAAGCCAGCGTGCCGCTGCTGGCCGCGTTGTACCGCTACCGCGACGGCCTGGCCGATCGCCCGTCCAGCACCCCCGGCATTACCCACCCGACCCTGGTGGTCGGGCTGGTCAAGGGCGGCATCAACACCAATGTCGTGCCCGATGTGGTGACACTGCGCGTAGACCGCCGCATCGTGCCCGAGGAAGTGCCCGAGCAGGTCGAAGCCGAGCTGCGCGAGGTGATTGCCGCATCGGTGCAGCCGCTCGCCGGCATCCAGGTCGAGGTCACGCAAATCCTGCTGGCCCGGCCGTTCAAGCCCGTGGCTGGCGCGCAGGCCCTCACCGACCTGGTGTGCCGCGAAGGCAGCGCCGTGCTGGGCACACCGGTGACACCGATAGGCGTGCCGCTGTACACCGATGCCCGGCTCTACAGCGAAGCCGGCATTCCCACCGTGATGTACGGCGCCGGCCCGGCCACGCTGCTGGCAGCCAACGGCCACCGCGCCGATGAACGGGTGCCGCTGCTGGAACTGCAGCAGGCCACGCAGGTGGTGGCCAACGTCCTGCTGGAACTGCTGACCCGCTGAAGCCGCACCGCAAGCCACTCAACCACACAAAAGGTACTCAAATGATCAACATCCACAAGGTCAGCAAATGGTATGGCAGCTTCCAGGTGCTGAGCGACTGCAGCACCCAGATCCGCAAGGGCGAGGTGGTGGTGGTGTGTGGCCCGTCGGGCTCGGGCAAATCCACCCTCATCAAATGCGTCAACGCGCTGGAGTCGATCCAGCAAGGCGACATCGTGGTGGATGGTATGTCGGTCACCGACCCGAAGATCAACCTCAACCAGCTGCGCTCGCGCGTCGGTATGGTGTTCCAACATTTCGAGCTGTTCCCGCACCTGTCGATCACGGAGAACCTCACCTTGCCGCAGATCCGGGTGCTCAAACGCAGTGAGAGCGAAGCCCGGCGCAAGGCCCTAGGCTTGCTGGAGCGCGTCGGCCTGTCGGCCCATGCGCACAAGTTTCCGGCCCAGCTCTCGGGCGGTCAGCAGCAACGGGTGGCGATTGCCCGGGCCCTGGCTATGGACCCGATTGCCATGCTGTTTGACGAACCCACCTCGGCGCTGGACCCCGAGATGGTCAA
Source organism: Rhodoferax ferrireducens (assembly GCF_031458075.1). Classification (GTDB taxonomy): domain Bacteria; phylum Pseudomonadota; class Gammaproteobacteria; order Burkholderiales; family Burkholderiaceae_C; genus Rhodoferax_B; species Rhodoferax_B ferrireducens_A. Next base: position 1,263,166 of record NZ_JAVDXT010000001.1, on the reverse strand, counting down.
CGAAGTGCTAGACGTGATGGTGCAGCTGGCCCGCGACGGCATGACCATGATGTGCGTGACCCATGAAATGGGCTTTGCACGCAAGGTGGCGCACCGCGTCATCTTCATGGACCGCGGTGTGATCGTGGAAGACTGCGACAAGGAATCGTTCTTTGGCAGCCCCCACGCCCGCAGCGAGCGGGCGCAGCAGTTTCTATCCAAGATCCTTCAGCACTGAATAAAAACGGCATGCCTTCGACAGGCCGGTCTAGTCAGCCTTGATGTTGGCGGTCTTGATCACCTTGCCGTACTTGGCAAATTCGGTCTGGGTGAACGCGCCCAGCTCCTGCGCTGAGCCATAGGCGGGCTTCACCGCCAGGGACTTGAGCTTGCTGTCCACCTCGGGCATGGCCATCACCTTGCCCAGGTCGGCGCTCAGGCGGGCCAGCACATCGGCCGGGGTTTTGGCCGGGGCGTACAGCGCATACCAGGCCTGCACCTCGAAGCCGGGGTAGCCGGCCTCGGCAAAGGTCGGCACATTGGGCAGGTCGGGCAGGCGCGTTGGCGAAGACACGGCAATCGCGCGGATCTTGTCGCCCTTGATCATCGGCATGGCGGCGGTGGTGGTGTCAAAAATCACCGCCAGGCGGCCACCGATCAGGTCCATGGTGTGGGCATTGCCGCCCTTGTAGGGCACATGCGTGACGTTCACCCCGGCGGCCTGCGAAAACAGCTCGCCCGCCAGATGCAGCGGCGAACCATTACCGGCCGATCCGTACATCACGTCGCCCGGGTGCTTCTTGGCCTCGTCCACCAGCGACTTCAGGCTGGTGTAGGGCGACTCCTTGTTCACCGTGGCGACGATAGGGGCCACGCCGATCAGGCCGATGGGCGCAAAGTCTTTCAGCGCGTCGTAGCCGGGGTTGGCGATCAGGTGCGGGCTGACAGCATTGCTGGCCAGCGAACCCAGCAAGATGGTGTAGCCGTCGGCCGGCGCGCGGGCCGCCAGCGCTGCACCGATGGTGGTGCCGGCGCCCGGACGGTTGTCTATCACCACCGGCTGGCCCAAGGTTTCGGCCAGCTTCTGGCCGATCAGGCGGCCGACCGCATCGTTGGCACCACCTGCGGGATACGGCACGATCAGGGTCACCGGCTTGTTCGGGTAGGCCTGCGCCTGGGCCAGAGCGGGCAGGCAGGCGGCGGCGGCCAGGGCAACCGCAGTGAGTACGGTGCGGCGGGAAGGGATACGGTTTGCAAACATGGGCGTTGTCTCCGGTGTGTAGGTTTTTGGTCTGTTGCAAACGGCCATCTTGCAACATGCTTCAAATTCTTTCACAATCTACCAAATACAATCAAGATAAATTTCCATTATTCGCCAATTCATTGGTGAATACCCTAGCAAAATCTACCATGACCAGTCCCAAAGCACTCGCCATCCTCACCCTGCTGCCCAGCCAGCGGCGCGACCGCATCGTGGACTTTTTGCGCCGCCACGGCGCGGTGACCCTGCAGCAACTGGCCCAGGCCATGGATGCGTCGGTCTCCACCCTGCGCCGCGACCTGGACGCGCTGGAAGCCGATGGCGTGCTGGACCGCACCCATGGCGGCGCGCTGCTACGCCAGCAGCACTACAGCACCTTCGAGCCCGACCCGGTGGCCGCAGCCGAGCTGTCGCCGCGCGAAAAGCGCGCCATCGGCTACGCCGCGGCGGCCGAGCTGGAGCCCGGCCAGAGCGTGATCTTTGACAGTGGCACAACGGTGATGGAAGCCGCCCGCGCCGTGCTGGAGCGGCGCATCCCCCTGGTCGCTGTGACCAACGACCTGGCCATCGCCCAGCTACTGGGCAGCAGCCCGCAGATCCGCGTGCATGTGCTGGGCGGCATGCTGCGCGCCGGCAGCAATACCTTGATGGGCGACGAAGTGGTCAGCGGCGCCCGCCACATCCGCGCCGATGTGCTGCTGATGGGCGCGCATGCGGTCACCGACGGCATGCTGTCCGAAACCGAACCCGAGGTCGCCGCGGTGAAGCGCGCACTGATGCAAGCGGCCCACAGCAAGCGCCTGCTGGTCGACAGCTCCAAGTTCCGCCCGCGGGCCTTCATGGGCATCTGCGCGCTGGCCGAATTCGACGCCGTCATCACCGACACCGGCCTGCCCACCGTGGAAGCCGAAGCACTGGCAAAAGCCGGATTGAAGCTGACCCAGGTATCGGTGGCATGAAGCATTGGCGCATCCTGGCCGATGACCTGACCGGTGCGCTGGACACGGCGGCGGCCTTTTGCGGTGCGCAGGAAGTACCGGTGTTCCTGCAGCCCACTGCCTCGGACACCCCGGTGCAAGCCTGGGCCACCGATAGCCGCGATCTGCCTGCCCACGCCCTGCCCGGCATGCTGCAAGCCTGCCTGCCCTGGTTGACCCAACCCGGCCATGGCGCGTTCAAAAAAGTCGACAGCCTGTTGCGCGGCAACAGCTTTGCCGAAGTCGCCTGGCTGCTGCTGCACGGCGGCTTTGCCGGCGTGGTGTTCGCCCCGGGCTTCCCCGCACAAGGCCGGTTCACCCAGCACGGCCAGCACTGGGTGGGCACGCCGCACCAGCCCGGCCTGCCGCACAACGCCATCGCGGTGCACGAAGCCTTTGCCGCCCTGGGCGTGACGGTGCGCATGGGCGAGGACTTCAGCACCGGCGGCCTGCTGCTGCCCGATGTGACTACCGATGCCAACCTGGCCCGGCTCGCCCAGCACAGCCGCCAGGCCCCGGGCTGGCTCTGGTGCGGCAGCGCCGGCCTGGCCTGGGCACTGGCGAGGCAATGGGGCTGCGCGCCGGCAACAGCCACTGCGCCGCGCCCGGGTCTGACCCACATCGTCACTGCCAGCCGGCACCCGGTGCTGCGCGCACAACTGGCGGCCATCCGCACAGCCGCGCTGCACGACCTGGCCAGCCCGCACGCCCTGTCTGCCGCAGAAGCCCAGGCCCAGCTGCAGCAACGCAGCCAGGCCCTGGTGCACGCTCTGCCCTGCCCCGACAACCTGGTGGTCGTCGGCGGCGACAGCCTGCTGGCCCTGTGCCAGGCCGCCGGCGCGCAAAGCCTGCACGCCAGCGCCAGCCCGCGCCCCGGCTGGGGCCGGGCCCAATTGCAAGGCGGCCTGTGGCACGGCGCCACCGTGTACTCCCGCTCCGGCGCATTTGGCGCGCCGGACGACTTATCCGCCCTACTTGCCAGCTTGACCGAAAAGGAAACCACTCCATGAGCAAACCCATACGCCTGGCCCTGACCATGGGCGACCCGGCCGGCATTGGCCCCGAGATCATCGTCAAGGCCGCACACCAGATGCGCGACCTGGTGCAGCAAGGCCGGGTCGAGCTGCAGGTATTCGGCTGCGGCGCCGCCCTGCAGCGCGCCACCCAGTTGCTGCAGCTGGATGCAGCACCTCTGCACATGGTCGATGTCGGCCCGGTAGACGGCCCCATGCCGGTGGGCCAGGTATCGGCCGCCGCCGGCAAGTGGTCGTACCTGGCGGTAGAGCGCGCGGTGCAGCGGACCCAGGCCGGCGAGATCGACGCCATCGTTACCGCGCCGCTGTGCAAGGAGGCGCTGCACCTGGCCGGCTATCCGTTCGAAGGCCACACCGAGATGCTGGCCCACCTGACCGGCATGCGCGACGGCGTGATGATGCTGGCCCACGGCGGCATGCGCGTCAGCCATGTGTCGACCCACTGCCCCTTGTCCGAAGTGCCGAAACGCCTGACTCCGGTACGGCTGCGCCGGGTGCTGGACGTGACCTTGAACGCGCTGCGCGCGCTGGGCATCGAGAACCCACGCATCGCCGTGGCCGGCCTGAACCCGCACGCGGGCGAAGGCGGCATCCTGGGCAAGGAAGACGGCGAGATCATCGCCCCCATCGTCGCCGAGTACGCGGCCGCCGGCCATGCGGTCACCGGCCCCTGGGCGGGCGACACGGTGTTCATCAAGCTGCGCGCCGGCCAGTTCGACGCGGTGGTCGCCATGTTCCACGACCAAGGCCACATCCCGGTGAAGCTGCTGGGCTTTTCCATCGACCCGGCCACCGGCGCCTGGAACGCCGTCAGCGGCGTGAACATCACCTTGGGCCTGCCGATCCTGCGCACCTCGGTAGACCATGGCACGGCCTTCGACATTGCCGGCAAAGGCATCGCCAGCGCCGACAGCATGGTCGACGCGGCCCAGTACGCCATGACCCTGGTCGAAGGCCTGCGCCGCACCCAACCACAACCCCTGGAGACCCTGGCATGACCGACTTTTCACAATCCCTGCAATTCGCCGGCCGCAGCGTGCTGGTGACCGGCGGCGGCTCGGGCATAGGCGCGGCCGTGGCCCTGGCCTTTGGCGCCAAGGGCGCGCAGGTGGCCGTGCATTACTCGCGCAACCGCGACGGCGCCGAAACCGTGGCAGCCGCCATCCGCGCCGCCGGCGGCACGGCCACCACCCTGGGCGGCGACCTGCAGGACCGCGCGGTGGCGAACTCCCTGGTGGAGCAAACCGTGGGCGCATTCGGCGGCCTGGATGTGCTGGTCAACAACGCCGGCGACATGTTCGGCCGGCGCCCGCTGGCACTGGCCACCGACGAAGACTACGACCGCGTGATGGGCCTGAACGTGCACGCCGCCTTTGCCATCTGCCGCGCCGCTGCGCCGGTGATGCGCGCGGCGGGCCGCGGCAGCATGGTCAACACCACCTCCATCGCGGCCCGCACCGGCGGCGGCGAAGGCGTGGGCTTGTACGGCTCGGCCAAGGCTTTCGTCAGCACCATGACCCGCGTGTTTGCGCGCGAGATGGCGCCGTTCGGCGTGCGCGTGAACGGCGTGGCGCCGGGCGTGATCCTTACCGACTTCCATGCGCGCAACTCCACGCCCGAGCAGCTCGAAGGCGCGCGCAAAAGCATCCCCATGGGCCGCACCGGCACGCCGGACGACTGTGTGGGCGCCTACCTGTTCCTGGCCGACGACACCCTGTCGGGTTACATCACCGGCCAGATCATCGAGGTCAACGGCGGGCAGTTGATGCCGTGACCAGTGGACTCGCGCCAGGGGCCATGCCCGCGGCCCGGCAAAGCCGGTTCCGCGGTATTTCGCAAACCCGTCTTGGCGTGTACCTCAACAAAAAAACATCGGAGATACCCATGCACAGCCTTCCCCCCAACACCTTCAAGCAAGCCCTGGCCTCGGGCCGTCCGTTGATCGGCCTGTGGTGCAACTTCGCCCACCTGGCCAGCGTGGAATGCGTGGCCCAGTCCGGCTTTGACTGGCTGCTGCTCGACATGGAGCACACCCAGAGCAACCTGGACACCATCAGCAGCCAGCTGCTGGCGCTGCGCGGCACGCCCAGCGCGGCCGTGGTGCGGGTGCCGTCGAACGACATGGCCTTCATCAAGCGTCTGCTGGACGCAGGCACCAGCAACCTGATGGTCCCCAACATCCGCAGCGCGGCCGAGGCGGCGGAAGCCGTGTCCTACACCCGCTTCGCGCCCCAAGGCCTGCGCGGCGTGGCCGGCAGCACGCGCGGCGGCGGCTACACCCGCTACAAGGACTACATGGCGCGGGCCAACGACGAGATTGCGCTGGTGCTGCAGATCGAGTCGCGCGAAGCCCTGGACGAGCTGGACGCGATCTGCCGCGTGCCCGGTGTGGACGCAGTCTTCATCGGCCCGGCCGATCTGGCCGCCAGCCTGGGCTACCGCGGCCAGGTGGCCCACCCCGAGGTGCAGGCAGCCATCAGCAAGGCCATTGCCATCGGCAAGGCGGCCGGCAAGGCGGTGGGGATTCTGACGGTGGACGGCAAGGGCGAGCCCTACCTGGCGCAAGGCGCGACCATGGTCGGCGTGGGCACCGACATGCACCTGCTGATCGCCGCAGCGGACGCGCTGGCGGCCCGCTTCAAGGCCGTCGTTAGTTAAAGCAATTCAGGGCTCTGGCGCAGGCAGCACCTGCGCTAGCAGCTATGTAATCCATAGCAAACACAGAGCGCTTATTCCAGCGGCTTGTTGGCCACCGGCTGGCGCATGCCGACCGCCATGCGGTTCCAGGTATTGATCTGGGCGATGCACCAAGTGAGTTCGACGATTTCCTGCGCGCTGAACTCGGGCTGCAAGGCGGCGAAGACGCTGTCATGGTCGCCATGCGCGTCAGCCAGCCGGGTCAGGGCTTCGGCCCAAGCCAGGGCGGCGCGTTCGCGCGGGGTGTAGAAGCTGGTTTCGCGCCAGGTCGGCAGGCTGTTGATGCGCAGCCAGGTTTCGCCCTGCTTGCGCAGGTCGCGCACATGCATGTCCAGGCAGAAGGCGCAGCCATTGATCTGCGAGACGCGCGTCTGCACCAGGTCGATCAAGGGCAGGCCCAGGCTGGAGCTGGCTGTGGTGGCGGCCACGGCGGCCATGGCGTTATAGGTTTTGGAGGCGATCTGGGTCCAGGGGAGGCGGGCTTCGGTCATGGTGTGTCCTATGGGGTTGGTATGGCTCGGAATTGAGATCCATACCCATAAGACGTTGGCCAAGCCCAGCCTGTGACACGCGACAAATAAAAGCTAGGAAAAATGTGCGGCCAGCCGGGCCAGTTTGTCGGGGTTGCGCTGGGCGTGGATACGCAGGATGCGCTCGCCGTCGGTCTCGAAGGCCTGCACCGACTCCAGCACGCCGTCGATAAAACGCAGCAAACCCCATTCGCCATTGATGCAGGCCAGTTCGACCCGCAGGCCGCTGCCGCAGCGCAGCTGGGTCGCCAAGTACAGCTGGGCGATACGTGGCCCGCCGCAGAGCGGCTTGCCAAAGCTGGGGACCTTGCCGCCGCCGTCGCCAATCAGCTCGGCATCCTCGGCCAGCAAGGATTTCAGCAGGGCGAAATCGCCGCGCACGGAGGCGTCGGCAAAGCGGCTCAACAGGCGGTGGTGGGTTTCGCGCGGCACCACGAAACGCGGCCGCTCCTCACGCAGCTGCGCCTTGGCGCGGTGCACCAGCTGGCGGCAGGCGGCCTCGGTCTTGCCCAGGGTGTCGGCCACCTCGGCGTAATCGGCGTCGAACACTTCGCGCATCAAAAAGGCCGCGCGGGCCTCGGGCGCCAGGCGCTCCAGCAGGCTGAGAAAGGCCAGCGACACATCGCCCGCGCGCTCCAGCAGTTGCTCGGGCGTCGCCGGGGCCGGGGTGAGCTGCGGCTCGGGCAGCCAGGTGCCGACGTAGTGGGCACGCTGCAGCTTGGCGCTGCGCAGCCGGTCGATGGCCAGCCGGGTGGTGACGGTGACCAGCCAGGCCTCGGCGTTGTCCAGCGCGGCATGGGCGGCCTCGTGCCAGCGCAGCCAGGCATCCTGCACCACCTCTTCGGCCTCGGCCGTGGAGCCGAGCATGCGGTAGGCGATGCCCTGCAGGCGCGGGCGGAGGGTGTCAAAAGTGCGGGTCGTTGCGTCCATGGCTGTTAGACGTTGCAGCCCCCGGTTTTGTGACAGACCTGGCGACGGGCCCTATGCCCGCATCAACGGTAGAAGGCTTCTACCTTGCCCTTGAGCTTGAGCAGCAGCGGGTGGCCTTTGCGGTCCAGGGTCTTGCCGGCCGGCACCTTGATCCAGCCTTCGCTGATGCAGTATTCCTCCACATCCAGGCGCTCCTTGTCGTTCAGGCGGATGCCCACGTCGCGCTCGAACACGGCGGCGTTGAAGTGCGGGCTGCGCGGGTCGATGGACAGGCGGTCGGGCAAGGCGATAACGGGGGTGGTTTCGGGTGTGGTGTCGGTCATGGCTGGCTTATGGAGTGGATACGGATCAGGTGCCAATTTTCCCGGATTTGGCGGCTGCCCCGGCCGGATCGCCGGCGCTGCCGCAAAATTTAAAGAAAATAGGGCTGTAGCGCATATTTCACCAGCACCAACAGCTATCTAATTAATAGCAAAAGGTGTACCCAAGGGCATCCAGCACGCCCTCTCGCTTCGTGGCACCATCGCACCGACGGCCAGGTACCTGGCCCGAATTCAACACAGGAGCGGTATGAAAATAGCCATCATGGGTGCGGGCGGTGTGGGCGGGTATTTCGGGGCGCGGCTGGCGCACAGCGGCTGCGATGTGCACTTCATCGCCCGGGGTGCGCATGGTGCCGCCATCCGCACGCAAGGCCTGCGGGTCAGCAGCGCCCGCGGCGATCTGCACCTGCAGAACGTACAGGTCAGCGAAACGCCGCAGGGCATCGGCCCGGTGGATGTGGTGCTGTTCGGCGTCAAGCTGTGGGACACGGCGGCCGCTGCCGAAGCGATACGCCCGCTGATCGGCCCGCAGACCGCCGTCATCTCGTTCCAGAACAGCGTGGTCAAGGACGACATCCTGCAGGCCGCGCTGGGCGCACCGGCGGTGGCCGGCGGGGTCTGCTACATCGCGGCCACGATTGCCGCGCCGGGCCTGATCGCCCACACCGGGAATCTGCAGAAGCTGGTGTTTGGCGAATACGGCGGTCAGCGCTCGGAACGGCTGGAGCGCCTGCTGCAGGCCTGCCAGGCGGCGGGCATAGACGCCGAGATCAGCCCCGACATCCGCAAAGCGGTGTGGGAGAAATTCGTGTTCCTGGTCGGTCTGTCGGCCACCACCGCAGCCACCCGCCTGCCGATTGGCCGGGTGCGTGCCCACCCCGATGCCCGGCGTGTGCTGCAGCAGGTGATGGAAGAAGCCGTGGCCGTGGGCCGGGCCCAGGGCGTGCCGCTGGCCGCCGACTTTGCCGCCGACCGGCTGCGCTTTTGCGACCAGCTGCCCGAGGGCATGACCTCGTCGATGGCGCACGACCTGGAGCGCGGCAACCGGCTCGAAGTGCCCTGGCTGAGTGGCGACGTGGTGCGCCGCGGCGCGGAGCTGGGCGTGCCCACGCCGGCGAATGCCGTGCTGCACGGCATCCTGGCGCCGCACGCCGAGGGCCGCAGCGCCTGAACAAGGTCAAGGCGGCGCGGGCCGGCCAAACAGATAGCCCTGGAAATGCTGGCAGCCCAGGGCCAGCAAGGCATCACGCTGCTCGGTGGTTTCCACGCCTTCGGCAATCACCTGCAACTCCAGGCTGGTGCCCAGGGTGACGATGGCGCGGACGATGCTGGCATCCTGCGGATCGGTCAGCAGGTCGCGCACAAACGACTGGTCGATCTTCAGCTTGTCCAGCGGCAGGCGCTTGAGGATGCTCAGCGACGAATAGCCAGTGCCAAAGTCGTCCAGCGAGAAGCGCACACCCAGGGCCTTGAGCGCCGCCATCTTCTCGACCACGCTGTCTATGTCTTCGACCAGCTGGCTCTCGGTCAGCTCCAGCTCCAGCAGTTGCGGGTTGGCGCCGGTTTCCTGCAGCGCGGACTGCACCTGCTGCACAAAGTCGGCCTGGCGGAACTGGCGCGCACTGATGTTGACCGCCGCACGCCAGTGCGCGGTGCCCGCGTCGGCCGACCAGCGCACCAGCTGGCGGCAGGCGGTGAGCAGAATCCAGCGGCCCAGCGGCAGGATCAGGCCCGACATTTCGGCCAGCGGTATGAATTCCGCCGGCGGCACCAGGCCGCGCTGCGGATGCTGCCAGCGCACCAAGGCCTCCACACCGGTCTGCTGGCCGGCGCTGTCGATCTGCGGCTGGTAGTACAACAGGAACTGCTCGGCCGCCAGGGCCTGGCGCATGTCGGACTCCAGCACGGTGCGGGCCCGCACCTGGGCCTGCATCTCGGGGTTGAAGAAGCACACCGTGTTGCGGCCATCGGCCTTGGCCCGGTACATCGCCAGATCGGCCTGGCGGAACAGCTCGTCCTGCTCGGTTTCCGGGCCGGAGAACAAGGCGATGCCTATGCTCACCGTGGTCTGGTAGAGGTGGCCGTCCAGGGTATAGGGCTGGGCCAAGGCGTGCAGGATTTTCTGCGCCACTAGACGGGTCTGCTGCACGGCCTCGGGCAGGTTGGCGCTCATGGCCTGCAGCATCACCACGAACTCGTCGCCGCCCTGGCGCGCCAGCGTGTCTTCGATGCGGGTACAGCCCTCGAGCCGGGTGGCGATCTGGCACAGCAGCTGGTCACCGACCAGGTGGCCGCGCGAATCGTTCAGGTCCTTGAAGTTGTCCACGTCGATGAACAGCAAGGCGCCCCATTCGCGGTCGCGCGCATGCACGGCAATCGCCTGGCCCAGGCGCTCGCTCAGCAGCCGGCGGTTTGGCAGCTGGGTCAACGGGTCGTAGAAGGCCAGCTGGTGGATCACCGCCTCGGCCTGCTTGTGCTTGGTCACGTCGGTGGAGATGCCGCACAGCGCATACACCGAGCCGTCAGGCCGCCGCAAGGGCAGCTTGATGGACAGATAGGTATTGGTGACCTTGCCGTCGGCGCTGCGGTTCACCTCTTCCTCGTCGATCCGCTCGCCCTGCTCCACCACGCGCAAATCGTTGACCCGCAGCTTGGCCACGGTGGTGGCATCGAAGAAGTCGCTGTCGGTCTTGCCGATGGCGTCGGCCGGCGTGGTGTGGAACAGGTCGGCGACCTTGCGGTTCACGTACTGGTAGCGCAGCTGCGGGTCCTTGATGTAGATGTAGGCGTCCACGCTGTTCAGGATGGTGGACAAGCGGTCTTCGCTGCTGCGCAGATGCCAGGCGGTGTCGGCCACCTGGCGCCGCAGCAAGAAGCCCACCCCCACGGCAACCGACAGCATCGCACCCAGAATGCCCAGCGACCACCAAACCGTATCCGGAATGACCGACTTGCTGGCCGGTGCCATCCAGCGGTTCATCACGTTGAAGTAAGGCGAATCGGACTGCGCCTGCCAGGGCGCAAGATGGTTCTCTATGGCCGCCAGCAGATCGGCATTTCGGCCCTGGGCCGTGGCGTAGAACACCTTGGCCGGCTGGAACAGGATGGGCGTAGGCTCCAGCTGGTAGCGGCCCGACTGCAGGTCGCCAAAGAAGCGGTTCACCGCGGCCGCATCGACGGTATGGTCCGCGGTTTGCTCGAACGCCTCCTTGAAGGATTGCACCGGCACCAGCTCGGTCTTCAGGCCAAAGCCCTGCACCAGGTTCTTCAGATAGTCCTGCTGCACCGAGCCCTCCAGCACCGCCACCCGCTTGCCGTTCAGGTCCAGCGCGGTGTTGATGTTGACGCCGCTGTGCTTGTACAGCTGCGACCAGCTGAGCAGAGACGGCGTGGTGTGGAAGTCCATCAGCTTGGCGCGCTGCTCGGAATACGCCACGTCGGGCATCAGGTCGATGCTGCCGGCCTGCAAGGCGTCCAGACAGGCCTGCCATTCGCAGGGCACGGAGACCAGGGTCCAGTCTTCCTTCTGGGCCATGGCCTGCAGCAGCTCCCCCAGAATGCCCGAGGGTTGCTGCTTGGCATCCAGGAAGATCTTCGGCTCGTTCTGGTAGACCCCCACCCGCACTTCCCGCGGCGCAGCCAGCGCAGCAGACGCCAGGCAACCCGCCGAAATCAGTATGAGGGACTGGATCAGTACCCGGTGGAGCAGAGGTTTATGCAGCACGCAGTGGTTTGTTTCAGTGGCAAGGTTGCTAGTGCATTATGTGTCGATCACCGCGCCAGCCCAAGCGGACAAAAAAACCGCCGCATGCGGGCCACCCGCGCATCAACGGTGTCGATCTGCTACCGGCTTGATGCCCTTTGCCTGCCAGGATTCGCTATGTAAAAAGTAGCGCATGGGCAAACCAGCACCTAGAAAATACAGACCGCTCCAGACCTGAAGTAACAAGAAGTTACGGCAAAATAAATGCAGAGAAAACCTTATCTACTCACTTCCCAAGAAAGAGCTATGCGTTTCAACGACTTAAAAATTGGCACCCGTCTGGGCCTGGGTATTGCCCTGTCTGCGTCACTCATGGCCGGCATGGTCTGGGTCGGGGCATCGAATATGGGCGCGATCAAGAACATGCTGGACACGGCAACCAACGACCGCATGCCCAAGATCATTGCGGGCAAGGAGATCAAAGACAACATCCGCGTGCGGGCGATTCTGGTACGCAATATGGTGTTGCTAGAAGATGCGGCCGAGATTAAAAAACTGGCCGATCAGCTAGCCGAGACGCGGGCCAACTACACCAAACTAAACAGCACACTGCAAGACACCATCACCAGCCCACAGGGCAAAACCGCCCTCACCAAAATGCAGGTTGCAATAGCCGCGATGAAGGACCCTGTGGACCAGGCAGTCAAGCTCGCCACCGCCAACAACAACGCAGAAGCAACCCAGTTGCTGCTGAGCACGGTAGCCCCGCTGCAAGCCACAGCCACCAACGCTGCAGACGAATTTGTACAGGTGATGATCAGCAATGGGCAGGTGGCGCAAACCAATGCGCATGCGGCTTACAACTCCGCGCTGGCGCTGCTGATAGGCCTGGGCCTTGCCGCCATCGCGCTCCTGTGCGCGCTTGGCTGGCTGCTGGTGCGCTCAATCACCCGGCCCTTGAATCTGGCGGTCGACGTGTCGCGCGCCGTCGCCGCGGGCGACCTGAGCCTGCAGTTCAACGCCGAAGGCAAGAACGAAACCGCCCAGCTGCTGCTGGCCCTCAAGGCCATGCAGACCAGCCTGGCCCAAGTCGTGGGCAATGTGCGCCAGAACGCAGAAGGCGTCGCCACGGCCAGCGCACAGATTTCGCAAGGCAATAACGACTTGTCGGCCCGTACCGAGCAGCAGGCCAGCGCTCTGGAAGAAACTGCAGCGTCGATGGAAGAGTTGTCCAGCACTGTCAAGCAAAACGCCGACAACGCCCGCCAGGCCAACCAGCTGGCGCAGAGCGCGTCCACCGTGGCCATACGCGGTGGCGATGTGGTCGGCCAGGTGGTCGAAACCATGAAGGGCATCAACGACAGCAGCAAGAAAATCGCCGATATCATCAGCGTGATCGACGGTATCGCCTTCCAGACCAATATCCTGGCCTTGAACGCGGCGGTGGAAGCCGCCCGGGCCGGCGAACAAGGCCGGGGCTTTGCCGTGGTGGCCAGCGAAGTGCGCAGCCTGGCGCAGCGCAGCGCCGAAGCCGCCAAGGAGATCAAGAACCTGATCTCCGCCAGTGTGGACCGGGTAGATCAGGGCACAGTCCTGGTCGACCAGGCGGGTGTCACCATGCAGGAAGTGGTCAACTCCATCCGCCGCGTGACCGACATCATGGGCGAGATCAGCGCTGCCAGTTCCGAACAGTCCACGGGCGTGAGCCAGGTGGGCGAAGCCGTCACGCAGATGGACCAGGCCACGCAACAGAACGCGGCGCTGGTGGAGGAATCGGCCGCCGCCGCCGACAGCCTGAAGGTGCAGGCCGAGCAACTGGTGGACACGGTTGCCGTGTTCAAGCTGGCCTACGGAATCACGCCTGTGGCCGCAACGCCCAAGAAAATGCCTGCGCCCCAACCCGCCGCCGCGCGGCCCGTACCCCACGCGGCCACCCCACCTCGGCTGGCGCCTACACCCCGCCGCCCGGCCCCCACCAAAGCCGCTGAACCGCCCAAGCTGACACAGGACAAAACCAGCCAGGGCGATTGGGAATCCTTCTGATCCAGTCCGGCGTCACAGCCTAGCCGAGGGCCCTGGATACAAACCTATTTTTGGCTGCAGCGCTTTATTTATAAGCGCCAGCAGCTATTTAATATATAGCAACCCAGAATCAGATGTTCCGCCGCAGGGCTTCGAAGAACAGCTCGGACTGCAGGCGCTCGCTGGCCATCTGCTGGGCCACGCGCTCGGCCAGCGCCGCATCTGTGGGGGCCAGCGGCCGGCCGGTGGACTGGGCCAGCACCTGGGCCATGCAGGCGCGCTCCAGGTAGTAGAGGTCGTCGTAGGCGTAGTCCATGCGGTCGCCGCAAACCAGGATGCCGTGGTTGCCCAGGAACGCGATCTCCGCCGTGCCCATGGCCTGGGCGATGCGCTCGCCCTCATGGTGGTCCAGCGCCAGTCCGTTGTACTGCGCGTCCACCGCCACCCGGCCGTGGTAGCGCATGGCGTTCTGCGACAAGCGGGTGTCCAGCACCCGGTCGCTGGTCAGGGTCAGCGCCGTGGCATACGGCATGTGGGTGTGCAGCACGCAGGCCTTGGCGCAGATGCGGTGCACCGCGGCATGGATGTGCATGGCGGTGGACTCGACCTCGTGCCGACCCGCCAGCTTGTTGCCCTGGGTGTCGATCATCACGATGTCGTCGGCCTGGATCTCGCTCCACAGCAGGCCGCGCGGGTTCAGCAAGAAGCGACCCGAGTGGTCGGGCAGCTCTTGGCTGAAATGGTTGCACACGCCCTCGCCCAGGCCATGGTGGGCGGCCGCGCGCAGGGCCAGGGCCAGGTCGGCGCGCAAGCGGCTGACGGTATCGGATGCGTAATCATCTGCATGCATAAACAGCAATCTTTCGTGGTTCAAGATGGGGGTTGCCGCAGATTGTCATACGAACCGGAGTTTCAAGCTTTTCAGGCCACTGGCGCAACTGCTACCTGCGCCAGCAGCTACGGAATCCATAGCATGCCACGTCGGCGTGGAAACGGCGTTAGTGGGTCCACTTCTTCTCGGCCTGCTGCCGCAAGGCCTGGTGCAGCTGGTCGGCTGGCCAGCCCTCCTGCAGCGCGCGCAGCAGCAGGCCTTGCTGGCTCTCGGGCGCCAGGCCGCCCAGCGGCGGGTCGCGGTCCAGGTTGGTGGGAAACGCATAGCCCTCGGCGCAGGCCGCTACCGCGCTGGCCTGCGCCGCAGGTTCCATACCGGGCAGCGCGGGGTACAGGGCTTCGCACATGCGCAGCCGGTCCACCGACTCCATGGCCCGGCCAAAGGCGCTGGAGACCTGCAGCAGATTGGCCATGCGGTAGATATCCAACGAGCGGTTGTGGCCGGCTGCGTGCATCAGCGCCGGGTTGAAGAACACCGCATCGCCCTTGCGCAAAGGCAGCTGCACATGGTGGGCATCGAAGTAGGCCTGGAACGCCGGCTGGCCCGCCACCAGATAGCCGGCAGGGTACTTCTGCGAATGCGGCAGATACAGCGTGGGGCCGCTTTCCACCGGCATGTCCACATGCGCGACCGCGCCCTGCAGGGTCAGGGCCGGCGACAGCTGGTGCACATGGGCGGGGTAGCGCGCAGCCTGGGCGGGGCTGAGAAAACCCAGGTGGTAGTCGCGGTGCGCCATCTGTGCGGCGCCACCCGGGTTGACGCTGTTGATCTGCGATGTCACCTGGTAGGCCGGGCCCAGCCAGGCCTCGCAGACCCAGGCCAGCAGCGGGTTGCCGTAGTAGGCGGCAAACACCGGGGGCGCTGCCAGGCAGAGCTTTTCCAGCGCGTTCCAGACCCGGTCGTTGGCACCGGGCTTGGCGAAATGGTCGGCCCGGGTGCCGGTCAGGCGCTCGGCGGCGATCAGCTTATGGAATTCTGCCGTGGCCGCGTCCACCACCGCCAGGTCGGCAAACGCGGCCTGCAGCACCAGCACGCCGGGGCCGCCCTGCCAGACGCGGCACCATTCGGCCATCAGGTCGCGCTGCAAGGCCGGGCTGGCATGGCGGATCTGCGCGCCGTCGTACACCGGTACGCCCTGGGTGATGGTGGGGGCCAGCGGGTAATCAGCGGGCTGCGTGGGCGTGCGCACCAGGGCATCCAGCTCGGCCACCGCGCAGGCTTGCGGGTCCAGCCAATGGGGAAAATCGTGTGAGGGCATGTGAAGGGTTCTGCGGCTGAAAAGATGGGCAAAGTGTAGGCAGACCTACCTTCTGTGTAGGGACTAAAACCCCTCAAAAACACCTCAAAAATCCATCACAATCTGCGCATGGCCCATCCCCATCTTTTGAAAGACATTGCCTCCCAGGCCGGCACCAGCCTGGCCACCGTGGACCGCGTGCTGAACCAGCGCGGCGGCGTGCGCCAGCACACAGTACGCCGGGTCGAACAGGCGCTGCAAGAGCTGGAGCGGCAGAAAAGCCAGGTCGGCCTGGTGGGCCGCAAGTTCCTGGTCGACGTCGTCATGCAGACCCCCGAGCGCTTCTCCAAGCTGGTGCGTGGCGCGCTGGAGCAGGCCATGCCCGGCCTGCACCCGGCGATCTTCCGCGCCCGCTACCACCTGGCGGAAGACCTGCCGGTGGCGCAGCTGGTGGCCATGCTCGACAAGATCGCCCAGCAGGGCAGCCACGGTGTGCTGCTGAAGGCCCCGGACGTGCCCGAGGTGGTACAAGCCGTGGCCCGGCTGCAGCGCCAGGGCATCCCGGTGGTGACCCTGGTGACCGATGTGCCCGGCTCGGCCCGGCGCGCCTATGTGGGCATGGACAACCGGGCCGCCGGCCACACCGCAGCCTACCTGGTGGCGCAGTGGCTGGGCCCGGCAACGCAGGCGCCGGCAGGGGTGCTGATCTCGATTAGCAGCAACCATTTCCGCGGCGAGGAGGAGCGCGAGATCGGCTTTCGCCAGGCCATCCGCGACCGCTATCCGCACATCGCCGTGCACGAGGTCAGCGAAGGCCTGGGCCTGCACGAGGCCACCGTGGGCCTGGTACGCCAGCGGCTGCGGCTCTGCCCCGAGGTGCAGGCGGTGTACTCAATCGGTGGGGCCAATGCCGCCATCCTGGAGGCCTTTGCGCAGCTGCAGCGGCCCTGCCGGGTGTTCATCGCCCACGACCTGGATGCCGACAACCTGCCGCTGCTGCGCGCCGGCCGCCTGCAGGCGGTGCTGCACCACGACCTGCAACAGGATATGCGGCAGGCCTGCTTCCAGGTGATGGCAGCCCATGGTGCGGCGCCGGCCGGCCTGCCATTGCCGACCTCGTCGGTGCAGGTGGTCACGCCGTTCAACCTGCCCCAACACAGCCTGTAGCCGCACGCTCAGTGCGGGATCAGCAGGAACAGCAGCCCGCCCAGAGCCAATAGCAGCAAGGGGTTGATGCGCGTCCACATCAGCGCCAACGTGGACAGGGCCGCCACCGACCAGGCCCAGACCCCACCCTCGGCCGCCCGCAGCACGGTGCAGGACGCGGCCAGGATCATGCCCGCGGCCACCGGTGCCAAACCGGCCTCGATGGCCCGCACCAGGGCGCGCGTGCGGTAGCGCGACCACACATGGGCCAGGCCAAACACCAGCACCGAGCTGGGCAAGAAGATCGCCGCCGATGCCGCCAGCGCACCGCCCAGGCCGGCCACCTGCCAGCCCACCAGGGTTACCAGCAGCGAGCCCGGCCCGGGCGTGATGCGCGACAGGGCAAACAGGTCCAAAAACTGCGCGTCGCTCATCCAGCCATGCACGCCCACAGCCTGGCGGTGGATGTCGGCCACGATGCTCTGGCCGCCGCCCACGGTCAGAAAAGACAGCGGCACAAATACCGCCAGCAGGTCGCCCATCAAGCGCAGATTCATGGCTGGGCTCCCTCATTGCGGATACGCCACCAGGCCAGGCCAATCGACAGCGGCGCCATGGTACCCACCACCCACAGCAGCGGCAGGCGCCAGAAAAAAATGGCCGCAAAGGTGGCGGCCAGGATCAGGCTGCGCACCACGCCGCGTGCCGCATTGCGCGCGGCCCGTAAGCCGGTCTGCAGCGACAGGCCCACGGCCGCGGCCGCCACCCCGGCCAGCAGCCAGTGCACCTGCGGCCCGTCGGCCAACGTGGAGAACAAGGCCGCCACCACCATGGCCACCAGCATGGCCGGCACCACGATGCCCAGCGCCGCCACCAGCGCACCGCGCCCGCCGCGCAGCTGGTAGCCGATCCAGATCGCCATGTTCACCACATTCACCCCCGGAAAGGCCTGGGCCAGCGCCAGGCCGCTGAGAAACTCCTGCTCGGTCAGCCAGGCGCGGCGCTGCACGAATTCGCGCAGCATCCAGCCGCTGAGGCCGCCGCCAAAGCTGGTCAGGCCGATCTTGGCAAATGCAGAGAACAGGCTGCGCAGCCGCGGCGCTTCGCTGGTATGGGGTGGCATGGGCAAATGGGTGCTAAGGGATAGAAAAAGTAGGAGCAGTGGCAACGCCCGAAGTTCACAGCGCCGCGGTGCGGACCAGCCAATCGCGGAAAACCTGCATCGCCGGTGTCGGCTGCTTGGAGCTGAGTCGCGCCAGCCAGTAGGCGCCGCGCTCGATCTCCTGCTCGAACGGCCGTACCAGCCGGCCCTGCTGCAGTTCGCGGCCAAACATGCAGGCCGGCAGCAAGGCCACGCCCGCGCCTTGGGCCGCGGCTTCGGCCAGGGTCAGCGAGGAATCGAACACCACGCCGCGTATCACCGGGCAGCGCAGGCCGGCCTGCGCGAACCAGGCCTCCCATTCATCGGTTCGGTAGGAGCGCAGCAGCACCTGGCCGGCCAGGTCTTCGGGCCGGCGCAGCCGGGACGCCAGCGCCGGCGCACACAGCGGCGACAGCGGGCCGGCCAGCAGCAGCTCGGCCTTGGTGCCATGCCAGGCACCGTCGCCAAAACGGATCGCGTAGTCCAGGCCCTCGCCGGCAATGTCGACCCGGTTGTTATTGGTCAGCAGCCGCAGGTCGACGAAGCCATGGGCTTGCTGGAAGTCACGCAGCCGTGGCATCAGCCAGCCGACCGCGAAAGTGCCCACCACGCCCACCGTCAGCACCTCGCGCGGCCGCGCATCGCCCACCTGGGCCAGCACCTGGGCCATCCGGTCGAAGGCATCGCTCAGCGTGGGCAGCAGGGCCTGGCCTTCGTCGGTCAGCGCCAGGCCGCGCGGCAGCCGGCGGAACAGCGCCACGCCCATCCGGTCTTCCAGATTGCGCACCTGCTGGCTGATGGCCGTCTGCGTGACGTTGAGCTCGGACGCTGCGCGGGTAAAGCTCAGGTGCCGGGCCGAGACTTCGAAGGCGCGCAGTGCGTTCAAGGGGAGGTGCATGGATGAGAGGGCCAACGGTGCCGATGGCCCAGATTTTCTGGGGTCAGCCTGCAATTATTGTCGATTGCGGGATGGCTGCTGCGCCTCTATCGTCCGGGCTCCTTCCACTCCCAAGAAAGAAAAACGGATGCCGTCCTCCACCCCTGCCCTGCCTGTGAATGCGCACCGCCGCTCCCTGCTGCTGGCCGCCGCAGCCAGCCCGTTCCTGCCCGTGGCGGCCGCAGCGCCATCGGCCAGCCAGCAGTTGCAAGCCCTGGAAACCGCGGCCGCTGGCCACCTGGGCGTCGCGGCTTTCGGCGCTGGCAGCGCCCGCCTGCTGCACCGCGCCGGCGAGCGCTTCCCCGCCTGCAGCACTTTCAAGCTGGTGCTGGCGTCGGCCATCCTGGCGCGCAGCGTACAAGACACAGGCTTGCTGCAGCAGCGCATCCGCTACGCCGCATCCGACCTGGTCAGCTACTCGCCCATCACCGAGAAGCACGTAGCCAGCGGCCAGACCGTGGCCGAGCTCTGCGCGGCCGCACTGCAGTACAGCGACAACAGCGCGTCGAACCTGCTGATGCGCCTACTCGGCGGCCCGCCGGCGGTGACGGCATTTGCGCACGCCATCGGCGACAGCAGCTTCCGCCTCGACCGCTGGGAGACCGATCTGAACAGCGCCATCCCCGGCGACCCGCGCGATACCTGCACGCCCGCAGGCATGGCGCACAGTCTGCAAGCCCTGCTGCTCGGCGATGCACTGGCCCTGCCCCAGCGCACGCAGCTGAAAGACTGGATGCTGGGCAACACCACCGGCGCCACCCGCATCCGTGCCGGCGTGCCCGCGGACTGGCGGGTGGCCGACAAAACCGGTGCCGGCAGCTATGGCACCACCAACGACATCGGCGTGGTGTGGAGCCCGGCGGGCACGCCCGTGGTGCTGGCGATTTACTTCACCCAGCCAGACAAGGGCGCCCCCATGCGCAACGACGTGGTGGCCGCGGCCACCCGCATCGCGCTGCAAGCTCTGGTCTAGAAGTTGTAGCCGTAGCGCAGCTGCACAAAGGTCTCGCCCGGGTTGGGGCGGCGCAGGCCGGCGTTGGACACATGCTTGATGTACAGCCCCAGCTCGTGCTGGCGCGCGCTGCCGAAGTTGCGCCCCAGGCCCAGGTGGTCGCTGAAGTTCCACTGCGTGCTGAAGCGCTTGGATGCTGTCTGGTAGGGCTCGTTCATATGCGACACGCCGATGCCACCCTCGACAAACCACGGCGACTGCCCGGCATCGAAGCGGTAGCGGAACATCGGCACCACGCCGATCTGGGTGTAGTGGCGGCGCTGCCCCGCCAGGCCCCGGGTGCGCCATTCGCTCAGATACAGATCCCAGTTGCCGGTGACCCGCCCATCCCAGAACGTGCGCTGCATCGGCAGGCGCAGGCCGATGGTGGAGGTGGTGGTGTCGCGCCCGTCTTCCAGCGTTTGCCCGGCTTCCAGGTACACCGATGGCCCCGTACGGTCTGCAGCGCTGGCCGGGCTCCAGCCTACGATGCCCAAGATCCCCGCCAATGCAAGCTTTGCGGCTGCGCCAGCCGACGGTTTTGCTGTGTGGCCCATGTTGCTCCACCTCCTGCACGCCAGCACGCCAAGAAACCGAAAACCGGGTCCAGGCGCTGGCACGGGGAAATTTTTCACGTCCACGCCATGGCGCGGCAGCGGCGGCTATGCCGTGTGCGTGTAGGAGTTTGCTGACCCGCGAAAGGACGGCACCGCCAGCTACAAGCCTTTATGCCTCTGGCGCAATAGGCACCTGCGCCAGCAGCTATATTAATAATAGCAAATCAAGATGTCTCTCAAATCCATTCGGGGCTGCTGTGGGCCCGCAGCAGGGCTTCGATCCCGCTGGCCGGCACCGGCCTGCTGAAGTAATAGCCCTGCATCTCGTCGCACTGGTTGGCGCGCAGAAAGTCGAGTTGCTGCACGGTTTCCACCCCTTCGGCAATCACCTTGAGACCAAGTTCATGGCCCAGCGAGATGATCGCCCGGGCAATCGCCTTATCGTCTTCGTCGTGCGGTATGTCGCGCACAAAGGCCCGGTCGATCTTCAGCCGGACGATGGGGAAGCTCTTCAGCGCGCTCAGGCTGGAGTAACCGGTGCCAAAGTCGTCGATGGAGAGCTGTACGCCCATGGCCTGCAGCGCGCGCATGGTTTCCAGGGCCTTCTCCAGGTCTTGCATGATCAGGCTCTCGGTCAGCTCCAGCTCCAGGTACTCGGCCTGCATCCCGCTGTCTTCGAGTGCCTGGGCCACACGCTTGAGCAGGTCTTCTTCGCGGAACTGCCGGGCCGACACATTGACCGATATGCCGATGGCGCCCATGCCCGCGTCCTGCCAGGCCTTGTTCTGCATGCAAGCAGTGCGCAGCACCCATTCGCCAATGGGAACGATCAGCCCGCTTTCTTCGGCCAGCGGGATAAATTGGTCGGGGGCAACCAAGCCCTGCTCCGGGTGCTGCCAACGGATCAGCGCCTCCACCCCGATGATCTGCCCGGTCTGCAGCGCCACCTTGGGCTGGTAAGCCAACTCGAACGCACCGTGCGTGATGGCATTGTGCAAGCCCTCGAACATGGCCAGCTTGTTCTGCGCCTTGTGGTTCATTTCGGCGGCGTAGAACTGGTAGTTGTTGCGCCCCAGCTCCTTGGCGCGGTACATCGCGGCATCGGCATTCATCAGCAGCGTCTCAACATCCGACCCGTCTGCGGGATAGGTCGCCAAGCCCATGCTGGCGGTGATCTGCAGCGTGTGGCGGCCCAGCACCACCGGCTGCGCCATAGCGTCGCGCAACCGGTGCAGCGTAGGCAACCCGCTCTCGCCCTGCACAGGCTGGTCGAACAAAACCACGACAAACTCGTCTCCCCCCTGGCGCACCACCGTGTCCACGCTGCGCACACAGGCCGCCATCCGGTCCGCCATGGTTTTCAGCAGTTCATCGCCGGCCTGGTGGCCGAGGGTGTCGTTGATCAGCTTGAAGTTGTCCAGGTCGATCATCGCCACCGTCACCTGGCGCGCCGACCGGTCGGCATAGGCCATGGCCTGGCGCAACCGGTCCTCCAGCAAGGACCGGTTGGGCAGCCCGGTCAAAGTGTCGTGGGTGGCCTGGTACTGCAGGCTGTCATGGGCCGCATGCAGCTCGTGTGTGCGGTTGTGCACCACCACCTCCAGCCGGGCCAGCTGGGCCGCCATATCCTCGGCCATCTGCCATTTGGCAGTGAGTGACGATGCAAGCTGGTAGACCTCGATGGCCTCGAACGGCTTCTTCAAAATCAACAGCCGGTCGCGCACATCCAGCCGGGCCAGCAAATCGTCCCAGGGCGTATCGGAATAGGCGGTACAGATCACCACCTGCAGCCGCGCATCGGCCTGCCACAGGTGCTCTATGGTTTGCATGCCGTTCCAGCCGGGCGGCATGCGCATGTCGACAAAGGCCATGGCGTACGGGCGCCCCACGGCCACCGAGGTCTGCACCATGGCCCAGGCTTCCTGCCCCTGGTAGGCGGAGTCGAGTTCGAAGCTCACCTCCAGGGCTGCAGGCTTTTCTTTGCCAAACAGGGCCGCCTCCATCGCCCCCAGCTGGGCGTGCTGCTGCATCTGGGTGCGGAATATCTTGCGAAAGTCCCCGTGGATCGAGGGCATATCGTCGACCAGCAAAATACGCCGATTGGGAGTGCGGGTCATATGCCGGTTGCCAGTACGGCGTCTTGCTGCAGCGGCCGGCGTATCGGCAGCGTGACGCGAAACGCGGTGCCTTGGCCCAGGGTGCTCTCCACGTCGATGCGGCCCTGGTGTTTTTGCACGATGCCATAGGACAAGGACAGTCCAAGGCCGGTGCCCTTGCCCACCGGCTTGGTGGTGAAGAAGGGCTCGAAGATGCGCTTGAGCGTATCGGGGGGAATGCCTGCGCCGTTGTCAGCCACCTCCAGCCAGACCTCTTCACCCGCGGTGCCGGTGCGTACCGTGATGCGGCCGCGCTCGTCGCCCATGGCATGCGCAGCGTTGACCACCAGGTTCATCACCACCTGGTTGATCTGCGAGGCCAGGCATTCGATGTCGGGGATCTCGCCGTACTCCTTGACCACCTCGGCCTTGTACTTGACCTCGCTGGCCACGATGTTCAGGGTCGAGTCAATGCCCTGGTGCAGATTGGCCCATTCCCATTCCTGCGTCGAATCCACGCGCGAGAAATCTTTCAGGTCCTGCACGATCTGACGCACCCGCACAATGCCCTGTTGCGATTCGCGCATCAGCACAGGAATGTCCTCTTTCAAGAAGTCCAGTTCGATCTCTGCGCGCAGCTTGCGCAGCCGGGTGGTCACCTCGGGCTGTGCCGCGCTGCCCTCGGCAGCCTCGTAAGCATCCAGCATCTGGAATAGCTGCGCCAGGTAGCCCTCCAGCGTGCCGAAATTCGAAAAGATGTAGCCAATCGGGTTGTTAATCTCGTGCGCCACACCGGCTGCCAGCTGCCCGATGGAGGCCAGCTTTTCCGACTGCACCAGCTGGCCTTGCAGATGCTTGCGCTCCCCGACTTCCAGCTGCAAGGCATCGTTGGCCGCGCTCAGTTCGCCGGTGCGTTCGCGCACCGCCTCCTCCAGCCGTGTGAGTTGCTCCGCGGCGTCCTGCGCCATCTGCCATTTGGCGGTCAATGAAGATGCGAGCTGGAACACCTCGATGGCATCGAAAGGCTTCTTCAGAATCAGCAGCCGGTCGCGCACGTCCAGCCGGGACAGCACCTCGGTCCACGAGGTGTCGGCATAGGCGGTGCAGATCACGACCTGCAGCCGCGGGTCGGCCTTCCACAGCTGCTCTATGGTCTGCACACCATCCCAGCCCGGCGGCATGCGCATGTCGACAAAGGCCATCGCGTAGGGGCGCTGCGCTTGCAGCGAGGCCTGTACCTTGGCCAGGCCTTCCTGGCCCTGGTAGGCCGATTCGAGCGAGAAGACCTCGGCAGTGGGCTGGGCTGCGTCGCCAAACAAAGCCAGCTCGACCGCGCTGAGTTCGTCCGACTCTGCCACCGGGGGCGCCAGCACCTTGCGGAAGTCCTCGTGGATGGCCTGCATGTCGTCAATCAGCAAGATGCGCCGATTCGGCGGGAGATTCATAGCGTGTCTCCCTCTGGGGTGGTTACTGGAATATCGAGTGTGAAGATGGCACCCTGCCCGGTTCCGGGACTGTATGCGGCCAGGCTGCCGCCCATTTCCTGCGCCGCCAGCACACAGCTGTGCAGACCAAAGCCGTGTCCGGTTGTGCGGGTCGTAAAACCATGCGCGAAGATGCGCGTCAGGTTCTCGGGCGCAATGCCTTCGCCGTTGTCAGCCACGGTAATGCGCAGCAACTGCCCGTGCTCGCTAACCACCAGGCGGGCCCCCAGCGTGATGGTCGGTTGGGCCAGGTCCTGGCCACCCAGGGCTTGTTTGGAGTTGCCGATCAGATTCACCAGAATCTGCAGCAGGCGATGGCGGTCCAGCAGCAGCATGGGCAGATCGTCAAACTCTTTGACGATCTGCACCTTGTGGCGCTCCAGCGCGCTGACATTCATGCGCAGCGCGTCTTCCACCAGTTCGTTCCAACGCACGGATTCGACTATCCGCGGTGCGCCCGCATGGGACTGCTGGGTGGCAACGACTTCCTTGATGTGGTCCACGCTCTTGGCGAGCTGGCCCAACTCCTCGGCCATGGTCCTCTGCTCCGACTCCAAAGTCTGCGCCAGTTCGCGCAAGTACAGGGGCAGCAACTTGCCCCGTGCGTCGTGCACCAGAAACTCGCCCAGATCGTCGGCATGTTCGTCCATCAAGCCCACCGCACGCGCCAGGCCTTTGAGCTTGGAGGCCCGCAACTGCGCGCTGAGCATGCCCACAGACACATTGACGCTGTTCAGAATATTGCCTACGTTGTGCAGCACATTGGTGGCGATCTCGGCCATGCCCGCCAGGCGCGAGGCGTCGACCAGTTTCTTGTGCACCTCTTCAATCGTCTTCTCCGCCTGCTTCAATTTGGAGATGTTCTTGGACGTACCAAAGGTGCCGATGATGCGTCCGTCGCGGTCGCGCCAAGGGCATTTGGTCGACAAATGCCAATCGGCGTACCCATCTGGATGCATCCCGACGATTTCACTTTTTTCAATCATCGGCTGGCCGGTGCGCAGCACTTCCTGCTCGCTTTTGGCAAACTCGGCGGCCTCTTCCGCCCCATAGAAATCGGCATCCGACTTGCCGATCGCATATTCCCTGAACGCCTCCACGCTCTGCAGATGCGGCGGCAAAGCAGCACCGGGAAAGGCCGCGCGGTGGCGGCTGAGCGAAACGTGGAAAAGGCTCTCCGCCTCCGACCGGCTGAGCTGCACCAGACGCGATTGCAGGTCCTTGAAGAAGATGGAATCGGGCAGGTTGTCCATCAACGTCGCCAGCAGATCGCGCTGGTAGGCCAGTTCATTTTCGGTTTGCTTGATGCCGGAAATGTCCTTGGTGATGCCAAAGGTGCCGATGATCGTGCCGTCTTTGCTACGCAGCGGCATCTTGGTGGTCAACGCCCAGGAATCCGGCCGGCCGTCTTGCCAGGTTTCGCGTTCCACCTTGTTGACCATGGGCTGCCCGGTGCGGATGATTTCTTGCTCATCCTCGAACGCGGGGCGCGCATGCTCTTCAGAGAAGATGTCGAAATCCGTCTTGCCCACCAAGGCATCCGAAGACTCCACGCCAAACTGGCGGGCCTGCGCGGTACTGCATTTGATGAAGCGGGATTCGGTGTCTTTGAAGTAAATATGGTCTGGAGAGCTGTCCAGCAGCATCCACAGCAAATCCCGCTCGTAGATCAGCTTTTCCTCGGTCTGCTTGCGTGGCGTAATGTCCTGGCAAGCCCCTTGCACCCGGGTAATCTTGCCCGCCGCATCCCGCTGCGCCTCTCCGATGCCACGCACCCATATGTGCCGTCCCTGGGCGGTAAACACCTCCAGCTCCAGGTCAAAGGGCGTGCCATGCTGCGCGCAGGCCTCGAAAACCTGGCGTGCGGCCGCTTGCGACTGTGGCGCATAAAAACCGAACACCTGTTCCAACTCGGGAGTCGCGCCAGGCGGCAGATCGTGGATGGCGCACATCTCGTCCGACCAGACCAGGTGCTTGTCCGGCAGGTCGACGGTCCAGCCGCCCAACTGCGCGATACGCCCGGCCATACCCAGCAGGGTTTGGTTCTGATGCATTTCTTTGTCGGGGCTCATCTGGTAACGAGGTCCACTGAGAAACAAGTCCTACATCCTAGCCGGTTCAAACCGGAACCTGCTGCAACAGCAACTTGGATGGCAATGTTCCAAATGCCGGACGGACAATATTCTTCGCGCGTGCAGGGCTGCGCTGCGCTATGCGTTGGATGCTGCCGCCATGGACTGCAGCTGCTTTTTCTTGCGGGTCGTGGGCATTGAGCTTGAAAGCCGCCACGGTGTGCAGCAGTTGTTCCGCCTGGGTTTGCAGGCTATTGGCCGCAGCCGCGCTTTCCTCGACCAGTGCGGCGTTCTGCTGCGTCACCTGGTCCATCTGGGTAATTGCTTCGCCGACCTGGGCGACGCCCTGGCTTTGCTCGTGGCTGGCCGCGCTGACTTCACCCATGATGTCCGTCACTTGGCGGATAGCGGTAACCACCTCGGTGATGGTGGAGCCGGCCTTCGCCACCAGCGCCGTGCCCATTTCCACCTGGCTTACGCTGTTGCCAATCAGGGTTTTGATCTCTTTGGCGGCGGCAGCGCTGCGTTGCGCCAGATTGCGCACCTCGCTGGCAACCACCGCAAAGCCGCGGCCTTGTTCGCCCGCGCGGGCTGCTTCGACGGCAGCATTCAAGGCCAGGATATTGGTCTGAAAGGCAATGCTGTCGATGACGCTGATGATGTCGGCAATCTTCTTCGAGCTGTCGTTGATGCCTTTCATGGTGTCTACCACCTGGTTCACCACCACCCCACCCTGCACCGCGATGGTCGATGCATTGACCGCCAGTTGGTTGGCGTGGCGGGCACTGTCGGCGTTTTGCTTGACGGTGCTGGAGAGCTCTTCCATGGAGGCGGCAGTTTGCTCCAGGGCGCTGGCCTGTTGCTCGGTGCGGCTGGACAGGTCGTTATTGCCCTGGGCAATTTCGGCGCTGGCGGTGGCCACGCCTTCGGACCCCTGGCGAACATTCGACACGACCTGGGCCAGGCTGGTCTGCATCAGCTTGAGCTGGGCCATCAGACTGGTGGAATCGCCTGTTTGCAATGCAATCTGCAGGCTGAGGTCGCCATTGGCGACGCTGCGCACCAGGTTGGCCGCCTCTGCCGGCTCGGCACCCAGCTGGCTGGCGATGGAACGGGTCATCACAAAACCAAACCAGCAGGCGAACAGCAAGCCCCCCGCAATCGAGGCTATGGATATCCACTGGATCGTCTCATAGTGCGCCGTGCCCGCCGAGAACTCCTTTTTGGCCTCATCCACCTGCAGCTGGATCAAGGCATCCAATCCCCGCTCCAATGGAGCGGCCAGTGGACGTAGCTTTTCAGCGCTCAGCCGCTGCACCTCCGGCAGGTTGTTCGCCCGCAGAGCAGCCAGGGTCGGTAGCAATCCATCTTGTACAAAGGTTTTGCGAGCGACGGTGAATTCCCGGGCCAATCGGCTTTCTTCCACCGTCAATTGGGTGGCCATGTAGGCATCCCACAGTTTGGCAACGGAAGCTATGTTGCGCTCCACCAGGGCGGTGTTCTGCGCAATCACCTCGGCGGTCGGTGTTGTCAACGCGATCTCTACAGCCAAGCGATTGCCCAGCTGCATGGCCCGGATATCACCTAGCTGGGCAGCCGGGACGGTGCGGTCCTCGTACACCGACTTCAAGGCCGCATTGGACTGCGCTATGCCAAACAAACCTAGCCCGCCGATCGCGGCCAACAGTGTGCAAAGTATGCCTATCAGCAATACCAGGCGCGTGGAGATTTTCAAATTTTGCATGCTGGGTACTCTTTCAATGGATGCCGACCGGTTCGCAAAACACGCTTCGGTCAGATGCTCAAAACCCAGAATGTCGGCCGCAGCGAGGGCGCAGTTAGGTGGGGTGGATGTATGGGGGATCCTGGCATTTACCGCATGGGCTTTCCTGGTCGGTAGTACCGAATAGGGCGATCCTAGGCCACATATGCTAAAAAAGATATTAATGATTTAATTTAGACGAAAACTGCAACTAGTACCCTAAACGCCATTTTTACCTAATGACATTGCCCTATTCGTACGAAGAATCATTACCAAACAATAACTTACAAAAGGAGTTGGTAGATGGCTCTGGAGCCAGCGGGCTTTTCTCATTTGCTCAGCAAACAGCTGATCACGGACTATTAAATATCATATATATGATATTTATCAATTAATGAAGCACACCATTGCTGTACAAGCCGCAGCCTGGCTGGCCGTGTCACACCAACGCAGCGCAAAATTTTGGGATGTTTTGGGGCGCAGGATTTACCTGCGCAGTCAGCTATCAAATAAATAGCAACCACCCCCCCAAACCCAAGGGATGGCAGAGCACGCGGCTCTAGCGCGACAGGCGGAGCAGCGAGGACTTGAACGACAGGATGTGCGTCTTTGCCGCCTCGGCGGCGGCCGCCCCGTCGCGGCTGACCAACGCTGCCACGATGGCGCGGTGCTCGCCCATCACCTCCTCCACATGTCCCTCGGTGGAGAACGAAATCGCCCAAAAGCGCTGTGAGCGCGCATGCAGCACGCTGAGGATGTCCAGCAGCACGCTGTTGCGGGCGGCGGCGGCGATCTTCTCGTGGAACATTCGGTCGGTGTTCATCAGCCCCACCACATCGCGCTGGGCGGCGGCGGTTTCGAAGTCCTGAGCGATGGCCTCCAGTTCCTGGATTTCCGCCGGGGTGATGGCAGCGGCGGCCAGGCGCATGCACAGCATCTCATTGACCAGCCGCACCTCGATCAGCTCCAGTGCGTCGTTGATGGACAGCGGCGCGGCCATCGCGCCCTTGCGCGGAATGATCTGCACCAGGCCCTCGGCCGACAGCCGGTGCAGCGCCTGGTTGATCGGCGTGCGGCCCAGGCCAAAGCGCTCCATCACCTGGGCCGTGTTCAGGTATTCGCCGGGTTTGTAGACCAGGGTGACCAGCGCGTCCTTCATCAAGGTGTAGGCGGCTTCGTTGCGGGACAGGTCTTCGGCCGGGGCGCGGGCAGCGGTTTTGCGGGCAGGGGCGGCAGTTTTCATGGGGGTACGCGAATAGCACAGGTAGTACGCCGATGCTACACGGGAAAACGTGGCATGAAATTCGCTTGAAGCAACTGTAATATTTCACTGAAATTTCTCAGTTGTTTTAACAGGAGCCTTGCTTTCCATGAACGTCTTCTTCCATCTCCCCTCTGAAACCGGCGCCCAGCCGCTGCAAATCGAGGTCAATCGCCTGGTCATCGCCGGCTGGACCGGCCGCGATGCGCACGCCATCGAGCACCACATCGGTGAACTCGAAGCGATAGGCGTGCCCCGCCCCAGTGCGGTGCCGCTGTTCTACCGCGTGGCCAGCAACCAGCTGACCCAGGCCGACAGCGTGCAGGTGGTGGGCGACGGCACCTCAGGCGAGGTCGAGCCGTTCTTGTTCTTCCACGGCGGCGAGTTCTTTGTGTCCATCGCCTCCGACCACACCGACCGACCGCTGGAAACCCATAGCGTGGCCCTGTCCAAGCAGATCTGCCCCAAGCCGGTGGCCCGCCATGCCTGGCGCCTGGCCGAGGTGCTCAACCACTGGGACACGCTGGTGCTGCGCTCGTGGATCGAGGAAGACGGCGAATCCCGCCTGTACCAGGAAGGCACGCTGGCCGCCCTGCGCCCGCCGGCCGACCTGCTGGCACGCTTCAGCGCCGCCGGCAACCCGCCGCCCGCCGAAGGCTTTGCCATGGCCTGCGGCACGGTGGGCGCCATCGGCGGCATCCGTCCCTCGGCCAGCTTCCGCATGGAGCTGTTCGACCCCCGCCTGGGCCGCAGCATCGTCCACGCCTACCGCTGCCAAGCCCTGCCAGTGATTGCCTGAGGTAGCCGCCATGCTCCACACATTCCACAGTGCCCGCGCCGCCCTGGACGCCGGCCATAGCAGCGCCCAGGCGCTCACTGCAACAGCTTTGGACCGCATCGCCGACCCTGCCAGCGAAGGTGCGCGGGCTTTCACCCAGGTGTATGCCGAGCGCGCGCTGTGCCTGGCCCAGGCCTCCGACAGCCTGCGCGCCGCCGGCCTGCAGCGCTCGCCACTGGAGGGCCTGCCGATCTCGGTAAAAGACCTGTTCGACGTGGCCGGCACGCCAACCGCGGCCGGCTCCGCCGTGCTGCGCGATGCGCCACCGGCCAGCGCCGATGCGGGCGCGGTGCAGCGCCTGCTGGCGGCCGGCGCGGTACTGGTCGGCAAGACCAATATGACCGAGTTCGCCTACTCGGGCCTGGGCATCAACCCACACTACGGCACGCCGGCCAATCCCTGGCAGCGGCAGGAGCAGCGCATCCCCGGCGGCTCGTCCTCGGGCGCGGCGGTGGCGGTGGCCGATGGCATGTGCATCGCCAGCGCGGGTAGCGATACCGGCGGTTCGGTGCGCATTCCGGCGGCGCTCTGCGGCATCACCGGCTTCAAACCGACCGCGCGGCGCATGCCGTCCACCGGCCTGGTGCCGCTGTCGCCCACGCTGGATGCGGTCGGCGTGCTGGCCGCCGATGTGGCGGGCTGCGCGGCGCTGGATGCGGTGCTCTCGGGTAGCGCCAACCAGCCCCGTCCGGCACGTTTGGCACAGGCGCGCTTCGCCGTGCCGACCACGTTGGTGCAAGACGGTATGGACGCCGAAGTCGCCACTGCCTTCCAGCAGGCGCTGCAGCGCCTGGCCGCCGCGGGCGCTGAGCTGGTGGAACTGGCCGTGCCGGAATTCGACGAGCTGGCCGGCATCAACGCCAGCGGCGGCTTCAGCGCGGCCGAGTCCTGGGCCTGGCATGCCGAGCTGGTGGACCGCAGCGGCGCCGGCTACGACCCGCGGGTGCTGTCGCGCATCCTGCGCGGGCGCGACTTCTCGGCCCGGGCCTACATCAACCTGTTGGCCCAGCGCGCCGACTGGCAGCGCCGGCTGGCCACACGCCTGGACGGATTCGACGGCTGGCTGATGCCCACCGTGCCGCGCATCGCCCCCCGCATCGCCGAACTGGTAGCCGACGAGGCCCTGTACTTCGCGGCCAATGGCGCCATGTTGCGCAACCCCTCGATCGTCAACTTCATGGATGGCTGCGCGGTCTCGCTGCCCTGCCATGCCCCCGGCAGCGCCCCGGTAGGCCTGAGCCTGGCTGGCCCGGCCATGGCCGATGCGGCCGTGCTGGCCTGGGCCGCCGCCATCGAAGCCGCGCTGCACATCCACCCCTAGTTTCCAAGCCTAGTTTTCAATCCAAGGAGCACTCTGATGCACACCACCCCCCAAGGCATGCTGTTTGTGGCGACCGATGTAGGCGCCGCCGACGAAGTCGATTTCAACGCCTGGTACGACCACGAACATGTGGAAGAACGCGCCCGCATCGAGGGTTTCATTTCCGCCGCACGTTATGAATCGGTGCGCGGCGGCAGGCGTTACCTGGGCCTGTACCGCACCGATTCGCTGGGCGCTTTCACCTCGTCGGCCTATAAGGCGGCGTTCGGCCAGCAAACCGCCTGGTCGGTCACCAACCTGGGCCGCATGGTCAAGCCGATGCGCCGGGTCTGCGCGGTCACGGCCGTGGCCGGCCAGGGCAGCGGCAGCTTCTTGTCGGTGCTGAGCCTGCAGGCCGGAGCCGAGGCCGATGCACTGGGCCCGCAGCTGGCCGCCCTGCCGGGCTTTGTGCAGTCCTACCTGCTGCTGCCCGATGCCGCACTGAGCACGCCCCTGCCCCAGGAGAGCAGCGAGGGCCGCCAGCTGCTACCCCTGCTGGTGGTAGAGACCAGCAGCAGCGATGCCAACGACGCCGCCCTGGCCCAGGCCCAAACCGTGCTGGGTACAGCCGCACACGACGCCGCCTGCTACGCGCTGAAGTGGAAGCTGTTCTCTGCTGAACTGGCCCGCTGATCCCACCCCTATTTTTGGCATGCACCACACCTTTTACCGGAACCCTTTATGACCTCCCACACTTCCCAAAAAATGGGGCGACTGGCCGCTGCCAGCTCGGTCGGCACCACACTGGAATGGTATGACTTCACCATCTACAACCTGATGGCGGCGCTGGTCTTCAACAGCGTGTTCTTCCCCTCGTTCGACCCACTGACCGGCACCATCCTGGCCTTCTCCACCTACGCGGTGGGCTACATCTCGCGGCCGCTGGGCGGTTTTGTGTTTGGCCATCTGGGCGACAAGCTGGGTCGGCGCTTTGTGCTGGCCGCCACCCTGATGATGATGGGCGTGGCCACCGGCCTGATCGGCTTCCTGCCTGGCTACGCATCCTGGGGCATCTGGAGCCCGGTGTTGCTGGTCACGCTGCGCTTTCTGCAGGGCGCGGCCATCGGCGGCGAATGGGCCGGTGCGGTGCTGCTGTCCATGGAGCACGGCACCCAGCACCAGCGCGGGCGCAATGCGTCCTTCGCCCAGGTTGGCCCCTCGTGCGGGACTTTGCTGGGCACGGGTTTCATCACCTTGCTGACGCTGTTTCTGAGCCCGGAGGACTTCCAGTCCTGGGGCTGGCGCATCCCGTTCCTGGCCAGCATCGTGCTGGTGCTGTTCGGCCTGTGGCTGCGCTGGGGCGTAGAAGAAACCCCGGTGTTCCTGGAGCTGGAAGCCCACCACGAAAAAGCCCAGACCCCGCTGAAAGAGGTGTTCACCCATCATTGGCGCCGCCTACTGATGGCCGGTGGCTCGCGCATAGGCTCGGACGTGCTGTACGCGCTGGTGGTGGTGTTCACCCTCACCTACGTCACCACCGTGCTGCATCTGTCGCGGCCGGTGGCGCTGACCGCCACCATGCTCGGCGCCGCCTGCAACGCAATCGCCGTGCCCTTCTTCGGCAGCTTGTCGGACCGCCTGGGCCGCCGCCCGGTGTACATCGCCGGTGCCGTGCTGGGCGCGGTGTGGGCCTTTGTGTTCTTTGTGCTGATGGACAGCGCACGGCCGGTGCAGATCTGCATCGCCGTGGTCGTCGGCCTGGTCATCCACGCCATGATGTACGGCCCGCAGGCCGCCTTCGTGACCGAGCAGTTCCCCACCCGCGTGCGCTACGCCGGCTCGTCCCTGGCCTACACGCTGGCCGGCATTGTGGGCGGCGGGTTTGCACCGCTGATCATCGCCACGCTGTTCAAGTCTTACGGCTCCACCCTGGCCATCTCGGCCTACGTCACCGCAGCGCTGAGCCTGACCTTGGTGGCGGTCTTCGTGGCTCGCGAGACGGCGAAGTCGCCGCTCGAAAGCTGATACGCCCCGCCATCCATCCTCCTTCAACCCTCCAAAATCACCATTGATATGAAAAAACCATTCCAGCTCTCCTTGGCCCTGGTTGCGGCCAGTCTTGCCCTGCTGTCGTCGCCTGCCAGCGCAGAGGATGCCTACCCCTCCAAGCCGATCCGCCTGGTAGTGACCTATCCGCCCGGCGGCAGCAACGACATGGTAGCCCGCATCGTTGGCCAGAAGCTGGCCGTCAGCCTGGGCCAGCCGGTGCTGGTGGACAACAAGCCCGGCGCCAGCGGCAACATCGGTATGGACTTCGTGGCCAAGGCGCCGAAGGACGGCTACACCTTGCTGTTGGCCCACACCGGCTTAGCCTCCAACGCCCATTTGTTTGCCAAGATGCCGTTCGACCCGCTGAAGGACATCGCGCCCATCATCCGCATCGCCGACCAGCCGAACGTGCTCATCGTTAACCCCAAATGGCCGTTCAAGAACGTGGCCGAACTGGTGGCCTACGCCAAGGCCAACCCCGGCAAGCTGAGCGTGGGCACCTCCGGTCTCGGCGGTCCGCAGGACGTGGCCGCGCGCCGCTTCATGCAGATGACCGGCACCGACATGCTGAACGTGGCCTACAAAGGCGGCGCGCCCGCGCTGGCCGACCTGCTGGGCGGGCAGATCGATCTGATGTTTGAAACCTCGCCCACCGCCGTGCCCTACGCCAAGAGCGGCAAGCTGAAGGCACTGGCCGTCACCAGCGACAAGCGCCTATCCACCCTGGCCGATGTACCCACAGTGGCCGAGGCCGGCGTGGCCGGCTACAAGTCCATAGGCTGGGTCGGTCTGGCCGCACCTGCGGGCACACCGCCGGCCATCATCGCCAAGCTCAACGAACAGGTGCAGTTGCTGCTCAACACCAGCGAGATGAAGAAGCAGATCACCGACATCAGCCTGGATGTGACCGGCAGCTCAGTCGCCGGCTTCAACACTTTTGTGCGCAAGGAGTGGGACGACTACGCCAAGTTCGTCAAGGACTCGAACATCACGCCGCAGTAGGCCGGTTGCTCCTGAATCTATAGCTTGTGGCGCAGCTTCTACCTGCGCCACAGCCACTTTTTTTATAAATCACCCTGGCCGCACAGCCTGCACTACAGGCGCGTGTCGTCTACGTGCGGCTGGGTGCCGTAATAGGCATGGATGCCACTGGCCCAGGTCGGGTCCGACATGTCCGGCCAGTCGTCCTTGTCGAAGCCTGGCGCGGTTTCCAGCTGGTCCTTGTTCACGTTCAGTGTGAAGCGCTTGTTCACCGTGTCCAGCGTCAACGCGGCCCAGGGCACGGCGAACAGCTTTTCGCCCAGGCCCAGAAAACCGCCGAAAGACAGCACCGCGTAGCTGACTCTGCCGGTGCGCATGTCGAGCATGATTTCCTTGATATCTCCCAGGTCTTCGTCCAGCTGGTTGTAGACGTCGTTGCCCACCAGGGTGTTGGCGCCCATCAGTTCGGGGCCGGGGCCGCGGTGCGTGGCGGGCTCACCGTCGCTTGCGACGACAGGGCCTTTGTACATGCCGTAGGTGTCGCGGTCTTCGTAGTTCATATGCATCTCCGTTCAGTCAGCCGGTGGTGGATAGGCCAAGCGCCGTACCGGCAGGTCGACGCCCTGCAGCCAAGATAGGCGTTGCCACCCGCAGAGTCTGTGCGCCAGCGCACCTTGCGTGGCCATACGGAGGGCGCAGCCGGTACCTATTCGGCGCTATGTACGCCACAGCACAGACGACCGTCGAGGGCCCGGGCTTCAATGGCCTGTCACAGCGTGCCTGACAACCCTCGCCGAGGGTGGGTACCGTGGTGAGTCATCTCAAGGAGACAGCTATGTATATCGGTGGCGGCGCAATCCTGATCATCATCTTGATCGTTCTTTTTCTACGCTGAACAAGCGCTCGGCCAGGGCACAGACTGGGCGGGCGCAAAGTCAAAGCCATTGCGGCGATATGGCCCCCCCGCGGCAGAGCCGCGGGCAAGCTGCTGGCCAGCAGCGGGTTACCGGGCGCTTAGCCGCCCTTGCTCCACATAGGTGTCAGCGCCGTCACTTGTGGAGGGCCGACCAGCAAAGGCTCCACATCCTGCAGGTAGGCGGCGTAGCTGCTGGTTTGCAGAAACTCCCGGGACGCTTCCGCGCTCACATACTGCTGGAAAGCGCAAATCACATCCGGGTCGGCATTGTCAAAACAGTAAAAGTAGGCGGTATGCCCCGGGTTGGCGGCAATCGCGGGCGCCATATGCCTTTCCCATACCGCGCGGACTTCCTCGCGCCTGCCGGGCTGCGTTCTGTGCTGGATGATGAGTGCGAATGCAGACATGGCGATCCTTTCGGTGGTGGATTCAAGACGCTGAACCTCGCGCCCATTCTGAAATAAGTGCGGCGGTAGGCGCAAGCGCTCAGATGGCGAACAGCCATTGACGCACGGCCAGCGCAAAGCCCACCCACTCCTGAATCCATAGCATCTAGCGCAGTATTTATATGCGCTAGAGCCACTTTTCTTATAAATCCTAGCGTAGGCCTTCGGCTTGCTGCTGCACCGCCAAGTTCAGCGGCGCAGGCTCCCAGCTCGCCTTGCCCGGCGTCTCCCAGCCGCCGCCCAGTGCGCGGATCAGCGTCACCGTGGACTGGTACTGGGCGGAGCGCACATTCAGCGCCTGGCGGCGGTTGCTGAGCTCGCTGCGGCGAGCGTCCAGCAGGTCGAGCTGGCTGACCAGACCGTTGCGGTAGCGCGAGTCGGACAGCACCGTAGCGCGCGTGGCCGACGCCACGGCGCGGCCCTGGGCCTGGGCTTGCTGCTCCAGCAGACGTAGTGCGGACAGCTGGTCTTCGACCTCCTGGAACGCCGCCAGCACCTGGCCGCGGTACTGGGCCGTGGCGCCGTCGAGCTGGGCCTGGGCCGCCTGCACACCGGCTTCGCGGCGGCCACCGTCCAGCAGCGGCAAGGACAACAAGGCACCTACGCCCCAGGCGCGGGCCGACCACTTGAACACATCGCCCAGCTCGGGCGAGGCAAAGCCACCGGCCGCGGTGAGCGACAGGCTGGGGAACCAGGCGGCCTGGGCCACGCCGACGCGGGCTTGCGCGGCCAGCAGGCTGCTTTGGGCCGCAGCCACATCGGGCCGGCGCGTCAGCACGGTGGCCGGCACGCCGGCGGGAATCACCGGCAGCGCAGTGCTCCAGTCCACGCTGCCCAAGCTGAAGCTGGAGGCGCTGTCGCCGACCAGCACGGCCAAGGCGTGTTCCAGCGTGGCGCGGCGGCGCTCCAGGGCCAGGGCCTCGGACTCGGTGGCCGCGACTTCGGTCTGCACCCGCACCACATCGAGCTCGGCCACATCGCCGGCACGGAAGCGGCTCTGGGTGAGCTGCAAGGTATTGCGGTAGGCGTCCAGGGTTTCGCGCACCAGTACCCGTTCGGCGTCCAGCGCACGCAACGCCAGGTAGGTCTGGGCCACGTCGGCCTGCACCAGCAGGCGCGTGCTTTGCAGCAAGGCGGCGCGGGCTTGCGCATCCAGGCTCGCGGCGTCGGTGGCGCGGGCCAGTTTGCCGAACAAATCCACCTCGTAGGACAGATTCAGGTTGGCATTCAGCAAGGTGCTGGGCGTGCTGCCGTTGGCCGTGCCGGCCCCGGCCTGGCGTGTGGCACCGGCGCCGGCGCCTAGCTGCAGTGCCCGGTCGGATTCGCTGCTGCGCAGCAAGGCGCGGGCCTGGGCCAGCCGGGCTGCGGCTTCGGCGATGCCGGTGTTCTGCTGGCTGGCCCGCTCGACCAGCGCGTCCAGCGCAGGGTCGGCAAAGGCGCGCCACCAGGTGCCGCGGTCGCGGGCTTCGGCGGGGGCCGCCTGGGTCCATTGCGCCGCACCTTCCTTGAAGGTGGTAGGCGTGGCGACCAGGGTGGCGGTGTCGATGGCCGGGGCGGTGGCGCAGCCGGCCAGCACCAGGGCGGCCAACAGCGGAACCAGGCTATGGGATAGGAGCTTCATGGTGTTTCTCGATTCTTTTAAAGTCAGTCCTGCACGGGTGCGGCCAGCACCGGGCGGGCGGTGGTGCCGCCATGCGCGCCGTGCACACCGTGTGCAGGGACGATGGGCGCCTCCACCCCGTCCGGCACCGCGCCGTGCAGCTTCAGCGGCTTGTTGCCTGCCAGGCGGCGCATCAGCACATAGAACACCGGGGTCAGGAACAGGCCGAAGGCGGTCACGCCAATCATTCCGGAGAACACCGCTACCCCCATGGCCGAGCGCATTTCGGCGCCGGCGCCGGTGGACAGCACCAGGGGCAGCACGCCCATGATGAAGGCCAGCGATGTCATCAGAATCGGCCGCAGGCGCAGGCGGCTGGCTTCGATCGCGGCCTGCACCGGGGTGCGGCCGGCGAACTCCAGCTCGCGGGCAAATTCGACGATCAAGATGGCGTTCTTGGCGCTTAATCCCACCAGCACGATGAGTCCGATCTGGGTGAACACATTGTTGTCACCGCCGTGCAGCCAGACGCCGGTCATCGCCGCCAGCAAGCCCATGGGCACGATCAGGATGATGGCCACCGGCAGAGTCAGGCTTTCATACTGCGCGGCCAGCACCAGGAACACCAGCAAGATGGCCAGCGGGAACACCAGCAGCGCGGAATTGCCGGCCAGGATTTCCTGGTAGGTCAGCTCGGTCCACTCGAAGGTCACGCCCTTGGGCAAGGTTTCGGCGGCGATGCGCTCGATCGCGTCCTGTGCCTGGCCGCTGGAGAAGCCGGGGGCCGGTCCACCGTTCACGTCCGCCGCCAGATAGCCGTTGTAGCGCATGGCACGCTCGGGGCCAAAGCTGGCATTGACCTTCATCAGCGCCGACAGCGGCACCATCTCGCCGGTGGTGGAGCGCACCTTCAGCAGGCCCACGTCTTCGGCACGGGCGCGGTATGGCGCATCGGCCTGCACGCGCACGCTGTAGGTACGGCCGAACTTGTTGAAATCGTTGGCGTACAAGCTGCCCAGGTAGATCTGCATGGTGTCGAAGATGTCGGTCACCGGCACACCCAGCTGGCGCGCCTTGGTGCGGTCGATGTCGGCATACAGCTGCGGCACGTTGACCTGCCAGCTGGTGAACAAGCCGGCCAGCTCGGGCGTCTGGTAGGCCTTGGCCATGAAGGCCTTGACTGCCTTGTCCATCTCGTCGTAGCCCAGCGAACCGCGGTCTTCCAGCTGCAGCTTGAAGCCGCCGGTGGTGCCCAGGCCGGCCACGGGGGGGGGCGGGAACATGGCGATGAACGCATCCTGGATGCTGCCGAAGGCCTGGTTCAGCTGGCCGGCCACGGCACCGCCGCTCTGGTCGGCACGGGTGCGCTCGGCAAAAGGCTTGAGGGTGGCGAACACGATGCCCGAGTTCGAGCTGTTGGTGAAGCCGTTGATCGACAGGCCGGGGAAGGCAATCGCGTCTTCGACGTTCGGGTTCTTCTTGACGATCTCGCCCATGCGCTGGATAACGTCTTCGGTGCGGTCCAGCGTGGCGCCGTCGGGCAGCTGGGCAAAGCCGATCAGGTACTGCTTGTCCTGCGCCGGCACGAAGCCGCTGGGCACGGCCTTGAACAGGCCGAAGGTCACGCCGATCAGCGCCAGGTAGATCACCAGCATCAGCGTCTTGCGGCCGATCACGTTCTTCACGCCGCCGCTATAGGCTTCCGAGCCGCGGTTGAACATCGTGTTAAAGCCGCGGAACAACCAGCCCAAGGTCTTGTCCATGAAGCGCGTCAACGCGTCCTTGGGCGCATCGTGGCCGCGCAGCAGCAAGGCGGCCAGCGCTGGCGACAGGGTCAGCGAATTAATCGCCGAGATCACCGTCGAGATAGCGATGGTCACCGCAAACTGCTTGTAGAACTGACCGGTCAGGCCGCTGATGAAGGCCAGCGGCACGAACACCGCCACCAGCACCAGGGCGATGGCGATGATGGGGCCGGACACCTCGCGCATGGCGCGGTAGGTGGCCTCGCGCGGTGTCAGGCCGGCTTCGATATTGCGCTCCACGTTCTCCACCACCACGATGGCGTCGTCCACCACGATGCCGATGGCCAGCACCAGGCCGAACAGGCTCAAGGCGTTGATCGAGAAGCCCAGGATGTGCAGCACGGCGAAGGTGCCGATCACCGACACCGGCACGGCCAGCAGCGGAATGATGGAGGCGCGCCAGGTCTGCAGGAACAGTATCACCACCAGCACCACCAGCAGCACGGCTTCCAGCAGGGTGTGCACCACCGAGGTGATGGAGGCGCGCACGAACTGCGTGGGGTCGTAGGCGATGCGGAACTCCACGCCCTCGGGCATGTTCTTCTGCAGCTCGTCCATGGTCTTGCGCACATTGGCCGAGATGTCCAGCGCGTTCGAGCCCGGCGCCTGGAACACGCCCATGCCCACGGCCGGGTCGTTGTTCAGCAGCGAGCGCAGCGAATAGTCGGCCGCGCCCATTTCCAGCCGGCCGATGTCGCGCAGCCGGGTGATGGCGCCGTCGGCACCGGTCTTGACGATGATGTCGCCAAACTCTTCTTCGCTCTGCAAACGGCCCTGGGCATTGATGGACAACTGCATGTCGACACCGGCCAGGCCAGGCGATGCGCCGACCACGCCGGCCGCAGCCTGGATGTTCTGGCCGCGGATGGCAGCCACCACATCGCTGGCCGACAGGCCGCGCTGCGCGACCTTTTGCGGGTCCAGCCAGACGCGCATCGAATAGTCGCCGCCGCCAAAGATCTGCACCTGGCCCACGCCCTGGATGCGCGCCAGACGGTCCTTCACGTTCAGCACTGCGTAGTTGCGCAGGTAGTTCATGTCGTAGCGGTTGTTCGGCGAGGCCAGGTGCACCACCATGGTCAGGTCGGGTGCGCTCTTGATGGTGGTGATGCCCAGGCGCCGCACTTCCTCGGGCAGGCGCGGCTCGGCTTGCGAGACCCGGTTCTGCACCAGCTGCTGGGCCTTGTCCGGGTCGGTGCCGAGCTTGAAGGTGACGGTCAAGGTCATCACGCCGTCGGTCGTGGCCTGGCTGCCCATGTAGAGCATGCCTTCCACGCCGTTGATGCTTTCTTCCAGTGGCGTGGCCACGGTTTCGGCGATCACCTTGGGGTTGGCGCCCGGGTACTGGGCGCGCACCACCACCGAGGGCGGTGCGACCTCGGGGTATTCCGAGATCGGCAGGCTGCGCAGCGCGATCAGGCCGGCGATCAGCATCAGCAGCGACAGCACGCCGGCAAAGATCGGCCGGTCGATAAAGAATTTAGATAGATTCATGGGGTTGTTCTCATCAAATCCAGATCAGGACTGGGCAGCACCATCGCGCTTGGCTTGCGCTTCGGGCTTGGCGTCCATGGACACGGGTTGCGGGCTGACCAAGGCGCCGGGGCGCACGCGCTGCAGGCCGTTGACCACCAGCTTCTCGCCCGCGGCCAGGCCCTTGCTGACGATGCGCAGGCCGTTCACCGAGCCGCCCAAGGTCACCTCGCGGTAGGCCACAGTGTTGTCGGCACCCAGCACCAGCACAAACTTCTTGTCCTGGTCGGTGCCCACCGCGCGCTCGTTCACCAGCAGGGCCGACTGGGCCTGGGCCTGGCCCATGCGCAGGCGGGCAAACTGGCCGGGCATCAGGCTGCCGTCGGCGTTGTCGAACACCGCGCGGGCCCGCACTGTGCCGCTCTTGGCATCGACCTGGTTGTCGACCAGCTGCAGCCGGCCCTTGAACGGGGTGTCGGTGGTGGCGGCCGTGCCCATTTGCACCGGAATGCTGTCCAGCGCCCGCGTACCGCCCTGGCCGTGCAAGCCCTTGAGGGCGCGGGCGATCACGCCCTCGTCGGCATCGAAGCTGGCGTAGATCGGGCTGATGGAGACCAGCGTGGTCAGCACCGGTGCGCCCGGGCCGGCGGCCACCAGGTTGCCCACGGTGACCTCCAGCTTGCCGACGCGGCCGGACACCGGCGCCCGCACCTGGGTGTAGCCCAGGCTCAGGCGGGTCGACTGCAGTGCGGCCTGGGCGGCGCGCAGATTGGCCTCGGCTTCGCGCAGGCTGTTGACGCGCTCGTCCAGCTCGCGCTGGGCAATCGCGCGCTCGTCCCACAGACGCTTGGAGCGCTCGTGTTCGCTGCTGGCGTGCGACACGCGGGCCTGGGCGGCGGCCACCTGGGCTTCGCTGCGCTCGACTTCGGCCGCATAGGGCGCGGGGTCGATGGTGATCAGCAGGTCGCCCTGCTTGACCAGCGCGCCTTCACGGAAATGCACGGCCTGCACCGCACCGGCAACGCGCGAACGGATGTCGACGCGCTGCACGGCTTCTAGCCGGCCCGAGAACTCGTCCCAGGCGTTGATCTGGCTGGATTCCACGGTAGCCACCGACACAGGAATGGCTTGCGGCGCTGCGGGGGCGGAGCCGGCCTCGGCCGGGGTTTGCATACCGAACACGATGGCCGCCGCAGCCGCGATGGCGGTCAATGAGGCCGCCGTGGTCCAAAGGGCGCTGCGGTAGGTGAAGGAGTTGGAGGATTTGGATGCGGACATGGCGGGCCTTTCAAAGAACAAAAACAAAACAGGAATGCGGCGGCCCACCTGGGCGCCAGAGCGGCCAGGAAGGCGGTGGTTTACAGAGGGTTTAAGCGGTGCAGGTCAACAACGGGGCGCCCCATCCGCGACCGGTTTGGCCGGCTTGGCGGTAGGCTGCGTGGCGTCAAAAAACGCGCGGAACTGCTGCAGCACGGCCGGGCCGCAAGCGCATTCGCTGCTGATCGGTGCGGTCAGCGCGTCGGGCCAGCCCTGGGCCGTCGACAGCAGGCTGTAGGTCACGGCGATGCCGGCAACGCGCAGGCGTTCGGCGTAGGCACGGGCTTCGTCGCGCAACGGGTCGTCGGGGCCGCTGAGCACCAGGGTGGGCGCGATATCCGCCAGGCGGCGGGCGATGCCAGGTACGGCATAAGGGTGCTCGGCGTCCATGGCGCAGCGCAGGTACTGGTGCCAGCCATCGGCATATTTGCAACTGTCGGCGCAGCCAGCCGCCATGCGCTCGGCGGCAGCGGCGCGCAAGGATGCGGTGCCGACGCAGGGGTCGAGCATGGGCGACAGCAGAATCTGCCCAGCCAGCGGCGGATGGCCGCGGTCGCGGGCCATCACCGCCACGGCAGCCGCCAGGTTGCCGCCGGCCTCTTCACCGGCCACAAATACGCGGGCGCCCTGCCCGGCCAGCTTGACCCGGTGCTTGTAAACCCAGGCCAGCACGTCGTAGCCGGTTTCCACACCTTCCGGGAAAGGATGGACCGGCGCCAGCGGATAAGCCACCGACACCACCACCGCACCCGCGCTGGCCAGCAGCCGGGCCACGGTAGCGCCGTTGTCCAGCCCGCCTTTGACAAACGCACCGCCGTGGAAGTGCACCACCAGCGGCGCGGCACCGCCCGGCACGCGCTTGCCGTACATGCGCACATCCACCGCTGGCCGCTGGGCCAGGGCAATGCGGGTGTCGGCTTCTTCAATCGTGGCGGACTTGGGTGTGCTGGAACGGGGTGACATGGTGTGGACCTAGGGAGGTTCGTGTATGTGAAGAAATGTAGTGCGTAGCCGACATTGCATAAAGAGGGGGTTTTAGGACTTCTCTGTTTCTGTTTTGCCAACAATCGAACATCTTTACCATGCGATTATTGGCACACCCCCAGGCTTGCCCGCTTCGCGTGGCCTCCACCCCCCTTGCAGGGGGCAACACCAGCGGCCTGGCACAGCCAGTTCCGCGGTGTTCTGGAATGGCGACGCATGGCGACCCATGCATGGTGAGACGCTACGGCGATAGAAGAAGGAAACGAGGAAAACCTATGGATCAGATACTGACCATGCGCGTGTTTGCAAGGGTGGTGGAGGCAGGCACGTTCACCAAGGCCGCCGATTCGCTGGCCCTGCCCAAGGCCACGGTGACCAAGCAGATCCAGCACCTGGAGGCGCGGCTGCGCGTCAAGCTGCTGAACCGCACCACCCGCCGCGTCACCGTCACGGCCGACGGTGCCGCCTATTACGAACGCACCGCCCGCCTGCTGGCCGACCTGGACGAGCTGGAAGCCAGCATGGGCAATGCGCAGACCAACCCGCAGGGGCGCCTGCGGGTCGACGTGGGCTCGTCCTTGGCCAGCCTGCTGATCATCCCGGCCTTGTCCACCTTCTTCGACCGCTACCCCGACATCCAGCTGGACCTGGGCGTCAGCGACCGGCCGGTGGACCTGATAAGCGACAACGTGGACTGCGTGATCCGCGGCGGCGAGCTGACCGACCAGTCGCTGGTGGCGCGGCGCATCGGCAACCTGCCGATGATCACCGTGGCCTCGCCCGACTACCTGCGCCGCTTCGGCATGCCGACCGACCCGCAGGCCCTGGAGCAGGGCCACCGCATGGTGAACTTCTTCTCGCCGCGTACCGGGCGGATGATGCCGAACGAGTTTGCCAAAGACGGTATGGAATTGGCGCTGGACAGCAGCTACCGCATCGCCGTGAACGAGAGCAATGCCTACATGGCGGCCGCGCTGGCCGGGCTGGGCGTGTCGCAGATGGTCACCTTCATGGCCGTACCGCACCTGGCCGACGGCACGCTGGTGCAGATCCTGCCCGACTGGGCCATACCGTCCATCCCCATCTACGTGGTGTACCCGCCGAACCGCCACCTGAGCGCCAAGGTGCGCTCGTTTGTGGACTGGGCCGCGGATTTGTTCACCAAGCATCCGTATCTGCAGT
Organism: Rhodoferax ferrireducens; assembly: GCF_031458075.1. Lineage (GTDB taxonomy): Bacteria > Pseudomonadota > Gammaproteobacteria > Burkholderiales > Burkholderiaceae_C > Rhodoferax_B > Rhodoferax_B ferrireducens_A. The sequence continues at coordinate 1,219,243 of NZ_JAVDXT010000001.1, read as the reverse complement.
AAGGCGGTAGCAGCCAAAATTTAGGCCTTTCCGGCCTCTGGCGCTTATTCCATCAGCGCAAATAGCTATCAAATAAGTAGCAAACGCCTACCCAGGTAGCGCCCATGGACCCGCACGAGGCTGCGGCCTGGATGCACGGCCCCCGGTGGCGAAGCACAATGCGCCCCACACTCACCACCCCGTACGGAGGCCCGCCATGCCGCAAGACCCGCTCTCGCACCACCTGACGACCATGGCCTACAACAACGCCTGGGCGAACCACCGGCTGCTGGCGGCCTGCGCGCGCCTGGACCCCGCCGAGTTTGTGGCGCCGCGCAGCGGCTTCTTCCCCTCCATCCGGGCCACGCTCAACCACATCCTGGCAGTGGACTGCTTCTACGTCGACGCCTTCGAGCGCGAGGCGCGCGACGAACCGCCCCACCCGCGCATCGCGGAGTTTTTTGACGTACCGGAGCCCTGCGACAACTGCCAGGCGGTGCAGGCAGCACAGCGTGCCGTCGATGCCAAACTGATCGCCTACTGCCAGACGCTGAACGATGCCAGCCTGTCGCGCGTGGTCACCATCCTGCGCCCCAGCGGGGCCCAGCATGAAACCCGCACCCGCCTGCTGGCCCACGTGTTTGAACACCAGATCCACCACCGCGGCCAGGTGCACGCCATGCTGTCCAGCACCGCCGTGCCACCACCGCAGTTGGATGAATTCTTCTGCACCATGGATGCGCCGCTGCGCCGGCAGGACTTTGCGGAAATGGGCTTGAGCGAAGCCGACATCTGGACCTGACTGCTGCATCGTTGGCGGCGGAAACCTTCTACCAGACGATGGACCTCACCGCATCGGCCTCGATAGACAAGACACGGCATCCTGGCGAGGCAGTGCAGTCGCTCCGGCAAGTCCGGTATGGACTTGCCGGACTCGGTTACTGCACGCTCATTTCGGCCACTGGCGCTTATTCCAGCAGCGCAAGCCGCTATGCATTCAATAGCAATCTACTGCACCGGCTTACGCAGCTGGATTGGAGAAAAACCGGAAACCATCGCGCCCGGCCAGCTTGGCGTTGTACATGGCCTGGTCGGCGTTGATCAGCATCTCCGACGCGGTCTGCCCGTCCTGCGGGAAGCGGCTGATGCCGATACTGGCGGTGACGTGCAAGGTGTGCGACTGGACCCGGATCGGCGCCTTCAGGCCCTGCAGCAGCTTGTCGGCAACGACGGTCAGGTGGTCGTTCGGCGCGGGTGCGCCCAGCAGCACCACGAACTCGTCGCCACCCAGGCGGGCCACGGTATCGACCTCGCGGGTCATCTGCTGCATGCGTTCGGCCATGGTCTTCAGCACCACATCGCCGACATCGTGGCCCAGGCTGTCGTTGATGGACTTGAACGCGTCCAGGTCGATGAACAGCAGGCACACCTGCGAACCATAGCGGCGCGCGTGGGCCAGGGCTTGCTCGAGACGCTCCTGGAACAGCCGGCGGTTCGGCAGGTCGGTCAGCATGTCATGCTGGGCCAGGTGTTCCAGCTCTTCCTGGTTGTCCTGCAGATCGGCCAGTTGCTGGTTGATCTGGTAGTGCATCTGGTGGAAGCTGCGCGCCAGCGTGCCGATCTCGTCCTGCCGTTCCAGGGGCAGTTCGCCGGGCTGCTGGCCGTTGGCAAACCGCTGGGCCGCGCGGGTGATGGCGTCCAGCGGACGGGTCCAGGCGCGCGCCAGCAGCAAGGCCAGCAGCACGCAGGCCAGGCACAGGCCGGCGACGATTTGCAGAATCACCTTGCCCAGTTGTTGCGACTCTTCCAGCACCTGGCCCAGCGGCTGGGCCAGGCCCAGGACCAGCCGGTTCTCGGTCGACGCGACGGCGATCTTCTGCTCAATGAAGGCCGCCACCACCGGATCGGCTGCGTAGCCGTCGGTCTTGGCTTCGAACACCACGTGGTCCTGCTTGCCCTCGACCACGGCCAGGGTGGGCGCAAATTCGTCCTGCACCAGCGTGCGCCGGCCTTTGTCGAAACCAAAGGTCTTGCTGCTGTCGGGGTGGACCAGGATATCGCCCTCGCCGTTCGCCAGAAACAGCTTGAACACCGGCGGCAGATCGGCGGCCAGCAGGGCGAACATGCCGTTCAGGTCGATGTTGACCACCACCACGCCGATGGCCATGCCTTGCACGTCCATCACCGGCATGGCCAGTTGCAGCGTGGGCTGGTCCAACCCCGCCCCGGCATTGCCTTCGTGGTTGATGGTGATGCGCGACAAATAGATGGCGCCGGCCGGCAGCTTGAGGGTTTCGGCCACATAGGGGTAATGGCCTTTTTCCTGCAGGTCGTCGCCGCGCACGCGCAGCGCCACCCGGCCCACGCGGTCGACCCGCACCTGCTCCAGCCCGTGGTCGCTGGCCGAGATCACCCGCAGCTGCAGGTAGGAGGGATGGGCGTCCATCAGCAGTGCCAGCAGCGTGGCCAGCCGCTGGGCTTCGACCTCGTTCGGCTGCTGCAGCACCGACACCACGCTGGGATGGCGGGCCAGCACCTGCAGATTGCGCGAGATTTCCTCGTGGGTCAGCAGGATGCGCCGCGCCAGCACCTGGGTGGATGTCAGCAGCTTGTTCTTGGCCGACGCCACCAGCAGGTCACGGCTGGTCTGGTAGGCATAAAAGCCGGTCAACCCCGCGGCCAGCACCCCTACCAGCGCCAACAGCAGCGCCAGCTTGGCAACGATGCCGAACCTCATGGTGCCAATACCTTGCTGGCACGGTCGCCCGCCAGGATGCGGGCCCAGAGCAGGTTGCGGCGATCTTCGCTGTCCACCGGCTCCAGCCAGAGCAGGCGGTCTTCGGGGCTGTCTTCGGGCGCAGCCGAGGTGGTGTTGTCCAGCCCATGGCGAGTGCGCAGCACCTGGCCGGGTTCGGGCTCCAGCATGTAGTTGATCCAGGCGGCGGCCAGCGTGCGGTTCCTGGCGCCGCGGGTGATGGTCCAGCAGTCCAGCCAGGCCAGCGCGCCTTCCTTGGGAATCACATAGCCCACATCCACCCCGGCCGCCTGCAGCAGCTGCAGCTGCTGGCGGCCGTAGTTGGCAAACATCAGCGAGGCCTTGCGGCTGCGGAACAGGTCGACCGACTCGTCGGGGTCGATATAAAAGCCGGTTACGTTGCGGCGCAAGGCAATCAACTGGTCGACCGCCGCCGGCCAGTCGGCGGCCGACAGCTGGAACGGCTTCTTCAGCCCCAGGGAAATCGCCGCCAGCGAGAAATTATGGGTTCCGCCGTTGTAGGCCACCACCTTGCCCTTGTAGCGCGGGTCCCACAGCGCGCCGATGGATTTGGGCGCCTGCGGGATTTGCTTGCGGTCGTAGATCAGGCCCATCTCGGCATAGGTATAGGGAATCGCGTAGACCGTGCCGCCATGCACCAGGCCGGGAATGCCCCGCAGATCGCGGAACCGGGGTAGCTGCTTGGCCAGATTCGGCACGGCAGCGGTGGGAACCCCCTGCACCAGGCCCATGCGGATATAGCGCTGCAGCTCGGCGGTGTTGACCGCGAACAGGTCGAAATCCTGGCCGTTGTTGTGGCTGACCTTCTGCCACAGGTCCACATCCGAGTAGATGGTGGTGATCTCCACCTTGCACTGGTAGCGCTGCTCGAAGGTCTTGACGATATCGGGGTCCGCATAGCCCACCCAGGCCAGCACCCGCAAGGGCTCGGCAGCATGGGCCACGGCCGCCAGCGGCGATGCAGCAAGCGCCATACAGAAATGCCGACGGTAAAGAAGGGGCCGATTCATGCGAGGGTGTGGGAGCTATCGGTCTAGGTCTGGATCCAGGGCGCAGCTTTTTCGCGCAGATTACACCAGCCAGAAGCCCAAAAGATGCTGCATGAGCCTGACCCCCAGCGGACGAGCCTGCTGTTACATCAATATTTGATAAATGTCACTCACGCGACCGACACGGCACTGCGTATGTGCCAGCAATTCAAAATAACAATGAAATAGTGCTTTGGCGCTTATTCCTCCGGCGCAGGTAGCTATAGTTTCAAGAGTGAACAGCCCGCTGCCGAACATAGTCTATGAACGCCTTGAGTTTGCTAGGCTGGTCGTGGCGGCTGGGGTAGTACAGGTAGAAGCCTGGAAACGTGGGCGAATACGCCTGCAGCACCCGCTGCAAGCGCCCGGCCTGCAGGTAAGGCTGTGCCAGCGACTCAAAGGTGTAAGCCAGGCCCACGCCTTCCAGCGCGGCTTCCAGGTTGAACAGGCTGTCGGTGATGGTCAGGTTGCCCCGGGCCTCGTACTCCACGATCCGGCTGTCCAACTGGAACTCCCATTTGTAGATGGCCCCGGTGCTGGCAAAGCGAAAACGCACGCAGTTGTGCTGCGCCAGGTCGTCGGGGTGCACTGGTGCGGGATGCTGCCGCAGGTAGTCCTTTGATGCCACCACCGCCACGGTGACCGGCCCGCCCAGGGGGATGGCCACCATGTCGCGGGCCAGGCTTTCGCCCATGCGCACACCGGCATCGAAACCCTGCTCCACGATGTCCACAAAGCCCTCGTCGTTGGTCAGCTCAATCTGCACCTGCGGGTGCTCGGCCAGAAAGCCCACCAGCAAGGGCTGCAACACCATGGCGGTAGCAATGCGGGCGGAGTTCAGGCGCAAGGTGCCCGCCGGTCGGCCTTGCAAGGTATTGATTTCCTCGCCCGCCTCGATCACCTGGCCCAGCGCCGGGCCGACCCGCGCCAGGTAGGCCTGACCCGCCTCGGTAAGGCTCACGCTGCGCGTGCTGCGGTGCAGTAGCCGCACACCCAGCCGGGCCTCTAGCTGCCGGATGGACTGGCTCAGGGCCGAGGGCGACACCTCCAGCTCGGCAGCCGCCGCCGTGAAGCCCCGGTGCTCTGCCACCTTCCAGAAAGCCATCAGGCCGTCGAATTGTTTGAGTTGCATGCTTTTAAGCATAGCTTCATAAGGCATGAAGTATTGCGCTATTTTTCTTTTGTATTGCGGTCCCTACAGTGCACCAAACCCCCGATGGAACCCACATGCTGAAAAACCGTTCTTCCCCGCCCACCGCAAGCCTGCTGGCAGCTCTGGGGCTCTGTGCCACCACCTTGTGGCCTGTCCACGCAACCGCCAGCCAGGCGCTGGCACAAAAGTACGCCTGTGTGGCCTGCCACCAGCCCGCCACCAAGACGGTGGGGCCGTCCTGGAAAGACATCCGCGCCAAGTACGACGACGGCACAACTGCAACGCAACTGGCAGCCACCATCAAAGCCGGAAGCACCGGCAAATGGGGTGCCATGCCCATGCCGCCACAGCCCAGCATTCCCGATGCCGACCTGCAGACGCTGGCGCAATGGGTGCTGGACGGCCCCCGCCCCTGATCCACATCCCCCCTTTTTAGAGAACTCCACATGCCCACCCTGCACATCAACGGCCGTGACCTCACTGTCGATACCGACCCCGGCACCCCCATCCTCTGGGCCCTGCGCGACACGCTGGGTATGACCGGCACCAAGTTCGGCTGTGGGGCTGCGCTGTGCGGCGCTTGCACTGTGCATCTGGACGGACAGGCCATCCGCTCGTGCATCACGCCCATCTCCGCCGCCGAGGGCAAAAAAATCAAGACCATCGAGGCCACCACCGATGGCAGCGACCGCGTCGGTGCCGCCGTGCACGCGGCCTGGGTCCAGCATGACGTAGCGCAGTGCGGCTACTGCCAAAGCGGCCAGATCATGAGCGCCACCGCCTTCCTTCAATCGCAGCCCAAGGGCAAGCAACCGACGGCAGCGGAAATCGACGCGGCCATGGCGGGCAACATCTGCCGCTGTGGCACCTATGCCCGTATTCGCGCCGCCGTGGCGGATGCCGCCAAAGCCCTGGCCTGAAGGAATACCCACCATGATGCCCACCCACATCGACCCAACCGAACTGCCCCGCGTGCTGCAACATTTGATGGAACGCTCGAATGCCGACACGACCGCCACCCTGCCCCGGCGCAGCTTCCTGAAGCTGGCGGGCGTAGGTGGTCTGGCGTTGGGGGCCTTCCCCTACCTGGCCAACGCCCAAGCCACGGCCTCGGCCGCAGCCTCCGCGTTAAAGCCCACCCAGTTGCCCTCGGCCTTTGTGCAGATTGCGCCCAATGGCGAAGTCACCGTGACCATCAACCGGCTGGAATTCGGCCAAGGGGTGCAGACCGGCCTGCCGATGATCCTGGCCGAGGAGCTGGATGCCGACTGGAGCCTGGTGCGCAGCAAATGCGGCACCAACGATGCGGCCTACCACGACCCGATGTTCGGCATGCACCTGACCGGCGGCTCCAACTCGATCAAGAACAGCTATACGCAGTACCGCGAACTCGGCGCGCGTGCGCGGGCCATGCTGTTGTCTGCCGCCGCCGCACAATGGAACGTGGATGCCGCCACGCTGCGCACGCAGGCCGGCACGGTGATCGGCCCCGGTGGCCGCAAGGCGGGCTACGGCGCACTGGCCGAAGCCGCCATGGCGCTGCCCGTGCCAGAGAAAGTCACGCTGAAAGACCCCAAGGACTTTCGAATCATCGGCCAGCCCACCACGCGCCTGGATGCGCGCGCCAAGAGCAGCGGGCGACAGGACTTCGGCATCGATGTCAAGCATCCCGGCCAGCTCACCGCCGTAGTGGCGCGCCCACCGGTGTTCGGTGCCCGCCTGGCCTCGGTGGACGACAGCGCGGCACGCGCCGTGAAAGGCGTGCAAGCGGTGTTCCGCATACCGGTCGACCTGGGCGGCGAAGGCGTGGCGGTGGTGGCCGACGGCTACTGGCCTGCCAAGCTGGGGCGCGACGCGCTGAAGCTGCAATGGGATACGTCTGCCGTCGAGAAGGTAGACAGCGAGAAGCAACTGGCGCAGTACCGGGCGCTGGCCCAGCAACCCGGCCCGCGTAAGTTCGATGCCGACCTGTCGGCGCTGGACAAGGCCCCGCACCACATCGAAGCCGAGTTTTTGTTTCCGTACCTGGCCCACGCGCCGATGGAGCCGCTGAACTGCACCGTCCGGCTGGCGGGCGATAGTGCTGAACTGTGGGTGGGCACCCAAAGCGCCGGGCTGGACGCGGCTGCGGCGGCCAAGGCGCTGGGCATCCAACCCGAGCAGGTGAAAGTGCACGTGCAGATGGCAGGCGGCGGCTTTGGTCGGCGCTTTGTGGGCAGCAGCGACTACGTGGTCGAGGCCTGCCAGATCGCCAAGGCTGCGCGCACCGCAGGCCTGAACGTACCTGTGCGCCTGCTGTGGAGCCGCGAGGACGACATCAAGGGCGGTTACTACCGCCCCATGCACCTGCATCGCGCGCACATCGGCTTCGACGCACGCGGCAAGGTGCTGGCCTGGGACCACACCATCGTGGGCCAATCCATCCTGGTGGGAACGGTCTTCGAATCGTTCCAGGTGAAGGATGGCATCGATGCCACCGCCACCGAAGGCATGCGCGATCCGTACGACCTGCCCATGCGCCTGACCGTGCACCACCCCAAGCTGAACGTGCCGGTACTGTGGTGGCGCAGCGTAGGCTCCACGCACACCGCGTTCGTGATGGAGACCCTGCTCGACGATATCGCCCGCAGCACCGGGCAAGACCCGGTGGCCTACCGGATGGCGCTGTTCGGCGACAAGCATCCACGCCACCGCGCGGCCTTGCAACTGGCGGTGGACCGCAGCGGTTATGGCAAGACCACACTGCCCCCAGGCCGCGCCTGGGGCGTGGCGGTGCACGAGTCGTTTGAGACCGTGGTGGCCTACGTGGTCGAGGCCTCGGTCCAGGACGGGCAGCCGGTGCTGCACCGCGCCACTGCGGGCGTGCATTGCAACCTGGCCGTCAACCCGCGCAGCATCGAAGCCCAGATCCAGGGCGCGGCTGTCATGGGCCTGTCGATGTGCCTGCCCGGCGCGGCCATCACGCTGAAGGACGGCGTGGTGGAGCAAAGCAATTTCGGCGACTTCACCGTGCCGCGCATCACCGACATACCCGCGTTCGCGGTGCACATCGTGCCCAGTGCGGAGCCGCCCAAAGGCGTGGGCGAGCCCGGCCTGCCACCCCTGGCACCGGCGTTTGCCAATGCGATTGCGCTGCTCACGGGCAAGCCATTGCGGCAGTTGCCGTTCAACCTCGCCTGAGAACCTTCAAAGGAGACACCATGGAAGACCTCGACACCCTGGTCTTGCGCACCGCCGTAGGCTGGCAGGCCCAGGGGTTGCCGGTGGTGCTGGTCACCGTGGCGCGCACCTGGGGCTCCTCGCCCCGGCCACCGGGCTCGCTGATGGCCCTCAACGGGCGCGGGGAGACGGTGGGCTCGGTCTCGGGCGGCTGTATCGAGGACGACCTGATCCTGCGTATCCGAGAGGGTGGCGTGCAGGCAGCCTGCGCGACGGACACGCCCGCGGTGCTGCGCTACGGCATATCCGCCGATGCGGCGCACCGCTTCGGCCTGCCTTGCGGCGGCACGGTGGAACTGGTGCTGGAGCCCATGTCGCCCCGCAGCCAGCTGGAGGCGCTGCTGAAGGCCTGCCTGCAACGGCGCAACACCGAGCGGCGGCTGGACCTGCGCACCGGCGAGGTGGCATTGGGCGCAGGCCACCGGGACGGCGTGCCTGTTTTGAGCGACACCCACCTCACCACCCACCTGGGACCGCAGGCCCGCATCATCGTGATCGGTGCCGGGGACTTGTCGCGCTTTCTGTGCCAGATGGCGCTGGGCCTGGGCTTTGAGGTGATCGTCTGCGATCCGCGCGAAGAACACCGTGCGGGCTGGGCGCTAGACGGCGTGCAGCTCAGCCATGAAATGCCCGACGATCTGGTCTTGCGCTTGAAGCCCGATGCGCGCACCGCCGTGGTGGCGCTGACCCACGACCCCAAGCTGGACGATCTGGCGCTGATCGACGCGCTGCAGTCTGATGCCTTCTACGTGGGTGCCATCGGCTCGCGGCGCAACAGTGCGCTGCGCCATGAGCGGCTGCGCACGCACTTCGACATCTCCGAGTCCGCGCTGCATGCACTGCACGGCCCCGCGGGCCTGTACATCGCCAGCAAGACCCCCGCCGAAATCGCCCTGTCCATCATGGCCGAGGTGGTGGCGGTGAAGAACGGTATCCGCCAGCCCGCCCCCACACCGGTGGCCATAGGTAAGCAGAGCAAGCAGGGCAAACACGGCGAGGAAAGTGCCAGCTTTCCCGGCTGTGAAGTCGTGGCGTGATCTGATATTGAAGAAAATCTTCACAAGGCATGCAGCATTGGGCTATTTTTCTTTTGAATGCACCAACCTACAGTTAAATATGTTCAACAGAAAGCCGACATGCAAAACGTTTTAATCCTCCACGCCCACCAGTTCTACGAGGGCATTTCCACCGGCAAACTCAACGCGGCCATGGCCGACGTGGTGCAGCAGGAGATGGAGCAGCGCGGCTACACCGTGCAGCACACCCACATCGAAAAAGGCTATACGGTAGCCGACGAGGTCGCCAAACACCTGTGGGCCGACCTCATCGTTCTGCAGTCGCCCGTGTACTGGTTTGGCATGCCGTGGATCTACAAAAAGTACGTGGACGAGGTGTTTACCGCGGGCATGCTGCAGGGCAGCTTCATCACCGGCGATGGCCGCACCCGCACCGACCCCACCCGGCAGTACGGCTCGGGCGGTTTGCTGCAAGGCAAGCAGTACATGGCGTCACTCACCTGGAATGCGCCGCAAGAGGCATTCGACAACCCGGCGCAAGACCTGTTTAAAGGCAAATCGGTAGACGACGTGCTGGTGGCCAACACCGCCAACTACGCGTTTAGCGGCATGGAGGTACTGCCGTCGTTCTCATGCTTCGACGTGTTCAAGGCACCGACCGTCGAGAACGACATGGTGCGGCTACGCGCGCATCTGGCCGAGTTTGTCGTTGATTCTGAGTGTCTTATAGGGGTCTAGCGCATATTCCATATGCGCAAGCGGCTATTATTTAAGTAGCACCCTACTCCGCCCCATGCATCTGCCCGTCGATGTAATACCAGCGCCCGTCCTGCCGCACAAAGCGGCTGGTCTCGTGCATGCGCTGGGCTTTACCGCCATCGCGGCAGCGCGCGACGAACTCGACCACCCCAGCATCGCCGGCCTCCATTGCATGGCGCACTTCCAGGCCCAGCCACTTGACCGGTGGCAGTTCCAGATCCCCAGGCGCGGTGGACGGGTGCCAGGTGAACAACAAATACTCCAGCAGGCCCAGCACATAGCCGCTGTAGCGCGAGCGCATCAGCGCCTCGGCCGTGGGCGCATAAACGCCTGCATCCATGCCCTTGTGCCAGGGCGCGCAGCACTCGGCGTAGGGTTTGCCGCTGTCGCAAGGACAGGGGGCGTGGGCGGGATGCAGATTTTTCTTCATAGGCGGAGAAGCTTACTTCTTGCGCGCGGCAATGGACTTCTCGGCGGTGGCCACGAGGTCGGCGCCGATGGTCTTTTTCCACTTGTCGTACACCGGGCGGGTGGCGGCGACAAAGGCAGCACGTTCTTCAGGACTGAGCTTGGTGACGGTGACGCCCAGCGCGCCCAGGTCTTTCAGCAGCGGCTGGTCGGCTTCGACCAGGCCTTTGCGGGCAATGGCGATCTGGTCGCGGGCGGCATCCAGCGCAGCCTGCTTGACGATGGCGCGGTCGGCCTCGGTCCAGCTGGCCCAGATGTCCTTGTTCACCACAAACACCAGCGGATCGGCCACATAGCCCCACATGGTCACATGCTTTTGCGCCACGTTCTGCAGCTTGGCGGCGGTGTAGATGGAGATCGGGTTCTCCTGCCCATCCACCGCGCCGGTGGCCAGCGCGGGCTGGGCATCGGCCCAGCTCATTTGCGTGGGGTTCGCGCCCAGGGCGGTGAAGGTGTCCTGGAACAGCGGCGAGCCAACGACGCGGATCTTCAGGCCCTTCAGGTCGGCCGGCTTGTGGATGGCCAGTTTGGAGTTGCTGATTTCACGGTAGCCGTTTTCACCAAAGGCCAGGGGCTGCACACCGGCCTTGTCGATAATCTTGAAGATGTCCTTGCCGACCTGGCCTTGGGTCAGCGAGTCGATGGCCGCGTAGTCGGGCATCAGGAAGGGCAGCGAGAACAGGTTCAGCTCCTTCACCTGCGGCGACCAGTTGATGGTGGAGCCGATGGCCATGTCGATTACGCCCTGGCGCAACGCCGAGAATTCGCGCGTCTGGTCGCCCTGGATCAGCGACACGCCGGGGTACAGCTTGATGTTGATGCGGCCTTGGGTGCGCTCGCGGACCATATTGGCCCAGATCTCGCCGCCCTTGCCCCAGGGGAAGGCGGTGCCCAGCACCAGCGACATCTTGTACTCGGGCTTGTAGGTTTGGGCGATGCTGCCGGTGGTGGCCAGCATGGCGGCCGTAGCGACGGCCAGGGCGAGGAATGAGCGAACTTTCATTTTTGTCTCCTAAAAAATTAATAACCCAGATGGTGCGGCAGCCAGAGCGCCAACTGAGGGAAGGCAATCACCAGCACCATCACCAAGAACATCGAAAACAGCATCCAGCCGACCCAGGGCACGGTCTCTTCCATGCGCACCTTGGCGATGCGGCAAGACACCATCAGATTGACGGCCAGCGGCGGCGTGAACTGGCCGAGTGCGACCTTGAGAGTCAGGATCACGCCGAACCACACCAAATCCCAGTGGTAGTGCGTGGCAATCGGCAGCAGCAAGGGCACAAAGATCAAAAAGATCGACACGCCGTCGAGGAACATGCCGACGGTAACCAGCATCACGATCAGCAGCGCCAGCACGCCGTATTCGCCCAGGCCGGAATTGACGATGGCGTTGGTGATCGGGTCGATCACGCCCAGGGTGGACAGCGAATAGGCAAAGATGCCCGCCAGCGACACCACCAGCAAAATCACCGCCGACAGCTCGCCCGATTCGCGCAGGATGGGAAACAGATCGCGCACCGTCATCGTGCGGTGGATGAACATGCCGACGAACAGGCCGTAGAACACCGCCACCACGGCCGCCTCGGTGGGCGTGAACCAGCCGGCGCGCATGCCGCCCAGGATCAACACGGGGGCGGCCAGGCCCCAGACCGCATCGCGCAGGCTGGCCCAGAACGGCGGCCTTGGCAGAGTCGCTTCCAGTGCGCCCATCTTGTGTTTGCGCGACAGCCACACGGCCGGCACGATCAACGCCAGGCCGGCCAGCACGCCAGGAATCATGCCGGCAGCGAACAGCGCCGGCACCGAAGCGCCGGGCACCAGGATCGAATAGACGATGAAGGCGATAGACGGTGGAATCAGGATGTCGGTGGCCGCTGCAGCGCCCACCACGCTGGCCGAAAACGCCGGCGGATAACCCGCCTTGTTCATCGCGCTGATCATCACCGCGCCCACCGCCGCCGCACAGGCCGGGCCGGAGCCGGAAATACCGCCCAGAAACATCGCCACCGCAATCGCCACCAGCGGCAGCATGCCGGGGCCGCGCCCGACCACCGCCACCGCAAAGTTCACCAACCGCGAGGCCACACCCGAGCGGTCGAAGATCGAGCCGACCAGCACAAACATCGGGATCGCCAGCAGCGGGTACTTGCCCAGGCCGGCGTAGAAGTTCTGCGGCACGGCCAGCAGACCAAACCACTGGCTGCTGCTGTTGGCAATCGCAATCGCCGCAGCACCGGCCAGGCCCAGGGCGACGCCAATCGGCACGCCCATCAGCATCATGGTGATGAAGGTCAGAAACAAGAGCGTGGTGATCATGCTTCGCGGCCCCGGCGGATGAACAGGCCGACAGCGCGCAGCGCAATGCCTAAGGACAGAATCGGCAGCCACATCGAATACCACCAGGCAGGCAGGCCAATGCCGGGCGTGGTTTCTTCAAAGCGGTAGTCGTCCCAGACCATGCGGATGCTCAGCGTGCCGATCAGGGTGAACAGAATTGCCACCATCACCGCGCCAAAGCGCGACAGGCCTTTGCGGCGCGCCATGCTGCCGCTGTCGGAGAAGTATTCGATGCGGATGTGCCGATCCCGCGCGACCGCGGCCGAGGCGGCCACCAGGGTCAACGCAATCATCAGGAACACCGAGATTTCCTCGGTCCAGGCAAACGACTCGTTGGTGAAGTAGCGCGCCAGCACATTGGCAAAAGTAATTAGCGCCAGCGCGCCCATCACCAGCACGGTCAGCCAGTCTTCGATCTTCAAAGGGACGGTGGTCTGGGGGTCGGGTTCGGGGGCGTCTACGGCGGGCGCGTCTGGCCCAGGCTGGGAGTCGGAGGACATACGGGTCAGGGGATATGAGAGACAGGACCAAAGTCGGCCCACCGGGCGCGTGACAGAAGCAACGGCGCGGCAAAAAACCAGCCGGCATCATAACTTTGTTACATCCCCTGCCGCCCCCGAACACCCTAGGGTTTACGCGAGGTAAACCGACATCCGTTGTCTACCCCCAAGCAATGCATTCTTGGCGGCTCAGGCCCCGGGTGCCCGCAGGGCTTGACTCAACTGGTCGGCCAGCTCGGCCCAGTCCGAATCCTGCTGCAAGGCCTCGCGCAGAAACGTGGCCTGCGCGGGCGACCAGAACGTCGCGTCCGGCAACTGGATGTTGCCAGCCAGCGGCGAGTGCATGGCCAGAAAGTGGGCAATGCTTTGCGCGTCAGAAGGAAGTCCCAGCTGGGCGAAAAGCTCGGTGAAGCGGTGTGTAGAAGTGTCCATGCCTTACCTTACTGCATTTTGGGCGCCGGGGCGATAGGACAGGGGCTTGGGGGCAGTCGTCATCGAAGCGGGTCGAGCCGGGGTCGCTCCATGGCAATGGATGATTCTGTAAACCCTAGTTTCTTAAAGAACTCCGCTGCGCCATCTCTGCCAGCCCGCAGTACCCAGGTGATGGTTTTGTCCGAACCGATGATTGCATCTACCAGGGCTTGGCCAATGCCTTGTCGACGGAACGGCTCGGCGACAACGACCATGGATATATACCCGTTCGATATGCCGTCTGTGATGGCGCGCGCAAACCCGACAAGCTCGTTATCAACCAAGGCCACGACAACGCGTTGCGATGCAGAAACCAGCTGCGCAAGTTGTGCCACGCCGCCAATACGGTGCGCCCAGCCATTGTTGAGAAGAAGGCGGTAAACGCCATCAAGGTCCGCCGTGGAAATACTCCGCACGTCCATCCTTTTCTCCTTAACGCGACTACCGCCGCTTCTTGGCGATTTTGACCACGCGTGGCACCGTGATGCCCAGCGCCGCCCGGGCCAGCGCGTCGGCCTCGCTATTGCGGTGCTGCGGTATCCACAGCAGCTCGGCCTGCTCGAAGGACTGGAACAGCGCCCGCGCTTCCCCGAACAAGGCCTCCAGCCGCGCAATCGGCTTGGCGTTGGTATCGGTGATCTGCTCGACCACCACGCTGTTGTCGCAATGCACGCGCAACGCGCGGGCGCCGCGGGCCTGCAGCTCCTGCAGCGCCGCCATCAGCGCACGCAGCTCGGCTTCGTTGTTGCAGGCCTGCAGCTGCGGTGCCCGCGACAGCGTGTGGCGCGTGCCATCGGGGGCGATCAACAGCACGCCCAGGCCGATGCGGCCGGGGTTGGGCACGGCACTGCCGTCACAGTAAACAATCCAGGGGTCCATCGGCGATCTTCCGTTGGCCCGCATTCTGCAGGAACTGCGGCCCGGTGCGACGCCCGGCCAGTCTCAATAGGTCTTGTACGGCAGGAACTTGCCCGACAGCACCACCTTGACCCGATCCCCCTTGGGGTCCGGTTGGCGTTCGATGTCCATGCTGAAGTCGATGGCGCTCATGATGCCGTCGCCAAACTCTTCATGGATCAGCTCCTTGATCGTGGTGCCGTAGACGCTGACGATCTCGTACCAGCGGTAGATCAGCGGGTCGGTCGGTACCGGAGTGGGCAGCGAGCCCTTGTACGGCACCACCTGCAGCCACTTCTGCTCGTCGCTGCTCAGGCCGAAGATCTTGCCGATGACCTTGGCCTGCTCGGGTGTGCAGGTCATCTGGCCCAGGCAGGCGGCCGTGGTCCATTCCTTGGACTGCCCGACCTTCTTGGCCACGGCCGCCCACTGGATGCCTTTGGCGACCTTGACGGTGATGATCTTCTCGGTGATGTCGTTGCGGTTCATGGATGCTCCTGACTGGGTTTATGAAAAACGGTATCTTTTTGATAGCATCTTGCGCAGGCAATATCTGCGCCAGCTGCCGATTGGAGGCTTAACTTTCTCCTATAAATCCATAGCACTCAGCGAGGCATGTTCGTCCGGCCGGCGCCCCAGCGGCCAGTGGAATTTGCGCTCGGCCTCGCTGATCGCCAGGTCGTTGATGCTGGCAAAGCGCCAGGCCATCAGGCCCTGTTCGGTGAACTCCCAGTTCTCGTTGCCATAGCTTCGAAACCACTGGCCGGCGGCGTCGTGCCACTCGTAGGCAAAGCGCACGGCGATGCGGTTGCCGGTGAAGGCCCAGAGCTCCTTGACCAGCCGGTAGTCCAGCTCCTTGGCCCATTTGCGGGTCAGGAACTGGTGCACCTCGGCGCGGCCCACAGGGAATTCGGCGCGGTTGCGCCAGCGCGTGTCCTCGGTATAGACCTGGACCACGCGGTCCGGGTCGCGGCTGTTCCAGGCGTCTTCGGCCATGCGGGTTTTTTGGGTGGCCGATTCGAAAGTGAACGGCGGCAGCGGCGGTTTGGTTTCCATGGTGTGTCCTTAAAGGTTGGTGGCGTGGTGGTGCACCGGGTGCAAAAGTGTGTCGGCGACGAGGTGCATGCCGCGTTCGCATTCGTCCAGCGTGGTCGGGCCGCCCAGGCAGATGCGCACCGCATCCGGCGGGTCGCCGTCGGTGGAAAACGCGGCGCTGGCCACCACACCCACGCCCTGGCTGCGCAGATGGGCCGCCAATTCCACCGGGCTCCAGCCCTCGGCGACCGGCAGCCACAGATGGAAGGACTCAGGGTGGCCCAGCATGCCGTACGGCGCCAGGTAGCGCTCGGCAATCGCCTGGCGCGCCGTGCATTCATCGCGGATGGCGTTCAGCATGGCCTCTGCCGTGCCGTCCTCCACCCAGAAGCTGGCCAGCGCATTGGTGAACGGCGAGGCCATCACGGTGGTGGCGCGCATGGCGCCGGCCAGGCGCTGCGACTGGCGGTCGCCCGGCGAGCACACATAGGCGTTGCGCAGGCCCGCGCCAAAGCACTTGGAAAAGCCGGTGATGTAGTAGGTCAGGCCCGGCGCCAAGGTGGCCATGGCCGGAGGCAGCTCTCTGGGCAACATCGCATAGGCATCGTCTTCGATGATCGGAATCGCGTAGCGCAGCGCCACATCGGCCAGGGCTTCGCGCCGGGACCGGCTGACGGTAGCGGTGGTCGGGTTCAGCAGCGTGGGGTTGCAGTACAGCGCCTTGGGGTGCAGGGTTTTGCAGGCATGCTCAAAAGCCTCGGCGCTGGGGCCGTCGTCGTCCAGCGGCAACGCGTGCAGCTGGATGCCGAGCTGGGCGGCGATAGCTTTCACCCCAGGGTAGGTCAGCGCCTCCACGCAGACCAGCTCGCCGGGCCGCGCCAGTTGCGAAAACAGCGCCGTCAACACGCTGTGGATGCCGGG
The DNA here is from genome assembly GCF_031458075.1 of Rhodoferax ferrireducens. GTDB lineage: Bacteria > Pseudomonadota > Gammaproteobacteria > Burkholderiales > Burkholderiaceae_C > Rhodoferax_B > Rhodoferax_B ferrireducens_A. The sequence goes on along the minus strand of NZ_JAVDXT010000001.1, from coordinate 1,202,681 downwards.
ACACACCAGCACCTGCTCGACCCGGCAGGTGGGCAGGCGCCGGCGCAGCCACTGGGCGGCCACCTCGCGGTCGTGCAGCGTGCCGCCAAAGTCCTGGTAGCGCAGCAGCGCGTACAGGTCCGCACTGGCCAGCACACCGGCGGCCGTGTCGTGCATGTGGGCCAGCAGGGCCGGGTCTTGCGGCTCGGGCGGCAGGTTCATGGTCATCTCGGCCGCACTGCCACCGCGCAACGGCAGGCTCGGGCTACGACCCCGGATGAAGGTACCCATGCCTGCGTGCGTGTCGATCAGGCCGCGCTTGCGCGCCTCGCTGTAGCCGCGCGCCACCGTGGTGTAGTTCAGCTGCAGGTCTTCGGCCAGCTCGCGCAGCGTAGGCAGCCGGTCGCGCGCCACCAGGCGGCCGGTGCGCACGTCGTCGGCAATCAGGTCGGCGATCGACAGATAGGCCGGCTTGTCGCTCTTTTGCAGCTTCTTGGTCCAGTGGACAGGGGTCTTATTCATGGCGTGTGACTGGCTCGTTCAACTTGATCGCATGACTTGATCGTATTTGCATGCAATCAATGATGCAATTTTCGAGCCTGTCCACTCCCACAGAAACGCATCCTGCCGGTGCATAAAAACCATTTATCGGGTGCATTGATCGCATGGCAAACGCATTAATCCAGTGCATTGCTGGGACCGCAAAAGCGGGGATTCCGAGCCCGCAAAAAATATTTCGGGCGGCCCGGAGTTGCCCAGCCTGGTTGATGGCGACTTGATCGCATGGCAGTGCCTGGCCGGTGGCACAGAGCATGCAAAAAGCAGGGGGCGATTCCCTTTCATCCACCCTGTACCTACCGGAGATTCCCCATGCCCAAAGTCACCAAGCCCACAAACGCCAAAGGCGATTTCCTCGTCGACTATGAAGAAAAAGTCTTTGAAGACGTGAAGGCCGATCCGGGCCAGAAAGCCCTGGTCACCTTCCACACCGTGGCCTTCGAAGGCTCGATCGGCTTCGTCAATCTGCTACAGGCCACGCGCTTGCTGCGCAAAGGGTTTGAGACCTCGGTGCTGCTGTACGGCCCGGGCGTGACGCTGGGCGTGCAGCGCGGCTTCCCCACGCTGGGTGACGAGGCCTTTCCTGGGCACCAGAACTTCAACAACCAGATCACCAAGTTCATGGCCGAAGGCGGCAAGGTCTACGCCTGCCGCTTTGCGCTGCAGGCGCTGTACGGCCACGGCGAAGGTGCTCTGATCGAAGGCATCCGCCCCATCAGCCCGCTGGATGTGCTGGACATTGTGCTGATCCACAAGAAGGCCAACGCGGTCATTCTGGACACCTGGACACTGTAAGGACACACGACGATGGCTTCCACACCACGTACCGTCCGTGCCGCAGCGGTGCAGATCGCGCCGGACCTCGAGCGCCCCGAGGGCACGCTGGAGCGTGTGTGCGGGGCTATCGACGAAGCCGCTGCCAAGGGCGTGCAGATCATGGTCTTCCCAGAGACCTTCATGCCCTACTACCCCTACTTCTCCTTCGTGCTGCCGCCGGTGCTGCAGGGTGCCCCCCACCTCAAGCTGTACGAGCAGGCGGTGGTGGTGCCCGGCCCGGTGACGGCAGCCGTGGCCGAGCGGGCGCGGGCCCACGGCATCGTGGTGGTGCTGGGCGTGAACGAGCGCGACTTTGGGAGCCTGTACAACACCCAGCTGATCTTTGACGCCGACGGCAGCCTGGCACTCAAACGGCGCAAGATCACCCCCACCTACCACGAGCGCATGGTCTGGGGCATGGGCGATGGCGCCGGGCTGAAGGTGGTGGACACCGCCGTCGGCCGCGTCGGCGCGCTGGCCTGCTGGGAACACTACAACCCGCTGGCCCGCTACAGCCTGATGGCGCAGCATGAAGAGATCCACTGCGCGCAGTTCCCCGGCTCGCTGGTCGGGCCGATCTTTGCCGAACAAATGGAAGTCACCATCCGCCACCACGCACTCGAGTCCGGCTGTTTTGTCATCAACGCCACGGGTTGGCTGACGGACGCGCAAATCCAGTCCATCACCCCCGACGCGGGCCTGCAGAAAGCGCTGCGCGGCGGCTGCCACACCGCCATTATTTCGCCCGAAGGCAAGCACCTGGCGCCACCGCTGACCGAGGGCGAAGGCATGGTGATTGCCGACCTGGACATGGCGCTGATCACCAAGCGCAAACGCATGATGGATTCGGTCGGCCACTACGCCCGGCCCGAGCTGCTGGGCCTGGTGCTGAACGACCGCCCCGCCACGCCCATGCAGCGTATGGCGGCCACCCCTTCCACTTCTGAAAGCCTGTATGAACCCCAGCCTCCAGCCCATGAATCGTGAGTTGATGACCGAGCTGCAGTCCTTCGGGCTGCGGCTGGTGGACCCCAGCGCCGGTGTCGCCAGCCGCAAGGGCGGCGCCGGCCCCAGCGACCACAAGGCGGTGACGGTGGACGGCCACACCATCATGGTGCCGGTGCATACCTCCACCGCCTGGAACTCACCCTTCACCGCGCTGGCGCCAGATGCCCAGGGCCGCAGCGTGGTGACGCGCGGCAGCATCCCGATTGCGAGTATCAGCTTCCCCAGGCAGCCGCGCTTTTACGCAATGCAGACCCTGGACGGCGTGCCCTACTCGCACATCGCCACGCTGCACGGCGCGGACGTGCTGGCCACCACGGTGCTGCAGACCTGCATCCGCTACGAGAGCCGCAAGAAGACCTGCAAGTTCTGCGCAATCGGCCAGTCGCTGGCGGCAGGCCGCACCATCGCCCACAAGACGCCGCAGCAGCTGGCAGAAGTGGCCCGCGCCGCCGTGCTGCTGGACGGCATCCAACACATGGTGATGACCACCGGCACACCCAACGCCACCGACCGGGGTGCGCAAGTGCTGTGTGACAGTGCGTTCGCCATCAAGGCCGCCGTCAACATCCCCATCCAGGGCCAGTGCGAGCCGCCGGACAAAGATGTGTGGTTCGACCGTATGCTGGCCTCGGGCATAGACACCTTGGGCATGCATCTGGAAGTGGTGACGCCGGAGCTGCGCGAAAAGATCATGCCCGGCAAGGCCCAGGTGCCGATCAGCCGCTACATGGAAGCGTTCGAAGCCTCCGTGCGCGTGTTTGGCCGCGGCCAGGTCAGCACCTACATCCTGGCCGGCCTGGGCGATACGCGCGAGGCGATTCTGCAGATCTGCGACCAGTTGCTGGCACTCGGTGTCTATCCGTTCGTCGTGCCCTTCGTGCCGATCAGCGGTACGCCGCTAGAAGACCACGCCGCGCCCTCGCCCGAGTTCATGCAATCGATTTTGCAACCCCTGGGCCGCAGCGTGGCGGCGGCGAATCTGCGCTCCAGCGACATCAAGGCCGGCTGCGGCAAGTGCGGCGCGTGCTCATCGCTGTCGGTCTACGAAACCTGAAAGGAAGCACCATGCTCTGCATCGACAACGTGCTGGAAACCCCGCCCGCTTGGGCCCCGGTCGAGTTCCGGGTACGCGCCGCCTGCCAGGACTGGGAGCGGCGCGAAGCCCATGCGCTGCGCCGGGCGGTGTTCTGCATCGAGCAAGGCATCTTCAGCGGCGACGACCGGGATGCCATCGACGAGCATGCGCAGCTGCTGGTAGCCATGTCCTGCCGCGGCGGCATGCCGGACCAGGTGGTGGGCACGGTACGCATCCATGAGAAATCGCCCGGCCTGTGGTGGGGCTCGCGGTTGGCCGTCCATCCATCCTTTCGCAGCCAGGGCAACCTGGGCGCGACCCTGATACGCCTGGCGGTCAGCCGCGCCCATGCGCTGGGATGCCACACCTTTTTAGCCCATGTGCAGGCGCAGAACGCGCCGCTGTTCCGCCGTCTCAAATGGCAGCAACTGGCCGAGCTCAGCATCCATGGCCGGCCGCATTGCGAAATGCAGGCCGACCTGGCGGCCTATCCGCCTTGCTTCGATCCGGTCAGCGGCTTTGTGACCCGTGCGCGGAGCTCGCTATGAGTGCCGAGCAGCTCTGCAACTTCCTGCGCGACAGCCGCGGCTTTGCCCACAAGCGCGACATCAGCGACATCGTCAGCGCGCTGGGCGCGGCCCTGCCCGGCGGCAGCGCAGCGCTGGCCCAGGCCGTGCCGCTGGGCGACGATTGCGCGGCCATCCCCGACGGCCAGGGCGGCTATCTGTTGTTCGCCATCGAAGGCCTGGTGGAAGACTTCATCGCCCGCATGCCCTGGTTCGCCGGCTACTGCAGCCTGATGGTGAATGTGAGCGACATCTACGCCATGGGCGGCCGGCCCACCGCCGTGGTGAATGCGCTGTGGAGCCATGGCATGCCCCCGGCCACCGAGATACTGCAGGGCATGGCGCAGGCCTCGCAGGCCTACGGCGTGCCCATCGTCGGCGGCCACAGCAACAACCGCAGCGAGCGGCCGCAGCTGGCCGTCGCCATCCTCGGCCACGCCAAGGCCTTGCTGACCAGCTTCAACGCCCGCCCTGGCGACAGGCTGGTGATGGCGGTAGATCTGCGTGGCGCCTATGAGGAGCCCTTCCCCTACTGGAACGCATCGACCCGCGCACCCGCGGCCCGGCTGCGCGGCGATTTGGAACTGCTGCCACGCTTCGCGGAAGACGGCCTGTGCGATGCGGCCAAGGACATCAGCATGGCCGGCGCCGTCGGCACGGCGATGATGCTGCTGGAGTGCTCGCAGGTCGGCGCTGTCATCGACGTGGGTGCGATCCCGCGCCCCGAGGGTGTGCCACTGCAGCGCTGGCTCAGCTCCTTCCCCAGCTACGGCTTTGTGCTCAGCGCGCGACCCGAGCACCTGGGCGAAGTCATGGCGCGTTTTGCGGTGCGCGACATCGCCTGCAGCGTGGTCGGCGAAGTCACGGCCCGCCGTCAGGTGCATCTGCGCCAAGGCGACAGCCAGGCCCTGCTGTGGGACTTTACCGAGGACGCATTCATTTGCGAGGCTGCAGGAGTCGCAGCATGAGGATAGGCCTGCTCACCCATTCGGTGAACCCGCGCGGCGGCGTAGTGCACACCATCGAGCTGGCACACGCGCTGTGTGACGCCGGCCACGATGTGACGGTGATGGCACCGGCCACACCGGGCCAGCAATTCTTCCGCCCGCTGCGCTGCGCGTCCGAGCTGGTGCCCATAGCCCCCACACCACCCAGCACACCGAGCGACATGGTCGCCATGGTCAACAGCCGCATCGCGGCGTATATAGACCATCTGACGCCGCTGCTGCAGCGTGCGCATTTCGATGTGCTGCACTGCCATGACGGCATAGGCGGCAACGCATTGGCCACCCTGCAAGAGCGCGGCCTGGTCAACGGCTTCGTGCGCACCGTGCACCACATGGACAACTTTGCCCAGCCCCAGCTGATGGCCTGGCAGCACCGCTCCGTACACCAAGCCCAGCAGGTGCTGTGCGTCAGCCGGCTGTGGCGCGATGCGCTGCGGCAGGAGCACGGCATTGCCGCCATCGAAGTACCGAACGGCGTGGATGCCACGCGCTACGGCCCGACTCCGCAAGCTGCAGACGCCGCCCTGGCGCACCGCTTAGGCATCCGTAGTATCGGACGGGTACTGCTCTGCGTCGGTGGCGTGGAGGAACGCAAGAACACCGTGCGCGTGCTGCAGGCCTTCATCCAGCTGCGCGCGCAAATGCCCGATCTGCAACTGGTGATCGCCGGCGGCGCCAGCCTGCTCGACCACAGCGCGTATGCCCGCACATTCCAGGCCCTGCTGCAAGCCAGCGGCTGCAGCCACGACGTGCTGCTGACCGGCCCACTGGCCGATGCCGACATGCCCGGCCTGTTCCGCCTGGCCGACGTGGTTGCCATGCCCTCGCTCAGCGAAGGCTTCGGCCTGGTGGTGCTGGAGGCCCTGTGCAGCGGTGTGCCGGTGGTGGTATCCCACATCGCACCGTTTACCGAATACCTACGGACCGATGACTGCAGCTGGGCCGACCCGCTGGATGCCGGCTCGATTGCCGATGCCATCCAGCAGGCGCTGGCGCATGCCGACCGGCAGCGCATCGCCGCGTCCGCGGCCCGGCTCGCCGCCCAGTTCAGCTGGCCGCGCAGCGCCGCACTGCATGCCGATATTTATTCAAAAATGAGAGCACCCAGCCTATGCCTGTAATGCACTTCCACATCGTTTGGCCCGATCAAACGCAAACCCGCTGCTACTCCCCCTCGCTGGTGGTGCAGGACTATTTGCAGGTCGGCCACAGCTACCCGCTGAACGACTTTCTGCAGCGCAGCCGTGAGGCGCTGAACATCGCCTCGGAACGGGTGCGCGCCAAGTACGGCTTTGCCTGTTCGCAGGCGATGGACCAACTGGCCGAAATCGAACATCTGGCCGCCCCGTTTCAGCCCCAGGCCGACGCGCAAGTGTTGGTCACCGCTTTCAGCTAAATACGAGAAACCACCATGGCCCATATTGACCCCCACACCACCCACTACAGCGTCGCCATCGTCGGCGGCGGCCAGGCCGGCCTGTCGCTGAGCTACTACCTGCAGCAGCGCGGCATAGACCACCTGGTGCTGGAGAAGAACCAGCTCGTGCACAGCTGGCGCAGCCAGCGCTGGGACTCGTTCTGCCTGGTGACGCCCAACTGGCAATGCAACCTGCCCGGCTGGAGCTACGCTGGCGACGATCCGCACGGCTTCATGGTCAAGGAAGAAATCAACGCCTGGCTCGAAGGCTTTGTGGTCCATGTGGATGCGCCAGCGCTGGAAGGCGTGGTGGTGCACAAGGTAGCGCGTAGCAGCGACAACAAGCCCTTCAGCATCCAGACCAGCCAGGGCACCTTCACCGCCGACCAGGTGGTGGTGGCCTCCGGCGGCTACCACAAGCCCATCGTGCCGCGCCTGGCCGAGCGCCTGCCGGCCCACGTCACGCAGATGCATTCGGCCGAGTACCGCAATCCGCAGTCGCTGCCCGAGGGCGCGGTGCTGGTGGTGGGCTGTGGTCAATCGGGTTCGCAGATCGCCGAAGACCTGCACCTGGCTGGCCGCAAGGTCTTTGTGGCCACCGGCGACGCGCCGCGCTGTGCCCGCTTTTACCGCGGCAAAGACGTGGTCGACTGGCTGGCCGACATGGACTACTACAACATGCCCGTGACGCAACACCCGCTGCGCGAAGGTGTGCGCGACAACACCAACCACTACGTGACCGGCCGCGACGGCGGGCGCGACATCGACCTGCGCCGCTTCGCGCTGGAAGGCATGGAGCTGTACGGCCTGCTGACCGACTTGCAGGGCAACGAACTGCGCTTCCAGCCCAACCTGCAAGCCAATCTGGACCACGCCGACGGCATCTACAACGGCATCAACGCCAGCATCGACAAATACATCGCGGCCCACGGCATCGACGCGCCGCCCGGTGGTGCCTACACCCCGGTGTGGCAACCGGCAGCCGAGCGCAGCAGCCTGGACCTGGCCGCATCTGGCATCAGCAGCGTGGTCTGGTGCATAGGCTTCTCGCCCGACTTCGCCTGGGTCGACGCCCCTGTATTCAACGGCCGTGGCGAGCCGGTGCATGTGCGCGGCGTAACCCAGCAGGCCGGCCTGTACTTCCTGGGCCTGCCCTGGCTGCATACCTGGGGCTCGGGCCGCTTTTCCGGCGTGGCGCGTGACGCGCAGTACCTGGCCGAGCAGATCGCGGCCCGTGCCGGCGCGGTGGACTGCGCGGAAGAGTCAGAACTGCTGCTGTCGTGAGCACGCACCTGCTGCCCACGCCGCTGGTCGGGCGCTACACCGCTGGCATGCCGCAGCTGTGCTGCAGCGGCCTGTCGGAAAACTGGCTACTGAAGGAATGCGGGCACCGGCACTGGCTGGCCATTGCCCACAGCCAGGGCCTTGCGCAGCCGGAGTTCCGCGACGCGCAAGGCCACAAGGTCTACGCGGCTTTCAGCCTGGTGCGCATCCAGCAGGCGCAACTGGAACGGGTGGAAGAAAACGACACGTTCAGCATTTCCACACTATGCCAGCCTACCGGCCGCACCCAGCATTACAGCCAGCATGTGGTGGAGCTGCACGGCCAGTGCATCGCGCGGGTGGCGATGCTGTCGGTGTTTGTGCGCCGTGCGCAGGCGGGCAGCAACCGCAGCATCGTGCGCGCCGTGATGGCCGCACCGCATGCCACTCCCCAGCCTGGGCTGGCCGCGGCAGCCGAGGCCTTTGTGCAGCGCGGACGCGCGCGCCGGGCCGCTGCCCACGCGCCCGCAATGGCAGACGCGCATACCAGCGTCTACACGCCCTGCCCGTACAACGATTTCAATGGCGCGGACCTGCTGTACTTCAGCAGCTTCCAGTCCATGGTGGACCGTGCCGAATGGGCAGGTCTACGCAGCACCCACCCAGCCCAGCTGCGCGAACGCGAACTGGTGTTCTACGGCAATCTGGATATTGGTGACGCCGTGCACACCCAGTTGCAGACCGATGCCAAGCCCGAAGGGCTGCTGGCCCACCGCAGCGTACTGCGGCGTGGCTCCGACGGCATGCGGATTGCGGAGGTCTTCACCCGCAAACAGCCTGTGCAACAGAAGCTGGCGCTGGCTGCCTAACCCCGCGGATGGTGCTTGGCGTGCAGCGCGTGCAGGCGCTCGCGCGCCACGTGGGTGTAGATGGTGGTGGTGGATATATCCGCATGGCCCAGCAGCATCTGCACCGCGCGCAGATCGGCGCCGTGGTTCAGCAAATGGGTGGCGAACGCATGGCGCAAGGTGTGCGGCGACAAGGCCACGTGGATGTCGGCCGCCAGCGCGTATTTGCGCACCAGCATCCAGAACATCACCCGCGACATCGCGCGCCCGGCCTTGTTGCCGCGCGAGGTGATGAACAGGTCGTCGGCCTGTTTGCCGTCCAGAATCTCCGGTCGGGCTTCTTCCATGTAGCGCTCCAGCCAGATGCCGGCCACCTGGCCGAATGGCACCAGCCGCTCCTTGCTGCCCTTGCCCAGCACCCGCAGCACGCCGTCATTCAGGCTCAGCTGGAAGGTCTTCAACAGCACCAGCTCGCTCACGCGCAGGCCGCTGGCATACATCAGCTCCAGCATGGCGCGGTCGCGCAGGCCCAGCGGCGTAGCCACATCGGGCGCGGCCAGCAGGGCTTCGACCTGCGCCTCGGTCAGGGTCTTGATGGCGCGCGGCGCCTGGCGGGCGGGTTGTAGTTTGAGCGTGGGGTCGACCAGAATCTGCCGCTCGCGCAACGCCCAGCGGAAATAGCGTTTGAACACCGTCAAGCGCCGGTTCGCCGAAGTGGCCTTGGTCTGCGCATGGCGGGCCGCGAAATAGGCCTGCAGGTCTTGCTCGCGGGTGTCGTCCAGCGCGCGCGGCTGGGGCTGCAGCCAGGCGGCCAGCAGCGCCAGGTCCCGCCGGTAGGCCGCCAAGGTGTTCTTGGACAGGCCTTGCTCCAGCCACAGGGCGTCGATAAAGGCGTCTATGCGTTCGGTGCTCAATCCAGCGTCAACTTCGAGTCGGTCACCACTTTCTTGTACACCGCGTACTCGGCCTGGATCTCGGCCGCAAACTGCTCGGGCGTATTGGCCACGATGATGGAGCCGGTGTCTTCAATCCGCTTGCGCACGGCCGGGTCTTCCAGCGCCTTGCGCACGCCGGCGTTGATCTTGTCGACCACTTCGCGCGGCAGCCCCTTGGGGCCGTAGATGCCGTAGAAGGCCAGGCGGTTCACCGGCTCCAGGCCGATTTCCTTGAAGGTCGGCACATTCGGCAAGATTGCCAGACGCTGCGGCGCCGCCACCACGATGGGCACCAGGCGGTTGGCCTGGATGAAGGGCAAGGCCGAAGGCAGGTTGTCCAGCATCATCGCCACCTGGCCGGCCACGGTGTCGTTGAGCGCAGGGCCGGCGCCCCGGTAGGGGATGTGCGTCATGAAGGTGCCGGTCTTGCTCTTGAACAGCTCCATCTGCAGATGCTGGATGGTGCCGGTGCCCGACGAGGCAAACGAATACTTGCCCGGCGACTTCTTCAGCTCGGCGATGAAGCCCTTGTAGTCCTTGGCCGGGAAGCTGGGCGTCACCGCAATGATGTTGGGCGTGGCCGCGATGTTGATGATGGGGGTGAAGTCGGTCAGCGGGTTGTACGGCGTCTTGGGGTTGATGGCCGGATTCGCCGCCACCGTGGACACCGTGGCAATGCCCAGCGAATAGCCGTCGGGCGCAGCCTTGGCGGTTTCGTTGGCGCCGATGATGCCGCCGCCACCGGCCTTGTTTTCCACAATCACCGGCTGGCCGATGGCCCGGCCCAGCGCGTCGGCAATGGTGCGGGCAATGATGTCGGTGGTGCCCCCAGGCGCAAATGGCACCTGCAGCTTGACAACTTTGTTGGGATAGCCTTGCGCCAGGGCCGAGCCTGCGGCGGCGAGCAAGGCAGTAGCGAGAAGTGAGCGACGAAACATGGTGTGCGCCTTGGAAAGTTCGGAAGGCCCATCGTAACCAAAACCGGGGGCACTGCGGGTGTGGGGATTACATAGGGGTCTACCCGCAAACGGCACCGCTGCGCTGGTATTCTCAGCCGGTGAATTACGCCCAACTACTCTTCCCCGACTTCTCTCTCATCCTGTGCGGCTACCTGGTCTGCCGCTATACCGCCCTGAACCGCACGGTGTGGGAGCAGGTGGAAAGCCTGACCTATTATTTTCTGTTCCCGGTGCTGCTGTTCCAGTCGATTGTGCGCACCCCGCTGGACCTGCAAGCCGCCTCCAGCCTGATCGTGGCGGGCCTGGCCATGGGCATGCTGTCGATCGGCCTGTCCTACGCCCTGCCCTATCTGCCCTGGATCGGCCACCGCATCAACCGGCGGGAGCACGCGGCGAATGCGCAGATTGCCTTCCGCTTCAATTCCTTCATCGCCCTGGCCCTGGCTGAGCGGCTGGCCGGCCCCCAGGGCCCGCAGTTGGTGGCGGTGCTGATCGGGGTCTGCGTGCCGCTGTTCAATGTGGCGGCGGTGTGGCCGATGGCCCGGCATGCGCAAAGCGGCTTTGCCGGCGCGCTGCTGCGCAATCCGCTGATCCTGGCCACCGCCTCCGGCCTGGCGGCGAACCTGCTGGGCTTTGCGATTCCGCAGTGGCTGGAGCCCACCACCAGCCGCATCGGCGCGGCCTCGATTGCGCTGGGCCTGATGGCAGCGGGCGCGGGCATGCAGTTTGGCCCCCTGGCGCGGGCCAAGGTACTGGCCATCAGCGTGCTGGCGATTCGGCATTTCATCCTGCCGCTGATCGCCCTGGGCCTGTCCTGGCTGATGGGTTTGTCGCCACTGCACACGGTCGTGCTGCTGGCGTTTTCGGCCCTGCCCACCGCCTCCAGCTGCTATGTGCTGGCGGCCAAGATGGGCTACAACGGTGCGCTGACCGCCAGCCTGGTCAGCATGTCGACCCTGCTGGCGATTGCCAGCCTGCCATTTGCACTGGGTCTGGCGCGCTGATTTGCTATTAAATAAATAGCTGCTAGCGCAGGTATTCTCTGCACTGGCGGCCTAAATATCCAAAACCGCTTTGTGAAACTGGGCCACCAGCGGCCGCTGTTCGTCCGCACGCCAGACCAGGTGCACGCTGACCCGCAGGTCCAGCCACGGCAGTTCGCGAAAAACCACATCGGGTGGCGCGTTGGCCTTCCCCAGGCTGGCCTGCACCACAGCCAGCCCGAGGCCCGCGCTGACCAGGTGCAGCGAGGACAGCGGGTCCGAGGTTTCATAAACGATGTCGGGCGTGAAGCCAGCCCGCTGGCAGCCCGCCAGCAAGGCGGGGCGTATCGTATCGACCGGCTGAAGGGCGACGGATATCCATGGACGCTGGTCGAGTTGCGCCGGTTGGATGTTTTTCAATTTGCACAACGGGTCGTCCTTGGGCATGGCCAGCAGCAGCGGCTCGTCAATCACCACGGCGCTACTCAGGCCGGACGTCGGCTCGGGCGCCCGATAGGTAAAACCCAGATCCAGGGTGCGCTGGCGCAGACGCTCGAACTGCCCCATGGTGCCCAGTGCCTGCAGCGATAGCGCCACCGCCGGGCTGGCGCGCCGGAACCGTCGCAACGCCGGGCTCAGGATGTTGGCGTGTATCGCGGCTTCGACGTAGCCGATAGCCAGCCGCCCCGCCGTACCGGAGCCCAGGCGGCGACCGAATGCCTCGACCCGCAAGGCATTCGCCATCAGGGCACGCGCCTCGCCCAGCAAGTCGCGCCCCTCCTGCGTCAGGCGCAGCCGCTTCTTGCTGCGCTCGAAGAGCAGCACGCCAAGCTGGTCTTCGAGCTGCTGGATCTGGCGGCTCAACGGCGACTGCGAAATGTGCAGCAGCTCTGCGGCCTGGCCGACGTTTTCGGTCTCGGCCACCGCAATGAAGTACCGGAGCTGGCGCAGGTCGAGCATGGTTGAGTCCTTTCAGGTCTCAACTGTCGCACATTCCGTCTTGGACAGACACCGCGCGTTCGCCGATCCTCAAGGCCTCTCCCTACCTAACATCACCATGCAAATCCTGCACCTCGACTCCAGCATCCTCACAGACGCATCCGCATCCCGCACACTGACTGCCGCCATCGTCAGCTACATCCGCAGCGAACACCCAGGCGCCCAGGTTAGCTACCGCGATCTCGTGGAAGAAGCAATTCCGCATCTGGACGGCCCCATCGCTGCCGGCTTCAGGCCGATCCACAGCGACGACTCCAGCGCCAGCGTGGCGCGAGAGCACGCCCGCTCGGCAGCACTGGTGGCCGAGCTGCTGGCCAGCGATACCATCGTCATCGGCTCACCCATGTACAACTTCTCGGTTGCGAGTCAGCTGAAGGCCTGGATAGACCGCGTGGTGCAACCCGGGCGTACCTTCCAGTACACCGCCACCGGCCCGATCGGCCTGGCCACAGGCAAGCGGGTGATCGTCGCATCCACCCGCGGCGGTGCGTATACCTCGGGACCGGCAACGGCCATGGACTTCCAGGAAGACTACCTGAAAGCCATCTTCGGCTTCATCGGCATTACCGACATTCGCTTCGTGCGCGCCGAGAACCTGTCGAGAGGCGCCGATGCCAAACAGCTGTCGATGCAGGCCGCCCATGCCGCGGTGGCCGAAGTCGTACGCCACGCCACCACCATCTGATCACCTAGCCTAAGGGAAATTACATGCTCTACCTCGTCACGCTGACCTACGTCCGCCCCCTAGCAGAGGTGCAAGCCCACCTCGACACCCACCGCGACTGGTTGGTCACGTACACGCGCGGCGGCCAGATACTCGTCGCGGGTCCGCTGGAAGACCGTACCGGCGGCTTTGTGCTGGCACGCAGCAACAGCCGAGACGCACTCGACCGCATGCTCGCACTGGACTCCTTCGCGGTGCACAGCCTGGTAGAACACCAGGTGCGCGGCTTTGACGCGGCCATGCGGGCCGAAGCATTCCCGTCCGACTGGGCACCCGGCGCCAAAGCCATTCAATGAAACAGGAGACCTCAATGTTCAACACATCCCCTGCGTGGCGCTGGTTAAGTTGCACCCTGGCCTTGGCGGCCAGTTTCGCGGTAGCGCCAACCCACGCGGCCACGCCCCAGGCCACGGTACGCAACATCGTGCTCGTGCATGGCGCCTTCGCCGATGGCTCCAGCTGGTCGCCGGTGATCAAGCTGCTGCAGCGCAAGGGCTACCACGTGACGGCGGTACAAAACCCGCTGACTTCTCTTGCCGACGACGTTGCAGCCACGCGGCGGGTGCTGGATCGGCAAAAAGGCGGTGTGATCCTGGTCGGCCATTCCTGGGCGGGCACAGTGGTGACCGAAGCCGGCAACGCCGACAACGTGCAGGGCCTGGTGTACCTGTCCGCACTGGTGCCGGACTCAGGCGAATCCACCGCCGACTTGCTGACCCGTCTGGCCGCGCCCATGGAAGGCTTCACGCCGGACAAAGACGGCCTGCTCTGGCTGGACGACCCCGTGGCCTACCGGCAGGTCATGGCGGGCGATGTGCCCGCACCCCAGGCTGCGCTGCTCGCAGCGACCCAGCAGCCCATGGCCGCCCGCGCATTTGGCGACAAGGTGAACACGGCGGCATGGCGCAGCAAACCCAGCTGGTACCTGCTGACCGAAAACGACAAGGCCCTGCCGCCCCGGGTCCAGCAGGCGCTGGCCCAGGCTATAGGCGCAACCACCGTCAGCATCAAGTCCAGCCATATGTCGCTGGTCAGCCATCCGGATGCGGTGGTGGCACTGATAGAGCGTGCGGCACGGTCGGTCGGTCCATAAGCACCAGGCCTGGGTTGGAGCTTATTCGCTATTCAAAAGATAGCTGCTTGCGCAGATATTCTCTGCGCTAGAGGCCTAAAAGGCATCTAAACCCCAAGCGCCCAGGCCACGTGCTCACGCACCAGCGCACTCGGGTCTGCCGCCCGCTGCTGCAAAGCATGGCGGATACCGGCATCCTCCCCGGCCCGCAACGCATTGCCCATGGCCACCGCCACATTGCGCAGCCAGCGCTCATGGCCGATGCGGCGTATCGGCCCGCCTTCGGTGTAGCGCAGAAACTCGTCTTCGGTCCAGCCAAACAGTGTGCCCAGCTGCTGGCCGCTGAGGCCCCGGCGTTCGTCGAAGTCAGGCAAGGCGCTGCGCTGGGCGAACTTGTTCCAGGGGCAGGCCAGCTGGCAGTCGTCGCAGCCGTAGATGCGGTTGGCGATCAGCGGGCGGAACTCCAGCGGGATCGGCCCCGCATGCTCGATGGTCAGGTAGGAGATGCAGCGGCGCGCATCCAGCCGCTGCGGCGCGATGATGGCCTGGGTCGGGCAGATATCGATGCAGGCGCTACAGCTGCCGCAGTGGCCACTGGTAGCCTCGGTGGGCGGCAAGGCGCGGTCCACGTAGATCTCGCCCAAGAAGAACATCGAGCCGGCCTCGCGGTTCAACACCAGGGTGTGCTTGCCTCGCCAGCCCTGGCCGCTGCGCGTGGCCAGCTCGGCCTCCAGCACCGGCGCCGAGTCGGTGAACACCCGGTAGCCTAGCGGACCCAGCTCGGCGGCAATGCGGTCGCTGAGCTTTTGCAGCCGCGCGCGCAAGACCTTGTGGTAGTCGCGGCCCCGGGCGTAGACCGACACAATGCCCTCGCCCGGACGCTGCAAACGGTCGAATTCCAGCGCCTGCCAACCCTCCGGGGTGCTGCGCGGCAGATAATCCATGCGGGCGGTGATGACGCTGACGGTGCCTGGCACCAGCTCTGCCGGGCGCGCGCGTTTCAGGCCATGGCTTTCCATATAGGCCATGCTGCCATGGAACCCTTGGGCCAGCCAGGCAGTCAGACCCGCCTCGGCGGAGCTTAAATCCACCGGGGCCACGCCAATTTGGGAAAATCCGAGTTCGCGCGCCCACCCCTGTATCCGAGACACCTGTTGGAGACCTTCGTTCTGAGCACCGTTCAACACCATCTGCCGATTGTAGAAACCCGCCTCGAGCTGCTGTGGGCAGACGAGGCCGGCACTACGGCCTTCGCGGACAAACTGGCCGCCCAGCCCGACATCCGGCATGCCTTCATCGCCCTGCACGGCGACCTGGGCGCCGGCAAGACCACGCTGGTGCGGCACCTGCTGCGCGCCCTGGGCGTGCAAGGCCGCATCAAGAGCCCGACCTATGCGGTGGTGGAGCCGTATGAGCTGCCGGCGCTGAACCCTCCGCTGAACATCTGGCATTTCGACTTCTACCGCTTCAGCGACCCGCGCGAATGGGAGGACGCGGGCTTTCGCGACATCTTCGCCAGCCCCGGCCTGAAGCTGGCCGAATGGCCGTCCAACGCCGGCGCCCTGCTGCCCACGCCCGACCTTTCGATTACCCTGAACACCATGCACGACGAATCCCGCCAAGCCACCCTGCTCGCATCCACCGCCGTAGGCCAGCGCCTGCTGACCGGGCTGGCCGCATGAAGCGCCGCAGCGTTCTGCAAAGCGGCGCCGTCGTCCTGCTGCTGGGCCTCAACGAGCTGGCCCGTGGCGCCAGCATCGTGGCGGTGCGGGTCTGGCCGGCGCCCGAATACTCGCGCGTCACCATCGAGTCCGATACCGCCTTGTCGGTCAAGCACAGCTTCATCACCAACCCGCCGCGGCTGGCGGTGGACATCGAGGGGATCGACCTGAACCCGGCGCTGCGCGAGCTGGTCGGCCAGGTGCAGGCCAACGACCCGAACATCGCCGGCATCCGCGTCGGCCAGAACGCGCCCGGCATAGTGCGCCTGGTGGTCGACCTGAAGCGCGCGGCCTCGCCCCAGGTGTTTACCTTGAACCCGGTGGCCGCCTACCAGCACCGGCTGGTGTTCGACCTGTATCCCGCGCAAGAAGCCGACCCGCTGGAAGCCCTGATCGCCGAGCGCATGAGCGAACCCACGCCCGCGCCCTTGCCGCCCGACCCGTTGGAAGAGCTTATCGCCAAGCAGTCGGCCAAGCCCACGACAGCTCCCGCGCCTGCTATCGTTGCAATAGCACCTCCCGCAGGTAAAACCAGCGCTAGCGGCCAAAATGATGCTAAAAATGAACCCGCAGCGCCGCAGCGCACCGACCGCCTGATCATCATCGCGCTGGACCCCGGCCACGGCGGCGAAGACCCGGGCGCCATCGGCCCCGGCGGCACCCGCGAGAAAGACGTGGTGCTGAAGGTCGCCCACCTGCTGCGCGAGCGCATCAACGCCACCACCGTCAACGGCAGCCCGATGCGGGCCTTCCTGACCCGTGACGCCGACTTCTTCGTGCCGCTGCAGGTACGGGTGCAAAAAGCCCAGCGCGTGCAGGCCGACCTGTTCGTCAGCATCCACGCCGATGCCTTCCTGACCCCGGCCGCCCGCGGCGCCAGCGTGTTCGCGCTGAGCCAGAGCGGCGCCTCCAGCAGCGCCGCCCGCTGGATGGCCAACAAGGAAAACAAGGCCGACCTGGTGGGCGGCCTGAATGTGCAGGCCAAAGACGTACAGGTGCAAAAAGCCCTGATCGACATGAGCACCACCGCCCAAATCAACGACAGCCTGAAGCTCGGCAGCGCCGTGCTGGGCGAAGTCGGCCGGGTCGGCAAGCTGCACAAGGCGAACGTGGAACAGGCCGGCTTCGCGGTGCTGAAAGCCCCCGACATCCCCAGCGTGCTGATCGAAACCGCCTTCATCAGCAACCCCGAAGAAGAGGCCAAGCTGAAGAGCGACGCCTACCAGGAGCAGCTAGCCGACGCCATCCTGCGCGGCATCCGCGGCTATTTCGCCAAGAATCCGCCGCTGGCCAGAAACCGCTCGGTGTAAACGTTCAGCAACCCATTTGCTACGTTTTCAATAGCTACCAGCACGGTCTCCATAAGCGCCAGCAGCCGGAAAAACGTAAACCCAGTCTGAGGGTGCTACAAACAAACCACTTGGTTGCGGCCCTGCGCCTTGGCCGCGTACAAGGCCTCGTCTGCGCGGCCTATGGTCTTGGCCACCGACTCGCCGGGGCGGTACTGGGTCAGGCCTATCGACACGGTGAAGCGGATATCGATGCCGTTATAGGACACCACCAGGTCCTGCACCTGGGTGCGCACGCGCGACATGCACACGGTGCCCAGCTCCATGGGCGCGTCGGTCAGCATCACCAGAAACTCCTCGCCGCCCCAGCGCGCCAAGGTGTCAGTACCGCGGATGCCGGCCTGTACCGCCTCGACAAACGCCTGCAGCGCCCGGTCGCCAGCCTGGTGGCCGTAGCTGTCGTTGATCCGCTTGAAATGGTCGATGTCCAGCACCGCAATCAGCAGCGGCGAGGCAATCCGTACCGACCGCTGCACCTCCACCCGCAGCAGCTCCTGCATATGGCGGCGGTTCACGGCCGAGGTCAGCTCGTCGCGGATGGCGATCTGCTGGATCTTCTCCAGCGCCTCGGTAAGTTGCTTCTTCTGGCTACGCACGTGTTCGCGTATCTGCGTCAGGCGCCAGGTCAAATAGGTGCTACCGGACAGCACGATCAACACCATCACCAGATAGGCGCCAAACACCACCGGCTCTTCGTCGGTGCTCGGGTAAGTGAGCTCGTAGGCGATGGCCGCAGTGAACAGGCCCACGGAGTACACCGCCACCAGCGCCAGCTGGCGTATCGACATGCCGAAGATGCCGAACATCAGGATCACCGACAACAGGGGCAGGGTCACGCCGCGCGCATGCCCGGCAATCACAAAGGCCACGGCATTGCAGGCCACCGCATACAGCATCTGCACAAACGCCATCGACGGGTCTTGCCAACGCAGGGACACACCGCTGCGTATCAAGCCAAAAAACAGCACCAGCCCGCCCATGCTGAAGATCGACCACACCCCCACGGCCCGGTAGTCGGCCACCCCATGCGCAGCCACCCAATACATTTCGGCAATGCAGGTCAGCATCAGTACCGCCGCCAGAGCGCCTTGGCGGGTGCGGATCCGCATACGCTTCTCGCGGCCCAATAGCAGGTCAAGCCCGCGGTGCAACTGTTGTCTGAGGATATGCAAGCACTTTTCCTGTGCAGAGGGTCTACCACCGAAGAAGCAGTGGCAAGAAAATGTTACTGCGTGCACAGCCAAACACAAACCACTGCTTCACGGAAGCGCTGCTTACTTACCCATACTTGGTGATGGATTCAGCGCTGCTAGGGCACAGGCTGATGATTATTTATAGCGGGAGGCGAAGAATGGAGGGTTTTTAACAATAATTAACAAACTTGGCGGCAGATGCAGGCCGCACCCCACGAAGACCTATGCACAACCCTCTGTTTCCCATGCGTCACCTCCACACTGCACTCTGTAGCCTGGTCCTGCTGGGGGCCGGCAGCGTGGCCTCGGCGGCCGATTTCATCTACACCGTCCAGCCCGGCGACCACCCCTGGAATCTGGCGGGCCGCTATCTCAAAAGCCCCGCGCTGGCGTTGAAGCTGCGCCAGCTGAACCAGATACCCGACGACCGCCGCGTCATGCCCGGCACCCGGCTGCACATTCCCCAGGCCTGGCTCAAGCTCGAATCGGCCCAGGTGCGGCTGCTGGCTGCCACCGGCGACACCAGCCTGCAACCGGGCACCACCGCCGCCCGTAGCGCAGTGGCCGGCGAACTGCTGCAAGCCCCGTCCACCCTGCGCACCGGCCCCAGCGGTAGCGCCACCCTGCAATTTGCCGACGGCTCGCGGGTGCTGGTGCGGCGCGACTCCGAACTGCAGCTGCAGCAGGCCCAAACTCGGCTGCTCGGCCAAGGCAGCCTGGTCACCTTGGCGCTGCTGCACGGCAGCCTGGAGAACCAGGTCACGCCCGTGGGCGAATCGGGGGGACGCTTCGAGATCCGCAGCCCGGCGGCCGTGGCGGCGGTGCGTGGCACCCAGTTCCGCGTGTATGCCGACGGCAGCAGCCTGCGCACCGAGGTGCTAAGCGGCGCCGTCAACGTGGCCAACCCCAGCGGCCAGGTCACGGCCCAGGCCGCCCAGGGCAGCGTGGCGCAGACCGGCCAAACCCCCAGCGCCCCCGTGGCCCTGCTGCCCGCACCCAGCCTGGACAGCCTGCCCGAGCGCGTGGAGCGCCTGCCCATCGACCTGCCGCTGCCCGCCCTGGCCGGTGCCAGCGGCTACCGCACCCAGATCGCCCCCGACACCCAGTTCAGCGTGGCCATCTCCGACGAGACCTCGCCCGCGGCCCGCATCCGCGCCCGCGATGTGGACGACGGCAGCTATGTGCTGCGGGTGCGCGGCATCGACGCCCAGGGCCTGGAGGGCCTATCGTCCCAGCGCACGCTGGTGGTCCATGCCCGGCCCGAGCCGCCGCTGCTGATCGAGCCCGCCCCCGACACCGTCACCACCGCCGAGCGCCCGGTGTTCCGCTGGACCCAGGCCGACCCCGGCTGGAGCTACCGGCTGCAGACCACGGCCAGCGGCGAACCCACCGCCTTCGACGAGCAAGTGGTGCAGGCCGCCACCGCCCAGCCCGCGCGCGACCTGCCCACCGGCCTGTACCAGTGGCGGGTTGCCGCCATCCAGCCCGGCAAAGGCCAGGGGCCCTGGGGCGATGCGCAAGCCTTTCGCCGGGTGCTGCCCGGCCCGGGCGTAGACATACCGCCGCCGCAAGACGGCAGCCTCACCCTGCGCTGGTCGGCCCAGCCGCAAACCACCCAGTACCGGCTGCAGGTGGCGCGCGACAACAGCTTTGCCAGCCCGCAAACCGACGCCCAGACCGAGGCCACGCAGTACCAGCTGCACGACCTGGAGCCCGGCGTCCACCATGTGCGGGTGCAAGCCATAGGCGCCGACGGCTACATCGGCCCCTGGGGCAGCACCCAGACCTTCACCGTCCCTGAACCCCGGCCGCAGTACTGGCGCGCGCTCTTGCTGCTGCTACCCGCCTTGGCACTCTTCTGACCGCCCTATCCGCTCCCCCAGCACATCGCCCGCTCCGGCACCGTCTGGGGCGGGTGGTCCGTCGCCAGGCCTGGTGGCTGGCGGGGCTGGGCACGGCCCTGCTGCTGGCCTGGTGGTATCCGCCGGGGGTACACAGGCTGGACCTGATGGCCTACGACCTGCTGCTGCCAACACGCCCGGCCAGCGCCCAGCCGCCGGTGGTGGTGGCGATTGACGACGACAGCCTGGCCGCCCTGGGCCGCTGGCCCTGGCCCCGTGCGCTGCACGCCCAGATGCTCGACCGGCTGCACGAAGCCGGCGCCCGCAGCATTGCCATCGCCGTGCTGTTCTCCGAACCCGACCGGCTGGACCCGACCAGCGATGCCGCCCTGGCCGCGGCAATTGCCCGCCATGGCCAGGTGGTGCTGGCGGTGGCGCCGGCCCAGCAAGCCGATGGCCAGATGGACAGCCTGCCGCTGCTGCCGGCCCTGGCGACGCCGGGCAGCGGCAGCCACCCACTCGGCCATGTGGATGTGGAAATGGACCTGGACGGCCAGTCGCGCGGCCTGTACCTGCAAGCCGGCAATGGCCGCGCCAGCCTGCCGGCGTTGGCCATGGCGATGTACCAGCTGGCCGCGCCCGCCACCGCCGCCCAGCCGCTGGCCACGGCCAGCCTGCGCAACGCCCGCACCTGGGTGCGCAGCCAGGAGGTGCTGCTGCCGCGCATCACCGGCCTGCCCACCCTGTCGTTTGCCCAGGCGCTGCAATCACCCAAGGTGCTCGTCGGGGTCAAGGACCGGGCGGTGTTCATCGGCATCACGGCCCGCGGCCTGGGCGGCGAGCTGGTCACCCCGCTGGCCGGCCCGCAGTCCACCCTTCCGGCCGTGCTGTTCCATGCCGAGGCGTTTGAGGCCTTGCAAAGCCAGGCGCTGATCCAGCGCGCGGGTGCGCTGACCGGGCTGGTGTTTGCGCTGCTGGCCATCAGCAGCCTGGCGCTGTGGCCCCTGCGCAGCGGCCGCCGGGTACTGCTGGCCGGCGTGATGCTGGGCCTGCCGCTGCTGGTCAGCGGCCTGCTGCTGGCCTATACCCAGCTGTGGCTGCCGCCGGCCGTGCCCAGCGTGGCGCTGGCGGTGGCGCTGGTGTTCTGGGTGGCCGGCAAGCTGCGCGCGGTAAACCGCCAGCTGCTGCGCTCGCGCCAGCATGCGCAGGCCACGCTGCAGGCGATTGACGACGCCGTCATCACCATCGACGCGGTGCACCAATCCATCCGCTTTGCCAACCCCAGCGCCCAGCGGCAGGCCGGCGCGCAAAAGCTGCTGGGCCAGTCCCTGCACAGCGCCTACCCGCTGACGGTGGAGAGCATGGAGCGGCTGCGCGAAGCCGTCCACACCTGCCTGGCCCAGCGCAGCCGGGTCTACCTGCCGCAGTTTCTGAGCCTGCAAACGCCCCATGGCGTGCGTGCGCTGCGGGCCACCACCAGCCCGCTGAGCAGCCCCGAAGGTCAGCTGGACGGCGCGGTGCTGGTGTTCTCCGATGTGACCGAGGCGGTGGCCGCGGCCCGCGAGCTGGACTACGCCGCCAGCCACGACGCGCTGACCGGCCTGCCCAACCGCACCCAGCTGCACGAACGGCTGACGCTGACCCTGTCGCGGGTGCAGCGCCGCGGCAGCCAGGCGGCAATCCTGTTCCTGGACCTGGACCGCTTCAAGCACATCAATGACAGCCTGGGCCACCGCACCGGCGACGCGGTGCTGAAGGTGCTGGCCCTGCGCCTGCGCGAGTTGTGCCGCGACACCGACACCGTGGCCCGCTGGGGTGGCGATGAATTCGTGCTGGTGCTGGAGGACGTGGACGGCCACGACGGCGCCGCCAGCGCCGCCGCCAAAGTGGTCGAAGCACTGTCGCTGGACATCGTGCTCGGCCCGCAGTTCAACCACATGCGCTTGCCCAGCGCCGGCAGCGTGGGCGTGGTGCTGGTGCCGCAGGACGGCTGCGAAATGGAGGAACTGCTGTCCAAGGCCGACATGGCGATGTACCACGCCAAGGCCCAGCCGCGGGCCAGCTTCCAGTTCTGGTCGGAGGACATCAACACCCGGCTGCACGACCGGCTGGCGCTGGAGATCGAGTTGCGCCAGGCCCTGCGCGACGACCTGTTCCTGCTGCACTACCAGCCCCAGTTCACCTTCCAGAACCCGCGCCTGGTCGGCATGGAGGCGCTGATGCGCTGGCAGCGCACGCCCGATCAGCTGGTCATGCCCAGCGGTTTCATCGAGATCGCCGAAGAATCCGACCTGATCGTCGACATGGGCGCCTGGGCGGTACTGCAGGCGGCGCGCCAGGTCGCCCAGTGGCTGCAGGCCGGGCACCAGGCGGTGCCGATTGCGGTCAACATCTCGGCCCGCCAATGTCTGAACCGCGACCTGGTGCAGGTGGTGCGGCTGGCCCTGCTGGAGACCAAGATCCCGCCCCACCTGCTGCGGCTGGAGATCACCGAAACCACCGCCATGACCGATGCCGACCAGGTGATCGGCCTGCTGCGCGAAATCCGCACCCTGGGCGTGGGCCTGTCGGTGGACGACTTCGGCACCGGCTATTCCTCGCTGGCCTACCTCAAGCGCTTCCCGATCGACGAGCTGAAGATCGACCGCTCGTTTGTGATGGACATCGCCACCGACAAGGACGACGCCGCCATCGTCCGCGCCACCATCGCCCTGGCCCACGGCCTGGGCCTGAAGGTGGTGGCCGAGGGCGTGGAGACCGAGGAACAAAGCCGCATGCTGGCCGCCAAGCAATGCGATATTGCCCAGGGCTACCTGTTCGGCCGCCCGCAGCCGCTGGACAGCATCACCGGCCTGCTCTAGCCACGCTACATATTTAATAGCTGGTAGCGCAGGTCGAATATGCGCCAGAGGCCGATTCAGTCTGCAACAAAGTATTCGGGGTGGCGCTGGTGGATGGCGTCCACAAACTGCAGCGGCGAGCGGATATGGCGCAGCATCTGGGCGCTGGCCGCAGCGCTGTCGCCATCAATGATGGCCTGCACCACGCCGCGGTGCTGGTCGATGGCGATGCGGTTGCCGCCCAGCTCGGGGATGGCGATATGGCGGATGCGGTTCATGCCGGTGCGCGCCAGCATCAACGGGTTCCAGGCATGCGGGTGGCCGGCCAGCACCAGGATCTGGTAGTGCAGGTCTTCGTCGGCCAGCAGATGGCCGGAGAAGTTGTGTTGGTCGGACGCCTCGATCTGCCGCGCCAGCAGCTCGGTCAGCTTTTGCCGTTCCGCCAGCGGCGCCTGGGCGGCCAGCTCGGCGGCCCGGCACTCGATCACCTCGCGCACAAAGATGGCGTCGGCAATCTTCGCCCGGCTCAGCCGCGTCACAAAAGTGCCGCGCTGCGGAATCGCCTCCAGCAGGCCATCGCCGACCAAGCGGCGGAACGCGTCGCGCACCGGCGCCCGGCTCACACCCAGCTCTTCCGACACCGCCAGCTCCGACAAAGCCATGCCCGGGGTGAACGAGCAGTTGAGGATGGCGGTGCGCAGGCTCTCGTAGGCCTCGAGCCCGATCAGGCCGCGGCCAGCTCCGCGTGCGGCGGGCGCCGGCGCGGCGGCAAGTTCAGGAAGGATCAAACGGGTACGGGCCATGGCCTGGTAGTTTATCGGTTGCCTTGCGTCGTTTCATCTGGGATACTAGAATACTAGTATAGTAAAACGTAAAAATCCCCAACCACCACCCGGAGAGAGACATCCATGCAACACAGCCTCGTGAGCGCCATCGCCGCCGCCGTCCTGGCCACCACCGGCCTGGCCCATGCCCAGAACTACCCGACCAAGCCCATCACCATCATCGTGCCGGCCTCGCCCGGCGGCGCCATCGACCTGCTGGCGCGGCTGATCGGCCAGAAAATGGGCGAATCCTTTGGCCAGCCGGTCACGGTGGACAACAAGGCCGGCGCCACCGGCATCATCGGCAGCGACTTCGTGGCCAAGGCCACGCCCGACGGCTACACCCTGGCCCTGGTGGCCAGCAGCCACGCCATCAACCCCAGCATGGTGAAAAAGCTGCCGTTCGACACCGTGAAAGGCTTCGAGCCAGTCGCCCTGACCCATGTAGTGCCGCTGGTGCTGGTCACCACGCCGGCGCTGCCGGTGAAATCGCTGAAGGAGCTGGTGGCCTACGGCAAGGCGCACCCCGGCGAACTGTCGTTCGCCTCCAGCGGCTCGGGCGGCGCGCCGCATTTTTCGGGCGAGCTGTTCAAGAGCATGGCCGGCATCGACATGGCCCATATCCCCTACAAGGGCAGCACGCTGGCCCACCCGGACCTGATCAGCGGCCGCACCTCGCTGATGTTCGACACCGTGGCCGCGGTCAACGTGCAGATCAAGGCGAACCGCGTGCAGGCCCTGGCCGTGACCACCACCAAGCGCAGCTCCATCCTGCCCGATGTACCCACCATGGCCGAGGCCGGCATGCCCGGTTTCGACACCAGCACCTGGGGCGGCCTGCTGGCCCCGGCCGGCACGCCCAAGGCCACGGTCGCCAAGCTGAACACCGAGGTGAACCGCATCCTGGCGCTGCCCGATGTGCGCAAGACCTTGCAGGACGCAGGCATCGAACCCGGTGGCGGCACGCCCCAGCAGTTTGGCGACTTCATCCAGTCGGAAATGCTCAAGTGGGCCAAGGTCGCCAAAGGCGCCAACATCCAGCCCGAGTAGACGCAATGTGCGCACCGTCTCCTGCGCTGCGCCACGCTTGAATCCACCCTGTTTTTTCACCTGCCCCCATGAAACCCAAGATCCTGCAACACCTGCACATGCCCCCCCTGCTCGCCACCGCGCTGCACGCCCGCTATGACGTGCACCCACTGTGGGAAGAGGCCGACCCGCAGACCTTCCTGGCCGCACATGGGGCTGACTTCAGCGGCTACGTGACCACCGCCCGTTTCGGCATCAGCGAAGCCACCCTGGCCCTGCTGCCGGCGCTGAAGGTAATCTCCAGTTTCGGCGTGGGTGCCGAAACCTTGCCGCTGGATGCTGCCCGCGCCCGCGGCATCGCTGTCGGCACCACGCCCGAGGTGCTGAACGACTGCGTGGCCGACACCGCTTTTGGCCTGGTGATCGATGTGGCCCGGCGCCTGAGTGCGGCCGACCGCTTTGTGCGCCGCGGCGACTGGCTGCAAGGCCAGTACCCGCTGGCGACCCAGGTCAGCGGCAAGCGCCTGGGCATACTCGGACTGGGCCGTATTGGCCAGGTGGTGGCGCGCCGCGCCAGCGGTTTCGACATGGAGGTGCGCTACCACAACCGCCGGCCCAACCCCGCCGTGCCCTATGTTTTTGAAGCCACGCTGGAGTCGCTGGCGAACTGGGCCGACTTCCTGGTGGTGGTCAGCGCCGGTGGACCAGAAACCCGCAAGCTGGTGAATGCAGATGTGCTGCGCGCACTCGGCCCCAAGGGCTTCCTGGTCAATGTGTCGCGCGGCTCGGTGGTCGACGAAGAAGCCCTGGTGCAGGCACTGGAGACCGGCGCCATCGCCGGTGCCGGCCTCGATGTGTTCGAAGACGAGCCGCGGGTGCCGCAGCGCCTGCTGGCGTTGGACAACGTGGTGCTGCTGCCGCACCTGGCCAGCGCCACCCATGAGACCCGTCAAGCCATGGCCGAGATGGTGGTGCAGAACCTGGATGCGTTCTACGCCACTGGCGCGGTGCAGGCCGGGCCCTGAACCGCCATACTATGTATTTGATAGCTGCTGGCGCTGGTGGAATATGCGCCAGCGGCCTGTTTTATGCAAAAAGTCCGGCACAGGGAGGCAGCGGGAGCGCTCCCCGACAATAGCCCCCATGGACACTCTTTCCCAACTCCGCGCCGGCCAGCTGCACGGCATCCAGCGGCTCGACCTGGCCTGCGGCCTGACCAGCTTTCCACGCGAAATCTTTGACCTGGCGGATTCGCTGCAGGTGCTGAACCTGTCGGGCAATGCGCTGAGCAGCCTGCCCGAAGATCTGCACCGGCTGCACCAGTTGCAGGTGATCTTTTGCTCGAACAACCGGTTCACCGAGCTGCCTGCAGTGCTGGGCCAGTGCGCGCAGCTGCAGATGGTCGGCTTCAAGTCGAACCAGATCCGTACCGTGCCGTCCGCCGCCCTGCCACCCCAGCTGCGCTGGCTGATCTTGACCGACAACCAGATAGACACCCTGCCCGCCGAACTCGGCCAGTGCCGCCAGCTGCAAAAGCTGATGCTGGCCGGCAACCGGCTGCAGCAGCTGCCGGCCACGCTGGCCCAGTGCCAGCAGCTGGAGCTGCTGCGCATCTCGGCCAACCCGCTGGACGCCCTGCCCGGCTGGCTGCTGGATCTGCCCCGCCTGGCCTGGCTGGCCTATGCCGACCAACCCGTGGCCGCCACCTCAGCCCATGCCGTGCCGTGGCAGGCGCTGGAGTTGCAGCAGCAGCTCGGTGAAGGCGCGTCGGGTGTGATCCACCAGGCCGCATGGCAAGGCGAGCCCGTGGCGGTCAAGCTGTTCAAGGGCGCTGTCACCAGCGACGGCTGGCCGCAGAGCGAGCTGGCCGCCTGCCTGGCCGCGGGCGCGCACCCGCACCTGGTGCGCACCCTCGGCCCGCTGGCCGACCATCCCGATGGCACGGCGGGGCTGGTGATGCCCCTGGTACCGCCGCACTTCACTACCCTGGCCGGGCCGCCCAGCCTGGCGTCCTGCACCCGCGACGTGTACCCGGCAGGCACGGTTTTTTCGGTCGCCAAAGTGCTGCGCATTGCGCTAGGCGTGGCCTCGGCCGCCGCCCATCTGCACGCCCGCGGCCTGCTGCACGGCGACCTGTATGCGCACAACCTGCAGTGCGATGAAAACGGCCACTGCCTGCTGGGCGACATGGGGGCAGCTTCGTTCCTGCCCACCGATGCCGGGCAAGCCCGGGCGCTGCAGCAGCTGGAAGCTCGCGCCTTTGGCTGCCTGCTGGAAGAACTGATCGCGCACTGCCCCACCGACCTGCCAGCGCTGGCCGCGCTGCGCGACGACTGCCTGCAGCCGCAGCCAGCGGCGCGGCCCGTGTTCGCTGGCATCCGGCAGAGGCTGGTGGATCTGTCCGGTTGAGCCGGCCGGCCCCGAAGCTATATTTTTGCTAGCGTGCCGACCCCCGACCGGCGCGGTCTTTACATCAGCGGTTATGGTAGAGGCCTGTTCCCCCAAATTACACAGGAGTTCCATGCCCGCCCCCAGCCGACGCGCTACATCCTCAGGAGCCGCCCATGCTCCATAGCACGCCCCTCATCACCACTATTGCCACCGCCCTCGGTCTGGCCTTGGTGTTTGGTTTTCTCGCCGTGCGGTTCAAGCTGCCTGCACTGGTGGGCTATCTGCTGGCCGGGGTCTTGATAGGCCCGTTCACACCCGGTTTTGTGGCCGACGGCCAGATCGCCGCCGAGCTGGCCGAGATCGGCGTGATGCTGCTGATGTTCGGCGTGGGCATGCATTTTTCGATGGACGACCTGATGTCGGTGCGCAAGATCGCGCTGCCCGGCGCGGTGCTGCAAATCACCGTGGCCACGGCCATGGGCGCGGGTGTGGCGCATTTATGGGGCTGGCCCATGGGCGAGGCCATCGTCTTCGGCCTGGCGCTGTCGGTGGCCAGCACGGTGGTGCTGCTGCGCGCGCTGGAGTCGCGCAATGCACTCGACTCACTGAACGGCAAGATCGCGGTCGGCTGGCTGGTGGTCGAAGACCTGGCCATGGTGCTGGTGCTGGTGCTGCTGCCGCCCCTGGCCGGCTGGCTGGGCGGTACCGCCCCGGGTGACGAGCAGGGCGGCGGCGGTGGCAGCCTGTGGTTGTCGTTGGGCCTGACCCTGCTCAAGGTATCGGCCTTCGTCGGCCTGATGCTGGTCGTGGGCCGCCGGGTCTTCCCCAAGCTGCTGTGGCTGGTGGCGCGCACCGGTTCACGCGAGCTGTTCACGCTGTGCGTGATCGCCGCCGCGGTCAGCATCGCCTACGGCGCGGCCTCGCTGTTCGGCGTGTCGTTTGCGCTGGGCGCGTTCTTCGCCGGCATGGTGATGCGCGAGTCCGAGTTCAGCCACCGCGCAGCCGAAGACTCGCTGCCGCTGCGCGAAGCTTTTGCCGTGCTGTTCTTTGTGTCGGTCGGCATGCTGTTCGACCCGATGGTGATGGTGCGCCAGCCGCTGCAGGTACTGGCGGTGCTGGCCATCATCATCGTCGGCAAATCCATCGCCGCCGCGGCGCTGGTGCTGGTGTTCCGCTACCCGCTGAACACCGCGCTGAACGTGTCGGCCAGCCTGGCGCAGATCGGCGAGTTCTCGTTCATCCTGGCCGGGCTCGGTGCCAGTCTGGGCCTGCTGCGGCCTGAAGGCCAAAGCCTGATCCTGGCCGGCGCGCTGCTGTCCATCGCCATCAACCCGCTGGTGTTCAAAGGCATCGACGGGCTGGAGGTCTGGATACAGTCGCGCAGCAAGCTGGCCCATATGCTGGAGGGCCGCGCCGACCACCTGGCCGAGCTGCCCATGGACACACACGAAAAATACCTGTCCCAGCAGGTGGTGCTGGTGGGCTATGGCCGGGTTGGCAAACGCATTGCCAGTGCCCTGACCGACCGCGGCATCCCCTTCGTGGTGGTCGACCAGAACCGCGAACGGGTCGAGCAGCTGCGCGCCAGCGGCGGCACCGCGGTGTCGGGCGATGCGGCCGATGCCGGCGTGTTGATCCAGGCCCATATCGCCCGCGCCAGCATGCTGGTGGTGGCCACCCCCGATGCCTTCAATGTGCGCCAGATGGTGGAGAACGCCCGCATGCTGAACCCGCACATCGAAACCGTGGTGCGCACCCACAACGAAGCCGAAGCCGCGCTGCTGGCGCAAGAGAACATCAACCGGGTGTTCCTGGGCGAAGACGAACTGGCCCACAGCATGGGCCGGCATGTGCTGGAGCGCTTCGGCAAGACCGCTTAGTTCTAACTAAGCCAGCCCTGCCCCCACGCCGGGGCAGCGGCTTACTCGGGTTCCATCCCCGCCGACTTGATGATCTTGCCCCACTTCAACGACTCCGAGGCCTGCACCTTGCGCAGCTCGTCCGGGCTGGTGGTAGTGATCTCGGTGCCGGTGTTCTGGTAGAAGCTGGCGGCGGTGCTGCTGTGCGCGGCCTTCACCAGCAGCTCGTTGAGACGCGTGACCACCGGCGCAGGCGTGCCGGCCGGGGCGTAGGCGGCGAACCAATAGGTCATCTCGTAACCCTTCACACCGGCTTCGCTGATGGTCGGCACCTCGGGCGCCAGCGGGCTGCGCTGCAGGGTCGACACGCCCAGCGCCTTGAGCTTGCCGGCCTTGACCTGCGGCATGCCGGTGGCCATGTCGGTGATCATCATCTCGATCTGGCCGCCGATCAGGTCGGTCACGGCCGGCGGGTTGCTGCGGTAGGGAATCGCCACGATGTAGGCACCGGCCATCTGCTTGAACAGCTCGCCGGCGATGCGGCTGGACGAGCTGCCTGCACCGAAACTCAGCTTGCCGGGCTTGGACTTGGCCAGCTTGACGAACTCGGCCACGCTGTTCACGCCCAGCGCCGGGTTTACCACCATGATCTGGCCGCCGCGGCCCAGCAGAGTCAGCGGCTCAAAGTCCTTCACCGGGTCGTAGGGCAGCTTTTTGTACAGATGCTCATTGGCCGCGTGGGTGGTGTTGGTGGCGATCAGCACGGTGTAGCCGTCGGGCTTGGCCTTGGCCGCGGCCTGGGCGCCGATGAAGGCGTTGGCGCCAGGCTTGTTGTCCACCACCACACTGATCTTGGTGTCGACGGTGATGGCCTGGGCCAGCGCGCGGGCCAGCAGGTCGGTTGCGCTGCCGGCGGCAAACGGCACGATGAAGGTGATCGGCTTGTCGGGGAAGGTCTGGGCCTGGCTGGCGGTGCCAAACAGCGCAGCGGCCGACAAGGCGGCGGTGAGGGTCAAGAGTTTGCGGCGCATGGAGTCTCCAGTTAGTTTTCGGGTTGTAGCAGGGGTAAGAGTTCGGCAGGTATTGTCAGCGGCAAATCGAGCAGCCAGTAAGACAGGGCTTTGCCATGGCTGTCGAGGTTCAGCGCGTCGTTCACGCCGCCGTCCAGCACCTCGTCCAATACAAAATTCATAGCACCCAGCGCAGGCAATACATGCCTGGTCACCTGTTTGGGCTTACGGTGTGCAAAATGCGCGGCCACCGCCTCGGCCGTGACCTGTGCCACCAGCAGTTCGAACAGCTCGGGCCGGTAGGCGATCACGCTGATGTTGGAGCGGTTGCCTTTGTCGCCGGTGCGGCTGTGGGCCGCGCGGTACAGGGGTAGCTTCATAGATCCTCCAACATCGTAAAACCGGTCTGCACCAAGCTGCGCGGCAGCAGGCAGGACAAGGTGTTGAGCCGCGCGGTCAGCGTGGTGCGCACGCCGCCGCCGCCGGCCGGGCCGCAGGTGTAGAGCGCGGTGACTTCGCGGCACAGGCGCTCGGCCTGGGCCTTGTCGGCATGGCTGGCGGCCACACGCAGGCGCACGTCTTTCGCTTCGCCGGCTGGCGTCTGGGCTTGCAGCCGGCCCGCGTCATCGGCCAGCACGCTGAGCACGCCGATCAGGTCGACGCGCAGCTCCAGCTGCGGCAGGCGCTGGCGTAGCACCTCGGCGGCCAGGCGGGCCCGGCCTTCGGCGCGCGGGCCGGCGTAGGAGATTTCGCCCTCGGCCAGCCAGCCGCCTTCATGGCAGACGTTGACCTTCAGCGTGTCCGGCCGCGCATGGCCGCACACGCCGTGCAGCGCCACCTGGTTCGCCGCGATCTCTTCGACCCGGGCCGCGCCAATATCGGCCACCACGTCGGGCGTCAGGTAGGCGACCGGGTCGTGCAGCTCGTACAGCAGCTGCTCCTTCACCGTGGCGGTGGTCACCATGCCGCCCGTGCCATCGGCCTTGCCGATGCTGCAGTGGCCATCGGCATACAGGGTGGCGATGGGGTAGCCGAGGCTGGCCAGATCTGGCACTTCCTTGAAGCCCGGGTCGGCAAAGTAGCCGCCGCAGACCTGGCCGCCGCATTCCAGCAGATGGCCGGCCATGGTGGCCGCGCCCAGACGCGCCCAGTCATCCCGGGCCCAGCCAAAGTGGGCCAG
Organism: Rhodoferax ferrireducens; assembly: GCF_031458075.1. GTDB lineage: Bacteria > Pseudomonadota > Gammaproteobacteria > Burkholderiales > Burkholderiaceae_C > Rhodoferax_B > Rhodoferax_B ferrireducens_A. Next base: position 1,171,235 of record NZ_JAVDXT010000001.1, on the reverse strand, counting down.
CGCCGGGCCAACGGCCAGCGAGGGGTCGGCCACCCGGCCGCAGACCACGATCTGCGCGCCCGCGTTCAGCGCATCGGCAATCGGCTCGGCGCCGATGTAGGCGTTGGCGCTGACCACCGCCAGGCCATCCAGCACCGCGCCGAGTTCAGCCCGCAAGGCCGGGCGCAGCCCGGGGCCGGACACATCGTCGCCCCAGACCACGGCGATGCGTGGCGCGGCCAGGCCCAGCTCGGCCGCCATGCGCTGTATCAAGCGCGCGGCAGCCGGCGGATTGGCCGCACCGAAGTTGCTGACGATGCGGATGCCATGTGCCAGGCAGCGCGCCAGCACCGGGCGCAGCATGGCGTCGAGCAGCGGCTCGTAGCCGGCCTCGGGGTCGGCGCGGCGGCGCAGTTGGGCCAGGGCCAGGGTGCGCTCGGCCAGGGTTTCAAAGATCAAAAAGGCCGGCCCGCCGCGCGCCACCAGGGTATCGACCACCGCCGAAGCGGCGTCCACGCGGTCGCCCGAGAAGCCCGCGGCGCAGCCGATCAACAGCGGAGGTGGCAGAGGTGGCGGAGGTGCAGATTGAGGGCTCACAGTGTCTCCAGGACAGGGAATGGCCGGATTGTGCGGCCAGCCACATCATTCGTAAAATGGGAAAAACCGCATGATTCATCGATGAAATCAATCAATATCTCGGCCCGTGACCTGGAGGCCTTCATGGCGCTGGAGGCCACCCGGCACTTCACCCGCGCGGCCGAGCGCTGCAATCTGTCGCAAAGCGCGTTCAGCCAGCGGATCCGGCGCATCGAGGAGACGGCCGGAGTCAAGCTGTTCGAGCGCTCGACCCGGCATGTGGTGCTGACGCCCGAGGGCAGCGTGTTTGCCGACGAGGTGCGGCGCATCGAGCAAGACCTGCGCAGCGCGCTGGCCAATCTGCAGGACCTGGCCGCGCGCCGGGTCGGCCGGGTGGCGGTGGCCGCCCTGCCCTCGATCGCCGCGGTGTGGATGCCGGCGGCCATCGCCCAGTACCGGGCCCAGCATCCGCAGATCGACATCCAGCTGACCGACTGCCTGGCCAGCGCCAGCCTGGCCCTGCTGCGCGAAGGCAAGGTCGACTTTGCGCTGACCGCCGGCGGCGACCTGCGCGAATTCAGCACCCGGCTGCTGCGCAAGGAAGGCTACTGGCTAGTCTGCCGCAAAGACCATGTGCTGGCCCGGCATACCAGCGTGCGGCTCAAGCAGCTGGCCGGGCATGCGATGGTCCACATGGCGCGCAACAGCAGCGTGCGCCAGCACCTGGAGCAGGCCACGGGTGTGGAGCAGCTGACCGGCTCCAGCATGGAGGTTGAACACCTGGCGACTCTGGCGGCGCTGGTGGTGCAAGGCCTGGGCATTGCCATCGTGCCCGAGCTGACGCTGTTCCACTTCCAGAACCCGGCCCTGCACACCTGCCCGGTGCGCGACGCGTCGCTGCACCGCCCGCTGGTGCTGGCCCAGCGCAAAGGCGAGGCGTTGTCGGTGGCGGCACAGGCCATGGTGGCGCTGCTGCTGGCGCAGGCCAAGGCCTGAGGTGTCCCTCTTTTCTATGAAAAACATAGCTGCACGTGCAGTCTAGATAAGCGCTGGCGGCCATTCCCGCTAAGTAGCACTGCTACACTTCCCGGCAGTTGAAAAGGGAGAGCATGGACTACCAGGACACCCGCGACGGCAACGCGCTGCCGCTGCCAGCGCCATCGCGCGACGCCCCGCCCGCCGGCCAGATCGACGCGCATCCGCTGGAATTCAGTGGCAGTGGTGGCGGCTACTTCCGGGTCTGGGCCGTCAACGTGCTGCTGTCCATCATCACTCTGGGCTTCTACACGCCCTGGGCCCGCCGGCGCACCGCGCAGTACTTCTACAGCCACAGCCTGGTGGCCGACAGCCCGCTGGAATTCACCGCACAGCAGCGCAAGATGGTGGTTGGCTTTGTGCTGCTGGTGCTGCTGACCCTGGCCTACAAAATCGCGGTAGAAACCGGGCAGGACACGGCAGTCGCCTTGTTCCTGCTGGGCGGTGCCGCGCTCGCGCCCTACATCTGGGGCAGCGCCATGCGGTTCCGCCTGGGTGCCACCCGCTGGCGCGGCCTGCGCCTGCAGTTCACCGCCCGCTGGCGCGAGGTCTACATTGCCAGCTGGCCGGTGTTTGCGCTGGCGCTGGTGTGGATAGGCGTGGTGTTCGGCCTGCAGGCGCTGGCGCCCGAGGCCGGCGAGGCCGTGCAGCAGGTCGGCGCCAAGGCGCGCAAAGCCCTGCCCAGCGTCAGCTGGGCCATGGGCGGCGTAGTGCTGCTGGGCATTGTGCTGTCGCTGCTGTGCGCCATCCGCCTCGAATACAACTACAAGAGCCTGCTGGTGCAGCGCACCCGGCTGGGCGCGGCGGCCGGCCGCTGGAAGCCGGTGTACCTGGACTTCGTCAAGATATGGCTGGCCACGGTGGCGGTGTTCGTGCTGTCCGTCGTGTTGATCGGCGCACTGCTGGCGGCGGCCATCGGCGGCTCGGCCGTGCTGTTGATGGGCCAGGCGCAGCGGCTCGGGCCGTGGATGTTTGTGCTGGTGCTGGCCGGCGTGGTCGGCGGCGCGGTGCTGCTGGTGCTGGCCTCGGCGCCGGCCCGCGCCTACCGCGAAGCCCGCATGTTCCAGCTGGTGTGGAACAACGTGGGCCTGGGCCAGGTGGCGCGCTTCAAATGCGGGCTGCGCACCCGCAGCTATGTGCTGCTGCGCATCAAGAACATTCTGCTGACCCTGTTCACCCTGGGCCTGTACCGCCCATTCGCCCGGGTCAGCGAATACCGCATGAAGTTCGAATCGGTGACCTTGTTCGTCAAAGGCGGTGTGGACCAGGTGACGGGCGCCATGGTGCGCCAGCAGCAAGGCGCGCTCGGCGATGCGCTGGCCGATGCCGCGGGGCTGGACCTGATTGGCTAGCGCCCTGCCAGCGCTGGTGCCCGCGCGCTGGTTCGACGGCCGGAGCAGCCAAGCCCAGCCGGTGCTGGTCGGCCTGGTGCCTGCGCCCGGTGGGCCCAACCTGCTGCTGCATCCGCTGGCCCAGGCCGGCACGCCGCCCACCACCTTCCGCCACACCGATGTCGGCTGGCCCGAAGCCTGGAACGCCCACAAACCCCAGCTGCGGCTGGTAGTGGACTTGCGCGAACATGGCAGCCTGGAGATTGACGCCGTTGCCGACTGGCAGGCTGCGCTGCAGGCCGCCGGCGCCCGCCCCGGCCTGGCCCAGCGCCTACAGACCCGCTGGCCGGCACTGCTGGGCGCGCTGGCCGTAGCCGCCATCGGGCTGGCGCTGTTCTACCGCTACGGCACGCCCTGGCTGGCCACCCAGCTCACCGGCCAGGTGCCATTGGCCTGGGAAACCACGCTGGCCGCGCAGGCGCTGCAGCAGCTGGACGATGGCACGCTGAAACCCAGCCAACTGCCCGCCGAGCGCCAAGCCGCGCTGCGCAACCGCTTCGACACCCTGGTGCAGCAGGCTCCGGCCACGCTGCAGCGTTACGGTGGCTACCAGCCGCGCTTCACACTGGCGTTCCGTTCGGGCATGGGGGCGAATGCGTTTGCGCTGCCCGGTGGCACCGTGGTGCTGACCGATGGGCTGGTCAAAGCCGCTGCAGACAAAGGGTTGGACGACAACGCCCTGGTCGGCGTGCTGGCGCATGAGATGGGCCACGTGGTGCACCGCCACACCACCCGCATGCTGGTCGAGCAAGGGGTGCTGAATGTCGGCCTGGGGCTGGCACTGGGCGATGTGTCGGGGGTCTTGTCTACCGGCGGCGCCCTGCTGACGGGCCTGGCCTACCGGCGTGGCCACGAGCGCGAGGCCGACTGCTATGCCATCGCACTGCTGGGCCATGCGGCCCTGCCTACTGCGCCCATGGGCCAACTGCTGCTGGCGATTGCGCGGGGGGGCGACAAGGCGACCAATAAGGAAGGGCCGGCCTCGGCATGGACGCTGCTGAGCAGCCACCCGGATACCGTGGAGCGCGCCACCGCGCTACAACAAGGGCACACGCAGCAGTGCCCCAAGGACTAGAAAAATAACACCAAATCAGGCGTTGGCGCATATTGGATATGCGCAAGAAGCTATCTAAACGATAGCATCCAGATTTAGACGATGGCCGTCAGTTCCGACGACTTCACAAAGCTGGAACCGGCGCGTGGCCATTCGACCAGCACACCACCGTCGGTTTGCGCGACCACGTAGCCATCGGTGCGCAAGATGCTGCCACGGCGGACCAGGTTGACACGCTCGCCCGGTGTAAAAGTCGCGCTGGCAACGCTGAACAAAGATTTGAGGAAATAAATAACTTGCATGGTGGTACTCCAAAATATGCAGGCACACGCCTGTGGCCACAACGGCCGGATGAAATTGAAATTAGTGCGACTGCAGCCAGTAGCGTTCGCGGGACTCCAGGTCGGCAAACGACTGGGCTTTGCCGAGATAGCTTTCCACATCCCGCTGATCCTGTTGGTCCATGCTGCGGCCCAGTGCCTGGACAGCGCGGCGGGCAGCCAGCCAAAGTAAAAAGAAGATGTTCATAGCAAAGATTCCTGGATAAGTGACGCGCCCCATTTCTAGGGTTAACCCTAGTATCGCACAATGCAGGTGCGCATGCGCACCAAAACATGCGGATTAGTGGGCGTTGTCAGATATAAGACACGCTTTTGCCTCAACTTGGTGCATCGCAGGATGCCAACGCTGTGCCGGTGGCCTGCTTTAAGATAGCCGGCTAGTCTTCCCCGGATGGGGTCTACAGCGCCTCGACGACGATATGAACGCCCCATTTCCGATCCGCAAAGAGTGCCCGCCCGGCGCCTGCGTCTGCAATCGCCAGGCCTTGCTGAGCGATCCGCAGGCCGATATCCGCATCCTCAAGCTCACCCGGGAAGAAGAAAGCCGGCTGCTCGCCCGGCTGGAGACGCTGTCCAGCCTGGCCGACCTGAAGAAAATGGAAAGCCGCCTGCACGAACAGCTGGGCATCGTACTGACCATCACCCCCAGCATCCACGAGGTGCGCACCCTGCGCGGCATCAGCATCCAGCTGCAGGAGCAGCCCGGCCTGTGCCGCAAGACCAAGCAGGCCATCCCCGCCGCCATACGCCGCAGCCTGGAGAAAAGCCCGGACATCGCCTACGCGATCCTGGACGCGCACGGCCTGTGGGACGGTACCTAGAGCTCTGTACGGATCTGCGCCAGCGAGCGGCGCTGCTGCCCTTGGGCGTCGAAGTTCTCGGGCGCCAACCATTGCGCGAAGCCGGCGCGCAGCGCGGGCCATTCGCTGTCGATGATGGAGAACCAGGCGGTGTCGCGGTTGCGGCCCTTGTAGACCGTGGCCTGCAAAAAGATACCTTCGAAGCGGAAGCCCAGGCGCTCGGCGGCCCGCAGCGAAGGCGCGTTCAAGTTGTCGCACTTCCACTCGAAGCGCCGGTAGCCCAGGGTGTCGAACACGTAGTGCATCAACAGGTACTGGGCTTCGGTGGAAATCGGCGTGCGCTGCAGCAGCGGCGAGAACACCACGAAGCCGACCTCGATCACGCCGTTGGCCGGGTCCATGCGCATCAGCGCCAGCGTGCCCACTGCGCGTTCGGTCTTCAAGTCGATTACCGCGTAGTGCAGGAAATCGCTGTTGGCCGCGGCCCGCTCGGCATGCGCGCGGTAGTCGGCGGCGCTGGCGAATGGGCCCACAGGCAGATAGGTCCAGTCGCGGTCGTCCGGCGCCTGGCTATAGGCTGCGTACAGGTCGTCGGCATGGCGCTGCGGGTCCAGCGGCTCCAGCCGGCAGTAGCGCCCCAGGATAGGCGCGCGCGCCGGCAGTGCGCGCGGGCTCCAGTCGGGCAAGGGCTCGCCTATGGCTTGCTGGTAGGCGTTCAAGGTGTGGGGCATACAGGCTTTCTGGTGGCAATGTGTGGGGCGGTAAAAGGCTAAAGGTAAGCGATACGTGGAATCATTAAAAGTGCCACACTTGCATGATTTGATAGTGCCACGCCATGCGCCCCTCTCTGCCCGCTGCCCAGGTCTTGTTTGAAACGCCATTGGCCACCCAGCCTGCTGCCGAACCCTTGCAGCGCCAGCTGCACCAGCGCCTGAAGCTCGCCATCCTGGACGGCCGGCTCGCGCCCGGCAACCGGTTGCCGGGCTCGCGCGTGCTGGCCGAGGGGCTGGCGATTTCGCGCAACACCGTGACCGCGGCCTACGAGCATCTGGCGGCCGAGGGCTATGTGCAGCAAGACCGCCAGGGCACGCGGGTGGCCACGCTGTCGCGCCCGGCCCGGCCCCGGCCGGTGCGGGATGCAGCCGCAGTCCCGCAGACAGCGCGGCGCCTGGCGCAGATCCAGCCCACGGCCCCGCACGCCGATGCCAGCAGCACGCTGCGCCCGGGCGTGCCCGCGCTGTCGCACTTTCCGCTGGCGGCCTGGCGGCGGGCCTACGACCAGGCGATCCGCCGCGCCGGCACTGCGGCGCTGGGCTATGGCCAGCCGACCGGCGAGCCGGCCCTGCGCACCGCCATTGCCCGGCATTTGGCGATTGCCCGTGGCGTGCGCTGCGAGCCCGCGCAGATCGTCATCACCGAGGGCACACAGGAGGCGCTGGCGCTGTGCGTGCGCCTGCTGACCAACCCCGGCGACACCGCCTGGGTCGAAGACCCGGGCTACCGCGGTGCCAAGGTCGCCATGCAAGGCGGCGACCTGCGCGTCGTGCCGATGCGGGTCGATGCCGAAGGCCTGGTGCTGGCCGAGTCCGACTGGAAAGCCCAGCCGCCGCGCCTGGTCTACACCACGCCTTCACACCAGTACCCGGCCGGCGCGGTGCTCACGGTGGCGCGCCGGCTCGACCTGATCGCCCAGGCACGCCGAGCCGGGGCCTGGATCATCGAGGACGACTACGACAGCGAATTCCGCCATGCGGGCGAGCCCATAGGCGCGATGCAAGGCCTGGTGCCGCAGGCGCCGGTGCTCTACGTGGGCAGCTTCAGCAAGACCATGTTCCCGTCGCTGCGCCTGGGCTTTCTGGTGCTGCCGGAGGCGCTGGTGGCCGAGCTGCAGACGCCGCTGCAGGAGATGCTGCGCGGTGGCCACCGCTACGAGCAGCTGGCCATGGCCGAGTTCGTGGAAAGCGGCCAGTTCAGCCGCCACCTGGGCCGCATGCGCCGCCTGTACCGGGACCGCCAGCAGGCGCTGCGCGAAGCCCTGACCCGGCATCTGCACCTGCCGCACACCATCGAGGGCGGCCACTGCGGCCTGCACCTCACAGTGCGGCTGCCGGCCAGCTACCCCGACAAAGCCATCGCCGCTGCCGCCCTGCCCTACGGCATCACGCCCGCCCCGCTGTCCGTCTTTGCACTGCAGCCTCTGCCGCAGGACAACGGCCTGGTGCTGGGCTACGGCAATACCTCGGCCGAGCTGTTCGAGCCCCTGGTGCAGCGCCTGTCGCAGCTGGCGCTTGCCGCGCGGCTGACTGGCTAAGTCGGCTCTAGAAATCAAGCCAAACAGGGCTTTAGCGCATACTTCACCTGCGCAAGCAGCTACTTATTCAATAGCGTTTACACCATGGGCTGGCACATACGTAACGCCATAGCCTCAGGCAAAATTCGACCCACTGCAGACATGGACAGTTGCCTCCCGATCCATGCTTTGCATGGCGGCGTACTGACTTTTTCAAGGTTGCCTGGCCACATGAAAGACTGGAAAGACTTGCTCGACTACTGGCGCCCCCCACTGGTTCGCTTGGCTACCCACGGTGACGCCGGCGACAGCGCACACGACCTGAACCACTTGAACAGGGTTTGGGCAACGGCCAAGATACTCCTTGTGACGCATCCCGATGCAGATCAACTGGTGGTGATGGCCGCCTGCTACCTGCACGATCTTGTCAATTTGCCCAAGAACCACCCAGACCGTAGCAATGCCTCCCGACTATCCGCCCTGCAGGCCGAAGCGCAGCTGTCGAAGCTGGGATTTCCCCCAGAGCGGCTGGCTGGCGTAGTGCATGCCATCGAAGCGCACAGTTATTCCGCCCAGATACGCCCTGGATCGATCGAAGCCAAGATCGTGCAGGATGCCGATCGTCTGGACGCTTTAGGGGCCGTGGGCCTGGCGCGCATGTTCCACATCGGAGGTCAGTTGGGCCGCTCCCTCGCGCATGCGACCGAACCGCTTGCCGAGGCCCGCACGCTTGACGATATGCGTTATACCCTCGACCACATCGAGAACAAGCTCCTGCGCTTGCCGATGGCTATGAATACGGCCGAGGGGCGGGAATTGGCGCAATCCCGTGTCCAGCTGCTTGTCCGCTTTCGCGACCAATTTGTGGCGGAGTGGCTGGGAGCCATCTGACAACGGTACGCAACTTTTCGCAGCAACGCGCATCGAAGGTCGACGCCTGGAGCCGGTTTCGCTGACGCCATGCCGGCCGTTCTCAACCCAGAAGTAACTGGACGACCATGAATATTCGAAGCCCTCTCTTTCTCCGGGCCCTGTGGGGCATGGTGGCACTGCTGTTGACAGCATTCGCGGCGACCTCGGCGCTGGCCGACATTGCCGTGCGGGAGATCAAGATCCCGATGACGGTGAAAGGCATGCTCAGCGATTCGCACATCCAGCTGTCCGCCACCGAATACAAGCCCGAGGGCGACGGGCCGTTTCCGCTGTTGCTCATCAACCATGGCACGCCACGGTCCCAGGCCGACTTTGCGGCGATGAAGAACAACTACGCCTGGCAGGCCCAGCTCTTTGCCCGGCGGGGCTTCGTGGTGATCCACACCTTGCGTCGCGGCTATGGCGGCTCCGACGGGCCATGGGCCGAGAACTATTTCAACTGCGCCAACCCCGACTACATCGGCGCCGGGCTCGAAAGTGCCAAGGACATCGATGCTGCACTGGAATACGGCCGCGCACAGCCCTATGTCGATGCAAAACACGTGGTGCTGCTTGGGAAATCCGCCGGTGGCTTTGGCGTGCTCGCCCTGTCCAGCCAGAACCCCGCGGGTGTCGTTGGCACGATCAACTTTGCAGGCGGACGCGGCTCACGCGGGCCGGACAATGTCTGCAACGAGGGCAAGCTGGTGGATGCCTTCAGCCACTACGCCAGAACGACCCATATACCCATGCTGTGGTTCTATTCGGAGAATGACCACTTCTTCGGTCCGGCGCTTGCGAAACGCTTGGGCGAGTCCTATCAAGCCAAAGGCGTAGACATGGACCTAAAAATGGTGCCAGCCTATGGCAGCGATGGGCACAGCTTCTTCGAAGGACGCCCGAACGCTTCCGTTTGGGTGCCAACCGTGGATGCGTTTTTCAAGAAAATCGGATTGCAGGGCTTGCAACAGCCCTCCTGACCAGATTGGGCAGAACACCAGATGGAAGCACCCGCTGTACCGCTACTGCGTGGGCAAACGGTCGAAGCTGTCGAGGTGCGGAAACGGGGGGTGCACGCGTGTGGCGTCCATGTCCGTGACAAGCGCGCCCGGCACGCCATCCCGCAGCCAGGCGGTCATGGCCGCGACATCGTCCGGGGAACCCTGGAGCGTCACTTCCACGGAGCCGTCGGCCCGATTGCGGACCCATCCCCGGATGCCCACCGTTCGTGCTTGCCGCATGCAGGCGTCGCGGTACCCAACGCCCTGCACACGGCCGCGCACCCGTAGCAGCCAATTTTCTACCGCCCCATCGTTGGCATGAGAATGCATACGCACCATCCTTCGCGTCAACCGCTGCGGAACAACACAGTAAAACCGGCGCCATTGCCCCTTCTTGGGCGTTCGGTCGTCCGGCGATCCGGCATGGCTGAATCTTCTTAGCCAGCACTCGCCCTATTGTGTGCCTTAGGGCAAATCAAGTGGAGTAGCCCAGCCAGTCTGGCTCCAAAAATCAAGCCAAACAAGACTCTGGCGCATACTCCACCAGCGCAAGCAGCTATTTATTCCATAGCAATATCGTTTAACCAAACACCAGGCACACCGGGCTGCCGCAGGGCTCGCGGGTCTGGGTGGGTAGCAGCCGGCCGCTGGCCGCATCGATGGCAAACGTGACGATGCTGTCGCTGTCTTCATTGAGCACAAACATGTGGCGGCCGTCGGGGGCGATGGCGAAGAAGCGCGGGGTCTGGCCTTGCGAGGGGGTGGCTTCCAGCCAGGTAAGCCGGCCAGTGGCGGTGTCGACGCGAAACGCCGCGATGCTGTCGTAGCCGCGGTTGGATGCGTACAGCGTGCGGCCGTCGGGCGACAGCGCAATCTCCGAAGCCCGGCTGTTGCCGGTATAGCTGTCGGGCAGCGACGAGACGATCTGCAGCGCACGCAGCGCCCCGCTGGCAGTGTCGAAGTGGCAGGCCGTGACCGTCGAATCCAGCTCGTTGACCACATAGGCATACGGCGCCTGCGGGTGGAACACGATGTGGCGTGGCCCGGCGCCTTCGCGCGCCTGCAGCCAGGGCTGGGCCGCCGGCACCAGCTGGCCCTGGGTGAAATCGAACACAAACACCCGGTCCAGCCCCTTGTCGGGCACGGCCACGAAGCGGCCGCTGGGGTCAAAGGGGTTGAAATGCGGCTTGGCGAACGGCTGCTCGTGCCGGTGCGGGCCGGGCGGTCCGACCATGGGTACGCGCTGCTGCACCGCGCCCAGGCGGCCGTCCTCGGCCACCGGTAGCACCACCAGGCTGCCGCCCTGCTGGCCCAGGTGGTCGGACACCAATAGAAACTTCTCGCTCGCGTCCAGCGCCAGGTGCACCGGGTTGCGGCCGCCGCAGTCCTGCCGCTGCAGCCACTGCAGGCAGCCGTTGTCCGGATCGACGCTGAACACGCTGAGCTCGTGGCCATCGCCATGCACCGCATACAGCCGATCGCGCCGCTGGTTCAACGCCAGAAAGGACGGATTCACCAGGTCCGACACCAGCTGCACCCGCTCCAGCCGGCCCAGCGCCGGATCCACGCGGTAGACGCTGATGCCCTCGCCGCGCGCATTGCGTTCGCGGGTGGTGCGCGAGCCGACGTAGGCGTACAGCTTTGCGCCCACTGGAGTACCTTCGTGCTGCGCACTGCGGTGCGAGCTGGCTTGGGAGCGGCCCGGCGCTGCGCTCATGGCTGCGCGGCTGGCGCCACCGACGCGCCCTGGATGCCATGGCGCAGCAAGGCATCGGCGACGAAGCCGCTGGCCTTCATGTCTTCCACATAGCGGTGCAGCAGCTGGGCGGCGGCTGCGCCGCGGCCCTTGGGCAGGCCCATGGCCTGCTGGATCACCATGAAGCGGCCGGGCAGCAGGCGCAGGCCAGGCAGGCGGCGCGCATCGGCCTGCAGCTGCTGCTTGACGCCGGCCGCCACCTCGGCGCCCTGGGCGATAAAGGTGTCGACCACGGCAGGCGATGTGGGTGCGCGCAGGATCTCGGCGTGTTGGATTTCGCGGCTCAGGTGCAGGTCGTAGGCGCTGCCTTTGCCGACCACCACGCGGTTGCCCGCGCGGTCCACCTCGGCGTTGTCGGTGATGGGCGAATCCTCGCGCACCAGGTAGGCGCCTTCGATCAGCACATAGGGCGCGGTAAAGGCGATGCCGGCGCCGCGCACCGGGTCCTCCGCAAAGAAGCCGAAATCGGCCTGCTCCTGGGTTACTGCCTCGACCGACTTGCCGGCGGCATCGAACACCACCAGTTCTATGCCTACGCCCAGCAGCTGGGCAAAGCCGCGCGCCAGGTCGATGGACACGCCAAACGGCTGGCCGTTGGCGTCGAGGTTGGCCAGAATCGGGTTGCCCACGTTGATTGAGGCCCTCAGCGTGCCGGTGGGCGCGAAACTGGCGATGAGGTCGGAGGAAACAGTCATGGTTTTTCTCTCAGCGGGTAGTGGCTAAAACAGGATCAACGGAGGGAGTGGCGGGCTCGGTCTGCAGCAGGTCGCTGATGCGCTCCAGATTGCGCAGCGTGCTGCCCAGGTGCTCGCGCATCGCGGCCGAGGCCTCGTCATTGCGCTCGTGCTCCAGCAGCTGCAGGATCTCCAGGTGCTGCTGGCAATGCTCTACATAGCGGCTGCGGTCGCGCATGGAGCGGTAGGACAGCAGGCGCCGCACCCGGTTCACGCGGCGGATGGTGTCGACAAAAAACGCATTGCCCGAGGCCTCGACCAGCGACTCGTGGAACAGCACGCCGCGGTCGTGCAACTGGTCGGCCGTGGCGGTGGCGATGCCGCCGTCCAGCAAGTGCTGCTCGGCCGCGCGGCAGCGGGCCAGCACCTGCTTGTCCAGCCGGTAGCCGGGCTCCAGCAAGGCCGCCGGCTCCAGCGCCAGGCGCAGCCGGTAAGACTTGAGCAGGCTGTCCGGCGTGGTCAGCATGGAGGAAAAGGTCCAGCCATAGGCGGGGTTGCGCTCGGCCCAGCCCTCCTGGGCGATGCGGTTCAGCACCGTCTTCAGCTGCGCGGGCGACAGCTGGTAGCGGGCCTTGAGCGAGGCCTCCGAGCAGGAATCGGGCAGCCGCCCCTGCAGATGGTCTTCGGCGATCTTGAAGTAGGCGGTGACGCTGGCGTCGGCGGCATCGCCGCCCAGCTCCTGCAGCAGCTCGGCCGGCAGCTCGGCGCCGGCCCGGGCCAGAAAATAGCCGCGGTTGCGCTCGCGCAGCAGTACGCCCTTGTCTTCCAACAGCTGCAAGGCCTCGTTGACCGGCGAACGCGATACCCGCAGCCGGTCGGCCAGGGCCTGGGCGCGCAAATGGCTGCCCACGGGCCAGTCCTCGGTCTGGATCAGGGTGAGTATCTGGGCAGGAATGGAGGCAGCGGGTTTCATGGCCAAGATTGTCCCATCCTGCCCAGGGCAGTGCTTGGCGTGCGGTGGCATGGCCGGCCCCATCCTCGGCTAGCCGGCCAGAGCCTGCTGCTCGGCAATCGTCTTGCCCAGGATCAGCGGGATCACGCCGCCGCTGCGCAGCAGCTCCAGCTCCAGCTGGGTCTCGATGGCGGCCGTGGCCTGCAGCGACTCCTCGCTGCCGTTGGCGCGCAGCACACGCACCGCAACCGTGCAGCGCGGCGCCAGGGCTTCGGCGGGCGCAACCACCTCGATGCGGTCGCCGGGCTGCAGCTGCAGGGTCTGTGGGCCGACGCCGGCCGGAAAACGCAGCGGCAGTATGCCCATGCCGATCAGGTTAGAGCGGTGGATGCGCTCGAAACCCATGGCCAGCACCGCGCGTATGCCCAGCAGGCGCTGGCCTTTGGCGGCCCAGTCGCGCGACGAGCCGGTGCCATAGCGCTCACCCGCCACCAGCACCACAGACTGGCCGGCATCGCGGTAGCGCTGCGCCACATCCCAGATGGGTTGCACATCGCCGCTGGGCACGTGCAGGGTGTGGGCTACCGGTGCGCCCGGCGCCAGCAGGTTCTTCAGCGTCTTGTTGTGGAAGGCCGCGCGCAGCATCACCTCCCAGTTGCCGCGCCGCGAGGCGAACACGTTCAGGTCCTGCCGGTCGGCGCCGCGCGCCACCAGAAAGTCCGCCACCAGGCTGTCGGGCGGGATGGCGCTGGCCGGCGAAATATGGTCGGTGGTGATGTCGTCGCCCAGCACCAGCAGCGGATAAGCCTGGTAGCTGCCCAGCTGGCTGCCGGACGCGACCGACGCGACCGAGGCGAACGGCGGCCGGCGCAGAGCGGTAGAGGCCGGGTCCCAGGGGAACAGCGGGGTCTGCGGCGCCTGCAGCCCAAACCACAGCGGGTTCTGGCTGGCGATGGCGAAGTCTTTTTTGTAGTCCGCCGGATCGGCGCCCAGGGCCAGGTGCTCGGCGATTTCCGCGCGCGTCGGCCACAGGTCGTGCAGCCAGATGCTGCGACCGTCGGCCGTCACCTGCACCGGCTGGTCGCGCAGATTGCGGGCCGCGTCGCCGGCCAGGCCAAACACCACCACCAGCGGCGGCGACATGATGAAGCTGAGCTCGATGTCCGGGTGCACCCGGCCGGGGAAATTGCGGTTGCCCGACAGGATGGCGACGGCCTTGCTCTGGCCGGCCTCCTGGGCTGTGCGGATCGGCGCAGTCAAGGGACCGGGGTTGCCGATGCAGGTGGTGCAGCCATAGCCGACGATGCCGAAGCCCACCGCATCCAGGTCGGCCAGCAGGCCGGCACGCTGCAGGTAGCTGGCCGCGGCCGGCGAGCCCGGCCCCAGCGAGGTCTTGACCCAGGCCGGCACGGCCAGGCCCAGCGCGCGCGCCTTGCGCGCCACCAAACCGGCGGCGATCAGCAGCGAAGGGTCGGAGGTATTGGTGCAGCTGGTGATGGCCGCCAGCGCCACCGGGTGGGCCGGCAGCGGGCCGCCGGGCTGCGGCTGGAACTGCAGCGCCGCCAGGGCCTTGGCGCTGTCGCCATAGTCCATCAGATCCTGCGGGCGGCGCGGGCCGGCGATGTGCATGCCGATGGCGCCCAGGTCGATGTCGAGCACCCGGGTGTAGCGCGGCGTGGCAGCAGGGTCGAACCACAGGCCCGCGTGCCGGCAATAGGCCTCGACCAGCGCGATATGGGCCTCGCTGCGGCCGGTGGCGCGCAGGTAGTCCAGCGTGTGCGCGTCGACCGCGAAGAAGCCGGTGGTGGCGCCGTATTCGGGCGCCATGTTCGCCACCACGGCGCGCTCGCCGGCGCTCAGCGTAGCCACGCCGGGGCCGAAGTATTCGACAAACTCGCCCGACACGCCGAGTGCGCGCAGGCGCTGGGTGGCGGTCAGTGCCAGGTCGGTGGCCAGCACGCCGGCGGGCAAGGCGCCGCTCAGGCGCACGCCGATCACATCGGGGATGCGCAGCATGGTCGGCATGCCGAACATCACGGTCTGCGCCTCCAGCCCGCCAACGCCCCAGCCGAGCACGCCGATGCCGTTGACCATAGGCGTATGGCTGTCGGTGCCAATCATCATGTCGGGCACGGCCCAGAGCACGCCGTCGCGCTGCTCGGTGGTCACCACCGTCGCCAGCTGCTCCAGGTTGATGGTGTGCATGATGCCGGTGCCCGGGGGGTGCACCCGCACCCGGTCCAGCGACTGCGAAGCCCAGCGCAGAAAGCGGTAGCGCTCGGCATTGCGGCGGATCTCGTGCTGCAGGTTCAGCGTCGCCGCGTCGGCCTGGGCATAGACCTCGACCGCCAGCGAATGGTCTACCGACACATCCACCGGCAGGCCCGGGTTCAGCAGCATGGGGTCTACGCCGGCTTCGTCCAGCGCATTGCGCATGGCGGCGATGTCCACCAGCGCGGGGGTGCTGGTGGTGTCGTGCATCAGCACCCGGCCCGGCTGGAAGGCGATCTCGGCCTCGCTGCTGCCGCTGTCCAGCCAGGCCAGCAAGGCGGCCACGGCGGCCTCGCGTTCGCGGCCCTGCATATGGCGCAAAACGTTTTCCAGCAGCAGGCGCAGCACCACCGGCAAGGCCCGCAGGCGGGCGCCAAACAAGCCTTGTAAATCGATGACCCGCAGGTCCTGTGCGCCGACCTGCAGCTGCACCGTGGGGAAGGTATTGGTGTTTTCCATAGGATGTATTTTGCACATTGAGTTAATAAAATGCATTTTAGCGCAAACCCTGATATGTTTTAAGCCGCTACGTTCACCTACTTCTGGAGCCCTTTATGCACATCCCCCGCCGCTACGCCCTGCTGTCTGCAGCGCTGCTGGCCCTGCCCGCCCTGGCGCAGGACTATCCGTCCAAGACCATCACCCTGGTCGTGCCCTTCACCGCCGGCGGCGGGGTGGACGCGATTGCGCGCCTGCTGGCCGACAAGCTGCGCGCCTCGCTGGGCCAGTCGGTGGTGGTGGACAACAAGCCCGGCGCCAGCGGCATGCTGGGCGCGAATGCGGTGGCCAAGGCCAAGGGCGACGGCTACACCCTGCTGATCGGCAGCGCTGGCGAAACCGCCATCAACCCGCTGGTCTACAAGGGCCGTATGCAGTACGCACCCGAGAAAGACCTGGCGCCCATCACCCTGGTGACCCGCGTACCGAACGTGCTGGCCGCATCGCCCAACCTGCCGGTAAAGAACCTCGAAGAACTGGTGGCCTACGCCAAGAAGAACCCGGGCAAGCTGAGCTACGCCACCAGCGGCGTAGGCAACCCGCAGCACCTGAATGGCGAGCTGCTGCAGTCGCTGGCCGGCATCAAGATGAACCACGTGCCCTACAAGGGCTCGTCGGGCCAGATGGTCGATGTGGCGTCGGGCAATGTGGACATCACCTTTGTCAGCATGGCCGGCGCAGCACCCTTCATCAAGGGCAACCGGGTGAAAGTGCTGGCCGTGACCTCGGCCAAGCGCGCCAGCTTTGCCCCCGACCTACCCGCCATCGCCGAATACGCGCCGCTGGCCTCGTACAACCTGGAAAACTGGTTCGGCCTGTTCGCACCAGCGTCGACCCCGGCTGCGGTGCAGGCCAAGCTGAACGCCGCGGTCACCGAGGCCTTACGCGACCCCGAACTCGTCAAGCGCCTGCAAGACCAGGGCGGCGAGCCCGCCCCCATGGCGCAGGCGCAGTTCAAGGACTTCATCGCCACCGAGACCGCCAAGTACGCGCGCATCGTCGACGCCGCCCACATCACCGCCGAATAAGCCCCCACCCCCCGCCCCCAGGAGACAAGAACCATGTTCACACCCCAGACTTTGCGCTGCGCCGCAAGCGCCATCGCACTCACAACCGGCCTGTGCAATGCCGCCTTGGCGCAAGACGCTGCCAGCTATCCGAGCAAGACCATCACCATCATCGTGCCCTTCGCTGCCGGCGGAAACACCGATGTGAAGACACGGCTGGTGGCTCGGCAACTCGGCGAGGTCCTCAAGCAGCCGGTGATCGTCGACAACAAGCCCGGCGCCAGCGGCAATATCGGCATCGAGCTGCTGAGCCGCGCTGCGCCCGATGGCTACACCATCGCCATGGGCAGCTTTGGCCCGCTGGCGGTGAACCCCTGGATCTTCCCCAAGATGAGCTTCGACCCCAAGAGCCTGGTGCCCATCATCCTGCTGGAGAAAAGCCCGCTGGTGCTGACAGCCCCCAGCGACAAGCCGTTCAAGACCGTGGCCGATGTGGTGAACGCCGCCAAGGCCAAGCCCGGCGCGCTGAACATCGCCAACGCCGGCCCGGGCGGCGCCCACCATCTGTCGGCCGAGCTGTTTGAAAGCGCGGCCGGCATCGAGATGGTCGGCGTGCCCTTCAAGGGCGGTGGCCCGGCCGCTACCGCGCTGCTGGCCGGCCAGGTGGACCTGATGTTCGAGCAAACCGGCGCCGCCCTGCCCTCGATCCAGGCCGGCAAGATTCGCGCTATCGCCGTGACCTCGGCCAAGCGCCTGGCGTCCATGCCCGAGGTGCCCACCTTCGCCGAGGCCGGCTACCCGCAGGTCACCGTGTCCAACTGGATGGGCTACGTCGCCCCCAAGGGCACGCCGCCGGCCATCGTGGCCAAGCTGCAGGCAGCCTTCGCCAAGGCCATCGAGCACCCCGATGTGAAGGACCGCATCCTCGGCCAGAGCAACGAGTTTGGCGGCGGCGGCAGCCAGGACTTCGCCGCCTTCATCGACAGCGAAAGCGCCAAATGGGCCAAGCTGGTGAAGGACCGCGGCATCAAGATTGAATAGCGGAAGTTCAAGGAAAATTGGACTCCAGCGCATATAAAACCTGCGCTGGCAGCTATTGAATCAATAGCAAGCTGCAATAAAACCTGCAGGCTACTGGGGGCGGAAGCTGCCCGGCGTGCAATCCAGCACCGCACGAAAAGCCGCCACATAGGCGGCTGGGCTGGCGAACCCGAGCGCATGGGCAATCGATTTGGTGGATCGATTGGCAGCCAGCCAATCCAGCGAGGTAATGATGCGCGCACGCTGCCGCCAGTCGCGGAAGCTCAGGCCCACTTCGGCACCAAAGCGCCGGCTGAAGCTGCGCCCCGACATGGCTGCATGGGCTGCCACCGTCTCCATTGGCATGCTCCACTGCGGGCTGGCCATGAGTTGCACCAGGGCGGCGTGCAGGCGCGCATCTTCCGGCATCGGCAAATGCGTGGGCAGGCAAGGGGTTTCGCGCAGCGCATGCAGGAGCAGCCGCGCCATCAGGCCGCGCATCGCCAGGCTGCGTTGCGCGTCAAACAAACCCAGCACCAGCTCCTGGACCAGCCGCGACGCCACCACCACATGCACTTCGCCGGCGCGCACAAAGCCCTCGCATTGCGCAATCCATGCGGGCTCGAAGTACACCGTGCGCATCTCGGTGGCCGACAGCATCTGGATCGCATGCGGCTGCTGTGCGGGCACCCAGAGTGCACGCTGCGGCGGCACGATCCAGCGGCTCGGCCCGGTATCCACCCGCATCACACCGCTGACGGCGAACACCAGCTGCCCGGTCGCGTGCTGGTGCTGCGGCAACCGGCTGTCGCGCGCATGGTGTTTGGCGAGCACGCTCCAGCCGTCCGCATATTGGCGCTTGGTCGATATCTTTTGGCTTTCTACTTTTGGCATGCCAACATAGTATCGAAGCCTGACCACTTTGACCAAGGCTTGCTCCATGCACACCGCTGCAACTCCGACCTCTGCTACCCCAGCCGCTGCGCCCCATGTGGCGGTGTTTTTCTATGGCAGTTTCATGCGCCGCGAGGTGATGGCCAAGGCTGAGTTTGAACCCGAAACCATCGAGGTGGCCCGACTCGGCGGATTCGACATCCACATCGACCCGCATGCCAACATCAGCCGGTCCGGGCAGCACGCGGTGTACGGAATTCTGGTGCGGGCTACGCACGCAGACTTGCAGCGCCTGTACACGATGGATGGGGTCGGCGTTTTCTTACCCCAGGCCGTGCTGGTGGAGACCGAAGGCGGAAAACTGCAGCCCGCGCTGTGCTACATCCCACCCGCGCGTGGCCACCAGCCCGCAGACCTTGGCTACCTTGCGCACCTGGTCAGCGCGGCGCGCGGCTATGGTTTTCCGGCTTGGTATGTGGAACGGCTGGAGAGCTTCGCCCACTGACAAGCCTGAATTTTTAAACAAAATCGGGCTGTGGCGCAGATTCCACCAGCGCCAGTAGCTATTGATTCAATAGCACCTACCAGAGCTGCTGCAAATGCCCGGCCACCAGCCGCAGGCCGCGCGTGGCCATGGCCCGGGCCTCGGTCTCGTCATGGGTTACCAGCACGGTGGCCATGCCGGCTTCAAAGATGCGCTCGCGGAACTCGGTTTGCAGGTCCAGCCGCAGCGCGGCATCCAGCGCCGAAAACGGCTCGTCCAGCAGCAAGGCGCGCGGCGCGGTGATCAAGGCCCGCGCCAGGGCCACGCGCTGCTGCTCGCCGCCGGACAAGGTCCACACCCTGTGCCGCGTGTGGGCCGCCAGGCCGAAGCGCTCCAGCATCAGCTCGGCACGTTGGCGCGCCTGGGCCTTGGCCACGCGCTGCTCGACCAGGCCAAAGGCCACGTTGTCGCGCACATCCAGGTGCGGAAACAGCGCAAAGTCCTGGAACATCAGCGCAAAGCCACGCCGCTCGGGCGGCTGCCGGCTGATGTCCTCGCTGTCGAACCAGACGCTGCCGGCCTCGGCCGCCTCCAGCCCGGCGGCGATCTTCAGCAGCGTGCTTTTGCCGCTGCCGGATGGGCCGAGCAAGGCGACGATTTCGCCCTCGGCCACCTGCAGGCTCAGCTTGTCGGCCAAGGGGCGTGCACCGTAGTGTTTGGTGATGTTGCGCAGTTCAAGCATGGGGAGGTTCCGCCCGGCGTGGGCCTTCAATCAATGCAAACGCGGCCAGGGCCAAGGCCATCAGCATGCAGGCCAGCACCAGTGCCGCATCGGCGTTGGCCGCGCCGGGCCGGCCCAGGCGTTGGTAGATCAAGGTGGTCAGAGTCGCCCATTCGGGGCGGGATAAAAACAGGGTCACGGCGAACTCGCCCAGGGCCGTGGCCGCGGCAAAGGCCATGCCGCGGCGCAGCGCGGGCGCGACCATCGGCAGGGTCACGCGCCAGAACACCCGCCAGGGCGTGGCGCCCAGGCTGCGCGCGGCCTGCGGCAGGTGCTCGGGCAGGCTGTCGAGCGCGGCAGCCAGAGATTTGGCGACGAAGGGATAGGCCAGCACGGCGTAGGCACTGAGCAGCAGCGGCAGGCTGGCGGTCCACTGCGGGTACAGCAGCAGCAGGCCAAAAGCCACGGTGATCGGCGACACCACGAAGGGCAGAAAGGCGGCCGCGCGCAGTGCCACCGAGGCCTGGGCCGCCAGCGCATGCAGCACGCCGAGCACGGTGGCCAGCAGCAGCGCGATGGCCGAGAAGCGCAAGGTGTTCCACAGCGCGGCCAAGGTCTCGGCGTCCCACAGCAGCGCCCAGGTATCCCAGCCTGCATGCACGGCGCGCCATAGGATGGCCAGCAACGGCGCGGCGCAGAAGAAGGCCAGCACGGCCAGGGCCGCCAGCACACCCAGCCAGTGCGCGGGGCGGCTCGGGCGGCGGCGGGCGATGGGCTGCACGCGGGTGGGCGTGGCCAGGCGCTTTTCGATCAGCGCATAGCCCCAGGCCACCGCACCGGTCAGCAGCAGCATCCACAGCGCCAGCAGGCTGGCCGGGGCCAGCTGCAGCTCGTGGGCGACCAGGGTGTAGATCTCGACCTCCACCGTGGCGTAGCGCTGGCCCCCCAGCACCAGGGCCAGGCCGAAGCCGGCAAAGCAGTACAAGAACACCAGGCACAGGCTGGACGCCAGCCAGGGCGCAATCGCCGGCCATTCGACCCGCCAGAAAGCCCGCCAGGGCGTGGCACCCAGCGTGCGCGCCGCCGCCACGCGCTGCGCGCTGACGTGGCCGAGCGCATCCACACCGGCGCGCACCACCACGCAGAGGTTGAAGAACAGGTTGCCGTACAGCAGCAGCCAGGGCGTGTCCTGCAGGTCCAACCCCAGGGCGGTGCTCAGCACGCCGCGCGGGCCCCACAGCGCCAACACGCCCAGCGCCGCGACCAGCGTCGGCACCACAAACGGCAGCATCAGCAGGCGCAGCACCAGGGTGCGGCCCGCAAATTCCCAGCGCGCCAGCACCCAGGCCACGGGCAGGCCTAACAGCAGCGCGGCGATGCAGGTAGCGGCCGCCTGCAGCACCGACCACAGCACGCGCCAGCGCAGGTACGGGTCGGACCACAAAGCCCAGGGGGATGTCGCAGTTTGGCTGGCCAGGTCGCCCCACCAGCCTTCGAATGCCAGCCGCAGCACCGGGGCCACCAGCAGCACGACCAGGGCCAGCAATGGCAGCAGACCGAGCAGCCAGCGGCGATCAAAGACCATTTTTTGCATGCGTGGCATCGCCGCCCGTGCTGGGCACTACCGCCAGCAGCTGCTCGCGCATCCACACATGGGCGGCCGTGCGGTTGTGTTTGATGTGACCATAGGCCTTCAAGGTGTAGCGCGGCAGCGGAAACGGGGCCGGGTAGATCGCAATGTCGGCCGATTCCTGCAAGATCTTCGCCGCGTAGCGGGGCACGGTCATGATCAGCGCCGACTGGGCCACGATGAAGGGGGCGGCCAGCACCGAAGGCAGCTGCACGGCCACCTGGCGCTGCAAACCCTGGCGGTCCAGCACTTTGTCTACGAAGCCTGTGGCCTCGTTCCAGGGTGTGACCACCACATGCCGCGCCGCCAGATACTGGTCGAGGTCCAGCCCGCCACGGATCAGGGGGTGGCGCCGGCTGGCGATCACCACATAGTCGTCCTCCAGCCAGGTAAAGCTTTCGATGCCGGGGGTGGGCTCCATGGCTTCGTCCACATAGCCCAGGGCAAAGTCGATGCGGCCACTGGCCAGTTCCTCTGCCGATTCGCGGCCACTGGAGTAAACAGTCTTGAAACCCAGGCCGGGCGCCACTTCCTGCATACGGGCCATCAGGCGCGGCAGCACCGCGAAGGCGGTGTAGTCGGTGGCGGCCAGCACGAAGACCCGGTCGCTGATGGCGGGGTCGAAGCTGCCCGACATGGCCAGGCCGCGCGAAAAAATTTCCAGCCCGGCAGCCACCGGTTCAGCCAGCCGTTCGGCATAGCCTGTGGGTTGCATGGCATTGCCCACGCGGACGAATAAATCGTCCGCCAGCACCTCGCGCAGCCGGGCCAGGGCGTGGCTCAAAGCCGAGGGGCTCATGGCCAGCTCGTCGGCGGCAGCCGTCACCGAGCGGTGGCGGAACAGGGCATCCAATGCCAGCAGCAGATTCAGGTCCAGGCGGCGCAGGTTGGAATGCATAAACCCCATCATATTCTGAAAAAAATGCACTTCCTGCATTTGGCAGTGCGTCGTAGCATCGCTAAACCCTGTCACCACTTCCCTTCCCCTCCTCACCCGAATCTCCATGAACCTATCCATCCGCCCGGCCCTGGTGCACGACTCTGCGCTGATCCTCCGCTTCATCCAGGAGCTGGCCGTGTACGAAAAAGCCGGTGACCAGGTCGCCGCTACCGTGGACACCCTCGCCACCAGCCTCTTCGCGGCAGACAGCCCGGCCCGCGCCTTGATTTGCGAGGTCGATGGCGAAGCCATTGGCTACGCCATCTATTTCTTCAACTACTCCACCTGGCAGGCCAAAAAGGGCTTGTATCTGGAAGACCTGTACATCACGCCGGCCCAGCGTGGCACGGGTGCGGGCAAGCAGCTGCTGCGGCACCTCGCGGCCATCGCCACCGACCAAGGCTGCGGCCGATTCGAGTGGAGCGTGCTGGACTGGAACCAGCCCGCCATCGACTTCTACCAGTCGATTGGCGCCCAGCCACAAGACGAATGGGTGCGCTACCGGATGCAAGGCGCGGCGCTGCAAGACTTTGCGGTCCAGCAAGCTAAGCCGGGCGCGCGAAGCTGAGCTACACCCAGCAAATTATTTCAATACGACCTGCGTCCAGCGCGCCACCCAGGCCGTGCCCTTGTCGGCAATCGTCTCGGCGGGCAGGCTCTCGTAGGCTGTGGGTTCGGTCGCGTGTTTCATCACTTCGGCCAGCGGGGTATGGGCCTCTACCGGGTACATCCACATGCTGGTCTGCAAGGCCTCTTGCGCGGCGCCGGAGCGCATAAAGCGGATAAACAGGTGGGCGGCATCGCGCTGGCCGCCGCCGGCCACCAGGGCCACGCCTTCGATCTGGCGGAACACGCCGCCCTTGAGGAACAGGTTGGCAGTGGGCGACTCGCTGATCTTTTCCTTGCTGTAGAACACCTCGGCCGCCGGACTGGTGGCGTAGCTGACCACCAGCGGGCGCGTGCCGCCATTGCGGCTGAACTCGGTGTAGTAGGCCTCGCTCCAGCCCTTGACCACCTTGACGCCGTTGGCGCGCATGCGGGCCCACCAGTCGAAGGCTTTTTCTTCGCCCATGCCGGCGATAGTAGCCAGCAGGAACTGGTAGCCGGGGCTGGAGGTGGCGGGGTTCGGCACCACCAGCAGATTGCGGTAGGCGGGCTGGGCCAGTTCGTCCATGCTCTTGGGCAGGGGCAGGCCGCTCTTGGCGAAGCTGGCCTTGTCAAAGTTCAGAGTGACAAAGCCGTAGTCCACCGGCACCACGCTGCCGCCGACCTGGGCGATGGGCGAGCCCTCAGTAAACTTGATCGGCTCCAGCACCTTGGCGGCCTGGGCCTTGGCAACCAGGGCGTTGTCCAGGCCGAACACCACATCGGCAATCGGCTGGGCGCGGGTCAGGATCAGCTTGTTCAGCATCTCGCCCGCATCGCCGGCCTTGATCAGGCTGAGCTTGATGCCGGCCTCGGCTTCGAACTTGGCCAGCAGCGGCTTGGGCAGCGAGAACGAGCTGTGCACCAGCACGCGCAATTCGCCATCGGCAGCCAAGGTGGAAAAAGACGACAGCGCGGCCAGCGCGGCGGCGGCGAAGGAAAAGGTGCGGCGTTGCAGCATAGGTGGCTTTCAATGCGCCAGCGGCGGGCGCATGCAAGGCCGGAGCCCATCACGCTCCCTACGCCGGCATGACCCGGATCAGGTGTGTGGGGTATTTCTCAGTCTGCACATCTGCTGCAGACACCCCCGGTGAAGGGCCGGATTGTAAATCCAGAGGGCTGGTCCAAGTTCTCCCTGACAACACTGGACAAACTTGTGGATAACCCCCGTGAGCTGCTGTATATGCAAGCTAAGCCCTTGATCTACAAGGACAAAGCTTACGCTGCTTAATTTTTAGGCGATGCCAGCACCACCGGCTTGCGGGCCCAGCGCTGCTTCAGCGCGCCGGCCACAATGATTAGGCCGGGGATCAGAATCATGGCCCAGATGATCTTGTCCAGGTTCTGCTTGACCCAGGGGAAGTTGCCAAAGAAATAGCCGATGGTGATGATGCCCACCACCCACAGCACACCGCCCAGCACGTCGTAAAAGGTGAACTTGGCCCGGCTCATCAGCGCCACGCCGGCCACGAAGGGCGCGAAGGTGCGCAGAAAGGGCATGAAGCGCGCGGCCACCAGGGTTACGCCGCCATATTTCTCGTAGAACGCATGCGCCTGGTTGAAGGCCTGCTTGTTGAAAAACTTCGAGTCTTCCCACTGGAACACCTTAGGGCCGAAGAAGCGGCCAATCGCGTAATTGCACTGGTTGCCCAAGATGGCTGCGGCCAGCAGCAGGCCCACCGCCAGCGGGTACGACATCAGGCCCACGCCGCACATGGCGCCGACCACGAACAGCAGCGAGTCGCCGGGCAGAAACGGCATCACCACCACGCCGGTCTCCACGAAGATGATGGCAAACAGCAGCGCATAGACCCAGGGGCCATAGCTGATCACAAAGGCCTGCAAGTGCTTGTCCACATGCAGGATGAAGTCGAAAAGTTGGGTAATGAGTTCCATGGCTGCCGATTATCTCTGCTGGCTGCTAGCATCTTGTGACACTGCCAAAACATACACCCCAGGGACCGCCATGACACGCCACACCCATCTGCTGATCATCGACCCGCAAAACGATTTTTGCGATCTGCCGGCGGATAGCGGCGGCAGCCCGGCCCTGCCGGTGGTTGGCGCCCATGCGGACATGCAACGGCTGGCCAGCTTCATCCGCGCCCACGCCGCCGCGCTGACCGACATCAGCATCACGCTGGACTCGCACCACCGCTGGGACATTGCCCACCCCACGTTCTGGCAGCAGGCCGATGGCAGTGCGGTAGCGCCCTTCACCACTATCACCGCCGCCGCGGTGTACGCGGGCCAGTACCTGCCGCGCCAGGCCGGGGCGTTGGGCCGCACGCTCGCCTACCTGGACGCGCTCGAAGCCCGGGGCCGCTATACGCTGATGGTCTGGCCGGTGCACTGCGAGATCGGCACCTGGGGCCACAACGTGCATGCCGATGTGCATGCCGCCTACAACGCCTGGGAAGACCAGCACGGCGCCATCGTCACCAAGCTGGGCAAGGGCAGCAACCCCTGGACCGAACACTACAGCGCCGTCATGGCCGAGGTGCCCGACGCGCACGACGAGGCCACCCAGCTGAACCAGGCGCTGATGGCCGCCATGGACCAGGCCGACGTGCTGCTGATCGCCGGCGAAGCCAGCAGCCACTGCGTGCGCGCCACCACCGAACACATCGTGGCCCACCTGGCCCGGCACAAGCCCCAGCGCATCGTGCTGCTGACCGACTGCATGAGCCCGGTGGGCGGATTCGAGGCCCAGCACACGGCGTTTTTGCAAGAGATGCAAGCCCAGGGGCTGGAGCTGGCGACCAGTGTGAATCTCCAGCTATAGATTTTTTAAATGCGAACGGTTATCATTTGATGGCCTGATTACGCAAAACTCCATTCGACGCAAAGGGTACGGCGCTGCAGACCGCGGCGCCCGCACCATGGATGTTTTGCATGTACCCCTTTGCCGACGGATTCGCCGGGCCCAGCCCCGCTCCATGCCTGCCGCCCAGCCTGGCCCAATGGGAACGCCTGACGCAGCGCGGCTGCAGCGCACTGCAGGTCGGACGCACTGAGCTGGCGCTGTTCAGCTTCCACCAGGCCCTGTCCATCGCCCAAGACCTGCTGCTCGGCGGCCCCGCCCCCCAGCATGCCGACGACTGCCTAGCCGCACTGGTGGTGTCGCACCACCAACTGGCCGATTTGTGCGCCAACGCCCAGCTGCTGGAGCAGGCCGCCAACCACCTGTGCCGCGCCCATGGCGCAGTGATGGGCCTGCTACAGACCCCGACCACCGGCCTGGCGCTGCAGCAAGCCGCCTGGCGGCACAGCCGCGAAACCCATGCCGAACTGCTGCAGTACCAGCGCCGCTGGGGTCCGCATGCCGGCATCGCCCGGCTGCTGCGCGCCTGCGCCGAGCCCGCCGCCGGCAGCACCGTGCATTGACCCATTTGTAAACCCGGAGACCCCATGGCCCATACCCTGCCCGCCCTGCCCTATGCCTACGACGCGCTGGAGCCGCAAATCGACACCCAGACCATGCAGATCCACCACAGCAAGCACCACCAGGCCTACATCAACAATCTGAACGCCGCGCTGCAGAACACGCCCTATGCCGATCTCGGCATCGAGGCGCTGGTCAACGCCATCGACACCCTGCCCGAAGCCCTGCGCAACACGGTACGCAACCACGGCGGCGGCCATGCCAACCACAGCCTGTTCTGGACCGTCATGTCGCCCAACGGCGGCGGCCAGCCCACAGGCGCCCTGGCCCAGGCCATCGACGCCGACCTGGGCGGCTTCGAGGCCTTCAAGGCCGCCTTCACCCAGGCCGCGCTGACCCGCTTTGGCAGCGGCTGGGCCTGGCTCAGCGTCACACCGCAGGGCCAGCTGGTGGTGGAAAGCAGCGGCAACCAGGACAGCCCGCTGATGGCCGGCAACACCCCCATCCTCGGGCTGGACGTATGGGAGCACGCCTACTACCTGCTGTACCAGAACCGCCGGCCCGACTACATCGCGGCCTTCTACAACGTGGTGGACTGGGCCGAAGTGGCCCGCCGCTTCCAGGCCGCGCGCGGCTGATCTTGCGCATGGAGACCCGCCATGGACCGACCCGACACCATCTGGCGCAACAGCGCTAGCGACCCGGTGCGCCGGCTGCGCAAACTGCTGGGCTGGGGCATCGCACTGCTGGGCGCGGGCCTGCTGGCCAGCGACTTCTGGCACTACTGCCAGGCCCACCCGCTGGTGCTGAATGCGCTGATCGGCGGCTCGGTGGCCGCGCTGGCCACGGCCCTGGGTACGCTGCCGGTGGTGTTCTCGCACAGCCTGTCGGACCGCACGCAGGACACGCTGTTCGGCTTCGGCGCCGGCGTGATGCTGGCGGCCTGCGCGTTCTCGCTGATCATCCCCGGCCTGGCCGCGGCCCGGGCCACCGGCGCCGGCAGTTGGGGCGCGGGCGGCACCATGGGCTTGTCCATCCTGCTGGGCGGGGCGGCGCTGCTGGCCATGGAGCGCCTGCTGCCGCACGAGCATTTCATCAAAGGCCTGGAAGGCCCGCCCTCGCGCGTGCTGCGCCGCACCTGGCTGTTTGTGTTTGCCATCACCTTGCACAACCTGCCCGAGGGCCTGGCGATCGGCGTGGGCTATGCCGCCACCGACCCGCTGCGTGCCAGCGCCCTGGCCACCGGCATCGCCATCCAGGACGTGCCCGAAGGCCTGGTGGTTGCCGTGGCCCTGCTGGCCGCCGGCTACAAGCGCAGCTTTGCGGTGCTGCTGGGCATGGCCTCGGGTCTGGTCGAGCCGCTGGGCGCAGTGCTGGGCGCGGCCGCCATCAGCCAGTCGGCCAGCCTGCTGCCCTGGGGCCTGGGCTTTGCGGCCGGCGCCATGCTGTTCGTCATCAGCCACGAAATCATCCCTGAATCACACCGCAAAGGCCATGAAGCCTGGGCTACCGGCGGGCTGATGCTGGGCTTTGTGCTGATGATGGTGTTGGACACAGCACTCGCCTGAGCCGGCGGAATTTAAAGCAAACAGGCCGCTGGCGCTTATTCCACCAGCGCAAGCAGCTACCATTTACATAGCATTCATCCCCTCTACAGGCTTGCGCGCGGGCGGCCCGCAGGTCCACAGATAGATGCGCCATATCGAATCTACGATTTGTTCGTTTGGAAAAACAGCGTTTCGCCAAATAATCAAATTCAGTTATTAAATATGGCGCTCTTATATGAATTTCCAGCAACTGCGTTCCGTGCGGGAGACCGTGCGCTGCGGCTTTAACCTGACCGAAGTCGCCAACGTCCTGCATACCTCCCAACCCGGCGTCAGCCGGCAGATCCGCGAGCTCGAAGAAGAGCTGGGCATCGAGCTGTTTGTGCGCGCCGGCAAGCGGCTCACCGGCCTGACCGACCCCGGCGGCCATGTGCTGCCCATCATCGAGCGCATGCTGCTGGACAGCAGCAACCTGCGCAAGGCCGGCGAAGAATTCGTGTCCCGGCAAAGCGGCCTGCTGTCGATTGCCGCCACCCATTCGCAAGCCCGCTACGCGCTGCCGACGGCGGTGCAGGAGTTCCGCAACCACTTCCCCAACGTGACCCTGCACCTGCACCAGGGCTCGCCCGCCCAGGTGGCCGAGATGCTGCTGTCGGGCGAGGCCGACGTCGGCATTGCCACCGAGGCCCTGACCCAGTACGACGAGCTGCTGGCCCTGCCCTGCTACCCCTGGACCCACTCGGTCATCGTGCCGCCCGGCCACCCGCTGCTGGACGCACCGCTGACCCTGGAGACGCTGACCCAGTACCCGCTGATCACCTACGACAACGGCTTCACCGGCCGCACCCGCATCAACGAGGCCTTTGCGCAGCGCCAGCTGGTGCCGCACATCGCCATCAGCGCCATGGACGCCGACGTGATCAAGACCTATGTGGAGCTGGGCATGGGCGTGGGCATCGTGGCGTCCATCGCCTACGAGGCCGAACGTGACCTGGCGTTGCGCGCCATCGACGCCGGCCAGCTGTTCGGCATCAACCTGACCAAGCTGGGGGTGCGCCGCGGCAGCTATCTGCGCGGCTATGTGTACGCGTTCATCGAGTCGTTTGCGCCGACGCTGAACCGCAGCGTGGTGGAGCAGGCGCTGACCGGCACAGCGGCCTCCATCGACTACGTGATCTGAGCCGCCGCAGGGAACTGGCGCCGCGCTGCGCACTCCAAAACAGGTCGGCATTTATCTTGGTTTTCGCCGACAGGAGGTAGTCACCATGAAGCAACTCAAGCATTGGCAAGATCCCGTCAACGGACTGCTGGGCGTTTGGCTGGCGCTCTCACCCTGGGCCTTGCAATACGTGTCCCACAGCACAGCCATGACCAACGCCGTGGTCGTCGGCGTGCTGCTAATCGCCGCAGCGCTGGGTGCCATGCTGGTGCCGCGCGCCTGGGAGGAATGGACCGAGGCAGCGCTCGGGCTGTGGATGGTCGTATCGCCATGGCTGCTGGGTTTCCAGATGCAAACCCATGCAATGAACGCCGCGGTGGGCACGGGTCTCGTGGTCATGGCCCTGGCTGCGTGGACCCTGGCCACCGACAAGGACTACAACGACTGGCTGCACCCCAGCGCCTGAGCGCAGGGTGACGGCAACCGGGGCCGCACCAGGCTGACAACCTAGCGCGCCCAGGTCGCTGTGGGAGTCACATATCGCGCTATGCCGCGAGGGAGATGGTTTGCTATATAAAAAATAGCTGCTACCGCCCGCTCCCTCTGCGCCAGCGACATAAAAAGCATGCATCCAAGAGCCATGGAATGGGCGGCCAGGACGGCCATTCCGCGCATATCCATATCTGAAAGCCTTCGTTCCCCGGCACCGGAAGCGCCGCTAAGGTAAGCGAATTCTTCCACTTCCCTGGATGCGTTCCCATGGCCAGACAACTCAAATTCGGATTCGTGCTGCACGGTGTGGGCGCAGGTTGGGGCGACTGGCGCCATCCGGCGGCCGTCACCGATGCCAGCGTCAACTTCGGCTTCTACAAGGAACAGGCACAGCTGGCCGAGCAAGGCCGCTTCGACTTCTTGTTCGTGGCCGACAGCGTGCACATCACGCCACGCTCCAGCCCGCATTACCTGAACCGTTTTGAGCCGCTGACCATCTTGTCGGCGCTGGCGGGGGCTACCTCGTACATCGGCCTGGTGGCCACCGTCACCGCCAGCTACAGCGAGCCCTTCACCGTGGCCCGGCAGTTCGCCTCGCTGGACCACATCAGCAACGGCCGCGCCGGCTGGAACGTCGTCACGTCCTGGCTGGACGGCAGCGCGCGCAACTACAGCAAGCCCACCCACTACGAGCACGATGTGCGCTACGCGCTGGCCAAGGAACACCTCAGCGTGGTCCAAGGCCTGTGGGATTCCTGGGAAGACGACGCCCTGGTGCGCGACAAGGAAACCGGCGTGTTCTTCGACCCGAAGAAGCTGCACCGCCTGGACCACAAGGGTGACTTCTTCTCGGTCGAAGGGCCGCTGAACAT
Source organism: Rhodoferax ferrireducens (assembly GCF_031458075.1). Lineage (GTDB taxonomy): Bacteria > Pseudomonadota > Gammaproteobacteria > Burkholderiales > Burkholderiaceae_C > Rhodoferax_B > Rhodoferax_B ferrireducens_A. The sequence continues at coordinate 1,140,909 of NZ_JAVDXT010000001.1, read as the reverse complement.
CAGCAGATCCCGCCAGGGCCAGCCGGTGATCTTCCAGGCCGGGGCCTCCGAAGACGGCAAGCAATTCGCCGCCACCCAGGCCGACGCCATCTTCTTCCACGCCGACACGCTGGAGGAAGCCCAGGCCTACTACCGCGATGTCAAAGCCCGCGTCGCCGCCGCCGGTCGCAACCCCGATGAAGTGCACCTGCTGCCCGGCATCCGCCCCATCGTCGGCCGCACCGCCGAAGAAGCCGAGCGCAAGTACGAAGAATCCGCCAGTCTGGTGCCGATAGAGAACGCCATCGCCGCCCTGGCCCGGCCCTTCAACGACCACGACTTCTCGGCCTACCCGCTGGACGCCCCCTTCCCCGACCTGGGCGACCTGGGCCGCAACAGCCAGCAAAGCGCCAGCGACCGCATCAAACAGGTCTCCAAAGACAAGGGCTGGACGCTGCGCGAAGTGGCGCTGTGGCACGCCCGGCCCAAGCGCACCTTCGTCGGTACGGCCGAGCAGGTGGCCGACGAGATCCAGCGCTGGTTCGAAAACGGCGGCGCCGACGGCTTCAACTTCTTCGAAGCCCTGCCCAACACCTCGCTGAAAGACTTTGTGGCGCTAGTGGTGCCGCTGCTGCAGGCGCGCGGCATCTACCGCACCCAGTACGGCCAGGGCACGCTGCGCGACAACCTGGATCTGCCGGTGCCGGTGAACCGCTATGTGGAGGTGGAGGAAACAGCCGAGGAGGAAGCTACTGCCTGCAGTTTCTAAGGAAAAAGAGCTGCTAGCGCTTTCAACATCTGCGCCAGCAGCTCTTTATTTGATAGCAAACCAGACTCAATCGCCCAAAGCGGCGAAGACCTGCGACTTGATCTGATCGACGCTGCCGACCCCGCTGATGGCCCGGTATCGGGGTGCGGCCGCGGGATCGGACCGGGCCCAGCGGGAGTAGTAGTCGATCAGCGGACGGGTCTGCTGGCTGTAGACCTCGAGACGCTTGCGCACGGTGTCTTCTTTGTCGTCCTCGCGCTGGACCAGGTCTTCTCCGGTCAGATCGTCCTTGCCGGCGAACTTGGGCGGGTTGAACGTGAGGTGGTAGGTGCGCCCCGATGCGGGGTGCGAGCGGCGTCCGCCCATGCGCTCGACGATGTCGGCGAAGGGCACATCGATCTCGAGTACGTAGTCGAGCCGAACACCGGCCGCACGCACGGCATCGGCCTGTGCAAGTGTGCGCGGGAAGCCGTCAAACAAAAAGCCGCTGGCGCAGTCGGGTTGCGCGATACGGTCCTTGACCAGGCCGATGATCAGCTCGTCGCCCACCAGCGCACCGGAAGCCATCACAGCCTGGGCCTGCAGGCCCAGCGGCGTACCGGCTTTGACTGCCGCACGCAGCATGTCGCCGGTCGAAATCTGTGGAATGCCGAACTTCTGGCAGATGAACGCAGCTTGCGTGCCTTTGCCCGCGCCGGGGGCCCCCAGCAAAATCAGTCTCATGGTGTCTCCTGTGCCATTGCCATCTCAATTGCTTTGCGCCAGTTGCTCCAGCACCGCCGGGTTCTCCAGCGTGGAGATGTCCTGTGTGATGGCCTCGCCCTTGGCCACTGCACGCAGCAGCCGCCGCATGATCTTGCCGCTGCGTGTCTTGGGCAGGTTGTCGCCGAAGCGGATGTCCTTGGGCTTGGCGATGGGGCCGATTTCCTTGGCAACCCAGTTGCGCAGTTCGGTCGCAATCTTCTTCGCCTCGTCGCCGCGCGGGCGCGGCCCCTTCAAGACCACGAAGGCACAGATGGCTTCGCCCGTGGTTTCATCCGGGCGTCCCACCACGGCGGCTTCCGCCACAAGGGCCGTGCACGACACCAGGGCGGACTCGATCTCCATGGTGCCCATGCGGTGGCCGGAGACGTTCAGCACATCGTCAATGCGCCCCGTGATGGTGAAGTAGCCGGTTTGCGCGTCGCGGATCGCGCCGTCGCCGGCCAGGTAATAGCCTTTGAGCTCGGGCGGAAAGTAGCTGGACTTGAAGCGCTCGGGGTCGCCCCAGATGGTGCGGATCATGCTGGGCCAGGGCTTCTTGACCACCAGGATGCCGCCCTGCCCGTTGGGCACATCGCCGCCCATCTCATCCACGATGGCCGCCGCGATGCCCGGAAATGGCAGAGTGCAGGAGCCGGGCACAAGCGGTGTCGCGCCGGGCAACGGCGTGATCATGTGGCCGCCGGTTTCGGTCTGCCAAAAGGTGTCGACGATCGGGCAGCGGCCACCGCCGATATGCTCGTGGTACCACTCCCAGGCCGCCGGATTGATGGGCTCACCGACCGAGCCGAGGATGCGCAAGCTCGACAGATCGTAGCGCCGGGGATGCACGCTCTCGTTGCTTTCTGCGGCCTTGATGAGCGACCGGATCGCGGTGGGTGCGGTGTAGAAGATGCTGACCTTGTGGTCCTGGATCATCTTCCAGAAGCGCCCGGCGTCCGGGAATGTGGGTACGCCTTCGAACACCACCTCTGTCGCTCCCAAAGCCAAGGGGCCATAGGTGATGTAGGTATGGCCGGTAACCCAGCCTATGTCGGCGGTGCACCAGAACACGTCGTTCGGTTTCAGGTCGAATGTCCATTGCGTGGTCAGCGCGGCATGCAGCAGATAGCCGCCGCTGGAATGCTGGACGCCTTTGGGCTTGCCGGTGGAGCCGGAGGTGTACAGCACGAAGAGCGGATGTTCAGCCCCCACCCATTCGGGTTCGCAGGTTTCCGGCTGGTCTTGCATCTCCTCGTGCAACCAACGGTCGCGGGCTGCGTGCCAGTGGATGGCGCCGCCGGAACGCCGATACACCAGCACATTCGCCACCGATTCGCAGCCACCCATGGCAATCGCATCGTCAACAACGGCTTTGAGAGGCAGCGGTTTGCCGCCCCGCACCTGCTCGTCCGCTGTCACCACCATCACCGCACCGGCATCCTGGATGCGGTCGCGCAGGCTCTGCGCCGAAAACCCGCCAAAGACCACCGAATGGGTGGCCCCGATGCGCGCGCAGGCCTGCATCACGACCACGCCTTCGATGCTCATCGACATGTACAAAACAACGCGGTCGCCCTTTTTGACACCGCGGGCCTTGAGCGCATTGGCCATGCGGCAGGTACGGGCCAGCAGTTCACGGTAGTTGATACGCGTCACCTGCCCGTCGTCGGCTTCGAAAATGATGGCGGTCTTGTCACCCAACCCGTTCTCGACATGGCGGTCCAGGCAGTTGTAGGAAACGTTCAGCGTGCCATCCTCAAACCACTTGAAGAAAGGTGCCTGGCTTTCGTCCAGCCCTTTGGTGAACGGTGTGCGCCAGCTCAGGAATTCGCGTGCCAGCCGCGACCAGTATGCGTCGTGGTTGGCATCTGCCTGGGCAACCAGTTCGTTGTAGGCCGACATGCCCGGCACATGGGCGTCCCTGATATCCGCTGCGGGGATCAAACGGTTCTTTGCATCATTCGTACTCACGGTGAATCTCCTAGGGCCTGGGGGGTTGCGACTTTGAAACGGACGGGATGATTTGAGAGGCTCATGGGCTGGCACAGACACGTGTGACCCAGCAAGCTGCAGCGAGCGTGTCTGCCGAACCGCCGGGCGACAGCCGCTGTGCCACAAAGGCATCGGCAATCGCATGCAACTCCAGCAATCCTCCGGCACGGGCGATACCACCACGATCCAGGAAGCCTTGCGCGCTGCGTTGGGCGTAGCGCAGGCCGGCCAGGCCTCCACGGTGGGCAAGATTGCTGTCGTCCAGAACGGCCAGGGTATGGAACAAAGCGTCAATCCGCGCCTCCTGGGGTGCCAGGCCGCGGTTCAGTGCCTGCGTGAGCGCGGGCAGCGCCGTGTCGAACAGCACCGGGAAAGCCAGAGCTGCTTCTTCAGATGCGCCGCGCAGACCGAAGCGTGCCGCGGCCATGCCTCCAGGCAAGCGGGATGTGCGCTGGCTGCGTCTGGACAGCGCATCGCCCCAGTACCTGCGCAAGGAGGACCGCAACAGGTCTGGATGCAATACACCACCGTGGTCGCGCAGGGTGGCGCCAGCCGATGCACACAGCAGGCCAAGCATGAAGATGGCCCCGCGGTGCGTGTTGATGCCACCGGTCGCGGCCAGCATGCGGGCCTCTGCGGCCATGCCGTATTGCTCCAGCACCCCGAACTCGGCGCCGCCGAAGCCCGCCTCGGCGATCTGCACAAAGTAATGGCGAAGCGAGAACAGGCTGCGCATGAATGTGTGGGCATCCATGTCGCCATGGCTACCACTGTCGATCAAGGTCACCAGCCCGGGCTTGGGGGTCAGCGACAGCTCGTCATACAGTGCCAGCGTGGCGGCGCGCCCGATCTCAGCGGGGCTCAGCCGGGGCTGGGCAAGGGGGTGGCTTCGCAAACCGCGCATGGCTGTTGCTTCTTTCAGGCGGCGTCCAGCACACGCTGTACCACGGGTGCGGCAAGACGGCGCCCGCCGCGCTGGGCACCGTCTTGCGCACGGGTGTCTTCGGTGGGGGTATGGCGCAGCGCGTCGCGCAAGGCGGCCGGCAGGTCGCCCTGCCACAGCGCACGCACGCCACCCATGGCCACGTAGTTCTGCACGCCAGGGGCAAACACCGGGTTGGATTGCGAGAGCGCCGCCAGCTTTTCCTCGGGCAGCTTGGTCACGCGTGCCATTGCGGGAATCCGCATCACCCGGATCTCCGCTTCTGGCAGGGCATAGCAGGCGTCGGCAATCAGGCCGGAGGTGATGAAGCCACCCGACAGTGCCTGGTCGTACACCAGCCCGATAACCCGATGGCCGCGGCGGCGGGCCACGTCAATGGTGGTGCCAAGGTGCGCCATCGCACGGTTGATGCCCAGAAGCTCGTCCCGGCGGCGCAACTGCTGCCCCTGGGTGTCGATCAGCAGCAGAATCGGCCGCCCCGGATGCTGCGCCATGGTGTCTAGCACCACGCGGGCCTGGGCCAGCGCGAGCTTGACGCCAATCGGCGCATGATTCGTCGTGCCGATCACGGTGACATGTTCGCCTTCGAACACCACATCGCCCTGCAGGAAGTCGCCGTCAGCGCGTATGCCGTGGCCAGAACCGAAGAGTTGCGTGGCGAGAGATATCCACTCCATATGAGGCTCCTTCTTAGATGGTGCGCAGCGCGCGCACCGCGTCGACCGAAAGCTCGGGCACCTTGTCCGCGTCGACAACGCCGAGCGCGGTCCAAAGCAATTCCGCATCGTCGCGCTCGATGTTGTCGGGTGGCAGCGCGAGCCATCGCCGGGTCAGCAATGCATGCTCGACTTCCAGCGCGGCGGGGGTCAGCGGCATGGATTGCCCGATGGCCGCAATCGCAGCTTCGCGAAAGGCTGCGACGTCGTCCTCCACCAAGCTATCGCAATCTCCGGTGAGCCAGCGGTGTTTGCCACCGGTGGTGCGCCAGACCAGCGCGCGGTCGCGCGAGTCGAACTCGTCCACACCGTGCGAGGCTTCGATAACCTCGGGACCTGACATGGCCAGCCGGCCGGAGTCGCTCATCACAATATGGTCGGCACAGCGCGCCACGATGCCCATGCCACCGAAGCAACCGTTGGCACCGCCAATCAGCACCACCACCGGGATACCTGCAGCACGTACATCAAGCAGCGCGCGCATCACTTCCGATACCGCAATCAGTCCCGCATTGGCCTCGTGCAGCCGCACGCCGCCGGATTCGGCCAAGAGCAAAACCGCCGTGGGACGGTCACGCAGCGCACGCTGCAGCAGACCGACCAGCTTGGCGCCGTGGACTTCGCCGACACCGCCGCCCATGAATTCGCCCTCTTGCGCGGCCACGAACACGCTGTGGCCATCGAGTGTCGCCCGGCCTACGGCCACGCCGTCGTCAAAGGCCGATGGCACGCCCAGCTGCGCCAGGTGCGGGCTCCTGACCCGCTCGCTGGGCGGCAGCCATTCATGGAAGGTGCCTGGATCGAGCAGCAGCGCGATCCGCTCGCGCGCCGAGCATTCGGCAAAACTGATCATGCTGTTCCCCCGTGGATGCCGGCCACAGCCTGGTCGAGCCGCAGGCTGACCACCGCGGGTGTGGCCCCCATGTCGTTGATGGAGACGCGCACACCGGCCAAGGCGTGGCGCGCGTTGAAGTCATTCACCACCGCCTGCCAGATCGGAGCAAAGCCACGTGCCGAAGTCTCAACATGCACCACGCAATCGGTACCTTCGGCTGCCTCCAGCAAGATTTCAAGATTGCCGGAACCCACGACGCCCGCCAGCACCGGCGCAAAAGCGCCTGCAGGCCGACCGCCGGAAAAAGAGAAGTCCAGGGTTTCGAGCCCTGCGGGAATATCGCTCATGCTGAATCTCCTGCTACCAGTTTCTGAAGCGCTTGGGCGGCTGGTACAGCCCACCCGAGGCGCGGACCAGGTCGCGCATGCTGCGCGCGGCCAGTAAGTTGCGCGTGGCATGGCGGGGGTCGATACCCAGGTCCTGTGGCCGCCGGATCACGCCCCGATCACGCAGGTTTTCTACCGCACGCAGGTCGCGCGCCAACCCCACGGCGGTGTAGCCGGCTACGCCACGGATGGCTTGCTCACGCTCTGCATCGCTTCGGCACAGCAACAGGTTCGCGATGCCCTCCTCGGTCAGGACGTGCGAGACGTCGTCACCGTAGATCATGATGGGCGGCAGATCCATGCCGGCCTGTTCCTGCAAGGTCCAGGCATCCAGCCGGTCGACGAAGGCCGGTTGCATGTGCTCACGGAAGGTTTCCACCATCTGCACCACCAGCTTTTGCCCGCGCGGCGTGCCGGCCGCGCCCGTGCGGCCGTTGCGCGCCTCGCGTCCGGCCTTCAGCCAGGCAGGGCTTGAATGGCGGCGACCGCGCGCGTCCGCGCCCATGTTGGGCGCGCCGCCGAAGCCGGCAATCCGCCCCAGCGTCGCCGTGGAGCTATTGCCATCGAGGTCCATCTGCAAGGTAGAGCCGATGAACATGTCGCAGGCATAGTGGCCGGCCGCCTGGCAGAACGCACGGTTGCTGCGCAGACTGCCGTCCGGCCCGGTAAAAAACACGTCGGAGCGTGCACGGATGTAGTTCTCCATGCCCAGCTCGGAGCCAAAGGAATGCACAGATTTCACCCAGCCCGCCTCAATGGCGGGAATCAGCGCGGGGTGGGGATTCAACGCCCAGTGCTGGCCAATCTTTCCCTTGAGCCCCAAGGACTCGGCATAGGTAGGCAGCAGCAGTTCAATGGCCGCGGTATCGAAGCCGATGCCGTGGTTCAGGCGCTGCACACCGTACTCGGCATAGATACCCTTGATCGCCATCATCGCCATGAGGATCTGCACCTCGCTGATTTGCGCGGGGTCGCGCGTGAACAGCGGCTCGATGAAGTTGGGGCGCGGTGCCTTCACCACGAAGCTCACCCAGTCGGACGGTATGTCGATGCGCGGCAGCGTGGTGGTCTTGCCGTCAACAAACTCGTTCACCTGGGCAATCACGATCCCGCCGGAGAACGCCGTCGCCTCCACGATGGCGGGGGTGTCCTCTGTGTTGGGGCCGGTGAACAGATTGCCTTCGGCATCGGCCGCATGGGCGGCAACCAAGGCCACCTTGGGCGTCAGATCTACGAAGTAACGCGAAAACAACTCCAGGTAGGTATGGATGGCACCAATCTCGATGCGCCCCCCCGATACCAACTTGGCCAGCCGCGCGCCCTGGGGCCCGGAGAAGCTGAAGTCCAGACGCGATGCCACGCCGTTCTCGAACACGTCCAAGTGCTCCGGCAGTGCCAGCACGGACTGCACCATGTGCAGACCATGGACCCGCTGCGGATCCACCTTCACCAGAGCCTTCGCCAGGAAATCGGCCTGCTTCTGGTTGTTGCCTTCCAGACAGACGCGGTCGCCGGGCGAAAGCACCGCTTCGAGCAAGCGGCCTATGGCTTCTGTTTCAACGCGCTTGCCAACAAGCAGCGTACCCAAGGCGCCCGACGCGCGCGCCAATCTGGCATTGCGGTCATCTGCCTTGGAGGTCCAGGAATGGGTGTTCATGGCTAAGTTGGGTTGAGCGGATGTGAAAAGACCGGCGCTCTACAGCACCACGAAGAGAAACCACACGACGACCGGAGCCACCAGGGTCACGATGGCGCCATAGATCATCAGCTGCCGGAAGAACACGTCACGGTCTATGCCCTTGGCATTGGCCAGCACCAGGGCGCCGTTGGTGGAAAACGGACTGACATCGACGATGGTGGACGAAACCGCCATGGCCGCGATGAAGCCAATCGCCCCGACGGCAGAATCGCCTTGCAGAAATGGCACAGCCAGCGGAATCAACGAGCCCAGCACGGCAGTCGACGAGGCAAAAGCAGACACCACGGCACCGACGAAGCAGAGCAACAGGGCCGCCATCAGCGGTGAGGTCAGGCCCGCCACGCTGTGGCCCACGAAATCGATGGTGCCCATCTTGTCCATCACGCCGACATAGGTGCTCACGCCGACGATCAGCATGATCTCGGGCCAGGACACTTGCCCCAATGCGCGCTTCTGGAGATTGGGCGCCATCAGCGTGAGCAGCAGGCCGATGGTGATCGACACGAAGCCGATGTCCTGCTTGAAGAACAGCGTCAACACAGCCAAGGCCAGCAAGCCCAGCACAGTGACAGCCTGGTACATACGCGAGCCAGCCTCGGCGGGAGACGATGACGAAGGGTCCATCAGCGAATCAGCGCCCGGCGTGGCGGTGCGCCGTTCTTCGGCGAACGACTCGCCTTCCGCATCGCCGTACATCTGCGCACCGCCTTGCCCATGTGCGACTCGGCCCACTGCGGGCACCGCACCAGTCGCATCGGCCTTCTGGCGGACCAGCTTCATCCCGCCAAAAACGAAGAACAGCAGCGTCGCTACGGCCAGATTGACGCCCAGACTGGCCATCATGGTTGCCATCTCGTTGAGCGGCAGCCCCGCCTTGGCCACGATCTTGTTGGTGATACCACCATAGATACTGATCGGAGAGAACCCACCACCCTGCGCGCCGTGCACGACCATCAGGCCCATGAGCAAGGGATTGATGCCGTACTTGGCGGCAAAGCCCAGCGCGATGGGTGCAATGATGGCAACTGCTGCCGGGCTCACCGCACCTACCGACGTGAGCAGGGCGGCGATGAAAAACATGATCCATGGAATCGCGGCGATACGCCCGCGCACCGCCCGCACCGCCAGCCTGACCAGCCAGTCGATGGTGCCGTTGTTCTGGGCCAGCGCAAACAGATAGGTAATGCCCACCAGCGTGAGAAACAGGTCGGCGGGAAAGCCACCCATGATCGCCTTGGCATTCATGCCGGCGACCAGCGTCCCGACCAGGAATGCGCCAACAAAGGCGATCACGCCCATATTGATCGGCAGCACAGTGGCCAGCACAAACATGCCCACCAACGCGTAAATTGAAATCCAGTGCGAACTCATCGATGTGTCTCCGGAGATTTTTATGGCAACGCACAATGGATGCACGTCTGGGTGCGAACAATACGCACGCCCTCCGGGACGATCAATGAAGCAGTTGGATCGATCTTTACGCCAACTGAAACGATCGGGGGTTAACCCGAACGATGGGTATGCGGCGTACTCAGCCCAGTTCCGCGCTCAAGCTGCGGCAGACCGAGAGCAGCGCCAACAGATTGGGATCACGTTCCCGTGTGCGCAGAAAATTCAGCGATATGGTCTGGCGCATCAGGTACTTTTTCTGCAGCGGAACCAGCTGCACTTTCTGCGGCATGATGCCGCCCACCCGCCCGGGCAGCAATGTGTAGCCCACACCGCCGCCCACCAGGTTCATCAGGGAAAAAATGTCGCCCGTCTTCATCACCACATTGGGCGTGAAGCCGGCGACGCGAAACGCATCCACGAACCCGGCGTAGGTGACAAAGCCCTCGCTCAAGGTAACGAAACGTTCATTGGCACAGACGGCCAAGTCAATCTCATCCATCCCGCCGTAGCGAGACCCCACTGGCGCGGCAAAAAAAATATCGTCTTCGAACAAGGGCTGGGACTCCACATCCGCCGCATTTTCGGGCGTGCCCATCAACACCGCATCGATGGCACCGTCGCGCAACTTCTGCAGCAGGTCCGCATTGGAGCCCAGCACCAGTTCCGTCTGTATGTCGGGCTTGCGGATCTTCATGCCCATGACCAGTTTCGGAACCGTCCGGTCGGTGAGGGAATACAGAGAGCCTATGCGGATGCGATCAGCGGAGTAACCCGCCACCTCGCGGGTGGAACGCACGCCCTCGGACATTGTGCGAAGCACCTCGCGGGCCACATCTGCCAGCGCCTGGGCGGCCTCCGTCGGATGCAGGTTGCGCCCTTCGTGTCGGAACAAGGCACAACGCAGCCCCGTCTCCAATCCATGCAAAGCGCGGTGCACGCTCACGGAGCTGATCTCCAGCATCTCGGCCGCGCGCGTCAGGTTGCCGGTCTCCATAAAGGCCAGCAGAATCTCTAGCCTGCGGAAGGTGATCTCTTCATCGAGGTGGAGGTGCATGGTCAACCTGCGTTTGGACGGCGCATTCTAAGTGAACAGCCCTGCATGCCTGCTGCCACCCCGCCCTTCACAGCGCATGCCAAAAGCCATAAATTTCATGGATAAAAAGTGCCGCTAGCGCATATAAAAATTGCACGATCCGCTACCAATTGAATAGCAAAATACAGCTTGCAGCATCAGATTGCCGGGATCCCCTGCATCCCCGCACGCCCCCTTACTTCCCCCAAACAGCCAGCAAAGCGCCGGCGACTACATCAAGCAGGTCGCCAAAGACAAGGGCTAGACGTACCGCTGCTGCAGCACAAGTAGCACCTGCGCCTGCAGCTCTTTATTTCATAGCAAGCATGCCGCGGAGCCGCAATCGTGGAGAAGCAGGAGAATCTAGGCTGCCCGCCACTCGCAACCGCCCCTGCCATGCCGATCCGTCCAGAAACGCCCGCCGACACCCAAGCCATCTTTGCGCTGACCGAACGCGCGTTCGCCGGGCACCCCCACTCCAGCGGCACAGAGCCGCACATCGTCTCCGCGCTGCGCACCGCGGGCGCATTGACGCTGTCTCTGGTGGCCGAAATCGATGGCACCGTCGTCGGCCACGTAGCCATTTCGCCCGTGACCATCAGCGATGGCACGGCGGACTGGTATGGGCTGGGGCCGATCTCGGTGGGCCCGGCCTTCCAGGGCCGCGGCCTGGGGTCCGATCTGGTGCGCGCGGGCCTTGCGCGCCTAGCAGCGCTGGGTGCGGCGGGCTGCGTGGTGCTCGGCGATCCGGGCTACTACACACGCTTCGGCTTCCAGGCCCAACCCGGCCTGGTGTATCCCGGCCCTCCGGCGGAATACTTCATGGCGCTGGCGTTTGGGGCCTCCCACCCGGAAGGACGGGTCGCGTACCACGCGGCGTTTGCTTGAAGCTGCTAAGCCAATCCCAGCAGGTCCGATGGCTCGAATCGCGCAAAATCGGCCTGCGGGGTTTGTCGAAATTTTTATACCTGTATAAAGACCGGAAAGAACCCAGAAAATCAAGGCTGCAAGCCACTTTCAAGAGAACTCGGATGGATGATTTAAACCTCGACAGTCAATTTAAACCGCAGATTTTGCGGTGTGGATCACGTTAGCCAGATCGTGAGCTATTACCAGCGTCCAGTTTCAGAGCTGCTTCGGGGGCCGCTTTTGCACACTCCTCAAGGTTGGGTCGTGCTAGCGTCCGTCTTACTTTATGCCGGAATTGCTGGGCTCGGTTTAATTCTGGGGGTTAGTCCATTGCTCGCGAAATCTTCTTCCACATTTTTCGTGCTTTGCGCGGCTTGGCCGTTCATTACATTTTTGTACTTTGTGCGCGGTTCTGCTCCGCACTTTGCACCATCGAAAGCACGCACGGTCGAGCTTGCCGTCGCGGCTTTGCTTCCTATTGCCTTTTCTGCTTGGCGGGCTTATGTCTAGTGCTGTTTTGGCTAACATTTCTTTCCATCGGATCGCCTTCGGCGTCCGCTGAAATCTGACATTAAGCCCCTCAGGCGCCATCCCGCTCATGCAATCTCCCGTCATCGTTGCCCTGGATTTCCCGAGTAAAGCGCAGGCGCTCGCACTCGTCCATGCGCTGGGGCCGTCCGCTACTGCGTACAAGGTTGGCCTGCAACTTCTGACCGAGGAGGGGCCCAGCATCGTGCGCGAGCTCGTCGCTATGGGCAAGGAAGTTTTCTTGGATCTCAAGCTGCACGAGATTCCAAACTCTGTCGCGGGCGCAGTGAAGGCGGCCGGGAAGCTTGGCGCCACCATGGTCACCGTGCACGCGTCGGGTGGTTCGGCGGTGCTGCGCGCGGCAGTCGCGGCCGCAGCGCCATTCCCTGGCCTCAAGATCATGGCGCTCACTGTCATCACGAGTCTGGGGGACGAAGACCTTTCGGAAATTGGCCTTGCACCGTCTGTACGCGCACAAGTCGAACGCTTGGCCAAGCTAGCCGCAACCTGCGGTTGCCACGGCGTAGTGGCATCCGCAAACGAAGCCGGGTATCTGGTGGCGCAGTTGCCTGCGGGAACACTCATCGTCACGCCAGGCATCCAGCTCAGCGGTGGCGGGAGCACGGACCAGGTACGCATTGCAACCCCGCAGGTGGCGCGTCGCAATGGAGCAACCCACGTCGTCATAGGTCGCTCCATCACACAAGCCGCAAGTCCATTGCTCGCGTTCGAAGAGGCTGTCGCAGGCATGGCTCCAGCGAGTGGGGACTAAAACCGCTTCTCAAAATGCCATTTACACCATTCCACTTCGGTCCGGGCGGTGCGATCCATGCCATTGCGCCACGCCACGTAAGCTTCATTGCTTTCGTTGCGGCGAATGTCCTCATCGATACCGAGCCCCTGTATTACATCCTCACCCAACAAGAACCTCTTCACCGATTTCTGCATACCTACGTTGGAGCCACGCTTGTTGCTGCGGCAACCGTTTTGCTTTTTCTTCTTGCGCGAAAAATGGCTCCGTTGGTCAAGCTCCCCAATTTTTTCCGTTGGCAGGAACTCAAGCCAAGTCCAGTGGCCATTGGAGCGGCCACAGGCTGCTACTCCCACATCATTCTTGACAGTGTGATGCACGCAGATATCCGGCCGCTGGCGCCGTTTAGCCAGGCCAACCCGTTGTACCTCTTGATTTCCATCGACGAGCTCCATGGCTATTGCCTTTGGGCCGGTGCGGCATCGCTTGTACTTCTTCTGGGCCGAAGGCTATTTATAGGCTATCGCGCCAACTAAACATTTGACAGTTTTTGCTACGGTTTTATTGAATGAAAAGTGCCACCAGCGCATATACAAGCTGCGCAAGCAGCTACTTATTCAATAGCACACTATTCAGATCACCCTGAACCCATGCGTCCCATCGCGCCCCAGCTGTTCCACCAAACCAAACTCCCAATCCAGATAGCCTTGCATCGCTTCGCGCGGGCTGTCCGTGCCCTCGTACGGGCGGCGGTAGCGGTCGGTGCGCGGTGAAGCCAAGCGGGTTTCGCCGTGTTCCAGCGGTAGCCCGGCGGCGATCCAGGCGATGGTGCCGCCCTTGAGCACAAACACTTCGGCGCCCGTCAAGCGCTCCAGCTCGACCACCGCGTAGCGCGCCAGCAGGCTGCTGCCGCAGGTCAGCACGTAGCGCTTGGCCTTGGGGATCAGGGCCAAGGCCTGGGCCAGGCCGGCGCGCGACAGGTACCAGGCACCGGGGATATGGCGCTTCACGTAGTTGACGCTGGTGGTCATGTCCAGTACCGCGATGTGGTCGGCGGGCTCGGCCTGCAGCCAAGCCGCCAGCTGGGCGGGGCTGATCCATTCAGCATGGCCTTCGGGCTCCGGCACTGGTGCAGGCGGGTGGCCGGTTTCGCGCCAATCGGCGACCTGGCTGCCGTCGAGTACCCATACATCCCAACCCATCTGGGCCAGCCAGGATGCGCTCATGTTGGCACGGACTCCGTCGGTGTCGGCCAGCACGATGCGGGCGCCGCGCACCGGTGCGGACACATCGGTTTCCTGCACCAGTTGGCCGCCGGGGGCGTTCGAGAAGCCCGGCAGATGGCCAGCGGCAAATTCCTCGCTGGTGCGTACATCAAAACGGTAAGTGGTGCGGCCGGCTTCGGCCTGGAAGCTCAACAGGTCAGCGGGCTGGGCGCGCTGCACGCCCGAGCGGTCCGCCACGGCACGCGCTTGGCTGGCGGCATCGGCGCTGGTCTGTTCGGTGATGGCCCGGCCTTGCCGCTCAGCACCGTGGTCCAGCACCTGGCCGGCCAGCTTCCAGCCTATGGTGCCGTTGCGCAAGGCGGATACGGGGTTGGGGATGCCGGCGTTGACCAGCGACTGCGTGCCGATGATGCTGCGGGTGCGGCCCGCGCAGTTGACGATGATGCGGGTCGCAGGATTCGGCGCCAGCGCCTGGGCACGCAGCACCAGCTCGGCACCGGGCACGCTGATGCCGGTGGGGATGCTCATGGTCTGGTATTCGTCGAAACGGCGGGCGTCCAGCACCACCACGTCGGCCTGCTGGTCGATCAAGGCTTTGACTTCTTCGGCCGACAACGAGGGCGTGTGGCGCTGCGCTTCGACCAGTTCGCCGAAGGCCTTGCTTGGCACGTTCACGTCCTTGAAGATTTCGCCACCGGCATCGCGCCAGCCCTGCAGGCCGCCGTCCAGCAAGGCCACATCGGTGTAGCCCAGCTTGTGCAGCGTGCGCGCGGCCGGCTCGGCCAGACCTTCGCCATCGTCCAGCACCACGATGGCGGTGTCGCGGCGCGGAATGCGGCTCCAGGCATCCAGCTCGATGCGCCCGGCCGCAAAGTTGGCGGCAAACAGCGGATGGGCCTGGGCAAACGGGTCTTCTTCGCGCACGTCGATCAGTGCAATCTCCTGCCGCGCCAGCAAGGCCTGGCGCACGTCGTGGAAGGTTTTGAGGGGCAAGGGGGTGGACATGGAACTCCTGGGGAAAATCGGTTAAATCGTTTGCGTCGAAAGGAACGCGGCGGCATTGCTGTAGCCAGAGACAAAGGGTTTGCGGGTGCCGTCCTCCAGGTACACCGAGCGCTGGACTTTGCCGATATCGGCGCCGTACACGTGGATGCTGATCGACACCTGGTCGGCCAGGGTATTGCGCACGCGGTGCACGTCGCCTATACGCGGCGACACCGCATCCACCTCGCCAGGCGCCAGCGCGCGGGGCTTGCCCTGGGCCACCCAGCGCTCGCTGGCGTCGCGCGCAAAAGCCTGCGATTCCTCGGCCCCGCGCAGCATGCCGATCAGCCCCCAGACCGTGTGGTCGTGGATGGGTGTGGCCTGGCCCGGCCCCCAGACAAAGCTGACCACCGAGAACCGCCCCAGCGGGTCGGCGTGCAGCAGGTACTGCTGGTAGTACTGCGGATGCGGCTGGGCGTAGGCCGTGGGCAGCCAGTCGTCGCGCTCCACCAGCTGGCCAAGCAGGCTGCCGCCCTGGGCCAGTATTTCCAGCTCGGTGGGCTGGCGGTCCAGCAGGCGGCCAAGTTGCTGCACAAAGCTGCTAAGCCGTGCGGTGTCGTAGGGGGTGGTCATGCGTGGTGAAGGCGTCGTCAATGGTTCGTAGATGGCCATGCGCAGGCGCACAGCCCATTTTGAAGATGGCTTATTGCAACCGATTTGCGGGCCGGGCGCGGATGATTCTTTGCATATGCATCCCTGTTTTTCTTATTTCCCTTGGAAGCTGGAATCCATTGCAATCTGCCTCCTGCACAGATTTAACAGAGGTACTGCATGTTCACGTCCGACGATCGCACCCGTTTCAACCCCGGCTGGTCACGCCGCCAATGGCTGCGCGCTGCCGGCCTGGCCGGCGTGGTGGGAGCCGCCGGTGTGGCCGGCCGCAATGTGCGGGCCGCCGGCAAACTGCGCGACATCAAGCTGGCCTGGAATGCCGGTGCGGTCTGCCTGTCGGCCGTGCCGGTGGCACTGGAGCGCGGCATTTTTGAAAAGAATGGCCTGAATGTCGAGCTGGTGAACTTTGCCGGCTCTACCGACCAGTTGCTGGAAAGCATTGCCACCTCCAAGGCCGACGCCGGCGTGGGCATGGTGCACCGCTGGATCAAGCCGCTGGAGTCGGGCTTCGACGTCAAGCTGGTCAGCAGCTCGCATGGCGGCTGCACCCGCCTGGTGGGCTACGCACCGGCCGGCGTGACCAGCCTGGCCAAGCTCAAGGGCAAGACCATCGCCGTGTCCGACCTGAATAGCCCGGGCAAGAACTTCTTCTCGGTACTGCTGGTGAAGGCCGGCCTGGACCCGGAGAAGGACGTGAGCTGGCGCCAGTTCCCAGCCGACATGCTGGGCTTGGCGGTAGAGAAAGGCGAAGCCCATGCGATCGCCGATGGCGACCCGAACCTGTTCCTTGTCGAGCGCCGCACCAAGGGCCTGGTCGAGCTGGCCACCAATCTGTCGGGCGAATACGCCAACAAGACCTGCTGCGTGTTGGGCGTCAGCGGCAAGCTGGTGCGCAACGACAAGCCTACCGCGGCCGCATTGGCGCGCTCCATCACCGAGGCCTCGGACTTCATCGCCAACTACCCGAACGAAACCGCCAAGATCTACAGCCCCTATTCCAAAGTGCCGGTAGAAGACCTGCGCGCCGTGCTGGGCACGCTGACGCACCGCAACCACCCCAGCGGCAACGACCTGAAGAAAGAGATAGAGTTCTATGCCCGCGACTTCAAGCTGGTCGGCGTGCTCAAGCCCAGCACCGACCCGGCGCGCTTTGCCGAGTACGTGTACGCCGACGTGCTTGCCTGACGGAGCCCCCACGCGATGACTACGGCTGACAACATCCTGTCTGCGCCAACCCTGTCACCACGGCAGCGCAGTCCATCGGCGGCGGTTAGCGCAACCGCCTACGCACCCTGGTGGACCGGCCTGGCAGCCGGCCTGGCCTGGGGTGTGCTCGCGGTGCTAACCGGTACCTGGCCCAACAAGCCACTGGGCTTCAGCGAGTGGGCTTACACCACCGAATTCGCCTGGTTCGCCGGGCTGGTCGCGGTAGCGCTGCTGACGCTGAGCCTGGCGCCGGGGCGGATCGCAGCGGTCCCGGCCAAGCTGCGTGCGGCCGGCCCCTGGCTGATCGCCGTAGCCCTGGGCCTGGCGGTATGGGAGGTATTTACCGCCAAGCTCGGCACCCTGCCACCACCGTTCTTTGCGCCGCCCCAGAGCCTGGCCGAGGTCTACATAACCGACTGGCGGCGACTGCTGGAAAGCGGCGCCCATTCGCTGCAGCTGCTGGGCCTGGGCATAGGCATTGGCGCCTCGGTCGGCTTCCTGGTCGGCGTGCTGATGGGCTGGTCGCGGCGCGCCAGCTACTGGGTGCACCCGGTGCTGCGCGTGCTCGGGCCGCTGCCCACCACGGCGCTGTTGCCGATCTCGTTCTATTTCTTCCCGTCCAGCTGGTCTACGGCAATTTTCCTGATCGCTGTCGGCACCGCGTTTCCGGTCGCCATCCTCACCGCATCGGGTGTGGCCAGTGTCAACAAGAACTACTACGACGTGGCCCGCACCATGGGCGCATCGCCCTGGTTCCTGGTGCTGCGGGTGGCGATTCCCGCCGCCCTGCCCCAGGTGTTCGTCGGCCTGTTCATGGGCCTGGGCCATGCGTTTGCCACGCTGGTAGTCGCCGAAATGCTGGGCGTCAAAGCCGGCCTGGGCTGGTACCTGACCTGGGCCCAGGGCTGGGCCGCCTACCCGAACATGTACGCCGCGCTGCTGGTGATGGCGCTGCTGTTTTCGGGCCTGATCAGCCTGCTGTTTCTGGTACGCGACCGGGTGCTGTCCTGGCAAAAAGGAATCGTGAAATGGTGAGTCCCGTACAGACCCAGGCGAACGCTGGCGCACACATTGCGGTGCGCAACGTCAGCCACTGGTTCGAGCAAGCCCAGGGCCCGCTGCAAGTCATTGCCGACCTGGATCTGGAGATCCAGCCTGGCGAATTCGTGGCCCTGCTCGGCCCCAGCGGCTGCGGCAAGTCCACGCTGCTGCGCCTGGTCGCCGGGCTGGAACCTGCCACCACGGGCAGCCTGCAGCACGACAGCCAAGCCATCACCCAACCCGACCCGTCGCGCATCGTGGTGTTCCAGGACCCGACGCTGTTCCCCTGGCGCACGGTGTGGAACAACGTGGCCCTGGGCCTGCAGGCGCGCGGCCTGCTGAAGACCCAACGGCACCGGGTCGATGAAGCGCTGGCGCTGGTCGGCCTGCAAAGCTTTGCCCAGGCGCTACCGCACCAGCTGTCGGGCGGTATGGCGCAGCGCGTGGCTTTGGCACGCGCGCTGGTCAACGACCCCAGCCTGCTGGTACTGGACGAACCGCTGGGCAAGCTGGACTCGCTGACCCGGCTGGCCATGCAGACCGAGCTGGTCGACCTATGGCAGCGCAAGGGCTTCTCGGTGCTGCTGGTCACGCACGATGTGGAAGAAGCCTTGTTCATGGCGCAGCGCGTGGTGGTGCTGTCCGACCGGCCGGCGCGCATCAAGCAGGTGCTGGTCAACGACCTTCCCTACCCGCGCCACCGCGGCCACCCACGGCTGGCCGAACTGCGGCACCAGGCGCTGTCGCTGCTAGGCCTGGCGGCCAGCTGGTAGCTGTTCCGCACGCATGGCCTGGAGCTTGCCTGCCGAAGGCCTGAGCCTGCTGCTGTCGGCGCTGCAACAAGCCCAGCTGGGCCTGCGTGCAGTTCTGCATATCCTGGGCTTGGCGCCCGACATCCATGGCCAGCCCGCCTGGCCGTTTGCCTACCGCATTGCCGGTGAGATGCTGGCCCTGGATGCCGGTCACGCCCGCCGTGTGGCTATCTGCATTGCCTGCCTGCTGCTGGCCGGGCTGAGCCTGCTGGTCTCGCTGGCGTGGCGCCGCGGCAGGCCGGGGTTGTGGGTGTTGGCGGCGGCGGCATTGCTGCTGGCACCCTGGCCCGAGCCGCATCTCTTGCTGGCCCCCGCCGTCCCCACCAGCCTGCATGCATCGCCCACTGGCTTCACAGCGCAAGGCATTGTGCGCGGACAGGCGGTGTACCAGCAGCAGTGCGTGCGCTGCCACGGTGCCGATGGCCGGGGCGAAGGCGTGGACGCGGCCAAGCTGCCCATGTGGCCACCCACCTTGACTGGCTCCCTGCTGTGGAAGCGGCTGGACGGCGAACTGTTCTGGCGGGTACGCCACGGCATGCGCGCGCGCGACGGTAGCAGCACCATGCCCGGCTTTGGCCCACCCCTCAGCGATGTCCAGGTGTGGGAAGTGCTTAACTATCTGCAAGCGAATGCGGCGGGCCAGATGTTGAAGGAATCTGGTGGCTGGAGCTACCCGGTGCGCATGCCAGACGCTGCCGTACTGTGCCGCCACCAGGCGCCACGCACACTGCACAGCCTGGGTGGCCAACGGCTGCGCCTGCTGACCGATACCGCCCCGCTGCAAGAAGATCCCCGGCTGGTCAGCGTGTACACCGCAGTCAACGCAACCGATCCCGAATGCCAGGCCAGCGCGCCCGAGTTGCCAGATCTGCGCAGGGCTTTGTCCCTGGTACTGGGCGTACAGCCCGCGCAACTGGCCGGCCACCAATTGCTGGTAGACCGCGACGGCTGGCTGCGCGCCCGGGGCCAGCCCGGGCAAGCCGGCTGGTCGGCCAGCGACCTGGTGTGCCGCTCTACGGCCACACCCCTCACACTGGCTTCCACCACACCGGCAGGCGATGGACTGGACGGCCTGATCCGCCGCATGGACGATGAGCCCGTGCGCTTGCTGCGCGGTGGTTTTCCGCATTAGTAGTTCCAGCTCATTCAGAAACCGCATGTAGACAGGCTTTTTTCTTCGTTGTCGCGCCCGGCTATCGCTTCTATCGTCGGCAGCATGCACCCATTTCTTTCCGCATCACCCCAAATTTCCGGGGCCCAGCCATGAATGCCTCGTTGACCCCGGGCCAGATTGCCCGCACCCTGGCCGCAGAGTTCGCCACCCGCGCCGCCGAGCATGACCGCGATGCCAGCTTCCCTTTCGAAAACTTCAGCCAGCTGCAGCAGGCAGGCCTGCTGGCACTGGCCGCACCGCGCAAGCTTGGCGGCCAAGGCGCCACATTGGCGCAGCTCGGCGAAGTCATAGGCGCAGTGGCGCATGGCGATCCGGCCACCGCCCTGGTGCTGGTGATGCAGTACATGCAGCACCGCAGCATGGGCTATGCCGACAACAAGAGCCGCAGCTGGCCGCAGCACCTGGCCGAGCGCCTGGTGCGCGAATCGGTGCATTCCGTATCGCTGGTGAATGCGCTGCGGGTCGAACCCGAACTGGGCTCACCCGCGCGCGGCGGCCTGCCCGGCACCACCGCCCGCCTGACGCCCGAGGGCTGGCGCTTGTCGGGCCACAAGGTGTACTCCACCGGTGCGCCCATCCTGCGCTGGTACGCGGTATGGACGCGCACCGACGAAACCCCGCCCCGGGTCGGCACGATCCTGGTACCAGCCGGTTTGCCCGGTATCCGCACCATCGAGACCTGGGACCACCTGGGCCTGCGCGCCAGCGGCAGCCATGACATCGTGTTCGACGACGTGCTGGTTCCGCTGGGCAACGTCATCGACCTGCGCCTACCGCAAGAATGGGGCCCAGGCGACCCCAACCTGCAAGCCGATATGGCTGTGCTGCTAGGCGCGCTGTACAGCGGCATCGCCCGCGCCGCGCGCGACTGGGTGGTCGAATTCTTGCGCCAACGCAAACCGGCGAACCTGGGCGCGGCCCTGGCCACTCTGCCGCGGGCCCAGGAGGTCGTCGGCAGTATCCAGGGCCTGCTGCTCACGAATGAACGCCTGCTGGCCAGCCTGGCCCGCGACGTGGACAACAGCACGCCGGTGTCCGCCACCGACAGCGGCCTGATCAAGTCGCTGGTCACCAACAACGCCGTGCAAGCGGTAGAGGCTGCGCTGTCGCTGAGCAGCAACCACGGCCTGTCGCGCAAGAACCCGCTGGAACGCCATCTGCGCGACGTGCTCTGCGGGCGCATCCATACGCCGCAAGACGACAGCGCCCGCATCGCCGCCGGCAAGCAGATCCTGATTTCTTAACCACCCATTCCACGCCATGCAAAGACGTACCTTCCAACAATTCCTGTCCGCTGTGGCCTTTCTGTCCCCCGCGCTCGGCCACACCCAAACCCGCGCCGTGGTGCGCGCGGGTGACCAAAAGGGCGGCCTGCGTGCCCTGCTGGAAGCCGCGGGCGAACTCAAGGGCCTGCCCTACGACATCCAGTGGACCGAATTTCCCGCCGCCGCCCCGCTGGCCGAGGCATTGAATGCCGACGCGGTGGACTTCGGGCCGATCGGCGATGCGCCCTTGCTGTTTTCGCTGGCCGCGGGCAGCCGGGTCAAGGCCTTTGCGGTCAACCGCTCCGACCCCTATGGCACAGCCATCCTGGTCGCACCCAACTCGCCGCTGAAAGACGCCAGCAGCCTGAAGGGCAAAAGCGTGGCCACCAACCGCGGCTCCATCGGCCACTTCGTGACCCTGAAGGCGCTGGCCTCGGTAGGCCTGAAGGCCGAAGACATCAGCCTGCGTTTTCTGGCCCCGCCGGATGCCAAGCTGGCGCTAACCCAGGGCTCGGTCGATGCCTGGGCTACCTGGGAGCCGTATACCGCGCTGGCCGAAACAGGAGGACATGCGCGGGTGTTGGTGAACGGCCGCAACCTCTGGAGCGGCCTGAGCTTCCTGGCGGCCACCGACAACGCCCTGCGCGACAAGCGTAACCAGCTGCAAGACCTGCAGCAGCGCATCGTGCGCGCCCAAGCCTGGGCGACCCAGCATCCGGCGGAATTCAGCGCCACACTGGCCCGCATCATCGGCATCCCCGCCGAAGCAGCGCGCCTGCAGTTCGAACGCCGCCAGACCCGCTGGCAATCGATAGACACCCAGGTCGTGGCCGACCAGCAGCGCACTGCCGACTTCTATCTGGATGCCGGGCTGATCAAGCAAAAGCTGGATGTGCGCGCCACCTTCGATACCGGCCTGCCGCTCGCGGCCTGAATGCTATGGAATAAAGAGCTGCTCGTGCTGGTGGGATAAGCACCAGCTGCCAATTTCTTGCACAAATTCAGCGCTTGCCCAGCAACAACGCGATGTCACTGTCAGGCTTTCGGCCCTAGCGGTGGTTGATTCACCCAGTCAGCGGGTTGATCCGCAAGCGCTTGCTGCGGCGAATTGACGAGGCGGCCCTGCGGACGACCAACTAAAGGCGCTGACAACGGGCCAGGCACCCCACCAGCGAAAAACCCTATCAGCGCACAATTCGGTACACCCAGAAGCATTCATCCTCGTCGATCGCCCTGCGCAGTTCGGTCGGGGTCAGTCCGGTGATGCGCCGGGTTTCGCGGCACAGATGGGCCTGGTCGGCAAAGCCCGCGTCGGCGGCGGCATCGGCCCAGTTGAAGCTGGCCGAATTCTGCGCCTGGCGCACCTGAAAGTAGGCGGCCTCCAGGTGACTGAAGCGCCGCAAATCGCGCAGCGGCAACCCGGCCCAGGCCTTGATGCGGCGCTCGATCTGCCGCAGGCTCTGGCCCATGCCGGAGGTGGCGGCACGCAGCGCCAGGCCCTCGGCCCACAGTCGATAGCGGTCGGCCCGGGGCATGGCCGCACTGCGCACGGCGGCCCAGCGCGGCTCCAGAAAGGCCTCGATCAGCTGAATGCGCACGGCATCGTCCGGGGCATCCATCACCGTCTGCGCCATGGCTTGCCAGGTCGCATCGAAGACCTGGCGCAAAGGGACCTGCCTGTCCACAAACTGGCTCATGTCCACCCCCGTCATCGCCTGCACCGCATCGGGTGTTAGCACTAGCATGAAGCCTTGGACCGGCCCGGGGTTGAAGCTCACAATGGGAGCGGTGTGCGGGCCGTTGAAAAACTGGGTCGGCACGGCTTCATGGATCCGCTCGTCGCCGCGCTGCACCACAATGGACGCACCCAGGATGATCCACTGGATCGCGCACATGGGTGCCGCCGGAAAGTAGTTGTAGCGCTGGGCCGGTGCCAGATCCGCCCCCAGCGTGCTGTGCGACAGGTAGGCCCGCACGCAGGCGGCCAGCGACAAGCGGGGCGCGTAGAGGGCGCTGTGGGTGGCGGCTGTGGGGGTGGCCGTGTCGGCCATGGCGGGCTGGGCAAGGGCATCAAGCATGCGGGCAGTTTAGCGAAGCCGCCATGTCGCAAGCGTTCAATACATCGGCGGCCCGAGCGCGCACAGTAGCGCCCATGTCCACCGAAACCGCTACCCGTCCACCCGGCCCCCGTTCGTTCTTCTTTGGCCTGCCGCTGCTCGGCGAGATGAAACGCGACACGCTGGGAATTCTTTGCTGTTCAACTCGCTTGAAAACTTCCTGGCAGCTTTCATGCACCACGCGCCAGCGATGCAGGGCGATATGCTCAACTACACCGACGTGGAGCCGGTGATACAGGTGAGTGAAGTGCTCATTGCTTGTTAGACCTCAGAAACGAACCATTGATTGCATACATGTCGACCGAACACTATCACGCAACATCTGTGTCGATTCCTCCGCAGTCGGCCATTGCTAAAGCCTACGCGTTTATGAATCTCGCCGACGCTTACTCGATCGAGCTTCCCGCCGGAGCGTCGACCAATCCCGAATTGTTGGCAAGGTTCATCTTCGCTCACCAAGCGCCCTGGATTGGCAGCCTCATGACGGTTCGAGACGCGCTCGTAGCCGGGTTCGGCCTCAAGACGGCTAAGCGTCTCGCATCACTGGAGGCGGAGAGCGGAGCGGGCCGACTCAGTATCTTTAAGATCTACAGTACAAGTCCAACCGAAATTGTTCTTGGAGAAGACGACAAGCACTTGAACTTCAGGCTCTCTGTTCTGTGTTCCGGTCAGTTGTCGCCGGGAGCCAAACGTCACTTGATTCTGTCGACCGTTGTCCATTGCAACAATCGCTTAGGTCGTCTCTACATTTCTCTCATTGCCCCGTTCCATCGCTTAGTCGTTCAGTCCAGCCTTCGTAGTGCGGCACGGGTCGGCTGGCCGTCGGCGACGGAGACGTAAGCCAGAGTCCAGATCATCATGCGCGGCCAACTGAGGTCTAAGCCAAACGATAGCTTGGTGTGCGTACACCCAACGGAGCGACAAATGAAGTATGAGATTTCGATCATCGTCTTCGACGATTTCACCGATATCGATTTCTTTTTGATGCGAGATATTCTGGGGCGAACCAGCACGGATTGGGACGTCAAAGTTCTGGGCACCAAAAGCATCCATACCTCCACATTGGGCCAGACGGTCAAAACGGATGGCCATGTATCGGAGGCCAACGCCGCAGATGTTGTTCTGTTCGTCAGCGGCTATCGAGGTGTACCGGCCGCATTGGCGGACGAGGCGTTCATGGCATCCTTCCATCTGAACCCGCAAAAGCAACTCATTGGCTCCGTCTGTGCCGGTTCGATCATCTTGTTTCGATTGGGTTTGCTGGACGGCATCAAGGCAACCACGCATCCAGATGCCAAGCCAGGGCTGGTGTCCATGGGTGTGGATGTTCAGGACAAGGCACTGGTAGTGGAAGGCAATATCGCCACAGCCGGTGGCTGTTTATCTGCGCTGTATCTGACCGGGTGGCTGGCTGAACGCCTATATGGAGAGGACAAGCGGCGAGAGATCCATAGACAACTCATTCCCGCAGGGCAGGCGCATATTTTTGAGGAACTCATCAAGTCGTCCATTGCGGTTGCGAAAGTTTGACACGGGGTTTTCGATCGCGGCCTGAACGCTATGAAATAAAGAGCTGCCTGTGCTGAGGTAGACGCTAGTGGTGAACATGTCGTAGGCGGGCGAGAGATGCACATCGGCTCACGACGCAGCTCGTCCAGGTTGCCAGACTGGCCTTGCGCTATAACGTCCAGCACGGCCAATACGGCAGCAGCTTACGCGAGCCAAACTCGGCGGCCCTGCCGCGCTCGAAGCGGGACAACGACTCAGCCGTTACCCCCACCTGCACGGCCACGTCGGCCTGTTTCAGACCCAGCAGCTTGCGCCGTGCAAACAGATTGCCCTCAGAACCCGGCCAGCACCGCGCCCTTGAACTCGGTCTGGATGTACTTGCGTATTTCGTCCGAGTGGTAGGCCGTCACCAGCTTGGCGACCCAGGGCTTGTCCTTGTCCTGGTCGCGCACGGCAAGCAGGTTCACGTAAGGGCTCTTGGCGTTCTCCTGGGCGATGGCATCCTTGGGGTTCAGGCCGGCCGACAGCGCGTAGTTGGTGTTGACGGCCGAAGCGTCCAGGTCGTCCAGCGTGCGTGGCAGCTGGGCTGCATCCACTTCAACGAACTTGATCTTCTTCGGGTTGTCGATCACGTCCAGCGGCGTGGCTTTCAGGCCCGCATCGGGCTTGAGCTTGATCAAGCCCTTGTCCTGGAACACCAGCAGCACGCGGCCGCCATTGGTGGGATCGTTGGGGATGCCGACGCGCGCACCCTCCTTCAGCTCGGCCAGGCTCTTCACCTTCTTGGAGTAAATGCCGATGGGGAAGTTGACGGTATAGCCCACGGAGACGATCTTGTAGCTGCGGTCCTTGACCTGCTGGTCCAAGTAGGGCTTGTGCTGGTAGCTGTTGGCGTCCAGGTCGCCGGCGGCCAGTGCGGCATTCGGCTGGATGTAGTCGCTGAACTCGACGATCTGGATCTTCAGCCCGTCCTTTTCAGCGATCTTCTTCACCTGCTCGAAGATCTGGGCATGCGGGCCGGCGGTGACGCCGATCTTCAGCGGTTTGTCCTGCGCCAGCAGGCTGCCCGACAGCGAGGCCAGCAGCGCCAGCGACAGAGCGGATTGGATCAAATGGCGTTTGTTCATAGCAAGGTCTTTCAAGTAAAAAAAGGAACGGTTCAGCCCCAACGCACAAGTTGAACGCACACCTCCAGGGATACCGTGGAACCGGCTCTGCCGGGCCACTGGTATCGCCCCCTGCAAGGGGGTTGGCGGAAAGTGCGCAGCACTGAAGCCTGGGGGTGAGTCACAACCTATGACTTAGGCGACGTACGAACCAGTCGCCGAGGCTTTGCAGTGCCTGTACAAAGACGATCAACACCAGCACCACGGCCAGCATGACCTCGGGCAGAAAGCGCTGGTAGCCGTAGCGGATACCCAGATCGCCCAGGCCGCCGCCACCGATGGCGCCGGCCATGGCCGAGTAGCCGGTCAGGCTGACCAAGGTGATGGTCAGGCCGGCGACGATGCCGGGCAGGGCCTCGGGCAGCAGCACCTTGAAGACGATCTGCCGGGTGCTGGCGCCCATGGCCTGCGCCGCCTCGACCAGGCCGTGGTCGACCTCGCGCAGCGCGGTTTCCACCAGCCGGGCAATGAAGGGTGCAGCAGCAATCGTCAGCGGCACTACCGCCGCCATCGTGCCGATGGACGAACCCGTCAGCAAGCGCGTCAGCGGAATGATGGCCACCAGCAGGATGATGAAAGGCGTGGAGCGCACGGCGTTGACGATGCCGCCAACGCTGCGGTTCAGCGCCGGGTTGTGCAGCACACCGCCGTGGTCGGTCAAGCGCAGGAACACGCCCAGCGGCACGCCGATCAGCGCACCCACTGCGCCAGAGATGCCGACCATCACCAGCGTCTCCCAGAACGAGGATGCAAACAGCTCAATCAGTTGGGGAGTAAAAGTATCAAACATGGGCGACCTCCTGTACCAACACGCCGGCGCCGCGCAGATGCGCCACGGCCCCCGCCAGTTGCTCGCGGGCGCCGCGCACATGCACGGCCAACGCGCCAAACGGTCGGCCCTGGATCTCGTCGACCTGGCCGTGCAGGATGTTCAGGTCCAGCCCGAAGCGGCGGATCACGTCCGACAGCAACGGCCGGTCCGAGTCATCACCCGCAAACGCCAGCCGCAACAGCTGGCCTTGCTGGGCCGGCTCGGTGGCCATCAGCTTGCGGATGCGTACCAGCACGCTCTCGGGCAGGTCCTGCGGCACGATCTCGGCGATCAGGCTGCGGGTGGTGGCGTGTTGCGGGCGGGTGAACACGTCGATCACCGCGCCCTGCTCCACGATGCGGCCGGCGTCTATCACCGCTACCCGGTCGGCCACCTGCTTGATCACCTGCATCTGGTGGGTGATCAGCACAATGGTCAAACCGAAGTCGCGGTTGATCTGGCGCAGCAGGCCAAGAATAGAACGGGTGGTTTCCGGGTCGAGCGCCGAAGTGGCTTCGTCGGACAGCAAGACCTTGGGGTTGCTGGCCAGCGCGCGGGCAATGCCTACGCGCTGCTTCTGCCCGCCGCTGATCTGCGCCGGGTAGCGGTCGCGCAGCGCCGACAGGCCGACCAGGTCCAGCAGGTCGTCGACCCGCGCCTTGATCAGCGCCGGGCGGGTACCGGCCAGCTCCAGCGGCAGCGCCACATTGTCAAAAATCGTCCGTGAGGACAGCAGGTTGAAGTGCTGGAACACCATGCCGATCTGGTGCCGGGCGGCACGCAGATCGGGGGCGTTCAGCGCCGTCAGGTCGCGCCCATCGACGCGGACCTGGCCTTGCGAGGGCCGGTTCAACAGGTTGATCACGCGCACCAGCGAGCTTTTGCCCGCGCCGCTGCGCCCGATCACCCCGAAAATTTCACCCGCCTGTATCTGCAGGTCGATGCCCTGCAATGCTTGCACCGGGCCTTGTGGGCCGGGGTAAGTCTGGTGGATGTTGTGCAACTCAATCATGTCGTGGCGATGCCGGTCCTCACAGCTTGGCGATGGAGACTTCGGTGGACTTGACCAGCGCGACCACTTCGCTGCCGACCTTCAGCTCCAGGTCGACCACCGAGCGGGTGGTGATGACCGAGGTGACGATGCCCCAGGGGGTTTCGACATCGATTTCCGACACGACATCGCCGCGGATGATTTCTTTGATCTTGCCGCGGAACTGGTTGCGCACATTGATGGCTTGGATGGACATGGGGATACTCCTTGGGGTTAAAAAATCAGACGATTTGGGCGACTTCGTCAAACGCTAAACGGGGTCCGCGCGGGTGCGTGGCCTGGTGGTCGGCCACGCCCAGGTTGACCAGGAAATTGGCTTTCCAGCGGCCATCGGCAAAGAAGGCCTGGTTCACCGCCGCCGCGTCAAAGCCCGACTGCGCACCGACATCCAGGCCCAGCGCGCGCGCCGCCAGGATCAGGTAGGCGCCTTGCAGGCTGGCATTGCGGAAGGCCGTGGCCTCGGCGGCCTGGGCATTGCTTTCAAACAGCGGCTTGGCGTTGTAGGCCGGGAACTGGCTGGGCAGGTGTTCGTAGAACTGGCTGTCCTGCGCCACGATCACCGTGACGCCGGCCGCCTCGGTCTGCGCACGGTTGCCGGCCGATACCGCGGGCAGCAGCCGGGCCTTGGCCTCGGCGCTGCGCACGAACACATAGCGCGCGGGCTGGGCGTTGAAGGCGGTGGGCCCCCACTTCAGCAGCTCGTACAGCTGGCGGACGGTGTCGTCGCTCACCGGCACGGGCTGGAACGCGTGGACCGTGCGGGCTTTGCGGAACAGCTGGTCCAGCGAGAGATCGGGCAAAACATGGAGTTGCGTCATGGCTTGGGTCCTGTAGAAATACTTTATTGCTATCAAATAGAGAGCTGCCAGCGCATACATAAACTGCTCCAGCGGCCTTTTTTCTATAAATCTGTGGCTTACACCGCGGCCAGTGCCTGGTCCAGGTCGGCCAGCAGGTCGTCGATGTGTTCGATACCGACCGACAGGCGCACCGTCTCCTCCGACACGCCAGCCCGGGCCAGCTCGGCCGGGTTGAGCTGGCGGTGGGTGGTGGACGCCGGATGCGTGGCCAGTGAGCGCACATCGCCGATATTCACCAGGCGGGTGAACAGCTGCAAGGCATCCAGGAAACGGGCGCCGGCCTCGCGTCCGCCGGTGACGCCGAAAGTCAGAATGCCGGAGGCCTTGCCGCGCAAATACTTCTTGGCCAGCGGGTAGTCGGGGTGGTCTTCCAGGCCGGCGTAGTTGACCCACTGCACCTTGGCCGCGCCGCGCAGGTGCTGGGCAATTGCCAGGGTGTTGCTGTTGATGCGGTCCATGCGCAGGGCCAGGGTTTCTATGCCCTGCAAAATCAAAAACGCGTTGAACGGCGAGATCGCCGCGCCGGTATTGCGCAGCGGCACCACGCGCGCCCGGCCGATGTAGGCGGCGGCGCCCAGGGCCTCGGTGTAGACCACGCCGTGGTAGCTGGGGTCGGGCTCGTTGAGTCGCTTGAAACGCGCCTTGTGCTCGGCCCAGGGGAACTTGCCGGAATCGACGATGGCCCCGCCAATGCTGGTGCCGTGGCCGCCCAGGTATTTGGTCAGCGAATGCACCACGATGTCGGCGCCGTGCTCGATGGGCCGGCTCAGGTAGGGGCTGGGCACGGTGTTGTCCACGATCAGTGGCACGCCGTGGCGGTGCGCAATCTCGGCAATCGCGGCGATGTCGGTCACATTACCGGCCGGGTTGCCCAGCGACTCGACGAAGACCGCCTTGGTCTTGTCGTCGAACAGGCCTTCGAAGCTGGCTGGGTCGCGGTGGTCGGCAAAGCGGGTGGTGATGCCGAACTGCGGCAGCGTGTGGGCGAACAGGTTGTAGGTGCCGCCGTACAGCGCGGTGCTGCTGATGATGTTGTCGCCGGCCTCGGCAATCGTCTGGATCGCATAGGTCACGGCCGCCTGGCCGGAGGCCAGGGCCAGCGCGGCAATGCCGCCCTCCAACGCGGCCACGCGCTGCTCCAGGATGTCCTGCGTCGGATTCATGATCCGCGTGTAGATGTTGCCCGGCACCTTCAGGTCGAACAGGTCGGCGCCGTGCTGGGCGCTGTCGAACGCATAGGCCACAGTCTGGTAGATCGGCGGCGCTACCGCGCGCGTTGTCGGGTCCGGCGAATAGCCGGCGTGGACGGACAGGGTTTCAAACTTCCAGTTGCTGGTGTCTCTTGCCATGGTGTCTCCCTCGGATGGTGGTGAAAATCAAATCGCCCAACGGATGCCAAAAATCGGCGTCAAATCGCCGCCCCGCGCACGGTCTATATGCGCAGGCCGCTCTGGTTTCTGTAGCACGCGGTCCAGGATGCGCTTTTCGATGCGGGCGAACTCCGGGTCGCCATGCCAGCGCGGCCGGGCCAGGGCGATGTTTTCGTCCAGCGCGATGCGGCCGTCTTCGATCAGGATCACCCGGTCGGCCAGGGCCACGGCTTCCTGCACGTCGTGCGTCACCAGCAAGGCGGTAAAGCCCTGGTCCTGCCACAGGCCTTCGACCAGGCGGTGCATCTCGATGCGGGTCAGCGCATCCAGCGCGCCCAGCGGTTCGTCGAGCAGCAGCAGGCGCGGGTTGCGCACCAGGGCGCGGGCCAGGGCCACGCGCTGGCGCTGGCCGCCGGACAGCTTGGCCGGCCAGTCGTTCTTGCGGTCCGCCAGTCCGACCTGGGCCAGCACTTTTTCGCCCTGCTCGCGTGCCGATTTCGGCAGGCCGATCAGCACGTTGTCGATCACCTTGTGCCAGGGCAGCAGGCGCGCATCCTGGAACATGATGCGGGTGTCGGCGCGGATGCCTTGCACCGGCTCGGCATCCAGCTGCAGGCTGCCGCCGGTGGCCGATTCCAGACCCGCCACCAGGCGCAGCAAGGTGCTCTTGCCGCAGCCGCTGCGGCCGACGATGGCGACGAACTGGCCGGGCTCGATCGTCAGCTGGGTGTTGTGCAGCACCTGGCGTTCGCCATAGCGTTTGCTTAAATGTTGCAGCTGCAGGCGCACGCCGTTCTTGGGTTGTTCAGACATGGTGGCCCTCAGTTCGTGTTGGCTTGGTATCCAGGGTGCCAGCGCAGGAAGAAGCGCTCCAGGCCGCGGGCGAACACGTCGGCCAGCTTGCCCAGCAAGGCGTAGAGCAGGATGCCGACCAGCACGATGTCGGTCTGCAGGAACTCGCGGGCGTTCATCGTCAGGTAGCCGATGCCGGCCTGGGCCGAGATGGTTTCGGCCACGATCAAGATCACCCACATCAAGCCCAAACTGAAGCGCAGGCCCACCAGGATGCTGGACAGCGCGCCCGGCAAGATGATGTCGCGGTACAGCTGCCAGCGCGTCAGGCCGTAGCTGCGGCCCATCTCGATCAGCGCCGGGTCCACATTGCGGATGCCGTGGAAGGTGTTCAGGTAGATCGGGAAGAACACCGACACCGAGATCAGAAACAGCTTGGCCGTTTCGTCAATGCCGAACCACAGAATCACCAGCGGAATCAGCGACAGCGCGGGGATGTTGCGCACCATCTGCAGGCTAGAGTCGAACAGGGTTTCGAAGAACTTCACCGAGCCCGTCAGCAGGCCCAGCAGCAGGCCCAGGCCGCCGCCCATGGCCAGGCCGGACAGAGCGCGCCAGGCGCTCACGCCCACGTGCTTGGCCAGCTCGCCGGAGGCCGCCAGGGTCCAGGCGGCCTTGAACACATCGAAGGGTGCGGGCAGGATGCGGGTCGCCAGCCAGCCGACGCTGGAGGCGATCTGCCAGACCACGATCAGCACGATGGGCAGCAACCAGGGCAGCAGGCCCTGGCCTACGCTGGCCGCAAATGCTTTGAAAGGGAAACGCGACTCGGCTGCAGCCGGAGCATCTTCGGCCGTGTGGGGAAACGGCGTGACCTGCAGCTCATGCTCGTATGTACGGGGGCCGCTCATACCGTGCTCGCCTGGGATGCGTCGGGTTCCAGAAACTCCAGCTGGTTGCCCGCCGGGTCCTTGACGTAGAAGCGCAGGTAGCCGACCAGCGGGCGGCTTTCTTCCAGCGCCACGTCGGCCGACAGCAGGCGGTTGCGCAAGGTCGGCAGGCCTTGCACTTCAAACGCCAGGTGGCTGGGGATGGGGTTGGGTTGCCAGTTGTCGGTAGGCACCAGGTCGATGCGCTGGTGGCCGGCAACAAAGCGCAGCGGCGCATGGGTGTCCACGGGCTCGCCGTAGTTGAATTCGGTCAGGCCGATCAGCTGGTTGTAGAAGCGCCGGATCTGCGCCTCGTC
This sequence comes from Rhodoferax ferrireducens, assembly GCF_031458075.1. Lineage (GTDB taxonomy): Bacteria > Pseudomonadota > Gammaproteobacteria > Burkholderiales > Burkholderiaceae_C > Rhodoferax_B > Rhodoferax_B ferrireducens_A. Next base: position 1,108,892 of record NZ_JAVDXT010000001.1, on the reverse strand, counting down.
GCCTGCGCGGAACGCCAGCTGCGCGTGGTGGATGGAATGGATGTTCATGGGTTTTCTTCCTTTTCAGCTTTGCGAAGCTTTGGGTAGATAGCTGTTGCCGACCACTTCACCAAACGGCCCGGTCAACTGCTGGCCGGGCAGCTTGAGCTTGTCTTGCACGCTGCGCGGCAGCAGCGGGAACACCAGCTCGGCGAAGCGGTAGGCTTCTTCCAGATGCGGGTAGCCGGACAGCACAAAGGTGTCCAGGCCCAGGTCCGCATATTCCTGCATGCGCGCGGCCACGGTCTGCGGGTCGCCGACCAGGGCCGTGCCGGCCCCGCCGCGCACCAGGCCAACGCCGGCCCACAGGTTGGGGCTGATTTCCAAATCGGCGCGCGTGCGCTTCTTGCCACCCGCATGCAGCGCAGCCATGCGGCGCTGGCCTTGCGAATCCATGCGCGCAAACGCAGCCTGGGCGCGGACCACGGTGTCGTCGTCGAGCTTGCTGATCAGGCTGTCGGCCGCGGCCCAGGCCTCGGCATCGGTCTCGCGCACGATGACGTGCAGGCGGATGCCGAACTTCACCGTGCGGCCGTGCTTGGCGGCACGCGCCCGCACATCGGCGACCTTCTTGGCCACCTCGGCCGGCGGTTCGCCCCAGGTCAGGTAGGTGTCGACCTGCTCGGCTGCCAGGTCGTGCGCCGCGTCGGACGATCCGCCGAAATACACCGGCGGATACGGTTTTTGCAGCGGTGGATAGAGCAGCTTGGCGCCGTTCACGCTGAGGTGCTGGCCCTCAAAATCAAAGCTCTCGCCGTCATGGCTGCGCGCCAGGATCTCGCGCCAGATGCGGATGAACTCGGCCGACTGCTCGTAGCGCTGCGCGTGGTCCAGGTACACGCCGTCGCCCTCCAGCTCGGTCTGGTCGCCACCGGTCACCAGGTTGATCAGCAGACGCCCGCCGGACAGGCGGTCAAAGGTGGCGGCCATGCGCGCGGCCAGGCTGGGCTGGTGCAGGCCGGGGCGCACAGCCACCAGGAACTTCAGGCGCTGGGTGACCGGCAGCAACGCCGATGCCACCACCCAGGGGTCTTCGCAGGAGCGGCCGGTGGGGATCAGCACGCCCTCGTAGCCCATGCTGTCGGCCGCCTGCGCGACCTGCTTCAGGTAGTCGAAATTGACCTCGCGCGCACCCTCGCTGGTGCCCAGGTAGCGGCTGTCGCCATGGGTAGGGATGAACCAGAAAACTTGCATTGCAAACAACTCCAAAAATCGTGGACGTGAAAGTTAGCGGCGGGCATCGGCCCGGTGGTTGCCACGGGTGGCCACGCAACGCAGATGGCGAACCGGTGCCACGCCCCAGGGGCGAAACAAGCCATTTGCTACCAATTTAGTAGCTACCAGCGCAGGTAATTGTTGCGCTGGAGGGCTGAAAAGCCCCCAACTCACTGCCGTGGTCACCAGCAGGCGCAGCGCATGCTGCTGTGTGTCTGCGACGGGGCTGCGGGTCGCCACGGCCCGCACCTCAGGCCGCACCGGCCAGGGCGGCGTCCAGAATGTTGATCTTCTTGGGCAGCAGCTTCAGTTCAAAGAAGGTGTCGGCAATCTGCTGTTGCTCGGCCAGGATGGCCTTGGTGATGGGCACCGTGCCATAAGCCGTGCGGTTGACCGCCACCTCGACCACGCTGCGCTCCAGACCCAGCACAGCCGCGTACTCGGTGGCCGCGTCGGCGCGCTGGCTACCCGCCCATTTCTCGATGGCGCCGACCTCTTCCACCGCAATGCGCAGGATGTCGGCGTTCTTGTCGGCATAGCTGCGCGAAGTGAAGTAGTAGCCGCGGTTGTTGACCACGCCGGTGGCATCGGCCAGCAGGCGGGCGTCCAGGGTTTTCTGGGCCGAGGCCAGGAACGGGTCCCAGATCACCCAGGCATCGACCGAGCCCTGCGCGAAGGCGGCACGCGCATCGGCCGGCGGCAGGTGTGCGTGCTGCACATCGCTGTAAGCCAGGCCGTTTTTCTCCAGCAGCTTGGCCAGAAAGAACTGCACGTTCGAGCCCTTGTTGTAGGCAATCTTCTTGCCCTTCAGGTCGCTGACCTTCTGGATCGCCGAGCCCTTGGGCACGATCAGCGCTTCGCTGGTGGGGCGCGGCACGGTGGCAGCCGCATAGACCAGCGGCGCACCGGCGGCCTGGGCGAAGATGGGCGGGGCTTCGCCCACGTCACCAAAGTCGATGGCGCCGACGTTCAGCGCTTCCAGCTGCACCGGGCCGGCGTTAAATTCGGTCCAGGTCACGTTCACGCCCAGCGGGGCCAGGCGCTTTTCCAGCGTGCCACGGGCTTTCAAAAAGCTCAGCACGCCTTTCTGGTTGCCAATGCGCAGGGTGCGCGGCGCCTGGCCAAAGGCCTGGAAGGCGGGCACGGCGAGAGCTGCAGCGGCCAGTAGCTGGCGGCGGGAAATCGAGTTCAATGGATGCATTTGGAAGTCCTTGGACACTGCGCAGGCAAAGCTCTGCCCTGCCGCTGCGCAGCATGAAAAAATGGAAGGAAGAAAAAGAAGGCCGGTGGCGTTAAACGCTACATCGCACCAGCGAGAAATGCACAGGCGCAAAAGCGGTGCTCGCGGGGATGGCCGGCTTGCCCCAGCCCTGCGCTACCGGCAGCAGATCAACCGCGCGGTACAGGCGCTGCGCCAGGTCGGCATCCAGCTGGTGCGCATCGGGCGGCAGCAGCACGACCTGGCCGTCGATGGCAAACACCCCGGGCAGGATGTGGTCAGCCGACAGGGCTTGCAGCACCGGCCGCAGCGCGTAGTCGAGCGCCAGCATGTGGTGCGGGCTGCCGCCGGTGGCCAGCGGCAACACGGTTTTGCCTTTGAAGGCGGTTTGCGGCAGCAGGTCCAGAAACAGCTTCAACACGCCGCTGTAGGCGGCCTTGTAGATCGGCGTGGCCACCACAATCGCCCGGGCCCGCGCCACCTTGGCCACGGCCTGCGCAATGCTGGGGTGGGCCACATCGGCCAGCACCAGGGCCTGGGGCGACAGGTCGCGGATCAGCACCCGCTCGACCAGCGCGCCACGCGCCTCCAGGTGCTGCTGCGTGGCATCCAGCAAAGCGGCAGAACGCGAGCGCTCGGACGGACTGCCAGCAATTAAGAGGATGGACATTCAAAGACTCCCTGGTGCATTTTTATATGTGTCTACATCTGCTCCAGCCCAACGCCCGGCCCTTCTGAGGGGCACAGTGCGGTGTGGGCTGGGCGGGACAATTACTTCTTGCTGTAGATTTGGTCGAACACACCACCTTCGGCGAAATGGGTCTTCTGCGCCTTGGTCCAGCCACCGAACAGCTCGTCGATGGTGAACAGGTTCACCGTGCCGAACTGCTTGGCGTATTTGGCCTGTGCGGCTTTGTCGCGCGGGCGGTAGAAGTTCTTGCCGGCCAGGTCCTGGCCCACCGGGCTGTACAGGTACTGCAGATAGGCTTCGGCAATCTTGCGGGTACCGCGTTTGTCGACCACCTTGTCGACCACGCTCACTGGTGGCTCGGCCAGGATGGACAGGCTGGGGGTGACGATCTCGAACTTGTCCTTGCCGAATTCCTGCAGGGCCAGATAAGCCTCGTTCTCCCAGGCGATCAGCACGTCGCCCTGGCCACGCTCGGTAAAGCTGGTGGTGGCACCGCGGGCACCGGAGTCCAGCGTAACGGCATTGCTGTACAAGGCTTTCACGAAGTCACGTGCATGGGCTTCGTCGGCGCCATTCTTCTTGACGGCAAAGCCCCAAGCGGCCAGGTAGTTCCAGCGCGCACCGCCCGATGTCTTGGGGTTGGGTGTGACGATGCCGACGCCGGGACGCACCAGGTCGCTCCAGTCGCTGATCTTCTTGGGGTTGCCCTTACGCACCAGGAACACGATGGTGCTGGTGTAGGGCGAAGCGTTTTGCGGCAGGCGTTTTTGCCAGTCGGCGGGGATTAGCTTGCCGAACTCGTTCAGCGCGTCCACGTCGTAGGCCAGGGCCAGCGTGACCACGTCGGCTTCCAGGCCGTCGATCACCGAGCGAGCCTGCTTGCCAGAGCCGCCGTGCGATTGCTTGATGCTGACTTCCTGCTTGTTCTTGGCCAGCCAGTCCTTGGCGAAGGCGGCATTGAAGTCCTTGTAAAACTCGCGGGTCGGGTCGTACGACACGTTAAGCAGTGTCACAGGTGCGGGAGCCTGGGCGTGGGCGGAAAGACCTGCGGCGGAGACAGCAAATACAGCGAGGGCTTGAGAAAGACGGCGGCGGGTCAACATAGGTAGTAGGTAGTCCAGAAAGGTGATGGGATGGATTCTGGAAGCGAACTGTCAAAACTGGAACGAATGAATTTTTGGTTGTTTATTACTTAAACATCTCAAGTCACTCACATCCGCCGCAAGCCAGCGATTTTAAAAATGTGCGGCCAATACCGGACATAGTTGGCAGGCGCTGCGCTCCTCCCGATTGCAGTTTGGTGGCAGAGGACTACATTCATTTACATGTCGGTGCCGGGGCGGATCACCCCCAGCGAACAAAGCGCCAGTGTTTCAACAACGTGGCGCCACCGACGCCATATTCACGCCGGCACAGCCATCCGTGCCAGCTTCACCAGCCGGGTAAATCTCCTTGTAACCGGGGAATTTACAAAAAACTTGGTGAAGTTCATTACAAATCAAGCACTTACGCTAGTTCGACGGCTTGACTTATGGGGCCGCAGTCTCTAACCTTCGCCCGATGCATAAATGGTTCGTTGTTTTATCTCTTGTATGCGCAACTGCACACGCAGCCCCGCAGCCCGGTTCCAACGATGAAATGGACAAGTTACTGGCCGAAAAAGGCCTGCTGACCCACACCATTGACCAGTTCCAACAGGTACGCCAAAACGTCAGCAACCGGGCATCCGACCTGGTAGTGAATGCCATGGGCTTCCTGGGCGTGCCCTACAAGCGCGGTGGCAATTCCGAAGACACCGGTTTCGACTGCAGTGGATTTGTGCGCGCCACGTTTGAAAAAACCATTGGCCTGGTCCTGCCACGCCGCGCCAATGAGCAAGCTGCCGCCACCGACCACATCGATAAAAACGACTTGCGCCCTGGCGATCTGGTGTTCTTCAACACCATGAAGCGCGCCTTCAGCCACGTCGGCATCTACGTGGGCGACGGCAAATTCATCCACGCGCCCCGCTCTGGCGCTTCGGTCCGCGTAGAAGACATGCGTGCAGCCTACTGGCAACGCCGCTTTGACGGCGCGCGCCGCGTAGCCCCCACCGACGACGTTGCGGACAAGCCCTAAGCCCATACCATTCGTTGCTGCGATTAACCCGCAGCAGGCAACGGGCTTTGCGGAAATACCTCGGGCCGATATGCTGCAGCACGATTTGCGTAGCGCTTGAAAAGCCGGCCCAAGCCGCCCACCCGGCGCTGCATAGATCCCCCTCAATCCATTTGGAGACCCGCCATGCAGCGTAAAACCGCCCAAGATTTCGACCAAGAACTCCTGATCCTGTTTGACGCCTACGTGCACGGCGCGCTGGACCGGCGCGGATTCCTGGAGCGGGCCCAGAAATTCGCTGTCGGTGGCGTCACCGCCACCATGCTGCTGGGCGCGCTGAGCCCCAACTTCGCGGCCGCCCAGCAGGTTGCCCCCACCGATCCGCGCATCAAGACCGAAACCCTGTCCTACCCATCTCCGAATGGCTCTGGCAGCGTCAAGGGCTATCTAGCCCGCCCGGCCAATGCCACCGGCCCCCTGCCTGCCATTCTGGTGGTGCATGAAAACCGCGGCTTGAACCCGCATATCGAAGACATTGCCCGCCGCCTGGCGCTGGACAACTTCGTGGCCTTCGCCCCGGATGCGCTGAGCCCACTGGGCGGCTACCCCGGCGATGAAGACAAAGCCCGCGAACTATTCGCCAAGCTCGACCAAACCAAAACTACGGAAGACTTTGTCGCTGCCGCCAACTTCCTCAAAGCCCGGCCGGAAGTGACGGGCAAGATTGGCGTGGTTGGCTTCTGCTATGGCGGCGGCGTAGCCCACATGCTCTCGACCCGCCTGCCCGACCTGGGTGCGGCAGTGCCGTTCTACGGCAACCAACCCGCCCCCACGGAGGCGGCCAAGGTCAAAGCCCCGTTGCTGGTGCACTTTGCCGAAGTAGATGAACGTATCAACGCCGCCTGGCCCGGCTACGAAGCCGCACTCAAGGCCGCTGGCGTGCGCTACACGGCCTACAAGTACCCCGCCACGCAGCATGGCTTCAACAACGACACCACGCCCCGCTTCGACGCTGCAGCGGCCAAGCTGGCCTGGGACCGCACGCTGGCATTCTTCAACCAGAACCTGCGCGGCTGAAGCGCAGACGTAGCCTCGACCGGCTAGCCTGGCTTGACCGCACGGTACAAAGCCCGTACGAAGTCAGACTGGGTGATGATGCCGGTGAGGCGCTTTTCATCGTCAATGATGGGAATGTGGTGGTGACCGCCTTCCGAGAAAAGCGGTACCAGTTCAATCGCGTGCCGCGACTCGCTCGCCACGCGGACTTGGCGGGTCATGATCTGCCCCACCACCTCCGGCCGCTCCGAATGGGATGATCCGATCGGCCGAACGAACGCCCGCAAACGCCCGACGATCCCCTGGTGGTCCTGCAGGTCCAGTTGCTGCATGAAGTCGGCCACCGTGACGATACCGACAATGCGTCGAGCCCGATCGACCACCGGCAAAGCCTTGATGCGCCGGGCCTGCAGCAGAGCCCATGCCTCGTTCAGCGGGGTGCCAAACTCCACCGTCAAGGGCGCACGCGACATGATGTCGGCGCAGCGCAGCTCACCCAGATTGCGCTGGTAGGCGGCCAGCTCGGCGTACTGCAGCAGCTGTTCCAGATCATCCCGGCTGACGTCGAGCACCTGGTTGTAGTGCGCCATTGCCACGTCCAGATCGGCGGCAGTAAACCGTGCCGCAGGCTGCGGCGCCGTGGTCGCATGCTGGGCATGCGGATAGCGGCGGCCGGTCAGACTGTTGTAGAGCACACCCGCCAATACCAGCAGCACCGAATTGAACAAAACCGGAGAAACAGCAAAATGGAAACTGGTGGTATGGCCCAGCACCATCAGCAGCGCCGTAGCGCCGCCGGGTGGATGCAGGCAACGCAGGCCAAACATCAACGCAATGGCCAAGCCCACCGCCAGTGCCGCGGCCCACACCGGATCTGGCACAAGCACCGCACAGGCTATGCCAACCAAGGCGGAAAGCGTATTGCCGCCGACCACCGCCCAAGGCTGGGCGAGTGGACTCCCCGGCACCGCGAATACCAGTACCGCGCTGGCACCCATGGGAGCCACCAACCACAGCCCAGCACCGGCGGCCCCCACCCACCAACGGCTGACCAGAGCCGTCAACAGAATGCCGATCAACGCGCCCGCAACAGCCCGCCAACGCTCAACCGCCCCGACCCGTACTGGAGCCGGCCAAAAACGGGTGAAGAAGTCACGGGTTCGCACATACGCAGTTGCGTTTTCCATAGCAGCATCCCACAGGTAGCGGACTGGATCGCCCAAGAAAAAAGCCTCTAAGAACTAAATTCTTAGAGGCTTTCTAATTTGTAATGGTCGGTGTGAAAGGATTCGAACCTTCGACCCCTTGCACCCCATGCAAGTGCGCTACCAGGCTGCGCCACACACCGATCAAGCCTTGAATTATAGCCTGGGCTTAGAGCACTTCTGACAGCAGATCACGAATTTCGAATAATTCTCTGCGCACGGATTGCAGATGCACAGAAGCCGCATCATCAGAGTCCAGCACCACCACGTCTTCCAGACGGTCGAAAGACAAATCGTCGTCGCCAATCGACTCCATGCCATCCAGCAGCACCTCGCCATTGCGCCGCTTGTCGCGCTCGCCTTGCACCAGCTCTTGCAGCTTGTTACGGGCGCCGCTGATGGTGAAGCCCTGGTCGTACAGCAGATCGCGGATGCGGCGAATCATCAGCACCTCGTGGTGCTGGTAATAGCGGCGATTACCGCGCCGCTTCATCGGGCGCAGCTGGGTGAATTCCTGCTCCCAGTACCGCAAGACGTGCGGCTTGACGCCACACAGCTCGGCTACTTCACCAATGGTGAAGTAGCGCTTGGCGGGAATATAGGGCAGGGAATTTCCCATGAGAATCAATGAGGTTTGAAGTAATGCGACAGCAACCCATGAGGTTACCGTATGTGGCCTGTGGACGGAAAATTACTTCATCGCATCGGAGTCTGTGTCACGATAAATTTCATCCTGATGCATGAAATTTGCGGCACCCCGTGCAACGTCCACCAGGCCATTCAGCCTTGGATCTGCTCTTTCAGCTTGTGGCTGGCGTGGAAGGTCACGACACGGCGCGCCTCGATAGGAATCGCTTCGCCGGTACGTGGATTGCGCCCCGGCCGCGGCGCCTTGACACGGATCTGGAAATTACCGAAGCCCGAGATTTTGACGTCCGTGCCCTCCACCAGACTGGTGCTCACCAGGTCGAAAAATGCATCCACCATGTCCTTGGACTCACGCTTGTTCAAGCCGATTTGCTCGAACAGCAAATCGGCAAGTTGCGCCTTGGTCAAGGCCGGGGTTTCCAGGCTTTCCACCGCAATTTCCACGGCTTTCTCCAGTGTGTCGTATGAAGTCAAGGCGTTACTCTCAGGCACGTAAACGGGCACCGCATTGCGCAACCAGTTGCGCCAGCACGGCTTGCACCGAAGCTTCGATCTGCGACTCGGTCAGCGTGGCCTCTGCGCTGTTCAACGTTAAGCGCAATGCCACGCTCTTCTCGCCCTGCGCCAAGCCACCAGCCGCCACAGGTTGGGCTTCCGCGCCTTTGGGCGTGGGCTTGGGGCGGTAGATGTCGAACACCAGGGTGTCGCGCAGCAAACCATGGGTTACCGCAGCTTGCGCAGCCGCCAGCAAGGCCGCATGCGTCACAGCCTCGGCCACGATCACAGCAATATCGCGCTCGACGGCCTGGAACTTGGCTACCGGCGCGAACACCGGTACGGGGCGTTGTAGCACTGCGTCCAAATCCAACTCGAACAGCATCGGCGCTTGCGCCAGCTCATAGCCTTGGCGCCACTGGGGATGCAATTCGCCAATAAAACCAATCGCCTGTCCATTGACCAGCACCCGGGCGCAACGGCCGGGGTGCAGAGCCGGATGTTCGGCAGGCTCGAACTGGGCCTGCAGCGGCGCCAGCAGCGCCTCCACATCGCCCTTCATGTCGAAGAAGTCGGCGCCTTGCTCGCTACGGCCCCATTGCAGGCGGTCGGCCGCACCAAAGCTGATGCCGGCAACACGCATGGGTTGGTGGAAGCCAGCGACGGTGGTGTCGGAGTTCACCGCATTGGCATCGCGCAGGAACACGCGGCCCAGCTCGAAGACACGCACCCGGCTGGCCTTGCGGTCCAGGTTGAATTTCAAAACCTGTAGCAAGGAACCCATGAGGGACGAGCGCATCACACTCATTTGGCTTGCAATCGGATTCAGCAGCTGGATAGGATTGGGGTTGCCCGCCAACTCCTTCTCCCAGCGCTCTTCGACGAAGCTGAAGTTGATGGTTTCCTGGTAGCCCAGGCCGGCCAGCGCACGGCGCACGGCAAATGGACTGCGCTGCGATTCGGTACGGATCTTGGCGGTAATCGGTGCCAGCGGCGGCGTGGTCGGCAGCTGGTTGTAGCCCACCATGCGCACCACTTCCTCGATCAGGTCTTCTTCGATGGTCAGGTCGAAACGGTAGGACGGCGGCGTCACGGTCAGTACGCCATCGCCCTCCACCACCGGCAGCCCCAGGCGCTTCAATGCATCGGCGCACTGGGCTTGGGTCAGCGGCATGCCGATCACCTTGGCGGCACGCGCCACGCGCAGGGTAACGGGCTGGGCTTGGGGCAGATTCACCTGCACATCGTCCATCGGTCCGGCTTCGCCGCCGCAGATATCCAGAATCAACTGGGTAATGCGCTCCAGGTGTTCCACCGTCTGGCTGGCATCGACACCGCGCTCAAAACGGTGGCCTGCGTCGGTGGAGAAGTTGTAGCGGCGCGAGCGGCCTGCAATCGATTTGGGCCACCAGAAAGCGGCTTCGGCATAGATGTTGACCGTATCGTCCGACACGGCTGTCGCGTCGCCGCCCATGATGCCGGCCAGCGATTCAACCTGCCGGTCGTCGGCAATCACGCCGACTTTTTCGTCGACGGTGACAGTATTACCATTCAGCAGCTTGAGTTGCTCACCGGGCTGGCCCCAGCGCACGTCGAGTCCACCGTGGATTTTGTCCAGATCGAAAATGTGCGAGGGCCGCCCCAGCTCGAACATCACGTAGTTCGAGATGTCGACCAAGGCCGTCACGCTGCGCTGGCCGCAACGCGCCAGACGGTCCACCATCCACTGCGGGGTTTGGGCTTTGGGATTCACCTTGCGCACGATGCGGCCGGAGAAACGGCCACACAGATCGGGTGCGCTGATCTTCACCGGCAGGCGGTCGGCATTCTTTGCGGCAACCGCAGGAAACTCAGGCTGCAGTAGTGGCGCACCGGTCAATGCGGCAACTTCACGTGCCACGCCATACACGCTCAGGCAATGCGCCAAATTCGGCGTGAGCTTGAGGGTGAACAAGGTGTCGTCCAGCGCCAGGTGCTCGCGGATGTTCTGGCCCAGCGGCGCATCGGCCGACAGCTCCAGCAGGCCGCCATGGTCCTCGGACAGCTTGAGTTCGCGCGCCGAGCACAGCATGCCCTGGCTTTCCACGCTACGCAGCTTGCCGACCTTGATCAGGAAGGGTTTTCCGTCTTCGCCGGGCGGCAACTCTGCGCCCACCGTGGCACAGGGCACGCGGATGCCGACGCGGGCATTCGGGGCGCCGCAGACGATATTCAGCAGTTCGGCCTGGCCTACATCGACGGTGCAGACGCGCAGGCGATCGGCATTCGGATGCTGCTCAGCGGTCTTGATTTCGCCCACAACGATGCCGGTAAACGGTGGCGCGACCGGCTTCAGTTCTTCGACTTCCAGCCCGGCCATGGTCAGGGTTTCGGCCAGTTGCTCGGTGGTCAGGTCGGGGTTGCAGAAGGCGCGCAACCAGGATTCAGGAAATTGCATGGTCTAGTTCTGCTGAAGGTTTATTGAAACTGGCTGAGGAAGCGGATATCGCCATCAAAGAACAGTCGCAAGTCGTTCACACCATAGCGCAGCATGGTCAGACGGTCGGGGCCCATGCCGAAGGCAAAGCCGATGTATTTCTCGGGGTCCAGGCCCATATTGCGCACCACGTTAGGGTGCACCTGGCCGGAGCCGGCCACTTCCAGCCAACGGCCGGACAGCGGGCCGCTCTGGAACTGGATGTCGATCTCGGCGCTGGGCTCGGTGAACGGGAAGAAGCTCGGGCGGAAGCGCAGCACCAGGTCGTCCGACTCGAAGAAGGTGCGGCAAAAGTCGGTGAAGACCACTTTCAGGTCTTTGAAGCTAACGTTCTCGCCGATCCACAGGCCTTCGCACTGGTGGAACATCGGCGAATGCGTGGCGTCGCTGTCGACGCGGTAGGTGCGGCCGGGCGCAATCACGCGGATCTCTGGCATGACCTGGCCGGCGTCGATGGCGGCGCGGTGTTTCTTCACATGAGTGACCGCATGGCGGATCTGCATGGGGCTGGTGTGGGTGCGCAGCAGATTCGGCGCGGTGGCAGTGCCGCCTTCCACATAGAAGGTGTCGTGCATGGAGCGCGCTGGATGGTCTTCTGGCGTATTCAGCGCGGTGAAATTAAACCAGTCAGATTCGATCTCGGGACCCTGGGCGACTTCAAATCCCATCGAGCCGAAGATGGCCTCGATACGTTCCAGGGTTAGCGACACCGGGTGTAGACCGCCCTGCCCGCGCTGGCGGCCTGGCAGGCTGACGTCCAAGGCTTCGGCTTTCAATTGCAGGTCCAGCTCAGCATCGGCCAAGGCTTTGCGGCGCGCCGTCAGAGCGGCTTCGATGGCCTGCTTGGCCAGATTGATGGAGGCGCCGCGTGATTTTTTTTCTTCTACGCTCAGAGCTCCCATGCCCTTCATCAACTCGGTGATGCGGCCGGATTTACCTAAAAACTGGGCCTTGGCATTCTCCAGATCGGCAGGCGTGCTCGCCCCCTGAAAACTGGCTTGTGCGGCACTGACGATTGCGTCCAACTCGTTCATAACATCTCTTGTCTTGAAATGACAAAGGGCTAGTGCTTTTTCAAGCTCTAGCCCTTGTATTACTTGCACAGACCGCTATCCAAAGAATAGCGGCCCAGCGTGGGGAATCAAGCAGCCAGACGGGCCTTGACTTGCTCCACGATGCTGGCAAAAGCCGCCTTGTCGTGCACAGCGATATCGGACAGCACTTTGCGGTCGATCTCGATGGCAGCCTTCTTCAGGCCATTGGCGAACTGGCTGTAGGTCAGACCGCATTCACGCGCAGCGGCGTTGATACGGGCAATCCACAGCTGACGGAACACCCGCTTGCGGGTACGACGGTCACGGTAGGCATATTGCCCAGCCTTCATTACCGCTTCTTTGGCGATGCGGTAAACATTACCGCGGCGACCGCGGAAACCTTTTGCAAGGGCGAGAACTTTTTTGTGGCGGGCGCGAGCCGTTACACCACGTTTGACGCGAGGCATGTATTTACTCCTTGTTCGTCGTTAAATTAAATGCCACGGCCTGGCAGCATCTGTGCCATGTGACCCATATTGGTCTCATGCACGGTTGCAGTACCACGCAATTGGCGTTTATTTTTGGTGGTCTTCTTGGTCAAGATGTGACGTTTGAAGGCGTGACCGCGCTTGACGGTGCCACCTGGACGAACGCGGAACCGTTTCTTGGCCGCGCTCTTGGTCTTCATTTTGGGCATTTAAATGCTCCTTTTCATTGTGCTCGTGAGGCGCTGGGAACCGATCCCAGACTTGTTGGCCCCGAGCCACTTCTTAGTGGCGAGTTTTCACTTGCCACTTTTTAGTGGTCGGCTTGCGCCTTCCACTTTTAAAACAATGGTTTTAGCCACTGTTTTAGGTAGGGAGGATTGAACTCCCCTACCTTGACAAGCCGCAGACCGAAATCTGCAGCTTGAAATTCTTACGATGCCGCTGCTGGCGCAGGTGCTGCTTCTGCAGCAGGCTTACTGGACACCGGCTTTTTCTTGCCCGGCGCGATCATCATGATCATCTGGCGGCCTTCCAGTTTGGGAAACTGCTCGACGATGATCAGATCCTGCAAGTCATTGCGGATGCGCTGCAGCAAGGCCATACCGATTTCCTGGTGGGTGATTTCTCGCCCCCGAAAACGCAAAGTGATCTTGCACTTGTCGCCATCGGCCAGGAAGCGCTTGATATTGCGCATCTTGATGTTGTAGTCGCCATCATCGGTACCGGGACGGAATTTGATTTCCTTGATCTCGATGACCGTCTGCTTAGACTTCGCGTCCGCCGCTTTCTTCTGTTCCTGGTATTTGAACTTGCCGTAATCCATCAAACGACAGACCGGCGGATTCGCCGTGGCAACAATTTCAACCAAGTCCACATCGTACTCACCCGCCAAGCGCAAAGCTTCCATCAGGCTGACGATGCCCAGGGGCTCGTTTTCAGGACCGGAAAGTCGAACTTCCGGCGCCATGATTTCACGGTTAAGACGGTGTTTGCGTTCTTCGCGGTGACGGCGGTCACGAAATTCAGTAGCGATGGCTCAAATCCTTAAAAATCAGAATGCTATATAAAAAATAGCAACTACCGCAGACAGGGCGTGCACTAAAGCCTTGGTTTACTTAAAAACTACAGTTTTAGCGTAATGTCGCTGGCAATTTTGGACTGGAAGTCCTGTAGCGACATCACACCGAGGTCAATATTGCCCCGGGCGCGCACTGCGACGGACCCAGCTTCTTTTTCCTTGTCGCCTACGACGAGGATATAGGGAAGCTTTTGCATCGAATGCTCGCGTATTTTACGCGTAATTTTTTCGTTGCGCAGATCAAGCTGAACCCTAAGCCCTTGATTCTGCAGCAATTTGGCAATTTCACGACAGTAAGCGTCTTGCGACTCGGTGATATTGAGGATGGAAACCTGTACCGGTGCCAGCCAAGTGGGCAGCGCGCCCGCATGTTGCTCGATCAAAATTCCGATGAAACGCTCGAGGCTGCCGACGATCGCACGGTGCAGCATCACGGGGCGATGGCGGGCACCATCTTCGCCCACATACTCGGCGTCCAGGCGCTCAGGCATGTTCGGATCGACCTGCATGGTGCCGCATTGCCATTCGCGGCCAATGGCGTCTTTCAGCGTGTACTCGATCTTCGGGCCGTAGAAAGCGCCCTCACCGGCAGATATCTGGAAGTCGCAGCCCGAGGCGCGCAGACCCGCCATCAGGGCGTTCTCGGCCTTGTCCCAGCTTTCTTCGGAGCCGATGCGCTTTTCCGGCCGCGTCGCCAGCTTGTAGATGATCTCGGTGAAACCAAAATCCTTGTAGACCTTTTGAAGCAAGGTGGTGAAGGCCACGCACTCAGCCTGGATCTGGTCTTCGGTACAGAAGATGTGGCCGTCGTCCTGGGTGAAGCCACGCACACGCATGATGCCGTGCAGACCGCCCGAGGGCTCGTTGCGGTGGCACTGGCCGAACTCGCCAAAGCGCAGCGGCAGGTCGCGGTAGCTCTTGATGCCTTGCTTGAAGATCAGGATGTGACCCGGGCAGTTCATCGGCTTGAGCGCGTATTCGCGCTTTTCCGACTCGGTCGTAAACATGTTTTCGCGGTACTTGTCCCAGTGGCCGGTCTTCTCCCACAGCGTCTTGTCGATCACCTGCGGACCCTTGACTTCCTGGTAACCGTTGTCCTGGTAGACCTTGCGCATGTACTGCTCGACGCCCTGCCATACCGTCCAGCCCTTGGGGTGCCAGAACACCAGGCCCGGCGCATGGTCGTCAATGTGGAACAGGTCCAGCTCGCGGCCCAGCTTGCGGTGGTCGCGCTTCTCGGCTTCTTCCAGCTGCGTCAGATAGTTTTGCAGCTCGTCCTTGGTAGCCCAGGCCGTGCCGTAGACGCGTTGCAGCATTTCGTTGTTGTGGTCGCCGCGCCAGTAAGCGCCGGCCAGCTTCATCAGCTTGAAGTGCTTGAGCTTGCCGGTGCTGGGCACGTGGGGGCCGCGGCACAGATCTTCGAACGCGCCTTCGCGGTACAGCGATACGTCTTCGTTCGCCGGAATGCTGGCAATGATCTCGGCCTTGTAGTTCTCGCCAATACCTTTGAAGTAGGCCACGGCCTCGTCGCGTGGCAGCACGCGGCGGGTCACGGGCTCGTCCTTGGCGGCCAACGCGGTCATCTTCTTCTCGATGGCCAGAAGATCCTCGGGCGTGAACGGGCGCTTGTACGAGAAGTCGTAGAAGAAACCGTTTTCGATCACCGGGCCAATCGTCACCTGGGCTTCGGGGAACAGCTCCTTCACCGCATAGGCCAACAAGTGGGCGGTGGAATGGCGGATCACGTCCAGGCCTTCGGCGTCCTTGGCAGTGATGATGGCCAGCGGGCTGTCGGCGGTGATCTGGTAGCTGGTGTCCACCACGGTGTCGTTGATCTTGCCGGCCAGCGCAGCCTTGGCCAAGCCGCTGCCGATGGAGGCAGCTACTTCGGCGACGGTGACCGGGCCGGGGAATTCGCGGATGGAGCCATCGGGGAGCGTGATGTGGATCATGGTGTGTGGTTTTTTACAGCGGTATGCCGGGACTGCAGAAAGCAAAAAGCGCGGTACGAAGACCGCGCTTGCTCACAATTTAATAGCTAGATGCACTCAAGGTGCGCGGACTACGACCTGATAGTGCTTGAAAACAAGGAGGTAGTAGTTCGCGGTGTCATAACCTGGAGTGCCTTTCTAGCTCTTGTAAAAGGAATCGGACCCTGATTTTAACCACGGATCAGTGTGCACCGGCAGCGGCTTCTGCCGCCGCCGCACCTGCCGCTTGCGGCCGACGGGTAATCCAGACCAGCGGAATCAGCATCAGGAACAGAATCGACGAGGCAAAGAACACATCGTTGGCCGCCAGCGTGGCCGCCTGCTGGCCGACCAGCTGGTTCACCTGGGCCAGCGCCTGCTCGGGCGACATGCCTGCATTCGCCAGGCCCGCCAAAGTGCTGTTGGCCGCCTGGCTGCCGTGGTTCACGTATTCAGACAGCTGCGCATGGTGCAAGGCCGTGCGGTTTTCCCACACCGTGGTGACCAGCGAGGTACCGAAGGCACCGGCGGTAATCCGCACAAAGTTGGTCAGGCCCGAGGCCGCGGGAATGCGGTCCGGCGTCAAGCCGCTCAGCGTGAGAATGCTCAGCGGGATGAAGAAGAAGGCCATGGCCACGCCCTGGATCAGCGTCGGCACCATCAGCGTGGCTTCATCGGCCTGCACATTGAAGTGCGAGCGCATCCACAGCACCAAGGCGAACACGATGAAGGCAAAGCTGGCAAAGCGCCGCGGGTCCACCTTGGCCACGTTCTTGCCGACGATGGGCGACAGCACGATGGCCAGCAGCCCCACCGGCGCCAGGATGAAGCCGGCCTGGGTGGCGGTATAGCCCATGTACTGCTGCAGCCACAGCGGCAGCAGCACCACGTTGCCGAAGAACAGGCCATAGCCCACCGATGTGGCCAGCGTGCCGGCCCAGAAATTGCGCCGGGCAAACAGGCTCAGGTCGATCACCGGGTGCTTGTCGGTCAGCTCCCAGGCCAGGAAGAACAGAAAGCCGACCAGCGCAACCGCAGCCAGTATCTGCACCTCGGTGGAATGGAACCAGTCGAGCTCCTTGCCCTTGTCCAGCATGATCTGCAAGGCGCCGACCCAGACCACCAGCAGGCCCAGGCCTACGCCATCAATCGGCAGTTGCTTGGTTGGCGACTCGCGCTTGCGGTACAGGCTCCAGGCCGCACCGGCGGCCAAGATACCGACCGGGATGTTGATGTAGAAAATCCACGGCCAGGAGATGTTGTCGGTGATCCAGCCGCCCAGCAGCGGCCCCATCACCGGCGCCACCAAGGTGGTCATGGCCCACATCGCCATCGCGGTGCCGGCCAGCGCCTTGGGGTAGCTGGACAGCAACAGCGCCTGCGACAGCGGAATCATCGGCCCGGCCACAAAGCCCTGCAGGATGCGGAAGGCGATCAGCGAAGTCATGTTCGGCGCCAGGCCGCACAGCCACGAGGCCAGCACGAACAGCAGGATGCTGATAACGAACAAGCGCACCTGGCCGAAGCGCTGCGACAACCAGCCGGTCAAGGGCACGGAGATCGCATTCGCCACGGCAAAGCTGGTGATGACCCAGGTGCCCTGGTTCGGGCTCACGCCCAAGTCCCCGGCGATGGCCGACAAGGACACGTTGGCAATCGAGGTGTCCAGCACGTTCATGAACGTGGCGGTGGACAAGGCGATGGTGCCCCACATGCGGGCCGAACCCTCGAGCGGGGGCGGCGGAACGTAAGTGAAGGAAGAAGACATCGGCGTAGACCTGAGGGACGTTGCTTGCTTAGTGCGCCAGGGCCACGGCAGCCGGCGCTGCGGCCAGCGCCGCCGGGGCTTCCACAGCCTTGTCGGCCTTGTTGGGCTTAGCGGCCTTGGCCACATTGGTAACGCCATGGCCGAGGTTGGCGGCGATCACGCGCTGCACTTCGGCATCGGCGGCCTGCTCGTTCGGCACGGCCAGGGTGGTGACAGCGCCGCTGCGCGGTGCATCGGCCAGCATCTTGCCGTCGCGCTGGCGCACGTCGATGGTCGCATCCATGGACAGGCCGACGCGCAGAGGGTTCGCTACCAGCTGGGCCGGGTCGAGGGCGATGCGCACCGGCACGCGCTGCACCACCTTGATCCAGTTGCCGGTGGCGTTCTGCGCGGGCAGCAGCGCAAAGGCGGCGCCGGTACCGACACCCAGGCCGGCGACGGTGCCGGTGTATTCCATCTTCTTGCCGTACAGGTCGGCGGTCAGCTGCACCGGCTGGCCGATGCGGATATTGCGCAGCTGGACTTCCTTGAAGTTGGCATCCACCCACACCTGGTTCAGCGGGATGATGGACATCATCGAGGTGCCGGCGGCGATGCGCTGGCCCAGCTGGATGGTGCGCTTGGCCACATAGCCATCGACCGGTGCCGCGACGGCCGCGCGCTGGCTGGCCAGATAGGCCTCGCGCACCTTGGCGGCGGCGGCTTGCACGCTGGGGTGCTGCTCGACGCTGGTGCCATCGGTCTGGGCCTGGTTGCTGGCCAGTTGCTCCTTGGCCGCCACCACACCGGCCTGGGCCGAGGCGATGCTGGCCTCCACCGTGGACAGACCGCTCTTGGCGGTGGCCAGTTGGGTTTGCGCGTGGCTGAGTTCTTCTTTGGACACCGCGCCATTGCCGCTCAGGGCCTGGCGCCGGCGCAGGTCGTCGGCCGCGCGGTCCACCTCGCTCTGGGCGCGGGCGATGTCGGTTTGCGAGCGCGCCACATCGGCACTGCGCAGCGCCACCTGGGCGGCCAGCGCGCCGTTGTTGGCGTACAAGGTGCGCACCTGGCGCACGGCCTGGGCCAGATTGGCCTCGGCCTGGTCGAGTGCCAACTTAGCGTCGGCCGGGTCCAGCTGCACCAGCGGTTGGCCGGCTTTCACGAAGTCGGTGTCATCGGCCATGATGGCCTGCACGGTGCCGCCGACCTGCGGCGTGATCTGGATCACATTGCCCTGCACGTAGGCGTTGTCGGTGTTCTCGTAATGGCTGGCGATGACGGCGTCGTAGGCGGCCCAGCCCAGGCCGGCCAGCACCACCACGGCGGCGATGGTGATCAGCGACTTCTTGCGCTGGGGGTTGGTGGCGGGAGCAGCGGCGTTAGGGGTGACTGGAGCATTCATGGTGTGTACCTGCTATCAAAAATAGGAGCGATTTATTCAAACTAAATAGGGCTTAGCCGCTGATTCCACCTGCGCGAGCAGCTATGGATTCAGGAGCATTTGCGGTATAGCCACCGCCGAGGGCGCGGATCAGCGCCACCTGGGTATCCAGGGCGCGGGCGGCCAGATCCACCTGCAGGCGGCGCTGGGCCAGCACGGCGGTCTCGGCGCTCAGCACATTCAGGTAGTTGCCCAGGCCAGCACGGTAGCGCTGCACGGCGATCTCGTAGGCGGCTTCGGACGCGGCCTGGGCCTGCTGCTGCTGGGTTTGCTGCAAGGCGATGGACTGCTGCGAAGCCAGCTGGTCGGCCACGTCGCGCACCGCGTCGACCAGGGCGGCGTTGTAGCTCTCCACCGCTGCGTCCAGGTCGGCGGTCTTGCCGCGCAGGCCGGCACGCAGGCGGCCGGCGTCGAAGATCGGCAGATGGATGGCCGGGCCTATGCCCCACTGCTGGCTGTTCGACTGCAGCAGGTTGCCCAGGCCGATGCTGGAGAAGCCGGCAAAGCCCACCAGGTTGATGTTTGGGTAGAACTGCGCCTTGGCGCTGGCCACGTCCTGGCCGGCGGCCTCGATGCGCCAGCGGGCGGCGGCGATGTCGGCGCGGCGGCCCAGCAGATCGGCGGGGATGGCCTGTGCGTTTGCTGCGGTTTTGATAGCTGCCAGCGCAGGTAGCTTGAGCGCATCTGCCACATTCGGCTTGCCTACCAGAGCCGACAAGGCATTGCGTGCCAGGGCGATCTGCTCGTTCAGGGCCTCGACCTGCTGGCGCGCTTCGGGCAGGCTGCCCTCGCTTTGCTTGAGCTCGAGCCGCGTGTCCAGCCCGGCGCTGACGCGGTCTTGCACCAGCTGCAGCAGCTCGCTGCGCTGGGCCAGGGTGCGGTTCGCCAATTGCAGCTGGCCGTCCAGGCGCAGCAGCTGGAAGTAGCTGCGCGCCACCTGGCTGACCAGCAGCACGCGGGCGGCCTGGGTGTCGGCCTGGGCGGCCTTGGCCTGGCCGAGGGCGGCGTCCAGGGCCGCACGGTTCTTGCCGAAGAAGTCCAGCTCCCAGCTGGCGGTCAACTGGGCGGTACCGGTGTCGCGGATCGAGCCGGCCAGGGGCGCGGGCACGGCGCCGGTGGCGGTGTATTTCTGGTGGGTGGCGCTGACGTCGGCGCCGATTTGCGGCAAGGTGGCGGCATCGGCCAGCTCGGTGGCGGCCTGGGCGCGGCGCAGGCGGGCCTGGGCCAGCTTCAGGCTGGGGCTGCCCTCCAGCGCCTGGGCCACCAGTTGGTCCAGCTGCGCGTCCTGGAAGCCATGCCACCATTCGGCGTCGATGCTGGCGACCGGCGCTGCAGCGGCATCCAGGCCCAGCGACGGGGTTTCGCGCAGTGTCGCCTCGGGGCGGATGCCGGAGTAGTTGGCGCAGGCGGTCAATGCGGCCAGCACGGTGGCGGCCAGCGCAAAGCGCGGCACGGAACGCAGTGAGCGCAAAGAGGGGCGAAAAGATTTAGGAGCCATTCTTGTTCTCGTCCAGAAGTTGGTTCTGTTGTTGCAGCTTGTTGGCGTTGTCCAGGATGCGGCGCAGATAGTCTTTGAGGGCCTGCCATTCCTCATAGCTAAAGCCGTCCAGAAAGGCGTTGTGCACACGGCTCAGCACCACCGGCACTTCTTTGGCGGCCTCGCGGCCGGCATCGGTGAGGGCCAGATTGACCACGCGGCGGTCTTCAGACGAGCGCTCGCGCTGGCACAAGCCCTTGGCCTCCAGCCGGTCCAACATACGGGTCATGCCGCCAGCATCCAAGGTGCAGACCCGGGCCAGCTCGGCGACGGTGGACACCTCGCCAGTGGACAGCTTGAACAGCGGCTTCCATTGGGCATTGGTCAAACCGCTGGGTTCAAACTGGCGCTCCAGCTCTTGGTGGAAGGCGGTGACCACCTGGGATATCAGGTGGCCCACGCTGCCGCCGCTGGCGACGTAGCTGTCTGGCGCATAAAAAGCCAGTGTGGTGTCGGGCGCCGGATTGGTGGGTGTGTTCATGGCCCGTATTATTAATTGCCTAGACAATTACTGTCAAGTCTTTGTTTGTTGCATCATTATCTTTCGCTACACTTGCAGACTATGGCCACCTCCACCACCCTCTCCGTGTCTGCCCCCTCCTCTACGGCCAGCGCGCCCGCCAAAGCCTCGCCGCGCGCGCTGTCGGGTCTGCTGCCCTATCTGCGGCCCTACCGCGGGCGCATCGGGCTGGCCATCCTGTTCCTGGTGCTGGCGGCGGGCGCCACGCTGGCGTTTCCGCTGGCGCTGCGGGCGCTGATCGACCAGGGCCTGGTGGCCACCGGTGCCGACGGCAGCATCGACCGCGGTGCCCAGGTGCTGGCGCTGCGCAACCATTTCTTCGAGCTGTTCGCCGTAGCGGCGGCGCTGGGCCTGTTCTCGGCGGCGCGCTTCTATACCGTCAGCTGGCTGGGCGAACGGGTCACGGCCGACATCCGCAACGCCGTCTACGCCCATGTGCTGCGGCAGAGCCCGGAGTTTTTTGAAACCACCCAGACCGGCGAAGTGCTGTCGCGCCTGACGGTGGATACCACCCTGGTGCAAACCGTGGTCGGCTCGTCGCTGAGCATGGGCTTGCGCAATGCGGTGATGGGCATAGGCGCTTTGGGCGTGCTGGTCTGGACCAACCCGGTGGTGATGACCCAGGTGTTTGGCGTGCTGCTTCTGATCGTGCTGCCCAGCGTGTGGTTTGGCCGCCGCGTGCGCAAGCTGTCGCGCGCCAGCCAGGACCGGGTGGCCGACAGCAGCGCCATCGCCGCCGAGGTGCTGAACGCGATTCCGGTAGTGCAGAGCTATACCGCCGAGGCGCGCGAATCGGCGCGCTTCGACGCCTCCACCGCCGCCGCCTTCCAGACGGCCGTGGGCCGCAGCAAGGCGCGCTCGGCGCTGGTGGCCTTCATCATCATCGCCACCTCGGGCGCGCTGCTGTGGGGCCTGTACCAAGGCACGCAGGCGGTACTGCAGGGCACGATCACGGCCGGCCATCTGGGGCAGACCGTGGTCTACGTGATCATCCTCGCCAGCGCCACCGCGGTGCTGGGCGAGGTCTATGGCGACGTGCTGCGCGCGGCGGGCGCCAGCGAGCGGCTGATGGAGCTGCTGGCCACCGAGTCACCTATAAAATCTGCAGCAAATCCGACGCCAGCGTTGATTACACAAGCGGGTAGCGCTATCGTTTTTGAGGACCTCAATTTCAACTACCCGTCGCGGCCTTTGCAGCCGGCACTCGGCCGGTTCAGCCTGGACGTGGCGCCCGGCGAGACGGTAGCCCTGGTGGGTGCCAGCGGCGCGGGCAAGAGCACGGTGTTCCAGCTGCTGCTGCGCTTTTACGACCCGCAGTCGGGCCGCATCCGCATCAATGGCCTGGACACGCGCGACATGGATTTACAGGACCTGCGCCAACACATCGGCATCGTGCCGCAGGACGCGGTGATGTTCTCTACCAGCGCGCTGGAGAACATCCGCTACGGCCGGCCCGACGCGACCGACGCCGAGGTGGTGGCCGCTGCGCAGTCGGCGTTTGCCCACGAATTCATCACCGCCCTGCCCGAGGGCTACAACACCTTTCTGGGCGAGCGTGGCGTGCGCCTCAGCGGCGGCCAGCGCCAGCGCGTGGCGATTGCCCGGGCCATGCTGAAGAACGCCCCGCTGCTGCTGCTGGACGAAGCCACCAGCGCGCTGGACGCCGAGAGCGAGCGCATGGTGCAGGCGGCGCTGGAATCCGCCATGCGTGGCCGCACCACCCTGGTGATCGCCCACCGCCTGGCCACCGTGCAGCAGGCCGACCGCATCGTGGTGCTGGAGCATGGCCACATCGTCGAGCAAGGCACGCATGCGGCGCTGGTGGCCGCCGATGGCGTGTATGCGCGCCTTGCGGCACTGCAATTCACCGTGTAAACCACACGGTCACCGGGCATAGTTTGTGCATAAAATACGGCTCTAGCGCAGTATCTACCAGCGCAGACAGCTATATTTTGAATAGCACACCCTAGATTTTTGCGCCATGCCCTTCTTCCCGCTCTCCCAGTCTCTGCGCCGCCTCTGGGCGCTGGACACCTTTCCGTACAGCCTGCGCATCTTTATCGCGTTGAGCAGCACCATGGCCGCCTGCTGGATGCGCGACAGCATGGAGCTGGTGATGCCGCTGTTCCTGGGCACGATTGCCTGCGCACTGGCCGAGACCGACGACAACTGGCGCGGCCGGCTGCGCGCGCTGCTGGTGACGCTGCTGTGCTTTGCTTTGGCGGCGTTTGCGGTGCAGGCCCTGTTTCCGCACCCCTGGCTGTTTGTGCTGGGCATGGTGCTGTCGACCTTCTGCCTGACCATGCTGGGCGCCATCGGCCCGCGCTACCAGGCGATTGCCTATGGCACGCTGATTCTGTCGATCTACACCACCATCGGCATGGACCAGCGCGCCAACAGCGACCAGGCCTTCTGGCTGGAGCCGGTGCTGCTGCTGGGCGGCGCCACCTGGTACGGCCTGCTGTCGGTGCTGTGGAGCAGGCTGTTCACCCACCAGCCGGTGCAGCAGAACCTGGCCCAGCTGTACCGCGTGCTGGGCGGCTACCTGCAGCTGAAAGCCTCGCTGTTCGAGCCGGTGCGCGGCATCGACCAGGAGGTCAAGCGCCTGGCCCTGGCCCAGCGCAACGGCCAGGTGGTGACCGCGCTGAACGCCACCAAGGAAAGCATCTGGAGCCGCATGGAAGCCGTGCCCAGCCACCGCATGCAGCATTACCTGCAGCTGTACTTCATCGCCCAGGAGGTGCATGAGCGGGCCAGTTCCTCGCATTCGCCGTATACCGAGCTGACCGAGACCTTCTTCCACAGCGATGTGCTGTTCCGCTGCCAGCGCTTGCTGAAGCTGCAAGGCCATGCCTGCGAGCGGCTGGCCCGGGCGGTACTGCTGCGCGTGCCGGTGTTGCCCGAAACCGCCAGCGCCCAGGCGCTGCAAGACCTGCAGGACGCGCTGGCCCATCTAGAGTCGCTGCAGCGCCCCCAGTGGCAGCGCCTGCTGGCCACGTTGACGGCGCTGGCCAAGAACCTGGGCACGTTGCAGGCCCGGCTGGCCCGCGCCAGCCAGCCCATCGCCGACACCGAGCCGCAGGACCTGAGCCTGCTGGACCGCTCGCCGCAATCGCTGCGCGAGGCCTTCGACCGGGTCTGGCTGCAGCTCACGCCGTCGACACCGCTGTTTCGCCACGCCGTGCGGCTGGGCCTGGCGCTGGCCATTGGCTATGGCCTGCTGCACTGGATCCACGCGCGCCAAGGCTACTGGATTCTGCTGACCACGCTGTTCGTCTGCCAGCAGAGCTTTGGCGCGACGCGCCGGCGCATGGTGCAGCGGGTGGTGGGCACCATGGCCGGGCTGGTGGCGGGCTGGGCGTTGTTCCGGCTGTTCCCCAGCCCCTTGCTGCAGGCCATGTTCGCGGTGGCGGCCGGGGTGGTGTTCTTCGGCAACCGCACGCGCCATTACGCGCTGGCCACTGGCGCCATGACCCTGGTGGTGCTGCTGTGCTTCAACCAGATCGGCGACGGCTACGGCCTGATCGTGCCGCGCATGGTGGACACGCTGCTGGGCAGCCTGATCGCCGGGCTGGCGGTGTTCCTGATCCTGCCCGACTGGCAGGGCCGGCGCATGCACGAGGTGGCGGCCCGGCCGCTGGCCGCCTGCAGCAAATACCTGCGCGAAATCATGGCCCAGTACCACAGCGGCAAGCGCGACGACCTAGCCTACCGGCTGGCCCGGCGCAATGCGCACAACGCCGATGCGGCGCTGTCCACCGCCTTGTCCAACCTGTTCCAGGAGCCGGGCTTTCTGCAAGGCCGGGGCGACAGCGGCCTGCGCTTTCTGCTGCTGTCGCATACCTTGCTGAACTACCTGTCGGCCCTGGGTGCGCACCGCGAGGCCTTGCTGGACCCGGCAGAAGATGCGGCCACGGCCCAGACCGCCGAGCTGATGGCCAGCGCGCTGGAACAGCTGGCGCGCAGCCTGGCCCAGCGCCAGCCGGTGCCGCCGGCCAGCGCGGACGAGCGGGCGCTGGTGGCGGCGCTGGAGGCCGAAACACCGGGTACGGATGCGGCCCACCAGGTGGTGCAGACCCAGCTGGCGCTGATCGGCCAGCTGCTGCCGCCGCTGCGGGTACAGGCCGAAAAGCTGCTGGGACTGGACCCTGCGGCAGCGGCATGAAACCGCTTTGTTCATTTAATGCATTTTTTGCATAGATTGGTTTGAAGCTGGCCTTGGACAGACGCGCTGAGGGCTTCTAAGCTTGCGGCTTCCAACTTCAATTAGGGAATTAAACCTATGGCTACCACCGCGCCTACAGCCCATGCGCTGCCCTCTTACCTCAATCCCGACCACGTAGGCCCCTGGGGTATTTTTCTCCAGCAGGTAGACCGGGTCGAACCTTATCTGGGCAATCTGGCCCGCTGGGTGGAAACCCTGAAGCGCCCCAAGCGCATCCTGGTGGTCGACGTGCCCATCCACCTGGACGACGGCACGGTACGCCACTTTGAAGGCTACCGCGTGCAGCACAACACCTCGCGCGGCCCGGGCAAGGGCGGCGTGCGCTTCCACCAGGACGTGACCCTGTCCGAAGTGATGGCGCTGTCGGCCTGGATGTCGATCAAGAACGCGGCGGTGAACGTGCCCTACGGCGGCGCCAAGGGCGGTATCCGCGTCGACCCCAAGACCTTGTCGCGCGGCGAGCTGGAGCGCATGACGCGCCGCTACACCAGCGAGATCGGCATCATCATCGGCCCGAACAAGGACATTCCGGCGCCCGACGTGAACACCAACGAGCAGATCATGGCCTGGATGATGGATACCTATTCCATGAACCAGGGCTCGACGGCCACCGGCGTGGTCACCGGCAAGCCTGTGGATCTGGGCGGTTCGCTGGGCCGGCGTGAAGCCACGGGCCGCGGCGTCTACACCGTGGGTGTGGAAGCCGCCAAGCACATCGGGCTGGACATCTCCACCGCCCGCGTCGCCGTGCAAGGCTTTGGCAATGTGGGTGGCGTGGCCGGCAAGCTGTTTGCCGAAGCCGGCGCCCGCGTGGTGGCGGTGCAAGACCATGGCGGCACCATCTACCGCGAAGCCGGGCTGGACGTGCCTTCCCTGCTCAAGCATGTGCAGGCCACGGGCAGCGTGGGCGGCTTTGACGGCGCCGAAGTCATCAGCAACGACAAATTCTGGGAAGTGCCTTGCGACATCCTGATCCCTGCAGCCTTGGAGCAGCAAATCACGGCGGCGAACGCCGGCCGCATCCAGGCCCGCATGGTGATCGAAGGCGCAAACGGCCCGACCACCCCCGAGGCCGACGACATCCTGCATGAACGCAACATCCTGGTGCTGCCCGATGTGATCGCCAATGCGGGCGGCGTGACGGTCAGCTACTTTGAGTGGGTGCAGGACTTCTCTAGCTTCTTCTGGGACGAAGACGAGATCAATGCACGCCTGGTGCGCATCATGAAAGAAGCGTTCTCTGCCGTCTGGCTGGTCGCGCAGGACAACAAGGTGAGCCTGCGCACCGCAACCTTCATCGTGGCCTGCAAACGGATTCTGCATACGCGCGAACTGCGCGGACTGTATCCCTGAGATTGGTACCCCCCCAGGCTGCAGTGCTATGCACGTTTCGCCCCCCTTGCAGGGGGCGATACCTGCAGCCCGGCAAAGCCGGTTCTGCGGTATCTCTGGAAGGGGAATCATTGCGCCGGTTTAGGGCCTTTTAGGCCGCTGGCGCTTATTTAGCATGCGGTAGCAGCTATTAAATATATAGCGCCGCTAATTTTTACTGCAGAGGGCGTTTGAGGGCCGCAGGAATAGGCAGGGGCAGCACATCTATACCCTCATCCAACAAGGCTTCGGTTTCTTCGGCCGTGGCCTCGCCCCGGATGTTGCGCTCCTTGCGCTCGCCGTAGTGGATCTTGCGCGCCTCTTCGGCGAACTGGCTGCCCACGTCTTCGGTGTTGGCGATCACATGGCGCACCATCTTCATCCAGGCGGCTTGCATATCGGGATCTGCCGGCGCTGCCGTTGCTGTTGCAGGCACACGGCTCGGTTCGGTTGGCGCAGCAGGTGCATCGGCCACGGCGGGTTGCACTGCGCCCAGATTCAAGCGCGGCGCGCTGAGCATCTTGGAAATATGGGTGTCGCCGCACATCGGGCATTCCACCAGGCCGCGGCCCAGCTGGCTCTGGAAATCATCTTCCGAGCCAAACCAGCCCTCGAACCGGTGCTGGTGTGCGCATTGGAGATCCAGAACCTTCATGGGCCGATTATCCCGCGGCTGCGTGGGTGGCTGCTGGTTGCCAGTCCAATGTCCATGCGCCGCTTGCCAGGTTTTGCAACCACAGAGCGGCGCTCAGCGTCTTGCCGTCGGTGACCTGACCGTCGCGGCACCAGAGCAGCAACTCGGGCAAGCTGGCGGTGAATACATCCAGAAACTCGCCCGCATCCAGGCGGCGCTCGCCCAGGCTGAGTCCACGCGCAAACCAGATCTCGATGAATTCGGTGGAATAGGCAATCACCGGGTGCAGCACGCCGGCGCGGGCCCACTCGGTGGCGGAATAGCCGGTTTCTTCCAGCAGCTCGCGCTGGGCGCAGGCAAACGTGGATTCACCTGCATCCAGCTTGCCGGCCGGAAACTCGACCATCACCTGCTGCAGCGGATAGCGGTACTGCCGCTCCATGACCAGTCGGCCATCGTCCAGCATGGGCACGACCATCACCGCACCCGGATGCTGCACATATTCGCGGGTCGCCATGCTGCCGTCGGGGAGTTGCACGGTATCGCGGAAGGCATGCAAAAAGCTGCCCTTGAGCAGCTCGGCGCTGTCCACTTTGCGTTCAATCAGGTGCTGGTCTTGGATGTGCATGGTGGGCGATGAGAAAAGACAAACGGGCTTGTCGCCCAAGCCAAGCCCGCAGCCGCTAGCTACGCTGCTTGAGCAGGTAGCGGACTACAAAGCCAGGGAATGCCAGGGTAATGAACAAGGTGCCGGTGATGGCATAGAACTCCCAGCCCTGGGGCGCGATCTGGCCAGCATGCTTTTCCAGCAGCAGGCCGAGGCCGCCTACGGCAAAGTAGTACACCACCAGCTCCAGCAGACGCCAAGCCAGCGATTTGGACTGCGACAAGGGCCAGACGGCAAACAACCGACTGCTCAGAAATGGCAGGTTGGCGGCGCATACCGCCACCAACAGGAGCAGGAATACGGAAACAGTCTGCGTCACTGAAGCACTGCCCTTGCAGGCATCAGGTACCCAGCGTCAAAACAATGGCGCGCGCGCAGAGGGTCATCAAACCGCCGGGCACAATGCCCAGGATCAAGACCAGGGCGCCATTGACAGTCAACACAGCCCGCACATCCAGCGGCGCAGACACGGTGCTGACGGTGATGGGCGCATCGAAGTACATGACCTTGACCACGCGCAGGTAGTAGAAGGCGCCAATCAGCGACATCACCACCGCGAATATCGCCAACGCGATGTAGCCGGTATAGCCCGAGGCGATCAGCGCCTGCAGCACCGACAGCTTGGCGTAGAAGCCGACCATGGGCGGAATACCGGCCATGGAGAACAGGCAGACGGCCATGACCGCTGCGTACAGCGGGCTGCGCTCGTTCAGGCCGGCCAGATCAGAGATCTCTTCGCTTTCAAAGCCTTCGCGGGCCAGCAGCAAGATCACACCGAAGCCTGCCAAGGTGGTGAGCACATAGGTGATCACATAGAACATTGACGAGCTGTAGGCATTGGCGGCCGACAAAGTGTTGCCGTTGACCACACCCGACAGCAGGCCCAGCAAGACAAACCCCATCTGGGAAATTGTCGAATAGGCCAGCATACGCTTCAAATTGGTTTGCGCCACAGCGGCCAGGTTACCGATCAGCAGCGAGCCAATCGACAGCACCACCAGCATTTGCTGCCAATCAATAGCCAGGGGCAGCATGCCCTCGACCAGCAAGCGGATGGTGATGGCAAAGGCCGCCAGCTTGGGCGCACCACCGATCATCAGGGTCACCGCGGTAGGAGCACCTTGGTAGACGTCTGGAATCCACATATGGAACGGCACCACGCCCAATTTGAATGCCAAGCCGGCCACCACAAACACCAAGCCGAATACCAGCACCTGGTGCTTGACCTGGCCCGAAGCGATGACCTTGAACACCTGGCCGACTTCTAGCGTGCCGGTAGCACCGTAGAGCATGGACAAGCCATACAGCAAGAAGCCCGAAGCCAAGGCGCCCAGCACAAAGTACTTCATTGCGGCTTCGCTGGCCGTCGCATTGTCGCGGCGCAAAGCCACCAGCGCGTAGCTGGACAGCGTTAACAGCTCCAGCCCCATGTAGATGACCAGGAAGTTATTGCCCGAAATCATCACCGACATGCCCAACAGCGCAAACAGGCTGAGGGTGAACATCTCGCCGCCCTGCAGCATGCCGCGGTCGCCCGCGTAGGGGCGACCGTACACCAAGGTCACCATGACCGAGATGGTGGCAAAACACTTCAGCCAGTTACCCATGGGGTCGCTGACAACCATGTTGCCAAAGCCGTACAAAGTGGTATTGCCGTTTGCGTAAAGGCCTTGCAGGAAGGCGACCACGCCCAGGGTCAGAAGCGTCAAGGCATAAGTGCCTGTGCGGCGAGGACTTTTCACGGCCAGATCTACCAGTGCAATGATGCAAGCCATCGCCAACAGGACGATTTCTGGGTAGACCGTGATCCAACTGATTGTGTCAATCATCTTATCGTTCTCAATTCAGTGGGTCAGTTCAGCTTGGAAACTGCAACATGCTTGATTAAATCGGCCACCGAAGCGTCCATTACGTCGGTGAAAGGCTTGGGGTAGAGGCCCATGGCGAGTACGGCGATCGCCAGCAGCAGCAACATCAAAAATTCGCGGGCATTGATGTCCTTCAACTCTTTCACGTCGTCGTTGGCCACCGGCCCCAGATAGACGCGCTTGAACATCCACAAGGTGTAAGCCGCGCCAAAAATCAAGGCCGTGGCGGATGCAAAACCAATCCAGAAGTTGAATTTAACCGCGCCCAGAATCACCATCCACTCGCCCACAAAACCTGCGGTACCCGGCAAGCCGCAATTGGCCATGGCAAACAGCAAGGCAAATGCAGCGAACTTGGGCATGGTGTTAATCACGCCGCCATAGCTGGCGATCTCACGCGAGTGCACGCGGTCGTACAACACACCAATCGACAAGAACATCGCGGCGGAGACAAAACCGTGGGCAATCATCTGCACGATACCGCCGGAAATCCCGAGGTCGTTGAAGATGAAGAAACCCAGGGTCACGAAACCCATGTGGGCGACGGAAGAATACGCCACTAACTTCTTCATGTCTTCCTGGACCATCGCGACCAGACCGACATACACCACCGCGGTCAGCGACAGCGCAATCATCAGCCAAGCCCATTCGTGGGCGGCATCGGGTGCAATGGGCAAAGAAAAGCGCAGAAAACCGTAAGCACCGAGCTTGAGCATGATCGCGGCCAGCACAGCGGAGCCGCCCGTAGGCGCCTCGACGTGCACATCCGGCAACCAGGTATGCACCGGCCACATCGGAACCTTGACTGCAAATGCCGCCAAGAAAGCGAAAAACAGCAGGGTCTGGGTAGGGCCGTCCAAAGGCAGCTGCTGCCAGGTGGCGATATCAAAACTGCCGCCCGACTTGGCATACAAGAAGATCAAAGCAACCAGCATCAGCAACGAGCCGAGCAAGGTATACAGAAAGAACTTGAACGCCGCGTAAATCTTGTTCGGACCACCCCAAATACCGATGATCAGGTACATCGGTATTAAGGTAGCTTCGAAGAACACGTAGAACAAGATGCCGTCCAGCGCGCAGAACACTCCGATCATCAAGCCGCTGAGGATCAAAAATGCGCCCATGTACTGGTTCACACGGCTGGTGATCGATTCCCAGCTAGCAATCACAACGATCACGTTGATGAAGGCCGTGAGGATTACGAACCACACCGAAATGCCGTCCACGCCAAGGTGGTAATTGACATTGAAGCGTTCAATCCAGCTGGTATTTTCTACAAACTGCATCGCCGAAGTTCCAAGCTGGAAGCCACGGTATAGCGGCAAAGTCACCAGCAGACTGACCACAGAACCAATCAAGGCGATCCAGCGGACCGCCCCTGCCTGCTCATCACGGCCTAAGGCCAAAAGTACAACGCCAAAGAATATCGGTATCCAGATGGCAAGGCTCAACAATCCCATTTTTCTTATTCCTCTACTTGTTGAGCCAAACGAAATACGTCATCAGCACAAAAATACCCACAATCATGGCCAAGGCATAGTGGTAAATGAAACCGGTCTGAACCCAACGCACTGCGCCGGAAATCCAACCCACGATTTTCCATGAGCCATTCACGACAGCACCGTCAATAATGGCGCGGTCACCGATTTGCCAAAGACCTGTACCCAAACCGCGTGCACCACGCGCCAAGACGTTTTCATTGAACCAATCGAGGTAGTACTTGTTTTCCAGCAAGGTGTAGATGGGCTGGCACGCGCGCTTGATCGCAGCAGGCAGCGCGGGATTGACCATGTACATGTAGTAGGCCGTGAGCACACCCGCCAGCGCCAAGATAAACGGCGCGGTCGTCAACGCATGGATGGCCATTTGCAGAGGTCCATGGAATGCGTGCGCAAGCTCTTCCATCGCGCCGTGCTTCTCATGGTCCACAAAAATTGCACCCTTGAAGAACTCGCCATACAGCATGGGTTCAATCGTCAGGAAACCCAATACCACCGACGGGATAGCCAGCAAGACCAAAGGCAGGGTCACCACCCAAGGTGACTCATGGGGCTTACCGTCACCATGGTGTCCGTGGTCATCATGGTGGTGATCGTCATGGTGGGCATCCGGATTCTGGTCGAACCGCTCCTTGCCGTGGAAGACCAGGAAGTACAAGCGGAACGAATAAAAGGCCGTCACAAAGACACCTGCCAACACGGCGAAGGATGCAAAACCGGCACCTGGCAGATGGCTCTCATGCACCGCCTCAATGATGCTGTCCTTGGAGTAAAAACCCGAAAACAACGGCGTACCGATCAAAGCCAAGGAGCCCAGCAACGAAGTGATCCAGGTAATCGGCATGTACTTGCGCAGACCACCCATCCAGCGGATGTCCTGGTTGTGGTGTACGCCCATGATCACGGAGCCCGCCGCTAGGAACAACAGCGCTTTGAAGAACGCATGCGTCATCAAATGGAACACCGCGACCGAATACGCCGAGGCACCCAAGGCCACCGTCATGTAACCCAACTGGGACAGAGTGGAATACGCGACCACGCGCTTGATGTCGTTCTGGATGATGCCCAGGAAGCCCATGAAGAGCGCGGTAATCGCACCAATCACCATGACGAAGTTGAGTGCGGTCTCACTGAGTTCAAACAGTGGCGACATGCGCGCAACCATGAAAATCCCAGCCGTCACCATGGTGGCTGCGTGGATCAGTGCGGAAATGGGTGTTGGGCCTTCCATCGAGTCCGGCAACCAAACATGCAGAGGGAACTGGGCTGACTTACCCATCGCACCGATGAACAGGCAAATGCACACCACGGTTACCAGCATCCAGTCAGTGCCTGGGAATGCCAGTTTGCTGAGGTCGTCGGCCTTGGCGAAAGCTTCAGCATAGTTCAGCGTACCTGCATATGCTGCAATCAAACCAATGCCCAAGATGAAACCGAAGTCACCGACACGGTTAACCAGGAAGGCCTTCATATTGGCGAAGATGGCCGTAGGACGGTTGAACCAGAAGCCGATCAATAAATAGGAGACCAAGCCAACAGCTTCCCAGCCAAAAAACAGCTGCAGCATGTTGTTGCTCATCACCAGCATCAACATCGAGAAAGTAAACAGGGAAATATAGGCAAAGAAACGGTTATAGCCGTCGTCCTCTTCCATATAGCCGATGGTGTAGATGTGCACCATCAGCGACACGAAGGTCACGACGCACATCATCATGGCGGTCAAGCCATCGATGAGGAAGCCGACCTCCATGCGCAAGCCGCCAACCACCATCCAGGTATAAAGGGTTTCGTTGAAACGCGCGCCATCCAGCACGACGCTCTTCAGCGTCATGGCCGACAAAATGAAGGCGACAAAAACACCCAGAATCGTGAGGCTATGGCTTGCGCGCCGACCGATGAGGTTGCCACCGAAGGCGGTTCCCAGAACACCCGCCAACAAGGCGCCTGCCAAAGGTGCCAGCGGTACCGCCAGCAAAGTAGAAGCTGTAAGGGTTTGACTCATTTTTATTAACCCTTGAGCGTATTGAGTTCATCCACATTGATGCTGGACTTGTTACGGAACAGGAGCACCAAGATAGCCAGACCAATTGCGGATTCGGCTGCAGCCACGGTCAAGATAAAGAACACAAAAATCTGACCATGCATGTCATTCAGGTAATACGAGAACGCTACGAAATTCATATTGACCGCCAACAGCATGAGCTCGATGGCCATCAGCAACACGATGAGGTTTTTACGGTTCAGAAAAATACCAATTACCGACAGAGCAAACAAAATCGCCCCCAGTGATAGAAAGTGTCCTAGCGTTAACGTCATGCTTTTTTCTCCACACCTGCAGCAGCAGCCACCTCTTCCACTGCGGGCTGGGTTACCTTCATCTTGATGATTTCCACGCGGTCCCGTGCCCTGACCCGCACCTGTTCGGATGGGTTGGTGTGTTTGCTATCTTTGCGCTGGCGCAAAGTCAAAGCGATCGCAGCCACGATGGCCACCAACAAAATCACAGCCGCAATTTCCAGCGGATACAGGTATTCGGTATACAGCAGCTTGCCCAATTCCTTGGTATTGGAAATCTGGGCACCGATAGGGGCCGCACCAGCCAAATTGCGCGACTCTTCACTGACCCGGAATCCACCCATCAGAACGGCAGCCATCTCAAGAGCGATCAAAGCACCTACAGCTGCGGCAAAGGGGAAATGCTTCCAAAAACCCTGGCGCATAGAGTCGATGTTGATATCCAACATCATCACCACAAACAGGAAAAGCACCATCACCGCGCCGACATACACCAGCACCAGGGCAATAGCCAGGAACTCTGCTTTGAGCAAAATCCAGATAGCTGCCGCCTGGAAGAACGCAAGCACCAAATATAGCGCTGCGTATACCGGGTTACGCGAGGTAATGACCCGAAATCCTGCAAACAGCAGAACTGTTGCAAAAAGATAAAAAAGGCCGGTTTTAACGTCCATGGATCAATTCTTGTTATAGGGGGTCGGGGGCTGTAAACAGTCGCACTTAACGGTACTTCGCATCTGCAGCACGGGCTGCGGCGATGTCTTTCTCGTACCGATCGCCAACTGCCAACAACATGTCTTTGGTGAAGTACAGATCGCCGCGCTTTTCACCGTGGTACTCGAAAACATGGGTTTCCACGATGGAATCGACCGGGCAGCTTTCTTCGCAAAATCCGCAAAAAATGCATTTGGTCAAATCGATGTCATAGCGGCTGGTACGGCGTGAACCGTCTGCACGCACGTCAGACTCAATCGTGATGGCCATGGCCGGGCAAACTGCTTCACACAGTTTGCAGGCGATGCAACGCTCTTCGCCATTCTCGTAGCGGCGCAAAGCATGCAGGCCACGAAAACGTGGCGAGATCGGTGTTTTCTCTTCCGGGAACTGTACCGTGATCTTGCGTCGGAAAGCATGCTTACCGGTAAGCGCCAAGCCCTTGAAAAGCTCCGCCAACATAAAGCTGGACAAGAAGTCTTTGAGCGAAAAGGCTGGAGAAGCCAATGTGGACATAAACGACTTTCCTTACTTCCAGATATTAAAAGGTGTTTGCATCCAAGCGCCCACCACGACCAGCCACACCAGGGTGACCGGTATGAAGATCTTCCAGCCCAAACGCATGATCTGGTCGTAACGGAAGCGAGGAAAACTAGCCCGAACCCACAAGAACATGGTCACAACAGCAAAGGTCTTGATGCCCAACCAGATCCAGCCCGGCACCCAGTTGAACAGCACGCTGTCAATCGGAGAAAGCCATCCACCCAAAAACATGATCACGGTCAAGATGGAGACCAGCCACATATTCGCGTACTCGGCCAAGAAGAACATGGCGAAACTCATGCCTGAATACTCAACCATGTGGCCGGCAACAATTTCCGACTCCCCTTCCACCACGTCAAACGGATGGCGGTTGGTTTCTGCCAGACCAGAGATGAAGTACACCAGAAATACCGGCAACAAAGGCAACCAATTCCAAGACAAGAAGGTCAAGCCCTTTTCAGCAAACATGCCTTTGGCCTGCCCCATGACAATATCCGTCATGTTGAGACTGGCAGAAACCATCAGCACGATCACCAGGCAAAAGCCCATGGCGATTTCGTAGCTCACCATCTGGGCCGACGCCCGCAATGCACCCAGAAACGCATACTTCGAGTTGGACGCCCAACCGGCGATGATCACGCCGTAGACTTCCAAAGAAGTGATCGCCATCAAGAACAGCAGACCTGCATTGATGTTCGACAACGCAATTTCAGGTCCAAACGGCACTACCGCCCATGCAGCCAAGGCCGGCATGATGGTCATGATGGGGCCAAGAAAAAACAGTCCCTTATTGGCTACGGTGGGAAGAATAATTTCCTTCGTCAACAGCTTCAGGGCATCTGCAATAGGCTGCAACAAACCCAAAGGGCCTACACGGTTTGGACCAATGCGAATCTGGGTCCAACCAATGGCCTTGCGCTCCCACAGCGTGAGGTAGGCGACGCAACCCATGAGTGGCAAAAGTACCAGCACGATCTTGAGCAGAGTCCAGATGACAGGCCAAACACCGCCCGTCCACCAGCCAGCACCCACCAAACCCTGGCCAAAACCAAAAATAGTGTCAATCATGCGGCCACCTCTTGTGCAGCAACTGCATTGCGCGCATCTGCCGTCAACTGCAAAGACGTTGCACGGCGAACAATACCGTCCAGCTGGTACAGGCTAGCCACCACAGGGGCAGCCTTCTCGGTATGGGAAAGCTTGATACTTGTTTGTGTCAAATTGTTCAATTTGTCCGCAGCAACATGCGTTGCATCTTCCGAAAAACCGGAACGCAAAGAATTCAATACATCTTGAGAAGATTCGAACTCAAATCCAGGCAGGTCCAACAAGTTGGCCAACACACGCAGTACTTTCCAGGCAGGACGGGCATCCCCCAAAGGCCGTACCACCGCATGGAAACCCTGCACCCGCGCTTCCGCATTGACAAAAGTTCCAGAGGTCTCGGAGAACGGCGCGATCGGCAACAGCACATCGCTAAAAGCCATATTCGCCTTGAAGGGGCTCAAAGTAACCACCATCTCGGCCTTGCCCAAGGCTTGCGCTGCCTGGACACCAGCGGCCGAATCGAACACCGGTTCGTTGTTCAGCAACATCACCGCCTTCAGCGCACCAGACAACATCTGGGCCGCATCTAAGCCACCTGCGCCCGGCTGTGCACCAGCCAGTTGCGCACCGACCGTATTGGCGGCTTCGGTCAGATAACCGACCGTCGCACCGGTTTGCGCAGCAATCCAATTCGCAACTGCCAGCAAGCTAGACGCCTCGGCGTGGTGGGCTGCCGCATTGCCCAGCAAAATAGCCTTGCGTTCGCCACCCAACAGCGATTTAGCAATCGCTTTCGCTGCAGCAGTCGCTTCGCCAGCCACTGGAGCTGTAACAGCTTTATCCTCGGCGACTGCAGCCGCCACGTCGGCCAAGGCCTGCAGCCATTGGGTAGCTGGAACCTGCACAGAATGCACCACACCCAGAGCCCAGGCATCAGGCTTCGCCAGTTCCACTACAGAATTAATAGCACTCACCGCACAGCCCTTGCGCACCGCCTGCCGAATTCTTTGTGCAAACAAGGGATGGTCTTTACGCAAGTTCGAACCCACTACCAGCACGCGCTGCAATTGGCTTAACGACGCAATCGAGGTGCCCAAATAGCGTATGCCTTCAGCCGGCACAAACTCGGCATTGCGCAAACGGTAGTCGATGTTTTCGCTACCCAAACCACGCACTAGCGCTGCAGCAAGGGTTAGCTCTTCCAAGGTGCTGTGTGGACTGACCAAGGCGCCAATGCTCGCCGCACCGTGCTGCGTCTTGATCTGCTTCAGACCATTGGCTACGTATTCGAGCGCGCTTTGCCAATCGACCGTCTTCCATTCACCGCCCTGCTTGATCATGGGGCTGGTAAGACGCTCTTCACTGTTCAAGGCTTCGTAAGAAAAACGATCACGGTCGGCAATCCAGCATTCGTTCACCGCTTCATTCTCCAGCGGTACCACGCGCATGACCTTGTTGTTCTTGACCTGCACCACCAGATTCGCACCTGTAGAATCATGCGGGCTGACAGACTTGCGACGCGACAGCTCCCAAGTCCGCGCGCTGTAGCGGAATGGCTTGCTGGTCAATGCACCCACCGGGCAGATATCGATCATATTGCCGGACAACTCGGAGTCGATGGTCTCCCCGAGAACTGTCGTGATCTCGGAGTGTTCACCCCGGTGGATCATGCCGAGTTCCATCACGCCAGCCACTTCCTGGCCGAAGCGCACGCAGCGGGTGCAATGTATGCAGCGGCTCATTTCCTCCATGGAAACCAGCGGCCCTACATCCTTGTGAAACACAACCCGCTTCTCTTCCTCGTAACGGGAAGAGGAACCACCATAACCTACAGCCAAATCCTGCAACTGGCATTCACCGCCTTGGTCGCAAATCGGGCAGTCCAAAGGATGGTTGATCAGCAAGAACTCCATCACCGACTGCTGGGCCTTGATGGCCTTATCGCTCTTGGTGCGCACAATCATGCCTTGCGTCACAGGAGTGGCGCAGGCAGGCATGGGCTTGGGAGCCTTCTCCACATCAACCAAGCACATGCGGCAATTGGCCGCGATGCTCAGTTTCTTGTGATAGCAAAAATGGGGGATATACGTCCCCGCCTTTTCGGCCGCATGCATGATCATGCTGCCTTCTTGAATGTCGACCTTCTTGCCGTCGAGTTCGATTTCTACCATGTGGTCCTACCTCGATCAGGCGTGCGCCGCAGCCCGTGGATTTTTGTTCTGGATCAACGCCTCAAATTCAGGGCGGAAATGCTTGATCATGGCGCGCACCGGCATAGCCGCCGCGTCGCCGAGCGCACAGATGGTGCGCCCCTGGATGTTGTCGGCAACGGAATTGAGCAGATCCAGATCGGCTGGACGTCCCTGCCCGTTCCAGATGCGGTCGATGACACGCCACATCCATCCCGTACCTTCACGGCACGGGGTGCACTGCCCACAAGACTCGTGCGAATAGAAATACGACAGCCGCAGCAAACTCTCCACCATGCTGCGGGAGTCATCCATCACGATGACCGCTCCCGAGCCCAGCATGGAGCCGGCCTTGGCGATGGAGTCGTAATCCATCGTGCATTGCATCATGATGTCGGCAGGCAGCACGGGCGCAGAAGATCCGCCCGGAATCACCGCCTTGAGGGTGCGGCCGGTGCGAACGCCCCCAGCCAGCTCCAGCAACTTAGAGAAAGGCGTACCCATGGGAATCTCATAGTTACCCGGACGCTCGACATCGCCGCTTACCGAGTAAATCTTGGTGCCACCATTGTTGGGCTTGCCGCACTCCAGATAGGCAAGGCCGCCATTACGGATGATCCACGGCACAGCCGCAAAGGTCTCCGTATTGTTGATGGTCGTAGGCTTGCCGTACAGACCGAAGCTAGCCGGGAATGGAGGCTTGAAGCGGGGTTGGCCCTTTTTACCTTCCAGTGACTCCAGCAAAGCCGTTTCTTCACCGCAGATGTATGCGCCAAAACCATGGGATGCGTGCAACTGGAACGAGTAATTGCTGCCCAGGATGTTGTTGCCCAGCAAACCGGCAGCGCGCGCTTCTTCCAGGGCTTCTTCAAACCGCTCATAGGTACCGAAGATTTCGCCGTGGATGTAGTTGTAGCCCACCGAGATACCCATGGCATATGCCGCAATCGCCATACCCTCAATCACGATATGCGGGTTGTACTGCATGATGTCGCGGTCTTTGCAAGTACCCGGTTCGCCTTCATCAGAATTGCAAACCAGGTACTTCTGCCCCGGAAACTGGCGCGGCATGAAGCTCCACTTCAGGCCAGTCGGAAAGCCCGCACCGCCTCGTCCACGCAAGGCAGACTCCTTGACGGTCGCGATGACCTGGTCCTGCGTCATGCCCTCGCCGCCATCCTGGCCGAGGATCTTGCGCAAGGCTTGGTAACCGCCGCGCGCTTCGTAAGATTTCAGATTCCAGTTGGTTCCATCCAGGCCCGCCAAGATCTGCGGATTGATGTGCCGGTCATGGAAACAGGTTTGGACACCGGTCGCCTTGAACTGCGACAGAATTTGCTCTGCAGACATTATTTGACCTCCGCAGATGCAACACTGGATGCACGCAAACCATCCACCAACTGGTCTAGTTTGTCGTTGCTCATGAAACTGCACATGGTGCGGTCATTCACCAGCATCACTGGCGAGTCGGCACAAGCCCCCAGGCATTCACTTTGCTGCAAAGTGAACAAGCCGTCTGGCGTGGTCTCGTTCATCGAGATACCCAGCTTGTGTTCGAGATGCTTCAGCGCTTTGGCGCCATCACGCAACTGGCATGGCAAATTGGTACAGACGTTGAGTTTGAAGCGCCCGGTCGGTGCCTGGTTGTACATGTTGTAGAAGGTGGTCACTTCGTGCACGGCGATGGGCGGCATGCCCAGGTACTCCGCAACGACGTTTTCA
The DNA here is from genome assembly GCF_031458075.1 of Rhodoferax ferrireducens. GTDB lineage: Bacteria > Pseudomonadota > Gammaproteobacteria > Burkholderiales > Burkholderiaceae_C > Rhodoferax_B > Rhodoferax_B ferrireducens_A. Next base: position 1,069,162 of record NZ_JAVDXT010000001.1, on the reverse strand, counting down.
CTTTCTGCACTGACGTAGCCCAACTCTTGCTGGACGATGGACAAACATGCCATCACGGCCGACTGCTTCTGGTCGGCCGGAAATTTTGCGACTTCGCGCGCAAAACGGGATTTGGTGGATTCAGAAATCATGCTTGCATTACCGGTCAATTTCACCAAACACGATGTCCATCGTGCCGATAACAGCGACAGCGTCCGCGATCATATGACCGCGTGACAATTCATCCATTGCAGCCAAATGGGCAAAACCTGGCGCGCGGATTTTCAGTCGATAAGGCTTGTTCGCACCATCGCTGACCAGATAGATGCCGAACTCACCCTTGGGGTGCTCCACAGCCGCATAAGCCTCGCCCAGAGGCACGTGGAAGCCTTCGGTGAAAAGCTTGAAATGGTGGATCAGCTCCTCCATATTGGCCTTCATGGATTCACGTGCCGGCGCCGCCACTTTGTGGTTGTCGGTGATCACAGGACCCGGATTGACGCGCAACCAGTCTACGCACTGCTTGATGATGCGATTGGACTCGCGCATCTCTTGCACGCGCACCAAGTAACGGTCATAGCAGTCACCGGTCTTACCTACAGGAATATCGAAATCCATCTTGTCATAGGCATCGTAGGGCTGCTTCTTGCGCAAATCCCAGGCCACACCGGAGCCCCGCAACATGGGGCCGGTAAAGCCCAGATTCAGAGCCCGCTCTGGCGTCACCACGGCGATGCCCACAGTACGCTGCTTCCAGATACGGTTCTCTGTCAGCAGAGTTTCATATTCATCCACGCATTTAGGGAAACGGCTGCTGAAATCGTCGATGAAGTCCAACAGGCTTCCTTGCCGGTTTTCGTTCAACTGCGCCATGGCCTTGGCATTCTTGATCCGGCTTGCCTTGTACTGGGGCATGGTATCCGGCAGATCGCGGTACACGCCACCTGGACGGAAGTAAGCCGCATGCATGCGTGCACCACTGACGGCCTCGTACATGTCAAACAGATCTTCGCGTTCGCGGAAGCAGTAAATCAGCACATTCATGGCGCCGCAATCCAGCCCATGCGCCCCCAACCACAGCAGGTGGTTCAGCAAACGGGTGATTTCCGCAAACATGACACGGATGTACTGCGCACGCACGGGCACATCGATGCCCATCATCTTCTCGATTGCCAAGCAATACGCCTGCTCATTGGCCATCATCGACACATAGTCGAGACGGTCCATATAAGGCAGTGACTGGATAAAGGTCTTGGTTTCGGCCAGCTTCTCTGTCGCGCGGTGCAGCAAACCGATGTGCGGGTCTGCACGTTGGATCACTTCACCATCCAACTCCAGCACCAAACGCAAAACACCATGCGCAGCAGGGTGCTGAGGCCCAAAATTGAGCGTGTAATTTTTAATTTCAGCCATGAGCCGTACTGCGCTTAATGCAGCCCCCCGTAATTGTCTTCCCGGATGATTCTTGGCGTAATCTCGCGCGGCTCAATGGAAACCGGCTGGTACACGACGCGCTTTTGTTCTGGGTCGTAGCGCATCTCAACATGTCCCGAAGTTGGAAAATCCTTACGGAAAGGATGACCAATAAAACCGTAGTCGGTCAGAATGCGGCGCAAATCGTTGTGTCCTTCGAAGATGATGCCGAACAAGTCAAAAGCCTCGCGCTCGAACCAGTTGGCAGCATTCCAGACGTCGTTGATCGAATCCACAACAGGGAAACCATCGTCGGCACATAGCACCTTGAGGCGCACACGCTGGTTCAGACTGACGGACAGCAACTGCAGCACAACGCCGTAACGCGGACCTTCGTAAGCACCATCTTGGTACGACGAGTAATCCATGCCACACAGATCAATCAGCTGCTCGAACTTCAGCCCCGGTGCATCACGCAGCAGAGTGGCAACAGCTGAATAGTTATCAGCAGCAACCAATACCTCGACTTCACCCAATGCCACCTTGACATGGCGCACCTGGTCACCCAGTAGACTGAGGAGAGTCTCTCGCAAAGCTTCCGGCTGGACAGCAAATACAGTCATCTCAAGCCCTCGCAATCGTGTTGGTGCGGCGAATCTTTTGCTGCAACTGGATCACGCCGTACAGCAAGGCTTCTGCGGTCGGCGGGCAACCAGGTACATACACATCCACCGGCACGATGCGGTCGCAGCCGCGAACCACCGAATAGCTGTAGTGGTAGTAGCCACCACCATTGGCGCATGACCCCATGGAAAGAACCCAGCGTGGCTCCGGCATCTGGTCATAGACCTTGCGCAGAGCAGGCGCCATCTTGTTGCACAGCGTGCCGGCCACAATCATCAAATCACTCTGACGCGGGCTAGGACGGAACAACATACCAAAGCGGTCTATGTCGTAACGGGCGGCACCAGCGTGCATCATTTCGACCGCGCAACAAGCCAAGCCAAAAGTCATCGGCCACAGCGAGCCGGTTTTTGCCCAATTCACCACCGAGTCGTATGACGTAGTGACGAACCCTTCTTTCATGACACCTTCAATCATCGCATTACTCCCAATCGAGGGCGCCTTTTTTCCACTCGTAGACAAAGCCCACGACCAGAATACCCAGAAAAATCATGACCGCCCAAAAACCAACCACACCGACCTCCTTGAGCGCTACGGCCCAGGGAAACAGGAAAGCGATTTCCAAGTCAAACAAGATAAACAAAATAGCCACGAGGTAGTAGCGCACATCGAATTTCATGCGCGCATCCTCGAAGGCTTCAAAGCCGCATTCGTAGGGAGAGTTTTTGGCGCTGTCAGGGCGGTTGGGGCCAAAAATATAGCCGAGCACCTGGGGTGCCACACCGACACCCACGCCGACCAGGATGAACAAAAGGACGGGGAGGTACTGGTCGAGGTTCATCTTGAGGTTCTGATCACCGCTAGAACCTGCCGAACGCGTGTTCGACAGGTTTTTATGTTGGTGCCGTCGGCGAGACTCGAACTCGCACAGCTTTCGCCACTACCCCCTCAAGATAGCGTGTCTACCAATTTCACCACGACGGCGGTTTTTCTGTACAGATGGCATGAGGAACCTTGCGGCTATGTGGCTTTCTGTACAGACATAGAGTTTACCCGAAACACCCCCAATTTCTGGAGGCGAAACGGAAATTCAGCACAGATTATTTGGTCGGAATCTGGCCTGCGCCCGAAGCCGCAACCGCAGGTGCAACCGGCGCTGGGGCGGCGCCAGAGGCTGCCAGCTCGGGGGCAGGTGCGCTGCTCGCAGCTCGCTCCAGCACACTGCCCGAACTGGTCGGACGTGCACTATTGAAATACGCCAGAGCCAAGGTGCAAACGAAAAACACAGCCGCTAATACACCGGTGGTACGCGACAGGAAGTTGGCACTGCCACTGGCACCAAACAGGCTGCCAGAGCTACCACTGCCAAAGGCCGCACCCATGTCAGCACCCTTGCCGTGCTGGACCAAAATCAGGCCAATCATGCCGATAGCGGCAAGCATCTGAACAGCCAGAAGAATGGTCAATAAAAAATTCATCTCAATACTCCTAAATCTAACGCACGAATGTTGAACAAGCACGACCCACGCCGCTGGCGCAGGTGCAAATAACTATTGGGCTGCAGCAATGATGGCCAGGAAGTCAGCCGCCTTCAACGCAGCCCCACCTACCAAACCACCATCAATATCAGGCTGGGCCAGAAGCTGCGCGGCATTGGCGGCGTTCATGCTGCCACCGTAGAGAATCTGGATGCGATCCGACTGGTTGCTGGCCGCATGCAGCTGTGCACGCAGCAAAGCATGCACCTGCTGGGCCTGCTCAGGCGTAGCGGTTTTACCCGTCCCTATCGCCCACACTGGCTCATAGGCCAGCACAATTTCGCTGATGCAGTGGCCATTGGTATGGACCACGGCGGCCAGTTGGCGCTTTACTACTTCTTCGGTATGGCCGGCTTCACGCTCGGCCAAGGTTTCACCTACACAGACGATGGGCGTAATGCCATTCGCCAGAGCAGCCTGGGTTTTAGCCGCCACAACCGCATCGGTTTCACCGTGGTAGAGCCGACGCTCCGAATGGCCAACGATGGCATAGCGCACGCCAAATTCTTTCAGCATGGCTGCAGACAGTTCACCCGTAAAGGCTCCCACGGCGTGCTGCGATACGTCTTGCGCTCCCAAATCAATAGCACTAGACGCAAGTAAATCCTGCGCCTGAGCCCAATATGGGGCAGGAACACAAACCGCGACACCACATGCCGGAGCACCCACACCAGCCAACAAAGCCTCGATCAAGGCCTGATTGGCAGCCAGGCTGCCATTCATCTTCCAGTTGCCGACAACCAGTTTCTTCTTCATAGATTCACCATGTCAAAACAATCTTCCCCACATGCTGGCCCGACTCCATCAAGGCATGCGCCTGCGCTGCCCCGCTGGACGCCTGTCCGCCATCCGCCGCAAACACACTGTGGACCACCGGCTTGATGCTGCGGTTTTCCAGCAAAGGCCAGACATGCAACTTCAAAGCCTGCGCAATCGCACCCTTAAACGCCACGGAACGGGCGCGCAGGGTTGACCCAGTAATGGTCAGGCGCTTGCGCAGCACCAAACCCGCATTGATTTCACTCTTGACGCCGCCCTGCACCGCGATGATCACCAGACGTCCATCTTCGGCCAAACATTGGACTTCACGCGCCACGTAGCTGCCGGCAACCATGTCCAGGATCACATCCACACCTGCGCCGCCGGTGATGGCTTGCACCGCCTCAGCGAAATCGCGGGTGTTGTAATTGATCGCGTGGTCCGCCCCAAGTGCAAGACAAGCAGCGCATTTTTCATCGCTGCCCGCAGTTGCCAGCACCGTCGCACCCATGGCTTTGGCCATCTGGATTGCCGTCACCCCAATGCCGCTTGTGCCACCCTGCACCAACAAGGTTTCACCCCTTTGCAGGCGCCCCCGGTCAAACACATTGCTCCACACCGTGAAGAAGGTTTCCGGCAGCGAGGCCGCCTCCACATCACTCAAACCGGCAGGGATGGGCAAACACTGGGCCACAGGAGCCACGCACATTTGTGCATAGCCACCGCCAGCAACCAAGGCGCAAACCCGATCCCCCACCTGAAAACCCGCTTGCGCCATGGCCAGGGCGTCACCGCCCTCCACCACGCCCGCCACTTCCAGCCCAGGAATATCGGATGCACCGGCCGGCACAGGATAGTTTCCCGTGCGCTGCAGCACATCCGGCCGATTGACCCCGCTGGCGGTCACGCGGATCAGCAACTCGCCCGGGCCAGGCACAGGCACAGGCCGCTGCACGACGCGCAAAACGTCGGGCGCACCAAAAGCGGTGATTTCTATGGCATTCATGGCGAGATCAATGGCATGCAGGCAACTTTCCTACTGCAAGGCCGCATCGCTGCAGCCCCGCAGATGGAATGGATCAGTGTTGCGCTTCTTGGGCGTAGCCAGCAGGTGCTGGACGGTCCAGCAAGGCCTTCATGGACAGCTTGATACGGCCTTTTTCATCCGTTTCCATGACCTTGACCTTGACGATCTGGCCTTCGCTCAAATAGTCGGTCACTTTTTCGACGCGTTCGTGGGCGATCTGGCTGATGTGCAGCAGGCCATCCTTGCCTGGCAGCAGGTTGACCAAAGCACCGAAGTCCAGAATCTTGGTGATTGGACCTTCGTAAACCTTGCCAATTTCGACCTCGGCCGTGATCTGCTCGATGCGGCGCTTGGCTTCTTCGGCCTTGGCTGGATCGCTGGAAGCGATGGTGATGGTACCGTCTTCTTCGATATTGATCTGGGTGCCGGTTTCTTCGGTCAGCGCACGGATCACCGCACCGCCCTTGCCGATCACGTCACGGATTTTTTCCGGATTGATCTTCATGGTGAACAGGCGTGGCGCGAAAGTCGAGACTTCGGTCTTGGCTTCCGACATCGCATCCATCATCTTGCCCAGGATGTGCAGGCGGGCTTCCTTGGCTTGCGCCAGTGCAACCTGCATGATTTCCTTGGTGATGCCCTGGATCTTGATGTCCATCTGCAGCGCGGTAATACCGTTGGTGGTACCGGCCACCTTGAAGTCCATGTCGCCCAGGTGATCTTCGTCGCCCAGGATGTCGGTCAGCACGGCGAAACGGTTGCCGTCCTTGATCAGGCCCATGGCGATACCGGCCACGTGGGCTTTCATCGGCACACCAGCGTCCATCAGCGACAGGCAGCCGCCGCAGACCGAAGCCATCGACGAGGAACCATTGGATTCGGTGATTTCCGACACCACACGCATGGTGTAGGGGAAGTCTTCCTTGCTCGGCAGCACAGCGACCAGAGCGCGCTTGGCCAGACGGCCGTGGCCGATTTCGCGGCGTTTCGGCGTACCCACGCGGCCGGTTTCGCCGGTGGCGAACGGAGGCATGTTGTAGTGCAGCATGAAGCGGTCTTCGTACTCGCCAGCCAAAGCGTCGATACGCTGGGCATCGCGCTCGGTGCCCAGGGTGGTCACCACCAAAGCCTGGGTTTCACCGCGGGTGAACAGGGCCGAACCATGGGTACGTGGCAGCACGCTGTTACGGATTTCAATGGCGCGCACGGTACGGGTGTCGCGGCCGTCGATGCGTGGCTCGCCGGCCAGGATCTGGCTGCGCACGATCTTGGCTTCAATGTCGAACAGCATGCCTTCAACCGCCACGCTGTCGAATGCAGCGCCGTCGGCCTTCAGGGCGGCCATGACTTCAGCGTAAGCTGCGCGGCAGGCTTGGGTACGGGCTTGCTTGTTGCGAATTTGGTAGGCAGCAGCCAGTTTGTCGCCAGCCAATGCACCGACCTTGGCAATCAGGGGCTCGTCCTTGGCAGGAGCCTTCCAGTCCCACACCGGCTTGCCGGCGTCACGCACCAGTTCATGGATCGCGTTGATGGCAATATTGCCTTGCTCATGGCCGAACACCACGGCGCCGAGCATGATTTCCTCGGACAGCTGCTGGGCTTCGGACTCGACCATCAGCACAGCGGCTTCGGTACCGGCCACGACCAGATCCATGATGGAATCCTTGCGGGCGGTCTGGCCAGGGTTCAGCACGTATTCGCCGTTGACGTAACCCACGCGGGCTGCACCAATCGGACCGTTGAACGGCACACCGCTGACCGACAGAGCGGCGCTCACGGCGATCAGGGCGGCGATATCGGCGTCGACTTCAGGGTTCAGCGACAGCGTGTGGACCACCACATGCACTTCATTGAAGAAGCCTTCAGGGAACAGCGGACGGATAGGACGGTCGATCAGGCGGCTGGTCAGCGTTTCGAATTCGCTGGGACGGCCTTCGCGCTTGAAGAAGCTACCAGGGATCTTGCCGGCGGCATAGGTCTTTTCCAGGTAATCCACAGTCAGCGGGAAGAAATCCTGGCCGGGCTTGCCTTCGGTCTTGGCGACCACGGTGGCCAGCACCACGGTGCCGTCCATGTCCAGCAGCACAGCGCCACTGGATTGGCGGGCGATCTCGCCGGTTTCCATGGTGACGGTATTGCTACCCCATTGGAAGGTCTTGCTTACTTTTTTAAACATAGTCATTTCAGTCTCCTGGAAGGAAGGCAGATCACAACGATCTGCCGGTGGTTTGCAGCCCGCACGGGCTGGCTAGGGACAAAGAGGGTTCGGCCATACGATGCCATTCCATAAAACACCACTAGCCCGGTGTTTTATGGAATGACACAGCGCGTACGGGGTAAACAGCCTCTGAGTGAAAAATCAAACAAAAACGCCTGAGCTAGTGAACTAACTCAGGCGCTTGTGCATTCGGAACAGGGATTACTTACGCAAGCCGAGTTTGGCGATCAATGCGGTGTAACGGTCGTGGTCCTTGGCGTTCAGGTAATCCAACAGCTTACGGCGACGGCTGACCATGCGCAGCAGACCGCGGCGGCCATGGTGGTCCTTGGCGTGGGTCTTGAAGTGGGGGGTCAGTTCGTTGATACGGGCGGTCAGCAGTGCAACTTGCACTTCTGGACTACCGGTGTCGGTTGCGCTGCGCGCGTTGGCCTTGACGACTTCGGCCTTGATAGAGGATGCGATCATGTTTTATCCGTTAAATGTGACTTGCGTTGGCAGAGGAAAATCCACCAACGTGCGCTCTGCGGTATGCAAAGCCTTGAAATTATAGCCCGGAACGCACAGCCGTCACAATTGGCGGGCACTGAAGGTGTCGCAGGACTTCACCACGCCGGTCTGAAAACCGGTGCTGAACCAGCGCTGGCGCTGGGCACTGGTGCCGTGGGTGAAGCTGTCGGGCACCACTTCGCCACCGCCGGCGCGCTGCAAGGCATCGTCGCCGATCTTGGCTGCGGCATTCATGGCCGACTCGATATCGCCGTTTTCCAGGATCTGGCGGGCGTTCTGCGCATGGTGGGCCCAGACGCCGGCAAAACAATCGGCCTGCAGCTCCAGCCGCACGCTCAAGGCGTTGTACTGGGTCTGGTTGACGCGGCTGCGCATGCCGTCGACCTTGGCGCTGATGCCCATCAGGTTCTGCACATGGTGGCCGACCTCGTGGGCGATCACGTAGGCCTGTGCGAATTCTCCCGGCGCGCCGAGTCGGTTTTTCAGGGTTTCATAGAAGCCCAGGTCGATATAGACCTTCTGGTCACCCGGGCAGTAGAACGGCCCCATCGCCGCCTGCCCCTGGCCGCAGGCCGTGCGGGTGGAACCGCGGAACACGACCAGCGTTGGCTCTTTGTAGGTGCCACCGGCCTTGGCGAACACGCCCGTCCAGACGTCCTCGGTATCGGCCAGCACCACGGAAACGAACTTCTTCAGCTGGTCGTCCTTGGGCGGCCGCTGCGCTGGCGCCTCCTGCACTTGGGCCGAAGGCACGCCGCCACCGCTGAGCAGGCTGATGATGGTCATGGGGTTGATGCCGAACATCCAGCCGCCCAGCAAGGCGATCACGATGGTGCCGATACCGACACTGCGCCCACCCAGCATGCCGCCACCCGAGCCGCCACTGTCCCCGTCGCGCCGGTCTTCGACGTTGCTGGACTCTCGATTGCCTTCCCACTTCATATCGCGCTCCCGGTGTACTAGGGCGCGATGGTACCGCGCCCCTGCCCCGTTAACGCAACATCGCAGACATGGCTGACAGGCTGTTGAGGGTACGCACCACATCCTGCACCGTCGGACCACCAAAACCCAGCGTCACGCCATCCAGGCGCTCCACCCCGGGCAACACCGCAAACAGGTCGGCCAGGCCCGGGCTTTGGGTCTGCAAACGGCAGCGCGCCGGCAAGGCCGCAGGCTGCGGCACGGGCAGCGCCTGCGCCAGCACCTCGCGCGCCGCTGCCTCGATGGCGGCGCAGGCAGCTTCGGGTGACAGCGACACGCCGCTCGCATGGCCTTGCGCGGTCTTGGTGACCACAAAGCGGGCCCGCGGAAACAGCGGCGCGGTCTCGGCCTGGAATACGTCGTCGCCGCTGGCCAGCAGCACTGGCACACCCAGCTCGGCCGCCAGCGCGCCGTACAGTCCGGCCTCGCCCAGCTCCTGGTCGTTCAGCCAGATGCGGGCAAAGGCGAAGCTGTTGATGGTGTGGGCTAGCACGCCGCGGCTCTGCGAACGCGCGTGGTAGCCCACCATGAACACGCCGTCGCAGCCCTGCTCCAGCCCGCCCATCATGCCCAGCACGCGGGGTTTGCCCCAGACAGCCTGGGCGCGCGGGTCCAGCACATCGGGCAGCAGATTGCGGAAGCCGCCGTGCGAATCATTGACCAGCACGCTGGTGGCGCCACCGGCAAACGCGCCGCGGATCGCCGCATTCGCCTCGGCCGTCATCAGCCGGCGCGCGCGCTCGTACTCGGTGTTGCCGGCCCGGGTTTGCTCGGCGTGGAAGACCCCGGCCACGCCCTCGATATCTACCGAAATCAGAATTCTCATACTGTGCAAATCCTAGTGGAAACCTCGTGGGACATCAGGGCACGCCAATCTGGCGCTATATCTTTAATAGCTGTTCGCACATGTCCACCATGCCCCAACACCGTTTCTGCTGCAAATAATGCGCGGACGATGGCCTGCTCGGTAGCCTGGGCGGCGGCGGCAAACAACGGGTCCAGTGCGCTCTCGTGCAGCAGCGCCTGCGGGTGCAGCGGCCCCGCGTCCAGCTGCGGCACGGTGTAGGCGGTGGAAAACGCCAGCGCGATGTCGCCGCTGCCGTGGCCAAAGTCCGAGCCAGTACGCGCCAGGCCGGCCCCGGCCCGCAGCGCCAGCCGCCGCAGTTGGCGTGCATCCAGCGGCGCATCGGTGGCCAGCAGCATGATGATGGAGCCGCGCTCGGCCACGGGCGGGCCTGCCTGCAGCCGCTGTGCCAGTACCGGGCCGATGCACTTCCCTGCCAGGATCAGCGCGTCCGGCCGGCCAAAATTGGCCAGCACCAGCGCCCCCAGGGTAAAACGGCCGGCGCGGGTGCTAGCTATCCTGGATGCCGAACCGATACCGCCCTTCAATCCAAAGCAGGACATGCCGCGGCCCGCGCCCACTGCGCCTTGCGCAAAGTCGGGGCTGCAGGCGGCATAGGCCTGCGCGTAATGGGCTTCGGCCACCGCAAAGGCCTGCAAGTCATTCAGATAACCGTCGTTGCACTCCAGCACCAGCGGGTTCACGGTCGGCAACTGGCGGCCAATTTCAGGGTTGGCGGCTACCGCCGCGCGGGTCAGCGCGGTGGCGATCGTGCCAACGGCAAAGGTATTGGTCAGCGCAATCGGCGACTCCAGCACACCCAGCTCCTGCAGCTGTACCAGGCCGGCGCTTTTGCCGAAGCCATTGATCACCGCCAGGCCCGCCGGCGTCTTGTGCAGAAACGGGTCTTGGGCATGGGTGCGGATGACGGTCACGCCGGTTTGCACCGCGCCCTGGGCCAACGTGCAATGCCCGACCCGCACGCCGGCCACATCGGCCATGCTGTCCAACGCGCCGCTGGGCAGGTCGCCGATACGCGGAGCCTCCAGCATGGCTAGTTGTCGAGCTTGGGGTCGAGCGCGTCGCGCAGGCCGTCGCCCAGCAGGTTGAAGGCCAGCACGGTAAAGAAGATGGCCAGGCTGGGGAACAGCGCGATATGCGGCGCGCTCATCATGTCGGCGCGGGCCTCGTTCAGCATCGCGCCCCACTCGGGCGTCGGCGGCTGGGCGCCCAGGCCCAGGAAGGACAGGCTGGCGGCGGTAATGATGGAGGTGCCGATGCGCATGGTGAAGTACACCACCACCGACGAGATCGTGCCCGGAAAGATGTGCCGGGTGATGATGGTCCAGTCGGACGCGCCGATGGAGCGCACGGCCTCGATATAGGTCAAATGCTTGATCGACAAGGTATTGCCGCGCACCAGCCGCGCAAAAGCCGGCACGCTGAACACCGCCACCGCGAAGATCACGTTCACCATGCCGCTGCCCAGGATGGCCACGATACCGATGGCCAGCAAGATGCCGGGGAAGGCGAACAGCACGTCGGAAATGCGCATCACGATGCGGTCCCACCAGCCCTCGTAGTAGCCGGCCAGCAGGCCCAGCACCGTGCCGATGACCGCGCCCACCGCCACCGAGATGAAGCCGGCGGCCAGCGAAATGCGCGCGCCCATCAGGATGCGGCTGAAGATGTCGCGGCCCAGCGAGTCCACGCCGAACCAGTGGGCGGCCGAGGGCGTGGCGTTCAGCGCGTCGTAGTCAAAGAAGTTCTCGGCATCGAAAGGCACGATCCAGGGTGCGAGCACCGCCACCAACACCAGCAGCAGCACAAAAAAGCCCGCCACCAGGGCCACGTGCTGGCGCTTGAACTTGCGCCAGAACTCGCTCCAGGGCGTGCGCACCCGCTCATTGGTCAAAACCGGGCTTGGCGCAGGTGAAGCTTGCATGGGTAGCTCTATTATGTATAGCGTTACTTGTAACGAATGGTCGGATTGATGACCGCATACAGCACATCCACAATCAGATTGATCAGGATGAATTCCAGCGAGAACAGCAGCACCTCGGCCTGGATGACCGGGTAGTCGCGCATCTCCACCGAGTCCACCAGCAGCCGGCCCATGCCCGGCCAGTTGAACACCTTCTCGACCACGATGGAGCCGCCCAGCAAGAAGCCGAACTGCAAGCCCATCATGGTGACCACCGGGATCAGCGCATTGCGCAGGCTGTGCTTGACCACCACCACGAACTCGTTCAAGCCCTTGGCGCGTGCGGTGCGCACATAGTCCTCTTTGAAAATATCGATGAACGACGAGCGGGTGAAGCGCGCCATCACCGCGGCCACGCCGGCGCCCAGGGTCAGCGATGGCAGGATGTAATGCCGCCAGCTGTCCGCGCCCACCGTCGGCAGCCAGCCCAGTTGCACCGAAAACACCTCCATCAGCACCATGCCCAAGGCAAATGAAGGGAAGGAAATGCCGGTGATTGCCAGGGTCATGCCCAGACGGTCCGGCCATTTGTTGCGCCACACGGCCGACACCGTGCCTATCACCAGCCCCAGCAGCACCGACCAGCCCATGGCCGCCACGGTGAGCCAGAAGGTCGGCATGAAGCGCTCGGCAATCTCGGTGGACACCGGGCGCTTGCTGCGCAGCGAGGTACCGAAGTCGCCCTGCACTGCATGGCTGATGAAGCGCCAGAACTGCTCATGCAGGGGCAGGTCCAGTCCCAGATCCTTGCGGATCATCTGCACCACCTCCTCGCCCGCCTCCGGGCCTGCCGCCAGCCGCGCCGGGTCGCCCGGCAACAAGTGGACGAACAGGAACACCAAGGCCGCCACGATCAGCAGAGTCGGCAGCAGGCCCAACAGGCGTTTGAGGATGAAATTCAGCATGGTGCAGTCAGCAAGGCGGCTTACTTCAATTCGACTTCATCGAAGTTGAAGGAAGCATCCGGCATCATGTAGAAGCCGTTCAGGTTCTTGCTGCGCGCGGACAGCAATTGCTCGGTCACCAGGAAGATCCAGGGTGCGTCTTTCCAGATACGCTGCTGGGCATTGGCATACAGCTTGGTTTTCTCGGTGGTGTCCACCGTAGCCAGCGCCTTGGCGATATCGGCATCCACCTCAGCGTTTTTGTAATACGCCGTATTGAATGCGTTGGGCGGGAAGGACTCGGACGCCAACAAGGGACGCATGGCCCAGTCGGCCTCGCCGGTCGATGACGACCAGCCCACGTAGTACATGCGCACCGGTGCGGTCGCCGGGTCTTGCCAGCTTTCGACGCGCTCCACACGTTGGCCAGCTTCCAGGGCCAGCACCTGGGCTTTCACACCCACCACACTCAACTGCTGCTGCAGGAACTGGATGATCTTCTGCCCGGTACTGTGGTTGTAGGCCGACCACAGCGTGGTTTCAAAGCCGTTCGGGTAGCCGGCTTCTTTCAGCAGTTCCCGCGCCTTGACCGGGTTGTAAGGCCAGGGGCCCAGCTTGGTGGAATAGGCCACATCCTTGGGCACCACACCTTCGGCGGGGATCGCATAGCCGCCAAACACTACCTTCACCAAGGCTTCCTTGTTGATGGCGTAGTTCAGCGCCTCACGCACCTTGGGGTTGTCGAATGGCTTTTGCTGGGTATTCAGCGAGACATAGCGGTGCACGATGGACGGCGCTGCCGTGATTTCCAGATTCGGCTTGGTCTTCAGCAGTTCGGCCTGCTCGGGCGGCACCGGATAGGTGAAGTTGGCTTCACCGGTCTGCATCATGGCGGCACGCGAATTGTTGTCGACCACCGGACGCCAGGTGATGGTGTCCACCTTGGGGTAACCCTTGCGCCAGTAGCCGGCAAATTTCTCCACCTTGATGTAGTCGGTCTGCTTCCATTCAACAAACTTGAAGGGACCGGTACCCACGGGGTTTTGACCGATGGTCTTGCCAAACTTTTGCAACGCCGCAGGCGAAATGATCACTGCCGATGGATGGGCCAAGGTGTTCACAAAAGCAGAGAACGGCTCCTTCAAGGTGAAGCGCACCGTGCTGGCGTCCACCGCCTCGGTCTTGGTGATGTTCTTGTACAGGGCGTAGCGCTTGAGCTTGTTGTCAGGGTTGGTCACGCGGTCGAAGTTGGCCTTGACCGCCTCGGCATTGAAGTCGGTTCCGTCCTGGAACTTGATGCCCTTCTTCAGCTTGAAGGTGTAGCTCAGCCCGTCTTTGCTGGCGGTATAGCTCTCGGCCAGCACGGGGGCCATTTTCATGTTCTTGTCAAAACCCATCAGCCCCTGGTAGAAGGACTTGGCGACCGCTTGCGACAAGGTGTCTTGCGAGTCATACGGGTCCATGGTGGTGAAGTTGGAGAACACCGCCACCACAACATCCTTGGCAGCAAAAGCGTGGGGCACGAACGCGGCGGACAAGGCCAGCGCGGCAGACAGTTTGGTCAAAGCGTGTTTCATACAAAAGCTCCAGGGTTACAAAAAATCCCGACCATCGGGAACCAGAAAATCAATAGATACCGCCCACTTTATGCCGGGCCACGAAATGGCCGGGCCCGACCTCGTGCAGCGGCGCCACTTGCGGCAGATCATTCAATGCGCGGATCGGGCTGGGTATCTCGCCGGCCAGCAGCTCGCGTTTGCCATGCCGGCGCGCCGGGTCGGCCACCGGCACGGCCGCCATCAGGCGCCGGGTGTAGGCATGCTGCGGGTTTTCGAACACCGCGCGGCGCGGGCCGATCTCGACGATCTGGCCCAGGTACATCACCGCCACCCGGTGGCTGATGCGCTCCACCACCGCCATGTCGTGCGAAATGAACAAGAAGGCAATGCCGAACTCGCGCTGCAAATCGAGCATCAGATTCACGATCTGCGCGCGGATCGATACGTCCAGCGCCGACACCGCCTCGTCGGCAATCACCACCTTGGGGTTCAGTGCCAGGGCCCGGGCAATCGCAATCCGCTGGCGCTGGCCACCGGAAAATTCATGCGGGTAGCGCTGCGCCGCTGTGGCCGGCAGGCCGACGCGGTACAGCAACTCGGTGACGCGCTTCTCGGCGTCCGCGCCCTTGGCCACGCCGTGCACCAGCAGCGGCTCCATGATGGCAAAGCCAACGGTCAACCGCGGGTCCAACGAAGCGAACGGGTCCTGGAAAATAAACTGCACATCGCGGCGCAGGGTTTGCAGCGCACGGCCTTGCAAGGGCGCAATCGGCCGGCCCGCCACATCCACAGCACCCGAATCGAACTGCACCAGCCGCGCCAGCGAACGGCCGGTGGTGGACTTGCCGCAGCCGGACTCGCCCACCAGCGCCAGCGTCTCGCCCGGCTGCAGGCTGAAGCTGACCTGCTCCACCGCGCAGACCTGGCGTGTGACCCGGCCAAACAAGCCGGTGCGCACCGGGAAACGGGTGGTCAGGTTCTTCACCCGCAGCACCGGCGGCATGGCGTGCTGCACGGTATCGCGCACCGGCCAAACCACGGCATCGGCCCCATCGGCAGTGTCCAGCAGCGGAAAGCGCGCCGGGATATCCGTGCCCTGCATCGCGCCCAGGGTCGGCACCGCCGCCAGCAGCGCCTGGGTATAACTGTGCCGGGGCGCGGCAAACAGCGCTGCGCAATCGCCCTCTTCCACCTTGTCGCCGCGGTACATGACCAGCACGCGGTCGGCCATCTCGGCCACCACGCCCATGTCGTGGGTGATGAAAACCACGCCCATGTGCATCTCGTCCTGCAGCATGCGGATGATGGCCAGCACCTGGGCCTGGATGGTCACGTCCAATGCCGTGGTCGGCTCGTCGGCAATCAGCAGGCTGGGCTTGCACGACAAGGCCATGGCAATCATCACCCGCTGGCGCATGCCGCCCGACAGCTGGTGCGGGAAGCGGTCCAGCACGTTCTTGGCTTCGGGGATGCGCACCAGGTCCAGCATGCGCAACGCCTCGGCGCGGGCGGCGTTGCGGCCCAGGCCCTGGTGCAGGCGGATGGATTCGGCAATCTGCTCGCCCACCGGGAACACCGGGTTCAGCGAGGTCATGGGCTCCTGGAAGATCATCGCCATCTCGGCGCCGCGGATGCCGCGCATGGTGGCGCTGCTGGCCCGGGCCAGGTCCAGGGTGGAGCCGTCGCGCCGGTGAAAGTCCATGCTGCCGCTGAGAATGCGGCCGCCGCCGTTTTCCACTAGCCGCATCAGCGCCAGCGAGGACACCGACTTGCCGGAGCCTGACTCGCCGACGATGGCCAGGGTTTCACCGGCATTCACGTGGAACGACAGGTCGCGCACCGCATCGACCACACGCTCCTTGGTCTCGAAGCGCACGCTCAGATTCTTGACATCCAGCACCCGCCGCGGGCCGGAACCCTGTGCCACCACGCCCTGGCTCATACCGCGACGCCCTGCACCGCGCGGATCGAGGTGGCGGTCGGCGGCTTCGGCCGGGCCGGCCGCAAGGGCCGGGGCGGCCGGGCGGGCAGGCTGGTGCTGCTCCAGACCTGGGCGCCTTCGACAAACACCTTGAGCTCACCCGGCTCGAACTTGGCCCAGGGCTCGTCGGCCGTCAGCGGCTCGGTGGCGATCAGCACCATGCGGTCACTTTCGCTATTGGTCTGGCGCAGGTCCAGCGTCATGTCGCAGTCGATCAGGCGCGCAGTCTGGAACGGATGCTGGCGCGACAGCCAGCTCAGTTGGGTCGAGCAATGCGCAAACATGGCCTCGCCATTGGACAGCAGGAAATTGAAAGTGCCATGGCTGGCGATACGCCGCGACAAATCGGCCAGCACCGGCGCCAGCTGCTTCCAGCTCGGCGGGCAGGCGTCCTTGAAGGCGCTGCGCAGCTCTTGCAGCATCCAGCAAAAGGCTTTTTCACTGTCGGTGGTGCCCACCGGCAGGTAGTTGCCGCGCAGCCGCGGGTGGTAGTTCTTCAGGTCGCCGTTGTGGCAGAACACCCAATGCTGGCCCAGCCATTCGCGCTGGAACGGGTGGCAGTTGGACAGGGTGACCGCACCCTGCGTCGCCTTGCGGATGTGCGCGAGCACCGACTTGGACTTGATCGGGTAGCTGCGCACAAAGTCGGCCAGGGCCGAGTCGCTGGCCCGACCGTCGTCTATGAACACCCGGCAGCCGGTGCGCTCGTGGAAGGCAATACCCCAGCCATCGGCATGCTCGCCGGTCTGCCCGCCGCGGGCCGAGAAGCCGGTGAACGAGAAGTTGATGCTGGCAGTGCTGTTGCAATTCATTGCAAGCATTTGGCACATGGTGGTTTCTTTCCTTGCTTTCCTAGGTCTAGCCGAATGCCCTGCAAGAATCAGGCCCTGGAACTGCGCAGCCCGGGCCTACGCTCTGGGCAGTGTCACGCCGCTCTGGCCCTGGTACTTGCCGCCACGGTCTTTGTAGCTGACCTCGCAGACCTCGTCGCTTTCGAAAAACAGCACCTGGGCGCAGCCCTCGCCCGCGTAGATCTTGGCCGGCAGCGGCGTGGTGTTGCTGAATTCCAGCGTCACATAGCCTTCCCATTCGGGCTCGAACGGGGTTACGTTGACGATGATGCCGCAGCGCGCGTAGGTACTCTTGCCCAGACAGATGGTCAGCACGTTGCGCGGAATGCGGAAGTACTCGACGGTGCGGGCCAGCGCAAAGCTGTTCGGCGGGATGATGCAGCTGTCGCCCGAGAAGTCGACGAAGCTCTTTTCGTCGAAGTTCTTCGGGTCGACCACGGTGCTGTGGATATTGGTGAAGACCTTGAATTCAGGCGCGCAGCGGATGTCGTAGCCGTAGCTGCTGGTGCCGTAGCTGATGATCTTGTGGCCTTCGCGTTCGCGGATCTGGCCGGGCTCGAAGGGTTCGATCATGCCGGTTTGCTCGGCCATGCGGCGAATCCATTTGTCGCTTTTGATTGTCATACGGAAATCTCTCAGTAAGGCGGGATTGTAACGCGCAGAAACGACATTTTGCTACCAAATCAATAGCTATATCGATATGACCTATCTGCAGCAAGGGCTTATTGGGCTTGGGAAATCACGGTGCGCTCGACGGCCCGGTCGTCGGCCAGGATGATCAGCGAGAACAGCAGCTCGTCCAGGCTCTGGGCGCGCGCCGTCTTGCGCGCCAGCAGCGGCGTGGCCTGCGGGTTCAGCACCAGGAAATCGGCCTCGCAGCCCACCGCCAGATTGCCCACCACCCCGCCCAGGCCCAGCGCCTGGGCCGCGCCGGCCGTATGCTGCCACCACAGATTTTGCGGGTTCAGCGACAGGCCGGGCTTGGTCTGCCCTTCCCGGCCCACATAGTAGGCCGCACGCATGGTGTGGAACGGGCTGAAGCTGGTGCCGCCGCCCACATCGCTGGCCAGGCCGTAGCCAAAGCCTATGCGGTCCGCGCCCTCGTAGTCAAAAAAACCGCTGCCCAGGAACAGATTGCTGGTCGGGCTGATGGCCGCCACCGTACCGCTGTCGCGCATCAGCGCGCGGTCGGTGTCGTCGAAATGGATGCAGTGCGCATAGACGGCGCGCGGGCGCAGCAGGCCGAAGTCTTCATACACGCTGAGGTAGCTGCGCGCATCCGGGTAGAGGTCGCGCACCCAGGCGATCTCGCCCAGGTTCTCGGCCACATGCGACTGCACCCAGACATCCGGGTAGCGCGCCGCCAGCTCGCCCGCGCCGCGCAGCTGGGCCGCGCTGCTGGTCGGCACAAAGCGCGGTGTGATGGCGTAGCCCAGCCGGTCCACGCCGTGCCAGCGCTGGATCAGCGCCTCGGTGTCCAGCAGGCTTTGCTCGGTCTCATCGCGCACGCCGTCGGGGGAATTCTGGTCTTGCAGCACCTTGCCGGTGATCAGGCGCAGCCGCTGCTGCTGGGCTTCGGCGAACAAGGCGTTGACCGAGCTGGGGTGCGAGGTGGCAAAGGCCAGCGCGCTGGTCACGCCGTTGCGCAGCAGCTCTGCTATGAAAAACCTAGCTACTTCCGCAGCGTATTCGGGCGCTACAAAGCGTTTTTCTGCCGGAAACGTGTAGTTCTCCAGCCAGGGCAGCAAGCCGTCGGCGGGCGAACCGATGATGTCGGTCTGCGGGTAATGGATGTGCATGTCGACAAAGCCCGGCGCCAGGATGCGGCCGGGCAGATGTTCGATGGCCAGGCCCGGGAAATCCTGGACCACGGTGCGGTAGGCGCCCACGGCCTGGACCACCTGGGTGCCTTGGCTATTCGGTCCGACCACCAGCAGGCCATCTTCCTCGTAGATGGCGGAACGGTCGGGGGCAAAACGGAGGATCGCGGCACGGTAAGCTTTCATACCCCCCGAGCTTACGCATAATTCAGCCCGTTTGACATCCACCCCGCATCCACCCCCATCGACCCCGCCCATGCCCGCTACCGCCCTGCCCCCTATTCCGACCCGCACTGCCGAGCTGGCCCACGTCACCCCCGCGCAGTGGGCCGCCGTGCTGGCCAGCCCGGCCGACCAGGCCGGCCCCTGGGTGCAGGCCGCCGCCCAGCTGGGCAGCGCCAATGCGCAGGCCGTGCTCGGCCAATGGCTGCTGGACGGCCACGGCCTGGAGCGCAATCCGGCGCTGGCCCTGCAATGGTTTCTGCGCGCCGCCGCCCAGGACCACCCCATGGGCATGAACATGGCCGGCCGCTGCCTGGAAAACGGCTGGGGTGCCCCCATCGACATGGCGCGCGCCGTGGCCTGGTACCAGAAGGCCGCCGCCACCGGCCTGGACGCCGGCCTGTACAACCTGGCCAACCAGCTGGCCGCCGGCAAAAGCATCGCCCAAGACCATGCCGCCGCGCTGAAGCTGTACCAGCAGGCCGCCGACCTGGGCCATGCCAAGTCCATGACCAAGATCGGCCTCTATTACGAAAACGGCCAGGTGGTGGAGAAGGACGAGGAAGCCGCCTTCTTCTGCTACCAGGAAGCCGCCCAGGGCGGCGACTTCCGCGGCCAGTTCAACTATGCGGGCATGCTGGCGGCGCGCGGTCGTCTGGCCGAGGCGCTGGAATGGCTGGAAAAAGTGCCTAAAACCGCCACCCCGGCCTATCTGCAGCAGGTGGGCGCGCTGCTGGAACGGTCCAGCTATGCGGAGTTCCGGCAGATAGGCGAACGCATGCGCGCGCTGGCCGACAGCAAGAGCGCCGCCTGACCCACAGGCCGGGGGTGACTACACTCCAGCCCTCCCCGCCTCTATTTACATACTCCCCCATGGACTTTTTCATCCTGGCGATCCTGGTCGCCATTGGCATCTTCGTACTCAACGGCCAGGACCAGCGCCGGCGCATCGCGCTGCTGGGCAGCCACCTCAGCCAGTACCAGATCGAAAAGCTGATGGAAGCCCTGACCCAGGGCTATCTGCGCGCGCTGGGGGAAAAAGACGAGGAACGCCGCACCCAGATCTGGAACCTGCTGAGCACCACCGAAACCCAGCTGTGCGACCAGTTCAGCCGCTTCGCCACCAGCTTTGCCCGGGCGCCGGCCGAGGAAACCCGGGTCAGCAAGATCGCCTTTGCGATTCCCTACATCGACAAACTGCTGCCCCAGGCCACCTTCGACCTGCGCCAGGCGTTCGCCATCCACGCCAAAGGCATGGCCGAAACGGTGCAGAACACCGCCCAGCGTTCGCCCAAGGACAAGGCCTTCACCATGTCGGCCGAGCTGTTCCTGATGCAGCACACCTGCCACTGGTTCTGCAAATCCAAGGTCGTGGCCTCGGCCCGCATGCTGGCCCGGCACCAGACAGCCTATGCGCAGCTGCTGGATGCCGTATCGCCCGCCACGCGCAAAGCCTATAGCAGCTTGATTGAGAGCTAACTGCTATCTAAAAAGTAGCTGCTTGCGCTGGTGGAATAAGCGCTAGAGCCCTAAAACACTTAGATCTCGTCGATGGCCGTACTGCGCGCCGCGGCCTGGGCCTCCAGCGCATAGCGCTCATTCGTCTTCACATAGAAGCTGGCGCCAAAGCGGCCCACCGGCTGGTAGTGCTGCAGGCGCACGCGCCAGTTCTCGGTGTCGATCAGCTCGTCGCGCGCATGCATCCAGCGCACCTGGCCGATGAAGATCTGCCGGCTGGTGGTTTCCAGCGTCTCCCACAGCGTGCACTCAAACGCCACCGGCGCCTCGGCGATGCGCGGCGGCGCCACCGATGACGAGGATGCCGTGGTCAGCCCCACTGCGTCCAGCTCGCTCACATGCACCGGAAAGTTCTCGCCGCAGCGGTGCATCTGCTCGGCTAGGTCTTCGTCGCACATGTGGACCACGAACTCTTTGCTGCGCTGGATGTTCGCCGCCGTGTGCTTGAGGTGGCCGTCTTTCAGGCGGTTGATGCTGAGCATCACGATGGGCGGCTCCTCGCCCAGCATATTGAACATGCTGAAGGGTGCGGCATTGACCACCCCGTCTTCGCCCAGGGTGGTCACCAGCGCAATCGGCCGCGGCACGATCAGGCTGGCCATCATCTTGTAGCGCTGGTATTCGGTGAGGGTGGCGAAGTCGATATTCATGGGACGCAATGGAGTAGTTGAGAGAGGGCCGGCGTGCCGACCGCGCCGGCCTGAGCGCAGCAATATGCATACCCGAACCTTGCCCGGCGCCCCCACCCTTCGCAAGACACGGCAACAGCCATCAATCTATCAAATATAGTTTTTCTATCAAATTAAAGAAAAATCTCCCACACAGTGGCTTTTTGGCCTTGGTACCAATAGTTCACAGCACGAACATTATTGAAAACACTGAAGACGAGGCACTGGAAAGTGCATTTCAGTCTATCAGATTCATTTTTACGTGTCATTTTTCACATTAACAATGAAATCAAATAAACCATTTTTATCAAATAAATCTAGAATTCACACGTCGCCACCCCACTCGGAAAACAACAATGAACACCTTAGCCACCGCTCCGGCCAGCATCGCCCCTACAGCGATAGGCGCTACCAGTGAATTCCTTTCCTTCCGGCTCGGCGCTGTGGAATATGGCATCGATATTTTGAAAGTGCAGGAGATCCGCTCCTACGCCAAGCCCACGCACATCGCCAATGCGCCCGACGAATTGCTCGGCGTCATCAATCTGCGCGGGGTGATCGTGCCGATCATTGATTTGCGCCTCAAGCTGCACTGCCGCACCGTCGCCTACACGGCATCCACCGTCGTGATTGTTTTGAACCTGCGCCACCAAGTCATCGGTGCGGTGGTCGACTCGGTCTCGGATGTGGTGCAGCTGGAGCCCGGCAGCATCAAACCGCCTCCCGATCTCCATGCCGGCACCAATGCCAGCTTCATCACCGGCTTGGCCAATCTGGGAGAGCGCATGTTGATCCTGGTGGATACCGAATCCTTCCTTGGCAACCCCGAACTCAGTCAGAACCCCACGGTTCACTAGCAGTAGCCCGTCATTTCCGAGCATTTCATCCTAAAGAGGCATCCAAATGAACTTCAAGAACTTCACCGTCAAAGGCCAGCTGAGCTTCGCCTTCGGCCTGATGGCCGCCCTGGTATTGGTCGTATCCCTCGCGGCGATGCACTCGCTCAGCGATACCAATGACCATTTCACGGACTACAGCCATGTCAATGTGGCGCAGGCCCAACTGGTTACGGATGTGCGAGCCGCGGTCAACCGCCGGGCCATCGCAGCACGCAACCTGGTGCTGGTGTCCGCCCCCGAGGATCTCGCTGCAGAGAAGCAAGCAGTGACCCAAGCCCACCAGGACACCCAGGATTCTCTGCTCAAGCTGAACACGGCCATCAAGCAAAACCCCCAAGTCAGCGCCGAAGAACGCCGCCTGGTGGATGAGATCAACCGGGTGGAAAGCCTGTACGGCCCTGTCGCGCTGAACATTGTGAAACTGGCCGTAGACGGCAAAAAAGACGAAGCCATTGCCAAGATGAACAAGGAATGCCGCCCCCTGCTGAACGCCTTGCTCACAGCCGCCAGAAGCTACCAAGCGTTCAGCACCAAGAGCGGCGCCGAAAGTATCGCCAAGGCGGAAGGCGACTACAACATGGCAAAGTTGCAGCTGATTGCCGCCAGCTTGCTGGCCATCATTGCAGCCGCAATCCTGGGCTTCCTCATTACCCGCAGCCTGGTAAGCGCCTTGGGCGGCGAACCCGGCACCGCGGCCGACTTGGCCCGTGCCGTGGCCCAAGGCGACCTGACCATGCCGATCACCGTCAAGCCTGGCGACAGCAGCAGCCTGATGGCCCAGCTCAAAGCCATGCAGGACAGCCTGGTGGGTGTGGTGTCCAATGTCCGTCAGAGCGCCGATGGCGTGGCCACCGCCAGCGCCGAGATTGCCCAGGGCAATAGCGACTTGTCCAGCCGCACCGAGCAGCAGGCCAGTGCCCTGGAAGAAACCGCCGCCTCCATGGAAGAGCTCTCCAGCACCGTGCGCCAGAACGCCGACAGCGCCCACCAGGCCAACCAGTTGGCCGTGAATGCATCGACCGTGGCCGTACAAGGCGGCGAAGTGGTCAGCCAGGTGGTGGACACCATGAAGGGCATCAACGACAGCAGCAAGAAGATTTCCGACATCATCAGCGTGATCGACGGCATCGCCTTCCAGACCAATATCCTGGCGCTGAATGCGGCCGTGGAAGCCGCCCGTGCCGGCGAACAAGGCCGCGGCTTTGCGGTGGTGGCCAGTGAAGTGCGCAACCTGGCACAGCGCAGTGCTGCCGCCGCCAAGGAGATCAAGACCTTGATCGACAACAGCGTGGCCCAGGTGGAGCAAGGCACGACGCTGGTGGCCAAAGCCGGCAGCACCATGACCGAAGTGGTCACGGCCATCCGCCGGGTGACCGACATCATTGGTGAGGTCAGCTCGGCCAGCAACGAGCAAAGCCAGGGCGTGGCCCAGGTCGGCGAA
The DNA here is from genome assembly GCF_031458075.1 of Rhodoferax ferrireducens. GTDB lineage: Bacteria > Pseudomonadota > Gammaproteobacteria > Burkholderiales > Burkholderiaceae_C > Rhodoferax_B > Rhodoferax_B ferrireducens_A. The sequence continues at coordinate 1,045,442 of NZ_JAVDXT010000001.1, read as the reverse complement.
GCGATCACCCAGATGGACCAGGTAACGCAGCAGAATGCCGCCCTGGTCGAAGAATCGGCTGCCGCTGCCAGCAGCCTGCAGAGCCAGGCCGAGCATTTGCTGCAATCGGTGGCGGTGTTCAAGCTCGCCGCCAATACCGGTAGCTATGCCGCTCCGGCCGCCCGCCCCCAAGAACAGCGCAGCCCTGAGCGTGCCAAGAATGTGACCCGCCCTGTCTTCGGCGCCAGCAAGCTGGCCTCACCCAAGCTCGGCATGCCCAAGCTCGGCATGCCCAAGACCGCGCTGGCCGCAGCCGGCGGCGGCGACTGGTCCAGCTTCTGAAACCCCGGCGGCCGCCTGCGCGGTACGCCATCCCTAAACACCGATGTCCCTGCAAGCTGTTGAACCAGCAGCTTGCAGGGACATCGGTGTTTGCGCCGGGTGCACGCAGCGGATTTACTATCTATTTCATAGCTGCTAGCGCAGGTTTTATCTGCGCTACAGCCCTAAAAAGCTTGAAACTAGCCCTCGAACTGCGGGTGCAGCTGGCGGATCTTGGTCATGGCCACGCCCGCCGCCGCGGTGCGGGTTTCCACACCGAGCTTGACGTAGACGCGCTCCAGGTGCTTCTTTACCGTGGCCGGGCTGCTGCCCAGGATCTCGCCAATGTCGCGGTTGGTCTTGCCCTTGACCACCCAGTACAACACCTCGGCTTCGCGGGTGGTGAGCTTGAAGCTCAGGCTCATGGCCTCGATCACCGCCGCGTCCGACACCTCGCGCATCACGATCAGCCAGTCGCCGCCACCCTCGCTGTCGCCGGTCTGTTGGTGCAGGCGAAAACTGAGCCGGCGCGCGCCCTGCTCCACGCTGAGGCGTGGCGGCTCGACCTGCTGCTGGGCGGCCGGTAGGTGCTGCTGCAGCCAGTCGACCACCAGTTGGGGGGTCTGCGGAGCGCTGGTGCCGAAATAGTCCAGTAGTAAATCGCGGGCCAGCGCGGTCTGCCACATCAGCTTGCCGTCGCTGGCACGCACGGTGATGCTGGCGTAGCCAAACGCGTCCAGCGCATTGCGCGCCTGGCCGGCCTGGCGCACCTGCTGTCGCGCCTGGCGCGCGCCCTGCAGATGCACGTTCATGCGGGCCAGCACTTCTTTGGGCTTGATCGGCTTGGTCACGTAGTCCACGCCACCGGCCTCCAGCGCGGCCACCAGGTGCTCGGTCTCGGTCAGGCCGGTCATGAAGATGATCGGGATGTGGGCGGTGGCCGGATTCGCCTTGAGCTGGCGCGCCACTTCGAAGCCGTCCATGCCGGGCATCATGGCATCGAGCAGCACGATGTCGGGCAGAGCCTGGGCGGCACGCTGCAGCGCGGTTTCGCCACGGGTGGCGACCAGCACGGTGTAGCCGGATTCGTCCAGCGCGTCGTGCAGCACGGCCAGGTTGTCGGGCACATCGTCGACGATCAGCACCAGGTCGCTGTTGCTGCGGTCGAGCATGGCTTTGGGTTCAGGAAGCATGGGTGGTATCGGGGCTAGCAGGAGCCTCGGCCAGCAGGCGGCCTATGGCTTCGAACTGGAATTGTTGGGCCAGGCTGCGCACCTCTTGCGCCAGGCCCCGGCAGGCGGGCTGGTCGGCCTCAAGCGCGGCCAGCTGGTTGAGGATACCGCGGTAAAAGCCCAGCTCGGCCACCTCGCGCAGCGCACGCAGGCTGGCCGCGTCGGGCCAGACCCGCTGGGCCGCCGCTGGTGCGGCCGGTTCCTGGGTGGCGACGTCGGACCACTGCAGAGTCAGGCGGCGCTCCAGCCAGTCCAGCAACTCGCTGTGCCGCACTGGCTTGGTGATGAAGTCCTCGGGGCGGATGCCGACGTCGTTCTCCAGGCCCTTGTCGAAGGCGTTGGCCGAGACGATAGCCACGTGGGCACCGTGGTGGCCGTCGGCGCGCAGCCGGCGTATCGTCTCCCAGCCGTCGATGCCGGGCATGGCCAGGTCCATCAGCACCACGTCGGGCTGGTAGCCGGCGGCCAGCAGGTCCAGCGCGTCGTGGCCGCTGGCGGCGGTGCGCACCTCAAAGCCCAGGGGCTGCAGCAGCTGCACCAGCAGCTCGCGGTCGGGCTCTTCGTTGTCCACCACCAGCAGCTTGCGGCGCGGCCCCAGGTAGGCGCGGCGGGAGCGCGCGGCCTTGGGCCGCACGGCCTGCAGGTCGGCACCATGGACTTCGGGCAGGAACAGCTTGACGCGGAACACCGAGCCGCTGCCCGGCGTGCTGGCCACGGTCATCTCGCCGCCCATCAGATCGGTCAGCATCTTGGCGATGGTCAGGCCCAGGCCGGCGCCCGGACTGGTCGGCGCGGCCAGGGTGCCGCGGGCAAAGGGCTCGAAGATCTGCGCCAGCTCGTCGGCCTGCATGCCGGGGCCGGTGTCTTCGATCTCGATGAAGGCCATTTGCAGCGCATAGCGGGCGCGCAACCGCACCCGGCCGCTGGCGGTGAACTTGATGGCATTGCCCAGCAGGTTGATCAGGATCTGGCGCAAGCGTTTTTCGTCGGCCCGCACCTGTTCGGGCAGCACGCCCTGCGGGTCGAAATGGAAGGCAAGGCCCTTGGCGCGCGCCTGGGGTTCGAACATCTCGGCCATCTCGTGCAGCAAGTCGGCGAACGGCATGGCACGGGTGGCCAGGGTCAGCTTGCCGGACTCGATGCGGGCGATGTCCAGCGTACCTTCGATCAGCGACAGCAGATGCTCGCCGCCGCGCTTGATCACACTCACCGCCTGCTGCCGGTGCGGCGGCACGCTGGCATCCTCGCCCATCAGCTGGGCGTAGCCGAGGATGCTGTTCAGCGGTGTCCGCAGCTCGTGGCTGATGGCGCTGATGTAGCGGCTCTTGGCCTGGTTCGCGTGGTCGGCCTGGGCCCGGGCCTGCTCGGCCACCAGCCGGGCGGCTTGCAAGGCCTGGTCGGTCTGCTGGTGCGAGGCGATTTCGCGCTGCAGCAGATGGGTTTGGCGGTTCGATTCCTCCTGCGCGACCTGCCGGCTCTTGTGCGCCAGCACCAGCCACCAGGCGACGATGCCGGCGATGACGATCAAGGCCATATAGGCTTTGACGAAACCCGAGCGCAGCGACTGGCCTGTATCCACATCGGCATCCAGCGCAGACTGGGCCAGCGCACGCAGCTCTTGAAAATATAGCAAACCGAACAAGGTGGCCAGCACCGGCACCACCACCAGCATCAACAGGATAAAGTGCGCCAGGCCGGTGTCGAGGTACGGCCAGATGCGCTGCGGCAACAGCCATCGCAGGGCCGAGGCCCACTGCACCGACAGGCTCGCCTGCGGTTTGCACAGGTCGCCGCAGCGCGCATCCAGCGTGCAGCACAGCGAGCAGATGCTGCCCTGGTAGGCCGGGCAGTGGGCCATGTCGGGCGCTTCGTATTCGCGTTCGCAGATCACGCAGCGCTGCAGCCGCTGGTAGCCGCCCACGTCCAGCGGCTTACTGGCGCCGCGCTGCACCCAATCCGATTGCGGGCCGCGGGCGATGTAGTAGCGCCCCTTGGTCCACCAGGCCAACAGCGGCGAGGCCACTAACGCTGTGCCCAGTGCGATCAGTGCCGAAAACGCCTGCGCCATCGGCCCCAGCAGGCCCATGTAGGCGAGCATGGACAGGGCCGAGGCCAGGGCCATCGCACCGACCCCCACCGGGTTGACGTCATACAGATAGGCGCGCTTGAATTCGATGCCGGGCGGCGAAAGGCCCAGCGGCTTGTTGATCACCAGGTCGGCCACCACGGCCATCATCCAGGCGATGGCCAGGTTCGAATACAGGCCAAGCACATCGCCCAGCGCCTCGAACACATTCATCTCCATCAGCATGAAGGCGATCAAGGTGTTGAACACCACCCAGACCACCCGGCCCGGATGGCTGTGGGTGATGCGCGAGAAGAAGTTGGACCAGGCCAGCGAGCCCGCATAGGCATTGGTGACATTGATCTTCAGCTGCGACAGCACCACGAACAGCGCGGTGACCGCCACCGCCCAGCCGTACTGCGGAAACACGTATTCGTAGGCCGCCAGGTACATCTGGTTCGGGTCGACCGCGCGCTCGGGCGGCACCATGTGGGTGATGGCCAGGTAGGCCAGCAACGCGCCGCCCAGCATCTTCACCACCCCCAGCAGCACCCAGCCGGGCCCGCCAGCCAGCACGCCCAGCCACCAGCGGCGCCGGTTGTGCGCGGTCTGCGCGGGCATAAAGCGCAGGTAGTCGGCCTGCTCCCCCATTTGGGTGATCAGCGCAATGCCCACAGTCAGCGCCGCACCAAATGAGAGCATATTGAAGCTATCACCCTTGCCAGACACACCAGCGTAGTGCGTGACGGCCGCAAATGCACCGGGTTCGCGCATCCACACATAGACGAAGGGCACGACCAGCAACAGCAGCCACAGCGGCTGGGTCCAGACCTGCAGCCGGCTGATCATGGACACGCCGTGCGTCACCAGCGGAATCACCACCAGCGCGCAGATCAGATAACCCCAGCGCGGCGGTATGCCCAGCGACAGCTCCAGCGCATAGGCCATGACCGCGGCCTCCAGTGCGAAGAATATGAAGGTGAAGGACGCATAGATCAGCGAGGTCAGCGTGGAGCCGATGTAGCCAAAGCCCGCGCCGCGGGTCAGCAAGTCCATGTCCACCCCGAAGCGGGCCGCGTAGATGCTGATCGGCAGGCCGGCCAGGAAGATGATGAGGCCGGTGGCGACGATGGCCCAGAAGGCGTTCACAAAGCCGTGCTGCACCAGCAGAGTCGCGCCCACGGCCTCCAGGATCAGGAACGAGGCCGCGCCGAAGGCCGTGTTAGCAACCCGCCATTCCGACCACTTGCGAAAGCGCTGGGGTGCGAAACGCAGGGCGTAGTCTTCCAGCGTCTCGCTGGCCACCCAGCTGTTGTAGTCGCGCCGGACCTTCACCACATGCTGCGGTGCGTCGTTCAGAGGGGGGTTGTCGGGGTCAAACACCGGCTGATCTTCGCAGCTTTCAGGCCAGGCCTGGCCGCGCTCAGCAGCGCCGATCTGCGCCCGATGGCGTATGTGCAGGGCACATTGCTTGCTTAATAATGGTGATCGAACTTACGCCGTCTATCTAGCGAGCCTCCATGGAACTTACGCCCCGCGTTCGGCCAGCTTTTGCGGCCGCACGAGCTAACTAATCAACTATCGAGTGAAACGAGATGGAACTGACTCCTCGCGAAAAAGACAAGCTGCTGATCTTCACCGCCGCCCTGCTGGCCGAGCGCCGCAAAGCCCGCGGCCTGAAGCTGAACTACCCCGAAGCCATTGCCTTCATCAGCGCGGCGGTGATGGAAGGCGCACGTGACGGCAAGAGCGTGGCCCAGCTGATGAGCGAAGGCCGCAACATCCTGGGCCGTGCCGACGTGATGGACGGCATCGCCGAGATGATCCCCGACATCCAGGTCGAAGCCACCTTCCCGGACGGCACCAAGCTGGTCACCGTACACCAACCCATTGTTTAACCCACCGGACGCCCACACCATGCGCACGCCCTCTCTACGCACTATTGTTTTAATAGCTTCTGCCGCAGTATCTACGGGCGCTAGCGCCCATTTAGGCACAGATTCTGGCGTGCACCACTCGTTTCTGGACGGGTTGATGCACCCCTTGACGGGCATGGACCACATGGCTGCCATGCTGGCCGTGGGCCTGTGGAGTGCGATGACAGCGCGCCGGGTCTGGCTGGCACCGATCTCCTTTGCCGGCATGCTGATGGTGGGCGCGCTGCTGGGCCTGGGCGGGCTGCAGCTGTCGGGCGTGGAGCCGATGATCGCCGCATCGCTGCTGGTGCTGGGCCTGCTGGTCGCCACCCAGGCCCAGCTGCCCAGCCTGTTGGCGGCGGGCGTGGTCGGCGTGTTTGCCGTATTCCACGGCATCGCCCACGGCACCGAACTGGCCGGCGGCAGCAACGGCTGGGCACCGCTGGTCGGCATGCTGGTCGCTACCCTGGGCCTGCACCTGGCCGGCGTGGCCATGGGCTTGGCGCTGCGCAGCTACCCCGCCTGGATGCGGCGCGTGGCCGGCGGCCTGGTGGCCGTGGTGGCGGTTCTTCCCGTTCTGTAAGGAGCTACAGCATGACCCCAGGCGAATTCTTGGTTGATGCGGGCGAGCACGCCCTGAACACCGGGCGGCGCAGCCTCACCCTGGTGGTCAGCAATACCGCAGACCGGCCGATCCAGGTCGGATCGCACTACCACTTTGCCGAAACCAATGGGGCGCTGGGCTTTGACCGTGCCGCCGCCCAGGGCATGCGGCTGAACATCGCCTCGGGCAGCGCGGTGCGCTTCGAGCCCGGCCAGCAACGCACGGTGGAACTGGTGGATTTCGCGGGCGACCGCACGGTGTATGGCTTTCGCGGCCTCACGCAAGGAAAACTCTGATGGCAAGCATTGGTAAACGCGCCTACGCGGAAATTTTTGGCCCCACCGTGGGCGACCGGGTGCGCCTGGCCGACACCGACCTGCTGATCGAGGTCGAAAAAGACTACACACTGCTGGCCGGTGCCTACGGCGAGGAAGTGAAGTTCGGCGGCGGCAAGACCATCCGCGACGGCATGGCCCAAAGCCAGCGCATGAACAGCGAGGGCGCGGTGGACTGCGTGATGACCAACGCGCTGATCCTGGACCACTGGGGCATCGTCAAGGCCGACATCGGCCTCAAGGGCGGGCGCATCGTCGCCATCGGCAAGGCCGGCAACCCCGACGTGCAACCCGGCGTGGACATCGTCATCGGCCCGGGTACCGAGGTCATCAGCTGCGAAGGCAATATCGTCACCGCCGGCGGCATCGACAGCCACATCCACTTCATCTGCCCGCAGCAGATCGAGGAAGCCCTGGCCAGCGGCGTCACCACCATGATGGGCGGCGGCACCGGCCCGGCGACCGGCACCTTTGCCACCACCTGCACGCCCGGCCCCTGGAATATCGAGCGCATGCTGCAGGCGGCGGACGCCTTCCCCATGAACCTGGGCTTTCTGGGCAAGGGCAACGCCAGCCTGCCGGCCGCGCTGCACGAGCAGATCAACGCCGGCGTGATCGGCCTGAAGCTGCACGAAGACTGGGGCACTACGCCGGCCGCCATCAGCAACTGCCTGGATGTGGCCGATGCCACCGACACCCAGGTCGCCATCCATTCCGACACGCTGAACGAGAGCGGCTTTGTCGAAAACACCATTGCCGCCACCAAGGGCCGTGGCCTCTGCGCTTTCCACACCGAAGGTGCGGGCGGCGGGCATGCGCCCGACATTCTGCGGGTGGTGGGCGAGGCGAACTTCCTGCCCAGCAGCACCAACCCCACCATGCCCTACACCGTGAACACGCTGGACGAGCATGTGGACATGCTGATGGTCTGCCACCATCTGGACGCGAGCATCCCCGAAGACCTGGCCTTCGCCGAAAGCCGCATCCGCAAAGAAACCATTGCCGCCGAAGACGTGCTGCACGACCTGGGCGCCATCAGCATGATGAGCAGCGACAGCCAGGCCATGGGCCGGGTCGGCGAAGTCATCCTGCGCACCTGGCAAACAGCACACAAAATGAAGACCCAGCGCGGCTCGCTGCCAGAGGATTCCTCACGCAACGACAACTTCCGCGCCAAGCGCTACGTCGCCAAGTACACCATCAACCCGGCCATTGCCCACGGTATCAGCCACGAAGTCGGCAGCATCGAAGTCGGCAAATGGGCCGACCTGGTGGTGTGGAAGCCAGCCTTCTTCGGCGTCAAGCCGGCGCTGATCCTCAAAGGTGGCTTCATCGCCATGGCCGCCATGGGCGACCCGAATGCCAGCATCCCCACGCCCCAGCCGGTACATTACCGGCCGATGTTCGGCGCCTACGGCAGCGCCCTGGCCCGCGGCTCGCTGACCTTTGTGTCGCAAGCCGGGCTGCATGCCGGCATCAAGGAGCGCTTCGGCCTGGCCAAAACCCTGAGCGCCGTGCGCAACATCCGTGGCGTGCGCAAGCAGCACATGGTGCACAACAGCTATTTGCCGAAGATGGAAATTGACGCCCAAACCTATAGCGTGCGGGCCGACGGACAATTGCTGACCTGCGAAGCCGCAGTAAGCTTGCCCATGGCCCAACGTTACTTTCTCTTTTAATGCTCCAAACCTCCAAACTCATCTCCCAAGGCAAGGGCTTGGCCCCTGCCCTGCTGAAACGCGCCAGCACCGTCGAGCTCGACTGGGACGTGCGGCAGAAAAGCCGCTTCGACGCTACCGATTCGCTGGGCCGCCAGCTCGGCGTGTTCCTGCCACGTGGCACCCTGGTGCGCGGCGGCGACGTGCTGGTCGCCGAAGACGGTTCGCTGGTGCGGGTACTGGCCGCGCCGCAATCGGTGCTGTTGATTACCGCCTGCGCGGACCACGGCACGCCCTTCGACCTGACCCGCGCCGCCTACCACCTGGGCAATCGCCATGTCCCCATCGAGCTGCAACCCGACCATTTGAAGATCGAGCCCGACCACGTGCTGGCCGAGATGCTGCGCGCCATGCACCTGGACGTGGTGGAAGCCAGCGTGGCCTTCGAGCCCGAAGGCGGCGCCTACGCCTCCGGGGGGCACAGCCATGGCCACGAGCATGCGCACGCCGCGCCCAAGCCCATCACCATCCCGATTGCGGCCGCACCCCACGTCCACGGCCCCGGCTGCGGACACGACCATGGGCATGGCCATTCCCACTGATCCGATGATGGTGCGCAGAGTCCGCCCGCTGATACCACCACTACGCCGCCGCCCTGCCAGAACCGCTCAGCACAGCGCCAGTTCGCCAGAATCGGCCACGCCCAGCCTACTGCAGCTGATCTGGCTGGCATCGCCGGCCTTGCCCGTGGGTGGTTTTTCCTACTCAGAAGGGCTGGAAGCGGCCGTAGACCGTGCGGGAGTAGCTACAGAAAGCAGAGCATCGGACTGGCTGGTCGACCAGTTGCACATCACGCTGATGCGCGGCGATCTGGCGGCCATCGCCAAAGCCATCCCGGCCTGGCGCCGCGGTGCCATCGATACCGTGGCCGAGCTCAATGCCTGGGTGCTGCAAACCCGCGAGAGCAGCGAGTTCCGCGCCCAGGCCGAACAAATGGGCCGTTCCCTGCTGGACTGGCTGCGCAACCACAACACCGCCACGCCAGAGCATATTGCGGCCTGCGCCCAGATGCAGCCCACCTACCCCATCGCCTACGCCCTGGCCGCGGCCGCCACCCAGGCCCCGCTGCGCGACTGCCTGCTGGCCTACGCCTTTGGTTGGGCCGAGAACATGACCCAGTCGGCCATCAAATCCGTGCCCTTGGGCCAGAGCGCCGGCCAGCGCATACTGGCACGGTTGGCCGCCGACATTCCGGCCGCCGTAGACCAGGCCATCCAGCTTCCCGACAGCCAGCGCCAGGCGTTTTCGCCCATGCTGGCCATTCTTTCATCCCAGCACGAAGTGCAATATTCCAGACTGTTTAGATCATGAGCACACTGCACCACATCGCAAATCGCACCAAGAAACTGCCACCGCTGCGCGTCGGCATCGGCGGCCCGGTCGGTTCGGGCAAAACCACCTTGCTGGAAATGCTATGCAAGGCCATGCGCGACAAATACGATCTGGTGGCCATCACCAACGACATCTACACCAAGGAAGACCAGCGCCTGCTGACCGTCAGCGGCGCCCTGCCCGCCGACCGCATCATGGGCGTGGAAACGGGCGGCTGCCCGCACACAGCGATCCGCGAAGACTGCTCCATCAACCTGGAAGCCATTGACCGCATGCTGGTCGAGCACCCGAATGCCGACATCGTGTTTGTAGAAAGCGGCGGCGACAACCTGGCCGCCACCTTCAGCCCGGAGCTCAGCGACCTGACCATCTACGTGATCGACGTGGCGGCGGGCGAAAAAATCCCGCGCAAAGGCGGCCCCGGCATCACCAAGAGCGACCTGTTCGTCATCAACAAGACCGACCTGGCGCCGCACGTGGGTGCCAACCTGGACATCATGGAATCCGACACCCGCCGCATGCGCACCAGCGGCCAGGGCCTCAAGCCGTTTGTGATGACCAATCTGAAAACCCTGACCGGACTGGCCGAGGTGGTTTCCTTCATCGAGACAAAGGGCATGCTGGCCTCGTAAAATCAAGGGCTTAGCAAGTTTCACCGCTGACAGCGGTGCTCACACATGACCTATAGCGTCAAAGAGATTTTCTACACCCTGCAGGGCGAAGGCGCCCAGGCGGGCAGCCCTGCTGTGTTCTGCCGCTTTGCCGGCTGCAACCTCTGGACCGGCCGCGAAAGCGACCGCGCCACCGCAGTCTGCCGTTTCTGCGATACCGACTTTGTGGGCACCGACGGCCCCCTGGGCGGCAAATTTGCCACTGCCGACGCGCTGGCCGACCTGATAGAAGCCCAATGGCCGGCGGGCGAAACCCAGAACCGCTTGACCGTTTTAACCGGTGGAGAGCCGCTGCTGCAGGTCGACACCGAGCTGGTTACCGCCCTGCATGCGCGCGGCTTCCGCATCGCCGTGGAAAGCAATGGCACGGTACGCGCCCCCGAAGGCATAGACTGGCTCTGTATCAGCCCCAAGGCCGGAGCGCCCTGGATACAACAGCAAGGTCAGGAGCTGAAAGTGGTCTGGCCGCAATCGGACATGGACCTGGGCACACTGGCCAGCACCGGCCAGTTCACCCACCGCTTCCTGCAACCCATGGACGGCCCCGAGCAGGCGGCCAATACGGCCCTCTGCATCGACACCTGCATGCAGCACCCCGCGTGGCGCCTGAGCATCCAGACCCACAAGATCAGCGGTATCCGCTGATTTGCCTATCTTCATTTGCGAGTGACACCCATGCAGCTGACCATCAGCCAACGCTTCTACTTCGACGCCGCCCACACGCTTCAACGCGAAATTGAAACCGAAGGCAGCCGCCGCATCCACGGCCACACCTACCACGCAGAGGTCAGCGTGACGGGCCCGCGCGACCCGGTGAATGGCATGGTGCTGGATCTAGGCTTTTTGCGTCAACGTTTGCAAAGCGTGCGCGAGCAACTGGACCACCATCTGCTGGACGATGTGCCCAAGCTCGGCACACCCACCCTGGAGAACCTTTGTAGCTTTATTGCGGAGCAACTTTCCGATGTCCATCCCCCTGTCAGCCGGGTCCGGGTTTGGCGCGACGCCATTGGCGATGCATGCACTTTGGACATCCCCTAATTAGCGTACGTTTCGTAACGCTGGGGTAAATACCAAGGTTAGAATCGTGGGCTTGGAAGCGTGGCAGAGTGGTCGATTGCACCGGTCTTGAAAACCGGCGACCCGCAAGGGTCCGTGAGTTCGAATCTCACCGCTTCCGCCATATCTGGCATAACTCCATAGTGTGCAAGGAAAGCTAAATCTGCGTGACTTGCCCGTGGCGTCTTCACTTTCCTCATCAAGCATATCCTGCTCATTAGCGTGCCATATGGGTTTAATGAGCCATGCTCCAAAGCAGCCATAAACAAGCAAAAACAATATAGACACTGGATGTGCAGATGGTTGAATCCCATTCTCTTAAAGAAATTTCGCCGCAATGAGTCTTCCGCTATCCCGCACGCTTGAGCCCTTTTACCCAGAGCCCCCCACACCCATCCGCCCATCCGGCTTTCTCCCCTCTACGCCTAAGATGCCGCTTGTATGAATCCGCATGCTGCGCATCCCATCTCGCTTGCAGCTTTGGCACGCAGCCTCTGGCTTCATCGCCAACTCATTCTGCAAATGACCAAGCGCGAAGTGCTGGGCCGCTATAAAGGTTCAGCACTCGGTATGGCATGGTCGTTTTTCAATCCAGTGTTCATGCTGGTTGTCTACACCTTCGTATTCTCTGAGATCTTCAAATCCCGCTGGGGCGGGGAAGGCGGAAACGACAGCAAGACCCAATTCGCCGTATTGCTGTTTGTAGGCATGATTGTGTTGAACTTGTTCAACGAAGTCTTGAATCGCGCTCCGGGCTTAATAGTGGGCAACGTCAACTACGTCAAAAAAGTAGTTTTTCCCGTAGAAATTTTGCCCGTTGTCGCAACAGGAGCGGCCTTGTTTCATAGCCTAGTAAGCCTCGGCGTATTGCTCATGGCATTTGCTATTTTCAACGGCTACGTGTATTGGACTGCAGCTTTAACCCCGTTTGTGCTGCTTCCCCTCGTAATCCTGGCCACCGGTATTGCCTGGATGCTTGCATCTTTAGGTGTATTTTTGCGTGATATCGGCCAAACTATCGGCGTATTTACGACTGTTCTGATGTTCCTCTCGCCTGTATTTTTTCCGGTATCCGCTGTTCCGGAGCGATTTAGGCCATACATCATGGCCAATCCTCTGACATTCATAATCGAGCAGGCACGTGAAGTGCTGATTTGGGGACATATGCCAAACTGGGCGGGCTTAAGTGTGTACACCGCCGCGGCTACCGCGATAGCTTGGGCAGGCTACGCTTGGTTTCAAAAAACCAAGAAGGGCTTTGCGGATGTCCTCTAACAATATTGTGATTCGCGTTAAAAATCTTAGTAAATGTTACGAAATTTATAACGCGCCAAGAGATCGACTAAAACAATTTCTTCTACCCCGCTTACAGGCCCTAATCGGTCGCTTGGTCAAGCAGTATTTTCGCGAATTTTGGGCAATCAAGGACTTATCGTTTGAAATCAAAAAAGGCCAAACAGTAGGAATTATTGGGCGCAATGGTGCCGGCAAGTCAACCCTACTGCAAATAATTTGTGGAACGTTGGCGCCAACGAGTGGGTCGATTGAAATAATTGGTCGCGTCGCGGCTCTGCTGGAACTGGGTGCGGGTTTTAACGGTGAATTTACCGGTCGTGAAAATATTCAGATGTATGCCGGGGTTCTAGGACTGAGTTCTGAGGAGATAGCGGCACGCTTTGATGACATTACCGATTTTGCCGATATCGGTGATTTTCTGGATCAACCGGTCAAAACGTATTCATCGGGCATGTACGTCCGCTTGGCCTTTGCTGTAGTAATCCATGTGGATGCTGACGTGCTGATCGTTGATGAAGCATTAGCGGTGGGAGATATTGCATTCCAGGCAAAATGCATGATGGCGTTGAAACGCCTTATGGACGATGGGGCTACTGTTCTGTTTGTAAGCCACGATACCTCTAGCGTGCGGAACCTTTGCCAAAAGGTTCTGTGGTTGGACGCTGGAAAGTCCAAGGCTTTCGGCGATCCAGAACAAATTATTGGAAATTATGTGGCGGAAGCACATTTAACGATCAATAGCCACCTCGCTAAAGTGCGTCCGACAACGAATGAGCGCGTAGTAACTGAAACCGCCAAGCTCGAGGATCCATTGCTCTCTATGGAGCCGCATATCTCATTCGTCAAAGGCTGGCGTCGCTATGGAGATGGTAGAGCCCATATTAGAAATGTGTTGTTCTTGAATGAGCAGGGAAAGCCATTTGAGACGTTGCAACTGCACGAGAAATTTGTTATCAGGTTCTCTGTTTTCTCCGAAAGCTATATAGAGCGGCCGGTTTTTGGGTTTTCTTTTCGAGACCTAAAAGGCAATCAAGTCATCAGCTCTATGACCACCAACTACCGAAATTGTCACGTCCCTAGTCTGCCAGCCGGCCAGGCTTTCATCGTGGAAGTTTCCGGTGAAAATGTGTTGGCACAAGGTACCTACACACTTACATTGGGTATGGAAAATATGGTTGAGCGAAATTTGGCACATGAATATATTGATGTTATTGAAAATGCCATCACCTTTCAGAGTAGTTTTGGTAGTGACACTCACGATATTTTCCCCGGGCTAGTGTGGAAGCAAATGGAAATTCAAATAAAAAAAGCAGGTGTATTTTCGGCGTCAACTGATCATATTGCGCTTGCCTGAGATTATCTTGAATCTAGTAAGTTTTTTTTGGATTTTCCATGCCTAAGGACTATAAGTTTTTTGAAAATCTGACATATGAGGATTTTCAGGCAATGGCGCTGAATCAAGAATTATCGTCTTTCGAAAAGATAGGATTTCCTGACGCGTATCGCGATTTGTACGAGCAGCATATTTTTGAGGATGTGCAACTAAAAATGCCCGCCTTATTGCAGCGTGACTCGGTTGTTTTTGATATTGGCTGCGGCTGCAGTACTCTGCCAAATCTGCTGATTCAGAGTGCAAGTAAATTGAATCAGAAACTTATTTTGCTTGACTCGTTTGAAATGCTGAGTCAATTGCCGGAGAGTGGATCACCATTGATCAGGAAATTTCCCGCCCGATATCCAGACTGCCCTGACCTTCTGCAGGAGTTGAAGGGGCGTGTCGATGCTGCTATTGTTTATTCTGTCATTCAGTATGTATTTGCCGAGGGGAATATATTTGATTTCCTCGATCGGACGCTTGAGCTCTTAGCCCCGGGTGGTCGAATTCTGATTGGGGACATACCTAATATCTCTATGAGGAAACGTTTTTTTTCTAGTGAAACTGGAATTAAAAGCCATCAAGAGTTTACGAACTCAAATGATATTCCAAACATTGAATTCAATAAGATTGAAGCAAAGCAGATCGATGATTCAATCATGATGAGCATCGTGCAGCGGGCGCGTTCTGCTGGATTTCATGCATTCTTATTGCCACAGGCAAAAAATTTGCCTATGTCAAATCGAAGAGAAGATATTTTGATTGTCCGACCTTGAGAACAACATGGTGAAAACAAAAAAACTGATCATCGTTGGCGATTCCGCTTTTGCCGAAGTAGCACATGAGTATTTTGATGAGGACTCTGAGTACGAGGTAGTAGCATTTAGCGTCGAGCAGGCATATCTCAAGAACCAGGAAATGCGTGGTCTGCCTGTTGTGTCATTTGAGACCTTGGAAACCCGCTTCGATCCAGATACGCATGAGATTTACGTGGCCGTGGTGTATACCCAACTCAATCGCCTGCGTTCTCGGTTGGCGCAGGCTGCCAAAACCAAGGGTTTTAGGTTGGCGTCCTATGTCAGCTCTCGTGCCTTTGTCTGGAGAAATGTAAAAATCGGCGAGCATTGCTTTATCTTTGAAGACAACACAGTGCAGCCCTTTGTGTGCATTGGTGACAACGTTGTGCTCTGGAGTGGCAATCACATTGGGCACCATTCCAAAATAGGCAGTAACTGTTTTATCTCCTCGCACGTGGTGATTTCGGGTTTTTGCGATGTTGGTGAAAATTGTTTTATCGGCGTCAATGCCGCCATTGCCAATAACGTCGATATTGGATGTGACAATTGGATCGGCCCCAGTTCAACCATTATGAAAAGCACCGAAGCAGGTGCTTTGTTCGTGACGAAGCAGTCAGAGGTGGCTAAGGTGTCAGCCCCGCGCTTTTTCAAGCTGAGGGACTAAGGTATGCGTTGGGAAAAAATGGGACTGATTTATGGTCCTGATGGATCGTTACCGTGGGCTCACTCCCATGCCATGTTGCCCACGCCGATCCAGTTAAGTCCAGATGTCGTGCGTGTTTTCGTCACGTGCTGTGACTCTCTGGGCGTAGGACGGCCGGGTTACGTGGATATCAGTTCTAAGGATCCATTGAAGGTTTTGCGAGTGTCCCAAACGCCGCTACTTGATGTGGGAAAACCTGGAACCTTTGATGAGAATGGCGTTGCTGCCTGTTCTGTCGTTCGAATGGATGATGGCCGCATGCTGATGTACTACGCCGGCTTCGAGTTGGGTACCCGGATTCGGTATCGGTTATTAACTGGCTTGGCCATCAGTACTGATGGTGGTGAGTCCTTTGTTCGGCATTCGCAGACGCCTATTTTGGAGCGCACTGCGGACGAATTGTTTTTTCGATGTGGCCCCTATTGTATTCAGGATGCTGGGCTCTTTCGTCTTTGGTATATCGCGGGGAGCGCTTGGGCGGAAGTTGATGGAAAAGACATGCCGATTTACGACGTCCGTTATGCGGAGTCTGAAGACGGACTTCATTGGCCATCGAAGGGCGAGGTTCAAATGGAAATCACCGATCCAGACGAACATGGTTTTGGTCGGCCCCATGTTTCGAAAAAGGCGGATGGCACGTATCAAATGTTCTATTCGATACGGCGCAGATCTTTGGGGGCTTACCGCTTGGGTTATGCCACGTCTGTCGATGGTAGACATTGGCAACGTATGGACAAGCAGCTCAATCTTGATGTTTCGCCCACAGGCTTTGATTCAGAAGCCATCATGTACGCGGTGCCCTTCGAAATAGGTGGCGAGACCTATTTGTTTTACAACGGCAATAACTTTGGATCTCAAGGTTTTGCCGTGGCGCGCCTGGAGACCGCATGACGATCCAGGTGCGGCCTTTCGAGGCCAGGGATGCCGACGCATGGGATTCCTACTGCGGCCAAGCCTTGCAGGGAACCTTTCTGCATACTCGCCGATTTCTGTCCTATCACGGCGATCGCTTTGTCGATCAATCATTGATTCTGGAGTGCGACAAGAAATGGGTTGGTCTGTTTCCAGCAGCGTCTGACCCTGTCCGTCGTGAGTGCATCATTTCCCACCCGGGTATCACCTATGGCGGCCTGCTTCATTGCGGGCAGCTGCAGGGGAGCTCTGCCATGGAGTCTCTGCGGCAAATTCAGGCCTACTACCGGCAACAGGGTTTTCAGGAAATCTTGTACAAAGCTGTGCCCGCGATTTACCACAGAGCACCTGCACAGGACGACTTATACGCGCTGTTTCGGTTGGGGGCGGTCAGGGTGCGTGCTGATCTCAGTTGCACGATCGATTTGCAGCAGCGACTGCGAATCAGTTCCAGGCGAGGGCGCGGTCTAAGAAAGGCGCTTGCGGCCGGGGTTGAAATGGCAGAGGGGCACACCTTTCTGCCTGCTCTTTGGGAGGTGTTGGCTGACAATCTGCAGCGCAAACACCAAGCTGTGCCTGTTCATAGTTTGGCGGAGATCAGCCTTCTTGCGGAGCGTTTCCCGCAAAACGTCCGCTGCGTCGTCGCCCGTTGGCAGCAGAAAATCGTTGCTGGCGTGTTGTTGTTCAACACCCCCAGTGTGCATCACGCCCAATACATCGCCTCCAGTGCTGAAGGTTATCGATTGTCTGCGCTCGATGCCATTTTTGACAACTGCATCACCATGGCCATCGAGGCCGGGTGTCGTTGGTTTGATTTTGGTACCAGCAATGAACAGGGCGGGACGATCCTGAACAATAGCTTGTATGAATTCAAGTCAGAGTTCGGTGGGGGCGGTGTTGTTCATGAGTTTTATACATTGCGATCAGCTGAGGGATTGTGACCATGTCTATTCAACAATGTAATTTGATCGAACTTCCTAAAATCACTGATCCGCGTGGGAACTTGTCATTTATTGAAGGCGAAAAGCATATCCCGTTTGATATTAAGCGGGTTTTCTATTTGTACGATGTTCCCGGCGGGTCTGATCGCGGATCCCATGCGCATAAAACCTTGCATCAATTCATTGTCGCCATGTCGGGAAGCTTTGATGTGGTGTTAGACGACGGCTACCAGCAAAAAAGAATAACGCTTAACCGATCCCATTATGGTCTTTATGTATGCCCCATGATTTGGAGCTTTTTGGATAACTTCTCGTCAGGCGCCGTCTGCATGGTTTTGACATCCGCGTATTTTGATGAGGCTGACTACATTCGTGACCATACTAAATTTCTAGCCGAGGCCAAAAAAGCATGAGAGTTCCGCTGCTGAACATGAAGGCACCGCATGAAGAGCTGGCCGATGAAATGCAGACCGCGTTCACGCGGGTATTGAAATCCGGTTGGTACATCCTCGGTCAAGAGGTTTCAGCGTTTGAGGCCGAGTTTGCAGGGTACTGTGAGTCCCAGTACTGCGTCGGTGTCGGTAATGGCCTAGACGCTTTGCATTTGCTGTTGCGCGCTTACGATGTTGGCGCCGGTGACGAGGTGATCGTGCCGTCGAACACCTACATCGCCACTTGGCTGGCCGTTGAATATGCTGGTGCAACGCCTGTCCCCGTCGAGCCAGACGACCGAACCTACAATATCGACCCAGCCAAGATTGAGGCTGCCGTTTCGTCGAAAACCAAAGCCATCCTCGTGGTACATCTATATGGTCAGACGGCTGATATGGATCCGATTAATGCTATCGCTCAAAAGCACGGCTTAAAGGTCATAGAGGACGCGGCGCAAGCCCATGGCGCGAAGTACAAAGGTCGTCCTGCAGGCTCGCTGGGAGATGCTGCTGGTTTCAGTTTCTATCCGGGGAAAAATTTGGGGGCGTTGGGGGATGCCGGGGCCATCACCACCAATGACGCCGGAGTTGCCGAAAAAGTCAGAGTGCTGGCGAATTACGGCTCCGAAATAAAATACAAAAACAGTGTGAAGGGATTTAATTCGCGCCTGGACGAGCTACATGCGGCTTTTCTTCGCGAGAAACTGAAAGTTGTTGAGGCATGGAATACACGGCGTCTATTGGCCGCTGAACGTTATATCCATGCGCTGCAAAAAACAGCCTTGAAGCTGCCATATGTGCCGGAGACATGCAAGCCTGTCTGGCATCAGTTTGTGATCGAAGCGCCGCAGCGCGATGCGTTGCAAAAATATCTCACTGACGCCCAGATCGGCACCTTGATCCATTACCCCATTCCGCCCCACCTGCAAGAGGCATATGCCTCTTCGGGGTGGCGTCGCGGTGATTTTCCGCTTGCCGAGCGTATGGCTAAGCACGTTTTGAGCCTGCCCATGGGGCCGCATCTGGCGCCAAACGAAATTGACTACGTTTGCCAGAAACTGATTGATGCCATTTAAATGCAAGTCGTAGAACAGAGAAAAGGTCTGATTTCTGTGCTGAAATCGGATGTATATGCGAGTGTGGGGAAGAGGGAGTTTGGTAAAGCACTCGAAGCCGTTCGAACTTTTGCAGAAGACATCATCTTCGACCCTGCATCGGTGGCGAAGGTATTTGTTAGTCCCGAACTGGACCTCTTGTGCAAGCATATTGGTGAGGCCAAAGCCCGCAACTTAGTGACCGAGCAGGTAGAGGCACGGGCTGGCACGCTGATCCTGGCGAGCGAAATATCGAAAACCGGGGGACACAACGAACTTATCAAGGATATCGTTCGGCTACATCTCTTTGACAGCCCTGTCAGCCTCGTGCTGACCGACTGTTTTTCGCGACTGGATTCTAAGCTTTCTGCCGACTTCTCACTCGGACATCAGATCCCAGTGGACGTACTAACGGGCCGTGACGAAGAAGAAAAATTTTCGAATATTCTTCAACTGATTTACTCGCGACCAATTAAAAATCTGGTTCTGCTCACCCACAATCAAGATGCCCTGGGTGTTGCGGCTGCCTTTGCCGCAAAGACGTCGGGTTGGGCCCAGGAGGTGGTGTTTGTCCACCATGGTGATCACCATTTGAGTCTGGGTGCTGCGACCACGGAGTTCATTCATGTGGACCCACATCAGATGGGCTACTTCCACTGCAAGAATGAGCTGGGTCATGCGCGAAATCGTTACTGGCCCTTGACGGTGAATCTAGAGGCCGTTCGGCCGCGTAGCGTCCCTTTCATGAGCGAAGGCCGCTTGGTGACGTGCTCCAGCGGCCGACCAGAGAAGTTCGAGCAGGGTGCGTACCTGTATAGCTATTGGGCGCTGATTCCACAGTTGTTGGCTCGTAGCCGAGGTGTTCACGTTCACATCGGTGAAATGCATGAAGAGCAGCGGGAAAGACTACTCGCTGACCTGGTTGCGCTGGACGTGCCCGCCGAGAATTTCATCCATGTGCCGTGGGTAGACTCGGTAGCGAATGCGCTGGTGGAGCATAAGGTCGACCTCTACATCTCTTCGTTTCCTCTTGGCGGGGGCAAGGCGACGCTTGAAGCCATGGCGGTGGGCACACCTCTTCTTATGCACGAGAGCTATCGTTCGCGGTTTCACGGAGGCGTGGATATCGCTTACCCGGGCGCCTTGGTCTGGCGCGACGAGGCAGAGTTTTTGAACGCCATTGAAGGGCTCGATGCCGACGTATTGCGCTTGCATTCCGCAATGGCGAAATCTCATTATGAGAAATTCCATGATGAACAAGTCCTGGTCCGTTGTTGTGACTTCTCCCGACCCGTTGATGCACAGCTAATTCCACCACTGCGTGTCTACCGCGAAAATTTTTTTCAGCGCTTTCTGGACGAACTCAGAGTCAAGGAACTCGGGCTGCAATCCAAGGTGCGTTTAATCGATGCGCAGCGCGAGGAACTGGTCAAGTACGAAGTGCAATCGCAAACCTTGAGTGCGCAATGGGAGCAAGCGGAGCGGGGAGCGCGGGTGCTGGAGCTTGATCTTGGCATACAGCGCAGCCAGGTCGCACATTTGGAGACGCAAGTCGCCGCCATGGCAAATAGCATGCTTGCCGCCAAGGCCAAAGCACAGTCCGATGGCGAGCGTATTTATGGGCTGACCAGCGAGGTGTCGGCCCTACGCAGCTCGACGAGTTGGCGCATCACGAAACCGATCCGAATGCTATCGGACCTACGAAAAAAACGTCCAATAATCTTAAATATTCGCCATTTGATTTCGCGGGCCGGGATTGCGCGGGGGGTCAAAATGCGGGTGAAGCGCTATTTAGTGGCGGAAAAGAACCTACCACCAAGTTTCGATGGCGCAACCTATCTGAAGTTGAATCCGGATTTGGCTGCGGCCGGTGTCGACGCGGGTGATCACTTTTTGCTGCATGGCCGCAACGAAGGCCGGCTCTGGGCACTCCCCGCGGTTGATTTTTCAAAGAGCTCGCAGTTCGTAACAGGACGAGAGGCGGTGCTCGTGGTGAGTCACGAGGCATCGCGCACCGGCGCCCCTATCCTAAGCTTCAACTTGGTGCAATCGCTGGTCAGGAAGTACAACGTTGTGGCGCTACTGCTAGGAGGTGGAGACCTGCTCGACGCCTTTAAGGCCACTGGCGCAACGGTTTGTGTCGCGCCCTCAGTGCGTGGTAATCCTTTTGTGGCGCATCATGTAGGTAGTCAGTTATGCCAAGGGTTCGATTTCAAGTTTGCGTTGGTCAACAGCATCGAGTCGCGTTACCTGCTGCCGGTTCTGGCTGAGCATTTTGTGCCGACCATTAGCCTGGTGCATGAGTTTGCGTCATACACCCGGCCAAAAAGTGCTTTCGGAGACGCCTTGTTCTGGTCGAGCGAGGTGGTGTTTTCTGCCAACGTAACTAAGGAAAATGCGTTCTCAACCTTCCCCGATCTAGATGCGGTGGCGGTCCATGTCATGCCCCAGGGCAAGTGCTTGTTGCCGGCTTCAACGCAGAACACCGCAGCGGAGCAGCAAGAAACGACAAAACTACGCCGGCTGATGCGGCCTGGGGGGCTCGATGAGGGCACTCTGGTAGTGTTGGGCGCCGGTTTTGTGCAGTTGCGCAAGGGCGTGGACTTGTTTCTCGAATGTGCAGCACGTGTCCAGCGCCTAGCCGGAGTGCGCAAAGTTCGCTTTGTCTGGATCGGCAGCGGTTATGACCCAGACCATGACGTTGCCTATTCCGTCTACTTGCATGACCAGATCCGACGAGCCGGGCTAGAAAACCACGTCGCCTTTCTCGGTGAGACTTCTGCCATTGAGGCGGCCTACGACGAGGCGGATGTGCTACTACTTTCCTCGCGGCTGGATCCTCTGCCCAATGTGGCAATTGATGCCATGTCAGTCGGTGTGCCTGTGGTCTGCTTCGACAAAACCACAGGCATTGCCGACTTTCTGCAGGCCAGCGGGCTAGCGGAAACCTGCGTCGCCGCTTACCTGGATACCACCGATGCGGCCGAGAAAATTCTTCGTTTCGCTTCCGTGCCCGGTTTGCTCGAAGAGGTTGGTGCTAAATGCCGCGAAGCGGCGCTGCAGTATTTCGACATGGAGCGCTACGTTCAGAATCTTGAGGCGCTTGCCCATGCGGTTGGCCAACGCACGCTACGCGAAAAAAGTGACTACCAGGCTGTGCTTGCCGCAGAGGTGTTGCGCTCCGATGTGGCCTGCTACCCGGATGCACTCTCCTCATCACAGTTAGCGCGTCGTTACGTGCGCGCCTGGGCCAGCGGCATTGGGCGGCGCAAGCCGTTCCCCGGGTTCCACCCGGGCATCTACCAGGAACTGCATGGTCTGGCCGCGTCCGGCGCGGATCCATTGGCCGACTATTTGCAGTCTGGCCAGCCTGATGGGGCCTGGCGTTACCCTGTGATCACGCCCCTCGATGGGCCGGTCACCTTAGCCCACGATGGCCTGCGGCTGGCGCTGCACGTCCATGCCTACTATGTTGACCTGCTGCCAGAGATCATCCAGCGTCTGGGCCTGAATCAGCGACGGGCGGATTTGTTCATCAGCGTCAAAGATGAGGCAGCGCTCGAGCTGGCAAAGACATATCTGGCGACCTATCCTGGCCGCGTGGCTGCGATGCGGGTGGTGCCAAACCGTGGCCGGGATATCGGCCCATTTTTGACGGACTTCCTGCCGGAAATACTGACGTCCTACGACCTGGTGGGCCACATCCACACCAAGAAGAGCAAGGATGTCAAAGACGAAAACATGGGGAAGACCTGGTTCCATTTTTTGATGGAAAACCTGATTGGCGGCGCCTCCGGGCCGATGATGGACATCATCATCGGCCGTTTGCAGAAAGATGCGTCCATTGGCATGGTCTTTCCGGACGACCCATATATCACCGGCATCGAAAAGAATGGAGACATCGCGGTCGCCGTCGGCAAGAGCATGGGCATCACCAGCATTCCCATGCATTTTGTCTACCCTGTCGGAACCATGTTCTGGTCCAGAACGGCCGCCTTGAAGCCGATGGCTGATCTGCAATTGAGTTGGGAACACTATCCTGAAGAGCCGCTTCCTTATGACGGAAGTTTGTTGCACGCCCTGGAGCGCTTGGTCGCGCTGGCGTTGCCGTCTGGTGGCTGGAAAATCGCAGCCACGAACATCCACGGTGTATCACGATGAAGATTGCTATTTTTGGCGGCGGTGGATTCATCGGCTCGGCCATTGCGGACCGCCTGCTGCAGGATGGTCACGAACTGCGTGTGTTCGAACGCCCTCGCGTGGCGCCGTATCGCGCGTTCGCTGCCGATGAAAAGGTTGAATGGCTCACGGGCGACTTGATGAGTGTGCATGACGTCAGCACCGCTATCAACGGCGTGGATGTGGTTCTGCACCTGGTGTCGACCACGTTGCCCAAGAGTTCAAACGACGATCCGATCTACGACGTGCAGAGCAACCTGGTGGCCACCCTCCAGCTGTTGAACGCAATGGTGGCGCAGAAGATCAAGAAGATCGTTTTCATTTCATCGGGCGGCACGGTCTATGGCAATCCGAGCTACCTGCCGATCGATGAAAAGCATCCGACCGAGCCTCTGGTGTCTTACGGCATCACCAAATTGGCGATCGAGAAATACCTCCTGATGTACCAGGGCCTACATGGCATCAAGGCCAACATCATGCGGGTGTCCAATCCCTTCGGCAATCGGCAGCGCGTGGAAACCGCGCAAGGTGCGGTGGCAGTGTTTCTGAGTAGGGCCATCCAGGGTCAACCGATTGAGATCTGGGGCGATGGCAGCGTGTCGCGGGATTACCTATACGTCAGCGATGTGGCGGACGCCTTTGCAAAAGCAGTGACCTACAACGGTCCGAAATCCGTGTTCAACATCAGCTCGGGTCAAGGCACTAGTCTCAACGACGTCATTGGATTGATTGAGCAGGTATTGGGGACACCGATGGTGAGAAACTACCGCCCAGGGCGCGCGTTTGATGTACCCGTCAGCATTCTGGACAACACGCTGGCCCGCAACGAGTTGGGTTGGTCACCAAAGATCAGCCTAAAAGAAGGTATTGTGCAAACGGCGGCGTACATGCGGCGTTTGATTGAGAAATGAGTGTTTTCATGCCTTTTAAGGCCTCAATCGTCATCCCGACCAAGAATGCGGGTCTCCCCTTGAAGGCTGTTTTGGACGCCGTGGTGCGCCAGGAGATTGACGGTGCATTCGAGGTACTTGTCGTAGACTCCGGTTCTTCCGACGGCACTGTCGAATTGGTTCGGCAATATCCGCAGATTCGGCTGATCGAAATCGAATCGCGCGAATTTGGTCATGGCAAGACGCGTAATTTCGCCATCAGCAACACCACGGGTGAGTTCATCGCCATGATCACCCACGACGCACTGCCCTTGCATTCCCGTTGGCTCGCAGAGCTACTCAAGACGGCTGAAGCCGACGCGCGGATTGCCGGGGTCTTTGGCCGGCATGTGGCCTATCCTGAGGCAACAATCTTCACACAGCAGGAGTTGGTGACGCACTTTCAGGGTTTTTTGGCGCGGCCCGTGGTGGAACTCGATGACCCGGTGCGCTATGCAAACGAAGAGGGCTACCGGCAGTATCTTTATTTCTTCTCGGATAACAATGCCTTGCTGCGGCGGACAGTCTGGCAGGAAATCCCCTACCCCGAGGTCGATTTTGCGGAAGACCAGGCTTGGGCGCGGTTGATCATCGAGGCCGGCTACCGCAAGGCCTATGCGCCCGACGCCGTCGTAGCCCACTCCCACGACTATGGCTTTGTCGAGCGCTTTCAACGCAGCTTTGACGAATCGTATGCGCTGCGTCGACTGTTCGACTATCAGCACGGCACGGGCCTACGGCATGCGTTGCGTGCCTTTGTCGGCCTCACTCTGCGAGACGTTCGTTTTGCCTACAAAACAAAACTCTACAAGAGCCATTGGAGACAAGTTGCTGCCATGCCTGTGAGTAATTTCATGCGCGTGATGGGATACTTCTTGGGGAGTCAGGGTTCTCGCATACCAAGACCGATACAGCGTTGGCTGTCAAGAGACCAGCGACTTCTGGCCATATCGTCTCTGAAACACGCGGAATGAACGTTGTGTTGCGTAAATTTTTGGTAGCCGTTCGATACCGTAGACAAAACGGTTGGAGTGCGTTGGCACGTCTTATCCACATGCGCTTACTGCACGAGAGCAGATTGTTCGGTAGGGTTTTTAACCCTCCAAAGATCGAAGTTACTGAGGGTAATTTTAAAAAAGAGCGTGCGACTATTTTGATAGTCAGCCATGAGGCCTCAAGAACTGGAGCTCCGATATTGAGCCTGAACATCGTTCAGCATTGCATTAAACGCTACAACGTGGTCGCGCTGTGCCTAGAGCCAGGAATACTATCTGAGTCCTTTCGTCAGGCGGGAGCTATCACCATTATCTCGTCGGAGATACGGCGACATTCGGTGCTGGTCCAGGAGGTTCTAGAGGATCTATGTGGTCGGTTTAAATTCAAATATGCGCTAATTAACAGCATAGAGTCACGTGAAGTGTTGCCAGCGCTGGCCCAGCATTTCGTGCCAACAATCAGCCTGATCCATGAATTTGCGTCTTACACGCGGCCGAGATCTGCGTTCAGGGATACGTTGTTGTGGTCTACCGATGTAGTGTTCTCCGCTAGAGTCACCATGGAGAACGCGCTGATCGAATGCCCGGATTTTGGCAAGCGTTCGGCGCAGATCTTGCCACAGGGGCGATGTCTAGTGCCGGTCGGTGAGTTTGGCGCAGAGCATCAGCAAGTCGAGAGTATTCGTATTCGGCAGCTGATCAGGCCCACACATCTAGCCAAGGACACTGTTGTTGTGCTGGGGGCGGGGTTTGTGCAGTTACGCAAAGGGGTGGATCTATTCATCGAATGCGCCGCGCGAGTGCTGGGGTCACCAGATGGGGTGCAATACCGGTTTGTCTGGGTCGGCAAGGGTTACGACCCGGAGCACGATGTGAACTATTCGGTGTATCTGGCTGATCAGGTTCGGCGCGCTAATCTGCAAGATCACGTGGTGTTCATCGACGAGACAACGGCCATCGAAGCGGCTTACGAAGAAGCAGACTTACTGCTGCTGTCGTCAAGACTCGACCCTCTGCCTAACGTCGCGATTGATGCCATGGTGCATGCAGTGCCAGTTCTGTGTTTTGACAAGACGACCGGGATTGCAGACTTTCTCATCGAAAGTGGGTTGAAGGACGCTTGCGTGGCACGATACCTAGATTGCGGGGAGATGGCCGAAAAAATTCGAGCTTTAGCACGATCGCCCCAAGAGCGGGCGGCCGTGGCTGATCTCACGCGTATAGCGTCCAGTGCCTTCTTCCAAATGGAAGACTACGTAGCACGCTTGGAGTCATTGGCTCAAAACGTGTGCGAGCGCAACCGTCAAGAACAAGCGGACACGCAGACCATTTTGGATTCCGGGCTATTCCAGCGTGACTTCTGCTGCCCACCGCACGCACAAGGGCGAACGGTCGAAGCAGAGGTACGCGCTTACGTACGGGCGTGGGCGAGTGGGATTGGCCGGCGTAAACCACAGCCCGGATTTCACCCCGGCATCTACCTGGAGCAGCACGGATTGACTGCGAAGACGTCCGACCCATTTGCTGACTATTTAAGAGCTGGTCGACCTGAGGGGCCTTGGCACTACCAGGTGATCGAATCGGGCGTAGAGCAGCGACCAGTAGTGATGGGGCAATCACGTGTGGCCTTGCATCTGCACGTGCATTATCCGGAGCTCCTCGTCCAGATTCTCGAAAGGTTGAAGCACAACCACGTCCGGCCGGACTTGTTTGTGAGCGTCAACTCTGAGGAGGTACGTAATGCGGCCATTCAAGAGTTAAAGGCTTATGCAGGGAAGGTGGTAGCGGTGGAGTTAGTGCCCAACCGTGGGCGAGACATCGGACCGTTATTGACCACATTTGCATCGAAATTGCTGGGGCAGTACGACATCATCGGTCATTTGCACACGAAGAAAAGTGCAGACGTGAAGGATGTACGCATGGGGCAGTCGTGGTATCAGTTCTTGCTAGAGAACTTGCTCGGCAGCGCGGCGGCAGGATCGATGGCAGATGCTATTTTGGCGGCGATGCAAGCAGACACCTCTATTGGCATGGTGTTCCCAGACGATCCGCACATTCTGGGGCTGACGGTTAACCGGCAGGAGACTGAATTGCTCGCACCGAGGTTAGGTGTTCAGGCGCTGCCGGAACACTTCAACTTTCCAGTAGGGTCAATGTTTTGGGCTCAAACGGCGGCGTTGGAGCCGCTAATGCGATTGGGATGGACTTACGCAGACTATCCGGAAGAACCATTGCCCTACGACGGCACGAGGCTGCACGCAGTGGAACGGTTGTTTGCTTTGGGACTGACTCCGCTGCGGTTACGCAGTGCAAGTAGCCACGTGACGGACCTGACTCGATGAAGATCACGATATTTGACGACGGAGGCTTCGCTGGATCCCCGATCGCGGACCGGTTACTTCGCAATGGGCATGCGTTGCGCATCTTTGAGCGACCCCAGATGGCGCCATCCGGAGCGTTCACGACGCGCGATGACCCAATCTGCGACGCGCGGAGTAACTTGATGGCGATGCTGCCGTTGCCTAAGGTGATGTTGCACTACTTGAGGCAGCGCTGCGCATTCAACATCAGCTCAGAAACAGGGACCAAACGGCGTACGTTCATCAGTATGCAGGAGTTGGTGCTACAGCTGCAACGGCGCTACCTACCGGGACGCCGATTCGATATACCAATGAGCGTGCTGGACAACAATTTAGCGACTAACCAGCTGGGGTGGGCACCAGAGGTGGCACTCGAAAACGGGACTACCCGGACCGCTGCATACATGAAGCAGTTTTTAAGAAAATGAGCGCCGCCGCCAATATGTCGAGAAAATTAGTGCAAGCCGTACGGTATGGTCAGCAGAATGGGTGGGGCGCGTTAACCCGTCTTCTTCGCAGGCGCCTTAGAGAGGGAGGCAGGTTCTTAGGTAAAGCTTCTGTGACCCGTCCTTACGACGAGTTGTTGGGGGCGTTTTTTGGATTGGAGTCGTTAGCACAATGTGTGCCTCCGATGACCATCAACTGGTTTATTCCTCCCGTTGGCAAGGGATCGGGTGGGCACCTAAATATTCTTCGATTCATTAAGAATTTAGAGGATTTAGGCTATACGAATCGGATTGTCATCGTAGGCCAACCATCACCACCTTCAGCCGCAGCCGCGAAGCGGGATATCGAAAAATGGTTCTTCCCCCTTAAGGCCTCGGTACATCTTGGGGCCGATGACGCTACGCCAGCCGCATATTTTGCAATGGCCACATCCTGGCAGACGGCTTACTACGTCAGACGCTTTCAATCTTGTAAGCAGAGATGTTATTTCGTGCAGGATTACGAACCGTGGTTCTACCCCGCAGGCAGTAACGCGATGCTCGCGGAGGCTACGTACCGTTTTGGCTTTGCTGCTTTCACTGCAGGCGACTGGCTCGCACAGAAGTTGCACCAAGAGCATGGCGCTCGTACACGCTCTATTGGGTTCTCATATGATCGTGATTTATATCGCCCTATGCCAGAGCTACGCGGTGGCGATGGCTTTCACCGAGTCATGTTCTATGCTCGTCCACCGACACCTCGTCGTGCATTTGAGTTGGGCATTCTTGTACTAAGAGATGTGGCAAAGCGGGTGCCGCAAATGAGGGTTGTATTGGCAGGATGGGACGTGAGGGGTTATGACATCCCTTTTCCTTGCGAGTACGCCGGGTTGGTGGAAATCGACAAACTACCCGCGCTATACGCGCGCTGCGACGCGGCGTTAGTTCTCTCCTGCTCTAATCTTTCTCTGCTGCCGCTTGAATTAATGGCGTGTGGTGTGCCTGTCATTAGCAATCGTGCCCCCTATACACAGTGGTTGCTCAACGATGAAAATGCCAAACTAGCCGACCCCGATATCCAGAGCCTGGTAGACGCCGTGGTGGAGGTGCTGGAAACGCCGGCCGTGGCACAGCGTATACGGCACGCTGGCGCAGCGTTTGCGGAGGCGACATCGTGGGAGCGCGAAGCCGCCCGCATGGCCGAAGGATTGGCAGCACTGGCGGGTGGGCAGCCATGAAACGCGGGCGCATGTTGTGGCTCCTGGTGTCGGTCGTTGTGATGCTCCGCCTTTACCTAACGGGTGATCGAAATATCCTAGCGCTGAACTCGCCGCATGACGAGTATTGGTACATCGAGAACGCATTTAATCGGGTTTGGGGTGGTCACTACAACGAGATGACATTGATCCATCTCCCTGTATATTCGGCGTGGCTGACCATGCTGAAGATGTTTGGTATGCAAGCGCGACTGGCGATCGATGTCGGCTGGCTTCTGGCAGGCGGTTATCTGGCGTATGCCATTGGCCGGCTCACTCGATCCACATGGACGGGGTTTGTGCTGTTCGCCATCCTGGCGTTTCACCCCTACATCATCCGCATCTTCGACCGCGCGTTGGCAGAAACTCTGTTGACCGTGCTAAGCGCTGCGGTACTCGCGGCCGGCATCGAACTGTGGAATCGCCGGGCTGAGGCGCCATCGCCCGGCCGTCGCCTCGCCTGGGTGGTGTATGGCCTCGGCTTCTCGCTCGCATACTACACGCGCACCGAAGGCATCGTACTGTTAGCGCCCTTATGTCTGCTGGCCTGCTGGTCGCTCTATAAGCGCGACGTTTGGTGGAGCAGCCAGGGCCGTTCCACCCAGGTGGCACCTCTGCTGGCGTTGCCACTGGTCTCCATCCTTTTTCTGGGAGGTGTGCTGTCGGCAGGTAACTACTTGAAATGGGGTGTCTGGGTCAGTCAGGAGCTTGCCGCGCCGGGCTACAAAAGTGCAATGGAGGCGTTAAGTAGCATCGATACGGGACCGACACCCAAACAAATCACGGTCACGCGCGAGATGATGATGCTGGCTTTCCGTGAAAGTCCCACGTTCCGCGAGTTGCAGTTGGCCATGGAGGGAGACGTCGGTCAACAGTGGGTCGCCATTGCCAAGCCCTATGTGGCGGCTCCGGGCGAGGTCGGCAATGGCTGGTTCTACTGGGCGCTACGTGACGTGGCAGCGCATTCGGGCTGGCATCAGAACGCGCGGCTGGCAGAAAGCAAATATTCCTCGGTCGCAGCCGAGCTGCAACAGGCCTTCGTCGTTGGGCGGCTCAAAAAACGTCTGATGATCGCTTCATTCGTAGACCCAGATTACGCAAAATGGCTACCCGACCTGCCCGCTTCACTTGGCGGCGTTGCTCGGCTGCTGGTACAGCCTAAGTTCGAGTACGTCGAGACTCCGTCCGAAAATGCATCTGTAGATCAGTTCGACCGATATGCCGCTATGACAGGTCGCAGAGGGACCTTGCCGCGTACAGCGGTCACTGGTTGGGTGGTTGCCCCGCAAGGGACGCTGATCGGCTTGGCGGCGTCGAATGCTCCACCCGCTTGGCAGCCGCTTGGACCTTTGCGCTCAGATGTGCCGAATGCATTCAGCTTCAAACTGACGGAGCGCGGCTATCTGGCATTTAGAGAGCTAGTCGTGCAAATGCCAGATGGGCGCCAAGGCGCCGTGGATCTTGCAGCGCTTGCTGTAGGGAAGACTGCCACTATTCGGGGCCCCACGCCGCTGCTGCTGGGCGTTGACCAGTTAGAGGTCGATACCGTACAGCAACGTGCCAATCGGCTCCTCCCCAAGCTGGCGAGCGTCTATACCGTTCTTGGCTATTTGTGCTGCTTGTTCATTGCCGTCGTAGCCTGCTATGCGTTATTGGTTCGTCGACAGGCCCACGGCCTGACACCATTGGTGTTTCTGATGGGCGCCATGATCATCGCGCGCATTGGGCTACTGGCCATTCTGGATGCCAGTTCGTGGAATGGTACGCAGGCGAGATACCTGATGCCGGTTATTCCATCGTTTATGTGCGCCGGGGTATTGAGTTTTTTTGTTTTGTTAGGTAATTTAAAAAAGAAACTTTGAATTAAATTATTCAAAGAATTTGTACATGAAAAATATAAATATATTTCATTCTTTCTTCCTTGGCAAGGAGAAAGAAAGGAAGTCAAACGTTCTACTGTTGTTGGTTGGTGTATTCCTGGTTTTTTCGTATGTAAAGAATTCGGTCGTCATTTTCGATGACCTTTATATTCCAAGACACTATTCTGATATCGTGACCGGTGAAGGATGGCTCCGAGCTGCAGTGACAATTTTTACCGGAGGGGATCTTTCCCGAGAATATCGAACCTACGGACTCTCGAGATTGATGCAATTTAGTATCTGGAGTATTTTCGGGGGGAAAAGTTTAATTTATCCAGTTCTGATTTCAATATCGCAAATATTGACTTCACTTTTACTCATCCGCTTTTTTCGGAAACTCAAAACATCCGAGCCCATGGCTCTTTTTGTTGCGCTCGCATGGTTGGTTTCGCCATTTTTTATCACATGGACATTTCATCATTACTCCTACTTGATTTTTCCATTTCAAGTATGGATTTTTACAGTATATTTGGCCATATATGCGGGAGAGCGTAATTATTATTTTTGGATCCCTACTGGACTGGGGGTTGCCTGTGCGTTAACGGGTGAGATGCATCTCCCAGCAGCACTACTGTCATTGCTATTTCTATCTATTTTTCCCAAACAAACAGCCGTCAGGAAATTTGCGATTTTTGCATTGTTGGCTTTTTTAGCAGCGCTCTTTCTGCATCGATTAAATTGGGTATTTTTCATCCGGGACAATAATCTGCCGCAGCGATTTTCCTTTCAGGTCAATAATTTTGACATATCGAAAGTTTTCGACAGCGTGTGGTTGTCCATATACTCCATCTATCTGTCTTTCGCGCGACAGATCGCTGACATTTCAGGCGAAGGATTGTGGTGGGGAGGGCTCTTAGCAATATTCTTGGTCATAGCATTTCTGTTGTGCATTGCAAAAGAAAAAGATATCCCAGGCGAAAAAAAGATAGAAATACATATTGCATCAGGCTTGCTGCTTGTCGCTATTGCTTCATTTTCTCTTTATGTACTAATTTCGGTAACTTTGGGGGAAAAGGCACCGATCATGCCGCGGCGCTATGGCTACATACCATTAACATTAATTGCCATTGCAATATCCATTTTATTGGCAGAAGTCCTAAATCTGTTGTCATGGCCTTCGCGAGGTTATCAACGCATTGGGTATGCCATCGCCTTAGGGGCATTCCTAGCACTATCTGGGCAATTTCAGGCGGTTGTTCTGACGAAGCAGCGAAAAATTGATGCAAAACTAACCACGGCATTGCTGCAGGCGAAAATGACTTCTGAGAAGACAGAAAATAAAAATAAATCTGTTTTATTTTTTGTTGCCAGTGATTCAAAATACTGGGAAGGCCTGGGTGATGGCTCTGTTCTGGGGCCAAAAATGGAATCTTTTGAAAGACGAGAGTTATTTGAGTCGCCCTGGGGAATTTACTGGACAGCAAAGTCTTATTCTGTTGATTTTCTAGGATTTGAATACTCCGCTATGGTGAGTCATTGCAAATCTGACTCATTGAACGGTTTGATTCGGAGCTTGTCATGTGATTCTGAATGGGCCTATCCCATGGCAAAAAAAACCATTGATGCCAAAAACGTTATTGTTATGGCGAATTTAAGTCTAGAGAAATTTGATCCAAATGGAGAGTGGATCAAGATTTTTCATAATTATGCAGAATTTGAACCGAATAATTTTTCCCGTCGCATTGAGAGAGATGCCCTGAAGATCGCAACAACATTTTCAGAAGATTTTTCGGTGGATTTAGGCCAAAAAGACCCCTCCCTCGTAGTTGGGCGAGGTGTAGTTGTGGATAAGCTTTTTACCGATCATGTCGCGATACCAAGTGATTGGGTAGCCAATTATGGGTTGATCGATGGCGGTGACGCCGTTTATTCCCATCCTGACATCAGAAGCGATCTTGCTTCTTACAAAACTAATCGAAACGGTGCTTTTTCTTATGAAGTTGAATTCAAGAGACCAACCAACGTTGAGGTGAGTTTGGATTTTTGGGAGCAATGGGGGCGCAAACAGGGCGAGCGAGTGTTCTATCTTCAAGTGAGCTGGGATGGCGTTCGGTGGGCCGACGTCGGTGCCATTGATATGGCTGCTATTAATCAAGATGCACCATTTTCGATTATTCTAAAGAAAAAAGATATCACACTTTTTTCTTTCAGATTGAAGCCTGCAGAGGGAACCAAGGATGTTCCGGTCATTCAGAACATTCGGCTACGGAGGATTTAAATTGATAACTTTTTCGCTTTATAAGTCATTCGTCAAAAAAGGAAATAAATTTTGAAATATATATTGACGTGGCGGCGTGCATCTTCAATATTGTTGTTCGTTTTTTTTGTACTTTCCATCCGCTGGTCTTTGTTGGACAACAGTCCACCTGCCTGGGATCAAGGCTTGTATTTGTATCAGTCTGCCGGTTTGCACCATGTTCTGCAGGAAAGTGGTTTTTGGAATTTCTGTACCGCCGTTTTCAATGTCGATAGGGGGCGGGTTCCCTTAATACTCATGCTCGTGCAGCCCGCATTCTACTTTTTTGAAATAAGCCTGGATGCTGCAGTTATTAGTCTAAATTTTAGCTGGCTTATTTTGGCTTGGTCAATTCATGGGATTGTTCAGCGGATAGGTAGAAATATAAATACCGAAAAAGCATATTTTTTTGCCTTCGCTTTTTTCGGTTTCTATCCACTCACCGTGATGTTGTCACATAACTTCTTGGTTGAACTTTCACTTTCCGCATGGGTTTGTGCTTCCATTTACTCCATCTTGATGCTACAGCAGACAAAACAAGTCCGATGGTCGTTTACCGCAGGCTTATTCATTGGCTTGGGGTTGTTGACGAAAGTGACGTTTGTTGTTTTTGTATTTCCAATGGTCGGCCTTGTTTTACTACGCTTAATGAAAGAGATGACATATCGAGAATTGACAACATTAATTCTTCCAGCATGCGTAATCACGGCGATAATTTCGTGTCCCTATTATTTATATAATATCAAACCCATTTTTTCGATGACAACTTTCTTGTCATCCAAAGAACTGGCGAAATTGTATGGTTTTGGTGACGTATTTGATTTTTCAACCATCATTAATTATTGGAGCTCCGTTTTTATTTCTCCAGTTTTCTTGATTACAGCTTGTTTATTTATTTTCGGCAGCCTCAGGCTTTCCGGAAAAATAAAAGGATTTCTATATTTTTTCAAAAATTGGAATTTCCTTTTGATGTTGGCTTGGTTCTTTATCCCCTTTGTTTTGGCTACATTTGGAGAAATAAAAGATCCGCGTTATTTATTTCCGGCCTTGATCCCGATTTTTATTATCTCAGGCATCGCCGCCGCATATACTCTTGAATCCAATAGGATTCTTATTTTCGGTAGCGCTATCTTTTTGATCTTGTTGCTCCCGTCCTATTTGTACAGCAATGCCTTTCTGGGCGAGAGACAGTTCACTAATTTCGTGAACGTTTTGGGTATACATATGCTGAGACAGAGTGATCAACCCCCAGATCCTAGGGAGTGGAAAACGGATCAATTAGTACGCCACATCGGAGGCTATTTCGACAAAAAATGGGCAAACAACAAAGTTGTATTTTTGGGAGGAGGCAGATACTACCACCTAAGATTATTAGATTACGAGGGGTTAATAATTGGGGTAGCGCCTCATTATTTAACTTTGCCATATTACGAAGACCCTGATATGTCGTTAGAAAAAGCCCTGAACTTTATTTACACGAGTGGCTCCAGCGGCGTTCTATTTAAGAGCGGTGAGAATTGGCCAAAATTTTCGTCCCGACTTGATTTGAAAATCATAGAAATATTAAAAAACGATCCGAGGTATGCAGCTTATGACCTCGGTATCGAGCAGCCAGATGGAAGCCGGTTCACCTTCTTCCAGAACAAGGCTTTTCTCACCGTGCCAATCCATTCACCGTCCGAGGTAACTGGGGGTTGGAAAGTTGGCGGAGGTGTAGCAGCAATCGACGCGCGTGATGAAAAAACAGTCACGGTTACAACCGAAACGGGTGTTCGAGCCCTCGCCGTTATACGAGATGGCTCAATCTATGTCCAAGACTGGGGTGTTTCCGGGACGATTACGGCCGACGCTGAATCTATTCGCTGGAGCAATGGATCCATTTGGCGCAAGACGGCCGCGAGATGAGCTGCTGATACTCTAAAATTTAAGGTTTTTTGGTCGAAATTATGAAAAAAATTAAATATCTCATTCTGGGCGCCGGTCCCAGCGGGCTGACGCTCGCCCATTCCTTGGTCGATGCGGGTTGTCCACTTGATCAGATCCTCGTGGTCGAAAAGGAAGCCGTCTCCGGCGGCCTATGCCGGTCCGAAATGGTGGACGGCGCCCCGCTGGACATCGGTGGCGGTCACTTTCTGGACCTGAAGCGCAAAGAAGTGCTGGACTTCGTGTTCCGCTTCATGCCGCGTGAAGAATGGGACCTCTACGATCGCGTGTCGAAAATCCGCATCCGCGATGTCGAGGTGGACCACCCGCTGGAAGCCAATCTTTGGCAACTTCCTACTGAGGTTCAGGCTGACTACCTTGAGTCGATTGCGCAGGCTGGTTGCATCCGTGGTGAAGAGATGCCTGAGTCCTTCGCCGCATGGATCAATTGGAAGTTGGGTGATCGCATTGCGCAAGAATACATGTTGCCCTACAACCGCAAGATCTGGTCGATGGACCCCGACGCGCTGGGCACCTATTGGTTGTACAAGCTTCCCAACGTCTCTTTCCGGGAGACCTTGCTGAGTTGCCTGGAAGGTAAGCCGATGGGAGCGCTACCGGCCCACGGCACCTTCCTGTACCCAAAGAAATTCGGCTACGGGGAAGTGTGGCGCCGCATGGGCGAGGCGCTAGGCGATTCGCTGGTGAGCAATTGCACGGTGGAAACGATCGATCTGGGCACCCGCACGGTCAATGGCCGCTGGCAGGCAGAAACCATCGTGTCGTCCATTCCCTGGACGTTATGGCCAGGCTACTGCCCTATTCCTGAAGATGTCAAAGCGGCGATCTCTTGCCTGAAAAATGCACCGATCGACGTCGATTATCATCAGGAGACGTTGGACAGCAGGGCGCATTGGACTTACGAGCCAGACGAGTCGGTTCCGCACCATCGCTTGTTGCTCCGTTCTAATTTCTCAACGGGTGCGCGCGGTTACTGGACAGAGGCTAACGCCTCACGTTCGACTCCCGCCCAGGGACCTCGCTTTCATAACGAATTTGCGTATCCAATCAACACGCTCGGCAAGCCAGAAGCGGTTGAGAAGATTTTGACGTGGGCCAAAGCTAATGGTGTGATCGGACTGGGCCGTTGGGGCCGCTGGGAACACATGAATTCCGACGTCGCTGTGGCCGAAGCGCTGCAGATGGCCAATCAACTGAAAACTGGGTCGTAGTGTGAAAATTTCTTTGTGTTTGATAGTTTGGAATGAGTTACAGGGTTGTCAGGCTGACGTACCTAATCTGCCAATCAGTGAGTTCGATGAAGTATTTGCGGTTGATGGGGGCAGTACCGACGGCACCGTTGAATACCTGGAAAGCCAGGGCATCAAGGTTCATCGCCAACCCAAGCGTGGATTGAATGCCGCATACGTTCACGCTAATGAAGTGGCAACAGGGGACGCGGTAGTCGTCTTTTTCGCAAAGGGCACATTACCGACGGGCGACCTTCTCAAATTCCGGCCGCTTTTTGATAAAGGCAATGATCTCGTGATCGCCAGCAGGCAACTACCGGGGTCTGTGAACGAAGAAGATGCGCACTTTTTCCGCCCACGCAAATGGGCAGTCATGGGTCTTGCAGCTGCCGCCGCGTTGGTTTGGCGTCGCGAAGGCCCGTGGGTACGAGATGTATTGCATGGATTCAAGGGCTGGAAACGTGAGGCCTTTAAACGGATGAAAGTTCTCGATGTGGGGCTATCAATCGACATCGAAATGGTGGTTCGTTCCTACAAACTCAGAATATCGCGAGTTGAATTCCCAACGCAAGAAATCTCACGGGGTTACGGTGAGACACATTTCAAGATATGGCCGACAGGTAAACGCTTGCTGGGTTATTTGTGGTTTGAATTGCGACGAAACGATTAAGGAAGCATGTGAATAATCCCCCTAGCATGCTTCGTAGAATTTTAAACTCCATATGGTTTAAGTTAGCAATTGCATTTTTTATCATAGGATTGTTAATCTATTTCAATCGCATTGATATATCTGTAATCATTGCATTAACCAAAACCTGGCCATGGCTTGTGGGCGCACTGTTACTGACTTTACCGCCGTTCTGGATCGTCTCTTATCGCTTCAAGATCATACTTTCGAGCCAGGGTATTGATGTTTCTCACCCTCAAGCATTGCGCTGGACAATGATCGGTTCTTTTTTTGATCTTGCCATGCCAAGCTCCAATGGGGGCGATTTTGTGAAGGCCGGTTATGTGGCCGAACATGTTGGTGCAGGCTTGCGAACCCGTGCGGTCATGGCTGTAGCAATAGATCGCGTTGTAGGTTTATTGGGGCTTTTTTTACTTGCTGCGATAGTTAGTGTCATCGGATGGAATTTATTGGTAGACCTGCCTTCCCGTCTTTTAGTGGTAGGCCTGTCATTTTTAGCTGGAATTGGCCCCTTGATTTTTCTCCGGATTGCTGGAGCACGCCGTCTTTACAACAGCAGTCGCATTAACCGTTGGTTGATGGACCATTCATGGGGGCTTCGTTTAAAGCAAATGATTGGCTCTTTCAATGCATTACGCGAAAATCCTAAGGTACTTATTGCAAGTTTAGCACTTTCTATTCTGAATCATATTTTTTGGTGTACTGCATTGCTTTTTATTGCTTATGCAGTCGGAGACACCATAGATCCATTGAAAGGATTTATAGTTTTCCCACTCGCCATATTTGGTGGAATTTTTGGTGTTGCCGGGGGTTTTGGCTTGGGGACTGCAGCATTTGATTTTTTGCTGTCACATTTATTGCTTATTCAAAACGGGGCCGTTATCGGTCTGCTTTTTCAAATCATCGGAGCACTTTCCCGGCTACTCGGCCTACCGTACTTTCTAAAGAGTCACCATATCCCACATTAGTTGCTTAGTGGCGCACCAGTTCTGTGAAAAAGTAGTTTCTTTATTTCAAAAGCATTAGTTTGATAGCATCCGAAGCATCTAGCGGTTAAAATTTCAGGCTAAATTTAGCCGCCCTCCCGGCCGTTGCCGTACTTTAAAAATTGATTACCAGGAAATTAAATTGAACCACCCAAAAGTTGCACTGATTACCGGCGTCACAGGCCAAGATGGCGCTTACTTGGCCGAATTGTTACTGAAAAAAGGGTACATCGTGCACGGCGTAAAGCGCCGTTCCTCGCTGTTCAATACAGATCGTATTGACAACCTCTACCAGGATCCACATGTTGACAACGCAAAGTTCAAGTTGCATTACGGTGACCTGACGGACTCCACCAACTTAATCCGCATCATCCAGCAGGTGCAACCTGACGAGATATATAACTTGGCGGCGATGAGCCATGTTGCAGTGTCGTTCGAAACCCCTGAGTACACGGCCAATGCAGACGGTATCGGCACCCTGCGTATTCTGGAAGCCATCCGTATCCTGGGCCTGGAAAAGAAGACCCGCTTTTACCAAGCCTCCACTTCCGAGCTGTATGGCCTGGTGCAGGAAACTCCTCAAAAGGAAACCACACCGTTCTACCCACGCAGCCCGTATGCAGTTGCCAAAATGTATGCGTTCTGGATCACCGTGAATTACCGCGAGGCCTACGGCATTTACGCCTGTAACGGTATTTTGTTCAACCACGAAAGTCCAATCCGTGGCGAGACCTTCGTGACGCGCAAGATCACCCGCGCCCTGGCGCGCATCAAGCTTGATCTGCAGGACTGCCTGTATCTGGGCAATATGGACTCTCTGCGCGACTGGGGCCATGCCAAAGACTATGTTGAGATGCAATGGTTGATGCTGCAGCAGGATAAGCCTGAAGACTTCGTCATCGCCACAGGCGTGCAGTACAGCGTGCGTGACTTCGTCAATGCTGCAGCCTTGGAACTCGGTATCCAGATGCGCTGGGAGGGCCAGGGGGTGGACGAAAAGGGCTACGATGCATCCACAGGAAAATGCATTGTTCAAGTAGACCCTCGCTACTTCCGCCCCACCGAAGTCGAAACGCTGTTAGGCGATGCCACCAAGGCAAGACAGAAGCTCGGCTGGACACCGCAAATCAGCTTCCAGGAGTTGGTCTCGGAAATGGTGCGCTCCGACCTCAAGAGTGCACAACGCGACGAACTGGTCAAAAAGCACGGCTTCACAACATACGATTACCACGAGTGAAGCAAGCCTGCCATGGATAAAACTAGCAAGATTTATATTGCAGGTCATCGTGGTTTGGCCGGTGGTGCCATATTGCGTGCGTTGCAAGAACAGGGCTACTCCAACCTTGTAACCCGCACCCACGCCGAACTTGATCTGGAAGACGCTGCCGCCACGCAACATTTCTTTGAGCAAGAACACCCGGAGGTGGTCTTCCTGGCTGCGGCAAAAGTCGGCGGAATCCACGCCAACAATACCTATCCAGTTGATTTCTTGATGAGCAACCTGCTCATTGAAGCCAACATCTTCCGTGCGGCACATGCCAGCAAAGTGGATCGACTGATCTTCCTGGGTAGCTCCTGCATTTACCCGCGCGATTGCCCTCAGCCAATCAAGGAAGAATATTTGCTGACCGGTGTACTGGAAGCAACCAATCGCCCTTACGCCCTGGCCAAAATTGCCGGTATTGAGATGTGCTGGTCGTACAACCGCCAGTACGGTACAAAATGGTTGGCGGCCATGCCCACCAATCTGTATGGCCCTGGCGACAACTACGACCTGAACAACTCACATGTCCTGCCCGCGTTAATCCGCAAGATGCACGATGCCAAGCAGGATGGTCTCAAGGAAGTCGTACTCTGGGGCAGCGGTACGCCCAAACGCGAATTCCTGTACGTGGACGATCTGGCCAAGGCGCTAGTATTCCTCGCGAGCCTGGACGCTGCGCGATACAACGCGCTCACCCATCCTTCGCTGTGCCCTCTCATCAACGTGGGTTCTGGCGAAGACCTGAGCATCCGCGCGCTGGCCGAAACCATTGCAGAAGTGGTGGGTTACACCGGCGAGTTCGTACAGGACACCAGCAAGCCTGACGGCACGATGCGGAAAATCATGGATGTATCCAAAGTCCGTAATTTGGGATGGACGCCCACGATCGATTTGCGTACTGGCATCCAAAAGGCCTACGACAGCTATTTGTGCAGCCAGGCGTAAACGACGTGGCGGTTCGGATGTGAAGCCCTCTGTTTCTGTTGCCTTGTGCACCCACAACGGCGCGCGTTTCATCCTCGACCAGGTCAACAGCATTGGCCAGCAAAGCGTTTTGCCAGCGCAGATTGTGGTATCGGACGATGCATCCAGCGATCACTGCGTCGAAATCGCCCAGGCAGCCATTGCAGAGCTGCAATCCCAATCGGACTTGCAGCTACAGATATTGCGCAACAACCCACCCCTCAAGGTCGTCAAGAACTTTGAGCAGGCGGTGTCGGCTTGTACCGGCGATCTAATTGCCTTGTGTGACCAGGACGACGCCTGGCACCCAGACCGGCTGGAGCGCATGGTGGCTGAATTTGAGCGCCGCCCTGACCTGCTGCTGCTGCACAGCAATGCGCGGCTGATCGACGCCCAAGGGGCGGATCTGTCCGAGTCATTGTTTGATGCCATAGAAGTTCAGCCTTTTGAACTGGCATGGATACACGGCGGGCGCGCCATCGATACCTTGCTGCGCCGCAACGTGGTGACTGGAGCTACCACGGTATTTCGCCGCTCGCTGCTGCAGTACGCACTACCCTTCCCGCCCGAGTGGCTGCACGACGAATGGCTGGCTATGGTCGCAGCTGCGGTGGGCCGAGTCGATGTGCTGGAAGACCGGCTGATTGACTACCGCCAGCATGCGGCCAACCAAGTCGGGGCTCGCCGAGAAACCCTACTTGCGAAGATGCAGAAAGCGCTGTCCACGCGCGACCATACGCTGGCGGCCCGTGCCGTCAGGGTCGAGGTGCTGCTAGACCGCTTGCTGCAGTTCGGCGATGCGGTACCGCCCGAAACCATCGAGAAAGTGCGGAAGAAACTGGCACACCAGCGTTTTCGGGCCTCGTTACCGCAGCGCCGTATGGCCCGCTGGCTACCGGTAGTGGGTGAGCTTGTCACCGGCCGCTACAACCAGTTTGGCCGCGGCCTGCATTGCGTAGCGCGTGACTTGCTAGAGTCTGGCGGCGGGTGAGCCCTGCAAGCGCCACACCCGGTACGCACACCCAATAGCTATCAAACTCATAGCTAGTGACGCCCAGTAAACAAGCGCCAGGCCATACTTTGAGCTTAAATATCCGCCGGCAAGAGCCCCCAGCACACCCGGGCAACCGTAGCCGAGCACGGTGTACAGCGCCTGTCCTCTTCCACGCAACCGGCCAGGGAAGTGGTGCGACAGCAGGCTGATGCACACGCCGTGGTGTGCGGCAAAGGTCAAGGCATGCAGGGTCTGGGCCAGCACCAGCACCCACAGAACACTGGCACTGCTGGCGGTCAGCAGCATGCGGATGGCCATCGCCGCGGCGCTGAGCATCAGCCAAGCCGGTAGGCTGAAGCGCGACAGCCAGCGGCTTTGGGTGAAAAACCAAGCGACCTCGGCCACCACCGATACAGCCCATAGCAAACCAATAGTGGTTTTGCTGTAACCCAGAGAATCCAGGTACAGCGAAAAAAACACATTGATACCGGTATGCGACAGCACCTGGAAAAAGCAGCTGACAAACAGCCACTGCACCGGCCGTTCACGCAAGATGGGCCACACTGGCGGCCGCGGCTGGCGGGTGTGCACGGCGTCTTTGGTATTCGGCATCCAGGCAGTGCTGGTCGCCAGCATCAGCAAAGTCCCCCAAGTCAGCATCGGAAAGCTTTGCATGCCGAAGCGGTCGAACCACATGCCGAACAGCAGCACCGACAGCATGAAACCGACCGATCCCCACAACCGCACACGGCCATAGCGACGGGCGTTGAATCCGCCGTCCCGGCTGACCAGTTCGGCCAGGGCGGCCTCGCTCAGCGGTGTCATCGAACTGGTATGCGTGTAAATCAGCAACAGCACCGCCCCCAGCCAGGCATAGCCCCAGCCCAGCGCCAACCCCAGCGATGCCACCAAGGCGGCCACCGCGCAGTAGCGCAGCAAAGCCACCCGCTCACCCGTGTGGTCGCTCAAGGCACCCCAGGCATACGGCGCAAACAGGCGCGTCGTGGCTTGCACCGATGTCAGCACCGAAATCGCCAACAAACCCATGCCCTGGCTCTTCAGCCACAGCGGCAGGTAAGAGGTAAAGAAACCTACGTGGGCGAAATAGCAGGCCGAAAACAGTGCAAACGGGGCCAGCTGGCGGCGGCTAACCGCCTGCGCACTGGCCGCCGCGGGCATCAGATCGCCGAAGCAGCGATGGGTGCTACCGGCTGCACCACGTCAGCGTTCTGGGCGCGCTGGCGCAGGGCATGCTCCATCACCACCAGGGCCAGCAGCGCCTCCACGATCGGCGTGGCACGGATGCCTACGCAGGGGTCATGGCGGCCCTTGGTGACCACATCGACCGGCTGGCCTTGCGTGTCGATGGACTCGCGCGGCGTGATGATGGAACTGGTGGGCTTGATCGCAATGGAAACTTCCAGGTCCTGGCCGGTGCTGATGCCACCAAGCACGCCACCGGCGTTGTTGGACTTGAAGCCTTCTGGTGACAACGAGTCGCCATGCATGCTGCCGCGCTGGGCCACGCTGGCAAAACCCGCACCGATCTCCACGCCCTTGACGGCATTCAGGCCCATCATGGCAAAGGCGATGTCGGCATCCAGCTTGTCGTACAAGGGCTCGCCCAGACCGACCGGCACGCCGCTGGCCGTGACCCGGATACGCGCGCCGCAGGAGTCACCGGCTTTGCGCAAGGCATCCATGTAGTCTTCCAACGCCGATACATCGGCGACCGGCGCGTAGAAAGGGTTGTTCGGCACATGCTCCCAGCTCTCGAACGGAATGGGCAGATCCCCCACCTGGGTCATGCAGCCGCGGAAAGACACACCGTATTTCTCGGCCAGCCACTTCTTGGCGACGGCGCCGGCGGCCACCGTGGGCGCGGTCAGGCGGGCCGACGAACGGCCACCGCCCCGCGGGTCGCGGATGCCGAACTTGTGCCAGTAGGTGTAGTCGGCATGGCCAGGCCGGAAGCTCTGCGCGATGGCGCTGTAGTCCTTGCTGCGCTGGTCGGCATTGCGGATCAGCAGGGCAATCGGGGTGCCGGTGGTTTTACCCTCGTACACGCCGCTCAGTATCTCGACCGTATCGGGCTCGTTGCGCTGGGTCACGTGGCGGCTGGTGCCGGGGCGGCGGCGGTCCAGGTCAGCCTGGATGTCGGCCTCACACAAGGCCATGCCCGGGGGGCAGCCGTCAATCACGCAGCCAATGGCCGGGCCGTGGGATTCACCAAAGTTGGTGACTGCGAATAAGGTTCCGAAGGTATTGCCGCTCATAGCCTGAATTATCCCCCACGCGGCAGGAACAGTTCATGCTTATGCGGCTCTACACACTGCCGGTGTTTACGCACTTTTTTCAAGGAGAGGCCTATGCTGCAAGCAACCACGACCGAGTTCTCCCACGTCAAGCCAGAGGACACGCAGTATGTCAGCGGCGGTTTGCGCGACTTCTTTCTGTACCGCGATCTGGGTATTGCCGAGGCCACGCACGGAAAGGTGATTGCGCACCTTGTTAAAGCCAATATGGCGCCAGAAAAGGGCACGGGCTGGCACCGGCATGAAGCGGAATTTCAAATCGTGATCATGCTCAAGGGCTGGGCCCGCTTCATGTACGAAGACAAGGAAACCCTGGTGCAGGCGGGAGACTGCGTACACCAGCGCCCTGGCATACGCCACTACCTGTTCGACTACTCGCCCGACATGGAATACCTGGAAATCGTGTCGCCGGCGGACTTCAAATCGATCGACGTGGAGCCGGTATGCGACATCCCGGAGCCAACGCCCTGGAACTGAGCACTTGCAGGGGATGCTGAGTCCCCTGCCCTTCAAAACTCGGCGTCCAGTTCGTCGATATCGTCGGGCTCCTTCAGAGCCTCGGCGACCCACTCCTGCATGGCGGGCAGCTCCATGATGCGCTGGCAGTAGGCGGCACACACCGGATCCAGCGCCACGTTGTAAGTCAAAAAGCGGGTCACCACCGGCGCATACATGGCGTCGGCCAGGCCCACCTGCTGGCCAAACAGATACGGACCACCGTAGTTGGCCAGGCATTCCTTCCAGATTTCCACAATCCGATCGATATCGCTCTGGGCCCGCGACCAGATTTTGAAGTCGGCGAAATGCGCCTTGATGTTCATCGGCAAGGCCGTGCGTAAGGACGAAAAGCCCGAATGCATCTCACCGCAGATCGCCCGGCAATGGGCCCGGGCCGCCTGGTCGGCCGGCAGCAGGCCCGCCTTGGGCTTGATTTCGTTCAGGTATTCGCCAATCGCCAAGGTGTCCCACACCTTGATCTTGTTGTGCTGCAAAGACGGCACCAGCATCGACGACGACAGCAGCATCATCTCGGCCTTCATGGCCGGATCGTCCGGGGAGACCACTTTCTCGGTGAACTCCAGCCCCGCCAACTTGGCTGCCAACCAACCACGCAAAGCCCAGGCACCATAGTTTTTGCTGCTGATCG
Organism: Rhodoferax ferrireducens; assembly: GCF_031458075.1. Lineage (GTDB taxonomy): Bacteria > Pseudomonadota > Gammaproteobacteria > Burkholderiales > Burkholderiaceae_C > Rhodoferax_B > Rhodoferax_B ferrireducens_A. Next base: position 1,000,832 of record NZ_JAVDXT010000001.1, on the reverse strand, counting down.
TCAACTCTGCTTTGCGCATGGATGCTCCTTGTGTGGTGAGCCTGTTGAGCAAGGGCTGTGCCAAAGCCGGCGCTGGTTTCATCCGCTTCCACACAAATGGGGATGGATGGCCCGTAACTTGCCTGCAGTGATGTATCTCGCTTCGAGCCAGGAACCTTCCCCATGCTTTACCAGGCCTATCAACTCCAATCCGACTTGATGTCGCCTTTTCGCCTGATGGCCCAAAGCCTCAGCGCCAACCTGTGGTTCAAGGACACCGACCGCAGCCCGGTGCGGCGTATCGCAGCGGCCTGCGACGTGTTTTCACGCCTGCGACTCACCCATACCCGGCCCAGCTACGGCATTGCTTCGGTGAAGGTGGGGGACAAAGAGGTCGAAGTGGTCGAGGAAGCCGCCCTCAGCATGCCTTTTGGCACTCTGCTGCACTTCAAAAAGCCCGGCGTCGCCGACCAGCCGCCGGTGCTGCTGGTCGCGCCCTTGTCGGGCCACTTTGCGACCTTGCTGCGCGAAACCCTGCGCACCCTGCTGCAAGACCACGATGTCTACATCACCGACTGGCATAACGCCCGGGATGTCGCCCTGACCCACGGCGCGTTTACGCTGGACGACTACGCCGAGCACATGATCCGATTTATTGAGGAAATCGGCCCCGGCAGCCATGTCGTCGCCGTCTGCCAGCCCTGCGTGGCGGCGCTGGCGGCCACCGCCATCATGGCCGAGGACAACCACCCCAGCCAGCCGCGCAGCCTGACGCTGATGGCCGGCCCGGTCGATTGCCGCGTCAACCCCACGGCCGTCAACACCCTGGCCATCAGCAAGCCAATCGAATGGTTCGAGAAAAACCTGATCAGCCACGTGCCGCTGCCGCACAAGGGCTTTATGCGCCGGGTCTACCCGGGCTTCATCCAGCTCAGCGCCTTCCTGAGCATGAACCCCGAGCGGCACAAGCAGCAGTTCAAGGACATGTACAAATATCTGCTGGAAGGCGATATCGACCAAGCCGACAAGATCCGCAACTTCTACGACGAATACCTGGCGGTGAACGACCTGCCGGCCGAGTTCTACCTGGAAACCGTGGCCAAGGTGTTCCAGACCTACGACCTGCCGCGCGGCGTGCTCAGCTACAAGGACCGCATCGTCAAGCCCGCCGCCATCCGCCGCACCGCACTGATGACGGTAGAGGGCGAGCGCGACGACATCTGCTCGGTCGGCCAGACCATGGCCGCACAAGACCTGGCCAGCAGCGTACGGCCCAGCATGCGCACCCACCACATCCAGACTGGCGTGGGCCACTACGGCGTGTTCAGCGGCAAGAAGTGGAACCAGCAGATCTACCCGCGGGTACGCGACATGATTTACGCCAACCAAATTTGATCACCCCCAGGCTCCAGTGCTACGCACTTTCCGCCAACCCCCTTGCTGGGGGCGATGCCAGTGGCCCGGCAAAGCCGGTTCCACGGCATCTCTGAAAGGTGAATGGTCCAGTTGGATGGGGCAAGATGCGTAGTTGACATCCAAAAACAAAAAAGCCCAGCTGTACCAGCCGGGCTTTTTTTATGCGCTGATGGGAAATCAGCCTTCTTTGTCTTCATCGCCCGCGGGCCAGTCGCGGATGTAGGCCTTGAGCATCTTGTTCTCGAAGTTCTGGCTGTCCACCACGGCCTTGGCCACATCGTAGAAGCTGATCACCCCCATCAGCATCTTCTGGTTCATCACCGGCATGTAGCGGGCGTGGCGCTCCAGCATCATGCGGCGCACTTCGTCGAGCTCGGTTTCGGGGGTGCAGGTCAGGGGGTGGTCGTCCATGGCGGTACGCACCAGGGTCGAGCCCAGGGCGCCGCCATTCTTCACCACCAGCTGGATCACCTCGCGAAAGGTCAGCATGCCGACCAGATCGCCGTGGAACATCACCACCAGGGAACCTATGTCCTTCTCTGCCATCAAGGCAACCGCGCTAGAGAGAAGCTCGTCGGGATTGGCGGTATAGAGCGTGCTGCCTTTCACACGCAGGATGTCGCTAACTTTCATGGGTTTCTCCTCGTAACACGGTAGGGGATGGATGTCGTTGCAATATAGCCCACAAAAGCCTGTTCTATGGCAACAAATGCCTGCCACCGGCATTGAAACAAGCTGTTACCGCTTTGGGCACCCCATCTGGGCCATGTTGCGCTGCAATAAAATCCGCGAATGGACTATTTCATCGCCAAAGCCCCGTACTGGATCACCCGTTTTGGCGAGATGGGCATCGTGCTGCCGATTGCGACCGCCCTCTGCCTGTGGATGCTGCTGTCGGCGCGCAGGCTGCGGCCGGTGCTGGCCTGGCTGCTGCCGTTCGGCGTAGCCATCTTCATCACCTCGCTGTCCAAGATCGCCTTCATCGGCTGGGGCCTGGGGATTGCGGCGCTGGACTTCACCGGTTTCTCCGGCCACTCGATGTTTGCGGCCGGGGTCTATCCGGTGCTGGCCTATACCTTGGCCGCGCAGTGGACGCAGTCCCGCCGCACCCAGCGCCTGGTCATGCTGGGCGGCTATGCGTTTGCCGCGCTGATCGCCTGGAGCCGGATCGAGATCCAGGTGCATTCCTGGTCCGAGGTAATTGCCGGCTTCGCCCTGGGTGCGGCCGCCAGCGCCTGGGCCATCGCCCACATGGGTGCGGTGCCTGCGCGCCCGCCGCTGCTGCGCCTGCGCTGGGCCCTGCTGGGGCTGGCCGGCTGGCTGAGCGTGATGCCGCTGCAGGCCGCGCCCTCGCGCTCGCACGACATGGTGACCCGGCTGGCGCTGGAACTGGCCGACCACGAGCGCCCCTTCCGCCGCGCCGATCTGCACAGCAGCACCCTGCCCGCCTCCTAAATTTAGCCCCACCATGACCACCGCTGACCAACGCTTCCAACACGCGGCCACCGCTCTCGGCTACTCCTTCGACGGTGAAATCAAGATCGGTGGCAACTATGTGCCGCTGCTGCGCAATGGCCGCGACGTCTACATCAGCGGGCAAATCCCGCGGGTCGACAGCACCGTGGTGGTCACCGGCCGGGCCGGCGCCGATGTGGACCTGGCCCAGGCCCAGCACGCGGCAAAGGTGTGCGCGATGCGGGCCCTGGCGCTGCTGCAGCGCGCCCTGGGCAGCCTGGACCAGGTAGCGGCCGTGCTGCGCATCACCGTCTATGTGCAATGCAGCGCCGACTTCACCCAGCACAGCGAGGTGGCCGACGGCGCCTCCGAAATCCTGTACCAGGTGCTGGGCCCTAGCGGCGCCCACACCCGCACCTCGGTGGGCGTGCTGCAGCTGCCCAAGAACGCCACGGTGGAGCTGGACATGGTGGCCTGCGCACGCTGATAGCTATATTTTTCATAGCTTCTGGCGCATGTATAGATTACGCTACAGGCACTTTCTTGCAAATATCTCACCAGCAAACAGCCCCTTCCCCCATTCATTGCAGCTTCATGCGCGCACGCTAAGCTGACCGCCATGGACATTGACCCCACCGTTTACAAAACCCTGCTCGAATCCACCAAGGCCATCCCCTGGAAGATCGACTGGAAGACCCTGAAGTTCGCCTACATCGGCCCGCAGATCGAGCAGCTGCTCGGCTGGTCGCCCGAGAGCTGGGTCAGCGCCCAGGACTGGGCCGAGCGCATGCACCCCGAGGACCGGGATGAAACCTTCAACTACTGCGTCAGCCAGTCGCAGGCCGGGGTCGACCACGAGGCCGACTACCGCGCGCTGACCAAGGACGGCGGCTATGTGTGGATACGCGACGTGGTACACGTGGTGCGCAAGGACGGCGAGGTCGAGGCCCTGGTGGGCTTCATGTTCGACATCAGCGAACGCAAGAAGACCGAAGAAGAGCTGATCACCCTGCAAAAAGAGCTGGAAGAGCTGTCCTTCAAGGACGGCCTGACCGGCATTGCAAACCGGCGCCTGTTCGACTCCATCATCGACATCGAGTGGACCAACGCCCGGCGCAACCAGCAGCCGCTGTCGGTAGTCATGCTGGATATCGACTACTTCAAGCAGTACAACGACCACTACGGCCACCTGAAGGGCGACGACACCTTGAAACAGGTAGCCCAGACCCTGGCGGCCGCGGCCACCCGCGCGCGCGACTTCGTGGGCCGCTACGGCGGCGAGGAATTCATCCTGGTGCTGCCCGAAACCAATGAAGCCTCGGCCCTGAAGCTCGCCGAGCGCTGCCGCACCATGGTCAGCCAGCTGCAGATTCCGCACGCCGGCTCTCCCCAGCAGCCTATCCTGACCTGCAGCCTGGGCGTGGCCACCACCGTGCCGGCGCCGGATGCGGACATCGCGGCGTTTATCGACAGCGTCGACAAACTGCTCTACCAGGCCAAGCAGAACGGCCGGGATCGGGTGGAAAGCGCCCCGCGCAGCCCCGCCGCACCCACGCCACCCGGACCCCGGACGCGCTAGTTATTTCATAGCACATCGCACAGGTACATGCTGCGCCGGTCGTTGTTTTTCCATAAATTTTCCAGCGCCGGGGCCGGGGTCAGCAGCAGCTGTTCGACCAGGGGCAGCAGCAAGGTGCGGTCGGGGTCGACCAGCAGCAGCCAGCGCGGCTCGCGGACGGTGGCCGAGCCGTCCAGCGGTTCCAGCTCTTCCAGCCGCCCCACCCAGTCCATCGCCGCCAGCACGTTGAGCACCGGCTCCAGCTGCAGTGTGTCGACCTGCACCGCTAGCTCCAGCTGCGGCATGCTCAGGCCCTTGTCGCCCGCGGCCCGCGCCCGGTGCAGTTGCTGCAGCACCTCGATGGCCAGCAGGAACGGCCAGCCGTGGGTGGTGGCGCGCCGGGCCACGCCTTGCAGCAAGCTGGGCATGTAGGCGGCAATCACCGCTCCCAGCAGCACCACCACCCAGGCCAGGTAGATCCAGACCAGCAGAATCGGCAAGGTGGCAAACGCGCCGTAGACCATGGAATAGGTAGGCACCATCGCCAGATAGGCGGTCAGCAAGCGCTTGGCGGCTTCGATGCCCAGCGCCACAAACACACCGCCAGCCCAGGCATGCGACCATTTGACCCGGGTATTCGGCACATAGCGGTACAGCGCGGCCATGCCAGTGGCCAGCAAGGCCATCTGCAGCAGGCTGAACAGCAGGCGCACGCCACCGGGCAGGCTGTCCACCACGCCCTGCGAGCTGGACACCAGGTACGAGGTCAGTGCCAGGCTGGCGCCCAGCAGCAACGGCCCCAGGGTGATGGCAGCCCAGTAAATCAGCACCCGCTGGCCCAGCGGCCGGGCCCGGCGCACGCGCCAGATGGCGTTCAGCGTGTGGTCTATGGTCAGTATCAGCGCCAACGCGGTGAACAGCACGATGGCCAGGCCCACCGAGCCCAGCTTGCTGGCCTGGCTGGCAAACTGCGTGAGGTAGCCCTGCACCTGGCGGGCAATGCTCTCAGGGATCAGGCTTTGCACCAGCCACTTCTGCAGCACCACCTGCACCTTGGCAAACATCGGGAACGCGGTAAAGATGGCCAGCGCCACGGTAAAGAACGGCACCAGGGCCAGCGAGGTGGTGAACGTCAAGCTGCTGGCTGTCAGGCCCAGGTGGTCCTCGCGAAAGCGCTCGCGCAGCGTGTGGGCGGTGGTTTTCCAGGGGAAGCGGGACAGGTCTTTCAGGAACAGGTCGAAGCGCTGGGACAAAGCAAAAAGGGACAAAGGCATGGCCGCTATGATGCCATCGCTATGCACCCCCTTAAAAATACCGCGAACGAAAACTCTGTGTCCTGGACCCGCACCCTGGCCGTCGGCAGCCTGCTGGGTCTGATCGGCCTGAGCCTGGCCTGGGAGCTGGTGCTGGCGCCGCTGCGCCCGGGCAGCGTGATCCTGGCGCTGAAGGCGCTGCCATTGTGCATTCCCCTGGTCGGCCTGCTGAAGAACCGCATGTACACCTACCGCTGGGTCAGCCTGATGGTCTGGCTCTATTTCACCGAAGGCGTGGTCCGCGCCTACAGCGATGCCGCACCCAGCCGCTGGTACGCGCTGGCCGAGGCCCTGCTGTGCGTGGTCTTGTTCGCCGCCTGCGCGCTGCATGTGCGGCTGCGCTTCAAGCACGCCAAAGCCGCGGCAGCCGCTGCGGCGATTTAACTGGGAGACACCACCATGCAAGCCCTGCTCGACAACCTGCGCCAGCTGATCGGCGCCCAACATGTACTGACCGACGGCGACCTCAGCGCCTATGAACACGACTGGCGCAAGCGCAGCCGCGGCAAATCGCTGGCCGTGGTGCGCCCCGGCAACACCGCCGAAGTAGCGGCCGTGGTCAAGGCCTGCGCAGTCACCGGCGTCAGCATCGTGCCCCAGGGCGGCAACACCGGCCTGGTGGTCGGTAGCACGCCGGACGACTCGGGCACGCAGATCGTGCTGAGCCTGCAGCGCATGCATGCGGTGCGCGCGGTGGACGCGGCCAACCTGACCATGACGGTAGAAGCCGGCTGCATCCTGCAAAGCCTGCAGGAAACCGCGGCCAACGCCGGCTTCCTGTTCCCGCTGAGCCTGGGCGCTGAAGGCAGCTGCACCATAGGCGGCAACCTGTCCACCAATGCCGGCGGCACCCAGGTGCTGCGCTACGGCAATGCGCGCGAACTGTGTCTGGGGCTGGAGGTGGTCACCGCCCACGGCGAGATCTGGAGCGGCCTGAGCGGCCTGCGCAAGGACAACACCGGCTACGACCTGCGCAACCTGTTCGTCGGCAGCGAAGGCACGCTGGGCATCATCACCGCCGCCACCATGAAGCTGTACCCCCAGCCCGCCGCCCAGCTCACCGCCTGGGCCGCCGTACCCAGCCTGGAAGACGCGGTTACCCTGCTGGGCCTGGCGCACCAGCACCTGGGCGCGGGCCTGACCGGCTTCGAGGTGATGGGCCAGTTCGCCCTGAGCCTGGTGGCCAAGCACTACCCGCAGCAACGCGTGCCGCTGTACCAAGACACGCCCTGGTGCGTGCTGCTGGAGAACTCGGACAACGAATCCGAAACCCATGCGCGCACCCAGTTCGAGAGCCTGCTGGAACTGGCGCTGGAGCAAGGCTGCGTGACCGATGCCGTGGTGGCCGAAAACCTGGCCCAGGCCCATGCGCTATGGCATGTGCGCGAAAGCATCTCCCTGGCCCAGGCCGAGGAAGGGCTGAACATCAAGCACGACATCTCCATCCCGGTGTCCCGCATCCCCGAGTTCGTGCGCAGCACCGATGCGCTGCTGCAAGCCAACATCCCCGGCGTGCGCCTGGTCAATTTCGGCCACCTGGGCGACGGCAATCTGCACTACAACGTGCAGGCCCCGGCCGAGGGTGACCCAGCCCAGTTCCTGCGTGCGCAGGAGGAGCGCGTCAATACCCTGGTGTTCGATGCGGTGATAGCGCATGGCGGTTCGATCTCGGCCGAGCACGGCGTAGGCAGCCTGAAGGTCGGCCACCTCGAACACTACAAATCCCCGGTGGCGCTGGAGATGATGCGCGGCATCAAGCAGGCGCTGGACCCGCAAAACCTGATGAATCCGGGCCGAGTCGTGCAGGTGGGGAACGCGGGGTTCTAAAATCGCGGGGCTGCGACTGCAGCTCTTTTTTTGATCTGACCCCGACATGACCCGCCCCATCCGCTCCCAGTACGAAGATTTCATGCGCCTGGTGCACACCACCGGCACCGCCAAGACCGACCGCACCGGCACCGGCACGCGCAGCGTGTTCGGCCACCAGATGCGCTTTGACCTGAACGAAGGCTTTCCGCTGGTCACCACCAAGAAGGTGCACCTGCGCTCCATCATCCAGGAACTGCTGTGGTTTCTGCAGGGCAGCAGCGACAACAACTGGCTGAAGGAACGCGGCGTCAGCATCTGGGACGAATGGGCGCGGCCCGACGGCAGCCTGGGCCCGGTGTACGGCGTGCAATGGCGCAGCTGGCCGACGCCCGATGGCGGCCACATCGACCAGATCGCCCAGGTGATACAGACCCTGAAGACCAACCCCGACAGCCGGCGCATCATCGTCAGCGCCTGGAACGTGGCCGAGCTGGACCAGATGGCACTGATGCCCTGCCATGCGTTCTTCCAGTTCTATGTAGCCGACGGCAAGCTCAGCTGCCAGCTGTACCAGCGCAGCGCCGATATCTTTTTGGGTGTGCCCTTCAACATCGCCAGCTATGCGCTGCTCACACACATGGTGGCGCAGCAGTGCGACCTGGCGGTGGGCGACTTCATCTGGACCGGTGGCGACTGCCACATCTACAGCAACCATGTGGACCAGGTGAACGAGCAACTCAGCCGCGCGCCCTACCCCTACCCGACCCTGCACATCAAGCGCAAGCCGGCCGACATCTTCAGCTACGAGTTTGAGGATTTTGAGGTGCTCGATTACCAATGCCACCCGGCCATCAAGGCACCGGTGGCGGTATGAAGCTGAACCTGATTTTTGCGCGTGCCGCCAATGGCGTGATCGGCGTGAACGGCGCCCTGCCCTGGCATCTGCCGGAGGACATGGCGCACTTCAAGCGCACCACGCTCGGCTGCCCGGTGATCATGGGCCGCAAGACCTGGGATTCGCTGCCGGCGCGCTTTCGGCCGCTGCCGGGACGCGTGAACATCGTGGTGACGCGGCAAGCCGATTGGCAGGCCGAGGGCGCGTTGCGGGCCGGCTCGATTGCGGAAGCTGCAGCACTGTGTCCGGCCGATACCGATGCCTGGGTGATAGGCGGCGCTGAGATCTATGCGCAGGCCTTGCCGTTGGCGCAATCCGCGGTGGTCACCGAGATCGGCCAGGCGTTTGATGGCGATGCGTTCGCGCCGAACTTCGGCCCTGAATGGGCCGAGACGGACCGCGAGGCGCACACCAGCAGCACGGGCTTGCCGTTCAGCTTTGTGCGCCTGCAGCGCGCCGCCTGAATACTAGGCTTTTGATAGCACCTCCCGCTTATTCCATAAGCGCCAGAGGCCTGTTTCATCTAAAGATCAGCGTGCAATAGTCTTGCCGCTGTCGTCCGACAGCACGATCTCCACGCGCCGATTCAGCTGGCGGTTGGCGGCCGTATCGTTGGCGGCCACCGGGTGGGCTTCGCCGTAGCCGCGGATGGCCACACGCTCGCTGCCAATGCCCATGCCCGCCAAAGCAGTGCGCACGGCGCCGGCGCGGCGGTCCGACAGTTCCTGGTTGTAGCCGGAGGCGCCGGTGCTGTCAGTAAAGCCTTCGACCAGCACCTTGCGCTGCGGGTTCTGCTGCAACACATCGGCCAGCTTTTGCGCGGTGCGCATGCCGTCCGGGGTCAGACGCGCCTGGTCGGTGCCGAACAGCACGTCGCCCAGGGTAATGACCATGCCGCGCTCGGTCTTCTTGGCGGCCAGGTCGGCGAGCTGGGCTTCGAGCTGGGCGTTGCGGGTCTGGGCTTCGGCGGCGATACGGCGGGCTTCTTCGGTCTTGCGCTGGGCATCGGCGGCATCGCCTTGGGCGACCAGGGCATTTTGCTGGGCGGCAATCGCATTGGCCTTGGCCTGGTCGGCTTCGTTCGAGCGTTGCTGCAGGCGCAGTGCATCGCTTTCCTTGCCGGCCTTCACGACCTCGGTTTCGGCCGCCTTCTGGACCGCGGCTTCACGTGCCAGCGCGATCTTCTGCTTGGCCAGGTAGGCCAGCTGGTCGACCTTTTCCGGCTTGTCCTTGTGGTCGGCAGAGGCATTGGCCTGGGCCAGCGCGTCACCGGCCTGCTTGAGTTCCAGCGGGGCGTAGCGGTTCACATCGGGATTGGCCTGGGCCATCCGGTAGTCGCTGCGGGTTTGCTCCAGCAGGCTGGTGCTGGTGGGCATGGAGCTGCAGGCGCCGAGCAATACAGCAAGGGCCAGGGCGATGGGGGTGGCGTAGAGTTTTTTCATGGTGTTCTTTCTTGGGATTTACTTGCTGGCGCGGTCGAGTTCTTCGCGCAGAACGCGCACGCTGTCTTGCAGCGCATCGGCTGCGGCCTGGGACTTGGCCGAGTTGGCCTTGCCCTGGGCCAGCTTGGCGTCGGCCTGGGCCTGGTTTGCCAGCACGGCCGCCAGCTTGTAGTCCTTGCTGGCCATGGCTTTCTGGGCGGCGGCCATCTTCTCGCGGGCCGAAGCCATTTCCAGCGGCGCAAATTCGGCCCCGCCGGCACCGGCCGCGCTGTCCACCGCGGCTTTGGATACCGCGACATCCGCGGTGGCCGGGGTTTTCATGCTGCTGCAGCCGACCAGCAATGCCAGGGCGGCAGCGGTCACGGCCAGGGGCCAGGTGTTTTTTGTCATAAAGATCTCCAGTGGAAAAAGGAATTCAGAAAGCCTGCGCCTGGCCGTCGGTGGACAGGCCATGCGGTACGTGCTGCGGCAAGACCAGCTTGCCGAGCGCATTGGGTATTGCCTCGATATGCACCACGGGCGCGCTGCTGGTCACGCCGCCAAACATGGTGGCAAAGGCCGAGTCGGCGGCGTCGCGGCCTATGCCCAGGCGCACAAAGCCCATGGGAATGGCCACGCCGGAGGCGTCAAAGATGTACCAGCGGTCGCCCAGGAAGACCTCCACATAGGCGTGGAAGTCGGTCGGGCCCAGCGCCGGGTCGGCGCCGTAGTCGATGCCGGTGGTGAAACGGGCCGGGATGTTGACGGCGCGGCACAGCGCGATCATCAGATGCGCAAAGTCGCGGCACACGCCGACCCGGTCCACCAGGGTGTCGATGGCGGTGGTGTTGCCATCGGACGAATTGGACTGGAAGTTGACCCGGCTCGTCACCCAGTCGTGGATGGCCTGCACCCGGCTGTAGCCCGGGGGCAGTTCGCCAAATTCATTGAGGGCCAGGCGGTGCAGGCGGTCCGACGGACAGTAGCGGCTGGGGTAGAGGTACTGCAGCACCTCGCCCGGCAGATCGGCCACACCGACCTCGGGGATGTTCTCGGGCAGCGCGGTGAAATGGCTGAGGTCCACCGTCGCTTCGTAGTGCACGCTCAAAGCGCCAGTGGCCGCGGTCAGCCGCAGATAGCGGGTCTGCGTCACCGGGTCGGTGTACAGAACATGGGGCACGGGCTGGCTGATCTTCAGAGCCTCGGATACCACGGTCTGGTGGGCAGTTTTGGCGGCGTGGATATTGAACACAAAATCGCAGGCAGGTGCTGTGATGTGGTAGTCCAGGTCGATCGAAAATTGGAGCCGCAGCGTAGGCGGCTTGGTAGAGGTTGGGGTGTTTTTCATAGCGAGGCGGTGGTGTAGGGCCAGTCTAGGTACCTGCCCCTCACCCGGTAAGCGGACAGCAACGCGGCCCGCGGTAGGACAAGCACAGCCACCGACCATGGCCATGCGCCTACAGGGTTTACATCCGATGGCCCAAAGTAGCTGCGCTCTAATTTCTATAGCTGCTCGCGCTTATAAAATCTGCGCTAGCGGCACGAAACGCATAAAAAAGCCACCCGAGGAAAAAACCAGGGGTGGCGGATGGGACAGAAACGCCAGAGGCTATTTCTTGATGGTCATTTCGTTGCTGACGCTGTGCACGTCTTCCGTGGCGCGGGCGACCTGCACTGCGCGGTCGATCTGCGCCTGGTTGTCGACAAAGCCGCTCAGCTGGACTTCTCCCTTGCGTGTCACCACGCCGATGTCCAGGCTTTTGATGCTGGCATCGGCCAGCAGCGCGGCCTTGACGCGGCCGGTCACAATGCCGTCGTCGACCTTGTTGCCGACGGTGGTATCGGCCACCTTCAGGCTGAGCTTGTTGTCCACGCTTTTCACGCCCGACACGCCTTGGACGATGGACGTGGCGCGATCGATCTGCGCCTGGCTTTCTACAAAGCCGCTGAGCTGCACTTCGCCCTTGCGGGTTTCAACCTTGAAGTCCAGGCTCTTCACATCGGGGTCGGCCAGCAGTGCAGACTTGACGCTGGCGGTGACGACCGTGTCGTCGATCTCGGTGCCGACGGTGGTGCCTGGGGCCGCAGCGCCGGTGGCATCCACCTGCTTGCTGCAGCCCACAACGGACAGGGCCAGCACGGCGGCGAAAATGATTCCCACTGAGCGGGATTCAAAATAGTTTGTCATAAATACTTCCTCCTTACCAACATGCGCACGGGGGTAAGCCCCCGGCGCTGACTGCTTGTTTCTTGCTTACTTCTTCTTGACGACTTCGTTACCGATCACGCCGCCGACAGCGGCACCGGCCGCTGTACCCAGCACACCGCCGCCGGCGGCTGCACCGGCAACGCCGCCAATCGCGGCACCGGTGGCGATACCCTTTTCTTGCCGGGTCATGCCGGCGCAACCGCTCAGAATGACCAGGGCAGCCGCTGCCAAAGCGCTAGCTGCATAGTGACGTGTGGTTTTCATAATGCTTCCTTGTGTTGGCTTTTCAAAAGGATCAAAAAGCTCAAGACTTACCGAACTTGACCTTGGCTGCGCTCACGCAGCTGGTCTTGGCATCGCCGGCCAGGGTGTCGCACTTCTGTACGGCCACCTTGTAGTCGGCATCGCGCTTTTCGTCGGCGTTTTCGGTTTTGGCTTCGCCAATTTGCTTGGCGGTGCGGGCATCGGCCAGGGCCTTGACCTCGACGGCCTTGGCTTCCTTCACGCAGACGGACTTGTCGTTGCCAGCCTTGTCATCGCACTTTTCCTTGGCAATCGCATAGTTGGCTTCGGCCTTGGCTTCCAGTGCCTTGGTGTGGTCGGCTGGCTTGCCGGAATGGGCGGCTTTCAGCTCGGCCGTGGCGATCTTTTCCTTGCCCTTGGCTTCTTCCATGCACACGTCCTTGGCGTTGTCGGCCAGCGATGCACAAGCCGCCTTGTCGGTCTTGTAGTCCGCGCTGATACGGGTCTTGCCCACCTGGTATTCGTCCTTGGACATGGTGGCGGCCTGGGACACCGAGGCCAACATCATTGCAGCGACGAGGGCAGAAGTTTTGAGATTGAAAAACATGTTCATGGAAATCCTTTTTTCGGTAAATGGGATAGTTGCAGTGTGCGTGGCCATGCCCGCAGCGCACAGCAGACAGTGCCGCCAATTGCCGTAGTAGATGTCCTACGCGATCCGCTCGGCGCCCTGCATGGCCCAGAAACAGCAACGGCCCCGAAGGGCCGTCTGAAGCTGCGCAGGCAGGCTTATGCGCGGGGTTCGCCGCGGCGGTTCACGGTGACCGTGCGTCCGGGTGGCGTGGTCATCTGGATGCGGTGCTCCTGGCCGCGGAAGTTGTAGGTCACGTCCCAGTACTCAGGGCGGGTCGACGCCGGCTCGGTGGCACAGCGTTGCACGTCCTGGGTGGTGGGCTGGCCGTTGCGGCCTACATTGGCACCCACGGCCGCGCCGGCAACAGCACCGCCGGCGGTGGCGATGTCCTGACCGCGCCCACCACCAACCTGGTGGCCCAACACGCCACCCAGCAGGGCGCCGACCACGGCACCGCCGATGTTGGCATTGCCGCGGCTTTGCACTTCTTCCTTCTCCATCCAGCAGCGCTGTTGGGGCGTACCCAACACAGCGCGTACCGAGGTCACATCGGCTTCGAACAGGCGCTCGTTGTTGCGCCGGCGGTTGTCGTAGACCGGCATGGGCGGCGGCGCATAGCGGTTGTCGTCCACCCGGGCATTGCGGTCTACCGTGCGCACTGACGACACGCGGTCGTTCAAGCCCATGGCACTCAATGAAGGGTAGCGCCCGGCACGCAAGACCACGCAGCGGCCGCGGAACTGCGAGTCTTCACAGACCTCCTGGCGTTCGCCAAACACAATGACCGATGAAGCACGGTCGTTGAATCCCGCACGGTCGAAGTTGCGGACCTCGTTCTGGGTTGTGAAGGACCGGCCTTCAAAATTTTCGTTCTCGTAAAAAGTGACCTGGGCGGCTACCTGGGCCGCGACCGCCATGGCACTGATGGCAAGTGTGGTTTTAAGTATATTTTTCATGCGTGTCTCCTGTGGAGTAGCGGAGCCCGCCAAGACGGCGAGCCCCTAAGGCAGCCACAGTGTGCGGCGGGGGTTTGGCCGGCACCAGCAGACGGCACCGCGGGCTACGGTAGTTGCTGTCCTACACGCAGCGCCCTGTAGGACAAATCTGACAACCGACCGCGCCTATGCCCGATGGATTTGTGCCCGCTTTCAATGCACACTGGTGTCCAATCTAGTGTTTAACACCTTACGTAGCGTGCATTGTTTGCACACAATACACGTTACCAACACAGGGCGGGGCCGCTGGCTCTGGACTCTCAGGAATTAGTGCCGCGCTCATGCCCCAGCTTAAAACCTATATCGTTGAAGACAGCCCGGTGATCCGAGAAAGCCTGATCGCTACGCTGGAAGAGCTCGTGCCGGTTGCGGTCATCGGCACCGCCGAAGATGAACTCAGCGCCGTACAGTGGCTGACCCGTCCCAGCAACCATGTCGATCTGGTGATCGTCGATATTTTCTTGAAAGCCGGCTCCGGCCTGGGCGTGCTGCGTGCAGCACATGGACTGCTGCCACCGCGCAAGCTGGTGGTGCTGAGCAATTACGCCACCAAGGATATGCGGCGCAAATGCCTGGACCTGGGAGCCGACCGGGTGTTTGACAAATCCAACGAGATTGACGCACTGATCGACTACTGCGGCGAGTTGGCCAACGGCCACTCGGGCAACACCGCTTCCGGTGCGCTGGCCTGAGCGCGGGGCCGTGCGGCCTACTGGATCAGGCCGTTTTTCAACGCGTAATAGGTCAGGTCGCTGTTCGACTCCAGCTGCATCTTTTCCATCACCCGGGTGCGGTAAGTGCTGACGGTCTTGACGCTGAGCGACATGCTCACCGCCATATGGCCTATGGTTTCGCCCTTGGCCAGCCGCAAGAAGACCTGCAGCTCACGTTCAGACAGCTGTTCATGAGGGGGTTTCTCGCCCCCGCCGCCCAGGCCATCGGCCAGCCGCTCGGCCATGCCGGGCGTGATGTACTTGCGCCCCCGGCAGACCGTGCGGATGGCCTTGACGATGTCCTCGGGATCGCAGTCCTTGTTCAAGTAGCCGCTCGCGCCCTGGCGCAGCAAGGTGGTGGCGTAATGCTCTTCGGCAAAGCCGCTGAGGATCAGCACCGGCAGATCGGGCGCACGGGCCTTGATGGCCACCAGTGCGTCCACACCGCTGTGGTCGGGCATGGAGATATCCATGATCATCACGTCAATTTCGCCTTTGCGGACAATGTCCAGCGCTTCGCGACCGTTGGTGGCTTCAGCCACCACCGCGAAGTCGATCTGGTCGGCAAAAAACTGGCGCAATCCAGCGCGGACCATGGCGTGGTCGTCAACAATAGCAATTCGGATCATGGTATTTGGCGGAACATTCTGCAGCATGTTCCCACACTTTCGGTTGAAGGCTGAAGATGAACTTTATCAACGTTGTCAAACGCAACCGTATCGTATTCGTACTGGCATGTACTGCGGCACTCTCGATTGTGCTGATCAGTGAGGGGTCGTACCTCCAGTCGGTCGCGATACTCGACAAATTGGGCAGCGTGGGAGAGGCCCGCACCACGATACAAAGCCTCACAAAAAATATTCTGGACGCCGAAACCGGCCAGCGCGGCTACCTGGTCACCAATCGCAAGGAATACCGTGAACCTTACGACACCGCGCTGCAAAAAATCGGCGAGTCACTGCAGTTTCTGGACGTCTACTACCGGGGCCAGCGCCTGCCCAACGATGTGCTGGGGAAGCTGCACAGCGTGACGGACACCCGCTTGTCCGAACTGGCCCTGACCATCAAGATGCACGACGAAGGCAAGGACGATGCGGTCAAGGACATCGTCATGTCCGATATCGGCAAGGAGCAGATGGACACCATCCGCAAGCTCACCGAAGAACTGCTCGAATACGAGACCCAGAACGTGACCAAAGGCCGCAGCGAAATCTACGGCATGCTGATGTTCAACCGCGGTGGGGTCGCTGCACTCACGGCCCTCAGCCTGCTGGCCTTGTTCATGTACTTCCGCCAGATCTTTTTGTTCCGGGAGCAGCAGCTAGAAATACAGCGCATGGTGCAGGTCGAACGCGACCGGCTGGAGGTGGAAGTGGTCCAACGCACGGCCCAACTCACCGAACTCACCCACCATCTGCAGACCGCCCGCGAGGACGAACGCCACCGCCTGGCGCGCAATCTGCACGACGATCTGGGTGCGCTGCTGACCTCGGCCAAGCTCGATGCGGCCCGCATCCGATCGCGGCTGGGCGGCACGGCGCCGGAAGCCCTGGAGTTGCTGACGCACTTGGTGGGCACCCTCAACTCCGGCATCGCACTCGGACGGCGCATCATCGAAGACCTGCGCCCCTCTGCGCTGAGCAACCTGGGCCTGGTCTCCACCCTGGAAATTCTGGCGCGCGAGTTCGCCGACCAATCCACCGTGCAAGTACATTGCTCGCTGGAACCGGTCGAACTGAAAACCACCGCCGAACTGATGGTCTACCGTCTGGTGCAAGAGGCCATTACCAATATCACCAAATACGCCAAGGCCCAGAATGTCTGGGTCACACTGGGCACGCGCGATGGCCAGGTGGAGGTGTCGGTGCGCGACGACGGTGTGGGCTTTGACACCAGCACCAAGCCGCAATCGGCGTACGGGCTGGTGGGCATGCGCTTTCGGGTCGAAGCC
This sequence comes from Rhodoferax ferrireducens, assembly GCF_031458075.1. Classification (GTDB taxonomy): domain Bacteria; phylum Pseudomonadota; class Gammaproteobacteria; order Burkholderiales; family Burkholderiaceae_C; genus Rhodoferax_B; species Rhodoferax_B ferrireducens_A. The sequence goes on along the minus strand of NZ_JAVDXT010000001.1, from coordinate 984,241 downwards.
GAAGGCGGGGTGCTGACCATAGTGTCTGGCCCCGGTCGCGGCACCTTGATCCAGGCCCGGCTGCCGATTTCCGTGGCCACCCCCCCGGCCGCAGAAGCCAGCGCCTGAAATCCACCCGGCCGCGCCATGCGGCCGGTCTGTCGGCGCAGTCCTACGCCGGCTGGGGCCCTCTCCCGACAAGGCTACGGCAAAGCTGCCTATCGCCACGCCGTGCGCCAGAGCAGACACTGGGTCCATCGCAACCAAAGGCTTGCGAGCCCCAGAAACCAAGGATGGCATTCCATCCGCCAAGCAAGGAAACACCATGTTGCACTACGCCGTCGTCTTCTTCGTCATCGCTCTGATCGCCGCACTGTTCGGCTTCACCGGTATTGCTGCCAGCGCAGTGGGCATTGCCAAGATCCTGTTCATTGTGTTCGCCGTTCTGGCTGTCGCCAGCTTTCTGTTCGGCCTCATCAAGAAAAGCTAGGCCAGCCTGCTGGCCCCACCGATCCCAACCACTATCAAAGGAATACCCATGTTTGACAACCAACTTGAACAACCAACCAACAAGCTTGCCGACCAGGCCGCCGCATCTGCCGACAGCGTGATCAAATCCACCCAACGTGTGGCCAATGACACGCTGGACCACCTGGCCAACACCGTGCACGGCCTGCGCGCCCAGGCTGCGCCATTGCTGAACCGCGCCAGCGAACAAGCCAGTGCACTGCTGCAGCAAAGCAAGGAGGCAGTGCAGGACAGTTCGGCGAAGGTCAAGGCCCAGGCGCAACGCGCATCCGACTCGACCCTGAACTACATCAAGGACGAACCCGTCAAGGCCGTACTGATTGCCGCCGTGATTGGCGCCGGTCTGGCTGCCCTGGTGCACCTTGCAGGCCGTTCGCGTGATGACATCTAAAGCCCTGGCGTAGCCGCAGATCGCGCGCCATGGTGCCTCCCCTGCTTCGCCTGATAGCGACCCAGCCGCAGCTGCTACTGAACCACGCCGAGGCCTATGCCGAGCTGCTGTCCGAGGAGCTCGGCCAGGCGACCGGGCGCTGGAAACAGCGCACAGTATTGTTCAGCGTAGCCCTGGTTTGCATCGCCATCTCGGCAATGCTCGCAGGGGTGGCTCTCATGCTATGGGCCACCACGCCCATAGCGGATATCCATTCCCTGTGGGCTTTGCTGCTGGCGCCCATGCTGCCACTGGCGATCGCTGTGTGTTGCCTGATCGCCGCCCGCAGCTCTGCCAACACCAGCAGCTTTGGCAATGTGCGGCAGCAAATCAAGAACGATATGGCGATGTTGCGCGAGGTAGGCACGCCATGAGTACCCCGTCTACCGCATTCCTGGCACTGCCCACATCTTCAGCCGTTGAACGCCTGGATGTGTCGCGTGCCTTGCTGCGCCAAGCCCTCCTCAAAGGGACGTACACACCGCCCCCCGGAACAAGGGTGGATGCAGCCAGCCCCCCATCTGCTTGGCTGGACAGTCTGCGCTCCATTCCTTTGGCCAATGTGTTGATCGAGGCGATTGGCAGCTGGTGGACCCAGCATCCTCTGCGCATCGCCTGCATTCTTGCCGCCGACACCACCAAAGCCATCGTGCAGCCCATGGCCCGGCGCAACCCGCTGGGTCTGGCATTGGGTGCTGTGCTGGTGGGCGGCCTGCTGGTCTGGGGCCGACCATGGCGCTGGATACTGAAACCCGCACTGTTTGCCGGCCTGAGCACGCAACTGCTCTCCAAAGGCATCGCCCATCTGCCCCTGCAGTCCTGGATGACCACGCTGGTGACGGCGTTGCAAGCGCGCAAGCCAGAACCTGCGCCGCCGCCAACGGAAACGCGGGCCAACCGCCCTCCAATCCGCTAGTTTGCCCGCGTGGCTTGCCTGCACCATCAGGCCTTGCTACGGCCCAACACCCGCTTGCCGGCGGTGGCGGCTGCAGCACTCAGCAAGCTGCCCCACAGAATATCCAGCAGCGACAAGCCTACGGGCCAGTCGCGCAAGGTCGCGAGGTTGGACAAGTCGTAGGTGGCATAGGCCACGCACCCAAAAAATGCAGCCGCCAGCGCCGTACTGTGCCAGCCGGGCTGGGCCGCACGGGGCGCCACCGCAAACACCAGCAAACCTGCGGCATACACCAGGTAGAACGCCACAGCCGCCACAAAATTGGGCTGGGCGGCCATCAAATGTCCTATGCCTTGCTGGTACAGCGGCATGGCAAGCAGGCCCAACCACAGCCCGTCCAATACCAACAACACCACGATGGTGGCCAGGTAGGCCGCAAGGTACTTCTTCAATGCGGGCATCGCAGCGGCTACAGCCAGTACTCCCAGGCCCTTGAAAAAATCTCCTTCAGCCGCTGGTCGATTGGGCGGCGCAGCCACTGCTCCAGCGTCACCTCGTCGGAGGCCTCCAGATCTTTGGCGAACATGGCCTGCACCTGGCTGCCAAACTCGGCACCCAGCACCACCGCATTCAGCTCCTGGTTGTGCAAGAAGCTGCGCCAGTCCAGATTGGTCGAACCCACGGTCGCCCATACGCCATCGATCAGCGCTGTCTTGGAATGCAGGATCACACCGCGCCGCTGGTAGATCTTGATGCCCGCGCGCAGCAGCCGCTCGTAGTAGCCGCGCCCCGCATGGAACACCAGCCAGGAATCGGTCTGGCTTGGCAGTATCAGGCGTACATCCACACCACGCCGGGCCGCTGCCTCCAGCGCCTCCAGCAACTGCGGATCGGGGGCAAAGTAGGCATTGGTCAGGCTCACGCTTGTTTCGGCACTGCCAATCGCCGACAGCAGCGTGGCGTAGATATGGCTGAAGGGTTCACCGGGCGCGCTGCCAATCGCCCGCACCACCTGGTTGCCGGCGCGGGTGGGCGTTGGGAAGTAGTTTTTGGCGGCCAGCGGCGGGCCTTTCTGCTGTTCCCAGGTCGCGATGAACAGCTTCTGGAACTCGGCCACCACCGGGCCTGTCAGCTGCAGATCGGTATCGCGCCAGGCCAGGCGGTTTTCATCGGGTGGCTGGACGCTGCGTCTGCGCGAGCCCCCCGAGTACACGCTGCTGATATTGATGCCGCCCAGGAACGCGGTGCGGCCGTCGACCACCAGCAGCTTGCGGTGGTCGCGCTGGTTCAATTCCCAGGTGGTGCGCGCCAGCAAAGGATTCACCGGGTTGAACTCCAGCACCTGGATGCCGCTGTCTACCAGCCGCTGGAAGAAAGCCGCCGGCGTACCCAGCGTGCCCACACTGTCGCGTATCAGGTTGACCTGCACACCTTGCTGCTGCTTGGCGATCAGCACCTGGGCAAAGCGCTGGCCTACCTCATCGTCCTCCAGGATGTAGGTTTCCAGGTTGATGTGGTCTTGCGCGGCCTCGATGGCGGCAAACATGGCGCGGTAGGTGGCCGGGCCGTCCTGCAGCAGTACCACCGCATTACCTGCCGTCAACGGGCTGCCGACAATCGCTTCTTCCAGCGCCAGGTGGCGGTCGAAGATATTGGTTTCGGTGCCACGGCTGCGCAGACCGTCCAGAATGGCCTTGCTGCGCGCCGCCGACAGCGGTCCATGCGTGCCCTCCAGCTGGGGCGGTGGACCGCGCCGTTGCGCCAGGTCGGGGGTGATCCGCGGCAGGCTACTACAGCCCGCCAGACATACAAGGCCCAGGGCCAGGGCATAGCGCACACATTGGTTCAGCATGCGCATAGGCTACTGCCTCAAGGTGCAGAAGTCACGCGCCAAACCACATTTCCGACATCATCGGCCACCAACAGCGCACCGCGGGTGTCCAGCGCCACTCCCACCGGCCGGCCGGACGCATGGCCCTCGGCGGTCAAGAATCCGGTCAGCACGTCCACCGGCGGACCTACCGGTTGGCCGGCCTTGAAGGGCACAAAAATCACCTTGTAGCCACTGTGCGGTCGGCGGTTCCAAGAACCGTGCTGGCCGATGAACATGCCCACCGCAAACTCTGCCGGCAACGAGGTACCCACGGAGGACGCCAAACCGAGCGAGGCAGTATGCGGCCCCAGCGCATAGTCCGGCACCAAGGCCTTGGCCACCAGTGCAGGCTGGGGTGGCTGCACCCGCACATCGACGTGCTGGCCATAGTAGCTGTAGGGCCAACCGTAGAAGCCGCCGTCGCGCACCGAGGTCAGGTAGTCGGGCACCAGGTCGCTGCCGATCTCGTCGCGTTCGTTCACCACCGTCCACAACGCGCCTCCCTCGGGCGCCCAGGCCAGCCCGACCGGGTTGCGCAAGCCAGATGCAAAGACCCGGTGCGCACCCGACTGCGTATCCACCTGCCAGATCGCGGCCCTCTCGGCCTCGGCCTGCATGCCACGCTCGGCCACATTGCTGTTCGAGCCTACGCCCACATACAGCTGCTTGCCGTCCGGGCTGGCCAGCAGACTCTTGGTCCAATGGTGGTTGATCGGCCCGCCGGGCAACTCCACCAGGCGGCTGGCAGATGCCGTGATGCGGGTCTGGCCGGTGACGTATGGAAAGCGCAGCACGCCATCGGTATTCGCCACGAACAGGCTGTCGCCCACCAAGGCCATGCCAAACGGTGAATTCAGCCCGTCCAGCAGCACCGAACGCATGTCGGCCACGCCATCGCCGTTGGTGTCGCGTAGCAAGGTGATGCGGTTGGCGCTGGGCGTAGCCGCACCCGCTCGACCCATCACCCATCGCATGACCCAGCCCTTGATGCCCTTGCCATCGTCCGGCTTGGGCGGTGCATTAGTTTCGGCCACCAGCACATCGCCGTTGGGCAGTACATACAGCCAGCGCGGATGGTCCAGGCCGCTGGCAAATGCGTTCACCTGGGTACCGGCCGCAGCAATGGGCTTCGTCCCATCAGGCCAGGGCTTTGCGGGTGCAATGTTGACGGTGGGGATCAGGGTGGGATTGGGCGCAGGCAGGCTGGGCTGCGGCCCCGTGCCGGCCGAAACCGGCAGCTTCGCGACTTCGCCGCAGCCGCCCAGCAGCAAGGCCGCGGCGCTTGCGAGCAGCGCGATCCCACCGGCCCCATGCATGGCTATATCCGACCCATCAACAGCAGCACCACGATGATGACCAGCACCAGGCCGATACCGCCGGTAGGGCCATAGCCCCAGCTGCTGCTGTGCGGCCAGGTCGGCAACACACCGATCAGCATCAACACCAAAACAATCAGCAAAATAGTTCCTATACCCATGGCGTACTCCTAGTAGTTATAAAAATCGGCGCCTATCGCCCTGCATGCAATTTAGACGCCGGCCCGGCATCCATCGGTGCGATACCGCACATAGGCTTGGAACAGGTCTTTTAGGCCATATCGGTGCGGGTTTGCGCCAAAGCGGTCCGCGCGTCAAACAGCTCCAGCGCCAGGCGCTGCTGCGCGCTCCAGGCCTGGTTGTGTGTGGCGCGCAGTTGCTCCAAGGCTTGCAGGCAGTCGAGCACACAGGCGTCCAAGGCTTCGCCCCGTCCCGGCCGTAGTGGCGCAGATGCCACGGCACTACGCAGCCGGTCGGTCACGGCGCCAAACAGCAGGTCCCAGTCTTCCATGGCGACCACGGGCACGGGCAGGGACTGCTGCTTGCGCACCATCGGCGTAACGCGGGCCGTGTCTTCCTTGCCAGGGGGGCGGAACACCTGCGCATGGCCGGCCTGTGCCGGTGGACGCAGCCTTGCCGGCGATGGCGTGTAAAAACGGTATACCTTGGGCGCCATGGGGTTCGGGCCATGGGCCACAGGGAGGCATGTCGGCGCAGATCGGGGCATGTCAACAGTCTCGCTAAAAAGAAGGCGAAAACAGCCCATGCCCAGAGCTGCCAAGCGATAAGATCCCAGGCAGCTGCAACAGGCAGGGCATACGCCTGCAATGTACGAGTGCCCTGCCCCTGCAGTTGTGTCAAAAGACACAAGCGTCAAGCCACTAGAACCACGAGAAAGGCCAGCCATGACCGAAGTTCGCTGCAGCGCCTGCCCGCTGCGGCCACTGCCCTTGTTCCTGCGCAACGATGACGATGAAGTGGCCATCGTGCAGTCCCTGAAGCGGCGTGAAATGCAGATGGGCCCCGGCGAAACCCTGATCCACGAAGGGCAGACCAATGCCCCGCTGTACACGCTGCGCGAAGGCTGGGCCTTCCGCTACAAGACCTTGAGCGACGGCCGCAGGCAGATCCTCACCTTTCTGCTGGCCGGCGACTTCATCGGCGTGCAGCAGAAAATGGGCGACGCCGCGGCCCACGGCGTGATGACCCTGACCGATAGCCTGTTCTGCGTATTCCAGCGCGACTCCCTGTGGGAGCTGCACCGCCAGTCACCCGCCATGGGGTTCAACATCACCTGGCTGACCGCGCACGAGGAATCGCTGGTGGACGACACCCTGCTGTCGGTAGGCCGGCGCAGCGCCGAGGAGCGCATCGCCACGCTGCTGATACTGCTGTTCAAGCGGGCCGCTGCGCTGCAAGACGACGGGGGGGCGGCCGGCGTACCGTTTCCACTGACCCAGCAGCACATTGCCGACGGCCTGGGCCTGTCGCTGGTGCACACCAACAAAACCCTGCGCAAGCTGGAGCGGCGGGGCTTGCACCACATCGAAGACGGCCGGCTCTGGCTGCGCGACGTGAAGGCGTTGGTCCGCCTGGCCGACCTGTACGGCGACGGCCGGCCGCCGCAGCGCCCGCTGGTCTAGCGGCTTATTTTTTGACAGCCGGGGGCCGGGCGGCCGCCACCGCTGCCACGCGCTGTTTCAGGCCCCGGCAGCCGACTGCATCGCGCTCGGCTTCCTTGTTGTCGCCTACGTCGATGAATGGGATCAGCGCCGCAAACGGATTGACCAGGCCCAGCAAGACCGCAGCGGCAACCTTGGCGCCCAGCGGGCCTTTCTCCAGCGAGGTTTGTGGATCGCTGAAGCTGCCACGCACCCGCAAAGGGGTGCGCAAGGTCAGGGGGCTGAAGTCCTTGGGCACCACCACCGCCCGCAGATCCATCTCCTCGGTTGCCAGCGACAACGAACCATCGATCCAGACCGCCGAGTCCACGGTATCCACCACCATCGCCCGCGGCCGGAACACGCCGCCATCCACCGCCAGATCGGCCACCGCGCACTGCACCGGCAAGGCATCGTCGCCCTTGATCAGCATGCCCAGGCTCTCGGCCAGATCGATGCCGGCCAGCTCCACGCCCAGGTGCGATACCGCGCCGTCGCGCAGCTCGGTGCGGAACTGCCCTTTCAGGCTGGCCAGAATTTCAGCGGTCGAACGGCCCTGCCCTGTCAATACTGCGCGACCTTGCAGCTTGCCCGCCACATACGGCGGCAAGCCCTTGGCCCGGGTCTGCTGCAGCCATTGCTCCAGCCGCACGCCGTCCCAGCGCAGATCGGCACTCCACAAGGCGGTGGCCGCCCGGCCGTCCAGCGTCAGGTCGCCGCGCAGCTGCCCCTGGGCGGTGCGCGCCACCAGGTCGCGCAAGGTGAGCACGCCGCCCACCAGTTGCAGGTGCAGACTCAGCGGCTTCAAAGGCTGTAACAGCTTGGTGTTGAGATCGACTTCGCCGATGTCGATCAGCACATTCGCATCCATCGCCCGCATGGCCGGCAGATCGAATGGCCGGTCGGGCAAGACCTTGCCCTTGCCACGGGCCTTGACTTGCAGCGGTTCGGCCGTGTCGGCCGTGGCCGCAGGCGTGGTACCGACCACCGGCCCCAGGTCGGCCAGCAGCAAGCGGCTGCCGCCCAGCCGGCCCGACAGCAGCGGCGTGCTGCGCCCCGCATCATAGGTAAAAGCCCCCTTCAAACGGCTTGCACCGACGGTGGCATCGTCCACCACCACCTGCCAGTTGCTACCCTGCTTGACGAGGCTGCCCTCGCTGCGGAAAGCCGGCGTGGTGGGCAAGGTCACGCCCACCGGGTCGCCCACAGCGGCCAGCGACGGGCCTTTGATGCTGAAGCGACCGGCAAAGGTATCGGGCTTCAGCACATCCTTGGCGCTGCCCTTGAAGGTCAGCTGCGCGCGGCCCACGGTGGCGTCGAGCGCCAGCGCCACCGGCAAGGCCTGGATATCGTCGGTCTCGGTCGACGGCAGGACTGCCGTGGTCGCCAGCATGATCTTCAGCGGCTGGTTGCGGTAACGGCCATCGGCCTGCACCTTGAGCACGCTGGTGGGTTCCTGCGTCTGCGGCCCCACCGCATCACCCGGGGCCAGCTGCGCCAGCGATATGCTGGCCTGCAGGTCGGCACCCAGCGGCACGTCCTTGTAGCGCACCACCCCATCGTTCACCAACAACTGGCCAAACAGCGGCAAGCGGGTGCGTTCAGTGGGCGTATCGGAGGGTGGCTTGGAGCCAAACTGCCATGAGGCGCGGCCATCGGCCTGGCGCTCCAGGTTGCCATCCAGGGTACGGGCCTGCAAGCTCTCTATGCGCACCGGCTGGCCACGGTAGGCGCGCCACAGGTCCACATAGCGCAGCTTCAGCGCCACGCCCTGGGCGACCAGCATATGGGGCGTGGTGCTCCAGGCGGGTGCGGCAATTTCCAGCCGTGGCGTGGTCAGCCGCAGTCCACCCAGAAAGCGCACCTGAAAGCCGCTCGCATCCGGCGTTTCCGGGCTGGCGGCGGAATCAATGGTGATGCGGCGGTCCAGCGCGCTGGACAAAGCGTTCTGCAGCGGCGCCGCCAGAAACGGCCAACCCAGCCACTCGCCGACCCCGCCGGCCACCAGCACGCCCAGCAATACGGCGCCAGCGGTGCGCCAGCGGCGGCGGCGGGTGGTGGGCATGGCCAAGGGCTTCATACGGGCTGCGGGTAGCGGGCCGGCTCGGACAAATCGGTCAGCACCGCATGCTCACCCAGGGCCAGGGGCTTGCCCGCCACCGCCGAGGCGGCCATGGCAAACATGCGCACCATGCGGCTGTGCGGCGCATCCCAGTACTCGGCCTCGTGCGGCACGACCTTCAGCAGGCCCAGGTGGGTGGACTCCACGCCATCGGGAAACCAGGGCCGGGCCATGGGCGTCCACAGGCGCTCGATGCGAGCGGCATCGGTATGGATCTCGCCATGGCCAGAAATCGACACATAGGTGCTGTGCGGCACATCACCAAACGCCAGGTTCAGCACCTGCAGATGCTCGACCTTCTCCGAACGCAGGTCGGTGAAGAACCACAGCGCACCGGTCTCGTCCATCTCCAACGGCACCATGGGCTGGCTCACCAGGGCGCCATGGGTGTCAAACGTGGTCAGCATGGCGATCGTCATCGGTTCCAGCAACTGGCATAGCTGCGCCAACTCGGCAGTGGGTTGGGTTTCGGTTTTCATCGGTAGCTCCAGAGCGGGTAAGCGGCCATCATGGAGTTAAAGCAGGATACGCGCCATCGGTGGCAACCGGCTTTGTCTGTCGGCCACTTCCTACAACGTTACTACACGGTGGGCTGCGATCTTGGCAGAGACAAATCACTCAGCCATTGGCCACAAACCGGTCGGCCCGGGCCGCATCCAGCACGCCTGCCGCATCGCGGCCCAGCCGGTCCGCTGGCGTGGCGCCCTGCAACCAGGCGTTCGGCTCGGTAAACCACTCGGCCAGCTCCCATGCGCTGTACACGCCGGTCAGCTCGGCCAGCACCGGCCGCAGCTGCGGCAGCGGGCGCATATCGGCCGGATCGAACTGGAACAAGGGCATCCAGTTGTCGGTATGCCAGTCGAAGCTCAGCACATCGCGCTGCACCACCCAGCGCGCCAAGGTGGCGACATCGGGCCCGCCGCGGCGTACAAACAGCTCCAGCACCTCTTGCGCGCGCGCCAGCCCGCCGCTGCTGCGGTAGGCATTCATCAGGGCCACAAACTGCTGGTCGTCCTGCCAGCCAGCCGTGCTGCGGGGTGCGGCATGGCCGGCCCAGGTCATCTGCCGCAGAATGGCGCCGGCCATGGAGAGCCCGGGCCACTGCGCGGCCAACGGGGGGACAGAAGGCGGCACGAACTGCTGCATGGGTATCTCCGCGAGAAAACCAAAGCCGCACCTTAGTGAGCGCGCTGCAAGCCGGTCTGTGCGCTACCCCACATAAGACTGGAGGTACGGCAGCTGTTCATTCATTTTTAATAGCAGCTTGTGCAGGTGCTGCATGCGCAAAACCCATATTTCTCTTAAAAGTTGATGCACCAAAAAATGAGCGCAACAGCAGCAGACTCGGGTACATTCTGATTTCAAATCGGTGTGAGACAAAAACCGTCCCTCAGACGCCAGCGAGACAACAGCGCTATGGACCAACAACCGCCACCTTTTGAGCCCAGCGCAGCTGCGGCCAGCGCACTACCGGTGTTGCGCGCCGTGGCGGAAACCCTCGACAGCCTGGGCATAGGTACCTGCGTATTCGACGAAGCCGACCGCGCCCTGGTGTGGAACCGCACCTTCCTCAAGCTGTTTCCCGAACATGCGGCCCACATCCACGTGGGCGAACCCTACCAGGCCAATCTGCGCCGCTTCTACCAAAACCGCCTGGCAGCCGGCGAGCTGGCGGCGATGGAACGCTACGTGGCCGACGGCCTGGCCCGGCACCGCAACCAGCAACGCCCGTTCGCCTTCGAGCACCTGGGCGTGCGGCTGTGGGCGGCCTCCCTGCCGCTGCCCAAGGTGGGCCGCATCCGCATCTGGCAGGTGCGCACGCCGATTGCCGGGCCGCAGGGCGCGCAGATCCTCAGCGCCCTGGGTACAACGCCGATCCAGGACGACGCCCTGTTCGAACACGTGGCCGACGGCGTCATGGTCACCGGTACCGACGACCGCATCGACTGGGTTAACCAGTCCTTCGTGCTGATGTACGACCTGCCGGACCGCGAGGCGGCGCGGGGCCAGCAGTTCGAATGGGCCTACCGGGCCGCCTGGCAGGGCCAGATCACCGATGGCGGCGTACTCTTCGAAGCCGGCCTGGCCACCCTGGCCGACAGCATGGGCTTCGTCGGCGCACCGTTCGAGTTGCCGCTGCCGCGCGACCGCTGGAGCCGGGTCATCGCCCAGCGCAGCCCCGACGGCAAGGGCTATTTCGCCCATGTGGACATCAGTGCGCTCAAGCACCAGCAGCGGCTGCTGCAGGCGGCAGAGCGCCGGGCCCGCGAGAGCGAAGCCATCCTGAAGGAAAAATCCACCCTGCTGGAAGCCACGCTGCAGCGCATGGAGCAAGGCGTGCTGATGGTCAGCGCCGAGCGGGTGGTCGAAGTCTGCAACCGCCGGGCCCGCGAACTGCTCGACCTGCCCCAGGAGCTGATGGAGCGGCGCCCCACGGTGGACGAGGTGTTCGCCTACCAGGAAGCCAGCGGCGAATTTGCCCACACGCCGCCGCAGACCCTGTCCCTGGTCCGCGCGGTCGACGGGCTGCACGTGCCCCATGGCTACGACCGCAAGCGCCCGAACGGCCGGGTCATCGAGGTGCGCAGCGTGCCGGTCGAAGGCGGCGGCATGCTGCGCACCTATACCGACATCACCGAACGCCGGCTGGCCGAGGAGCGCATACGCCACGTGGCCAGCCACGACGGCCTGACCTCGCTGGTCAACCGCGAGGCCTTCCTGGAAAGCCTGGCCAGTACCGCACAAACCGCACGCAGCCTGGGCGTGGGCTTTGCCGTGCACTTCATCGACATCGACCGCTTCAAGCCCATCAACGACAGCTTTGGCCATGCCGTGGGCGACAAGGTGCTGGCCCTGCTGGCCGAGCGGATGCGCCGCATCGCCCGCGACGGCGACCTGGTGGCCCGCATGGGGGGCGACGAGTTCGCCGTGCTGCAGTACCCGGTAGAACAGCGCGACCGCGCGCTGGGCCTGGCCTACCGCCTGCTCGAAGGCATCAGCCAGGCGATGGAGATCGAGTCGCACAGCCTGCAGGTCGGCGCCTCCATCGGTATCGCGCTGTACCCGGAAGCCGGCGGCGACGCCGACACCCTGCTGCGCAATGCCGATGCCGCCATGTACGCGGCCAAGGCCGCCGGGCGCGACTGCGTGCAGGTCTACGACAGCGGCACCGAGCTCGACCCGGACCCGGATTAATCCTGATTTGATAGCAGCTTGCGCAGGTCAGATAAGCGCCAGCGCCCTTATTTCCTCTTAATAGCGTAAATGTGCGCCAGCGCACTGACGGGCCATTGCCTACCGTTTTAAGGTGCCTCCATGCCGCCGCGATTGACCCCGGCCTTCAGGAGACAGCCATGCCCACCCGCACCCGCAAACCCACCCCTGCCGTCCAGCCCGCCGTCAAATCGGTGGATACCAGCGCGCCGCGCCGCAAAGGCTCGGCACCCGACAGCCCACCGCCCGATACCCACCCCAAGCTGCCGCACGAGCGCGACCAGTCGGTAGAAGCCACCGACGGCACGCCCAGCGTGGAAGTCGAGCAGGCCTACCGCGATGTCAGCCGCGGCCTGCAAGACACCGACCGCGGCCCCGAGGCCGACCGCACCTACAAAAAACTCCAGCGCTGAGCCCGCATCCGGCCGCGCACCCGAATACCCAAGGACTTGACCATGGCACCCCGGACCCCCGCAAAAAACCAAAGCCCCAAAACCAAAACCCCAGCCGCCAAACCATTGGCCCAGGAACATGCCGACTTCACCGCCGAGGGCGCGCCGCCGCCAGGCAAGGTCGCCTTGGGCGAGCCCGTGACCCGCCGCAGCCACCAGCCCCGGCCCCCCGAGCCCACCGCCCAGAGCCTGACGACCAACCAGGGTCTGGCCCTGCCCGACAACCACAACTCGCTGAAGGCCGGGCTGCGCGGCCCGACTCTGCTGGAAGACTTCATCCTGCGCGAGAAGATCACCCACTTCGACCACGAGCGCATCCCCGAGCGCGCGGTGCATGCACGCGGCGCGGGCGCACACGGCTTCTTCCAGGTCTATGAAAACATGGCCGGGCTCACCAAGGCCCAATTTTTGTCCGACCCGGCGCTGCAGACCCCGGTGTTCGTGCGCTTCTCCACCGTGGCCGGCTCGCGCGGCTCGGCCGACACGGCGCGCGACGCCCGCGGCTTTGCCGTCAAGTTCTATACCGCCGAGGGCAACTACGACCTGGTGGGCAACAACATCCCGGTGTTCTTCATCCAGGACGCGATCAAGTTCCCGGATCTGGTCCACGCCGTCAAGCCCGAGCCGCACAACGAGATCCCGCAGGCCGCCAGCGCCCACGACACCTTCTGGGACTTCGTGACCCTGATGCCTGAGTCCACCCACATGCTGATGTGGGTTATGTCCGACCGCGCCATTCCGCGCAGTTTTCGCATGATGGAGGGCTTTGGCGTGCACACCTTCCGCATGGTCAACGCCCAGGGCGATGCCAGCTTCGTCAAGTTCCACTGGAAGCCGCTGCTCGGCACCCACGGCCTGGCCTGGGACGAGGCGCAGAAGCTGGCTGGCAAAGACGCCGACTTCCACCGCCGCGACCTCTGGGAAGCCATAGACAGCGGCAACTTCCCCGAGTGGGAGCTGGGCGTGCAGGTGGTGCCCGAGGAAGACGAGTTCCGCTTCAGCTTCGACCTGCTGGACCCGACCAAGCTGATCCCCGAAGAGCTGGTGCCGGTGCGCCGCATCGGCCGCATGGTGCTGAACCGCAACCCCGACAACTTCTTTGCCGAAACCGAGCAGGTGGCCTTCCACCCCGGGCATCTGGTGCCGGGCATCGATTTCTCGAATGACCCGCTGCTGCAGGGGCGCTTGTTCTCGTACACCGACACCCAGCTGTCGCGCCTGGGCAGCGCCAACTTCCACGAGCTGCCGATCAACCGGGCCCAATGCCCGATGCACAACTTCCAGCGCGACGGCATGCACCGCCAGCAGGTCAACACCGGACGCGTGGCCTACGAGCCGAATACCTTGGCCAGCGGTAATGAATTCCGCGTCGACGGCACGCAGGCCCAAGCCAAGGGCTTCAGCAGCGTGCACGAGGCCCTGGAGTCGCCCAAGATCCGCCAGCGCAGCCCCAGCTTTGACGACCATTTTTCGCAGGCCCGCATGTTCTGGCTGAGCCAGACCGAGCCCGAGCAGGACCACATCGTGGCGGCCTTCCAGTTCGAGCTGTCCAAGCTCGAAACCCCGGCCATCCGCCAGCGCATGGTCGACAACCTGGCCCATGTAGACGGCCAGTTGGCGGCAAGGGTGGCCGCGCCGCTGGGCATAGGTGCGCCCAACAAGCAGGCCGCCACCCTGTGGTCGGGCTTTCGCGCGGCGCCGCACCCGGTGGACGTGCAGCCCTCGCCTGCGCTCAGCATGGCGCAAGCGCCAGGCGGCAATATCGCCACCCGCACGGTGGCGATCCTGGTGGCCAATGGCGTGGACGCCACCAGCGTGCAGACCATGCAGCAGGCGCTGGCCGATGCCGGTGCCAGCAGCAAGGTGGTGGCAGCGGCGCTGGGCACGGTGCAGGCGGCCGACGGCACACCGCTGCCGGTGGACTGCAGCTTGCTGACCACACCCTCGGTGGTGTTCGACGCGGTGTTTCTGCCCTGCATGGGCCTGCACGCGGCGGCCATGGCAGCCGATGGCGACGCGGTGCACTTCGTGCTCGAAGCCTACAAGCACTGCAAGACGATTGGCGCCTGCGGCTCGGGCGCCGGCCTGCTGGCCAGCCTGGGCGCAGGCCAGGTGACCGAGCCCGGCGTGGTGCTGCCCTTGCCCGGCGTGGTGCTGGCGGCCGCGGGTGCGCTGCCGGCGGGTTTCGCGCCGGCCTTCATCCAGGCCATGGGCCAGCACCGGCACTGGAGCCGCAGCGGCCTGGCCACGGTACCGGCCTGAGCCATGGGGCGGTGCCGGCCCAGCGGGAGAAGTGCGGCCAAAATTTGGGTAAAAAGTGCTGCCAGCGCATATTCCACCTGCGCTAGCAGCTATATTTTTAGGAGTTTTTTACTTTGGACCATCCAGGGACTACACTGAAGTCCGCTGAAGCGCCCGCCTGACTCTTCGTCGTAACAGGAGAGAACCATGGCAAGCAAGGGACCCGGCTCCAAAAAGAGCCCCAGCACCGCAGCGGCACCCGCCACCCCCACTCTCCCTGGCCCGCAATTCCCCATCGTCGGCATTGGCGCGTCGGCCGGCGGGCTGGCGGCGTTCGAAGCCTTTTTCTCCGGCATGCCCGACCACAAGGACCCGGGCATGGCCTTTGTGCTGGTGCAGCATCTGGCGCCCGACCACAGCAGCCTGCTGACCGAGCTGATGCAGCGCCACACCCGCATGCAGGTGGTCGAGGTCACCGACGGCATGCTGGTGCAGGTGAATTGCGCCTACATCATCCCGCCGAACCGCGACATGGCCTTCCTGAACGGTGCGCTGCACCTGCTGGAGCCGAGCGCGCCGCGCGGCCACCGCCTGCCGATCGATTTTTTATTCCGCTCGCTGGCGCAAGACCAGCATGCGCGGGCCATCGGCATCGTGCTGTCAGGCACCGGCAGCGACGGCACGCTGGGCCTGCGCGCCATCAAGGACGAAGGCGGCATGGTGATGGTGCAGAACCCAGCCTCCGCCGAATACGACGGCATGCCGCGCAGCAGCCTGGCCACCGGCCTGGTGGACTACGAACTCCCCCCGGCCGAAATGCCCGCCCAGCTGATGGCCTATGTGGCCCACGCCTTTGGCCGGCCGCCCCGACCCGTCACCTCGACCAGCGCACCGCAGACCGAAAACGCCTTGAAAAAAATCTTCATCCTGCTGCGCACCCATACCGGCCACGACTTTTCGCAGTACAAGCCCAGCACCATCTACCGGCGCATCGAGCGGCGCATGGCGGTCCACCAGATCGAGGCGCTAGACGACTACGTCAAATTCCTGCAGCACACCACCACCGAGGTGGACGCGCTGTTCAACGACCTGCTGATAGGCGTGACCAATTTCTTCCGCGACCCCGAGGCCTTCGAGGTGCTGGAAGCCCAGGTGCTGCCCAAGCTGTTCGAGGGCAAGCCCGCGGGTGCCGTGGTGCGCGCCTGGTCGGCCGGCTGCTCAACCGGCGAAGAGGCGTATTCCATCGCCATCCTGCTGCAGGAGCGGCTGGAGGCCTTGAAGCTCAGCTACAAGGTGCAGGTATTTGCCACCGACATCGACAGCCGCGCGATTGCCACGGCCCGCGCCGGCCTGTACCCGGCCAGCATTGCCGACGACATCACGCCCGAGCGGCTGGCCCGCTTCTTCACCGCCGAGCCCGATGGCAGCGCCTACCGGGTGCACAAGAGCATCCGCGACATGCTGGTGTTCTCCGAGCACAACCTGGTGAAGGACCCGCCGTTTTCCAAGCTCGACCTGATCAGTTGCCGCAACCTGCTGATCTATATGGGCTCGGACCTGCAGAAGAAGGTGATGGCCTTGTTCCATTACGCGCTGCTGCCGGGCGGCATGCTGTTCCTGGGCAGCTCGGAGACCGTGGGCGAGCTGGGCGATGTGTTTGCCGTGCTGGACCGCAAGGCCAAGGCCTACCAGCGCAAGGAAGACTTCCAGGGCGCCCAGCGCGCCGCGCTGGGCCGGTTTCTGCCGCCCACGGCCATCAAGGACGTGGTGCTGCCGCCGGCCTCGGGCAAGCTGCCCACGCCGCTGAAGCTGTCGCTACGCGCACTCACCGAGCAGACCCTGCTGCAGCAGCTGGCCCCGGTGGCCGCGCTGGTGAATGCGCAGGGCGACATCCTCTACCTGCATGGCCGCACCGGCATGTTCCTGGAGCCGGCTCCCGGCGAGGCCGGCATCAACAACATCGTGAAGATGGCGCGCGAAGGCCTGCGCCGCGAGCTGACCACCGCGCTGCACAAGGCGGCCAACAGCAAGGAGCGGGTGCAGATTGCCAATCTGCGGGTCAAGACCAATGGGCATTTCACCCCGGTCAACCTGAGCGTCTGCCCGGTCGACACGGGCCCACCGTCGGCACTGGAATCGCCGCTGTACCTGGTGGTGCTGGAAGAAGCCCCGGCGCTGGAGCTGCCGGCACAGACTCCGCCGCTGTTGTCGGCCAGCAGCCATAGCCAGGATACGCAGGCGCAGATCGCCGAGCTGAACGAGGAGCTGCAGGCCAAGGAAGAGTACTTGCACGCCGCCAACGAGGAGCTGGAAACCTCGAACGAAGAACTCAAGTCATCGAACGAGGAGATGCAGTCCATCAACGAGGAACTGCAGTCCACCAACGAAGAACTGGAAACCTCCAAGGAAGAGCTGCAGTCCATCAACGAAGAGCTGGCCACCGTCAATACCGAGCTGCAAACCAAGGTAACCGACCTGTCGCGCGCCAATAACGACATGAACAACCTGCTGGCGGGCACCGGCATTGGCACCATCTTCCTGGACCACGGGTTGCACATCCTGCGCTTCACCCCGGCGGTGACGCAGATCATCCACCTGATACTCAGCGATGTGGGCCGCCCTGTCGCCCACATCGCCTCGAACCTGGTGGGCTACGACCGGCTGGTGGCCGATGTGCAGCAGGTACTGACCAGTCTGCAGGCCTACGAGATCGACGTGCAGACGGTTGACCGCAAGCACTACACCATGCGCATCCTGCCCTACCGCACGCAAGACAATGTGGTGGAGGGCGTGGTGATCACCTTTGTCGACATTACCGAGATGGTGCGTACCCGCGAGGCCCTGCGTACGGCCAATGCGCAGCTGCGCCTGGCGGTCGTGGTGCGCGACGCCTTCGATGCCATCACGGTGCAAGACCTGAACGGCAGCATCCTGGCCTGGAATCCCGGTGCGGTACGGATGTACGGCTGGAGCGAAACCGAAGCGCTGGCCATGAACGTCAGCGCCCGCATCCCGGCCGCAGAGCACGGCATTGCGCTGGAGCGGGTGCAACAGCTCAGCCAGGCCCAAACGCTGGAGCCGTATGTGACCCAGCGCCTGGCCAAGGATGGCTCGGTGATCGAAGTGTCCCTGACTTCCACGGCCTTGCTGAACGCCAGCGGCCAGGTCTATGCCATTGCCACGACCGAACGCGCAAAAGAGTTCGAAACCGGTCAGAAAAACGGAGGTGGACTGTGACCCCCAACAGTAAAAAAGAGAGCAGTGTTCGCCCGCCAGACCAAGCGGTAGAGGACTTGCGCCAACGGGCCGAAGACCAGGTGCAAGCCGCACAGCCAGGCCTGCACCACAGCCCGCATGCCATGTCGCTGGAGGCCATGCGCAAGACACTGCATGAGCTGCAGGTACACCAGATCGAACTGGAAATGCAAAACGACGAGCTGCGGCGCACCCAGGTGCTGCTGGATGTGGCGCGGGCCCGCTATTTCGACTTGTACGACCTGGCGCCGGTGGGTTACTGCACGGTAGATGTCAACGGCCTGGTGCTGGAGGCGAACATCGCCGCCGCCAAGCTGCTGGGCGTGGCGCGCAGTGCGCTGGTGGGGCAGCGCATCAGCCGCTTCATCGTCAAGGCCGACCAGGACAGCTACTACATGTGCCGCAAGCAGCTGTTCGACTCCGGCATGCCACAGACCTGCGAACTGCAAATGAGCCGCAGCGACGACAGTACCTGCTGGGTCGAACTGACCACCCGCGCCGGCCATGACGACCAGGGCGCGGCACTGCAACACATGGTGCTGCATGACGTGAGCGAGGCCAAGATCATGGCGGCCGCCATGCGCGAGAGCGAAGCCCGCTACCGGGCGCTGGCCGAGCAGCTACCGCCGGGCGACCATGCACCGAACGTTTGAGACTCAGGCAGCCAGGGCCAGAGGCGCAGGCAGCAGCCGGTCGTGCTCTTTTTTGGTGACCGCGTAGCACTCGCAGCTGCGTTTTTCCAGCTGTGCACGGTCTAGCACCATGATGTGGCCGCGCTGGTAGCGGATCACGCCGGCCAGCTGCAGCTTGTGGGCCGCGCAGGTCACGCCCTCGCGGCGCACCCCCAGCAGGCTGGCGGCCAGCTCCTGCGTCATGTCCAGTTCGTCGGACGCCACCCGGTCCAGCCCCAGCAACAGGCGGCGGCACAGCTGCTGGTCGATGGAGTGGTAACGGTTGCACACCGCCGTCTGGGCCATCTGCGCCATCAGCGACTGGGTGTAGCGCAGCAGCATCTGCAGTACCGGGCCGCCTTGCAGCATGGCGCTCTTGATCCACGAGGCGCGCAGCCGGTAGCCCTCGCCGGCGCTTTGCACCACCGCCTGGTTCGGCGTGGCACCTCCGCCCATGAACAGCGAAATGCCCACCACGCCCTCGTTACCCACCACGGCGATTTCGGACGACGCCCCCTCCTCGGTTCCGTACACCAGGGAGACGATGGCCGTGGTCGGGAACACCGCATAGACGGGCGCCTGGCCAGCCTCGCACAGCACCTGGCCCAGGCTGAGATCAACCGGCTCCAGGTAGGGCTCCCAACGCGCCAGGTCGGCAGCAGACAAGGCCGCCAGCAAGTGGTTTTGCTGTGGATCTGGGCTAAGGCGGGTCGGGATGTGCATACGGTTCTCTTGGTGTGTTGGGTACTCCTTATGGTCGGCGCTGGGCGCCCCACCCGGTATCGGCGGCGACCCGTTTCGACTGCCGGACCTGTCCTACAGTGATAGGCCTGCCCGATGGCCACTTAGATCTGAATAGCCGCCGTCCTACCCCGCGAGCGGCGCCCTGTCCGACAGACTTAAGCGCCCTCCCGACCTAGGATGCTTACACGGGGTTACTGCTTCGGCCGGCCCCCTGTAATCCTTTATTCATAACTCGGCTTTAGCCGTGCGGCAGGAGAAAACCCGATGCGCAACCCCATTATTCCAACTGCCTTTGCCGCTCCCAACTGGAGCACATCGTCGTTTGGCGATGCCACGGAGACCTCTCCCATGGAGCTGGCGGCGCTGAGCGACCATCTGAGCCTGTGCCAAGGTGCGAACCGCCGCCTGACCTACCTGCAATATGTGGGCGAAATCCTGCACCGCTTTGTGGCCACCCGCTTTGTCACCACCCTGGCATTGGCGACCCTGGTGATTGGCGCCGGACTGCTGGCGCTGTAAAGGATGGCTACATCCGAGCTGCTGCACCTGGTTCCCCGCGCCCCCCAGGCCCTGCGCGAGATTCTGGACGGTGCCCGCGGCCCGGTACAGCCCCCCATTCGGTCCGAGATCTTCGGCCTGCAGCGCTTTGCGCAACATGGCCGCAGCCTGGGTGAAACCCACCGTGCGGCCCGGCCCACCATCGGTGCAGCCCGCTTCTTCCCGCATCTGCGCAGCAATATCGCCACGCTGCGCGAAGCCCACCGCTATATCGGCCTGCAGGCCGCCACTGGCTACGACGTCAGCCCGGCAGCCGAATGGCTGCTGGACAACTTCCACCTGATCGAAGCCCAGCTGGAAGAAATCCATGCCGGGCTGCCGCGCAGCTATTTCCGCGCCCTGCCGGTGCTGCTGGACGAGCCGCTGGCCGGCCTGCCGCGGGTCTACGGCATTGCCTGGGCTTTTGTGGCGCATACCGATGGCGCTTTTTCGGAGCCCTTGCTGGAGCAGTTTCTCAGCGCCTACCAGGAAACCCGCGAGCTCAACCTGGCAGAACTCTGGGCGCTGCCCACCACCTTGCGCGTGCTGCTGGTGGAAAACCTGCGCCGCCTGGCCGAGCGCGTGGCTACCAACAAGGCCGCCCGCGAGGTGGCCAATCTCTGCTGCGACAAGCTGAGCGACTACAGCCTGGAATCGCTGGACCAGCTGCTGGCCCTGATGAACCAGCGCGGCGTGGGCCGCATGTTCCTGACCCGCATGGCGCTGCGTCTGCAGGACAGCCGCCTGCAGGTGGATGCACGCTACACCGCCTGGATGCAGGCCGCCCTGCCCGACTTTGCCGCCGCCCAAACCCAGCAAAACGCCGACCAGGCGGCCGACAACCTGAGCGTGAGCAATGCCGTGAAATCGCTGCGCGCGATCGGCGACGCCGACTGGCCCGACATGGTGGCCCGTACCAGTGTGCTGATGCAGCACATGCTGACCTCCTCGGTATTCGAAGCCGAACACCCGAGCACCCGCGACCAAACCCTGCACGGCATCGAACGCCTGGCCCGGCGCAGCGGCCACAGCGAAGCCGCGGTGGCACAAACCCTGCTCGGCCTGATGCAAGCCAATGCCGGCGAACACGGCGTGGCCAGCCACTGGCTGCGCGGCCCTGGCCGGCCGGCGCTGGTCCATGCCCTGGGCCTGCATGAAAACCCCTTGTTGCTGCTGTGGCGGGCCCGCAAGCGCCGCGCCGCGCTGCCGGTCTACCTGGGCGCACTGCTGTTCGGCAGCATAGGCCTGGTGGCCTGGATGTTGCCGCACCACACCGCGGCCGGGCCTGTGCTCTGGCTGGCCGCCGCGCTGATGCTGTTTCCCGCCTCCGAGGCGGTGGTGGCGGTCATCAACCGGCTCATCAGCGAGTCGGTGCGCCCCCAGCATCTGCCTCGCCTGGGCCTGCTGGACGGCATACCGCCCGCACACCGCGTGCTGGTGGTAGTGCCGGCCATGCTGACCGACAGCGCCTCCACCCAGGCGCTCGCGCACCGGCTGCACCTGCACCATATTGCGAACCCCGAGCCCAACGCCCAGTTCGCCGTGCTCAGCGACTGGGGCGATGCGGACAGCCAGCACATGCCCGGCGACGACGCACTGCTGGCCACGGCCAGCGCGCAGATCGACGCGCTCAACCTGCGCTACCCCAGCGGCCCAGGGCTGCCACAGCGCTTCATCCTGCTGCACCGGGCGCGGACCTTCAGCGATACCGAGCAGCGCTGGATCGGCTGGGAGCGCAAACGCGGCAAGCTGGAACAGCTGATCCAGGCCCTGGCCACGGGCGAACACACCGCCTTTCTGGACCTGGGTGAAAACTCGCGCATCGCCACGCCCACGCCCTACATCGTTACCTTGGACAGCGACACCCAGCTGCCCCCCGGCCGGCTGCGCGAGCTGGTCGGCGTGGCCGCCCACCCGCACAACCAGCCGCAGCTGGACGCCAGCGGCCGCCGCGTGGTGCGCGGCTATGGCATCCTGCAGCCGCATGTGGCGACCCCGCTGCCCGCGCGCAAAGAGGTCACGCTGTACCACTGGCTGTTTGCCGGCCAGTGCGGCATCGACCCCTACAGCGCCGCCAGTTCCGAGGTCTACCAGGACTTGTTTTCCGAAGGCACGTTCACCGGCAAGGGCCTGCTGAACGTGCAGGCCATGCACGCCGTGCTGTCGGGCCAGCTGCCCGAAGGCCAGGTGCTGAGCCACGATCTGCTCGAAGGCTCGCTGGCGCGCTGCGCCGCGGTGACCGACATCACGGTGATCGAAGACGCACCGTTCCACGCCGATGTGGCGGCCTCCCGGGTGCACCGCTGGACCCGGGGCGACTGGCAGCTGCTGCCCATTCTGCTGCGCCCCGGCCGCTATCCGCTGCGCGCCATCAACCGCTGGAAAATGTTCGACAATCTGCGCCGTTCGCTGGTGGCGCCGATGTCGCTGGCCTTGCTGGTGTTCAGCCTGTGCAGCAGCGTGCTGTCGCCCTGGGCCGCGCTGGTGCTGGTGCTGGCGGCGTTTTCTGCCGGTCCGCTGATGGGCGCGGTGGCGGGCTTTTCGCCCAGCCGCGACGACCTGGCCAAGCGCCACTTCTACCGCCAGGCCGGGGCCGACATGGCGCGCACGCTGTGGGCCGGGCTCTGGCATCTGGCGCAGCTGCTGGTGCAGGCGCTGTCGGCGGTGGATGCGGTGACGCGGGCGCTGTACCGCATGCTGGTCAGCCACCGGCACCTGCTGGAATGGACCACAGCCGCCGCCGCCCAGGCCCAGGCCAAGACCCATCTGCCAGCCCTGCTGCGCGCGCACTGGAGCCTGCCGGTGGTGGGCTTGCTGCTGCTGGCGGCCCTGCTCTACCTGGGCACACCGCACCCGGTGCTGGCCAGCGTGCTGTGCCTGCTGTGGGCCGCGTCGCCGGTCTGGACCTGGTGGGCCAGCCGCACGCACCGGGCCCATGAAGGCCATGCAGTGCCGGCCGATAAGCTGGCGCTGCTGGAAGGAGTTGCGCGCGACACTTGGCGCTGGTTCGAGCGCTGCATTTCACCGCAGGACAACTACCTGCCGCCGGACAATCTGCAGGTGCAGCCCTACGACATCGTGGCGCACCGCACCTCACCGACCAATATCGGCCTGTACCTGCTGAGCGTGGCCTGCGCCCGGCAGTTTGGCTGGATCGGCACGCAAGACCTGCTGACCCGCCTGGAGGCCACCTTGGCCACGCTGGGCCGTATGCAGCGCCATCGCGGCCACTTCTACAACTGGTACGACACCGAAACCTGCGCGCCGCTACTGCCGCTGTATGTCTCCACGGTGGACAGCGGCAACCTCTGCGGCCATCTGCTGGCGGCCGCCCAGGCCTGCCAGGAACTGGCCGCCGCGCCCTACAACACCACGGCCGCGCGCCGCGCCACCCGCAATGCCCGCGAGCGCCTGACACCGTTGCTGGCAGCCCGCAGCAGCCTGCCCCCCGAGCAGCGGGCCCAGCTGCGCTGGCGGCTGGCCGATCTGCGCGCCACCCGGCGCTCGGCTGCACTGGATACCCAGGCCCAGGCTGCGCGGATGACCGCCGCTACGGCGCAGCGTCTGCTCAGCCTGGCACAGGCTTTCGAAGCCCTGGCCTGGGAAGCCGACTTCCGCTTCCTCTACCACCGCAAGCGACATCTGCTGCACATCGGCTACCGGGTGGCCGAGCAGCAGCTGGACGCGGGCTTCTACGACCTGCTGGCCTCCGAGTCGCGCCTGACCAGCCTGCTGGCCATTGCCAAGGGCGATGTGCCGGTGCGCCACTGGGCCTCGCTGGGGCGTCCGTTCTTTGCCACAGGCGCGGATGCGGGCCTGCGCTCCTGGTCGGGCTCGATGTTCGAATACCTGATGCCGACCCTGGTGCTGGTCGAGCCGCCGGGCAGCGTGCTGCAACAGGCCTGCCGGGCCGCACTACAGGAGCAGATGGACTACGCCAAGGCCCACAAGGTGCCCTGGGGTATCTCTGAATCGGCGTACGCCGGGCAAGACCACACGCTGGCCTACCAGTACGCACCGCAAGGCGTACCGCGGCTGGCGCTGCGCCGCACGCCGGCCGACGAGCTGGTCATCGCCCCCTATGCCACCGGGCTTGCAACGCAGGTATCACCTGCGCTAGCAGCTACAAACTTTATAGCATTAGAGAAATTCGAAGCCTACGGCCGCTACGGCTTCATCGAGGCGCTGGACTTCACCCCGGCACGGCAGGCCGACGGCGACGCGTTCACACCGGTGGAAACCTATATGGCACACCACCAGGGCATGAGCCTGGTGGCGCTGGCCAATGTGCTGCTCGATGGCCCGGCCCAACGCTGGGGGATGGCGAATGCCTACATCGAAGCCGTGGCTTCGTTGCTGCACGAGCGCGCACCGCGCGAGGTGTCGGTGCTCAGCGCGCCCCCGGTGGGCCCGCCACCGCAGAGCATGCAACAGCGCGCTCCCGGTTTGCTGCGCGACGTGGTGCCCGGCGGCACCGCCGTGGAGCCCACGCATCTGCTGTCCAACGGGCGCTACCACGTGGCCTTGCGCGCCAACGGCGCCGGCTGGAGCCGCTGGGGCAATACCGGCATCACCCGCTGGCGCGACGACGCGCTGCGCGACGCCTTTGGCAGCTTCTTCTACCTGCGCTGGGCCCAGCAGCCACAGCTGGTGTCGACCACCCAGCACCCGGCACCCGATCCGGCGGCCCACTACCACAGCACCTACCACGCCGACCGGGTCTGCTTCGACGCCGAATGGCCGTCGGTACAGGTGCACACCACGGTCTGGGTCAGCCCCGAGGACGACATCGAGTTCCGCAAGGTGGAGCTGCGCAATATGGGCGATCAGCCGCTGGAGATCGAACTGATTTCGGCCTTCGAAGTGACCTTGTCTGACCCGCGGGCTGACGAAGCCCATCCGGCCTTCACCAACCTGTTCGTGCGCGCCACCTGGCAGGCCGAAGACCAGGCCCTGGTGTTCGAGCGCAAACCGCGCCTGCCCACCGAGCAAGGCATGCAGGCGGCGCACTTCCTGGTCGATACCGGCCCGCAGGTGCAAGGGGTGCGCATCCAAACCGACCGCCAGCTCTGGCTGGGCCGCAACCAGACCAGCAGCCAGCCGCTGGCATCCTTCAACGCCCTGCCCGAGCCCGGTACGCCGCTGGACACCGGCCTGGACCCGGTCTGCGCCATGGCGGTCAAGCTACTGATTCCGCCGCAGGGCAAGGCCTGGCTGACCTTCGCCACCGCCGCCTCCAACCACGACGCCACCCTGCAGGCGGTGATCGACAAATACCGCCAGCCCAGCCACGTCAAACGGGCCTCCCTGATGTCGGCCACGCTGACCGGCATCCGCCTGCGGACGGTCGGCCTGAACCCGGAAAACTTTGCCGCCATCCAGACGCTGACCAGCGCCCTGGTGCTGAGCCTGAGCCGCCCGCAGACCCAGACCGCGGCGGTCAGCGACAAGCGGCTGCTGTGGCGTTTCGGCATCTCGGGCGATCGGCCTATCCTGCTGGTCAGCATCGGCGCCATGGAAGGCATGGGCCTGCTGCGGGCCTTGGCCCAGGGGCTGCGCCAGTGGTCCTGGGGCGGCGTGGGCTGCGACCTGGTGGTGATCAATTCCGAACCGGCCTCGTACCTGATGTCTGTACAGCGCGAGGTCGGCATCCTGCGCGACCGCCATCTGTCCGAACGCGGCCCCGAATCCGTGCCCACCACCATGTACCTGCTGCGGGTCGAAGAGCTGTCGCCGGATGAACTCAGCACCTTGCATGCCCAGGCCCGGGTCCGCCTGCAGGCCGATGGGCGGCCGCTGTCACACCATGTGCAGGCCTGGACGGCGCTGCACGAACAGGCGCAAGAGACGCGGCACAGCCTGTCCACCCAGGATGTGCCGCTGCTGCCCCGGCCCAGTGGCCCCGTGCCCGCACCTGTGGGCCTGTTCCAGCCGAACGGCGAATTCCGCTTCAACGTCAGTCCGCAGCTGCGCACCACCCGGCCCTGGACCAATGTACTGGCCAACCCCGGCTTTGGTGCACACATCACCGAAGCCGGTGGCGGCTACAGCTGGGGGCGCAACAGCCGGATGAACCAGCTCACCGCATGGTCCAACGACCCGGTGGGCGACACGCCGTCGGAATGGTTTTTGCTGCAGGACTGCAAGACGCTGGACGTCTGGAGCGTGGCCCCGAATGCCTGGGGCGATCCGCTCGCCCAGTACCACGTATCGCACAGCCAGGGCAGCACCAGCATCCGGCACCGGCGCGGCGATGTCGACGTCAGCGCCACCTGGTGCGTGGACGCCGACACGGCGGTCAAGCAGGTGCGGCTGTACATCATCAACCGCGGCCACAGGAACCTGCAGCTGCGCGTCATCGGCATGGCCGAATGGATGATGGGCGCCAACCGCAGCGACCGCAGCAGCGTGCAGACCGCTGCGCTGCAGCAGGACCGCTTCACGGCCTTGCTCTGCACCCAGCGCGAGCGCTCGGCCGGCTTTGGCGAAGGCACGGCCTTTTTGGCCCTGACCCAGACCAGCGACGACTGGACCTGCGACCGCCGCGAGTGCTTTGACGCCCGCGGCCGGCTGGTGGTACCCGACCACTTTGGCCATACCAGCGGCGCCGGGCTCGACCCCTGCGCGGCCATCTCGACGCAGA
Organism: Rhodoferax ferrireducens; assembly: GCF_031458075.1. Lineage (GTDB taxonomy): Bacteria > Pseudomonadota > Gammaproteobacteria > Burkholderiales > Burkholderiaceae_C > Rhodoferax_B > Rhodoferax_B ferrireducens_A. The sequence goes on along the minus strand of NZ_JAVDXT010000001.1, from coordinate 957,681 downwards.
TGAACCTGGCCGCGGGCGATACCGCCGAGCGGGTGTTCCTGCTGGGCTATGCCGACAACCCCTTGCTGGCCGCGCGCCTGCTGGCCGAGACCACCACCCTGCCCGCCAGCAAGCGGCTGGAAACGGTGCACCAGCGCTGGACCCAGTTGCTTGGCGCTACCAGTGTGCAAACGCCCGACCCGCTGTTCGACGCCATGGTCAACCATTGGCTGATGTACCAGACCGTGGCCTGCCGCCTGTGGGCCAAAGCCGGCTTCTACCAGGCCGGCGGCGCCACCGGCTTCCGCGACCAGCTGCAGGATTCCATGGCGCTGGCCTGGGCCGCACCCGACATGCTGCGCCAGCAGATCATCGTCTGCGCCTCGCGGCAGTTTGCCGAGGGCGATGTGCAGCACTGGTGGCACGCGCCTACCGGTGCGGGCGTGCGCACCCATTTCTCGGACGACCTGCTGTGGCTGCCGCATGCCTGCGCGCACTATGTGCGCAGCACGGGCGACACCAGCTTGCTGGATGAACCCGTACCCTTTCTGGAAGGCGCGGCCATTCCCGCCGGGGCAGAGGATGCTTACTACACCCCGGGCACCAGCGCCGAAATCGCCTCGGTCTACGAGCATGCAGCCCGCACCATAGACCGCAGCCTGGCCGTGGGCATACACGGCCTGCCCTTGATGGGCAGCGGCGACTGGAACGACGGCATGAACCGCGTGGGCATCGAAGGGCGCGGCGAATCGGTCTGGCTGGGCTGGTTCATCTGCCAGCTGGTGGACGACTTTGCGCCGCTGGCCCGGGCCCGCGGCGACAACGCACGCGCCCAGGCCTGGGAGCAGGCCGCCGAGGGCTGGAAACAGGCATTGATAGGCCCCGCCTGGGATGGCCAGTGGTTCAAACGCGCCTTCTTTGACGATGGCCAGGCGCTGGGCTCGCATGCCAACCCCGAGGCCAAGATCGACCTGATCGCCCAGGCCTGGGCCGTGCTGTCCAAGACCGCGCCAGTGGCCTCGCAGCGCATGGCGCTGGCGGCGGTGGAAGAACATCTGGTCGACCCTGAGGCCGGACTCATCAAGCTGCTGGACCCACCACTGGCCCAAGCCGTGCCCAGTGCCGGCTACATCCAGGCCTACCCGCCGGGTGTACGCGAAAACGGCGGCCAGTATTCGCACGCCGGCGTGTGGGCATTGATGGCACAGGCCGAGTTTGCCAAGCAGCAGCCCGACTCCAGCGCAGCGGCCGACACCGCCTACCGCTACTTCACCTACCTGAACCCGGCGCACCGGGCCAACACCCCCGCGCAGGCAGCGGTCTACGGCATCGAGCCCTATGTGATGGCCGGCGATGTCTACACCCAGCCGCCATATGTAGGACGGGGCGGCTGGAGCTGGTACACCGGCTCTGCGGCCTGGATGCACCGGGCGGCCGTCGAGTCGATCTTCGGCCTGCAACAAGGCGCCCACACGCTGAGCTTCACACCGTGCCTGCCATCGCATTGGCCACAGGCCGAGCTGACATTGCGCCGCGGCGAGCGCAGCATGCGCTTCATCCTGGTCCGCGGCAATGCCGACGCGGCGCTGGCCCAGGGTGCTTCGGCCCAGGCCCAACTGCTGCTACCGGGCCAGCCATTGGCTTGGTCGGAGCTGCCTGCGCAAACCTGTTTCGTGGTTCCTCTGACCGATTACTCCCATGAAAAAACCGACTGATACGGCCGAAAAACTGCTGGGCCTGCGCTACGACGCAATGGATGAACGCACCCAGAAGGTGGCGCGCCACCTGGCTGGGCGCAAGCACATTGCGCGCAATATGGCCTCCGACCAGGACATCGACACCTCGAGGGGCGCCAAGGCCGCTGATGCGGTGGCGCGCTTTGGCGGCTCATGGACCTTCATCCTGATATTCGCCGCCGTCCTGGTGGTCTGGGTCGTCTTGAATACGCTGTTGCTGGTGCGCTTTGACGCGGTGTTTGACCCCTACCCCTTCATCCTGCTGAACCTGTTCCTGTCGATGCTGGCATCGGTGCAGGCGCCGATCATCCTGATGTCGCAGAACCGGCAGGCGAAGAAAGACCGGTTGAACGCCGAGCACGACTACGAGGTCAATCTCAAGGCCGAGCTGGAGATCATGCTGTTGCATGAAAAGCTGGACCAACTGCGCGAGAACCAATGGACCGAGCTACTGCAAATCCAGAAGCAGCAACTGGATCTGCTGGCCCACCTGATCGACAAGAACACGGCGGCACCGTCCACTCCGGCTCAGCCTTAGCCCACAGAGGCGCGCGGCATCCTCCTACACGCCGTAGCGGCGGATGCCGATGCCTTCCCAGAGCCCTCGGTTTTAAAGTTCAGTCATCGGTTTGTTGCACCCACGCAGCAGTTGAACCGGATAACCAAGGAACCCCGATGGTCGCTAACAACACAAGCAATAACGTCACGCAACTGCCTACCGCTGAAGGCGAACGCATGGTATTGAATGAAGCGGCCCTGGGTGCCGCCCGCCGCAGCCTGGACAAGGGCGCTGTGACGCCGAGTTCCGGCCCCTGGCGCGAAGACATCATCAAGCTGCTGAACGACTCACTGGCCACCGAGCTGGTCTGCGTGCTGCGCTACAAGCGCCATTACTACACCGCCGATGGCGTGGCCTCTGCCGGCATTGCCGAAGAATTCTTGGTCCATGCCAATGAAGAGTCGGCGCATGCCGACCGGCTGGCCCAGCGCATTGTGCAACTGGGCGGTGAACCGGATTTCTCACCCGACTCGCTGACCAAGCGCAGCCATGCGGCTTACGACGATTCGAAAGATCTGAAAGAGATGATCAAGGCCAATCTGGTGGCAGAACGCGTCGCCATCGAAGCCTATAGCCAGATGATCATATTGATCGGCGACAAGGATTCGACCACCCGCCGGTTGCTGGAAGACATCTTGAGCGACGAGCAAGAGCATGCCGACGAGCTCAAGGACTGGCTCGTAGCCTGACCCCGCGTTTCGCCCATGGATGGTGGGGCCTATCACCATCTATTGATTCACCCTTTTTTCTTACCAACTGGAGCTAAAAATGAAACTGACTATCCGCAACACCCTCGCCGCAACCGTTACCGCTGTAGCACTGCTGACCATCACCGGCTGTGCCGTCACCCGCGGCCAGGAAACCGTAGGCGCCTATGTGGACGACACCGCCATCACCACCAGCGTGAAGGCCCGCTTTGTCGACAACAAGGAAGTCGACGCATCGGCCATCAGCGTGGAAACCCTGAACGGCACCGTGATGCTGTCCGGCTTTGCCAAGAGCCTGCGCGAAAAGAGCACGGCCGAAAGCATTGCCCGCAACGTCAAGGGCGTGAAGGCTGTGAAGAACGAAATCTCTATCCGTCCTTAAACCGGACATCTGATTTTCAACCGCAAGTAAAGGAGATTTGCATGAACTGGGACACTATCCAAGGCAACTGGAAACAAGCCACAGGTAAAGTCAAAGAGCAGTGGGGCAAGCTGACCGATGATGACCTCGACGTCATCGCCGGAAAGCGCGACCAGCTCGCAGGCAAGATCCAGGAGCGCTACGGTATTGCCAAAGACGAAGCTGAAAAACAGCTGTCCGACTGGGAAAAGAAATCCAAAGACGACACCTGGTTCAAATAAAACCTGCTTCGCCTAGCCCCCAATGCCCCGCCCATCACACGATGCGCGGGGCATTTCAACGTGCGATGCGCGCTGCCTGGCGGATGGCATCCAGGGTCACCCGGCCCTGCGGCGCGCCGTGGGCATCGGCCACGTGGGCATCGCCCGTGCCCGCATCCAGCATGGCCGACAGCGCATCGCGCAACGGCGTGCTGGCCAGCAAAGTCGGAGCTTCGGCAGTTGCCGCTCCGGCTTGGGTGTAGGCTCCCACGGTCAACAGCGACAGCCGCTTCAAAGAGCGGTCGCCGCCAACAAAGGCCTGCACAAAGGCATCGGCGGGTTGCGCCAGGATGCGCTCAGGTGTGTCGTACTGCACCACCTTGCCAGCGCGCAGGATGGCAATGCGGGTGCCCATGCGTATGGCTTCGTCGATGTCGTGGGTCACGAACACAATGGTCTTGCCCAGCTCGCGCAGGATGCGCAAGAACTCGTCTTGCAGACTCGCGCGGGTGATCGGATCGATGGCGCCAAACGGCTCGTCCATCAGCATTACCGGCGGGTCGGCCGCCAGCGCGCGGGCCACGCCGACACGCTGCTTCTGACCGCCCGACAGCTCGCGCGGATAACGGTTGCGGTACTGGCCGGGCTCCATGTGTACCAAGGCCAGCAGCTCGTCCACCCGCTTGGCAATCCGCGCTGCATCCCAACCCAGCATTTTCGGCACCGTGGCCACGTTCTCGCCAATCGTCATGTGCGGAAACAGACCGACCTGCTGGATCACATAGCCGATGGAGCGGCGCAATTCCACCGCGTCGATCTGCATCACGTCGCGGCCGCCGACTTCGATGTGGCCGCTGTCGGGCTCGACCATGCGGTTGACCATGCGCATGGTGGTGGTCTTGCCACAGCCCGAGGGACCGATCAGCACACAGATCTCGCCGGTCTGCACGGTCAGGGACAAGCGGTCTACCGCGTACTGCCCGCTGCTGAATTGCTTGGTAAGGCTTTCAAGTGTGATCATGGTGCGCGAAGCCCTTGGGGAGTCATGCGGCGCTGCAAGGCGCCAAAAAGAAAGTCGCTGGCCAGCGCCAGCAAGGCCACCGGCACCGCGCCCACCAGCAGCTGCGGCACCGCCATCATGGCAACGCCGGCGGTAATGAAGTCGCCCAGCCCACCGCCGCCGATGAAAGCCGCCAGCACCGCACCCGAGATCACCTGTACCGCGCCCGTGCGCAGGCCCGCAAAGATCACCGGCAGCGCCATTGGCAACTCCACCTGCCACAGCAAGGCAGAGCGCGTCATGCCCATACCGATGGCAGCGTCCACCACATCCGCATCCACGCCGCGCATGGCAGTGATGGTGTGCGTGACGATGGGCGGCAAGGCGATCAGGGTCAACGCAAACAAGGCCGGCGCAAAGCCGGTGCCCAGCAGCGGCATGACCAGCGCCAGCACCGCCAGCGAAGGCAGGGTGCGCGCCACATTGGCGATGTTCACCACCGCCAGCGACCAGTTGCTGCGCCGCGCCACCGCAATCCCGGCGGGAATGCTGATGGCGGCGGCCAGGAACAGGGCCGAGGCCGACAGCGTGATGTGCACCCACAGCGCCCGGGAGAACTGGGCGGGGTGGGCGAGCAGGTAGTTCCAGGTATCGGCAAGCATGGGCATTCCTAGGGCGTCAGGCCGCGTGGCCGGCTTTAAGGCGGCGCTCGAGCCAGGCCAGCAGCAGGTCGACGGTCACCGCCAGTGCGCAGGCTGTGAGCGCACCGGCCCAGATCTTGGCCGGGTGGTCGCTGGCAATGCCGTTGAAGATCAGCGTGCCCAGCCCGCCGGCATTGACATAGGCGGCCACCACCGTCACGCTGATCACCGTCACCGCCGATACCCGCAGGCCGGCCACGATCAGTGGCAAGGCCAGTGGCAGCTCGATCTGGCGCAGGATCTGGCGCGGCGCCATGCCCATGCCGCGCGCCGCATCTATCACTTCGGCAGGCACTTCGCGGATGCCGGTGGCCACGCTGCGGATCAAAATCATCAGCGAAAAAGCCACCATGGTGATGATGGCGTTGCTGCGGCCCAGCCCCACCAGCGGAATCAGAAAGGCCAGAAAAGCCAGGGTCGGTATGGTGTACAAAACCCCCGACACCGTCATCACCGCGCCGTACAGCCGGGCACGCCGGGCCGCCAGCACGCCGATGGCCAGCGACAAGGCAAAGGCGATCACCAGAGCGGTGAAAGAGATCGCAATATGCTCCCACAGGGCATACAGCACATCCGGCCAGTTACGCAGAAACCAGGTCATGGCAATGTCACGCGGCCTTTGCTAGAGATAGGTTGAACAGGTTGAAGTGGCCCGCGGCCACCGCCTGGTAGACGCTGTCGATGTCCGGGCCCAGCGGCCGGTCTTCGTCCAGCACGGGCACGATGGCCCGCAGCCGGGTATAGGCCGCCAGCGCGCCCTCGCCCATCTCGGCCGTGGCCGTGCCGCGCAGGTCTACCGCCTGGGCCGCGACCAGCAGCTCGGTGGCGATCAGGTAGTGCACACGCTGCAGCAGCTCACCCAGCTTGTCTACCACAGTCCAGGCCATGCATGCATGGTCTTCCAGACCCTCGGAGATGGGGATGAAGTCCAGTGAAGCCGGGTTGGCACGCAGGCGGATCTCGGACCACAGCGCAGTCAGCGTCTTCTGCACCGCGGCAAAGCCGGAATGCGCAGGCCCATGCCGCGTCAACTGCAATGGCAGGTCAGTCAGCGCAGGCGACATGAAGCGCAGGCAGCGTGCCACCGCCATGCTGGAAGTTTGCGCCAGCGCCAGCGCGCAGGCATCGACCGACAGCGCCAGGGCCGGCAAATGGAAGTTGCCGTTGGACAGCATCAGGCCTTCGTCGGCCAGCACCAGCGGGCTGTCGGCCGCACTGTTCAATTCGATTTCGACCTGGGCCCGGGCCGATTGCACCATGCCCAGCGCCGCACCATGCACCTGGGCCACGACCCGCATGGACACCGGGTCTTGCACCCGGCGCGCCGCCCCCGGCAGCCACAGCACGCTGCCCTGCAGCAAGCTGCGCAACTGGCTCGCCACCTCGATCTGCCCGGTGGCTGGCCGGGCCGCTACCGCCGCGGCGTGCAGCGGCGACAGATTGGCCCGAAAACCCTCGAAGCCCAGCGCAATCGCCGCCAGCCAGCTGTGCAGCGCCGCACTCACATCGTGCAGCACCAGGGCTGCGCGCGCCGTGGTGGCAGCGTTGGCACTGATCAGCGCCAGGCCGTCCTTGGCGCCCAGCACCACGGGCTGCAGGCCGGCGCGCTGCAAGGCTATCGCGCCCGGCAGCACATCGCCCTGCCATTCGGCCTGGCCCTCGCCAAACAAGGGCAAGGCCAGGTGCGACAACTGGGGCAAATCGGCCACGCTGATGGACCCCATGCGGGGTACCTGCGGATGGACCTGGTGGTTCAGCAAGGCGATGCAAGCATCCAGCACCGCCGGCGAAATGCCCGAGCCGCCCCGCGCCAGGCCGGCAATCCGGGCGAACTGCATGGCGCGCACGGTCGCCGTGTCCCAGGCCGGCCCCACGCCCACTGCGCGCGCCCGCACGGCCCGGCGCTGGTAGGCTTCCAGGTCGCCATCGGCCAGCACCGCGCCAGTGTTCGCCCCCAGGGCCGAGTTCAGGCCGTAGACCGGCTGGCCCGATGCCGCCAGGCGCTCGACCACCTGGCGCGCAGCCACCACCCGGCCCCGCGCCCCCGGGGCCAGTGCCACCGGCTCGCGCTCGCGGGCTACCCGTACCAGCTCATCGATACCCAGCCACTGTTCGCCAACCTCGCATGCCATGGCCGACTTACTTGACCAGGCCCTTGGCCTTCAGGAAGTCGTGGGCCACGTCCTTGGGTTCGAGCTTCTCGCCGTCCACCTGGTAGTTCATCTGGGCCATGCTGGTTTCGTCCAGCAGCGCGCTCACGCGGTTCAACACTTCGCCGACCTTGGGGTTGGCGTCCAGCGCTTCGCGGCGGATCACCGGCACCACAAAATACGGCGGCCACAGACTCTTGTCGTCGCGCAGGCGCTTGAGCTTCATGGCGCTGATCAGGCCGTCGGTGGAGTAGCCGTTGACGACCTGGATCTGGTCGTTCTTCAGCGCCTGGTAGCGCAGGCCGATGGCCATTTGCAGGTCTTCGCCGAACACCATGTCGTACTTGGCTTTCAGGCCGGGCAGGCCGTCCTTGCGGTCACGGAACTCGGGGCCGGCGCCGATCTTCAGCTCCTTGGCCACCTTGGTCAGGTCGGAAAGGGTTTCCAGCTTGTACTTTTGCGCGGTTTCAGGCCGCACCACCATCACATAGCCATTGTTCAGGTTCGACTGGTTCAGCAGCACAAAACCCATCTTGGCGTAGGCCTCCTTGACCTTGTCGTACACCGCCTTGGGGTTGGTCATGGGCTCGGCCTTCAGCACGGCCAACAGCATGGTGCCGGTGTACTCGGGGTAGAAATCGATCTGCTTCTCCTCCATGGCTTTTTGCGCAATCAGCGTGCCGCCCAGGTTGAGTTTCTTCTCGGTCTTGATGCCCGCGGCTTCCAGGGCCTGGGCATAGATTTCCGCCAGCACAAACTGTTCGGTGAAGTTCTTCGACCCCACGCGCAGCGCCTGCTGGGCCTGGGACGCGAGCGGCAGCACGGCGGCCAGCGCCCATGCAGAGACAGCCAAAAGTTTCTTCAATCGCATGGTGAACTCCAGAAAAAGGTGAGAACAGAAAAAAAGCGAATACTACCGACACATCCAGCCGTGCCGGCCACGTCTTAAGTTAAAAAATCAACTTGTATATACAACATTGCGATAAGCACGCATGCAGAGTTCATGCCAAATTCGGCCCCGCAGTGCCAAAACACCCGGTAGCCGCTACAGCCTAGCGGAAACGCAGGCGCTGGCCCAGGCCCATGCGCTGGGCTTTCTCCAGCATGAAGGCGCCCAATGCAATGTCCGACAAAGAAAGGCCGCGGTGCCAGAACAGATTGGTCTCTGCGTCGCTTGCGCGGCCCGGCTTCAGGCCGGCGACGATCTGGCCGAGTTCGGCATGCAGAGTCTGCTCCGACAACTTGCCTGCGTCCACGTGGGCGCGCAGCGCGCCCAGCGGTCCGGCCTTGGCCTGGCCCCAGTCGTCCATCACCATCTTGTCCATGATGTCGGTCAGCGACAGCTCGACCGCGCTCATGGTGCCATAGGGAATCACGCAAGCGCCCTTCTTGATCCACTCGGTCTTCAGCAGGGGCTCGGGCTTCTCCAGCCGCGAGGCCTCGACCACGATGTCGGCGCCGCGCACGCAGGACTCCCAGTCGGTGGTCACGGTGATCTTCTTGCCCAGGTCTTTTTCCAGCTTGGCCGCAAACGCGTTGCGGCTCTCGGGCCGGCGCGAATGCACGCGGATCTCGTCGAAGTCGTAGATCGAATCCAGCAGCCGCACATTCCAGTACGAGGTGCCACGCGCACCGATATGGCCCAGGATCTTCGAGTTCTTGCGCGCCAGGTGCTTGGCGCCCAGGGCAGTGATGGCGCCGGTGCGCATATCGGTCAGGTCCGACGCGTCGATGATGGCGATGGGCGAGCCGTTCTTCGGGTTGAACAGGTTCAGCACCGCCAGCTCGGACGGCAGGCCGATCTCATAGTTACGGTAGAAGTCGCCCACCACCTTCACCCCGGCCAGGCCCATGGGGCGGATGTAGCCGCGCAGCACATTGAAATGGCCCGGGTAGTCCTTCTCGGGTACCAGGTGCATGCGCGGCTCGATGGTGGTCTGCTGGTTGCCCTGGGCATGCAGAGCCTGCTCCACGGCGGCCAGGATTTCAGCATCCGTCAGGGCCAGGGCCTGCACATCGGGATGGTTCAGATAAGTCAGGTAAATTTCGGCGGTGCTATCGGACATGGGGAGGGGCTTTCCAGATCGGGCGGTGGGGTGCTGGGCCGTAGACGGACGGGCCGCGCAAATCATAGCTGTATAGACAACCAGAATCAACGCCGCTGGCCGGGCATGGGGGTCAGTGCCATGAAACGCGGCCAAAACAGCGCACCGTGGGGCACGCACTGGTGGCAAATCCCCTCTGCCCGGCCTGAACGGCGCAGTGGTTGCAGCGGCATCGGATGTGCGCACGACGTGAAGCTGATGACGCCGCGCTTGACCATTTGATTTCGGTCGCTATCAACTCGCGAGGAATCCACCGTCAGCCGACAAAATATGGCCGACGATGTAGGAGGAGGCATCGGAAGCAAGCCAGATGACGGCCTCGGCCACCTCGTGAGGCTGCCCCATTCGGCGCAGGGGAAGGCCCGCTGCCACGCTCGCCATGTCGGCAATACCCGAAGCCAGCATCATGTCCGTCAACACCCGACCTGGCGCGACTGCGTTGATGCGAATACCCCGCGGGGCGTTTTCCATGGCGGCCGACCGCACCAGCGAAATCACAGCCGCTTTGGAGGCGGAATATAGACTGAGGCCGGGATTGGGGTTTCGAATACCGCTCACGGACGCATTCACCACAATCCGTCCGCCACCCTCTTGGAGCATCGCATCGATTTGGTGCTTCAGACACAAGAAGACCGAACCGACGTTCGAATCAAACACAGTCTTGTATGTTTCCATGCGCTGCGCCTCCAGGGGGGCTCGCCGTTCCTGTACCCCGGCGTTATTGAACGCCACGGTCAGACGACCAAACTCACCAACCGCAGTCTGCACCGCCCGTGCGACGTCTTCTTCTCGTGTTACGTCGGTCTGGACGTAGCGGGCTTTAGCTCCTAGCGAACGGCACTCGGCCGCAACCGCTTCGCCGTCTGTAACACGGCGACCAGCGATGACAATCCCGTCGGCGCCTTCGGCCGCCATCCGCAACGCAGTTGCCCTGCCTATCCCACTGCCACCGCCCGTGATAAGCGCCACATGGCCCGTCATTCGCCGCTCAAGAATGGCACATTCAGCGGCCGAAGTGCCACCTATTTCGGAGCCCATGTGCATAGATGTCCTTTGAAAATAAGTTGCATAATACAACTTATGAGCAAAAAAAGGACATCCGTCGCGTCGTCTGACGGCGTACTGGTTGACGCAATACGCGCCGCTTCGCGGCAGATGGTGCGCGAACTCGGTTTTCTGCAAACAACACTGGCGGCTACCGACTATCCGCCGTCGGCAGTGCACACGCTGATAGAAATTGGGGCCCGCCAGTCGATGACCGCCAGCGAAGTGACGGAATTCCTGGGTCTTGAAAAGTCCAGTGTCAGCCGCATGCTGCGCAAGCTCATCACTGCAGGGGAGCTTATGGAGTCGACGAGCGCGGCAGATGCCCGGATAAAGCACCTCAAGTTGACCCGCAAGGGCCAGAAGAGCCGCGCTGCGATCGAGGCATTCGGCCGTCACCAGGTCTCGTCGGCACTTGCCCATCTGACACCACCCGAGCAGGAGGCAGTGCGCATGGGCCTTACGATCTATGCCGGCGCCCTCGCGGGACGGCGAGAGAGGCATATGCCCGCAGCCGCGAAGCTACAGATTGCCCAGAGCTAGCCTCTCAGTCCAAGTGCACGCAGGCCCGCATCGACCTGCCTCAAGGCGTCCCGCTGCCACTGCTCCAGACTGCGGTCAGCGAGTACATTCGATTCTTCGAGCAAGCGGTGCGCACATGCTGGTCCGTCCCCCAGCGCGGTTCGGATTTTCCGGCAGTGGAGCCGTCACCTGCCGCACCGTGGATAAAAATTAAATTCTTTCAACACCAAGTTAGGAAAACAATGCGTCTTGCCACCTGGAACGTCAACTCCCTCACCGTACGCCTGCCCCAGGTACTGGACTGGCTGGCCGCCAACCCGGTCGATGTGCTGGTGCTGCAGGAAACCAAGATGACCGACGACAAGTTTCCGCACGCGGCTTTTGCCGCCGCCGGTTACCAGGCGCAGTGGTTCGGCCAGAAGACCTATAACGGCGTGGCCTTGCTCAGCAAGACCGAAGCCACCGATGTGGTGAAGAACATCCCCGGCTTCAGCGACGAGCTGGCCCGCGTGATCACCGGCACGGTGAACGGTGTGCGCGTCATCGGCGCCTACTTCCCCAACGGCCAGGCGCCCGGCACCGAGAAGTTTGAGTACAAGATGTACTGGCTGAAAGCCCTGCGCGACTGGATCAAGGCCGAGATGCTGCTGTACCCACAGCTGGTGCTGATGGGCGACTACAACATCACCTTCGACGACCTGGACGTGTGGGACCCGGTGCTGTTGAAAGACACCATCCACTGCACCGACGAAGAGCGCTACCACCTGCAGGCCCTGGTGGGGCTGGGCCTGACCGACACGCACCGCATGTTCCCCCAGCCGGACAAATGCTATTCGTGGTGGGACTACCGCGACTTCGGTTTCCGCCGCAACCGCGGCCTGCGCATCGACCACGTGCTGGTCAGCCCCGCGCTGAAACCGCGGGTGACGGCCTGCGTGATCGACACGCTGCCGCGCAAGAACGAGCGGCCCAGCGACCACGCGCCGGTCGTCATCACCCTTAGCTCACTATAGTTTTAATAGCTGGTTGCGCAGGTAGTACCTGCGCCAGCAGCCTATTTTTTATAAATTTCAGCCATGAGCACACCGCAGGCCCTTCAGGGCGTCAAAGTCATAGAGATGGGCCAGCTGATCGCCGGGCCGTTCGCTGCCAAGACACTCGGCGACTTTGGCGCCGATGTCATCAAGATCGAACCCCCCGGTAGTGGCGACCCGCTGCGCAACTGGCGCATGGTGCAGAACGGCACCTCGGTCTGGTGGCAGGTGCAGTCGCGCAACAAGCGCTCCATCGCGCTGAACCTGCGCAGCGCCGACGGCCAGGACATTGCCCGCAAACTGATCGCCGAAGCCGATGTGCTGGTGGAGAACTTTCGCCCGGGCACGCTGGAAGCCTGGGGCCTGGGTTGGGATGCATTGCATGCGCTAAATCCTGGCCTGGTGATGCTGCGCATCAGCGGCTACGGCCAGACCGGCCCGTACCGCGATCGGCCGGGCTTTGGCGTGGTCGGCGAGGCCATGGGCGGGCTGCGCCACCTGACCGGCGAACCGGGCCGGGTGCCGGTGCGGGTCGGCGTATCCATCGGCGACACGCTCGCGGCGCTGCATGGCTGCATCGGCGTGCTGGCCGCGCTACACCACCGCAAGGCCAACGGCGGCCTGGGCCAGGTGGTCGACGTGGCGCTGCACGAAGCGGTGTTCAATGTGATGGAAAGCCTGATCCCCGAGTACAGCGCGTTTGGCGCGGTGCGCGAGCCGGCCGGCAGCGCCCTGCCCGGCATCACGCCCAGCAATGCGTACAACTGCACCGACGGCTGCGTGCTGGTCGCCGGCAATGGCGACAGCATCTTCAAGCGGCTGATGCTGGCCATAGACCGTCCCGATCTGGCCCACGCGCCGGACCTGGCGGTGAACGCCGGGCGCAACCAGCGCGCCGCCGAGCTGGACGCCGCCATCGGCAGCTGGACGGCCCGCCATACGGTCGAGGAAGTCATCACCACCTTGCTGGCCGCCGACGTGCCGGTGGGCCGGGTCTACACCGCCAAGGACATTGCCGAAGACCCACACTACCGCGCGCGCGACATGCTGCTGCAGCAGACCACGCGCGACGGCGACACGCTGGAAGTGCCGGGTATCGTGCCCAAGCTGTCGGCCACGCCCGGCGCGATCCGCAGCGCGGCGCCGCATCTGGGCGGCGATACCGACGCGGTGCTGCGCGGCATGGGCTTGTCGGATGCGCAGATCGCCACGCTGCGCGCGCAGGGCGTGGTGGCCTGAGCTACAGCGCCACGTCGCAAGCAGAAAACGCTGGCGCAAAAAAAACGGAGGCTGAATGGCTTCAGCCTCCGTTCTTCAGCCAAGCCGTGGGTTTATTTGGCGGCGGAAGCAGCGGGAGTCGCTGGCGTAGCAGGAGTCGCTGGAACAGCGGCAGTCTTTTCCTCTTTCTTGGCGGCGGGCTTCTTCGCCACATGCTTTTTCACCGGCTTCTTGGCGTGCGATGCAGCATCTGCGGGTGCAGCGGCCGCAGGCGCGGCGGCGTCTTTGGTGGCAGCAGGTGCCTGGGCAAACGAAGCTGCAGCCAGGGTAGAAATCAGGGCAGCGGCGAAAAGAGACTTGATCGTGGTCATGGCAAATAATCCTTGTTAGCAACAGTCGCAGTGGGCTCCGACTTCGTCGAGCAAGTCCGATACATATTCAGACCTGTACCCACAACGCCGGCTGGAATTGCGCGTTGACCATCTATACATTTCTTTATACAAATGCAGCCCAACAGGCCTGCAGCGCAGTACTTTCTTGCGCAGCCTGCTATCAAAACAATAACAAGCCATACTATGCTGCGTAGCGACGTGACGGCCTAGGCGGCCTTCACCTCGTCCACAGAAGCCGGCTGCGCACTGCCCAGCACAAAGGCTTCAAACGCGGCCACCGGCACCGGCCGACTGAACAGATAGCCCTGGTAGACATGGCAGTGGCAGCGCGCCAGAAAGTCCTTTTGCGCTTCGGTTTCCACGCCTTCGGCCAGCACCTCGAGACCCAGGTTGTGCGCCAGCCCGACGACGGTGCGCACGATGGCTGCATCGCTGGGGTCGACGAGCACATCGCGCACAAACGACTGGTCGATCTTCAGCTCGTCCAGCGGCAGCCGCTTGAGGTAGGACAGCGACGAATAGCCGGTGCCGAAGTCGTCCAATGCAAAGCGGATGCCGTGTGCGCCCAGGGCCGCCATCTTCTCCACCATGTCGTCGAGGTTGTCGGCCAGCATGCTCTCGGTCAGCTCCAGCTTGAGCCGCCGCGGGTTGGCGCCGCTGCTGTGCAGCAGGGCCAGCACGCCGCTGGCGAAGTCCGGGTCGCGGAACTGCCGGGCGCTGACGTTCACCGCCAGCACCAGCCGCCCCAGCACCGGGTCCTGGGCCCAGGCCACCAGCTGGGCACAGGCGGTCTGCAGCACCCAGCGGCCCAGGGGCAGGATGTGGCCGGTTTCCTCGGCCAGCGGGATGAAGTGCACCGGCGGCACCATGCCGCGCGTGGGGTGCGGCCAGCGCAGCAAGGCCTCGGCGCCGGTGACCCGGCCTTGCGCATCCACCTGCGGCTGGTAGTACAGCAGGAACTGGCCGAGCGCCAGGCCTTGGCGCAGGTCGGCTTCCAGCGCGGCGCGCGCATTCACCACGGCCTGCATCGCCGGGTCGAAGAAGCGCAGGCCATCGCGCCCCTCGGCCTTGGCCTGGTACATGGCCATGTCGGCCTGCTTGAGCAGCTCCTCGGCCGGCGTGCCCTGGCCGCTGTACATGGCGATGCCCACGCTGGCCGTGCTGTTGTAGTCCAGGTTGCCCAAGCGGTACAGCTGGTGCAGCTGGGCCACGATCTTCTCGCTGACGGATTTCACGTGTGCGGCCGCATGGGCCGCTGCGGCGTCCAGGTCTTCCAGCACCACCAGGAACTCGTCGCCGCCCAGGCGGGCCACGGTATCACGGTCGCGCACGCAGGTCTGCAGCCGCTGTGCCACCTGCTGCAGCAGCAGATCGCCTTTTTCGTGGCCCTGGGTGTCGTTCAGGGTTTTGAAGTGGTCCAGGTCGACGAACAGCAGTGCCCCGGTGCGCTTGTTGCGCTCGCTGGCGGCCAGCGCGCGCTGCAGCCGGTCCATCAACAGGCGCCGGTTCGGCAGATGGGTCAGCGGGTCGAAGAAGGCCAGCTGGCGAATCTGCTCCTCGGCGGCCTTGCGCTGGGTAATGTCAACCAGGGTGGCGATGTAGTGGCTGACCCCGCCCGCCTCGTCATGCACCGCGTTGATGGTGACCCACTGTGGAAACTCCTCGCCATTCTTGCGCCGGCTCCAGATCTCGCCCGCCCATTGGCCCTGGCTGCGCAAGGCCTGCTGCAGTAGCTGGAAGCTGGTGGCGGTGTCCGGCCCGGCCTGCAGCAGCGCTAGCGTTTGCCCCACGGCCTCGGCATCGGTATAGCCCATGCTCTGGGTGAAGGCCCGGTTGGCGCGCAGTATGACCTGCTGCGGGTCGGTCACCAGCATGCCTTCGCGGGATTCAAACGCGGTGGCGGCAATGCGCAACTCGGCCTCGGCGCGCACCCGGGCCGACAGGTCGATGTCGATGCAAAACATCTCCGCCGGCCGGCCGCGCGCCTGCACATAGGCATGGCTGGAGAACACCGGCACCCGGCTGCCGTCCTTGTGCAGCAGCAACAGCTCGCCGGCCGGAATCGCCTGGCGGGTGCGGAACATCTGCTCCATCGCCTCGCGCACGCCTTCGCGCATTTCCTGTGGAATGATCAGGTCGCGCAGATTGCGGCCCAGGGCCTCCTCGGCGCTGAAGCCGTACAGCTGCTCGGAGGCCTTGTTCCAGTAGCGGGTGGTGCCGTCGGGTGCATAGGCCTGGACCGATACCGCCGGAATGTCCTGCAGCAGGCTGCGAAAGCGCGCCTCGGACTCGCGCAGCGCCAGGTCGATGGCGTCGCGCCGCTGGCCTTCTTGCAGCACGCTGCCCAGCAGCAAGGTGGCCGGCGTAAAGATCAGCAGCAGGGACAAGGCCATGGGCGTCCACTGGGCGGCGGGAATCGGCTCGGGCAGCAAGGCCAGGCAGGCCAGGTGGATCCACTGCAGCAGCATGCCGAAAGCCAGCAGCGGCAGCGCGCCCAGGGTGGCCCAGCCCCGCGCCACCGCGGCCCGGTACAGCAGGCCCAGCGTGGTGCAGGCCGCCACCAGTACCAGGCCCGCCAGCATGTCGGCATGGCCCAGCCACAGGCTGTAGCCGCCGGCCAGCAGCGCCGCAATGCCGGCCACCAGCAGGCCGCCAAACAGGCCGGCGATGCCCAGCACCACCGAACGCCCGTCCAGGGCCACGCCGGGCATGTCGATAAACGGGTCCATCATGCCCAGAATGCAGACGCCGCCGAACAGCAGACCACTGGCCCACTGGCCGGCCCGCCGGTGCTCGGTCCACAAGCGCAGATGCAGGCATTGCAATACGCCCAGCACGAGCATCCAAGCCACGTCCTGGGCCAGGTGAAGCACCATGGCGGACCCTCCCCGTGCGCCCCTGGCAGCGGCCGTACGGCCGGGCTACAGAGGTCAAGCTAAGGCGCAGCACCGGCAGGCCAGCGCGGCTGGCTCAGCATGTCGGGCGCCTTTGTTACAACTCGGGATGACTTTAGTACGCTTTGCGCGCGCCAGGCAAGAGAATTTTCGCGCCGCAGCCTGGGCGCGAAATCATCAAAAACAGTAGCACCCTGCGCTTATGGAATAAGCGCAGGGTGCTTATTTCATTCCAAACCCAGTTCCTGGATCTTGCGGGTGATGGTGTTGCGGCCTATGCCCAGCTTCTGCGCGGCCTCGATGCGCCGGCCACGGGTGTTGTGCAAGGCGGTCAGGATCAGCTTGGACTCGAAACGGCGCGACAAGATGTCCCACACGTCATGCCGGTCGTGGGCCAGCAGCTCCAGCGCCTCGGCCTCCAGGCCCAGCTCCCAGCCGCTGCTGGCAGCCAGCGGCGCCGGGCCGGCCACCGGTGCTTCCAGGCTGGGGATCTTCAGCATCGGTTCGTCTTCGGTGTCCAGCGTGGCCTCGGTCAGCGGCAGCGGCACGCCAACGATGCGGGTCGCCGTGGTGTGGCCCAGGCTGGCCGGCGGCACGGCCACGCCCACGATCTCGGGCGGCAAGTCCTTGGGCTCGATCACCTGGGCCGGCGCCATCACGGTCAGCCAGTGGCACAGGTTTTCCAGCTGGCGCACATTGCCAGGGAAGGAGAACAGCGCAATCTGCGCCAGCGCCGCATCGGAGATGCGCTTGGGCTCGACGCCCAGCTGCTTGGCGCTTTGCTGCAGGAAGTGCCGGGTCAGCATGGGCACGTCTTCGACGCGCTCGCGCAGCGCGGGCAGGCGCAGGCGGATCACATTCAGGCGGTGGAACAAATCCTCGCGGAACACGCCGTCGCGCACGCGCTGCTCCAGGTCCTGGTGGGTGGCGGCGATAACCCGCACCTGGGCCTTGACGGCATTGTGGCCGCCGACACGGTAGAAGTGGCCATCGCTCAGCACCCGCAGCAAGCGGGTCTGCAGGTCGAACGGCATGTCGCCGATTTCATCCAGGAACAGCGTGCCGCCATCGGCCTGCTCGAAGCGGCCGCGGCGCATGGTCTGCGCGCCCGTGAAGGCGCCGCGCTCATGGCCGAACAGTTCGCTTTCCAGCAAGTCCTTCGGGATAGCCGCGGTGTTGATGGCCACGAACGGGCCGTTGGCGCGCGGCGAATGCTTGTGCAGCGCGCGGGCCACCAGTTCCTTGCCGGAGCCGGATTCGCCGGTGATCATCACCGTCACATTGCTCTGGCTGAGCCGGCCGATGGCGCGGAACACGTCCTGCATGGCCGGGGCCTGGCCCAGCATTTCGGGGGCCGCGGCCATGCGCTCTTCGGCGACTTCTTCGCGCTGGCTTTCTTCGACCGCACGGCGGATCAGCTCGACCGCCTTGGGCAGGTCAAACGGCTTGGGCAGGTATTCGAAGGCGCCGCCCTGGAAGGCCGACACCGCGCTGTCCAGGTCGGAGAAGGCGGTCATGATGATCACCGGCAGGCCGGGATGCAGCTCCTTGACCTTCTCCAGCAGATCGAGGCCGGAGCCGCCAGGCATGCGGATGTCGCTGACCAGGATTTGCGGGCCGTCTTCGTCGGTGGCCTGTTCGAGTGCCAGCAGCACGTCGCGCGGGTTGGTGAAGCTGCGGGTCGGCAGGTCTTCTCTGAGCAGCGCTTTTTCCAGCACAAAGCGGATGGATTGGTCGTCGTCTACTATCCAGATCGGCTTCATGTCGGGGGTCACCTCGGGTCAGGCTGCCTTGGCTTTTTCAAGGCAGCGGTATCAATAATTTAAAGTCCGTGCGGCCCGGAACACTGTCGCATTCGATCAAGCCATGGTGTTGCTGGACAAAGGTTTGCGCCAATGTCAGCCCCAGCCCGGACCCGCCTTCCCTGCCCGACACCAGCGGGTAAAAAATACGGTCCTTGATCGACTCCGGTACACCCGGGCCGTTGTCGATGACATGCAATTCCAATGCCAATCGGTAGCGCTGCTTACCAAAGGTAACTTGGCGCGCAATCCGCGACAGAAAAGTGATCTGCGCATCGCCATCGGCAATCCGTTCGCTGAGGGCCTGGGTGGCGTTGTGGGCCACGTTCAGCACCGCCTGGATCAGCTGTTCGCGGTCGCCGCGGAACTCAGGAATCGACACGTCGTACTCGCGTTCGATCTTCAGCCCACGCGGAAATTCGGCCAGGATCAGGGAGCGCACGCGCTCGCAAATTTCGTGGATGTTCACGTCGCCGACCACGTGCGGGCGCCGGTGCGGTGCCAGCAGCCGATCGACCAGGCTTTGCAGACGATCGGCCTCGTGGATGATGACCTGGGTGTATTCGATGAGTTCGCGCGACTCGATCTCCATCTCCAGCAACTGGGCTGCGCCGCGGATGCCGCCCAACGGGTTCTTGATCTCATGGGCCAGATTCCGGATCAGCTCCTTGTTGGCCTGGGCCTGGTCGATCAGGCGTTCCTCGCGGTCCTGCTTAGCCTGCTGTTCCTGCGGCAGCAGCTCGATGATGACCTCGCCCTGCCGTTCGGTCTGGGCCAGGATCACATGCACCGGCACCGGGTCGTGGTTCAGGCGCTTGAGCCAGGCGTCGTAGCGCAAGGCCGCAAACTCGTTGCTGCCCGCCCCTTCCAGCGCGTTCTGCAGAATCAGCGGCTCGGTAAAGCAGTCGGGGAAATGCGAGCCTTCGATGGTGCGGCGCGAGGTGCCCAAGGCGTCTTCCAGCGCCGCATTGGCAAACAGCACCGCGCCATCGCTGCGCAGCACGGCCACCAGGGTGGCCAACAAATCAAACGCCTGGAAGCGCGCGATATAGGGGTTGGGAGGGTTGTGCGGCATAGTCGATGCGGAACCTGTACGGCGTAGGGATCAGGGGGTGGCGCGCGCCGGGGGCAAGCGGGCCAGTTCGCGCTTGAGGCCGGCGATATCGCTGTCGTTGCGGGCAATGCTGGCTTTCAGCTCGGCCACGCGGTCCAGGTACTTCTGGTAGTTGCGGGCTTCGCCGCCCTGCTTCTCCGGCTCGCCGCCGTTGTACTCTTTCAGCAGCTCGGCTTGCCGGGTTTCGGCTTTCTTCAGCTCCGACTCCAGGATCATGCGGGCATCCGAGTCGCGCGCGCGCTGCTCTACGCCATCGCTGCGCGGCGGCGCCGGCGCGCGCACCGGGGCCGGGCTGGCGCCATTGGGACGGGCCCCCTGGATCACGCTGACATTGCCGCCTTCGACCAGCTTGCAGCCGCGGGCCTTGGCCTCCTTGGCGTCCTTCACGGCATTCGTGTACTCGTTGCCGCAGCGGTACACCGCCGCGTCCTGCGCAAAAACAGACACTGCGGCAATTCCCAAAATCAGACCAGAAAGATATTTCATGCGTATCGGATAGGCCCTACAGGGCTTGAACAAATGGAATGAACACAACGGTACTCCGTTTCCACAGCATCTCATGGCCATAACGCAAAAAGGACGGCTTGCGCCGTCCTTGTGAGAGCTCTGGTACAGCAGTAAGTGCAGTCCCAGAACTGTATCCGCTATTACAGCGAATAGTACATGTCAAATTCCACCGGGTGGGTGGCCATGCGCAAACGCGTGACTTCCTGCATCTTCAGGTCGATGTACGCATCGATGTACGCATCGGTGAACACGCCGCCCTTGGTCAGGAACGCACGGTCTTGGTCCAGGCATTCGAGCGCTTGGTCCAGGCTGTGGCAGACGGTAGGGATCAGCTTGTCTTCTTCGGGGGGCAGATGGTACAGATCCTTGGTGGCGGCTTCGCCAGGATGGATCTTGTTTTCCACGCCGTCCAGACCTGCCATCAGCAGAGCCGAGAAGCCCAGGTAGGGGTTCATCAGTGGATCGGGGAAACGTGCTTCCACGCGGCGACCCTTGGGGTTTGCCACGAAGGGAATACGGATCGAAGCCGAGCGGTTCTTGGCCGAGTAAGCCAGTTTCACAGGCGCTTCATAGCCAGGCACCAGGCGCTTGTAGCTGTTGGTGCCGGGGTTGGTGATCGCGTTCAAGGCACGGGCGTGCTTGATGATGCCGCCGATGTAGAACAGCGCGTATTCCGACAGACCTGCATAGCCGTCGCCAGCAAACAGGTTCTTGCCGTCTTTCCACACGGATTGGTGCACGTGCATGCCGGAACCGTTGTCACCAACGATGGGCTTGGGCATGAAGGTGGCGGTCTTGCCGTAGGCATGGGCCACGTTCTGGATCACGTACTTTTGCAGTTGGACCCAGTCGGCGCGCTGGATCAGCGTGCTGAACTTGGTACCCAGTTCCATTTGGCCGGCGTTGGCCACTTCGTGGTGGTGCACTTCGACAGGAATGCCCAGCGATTCCAGCACCAGGCACATTTCCGAACGCATGTCCTGGAAGCTGTCGACTGGAGGCACGGGGAAGTAGCCGCCCTTGACTGCAGGACGGTGGCCGGTGTTGCCGTGTTCGTATTCCTTGCCGGTGTTCCAGGAAGCTTCTTCCGAATCGATCTTGGAATAGCAACCCGACATGTCGTTTTGCCAACGCACGCTGTCGAATACGAAGAATTCTGGTTCTGGTCCGAAGTAGGCGGTGTCGCCCAGGCCGGAGGCCTTCATGTAGGCTTCGGCGCGCTTGGCCAGCGAGCGAGGATCGCGCTCGTACGGCTTGCCGTCGGCTGGATCGACCACGTCGCAGGTCAGGATCATCGTCGTTTCTTCGAAGAACGGGTCGATGTTGGCGGTGTTGGCATCGGGCATCAATTGCATGTCCGAAGCTTCAATACCCTTCCAGCCAGCGATCGAAGAGCCGTCGAACGCGTGGCCCGATGTGAACTTGTCTTCGTCGAAGTGCGAAACCGGCACGGTGACGTGCTGCTCCTTGCCGCGGGTATCGGTGAAACGGAAGTCAACAAACTTGACTTCGCTTTCTTTCACCATCTTCATCACGTCTGCGACGGTCTTTGCCATCAAGAATCTCCTGGTAGGGTTGGTTGCGTTGGACTGAAATTAATCAACTTTATGGGGAATGCAGTTTCTGTGCCATCCAGCGGCACGCCCGGCAACTGCCTCCACCCGCCTATTTTGCCTTGGCTGGCAGCGGTATTCTGCGCCAAACGTCCATCAGACCGGCAACAGAATGCACCAAACTTGAGCGCAATGAAACCGCATCAATTTGGTGCATTTATGTACGCACCAATTCGGGACCCAGCTGCGCGCCGAAACCCTGCAGGCCTTCCAGCAGCGCCGGGTAGGCATGGTCTATCTGCGCGGGCGTACCTTTGACACCCAGCTCGATATGCCGGCCAAACTCCGGGTGGTCGACGCTGGGCAGGCTGAACACCTTGACGCCGTCAAAGCGCTGCTCCAGTGCCTGCATCAGCGGGGTCAGCGCAGCCTCCATGGAGCCAAACACGATGACTGACTTCTCGACCCAGGCCGCGCGCTGGAACCACTGCGCATACTGCTGGTCCAGCACCCACTCAACCATGGGCCAGGCCATGACCGGGAAGCCAGGCACGAAATGCACATGCTGGACGCTGAAGCCGGGGATCTTGTTATAGGGGTTGGGGATGATGCGCGCGCCCTGCGGAAACACGCCCATGTTCAGCCGGTGGATGTTGTCCGGATGGTTCGGCTCATACACCGTGCCCTGGTCGCGCGCCGTGTCCTGCATGCGCTCGCGTATCAAGGCCTCGGCCTGCGGGTGCAGGGCCAGCGGCAAACCCAGCGCCCGCGCCGCACATTGGCGGGTGTGGTCGTCGGGCGTCGCGCCTATGCCGCCGGTGGAAAACACCACGTCGCCCGAGGCAAATGCGCGCTGCAAGGTGGCGGTGATGCGCGCCGGGTCGTCCCCCACGTAGTCGGCATAGCCCAGCTGCAGGCCGCGGGCGGACAGCAATTCGATGACCTTGGGCAAATGCTTGTCGGCCCGCTTGCCGGACAAGATTTCGTCGCCAACGATGACCAGCCCGAAGGTGGGCGCACTCTCAAGGCGCGGGGAGGATGGAGTTTCCAGAGTCATAAGCAGGCTTTACGTGGAGGGGTTCCAGAAGGGTCACGGGCTCCTCGGCAGGGGTGCTGGGCGGCGTGGGCGCCACCGGCGCTACGGGCAATTCAGCCCGCAAGGCTTCCAACGCGGCCAGCACATAGTGGGCAAACCACAGCGACGAGAAAGCAAACACCAGGGTGTAGATCCAGATGGCCAGCGGCACCAGGATCACGAAGGCCGCGGCAAACAAAGCCCCCGAGGCCCAGACCAGGCTGGGCGCGGCGCCCAGGTAGCCGGTCAGGATGCCTATGCCCAGCAGCGACAAGCGGTGCCGGCGGAAGATCTCGCGCCGTTCGTCCTTGCTGGCATGCAGCGCCAGCGCGTCGTACGACATCACGCGGTAGGTCAGCCAGCCCCAGATCAGCGGCGGCAGCACCAGGATCAGCGGCGGCACCAGCCACAGCGGAATCGACACGATGATGGCCACCAGCGCCAGCAGGATCGAACCCAGCGACCAGAACAGGCCGCCCAGAAAGGTACCGCCCTTTTTCTTCTCCAGCTGGGGAAAGCGCCGTTCGGCGACCAGGGCCACCAGCGCCGGCGTCATCATCAAGGCCACCGCCAGCAGGGACAGCACCACCAGGAAGGGCGTGACCGCAAAAATCACCAGCAAGGGCGCGAGCGCCACCTTGAGCTGGCCGACACCGGCGGTTTCCAACCAGGTCCACAGCCGCGACACCCATTCCGACGCGTCCAACATGGTGCGCACCGAGTCCAGCGCCGGCTCCCAATAGAAGTAGCCCAGGCCTAACGACAGCGCGACCAGCAGCACCAGGGGCAGAAACGACAGCGCGATCACGCGCGGGTGCATGCAGTACGCCACCGCACGCCAAAAAGAGTTCAGAAGCAGTTTCATGGGCAGGAGGATACCCGCATCATGTCAACGCAGACTGCCCCACAGCCGGCGCACGCCCAGCCACTGCTGGCGCCAGAAACCCCGGCCGTAGTCGCGCCCGCCCTCCTCGGGCAACTGGTCGCGGATGCCCGTAGGGTCGTAGCGCAGCTCGAAGTTGGCGGTGCCGAACAGCATGTCCCACCAGGGCAGCAGGATGCCGAAGTTGTGCCCGCCCAGGGTGTTCTTGCCCGCCGACTCGTGGCCCAGGCCGATGCTGTGGTGCAGCCGGTGGAAGCGCGGGCTGACCCACAGGCGCTCGCCCACCTTGCCAAACCAGAGCCGCAGGTTCGCATGCTGCAGGCTCTCGCTGAGCTGGGTAAAGGCCACGATGGCGATGAACTGGCCGGGCGCCACACCGATCAGCTGCGCGGCCAGCACCACGATCACGTCGCCCAGGATGTCGTCGAGCAAATGGTTGCGGTTGTCGCTCCACAGCGTCATCTGGCGCTGCGAATGGTGTAGCGCATGCAGGCTCCACCACCAGTTGAAATGGTGCTGGCCGCGGTGCACCCAGTAGCCCAGAAAGTCGAACACCACCAGGTACAGCGCAAAACTGAGCACCGGCTGGTCGGTCACGCCCGGCCAGAGCGCATCCAGATGCCAGGTGCCCATGCCGGCCACCCGTAGCGCGCCAAACATCTCGTCCATCAGCGGATCGAGCGTAAAGAACAGCGCCAGACGGAACAGGCCCAGCCGGTGGATCAGTGTGTACAGCACATCGGTGCGGATGGCCGCCCGGTCGTGCACTGGCTCGGCCGGGCGCCAGCGCTGCAGCGGACCGAACACCGCCACCAGCACCACGAGCTGCAACACGCCCACCAGCAGCCAGCCGGTGGCGGTATAGGCGTCTTCCACCCAGCCGCCAAAACCCAGGCCAAACACCAGGGGCTGGATGAGCGCCTCAAACAGCCATTGCTGCGCGTCGGAAAACAAGTTAGTCAGAAAGTCGATCATGGGCAATTATTTGCTGTGGGCCGATATCCAGGCTGTGAAGTCAGGATGCTCGCGCAGGGTGCGGAAGCAGAAGCCGCGCTCCTTCAGACCGACGATCAGCGGCTCCAGCACCGCCGGCGCCCACGGGTCTTTGCGCGACCAGATGCCCAGGTGGGCCAGCAGGATGTCGCCGCTGCGGATGGTCTTGAGCGCCTGGGCCAGCAGCGCCGGGTTGCTGGCACGCTCGCTGGACAGCTCATCGCCCAGAAAACCGGCCGGGGCCCAGCCCACATGCGCATAGCCGCAGGATTGCGCAGCCGCCAGCAGCGCCGGCGAGGTCTTGCCGCCCGGCGCCCGGAACAGCGGCAGCGGCGCCTGGCCGGTCATGGCCTGCAGGCGCTGGCTGGCGCGGCGGATTTCCTCGCAGTACTGCGCGGCGGTCCAGGTAAAGGTCTTGTCGGCATCTGGGCCAGCCGAGGGCTTGACGCGGAACTGCGGCGGGTTACCGGGCTGACTTGGTATGTCGCCCTTCCAGTACACGTGGTCGTAGGTATGCGAGGCAAAGGCATGGCCTTCGGCGGCGCGGGCCTTCCACCAGGGGGCCCAGTGCTCGCCCAGGCTGCCGTCGCCCTCCTGGGTGCGCTCCTGGGCGCCGAAGAAGGTGACCTTGACCTGCTGCCGGTTCAACACATCGGCGATCAGCGGGGCCACGCCCATGTGGCCGGTGTCGAAGGTCAGGTACAGCGGCTTTTCACAAGGTTTTTGGGCTGTAGCGCTGATAGAACCTGCGCTAGCAGCTATTAATACCGTAGCAACAACGTATTTAACGGGGTGCGTGGTCCAGTGTCCAAACGCCATGGGGAGACCTTCCAACATTGATTTGCCGCACCACTTTCTTGGACTCCAGGTCGATCACTGTCAGCTTGCGGGCCCAGCGGGAAGTGACCATCAGCAGCTTGCCGTCGGCCGACACGTCCATGCAGTCCGGGCCGCCCGGCGCAGGGTAGGTAGCCACCGACTCCAGGGTCTGCAGGTCGATCTTGCTGATGGTATTGGCCACGCGGTTGCTCACGAATACATGGCGCTTGTCGCCCGCGGCGCGGAAGGCGTGCGAGCCCTTGCCGGTGGCGATGACCTTGGTGCGCACCGGCGTTTTGCCCGACACGTCGTACACCTCGACGCCGTCGCCGCCGGTCAGGCCGACCAGCAGGGTCTTGTCGTCGGCCGTGCCGTACACATCGGCCGGCATGGCGCCGGTGGGGGTGCGCCATTTGATGGTCTGGGTCGCCAGGTCCACCGCGACCAGCTCGTCGCTGTCCTGCATGGTGGAGTAAATCGTCGTGCTCTTGCTGTCTATCCACAAATGGCTGGGCGTCTTGCCAGTGGCCACGCGCTTGGCCAGCACAATGTCCTTGCCGTCCCAGCGGTAGATGTCGATGTGGTTCAGCCGGTTGGCAGCAGTCACAAACCACTTCATGTTGGGCGAAAAGCGCAGCTGGTACGGGTCCAGGATGTCGCGTACCACGTGCTGCACTTCGGCGGTCCTGGGGTCGATGAAGGTCAGCGTATCGGACAGCGCATTGGCGATGATCAGCGACTTCTCGTCCGGCGTCAGATACATGTGGTGCGGCTCTTTGCCGGTGGTGATCCGCTTGGTCTCGGTCCAGCTGCCGGGGTCGATCACGCTGACGCTGGCATCCAGCGAGTTCAGTACAAAAATCGGGGTGGACTGGGCCAGGGCCGCCGACGGGGCCGCCACAGCAAACGCAAGGGCCAAAACGGGGGCCAAGAAGGCAAAACTACGGACAAACAACTTCACGGCGCACCAGAGGTAGAAGGCTTGCGTCAGCCTTCAGCCCGGGGCTGAAAACTCTGTCTGGAGAAGGGCGCAAGCCGGAGTGACTGACAGCCCTCAAGTGTAGCCGCCGCAGCGGGACCACTCGGACAGCGCCGGTAAAGCAAATGCAAGCAAAGGAAACCCGCAGGCCGCAGACGGGGGCAAGCGCCAGCACCCGCAATTGATGCATAGCACACACCAATCGATTAAAAAAGTGCAATTTACTGCAAGCCCTGCAACACCAACAATCGCAGCTGTGGTGTGTACCACGCACTTTTGCCCCCTAGGAGACACGTATGTTGAAAAGATTGATTTCCGGTTTGCTGCTGCTCGGCAGCGCCAGCCTCGCCCTCGCCGCTAGCGACAAGCCCCTGACCATCGTGGTGCCCACTGCCGCTGGTGGCGGCAACGACGCCATGGCCCGCACCATAGGCCAAAAGCTCGGCGCCATCCTGAACCAGACCGTCATCGTGGACAACAAGGCCGGGGCCAACGGCGCCATCGCCGCCGAGCTGGTGGCCCGCGCCGCGCCCGATGGCAACACCATCATGTTCGGCTACGTGGCCACCCACGCGATGAACCCGGCGCTGCAAAAGCTGCGCTACGACCCAATCACCAGCTTCGAGCCCATCGGCCGGGTCGGCTATTCGCCCACCCTGATGGTGGTCAACCCCACGGTCAAGGCCAAGGACGTGAAGGAGCTGGTCGCCATGCTGAAGGCCACGCCGGAAAAATTCAGCATCGCCTCGGCCGGCAATGGCACGGCCCCGCACTTTGCGGCCGAACTGTTCAAGCTGGCCACCCAGACCAATCCTCTGCACGTGCCCTACAAGGGCTCGGCTCCGGCCATCACCGACACCATTGGCGGCCAGACCCAGATCATGTTCCCCAGCCTGTTTACCGCCCTGCCCTATGTCAAGTCCGACAAGCTCAAAGCCCTGGCCGTCGCCGGCGCCAAGCGCTCGGCTGCCCTGCCGAACGTACCCACGCTGAAGGAACTGGGCATAGACGGTGTGGAGGTCGACCAGTGGTACGCGTTCTTCGCACCGGCCAAGACCCCCAAGGAGGTGATCGTCAAGCTGAACGCCGCGCTCAACCAGGTGCTGGCCGACAAGGAAACCATCGCCCGCATCGAAGGCCATGGCGCGGACGTCGAGTCCAGCACGCCCGAGCAACTGGGCGAACTGGTCAAGTCGGACCTGGCCCGCTGGAAGCGCGTGGTCCAGCAGGCAAAACTCCAAGCCGACTGAAGACCGCCCCATGATTAATCGCAACATCCCCTGCGTGCTGATGCGCTCCGGCACCTCGCGTGGGCCGTTCTTCTTGCGCGAATGGCTGCCCGAGGGCACCGAGGCGCGCGACCAGGCGTTGATCGGCGCCATCGGCGCGTCCGACCCGCTGCAGCTCGACGGCCTGGGAGGCGGCAGCACGCTGAACAGCAAGGTCGCCATCGTCTCGCGTTCGCAGCAGCCGGGCTGCGATGTGGACTACCTGTTCGCCCAGGTCGGCGTGGGCCACCAGTCGGTCGACACCCGGCCCAACTGCGGCAATATGCTGGCCGGCGTGGTGCCGTTTGCCATCGAACAAGGCCTGATCGCCGCCCAGGACGGCCACACCACGGCCCGGGTCTACAACGTCAACACCGGCGCCTGCATCGACGTCACCGTCTGCACCCCGGGCGGCGTCGTTACCTACGAGGGCGATGCACGCATTGACGGCGTGGCCGGCACGGCCGCGCCCATCCTGCTGAACTTTCTGGATGCCTGGGGCGCGGTCACCGGCCATTTGTTTCCCACCGGGAATCGCATCGACAGCATCGACGGCATCGAGGTCACCTGCATCGATGCCGCCATGCCCTTGATGATCCTGCGCGCCGCCGACCTGGGCTTGACTGGCCGCGAGCGCCCGGCCCAGCTGGATGCCAATACCGCGCTGCTGGAGCGCATAGAAGCCATGCGCCGGGTGATGGGCGCGCGCATGGGCCTGGGCGACGTGTCGGACAGCGTGGTGCCCAAGCCGGTGATCGTCAGCCCCGGCGACGATGCGAACAGCATCACCTCGCGCTACTTCACGCCCCGCCGCTGCCATGCCTCGCATGCCGTCACCGGCGCGATTGGCGTGGCGACCGCCTTCGCCCTGCCTGGCACCGTGGCCAGCGGTGCCAGCACGCCCGCCGGCAAGCGCCCGCTGGTGGTGCTGCACCCGGCCGGCCAGATCGATATCGAAGTGGAAGTCGTTGGCACAGGCGAAGCCGCCCAGGTCGAACGCGCAGCCCTGGTGCGTACCGCGCGCAAGATTCTGCAAGGCCAGCTGCAACTGCCCAGTTACGTGTTCCCGCCAGAAGAACAGCGGCCCGCGCCAGCCGCTGCGGCCCCGGCCGCCAGCCAATCGATACGCATCATCGTGCCGACCAGTGCCGGCGGCGGCAACGACACCATGGCCCGCGCGCTGGCGCGCAAGCTGGCGCCGCTGCTCGGCCAGAACGTGCAGATCGACAACCGCGCGGGCGCCAACGGCAGCGTGGCCTGCGAATACGTGGCCTCAGCCGCCCCCAACGGCCAGACCCTGCTGTTCGGCTACATCGCCACCCACGGCATCTACCCGGCGCTGGAAAGCCTGCGCTACAGCCCATTGAAGGACTTCTGCCCGGTCGGCCTGATCGGCTATTCGCCGACCCTACTGGTGGTGAATCCCGCACTCGACATTACCGACGTGCGCGATCTGGTCCGCCAGGCGCGCGACACCCCGTTCAGCTATGCGTCGGCCGGCACCGGCACTGCGCCGCACTTTGCCGCCGAGCTGTTCAACCTGAACGCCGGTACCTCCCTGCAGGGCCGCACCTACCCGGGCGCGGCGCCGGCAATTGCCGACACGGTGGCCGGCCATACCCAGCTGATGTTCCCCAGCCTGTTCACCGCCCAGCCGTATCTGCAGAGCGGCAAGCTGCGCGCCCTGGCCGTGGCCGGGCCGGAGCGCCTGCCCAATATGCACGGCGTGCCAACCCTGGCCGAGCAAGGTGTGCCGGGGGTGGATGTGACCCAGTGGTATGCCTTGTTTGCCCCGGCCCATACGCCGCCCGAGCTGGTGGCCGAGCTGAACCAGGCCCTGAACACCGTGCTGCGCGACCCCGAGCTGGTAGCCCGCATGGCCGCGGACGGCGCCCGGGTGCAGACCAGCACACCGGCCCAGCTGCAGCAGATGGTGGGCGACGAGATCGCCAAGTGGGGCCGGGTCGCCCAGCGCGCCCAGATGCAGGTCGGTGGTGTGCTGGAAGAAGCCTAATTTAGGTATTAAATTGGCCTCCAGCGCAGTATCTACCTGCGCAAGCAGCTATTCTTTTTGAAGAAAATCGAGAGGCCTGGGGCTGGTCAGCGCATCGCGCAAATGCTGGTGGAAGGCTGCCGCCGCGGGCCGCAGGCTGGCGCCGTGCCGGGTCAGCAAGCCCAGCTTGCGCACGATGGGCGGATCGCGTAAAGCCACGCCGACCAGGCTCGCATGCTGGCGCGGCAAGGCCATGCGCGGCACGGCGGCCAGGCCCAGGCCGGCGTCCACCATGCCCAGCAGCGTGGCGATGTGGCTGACCTCGAACGCGAAGCTGGGGTTCACCCCGGCCTTGGCCAGCGCATCGTCCTGCAGCTGGCGGTTGCCGCTGCTGCGGGCCACCGAAATCAGCCGCTCGGCGCCCAGCTCGGCCCAGCGTATGGCTTTGCGCTCGGCCAGCGGGTGGCTGCGCGGCATGGCCAGCACAAACGGGTCGTCGTGGATGGACTCGAACGCCACCTCGGGCACCTGGGTGCTCATGAAGCCGATGCCGAAGTCGGACTCGCCCGAGATCACGCTGGACAAGGTCTGGTTCACGCTCTCGTCCACCACCCGGATGCGGATCGCCGGGTACTGCTGCAAAAAGCTGCGCAGCGCCACCGGCAGAAAGTACAGCGCAGCCGACGGCACACAGGCCACCGTGACCCGCCCGCCCCGGCTCGGCGCCAGGTCGGTGATGCCCAGCAGGGCCGACTCCAGGTCGTCCAGCGCCGAACGCGCACGCTCCAGAAAGACCCGGCCCAGGCTGGTCAGTTCGACCTCGCGGGTGGTGCGGTTGAACAGCCGGTGGCCGAGGATGGTCTCCAGCTTGTCGATGCGCCGGCTCAGGGCCGGGGGCGACAAATGGATCTGGTCGGCCGCCGCGCGGAAGCTGCCGCGCTCGGCCACGGCCACAAAAGCCTGCAGCTGCTGCAAATCGAAATTGATGCGTGACATGCAGCAATCATATTAAAAGTTGCACTTGGCGAACAGGGCCAGCCTGGGCACCATCACCGTATTCACACCAAGGATGCCGAGATGGAGACACAGCACATCAACCTGAGCGACTGGATTGGCCGCAGCGAGACGGTCACCGACATCGCCACCGCCACCCCCTACGCCGCGCTGTCGGCCACGCTGGACTGGCCCGCCGAGCGTCCGGCCGCCGGCACGCCGCTGCCCAGCCTGTGGCACTGGCTGTACTTTCTGCCACTGCACCGCCAGTCGGACATTGGCCCGGACGGCCATGCCAAGCGCGGCGGCTTCATGCCCCCGGTGCCGCTGCCGCGCCGCATGTGGGCGGGCAGCGACTTCGTGTTCCACAGCCCGCTGCGGGTCGGCGACACGCTGGAGCGCACATCCACCATCGCCGACGTGCAAGAGAAAACCGGCCGCAGCGGCAGCCTGATCTTCGTCAAGGTGCGCCATGAAGTACGGCGCAACGGTGCATCCGCCGTTGCGCTGACCGAGCACCACAACATCGTCTACCGCGCCGCGGCCTCGCCCGATGACGTAGCGCCACCACCCGCGCTGGCCCCGGCCACAGCCGCCTGGAGCCGGGCCATCGTGCCCGACGACGTACTGCTGTTCCGCTACTCGGCCCTGACCTTCAACGGCCATCGCATCCACTACGACCGCCAGTACGTCACCACGGTTGAGGGTTACCCCGGCCTGGTCGTGCACGGCCCGCTGATCGCCACCCTGCTGATGGACCTGTTGCGCCGCCAGATGCCGGATGCGCGGGTGCAGCAGTTCGCCTTCAAGGCGGTGCGGCCGACCTTCGACATCCACCCGTTCTCAGTCCACGGCCAACCATCGGCCGACGGCAAGACCATCCATCTGTGGGGGCGTGACCACGAGGGTTACCTGACCATGGATGCCACCGCGACCCTGGAGTAAGCACAGCATGCAACCCCTGCAAGGCATTACCGTCGTCACCCTGGAGCACGCCATCGCGGCGCCGTTTGCCACCCGCCAGCTGGCCGACCTGGGTGCCCGTGTGATCAAGATCGAACGCCCGGGCGTGGGCGACTTTGCGCGCGGCTACGACGAGCGGGTGCGCGGCCTGGCATCGCACTTCGTCTGGACCAACCGCTCCAAGGAGAGCCTGACCCTGGACGTGAAAGATGCCGAGGCGCAGAAAATCCTGCTGCGCCTGATCACCGAAGAAGCCGACGTGGTGGTGCAAAACCTGGCACCCGGCGCGGCGGCCCGGCTGGGCCTGTCGTTTGATGCCCTTCGCAAAGTGCGGCCCAACATCATCGTCTGCGACATATCCGGCTACGGCGGCGACGGCCCCTACCGCGACAAGAAGGCCTACGACCTGCTGATCCAGAGCGAGGCCGGCTTTGTGTCGGTCACCGGCACGCCGGACACGCCGTCCAAGGCCGGCCCGTCGATTGCCGACATCTCGGCCGGCATGTACGCCTATACCAACATCCTGGCCGCGCTGATGCAGCGCCAGCAGACCGGCCAAGGCCAGCACATCGACGTGTCCATGCTGGAATCGCTGACCGAATGGATGGGCTACCCGCTGTACTACGCGTTCGAAGGCGCGGCACCGCCACCGCGCTCCGGCGCCAGCCATGCCACCATCTACCCCTATGGCCCGTTCCCGGCCGGCGACGGCAAGACCGTGATGCTGGGCCTGCAGAACGAGCGCGAATGGAAGGGCTTTTGCGAGCAGGTGCTGCTGCAGCCGACGCTGGCCACGGACGAACGCTTCACCAGCAACTCCAAGCGCAGCGCAGCCCGCGCCGAACTGTCAGCACTGATCGTGCAGGCCTTTTCCACATTGACCGCCGCGCAAGTCGTCGAACGGCTGGAACAGGCCAGCATCGCCAACGCCCAGGTGAACAGCATGGCCGAGGTCTGGGCGCATCCGCAGCTGCAGGCCCGCAATCGCTGGACCGAGGTGGACACGCCCCAGGGCCGCGTGCCTGCCCTGCTGCCGCCCGGCTCCTGGCACACCGCAGCGCCGCGCATGGATGCGGTGCCGGCGTTGGGCCAGCACACCGAGGCCATCCTGGCCGGCCAGGGCTATAGCGCCGAACAGATCGCCACGCTGCGCAGCGCCGGCACGGTGTAGGCCATGGCCCAGACCTATCTGTTCGTGCCCGGCAACCGCCCCGAGCGCTTTGCCAAAGCGCTGGCCAGCGGCGCCGACTGCGTGATCGTCGACCTGGAAGACGCCGTGCTGCCCGCCGACAAGCCGCTGGCCCGCCGCGCGTTTGCCGAATGGCATGCCACGGCAGACACATCGCGGGTGCTGCTGCGCATCAACGATGCCCACAGCCCACACTACGCCGACGACATCGCCTTGCTGCAAGCCTGCGCCCTGCCTTGCGTGGTGCTGGCCAAGGCCGAGTCGCCTGCGCAGATCGCCGACTTGAAAGCCGTACACAGCGGCACGGTGCTGGCGCTGATCGAAACCGCGCGTGGCCTGCTGGCCGCCCAAGCCATTGCATCCGCACCCGGCGTAGCCCGGCTGGCGTTCGGCAGCATCGACTACGCGCTCGACCTGGATCTACCCGCCGACAGCCCGGCGCTAGACATGGCGGCGGTGCAGATTGCGTTGACCAGCCGCGCCGCCGAGCTGCCGCCTCCGGTGGCCGGGGTGACAGTGGCATTGGACGCCGCCGTGGTGGCGGCCGACACAGCCCTGGCCCGGCGTCTGGGCTTTGGCGCCAAGCTGTGCATCCACCCCAGCCAGATTACCGCTGTACGCAGCGCCCTGGCGCCCAGCGCCGCCGAGCTGGCCTGGGCGACCCGGGTGCAGGCGGCCTACAACGCCAACCCCAGCGGGGCGCTGCAACTGGACGGAAAGATGGTTGACCGGCCGGTACTTCTCAAAGCCCAGCGCCTGCTGGCCAACGCATCCCCCACTTCATAAGGAGAGACATCCATGGCATCCATCATCGACTCACGCATCTTCGGCGACATCTTCAGCGACGCTCGCATGCGCGCCGTCTGGTCCGACGAGAACCGCACCGCCAAATACCTGGACATCGAGCGCGCGCTGGCCAAAGTACAAGGCCAGTTGGGCATCATCCCGCAGGAGGCGGCGGACGAGATCGTCCAGCACTGCAATATCGAGATGATTGACTGGGCGCAGCTGAAGGCCAAGACCGAGCAGATCGGCTACCCCATCATCGCCGTGGTCAACCAGATCAACGCCAACTGCCGCGACAAGCTGGGCGAGTACTGCCACTGGGGCGCGACCACCCAGGACATCACCGACACCGCCACCGTGTTGCAGATGCGCGAAGGCCTGGCGCTGGTGGAGGCGGATCTGCAAGCCATCTCGGATTCGCTGGCCGATTTGTCCCGCACCTACCGCGACACGCCCATCATCGGCCGCAGCAATCTGCAGCAGGCAATACCCATCACCTTCGGCTTCAAGATGGCCAGCATCCTGGCCGGCATCGAGCGCCACCGCGAGCGGCTGGAGCAGCTCAAGCCCCGGGTGCTGATGGGCGAGTTCGGCGGCGCGGCCGGCACGCTGGCGTCCATCGAAAAAGGCGCGATGGAAACCCAGGCCGGGCTGATGGCCGAGCTAGGCCTGGCCTGCCCGCCCATCGCCTGGCATACGGTGCGCGACACGGTTGCCGAGGTCGGCGCCTTCCTGGCCCTGGTCGGCGGCTCGCTGGGCAAGATCGCCATGGACGTAAAGCTGATGATGCAAACCGAGGTGGCCGAGGTATTCGAGCCCTACGCCCCCGGCCGCGGCTCGTCCAGCACCATGCCGCAAAAGCGCAACCCCATCTCCTGCCTGTACATCCACGCCAACATCTCGGTGGCGCGCCAGCACGCCGCCGCGCTGATGGACGCGATGGTGGCCGACCACGAGCGCTCCACCGGCCCCTGGGAGATCGAATGGGTGTCGCTCCCCGAAATCTTCTGCCTGATGTCGGGCGCACTCAAGCAAACCAAGTTTGTGCTGGCCGGGCTGGAGGTGGACACGGTGCAGATGCGCCGCAACATCGACATGACCCACGGCCTGGTGATGTCCGAGGCGGTGATGATGGGCCTGGGCCCATTCATCGGCCGTGAATACGCCCACGATCTGGTCTACGAACTGTGCCGCGACGCGCTGAAACAGCAGCGCCCGCTGGTGGAGATCCTGGCCGAGCACCCCGAAATCAACGCCCATGTGAGCCGGGCCCAGTTGGATGCCTTCTGCGACCCGGCCAACTACCTGGGCCAGGCCGGGGTGATGGTCGACCAGGTGCTGGCGCTCAGGCGCGCCTGAGGGTCACACCAATTGCGGCGACGACAGCTGGGCCAGATCCTCGGCGCTCAGCCAGCGCCACTGGCCGGGCAATAGATCGGCGGGCAAGGCAAAACCGCCCTGCTGCGAGCGGTGCAGACCCTCGACCCGGTTGCTCACCGCGGCCAGCATGCGCTTGACCTGGTGGTACTTGCCCTCGGTCAGCGTCAGGCGCAGGTGGTGGCTGTCGATGGCCTCACAGGCCGCGGCGCGCACCGGCTTGGGGTCGTCGTCCAGCACCACGCCGGCCAGCAGGCGGCTGACCTGGGTTTCGTCCAGCGGGTGCTTGGTGGTCACCTCGTAGACCTTGGGCACATGCTTCTTGGGCGAGGTCATGCGGTGGATGAACTGGCCGTCGTCGCTGAGCAGCAGCAGGCCGGTGGTGTCCTGGTCGAGCCGCCCGACGGCCTGCACGCCTTGCAAAGCGCCCTTTTGCGGCCGCAGGCGCAGCGGCGACGGTAGCAAGGTGTAGATGCTGGGATAGGTGGACGGCTTTTGCGAGCATTCGGTGCCTGCCGGCTTGTTCAGCAGCACATAGGCCTGGCGCTGGTAGGGCCAGTCCACGCCCTGGACCCGGAAGCGCAGACCTTCGGCTTCAAAATCCATAGCTGACTCCGTACATAGGACGGGCGCCAGAGCCGTATTTTCTGTGTAAACCTCAACCAGGCCTTGTTGAACCAGGCCCGCGCACACACGGCGCGTGCCAAAGCCTTGCGAATAAAGAATGTCTTGGAGCTGCATGGCCCGAGTATCGCAAACGCCACGCCCCACCCCAGGCGCCCGGCGGGCGCCAAACATCCACAAGATGGCGCATAAACCGTGAACAACCACACGCAGATGTAAGGCTATTGCGGCTAAAAATAAGGCTTCACCGGAGCTTTACATGCGCGAATTGTTCACCACCCTGTTTGTCTTTGCCGCAGCCTTCATGCTGTGGCGCACGATGCGGCCGCAGCAACGCCACGACGTCTACCAGGTTGCCACCCCTTCCCGCCTGCCCGCCATCGACGCCACCGATGCCGACCTCTACAAATGGCCTTCGCTCGGCCTGTTCCACTTTCCGGTGGCGGACAGCAGCCGCTACCAGCAGGCCCTGAAACAGGTCGCCGACGGCACCCCCATCGGCCTGAACGGCACCCGCGTGGTGGTGCAGCTGCACACCGGCGTCAACAACCCCGACAGCTGGAAGCCGGTGGAAGTGCGAGCCCATGGCAAGCGCGTCGGCTTCCTGTCGCAAGGCGATGCCAGCCGCTTCCAGCGCCGCCTGGCCTACGAAGGCCGGGCCGGCCAAACCACCTGCTGCGACGCCCTGATCACCATGGTCGATGACAACTACGACATCCGCCTGGATCTGAAAGAGTTTCGGCACTGAGGGCACGATAAGGGCATTCGGCCCACCCCTCCCCGGCTGGGGCGTTTAAGAATCGCCTAAGCCAGCATCCCGATAGTTGGGGCATCTCCACTGCCCAACCCAAGGATGCTTCCATGAACGTACGCTCCCTAAACAACACCAAACTCGTGCTTGCCCTGGTCGCTGCCGGAGCCATCGGCGGCATGGGTGGATCGCTGGTGCACAACCTGGGCGAGGTCCACGCCGCCGCCCCGGTGGCTGCCCTGTCCAGCCCGGCCGCCGCACCCATGGGCCTGCCGGACTTCTCGCAAATCACCGCCCAGTACGGCCCGTCCGTGGTCAACATCAGCGTGACCGGCTCGGCCAAAGATTCGGACGACAGCGAAACCGCCCAGCGCGCGCCGCGCGACGACCCGTTTGGCAATGACCCGTTCTTTGAATTCTTCCGCCGCTTCCAGCAAGGCCAGGGCGGTGCCCAGGCGCAGAAGGAAGCGCCTACGCGCAGCCAGGGCTCGGGCTTCATCGTCAGCCCCGACGGCATCATCATGACCAATGCCCATGTGGTGAAGGGCGCCAAGGAAGTGGTGGTCAAGCTCACCGACCGCCGCGAATTCGTGGCCAAGGTGCTGGGCGCCGACCCCAAGACCGATGTGGCGGTGCTGAAGATCGACGCCAAAAACCTGCCCGTGGCCACCATTGGCAAGACCAGCGATCTGCGGGTTGGCGAATGGGTGCTGGCCATAGGCTCGCCGTTCGGCTTTGAGAACACGGTGACCGCCGGTGTGGTCAGCGCCAAGGGCCGCTCGCTGCCCGACGACAGCGCCGTGCCCTTCATCCAGACCGATGCGGCAGTGAACCCCGGCAATTCGGGCGGCCCGCTGTTCAACACCCGCGGCGAGGTAATCGGCATCAACTCGCAGATCTACAGCCGCACCGGTGGCTACCAGGGCGTGTCTTTCGCCATTCCCATGGACCTGGCCGGCAAGATCAAGGACCAGATCGTGGCCCACGGCAAGGTCGAACATGCGCGCCTGGGGGTGGCGGTGCAAGAGGTCAACCAGGCCCTGGCCGAGTCCTTCAAACTCGACAAGCCCGAGGGCGCGCTGGTCTCCAGCGTCGAAAAAGAAGGCCCTGCCGCCAAGGCCGGGCTGGAACCGGGCGACGTGATCCGCAAAGTCGACGGCCAGACCATCGTGTCATCCGGCGATCTGCCGGCCGCCATCAGCCTGGCCCGGCCCGGCGAGAAAGTGCGGCTGGACGTATGGCGCAAGGGCTCGGCGCTGCAGCTCGACGCCAAGCTGGGCAATGCCAATGACAAGCCGGTGCAGGTCGCCAGCAGCAAGGACGCCGCCTCCCAAGGCCGCCTGGGCCTGGCTCTGCGCCCCTTGCAGCCCGAAGAGCTGCGCTCGGCCGGGGTGGACAACGGTTTGCTGATCGAGTCCGCCGCCGGTGCCGCCGCCAATGCCGGCGTGGAAGACGGCGATGTGCTGCTGGCCATCAACGGCACGCCGGTGAAGAGCGTGGAACAGGTGCGTGCGGCGGTGGCCAAGTCCGACAAATCGATCGCCCTGCTGATCCTGCGCGGCGGCGACACGATTTTCGTGCCGGTGCGCATGGGCTAAACGCGGGTACGGCGGATGGCGGCCAACCATCCGCTGTGCCAAGCGGTGTAGGCCCTGTCCGACAGCGGCGCGTGGGCTTTTCCGCTAGCCCCGTGGCCGCCGGCCGCCGATCATGCAAGCTCCACCGACTCGATCCCCTATGGCATGTCCAACCCACTCGCCACTTCACTTGCCGACTATTGGGCCTTGCTGAAGCAGGTTGCGCAGTCCTGGCTCGACGACTACGCGCTCAGCATGGGCGCGGCCCTGGCTTACTACACCACCTTCTCGCTGGCGCCCTTGCTGCTGATCGCCATCTCGGTGGCCGGGCTGGTGTTTGGCGAAGATGCGGCCCGCGGCGAAATCGTGGCCCAATTGCGCGCGCTGATGGGCGAGCAAGGTGCCAGCGCGGTACAAGGCCTGCTGGTCAGCGTCCACAAGCCCACCGAAGGCACGCTGGCGACGCTGCTCGGCGTGCTCCTGCTGTTCATAGGCGCTACCAGCGTGCTGGGTGAACTGCAGAACGCGCTGAACCGCATCTGGCGCACGCCACCCCGCAGCCAAAACGGCGGCTGGATGTCGCTGGTGCGGGCCCGGCTGCTGTCCTTCGGCATGATTCTGGCCATGGGCTTTCTGCTCATCGTGTCCTTGCTGGTCAGCGCGGTGCTGGCCACCACCGGGCGCTGGCTGGAGCCCATCTTTGGCGAATGGGTGGTGGTGGCCGCCACCATCAACGCCGTCGGCGGCTTTCTGCTGGTGGCCACCATGTTCGCCCTGATCTACAAAGTGATGCCGCAGGCGCGGGTGGAATGGAAGGACGTGTGGATTGGCGCCATCTTCACCGCCCTGCTGTTCACCCTGGGCAAATCGCTGATCGGCCTGTACGTGGGCCGCAGCGGCGTGGCCTCGGCGTTTGGCGCGGCCGGCTCGCTGGTGGTGATCCTGGTGTGGGTCTACTACTCGGCACAAATCTTCCTGGTCGGCGCCGAATTCACCTGGTGCTACGCCAATGCCTTCGGCTCCCGCCGCCGGATGACCCCGCCAAAGCCTGCCGTGATGCCGCCGTGAAGTTCGGCCCGGTACGCAAATAGCACCACCTGGAATGCAGTTATCGCCCAGCAGCTGCTCGATACCACACTAAGATGGTGCTGCGGCATTTTTGAAAGGACAGGCTCCATGGCACGCTCTGCGACTCCTTACTTCCTGCGCTTTGGGCGCGCCCTGGCGGTAGTGGTACTGGCCCTGCTGGCGGTCTCGGCGCTGGCAGCGCCGGTCAGCGCGGCCGACGAGAAAAATGTGCGCGGCGTGGTGCAGGCCCAGCTGGCCGCCTTTGCCGCAGACGATGCCGACAAAGCCTTCTCCTACGCCGCCCCGAATATCCGCAAATCGGTGGCCTCGGCCGCCCACTTCATGGCCATGGTGCGCGGCCACTATGCGGTGGTGTATCGGCCGGCCTCGGTGGCCTTCATGAAGCCCGAGCGCGATGGCAATGAAATCGTCCAGCCGGTGCAGATGTCGGACGCCGAGGGCGCAACCTGGGTGGCCATCTACACCCTGGAGCGGCAAAAGAACAAGCTCTGGCGCATCACCGGCTGCTTTGTGCAGAGCACCAACGGCCGCATGGTCTGAAGCTGCCACGCAGCTCTTACTATACTTTTGATAGCTGCTTGCGCAAACTGTATCTGCGCCAGCGGCCTGTTTTTCTTATAAATCCGGCAAACCGATGGCTTGCGGCCACGGCCAGGTTCACGCGACCCGCGCCCCATGCTCGGCCAGCAGCGCGCGCAGCACCGAGCGATGGCAGTGCGCCTCGTGCTCGCAGTAGCAGCCCACCGAGAAATTGCTGCTGTGCGACAGCAGCGCCAGCAGTTCCAACGCATGCCGCGCATCCGGCTCAGCCATCTCGGCCCGGTACTTCTTGGCGAACGCAGCCCACTGGGCCGGCGTGCCGGCTTCCTGGCCCAGCTTCATGGTTTCCACACTGGGCGCAAGGTTCGGAAACCAGCTGTCGTACCAGTTCTGGGATGCGAACTCGGCCTTAGGCACACCGCGCGGCGGCCGGCGCACCGTGCCTATGCGCGGGCCTTCGCCCTCGGCCCGTGGGCTGCCTAATTTGACGATACGAACGACCATAGATAAATGACTCCGAATGAATGCACCGCTTCCCGTGTTGGCCAGGCAGGCCGCCCCGGTCCCAGAGCTAAGCCCCCGTCAGCCGTCGCGCGCCAACAAGCAGCCAGCCCAGGCAGAGCAATATTCCCAGCGACAGCAGGACAGCCTTGCCCCTGGGCCCGAAGGCGTCTTCCAGGTAAGACGTGCGCATCTTCTCGCCAAAGGACCAGATGTCCCACACCATGACGACGGTGAACACCACCATGCCAAGCGACAACTGCGCGAGAGTCAGATCGCCCAGTACGGCAGCGGATTTCCCCGACTCGCCCGCCAGGAGCTTGGCGATGGCGAAGGCGCCGCCGTGAACCGAAAATAGCAAGCTGTAGCGGCGATGCTTGCCGTCTTCGTAAAGATCGAACGCATCCTTCAGCGTCAGCTGTGCAGGCTCTTGAAGTTTCTGCATGCCATCCTCCTGTGGCTAACGGGCGTGGGAACCCGGTCTTCCAATGCAAGCGGTCCAAAATGCATGCTACTCCCCTTGCACTGGATCTGGCAAAGCCCGGCTTGCAGCGCGCTACCGGCGATGCAAGCAGGGATACCGGGGCGGACAAGCCTAGATATACTGGATGGATGAACAGTCGAAAACACTCCACGCCCGGTTGATTGCGCACGCAAACCACCGTGTAGCCCGCAATGAGCACCAGCCCCGTCCGCCGCATCGCCCACCTCGATATGGACGCATTCTTCGCGTCCGTCGAGTTGCTGCGCTACCCGCAGCTCAAGGGCTTGCCGGTGGTGATTGGCGGAGGCCGGCGCCAGGAGGACGATGCGCTGCGCCAGACCTATGGCCAGGACTTGTCGCAGATCCCGGTGGCCGCCTTCCCGCTGCTGAAGGACTATGTGGGCCGCGGCGTGATCACCACCGCCACCTATGCGGCGCGGCAGTTTGGCGTGGGATCGGCCATGGGGTTGATGAAGGCTGCCAAGCTGTGTCCGCAGGCGATCCTGCTGCCGGTGGACTTTGAGGAAATTCGCCGCTATTCAAAGCAGTTCAAGGCCATCGCCAGCGACATCGTGCCGCAGATGGAAGACCGCGGCGTGGACGAGATCTACCTGGACTTCACCGATGTGCCCGGCGGCCAGCGCGAGGGCGGGCGGGTGCTGGCCCGGCTGATCCAGAAAGCGGTGCTCGACGCCACCGGCCTAACCTGCTCGGTCGGTGTGGCGCCCAACAAGCTGGTGGCCAAGATGGCCAGCGAGTTCAACAAGCCCAACGGCATCTCCATCGTCCACCAGGGCGATGTGCCGGCCATGGTCTGGCCCCTGCCCTGCCGCAAGATCAACGGCATCGGCCCCAAGGCCAGCGAGAAGCTGACCGGCCTGGGAATCCACACCATAGGCGAGCTGGCCGCGTCCGACCCGCAGTGGCTGATCGCGCACTTCGGCAAAGCCTATGGCGCCTGGATGTACGAGGCTGCGCACGGCCGCGACGACCGCCCGGTGGTCACCGAGAGCGAGCCCGTGTCCATGAGCCGCGAAACCACCTTTGACCGCGACCTGCACGCGGTGCACGACCGGGCCGAGCTGGGCGCGGTGTTCACCCGACTGTGCGAACAGGTGGCGGCCGACCTGCAGCGCAAGGGCTATGTGGGCCGGACGATTGGCGTCAAGCTGCGCTATGACGACTTCAAAATCGCCACCCGCGACACCAGCCTGGCCCAGCCCACGGCCGACGCCGCGCGCATCCGCCAGGCCGCCGGCCAGAGCCTGAAGCGCGCGCCGCTGGACAAGCGCTTGCGCCTGCTCGGGGTGCGCGTGGGGGCGCTCAGCAAGCTGGGCGAAAGTTCAGATAAAAATACGGCTCCAGCGCAATCTACACCATCGCAAGCAGCTACATTTTTGGAAGCAAAAACCGGCTGGCTGTTTTAGGCGGCTACACGCAGCTCGCGGCGCAGCACCTTGCCCACCGTGGACTTGGGCAGTACGTCGACAAACACCACGCTGCGCGGGCGCTTGTAGCCGGTCAGTTGGGCGGCGCACACGGCCTGCAACTCGGCCAGCAGCGCGGCCTCGTCCAGGCTGGCGTGCTTCTTGACCACAAACAGCTTCACCGCCTCGCCGCTGGCCGCGTCGGGCACGCCCACGGCCGCGCATTCCAGCACCTGCGGGTGACCGGACACCACGGCCTCGATCTCGTTCGGGTAGACGTTGAAGCCGCTGACCAGAATCACGTCCTTCTTGCGGTCGATGATGCGGACGCTGCCCTGCGCGTCCATCACGCCGATGTCGCCGGAGCGGAAGTAGCCATCGGCCGTCATCGCCGCGGCCGTCTCCTCGGGGCGGCGCCAGTAGCCGGCCATCACCTGCGGGCCGTGGATGGCGATCTCACCGGCTTGGCCCAGCGGCACGGCATTGCCGGCGTCGTCGACGATGCGGATGTCCACCCCCGGCATCGGCAGGCCGATGTGGCCGGTAAAGGTATCGGCATCGGTACGGTTGCAGACCACGGCACAGGCGGTTTCCGACAGGCCGTAGCCCTCGGTGATCGGGCAGCCGGTGACGGCCAGCCATTTACTGGCCACGGTGGCCTGGATGGCGCTGCCGCCGCCATTGGACAGGCAGAGTTCGCTGAAGTCCAGCTGCGCAAAGTCGGGGTGGTGCAGCAAGGCGTTGAACAAGGTGTTGACCGCCGGAAACATGTGCAGCTTGTAGGGCTTGAGGAGCGCAATCATGGCCGTCTGGTCGCGCGGGTTCGGGACCAGGATGTTGCGCGCGCCGGCCCGCATGCCCAGCAGGCTGCAGACCACGAACGAGAACACGTGGTACAGCGGCAGCGCGCAGACGATGGTGAACTGCGTCGTGCGCGGCTTGCGCTGCAGACCCGGCTGCATCCACACCTCGGACCCCAGCAGGTTGGCCACCAGCGTGCTGTGCAGCAGGGTCGCGCCCTTGCTGACGCCGGTGGTGCCACCGGTGTACTGCAGCACTGCCGGGTCGCTGGGCGCAATCTGCGGCGGGCTGAACGGCAGGCCATGGCCCAGGCGGATCGCATCGGTAAAGCGCAGGCGCTCGCCGCCCGCCATGGGTGCGGCCAAGAGAGCGGGCAAGGCCGACCCGGCGGGCAGGCCCAGCAGGTCGGCGCCGGCCACCACCACCACGCTGGCGACTTCGGTGTGCGACACGATGGCATCCAGCGTGGGCAAGAAGGCATCCAGCACCAGGATGGCTTTGGCGCCCGAATCCTGCAGCTGGTGCTGCAGCTCGCGCGGGGTGTACAGCGGGTTGATATTGACCGCCACCAGGCCGGCGCGCAGCACCGCCGCCATGGCCACCGGGAAGCTCAGCAAATTCGGCAGCATGATGGCCACGCAGTCGCCCTGCTGCAGCGGCTGGGCCTGCAGCCAGGCGGCCAGCGCGCTGGATAAGGCATCGACATCGCCATAGCGCAGCGCATGGCCCATGAACACATAGGCTTCGTCGTCGCGGAACTGGGCAAAGCTGTGCTCCAGCAAGGCCACCACCGAGGGCATGGCCGAGGTGTCAATGGCGGCAGGAACACCGGCGGGGTAATGGGCAAGCCAGGGGCGCGGCATGGAGTACTCCTAAGACGGTGCGCAAGGGCTGGGGCATGTAGCAGCCCGGTGGCACACCAACGGTTTTTCAGGTATTTTCGATGTGTACAAATGTAGCTTTATGTTGCATTCACGGCACCAATCTCCCTTTACTTCCGGAGTCTTTATGCGCTTTCTCCCCCCTGCACTGGCCGCCGCCACGCTAGCCCTGTGCAGCCCCTGGGCCCTGGCCGACACCGGCAAACTGCTGCTGACCGGTGGCGTCAGCAGCATCGATGGCGCCGCCGGCGGCGGGCTCACGCCCTGGGCCGTGATCGGCAGCAATGCCACGGCGCGCGAAATCGGCGCCAGCGCCGCCGCCACCCGCGTCAGCACGCAGGACTACGGCCTGAGCGTGGTGGGCGCGGCAGTCGGCGTGTTTGAGCGGCTGGAGCTGTCGGCCGCCAAGCAGGACTTCAATGCCGGGCCGACCGCCGCCCTGGCGGGTTTGGGCGTCACGCCGGGCCAGCACATCAAGATGGACATCTTTGGCGCCAAGCTGCGCGTGGCCGGCGACGCCGTGCTGGACAGCGACAACTGGATGCCGCAAATCGCCGTGGGGCTGGAGCACAAGCGGGTGCACGCCGGCAGCATGGGTCCGGTGCTCAGCGCCCTGGGCGCCAAGGACCGCGGCACTGATGTGTATGCCAACGCCACCAAGCTGTTCCTGGCCCAGAGCCTGCTGGTCAACGGCACGCTACGCTATACCAAGGCCAACCAGACCGGCCTGCTGGGCTTTGGCGGCGCGCTGGGCAAAGACAGCTACCGGCTGATGCCCGAGCTGTCGGTCGCCTACCTGCTACGCAAGGACCTGGCCATTGGCGCCGAAGTGCGCTTCAAGCCGAACAACCTGGAGCCGGTGGGCAACGCGGTGTTCGGCGCCAATTCGGGCGCGCTGCGCGAAGACAGCTGGAAAGACCTGTTCGTCGCCTGGGCACCCAG
This sequence comes from Rhodoferax ferrireducens, assembly GCF_031458075.1. Taxonomy (GTDB): domain Bacteria; phylum Pseudomonadota; class Gammaproteobacteria; order Burkholderiales; family Burkholderiaceae_C; genus Rhodoferax_B; species Rhodoferax_B ferrireducens_A. The sequence continues at coordinate 913,108 of NZ_JAVDXT010000001.1, read as the reverse complement.
CAAAAACTTCTCACTGACCCTGGCCTATGTGGACCTGGGCCGCATCGCGCCGGGCCTGGTGTCGGGGCGCAAGCAAACCGGCGGCTATCTGTCGGCCCAAATCGCATTCTGAGGACACGCCCCATGAAAACCCTTGCCATCTGGATCTCCGCCCTGCTGCTATGCGCCAGCGCCGCCCACGCCCAGACCGCTCCCGTGCCGCAGGCACCGCTGGCACCCCTTTACCAGGCGCTGGGCGAAAAGCCCGGCATCGCCGCGCTGATGGGCGACTTCGTCGACCGCATGAAGGCCAATGCGCGCATCGGCAAACTGTTCGACGAGATCAAGCCCGCCTATTTGAAGGAGCAGCTGACCGACCAGATCTGCGAGCTCAGCGGCGGCCCCTGCAAATACGAGGGCGAGGAGATGAAGAAGTCGCACGAGAAGCTGGGCATAGACAAAGCCCAGTTCAACCTGGTGGTCGAAATCCTGCAGGCCGCGATGGACGCGCGGGCGATTCCGTTCAGCACGCAGAACCAGCTGCTGGCCAAGCTCGCGCCCATGCACCGCGACATCATCACGGTGCAGTGACATATAGAAAACAGGGCTCTGGCGCATATTCCACCTGCGCCAGCAGCTACTGTTTTGATAGTAAACGCGTGTACATCCTCCAATTGAAGGATGTAGAAAGCCGGTACGCCTCCTAAATTGAACCTCAGCCGCGGGGCACACCGCCCCGCCCAGGAGGTTCCCATGGCCACAGCATCCAGCCCCGCCCCCACCCACGCCCTGCGCTACTGCGCCCAGCCGCTGCAGCGGCCGCGCGAATTTGCCGCCGATGTGTCGGCCAACCGCACGCGCGCCATCATCACTTTCAGCAAAAAATGGGTCAACGGCACCCAGCTCACCTACTACTGCTTCAAACCCGGCGACGCGGTGCCGGCCGCCTGGCAGGGATCGCCGGCCGATATCGCCGAGGTCGATGCGGCGTTCCAGAAATGGTTTGCACTGAACATCGGCATCAGCTTCAAGGCCGTGGCGCGGCCCGAGGACGCGCAGGTACGCATAGGCTTCGACCCCGACGATGGCTCCTGGTCGTACGTGGGCCGCGACGTGGCCTCGGTGCGCGACCCGGCCGAGCGCACCATGAACTTCGGCTGGCCGCTGAACACCGTCTACGGCCGCGACACCGCGCTGCATGAAATCGGCCACACCCTGGGCCTGGAGCACGAGCACCAGAACCCGTTTGCCGGCATCGTCTGGAACGAGGCCGCGGTGCGCAGCTACTTCCGCGGCGCACCCAACTTCTGGAACGACGACGCGATCAACCACAACATCCTGAACAAGATCGCCACCAGCTCGGTCAAGGGCACGAAGTGGGACCCGGACTCGGTGATGGAATACCAGTTCAGCGAAGGCCTGATCCAGGAGCCTGCACCCTACCGCGCCGGCCTCAAGCCGGCCGGCGGCTTGTCCACATTCGACCAGACCTGGATGCGCGAGTCCTACCCCGGCGTTGCGGTAGAGCAAATCCCGCAGCTGCAGGTGGCGGTGTCGCAAAAGCTCAACCTGGGGCCTGGCAAGACCCGGGTGTTCGCGTTCCAGCCGCCGCGCACGCGCACCTACCGCATCGGCACCTTTGGCGACTCGGACACGGTGCTGGTGCTGTTCGAGGCCACGCCCGGCGGCAATGTGCAGCTGGCCGGCGACGACGACAGCGGCGTGGACCGCAACGCGCTGATCAAACAGCGCCTGAGCACCGGCCGCAAGTACCAGATCGGCATCCGCCTGTACTACGCGGATTCCACAGCCGAAACTTCGCTGATGGTCTGGTAGCGGCCGCTCAAAACACCCGCTGCCAGACCCAGTAGCTGGCCAGCAGCAGCAGCGCGCGCGAGCCGCCGCGCACCACGATGCGCTCGTACCAGGGCTGGCGCACCACCAGCTGCGACAGCAGCACCCACCCGGCCACGGCGGTCAGCTGGCCGGCTTCCACCCCCAGGTTGAAGCCTGCCAGCGCCCAGGGCAGCAGGCCGGCGGGGGCCGCAGCTTCGATCAGCAGGCCGGCAAAGCCGTAGCCGTGCACCAGGCCAAAGGCCAGCGCCAGTCGCTCGGGGCGCAGCACCGGCACCGGGTACAGGTTCAGCAGCGCGGTGACGCCGATGGACGCGGCAATCACCGGCTCGACCCAGACGGGAGAGGCCTCGGTCACACCCAGGGTGGCCAGCACCAGGGTGATCGAATGGCCGATGGTGAAGGCGGTGATGGTGCGCAGCAGCGCCCACCAGGGATTCGTTTGGCCGGCCACACCGCGGGCCAGCCGCAGCTGCAGCGGCAACACCAGGGCCAGCAGAAAGGCCATGTGGTCGTAGCCCTCCAGCAGGTGGTGCATGCCCAGGGCCAGGTAGTCGAACATGGTGGCCAAGATGCCGCGCGGCGTGGCGGCGCTGGCCTGGCGCAACGGCAAGGGCGCTGTCTGCTGCGGCGAGGTGGTGGCCAGCAAGTCGCGGCCGTCCAGCTGGCCGGTGACGATGAGCCTGTGGTTCGCATCCTCGGCTTGGAACAGGCTGTAGCGCCAGCCGAGGGCCGCACCCGCTGCACAGTGGGCCGGGCTGCTGGCGCGCAGATAAGCGCCATCGCTGCGCCGCTCCAGGCCATCAAAGCGCCATTGCAGCGCGCAGCCCGGGGCCGGCGCGTCCAGGCCGGTGTGGGTCTGCAGCAGGGCCAGCACCGCCGGTGTCGCGGCCTGCACCTCGGCCCAGGTGAGCAGGCCGTCGGCATTCGCGTCAATGGGCAGCAGCAGGTCCAGGTCCTTCAGGGCCACCGACAGCTGCAGGTTCAAAGCGCCCTCGGTCTGGCGCACATCCAGGTAGGCATCGCTGCCCTTGTGGGCCCAGGCGGGGTTGGCTAGCAGCGCGGCGCAGAGAATGGCAAGCAGGTATTTCATGGGGAACTCCTGGCGTCGACCAGGCCGGTGGCCTGCATCTCGGTCTGCAGCTGCTGCAGGGCGCTGCTGTCCTTGGCCTGGCGGGCGCTTTGCAGGGCCACCCACCAGTCGATAGGTTCGCGCTGCAGGCCCAGGTTGCGCCGGGCGATGGCCAGCGCGGCCGGGGCGTCATCGTCCAGCCACAGCGCGACCAGGGCTTGCTCGCGGCCGTGCAGGCCCAGGTCGTCGCCACGCCGGGCCAGCTCGCCGTTCCATTCGCGCAAGGTGCTGCGCAGCGGCTTCCAGGCCGGGTTGCCGAGCCGGCGCATGGCGGCCGCCTGGCGCAGCAGCACCGCATCGGTCTGCGGCAGCGGCTGCAGCACGGCCAGGGCGTCGGCGGCCTTGCCGGTGCGCAGCAGCAGGTCGGCCAGGGCGATGCTGGTGTACAGGTCGGGCTCTTGCTGCAGGCTGCTCTGGTAGGCGGCCAGGGCGGCGGCGTCGTGGCCGGCGCGCTCCTCGCTCTCGGCCAGCAGCGAATCGAGCCAGCTGCGCTGCCCCGTGTCCTGGGTTTGCGCGCGCAGCGCGACCAGGCCTTTGCGGGCCGCGCCGGTCTGGCCTTGCAGCGACTGGGTCTCCAGCTGGCAGGCCTGGGCGTAGAAGTTCTGCCCGGCGCGGGCCACGGCCTCGCAGGCCCGCAAGGCCTGCGGGTACCGGCCGGAGAGCCGCTCCAGCGCGGCCAGGTTCAGCCAGCCCTGGGCATGGCCAGGGTCCCGCTGCAAAGCGGCCTGCAGCACGCTGCGCGCGGCCTGGAACTCATGCCGGCCCTGCTGCACCGTGGCCTGCAGCACAGCCAGCGCCACCGGCGCCTCGGCCTGGCCCCACCAGGGCGCCAGCGCGGCCTGGGCCCGGCCCCAGTAGCGGGTGTCGCCGGTCTGGCGGGCGGTGGCAATAAAGGCACGCGCCTGGGCCGCGGCCGCCGCCGGGTCGGCCATGGCTGTCTGCGCCAAGCGCACGCGGGTGATGGCCGGCAGCTGCTCGATGACTTCGTCGCCGCGGCCGGGACGCAGCTCGGTCACCGCCTGGGCCGCGCCGCACAGTAGCAAGCCGACCAGGCAGAGGAATGGGGTGGTGCGCATGGTGGGTACCGGTTGGAGTTGCGCTATATAAACAGGAGCTGCTCGCGCAGGTGAAATATGCGCTACAGCCCTTTTTTCTTTGGATTTCTCAGACTACCCCAGACTGCTGAACGCAGCCTGGGGGGTGTCCGTCAGATGTCAGTAGGTTCATCCGACTCGCTGGTCGCCAGCACCGCATCGCCGATCAGCACCGGGTCGCGGCTGTCGCTGGTGTCAGCGATCTGTGCCTGGCTGAAAGCAATCACGTCGCCGACCCGCGCTTCCACGCCGACCGGCAGGTCGGTGCCCGGCACGTACTGCGTGACCGGGGCGCCATCGCCCCCACCGCCGCCGCAAGCCACCAGCAAGCCCATCGCCACCGCAGCCGGCGCCGTCCATTGTTTGAAGTGCAACATGGTGGCTCCTTAGTAGCTGGCCGAACCGGAGTTCGGGGTGTTCAGGTAGGGGAAGCGGGTGAGGAAGGGCACGGTTGCCTGGTCCACCGCGTCGTGGATGTTGGCCGAGCTGGCGCCCAGCGGCACGCTGGAGGTCTTGCAGGCCGAAGCCAGGCTGGGTACGCCGGGTACGCTGTTCAGGCCCAGGCTGTTGTTGTCGTCGTTGATCACGCACAGGCCGCCGAGCACGGCCACCAGGGCAATGTCGACCACGTCGTCCTTGGGCCGGCGGCCGTTCGGAAAGCCGGCCAGGTCTACCGCCTGCGACAGATTCGCGGTGCCGCCTACGCGCAGCACTTCGCCCGCCACGCCGAGCCGGTTTTGCGAGGCAAACGGCACGGGCGCAATCGCGGTGTTCAGGCGCAGCACCTCGGACGGCGTGGGCGTGGCGGGCTTGTTCACGCCGGTGATGCCGGTGAGGAACACGGTGGCCAGGTCGGTGCGCGGCAGGTTGGTAGGCGCCACGGCAGTAGCGCTGCCGGCCAGCACCACGCCCAGCAGTGCGGGCAAGGTGGGGTTGGTCACGTAGCTGAGGAACTGGGTGTCGTCCTGCGGCTTGGAGGCGTTGAACTTGTCTTTGTCGGGCAGGCCGATAACCAGCTCGTTGACCAGCGGGTTGCCCAGGCGCGAGACCTGCACCCAGGCGCCGCCGGCCTTTTCAGTGGTCTGGTGGCCGGAGCCGGGTTTGCCGTTCAGCAGCCGCGCCTGGCGCATGCTGGCCGTGGTCCAGCCGCCGATCACCGGGTCGGTGCCAGCCGTCAAACAGTCCTTGTGCACTTCGAGCGAGATGGTGGTGACGTTGGCCTTCTGGATCACATGCTGGCCGCCGTTGCCGGCCGCGTCCTTGTTGGCCGGGTCGAGCAGGAAGGACGCAGGCGCGTTGACCAGATCGAACACCGTGCCCAGGTTCACCGCAAAGCCTTCCTGGCGCTGGCCGACGAAGACCTTGCCCATGTCCTTGCCGGCCGGGCAGCCGGGGATCTTGATGCTGTGGATGTGCTTTTGCGCGTAGGTCTCGTAGGCGTTGGCATCGCCCAGGGTCTTGCTGCCGATGTAGTCCACCGGCTTCTCGAAAGTCTTGCTGCCGTCGGCCTTGGTCACCGGCGCGCCATTGCCCTTGCGGCGGTCGCCGCGCACCAGGTTCACGGTATAGGTTTCGTTCAGGTTCAGGTTAGCGTCGTTCAGGTTCGCCACGGCGCCGGCCTGGATCAGCGGAATCGCCACGTTCGCGCCGCCGATCGGCAGGGCCACGTTGTTCAGCTTGTTGTTGAAGCGGAACTGGAAGGTCAGGTCTTCCTTGGCGTCGCCGTTGTTGTCCAGGTGGATCTCGTACAGCGCGTTCGGGTCGAGCGAGAAGTAGTTGGGGCCGCCGTAGGGCGACTGCAGCGGCTGGTAGTTGGCGATCAGGGTCACGTAGTCGGAGCGTCCGCCCGTGCCGTTGCTGGCCACGCCTTCGTAGCTGCGGAATATGTAGAAGTCGGTGCCGTCCACCTTCGGCGCCGTGGTGATGAAGGGCGCCTCGCGGTGGCTGGAGGCGAACGCCGCGCCGCCTATGGCTAAGAGCAGGCAGGCTGCGGTGACTGGGCCGGTTTTGAATTGCATGGTGAGCTCCTGTGGGTCATGTCCATTGGTGCCGATTGGCCAGACAGATACGCAGGCGGCTTTACGCCGGATTCACATTTCTTCAAACAGGCGCCGATTTATTTCTATTTGCTATGACTTGTGTAGCTGCTCGCGCAAGCACCACAAGCGCCAGGGGCATGTTTCAGTAAAAACCCTTGGGCTGGTAGCGAACCCGCGCCGTGGGGCCGCCGCCGCAGTGCCTGGCGGATTACTTGATCTGCATCAAGCAAGCCGCAAACAGGGGGCGCGCAAGCTTGATGCAGGCGGATCGCTGCGGCCTAATCGAGACTGTTACTGGATGTAGTTCTAGCCACTACAAAACTATGCGAACCAATCTACCTGTCACCCAACAAGAATACGACTACCCGTCCAGCGAGATGCTGGTGTCCACCACCAACACCCAGGGCGTCATCACCCACTGCAACAGCGCTTTCGTGCAGGTCAGCGGCTATGCCTACGAAGAGCTGATCGGCCAGCCGCACAACCTGATCCGGCACCCCGACATGCCGCCCGAGGCCTTCAAGGACATGTGGCAGACCATAGGCCGTGGCCGGCCCTGGACCGGCATGGTGAAGAACCGGCGTAAGGACGGCAGCTACTACTGGGTGCAGGCCCACGTCACCCCCATCATGGAAGGCGGCAAGCCGCGCGGCTATATGTCGGTACGCACCAAGCCCACGCGGCAGCAGGTACAGGATGCCGAACAGCTGTATGCGCGCATCCGCAGCGAGCGCGCGTCCGGCCGCCACAGCTTTGCATTGCAGGCCGGCGCGGTGCGTCTGCTGGGCTGGCGCGGCGCGCTGGCCAGCCTGGGCCATATCGGCTTCACCCAGCGCTACATGGTGGTGCTGGCCGGCATGATCGCCCTGGGCCTGCTGCCGCTGCTGCTGGGCGTGCAGGGCACGGGGGGAATGCTGCTGCAGGTGGGCCTGCAGCTGGCCGGGGCCACGGTGATGGTGTGGTGGTTCAAGCGCCATGTGTCGGACGTGATCGCCGAAGCCGAGCGCTTTGCCAGCGACCTGTCGGGCTGCAACCTCAACACCCGTATCCGCCTGGACCACCCGGCGCCGCTGGGCACGCTGATCCGCTGCCTGTGGCAGATCCAGATCAATCTGCGCGCCGTGATTGGCGATGTGCGTACCGAGATCCATGGCTTTACCCAGACGGCCGCCGAGATCGCCGCCGGCAGCCTGGACCTGTCGTCCCGCACCGAGTCGCAGGCCAGCAGCCTGCAGCAGACCGCCGCCAGCATGGAAGAGTTGTCCAGCACCGTGCAGCAGACCGCCGACACCGCCCAGCAGGTGGCCCAGCAAGGCGAAATCAGCAGCAGCGTGGCGACCCGCGGCGGCCAGGCCGTGCACCAGGTCGGCCTGGCCATGCAGAACATCAATGCCTCGTCGAAGAAGGTGCAGGAGATCATCGGCGTGATCGAAAGCATTGCCTTCCAGACCAATATCCTGGCCCTGAACGCGGCCGTGGAAGCCGCCCGCGCGGGCGAGCAAGGCCGCGGCTTTGCGGTGGTGGCCACCGAGGTGCGGGCCCTGGCGCAGCGCAGCGCCACCGCGGCGCGCGAGATCCGTACGCTGATTGCGCAATCAGCCGAGCAGATCGCCGCCGGCACCCACCAGATGGACGACGCCGGCCGCACCATCGACGAAGTGGTGGCTTCGGTGAAGCAAGTCGACACGCTGATCCGCCAGATCACCCAAGCCACCCAAGAGCAGTCGCTGGGCATCTCGCAGGTCAACGAGGCCGTGACGCAGCTGGATACGGTAACCCAGCAGAACGCCGCCCTGGTCGAGCAGTCGGCCGCCTCGGCCGAAGGCCTGAGCGACAGCAGCCTGAGCCTGGCGCGGGCGGTACAAGTCTTCCACCTGCCCTGAGGCGCAGTGCTAGCAAGATTTATACAAAACAGGCCGCCAGCGCATATTCCACCTGCGCCAGCAGCTCCTATTTAAATAGCACTACCAGTTCACCAGCGTGCCGTCGTGCTGCAGCCGGTTCACCGGCAGGTAGGCGCGCTGGTACGGGTACTTGGCGGCCAGTTCTTCGTTGATCTCCACGCCGTGGCCTATGGTCTCGCCGCAGTGCATGTAGCCGTCCTTGAAGCTATAGCTGTGCGGGAATACCTCATCGGTCAGCTCGGTGTGGCGCATGTATTCCTGGACACCGAAGTTCGGTACCCAGGTGTCGAAATGCAGGGCCGTGCCCATGCACACCGGTGACAGATCGGTGGCGCCGTGGCAGCCGGTGCGCACCTGGTACAGCGAGGCGAAGTCCGCAATCCGGCGCAGATGCGTGAGGCCGCCCGCATGCACGATGGTGGTACGGATGTAGTCGATCAGCTGGTTCTGGATCAGGTCCTTGCAGTCCCAAATGGTATTGAAGATCTCGCCCACCGCCAGCGGCGTGGTGGTGTGCTGGCGGATCAGGCGGAAGGCATCCTGGTTCTCGGCCGGGGTCGCGTCTTCCATCCAGAACAGGTGGAAGGGCTCCAGCGATTTGCCCAGGCGCCCGGCTTCGATGGGCGTCAGGCGGTGGTGCACGTCGTGCAGCAAATGGATGTCCGGGCCCACGGCCTGGCGCACCGCATCGAACAGCTTGGGCGCGTGCAGCAGGTATTTTTCGCTGCTCCAGTCGTGCTCGCTGGGCAGGTTGCCGTCGGCCGGCTCGTAGAACATATTGCCCTTGCCCACGCCGTAGACCGCTTCCAGGCCGGGCACGCCACTTTGCGCGCGGATCGCCTTGTAACCCATCTCCTTGTAGCGCAGCACTTCGTCCACCGTGTGGGCTATGTCCTTGCCGTTGGCGTGGCCGTAGACCATCACGCCAGAGCGGCTGCGGCCACCCAGCAACTGGTACAGCGGCAGGTTGGCGGCCTTGGCCTTTATGTCCCACAGCGCGGTGTCCACGGCGGCAATCGCGCTCATGGTCACCGGGCCGCGGCGCCAGTAGGCGCCCTTGTACAGGTACTGCCAGATATCCTCGATCTGGTGCGCATCGCGGCCGATCAGGCAGGGAATGACGTGGTCAGTCAGGTAGCTGACGACGGACAGCTCGCGGCCGTTCAGCGTGGCGTCGCCGATGCCGGTCAGGCCTTCGTCGGTTTCGATCTTCAGGGTGACGAAATTGCGGCCGGGGCTGCAGACGATCACGCGGGCGTTGGTGATTTTCATAAAGTGTGTGGGTGGTGAAAGAGTGGGTACGGGGTTGGAACCGGCCTCAGCCATTCCAGCCAAGGTGGCCTAAAAAGTCGCGGGTGCGCGCCACGGTGGGGTTGTCGAAGATCTGTGCGGGCGGGCCTTCTTCCATGATGGCGCCGTTCTCGAACACCACCACCCAGTTGGCCACGCGCTGGGCGAAGCTCATCTCGTGGGTGACGACGATCATGGTCATGCCCTCTTGCGCCAGCTTCTTCATCACGTTCAGCACCTCGCCCACGGTCTCCGGGTCCAGTGCCGAGGTCGGCTCATCAAACAGCATGACCTCCGGCTCCATGGCCAGGGCCCGGGCAATCGCCACGCGCTGCTGCTGGCCGCCGGACAGATTGGCCGGGTAGTTCTGCGCCTTGGACGCCAGGCCTACCTTTTCCAGCAGCTTCATGGCGCGGGCGCGGGCCTCGGCCTCCGGCATGCCGAGCACGGTGATCGGGCCCATGGCCACGTTGTCCAGCGCCGTCTTGTGCGGGAACAGCTCGAAGCTCTGGAACACCATGCCCATGCGCTGGCGCACCTTGCGCACCTCGGATTCCTTGGTCGGCAGCGGCACGCCGTCGAGCAGCACGCGGCCGCCGTTCAGCGTCTCCAGCGCATTGGTACAGCGCAGCAAGGTGGACTTGCCCGAGCCCGAGGGGCCGATCAGACACATCACCTCGCCCTTGTTGACCTGCAGCGAAACGCCGTTCAGCGCCACGAAGTCGCCGTACATCTTGCGCACGTTTTCATACACCAGCACGGGCGGCTGGTCGGCACCCTTGCGGGCCAGTGCACGGGGCACAGTCGTTGTGTTCATTCCTTGACTCCGTATTTCTTGTGAATCCAATCGACCAGCTTGGCCTGGGGGTAGCCCATCAGCCAGTACAGCGCGGCCATGGCGGTCAGCATCTCCAGCACGCGGAAGGTCTGCGCGCGGATCTGCATGGAGGTGTAGGCGAGTTCGCTGACGGCGATCACCGAGACCAGCGAGGTGTCCTTGAACAGCGATATCCAGGTGCTGGCCAGCACCGGCAGAATGCGCCGGCCGGCCTGCGGAATCACCACCTTGAACATCGCCTGGCGGCGCGACATGCCCATGGCCAGCGCGGCTTCCATCTGCCCCTTGCGGATCGAGTTGATGCCGGCGCGGAAGGTCTCGGCGTTGTAGGCCGAGATGTTCAGCACCAGGGCCACCAGCGCCGTCGTCAGGGCCGAGAACTGCACGTCAAACGCCATAGGCATCACGTAGAAGGCCCAGTAGATGACCAGGATCAGCGGCAGGTTGCGGAAGAACTCGACGAAGGCCAGCGAAACGTGGTTCAGCAGCTTGTTGTTTGAGAGGCGCATCAGCGCCAGCAGAATGCCGCCTGGCACGGCCAGCAGCATGGTCACGACCGTCAGGCCGACCGTCATCGCAGCGCCTTCCATCAGCGCGCTGCGGTGTGTCCATATGACGTTCCAGTCGAAGTTCATGAGCGCCCCAGGTGTGCGAGTTTGTGGTAAGCGCGGTCGACCACGCGGGTCACCGGGAACAGCAGCAGGAAGTACAACACCATCACCGCGGTGAACACCTCCACCGGCCGGTAGCTCTGGCCGGCCACGGTCTCGGCGCGGTGCATCAACTCGGGCACGGCGATCACGGTGGCGATGGCCGTGTCCTTGATGGCCATGGTCAGCACCGAGCCGAAGGCCGGCAGCATGCGTATCGTGGCCTGCGGCAGGATGATCTTGCGCAGAATCTGCGCCCGCGACATACCCAGCGCCAGTCCGGCCCGGGTCTGGCCGGGGCGGATGGACTCGATGCCCGCACGGATGATCTCCGACGCGTAAGCGGCAATGTGCAGGGTCAGCCCCACCAGCGCCGCCCAGAACGGCGGAAAGGTCACGCCGGCCAGGATCGGAAACGCGAAGTAGATCCACACCAGCACCACCAGGATGGGGATGGCGCGCATGGTGTCCACATAGAACACCAGCAGCCGGCTGAGCCAGCGCGGCCCGTACAGGCGCAGCAAGGCGATCACCAGGCCCGCCAGCAAGCTGGTGATAGCGCTGATGACGCTGAGTGCCACCGTGACGCCGAAACCGCTGGCGAAGAAGCGCCAGTTGTCGATCAGCGGGGAAAAGTCGACGTCCATGGGGCAGTCCTCAGGTTGCGCCGGCGCTTACTTCAGCGCTTGCGTCATGCGAACTTCTTCGGCGGCCAAAGCAGGCTCCATGCGCTTCTCGACCTCACGCAGCCAGTCCAGATAGACCTGCTCGTTCTTGTTCACGCCCATGCCGGTCTTGATCTCGAAGATCTTGCTGTCCTGGCAGTTGTTTTCCTTGGGGAACACCGCCAGGCCCTTGACCTTCTTGCTGATGTTGGGCCACAGCATGCGGTTCAGCGGCGCCACGTCGGAGCGGCCGGCCAGCACTTCTTCGATGGGCGCGACAGAGCCGGAATTGGTCACACCGCGCAGCTTGGCATTCGGGAACTGGGCGCGCACCATGGGTTCTTCGCCAGCGCCCGAGAAATAGGCCATGGTGATCTCGGGCTTGTTGAATTCTTCCAGCGTCTTCACATTGGTGAACCTGGGGTTGTCGGCGCGGCCGAACATGCAGACGCCGGTGCTGGAGAAGGTCACGAAGTCGATGATCTTGGAGCGTTCGGCGTTCTGGTTCAGCGGGCCGATCATGATGTCCATCTGGTTGGCGATCAGCGCCGGCACCTTGGTTTCATGGCTCACCGGCACGGGCTCGATCTTCACGCCCAGCAGCTTGGCGAACTCCTTGCCCAGCAGCCACGATGGGCCGGCCCAGGGTTCGCCCTCGCCGGTGGTGTTCTGTGCCAGCCAGGGCGGGTTGTTGACCACGCCGACGCGCAGCACGCCGGCCTTGCGGATCGCGTCGATGCGCGGGCTGGCACCGGGTGCCGGTGGGGTCTGGGCCAGGGCGGCGCTGGAAGCGGCAGCCAGTACCGCGGCGGCGGCGATGATTTGGGCCGCGCCAAGGCGGACAGCGTGTTTCTGCATGTTGTGTCTCCGATAGATGTGTGGATGCGGGAAACCATCGCGGTCCCGCGCCGCGGCTTACTGGGTGCGTGGCCGCACCCAGCTCACTTGATGTTGTCGATGACGCGCTTTTCGTCTGCGGTCAGCGTGGCCTGCAGCGTCTTTTCTACCTGGCGCAGCCAGTCCAGATACACCTGCTGGTTCTTGTCTACCGCCAGGCCCACGGGCGAGGCTTTTTCCTGGCTGCCCTGGCAGTTGTTGTCCTTGGGGTAGACCACCAGGCCCTTGACCTTCTGGTTCAGGTTCACCCAGGGCACGCGGTTGATCGGCGCCGCGTCGGCCCGCTTGGCCATGATCTCTTCCACCGGCGCGGTGGCGCCCGAGCTGGCCACGGCGCGCAGCTTGGCTTTGGGGAAGCGCTCCTTGACCCAGTTTTCTTCGGCGCCGCCGGTGAAATAGGCGATGGTGATGTCGGGGCTATTCAGGTCGTCCACCGAGTTCACCTTGGCCAGCTTTTCGTTGCCGGCGCGACCGAACATGCAGACGCTGGTGCTGGAATAAACAACGAAGTCCACCACCTTCAGGCGTTCCGGGGTTTCGCCCAGCGGGCTGATCGTCATGTCGACCTGGTTGGCCGCCAGCACCGGCACCTTGGTTTCATGCGACACGGCGACGGGCTGCAGCTTGACCTTCAGCAAGCGCGCGTATTCGGTGGCCAGCAGCCAGGCCGGGCCGCTCCAGGCCGGGCCATTGCCGGTGGTGTTCTCTACCAGCCAGGGCGAGTTTTGCAGCACGCCTACACGCAGCTCGCCGGCCTTCTGGATCGCATCGATGCGCGGGCTGGCGCCCGGGGCCGGCGGGGCCTGGGCCAGCAGCGCAGAGCTGCCGGCGGCCAGCAACAGGCCGGCCAGCCAGTGGCGGGCGGACGTGGAATGCAAGGGCTTGAATCTCATGTTGTCTCCTGTTGTTCTGTGCGCGAGAGGCCTAGCGCCAGGCCTGGGCAAATTCGCCGATCACGCGCTCCAGATGGGCGCGCATCGCCGCCCGGGCGGCGATGGGGTCGCGCGCCAGCAAGGCCTTGAAGATGCGCTGGTGGTCCGCATGGGAGGCCATACGCAGATCGGGGGTGTGGAAATGGTGTTCAATCTTGGTCCAGACCGGGCCGCGGGCCTGGGCCCACATGGCGGTCACCATCTGCAGCAGCACGCTGTTGCCGGTGGACTCGGCGATGCGCAGGTGGAACAGCTGGTCCGCCGCTTCGTTGGCCTCTTTGTCGTCCATGTTGTCGTGCATATCGGTCAGGGCCGAGAAGATCCGGTCCAGGTCGCTGTCCTTGCGGGTCTCGGCCGCCACCGAGGCGATTTCCGACTCGATCAGGCAGCGTGCGCGCAGCAGCTCGAAGGGGCCGGGGCCGGTCTCGGGCATGTAGGCCGGGGCGGCGCTGGTGCTGCTGGTCTGGGTCACATAAATGCCCGAGCCGCCGCGCACTTCGACCACGCCTTGCAGTTCCAGCGCAATCATGGCCTCGCGCACCGAGGTGCGGCTGACGTCAAAGCGCTCGGCCAGCGCGCGCTCGGACGGCAAGCGCTCGCCCAGCTTGAATTCGCCCTGCGCAATCAGCAGCAGCATTTGCGCTGCCAGGCGCTGGTAGGAGCGGTCCGAGCCGAGTTTCTCGGTTTTGTCGGTCTTTGGGGAGGCCGAGCCATCGTCGCTGGGTTGGATCAGTTGCAGTGCCATGGTGTTCTTCAAAGTGGTTGGACCAAATATTAATTGGTAAACCAAAATTTGGTTTAATGGTTTACCACTATGGGCTAATTGGTTGGTCCAGTTGTCCAATGACATCCTTTTTCGCTCTGTCCCTACCAGCCCATGCGCGCACTTTCCCAAGCCTCTCTTGCTACCTTGACCCCATCCCCCCCATCGCTGCAGCTGCCGCAGTACCAGCGCAGCCCCTTGCCGATAGGCTTGGTGCACCTGGGCCTGGGGGCCTTCCACCGCGCCCACCAGGCCGTCGTGTTCGACGCCTTGCTGGGCCAGGGCGACCCGCGCTGGGGCGTGCTGGGCGTGGCCATGCGCAGCACCGAGCTCGCCGATGCACTGGCCGCGCAAGACGGCCTGTACGCGCTGCAGATCGCCAATGCCGAGGGGCGCCGCTGGCAGGTGGTGGGCGCGCTAAGCCAGACCTGCGTGGCCGCGCGTGAACCTGGGCAGGTGGTAGCCGCCATCGCCGCACCCAGCACCCGCTGGATCACGCTGACAGTCACCGAAAAAGCCTATGGACCCGAACTCGCCACCCTGCTGGTCCAAGGCCTGGCCGCACGGCAGGCGGCGGGCCTGGGCGGACTGACCATCGCCTCCTGCGACAACCTCACCGGCAACGGCCACAAGCTGCGCCAGCTATGCCTGGACGCGGCGGAGAAAACCGACCCCGCGTTGGCGCAATGGATAGACCGCCAGTGCCGCTTCCCGAACAGCATGGTCGACCGCATCGTGCCAGCCGCCACCGCGCAACACCGCGCCGACGCCGCCCAGGTGCTGGGCCTGGAAGATGCCTGCGCGCTGGGCACCGAAGGCTTCTGGGAATGGGTGATCGAAGACAACTTTGTCGACCCACAAGACGCCGCCTTGCTGGCCTCTGCCGGCGTGCAGGTGGTGCAGGAGGTGCTGCCTTTCGAAGAGGCCAAGCTGCGCATGCTGAATGGCAGCCACACGGCCATCGCGCTGATGGGCGCGGTGATGGGCCTGCCCACCGTCTCCGACTGCGTGGCCCAGCCGGACATCCACTGGTTCGTCCACCACCTGATGACCGAAGTGGTGATGCCGCAGCTGCAGCGCCCGGGCTTGCCGGCCTACCGCGACGCGCTGCTGGCGCGCTTTGCCAACCCCGACCTGCGCCACAAGGTGCACCAGATCGCCTCCGACAGCTCGCTGAAGATTCCGCTGCGCTGGCTGCCGACCATCCAGGCCCGTCTCGCCGCCGGCGCGCCGGTCGAGCCCCTGGCCTTTGCCAGCGCCGTGTGGCTGCGCTACCTGCTGGCCGAAGACGATGCCGGCCAGCCGTATGCGATCTCGGACCCGATGGGCGCCATGCTGCAGGCGCTGGCGCAGCAGCACCGTGGCGACGCTGCAGCCACGGTCCAAGCCGTGTTGGCCCTGCCCTCCGTCTGGGGCGCCGACCTGCCCCGCAACCCGCAATGGACCGCCCGCGTGACCCACTGGCTGCAGCGCATCCAGACCGGCAGCGTGACCGCCGCACTGGCCGAGCTGCGCAGCAGCCTCCCATCCTGAATTTCCACCAACCCGAGTCTCACCCATGCTGAACAACACACCCCCTATCCAAGACCAGGTCGCCCTCGTAACCGGCGCCAACGCCGGCATGGGCCTGGCCACCGTCCGCGCGCTGCTGGAGGCTGGCTACCGCGTGGCCGCCACCGACCTGCACACCGAGCAGGTAGCCAGCAGCCTGGCCGCGCATGGCGACCGCCTGGCCTGCTTCGTCATGGACGTGAGCGACTACGCCCAGGTGCAGACCGCCTGCGACCAGATCGAGGCGCACTTTGGCCGCATCGATGTGTGCGTCAACAACGCCGGCTTTCTGCAGTACGCCAACTGCGAGCAAACCACGCCCGAGCTCTGGCACAAAACCCTGCGCATCAACCTGGACGGCGTGTTCTTCGTCAGCCAGCGCGTGGCGCCCGGCATGAAGGCGCGCGGCTTCGGCCGCATCGTCAACATGTCGTCGTACGGCGCCAAGACCGGCGGCCTGTCACCGCTGCCCGCCTATGCGGCCAGCAAGGGCGGCATCATTTCGCTGACCTTCAGCTTCGCCCGCGAGTACGCGCCGTTTGGCGTCACCTGCAACGCACTGGCGCCGACCTTCGTCAAAACCCAGATGCTGACCGAGCAGGTCAGTGCCGAGCGCCAGGCCGAGCTGCGGCAGAAGATCCCGGTCGGCCGCTTCTGCGAGCTGGAAGAGCTGGCGCACAGCGTGCTGTTCCTGGCCCATCCGCTCAGCGGCTTCATCACCGGCGAGGTGCTGGACCTGAACGGCGGTCTGCAGTTTGATTGAAGATTCAGCATAAAACCGGCCTCTGGCGCATATAGATCCTGCGCAGCAAGCTACCATTTATGTAGCATGCTGCCGCAAGAACCTCTGCTTACATCCTGGTGTAGACGCTGCCCGGCATCGGTTCTAGCATCGCTGCTGTGGATGCTTTCCACGCCCCACAGGAGACTTTATGCAAGTTCAACCCTATCTGTTCTTCAACGGCCGCTGCGAAGAGGCCCTGGCTTTCTACACCGAGGCGCTGGGCGCCGAGGTCACCATGCAGATGCGCTATGCCGAGAGCCCCGAGCCCTGCCCCGAAGGCATGCTGCCCGCGGGCTTCCAGAACAAGATCATGCATGCCAGCATGCGCGTCGGCGAAGCGGTGGTGATGGCATCGGACGGCAACAGCACCGAGCCGCCCAGCTTCAAAGGCTTCTCGCTGTCGCTGGACGCCAAAGATGGCACGCATGCCGAAAAGCTGTTCAACGCGCTGAGCCAGGGCGGCCAGGTGCAAATGCCCCTGGGCAAGACCTTTTACGCGTCCAGCTTCGGCATGGTGGCGGACAAGTTCGGGGTATCCTGGATGGTGATCGTCATGCCCTAACAACAACTTCGACAGGAGACTCGGTATGGTCTACACCGGCAACTGCCACTGCGGCAAGATCCGCTTCACCGTGGACGGCGAAATCAAAGGCGCCATGGAATGCAATTGCTCGATCTGCGTGCGCAAGGGTTCGCTGATGTGGTTCGTGCCGCGCGAGCAGCTGCAGCTGCAGACCCCCGAGGAAAACCTGAGCACCTACCTGTTCAACAAGCATGTGATCAAACACCACTTCTGCGCCAGCTGCGGCATCCATCCGTTTGGTGAAGGCACCGACCCCAAAGGCAATCGCATGGCCGCTGTCAATATCCGCTGCCTGGAGGGGCTGGACCTGGCGGCTATCCCGGTGCAGCACTACGACGGGCGGGCGGTCTGAGCTGGATTGCTGGCGCGGTGTGCAGATGTTGGGCGGCGGCGTACCGAGGTAGTTGAAGCGTTGCAGCCGGAGTGCACGGTGTCCGCTCCGCAGCGATTGCTGACGTTTAGCGTGCCGACCGCAAGGGGCAGGTTCCGCATAAAGGCTGCCACTTCCCATTTTTGAGGCTGGACGTTCAACGCCCGAGTTAACCGACGCCGGAGCGCGAAGCGCACAGGGCACCAACATTGGCCATCAAAATCGCGAAGCGATGGCCAATGTTAGCGTCCGCGTTGAACGATTCGTTAGGCGAGGGCGCGTAGGCAGGGTTTGGCAAGTTCACTCCAACTGCGTTAGGTTCAAGTGTCCACAAAAATGGGGCAACCGCCCAGGCGAGTAACTCATGAAGGAGACGATGCGGAGGTCGCGGGCATCGAAGGTCGCTGTCGCTTCAGGCTTTCATAGTCCAACGGGTGCGGACAACGTCGGGCATGGATTACGAACGGAACCTCACGACCGAGCTTTTCGTTAAAACGTGCGTCCGAACAGGTACTGTCAATGATGTGTTGCACGTTCTGGGCGGCATCCCCTTCGCCTAGGGTGTCAGCATAGGTGTCCCAGATGGTGGAATCGTCGTCGTCGACATAGACGAAACGAGCTCCCGTGATATCGGCCATTGCGATGCTGCGCGCCTCGATGGCGTTCACATCTATTGTCGCGAAGGCAAGGTTGGCACTACCGAGGTTGACGCCGCTTAAATCTGCTCCGCTCAGATCTGCATAAGAGAGGTTCGCCCCACTTAGATCCGCACCCGCAAGTCGCGCGTGGCGCATGTTCGCTCCGCTCAAGTCCGATCCTGCCAAGTTGGCCGCTTGCAGGTCAGCCTTTTCCAACTTCGCGTGAGCAAGGAAGGTTTGGTGCAGGTCTATTCGTGCCAGCGAGGTGTTGCTCCTAACAAGTCTTTCCATTGCGCTGACTTGGCCGCCATTGCTTTGCCTGCCCGACATCCGTACGACGACATCCCACGCCTTGGCAACACGATCCTCATCGGCTTTATGGTTGTCTTCGGTGTACTTTAAGTACGCAAGGGCGAATGCGATGGACGCAACAATCAGACTCAACACGGTCATCGACTGATTGATCCGAACCCAAAGCCGGACCGACGGCGACTTTTCGGCCCAAGTAGCCAGTCGCTCCGTGATGCTTGGTTTCGAAACAAGCGCTGACGCTTCATTTGATCGAGTCGATGTACTTTGGTTCAATTTTGGTTCCGTGCTTTTGAGATCTGATTGCACTGCGCTGAGAATGGAAGTGGTGCCAACAGGCGAGATGACAAGCTCGGTCGTGGTCATAGAGGGCCTAACGCCCAGGTTACCGGCGCAGCCAGGCGACGACTTCGACTCGCCTTTTCTTGCTGACTTCTTTTGGCGAAGCAAAAGAAGTTGGTCGCCTGCCGGGGCGACTACCCGGCCGAGGATGCGAGTGGCGTCAACAAACCCAAAGAACCTACAAGCCAAATCACCCGTCAACCCATGAAAACCCTGCGCGAGCAGCTATCGAATAAATAGCAACCTTCTATCCGGCCAGCACCATCACGCGTTGCGCCTAGCGGGATCGACCCGAGCCGCCTTACTGCCGCGCCGTGCGGATATTCCCCGGCAGTGCGCCCGGGTGGCTGGTTCGGTAGGGGTTGATGTCGAGTCCGCCGCGCCGGGTGTAACGCGCGTAGACGCTGAGCTTGATCGGCTTGCAGCGGGTCCACAGCTCCATGAAGATGCGCTCCACACACTGCTCGTGGAACTCGTTGTGGTTGCGGAAGCTCACCAGGTATTTCAGCAGGCCGGCCTGGTCGATCTGCGGGCCGCTGTAGCTGATCTGCACACTGCCCCAGTCGGGCTGGCCGGTGACCAGGCAGTTGCTTTTCAGCAGATTGCTGGTCAGCACTTCGGACACCGGGGCTTCGTCCAGCGCGGCGCTCAGCAGGCTGGGGTCGGGGCTGTAGGTATCGAAGTCCATGTCCAGACGGTCCAGGCTCAGGCCGTCCAGCTCGTGCACAGGCTCGCGGTCGAACATCTCGGGTAGCAGGATGCGCACGCCTACCGTCGACGGCGTATCGCTGCCGCGCCAGGCGGCTTCGCTGATGTCGCTGCGGATGCGCGCCTGCACCATGGCGGCGTCGGCAAAGCGGGTGTTGTTGAAGCTGTTCAGGTACAGCTTGAAGGACTTGCTCTCGACGATGTTCGGCGTCTCGCAGGGCACGGTGATGTGCGCCAGCGCCACCTGCGGCTTGCCGCGCAGGTTCAGCCAGCTGAGTTCGAATGCAGTCCACAGGTCGGCACCGAAGAACGGCGCGGCTTTGTCGGCCAGGCCGATCTCGGCGCGCTTGACGGCGCGCGGAATCGGGAACAGCAGCGAGGCGTCGTACTGGTCGATATAGGCCGACGACTTGCCGAGCTGCGATTGTTCAGGGGTGTTGGGGCTGGCCATGGGTTTGCTCTGTATTTGATAGCTACCAGCGCAGTTTATATATGCACCAGAGGCCTATTTGACTAATTAAATTCACGCTCGCGCAGCCACTTGGTGGCGATCCACTTTTCGCCGGCCAGCACCGGCGCGCCGCCGTGCAGGCTCTGGGTACTGGGGTGCGGCCGGTCGTAGCTGAAGAACACGGCGTTGCCGCGCTGCGGGGCCACTTCCAGGTGCACATCGGGGAAGATGGTGGCGCCGCCTTTTTCGGGCTCGCCCAGGTACATGATCAGGGTGGCGACGCGCTGGCCGCCGCGCTTCAGGATGGTCGGCGTGCCCGGCTCCTGCGGGTCGAAGTAGTCGTAGTGCGGCTTGTACTGCGCGCCGGGCTGGTAGCGCAGCACCTGCAGGCCCTCGCCGTTCTGCAGCGGCCAGTCCAGCAGGCGGGCGATGCGGGCTTCGATGCGCTGCACCAGCGGGTTTTCGCCGCGGGTGAAGAACATGCCGTCGCTGGTGCGGTCCACATGCACTTCTTCGCCGCCGCTCTTGGTTTCTACCGTGAGCGAGCGGCTCAGGCGCGGCTCGGCCAGGGCCACCAGCTCAGCGCATTCCTCGGCGCTCAGCAGGTTGCCGAACACCACCAGGTGCGGCCGCCGCATCACCGACAGCACCTGGACCATGCGGTCGCCGGCGTCCAGCAACAGGGGTGCGTCGTCC
Organism: Rhodoferax ferrireducens; assembly: GCF_031458075.1. Lineage (GTDB taxonomy): Bacteria > Pseudomonadota > Gammaproteobacteria > Burkholderiales > Burkholderiaceae_C > Rhodoferax_B > Rhodoferax_B ferrireducens_A. Next base: position 892,639 of record NZ_JAVDXT010000001.1, on the reverse strand, counting down.
AGCGCGGGCCGAGGCACCGGCACGGCGGTGGGCAGCAGCTTGCGCTCCTGCGTGGCCTGCAGGTGCGCGGCCAGCGTGGTTTCCATGGCCTCGATGGCCACGTCTTCGGTCCAGCCCGAGGCCTGCATAGATTTGAGCACCACGTCCGGCGCAAAACCGGCTTCGGCCTGGTCGATGATCCACTGGCGCAGCGCGGGGGTGACGGTCTGCGTGGTTGCGGCCGGCTTCTGGGATTTGGCGGATTTTGCGGGCTTAGCCATGGGCAACTCCTGTGCGGCGGAACACCAGCCGGTCCGGCTGCGAGACGGCGGCGTCGAACGCATAGCCTTCGAGGTTGAAGCCCTGCAGCTGCTGCGGCAGGGTCAGGCGGTGGGTGGCCGCGAACCGGGCCATCAGGCCACGCGCCCGCTTGGCCATGAAGCTGATGATCTTGTACTGGCCGTTGCGCTGCTCTTCGAACACGCATTCAACCACCCGGGCCTTCAGGGCTTTGCGGTCGACCGCCTTGAAGTATTCCTGCGAGGCCAGGTTCACCACCACCGGCGAGGCATCGGCCTGCAGCCGCTGGTTCAGGTAGTCGGCAATCTGCGTGCCCCAGAACTTGTACAGATTGGCGCCATGCGGATTGGCCAGGCGCGTGCCCATCTCCAGCCGGTAGGGCTGCATCCAGTCGAGCGGGCGCAGCACGCCGTACAGGCCACTGAGGATGCACACATGCTCCTGCGTCCAGGCCAGGGCCTCGGCCGGCAGCGTGCTGGCTTCCAGGCCGCCATACACATCGCCGTTGAAGGCCAGCACCGCCTGCTTGGAGTTTTTGGCGGTGAACTTAGGACTCCAGGCCTGGTAACGCGCCACGTTCAGGCCGGCCAGTGCGTCGCTCAGGTGCATCAGCGCGGAAATCTGCTGCGGCGACTGGGTGCGCAGCAGTTCAATCAATTCGGCCGACTGCTTGGTGAATAAGGGCTGGGTGTGCGGTTGGCCCGTGGCGGGCGTCTCAAAGTCCAATGCCTTGGCTGGCGACAACAAAAACAACATGGGTAGGGCATCCTTTGATCCCGATTATCTTAGAACGTGTTCAAGGTCTTTTTGGGGCCACGTTGGGGTGCAATCGGGATGAATTGGTTGTCGGAGACCGCAGCATGGGCTCACTGCCCATGCAAGGGCTACGGCAGACAAATCGCCCGATTTCACCCCAACCCGAAGGGCAGGCAGCTTTTCGGGCGCTCTGCGTCGTTACAAAACCAGCCAAGGCACAAGCCTTGGCTGGTTTTGCGCCTAGCAGCGCATCCCGAAAAGATACCTGCGTGGCCCCAAAAAGACCTTGAACACGTTCTAAAACGACGGGGCGCGTGCACCCCAGTCGCCCGGTAAATCCAAAGGACTATGCCGCGCCGTAGCCGCAGCGGGGTTCAATGCACAAATTCTGCCGCTTTGCGGTTACGCTTGTTCTCGTACATCAGCACATCGGCACGGGACAGCAGGGCCTCTATGGGGGCGCTGGCGTCCAGCGCAATATGGATGATGCCAAAGCTGCAGACGATGGGGTAGCCGCTGCCGGTGAACTGGTTGCGCCGGTCCAGCGCGGTGCGCAGGCGGTCAACGATGGTCTGGGCCAGGCCGTCGGGACAATCCAGCAGCAGCGCCACAAATTCATCGCCGCCCAGCCGGGCCAGGATGTCGGCATCGCGGAAGCTGCGCCGCATCTGGTCGGCAAACGCCAGCAAGGCCTTGTCGCCCTCGGCATGGCCAAACCGGTCGTTGATGGCCTTGAACTTGTCCAGGTCAAAAAACACCAGCGAGCACGGCGCCTTTTTATCCCGGGCCAGGTCCAGGGCGGGCTGCGCCTGGTTCAGAAAGCCACGCCGGTTGTACAGCCGGGTCAGCTCGTCCACGGTGGCCATCTGGTAGGTGGAGATTTCTTGTTCGACGATGGCGGCCAGGTCGCTCAGCAGCTGGATGTCTTCGGCGCCAAACGCGCGCGGCTCGGGGTCGAAGATGCACAGCGTGCCCAACTTGCTGCCGTTGGTGGCATGCAGCGGACAACCCGCATAAAAACGCACATGGGGCGGGCCGGTGACCAAGGGGTTGTCAAAAAAGCGCGGATCAGCCAGCGCGTCGGGGATCACCAGCGGGGTATCCGCCAGGATCGCATGGCCGCAGAACGAGATGTCGCGCGGGGTTTCGGTATCGCTCAGGCCCTGCTTGGATTTGAACCACTGGCGGTTCTCGTCCACCAGGCTGACCAGCGCGGTGGTCACGCCAAACATGCGCCGCGCCATGCGGGTCAGGCGGTCGAAACGCTCCTCGGGCGGCGTGTCCAACAGGTTGAGCGCACGCAAGGTATTCAGGCGAAAAGCTTCGTCGAGAGGAAACGCAGGCTTGATCATGGACGGTCCTTGCACATAGCTGTCGATGGGAGGGCTCCAGAATGATTCTAGGACCGCATCCAAGCGCTGTCACAGGGATTTCATAGGCGGTGTTTACGCTGCGGCGCTGCATCCACTTTTAAAGCAGCTTCCATGTTCCGTTTTGCATTTACCACCGTGGCACGCGCTGCCGTGTTCGCCCTGGCCGCCGGTGCCGCACAGGCCCAAACCGAAGTCAGCGCCGTGCTGGCCGGCCATGCCGCCCTGCCCTCCAGCACCACGGTGGCCGCGCCCAAAGAGGCCGGCCCGTTGTTTGTCACCGCCGGCAAGTTCACCAACAACAACCGCCAGCGCAGCGATGCCCTGGGCAGCGTGGCCGGCGTGAGCTTTGTGGGCGACCCCAAGTACCCGCGCAACTCGGGCGGCAGCCTGCCGATCAAGGGCCAGTCGGTGCAAGGCTTCTCGGGCATCGTGTCGCTGGGCAAAGACCGGTTTCTGGCGCTGACCGACAACGGCTTCGGCAGCAAGATCAACTCGCAAGATGCGCTGCTGATGGTGCACCACGTGAAGGCCGACTGGGCCAGCGGCAAGGTCACGCGCCAGCACACCACCTTCTTGCGCGACCCGGACCGTAAGGTGCCGTTCTTTATCGAAAACGAAAACACCACCAGCCGCTACCTCACGGGTTCCGACTTCGACCCCGAATCCATCCAGGTGGTGGGCGACGAATGGTGGATTGGCGACGAATTCGGCCCCTATGTGCTGCGCGTCAACCACCAGGGCAAGGTGCTGGGCGTGGTGGAAACCGTGGTCGCCGGCAAGGCCTACCGCGGCCCCGACCACTACCTGAACGGCCGCCTGCCCAACTACCCTGGCGACTCCGGCTTTGAAGTGCGCCGCTCGGGCGGCTTCGAGCCCATGGCCAAGTCCATCGACGGCAAAACCCTGTACCCGATGTTCGAATGGCCGCTGTGGGATGCCCAGGCCAAGGCGCAAGAAAGCCGCAACGGCAAGCCCTTCACCCGCATTCTGGAACTCGACGCCGCCACCCAGCGCTACAGCGAACGCCAGTGGAAGTACCAGTTTGAAGAAGCCGGCAATGTGGCATCTGACTTCCAGATGCTGGACGCCAACACCGGCCTGGTGATCGAACGCGATGACGCGTCCGAAGGCGCCGACCCGGGCTGCCCGAACGAGCCGCGGGTCGACTGCTTCACCCGCCCGGCCAAGTTCAAGCGCGTCTACAAGATCGACTTCAGCCAGCTGGATGCCGACGGCTTTGTGAAGAAGGTGGCCTTCATCGACCTGACCAAGATCAGCAACCCGAAAATGCTGGCCAAGCGCGGCCCGAACGAAGCCAACTTCGTGCTGCCGCACCTGGGCCCCGAAGGCCTGACCGTGGTGGACGCGACCCACATCGTGCTGGTCAACGACAACAACTTCCCGTTCTCCTCCGGCCGCGAGATCGGCAAGCCGGACGACAACGAGCTAACCCTGCTGGACATCTCGGCGCTGGTCGACGCCAAGTAAGCCAAGCAAGCGGCGGCTAGACCACGGTGGGCGTAGAAGCGCCGTCCACCGTGATGTTGGCGCCGGTCAGGTAGCGGCCGCGCTCGGAGGCGGCAAACACCACGATGTCGGCAATCTCGCCGGGCTCGGCCAATCGGCCCTGGGCCAACTTCTTGATGGCCTGCACCTTGGCCGCGTCGACCGTGGTGCCGGCGCGCTGGGCCTCGGCCACCAGGCCTTCGGCCACGCGTTCGGTATTCGTCAGCCCCGGGTTCAGACCTACTACGCGCACGCCGCGCCCGGCATAGGTGTGGGCCAGGCCGGCGGTAGCCAGCATCAGCGCTGCATTGGCAGCGCCACCGGCCAGGTGCGTGGGCGAGGGAATCTTGCCGCCGTTGCCGATGATGTTGACGATGGCGCCCCGGCCGCGCGCGGCCATCAACTTGACCACCGGGTCGATCACATGGATATAGCTGAAGTACTTGGCGTCCATCGCCGCATGCCAGGCCGTGGGGCTCAGGTCCTCGGCATTGGTGCGGCGCGCGGCGCCGGCGCTGTTGACCAGGATGTCGATGGGGCCGAACTGCGCCTCCACCTCGGCCACCATGGCCGCAGCGGCGGCGGCATCCGTCAGGTCGGCAGCCACGGTATAGACATCGCCGAGAGCCACACGGGCCGCATCCAGGTTCGCCTGCGAGCGCGAGACCAGCGCCACGCGCGCGCCCTCGGCCAGAAACAACTGGGCGCAGGCCAGGCCTATGCCCTTGCTGCCGCCGGTGATCAATACGTTTTTACCGCCCAAACCGAGGTCCATGGATGTACTCCGTTGAAAAGTGGCTGCCAGCCTAACCCAGCACCTAAGCCCCCGCAGGCCCCGGGTATTTATATGAAAAACAGGGCTCTCGCGCAGATAACACCTGCGCCAGCAGCTACCAAAAACGTAGCAAATCCATATCTCTGTACCCGCCCGGTAAAATCGCGCCCTCCCTGAAAGAACCTGCTAGACCATGACCGACACCGCTTCCACTGCTCCCGCCCAGCCCGGCTTGCAATCCCTGTCCAAATCCTTCGAACCTGCCGCGCTGGAAGCGCACTGGGGCCCGGAATGGGAACGGCGCGGCTACGGTGTCGCCGGGCACCGGGGCACGGGCCAGGCGCAGGCCGGCGCGGAGTCGTTCGCCATCCAGCTGCCGCCACCGAATGTGACTGGCACGCTGCACATGGGCCATGCCTTCAACCAGACCATCATGGACAGCCTGACCCGCTACCACCGCATGGCCGGCCATAACACCGCCTGGATTCCGGGTACCGACCACGCGGGCATCGCCACCCAGATCGTGGTCGAGCGCCAGCTGCAAGAGCAAAAGATCAGCCGCCACGACCTGGGTCGCGAAGCCTTCACCGCCAAGGTGTGGGAATGGAAAGAGAAGTCCGGCAACATCATCACCGGCCAGATGCGCCGCATGGGCGACAGCGTGGACTGGAGCCGCGAGTACTTCACCATGGACCCGAAGCTGTCCAAGACGGTGACCGAAACCTTTGTGCAGCTGTACCAGCAAGGCCTGATCTACCGCGGCAAACGCCTGGTGAACTGGGACCCGATCCTGCAAAGCGCGGTGTCCGACCTGGAAGTCGAAAGCGAAGAGGAAGACGGCTTCCTGTGGCACATCGCCTACCCGCTGGCCGATGGCTCGGGCTCGCTGACGGTAGCCACGACGCGCCCCGAAACCATGCTGGGCGACGTGGCCGTGATGGTCCACCCTGAAGACGAACGCTACACCCACCTGATCGGCAAGATGGTCAAGCTGCCGCTGTGCGACCGCGAGATCCCGGTGATTGCCGACGACTATGTCGACAAGGCCTTCGGCACCGGCGTGGTGAAGGTCACGCCCGCCCACGACCAGAACGATTACCAGGTCGGCCAGCGCCACAAGCTGCCGATGATCTGCGTGTTGACCCTGGACGCCAAGATCAACGAGAACGCCCCCGCGGCCTACCAGGGCCTGGACCGCTTCGTGGCGCGCAAGAAGGTCGTCGCCGACCTGACCGAGCTCGGCCTGCTGGTCGAAACCAAGAAGCACAAGCTGCAGGTACCGCGCTGCGCCCGCACCGGCCAGGTCATCGAGCCCATGCTGACCGACCAGTGGTTCGTCGCCATGACCAAGGTCAGCGACCAGGACCCGACCGGCAAGAGCATCGCGCAAAAAGCCATCGAGGCCGTCAGCAGCGGCCAGGTGCAGTTCGTGCCCGAGAACTGGGTCAACACCTACAACCAATGGATGAACAACATCCAGGACTGGTGCATCAGCCGCCAACTGTGGTGGGGCCACCAGATCCCGGCCTGGTACGACGAAGACGGCAAGGTCTACGTAGCCCGCAACGAAGCCGAAGCCCAAGCCCAGGCGCCGGGCAAAACGCTCAAGCGCGACGAAGACGTGCTGGACACCTGGTACTCGTCGGCGCTGGTGCCCTTCAGCACCATGGGCTGGCCCGAGAAGACGCAGGACTACGACCTGTACCTGCCCTCCTCGGTGCTGGTCACGGGCTACGACATCATCTTCTTCTGGGTGGCCAGGATGATCATGATGACCACGCACTTCACCGGCCAGGTGCCGTTCAAGCACGTCTACATCCACGGCCTGGTGCGCGACGCGCAGGGCAAGAAGATGAGCAAGTCCGAAGGCAATGTGCTGGACCCGGTGGACCTGATCGACGGCATCGCCCTGGCGCCCTTGCTGGACAAGCGCACCACCGGCCTGCGCAAGCCCGAGACCGCGCCCGCGGTGCGCAAGAACACCGAGAAGGAGTTCCCCGAGGGCATCCCCGCCTTTGGCGCCGACGCATTGCGCTTCACCTTTGCCTCCCTGGCCAGCCTGGGCCGCAGCATCAACTTCGACAGCAAGCGTTGCGAGGGCTACCGCAACTTCTGCAACAAGCTGTGGAACGCCACCCGCTTCGTGCTGATGCAGTGCGAAGGCCAGGACTGCGGCGTACGCGACCACACCCCCGAGGAATGCGGCCCCGGCGGCTACCTGGACTTCAGCCAGGCCGACCGCTGGATCAGCTCCAAGCTGCAGCAAGCCGAGGCCGAAGTCGCCAAGGGCTTTGCCGACTACCGCCTGGACAACGTGGCCAACGCCATCTACGACTTCACCTGGAACGAGTTCTGTGACTGGTACCTGGAAATCGCCAAGGTGCAGATCAACATCGGCGACGATGCGCAAAAACGCGCCACCCGCCGCACCCTGATCCGCACGCTGGAAGCCATCCTGCGCCTGGCCCACCCGATCACCCCGTTCATCACCGAAGAGCTGTGGCAAAAGGTCGCGCCAGTGGCCGGCATTCCCGGTGACTCGGTGAGCATTGCGCCCTACCCGCAATGCCAGCCGGCCAAGATCGACCCGGCTGCCATCGCCCATGTGACCAAGCTCAAGGGCCTGGTCGACGCTTGCCGCAATCTGCGCGGCGAGATGAATGTGTCACCCGCCACCCGCATGCCGTTGTACTGCGTGGGCGACGCCGCCTTCATGCAAGAGGTGGCGCCGGTGCTGCAGTCGCTGGCCAAGCTCAGCGAAGTCAAGCTGTTCGACGACGAAGCCGCCTGGCAAGCCGCCGCGCAGGCCGCACCCACGGTAGTGGCCGGTGATGCCCGCCTGTGCCTGCACATGGAGATCGACGTGGCCGCCGAAAAAGCCCGCCTGGGCAAGGAAGCCGCGCGCCTGGAAGGCGAAATCGCCAAGGCCCACAACAAGCTGAGCAACGAAGCCTTTGTGGCCAAGGCGCCGCCGGCCGTGATCGCGCTGGAGCGCGGCCGCATCACCGACTTCACGGCGACGCTGGAACGCTTGAAAGAGCAGTTGGTGCGTCTGGGCTAAAAACCGCACGGGCCTGCGGTGACGCACCGGCGTCACAATCGCTGGCTAGCATGGGCGGCTTTACCATGGAGTTTTGCATGCGCCCTATCCTGGCCCGTTCCCTCTTGTGCTCTGCCATTGCCGCTGGCTTGGCAGCCTGTGCTTCCGTTCCCAGCCAGTACGGCGCGTTTCCCACCTTGAACGGCCAGCTGCCGCTGGTGGTGGCCCACCGTGGTGCTTCGGGCTACCTGCCTGAAGAAACCCTGGAAGCCTACAGCCGCGCCATCGAGCTGGGCGCCGACGTGATCGAGATGGACATTGTGGTGACCAAGGACGGCCAGCTCATCACCCGCCACGACCCGAACCTGGCGATCAGCACCGATGTGGCGCAACACCCCGAATTCGCAGCCCGCAAGAAGACCACCCAGGTCGACGGCGAGACGCAAACCGGCTGGTTCAGCGAAGACTTCACGCTGGCCGAAATCCAGACCCTGGGCGCCATCTCCACCGACGCAGAACGCCCGCAGCAGTTCAACGGCAAGTTCCGCATCCCCACCTTCCAGCAGGTGATCGACCTGGCCAAAGCCAAGTCCACGGAAACCGGCCGGACCATCGCCATCTACCCCGAAACCAAGAACCCCAGCTACTTCGCCGCGCTGGGCTTGCCGATGGAAGACAAGGTCATCGCCCACATCCGCGCCGCCGGCTGGGACAGCAAGACCGCACCGATCTACGTGCAGTCCTTCGAACCCGGCAGCTTGCAGTACATGAAAAACAAGGGCTTGCAGACCCGCTTGGTGCAGCTGATCGACGGCGACAGCGTGGATCTGGCCACGGGCAAGGTCACCTTCAAGCTGCCCAGCGACCGGCCGTATGACTGGACCCTGGTGGGCGACAAGCGCAACTTTGACGCCATGGTGACGCCGGCCGGCCTGGCGCAGATCAAGACCTATGCCGACGGCATCGGCCCCTGGAAGCGCTTCATCATCAGCATCAAGGGCACGATGGGCGCCGATGGCAAGCCGGTGGACGTGAATGGCGACGGCAAGATCAACGATGCCGATGCCAGCTCCATGGCCCCGACCAGCCTGGTGGCCGACGCACACAAGGCCGGCTTGTTTGTGCACCCCTTCACCTTCCGCAACGAGTCGCGCCGCCTGGCCAGCGACTACCAGAAGGACGGCAAGAACGAGTACACGGCGTTCTACAAAGCGGGGGTGGACGGCGTGTTCACCGACTTCACGGACACCGCGCTGGCGGCCCGCAACGCACTGGTCAAATAAGACCCGGCGTTTTTACCGGCGGCGCAGGACGTGGATGAAGTCCTTGCCCGCCGTCTCCTGCTCCACCAGCTCGTTGCCGGTCTGCTTGGCAAAGGCCTGGAAGTCACGCACCGAACCCGCATCGGTAGACACCACCTTGAGCAACTGGCCGCTTTGCATATCGGTCAGCGCCTTCTTGGCCTTGAGGATGGGCAGCGGGCAGTTCAGGCCGCGCGTGTCGATTTCTTTGTCTGTCTGCATGGGGCGGTGGTCCTTGGGTAGAGGCTGATTTTAGTGCGCGCTAGGCCAGATCGCGGAACTGCGGCTCATAGCCGCGCCGCCTCAAAAACTCCGCCAGCCCGTAGCCGGTGCCGGCGGGCCAGCATTTCACATCTTCGAAGTTGTACAGCCGGTAGTCCACCAGCTCGGGCGACAAACGCACCTCGCCATGCGCGACCGCGTGGTAGACGATCAGCAGCTGGTTCATGCGCTGGAAGTCGTACACGCCGATCAACTCCAGCTTTGAAGCCCTGAGGTTGGTTTCTTCCAGAATCTCGCGGGCAATGCCTTCCTCGGGCGTTTCGCCGGCCTCCATGAAACCGGTGATCAGCGCGTAGATCTCAGAGGTCCAGGCCGCGTTGCGCGCCAGCAGAATCTGCCCACCGTATTCGACGATGGCGGCCAGCACCGGCGTGGGGTTGTTCCAGTGGGTGAAGTCGCAGGCCGGGCAACGCAGGCGCTGCTTGGGGCCGCCGTCTTCTTCCTGGCTGATCCAGACCAGCGCGGTGGCGCACTGCGGACAGAATTTGAACTCAGTGGCCATGGCTTGGGTTACCCATCAAAACTATAGAAAACATAGCAGCCAGCGCAGACGAAATAAGCGCCAGCGGCCTATTCTTCATCAATTTCCGGCTACCGACTCAGGCCGGAAACACGCCCGTGGACAGGTACCGGTCGCCCCGGTCGCAGACGACAAACACCACGGTGGCATTGCTTTCGCGCTGGGCAATCTGCTGCGCCACCCAGCAGGCGCCGGCGGCAGAGATGCCGGCAAAAATGCCCTCTTCGCGCGCCATGCGGCGGCACATTTCTTCGGCATCGTCCTGGCTGACGTAGACCAGCTCGTCCACATTCGTAGGGTCGTAAATCTTCGGCAGATAGGCCTCCGGCCATTTGCGAATGCCGGGGATGCGCGAGCCTTCGCTGGGCTGGGCGCCGATGATGCGGATGGCGGGGTTCTTTTCTTTCAGGAAGCGCGACACGCCGGTGATGGTGCCGGTCGTGCCCATGGCGCTAACGAAATGCGTGACCCGGCCCTTGGTGTCGGCCCAGATCTCGGGGCCGGTGGTCTCGTAATGGATGCGAGGGTTGTCGGGGTTGGCGAACTGGTCGAGCACCCGGCCCTTGCCTTCGCGCTGCATCTGCTCGGCCAAGTCACGCGCGTATTCCATGCCGCCGCTCTTGGGCGTTAGGATCAGCTCGGCGCCAAAGGCCTTCATGGTCTGGGCGCGTTCGATAGACAAGTCCTCCGGCATGATCAACACCATGCGGTAGCCCTTGACGGCCGCGGCCATGGCCAGCGCGATGCCGGTATTGCCCGAGGTGGCTTCGATCAAGGTGTCGCCGGGCCGGATGTCGCCACGCTCCTGCGCGCGCTGGATCATCGACAAGGCGGGCCGGTCTTTCACCGACCCGGCAGGGTTGTTGCCCTCCAGCTTGGCCAGCACCACATTGCTGCGCTGGGCGTTGTCGGCTGCACCGATGCGCTGCAGCGCCACCATCGGCGTTTTTCCGATGACATCTTCAATCGTTGGATATTTCATACCCCACACTGTGCCATAATATCGGTCTTGCTTCTGCACATGCCCGGGTGGTGAAATTGGTAGACGCAGGGGACTCAAAATCCCCCGCCGCAAGGCGTGCCGGTTCGATTCCGGCCCCGGGCACCACATCCTGAAACCCCTTGATTCTTTTGGATCAAGGGGTTTTTTCATTGGCGGGCTGCACTTTGTTATCCAAACGTTAACTGGTTGGCAAAAGGCACAGGTCCCGACTAGAGTGGCCAGAATTTTGCTTTTGCAGAAATTTACAATCTCGGCCCCGTGTCGCCGGACGACTGGGTCCGTGCAAAAATTCTGGCCGCCAAGGATGTACCAATGCGCATAGCTGTCGTTGATGATGACCTCGCCCAACTGGACCTGATCCATGCCGTGATTGCGGCCATGGGGCACGACTGCCACGCCCTGGCTGACGGCGAGAGCTTTCTGCGCGCCATCGCCAAAGAAACTTTCGACCTGCTGATCATCGACTGGGAGCTGCCGGATATTGCCGGCACAGACATCATTCGCAAAGTGCGTGAGCGCGTGGCTTCGGCGGTGCCGATACTGATGCTGACCAACCGCAGCGATGAGCGCGACATCGTGACCGGCCTCACATGCGGTGCCGACGACTACATGGTCAAGTCGAACCGCGTGGTCGAGCTGCGCGCGCGCATCGCCGCGCTATTGCGCCGCGGCGGCCATATGCGCGCCACCGAAGAAGTCATATTTGGGCGCTATCGTTTCCATACCACGCAACGCAATGTCTGGGCGGCTGGAGAACCGGTGGCACTCAAAAACAAGGAATTCGATCTGGCACTCACCATGTTCAACAACCTCGGCAAGCTGATGTCGCGCGGCTACCTGATCGAAGCCCTGTGGGGCCAGAGTGCCGATGTGTCCTCGCGCTCGCTGGACGTCTACTTCTCCCACGTGCGCAGCAAACTGGGCTTGCGCGCTGAAAACGGCTACCGGCTGATGTCGGTCTACAACCACGGCTACCGGCTCGAAGAGGTGTCCCAGGTGACCCCAGCCACGGGAGCCAACGCCTTGCAGCATTCAGAATGAGCTTCGCGCCTCTTACACGGCTGCCGCTGCAAGCCAGCATCGCCGTGGCGGCAGCACTGCTGGGCGCGGCGCCCGCGGCGCATGCGCAAAACATCAGCTACACCTTGCAACCCGGCGAGAACCTGTATGGGCTGGCCAAACGCCTGCTGCATAAGCCCGAACAATGGAAACAGATACAACTGGCCAACAAGGTGCGCAATCCGCTGCGCCTGCTGCCGGGAACCTTGCTGATGATTCCCGTGCATCTGCTGCGCCCGCAACCGGCCCTGGTGACCATCCTGCATGCCATAGGCGACGCGCATGCCGCCCTGCCCGGCCAGGCCAAAGAGCTACCACTGCAGAAGGGCCAGCAGTTGCCGCAGGGCAGCCAGCTAACGGTGGGCGAGCAAGGTTTCGTCACCCTGCAGCTGGCCGATGGCTCGACCATCCGCTTACCGGCCAATACCCAAGTGCAGCTCAGCGAGGTGCTGTACGCGCCGGCGTCGAAAGACATCCAGGCCACCATCCAGCTGGACCGCGGCCGGGTGGAATCCAAGGTGGTTCCGCTACCGTCGGCCAACAGCCGCTTTGAAATACGCACGCCCCATGCCGTCGGCGGTGTGCGGGGCACCGATTTTGGCGTTGCAATTGGCGACAACGGCGCCTTCCTCAACGATGTGCGAGAAGGCGCGGTACAGGTCAGCGCGCTGGCATCGCACAAGCCAGGCCCGCATGCCCTGGTACATGCGGGCGAAGGCAGCCGCCTGGGGACGGCGGACGGCCAATTTACCATCGCCCCGCTGCTGCCCGCACCCGACCTGTCGCAGATTCCCTCGGTGCTGGAGGACGTGTCTTTCATCGAGCTACCTCTGCCTGGCAGCACCCAGGCAACGTCCTACCAGGTGATGATTGCCTCCGACAACACGTTCAACCAGGTGCTGCGCTACGGCAGCTTCGCGCCAGCGCTGGTCCGCTTTACCGGCCTGGACGATGGCGACTACCAGCTGGCTGTGCGCCCGGTGGACCCGCAAGGCATTGTGGGCCGCGAGGCAGTGCGCCCCATCCGGGTGAAAGCCCGCCCTGAAGCGCCCTTCATGCAACAGCCTCAGCAAGGCAGCCAGCTGTTCACTACCGCGGTAGACGTGCGCTGCACCGAGAACCCGGGTGTGCAGGGCTACCACTTGCAACTGGCACATGACCAGGGCTTTCAGAATCTGGCCGCAGACCTGTCCTATCTGCCCGCCTGCAGCCATACCGCCCACGACCTGGCGCCAGGTGCCTATTTTTGGCGCGTGGCGTCTGTAAAAAGCACGCCAGACGGGGCCCGTGACCAGGGCCCGTACAGCAAGCCCGCCAGTTTTACGCTGCTGCCCATTCCCCCCAAGCCGCCCACCCCCAGCATCCACGCCGACGGCGCCAGCCTGCTGTCGGTGCAATGGGGTACTAGCCAAACCCAGGGCCTGCGCTACCGCGTGCAACTCGCCCACGACATCGCATTCAACAATCTGCTGGACGATAGCGTGGTGGACACCTCACAGTATGTCCGGCCACTGCCGCCCGCCGGTGTGTACTACGTACGCCTGCAACAACTCGACCAGGAAGGCCGGGGCGGTGCATTTACCGCCGCCCAGTCGGTCATGGTGCCGGGCCGTCTGATGGCCTCGGACCAGCAGCCGGTAGTCAGCTCCGACGGCACGCCTCTGCGTCCAGGCAAGCCATGATGCATATGGCACTCAACGCCAGAGACTGCGCTTGAATAACCGCCTGCTCGATTGGGTTTCGCTGCAACGGGAAAGCGGGCTCGATGCCAGGCGCCTGCGCAAGCGTTGGATCGAGTGGGGACTGCTGACCCTGGTACTGCTGTCGGTGGTCGCCACCCTGAGCTGGCGCAACTCTCTGGAGCGGGTAAACCTGGTGATCGAAGACCAGACTACCCGCTTGGTAGAGCGGTCTGTATCCGACGATATCGTGCTGGTCACCATCGATGACAAAAGCCTGGCGGCGATTGGCCGCTGGCCATGGCGGCGTGGCTTCCACGCAGCCCTGCTCGATAAGATTTCCCCGGCCCAGCCGCGTGCCATCGGCTTGGATCTTATTTTTACCGAGCAAGATCCCGTCTACGCAGCAGACGACGTTTTGCTGGCCCATGCCATCCAACGCAGCGGCAAGGTCGTACTGCCGCTGGCACTGCAAGACAGCTACGGCACAGGCCATTACAAACCCATATTGCCCGTCCCCGCTCTGGCCAAAGCAGCTGCGGCCATAGGGCACATCCACCTCAAACTGGATGCCGATGGCATCGTGCGCACGACCTATCTGCGCGAAGGAGATGGCACGCGCTGGTGGGACCACTTTGGCGTGGCAGTGCTGCGGGCCGGCAGTTTTGCACTGCCTTCCGAACCACCCCCCAGCCCGAGCGACACCCAGTCAATGGACTGGACGCGCGAGCACCTGGTGCAGATTCCGTTCGTCGGAGCCCCGGGGCAGTTCCAGCAGGTGTCCTACGTGGACGTACTCAAGGGGCAGGTGCCGGCCACTACCTTCACCAACAAATTCGTGCTGGTAGGTTCCACCTCGGCCGGCATGGGCGACGCCTACGCCACGCCGCAATCGGGCAATTCGGAATTGATGGCAGGCGTAGAGATTTCCGCGAATCTGATGAATGCCGCGCTGGAGGGGCAAAAACTGCAGCGGGCTAGCGCTTGGCAGAACGTTATTTTCTGCACTGTGCCTGTCGCCCTCGGCCTATTCGCCATACTGTGGCTGTCGCCAACGGCGTCGCTACTGGCCAATGCCTTGTTGGTACTGTTCACACTTGCCACAAGCTGGCTGATGGCGCTGTACAGCGGCATTCTGTTAGCGCCCGCTGCCGCGCTGCTAGGCCTGCTATCGGCCTACCCCTTGTGGGTCTGGCGCCGCTTGAATGCCGCCATGTGGTACCTGCTGGAGGAATTCCAGCGCATGGAAATACGCCATGACCTACCCCGGATGCGCCCCATCCAGCACCGGGGCGATCCTTTGGAGCGCCATATCGGGGCGCTGCAGAACGCGTCGGAACAGCTGCGCAATCTGCACCGCTTCGTCAGCGACATTCTGAGCAATCTACCGGATGCCACCGTCATCACCGACCCCACGGGCCGGGTGTTGATGGCCAACCAAGCCGCGCAGCAGTACTTCCGCTTACTCGGCGTCGACCAGCCGACCAACCACCAGCTAGTCGAGTTGCTGCGTAAAGTAAACCCCGGCGGCAGCTCGCAAATGCAGGACACGGCACAGATCTGGACAGGTGAATCCAAAGACGATGCGGGCCGCGATGTGCTGATCAAGTGCGCACCCTGCTTCAACACCGATGGCGTGGCGACGGGTTGGATCACCAGCCTGGTCGATATCAGCCCGATCCGGCATGCAGAGCGACAACGGGACGAGGCATTGCGCTTCATCTCGCACGATATGCGCTCGCCACAGTCGTCGATTCTGGCTTTGCTCGAACTGCACAGAATGCAGGCCGACGCAGCCATGCCTGCGGAGACGCTGCAGCGCATCGAGCGCCATGCGCAGAAGACACTGTATCTGGCAGAGGAATTTGTTCAGCTGGCCCGTGCCCAGTCCAGCGAATACCGGCTGGAAGTCATCGACCTGGGTGAGCTGCTGCATGAAGCGGTAGACGAAGTCTGGCCGCAAGCCGTGCAGCGGCACATCACCTTCAAGCTGCAAACCCCAGAGGTATCCGCCTGGTGTAAAGCGGACCGCGGTTTGCTGACCCGGGCGATCGGCAATCTGCTCAGCAATGCGGTGAAGTACAGCCCGGAACACACCGAGGTGCAATGCACGGTGCAGGACCACCAGGGCCGTTGGCAGCTATCGATCGCGGATGCTGGGCCAGGCCTGTCGCCTGAGCAACAGCAGGTGCTGTTCCAGCACTTTGTACGCCTGCAGCCGAATGACCGCTCAGCACCGCGCGGCATCGGCCTGGGCCTGGTGTTCGTGCGCACCGTGGTGGAACGCCACGGCGGCAGCATCCAGCTGAGCAGCATGCTGGGGCATGGCACCACCCTGCGATTCTCTTTGGCGCAAGCCCTGGAATAGCGCCACACCTTGGATATTGGGTGGCGCCCAACAAGTCCTACCGCTTGCGGGCGATACCTTCGATGCGGATGTCTACCCGCCGATTCGATAACAGGCATTCGCGCAGACCGTCCTCGTGCGGGAACTTGGCGGTACATGCATCGACCGGCTGGGTGTCTCCTTTGAAGTCCGTCTGGATACGCTCCGCCACCACGCCCCGTGACAACAGCAAGTCCCGCACCGTCATCACGCGCTTTTGCGACAGCACCAGGTTGTAATCGCTGTGGCCGGTGGAGTTGAGGCGGTCGGCATGGCCCATCAGTTCCAGGTTCTTGATTTCAAGTTGATCGGCCCCCAGGCGCTGGAACAATTGCTCAAGCGATGCAAGGCTGGCCGCTCGGATATCGGCACGGCCAAACCGGTCAAATTCAAACACCACCTGGGCCGAAAGCTTCACCGCCTCGGGTGGCGCAGCCGGGGCCGTCACCGCAGGTAACGCGGCAACCAACGGTGCAGGCGGGTTGCAGGACGCCGCCAACGCATCGGCCTCGTTCAAACCATCTTCCACCATCTGCACGTACGGCTTTGCATGCCGCCACTGCTGCTGGTTCAGCTCGTTGCCGGCATGCACCAACTCGACTTCGGAACACGCCACGCGTTGCTGTGCGCAGGCAAATCCGCTGTGTGCATGCAGTGCGCGCGCCCGGTCCCACAGGTCCGGGCGAATCCGCGCCGCACTGTTTACCAACGGGGTGTCCGTGGAGATGGGGCTTTGCTTGCCCTCCAGCGCCACGACCAGCTTCTCTGACTCTGCCAGGGACTCCTGTACAAATGGGCTGCGGTCGTTGCGGGTGTATTCGTGGAAGGACACATCCAGCCAGCATTGCGCTTTGGACAGATAGTAGTTACGCACCGGCACACCGGTTTCGTTGATGGCATGGATACGCTCCTGCATCTGCGTATAGACCGCATGGTCCGCGTGTTGGGCTTCGTCGCTGATACGGTCATTGGCAGGTGTCAAAGCTGCCTGCGCATCTACGTCCAGCGCCCCCAAAGGCCCCAGGGCCACCAGCAAGGCAGCAGCCAACACACGTAATCTCAAACGGGAGCAAAAAATAGGGTTCATGGTGTTCACTCGGTTCATCATTGGTTTAATCAGCGGTCCAAGCTGGTGTTGACGCTGCGTTGGCTGCCCGCAAACAGGTCTTCGTCGAACTTGAAGCGCAGGCGTATGTAGAAGCCACTGCGGGTGTACTCATAACCGGCCAGGTCCCGGTCGGCCGAGAAGCCTGACTTGTTGTAGCCCACCGACAGCCACAGGTTTTGCTGCAGCAGGTAGCCGGTTTCGACGCCGTAGGCCCATTGCCGAGCCCGCTGCTGGCCGAACTGCACCGCGCTCATCACACCCACATCCCATTTCTCGGTCACGTCGTACACCAGGCGGCCCGACAGCAGCTGGGCGTGGAAGTTGTCGCGCACTCCGTTCTCCAGGCTGTCACGCTGCCACTTGGCGGCAATGCGGCCGGTCGTCCACCAGGGACGACTCGGGTGGTAGTCGGCGTGCGCCGAGACGATGTGGGCACGCGTGGCCAAGTTGCCGACAGCCGCATCGCTGGCATCGCGCTCGGTTTTTAGCTCGTATTTGGCCAGCGCATTCACGCGGTTGGTATCGGTCTCGCGGTACGCCACACCAATCTGCGCGCGGTTCTGCAGCACGTCGCCGCGGGCGTCGTACTTGGTGAGCAGCAAGTAGTTGCGCCCCAGCAGCGTCCAATCCCGGGCCATCTTGCGCGCCGCCATGACCTGCCATAGCGTAGTGTTGAAAGCCTCGTTGCTGGTCGTATTGGCGATATCACCGGAATGGCGGTATTCCACGCGGCTGGAACCACGCCACAAAGGATGGGCTGTGTAATCCACACCCGCCGATACCGCGTAGGCATCCGGCACATCACCCGAAAGTACCTGGACCCGCTCGACCGCCGTGTTCAAGCGCACACCCTGCGCGACATCCCAGGCATTGCGCACGCCCGAAGCCATCTGCAGATCTCTGCCGCTCACAGCATCGCGCAAGCGGTACTCGCTGAACAACTGGGTGTCCTTGATGTAGGCCGAATTGACGCCAAAAACAAAGGCATTGGCCTTGCGTTCGTCGGTGGTGATGGTATTCACACCCGACAGCCCGGTCTGCTGCTCGTAACGCCCGTACAAGCGGGTGCGCTCGGCAATCTGGTAGTCGCCACCGACAGCAAAGCGCCGGCGTGGGTCGCCGCTGATGTCATGCTCAACCTCGCCGCCCAGGGTGAACTTGTCGTTGACGCGAAAGCCCAAGCCACCGCGCACAGTCTGGCTGCTCAGCCCCGTGGTCTGATTCGCCAGCGTACCGGCAAGCGAGGTACCCGAACTGACCACCACCAGGCCGCTGATTGGATCAATCACCTGGTTGCCAAAGCCGACAGCACTGCCGCCAGATCCGGTAGCGATACTGCTGGTGAGACCGGCTGTGGAACTGAACGGGGTCGAATACAGCGCGGTCACGCTGCCTGCGGATTCATGCAGTGAGCGCAGGCCCACATCGGCGGTCAGGCGTTCGCTCAGTTTGAAGGCTGCGCCCACCTGGACCGAGCTACTGTCGGAAGCGCCCACGTTCAGATCCTCGCTGCGCTGTCCTTGCAAGTACAGCTTGGTGCTGTCGTCCAGCTTATAGGCAGCGTAAATGCTGGCCTCGCCGCGGCCGCCTGTCAGGGGCGCCGCCAAATTGTTGAAAGTGGTGTCGCTGCGGCCTACAAAAGCCCGCGCCGTGGTGCGCTCGGCCTCGTGCGCCACCTCAATCCGCCAGGCGTTACCCGACACATCGCCGATGCGGCCTGCCATGCCCGGCAAGACAGACACATTGGTTGCATTGGTATTGACCTCGCTCGTGGTGCGTGCGACTTCGGCCACCAGCATGGTGTGTTCGTCGATGCGCCAACCCAGGTTGGCGCTGCTCATGGCTTGCGATGCCAGCGGGTTGCTGTCCCGCATCACCGAGCCCCCAACCTCGACACTGCTGCCCAGACGCATCTGGCCATCGGCTCCCATCACCCAGAAGCTGTCTCCGCCCTGGTCGACCTCGTAGGTAATGCGCAGCGATACCGGGTTCAGATTGACATCTGCCGACGGCAGAAAGGTGTTGAGCAGAATGCGCCCACTGAACGGCTCGAACGTGTAGTCAGATAGCCGCGCCAATGCGGTGGTGCTCAGGATGCGCGAGGGCTGCTCGCGGTCGCGTACAACGATCTCCACTTTCTCGCTGCCTTCCAGCACCGCGCTATTGCGCAGTCCGTACGGGCCGCTACCTTGGCTGGAGAACTCTTCCACCACCTGCCGCAGCGAATCGCGGAAGGCAAAGACATTGCCCACAAAACCGCCATCCTCATGGTGGTAGCGCACGCCTGCTGCGCTGCGGTTGTAGTTGCCCAGGCTGCGCTGCGCGAGAGTGGCCACATTGCCGCCGCCGGTGCGCTGGCTGAAGCCGTCGCCTGTCGCGAAGTTGCCCCATAGCAGATAGCTTTTGTCTTTGTCGACCCGCACGTAGAGGCGGCTGTCCGACAGCGCATCCGTACCGCGCAGCGAGGAGTCGCCGTAGACCGGATAGAACTCTTCAGTCTGGATATCGCGCAGCAACCGCGCGCGGGTCAGCTTGTCGGAGTCGTAGGCTGCGGTCAGCAGGTATTTGCCCTGGATCGTGCCGCGCAGGAAGAACGCACTTCGCGCCTCCAGATTCGCCTTGCCGTTGTTGAATTCACGGCCCCAGGCGCGGATCTCACGCTCGAAGGCATCCTCGCGCTCAGGGCGCGCCAGCAGGCTGCGCTCCTTGCGCCCGAAATTGATGATGCCCTCCAGCAAACCGGCAGCGACCATCTCGCGCATCTCGGGTACGAAGCTGACCACGCCGGACGCTTCCTGTGCCCCCACGGTGATGCGCAGCTGCACATCTTGGGGCGCCATCGGCGCCAACAGGGAGAAACTGGCCACGCCATCCACCACGCGGACCTGCACACCCGGCGTCACCCGGTCTGCATCGCGCGCCATGGGGCCAGACTCATCCGTGCGCGCACCGGGCACCAGCACGCGGCCACCGCTGTGCTCAATGGTCGCCCATACCGGGCTTGCCAGCGGCTTGCCCTGGCCATCCAACACGCGGATGGTGACCGGCACGGCCGTCTGCCCATCGGCTGGCACTGCATTGCGGGCCACTTCCACCACGACCCGTTGGGCCGCCTGGTTCAGCGCGTAATCCACCTCGCCGACGGTGCCAGGGAAAACGGTAGCTGCCTGGCCAGGCACAGGCTGCCCAGGGGTCGCCAGCGGGTACAAAGGCTGTGCGACACCGGTGACGGAAGTGCGTTCCGCGGCAGTCAGCGGCGCAAAGCGGACATCTTCGGACTGCGCCCAGCCGGCCGGGGCCAGGATGGCGCCGATCAGCAAGGCAATAGCGCTGCGTTGGGGGCGATTAGCGTGCACCGTTGGCTCCTTCACGCGGCTGGACTATGGGTTGGTTGGCACTGTCGGTAGCCTGCTTCGGCATACGGACAGGCTTGCTTTCAAAACGCAATGCAGGCCCTTTCAGTTTTTCGGCTTCCACCGAGCGGATTTCCCCTTGGGCACGCCGTGCCTTGACCTGCTCCACGACCGGGTTGGAGCAACTGCCCTCGACAAAATCGGCGCGGTGCAGCTCTCCGTTCTTCAGGTCGATAAACAGGCTGTTGGCATCGCCCAGATTGCGGTTGCTGGAGGTCGTCAGGCGCGAACCGGTGGGCAAGGTGCGGGGGTCGACCTTCAGCACATGGCTGTTGGGTGTCAGCCCGCATTGGCTGTACTTGCCCTCGCTGTCGCTGACCAGGTACTGCCCCGACTCGAAGTACAGACGCACGCCGGAAATCCCCAGCTCCTCCGCGTCCTGGATGTGGTTTCCATTGCAGTCCACAAAAATCTTGCCCAGCACACAGGCCTGGTCGGTGAACACGCCACCCGTGACCTGCACCTGGTGCGCGCCTTCGTTCGAATCGATACTGCTCGCCACTGGTTGCAGTGCAGCCGTCAGGCAGCCCGCCGCGGTAGTGCAGCCATAGGCGCGGGCTGTATTGATGCCAGTGCCCTGCATGCTGCCAACACCTACGCGCACCCGGTAGGTCAGGGTTGTGCTCTGGTTCAAACTCAACCCGCCCACGGTGAAGCCAAGAACCGGCCCTAAACCGCCCGCAGGATCGGGGGCAGCCAAGCCGTTCACGCGCGCCGTACCACGGATGTAGGTAAAGCCGGCTGGCAACCGGTCACGCACCGTGACCTGTGGCAGCGAGGAGCCTGCCGTGCGGCGTACCACGATGGTGTAGAGCAAGGTATCACCTACTTCGGCCACACGGCGGCTACCAGTTTTAGACAACACAAAGCCGGTTGCATTCATAGGATCCACCGGAATATGGTTGTTCACCACATTGGCCGAGGCACCAGGGAACGCCGGGTTCAGGTTGAAACTGAAGTAGTACTGGGTCGTAGCCGCACCACTGGACAGACCAGCAGAAGTCGATGCACACGCACCCGGTGTCGTCAATGGATTGCCTGCCGCTGCAGTAGGCGCCGTATCGCTGGTCTGGACGATCGCCGGGTCGGGCGGTCCCGCCGAGACCGCCAAGGTGGCGGCGCACGCCGGGATCAGCGTAGAGGCGCCTGGCGCATAGCCGGCGGGCGCCGTCACGCTCAAGGTGTAAACACCGGCAGGCGCAGTCGAAAACAGCAGAAACTGGTAGCGGCCTGCGCTGCCGGTAGTTTGCGAAAGCGCCCCACCCAGCAGTTGGGATGCATCAAAACCTGGGGGGCCAGACAATGTGACCACGGCGCCTTGCACAGGCAAGCGGGTCACCGCGTCATACACCACACCCGCGGGATCCAGCGGCAGGCTTTGCTGCAGGATGTTGTCACCCGGAAGCAAATTGATGTTGTGCAGCACACCTTGAGAATTGTCTGCGCCACCGGGATTACCGGAACCCACCACGCCCGACGCATAGGACTGGCCAATTTCATTCGGCACAGGCCGGCCATACAAATAGTTGGTGCTGGGCTCGCGGAAGCGCACCTCGTAGCCAGCCCCTGGCGCTAGCGCCGTAAAGCTGTAGGCACCGTTGCTGTCGGTCTGGGTGGTCGCTACCAGCACCCCGTTGTTCAGCAGCTCGACCGTCCAGTCGGGCACCACGGACTCACCCAGATCCTTGACGCGGTCATGGTTGGCGTCGCGCCACACGCTACCGCTCACGGTTGCGGCGGACACCAGCACCACCGAATCGCTGGCGCTGTTATTGCCATCGAATCCGGCCGGCTCGCCGCCACCCGATACCAGGGCGGTATTGGTCAGTACCTGACCGGTGAGGCCACTGGCAACCGCAACGCGTACCACCACAGGGTTGCCGCTAGCGCCTGCCGCAATTTCGGTCGTACTGGTACAGCTGACGACGCTGCCGCCTACCGCGCCTGTACAGGTCCAGCCGGTACCGGTAGCCAAAGCCGCCACGGTCATGCCAGTCGGCAGGGTATCCGTGAGGGTAATAGTTCCACTGGTAGCGACCGTGCCGATGTTGCGCGGCGTCAGGGTGAAGTAGCCGGAGCTGCTGCCCGACGCAAAGTTGGATGGCGCATGGGTTTTAGCCAATGCCAGGTCGGGCACCGCACCCGGAATCTCGGCAAAGTTGTTCTCCGCAGACACCACATTGGCGCCCGACAAAGCAATGCCTGTGATACGGCTACTGGTGACAGTGGGATTGCTGGCAGCCCCTCCGGTGGAGCCCGCCGTTACCGTGCCATTGTTGGTGCCCGTAGGCTGGGACGCTTGCGTCAAGGTGTAGTTGCTGCCTTCGGGCACCGCACTGAAGCGGAAGCTTCCGTCGGCCGCTGTCGTAGTCGTCAGCGATACAGGGTTGCCGTTGATGTCGGTCCCTGTCAAAGCCACCGTCTGCCCGCCGATGCCGTGGTCCGGCGGGTTGTTCAACACGCCGTTGTTGTTGTAGTCCAGGAACACCCGACCCGAAACGCTACGACCGTTAGGAATCTCGGCGAAGTCATTGGCCACCGACTGCGTATTGGGTGGCAATACGATGCTACGGATCGCACTGGGCAACACCGCAGGCGTGGAAGCCGTTCCCGCGGTACCGCCATTCGGTACGCTACCTGCGGAGGTCACGCCATTGGATGTGCCGGCCGGCTGGTTAGGCTCACGCACGCTGTACGTGCCCGGCAACAGGTTGCCAAAGCTGTAGCTACCGTCGGCTGCCGTCGTCGTGCTGGCCACCACGGCGTTCGCACTGTTCAACAACTCGATCACCACGCCAGCCAAAGACGTATCCGCGCCATTGCGGATGCCGTTGTTATTGGTGTCCAGGAATACCGAACCCGCGATGGTCGATGGAACTATCTCGGCAAAGTTGTTCTGTGTAGAGCCGGTGATCTGGCCACCAGCACCGTCACCATTCAACACGATGCCCACGATCTGGCTGCTGGTGGCGCTCGGGTTCGACGCGCTGCCAGCGGTACCGGTGCTGCCACCGGTCAGCACCAGGCTGCCGGCCGTGGTGATGCCGTTAACGGTATTGCTGGGCTGCACGAGCTCGCACACCGAGTAGGTGGCAGCAGGAAGGCCGGCAAAAATGTAGTTCCCCAGCACATCCGTAGCCACCGGGTTAGCCAGACCACCCTGGGTCACCAAGGGGCCTGCGCAGGAATTGCCAGCACGCAGTTCCACGCTCACACCGCTGATCGGTGTATCCACGCCGGATTCAAACGTGCCGTTCGGCGTGAGGTTGTTGTCGCGGAACACACGGCCGGAGATAAAGCCCTGGGTACTGACTGTGAGCGGGGCATTTGCAGCCTGCTGGTTATTACCCAGGTTGGTTTGCAGCGCACCAGCCGCGATGCTGTTGGTATGCGTACCCGGCGTCGCCGCCGTCACCTGCACGCTGATGCTGCAGCCGCCTGCCGGAATCAGGGCGCCACTGGCATAGCTGACGGTGGAGGACGCAGCAGCCGCGGTCACCGTACCTGGGCAGGTAGTCTGCACATTCGGCGTCGCAGCAACCAGCACCGGGCCCGGGGCGGTAGGCAGGGTATCGACCAGCGCGGCCGTCAATGTCAATGCCGTCGGGTTGTCGTTGCCCAGAAATACCGTCAGCGTAGACGTGCCATTGGGCGGAATGACGGGCGGCGCAAACTGCTTGGAAACCACCGGCGGTGTGGAGACCTGCAAACGCGCGCTGGTAGGCTCCTCGTTGCTGATGCCCTCAAACGTCGTGATGGCACCTACGGCAATCGTGTTGGTGTACGTGCCCGAGATATTGCTGAGCACGTCCACCAACAGATTGCAGGATGCATTCGCCGCCAGCGTTGCACCGCTGATGCGTACCGAGGTACCCGATGCAACAGCCTGCACCGTGCCACCGGTACAGGTGGTCGAAGCGTTTGGCGTTATCGCCACAACCAGGCCGGATGGCAAGCTATCGGTCAGCGCAAGCGCCGTCAACGCGGTCGCGTTCGGATTGGTGATGCGGATGGTCAAGGTAGCAGCACTGCCGGCCGAGCGTGTGGCGCTGCCGGTGCTGAAGCCCGCTGGGTTGCCGGCATCCAGGGTTTGGCCGTCTATCGCCTTGTGCACCACCAGCGGTGCCTTGGCCCGTAGTACGTCGGTTGCGAGCTGGGAATTGCTCACGCCCACGCCGCTCGACGAAGCGGAAATCGCGCCTGCAGGAATCGTGTTGGTGTAGTCCCCTTGGGCGGCCACCAAGACATCCACTTCGGCATAGCAACTGGTCGAGATAGCGCCGTTAGCGGCCCCCAGGTTGCCACCGGCCACCTGCACCTGCCCGGCAGTTGGCGCACTCACGGTGGCGCCGGTACAGGTGGTGCTCGGGTTGAAGCCGCTGGGCACGGTGACTCCGGTCGGCAGGTTGTCGACAACGGAAAGATTCGACACCGGCTGCGCTGTCGCGTTGAAGAAGGTGATCCGCAAACGCGAGCGGCTACCGGGCTGCACCACTTTGGGTGTGAACTGCTTGGTCAGACCCAGATTACTCTGCGTCGTCAAGCTGGTGGTGGCCTGGCCGCTGTTGCTCAGTCCCTGGTCGGTTGCAATCGAACCCGCAGGGATGAAGTTGGTGATACCGCCCACCGCCACCGATGTGACGTTGACCACCACGGTGCAAGCCGTGTTCGCCGCCATCGCCGCGCCCGACAAGGACACAGACTCCGCACCTGCGACCGCCGTCACCACACCGCCCGGGCAGGTAGTGGCGGTAGCCGGATTTGCAGCCACGACCATGCCGTTGGTGCCCCCAGCGGCCGTTCCGTTGGCAGTGAAGTAGTCGGTCAGGCGCAGACCGGTGACGTTCTGCGTTCCGTTGTTCACCGTGATCGTCAATTGACTGACCTGGCCAGGGAATGTCAGTGTGCTGGGGTTGGTGGCCTTGGCCACCGTCAAACCCGAAGGTGCATTGAAAGCCAGGGTCGCACTCACCGCGGTCTGGTTGAACACGCCGCCTGCAGCGGTTATGTTGCCCGCAGGAATGCTATTGACCCAGTTCGCGCTGCCGGTGGCAACTACATCAAACACCAGGTCGCAGCTGCTGCCGCCAGCAATGGACGCGCCCGTCAGGCTGATACTGGAAGCTCCCGGCGTCGCCGTTACCGCGGTACTGCCTGCACAGGTGGTGTAGGCATTGGGCACCGGGGCGAGCAGCATGCCCGATGGCAAGGGGTCGGTCGCAGCCACCTGGGTCAACGCCACCGCACCGTTATTATTCAAGCGCACAGTAACTCTGGAGCTGCCGCCGGAAGATACCGACGTGGGCGAAAAGCTCTTGCTCGCTGCCAGCGACGAGGTGTAGACCAGCACGGCCGTGTTCGAGTTCTGCGGTGCCAGGGTGTGGGTCAGGCCATTGCCATAGGTTTCGGTACCCGTCACCGTCGCGGTATTGTTGAAGGTGCCCGCAGGGCCGACCACATCAAACTGCACCACGCACGAACCCGCGGCGCCCGCGCCGTTAGAGGCCCGGGCCGGCACGGTTGCGCCATTCAGCGAAAACGAAGTTGCATTCGGCGTGGCCGTCAACACCGGGCTGCCGGTACAGGTTGTCGCAGCATTCGCCGGATTCGCCACGCGCATCTGCCCGCCCCCGCTTACGGCCGCAGGCAGGTTGTCGCCCAGCGTCACATTGGTCAGCGGGTTGGCCGACAAATTGTCCAGCCGGACCGTGACCCGCGACACAGCGCCTTCCGACAGCGGACCCGCGGGGCTGAAGCTCTTAATGGCCGCCAACACCGCACCCGCGTGGATGCTGCCCGAGGCAGAAGTTGCGCTGCCGTAGCACACCTGCGGCCCGGAGCCATAGCAAACGGAGCCCGCAGCCAGGATGTTGTCAAAGCTGGCATTGGCGGCGGCGGCACTCGACACCATCGCCCAGAAAGTGACGGTACAGGTGCCGGGGCTGCTCACACTCGCCCGCGCCGGTACTGCGATGCTGCCAAACGTGATGGCGCTGGCACCCAGCACGGCGCCGTTGGTGACGCTCACCCCGCATCCGCTCGGCGTGTAGTTGATCCCGCCTATCGTGCCGGTCAGAAAGGTCTGCCCCTGCTGCAAGGTATCTGGAAAAACCAGGTCGGTGATCGCGGTGCTGGACCAGTTCTGCAGCGTGACCTGGTAGCGCACCGGATTGCCGGGCTCTGGATTGTTTGGCGACACCGTCTTGTTGACGTTCAGGTTCTGGTACACCGTCACCGTGGACGAGGCTGGCTGGCTCACGATGGCCGGATTGCCCACATCGACTGCGCCAACGGCCAGGGAATTGGTATAGGCCCTGGGGGTATTCGGCGACTGCACCGTGCCGGTGAAATCCACCGTGACCACGCAAGATCCACCGGCGGGGATGGAGCCCCCCGTCAACGCCACCCCGGTATTGTTGGTAGTGGCGACCACTGAGCCGCCACAACTCGTAGCCTGCCCGGTAACCTTCAGGCCGTAGGCATTCAAATTGCCCGCGGCGCCGCCATCGATCGCATCATCCACCAGACTGGAGATCGCCAGCGCACTGGTACTGCTATTGCCCAGGGTAATGGTGAAGCGCCCGGCGCCGCCGTTCGACAACGAAGTGGCGTCCACCGTCTTGCTCACCTGCAAGGGCGAACGCACCGTGATGTCTGCCGTCGCGTTATTGGCCGCCGGTATGCCCAGATCATTGCTGAACTGCGTGCTGCGGTTGATCGTATTGGTCTGGGTAATGCTGTAGCTGCCATTGGTGTGCGCCGCGACCACGTTGACGGTAAAGGTACAGCTGCCGTTCACCGCGCCCGAGCGGGCTGGCAGGGTTCCGATGGCAGAAAAGTTATTGCCACCGGAACTGGCCGTGACCACCGGCGAAGCGCCGCCGTTGTTGCAGCTTGCGATGGCACCCGAGGGTGACGCCACCTGGATCACAGCCGATCCGCCCAGTTGGGGAAACAAATCCGTCACCGTGAAGTTGGGAATCTCCACCGGATTGCTATTGGTCAGCGTGACGCTCAGTGAGGTGGACGCACCGCCCAGCACCACGGTGCCCGTACCAAAGACCTTGGACAAACCGGGTTGCACCAGGGCCACCACATTCACGCTCTGCTGGACCGCCCCCACGTTCTGCACCGCTGCACCGTCATTGCCCGTCACCGCACCGTCGGCGATGGTGTAGGAATAGGTGGCTGTATTGCCGGTAGATGTGCCCGCGGTCACCGGGACCACGATGGTGCAGCCCCCGTCGACCGAACCGGAGCGCGGCGGGATCACACCGCCGCTCAGGCTGATGCTTTGCCCCGTGGTAGTCAAAACACCCGTTCCGGCAAACGTGCTCGGACCGGCGGGATCGGTACAGGTATAGGTGGCAGCGCCCGTCACCCGCAGCCCGTTGGGCAGTGTGCCGGGCAGCAGATTGCTGAAGCCCACCGCAGTGATGGGCGCCAGGATGTTGTTGTTCGACAGCGTGATCTGCAGGCGCGTGGTTTGGCCTGGATAGATCTGGGTCGGATCGCCAGCCAGCAGGGTCACCGAAGCCCCCAAGGCTGCCAACGCCGAGCCCGCGAAGCCAAACGACACAACCGCCAGGCCCAGATTGCGCAGCCCGCAAGCCATGGCGCGAGGCGCAAGGCCCCAGCCCACAAGTCGACGTGCCAGCTGGATAAAACAGCGCTTGAACAGCGCCCGCTCTGCATTGCGAACCGCTTCGGTCCAGCCCCCCCGGTGTGTACTCCCCACGGCGCAATCCTTGAATAGTTGTAACAGCCGCGGAGTCTATTTTTTTGATGCTTACATCTACAACACAATTAACAAAGCATTAATAAATCTTCATAAAACCTGCCAGCGGCCCGGTCTCTCCAGTGAAACTGAGCAATTCCTGGGGTCTTTACCTTTCGGAATCCCATTTATTCCTGAATTTTCAGAAAATACTGAAAATTCAGGAAGACACAGATGAACCTCGCCCCCCTCACCCAGCGCTTCGTTTTGCACTTCGGCGAAATGGGCAGCCGCTGGGGCATCAATCGCACCGTGGGGCAGATCTATGCCCTGCTATTTGTCTCGGCCAAGCCGCTGAACGCCGACGACATTGCCGAAGGCCTGGGCTTTTCGCGCTCCAACGTCAGCATGGGGCTGAAGGAGCTGTCGTCCTGGAACCTGGTGCGGCTGCACCATTTGCCCAACGACCGGCGTGAATACTTTGAAACGCCCGAGGACGTGTGGGCCATCTTCCGCACCCTGGCGGCCGAGCGGCGCAAGCGCGAGATCGACCCCACGCTGTCCATGCTGCGCGACGCGCTGATGGAGCGGCCCATGCTGGCCGAGGACATCCACGCGCAGTCGCGCATGAAGGAGATGCACGACCTGATCGAGCTGGGCACCTCCTGGCTGGACGAGGTGCAGAGCATGGATTCCGCCTCCCTGGCCAGCCTGCTGAAAATGGGCGCTCAGGTGAAAAAACTGCTACAAGTGAAGGACCGGGTGAAGCAAGCCTTCAAGCCCACCAAGGCCGCCCCCACCGAAGGAGACGCATGATGGAAGCCCTCGATCCCGTCGCCCTGGCCCGCATCCAGTTCGCGGCGAATATGACGTTCCACATCCTGTTCCCGACCATCAGCATCTCCATGGGCTGGGTGCTGTTCTATTTCAAGATCCGCCACGCTGCCTCGCGCGAAGCGCACTGGATGGACGCCTACCAGTTCTGGGTGAAGATCTTCGCGCTGACCTTTGCGCTCGGCGTGGTCAGCGGCATCACCATGAGCTTCCAGTTCGGCACCAACTGGCCGGGCTTCATGCTGAAGGTCGGCAATATCGCTGGGCCGCTGCTGGCCTACGAGGTGCTGACCGCCTTCTTCCTGGAGGCCACCATGCTGGGCATCATGCTGTTTGGCCGGCACAGGGTAAGCGAGCGCGTGCACACCACCGCCACCTTTCTGGTGGCAGCGGGCACGACCTTGTCGGCGTTCTGGATTCTGGCGCTGAACTCGTGGATGCACACCCCCACCGGCTTTGTGATGATTGATGGCCAAGCCCATGTGACCAGCTGGTTCGAGGTGATCTTCAATCCGTCCTTCCCCTACCGCCTGACGCACATGCTGCTGGCCTCGGGGCTGACAGTCGCCTTTCTGCTGGCCGGCATTAGCGCCTTCCGCTGGCTGAAACACGACCGTGGCCTGGAAACCATGGCCGGGCTGCGCACCGGTTTGACGCTGGCCGCCTTACTGATCCCGGTGCAGATCGTGGTCGGCGACATGCATGGCGTCAACACCTTGCACCACCAGCCGGCCAAGATCGCCGCCATGGAAGGCATCTGGAAGACCGAAAGCGGTGCCGCCGCCGTGCTGTTCGGCATTCCCGACGCCGCCACGCAGAGCAACAAGTTCGAGATCGCCATCCCCAAGCTCGCGTCCTTCTACCTGACCCACGACTGGAACGGCGAGGTCAAGGGCATAGACGCTTTTGAAGGCAAACACCCGCCTGTAGCCCCGGTGTTCTTTGCCTTCCGCATCATGGTCGGCGTGGGCCTGCTGATGCTGGCCGCCAGTTGGCTGGGCGTATGGCAGCTGCGGCGCCAGGGCCAGCCGCAGCCCTGGCTGGCGCGCGGCCTGGTGGCCATGAGCTTCATCGGCTGGGTTGGCCTGATTGCCGGCTGGTATGTGACCGAAATCGGCCGCCAGCCCTGGCTGGTGTACGGCGTGATGACCACGGCCGAGGCCGCCTCGGCCATACCCGCCACCGCCATCGCCGCCACCCTGGTGATGTACCTGCTGCTGTACGCGGTGCTGATCACCGCCTACATCTCGGTGGTGTTCTACATGGCCCGCAAAGCCACGCTGTCCGCCAAACCCAGCTACCCCCGCATTGAACGCCGCCAGGAGACCCAGCATGCCTGATCTGATCAACGACTTTGGCCAGCCCCAGGTCTGGCTGCCCGTGGTGTTCGCCCTGGTGATGGCCCTGGCCATGCTGGCCTATGTAATTCTGGACGGCTACGACCTGGGCGTAGGCGTTCTGATGCGCAAGCCCAACAACGAACAGCAGGATGCCATGATCGCCAGCATCGGCCCGTTCTGGGATGCCAACGAAACCTGGCTGGTGCTGGGCGTGGGCGTGCTACTGGTGGCGTTTCCGCTGGCGCACGGCGTGATCCTGGGCGCGCTCTACCTGCCCGTAGCCTTGATGCTGCTGGCGCTGATGCTACGCGGTGTGGCCTTCGACTTCCGCGTCAAGGCCCACGACGACCACAAGCGGCTGTGGAACATGGCTTTCCATGTGGGCTCGGTGCTGGCCGGCTGGTCGCAAGGCTTCATGCTGGGCTCGATGATCACCGGCTTCCGGCACGACCTGGCGGGCATCTTGTTCAGCAGCCTGATCGGCCTGTGCCTGCTGGCCGCCTACGCCCTGCTGGGCGCGGGCTGGCTGATCATCAAGACCGAGGGCGAACTGCAGCTGATGGCCGTGGCCTGGGCCAAGCGCAGCCTGTGGCTGACCGGGCTGGGCGTGCTGGCGATCTCCATCGCCACGCCGCTGATCAGCCACAACATCTTCCTCAAATGGTTCGGCTTTCCGAACGTGATTCTGCTGCTGCCGATTCCCGTCGCCACCCTGGTGCTGTTCGGCACCATCTGGCGCAGCCTGGGGCGGCTGCCGGTGCGGCTGGAACAGGGCAACGAGTACGGCATAGGCGTGCCATTCGGCGCCACGGTGGGCATCTTTCTGCTGGCCTTCTACGGCCTGGGCTACAGCATCTTCCCCTGGCTGGTGATCGACAAAATCACCATCTGGCAAGCCGCCAGCGCGCCCGAGGCACTGATGGTGATCTTCTACGGCACGGCCGTGGTGCTGCCGGTGATCATCGCCTACACCGTGTTCGCCTACCGGGTGTTCTGGGGTAAATCTACAGAACTAAAGTACTAATGAAATAGACCCCTGGCGCAGGTACTATCTGCGCTAGCAGCTACTTATTCGATAGCAAACCAGTTTCTACCGTCGGGTAATGCAAACGCAACCGCAGCTCGGTTTTCATGCGCGTGTTGTCCAGGCGCCGGGACTCGGACATGAAGCTCAGCAGCATCAACGACAGCTGGCCCTGGGCCGCGCTGCGCGGCACACGCGGCGGGCGCGGCAGGCCGTACAGGTCGGCGGCGAAGTCAAAGTAGTCGCCCATCTGCAGCGCACTGTCGTCGTTCACGTTGTAGATGCGCTGCGGTTGGCCGCGCCACAGGGCCAGCACGCAGGCGCGGGCCAGGTCATCGGCGTGGATGTGGTTGGTGTACACATCATCGCCCCGCTCCAGCACTGGCGTGCCTTTGCGCAGACGCGCCTCGGGCGTGCCGCCTTCGCGGTCGGGTGCGTAGATGCCGGGGATGCGCAGGATACTGCTGCGCACCCGGCTCTGCCGGCGGCCCAGCAGGCGCACCGCGGCTTCGGCGTCGACTCGGCGCTGGGCCCGTGGCGTGGTCGCGGCCAGGGCCTGGGTTTCGTCCACCACCGCACCCTGGCAGTCGCCGTAGACGCCGCTGGTCGAACCGTAGACCAGCGCCCGCGGCGTGCCGCGCAGCTGCAGGGCGCGCAGCAGGTTGCGCGTGCGCGGGTCATCCCGGCCCTCGCCCGGCGGCGGCGCCAGGTGCAGTACGCGGGTCGCCAGGCCGGCCAGGCGCTGCAGCGTGCTGCGCTGGTCCAGGTTGCCGCACAAGGGGGTGACCCCTTGGGCGCGCAAGGCCGGCACGCGTTCGGGGCTGGAGGTTAGCGCCAGCACACGCAGCGCACGCGGCAACTGGCGGGCGGCGCGCTGGCCGACATCGCCGCAGCCGACGATCAGCACGCGCTCGCGGCGAAAGCGCGCAGGCAGCGCGCCAAGAGGGGTTTGGTTTGAGGGCAAAATCAGGCAGTTAAAAGACAGAGTCTCCGAGGATACCAATGACCCACCCCGCCCCCACACCGCAAGCCTTCAGTATCACGGTGCAGCCCAGCGGCCGCGTATTTGCCGCCACGGCCGACGAATCCATCCTGGCGGCCGGCATCCGCCAAGGCATAGGCCTGCCCTATGGCTGCAAGGACGGCGCCTGCGGTTCCTGCAAGTGCAAGAAGCTCGAAGGCATGGTGTTCCACGGCCCGCACCAGAGCAAGGCCTTGAGCGACGAGGAAGAAGCCGCCGGCCTGGTGCTGACCTGCTGCGCCATGCCGCTGACCGATGTGGTGCTGGAATCGCGCCAGGTCACCGACGAAAGCGCGTTTCCCATCAAGAAGATGCCTTCGCGCGTCACCACGCTGGAGAAGGTCTCCGACGACGTGATGGTCATCAAGCTGCAATTGCCGGCCAACGACACCCTGCGCTACCACCCTGGCCAGTACATCGAATTCATCCTGCGCGATGGCGCCCGGCGCAGCTACAGCATGGCCAATGCGCCGCATACCGGCCCGGCGGTGGAGCTGCACATCCGCCACATGCCGGGCGGCAAGTTCACCGACCATGTGTTCGGCACGATGAAGGAAAAAGAAATCCAGCGCATCGAAGGCCCGTACGGCAGCTTCTACCTGCGCGAAGACTCCGACAAACCCATCGTGCTGCTGGCCTCCGGCACCGGTTTTGCGCCGATCAAGGCCATCCTGGAGCACATGCGCCACACCGGCAGCAAGCGCCCGGCTACGCTGTACTGGGGTGGCCGCCGTCCCGGCGATCTGTATTTGAACGACTGGGTGCAAGCCCAGTTGCCCGAGATGCCCAACCTGACCTACGTCCCGGTGATCTCCAACGCCCTGACCGAAGACAACTGGACCGGCCGCACCGGCTTCGTCCACCAGGCGGTGTTGCAGGACCTGCCCGATCTGTCGGGCTTTGAAGTCTATGCCTGTGGCGCCCCCATCGTGGTCGATTCGGCCCTGGCCGACTACACGGCCAAGGCCGGCCTGCCACCCGAAGCCTTCTTTGCCGACGCCTTTACCAGCGAGGCCGACAAAGCCGTAGGCTGATCGGCCAAGGGCTTCACCCTGGGCATGTCATGGGTTCAACAATCCGATAAACACCTCTGCCGCTACCGCTTTGCTGAAATAAAAACCTTGCGCATCGGGGCAGCCGCGGGATAACAGGAAATCGATCTGTTGGGTCGTTTCGACGCCCTCGGCCACGACTTTCAGATCCAGACCATGGGCCATTGCAATGATCGCGGTGACCAACGCGGTGGCATTACGGTCCTGGCCGATCCCACGCACGAACGATTGGTCAATTTTCAACACCTGAATCGGAAAGCGCTGCAGATACGCCAGACTGGAGTAACCGGTTCCAAAGTCATCCAGCGTCAGCTGTATGCCCATCCGACAGAGCCGATTAAGAATGTCGAGGACGTCGTCGCTACGCTGCAGCAGGAGACTCTCCGTTATTTCCAACTCAAGGCTGGAAGCGCTCAGGCCGGTTTCTTCGAGAATCGCCGCAATCCGTTCGCAGAAGTGTGGCTGGTAAAACTGGCGTGCGGACAAATTGACCGCGACGCGCAGTTGCGAGTAACCGGCATCCTGCCATTGCTTTAGCTGGCGGCAGGCCTCCCGCAATATCCATTCGCCAAGAGGCAGGATCAAGTCGGTTTCTTCGGCAATCCAAATGAAATCTGGACACGAAACCGGCTCAGCACCCGGAAGGTGCCAGCGCAACAAGGCCTCGCATGAAAGGATGGCGCCGTTGCCCATATCTACCTGAGGCTGGTAGTGCATCACAAACTCGCCTTTAGCCAAGGCTTGCCGCAATTGGTTTTCCAACGCCAGGCGCTGCTGCGCGGCCTGATTGAGTGCGGGGGTGAAAAACTCGTAGTTCCCTCGACCGCGCACCTTGGCATGGTTCATAGCAGTGTCAGCCGCGCGCATCAAAATATGGACATCCGTGCCATCACCCGGATACAAGCTGATGCCGATGCTGGCACTCGCATGCAGTTCGTTACCATCCACTAAGACAGTTTGCCCCAAAACATCCAGTACCCTTTGGGCCGCGAGTGCGGCATCACCGGCGCCCGATAACAATGGCAAACACAACGCAAACTCGGCGCCGCCGGAGCGGGCCAGACTATCTCCTTCGCGCAAACTTGCTTGCAAGCGAGCCGCAACCAGTTGCAGGAAACTATCACCGCTCTTGTGTCCCAATGAATCGTTGATGTATTTGAAATAGTTCAGACCAATGAAAAGCACCGCCACCTGCGAGCGATTTCGGTGTGCATACGCAATCGCCTGCGTGATACGGTCCTCCAGCAACTCGCGGTTGGGCAACCCGGTCAATGCATCATGGTGGGCCATATAGCGGATGCGTTCTTCGGCTTGCTGACGCTCGGAGATCTCTATATGCAGGGCATCAATCGTGGCGGCTAATTCGGCGGTGCGCTCCAACACTCGGCGCTCCAGATCGTCATTGGCCTGGCGCAGTGCCTGCTTGGCCTGGCTACGCTCCATGGAATAACGTATGGCGCGCACCAACAAAGCAGAATCGACATGTCCCTTGACCAGATAGTCCTGCGCACCGGACTGCACGGCCTGAACGGCAATATCCTCGTCGCTCAGGCCGCTCAAAACGACCAAGGTGGGCACGGCTGGGACCCGCTCAAACACGGTTAACAAGGTGGCCAATCCACTGCTTTCAGGTAAACCCAGATCCAACAGCAACACATCCGTCGATTGGCTTTGGAGATGCGTTATTCCGTCGGTCAAGTTGTCGACCCAGGTCAATAGATACACGGGTTCTTGCAGCTGTTCGAGCATGCACTGGATCAACCGGGCATCGCCTGGGTTGTCCTCGATCAATAAAATTTTGGTGGGGCTAGTGCTCATCACGTTACCTTGGTGGCAGTGTCACGATGCTGAGCCAGAAGTCCTCAATAGTTCGCACGATCTTGGTGAACTGCGTGAAGTCGACCGGCTTGGTGATATAGCAGTTCGCATGCAGGCTGTACGCACGCACCACGTCTTCCTCGGCGTGTGAGGTGGTCAGTATGACCACCGGTATTAACTTCAAGTTTTCATCCCCTTTGATGTCTTCCAGCACTTCCCGGCCATTCTTCTTCGGCAGGTTCAAGTCCAGCAAAATCAAGTCGGGACGCGGGGCGTTGGCATAGTCACCCCGCCGATGCAAGTAGTCCAGCGCCGCCGCCCCGTCCTCCACTACCCGCAGCGTGTTCAATATCTTCGCATCCTTCAGTGCTTCCTGGGTCAGCCGGACGTCGCCCGGGTTGTCTTCGACCATCAGTATCTCGATCGGACGCACCCCTTGTATTTCGTTCATGGCGTCTATCCTGGTGCTTTTGGCAAAGTGAAGTTAAAAATAGAACCCCGTCCATGCTCCGACTCGACCCAGATTCGTCCACCGTGTCGTTCGACAATCTTCTTGCAAAGCGCTAGGCCAATGCCAGTGCCGGGATACTGGCGCCGGTTATGCAGACGCTGGAACATGACGAAGATGCGGTCGAAGTATTCCGGCGTAATACCGATGCCGTTATCCTTCACTTCAAAGCGCCAGAATTCATTCTCCGATTCAACCCGCACCTCGATCAGCGGCGCCTGCGCGCCGCGAAACTTGATCGCATTGGCCAGCAGATTCTGAAACACTTGCGTCAATTGAGCCGTGTCTCCTAATACCACGGGCATTGGGGCACACAAAATGTGTGTACCGCTTTCCTGGATTGCCATGCGCAAGCTCAGCAGTGCCGCTTTCAGCACCGCGTCGCAATTGATCGCCTGTAAGGATTTGGCCTTGGTGCCAACCCGCGAATAACTCAGCAAATCGTCAATCAATGCCTGCATGCGCTTGGCGCCGTCAACGGCAAACCCGATAAATTCATGCGCTTCGGCATCCAGCTTGCCTTCATAGCGCTGCTCTAGCAGCTGCAGGTAGCTCGCCACCATTCGCAACGGTTCCTGAAGATCATGTGACGCCACATAAGCCAACTGTTCCAGTTCCGCGTTGGAACGGGCCAACTCCTGCGAACGTTCCGCCAGCACCGCCTCGGCTTTTTGACGTACGGCTATTTCCTGTTGCAACTGCTGATTCTGCGATAACAGTTGCCGCCGCATAAGCTGCAAGCTCAGATGCGTATTGATACGCGCCAGCACCTCTTCGGCATGAAACGGCTTGGTCACGTAGTCGACCCCACCGAGCTTGTAGGCGGTAACCTTGTCACTGATGTCAGACAGGGCGGTCATGAAAATGACGGGTACATCCTTCGTGATGCCATGTGATTTCAACTTGCGGCAAGTTTCAAAGCCGCCGATTCCCGGCATCATCACGTCCAGCAAAATCAGGTCCGGTGGTGCAAATTGCGCACGCTCAATACCTTCTTCGCCATCCTGGGCCACCATCACCGAAAAACCATGGCTGACGAGATGCTCAGCCAGCACGGCCACATTAACCGGTGTGTCATCCACGATCAGAATGACGGGTCTTAGCGCCTCAGAACCCGTGCTGGTATTCATAACGGCCTGTTAAAAATAAACGTATTGACGACAAAAAGTATAGGCTTGTGCTCTTCGTTTGCAATAAGGGCAGGCACTAAGCGATCATGGCTGCTGAGATAACACTTTCGCAAGGTTTAGGATGGCCTTGGACTGATAGCCCTTGGCCAACACTCGCAATTGGTTGGTGAATGGTCGATAACGTTCATCAAGATCATCCAAATCGCTTGCCCAACGCAGAATATCCTGCATGTTCCCCATGCGCGCAAGTCGATAAAGATCGTCGATTTCCGGTTGTGGCGGCAGAGTGAGCGCACCGGTCGCAACGTCCATTTCGAAGCCTAGTTGATACAGCATGGCGCCCGCCACTGCCCGGCTGTCTGCGACATCAGCCACCACCCCCATTTTTTTACGCGGCCCCTGGTAGCCGGCGACCTGCAGCCCACTGGCCGCTTCTGTTTTTGACTCGATCCGTGGTAAATCCAGTTCAAACCAAAAGGTGCTGCCTTCGCCTACTTGGCTCTTGACGTAAATCTGCCCCCCCATCAATTTCACCAGTTGCCGACTGATGGCAAGGCCGAGGCCGGTACCGCCGGCCCGACGCTGTATATCCCCGGCTTGCTCGAACGGCTCGAAAATGGCGCCCAACTGGGTGCTATCGATGCCAATGCCGCTGTCACGGGCCTCAAAACATATTCGACCAGTTGCCAACATGCTCACACAAAAACTGACTGTGCCACGATCGGTAAATTTGACCGCATTCGATAGAAGATTGAGCAAGATCTGCCGCAGTCGCTTCTCGTCAGCCCTTACGCACATCGGCAAGTCAGGCGCCAAGTCGCAGCGGAAGTCCAAGTCTTTCTGCGCAGCTTTCACGGCAATCATCTCGGCAATCAAGCGCAAGAACCGAATGAATGGCATGTCGGTCAGATTGAGATCCAACTTGCCAGCGTCGATCTTGGCGGAGTCCAGAATGTCGTTGATCAGCGTCAACAAATGCTCGCCACTTTGCTGAATCACGTCGAGTGCCGAAATTTGCGATTCGTCCAACGTCTTGTTCCGCTGCAGTAGCTGCGTGTAGCCCAGAATCCCATTAAGCGGTGTGCGCAATTCATGGCTCATGTTGGCAAGGAAGACGCTCTTGGCGGCATTGGCTGCCTCGGCATTCTTGCGGGCGGTGCGCTCCGCTTCGGCCTGCTTACGCTCGGTCAGGTCGAGCACGTAAGCAACACCATGTTCTTGCGAGTCTTCGAAGAGCGTGGAGCCCACCAGCACCGAAACGTAGCGCCCGTCCTTGTGCAAATATTCCTTTTCGTACGGGGGGCAAGTACCGGTTCTTCGCAGCTCCACCGCTTTCTGTTCATCGAGCGCGTAATATGCCGGCGGCGTGAGGGTGGTCCACTGCATTGCCCCAGACAGCAGATCTCCGCGGTCATACCCCACAATATGCAAGAAAGCGTCGTTCGCCTCGCCGATTCCGCCCTGCATATCGAAAAAGAAGACACCAATGATGTTGGATTCGACAAGACGGCGGATACGCGAATTTCGTTCTTGTAGCGCTGCCTCCGCTCTTTTGCGCTCAGCATTTTCCTGTTGAAGAGCGGTAAAGAGCTGGGCATTTTCAAGCGAGATGGCAGCCTGGCTTGCCAACAGCTCCAGTACTTTTACACGGCTTGACGTGAAGGAATGGGTGGCAAGATTGTTTTCCAAGTAAAGCAAACCTATGAGCGCGGATTGCCGAAGGATAGGTAGGCACAGCACGGACTTGCGGCGCTCATGCATAAAGTAACGGTCTGTCGAAAATGGGTGCGGTGCGGCAGCGTCCATCAACAGCACCTGTTCCCGGCTGCGGCGGACGTAGTTGAGCATGCTTGCGGGCAAAGAGTCCTGCGCTTGCGTCTGTCCGGCGTACAACCGCACCTGTACCGTCTGTTGTTCGACGCTGGCATCGGCAGCAACTAACAGCTCTTCGTTGCGTACCAGCAGCAAGGTGCCGGTCTGGGCACCCGCATTTTCGATAACGATACGCAGGAGGGTCTCGACCAGTTCGTCCAGCACGATCTGGCCGGAGATGGCTTGCGAAGCCTTGGCGACCGACAGCAAATCGAGCTGGGTCACATCGGTAAGTGGCGTGCCAGAAGCCCCTGCGGTTTGCGCGCGCAACTGCGGATAGCGCTCATCGAGCTGCCCTACCTTGCCATCCGCACCCCAGCGCACATAGCAATCACGTGCTTGCCGCAGATAAGTGTCGGTAAAGGAAACGAATCCATGCGTGCTGCAGAACCCAGCGGCCAGTTCGCATGCGAGTCCCTCATTCTGGATAAAACCATGCTCGCGGGCTGACTGAATTGCTTGCTCGTAAAGATGCATCGCATCCAATTCTCGGCCGTCGATACGCGCGATCTCTGCAGAAACCAGTGCCGCCCGATTGCCAAAATTCCCGGGACAGTTTTGTGCCCATTCCTCCAATTGTTTGCAATAGCCGGTCAATGCTGCGCGGTGCTCAATGCGTTCCTCGGGATTGGTCTGGTTGTGGTGTGCAGCACATGCGAGTGCGCCATAAAAATGGTATTCAACCATCTCGATGTGCGACGGTGAGGTCCATAACAGGCGCTGCGCCTTCGCGGCTGCAGCTAGGGCGCCAACGTAGTCGCCAGCAAGATACCGTGCCTGCAATTTGCGTATCCAATACCAGCAGGCGGCGATCGCCAGGCGTGGATCCCTCTCCAGGTGCCGCTCAAATTGCTCTTCATTGAATTCGGCATCGTTGAAGGAGGCAAAACTGGGGGTTACGCCACGCAAAGTTCGGATCAGCTGCAGCTGTCCGGTCAGGATATCGGCCACCAGCCCGAAGCGGGCCTTGCGCGCAAAATCAAGCCCATTTTCTGCCTCACGCTGTATTTCGTCGAGCAACTCACCACCAGCAAGCAGATTGGTGATCAAGTGATTGCAACTGTACGACGAGAAGGTTAGATCGCCGTTTTCATTGGCAACATCAAAAGCACGCCGCACCCACGCGCAGCCGGTATGGAACGGCCGCGTCCACGGATTGACGACATTCCCAAAATGCACGTACACACGGGCCTTAAAACGGTCCAGTCCGCGCAGATCCACCAGGTCCAACCCCAATTTTCCAAAACGGAACCCGTCCTGATAATTGCCGAAACGTGGTCCCAAGAACATGCCGAGCCACGCATATCCGAGACATGACCCATCACTGTGGCCGTGCTCCAGGCTGAGGTTGGCCATGCGGCCCACGACCAGCCCCGATAGATTCTCGTCCGTGAACAAGGCCGGCGGTAAAAGGGTCGTGAGCACATCCATGGTCGCGCGTGAATGGGGATCATCCATCAAGGGCAAATCAATCAGCGCCTCGATCTCACGTTGACCGAGCTGCTGCCGGATGCGCTCGAATTCCTGCTGCACCTCGTCGCGGCTCGGATGGGACGACCATTGCACACCTACGCGCGACAGGTAGTCGAGACCCGCCTCGACTGCGCGGTCGCTGCGATCAATGGTTGTGAAGAGGTTGATGCGCGCGCAGGTGACGGCCGCCAAATCGGCGTGGTCTCCAGCGAAACCGGTCAGCGCCGCAAGGTGTTCGTCCGCCGCGGCCAGATCGCCTGTCAGGTACTCGCACTCGGCCCGGTGGAACTCGAGCCAGAAGGTCAGCCCATAGCACCGGTCCCAACTGTCTTGCACCAATAATGCACGACCTACCGCAAGGTACTTTAGCGCGGCAGAATACGCGGTCGCTTCCTTGGCGCGCCTACCTGCGAAGAGGTTGAGTTCGGCGAGCCGCTCGCGCTCGCCAGACAAAACAATCAGTTCGGTGCCACGGTTGAACTGGTTCACGATTTCGAAGATTTTTTCCTCAATCTCCTTCGGCGCCATTTTCGACGCGAGTAGCCTGCCGATTCTGAGGTGTTGCGCCGCGCGCTCACTGACCGGAATCAGCGAATAGGCTGCCTCCTGGATGCGATCGTGGAGGAAGGTATAACTGCCATCTGAGTGAAACACTAGCCCTGCACAAACCGCCTCCCAAAGCGCTGCATGGATGTCGGCCTCCGGTATCCCGCGAATCAGGCTCAAGTGGGCGGTCGTAGCGCTGCTGCCAAAGCAGCCGAAAAGTTTTAACGCTTCCTGCGCTGCGGAGGACAGACGATTCAGCTTGCCCACCATAAGGTCGACGACGTTGTCGGTAAAACCCTTGGCACGAATGCTGTCGAGGTCCCAGGTCCAGGTGCCTAAGCCTGGCACGAATGCAAGCATGCTCTCTTCCGCCAGCGCGGAAATGAACTGGATCGTGAAAAATGGATTGCCGCCGGTCTTCTCTTGCAGCAACTGCGCCAGGCTCCGCACATGTTCCTGCTCGCAGTGCAGGGTAACGGCCAGCAGCCGTGCTACGTCGCCCAGCGCCAAGGGTGTGAGCACGATTTCGTGCAACGCCACTTGCTTTGCCCGACGCATCGCGTCCAACGAGCGCACCAAAGGATGTAAAGGGTCAACCTCGTTATCCCGATAGGCGCCAATCAACAGCAGGTAACGCACTGCCGGATCAGCCAGCAATTGCTCAAGCAGCTCCAGCGTCGCCGCATCCATCCATTGCAAGTCATCCAGAAACAGCACAAGCGGATGCTCGGGTTGCGCGAATACGCACAGGAAGCGCCGCAGCACCGTTTGAAAGCGCGTGTGCGCCTCCTGCGGCGGCAGCTCTTTCGCAGCAGGCTGCTTTCCGATCAGGAACTCAAGTTCGGGAATGAGTGCTACGACCAACTGCCCATGCTTGCCCAATGCTCCTTGCAGCGCATCTCTCCATCGGCTCACCTCCGCTTCGCTCTGGCCGAGGATTTGCCGCACCAGCGTGCGGCAAGCCTGGGCCAGCGTGGCGTACGGAATGTCGCGCTGGTATTGCTCAAACTTGCCAGCCGCGAATAAGGCGTGCCGCAGTACCAGCACCTGGTGCAGTTCACCGACCAACGCCGACTTGCCGATACCAACATAGCCGGACAGCAGCACCAATTCTGGTGCGCCATCGACGGCGACCCGCTCAAAAGCCGCGGCCAGAAGCGCAATCTCAGCCTCTCGTCCATACAGTTGCTCTGGGATCAACAATTGGGCCGAGGCGTCGTGTCGACCAAGCGGAAAAATGTCGATTTTTCCTTTCGACTGCCATTGCAACAAGCAGTGACGCAAATCGGCATCCAGGCCGGCGGCGGTCTGGTAGCGCTCCTCTGCCGCCTTGGTCAACAGCTTCATGACGATGGCCGACAGCAGCTCCGGAACACCGCCCACACGCTCGGCGGGTGGCGTGGCCTGCAGAGCGAGATGGCAATGCATCCACGCAATTGGATCTGCGGCGGTAAACGGCAGTACTCCGGTCAGCATTTGGTAGAGCGAGACACCGAGCGCATAGAGGTCGCTACGGGAATCGATAGAGCGGTTCATACGACCGGTCTGCTCGGGTGCCATATAGGCCAGCGTACCGGCAAGATCCTCGGGCGACGCTAGCACTTGGCGCTCGCGCAGCAGGCGGCTAGCAATGCCAAACCCCATCAGATGGACCGCGCCGCTGCGCGCATCTACTAGAACATTGGCGGGCTTGACGTCTTTATGGATGATGCCCTGCGCATGCAAATGCGCCAGCGCCGTCGCCAGACCGCTCGCAATCCGCAAGAACAGGCCCGGCTCCATCGCTTGCCCGAGCAGACCTTCAAGCGGTTCCCCACCGGGGTCCTCCAACATGAGAAACGAGTGGCCATCTCGGCGAATCAACTCCAGAGGACAAACCGCCCACTGCGGATCGAGTTCCTCTCTCAAAGCATATTCATTAGCGAGTCGTCCAAGGCTCGCCAATGCCGGAGAATCGCCGGCCGGCGTCAACGCTAGCCTAGTTACGTCGACATCCGGCTGTTGCACCCTATACAGCACGAACTCTGCATCGCATCGCACGATCTCGGTTTGCCAGCCTGACGGTGTGCGAGGGAGAGCCATTGCAACATTGGTTCGAAATACAAAAGCGTCATCCCAGTCCACCGGCATCTTGTCCGGAACGACGGGCGCAACGAAAATCCGCCTTTTAGAGAGGATTTGACGAGGCTAGTATGTCAGTTTCAGCACAGCGTCGCAATCGTGGATGCCTGCCAAAAATTGGATGCCTGGATTGACGGATCGGCGGACATGCCGCACCATCGAACGCGAGCAACAGTGGTATTTCCTTCGCATTGACAGATGGATGAGAACAACCAATATGAAGCACGTCATGAAGAAAATTTCAACGTTGGCCATCAGCGTACTGTCCGCGTTTGGTGCACAAATTGCTGAGGCAGCGCCACTTTGCGAAAAATCGCAAATCCGGTTGGTCAATTCGATGCGCGAGATCGCGCAACCTTATCACGCCAATCTGGATAAAGGCGGCCGCCTGTTTGCACAATGGGCGGGGCTCGAGCAGCGCTACGTGCTGCAGCTCAACCAAGGCGATTCCGACAAGCAGGTATCGCTGATGCGGGGCATTTTGAGCACCAACCCCAAATGCACGATCTTCAATGTCGAACCGAATTCCGATCCTGTCATCAAGCCTATGGTCGACACCGCCAATCGGTCCGGCGTCTGGATCGTCACGCATTGGGCGCATGGTGAGGGACTGCATCCGTTTGACAGCAACCCGCAATGGGTTGCGCATGTGGCGGTCAACAGCCTCGATGCCGGCGTGGCGATATCGAAAATTCTGGTCGACGCGATCGGAGGCAAAGGCGGCATCGTAGCCCTGCAGGGTCGGCTCGATACCGATCCCGCACGCAAACGCTTTGCCGGCTTGCAGCAGGTGCTGAAAGACCAACCAGGCATCCAGCTTCTGGATCAGCAGACTGCCAATTGGGACCGCACGGCAGCCTTTCCGGTCATGCAGACCTGGCTGGCCAAATACGGCACCCAGATCAAGGCGGTGTGGGCAGCCAATGACGATATGGCCCTGGGAGCACTCGAAGCCTTGCGCGCAGTGGGCTTGGCCGGCAAGATTCCCGTGGTCGGAGTGGATGGCATTCCGGAGGCAATCGACGCCATCGCCAAAGGAGAGATGAGCGCCACGGTATCGAGCGATGCCTATTACCAAGGCAGCATCGGCTTGGCGATGGGGGTGTGCGTGCTCACCGGACAG
The DNA here is from genome assembly GCF_031458075.1 of Rhodoferax ferrireducens. Classification (GTDB taxonomy): domain Bacteria; phylum Pseudomonadota; class Gammaproteobacteria; order Burkholderiales; family Burkholderiaceae_C; genus Rhodoferax_B; species Rhodoferax_B ferrireducens_A. Next base: position 848,580 of record NZ_JAVDXT010000001.1, on the reverse strand, counting down.
GTGCCGCTGCCAAAGACCTGGCCAAAGGAGCGGCGCGAGTTTTACCTGAAGCTACAGATCATCACCAAAGCTAATGCTGGGCAGTTTCGCGGTGACCCGCAAGCATCGGCTTACGCGCCAGAATGGGATTGCGCCAATTTATGGAGCCGCAGCACCGGCAAGGCATTTTGAGGCTCACCCATTGGCAGCTCTGGGGACCCGGCCTCGCGCTGACCATCTTGTGTCTCGGCTTTAGCCTGGTCGAGCCACGCTTCGCTACGCTGGAAAATTTGCAAGTGATTGCGGACCGCGCAGCCATTCCACTGATCCTGGCAGTCGGGATGACATTTGTGGTGCTGCAGGGATCGATCGATTTGTCAATCGAAGGCGTCATGGCGGCTTGCTCGCTGACGGTCGCAATGCTGATCCTCAATAGCCGCAGCGGGCTCAATCTTGGGTCACTGGGCATCGCGCTGGCCTTGCTGCCGGGCCTACTTATCGGCTTTTTGAATGGCCTGCTGGTCACGCGACTGCGCGTACCTTCTTTCATGGCTACGCTGGGCGCCTGGTCGGTCGCCTTTGGACTGGCGATGCTGGTGTCCGGTGGCCAGCCACCGCTGATCCAGGAGCAATCGTTCCGCAGCTTCGGTCTCGGCAGGACCTGGGCGGTATCGAACCTGGCACTGGTCGCCATCGTGGTGCTGGCATTCGGTTATGTACTGCAGAATTACACGCGCTTTGGACGCTACAGCCTGGCAATTGGCGGAGGAGAAGAACTGGCACGCCTTTCCGGCCTGCCAGTCGATCGCTACAAAGTGGCGGCATTTGCCGTTTCCGGCCTATTGGCCGGCCTGGCCGGCGTTCTGGGGTCTGCACGGATTGGCCTCGGTCATGTCGACATCGGCCTGGGGCAGATGTTGTCCACGATCACCGCCGTGGTGATCGGTGGAACTTCGCTAAGCGGAGGCCGCGGCGGCATACTGCAATCGGCGCTGGGAACGCTGATACTGGCCGTGCTGGCGAATGGAATGATCTTCGTCGGCATCACACCCGACCTGCAGAAGGCAGTCGAAGGCGCCATCATTCTGTCTGCGTCACTGCTGGCAACCTGGCGCCTGCGCAGCCCCCTGCGGATTGTCCGGTGACGCACCCCGTGCTGCGCGTAGAGCAGGTGAGCAAGAGTTTCGGCGGTATCCGCGCGCTGAACGACGTATCCATCGAAATCCGGGCAAGCGAAGTAGTTGGACTTATCGGCGCCAACGGCTCCGGCAAATCGACGTTACTGAAAGTGCTGAGTGGTCTGTGCCAACCCGACTCCGGTCGCATCACGTTACGTGGCGAGATACTCAAACTGAAAGGGGTTGCCGACGCAGCCAAAGCCGGCATTGGTATGGTGTTCCAGGAGTTGTCGCTGCTGCCCAATCTAAGCGTCGCGGAGAACATCATGCTGGGCCACGAAGATGCTGCGCTACGCGCCGGCTTCTACGACTGGAAGGCGCTACGCGCGCTGGCTGCGGTGCAACTCGGCAAACTCGGCTCCCGCATTTCACCGTCGGCGCGAACCGACAGCTTGTCTTTCGCCGAACAGCAAGTAGTCGAACTGGCGAAAGTTCTGGCTATCGAGGAGCGCTCACATAACGAACCGGTCATCTTGCTGGATGAGCCCACTTCGATGCTGGACGCAGCGCACATCGAGGCGGTCCTGGAGCAGATCGAACGCCTGCGCGGGCGCTCCTCGGTGTTGTTCGTCACCCACCGGCTGGATGAGGCGCTACGCGTCTGCGACCGTATTTACGTACTGAGTGAAGGCCGCTGCGTGGCGCAACGTGATCGGGCAAACTTCGGCATCGCCGATCTGCAGCAGCACATGTTCGGGCACAAACTCGGTGTCGCCCGCTCTGATCCCGGGGAATCCCCGCACCCCAAAACAAAATCCGGTCTGAGCGTCCGCGCCCTCTGCCGCCTCCCTAGCTACCGCGACATCAACTTTGATCTGTCGAGCGGAGAAATACTCGGCATCGCCGGCGTGGCCGGATCTGGGCGTGAAAGCCTGTGCCGCGCGCTATTCGGTATCGAACCGCCCGATAGCGGCGAGATCGTGCTCGATGGACAGACTCTTCAACTTGGCGAACCTGCCGATGCGGTCCGGCTTGGAATCGGGTATGTACCGGCTGAACGCCGTATAGAAGGTATCGTCGCCGGTCTGAGCATTCTGGAAAACATGACACTGGTCCATCTCGGCGGTTTGTGTCGCGGTCCATTTCTAGACCATGCCCGCGAGAAAGCCTTGGTCACCCATTGGATCAAGCAGTTGCACATCACACCCGGCGCGGCGGCAACCCCGGCCCAGCATCTCAGCGGGGGCAACCAGCAAAAAGTCGTGCTTGCCAAGTGGCTGGTTGCAGGCGCGCCCAAAATTCTGATCCTGGACCATCCATTGCGGGGACTGGATGTGGGTGCCCAGAGGGACATCACACTTCTGATCCGCGAACTCGCCCAAAGTGGGATCGGCATTTTGCTGATTGCCGATACTTACGAAGAGTTGATCACACTGAGCGACAGCATCATTGTGATGAAAGACGGCGTGGTTTCTGGCCATTTCCCCGCAGCCACAACGAAGCCATCCGAACTTCAGATTCTGGAGCGGATGACCTAGCATGCGACGCGCCATCCGACCGTTCTTCCCACTGGGTGTTCTGCTCGCTCTTGTCGCTACCGTGGGCACGGTGGAGCCGTCTTTTCTTTCGCTTGACAACCTCAGCCTGCTGGCGGGGGAATCCAGCGTAATCCTGCTGCTGGCCACCGGTCAGACCCTGGTGCTTTTACTCGGCGGTATTGATCTGTCGATGGCCGCGCTCGCCGCGCTGGTGTCGGTGTGGATCGCGCTCACGTTGCCGACACTGGGGGCCGGTGTGGTGCTGGGCGCACTCGCCCTGAGTAGCCTGCTCGGTGCTGCACAGGGGTTTCTGCACGCACGTGCGCAACTGCCCTCGGTCATCGTCACGCTCGCCGGACTCGGTTTGTGGTCCGGCATTGCGCTGGCGATTGCCCACACCAGCGTCCCCATCAGTGCCGGTTATTCCGCCATCGGCTGGCTGGATGGCAACAGCTTTGGCGTCCCCCATGCATTCGCATTCGCAGCTACAGCGCTCGGCGTGCTGGCTACGTTGATGCATCGCTTACCGCTCGGGCGTACCGTTTACGCGATTGGCTTGAACCCGAAAGTGGCCATTCTCTCCGGCATCCGTGTGGGACGGGTGAAGATTTTCGCCTTCGCAGTGAGTGGACTGTTTTCAGGGCTGGCCGGCATGACGATGGCGGCGCGCACCTACAGCGGCAGCCCGTCGATTGCCGACAGCCTACTGCTACCCAGCATCACTGCAGTCCTGATCGGCGGCACAGCCATGACCGGCGGTGTGGGCGGATTCGCCCGCACCTTGATTGGCGTATTGACGGTTACGGTACTGCGCATCGGCATCGCCGCGATCGGCATCGACCCCGCATACGAACCCATCGTCTACGGCGTGCTGGCCGTCGCAGCCGTGGCGCTCAACACCGATCGCTCTACCCTCTTTGCAGTGAAGTAAATATTCCCAACCTGGGAGCGGCCAACCTGGTTTTGCAGCAAGGTCGGTCCGCTTCGGCTGGTAGTTAAACGGTGTGGGCCAACTTGTGGGTATGAACTACATGGCTGGTGTGGACATGCGCCGAGCGCACCGGCTGGTGCGCCACTTTGACGTGGTGCTTCACCACCTTTTTGGCGGTAACCCGGTGTACATGTTTGGCAGGATGGACGACCGCCTTCAGATGCGTAGGCTTTGCAGATTCCACTGCGGCCGTAACGGCCGGGGCTTGGGCAAAACTGGCGGCGCTGGCAGCGGTCAAAGCGAGGGCGGCAATCAGGGTCTTGGCTTGCATGGTAGCTCCTGGAAGGTAACGGTGGGTAAATGCATACGGATGGCAGGGCTGCATGGAGTGTTTATTTCCATAGCTATGCAACGCCCGCTGCCCTGCAACAGACAGACGTAAGTGTCTGCAAAGTTTTGTAATCCTGCGCCACAATGCCCGCATGCAACGCAGAAACCTCTTCCCCACCCTTCTCCCCGCCCTGTTCGCCGTCGCCCTGCTGCCCTGGAATGCCAGCGCCCAGACCGGCGCCCCGATCCGCCTGGTCGTGCCCTATGCGGCCGGCGGCCCCATCGACGCTACCGCGCGCATCCTGGCCGAAAAGGTCAAGGACACGCTGGGGCCGGTGATCATCGACAACAAGCCCGGCGCCGGCGGCAACATCGGCGCCGACCTTGTGGCCAAGGCCGCGCCCGACGGCCTGACCATCGGCATCGCTGCCACCGCCACCCACGCGGTGAACCCCTGGCTGTACCGCAAGATGCCGTACAACGCCGCCACCGACTTCGCGCCCATCACCCAGATTCTGCGCGTGCCGAATGTGCTGGTCATGAATGCTGACACCGCCAAGCGCCTGAACATCAACACCCTGGTCGATCTGGTGCGCTACGCCAAGGCCAATCCCGGCAAGCTGAACTTTGCCTCGGGCGGCAATGGCAGTGCCGGCCACCTGGCGGGTGAGATGTTCAAGGCCCAGGCCGGCATTTTTGCGGTGCACATCCCTTACAACGGCGGCAACCCGGCCCAGCTGGCCTTGTTGTCGGGCCAGGTCGATTTCAACTTTGACAACCTGGCCACCGCAGCCCCCAACATCCGCGCCGGCAAGCTGAAGGCGATTGCCGTCACCACGCTGCAGCGCAGCAGCTTCCTGCCCGATGTGCCGCCGATGGCCGACACCTTGCGCGGCTTTGCCATCGACACCTGGTGGGGCCTGGTCGCCCCCGTGGGCACACCCAAGGACACGCTGGCCCGGCTGAACCAGGCATTTGTCAGCGCACTGCAGTCGCCCGACACCCATGCCCGCTTCGCCAGCCTGCTGGCCGAGCCTGTGCCCACCACGCCGGACGCGTTTGGCGCCTTCATGGCCAGCGAGCGCAGCAAGTACGCAAAAGTAGTGAAAAACTCGGGTGCCCAAGTGGACTGAGGCAAGGTCCGGGTGTAGCATATTCTTACAAAGCATTTAGGCCGCTGGCGCATATTCAGCATGCGCAAGCAGCTACAGTATCAATAGCAAATCAGATTATTTGCCGAACCAACCTGTATGACTAATGCGATACCACCCTGCCCCGCGCTCCCGGCCCATCTCCCGCAAGCTATGGTGCAGCTGATACAGACGGCCGCGTTCTGACCGCCACCATGCGCTTTTCCACACCTACGGCCCTGCTGCGCACCTGGCTGGGCTGGATGGCGATGGCCGGCCTGCTGGCCCTGGTTTCCCTGTTCCATGCACCGGCTGCGGCGCAGGCGGCCACCAGCGTCGGCAACGCACCGGAGTACCTGCTCGGCCCTGGCGTGCAGATGCTCGAAGACCCGGGCCGCAGCCTGGTGCTGGAACAAGTCCTGCAAGCCGACACCCAGCAGCGCTTCACCCCCTTGGCCAGCCATGGCAATGCCAGCAATTTTGGCCTGACCCAATCGGCCATCTGGCTGCGCATCCATCTGCAGACCCAGGCCAGCACACCCGCAGCCTGGCTGCTGGAAGTGGCCTTTCCCTCGCTTGACCAGGTAGAGCTGTTCACGCCGCAAGACGGCGGTGGCTTCCTGCGCCAGGTCGCGGGCGACCAGTTGCCGTTCACCGACCGGCCACTGAGCCACCGCAACCATGTGTTCCCACTGCAGCTGCGCCCCGACAGCAGCAGCACCCTGTACCTGCGTGTGACGTCCGAAGGCACGTTGTCGATTCCGCTGCGGCTTTGGCAGCCGGACGCACTGGCCCAGGACGACCACGGCAGCTACACCGCACTCGGCGTGTACTTTGGACTGCTGGCCGGCCTGGTGCTGTACAACCTGCTGCTGTTCATCTCGATCCGCGAAAAGCTGTACCTGGCCTACATCGGCTTTGCGGCCGGCATGGGCCTGACCCAGCTGGGGCTGACCGGCTTTGGCGCCGAATTCCTCTGGCCCACCCATCCGCAATGGGGCAATGCCACCACCTTGTCGAGTGCCGCCCTGGCCGGCCTGTTCGGCCTGCTGTTCACGCGCCTGTTTCTGGACACCGCCGCCCAGGCACGCCGGCTCGACCGTTGGCTGCAAGGCCTGGGCTGGCTATTTGCCATCACCGCGGTCGGCACCCTGGTGCTGCCCTACCAGCTGACTGCCCGGCTGCTGAACCTGGCCGGCATTCTGTTCTCGGTCAGCATTGCCGGCACCGGCATCTACAGCCTGCTGCGGCGCCAGCCCGGCGCAGGCTACTTTCTGGGCGCCTGGCTGGTGCTGGTGGTCGCCATTGTGGTCAAGACCACGCACAACCTGGGCTGGCTGCCCTCGCATCCGCTGGTGGTCAACGCCATCCTCATAGGCTCGGCGCTGGAAATGCTGGTGTTGGCGCTGTCGCTGGCCGACCGCATCCGCATCAGCCGCAACGACGCCAGCAAAGCCCTGACCCGGGTGCACGAAACCGAACAGGCGGCCCTGGAAACCCTGCGCGAAAGCGAACGCCAGCTGGAAGGCCGGGTGCTGGAGCGCACCCAGGCGCTCGAGCAGGCCAACCAGCAACTGCAGCAGAACGAATACCAGCTGGCCCTGCAAGCCAACCACGATGCGCTGACCGGCCTGGCCAACCGCAAGCTGCTGGACGACCGCCTGGCCGTCGCCATGGCCCATGCCAAGCGCAACCAGCACGGCTTTGCGGTGCTGATGCTGGATCTGGACGGCTTCAAGCTGGTGAATGACGAATACGGCCACGGCGCCGGCGACACCGTGCTGCAGTCGGTCGCCCTGCGCCTGACCTCCACCGTGCGCGGCGTGGACACCGTGGCGCGGGTCGGTGGCGATGAATTTGTGCTGATCCTCGACGCGGTGAACAGCGCCGCCAGCATGATGGCGATTGCCCGCAAGATCCGCGAGGCGCTGGCCACCCCCATCACCCTAGACTGCGGCCATGTGGTGCAGATCGACACCAGCATAGGCCTGGCGATCTACCCGGTGGACGGCTCCAGCGCCGAGCAATTGCTGGCCGCCGCCGACCGCGCCATGTACGCCACCAAGTCATCCCACCAAGAAGCCGCCGCCAGCCAGCGCTAGCGGGCTAGCAGATGAGGCGCTAGAGCCTCAGGGCTTGGTTTTCACCGTCACGTCGGTCACGTCAGACAGGTCGCGGCTTGCCGCAGGCCGGCCCGCACCGGGGCGCCAGCGGTCGGCCGCCTGGTAGGCCCGGTTCCAGCCCGCGCCCGGGTTCACCCGCATCACCCAGGGGCTGACCGGCTGGCCGGTCAGCTTGGCCCAGGCGGCACGCACGCCCCAGAGCGCAGCCAAAACCAGCACCACACACAAGAGGCTGGCAAAAAACACCAGGCCCATCGCCACCAGCAACACCCGCACCACCAAACGGCTCAGGTTGGATAAAAGATCAGCCAAAAAGTCCTCCGTAAGCTACCGGGTCTTACCCCACAAAAAGTTGGGGCCCACAAAGATGCAGCCACTACTATGAAGCGCATGGCGACCCGAAGGTTCCCGCCCTCATTTCCGAAGGCAAGCCCTGAAGCCCCATATGGAGAACCCAACCATGGAATTCAAGGACTACTACCAAATAATGGGCCTGGCGCGCGACGCCACGCAGGACGACATCCGGCGCGCCTACCGGCAGCTGGCACGCAAAACCCATCCCGATGTCAACAAGGCCGCCGACTCTGAAAAACGCTTCAAGGAAATTGGCGAAGCCTACGCGGTACTCAAAGACCCGGAAAAGCGCGCCGCCTACGACGCCCTGGGCAGCCAATGGCGCGAAGGCCAGGACTTCCGGCCGCCGCCCGACTGGAACACTCAGCGCCCGCATCCACGCGATGCCGGCGCCGCCCCGGACGACTCTGACGCCAGCGACTTCTTTGACAGCTTATTCCGGCAAGGCTTTGGTGCAGGCCAGCCCGGCGGCCGCCACGCCCATTTCGAGGTGGATGGCGAAGACCAGTACGCCAAGATACTGGTGGACCTGGAAGACAGCTACCTGGGCGCCACACGGCGCATTAACCTGCGCGATGTGCAGCTGGATGTGACCATCCCCCGCGGCATACGCGCCGGGCAGCACATCCGGCTGGCCGGGCGCGGCGCGCCGGGGCTGGGCAAGGGCAAACCCGGCGACCTGTTCCTGGAAGTCGCCTTCCGCCCGCATGCGCACTACCGGGTCGATATGCGCGATGTCTACCTCGACTTGCCGCTCAGCCCCTGGGAAGCCGCGCTGGGCGCAGAGATCCGGGTGCCCACGCCCGGTGGCGAGGTCGACCTGACGATCCCTAAAGGCTCGGCGGCAGGGCGCAAGCTGCGCCTCAAAGGCCGCGGCATCCCCGGCAGTACACCGGGTGACTTCTACTTCGTGCTGCAAATCGCCCTACCCCCGGCCGACAGCGAAGCCACGGCCCAGCTGTACCGCGACATGGCCGCACAGTGCCCATCGTTCCAACCCCGCGCCCATCTGGGAGACAAGCCATGAACCCGCTAGCCCCTATCCACGAAGAAGAAACCGACCTGACCCTGGCCGAGCTGTGCCAGCACTGCAGCATCCAGACCGAGGTGGTGCTGGAAATGGTCGAAGAAGGCGTTCTGACACCCCAGGGCGACGCCCCCGCGCAGTGGCGCTTTACCGGCGTGCACGTACAGCGCGCGCGGGTGGCGGTGCGGCTGCACCGCGACCTGGGCGTGAACCACGCCGGCGCCGCGCTGGCCCTGCAACTGCTGGAAGAAATCGAAACCTTGCGCGCACGACTGCAAGCCCTCGGGCAGCAGGAATAGGCATAAAAAAAGCGGCTGGAATAGATCCAGCCGCTTTTCAGTTATGCCCGAAACAGGCTAGCCTGGAGCTTAGTCGCCAAAACTGAACTGCCCCGGCGCCTGGATCGGGTCCACATCCACAGGAATTACCGACTTGGGCGCAAATTTGCCCTCCAGCAGCAGCTTGGACAGCGGATTTTCGATGCGCTGCTGGATCGCACGCTTCAAAGGCCGGGCACCGAACACCGGGTCGAAACCGACCTTGGCCAGCTCGGCGATGGCGGCAGGCGATACTTGCAGCTCCAGGTCCATCTTCGCCAGCCGGGCCTGCAGCACCTTGATCTGGATTGCGGCGATGGCCTCGATGTTCTTCGCGTCCAGCGCATGGAACACCACGGTCTCGTCGATGCGGTTCAGGAACTCGGGGCGGAAGTAGTTCTTCAGCTCGTCCTGCACCGCGTCCTTGATGTCCTCGTAGTCCTGGCCCACCATGTTCTGGATGATGGGCGAGCCGATGTTGCTGGTCATCACGATCACCGTGTTCTTGAAGTCCACGGTACGGCCCTGGCCGTCGGTCAGGCGGCCGTCGTCGAGCACCTGCAGCAGGATGTTGAACACGTCGGGGTGGGCCTTTTCCACCTCGTCCAGCAGCAGCACGCTATAGGGCTTGCGGCGCACGGCTTCGGTCAGATAGCCGCCCTCCTCGTAGCCCACGTAGCCGGGCGGCGCACCGATCAGGCGGGCCACCGAATGCTTCTCCATGAACTCGCTCATGTCGATGCGCACCAGGTGGTCTTCGGAGTCGAACATGAAGCCGGCCAGCGCCTTGCACAGCTCGGTCTTGCCCACGCCCGTGGGGCCGAGGAACAGGAAGGAGCCGGTAGGCCGGTTCGGGTCGGACAGGCCGGCACGGGATCGACGGATCGCATTCGCCACGGCGGTAATCGCCTCGTCCTGACCGACCACGCGGTCGTGCAACTTGACCTCCATCTGCAGCAGCTTGTCGCGCTCGCCCTGCATCAGCTTGCTGACCGGAATGCCGGTGGCGCGTGCCACCACTTCGGCGATTTCCTCGGCTCCGACCTGGGTACGCAACAGACGGGGGGCACTTGCCACGCCCTTGCTGGACTCCTTGTCCTGCGCTTCCTTGAGCTGCTTTTCCAGCTCGGGCAGCTTGCCGTATTGCAGCTCGGCCACCTTGTTGAAATCGCCCTTGCGTGTCAACTCTTCGATCTGGAACTTCAGCTTGTCGATGGCCTCGCGCACATGGGCGCTGCCCTGGGCCTGGGCCTTTTCAGACTGCCAGATCTCGTCGTAGTCGGCGATCTCCTTTTGCAGCTTGACGATCTCTTCCTGGATCAGGCTGAAGCGCTTGATCGACGAGTCGTCCTTCTCGCGGCGCACGGCTTCGCGCTCGATCTGCAGCTGGATCAGCCGGCGGTCCAGCTTGTCCATCACCTCGGGCTTGGAATCCATTTCGATCTTGATCTTGGCCGCGGCTTCGTCGATCAGATCGATGGCTTTGTCCGGCAGGAAGCGGTCGGTAATGTAGCGGTGGCTGAGTTCGGCCGCAGCCACGATGGCCGGGTCGGTAATGTCCACGCCGTGGTGGACTTCGTACTTTTCTTGCAGGCCGCGCAGGATGGCGATGGTGGCTTCCACCGTCGGTTCGCCGACCAGAATCTTCTGGAAGCGCCGCTCCAGCGCCGCGTCTTTTTCGATGTACTTGCGGTACTCGTCCAAGGTGGTGGCGCCCACGCAGTGCAGCTCGCCACGCGCCAAGGCAGGCTTGAGCATATTACCCGCGTCCATCGCGCCCTCGGCCTTGCCGGCGCCGACCATGGTGTGCAGCTCGTCGATGAAGACGATGGTCTGGCCTTCGTCCTTGGCCAGTTCTTTCAGCACGGTCTTCAGACGTTCTTCGAATTCGCCGCGGAACTTGGCGCCGGCCAGCAAAGCGGCCATGTCCAGCGAGAGTACGCGCTTGCCTTTCAGCGACTCCGGCACCTCGCCGGCGACGATGCGCTGGGCCAGGCCTTCGACGATGGCGGTCTTGCCCACGCCGGGCTCGCCGATCAGCACCGGGTTGTTCTTGGTGCGGCGTTGCAGCACCTGGATGGCGCGGCGGATCTCGTCGTCGCGGCCGATCACCGGGTCCAGCTTACCCAGGCGAGCGCGCTCGGTCAGGTCCATGCAGTATTTCTTCAGCGCTTCGCGCTGGCCTTCGGCATCGGCGTTGTCCACGCTCTGGCCGCCGCGCACCGCGTCGACCGCGGCTTCCAGCGATTTGCGGGTCAGGCCGTTGGCGCGCACCTGCTGGGCAAAGTCAGATTTGCTGTCGGTCAGCGCCAGCAGGAACAGCTCGCTGGACACGAACTGGTCGCCGCGCTTGATGGCCTCCTTCTCGGCGCCCTGCAGCAGGCTGACGAAGTCGCGGCTGGGCTGCACCTGGTCCTGGCCGTGCACCGTGGGCAGCTTTTTCAGCGCGGCCTCGGCCACCGCCAGCAGGCTGGGCACGTTGACGCCCGCGCGCTGCAGCAACGCCTGCGGGCCGTCGTCCTGACGCAGCATGGCGGCCAGCACGTGGGCCGGTTCGATGTAGCCGTGGTCGGCGCCGAGCGCCAGGGTTTGTGCATCGCCCAGGGCTTCCTGGAACTTGGTAGTGAGTTTGTCTTGTCGCATAAGAATCTCCAATGCTGTGCCAGATGGGGAGGCTGACCGCATTTTCAAGGCTGCGCGCCGCACAGACTTTGCGCCAGATCAACCAATAAATTTATAAAAAATCGGGCTCTGGCGCAATCAACACCTGCGCCGGAAGCTACCAAAACGATAGCAAACCGGTGATACACCTCAAGCGTTGCCAAGGCCTAAAATTCGCGGCATGAATATCCACCAGCTATCGGCGCGCTACATCGAGGAGCAAGACCGCATTCTGGTGCGCATCAACACCAGCGAAGGCAGTGAAATGCGCCTCTGGTTCACCCGCCGCCTGACCTTGGCCCTGTGGCCCACGCTGAACAAGGCCGTGGTCGAACACATCGCCCGGCAGGACAGCTTCACCGCCCATCTGCACGACGAAGCCAGCAAGAAGATGCTGGCCGACTTCCAGCGCGAAGCCGTGCTCAAGAGCGCCGACTTCTCCACCCCCTACCAGGACCAGGATGCGGAAGCCTCCGTCACCCTGCCTCTAGGCACCGCCCCGCTGCTGGTGACCGAGGTGCGGATCACACCGGTGGCCAGCGGCCCCCTGAAGATCGCCTTCAACGAACAGTTGCCCGAGCAAAAATCCCCGCGCGGCTTCCAGGTCGAGCTGGCGCCACCGCTGGTGCACGGCCTGGTACAGCTGCTGGAGCAGGCCCTGGCCCAGTCCGCCTGGACCCAGGTCAGCGAAGTGCAGGAGGCGCTGGGCCGGTCCACCGGTAGCGCCGCCGCCGAGGACCGGCCCAAGTACCTGAACTAGACACGCGGGCCAAGCCCGTGCGTGCGTACAATCGGCCCATGCATCCCAGCGCCACACCCATGACCACGCAGTGCCTCGCCCTGCGTGGCAGCAGCGTGGCCGCCGGTGCATCCAAAAAACCCCAGCTCATCTGACCGGAGCTGCGGTTCCGTCCTCAGATGAGCGATGGAACCGACACTCTACCCCCCTCCCCGTCCGGTCCGCGCTCCTTTGAAGATGGTTCTCCATCGGTCTTTGTCAAAGGAAACAAGCGTGCATTCTCTCGATGATTTTTCTGGCCTGTGGATTTCCCTGGTCACCCCTTTCGCCGACGGTGCGGTAGACCACCCGGCCCTGGCGCGGCTGGTGCAGCGGCTGCGCGGCACGGGCATTGCCGGCTTCGTCGCCTGCGGCTCCACCGGCGAGGCCGCGTCGCTGGATGAAGCCGAGCAGCAAGCCGTGCTGGATACGGTGCTGGTAGCCGCCCAGGGCCTGCCGGTGGTGATGGGCTTGTCGGGCTACCACCTGCCCAAGATGCTGGCTGCGGTAAAAGCCACCAGCGCCCAGCCAGTCGCCGGCCTGCTGGTCACCGCGCCCTGCTACATCCGGCCCTCGCAGTCCGGCCTGCTGCGCTGGTTCACCGACCTGGCCGACGCATCCCAGGTGCCGCTGATCATCTACGACATTCCCTACCGCACCGGCGCCACCTTGGACCTGGCCACCCTGCTGCAGCTGGCCCGGCACCCGCGCATCCGCGCCATCAAGGACTGCGGTGGCGATGCGGCCAAGACCGCCGCCCTGGTCGCCAGCGGCGCGCTGCAAGTCCTGACCGGCGAAGATGCGCAGTTCTTCAGCACCCTGGCCCAGGGCGGCGCGGGTGCAATATCCGCCAGCGCCCATGGCCATACGCAACGGTTTGTAAAAGTGATGCAGGCGATTGCCGAGGGTGATCTGCCGCAGGCCCGGACGCTGTGGCAGCCGCTGCTGCCCTGGATCGCCGGCCAATTTGCCGAACCGAATCCCGGGCCGATCAAGGGCTGGCTGGCGCATTACGGGCTGATGCAGGCAGAGTTGCGGGCGCCGATGACGGTAGCCTCGCAAGCCCTGGTAGACCGGCTGGTCACGCTGGACCAGAACCTACCGCCCGTCTGAGCCGTCAGACGTTGGAGGCCTTAATGCCCCAGCGCTGCAGCGCGGCGTCGTCGCTGACCCGGGCGTCGACCCAGCGCGCGCCTTCCGGCGTCTGCTCTTTTTTCCAGAACGGCGCCTGGGTCTTCAGGTAGTCCATCAGGAATTCGCAGGCCTGAAAAGCCTCGCCGCGGTGCGCCGAACTCACGGCCACCCAGACGATCTGGTCCAGCGGCTGCAGCAGGCCGACGCGGTGGATGACCTGCACGGCATAGATGTTGAAACGGGCCAAAGCCGCGTCGACCATGGCTTCGATGGCCTTCTCGGTCATGCCCGGGTAATGCTCGAGTTCCATGCTCAGCACCTCGGCGCTGGCGTCCGGGTGCCAGTCGCGCACCGTGCCCAGAAAGCTGCACACCGCGCCCACACGCCGGTCGCCCTGGCGCAGCGCGGCCAGCTCGGTGCTGGGATCGAAGTCCTGGGTCTGGATGCGGACGCGCGGCGTGGTCATGCGTACATTTTGCCAGCCATGGCGGCCGCTGTTTATCATCCGGCCACCACCTGGAGACTGCCATGCCCTACATGCTTTTGATCTTGGAGCCGACCGAGCAAAGACGCAGCCGCAGCGAGGCCGAAGGCCGTGCGGTCTACCAGCGCATGCTGGACTTTGGCGCCGACCTGCAGGCCCGCGGCCTGCTGCTCGCCAGCGAATCCCTGGCCTCGCAGGCCAGCGCCACGCGCATCCAGCGGCAGGACGGCCGGGTGCAGCGCATGGATGGCCCGTTCGCCGAAGCCAAGGAGATGGTGGGCGGCTTCTTCCTGCTCGATTGCCAGAGCTTTGAGGAAGCGGTGGCGATTGCAGCCACCTGCCCGGCGGCCGAGTGGTGTACGGTGGAAGTGCGGGCACTCGCGCCCTGCTTCGAAGACGCGACCTGATCTGCAGCATCAGGGTTTGCACCTAGTATTTGTTTGTCGATTTCGCGTCTCCCCGTTCGTCGTGGGGATGAAGACCCGCAAAGTCTTCCATCCTTTTCACTACCCAGGAGAACCCCATGCGATTCATGGTCATTATCAAAGCCACACCCGACTCCGAAGCCGGTGTCGTGCCCCCCGAAAGCCTGATGGCCGCCATGGCCGATTACCACGGGCAGCTGGCCCAGGCCGGCGTGCTGCTCGACGGCTCGGGCCTGCAGCCCAGTTCCAAAGGCTGGCGCATCCGCTACAGCGGCAGCCAACGCCAACTGATCGACGGGCCGTTTACCGAAAGCAAGGAGCTGATCGCCGGCTACACGCTGATCCAGGTGCGCTCGCGCGACGAAGCGCTGGAATGGACCCGGCGCTACCCCAACCCCGTCGGTGAAGGGCTGGACGCCGAGATCGAGGTGCGCCAGCTGTTCGAGCTGGAAGATTTCCCACCCAGCGACACCCTGGAACGCTTTCGCGACATAGGCATGGGCGACAAGCCGCAATAAGCCGCACCCACCCAACACCCACCCACAAACCTGAAAGGAACCACCATGGCCCGCCAAATCTTCGTCAACCTGCCCATCAAGAACATGGAACGCAGCCAAGCCTTCTTCCGCAGCCTGGGCTTCGACTTCAACCCGCAATTCACCAACGAAAAAGGCGCCTGCCTGGTGATCTCGGAGACCATCTACGCCATGCTGCTGGTGGAGAGCTTCTTCCAGAGCTTCACCAAGAAGACCATTACCGATACGGCCACCAGCACCGAGGTGCTGATCTGCCTGTCTTGCGACAGCCGGGTCGAGGTCGACGCACTGGTGGCCAAGGCCTTGGCAGCCGGCGGCACGGCACCGAACGCACCGCAGGACCTGGGCTTCATGTACAGCCACGGCTTTGAAGACCTGGACGGCCACATCTGGGAGCTGGCCTATATGGACATGGCCGCCATGCAGAGCGGCGCATAACCCCGCGCTCCCCATGCATTCGGCCACCCACCAGGCGATAGACGCGGTGTGGCGCATCGAGTCGGCCAAGATCATCGCCGGGCTTGCGCGCATGGTGCGCGATGTCGGCCTGGCCGAAGAGCTGGCGCAGGACGCGCTGATGGCCGCGCTCGAGCATTGGCCGACCGAGGGCGTGCCCGACAAGCCCGC
Source organism: Rhodoferax ferrireducens (assembly GCF_031458075.1). Lineage (GTDB taxonomy): Bacteria > Pseudomonadota > Gammaproteobacteria > Burkholderiales > Burkholderiaceae_C > Rhodoferax_B > Rhodoferax_B ferrireducens_A. Next base: position 833,088 of record NZ_JAVDXT010000001.1, on the reverse strand, counting down.
CGCCTGGCTGATGGCCACGGCCAAGCACCGCGCGCTGGACAGCCTGCGCCGCAGCAAGCTGCTGGGCGAAAAGCTGGAGCAGATAGGCCAGGATCTGCTGGCCCAAGAGGCGATGCTGGAACCCGACTTTGTGGACGCGCTGGACGCCGCCCGCGCCAACGAGATCGGCGACGACCTGCTGCGGCTGATCTTCACCGCCTGCCACCCGCTGCTGTCCACCGAGGCGCGTGTGGCGCTGACCCTGAAGCTGCTGTGCGGGCTGACGACCCACGAGATCGCCCGGGCCTTTCTGGTCGCCGAGCCCACCGTGGCCCAGCGCATCGTGCGCGCCAAACGCACGCTGGCCGAGGCCCGGGTGCCGTTCGAACTGCCACGCGGCGCCGCGCTGGGCGAGCGCCTGGCCTCGGTGCTAGAAGTGGTCTACCTGGTGTTCAACGAAGGCTATACCGCCACTGCCGGCGAAGACTGGATGCGCCCGGCCCTGACCCAGGAGGCGCTGCGCCTGGGCCGCATGCTGGCCGGGCTGGCGCCCCATGCCGCCGAGGTGCATGGCCTGCTGGCGTTGATGGAGTTGCAGGCCTCGCGGACCGCGGCGCGGGTGGATGCGGCCGGCCGGCCGGTGCTGCTGCTGGCGCAGGACCGCAGCCGCTGGGACCGCTTGCTGATCCGCCGCGGCCTGCTGGCGCTGGAACGGGCTACCGCCCTGGCTGCGGCCCAGCAGCAGCCATTGGGGTCGTATGCGCTGCAAGCCGCCATCGCCGCCTGCCATGCCCGTGCGCACCGCGCCGAGCAGACCGACTGGGCGCAGATTGCCGGGCTGTACGAAGCCCTGGCGCGCAGCGCGCCGTCACCGGTGGTGGAACTGAACCGCGCGGTCGCCGTGGGCATGGCCTATGGGCCAGCGGCCGGGCTGGCGATCATCGATGCGCTGCAGAACGAGACATCGCTGCAGGCCTACCAGTGGCTGCCCAGCGTGCGCGGCGATCTGCTGGAAAAACTGGGCCGCCGGGACGAAGCCCGGGCCGAATTCGAACGCGCCGCCAGCCTGGCGCTCAATACCCGCGAGCGGGCTTTGCTGCTGGAACGCGCGCAGGCGCTCCGCTAGCCGCGCCGTTTTTACTTTTCGGCAAACGCACGCTCGACCACGAAGTGGCCGGGCGTCGAGGTATTGCCTTCGTGGAAGCCGCGCGCTTCCAGCATGTGCTTTAGGTCGACCAGCATGCCGGGGCTGCCGCACAGCATCACGCGGTCGATGGCCGGGTCGAATTCGGGCAGGTCCAGGTCGGTGAACAGCTTGCCGTTGTGCAGCAGCTCGGTGATGCGGCCCATGTTGCGGTAGGACTCGCGGGTCACCGTGGGGTAGTAGCGCAGCTTGCTGGTGACCATTTCGCCCAGGAATTCGTGCGCCGGCAGATGCTCGGTCAGCATGTCGTGGTAGGCCAACTCTTCGACCTGGCGCACACCGTGGACCACGATGACCTGGTCGAAACGTTCATAGGTTTCGGGGTCGCGCACGATGCTCAGGAACGGCGCCAGGCCGGTGCCGGTGGACAGCAGGTACAGATGCTTGCCGGGCAGCAGGTAGTCGGTGACCAGGGTGCCGGTGGGCTTCTTGCCAACGATGATGGTGTCGCCGACCTTGATGTTCTGCAGGCGCGAAGTCAGTGGGCCGTCCGGCACCTTGATGCTCAGGAATTCCAGGTGCTCTTCGTAGTTGGCGCTGGCGATGCTGTAGGCGCGCAGCAGCGGTTTGCCGTCTTCCTTGCGCAGGCCGATCATGGTGAAGTGGCCGTTGCTGAAACGCAGCGATGGATCGCGGGTGGTCGTGAAGGAGAACAGGCGGTCGGTCCAGTGGTGCACGCTCAGCACGGTTTCTTCGTTGAAAGCACTCATGTCAGATGGAGGTTGGGATGGTGAAAATTGGCGCTATTTTCCTACAGCCGAGCACCCCACCCGGCGCGGGGCGCAGCCACCCTCTGCGCTCCAAGGTAAAACCAAAAGAAATAAGCACATACCGCATATCCCGCCTGCGCAAGCAGCTATTATTAATATAGCAACGCGGTTTTATGCAGCGGTGGGCGCAGGCTGCCGCCCCAGACGTAGCGCGAAAAATGCGAAGAAAAACAGCAGAAAAGCCACCCGCGGCACGTCCAGCACGCTGCTGACCAGGCCGACCAGCGCCACCCCGCTCAGCGACGCCGCCAGGTAGGGCGCCAGCGGCTGCTGCCGGGCCCGGCCCAACACCAGGCTCCACAGCGCAGCGCCCAGCACCGCCAGCGTGAGCAGCAGGCCGAGCAGACCGCGCTCGATCAACAGCTCCAGGTACAGGTTGTCGATATGCCAGGGCAGGTAGTACGAGCGCGCCACCGGGAACCAGCGGGCCGGGCCGTCGGCAAAGTCGGCGTTGGCCAGCAGCTCCTTGCCGCGCGAGGTCCGCAACTGTATGGACTGGAAATCCACATGTTCCCCGGCTCCCCAGATAGAGACCGCCAGCACGCCGAAGCGCGGCGCGTACCAGGGTCCGCCCGTGAAGTTGCGGCCCCGCAAGGGCACGCTCAGCTGTTGCCACACCTTGGTCGAGGGCCGCAGCTGCACATACCCGTCCTGGCAGCGCGCCGGGTAGAGCAAATGCCGCTCGCACAGCTGCAGATAGACGTCGACCGGCCGCTGCACCCGCACCTGCAGCGCCGCCTGGTAGCGCTGGCCGGGTACCAGCTGCACCCGCTGGGTGATGGCGTACAGGCCGTCCAGCTCGCTATCGGTATCGGGGCCGAACAGCTGCAGGTGGGCCGGTGACTGCAGCCCCGCTGGCTGCCACGCCACATGGCCGGACCACTCGCCCAACGGCGAACTGCGTGCGTAGTTGGCAGGCAGGCGGCCCAGGCCCTTGCCCAGCAGCAGATCGCCCGGGTCTTGCAGCAGGTCCAGGCCGCGCTGCCAATGCTCTACCCGGCTGCCGAAGTCGCGTTCGGTGTCGGCCAGGCGGTCGGCCATGAAGCTGCCACCCGTCAGCACACCCGCCACTTCGGCGACCAGCGCCAGGCTGAGCGCCCAGGCCGCCTTGGAACGCCAACCCACAGGCCGTCGGCGCTGCCACATGGCCCGCACCAGCAGCCGTGGGTCCAGGCCGGCTTTTTGCGCCCATAGCAGCAGGCCTAGCAGAAACAGCGGTGCCAGCATGGACAGGTAGACGCCGCGCGAAAACGTAGTCAGGCCCGCATAGGCCACCAGCAGGGCCAGCACCGCCCCCCAGGCCCATTGCCAGGGCCGCCGGGCCGTGCGCAAAGCCCAGACCACGAAGGGCGTAGACAAGGCCAGGTAGGCATCGATTGCCGCCCCGCCCACATGCATCTCCCAGAACAAGGCGGTAGTGCGGTATTTGGCGGTGAAGTTGAACCAGCCCGGAAACGCCGCGCGCTCCCACAGCACCACCAGGGTCACGCACACCAGGCCCGCCAGCATGCCCGCGGCCAGGCGCTTGCAGGCCTGCACGGGTGAGCGGCGCAAGTCCTGTTGCAGCAAGGGCATGCACAAACTGGCCCAGAGCAGGCTTTTGAAGATGCGCCAGCTGTTCAGCGGGTCCGCATAGCCCTGGAACCAGCCCCAGCGCCAACCACCTGCGTCCTGCACCCCGCGCAGCAGGGCCAGCAGGCCCGCGCTGGCCAGCACAACGATGGCCAGCGTAGAAAAGGAGAGCTTGCGACGCCAGAAGAACGGCTCCCCCATCGGCTGCCTTGCGATGCGGAAATAGCCCGCGGCCAGCACGGCCAGCATCAACAGGTCGAACTCGTCAAAGACCAGCCAGCCGGTCCAGGGGGCGAAGTTCAGAAACGGCAGGCCTGCCGGAACCGCAAACAGCCACAGGCTGGGCCGCCAGGCCGCGGTGACGCTGGCCGCGTAAAAACCCAGCAGTGCCAGCATGGGTGCCGCCGGATGGGCGGCTGCCAAGCCCAGACCGGCGCCGAAACAGATGAGCGCCAGCAGCGCCGAGACAGTCCTGCGCGGGTCCACCCCGGGGCGTGCCTAGACCAGCACTTCCACGCAGGCCGGATGGCCTAGAAAGCCTTGCGGGCTGGCACTGGCGCCATAGGCGCCCGACTGGAACACCACCACCAGGTCACCCTCTTCGGCCCTGGGCAGGACCATGCGGTCGCCCAGCAGATCCAGCGGCGTACACAGCGGACCGACCACCGAGGCCGGCTCGGTATCCAGCGCGCCCATGCGGTTGCCGATGGCCACCGGATAGTTTTTGCGGATCACTTGGCCGAAGTTGCCCGAGGCTGACAAATGGTGGTGCAACCCGCCGTCGGTGACCAAGAACACCTGGCCGCGCGAAACCTTGCGGTCCAGCACGCTGGCCACATACACGCCGGCTTCGCCCACCAGGTAGCGGCCGAGCTCGATGACGAACGCCGCCTGTGGCAGCTCGGTCTTGGCGCGCTCGGCCAGCGCTGCCAGGTTGTCGCCAATTGGCTGCAGATCGATGCGCTGCTCGCCTGGGAAGTACGGAATGCCGAAACCGCCGCCCAGGTTCAGAAAGCGCACCGGCTGCGGCGCGCTATCGGCCAGACGCACGGCCAGCGCATAGGACTTTTGCTGGGCTTCGCAAATCGATTCGGGGCGCAGGTTCTGCGAACCGGCAAACAGGTGGAAGCCTTCGAACGCCAGGCCCGCGGCGCCAATGGCGGCCAGCAGCTCGGGCATTTGCTCCACGTCCACGCCAAACTGCTTGGGGCCGCCGCCCATCTTCATGCCCGAGCCCTTGAGCTCGAAGTCGGGATTCACGCGCACTGCGACCCGGGCAGCCAGGCCCAGGTCTTGCGAAATCTGCGCCAGCAGGTGCACTTCGCGCATGGATTCCAGGTTCACCAGCACGCCCGAGGCCACGGCCTGGCGCAGTTCAGACTCGCGCTTACCCGGGCCGGCAAAGCTGACCTCTTGCGGATCGGCACCGGCGTCCAGCGCCACCTTGAGCTCGCCAGCGGAGGCCACGTCAATGCCATCCACCAAACCCGCCATCAGACCCACCACGGCCGGCATCGGGTTGGCCTTCATCGCGTAGTGCAGCTTGACACTGGCAGGCAAGGCGGTGCGCAGCTCAGCCACGCGGTTGCGCAGCTGGGCCCGGTCGTAGGCGTAGAACGGGGTCTGCCCCACCCGCGCCGCCAGCTGCGACAAGGGCATGCCGCCCACGACCAGCTCGCCGTCGCGAACAGGAAACTGGGACAGCGGAGCGTGGACGGGGATGGGGCGGTCGATGGCGGTCATATATAAAAGTTGCTCAGTTGGCGTGGCGCTCGGCCCAGTCGGTGGACAGCCATTTGCGGTCGATCTTGCCATTCGGATTGCGCGGCAAGGGCCCGGCCACCACCTCCACGTGGGCGGGCACCATGTAGGCGGGCATGCGGCTGCGGCAGTCGGCCAGCAAGGCCGCGGTGTCGAGTGGCGCGTCGTCCGGCGCAGTGGCAATCACCTGGATCGCCTGGCCCCAGGCCGGGTGTTCGACACCAAAGGCCACGCACTCGCCGACCCGCTTGGTGGCATACAGCACTTCCTCCACCTCGGTGGGGCTGACGCGGTAGCCCGAAGACTTGATCATTTCGTCGCGCCGGCCAATGAAGTACAGAAAGCCTTCAGCGTCCATGCGCACGGTATCACCGGAGAACACGGCGTACTCGGGCAGTTGCAGGCCGGCCTGGCGGCCGGGCGCATCTGCAGCCAGCAGCTTGTAGCGCTCGGCGGTTTTTTCAGCATCGTTCCAGTAGCCGAGGCCGACCAAGGCGCCGCGGTGCACCAGTTCGCCGGGCTCGTCCGGGGCACAAGGGCTGCCGTCTTCGCGCAGCACCAGGATTTCGGCATTCGGAATGGCTTTGCCGATGGAGTCGGGGCGGCGGTCCACCTCGGCAGGCGGCAGATAGGTGGAGCGGAAGGCTTCGGTCAGGCCGTACATCAGAAACGGCTGGCTCTTGGGCACGCGCTGGCGCAGCAGATCCAGGGTTTCGCGCGGCATGCGGCCACCGGTGTTGGCAAAGTAACGCAGCTTGTCGCCAATCGCGGCAGGCCATTCGAGCTGGGTCAGCTGGATGTACAGGGGCGGCACGGCGGTCAGGCCGGTCACGCCTTCGCGCTCCATGGCTTTGAGCACATCGCGCGGCATCAGGTAGTTCAGCAGCACGACCCGCGCGCCGACAAAGAACGCGGTGGTCAGCTGGCTGAAACCGGCATCAAAAGACAAAGGCAAGGCAGCCAACAAGGTGTCAGCGCTGGTATTCTCTAGATAGCTTGCTACACTTTTTGCACCAGCCACCATATTGCGGTGCGACAGCACCACGCCCTTGGGTTTGCCGGTGCTGCCCGAGGTGTACAGGATGGCAGCCATGTCGGTATCAATCACCCGGTGCCCGGCACGGGGCGGCGCGGCCAGCAGATCGCACCACACAGTTTGCGGCAGGCCGGGGCTGGGCTGCGGCGCGGGTTCGGTCACCACCACATGCCGGACATCGGGGCAATCGCCGAGCACTCCGGCCAGCAGCGCCAGGCGGTCGGGCGAAGTCACCAGCACGCGCACATTGCAATCGCGCAAGATGAAGGCCACCTGCTCGGGCTTGAGCAAGGGGTTGAGCGGCACAAAGACCGCCCCTGCGGCCGGCGCGCCAAAGCTGGCCACCACGGTTTCAAAGCGCTTCTCCAGGTAAATCGCCACCCGCTCGCCGCGCGCCAGACCCAAGCCCATCAAGCCTGCAGCAAAACCGGTGACGGCCTGCTGCAGTTCGCCATACCCCATGGATGCGGCGCCGTGGGTGAGCGCCCGGTTTAGCGGCGCCCGCTGGGCTGACTCGGCAATAAGTTCATGCAAAAGAGTGGATTCACGCATAGAGATAGAGCTGGCGCCGTAAAAATCAGGGATTCTCAAAAGTATCGCACAGGGATTCAGGCGCCAACTGTGTATGCGCCGCCTAGAATGCGGCCTACTTTTAGCAAATAAAACAGAGGTTTTCCATGGATGTGACACAGGAGGTCATTCGGGTGTTGGACGAGGTGCTGAGCCTGAATGGCCGCGGCGCTGCTTTTACCCGCGAAACCCATTTGCTCGGCGCCATTCCCGAGCTGGATTCCATGGCCGTTGTATCACTGATCACCAGCCTGGAAGAGCATTTTGGCCTGACGGTGGACGACGACGATATGGATGGCTCGACATTTGCCACGGTTGGTTCGTTGACCGACTTTGTCAGCGACAAACTTAACGCCTGAAACTTCCAACGTCGCATGCAAGCGTTCTTCCTGCCTCTGGGGTCTGGCCAGAGGTTTGCCATGTTCCACCCTTCGCAAAGTGCCATTACCCGTGGGCTGGTTGTCTACGTGCATCCCTTTGCCGAAGAAATGAACAAATCCCGTCGTATGGCGGCCTTGCAAGCACGGGCAATGGCGAGTGCTGGATACACGGTTTTGCAACTGGATTTAACGGGATGCGGGGATAGCTCTGGAGACTTTGGCGATGCGAGCTGGCAGGACTGGGTCGACGATATAGTCTTTGCCTGCCAATGGTTGCGCAGCAAGGGTGATGCGCCGCTGTGGCTATGGGGGCTGCGGGCAGGCTGCCTGCTAGCTGCACAAGCCGCCCAACAGCTGAACGAGACATGTAACTTTCTTTTTTGGTCTCCCACCCCGGCAGGCAAGCCACTCGTGCAACAATTTTTACGCCTCAAGGCAGCAGGTGATCTGGCCAGCGGCAATGCAAAAGCAGTAATGGACGGCCTGCGGCAGCAATTGGCGGCAGGCGCATCCGTCGAAATTGCAGGCTATGTGCTTTCCGCAAACCTGGCGTCGGGCATGGAGCTAGCCACGTTGACACCACCGACTTCAGCTGGCCGCCTTGAGTGGCTGGATGTATCTACCCAGGCAGGTGCTGAATTGTCGCCAGCTTCGACCAAACAGCTGCAGACATGGCAAAACGCCGGGGTTAGGGTGCGCAGCCAAGTGGTTGAAGGACCAGCCTTCTGGCAAACCAGTGAAATAGAAGAGGCTCCGAACCTGCTGATCGCCACACTGGCCGCATTGGATCAACCCGCTGCCGCCATGGTCGCCCAATGAGCACAACAGAACAAGCCGTGCTGTTCTCTTGCGCCCAAGAGACACAAGTTGGGATCCTCAGCTTGCCCGCAGAACAAGCGCAAGTGGGTGTGGTAATTGCGGTGGGCGGGCCTCAATACCGTGCTGGCAGCCACCGGCAATTTGTATTGTTGGCTCGCAGATTGGCCACCGCCGGCTACGCGGTGCTGCGCTTCGACTACCGTGGCATGGGTGATAGCAGCGGTAGTGCCAGAGACTTCCTAGATGCCAGCCCAGATATCGCGGCTGCGATCAACACATTGCACGAGCACGCACCAGAGATTCGCAGCACGGTCATCTGGGGTCTATGCGATGCGGCCTCCGCCGCACTGCTCTACCTGCAAGACACGAAAGATACCCGTGTGACCGGGCTATGCTTGCTAAATCCATGGGTGCGCTCCGAGACCAGTTTGGCGCGCACGCAGGTCAAGCACTATTACATTCAGCGCGTGATGCAGCGTACATTCTGGACCAAGCTGCTCAGTGGCCAAGTAGCCTGGGGCGCGTTGAAAGGTTTAGCCCGTAATATTCGCCTTTCCAAGGCGGCCTCGCCTTCACGAGGTGCAGGCGACCTGCCATTTCAGCAGCGTATGGCAAATGCATGGACGGATTTTGATGGTCGCATCCTGCTGCTGCTCAGCGGTAACGATTACACGGCCAAGGAATTTCTAGAGTACGCTGACGCGGACACCGCTTGGTCCAAGGCTCTTAAGCAGGCACGACTGGAAAGACACGATCTGGCCAACGCTGACCATACTTTTTCCAATCGATTGGCACAGACCACCGTAGAGAACCTGACATTGGATTGGCTAGCGACGACAAGTAATGCAATTAAATGATGGGGTTAAAGAAGGATGTTTCCAATGAAACTCAGATTATTTAATTATTTCTTTATCTTTTTGATACTGCTCAGCCCCTCATCGTTCGCACAAGTTGCAAGCGCGGAATGTGGCTCGCTGGAAAATGCATTTGGGCCATTCGACTATCGGGTTGAACGCGGCAACAATTTGCATCTGGTTGAAATCGCGCATTTCACTCCAGCCGTCGAAGCACTCATCAAGGGCAACGCTGGCTATCTGGGAGGAGATCTGGACTACACGCTACGGGCGTTTCCAAACCACCACCGGGCCTTGATGTCCGTGATGCGATATGGGGAGAGAAGTAAAACAGCGATTCCCAAAGATATGCGTTATTCCGTCGAATGCTATTTTGAGCGAGCCATCCGGTTTCGCCCAGATGATGCAATTTCACGCATGATTTATTCGATGTATTTGGCAAAAAATGGCCGCAACACTGATGCGGTTCGCCAACTAGACCTCGCAGCGGCAGGCGCAGAAGACAAGGAGAATGCATTTACCCACTACAACCTGGGTCTGAATTACTTTGACCTCAAAGAATATGGGAAGGCGCTTGCACAGGCCCACAAGTCCTATGCCTTAGGATTCATCCAACCCGCCCTGAGAGATAAGCTCAAGGAAGCAGGCAAATGGACAGACCCCGAAACGGTGGACGACGAAACCGGCAAGTCATCCACCGATATTGCCAAATAACCCCCAGAGAGTGTTGTTTGCAAAGTAACTCCAAAGAACTCAAGGCCACTCCACGCGCACTACCTCGAGGACCCGTACTCGACTGGTCCAGTTTCGGGCGCACGAACATGCCGAACATTCGCAGTGTCGAGTCGCTGCCCCACACAGTATTCACAACCAGTGGCCGAGCTGCCATCTACCAGGCGCTATTGCAGCTCAAACTACCTGCGAACAGTGCGGTACTTGTGCCCACCTACCACTGCCCGACCATGGTGGCGCCCGTGCTACTCGCCCATCTGAAAGTCTCCTATTTTGGCTTGCTGCCGAATGGACTTCCCCATCTTGATGCGATCAACCCTGCAACGCTAAATGAATGCAAAGCCATGTTGGTTCCGCATTATTTTGGTCTGGCCCAGTCACTGAATAAAGTCCGTAAATGGTGCGATGAGCACGGGATTGCACTTATTGAGGATTGTGCACACTGCTACTTTGGGGAAGCAGGAGAAAGAGCCGTTGGAGCTTGGGGCGACTTTGCGACCGCCAGCTTGTCCAAATTCTTCCCCGTACCAGAAGCCGGTCTACTCGCTTCAGCACACCGCCCTATTACGCCACTGCAACTAGAAAATCCATCCTTGAAGGCTCAGCTCAAAGGTTGGCTGGATGTGATGGAACTTGCCACACGCTACCAGCGTTTGCGCGGTGTCGGTGCCTTGCTGGCACCTTTGTTTCGTTTCAAAAATTTTCGCACGCAGACGCCCACTGCACAGGAGACCGCTGTGCAACCCATGGCAAGCACCATGATGCGGGAATGCGATATGTCGCGCATTCGGCAAACACCGTTATCGGCATCTATGGCATTGAAAGCAACGCTCCCCCGTGGCCGCATCATCGCCCGGCGTCAGCAAAACTTCGCCAGCTATGCTGCACACTTTGTTGATGTGTCAGGGGCGCGGCCCTTGTTTCCCGACACCCTCAATTCGGCAGCATCCACTGCCCCATATGTTTTTCCTTTGTGGGTGGACGAACCAGACGAAATTTACCAAGCATTGCGTTCGCTCAAACTTCCGGTTTTTCGTTGGGATCGCATCTGGCCGGGCACGCCGACCTTACCGCAAGATATGGGGCCCTTATGGAGCCACCACGTGCTACAACTGCTGTGTCACCAAGACCTCAGTACGGCAGATATTGATCACACGGCAGAAATGCTGTTGCACTTACTAAAAGCACAGCAAGCAACGCTGTGCCCAGCTGAAACATCGCGGTAAAGCCGCACACCCATACGCATGCACGCCTCCACACTTCACTGGCAAAATCTGCCCGCCAATGCACTCCAGCAAACCACTGGTTTAATGGACGAATGGGATCGCCTCAACGCCACCCGTGCCAATTTGCCCTTTATGACAGCCCACGCAGTGCAATTGGCGCTCTCCATATTTGGTTCGGGCGCGGAAAGACTGTTAGTTGCGAAGCAATTCGACTCAATTGTGGCCATGCTAGTGCTGGTACCCGATGGCTTGCTCCAATGGCGTACCTTCCAGCCGTCACAGTTACCTTTAGGTGTGTGGGTAGCGGCAAACACCCTCAATGCGACAGATCTCGCGCGCAGCTTAATCAACGGCCCCCTCGGCCTATGCCTAGGCTTCTCTATGACCCAAGTAGATCCCTTGATCGCGCCACGCGAACCCGACCAGGCGGACACCAAGCTTATCGATTACATCGACACCGGATGGATCGACATTACTGGCACATTTGATGACTACTGGGCAGCCCGTGGCAAAAACCTGCGCCAAAACATGCGCAAACAAAGAAACAAGCTTGCGGCAGAAGGTATTGTCACTAGCATGCGTGTACTGAGAGCGCCCGGAGAAATGGCCGATGCAATAGCACGGTACGGCGTGCTGGAGAGCTCCGGATGGAAGGCCTCTGAAGGCACGGCCATACATCCAGATAATGAGCAAGGGCAGTTTTATATACAGTTACTCAAAAATGCAGCCCAACACGATGGTGCAGTCGTCTACGAATATCTATTCAATGAAAAAACAGTTGCGCTGAACTTATGCATACAGCGTCAAGACACATTGGTCATTCTAAAAACAACCTACGATGAATCTATTCAAGCCTACTCGCCTGCATTCCTATTAAGTCAAGATGAAATTGAACATATATTCGGCGAAGGAAAAATACGGCGCCTAGAATATTACGGCAGAATGATGGAGTGGCATACACGATGGACTGAAAACAAGCGAACGCTATACCATCTAACATGCTACCGGTGGGGTTGGCTAAAAAAATTGGCCGAGCGTAGGCAAAAGAAGACTGATCATGTTACTGCTGCAATTCCACAGGCTGCAGCGGCCAACCATGCCAACGTATCCCCGCAGGAATCCAGTCCGTGATCACCGTTGTAATTCCCTACTACCAAAAGGAATCTGGAATACTCGCCAGAGCATTGGCCAGTATTGAAGCCCAGCAATCACCGGGCATGGCTGTACATGTTCTTGTAGTGGATGATGCATCCCCTATTTCTGCGGAATCGGAATTAGAAAATCTAAATCCCAAAAACCACACACTACAGATAATTCGACAAAGTAATGGGGGTCCCGGCTCCGCGCGCAATACAGGTATCAACAACGCACCGCCGCAGACCCGCTACATTGCTTTTCTGGATTCGGATGATGAATGGTCAACTGATCACCTGTTGCGCGCTGTAGCTGCAATGGGCGCCGGATTTGATTTTTATTTTGCTGATCACTATCAATTGGGTTCAACAATTGGTGCATTTTCAAGAGCTGGTCGCATTAAACCAATAGATCATCCAAAAATTGATATACCACAAGAAAATATACATGCCTACCAAGGAGATTTGTTAGACCAAATTATTCGAGGCAATGTAATTGGAACATCCACTGTCGTATACGACTTCGTACGTTTTCAGGACAAACGTTTTAAAGTTGAATTCACCAACGCAGGTGAGGACTATTTATTTTGGATGGATATAGCACATAGCGGAGCCAGAACATCTTTTTCAAACCAATCCGAAGCCACATATGGTCGAGGAGTAAATATATATGCCGGCACTGGTTGGGGAAGCGAAAAAAATCTATTGCGCATTCACAATGAAATAAAATACAAAAAATTAATCTGCAAAATTTTTCCAATCACACCATTTCAGCACTCTCACATTAACATTGACTTGAAAAATCTGCGGCTTTCATTTGGACAAGATTTGCTGCATCGAATTTTTCATCGTAAAAAATTACCTTATTCATTATTGCGGGAACATTTCCTCCTTGATCCCTCCAGTTTCCTATTACTTCCATTGGTTCTGGCAAGTTCGTTAACTCGGCGAAAAGGATACTGATCCTGCATGCTTTCATTGACGGTTAGATCCGCGCACCGGCACGGCCGAGGCGAGCGATACGGAACTATGCAAAACCTTGTGAGATTCGCTGCGCAAGCGGACTGGAGTGCGTACCGCAACCCATACGAACTGCGGCACAACATTGCCAGCCATCTGCTCAGTCAGGGCGAGAATCCAACCTATAGCGCTAAGCTACTAGAGCACAAAGATACGGAAATAGGAATCCGCACGTACGGGTGCAGGGTAGAGCAAAGCCCATCACTGGAGTTTGACAAGCCGCCAGCGAAGCACGGCACCGCATGCCTACCGGGCTTGCCCGAGATAGCCGACGGAGCCAACAAATGTGTGAAGAATGTGTGAGTACCTGGACGGCACTGGACGGTAGATGGAAACGTAAGTCGTTGATTTTTAACGACTTACGTATGGTTTTGTGGTGGAGCTGGGGGGATTTGAACCCCCGTCCGCAAGCCTTCTTCGAACAGTTCTACATGTGTAGCCGTCTGGTTTAAGTCTCGCCTTTTACATCGCGCAGTGGCACGCTATGCAAAACGCCAGTAACCTATTTTCTCGGAGCCCACTAAGTTACCCAGTGAGCGCCCAGCCAAATGAAGTTACCCCGCAGCCTGGACGGCAAAACCTTGCGGCTCCACCACCCTTGCCCAGCCTATTGGCTTGCTGTTGCGAGGCTCACGCGCAATTAAGCGGCGAGTGCGAAACGTTCGTCGTTTGCAGTTAGGTTTTTTCTGCTGTTTTACGAGGTGACAGAACCTCGACATGCCCTGCTGCGCGTCCGAACCCACGTCGAAACCAGTGCAGCCCCAAGCAATCATTTTAAGCCATTAAGTGCTTGGCCGTTGGGCAAGCACTTTAATAAGTCCAATGGCGAATGGATTGCCGCGTGCGCCCCCCACCGCGCAACATCCGTGTTGTGTCCCAAATACCCATACGCAGCAGCAACTGTAGCCATACCCGCAGCCCGACCAGCCACAATATCTCGCTCGTCGTCACCCACATATACGCAACGCTCTGGAGTCAGCCCCAGCCGCCTAGCGGCCTCCAACAAGGGTTCAGGGTGGGGCTTAGCATGCGGCGTGGTGTCCCCCCCGACCACAGCACCAGCCGTACCGAACAGTGGCATCGATTGCGTTAAGGGAATGGCAAAACGCTCAGACTTATTGGTTACCACCCCCCAAGACAACGATCGGGCCACCAACTGAGCCAATAGTTCTGGAACCCCTTCAAACGCATACGTTTCTTGGGTAAGCCGCCTTTCATAATTGACAAAAAACTCCTCTCGCATCGCAGCAAAGTCGGGATGATCGGGCTGCATGCCAAAAGCAATACCCAGCATGCCACGCGCTCCTGCACCCACCATCGGACGGTAGCGCTCAGCCGCATATGAAGACAAGCCTCGGTCCGTCCGCATTTTGTCGACTGCCCCCGCAAGATCGGGCGCGCTATCTACCAAGGTTCCGTCCAAATCGAACAATACCGCTTGTACGTTGTGAAAAACGGGATGTACGTTCGATGTCATAGCTTTTGCGTGGCAATCATGTAGTTCACACTGGTATCCGAACTCAACCAATAGCGCTGAGTCAAAGGATTGAACTCAAGTCCACGGGTGTGCTGCAACGTCAACCCCGCACTCCGGCAATGTGCCGCCAGCTCGCTAGGGCGAATCATTTTCTCGTACGCGTGGGTACCGCGTGGCAGCATGTTGAGAACATACTCTGCCCCTACAACAGCCAACAAGAATGCTTTCGCACTTCTATGGATAGTTGAGAAGAACACCCAGCCGCCCGGCTTTACCAGAGCGGCACATGCACGAACCACAGAAGCAGGGTCCGGTACGTGCTCCAGCATCTCCATACAGGTAACGATATCAAAGCTGCCCGGTTGCTCACTCGCTATCTCCTCTGCACTGACTTCCCGATACTTCAATGTCGGCGTTTGGGCCTCCAGGGCGTGGAGTTGCGCCACTCTCAATGCTTTCGTAGATAAGTCGATCCCCAATACATCTGCACCGCAACGGGCCATGGAGTCCGCCAGGATGCCGCCGCCGCAACCCACATCCAGCACACGTTGCCCATTGACGGATGCAATACTGTTAATCCAGCCCAGGCGCAGCGGATTGATTTGGTGCAGAGGCCGAAACTCGCTATCGGCATCCCACCAACGGTGGGCTAGGTCAGAGAATTTGGCCAGCTCGGCCGGGTCGGCATTCAGACTAGGGTTCATTGCTCCATTTTCTCAGATTACACAGCGTCAATCACTCCAGCCCCACGCACCGCAACACGTAAAAAAAAGCCCTCGGAACGTGAGTTCAGAGGGCTTCGGCGAACAGGCTCTGGAGCCTGTTCGAGACCATCACACCAAGCTAGCTCGGTGTTAGACCTTTTGATTACTTGTTGCGCGTGCCAACAACTTCGATTTCAACGCGGCGGTTCTTAGCGCGGCCTTCAGCAGTCTTGTTGTCAGCAACAGGTTGCTTCTCGCCCTTGCCTTCGGTGTAAACGCGGTTCTTTTCGATGCCGCTGGACACCAGATAAGCCTTGACGGACTCAGAACGGCGAACCGACAGCTTCTGGTTGTATGCATCGCTGCCCACGGAGTCGGTATGACCCACGGCAATGATCACTTCCAGGTTGATGCCCTTGACCTTGGCAACCAGGTCGTCCAGCTTGGCTTTGCCTTCTGGCTTCAGAACCGACTTGTTGAAGTCAAAGAACGCGTCAGCTGCGTAGGTTACCTTTTCTGCAACCATGGCAGGAGCCACGACAGCAGGGGCAGGAGCAGCAGCGACAGGTGCTGGTGCTGGTGCGGGAGCAGCAACCGGAGCTGGAGCAGCAACTGGAACAATAGCGCCGTCGCAGCCAGGAGCAGCCGTTGCGGGCGTCCAGTAAGCATCACGCCAGCACAGTTCGTTGGTACCGTTCTTCCAGACCAACTCGTTGGTGCCGTTCTTCCAGTTATCAACGGTTTGTGCGCCCGCGGCGGTTACAAGCGCTGCGGAGGCAAACATCATTGCCACTTTGTTCAATTTCTTCATGGTTCTCCTCTTGGGGAAAAAGCCGCAGCAGCGCTGCGAAACGGGACGCTTACAGTGACCATCACTGCAAACGTTCAAACAATTGTGCCACAGGGCTAAGGGGAAACGAGTAGGACGACAGGCATACCTAAATGTATGCACATCCATATAGGGCATGTGTTGCTGCGTAGCGACAGTCACTTGCCTCTAAAATGATGGACCTCCGCTGCACAACGTTTGCCTCTCATGACCCAGTTCGCCAAAGAAACCCTGCCCATCAGTCTTGAAGAGGAAATGCGCCGGAGTTACCTCGACTACGCGATGAGTGTGATTGTGGGCCGCGCCCTGCCCGATGCGCGCGACGGCCTCAAGCCCGTGCACCGCCGTGTGCTGTTCGCCATGCACGAACTCAACAACGACTGGAACCGTGCATATAAGAAGTCGGCCCGTATTGTGGGTGACGTGATTGGTAAGTACCACCCCCACGGCGACAGCGCGGTATATGAAACCATCGTTCGCATGGCGCAGGATTTCTCGCTGCGCCACATGCTGGTAGATGGCCAGGGTAATTTCGGCTCGGTCGACGGCGACAACGCCGCAGCCATGCGCTACACCGAAATCCGCATGTCCAAGATTGCCCACGAGCTGCTGGCCGATCTGGACAAGGAAACCGTCGACTTCGGCCCCAACTACGATGGCAGCGAGCAAGAGCCGCTGGTCATGCCGGCCCGCTTCCCTAACTTACTAGTCAATGGATCCTCCGGCATTGCGGTGGGTATGGCGACCAACATCCCGCCGCACAACCTGAATGAAGTGGTGGACGGCTGCCTGCACCTGCTACGCAACCCGCAAGCCACGGTGGACGAGCTGATGGAGATCATCCCCGCGCCCGACTTCCCCACGGCCGGCATCATCTACGGCATCAACGGCGTGAAAGATGGCTACCGCACCGGCCGCGGCCGCGTGGTGATGCGCGCCAAGGTCCACTTTGAAGACATCGACAAGGGCCAACGCCAGGCCATCATCGTCGACGAGCTGCCCTACCAATGCAACAAGAAGACCTTGCAAGAACGCATGGCCGAGTTGGTGCACGAGAAGAAGATCGAAGGCATCAGCCACATCCAGGACGAGTCCGACAAGTCCGGCATGCGCCTGGTGATCGAACTCAAGCGCGGCGAAGTACCCGAGGTGGTGCTGAACAATCTTTACAAACAGACCCAGCTGCAAGACACCTTCGGCATGAACATGGTGGCCCTGGTCAACGGCCAACCCAAGCTGTGTAACCTGAAGGACTTGATCGAAGTCTTCCTGGAACACCGCCGCGAAGTCGTCACCCGCCGTACCATCTTCAACCTGCGCAAAGCCCGCGAACGCGGCCATGTGCTGGAAGGGCTGGCGGTCGCGCTGGCGAATATCGACGACTTCATTGCCATCATCCGGAATGCGCCCACGCCACCGGTCGCCAAGATTGAGCTGATGGCCCGCCCCTGGGACAGCAAACTGGTGCGCGAAATGCTGACCCGCACCCGTGCCGACGGCGGCATGGTCAATGTGGACGACTACCGCCCTGACGGCCTGGAAAAAGAACTCGGCATGGGCAAGGACGGTCTGTACCGCCTGTCCGAAGTGCAAGCACAAGAAATTTTGCAGATGCGCCTGCAGCGCCTGACCGGCCTGGAACAGGACAAGATCGTTGCCGAATACAAAGAGGTGATGGCCGAGATCGAAGACTTCCTCGACATCCTGGCCAAGCCCGAACGCGTATCCACCATCATTGGCGAAGAACTGACCGCCATCAAGCTGGAATTCGGCCAGTCCAAGCTGGGCGCCCGCCGCAGCCTGGTGGAATACAGCTCGTTCGACCTCAGCACCGAAGACCTGATCACCCCGACCGATATGGTCGTGACTCTGTCGCACAGTGGCTATATCAAGAGCCAACCTTTGAGCGAGTACCGGGCGCAGAAGCGTGGTGGCCGCGGCAAACAAGCCACGGCCACCAAAGAAGACGACTGGGTCGACCAGCTGTTCATCGCCAACACGCACGACTACATCCTGTGCTTCTCCAACCGCGGCCGCCTGTACTGGCTCAAGGTCTGGGAAGTGCCGCAGGGCTCGCGCGGCTCGCGGGGCCGCCCCATTGTCAACATGTTCCCGCTGCAGGAAGGCGAGAAGATCAACGTGGTGCTGGCCCTGACCGGTGAGAAACGCAGCTTCCCGGCCGACCAGTATGTGTTTATGGCCACCAGCATGGGCACGGTCAAGAAGACCCCGCTGACAGACTTCAGCAACCCGCGCAAGGCTGGCATCATCGCCGTGGACCTGGACCCGGGCGACTTCCTGATCGGCGCCGCCCTGACCGACGGCAAGCACGACGTGATGCTGTTCAGCGACGGCGGCAAGGCCGTGCGCTTCGACGAAAACGATGTGCGCCCCATGGGACGCAACGCCCGCGGCGTGCGCGGCATGATGCTGGAAGAAGGCCAGGGCGTAATCGCCATGCTGGTTGCCGAAGACGAGCAACAGAGCGTGCTTACCGCCACCCTGAACGGCTACGGCAAGCGCACCAGCATCACCGAATACACCCGCCATGGCCGCGGCACCAAGGGCATGATCGCCATCCAGCAAAGCGAACGCAATGGCCGCGTAGTGGCCGCCACCCTGGTGCATGCCGACGACGAGATCATGCTGATCACCGACAAGGGCGTGCTGGTGCGCACCCGTGTCAGCGAAATCCGCGAACTCGGCCGCGCTACCCAGGGCGTCACCTTAATCGGCCTGGACGAAGGCTCCAAGCTCAGCGGACTGCAGCGCATTGTGGAAAACGACGCCATCGCAGCCGCTGCCGACGCCAGTGCAGCAGGCGAGGACGACGCAGCCGGCGGTGGCGATGACAGCACCAGTGGTACCCCTGAAGCGTAACCCGTCATCACTACATAATTCATAGCACCTCGCGCTTATTGAATAAGTGCGAGCGACCTATTTAACCTAAGAATTTGCATGACCCGACCGTTCAATTTCTCCGCAGGCCCCGCCGCCATTCCTGAAGAAGTGCTGACCCAGGCTGCCGCCGAAATGCTGGACTGGCATGGCAGCGGCATGGGTGTGATGGAGATGAGCCACCGGGGCAAAGAGTTTTTATCGATCTACGCCCAAACCAAAGCCGACTTCCGGGCCCTGATGGCGGTACCGCCCGAGTTCAAGATTTTGTTCATGCAAGGCGGTGGCCTGGGCGAAAACGCCATCGTGCCGCTGAACTTGTCGCGCGGCGGCAAGATCGACTGCGTGGTCACCGGCAGCTGGAGCCAGAAGTCGCAGAAAGAGGCGCGCAAATACGCCCAGGTGCACATCGCCGCCAGCACCGAAGCCAGCGGCTACACCCGCCTGCCCGACCCGGCCAGCTGGGACTTGAGCTCTGACGCCAACTACGTCCACATCTGCAGCAACGAAACCATAGACGGCATCGAATTCCAGACCCTGCCCGACCTGCAGGCACTGGGCTCGAAAGCCCCGCTGGTGGTCGACTTCTCGTCCCACGTCGCCTCGCGTCCGGTTGACTGGTCGAAGATTGGCCTGGCCTTTGGCGGAGCCCAAAAGAACCTCGGCCCTGCGGGCCTGACGGTGGTGGTGGTGCGCGAAGACCTGCTCGGCCACGCGCTGGACATCTGCCCCAGCGCCTTCAACTACGAGACCGTGGCCGACAACCAGTCGATGTACAACACCCCGCCCACCTTCGCAATCTACATCGCCGGACTGACCTTCCAGTGGCTCAAGCACCAGACCGAAGGTGATTTGCACGGCATTGCCGCCATGGAGCAACGCAATATCGCCAAGGCCGAGCTGCTGTACAGCGCCATCGACCAGTCGCAGCTGTATTTCAACAAGGTGGACGCCGATTGCCGTTCGCGCATGAACGTGCCCTTCTTCCTGCGCGACGAAAGCCGCAACGACGCTTTCCTGGAGGGTGCCAAGGCACGCGGCTTGCTTCAGCTCAAAGGCCACAAGTCGGTTGGCGGCATGCGGGCCAGCATCTACAACGCCATGCCGCTGGCCGGCGTGCAGGCGCTGGTGGACTACATGCACGCATTCGAAAAGAGCCAAGCCTGACCCATGACTGCTGTAACACCGCCCGCCGCCACCCCTGATCTGGCCGATTTGCGCGTCAAGATCGACCAGATCGACCAAGACCTGCTGAGCCTGCTGAACCGCCGCGCCAAAGTGGCCGAACAGGTGGGTGAAATCAAGCGCCGCGAAGGCTCGCCCTTCTTCCGGCCCGACCGCGTGGCCCAGGTGATCGAGAAAATCCAGCAGGCCAATACCGGCCCGCTGAAGAACACCCATGTAGCCGCCGTCTGGCGCGAAATCATGTCGGCCTGCCTGGCTCTCGAAGCACCGCAGCGCGTGGCCGTGCTCGGCCCCGAAGGTACGTTCACCGAACAGGCCGCCATCGAGTTCTTCGGTAGCGCGGCCGAGTTGCTGTACTGCGCCAACTTTGACGAAGTCTTCCACGCCACGGCCGCGGGCACAACCCAATACGGCGTGGTGGCAATTGAAAATTCCACCGAAGGCATGGTCGCCCGTTCGCTCGATCTGTTCCTGCACTCCCCAGTGCACGTCGTCGGCGAAGTCAGCCTGCTGGTGCGGCACAACCTGCTGCGCCAAACCAATTCGCGCGACGACATCGAAGTCGTCATGGCCCATCCCCAGGCGCTGGCCCAGTGCCAGGGCTGGCTGACCCAGCATCTGCCGCATGTGGAGCGCCGCGCCGTCTCCAGCAACGCCGAAGGCGCACGCCTGGCCGCCGCCAACCCATCCTGGGCGGCCCTGGCCAGCGAACGCGCAGCCGCCCAGTTCGGCCTGCACGTAGTGGCCCATGCGGTGCAGGACGACGCCTACAACCGCACCCGTTTCGCCGTCATCTGCCTGCCGCAGACCCTGGCCACGCCGCCGGCTTCGGGCAAGGACTGCACCAGCCTGGTGGTATCGGTACCCAACAAACCCGGCGCCATGCACGATCTGCTGGTGCCGCTGAAGACCAATGGCGTGTCGATGACGCGTTTCGAGTCGCGCCCGGCCCGTACCGGCCAGTGGGACTACTACTTCTACATCGACCTCGACGGCCACCCTTCGCAGCCCCATGTGGCCAAAGCGCTGCAGGAGCTGCGGGCCTTGTGCGCCTTCTACAAGGTACTCGGCACCTACCCGGTCGGCCCTTGATGTTCTGGAGCAAGACGCAACATGTTTGAACAATTGGGACTGATCGGTTGCGGCCTGATGGGCGGCTCGTTTGCGCTGGCGCTGAAAAAAGCCGGCCTGGTCAAGCAAGTGGTCGGCTACAGCAAATCCCCCTCCACCACCAGCCGGGCCCGGCAAATGGGCGTGATCGACATCGAAGCCCCGTCGGCCCTGCTGGCCGTATCGGGCGCGGACATCGTGCTGCTGGCCGTGCCGGTGGCCGCGACCGAAGCCACCTTCAAATCCATCAAGCATCTGATCAGCCCCACCACCCTGGTGATGGACGTGGGCTCGACCAAGCGCGACGTGGTCGACGCGGCCCGCCGCGCGCTGCGCGAGCAGGTCGGCTCCTTCGTCCCCGCGCACCCTATCACCGGCAAGGAAGTCTCGGGCGTGGAATTTGCCGACGCTCTGCTCTACAGCGGCAAAAACGTCATCCTGACCCCCATAGAACGCACGCTGACCAAGCAGCTGAGCCAGGCGGTGGACGTATGGACAGCGCTGGGCTGCAATGTGCTGCAGATGTCGCCCGAGTCGCACGACGCGACTTTTGCCGCCGTCAGCCATCTGCCGCATTTGATCGCTTTCGCCATGATGCACGGCCTGGTCAGCCAGCCGCAAGGCCAGGAATACCTGGCCCTGGCCGGCCCCGGCTTCCGTGACTTCACCCGCATCGCTGCGTCCGACCCGCATATGTGGCGCGACATTCTGCTGGCCAACAAGGAAGAGCTGCTGGCCCAGTCGCAGATCTTCCAGCGCACGCTGCAGGCCATGGAAGCCATGATCACCAGCAACAACATAGACGGGTTGACCGGCATGCTGGAACATGCCAGCGACAGCCGCGCCGACTGGAGCATGGCCTCCCTGAAACCCAAGACCTGATGTACGCCACCCCCTTCCTAGACCTCCCCCCGCTGGAAAGCGCCCAGGGCACCGTGGTGCTGCCGGGCTCAAAAAGCATTTCCAACCGCGTACTGCTGCTGGCCGCCCTGAGCGGTGGCACCACCCGGGTCCACGATCTGCTGGATTCCGACGACACCCGCGTCATGCTGGACGCACTGGCCCAGTTGGGTTGCGGCATCCGCCGTGACGGCAAGGTTCTGGAAATTGACGGACTGGCCGGGCAGCTGCGCAACAGCCAGGCCGATCTGTTCATGGGCAATGCCGGCACTGCGATCCGCCCGCTGACCGCGGCACTGGCCGTGCTGGGCGGCGACTTCAGCCTGCACGGCGTGCCGCGCATGCACGAACGGCCGATTGGTGACCTGGTCGATGCGCTGCGCCAACTGGGCTGCCAGATAGCCTACACCGGGCAGGACGGCTACCCCCCCTTGCGCATTGGCCAGCCCCAGCTGAAGCTGGATGCACCGATCCGCGTGCGCGGCGATGTGTCCAGCCAGTTCCTGACGGCGCTGCTGATGGCGCTGCCGCTGGTAGCCCAACAAGATGTGACGATTGAGGTCGTCGGCGAGCTGATTTCCAAGCCGTATATCGAGATCACGCTGAATCTGCTGGCACGCTTCGGCATCACGGTGCAGCGCAATGGCTGGGCCAGTTTCACGATTCCGGCTGGCAGCCGCTACCAGTCACCGGGCGACATCCATGTGGAAGCGGACGCCTCATCTGCTAGCTATTTCATAGCGCTTGGCGCACTTGCTACAAGCACTGGAGGCCAAATTCGTATCGAAGGGGTCGGTGCGGCATCGATCCAGGGCGATATCCGCTTTGTCGAAGCGGCAGAGCACATGGGCGCGCGCATCGTCAGCGGCCCGAACTGGCTGGAAATCAGCCGGGGCAGCTGGCCGCTGAAAGCCATCGACCTGGACTGCAACCACATTCCCGACGCCGCCATGACCCTGGCGGTGATGGCGCTGTATGCCGACGGCACGACCACGCTGCGCAATATCGCCAGCTGGCGGGTCAAGGAAACCGACCGCATCGCCGCCATGGCCACCGAACTGCGCAAGCTTGGCGCCACCGTCGAAGAAGGCGCGGACTACATCCGCGTCACGCCGCCCGCCGTGGTGGCTGACTGGAAAGCCGCCAGCATCCATACTTATGACGACCACCGGGTGGCCATGTGCTTCTCGCTGGCCGCCTTCAACCCGGCACGCTTGCCGGTACGCATCGAAGACCCGAAATGCGTGGCCAAGACCTTCCCCGACTATTTTGAAGCGCTGCTCGCCCTGGCCCGCACCGCCGACTGCCACATCCCCGTGATCTGCATCGACGGCCCGACCGCCTCGGGCAAGGGCACGGTGGCGGCGGCCCTGGCGGCCAAACTCGGCTACCACTTCTTGGATTCGGGCGCGATGTACCGGATCACAGCGCTGGCCGCCCTGCGCGCGGGTTTGAGCATCACCGCGGCCGACGAAGCGGCGATTGCGACCCTGGCCAAGACCCTGCCGGTGCGCTTCGACGCTGGCAAGGTCTGGCTCGGCGACTCCGATGTATCCGAGGCCATCCGCACCGAAGAGGCCGGCATGAACGCCTCCAAAGTCTCCGCCCTGCCCTCGGTACGCCTGGCTTTGGTCGACCTGCAGCACAGCTTCCAGCGCCTGCCCGGCCTGGTCGCCGACGGCCGCGACATGGGTACGGTGATCTTCCCGGACGCCCCCTTGAAGGTGTATCTGACCGCCACCGCCGCCCGGCGCGCAGAGCGCCGGTATAAGCAATTGATTTCAAAGGGAATTTCGACTACACTCGAAGACCTTCGTGCCGACTTGGAAGCGCGTGATGCCCGGGACTCATCCCGTAGCACCGCACCTCTGAAGCCGGCGCAAGACGCGCTGCTGCTGGACAACTCGGATATGACGATAGAAACATCGGTCGATCAAGTGTTGGGCTGGTGGCAGAGCAAGCAGCCATTCGGGATGAAGTAATTTTTTAACTAGAGGTGCTTTGCCCCTCTAGGTTACAAAAATTGTGCTTCCTGAAATAGCTGAACAAAGGCCCACCCTGCTGCTCCAGCAGCGTGGTTTTTAACCCTGTAACCCCGGTGGTCACACGACCGCCACACCGCCACGGCAGACCCCACGCAGGTGCAATCCCGCACCCGTATACCCCTGCTCCGTGGACTAGGAAACACATGTCAGAATCATTTGCAGACCTCTTTGCCGAATCGCTAACCCGCACGGAAACGCGCATTGGTGAAGTCGTCACCGCCGAAGTCATCCGTATCGAACACAGCTTTGTGGTCGTTAACGCTGGCCTCAAATCCGAAGCCTACGTGCCGCTGGAAGAGTTCAAGACCGACAAGGGCGAAGTTGAAGTCCAAGTTGGCGAATTCATTTCGGTCGCCATCGTTGCGATCGAAAACGGCTACGGCGACACCATCGTCAGCCGTGACACCGCCAAGCGCCTGGCTTCCTGGATGTCCCTGGAGAAATCCCTGGAATCCGGCGAATTCGTCACCGGCACCACTTCCGGCAAGGTCAAGGGCGGCCTGACCGTTTTGGTCAACGGCATCCGCGCATTCCTGCCCGGTTCGCTGATCGACACCCGCCCCATCAAGGACTTGTCTCCCTACGAGAACAAGACCATGGAATTCAAGGTCATCAAGCTGGACCGCAAGCGCAACAACGTCGTGTTGTCGCGCCGCGCTGTGGTCGAAGCGTCGATGGGCGAAGAACGCGCCAAGCTGATGGAAACCCTGAAAGAAGGTTCCGTGGTGCACGGCGTGGTCAAGAACATCACCGAATACGGTGCGTTCGTGGACCTGGGCGGCATCGACGGCCTGCTGCACATCACTGACATGGCATGGCGCCGCGTTCGCCACCCATCGGAAGTGGTCACCGCTGGTCAGGAAATCACCGCCAAGATCCTCAAGTTCGACACCGAAAAGAACCGCGTGTCCTTGGGTCTGAAGCAAATGGGCGACGATCCATGGATGGGCGTGAACCGCCGCTACCCACAGTCGACCCGTCTGTTCGGCAAGATCACCAACATCGCCGACTACGGTGCATTCGTGGAACTGGAACCCGGCATCGAAGGCCTGGTGCACGTTTCCGAAATGGACTGGACCAACAAGAACATCGCTCCCGCCAAGCTGGTTTCGCTGGGCGACGAAGTCGAAGTCATGGTTCTGGAAATCGACGAAGACAAGCGCCGTATCAGCCTGGGCATGAAGCAGTGCAAGGCCAACCCATGGCAAGAATTCGCACAAGACACCAAGCGTGGCGACCGCGTCAAGGGCCCGATCAAGTCGATCACCGACTTCGGCGTGTTCGTGGGCCTGGCTGCCGGTATCGACGGCCTGGTGCATTTGTCTGACCTGTCTTGGAACGAAACCGGCGAAGCCGCCGTGCGTAACTACAAGAAGGGCCAAGAAGTCGAAGCCATCGTGTTGGCCGTGGACGTGGACCGCGAACGTATCTCTTTGGGCATCAAACAGCTCGACAGCGATCCGTTCACCACCTTCACCACCATCAACGATAAGGGCCAGATCGTGACCGGCAAGGTCAAGACCGTGGACGCCCGTGGCGCTGAGATCGACCTGGGTGAAGACATCATCGGTTACCTGCGCGCTTCCGAAATCAGCCGCGACCGCGTTGAAGACGCACGTAACGTGCTGAAAGAAGGCGACGAAGTTACCGCTGTGGTGGTCAATGTGGATCGCAAGACCCGCAACATCCAGCTGTCGATCAAGGCCAAGGACGCAGCCGACCAAAGCGAAGCCATGGCTACGCTGAGCCAGGCTTCTGCCCGCGAAAACGCTGGCACCACCAGCCTGGGCGCTCTGCTGCGCGCCAAGCTGGACAACAACAATTAATTTGTTGCTGAAATAGCCTAGTGCCAGGCCGATCCGACTCGCAGGGGCGAGCGGGTCGGCTTGTTTCACTCCTGAGCAGGACTTATGCAATGCCTTCCATGCGCTTCTGGGGCGGCACCGAGAGCATTGCATAACTCCGACTGAAGTCTTTTTCCATGACCCGATCCGACCTTGTTGAAGAACTGGCCGCCCGATTCAGCCAGCTGACCCACCGCGATGCCGAGCATGCCGTGAAGACCATCCTGGATGCCGTCGGCGATGCGCTAGTGCGCGGCCACCGGGTCGAGATCCGCGGCTTTGGCAGCTTCTCCATTAACCGCCGTCCGCCGCGCATGGGCCGCAATCCGCGCAGCGGCGAAAGCGTGGCCATCCCGGAAAAACGCGTGCCCCACTTCAAACCCGGCAAAGCCTTGCGCGAAGCTGTCGACCAGCGCACCGCCGAGATCGAAGCCCGCGAGCTGCGCGAATCGCGCGAATGAGGCTGGTCCCTCGCTAGAATGTTCTGCTGATCGAGGACACCTATGAAAAATCTGGTCCGGCTGCTTAAGTGGATACTTAAAGCAGCCATTTTTTTTACCCTGTTCGCATTTGCCCTGAATAACCAGCAGGACGCGGTAGTGCACTTCTTCTTTGGCACACAGTGGCGTGCGCCCATGGTCCTGCTGGTGCTGAGCGCATTTGCCGCCGGGCTGGCGCTGGGCATTCTGGGCATGGTGCCGCGCTGGTGGAAGCACCGTGTCGTGGCCAAAAAGGCGCAGAAGCCCGTCGTTCCTGCCTCCGCAGCCCCGGCTGTCGACAACTCCCGTACGGAACCCCTGACCCCACCCCATGGACTTTGACCTCAGTTGGATTTTGCTGGGCCTGCCAATCGCCTTCGTGTTGGGCTGGCTGGCCTCCAGGCTGGACTTTCGGCAGCTGCGCCTGGACAACCGCCTGGCCCCCAAAGCCTATTTCAAAGGCCTGAACTACCTGCTCAACGAGCAGCAGGACAAGGCCATCGACGCCTTCATCGAAGCGGTGCAAAAAGACCCTGACACCTCTGAGCTGCATTTCGCCCTGGGCAACCTATTCCGCCGCCGCGGCGAGACCGAGCGCGCGGTGCGCGTACACGAGCACCTGCTGTCGCGCGGTGACCTGAGCGCGGCCGACCGCGACCGCTCGCAGCACGCTCTGGCCATGGACTTCCTGAAGGCCGGCCTGCTGGACCGGGCCGAAGACGCGCTGCGCAAGCTCGAAGGCACGGCCTACGAGGCGCGTAGCCGCCTGGCCCTGCTGTCGATCTACGAGCGCTCGCGCGACTGGGCCGATGCATCCGAAATCGCCCATAAGCTGGAAACGTCGGACCAGGGCAGCTTCAGCGGCCGCCAGTCGCACTACCTGTGCGAGCAAGCCGCCGCCCAGCCACCCGAAGCAGCCCAGGCTTTGCTGGAAAAAGCCATTGCCGTCGCCCCCCAGGCCGCCCGGCCGCGCATCGACCTGGCCATACTGCAACAGCAGGCCGGCGCCAACGATGAGGCATTCAAAACCCTGCTAGCGCTCTCTGAATCTGCGCCAGCCGCTATACCTTTAGTAGCAGATCGGATCGCCACCGTGGCCACCGCCGCCGGGCTTACCGACAGCGCCCTGGAACTGCTGGAGGCCAGTTACGCCCACACCGCCTCGCTCGACGTGCTGGAAGCCATCCTGGGCTTGCAAATCCGCTCGGGTACGCCTATTACCGATGTACGCATGCGCTACATCCAGCACCTGGAGCGCGAGCAATCCCTGGTCGCCGCCGCCCGCTGGATCGCCGGCGAGAAGCTGGAGCACGAAGAATTCCACCCCCAGATCCAGCGCGCGCTGGACCATGCCGCAAATCCCTTGAAGCGCTACCGCTGCGCTGCCTGCGGGTTTGAAGCCAAGCAGCATTTCTGGCAATGCCCGGGCTGCCAGGCCTGGGACAGCTATCCCGCCCGCCGGGTAGAAGAACTATGACAAAACTTTCTACGTTATCCCGTGAACAAATGGCCCAGGCCCAGGTGCTGGTGGTCGGAGACGCGATGCTGGACCGCTACTGGTACGGCGCGGTAGACCGCATCAGCCCCGAAGCGCCGGTGCCGGTGGTGCGCGTCACGCGCGAAGAAGAGCGCATGGGCGCGTCGGCCAACGTGGCCTATAACATCGTGTCGCTGGGCGCGCAGGCCTCGCTGCTGACGGTAGTGGGTGACGACGACGCCAGCCACAAGCTGGAAAAACTGGTCGCCCAGACCGGTATACGCCCGTACTTTGGCCGCGATGCGGAATTGCAAACCACGGTCAAGCTGCGCGTGATTGGCCGCCAGCAGCAGCTGCTGCGCATGGACTTCGAGAACACCCCAAAGAGCGAAATCCTGGCCTCGCAATCGGCTACCTTCGCCACCCTGCTGCCCACGCACCAGGCGGTGCTGTTTTCCGACTATGGCAAGGGTGGTCTGGCCCATGTGGGCGACATGATCGCGCTGGCCCTGGCCGGTGGCAAAAAGATCCTGATCGACCCCAAGGGCAGCGACTATTCGCGCTACAGCCAGGCCAGCGTGATTACGCCGAACCGGGCTGAACTACAGCAAGTGGTCGGTAGCTGGCACAGCGAAGAACAGCTGCGCACCAAGGCGCAAAATCTGCGCAAGGAACTCCAGCTGGAAGCCCTGCTGGTCACCCGCAGCGAAGAAGGCATGACCTTGTACGACGACGCCGGCGAAGTGCATGTCAGCGCCCAGGCGCGCGAGGTGTTTGATGTGACCGGCGCCGGCGATACCGTGATCGCCACCATGGCCGCACTGGTGGCCGCGGGCCTGAGCCTGCGCGACGCCATGCCCCTGGCCAACCGCGCCGGCAGTGTGGTGGTCGGCAAGTTCGGCACGGCCACTGTAAGCTACGAAGAACTGTTTGCTAAGGAGTTGCTATGACCCGCATCGTCGTTACCGGAGCCGCTGGTTTCATTGGCAGCAACATCGTCAAAGGCCTGAACGCGCGCGGCATCACCGACATCATTGCCGTCGACGACCTCACGCAAGGCGACAAGTACCGCAACCTGGCCGACCTGCAGATTGCCGATTACGTGGATGCCGACAGCTTCTACAGCCGCTTCGCCCAGGGCGGCTACGGCCGGGTCGAGGCGGTGTTCCATGAAGGCGCGTGCAGCGACACCATGGAGATGAACGGCAAGTACATGATGGAGAACAACTACACGCTATCGTGCAACCTGTTCCAAGCCTGCCGTAGCCAGGGCACACGCCTGCTGTACGCCTCGTCCGCCGCCACCTACGGCGGATCGGCCAGCTTCGTCGAAACCCCCGAGTTCGAGCGCCCGCTGAACGTCTACGGTTATTCCAAGCTGCTGTTCGACCAGCATATGCGCCTGGCCTGTGGCCCGGACTTCCAACGCACGCCCAGCCAGGTGGTGGGCTTCCGCTACTTCAACGTCTACGGCCCGCGCGAACAGCACAAGGGCCGCATGGCCAGTGTCGCCTTCCACCAGTACCACCAGTTCAAGGCCGACGGCAAGGTCAAGCTGTTCGGCGAATACGGCGGCTATGCGGCGGGCGGGCAGATGCGCGACTTTGTCTTCATCGACGACGTGGTAGCAGTGAACCTGTGGTTCTTCGACCACCCGGAAAAGTCCGGCATTTTCAACCTGGGTACCGGCAAGGCCCAGCCGTTCAACGACATCGCCCACGCCGTGGTCAATGTCCTGCACACCGCGCCCATCCGCCTGCATGACGCCGTCACCAGCGGCCTGATCGACTACGTGCCCTTCCCCGACGCGCTACGCGGCAAATACCAATGCCATACCCAGGCCGACCTGACCGCCCTGCGGGCCACCGGCTGCGACCACGTGTTTGCCGACGTGCACACAGGGGTCACGCGCTACATACACCAGCTGATGCAGGGCTGAACCTGTGTACGCCACCTCGGTACCGGTATTCCAGCGTTATCTGGGCCAGCTGGCGCAGATGCTAAAGCGGGCCGAAACTTCGGAGCTGGACCCGCAGCGTTTGCTGCAGGCGCGGCTGGCGCCCGACATGCTGCCCCTGTCGCTGCAGGTTGAAATCGCCACCAACTTCGCCGTGCGGGCCTGCGCCCCGTTGGCAGGGCTGGAAGTGCCGCCGTTCGGCGAACCCGGCCACTCGTTTGCCGCGCTGCACGCGCGAATTACCCGGGCCCAGCAGTTTCTGGCGGCGTTGAGCCCAGAGCAACTGGCCGACAGCGCCCAGCGCATCTGCACCGACCAGGCCGGCCAAGCCACGCTGGCGCTGCCCGGCGAGGTTTTTCTATCGCAGTACGCGTTGCCTAATTTCTTCTTCCACCTGAGCAGTGCCTACGCCCTACTGCGCCAGCAAGGAGTCCGGCTGGGCAAGGCGGATTTCGATGGCTGGCACGTGTACTGAACCACGCTAGCACGCAGATCAGGACATGAACATCCCACCGTCCACGTTAACGGTCTGGCCCGTGATGTAAGCCGCATCGTCCGAGGCAAAGAAACTGACCAGTCCTGCCACATCCTCCCCCGTGCCCGCGCGGCCCATGGGGATGGCCGCTACCCACTCGGCCATCAGCTCACCCGGCTGGTAGTCACCCATCAGCTTACCCCAAGCCGCATCGTTGTAGGCCCACATATCGGTGGTGATGATGCCCGGGCAAAAAGCATTCACAGTGATGCCCGTCTTGGCCAGTTCCTTGGCCAGGCTCTGGGTGATACCCACCACGCCGAACTTGCTGGCAGCGTAGTGCGGGGTGAAGATAAAGCCTTGGCGCGCCTGGCCCGAGGCCGTGTTGATCAAGCGCCCCTTCTTGCCCGCAGCACGCATGCGTAACGTAGCTTCTTGGCAGCAAAGAAACACGCCCTTGGTGTTCACGGCCATGACCTTGTCCCACTCGGCTTCGGTCAAGTCCTCCAGTCGAGCCACCGTGATAACACCGGCGTTCTGTACAGAAACATCCACCTCACCCAGCTCGCGCGCCACCTGCTCGTACATAGCCTTGACCTGCACCTTGTCCGTGACATCCAGCACCACGGAAATGGCTTGGGCACCGGCATCCCGCAAGGCCTGGGCAGTCTCGTGGACGAGGGCCTCATTCGCGGCCACGCAGATGCGCGCACCCTCGCGGGCAAAGCGCTCGGCAATACTCTTGCCTATGCCCCGGCTACCGCCGGTTACAACCACCACTTTGTCTTGGAATCTAACGGACATATCCAGCCCCTACCAGCAGACAAAACCACCGTCTACGATCAGGTCCACACCGGTGCAGAACGAGGCCGCCTTGCTGGACAGGAACACTGCGGGGCCGACCATTTCGTCCACCGTAGCCATGCGGCCCAGGGGCGTGTCTCGCTCAAAAATCTTGCACTGCTCGGCCACTTCGGGTCGGGCATTCATGGGTGTCATGGTGTAGCCGGGGCTGATGCTGTTGACACGCAAGCCGCGGTCGCTCCACTCCATGGCCAGGCTCTTGCTGAGGTGAATCACCGCCGCCTTGGAGCTGTTGTAGTGCGCCTGCAGCAACCCCCGATTCACGATGCTGCCCGACATGGACGCGATATTGACGATGCTGCCCCGGCGGCGCGGCAGCATCACACGAGCCTGGGCCTGGCAGGACAAAAATACGCCTTCCACGTTAATCTGCATCATGCGCTGCCATTGCTCAATCGGCATGTCCTCGGCCGCAGTCGCGTTGGCAATACCGGCGCAATTCACCGCTACCGTCAGCGCGCCCAAGTCCTTTTCGGTAGCAGCGACAGCAGCCTGCACATCTTCGGCCCGCGTGACATTCCCTTCCAGCGCGAACGCACGCCGACCCAAAGCTTGGATGCGCTCCACCGTAGACGACAAGCCGGCACTGCCCACCAAATCCAGGCAGGCCACGTCCGCGCCCGCCTCGGCCAGACCCACGGCGATACGCTGGCCAATGCCGCTACCTGCCCCAGTAACAAAAGCCACGTCGCCGCGCAATTCAAACAAGTCCATACATGCTCCTGTGCAATGCTGCCGGCCCCGTGGTCGGCAGGGTTAAGGTTGGTCCAGCAGTTGCTGGGCCGTGTGTAAATCGGTAATCAAAGTGGTCAGCCAGCCGCCACGCAGGGCAGCGCGTATGGCTTCGAATTTGCGCGCACCACCGGCCACGCCGATGCGGCGGCGCGTGCGGCGGATCTGGTCTATGCCTATGCCCAGTACACGCTCGCCAAACGGCGTGGTCACGTGCTTGCCATCGGCGTCGAAGAACTGCATGCAGACATCGCCCACGGCGCCGGCATCGCGCAGATCGGCTAGGTCCTGCTCGGTAAATACATTACCGCTCTCACGCAACATGCGTGACGGCGGAATGGCACCTATGCCCAGCAACAGGGCCGACAAATCGTCGAAACGCTCCAGGGCCTGGCGGCAGGTTGGGTCGCTCAGCATGGCGTTCTTGGCTTCCACGGTGCTGACCACGCCAGGCGCATTCATGAAGATGGCTTCGGCCTTGGACAGCTGCGCCAGCCGCTCCGTTAACCGGGTGGCAAATACCTGCGCCCCCGCAAAGCCCACGCCGCCCAGCACCTGCACGATGCTGCGCGTATGGCCTGGACCGGCAGGCCGCATCACGTTGACGGCTGCCAGCAAACTGGAACTCCAGGACGACACGCCGATCGCGCCAAAGGTCGGCACCATCAGCTCCAGATAGCGGGCAGTGGGGCCGGCCAAGGCCAGATTGGTACGCTCGTCATCCAGCACATCGGCTTCCTCGGCCTCGACCACGATGACTTCGTCCAGCCCGTAATGCGTTTCCAGACGCTCCTCCAGATCGGCATGCACGCCCTCGGGCACATGGACGGTGATGCGCACAATGCCCAGCTCCTCGGCCTGCTTGAGCAGGCGCGACACCCGCGTCTGCGACAAGCCGAGCTGTTCTGCTATGCGCGGTTGCCCGATGCCGCGTTGGTAGTACATGCTAGCGATCCGGGTGATGAGACGCTGCAGGTCGTGGGAGCCATATTGATGTTTTGCCATGGCGCGGATTATCACTACGGCTCTTAAGAGACCGCCAGCTCCATAACCCGGGAGGGCGTAGCTTCCTCACGCGTCAAAACGCCCTGGTTCTCGCCCCGCGCCAGCACCACCACACGGTGCGCCAGGCCCAGCACTTCATCCAGGTCAGAGCTAACCACCACCACGGCCATGCCGGCCCGCGCCAGCTCGGCGATCACCTCGTAGATGGCGGCCCGTGCGCCCACGTCGATACCGCGTGTGGGCTCGTCCAGGATGATGATCTTGGGGTCGTGCGCCACCCATTTGGCGATCACCACCTTTTGCTGGTTGCCGCCCGACATGCTGCTGGCCGGCAACTTGGGCTGGCCCTTCACGCCCAGGCGCTGGATCAGCTTACGTGCGAACTCTGCGGTGCGTGCGGGTTGCAACCAGCCGCTGGGTGCCACGCGGTCCAGGTTGTTGTACAGCAGGTTGTCCTCGATGCTGTGGGGCAGCACCAGGCCCAAGGCCTTGCGGTCGTCGGGTACCAGCACCAGATGGGCGCGGATGGCGTCCATCGGGCTGCGCATCACGATGGGCTTGCCGTCGACTTCTATGCTGCCCTGGGCGATGGGGTCTATACCCACCACGGCCCGCATCAGCTCGGTGCGGCCCGCGCCCACGATGCCGGCAAAGCCCAGCACCTCGCCCGCACGCACTTCAAACGATATGTTCTTGAACCGGCCATTCGGTGCATGCAGATTGCGCACCGCCAGCGCCACGGGCGCATCCGGTCCAGGTGCTGGAATGGAAGGAAACAACCGGTCCACACTGCGCCCCACCATGTCGCGCACCAGCTGCGCGGTAGGTACCTGTGCCGTGGCATGGGTGGCGACCTGCACCCCGTCGCGCAACACCAGGATGCGGTCGGCAATGCGCGCAATCTCGGCCAGCCGGTGGCTGACATAAATGAAGGAGACACCCTCTGCCTTCAGGCGATGGATCTGCTCGAACAGGCGGTCCGTTTCCTTGTCGCCCAGCGCAGCCGTGGGCTCGTCCAGAATCAGCAGCTTGGCGTTCAGGGTCAACGCCTTGGCAATCTCCACCTGCTGCTGTGCGGCGACGCTCAGGGTGCCGACTTTTTGGGTAGCGGGTACATCCAAGCCCAGGCGCTGCAACTGCACCTGGGCGCGCTGGACCATGCCATCGCGGTCGATGCGCCCGCCCTTCATGGGCAGGCGACCGACAAAAATATTCTCCGCAATCGTCAACTCGGGCAGCAGGCGCATTTCCTGGTGGATCAGACCAATGCCCACGTGCAGCGCATCCACAGGCGCCTGCGGCGCATAGGCCTGGCCTTGCCAGAACATGCTGCCGCCCGCGTCCGGTTGCACCACCCCGGCAATTACCGAGGACAGCGTGGACTTGCCTGCGCCGTTCTCGCCCAGCAAGGCCAGCAACTCGCCGGGCTGCACCTGCAGATGCACCCCGCGCAACACAGTGGTCGGGCCATAGGTTTTGCCGATGTTGCGCAGGACCAGGCCGGTAGAGGTATCGACGGAGGTGTCTGCTGAAGACGCAAGGGTGCTCATGGATGTACCAGGGGAAATAAATGCACGGCAGGCGCCAGGCCCCGTCCGAGGACGAGAGCCTGGCGTGCCCGCCTGATTAAGGATGTGCCTTCAGGAACTCTTCCACATTGGCTTGCGTGGTGACCTTGGCGTCGGTAGGTTGGTCCTTGGGCACGGCCTTGCCTGCGATCAGGCTGGTGGCGGCATCCACCGCCATGCGGCCCATGTTGAAGGTCTGCTGCGTGGCCGTGGCATCCAGCGAGCCGCTTTGCACGGCCTTCAGGCCGCCCACATCGCCGTCAAACCCGACGACCCAGATCTTTTGTGGCAGCTTGGCCAGCTTGACCGCTTGCGATGCACCCAGGGCAATGCCGTCAGCCTGGCCCAGGATGACATTGATGGAAGGGTCGCGCTGCAGCATGTCCTGGGCGATCTTGGCGCCTTCATCCGCCGACCAGCGCTCGGTCCACTGCTCTTGCTTGACCTTCAGGCCGCATTTGTCCAGGCCCTGCTTGAAGCCCTTGGTGCGGTCGACTTCCGGCGTGGTGCCGCGCTGGCCGTGAATCATCACCACCGTACCCTTGCCACCGGTCTTGTCGCAGACCATTTCGCCCAGTGCCTTGGTGGCGGCAACCGACTGGCCATAGATGAAGGTGTCGCCAGGCGCGCCTTCGGCGTTGCGGTCCACGTTGATGACCGGGATGCCTGCAGCGCGCGCGGCCTTCACCGGCACGGTAGCGGCGGTGGCACCGGCGGGAATGTAGATCAGCGCATCGATCTTTTGCGTGATCAGATCCTGGATCTGGTTCACCTGGGTGGTGGCGTCGCCCTTGGCGTCCACGGTGATGACCTTGTAACCCTTTTCCTTGCCGTAGGTTTCGACAGACTGCTTGATCATGTTGAAGAACTCTGCCTGCAGATTGGCCACGGCCAGGCCGATCTTCTTTTCTTGCGCAAAAGCGGCGTTGGATGCGACGAGGGATGCGGCCACACCGGCGGCGATGGCGATTTGCTTGAACTTAAACATGTTTGCTCCTAAATGATGTATTTGTAATTGCGGTCGGTTCCATCACGGCGCCACCAGACCATGCGGCGTCGGCTCAAGGGTTGAAAGGTATATGAATGGCGTTGGGCGGTAGGTCCTCCTCTGTGCGGCGCTAGCCAATGCGGCGTTTGTTGGAATCCACCGCCACCGCCAGGACAATCACCCCGCCGATGACCACTTGCTGCACGAAGGGCGATACGCCCAGCAGGTTCAAGCCGTTGCGCAGCACCCCGATGGTCAGCACGCCCATCAGCGTGCCCCAGATGGTGCCCACACCGCCGGACAGACTGGCACCGCCAATCACCACGGCCGCAATCGTGTCCAGCTCGTAACCCAGGCCGCCGCTGGGCTGGGACGAATCCAGCCGCGTGGACATCACCGCTCCGGCCAGACCGGCCAGCAGGCCGCATACGGTATAGACCGCCAACGTCACCTTGCGCACCGGAATACCGGCCAGCCGCGCCACCTCGGCACTGCCGCCAATCGCATACAGGGACCGCCCGGCTGCGCGGTATTTCATGAAGATGGCAGCCGCGATGGTCAACACGATGAACAGCCCCACCGTGATCGACAGAAAGCCGAAGTAGCGGTTGATCGACATGGCCGAGAACCAGTCGGGGTAGCCCACGATCTGCGAGCCGTCGGTCACCATGTTCGCCAGGCCACGGCAGATGGACATGGTGGCCAGCGTGGCGATAAAGGCCGGCAGGCGTGCATGGGTGATCAGCAGGCCCGAACCCAGGCCACATATGGCGCCCATGCCCAGCGCCGCCAGGATGGCCAGCGGCATGGGTATGCCCACCACGTTCGACAGCCAGCCCATCACCATCATCGACAAGGCCAGCACCGAACCCACCGACAGGTCGATGCCGCCGATCACGATCACCGCCGTCATGCCCAGCGCCATGATGCCCAGCACCGTCAGCTGGTCCAGCACATTCAGCAGGTTACGGAAGGAAAAGAAGGTGTCTGTCGCCAACGACAACGCCACGCACAGCACCAGCAGGCTCAGCTCGGGGCCGTGGTCCACCAGCGTGCGCGCCCAATGGACACGGTGCTGCGGTGCGGCGGTCGGGCGGGCCTTGTCAGGGCCGGCCGGGTTAGAAAGATCAATAGCCAAGATGCCTCCGGAAGATGGGCGTGAAATTGTGAAAACCTGGGTTCAGCCGCGCAGCCGTGCACGCGCCACCGCGTGCGACCAGTTGTGCCGACTGGCCGCCACCTCGGCCGCGGCCAGGGTGGACGGCACATCGTTTTGCGCGCGGGCCAGGGCCTTCAAGCCCGCCCAGTCCCACACGCCCGCCTGCAGCCCGGCCAGATGCGCCACGCCCAGGGCCGAGAGCTCGGGATCGGCACACTGCACTACGGGACGGGATATATAGCCAGCCAACATGTCCAGCAAACGCGGATTGCGCGAAGGGCCTCCGTCCAGATACAGCTTGCGCATGCCGGGCACGCTCTGGTCCATGGCATCGATCACATCGGCCACCTGGTGCGCAATGGATTCCAACCCGGCCGCCATCAGCGCAGACTTA
The DNA here is from genome assembly GCF_031458075.1 of Rhodoferax ferrireducens. Taxonomy (GTDB): domain Bacteria; phylum Pseudomonadota; class Gammaproteobacteria; order Burkholderiales; family Burkholderiaceae_C; genus Rhodoferax_B; species Rhodoferax_B ferrireducens_A. The sequence continues at coordinate 795,942 of NZ_JAVDXT010000001.1, read as the reverse complement.
CCGGCGCTCAACGTCAAGCCGCTGACCAGGCCCACGGCCTGCGTATCCCACCAGGGCGCGCCCAGGCCGTTGAAGCCGGGCACCAGGCAGACGCCATTGCTGGCACTGCGGCTGGCCAACTCCACCGCGTCGTCCAGCGGCATCTCGAACAAATCCGCCAGCCAGCGCAACGTGGCGCCAGCGGCGCGGATATTGCCCTCCAGTGCCAGCACCGGGCCCTGGCCGGCGTCCCAGGCAATCGTGAGGCACATACCGGGGTGGTGCGCCACACCGCTGGGCGCCAGCGCCATCACCGACGAACCGGTGCCCAGCGTGGCCTTGACCTGCCCGGGCTCAAACCCGCCATGCGCAAACAGGGCCGAATGCGAATCGGCCATGACGGACAACACCGGCACGCCTTCCAGCGCGGGATGCAGTTTGTCCGCTGTGGCAAACACGCCGCGCGACGCATGGACACGCGGCAGCAACTGGCGCGGAATGCCGAACAACGCCAGCAAATCCGCATCCCAGTCGCCGGTATGCACGTTCAGCAGCTGGGTGCGGGATGCATTGCCCACCTCGGTCACAAAGTCTGCGCCCAGGCGTCCCAGCAAATAGGCGTCCACCGTGCCGGCGCACCAGTTGCCCGAGCGGGCCTGCTCGCGCTGCGGATCGAACTCGTCCAGCAGCCAGGCCAGCTTGAGCGCGGAAAACATCGGGTCCAGCGGCAGGCCGGAGCGCTCGCGCACCATTTTTTCGACAGCATCGGTGCTCAAACGGTCGCGCAGTGCCACCGTGCGCTGGTCTTGCCAGCTCAATAGTGGGGTCACGGCCCGGCCATCGCTGCGCTGCCAGACCAGGGCCGACTCGCGCTGCGTGCTGATGCCCACACCGGCCACCTGCACGCCGGGAACGCCGGAAACTTGGGCCAGGCAGGCCTGCACCGCCTGCAGCACGCTCTGCCAGATTTCCTCGGCGTCCTGCTCCACCCAGCCGGGCAGCGGCAGGTATTCGGACAAGGGCGCGGTCGCCTTTGCCACCATGCGGCCGGCTGCATCCACCAAGATGCATTTGGTGGCGCTGGTGCCCTGGTCGATCGCCAAAATATGCGCAGCCATGTGTCAGCCTTTGCGTGCAGCCACCAAAGCCCGGGCTTGCGTAGCAATGCCCTCGGCGGTCAGGCCAAAGTGCTGCAGCAAGAAGCTCGTGCTGCCCGTGGGCGCAAAGCCCGGCACGCCCATGATGCGCACCGGCACCGGGTGGTTCTGCACCACCAGCTCGGCTACGGCGCCACCCAGGCCGCCATGCACAATGCCCTCTTCCACCGTCACGATGGCGCCCGTCTCACGGGCGGCACGCAGCACGGCTTCGTTGTCCAGCGGCTTGACCGACGACGCATTGATCACCCGCGCCGTAATGCCTTCGCGGCCGAGTTGTTCTGCGGCTTCTAGCGCGCGCGAGACCATGGTGCCGATGGCGATCAGGGTCACGTCCTTGCCTTCATGCAAGGTGGCGGATTTGCCCAGCACGAAGTCCTGCCCGTCCGGCATCACCGCCGGCACTTTATAGCGGCCGATGCGCAGGAAGGCCGGGCCGCCCGAAGCGACGAACCAGCGCAGGGCCGCCCGCGTTTCCGCCGGGTCGGCCGGCACGATCACCGGCAGGTCGCCGATAGCACGTATCCAGGCCAAATCTTCGATGGAGTGGTGGGTCGGGCCCAGCTCGCCGTAGGCCATGCCGGGGCTCATGCCGCACAGCGCCACCGGGAAGTTGCTGTACGCCACGTCGGCCTTGATCTGCTCCAGCGCACGGCCGGTCAGGAACGGAGACGCTGCGCATACGAATGGCAGAAAGCCGCCGTTGGCCAGGCCTGCGGCCACGCCCACCATGTTCTGCTCGGCAATGCCGACGTTGACCAGACGGTCCGGAAACTCCTTCTTGAAAGCCCCCAGGTTGCTGGAGCCCACCGAGTCGTTGCACACGGCAACGATGCGCTTGTCGGTGCGCGCCAGGGCCGCCAGTTCTTCGGCAAAGGCCACACGGCAATCGAATGTGCCGGCGACGCTGTTGTCTTCTTTACTCATTGCTCCAACTCCTGCAAGGCTGCTTCATATTGCGCTGTGCTGGGCACTTTATGGTGCCATTCCACGCCGTTCTCCATGAAAGAGACACCCTTGCCCTTGACTGTGTTGGCAATGACAAAACGCGGTTGTCCGGGGTGCGGAGCGGTCAGGGCGGCCAGCAGCTCGGCATGGTTGTGGCCGTCTACCGTCACCACGTCCCAGCCAAAGGCGCGCCATTTGTCGGCCAGCGGCTCCAGCTCATTGGTGTCGGCCGTGGTTGCGCCCTGCTGCAGTCGGTTGCGGTCCACCACGGCGGTCAGCGAACCCAGGCGGCGGTGGGCGGCGCACATGGCGGCTTCCCAGTTGCTGCCTTCTTGCAGCTCGCCGTCGCCCAAGATGACGTAGGTTCGCCAGTCCTGCTTGGAAATTTGTGCAGCCGAGGCGCAGCCCACCGCCACCGGCAGGCCGTGGCCCAGCGGGCCGGTATTGGTTTCGACGCCGGGGATTTTTTGCCGGTTTGGATGGCCATTCAACGGCGACAGATTGGCCATGAAATGCTGCAAACGGTCGGGCGAGAAAAAGCCGCAGGCCGCCAGCGTGGAATACAAGGCCGCCGCGCAGTGGCCCTTGCTCAGGATGAAACGGTCACGCTCGGCCCACTGGGGCTGGGCCGGGTTGATGCGCAGCACGGCTTCGAACAGGGTGGTCAGCACATCGGTCACCGAGAAGTCGCCACCGATATGGCCCAGGCCGGCGCCATGGATCATGTGCAGCACCTGGCGGCGCGTGGCGCGGCTGGCCTCGGCCAGCAAAAGCGCCTGCTGCGCGGGCGAAGCCGCCGCCGCAAAGCGCGCACGCCGAGCCCGCCAGGCTTCAAGAGAAGAATGGTCCACGACAAGCGCTTGCGCTGGACCCTGGTTTGACTGTTCTTGCATATTTATTCATATGTGAATTTATAGTTTTAATTGTAGAAAGGATTTGGAATGCAGGTATCAGGGTTTTCACCGGGAGGCCGCCAGATCACGGCAATCCAGCATCCCAACCAGGCGCGGCACTACAGTGGCAACTCTGCAGATTTACATCCCACCCCAAGCGCTATGTAATTTGTAGCTTCTAGCGCAGTTACTATCTGCGCTAGCAGCCGATTTGACTCACAACCCGAGAGGTCTAGCAATGGATACGTTCACCACCCTGGCCAGCATCCTGGCCGTGCTGTTCATCGGCGTAATCAGCCCCGGCCCCAGCTTTGTGCTGGTGGCCCGCACGGCGATTGGCAACTCGCGCGCGGCCGGGGTGGCTTCGGCGCTGGGCATGGCGGCCGGGGCCTGCGTGCTGTGCATCGTGGCGCTGCTGGGACTCCATGCGGTGCTGCAGCAGGTGCCGCTGGCTTATTGGGGTTTAAAACTCGCAGGCGGCATCTATCTGCTGTACCTGGCCTACAAGATCTGGCAAGGCGCCAAGACGCCGCTGGTGCTTGCCGACGGTGCGCCACCCAGCGCTGCGGGCTGGCTGCGGCACTTTGTGATTGGCGCCGGCACCATGGTCAGCAACCCCAAGGCGGCGATGGTCTACGGCGTTATCTTCGCGGCCCTGCTGCCGGCGACGCCCTCCGCAGCGCTGAGTCTGGCGCTGCCGCCCAGCGTGTTCGTACTGGAAGGCAGCTGGTATGTGCTGGTGGCGCTGGCCCTGTCGTCGGCCCGGCCACGGCAAACCTATCTACAGGCCAAGACGGCCATCGACCGGGCCACAGGCGCCGTGCTGGGCCTGCTGGGGATCAAGCTGCTGCTGTCATCGCGTTAAAGCCGGTTGCTATTAAATAAATAGCTGTCTGCGCATGATCTATCTGCGCTAGCAGCCTATTTTCTTTGAGAATCGGCTAAGCCGGCGCCGCAGGATTCACGCACCACCAGCGGCATCAACGCGTCGGGCACGATGGTGCGCACCGGTGTTTCATTGCGCAGCAGCGCCACCAGCATGGCCATGGCGTCACGGCCCAGGCCCATGGTGTCGGTGCGCACCGTGGTCAACGGAGGGCTGGCAAATTCAGCCATGGGAATATCGTCGTAGCCCACGACGGCGACGTCCTGTGGTACGCGCAGGCCGGCCTCTTTCAACGCACGGATGGCGCCAAAGGCGATGGTGTCGTTGCCCGCGAACAGCGCGGTAAACGGTGCCTTGCGCGCCAACAGCTCCTGCGTGGCGCGGTAGCCGCTGGCCGCGCTGATGTCGGCATAGGCCACCCAGGCCGGGTCTATCGCGAAACCGTGATCGGCCATGGCTTCGCGCCAGCCGCGCTCGCGCTCGTTCACCGCCAGGTATTCGGGCTGGGCGAAGTTGACGAAGGCAATGCGGCTATGGCCCAGGCCGATCAAATGGTTGACCGCCATCTTGGACGACAAAGAGGTGTCGTTGCCGGTGGTGTGGAAGCGGTCCATATCTGGCAGACCCGCGCCAAACACCACCATGGGAATGCCGGCCTCCAGCACCCGGTCCAGGTACTCGCGCCCCGGCATGCTGGGGTTGACCACGATCAGGCCGTCGATGCGGCGGCTGCGCACCAGGTCCACAAAGGCACCGGGTTCACGTCCCTCGTCGTCGCTGGACTCGATCAGCATCTTCAAACCGTAGCGGTGGCATTCCTGGTTGATGCTGGCCACCAGCTGGGCCAGAAACACGTCCACATACAGATGCTCGGCCTTGGGGATGACCAGGGCCACGGTGCCGGTGGTGCCGCCGGCCAGGGTGCGCGCGGCGGCATTCGGCTCGTAGCCGATGTCGCGGGCGGCGGCCAGCACTTTTTCGCGCGTGGCTTCGCTGATGCCCTGGTCGCGCACATTGTTCAGCACGAAGGACACGGTGGTGCGCGATACGCCCGCACGGCGCGCGACCTCGCTGCTGGTGGGGGGAGATTTCAAGGAACTGGACATGTCGCCCTATCGTAGCCGAAACCTTTACTCTCGCGTTTTCCCTAGTACTAACGCGCGTTAATTAACTTAGTATCCGGTAACTAACTCGCGTTAGCAAATAAAAAGGAGACACGATGCAAGCCAAATTACCGCACGCACTCAGCGCCACGCGGCGCGCCGAAACCCTGACCGCCTGGGTGCTGGTGCTGCCGGCTTTCATCGGTTTCGCGGTGTTCTATGCCTGGCCCACGCTGCGCGCCATCGAAATCAGCCTGACCGACTGGAACATGCTGCGCAGCCCGAAGTTCGTCGGCCTGGCCAACTACGCCGCCATGGTGCAAGACGGCAAGTTCTGGCAGGGCATGAAGCTGTCGGCCATCTATGTGGTGCTGAACATCCCGCTGCAAATCGTGCTGGGCCTGTTCTTGGCGGTGGCGATGGACCGGCTGACCAAGTCGCTGTTCGTCAAGTCGCTGGTGCTGCTGCCCTATCTGCTGTCCAACGTGCTGGTGGCGATGATGTGGTTGTGGATGCTGGACCCGCTGCTAGGTCTGGTGAACTCCCTGATCGACGGCCTGGGCTTTGACCGCCAACCCTTCTTCGGCGGCGCCGACCAGGCGCTGCTCACCGTGGCCGCAGTCAATATCTGGCGCCACATGGGCCTGGTGGCGATGCTGTTCCTGGCCGGCCTGCAGAACATTCCGCGCCATCTATACGAAGCTGCATCGTTGGAGGGCGCGAGCGAATGGCAGATGTTCTGGCGCGTCACCCTGCCGCTGCTGCGCCCGGTGATGGTGTTTGTGCTGGTGACCAGCGTCACCGGCTCGTTCCAGATCTTCGACACCATCGCCGTGACCACCAACGGCGGCCCGCTGGATTCCACCCGCGTCATCGTCCACTACATCGTGCAGAACGCCTTCAGCTTCTACAAGATGGGCTACGCCTCAGCCATGTCGATGACGCTGTGCGTGGTGATGGTGCTCTACACCGTGTTCCAGATGCGGGTCATGAATGCTTCGCAAAACGACCTCGCCTGAAGGACGCAACACCATGAGCAACCACCGCCTGTTATCCCCCGGCCGCATCCTCGCCTGGGCCGGACTTCTCGCCATGCTGGCCATCACCCTCACCCCCTTGTGGATGGTGGTGAAGACGGCGCTGATGCAGCCCACCAACGTCTACACCGAATCGACGCAACTGCTGCCCAGCGACCCGACGTTGGGTAACTTCCAACGGGTGCTGGGCTTTATGACGCAAGCGGAAAGCGAGGCCATGGGCGGCTCGGGCGCCGAGATCAACTTCTTGCGCGCCCTGGGCAACTCGCTGCTGTTCACCACCATCATCGTGGTGCTGCAGGTGGGCTGCGCGTCCATGGCGGCCTATGCGTTTGCCCGACTGCGCTTCCCGGGACGCAACACGCTGTTTGGCCTGTTTGTCGGCTCGATGATGGTACCTAGCGTGGTGACCTTCATTCCCAATTTCATCCTGATCAAGGACCTGGGCCTGCTCAACACCATGACCGGCATGGTGGCACCGTTCTGCCTGATGCAGGGCTTCTCGGTGTTCTTTCTGCGCCAGTTCTTTCTGTCGATCCCGCGTGATCTGGAAGAGGCTGCGCTGCTGGACGGCGCCTCGTTCCTGTACATCTTTACCCGGGTGGTGATGCCGCTGAGCATCACGCCGCTGGCCACGATTGCCATGCTCACCGGCATCAATATGTGGAACGAATTCTTCTGGCCCTTCCTGGTGGCCAAGGACGAGATGCAGCAAGTCTTGCCGGTGGCACTGCAATCTTTCAAATCCCAGACACCCCAAGGCCAGCCCGACTGGACCGGGCTGATGGCGGCCACGGCCATCACGGTGCTGCCCACCATTTTGCTGCTGGTCGTATTCGGCCGACGCGTCGTGGAGTCCGTCCAATTCAGTGGCGGTAAGTAAGTTTTTTCAACCAACCATAACGGAGACAAGCATGAAATTCCCATTCACCACCCTGGCCGCAGCAGCACTCGCCTGCGTCGGAACCACCCACGCGGCGGAAGTCAAATACCTGCTGTGGGACGCAATGCAACTGCCCGCCTACAAGCAGTGCGCCGCCGACTTCGAGAAGAAAAACCCTGGCACCACCATCAAGATCAGCCAGTCCGGCTGGGACGACTACTGGGCCACCGTCTCCACCGGTTTTGTCTCGGGCACTGCACCCGATGTGTTCACCAACCACCTGGCCAAGTACCCTGAATTTGCCAAGAACGGCCAGCTCGTGGACCTTACCCCGCTGATACAGCGCGACAAGGTGGACACTGCGGCTTACGCCCCCGGCCTGTTCGAGATCTGGGGCCGCGAAGGCAAGCAGTATGGCCTGCCCAAGGACTGGGACACCATCGGCTTCGTGGTCAACATGGAGATGGCCAAGAAAGCCGGTGTGACGCTGGCCGACCTGCAGAGCATGACCTGGAACCCCAAGGACGGCGGCAGCTTCGAGCAGATCGTGCGCAAGCTCAGCGTAGACGCGGCCGGCAACAACGCCACCAGCCCCAGCTTCGACAAAAAGAAGGTCAGCGTCTACGGCTACCAAACCCCACGCGGCGCGCCCGGCATGATGGGCCAGACCGAGTGGAGCCACTTTGCACAGTCCAATGGCTTCAAGTTCCAGGACAAGCCCTGGGACACCAAGTTCTACTACGACGACCCCAAGCTGGTCGAGACCATTGCCTACATCGCCGGCCTGCCGGGCAAGGGCTTGTCGGCCAGCTTTGAAAACGCCAAGTCGCTGGGTTCGGACGCGATGTTCGTCGGCAAGAAGGTGGCCATCGTGCCGCAGGGCTCGTGGATGATCACCTACTTCAAAAGCAACGCCAAGTTCGAGAATGCCTGGGTACCGCTGCCCACCGGCCCTACCGGCACGCGCGCCACCATGTTCAACGGCCTGGCCGACTCCATCTGGGCCGGCTCCAAGGTCAAGGACGACGCCTGGAAGTGGGTCAAATACCTGGGCTCAGCCGACTGCCAGAGTGTGGTGGCCAACACCGGCGTGGTGTTCCCTGCCATCAAGGGACAGGCAGAACGGGCCATGGAAGTCCAAAAAACCAAGGGCATCGATTCCAGCGCCTTCCTCACCATGGCCAAGTCCAAGACCTTTCTGATGCCGATTGCCGACGGCGGCTCCGAGATCGACGAAGTCATGAAGTCCGCGCTGGAAGGCGTGCTGATGGGCAAGACCGATGCGGCCACCGCATTGAAAGCCGCAAATATCAAAGTCAATGAATTAGCCAAGAAGTAAGAAGTTCACCACCATGCAAGGCCGTATCAAGATCACCCTCATCGGGGCTGGCAGCATCGTCTTCACCCGCAATCTGCTGGGCGACATCTTCTCCTACCCAGAACTCGCAGACTGCGAAATCGCGCTGCACGACATCGACGAGCACCGTCTGCGCCTGGCCGAAATGGTGGCGCAGCGCCTGGCCGGCACGCTGGGCGTGTCGCCGACCATCACCGCCAGCACCGACCGGCGCCGCGCGCTGGCCGATGCCCGCTTTGTCATCAGCACCATCCAGGTCGGCGGCTACAAGCCAGCCACCGTCACCGACTTCGAAATCCCCAAGAAGTTTGGCCTGGAGCAGACGATTGGCGACACCCTGGGCATAGGCGGCATCATGCGCGGGCTGCGCACCATCCCCGTGCAGTTGGCGATGCTGAAGGACATGGAAGATGTCTGCGCACCCGGCGCCATCCACCTGAACTACGTGAACCCGATGGCCATGATCACCTGGGCGCTGAACCAGGCCAGCACGCGCGTCCCCACCGTCGGCCTATGCCACAGCGTGCAGCACACCGCGCACGAGCTGGCGCACGACCTGGGTATCCCGGCGGAGGAAATCGACTACCGCTGCGCCGGCATCAACCACATGTCGTTCTACACCAGGTTCGAGCACAAGGGTGTGGACCTGTACCCGCGCCTGCGGCAGCTCTATGCCGACGGCAAAGCCCCCGCCTGGAACCAGGTGCGCTACGAGATGCTGCACCAGTTGGGCCATTTCCCCACCGAATCCAGCGAGCACTTTGCCGAGTACGTGCCCTGGTTCATCAAGAAGGGCCGCGAGGATCTACTGGCCAAGTTCAACATTCCATTGGACGAATACCCGGGCCGCTGCCAGATTTTCGAGCATGCCTGGCCGTATATCGAGCGCGAGCTGCTGGCCCCTGGCACCCAGGACGCCAAGGCGCTCACGGCGCAACTGGAGGCCGCCAACATCCATGTGATGCCGCGCAACATCACCGAAGCCGCGCAGTTGCTCGAAGGCCTGAACAGCGTCACCCGCTCGGTCGAATACGGCGGGCAGATCATCCACTCCATGGTCAGCGGTATGCCGCGCGTGGTCTACGGCAATGTGCTCAACCACCAGTTGATCGACAACCTGCCCCAGGGCTGTGCGGTCGAAGTGCCCTGCCTGGTGGATGCCAACGGCGTGCAGCCCACACGGGTCGGCAAGCTGCCGATCCAGCTGGCTGCGCTGATGCGTACCAACGTGAACGTGCAAGAGCTGGTGGTCGCTGCGATCACCGAGCAACAGCGCGAGCACGTCTACCACGCCGCCATGCTGGACCCGCACACCGCCGCGGTACTCGACCTGTCGCAAATCCGCGCCATGGTCGACGAGCTGCTGCTGGCCCACCGCGCCTTCTTGCCCGAATACCTGCACGCCTGAAAGAGAGCACCACCATGGCCAGCATCGAACTCCGCTCCGTCCACAAAACCTATATGGACGACGTGGCGGTCATCCGCGACGTGGACCTGCACGTCAAGCAAGGCGAGTTTTGCGTCTTTGTCGGGCCCTCGGGCTGCGGCAAGTCCACGCTGCTGCGCATGGTGGCCGGGTTGGAAGACATCAGCAGCGGCGAGCTGCTGATCGACGGCCAGCGCATGAACGACACCCAGCCCGCCAAGCGCGGCGTGGCCATGGTGTTCCAGAGCTATGCGCTGTTTCCGCACATCAGCGTCTACGACAACCTGGCCTTCGGCATGACCCTGGCCAAGATGGACAAGGCGCTGATCCGCAAGAAGGTCACCGCCGCCGCCCAGGTGCTGCAGCTCGAACACCTGCTGGACCGCAAGCCCAAGGCCTTGTCCGGCGGGCAACGCCAGCGGGTGGCGATTGGCCGCGCCATCGTGCGCGAGCCCGGTGTGTTCCTGTTCGACGAACCCTTGTCGAACCTGGACGCATCCCTGCGCGTGCAAACCCGCTTCGAGATCGCCAAGATCCACCGTGACTTCGGCAAGGCCAGCACCATCTATGTGACCCACGACCAGGTCGAGGCCATGACCCTGGCCGACCGCATCCTGCTGTTGAATTCCGGCCCTGCGGTGCTGAAGGAAGGCAGCGTAGCCCAGTGCGGCTCGCCGCTGGAGCTGTACCACCGGCCGCGCAACCTGTTTGTGGCCGGCTTCATCGGTTCGCCCAAAATGAACTTCCTGTCCGCCCTGCTGCTGGAAGGCCATGCCGACCACGCGCGGGTGCAGCTGCCCAGCGGCGAGGTGCTGGACGCCCTGGTCGATGCCAGCGCGCTGCGCCCCGGCCAGCCCGTCACCTTAGGCATACGCCCCGAACACGCGCTGCTCGGCACTGCCACCCAGCCCATCGTGCGCGAGGTGCAGTGGCAGGAACGCCTGGGCGAATCCACCTACCTGTTCCTGGCCAGCGGCGTGGCCAACCAGCCGCTGGTGGTCAAAGCCCCGGGCCAGGCCCATGCCGACACCGGCCAGCGCGTCGCCATCTCCCTGCCCGCTGCCGCCCTGCACGTGTTCGACGAAAACGGCCACGCACTGGAGCGGCGCATTCCCATCGCCGATACTCAAATTCCCCACGCTGCGTAGTTGCGCACACCCCCAGGCTCCAGTGCGATGCACTGATCCCCAACCCCCTTGCAGGGGGTAACACCAGTGGCCCGGCAAAGCCGGTTCCACGGTGCTTCTGGAAGTGTCCGCTCTCGTTGGACGGTGGGGTTAGGTGTTCTCACGCTGCTTAACTTGATATGCAAACCTCATCCATGACTGTTGAATTTCTGATCCTGCACAGCCAGCACAGCACACTGGTGCTCGAATGCCCACCCGATGAAGCCCCGCTGTGGCGCTATTGGGGGCCGCGCCTTCCCGATGGCAGCACGCCCGGCCCAGCCTTGCGGGGCACCCGCCCGCTGCCTTCGTTCATGCTCGACTTCGACCAGCCTCTGACCGTGCTGCCCACCTTCGGCGTCGGCTGGTTTGGCCAGAGTGCGCTGCTGGCGCACCGGGCCGGGCTGGATTTCGCCCAGGCCATTACCGAGTGCCAGGTGGAATGGACGGTGCCCGACAGCGCCGTGGTGCTGCACCTGCTGGACGCCGTGGCCCAGCTGCGCTTCGATGTATCGCTGGCGCTGGACGTGGCCACCGATGTGCTCACCCTGCACACCCGCCTGACCAACCTGGGCGATGCCAGCATCGATGTGCAATGGCTGGCCGCCGGCACCCTGCCCCTGCCCGGCCATGCCGACAGCGTGCGCTCCTATGCGGGCCAGCACAACCACGAATTCCTGCTGCAGACCGATGCGCTCAGCCGCAGCCAGTGGCGGCGCGAAAACCGGCGCGGCCGCACATCGCACGACTGCTTTCCCGGCGCGGTGGTCACCACGCCCGGCAGTACGGCAGACAACGGCCTGGTGTTCGGCGCCCACCTGGCCTGGTCGGGCAACCACCAGCAAACCATAGAGTGGCTGCACGACGGCCAGTACCAGTGGCAGATGGGCGAATGGCTGGCCCCCGGCGAAGGCTGGCTCGCGCCCGGTGCCAGCCTGCAAACACCCGAGGTCATTGCCAGCTGCTCGACCCAGGGCCTGAACGGCCTGGCGGCCAACTTCCATGCGGCCCTGCGCCCGCGCATGGCCTGGCCCGGCGGCAGCATGCGGCCGCGCCCGGTGCACCTCAACACCTGGGAGGCTTTCTACTTCGACCTGGTGCCGGCCGATGTGATGGCGCTGGCCGATGCCGCCGCCGCCGTCGGCGTGGAGCGCTTTGTGCTGGACGACGGCTGGTTCCACCGCCGCCACCACGACCGCGCAGGCCTGGGCGACTGGTGGCCCGACAGCGACAAATTCCCGCAAGGCCTGGGCCCGCTGGTGCAACACGTCAACGGCCTGGGCATGGAGTTCGGCCTGTGGGTCGAGCCCGAAATGGTCAACCCCGACAGCGACCTGCACCGCCAACACCCCGACTGGGCGCTGCAGATCACCGGCCGCCCGCTAATCACCGCTCGCAACCAGCTGGTGCTGGATATTTCGCGCCCCGAGGCCGCCGACTACCTGTTCGGCAAGATCGATGCGCTGCTGGCCGCCCATCCCATCCGCTACCTGAAATGGGACCTGAACCGCGACCTGACCACCGCCGCCCTGGCCGGCGGCCTGGGCAGCGCCGGTTACCGCGCGCAGGTGCTGGCCGTCTACGCCTTGCTGGCGCGGCTGCGCACAGCCCATCCCGAGGTGGAGATCGAAAGCTGCTCGGGCGGCGGCGGCCGCATCGACTTCGGCGTGCTGCGCCACACCCACCGCGTCTGGGCCAGCGACTGCATTGACGCCTTGTCGCGGGTGCAGATACAGCATGGCTTTGGGCAGTTCTTCCCGCCGGAGATCCTGGGCTCGCACATAGGCACCGCCCCCGCCCACACCACCGGCCGCAGCCAGTCGCTGGCCTTCCGCGCCGCGGTGGCGATGACCGGCCATCTGGGTGTGGAGCTGGACGTGCGCCATCTGGACGAATCGACCCGCAGCGCGCTTACCACCTGGATCTCTCGCTATAAAAATTGGAGGGGCCAGCTGCACCACGGCCGCGTCTGGCGCGGCGAGGCGGCCGATGGCCTGGTCTGGCAGGCGCATGGCGATAGCGATGATTTGCTGCTGTTCGTCTACCGCTGCCAGCCCACCAGCCACCGCTACACGCCGCCGTTGCGCCTGCCCATGCTGGACCCGCAGGCCCGCTACCAGGTCGAGCAACTGGTACCCATCGCAGAAGACGGCGCCGTGCAGTCCCCTGCACCCTTCTTTGATCAGCTACAGGCCGGCGGCGTGGAGCTGCACGGCGCCTGGCTGGCCCAGGCCGGCCTGCCGATGCCGCGTGCTACGGCGGAGACCTGTTTTATTGTGCGGCTGCGGCGGGTGGAGTGATACTCGGATTGCTATTTAAATAGTAGCTGCTAGTGCAGGTTTCTTCTGCGCTCGCGGTCGATTAGGTTTGTGCTTTTTTTGCGTGTTGTGGATGTCACAGACATCCCCGGCCGGGTGTGCGCCCGGCAGCGCAGTCACCTTTCTTTGCTTCGCCAAAGAAACGTAACCCAAAGAAAGGCGAGCCGAAGTCGTCGCCCCCTTCGCTGCGCTACTCGCCGACGCCACAGGCGTGGGAACCAACAGCCAATACCCAGCCCGGCGCAGCCGGGCTGCAACCGCCTCGCGCCCTAGGCGCGATGTGGCGCACAGCGCCACCGATCCCAATCCCCGGGGTCCCCCTCTGGTTGCGCCTAGGAGCACAGCTTCAAGTGGATAAGGGCCCGCGACTGTTTGAGGCCAAAGGCCGAGTTTGAGCGGGACCCCACTTGAAGCGAACACCGCAGGTTCCCGTAGCGCCAGCGAAGGGCGCAGACAGTGGGGGCGCCATTCTTTTGGTGACTTTTCTTTTGCGCAAAAGAAAAGTTACTGCGCCGCCGGGCGTATACCCGGGCAAGGATACCGGAGACACCAAACACATCCCTCAAAAGGCTACGACATCGCTGAAAGCGAAATAAGTTGCTTGGAAACAGTAGTCTCAGCGGCAGCTATGGGCGGCACAAGCAGCTCTACGGCTTGCCGAGGTCAATGTCCGCATGCGGTATCAAGTAGTCTTAGCAACATCTTTCAAAATTCATAGCTGCATGAAGTCCCGCGATGATCCAGAATAAGATCAACTCCCTTTTGGGCATAAGAGAATTCCGAGAATATTGCCAATGTCGCTTTCGAACTTTTGCCCAAATTGCGGGACTTTTCTCTCGGCGAATAAAAGCTGCCGACGTTGCACACAGGTCTCCTCGCCACAAAAACCTAATTCATCGACACTAAGATTTTTAGTCCGCACTTCTGATGTGATTGTTGTTATGGCAGTGCTGTTGTGTGCCTATGGCTTCTTCATCGCGCCGAGCTTCCTCGGCGTCATTGCCATTTGGATAGCGCTGCCGTTTGCGCTTTTATCCGCAGTTGGTCGGGCGGGTCTTCGATAGTGCACAGGGCAAGGACAACTTTGGAGTGCATCGAAAGTCGGCTATCAGTCTTGTAGCAGTCGTATGGTCGTTTTAGGCGATTGTCTGCTGTTGGCCGATAGTACCCATTCGCCAAAAACCTGCCAACGGCAGCAACCAGCCTGAAGCCGCCTTCTGAGTAGTCGGCTTTGCAGCGAAAGCAGCCGGTTGGGCTATCGCTGCGAACGACTCGTTTGCATGGATAAGCCGACAACCGAGTGTCAGGGCACCGATGCCGGCCATCTCTTCAAAGCTCAGTCTGCTCTGACATTTCCAAGGCGTCCTCGACCTCTATGCCGAGATAGCGAACCGTACTTTCCAACTTGGTATGCCCGAGCAGGAGTTGGACGGCACGCAGGTTCTTGGTTCTACGGTAGATCAACGTAGCTTTGGTTCGTCGCATGGAATGCGTTCCAAACTCCGTTGTATCGAGGCCAATTTCATTGGCCCAACGATGAACAATGCGAGCGTACTGCCGCGTCCCAATATGAACCGAGGCGTGAAGCCTGCTGGGAAACAGATAGTCATCAGCCCGTAGATTTCCCTGGTGCACCCAGGCTTCAAGCGCGTCACGGGTAGCCAGAGTGAGTTCGAACTGTACGGGACGGTGCGTCTTCTGTTGCATGATGGTCGCCCTACTGGCAATTGCAGAGCCATGGCAAACATCGCGAACTCGAAGTTTTATAAGATCGCAACCGCGAAGCTTGCTATCTAGCCCTAGATTGAACATGGCCAGTTCGCGTTGCCTTGATTGCATCTGCAATCGAACCCGAATGGCCCAGATATCCCTGATCTTGAAGGGGGCCTTCTGGCCGACGATTTTCCCCTTATTCCATGGGGTCGCGTAACTGGTCGATTTATTATGGTCCATGATGTGCTCCTGTTGAAGGTGCGACGGCGCCGTCTTCGCGTTGACGGACGTCGCCACAATATGGTGCGATGACCCTCGATGGAGAAAAATCGGCCATTAGCGGTCGTCCAATTGGAGGAGGCAGAGAAAAATGAAGACTGAATCACAGCCCGAGCTAGAGGGCGGGACTGCCGATGCTTTTGGAATGACCGTGCGGTTTGTGTGCGGGGCACTACTGGGCTTGGTGTTCGGCGTGAGCGCGTGCGTCACCCTTTGGCCGCTGAGCATCTTTGGCGCGTGTACGCTTGTGGTATTTTTCGTCGCTGCCTGCGGCATATGCGCCGCTCATTTTGGCGACAAATTCTGGGCCAATCTTCGATGGCTGCTGTAGTGGCTAGCGCTGCGGCTATCGGCCAGAAGCGGACATAAGGAGCGTTGTTAAACAGCGCTTACATCACATGGGAATCCAAATAGACCGTTCGCAATGGTGCAAGCGTAGCCAGCGTACAACTGGGCACTATGATGAACAGGCGGTGGAGTACGAGGGCATTCGCTACCAATGCAGAAAATGTACTCGCTCATTTGTTTTTACCGCTGAAGAACAGCAGGCCGCATATGAAATTGAGAAGCGATTTGTCCAATATCTTCCGAAGTTCTGTAAGGATTGTTCGGGTCCTGAATAATCGGCGGTAGTCGGCCAAAAGCGGACGAGCCCAAAATTGCGCTGCACAATTTCCTCACACAGGATTTTTTAGAATGAGAAAAATACTCACATGGATTTTTTTGTTGCCGCTATGTCTTTTTGTGATTGTTTCGGGCTCAAAAGCGGCTCAGTCAGAGTGGTGGGGAGCTGCGCCAGCCGAGTTAACCGTGAATGATGAGCGCATGTGGTTTTCCGATTTGTTAGGTGTCCAACAATTGGGCGAACGAATCTGCGCCATTAGATATCAGAGTTTTATGGGTCATGAAACGGCGCATTTGTTTCGAGGCATCAAGCGCGAAGGCCGCACTGAGCTTGTCAAAATTCGCAGAATTCGCGGGGAAATGATAGAGGGGCCAACAATGGAGCTATACAGCGGTGTCACGGGTATTGCGCAAAGGATTTACGTTGGTGGAAATGAGGAGCCGAGGGTGTTCTTCTTAACCGCAGCGTCAGTTTCTGCGCAAATGCCTCAATCGATTGAGCTTTCTGCTGAATGCGCAGAATAGATTTTTGGTGGGGATATATTCAGAAATACGGCATCATTTGATGCTTTGTGACCAGGCTGCAAAAATAAAGTTAATGCCCGCTTCGGGCCCACAAGAGACGTTCCGTCAGCTCAAAAGCGGGCATTCCGCCGTTCCAGCTTGGAAGCATGCGGCACGCGCAACATTGTTAAACGCACGTTATGTCGGGTGCGTGGGTTTGAAAAACAACTTCCACGACGGATACATTGCGGCAGTCAGGCATGCCAATGCCACGATACCCAGCAGGTACCCCTCTATAGCAAATGCAAATATCATTTCAGCCGCGGCTACGATTGCAAATAGCCAGGTAAGCCCCATTGCCAATGTGCCAGCTACGAAAAAGAGTACTTTGGACAACATTTATACAGTTTTGCATATCACTGAGAGTCGCCCACGGCGGTCTGCTAGTGGCCGATATCGGCAGGTGTACACCGTGGAAGCTGGGTGACTGAATCAGTCAGTCTGTAGACCTCGTTGAACTATTTTTCGCAACCGAGGGCTAACTTCCTGATTTCTCAGAGGAACGAAGCGCCCCTCTTCCGCGGCTGCAAGAGCGCTTGCTATGCCTAGCCCCACCCCCATGCCAACTCCTGCTCCCAACGAGCTAATTCCAGTAGGCACGGAAGGAAAAGCCTCCAATGGTATCTCGGCCGGAGTGTCTTTCTGCCCGGCCACGCCAGTTGCATCAACGGCGTTCATCTGAGCCGTTGTCAAATAGGTTCCAACAATCGAGAACGCATATGGGAACACGGATTCATCTGAAGGAACGTGAATTCCACAATCAGCTATAGCCACGTGCTTTCCAGCACCGCCTTGCCGCCCCATCCAGCCCGGGTCAACATATACCGAGCGATAGCACAGCGGAGGCCCCACGTAATAAAAGCCGCTTTCATCCCGCGCGACCGCCACATAGCGTCCGGACGTTAGGGTTACTTGCATGCGCTGACTACCTGGAAAGTTCGCAATGTACTGATAAGGCTCTTCTAGGACGATAGATTGAACCTTACTCTCCGGCGCAAGTCGAGTCGGAGCTACTCCAACGCAGCCGCATAGAAGGCTAATTGTGCTGAAAACGACTGCATAAGCTAAGTTTCGTAAAATTTTCTCTTGCTCCATGGATTTCGTTCTTGAGTGTCGTACGTAGGTAAAAATGATAACCGCTCTAGTCAGCCGGATGACCGCAGTTGGCCGTTTACGGAATCGCGAGCATGGTGCTCGCCATTGAATCCAATTCCTCCGCTGCTTCGCTCGCAGTGGGGCATCTAGCCAATCGCTCGAGTTCTGGATGAAGTAGCCTCTTCATTTCGACTGACTCAGCAACGACTGTCTGTAGAAGAAAATATTTCCAAGTGTCATCGTTTCCGTTAAGAATCAGCCTGACGTGGGGGACAAGAGGGAGCCCGATAGCCGCCAGGAGTGGCGCCAGCACTCGAGCAACGGGCCAGTTGCCGTCCTGAGCCCATTGAAGGAGCTGTGGGAGTATCGGCTCGACTGCCGGATAACCCAGCAGAACCAAGGCTTCAGCGCGCTGCACATCGTGCTTGTCGCGTGGCAGCATTCTCAATAATTCAAGGCTCATTTTTTAGTGCACAGGGTAGTGCTACCCAACGTCCCTATGTTGGACCAACATTGGCGATGTCCGCTTCTGGCCGGGTGCAGTCATCGTATCAGGCAGCGTTCGTTTCGGATCGTGCATGCGTACATGTGCACGATCGAGGGGGCCTCCGGCGGCCTGGCAGGGGCCCGCTCAGTAAATCGGGGAATAGAAGTCAAATATTTCCTTCGTGCAAACTTCCGCAGCACGAATCTACGGAGGTAAATTAGTTACTTGAATAAGATGCAAAAATCATGCATGGAACATGTTTGCGAGAATCGTTCAGACTGTCCAAGGCACCGAACTTGATGCGCACAAGAACCGGAATACGCACTTCCATCACCACTCCATTCCTAAGAGAAAAAGGCGACGATAGGGAAATGGACCGTCGCATCTTGCCGCAGAAGCGGGGAGCGCGGAGCGAGGCAGCGCGGGTCATCATCAAAAATAGGGATAGGCGGAGGGCGGCAGGCAATGTCCTGCCTGCCGAATTCTGTCCCCACCATCTGACTGCTCGCCGTATAGCGGTCAGCTTTTAGTCGAACGCGGCCAATCCAGTGAACTAGGCCCCCGAGATTGCCACCGCTTAGTTCGCCACGTAAACTTGCACTGTCACCGCGGCAACAGCTCCACCACTATGCCCATCCAACGTAGCGAAATCACACCTCCAAAGCCCCGCGACCTTGTGTGCTTTGGATACGCAATCGAGAATTGGGAGGCGGAAGGCGAGGTCGCGAAACACTATGTCGGATCCACAAATGCACGAACTTGGTCGTCCAAAGTGCGGATCTACGTTACACGACGCCACGACTGGGTCTATGCGCATGGAAACTTCGTTTTTGAAGGCCATATCTATCCGACGAAGCTCCTAACCAGCGGCAAGTATCCACTCAGCACTCTTGTCGAGAACCTCGTTGCCATGCCGGATTCATTTAGCGTTCCTGGGCGCTATTCCGAGTTTCAGGGTGCTTTTTTCAATGAGTTTCGATATTTCGTTGATGAGGCAATGTTCTCTGGGGGCATGGATCACCTTGCATTTGATGGCCTTCGCCATTGCTCAGTCCTTGTTGGCTCGCCACCAGAAACCACTTCCTTTGACATTTTTAGGAAAAGGACTTCGGACCGTTTCGTATTTAATATTGGAAGGATCGATCATATGAGTACAAACAATTTCAACGTGTCGGGACAAGGGAACGTAGTTGGGCCGAACGCGAGAATCGACAACCAAACCAATACACAGCAATGGGCACAAGCGTCCGGCAATTTAGACTTAAACGCGCTCGCTAAAGAACTTGGGACACTTCGAGCAGCGCTCCGAGTTGAAGGCAAGGACCTAGAAAACGATCAAGCTCTTGCCAGCGTTGCGGCTGCCGAAGCGGCCGCAACGGTAAACGACGGAACCGCTGCACTTAAGCATCTCAAAGCGGCTGGAAAGTGGGCCTTTGACGTAGCTACCAAGATTGGTACAACCGTAGCCGCTAAGGCAATCGAAGGAGCGCTTCACATCCCGTAAGGCAGGGGGCCAACCCTTCCATCGAGCGGACGTCGCTCATGTCAAACGTTGAGGTTGTAAAAAAACCTATCCAGAGAAATTCCCTATGAATCGCACTAAAAGTCGACGCATCAGAACGGCGTATACGCCACGATCTCAGGCAAGGGAAGGGTTCGCGCCCCCCGAAATTGCGCTGCCGCTGCGCATGTGATAGTTTTTTTTACAGCCTCGTTGAGCGTCCGTTTTCTCAACCAGTCACTGACTGGTATTGGCCGTATTCTGCCGTACGGTCGGCCAATTTCGGACGTTCAAGGTCGAGCTCCAGCGAACCCAAAGCGGTCGGTCGCTTCTAAGCCAGAATACACCTATGGAAAACGCTAACCCTGCGGCTGCCCGCGCCTATGCGCTTCACATGCACGGCTCCCAACTGTATGGGACGCACCCTTACTCTTATCATCTTGATGCGGTCGCTGCAACACTCGCCCCTTATGGGCCAGGCGCTCAAGTCATAGGGTATCTGCATGATGTTGTGGAAGACACCGATGCCACGGTTGCTGAGGTACGTTCTCGCTTTGGAGACGAAGTCGCTGCATGCGTGGCGCTCCTCACCGATGAACCTGGCGCGAACAGAAAAGAACGTAAAGCAAAGACCTACGCGAAACTGGCCAAGGTGGCGGGGCTGGAGGAGCTTGCCTTGATTGTGAAGACGGCAGACCGGCTCTCCAATGTCCGGGCGTGCATAAAGGACGCTAACCGAGAGCTTTGGAACGTCTATTACAGCGAACAGCCCGTGTTCAAGGAATCCGCATTTAGGCCAGGTCTCTGTGATGAACTGTGGTCGGAACTTGGTGACCTGTTGAGCGTTGACAAGCTACCCTCCCCTGCGTGACTGAAATCGGCCACTTTCTGCCTTTGATTACTGCCGGCAGTCCCGCTGCGCCAGTTTTCCAGAATCAACTCGGCCGCGTCGCTCGCGCTGACGAGCGACGAATCAATGACTAGGCGGGCTGTGGTCCAGTCCTCGTATTCATGCTGGAGAACGGCTTCCCATGTTGGCAGAGTGAAGTCCGGAATGTCAGCTCTTCGGCCTTCCACACGCCTGCGGTGTTCGGCCAGGTCGGAGCACACGATTTCAACCTCAAGAATGTCTGAGCTTGTGCTGGCTGCCACAGCCTGCCACGCCTCGCGAGTGACCAAAAGTGGATTTACGCAATCGGCAATAACGGTCATTCCGAGCGCCAGATTGGACCTTGCAAGCTCGTACGCAACGACATAGCCGGCGGGGCCAACCTGCTCGAGCGAGCTCACTTTCTTTAGTGCCTGCTCAATGATGTCGATGCGAAGAAAGACAGAGGGCGAACGGATAGCGAGTTCGCGGGCTATGGCCGTCTTGCCAGTGCCCGGAAGCCCGCCGAGAACAATCAACATCGGCTTCTCCGTGGTGGATTTGATTGAACCCGAGTGATGACTAGGGAGGTCTGCCATTGGCCGACGGCCGTCGATGTGGACCGTTTCCGGGCATTCTGGTGCAGTCTACTGAAGCGGGGCAGCCCGGTCGATTCGCTCAAATAGTTGCACCATGGGGATGGTGACAGGAAAAGATTCAATTCGATAGCGCTCACAGATGCGCGTAACAACCCACTTGTCCCAATATACGCCGTAGGCTTCGTCGTCAAACGCTCGCAGGTCCTCCCGGTCGTCAAGACCACAGCCGCTGAAGTCTGACAGCGCAGACTCATCAGTCATCAACGCCCAAGGCAAGCCAAAAATCTCGCTCAAAAAGCGGTCAGCTAGCTCCTTAAAAGCATCTATACGGTCGCTTGAAGCAAAGACTAAAGGTGTGTCGCTCATGGGGAAACATTTTGCCGTGATTCGCTCAAAAATCCACGCTCAGACGATTGGGAGCTCCTGGTCGACCGCAAATTGGCCGCACTCCGCCTGAAGACTGGCAGGCTCAGATGGGCCCAATGCTGTCCTTCCCACCACTCGTTAGCCGACTTCTTCCCATAGGCAAAGAAGTTAAGCGAAGTAGGTCCAGCGGGAACTGCACACCGCCAGGTTGGAAATCAGGCTTGCGTACCCCCGTCATTCCAGGTTGATTTTCGCAACCCGCGTTGCATGACGTCCGCCTTCGAACTTGGCGCCCAGGAACGAGTCAACGATGTCGATTGCAGTGCCTATGCCCACGATTCGCGCCCCGATACAAAGCACGTTGGCGTCGTTATGCTGGCGAGACATCCGCGCAGTTAAGGGCTCGCTACACACCACCGCGCGCACCGCCTTGTGCCGATTTGCTGCGATAGACATGCCCACACCTGTCCCGCATACCAAAATTGCGCGCTCAATTTCGCCCGCTTGGATGGCATTCCCCACGGCGTGGGCGAAATCGGGATAGTCACACGAGTCGCTTGTTGTCGTACCGAACTCTCGCACGACGCAGCCACGCTTCTCAAGCTCTGCGACCAAGGTACGTTTCAGCTCCAATCCGGCATGGTCGGAAGCTACTCCCAATAGTTGTTTATTCATAACCGCATCCTCCTTGACGACTGATATTTGCTGAAACCCGTTAGCTAACTTGGGAAATTGGCATCAAGTTTCGCCCCGCTCGAGCCTGCAGGGGAAACACCTTTTTGTGCCAGTACATATGCGGTGCCGCGAACCAGCTTTCGTTTCCGTCGCTTCGGAATTGTGCGAGCTGGCGCATCGGTATGCCATAGCGGTGAAAGAGCGCAAGAAGGTCGCGCAGGCTTGCTTGAGAAATTCGTTTGGACCGGACGACCAGGGTGTCCTGCTCCCATCGTAGAACGCCAGGAATTTCCACCGCCCATTCAAACAGATGTTTTTCGTCTAGCTGTGAGCCAAACCTGATTCCTGAACAGTCCAAAAGAACCATCTATTAGTCCAATGCGGGTAGCTGGGTAAGTGTTCGACAAAGACTAACGGCGAATGTCGGCTCCTGACCAACTGTAGCCGAAGCTGTGCCCGGCACAACGGAGGCCATAGCGGCTGTTGGAATATGCCGCTAAGTTGGCAATTGCAACGCCTCCCATTGGCGTAGTAATTCGACCTGTCGGCGGAGTTGGTCGGTCGGTATTGCTTGGGAACCCCAGACCGGAACGCGTCCTGCGTACTCTCCCAGCAACCAAAATTGCCGCACCGCCATAAAGCGTGCGATGGCGGCAAGGTCGGCATCTGCGACCGGGCGTTTATCTCGGTAGGCGGAGATGTAATGCTTCCACCGCATTTCCACTTTATCGGAAGCCCTGCCGTCCGGTACGCGCGGATATAAGCTCCATGGGTAGACTGCCAGCTCATACGCCAGATAGCCCGGTCCGGCCTCGTCGAAATCGAAAAATACGGCTTGGCGTTGTCCTTCGGTGTCGGTCACGCCGAAGTTGTTCTGACCGTGTGCGTCACCGCTTAGAAATTTGGACCTCACTCCACCTCGCGCTTCAAGGAATCAAGTGAACTACCTGAAACAAGTTGGCGTTGCCTTGTTCATGGCTTTAATTGGTATTACGGCCAACGCCGGCACCTGGGGTGAAGGCCCGTTTGACAACGATGATGCGCAGGACTGGTTGGCCGAATGCTCGCGTTCCGCGACTCCTGCCGTGATTTCCCAAGCAATCGAATCGGCGTTGAAGCCTGGTCCGGTTGATGCCACAGAAGGTTCGATAGCCATCGCAGCGGCAGAGGTCGTCGCTGCGGCCCACGGGAAAGGAATAGACGCTTTAAATGCGCAGGTTGCTCCCTGCCTCGCAAAGAAACCAACCACTGAAATCCGTGCTCTCGCCCCTCAAGCCCGAAAAGTAGTGGCCCGTGTGGCTGACCCGAACTCTTCTGAGCTTGCGCAGCTGTGGGCGGAAGGTAAACCGAATAGATGGGCATTGGGACTGACTCGGCTTGCAGCGCGACTCCAGCCCTGACCACGTCTCAAACCATCAAAGGCGATAGACCCTCAAGGGAGCTAAAACGGCTGGTTCAACAGGCCAATAGGTCACCGCCGGACGCTCGGTAGAGGGATGGCAAGTTACGGCCAGAAGTAACATCTCACAGAACAGGCGAAATAGCAATGCAGCTGTCCTCTTCAAAGACGTGGTTCAAGATGGAAGGTGCATCGGCTCAGGCGCTCCGTATTCTTGCGGACGTGGTGACCGCAGGGCTTCCTCAGGAATATTTAGACCTGTTGGCATATAGCAATGGCGGCGAAGGCCAAGTTATCCATATTTCTGATGATTGCTTGAACGTCCGGCATTCCCAGCTGGGGCAACATACGGCCTGAAGCAGATATCCAAATCGGAGCTGGTGATGACAGTACATGCGTTGGGAAAAGCGCTCGCATCCGACCTTCATCGCGTTGCGCTAAAAGGACGGGGCTTCAAAAAGTCAGGGAACACGTTTAGCCGCGAACACGAGGACTACGTGGAAATGCTGCAGATTCGGGGCAGCGATTGGAACTCCGGCGCGGAACCATGGATGTTTTACGTCAACGTCAGCGTGCGCTTTACGAATTTGACGAATTCCTTCGCCTCACAAGGCTCCAAATACGACGCGGATGGCCGGATTGACCGAATCGTTTTAGAGGCTCCCGGCCGCTTTGAACTCACCAGGCAGAATCTCAACGAGGTGACATCGATGCTGGCAAGTCTTAGCGAAAAGGCCAGTCACCTACTGCCTGGCCTGCTTGTCCCCGTTCGTGAACGAGCGAGCCATGGGCTGTATTCGCCAATTCCTGTACCTGCAACATGGCTCGCTGGCCAGGCATAGCTGCAATACCTTGGCCCTAGGCTCTGGCGCCGTGCCGGTTCGGCCAGTGGGGCAGAATCCGGCCAGGACCAGAAATTTTCCTGTCGGTCCCAATCGCAGCATCCATGAAGACTTACAGCGAACGTTCCGGCCGACAGCCGGACTTTTTGGTCCAGTATCAGTTCCTCACCATCGAACAGGGTGGCCGAAAAGGGCCGCCTCACCAGCGAACGAGGTGGGATTTCATGTACGAGGGAGATGCCCCTTCGATAGAAGGAGTCAGCACGATTTGGCTCGAAGCGATAAGTGAGTCCGGCGAGCCGCTGCCCGAGGGAGAGATTCCAGCATCGGGAAAAGCCCACATGTTCATCGTAAACCACGACCGTAGGGGATTTCACAAGGCACGTATTGCTCCGGGAGTTCGTGGATTCTTTATGGAGGGCGCAAAACGAGTTGCAACCTGCCAGGTGCTAGAGCTTATGGCCCTCTCTGACCATGCGGCGAGCCCGTGAAAGTAGAAGCTTAACGTCACTACCTCGAAGTGGCGAGTGGCTATAGTCGGCCAGATTCGTCCCTATTTTTGAGGATGGGCTGAAAGGGTTGGGCCTCCAAGCTGCGGCAAGATGCTACTCTTGCCATACGTTGGACTAATAAAAGCTAGGCGCAGCTATGCAATATCAACCGGTTCACGAATTGGAAGCTTGGTCCAAGCCAGGAAAACTACTCCCGTTGGAATAAGCGCGAGTGATTTCGCCAACGCCTGCCTCAAGCATGGCGGCTACTAAGGCTCCTCCTACAGCATTTCCGACCACGTTCGCACCTGTACTTACACCCGGCTGAACCGGCTGGACTGTGGTGGAAATAGTTCGTTGAAGGACATATTGCTCAAGATTCTCGGCGCTATAGATGTCTGTTTCAAATGCGTAAATCATTTGCACCGGCTTAGAACTATCGTTGGGAAGATAAATTCCCCCCACCTTCATATCCAGGCGGTTCTTGTACATCTCAGCAATGACCACAATGGAGCGTCCGGGTCCATAGAAATAGACACCCTCAGCATCTTTGCGTTCGGCCTCATAAGTTCCTGGCAGAGCGACGAACTCCCAGCGCAAACCGATAGGAGAGTGCGCCACGTATGACACCTTATCCGTTAACACGATTTGCTCTTGGCTATCGGCTAAGGCAAGCTTCTCGCGGGTAGCACAACCACCGAGAGCAAGAAGTCCAACGATAGCCACACAGAACTGAAAAGCCGCGCGATGCCATTTGTTCAACTTCAAAGTTTTTGCTTGCTTTTCAATAAAAAAAATACGGTCGCTCATATTAAAAAGGCCAAAAGGATGACTATCGTTGTATCTTGCCGCAGCTTGGAATACTCGATGTTCAGTTCATCATCAAAAAAATGGACAACTTGCGGGCGGGGCTGAAGGTCCGCTACTGGCCGACTGTAGCCGAAAGCTAGGCTGCTCCATATGTTCGGTATGACGCTGCCTAAATGCGGCTATAGGGCTCTTCTGTTTTCGATTTTCGGATTGTGAGGCAGACAATTTCCAGCGCCCGATGCGCAGTATTTTTTACCGATGTCGGTGAACAATTCCAGGGTTGATTGGAACTTTGTTCCAGCCGCTGAACTACCAATTGCACGCGCTCCATTCCTTGGCTCAAACTCAAGAGCTAACGAACCCGATATAAGCCAAGTCTCTGGAAGCTTATATCCAGCCATAAGAGCCGTCAGAACGTGTGAATATGATTGCGTCCAATCGGAGATAGGTTCTGCGCTGCGGGGCATGGCGTGCGGCCAAATTCTCAAGTTTAAAGTGATGAAATTGTTCTGCTCGCAGAAGAGACGCAATTGCCCCACCGCCCAGTATCCGGCAACGTCATTGTTTCGACTTAAAAACCAATGCACGAAGTCGTTGGCTACACCTTGCAATTCAGCGCGACGTGGCATGTGAAGGGCTACAGTACAGCAGTGGTTTTAAGTTTCATGAGTGAAGGGCAAGCGTCTGCTTCTGGCCGTATTCTGTCTAAGGAAACCCGCTTTAAATGCGCATACCAAGCCAGATTACAGATTCAGTCGATGCTGAAACCACATGCCCAACCAATGCAGGCATTACCTGAACCTTGGACAGGTGGGACGCGGACTGGTCGTGATGGTGTTGCTCCTCTTCCACGATTGCTGAAATAACGGAAACTGCTCGGTCGTCGTGACCAGAAAGCTCTTGCAGCTGGGCTCGTAAATGCTTTAGGACGACCCGTTCAACGGCGACGGTTGTGGAAGCGATGAAATGGCGACCTAGTACCCCAGTCAACAAACCCAAAAGGAATCCTCCAGTTCCGCACAGCCAGTAGCTACGGCACCGTCGAACGCCACGAAGCTGAAGCTCTGCCCAAAAAAGCGCACGGTGTTTTTCTTCATGAGCCTTGAATTCGGCAAGCTCGGGGACAAGGGATGAAGCTGTCAGCCGTGCCGCCAAGATTTGGCCGGCATAAATATTGACCGCGCCATGTTCCCCAGCGTGGTTAACCCTCAACATTCTGCTACCCAGCGAAATGTCACTGCGCAAGTTAGCCATAATTTCCTTGCTCGGAGCGGTATGTAAATGGTGACGGACGCATGTCGGGTGCGGTTCGCATCTTGCCGCAGCTCTGATGCCCAGACCCTTCAAGCTATCCTCAAAATTATGGACAACTGGCGAGTTGGCTTGAACGGCCGCTCCTGGCCGGATTCTGCCTACCGGTTGAGACTGGTCAGACTTTGAGCCGAAACTCCTTCGTCCCTAGTCCCACCAGCAGAAAATTGGATTCCCAGACACACCATAGGCACCAAGGTTACTTTTGTCTGGACCCCAAAAACAGTAGTACTCATCTTCGTCAGGCTCATAAACTAACCAGTAGCCAACACCGTTCGAACTTTTCGCGAGTAGATACCCAACGACCGTTGAGCCCAATGCCCGATTTGGGAAGCCTGGCTCCTTAACCGTGGCAAACACTCGAATCGGCGGCGTGGCATTTTCCCGAATGCTGGTGCGTAAACTTTCAAAGTACTCCTCGTCGTCCAACCCTTTTGGAACAATGACCGGAGGTTCAGCCTTCATTGCCACCTCAAGTTTTGTCCAATACGGATTAATTTCAGTGTTGTCCATTACGCAATTACTTGGGTGTGCAAACCTCGACGGAATGTCCGCTTGTGGCCGATAACCGCCACAGGCCCCTATCCGCCTCACCCCTCCATCCGCAACCCCTTTGGCAGCGGAAACTTCACCGTCTCCTCGATCCCGTCCATCTTGCGCACCGACACCGCGCCCAGCGCGCGGATGCGGTCGATGACCTGCTGCACCAGCACCTCGGGGGCCGAGGCACCGGCGGTCAGGCCGACGCGGGACTTGCCTTCGAACCAATCGGCTTGCAGCTCTTCGGCGCTGTCGACCATATAGGCCTCAGTGCCCAGCTTCTCGGCCAGCTCGCGCAGGCGGTTGCTGTTGGAGCTGGTGGGGCTGCCGACCACGATCACGATGTCCACCTGCGGGCTCATGATCTTGATCGCGTCCTGGCGGTTCTGCGTGGCGTAGCAGATGTCCTGCTGCTTGGGCTCGCGGATCAGCGGGAAGCGGGCCTTGACGGCGGCGGCGATCTCGGCGGCGTCGTCCACGCTCAGGGTGGTCTGCGTGACCACCGCCAGCTTGGCGGTCTGGCTGGGCTGGACATGGGCCACATCGGCCACGTCTTCCACCAGGTGGATGCCACTGTCGAGCTGGCCCATGGTGCCCTCGACCTCGGGATGGCCCTTGTGGCCGATCATGATGAACTCATAGCCCTCTTTGTGCAGCTTGGCCACCTCGACGTGGACCTTGGTGACCAGCGGGCAGGTGGCGTCGAAGATCTGGAAGCCGCGCGCCTCGGCTTCGCGCTGCACCGCCTGGCTCACGCCATGGGCCGAGAACACCAGGGTCGCTCCGGGCGGCACGTCGTCCAGCTCTTCGATGAAGATGGCGCCGCGGGATTTGAGGTCGTTCACCACATAGGTGTTGTGCACGATCTCGTGGCGCACATAGATGGGGCTGCCGAACTTCTTCAACGCGCGCTCGACGATCTCGATGGCCCGGTCGACACCGGCACAAAAGCCGCGTGGCTCGGCCAGGATGATTTCTTGGGCCGTGCTCATAAGACGCCGATCAGTTGCACTTCAAAGGTCACCGGCTGGCCGGCCAACGGGTGGTTGAAGTCGAATAGCACGGCGTCCGGGCTGTCGGCATTGCCGACCTGCTGCACCGCGCCGGCGTAGTGCCCCAGGCCATCCGGCGTGGGGAATTGCACCACATCGCCCACGTGGTACTGCTCCAGCGGGTCGCCCATCTGGTTGAGCAGCTTGCGCGCCACCCACTGCTGCATATCGGCCTTGCGTTCGCCGAAAGCCTCGCCGGCGGGGATGCTGAACGCGGTGCGTGTGCCCTCAGGCAGGCCCAGCAGCCGCTGCTCGACCGCGGGCGACAACTGGCCGGTGCCCAGCGACAAGGTGGCAGGCTTGTCGTTGAAGGTATTGATGATGTCGCCCGTGGGGCCGCCCAGGCGGTAATGCAGGGTCAAAAAGGAACCGGGCTGAACCACGGGCAGAGAAGTAGAAGGCATAGGAGTCTCGGTAAACTGGGCTCTATTGTAAAAGTCTGCCATGCCGCTCAAAGATCTACCCCCCGATGCCCGTCCGAGAGAGAAGCTTTTGGCACGCGGCCCTGCGGCCCTGAGCGACGCCGAGCTGCTGGCCTTGCTGCTGCGCACCGGCATCCAGGGCAAGGGGGTTTTGCAGATGGCACACGAGCTGCTGCAGATCGTCCACCCGGATACCGACGGCTTCGGCGGGATTGCCGGCCTGCTCAATGCCACGGCCGACGACCTGAAAAGGGTCAAAGGCCTGGGCCCGGCCAAGCGCGCCGAGATCATCGCCGTGCTGGAGCTGGCACGCCGCGCCATGGCCCAGCGGCTGCAGGAGCGGCCGGCGTTCAGCGACCCGGGCGCGGTCAAGCACTATCTGCAGCTGCATTTGTCGGCCAAGCCGCACGAGGTGTTTGCCGTGCTGTTCCTGGACGCGCAAAACCGTTTGCTGGCGATGGAAGAACTGTTCCGCGGCAGCCTGACGCAAACCAGCGTCTACCCGCGCGAAGTGGTGTTGCGCGCCCTGCACCACCAAGCGGCGGCCGTGGTGCTGGCGCACAACCACCCCAGCGGCTCGGTCGAGCCGTCACGCGCCGACGAGGCCTTGACGCAGACCCTGAAGGCCGCGCTGGCCCTGGTCGACGTGCGGGTGCTGGACCACATCATCGTGGCCGCGGGCCAGGCCTGCTCGATGGCCGAGAAAGGCCTGGTCTGAAGCATGAAAATCACCTCGCTGCAGGATCTGAAGAAGATCCAGAAAACCATTGCCGACGCCGCCGCGCTGAAGGCCGCGCAGCAAGCGGCCGAGCTTGAAAAACAGCGCCGCCTGGCGGCCCAGAAGAACCTCTTTATCCATGCCGCAGGCGCCGTCCACCGCATACCAGACAAGCGCAAGGCGCTATTGAAAAAAGAGCAACCAGCGCCGGTGGCAACCCAGCTGAAACTGGACGAACAGGCGGTGCTGGTGGAAGCCATCAGCGACGGCTTCGACGCCAGCAGCCTGCTGGAAACCGACGAAACCCTGAGCTACCGCCGTCCCGGCATCGGCATCGACGTGCTGCAACGGCTACGCAAGGGCGAATGGACCATCCAGCGCCAGCTGGACCTGCACGGCCTGCGCAGCGATGCGGCGCGCGATGCGCTGTCGGGCTTCATCCGCGACGCCCACAAGCACGGCATACGCTGCGTGCGCGTGGTGCACGGCAAGGGCCTGAGCTCGCCCGGCAAGACCCCGGTGCTCAAAGCCAAGGTACGCAACTGGCTGGTGCAGAAGAACGAGGTGCTGGCCTTTGTGCAGGCCCGCCCCATGGAAGGCGGCGCGGGTGCGCTGGTGGTGCTGCTGCGGCCCAGCTGAAATTTAGTAACTACTCACCCCCCCAGGCTGCAGTGCTTCGCATCTTTCGCCAACCCCCTTGCAGGGGGCAACACCAGCAGCCTGGCTAAGCCAGTTCTGCGGTGTTTCTGGACGGCGTACGTTCCGCCTGCACGAGGGAATGAGTAATTACAAATTTATAAAAAGTGCTGCTAGCGCTTATTTCACCTGCGCCAGCAGCTACTGAATGCATAGCAAACCAGTTCAGACGGCGAGGCCCACCGTCAGGGTTGCCGCATAGCCGGCGCTGGCGCTGCCGGTCACCGTGGCCAGCTCGGTGCTGGTGCCGTCGCTGAATACGTTGTCGGTGGCAAACGTGATAGCCGCCAGATTCGCCACGCTGGCCGAGTAGCCGGTGGTGGCGTAGACCGCGCTGCACACGTCGCGCGGCAAGGCGATTTGCGAGGTGCGCACCTGGTCGCCGGCCGGCGTGGTGGTGGCCGCGGTCTGGCTGGCATACACCTCGAAATGGATGTGCGGCATGCGGCCGCTGTAGCAACCGGGGAAGATGGTGGTGAAGGTCACGCTGCCGTTGCTGTCGCTGATCTGCACGCCGCGCAGGTAGTTCTCGCCGGTCACGCCGCTGGAATACATGGAGTACAGGCCGTCGCGCGTGCAGTGCCACAGATACACCGCATAGCCCGACAGCACAGCGCAGCTGGAATTGGTGTTGACCAGCGTCAGGGTCACGGTCAACAGCACGCCGGCGGCGGTGGTGCTGGAGCTGACGATGCTGGAGCGGATGTCGCTGCGCACGATGCCGCTGAGGGTCAGGGCATTGACGGTGCTGCCATTCAGCGTGTTGGTGCCATCCGCAGGGTACGGGCCGTTGGTTTCGCTGGCGATGGTGGTGGTGTTGCCGCAACTGCCGGTGGTGGTCGTGGAAGTGCTGGTGGATGTATCGGTCGTCGTGGTGCTGCCCGTGGCCGTGCTGGTGCTGCTCGTACTGGTCGTGCTGGCCGAATCGCCACCTCCACAGGCCAGCAGGCCCAGCGGCGCCAGGCTGCCCACGCCCAGCCAGCGCAGGGCGCGGCGGCGTTCGGCGACCATCTGCCCCAGGACTTCCAGGTCGTGGGCCAGACCGTGGTGGTGGTTTTCATCGTGCATGCTTTTCTCCATGGAAGTGAACGTCAAAAAAAGGTTAGCCAAGTTAGGTGGCCGGGGAACACTGCACCCGGGTGGCGGTGACGGGCTGGCCGGGGGTCTGCACGCCGCCCTCCACCCGCACCGATATCGGGGTCGTCAGTGCCACCGACTTGCAGCTGGTGTCGATGACTGCAGCGGTGGCCTGGACCTGCACGCCGCGCAGGCTGAACTGCACGTTGCTGGCGTTCCAGTTGATGCCGCTGGTGTTGCCTATCAGCAGCGTCTTGCCGCCCAGGTCGTCGTTCGGGGCCGAGCCGCTGCGCACCTCGACGCTGCTGGCGACCAGCTTGTCGCCCACCCGCTGCACCTGCAGGCTGACGAATTCGCCCCGCGCCAGCGCGGCCTCGTCCACGACCAGCCCGGCGGCCAGCTGCACCGTCATGCCTTGCACGACCAGGGTGCGGGCGCTCGCATCGAACTGGCTGGCCAGCCCACCCAGGCGCAAGGCCTGGCCGGTCGCCAGATCGGCTGCACGGGTCTCGGAACGCAACACCAGGGTGGCCTGCAGCGCTACGCTGCTGGAGGCCGCGGCCCAGGCGCTTTGCGTGGCCCAGACCTGCACCACCGCGCCATCGGCCAGATCGGTGGGCACACTGCTGGCCTGCACCAGCGTACCGTTGCTGGCGTTCAGGCGGAAACTGCTACCCGACAAGCCCTGCACCACCCCGCCCAGCTGCACCAGCGCCGGGGCGGCGGCGAGGCGCTCCATGCGGGTGGCGACCAGCACCGTGGCCGACTTGCTGCCGTCCCAGACCCAGGAGCCGAACACCTCCATGGTGTCGCCGCTGGCGATGGCCGCCACGCCGCTGCAGCCATCCAACACCGTGGGCGTACTGCGCGTGGGGTCGCTGGTGTTGTTGACCACCCGCACCCACTGGCCCAGCACCTGCATCCAGCCGTTGTTGTCGGGCAGCGCCGTTACCGGGCCGACCAGTTGCGACAGCACCTCGATGCTTTGCGCGTTGTTGTTGCTGTCATACACCAGGCGGACCCGCTGGCCCAGCTTGACAGCGCTGCTCTGCAGCGCGCCGGCGCCATCGGGCCTTTGCACCGAGGCGCGGGTGTCTGCATATTCCACGCCGTCGACGATCACGCTGCCAAAGCCGCTGACCGTGCCGCTGGCTGTGCCCGAGCCGCCGCTGCCCACGCCGGCCACCTCGCCACCGCCGCAGCCATCCAGGACCAACGACAGGATGAGCACCAGCATGCCCATGGATATAGCGGCCATCCAGCCGCGCCAGCCGGCACGGCGCTCGTAGGCCCCTGGGCTAGCGTGTATCTTTTGCATGCGGGGCATCTCCATCTCCATCGGGTGGGTTGTTATTGGGTGCGTTGAGCTCCATCGGCGCGCTCAGGCAGAACATGCCCAGACGGATGCGCTGGTTGCCGCCGGCAGGTTCGTCCTGTTCGCACAGCGGCACGGCGGCTTGCACCATGGCGGCCAGCACGTCGCGCCACAGGCTGTTGGCCAGTTGTTCCAGCTGCTGCACCGAGGCCGGGCTCAGGCCGTCGGCAAACACGCTTTGTTCCAGATAGGTTTTGCCGTCGCTGGCACTCAGGTTGTGCACCCCGGCTTCAATGTGGTCGGCCACGCTGCCGGCCAGCAGGCGGCGCGATTCTTCAAGGGATGGATTCGGCACAAAGGCCTGGCGGCACAGGCGCACCTGGCCCTCCTCTTCCAGCACCACACCCAGACGCACCAGCTCCAGCAGCAGCGCGCGCGGGTGCATGTCTTTGGATACAGCGCGGGCCAATGCTTCAAATGAGCGTTCCAGGCCGCTGAACGGCAGGCTGTCGGGCCAGTCGGAGGCCAGCCAACGGGTCATCACCTGGCTGGCGGGTGTGGGCTTGCCCAGCTGGGCCCGCACGTCCACGGCCCGGGCGGTCTGGCCAAAAGCGCGCACGTCTTTGCGGTGCACGCCAGACAACAGGCTGACGGCCGAATCGGTCTGCTTGCCGCCGATGCGCGCCAGCTCGGCGCGCGCCGCCTCCAGGAACACCGGCTTCAGCGCCGCCGTCAGCTCGGTATAGCCGACACCCGAACGCAGCAGCCAGACCACCAGGGGCTGCAGCATGGCCAGCACCTGGGCCAATACGGCCTGACCAGGAGACGGGGTAGGTGTTTGCATGGCGCGATTATATATGGGAATTTTTCCCATAAAAAGAAAAATGCGCTATATTCGCCGCACCGCAGCCGCGCCCCACCCTGAATTACCGAGGAAACCCGATGACTCCCAGCGCCTCCGCTGCCGCCCTTGCCGCCACGCGCCCACTATCCAGCACCCGCTTGAACGATGACAGCTGCGTGCTCAGCAGCCTGGAGGTTGCCGGCCCAGCACTGTTCACCGTGGGCGGCACCCCGCTGCTGCGCCGCGACATTACCGAGGGCCGGCCCGGTATTCCGCTCACGCTGACGCTGCAGCTACGAGACTGCGACAACCAGGGTGAAGCCATCTGCGGCGCCGAGGTCTATGTATGGCATTGCGACGCCGAAGGCCAGTATTCGGGCGGCCACAGCGGCCCGGAGATCGCCCCCATCGGCGAAACCTATTTGCGCGGCGTGCAGTTCAGCAACCACGCGGGCAGCGTCGTGTTCCACACCATCCTGCCGGGCTGCCACCAGTGCCAGCTGGAGCACATCCATCTGCTGGTACTGCTGCCCAGTACCGTGCCGTCTTCGCGCACCGTGTGCACCGCCAGTGCACAGCTGCTGTTTCCGTATGCGGTAAGCACCGCGGCCTATAGCTGCTCCACGCTGTACCGCCCCTCGCTGGATATGCCGCCACCCGCCCACACCGACGAGCCGGCGGAGCACCCCAGCCAGCACATGCTGCAGGTCAGCGGCAACGCCAGCACCGGCTATGCCGCCAGCCTGGTGATCGGCATCACCAGCGTCTAAGAACGGGTTGTAAGCCACGCGCCCCGCCTGTAGGACGACGCCGCAAATTGCCTGGCCTCGGCGCCAGGCGGCCTAAGATGGAATATCTTCCAGGCCGCGGGCGCGGCCCTATCCCTACAACGAGACGAGGTGCCCCTATGTTGATCAAAAAAACCATGCTTGCCGCGCTGGCGGCGGGCGCATTGCTACTAGGCAGCGGAGCCCTGGTCGCCCATGCCGCGACCAGCACCACCGTCACAGCCAGCAAGCTGACCTCCAGCTACGCCAGCTTTGCCGGTTCGCCTGAAAATGCCCAGTCGCTGGTGGACGGCCTGCGCACCGGCAGCCTGATCACGCTGCAGCCCAACCCCCATGGCCCGTACGCGTCGGAGCCCGCGGCCAGCCTGGCGCCCAGCACCGGCAAGCTGGGCTACGGCAATATCAACATCGCCCTCGGGCTGGCCAAAACCTCGCTGGCCCAGCAGGGCATCACCAACCCGACGCCCACCCAGCTCGCGGCCGCACTCGGCGGGGTGCTGGGGCAGCGCAGCGAGGGCATGGGCTGGGGCCAGATCGCCAAGAGCATGGGCGTCACCCTGGGCTCGGTGGTCAGTGCTTCGCACACCGAGAAAAGTGGCAAGAAAGTGGCCAGCCTGGCCAAAGCCGACAACACCTCCACAGATGCCGGCAAGAGCAACCATGCGGGTGGCAACGGCAGCAACGGTGGCGGCAAAGGGGGTGGGAATGGCGGAGGGAACGGTGGTGGTAACGGCGGCGGCAATGGCGGTGGCGGCGGCAAAAAGTAAGGCCAGCGCCGCCTAGGCCTGCAGGCGCCCGGCTAGCCCGCGGCCATCAGCGCAGGTCGCCGGTCGGTACGAAGGCGGCTTTCTTCACGCTCTGTTCGCCCCGGCCCAGCATGGCCATCACCTGGTAGACCTGTTGCGGCGTCACCGGCGCGGCGGCCGCCTTGCCCTGCAGATAGTCCCGCAGGCCCGCGTAGTACTGCAGGTAGTTGCCCGCCACATCGGGCGTGGCTTCGGTCACCAGCCCGGCTGCGGCGTGGTGCACCAGCTGGCCGGTCAAGGGGTCGGCACCCCAGTCGCCCAGCGCGCCCAGTTGCGGGCGGCCGCCGGCCTTGAGCGCGTCTTCCTGCGTATCCAAACCAAACTTGGTGAACGAACCACCCGTGCCGTGCACTGCAAAGCGCGGTCCGGAGCTGGTCACGCAGGAGCTGGCATGCAACACCACGCGCAGGCCTGGATGGCTGGAGCCGTAACGCAGCTGGGCGTGGAAGTAGTCGTTGGTCTGGGTGTTCTCGCGCTGACGGGCCACGTCCAGCGACAGGTCGTCGGGCACGCCAAACAGCTGCAAGGCCTGGTCAACTAGGTGCGCCCCCAGGTCCAGCCAGAGATCGGAGCCGGGAATGTCCTGTTCGCGCCACTTGCCGGGCACCACGTGCCGGAAGCGGTCGAAGTGCGACTCGAAATGCGTGATGCGCCCCAGCTTGCCGCTGGCCAGCACCTGCTGCAGCAGCAGGAAGTCGCCGTCAAAACGGCGGTTCTGGTAGACCGTCAACACGCGGTTCTGCTGCCGGGCCACGGCCAGCAGGTCTTCGGTCTCGGCCAGGGTCACGGTGCAAGGCTTGTCCACCACCACATGCTTGCCCGCTAGCAGGGCCGCGCGCGCCAGGGCATGGTGGCTGGCATTGCTGGTGGCGATGACCACCAGGTCGATCGCCGGGTCGGCAAACGCCGCCTCGGGCGTGGGCACCACGCGTACCTGGGGCCAGTCCTTCTGCACCGCCTCGGGTTTGCTGGAGCAAATGCAAGCCAGCTCCAGGCCGGGCACGCCGGCCACCAGCGGCGCATGGAAGACCCGGCCGGCCAGGCCGTAGCCGATGACGGCCACCCGGATGGGGGCTGTGAAGGGGGTGAATTGGATGTGTGTCATGGCAGTAGTTGGTTTGTACAAAGGGATAGTCAGGCCGGGCGCAGCATCACACGCCCTGGTTGCGCATCCAATCGGCGGTCTGGAAAAAGCTGTCGCGCAGCCGGGCGCGCAGGGCCTCATCCACGCCGGTTTCGCCCATCGCCTGGTCCATGCAGGCCAGCCACTGGTCGCGCTCCAGGATGCCGATCTTGAACGGCATATGCCGGGCGCGCAGCCGCGGGTGGCCGAACTGCTCGGTGTAGTACTGCGGCCCGCCGAGCCAGCCGCAGAGGAACATGAACAGCCGCTGGCGCGCGTTCTCCAGCCCCGGACCGTGGGCGGCGCGCAGTGCGGCGTAGCCGGGCTCCAGGTCCATCAGGTCGTAGAAGCGGTCCACCAGCGCACGCACCGGTGCTTCGCCCCCTATCCATTCGAACGGGGTGGCAGCGGGTGGTTTTTCTTGGATCTGCATGGCAAAACGGTGAGGGAAGAAATTGATGAGAAATACGGTTCTGGCACTGATTCGACCAGCGCCAGGCGCTATCTAAATCGCAGCGCACAGGCGATCTGGGCAGGTAGGCAGTGTACGGTTTTACCGGTTATTTAATTAAAACTATCGATTAAATATAATCGATTGTCTTTACGCATGACTGGCTCTTCCATACCATTTGCCTGGCAAGCAACACTAACCTGGACTGGAGTAAAAGCATGAAAGAACTGAGAACCACCGCCGGCCTGCTGATCAACGCCTCGGGTCTGGTCATCCTGCTGTCCAACCTTGCGCAGTGGCACGCGGGTTGAAACAGCGCAGCAGCCGCCGCGGCCGATAAAAAGCCCGCCCCGGAATACCAGGGCGGGTTTTTTATTTTCAAGCAGAACCCGGCTCTAGCGCTGTATGGACTTACGCCAATAGCTACGAAAACGATAGCCTTGAAGCCGCTTGAAACCGGCCCAGCCCATCCAGGCATCGCGCGCCCTTGGTATTTGCGTGCACAACCCTCTCATCCTGGCGGCCGGAGTGCCTTACCATGCCGCGGACATGGCGATTGCCGAACCCCTGACCAGCCGGGGCACCGAACAACGACACGGCAACGAGACATCCATAACCAAGGAATCGGCGATGACGGAATCCACCACGGTGCAGACAGGCCCAAGCACCCAAGAACTGGACAAATCGGCCGAATCCGGCCAGCCGCGTCGCGTGGTGTTGCACATGCCGGTGGATGTACGCAGCGTTTCGCTGGGGCTCTTGGCCGTACTCGCCAGCGTTTACACCCTGCGCTGGGCCGGCGCGGTGTTTATTCCGGTCATGGTGGGGATTCTTTCCAGCTATGCCTTGTCACCCGTGGTCGACTGGTTCCACACGCGCAGGGTGTCACGGGCATTGAGCGCCGCCGTGCTGCTGATGGGCATTCTTGGCGGAGTAGGCGCCACGGCCTACTCGCTCAGTGACGACGCCAGCAAGCTGGTCGAGCAGCTCCCCGCTGCCACGCAAAAGCTGCGCAGCGCCCTGCGCGTGCTGCCCGGATCGCCGCGCAACACGCTGACCACGGTGCAGCAGGCGGCCTCGCAACTCGAGCAGGCCGCGGAAGAGACGGGCCGCTCCGTGCCCGCGGGCCCGGGCGTACAGCGGGTGCAGATCGTCAAGCCGCGGTTCGACATCCGCGACCATTTGTGGAACGGCAGCTTGGGCATCGTGGGCATGCTGGGCCAAGTCGGCACGGTTGCGCTGATCACCTTCTTCCTGATGGCGTCAGGCGACAGCTTTCGGCGCAAGGTGGTGAAATTGGCGGGCCCGACGCTCAGCCGCAAAAAGATCACCTTGCAGGCGCTGAACCAGATCAACGACCAGATTCAGCGCTACATGCTGGTCCAGCTGTTCACCAGCAGTTTGGTGGGTGTGGCCACCTGGCTGTGCTTCATGGCGCTGGGCCTGGAGCATGCAGCGGTGTGGGGCATTGCGGCCGGTGTGCTGAACCTGGTGCCCTACATTGGCAGCGTGGTGATTGCGGCGGGCTCCGCGCTGGTCGCGTTTCTGCAGTTCGGCTCGCTGGAGATGGTGCTGCTGGTGAGTGGCGGCTCCTTGGTCATCCACGCGATCGCAGGATTTTTGTTGACGCCCTGGCTCACCAGCCGCGCCAGCCAAATGAACCCCGTAGCCGTCTTTGTCAGCATGCTGGCCTGGGGCTGGCTCTGGGGTTTGTGGGGCCTGCTGTTGGGCGTGCCCATCATGGTTGCCATCAAGGCGGTGTGCGACCGGATCGACGACCTGAAACCGGTGGGGGAATTTCTGGGCAGCTAGGCCGCCGCCCGGCGCAGCGTATCCACCACCGGCCGCCGCAGCACATCGCGCAGGCCCCACCAGCCGGCCGCCAGCGCCAGCACCGCACCGGCCAGGGCGCCCAGCAGCGGCACCCACAGCGAGCCGTTCCAGGCGAACTCGAACACATAGCGGGTCAGCGCCCAGCCCACGGCCATGGCGACGATGCTGGCCAGGAAGCCGGCCAGCAGGCCCACGCCGGCCAGCTCGGCGCGCTGCACCTGGCGCAGCAGGCTGCCGGGCGCGCCCAGGGCCCGCATGATGGCGAACTCGCGGGCCCGCTCTTCGCGGGTGGCGGTGATGGCGGCAAACAGCACCACCAGGCCAGCCGCCAGGGTGAAGCCGAACAAAAATTCGACCGCGCGTATCACCTGGTCCAGCACCCGCTGGATCTGGCCCAGGGTGATGCCCAGGTCCACCGCCGTGATGTTCGGAAACTGGCGCACCAACTGGTTGTCAAAGCCCTTGGTGGCCGGCGCCTTGAACGCGCCCAGGTAGGTCACCGGCACATCGCCCATCTGGCTGACCGGGTAGATCACGAAGAAGTTGGCCCGCATCGAACCCCAGTCCACCTTGCGCAGCGAGGTGATCTTGGCCTCGCTTTGCTGGCCGCCGATGTCGAAGCGCAGCGTATCGCCCATGTGCAGGTTCAGGGTCTTGGCAATGCCTTCTTCGACGCTGATTGCGCCCTTCTCTTCGGCGGTCCAGGTGCCTGCAACCAGCGGGTTGTGGCCCGGGCGCTCGGCGCTGTTGGACAGGTTGAACTCGCGGTCCAGCAGGCGCTTGGCGCGGTCGTCCGTGTAGTTCTCGGGCACGGTAGGCTGGCCGTTGATGGCCACCAGGCGGCCGCGGAACATCGGGTACCAGTCGTAGTTCTTAACCCCGGCGTCGGCCAGGTTCTTCTGGAAGTCGGCGGCCTGGTCGGGCATGACGTTGATGACGAAGCGGTTCGGCGCGTCCGGCGGCGTGGCCTGGCGCCAGCTGTGGATCAGGTCGGTACGCAACAGCACCAGCAGGATCAAGGCCAGCAGGCCCACGGCCAGCGCGCTGACCTGCACCACCGCATACGCCGGCCGGGCCGACATCTGGCGCGTGGCCAGTACCAGCCAGCGCGGCGCGGTGGCCTCGTTGACGCTGCGGCGCAGCAGCTTCACCGCCACCCAGCCCAGGCCGGCAAACACCAGCACCGCACCGGCGAAGCCGCCGACTGCGATCAAGCCCAGGGTGATGTCGCTGCTGGCCGCCAGCAGCAGCGCGGCAAAGCCCAGCACGCCCAGGCCCAGCACGCCGATGGAGGTGGGCTTGAGCCCGCCCACATCGCGGCGTATCACCCGCAGCGGCGGCACCGAGGCCAACTGGAGCACCGGCGGCAAACCGAAGGCGAACAGCAGGGTCATACCCATGCCCATGCCCAGAGCGGCCGGCCACCAGGTGGCCGCAGGCAAACTGGAATCCACCAGGCCGGCCAGCAGCAGCACGAACAGGTAGTGCACGCCGAAACCTATGGCCAGGCCCAGCGCGCTGGCGAAGATGCCCACCAGCGCGAACTCGAACGCGTAGCTCAGCGCAATCGTGCGCTGGCTCTGGCCCAGCACCCGCAGCATCGCGCAGTCGTCCAGGTGGTTGGCCGCAAAGCCGCGCGCGGCCAGGGCCACCGCCACCGCGCTGAGCAGCGCCGACAGCAAGGCCACCAGGTTCAGGAACTTGTTGGCGCGGTCCAGGGTTTGGCGCATCTCGGGGCGGCCGCTTTCCAGCGACTCGATGCGCACGCCGCGGGTGTCGGGCTTTTTGACTTCGGCATCGGCCCACTGCACATAGCGCCGCACCGCCGGGTCGGCCCCGGCCACGGCAAAACGGTAGGTGACGCGGCTGGCCGGCTGGATCAGCCCGGTGGCCGCCATATCGCTCTGGTTCACCATGGCGCGGGGCGAGAAATTCATGAAGCCGCCGCCGCGGTCCGGCTCGACGGCAATCGTCTTGCGGATGCGCAGCCGGCTGTCGCCCAGCAGCAGGCTGTCGCCCAGCTTCAGCTCCAGCGCCTCCAGCAGCGACGGGTCGACCCAGACCTCGCCGGGCGCGGGGATCTCACGCGTGGCTGTGCCGGGCGCATCGGCGCTGTCCGATACCTGCAGATTGCCGCGCAGCGGGTAACCGGGCACCACCGCCTTCAGCGCCACCAGCTTGCTGGCGCCGCCCTGTGCATCCTCGGCCCGGCCCATGGTGGCCAGGGTCAGGGTGGTGACGGTCTGCAGGCCCTGGGCCTGGGCCTGCGCCAGAAAGGCGGGCGGCGTCGGGTTGTCGCTGGAGACCACGGCATCGCCCCCCAGCAGCTGCCGCGCATCGCGCTGCAGCCCGCCTTGCAAGCGGTCGGCAAAGAAGCCGACGGCGCTGAGCGCGGCCACCGCCAGGGTCACCGCGACCATCAGCAGGCGCAACTCGCCCGAGCGCACATCGCGCCACAGCGTGCGCCAACCTAAGGCGATAAAAGGGGATTTCAATGCAAGCTCCTGGACAGTGCGCAAGCGGCGATTATTCCCCCAGGCCGCTACCCCACGCCAACCAAAGGACATGCATACTGCGCGCTTCGAATAAAAAAGAGACTTCCATGTGGCAAGCCTGTGAACGTTATCCCGACCCGGCCATCACCGCGCTGGACCCGCGTTTCAACAAATACTGCCTGCACGCCGCCGCCGTGGAGCGCCTGGCTACCGGCATGCGCTGGGCCGAAGGGCCGGTGTGGTTTGGCGACGGCCGCTACCTGCTGTGGAGCGACATCCCGAACAACCGCATCATGAAGTGGGAAGAGCAGACCGGCGCGGTCAGCGTGTTCCGCCAGCCGTCCCACTTTGCCAACGGCCATACCCGCGACCGGCAGGGCCGGCTGGTGGGCTGCGAGCACGGCGGACGCCGCGTGGTGCGCACCGAATACGACGGTAGCACCACCGTGCTGGTCGACCAATTCAACGGCAAGCCGCTGAATTCGCCCAACGACGTGGTGGTCAAGTCGGACGGCACGGTGTGGTTCACCGACCCGCCGTTCGGCATTCTCGGCCATTACGAAGGCCACCAGGCGACACCCGAGCAGCCCACCTGCGTCTACCGCTTCGACCCGGCCAGCGGCCAGTGCACGGTGGTGACGGACGCGGTGAACCGGCCCAACGGCCTGTGCTTTTCGCCCGACGAACGCCTGCTGTACGTGGTCGAGTCCGGCACCCTGCCCCGGCGCATCCGGGTGTTCGAGGTGGACGGCTCCCACCTGCGCAACGACCGCGTGTTCCACACCTGCGCCGACGGCGTGCACCCGGATGGCTTCCGCTGCGATGTGGACGGCAACCTGTGGGCCGGCTGGGGCGGCGGCCCGGACCACCCCGAGCTGGACGGCGTGAGGGTCTTCGCCCCCGACGCCACACCCATAGGCCATATCGCCCTGCCCGAGCGCTGCGCCAACCTGTGCTTCGGCGGCCAGGCGCGCAACCGCTTGTTCATGGCGGCCAGCCAGTCGGTGTATGCGCTGTATGTAGATACCCAGGGCGTGGCCGGCGGGTAATTTATAGAAAACAGGCCTGTAGCGCAGATGCCACCTGTGCCAGAAGCTACGTTTTTAATAGCAAGAAGACACCAGCGGTCAGTTGACTTTCATCCGGGTCAACAGTGAAATGCGCTGCCGGTCCGATGTATCTGGTCACGCACCGGTAGCGCAACGCTCAACCACCAGGTGCTACTAGGAGATACCTCGATGGCCGCAACAGCCCCCACGCAGACGATCCACCCCAGCCTTGCATCCCTGTTCGACAACCGCAGCCAGTCCGACCTGGCGCTGATCGGCAGCGCCTACCTGGCGGGGCTGAAAACCGGGCTGGAGCAGGCCGCCAGCCGCACCGGCGATGACCGCAGCGAGCCGGCCACGCCCACCTGCATCCACAAGATTCCGCTGATGCCGGTGGCCATAGACGGCAAGCGCGCCGCGGTGGAATCGGTGAAAGACTTCGACGGCAAACCGCTGATCTACCTGCTGGACGAAGCCGCCCGCGACGGCGAGCTGCTGCGGGTGTTCTCGCAGGCCAGCAAAGCCCTGCGCCACCTGGAGGACAACCCCACCAGCCCCAAGCCGGCGAAGAAATCCAAGGCGCCGCCGGTGACGCTGGACACCTCTTCATCGCCGCAGCAGATCGCCAATGCCATCGGCGGATCGGTGTTCCTGTGGGAGAACAGCAACTTCGCGGGCTGGCTGTGGCGCTTTGGCGCCGGTACCACCAG
Source organism: Rhodoferax ferrireducens (assembly GCF_031458075.1). Lineage (GTDB taxonomy): Bacteria > Pseudomonadota > Gammaproteobacteria > Burkholderiales > Burkholderiaceae_C > Rhodoferax_B > Rhodoferax_B ferrireducens_A. The sequence goes on along the minus strand of NZ_JAVDXT010000001.1, from coordinate 753,246 downwards.
CAGCTCCGGCGGGCGCCAGGCGGGCAACGGCAACATCAGCGACTTTCGCACCGCGGTGTTTTTGCAGAACATCAACGACAAGGTGTCGTCGGTGTCGAACCAGAGCGAGGTCTGGGCCAATCTGCGGCCGCAGCGCTCGTTTGCGGTGCTGCACCAGCACATCAACTTCGCCGGCGCCCAGCTGTGGGTGCCAGAGCGGCAGGGCTTCAGCGACCTGCGCCAGTTCGGCTGGAACGACGTGGCCTCGTCGCTGTCGTACACACTGACGCCGAACTGAAACCGTTCAGGCCGGCGCCCCGGAAGCCGGCGTCAACGCAATTTATAAAAATTAGGCCGCTAGCGCAGGTACTACCTGCGCCAGAAGCTATTGATTACATAGCAAACCCAATCTGACTCCAGGCCTCAGTGGTTGTGCCCGTCGCCGTGCGGGCTGCCTTTGACCACGGCATGGCCGGTGGAACCACGGGGGCTGAGCATGTCGCCGACGCTGAGCTTGCGGGCGCTGGCCTCCAAGGCGCTGCTGAAGGCGTCCAGGGCCAGCACAATCTTCCCGCCCACCATGGTGAGCAATACCTTGTTGCGGCCCAGCTCTTCTTCGGGAACGGTCAGAAAGTTCTTGTCCAGCACGATCATGTCGGCCAGTTTGCCGGTCTCCAGCGAGCCCACCGCCTTGTCCAGCCGTAGCTGGTAGGCCGCATCCATGGTGATGGCGCGCAGCACCTCGGCACGTGTCAGGCCCGGGTCATTGTTGATCTTGCCCTGGTAGATCGGCGAGCTGCTGGCGGCGCTGTTCGGGTTGCTGGGGTCGCCCGAGCGCGTCACGCCGATCTTCAGCGCCAGAAAGGTGTCAAACGGGTCGATAGGCCAGTCACTGCCGTGCACCACACGCGCCCCGGCATGGCGCAGGCTGCCGGACGGCTCCATGCGCGCAAAGCGGTCGGGGCCCAGGTGGTTCTCGGTTTCACCGATCGAATAGTTCGCACGTTGCGCCCACTGGAAGGACATGGTGGCCATCACATCCAACGCAGCGAAACGCGGGTAGTCGGCCACCGCCACGGTCTCGTCGTGGGCGATGGCCGGGCGGAAGTCGGCGTTGGCGCGCAGGCTGCGCAGGTTTTGCACGGCGTCCAGGGTCTGGCGCACGGCCCGCTCGCCGGTGGCGTGCACATGCACATCCATGCCCGCATCATTGGCGGCCAGCAGCAGCGGCTGGAGCACTTCCGGCGGGTAGTAGACCGAGCCCAGGTTCGTTCCGGGCTGCCAGTGGGGAGCGGCATCGGTGCCGGTGTTGGTGTAGTACGGCGTGAGCATGGCGCCCGTGTCACCCGGCGCATTCACCACACCGTCCATGAATATCTTCACGATGCGCGACTGCAAACCCGGCGCGGCCACCGGTGTGCCCTGGTCGATACTGCTGGCCAAGGCGCGTGCGGTGGCAATGGTGTTGGTCGCGCTGGCGGCCGCATCGCCGGGCTGCACGGTGAGGGCCAGGTTGGCACGCGCTGTCAGCTCACCCAGCTGCTGCAGCGACTTGAAGGTCTTGGCCTGCACCTCGCCCGACGCGGCATCCATGAACGCGGTAATGCCCTGGGCCCGCAGGGCAGCCAGTGCAGCACGCCCTTGCTTGAGCAGGTCGGCATCGGAATCCGCAGGAATGGCGGCTTTGAGTTGCCAGCCGCCGTTGTCTTCACAAATGCCCGTGGGCGTACCGTCTGCGCCGCGCAGAAAGCTGCCGCCGCTCGGGTCGGGCGTGGCGGCGGTGATGCCGGCCAGCGCCAAGGCGCGGGAGTTGGCCAGCACGGTGTGGAAATCGCTCGATGTCACCGCGATCGGGCGCTGGGTGTGCAAGGTGTCGAGCAGGGCTTTGGTGGGGTCGCCGCTGAGGGCCGAGGTGGACTGGCGGTCCCAGTTGACGGCCTCCAGCCAGCCGCCCGGCTCCTTGTCGGTGGAGGCATCCAGGCAGGACTGCAGCTTGCCGAGCAGCTGCGCATGCGACAGCGGCGCATAGGCCAGATCGCACTGCAGCAAGGCACGCCCGCCGGCCAGCGCATGCAGATGGGCGTCGATGAAGCCGGGCATCAGCATGCGCCCGCCCAGGTCCAGCACCCTGGTTTTGCTGCCGATCAAGGGGCCGGTGCCGGCGTCGCTGCCGACATAGACGATTTTTCCGTCGCGTACCGCGATGGCCTGCTGGATGGAGTTGCTTGCATCCATGGTCACGACCTGCCCGTTGCGCAGCACGGTGTCGGCCGGCCCGTCGTCAGAGCCATTGCAGCCGCCCACCATCGCCACCACGGCGGCCGCCAGCACAAGCAGCAGCACGCCTCCTGAATTCCTGATTCCAGCCATTTGTCTTCTCCTGTGGGACCTGTGCGTTATGTTTTTTTGAAACGGCACCGGTGTCGGGGTCACAGTGCCAAATGGACTGTAGGGACGCAAAGGCTGGCGCGGCCCTCTGCAGATGCGGAGGGTGCGGCGTGGAAAGACTTAGGCGCCCAGGGCGTTGCCCAGTTCGATCTTGTTGCGTACGCCCAGCTGCAGGTAGGCGCTGCGCAAGTAGGTGCGCACGGTGGCCGGGCTCAGGTCCAGCAAGCGGGCAATTTCCTTGTAGGAATGGCCGCGTGAATACAGCATGGCCGCGGTGCGCTCCCGGGGAGGCAACCCGGCGGGCCGGTGCCCCCGGTCCAGGGACAGAATGGTCAACTGCCCGCAGGGTTGCAGCGTCAGCCGGCGCGCACCCAAGGCCAGGCTGCACGGCAGCTGGCGCTGGGCCTCTGCCAATGCGCGCGGCAGCCGCGACCCGGACCAGTCGGGGTATTGCTTGTGGATGGCCGCGCCCAGACTGTCCCCCAGGTACAGCAGATCACCACAGCCGTCCGCCAGACCAAACCCGTTTGCCGTCAGCGCAGCGCTTGCGCCCAGCAGGTCTTGCACACGGGTACGCCAGTGGCCCAACAGGTGGACACAGAATTCCGCAAACAATGCGCTGTCCATATCGCTGAATGCCGGTGATGTTTCGCTGCGGTACAACGACACGAAGAACAGGGTGCCGCTGCCCGGTAGTTCGCAGGTCAGGGCCATGGCATGGAACAGATCATGCCGCCGGGAAAACTCCGTGATCTCGGGCACGGGGTCTTCGTGGCCGCTGACGCGTACCACGGTGCCACAGCTGCGCATGGAGTTGCTGGCGAATACATCTTTGACCGACAGATCGTTCCACTCCTGCGCGAAGCCAGCTTGCAGGTTGATGCGCCCATGCAGCCAGTTGCGCGGCGGTACGCCACCGTGCCCATCCGAACACTCGCCCCACCAGGCAGAGCGAAACGGCACGACCGACCGCAGCAGCTGCAATGCGTCGTGCAGCAAACACTCGGGGCTGGCATCGCGGGCGGTGCCGGCCATAGCCAGCAATGCGGCGCTAAATGACTGCAAGGTTTCCAAACTGAACGTGATCGGCCCCTGCAAGCCCAAGGTGGCTGAAGCATACGCAGCACTCTGCGCCAGCGGCATCCCCGGGTGGATAGGGTCAAAAACGGATTTCATGGAACAGGCTCTATTGCGGTCCGCGGACTCCATACCGACTTTACATGAGCCAAGCACCTTTACCGGGCTATGGCGCCGCAGCCGCGGCCACGGACCTAGGTGTAGCGCACCGCGCGCGGATCGCGGCACAGGCCCCAGAGCTGCAGGCCCGCCGTGTCGGCGATGCGGATGGCCAAGGCCGTGGGGGCCGAAATCGTTGCCAGCGCCACCACGTTCAGGCGCGCGCATTTGCGCACCAACTCGTAGCTGGCGCGGCTGGACATCACCACAAAACCCGGTTCACCCAGGCGCCCGGCCTGCGCCAGCTGGCCCAGCAGCTTGTCCAGCGCGTTGTGCCGGCCCACGTCTTCCAGCACGTCGGTCAGCACGCCATCGGGCGTGGCCCAGCCGGCCGCGTGCAGCGAGCCGCAAGCAGCATTCAAGACCTGCAGCGGCGGCATGGCCTGCAGCGCCTGCAGCACGGTCGTGGCCTGCAGCTGGGCGGCCCAGGCTTGCGGCGGCATAGGCGTGGGTTCCAGGTCCAGCGCGCTCAGGCTGTCGATACCGCAGACGCCGCAGCCGGTGCGGCCGGCCAGGCTGCGGCGACGCTCCTTCAGCCGCTGGAAGCAGCGCGAGGACACCTCGAGCTGCACTTCGCAGGCATCGCCGCTGGATTGCACTTCGATGCCATAGCAGTCGGCCACGCTGTCCAGAATGCCCTCGCTCAGCGCAAAGCCCAGGGCAAAGGCTTCCAGGTCTTGCGGCGTGGCCATCATCACCGCATGCGAGATGCCGTTGAACACCAGGGCCACCGGCACCTCGGCGGCGATCTGGTCGGTTTCCACCAGGTCGGCGGGGAAGCGCCGTACCGTGTGCGGCAGCAGCGGTGGCGGCAGCTCAGCCATGGGCCTGCTCCGCGCAGAAGCGCCGGCCGGCGTCGGTCAGGCTGACAGTCCAGCGCTCGTCTTGCAAGACCACCTGGACCCAGCCCGGGCCGGACTGGCCACCCAGGCTGGCGTCGCCCATCAGGGTCAGGGCGCGCATCAGCACACTCACGCCCAGACCCAGGCGCTTGCCCAGGCGTGGCAGCGACATGGGCTCGGTCTCTTGCTGCAATACCGCCAGAATCGCCTGGTTCAGCGCGGAGTCCACATTCACACCACGGCTTGGCTGGCACCGGCCCGGTGGGCCGCCACGGTCTGGGGCTTTTTGTGCGGCAGCATCAGCACCGGTATGCATTTGGAGGTCGGTGTACCCGCATTGGCAGCCACCGAGGACAGTGGCACCAGCGGATTGGTTTCGGGGTAATAGGCGGCCACGCAGCCGCGCGGGATGTTGTAAGCCACCAGCTTGAAGCCGTCGGCGCGGCGCTCTTCGCCGTCGTCCCAGACGGTGTGGAAGTCGATCCAGTCGCCGTCCTTCATGCCCAGATCACGGATGTCGTCCGCGTGCGCAAACACCACGCGGCGCTGGCCGTAGACGCCGCGGTAGCGGTCATCGGCACCGTAGATAGTGGTGTTGTACTGGTCGTGCGAGCGGGTGGTCATCAGCGCGAAAACGATGGCGTCGCCCTTGCGTTCGCGGGCACGCTGCAGCGCGGTGCCGGTGGGCACCTGGTGGGTTTTAAACACAGCCTTCTTGCTCGCGGTGTTCCACACGCGCTCGCTGGCGGTATTGCGCAGGCGGAAGCCGCCGGGCACTTTGACGCGCTGGTTGAAGTCCTTGAAGTCGGGGAACACGGCCTCGATCTTGTCGCGGATGCGGCTGTAGTCTTCCAGCAGCCAGAGCCAGGGCGTCTGGCTGCGCCCCGCCAGGGTGGTGGCAGCCAGCCGGGCCACGATGGCCGGCTCGGACAGCAGTTGCTCGGATGCCGGCGGGTTGATGCCCACCGACATGTGGACCATGCTCATCGAGTCCTCCACCGTTACGCCCTGCACGCCACCAGCCTGCATGTCGATCTCGGTGCGGCCCAGGCAGGGCAAAATCAGCGCGGCCTTGCCGTGCACGATGTGGCTGCGGTTCAGCTTGGTGGTGACGTGGACCGTCAGGTCGCAATTGCGCAGCGCCTTCCAGGTCTGCACGGTGTCGGGTGTGGCGGCAGCGAAGTTGCCGCCGAGTGCAAAAAACACCTTGCCACGCCCGTCGAGCATGGCTTGGATGGATTCGACGGTGTCGAAACCATGCGCCTGCGGTGGCGTGAAGCCAAAGACTTTTTCCAGGTTCTGCAGCAGCGCCACGGGTGGCTTTTCCCAGATGCCCATGGTGCGGTCGCCCTGCACATTGCTGTGGCCGCGTACCGGGCACGGACCGGCGCCGGGCCGGCCGATATTGCCGCGCATCAGCAGCAGGTTGGTGATCATCTGGATGGTGGCCACCGAATTCTGGTGCTGGGTGATGCCCATGCCCCAGCAGGCGATCACGCTCTTGGCTTGGCGGTACACCTCGGCGGCCGCGCGGATGTGCTCGGCGCTGAGGCCGCATTCGGACTCCAGCAAGGCCCAGGACTCGGTGCGCAGATCGGCCAGCATGGCGTCAAAGCCTATGGTGTGCTCGGCAATGAAGGCGTGGTCGAGCACGTCTTCACCCGCATCCTGCAGTTCGACCAGGTGCTTCATCATGCCTTTGACAAAGGCGAAGTCGCCGCCGATGCGCAGCTGAAAGTAATGGGTGCTGATGGGCGTGTCGCCCATGGTGGCCATTTGCAATTTGTCTTGGGGGTCGGCGAAGCGTTCGAGGCCACGCTCGCGCAGCGGGTTGATACTGACGATGCGGGCACCGCGCTTGGCCGCCTGGCGCAACTCGCCCAGCATGCGCGGGTGGTTCGTGCCGGGGTTCTGGCCGAAGATGAAGATGGCCTCGGCCTGCTCAAAGTCGTCCAGAGTCACCGTGCCCTTGCCTATGCCCACGCTTTCGCGCATGCCGCTGCCGCTGGGCTCGTGGCACATGTTCGAGCAGTCGGGGAAGTTGTTGGTGCCATATTCGCGCACGAACAGCTGGTACAGAAAGGCGGCTTCGTTGCTGGCCCGGCCCGAGGTATAGAAGATGGCCTGGTTAGGGTCCGGTAGGCCGTTCAGGTGCTGGGCGATCAATGTAAACGCGTCGTCCCAGGCGATGGGGTGGTACTTGTCATCGGCCGCGCGGTAGACCATGGGCTCGGTCAGCCGGCCCTGGTCTTCCAGGTAAAAGTCGCTCTGGGTGGCCAGGTCGGCAACCGTGTGCTGGGCGAAGAATTCGGCGGTCACGCGGCGCGAGGTGGCCTCGGCGGCCACGGCCTTGGCGCCGTTTTCACAGAACTCGAAGGTAGACGCGTGATTGCGGTCCGGCCAGGCGCAGCCAGGGCAATCAAAGCCATCGGGCTGGTTGGCCGACAGCAGGGTCTTGGCGCCTTTGAGCGCGGTGTCCTGGTGTATCAAGGCCTTGCCTACACTCTTCAACGCGCCCCAACCGCCGGCGGGGCCGGTATAAAACTCAATTTTTTGTTGGCTCATGGGAGTTCCTTGGTTCCTTCACGCTCTGTAACGCCTTATACGGCGTGGCGTGCTACCCCGCTCAGACAGGGGTTTTAAAGCTGTTCACGGCGGCACCCAGCAGCGCAGCCTGCTCGCGCATTTTCATGGCGGCAGCGGCCGACTCTTCTACCAATGCGGCGTTTTGTTGCGTCATTTCGTCAATCTCGCCCACGCTGCGGTTCACATCGGCAATCCCGACCCGCTGCTCGTTGCTGGCCAGCGCAATCTCGTCGATATAGCCGACCACCTGCTGGATGGAGCTGGTAATGTCGGTCATGGATTGCTGGGCCCGGGCCACCAGTTCACCGCCCGCATTGGCCGTGTCTACCGACGCGGCAATCAAGATGCGGATTTCTTTGGCCGCCGTGGCCGAGCGCTGCGCAAGGCTGCGCACCTCGGACGCGACCACCGCAAAACCCCGGCCCTGCTCGCCCGCGCGGGCGGCTTCTACTGCGGCGTTCAGAGCGAGGATGTTGGTCTGGAAGGCGATACCGTCGATCAGGCCCACGATGTCGTTGATGCGGTGCGCGCTGGTCTTGATCTGGCCCATGGTGTCCACCACCTGGCCCACAATGCCGCCACTGGTATGCGCAAGTTTGGCGACGGACCCCACCAGGCCATTCACCTGGTTGGCCTTGTCGGCGTTCTGGCTGACCGTGGAGGTCAGCTGCTCCATGGCAGACGCCGCGGAGTTGAGCTCACCGGCCTGCTTTTCGGTGCGCATCGCCAGGTCGTTGTTGCCATCGGCAATTTCACCACTGCCGTTGGCCATCTGCACCGCGGCCTGGCGCACATTGCCGACCAGGCCGGTCAAGCCAATGCTGATGCCGTTGATGGCCAGCAGCAATTTGCCCACGTCGTCGCGGTCCTTCACGTCCACCTGGTTGGTCAGATCGCCGCTAGCCAGGCGCAGAGCGGCTTCGCGGCCCTGGTTCATCGGCAGCGTGACATGGTTGTGGACCAGAAAATAGGTCAGACCCCAGATCAGCAGGATGGAGAAAACGGTAAACCCCAGCTGCCGCGGGTCGGTCAAACTGCCCATCGCAGCATGGAAGGCCAGAGCCACTGCTGCATAGGCCAGCGCCAGGGTCCAGGCCATGCGGGGCGCCACATGCACGGGCGCCATCTCGCTGACATCCAGGCCCACATACAAAATACCCACCACCTGGCCGGCAGCGTCGCGCACCGGGTCATAGCGGGTCATGCACTGCTTGCCAAAAATCGTTGCATAGCCCACATAGGGCTGGCCGGTCAAGGCGCTGCGGTAGGCGGGCTGGGAGCGGTCCAGCGGCGTGCCCACGGCCCGCTCGCCGTCCTGCTTGCGCACCGAGGTAGTGATGCGGATGAAGTCATCGCCCACGCGCGCAAAAATCGTGGCCCGCATCCCGGTCCGCTGGGTGAAGCTGTCGGGGATGGAAAAATCCAGATTCAGCACCCGGTTACCGCAGCGCAGCACCGGCGTGCTCTTGCCTTGAATATCCACCTGCTGCGACAGATCCAGCACAAAACGCTCGGGCAAGATCGCGGCAAATGTTTTGGCGGCAGACTCGATTCGCTGCTTCAAGGTTTTGAGTATTTGCATCGCATAAAGCCCTGGTATCTTATATAGGTAAAAAGCCTACCAGACACTGGTTGCTACAACACAGTGGCTGGCAGGCTTGATACAGCGCGGGGTCAGTTAAAGAACTTGGCTACGCTGAGCAAAGTACGGTAGATCCCCCAGGCCAGAGGCAGGCCGACGGCCACCCAAGCCAAGCCAACCAACACCGGACTGACCGCATGGTCGTCCACCACACCGCTAGTGCCAACTTCGGAGGCGGCGGCTTTTTCATGGGCCAGGCGCTTTTCATGGGCCAGTTCGTCGGGGGTCATGAAATGCTTGTCGGCCAAGGGGCGCACCATCAAATTGCATAGCAGCCCGATCACCAGCATGCCCACCAGGATGTACATGGTCTGGTTGTAGACCTGCTCACGCGGAATGCCCAGGCTGAGCTGGTATTCGCGCATGTAGTTCACCACCACTGGGCCCAGAATGCCCGCGGTCGCCCAGGCGGTCAGCAGCCGGCCATGGATGGCGCCGACCATTTGCGTACCGAACAGGTCGGCCAGATAAGCCGGCACGGTAGCAAAGCCGCCGCCGTACATACTCAAAATGACGCAGAACGCACCGACGAACAGCACGATGGTGCCGGCTGCCGCGCTGCCCGGCACGCTGAAATACATGACGCCGCCGAGCACGAAGAACACCACATAGGTCAGCTTACGGCCCAGCTTGTCGGACAGACTGGCCCAGAAGAAGCGGCCACCGATGTTGAACAGGCTCAGCAGCGCGGTAAAGCCCGCAGCCACCGTGGCAATCGCAGCCAGTTGGGTCTTGTCGAGCTCACCAAACTTCTGACCAACCCCTATCAGCGAACCGCCGAAGACTTCTTGCAGCATGGGCGATGCCATGCCGATCACACCAATGCCGGCACTCACGTTCATGCACAGCACCATCCAGATCAGCCAGAACTGGGGAATGCCCCAGACCTTCTTCACATGCACATGGCGCTGCGTGATCATGGCGTTGTTGGCCTGAGCAGGGGGCGGGGTCCAACCCGCGGGCTTCCAGCCGGTTTCAGGCACGCGGTAGGTCAAGGCGCCGGCCATCATGAACACAAAATAGACCAGGGCCATAACCACAAAAGTCTGGGCTACGCCTACATCGGTCGGAGTGGCAAAGTACTTCATCAGATCAGCAGCCAGCGGCGAGCCGATCATGGCGCCGCCACCGAAGCCCATGATGGCCATACCGGTCGCCATGCCGCGGCGGTCCGGAAACCATTTGATCAGGGTCGACACCGGCGAGATATATCCCAGCCCCAGACCGATCCCGCCGATGATGCCCGAGCCGACGATCATCAGCCAGAACTGGTGCATGTAGACACCCAGCGCCGACAGCAACATGCCGCCGCACCAGCATACCGCCGACACCACGCCGGCCTTGCGCGGGCCAGCCCGTTCGAGCCAGCCGCCCCAAAGCGCAGCCGAGGAGCCCAGCAGCACAAAGAACAAGGTGTACATCCACCCCAGGGTGGATATCTTCCAATCACAGTTGGTGGTAAACAGCTCGGCCCAGAAACCAACATCGGGGCCGCATTTCACCGCCTCCTTGATGCCCAAGGCCTTGGAAAGCGGTAGCCAGAACACCGAAAACCCATAGGCCATGCCAATGCACAGATGGATTGCGAGTGCGGCCGGGGGAACCAGCCAACGGTTAAATCCAGGACCCGCAATAGTGCGTTCCTTGTCCAGAAATCCTGCCATTCATTGCTCCTACGCGTTGAAAAACCCAAAGTAAACAGTTGCAGTCTACACAATTGTTTACAGGCCTGCATTCTACGAAGGAGAACAGGAATTATTTAGCCACTTCCATTCAGTGTTACTTAGGTGCCTAGACCCGCCTTTAAACGTCAGGTGTTCTTGGAAATCGTGATCGACGGAAACTTGGCGGAGAAGTCTTTGTTCTTTGCCGCAATCGCCACCGCCACCTGGCGCGCCACCGTCTTGTAGATGGCCGCAATATCCCCTTCCGGCTCGGCGACCACGGTCGGCTGGCCACCGTCGGCCTGCACCCGGATCTGCATGTTCAAAGGCAGCGAACCCAGGTACGCCATACCGAACTCGGCGGCCATCTTCTTACCGCCGTCGGCGCCAAAGATGTGCTCGGCGTGGCCGCATTGGCTGCATACATGCACGGCCATGTTTTCCACGATGCCCAGGATGGGCACGCCGACCTTCTCGAACATTTTGATGCCCTTGCGCGCATCCAGCAAAGCAATGTCTTGCGGCGTGGTGACGATGACCGCGCCCGTCATGGGTACGCGCTGGCTCAGGGTGAGCTGGATGTCGCCGGTGCCGGGCGGCATGTCGACGACCAGATAGTCCAGATCCTTCCAGTTGGTCTGGCGCAGCAGTTGCTCCAGCGCCTGGGTGGCCATAGGGCCGCGCCAGACCATGGCCTGGTCCTGGTCGACCAGAAAGCCGATGGACATGACCTGCACGCCGTGGTTTTCCAGTGGCTCCATGGTCTTGCCGTCGGCACTTTCGGGTTTACCCTGGATACCCATCATCATGGGCAGACTGGGCCCGTAGATATCGGCGTCCAGCAGGCCAACGCGTGCGCCCTCGGCCGCCAGGGCCAGGGCGATGTTCACGGCCGTGGTGCTCTTGCCCACGCCGCCTTTGCCCGATGCCACGGCCACGATGTTCTTCACGCCGGGCAGCAGTTGCACGCCGCGCTGCACTGCGTGGGCCGCAACCTTGGTGCTGATGCCGACCTGCACGCTGGCCACGCCCGCCAGGCCTTGCAGCGCTGCGGTCAAGGCCGCCTGCAGAGCCGGCTCCTGGCTCTTGGCGGGGTAACCCAGCTCCACGGCAAACGCCACATCACCGTTGCGCACGCTCAGGTTGCGGATGGCTTTGGTGGATACAAAATCATGGCCGGTGTTGGGATCGATCACGCTTTTGAGAGCGTCCAGCACCTGCTGTTCGGAAAGGGACATGCATAACTCCTATGGGGCGCGTAGTCTATTCTCAAAGCTGCGCGCCCGCCCCCGTGGGGGCATGCGGAGTTAGTCGTCGCTGCCGATCCCGAACAGGCTCAGCAAGCTGCTGAACAAATTGAAGATCGACAGGTACAGACCTACGGTGGCCATCACGTAGTTGGTCTCGCCGCCATTCACGATGCGGCTGGTGTCCATCAGGATCAGGCCGGCCGACAACAGGGCGACCATGGCCGACACCGCCAGGCTCAGCGCGGGGATCTCCAAAAACACCGCCGCTAAACCGGCCAAGATGGCAATCACCATGCCGGCAAACAGAAAGCCGGACATGAAGCTGAAGTCGCGCTTGGACGTCACCGCCCAGGCCGACAGCGCCAGAAAGGTCGCGCCGGTGGCCGCCAAGGCCATGGTGACAACCTGGGCGCCGCCAGGCATGGCCAGCGAACGGGCCACGACCGGGCCTAGCGCATAGCCCATGAAGCCGGTAAAGGCGAACACGGCGGGCAAGGCCCAGCCGCTGTTCTTCAGCTTATGCACTGCGAACAGCAGGCCGAAGCTGCCGACCAGCATGACGATCAGGCCGGGCGCAGGCGCCTGGAACACGATGCCCAGGGTGGCGACGGCGGCGCTGAACAGCAGCGTCATGGCCAGCAACGCATAGGTATTGCGCAGCACGCGGTGGGCGGCGGTGGGCAGGGTCGACGGGGTTTGCACGCCAAGCGCGTTGTCCGACCGGACGGGGCGGGAAATATGTTCCATGGATAACTCCAAAGTGAAAGATGGGGCCACCTTACGCGCGTATTGGTTTCCAAAAAAGCAGATAATTAAGAAACAACACTTCGTAAAAATCTGCTTATGGACACCTCTTTCAGCTACCGGCACCTGCACTACTTCTGGGTGGTGGCCCGCGAAGGCGGCATGGCCCGCGCCGCCGACCGCCTGGGCATGGCGGTGCAAACCGTCAGCACCCAGGTGCGCGAGCTGGAGCGCTCACTGGGCGTCACCCTGCTCAAGCCCGTAGGCCGCGGCCTGGTGCTGACCGAGGCCGGGGTCGCCGCCATGCGCCAGGCCGACCTGATCTTCCAGCTGGGCGAAGAGCTGCCCGCCATGGTCCACGATGCCGTGAGCGCGCCCTCGGTACGGCTGGCGGTGGGCATTTCTGAGGGGCTGCCCAAGCTGGTGGTGCGCCGCCTGCTGCAGCCGGTGATGCAGGAGCCGCATCTGCGCCTGCTCTGCCACGAAGACGAGTTCGACGACCTGCTGGGCGACCTGGCGCTGCACCGACTGGACGTGGTACTGGCCGACCGCCCGGCTGCCGCCAACCCCAACCTCAAGGTCTATAGCCACGCGCTCGGCACCTCGCCCATGGCCTGGTATGCGCCACCGGGTTTGGCCGAGGCCGCGCTGCAAGACTTTCCGCGCTCGCTGGCCAAGGTGCCGGTGCTGCTACCCACCACCCATGCCGCAGTGCGGCCGCGGCTCGACCACTGGTTTGAACGCCTGGGCACCAAGCCCCATACGGTGGGCGAATTTGAAGACAGTGCCTTGCTGGTGACCTTCGGCTCCAGCGGCATGGGCGTATTTGCCGCCGCCGAATGGGTGCACGACGAGCTGACTACGCGCTTCGGCGTGCAGCGCATCGGCGCCTGCGAGGGGGTGGAAGAGCGCTTTTACGCGATTGGCACCGAGAAAAAGGTCCAGCACCCGCTGGTCCAACGGCTGCTGCCCGGCAAACCGTAATCAGGCGGCGCCGACGGCCCCAGCCATGCCCAGACCCGTCCGTGCCATCCGCATGCGCGGAGCCCGGCGCACCACAGCAGCTTGCGCAATCTGGAAATCCACCGACGGCTCGGCACTGAGCCGCACGCTGACCGCCTGCGGTGCGGTCCAGCTGCCATGGGCCTGCAGCCACACGTCTTCGCAACGACCATCCTGCGTCAACCACAAGCAACCGGTGCTGACGCGGAGCACCGCACCGGCAGGCAAACGCAGCGCCACCACGTCCGGTGTGCGCAGTTCGAAATGTTCAATTCTGACCATCGCCGTCTCCTGAAATCCCCCACCACGGCTTGCGGTGGAGCGGCATTCACTGTAATCTTGCCACCTGTACAGTACCAGTACAGTTGAGCAAATAGATGCAGCCACTGGCCTGCTGAAGCCACCAATACAGTCCATGCCTACCACCGCCATCCCGCCTACCGACCATAGTTCCATCCTGGGCGCACAGACCACCCTGGTCGACCAATTAGTGCAATGGGCCGAGCAGCGCATCCAGCAGCAGGTGTTCCGCCCCGGCATGCGCATGCCCTCGGTACGCGAACTGGCGCAAGAGCGCGGCGTGTCGCGCTTTACCGTAGTGGCCGCCTACGAGCGGTTGGTGGCGCGCGGGCACCTGCTGGCGCGGCGCGGCGCGGGCTTTTTTGTGCGCGAGGCCACACCTCCGGCCAGCACGCGTGCCAAGTCGGCCCCGGCACGCAGCAAACCGCAGCAGGCCATCAACATGGGCTGGATGGTGCGCAACATGACCAGCGGCATTCCGGCCCATCTGTCGCCGGGTTCGGGCTATCTGCCGCCCGACATGAGTGGCGGCGACCTGCTCAAAATGGGCTTGCGCGCACTGGCCAACCACAGCACCAGCCTGCAACTGGCGCAGGGGGCATCGGCACAAGGCTACGCCCCGCTGCGCACGCAAATCCAGCGTACGCTGGCCGAACGCGAGATCCAGGCCCATCCGGCGCAAATACTCACCACCACCGGCGCGGCCCAGGCCATCGACCTGATTTTTCGCATGGTGCTGCGCCCTGGCGATACCGTGCTGGTGGGTGAGCCGGGCTGGTGCAATCCGTTGCTGTGGCTGCAGGGGGTGGAGGTGGTTGGCGTGCCCTACACCCCGCAAGGGCTGGACGTGCAGGCGCTCACCGCGCTGGTCGAAAAGCACAAGCCCAAATTGATGTTCCTCAATCCCGTGCTGCACAACCCCACCGGCACCCTGCTGAGTGCCGCCACGGCCTACCAGATTCTGCGGCTGGCCGAAGCCCACGACATCCTGGTCATCGAAGACGACATCTATTCCGACTTTCTGCCCCAGGGCATGGCCGTGACCCGGCTGGCCAGCCTGGACCAGTTGCGCCGCGTGGTGTACGTGAACAGCTACTCCAAAATGCTCGCGCCCAACATCCGCGTGGGCTATCTGGCCGGCCCGGCCGAGCTGGTCGACACCTTGACCACGCACAAGCTGTTAACCGCCCTGACCACCCCCGAGATCAACGAACGCATCGTCTACAAGGCGCTGACCGAAGGCAGCTACCGCAAGCACTGCCAGCGGGTCCATGCGGCCTTGGACAGCCTGCGCGAGCCGGCCTACAAACGCATGCAAGACCTGGGGCTGCAGGCTTTTTGCCAGCCACAGGCCGGTTTTCTGGGCTGGTTCGACACCGGGGTCGACACCAACCACCTGGCCGCCCTGGGCCTGGACGCGGGTTACCTGCTGCGTCCGGGCGCACTGTTCTCGCTGCGGCAAGCGCCCAGCACATGGATGGGCATCAACATCGCCACCAGCCAAGACCCCGGCATGCTGGCCTGGCTGGCCCAAACCCTCGACCAGCTGCGCCGACGTAGCGAAAAACCCTGATAACTCCCACGTAAAACACGCCCCGCGGCCTGGACCGCCCTTTCATAATCAGCCATGCCCATCCCTCCAGCCGCCACCTCGATCGCCGCGCCCGCTGCCGGCCTACTGCTCACCGGAGGCGGTGCGCGCGCGGCCTACCAGGTGGGCGTGCTGGAAGCCATTGCCGACCTGCGGCTGGCCAGCGGCGCGGGCCAGCAGGGCAACCCCTTCCCCATCATCACCGGCACCTCGGCCGGCGCCTTGAACGCCGCGGCGCTGGCCTGCGGGGCCGACGACTTCGACACCGCGGTACGGCGCATCGTCAACGTCTGGGAGAACATGGAGGCCGGCCAGGTCTACCGCACCGACCCGATCGGCGTGATGCGCAGCGGCGCACGCTGGCTGACGCTGCTGTCGGTCGGCTGGATGCTGGCCAAATGGCGCAAGGTGCAACCCCGCTCGCTGCTGGACAACCGCCCGTTGCGCGAGCTGCTGGGCAGCATGGTGCCGCTGGAGCGCCTGCCCAGCCTGGTCCAGCAAGGCCATGTGCAGGCCCTGGCCGTCACCGCGTCCAGCTACAGTTCGGGCGAGCACATGACCTTCTTCGAGGGCAGCGCCACGCTGCAGCCCTGGACCCGCTCGCAGCGCCAAGGCCAGCGCAACCAGTTGACCTTGGACCACCTGCTGGCCTCCTCCGCCATTCCCTTCGTCTTCCCGGCTATGCCGCTACCCGTCAACGGCCACCAGGAATACTTTGGCGATGGCTCGATGCGGCAATCTGCGCCTGTGGCAGCAGCTATTCATTTAGGAGCAGAGAAGGTATTGGTGATCGGCGCCGGCCGCATGCACGAGCCCAAGGGCGAGGCGCCGACCCTGGCCAACGACAGCTACCCCTCGCTGGCCCAGATCGCCGGCCATGCGCTGTCGAACATCTTTCTGGACGCGCTGGCGGTGGACGTGGAGCGGGCCCGGCGCATCAACCAGACCCTGGGCCTGATCCCGGCAGAGCTGCGCCACAACAGCCCGCTGCGGCCCATCGAGCTGCTGCTGATCGCCCCGTCGCAGCGCATCGACGCGATTGCCGCGCGCCATGTGCACAACCTGCCGCCCACCATCCGCACCATGCTTGGCGGCATGGGCATGTCGTCGCGGGCCGACGACGCCAAGGGCGCGGCCCTGGCCAGCTACCTGCTGTTCGAGTCCGGCTTCACCCGCGAGCTGATGGCGCTGGGCTATGCCGACGCCCGGGCCCAGAGCGCCGAGGTGTGCCGATTCTTCGACTGGCCCGAGGCCTCCCTGCCCGTCTAAAATCGTGGGCTGTTCTGAAAGCCCGCTCTCCATGCCACGCCAACTCTTCGTCACTACCGCCCTGCCCTACGCCAACGGCAACTTCCACATCGGCCACATCATGGAATACATCCAGGCCGACATCTGGGTGCGGTTCCAGCGCATGCAGGGCAATGCGGTGAACTTCGTCGGTGCCGACGACACCCATGGCGCGCCCATCATGATCGCCGCCGAAAAGGCCGGCAAGACGCCACAGCAGTTCGTCGCCGACATCGCCGCCGGCCGCAAGCCCTATCTGGACGGCTTCCACATCGCCTTCGACAACTGGCACAGCACCGACGCGCCAGAAAACCACGCGATGGCGCAGCAGATCTACCGCGAGCTGAAGGCCAACGGCCTGATCTCCAGCAAGGTGATCGAGCAGTTCTTCGACCCCGAGAAGAACATGTTCCTGCCGGATCGCTTCATCAAGGGCGAATGCCCCAAGTGCCACGCTAAGGACCAGTATGGCGACAACTGCGAAGTCTGCGGCTCGGTCTACGCGCCCACCGATTTGATCAATCCGTACTCGGCCCTGTCCGGCGCCACACCCGAGCTGAAGAGCTCCGAACACCTGTTCTTCCAGCTGTCCGACCCGCGCTGCGTGGCGTTTCTGGAGCAGTGGACACAAGACGGCCGCCTCCAACCCGAGGTGGCCAACAAGGTGAAGGAATGGTTCACCGTGCGCACCAACCCCGACGGCAGCACCAGCGAAGGCCTGGGCGACTGGGACATCAGCCGCGACGCGCCCTACTTCGGCATCGAGATTCCGGATGCGCCGGGCAAGTACTTCTACGTCTGGCTGGACGCGCCGGTCGGCTACCTGGCCTCGCTGAAAAACCTGCTGGACAAGCGCGGCGAGAGCTACGACGCCTACATGGCGAACCCGGATCTGGAGCAGTACCACTTCATCGGCAAGGACATCGTCACCTTCCACACCCTGTTCTGGCCGGCGATGCTGAAGTTCAGCGGCCGCAAGACGCCGGACTCGGTGTTCGTGCATGGCTTCCTCACCGTCAACAACGGCGAGAAAATGAGCAAGAGCCGCGGCACCGGCCTGGACCCGCTGAAGTACCTGGGCCTGGGCATGAACCCCGAATGGCTGCGCTACTACATCGCCGCCAAGCTGTCGGCCCGCAACGAAGACATCGACTTCAACGCCGACGACTTCATGGCCCGGGTGAACAGCGATCTGATTGGCAAGTACGTCAATATCGCTTCGCGCGCCGCCGGCTTTCTGACCAAGCGCTTCGGCGGAAAGTTAGGCACTATTTCGGCCGATGGCGCAGATTTGATCAGCACCATTAGCTCTCAAAAAGAGAGCATTACGGCTTTCTTCGATGCCCGCGAATACGCCAAGGCGCTGCGCGAAACCATGCTGTTGACCGACCGCGTGAACTCCTATGTGGACGCCAACAAGCCCTGGGAACTGGCCAAGCAAGAAGGCATGGACGCCCGCCTGCAGGACGTCTGCAGCACCTGCATCGAAGCCTTCCGCCTGCTCACCATCTACCTGAAACCCGTGCTGCCGGCGTTGGCCGCACAGGTGGAAGCCTTCCTGAACGTGGCGCCACTCGGCTTTGCCGACACCGGCACGCAGCTGGGCGCAGGCCACGCGATTGGCGACTACAAGCATTTGATGCAGCGCGTGGACATCAAGCAACTCGATGCACTATTTGAGCCTCCAGCGCAGGCAGAACCTGCGGTAGCAGCTACAGAAACTGTAGTACCTGGCGGCGAGGAGATTGCACCGACCATCACCATCGACGACTTCGCCAAGGTCGATCTGCGCATCGCAAGAATAGTGAACTGCGAGCCGGTCGACGGCTCCACCAAGCTGCTGCGCCTGACCTTGGATGCGGGCGAAGGCCGCATGCGCAATGTGTTCAGCGGCATTGCCGCCCATTACACGCCGGACCAGTTGGTCGGCAAGCTCACCGTGCTGGTGGCCAACCTGGCGCCGCGCAAGATGAAGTTCGGCATCAGCGAAGGCATGGTGCTGGCCGCCAGCCACGCCGACGAGAAAGCCCAGCCCGGTGTCTACGTGCTGGAGCCCTTCCCCGGCGCCCAACCCGGTATGCGCATCGGCTAACAGCCTGCTGCCATGACCTCGCCCCTCGCCCGCTTCCACCCCCGTCTGCTCGACGCGCTGCGGGGTTACAACCGGGAGCGGCTGGCCAAGGACGTGGGCTCGGGGCTGACGGTCGGCATCGTGGCCTTGCCGCTGGCCATGGCGTTTGCGATTGCCAGCGGGCTCAAGCCCGAAGCCGGGCTGTGGACGGCCATCATTGCCGGCTTCATCATCTCGGCCCTGGGTGGCACCACGGCGCAGATCGGCGGGCCGGCCGGCGCCTTCATCGTCATCGTCTACGGCATCGTCGAACGCTATGGCGTGGCCAATCTGCTGATCGCCACCGCCTGCGCCGGCGTGCTGCTGTTCGCGCTGGGCCTGTTCAAGCTGGGGACGCTGGTGCGCTATGTGCCGGTCAGCATCGTCATCGGCTTCACCAACGGCATCGCGGTGCTGATTGCGCTGTCGCAGGTGAAGGACTGGCTGGGCCTGGAAATCATCCACATGCCGGGCGACTTTTTCTCGCAGATCAAAACCATTGCCGCGCACATCGACACGGTCAACGTCTACGCGCTGGCGCTGGGCTCGGTCTGCGTGCTGGGGCTGTACATCTGGCCGCGGGTGTTTGTCGAGGGCTCGCCCATCATCCGCCTGCTGGAAGGCCGCAGGGTGCAGACCTTTGCCCGCGTGCCCGGCCCCATCATGGCGCTGGTCACGTTGTCCATGCTGGCCTGGGCACTGGACATGCCGGTGGAAACGCTGGGCAGCCGGTTTGGCAGCATCCCCGACGGACTGCCGGCGTTCGCCCTGCCCGACTTCAGCTGGGAAACCGTGCGCCTGCTGGTCACGCCGACCCTGACCATCGCCCTGCTGGGCGCCATCGAATCGCTGCTCTGCGCCCGCGTGGCCGACCAGCTGGCCAGCGACCCGCACTACGTCAAGCACGACCCGAACCAGGAGCTGATGGCCCAAGGCATCGCCAATATGGTGGTGCCGTTCTTCGGCGGCATGCCGGCCACCGGCACGATTGCCCGCACGGTGACGAATATCCGCTCGGGCGCAACCTCGCCGGTGGCCGGCATCGTCCACGCTTTGGTGCTGGCCGCGGTGGTGCTGGTGGCCGCGCCGCTGGCCTTGTACATCCCGCTAGCCGTGCTGTCGGGCATTTTGCTGTTTGTGGCCTGGAACATGGGCGAATGGCACGAGTTCGTGCGCCTGCGCCAGTTCAGCGGCCACTACCGCATGCTGTTGCTGGGCACTTTCTTCCTGACCGTGGTGTTCGACCTCACGGTGGCGGTGGAAGTCGGCATGGTGCTGGCCTGCGTGCTGTTCATCCGGCGCATGAGCTCGCTGTTCCGCGTAGCGCCGGTAGCGTTGGGTGAAGACGCCATGGTCTACAAGCTCTACGGTGCACTGTTCTTTGGCGCGGTGGCCAAGATCGATCCCATCGTGCAGGCGGTAGAAAACCACCCCCGTGGCGTGCGCGTGGTGCTCGACGCCTCGCAACTGATCTCGCTGGATGCCAGCGGCCTGGACGCGCTGGAGCAGCTGCTCAAAGCCATCGTGCACCGCGGCGGCCTGCTGTACATCAACGATGTGAACGAGCAGCCACGCAAGCTAATGGAAAGCTCGGGTTTTGCCGCCCGGCTGCAGGGCTTCCAGGCCGCGGCGGCCACGCCCTGATGAAAACCACCTTGGACGAACTGCAGGCCTTTGCCTGCGTCATCGATGCCGGCTCGATCACCGCCGCCGCCGAGCAGCTGGAGCAGACGGTATCGGCGATCAGCCGCTCGCTGGGCCGGCTGGAGAAAAAGCTCGACGTAACCCTGCTGCGCCGCACTACCCGCCGGCTGGAGCTGACCGAGGAAGGCGCGGTGTTCCTGGCCCAGGCGCGCAAGATTCTGGACTCGGTGGAGCAGGCCGAGGAGCAGATGGCGCTGCGCCGCAAGCAGCCGGCCGGCCGGCTGCGGGTGAACGCCGCCTCGCCCTTCATACTGCATGTGCTGGTGCCGCTGGTGGCGGGCTTTCGCGTCACCTACCCGGACATCGAGCTGGAGCTGAACAGCAGCGACCAGATCATTGACCTGCTGGAGCACCGCACCGATGTGGCCATCCGCATCGGCCCGCTGGTCGACTCCAGCCTGCATGCGCGGCCACTGGGCAGCTGCCTGCTGCGGGTACTGGCCAGCCCGGCCTATCTGAAAGCCGCGGGCAGGCCGCGCAACGTGGTCGATCTGGCCCGGCACAGCCTGCTGGGCTTTACCCAGCCCGAATCCTTGAACGCCTGGCCGCTGCGCAACCCCTCGGGCGAGCGCTACACCATCACGCCCGCACTGCGTGCCTCCAGCGGTGAAAGCCTGCGCCAGCTGGCGCTAGCGGGCGCAGGCCTGGTCTGCCTGTCGGACTTCATGACCGGTGCCGACCGGGCGCGCGGCGATCTGGTGCAGGTGCTGCCCAGCGCCACTGTGGAGGTGCGCCAGCCCATCCACGCGGTGTACTACCGCAACACCGCACTGGTGTCGCGCATCGCCTGCTTTTTGGACTACGTGGCGGCGCACTTCGCGCCGCGCTAGGGATCAACGGCTGCGCTCGGCGCCCGGGTCGGTCACCGACTGGGTGCGCAGCACGCGGTAATCCGGGTCGAACACCACGGTGAAGACCATGGACTTGTTCGGCGGCTCCAGATAGCGCCAGTCGTACTCGACCTCGTTCTTCAGCTTGAAAGGCGTGGTCTTCATCGGCTTGCCCAGCAGCTTGCGCACGTCTTCCATCATCATGCCGGGCTGCACCTTGGCAAAGTTCAGCGGGGTCAGCACCTGGCGCAGCGCGCTCATCTTGCCGTCCGTGCCGATGGTGATCATGTAGTTCTGGTGGCCCTGGGGCTGGCGGCTGTATTCGAAGGTGCGGCCGCCCTCCGGCGCATCCCAGATCTTCTCGGGTTCGCCAAAGCGGGCGCGCACATCGGCCTCGGTGGAAACACCTTCTTCCAGCTCACTGATGCGCTGCGGATCGCAGCCAGCCAAGGCCAGCACCGCCGACAAACCACCCAACCACAGCATTCTTTTCAATAGGTACATAGGTATGAATATTCCAATCGAGGCCACTCAATGCTGCCGGCCAAACATCCGGTGGTGCAGGCGCCGCAGCGACCACCACACGCCGCCCGCCACCAACGGGATCGCCACCGCAGCCGTACTTTCGGGGCTCCAGGGCCAGCCAATCGCATGCGCACCTTTGGCCAGATAACTCACCAGGCCGACGATGTAGTAGGTGATCGCCGCCACCGATAAGCCTTCGACCGTGGCTTGCATCTGCAGCTGCAGGCCCTGGCGCGTGTTCATGGTGGTCAACAGCGCCTGGCTGCTCTGCTGCTGCTCGATCTCCACCCGCGTGCGCAGCAGATTGCTCATGCGCGACACCCGTTGCGACAGGGCGTCCTGCCGGCGCGTGGCCCACTCGCAAGTGCTGCGCGCAGGCGTCAGGCGGCGGTCCATGAATTCGCGGATGGTCTGCATGCCGGCCAGCCGCGACTCGTTGATGTCGGTGATGCGTTTGTCTACCAGTTCGAAATACGCCGCGCTCGCGGAGAACCGCGAATGGGTCGCCGCGTACTGGCTTTCCACCTGGCCCGCCAGCCGGGTCAGACGGTCCAGCAACTGGGGTTCATCGTCGCGGTTGGCACTGCGGATGGCTTCGGCCAGCGATGCCAGCTCGAGCTCGGCAAAGGCCAGCACATCGGCGGCATCCCGGGCTGCGGGCAAACCCAGCAGCGCGGCCATGCGGTAGGTTTCTATCTCCAGCAGACGCTGCACCAGACGGCCAAGACGGCGCGGCGACAAGCTTTCCACGTTCTCAGCCTCCGTTTTTGCCATGCCTCCGGCCAGCAAGACGATGCGCGAAAAGCCGTCGGCATGGATGGCGAAGTCGGTATACACCTCGCCATGCCCGCCCGCCACGCTGGAAGCAACCAAGGAATCCTCGAACAACACCTGCCGCACCAGGGCATCGCCACCCTGCACCGCGGCCGCTGGCAGAGCCCACAGATGCAGGCTCACCAGGCATTGGCCGGGCAAGGCGGCAAACCAGTCCTGCGGCACAGCCTGTGCGGCTGTCACAGGGTCGCGCTCGAACACCTGCGCACCGGCCAGCGCGGGCTCCAAAGTACGCATGAAGGTGTAGGTGACGAACTCGGTATGCATTTCCCAGCGCAGCCGGAATGGCCCCACGTCCATACGGATATGCGTGGAATGGGCATCGGGCTGGGCCAGGTGGTGGTCGCGCAGCAGCGCCGCCACATGGGCGCGGCTGGCCTCACGCCCTGCCGCGTCGCAGACCATCACCACATGGGAGATGGCCAGCGGCGCAGTCATGGCTTCGGGCGGCCGGGCGTGGATTTCGTTGTGCAGCGCCGTGCGCTGCGGGTGTTGCAAGGGGTGGGTGGGAGTTGCCATAGTTGGCCGAGATTGTGACGCAGGCACAACGCAATCCCACCCCATCGGCTTTATCACCCGTTCAAAATTGCCCCTGCTGACCCATGCGCATTAATCGGCCGGGAGCCTTGGTGAATCAATCCCGCAGTTCAGCAGGAACCTTGCCGCCATTTTCGGCCAGCTTGGTCATCACCTGCTTGTGCAGCCACAGGTTCATTTCAGCGGACCCGTCTTTCGCCCCTGCGTACCCCAGCTCGGTCGCCAGTTCCTTGCGGGCGTTCAGGCTGCTGTCCAGGCCGAGCAATTTCATCAAATCGACAATCGAGGTCTGCCAGTTCAACTTTTCGGTGTTCTTTTTCGCGAGGTCGTTCATCACAGCCTCGACATCCACGGACTGCGCCGCAACCGCCGTGGCGGTAGCCGCGTTTTGCGCCGCGGCGCCTGCTGCAGCGGCGTCTGCGCCGCTCGGCATCGCGGGCGAGTCGGTAGGTGCCTGCCCGTGGTGAAAAATCTTGTTGAGAATGCTGCTGAAAATACCCATGAGAACTCCTTGTTGGTGAATGCCATGTTCCGCCAGAAACGGGGGCATGGCTGTCAGACGTTGCCCCGATGTACCGATTATTTAAAAAACTTAGGTGTCTGCGGCCCCCCAATGTCCCCCGTAAAATCAGGCTAACAAAAGGTTATGTCTATGTCCATCTTTCGCCGCCCCGATTACACATCCGAAGCCACCCAGTTCATCGAGCAACTGAAGCAACAAAAGCCCAGCCTGGAAGCCGAACAGCTCGCCGGCCGCGCCCTGCTGTGGGACAAGAGCGTAGACCGCAGCGCCCAGGCTGAATTCCGCGAAGGCCGGGTCGCACAGAAGCCCTACGTCTACCAGACTGGCAACAAGTAAGTAATCAAATAGGCCTCTGGCGCACATCCTACCTGCGCCAGCAGCTACCATTTAAATAGCAAGAACAGTGGTTGAAGCGCTCGCCTCGCCCGAGGCCACAGAAGCCCTGGACCCGGTGGCCCGTGCCCGCCTATACGGCGAGCCCATGTTCGCCATGCCGCTGGACCTGTACATCCCGCCCGACGCGCTGGAAGTGTTTCTGGACGCTTTCGAAGGCCCGCTGGACCTGCTGCTGTACCTGATCCGCAAGCAGAACTTCAACATCCTCGACATCCCGATGGCGGCGCTGACGCGCCAGTACCTGGTCTACGTGGACGAAATCCGCAGCCGCAATCTGGAGCTGGCGGCCGACTACCTGCTGATGGCTGCGATGCTGATCGAGATCAAGTCGCGCATGCTGCTGCCTCCCAAGAAGGCAGCGGAGGGCGAGGAAGCCGAAGATCCACGCGCCGCCCTGGTGCGACGGTTGCTGGAATACGAACAGATCAAGCTGGCGGCGGCCCGGTTGAATGCCCTGCCACAGTTCGGCCGCGACTTCCTCAAGGCCCAGGTGTATATCGAACAGGCCTTGCAGCCGCGCCTGCCCGAGGTGCACCTGGCCGATCTGCAGGAAGCCTGGCGCGACATCCTGCGCCGCGCCAAGCTGATCCAGCACCACAAGATCAGCCGCGAAGAACTGTCGGTGCGCGAGCACATGAGTTTTCTGCTGAAGACCCTGCAAGGCCGCAAGTTCGTCGAGTTCGAAGAACTGTTCGACCCGGGCAAGGGCATGTCGGTGCTGGTGGTGACCTTCATCGCCCTGCTGGAGCTGGCCAAGGAAACCCTGGTGGAAATCGTCCAGGCCGAGGCCTTTGCACCGATCTACGTGCGGCTGGCCTACTCGCCTGTCGCGAAGGTCTAGCCGCCGAAGTGCTTGCGGTAGCGGGCCGGTAGATCGGCAATCCGCAACAGCATCGGCAGGTCGGCGGTATTGAAATCCGGGTCCCAGGCCGGCGCGCCCAACACCTTGGCACCCAGGCGCAAATAACCTTTGATCAACGCCGGCGGCTCGATTGCCAAGCTGCTGTCAAACTGCTCTATCGGCAGCGGCAGGCGCGGCTGCACGTGGTATTCAATCGGCGCCATGTGGGTCTGTTGCAGCTGCTGCCAGATGCTGGCCGCCGCATCGCCGCTGACCACGCCGTTGTGCAACATCGGAATGCTGGCGCAGCCGACCATGGTGTCGAGCTGGTTGCGCTGCATGAATTCGGCCAAAGCCCCCCACAGCGCCAGGATCACGCCACCGTGGCGGTGATCGGCGTGCACGCAGCTGCGGCCCAGCTCCACCATGCGGCTGCGCAGGTTGCGCAAGCGCACCAGGTCGAACTCGGTGTCGCTATAGGTGCTGCCGACCCGCTTGGCCTGCACCGGCGTGAGCACCCGGTAGGTGCCAATGACTTCGCGCGTTACGGCGTCGCGCACCAGCAGGTGCTCGCAGAAATCGTCGAACAAATCCACGTCATGCCCCGGCAGCCGGGTCGCCAAGCGGGCGCCCATCTCCACCGCGAACACCTGGTATCTCAGGCGCTGGGCTTCACGGACTTCATCCTGCTGCCGCGCCCAGGAGACCACGATACCGGCCGCAGGCCGCGCATCCTTGCCAATGCTCGGCGCTTCCACCCGTTCTTCGCGTCGATGAAGTGCCCCCCGAAGCATGGACGCCGGCGTGAACGGCGACAGTGGCGACAGCGCGAAAGTAGGGGTTGGCAGTTCTTTCATGGACTTCTCCTGTGTGTTGCAGGGAGTCTGAAAGCCGGGCATGACAGGCGTGTGTAGGCTGAATGGCATTTCCATGACATCTAGCCCGTGAGACCTGGCAACAAGAAGCCTGTTTCGCAGGAGTGGGCGGGGCAGTCTGGCTTACAAGCCCCACGCACTGCCCAGATGCAGCCAAGCAGGGAGGGCTTCGTGGCGTGGACTGGATACCTTCAATATCCAGGCAGGGTCAGGAGAAAACTCCGAGGGTGCGGCAATCAAGCCCGCACGGCGTGCGTATGGTGCGCAGTATCAGACTTGGGCATGCCGCTTTGTATTGCGGATCAGCGCGCACTCTCGCTCGCGGTCGGCCACCGTGGCCGCAGAAGATGCGGCCGGTTCGGTAGTTTGGTTGGCCACCACACAGCTGGCGGGAGCCGTATTGTCTTTAGCCAGATCGCCATCATCGTCGGCGTAATAGGCCACGACGCATGCAATCGTGATGACGGTGAGGCGCCATTTTGTACTTTTCATTCCGCAACCCCATCTGCTTGTTTCCGGTCACGTTCCTGTAACGAACCGTAAGCAAATTGTGGCTCCATTGGCTGGATTGCATACTATCGCTTGTGCTTACGTAGTACTACGCGGTTTCCACAATGGCGGACTCGGGTGGCACCCGATGAATACAACACCGGTGACGACATCCATGCCCCAAGAATGCAAAAAGCCTGCTATCTATCAGATAGCAGGCTTTTTATTTACTTGGGGTGGCTGAAGGGGCTCGAACCCTCGACAACAGGAATCACAATCCTGGACTCTACCAACTGAGCTACAGCCACCGTAGACTCAAATTATACCCTGAAATTGTGGGCCAGGTCTGATCAACCTGCATCAACACCAATTTTGGCAATCGGTTTCGCCACATTGATCTTCACCTTGAAGCGCTCCTTGAGCAGCTGGTAATAGGCACGGCTCTCTGCACCCGCCCAGCCCTGCGCGTACTGGTCGCGGCCCTGCTTCAACGCAGCCTCGACAGGCGCATCGCGTGGCACCAGCTTGTTGATCTTGATGACGGCGTAGCCTTGCTCACCCAGATCCGCCGCGGTCCATGCGGGCAGGCTGGACGCATCGGCGCGCAATGCAGCATCTACCACCTTCGCAGGTTGCTGCTGGGTGTTCTCGCGCGAAACCAGCACGGCGGCCGGCAAGGTGGCCGTGCTGGGGTTGGCCTTCCACGCGGCCAGTTTCTCCAGGCCTTCTTTCTTCGCCATTTCGGTCGCACGCGCGCCCACCAGCTGGATGCGCACCTGCTCTTTCACTTCCGCAAACGGCCGGGTGTGGGCGGCGGTGTACTGGGTGATGCGCCCGGACGCCAGCTGGTTGGCTGCGATTTCGATGGCTTCGGTATTGCGCTTCTTCTCGATGGAGTCGGAAGAAAAAATCGCATTCAGGAACTTGGCATTGGCCAGCACGCCCTTGGCGCCGGGCGCGGGTGTGCGGGACAGCGGTGCGGTTTGAACTTCCAGCTTCAGACGTTCAGCAACCGGCTTGAGGCTGTCTGCCTGTTCGTACACGCCATTGGTGAAGGACTCGGCCACTTCGGCAAACTTGCTCTGGGCTTGCTGGTTCTTCAGCTCGGTTTCCAGCTCTGGGCGCATTTCTTCAAAGCTGCGCTGCTTGGGGGCGCGGATATCGGTCAACTGGATGATGTGGAAACCGAAGTCCGACTCCACGATGTCGCTGATGTCACCTTTCTTTAAGGCAAACGCAGCATCTTCAAAAGGCTTGACCATGGCACCGCGGCCAAAGTAGTCGAGGTCACCACCATTGGCAGCAGAGCCGGTATCTTGCGAATTCTTCTTGGCGACTTCGGCAAAGCTGGCAGGGGTCTTCTTCACCTGGGCCAGCAATTCCTCGGCTTTCGCGCGGGCCTTCTTGCGTGCATCGGAGGACGCATCCTTGGCTGCGTTGATCAGGATGTGGCTGGCGCGGCGCTCTTCCTTGCCGGCCAGGCGGTCGGCATTTTCTTTGTAGTAGGTGCGCAGATCCTGCTCATTCGGCACGATGCTTTTCTTCACAGCATCCAGGTCCAGCACCACATATTCGATCGTGGCTTGCTCAGGCGCTTGGAACAATGCAGCGTGGTCTTTGTACCAGGCTTCCAGATCGGCATCACTGGGGCTGACCTTGGCGGCGAAATCGGCCGACCGGAACAGGCTGACCTGTACTTCACGCTTTTCAAACAGGGCGTTCAGTGCCAGATCGGCTTCGGCAGCCGAACTGAAAGACGTGCCAATAACGCCGCTCACCACTTGGCGCTGCGACAGGTCGGAGCGCACCCGGGCTTCAAACATTTCCGGCGTCATGCCCTGAGCAGCCAATAGTTGGCGGTAGCGTTCGATGTCCAGAGACCCATCGGGCTTGCGCAGCGAGGCGATCGATGGATCTTCTTGCAGATTGCGCGCCAAACGGCTGTCACTGGTCACCAGACGGGACTTGTCGGCGGCGGCGGCCAGCACCCGTTCCTGCACCAGGTTTTCCAGCGTGGCGTAACGCGCCTCGGCGGAATCCAGCACCTTGGGATCGATGCCCGGCTGCGACGCCATCACGCGCTGCACCTGGGTGCGGTGGGCCGCGTCCCAGTCGGTTTGCTTGATGTCCTTACCCGCGACGGTCGCTACCGTATCGCCACCTTCGTTGAAACGCCGAAAACCCTCGCTGCCACCGACGACGATGAAGGCGGGAATGATCAGCAAGAACATCAAGCCCATCATGATCTTGCTGTGCTTGCGGACGAAATCAAACATGGAAGAACTCTTTTAAAACACGACCGATACAGACCCCGCCACCCGGGCACTGCGTCAAATCCACAAAAACAAAAAGGCGAACAATCTGTTCGCCTTTGCTGGGTGGGGTTGGTGGGTGCTGACGGGCTCGAACCGCCGACCTACGCCGTGTAAGGGCGCTGCTCTACCAACTGAGCTAAGCACCCCCACCTGAAACAGAAAACTCAGTTCAAGGCATCTTTCAATGCCTTGCCCGGACGAAACTTTGGAACCTTTGCCGCCTTGATTTTAATCGCAGCGCCGGTGCGGGGATTACGCCCGGCACGTGCAGCGCGTTTGCCCACTGCAAAGGTACCGAATCCTACCAGCGAAACGGTGCCGCCTTTTTTCAAGGTGGTTTTCACCGCCCCGATGGTGGACTCCAGAGCGCGCGTCGCAGCGGCCTTGGAAATATCAGCATGCTTTGCGATGTGTTCAATCAATTCGGTTTTGTTCACAAGGAGCCCCTCGCTCAAATTTATTCAGACAAGCAATGTTCGAAAATTTTTCCCTGCCTTGTCGCTCTGCAGCGCGCAAAAAACAAGCCTTGGAAAAACATAACTGTGTAGCAACCGCTACGCGACCGATTAAAACCAGGGTCTTCCAAGGTGTCAATCGGAGCAAGCGCTTTCAAGCGGCGCGGAGGCGGATTCTAGACCGTTTTCGGCCAACTCCTGAAGCCTACCTCTACTTTTTAAATCTCCATAAAAACGGTGCAGCATCTGCACCGTTTTGGGGCCGGCTTGGCCCACCCATTTCAACCTACTATTTCGTCCGCGCCCGAATTTCGGGCAGGGCTTTTTGCAGATAGTAGACCATAGACCAGATCGTCAAAATCGCTGAAATCCAAATCAGCCACACGCCCCATTGGTGGGTATCGATGATGCCTAGCAGCTGGCCGTCATACAGCAGGAACGGAATCGCCACCATCTGCGACACGGTCTTCAGTTTGCCTATCATGTGCACCGCCACGCTCTTGGATGCGCCTATCTGCGCCATCCATTCGCGCAAGGCAGAGATCGCGATCTCGCGGCCGATGATGATCAAGGCCACAAACACATCGGCGCGGCCTAAATGCACCAGCACCAGCACGCAGGCGCAGACCAGGAACTTGTCCGCCACCGGGTCCAGAAAG
Organism: Rhodoferax ferrireducens; assembly: GCF_031458075.1. GTDB lineage: Bacteria > Pseudomonadota > Gammaproteobacteria > Burkholderiales > Burkholderiaceae_C > Rhodoferax_B > Rhodoferax_B ferrireducens_A. The sequence goes on along the minus strand of NZ_JAVDXT010000001.1, from coordinate 723,642 downwards.
GCCCCGAAGGACGAGGTCTGGTTCAGCCTGCGGGCCAGGAAACCATCCAGCCAGTCGGTGGCGGCAAACACCACGAACATGACGGTGGCCACCAGGTTGCGGTGGGGCTCGCTGATCGGCAGGTAGAACACCCCGATGATCAGCGGTATCGCGACAATGCGCGTCCAGGTCATGATGGTGGGTATGGTCCAAAACATAGCTGGATTGTGTCATGCCGTTACAGCACCGGGATCAGCGCAGGGCGCGGTAGATTTCTTCCGCCAACTCGCGTGAAATGCCGTCAACTTTGGCGATATCGTCCACACCGGCTGCGGCCACGCCACGGATACCCCCAAAACGCTGCAGCAGGCTGGCGCGTTTCTTCGGACCGATGCCGGCAATATCTTCCAGCTTGCTGCCACCCACGCGGACCTTGGCGCGCTGGGCACGCATGCCGGTAATCGCGAAACGGTGCGCCTCGTCGCGGATCTGCGCGACCAGCATCAGCGCCGCCGAATCGCGTGCCAGCGTGGCCTTGGTACGGCCATCGGCGAACACCAGTTCCTCGAGGCCCACCTTGCGGCCCTCGCCTTTTTCGACCCCCACGATCAGCCCCAGGTCCAGACCCAAAGCCTCGAACACCGACTTCGCCATCGACACCTGGCCCTTGCCGCCATCGACCAGTACCAGGTCCGGCATGCGGCCCGAAACGGTGGCCAACGGTTCGGCAGCAGGCTCGGCCTGCACGCCAAACTTGCTGTAGCGCCGCGTCAGCACCTGGCGCATGGCCGCGTAATCGTCGCCCGGCGTAATGCCTTCGATCTTGTAGCGCCGGTATTCCGAGTTCTGCATCTTGTGCTGCTGGAACACCACGCAGGACGCCTGGGTCGCCTCGCCCGCCGTATGTGAAATATCGAAACACTCGATACGCAAGGTATCCAGATCGTCGGGCGCCAGGTCCAGGGCATCGACCAGGGCCCGGGTTCGGGCCTGTTGCGAACCCTCTTCGGCCAGCAGCCGCGCCAGCTGCAGGCCGGCATTCTTCTGCGCCATCTCCAGCCAGACGCGGCGCTGCTCGCGCGGGTTGTGCACTGCCGTCACCTTGGTACCGCTTTGCGACGACAAGGCGTCGAGCAAGGCCTTGCCTACCGGTGCGCTGGTGATCAGTGCCGGCGGGATCGCCACGTCGATGTAATGCTGGGCGATGAAGGCCTCCAGCACCTGCACTTCCACCGCCTGGGCGACCTCCTCGCCTTCCACCTCGACCGCACTCATGAACACCGCGTCTTCCACATGCGTAGGGTAGTAGGCCCTGTCGCCAAGGTGACGACCGCCCCGCACCATGGCCAGATTCACGCAGGCCCGACCACCCTGCACCTTCACCGCCAGGATGTCCACATCCTTGTCGGACACGTTGTCCACCGACTGCTGGTGCAACACCGTCGACAGGGCGCTCATCTGGTTCCGCAGCTCGGCGGCCTGCTCGAATTCCAGCTTGTCGGCGTGGGCCATCATGCGGAGCTCCAGCGCCTTCAGCACCTGCTGGGTTTCGCCGTCCAGAAACTTCTCGGCGTTCAGCACGTCCTGCGCATAGTCTTGCGGCGAAACGAAATTCACGCACGGGCCGGAGCAGCGCTTGATCTGGTACAGCAGGCAGGGCCGGGTGCGGTTGTTGAACACCGTGTCCTCGCAGGTGCGCAAACGAAAGACTTTCTGCAGCAGCTGGATCGATTCCTTCACCGCCCAGGCGCTGGGGAAGGGGCCGAAGTAACGGTGCTTCTTCTCCACCGCGCCGCGGTAGTAGGCGACGCGCGGAAAGGTCACGGCGCTGGGTTCAGCCGCCACATTCGGCATGGCCGGCAAGGCGGTGATCTTCAGATAGGGGTAGCTTTTGTCGTCGCGGAACAGGATGTTGTACTTGGGGTGCAACGTCTTGATCAAATTGTTTTCCAGCAGCAGCGCCTCGGCCTCGGAACGCACCACTGTGGTCTGCATGCGCGCAATCTTGCCGACCATGTGGCCGATGCGGGTGCCGCCGTGGTCACGCTGGAAATAGGTGGTGACGCGCTTCTTCAGGTTCTTGGCCTTGCCCACGTACAGCACCGTGCCGTCGGCATCGAAATAGCGGTACACACCGGGCAAGGCGGGCAAGGCGGCGACTTCGCTCAGCAGTTGCTCGGAATGCACGGCTTCGACAACCGGCGCTGCGGCTGGAACGGCAGCCACCACCGGTGGCTCAACAGGATTAATCTCGGACATACGTGTATTGTGGACAATCCAGGCTTGCGTCCGCCTGCTCCACCCATGATCCCCCTGAAATACCTGTCGGCATATCCGGCCCACGTCACCGCCCAGGTGCAGCAGCTGCTGGCCGACGACAAGCTCGGCCCCCTGCTGCTGAAAAAATACCCGAGCGCCCACGGCGTGCGCACCGACAAAGCCTTGTACGACTATGTGATGGACCTGAAAACCCAGCACCTGCGCAACGCCGCGCAGATCAACAAGGTCGGCTTTGACGCCAAGCTGCACGTCTACCACCATGCGCTGGGCACCCACACCACGGTGTCGCGGGTGCAGGGCAACAAGCTCAAAGCCAAGCACGAAATCCGTATCGCCACCCTGTTCAAGGACGTGCCCGATGCCTTCCTGAAAATGATCGCGGTACACGAACTCGCCCACCTGAAAGAGCGCAACCACGACAAGGCCTTCTACCAGCTGTGTACCTATATGGAGCCCGACTACCACCAGCTGGAATTCGACGTGCGCCTGTACCTGACCCACATCGACGTGGCCGGCAAACTGGATTGGCCCACATGAAGCCGCAGCGCTGGGACATCTTCTGCCAGGTGATAGACAACTTCGGCGACATCGGCGTCTGCTGGCGCCTCAGCTGCGGCCTGGCCGCGCGCGGCGTGCAGGTACGGCTGTGGGTCGACGATGCCTCGGCCCTGGCCTGGATGGCGCCCGAGGGCTGCCCCGGCGTAGAAGTGCGGCCCTGGACCCAGCCGCTGGAGCTGCAGAACCTACAGAACCTGCAGCCGAGCGATGTCTGGGTCGAAGCCTTCGGCTGCGATATTGCTCCTGAATTCGTAGCTGCTTGCGTAGGATATACCTGCGCCAACGGCGCAAAACCCTTGTGGATCAACCTCGAATACCTGTCGGCCGAGCGCTATGTGGAACGCAGCCACGCCCTGCCCTCGCTGCTGCGCGACGGCCCGGCCGCGGGTCGGCAGAAATGGTTTTTCTACCCCGGCTTCAGCGGCAAAACCGGCGGCCTGCTGCGCGAAACCAATCTAGCCCAGAGGCAAACCAGCTTCGACCGCAGCGCCTGGCTGCAAGACCTGTGGCCCCGGCTGCAGCACGGTTTCGGCGCCCCGCAGGCCGTCGACGGTGAGCAACTGGTCAGCCTATTCTGCTACGAGCCCCCGGCCCTGCAGGTCTGGCTGGAACAACTGGCCAGCGCCCCCCGGCAAACCCGGCTGCTAGTCACCGCCGGCCGGGCGAGCCGCGCGGTGCAGGCCTTGCTTTCAGATGAAAACTGCCTGCAGCGCTTATCCCACCTGCAGGGGCAGCTATCGATTTCATACCTACCCGCATTGACCCAGCGCGACTTCGACCACCTGCTGTGGGCCGCAGACTGGAATCTGGTGCGCGGCGAAGACTCGCTGGTGCGGGCCATCTGGGCCGGCAAACCCTTCGTCTGGCAGATCTACCCGCAGCACGATGCGGCCCACCACGTGAAGTTGGAAGCCTTTCTGGACATGGCCCAGGCGCCGGACTCGCTGCGCCAGTTCCAGCGCGTCTGGAACGGGCTGGAGGCCGCTGCGCTGCCTGTGCTGGACCTGGAAACTTGGGGCCAAAATGCGCGGGATTTGCGGGCCCGGCTGCTGCAGCAAGCCGATCTGGTCAGCCAGCTGCTGACCTTTCAGTCGGAAACACGCTAAAATTCAGGGCTTTGCCCAACAGGGCACTTTGGCATACGCACATGCGTAGCCCTAACTGCCGCAGTCATGCTGTCTCAAGCGTTGCGCGGCCCTCACTCCAGAGAATGCTATGAAAATCGCCCAAGAAATCCGCGCTGGCAACGTCATCATGCACGGCAAAGACCCGATGGTCGTCCTGAAAACCGAATACAGCCGCGGCGGCCGCAACTCCGCCACCGTGCGCATGAAGCTGAAGAGCCTGATCGCCAACTTCAACACCGAAGTGGTGTTCAAGGCCGACGACAAGATCGACCAGATCGTGCTGGACAAGAAGGAGTGCACCTACTCCTACTTCGCCGAACCCATGTACATCTGCATGGACACCGAATACAACCAGTACGAAGTCGAAGCCGAAAACATGGGCGACGCACTGAACTACCTGGAAGACGGCATGGAACTGGAAGTCGTGTTCTACGACGGCAAAGCCATCTCGGTCGAACTGCCCACCAGCGTGCAGCGCGAAATCACCTGGACCGAACCCGCCGTCAAGGGCGACACGTCCGGCAAGGTGCTGAAGCCCGCCAAGATCGCCACCGGCTTTGAATTCGGCGTGCCGATCTTCGTGGCCCAGGGCGACAAGGTCGAGATCGACACCCGCACCGGCGAATACCGCAAGCGCGTCTAAACACTGCCGCTGCAAAAAAGGCTCCTTAGGGAGCCTTTTTTATGTCCGCCCCCAGCAAACGCTCAAGTCCAGCCGGCAAACCGCCGATATAAATCTGTTAACCCAGGAGCGCCGTATGAACATTGCCAGCACCCCCGCCGTGCAGACCGCCACCGCGGCCGCCCAAACTCCGACATCCGACAGCCTGCACATCGCGGTGCTGAAGAAAGCCCTGGACGTACAGGCCGTGGCCGCGCTGGGGCTGATCCAGGCCCTGCCGCAGCCGCCGGCGCTGGCCACCGGCGGCAGCCTGGGCACCCAGGTCAACACCTACGCCTGAACCTCAAAATTTATAAAAAATAGGCCTCTAGCGCAATCTGTACCTACGCCAGCAGCTACGCTATTTATAGCGAATCCGCACCATCCAGCAGCTCCGGGTAGCAGACCTGGTTGCGGCCCCGCTGCTTGGCCTCGTAGAGCATGGCGTCGGCGCGCGACAGCAGCTCGTCCAGCGAAGTGTCCAGGTCCGACAAAGCCAGGCCAAAGCTGGAACTGATGGGCACGCGCTGCCCGCTGCCCACCGAGATCACCGCGTTGAACACGCCCAGCCGCATGCGCTCGGCCGCCGCCACCGCGCCCGCCAGGTCAGTATCCACCGCCACCACCACGAACTCGTCGCCGCCGATGCGGCCAAACAGGTCGGTGCCGCGCAGGCCTTGCTTGCAGGCCTCGACCACCGAGATGATGGCGCGATCTCCCACCGCGTGGCCATAGCCGTCGTTGACCAGCTTGAATTTGTCGATGTCGAAGGCAATGATGGCGACCTGCGCGCCGGCGCGGCGGGCCCGCTTCAGCTCGTGCTCGGCCCGTTCCAGCAGGCAGCGCCGGCTCAGGATGCCGGTCAGCGCGTCGGTATTCGCCAGGTCGCGGAACTTCTCTTTCAGCTGCACCACCTCGGTGATGTCGGTGGAGATGCCCACATAGGCGTCAACATGGCCGTGGCTTTCTATCGGCACCTTGATCGACCAGTAGTGCCGGTCCACGCCGTTCACGTCGACAAAGGTTTCCTCGCCTATCGATTTCTCGCCGCTGCCCAGCACCCGCTGGTCCATGATGCCGAAGCGGTCGGCCTCGGTCTGCGGGATCATTTCGGCGTCCGACTTGCCCACGATGCTGGCCTGGGTCTGGCCGAACAACTGGGCCGCATTGGCGTTGGCGTACAGGTAGCGGCGCTGGTGGTCCTTCATGTAGACCAGGGCATCCAGGCTGTTCAGGACCGTGTCCAGCAGGCGCTTTTGCTCGCGCAGCTGGGTCTCCAGCCGCCGCCGCTCGGTGATGTCGGTGGACACGCCGCACATGCCGACCACCGCGCCTGCGGCATCGAACAGCGGCTGCTTGACCGACCAGTAGACCCGCTCTTCGCCGCTGTGGCTGAAGACGTTGACCTCTTCCATCTCGACCCGCTGGCCTTGCTGCAGCACGCGCTGGTCGCTGAGCTGGATCTGTATGCTGGCCGACAGGTCAAAGAAATCTGCCGCCGAGCGGCCTACCAGTTCCTGCAGGCTACAGGCAAACAGCTCGCACACCATCTGGTTGCCATAGGTGTAGCGACCCTGCAAATCCTTGGTGAAAACATAGGCCCCCACCTGGTTCAGCGTGGCGTGCAACTGGGTGACCTGGGCGATCAACGCTTCGGCGGAAGAGTCCAAGCGCATCTCCATCGTTCGAAATGACAAATAACTGGAATCCAGTTTAAGGCCGGATGGCCGTTTCTTCCGGCCGGCGCCGGTACCAGCGCGTCAATTCGATACTGGCAATGCACACCGCCAGCCAGGCCGTGCCGGACGCCAAGCCGGCCAGCACATCGCTGGCAAAGTGCACGCGCAAGAAAATCCGGCTCACGCCGATGGAGAACGCCAACGCCGCCGCGCCCAGCACCAGGGGCAAGTGCCACCGGGCCGGCAGGAAACGGGTCAGCACATAGGCCAGCATGCCGTAGGCCACCACCGAACCCGAGCTGTGCCCGCTGGGAAAGCTGAAGCCGCTGGCCATCACCGGCCCGTCGTCATGCAGCGGCCGCACCCGCGCAAAAACCGCCTTCAGCGTGGTGTTCAGCACGCCGTTGCCGGCCACCGCCAGCACCCAGCCCAGGGCCAGCCAGCGCCGGCCGCGCAATGCCAGGGCCAGCGCCACCAGAATGCACAGGCCCGCCAGGGTGGCGGTATCGGCCAGACGCGTCAGCAGGGCAAACGCCTGCAACGCCGCGGGCGGCAGGCTGGTGCGCACCGCATCGGCCAAAGCCTGGTCGGCCTGCCCCATGGAGGCCCCTGTCGTGCCCAGCTCTTCGGCGATCTCGGCAAACACCCAGGCTGCAGACACAATCAGCCCAAAGCCCGCGGCCAGGCGCACGGCCAGATAGGCCAGGGGGGGCAGCGCGCTCTGCCCATGCGGCACGTGGTAGCGCCGCACCAGCCACCAGCAGGCGGCGGACGACGCCAGCAGCAGCGCCAGCAAAATCCCGTACACCGCCAGCGGATGCTGGCCCGCAAATTGGGCCCAGTGCAGGAGCACATCGGATTCAGTCGCCATGGCTTTCTCTTGAAGGTTGGATTTGGGTCAGGCGCGCGCACTCAAAAGCCCCTGCGGCGGAGGCGAAATCCCATTGTTCGACCCGGCACTGGCCGTCCTCGGCCGGCCAGCGCAGCAGATTCACCGAATTCGGCACACCAGAGCGCACCCGCGACGACACTGCCGTGCCCGCCTGTACCGCCCACATGGGCCGGGCCAGGCCGGATAGCGCCGCCACATACGGCAGGTGGATGTGGCCGCCCAGCACCAGGTCGGCACCGGCCGCAGCCCAGGCGCGCTGGGCCTGGGCATGGCCGTGCAAACGGTTGGGCTCGTCCACGGCGCGGACCACGGCAATCGGCTGGTGCACCACCACCACCCGCAGCTGCGCGGCGCTGGCCTGGGCCAGCAGGCCGGCCACCCGGTCGACCTGGGCGGCGGAAATCTCGCCGTCCTGGTGCCGGTAGGCCCGCGTGGTGTTGACGCCGATCACCAGCAGCTCGGGCGAACGGAACACCGGCTCCAGCTCCGGCCCGAAGGCCGCGCAATGCCGCGCATACGGATGGCGCAACCGGGCCCAGAGGTCGAACAGCGGAATATCGTGGTTGCCGGGAATCGCCAGCAGCGGCGCGCCCAGCTGGTCCATCAACGCCCGCGCCGTGCGGAACTGCGCCGGCCGCGCGCGCTGGGTGATGTCGCCCGACAGCACCAGCAGATCGGGCCGCTGGGCCGCCACCAGCGCCTGCAGCGCCGCCACCACCGGCGCCTGCTCGGTGCCGAAATGCGGGTCGGAGATTTGCAGCAGCACGCTCATGCCGGGGCCGCCTCTGCGGCGCTGGGAGCCGGCTTCAGCAGGTACAGCGGCCGGGCCGCCACCCGGAACTCCAGCGGCGTGCGCATGCGCGTGACCTCGCCGTCAAAGGCCACCTTGATCGTGCGCCGGCCATAGGCCAGCCGGGGTTTTACCTGCATGCGCTGGAAGGCAAAACTCTCCACGCTGTCGGCCTCGCCCAGGGTGCCGACGGCGCCGCGCAGCATCAGCCAGGCCATGGTCAGCGTGCCTATGGGCCGGAGCATGACGGCGGCGATGCGGCCGTCGTCCAAGGCCCGGGCCGGATGGTCGCTCAGGTTCAGGCCGACCTGTTCCAGCTGGAGCCGGTTGTTGCCGACGAACAGCGTGGGCGTGCGCACCTCGCGCAGCACACCGCCCTCGTCGATCTGCAGCCGCAGCTGGCGGTGCGCGCGCAGCAGGGTCATGCAGGCCGCGCCCAGCGCCACCCAGCGGCTGCGGCCAAAGCGCGCCTTGTAGGTTTCGCGGTCTTCCAGCAGGTCGGGGTACAGGCCCAGGCTGGCGTTGACCAGGAACACATGGTCGTTCACCGTGCCCACCTGTACCGGCACCGGCTGGGCCTGCATCAGCATCTGCGCGGCCTCGGCCGGTTCGGTGGGGATGCCATGGGTGCGGGCGAAATAGTTGAAGGTACCCAGCGGCACCACGCCCATGGGGCAGCCGGCGGCATGCGCGGCCTGGGCCACGGCGTTGATGGTGCCGTCGCCACCCACCGCCACCACGGCCGAGCGCGTGGCCAGGGCATCGGCCGCCGCCTGCTGCGCCACCCGGGCCAGTGCGTCCGGCTTGGCAAAGCGCAGCTCGCCCGGGCGGCCAGCGGCCTGCAGTGCGTCTTCGAGCACCGCCCGCTTGGCATCTCCGGCGCTGCTGCCCGAGGCCGCGTTGATGATGAAGATCAAAGGCGAGGCGGTATCCACCGTGGGGCTATAGGGCATACCGGCATGCTAGCAGCCAGCCCTATAACCCCACATTGGGCTCCCGCCTGCAGGATTTAAGCCAAAACCGGCTCCAGCGCAGCTACCACCTGCGCAATCAGCTATAAAATAAGTAGCAAACACACCCTACCCTGGAACACATGCTTATGTACGACCTTGCCAAACTGCTCCATCTGGTGTCCGCCATCGTCTGGATGGGCGGCATGACCTTCATGCTGTTCGCACTGCGGCCCGCGGCCCTGGCGCTGCTGGAACCACAACCGCGGGCACGGCTGATGGGCGCGGTGTGGCAGCGCTTCTTCCGGCTGGTGCTGGTGGCGGTGGTGGTTCTGTTCGCCACCGGCAGCCACCTGTACACCACGGCGTTCAAAGCCGCCAAGGCGGCGACCGGCGTGGGCAGCGTGCCGCTGGGCTGGAACCTGATGCTGGGCCTGGGCCTGCTGATGATGCTGGCCTTCGGCCACATCTACTTTGCGGGCTTCGCCAAGTTCCGCCGCGCGGTAGCTGCCGCCGAATGGCCGCAGGCCGCCCAGGCCGCGGGCCAGATCCACAAGCTGGTGGTGCTGAACTTCGTGCTCGGCTGGCTGGCCATCGCCTCAGTGCGGCTAGTGCACTGAGGCGCCAAGCCATCAGGTCGCTTGCAGGAAAGCCAGCAGGTCGGCGTTGAGCCGGTCCTTGCTGGTGGCGGGCAAGGCATGGGAGCCGTCTTTGTAGACCTCCAACCGGGCGTTCTTCAGCAGCTTCATGGCGGCCATGGCCGAGGCAGCAATGGGCACGATCTGGTCGTCGCCGCCGTGGACCACCAGGGTGGGGATGGTCATCTTCTTCAGGTCTTCCGTGAAGTCGGTTTCCGAAAACTGCTTGATGCACTCGTAGGCGCCACGCAGGCCGGTTTGCATACCGATCATCACAAAGGTGTCGCGCAGGCCTTGCGAGTCCTTGGCGCCCGGGCGGTTGAAGCCGAAGAACGGCGTGGTGAAGTCCCGGAAGAACTGCGCGCGGTCGGCCTGCACGCCAGCGCGGATGCCGTCGAACACGCTCAGCGGCAGGCCGCCGGGGTTGGCCGGTGTTTGCAGCATCAGCGGCGTGACCGCACCGACCAGCACCGCCTTGGCGACCCGGGCCGTGCCATGCCGGCCGATGTAACGGGCGACCTCGCCGCCGCCGGTGGAGTGGCCCACGAAGGTGGCGCCCTTGAGGTTCAGCGCATTCACCAGCTCGGCCAGGTCGTCGGCGTAGGTGTCCATGGTGTTGCCGTCCCAGGGCTGGCTGGAACGGCCATGGCCGCGCCGGTCATGGGCGATGACGCGGTAGCCCCTGTTGGCCAGGAACAACATCTGGTCCTCCCAGGCATCTGCACTCAACGGCCAGCCGTGGCTGAACACCACCGCCGGGCCGCTGCCCCAGTCCTTGTAGTACAGCTGCGTGCCGTCCTTGGTGGTGAACATATTGCTGCGCAGAAAGCCGGACGCGCCAGCATGCAGCTTGGACGGGGCCGCGCTGCCCGCGGCCCGGGCGCTGACCGCCCCTGCGCTGGCAACCACTGCAGCGCTGCCGATGAGCAGCGTGCGGCGCGAGGAAGAGGCTGCGGAATGTGCGTTGACTAAGGACATGGAATGGTCTTTCAAGAACGGGTTGGGGGGCAAAACAAGAATGTGCAAATTTAAATCTCGCAATTTAATTTTGCACAATTGAATTTTACACAATTTAATTAAACCCCGTGCTGCAGCGTGCCGACATCAGGGCATTCCATGGCAACGCACGGGCTGCAGAAACCCCACAAGCCCGCAGTCAGCCTCTATCATGGCCACACCCGGTTACACATCCCACGCCACACTCCCCCGCCGCTGATACATGCCCGACCACACTCCCGCCGACTGTGATCTCCCCAGCCTCCAGCGCTGGCTGCAGCACCTGCCCGTACCGGTGCGCGTCAAGGACGGCCAAGGCCGCTGCCTGTTCCGCAACCAGGCGTTCGAAGCGCTGTTCGGCAGCGACGTACCGCCCGCCGGGCCGGACAACCTGGCCCACGACGCCCAGGTGTTTGCCCACGGCAACAGCCTGGAGACCGAGGCCACGCTGTGGAGCGCCCGGCACGGCGGACCGCGCCAGGTGCACAGCCTGAAGACTCCGCTGTACGACGCCGCGGGCCAGCCGCAGTTCCTGCTCGAAGTGCTGCAGGACATCAGCGAACGCAAGCAGGAACAGGCGGCCTTGCAGGCCAACGACCAGCGCTTCCGCGACCTGGTGGACTTCACCGACGGCATCGTCTGGGAGGCCGACGCCACCACCTTCAACAACAGCTTCATCAGCAAGAGCGCCGAGCGCCTGCTGGGCTACCCGCTGGCCGACTGGCTGACCCCGAACTTCTGGGCCAACCACATCTACCCCGAAGACCGTGCGCAGGCCATGCAGTATTCGACCGACTGCATTGCGCGTGGCGAAGACCACGAGTTCGAATACCGCTTCGTCACCCAGGATGGCCGGGTGGTGTGGATCCACGACAGCACCAAGATCGCCATGCAGGACGGCAAGCCCAAGTGGCTGCGCGGCCTGATGGTGGACATCACCGCGCGCCACCAGGAGCAGCAGTTGCTGCGCGTTAGCCACCAGTCGCTGAAGGCGATCTCGCAAGGCGTGGTGATCGCCGACCCGCAGCAGCGCATCGTGTCGGTCAACGACGCCTTCACCACCATCACCGGCTACCAGCCGGACGAGGCGCTGGGCCAGACCTGGAACCTGCTGCAAGGACCCGATACGTCGCTGCAGGCGGTCGACGCCATGCGCATGAACATGGCCTACGGCTCGCACTACTACGGCGACATCCTGCACTACCGCAAGGACGGCAGCAGCTTCTGGAACGAGCTCACCGTGTCGCCGGTACGCGATGCCCAGGGCGCGCTGACCCACTTCATCGGCGTGATCCGCGACAACACCAAGCGCCACCAGAACGAAGAGGAAATCCGCCGCCTGGCCTTCTTCGACGCCCTCACCGGCCTGCCGAACCGGCGCCTGCTGCTGGACCGGCTGCGCCATGCCCAGCTCAGCACCACCCGCACCCTGCAGCATGCGGCCGTGCTGTTCCTGGACCTGGACAACTTCAAGCAGCTCAACGACACCCTGGGCCACGATGTCGGCGACGTGCTGCTGCAGCAGGTGGCGGACCGGCTGACCTCCTGCGTGCGCGAAGGCGACAGCGTGGCGCGCCTGGGCGGCGATGAATTCGTGCTGCTGCTGGAATCCCTGAGCAGCCACAGCCTGGAGGCCGCGGCCCAGGCCGAGATGGTGGCCAGCAAGATCCTGCAGACCCTGGGCCAGCCCTATACCCTGGGCGCGCACAGCCACCACAGCACACCCAGCATCGGCATCGTGGTGTTCGTCAAAGACCAGGAATCCATCGACGAGTTGCTCAAAAAAGCCGACATCGCCATGTACCAGGCCAAGGCCGCTGGCCGCAATGTGGCGCGCTTCTACGAGCCGGCCATGCAGGCCGCGGCTGCCGCCCATGTGCAGCTGGAGAAAGACCTGCGCCTGGCGCTGGCCCGCGGCGAGTTCGTGCTGCACTACCAGATCCAGGTGGAGACCAATCTGCGCGGCGATGCGCGCACCATAGGTACCGAAGCCCTGGTGCGCTGGCAGCACCCGACACGTGGCCTGGTGCCGCCGGCCGCCTTCATCCCCGCGGCCGAAGAAACCGGCCTGATCCTGCCGCTGGGCCAGTGGGTACTGGAAACCGCCTGCGCCCAACTGGTGGCCTGGGCCGGCAACCCGGAGACCGCCCACTGGACCGTAGCCGTCAACGTCAGCGCCGCGCAGTTCTCCAAGGCCAACTTCGCCTCCACCGTACGCACCGCGCTGGACAGCACCGGCGCCAACCCCTCGCTGCTGAAACTGGAGCTCACCGAGAGCATGCTGATGCAGGACGTGGAGGAAGTGATCGCCAAGATGAACGAGATCAAGGCCTATGGCGTGCGGCTGGCGCTGGACGACTTTGGCACCGGCTACTCTTCGCTCAGCTACCTCAAGCGCCTGCCGCTGAGCCAGCTGAAGATCGACAAGTCCTTTGTGCGCGACCTGCTGACCGATAGCAGCGACGCCATCATCGCCCGCACCATCGTCGCCCTGGGCCACAGCCTGGGGCTGCGGGTGGTGGCGGAGGGCGTGGAAAACATCGGCCAGCACGACTTCCTGGCCGACATAGGCTGCGATGCCTACCAGGGCTATTACTTCGGCCGGCCGGTGCCCGCCAGCCAGCTGGCGGTACGGGAGGCAATGCCCACCGGCAGCCTCTGAATTTATAAAAAATACGGCTCTGGCGCTTATTCCACCAGCGCCAGAAGCTATGCATTCAATAGCATGCAGGCACCCCCGCCAGGGCCATGCGCAGCGGCCACACGCCGGACCGCAAAAAGGCCTAACATCCGCGCTTTGCCACCCGCACGGAGACACCCATGACCCAAGCCCAAGGCTACGCCGCCACCTCCCCCAGCAGCCCGCTGGCACCGTTCAGCTTCGAGCGGCGCGCGCCGAATCCGCAGGACGTGGCGCTCGACGTGCTGTACTGCGGCGTCTGCCATTCCGACCTGCACACCGCCCGCAACGAGTGGAAGAACACCGTCTACCCCTCCGTGCCCGGCCACGAGATCGTCGGCCGCGTGACCGCGGTGGGCAACCTGGTCAGCAAGTTCAAGGTCGGCGATCTGGTCGGCGTGGGCTGCATGGTCGACAGCTGCCAGCACTGCAGTGCCTGCGCCGAAGACCTGGAGCAGTACTGCGAAAACGGCTTCACCGGCACCTACAACGGCCCCGAGCAGGGCACGGGCGCCAACACCTACGGCGGCTACTCCAGCCACATGGTGGTGCGCGAATCCTTTGTGCTCAAGATCACCCACAGCGACGCCGACCTGGCCGCCGTGGCACCGCTGCTGTGCGCGGGCATCACCACCTATTCGCCGCTGCGCCAGTGGAAGGTTGGTCCTGGCCAGAAGGTCGGCATCGTCGGCCTGGGCGGGCTCGGCCACATGGGCGTGAAGATCGCCGCCGCCATGGGCGCGCACGTGGTGCTGTTCACCACTTCTGAGAACAAGCGCGCCGACGCGCTGCGCCTGGGCGCCAAGGAGGTGGTAGTGTCCAAGAACGAAGCCGAGATGGCAGCGCACACCAATAGCTTCGACTTCATCCTGAACACCGTGGCCGCGGCGCACAACCTGGATGCGTTCCTGGCGCTGCTGAAGCGCGACGGCACCATGACCCTGGTGGGCGCACCCGACAGCCCGCACCCCTCGCCCAACGTGTTCGGCCTGATCATGAAGCGCCGCCGCCTGGCCGGCTCGCTGATCGGCGGCATCAAGGAAACCCAGGAGATGCTGGACTTCTGCGCCCAGCACGGCATCGTCTCGGACATCGAATCCATCCGCATGGACCAGATCGAAACCGCCTACAGCCGCATGCTGAAGAGCGACGTGAAATACCGCTTCGTGGTGGACATGGCAACGCTCTGAGTCCGGGTACCGGTTTGCTATCCATTCAATAGCTTCTGGCACATATCCAATAAGCGCCAGCGGCCTAAAAGGCTTGTAACCCGGCCTACTTGCGACCGACCAGATATTCCACGCCTTGGGGGCCGTATTGCTCGGCATGCGGCACCTGGGCGCGCAGGTGGAATACCTGGCCGGGCTCGTACAGGCTCTCCACGCCGTCGACGCTAATGCTGATTTCGCCGCTCAGCACCAGGGCCTTGGCCTCGAACGCATGGGTGTGGGTGCCCATGTGGCCGTTGGGTTCGCGGGTGATGGTCAGCGGCGGCTGGAATCCTTCTTGGGCCAGGATCACGGCAAAGTCTTCGGGTTGCATGGCGGCTCCTTGCACAGCGGCAGATAGACGGAATTGTGGGCGCGGTACAGTCAAGCAATGAGCTTGCCAACCTATTCCCCTGCCGACCGCACCGCCGTTCCACTCGACAAAGCCTACCGCCTGCTGAACCACGGCCCGGTGGTGCTGGTGTCGTCCGCCCACCAGGGCCGCTCCAATGTGATGGCCGCCGCCTGGTCTATGGCGCTGGACTTTGCGCCACCGAAGATCAGCGTGGTCATCGACAAAGCCACGCTGACCCGGCAACTGGTCGAGGCCAGCGGCGTGTTCGCCCTGAACATCCCCTGCCAGGCGATGGCCGCCCAAACCCTGGCCGTGGGCACCGACAGCGCGCTCAACGTGCCCGACAAGCTGGCGCTGCACGGTGTCAGCACCTTCGCCGCCCAGGAAATCGACGTACCGCTGGTGCAGGGCTGCGTGGCCTGGCTCGAATGCCGGCTGATCCCCGAGCCGCACAACCAGACGGCCTACGACCTGTTCATCGCCGAAGTGGTGGCCGCCTGGGCCGACCCGCGGGTGTTCAGCGACGGCCGCTGGCACTTCGACGCCGCGCCCGACAGTCTGCGCACCCTGCACTATGTGGCGGGCGGCCAGTTCTATGCGACCGGGGCCTCGGTGCTGGTGCAGAAGTAGTTAGGCCGGCGCCAGCAGCTGCGCGAACTTGAGCGCCAGGAAGTCCACCAGCGCCCTGACCCGCTGCGGCACAAAACGCCCGCTGGGCAGCAGCGCGTGCAGCGGATAGGGCTCGGTATCCCAGCCCGGCAGCAGACGCAGCAGGCTGCCGTTGGCCAACTCCTGGCGCACGTCCAACTCCGACTTGAGCACGATGCCCACGCCAGCGACCGCCCACTCGCGCGCCAGCGAGGCATCGTCGACGCCGCGGTCGCCCTGGACCCGCACCTCCGTCCACTGGCCGTGCTGGGCAAAGCGCCAGAGCCGGTGCTGGCGGCCAGCGCGGTCGAAGGTGATGCAGTTGTGCTGCAGCAGATCCTGCGGCGTGGCCGGTGTGCCGCAGCGTGCCAGGTAGGCGGGCGCGGCGCATAGCACCGGCCGGGTCTGCGCCAGCGGGCGGGCGATCAGGCGTGAATCGGCCAGCGTGCCGTAGCGCAGCGCCACGTCGACCTCGTCGCGCGTCACGTCCAGCGGCCGGTCGCCCACCGACAGCGCCAGCTGCAGCCCGGGATGGGCAGCCAGGAATTCGCTGAACCAGGGCAGCAAGGTATTGCGCGCCAGGTCGGATGGGGCGGCGACCCGCAGCGTGCCGATCAGCGCGCCGCTATCGGCCGCCACCATGGACTCGCCCTCGGCCAGCAGTTCGAACGCGCGGTTCGCGTAGTCCAGCAGGATCTGACCTTGGGTGGTCAGCCGCATGGCCCGGGTCGAACGCTCGAACAGGCGCGAACCGAGCTGGGTTTCCAGCCGCTTCAGGGCGGCGCTGGCCGCCGCCGGCGTCATGCCCAGCGCCCGCGCAGCCGCCGTCAAAGTGCCGCCGCGGGCGGTATGGACCAGCACCTGCAGGTCCGCGACATTTTCAATTTTCATTTGAAACTGATTGTGGTTTAAGCCATCTTATCAATTCAAGCTTGGCGCTCTACAGTAGCCTCTTCTTCTCAAGGAACCTGTATGAAAGCCATTGGATACCACCAGAATCTGCCCATCGACCACCCCGAAGCCCTGCTGGACCTGGAGCTGCCCGCCCCCGTGCCGGGCGAGCGTGATCTGCTGGTGCGGGTCAGCGCGGTGTCGGTCAACCCGGTGGACACCAAGGTCCGCAAGGGCACGGCGCCGGTCGCCGGCCAGGCCAAGGTGCTGGGCTGGGATGCTGTCGGCACGGTAGAGGCCATCGGCAGCGGCGTCAGCCTGTTCCAGCCGGGCGACCGGGTGTATTACGCGGGCTCGATCGCCCGGCCGGGCGCCAACAGCGAGCTGCATGCGGTGGACGAACGCATCGTGGCGCTGGCGCCGCGCAGCCTAGACGACGAACAGGCCGCGGCCCTACCGCTGACCAGCATCACCGCCTATGAATTGCTGTTTGACCGGCTGGGCGTGCCCCAGGGTGGCGGCGCCGGGCAGACGCTGCTGGTGGTGGGCGGCGCGGGTGGCGTGGGCTCTATCCTGGTCCAGCTGGCACGCCAGCTGACCCAGCTGAAGGTGATTGCCACCGCTTCCCGGCCGGAAACCCGGCAGTGGTGCCTGGACCTGGGCGCGCACGCGGTGATCGACCATTCAAAACCGTTGGCGGCCGAGCTGGTCGCCGGCGGCCATGGCACGGTAGACCTGGTGGCCTGCCTGACCCAGACCGCACAGCACTACGCGCAGATCATCGACAGCCTGAAACCGCAGGGCCGGCTGGGGGTGATCGACGACATGCAAGGACTGGACATGATGCAGCTCAAGTCAAAATCGATTTCGCTGCACTGGGAGTTGATGTTCACCCGCTCGCTGTACACCACGTCCGATATGGGCGAGCAAGGCAGGCTGCTGGCCGAGGTGGCGGCGCTGGTCGATGCGGGCCGCATCCGCTCCACTGCCAATACCCGTTTCGGCCGCATCAGCGCAGCGAATCTGCGCCAGGCGCATGCGCTGGTCGAAAGCGGCAAGGCGCAGGGCAAGGTGGTGCTGGCCGGCTTCTAAGAACCTGTTCGAGATCTTTTTGAACAGGTTCTAAGCCGGCGGCAGGTCAGTCTTCGAACTTGCGGTTGCCGTGGCCACGGCCCTTGCCATGGTCATCGCGGCCATGCTTGTCGTGTTTGTCAAACTTGTCGCGGCCGCGGTGCTCGTCATGCCGGCCATCCCACCAGCGGTTTTGCTCGTTCACCTGCACAAAGTAGACCGGGCGGCCGCAGGCGTTGTAATGCCGGCAATGCTTGCCCCAGTTCTTGGCATGGCCGGGCGGCACATACAGATACAGGGGCGGGCCTTGCACCGCCTGGCGCTGGATGATTACCGGCTGGGCGTACAGCACCGGCGGCGGTGGCTGCGAGCCAAAGTTGATTTGCCCATAGACGCCCGGGGCGATGGCGCCACCCACGGTCGCGTTGATGTACAGGTCTTGGGCCTGGGCCGCACCAGCGCCGAGGCCGGCGGCCAGCACCAGCAACGCTGCCGCCTTGCGGACACGGGCGCCCTGGAAGGCGCGGGAAAACAAAGCCAGAGAAGTAGTCATGCGGGTGTACTCGTTGGTATCAATAAAAGCCAGCTTACAACGCCTGGGCAGTGCCATACGCCGACACGGATTTCAAATGGGTAAAAATTTGCTACAGAATCAGTAGCTTCTCACGCTTTCTCTATCTGCGCTGAAAGCCGATTTCATGCAAAATTTTAAACCAACGTATTTAGCAACCCATCGGTCTCAGACCAGGAACATCACTGCGGCCACCACGGTGGGCGCCGCCGCCCCGGCCAGCAGGCCCAGCGCACTGATCGACTCATCGTTGAAGCCGCGCCGCAATAAAGCCACGCCGGCCGGATTCGGCGCATTGGCAATCACCGTCAGGCCACCGCCGGCAACCGCACCGGCCACCAGCATGTACTGCGACTGGGGCGAGATGCCCTGGATCAGCGAACCCAGGTAGGTCAGGGCTGCGTTGTCGGTAATCGCCGTCAGCCCCAGCGCGCCGAAAAACAGCGCGGTCGGTGCCAGGCTGGAGACGATGGGTTGCAACCACCACTGCTGCATGCCGCCCAGCACCACCAGCCCGGCCAGAAAGAAGCCAACCAGCAAGCCCTCCTTCAGGATCAGCGGGCTCTGGAAGCGCTCGTAGGCCTGGGTGTAGCCGATGAAGAACAGAAACAGGCCGATGAACACCACTGGATGGTGGGCAAACACCACTACCGCGGCCAGAAAGCCCAGGTGGATCAGGCTGACCACCAGCGGCACGGCATGCGCCGGCCGGCGGCTGGGGGCCGGCGCCACCCGCAAATGCTTGCGCAGGCAGAACACCATCACCGTGGCATTCACCAGCACTGCCACCGCAGCGCGCCAACCGAAGGTGGAGGCCATGAAGCTGCTGTCCCACTGCCAGGCCGCGGCCACCATCAGCACCGGCGGCGCCGCATACGAGGTCAGCGTGCCGCCTATCGATACATTGACGAACAGCACGCCCAGCGCCGCGTACTTCAGCCATTCGGGCGGGCCCTGGCGGAACACCAGCGGCGCCAGGATCAGCGCGGCCAGCGTCATGGCCGCGGGCTCGGTGATCAGCGAACCCAGCAGCGGCACCAGGGCCAGGCCGAGCCAGGTCAATACCAACGGCGTCGGCAGAGGCAAGACCCGGGCGATGGCCGACAACAGGCTCTGCACCAGCTCCAGCACCGGGCGCGAGGCGGCCACCACCATCACCACAAAGACGAACAGCGGCTCGGTGTAATGCCGCGACTCGGCGTAGTCCAGCGCCTCTTTGCCGCTGCCCAGCAGCGCCATGGCCACCACCAGCACAAAGGCCCACAGGCCGAACACCACCTCCACCTCGCCCAGGATATGGAACAGCCCCGCATGCCGCGGATGGCGGTGGGCCAAGGTTTCAAACCACTTGGCGGCGAAGGTGTGGACGAGCGCCAGCGCAAACAGGATGGCAGCGGTGGTTTGGAGAACGGTGGCTTGCATGGGTAGATAGGTGGAGGTTTGGCGCAAGGATACGGGACGCGGGCCTGTCGGCCGAGCACATCGCTCAATCTGATGAAGCCTGCGGGCAAGCCCTATTTTCTCTTCCGTTACAGCGCGTTACCATGCCGCACCAAAAGTGGGCCTGTACACAAGTACATGGAAGCGCCAAAAAAAATAATGAGGCAACAGGGTACTTCCCTTGAAAAGATCAAGAACGCTGGACATCTGCCGTGGGCTGCTGTTTGCCATGATGGCCAACACCCATGCGCTTTCCCTCGCGGGAGTTCCGCATACACACTGGTTGTTCGCAGACTACTGGCTACCGAACGGCTGGGCAACAGCTGCTTTCGTCGTGCTTTCGGGCTACGGCATAGGCTGGATTTTCTCCGCCACCTACGACGAGCCCGAACGCAGCCGCTTGCTGCGCCGCCGTAGCGCCATCGTCTTGGCGGTGATGTTTGCCTCCAACGCTTTTTTTGCCGCCGTCAAATCGGTGTTGCTGGGCCACGGAGCACAGACATTGACAAGCCAGTGGTGGTTGGGATTTTTCACCTTGGACACCGAATGGACCATTTCGGGCGTGCTGCTGCCCACGGCTCTGGTGCTGCTGTGCGGTTCCGCGGTGATTCGGTGGATCAGGGATGCGCCGTGGCAAACGCTGCTGGCGATCGTACTCGGCCATCTCGCCGCATCGATGTTTGCAGAACAGCTTGCCACTTCAGACGCAGCGCGTAGCTGGCCGGTCAGGTTCTTTTTGCTGGAAGGCTTTGGGGGCTACCCGGTGCTGCCGTTCATGGCCAATGGTTTTATGGGTATCTGGCTGGGCGTACAACGCCACCGCGACAAACAACTATGGCTCAACATCGTGGTCGTGCTCATGGGCTTGCAATTAGCCGCCTACTTGTCGACCTTGGAACCCCATGGCCAGGCGTGGTCGCTGTTTCGAGCGAACGTCGGCGCCTTCGGCAAATTTGCCTGGGTGCTTTTTTGCGCCAGCCTGCTGTCACGCCTGCCATTGGCCCCGCTCACGCTGCCGGTGGCATTGATTGGCAAATATGCACTCGCTTCTTTTATCCTGCACCGGGTAGTGATGCAGGCGCTGAGCTTGGGAATCAGCGATCTGGGGTTTGTCCAGTTGCCGGTTGAACTGCACTTTGCCACCCTGTGGTTGGGCACGTTGGCAACGACCTGGGTCGCCTGCATCTTCTGGCAACGACGAAACTTGTCCATGCCCACGTTACAGCGAGAACAGCTGTTCCCGCGCGATGACTACCGCACCCGCCAAGCATCGCTGCAGGATCTGCAGCCCTTCGCCTCCCCCCAAAAACATTGCATTGCGCGGCTCCGCCGCTTTATGGCGCTACGCTAGCGCTGCCCGACGGAGAGCGTGGCAGAACACAGCGGCTCTGTCTTCGTAAAGCTATACACAAGCCACACATTGCCGGCACACAGGCCGCGCAAAATGCGGCAGCCACCGCCCCACATGGCTCGGGGCGACCCGTCCTTCCCGCTCCGCTGCCGCCCTGAGTGGTCTCTCTGCTCCAGCCTTTTCCCGATGAAATTTCTCCCCAGCTTCTACCATTTTTGGATTCTTACGATGCTGTGCAGCCTGGGCATCCAGACCCCCGCCTCGGCCAGCGGCAAACCGCCGTCGAACACCGTCACTCTGAACTTCGCCAATGCGGATATTGAAGGCGTTGCGCACACCTTGAGCGTGATTACCCGGCGCAACATCGTGGTGGATGCACGCGTCAAAGGAACCTTGTCGCTGAGCACGGAAAACCCGGTCACGCCGGCGCAGGCCTGGGAGCAGTTTCTGGCGGCACTACGCCTGCAGGGCTACACCGTGGTGGAGACGGGGGGCCTGTACAAGATACTTCCCGAAGCCGACGGCAAACTGCAATCCGCTTCGGTGCAGGTGGATGCGGGCAAACTGCGCGGCGACCAGATCGTGACCGAGATATTTAGGCTCAGCCATGAAAACGCCAACAACCTCGTCCCCATCCTGCGGCCACTGATCAGCCCGAACAATGTGCTCAACGTCAACACCGGCAACAACTCGCTGGTGATCACCGACTACGCCAACAACCTGGGACGCTTGCGCACCATCATCGCCGCGCTGGACACGCCCAGTGCCACCGATGTGGAAGTCATGCCTTTGCAATATGCAATAGCGGCCGATATGGCAGTGAAGGTGCAGCGCCTGGCCGAAACCGCCAGTACCACGGCGAGTCCAGCCGCCAGTACGACAGCGGCCACGCCCGCCAGCGCAGGCGGATCGACGGCCAATGGCAGCAGCACTGGCGCGTCCATCGTGGCCGACACCCAGAGCAATAGCCTGCTGGTGCGGGCACCCAACCCCGTGCAGCTGGCCTTCATCCGCTCGCTGGTGGCGCGGCTCGACCACCCGCGCAAGAACGCCAACGTCCACGTGGTCTATCTGAAGAATACCGATGCCACCCGCCTGGCCCAGGTACTGCGGGCGGCGTTTCCCGCCGAGACCGCCAGCAGCAGCCCTGCCAGCGCGTCGGCTGGTGCTGCGGCGTCCAAAGCCACGGCCAGCCCCTCCACCAGCACCTCCACCAGCAGCACCGATAGCAGCGCCAGCACATCCCAAGCCACGGCCGCTGTATCTGCCACCGCGCAGCCATCCACCGGTGGCGGCATCCAGGCCGACCCGGCCAGCAACGCACTGATCATCACCGCGCCCGAGCCCAAGTTCCAGGAGATGCGCCAGATCATCGAACAGCTGGATTCCCGCCGCGCCCAGCTGTATGTGGAGTCGCTGGTGGTCGAGGTGGACGCCAGCAAGAGCGTGGACCTAGGCGTGCAGTGGACCAAGATTTTCGACATCAGCAGCAGCACCTCGCTGACCCTGGGCACGGTGGCCACGGCGCTGGAGGCGATGTCGGGCACCAATATCCTGTCCACCGCCAATCTGGTGACACTGGACAACGAAGAGGCCAAGATCGTGGTCGGGCAAAACGTGCCCTTCATCACCGGCTCGTACACCAGCACCAGTAGCAGCAGCCCCTTCCAGACCGTGGAACGCAAGGACGTGGGCATCACGCTGCGCATCAAGCCGCAGATCGGCCAGAACGGC
This sequence comes from Rhodoferax ferrireducens, assembly GCF_031458075.1. Lineage (GTDB taxonomy): Bacteria > Pseudomonadota > Gammaproteobacteria > Burkholderiales > Burkholderiaceae_C > Rhodoferax_B > Rhodoferax_B ferrireducens_A. Next base: position 701,143 of record NZ_JAVDXT010000001.1, on the reverse strand, counting down.
AACATCCGCATGACCATCTACCAGGAGTCCTCGTCGGTCGCATCGACCAGCAGCACCCTCGGGCCCACCACCAACAAGCGCTCGATCGAGTCCAACGTGATGGTCAACAACGGCAAGATCATCGTGCTGGGCGGGCTGATCGAGGACAGCTACACCGACAGTGCCGCCCAGGTACCCGCGGTGGCCGATATTCCGTTGCTCGGCGCCCTGTTCCGCAGCATCAGCCGCTCGCGCAAGAAGACCAATCTGATCGTCTTTCTGCGGCCGCTGGTGATGGCCGACGAGAACGCCAGCAACGCACTGTCGCTGGACCGCTACGACTACATGCGCGCCCAGCAGCAGGAACTGCCGGCCGACATCCACAATCTGCCCAAGGATCCCAGCCCGCCGCTGTTGCCGCACAACCCCAGCGATTGGAATCGAGCGCAGACCCCTGAATTGCCATAAGCCTAGGCGCCACGCCTGGGCCCCTGTTACGAAGGCAAGGCAACTATAAAATAGATAGCAGCCTACGCAGATAAAACCTGCGCCAGCATTGCTTTTCTCTACATAAAATCGAAGAACCGAACAGACATTGCAACCAGACTCGTTTACTCGAGCACCGGCGCGCGCAGAAACTTCTGCTCGAACACTTCGGCAGGCACCGGCCGGCTGAACAGATAGCCCTGCATCTCGTTGCAGTTCAGCAGGCGCAGCAGGCGCGCCTGCTCCTCGGTTTCCACGCCTTCGGCCACCACCTTGAGCTTGAACGCATGGGCCAGGTTGATGATGGTGCTGACCAGCGCCAGGCCTTGCGAGCCCGACACCATCTCAATCACGAACGCGCGGTCGATCTTCAGCGTATCCACCGGCAGCCGCGACAAATGGGCCAGCGAGGAATAGCCGGTGCCGAAGTCGTCAATCGCCACCGTCACCCCCATGGCGCGGATTTCCGCCAGGCTGGCGCTGCTGCGCTGCACGTCCTCCATGATCAGGCTCTCGGTGACCTCCAGCTCCAGCCCTTGCGCGACCTGCGGGTCGGTACCGATGACCTGCGCAACCGCCGCAATGAAGTTGCGGTGCCGCAGCTGCAGCGGCGATACGTTGACGGCGATGCGCACCGGCTCCAGGCCTGCGGCACGCCAGCGCTGGTAGTCCTCCAGCGCCTTGCGCAGCGCCCACAGGCCGACTTCGTAGATCAGGCCGGTCTCTTCCAGGATCGGAATGAACTGGCCGGGCGGCACCAAGCCGGTTTGCGGGTCGTTCCAGCGGATCAGGGCCTCGGCGCTGGTGATCTTGCCGGTGACCAGGTTCACCTTGGGCTGGTAGTGCAGCACGAACTGCTCCATATCCAGCGCAGTGCGCAGGCGGCTTTCCAGGTCCAGCGCCGCCGCGACCCGGGTGTCCATCTCCGGGGCATAAAACAGCATGTTCTCGGCCGAGCCCTTGGCCCGCTTGAGCGCCGCCTCGGCGTTGCGCAGCAGGGTTTCGGCGTCTTCTCCGTCCAGCGGGTACAGCACCACGCCGATCTTGCCGGCGATGCGCAGGTCGGTCCCCTGCAACCGAAAGGACTGGGCAAAGCAGTCGCGCAACAGCTGCTCCAGCTCCAGCGCCACCCGGCCCACATCGCGCGGCCCCTGGAGGATCACGCCAAAGCAATTCACGCCGACCCGCGCCGCCGCATCCAGCCCAACGCTGCTGGACTGGATGCGCTTGGCCACCAGCTGCAGCAGCTCGTCGCCGGTGGCACGGCCCAGGGTGTCGTTGACGATGCGAAAGCGCTCGATATCGACCAGGGCCAGGGCCAGGCTGCTGCGGCCCCCGTCGTAACGCCGTACATGCTGGCCCACGTGCTCCAGGAACAGCGTGCGGTTCGGCAAGCCGGTGATCTCGTCGTAGTAGGCCAGGTAGTTGAGCTTCTCTGCCTTCTCCAGATGGTCCAGCGCGAAGCCGATGTCGCCCGCCAGTTCGGTCAGCAGCTTCATTTCTTCGTCGTCGAAGAACCGGGCCTCGTTGGTATACAGGGCCAGCAGCCCCACCACCCGGTCCGCCACCATCAAGGGCAGCACCGCAATCGAGCTGATGTCCGGGTCCATCAGAGCCCGCAGCTGCGTGCCGCCGGTGAATTCCAGCATGTCGTTCAGCACCACCGGCTTCCTTTCGATCACGGCGCGCACGCACATGGCATTCATCATGGGCGAGCCCTCGACCAGCGAAAAGCGGTCTTGGATGAAGGCCAGAAACTCGGGCGTTGCGCCCGACGCGGCAATCGGCACGATCTGCATCGCGCTCCAGTCGGCCACGCCGATCCAGGCCATCCGAAACTGGCCTTGCTCCACCGCAACCCGGCAGGCTTCCTGGAACAGCTCGTCGCGGTTGCTCACCCGCACGATCAGCGTGTTGATGCCGCTGAGCACCGCATACACACGGTTCAGCCGCTTGATGCGGGTTTCGGCTTCTTTCTGCACGGTGATGTCTTCGCCGATGCTGGCCGTGCCTATGACCTCGCCCGACAAGGAGCGCAGCAAAGTGTGGTTCCAGCGTATCAACCGGCGGCTGCCGCCGCGGGTGAGAATTTCGCTTTCGAAATGCTGGGCCCCGGGCTGGCTGGTCAGCATGGCCTTGAAGCGGGCCCGGCCGACTTCGGGCGGCGAAGCGATAAAACTGGCAAACCAGTCCCGCCCCAGCGCCTCCTCGCGCGACCAACCGGTGAGCCGCAACAGGTAGTCGTTGCAGTAGGTCAGATGGCCGTTGCTGTCGAGCATCATCGAGACCATTTCCATATGCCCGAGCATGTCGCTGAAGCGCCGGTTGCTCTCGTGCAAAGCCTCCTCCGCCCGCCGCTGCTCGGTCACATCCTGGATGGTGTGGAACCAACGGCCACGGCCCTGCACGGCCGCCAGATCGAACAAGGGCTCGACCACCTGCTGCACATGCAGCCAGACCCCATCGCTGCGCCGCAAGCGGTAGGCCAACTCCACCCGCACGCCCTGGGCGCTGGCTTCCAGCGCCGTGCCACGGAACACGGCACGGTCTTCGGGATGGATCAATTGCATCCATTCACGCAAGTTCCTGACCATGTGCTCCGCATCCACTCCAATCATCTGCGGCATGGTTTCGGGCCAGCTCTCGAAGTCCCCATTCGGCCCGCTGACCACGTGGGTCAGCTTGGCCAACACCTGGGCCCGGTGCAGCCCGGCCTCGCTGGCCCGCAGCTCCTCGGCCGCACGCTGGCGCTCGGCCACTTCCACCTGCAGTTGCTCGGCGTGTTGGCGCACCTCGGCATACAGGCTGCCGTTCTCGTAGATGCGGCCGACCTGGGCCGCCAGCACCGACATGATCTGCTCGTCCTCGTCGCTGAAACCATCGGCCCCCAGCTTGTCCACCAGGCAAATCCAGCCATAGCCGTAGGACAAGGACATCACCGGCACCACCAGACAGGCATGCAGCGGCGGGTAATTGGCTGGCAGGCCTGCCACGCCCGGGTTGCCGTTCTGTCCGCGCATGCGGCGCGACTGGCGCTCGGCACGCACCTGCCCCACCAGGCCCGCATCGATCTGCGGGCGCTCCAATGACTCCATCAGCATCGCGTCGATGCCGCTGGAGAACAGCAGCACATCCCCATTCGACTTGCCCTTGACGCACAGCACCGCATACTTGGCGCCCATCAGCTCGCGGGCACCACGGCATACCTTGTGCAACAGCAACTGCGGGTCGCGCTCGGAAGCCAGATGCAGGTTCAGGTCGGTCAGCGCGGCCATGCGCTGGTTGGTGGCCCGCAGCGCGTCCATTTTTTCCGACAGCTTGTCGGTCATCACACGCAAATGCTCGCGGTCAAACTCCTCCAGGTTCGGTGCCGGCGAAGGCTGCGGCACATGGGCCAGGGCCTGGTCGATGGCCTGCAGAATCGCCTCTGGCTCGCAGGGCTTGACCAGCACCCGCGACACGCCGCAGGTCTGGGCCAGGTTGCGCGCCTCGCGCTCGCGGTAATGCGCGCTGTAGAAGATCACCTCGGTGGCGGCGATGGCCGGGTCGGCGCGCAACTGGCGCACAAACTCATAGCCGTCCATGGTGGGCATCAGGATGTCGGAGATCACCAGGGCAGGATGCTCCTGCCGCACCAGGGTCAAGGCCTCCGCACCATCGGCCGCCTCGAACGGTTGGTGGCCCCGGTGGCGGATCAGTGTGACCAGCAACTCACGGTTATCTGCCACATCGTCAACGACCAATATTTTTGCCATAAACCGTATGTGATCCTTTTATAAGGCCGACTTGCGGGGGGCTCTGAGTTCGGGGGGCAAAAACGACTCCATGTCGGGGATGAAGGTCTCGGGGGTAATCGGCTTGGTGACATGGGCGTCAAAGCCCGCGGCCAGCGCGGCCTCGCGGTCGCCGGCCATGGAGAAAGCCGTCACCGCCAGCACCGGCACGCGGTGCCAGTCGGGGCTGGCATGCAGGCGCCGCACCACTTCCTTGCCATTCAGCACCGGCATCTGCAGGTCACACAGTACCAGGTCGGGCCGCTCCTGCAAGGCCATGTCGACGCCGGTGCGGCCGTCCTCTGCGCCCATCACGGTATAGCCAGCTGTCTGCAGCAAATACATCGCCAGTTCGCGGCTGAAATAATCGTCTTCAATGATCAGTATCCGGGCTGCCATGGCTTATGTCCCTGGTAGTTCAAGTGTAAATATAGAACCGCGGCCGTATTCGGTACTGAAGACGATACGCCCTCCCAAAGCAGTGGCCAGTTTGCGGCTGAGATGCAACCCCAGCCCGGCGCCTTCCGACTTGCGCCGATTCGCGGCTTCTACTCTGGAAAATGCCTCGAACAAGCGCTCCTGGTCTTCATGGGCAATGCCGGGTCCGGTGTCCTCGATATGGATCAGCACTTGCTGGCGCCCATTGCTGGCGCGCTGTTGCAGCTGCAGGCGCACGCTGCCGCGCTCGGTGAATTTGATGGCGTTGCCAACCAGGTTGAGGATGATCTGGCTCAGGGCACGGCGGTCGGTTTGCAGCATGGCCGCCTTATCGGTCAGGTTGACGGTGAAATGAAGCCCCTTTTTCTCGGCGTCGGGCCGCAGAATGGCCGCGACTTCTTCCAGCACGCCATTGCAGTCCAGGAGCTCCAGTTTCAGGTCCAGCTTGTTGGCGCCAACCTTGGCCAGGTCCAGCAGGTCATTGATCAGCGACAGCAGGTGCCGGGCGCTGGTCTGCACAATGCGCAGCTGCTTGTCCTGCTCTTCGTTCAAGGGTCCGGGCAGTTTCATGCGCAGGGTGCCGGTGAATCCGATGATGGAATTCAGCGGGGTGCGCAGCTCGTGCGACATGCTGGCAAAAAACCGGTCCTTGACCATGGCCGCGTTCTCCAGTTCCTGGTTTTTATCCCACAGCGCCTGCTCAAACTGCTTGCGCTCGGTCACGTCGCGGATGGCGCTGGACACAAACAGCCCCTCCTCGGTCTCCAGCGGGCTGAGGCTGATCTCTACCGGAAACTCCGATCCATCCTTGCGCCGGCCAAACAGGTCCAACCCCGCCCCCATGGCACGCGCACGCGGCTGCGCAAAGAACCCGCCGCGGTGGCCCGGGTGCTTGCCGCGAAAACGCTCGGGTACCAGGATTTCGATCTTCTCGCCCAGCAGTTCCTCGCGGGTCCAGCCAAACAGCTGTACCGCCTGGGAGTTGACCAGCACCATCACCCCTTCGCGGTTCACGATCACCATCGCATCGGGCGCGGATTCCAGCAGATCCTTGAACTTCTGGTCGGCCTTTTTGCGATCAGAGGTATCGCGGATGGCGCTCATCACCATCGTGCCCTCTTCGGTGGCAATCGGGCTCAGGCTGATCTCCACCGGAAACTCCACCCCACCATTGCGCAGACCATACAGATCCAGCCCCGCACCCATGGTGCGGGTGCGGGGCTGCTCAAAAAAACCACCCCGGCGCGCCAGGTGACCCGTGCGGAAGCGCGGGGGCAGCAGCACTTCGATAGGCTTGCCCAGCAGCTCGGTGCGCAGATAGCCGAACATCTTTTCAGCCTGCCCGTTCACCAGCACGATGCGCCCGGTCACGTTGACCATCACGATGGCATCCGGGGTGGACTCCAGCAAATCACGGAAGCGGGCCTCGACCAATTTGGCGTCGCGCAGCACCTTCAAGTGGGTCACATCTTTTTTATTGGACAAAAAGTAGGCCAGCTGACCGTCGGCGCCATAGACCGCCTTGGTCGATACGCTGACATGCACCAGGGTGCCGTCCTTGCGCCGGCGCACCGCTTCGCCCACAGACAGCCCGCCACGCAAGGCCTCGTTCTGCATGCGCCTTACGTCTTCCAGTTGGTCGGGGGGCACGATCAGTTGGAACAAGGACTGGCCCATAACTTCGGCCTCGGTGTAGCCAAAAATCGCCACCGCCGCAGGGTTCCAATGCAGCACCAGGCCGTCGGGGGCCATTGCCACCAATGCATCGGGGTTTTGGGCCCATAGGACCTCGGGAGATGCAACCGTCATGCGGCGCTCCTACCATGCGCCGCGCCGGGCTGCTGCGGCACACATGCATTTGCTGCTAGCACTGGCGTAGGGACCATCAACTCTGCCTCCTGGTTGCGTGTCACGGGCTCGCCTTTAGCATGGTGGTAGACCCGCCGCACCGGATTGAAACCGCATGTAACACCATCGTACGGCAGCTTTCCAGCCCCTGCCGCGCAAAAGATCATTCAATTGAATGAAGATTCGTACGAAATTTGAAATGCCACAACATCCGCGACCCCGACAATCCAGCCCCCACGCCCTCAAAATACAAGCTTTTTAGGGCTCTAGCGCATATCTATTCAGCGCCACCAGCTACTATCTTGATAGCAAACTACAAATAGGGTGGCGTGCAGGCCGAAACGATCTCGGCCGGCTCGCTGCCTGTGTTGCGAAAGCGGTGCGGCAGGCTGCTGTCGAACAAATATGCGTCGCCCGGTTTGAGCACCCGCACCTGCTCGCCCACGGTCAACTCGATCTCGCCCGACAACACGATGCCACCCTCGTGCGAGGCGTGCTCCAGCATGTCCACCCCGGTGTCGGCCCCTGGCTCGTAACGCTCCTGCAGTATCTGCAGGTTGTGCGCGCGCGCATTGCCGACCTGGCGCAAGGTCAAGGTGCGGTCGCCGCTGGCGCCGGGGGCGTGCTGCGTCAGGCGGGACGTCAGGTCCACCAGATCGGCCGGGCTATGGAACACGCTGTCGGTCGGTGTCTGGTCGGGCTCGAAGAATTCCGCCATGGTCAGCGGAATGCCGTTCAATATCTTGCGCAGCGAGGCCACCGAGGGGCTGCTTTTGTTCTGCTCAATCGTGGATATCTGGCTGGACGGAACGCCGGCCCGCTCCGCCAGTTGGCGCTGCGACCAGCCCGCCTGGCTGCGCACTTGCCGCAAGCGGCTTCCCACATCAAACTGGGCATCTGCCATGAATATTTCCTAAATTGTTACCCGCTTGCTCAATATTATGAGCAAAATATACGCTTATACCGATCACCCGAGCGTTGCCATGCCACTAGACCACACCACCGCCCCGTCCGACAAGCCGCCGGTCACCATCTTCGGCCCCGATTTTCCCTTCGCTTTCGACGACTGGATCCGCCACCCCGCCGGCCTGGGCAGCCTGCCCGCCGAGCACCTGGGTGCCGAGGTGGCCATCGTCGGCGCCGGCATGGCCGGCATGGTGGCGGCCTACGAGCTGATGAAGCTGGGGCTGAAGCCCGTGATCTACGAAGCCTCGAAAATGGGCGGCCGCCTGCGCTCGCAGCCCTTCGAGGGCGGCCAGGGCGTGATCGCCGAGCTGGGCGGCATGCGCTTCCCGGTGTCCAGCACCGCGTTCTTCCATTATGTGAACCAGCTAGGGCTGGCGTCGCAGCCCTTCCCGAATCCGCTGACCCCCGCCTCCGGCAGCACCGTGGTGGACCTGGAAGGCCAGACCTACTACGCCGAAAAACTGGCCGACCTGCCGCCCATGTTCAAGGAAGTGGCCGACGCCTGGAGCCAGGCGCTGGAAGACGGCGCCAGTTTCCAGGCCGTGCAGGACGCCATCCGCAGCCGCGACGTGCCCGCGCTCAAGGCCCTGTGGAACAAGCTGGTGCCACTGTGGGACGACCGCACTTTCTACGACTTCGTGGCCACCTCCAAGGCCTTCGCCGGCCTGTCGTTCCAGCACCGCGAGGTGTTCGGCCAGGTCGGCTTTGGCACCGGCGGCTGGGATTCGGACTTCCCCAACTCCATGCTCGAAATCTTGCGCGTAGTCATGACCAACTGCGACGACGAGCAGCGCCTGATCCAAGGCGGTGCCGACCAGGTACCGCTGGGCCTGTGGCAGCACGCGCCAGACAAGATGGCGCATTGGCCCGCCGACACCAGCCTGGCCAGCCTGCACGGCGGCGCCCCGCGCGCCGGCGTCGCCGCCATCCACCGCCAGGCTGATGGCAAGCTGGCCGTGACCGACCGCTGGGGCGACACGCGCAGCTATGCGGCCGTGCTGACCACCTGCCAGAGCTGGCTGCTCACCACCCAGATCGCCTGCGAGGAATCGCTGTTCTCACACAAGATGTGGATGGCGCTGGACCGCACCCGCTACATGCAGTCCAGCAAAACCTTCGTCATGGTGGACCGCCCTTTCTGGAAGGACAAAGACCCCGTCACCGGCCGCGACACCATGAGCATGACGTTGACCGACCGACTCACGCGCGGCACCTATCTGTTCGACAACGGGCCAGGCAAGCCCGGCGTGATTTGCCTGTCCTATGCCTGGATGGGCGACGCGCTGAAGATGCTGCCCCAGCCACCCGAAAAGCGCGTCAAGCTGGCCCTGGATGCGCTGAAGAAGATCTACCCGAACGTTGACATTGCCAGCCACATCATCGGCGACCCGATCACCATTTCCTGGGAGGCCGACCCGCACTTCCTGGGCGCCTTCAAAGGCGCCCTGCCCGGCCACTACCGCTACAACCAGCGCATGTTTGCCCACTTCATGCAGGACGGCATGCCCGCCGCCCAGCGCGGCATCTTCATTGCCGGCGACGATGTGTCCTGGACCCCGGCCTGGGTCGAAGGCGCGGTGCAGACCTCGCTGAACGCGGTGTGGGGCATCCTGCACCACTTCGGCGGCCGCACGCATGCCGAAAATCCAGGCCCTGGCGATGTGTTCAAGGACATAGGCCCCATGGAGCTCCCCGAATGACCGATCTGAAACTGGCCCTGCTGCAATGCACATCCCAGCCCGGTGACGTGCTGGGCAACCTGCAGCGCCTGGACCACGCCGCCGCCGATGCGGCAGCAGCCGGCGCCCACCTGCTGGTCACGCCCGAGATGTTTTTGACCGGCTACAACATTGGCGCCACCCAAGCCAAAGTCCTGGCCGAAGCCACCGACGGCCCGCGCGCCCAGGCCGTCGCCGCCATCGCCCGCCAGCACCAGATCGCCATCGTCTTCGGCCATCCCGAACACGATGCCGCCGACCACATCTTCAACACTGCCCAGTGCGTGGATGCCCAAGGCCACACGCTGGGCACGTACCGCAAGACCCATTTGTTCGGCGCGCTGGACCGCAGCATGTTCGCCCCCGGCGCGGGTGACGAACCGCTATTCGAACTCCATGGCTGGAAGCTCGGCCTGCTGATTTGCTACGACGTGGAATTCCCCGAAAACACCCGCCGTCTGGCCCTGCAAGGCGCCGACCTGGTCGTCGTGCCTACCGCCAACATGGCCGACTTCGACTTCGTCGCCCAGCACCTGGTGCCGACGCGGGCCTACGAGAACCAGCTGTTTGTGGCCTATGCCAACTTCTGCGGACGTGAGGGTGATCTGGCCTATGGCGGACTCAGCTGCGTGGCGGCACCGGATGGGGCTGGGCTGGTACAGGCCGGGCGCGATACCGAGCTGTTGCTGGCGGATGTGACGCAGGCCGGCTTGGCGGCTGGACGGGCTTTGAATGGGCACTTGGCGCAATGCCGGATGGGCGAATAAATGCTCTTAGTCGTATATTTGGTGAGCCGACCATCCTAGAAAAGCGTTGCACTCAAGTATTCTGACTTCATGCATATTTGCCCTTATTGCCGTACCCAGGCTGTATCGAATCTCGCGACCCGGTGGTCCAGCCGTGGATCGCCCGCAACCTGCCGCCACTGCGGGAAGCTGTCGCACGTTTTGGCCAGTACCGCCAATACGATCTTTGTTTTAACTGTCGCGGCCTTGGGCATCCCCGTGCTGGTTTGGTTGGTTTCCGGCTCGGTGATTTGGACTCTGGCGTCTTGCAGCCTTCCGGTTCTTGGAAACATCGGTTCCTGGCGGCAAGTAGAACTGGTACCGATTTCCTCGCAAGGTTCCAAAGTGGCCGCAGCCGTGGACTGGGGTGTCACTCTATTGCCCTTCTTCACGGGTTTGTTCTCGTAGGTTTATCGCTTCCCGCGGGGCTACCTGGTGTTGGCGCTATCCACCTGTTATTGCAGCGACCTGTACCGCAAGACGGCGCGGCTGCAGATTTTTTGGACTGCAAGACTGGATGCCTCCCCCAAATGGGGGATAAACCGCATCCAAGCATTCCTCACTATCAAAAAGAGAGCTGCTAGCGCAATAAAAATAAGCGCTAGCGGCTCTTTATATTTAGAAACCAGCGAACCCAGACGGGTGCACCCACAGCAGCAATAGATGGGAAAAGCACACCCGCCCGCCTACAAAAAAGCCTTTGTTTTTGTCTTGATTGCCGTGGTGAGCGGCACCTTGATGGACACCTTGCTCAAGGTGGCCGGCGCCCATGTCGGCACCTGGCAACTGCTGGTGTTGCGCTGGTCGTTTGCCTTGCTGGTGCTGTTGCCGATCATCCTCACGGGCTCCGCGGGCAGCATGCACATCCAGTCGTGGCGCGTGCACATTGCGCGGGGTCTGCTGAATTGCCTGGGCTCCTACGCCTTGTTCTACGCATTGGCCACGCTGCCACTGTCGGTGGTGATCACCATTCTGTTTGCCGAGCCGCTGTTTGTGATTCCGTTTGCGGTGCTGATCCTGCATGAACGGGTCGACACCAAGGATGTGCTGGCCGCCCTGCTGGGTTTGGTGGGTGTGGTGGTCATGAGCCAACCCGATGTCAGCCAAGGAGATTGGAAAATGTTGCTGCCCCTGGTGGCTGCTAGCAGTTTTGCGCTGCTGAACGTGCTCACCAAAAAATGGGGTGCCCAGGAAAGCCCGGTCAGCTTGATGCTCTGGATGGCCGTATCGACCTTGTTGATCACCATTCCTTTTGCGGCCAGCCAATGGGTTGAGCTACGTTGGCAGGACTACGGCATGGCCCTGGCAATTGCCGTACTCGGCTCCGTCTACAGCTACTTCTGGATTGTGGGTCTGCGCTTGGGCAATGTGGCCAAACTGACGCAGTTGAGTTTTCTGTCGCTTCCGCTGGCCTTTGGTTTGGGTTGGGCTTTCTTCCATGAAAAGCCCGGCGCCGTCACCGTATGGGGCGCTTTGATCATTGCCGCGGCAGTCATGCTGCTGTCGATGAATATGGCCCGGGTGAAGACTGCCCACGTATTCTTGAGGCGCCTCTTCAAACCAGCAAAATCGTAGCCGGCCGGGAGCGATAAACTCCAACTCCGTCCACCTCTTGCCGGATGGCTCGCGAGCGCCGGCAGTCCTACCCCGCCCATGCCCGCTACCGAATCCTTTGTCCGCCGCGTCCGCACCCAGCTCGATGGGCTGTCCACCGCGGAGCGTCGGCTGGCGGATTTTGTACTGGCTTTCCCGGGTGAACTGGCTAGCTATGCGGCCAGTGAACTGGCCCGCCTGGCGGGGGTGTCGAACGCTACGGTGACGCGGCTGATACAGCGCCTAGGCTATGCGAGTTACGAAGATGCGCGGCGCCATGCCCGCGAGGAGCGACAGTCGGGGTCGCCGCTGTTCCAGGCCTCCACCGGCAAAGAAAAAAGCGCCCGACTGGTGGCTACCCACCTGCAGCAGTCGCAGCTGAACCTGGCCCGCACCTTCGAGCAACTGCCGGACGAAACGGTCAAGCAGATGGTCGCGGCTCTGCTGGCGGCGCCGCAGGTGCTGGTCTTTGGCAGCCGTAGCAGCCATGCGTTTGCCGTCTACCTACGCTGGCAGATCATCCAGGTGCTGCCACGGGTGACGGCGATTCCGGGTGCGGGCGAATCGCTGGGTGAGTACCTGGCCGACCTGTCGGCGCGCGACTGCGTGGTGGTATTTGGCGTGCGTCGGCAAACCCGGCAGATGCGCCAACTGCTGGACGGCGCCAGCCAGGCCGGGGCCAAGATCATCTTCATCAGCGACCAGTCATCGCCCGACTACCCGGCCGCCACCTGGTCGATCCAATGCAAATGCGCCGGCCCAGGCCCGCTAGACAACCACGTGGCCGTGATGGCGCTGTGCGACATGCTGGCCACGCTGGTGATCGAAGGCGCTGGCCCGGCCGGCCGCAAGCGCCTGGCGGCCATCGAACTGGCGCACGAGGCGCTCGACGAGCTGTAGCACCGCAGCCACCAGCCTGGTGCGCTGTTGCACCAGGCCAGCGCAACATGGTCGTTTCTGGGCTGCCATAAAGCGCCATATCCACTCAAATTTCAGTGCCGCTCCCTGGCGTTCAGATGCCGCCTCTCCCTGCTTTTCCTCTCTGAAAAGTCCCGCGCAACCAACTCTTTTTCGCCACTTACCGCCAGCTTGGCACAAGCATTGCTTAAAGTCGCCTATCTGAAAACAAATTTTCAGATAAATTTAAAACTGTAAATTAGCTACCGCTTGCAGGCTCGTACCGGATGGCCTCTCTGCGTTAGCCCAACCTGAGCACTGGAGCCACGCCATGACCTCCTTCACCCGCCGCCTCACCTTCACCCTGGGACTCACCTTGGGCCTGATCACCAGCACGGCAGTCCACGCGCAGAACGCGCTGCAAGACATCACCAAGTCGAAAAAAGTAACCATCGCCATCCCGAACGACTACCCGCCCTACGGCTTCGTCGGCAAAGACCTGCAACCCCAAGGGCTGGACATCGACATGGCCAACTACGTGGCCTCCAAGCTCGGCGCCAGCGTGGAGCTGATTCCGGTGACCAGCGCCAACCGCATCGCCTACCTGCAGACCCGCAAGGCCGACATCGTGATCTCCACCCTGGGCAAGACGCCTGAGCGAGAAGAGGTGCTGGACTTCACCCACGCGTACTCGCCGTTCTTCCAGGCCATCTTTGCGCCCAAGTCCATGGCCATCAAAAGCTGGGCCGACCTGGCGGGCAAATCGGTATCCGTGACCCGCGGCGCCATGGCCGACTCGGAGCTGGGCAAGGTGATTCCCGCCAATGTGGACGTCAAGCGCTTCGAAGACCATGTGGGCACCGTATCGGCCTACACCAGCGGCCAGGTGCAGGTGATTGCCACCAGCGCGGGCGAAGGCGGCACCATCATGTACCAGAACCCAAAGCTCAACACCGAATACAAGCTGACCTTGAAAGACAGCCCCAACTTCATAGGCGTGGCCAAGGGCGAGACCGCACTGAAAAACCGGCTGAACGAGATCATCCTGGAAGCCAAGCGCAACGGCACGATCGAAAAGCTGTCCACCAAATGGCTGGGCCGTACCGCCGGTGAACTGCCTCTGTGAGAAGCGCATTTTCTAACGCCCAAGCCCATGCCGAACATCCTTCTGATCAATCCGAACACCTCCACAAGCACCACCGAGATGATGGTGGCGATTGCCACGTCGGCACTCGGCAGCGGCCGGCCTGTGACAGGCTACACCGCGCAAACGGGCGTGGGCATGATCGTCCAGGCAGAAGAGCTGCTGGCAGCCGCCCAGGAAGTGCAGCACACCTGGCGGCGCGCCGGAGCGGATTGGGCCGGCATCATCGTCAGCGCGTTTGGCGACCCGGGCATGGAGCAGCTGCGGGCCAGCACCAGCGTGCCGGTCGTGGGCATTTGCGAGGCCTCCTTGCTGGAAGCCGCCCAGGGCGGCCGTCGCTTTGGCATCGCCACCGTGACGCCCGCGCTGGCCCAGCTGATCCAGCAGCGCGTCGACGCGCTAGGCCTGGCCGCACAGTACACCGGCATCCGCCTGACCCCCGGCGACCCGCGTGTGCTGGCGACCCACCCGGCCCAGCTGGAGGCTGAGCTGGCCATGGCCGTCAACGCCTGTATCGGCCAGGACGGCGCCCAGGCCGTGGTGATTGGCGGCGGGCCGCTGGCCCAGGCGGCGGCCCAGCTGCAGGCCCGCACCGGCGTGCCCATCATCGAACCGATTCCGGCGGCGGTGCGCCAGCTGCTAGGCCGGCTGCAGGCCCGGCCCATTGCAAAATCACTAGCAAATAGATAGCTGCCAGCGCAGGCCGATATCGCACCAGCAGCCGATTGGAGGCCTGAGCCTCACTCGAGCGTAATACCCCGCTCCTTCACCACCCGGGTCCACAGCGCAATTTGCTGGCGCACAAATTTCTGCGCTGCATCCGGGCCGCCGGGGGGAATCTCGCCGCCCAGCTGGGCGATGCGGGCTTTCACGTCAGGTGCTTCCAGGGCTTTTTGCAGTGCGGCGGAGAGCTTGGCCAGCACCGGCTCGGGCACGCCGGCGGGTGCAAACAGCACGTTCCATTCGTAGACTTCGGCACCGGGCACCTGGGCCTGGGCCAGGGTCGGCACATTGGGCAGAATCGCCGCGCGCTGCGCGCTGGTCACGGCCAGCGCGCGCAGCTTGCCCGACTGGATGTGCGGCAAGGTCGAAGCCAGGTTTCCGAAGAACACCGGCACCTGCCCGCCCAGCACGTCATTGAGGGCCGGGCCACCGCCCTTGTAGGGGATGTGCACCATCTCCACCTTGGCGGCGGATTCGAACAGCACACCGGCCAGATGCTGGGCCGAGCCATTGCCCGACGAGGCGAACGACACCGCGTCCTTGCTGGCACGGGCGGCGGTGATCAGCTCGGCGACCGATTGGGCCGGGAACTTGGCGTTGACCAGCACCACGTTCGGGAACAGCGCCACCACGCCCACCGGGCGGAAGGCCTTGTCGGCGTCGTACGGCAGGCGCGGGTACAGGGCCGGGTTCACCGCGAACGAGGAGGCATCGAACATCAGCGTGTGGCCATCGGGCACGGCCTTGGCCACGGCGGCGGCGCCGATCTGCCCGCTGGCGCCGGGCTTGTTGTCGATCACCACCGGCTGGCCCAAGGCCTCGCCCAGCTTGGGCGCAATGAGCCGGGCCATGGCATCGGCGCCGCCGCCGGGCGGATAGGTGACCACGATGGTGATGGGCTTGCTGGGCCAGGCGGCGGTTTCCGCCAGGCCGGCGACTGGTGTGGACAAAGCTGCACTTGCTATGACAAACATAGCTGCTCGCGCAATGGACATCTGCGCTACAGGCACTTTTTTCATAAATCTATCCTCGGTAAAAAATGGAATGGAACGGGGGCCGGCTCAGCGCACATGGGCGGTGTAGCGGAAGGCGAAGGCATCGCCCAGCGTGGTGCGCAGCTCCACGCAGCGGCCAGCCAGGTCGAAAGCCCGCCGATCCACCTGGGCGCAGGGGTGGCCGGCGTCCAGCCGCAGCAGGCTGGCCTGCTCGGCTGTCAGCAGGCCGAAGCCCAGGCTGTCTTCGGCGCGGTGGATGGTGGCGCCGCAGACCCGCTGGTACATGGGATAGAGCAGGTCATCCCAGGCGGCCAGGTCCGACTGCGCCAGGGCCTCGAACAGCGGCAGCGGCAGCACGATGTGCTCCAGCAAACAAGGCTGGCCCTGCAGGCTGCGCAGGCGCTGTAGCTGCAGCACGCTGGCCCCGGCGGGCAGGCCCAGGCCGTCGGCCTCGTCGGCGCTGGCCAGCCGGAGCTGGCGGCCCAGGATGTGCGACTGCGGCGTGCCCGGCGCACCATCTTCGGTGGCAAAGCGGAAGAAGCGCAGCATCGACGCGCCGCCCAGCCCCTCGCGCACAAAGGTGCCGCGCCCGTGCTGGCGCACCAGCAGCCCCTGGGCGACCAGCAGCGCCAGCGCCTGGCGCAACGTGCCCAGGGCTACGCCATGCTCCTTGGCCAACGCGGCCTCCGCCGGCAAAGCGGTGCCGGGCACCCATTCACCCTGGGTGATGCGGGCCCGCAGGCTGGCCGCCAGCCAGCCGTAGCGGCTTTGGCCGGGACTGGGCTGGTCGGCGGGGAATGCCGGGTCGGAGAATATGCTTTCATCCATTGATTTAGTCCTCTAGATGACTAGAATGTACGCCATGACCATCCCAACGCCACAAAGTGTTTTCCCTAGGTCTGCCGACTTGCCGCCGGTAGACACCCACTTCCACGTGTTCCCGGCCCACCAGTCCACGCCCGGCGCGCGCTACACCCCGGCCTACGCCGCACCGCTGCAGGCCTGGCAGACGGCCGCCGCAGCGGTCGGCCTGCGCCATGGCGTGCTGGTGCAAACCAGCTTCATGGGCACCGACAACCGGCTGCTGCTGGCGCAACTGGCACAACACCCCGACACGCTGCGCGGCGTGGCCGTGGTCTCACCCGATGCCAGCCTGCCCGCACTGCAAGCCCTGCATGCGCAAGGCGTGCGCGGCATCCGGCTGAACCTGGCCGGCCAAAGCCACGACATGGCGCCCTGGGCCGCCGCCAGCCCTCTGTGGGACGCCCTGCTGGCCCTAGGCTGGCATGTGGAACTGCACACCGACCGCGGTGCACTGGCCCCGGTGCTGGCTGCCCTGCCCCAGGCCGTGCCGGTGGTGGTAGACCATTTCGGCAAGCCGGAGCGCGCCTCGTTGCACGACGCCGGCATTGCCGCCGTGCTGCAGCGCAGCCGCCAGGCCGGTGCCGCCACGGTCCACGTCAAACTCAGCGCCGCCTACCGGCTGGCGCCGGCCATGGATGCCACGGCTTTGGCCCAGCTCTGGTTGCAGGAACTGGGGCCGCAGGCCTTGTTGTGGGGCAGCGACTGGCCTTGCACCAACCACGAAGACAGCGCCAACTACCCCGCGCTGTACGCCGCCCTGGCCGGCTGGCTGGGGCCGGAAAACACAGAGACGCTGGAAGCCATACGCTGCACTACGCCGTGGCGCTTGTACTGGGGGATTCCGCAGCCTGCCTGAGCAGCCAGTCCTCAAACGCCGCCAGTGCAGGCGGCGCATGGTCCACGGCCGTCACGGCCGGCACCACCAGGTAATAGTTACGCTCGCCGCGCAGCGCCCGGTCGCAGGCGACCACCAGGCTGCCGCGCTGCAACTCGTCCTCCACCAGGATGCGCGGCACCAGGGCCACGCCCAGGCCGACGGCGGCGGCCGTGGCCGTCATGGAAAACAGCTCGTAACGCGGGCCACTCAGCGGCTGGTCGGCGGCCACGCCCATGGCGTCGAACCACTGGCGCCAGCCCTCGGGCCGGGTGCTTTGCTGCAGCAGCGGCAGCGTGGCGATGGCCTGCGGCTCCAGCGGGGTCTGGCCCTTCAAAAGTCGCGGGCTGCAAACCGGCACCACTTCTTCCGCCATCAAGGCCACGGCGCGGGTGCCGGGCCAGTTCGCCACCTGCTCGGCGGTGCCGGCAAACAAGGCGGCGTCGAAACCCTGGTCGGCAAACAAAAAGGGCCGGGTACGGGTCTCGATATGCACCACGATGTCGGGGTGCAGCGCGGCCAGGTCGGGCAGGCGCGGCATCAGCCATCGGGTGGCAAAGGTGGGCACGGCCGCCAGCGCCAGCGCGCCGCCGGTGCCCAGGCTGGCCATGGCGTTCAAGGTGTCGAGTTCCAGGCCGTCCAGGCGCCGCGCCACCTGGCGCGCATAGTCGCGGCCCTGCGCGGTCAGCGCCACGCCGTGCCGGGTGCGGCGGAACAGGGCCAGACCCAGGAATTCCTCCAGCGCCGCGATCTGGCGGGATACCGCGCCCTGCGTCAAGGACAGCTCTTGTGCGGCCCGGGTATAGCTCTCGTGGCGGGCGGCGGTGTCGAAACACACCAGGGCTTGGGTGGAGGGGATTTTGCGGCGCATAGTATGCGCAATGTACACATTCAGCAGATCGAATGGAGCTTAATTGACTGAAATTCCCCTCAAGATATGCGCCATATTCATACCATTGTGAAAAACTGTGGTTTGCCGCGGCACCGATCCAGGGCTACGATCGGTCCACCTATCCGCATTCATTTGCCATCTACCGACTGGAGACCCGCATGGCCCACGCCCGCTTTCAATGGGAAGACCCTTTTCTGCTCGACCTGCAACTGACCGAGGACGAACGCATGGTGCGCGACGCGGCCAACGCCTACTGCCAGGGCCAGTTGGCGCCGCGCGTGCTGAACGCCTTCCGCTCCGAAAGCACCGACCCGGCGATCTTCCGCGAGATGGGCGCTTTAGGCCTGCTAGGCCCGACCATCCCCGAGCAGTACGGCGGCCCGGGCCTGAACTACGTGGCCTACGGCCTGATCGCCCGCGAGGTCGAACGCGTGGATTCGGGCTACCGCTCCATGGCCAGCGTGCAGAGTTCGCTGGTGATGGTGCCGATTTTTGAATTCGGCACCGAGGCGCAGAAGCAAAAATACCTGCCCAAGCTGGCCACCGGTGAGTGGATTGGCTGCTTTGGTTTGACCGAGCCCGACCACGGCTCCGACCCCGGCTCCATGGCCACGCGCGCCATCAAGACCGCGGGCGGCTACACGCTGCGCGGCAACAAGACCTGGATCTCCAACAGCCCGATCGCCGACGTGTTCGTTGTCTGGGCCAAGGAGGTGGACGCGGCTGGCAATGTGGGGCCGATCCGCGGTTTTGTGCTGGAAAAAGGCATGGCCGGACTGACGGCTCCCGCCATCCACGGCAAGGTCGGCCTGCGCGCTAGCATCACCGGCGAGATCGTCATGGACGGCGTGTTCTGCCCCGAAGAAAACGCCTTCCCCGAGGTGCAGGGTTTGAAAGGCCCGTTCACCTGCCTGAACTCGGCCCGCTACGGCATCGCCTGGGGCGCACTCGGCGCAGCCGAAGCCTGCTGGCACACCGCGCGCCAGTACACGCTGGACCGCAAGCAGTTCGGCCGCCCGCTGGCCGCCAACCAGCTGATCCAGAAGAAGCTGGCCGACATGCAGACCGAGATCGCACTCGGCCTGCAAGGCTGCCTGCGCCTGGGCCGGATGAAGGACGAAGGCACGGCCGCGGTGGAAACCACCTCGCTGATCAAGCGCAACTCCTGCGGCAAGGCACTGGACATTGCCCGCATGGCGCGCGACATGCTGGGCGGCAACGGCATCAGCGATGAGTTCGGTGTGGCCCGGCATCTGGTGAACCTGGAAGTGGTGAACACCTACGAAGGCACGCACGACATCCACGCGCTGATCCTGGGCCGGGCCCAGACCGGCATTGCCGCCTTCTCCAACTGAAATCACGCGCTACATATTTAATAGCTACTCGTGCAGGTATTACCTGCGCGAGGGCACTAAAAAGCTTAAACCATGGAATCAGGCATGCCACCCACCTCCCTGCACGGCCTGCGCGTACTTGACCTGTCGCGGGTGCTGGCCGGCCCCTGGTGCACGCAGATCCTGGCCGACCTGGGCGCCGATGTGGTGAAGGTGGAGCGCCCGGTGGTGGGCGACGACACCCGCCACTGGGGCCCGCCGTTCCTGCAGGATGCGGACGGCAAGGACACAGACCAGGCCACCTACTTCACCGCCTGCAACCGCAACAAGCGCTCCGTCACCATCGACATGGCGACCACCGAGGGCCAGGCGCTGATCCGCCAGATGGCGGCCGACAGCGACGTGCTGGTGGAGAACTTCAAGGTCGGCGGATTGCAGCAATACGGGCTGGATTACGCCAGTTTGAAGGAGCTGAATCCCCGATTGATCTACTGCTCGATCACCGGCTTCGGCCAGGACGGGCCGTATGCCGAGCGTGCCGGCTACGACCTGCTGATCCAGGCCAGCAGCGGCATGATGAGCATCACTGGACGGGCCGACAGCGAGCCCGGCGGTGGTGGTATGCGCGTAGGCGTGGCGCTGACGGATCTGTTTACAGGGGTTTACGCCAGCACCGCCATCCTGGCCGCGCTGAACATGCGCCACAGCACCGGCCAGGGCCAGTACATCGATATGGCGCTGCTGGACGTGGGCATGGCCATCCTGGCCAACCAGGGCGCGGGCTTTCTGAACACCGGCAAGGTGCCGCAGCGCCAGGGCAATAGCCACCCCAGCCTGGCGCCCTACCAGGACTTCCCCACCGCCGACGGCGCCATGCTGCTGGCCGTGGGCAACGACGGCCAGTTTGCCCGCTTCTGCCAGGCCGCCGGCCAGCCCGGCTGGGCCAGCGACCCGCGCTTCGCCACCAATACCCAGCGGGTGCTGAACCGCACGGCCCTGGTTGCTGCGATGGAGGCGGTGACCCGCACCCGCAGTACCGCCGAATGGACCGCGCTGCTGGAAGACAAGGCCGTGCCCTGCGGCCCGATCAACAACCTGGCGCAGGCCTTTGCCGACCCGCAGGTGCAGGCGCGTGGTTTGCGCGTGGAACTGCCGCGCGATGCGGGTGACGGGATTGCGCAGATCGCCAGCGTTGCCAGCCCGCTGCGCCTGGCCGATGCGCCGCCGGTGCTGCGCCATGCACCGCCCGCGCTGGGCCAGCATACAGACGAGGTGCTGCGCGGGCTGGGCATGGATGTAGAGCGGATTGCGGCGCTGCGCAAAGCCGGCGTGGTGTAAGCAGGCTAGCCGGCGTCGGTCTTCAGCACCGTTGCGCCGGCGCGGTCGAAGCGCAGCGACACTTCGTGCAAAGTGCTGCGCAATTCGGCGCTGGCATTGGGCGGGAGGATCACGAAGCCCTCTTGCTGCTCGCTGCGCGCCAAGCCCAGCTTGAGCTTGAGTTCACCCTCGGCCAGCCGCAGGGTCGGCATGCCGGTTTCCAGCTGCTGCAAAAAGCCGCCCATCAAATGGCCCACCTGGTCGGGTGCCAGAACTTCGAGCTTGCCGCTGCCACCCAGCTGGGCCGACAAGGCCGCGATGCGTGCGGTGCCCAGGCGCAGCTTTTCCTCCACCGCCTTGAGCTTGCCTTCATGGGCTGCGGCAGTGGCCTGCACGGCGGCCGTCACCGCCTCCTTCTCGCGCACAGCGCTTTGGTCGAGGCGCTGGAACAGCGTGCTGTTGTCGGCCTGCGCGGTGTCGCGCTGCTGGGCCAGGCGCTGGTTCTCGGCCAGCAGGCCGTCGATCTGGCTCTTCAGCTGCTTGATCTGGGCAGGGAAATCCTCGGTTTCGGGTTCGGGCGCGCGCAGCTGGGCTTGCAAGGCCAGGTTCTGCTGGCGCAGCGCGTCGGCCTCGCGGCTGGCCTTGATCTCGCGGTCGCTGGCAGCCGCTGCGGCCAGCTTGAGGCGCGACAAGGCATCGGCCGCGTCGGCCAGGCTTTTGCGGGCCGTAGCCTCGGTCTCGGCAGTCTGGCTGCGCGACACCGCCAAGGCTTCCTGGGCGGCTTGCAACGCCGCCTGCAGCTGTGCCGTGGTCTGTGGTTTGCTTGCCATGTCGTGCCTCTTGGTCAGCTAATCCGATAGCAGTTGCTCGCGCACCAGGCGGCCATCGGCATCCACAGCATTCACCAGCCAGCGCTGGCTGCCGGCTAGAAAGCTCGCATTGACCTGCAGCGGCCCGAGCACACGCTCCAGCGCCAACAGGTCGTCGCGCTGGCGGAAGTTCTTGATGATCTCGTCCCGGTTCTTGACCGGCGTGGTCGTGCCGTCGCTGCCGCTGGCAGCATTTGGCGTGGCCGCCGTGGCCACGAAGTTGACGCGGATGGTCGATACCGCCGAGGCGTTCAAGGCGCCGGCCAAATGGGCCGACGACAGCGGCTCAATCTCCAGCTCGCCAGTGCTATTACGCGACACCGCGGCCTTGATCTCTAGCGTGGCCTCGGACATCACCATCCCGCTGGCCAGGCCCACGCCCAGGCCCAGATCGGTTTGGGCGCTGGTTAGAGACGCACCGGCCTTGCCAAGCAAGGCACCCAGCGGCGCACGTTTGGGGTCGGTAGCAAGGGCCATGGTCGTATGGAGCGGTAGCGGCTAGCCCGTGACTGTACGGCGGGGAATCTCCAGACGCAACGGCGCGGGCACGGGCACCAGGGTGGCCGTGATCTTGGAGTGCACCGACACATCGCGGTTGAGCTTGCGCTCAAAGCGGATATTCGAGGTTTCGGCAAACAGGCCCAGCCCGCCTTTCTTGCGCGTGCCGTCTTCGTTGAGTTGCTCGACCAGCTTCAAGTCCATGCTGACCTCAACCGTGGCCTGCGAGAACTGGTAGAAGGTGGGCTTGACGCCCAACTCCAGCAAGGAAACGCTTTGCGGCTTGCCCTGCTCAAAGGTGACCGTGCCATCGGCCGCCACCTGTTCGGTGATGCTGGGGATGATGTTCACCCGGGTCTCGGCCAGCTCGGTCACCATGGCGGCGGCGCTGCGGTCCAGGGCCAATTGGGCATCGGCAATGCCTTCGGCCATCAGGCGCACCAGGTCGGCGAACGAGGTGGACGCGGTCTCTTGTACCGCGGTCTCGGGGGCATACAAGGGCGCGCGAAAAACCTTGGTTTTATCGAGCGTGGCCATGGTCAGGCGGGCACCTTGGGTGGGCGGTTGTCCACGATGTTCAGCTGCGGCGCCAGGCGCGGTGGGGGCGGTACCGGCACCATGCGCGTCAGCAGGCGGCTCGTGCCGTGCACTTCTTTGCCAAACTTGCGGTTATGCGACACATCGACCGACACCGAAGCACTCCAGCAGGCAAAGCCGGCCTTGGCCTTGACGCCGACTTTGAGGCTGGTTTCCACCGAGGTGGTGGTCTTGATGTCCATCGTGACCTCGATAGTGGCCTCGGCAAACTGGTAGAAGGTGGGCATCAGGCCAATCTGTATCAAGGACACATTGACCGGTGCCGCATTCACGTACGTCACATCGCCGTTGGCGGCAATGGTCTGGGTGACGCCCATGACCAAGGGCATCTCGGTTTCGGCCAGGGCTTTGGCGGTTTCCACCGAGTTTTCGTCGAGTGCTTTTTGTGCCTCTGCAATGCCGAGCGCCAGCTTCAGCACCATATCGGGAAGGGGTACGTCGAGTAATTCCTGTCCAACACTACCGGCCATGGCCATCTCCTTGAAGTAGGCTGCAGCCCCGTTGGGCCGCAGCAGTTACGAAACCAAGGGCGGCGGTGTTTGGTACGCCGCCATCACCGTCGAAAACCGCTGCTGGTCGATGCTGACCGGGCCGATAAACCGCAATACCCTGGAGCCCCGCAGCCCCATGTAGGACGCCAACCCCATGACCACCAAGGCACGGCAAGCATCCAGCCGGGCAACGATGCGACCACCCACGCCTTGCACCAAGGCATCCAGGCCACCAGGCTCCACGGCCACCAACAAAAATAGGCCGCGCCCTGGCAGGGCGACGGAGACTTTGGCACCAAAGCGTTCAGCGACTTGCATGGCTCAGACGGGAGAGTTCATGTCTTCATCTTGGTTGATGGCACACCAAACTGCATCATCAAGTTTGAGGATGCGTTTACACAGTAGGCATGGGATTTTCTGTACGTCTATCTGGCAGCATTGATCAAGATCGGCAAGGCCACCTTAACAGCCCGTAGTGGCAACATGATGCCCATAAAAAAAGCCTCCATAACGGAGGCTTTCAATGGCTACGCAGCAACAAAAAAGGCACCGAAACGATGCCTTTTAAGAAGTGGCTGCAAGCAGCCTGCCAACGCGGAATTAGACGGCCGAAGCCTTGCGACGGCGGGTGGTGCCCAACAGGCTCAGCAAACCCATACCCATCAGAGCCAAGGAGCCTGGCTCAGGGACTTTGCCGTCCGATGGAGGACGGGTGTGGCCAGCCACCGACATCAGCTTCACGTAATCCGAGATGCTGTCCATCGCGCCGCCACCATAGCCCGAGTTGTAGGCGCTGATCAGCCACCAGCTAGAGTACGTAGTGGTGTCTGTGGTGTTCATAGACTTATCAGTATTGGTGCCGCTGGTGTTGGTTGCCGCTGCGGTGCCAGATGATCCGTAGTTCTTCACCGAGGTCCAACCGTTGGCAGCAGTGAACCAACTCAGGGCTTTGCCGATTATGGTGGGGGTACCAGAACCGGTATATGCCAGCACGGTAATGTCGTAGTCATTGGCCCACCAACCGACAGTCACTTGGCTCAAATTCACATCTGCGCCAAACTTCAATGCGATCAAATCAGTGCCGTTGCTGTTATCCGTAGCATGGTTAGGGCTACCGGAAATTTCACCCGAATACTGCACGCCCAAACCAGAGCCTGCACCCCAATTGGTAACCGGGGCAGTGGCAAAGGTAGAACCCGTACCGGTGGAGTAAGCCTGGGCAGAAACGGTGGTGCCACCATTGGTGCCAGAACCGCAGGTCGTGACGCCAGCGGACGAACCGCAGTTCGCGCTCAGATCCCAGGTGCTTTCTGCCCAGCTAGCGGAACCCATACCCAGCAATGCACAAGCAGCTACTGCTTGGAGGGCGCGTTTCAAAGATGTGTTTTTCATGTTCTTGGTCCAATTCAACGTAGCGTTATGGGATGCGACTACCTTTTACAAATCATTACTAGCTAAATCCATGCCAGCAATTTTTCTATATATATATCAATAACTTAGCTTGCAAAAATGTCGTTACCGATACATACATGTAAGAAAAATCGACATTGTGAAAGGGTGTTTAGCGCAGGGTTTTCAGCAGCGTCTCAGCGGCTGCACTGCTCTCAAATGGACGACCAATCTTCAAGGCGGCTTCCACCTCATCCCGGGCTTCGGTTTTTCGACCACTCTGGGCCAGCACGGCGGCGAGGTGGTAACGGATACTGGGATTGGCCGGTTCCCGCAAGCGGGCATCCCGCAAAAGCTGCAAGGCGCGGTCGGCCTGCTCGGCTTGGCCCCCGCGGAACAGCGCCCAGCCCAGGGTGTCAATCGCGTTGGCATTGCTTGGATCCTTTACCAAGGCCCGTTCTGCCATGGCTACCGCAGACGGGTCTTTGAGACGCAGCAATACGTTGGCCAAATTGTTCAAAACCTCGGCGTCATCCGGAAGCGCTTGCACCAAGCTTTCATAGTTGACCCGGGCCGCCGCATAGCTGCCGTTCCGGGCGTAGGCATCAGCGAGCGCCCGGCGTACCAACAGGTCTTGCGGGCGCGATTTCACCCATTGCTCTCCCAGCTGCAGCGCCGGCTTGCCGCCGTCCTGGCTGGACAACGCGCGGAACAAGCGCAACAAGGTCTCGGAACTGGGCTCGGCCTGGTGGGCCTTGCGGTAGGCGTCAATCGCCGCGGCGGTCTGGCCACGGGCTTGGGCCACATCCCCCAGCAAGCTGTAGCCGATGGCCCGTTTCGGAGCCAATGCCAATACCTGGCGAGCGCGTTGCTCGGCTTTGGCGGGAGTCCCCTGGCGCAGCTCCACATCGGTCATCAACGCCAGTGCAGGCAAAAACTCAGGGCGGCTGGAAAGGGCTTTTTCCAGGCTATAGGCCGCACCCGCCACATTGTTGGCCGCCATTTGCAGCGCGGCGATCTCGGTTTGCTGGGGAGCGTTGAAATCGGCAAAACGGGTGGCACCGGAGAAAGTGGATTTTGCGCCCTCCACGTCACCATTGGCCAATTGGGCTCGGCCATACATCAGCAAGGCAGAGAGATTGTCCGGCGCCTTGGCGTATAGCCGTTTGGCGGCGTCCAAAGCCAGTGTGGGGGCACGGTTGCGCAAATGCAGTTCGACCAGCGAAATTCCTGGCCGCAGCTCGCGCGGGCCCGCAATGTCGTTGGCCTTTTCCAGCCAGCGCAAGGTTTCAGCGGCCTGACCACGGCGGTCGGCAAGATTGGCCATCTCGTAGGTGGCGTCCACATTTTTGTCGTCGGCCTTGAGCACCTCCGTCAGGCGGGCGGCAGCAGCGTCGTAGTTCTTGCTGGCCATGTCTAGGCGGGCAAGATTGAGCTTGGCCTGCAGCAAACTGGGGTCGGTCTGCAGCGCCCGCTCAAAGGCCGTTTTGGCGGCCACCAGATTGCCGGACTGGGCTTGCGCCATACCTAGCAAATTGTTGAAACCGGCATTCGCAGGTTGCTGCTTGAGCAGCTTGTTGATCACGGCAATGGCTTTGGCAGACTGGCGGTCGCGCAGATACAGGCCCGCCAGCGCGGCACCGGCCTGGATCTGGTTGGGGTCTTTGAAAGCCGCTTCAAGCTGCGCCACGCCCTCACCGATTTGGCCGCCCCCCACCAGGCTCATACCCAGGGTCGCGCGAAATTCTGGCACATCCTTCAAGGCCAGGGCCTGCTGCATCAGGGCCGTGGCTTTGGCGTTGCGGCCTTGGGCCATGTGCGCCCCCGCCAGCAGGGTCATGGCTTGACCGTCGCCGGGCTGCGCCTTGATGTATTCCTCCAGCACCTCAATGGCCCGGCCAAAGTTTTCTTCCGACAAGAAAATTTGCGCCAGCAGCTTGGACACCGGGCTATTGCTTTGTATCCGCTGATAAGACTCAAGATAGGGTTTGGCCTTCTCGCGTTCGTTCAACCCCAGGTGCGCCAAGCCGTTGAGCATCAGCAGCTGGGGACGGTACTGGATGAAGGCAACCGGTACGGGGTCGAGAAAACCCGTCACTTCCGCCAGTGCGGTACGCGTGGCGGCTGCGTTGCCATTGCGCTCGGCCAGCAAGGCTTTCAAGTAAGCTGCCCGTGGCTCGCTCGGCGATAAACGCTGCACTTCGGCCACGTCCTTGGCCGCATCCGCATACTTGGCCAAATCGATAGCAATACCCGCACGCGCCACGCGCGCTTCAATGTGTTTTGCATCCAACTGCAGGGCTGCATCGTAGGCCGCCAGTGCAGCACGGATATCGCCCTGCACATGCAGCAGCGAGCCTTTTTGGTACTGCACTTCGGCAGAACTGGGCGCCAGACTGACGGCGCGTTCGACAGCGGTTTTAGCCTCGGCAAACTGGCGCGCCCGGATGCGCACCGGAACTTCTGCCAGCCATACATCGGGCGACCGGCCATCGATCACCCGCGCTTCCTCAATCATTTTCAAGGCACTGCGCACGTCGCCCAGGTCGGCACTGGCAGACGCACGCAACAGCAAGAGTTGCACCTGGACTGCCGGCGGCAGACCAGTTGGACTGAACTGCGCTTGCTCCAGTACCAGCTTGTGCTTACCCTGCCCGATGAAAGACTGGGCCAGTGGCACCACCACCTCGGCACGGTTTACCCCCAAACGCAAAGCCTCCAGCAAAGCAACTTCGGCCGTGGCGGCCTCGCCATTGGCCAACAATGCCTTGCCCAGCAAGACCTGCACCGGCAGCATGTTCTTGTCAATTTGCAGCGCATTTTTCAGCTGGATGATGGCCCCGGGCATATCGTGGCGCTCGTAACGGCCCAAAGCGTCTTCGTAATAGCGGGCGGCCTTGCTGTCAGTGACAGCATGGCTGGCCAGGCTGGTGGCACACGCCAGAGCCAACAGGCCCACACGCCCCACATGGGCGGCATGGCGGGAAAGAGGAAATAGCTTCATGGGGAGGTCCGGAGGCTGAAAGTGCGTACAAGGGCTGCACACATCCGGGGAATGTTAGCGCACGCCTCCCACGCGCCCTAGGCCCAAAGCGGCCGAGCGCATAAGGAAAACCAGTAAGGGTGAATTTCTTCACAGGTCCGTGTATACAACGGACCCATTTGGTCTTGAGCCGGCGTCAGGTCAACGCGGTAAAGCGCTCAAAACCGCGTGCCCGCAGCTCGCAGGCCGGGCATTGGCCGCAGCCATAGCCCCATGCGTGGCGGTGCACGCGGTCGCCCAGATAACAGGTGTGCGTGTCTTCGACGATCAAATCCACCAGGGCCTGGCCACCCAGCTGGTGCGCGAGCTGCCAAGTCTGGGCTTTGTCGATCCACATCAGCGGGGTCTCGATCAGGTAGCGTTTGTCCATGCCCAAGGACAAGGCCAGCTGCATGGCTTTCATGGTGTCGTCGCGGCAATCGGGGTAGCCCGAGAAATCGGTCTCGCACACGCCGGTGACGATGACTTCGAGATTGCGCCGGTAGGCCAGCGCGGCCGCCAGCGTGAGGAACAGCAGGTTGCGGCCCGGCACAAAGGTATTGGGCAAACCGCTCTCTTCCATCTTGAACACCATGTCGCGTGTCAGCGAGGTTTCGCTGACCTGGCCCAGCACCGACAAATCGAGCAAATGGTCTTCTCCCATCTTGCCCGCCCAGTGCGGAAACTGCGCCTTGATATGGGCCAGCACCTGCAGGCGGGCTTGCAGCTCCACATGGTGGCGCTGACCGTAGTCGAAGGCCACGGTTTCCACGTGGTCGTATTTAGACAAGGCCAGGGCCAGGCACGTGGTGGAGTCTTGGCCACCAGAAAACAGAACGAGAGCGCGGGAATGCATGGTTTAAGAACAGATTCAGACAGAAGGGTAACAATCGGGCCCGCCGGTGCAGCACCGGGACCCACAGCGCAATTTACCATCGAACGCCGACCCCGCCTACCGGGCCGGCGCCCACTCCCAACCGGCCGCCCTGGCCCAGCACATGCACTTCTTAAAGCGCTTTCTGAAGACCCTGCTCCACACCACATTGGCGCTGCTGCTCATCTTTGAAGAATGGGGCTGGGAGCCGTTGGCCCGGGCGATGGACCGGCTGGCCCGGCTGCCGCTGTGGTCGCAGCTGGAAAAGCTGGTGCGGCGGCTGCCGCCTTATGCGGCCTTGTTGGTGTTCTTTGTGCCCATGCTGGCCCTGCTGCCCATCAAGCTGCTGGCCGTCTACTGGATCACCCAGGGCCATACCGTGCTGGGACTACTGGTGGTGCTGGCGGCCAAAGTGCTGGGCACAGCCATCGTGGCGCGGCTGTTCCAGCTGACCCAGCCGGCGCTGATGCGGCTGGCGTGGTTCAGCCACTGGTATGGGCGCTGGCTGGTGTGGAAGAACGGGATCATGGCGCAGGTCCGGGCTGCGCGCTCCTGGCGGCTAGCCCATGCAATTGCCCGCCGCGGCCACCGCATGGCCCAACGCGCCCTGCAGGCGTTACGCCAGGCCTTTCGGCCTTAGCGTGAAACTTCCAAGCCTTTTAGGGCTCTGGCGCAATAGCTACCAGCGCGACCAGCTATCAAATAGATAGTATTACGCCCAGCGCAGCACCAGTGGGTCCAGCCGCTTGGCGGTCTCGATCAGGCCGGCGCGGACATCCGGATGCATCTCCGGCCAGGGATGGCGCGGCGCTTCGCAGGCGATGACACCGCCCTCGGCCATCAGCGACTTGGCGGTGAGGATGCCGCCCTGGCGGTTCTCGTAGTTGATCAGCGGCAGCCATTGCTGGTACAGCGCGTAGGCCTTGTCGCGGTCGCCCATGCGGTGCGCTTCGATGATGGGCCGGATGCCGTCGGGAAAGCCGCCGCCAGTCATGGCGCCAGTGGCACCCGCGTCCAGGTCCGGGAACAGGGTGATGGCTTCTTCGCCGTCCCACGGTCCTTCAATCGCATCGCCGCCCAGGCGGATCAGCTCGCGCAGCTTGCTGGCGGCGCCGGCGGTTTCGATCTTGAAATACGCCACATGCTCGATCTCCTTGGCCATGCGGGCCAGGAAGGCGGCCGACAGCGGCGTGCCGGCGGCCGGCGCGTCCTGGATCATGATGGGAATATTCACCGCATCGGACAGCTTGGCGTAGAACTCGTAGATCTGCGGCTCGCCGACGCGGAAGGTGGCGCCATGGTAGGGCGGCATCACCATCAGCATGGCGGCGCCCATGTCCTGGGCGCGGCGGCTGCGCTGGGCACAGACCGTGGTGCCAAAGTGGGTGGTAGTGACGATCACCGGCACCCGGCCGGCCACGTGCTCGAGGATGGTCTTGGTCAGGATCTCGCGTTCGTCATCGGACAGCAGAAACTGCTCGGAGAAGTTGGCCAGGATGCACAGACCGTCGGAACCGGCGTCGATCATGAAGTCGACGCAGCGCTTCTGGCTGGGCAGATCGAGTTCGCCGCTGGCAGTGAAGGTGGTGGGGACGACCGGGAAGATGCCGCGGTAGCGGGCGTTGGATGCGTTGTACATGGACACTCAAAACCTTTCAGAATTAAACAAATCTGGGAGGCTGACAACAGCCCCTTCCAGAAACACCACGGAACCGGCTCCGCCGGGCCGTAGGTGTTGCCCCCGGCAGGGGGTTGGCGCAGCGACACGCAGTGCGCGCAGCCTGGGGGCGTACTTAATGCGAATGGCGGGGCACCGTGGAGCCACGGCAGCCAACCAGGAAGTCGAAATCGCAACCGTCGTCGGCCTGCAGCACATGGTCCACGTACAAACGCGCGTAACCGCCGGACAAAGGCTTGGGCGCATTGCCGGCCAAAGCCGCCAAGCGCTCGGCCAGCTCAGCGTCGCTGATGTCCAAATGCAAACGTCCCTGCTCGCAATCGAGCTCGATGAAATCGCCATCGCGCACGGCAGCCAGCGGGCCACCGGCAGCAGCCTCGGGCGCCACATGCAGCACAACGGTGCCGTAGGCCGTACCGCTCATGCGGGCGTCGGAGATGCGCACCATGTCCTTCACACCCTGGCGCAGCAGCTTGGGCGGCAGGCCCATATTGCCGACCTCGGCCATGCCGGGGTAACCCTTGGGGCCGCAGTTCTTCATCACCATCACGCAGCTGGCGTCGATGTCCAGGTTTTCGTCAACGATGCGTTCCTTGTAGTGCTCGAGGTTTTCGAACACCACGGCGCGGCCGCGGTGCTTGAGCAGCGCGGGCGTAGCTGCCGATGGCTTGAGCACCGCGCCGCGCGGCGACAGGTTGCCGCGCAGGATGCAGATGCCGCCGTCGGCAATCAGCGGGTTGTCGATGGGGCGGATCACTTCGTCGTTGTATTGCGGGGCTTCGCGTACGTTGTCCCACATCGACTTGCCATTGACCGTCAGCGCATTGGGGTGTGGCAGCAAGCCGTTCTCCCCCAGGCGCCGCAGCACGGCGGGCAGGCCACCGGCGTAGTAGAACTCCTCCATCAGGAAGCGGCCCGAGGGCTGCAGATCGACGATGGTCGGCGTGCCGCGGCCGATGCGGGTCCAGTCTTCCAGGTCCAGCTGCACACCGATGCGGCCGGCGATGGCTTTCAAATGGATGACGGCATTGGTCGAGCCGCCGATGGCGGCATTGGTACGGATGGCGTTCTCGAAGGCTTCGCGGGTCAGAATCTTGGACAGGGTCAGGCCTTCGCGCGCCATCTCCACAGCGCGCGAACCCGACATATGGGCCAGCACGTAGCGGCGCGAATCCACTGCGGGAATCGCGGCGTTATGCGGCAGCGAGGTGCCCAGGGCTTCTGCCATGCAGGCCATGGTAGAGGCCGTGCCCATGGTGTTGCAGGTGCCGGCCGAGCGGGACATGCCGGCTTCGGCGGCAAAGAATTGGTGTTCGTTGATCTCGCCAGCTTTCAGCGATTCATGCAGCTGCCAGACGGCCGTGCCGGAGCCGATGTTCTTGCCATCCAGCTTGCCGTTCAGCATGGGGCCGCCGGTGACGACGATGGCCGGGATGTCGCAGCTGGCCGCGCCCATCAGCAAAGCAGGCGTGGTCTTGTCGCAGCCAGTGAGTAGCACCACCGCGTCGATGGGGTTGCCACGGATGGCCTCCTCCACGTCCATGCTGGCCAGATTGCGGGTCAGCATGGCGGTGGGGCGCAGATTCGATTCACCGTTGGAGAACACCGGAAACTCGACCGGGAAGCCTCCAGCCTCGAAGATGCCGCGCTTCACATGCTCGGCGATCTTGCGGAAGTGGGCGTTGCAGGGAGTCAGCTCCGACCAGGTATTGCAGATACCGATGATGGGGCGACCGTCGAACTCATGGTCGGGAATACCCTGATTCTTCATCCAGCTGCGGTACATGAAGCCGTTCTTGTCGGCCGAGCCAAACCACTCCGCAGAGCGCATTTTTTTAGGTTTATCAGTCATAGTAGGTTTTCAGAAAATCAAGCGTGGGTGGATTTACGCGCAGCAAATACGCGCTGGAGCAGACAAAACAGGAACAGCAGCGCACCAACGACGATGCGGGTCCACCAGGAGCTCAAGGAGCCGTCAAAGGAAATCAGGGTCTGGATGATGCCCAGCATCAGCACGCCAAACAGCGTGCCCAGCATGTAACCCGAGCCACCGGTCAGCAGCGTGCCGCCGATCACCACGGCGGCAATCGCGTCCAGCTCCATGCCCACGGCATGCAGGCCGTAGCCCGACAGCATGTAGAAGGTGAACACCACCCCGGCCAGTGCCGAGCAAAAACCCGACAGCGTGTACACGCCAATCAGGGTGGAGCGCACCGGCAAGCCCATCAGCAGCGCCGAGCTTTCGCTGCCGCCCACCGCATACACGGTGCGGCCGAAGGGAGTGCAATGCGCCACAAACACCGCTGCCAGCAGCACCACCAGAGCGATCAGCGCGCCAATCGACACCGAGGCATCGCCCCATACCGGAATCCGCATTTGCGAGACTTCGGAATAGAAGGCATTGGTCATGCTGATCGAGTCGATGCTGATCAGATAGCACAGGCCGCGCGCCAGGAACATGCCGGCCAGCGTGACGATGAAGGGCTGCAGGCGAAAGCGTTCGATCAGAAAGCCCATGAAGGCACCAAACGCCGTGCCCATCAGCAGCACCAGCGGAATCACCAGCGCCGGGCTCCAGCCGTGGTTTTCCACCAGCGAAGCCGAGACCATGGTGGTGAAAGCGATCACCGAGCCCACCGACAGATCGATACCGCCAGACAGCACCACGAAGGTCATGCCCACCGCCACGATCACCAGAAAGGCGTTGTCGATCAACAGATTCAAGAACACCTGCAGCGAGAAGAAACCGTCGTAGAACACCGACCCCAAGGTCGCCATGGCTAGGAACAACGAAATCGTCGCCACCAGCGGCAGGAACTTGGGATTGATGCGGGCCACCGGACGCGGAGCCGATACGGATGACGGTGTTGGCATATTGCCAGGTAGAACGGTGCTCATTGCATAACCTTCGTGCTGCGCACTGCGGTGCGAGCTTGCTTGGGGCGGCCCGGCGCGGCACTCATGCGCGGCTCCCGGTAACGGCTGGGCGGTGGACCCACACGCCGACAGTGGCGCGGAACTCGGCCGACTGCAGCAGCATCACGGCGAACACCACCACGGCTTTCACCACCAGGTTGATCTCGGGCGGTACGCCCAACGAATAAATGGCATAGGTCAGGGTCTGGATGATCAGTGCGCCGATCACGCTGCCGACCAGGCTGAAGCGCCCGCCGGTCAGCGCCGTGCCGCCCAGCGT
Source organism: Rhodoferax ferrireducens (assembly GCF_031458075.1). Classification (GTDB taxonomy): domain Bacteria; phylum Pseudomonadota; class Gammaproteobacteria; order Burkholderiales; family Burkholderiaceae_C; genus Rhodoferax_B; species Rhodoferax_B ferrireducens_A. Next base: position 667,903 of record NZ_JAVDXT010000001.1, on the reverse strand, counting down.
CACGGCCAGAATTGCGTCCAGCTCCAGCAGCTGGCCAGCGTTGTTGCCGTCCGCACTCTTGACGTTGGAGCTGATCAACAGCCCGGCCACGCCGGCACAGAAACCGCAGAACGCATAAACCCACACCGTCAGGCTGCGCGCCTGGATGCCGACGCCGCGCGCCGCCACCGGGTTGATACCGACGGACTGGATGAACAAGCCTAGCGCGGTGCGCGTCATCGCCGCATGCAGCACGCCGAACACCAGGGCGACGATGAACAGCGAGAACGGCAGGCCCAGCCAGTAGCCGCTGCCCAGGAAGAAGAACGGCGCGTAGTAGATGGTGATGATCTGCCCGCCGGTGATGAGCTGCGCAATGCCGCGCCCGGCCACCATCAGGATCAGCGTGGCAATGATGGGCTGCATGCCGATGCGGGCCACCAGCACACCGTTCCACAGCCCGCAGACCACGGCCACGCCCAGCGCCGCCAGAATCGCCAGCGGCATGGGGAAGCGGCTGGCATGCACGGCCACCCCGTCCTGTACCACCAGCGATCCGCCGATCATCCAGGCGGCCAGGGCCGCCGCAATCGCCACCACCGCACCGACCGAGATGTCGATGCCGCGGGTGGCAATCACCAGCGTCATGCCCAAGGACACCAGCACCAGCGGTGCAGCCCGGTTCAGGATGTCGATCAGGCTGCCGTACAGATGGCCATCGCGCCATTCAATATGCAGAAAGCCCGGGTTGAAAACCACGTTGACTATCAAAAGTAATAGCAGCGTCAGCAATGGCCACGCCAGGCGGTGCCGCATTAGATTATTAAGCATGCCCAGCCGCAATCATTTCGTAAACTTCGTCTTCGGTACTACCACCGGGTAGTTCGCCCGCCTTGCTGCGGTCCCGCAGCACGGCGATGCGGTCGGATACGCGCACCACTTCACTCATCTCGCTGGAGATAAACAGCACAGCCATGCCGCCGCGCGCCAACCGCAATATCTCTTCCATGATTTCCTGCTTGGCCGCCACGTCGATGCCGCGGGTCGGCTCGTCCAGAATCAGCAGGCGCGGGTCGGTGGCCAGCCAGCGGGCAATCACGGCTTTTTGCTGGTTGCCGCCGGACAGCAGGCCTATGGGGGTCTCGATGCTGGCGGTCTTGATGCCCAGCGTCTTGACGAAATGCTCGGCCAGTGTGGTCTGCTCAGCCAGCGACAGGAACTTGCGCAAGCCCAGCCGAGCCTGCAGTGCCAGGGCAATGTTTTCGCGCACCGACAATTCGGCAACGATGCCGTCGGTCTTGCGCTCTTCGGGGCAGAGTGCGATGCCATGCTGCACCGCATCGGCCGGGTTCGAGAACTGCACGGTCTGCCCATCGATCTGCAGCTTGCCACGGTCGGCCGTGTCCAGGCCAAACAGCAAACGCGCCAGCTCGGTGCGTCCCGCGCCCAGCAGGCCGGCCAGGCCTAGCACCTCGCCCGCATGCACGCGCAGGTCCACCGGCTGCAGGCGCCCGGCCTGGCCCAGGCCCTGGGCATCCAGCAACACCACGGCATCTTCGACGCCCTCGCGCTGCTGCGCAGAACGCGCAGCCTGGGCCGCAAATTCGCGCCCCAGCATGGCGGAGATCAAAGCCTGCGGCTCCAGTGCACTGGCCATCCACTCACCGACCCAGGAACCATTGCGCAGTACCGTGATGCGGTCGGAAATGGCATACACCTGGTTCAGGAAGTGCGAGACAAACAGAATCGCCAGGCCCTCGCCGCGCAGGCGGCGCAGCACGGCAAACAGCTTCTGTACTTCGTCCTCATCAAGGCTGGAAGTCGGCTCGTCAAGAATCAAAACCTTGGACTCCACGCCCAACGCACGCGCAATCGCCACCAACTGCTGCACCGCCACCGGGTAGCTGGACAGCAGCTGCGTTACGTCAATATCCAGCCCGATACGCGCCAGCAGTTCGCGCGCCCGGCGGTGCACCGCGGCCCAGTCGATGCGGTAGCCCTGGGACATGCCGCAACGCGGATAACGTCCTGCAAACACGTTCTCGGCCACCGACAGATTCGGGCAGAGGTTCACCTCCTGGTACACCGTGCTGATACCCAGCTTCTGGGCCGCCAGCGGAGAATCGGGGCGGATAGACTGGCCCTGCATGACCATCTGCCCGCCGTTGGACTCCAACACGCCAGTCAGCACCTTGATCAGCGTGGACTTGCCCGCGCCGTTCTGCCCCATCAGCGAATGGATTTCGCCGGGATACAGGCGCAGCTGCACATCGCGCAGCACCTGGTTCCCCGAGAAGGATTTGTCGATGCCCGTGAGCTCCAGCACGGGCAGAGCGCCGGCGCTGGTCATCCCTTGTTCTTGTTGTAGACGTCGACGAACACGGCGGCCAACAACACCAAGCCCTTGATGATCTGCTGGTAGTCGATGCCGATGCCCATGATGGACATGCCGTTATTCATCACGCCCATGATGAAGGCGCCGATCACAGCACCCATCACCTTACCTACACCGCCCGAAGCCGAGGCGCCGCCGATGAAGCAAGCGGCAATCACGTCCAGCTCGAAGCCCAGGCCCGCCTTAGGGGTGGCGGTGTTCAGCCGTGCGGCAAACACCAGGCCGGCCAGCGCCGCGAGCACGCCCATGTTGATGAAGGTGTAGAACGCCAGGCGCTCGGTCTTGATGCCCGACAACTTGGCGGCCTTCTCGTTGCCGCCCAAGGCATAGATGCGCCGACCAATGGTGGTGCGGCTGGTGACGAAGTCAAACACCGCAATCAACAAAGCCATGACGATCAGTACGTTCGGAAGGCCTTTGTAGGACGCCAGCAGGTAGCTAAAGGTGATCAGGATCGCCGAGAAGATGGCCATCTTGCCCAGGAAGAAGGCCAAGGGTTCCGACGCGATGCCGTGCTGCAACTGGTTGGAGCGCGCACGCACGCCGCCCACCACCAGCGCCAACGCCACACCGATGCCCAACAGCAAAGAGGTCAAACGCAATGATTCACTGCTGAACAGGTCGGGAATAAAGCCCGAACTGAGCATCTGGAAGGTTTCAGGGAAAGGGCCGACCGACTGCCCTTGCAGCAACGCCAGCGCCAAACCTTTGAACACCAGCATGCCCGCCAACGTGACGATGAAAGAAGGGATACGGAAGAAGGCCACAAAGTAGCCTTGTGCCGCACCGATGATGCCGCCGACCAACAGGCACACCAAGGCGGTGGGCAGGTAATGCCATTCGTAGTTGACCATCAGCACGGCAGCCAGGGCGCCGACGAAGCCGACCACCGAGCCCACCGACAGGTCGATATGGCCCGCCACAATCACCAACAGCATGCCCAGCGCCATGATGACGATATAGCTGTTTTGCAATACCAGATTAGTCAGATTCAAGGGCTGCATCAGCGTGCCGTCGGTCATGACCTGGAAGAAAGCCATGATGGCCACCAAAGAGATCAACATGCCGTATTCGCGCAGGTTGTTCTTCAGGAAGCTGAGGCCGGACTTAACGGCCGGTGCGGCAGGTACAGCGGGGACAGGGGTGGTGTTTTCCATGATTCAAAGCTCTAGTTCGCGCTCACAATGGCGCGCATTATTTTTTCTTGGCTGGCATCGGCCGTGGGCATTTCGGCCACGAAACGGCCCTCGTTCATCACGTAGATGCGGTCGGACAAGCCCAACAGTTCGGGCATTTCCGACGAAATCACGATCACGCATTTGCCTTCGGCGGCCAGTTGCGCAATCAAGGTGTAGATCTCAAACTTGGCCCCTACGTCGATACCGCGTGTGGGTTCGTCGAGGATCAACACTTCGGGGTTGGTGAACAGCCATTTGCTGAGCACCACTTTTTGCTGGTTGCCACCCGAAAGGTTGACCACCTTCTGGTCTACGCCCGAGCAGCGGGTGCGCATTTTTTCGCGGTAGCTCTGCGCCACCGCGAACTCGCGCCCGTCATCGATCACCCCTGCATGCGACACGCCGTCCAGGTTGGCCAGCGAGGTATTCCATTGGATGTCTTCGCTGAGTACCAGGCCGTTGCCCTTACGGTCTTCGGTGACGTAGGCCAGGCCGTGGCTGATGGCTTTTTGCACCGTGGACACATCGATCTCTTTGCCGTGCAGCAGCGCCTTGCCGCTGATGCGCTGGCCCCAGGAGCGGCCAAACACACTCATCGCCAATTCGGTCCGGCCGGCGCCCATCAGGCCGGCGATGCCGACGATTTCGCCGCGCTTGACGGTCAGGCTGATGTTCTTGACGACTTCGCGGTCCGCATGCTGCGGGTGGTAGGCACGCCAGTCGCGCAGCTCGAATACAGTTTCGCCGATATGGGGTGTGCGCTTGGGATAGCGGTCGGCCATTTCTCGGCCCACCATGCCACGGATCACGCGGTCTTCGCTGATAGATTCGGCCCGGCAATCCAAAGTCTCCACCGTAGTGCCGTCCCGCAGGATGGTGATGGAGTCGGCCACCTTGGCAATCTCGTTGAGCTTGTGCGAGATCAGAATGCAGGCAATGCCATGGGCCTTGAGCTCCAGCAGCAGGGCCAGCAAGGCGTCGCTATCGGTTTCGTTCAAGCTGGCGGTGGGTTCGTCCAGGATCAGCAGCTTGACCTCTTTGGACAGCGCCTTGGCGATTTCCACCAGCTGCTGCTTGCCCACGCCGATATTGGTGATCAGCGTGGTGGGGGATTCTTTCAGTCCGACCTTCTTCAACAGCGCCTGGGTCTGGCTGTGCGCAGCCATCCAGTCGATCACACCATTGCGGGCGGTCTCGTTGCCCAGGAAGATGTTCTCGGCAATCGACAGCAGCGGCACCAGTGCCAGCTCCTGGTGGATGATGATGATGCCTTGCTGTTCACTGTCGTGTATGCCCTTGAAGCGACGCTCTTCACCCTGGTAGTGGATTTCACCGGTGTAGGAACCATGCGGGTACACGCCCGACAAGACCTTCATCAGGGTCGATTTGCCCGCGCCGTTCTCGCCGACGAGAGCATGTATTTCACCCGCGCGGACGCGCAGGTTCACCTTGTTCAGCGCAACCACTCCGGGGAATGTCTTGCGGATGTCGTGCATCTCTAGGATCGTTTTCAACGCCTATTCCTTCTGCTGAAAGCAGCTTCAAACCTCAACCGAAAAATGGTCCTGCGCCTTGCGGCGCAGGACCATGGCTACCGCACAGGTTTACTTGACCTGCGATTCCTTGTAGTAACCGCTGCCGATCAGGATTGGGTTCCAGTTGGATGCGTCCACTGCCACGGGCTTGAGCAGGTAGGCAGGTACGACCTTCACACCGTTGTTGTAGGTCTTGGTGTCGTTGATTTCAGGCTGCTTACCGGACAAGGTGGCATCCACCATGTTGGCGGTGACCTTGGCCAGTTCACGTGTGTCCTTGAAGATGGTCGAGTACTGCTCGCCGCGCAAGATGGACTTGACGGATGGCACTTCTGCATCCTGGCCGCTCACTACAGGGCAAGGCTGGGTCTTGGTGCAATAGCCCACGCCTTTGAGCGACGAGAGAATACCGATGGAGATGCCGTCGTAAGGCGACAGCACGGCGTCCACCTTGTCTTTGGTGTAGAAGGCGGACAGCAGATTGTCCATGCGGGCCTGGGCCACAGCACCGTCCCAACGCAGCGTACCAACCTTGTCCATGCCCATTTGCTTGCTGCGCACCACCAGCTTGCCGCTGTCGATGTAAGGCTTGAACACGCTCATGGCGCCGTCATAGAAGAAGAAGGCGTTGTTGTCGTCTGGCGAACCGCCGAACAGTTCGATGTTGAACGGACCCTTGCCCTGCTTCAAGCCCAGCTTGTCGACGATGGTGCCGGCTTGCAATACGCCAACCTGGAAGTTGTCGAAGGTGGCGTAGTAATCCACATTCTTCGAACCCTTGATCAGGCGGTCATAGGCAATGACCTTGACCCCCTTGTCGGCAGCGTTTTGCAATACCTTGGACAGCGTGGTGCCGTCGATGGAAGCAATCACCAAGACCTTAACGCCCTTGGTCACCATGTTTTCGATCTGGGCCAGTTGGTTAGGAATGTCGTCGTCGGCGTACTGCAGATCGGTCTTGTAGCCGCGGTCTTTCAGCACCTTGACCATGTTGTCGCCGTCAGCGATCCAGCGAGCAGACGACTTGGTTGGCATCGAAATGCCGATGGAGCCCTTGTCCTGCGCAAAGGCCTGGGGGGCGACGCCAAGAGCCGCCAAGGCCAGGCTGGCCAACATGGTTTTGATAAAGGTACGTTTCATAGGATTGTCTCCGTAGGGTTTAAAAAGGCGTGCCCAGTGTCAGGCACGCCGTGGGGGTCAGGATCAGTACTTACGCGAAGGAAACTCTTTGGCGGCAACTTCCATCGGGAAAATGCCTTCTTCGGTGACGATGCGTTTTTGCAAGGTCTTGCCAGCCTTCAGGTCTTTGACAGCGGCCATCAACTGTGGGCCCAGCAGCGGGCTGCATTCCACCGACACATTCAGCTTGCCGGCAATCATGGCTTCGAACGCGCCTTTGACCGCATCAATAGAGATGATGATGATGTCCTTGGCGGGCTTGATACCGGCTTCTTCGATCGCCTGGATCGCGCCAATCGCCATATCGTCGTTGTGCGCATACAGCACATTGATCTTCTTGCCCTCGGCCTTGAGGAAGGCTTCCATCACTTCCTTGCCCTTGGCACGGGTGAAGTCGCCGGTTTGCGAACGGATGATCTTGAACTTGGGATCGGCCTTGATGATTTCTTCAAAGCCCTTCTTACGGTCGATCGCCGGTGCAGAGCCCACGGTGCCTTGCAGCTCGACAATGTTGACATCGCCCTTTTGGTCCTTCATTTTTTCGACCAACCAGCGGCCCGCCTTGCGGCCTTCTTCGGTGAAGTCCGAACCCATGAACGAAACGTACAAGGAATCATCTTTGACGTTTACCGAACGGTCGGTCAACACCACAGGGATCTTGGCGGCCTTGGCTTCGCGCAGCACGGTTTCCCAGCCGGACTCGACCACGGGCGAGAACGCAATCACGTCCACTTTCTGGGCGATGAAGGAGCGGATCGCCTTGATCTGGTTTTCCTGTTTTTGCTGTGCATCGGAGAACTTCAGCTCGATACCGGCTTCTTTGGCCGAAGCCTTGATCGAATCGGTATTGGCGGTACGCCATTCACTCTCGGCGCCCACCTGGCTGAAACCCAGCACAATTTTCTTCTGGGCAAACACGGTGCCTGGCAGCATGCCAGCCAGTGGAGCGGCGGCCAGTGCGATGGCCAGGTTACGACGGTTGATTTGCATGATGTCTCCTAGTTGGTTTAGTTGTTGCCCTGCCCATCCAGTCAGGCCAGCATGTAGCCGGTTTTGACGGTGGTGTAGAACTCTGCGGCGTAACGCCCTTGTTCGCGTGGACCGTAACTCGATCCTTTGCGTCCCCCGAACGGTACGTGGTAATCAACGCCCGCGGTAGGCAGGTTGACCATGGTCATCCCTACCTCGGCGTGGCGCTTGAAATGCATGGCGTGTTTGAGCGAAGTGGTGCAGATACCCGCACACAGCCCGAACGGCGTGTCGTTTGCCAGGGCCAGCGCGTGCTCGTAGTTGTCGGCGCGCAGCACGCAGGCGATGGGACCGAACACCTCTTCGCGGGCTACCCGGTGCTCGGGCTTGGCCAAAAACAATGCGGGGCTCATGTAGTGGCCTGGGGTGGGTCGCTTCAGCAGGTCGCCGCCCACCACATGCTCGGCGCCTTCGGCCTTCGCAATGGCGATCCAGGCCAGGTTTTCGTCCAGCTGGCTCTGGTCCACCACCGGACCGATCTGGGTATCGCGGTCCACCGCATGGCCGACCTTCAGGCTTGCCATGCGCTGGCGCAGACGTGCCACAAAGGCATCATGCACGCTGGCTTCGACGATCAGGCGGCTGGAGGCAGTGCAGCGCTGGCCGGTGGAAAAGTAGGCGCCTTGCAACGCGCAATCCACCGCCTGCTCCAGATCGGCGTCGGCCAGCACCACCAGCGGGTTCTTGCCACCCATTTCCAGCTGCACCTTGGCGCGGCGTGCGGCAGCGGACTGCAAAATCCGTTCTCCAGTGGCGGCGGAACCGGTAAAGCTGATGGCCTGCACGCGTGGGCTATCCACCAGGGTCTGGCCAACCTCGCGGCCACTGCCCATCACCAGATTGAAGACGCCTGCAGGCAGCGCAGCGCGGCTGATGATTTCGGCCAGCGCCCAACCACAGGCGGGTACCAGCTCAGCAGGCTTGAAGATCACGCTGTTGCCATAGGCCAACGCCGGCGCAATCTTCCAGGCCGGAATCGCCAGCGGAAAGTTCCACGGCGCGATGATGCCCACCACACCCACGGGTTCACGCGATACATCGACATGCACGCCGGGCCGTACCGAGGCCATGGATTCACCCGGGGTACGCAGCGCCTCACCGGCAAAAAACTTGAATATCTGGCCGGCCCGGGCCACTTCAGCTACCGCTTCGGGCAGGGTCTTGCCCTCTTCACGTGCCAGCAGCAGGCCGAGCTCGGCCTTGCGGGCCAGGATTTCGCTGCCGATCTGGTCCAGTACGTCGGCCCGGCGCTGTGGCGTGCTGTAGCCCCATTGAGGCTGCGCCTCGGCGGCGGCGCGGATCGCCAACTCGGTCTGGCTGCGGTCGGCACGGGCGTACTCGGCCACCACCTCACGGGTGTCAGACGGGTTATGGCTGATCCCCGTGGTGACACCGGTGTCCCAGCGGCCGTTGATGTACTGCCGGGCGTTCTGCGGTAACTCGCCGAATTTCATGAATGCTTTATTACGAAAGTTGGCGAGAGTCTATGAACAAAACTGGTATCAATCCAATTGATTTTTGGACAAAATACATATCAATGTTCACATTCTGGAAAACCCCATGACCAATTACACCCACTGGTTCATCCGCGCACGCCTGAAAACCAGGCAGCTGCTTTTGCTGGTGGCCTTGGCCGAAGAAGGCAATATCCACAGGGCGGCGCAGGTGCTGAACATGACCCAGCCCGCTGCCTCCAAGCTGCTGAAGGACCTGGAGGATGTGCTGGAGGTGCCGCTGTTTGACCGCCTGCCGCGCGGCATGCGCCCCACCTGGTATGGCGAAACCATGATCCGCCATGCCCGCGTGGCCCTGGCCAGCCTGAACCAGGCGCACGAGGAGCTGACCGCACTCAAGGCCGGGCGCTTCGGCCAGGTGAGTGTGGGCGCCATCACCTCCCCCGGGCTGACGCTGCTGCCCACCGCGGTGGGCATGGTCAAGCAGGAGCAGCCCACGCTGCGCATCGCCCTGGAGATCGAAACCAGCCCGGTGCTGATCGAACGGCTACAGCAAGGCAAACTCGACATCCTGGTGGCCCGGCTGTTTGCCGAGCACGACAAGACCAATCTGCGCTACGAGCCGCTGATCGAAGAGCCGGTCTGCGCCATCGCCCGCACTGGCCACCCCATGCTGGGGATTACCGGTCTGACCCTGCGCGACGTGGTGGCCACGGGCTGGATCGTGCCGCCGGCCGGCAGCGTGCTGCGGCACCGGTTCGAGCTGATGTTCCAGGAAGAAGGGCTGGCGCCGCCGATCAATGTGATCGAGTCGGCCGCGCTGCTGTTCATCACCCGCATGCTGCAGCAAAGCGACATGCTGGCGGTGATCGCCGCCGACGTGGCCCGCTACTACGCGGCCCACGGCATCATTTCCATCGTGCCGCTGGAGATCCCCTGCCATATGGATGCCTTTGGCCTGATCACCCGCACCGACCGCCTGCCCTCGCCAGCAGCCAAGGTGATGCTGAAGGCGCTGAAGACCGCCAGCCTGTCGCTGTACGGCTGCAAGCTGGAGATCGAATAACGCGCAGAAAATGGATTAAGACCAGCCTGCGTCGACCTTGAACTCTTGCGCGGTGCACATGGCGCCGTCGTCCGAGGCCAGAAACAGCACCATGCGCGCAATATCGTCGGGCCGCAGCTTGTCGGGCAGGCACTGGTTGCGCTTGATCTCTTCTTCGCCCGAAGCGTCCAGCCAAAGCTTGATTTGCCGCTCGGTCATCACCCAGCCGGGCGACACGGTGTTGATGCGGATGCGGTCCTGGCCCAGGGTTTTGGCCAGCCCGCGGGTCAGGCCGTTCACCGACGACTTGGCAATCGCGTAGCAGGGGTAGCCCGCGCCCTTGCCCTGCCAACCGGTAGAGCCCAGGTTGATCACCGAACCCGCACCCAGCCGGCGCATGCCCGGCACCACCGCCTGGATGGCAAAAAACGCCGGCCGCTCATTGATCGCCATACGCTGGTCGTAATAGTCGGGGGTGACCGACTCCAAGGTATGCCGGTCGTCGCTGGCAACGTTGTTCACCAGTACCGAGAAGTCGCCAAGCGCACTGGCCGCATCGGCCACCGCCGACTGCAGGGCCACCACATCGGTGACATCGCATTTACGCCACCAGGGCGCGGCATGGCCGGCAGCCGCCAGCTGCTGGGCCAGCGCCTGGCTGGCGGATTCGGCCACGTCGACAAAGGCCACGCGGGCGCCCTGCGCAACAAACGCGGCCACCATGGCCGCGCCTATACCGCTGCCACCGCCTGTCACGAATACAGACTTGCCGCGCAGACTGGGGTACACGGAGGGCGCGGAGGATTGGTTTTCTATCATTGCAATATATATATCAGTTAATACAAAATCTAAGTAATTTTGTTATTACTATGCCTTGCAACCCGTGTCCACGTCAAGCACAAAGTGGCAGGCAGGTCGGCACGCGGCTGCGGCCATGCCGCCAGCAGATCTGCCAGCCAGGTTTCAAGGATGTATGAAAAATCAGGCTCTGGCGCTGATTTCATCAGCGCCAGATGCTATTACATCAATAGCAATCGCAGCCTAGGCAGGGCGCAGGCCTTGCAACACGCCATGCAAGGCGACCAGGGCCTGGGTCAGCTTGTGCTGCGGGTCCAGATAGACCATGGGCAGAGACTGCTCGTGCGACTCGCGGATCTTCACCGACGACGGCAGATACGGCTGCAGCACCGGCAGGCCCTCGCCCACCAGTTCGTTCACCATGCGCTGCGGCAGGTTGGCGCGCGGCTGGAACTGGTTGACCACGATGCCGTCCACCACCAGGCCGGGGTTATGGTCGGCGCGGATTTCGGCCACGTTGTCCAGCAAGGTGTATAGCGCCTTGCGGGCGAACTCATCGCAGTCGAACGGAATCAGGCAGGCCCGGGCGCCCATCAGGGCCGAACGGGTGTAGAAGTTCAGCGCCGGCGGCGTGTCGATGTAAATGCGGTCGTAGCCGGCCGCCAGCTGCTGCAAGGCTTCGCGCAGCTTGTATAGCTTGTGGCGCGACTCCAGCTTGCTCTCCAACTCGCCCAGCATCGGGCTGGACGGCATCACGTGCAGGTTTTCGTGCGGCGTGGCCACCACGAAATCGGTTGGCAATACCGTGCGCAGGCTGTAGCTCAGGCAGTGTTCAAAAAACCCGGCCACCGTCGGCTGGTCGTCGCGCGCCTGGGCACCCAGCAGGTAGCTGGTGGAATTGCCCTGCGGGTCCAAGTCGATCACCAGGGTACGCAGTCCCTGGCTGGCACTGATCGCGGCCAGGTTGCAGGTGATGGTGGACTTGCCCACCCCACCCTTTTGGTTAAACACAACAAGTGGCATGGCACGGTTCCTTGTACGAAGAGGCAGGGACTGAAACTCGGACTATTGTCTACGCCCTGTGCAGGCCAGCAGCAAATCACGTGCCCGCCGTCGCAGAAATAATCTGCGGTAACGGCGGTGCAGTGATTTGGTAGCATGAAGCCATGTCCACACGCGCCAGCATCCGGCCACGGCGCATCGCCGCCAGTCTCGCCCTCACCTTTCTTGCATGCAGCTCCGCCTTTGCCGGCAATGCCCATACCTTCGCAACCCCGGAGGCAGAGAAATTTGTACGGAACATGCTGGCCGAAGCGGATGCCGGCAAGACCATCCGCCTGAATGGCCAGACACTGATGCAGGCCTATAAGTCCAGCGAAACCGCCGCCGACAAAAAGTACAAGAGCAAAACCCTGCTGGTGGAAACCGCAGTGGACCTGGTATCGCGCGATATGTTCGGTGCCCTGGTGGTCTACCTTAAATCAGGCTCTTTCATGCCCATCGCCGCCCGGTTCGACAAAAAGGTGACCCTGGTCGAAGGCATGGAAAGCGATAACGGCCTCGTCAAAATCCGGCAACTGCCCGCAGAAGAAGCCGCCGCCTTGCTCAAACGGGGCCAAACCATCCACCTGGTCTGCAAAGGCGATGGCTACAACCTGGGCTCGCCCGGGCTGGAGCTGTGCAATATGGTCAGTTTGTGAGGGTTGGGTTTTGAAGCCTCGCAGCATGCCATAGACGTAAAAAAACGCGCTACCCATAGTGGATAGCGCGTTTGTTCTTGGCGGAAAGGGTGGGATTCGAACCCACGGTACCTTGCGGTACGCCTGATTTCGAGTCAGGTACATTCGGCCACTCTGCCACCTTTCCTGATTCTGTACTTGCCAAAAACTGCAACTGCAATATTTGGCAAGCCTGCAATTCTAGCAGGCCTTGGTGCGACTCTGCGCGCCGACTCAGCCCAATTGCGCCAAACCGCCCAAATAAGGCCGCAGCACCTCGGGCACGGTGACCGAGCCATCGGCGTTCTGGTAGTTCTCCAGCACCGCCACCAAGGTGCGGCCCACTGCCAGGCCGGAGCCGTTCAAGGTGTGCAGCCACTCGTTCTTGCGCTGCGCATTTTTAAACCGAGCCTGCAGGCGCCGCGCCTGGAAGGCTTCGCAGTTGGAGACCGAGCTGATTTCGCGGTAGGTGTTCTGCGCGGGCAGCCAGACTTCCAGGTCGTAGGTCTTGGCAGCGCCAAAACCCATGTCACCGGTGCACAGCGCCATCACACGGTATGGCAGGCCCAGCTTTTGCAGAATGGCTTCGGCGTGGCCGGTCATCTGCTCCAGCGCGTCGTAGCTGGTGTCGGGATGGACGATCTGCACCATCTCCACCTTGTCGAACTGGTGCTGGCGGATCAGGCCGCGGGTGTCGCGACCGGCGCTGCCCGCTTCGGAGCGGAAGCACGGTGTGTGCGCAGTCAGCTTGATCGGCAGATCGGCCTCGGCAGCGATGGTGTCGCGCACGAAGTTGGTCAGCGGCACTTCGCTGGTCGGGATCAGGTACAGCGCACTGTTGTCCGGCACGGCTTCGCCGTCTTGCCCACCCTTTTTGGCGGCGAACAGGTCGCCCTCAAACTTGGGTAGCTGACCGGTGCCGCGCATCGAGTCGGCATTGACGATGTAGGGTACATAGCACTCGGTGTAGCCGTGCTCGGTGGTCTGCACATCCAGCATGAACTGCGCGAGCGCACGGTGCAATCTGGCGATAGGGCCTTGCATCACGGTAAAGCGCGAACCGGTGAGCTTGACGCCCATTTCAAAGTCCAGGCCCAGGGGCTCGCCCAGGTCCACATGGTCTTTAGCTGCGAAATCCATAGCACCAGGCGCACGATCAGTGGGGCTCCAGGTCCGTACCACCACATTGCCACTCTCGTCCGCGCCGACCGGCACGCTGGCGTGCGGCAGATTCGGTACGGCCAGCAACAGGCTTTGCAGCTCGGTTTGCAGATGGTCGAGGCGGACGGCCGAGCTTTCCAGCTCGTCCTTGATGCCTGCGACGGCAGCCATCACGTCGTCCACGCTCTCGCCCTTGGCCTTGCGCTGGCCAATCTGCTTGCTCAGGCTGTTGCGCTGGGCCTGCAGTTCCTCGGTGCGGGTCTGGATGGTTTTGCGTTCAGATTCCAGCGCGCTGAAGGCTTCCACGTTCAAAAATGCCTGGGGGTTCTTGCGCGTCTGCAGGCGGGCAACGACGGCGTCGAGGTCTTTACGGAGATAGGTGATGTCTAGCATGTAAGTATTCTAATTTCAGCCCAAACCGGCCGGATCGACGTTGCCGCCGCACAGGATCAGCGCCACTTTCTCGTCGGCGCGCGGCTGGTAGACGCCGGTTTGCAGGGCCGCCAGCCCGAGGGCCGCTCCCGGCTCCACCGCCAGCCGCAGCTCTTTCCAAAGCCAGCGCTGGGCCGCCACGATCGCCTCGTCGGACAGCAGCAGGCTGTCGCGCACCTGGCGCTGGGTGACTTCCCAGCCCAGCTGACCTATGCGTTTGGCACCCAGCGAGTCGGCAGCAATGCCACCGACGGCCACATCCACCGGCTCGCCGGCCTGGCGGGCGCTGTGCAGGGTGGGCGCGCGCTCCGGCTCCAGGGCCACGACGCGGCTGCGCTGTTCGAACCAGCCGGCAATGCCACCGATCAGGCCACCTCCGCCGACACTCACCAGCACGCTGTCCGGCAATCCGCCCTGGGCCTCGATTTCTGCGGCCAGCGTTCCAGCACCGGCCAATACTTCGACCTGGTCGTAAGCATGGGTCAACAAGGCCCCGGTGGCTTTCTGGCGCGCCATGCAGGCCTCGAAAGCCTCGGCATAGACCGCGCCGGTGACCACGACGTCGGCACCCAAGTCGCGCAGCCGGGCCCGCTTGGTTTCGGGCGACACCGTAGGCACGAACACTTCGCACCGTACGCCCAGCGCCTGGGCTGCAGCGGCGGTGGCGATGCCTGCGTTGCCGCCGGAAGCAATCACTACCCCCGCATCCGGAATCGGATTGGCCAGCAAGCGGTTCAGCATGCCACGGGCCTTGAAGCTGCCGCCGACCTGCAGATGTTCGAGCTTGAGCCAAACCTCGGCACACGCCAGTCCCAGTGAGGCGCCGGACAGCTTCCACAACGGAGTTGTACGTAAAAACTGGCCTTGGTGCTTATCCAACGTGCGCAGGGCGCTATCAATTTCAGAGCGATTCATATTTCTGTTTCTGCAGCCGGGGGGTTTAATAGTCCCCGCCACCGCTGGCCAGGCTTTCAAACTTGGTGATGTTGCGCAGGAAGGCCAGCTTGACCGTGCCGGTCGGGCCGTTCCGCTGCTTGGCAATGATGATTTCGGCGACGCCCGGCTCCTTGCAGGCGTCTTTGGTGTAGTACTCGTCGCGGTAAATGAACATGATGATGTCGGCATCCTGCTCGATAGCGCCGGATTCGCGCAAGTCGCTCATCATCGGCCGCTTGTCGGGGCGCTGCTCCACGCTGCGGTTCAGCTGCGACAGGGCAATCACCGGGCATTGCAACTCCCGGGCCAGCATCTTCAAACCGCGGGAAATCTCGCCCAGCTCGGTGGCGCGGTTGTCGCCACCCCCACTGCTGCCCGAGCCGCTCATCAGCTGCAGGTAATCGACCACGATCAGGCCCAGCTTGCCGCACTGGCGCGCCAGCCGGCGGGCGTTGGCACGCAGCTCGCTCGGGCTCAGGCCCGGGCTTTCATCAATATGCAGCGACACGGTGCGCAGCTTCTCGACGGCCTCGGCCAGGCGCGGCCATTCGTCGTCGGTCAGGTTGCCGGTGCGCAAATGGCCCTGGTCGATGCGGCCGATCGAACCGACGATACGGATCGCCAGCTGGGAGGCGCCCATTTCCATGGAGAACACCGCCACCGGCAGGCCTTCTTTCAGCGCCACATGCTCGGCGATATTGATGGCGAAGGCGGTCTTACCCATGGACGGACGGGCGGCCAGCACGATCATGTCGCCGGCTTGCAGGCCCGAGGTCATGCGGTCCAGGTCGTAGAAGCCAGTAGGCACACCGGTCACATCGTTCTGGTTGTCGGCCATCTCCTGGACCCGGTCCAGCAGGTCGACGACCAGGGTTTCCATCGCCTGGAAGCCCTGCTTGTTGCGCGCGCCCTCCTCGCCGATGTTGAAGATCTTCTGTTCAGCTTCGTCAAGGATCTTGTCGACGGGTCGGCCCTGGGTATTGAAGGCGTTGGTGGCGATTTCATCACTGGCCGTCACCAGCTTGCGCAGGATGCCGCGCTCGCGCACGATCTCGGCGTAGCGGCGGATATTGCTGGCGCTGGGCACGTACTGGGCCAGCGAGTTCAGATAGGCCAGGCCGCCGACCTCTTCCGACTTACCTATGCTTTGCAGCCGCTCGAACACGGTAATCACGTCGGCCGGCTTGCTGGCGTTGATTAGCTCGCGCACCGCGGCAAAAATCAGCCGGTGCTCGTAACGGTAGAAATCATCGTCCTTGAGCAGGTCGCCCACGCGGTCCCAGGCATTGTTGTCGAGCAACAGGCCGCCCAGCACGCTGGATTCGGCTTCTATGGAATGGGGGGGAATGCGCAGCTGCGCAATTTGACGGTCCTGGCCATAGGATTCGTCCAAAGCGGGGAAAACAGCAGACATGGGGAGTGGGATTCCTGGGGTGAGGCTGGATGCTACGCGGCGAACCTGGCTACGTCGAGGCACAAGTCTGGGGGCAAACCGTGGATAAGCCTGGGGACAACCCCGGCATAACCTTACGGCCCAAAGGAAAAGGCCGCCAGGATTTGCACCCTGGCGGCCTCTTACAGAGAAACGCTGATTAAGCGGTTTCGCCGTAGACGGAAACGGTGATTTCCACAACCACGTCGGTGTGCAAAGCCACGTTCACGGTGTTGTCGCCGGTGGTCTTGATCATGCCGTTAGGCAGGCGGACTTGGGCTTTGGCCACTTTGTAGCCTTGCTTGGTCAGCTCTTCGGCGATGTCGGCGTTGGTCACGGAACCAAACAGACGGCCATCCACACCGGCTTTTTGCGTCAGCTTGATGGTCGTGCCGCCGAGCTTTGCGCCCAGGGCTTGCGACTCAGCCAGCTTGGCTGCAGCAGCTTTTTCGAGCTCGGCGCGCTTGGCTTCGAACTCTTGCTTGGCCTTTTCCGTGGCGCGACGGGCGCGGCCAGAAGGGATCAGGAAGTTACGGGCGTAGCCGTCTTTGACCTTAACGATTTCGCCGAGGTTGCCAAGGTTCAAAACCTTGTCGAGCAGAATGATTTGCATGTTCGTACTTCCTTAGATGCGGTGCTGGTCGCTGTACGGCAGCATGGCGAGGAAACGCGCACGCTTGATAGCGGTGTTGAGCTGGCGCTGGAAAATCGCGCGGGTGCCGGTCAGGCGTGCGGGGATGATCTTGCCGTTTTCAGCAATGAAATCGCGCAGCGTGTCGATGTCCTTATAGTCGATCTGTTCTACACCGGTCACGGTGAAGCGGCAAAAGCGCTTGCGCTTGAACAGCAGGGACTGGGTATTGCGCTTGGGGCGCTTGTCTTTGTTATTGAAACGTTTTGGTCCGGCCATGATGGACTCCTGATTTAATCTGGTTGAAACTCTTGGATATGAAGTACGGGGTTCTTGCCCAAACGGGGAGAGGCCAAAAATCCGGTGAACTGCCAGTTGCTGCCCAAGGGCTGCTGCTGGATTCGCTCGGCGATGGCGCCAAAGGCGATTGCCTTGACCACCAGTTTGACTTGCCGTATTTGGCCTGCTTGCTCCAGACTGGACTCGTGTTCGAGCACCATATCCAGGGCGGGCAGTCCGGCGGGCGTGTAGCGCAGGTTTTTAACTTCTGCAAGACAGGCCGTCAAAACTACGTGGTTCACTCCGTGTGGGAACTCCGCTTAGCAAGCCACCTTAGTGGGCTGCGTACTCCGCCTGTTGCGTCTTGCGGGCTTCTTCGCGCTCGACGGTCTTCATCATCGACGAAGGGCCGGTTTCGGCCTTCTTCATCACCACGGTCAGGTGGCGCAGCACGGCGTCGTTGAACTTGAACGCGTGTTCCAGTTCAGCCATGATGGCTTGGTCGGCTTCGATGTTGACGCACAGGTAGTGGGCCTTGGCCAGCTTGTTGATCAGGTACACCAGTTGACGGCGGCCCCAGTCTTCCACGCGGTGGATCTTGCCGCCGCCGGCGGTGATCATGCCCTTGTAGCGCTCCAGCATGGCTGGAACCTGTTCGCTTTGATCCGGGTGGATCATCAAAATGATTTCGTAATGACGCATATTTCTCCTTAAGGATGTAAAGCCACCCACTGCGTCTGTAGTGGTGTAGCAAGGGCAAAGCCAGCGATTATAGCCCGCTATTCTGATTTTTGGATGGCTGGGGTGCAAATTGGCTCAACAGCCAGATCACCAGCGCGCCCGCCGGCAGGCCAAACACCCCTGCGGAGATGGGTTGGATACCCCACCACAGCCCGCTTCCACCCAGCCCCAGCGCGGTACGCACCATGGGTGCATTCACCAGCATGTACCAAAGCGTCACCCCCAACCCTACCAGCATGCCAGCCACCGCCGCCCGGCGCGTGGTGCGCTGCCAGAACAGACCGGCCACCATCGCCGGGAAAAATGCCGCCGCGGCCAGCGAGAACGAGGCGGACACCAGGGCCAGAATGTCGGCCGGTTTCTGCGCCGCCACATAAGCGGCGGCCAACGCGAGCAGCAGCAAGGCAAATTTCGACAGCAGCACCCGCACCATGGGGTCGGACTCGCGCCGGGCACCACGGAAATACAGGTCGTGGGCCAGCGCATTGCCCATGGTCAGCAGCAGGCCGTCGGCGGTGGACAAGGCCGCCGCCAGGCCGCCCGCAGCCACCAGGCCCGACACTACATAAGGCAGGCCGCCCAGCTCGGGTGTGGCCAGCATCACCAGGTCGGCGCCGAGCCGCAGCTCGGCAAACTGCAGGATGTGGTCACCATTCACATCGGTCACCTGCAGCAGGGTCGGGTCGACCTGGGCCCATTGCGCCATCCAGGTCGGAAGATTGTCAAAGCTCTGCCCCACCACATGGCTCATGACCTCGAACTTCACCAGTACCGCCAGCGCCGGCGCGGCCAGGTACAGCAGCGCAATGAACAGCAGCGACCAGGCGACCGAGCTGCGCGCCTCGGCCACCGTGGGCGTGGTGTAGAAGCGCGTAAGCAGGTGCGGCAAGGCCGCCGTACCGGTCATCAGACAGAACATCAGGGCCAGAAAGTTCAGCCGCGCGGCGTTGAAGCTATCGCGCTGCTCGGGCGATCCCTCCGGGTCGCCGGCAAACACCAGGGTGTGCGGCGACATACCCGCCAGCGGCTGGGCCCGCTCCAGATTGTCCTGTCGGGCCCGCGTCCATTGCTCACGCGCCGCGGCCTCATCCTGGGGCAAAGCCGCCAGCTCGCGCGCCGCCTTGCGCACCGCCGAGGCGTCGGCACGGTCCATCTTCAGCTGGCGCAAACGGGCTTGGGCGGCCGCCCGCTCGCGCGCCAGGGTGGCCGGCACGTCCTGCAGCATCGCGCCATAGGTGGCGGCCCGCTGGCTGTACTCGGCCAGCACCGAGATCTCGGCCGGCGACTCGGTCAGCTGTTTTTCCAAGGCCGCAATCTTGGGCAGCTGCTGGCCATAGACCAGCGGCGCCAGCGGGTTGCCCAGCTGCTTGTAGGCCAGCCACGACACCGGAATCAGGAAAGCCAGAATCAGGATCACATACTGCGTGACCTGGGTCCAGGTCACGGCGCGCATGCCGCCCAGGAACGAGCACACCAGCACGCCCCCCAGCCCCAACAGAATGCCGATCTCGAACTGCACCCCGGTCAGGCGCGAGGTGATCAGGCCTACCGCGTAAATCTGCGCCACCACATAGGTAAACGAGCACAGCACCGCCGCCCCGGCGGCAATCCAGCGCGGCCAGCGCCCGCCAAAGCGCGCGCCAAAAAAGTCGGGCACGGTATACAGCTGCATGCGGCGCAGGCGCGGGGCGATCAGCAGGGCCACCAGGCAAAACCCGCCGGTCCAACCCATGATGTAAGCCAACCCGCCCGGCTGTCCGTTCGAACCCGAAAACCCATGCAGATACAAGCCCCCGGCCAGGCTGATGAAGGAGGCCGCGCTCATCCAGTCGGCGGCAGTGGCCATGCCGTTGTAAATGGGCGGAATGCGGCGCCCGGCCACGTAATACTCGGCCGGGTCCGAGGTACGGCAGTAAATGCCGATGCAGGCATACAGGGCAAAGGTGGCAAACAGAAAAATCCCGCCAATCCAGTAGCGCGACAAGCCGCGCTGCTCGGCCCAGGCCATCAGCCCCAGGAACACCAGCAGGCACACCACGTACAGGCCAAAGTTACGGTGCAGCCGGCGCCGGTAGGGCCCTTGCGGGGCTTGGACCGTATCGGTTTCAGCACCCGAGTGGCGCCGCCGCCACGCATACACCGCCACGATCAGCAAAAAGCACAGCACCGCGCCCTGGGCACAGAACCAGTAGTTCAGCGGCCAGCCAGCCACCACCCAGGTCATGTCGCGCGCAAAGAACACCCCGCCGAAAGACAGCACCGCCCAGACCACAAGCAAGGTCACACGCAAGGTGGATCGGGGAGGCACAAGAGCGGTAGGCAAGGCGGACATGTAACCCGAGAAATAGGAGCCATGGAGACTGCGCGAGCAAGTTGCAGCGTCGGCATCCTAGCCCAGCCCCCGCAGAACAAGATCCCGTGTTTACCCATTGCCCAGACCTGGGCAACAGCACACCACACGCAAACGGCGTAGTAGCATGCTCCCGGGAGACACCAGGATGACATACATCAAAACCGAATTGGGCCAGCAGGCATTCAAGGAGCGCGCCCCTGCGCTGATCAAACTGCGTGCGGCCTTCATCCTTATCGATGGCAAGCGGACGCTGCAGGATGTACTGCGCGCGACCGCCGGCATGGGCATAGTTGAAGCCGACATTGCGCAGCTGCTCGCGCTGGGATACATCGCCGAAGACGCTGCATCCGAACCCACCTCTGCAGCAGCCACACCACAAGCCCATGCCCCACAGGCAAATCCGAATGAACTCTACCTGCGCGGTTATGCAATTGCCACCCAGCTCACGGCCGGGCTGGGCCTGCGCGGTTTTCGGTTGAACCTGGCGGTGGAGTCGGCCTCGGGCTACCAGCAGCTGGTGGCGCTGGTGCCCAAGATCCGGGAAGCCGTAGGCGCCGACAAATGCCGGCCCCTGGAAGAGGCGCTAGGCCTCTAAACCAGCGCCGCGATCAGCCACCCGCCAACTGTTTCCAGGTAGCCACCACGCTGTCCGGGTTCAGCGAGATCGACTCGATGCCCTGGTCGGCCAACCACTGGGCAAAGTCCGGATGGTCGCTCGGGCCCTGCCCACATATGCCGACGTACTTGCCCTGGGCCTTGCAGGCCGTGATCGCGCGGCTCAGCATGGCTTTGACGGCAGGGTCGCGCTCGTCGAAGTCGGCAGCCAGCAGCTCCAGGCCGGAATCGCGGTCCAGGCCCAGGGTCAGCTGGGTCAGGTCGTTCGATCCAATCGAGAAACCGTCGAAGAACTGCAGAAACTCATCGGCCAAAATCGCATTGCTCGGCACTTCGCACATCATGATGACCTTCAAGCCATCCTGGCCGCGCTGCAGGCCGTGCTGGGCCAGCAACTTGGTGACCTTCTCGGCCTGGCCCAGGGTGCGCACAAAGGGCACCATGACCTGCACATTGGTCAGACCCATCTCCAGGCGCACGCGCTTCAGTGCCGCGCATTCCATGGCGAAGGCTTCGCCAAAGTCGGCGCTGATGTAGCGCGCTGCACCGCGGAAGCCCAGCATTGGGTTTTCTTCTTCCGGCTCGTAGCGGCTGCCGCCGATCAGCTTGCGGTATTCGTTGGACTTGAAGTCCGACAGGCGCACGATGACAGGCTTGGGCCAGAAGGCCGCCGCAATCGTCGCCACACCTTCGGCCACCTTGTCGACATAGAAGGCGCGCGGCGAAGCGTGGCCGCGGGCTACCGATTCGACGGCCTTCTTCAGGTCGTTGTCGATGTTCGGATAGTCCAGGATGGCCTTGGGGTGCACGCCGATGTTGTTGTTGATGATGAACTCCAACCGCGCCAGGCCCACGCCCTGGTTGGGCAGCTGGCAGAAGTCGAACGCCAGCTGCGGATTGCCCACGTTCATCATGATCTTGGTCTTGATCTCGGGCATGGTGCCGCGCTCGACCTCGGTAACCTCGGTTTCCAGCAGGCCGTCGTAGATGAAGCCGGTGTCGCCTTCCGAGCAGCTGACTGTCACCAGGGTGCCGGTCTTGAGCTTCTCGGTCGCATCGCCGCAGCCGACCACCGCCGGGATACCCAGCTCGCGCGCAATGATGGCCGCGTGGCAGGTACGGCCGCCACGGTTGGTCACGATGGCGCTGGCACGCTTCATCACCGGCTCCCAGTTCGGGTCGGTCATGTCGGTGACCAGCACGTCGCCGGGCTGGACTTCGTCCATCTGGCTGATGTTGTGCACCAGGCGCACCGGGCCGGTACCGATCTTCTGGCCAATCGCGCGGCCTTCGGCCAGCACGTTGCTCTTGCCCTTGAGCTTGTAGCGCAGCTCGGCCTTGCCCAGCTGCTGGCTCTTCACCGTCTCGGGCCGGGCCTGCAGGATGTAAAGCAGGCCGTCGGTGCCGTCCTTGCCCCATTCGATATCCATGGGCCGGCCGTAATGCTCTTCGATCACCAGCGCGTACTGGGCCAGCTGCTCGACGTCGGCGTCGCTCAGCGAATAGCGATTGCGCTGCTCGGTCGGCACATCGGTGGTCTTCACCAGCTGGCCGGTGGCGGCTTTCTCGGCGGCGGTGGTGAACTCCATCTGCACCATCTTCGATCCGAGGTTGCGGCGGATCACGGCGCGCTTGCCAGCTTTCAGCATCGGCTTGTGCACATAGAACTCGTCGGGGTTCACTGCGCCCTGCACCACGGTTTCGCCCAAGCCGTAGCTGCTGGTGATGAAGACGACCTGGTCAAAACCGGACTCGGTGTCGATGGTGAACATCACGCCGGCCGCCCCCAGGTCGGATCGCACCATGCGCTGCACGCCGGCACTCAGGGCCACGATGTCGTGGGCAAAACCCTTGTGCACGCGGTAGCTGATGGCACGGTCGTTGTACAGCGAGGCAAACACCTCTTTCATCTTGTGCAACACGGCCTCGATGCCGACCACGTTCAAGAAGGTTTCCTGCTGGCCGGCAAAGGATGCGTCGGGCAAATCTTCGGCGGTGGCCGAGGAGCGCACGGCGAACGAGGCCTCGGGATTGCCAGCGCTCAGCTTGGCAAAAGCCTCGGTGATCGCAGCTTGCAGGTCGGCAGGGAAAGGCTGGGCTTCGACCATGCCGCGGATCTCGGCGCCGGCAACCGCCAGCGCGCGCACGTCTTCCGTGTCCAGCCGGGCCAGCCGGGCGCTGATCTTGTCGGCCAGGCCGTCGTGGGCCAGAAATTGGCGGAACGCATGGGCCGTGGTGGCAAAGCCGGTGGGCACGCGTACGCCCGAGGGCAGCTGTGAAATCATCTCGCCGAGGCTGGCATTTTTGCCACCCACCGACTCGACGTCGTCCATTCTCAGTTGTTCAAAGGGTACGACCAGGGCGGTCGGGCTGAATAGTGCAGACATGGGAAGGCTCCGAAGGTTAAAACCAGGTCTGCGCGCCGGGGGACTGGCCCCAGGGCGACGCTAAGCATGCCAGCCGTGCGACGGTGTTGTTGTTGTTCGGTGAAGCAACGGGGCATGGTGGGGTACGGGTTGGGGTCGAATCGGGTTCGAATCGGGTTCGAATGGCGCGATTGTAGAGAACTTGGCAACGCCCGGGTACGAGTTACCAGCAAGTTACCAGCCGCCCGACGCGCCACCGCGACACAATCCACACCCTGCCTGGATATTCTGCATATGACCGAACCCACCCTCTCCTTCGCCGAAGCCCTGAAGTTCTGGTTCAAGCTGGGCTGCATCAGCTTTGGCGGGCCGGCCGGCCAGATTGCCATCATGCACCGCGAGCTGGTCGAGCAAAAACGCTGGATCAGCGAGAAGCGCTTTCTGCACGCGCTCAACTACTGCATGCTGCTGCCCGGCCCCGAGGCCCAGCAGCTGGCCACCTATATCGGCTGGCTGCTGCACCGCACGCGCGGCGGCGTGGCGGCGGGCGCGCTGTTTGTGCTGCCCTCGCTGCTGATTCTGATAGCGCTGAGCTGGGTCTATGTGGCCTTTGGCAACGTGCCCTGGGTCGCCGGCCTGCTCTACGGGATCAAACCCGCGGTCGCTGCGCTGGTGGTGCAGGCGGTGCACCGCATCGGCAGCAAGACACTCAAAAAACCGGCCACAGCGCCCGTACTCTGGGCGATAGCAGCTAGCAGTTTCATAGCAATCTACGCCTTTGCCGTACCCTTTCCGGCCATCGTGCTGGCCGCGGGCCTGATCGGCTGGCTGGGCGCACGCTGGGCCCCGGGGCAGTTCACCGGCGGCAGCGGCCATGGCGCGGCCAAAGCCAGCTACGGCCCGGCACTGATCGACGACGACACGCCGACCCCGGCCCACGCGCGCTTCAGCAAAATCCGGCTGCTGCAGGTACTGGCCGTAGGCGCCCTGCTGTGGCTGCTGCCGATGGCCGCGCTGGTGGCAACCAGCGGCTGGCACGGCACGCTGGCGGCCATGGGCTGGTTCTTCAGCAAGGCGGCGCTGCTGACCTTTGGTGGCGCCTACGCGGTGCTGCCCTATGTCTACCAGGGCGCGGTGACGCAGTTTGGCTGGCTCAGCGGCACGCAGATGATCGACGGCCTGGCCCTGGGCGAGACCACGCCCGGCCCGTTGATCATGGTGGTGGCTTTTGTCGGATTTGTTGGTGGCTGGGGCAAGGCGGTGCTGGGGCCGGACGCGCTGTTCCTGGGTGCAGCGCTGGCGGCCACGGTGGTCACCTGGTTCACCTTTCTGCCGTCCTTCATCTTTATTCTGGCCGGCGGGCCGCTGGTGGAGAGCACGCACGGCAAACTGCAGTTCACCGCCCCGCTGACCGCCATCACCGCCGCCGTGGTCGGGGTGATCGCCAGTCTTGCTCTGTTTTTCATAGCACACATCGCCATCAGGTCGGGCACCAGCGGCATATTTCCTGCGAACATCGACTGGGCGGCGCTGCTGCTGGCGCTGGCAGCGGGCGTGGCCTTGATACGCTACAAAATGGGCGTGATCCGGGTGATCGTGCTGTGCGCGCTGGCCGGCTGGGCGCTGCGCGTGCTGGGCTGGGGCGGCTAGCCCACAGACCGTCCGTATACTGCCGCCATGCAAACCACCCGCAGCCTAGACGCCCTGACCGCCACCGCGCAAGCCCATGGTGCGGCCGCCGCCCTGCAATATCTGAACGCTGGCGTGCCACACCGCTTCAGCGCCATGTACCGCCTGGAGGGTGACATCCTGCGCAATCTGCTGCTGCACGACAAAAGCGGCGAAATCCGCCCCGCCTACCTGGCGGAAGTGCCGCTGGACAGCAGCTTTTGCCAGTTTGTGCTGCGCGACGGGGTTTTCAAAACCAGCGATTCCGCGGCCGACAGCCGGCTGGACGGCCACCCCTACCAAGGCGTGATGGTCTGCTACCACGGCGTGCCCTGGCAAACCGCCAGCGGTGAGATCGGCGGCACGCTGTGCCACTTTGACCTGCTGCCGCTGGGGCTCAGCGACGCAGAATTCGCCTTGCTGCAGCAGGCGGCCCAGCTATTGCCGGCTTATCTGCAAGCCGATTCGGCGGCCTGAAACGCTACTTTTTCAATAGCTATCTGCGCAGGCTCCAGCAGCGCTAGAGCCGTATTTTCCATTCAAGCAAAATCGCCGGCCTCGTCCGGGCGGGTCCATTCGATCGGGTTCTCCGAGCGCAGGCGTTCGCCGTCGGTGAAGCCAATCGCATCGGCTACGCGCTGCGGGTACTGAGCGAACAGCGCGGGCGCATCCAGGTCCAGTTCGTGGGCATGGCCGCCCCAGGAGGCGAGGTACAGCACGCCGGCCAGGGTATCGGCCTCGACATCGTCCTGCGGATCGGGGTGGTTCTGGATCGCGTCCACCAAGGCCTGCGGAAAACGCCATTTGCTGGCAAACGCCGCCCCCACGTCGGCGTAGGAATAGCCAAGCTCGGCGGTCTGCTTGGCGTGCCGGTCGCTGTCGGTGGCAAAGGCGGCCTGTAGACAGGGCTGGTTCGGCATGGCCTTCTTCATGATCAGGTCGCCCACGCCGTGCAGCAGGCCGGCGGTAAAGGCCAGGCCTTGGTCCAGCTTCAGCGAGGCGGCCAGCGACTGGGCGATCTTGGCCACATCCAGGCTGTGCCGCCAGAACTCAGTCATGTCCACCCCCGGCACCAGTTTGAAGGCACCACCCACCGCCGCGGCGCTGACCAGCTGCTTGATGGCCTTCAGGCCCAGCAGCGGAATCGCCGCCTCGACCGTGCCGATCTGGCCGCCGCTGCCATAGCGGGCTGAATTGAGCAGGCGCAGCACCCGCACCGTCAGCCCCACCTCGCTGGACAGCAGCGCGGTGATCTTGCGCATGTCCGGCTCAGGCTGCTGGAACTCGCTGAAGATCTGCGCCACCGTCGTGGGCAAGGACGGGATCAGGATGTCCGATGCAATGATTTGTTCGAATTTCATGGGGCTCCTCTAAGAACCTGTTCAAGGGAAGTTGCCGCGGCCGAAGGGCTCTCAATATAGTCCATAGTCCATTTCCGGCCTACATGACCTCCATCCACGGTACCCATCTATAACCGTGCAACAACTTTACCCCCTCTTGACCTGAAACAAAGCGCAGCCACGGGAACTGTGGACACTTATGTAAGCTCGATAAAACTTGGCCGTTGGAACATTGGAACATTCTTCATGCATCTGTTTATGCTCCGCACCCGCCGCGTCTTGGCTTGCACGGCCCTGCTGCTGGTGACGCAAGCCAGCTTTGCACAACCCCCCAGAACCGTATTTCTGGAAGACCTGACCTGGACCGAACTGCGCGACCAGTTGCAGGCCGGCAAAACCACGATCCTGATCCCCATCGGCGGTACCGAGCAAAGCGGGCCTTACGTGGCGCTGGGCAAGCACAACGCGCGGGTCAAAATACTCTCGCAGCGTATCGCCGAGGGCCTGGGTAACGCGCTGGTGGCACCGGTGATCGCCTATGTGCCCGAGGGGGGCACGGCGCCGACGTCGTCGCACATGCGTTTCCCTGGCACCATCACCGTGCCCGACGAGGTGTTCAAGAAAACCCTGGAATCGGCCGCCAACAGCTTCAAGGTGCATGGCTTCAAGAACATCGTGTTTCTGGGCGACCACGGCGGCTACCAGAAGGACGTGCAGCAAGTGGTGGCCCAGCTGAACAAGAGCTGGGGCGCCACTGCGCAGGCCCTGGTGCCACCGGTGTACTACGCCACCAGCTCAGACGGCTACGCCCAGATCCTGCGCCAGCACGGCATACGCGACGATGAAATCGGCACCCACGCCGGCCTGGCCGATACCGCGCTGCTGCTGGCCGTCGCGCCCCAGATGGTGCGCCAGGACGCCATGCGCAGCGGCGCCAAACCCGGCCTGGCCGATGGCGTCTACGGCGGCGACCCGCACCGCGCCACGGCTGAGCTGGGCCAGTTGGGCGTCGACGCCATCGTCACCAAAACCATCCAGTCCCTTAAAGCCAACACGGCCGCGCACTGAAGCGTACGGGAACGCAAACAGGAAAAACACTCCATGCATTTAAAAGCCTCTCTTACTCTTCTGGCTGTCATAGCCTGTGGCAGCGCCTCGGCCCAGCCGATCAAGACCGCGCCCGGCATGCCGCCGGTGGTCAACGCCGGCAATCTGTACAGCGAAGCCGGCACCAACCGCCTCAGCCCGGGCGTAGCCGGCGCCCTACCGCGCATCTACGTGCCGAATCTGCGCTCCAACAACGTGTATGTGATCGACCCGGCGACCATGAAGGTGGTGGACAAATTTCCGGTCGGCAAAAGCCCGCAGCACGTGGTGCCCAGCTGGGACCTGCAGACGCTGTGGGTGGCCAACAATGCCGAGGGCAAGAACGACGGCAGCCTGACGCCCATCGACCCGAAGACCGGCAAGCCGGGAAAAAGCGTGGCAGTGGACGACCCATACAACATGTACTTCACGCCCGATGGCAAGCAGGCCATCGTCGTCGCTGAAGCCCATGCGCGTCTCGACTTCCGCGACGCCCATACGATGGCGCTGCAGTCCAGCCTGGAAGTGCCGGAATGCAAAGGCATCAACCACGCCGACTTTTCCATCGACGGCAGCTACGCGCTGTTCACCTGCGAATTCGGCGGCAAGCTGGCGAAGATCGACATGGTCAACCGCAAGGTGGTTGGCTACCTGGAGCTGAACAAAAAAGGCATGCCGCAAGACATCCGGGTCTCGCCCGACGGCAAGGTGTTCTATGTGGCCGACATGATGGCCGACGGCATCTACTTGGTCGATGGCGAGAGCTTCACCAAGCTCGGCACCATCCCCACCGGCGTGGGCGCGCACGGCCTGTACCCGAGCCGCGACGGCAGCAAGCTGTACATCTCGAACCGGGGCAGCAATATGGTGCACGGTGGCCGCCACGGCAAGGGCAGCGTCTCGGTGCTGGACTTCGCCACGCGCAAGGTATTGACCACCTGGCCAATTCCCGGCGGCGGCAGCCCGGACATGGGCAACGTCAGCGCGGATGGCAAAGTGTTATGGCTGTCTGGCCGCTTCGATGATGTGGTTTACGCTTTTGATACCGACACCGGCGCCGTGAAATCCATCCAGGTCGGCGCCGAGCCGCATGGCCTGACGGTCTGGCCGCAGCCGGGCCGCTACTCGCTCGGCCACACCGGGAATATGCGTTGAGCCTGCAGGGCTAAGCCCTGGAATTTGCTGTAGTTTTGATAGCTACTGGCGTAGGTGGTTACTGCGCCAAAGCCGTATTTTCCCTCAAACCTCTATGCAAGGGCATCGCGGCCAACGGCTGCGCCGTGCCCGGCATGCCTGACACAATGGGCGGCCCGCCACCACCGTCCCTATGACGCCCACCTTCCCGCCCCTGGCTTTTGTCGATATTGAAACCACCGGCGGCAGCGCCGGACGCGACCGCATCACCGAAGTCGGCATCGTCGAGGTCGATGGCCACCACGTGCGCCGCTGGAGCCAACTGATCCAGCCGGGCACGCGCATCCCGCCCTTCATCCAGCAGCTGACCGGCATCGACGACGCCATGCTGGCCGACCAGCCACGCTTCGACGCAGTAGCCGCCGAGATCCTGGACCGGCTGCGCGGCAAGCTGTTCGTGGCGCACAACGCGCGCTTCGACTACGGCTTTCTGCGTGCCGAATTCAAGGCCTGCGGCATCGCCTGGCAGGCCCCGGTGCTGTGCACCGTGCAGCTCTCGCGCCGGCTATTCCCCCAGCAGGCCCGGCACAACCTGGACACGCTGATCGCGCTGCACGGCCTGCAGATGCCCGAGCGCCACCGTGCGCTGGCCGACGCCGATGCGCTGGCGCAGTTCTGGCAGATGCTGCAAACCCGCTTCGACCCGGCCAGCCTGCTGGACGCGGTGAACAGCCTGTCGGCCCGGCCGGCCGTGCCGCCGCAGCTGGACGCCGAGCACATCGACCGGCTGCCCGAAACACCGGGCGTCTACCTGTTCTTCGACGCCCAGCGCCGCCCGCTCTACATCGGCAAAAGCAAGAATCTGCGCAGCCGCGTGCTGGCCCACTTCAGTGCCGCGCTGTCGCAGCCCAAGGAGATGCGGCTGAGCCAGCAGGTGGCCGACATCGACTGGATAGAAACCGCCGGCGAGATCGGCGCCCTGCTGCTCGAAGCCCGGCTTGTCAAACACCACCAGCCCAGCCTGAACGTGCAGCTGCGCCGCCAGCGTGACCTGCATGCCTGGCAGCTGGACGACACCCGCGCGCTGCACACGCCGCTGACGCCGCGCCTGGTCAACGGCCCCGACATCGCGCTGGGGGTGCAGGACAACTTGTTCGGCCCGTTCCGCTCCAAGCGCGCCGCACTGCAGCTGCTGGAAACCCTGGCCACCGAGCAGCGCCTGTGCCGCGGCGTGCTCGGGCTGGAAAAGATCGCCGCCGGCAAACCCTGCTTCGCCTACCAGGTGCGCCAGTGCGCAGGCGCCTGTGTCGGCGCGCAAAGCATGGCCCAGCACAACCTGGCCCTGCTGTCCGCGCTGACCCGCCACAAAGTGCAGCGCTGGCCCTACCCCGGCGCCATCGGCTTGCGCGAAGGCGAAGCCCTGCATGTGCTGCACGAATGGCGCTACCTGGGCACGGCCGAGCGCGAGGACGAGGTGGCCGAGCTGCTGGAGTCCGGCCCGCCGGCATTTGACTTCGATACCTACAAGATCCTGCACAAGGCCGTGGCACAAGCCCGTGCGGGGCAGATTGTGCGTTTGCAGCAAAGTGTGAAAAATTCCTATTTTGATAGCGCCTAGCGCAGGTACTACCTGCGCCACAGGCCGATTTGGCTTGAAATTTCTGCAAACTTGGCGCAGCTGCAGTACATTCGCCGCTATGGTCGAAATCCCCCCCAGCGCCGCCCCCGTGGTCGCCGCGCCATACCGCACCGAGCCCCTGCCCGATCTGGCCGCCTGGACGCGCTATTTCGTCGACGCCGAGATCCCGGTGCTGGCCGCCACCGCCCAGGCACTCGAGCAGCTGCGCGCCATCGAAGACGACGTGGACGCCGCCATGCTGGCCAAGGCCATCCAGACCGACCCGCTGATGTCCATCAAGCTGCTGGCCTTTGTGGCCGGCAAGCGCAAACCCAGCATCCTTAATGACGAAGGCGCCGACGCCAAGACCGACACCGTCACCAGCGCCCTGGTGATGCTGGGCATCGCCCCGTTCTTCCGCCATTTCGGCCCGCAGCCCACGCTGGAAGACCGGCTGCGCGACCAGCCCCAGGCGCTGGACGCCATGCGCGAACTGCTGCGCCGGGCCGAACGCGCACGCATGTTCGCCCTGGGCTTCGCAGTGCACCGCGCCGACCTGGATGTGGACGTGATACTGCAAGCCGCGTTCCTGCACGACTTCGCCGAGATGCTGCTCTGGTGCCACGCGCCCACCCTGGCGCTGGCCATCCACGATGCGCAAAGCGCCGACCCCACCCTGCGCAGCGCCACCATCCAGCGCAGCCTGCTGAACATCGAACTCGACGACCTGGCCCAGGCGCTGATGCAGCGCTGGCGCTTATCCACCCTGCTGGTCCGCCTCAGCGACACCCGCCACGCCGAGCAGGCCGCGGTGCGCAATGTGGTGCTGGCCGTGCGCGTGGCCCGCCACACCATGCAAGGCTGGGACAACGCCGCCTTGCCCGACGACGTGGACGCCATCGCCGAACTGCTGAACGCCCCGCCGCGCATCGCACTGGCCTACCTGCACAAAATCGACCGCGGCGGCTGATGCGCCAGCGGCAAGACCGCTAAAAATAAATAGCAGCAACGCGTGAACCCGGGCCGGTTTCGGCGTACAACCACGGCATGGGTGGCATACCACGCCACCGCCTCCCTCAAGCTCAGGCCGCGCCATGGAAACACTGAACCACCTGCCCTGCCCCGTTCTGGTGACCGACCACCTGGGCTATATCCAGTCTGCCAATAGCGCACTCTGCGCGCTGATCAACCGCAGCGAAGCGCAGCTGCAGCTGGGCGCTATGGACGCCTTGTTTCCGCTGGCCAGCCGCATCCTGCTGCAGACCCAGGTCTGGCCGCTGCTGCGCAGCCAGGGCAACGTGGCCGAAGTGCAGCTGAGCCTGCTCGGCCCCGGCACGGCCGAGCTGCCGGTGGTGGTGAATGGCCAGCGCGGCAGCCTGGGCGACGTGGCCTGCTACTACTGGGTGTTCTTTGTGGCGCTGGAGCGCAACAGGTTCGAGTTCGAACTGCGGGGCGCCCGCCAGCATGCGGAAGACGTGGCGCGCGAGCTGGTGGACAGCGCACGCTTCATCCAGACCATTACCGACGCCTTGCCCAGCCTGGTCGCCTACTGGGACAAGGACGAGCGCTGCCACTTCGCCAACAAGCCCTACCTGGAATGGTTTGGCATCCACCCCGAAGACGTGATCGGCAGCACTTTGATGGACCTGCTGGGCCCGCACAGGTACGCGCTGAACGAGCCCTATCTGCGCGCGGTACTGGCCGGCGAGCCACAGCGGTTCGAGCGCAGCCTGAGCAAGGCCGACGGCAGCACCGGCTACACCCTGGCCCACTACATGCCGGACCGGAACGCGGCCGGCGCGGTGGTCGGCTTCTTCGTGTTGATCAACGACATCAGCTCCACCAAGGCGGCGGAAAACGAGCTCAAGCTGGCCGCCAGCGTGTTCCGCAACACCGTGGACGGCATCATGGTCACCGATGCCGATGGCGTCATCCTGTCGGTGAACCCGGCCTTCAGCAGCATCACCGGCTACAGCGCCGAGGACATGCTGGGACGTACGCCCGCGCTGCTGCAGTCGCAGCACCACGACGCCGCCTTTTACGCCGCCAAAGCCCAGGCCCTGGCGCGCGACGGGCACTGGGCGGGCGAGCTATGGAGCCGGCGCAAAAACGGTGAGGCCTTTCTGGAATGGCAGACCATCACCTCCATCCCCGGCTCGGCCGAGACCCCAACCCGCTTTGTCACGGTGTTCAACGACATCACCGAGCGCTGGCACAAGGACGAGCGCATCCGCCACCTGGCCTTGCACGACCCGCTGACCGACCTGCCGAACCGCCAGCTGCTGATGGAACGGCTCGGCCAGTCGATTGCCAAAACCGAGCGCGAGCCGCGCCCGCTGGCCCTGATGTTCCTGGACCTCGACCAGTTCAAGCAGGTCAACGACACGCTAGGGCATGACAGGGGCGACGAGCTGCTGGTGCGCGTAGCCCAAAAGCTGCTGTCGCAGGTACGGCAGAACGACACCGTGGCCCGCCTGGGCGGCGACGAATTCGTCATCCTGCTGGACAACCCCTTGAGCCAGGACTATGTGGCCCAGATCGCCGCCCGCATCGTCGACGCCTTGCATGCACCGCTGACGCTGGGCGACCAGCAGGTGCAGCTGGGCGCCTCCATCGGCATCGCCATGCACCCCCGTGCCGGTGCCACCCCGGCCGAGCTGCTGAAGAACGCCGACGCCGCCATGTATACGGCCAAGCGGGCGGGCAAGAACACCCACCGCTTCTTCAACGCAGAAAGTTAATTCGGCACCTGGATAGCACCGCCGGAGAAGACGATCTGGTCGGCCACTACCGGGGCTGCGCTGATCGCAGGTACCTGGGCCGCGGTAATGGTGGGCGCCGCGCCGGGCAGCCCGCCGCGCGGCGTGGTCCGCACCACCTGGCTGGCCGGCAAGGCGGTGCCGGACTTCAAACGCGCGTACATGGCATTCATCGCCTGGTTGAAATAGGCGTGCAAGGGCACATAGCGGGTATCGAAGCCGGAGAAGCCCAGAAAGCCGTCGAAATGCTGGGCGTTCGTCACCTCCACATAACGCAGCTGGCTGGCACTGGCTTCGACCGCGCGGTTGTAGGCGGTATAGGCGCGGGCCGAGTGGTTCACCGGGATCAGCGCGTCGCTGCGCCCGGCCACCACCAGCGTGGGCTTGCCGCGCAGGTTGGCGCTCAGCAGGGTCTCGGCCATGCCGGCGCGCACCGCATCGCTCTGGGCCTTGGTCGGCGTGCTGCTGGCCGTCAGGGCGGCACCGCTGGCGGTGTCCACGCCCGTCACCAGTGCCCGCTGGCACAGGGCCGCATCCAGCGCGAAGTCGGCCAGGCCGCTGCCCGGCGACACCGCGGTCTGCCAGGAATGCGCGCCGCCCACGGCGTCGTTATAGACCGGTGTGGCCGGCGTGCCATTGGCCGTGCCATTGCCAGTGGCATAGCTGGCGGCTTTGGCGTTGGCGCCTATGGCCACCGGCGCACCACCGGCATCCACGGCCGCCAGGCTCATACCGCACAGGTTATCGGCCACCGAGAAACGGCCGTAGGCCATGGGGTACATGGTGGCCAGGATCGGCTGGTTACCCAGGCCGTAGTGGGCGTTGTGCATGCTGTCGTTGTCGCTGGTCCAGCCGTAGGCGCGCAGCCGGGCTAGGGCGTCGGCCGACTGGTCGGCCAGTGTGGCGCCATTCAGCAGGCCCAGGGCTGCCAGCGCGGTGCAGCGGTTGGTGGCGCGCGCCGTCATGGATGCAAACGGGATGTAGTTGAAGAGCGAGGTCTCGGCCATGGCCACGCTGCTGGCGAGGGCGGCGCAGGGCTGGTACAGGTTGGCGTAGGTCACGTAGTCGGCCAGGGGCTTGCCATAGGCCGCCACCGCGGCGCCGCCGAACCGCACGCCATAGCCGCTGGTGCTGGCGGGCTGGGCATTGGGCTCGAAGGCCACCACGCCGTCGATCAGGCCGCTGCTGTCCTGCTCGGCTGCGCGCAATACCGCCGAGCCGCCGTTCGACACCGAGGCGGCGATCACCAGGGTATTGGCCGGCGTGAACCGCACCGCCTTGCCGCCGGACACCGTGTCGGCGTATTCCTGGTTCAAGGCGTACAGCGCATAGCGGGCGGCGGCCAGTGTGTCGTTGCCCCAGTCCTTCTCGGGGTTCTGCTGCGAATGGGCTTGCTTCAGCGCCAGCCGGTTTGGAAACGCGGTGTTGAAGGCGGCGCGGGCGCTGTCGCTCAGCGCGGCCGCGAAATGCGCGAGGCTGCCCGCCGCCGCGCGGGTGGCGCGGGTGCCGTCGATGCGGTGCACCGTGTCGTCGGTCGGGTCGTACAGACCCATGCCCTTGCCCGCGTCGGTCAGCGCCACCGCGCAGCCGCGCTTCAAGCCCCATTCGGCGCCGGTGCCGATGGCGCCGTACACGCCGCGCGAACCCGAGGACGGCGCCAGCACCACGCAGGGCGCGTTCACATCAAAGCTATCGGGGATCTGCACCGCCAGGGTGACGCGCTTGGTGCCGGCGGCGTTGTCCAGCACGCCCAGGTATTCGAGGCCGGGCACCAGGCCTTCGCCCGCCGTGGCATTGCCGGCCAGGTCGACATTCGGGCCGAACAGGCTGCCAAAGCCGCCCTTGGCCGTCACATCCACCAGGCCCCGGTAATTGGACAGCACGGCGTTGCGCCGCAGCTCGTCGGCGGTAGGCTGGGCCGGGTCGGCGTAAGCCGGTACGGCCGAGGTGCTGAGCAGGCCGCTTTTACCCAGACCGGCCGTCAGCAGATCTTGCGTGGCCGCCGTGCTGCCGCTGCCCACGCTGGTGGCAGGGTACGCGGTGCGGCTGAGCTGCGACACCCCCGCGGGCAGCGTGTTGGTGGGGTCGCTCGAGCCCCCGCAGCCGCCCAGCAAGGCAGCCCCCAGCCCCAAGCATGCCGTGCGCTGCACGGTCAATAGAACGTGTTCTAAAAATCCATTACGTGTCTGGTGCATAGGTGTGACTCCCGGTGTGTGCGGCTCGGGCCGATCCGCAGGCGGCAAGGATCGCCGTTTACCGCTTTTGCGTGCCAAGGAAATACCCTTGGCGCGCAACGATAAGCCAACAGCACCCGTCCCGTCTGCAGGGCATTTCCTACACGGCCGGGCGGCCATTTCCTGCGGACGCCGGCCAACCGGTGTACCAAACTGGATGCATCGCCGTTGGAGTGTGTAGCCGTCCTAAGCGATCTGCCACGGGTGCTACCACGCCGACATCCATCCACGGATTGAAGGAGTTAGCCCATGTTCCATACCTCTACCCCCCTGCCTACGCGGATGGCCGCGCACAGCCACATCAAACAGGCCCTGGTGGCCGGCGGCATCTGCGCGCTGGCACTGGCCACGGCCGCCGCCTGGTCGCAAACCACCCCGGCACCCGCCATGGGCACGGCCTCGGCCAGCGCCCCCGCCGATGCCAGCAAGCTGGTCAGCGCCGACAGCCGCATGCTGGGCAATCTGGCCCAAGCCAACCGCGCCGAAGTCGAAGCCGGCAAGCTGGCGTTGGAGAAATCGCAGAACCCCGACATCAAAAAGTTCGCCCAGACCATGGTCGACGAACATGGCAAGGCGCTGAGCGAAATCGAGCAGTTGGGCGCAGCCAAGAACGTCAAGCTGCCCGATGGCGTGGGCGTGATGCACAAGGCCAAGGAAACCGCGCTGAAGGCGCTGTCCGGCAAGACCTTTGACAACCAGTATGTGAAGCGCGTCGGCGTGGGCGATCTTGAGAGCACGGTCAAGCTGCTGCAGGACATCCAGAAGAACGGCAAGGACGCCGATCTGAAGGCCCTGGCCGACAAGATGCTACCCACCGTGCAAAGCCACCTAGAGATGGCTAACCAGATGGCAACACAGATTGCTGCGGCCAAGTAAGCGAGGCTTTCGCGCAAGCGCAATGCTGCTATTTTTATAGCAGCTTGCGCTTGTGTTGACTGCGCCAGACCGTGCTTAGCAGGCGCGCTGCCAACAATCTCACTCTGCGCAGTTCAGCATCCACTGAACCCCAAAACGATCGGTCAATTTGCCATAGTAGTCACCCCAGGCCTGGAGGCCCAAGGGGGTTGTGATGGTCCCGCCCGCACCCAGGGCCTGGAACAGTTGGTTCGTGGAAGCTCGGTCGTCCATCGCCAGCAAGTGCGCAGAACCCCGCATAGGCTCAGCATCGTCGTTGTCCGAGGCATGGAAGAGCAAACCTGGTCCTTCAAACCTGGCGTGCATGACCTTGCCGCGCATGGCCTCGTTCTTCACGGGCATGCCGTCGACTCCGTAGCGCAGCACCTCGACGACGCGGCCAAGACCGCACTGCGCATAGAAAGCCAAAGCCTGGTCACAGCAGGTGGTGAAAAACAAATAGTTCGAAAGTTGCATGATCGTTTATCTGGATGTGAGCGGGTTACGACGCCGCCCCTTGACCGAGTTGCGCATTGGTGAGGGCCAACCCGGCAATGCCCCAGGCCCCGTCCACCGCGTGTACCACGTTGACCCATATGCGCTCCTTCGGGTGCTGAGCGCCAGACAGCCCATGGATGATGCTCGTGGCCTCTTCGATGTAGCCGACCTGAACCTCCCGGCTGGCGAACGCGAAGGATGGCACCTTCCATTCGACGAAGGCCACGGAAGCCTCCTCCGACCCGGAATACGTGTGCTCCTTCGGCAAGACGTGGATCGAGCCAACGATGTTGGGCGTCATCGCCTTGTTTCCTGCCAGGCCGTGCCACTTGAGCATGGCATCGGACAGGCGGCTAAAGGCGACTTTTTCCTGGCCTTTGGGGAGAACGCCCTCGGTGAGGGTAAGCGTAAGTGGCATAGGTACTCCAAGTAGAAAGAACGGCGTCGACCCATACGCTGCGATCCGCAGAGCATTTCAAGTAACGATCGTTATTTCATAATACATAACGATCGTGTTTTGAACAACTAAAATCGTTAGCTTCACATGGCGAAGGAGCCCCTCGTGTCAAGGTCCGAACAGAAGCTGCAGACGCGGCAACGCATCCTGGAGGGCGCCGGTCGCGGGTTTCGCAAGGCTGGATTCGGCGGGATCGGGGTGGACGGCCTGGCCAAGGAAGCGGGCCTGACATCGGGCGCCTTCTACGTCCATTTCGACTCCAAGGCCCACGCGTTCCGAGAATCGGTCGCCCAGGGTATGGCCGAATTGCGCGGTGGCGTGCTGTACTTCCAAGAAAAACACGGACGCGCGTGGTGGCCGGAGTTTGTGCGCTTCTACCTCAGCGCCAAGCGCACCTGTGACTTGTCCGAGAGCTGCACGTTGCAGACGATGCCGGCGGAAGTGGCGCGATCGGACGAAGCCTCGCGTACAACCTTTGAGGAGGCTTTGCGCGCCGTGGCGCAGGCGATCGTCGATGGTCCCGCCTCGCCCAGTGCACCGCGGGACATGGGAGCCGCTTGCGCCGCACTCTCGTCGCTGGCGGGCGCCGTCACGCTCGCACGTGCTATTGGGAGTAGCGCTTTCGCGGACCAGATCGCGGCAGGGATGGAACAGGCCTTGCTCGGTGTACCAGACGAAAAGAGCCGGTCCAAGCCACCTGAGGGTGACCTATAGGGTTGCCGGCAGGCGAACGGGTCGGGGGCCTACGGCTAACCCGCTCACCAGGCCCGCGGACGCGCAAACTCCCCCGCCAGAAAATCCACCAGCGCCCGCACCTTGGGCGCTACGTGTTTGCGCGTGGGATAAACCGCGTAGATGCCCATCTCCATGGCCTGGTAGCCGGGTAGCAGCTGCACCAGGCGGCCGGCGGCCAGGTCGGCGCCGACCAGGAAGCTGGGCTGCAGGATCACACCCTGGTGCGCCAGCGCGGCGGCGCGGCAGGTGTCGCCGCTGTTGGTGTGCATGCAGGCCCGAGTGCGCACGCTGACCGGCCCGGCCGGGCCGTCGAACTGCCAGTCGTCCTTGCTGGCCCAGTAGCTGTAGGCGATGACCGCGTGGCCGGCCAGATCGGCGGGGACTTGCGGCGTGCCGTGCGCGGCCAGGTACTGCGGCGAGGCGCAGACCAGCATGCGGGTGCTGGCCAGGCGCTTGCTGACCAGGGTCGAGCTGGGCAGGGTGGCGATGCGGATCGCCATGTCATAGCCCTCCTCCACCAGATCGACCAGCCGGTCGGCCAGGGTGATGTCCAGCGACACCTGCGGGTGCTGGCTACGGAACAGGCCCCATAGCGGCGCCAGGTGCAGGATGCCGAAGGTCACCGGCGCGTTGATGCGCAACAGGCCGCTGGCGGCGGCGCTGCGCGAAGTAATTTCCATCTCGGCCTCGTCCACCCCGGCCAGCAGCTCCTTGCTGCGCACGTGGAACACCTGGCCCTCTTCGGTCAGCGACAGGCGGCGCGTGGTACGGTGCAGCAGGCGCACGCCGAGCCGCGATTCCAGCTCGCCCACGTAACGCGACACCGCGGCCTTGGACAGGCCCAGCGTCTCGGCGGCCTTGACGAAGCTGCCCGCGTCGACCACGGCGCAAAAGGTCTGCATTTCCAAGAAACGGTCCATTGTGCTACTCATTGGAACAATGAATCTTATTTTAGGCCGTTTATCTCTTTATCAGCAGCTTATACAGTGGAGCCCAACCCCTTTTTGGACACCACCATGGCTAGCACTCCCCTCGCCCCCGTACTCTTCATTTCCCACGGCGCGCCCACGTTCGCGCTGGAACCCGGCCTGCTCGGCCCGCAGCTGACCGCGCTCGGCGCCCAGCTGGCCGACATCCGCGCAGTGCTGGTGGTGTCGCCGCACTGGCAGACCCGCGGCGTCAAAGTGATGGCCACCGCCCAGCCCGAGACGGTGCACGACTTCGGCGGCTTTGCCTCGGCGCTGTACGACCTGCACTACCCCGCCGCCGGCCACCCGGCGCTGGCCGCCGAAGTCGCCCAGCTGCTGGCCGATGCCGGCTGGCCTGTAGCCGTGGATGGCCAGCGCGGCCTGGACCACGGCGCCTGGGTGCCACTGCGCCATCTGCTGCCCGATGCCCAGCTGCCGGTGTTCCAGGTATCGCTGCCGCACGACCTGGACACGGCTGGCGCGCTGCGCCTGGGCCAGGCACTGGCGCCACTGCGCGCGCGCGGCGTGCTGGTGGTCGGCTCGGGCAGCATGACGCACAACCTGTATGAGTTCCGCCACGCCCAGGCAGCTGCGGCCGACTACGCGGTGGAGTTCACCCACTGGATTCGCCAGGCGGTCAATAGCAATGCGGTCGACAAACTGGTGGACTACCGCCAGCGCGCCCCGCACGCCCTGCGCGCGCACCCGACGGAAGAACATTACCTGCCGCTGCTGGTTGCCATGGGCGCACGCAGCGGCGACGAGCCGGCGCACGTGATCGACGGCGGCATCACCAACGGTGTACTGTCGATGGAGTCGTACGCCTGGGGCCTGCCCGCCACCGCCCATTGAACCCAAGAAAGCACAGCATGAACACCCTGCACACCAGCCCCGACTTCGCCATCAGCTTCCGCGTATTCCAGCCGCAGCCTGCCCAGCCCACCGCCCTGGTGGTCTTGCTACACGGCGTAGGCGGCTCGGAAACCAATCTGGCCGACATGGCCGCGGCCATCAGCGCACAAGCGCCCAATACGCTGGTGGTATTGCCGCGCGGCCCGCTGGCCCTGGGGCCGGGGCAGTTTGCCTGGTTCCGCGTGGCCTTCACGCCGCAGGGGCCGCGCATCGAAGCGGCCGAAGCCGACAGCAGCCGGCTGGCGCTGACGCGCTTCGTCGAACAGCTGCAACTGGCCCATGGGATTGCGCCGCAGCGCACCGTGGTGGCGGGCTTCAGCCAGGGCGGCATCATGAGCGCCAGCCTGGGGCTGACGGCGCCCGAGCGGCTGGCCGGCTTTGGCATCTTGTCAGGTCGCATCCTGCCCGAGCTGGAGCCGCAGCTGGCCGAGCCCGCGCGGCTCGCCGCAGTGCAGGCCTTCGTCGGCCACGGCGAGCTGGACAGCAAGCTGCCCGTGGCCTGGGCCGAACGCTCGGACACATGGCTGACCGCGCTGGGCGTGCGCCACCAGACCCGGCTCTACCCCATAGACCACGGCATCAGCGCGGCGATGCAGGCCGACTTTCTGGTCTGGCTTAACTCCTGTATTGATAGCAGCTTGCGCTGATAGAACCTGCGCCAAGTGCCGATTTGGCTGTTAATCGTCGACCGGAGTGCGCAGCCACTGCACCAGGCCGTCGGCGGTGCGCGGCCGGCTGAAGATATAGCCCTGGCCCTTGTCGCACTGCAGCTCCCGCACCACGGCGGCCTGGGCCGGGGTTTCTATGCCTTCGGCCACCGTGGCCATGCCCAGGCTGTGGGCCACGCGCACTGTGGCTTCGATCAGCACCCGGTGGTGCTGGCTGGTGTCGGCCTGGCAGACGAAGGAGCGGTCGATCTTCACGGTATCCACCGGCAGCAGGTGCAGGCTGGCCAGCGAGGAATAGCCGGTGCCGAAGTCGTCCAGCGCCAGGGTCAGGCCCAGGGCCTTGAGCTCGTGCAGCCGGGCCTGCACGTTCTCGTCCTGCGCGGCCAGGCTCTCGGTCACTTCCAGCTGCAGCTGCGCCGCGTCCATGCCGGTGCTGTGCAGCAGCTCTTGCACATAGACCACCCAGCCCGGCTGGTGCAGCTGGGCGCGCGACACATTCACCGCCAGCAGCCGCGGCGCTTGCGGCCCCAGCGCGGCCTGCCACTGCACGAACTGCCGGCAGGCCGCGGCCAGCACGAAGTCGCCCAGCGCGCCGATCAGGCCGCACTCCTCGGCCACGCCGATGAACTCATACGGCAGCACCACGCCGCGCGCCGGGTGGTGCCAGCGCACCAGGGCCTCGACCCCGCTGGTCCGGTCCACCGCCCCCTCCGTCGGTTCAGCGCCCAGCAGGCCGACCACCGGCTGGTAGACCACAAACAGCTGCGCCTGGTCCAAGGCCCGGCGCAGCTCGGCTTCGATCACCGCGCGCCGGGCTGCGCGCACCTGCATGGCGGGCTCGAACACCACATAGCGGGCACCGCCCGCGCGCTTGGCCTCGACCATGGCGATGCTGGCGCTTTGCAGCACCGCATCGGCATCGCCGCTGGCCTGCGCCCGCAGCACGATGCCCATGCTGACGCTGCAGTGCAGCTGGTGCGGGCCTATGCCATAGGGTTTGGCCAGCACATCGAGCAGGCGCTGCGCCACGGCGTGCACATCGTCGGCCTGCGCCAGGTCGTCGACCAGCACCACGAACTCGTCGCCGCCGATGCGCGCCGCCACCAGCTCGCTGCCGTTGCCCT
Organism: Rhodoferax ferrireducens; assembly: GCF_031458075.1. Lineage (GTDB taxonomy): Bacteria > Pseudomonadota > Gammaproteobacteria > Burkholderiales > Burkholderiaceae_C > Rhodoferax_B > Rhodoferax_B ferrireducens_A. The sequence continues at coordinate 626,552 of NZ_JAVDXT010000001.1, read as the reverse complement.
GGTCGAAGCGGCTGCGCGAGCGCAGGGTGGCGCGCAGCCGGTCGGCCAGCAGCGCCAGCACGCCGTCGCCAGCCGCATGGCCTACGGTGTCGTTGATCTGCTTCAGGCGGTCGCAATTCATGAACAGCACCGCGAACTCCGGGACTGCTTCGCCGGCATTGCGTGCCAGGACCCGCTGCAGGTGCTCCAGCGCCACGCTGCGGTTCGGCATGCGGGTCAGGTTGTCCACCCGGGCCGCGGCATTCAGCCGGCGCGCCAGGCCCTGCTGCTCGCGCTGCACATCCAACGTGGCGTCGTTCAGCACGGCCATCAGCCGGGTCGGGTCGAGCTTGAACAGGCTGAACGACAGCACCTGGGGCTGCGCCGACAGCCCCGGGCCGGTCTGCAGCGGAATCCGCAGCGATTCGCAAATCACACCGGTAGCTGGGGTGAAGGCCTGCGCCAGCGCACGCAGACTGGGGGCCACCTCGGCCAGCGCGGCAAACAGGTTGTCCAGGTTGCCGTCGGGCGACACCGGCAGCAGCAGCCGGGCCGACATGGCATTGAGCAGCACGACCTCGCCGTCCAGCGTGGTCTGCACCAGGCCGACCGGCACCAGGTACAGGAACTGGACCAGCGCCTCGTATTCGCTGGCGGTGTGCAGGTCGGTGCCGGACATCTAACCCCGCCGCTGCACCAGCACGTAGCGCATGGCCTGGCCGGGCTGGGCCAGCAGGCGCAGCAAGACCTTGATGGGCCGCATGCGCAGGGTCAGCACGTAGTCGATGGTGGCGTCCAGCGCCTCGGCCTGGGCCGCGGCATCCTCAAAACGCTGGGCCACCATGAAGTTGTTCATGCAGGGCGCGACCACCGTGAACATGCGCTTGCCCAGCACCCGTTCGGGCGCCAGGCCACTCAGCTGCGACTCGGTCTGGCTATAGATGCGCACCACCGTATCGGTATCGAAGCCGATCACCCCGAATTCCAGCGCATCCAGCTCCGCCGGGCTGCACACGGCCAGGGGGGCCCACATATCGGCATCCTGAAACAGCAGTGATTTGAGTGCAACCACGTCCACGACTCCTGGGTTGTGTCCAAGCATCCACGCACAGAATACTTATACCCCACGAGAAATGTATACACAGTATATTTTTTGAACGCTTTGTCTATTTTTTGAAAGCACCCGCCATGCACGCCCTGATCCAACACCACTACCGCACCGCACGCCAAGGCCTGGCGGACGGGATGCCCATCACCCTGCTGCATATCGGCGAGGAGCAGACCGCCGTGGCCGTGGGCAGCGGCCCCGAGCTGGACACGGTGCTGCTGCTGGCTCTGGGCACGCGCGCCACGGCCGCGCAGTTCTACCGGCATAACCCACCCACGCCTGGCGAGCTGGAAAACGCCATCCAGTGGGTGGAAGATGAGGTGAACCGGGCCCGCGCCCTGGTGGCCGGCCATGCCAGCCTGTTCAGCAGCGACCCTGCCGTGCAGCAGATGGCGGGGCTGGCTGGCGTGGTGGGCCCCAGCCTGTCAATGGAGGCCGTAGAGCGCCTGTTCGACCTGCTGGCCAGCCTGTCGCTGGGCCGCCCCGCCAGCAGCGCCGGCATTCCCAACACGCCGGCATTTGCCGCTGACCTGCTGATCCTGCGCGAGTTCATGCACCACCTGGGCTTTGCCGAAATCCGCTGGCAAACCTAGGCGGCCACTTCTTCTGGCAGCAACAGCGCCAGGCGCTCGCGGATGGTGTCGGCGCGCTCGGCCCCGGCGCTGCTGGCAATTTCTTCCAGCATCTCCTGGCTGACGGCCAGCATGGAGGCGCGGTCCCGTGCATGGCGCAGCGATTCGCGGAAGGATTCGGCCAGCGCCGGCGCGCGCCGGGCAAACATGCGCTCGCAAATGTCGAACAAAAACATGCGGGTACTGGCCAGCGAGCGCCTGCCGTCAAATGCATCCACCGCGCCCTGGCGGGCTATCAGCAGGCTGGGCAGGCTGGCGGCCCCGGCCTCGCTCAGGTAGCCGTCGCGCACCAGCTGCAGCACCAGCAGCTCGCCCTCGTGGCCAAAGTAGGCGGCGACTTCGCGGGCGCTCTTGTGCCCGTCAGCCAGCAGCAACAGCGAACGCTGGCGCAGGCCCAGGCTGCGGCAGCCCGGTTGCAGCTCGGCACGCGCTTTATCGGTTTTTTGAAGCCCCATGGTCGCCCATCCAATGCAAATGGCGATTGAAGCAACATTTTGTTACTGACGTGTGACGCCCAAAGGAGTTTGCATGGCCACCGCATACAGCTCGGCCACCACCGGCCGGCTGAAATAGAAGCCCTGGCCCTCGGCGCAGTTCTGCGACTGCAGAAACACCAGCTGCTCGCGGGTTTCGATGCCCTCGGCAATCACCCGCAGGTCCAGGCTGCGGCCCATGGCGATGATGGCGCTGACCAGCTTGGCCTCGCCGTTGCCGGATTGGATGTCGCGCACAAACGACTGGTCGACCTTCAGCGTGTCGATAGGAAAGCGCCGCAGATAGCTGAGGCTGGAATAGCCGGTACCAAAGTCGTCGATGGCGATCCGCACGCCCAGGTCCTTCAGCGCCCGCAGGGTGGTCATGGTGGGCTCGTTGTCCTGCATCAACCCGCTTTCCGTCAGCTCCAACTCCAGCGCGCATGGGTCCAGCCCGGTTTCCTCCAGCACGGCCCGCACGCCCGACAGGAAGTCTTTGCCGTGCAGCTCCACCGCCGACACATTCACCGCCATCTGCCCAAACGGCAGCCCGGCCCGCCGCCAAGCGGCAGCCTGGTTGCAGGCTTCGCGCAGCACCCATTTGCCCATGGGCACGATCAGCCCGCACTCCTCTGCCACGCCGACAAAATGCGCGGGGTACATCAGCGGCTGCTCGGGCCGCTGCAAGCGCAGCAAGGCTTCGGCGCCGATGATGGCGCCGGTGTCCAGATTCACCTTGGGCTGGTAGTGCAGCACGAAGCCACCATGGTCCAGCGCATGGTGCAGCACCACCTCGATGGTCTGGCGCGCCACCGCCCGCACGTTCATGTCGCGGGAAAACACCTGGTAATTGTTGCGGCCATTCTTCTTGGCCTGGTACATGGCGGTATCGGCGTTGCGCAACAGGGTTTCCACATCGCTGCCGTCGTCCGGGTAGATGCTCAGGCCAATGCTGGCAGACACATGGAGCCGGTGGTCGCCCACCAGATAAGGCTGGGACGCCGCCTCGACCAGCATGGCGGCCGTGCGGGCTGCGTCTTCCGCGGTATCAATCTCGGCCAGCAGCAGCACGAACTCGTCGCCGCCGAGACGGCATACCGAATCCGACTGGCGCACGCTGTCATTCAAGCGCTTGGCCACGGCCTGCAGCAGCTCGTCGCCCACCGCATGGCCCAGCGAGTCGTTGATGTGCTTGAAGTTGTCCAGGTCCAGGTAGACCAGGGCGACCTTCTGCTCGTGGCGCAGCGCCAGCGCAATCGACTGCTCGAGCCGGTCGGTCAGCAGCGAGCGGTTCGGCAGGCCGGTCAGGATGTCGTGCTTGGCCATGTAGGACATCTGGGCGGTTGCGCCCTCGGCGGTCTCGGTCATGGTTTGCGCATGCACCGTGGCCACCACCAAGCGCTCGTTCGCCTCGCGCAGCTGTGCGGCGGCCTGGGCGGCCAGCTCGGCCTCGGCATGCAGCGCATCTTCCCGCGCCAGCACGGCTTGTTCGCGCGCAGCGACAGCCGCTTCCCGCTGCTCCAGCATGCGCTGGATCTGTTCCGGCGTCTGCGGCCGTTCCGGCCCGAGGTTGTCGTCCTTTTGTTCCAGAAAAGCGGTTCGGTACATCATCGCAGGCCTCCGTTGACGGTGCGGGCTTCCACGGTACGCATGGGGCGGCCGCCAAACAGCCCCTCGTAGTGCAGGATGGGCTTGCCGATGGCGATGCCGTCATCATTGATTTCATAGCGCCGGATGTCGTTGCTGTGGGCGCTGCCGCGCACTTTGACCACGGCCATCACGCGCTGCAGGCTGCTTTCGACCTCGATGTAGCGCTGCACCACGATGGCATCGGTCAGGAACGCCGAGCCATACGGGCTGAAGCGCAGGTCGGTGTAGCGGTCTTCCAGCTCGGAAGTCAGCAGCACCGTCACCCCCAGGCCGGACAGCACCGCCACCAGGCGGAACAGCGACTCGCGGAAGTCCTCGCGGAAGGTTGGCGCCACGGCCAGCTCGAAGCCGGACAGCGAGTCGATCACCACCCGGGTGGCCTTCATCTCGTGGACCAGCTGCACCAGCTGCTGCACGATCTCGTCGACCGACAGGTCCATCAAGCGGGTGTTGATCAGGCCCAGGCAGCCGGCCCGCACCATGTCGTCGATGGTGTGGGTGCGCGAGCGGCTGGGCGTCTGTTCGAAGGCCACGATCACGCCGGCCTCGCCGCGGCGCACGCCTTCGGACAAAAAGCTGGTGGACAGAATGGTCTTGCCCGAGCCGGACGGCCCGGCCACCAGCATCGAATAGCCGCTGGGCAGGCCGCCGCCCAGCATGTCGTCCAGCAGCGGCACCCCCATGGCGACCCGGCCTGCGCTGTGCGCCGACAGCTTTGCGGGTGCAACATCGCCGCTGTCGTCGCGCACCGTCGCCGATGGAAACACGGTCAATCCGGCATCGGTAATGCGCATGGTGTGCATGCCGGGACTGGTGGCCTGGCCGCGCATCTTCAGCACCTGGATCTTGCGCACCATGGAATTGCGCTGCACGCTCTGCTCCAGGTTCAGAATGCCGTCGGCCACGGTGAACACCGGGTGTGGATCGCTCAGCGGCGAATACTCGCCAATCAGAAAGCTGGTGGTCTGCCAACCGGCCAGTGTGATACCCAGCTGCTGGGTGAACATCCGCAGGCCGGAGCCGTCGCCATGGGGTGGCTGCGGTGCCTGCGCCAGCACCGAGCGAAAGGAGTCGACGAACACAAATGCCGGTCCAAAGGCCTGGACCTCTTCGCTTATCCGCGCCAGCACCCGGGCGAAATCGCCGGCCGCCAGCTCTTCGTTCAAATGCACAAAGCGGATGCAGCCGCCGATCTTGTCCAGCGCAAAGAAGGCAAACTGCTGCTGGTAGCGCAGCATCTTCCAGGGTGGCTCGCCCAGGGCGGTAAAGAACAGCGCGGGCTGCTCGGGCGTGGCCAGGGCAAACATCAGCTGGTGCGCCAACGTGGTTTTGCCGGCGCCTGGCGGCCCGGTCACCAGGTTGAAGGAAAACTCGGGCAGGCCGCCACCCAGAATCGCGTCCAGACCGGGTACGCCTGTGGCAAGCCGGCGGATCGCAACGTGCTCAATCATGGTGGGTGTCCTGTTCAAAAGGTGGTGAAGGGGCTTGCCATACGCAGGCCAAAAGGCGTTCGGTCAAAGACTCGCCGATCAAGCTGGCCAGCAGCTCGGTAAAGGTGACCAGCAGCGCGCAACCGGCTTCGGAGGCTTCCAGCGCAGTGCGATCGGCAAAGCGCAGCTTCAGGTTGTCCATGGGTTCGGCCGCCTCCTGCGCGTTGGTGGGCTTCATCCAGGGATAGCTCTTGACCGTCAGGTACAGGGCACGGTTCAGCAGCACACTGACGCCGCGCGCGCCAATTACCGGTTCCAGCTGGGCGGCCATGGTCTGCCAGGTGCTGACCACTGCGTCCAGCACGGCACCCACATCGGGTGCATCGCCGGCACGCTGGGTCAGCGTTCCCTGTATCGATCCGTGGGCTGTGGAATGCGCCGCCGTAGTCATCTGAAGGCTCCAGCGCCAGTGCGCTGCGCATGCGGCCAAAGTGACCCCAAGCGCAGTGCAGGTTGATAAATGGCGTTGAATCGAAAGTCCGTACGGCAAGGCCTGCAGGCCCTGCAGGTTCTACCCAGGCTTCGTCAACCTATGGGCGCCAGCTTCGTCCCATTGGATTGCGCTGTCTGTGCGGCAGCCCACATAGGTAGGCAGGTCAGCGCATGGCCGAAAAACTACTATTTTGATAGCAGCTAGCGCACTACTTGACTGCGCCAAAGCCCTGTTTGGCACTTGATTTATCGGCGGACCCATGGCGGCCCAGGATGGCTTCGAAATCCGCAATCGGCAGCGGGTGGGCCATCAGATACCCCTGGTAGGCATGGCAGCCGCTGTTGGCGAGAAAGGCCCTTTGCGCCTCCAGCTCCACGCCCTCGGCCATCACGCACAGGCCCAGGCTTTCGGCCAGGGCGATCACCATGCGGGCGATGGCGGCGTCGTTCGGATCGACCAGGATGTCTTTGATAAAGCCCTGGTCGATCTTCAGCTGGTCCAGCGGCAGGCGCTTCAGGTAGGTCAGCGAGGAATAGCCGGTGCCGAAGTCGTCCAACGAAAAGCCCACGCCGTGGGACTTCAGCGCGTCCATCTTGCGGATGGTGTTCTCCACATCGGCCACCAGCACGCTCTCGGTCAGCTCCAGCTTGAGCCGCTGCGGCGGGGCGCCGGTGTCGCGCAGCAGCGCCAGCACCTGCGCTACAAAGTCGTCCTGCTGCATTTGCTTGGCGCTGACGTTCACCGCAATGCCGAGCTCGGCGGTTTCTGGGCGCAAGGCCCACAGCGCCAGCTGGGCGCAGGCCGTCTGCAGCACCCAGTAGCCCAGCGGCACGATCAAGCCGGTCTCCTCGGCCAGGGGAATGAAGTCCAGCGGGCTCACCTTGCCGCGCTGCGGGTGCAGCCAGCGCAGCAGCACCTCGGCCCCGGTGATCTGGCTCTGGCCCACCACCTGCGGCTGGTAGTGCAAGACGAACTGCTGCAGCCGCAGGGCTTCGCGCAGGTCGGATTCCAGCACCGCGCGCTCAGTCACCGCGGCCTGCATCGCCGCATCGAAAAAACGCAGGGTGTTGCGGCCGGCGGTCTTGGCCTGGTACATCGCCAGGTCGGCCTGCTTGAGCAGTTCGTCGATGGCGTTGCGCGGCCCGTCGAACAGCGCGACGCCGATGCTGGGCGTGCTGCGCACATCGTGGCCGGCCAGCGGGTAGGACAGGTTCAGCGCCGTGAAGATCTTCTCGCCTACGGCCCGGCAGTGCGTGGCCACCTCGTCCGGGTTGTCGCCCAGGTCTTCCAGAATCACCACGAACTCGTCGCCGCCCAGGCGGGCCACGGTATCGCCCTCGCGCACACAGGTCACCAGGCGCCGGGCCACCTGCTGCAGCAGCAGATCGCCCTTGTCATGGCCCAGGGTGTCGTTCAAGGTCTTGAAGTGGTCCAGGTCGATGAACAGCAAGGCGCCGCACTTGGCGCTGCGGCAGCTGGCCACCAAAGCCTGCTTCAGCCGGTCCATCAGCAGGCGGCGGTTCGGCAGCAGGGTCAGCGGGTCGTAGAAAGCCAGGCTGTTGATCTCGTCCTCGGCGGCTTTGCGCGCGGTGAAGTCTTCGATCACCCAGATGCTGCCGGCCTGCGGCAGCAGCGGGTCCAGGCTGCGCTTGCGCAGCTGCGCCCAGAACTGCGTGCCGTCCTGGCGCTGCAAGAACCGCAGTTCCTCGTCCAGCCCGGTATCGGGCAGCGGTCCGCCTGCGGGGTACAGGGTGCTGGCCGGCAAGCCTGCCATCGCGCCGGGGCCGTAGCCAAAAATCTGCTCGGCATAGCGGTTGGCGATGTGCAGGCTGCCGTTGCGCACAAACAGCACGCCGACCTGCACATTGCTCAGGATCACCTGCTGCTCGGCGAACGAGGTTCTCAGGTCCTTGCGCATGCGGTCCATCTGCTGGGCCAGGCGGCCGATTTCGTCCGGCCGCTCCCAGCCTATGGGCTGCTCGAAGTTGCCGCCGGCCAGCCGGTTGGAGAACAGCGTCAACTTGTGCAGCGGCCGCAGCACGCGCAGGTGCAAGGCCACCAGAATGCAGCCCAGGGACAGCACGAACTGGCCCAGCAGGATGAACGCATAGGCCCGGCGGTCCCGGGCAAACTCCTGCTGCTTCAGGCCGTCGTCGACCTCGATCTCGACAAAGCCCGCCAGCTCTTCGGTGCCATCGCTGCGCATCAGCAGCGGCCGCTGGACCACCTGGGACTTGCCCAGCCGGCGCTGAGGCTGCTCCAGCACCACGATAGGCGCCTTGTCGGAATCGCTGACCGTGATCCGCACCACCTGCGGGTCCAGCAGGGCCGATTGCCCGATGGTGCGCACACCGCTGGTGTTGTAGTTCCACACCGGAACTGCCAGGCTGTTGGACAGCTGCAAAGCCCTTTCGTCCAGGTAGGCCGACAGTTCCTTGTTGATCTGCGCCTGGCGCAGGTAGCTGAGGGTCATGACGCCGATCAGCGCGGGCACGAACAAACCGGCCGCCATGGCGACCACCATGCCCACGCTCAGGCTGCTGAGCCGGCCGCCCGGGCTAAACATAGGCCCGCATCCCCGTGGCACTGATCGGATACATCTGGTGGGTCATGGGCCTGGGTTTCAACACCGGCTGCACATCAGCTTCTGGATCTCGGGGGTCTTGTAGTTGGCGCGGGTCACCATGGTGATGTCGGTAAAAATGGTTCGGTTCTGGATCGCCTGGTTGCGGGCCGCGGCGGCGGCGGCCTGTATGCCCTTGTAGCCCATCTGGGTGGGATTCTGGATCACCAGCCCGTGGATCTCCTGCTGCTCCAGGCCGGCGAGCAGAAAGTCGGTGGCGTCAAAGCCGATGAAGCGCAGCTTGCCGGCCAGGCCTTTGTCGCGCAGGGCGCGCAGCATGCCGTCGGTGGAAGATTCATTGACCGCAAACACGCCGTTGATGCCCGGGTGCGTCGCCAGCAACTGGACCGCACTGTGCCGCGCCTTGCCGATCGAGCCGCCGCCATACACATCGGCCACCAGCGTGATCTTCGGGGCCTTTTCCTTCAGGTAATCGACAAAGCCCTGGGCCCGGTCGTCGGTGGACGCGCTGCCGGCCACGGTCCGCAACATCGCCACCTTGCCCTGGTTGTGCAGCAAGCCCGCCAGGGTCTTGGCCGCCAATTGCCCGCCCGCGTAGTTGTCGGAGGTGACAAAGTTGAGGTGCTGGTTGCCATCCAGCCCCGAGTCGACAGCAATCACCTTGATACCCATGGCCACGGCCTTTTGCACCGATCCGACCAGGCGTGCCCGGTCGGTGGGGGCGATCAGGATCGCATCCACCCCGGGCTTGGTGTAGAGCTGGACGATCTTGATCTGGGAGTCGGTGTCGTCGTTGTGGGCCGGGCCGCGCCAGGTGAGCTTGACGTGGCCATCGTCCTGCACGGCTTTGTCGACCCCGATACGCATCAGCTCCCAGAAGACCTGGTCACTGGACTTGGGGATGAAAACGATGTTGACATCCTTTTCGGCCGCCTGTGCCGTGCACAGCAGCAGGGATACACAGCCAACCAACACGGTACGAAAGAACTGGTTCATTTGTGTCCCCTTGGTGGTGTTCGCCGCGCACTTCTGCGTACCCAAGACGGGCCCTCAATGCGCGCCTTGTAAGCTGAAGATAAACGATTCGAACATAAGCACCGCAAGAACATACCCTTGCCTGCCGATAGCCCGGTACAACGCCAACAGGGCGCACCCGGCGCCCTGTTATTTGGATAGCACCCTGCGCTGCATCTATCAGCGCTAGAGCCCGATTTCGCCTGTAAATTAATGGGCTACGGTAAAGCGCTTCTGCACGTGCTTGGGGGTTTCGATCTCGTCGACGATGGCCACAGCCAGGTCGGCGGCCGAAATGCCGGAAGGCGCGTCGCCCACGCCAGGCAGCGGCGTGTCGGCACCCACGCGGTACTGGCCGGTGCGCTCGCCGGGTGCCAGCAGAATGGGCGGCGAGAGGAAGGTCCAGTCCAGCGTGGTTTCCCGCTGGATGCGGTTCAACAACTCGCGGGCCGCCAGCGCGCCCTGCTTCCATTCGGCAGGGAAATGTGGCGTGTCCACCAGCTGCACACCGGGGGCCACAAACAGGCTACCCGCGCCACCCACCACCAGCACGCGCTTCACGCCCGCCTGCTTGGTGCCGTCCAGAATCGCCTGGCTGCCTTGCAGGAACAGGTCGTGGATCTGTGGCTCGGTCCAGCCCGGGTTGTAGGCGCTGATGACGGCGTCCACGCCGGCCACGGCCTTCGCCACTTGCGCGGCATCCAGCACGTCGGCGGCCACCACGGTCAGGCCGGGCTGGGCGGCAAACTTGCCAGGGTTGCGGGCCAGGGCCGTCACCTGGTGGCCGCGGCCTAACAGTTCGGTCAATACGGCGCTGCCGACGAAGCCGGTGCCGCCAATCAGTGCGATGTGCATAGCAATATCCTGTGGTTTGAAAGAAGCGTCTAGTGTCTTTTCTTCATACACATCTGACTAGATGGCCAAATTCGCTAATACTATGAAGTACTGCTTATGAATACATCCACAGACCAACTCAAACGCATGGGCATATTTGCCGAGGTGGTGGCCGCCGGCTCGCTCACCGCGGCGGCCAAGCAGCTGGGCATGACGCCATCGGCCGTCAGCCAGCACCTGCGCCAGCTGGAAAAAGCGCTGGGCCTGGCCTTGCTGCACCGCTCGACCCGCAAGCTGACCCTGACCGAGGCCGGCGCCCGCTACCACGTGGGCTGCGCGGCCATGGTGGCGGCCGCCCGCTCGGCCGACCAGGCGCTGGCCCGGCTGCGCGACGAGCCCGAGGGCGAGCTACGGCTGGCCGCACCCATCGGCTTTGCCAGCCTGCTGGCCAGCGCACTGCAGCCGCTGCGCAGCCACCCCAAGCTGACCTTGCGCCTGCTGCTGGACGACGCGGTGATCGACCTGATCGAGGCGCGGGTCGACATCGCGCTGCGGGTCGGCAACCTGGCCAATTCCAGCCTGGTGGCGCGCAAGATCGGCCGCATGGGCCGCCAGCTGTGCGCCGCACCCGCCTACCTGGCCGAGCACGGCTGGCCCCAGCAGCCGCAGGATTTGCTGCAGCACGCCTGGCTGGGCAGCGGCGCCGACAACACCACGTTCGACACGCTGGAACTGCACGGCGCCGACGCTGCGCTGCAGGTGGTGCAGCTGGAAGGCCGGGTGCAGGCCTCCCAGGTATCGGCCCTGCATGCGCTGTGCGTGGCCGGCTGGGGCATTTGCATGGCGGTGCGCAAAGAGGATTTCCAGGCCCTGGCCGATGGCCGCCTGATGCCGGTGCTGCCGGGCTGGCAGCTCAGCGACCTGCCGGTCTACGCGGTCACGCCGCGCCGCGGCGAGCAGCCGGCCAAGGTGCGGCATACGCTGGACCTGCTGGCCGCCTACTTTGCCGAGGTTTATGCGGCCTAGTTAAAACTACTGTTTTGATAGCAGCTGGCGCCGGTAGAACCTGCGCCAGAGGCCGATTTCGTCAATGGTCGTCATGCAGGTACGTCGCCTGGCGCGGCAGCAGCAGGCTGACGGCAAAGGCCAGCACCATCATGCCGGTGACATACCAGTAGAAGTAGGACTCATAGCCCATAGTCTTCAGGCCCAGCGCCACGTACTCGGCACTGCCGCCGAAGATCGCATTGCCCACCGCATACGACAGGCCCACGCCCAGCGCGCGCACCTCGGGCGGGAACATCTCGGCCTTCACGATGCCGCCTACCGAGGTGTAGAAGCTGACGACCGCCAGCGCGACGGTGATCAACACCCCGGCCAGCAGCGGGCTGGTCACGCTCTGCAGCGTGGTGAGGATGGGCACCGTCATCAGCGTGCCCAGCGCACCGAACAGCAGCATGTTGTTGCGCCGGCCGATGCGGTCCGACAGGGCGCCGAACAGCGGCTGCATGCACATGTAGAGGAACAGGCAGGCGGTCATCACATTGCTGGCGGTCTTGATCGACATGCCGGCCGAGTTCACCAGGTACTTCTGCATATAGGTGGTGAAGGTGTAGAACACCAGCGAGCCGCCGGCGGTATAGCCCAGCACCACCAAGAGCGCACGCTTGTGGTTCTTCAGCAGCTCGGCCACGCTGCCGGCGCCCTTGGAATTGCGCGTCTGCGCGGTGGTGGTTTCGTGCAGCGTGCGGCGCAGCATCAGCGCCACCACGGCGGTCAACGCGCCCAGCACGAACGGAATACGCCAGCCCCAGCTTTTCAGCTCGACCTCGTCCAGCAGTTGCTGCAGGATGACGACCACCAGCACCGCCAGCAACTGGCCGCCGATGAGCGTGACGTATTGGAAAGACGAGTAAAAGCCGCGCTGGCCGCGCATCGCCACCTCGCTCATATAGGTGGCAGTGGTGCCGTATTCGCCGCCCACCGACAGGCCCTGCAGCAGGCGTGCCGTCAGCAGCAGCACCGGTGCCATGGCCCCGATGCTGGCATAGGTGGGCAGGCAGGCGATCAGCAGCGAGCCGGCGCACATCATCACCACCGACACCACCATCGAGGTCTTGCGGCCCTTGCGGTCCGCCAGCCGGCCAAAGATCCAGCCGCCGATGGGGCGCATCAGGAAGCCCGCGGCAAACACGCCGGCGGTGTTCAGCAGCTGGGCCGTGGGGTCGGACTTGGGGAAGAACGCCGGCGCAAAGTAGATGGCGCAGAAGGCGTAGATGTAGAAGTCAAACCACTCCACCAGATTGCCCGAGGACGCGGCAACGATGGCGAAGATGCGTTTGCGCTTTTCTTCAAAGGTATAGGGTGTGGATGCGCTGGCCGCCGAGGCGGCGTGCTGCGGGATTGCACTCATGGTGGAGGTCCTTGTCTCCGGCCACGGCCTGCGGCGGCCGTTCGAACCGATGGAGCCAGTGTGCGTCGGCCCAACCGGGCTGTCGTCCGTAGCAATCCACGTGCCGCCTGCGTAGCTTTACGCAGGGGTAATTACCTAAGTCCATGCTGATCAAGGTCCAGGACGGCAAGCGGGCCGAAGGCCCGAAAACCCGGCCCCAACCTCAAGCTTGTCGACGGCCCTGACTTCTGCCTGGACAAGTGATCCGCTACTCAGCCCATGCCACGATCCGTTCCGCGATCGCTTGGGGCCTCGATGAGCAGGATGTTCATCGTCGTCAGACCGGCAATCCGTACTGCTTTCGAAGACTCTTGTCGAACGCGGATTCAGGGACGAAACGGCGCAAAAGACTGACCCGTCGCGCCATTGTTCCCGCCGCGTAGCGTGTCTTTGGAACGATCGTGGTCGCCGCTTCGACAATCGTCCTGGCGACGACTTCCGGGGCGTCGCCGGCTTCTATCGCTTTCTTATTGATCACATCCATGCTGGCGCGCGTGGCGTCATAGATGTCAAGCAATAGGTCTGGCTTGGCGAGGTTGTCTTCAAATGCCGTCCTTGTATAGGCGGGTTCGACCAACACGACACGAATGCCAAAGGTGCGAAGCTCGTGGTCAAGCGATTCAGAATAGCCTTCGATGGCATGCTTGGTCGACGCATACACGGCGGAATAGGGAGCCGGGATCAAGCCCAGCACCGAACTCACATTGATGATTCTGCCTTTTCTCTGCTGGCGCATGGCCGGTAGCACCGCCCTGGTCACGCGTAGAACCCCAAAGACATTGACGTCGAATAGCGCCTGCGCCTGGGCCGTCGAGGACTCCTCTGCGGCGCCAAGCAAACCCATGCCGGCATTGTTGACGAGCAGATCGATGCGGCCGGCCTCGGCCAGGACCCGCTCGACCAGTTTCGCCACGGACCCATCGTCGGTAACGTCACAGGCCAGCATAGTAATACCGTCGGATCTCTCCGCGGCGGCGCGGCGGCTCGTTCCGAACACCCGAAAGCCCGCATTCCGCAAGGCTTTGGCAGTGGCGAGACCGATGCCAGAGGATGCGCCGGTCACCAGGGCGACGCCAGGATTAGTCGTATTCATAAGGATTGCTTCCTTTTTCTTTACTTTCAGAGGGATGGACGTTTCTTTGGTGAGGCCGAGCATCAGCCCGGTCACTTCCCGTCGTGGAGGGGCTTCGTTCGAGGCTTCTTTTCGCAGGGCTGAAAGGACACTACTCGCCCCATGCCGCGATCCGTTCCGCGATCGCCTCGGGGGCCTCGATGTGCAGGAAGTGACCGACGTCGGGGACGACTTCCAGCGCGTGCGATGCGGCGAACCGATGTCGGTCGTCGACCTGCTGGGGGAGGATGCAGCCGTCGTCTGCACCGTGGAGCTGCAGCAGGGGCACCGCGATCGGCTGAGACAGGCGGCGCATCGCCCCAAGCATGCCAGGCCGCAGCAGCCCTCGGTAGTAGCGCAAGGGCGCAGGCATGCTCGCCCGCAGGGTCTCGTGCAGCTCCGCCTGGAGAGCTGGATCGAGCGAGAGGCCGGGCGACCACTGACGCCATAGGTGGTCGATGAGGGCGAGATCTCGGGCGCTGGCGATCCAGCCGCTTCCCGGCAGCTGGAAGAGCCCCATGTACCAGCTCCGGCGTAGCTGAGCGAGGCGCGGCTGGCTCAGAAACGTCAGTGGGTGGGGAAATGCCAGCGTGACTGCGCGTTCGATCCGCTCCGGCGCGGTGACGCAGACATCGTATGTGATCGCACCACCCCAGTCGTGGCCAATCAACTCGACGGCTCGCCCGGGAGACCAGCGGTCGATCAGCGCTAGCACGTCGCCGGTGAGGGCCGCCATGTCGAACGGCCCCGCAGTCGGGGACGGGGCGTAACCGCGAAGCCAGGGGGCGACGACGCGACGTCCACGGCGACCGAGCTCGGCAAGGAAGGGCTTTGCGGTCGGCGGATGGTCCGGGAAGCCGTGCAAGACAAGCGTCGGCCGACCATGGGGATCACCACCCTGCAGCGCGTGAAAGCTGCCGTGCGGCAGGTCGAAGGTGACGTGTTCGAACTCCATGTGTGTCTTCTCAAACCAGCATCGACTGCTGGGCGAAGATGCCCGCCATCGCACCCTGCGAGGATGCCTGGGTGACCGAGGGCAAGAAGGGCGTCGTAAGGTCGCCGGCGGCATAGATGCCGGGCATGCTGGTCTGGCGGCGCTCGTCGATCTTGAGGACGATGCCGGTGGGCGTATCGACCGTGGCCAGGCCCAGTGATGCATGCACGCTTGCGGACGGCTTGTTGCGCGGATGGGCGAACAGGATGTCGACCGCGATATTGCGGCCGGTATCGAGATTGACGGTGGCGATATGGCCCTTGTGATGGGCGATCTCCACGATCCGTCCATCGACCACAGGGATGTTGCGGCCAGCCAGATCGGCCCGGATATCGGGCGCAATGTCGTGGCCATCGGCGAAGACAGTCAACTTGTCGGTCCAATCGCGGAACAGCCTGACGGATTGGTGCGACTGCGGGCCGGACCAGAGGACGCCCCAATGCTGGCCGGCGACTTCAAAGCCGTCGCAATAGGGGCAGGGCACGATGGACGTGCCCCAGCTTTCGGCAAAGCCCGGAACACTGGGCATCTGGTCGACGACGCCATAGCTCAGAATCAGGCGACGTGCCCTTAGGCATTCGCTATCGTCAGTAACGACGGAGAAATCGTCGATGGCGCCAGAGACGCTCTCGGCCCGGGCATTGACCAGCCTGATCGTTGGATAGCGCGCCAGTTGCTGCCGTGCCTCGGCCAGGATGTCCAGCGGTGGCTTGTGATCGTGGCCTAGCAGGCCATGCGAGTGGCCGGCGAAACGATTGCGTGGCCGGCCGGTATCGAGAACGGTGACCTTGCGGCGGGCACGGCCGAGCTGCAGGGCGGCGGCGAGGCCGGCAAAACTGCCGCCGATGATGATGACGTCATTCATGGTGATGGACTCCTTGTGGGCTGATTAAATATTGTACTAATGAGTACAGTAATGTAGGGCTCATATAATAAACTGTCAAGTCCACTAAATCCACCCATGGCCCCAGCCCCCACTCCCAAGCCCCAACGCGGGCGGCCGCGCGATCCCGAGCGCGTGCGGCGCGTCCTGGAAGCGGCGCAAAGGCACTTCAACGAGCATGGCCTGGAGCGTGCCAGCGTGGATGCCATCGCCGCGGACGCCGGTGTGTCCAAGATGACCGTGTACAACAACTTCGGCTCCAAGGAGAAGCTGTTCCAGGCGGTCGTGCGCGACAGGACGGAGCCGGTGGTGGCTGGCGTACCGGGTGCCAGGGCGCTGGACCCAGACCAGCCTGAAGAGGCGCTGCTGGCGATCGGCACACGGTTTCTCGCACTAGCGCGCGGGGACGCCCTGGGCGCGTTGCGCGCTGTCTACGGCGTCGCGGGAGCGCAGCCGGAAGCCTGCCGTGCGTTCTACAAGGAAGGCCCGGAACGGGCGAACAACGAGCTGGCTGCATACCTGCGCCGTGCCCACTCTACGGGCACGCTCAAGGTGCAGAACCCGCTTCAGGCAGCGGACCTGTTCCTGTCGATGTTCCTGGGCTCCGGGCACATCCGCGGACTGCTGAAGCTCGAGATGCCGGATTCGCGGGAAAACAAGGCTCTTCTGCGCGAAGCCGTACGGGTCTTCCTGGCGGCCTACGGCGCGTAGGCTCCACAATGCGGCCTGAGGTCGCGATGAGGACGGCAGGCGGGCCGAAAGGCCCAAAAATCCGACCCAAAGGGCCACAGCAGAGGTTCTTTGGCCACCTAGCTGTATGGGTCAAATCGCTCGGTCGTCAACACCGGTGGGTGCTTTGAGGGAGCTTATTCAGCGTAGCCCTAAGAACGTGTTCAAGGTCTTTTGGGGTCCCCAAAGACCTTGAACACGTTCTAAAGCGCGTGCTCGCGCAAAAATCGCTCCAGCTCGTGGCTGTTCGACAGGCCCAGTTTGGCGAACACATGGGCGCGGTGCGTCTCCACGGTGCGCAGCTCCAGCGGCGCCAGGTCCAGCGCGATGCGCTTGTTCGGCTTGCCCTCGGCTACCAGGCGCGCGACCTGCATCTCGCGCGGCGTCAGCTTGCTCCACAGTGCTTGCGCGGCCTGTCGGGCTTGCTGCTCGGCAGCAATGGCGCTGGCCTTCTGCAGGGCCTGGGCCACGCTGGCCAACAGGCGCTCGTCGTTGCAAGGCTTCTCCAGCCAGCCGAAAGCGCCCTGCTGCACCGCCTCCACCGCCATGGCGATATCGCCATGGCCGGACAAAAACACCACCACCAGCGGGCTCTGCTGCGCGCGCAGCGTCTCGAACACCTGCAGCCCGCTGATATCGCCGAGACGCAGATCGAGGATCGCGCAGCCTGGCCGCTGCGGGTCGACACCGGCCAGAAATGCCTCGCCGGAAGCAAAGGCCTGCACCGCATGGCCACGCGACAACAGCAACAGACCGAGCGAGCGGCGCACCGCTTCGTCGTCGTCGACGACGTACAGGTTCAGGGGGAGAGGGTTCGGCTTCATGGGGGCAGAAAACAGGGAGTGGAGTCTGTGAAGACTAACCGAGACCAAGGCGCACCGTTCGCCGCAAGTCCTGGCTAGGGCTCGCTTCGAAGTGCCTCAGATGTCAAGACGATCCGTGCCGGCGCACCGGTAAAAGTTGCAGTGAAAGGCAATCAGAGGGGGCGGAAAGGTTTGAAGACAGCGGAAGCCCCCTTATCGCACTAGAGGCCGCTCATGGGGGACGTTGAGTGCCGGAACCTTCGAAAATGCTTCGGCGATGAAATCCATGAAGACGATGGCCCGCTTCGGAAGAAGTCTGTTCGCCACATAAATGATTTGTATCGGCACAGGCGGGGCGTCATATTCTGTCAGCAGCAATTGCAAATTACCGTTCTTCAGCCCGTCTTCGAACAACCATTCCGGGCCAAGGCCGACCCCTAGCCCCGCGTTGACAGATTCGCGTGCGGCCTCGGGTGAGCTGACCCGAAGCCTGCCTGTGACCGGAACTTCGGTATCCCTGAAACGCCAGGTGGCACCAGACGACAGCAGGGTGTAGACCACGCAATCGTGCCCGCGTAGATCGTCGGGAGCAGCGGGGACTCCACGTTTGGCCAGATATCCTTTGCTGGCAACGCACACGCGTTTGAACAAACCTATGCTGCGCGCACGCAGTGCGCTGTCTTCCAAATGCCCGATCCGAATCGCGAGTTCAGCCCCCTCATCGACCAGATTCACGTAGCGGTCATTGGTCTGGAGGTCCAGCGTCAATCCTGGATAGCGCTCCAGGAAGGCGGGCACATGCGGCAACACAAATGCATAGCTCAGCGCGGTCGGACAGGCAACACGCAGCAATCCGGAGGGGTTGACGTTCTCCCTGAACGACGACTCTGATTCTTCCACGGCGTCAAGAATTCGCCGGGCTTCCGCGTAGTAGCGTTCCCCCTCAGGCGTGAGGGCAAGCTTGCGCGTCGACCGGTGCAGCAGCCGCGTTTGCAGATGGTCTTCCAGTGCCGCCACATAGCGGCTGACGTTTGGCTGTCCCAAGCCCAAGTCGCGGCCCGCAGCGGAGAAGCTGCCCGTCTCAACGGCACGGGCGAAGCATGTCATCAACAAAAAGCGGTCCACGTGAAATCCTTTATTCATGCAACCGAAGCATGAAATATATTCAAATATACGATCTTATTAAATTTTAGGCATGAGTGCATAGTTCTCCCCACGGCAGGTTAGCCAAGGTTGGTTGACCCCGAATCATCTACAGGAGAACTTTCATGTCCCGCTTGCAAGGCAAACGTACTCTCATCACCGGCGGCACCAGCGGCATTGGCCTGGAAACGGCCAAGCAGTTCCTCGCCGAAGGCGCCCGCGTCATCGTCACCGGTGTCAACCCGGACTCCATCGCAAAGGCCCAAGCGGAACTGGGTAGCGAGGTCCTGGTGCTGCGCGCGGACTCAGCCAGTGTGGCCGCGCAGAAGGCGTTGGCGCAAGCCGTCCAGGCGCACTATGGTCAGCTCGACATCGCCTTTCTCAACGCCGGCGTCTCCGTCTGGTTGCCGATCGAAGCGTGGACGGAAGAAATGTTTGATCGCTCGTTCGACATCAACGTCAAGGGGCCCTACTTCCTGATCCAAGCACTGTTGCCTGTTTTCGCGAACCCCGCATCGGTGGTGCTCAATACGTCGGTCAGCGCGCACGTCGGCGCGGCGCATTCATCGGTCTATGCCGCGACCAAGGCTGCATTTCTGAACATGTCGAAGACGCTTTCGGGTGAATTGCTTGCGCGTGGCATTCGCGTCAACGCCGTCAGTCCTGGCCCGGTTGAAACGCCGCTGTACGACAAGATGGGCATTCCTGAGGCCTATCGCGATCAGCTCAACAAGGACATTGCCGCAAGCATTCCGTTTGGTCGCTTCGGCACGCCGGAGGAAGTAGCCAAGGCGGTGCTGTATCTGGCTTCCGACGAGTCCCGATGGACGGTCGGCTCTGAAATCATCGTTGACGGTGGTCGCACTCTTAACGGCTGATTGCAGACGACACCTGAAGGAGCGCTCTCATGACGACTCCTTCTGCCAGCCTTTGGGCTATCGCCCTCGGCAGGATTGCTCGAAGCCACACGGGTAAATCAGCCGCGATGCGCCCGCCCCACATGCGTGGGATGGCTTCATTTTTACAGGGAGCATTCCTATGCCACAAACGCAATTGACACTCATCAGCCACCCTCTATGCCCTTTCGTTCAACGGGCAGCGATCGTCCTTCTGGAAAAAGGCGTGCCCTTCGACAGGATCGACGTCGATCTCGCCGCCAAGCCGGACTGGTTTCTGGCGCTTTCGCCGACCGGCAAGGTGCCATTGCTCAAGGTAGGCCAGCCGGATGGGCCGGACGCCGTTCTCTTCGAAAGCATGGCCATCTGCGAGTATCTGGAAGAGACACAGCCCGGCGCAGCGCTGTATCCGGGCGACCCGGTGCCACGCGCACAGCACCGCGCCTGGATCGAGTTCGGCACGGCGACCCTCGCCGAAGCCTGGCAGTTCCTCAACGCCAAGGATCGCCCGACCGCAGATGCAAAGCAGGCGGCGTTCCAGAGCCGGCTACAGCAGCTGGAAACGGTGCTCGTGGAAGGGCCCTATTTCGGCGGTGCCGCCTTCGGCATGGTCGATGCAGTGTTCGCGCCCCTCTTCCGCTATTTCGACATCCTCGATCCGACGGTATCGCAGCCGATCTTCGAGAACCTTCCCCGTGTCACAGCGTGGCGGACGGCGCTGGCGAGACGACAAAGCGTCGCCGCCGCGGTGGCAGGGGACTACGCCCAGCGCTTCCAGCAGCACCTTCGCCAGCATCAGGCGCTCCTCGCGCACTGATTGCTGCTCGCGGCCTCAACAACTGAAACATTGTTAAGAATAAGGAAGCCTAGCAATGAACACGCTTCCTGGTAGCAATCCCACTCGCCAAAGCGCGCTGATCCTCATCGAATATCAGAACGACAGATTTCTTCCCCGGCTTCGCGCGGAAAGTGACAGAGTACGGACATTCGACCCCTCGGTGCTGGCACTTAACGGTGGCAAGTCACAGCATGGGCGCCCCAGTGAACTCAAAACGAAGTCGGCAACGTCGGAACGAGAGCCCTGAAGTTGCCGCGAGCGTTGCCTAAGCCTGGGGCTTGAGCCCGGTAAGCCAGAGCCGTCTCTCGCCTGTCGTACATTCTCTTTCTTCGCTCACAAAGGACCACCCGTGCCCCCACTTGCCCAGCCACTCCGCGCCACGCTTGCCTTCGCCCTGGCGCTGTTTTCGCTGGCCGATGCCTATGCCGTCACCCCGGCTGAAAAGCCTTACGTGGGCGGCTACATCCAGGGCTCGGTGGATTCGCGCGCGGAGCTGATGCTGCTGGATGACAACACGTTTTGCTTTAGCTTCACGGGCGGCTCGCTCGACATGCTGGCCGGCGGGCACTGGAAGGCCGAGGGCGACGGTGTGCGTCTGCAGGAAGTACGGGAAACCGGCTCCGTCTTCCCCGCCTTTGGCCAAACGGTGGCTGAGCAGAAAGAAAGCGTGACGTTTGACTTTCATGGCCGTTCACTTTCCGACGCAACGTCAGCGGTGTTTGCCACCTCTAACAACGAGGCGCTGCCCACCACGATGCGCCCGCTGTTCGAGGCCGACCATAACGGCTGGTCTTCCAGCTACAAGCTGCCGCCCTTGCCGGCGGCGCGGGTGCGCTACTTCTACATGGGCGACGTGGAAGGTGACGACATGCGCCAGCCCAAGCGGCTGCGTGTGGTGCAGTACCGGCGTGGCGATGCAAACGCGCTGCGCGTGGGCTACAACCGGGTGTTTGGCAACCCGCCGCTGAATCTGGCTGCCACGCTAAAAGACGACGAGCTGCATGTGGATGGTCGCCGCTTTGGTACGCGCAAGGATCTGCCGGAAAAAAACCTGAGAGGCATACGCGTGGCCTGCATATGGCCGGCGCTGGCACAAGCCGCAGCGGCCGAAAGCTCGGCGAACGTGAGGCCGCCACCGTTGGTGCCCGTGAAAACTTTTTATCTGCCGCTGACGGCGATACAAGGCGCGCCGTACTTTCCCGGCACGGACAAGTAGGGCAACTGGTAGACAGTCCGCTTGCTTCACGGGAATGCAGATTGGGATAAACCCAGGCCATCTTTGGCGCATGGGAACCGTATTGTGCGGACTGGCTGCGCGCATCTCCATGGAGAGTCGACGGTGATTTCCTGATGGAACCGCCATCCAGATGGCGGCCATATTCACCTTTTACGGACTCTACCAAGGCCAACCAGAAAAGCTCTCACCCTGCGACTTCCAGCTCCAACGTAAAAACCGTCCCGCCATCCACCCGGTTGGCAAACGTCAATCGCCCACGGTGGCTTTCGACAATCGTGCGGCAGATGTTCAGACCCAGGCCCAGGCCGCCGTCCTTGGTAGTGAAGAACGGCGCGAACACCTGCTCGGCGATGGCGGCATCGATGCCCGGCCCGCGATCCGCCACGCGGATGTGCATGCGGCTGGCGACCACGGCCGCGTCGATCTCCACCAGCCGGCGCTCCGTGGGTGTGGCGTGCATCGCCTGCAGGCTGTTCAGCACCAGGTTCAGCAGCACCTGCTCCAGCAGCACGCGGTCGCCGCGCACGGCCGGCAACGTGGAGGGAATGCGCAGCACGGCGCGCGCTTGCTGCGCCCTGATCTCACCCTGCAGCAAGGCCAGCACGTTCGCCACCAGCGTGACGACCCCGCAGTCCTCGGCACCGGCGGTGCGCTGGCGCACAAAGCCGCGGATGCGGCGCACGATCTCGGCGGTGCGCTGGGCCTGGGCCATGGTCTCGTCCAGGCTGCTGACCAGCAGGTCGGAGCGGCCCTGCTCGGCAAAGGCCTTGGCGGCGCTGGCGAAATTGCTCAGCGCCGCCAGCGGCTGGTTCAGCTCGTGCGCCAGGGTAGAGGCCATCTCGCCCAGGCTGGCCAGGCGCTGGGCGTGCTGCAGCTGCTCGTCGTGCTGGCGCTGGCGCAGCTCGGCGCGCTTTTGTGCGGTGATGTCGACCACCGAGCTCATCCAGCCGCTGTGCTGGCCGTGGGCGTCGATCAGCCGCGCGGTGTAGACCATGGTCAGCACGTCGTGCCCATCGCGGTGCCGCACGCGGGACTCGAAGCCCGACAGCGCGGCCTGGCCGCTCATGGTCGCGTCATTGTTCTGCCAGTGCTGCTCTACATCGTCCGGGTGCCAATAGGGGTACGGCGGCAGCCGGCCCAGCAGCTCGTCGGCACGGTAGCCGGTCATCTCGCAGAGGGCCGGGTTGACGTAGATGATGTGGCCGTCCAGATCCCGCGCGCGCATGCCGACCAGCAGCGAATCTTCCATGGCTTTGCGAAAAGCGTGGGCTTCGTCCAGCTCGGCGGTGCGCTCGCGCACGCGCACTTCCAGCTCGCGCCGGGCATCGCGCTGTTCGGCAAAGCGGCGCTCGCGCAAACGCCAGTACAGGCTGCCCAGCAGCAGCAGGCCGGCGCACAGCAGGCCCAACATCCAGCTGCGCTGGCGGGCGCGGGTGACGGCGGCGTAGTCGGCCATCACGGTCAGGGTCCAGCCCAGGTCGGGCAGGGCTTCGTCCACCGCCAGAAACTCGCGGAGGCGGCCGTCGATGGTGGTCTGCACCCGGTAGCCGGGTTGGTCCGCATCGCGCTCCAGCGTCCACGGCAGCAGCGGAAAATGTTGCCGCCCACCGTATTGCAAATGGCTTTGCACCCAATCCAGGTCCGCGCGGTCCAGGGGGCGGGTGGCCTGGTACATCCAGGGCGCCACCGAGCCCAGAAACACAATGCCCCGCGCATCGGCCAGCAGGATGGGGTCGCGCACAAAAGCCCAGGTGTCCTGGATCTGCCGCAGGCTGACCTTGACGGTGACCACGCCCACCACCGCCCCGCCCTGGCGCACCGGCGCGGACAAGAAAAGCCCCGGCTCGCCGGTGGTCTGGCCTACGCCGTAGAACAGGCCGTTGCGGCCCTCGCGGGCGTCTGTGAAGTACGGGCGGTTCGCGTACGACTGGCCGACAAAGCCCTTGGGCTCGTTCCAGTTGCTGGCCGCCAGGGTCAGGCCTTGCAAGTCGATCAGGTACAGCGCGTCGGAGCCGGCACTGCGGTTCACGGCTTCGATATAGCGGTTGGCGCGCTGCTGCAAGGCGGCGTCCTGCGGATGCGCCAGCGCCGCCAGCACATCCGGGTGCTGGGCCACGGTGAACGGCAGATAGCTGTACTTGGCCGCCGCGCCGCGCAGGCCCAGCGCATGGACTTCGATGGCGCGGTGGATGCTGTCCGCCTGGAAGCTGGCCTCGCGCCGCGCTGCCCACTGGCCGGCTGCCGCAATCAGCAGTAAGGCCAGCAGCGCAGCTGCGGCCCAGAGCCAGGGCGCGCGGCGGACAAAAGGGTTTGGGGGCATGGAAGCAGGCGGATCGGACGGGAAGAAGTGCCCGAACATTTTGCATGAGCGGCTGGTGGCGACGATGGCAGCATCGGGCCTTTTTCCTATTTTGATAGCAGCTGGCGCAGGTGGAATCTGCGCCAGAGCCCGATTCAGCTTGCAAACTGCAGCACGGCCACCGGCGGCAAGTCCTTGCTGATGCAGTGCCATTGCTCGCCCGCATGCTCGCTGGTCCAGAGCCCGCCGGTGGTGGAAGCCAGGGCCAGGGTGCTGCCGTCGGCGCTGATGTCCAGCCCATGCCGGTACACCAGGTGGTAGGCATGCTGGGCCGGCAGGCCGTCGCCAAAGGCCTGGAAGCTGTGGCCGCCGTCGTCGGTGCGCGTGACCAGCATCTGGCCCTGCACCGGAATCCGGCAGGCATCGGCCTGGGCCGGCACAAACCAGGCGCGCAGCGGGTTCTGCGGGTCGCAGGCCACGGCAAAACCAAAGCCGGATGGCATGGGCGCGGCAATCTCCTGCCAGCGCTGGGCCGCGTCGGTAGAACGGTAAATGCCGCCGTGGTGCTGCACCCACAGCGCATCGGGCTGGGCCGCGCACTGCACCATACGGTGCACGTCCTGGATGTTGCCGTCCTCCACCCGCTCCTCAGGCATGAAGTCGGCGCGCATGCCGCTGGCGGTCAACTCCCAGCTCTGGCCGGCGTCATGGCTTTGCCAGACGCCGCCGCAGGAGATCGCCACCGTCAGGTGCGCAGAGTCGCGCGGGTCGACCAGCACCGAGTGGATGCCCGCGTGGTCGTAGCCGCCGCCCATCCAGTCCTTGCGCCGGGGCTCATCCCACAGCGCGCTATTCAAGACCCAGCTGGCACCGCCATCAGGCGACTCGAACAGCCCCGCCGGCAGGCAGCCCGCCCACAGCCGGCCCGGCTGGTCGGCACCGCCGGCTTCCAGCGCCCAGACCATGTCGACGCTCCAGGGTGTCGGATCGTCGGCCCAGGGGCCGGTGGTCGGCTTGGTGGGGAAAGCCGGCGCGGCGATTTCGGTCCAGTGCGCGCCCTGGTCCGTGCTCTTGCGCAGCTTGACGCCGAAGTGGCCCATGCGCAGCGCCGCGTACCAGCTGCCGTCGCGCGGGTCGGCCAGCAGCTGGGTGACGGGTTCACCGGCGAAATGGTGGGCCGCGATGTGCCAGCTGCGGCCCTGGCCGCGCACCACAAACAGGCCCTTGCGGGTGCCTACGAGCAAGCTGAGCATGGGATACCTTTCGGGTTAGCCGCCGGTCAGGGCCTGGATCACCAGCACCTTGTCGCCGGGGTGGAGCGCCAGGTCGAGCCGGCTGCGGTCGTGCACCATCAGCTGGTTCACAAACACCGCCACGTGCTTGCGCACCGCGCGCTGGTCGTCAAACACATAGGGGGCCAACGCCGGCCCGGCCTGCAGGGCCGCCTCCAGCACGGCGCGCAGGCTGCCGGCGGGCACGCTCTGCGGCGCCAGGTCCACATGGCGGCGCAGGCTGGCAGCAAATTCCACGGTGACCATGGCGCCATTGTGCGAAGCAGCCCGGCGGCGTCAAGCCGGTACAAGCCCAGGCTGGAAACAGAGTATTGTTTTTTGCCATTTTTGTATGCGAAATTTCTGCAGCCTGCGCCACTGCGCCCACCTTAAAACACTACTATTTCCATAGCTGCCTGCGCAATCAGAATAAGCGCTAGAGGCCTAAAACATGCATAAACCTACCGCCCCCATCGGGCCTGCCCGCCACGGTAAGATCGAGACACATCCGGCACTCGCCTGCACGCACGCACAACAAGAGGCAAACACACCATGCAACCCATCCGCATTGCCATCGTCGGCGAATCGCTGATCGACTTCACCGCCACCAGCGGCCTGAACTTTGAAGGCCACGAAGGCGGCGCCCCCACCAATAGCGCCATCGCCACCGCCCGCCTGGGCCAGCCTATCGGCTTTATCAGCCAGCTGTCCACCGACCTGTTCGGCGAACGCCTGCTGCAGCACCTGCAGAGCAATGGCGTGAACACCGACTGGGTGCTGCGCAGCGACGCGCCATCGACCCTGGCGTTTGTCGAGCGCACGCCGCAAACCAACCGCTACGCCTTCTACACCCAGGGCACGGCCGATACGCAATGGGCGCCCGCCGTGCTGCCGGCCCTGCCCGACAGCTGCCGCTTTCTGCAGTTCGGCTCGATCGCCCTGCTGCACGAGCCCGCCGCCAGCCGCATCGCCGATCTGGTGGAGGCCCAGCAGGGCCAGCGCATCGTCTTGTTCGACCCGAATGTGCGCCTGAGCCTGATCAAGGACCTGCCGGCCTACCGCGCCAACGTGCAGCGCTGGGCCGCCGCCAGCAACCTGATGAAGTTCAGCGACGAAGACGCCGCCGCCCTGGCGCCCGGTCTCAGCCTGGCCGAGGTGGCCGCCAGCTTCATGGCCAGCGACAGCAGCGGCCCGCGCGCCGTGGTCATCACCCGCGGTGGCGACGGCGCCACCCTGTTCCGCCGCGGCAAGGCGCCGCTGGAAATTGCCGCGCCCAAGATCACCGTGGCCGACACGATTGGCGCAGGCGATACCTTCGACGCCGGCCTGACCGTCGCCCTGCTGGAACACGGCGTGGAACAAGTCGCCCAGCTCGACGGCCTGCCCGACGCTACCTGGCTGGCGGTGCTGCGCTTTGCCGCCCATGCGGCCGCCATCAACTGCACCCGCGAGGGTGCGAACCCGCCCACCCGCGCCGAACTGCAAACCGCGCTGGACGCAGGAAACTAGACCATGCAAGCCTTCCACCTCTACCTCGACAGCGCCGACCTGGCCGAGCTGAAAACCTGTTTGCCGCACCCCGCCGTCCACGGCGTGACCACCAACCCGACCCTGCTGCGCCGCGCCGGCGTCAGCCGCAGCGCCCTGCCCCAGCTGCTGCATACCTGCCTGCAGCTGGGCGCACGCCAGGTGCAGGCCCAGGTGCATGCCGCCGATACCGACGGCATCCTGGCCGACGCCCGCCAGCTGCTGGCCGAGTTCAACCCCGGCCAGCTGGTGGTGAAGATCCCCGCCACCCGCGACGGTCTGCGCGCCGGTGCCGAGCTCAGCGCAGCCGGCTTTCCCGTCACCTACACCGCGGTCTACGCGTTGGAGCAGGCCCACTTTGCCGGCCAGCTGGGTGCCAGCTATGCCGCGCCCTACCTGGGCCGGCTGGAAGACGCAGGCGTGGACGGCCTGGCGCTGATCGCCCAGATGCAGGCCGCGCTGACCCGCAGCGGCGCCAGCACCCGGCTGCTGGTGGCCAGCGTGCGCTCGCGGGCTGCCTACCTGGCGCTGCTGGAGCTGGGCGTGGGCTCCATCACCATCCCGCCCAAGCTGTTCAGCGAGCTGTTCGACCACCGCGCCACGCTGGACGCCGAAATCGGCTTTCTGGCCGACGCTGCCGCCCTGGGCTGAGGCCCGCGGATTCAAGTTTTCGGCGCAGCGGCCGATGGAATGGTATCTACCACGCCAGGCGCCGCACCATGCAAATCCCTGCCACCACCCTGTCCTGGGATGCCAGCCTGGCCAGCAACAGCAGCAATCTGCGCAGCAACATTGAGCCGGAGCTGGACGACCCGGCCATCGCCTCGGCGGTGCTCAGCCTCTCGCCCGCCATCACCACCAGCCCACTGACCTACGAGCCCCCGGCGCGCAGCGCAGTACAGGAGGTGCAGGCCTGGCTGAGCCGCTCCGAAGACACTGTCAGCAAGCTGATGGCGCGCAATTTCTCGTCCAGCGGCAATACCAGCCGGCTCACCGGCCTGGGCGGCGCGCTGCTGGAGCGCTTTGCCAGCAGCGCCAGCGACTTCAAGCAGTCGGTGGTCAACTTCGTGCCCAAGAACAATGCCACAGCCGCTCTAACGGGCCTGTCGCAGGCCGCGCTGGCCAATGTGGGCAGCAATGCCTCGGCCGAGGTCGCACTGAACATACGCACCCGCTCGGGCACGGTCGTCAGCCTGGTGCTGACCAACCAGAGCACCGGCCTGGGGGTTGAAATCCACAGCAGCCGCCCCCTGAGCAGCGCCGAGCGCCAGGCCCTGACCCAGCTGGCCGGCGGCTTCGAGAAAGCCGTGCAGAGCATCACCGCCGAGCCGCCACGCATGGACATTGCCGACCTGGGCGCCTACGACAGTAGCGTGCTGTCCAGTATTGCCCTCAGCGCCAAGGTCGACCGCAAGGGCGAGAAAGTGCTGCTGGAGTTCCGCGCCGAAGACGGCCTGCGCAGCCTGCAGCTGCAAACGCCGACCGACCAGATCGATCTGAAGCTGGACCTGGGCAACCCTGCGATGTGGGGCCCGGCGGCGCAGCGCGAACAGTCGATTGCACGCTACCTCGGGCAGATCGAGCAGGCCGGGCAGCGCGGCCAGGCCAGCGCCGAATGGATTGCCTCGGTGCAGGATGCGTTCAGCGCGCTGCAGCATTCTTACGGCAGCAGCACGGGTTCTACATCAGTCGCCACCCCTCTGCTGACCGGCCTGGCCGACTTCGACCTGCACATCCAGACCAGCGCCCAGGCCCCCAACCCACTGCGCCCGGACGAGCTGGACCGCTTCGACTACCGCACCCGCCAGAGCACCCAAACCAGCGGCCCGGCCGACCAGCCCGACAGCATCCGCCAGCTGCAGACCTCGGCGCTGAAAGCCAGCTTCCACAGCGCGCTGACCTCGGCCGGCCCGCCGACCTTGAGCAGCGAAAAGAATTCGCAAAACTACCTGTACACCCAGGTGGACGACCAGGCCCACAGCGAGGTGGCGCTGCGCTTCGAACGCGATGCCACCACCGAGGCCAACGGGCAGAAGTCGGCGCACCAGTCGACCCATGTGCAAAAGTACGAGTTCGCGGTGCAGGTGGAAGAGCGCACCACGCCCAAGGACTTCTATGTCCAGCAGAACCTGATCGAACACCTGTTGGACTTCCAGCAGCAGCCCAGCTTCGACATCGCCGACCGCGCCGAAAAAGACCGGCTGCGCAGCACCGGCATCCAGGCCATCCTGCTCGAAACCGACCCGGCCCGCCTGGCCGAGCAGCTGCGCTAAGCCGCCGCCAGCGCCCGCTGGTAGACCTGCGGTGTCACCGCATGCCGGCTTTTGAAATGCCGCTGGAAGTGGCTCTGGTCGGCAAAACCCAGCTGCAGCGCCACGTCGGCCAGCCCCTGGCCCTGCTTGAGCAGCTGCTTGCCGCGGTTGATGCGCTGGTCCAGCTGGAACGCATGCGGCGTCTGGCCATAGGCCTGTTTGAAGCTGCGGATCAGGTGGAAGGGGCTGAGCCGGGCCTCGTGGGCGATGGCCTCCAGCGTCAGCTTGTCGGCCAGCTGGTCGAGTATCAGCGCCCTGGC
Source organism: Rhodoferax ferrireducens (assembly GCF_031458075.1). Classification (GTDB taxonomy): domain Bacteria; phylum Pseudomonadota; class Gammaproteobacteria; order Burkholderiales; family Burkholderiaceae_C; genus Rhodoferax_B; species Rhodoferax_B ferrireducens_A. The sequence continues at coordinate 597,600 of NZ_JAVDXT010000001.1, read as the reverse complement.
ACGTTGCAGCGCCGCCCCCGGTGGGCCGCCTTCTAGCCGGGGCGCAGGCGTGTCAAAGCAGTCCATCAGAAAGCACACGAGTTGCTCCTCGGCCGCCAGCCCATCGGCGTCCTGCGCCAGGGTCTGGAACAACCGGTCAAACCGCCGGTACAGCAGGGGTTGGGCGCTGCTGTGGGTGGCAAACGCCGCGTAGTCGCGGCCGGCCAGCGGCAGGCTGTCGGCCTGCAGGCGCGCCAGCCAGGGCGTGTCGATGAACAGCATGCGGTACGACCAGCTCTGGCCCGCGGTCGCGTTGCAGGAATGGGTATCGCCAGGGTTGACCATCACCAGCATGCCGGGGTGCAGCGCGTCCTGCCGCTGCCGGTTGCGGTAGACGGCGCTGCCCGCATCGACCACGCCCACCGAGAACTCGTCGTGGGTATGCGGCTGGTAGCAGGCCGCTGCATGGCCGGCCTGGCGCATCTCCACATGCGGCAAGCGCCTGCTGCGCTGGAAGGATTGCGAAGCCGCGGGGACCGGGGTCATAGGGTCTAGCACCTTTTGTCTGCTCAGGGCATCAGCATACTGGCAACCGACAGCGCCAGGGCCAAAGCCATGCAGCGGTTGAACAGAACCTGGTACGGCGGATGCGCCAGCCAGCGGCGTATCCAGCGGCCCAAAGCCGCCCAGGCCGCGACCGCTCCAAAGCAGACGCCGCCCGAAATGCCGCAAAACAGCAGCAAGCTGGCCGACGCCTGCGGCCCGGCACCGACGAACAGGCTGACGCCCGACAACGCGACCAACCAGGCCTTGGGGTTCAGGGTTTGCGCGCCTATGCCCAGCACCAGGCCCTGCAGCCAGTCCGGCGCCGCACCGGCGGGCCCAGCCTGCTGCACCGGCGGGGCCATGGCGATCCGGGCCGACAGGTAGAGCAAATAGGCGGCGCCCGCGTACTGCATCCACTGGCTGGCCCACGGATAAGCCAGCAGCACGCCCTGGAAGCCACTGCCCATCAGCCAGACGATGGCCGCGTAGCTGAGGCTGGCGCCGGCCACATGCGGCAAGGCGCGGTAAAAGCCCGCACTGGCCCCCAGGCTGGCGGCCACCAGGTTGACCGGGCCGGGCGAAATGGCGCCGGCCAGGGCGAATAAAAACATGGGCAAGACGAGAGAGGGCATGCGGCTCCTGCGCGACAAAGGGGGAAGTCGGCGCAGTGTCGGATGCCGGGGCGCGGGCGTATTGAACGAAATTGCGGTGCTGTCTGTTGCCGGCCCACCGTATACAGATAAAAATGGCCGCTAGCGTAGGTAAATACTGCGCTAGCAGCTATCTATTTAGGAGTATTTGCTGGTGGCCGACTCAGTGCCAGACCCGCTGCGCCGCCACGGCATCGCTGGGCCGGTAACGGCGGAAAGCCTCGCGGATGTTCTGCCGCAGCTGGCCGTCGTCCCAGGGTTTGGTCAGAAAGCGGTAGATCTCGGCGCGGTTGACCACATCCAGCACCGACTGCAGCTCGGTATAGCCGCTGAGCACGATGCGCATGGTGTCCGGGTACAGCTGGGCGACGATGGTGAGAAAGTCCACGCCCGTGGTCTTGGACAGGCGCTGGTCGCACAGCACCACCTGCACCGAATGGCTGGCCAGGAGCTCCAGCGCTTCCAGGCTGCCCTGCGCGGTCAAGATGCGGTAGCCCTCGCGGCGCAGCGCGCGGTTCAGGGCGGACAAGGTGGATTCCTCGTTGTCCACGATCAGCAGGGTGGGCTGCTCGGCATTCAGCTCCAGCGCCATTTCCAAGTGCTTGTCGCCGCGCAGCATGGCCGCGAAATCCTCTGCCAGTACCGGGCGGCTGAAGTAGTAGCCCTGCATCTGGTCGCACTGGCGATTGCGCAGAAACTTCAGCTGCGACTCGGTTTCCACGCCCTCGGCAATCACGTTCATGCGCAGGCTGTGGGCCATGCCGATGATGGCGGTATTGATGGCCGCATCGCCGGGGTTGCGGGTCACGTCGGTCACGAAGGCGCGGTCGATCTTGACGGTATTGAAGGGAAAGCGCTTCAGATAGGCCAGGGACGAATAGCCGGTGCCGAAGTCGTCCAGCGACAGCGACAGGCCCAGGCCGCGGAACGAGCGCAGGGTTTTCTCTGCCCCTTCCGGGTCTTGCATGACCAGGGACTCGGTGAGCTCCAGCTCCAGCCAGGTCGGGTCCAGGGCATATTCGGTCAAAGCCTCGCGCACGACTTCCAGAATATTGCTCTCGCGGAACTGCAGCGCCGACAGGTTCAGCGCAATCGGCACCACCGGCAGGAAGTCGCGCAGCCAGGCCGCCTGCTGCGCACACACGGTACGGATCACCCAGGCACCGATGGGGCCGATCAGCCCGGTTTCCTCGGCCAAGGGGATGAACTCGGCCGGCGACACCATGCCGCGTTCCGGGTGCTGCCAACGGATCAGCGCTTCGGCGCCGATGATCTGGCCGGTGCCCAGGTCGACCTTGGGCTGGTAGTGCAGCACAAACTGCTGCTTCTCCACCGCGGCCTTCAGCAGGTTTTCCATGGCGAACTTCTCCGCCATCCTGGCATTGAGCTGGGGCGAATAGAACAGGTAGCGCGTCTTGCTCGACCGGGTCTGCTTGAGCGCCACCTCGGCGTTCTTGAACAAGGCCTCGGCGGTGTCCGCGTCCGCCGGAAACAGCGCGACACCCAGCCGGGCCGATACATGTAGCATCACGCCATCCACCACCATGGGCGCCATCAAGGCGCTGGTGATTTTTTCACACAGGATGCTGACCTCTTTGCTGCCCACCTGTTCGCCCAGCAGCGCAAAATTATCGGCGCCCAGACGGGCAACGCTGTAGGAGGAAGAAACCGTTTCCTCCAGGCGTTTGGCGACCAGCCTGAGCACCTGGTCGCCCACGTGGCGACCGAAAGCGTCATTCAGCTGCTTGAAACGGTCCAGGTTCAGCGCCATCACAAAAGCGCCGCTGTTCGCCCGTGCTGCGGTCTTGACCAGCTGGTCCAGCCGGTCCAGGAACAGGCTGGTATTGGGCAGCGCCGTCAGCGGGTCGTAGTAGGACAGAAAGCGTGCGCGTTTTTCGTATTCGATGGCTTGCAGAGCGAAGGAAATGTCGCCGGACAGCTCATTCAGCAGCTTCAGTTCCTCCTCGTCAAAGAAGCCGCGTTCGCGCGCGTACAGCACCATCACGCCGACGACTTTTTCCTCCACGACCAGGGGCAGGCCGACGATGGACAGATAACCCCGGCTCAGCGCGTCCTGGCTGCTGCGATCCTCCAGCGCGGTGGTGCGCACATCGTTGCAAAACAGCAGCTTGCCGCGGGCCAACACCTGCGCAGGAATGCCCAGTCCCGCGGCAGTCACACCCGCCTCCAGGCCCAGCGAGCTGGCCAGCAGGCCAGGCTCTGCACCCTGGCTGGCGGCCAGAGTCAGCACAGTGCCCTCCTCTTCCGCCAGGCCAATCCAGGCCAAACCAAAGCCGCCCAGCTTGACCACGATCAGGCAGGCCTCTGCCATCAACGCCTGCGGCTCGCGGATTCTGACGATGGCCGAATTGGTGCCGCTCAGCACCGCGTGGATGCGGCTCAGCCGCGCCGTCTTGGCCTGCTCGATTTCCAGCTGTTTGACGTAGCGTTCCAGCGTGGTGGCGCGCACCAGCGACAAATGGGTGCGCACCCGCGCCAGCACCAACGCCGGCGACACCGGCTTGATGATGTAGTCCACGCCGCCGCTGTCAAAGCCCGCGGCCTCGGCACCGGTTTCGCCGAGTGCCGACACAAAAATGACCGGCGTGCTTTCGGTCAATGGGTCGGCCTTGAGCAGGCTACAGACCGCATAGCCGTCCATGTCGGGCATCTGGATATCCAGCAGGATGAGTATCGGCCTGTGCTTGCGGGCTGCTGCCAGGCACTCGGCCCCGTTGCGGGCAAAGGCCAGGGGATAAACCGGCCCCAGGATTTGCTTCAGCGTCGCCAGGTTGCTCGGTTCATCGTCAACGATCAGGATGGGTGAGGTGCTCATTTGTGTGCCTCCAGGCCAATATCAAACTTTTCGGCCAGGAGTCGAACCTCGGCCTCGGCTTTTCGAAAGTCGAAATCGGTAATGCATGCCTGCAGAGCCTGCAGGGCATCGGGGGGCAACAGAGGCGCCAATACCTCCGACAGCTGACTGGCCCCGTCCGGGTTGTCGGTATCCAGCGCCCCCAGCAACTCGACCAGCAGCGGGGCCACGCGCTGGGCGTCAACCTGCACCTCGGCGGCGGCCGTTGCCGCCGGTCTCTCGGAGGTGAACAAGGCGATGGAGGCCAGCGCGGTCTCCAGCGCCGCACGCAACTCCACCAATGCCGGGCCGGGATGGACCCCGTCCCCAGCGGCTTCGACAGCGGCGGCGCAGCGGGCCACATCGGTCAGTGCCAGGTTGCCCGCCGCACCATGCAGCTTGTGCACCAGTGCCCGGGCGGTGCGCACATCTGCTGCGTACTGCGGGCTGAGCTGTGCCCCAAAACCGGCGTAATCCGCAGCGAAGCGGGACAAGAACCGGCGATACACCGCCAGGTCCCGCCACACATGCAGGCCCTTGCCGACGGCGATGCCCGGCATGTCCAGTGCCGCAGAGGCCGCTGGCGGCAGGGGCAAAGGCAGGGGCAGGGTCACCTGGCCAGGCTCCACCAGGCGTGGCTGGAAGTGCGTCAGGCGTTGGATGGTCAGCATCAACTCTTCCACATCGAAGGGTTTGGCCACGAAGGCGTTCATGCCGGCCTGCAGGGCGGCATCCTGCTGCGCCTTGAACGCGCCCGCCGTCAGAGCCACGATAGGCAAGACCGCAAACTGCGGTAGGGCCCGCAGCTGGCGGGTGGCCTCGTAGCCATCCATCAGCGGCATCTGCACATCCATCAAGACGATGTCCACGCCTTTCGGGTTGCGCTGCAACCAGTCGAGCGCGGCCTGGCCATCGTTGGCCAAATGCACCACCGCCCCATCGGCCAGCAGGATGCGCATCGCCACCTCGCGGTTGATTTCGCTGTCGTCCACCACCAGCACGCGCACGCCTTCCACCCGCTGGGTCGTGCGCCCCAAGGGGCCTGCCGCAAGCCTGGCACTGCCATGGCCGCGACGGTGCAGCGCTTCAGACACGGCGTTGTACAGGGTGGAGCTGGTCACAGGCTTGCTGAGAATGCCGTCCACTCCCTCTATGCCAGGCTGTCTGAGCAAGTCATCGCGCGAGAACGCAGTCACCATCAGCACGATGGGCGAGGTGGCGTCCTTGAAGGTCTGGCGGATCTTGGCGGCCGCCGCCAGACCGTCCATGCCAGGCATCTTCCAGTCGAGCAAGAGCACGTCGTAGGTGTTCTTGCTGTCGAACTTGTTCTGTATCTTGCGGATGGCGGCTTCGCCCGACTCCGCCTGGTTGGCCGTCCAGCCGATGGAGCGGGCGGTGAGCGACAGGTTTTCGCGCGCAGCATCGTTGTCGTCGGCGATCAGTACATCCAGCGAGGCCATTTCCGGCAGCGCGTAATCGGTGGACGCAGACCATTCAAACGGAATGGTGAACCAGAATTCGCTGCCCCGGCCGGGCTGGCTGGTCACCCCAATCTCTCCGTTCATCTTGGCCACCAGATGGCGGCAGATGGTCAGGCCCAGCCCGGTGCCGCCAAAGCGCCGTGTGGTGGACACATCGGCCTGGGCGAATGCGGCAAAGATGTTGGCCTGCTTGTCCAGCGGAATGCCGATCCCGGAGTCGCTGACCGAAAACCGCAGCTTGACCGTCTTTTCGTCGCGGGACAGCAGCTGTATGCCCACGGTGATGCTGCCATGGTCGGTAAATTTGATGGCGTTGCCGGTCAAATTGATCAACACCTGCTCCAGCCGGAGCGCATCGCCGAGCACCTGGCCGGCGATGTCGGGCAGCGGTGCAATCACCAGCTCCAGGTCCTTGTCGCCGACATTGGCCGCCATGATGCCGGCCAGGTTGTCGAGCACGTCGGCCAGGCGGAATGGCGCATGTTCGATCTCCAGCCGCCCCGCCTCGATTTTCGAAAAATCCAGGATGTCGTTGATGATGGACTGCAGCGAACGCCCGGCGCCTCGGATCTTCTTCACCAGGTCCGACGCGTCTGCGCTCAGCTGGCTGCGGTCCAGCAGATAGGCCAGCCCGAGAATGGCGTTCATCGGCGTGCGGATCTCATGGCTCATATTGGCCAGAAAGTCGGCTTTGGCCCGGTTGGCGGTTTCTGCTTCTTCGGTGCGCGTCACCAGCGTCTGGTTGGCGATCTGCAGTTCGGTGGTGCGGCCGGCGACACGCTGTTCCAGCTCGGCATTGAGGTTGCGCACCGCGGTTTCGGCCCCACTGCGTTCGGCGATCTCGTGCTCCAGCGTCTGCAGCATGCCGTTGAATGAATCGGCCAATTGGCCAACCTCGTCTTCCGTGGTTTTATCGGCGCGCAGCTGGTAGTTGCGCTGCTCCATGACCCGCTGCGCCACCGTGCTGACCGCCTGGATCGGGCCGGACACCCATCGCTGCAGCCACGCAGAAATCAGCAAGCCCAGCGCCAGGCTGCCAAGCAGGACCGAGCCCAGAATGAACAGGTAGTCCCGCAGCCAGGTCGCCAACTCGTAGCGCTCCTTGAGATAGATGGTACCCACCGTGGTGCGCTGGATCTGGATGTGCTTGAACGCTACCAGCTCGCCGCCTTCAAAACGAAAACCCTCCGGCTCTGGCGTTCCGGGGATAGCACCTTCACCGGCGGAGTTGTCAACGTAGTGGGCAAACAAAGCGCCGGTCGCGGTGTAGATGGCGGCTGCAACGATATTTGGATTGGCGCGCAGCTGGGCCAGGTTTTCGTGCGCCACCTTGGGATCGTCGAACTCCAGCGCTGCCGCACTGCCCTGGCCCAGGATGCCGGCCAAGGTCGTCAACTCCGCGGCTGTCTTGGTGCGGTTTTCCATCAGATCGTGGTAGAACAGCGCAGCCCCCGCGGCCATGAGCGTAAAGAAATTGGCCACCAGCACCATCAACAGCAGCTTGTGGCGAACCGACCTGAGCCGTAGCCTGAACATCATGGCCTCCGCGGCTCTATCTTCTGCGCCACGCTGAGCAGGCGCGCGCTGATCTTCAAGCCGCTGCGCTCAGCGTTCTGGACCGACACCTCAAAACGGATACGGTCGCCTACCGGCAAGAAGTTGATGACGCTACCCGCATCGAGCGCCCCCGCCGACTCCGTGACCACCAGCACGGACTGCGACTGGATGCTGTCCAGCAACGACTTGAGTCGCCCGTTTTCCTGGCGTCCAATGAACAGGATCTGTACCCCCGTCAAGGCTTCGCCGGGTTTCAGCCGCTTCACCTCCAGCGCCCGGTTCTGCATAGGCTGGGCATTCTTGAGATTACCCAGCTCTGCGGCTATGGCTTCCGCCCCCAGGATGCCGATAGCCAGCGGCGTATCGGCTTGCACGAAGACGGCGGCCGGCCATTCGACATACGAGGCAAACTTGTACAGATACGCCGCCTTGACCTGGCTTTCTATTTCATTGGCACTGCCTGCCGCGGCCCAAACACCCGCCGCAAAAAACGGTACCGCCAGCAGGAGCGCCATACGTCGGGTACGGGCCATCAGAACCTCACCGTCAGCGCAATGTCGATCGCGCGTTCGACCTGGACGGGATTGGGCTGCGTGCTGCTGGTTGCAAACTCCTGGTGCCGCCGGTCGAACAAATTCCGCCCGGTCACCGCCAGTTCCACCGATTTGGAAACCCGCCAGCCGTAGCGTGCATCTACCGCGGTATAGGCCGGCACCAGGGGCGACGGCAGCTTGCCCACGTGGCGCAACGACACGTTCAGCTGCTGGCTATCCCCCAGGTTCCAGGTAGAGCCCAGCCGCCATTGCGCACGCGGGTCGTTGCCGGGCGAGGACAAGGCCAGATTCGGACCGCTGAAACGCCCGTGCAACAACACCGCGCTGGCCTCCAGCGACCACGACTTGCTTGCCTGGTAGCTCGCTGAAGCTTCCAGCCCATCCATCCGGCCCTTGATCTGGTTGCCAACCACAAATACCCCGCTGGGCAACACATCCAGGCTGCGCAAATAGTCGTAGGTACTGCGGAAGACAACCAGCGCATACGACAGCGCAGGCCCATGGCGCGAGCGCAAGCCCAGCTCCAGCGTATTGGCGATCTCGGAGCGGAAGTCGGGCCCACCCGCCAGTGCCAAGGGCGGCGTTCCGAGCACATACAGATCGGAATCGATGCGCGACGGCGCGCGCACGGCGCGGGACAGGCCCGCCCACAGCAATTGGTCGGCCGAAGGCTTCCAGGCCAGCTTCAGGTTGGGCAGGAAATCAACGCCGGAATAGCTATTGCTTTCCAGCTTGCCCCCGGCGATCAGCCGCAGGTCCGGCTGCAGGGTCCATTCCTGCTGCGCGAACAGATTGGCCCAACGCAGTTGACGGTGCGCGGGCAAGAAAGAGAGCAGGCCCAGGTTTTCCACCCGGTCGTCGCTCATGCGCAAGCCACCGCCCCAGATCAACTGCCCCCCGCCGGCTTCGGGCATGACTTGCTGGATGTCCAGGTCCAGCGTGTCGAGCTTTTCGTTGATGGTGCCCGGCATCTCGCGGCTGGTGTGGTCCCAGTAGGTTTGGACCCGCAGTTGGGAGCCGTCGGCCAGCTGCTTACTCCATCGGGCCAGCAGATTGGCACCGCTGGCCTTCTGCTGTGCGGGTAACGCCTGGTCGGTAGAGCCGCGGTAGAGATCTCCCTGGACAGTGACGTCGCCATCCGCGGCACGCAGGTCTGTGCGAAAGCCTATCTGGCTGCGCTCCCAGGCGTCCGGCACGGCCGCACCATTGGCGCGGATACTGTGCCGCCCGCGGTCAGATTTGCCATACACCCGGTAAGCGCCGCTATTTCCGTCCAGCACGCCGCCATGGCGAAACGCCACGCCAGAGCCCGAACTCCCCCCCGAGGCGTGCACCAGGTTGCCCGTGGTATCGGCAGCCTCCTTGGTGATGATGTTGATCACGCCGTTGACCGCATTCGCGCCCCAAAGGGTGCCGCCCGGACCGCTGATGACTTCGATGCGCTCCACATCTTGCAGCAGCACATCCTGTGCATCCCAGAACACCCCCGAATACAGCGGGGTATAGACCGTGCGCCCGTCCACCATCACCAGCAACTTGTTGGCCGTGCTGGAATTGAAACCGCGGGCGCTGATGGCGTACTGGTTGGCGCTGATTTGCGCGACCTGCAGATTCGGTGCCAGGCGCAAGGCCTCGGGCAGGCTACGCACCCCGGCGCGCCGAATCGCATCGTCGGTCACCACATAGATAGAGGCTGCAGCATCCGCCAGGCGTTCCTCCTTCTTGGAAACCGAGGTAACCTGCACGTCCCCCAGTTCTTCCAGGGACAAGTCGATAAAGGCATGGGACGGACTCTCCGCACCGTAGCAGCTGCCTACGGCCAGAAAGGCGCAGATGGCATGGCGGGCCACAGGGTCCAGCGGATAGACCGAGCGCCGGGCACGCCGGAACAGCCCCCGTCCAAAGCCGTCGATAGCGTGGTGGACAACCGATAGCGCCATTGTGTGCCCTCCGCCTGCCAGGCTCTTGTCTATGCAGTAGCGCCTGCTCCCTCCCTTCGCCGAGAGCGGCGATATACCCCTCACTCCTGATTGAGACAGTTGTTGCGTAAACAAACAGCACAACTGTTAACAAAAAGTAGCAATGTCCCATTCTGGACTGCAACAAGGAACGACGGCATCCCCAAAAAGGGGGATGACCGATAGCAAAAATCCATGCACCCGGCACGCCATGGACCGCGCCATCCAAGCCGCGCTGGTCGGCCAGGGGATGGCGCTGCAGCCTACCTCCAGGCTGCGTGGCGCAGGCTCTACCTGCTCTACCTGGGCCGGCAGCACCTGCCGCGCGCCGTAGCCAGCTTCATTGCGTTTACGATGCACAAAGTTCAGACCCCCGCGATGGCCGCCCAGCCTGCCCAACCGATCCCTTCCACCCGCAGAATGCCCTTATGACCGACCGCACCGTCTTCTTCATCTCCGATGGCACCGGCATTACCGCCGAGACTTTTGGCAACGCCATCCTGGCGCAGTTCTCCATGGCGCCGCGCCATGTGCGGTTGCCGTTTACCGACACGGTGGACAAGGCCCACCAGGCGGTACGCCAGATCAACCACACGGCCGAGCTGGAGGGCAAGCGGCCCATCGTTTTCACCACCCTGGTGAACATGGAGGTGCTGAAGGTGATCACCGAGAACTGCAAGGGCATGCTGCTCGACATGTTCGGCACCTTTGTGAACCCGCTGGAGGCCGAACTGGGCATCAAATCGAACCACCGCATCGGCCGCTTCAGCGACGTGAGCAAAAGCCAGGCTTATACCGACCGCATCGAGGCCATCAACTTCAGCCTGGAGCACGACGACGGCCAGACCCACCGCGACCTGGGCCAGGCCGATGTGATCCTGGTCGGCGTCAGCCGCAGTGGCAAGACCCCGACCACGCTGTACCTGGCCATGCAGTACGGCCTGAAGGCCGCCAACTACCCACTGATCCCCGAAGACTTCGAGCGCCGCCAGCTGCCGCCGGCGCTGGTCGAGCACCGTAAAAAGATCTTCGGCCTGTCGATCCAGCCCGAGCGCCTGAGCGAAATCCGCAACGAGCGCCGGCCGAATTCCAAATACGCCTCGCTGGAGAACTGCCGCATGGAGGTTAACGAGGCCGAGGCCATGATGCGCCGCAGCGGCATACGCTGGCTGTCCAGCACCACCAAGTCGATCGAAGAGATTGCGACCACCATCCTGCAGGAGATCCGACCCGAGCGGCTGGTCTACTGATTACTATGGTTTTGATAGCTACTGGCGCTAGTGGAATAAGCGCCAGAGCCTGATTATTCATACATCCGCCAGACAGGCGGCAAAGCTCAGATGCTCAGGGTGTAGACCTTGGCCTCGGCCCGCTCGCTGGGGTTGTGGCCTTGCAGGGCCACGTCCCACTCGGTGCCGGCGGCGCCGGTTTCCGGCACCAGGCCATCGATCATGTGCGTGACCTCTTCGACGCTGGCATCGAACTCGGCCACCGGCTCACGCGAGGCAAGGAACAAGCGCGCCACCATCGACCCGCCGGAGTCGATGACCACCAGGTAACGGGTGGGCTGGCGGTGCGCAGACAGGCCGTGCGCCGACGGAGTTTCCATACCGAATGTTTGGCTCATGAAACCATCTTGCCACACATGCGCCGCCAGGGGTAGTGCGATTTACGCACACCGAAACGTCCCGCCGCAACGAGAGGCCCCCATGCCTAAACCACCTCACCCGACAGCTGGTCAAACAGGTGAAAGTGGTTGGGATCGAGCGCAATCGACAGCCGGGTTCCGGCAGAAGGCCGCACATCGGGGGCCAGCCGGGCCTTGAGTTCGTACGCACCCAGCTTCAGGGTCACCAGGTTTTCCGCCCCCAGCAGTTCCACCAGTTCAACCTCCGCCTCGATCACCGGCCAATCGCTGTGCTGCGGCGCCAGGCTCAGGTTCTCCGGACGGATGCCGAACTCCACCGGGCGCCCTGCATGCGACTGCCAACGCCGCGCCAAGGCATCGGGCAGCACCAGCGGCTGGGCATTGGCGATCTGCAGCTGCACCTGGCCGTCATGCTGCAGCAAACTAGCGGGCAGGAAGTTCATCGGTGGCGAACCGGTAAAGCCGGCCACAAAGCGGTGCTGCGGGCTGCCATAGATCTCGTCGGGCGTGCCCACCTGCACGATGCGCCCGGCCTGCAGTACGACGATGCGGTCAGCCAGGGTCATGGCCTCGACCTGGTCGTGGGTCACGTAGATCACGGTTTCGCGCACCCGGCGGTGCAGCTTCTTGATCTCGGCGCGCACCTGGTTGCGCAGCAGCGCGTCCAGGTTCGATAACGGCTCGTCGAACAGAAACACCTGCGGCTGGCGCACGATGGCGCGGCCCATGGCCACGCGCTGGCGCTGGCCGCCCGACAAGGCCTTGGGCAGGCGGTCCAGCAGATGGGTAATCTGCAATGTCTCGGCAGCGCTGTTGACGCGGCTGTTGACCTCGGCCTCAGAAAACTTGCGCAGACGCAGGCCAAAGGCCATGTTGTCGCGCACGGTCTTGTGCGGGTACAGCGCGTAGTCCTGGAACACCATGGCGATGTCGCGGTCGCGCGGCGCCAGGTCGTTGACCCGCTTGTCGCCGATGAACATGTCGCCATCGGAGATGGTTTCCAGCCCCGCGACCATGCGCAGCAAGGTGCTTTTGCCGCAGCCCGACGGGCCGACGAAGACCACGAATTCGCCACTGCGGATGTGCAGGTCGATGCCGTGGATGATTTCCAGGCTGCCGTAGTTCTTGCGGATCTGCTTGAGGGTGACGTCTGCCATGCCCGCCCCTAGCGCACCACGGGGACGCAGGCCCCCGGACGCGCAATCCCCTCCAGCATGGCGGCCATCACGCGCATGGCTTCCACGCCATCGGCAATCGTCGGCAGGTCGGTGTTCGCACCGCCGAGCTGGGCGAAGAAGGCCTTGAACAAGGCGTTGTAGCCCTTGAAATCCTCGTTGGCGGCGGCGGTGAAGTTCGGCTTCCAGCTGAGGTTGTCCACGCCATCGGCCAGGGTTGCGTCCAGGTCGTCGGCCTTGAACGGCGGGTTGCGGAAATGCGTGACCTCGATCACGCCGTTGACTTCCACACGCTGGTGGTCGCCCATGATCTGCAGTCGCTCCATCGGCGTGCCGCGCGACTGGATGGTGCCCATCACCACGGTGCCGATGGCGCCGTTCTCGAAGCCGAAATGCACATGCAGCAGCTGCTTGCCCGGCGCGGTCTCGTTGCGGAACACCGTGACGTTGAGCACCGGCGCGACGAAGTAGCGCACCAGGTCCATGTAGTGCACACAGTGGTGCAGGTAGAAGCCGGTGTAGTCCACATTGCCGCTGAAGTAAGTGGGCGCGGTCATGTATTCACCAAAGAAGCCCGCCACCGGGCCGAACTCGGCGCTCTTCACCACGTTGTGCGCCATGCGGTTGGCGGTGGCAAAGCGCTTCATGAAGCCCACACCCACGGTCTTGCCGGCCTGGGTGGCCGCAGCCTGGATGGCCAGCGCATCGGCCACGTTGGCGCCCGTGGGCTTTTCCATGAACACATGGCAACCGCGCTCCAGGGCCGCAATCGACATGTCGCGGTGCTGGGTCGGGCCCACCGCCATGCCCACCACGTCGAGGCCCGGCACATCCAGCAGCGCGCGAAAGTCAGTACCGGTATGGGCCACGCCGTAGCGCCGGCCTATCTTCTGCGCGGTCTCGGCGTTCAGATCGCAGACCGCCACCAGTTCCACATCGTGGCGCGCCAATTGCGGCAGCAGCATTTGCTCGGCATGCCGGCCGCAGCCTATCCAACCTACGCGGTACGTCATTTCCGGCCTCCGTTCAGGGTGATCAGGTTCTTCAGGAAGGCGCAGGCGGCGCTCAGCTCTTCGGTCTCATCCTTGACAGGAGGCTTCCACTGCGCAAAAGGGATACCGATGCGCTCATCGCGGCGGCGAAAGGGTTCCAATGAAATGCTGCCGGTGTAGCCGATCTCGGCCAGCGTACGCACCACCGGGTTCCAGTCGATGTGGCCGGTGCCCAGGTAGCCGCGGTGGTTCTCGTTGGCCTGGAAGTGGACCATGTGGGCCGCGCCCTCGCGCAGCGCGCTGCAGATGTCGTCGTCCTCCATGTTCATGTGGAAGGTGTCGAGCACCAAGCCGACGCTGGCGTGGTTCACTAGCTGCATCAGCGCCACGCCTTGGCGGGTGGTGTTGAGGATGTCGGTTTCGAAACGGTTCAAGGGCTCGACGCCGAAGCGGATGCTGCAGCGGGCCGCCGCGTCACCGCCCTTCACCAGCCCTTCCACACACCAGTCGACGCGCGCCTGGCGCAGCGACTCGGGCACGGCATGCGGTGCGCGCCCGGCGAACACCAGCGGGTTGCCGTACAGCGGCCCGCCGACGACTTTGGCGCCCAAGGCCTCGGCGGTTTCGGCGCAATAGGCCAGGTAGTCGGCCCCGGCCTGGCGCTTGGCGGCTTCGTCGCTGGTCAGGTTGCGGTCCAGGTTGACGCGCGCCGCCAGCACCACGCCCAGACCCGCATCGTCCAGTGCACGGCGGGTGGCGGCCAGGTCCAGCTCGCCGGGCTCGGGCACCAGCAGCTCGGCGAAGTCGTAGCCCGCGGCCTTCCAGCGGCCCAACTGGGCGAAGTCCGCGGCGACGAATGGGCGGTTGTATTGCATCGAGATGATGCCAATGGGGTTCATGGAATACGTCTCCTTTTGGAATGGGGAATCAACCCTTCACCGCGCCTTGGGTCATGCCCGCGACGAGCCGCTTTTGGATCAGCATGAACAGCAGGGTGACGGGCAAGGCCCCCACCACGCCGCCCGAGGTCAGCAGGCCCCAGGCGATTTCGTATTCACCCACCAGGGTCTGGATGGCGACGGTGAGCGTGCGCACGTTCTGCCCGGCCAGGATCGAGGCGTACAGGTACTCGTTCCACGAGGTGATGAAGATGTAGATGCCGGTGGCGATGATGCCGGGCACGGTCAGCGGTATCACCACCCGGAACATGGCGCCTATGGGCGTGCAACCGTCGACCATGGCAGCCTCGTCCAGGCTGCGCGGGATGGCGTCAAAGTAGCTGATCATCATCCAGGTAGCGAACGGGATCGAGAAGGTCGAATGCGCGAGGATTAGGCCCAGGTGCGTATCCAGCAGGCCCAGGCTTTTCATGATGATGAACAGTGGAATGATCAGCAGCACGATGGGGAACATGTTGACCAGCAGAAACTGCAGCATCAGCGCGCGCCGCCCGGCAAAGCGGAAGCGCGAGAACGCATAGGCGGCGGTGATGCTGACCGACAGGCCCAGCAGCATGGTGCCGCTGGAGACAACCAGGCTGTGGCCCAGGTTGCTCAGGAAGGTGGTCTTCTGGAACAGCCGCAGGTAGTTCTCCAGCGTGACTACCGTGGGCAGAAAAGTGCGCTCCGGGGAGAACAGCGTGGACTCCTGTTTCAGCGAGGTCAGCAGCATCCACAGATACGGCCCCAGGGCGAACAGCACGATGGCCAGCATTGGCAGGTGCAGCGTGAAAATGCGCCGCAGGGGCTGGTGTTTGACGACACTCATTCGATGCCCTTCCCGACCCGGCGCAGGTAGACGTAGATCGCGCCGAGCAGCAGCAGCGAAAAGCTCACCGCCAGCGCCGAACCGTAGCCGAAGTCCATGCTGGCGTAGGTGCGCTTCAGCGCGTACAGCGGCAGCGTATGGGTGGCATAGCCGGGGCCGCCGCCAGTCATCACGTAGATCACGTCGATGGAATTGGCCACCCAGATGATGCGCAGCATCACCGCCGTGACCAGCACCGACTTGAGCGCGGGCATGGTGATGTGCCAGAACTGCTGCCAGTCGGTAGCGCCGTCGATGTCGGCCGCCTCGTACAGACTGTGCGGAATGGTCTGCAGCCCGGCCAGGATCATGATGGCGAAGAACGGAAAGCCCTGCCACACCAGCGCGGCGATGATGGCGTACAGCGAGGTATCCGGATTCGCCAGCCAGGGCATGGCTGTCTGCAACAGGCCCAGGCGCAGCATCAGGTCGTTCAGCAGGCCGACCTGCGGGTTGTAGATCCACGACCACATCAGGCCGATGACCACGCTGGGCAAGGCCCAGGGGATCAAAATCAGGCTGCGCGCCAGGCCGCGCCAGCGGAACTGCTGGTTCAGCAGCAGAGCCGTCACCAGGCCCAGCAGCAGCTGCAGCGGCACGGTCAGCCCGATCCAGATCGCCGTGCGCCCCAGCGAGGCCCAGAACACAGGGTCATGCCAGATGGCGATGTAGTTGTCCAGCCCGATGAACTTTACCGCGCGCGGCTTCCACAGGATGTTGTTGTACAGGCTCGTGATGAGCGCCTGCAGCATCGGGTAGAACACCACGATCACGGTGGCCAGCACCGCCGGTGACAGCAGCACGTAGGGCAGGATGCTGGTGCGGGATTTCTGGCTCATGGCGCTTCGTGCCGAACGTGGCTGTCCATTGCCTGGCCTTGATTACTTGGCGTTGAAGTGCTTGTCGATGGCGTCCATCATTTGCGCGGAGCTGATCTCGCCATTCAGCGCGCGCTGCATGGTGGTGGGCCAGACCGAGGACACGAAGTCCGCGGTTTGTGGCACCAGCGGCAGTGGCTTGGCAAAGGCCAGCGAATCCATGGTCGCCTTCACGAAGCGCGCGGGTTGCGGCACCTTGAGCGCGCCACTCTTGGTCACCGTCAACTGGCCGGTGGCTTCGTTGAACTTCAGGTTGTTGTCGCTCTCGCTCAGAAAGCTCATCCACTTCCAGGATGCCTCCTTGACCTTGGAGGTCTTGAACATGGTGGTGGACTCGTCGCCGAAATAGGTCCAGCGGCCGCCGCCGCACGAGGGCACGGGCACGGCCGAAACCTTGTCGCCCAATGCGTCGGCCATGCTCTTGGCCGAGCCGATGTGGTGGAAGATCATGGCCGTGCGGCCGGCCTTGAAGGCGCTGATGATTTCGTTGAAACCATCGTTGGGCGCCGAGGGCGGCGCCACCTTGTGCTTGCGCAGCAGGTCGATGTACCAGCTGTTGGCGGCCACGGCCTTGGGTGTATTCATGGCGCCCGGCGCGAAGCCGGTTTGCGACAGCACGAAGGGCCCCCAGTTGTCGTGCCCGCCCTTGCCGCCGCGCATGCCAAAGCCATACAGCTCGGTGCCACCATTGGCGGTGGCCGGCAGGGTCAGCTTCTTGGCGGCCTCCAGAAAGTCTTCGCAGGTAGCCGGCGGCTTCAGGTTGTACTTAGCGAACAGGTCGGTGCGGTAGTAGAGGTAGATGGCCACGTACTGCAGCGGCATGTAGTAGTACTCGCCGTCCGAGGCTTTGTTGATGTCCAGCAGGTTGTTGGCCAGGTCGGCCTTGCCGGGCCAAGCGGCCAGGCGCTTGGTGATGGGCTCGATGGCGTCCATCTCCAGCAGCTGCGGCTGCAGCGCCAGCCGGGTCACGGCCACGTCGGGCGCCTTGCCGCCGGCGATGGAGATGAACAGCTTGTCGAAGTAGTTGTTCCAGGGCACGTTCTCGGCCTTGATACGGATGTCGGGGTTCTTGGTCTCGAAGCTCTTGACCAGCTCGTCCATCAGCTTGGTGTTTTCCGCGTTGTCCACGTGGTACCAGAAGTTCACGGTCTGCTGGGCGGCAGCGCTGGCGCTGAAGGCCAGGGCCAGCGCGCCGGCAAAGGCGCTGGCAAGGGCGCTGGCGAGCAAGGGGCGGCGTAGGATCTGCATGCTGTCTCCTGTAGGTTTTCTGGGGCAGGGAAAGTGATCACCAGGACCGGGTGAACGCGGCGGCATCCTGGAAGGCGGCCTGGGCTTCGGGCAACTCGCTGCCCATTTGCATGAAGCCGTGCACCACGCCTTCGACCACCTTGAGCTGGCAGGGCACGGTGGCCTGCGCCAGGCGCTGGGCCAGCAGCAGGCTGTCGTCGCGCAGTGGGTCCAGCCCGGCGGCATTCAGGAAGATCGGCGGCAGGCCTTGCAAATCTGCCAGCAATGGCGAAACCCGCGGGTCAGCCGGGTCACGGCGGGTGCCGCTGAGGTAGTGCGCGCGGTACCAGGCCATTTTTTCGGTGGTCAGGCCAAACTGGCCCTGGCCGCAGCGCAGGTGCGACTCAGTCTGGTGGTTGGCGTCGAACACGCCATAGAACAGCAGGGCTGCATCGGGCAAGGCTTCGCCCGCGTGGCGCAGGTCCAGCATCGTGGACAAAGCCAGGTTCGCTCCGGACGAGTCGCCCGAAATAAACCACGGTGCGCCCAGGCCACGCGCAGCCTGCTCGGCGCGCAGCCAGTGCCAGGCCCAGACAGCATCGTTCAAGCCGGCTGGAAACGGCGCGTCGGGTGCCAGGCGGTAGTCGATGCCGACCACGGTCAGGCCGCTGAGTGCCGCCAGCCGGGCCATCGCCCCCAGATGGGTGTGGATGGAGCCAAAGACCCAGCCGCCGCCGTGCAGATACAGCAGCGTGCCCTTGCGCCCACCGGCCTGGGGCGCTATGCGCACGGCCGGCATCTGGTGCGTCGGGCACGGAATAGTGAAGTAGTCGATGGCGAAGACGGCGGTGTCTATGTGGTTCCAGCGCGCATTGCTGGCGTTGAAATTGGTGCGCGCCTGGTCCAGCGGAATCTGCATCGGGTTGGGCAGGTGCGCATCCTCTTTTTGCAGGCGCTGGAAGATGGCGGCCATGGCATCGGACATGCGCAGTTCTGGCGCGGCCTTGCTGGCGCCATCGGCATCGCCAATCACACTCGATACATGGTGGAACAGCACGCGCTCCAGCTCGGCGGCACTGCCGGACTGCACGGCCTCGACAATCTTCCAGTGCCGCAAAGCCGTATCGCGCAAGGTGCGGCGTGTGGTGGACTGGGTGATCTTGTAGCGGTGGCTGCACAGCGAGCAGCGGTCCAGAATGGGCATCAGCGCCGGCAGGTTGGCGGCCTCGTAGAGCGTGTGGTGGAACTCCTGGTCCAGCTCGAACAGGCCGTATTCATCGCCCTGCTCGGCCAGCACTTCCATTTGCTGCACCAGCGTGCTCAGAGCCGCAATGTGCGCAGAGCTGAAGTTCCCCATGGACAGCGCCGCCGCCCGCGACTCGATACGCGCCCGGATGTCCAGAGACTCCTGGCCCTCGGTGGCCGACACCGACGACACCAGGGTACCCCGGTAGCCCTGGCGCACGATCAAGCCGTCCTCCTGCAAGCGCATCAGCGCTTCGCGCACCGTGCTTTGGCTGCAGTTCATCTGCTTGGCGACTTCGAGCTCGACCAGTTGCTGGCCTGCGGGCAACTCGGCCAGCACGATCTGCTTGCGCAGGTCGCGGTAGACGCTGTTGCTCTTGCGGCCGGAAGAAGAGGTATTTGGCTTCATGACAAGCCAAATTTTATTATCGATAGTCTTTCTTCAAACTATCGATAACCCTATCAAGCACCCTTACCAAACCATAAGCACTCTCTTTTCAATAGCTACTTACGCAATAACTGTGAGTGCCAGAGGCCAAAATCATTTGTTTTTTGGCCGGCCCGCTTCCCTTAGAAGCTGGTCCAGTCGTCTTCGTTGATGGCGGGCTTGGGAGCGCTCAACTTGACCACCGGCTTGGCGGCTGGCTTTGTCGCGGGCTTGCCAGCTGCTACGGGTGGACGGGCAATGGCAGCAGGCTTGGGAACCGCTGCGGCGCGGGGCGTATTGAGCTTGGCGGCAGCGGGACGGGGCGCTGCGGCACGCTGGGGCGCCGGCACGGCGGCACGCACGGGTGCGCGCGCAGCCGGCGCGACCTGCTGTACAGCACTGCCGTCCAGCTTGAACACCGCCACCACCTGCACCAGGTCCTGTGCCTGGTTGCGCAAGCCGTTCGCCGCGGCGGCCATTTCTTCGACCAGGGCCGCGTTCTGCTGGGTCGCCTGGTCCATCTGGGTGACGGCTTCGCCGACCTGGGCCACGCCCAGCGACTGTTCGGTGCTGGCGGCGCTGATCTCGCCCATGATGTCGGTAACCCGGCGGATCGAGCTGACCACCTCGGTCATGGTGACGCCGGCCTGGTCGACCTGGGCCGTGCCCTGGGCCACGCGCTCCACGCT
Organism: Rhodoferax ferrireducens; assembly: GCF_031458075.1. Lineage (GTDB taxonomy): Bacteria > Pseudomonadota > Gammaproteobacteria > Burkholderiales > Burkholderiaceae_C > Rhodoferax_B > Rhodoferax_B ferrireducens_A. The sequence continues at coordinate 577,934 of NZ_JAVDXT010000001.1, read as the reverse complement.
GGCATTGATCAGGTTCTTGATTTCCTTGGCGGCTTCGGCCGAGCGGCCGGCCAGATTCCGCACCTCGCTCGCCACCACCGCAAAGCCGCGGCCTTGCTCGCCAGCACGGGCCGCTTCCACCGCGGCATTCAGCGCCAGGATATTCGTCTGGAAGGCGATACCGTCGATCACGCTGATGATGTCGGAAATCTTCTTGCTGCTGTCGTTGATGCCTTTCATGGTCTCGACCACCTGGGTCACCACATCACCACCCTGGATGGCCACGGTAGAGGCGCTCATGGCCAGCTGGTTGGCCTGGCGGGCGTTGTCGGCATTCTGTTTGACGGTGGAGCTGAGTTCTTCCATCGAGGCTGCGGTCTGCTCCAGCGCGCTGGCCTGGCTCTCGGTGCGGGCGCTGAGGTCGTCGTTGCCCTGGGCGATTTCGGCACTGGCAGTGGCCACGCCTTCGGAGCCGGAGCGCACATTGGCCACCACGCGTACCAGGCTGACCTGCATATCGTGCAGGCTGGACAGCAGCTGGCCCACTTCGTCGCTACGGTCGTTGGGGATATGCGCCGTCAGGTCGCCGGAGGCCACTTGGCGGGCCACGGCCGTGGCTTGCGCCAGGGGCCGGGTGATGGTGCCCGACAACAACCAGGCGATCAGGGTGCTGAGCGCGATGCTGACCACGCCCAAAGCCACCATCAGGCTGCGGCTGGCGGTGTAGTTGGCCTGGATGTCCTTCGCCACGGTGTCGATTTCGTCGCGCTGCTGTTTCACCAGGGCCTCGACCTTGGCGATGTAGGCCTTGGAAGCCGGCACGAACTTTTCGTCCAGCACCTTGCCGGCCTCTTCGGTTTTGTCTTCCTTCTTGAGAGCCAGGATTTCGTCACGCGCGGCGACGTAAATCTTGCGCTGCGCGCCGATTTCGGCGAACAAGGCTTTTTCCTTGTCGGTCGTCAGCAGCTCCTCCAGGGCTTTTTGCAGCTCGGCCGAGCTCTTGGACGAAGCTGCCTGGTCTTCCGCAAAATAAGCGGCCACCGAAGGGTCGCTGCTCTTGGCGATGGCACCGGTGCGGCGCACACCAGTGTGGATGTTCCGGTACCAGTCGCTGACCACCCGCTCGGTCTGCACCGGGCTCGCCACCATGTCCTGCGTGGCCTGGGCCACCGAACTCAGGCGCGACAGCCCCATGACGATGCTGATCAAGGACAAGATGAGCACCAGGGCAAAACCCAGGCCTAGGCGTTTGGCGGTGGACAGATTGGTAACAAAATTGGGCATAGCGTGTGTCTTCGGCAGTGACGACGAAGAAATGTGGAACAAAACAGGGTTATCGGCAGTTCTGCGGCACTCTCAAGCCATAGATAGGACTCTTCGCACCCCAGACCACCGCGCCAGAGGAAATCTGGTGCAATTATGCAGACACTATATTTTCAATAGCATTACACGCACGCAAGATATGCGCCGCAGGGTCTTTTTATCCCTACCCAGCGCACAAGCTGTGTAGGTTTAGGCTTGGCCAGCCGCGGCGGCGCGCAGCTTGTCCTTCTTGCTGGGCCGCTTGCCCTTGATGCCGCCGTTGGACGGCGCTGCCGGGGCCGCGTCGGCGCTGGGCAGCTCCACCGACTCAAAGCCCGCAATTTCTTCGCGCGACAGGCTCAGGCCTTGGCGCTTCTCGATCAGCGCAAAGTGGGCCGCCATGTCGGCGGTGACGAAGCTATAGGCCTCGCCGCTCTGCCCGGCCCGGCCGGTGCGGCCGATGCGGTGGATGTAGTCCACGGCCGAGCGTGGCAGGTCGTAGTTGACGACGACTGGCAGCTCGGTCACGTCGATGCCGCGGGCCGCCAGGTCGGTGGCCACCACCACATGCACGCGGCCGGCCTTGAAGTCGTCCAGCACCTGGGTGCGTTTGCCCTGGCTCAACTGGCCGTGGAAGGGCTCGGCCAGGATGCTGGCCTTGCGCAGCTTGTCGGCCACGATTTCGGCAGAGAACTTGGTGGCCACAAAGACCAGCACGCGTTCCCACTTGTTCTGTTGCACCAGATGCCGCAGCAGCTGGGTGCGTCGGCTGGCATCCACCGCAATCGCGCGCTGGGCAATGGCCGGAGCCGCCAGGTCGGTGGTGGGCGCAGCCGCCAGTTCGATGCGCACCGGCTCGCGCAGCAGCTGGGCGGCCAACGCGTCGATGGCGGGTGGGAAGGTGGCCGAGAACAGCAGGTTTTGCCGCTGTGCCGGCAGCAGGGTCAGCACACGGGCCAGCTCGTCGGCAAAGCCCAGGTCGAGCAGCCGGTCGGCCTCGTCCAGCACCAGGGCAGCCACGTTGGACAACTGCAGCGCGTTGTGGTCCACCAGATCGAGCAGGCGGCCCGGCGTGGCGACCACGATGTCGGCACCGCCGCGCAAGCCCATCATCTGCGGATTGATGGAAACGCCGCCAAAGATCACAGCGATTTTCAGCGGCTGCGGCAGGTGCTGGGCCAGGCCGCGGAACACCTCGGCCACCTGGGCCGCCAGTTCGCGCGTCGGCACCAGCACCAGCACGCGGGTGCGGCGCTTGCCGTCGGCACGCGGGGCTTCGGTCAAACGCTGCAGCAGGGGCAGCGCAAAGGCCACTGTCTTGCCGGACCCGGTGGGCGCTGCGGCCCAGACATCGGCACCGCGTACAACCGCCGGAATGGCCGCAGCCTGGATGGCGGTGGGGACGGTATAGCCCTGTTCGCGCACGGCGCGCAGCAAGGCGGGAGCAAGTCCCAGGGAGGCAAATGGCATGGAGGATGCGTCGGGCAAGACGTCGAAGAAGGGGTAGGAGTTTACCCCCACCCCCCAGGCGCTCAACGGCGCAGTGCCAGCAGACGGCGCGGCAGCCGGTTCAACAGCCCCACCAGCCAGCGCATCTGCCAGGGGAACACCCGCACCGCCTCGCGGCGCTGGATGGCCTGCGCGATGTGGGCCACGGCCTGGGCCTCGGACTGGACAAAGGGCTTGTGGCTGGCATCGCCATGGTTCAGCACGCGCAGCTTTTCGGTATCCACATAGCCGGGCACGATGGCGGTGACGGCGATGCCAAATGGCTGCAAGGCAATGCGGTAGCTCTCGCAAATGCCCAGCACGTTGCGCTTGGTCGCGCTGTACAGCGAGGCGCCGGGGTAGTCCTTCAGCAAGCCGGCAATCGACGAGACCGCCACCAGCTGGCCCGACTGCTGGGCCAGCATCTTGGCAGCCGCCAGCTCGAACGCATGGGCCAAGCCGCTGATATTGGTTTGCAGCATGCGCTGCGTGGTGGCGGCGTCCAGCACATGCTGCCGGGTGTTGAAGTAGAAGCCGGCGGCCACCACCACCAGGTCCAGGCGGGGCACGGCGAATTGATCGACCAGCTGGGCCAGCGCCGGCCGGTCGCTGATGTCCAGCGGAAATGCCTGCAACCGTGGATGCTGCTCCATCAACCCGGCCGGCAAGCGCGCCAGATCGCGCCCGCAGACCGCCACTTCGTCGCCCTGCTGCAGATAGTGCAGCGCCAATGCCAGGCCGATGCCGCTGGTGCCGCCGATGATCAGGACGCGCATGGCTGGGCCTGGTTGTAGCGGTCGGGGTTGCGCATGGCCGAGATGTCGTTCGGCTGGCGCCGGCGCAGCGCCTCCATGCCGCGCTGGTAGCCGTACTGCCACTGCGCGTCCATGTACTGCACATAGGTGGCGTAGCTGGCGGGCACGTTCAGCACGATGCGGTTGTGCAGCCAGTCCAGCCGCTTGCCGATCTGCTGGATGGGCAGCGCCGCGGTAATGTCCGAGGTATCGAACCACACATCGGCAAACTCGCCGTTGACCTGGCGCATGCGCTGGTTGCCATCCAGGCCCAGCACGGTGCGCCAGGCGGGGATAGAGAAGGTCTGGTCAAACGACTCCTTGAATTCGATCATCACCTCGTCGGCCAGCCGACGCGCCACTTCGATGGGGAACAGATCGACCACGCCACCCAGGTAGTTGTTAGCGCCATGGCTGTAGCAGGGGAAGTAATAGAAGTCGATGATCGACATGCAGGCCGCCGCATCCAGCGGCATCGTGGTGTCGGTCAGCACCGCATCGGCCAACGCATGGTTGCCCCATCGCGGGTCGGCAAACGGCGAAACCATGCCTTGCAGCAGCGCCGCCGCCCGCGGCTCGCAGAACACGGTCTGCGCAAATAGCTTGCGCGTGCCGCGCGCCTGCCCTACTTCACCAGGCCCGTACAGCAGCTTGCCGCCGATGGTGGCCACCGCCACCTCGGACGCAGCGGCCGGCGTGGGCAGCGGCAGATGGTGCGGCACTTCGAACAGGTAGTCGTTGAACAGATCCGGCAGCACCGGCGCCGGTGCCCGCGATAGCTTGCGCCGGGCCGCCTGCAGCAAGGTGCGGCTGATGCGCGCCCGCGGTGCCGGCTGCAGGCCTTGCCAGAACGCGTACATCTGCGGCGAGCTGAGCCAGGCCTTGCGCTGTGCGTCGTCGGGCAGCGCCTGGATGATGGCCGCCGCCAGCGCACCGCCGCAGGTGGCCAGCAGCAGATCGGGCGGACGGCCCGCATCCCGCGCCGCCGCATACATGCCCAGATAGATGCCGAAGCGGAAGCCACCGCCGGCGAACACCATGCAGCGTTGGTACTTTTGTGCCTGATTCATGCGGCTAAGATAACCCAAACAACGCAGCAAGGTAGCGCATGGACCCGGGGAGCGAGGTGAGAGTACGGCAGCGCCTGCTGCACCTGGGGCTGAACAGCCTGGTCTTTGGCATCTGCTATCTGCTGGCCAACCGGCTCGCGCAGCAGCAGGATATCCATCGCCATGTAGCGCTGGCGCTGGACGCGCAGATCCCGTTCTGGCCCTGGATGCTGCTGCCCTACCTGAGCAGCGGGCTCTGGCTAGGCGCCGCATTCTTTGCGCTGCGCAGCCGCGATGGCTTGCGCGTTTTCAGCCAGCGGCTGCTGCTGGCCACGGTGCTGGCAGCCCTGGTGTTTGTGCTGTATCCGCTGCGCTTCAGCCTGCCGCGGCCCGCGGTAGACACCCCCTGGCTGGCCGCCCTGTACGACATGCTGGCCTGGGTGGACCGGCCTTACAACCAGCTGCCATCGCTGCACGTGGCGTATTGCCTGCTGCTGTGGGTGTCCTTGCGCGATCTGCTGGCGCCGCTGTGGGCGCGCAGCCTGCTGGCCGGCGGCTTGCTGCTGACGGCGGTGTCTACGCTGTTCACCTACCAGCACCATCTGCTGGACCTGCTGGGCGGGGTGGCGCTGGGGAGCTTGTGCGTGTACGCGGTCCGGCCGGGGCGCAGCGCGCCGCAGGTGGCCTTGTACTACCTGGTAGCGAGTGGCGTGGCTGCCGTCGTGGGCCTGGCCACCTGGCCGGCGCTGCTCACGCTGTATGCGGTGCTCAGCCTGGGACTGGTCAGCCTGGCCTATGCCCGCGGCGACCGGCAGTTTCTGCACAAGCGCGATGGCCGGCACCCGTGGTGGATCGCCATTCTGTATGCGCCCTATCTGCTCGGCTACCGGCTGAGTTGGCGGGCCGTGGCCTGGCACGAGCGACACCGCCCCACTATCCAGCAAATGGCACCCCAGCTGTGGATAGGCCGCCGCCTCAGCGAGGCCGAAGCCCGGCTGCTGCCGACCGGCTGCAGCGTGTTCGACCTGTGCTGCGAGCTGCCGGAAACCCCGGCCCTGCGCCCATCGCAACACCAGCGCTACCGGCACTTTCCCCTGCTCGACATCGTGGCGCCACCGGCCGAGGTGGTGCAGGCTATCGTCGCCGCCCTGCGCCGCGAAACCGCGGCCGGCCATACCGTCTACCTGCACTGCGCCATGGGCTACCGCCGCTGCGTGCAGATTGCCAAAGCCTTTACCGAATCCACCCCATGAGCTTCTCAATCTACCAACTCAAGTCCCGCTTCCAGCAGCTGTTGCGCCCAGTGCTGGCCCAGCTCGCGCGCTGGGGCATCAGCCCCAACCAGGTGACGCTGCTGGCCATGGCCTTGTCGCTGCTGTACGGCGTGGCGCTGGCGCTGTGGCCGGGCGACTGGCGGCTGTGGGCTGGGTTGCCGCTGTGCATGCTCTTGCGCATGGCCTTGAACGCCATCGACGGCATGCTGGCCAACTTCACCGGGCAAAAGAGCCGCCTGGGTGCCGTGCTGAACGAGCTGGGCGACCAGGTATCCGACGCGGCGCTGACCCTGCCCTTCGCCCTGGCCGCCGGCGTCTACGCGCCCTTGCTGGTACTGGTGGTGCTGGCCGCGCTGCTGGTCGAATTTGCCGGCGTGCTGGCCCTGCTGGTGGGCGCACCGCGCCGCTTCGACGGCCCCATGGGCAAGAGCGACCGCGCGTTTGCGTTCAGCCTGCTGGCGCTGCTGCTGGCGGTTGGCGCCGGCAGCCTGTGGCTGAACGGCCTGCTCAGCCTGGTGTTGTTGCTGCTGGGCTGGACGCTGCTGAACCGCTTGCGGGCTGCGCTGCGGCTTCCCGCTGCGCCACCGACACCGTAAAGATTCCGGCGATCCCCACCTCGCTGCGCAGCTTGCGGCAGCCCACGCTGGCCACCAACGCGTCCATCTCGGCCTGCGGCCGTGGCCGCATCTGCCAGGCCCGGCCCAGGTGGTTGTTCAGGGTCTTGGCGATCATCAGCAGCTGCGGGTGCCAGGGCTGGCCGGTGTAGACCAGATGCCCGCCCACCTTGAGCTGCTGGGCGATACCCTGCAGCGACTGCAGCACCCGCTGGTTGTCGCTGAACAGCTCGTACAGGCCGGAGACGATGACGATGTCGTACGGCGCCTCGTCTTCGGGGTAGCTGTCGGGGTCGAAGGCGTCGCGGCGCTGGAAGGCGATGTGGTTCTTCAGCTGCAGCTCCATGCTGAGTTCCTGCGCCTGCTCCAGGTTGCGCGGGTTGATTTCACGCAGGGTGATTTCCAGCGGCCGGTCCTGGAAGCGCTTGGCGGTTTCCAGCACGTAGCGGCCGCTACCGGCGGCGATATCGAGTATGCGCAGCGGCTGGTCGGCCGGGTACTGGGCAATCAGCTCGCCCAACAGCCCCTGCAGCTGCACCTTGCGCTGGCGGATGCCGCGCCAGCCGATGGCGTCCAGATAGCCCTGGTCGATCACCGCGCCCACGCCCAGGCGGCCGCCGGCCTGGTTGCGGTACACGTAGTCGAGCGAGGCACCGGAATCAAAGCCCTGGCTCAGGCCGATCTGCATGCCGTTGCTCAGATGGCCCAGACGGTCCAGCATGGCTTTTTGCAGGCCGAAGAAAGCCTTTTCCCAGGCGCTGCCCACCATGTCCTGCTGCAAGGCCTGGTAACGGTGGGCGCTGGGGCTGTGGGTATGGGCCAGGTGGTAGTCGCTCAGCGGCGGCAAGGGCTGCGCAAAGCATTCCTCGATAAAGGCCTGGCTGGCCTGCAGCGCTTGCTGGGCCTGCGGCTCGTCTTCATAAAAGATAGCGTGGTGACAATCGGGGATCAGCACAAAGCGCTTGAAGCGCGAGGCCAGGCCGTCGAAGAAGCGGCGCTGCGGCGCCTGCTTGACCACGTAGTCCTTGTCGGCCGCCAGCATCAGCACCGGGGTGTCGATGGCGTGGGCATCGTCGACCACCCGCTGGGCGGTGTCGGCCAGATCGATCAGCACCCGGGCCGAGATGTTGCGGGTGATCAGTGCGTCGCTGTCGTACAGCAGGGCCTGGCCCGCGGAATGCGTGAGCATGCGCGAACGGATGTAGCTGGTAACGCGCAAGCCCGGCTTGAAGCGCAGCGCCAGCCGCAGCGCAGGCTTGGCCAGCGGCACATACAGGTTGATGTCGAAGGCAGCGGCCGCCATCACCACGCCGCGCACCCGCGGCGCAAAGTCGTGCAGCCAGGTGGCGGCGATCACCGCGCCCACGCTGTTGGCCACGATGAAAATGTCTTCCGCGGCAATGCCATGGGTGGCCTGCAGATGCCGGACGAAGGCCTCAAAGTCCTGCACCAACGCATAAAAGCTGGGCGCATCGCCGCGCTCGCCGGGCGAATGCCCGTGGCCGCGCGCGTCCCAGGCAAACGCCCAGTCCTGGGTAAAGCCCAGCTGCTCGACCAGCGGCTGGATGCGGCCCGAATGCTCATGGCCGCGGTGCAAAAACACCAGGGCCCGCGGCGGCCCGTCGACCCGCGGCTGCACAGGCTGCCAGCTGCGGTAGAACAAGCGGGTACGGTCAAAACTGTCGAAGCCAGACTCTTGGGTGGTCCAGGCGGTAGGTAAAGAGGGGGTCATGCCAAAGTCTCAAATTAAATGGTCATAGCATCAGGCCGCAGTACAGCAAGGGCGCGGTCAGCACCAGGCTGTCCACGCGGTCCAGAATGCCGCCATGGCCGGGGATCAGCTGCGAAAAATCCTTGATGCCCAGGCGGCGCTTGGCGGCAGAAAACACCAGGTCGCCGGCGACACCGGCCAGCGACAGCAGCAGGCCCAGCGCCAGCAGCAGCGGCAGGCCGGCCAGTTGCAGATACAGGCCCAGCGCCACCGATACGGCCAGGCTGGCCAGCACACCACCGACCAGGCCCTGCCAGGTTTTGTTGGGGCTGATGTGCGCCGCCAGCCGGTGTTTGCCAAAGCATTTTCCGCTGACGAACTGGGCAATATCGTTCAAGGCCGTCAGCGCAAACAGGTAAAAGAACCAGGCCAAATTCACGGTGCTGGAAGGCGTCAGCTGCAGCAGGCTCGGCAAAAAGCTCAGCCCCGCGCTGAGCAGCAAAAACAGCAGCAACAGGATCTGCGCAGGCTGGCGACGCAACCCGCAGTACACGGCCTGCGCCAGCAGCAAGGCCAGCAGCAGCGCGGTAGCCATGGCCGTGCTGTGCAGCGCCAGCGCGGTCTGCAGCAGCAGCACCGCCACGCACACAGCCTGGAAGCGCCAGCGCGGCCCAACATAGTGCGTGCTCAGCTCGCGCAGCGCCAAGCTGGCGATCAACAGCGACAGCAGCACCGGCCCCACCGGGTACAGCAGCATGCTCAGGCTGACCACCGGAAAGATGCGCCACCAGGCATTGATCTGCTGGCGCAGCGCGCTGTCGGGCGCGGTCCAGCGGCCGGCACCCAGGCTGGCCAGGGCCAGCACACCGTACAGCAGCAGCATGGCCACCCAGATGCGCGGCGCCATGGCGGTGCCGGCCAGCGTGGCTACAGAAGAATCAGACATCGGAAAAATGGGAGCATACGCAACTCAGCATGCTACAACTAATATAGCTACCCGCGCCGATGAAACCTGCGCAAACGGCTTGGTTTATCCACATTTTCAATTACAAAATGTAAGTATCCCACGGGCGGCTACCCGGCCCCATCTGGGCCAGCCAGGCCCCGGGCGACAGGCCGAAGCTACCTTTGAAGCGCCGGTTGAAATGGCTTTGGTCGGCAAAGCCCGCAGCCAGCGCCACCTGGGCCAGCGGCTGGCCCGCCAGCAGCGCGGTCTGGGCCTGGCGCAGGCGCACAGCATTCAGGTACACATGCGGCGGTACGCCAAAGCGCTTGGCAAAGGCCCGGCTCAGATGGACCCGCGACAAGCCCACCTGCTGGGCCAGCCGCTCGACCGTCAGATCCTCGGCAAAGTAAGTGGCGATGTAGTCGCGCGCCTGTTCCATCCGGTCGCGCCCGGCGTCCAGGCAGTCGGATACGTCGCCAGTGTGTTCACCGTAGCGTTGCAACAGGCCGATCAGCGCGGCGCTGGCCAGCGCCTCGGCGCGCAGCCGCTCCTGCGGCTGGGCGGCGGCGGCCAGGGCCTGGTGCAGGGCCTGGGCGGCCTGCGGGTCATGCGCCAGCGGCTGCCGAAAGTAGGCGGCCACCCGGGTGCCGGCCGCGCCGTCGCGCCAAGCCTGCAGCACGGCCGGCTCCAGGTACAGCATGGAATAGCCAAAGCCTGCGTCGGTGCCACGGCTGCCGTCGTGCGGCTCGTCGGGGTTGAACAAAATCACATCGCCGCGCTGGCTCGCATGGCGAGCGCCGCGGCACTGGAAGGTCTGCACGCCGGTATGGGTCAGGCCGACGGCGTAGGTGGGATGGCTATGGCGCTCGAACGCATGGGCGGTGAAATGGGCTTGCATCAAGGTCATGCCCGCGCCAGCGCCGGGCTGGAAATGGGCCCAGTCGGTACGGGTGTGCGTCAAATGGCCGTCCATGCAACATTTGTCCAATACGAAGATGCGCTGCGCGCGCAGACTGCGGATTTTTGATTCAACAGGAATACCGCATGCCTTTGCAGACTATCGATCTTGCCAGCAAACTAAGTCAGTTCAGCGGACATTTTGCACCGCGCACCGTCGCCTTGTTCAACGGCCACGACGTGATGGTGGCCAAAATCCTGGGCAGCTTTTCCTGGCACTCGCATGCCGACAGCGACGACTTCTTTCTGGTGCTGTCTGGCCGGCTGTTCCTGGACCTGCCCGACGGCCTGAGCCTGCAGCTGGACCCGGGCCAGATGTTCGTCGTACCCAAGGGCATGGAGCACCGGCCGCGGGCCGATGTGGAGACCCATATCCTGCTGATCGAGCCCACCGGCACGCCCAACAGCGGCGACCCTGCCACCGCCGCACCGCGCCGCTTACTCTGACGGACCGCCGTGCCGGGCCCGGCTGTCGGCCGGCGCCTGTTCGCGTTCGTGCAGGCCGTAGTCGCGCAGCACCGAGGCAATCCGCAAACGGTAGTCCTGGAAGATGGACGCCCTGCCCTTGGCCTGGGCCGCGCGGTGCGCCTCCAGCTGGCGCCACTGCTGGACCGCGGCCTCGTCGCGGAAGAAGGACAGCGACAGCAGCTTGCCCGGCTGGCTCAGGCTCTGGAAGCGCTCGATAGAGATAAAGCCGTCGATCTGCTCCAGCAGCGGCCGCAGATCGGCGGCGATGTCCAGATATTCCTGCTGGTGTTCGGGCTGGGGGATGACTTCAAAAATGACGGCGATCATGGGGTCTCCTTGGAAGTGGAAAAGACGGGAATGCGCGCGTTCAGCGACGGGCGGTAGTGCCAGGCCAGCCGCGCGTTGTCCAGAAGAGGCAACAAAGCCTGCACGGCTGCGGACGCAATGCTGCAGGCCAGGGCCTGGCCTGGGCAGGCATGGGGGCCGTGGCCGAAGCCGTAGTTGCGGTAGCCCGCGCGGTCCAGCTCCAAGGCGTCCGGCCGCGCATGCAACGCCGGGTCGCGGTTGGCGGCCGCCAGCAGCAGCAAGATGGTGTCGCCCGCCGCCAGCTGCACACCGGCTACGCGGGTCGGCTCGGCGACGAAGCGGCGCGTGTTCTGCACGGCAGGGTCCAGGCGGCTGACCTCCTGCACCAGGGCCGCCATGCGCTCCGGCGCGGCCCGCAGCGCATCCCGCAGGCCGGGCTGGGCCTGCAGGGCGACGACGCTGTTGCCGATCAACCCCGCGGTGGCGTCATAGGTTTGCGACAGCAGGCCGACCAGATTGGCCCACAGCGCGTCGGCCTGGTTCCAGCCTACGGCCTCTACCTCCTGCTGCACCCGGGCGGCGAGGCTGTGGGCGGGGGCCGGACTCTGCTGGAACAAGCTCCGCAGCGCCTGCGCGGCCACCGAGGCCTGGGCCAGCTGCACGGGCGTGCCCAGCGGCGACAGGCAGGCCACGAAGTCGGCGGTCCAATCGGTAAGCTGGGGCCAACTGGCAGCGTCCAGCCCCAGCAGGCGGGCCAGCACCTGGCTGGGCAGGCGATGGCTGGCCGCGTGCAAGGCCTCGGCCAGCGGTGCGCCCGGCACCACGCCCAGGGTCGCAGCAGCTTCCAGCGCATAACGCTGCACGGTGTGCAGCGGCACCGCGGCCAGGGCGCGCTGCAAGGCCAGCTTGGGGCGGGCGTGCGGGTCGCCGTCGTTCATGCGCACCAGCTGGCCGAACAGCCTGCCGGCCGCCGAGCCGGCGATGGCCTGCGGCACGGGCTCGGCCAGCGGGCGGACCCGGCAGAGCGGGTTCAGCAAAACCTCGTCGACCACCGTGGCCCGCGCCGCGGTCCACAGCCGCAGTTCGGTATCGAACCGCAGCGGCGGGCCGGCACGCAGGCTGGCGTAGTACGGATAAGGATTGGCATGGGTCGGGGCGGCGAGAGCGTGCATGGTGGGCATGGCGGCTTGTGGGCGGATAGAGGCTGCAGTATGCTGGCGCCGCCGCCACAACGATTCGCTCACCACCGCAGCATGCTTGTAGAACTTGCCCCCACCGACAACGCCGATAACCAGTTAGCCCGCGTTGCCGCCGCGATTGCCGAGCCGGCCCGCGCGCGCATGCTGTGCTGCCTGATGGACGGCCACGCGCGCACCAGCACCGAGCTGTCGGTGGTGGCCGAGGTCAGCCCGTCCACCGCCAGCGCGCATCTGGCCAGGCTCAAGGACCAGCAGCTGGTCACGCTGGTCTGTCAAGGCAAGCACCGCTACTACCGCCTGGCCAGCAGCGATGTGGCCAGCGCGCTGGAGGCGCTGCTGGTCATCGCCGGCACGCCGCGCAGCCGGTTTGTGCCGCCCACGCCCAGCAAGCTGCGCCATGCGCGCACCTGCTACGACCATATCGCCGGCGCGCTGGGTGTGGCGCTGGGCGACCGCATCCTGGCCCATGGCTGGCTGCTGCCGCAGGTGGCGGACGAAGGCAGCTACGCGCTGTCGGCCCGCGGCGAGCAGGTGTTCGAAGGCCTGGGCATCGACGTGGCCGCCACCCGGCAGCTGCGCCGCCGCTTTGCCTGCGCCTGCCTGGACTGGAGCGAGCGCAAGCCGCACATCGGCGGCGCGCTGGGCGCAGCGCTGCTGCAGCTGAGCCTGCGCCGCGGCTGGGTGCGGCAAGACCTGGACAGCCGGGCGCTCAGCACCACGCCGCTGGGCCAACGCGAGCTGCCCGCCGTGTTTGACCTGCGGGAGCCCGCCCATGGCTGAGCCGCTGGACATCACCACCGAACGCCTGCGGCTGCGCCCCTGGCAAGACAGTGACCGCGCGCCCTTCGCCGCCATGTGCGCCGACCCGGCGGTGATGGAGTTCCTGCTGCCGGTGCCCGACCGCGCTGCCAGCGATGCACTGCTGGACCGCGTGCAGGCCGGCATCACCGCGCGCGGCTGGGGCTTCTGGGCCGTGGAGCTGCGCAGCACGCAGACCTTCATCGGTTTCATCGGCATCCAGGTACCGGGCGCGCAGCTGCCGTTTTCGCCCTGCGTGGAAATCGGCTGGCGCCTGGCCGCCGCCCACTGGGGCCGGGGCTACGCGACCGAAGGCGCGCGGGCCGCGCTGGCCTATGGTTTCGAACGACTGGGGCTGGATGAAATCGTGGCCTTCACCACCGTGCACAACCAGCGCTCGCGCGCGGTGATGCAGCGCCTGGGCATGCAGGCCGACCCCGACACGTTCAAGCACCCGGCCGTACCCAGCGGCCACCCGCTGCAGGAGCATGTGCTGTACCGCCTGCCACGCAACCGCTGGGGTCCGGCATAAATACTATGGTTTTAATAGCTGTCAGCGCAGGTATCTATTGCGCCAGAGGCCTAAAACACTCACAATTTTAGCCATGACCCTTGACACGCCCCAGCCTCCTGCACACGACGCCGGCCTCCAGGCCCAGACGCTGGTGGAAAGCTTTTTGCGAACCATCATGGTCCCCGACCCTGAGGGCGCACGGGCCTTTGTGTCGCCCGCGCTGCGCATCCGCTTCACCGGCGGTCGCGAGATGCGCGACCCCAGCGAATGCAGCCGCTTCAACGCCGGCCGCTATGCCTGGGTGAAGAAGCGCTTCGAGCAGACCGATGTGGTGGCCGGCGCCACCGATGCCGAGGCCATCGTCTACAACATCGGCACGCTGTACGGCACCTGGCCCGACGGCACCGCCTTCGAGGGCAACCGCTATGTAGACCGCTACATCGTGCGCGACGGCCTGATCGTGCAGATGGATGTGTGGAACGACAGCGCCGAATGGCTGCTGCAGCGCGCAGGGCTGGCGGTATGACGCACAGCACCACCTCTACAAAAGGCATGGTCACCAGCCCGCATGCGCTGGCCACCCAGGCCGGGCTGGACGTGCTGGCCGCTGGCGGCAACGCGATCGAGGCGGCGATCGCCATCACCGCCTGCCTGTGCGTGACCTACCCGCATTTCGCCGGCCTGGGCGGCGACGCCTTCATGCTGATCGCCGACAAGAGCGGCCAGGTACAAACGATCTCCGGCATCGGCCAGGCGCCGCAGCATCTGCCCCACTACAGCGGCAGCATCCCGGTGCGCGGCCCGCAGTCCATGCTGACCAGCGCGGCCCTGGTCGATGTGCTGGGCCAGGCCTACGGCATCAGCCGCGACGGCTGGGCCGGCCAGCACAGCTGGCAGCAGCTGCTGGCGCCAGCCATAGGCTTCGCCCGCGACGGCTTTGCCATGTCCGACTCCGAGCGCTTCTGGCTGGAGCTGCGCCTGCCCGACGCCGCCAGCCTGCCCGACATCTATGCCAACTTGCTGGTCAACGGCGAGATCCCCGCACCGCACAGCGTGCGCCAGCAGCACCCGCTAGCCAGCACCCTGGAAACCCTGGCGGCCCGCGGCCCACGCGACTTCTACGAAGGCCAGCTGGCCGCGCGCGTCGCCAAGGGCCTGGCCCAGGCCGGCTCGCCGCTGACCGCGGCCGACCTGGCCCAGACCCGGGCCCGCATCGAAGCCCCGCTGCGCACTGCCTACCGCGGTGGCACTCTGCTGGCGCACCGCCCACCGACCCAGGGTATCACCACGCTGGAGACCATGGGCATCCTGCAGCGATTCGACCTGCGCAGCATTCCCGAGGGCAGTGCCGACTACTACCATCTGCTGGTCGAAGCGGTGAAGCAGGCCTTCATCGACCGCAACCGCCATGTGGCCGACCCCGAGCAGGTAGAGGTGCCCATCGAGCGCCTGCTGTCGGCCGCGCACCTGGACCACAAAGCCCAGCAGATCCGCATGGACCAGGCCCTGCCCTGGCCGCACCCCTTCCAGACCGGCGACACGGTGTACATCGCCGCGGCAGACAGTGCGGGCAATGCGGTGTCGATGCTGGCCACCATCTACTTCGACTGGGGCAGCGGCGTGCTGGTGGGCGACACCGGCCTGCTCTGGCACAACCGCGGCTCGGCCTTCTCGCTGGACCCCAAGCACCCCAACTGCCTGGCGCCGGGCAAGCGGCCGTTCCACACGCTGAACCCCGGCATGTACCTGCAGAACGGCAAGCCGACCATCCTGTACGGCACCCAGGGCGCCGACGGCCAGCCGCAAACCCTGGCAGCCATCCTGACGCGCATGATCGACTACGGCATGGACCCGTACACCGCGCTGGCCCGGCCGCGCTTTCTGCTGGGCAAGACCTTCTCCGACGCGCGCGACTCGCTGAAGCTGGAACAGGACGTGCCCGACGAGGTGTTCCAGGAACTGGCCCGGCGCGGCCATGCGCTGAGCCCCATCCCCGCCCAGAGCCCGCTGATGGGCCATCCGGGTGCGATCCGCATCGACCAAGCCACGGGCCAGATGCAAGGCGCCCACGACCCGCGCAGCGATGGGCGGGCCATGGGCTTGCCGGCCCGTGCATGATGCTCTTGCTATTTATTATGTAGCTGCTTGCGCAGATGAACTATGCGAAAGCAGCCGAAAAGCCTGCAAAATGCGGCGTCACGGAAGTGCGCACCCGCCCCCCGGAACCGCAAGGAGGCCAGGGTCAAGGCGCCGGAGTTCACTTATTTGGAGCAGTTGGAAGCGGGGACGCTGTAGTGGCGGTCAAACTGCCCACGAGCCGCAATGCGGAGACAATCCAGCCATGACACAAGGCAAGCGAATCTCTCCCCATATTGGTAACGATGCAGTGCAGTCCATCAAGGACATGGGTGCCGCGGCCAAGTGCGCCCGTGTGGCCGCAGGCGATGGGCAGTCCGCTGCCGCGACCCGTCTAGGCGTTCACGTCCAAACCATTGCCCGCATCGAGTCGGGAGAGCCGGGCGTGGCCATTGGACATGTGCTTGGCATGCTTGCGCTATACGGTATCACCGTGCAATTGCAGTCGCCGGAAGCCGCACCGCATCATTAACATCGCCATCCGGTGTACAGGAAAATAGGAGCATGAACGGTGAAGTATGTTTTCAACGTGTTCGGCCGCATCATTGCCATGGAGCGAAGCCACGGTGCGTGGACGGGCTTCCAAATTAGCCCCGAAGGGAAACGTCGGCCGGTGGAGCTCGCCGTCCCTTCGGACATTGACCACAGCGAGCTTGCCCAGTATTTGTACGACGTCTACCACGAGGATGCGACGCCAACCAACGGCGACGTGTTCGAGATTCTTCCCCAATGAACCTGGCTTAGGCCAACGACAGTTCGGCTTAGACGCATACATCGCGAACTAGATGCCGCCGACATGAAGTGTCAGCGGGCAGCCGCCGGCCAGGAGTGGGCATTGTGGAGAGGAAATGCCCGGGTTGCGCTAGAGTGACCTGCGGGGCCAAGAGGTCTACACTGAGGACGCCGCGGCGGCTGACCCGGCGCGCACCCTGCAGCGGCGGTGCTCCGGGGCCGCCACAGGGCGCGTGTCCTCCGGCCGGGCAGGTCATGTCGATGTGGCTTCCTGTCATGCGTCGAAGGGATACGAGGCGCTTTCAAGCGAGCGCACCGACTCGTCAACCCAACAGGAGTGAAGACATGTCATACATCGATGGTTTCGTGATCGCGGTCCCCACCGCCAACAAGCAGAAGTTCATTGAGCACGCGCGCCAACTCGACCCGATATTCATCGAGCTGGGCGCACTCCGTGTGATCGAGGGTTGGGGCGATGACGTCCCCGACGGCAAAGTCACCGATTTCCGCCGCGCAGTCCAGGCGACGGCCGAGGAGTCGGTGGCCTTTTCGTGGATCGAATGGCCGGACAAGGCCACGCGCGACGCCGGCATGAAGAAGATGATGGAAGACCCGCGCATGGATCCGTCCACACCCGGCAACCCGCCCATGCCCTTCGACGGCAAACGCATGATCTTCGGCGGCTTCGAACCGGTGGTCGAAGTGAAAGCTTGAGCGGCGGGGCGCGCGCCGCCCCTCGACCCGCCTCGCGCCACGGCGGGCGCCTGGTGCAAACTCTCGGCCCGCAGGCAGGCGGCCCCGGGACTTCGCGCAGCGCCCCGCGCTCCGGGCACCATCAAAACGCCGAACACATCCCCTGGTGCAGTCGCCGTATGTCGCCTCCCGAATTGAGCTAATGCACGTCATCACCTGGAATTGCAACTTTGAGTCAGATGTTGATTGAAGGTTATACCGTCGACGAGGTTCTTCAGTTCTCCAACGAGGAAATGAGAATGCTCATACTCCGAGACGAACCACTTGTTTTTGAAGTCGGGAGCGCCAATCTGCTGGGCCGATTCAAGGTGGCGGACGATGCGCTCGTGATGGAGCTTGCACATGTCGACGGTGGAGGTGACGGTGCTCTTCCGAGCCTTGCGTCACTGGCATCCAGCTATGCGAAGCGCGAAGGCCTCGCCTTCGTCGAATGGCGAGTGCATGCGGTTCATTGCGCTATGCCCAATCTAAAGCTCCGACGTGTACTTGAGCGACGAGGGTTCATCGTCCGCCACATTGATACTGTGGGCGAGTGTTACTGGGCGAAAATGCCGCTCAATACGGAGTAACGGCAGACTGTACCCGGCCAGGAGCCGACATTCGCGGCTGTCATCAAACCTCTCATTAGCGGACGTTCGGGACATCGGCCAAACACCTTAGCCAAGCCGTATGAGCAATCAAACAGATTTCGACAAGCTTGTCGCGTTCTTGAAGCGTGTCCCAGCGATACCACCTTCAGCATTTGGCACCGGCAAATTCGACGATGGGAATTGGTGGGTCAAATTCTCGATTGATATCACCCACCCCCTAGCTTGGCACGTGGTGCAAGAGTTTGGCGGCGTCCTTAACTATCTGTCCCTCAACGAGCGGTTGCCCACAGTCTTCATGCCGGTGTCCCCGGCACCATATCTCAACGGCGGGCCAGATGAGTTCTTGTCGTGGGTCATCGAGTCCAAAGACCCAAAGTTCAACCCAGACACGGCCGCAGAATGGTTGGAGAGCCGTCTTCCCAGGCCCGTGGAAGAACCCGCGCAGTGGATAGCGGAAGACCACGGCTAGCCTGCTAGCAGATTGCGACCAGAACAGGACGTTCAAGCCGGCCTGCCAGTTGTCCATAGTTTTGATGATGGCCGGGGCGGCCGGCATTCCATGCTGCGGCAACATACGGCCAAGAGCTGAATTGGCCACATTTTCTTTCCCCACATGGAAGTCCGAGCATTTAAGCGTGCGGGTCCTGGAAGGACCGGCTGGCAGTTGCGGGCATGACTTAATCTGAGGAACAGCTGACCATGGGACTCTCTTTCGCTTGGACTGCGGTTAAAGGCCTACCGGCTGCGGATGCACTTTCGCGGCTTTTACTCGGTCCCACCGAGGAGACATGCGATTTTCCTTTCAATGCCGTAGCTAGCCATGTCTTGCCGAACCAATGGTTGATGGTGGCGGCCGGAACCTGCAATCACCGAATCATCAGCTCGGACAGCATGGCCGCGTTGTCCAAAGGGTGCCAAGCTGTCGCCTGCGCCATCGAAGAGCACGTAGGGTTTTCGATGGCCGAACTCTGGCTCGATGGTGAGCAGGTCTGGCAGGTTGAGTATTCTGCCGACCGTCCAGATGTATTGTGTTGGTCCGGCACGCTTCCGGACCGGTTTGAAACCCTGCACGCTTCTGCAGAACCCGACGACAGCGACAATCTTGAAGGCTTCTTCCTGATGGACATTCCGGTCATGATGGCCAAAGATATCGCGGGCTATCGCCACGACGAAGACAACCCTGACTTTGACGCTACGCCGTTCCAGCTTCTGGATGATTTGCGGCCAAAGAGGCCTTGGTGGAAGCTCTGGCCCTAAGGGCATGAAAAAAGCCAAAAAGCGGCCAATACCGGACAGTTCTCGCTATCTCGCAAGCTCGGCAATAAGCGGTCCAATGTTGCGGGCGTTTGCTAATCGCTAAACATTAAAAAAAGCCACGTATGAGTTACCACCTCACAATTCTCCGGACCGCAAACGGAAAGCTCCACAGCATTACGCTTGATGAAGCTCGTGCGGCCGCGTCGCAGCGGGGTGGTTGGATTTTCAACGGGGCGCAAAACTCATTTGAATTGACGAATAGTGAGGGCTCCGTCACTCTTTGGTTTCAAGATGGACAGTTGTGGACTAATTCTGCTGAAGCCTGGTTATTTGCACCTTTGTTAGCACTCGCTGAGCTGCTTGGTGGGAGGGTACGAGGCGATGAATTTGAAACGTATCAGTCGGCGGAGGTCACATTTTTCCACCCCGATGATGTTCCTCTAAGAAGAGAGGCTGAGGCCGCCTCAAAGCTGCTTGTCGAGAAAAACATCCGGCAGGAAAAACGCATTCGAAATGGGATTGTCGGTTTCTTCGTAATCTTGGGTTTTTTGGGGTTTGCGATTGGTAAATGGTTTGAAGGCAGATGATGGCGAACCGCTTGACCTCCACGCACTAAACTGCAAGATGGTCGGCTCATTGCCGCTGCCGGCCAAAAGCCGTCATACGCTAGGCGCGTTGATTGAGGAGATTTCGTATGAAGCTGGTATACAGGTTCGCGTTGCTCATAACCATGGCGATTGCTAGTTTTCCGAGCTTTGCCGAGCTGGTCGGTGTTGTCATCACGCCTGATGGCTATGAAGTTGGAGAAATCAAATCAAAACTGGCGACGCCCGCGGTGGATGAGGTTGTTCGCTTGAGTCCATCGCGAGTCTTGATGCTGGTTTGCCTCGCTACGCCGCCAGCCAAAATTATTCAGTTTGAGAGGGAGTTCAGAGCGCGGCACAAGGCACCCCTTCAGCTCGCAACTTCGGACAAAGCGTGTCCAACCAAAGGCTCGCGCGCGTAATGTCCGCGTTCGCCGCCAGAAGCGGACATTGACTGCAATTAGTACATGAATGGCTTCTGATGAAAGAGAACGACCATGCAGAACAAGACGACATCACGCCGCGAATTTGTTGCCGGCAGTCTCGCTGCCGCGCTCGGTGGCGCAATTCCTTTCAACGGGAGCTCCGCCGCTGAAAAACCCGGTGATTGGGCCGAATCGAAGGATTCCGGCGTTGATCAGGCCGGCGTTCAGAAAGTCTTGGATGACGCCCGGTCCTTAAAGGCACTTAGGAGTGTCGTTGTCATCAAGAATGGCTCTCTGGTGGCGGAACAATATTATGGGGGCGTGGCCGCGACTGATCTACAGGCAGTCAACTCAGTCACCAAAAGCATCGCCTCAATACTCGTCGGGGCTGCCATCGAGCAGGGAAAGATCAAGAGCCTTTCCGAGACGGTCGGCTCGCTCTTGCCCGCGGCAGCTGAGAGGGCACCTCACAGCGCCGTGCTCGCGATTACGCTTGAGCAAATTCTCAGCGATACCTCTGGCTTGGTCTACGACTTTCAAACCGGCGTGCGTGCCTTGGAGGCAGCGGAGGATCCTGTCTCGTTTGTTCTCGGACTTCCGGTTGATCCGCAACAGGTGGGAAAGTGGGTGTACAACGACGCTGCGATTTCGTTGCTATCCCCCATCCTTGTCCAGGCGCAAGGCATGTCCGTTGACCAACTTGCACAACGCGATCTCTTCAGTCCGTTGGGGATCGAAAAGATTGCTGCGGCCAAAGATCGGGCAGGAAACTTCCTGAGCTATCGCGGGCTTCGGCTGCGCGCTCGCGATCTTGCCAAGGTCGCTTGGACAATGACCAACGGTGGCCGATGGGGCGACAAGCAAATCGTTCCACTTGAGTGGGTCAAGGAGAGCACCCGCCCTCACGTCCTAACCACTTGGGGTGCGACACCGATGCGCAGAACCGGCTACGGCTATCTGTGGTTCACGGGTGACTTGGGTGAGCGCCCTGTGGTGTGGGCCTGGGGTTACGGCGCTCAATTTGCGCTTGTCGTTCCGTCGCTTCGGCTCGCCGTGGTGACCACGGCAACTAACCCGAGTCCTGCCGACTTGGTTGCACAAAACAACGCAGTGATGACTATGGTGGCGCAGATCGTCGCGGTTGCTGAATGACAGCTTTCGAGTTGCATCAAAGTCAACTTTGGGCCCGCTGGAGCCGGGCCAGATAAGGCAGAATTCGGCCAGAACCGGACTTACGATTGCTCCATCCAACCAAGTGACCTTGAGGAACATTTTGAGAGTTACTCTCGCCGACGGGCGTTTCGCGGAAATCGATACCGAGGGCCAATCCTTAAACGTCTTCGAACCGGACGGTTCGAAGCTCTTCATGGTGGCCCCGCCCGAGCATGCAGGGTTTTATCAGTTCGCGCGCCATGCTGTGCACGGCGAATGCCCAATCGTGTCGTTTGAACCCGGCCATGCCATCAATGGCTGGACGGACTGGTACTACAGAGTCGATGTCAGCGGTCAGTTCGTCGAAAGGCTCAATCCTTGGCGATAACCTTGAACAACGACAGGACCCGGCCAGGAGCAGCCATCCTATGAGTGCTTCACAAATCAGGTTCGTGGTTTACCTTGTCGGCGTTGTGGCGCTTGGACTATTTCAGCAAAGCGTCAGGGAGAGTCTTGGTTCTGACGGATGGGCCTTTGCCGTTGTCGTTGTTTATCTCGTCTGCCTTCGTATTCTGGGCTCTCTTCTGGCTCGTTTGATGAAAGCCAAGTGACCGCTTCGGAGACAAGCGCACTTCCGCTTCGGGCCCAAACCCAACTTTCACCCTACCCTAAAGCAGACGCTCGACTTGCTCACCGATAGCGCCGTTGCGAAGGTACATATTGCCACTCTGTGCTGAATGACTTGGGTTCATGGCTTCTTGCATTTCCATTCGACGCATTCCCGAGCACCCCGCCAGCAGCTTGGGTTTGCCCCGACGATTGGCGTCAGCGGGGGAAGGGACGGATGGCAATGTCCGGCCCCTGCTGCACACGCCGCACCACACCCGCTGGATCGAAGTACACCCAGAACCACATGTCCTCCGTGTCTCTCCATCGGTAGGACCAGATATCGCCGTTCCACGACATCACGCCGTCCACCTTGGCGGGCGGGCCGAAGGCCCACAGGATGTCGGCACGCGTAGTGCTGCCCGATAGGTCAACCTTGGCGAACTCGCTGGGTTTCAGCACCTCGCGCGACTGCAGAACGCGTCCATTCGCGTCGAGGTCGACCATCACCACCGACTGCCCCATCGGCTGGCGCGAATACTGCAGCCGGTGTATGCCATTGCGGTCCAGTTCGGCCGTGGGGCGGCCCCAGGACGACAGGACTTCATCGCGGCTCATGCCGGGGGTGATGGCGCAGCCGGCCAGGGCGAGCAGCAGCAATGAAAAAACAGCGAAAGCGAAACGGCGCATTGCAGCAATCCTTGAAGAACGGTGGGATATGTCTGCCAGACCCAGCAAGCAGTGCAGACCCGATTGGAGACTCTACCCTGCGAGGGTAAAGCGCTTGCGAAATGGCCGAATCACCCTGCTTGGCGCTGGGTTGAGACGCGCAGAATGCACGTCGGCCGCTGGCCTACTACTTTTTTAATAGCTAACAACGCAGACACCACCTGCGCTAGCGCGGTATTTCGACCTTGACACCGTCCATGGTGCAGCTTTTGCCGGTGCGCCGGCACTGGTCGTCGTCGCGCCAGTAGTTACCGTGGCTGACGCAGCCGGTCTGGCAGATCACCCGGTCGGCGGCATCGGCGTGCGGCGCCAGGTCTTCAGCGGCTTCTGGCTCCAACCGTGCCAGGCTTTCGCGCAGCCAGGCCAGCATGGTGTCGCGCAGGATGGCGCGGCCGCGCAGGCGCACGATCTGGGCTTGCAAGGCGGCGATCTGTTGCGCGTGGTCACTGACCAGCACCGACACCCGCGCCTGGGCGCCGGCCAGCATGCGCACCAGCGCCGCGTGTTCGCAGGCCACGTCGGACAGGGCCGGTGCAACCGGCTTGCGGATGAGATGGATACGGGCTTCCTGGATCAGCATCAATGTCTCCTCTTCAGGTTCAGGCCATGAGTAGTTGCAGGTTGCCGTCGGCATCGCGCACCGGGTGCACGTCGACCTGCCAGATGCGGCGCACGGTGGCTTCGCTCAGCACGTGGGCCGGCGGGCCATCGGCCTGGACCTGGCCGTTTTGCAGCAGCAGCACCTGGTCGGCGTAGCGCAGCGCCAGGTTCAGGTCGTGCAGCACCGCCACCACGCCGACGCCGTGTTCATGCGCCCAGCGGCGCGCCAGGCGTAGCACCGCGTGCTGGTGGTGCACGTCAAGCGCGGCCGTGGGTTCGTCCAGCAGCAGCCAGCGGCTGTGGCCGGGCACGGGCTCCCAGATTTGCGCCAGCACGCGGGCCAGCTGGGCCCGGGCCCGTTCGCCGCCGCTCAAGGTGTTCAGCACGCGCTGCGCCAGGGCCTGCACGCCGGTGGCCTGCATGGCGCGCTGCACGATCTCGGCCTCCTGCGAACTGGGCTGCTGGCGGTGCGGATAGCGGCCCAGCTCGACGACATCCTGCACGGTGTAGTCAAAGGCCACCGACAGGTCTTGCGGCAGCAAGGCGCGGCGCCGCGCCATCAGCAGCGGCGGATACGCATCCAAGGCCTGGCCATCCAGCAGCACCCTGCCCTGGCTGGGCTTGCGCTGGCCGCACAGCAGCGACAACAGGCTGGACTTGCCCGCGCCGTTCGGCCCCAGAATGGCCGTGAACTGGCCTGCGGCAAAGCGTGCCGACACCGAATCCAGCAGAGTCGCGCCGCCGACGCGGCAGGACGTAGCCCGGGCTTCGAGATAGGCGCTCATACCCGGCCCTTGAACTGGCGCAGCAGCAGCAAGAAGAACGGCACGCCGACAAAGGCCGTCAGCACGCCCAGCGGCAGCTCGGCCGGCTGCACCACGGTGCGCGCCACGCTGTCGGCCAGCAGCACCAGGGCCGCGCCCAGCATGGCCGAGCCCGGCAGCACGATGCGGTGGTCGGGCCCGGCGACCAGACGCACGCAATGCGGCGCCAGCAGGCCGATGAAGCCGATCATGCCGGTGGTGGCCGTCACCGCGCCCACGGCCAGCGCGGTGATGGCGATGGCGCGGCGCTTGGTGCGCTCCACGTCCACGCCCAGCAGGGCTGCCTGGGCTTCGCCCAATGCAATGGCATTTAAGGGCCTGGCGCAGGTAATACCTGCACCAACAGCTATCAAAACAATAGTAAACACCAACATCACCGCACTCCAGCGCGCGCCGCCCAAGCTACCCAGCAACCAAAACTGGATGCTGCGCAGCTGCTCGTCGCTGGCCAGAAAGGTCAGGTAGCCCAGGCCGGCCCCGGCCAGCGCGTTGATGGCCACGCCGGCCAGCAGCATCAGGCCGACGCGGGTGCCGCCCTCGGACTGGGCCAGCAGGTAGATCAGCACCGTCACCGCCAGGCTGCCGGCAAAAGCCATGGCCACCAGGGTCCAGCTGCCCAGGGTGCGCGGCAGGTCCGGGAAGTAGCGGCTGCCCAGCACGATGGTGATGCCGGCCGCCAGCGCCGCGCCGCTGCTGACGCCGATCAGGCCGGGGTCGGCCAGCGGGTTGCGGAACAGGCCTTGCATCAGCGCACCGGCCATGCCCAGGCCCGCACCCGCCGCCAGGCCCAGCAACAAGCGCGGCAGGCGGATGTTGAGAAACACCAGCTGCTCGGGCGAACCATCGAGCCCGCCGAAGGCCGCGGCCCACAGCGTCTTCAGGATGTCGGCGAGGTCGATCGCATAGGCGCCGCGTGCGCTGGCGTTGAGCAGACTCAGCAGCACCAGTGCGCCGCCGAGCAGCAGCACCTGCGGCCCGGCGAGCCGACGGGTATGCAGGTTCATGCGAGCACGATGCGCTGGTGTAGCGCACGCACGGTGGCCGGCATGCGCGGGCCAAAGCCCAGCAGCTCCAGCGCGTCCAAGTGCACCAAGGCCTTGGTCTTGAACGCCGGGGTCAGCGCCAGCTCGGGGCGCGACCAGAACTTGTCCAAGCCGCCCTGCGCTTCTATGCCCTGGGTGCTGGTCAATATCAGATCGGGCGCTGCGGCGGCCATGGCTTCGGCGGTCATGGGCCGATAACCATTGAAACCGACCATCACGTTCTGCGCGCCGATGAAGCGCAGCATGGCGTCGGCCGCGGTCTTCTCGCCCGCCACCTGCACCGTGGCGGAATGCGACAGGATGAACAGCACCTTGGGCTTGCGGCCCTTGAATTGCGCCACCACTTGCTGCGTGACCGCCCAGTCGGCATCCAGCCTGGCCTGCAGCGCGCGCGCCTGGGTTTCGCGGCCGGCGCCGCGGCCCACGGCCTGCAACTTGCGCTGCACCTCGGCCCAGCTGTGGTCGGACGCGATCAGATCGACCTTGACGCCGGCGCTGCGCAGCTGGGCCATCACCACCGGCGGGCCGGCCTCGGTGGTGCCGATCACCGCGTCAGGCTTCAACGCCAACAGGCCTTCGGCCGACAGGCTGCGCATATAGCCGACCTTGGGCGTGTTCTGCGCGGCCAGCGGGTACAGGCTGGTGGTGTCGGTGCCGACCAGTTGGGCTTCAGCGCCCAGGGCGTAAACGATTTCGGTAATGGCGCCGCCCACCGTCACCAGGCGCGGCAGTTTGGCCGTCTGCGCCTGGAGCACAGCAGGTGCAAGCGTAGCGCTGGCGGCCCAGCAAAGAACCTGCCTGCGACCTATTCGGGGCCGCGCAGCTGCCTTTTCGGGAGGGGCTGGTAGGCGCGGCTCGCCGCCAATAGCCCCGCTATTGGCAAGAGTCGCAACGCCCCAGACTGCCCGAAAAGACAACTGCCCTACGGGTTGGGGAGAAATCGGGCGATTTGCCCGCCATCCCCCTTGCATGGGCAGGGAGCCCATGCTGCGGGTGCTGACAGCCAACTCATCCCGATTGCTCTCCAACGCGACCCCGAATAGGTCGCAGGCAGGTTCTGGTACGGCGCGGCGGCGGAGTGTGGGGGGTGTCATGGGCGGAGTCATTGGATAGAGGGGAATCGTTGGGGAGATCGGAATTCATGTAGCAGCAGTCCGCCCCACAGGCACAAAGCCCGGGATGTTCTGCGCAATGCGCCAGCAAACGCCGCTGGGGTCGGCAATCGCGAAATCGCGCATACCCCAGGGCTGGTCCACCAGCGGGGTGGGTGCACGCACGCCGTAGCGGGTCGGCAGGTCCAGTTGCTGCACATGGTCGAACCAGGCTTGCGCGTCCTCGACCTGCAGGTGCATCTGCAGGTTCTCGGCCAGGGCGGCCACATAAAAGTCCTGCAACAGAAAGGCCGAGCGCCCCCCAAAGTGGAAATAGGCCACGCCGCCGCCCACCGAGGCCATGGTGAAGCCCAGGTCGCGGTAGAACTGCTGCGATACCGCGAAATCATGGGCGGGCACAAAGGCCTTGGTCTCTACCGTCGTCAGATTGCTCATGCGGGTACGGCCTCCAGCACCGGCAGCTGGGCCACCAGGTCGCGCCAGCTTTGCAGCTCGGGCTGGCCGGGTTTGCGCGCGCCAAAAAACATGGCCATCAGTTCGCCCGCCTGGTCGAAGGCTTCGACCGAGGTGACCACCCCGTCGGCCGTGGGCTTCTCGACCCGCCAGACGTGGGCGATGGCGTCTTCGCACAGGTGCAGGTTGAAGCTGGGGTCGATCACGTTCAACCATTGCACGCCGCGGATGTCCATGGGCTCGATGCGCTTGACCGGGCCGGTGTGGATCTGGATGCAGCCACGGCTGCCGACGAACACCATGATGGGCACGCCATCGAAGGACGCGGAGTGCAGCACATCGCGCAGCGCACTGGGCGCCAGGCGCTGGGTGAAGCGGCCCTGCATGAGGCGCAGGCTTTGCTGGCGTTCGACCTGGAATTGCTTGAGCAGGCCGAAGAATTCATGCGTGTCCTGCATCGCGGCCCAGGCCTGGCCCAGGCCATCGACCTCGATCTGCGCATCCGGCAAAGGCGCAACAGCAGCCGCGGCCGGCGTGAACACGGCATTGCAGGCCGGTGCGGTGAAGCGCTGCACCACGGCCTCGAAGGCCGCACGGTCGGTCGCGTCGCGCTGGAAGATCTTGTGCACGGCCTTGCCATGGGCATCGAAGAACTGCAGGCTGACGTTCGGCCGGTTCTGCGGGTTGGCGGCCAGCTCGGTCACCGCAAAGCCCGCATGCCACTGGCTGAAGAACAGGCGCAGATCGATGTCTTCACCCAGCGCCAGGCCCATATGGCCGTTCGGCCCCATGGCCGACAGCTTGCGGTAAACGCCGGTTTTCTCGTGCACGGTGCTTTCGTTGCGGGTCAGGGCCAGCAGCGGACCGCAAGGCTCCAGCGCCTGCAGCAAGGCGATCCACGGGCCGGCCAGGGGCACGGCCTTGGGCGGGTAGCTGTGCTCGCCGCAGTGGGCGGCCACGGCCGCGCCTTCGCTGCTGCCAATGGACTCGGCCGCATCCTTGGCGCGCTTGCCGCTGGCGCGGGCCGCGGCAAAGGCTTCGCGCAGCGCGGCAGGTTCCCAGACGCGGGCGCTCATTGCAGCACCTCATGGGTTTTGTGCCACAGGCTGGCGTTGGGCGGATCGGAGGGCGGCAGCATCTCGGCAGCACTGTCCAGCCGCAGCTGCTGCAGCCAGCGGGTGTGCAGATTCCAGAGCATGGTTTTGAAGTCGGGCGACAGCATGGGGTGCTGCGACAGGCTAACCAGTTGCTGGACGATCTTCTGCGCCATCAGCGTGCGGTGGTCGTCGCAGCAGCCCTGCACATAGCCGGTCATCAAGGCCAGCGAGCTGGCCAGCAGCGCCTCGGCGCAGGGCATGGCGTATTCCTCGTCCTGGCAGGCGTCGGCGGCTGGGTCTTGGCGGGGGTGGTTCATCACACTCTCCTTTGGAAATCGGTTGGGGTTAAAACTCTGCGACCAGGGACACTTTGAGGCTGCGGCCGGGCTGGCTGAAGGCGTCGATCACCGCGACCTGGGCGGCAGTGGCGCTGCGCACATCGCTCCAGTTCCAGTACTTCTTGTCGGTCAGATTGGTCACGGCCACGTTCAAGCGCAGGTCTTTCTGGATGCGCCACTGGCCGCCCAGGTCCAGCGTGGTGGCCGCCGGGGTCACAAACAAGGCGGCGTTGGTATCGCCCTGCTTCTTGGCCGCGTGGTGGGCCAGGTCCAGGCGCAGGTCCCAGGCGCCAGTGGCGTACTGCACGCCCAGGCGCAGCTTGGCGGGATCTATGGAGTCCAGCGGCTTGCCGGTATCGCTGTCCTTGCCGCGCGCCATGCCGTAGGTGAAGGGCGTGGTCAGCTGCCCGCCGGCTACGCGGCCCCAGTCCCAGTTGCCCTTGACTTCAAAGCCGCTGATGCGCGCGTTGCCGACATTGATGGACTGGAACACCGTGGGATTGGCCGCCGTACCGGCGCCGCCAACCTGGACCGAGTCTTCGATCAAGTCCTTGAAGCGGCCGGTGAAGGCGGCCACGTCCAGGGTGAGCGCGTCAAGGCGGCCGCGGGTGCCGATCTCGAAGTTCTGGCTTTTCTCGGGCTTGAGATTCGGGTTGGGAATGGTCTTGTAGAACTGGGTGACGTTCTCGAAGAAGGCGTTCACCTGGCCGGCATTCGGCGCCCGGAAGCCCGCCGCCATATTGCCGAACACGCTCCACTGCGGACTGGTGCGGTACAGCAGGCCGAGCTTGGGCGACACGGCCGAATCCGACATGGACACCGCCGTGCCGCTGAAGCCGTCCTGGCTGGCATCGATGCTGAAGCGGTCCAGGCGCACACCGGGGGTGATGCTCCAGTTGCCGTGCATCACCTCGTCTTGCAGGTACAGCGCGGCACTGCTCTCCACCGTATCCGGGAAGCGCTTGAGCGGGAAGGTTTCGCCGGCCGGCGGGGTCACGCCGGTTTGCAGGGTTTTCACCGTGGAGCGCACATAGTCCACACCGTAGGTGAGCTTGTGCGCGGTGTCCGAGCCCAGGCGCAAGGTCTTGTTGGCTTGCAGGCCGAGCTGCCAGGTGTCT
This sequence comes from Rhodoferax ferrireducens, assembly GCF_031458075.1. Classification (GTDB taxonomy): domain Bacteria; phylum Pseudomonadota; class Gammaproteobacteria; order Burkholderiales; family Burkholderiaceae_C; genus Rhodoferax_B; species Rhodoferax_B ferrireducens_A. The sequence goes on along the minus strand of NZ_JAVDXT010000001.1, from coordinate 548,986 downwards.
TCGTCGTAGCTGGTGTCGCGCGCCCGGTCGGCCGCGGTGTTGCGGTCCTCGGTGGCGGCTTCGCGGGAGGCGGATGCCTGGTAGCTGAGCACGGTTTGCAAGCTGTCGGCCCAGGCCGCGCCCAGCTGGTAGCGCGCGTCCCAGGTCAGGCGGTCGCGCTGCATATCGGTGTTGGCGGTAGAGGCCAATACCGAGGTCGAGGCGGTGGCAGCGGCAGCTACGGCCGACAGCAGGTTGTAGTCGACCTTCTTCTCTACGTGCTCGAAAGTCAGCACATGCTTCTGGTCGGCGTTCGGGCGCAGCACCAGCTTACCGAGCAGCGAGTTGCCGCGGTCGGTTTCAGGATTCGGCTTGGTGCGGGTCAGGTTCGGGGCATCGTTGGTGCCCATGTTCTTCAGACCGTCGGCACGGCTGGCGTTCACGCCAATCAACCATTCCGCCACTTCATTGGCGCGGCCGGCCAGGGTGGCCCCCAGGCCCACGCCGTTGTCGTCGCTGCTGGCCGAGGCACTGACCCGACCGCCAAAGGTCTTGCTGGCCGTCAAGAAGTCCGAAGGTTCATAGGTGATGAAGTTGACCAGGCCGGCCACGCCGTCCGAGCCGTACAGCACCGAGGCCGGGCCGCGTACCACTTCCACCCGCTTGACCAGGCCGATATCGAAGTAGTCGCGGCCAAAGGCATTGGCGCTGAAGACGTAGCTGCGCGGCATGCGGATGCCGTCGGTGAGCAGCAGCACGCGGTTGCCATCCAGCCCGCGGATGTTGAAGCCCGCGTTGCCGTCACGCCCGGTGTTGCCTGAGGCCATGCCGAAGCGCGCTGGCGCCCGCTTGACCGACACGTTCGGCAGGTCTTTGGCCAGGTCGCGGATGTCTTGGATCTGCTGGCTCTCGATATCCTGGCTGCGGATCACATCGATGCTCATGGGCAGCTCGTCCGGGTCTTGCTCGGAGCGCGAGCCGCTGACCACCACCTCGCGCAGGCTGCCGACGGCGGCCACTTGGACGGTTTGGGCCTGCACCGACAGGACCGAACCAAAAGCCAGGCCGATCAGCCAGGTGAGTTCGCGCACAGCGAAAAACGAAGGGGAACAAGAAGAGGAAGGGAGCGCCACAGTGGAACCTGACAACAGTTGAAAAAGGTCAACGGCTGGCTGGTGGCGGGCGCAGACGGCTGGTTTGAGAGCCTGCGCCGGCCCGGGTGGCTAGCTGGAATAGGGGTTTACTATATGCGAATAATTCTCATTTGTCAAAATCCCTGACACAACTTGTGACATACAGATTGCTACCGTGGCTATCGAATGAATACAAATTTTCTATCGATTGTAATTAATTAATAGCTTATCATGCAGTCTGGTAGCCAGCGCATTCCGCACCTAGCCACCTGCAAGTTACTAACTTACATAGGAAACCACCATGTCTTTGATCAATACCCAAGTCCAGCCTTTCAAGACCGAAGCCTTTCACAACGGCAAGTTCGTGACCGTGAGCGATGAAACGCTGAAGGGCAAATGGTCTGTGCTGATCTTCATGCCGGCCGCCTTCACCTTCAATTGCCCCACCGAAATCGAAGACGCTGCTGAAAACTATGGCGAGTTCCAAAAGGCCGGCGCCGAGGTTTACATCGTCACCACCGACACCCATTTCTCGCACAAGGTGTGGCACGAAACCTCGCCCGCCGTCGGCAAGGCCAAGTTCCCACTGGTGGGCGACCCTACCCACACGCTGACCAACGCTTTCGGCGTGCACATCCCTGAAGAAGGCCTGGCACTGCGCGGCACCTTCATCATCAACCCCGAGCTGGTGATCAAGACGGCTGAAATCCATTCCAACGAAATCGCCCGCGATGTCAAGGAAACCGTGCGCAAGCTGAAGGCCGCCCAGTACACCGCCGCCCACCCAGGCCAAGTCTGCCCCGCCAAGTGGAACGAAGGCGCAGCCACCCTGACCCCTTCTTTGGACCTGGTCGGCAAGATCTAAATCTGCGCAATGGACTAAACCCGCCGCCGGCTCACGAGGCTGGCGGCAGTATTGACTGAAAGAAAAGTATGTTGGACGACAACCTCAAAGCACAACTGAAAAGCTACCTGGAACGGGTCACAAAGCCGTTCGAGATCACAGCTTCGCTGGACGACAGCAAAGGCGCTGTCGAAATGCGCGGCTTGCTGGAGGACATCATCGCGTTGTCCGACAAGATCACCCTGAAGACCGACGGCACGGATGCGCGCAAGCCCTCGTTCAGCCTGAACCGCATCGGCAGCGATATGAGCCTGCGCTTTGCGGCCATTCCCATGGGCCATGAATTTACCTCGCTGGTGCTGGCCCTGCTGTGGACCGGTGGCCACCCGCCCAAGGTCGAACCCGGTGTCATCGAGAGCATCCAGGCATTGGACGGCGACTTCAATTTCGAGGTCTACATGTCACTCAGCTGCCACAACTGCCCGGACGTGGTGCAGGCGCTGACGCTGATGTCGGTGTTCAACCCCAAAATCAAAACGGTCATCATCGACGGCGCGCTGTACCAGGATGAGGTCAATGCCCGCGAAATCATGGCCGTACCCAGCATCTACCTGAACGGCAGCCATTTCGGCTCGGGCCGCATGACGGTGGAAGAGATTGTGACCAAGCTCGACACTGGCGCAGGCGACAAAGACGCCGCCCGGCTCTCCGCCAAGGAAGCCTTCGACGTGCTGGTGGTCGGCGGTGGCCCCGCAGGCGCAGCAGCGGCCGTGTATGCGGCCCGCAAAGGCATCCGCACCGGCATCGCCGCCGAGCGCTTTGGTGGACAGGTGAACGACACCATGGCCATCGAGAACTTCATCTCCGTGCTGGAAACCGATGGTCCGAAGTTCGCCATGGGCCTGGACGCGCATGTGAAGGCCTACGGCGTGGACGTGATGAATCTGCAACGCGGCGACAAGCTGATCCCCGCCGCCACGCCCGGCGGCCTGGTCGAGGTGCAACTGGCCAATGGCGGCTCGCTGAAATCCAAAACCGTGATCGTGACCACCGGCGCGCGTTGGCGCAATGTCAACGTACCCGGCGAGCAGGAATACAAAAACAAGGGCGTGGCCTACTGCCCGCACTGCGATGGCCCGCTGTTCAAGGGCAAGCGCGTGGCGGTGATCGGCGGTGGCAACTCGGGCGTCGAGGCGGCCATCGACCTGGCCGGGCTGGTGGCGCATGTGACCCTGATCGAGTTCGGCGATACGCTGCGGGCCGATGCCGTGCTGGTCAAAAAGCTGCACAGCCTGCCCAACGTGACCGTGCATGTATCGGCGCAGACCACCGAGCTGACCGGCGACGGCAACAAGCTGAACGGCCTGACCTACACCGACCGCACCAGCGGACAGAGCCAGCACATCGAACTGGAAGGCTGCTTCGTGCAGATCGGCCTGGTGCCCAACACCGAATGGCTCAAGGGCACGCTGGAACTCAGCAAGCACGGCGAAATCATCGTGGACAACCGGGGCCAAACCTCGGTGCCAGGTGTGTTCGCTGCCGGTGATGCGACAACCGTGCCTTTCAAGCAGATCATCATCGCGGCCGGCGATGGTGCCAAAGCGGCCCTGGGTGCGTTTGACCACCTGATCCGGTCGGCTCCGGCAGCGGTCGCGGCCTGATTACGGACGGGGCCGTTTGGCTGGTTGCGTGTAATCGCTGACCAGGCATTCCGGCCCCTTCGGGTCTTGGCAGCAGGCGGCCAGCAGGCGCACGCTCCTGGCAAAGGTTTCATCCCACTGGGCCTCGCTGTGCAGATTGCCGGGCGGCATCCAGTGCGACTGGGGGAATTGGGTTCCCCACTTGTCTAGCCCCGGGCTGCGCAGCAGGCCGGTCGACTCAAACATCGCCACATTGCAGCTGTTCATATTGCCGATGCGGTGGCAGGTGGTGCAGGCATTGCCCCGGGTGCTGATGGCCAGGGGCTTGGGCCAGCGCTGAAAGTCCCGGCCAATCTCGTTCTTGTACGGCCCCCACGGGTCACCGGGCAAAGCCTTGGTCTGGGCAATGAAGGGGCTGTACATGAAGGGGCCGCTGTCGTGGCATTGCACGCATTTACCCGCCGCCGTCTGGCTGGGTCGGTTCCAGAAAGTTTGCGCCGCCGGGTAGCCCGGCAAACGCTGGACCTGGTTGGGCGGCGGCACATAGCGGCCATCGACGCCGCGGTCGGCGCGCAAGGGCTGGGGCGCGCTGGCCTGGAACCAGCAGGTGCTGCCGGTGCGCACGTTGTGCGCCACGATGTCGATCTCGTCGAACAAATGCGTGCCGGCGGGGCGGATTTTCTTCTGCCGGCAGAAGGCGCTGATCTGCGCACGGTCGTCGTCGCGCAGCACCAGGGCCCGCGAATTCGGTACGCACTGCCCATCGGTCTTGACGCCCTTCTCGCGCAATAGCGAGGGCCGGTCGCACAGCATTTGTGGCGTGTAGTTCGCCGGCGTGCGGCCATCCACCGTGATCGGCACGGGCACACCAGCCTCGCAGCTGAACGCCGGAATCGGCGCCACCTGGTCGGCACAGGCCTGGCCGTACTGGGTGATGGTTTCGGCAGATGCCACCGTGGCCAGGGCCAGCAGCATGCTCAACACATGGCGCTTCATTGCAGCAGCCCTTTCTCGGCCACGACCAGCGCACGGATCGCCTGGTAGTAGCGCACATAGCCGGTGCAACGGCAGATATGGGCGCCACAGGCATCGGCGATCACCGCGTCCAGCTGGGTCTCTGGAATCGGCGCCAGGCGCAGGCGCTCCAGCAGCATATGGGTGGCCATCACAAAGCCCGGCGTGCAGTAGCCGCATTGAAAAGCGAAGTGGTCCAGGAACACCTGCTGGATGCGGTCCAGCTGCGCGGGCTGGCCTATGCCTTCAATCGTGGTGATGCTCTCGCCGTCCAGCAGCACTGCGGGTGTGGAGCAGGCCAGCAACGGCTGCGGCAGGCTCTGCGGTGTGCGCCGCACCGCCACCGTGCAGGCCCGGCATACGCCGATGCCGCAGCACAGCTTGGTGCCGGTCAGGCCCAGGTCTTCCTGCAAAAAGTCGATCAAGGCCAGGTCGTCCGGCACATCACGCTGGACCTTCTCGCCGTTGATGTGGATGGTGATGGATTGCTTCATGCGTGCAAGGCCTTTCTGACCTTTTCGGGGGTGATGGGCAGTTCGCGGAAGCGCTTGCCGGTGGCATGGGCGACGGCATTGGCAATGGCCGGCGCAATCGGGCACAACACGGCTTCGGCAATGCCTTTGGCCGTGCTCTCCTGGCTCGGCAGAATGGTCAGGCCGAGCTTGTGGAGTGGCACATCGCTGGCCAGGGCCACGTGGTAGCTGTCCAGGTTCCAGCGGCCATTGCCGCCACCCTCGCCCAGCAAGGGAATGTTTTCCAGCAAGGCATAGCCAATGCCCATGACCACGCCGCCTTGCGACTGGCCCTGCAGCAGATCGGGTTGCAGCACCCGACCGGCATCCAGGAACGACTCGATCTGCAGTACCTTGACCTTGCCGGTGCGGCGCTCCACCTCTACCGCCGCCAGCGCGCCGGAGGGCGCAAACAGGCTGCGCCCGTACAGGCTGGCGTTGGGCGGCGGAGCTACGGTGTTGAAGCGATCATGGCGCAGCCAATCTGTGCGGTTCGCCAGCCGGGTGGACAAGCCATCCAGGGCTAGGCTGGCCCGCCATGGCCCTACCTGGTAGTCCGCCACCACCCATTGCCCCTGGTACACCGCATGGGCCATTGCGGCCGCCGGCAGGCCCAGGGCATAGAGCTGGCGGGCCAGTTGCAGCATGTCCAGAGCGGGCAGACCCGGCGCAGTCAAATGGTTGTCACGCCACTGCGTATGGCCGCGCACCGCATCCGGGGCCACGCCCCACAGCTGCGCAGCAGCCGGCAGCAGGCCGGTTTCGAACAGCACCCGGCTGGCCTGCTCGGCCACATGCACTTGGTGAAAGGCTGTCAAGCAGGCGCTGGAGGACATGGCAAAGCTGGCGGTCCAGCGCGGGTTGTTCCAGTCAGGCGCGGTCTGGGTACTGGTGAAGCCCAAGGGCGCCACAAAGTAAGCGGCTTCGCCCATGTCGGCCAGCCTAGCGTTGGCGCCAGCGTACCTGGCGGTGCTGATGGCCAGCGTGGTGGCCGAGCCATTGCCCATGTCCACGCAGTTGCTGCGCACGGTCAACTGGCCGTCTTGCGCAATCGACACCTCGGCCATCACGCCGTCGGTGCCGGTGCCGTAGGCCTGGTTGGCCAATGCAAACCCCACGCCGTACAGCAGGCCAGCTGCCGGCTGGTGCTGGTGGCGCTGCTGCCACAGCGGGTGCTGACGCGCCAGGCGGCAGATCTCCGCCAGCTGCATCGGCTGCTCCAGCGGCGCGCCGGTGACGGTGCGGTCGCCCTGGCGCAGCACATTGCGCTCGCGCAGCCGGATCGGGTCGATCATCAAACCCGCGGCCACCTCGTCTACCAGGCTCTCCACCGCAAAGCTGGCCTGCGGCCCACCGAAGCCGCGCATCGACCCGGCGATCACGCCGGATGTCGGTACAGCCCGCGCATCCACCGCCGCCTGGCCGATGTTGTAGCCCCCGACGCCGCAGTAGGCGGCCAGCTCGGCGACAAACTGGCTGTAGTTGTTGTTGCCGCCCGAGCGCAAATCCTGCTGGCTCTGGAAGGCCACAAAGTAGCCGTCTGCGGTAACGGCAATGCGCTGGCGCATGGTCGAGTCGAGCTGCTTTAGGCCCGACTGGAACTGCTCATAGCGGTCTTGCGCAATCCGCACCGGGCCGTCGGCATAGGCCGCAGCCAGTGCCAGCAGAGGCGGGAAAGTGGAGGTATCGCGCCCGCCAAAACCGCCGCCCGGATAGCAGGAGTTCAACACCACCGTGTCGATCTTGATCGGACAGGCAGGATCGACAAACAAGCCCAGGGTGGTCGACAAATCGCCATTGGTCGCCTGCGTACCCAGCACCAGTTGCAGGCTGCTGCCATTGCGCCAGGCCAGGCCCGCCTCGGGCTCCATGAACAACGGGTCCAGCACCTGGGTGGAATAACGGCCTTCAAAGCTGCGAATGCCCGGGCGTTTGAAGCTTGCATCGATCTTGTCGCGCAGTTGGCGGGCTTCCAGGTCCACCTTTTTCGGCGGGTGGGCAAACGGGTTGCTCCTGCCGCTTTGCACCTGCGAGAAGCCGGCCTCGGCCACCCGCGTCAGCTGGGTGGTGGGGTCATAGCCTTGCGTCACCACAGGAATCGTGGCTTGGGCACCATAGCGCACCACCTGCGGGTTGAACTGCAGCAGGCGCTTGGCTTGCCGCCAGGACTCGAAATCACGGAACAGCAGCAAAGCCAGAGGCTGGCCAAAGAAGATGGGACGCTGGCCGGCCGCCACCAACAGGCCGCTGGGCCAGGCCTGCGGCGGCGTGGACGCATAGGGCAGGATCACGTGGTCTTGCTCCAGGTCGGCCTGGGTCACGATGCGCGTCGGCTGCCATTGCGCTGGCAGCATGGACAGATCCAGCCCTTCAAACAGGCGATCCACCACGGTGGCCCGCAACACCATGGCCAGTTGCTCCTGCGCGGGCCAGCCCGGCATGTCGCGGGCGCGGAAATCGCGTGCGTAGATTTTCTGCCCGGTGACCTTGGCCACGCCGTCGATCCGGAAGCGGGCCTTGCCCGGTGTATCGCCCCAGGCCGGCTGGGCCCGGGCATCCTGCGCAACGGCCGACTGTGCGGCGTTGACCGAAAGCCGGTTAAACACGACGCACAGGCCGGTGGCCCCCGCAGCCTGTATGAAGGTACGGCGCGAGAGCGCAAACGGGTGGTTCACATCAGATCCTTTTCACGCGCCTCCATGCGCGCAAGAATGGGCATGCAAGGTCTGGAACACGAGCCCAGAGTGTTACACCTTGTATCATCAACACGTGGCGCCTGCAATATATCAAACAGGCGCTTTTACCCGCCACCGCACCTCGATGGCTGGTAGATACTTACTGTTCGGAGGTGGAGAGCATGTCGGTTCCAAACGCGGTCGTTGATTACGAAAACATGTTCGAATGGGCGCCGGTCTCTCTGTGGCTGGAAGACTACAGCGCCATCAAACAGTTGTTCGATGGCTGGCGCGCGCAAGGGGTGGTCGATTTGCGTGCCCACTTCCGCCAGTTCCCCGATCTGCTGCTGCAATGCTCGCGCAGCCTGCAGGTGATACGGGTGAACCGCCAGACCTTGCTGCTGCTGGCCGCCAAGAGCCAGACAGAGCTGGTGACCCGGCTGCCGGAGATATTTGGTGCGGACACCCTGGTGGCCCTGACGGCCGAGCTGGATTACCTGTGGCAGGGCTGCCTGCATTTCTCCAAGGAAACCGTCAATTACGCGCTGGACGGCCGGCGCATCCATGCCGAGATCCATGTGCGGGTACTACCCGGCTACGAAGACACCTGGGACCGCGTGATGGTGACGTTTGACGACATCACTGCCCGCAAGGAAATTGCCGCCAACCTGGAATACGTCAGCACCCACGACGCGCTCACCGGCCTGTACAACCGCGCGTTCTACGCCGCCGAACTGAAGCGCGTCGCCCAGCATGGCCTGTGGCCGCTGTGCGTGGTGACCATGGACCTCAACGGGCTGAAACGCATCAACGATGCGCATGGCCATGCGGCGGGCGACGCGGTGTTGAAGCGGGTGGGCGAGGTGCTGCGCCAGGCCCGCACCGATGCCAACTGGTCCATGGTGCGCACCGGGGGCGACGAGTTTGTGGCCTTGCTGCCGGGCTGCAACGAAAGCATGGCACAAACGCTGATCACCCGCATCGAGTCGCTGGTCGCCGCGTCCAATGCATCCCAGCCCGACCATGCGCTCAGCCTGTCCATGGGCATGGCCTCCTGCGATGCCAGCGGGCAGGTCGACGAAACCTTGCACCAGGCCGACCAGCGCATGTTCGCCGCCAAGACCCTGTTCTACGAAATGGCGCACCTGGAACGGCGCCGGTTCTAGCTGGGGACGACCTCAGCGCTGCTCCATCAGCCGCTGCAAGGTGCGCTGCAGCAGCCGGGCATCGCTGCTGGCGCGGTGCCGCTGCTCGCCCAGCTCTTCGCCGACCTGCTGCTTGAGGTCATGCCAGCGGTCCACCTCGTCTTCGCGCAACAGCGAGCGCAGGTTTTCCAGTTTGAAATAAGGGCTCAGGTCGGCCACCTCGTACAGCGCGCTGATCCAGGTGAAGTCGTTGGCCCAGCCGTCGGAATACACGGTTTGCCCGCGCAGCTGGGTGTTGAGCAAATGGGCGACCTCTACCGCGGACCGGCCTTTGTCCACCACCAGCCCGCGCGGAATGCGGTGCAGCAGCTCGGCTTCCGGGTCCCAGTGGGTCCATTCGGGTTCGGGGCGGATCAGGGTACAAAAGCTCTTGCCATCGGACAGCACGCAACCCACTTCAATCGGATAGCTGCTGCGCCCAAAGCCCGAGGCTTCAATGTCGAGCACGGCGGGCATGGGGGTGGTCAAAAGCATTTGTTCGATTGTGCCGGCCAAGTAACCGGGGTCAATGTGTGTTTCCCTCATTTCTATGAAATTGCTGCACGCGCAGGCGCGACCTGCTAGCGGTGCATACAGGGCTTGCGAATGCCTATCACGCGTGTTCGCACTCTGACCGAAAACCTGGGGGCATAGACCATTCTTTTTTGATTTCCCGGAGGGTGTCGCCGACAATGCACGCCGAAGCAATCTTGCCAACACATACAAAGGACGGCCACCATGAAGGGCGACCCACAAGTCATCGCGCATCTGCAAGCGCAACTCAAGAACGAACTCACCGCCATCAACCAGTACTTCCTGCACTACCGCATGTACAAGCACTGGGGCCTGGACAAGCTGGCCAAGAAGGAATACGAAGAATCCATCGGCGAAATGAAGCATGCCGACAAGCTGATGGACCGCATCTTCATGCTGGACGGCCTGCCCAATCTGCAAGACCTGGCCAAAATCCTGGTCGGTGAAGACGTGCCCGAATGCCTGGCCTGCGACCTGAAGGCCGAGTACGGCGCACAAGCCACCATCAAGGACGGTATCGCCTACTGCGAAACCGTGCGCGACTATGTGTCCCGCGACCTGCTGCAAGGCATCCTCGACGACACCGAAGAGCACATCGACTTCCTGGAAACCCAGATCGACCTGCTGGGCAAGGTCGGCATCCAAAATTACCTGCAAAGCCAGATGGGGGAACTGGGCTAACCCCCAGGCTCCAGTGCTGCGCACTTTCCGCCAACCCCCTTGCAGGGGGCAACACCAGCAGCCTGGCAAAGCCAGTTCTGCGGTGTTCTGGGCTAAGGTCCGTTGCGTCTGAAAGTGAAGTACGTCACAGCGGCTTAGGGCCACACCATCGGAGCATAGCGGCTGAGAGCAATCTCAGTCGCTATTTTTTTGATAGCTACTTGCGCAGAATCTAACTGCGCTGCAGCCCTTTTTTTCTATAAATAGTGGATGGCGAGCGCCTCTGCTGGCAAAGCTGCCTGGGCCACCTGCACCAGATGCTGGTGGTGGGTGAACAGCAGCACCTGGCCGCCCTGGGCGAAGCGGGCCAGGGCCTGGAACACCTGGGCGGCGCGGGCGTCGTCGGAAGTCATCAATACATCGTCCAGCACCAGCGGCATGGCTTTGCCGGCCTCGCGCTGCAACTCCAGCGCAGCCAGGCGCAGCGCCAGGTACAGCTGGTCGGCCGTGCCCTCGCTCATGGCTTCGACACCGATCACCCGGCCGTCGGCGCCTTCGGCCTGCAGCACCGGCTTGTCGGCGGAGGCATCGACCAGCAGCTTCGGGTAGCGGCCACCGGTGATCAGCCCAAAGTACTCGGACGCCAGCCGCAGCATGGGCGCCTGGGCGCGTTCGCGAAAGCGCCTCAAAGCCTCTTGCAGCAGGGTCTCGGCCAGCCGCAGCTGGGCCCAGGGCCGGACAGCGCCGCGCAGGCGGGCGACAGCCGACTCCATCTGCTCGCGCGCCTCGGCAGCGGCTGCCGAGGTGTCGATGGCCTGCAGCGCGCGGCGGGCATTCTGCGCGGCCTCGGTGGCCTGGGCGATGTCCAGGTCCAGCTGCGCGACGCGGGCCTCGCAGGCGCTGCGTTCGGCGTCGATATCCACCACATCCACGCCGGCCACCGCCGCCCGCAGTTCGGCCAAGGGCCGTGTCGCTGCCTGCTGCAGCTGGCCTTCCAGAGTGCGCAGCTGCTCTTGCAGCGCGCGCTTGGCGTGGGAGCGCTCCTCGGCCTCCGGCAATTCGGCCGCATCGTTTACCGATGCCGCCGCGCACAGAGCTTGCAGCACGCTCTGGCTGGCCGACTTCTGCTGGCCCGCCGCCGCCTGCTGGCGCAGGGCCACATCGAGACGCCGCTGCAGCTCGGTCGCTTGCGTGGCATGCGCCTGGGCCAGGGCCACGCGGGTGCCGAGCCCGTCGACAAAATCGTCCACGTGCTGCACCGACGGCTCCTGCAGCAGCGCGGCCAAGGCCTGGGCCTGGGTCTGCAGCGCGTCCTCGCGGGCCTGCAGCTGGGCAATCGCTTGGACACGCCGATTCTGCTCTGCCTGGGCCTGGTCCAGCGCCGCCAGTTCGGCCAGGCGGGCCTTGATGGTCGCCGCGCTGCTGGCCGCCGGCAGGAACAGGCGCGCGGTCCAGCCGGCTTGGGTGGCCGCCTGCACGTCCAGCGCCTGCTGTTGCGCAGCCAGGCTGGCCTGCAGCGTGCTGCGCTCGGCCTGCAGCAGGCCGCGCTGCCGGCTGCGCTCACGGATGCGGGTGTCGGCTTCCAGCGCACTGCGCAGCCAGGTCACGGCCTGCGGCAGCAGCGCCGCTAGGTCGGCCGATGCGCCCTGCCCAACCGCTTGCAGCGCCGCGACCAAAGCCTGGGTTGCTGCCTGCGCACGGCCTTGCAGATCGGCCAGCTCACGCTGTAACGCGTCGTGTTGTTCGCACAGGGCCAGCGCGTTCTGGCGCTGGCCTTGCCACTCGCGCAGCGTCGCTGGCGGGTACGGCGGCAGGCCGGCCTGGGCCAGGGCGGCCTGCCAATCGCTTTGCTGCTGCGCGGTCTGGGCGGCGCAGGCGCTGCGCTGCTCGGCAATCGCGGCGCGCCGGCTCTGCGCCTCGCTGGTCTGCAGCGCGCATTCGGCCGCCTGGGCGGCCCGCTCGGCGCCGGCACGCAGCAGATCGGCCTGGCGGTCGGCCTCGGCCTGGTCCTGTTCAAAAATCGCCAGCAGCGCCGGGTCGGCGGCCGGGTTGGCATAGGCATGCTTGAGCTGCAGCCAATGGCTGTCGCGCTGCTGGCGTGCGGCCTGCAGGCTCTGCGCGGTGACCAGTTCGCCGACGGCCGCGAGCTGCTGCTGGCGCAGCTGGTAGGCCTGCAGCGCGCGTTGCAGGCCGGCGTCCTCCTGCTGCAAGGCATCGCTCAGCGCGGCCAGCGCGGTCTGGGCCTTTTCGGCCTCGGCGATCTCGGCCAGCAGCAGCGGGCGCACCGCGTACAGGGCAGCGGTGTCGGGCAGACGCAGCCCGGCCAGGGCCTGGTGCAGACGGGGGGCCACTGCATCCAGCCCGCGCTGGGCCTCGGCCAGGCGTTTGGGCGTATCGCCGAGCGCCTGGGCCTGCTGCACAGCCGCGTCCACGGCGGCTTGCAGCGGCGGGGCCACGCTGTGTACCTCGCCATCGGTGGTGTCGGCCAGTTGCGCGTCGATCTGCGCCAGCCGCGCCTGCTGCTGCGCCAGCGCCTGGGTCTGGCGCGCCAAGTTGTCGAGCAAGTCGTCCAGCGCGACCCGGTCTGCCGTGCCCGGTACGGCTGCCAGCACCGTGGCCAGATCCTGCTGCGGGGCGATGCGCTGGGCCATGGCGGCCAACGCGGCCGCGCCCTGCTCTACCTGGGCCTGGGTCTGCAGGCGTTCGCTGCGCTGCTGGCGCACGGCCGCGCAGTCGCGCAGCAGGCGTTCGATCGCCGGCGCGTGGGCCAGCAAGGCCGGCTCCAGCCGCAGGCCGGACTGGGCCTGGGCGCACTGGTCGATCTCGGCCTGGGCGGTATCCCACTGGCTGTGCGCGCTGTGCATGCTGTGTTGCGCGGCCAGGCGCTGCTCGCGTGCGTCCAGCGCCAACAGCTTTATAGTGTTTTGTGCCTCTAGCGCTGAATCTACCTGCGCATGCTGCTGCAATAAAGGTAGCACGGCGCGCAGCTCGGTCAGCGCGTGGATGCGCTTGGTCTGGATGGCCAACTGCTGCTTCAGGTCGACCAGCTGTGCATTGGCCGACTCCAGTGCGCGCTGCCGGTCCTTCCATTCGGCAGGTCGCACCAGCGCGGCCTTGAAGGCGGCTTTGTGTTCTTCGATTTGGCGTAGCGCCTCGGGGATGGTGGCCTGGGTGGCGCGCGGGCTGTAATAGCTTTTGGCGTCGTCCTGCAGGCTGGCCAGCAGCGCCTTCACGCCTTGCAGGCCGGCACTGGCTTCGAACAGTGCCGCCCCCAGCTCACCCTCGCCTTTCAGCAAATCTTCGCCACCCTGGCGCAGGCGCGTATGGTCCAGGCCAAAGCTGCGCTCGAAGCCCGCGCGGTCCAGGCCGCCCGTCAGCGCCTGGGCGATGGCGGCCGACGCGGGTGTGGCCAACGGCAGGCCGGTGGCGGGGTCGGCGGCGGTCAGCGCATCCTTGTTCTTCTTGCGCCGGGCCACGGCCACCGGCTGGCCACCGGCATCGGCGAACACGCCGGCCAGCAGCAGCTTGCCGCTGTCGTGCACAAAGTTGTCGGCACTGCGCAGCGGAATGCCGAAGCGCAGGTCGGCCATGGCGCGCAGGGCAGAGGACTTGCCGGCCTCGTTCGGACCGTACAGCAGGTGCACATTGGCCGAGGTAGCGCTGAAGTCCAGCTCTTTGCCGGTGAATGGGCCGAAGGCGCTCAAGAAAAGTTTTTGCAGCTTCATGCGGCGCTCCCCAGCCGGGCCAATAGCGTGGCTTCGGCGTCCAGCAACAAGGCTTGCATGGCGGCGGGCGTGCTCCAGTCGGCATCGGTTTTGGCCTCGGCCGGCAGCTTGTGCAGCACGTCGCCACAGGCCTTGGCCGTCCAGGCGGCCAGCGCCGCGGGGTCGGCAGCCAGTTCGTCGACCAGGCGCAGCAGCTCGGCCACCGCGTCCTCGCCCTGGGCCAGCCGGGCGCGGTCGATGGGGCTGGCCAGGCGCAGCTGGACCTGCTCTATCCAGAGTTCGGCGCCGGCCACGTCCTGGGCGGCGGCATGGACCGCCGCTTCCAGCGTGCCGGGTTGCTGGGCCTCGGTGCCGTGCAAGGCACTGCGGCCGGTGAGCACCACACGCAGCGCGTGCAGGCGGTCGCCTGCGCCGCGGGTGGCGTCGGCCAGCGTGGCGGCGATCAGCTGGGTGGCTTGCGCCAGGCTGTCCATGCCGTCCAGCGCCAGCTGCAGCTGGTGCCAGCGCACGACGTCCAGCGGCACGAAGCGCGCCTCCATCTGCCCGCCTACCACCGTCACCAGTTCGCAGCCCTTGGGCCCGGTTTCGTTCGCATGCCGGCCCTGCAGATTGCCGGGAAAGACGACGCGCGGCGACTCGCAAACGACGTCGCGGGTATGCACATGGCCCAGCGCCCAGTAGTCGTAGCCCTTGGTCTTGAGCACCGGCAAGGTCGTGGGCGCGTAGGTATCGTGGATGCCGCCGCCAACCGTCAGGCTGGTGTGCAGCATGCCGATGTTGAACTGGCCGGGCACGGCATCCGGGTAGTCGGGCACAAAGTCTTCGTCCACCGCACGCTGCGGAAAGCTGCGGCCGTGGATGGCGACGCCGAGCGCGTCGATGCGCATGGTTTCCGCACTGCGGCTGGAGAACACTTTTACGTGCTCGGGCAAAGGCAGTTCGCGGGTGATGGTGCCCTGGGCGTCGTGGTTGCCCTGGACGATGTAGACGCCAATCTGCGCCCGGCCCAGCCGCACCATCTGCTCGCGAAAGAACAGGCCTGTGTGGAAGTCGGGCCAGTCGCGGTCGTACAGATCGCCGGCCAGCAGCACGAACTGCACCTGCTCGGCCAGCGCCAGATCGACCAGGTTTTCCAAAGCGCGCCGCGTGGCGTTGCGCAGGCGCTCCACCGGCGCACCCGCATAGCGGCTCAGGCCACGCAAGGGGCTGTCGATGTGCAGATCGGCGGCGTGGAGGAAGCGGAAAGTGCCAGGGTTGGCTACTACGTTATTCATAGCACCTAGTGTAGGTGGTATGTGCGGCGGGGCCTTGTTTTCTATAAATTCCACACCTTCTCCCGCGCCGCAGGAGAAGGTGCTTTAGGGCTTACTCGCCCAGATACGCAGCGCGGACCTTGGGGTCGCTGAGCATCTGCTTGGCATCGCCGCTCATGGTGACGAGGCCGGACTCCATCACATAGCCGCGGTCGGCAATGCCGAGGGCCCGACTGGCGTTCTGCTCGACCAGCAACACGGTCACGCCCTGGGCGTACACGTCTTTGACCACTTCAAAGATCTTGTCGACCATGATGGGCGACAGACCCATGGAGGGCTCGTCGAGCAGCAGCACCTTGGGGCGGCTCATCAGCGCACGGCCCATGGCCAGCATCTGCTGTTCGCCGCCGGACATGGTGCCGGCCAGCTGGTCCTTGCGCTCGCGCAGACGCGGGAAGATGGTGAACATCTTCTCGATGTCCATGGCGATCTCGGCCTTGTCGTCGCGAATGTAGGCGCCCATCTGCAGGTTTTCGGTGATGGTCATGCGGGTGAACACGCCACGGCCTTCGGGCACCATGACCAGGCCCTTGTTGACCAGCTCCCAGGCGCCCTGGCCCTTGATGCTCTGGCCCAGGTACTCGATGTCGCCGCCAACAATCGGCAGGGTGCCGGTCACGGCCTTCATGGTGGTGGTCTTGCCCGCACCGTTGGAGCCGATCAGGCTGACCAGTTCGCCTTCGCGGACTTCGAAGTCCACGCCCTTGACGGCCTGGATGCCGCCGTAGGAGACCTTCAGGCCGCTGATCTTCAGCAGCACCGGGCCGATTTTTTTCGCTTGTGTTTCAGCCATCTCAATGTCCTCCGGTACCGAGATAAGCCTCGATCACTTTTTCATTTTTCTGCACTTCGGCAGGGGTGCCTTCGGCGATCTGTTTGCCGTAGTCGAGCACGGTCAGGCGGTCGCACAGGCCCATGACCAGTTTCACGTCGTGTTCGATCAGCAGAATCGTGCGGTTGTCCTGGCGGATCTTGCTGATCAATTCGCGCAGCATGACCTTTTCGGTGGCGTTCATGCCGGCGGCCGGTTCGTCCAGCGCGATCAGCTGCGGGTCGGTGGCCAGGGCGCGGGCGATTTCCAGCCGGCGTTGGTCGCCGTAGCTCAGCGTGCGGGCCTTGTAGTCGGCCAGCTTGCCGATGCCTACGTAGTCCAGCAGCTCCTGGGCGCGCTGGGCAATCTCCAGCTCTTCGCGCTTGAAGCCGGCGGTGCGGAAGATGGCGCCCATCAGACCCGTATGGGTGCGGATGTGGCGACCGACCATCACGTTTTCCAGCGCCGTCATTTCGGCGAACAAACGGATGTTCTGGAAGGTGCGGGCAATGCCGGCCTTGGCGACTTCATGCACCGCGGTAGGCGAATACGGCTTGCCGGCCAGCTCGAAGCTGCCGCTGTCCGGGGTGTAGAGGCCGGTGATCACGTTGAAGAAGGTGGTCTTGCCGGCGCCGTTCGGGCCGATCAGGCCATACACCTGGCCACGCTGGATGGTGATGCCCACATCGCTCAGGGCCTGCAGGCCGCCGAAACGCTTGGAGATGCCCGCCACCCGCAGGACCACATCGGTAGTGCTTGTATTTGTCATGTGTGTTCCTTACTTGGCCTTGAGCGATTTGCCGTGGTCGGGCGCGGGCCAGAGACCACGGGGGCGCAGCAGCATCACCACAATCATGGCGACAGCGATCAGCAGCTGGCGCAGGATGGCCGAGTCGAGCCGGCCGCCGGTCATGGCCTGCAGCGGACCTGCCAGGTAGCGCAGCACTTCGGGCAGGGCCGACAGCAGCACCGCACCCAGGATCACGCCGGGCAAGTGGCCGATACCGCCGAGCACCACCATGGCGACGATCATCACCGACTCCATCAGGCTGAAGGATTCGGGCGAAACGAAGCCCTGGAAGGCCGCGAACAGCGTGCCAGACACGCCGCCGAAGGTAGCGCCCATGCCGAAGGCCAGCAGCTTCATGTTGCGGGTGTTGATGCCCATGGCCTTGGCGGCGATTTCATCTTCGCGGATGGCCATCCAGGCGCGGCCGACGCGCGACAGTTCCATGCGGTGGCACAGCACCACGCTGATCACCACCAGGGCCAGGAACAGGTAGTAGTACAGGCTGACCGAGGCCAGCTCGAAGCCCAGCACTTCCAGCGGCTTGCCCAGGTTGATGCCGAAGAACTTCAGCGTATCGATCTGGTTCAAGCCCTTGGGGCCATTGGTGATGTTGACCGGGTGGTCCAGGTTGTTCAGGAACACGCGGATGATTTCACCAAAGCCCAGGGTCACGATGGCCAGGTAGTCGCCACGCAGCTTGAGGGTGGGCGCCCCGAGCAGCATGCCGAAGAAGCCGGCGATGCCCGCCGCGATGGGCAGGATCATCCACAGCGAAATGTGCAGGCCCTCGGGGAACATGGCGGCCAGCGCCGGGAAGGTGTCGGTCAGGTGGGGCGAAGCCGCCAGGCCGTAGACATAGGCGCCGACGGCGAAGAAGGCCACATAGCCCAGATCCAGCAGACCGGCAAAGCCGACCACGATGTTCAGGCCCAGGGCCAGCATGACGTAGATCAGCGCCATGTCGGCGATACGCACCCAGGCATTGCCGAAGCTTTGCAGGACCAGCGGCAGGATCAACGCCAGGATGGCGCCGATGATGAAATTTGTTTTGTTCAGTTTCATGGTGATGCTCTTTGGTTCGCCCATCAGGCCCGGTCGGCCACCCGTTCACCCAGCAAGCCCGAAGGCCGCAGCGTGAGCACGATGATCAGCACAATGAAGGCAAAAATGTCCGAGTAGTTGCTGCCCATGACACCGCCGGTCAGCGCGCCGATGTAGCCCGCGCCGATGGATTCGATCAGGCCCAGCAAAATGCCACCGACCACCGCACCGGCCAGGTTGCCGATGCCACCGAACACCGCCGCCGTAAAGGCCTTCAGGCCGGGCAGGAAGCCCATGGTGTGCTGCACCGTGCCGTAGTTCGACGCGTACATGATGCCGGCGATGGCCGCCAGCACGGCGCCGATGATGAAGGTGGCCGAAATCACCATGTCGGGCTTGACGCCCATCAGGGCCGCGACGCGGGGGTTTTCGGCCGTGGCGCGCATGGCGCGACCGAGCTTGGTGTAGTTGACCAGCCAGACCAGCACCGCCAGGGAAACCGCCGTCAGGCCCAGGATCAGGATCTGGGTGGGGGTGATCACCGCGCCACCGATGTTGTACGGCGTGGCCGGCAACAGCGTGGGATAGGGTTTGTAGTTGGGCTTCCAGATGATCATGGCCAGCGTTTGCAGCAGGATGGACATGCCGATGGCGGTGATCAGGGGAGCCAGTTTGGGGCTGTTGCGCAACGGCCGGTAAGCCACTTTTTCGATCACGAAGTTCAGTGTCGCCGCCACCACGCAGGCAATGATCAGCGAGATGAACAGGATCAGCCAGCCCGGGGTGGTGGGCATGGCGTCTTTCATCAGGCCGATGATGGTCCAGCTGGTCAGTGCGCCGACCATCAAGACTTCGCCGTGCGCAAAGTTGATCAAGTTGATGATGCCGTACACCATGGTGTAGCCCAAGGCGACCAAGGCATACATGCTGCCCAGTACCAGACCGTTGATGATCTGCTGAAGCAAGATATCCATAAAGTTTTCTCCGTTTTGTGGTGCATCCACACACTGCTGGCTGCCCTGGGTCGACGACCCAAAGCGGCTTTGTGGGCCCAGCAGCTATCTATAAAAAAACCCGCCATGTCCAAAATGGTGCGGGTTCTGTGGCGCATTGTATCCAGCACGAAACGGGCCAAAACCTCGGGTTTAGGTCGTGTTTACCCTTGAAAATGCCGAAATAAGCGGCTTTACAGAAGTATTAGCGTTTCTGATTGTTGAGCCGCTTCAGCTCTTCCAACTTATCCGCAATGCGGATTTCCAGACCGCGCGGCACCGGGCGGTAAAAGTTGGGTGGCGCCATGCCGTCGGGCAAATACTGCTCGCCGGCGGCAAAACCGCCCTCCTCGTCGTGCGCATAGCGGTAGCCTTTGCCGTAGTCCAGCTCCTTCATCAGCTTGGTCGGCGCATTGCGCAAATGCATGGGCACGGGGCGGGTGCCGTCCTTCTTGACGAAGGCCTTGGCTTCGTTGAAAGCCTTGTAGACGGCGTTGGATTTGGCGGCGATGGCGAGGTAGACCACGCAGCCGGCCAGCGCCAGCTCGCCCTCGGGCGAACCCAGGCGCTCGTAGACATCGGCCGCATCCAGCGCCTGGCGCAGCGCCCGCGGGTCGGCCAGGCCTATGTCTTCGCTGGCCATGCGCACCAGGCGGCGCGCCAGGTAGCGCGGGTCGGCGCCGCCATCCAGCATGCGCACAAACCAGTACAGGGCCGCGTCCGGGTCGGAGCCGCGCACCGATTTATGCAGCGCGCTGATGGTGTCGTAGAACTGCTCGCCGCCCTTGTCGTAGCGGCGCATGCGTTCGCCCAGCACCTTGAGCAGCCAGACGTCGGTTATCTCGGCCTGCTTCTCCTGGGTGGCGGCCACGGCCAGGGTTTCCAGGGTGTTCAGCAGCCGCCGGGCATCGCCGTCGGCATAGGCGAGCAAGCGATCCACTGCTATTTTTTCTATAGCTGGTACCGCTTGTATTTCCTGCGCGTGCAGCACTATTTGCTCTAAATCTGCGGGCGCCAGCGGCTGCAGCACATAGACGGCGGCACGCGACAGCAAAGCCGAGTTCACCTCGAACGATGGGTTCTCGGTGGTCGCGCCGACAAAGGTGAACAGCCCGCTCTCCACATGCGGCAAAAACGCGTCCTGTTGGCTCTTGTTGAAGCGGTGCACCTCGTCGACAAACACGATGGTGCGCCGGCCCTGGGCTTGCGTCACCAGCGCCTGCTCGACCGCCTCGCGGATGTCCTTCACCCCGCCCAGCACCGCGCTGATGGTGATGAAGCGGGCCTCGAAGGCATCGGCCATCAGGCGCGCGATGGTGGTCTTGCCGGTGCCCGGCGGGCCCCACAGGATGCAGCTGTGCGGCTGGCCCGACTCGAAGGCGATACGCAGCGCCATGCCCTCGCCCAGCAGGTGCTGCTGGCCAATCACTTCGCCCAGGGTCTTGGGGCGCAGGCGCTCGGCCAGCGGGGCATCGGTGGAGAGGGAGGTACGGGTCATGGAGTGGGTGGATAGCCTCGCCAAACGGGCAAATAGGCGGTGTTTGATTCTGCCATGGCGGGTTTAACAACTGCCGCCATACCTTATCCTTCTGTCCTTCGCATTTTCAATGCCCCCGTAGCGCCCGGCCCCACGATGATTTACACCTCTGTGCCCATTAGCAGAATCGAGCTCGGCCGGCCCCTGCCCATCCATATCTGGGATGCCAAGGGCAATCTGCTGCTGCGCAAAGGCCAGGCCATCGTCTCGGAGCACCACCGCGAACACCTGGCAGCCCATGGCGCCTGCGCCACCCAGGCCGACTACAAAGCCTGGGTGCACAGCTACGACCGCCTGGTCTACGCCATGCTGCGGGAGGGCAAAAGCATCCACGAAATCTCGCAGGCCACCATGCCAGCCGAGATTCTGGAGCTGGACTACACCGTGGGCGAGGACATCACCGGCGGCTGGGTCGATGTGCAGACCGTGCTGACCCAGCTGCTATATGCGGGCGTGGCAGCCAAGAACCCGCTGGGCAGGCTGCAGGGCGTGCAAAAGCGCGCCATGGATTTACTGGACCAAGACCCGAACGCCAGCCTGTTCAGCCTGTTCCAGGCGCTGGGCGACAAGGCCCTGGGCTACTGCGCCACCCATGCGCTGCTGTGCGCCGTGGTCTGCGAACTCACCGCCCGCAAGCTGGGGCTGGACGACACCATCCGGCCGGTGCTGGTGCAGGCCGCACTGACCATGAACCTCGGCATGGCCAAGCTGCAGGATGCCCTGGCCACGCAGCGCCCCCCGCCCGATGCAGAGCAG
This sequence comes from Rhodoferax ferrireducens, assembly GCF_031458075.1. GTDB lineage: Bacteria > Pseudomonadota > Gammaproteobacteria > Burkholderiales > Burkholderiaceae_C > Rhodoferax_B > Rhodoferax_B ferrireducens_A. Next base: position 527,843 of record NZ_JAVDXT010000001.1, on the reverse strand, counting down.
AAGCAGCTGATCCACGACCACCCCCAAGCCAGCGCCGACCTGCTACGCGCTTGGGGCGCGGTGAATGCCGACCTGCTGGACATCGTGGCCCTGCACCACGACCGCGACGCCAGCAAGGGCCTGGCGCGCAACCTCGCATGCCGGCGCATCCTGCACCTGGTCGACGTGTATGTGGCCAAGACCGCGGCCCGCTCCACCCGTGCCGGCCTGTCGCCGATGCAGGCTGCCAAGTCCAGCATCGTCGGCGCGTTGCGTGACGACGCCCAGGTGGCTGCCGCCATCACCACGGTGCTCGGCTTCTACCCGCCGGGCACCTATGTGCTGCTGGCGAACGGCGAAAAAGGCGTGAGCGTGCAGCGCGGCGCGGCCGCCAACACGCCGCTGGTGGTCAGCACCGTGACGCCGCAAGGCCTGCCGCTGGGGGTCTACGTGGCCCGCGACACCCGGGAAAAAGCCTTTGCCATCCAGGCGCCGGTGGCGGCCGACAGCTTTAAGGTGCACCACGAGCGGGTGCACCGTGCCGCTGGCAAGCAGCCCTCGCTGGCAGCGGTGCAGGTCTAGGCGCTACTACAGGCCTGCAAGCGCTGGCGCAAGGCCATCGCCGCCGCCGGTGCCCGTTCCTTGGCGCCGCTGATGAAGAACATGAACACATCACGGGCTGGCGCGGGCGTCGCGGCCTCCTCTATCCGTGGCAAGCCGGACGGCTCATGCCCGTCGCGCCAAGCCTGGCCGCAAGCTGCCAACTGGTCCAGCACCTCGGCGGTGCAACCTTCGGGCAGCGCGCTTTGCGTGCGCATCATGCGGGCGTAGACAAAGCTGCCGGTGATGTCGGCAAACGACGGGTAATCGTCGGAGTCGGTGAACACGGTGGCCATGCCGTGGCTGCGCGCCAAGGCCAGGTATTCACTGCACTTGAAGCTGGCATGCCGCACATCCAGCACATGGCGCAGTGGCACGCCGTCCACCGCCTCCGGCAGCAAGCGCAGAAACGCCCCGAAGTCCGCCGCATCAAACGGCTTGCTCGGCGCAAACTGCCAGACGATGGGCCCGAGTTTGGGCCCTAATTCGGCGATGCCGCTACCCACAAAGCGCTGGACCGACGCACCAGCGTCCGCTAGCACCCGGCGGTTGGTCGCAAAGCGGGACGCCTTCAGGCTGAACACAAAGCCCTCCGGCGTGGCATCGCGCCACCTGGCAAAGGTGGCGGGCTTCTGGCTGCTGTAGTAGGTGCTGTTGATCTCGATCACATCGAGCCGGCGGCTCGCGTATTCCAGTTCGCGGCTGTGCGGTAGATCGGCAGGGTAGAAGTTGCCGCGCCACGGCTCAAAACTCCAACCACCGATGCCGACCCGTATCGCCGGGGTGGGTGTGTTGCTCTCCATCGGGCCTCCTTGATGCAAAGCAGGCCGCCGGGCACAGCCGACGGGCTTACTGCTTGACCACGTCGGCGCCCGCAGGCGGCTTGAACTGGAAGGTCTCGGCGGCCAGCGCGGGGTTCACCTCCACCTTGGCAAAGCTCATCAGCGAGCGCTGGCCAAAGCTGTCCAGAATCTCCAGTGCCGCCAGCTCGGTGGACTGGGCCTCCACCTTGAAGCCGACCTTGACGGTTTGCAGCTGGCCGTCCTTGGCCTTAGGCGTGGCCGTCACCCATTGCAGGCCGTCCTTGTCCGGCGCGGCCTGCAGCGTGAAATCGGCCTGCAAGGCTTTCAAATCGGGCGCTGCGGCAATCAGTGCCGCAGGCGTCGAGCCCAGCACGCTGGACTGCTTGCGCGAGGTCACCTGGTTCAGGTCCACGTCGTACAGCCACAGGGTCTGGCCGTCGGCGACGATGCTTTGCTCGAACGGCTTCTTGTAGATGAACTTGAATTTGCTGGGCCGCTGGAATTCGAAGCTGCCGCTCGAAGTCTTGCTGCGCGCCGCCTGCCCGTCCTTGGGCGGCGAGGTCACCACCTGGGTGAACTCGGCCCGGCCGGATTTCACCGTCTTGACGAAGTTTTCCAAGCTTTCTAGGCCGTCAGCGCAGGCAGTACCTGCACTAGCAGCTATCAATACAGTAGCAAACAGTTTTTTCATTCAGCTCATTCCGCCCTTGCAGGCACTAGGATTTCGCGTTGACCGGCACCGCTCATGGCGCTGACCAGGCCGGCCTTTTCCATGTCTTCCACCAGACGGGCGGCGCGGTTGTAGCCGATCTTCAAGTGGCGCTGCACCAGCGAGATGCTGGCCTTGCGGTTCTTCAGCACCACTTCCACCGCCATGTCGTACATCGGGTCCTTCTCGCCGCCGCTGCCACCCAGGCCGTCGACGCCTTCGCCGTCCTCGCCATCGACCGTGCCACCTTCCAGCACGCCTTCGATGTAGTCGGGCTCGCCCTGGGTCTTCAAGTAACTTACAACGCGGTGCACCTCTTCGTCGCTGACAAAGGCGCCGTGTACCCGGGTCGGCATGCCGCTGCCGGGCATGTACAGCATGTCGCCCAGGCCCAGCAGGGCTTCGGCGCCCATCTGGTCCAGAATGGTGCGGCTGTCGATCTTGCTGCTGACCTTGAAGGAAATCCGGGTCGGGATATTCGCCTTGATCAGGCCGGTGATCACGTCCACGCTGGGCCGCTGGGTCGCCAGAATCAAGTGGATGCCGGCCGCCCGGGCCTTTTGTGCCAGGCGGGCAATCAGCTCTTCGATCTTCTTGCCGACCACCATCATCAGGTCGGCCAGCTCGTCGATCACCACCACGATGTGCGGCTCGCGCTTCAAGGGCTCAGGGCTATCAGGCGTCAGACTGAACGGGTTGTAGATGAACTCTTCGCGCGACGCAGCTTCGTCGATCTTGGCGTTGTAGCCGGCCAGATTGCGCACGCCCAGCTTGCTCAGCAGCTTGTAGCGGCGCTCCATCTCCGCCACGCACCAGGTCAGGCCGTGCGCGGCCTGGCGCATGTCGGTGACCACCGGCGCCAGCAGGTGCGGAATGCCTTCGTAGACCGACATTTCCAGCATCTTCGGGTCGATCATCAGCAGGCGCACATCGCGCGCTTCGGCCTTGTACAGCAGGCTGAGAATCATGGCGTTGATACCCACCGACTTGCCCGAGCCGGTGGTACCGGCGACCAGCACGTGCGGCATCTTGGCCAGATCCACCACCACCGGGTTGCCGATGATGTCCTTGCCCAGGCCCATGGTCAGCATGGATTTGGCTTCGTGGTAGACCTGCGAACCCAGGATTTCCGACAGCGTGATGGACTGGCGCTTGGCGTTCGGCAGCTCCAGCGCCATATAGTTTTTGCCGGGAATGGTTTCCACCACCCGGATCGACACCAGGCTCAAGCTACGCGCCAAGTCCTTGGCCAGGCCGACGATCTGCGAGCCCTTGACGCCGGTGGCCGGCTCGATCTCGTAGCGGGTGATCACCGGGCCGGGCGAGGCCAGCACCACGCGCACCTCGACGCCGAAGTCCTTCAGCTTTTTCTCGATCATCCGGCTGGTCATCTCCAGCGTCTCGGGGGCCACGGTTTCCTGGCGCAGCTGCGGGCCGTCGAGCAGGTCGACCTGCGGCAGCTTGGTATCGGGCATTTCGCTGAACAGCGGCTTCTGGCGCTCCTTGGCGACGCGCTGGCTCTTGGGCGGCTCGGCCATGGTCGGCTCGATCATCACCGGCGTCGGGTGGTGGGCTTCGATCTCGACGCGCTCCTCGCGCACCACGGCTTCACGCTTCTTGGCGGCCTTCTTGCCCACGGCCAGGTCCTCGGCCACTTCGCGCTTCTCGCGCCGGGTTTCGACCAAGGAATAGGCCCAGGCACCGAGCCGCTCGGCCACCTGGCTCCAGGAGAAGCGGAACACCGCCGACACGCCGATCACGCCCAGCGCAATCCACACCAGGCCCGAGCCGGTAAAGCCCAGCCATTTGACGCCGAACGGGCCGACCAGATAGCCGAGCACCCCACCGACCTGGCCGGGCAGCTGCGGCTCCAGCCGGTACAGCCGCGACCATTCGAGTGCGCTGCTGGAGCACATCAGCAAAGCCAGGCCGACCCAGAAGCCCCAGACGCTGCCGACCAGGCGGTTCGCCGGCGGCCGGGCGGAGCTGTCTTCGGCATGGGCGCGCATCCAGTCGGCCAGGCCGGCCAGCCAGGCGCGCACGCCGGCGGCCACGCACCACCAGACCGAGAAGCCGAAGCAGAAGTAGCTCATATCGGCCATCCAGGCGCCGAGGCGGCCGCCCCAGTTGTGCACCTTGACGGTTTGGCCCGAGGTGGACCAGGCCGCGTCCTGCAAGGAGTAGCCGAGCAGCGACATGAGCCAGAAGACCAGCACCAGCAGGCCCAGGATCAGGCCGATTTCGCGGGCAAAGCGGTTGATGCCGGAGCGCATGGGCGACACCACCGGACCATTGGAATTGAGGGTATTGAGTGAATAAGTCATGGGCAGAAAAATCTGCCGCAAGCTTACCCCATGGCCCGCACGATTATGTAAGCGAGCCCAGCACCGACTGGATGTGGGTCGAGCCGTTCTCCTGGCCCTTGATGTAACCACGCTCCTCCAGGTCCTTCATCACCCGGCTGACCATCTCGCGCGAGGCGCCGACCATCTTGGCCACGTCCTGGCGCGAAATCTTGTCGCGGATCACCATCTGGCCATCGGCGTCGTGGGTGGCGGAGTCCAGCAGCACATGGGCGACACGGCCGTACACGTCCATCAAGGCCAGCGACTCGATCTTCTGGTCGGCCCGGCGCAGGCGCTTGACCAAGCCCGACATCACGGCCCGGGCCATGGCGGTATTGCCGTCCAGGCAGTGGTCGAACTCGGCGCGCCCCAGCACCAGGCAGTCGGTGGGCACATCGGCCTGCACCGTGGCCGAATGCGGCTCGTTGTCGATCAGGCTCATTTCGCCGATGTAGTCGCCGACCTGCAGGGTCGCCAGGATCACCTCGCGGCCCCGGCTGTCGGTGGTCAGCACCCGGGCCCGGCCGCTGAGCACGATGAACAGCGCGTTCGACTTGCGGCCCTGCTCGACAATCACCTCGGCGCGCTTGAAGCGCTGCTTGGTCACCGCCTTGGCCACCACGTCGGCCTGCTCGGGCGTCATGCTGGAAAACAAAGGCACACGTAGCAAAAGCTCTATGTTGGACAACATTGACATCGGAATTTCCTCTTACGTTTGGACCCTATAAGCCATGGGTTCTTACAATCTGGGGCAAAATTTCCACACAGGTCTCGCACCAACTGCAGCGCGCTTGCATTTTTGTAACACAACGCAAACTGTACACGGCTCCTTGTTATTTTCATCACGGGTTTTTATTTAATGTCAACCAACAAACACGCAAAAGTCCTGGTTTTAGGCTCCGGCCCTGCCGGCTACACCGCCGCCATCTATGCCGCCCGAGCCAACCTGAACCCGGTGTTGATCACCGGCATTGCCCAGGGCGGCCAACTGATGACCACCACCGAGGTGGACAACTGGCCCGCTGACGTGATGGGAGTCCAAGGCCCGGAACTGATGCAGCGCTTCCTGGAGCACGCCGAGCGCTTCAAGACCGAAATCATCTTCGACCACATCCACACGGTGGATTTCAGCAAGCGCCCGTTCACCCTCACCGGCGACAGCGGCACCTATACCTGCGACGCGCTGATACTCTGCACCGGCGCCTCGGCCCAGTACCTGGGACTGGACTCTGAAACCGCCTTCATGGGCCGCGGCGTGTCGGGCTGCGCCACCTGCGACGGCTTCTTCTACCGCGAGCAAGAGGTCTGCGTGGTCGGTGGCGGCAATACCGCGGTCGAAGAAGCGCTGTACCTGTCGAACATCGCCTCCAAGGTCACCCTGGTGCACCGCCGCGACACCTTCAAGGCCGAGGCCATCCTGGTCGACAAGCTGATGGAAAAGGTCGCCGCCGGCAAGATCGAACTCAAGCTGTTCCACACCCTGCAAGAAGTGCTGGGCGACGCCTCCGGCGTGACCGGCATCCGCCTGAAAAGCACCAAGAGCGACGAGACTACCGACATCCACCTCAAGGGCTGCTTCATCGCCATCGGCCACAAGCCGAACACCGACATCTTTGCCGGACAGCTGGAGATGAAGGACGGCTACATCGTCACCCAGGCCGGCTTAAACGGCTTTGCCACCATGACCAGCGTACCCGGCGTGTTTGCCGCCGGCGACGTGCAGGACCACATCTACCGCCAGGCCATCACCAGCGCCGGCACCGGCTGCATGGCGGCACTGGATGCCCAGCGCTTTCTGGAGCAAGGCGCCCACTAGGCCTTTCCGCCGCTACATATAAAAATAGCTGCTGGCGCAGGTACTACCTGCGCCAGCAGCTATTTTTTTGATAGTAACGGGTCAGGGTTGCTGGCGGGGCTGCAGGGTGATGCGCAGGCCCTCGGGCGTCACATCGATGGCGCCGGGCTCGTAGCCCCAGCCCTTGATGGTTTCCATGTCTTTGGCGCGGATCTGGTGCAGGCTGAGGTCGCCCAGCATGCGCCCGGCCAGCTGCTGCGCATAGTCTTGCACGATGGCCTGGTAGCGCTCGGGCACGCCGGTAAAGTTGAAGCTGTTCACATGCACATCGGCCATGCGGATGCTCTGGTCGCTGGGCTCGAAGCGCACGCCATAGTCCACGTCCAGCAGGCCATTGAAAGTCGCGCGCCCCAGCCGGTCCGACACCTGCACCTGTATCGAGGTACCAATGCGGTTCTGCTCGGGCATCAGCCGCACCTGGGGCGCCTGGGCTTGCAGCTCGAACAGCGCGCCGAGCTTGCCGGTGTAGGGAAAGCGCGCGGCCAGCAGGGTCTGCAGCCGTTCCTGGCTGATGGTGGTGGTACGCGGGCCAGGCGCCGCGCAGCTGGCCAAGGCCAGCACACCGGCCAGCAAGCACAATCGTCGGGTTCTTTGCATCACAACAAGGCTTCTTTCTTCACGCCGCTGCGGCCCAGCTGGACACGCAGCTTGCGCAGGGCTTCGTTCTGGATCTGGCGCACCCGCTCGCGGGTCAGGCCCAGGCGGTCGCTCAAGGTGTCCAGGGTTTCGGGTTCGCGGTGGTGCAGGCCAAAGCGGCCGTCCAGCACTTCGCGCTCGCGCCGGGTCAGGGTGGCGGTCCAGGTTTCCAGCAGGCGCTCGACCTCGTGGGTGTGGGTGCTGGCCGACGGGTCCAGGGTGTTTTCGTCGGTCAGGGTGTCGACCAGGGTCTGCCCGTCTTCCGAGCGGTCCATGGACGCATCCAGCGAGCGTGGCGATTCGGCCAGCGCCAGCAGGTCGGCAACTTCGTTCACATCGCGGCCCATCAGCCCGGCAATGTCGTCGACCCGCACGCCGTCGGGCCGCAATTCGGCAAAGGCGGAGTCATGCTCCAGCGTGCGCCGGGCCCGCAGCACCTGCTGCAGCTCGCGCACCACGTGCACCGGCAGGCGGATCACCCGGCCCTGCTGCATCACCGCGCGCTCCACCGACTGGCGTATCCACCAGGTAGCGTAGGTGGAAAAGCGGAAGCCGCGCTCGGGCTCGAACTTGTCGATGGAATGCATCAGGCCCAGGTTGCCCTCTTCGATCAGGTCGCTCATGGGCACACCGCGGCCCAGGTAGGTCTTGGCAATGCTGACCACCAGACGCAGGTTGTGCTCGATCATGGCCTGGCGGGCTGCAAAGTCGCCGGCCCGGGCCCGGGTGGCCATGTCGAATTCTTCGGTGGGGGTAAACAGCTCGGTACGCCGCACATCGCGCAGGTACATGCTCAGGGTGTCGTGGCCATCGCCGCCAGCGGCCAGCCAGCCAGGCCCGCCGGGCGGCAGCGGGCCAGCGCCGTCCACGATCTCGCCCAAAGGCATGGGCAGGCTCTCGTCGCCCAGCGCGTCCACAAGCACAGTTTTGCCGGACGCGTTGGGGGTTTTCATGGCAGTTACCGGTTGGGTAGGTATTTGGCGGGATCGACGGGCTTGCCCTGGCGGCGGATCTCGAAGTGCAGCTTGACGCGGTCGGCATCGCTGCTGCCCATCTCGGCGATCTTCTGGCCCTTGCGCACCGCCTGGTCTTCCTTGACCAGCAGGGTCTGGTTGTGGGCGTAGGCCGTCAGGTAGGTGTTGTTGTGCTTGAGGATCAGCAGATTGCCGTAGCCGCGCAGGCCGGCACCGGCGTAGACCACGCGGCCGTCGGCGGCGGCCAGCACCGCGTCGCCGGTCTTGCCACCCAGGTCCAGGCCCTTGTTCTTGGCTTCGTCAAAGCCCGCGATCAGGCTGCCGCTGGTGGGCCAGATAAAGGCCACATCATCCTCACCGATAGCCGCTGGCGCCACCACGGGGGCGGGCTTGCTGGCCGCAGCACTGGCGGCGCTGCTGGGAGCGCTGGCGGCACTGGCCGTGCTGGCGGGTGCACTCGCGGCCGGCACAGGTGTGGCGGTGACCGTGCTGGAGGCCACCGGGCGGGTGGTCACGCCGTTCTCGGTGACCGTGGCGTTCGGCGACACCACGCGCAGCACCTGGCCGACTTCGATCAGGTTCGGGTTGTCCAGCCCGTTCCAGCGGGCGATGTCTTTCCAGCTCTGGCCCGAATCCAGGCCGATGCGGATCAAGGTGTCGCCGGGCTTGACCGTGTAGTAGCCGGGGCGGCCCGCGTTCTCGGCGCCGGGCAGCGGCTTGGCGGGCACGGTCTCGGCCGGTGCGGTGGCGACCGGCGACTGCGAGCGGCTGGTGCCACGGTCTTCTACCGGGGCCTTGTGTGCATTCGGGCCCGCGCAGCCCGCCAGCAGCACGACCGCTACCAGCGCGAGGGCATTCTTCCAATCCTGATGACGCAACGCGTGCATGTGTATTTCCTGTTGGACCCAAGCAATTCCTGTCCGAAGGGACCGGCCACTGCTTGCGTCATATCTCTGTTTAAGCAATGCCCGATTTTAGAGGGACAAAATGTACCGCTTCGAGCAATTGCTGTTTCAGCCCCTGGGCGGTTTTATCCACCACCACCAGGGCCTGCTTGCCGCCGCTGGTCACCATGGGTGCCACCAGCCGACCGCCGACCGCCAGCTGGTCCAGCCAGGCCTGGGGAATCGCGTCGCCACCGGCCGCGGCGATGATGCCCGCATAGGGCGCCCCCTTGGGATAGCCCAGCATGCCGTCGCCAAACAGCAGATGCACATTCGGCAGGCGGAACGGACGCAGATTGGCGCGGGCCTTGTCGTGCAGTCCACGCAGCCGCTCTATGCTGTAGACCTCGCGCGCCAGCACCGCCAGCACGGCAGCCTGGTAGCCGCAGCCAGTGCCGATCTCCAGCACCCGGCCCAGCGGCCCGGCCTTGCCCAGCGGAGAGTCCAGCAGCAGCTCACCCATGCGGGCCACCACATTGGGTTTGGAGATGGTCTGGCCCAGGCCGATGGGCAGGCTGGTGTCTTCGTAGGCCTGGTTGACCAGCGCGGAATCGACAAAGCGGTGCCGCTCGACAAGGCCCATGGCCCGCAGCACGGGGGCCGAGGCGATGCCCATGGCAGCCAGCTTCTGGACCATGCGGGCGCGCACCGCGGCCGAGTCCATGCCATGGCCGGGCGCGGGCGTGGGCGCCGCCGCTGGTTTCAAGCTTTTCAGGCCGCTAGCGCTTATAGATACTGCGGTAGAAGCTACGTTTTTAATAGCAACCCGCTTGGCCGATGGCGCACCCGCAGAGAAGTCCAGCCGGGCTGGAAACGGAGGCCGCTGCGACATCAGGCTTGCGCCGCCGGTCCAGCCGCCAGCCGGGACGCGGTTTGCGCCCAGTAGCCCAGGTGGTCGTGGTCGGTCAGGTCCACCTTCAGCGGCGTCATGGTCACATGGCCTTGCAGGCTGGCGTGGAAGTCCGTGCCCTCGGCATCGTCCTTGGCCACGCCAGCGCTGCCGATCCAGTACATGGTGTCGCCGCGTGGGCTGTCCATGGTGATGACTTTCTCAGCCGTGTGGCGGCGACCCAGGCGACAGACCTTCATGGGCTTGAGTTCTTCCAGCGGCAGATTCGGGATATTCACGTTTAGCAGCCAGGGCTGGGTGCCGACCAGCTGCTGCTGGGTCATGCGCAGCACCAGGTCGCGGGCGGTCTGGGCGGCGGCGTCCAGATGGCCCCAGCCCTTTTCGGTCTGCGAAAAAGCGATGGCCGGAATGCCGAACAAATAGCCTTCCATGGCCGCACCCACGGTGCCCGAGTAAATCGTGTCGTCGCCCATGTTGGCGCCGTTGTTGATGCCGGAGATCACCAGGTCCGGCCGGTAGTCCAGCAGGCCTGTGAGCGCGATATGCACGCAGTCGGCCGGCGTGCCGTTCACATAGCGGAAGCCGTTGGCCGCCTGGTGCACGTACAGCGGCGCGTACAAGGTCAGCGCATTCGACTTGGCGCTGTTGTTGTGCTCGGGCGCCACCACCTCGACCTGGGCCACGTCCTTCAGGGCTTCGTACAAGGCGACGATGCCCGGCGCCTGGTAGCCGTCGTCGTTGGAGATCAAAATTTTCATAGAGCATGCCAAAGTGTTACCAGATTGTAGGGGCCGGGTTACAGACTCCCTAGGCGCAACACTAGACCGGCGGGATAGACAAGCCCTGTTGCAAGGCAAACACTTCAGGCCGCAGCGGGCGCGCAAAGTGGTAGCCCTGGGCATAGGTGCACTGCAGGTGGCGCAGGCGCTGGGCGATTTCTTCGGTCTCCACGCCCTCGGCCAGCACCCGCAGGCCCAGGCTCAGCGCCAGCGAGATGATGCCGCGCACGATGGCGGCGTTGTCGGGGTCGTCGATCAGGTCGCGCACAAACGACTGGTCGATCTTGATCTTGTCGAACTTGATGCGCCGCAGGTAGGCAAAGCTGGAATAGCCGGTGCCGAAGTCGTCGATCGACAACTTGACGCCCAGGGCCTGCAGCCGGCGCAGCACCGCGGTCACGGCCTCGCCGTCGTGCAGCAGCACGCTCTCGGTCAGCTCCAGCTCCAGCCTATCGGGTGCAATGCCCGACACCGCCAGCGCTTCTTCGACCTGGCGCAGCACCACGCCGCGCTGGAACTGCCGGGCCGACAGGTTCACCGCCATCATCAGCTCGGGCTGGCCGGCGTCGTGCCAGGCGCGCAACTGCAGGGCCGCAGTCTTCAGTACCCAGCCGCCCAGCGCTTCGATCAGGCCACAATCTTCGGCAATCGGAATGAACAGACTGGGCGGGATAGCGCCGCGCTCGGGGTGGTCCCAGCGGCACAGGGCTTCGGTGCCGACCACCCGGCCACTGGGCAGGTGGATGAGTGGCTGGTATTCGAGCCGCAGCGCGTTGTTCTCGATCGCCAGGCGCAGCGCGGACTCGAGCCGCAGGCGCTCGAGCGCCACCTCGTTCATGGTGGCATTGGCGAACTGGTAGGTGCCGCGGCCACCGCGCTTGGCTGCGTACAAGGCCGAATCGGCGCGGCCAAACAAGGCATCGAACTGGTCGCCATCGGCCGGGAACATGGCGATGCCGGCCGAGATCGACACATTCACCGGCATGTCGGCCAGCACCATGGGCTGGCCCACGGCGTCCATCAGTGCGGTGACCATATGGGCGGCGTCGGCCGTGCCCTGCACATTGCGCAGCAGGATCAGAAACTCATCGCCACTGAGTCGCCCAACCACCGAGCGCTCGTCGGCAAACTGGCTGAGCCGCTGGCCGACTTCGCGCAGCATCTGGTCGCCGGCCGCATGGCCTAGCGAGTCGTTGAGGGTCTTGAAGTTGTCCACGTCGATCACGATCATGGCCACCTGCTCGTGGGTGGTCTTGGCGTGCTTGAGCACCAGAGTGGAACGCAATGCCACATGGGCCCTATTCGGCAAACCGGTGATCACATCCTGGCTGGACAGGTAGGCGATTTTTTCTTCCGCTGCCTTGCGCGAGCTGAGGTCGGAGAAGGCCGCCACATAGTGCGTCACCTCGCCGTGGGCCCGCTGGTGCAGCGCCGACAGGCTCATCCATTGCGGGTAGACCTCGCCGTTCTTGCGCCGGTTCCAGATTTCGCCGGCCCAACGCCCCTCTTCCGCCAGCACCTTCCACATGTGCTGGAAGAAGCTGGGATCGTGCTGCCCGGAGGCCAGGATGTGCGGGTCGCGGCCCAGCACCTCGTTCGACTGGTAGCCGGTGATCTCGGTGAACGCGCCGTTGACCATGATGATGCGGTTTTGCTCGTCGGTCACGATGATGCCGTCGGTGCTTTGCTCCAGCACCCGGCCGGCCAGCTCCAGCTTGGTGGCGGCGATGCGCTGGTCGGTGATGTCGCGGCGCACCATCAGCAAATGCAGGCGCTGGCCGCGCCGGCCAAAGGTCGGCACGCGGATCACGTCCAGCCAGCGCAGATTGCCCTGGCCGTCGTCGGCGACTTCCTGCATGTGCGATGCCCGGCCCGACTGCCAGGTGGCTTCGTCGGTCAAGGCGCTCTGGCGCAGGCTCTCACCCTGCGGATGGTTGCGGTCGGCAATCTCCAGGTTGGTATAGCCGTAAGCCTCCTGCTCGCTCAGGCCCAGCACGGCGCGGGCCGCGGGGTTGGTCAGCAGCCAGCGGCCTTCACCGTCCTTGAGGTAGACCATGTCGGGCAAATGGCGGAACACCGAACCCAGCAGCTTGTCGCGGTCGCGCAGCAAGCGGTCGGACTCTGAGCGTGCCGTCACATCCAGGCCGACGCACCATACCGCATACTGGCCTGGGCCAGACTGCAGACCGTCTATCGTCGACCAGGCGATACGCCGCTTCTCGCCGGACTTGGTGGTCAGCGTCCACTCCAAATCCCGGAAATGCGGGCCTAGCTCCTGGAAATCAGCGGTCTTGCGCGCCAGGTACAGAGGCTCAGGGTACAGCCATTGCAGGGCTTCCGGGTGGTCGACCAGCTCTTCGCTCGCATAGCCGGATACCGCCTCGCACTCGCGGTTCCAGTAGGTGATGACTTGCCGGTGGCGCAAGTCGATGGCGCTGACCAGCACCGGCAGGCTGTCGAGCACCGCCAGGATCTGCGGCGATACGCCGGCATGCGCCACCAGATCCACCACGCCATCCACCACCGCCCGCTGCCGCGCAGCCCCGTCTCCCAGTAGGGCGTGGTCCACGAGGTGGCTCAGGCGTTTGGTTTCCACACAGGTTTCCTACAGGTATGGCAAGCGGGGATAGATAAAAATTTGTCCTCAAACTGTATGCGATTCAGCGGTCCATATTAGTGCATACCAGCTTGATTTTGGGAACTTTGTATAGAAACACTGCTGCCCAAATATCCGCCTACAAATCCGCAAAACGCGGGGTCGAAGGCGTCTAGCGCAGGGTCGCGGCGATACGCTCCGCACAGGCCTGGGCCTGGGCCGCATCCCGGGCCTCGACCATCACGCGGACCAGCGGCTCGGTGCCACTGGCGCGTATCAATACCCGGCCGTTGTTGCCCAGCTCGGCTTCGGCCGCCTGGGTGGCCAGCGGCAGCTGGGTGTTGGCCTTCCAGTCCTGCCCGGGCTGCAGGCGCACATTGATTAAGGTTTGCGGAAACAGGGTCAGGTCGGCCAGCAGCTCGGCCAGGGTCTGGTCAGTGCGGACGCAGGCTTGCAGCACCTGCAAGGCGCTGACCAGACCGTCGCCGGTGGTGTGCTTGTCCAGCGCCAGCAGATGGCCAGAGCCCTCGCCGCCCAGCAGCCAGCCGCGCTTTTCCAGCTCTTCCAGCACATAGCGGTCGCCAACCTTGGCGCGCACCAGCTCGACGCCTTTTTCGCGCAGGGCCAGCTCGACCGCCATATTGGTCATCAAGGTACCCACCACGCCCGGCACGGCGTCACCCGCACGTTTGCTGGTGACCTTGCCGCCGCGCGACAGCCGCTCCTTGACCATCAGGTACAGGATCTCATCGCCGTTGAACAAGCGGCCATCGGCATCGACCATCTGCAGGCGGTCGGCGTCGCCGTCCAGCGCCACGCCGTAATCGGCCTGGTGCGCTTTGACGGCCTCGACCAGGGCCTGCGGATGGGTGGCGCCGACTTTGTCGTTGATGTTCAGGCCGTCGGGCGCGCAGCCAATCGCAACCACTTCCGCGCCCAGCTCGTGGAACACCTTGGGGGCGATATGGTAGGCCGCACCATGGGCGCCATCGACCACGATCTTGATGCCTTTGAGGGTCAGCTGGTTGGGGAAGGTGCTTTTGCAGAATTCGATGTAGCGGCCGGCGGCGTCGTCGAGCCGGCGGGTCTTGCCCAGCGAGGCGGAATCAGCCCAGACCGGTGGGGTGTCCAGCGCAGCTTCGACCGCCAACTCCCAAGCGTCGGGCAGCTTGGCGCCCTGCGCACTGAAGAACTTGATGCCGTTATCCGCAAACGGATTGTGGCTGGCGCTGATGACCACGCCCAGGCTGGCCCGCTGGGCCCGCGTCAGATAGGCCACGCCGGGGGTCGGCAGCGGGCCTAGCAGCACCACATCCACGCCCGCCGAGTTGAAGCCGGATTCGAGTGCGCTTTCCAGCATGTAGCCGGAGATGCGGGTGTCTTTGCCGATCAGCACCGTGGGACGGGCTTCGGTCTGCTTCAGCACCCGGCCCACGGCGTGCGCCAGGCGCAGCACGAAATCAGGGGTGATGGGCGCCTGGCCTACGGTACCGCGGATGCCGTCGGTGCCGAAGTAGTGTCGGGTCATGTATCTATCCTCTTGGTGGAATTGTGCTGCGCATTGTCGGCGCTGGATGGGCGCCATTGTGACAAAGAAGGCTAGGCCTGCGCGGCCAACCAGACCTTGACGGCCTGGGCGGTCTGCAACACGTCGTGCACACGCACGATGCGGGCGCCGCGCTCTATCGCCAGCAGCGCAGCCGCCACGCTGGGCACCAGGCGTTGCTGGGCATCCAGCGTGCCGGTCCCAGCTGCCATACCGGCCAGTGAGGATTTGCGCGACCAACCGACCAGCAGCGGATAGCCCAGCGCCAGGAACTCGGACTGGCGGGCCAGCAGCGCGAAGTTCTGCGCCACAGTCTTGCCGAAGCCCACGCCGGGGTCGAGTGCAATACGGGTTTTTTCGACCCCTAGCGCATGCAAATCCTGCGCAGAGCGCTCTAGAAAATGTAGCACCTGGGCCACGGCATCACCCTGCATGGGCGCGGCCTGCATGGTTTGCGGTTCGCGGTGCATGTGCATCAGACACACGCCACAAGAGGGGTGCTGCGCCACGACGGCCGAGCCCGCCAGCGGATGCGCGGGGTCAGCCCAGCGCAGAGCCCAGATGTCGTTGATGATGTCCACGCCCACATCCAGCGCCGCCTGCATGACCTGGGGCTTGTAGGTATCGACCGAGATGGGCACGCCCAAAGTCACCGCCGCCTGCAGCACCGGCAGCAACCGGGCCAGCTCCTGCTCCACCGGCACCGGCTGGGCCCCGGGGCGGGTGGACTCTGCGCCGATGTCCAGCATCTGCGCGCCATCGCGCAGCAGCTGTTCGCAATGCGCGAGCGCCGCGGCGGTATGGGCATGCTGGCCACCGTCGGAGAAGGAATCGGGCGTCACGTTGACGATGCCCATCACTTGGGGCTGGGCCAGGTCAATGCGGAAGCGGGTGGTTTGCCAGAACATGCGCGTAGAGGAAGTCATGGTGCAGAAAAGCCAGAAATGAAAACGGGGCCCTTGCAGGCCCCGTAGTCGATATCACAGCAGCTTAGGCGGCTGTGGGTGCGGGTTCGGTGGTCACCGCTGGTGCGCCACCACTGCCGCCGTTGCTACCACCACCCGTGGGGGTGCGAGGCGTCCAGTCCTTTGGTGGACGGGGCTCGCGGCCGGCCATGATGTCGTCGATCTGTTCGATATCGATGGTTTCCCATTCGAGCAAGGCCTTGGCCATGGCGTGCATCTTGTCGCTGTTGTCTTCGATCAGCTTGCGCGCCAGAGCGTACTGCTGGTCGATGATACGGCGCACTTCGCTGTCGACCTTTTGCATGGTCTGCTCGCTCATATTGGTGGTCTTGGTCACCGAACGGCCCAGGAACACCTCGCCCTCGTTTTCGGCATACACCATAGGGCCCAGGGCATCGGTCATGCCGTAACGGGTCACCATGTCGCGGGCGATGGCAGTAGCGCGCTCGAAGTCGTTGCTGGCACCGGTGGTCATCTGGTGCATGAACACCTCTTCGGCGATACGGCCACCGAACAACATGCTGATCTGGCTCAGCATGTATTCGCTGTCGTAGCTATAGCGGTCTTGTGCCGGCAGGCTCATGGTCACACCCAGGGCGCGGCCACGGGGGATCACGGTAACCTTATGGACTGGGTCGCATTTGGGCAAGAGCTTGCCGATCAACGCATGGCCGGACTCGTGGTAGGCCGTGTTGCGGCGCTCTTCCTCGGGCATGACCATGCTCTTGCGCTCCGGGCCCATCAGGATCTTGTCCTTGGCCTTTTCGAAGTCCTGCATTTCCACGACGCGGGCACTGCGGCGGGCGGCCATCAGCGCGGCTTCGTTGCACAGATTGGCCAAGTCGGCCCCCGACATACCGGGGGTACCGCGGGCAATCACATTGGCGTTCACGTCCTGGCTGACCGGGATCTTGCGCATATGCACCGTGAGGATCTGCTCGCGGCCACGGATATCGGGCAAGGTGACATAAACCTGGCGGTCGAAGCGGCCTGGGCGCAGCAAGGCTGCATCCAGAATATCCGGCCGGTTGGTGGCAGCCACCACGATCACGCCGAGATTGGTTTCAAAGCCGTCCATCTCGACCAGCATCTGGTTCAGGGTTTGCTCGCGTTCGTCGTTACCACCGCCCAGGCCAGCGCCACGCTGGCGACCAACGGCGTCGATTTCATCGATAAAGATGATGCAAGGCGCATTCTTCTTGGCGTTCTCGAACATGTCGCGGACCCGGGCTGCGCCCACGCCGACGAACATTTCCACGAAGTCCGAACCGGAGATCGAGAAGAAAGGTACCTTGGCCTCGCCAGCAATGCTCTTGGCCAGCAGCGTCTTACCGGTACCCGGAGGGCCGACCAGCAGCAGGCCGCGGGGGATACGGCCGCCCAGCTTCTGGAATTTTTGCGGGTCTTTCAGGAAGTCCACGACTTCCTTGACTTCTTCCTTGGCCTCGTCGCAGCCGGCCACGTCGGCAAAAGTCACCACATTGTTGTTTTCGTCCATCATGCGGGCTTTGCTCTTGCCGAAGCTGAAGGCTCCGCCCTTGCCGCCGCCTTGCATCTGGCGCATGAAGTAGACCCACACGCCAATCAGCAGCAGCATCGGGCCCCAGCTGACCAGCAAGGTCATGAGCAAGGAGCCTTCTTCACGGGGTTTGACGTCAAACTTGACGTTGTTGGCAATCAGGTCACCCACCAAACCACGGTCGAGGTAGGTGGCGTTGGTACGGATGCGGCGGTCATCGTTGGTGATGGCCACAATCTCGGTACCGCCCTGACCTTCCTGGATGGTGGCAGTTTTGATGTGTTTGCTGCGAACTTCATCCAGGAACTCAGAGTAACCGAGATAACCAGAACTCACGCCAGCGCGGGTGTCGAACTGTTTGAACACAGTGAACAGCACCATCGCAATGACGAGCCAAACGGCAATTTTGGAAAACCACGGATTTTTCAAGCAAGGCTCCGGTAGAAAGACTTCAACGTAAGTGCGTACTATTTTAGGCGTTTCAAGAGCCCGCCCGGCTTATCTTGGCTATCGCAGCCATAGGAGCAACAAGGGTTTAACCCAAAAACTAGGCGTTTTCAGGGTCTACCAGCGCGGCCTTGGGCGCGACCTTCAGGCCTATGCCGACCAAAAACGTCTCGGTGGACTTGTCCCGGGAAGCCTTGGGCTTGACCGGTTTGACGGTATGGAACGACTGCCGAAACAGTTTGACCAAGGGATCGTAGGCCCCGCCGTGGAACAATTTGGCCACCAAAGCCCCCTGGGGCTTCAAATGCGTCTGGCAAAAATCCACAGCCAATTCCACAAGGTTCTCCACCCGCGCCGCATCGGCCGCATGGATGCCCGACAAATTAGGCGCCATGTCGGAGATCACCACATCGGCCAAACGCCCGGCCATGGCCTCGGAGAGCCGGCCCAGCATCTCGGGCTCACAGAAGTCTCCCTGCAGGAACGTAACCCCTTCGATGGGCTCCATGGGCAACAGATCGATGGCGATGATGCTGCCATTCAGCGCCCCCACGGCCGCGCCACCGCCGGCGGCGGTCTTGGGCGACAGCTTGCGCCGCACATACTGGCTCCAGGCGCCAGGCGTAGACCCCAAATCCACCACCAGCTGGCCGGGTTTGATCAGATGGAAGCTTTCGTCAATTTCCTTTAACTTGTAGGCTGCCCGTGCCCGATAGCCCTCGCGTTTAGCCAACACGACATAGGGGTCGTTGACGTGGTCGTTAAGCCACGCCTTGTTGACTTTTTTACTTTGTGTTTTAACTTTCATCTTGGCCTTGATAATACGCACATGTCTCAAATACAACTTACCCCTGCCCAGCGCAAGGTTCACCGCGCCGATGCCCACCATTTAAACCCGGTGGTGCTGGTCGGCAGCGATGGCCTCACCCCCGCTGTCATCAAAGAAGTCAACCTGGCGTTGAACTCCCACGGCCTGATCAAGGTGCGGATTTTTTCGGACGACCGCGTCGCCCGGGAAACCATGTACCAGCAATTGGCCGACGAACTCAGCGCGGCGCCTATCCAGCACATCGGCAAGCTGCTGGTGCTGTGGCGCCCCCAGCCCGAAATCACCAAAGAGCGCAAAGTCGACGAAGACCGCATGCCCGGCCCACGCGACTTCAAGGTGCTCAAACATAGCACGCGTGGTGGCCAGCGCCCCGAGGTCAAGACCTTGCGGGTACTCGGCAACCAGCGCCTGACGGCCGGCGGCAATGTGAAACGCGCAAAGCCCAAGCCAAAGACCAGTCTGAAAAAGCGCAGCCAGACCTGATTCAGCGGCGCGGCGCCGACACCTTCCACAGTGTCGCGCCGGCGGCCAGCCATTGCAGCAGATACAGGCCTGTGCCCAGGCCGTGCCAAAGCTTCAGATTCTCCCGCGCCACGATGTGCGGGGACACGGCAAACTCCACCAGTACCGCGGCGAACAAGCCGAAAGCTATAAAAATAGTAGCTGCTGGCGCATGTTTTACCTGCGCCAGAGCCTCATTTGACCTGGAAATCAGCAACAGCAGCAAGGTACAGGCCATCGACAGCCAGGTTTGCACCGTAAACAGCTTCGCCGCCGTACTGCCGGCCAAGGCCGGGGTCGGCAGCACCATGAACAGCAACGGCACCACCATGAAACCCAGCGTGGTCAGGCTGCCCCACCACAGGGCCGCCAAACCGATGGGCAAGCGTTGGCGCATGGCTTAGATGTAGCTGACCGCCATCACTTCATAGCGCTTGATGCCGCCGGGCGCATTCACCTCGGCGGTATCGCCGACTTCCTTGCCGATCAGGGCGCGGGCAATCGGGCTGGACACGTTGATGCGGCCCAGCTTCAGGTCGGCCTCGTCTTCACCGACGATCTGGTACTGCACGGCCTGGCCGCTGTCTTCGTCTTCCAGATCGACCGTGGCGCCGAACACGACGCGGCCGCCCGCGTCCAGGCTGGCCGGGTCGATGATCTGGGCCACGGACAGCTTGCCTTCGACTTCCTGGATCCGGCCTTCGATGAAGCCCTGGCGGTCTTTGGCCGCCTCGTACTCGGCGTTTTCACTCAAGTCGCCCTGGGCCCGGGCTTCAGAGATGGCACCGATGACAGAGGGACGCTCGACCGTCTTGAGCTTGTGCAGCTCGGCTTTCAGGGCCTCGGCCCCGCGTTTGGTAATAGGGATAGTGGACATGTGAGGTTCCAGAGTTCTTTAAGCCGCGAGCTGCGCGTGCATTTCTTGTACCGAGATGACACCGAGGTCGTCCAGGTACTGCATGCCTTCCACCGCCGCTTCGGCACCAAAAATGGTGGTGAAGGTGGTGACGCGGGCCAGCAAGGCCGAAGTGCGGATATGGCGGGAATCGGCGATCGCATTGCGGCGCTCTTCCACGGTGTTGATGACCAGGGCAATCTCGTTGTTCTTGATCATGTCCACGATATTCGGTCGGCCTTCGGTGACCTTGTTCACCACGTTGCAGGCAATGCCCGCCGCCTGGATCGCCGCCGCCGTGCCCTTGGTGGCCAGCAGGCTGAAGCCCAGAGCGGCCAAACCGCGCGCGACTTCCACCGCACGCGCCTTGTCGTTGTTCTTCACCGACACAAAGGCCACGCCGGAACGCGGCAGCTTGGTGCCCGCACCGATCTGCGACTTCACAAAGGCTTCGCCAAAGGTCTTGCCCACGCCCATCACCTCGCCGGTGGACTTCATCTCGGGGCCGAGAATCGTGTCCACACCGGGGAACTTGACGAAGGGAAACACGGCTTCCTTGACGCTGAAATACGGCGGCGTCACTTCCTTGTGGATGCCTTGCGCGTCCAGCGACTGGCCGACCATGCAGCGCGCCGCCACCTTGGCCAGCTGGATGCCGGTGGCCTTGCTGACGAAGGGCACGGTACGGGATGCACGCGGGTTCACTTCCAGCACATAGATCACGTCCTTGCCGTCCACGTTCTGGATGGCGAACTGCACGTTCATCAGGCCGACCACCTTCAGCGCATGCGCCATGGCCGTGGTCTGGCGCTTGATCTCGGTCACCGTCTCGACCGACAGGTAGTAGGGGGGCAAGGAGCAGGCCGAGTCGCCGCTGTGCACGCCGGCTTGCTCGATGTGTTCCATCACACCGCCGATGAACACGCGCTGGCCGTCGCAGATCGCGTCCACATCGCACTCGATGGCGTCGTTCAGGAAGCGGTCCAGCAGTACGGGCGAGTCATGGCTGACCTTGACGGCTTCGCGCATGTAGCGCTCCAGATCGCGCTGCTCGTGGACGATTTCCATGGCCCGACCACCCAGCACGTAGCTGGGACGCACCACCAGGGGGTAGCCCAGGGCAGCAGCTTTTTCCAGCGCTTCGGGCTCGGTACGGGCCGTGGCGTTCGGTGGCTGGCGCAGGTCCAGCGCGTGCAGCAGCTTCTGGAAACGCTCGCGGTCTTCGGCCGCGTCGATCATGTCGGGGCTGGTGCCGATGATGGGCACGCCGTTGGCTTCCAGGTCCAGCGCCAGCTTCAAGGGCGTTTGGCCGCCGTACTGCACGATCACGCCGAAAGGCTTTTCCTTGTCGACGATTTCCAGCACGTCTTCCAGCGTCAGCGGCTCGAAGTACAGGCGGTCGCTGGTGTCGTAGTCGGTGGACACGGTTTCGGGGTTGCAGTTGACCATGATGGTCTCGTACCCGTCTTCGCGCATGGCCAGCGCGGCGTGCACGCAGCAGTAGTCGAACTCGATGCCCTGGCCGATGCGGTTCGGTCCACCGCCCAGCACCATGATCTTCTTCTTGTCGGTAGGCGCGGCTTCGCACTCGCCGCCTTCTGCCTCGTAGGTCGAGTACAAGTAAGCGGTGTCGGTGGCGAACTCGGCTGCGCAGGTATCGACGCGCTTGTAGACCGGGCGCACGCCCAACGCACGGCGGGCATTGCGCACCGCGGTGTCGGTGGTCTTCAGCTGCTTGGCCAGGCGGCGGTCCGAAAAGCCTTTTTGCTTCAGCGCGCGCAGCGTGGCGGCGTCAATGTCCTCCAACGACTTGGTTTCCAACTCCAGCTCGATCTTCACGATCTGCTCGATCTGCACCAGGAACCAGGGGTCGATCTTGGTCAGCGCAAACACTTCGTCCACGCTCATGCCCTGGGCAAACGCGTCGCCCACGTACCAGATGCGCTCGGGACCGGGCTCGCCGAGTTCTTTTTCCAGCACTTCGCGGTCCTGGGTCTTCTCGTTCATGCCGTCCACGCCGACTTCCAGGCCGCGCAGGGCTTTCTGGAAGGACTCCTGGAAGGTCCGGCCCATGGCCATGACTTCGCCAACCGACTTCATCTGCGTGGTCAGGCGCGCATCGGCGGTGGGGAATTTTTCGAACGCAAAACGCGGGATCTTGGTGACCACGTAGTCGATGCTGGGCTCGAAGCTGGCCGGCGTAGCGCCGCCCGTGATGTCGTTGCGCAGCTCGTCCAGCGTGTAGCCGACCGCCAGCTTGGCCGCCACCTTGGCGATGGGGAAACCGGTGGCCTTGGAAGCCAAAGCCGAGGAACGCGAAACCCGCGGATTCATCTCGATCACCACCATACGCCCGTCTTGGGGGTTGATGGAGAACTGCACGTTGGAGCCGCCGGTGTCCACGCCGATTTCGCGCAGCACCGCCAGGCTGGCGTTGCGCAGCAGCTGGTATTCCTTGTCGGTCAAGGTCTGGGCGGGTGCCACGGTGATGGAGTCGCCGGTGTGCACGCCCATGGGGTCCAGATTTTCGATCGAGCAGACGATGATGCAGTTGTCGGCGGTGTCGCGCACCACTTCCATCTCGTACTCTTTCCAGCCCAACAGCGACTCTTCGATCAGCAGCTCGTTGGTTGGCGAGGCTTCCAGGCCGCGCTTGCAGATGGTTTCAAACTCTTCGGCGTTATAGGCGATGCCGCCACCGGTGCCGCCCAGGGTGAAGCTGGGGCGGATGACCGTGGGGAAACCCAGGGTCTTCTGCACGTCCCAAGCTTCCTGCATGCTGTGGGCGATGCCGGAACGGGCCGAGCCCAGGCCGATCTTGGTCATCGCGTCCTTGAACTTCAGGCGGTCTTCGGCCTTGTCGATGGCTTCAGGCTTGGCGCCGATCAGCTCGACTTTGTACTTCTCGAGCACGCCGTTGTGCCACAGGTCCAGCGCGCAGTTCAGCGCGGTCTGGCCGCCCATGGTCGGCAGGATCGCATCGGGGCGCTCCTTGGCGATGATCTTCTCGACCGTCTGCCAGGTGATGGGCTCGATGTAGGTGACGTCGGCCGTGGCCGGGTCGGTCATGATCGTCGCGGGGTTGCTGTTGATCAGAATGACTTTGTAGCCTTCTTCGCGCAGCGCCTTGCAGGCTTGCACGCCGGAGTAGTCGAACTCGCAGGCCTGGCCGATGATGATCGGGCCAGCGCCAATGATCAGAATGGATTTGAGGTCGGTCCGCTTAGGCATTTTTTGTTTTCTCCATCAGTGCGGTAAAGCGGTCAAACAGGTACGAGATATCGTGCGGGCCGGGCGAGGCTTCAGGGTGGCCCTGGAAGCAGAACGCCGGCTTGTCGGTACGGGCCAGGCCTTGCAGCGTGCCGTCGAACAAGGACACATGGGTGGCGCGCAGATTGGCTGGCAGGCTGGCCTGGTCCACGGCAAAACCGTGGTTCTGGCTGGTGATGCTGACGCGGCCATCGTCCAGGTCTTTCACCGGGTGGTTCGCGCCGTGGTGGCCGAACTTCATCTTGAAAGTCCTGGCGCCACTGGCCAGGGCCATGATCTGGTGGCCCAGGCAGATGCCGAAGGTGGGGATGCCGGTTTCGATCAGCTCGCGGGTCGCGGCAATCGCGTAGTCGCAGGGCTCCGGGTCGCCAGGGCCGTTGGACAGGAACACGCCATCGGGCTTCAGTGCCAGCACGTCTTTGGCGCTGGTCTGGGCCGGCACCACGGTGATGCGGCATCCGCGGCTGGCCAGCATGCGCAAGATGTTGAACTTGACACCAAAGTCATACGCCACCACGTGGAAGCGCGGCGCGGTCTGGTCGCCATAGCCTTGGTGCAGCTGCCATTCGGTCTGGGTCCAGGCGTAGGACTCCTTGGCCGACACCACCTTGGCCAGGTCCAGGCCGGCCATGCTGGGTGCGGCCTTGGCGGCAGCCACGGCTTGGGCGATCGCCTCGGGGGTGACGTCGTGGCCAGCGGGCAGCGCCAGGATGCAGCCGTTCTGCGCGCCATGGGTACGCAGGTGGCGGGTCAACTTGCGGGTGTCGAGGTTGGCGATGGCGACCGTCTTCTGCTGGACCAGGTAGTCCGACAGGCTCAGGTGGCTGCGGAAGTTGGAGGCAACCATCGGCAGGTCTTTGATGACCAGGCCGGCGGCATGCACGCGGGCGGCTTCAACGTCTTCCACATTGACACCGTAGTTGCCGATGTGGGGGTACGTCAGGGTGACGATCTGCTGGCAGTAGCTGGGGTCGGTGAGGATTTCCTGGTAGCCGGTCATGGCGGTGTTGAACACCACCTCGCCCACGGTGGAGCCGGGGGCTCCAATGGAATTGCCAACAAAGACCGTGCCGTCTGCGAGCGCCAGGATGGCGGATGGGAAGGTTCCCTGAAGAGACAAAAGCACTGGGTTCTCCGAAATAGTTACGGGTACGCCCAAGCGGTCCAAGAGAAAACTCTTGCAAATGCTCTGGAAGGGGGTTCGGTAGGACCGGCGCTAGGCGTACGTGGATGCGGGAAAGCCCACGATTATATCGCCGCCGGCCAAGGCTCCGACCAAGCGACTGTACTTTCCCCTGGCCTGGCAGCCAGGTTTTACATCTGCTGGCTGGGCGGTGAATCTGCCGGGCGCGGATGCCGCGCGGTTGATCTGCACCGGCAGTCGAGCCGCTGGATAGCAAAAGTTTAAACAAAATCAGCCTCTAGCGCTTATGCATCCAGCGCAGGCAGCTATCAATAGCAGAGCAAGCACTGCATCCCACCGCCACGATTTCACCCAGCCACTCCACATGCAAATACAATTGCGAATTATTCGCATTACTTAAACTGGATTTCCTGCCCTCCCGCGGGCCGCACCATGCTTGCCGCCGAAACCCATTTCCAGGACATTGCCGCGCTCTACCGCCAGCACCATAGCTGGCTGAACGCGTGGCTGCGGCGCAAGCTGGGCTGCTCCGAGCAGGCGGCCGACCTGGCCCACGACACCTTTGTGCGCATCCTGAACGCCCGCGCACCGGCCCAGGGCCTGGCCAGGCTGGACGCGCCGCGCGCCTACCTCAGCACCACCGCCCAGCGCCTGCTGGTCGACCGGGCGCGGCACCTGCGCATCGAGCAGTCGTATCTGGCCGGCCTGGCCGCCATGGCAGGCACGCTGGACGGCGCGCCCTCGCCCGAAGCCGTGCTGATCGCCCTGCAATCGCTGCAACAGCTGAGCGCCGCGCTACAAAGCCTGCCGGTCAAGGGCCGCGAGGCGTTTCTGCTGCACTACCTGGAAGACGCCAGCCAGCCGGTGATCGCCGCACAGCTCGGCGTCTCGGTGCGCATGGTGCAGAAATACCTGGCCCAGGGCCTGCTGCGCTGCCACCAGGTACTGGACCATGGCTAGCCTGTCCATCCCCGACACGGTTGCCGCCCAGGCCGCCGACTGGACGGCGCGCCTGAGCGCCGCAGACCCGCTGGAGCGCGACAACGCCCGCGCCGGCTTTGCGGCCTGGCAGCAGCAAGACCCCTTGCACGCCGCTGCCGCCGAGCGCATGCAACAGGTGATGGACCGCATGGCCAGCCTGCGCAGCGCCAGTGGCGGCCACCCCGGCCCGGCGCGCGCGGCCTTCCAGGCGGCGTTCAACCCGACCAAAAACCCTCCCACTGGCCGCCGGTCCAAGCGCGTGGCGGCCGTGCTGGCCCTGGTCTTGGCGCTGGTGCTGCCGGGCTGGCTGGTGTGGCAGGCCTACCCGCCTAGCTATATCGCGGCCGACCTGCGCACCGGCACCGGCCAGTGGCAGACGCGGACCCTGGCCGACGGCAGCCGTATCACCCTGGGCAGCGGCAGCGCCGTCAACCTGCACTTTGACCCGTAGCGCCGCAGCCTGGTGCTGCTGCAGGGCGAGATCCTGGTCGAAGTGGCCCCCGATGCGCAGCGCCCGTTTGTGGTCGAAACCGCGCAGGGCCGTATCCGCGCGCTGGGCACGCGCTTCAGCGTGGAGTCCCAGCCCGACTCCACGCTGCTGACCATGCTGGAGTCCAGCGTCTGGGTGCAAACCGCGGCGCAAACCGGCAACGAAGGCACTGCCATCGAGGCCGGCCAGCGCGTGCGCATCCGGGCCGACGGCCTGGGGCCCGCCGAGGCGGTGGATGTGCGCAGCGTGCAAGACGCCTGGAAGTTCCACCAGCTGGTGGCCCGCGACCAGCCGCTGCCCGAGGTACTGGACGCGCTGAACCGGCACCGGCCGGGCCGCATCGTCTATGACCGCGCCCAGCTGCAGGACATCCGCATGCTCGCCGTGCTGCCGCTGGACGATACCGACCGCGCGCTGCAACTGCTGACCGACAGCCTGCCCGCGCTGCGCGTGCGCCGCCTGACGCCGTATCTGGTGCTGGTCGATGCACCGAGCCAGCCCTAGCCCCAGGCCCGCCATGCAGACCCACTGCCCCAAATATTTTCGAACACAGGTTCGTGTTTCAGCGTCTCATGCGTCAAGGCAGGGGTACGCGACGAAAAACGGACCGCCAGGCCGCCTGGATGCACACCATCCCCTTCCAGGCACATGCGTTAGCTGGTTCCCGGTTTCGTTTTTTCTACAAAACGGCCACAACGAGGACCTCTCACCCATGCAGCCCCTGACCCCGAACACCGCCCGCCGCCACCCCCTGGCCCTGGCCATCCAACTGGCCCTGGCCGCCACCCTGGCCACCGGCGTGCACGCCCAGACCACCACGCCACCGGCCGCCACGTCCTACGACATCCCGGCCAGCAGCCTGGTCGACGCGCTGAGCCGCTTTGCCCAGCAGTCGGGCGTGGCCATCGCCATCGAGGCCGACAAGCTCAAGGGCCTGCAAACCCCCGGCCTGCGCGGCAGCTATGGTGTGGAAGAAGGCTTTGGCTTGCTGCTGCGCGGCAGCGGCTATGCGCTGGGCAAGACCACCGCCGGCTATCTGCTGCTGCCGGCGCCCCAGTCCACACCATCCCATAGCCCGGCGGCCACACTGCCGGCGGTCACTGTCACCGCCGCGGCAACGCCCGAGGCGCCAGGCCTGCAAGCCCGGCTCAGCGCCGGCGCCCTGGGCACGCGCAGCCAGCTGGAAACACCGCTGTCCACCACGGTGGTAACGCGCGACGAACTGTCACAGCGGCAAATCTCCAAGCTCGGCGATGTGTTCGCCCTGGACGCCGGCGTGACCGACAACAGCGGCGCCTACAGCAGCTGGGCCAGCTATGTGACGGTGCGCGGCCTGGACCTGGACTGGCAAAACGCCTACCGCATCGACGGCAAACCCTTTCTCAGCTACGCCATCACCCTGCCCTACGAGCACTTCGAACAGATCGAGCTGCTCAAGGGCTCATCCGGCTTTCTGTACGGCTTTGGCTCGCCGGGCGGGCTGATCAACTATGTGAGCAAGCGGCCCACCGACGAGCCGCTGCGCAGCATCGAGCTCGGCTACAAAACCAATAGCATCTGGAGCCAGAGCGTCGACCTCGGCGGCCGCTTCGGCAACGACAACAAGCTCGGCTACCGCCTGAATGCCGTCAACGAAAACGGCAAGACCTTCAACGACGGCACCATAGACCGGCAGTCGCTGTCGCTGGCACTCGACGCGCGTCTCACGGCCGACCTGGTGTGGAACTTCGATTCGCTGTACCAAAAGCGCAAGACCGAAGGCCAAGGGCCATCGATCTCGGCCGCGCAACTCAGCGGCAGCAGCCTGCCCAACAGCGTGCTCGGCGACAGCCAGCAGCTTCTCAGCGGCGGCCAGTTCCTGGACACCGATTTCCTGTTCACCTCCACCGGCCTGAAGTACCAGTTCGCCCCCAACTGGACGGCCAGCACCCACTACAGCTACAGCACCTCCAAGCGCAGCCGCAACGAAAGCATCCTGTACCTGCAGGACGCGGCCGGCAACTACAACGAGAACCGCTCCGACACCCGCGAAGGCCACCGTTTCGACCAGTGGCAGCTGATGCTGGAGGGCCAGGCCCGCACCGGCACCGTGGCGCACCAGCTGGTATTCGGCGCCGCCTGGCAAAAGCAGTTGAACGACTACAGCAGCAACGGCGTCTGGGCCACGCTGGGCACGGGCAACATCTTCTCGGCCAACAGCAATAGCTACACCAGCCTGGGCAACCTGAACCTGTACCGCGCGGGCGACATCAGCCAGAAAGCCGTGTTCGCCAGCGACACGCTGAGCCTGTCCGAGCGCTGGTCGGTGCTGGCCGGCCTGCGCCACACCCGCTATGCGCAAAACGACTACAACCTCGACGGCAGCAGCCTGAGCCGCTACGCCGACAGCGTGACCACCCCGACCCTGGCGCTGATGTTCAAGCCGCAGGCCCACACCATGGTCTACACCAGCTACATGCAGTCGCTGGAGCCGGGCAAGACCGTGGGCAGCACCTATGCAAATGCCAATCGGCTGCTGGACCCGCTGACCAGCAAGCAATACGAGATCGGCGTCAAGTCCGAACAGGAGCGCTGGAGCGCCACCGCCGCGCTGTTCCGCATCGAGCGGCCCAGCGAGTATGCGAACGCCAGCAATGTGCTGGTGCAGGACGGCGAATCCCGCTACCAGGGCCTGGAGCTGGGCGCCAGCACCCGGGTCGGCGCGCAATGGCAGCTGGGCGGCAACCTGATGCTGCTGGACACCGCCTACAACAAGGGCATTGCGAACATCGGCAAGCGCGTGGCCGGCGCCCCCGAGTGGATGGCCACCGCCCGCCTCGCCTACAAGGTGGCGCAGGTACCCGGGCTGGACCTGACGGCGGACGCCAAGTTCACCGGCAACGTGATGCTGAATGCCGCCAACAGCGTGCAGGTCGGCGGCCACACCGTGCTGAACCTGGGCGCCAGCTACAGCCTGAACCTCGGCGGCTACGCCACCACCCTGCGGGCCAGCGTCAACAACGCCGCCAATGCCCGCTTCTGGGAATACCAGTACGCCAACTGGATCAAACCCGCGGACCCGCGCAGCCTCAGCCTGAGCGCCCGCTTCGACTTCTGACAAGGTAAACCCCGCATGCGTTCGCTACTCGTTCTCGTCCACCGTTGGTCCGGGCTGTTCATCGCCGGCTTCCTGTTCATCTCGGGCCTGACCGGCGCGGTGATCTCCTGGGACCACGAACTCGACGGGTGGCTGAACCCGCACCTCACCGAGGCCCATAGCGTTGGCCCGGCGCTGCCGCCGCTGGAGCTGGCGCGCCAGATCGAAGCCCGCCACCCGACGGTGCAGGTCGGCTTCGTGCCGCTGGCGGTGGAGCCCGGCCATTCACTGGCCTTCGGCGTCGAACCCCGCGTCGACCCGGCCACCGGCGAACTGTTCCATCC
Organism: Rhodoferax ferrireducens; assembly: GCF_031458075.1. Classification (GTDB taxonomy): domain Bacteria; phylum Pseudomonadota; class Gammaproteobacteria; order Burkholderiales; family Burkholderiaceae_C; genus Rhodoferax_B; species Rhodoferax_B ferrireducens_A. Next base: position 498,766 of record NZ_JAVDXT010000001.1, on the reverse strand, counting down.
GGGCTTCAACCAGGTGTTTGTCGACCCGGTGACGGGCGCCGAGCTGGGCCGGCGCGAATGGGGCGCGGTCTGGCCGATCCAGAAGGACAACTTCATCTCCTTCCTCTACGTGCTGCATTACAGCCTGCACATGCCGGCCTTCTGGGGCATAGACCGCTGGGGCGTGTGGCTGCTGGGCGTGGTGGCTCTGGTCTGGACGGTGGATTGCTTCACCGGCTTCTACCTGACGCTGCCGCCGGCCAAAACCGGGCCAGTCGGGCCGGCCGCGCCACGCAAAGCCTGGTGGCAGCGCTGGAAGCTGGCCTGGAAGGTCCGCTGGAAGAACGGCGCCTACAAGCTGAACTTCGACCTGCACCGCGCGGGCAGCCTGTGGACCTGGGCGCTGCTGTTCATCGTGGCCTTTACCGCGTTCTCGCTGAACCTGTACCGCGAGGTGTTCTTCCCGGTGATGTCGCTGGTCTCCAACGTCACACCCTCGCCTTTCGACACGCGCCAGCCGCGCCCCGAGAACCAGCCGCTGGTGCCGCAGCTCGGCTACGCCCAGGCGCTGGACGCGGCGCGCCTAGAAGCCAACCAGCGCGGCTGGGCCGAGCCCACGGGTTCGGTGTTCTATGCGCGCAGCTTCGGCATCTACGGCGTGGCCTTCTTCCAGCCCGAGGACGACCATGGCGCGGGCGGCGTCGGCCACCGCACCCTGTACCTGGACGGCCAGGACGGCCGCATCCTGGGCGAGCGCGAACCCTGGAAGGGCACGGCCGCCGACATCTTCGTGCAGGCCCAGTTCCCCCTGCATTCGGGCCGCATCCTGGGCTTGCCGGGGCGCATCCTGATCTCGCTGATGGGCCTGGTGGTGGCCATGCTCAGCGTGACCGGGGTGTATATCTGGCTGAAGAAGCGCCGGGCGCGGGTGAAGGCCGGTGCAACAGCCGCGGTACGCAGCTACCCGGCGTCCACGGCATACAAGTAAAAAGTGGCTCTGGCGCAGGTAGCACCTGCGCCAGCAGCTACGATAACAGTAGCAAACCGGGTATTTAGCGCTGGCCTATGGCCGAAGCGTGCAGGCAGATCGCCGCCGCCGCCGCCACGTTCAGCGATTCCTCGCCGCCCGGCTGGCCGATGCGCACCGCGATCTGGGCGCGCGCCTGCAGGGCCGGGCCCACGCCCTGCCCTTCGTGGCCCATGGCCCAGGCGCAGGGAAAGGGCAGCTTCTGGTCTTGCAGCAGCGCGCCCTGGTGCGAGCTGGTGACCACCAGGGGCACGGCCAGCGCCTCCAGCGCCTCGGGCTCCAGGCCTTCGATCAGCCGCAGGCCGAAATGCGCGCCCATGCCGGCGCGCAGCACCTTGGGACTCCACAGCGCCGCCGTGCCCTTGAGGGCGATGATCTGCTTGAAGCCAAAGGCACCGGCGCTGCGCAGGATGGAACCGACGTTGCCGGCGTCCTGCACCCGGTCGAGGATGACGCTGGCCGCCGTCGGGTCCAGCGCGGTGGCACTGGGCAGGTCGATGACAAAACCCATGGGCGCCGGCGATTCCAGGCTGCTCAGGTCGGCCAGCAGTTTGTCGGCCACTACTATGGTTTTAATAGCTGCTTGCGCATATTGCGCCTGCGCCTGAGGCCAAAAAGACTCTGAAAATACCGCCAACGCCGGCTTCCAGCCGCGGGCCAGCGCGGCCCGGCACAGGTGGTCGCCTTCGAGCCAGACCCGGCCCTGCTTGCGGTAGGCCGTGCTGTCCTGCGACAAGCGGCGCAGTTCTTTCAGCAGCGGGTTGTCGCGCGACTGGATGTGGGTGATGGGGTCGGAGCTCATCGAAGTACCTGCGTTGAACCTAGAGTGCCTTTCATGCTTCGGGACGGCTCTGCCGCCCAAGCATGGAAGTCACGGGGGCAAAAGTTTTTCGGTGCAGCGGGCAGGCGCCATGGGCTTGCAGCGCCGCCAGGTGCGCGGCCGTACCATAGCCCTTGTGGCCGGCAAAGCCGTACTGCGGGTAGTCCAGATCGACCTGGGCACACCAGCGGTCCCGCGTCACCTTGGCCAGGATGGAGGCCGCCGAGATCGCCGGCACTAGGGAGTCGCCTTTGACGATGGCGTCGCTGGTCATGCTCAGCGTGGGCAGGCGGTTGCCGTCGACCAGCACATGGCCGGGCTTGAGGCGCAGGCCGGTGACGGCGCGCTGCATGGCCAGCATGGTGGCCTGCAGGATGTTCAGCTTTTCGATTTCTTCCACGCTGGCTTCGGCGATCGAGCAACACAAAGCCTTGGCCAGGATTTCGTCGAACAGCTGCTCGCGCCGTTTTGCCGTGAGCTTCTTGGAATCGGCCAGGCCGCGGATGGGGCGCAAATCGTCCAGGATCACCGCCGCGGCCACCACCGGCCCGGCGAGCGGCCCGCGCCCGGCTTCGTCCACGCCGGCGACCAGGCCGCGCGGGCTCCAGGCCAGCGGAACCTGTTCAGGCGCGGATGATTTTTTCGATGGCATGGGTGGCAAGCTGGGCGGTATCGCGCTGCAGCGTGTGGTGCAGCGCGGTGAATTTTTCTTCAAGAGCGGCGATTTTCGCAGAGCCCTTGGCGTCCAGCCACTGCAGTGTGGCCTTGGCCAGGGCCTGCGGCGTGGCCGCGTCCTGCAGCAGCTCGGGCACCACAAAGTCGGCGCACAAGATGTTCGGCAGTCCGACCCAGGGCTGCAGCTGCTTGCGCTGCATCAGCTTCCAGGACAGCCAGTGCATGTTGTAGGCGATGACCATGGGCCGCTTGAACAGCGCGGCCTCCAGCGTGGCCGTACCGCTGGCGATCAGGGTCACGTCGCAGGCAGCCAGCACGGTGTGCGACTGGCCGGCGACGATCTGCACGCGCCCGGCCATACCGGCCTGGGCGGCGATGGCTTCGATCCGCTCTTTTAACGAGGGGATCGCCGGCACTACAAATTTAATAGCTGGCCGCGCAGGCAGGATCTGCGCTGCAGCCTGAAAGAACCGCAAAGCCAGGTATTTGATTTCGGACTGCCGGCTGCCGGGCAGGATGGCAACCACATCGTCAGCAGCGTCCAGGCCCAGCTTCTGCCGTGCGGCTGCGCGGTCGGGGTTGAGCGGGATCACGCTGGCCAGCGGGTGGCCGACATAGGTGGCGGCAATGCCATGCTCGGCCAGCAGGGCCGGCTCGAACGGAAAGATGCACAGCACATGGTCGGCCGCGCGGCGGATCTTCTCTACCCGATCCGCGCGCCAGGCCCAGATCGACGGGCAGACGAAATGCACGGTGGGCACGCCCTGGGCCTTCAGCGCGGCTTCCAGACCCAGGTTGAAGTCGGGCGCATCCACGCCGATAAACACCGCCGGGCGCTCTTGCAGCAGGCGTTCGCGCAGCTGCTTGCGGATGTTGATGAGCTCGTACAGACGCAGAAACACGTCCATGTTGTAGCCGTGCACAGCCAGCTTGTCGCTGGGCCAGGCCGCCTGGAAGCCGCGCTTGGCCATCTGCGGACCGCCTATGCCGGTGGATTGCAGCTCGGGCCAGCGCGCGCGCAAGCCGTCCAGCACCAGACCCGCCAGCAAGTCGCCAGAGGCCTCGCCGGCCACCATGGCGATACGGGGAGCGGACATCAGCGGGCGATGCCGCTGACGGAAGAGCCGAGGAAGTCGTCCATCAGCGCGATGTCCGCCGCGGCTTCGGGCATCTGAGCCGTCAGGGCCTGGATCGCGGCACGGGCTTCGTCCAGGGTCTTGCCCTGGCGGTAGATCAGCTTGTGCATCTCGCGGATGGCCTTCAGGCTCGCATCCGAAAAATCGCGCCGCTTCAGGCCCACCAGATTGACTGCGCGTACCTCCAGCGGATGGCCATCCACCACCATGAAAGGCGGTACATCCTTGTTCACATGGCTGGCAAAGCCGACCATGGAGTGGGCGCCGATGCGCATGCGCTGCAGCACGCCAGTGAGGCCACCGATGGTCGCCCAGTCGCCTATCTGCACATGGCCGGCCAGCGTGGTGTTGTTGGCCATGGTGATCTGGTTGCCGAGCTGGCAGTCGTGCGCGACGTGCACGTAGGCCATGATCCAGTTGTCATCGCCAATACGGGTCACGCCGGCATCCTGTACCGTGCCGAGGTTGAAGGTGCAGAACTCGCGGACGATGTTGCGGTCGCCGATCACCAGTTCGGTGGGTTCGCCTGCGTACTTCTTGTCCTGCGGCACTGCGCCGAGAGAATTGAATTGGAAGATCCGGTTGTCGCGGCCTATCGTGGTGTGGCCTTCGATGACACAGTGCGGGCCGACCGTGGTGCCGGCGCCGATCTTCACATGCGGGCCGATCACGGTGTACGGGCCGACGCTGACCGTAGCGTCCAGCTGGGCCGACGGGTCCACCAGGGCAGTAGCGTGGATAGCGGTCACACGCAGTCCTTAGGCGATGGTGCGCATCGCGCAGGTCAGCTCGGCTTCGACCGCCAGCTCTTCACCCACGGTGCCCTTGCCCTTGAATTTGAAGATGCCGGACTTCATGCGCACCAGCTCCACGTCCAGCATCAGCTGGTCGCCGGGTTCGACCGGGCGCTTGAAGCGGGCGTTGTCGATGGCCGCAAAGTAGTAGACGGTATCGTCGTCGGGCGATTTATTCAGCGCGTCAAAGGCCAGCAAGGCGGCGGCCTGGGCCAGCGCTTCCAGCATCAGCACGCCGGGCATGACCGGACGGCGCGGGAAATGGCCCTGGAAAAACGGTTCGTTGATCGTGACGTTCTTGAACGCGCGGATGGACTTGGATTTGTCGATGCTCACCACCCGGTCCACCATCAGAAAGGGGTAACGGTGGGGTAGCTGCTTGAGGATTTGGTGGATGTCCATCATGGTTTTTCTAGGCTCTTCAAATGTTGTTCTAGTGATTTTTCAACCGCTTTCAGGCGGTCACGCAAACTGTGCAGCTGTTTCAGGGAAGCAGCATTCTTTTCCCACTTGCTGTTTTCATCGATCGGAAACATGCCGGTGTAGTGGCCGGGTTGGGCTATGGAACGGGTCACCACCGTGGCCGCAGAAATGTTGACACGGTCGGCCAGCGTCAGATGGCCCAGCACGATAGCCCCGCCGCCCACCGTGCAATGCGCGCCGATGTGGGCGCTGCCAGCCACACCGACACAGCCGGCCATGGCAGTGTGTTCGCCGATCTGCACGTTGTGGCCGATCTGGATCAGGTTGTCGAGCTTGACGCCGTTGCCAATCACGGTGTCGTCCAGCGCGCCCCGGTCTACGCAGGTATTGGCGCCGATTTCCACGTCGTCGCCGATGCGCACCGCGCCCAGCTGCTCAATCTTTTCCCAGGCGCCGGCGTTCGGCGCAAAGCCGAAGCCGTCGGCACCGATCACCACGCCCGCATGCAGCAGGCAGCGCGCACCGACGCTGCAGTCTTCACCCAGGGTGACGCGGGACTTGAGCACCGTATCGGCGCCGATGCGGGCACCGCGCTCGACCACGCACAGCGGGCCGATGCGGGCGCTGGGGTCGATCTGGGCGCTGGGGTCGATCACCGCGCTGGGGTGGATGGCCGGGCCGGCCACGGCAGCGCGCTGGCGCTTCCACAGCTGGGTGACTTTGGCAAAGTAAAGATACGGGGCATCGGCCACGATGCAGGCGCCGCGCGCCAGGGCCAGCGCGCGCTGGGCCGGACCGACGATCACGCAGCCCGCCCGGGAACTGGCCAGCTGCTGCTGGTACTTGGGGTTGCTGAGAAAAGCCAGCTGCGACGGGCCCGCCGATTCCAACGGCGCGATGCCGTCGATACCCAGTGCCGCGTCGCCGTGCAGCTCGCCCCCCAGGGCTTCCACGATTGCGCCTAAACGCAGCGCCATGTTGGAGCCCCCTCTTGGCGAATTACTTGGTGCCGACGCCGTTCAAGGCCTTGATGACCTTGTCCGTGATGTCGTACTTGGGGTTGATGTACACGGCCTCTTGCAGCACGGCATCGTATTTTTCAGTTTCGGCAACCTGCTTGATGACCTTGTTGGCCTTTTCCAGCACTTGTTGCAGCTCTTCGTTTTTGCGGGAGTTCAGGTCTTCCTGGAATTCGCGGCGCTTGCGCTGGAATTCGCGGTCTTGGTCGACCAGCTGCTTCTGGCGCGACGCGCGTTGGCTTTCGGCCAAGGTCGAGGCTTCACGTTCGAACTTGTCGGAGGCAGCTTTCAAGACGGCTCCAGCATCGCTGAGCTCTTTCTCGCGCTTGGCAAATTCTTGCTCCAGCTTGGCCTGGGCCGTCTTGGCCGCCGCCGACTCGCGGAAGATGCGGTCCGTGTTGACAAATCCAACGCGGAACTCGTCTGCCTGCGCGTGTGCCGACAGAAGCATGGCTCCCAGCACAATGCCGGAGCCCCAGTTGCGTAGAAAATTCTTCATTAGAAAGACGTACCTATTTGGAATTGCAAGGGTTGGATTCTATCGCCAGCGAATTTACGCACGGGTTTGGCATAAGCCAAACGCAGCGGGCCCACGGGAGATATCCAGCTCAGACCCACGCCGACCGAAGCCCGCGTTTCGTTGAGGCGTACTTTTTCGGTATCGCCGTACACATTGCCGACGTCGGCAAAAGCGAACAGGCGCAAGGTGCGGTCGTTACCGGCGCCGGGGAATGGCGACTGGATTTCGGTATTCAGGGTGAACTTCTTGGGGCCGCCAATCACCGAACCGGTGACGTCGCGCGGGCCCAGCGTGCCTTGCTCGAAGCCCCGCACCGAGCCCAGGCCACCGCCGTAGAAGTTCTTGAACACCGGGAAGGGATTGCTCCCCAAACCCTTGCCCCAGCCCGCTTCGCCGTTGAAGGCCAAGGTGAACTGCTTGGTCAGGGGCACGTACTGCTGGTACTGGTAGTTGGTACGGGTGTAGCGTGCATCGCCGAAGACACCCAGCTCGCTATTCAGACGCTGGTAGACACCGCTGCTGGGCGCCAAGGTGCTGTCGCGGTCATCGCGCGACCAGCCAATCGACAAGGGTGCTGCCGTGCTGGTGTAGCCGAATTCGGCCGCATAGGCCAGGTAGGCAGCCGGGATATTGGTGCCGGGCTTGATGGTGGTGCGCTCCAGGGCGGCACCGAAGTACACGGTATCCAGCTCGCTGAACGGCACGCCGAACTTCAGGCCTGCGCCCTGGGTCACCAGCTGGTAATTGCCGCCCTGGTCGTTGTAGGGCTTGGTGGCACGGTGGTAGACGTCGATGGAGCGCGAAATACCGCCGGTGGTGAAGTACGGGTCTACCGTGCTGACCACAATCGCCTGGTTGTACTTGCTGGTGTTGACTTCCAGGCCCAGGTAGTTGCCCGAGCCGAAGGCATTTTCCTGCTTGATGCTGAATGACAGCGAAACCTTTTCTGCGCTGGAGAAACCCGCGCCCAGCTGGATGCTGCCGGAAGACTTTTCTTCCACATTGATCTGCACATCGACCTGGTCGGGCGAGCCCGCCACATCCTGGGTTTCCACGCCGACTTCCTTGAAGTAGCCGAGCCGGTCGACCCGGTCGCGCGACAGCTTGATCTTGTCACCGTCGTACCAGGACGATTCGAACTGGCGGAATTCGCGGCGGATCACTTCGTCGCGGGTGCGGCTGTTGCCGGCCACATTCACCTTGCGCACATAGGCGCGGCGCGAAGGCTCGGCCTGCATCACCAGTACCACGCGGTTGGTCGTGCGGTCGATCTCAGGACGGGCTTCGACCTGGGCAAAGGCAAAGCCGAAGCTGCCGAAATTGTCTTTGAAAGCCTTGGTGGTCTTGGCCACCAGGTCGGCGTTGTAGGCCTCACCCGGTTTGATGCTGACCAGCGACTTGAACTCGTCTTCCTTGCCCAGGAAGTTGCCTTCCAGGCGCACCGCGGAGACCACGAAACGCTCGCCTTCGGTGACGTTCAAGGTAATGGAGATGCTTTGCTTGTCCGGAGAAATCGCCACCTGGGTGGAATCGACCTTGAACTCCAGATAGCCGCGCGACAGGTAGTACGAGCGCAGCGTCTCGATATCGGCATTCAGCTTGGCGCGGGTGTAGCGGTCCGACTTGGTGTACCAGCTGAGCCAGCCGCCGGTATCCAGCTCGAACAGGTTGCGCAGCGTGGATTCGCTGAAAGCCTTGGCACCCACGATGTGGATGTCCTTGATCTTGGCCGGCTCGCCTTCGGTGATGGTGAAGGTCAGGTTCACACGGTTGCGCTCCACCGGGGTCACGGTGGTCACCACATCGGCGGCGTACAGGCTCTTGTTGATGTACTGGCGCTTGAGTTCCTGCTCGGCGCGGTCGGCCAGGGCCTTGTCGAAAGGCCGGCCATCGGCCAGCCCCACATCGCGCATCGACTTCTTCAGCACGTCCTTGTCGAACTCCTTGGAGCCCACAAATTCCACGTCGGCAATCGTCGGACGCTCTTCAACCACCACCACCAGCACATCACCGCTGACCTCCAGGCGCACGTCCTTGAACAGGCCCAGGGCAAACAGCGTACGGATGGCCGCCGAGCCCTGGTCGTCGTTGTAGGTATCACCCACACGGAACGGCAAAGAGGCAAAAACAGTACCCGGCTCGACCCGTTGCAGGCCTTCGATACGGATGTCTCTTACTGCGAAGGGGGTGACGGCCCAGGCGGTGTTGGCCGCAAAAACCAGCGCTACGGCCGCAGACAAGGTGCGTAAGCGAAAGCAAGTAAAGTGATTTTTCATGAATTAGGGTGTTGCTGGGCCGGCAGGGCAGCCCCGCGTTTGAGTGTTAGCCAAAGAGGCGGTTGACATCGTTAAACAGCGCAATGGACATCATGACCAAAAGCACCGCACCACCTCCGCGTTGCAGGCGCTCCATCCAGGCGTCGGATACGGATTTGCCTGTCACGGCCTCCCAAAGATAATACAACAGGTGTCCACCATCGAGCATGGGCACGGGCAGCAGGTTCAACACGCCCAGACTAACGCTGATCAGGGCCAGAAACACCAGGTACTGTGTAAAGCCCAGGCTCGCCGACTTGCCCGCGTACTCGGCCACCGACAAGGGGCCACTCAAATTCTTGATCGAGGCTTCGCCAACCAGCATGCGGCCCATCATGCGCAGCGTCAGGCCCGACACCTCCCAGGTGCGCTCGACACCGCGCCAAATGCCGTCCCACACGCCGTAGCGGATGGTCAGCATGGCTGGCGGCGCCCCCACATAGGCGCCAATACGGCCCACCGACTGCAGGCCCTCGGGTTTGGCATCTGGCGTCACGCTCAGGTCCAGCATGCGGCCGTCGCGCTCGATGCGCCAGACCTGGGCTACAGGCTGGCCGTCGATCAGCGACCCACGGATGGTTTCGCGCAGCTGCTGGCCATCGACGATGCGCACCGCACCCACCTGCTGCACCAGGTCACCCCGCTGCAGGCCGGACCGGGCACCCGCGCCGTCGGCGACCAGATCGCCGATCAGCGGGCGGGTCCAGGGGCCGAGCACGCCGATGGTGCGGAACAACTGGGCATCGGCCTCTGCCGCCTGCAGCGTGGCCAGCGGCATCAGCACTTCGCGGCGCGCGCCCTGCTCGGAGGTGACCAGCTCCAGCCGCACATCGCGGCCGTCCAGCGCACCCCGGGTCAGCAGCCAGCGCAGGTCGTCGAACGACATCACCTCGTCCAGGGCCTCGCCGTCCCAGCCTGCGCGGGTCACGGTTTCGCCGCCTTGCACGCCGGCCTTTTCAGCGATGGAGCCGATGCTGGGGCTGGCCAGAATCGCCTTGGGTTCTTCCACCCCGCTCCAGTTGACGATGGCGTACAGCAGCACGGCCAACAGCAGATTGGCCAGCGGGCCAGCCGCCACAATCGCGGTGCGCTTGGGTAAAGTTTGGGTATTGAAGGCCAGATGCCGCTCTTCCGCCGCCACCGGCGCTTCGCGCTCGTCCAGCATCTTGACGTAGCCGCCGAGCGGAAATGCGCCCAGCACGAATTCGGTGGGAGAGCCCTTGGGCTGCCAACGCAGCAACGGACGGCCAAAGCCGACCGAAAAGCGCAGCACCTTGACGCCGCAGGCTACCGCCACCCGGTAGTGGCCGTATTCATGGATGGCGATCAGCAATCCCAGCGCTACGACAAAAGCCACAATGGTCAGCATGGCAATCCTTTATTCAGCGTGCAGGCGGTCAAGCGCGCAGACCCGCCATGGCCTGCAGCGCTGCGGCGCGCGACTGCGCGTCCAACGCCAGCAAATCCTCCAGCGTCTGCGGCTTGGAGGGGCTGACCGCCTCTAAAGTTGCAAGATTGATCTGGTGGATCTGGTCAAAGCGGATGCGCCGGTCCAGAAAAGCCGCCACCGCCACCTCGTTGGCCGCATTCAGCACCGCGCAGGTGCCCGACGGCGCGCGCAGGCTCTCCCAGGCCAGCTGCAGGCAGGGGAAGCGTTGCAGATCCGGCACTTCGAAGGTCATGGCCGCCATCTGCGAGAAATCCAGTCGCGCCGTGCCGCTTTCAATCCGCTCGGGCCAGGACAGGCCGTAGGCAATCGGCACCCGCATGTCCGGCGTGCCCAGCTGGGCCATCACCGAGGCGTCGTGGAACTGCACCATCGAATGGATGATTTGCTGCGGGTGGATCACCACCTCGATCTGCTCGGGCGTGACGCCGAACAGGTACTTGGCCTCGATCACCTCCAAGGCCTTGTTCATCATGGTGGCCGAATCCACGGAGATCTTGCGGCCCATGGCGAAATTTGGGTGGGCACAGGCCTGCTCGGGCGTAACCTCGCGCAGGGTGGCCGGGTCGCGGGTGCGGAAGGGTCCGCCCGACGAGGTCAGCATGATCTTCTCGATGCGCCGCGGCCAGACCGCCGGGTCTTCGGGCAGCGACTGGAACACCGCCGAATGCTCGCTGTCGATAGGCAGCAGCAGCGCACCGCCCTGCTTGACCGCCGCCAGGAACACCTCGCCGCCCACCACCAGCGCTTCCTTGTTCGCCAGCAACAGGCGCTTGCCGGCGCGGGCCGCGGCCAGGCACGGAGCCAGGCCGGCGGCGCCGACGATAGCCGCCATCACCGCATCCACATCGGTATGCGACGCTACCATTTCAATAGCTTCTGGCGCAGACAGTACCTGCGTTGGAAGGCTGTTTTGCTTGATTTTTTCAGCCAGCAACGCGGCATGCGGCGCACTTGCCATCACGGCGAATTTGGGCTTGAACTGCGCACACTGCTGCAGCATCAGGTCCACCTGTGTGGCCGCCGTCAACGCGAAAATTTCAAACCGGCCCGGGTGGCGTGCCACCACGTCCAGGGTACTGGTACCCACCGAACCGGTGGAGCCCAAAATCGTCAAAACCTGTTTCATACCGTCTTCAGCCTACGATGGATGCCAACATCATCGCCAGCGGCAGCGTGGGCAAGAGCGCGTCCACCCGGTCCAACACGCCGCCATGGCCAGGCAGCAGGCCGCTGCTGTCCTTGACGCCGGCGCTGCGCTTGATCAGCGACTCGACCAGATCGCCGACCACGCTCATCGCCGCCATGAACAAGGCGGCCAGCAACAACAGCAAGCCGCTTTGGTGTGCGAGACGGGTGTACAGGCTGGGCACTGGTGCCTGCCAGGCACCGTCGGCCCAGACCCACACCAGGGCCAGCACAACTACACCCAGCATGCCGCCGCACACACCCTCCCAGCTTTTGCCGGGGCTGATGGCGGGGGCCAGCTTGTTCTTGAAAAATTTAGTGCCAAACGCGCGGCCGGCAAAGTAGGCGCCAATATCCGCCACCCAGACCAGCAGCAGCACCGACAGCAGAAAATTGGTGCCGACCACCCGGGCCTGGCAGATCGCCAGCCAGGCAGCCCACAGGGCCATAAAGCCGACCAGGCCACGCAAGGCGCCGGAAATCCGGGCCCAGCCGTCCACACCGCGGCGCAGCAGCCAGGCACCGACCAGCACCCAGGCCGCGCCGACCACGGTCCACAGGGTCGGCGTGTGGGCGGTCAGCAAGCCCATGATCCAGGACAGGGCGCAGGCCAGAACCATCAGCATCGCCAGGCCCAGGGCCTTGGGCTGCGACAGGCCGTTCATCTTGCCCCATTCCCAGGCAGCGGCGGCGATAGCCAGCACCGCCAGCAGGCACAGCGGTTCAGGAGCCGGATAGAACAACGCAGGCAGAAGAAAGGCCAACAAAACGATGGCCGTGATGACTCGTTGCTTCAGCATGGAAGGCGGCTCAGGTAGCCGAAGCAGCCGAGGTGACCTGCTCCGAGGTTTTGCCAAAGCGGCGTTCGCGGCGGCTGTAGACGGCAATCGCCTCGTCCAGCGCGGCCTCGTCGAATTCGGGCCAGAGCTTGTCGCTGAAAACCAGCTCGGAATAGGCGACCTGCCAGAGCAGGAAGTTGCTGATGCGGAACTCGCCGCCGGTGCGGATCAGCAAATCGGGGTCGGGCGAATGGGCCAGGGCCATGGCCCGGTCCATGCTTTTTTCGGTGATGGCTTCGCCGGCAGCAGCCAGCTTTTGTGCAGCCTGGGCGATGTCCCAGCGGCCGCCGTAGTTGAAGCAGATGTTCAGCACCAGCTTGCTGTTCTCGGCGGTCTCCTTCTCGGCTTCCAGCAGGCCGTTGCGGACCTTGTCCGACAGAGCCGACAGGTTACCCACAAAGTGCAGCTGCGCGCCGTTTGCTTTCAGCTTGACGACTTCCTTGGCCAGCACGCTGACCATCAGCGACATCAGGCCGGAGACTTCCTCGGCCGGACGGTCCCAGTTCTCCGACGAGAACGCAAACACCGTCAGCACGCCGACGCCACGGTCCAAGCAGGCCTGGACGCAGCGCCGCAGCGCATCCACGCCCTGGTGGTGGCCGGCCAGGCGCGGCATGAAGCGCCGGTTCGCCCAGCGGCCGTTGCCATCCATGACGATGGCGATGTGGTGGGGAACAGCGGTGGGGAGAGCGGCCATCGGGGCAGTCAGGACAACAGCCTCAAACGGCCATGATGTCGGCTTCTTTGGCGACTACCAGTTGATCCACTTCCGCGATGTGACGGTCAGTGATCTTCTGAATATCGGCTTCCGCACGCTTCTGGTCGTCTTCCGAGGCCAGCTTGTCCTTGACCAATTTTTTCACGGCTTCGTTGGCGTCGCGGCGTACATTGCGCACCACGATCTTGGCGCTCTCGCCTTCGGTACGGGCCAACTTGGTCAGTTCCTTGCGGCGCTCTTCGCTCATCGCCGGCATGGGCACGCGGATCAGGTCGCCCATGGACGCGGGGTTCAGGCCCAGATGGCTGTCGCGGATGGCTTTTTCCACCTTGGCGGCCATGCTTTTTTCCCAGGGCTGGACGCCGATGGTGCGCGAGTCGATCAGCGACACATTGGCCACCTGGCTGATCGGCACCATGGAGCCGTAGTAGTCGACCTGCACGGTATCCAGCAAAGCCGGATTGGCGCGGCCGGTGCGGATCTTGGCCAGGTTGTTTTTGAAGGCCACGATGGACTGATCCATCCTGGCTTGTAGATTGGTTTTAACGTCGGCGATGGTCATATTTTTCTCCTCAAGGACCGGATCAGGCGTGGACCAGGGTTCCTTCGTCTTCGCCCATGACCACGCGTTTCAGCGCGCCGTGCTTGAAGATCGAGAACACCTTGATCGGCAGCTTCTGGTCGCGGCACAGCGCGAAAGCCGTGGCGTCCATGATGCCCAGATTTTGCGACATGGCCTCGTCGAACGACAGGCTGGCGTAGCGGGTGGCGCTAGGGTCTTTCTTCGGGTCGGCGGTATAGACACCGTCCACCTTGGTGGCCTTGAGCACCACCTGCGCACCGATTTCGGCGCCGCGCAAGGCTGCCGCCGTATCGGTGGTGAAAAACGGGTTGCCGGTACCGGCAGCGAACACCACGACCTTGCCCTCTTCCAGGTACTGCAAGGCCTTGGGCCGCACATAGGGCTCGACCACCTGGTCGATGGCAATCGCCGACATCACGCGGGCGGTCAGGCCGGCCTTGTTCATCGCGTCAGCCAGCGCCAGTGCATTCATCACCGTGGCCAGCATGCCCATGTAATCGGCGGTGGCGCGGTCCATGCCGACCGAGCCGCCGGCGACACCGCGGAAGATGTTGCCGCCACCGATCACCACCGCCACTTCCACCCCCAGGCGGGTGACCTCGGCCACCTCTTCCACCATGCGCACGATGGTGTCACGGTTGATGCCGAATTGGTCGTCCCCCATTAACGCCTCCCCCGACAGCTTGAGCAAGATCCGCTTGTAGGCTGGTTGGGATTGGGTCATAGGAGTTCCTCGAATAGATGGATGAAAGTGGAGAATGGTAGGGGCAAAACAGGTCGCTACAGTGTCAGTAGTGCGTCTGCGCGGTTAAGCAGCGGTTTTAGCCGCAGCCACTTGGGCAGCCACTTCGGCTGCGAAATCGTCAACCTTCTTCTCAATGCCTTCACCCACCACAAACATGGTGAACGCCTTCACGGTGGTGCCGGTGGCCTTGAGCATTTGCTCGACGGTCTGCTTGTCGTTCTTGACGAAAGACTGGTTGAACAACGAGACTTCCTTCAGGTACTTCTGCACGCCGCCTTCGATGCGCTTGGTCACGATTTCGTCGGACTGCACAGGCTTGCCGGCGGCCACAGCCACGGCAGCGTCTTCAGCGGCCTTGGCGGCAGCCACCGAACGCTCTTTGGCGATCAGCTCGGCAGGCACGTCGGCGCTGGTCAGGGCCACGGGCTTCATGGCGGCGATGTGCATAGCCACGTCCTTGGCAGCCACGTCGTCACCTTCAAACTCGACCACCACGCCGATGCGCGTGCCGTGCAGGTAGCCAGCCAGCTTGGAGCCAGAGAATTGCTTGAAGCGGCGGAAGGTCATGTTTTCGCCGATCTTGCCGATCAGGCCCTTGCGCACGTCTTCCAGGGTCGGCCCGAAACCGTCTTGCGAGTAGCTCAGCGCACCCAGGGCTGCCACGTCGGCAGGGTTGTGCTTGGCGACCAATTGCACTGCACCTTGGGCCAGGGCCAGGAAGCTGTCGTTCTTGGTCACGAAGTCGGTTTCGCAGTTCACTTCGAGCAGAGCGCCAACGCCGGCATCAAAGTAGCTGGTGACCACGCCTTCGGCGGTGATACGCGAAGCGGCCTTGCCAGCCTTGCTGCCGAGCTTGACGCGCAGCAGTTCTTCGGCCTTGCCCATATCGCCTTCGGCTTCGGTCAGGGCCTTCTTGCATTCCATCATGGGGGCGTCGGTCTTGCCACGCAGTTCAGCGACCATGCTTGCGGTAATTGCAGCCATATATTTCTCCGTCTTCAATAATCAAAAATGTGTAAAAAAAAGGGGGCTTGCGCCCCTCTTTGATCGCAGCGGTACGCCGCGCCATGGGAGCGCTTAGGCTGCAGCAGCCTCGTTCACTTCCACGAATTCGTCGGCGCTCTCAGCCGCTACGGCCTTGACCACGTCGTTACCAGCACTGTTGCGGCCTTCGATGATCGCGTCGGCGATGCCACGGGCGTACAAAGTGACAGCCTTGGAGGAGTCATCGTTGCCGGGGATCACGTAGTCAATGCCTTCGGGCGAGTGGTTGGTGTCGACCACGCCGATCAGCGGGATGCCCAGCTTGCGGGCTTCCAGGATGGCGATCTTGTGGAAGCCCACGTCGATCACGAAAATCGCGTCAGGCAGAGCGGTCATGTCTTGGATGCCGCCAATGTCTTTTTCCAGCTTGACCATTTCGCGGGCGAACATCAGCTGTTCTTTCTTGCTCATCGCGTCCAGACCGGCTTCTTGCTGGATCTTCATGTCTTTCAGACGCTTGATCGAGGTCTTGACGGTCTTGAAGTTGGTCAGCATGCCGCCGAGCCAGCGTTGGTCGACGTAAGGCACGCCAGCACGCTGGGCTTCACCGGCGACGATTTCGCGGGCTTGGCGCTTGGTACCCACCATCAGGATGGTGCCACGGTTGGCAGTCAGTTGCTTGGCAAACTTGGCTGCTTCCTGGAACATCGGCAGCGATTTTTCCAGGTTGATGATGTGGATTTTGTTGCGGTGACCGAAGATGAACGGAGCCATCTTGGGGTTCCAGAAACGGGTTTGGTGGCCAAAATGGACACCAGCTTCGAGCATTTCGCGCATGTTGACGGACATGGAGTTTTCCTTAAGGTTGCGTCTAAAATTCAGTCCGATTTGCCGCTGAAGTCGGGTACCTTGAGTACCTCGCTTCAGAGCAACACCTTGAATGGACTGGTTTGCGATTTGTTTTCCTGCAACAGTCAATACGTGTCTGACCGATCAGCAAAACCCAAGGAGTGTAGCACGCTCCTTCCCACCCCGCCTGGACACCATGCGCCCTGACCTGATTAGCACCCGCCAAAGCCTGTTGTCCCAGCAGAGCCACCCCGCCACCGAAATCGACCACTGCATCGCTGTGGCCCAGTCAGATGCCTGCCGCGCCGCCTTTGTGCAACCCACATTCGACCTCGCCCGGGCCGCCGCCGCGCAGCCAGGCGTGCTCGACACCCCGCTGGCTGGCCTGAGCGTGTCGGTGAAGGACTTGTTCGACGTCGAGGGCCAGGTCAGCAAAGCCGGCTCCACGCTGCTGGCCGACCACGCCCCGGCCCGCGCCGATTGCCCGGCTGTATCCCGGCTGCGGGCCGCAGGCGGTGCGCTGATAGGCCGCACCCATATGGTGGAATTCGCCTTCTCGGGCGTGGGCGTAAACCCACATTTCGGCACGCCTGCGGCCTGGGACGGCCGCTACGACCAGGTCGCCGGCGCGCGCATCTACGGTCCGGTGCCACGGGTGCCGGGCGGCTCGTCGTCGGGCGCCGCGGTGTCCGTGGCCACCGGCGCGGCCTTTATTGGCCTGGGCTCGGACACTGGCGGCTCGATCCGCATCCCGGCCGCGCTGAACGGCATCGTCGGCTTCAAAAGCACGGCCCGGCTGGTGCCCACCGTGGGCGCGATCCCGCTGTCCAGCACGCTGGACACCGTCTGCGCCATGACCCGCAGCGTGCGCGACGCGGTGCTGGCGCATGAAATCCTGGCCCAGCGCAGCGTGCTGCGCAACGACGCGCCGCTGTCCGCGTACCGCATCGCCGTCGCCCAAAGCGGCTTTCTCGACAACCTGGACAGCACCGTCGCCAAGGCTTTCGAGCGCGCGCTGCAGCGCCTGCGCGATGCCGGCGCCACCCTGGTCAACCTGCCGCTGGCCGAAGTGCGCGAACTGACGACCATCCAGGCCACTGGCGGCTTTTCGGCCGTCGAGGCCTATGCCTGGCACCGCCCCATGCTGGCACGCGGGCCCAGCATCCGCTCGACCTACGACCCCCGGGTGCTGGCGCGCATCGAGCGCGGCGCGCAGATGCGGGCTTTTGAATACATGGAGCTGGTCGAAGCCCGCCGCGCCTGGATAACCAAGATGGAGCTGGCGCTGCAGGGCTTTGACGCCGTGGTCTCGCCCACCGTGCCCATCGTCGCCCCGCCCATCGCCAACGTAGCGCCCGGCGTGGCCCGCGACGACGCGTTCTTCCACGCCAACGGCCTGCTACTGCGCAACCCCAGCGTGGTCAATATGCTGGACGGCTGCGCGATCTCCCTGCCCTGCCACACCGCCGACGAACTGCCCGTCGGCCTGATGCTGTGGCACGCCGGCCTGCACGACGACAGCCTGCTGAACATCGCCCTGCAAGCCGAGAAAGCACTACAGTTCTGATAGCTTGCTGCGCAGGTTCCATCTGCGCTAGCGGTATTTTTCTTATATAAAAACAAGGTTTCCATGTTGAGTGTGAAGATGCGGGTGTTTGCCGCATGAAAGTTGCCGTCATTGGCGCCGGCGTGGTCGGCGTGAGCACTGCATATGAATTGGCCGCCGACGGCCACGAGGTCACCGTCTTCGAGCGCCGCAGCGCTGCCGCCGAGGAAGCCAGCTTTGCCGGCACCGGCATCCTCGCCCCCGGCCTGCAAGCCCCTTTGGCCGGTCCCGGCCAGCCCGGCAAGGCCTTCCGAGGCCTGTTCAGCCGCAACGCCCCGCTCCAGCTCGGCGGCAGCCTGGGCGGCAGCGAACTGGCTTGGCTGTGGAAATGGCGCCGCGCCTGCAAGCCCGACAGCTACCAGACCAACCGCGCGCGCCTGCAGCGCCTGGCCTTGTACAGCCGCGAGCGCCTGCACAGCCTGAGCCAGCAGCTGCACCTGGAATACGACCGCAGCGACGGCTGCCTGCTGCTGCTGCGCACCGAGCGCGATGCCAAGCGGGCCGAAGCCCAGCTGCCGGCGCTGACCGAGGCCGGCATCCTGTTCCGGCACATCGCCGGCGACGACGCCCGCAAGATCGAGCCCGCGCTCAGCCCCGAGACCGCCTTGCACAGCGCCATCCAACTGCCCGACGACGAAGTCGGCAACTGCCGCCAGTTCACCATGCTGCTCAAGACTGCAGCCCAGCAGCTGGGCGCAAAATTTGAGTTCAATCGCACGGTAGCGCAGATAACGCCTGCGCCAGCAGCTACGCTATTGATAGCAGGCGAAACCACGCCGCGGCGCTTCGACGCGGTCGTGGTCTGCGCCGGCCTGGCCTCGGCGGCGCTGCTCAAGCCGCTGGGCGTGCAGATCCCGCTGGCCGCGGTCTACGGCTATTCGCTGTCGGCCAATATCCGCGAACCCCTGAACGCCCCGGTCAGCGCGGTGGTGGACGGGCACCACCAAGTCGCCATCACCCGCATGGGCCAGCGCGTGCGGGTGGCGGGTGGTGCCGAAATCGGTGGCCGCGCCGATGCCAAAAACCCGGCCGCCATCGCCACCCTGTACAAGGTGCTGTACGACTGGTTCCCCGGCGCGGCCCAGCTGGCCAGCAATGTGCAGATCTGGAAAGGCGCGCGCCCCATGCTGCCCGATGGCCCGCCCCTGCTCGGCCCCAGCGGCCTGCCCGGCGTCTGGCTGAACCTGGGCCACGGCGACCATGGCTGGGCCCTGGCCTGCGGCAGCGCCCGCGCCAGCGCCGACCTGCTGGCCGGCCGCACACCGGAACTGGATCTGGACGGCCTGGGGCTGGAACGCCTGCGCCGATAAACCCAGGAAACCGAAGATAAGCGCCACAATCCGCCCATGCAACGCATCACGGCAGACCACAGCCACCCACTTTTCACGACCGCCGCCACGCGCCAGATCGAACAGGCAGCGATGGCCGGCCTGCCGGCAAATGCCTTGATGCAGCGCGCCGGCCTAGCCGTGGCCCGGCTGGCCCTGGCACTGGCACCGCATGCCCGTTGCGTATGGGTGGCCTGCGGCCCCGGCAACAACGGCGGCGACGGGCTGGAGGCCGCAGCCCAGCTGCAGCAGCGTGGCAAACAGGTGGTGGTAACCTGGCTCGGCCAGGAAGCCAGCGCCCCGGCGGACAGCCTGGCCGCCCTGGCCCGCGCCCGGGCCGCCGGCGTACTGTTCGCCGACACACCGCCCACCGACCTGGCGGCGCACGACTTGTGCATAGACGCCCTGCTCGGCCTGGGCCAGAGCCGCGCGCCCAGCGGCAGCATGGCCGCCTGGATCAGCGCCATGAACGCCAGCCCCGCACCCACGCTGGCGGTGGACCTGCCCACCGGCCTGCAAGCCGACACCGGCAGTTTTGCTATGCATTCAATAGCTGCTAGCGCAGGCAAAGAAAGCGCCAGCGGCGTTATTCATGCACAAAATACGCTATCACTTCTGACCCTCAAGCCCGGCCTGTTCACCGGCCACGGGCGGGACGCGGCGGGCCAGGTCTGGCTGGACGACCTGGGTATCACCAGCCCGGCCCCGCCCAGCGCCCAGCTGGTCGGCGCACCGCCGCCAGCCCTGCGCGCCCATGCCAGCCACAAGGGCAGCTATGGCGACGTGGCGGTCATCGGTGGTGCGCCGGGCATGGCGGGTGCAGCGCTGCTGGCGGCCTCGGCCGCCCTGCACAGCGGGGCCGGCCGGGTCTTCGTCGGCCTGCTGGACGGCGGCAGCCTGGGCCTGCACCTGCAGCAGCCCGAGCTGATGGTCCGGGCGCCGGGCGCGCTGAAGCTGCATGCGCTGGCCGTGGTCTGCGGCTGTGGCGGCGGCGAGGCAGTGCGCTCCCTGCTGCCCCGGGTGCTCGGCGAAGCGGCGCGCCTGGTGCTGGATGCCGACGCGCTGAACGCCATTGCCACCGATACCGCCCTGCAAGCCCTGCTGCGCTACCGCGCCGCCCAGGGCCTGCCGACGGTGCTGACGCCGCATCCGCTGGAAGCCGCCCGCCTGCTGGGCTGCAGCACGCAGCAGATCCAGGCCGACCGGCTGGGCGCGGCCCAGCAGCTGGCCGACCGCTTCGTCTGCGTGGTAGTACTCAAGGGATCGGGCACGGTGGTCGCCGCGCCGCACCAGACGCCGGCCATCAACCTGACCGGCAACGCCCAGCTGGCCACCGCGGGCACCGGCGATGTGCTGGCCGGCATGCTGGGCGCCGGCCTGGCCGCCGGCCAGTTTGCGATGCGCGCCGCCTGCGAAGCCGTCTACCGGCACGGCCTGGCAGCCGACCGCTGGCCCGCAGGCCAGCCGCTCACCGCCAGCGCGCTGGCCAAAAGCTAGCCGCGCCCCACGAAGGGCATCTTGGTGGCCATCACCGTGTGGAACAGCACATTGGCCTCCAGCGGCAGGCTGTCCATGTAGAGCACGGATTTGCCGACGATGGCCACGTCCATCACCGGCTCCACCACCATCTCGCCATGGGCTTGCAGGATGCCAGTGGTCATGCGCTTGGTCATATTGGTGGCGGCGTTGCCGATGTCGATCTGGCCGACGGCAATGTCGTACTTGCGGCCATCGAGCGCCGCCGCCTTGGTCATGCCGCGTACGCCATGCTTGGTGGCGGTGTAGGCAATCGAATTCGGCCGCGGTGTGCTGCTGGAGATCGAGCCGTTGTTGATGATGCGGCCGCCTTGCGGGCTTTGCGCCTTCATCACCCGGAACGCCTGCTGGATGCACAGGAACATGCCGGTGAAGTTGACGTTCACCACGCTGTGCCACTGCTCCAGCGCCATGTCTTCGAGCAGCACGCCGGGTGCGCTGGTACCGGCATTGTTGAACAGCAGATCGACGCGGCCAAAAGCGGCCAAAGTTGCGTCAAACAAGGCCTTGACCGCTGCCGGATCGGTCACATCGGTGGGTACGGCCAGCGCCCGCTCGGCTGCGCCGGATTCGGCCGCCACGGCTTGCAGCGGCTCGGCCCGGCGCCCGGCCAGAGCCACCCGGTAGCCGTCGGCCAGCAGCGCCAGGGCCACCGCCCGGCCAATGCCTGTGCCGGCACCGGTCACGATGGCGGTTTTGGAATGCTTGTCCATGCTCGGTCTTCCGGTTAGCGGCGGGTACGGGTTTTCTTCTTGGCGGCGCCGTTCTTGGCCGGTGCCTTGGCAGCGGATTTCACCGCCTGGATGGGCGAACGCGGCGCCCGGTCGCGCGGCGGAGAGTCTTTGCGGCCGGAGCGCTTGGACGGTGCGGGCTCGGTATTCGAACGGTTCGGCCCGTCGCGCTGCACGCCCTTGTCCTTCATGGCCCGGTTCACCAGTTCTTCGCCTTCGCGGATCAGGCGGAAGTCGATCTTGCGGCCATCCAGGTCGACGCGGCTGACTTGGACCTGGACCCGCGTGCCGATCGCGTAGCGGATACCGGTGCGCTCGCCGCGCAGCTCCTGCCGAGCTTCGTCGAACTTGAAGTACTCGCCACCGAGTTCGGTGATGTGGACCAGGCCTTCGACATACATCGCATCCAGCGTGACGAAGATGCCGAAGCCGGTGGCCGCAGTGACCACGCCGCCATATTCCTCGCCCAGATGCTCCCGCATGTATTTGCACTTCAGCCAGGCTTCGACATCGCGGCTGGCCTCGTCGGCGCGCCGTTCATTGGCGCTGCAGTGCAGGCCGGCCGCCTGCCAGGCCAGGGTTTCCGGGCTGACCTTCTTGGGCTTCTGGTCGGGCTCGCCAACCTTGCCTTGCAACCGGGAATTGGCGCCCTTGCTCAGACGCTTGGCCAGCTTGGCATGGGCCTCGCCCGGCGTGGGCAGGGTCGGCAGCTGGTATTTGCGGTGCGCCAGGATGGCCTTGATCACGCGGTGCACCAGCAGGTCCGGGTAGCGCCGGATCGGGCTGGTGAAATGGGTGTAAGCGTCGAATGCCAACCCGAAATGCCCGCCGTTGGCCGGCGTGTAGATGGCTTGCTGCATAGAGCGCAGCAGCATCGAATGGATTTGCTGGGCGTCGGGTCGGTCCTTGGTGGCCGCAGCGATGGCCTGGAACTCGCCTGGCTTGGGATCGTCGCTGATCGACATGCCGACGCCGGTGGCTTTCAGGTAGTTGCGCAGGATTTCGATCTTCTCTGGCGTCGGGCCTTCGTGCACACGGAACAGGCCCGGGTGCTTGCCCTGGGCGATGAAGTCGGCACTGCAGACATTGGCGGCCAGCATGGCTTCTTCGATCAGCTTGTGGGCTTCGTTGCGGGTGCGCGGCACGATCTTTTCGATACGGCCGGACTCGTCGCAGACGATTTGCGTCTCAGTGGTTTCAAAGTCCACCGCACCGCGCACCTTGCGTGCCACCAGCAGGGCCTGGTAGACGTCGTGCAGGTTTAGCAGGTCGGTGACGCGGTCTTTGCGGCGCACGGCCTCGGGGCCGCGGGTATTGCCCAGAATCGCCGCCACTTCGGTATAGGTGAAGCGCGCGTGGCTGTACATCACCGCCGGGTAGAACTGGTAGGCGTGCACATCGCCCTTGGCGGTGACCAGCATGTCGCAGACCATGCACAAGCGCTCCACATCCGGGTTCAGCGAGCACAGGCCATTGGACAGCTTCTCGGGCAGCATGGGGATCACACGGCGCGGAAAGTACACGCTGGTGGCGCGGTCGTAGGCATCGACGTCGATGGCCGAGCCGGTTTCCACGTAGGTGCTGACATCGGCAATCGCCACCAGCAGACGCCAGCCCTTGCTGCGCCCAACCTTGGCAGGTTCGCAGTAGACAGCATCGTCGAAGTCGCGCGCGTCTTCGCCGTCGATGGTGACCAGCGGCACGTCGGTCAGGTCGACGCGGTTTTTCTTGTCCTGGGGGCGCACCTTGTCGGGCAGGGTGCGGGCCAGCGCGATGCAGGCGTCGGAGAACACATGCGGCACATCGTATTTGCGCACCGCGATTTCGATTTCCATACCGGGGTCGTCGACCTCGCCCAGCACTTCCTTGACCCGGCCTACCGGTTGGCCAAACAGCGCGGGCGGCTCGGTCAGCTCGACCACCACCACCTGGCCGGCCTTGGCGCTGCCGATGGCGGCCTTGGGTATCAATACGTCCTGGCCATAACGCTTGTCTTCGGGGGCGACGAGCCAGATACCGCTTTCTTGCAATAGGCGGCCAATGATGGGCTGCAAGGGGCGTTCCACGATTTCGACAACCCGGCCTTCGGGACGACCTTTGCGATCGCTGCGCACGATGCGGACCTTGACCCGGTCCTTGTGCAGCACGGCACGCATTTCATTGGAAGGCAGGTAGATGTCGGACTCGCCATCGTCGCGGAGTACAAACCCATGTCCATCACGGTGACCCTGGATGGTGCCTTCGATCTCGTCCAGCAAGCCGCTGGTATGACTGGTCGTTTTGATAAGCTTTCTCTCTTTCTGGTTTGCCCAAAGGGTAGCAGAGCGCGGCATAGCTCGGAAAAACAGCTGTTTTGAACAAGCCTCAGGCCTACGAGTCCAAAACGCTGTTTTTCCCATGTTATACTTTAACTCGTGGGCCCAGATGGCGAAATTGGTAGACGCACTGTGTTCAGGTCGCAGCGCCGCAAGGCGTGCTGGTTCGAGTCCAGTTCTGGGCACCACACCTTATCTCGAACAAAAACCGCTAAGCAGTTAGCGGTTTTTTTCTGGTTAAAAATCTGCAAAATACCAATTGCAGACCGTGAGAGTTTCGTGGGCCCAGATGGCGAAATTGGTAGACGCACTGTGTTCAGGTCGCAGCGCCGCAAGGCGTGCTGGTTCGAGTCCAGTTCTGGGCACCACAATTTACTCGAGAAAAAGCCGCTAAGAACTTAGCGGCTTTTTTTTGCCCATTTTCCCCGCGCTGCTTGCGCAACGCGGGGAAATCGGATTTAGATTTAGATGGGCAGCGCCACCAGGTCGTGGCCTTGGGTTCCCACAATGCGCGCCTTGGTGAACTCACCCACCTTCAAGGTCTTGCTGATTTTCTCGGGCGGCAGCAGGCGCACGATGCCGTCGATCTCGGGCGCATCCGCATAGCTGCGGCCCACACCGCCCTTTTTGCCCAGGCCCGGTGCGGAATCCACCAACACCTGCATGGTGCTGCCTACACGTTTGAGCAGCTTGTTCGCCGACACCTCTTCGGCCACGGCCATGAAGCGGGCGCGGCGCTCTTCGCGCAGCTCCAGCGGCAGCATGCCCGGTATATCGTTGGCAACAGCACCATCTACCGGGCTGTAGGCAAAGCAACCCGCGCGGTCGATCTGGGCTTCGCGCATGAAATCCAGCAGGTGCGCAAATTCCTCCTCGGTTTCACCCGGGAAACCGGCAATGAACGTGCTGCGGATCACCAGCTCGGGGCAGGCTTCACGCCAACGCTGGATACGCTCCAGGTTTTTCTCACCACTGGCCGGGCGCTTCATGCGCTTCAGCACATCGGGGTGGCTGTGCTGCAAAGGCACATCCAGATACGGCAGCACCCGGCCAGTGGCCATGAACGGGATGATCTCGTCCACGCTCGGATACGGATACACATAATGCAAACGCACCCAGGCGCCATAGGGCTCGGCGATGTCGGCCAAGGTTTGCACCAGCTCCAGCATGCGGGTCTTGACCGGCTTGCCATCCCAGAAACCGGTGCGGTACTTCACATCTACGCCATAGGCCGAAGTGTCTTGACTGATCACCAGCAACTCTTTCACGCCTCCTTCAAACAAGGCTTTGGCATCGCTCAGCACATCGCCAATCGAGCGCGACACAAGGTCGCCGCGCATGGACGGGATGATGCAGAAAGTGCAGCGGTGGTTACAGCCTTCGCTGATCTTCAAATACGCGTAATGGCGCGGCGTGAGCTTGATGCCGGCGCTGCCAAACGCATTGGGAATCAAGTCCAGAAACGGGTCGTGCGGCTTGGGCAGATTCGCATGCACCGCATCCATCACCTCCTGGGTGGCGTGCGGACCGGTGACGGCCAGCACACTGGGGTGCATTTGCCGCACCAGGTTGCCACCGGCATC
Organism: Rhodoferax ferrireducens; assembly: GCF_031458075.1. Lineage (GTDB taxonomy): Bacteria > Pseudomonadota > Gammaproteobacteria > Burkholderiales > Burkholderiaceae_C > Rhodoferax_B > Rhodoferax_B ferrireducens_A. The sequence goes on along the minus strand of NZ_JAVDXT010000001.1, from coordinate 473,606 downwards.
GCCGGCTTTGGCGCCCAGGCAGCCGGTGACGATGACGCGGCCGTTGGCAGCCAAGGCTTCGCCGATGGTGTCCAGGCTTTCCTTGACCGCGTCGTCGATGAAACCGCAGGTGTTGACGATCACCAGATCGGCGCCTTCGAAGGTTTTGGAGGTCTGGTAGCCCTCGGCGCTCAGCTGGGTGAGAATGAGTTCGGAGTCGGTCAAGGCCTTGGGGCAACCCAGGCTGACGAACCCGACTTTCGGTGTTTTATGGGGGACTGATGTGGGGGATAGTGCTTCGATCATCCCCATATTGTCGCCGCCCTGGGCAAATTCAGGGTTTTAGCCCGAAGGTACCCAGCATTTGCGCCGTCTGTTTCTGCATTTGCTCCTGCATTTGCACGAAGATATTTTTGGACTGCTCGACGTAGCTGCCCATCATGCCCTGCATCGCCGGCGACTGCATTTTCAGCATTTGCGCCCAGGCTTCGGGCGTCATGCCCTTGGCCTGCTCGCCCATGGTGGACTGCAGATCCATGAAGGTCTGCACGTTCTTTTCCAGATACGGCCCCAGAAAGCTTTGCATCGTATTGCCGTAGAAACGGATCATATTGGCCAGCGCCTGCTCGGTAAACAAAGGCGCTCCGCCAGCCTCCTCTTCCAGAATGATCTGCAGCAGGATGGCACGGGTCAGGTCCTCACCGGTCTTGGCATCCACCACCCGCACGGGCTCGCGCACCATGACCAGTTTTTTGACCTCGGCCAGCGTAATGTAGGTCGAGGTATCCGTGTCGTACAGCCGGCGGTTCGGGTACTTCTTGATAACGCGGTGCGTGGTGTTCGCACTATCGGGGGAATTGCTGGGCACTGCGGTCCTTGGTGGTATAGATTGCACTTTACTGCACTGCAGCAAATTGTAAAAACCCAGCAAGAACAGTGTTTCAAGGATTACCCTGAAAACACACACAAAACGACCCGCCACAAAACCAAAAGCCCTGTAAATCTAAGATTTACAGGGCTTGAATTTGGTAGGCGCGATTGGACTCGAACCAACGACCCCCACCATGTCAAGGTGGTGCTCTAACCAGCTGAGCTACGCGCCTAAGGATGCATTCGAGACCACGAGTATAGCATGGGTTTTTGGCGTTTTTGAAATCTTGCGTTTATCTGCGCCGAGCCGAGCGCACGCCAGCTACTTCGGACACCACGCCCAGCACCTTGTTGAGCCGCGCGGCATCCGCCACTTCCACGGTAAACGTCATCCAGGCCGTGCCTTTGACCGACTGGGTCTGCACGCCGATCACGTTCATCTTTTCCTTGGTAAAGACTTCGGAAATGTCGCGCAACAGGCCCTGGCGGTCGGCCGCCTGCACCGCCACATCCACCGGGTACACGGCCGCGGACTCCTTCTTGCCGTTGCCCCACTCCACCGGGATCACGCGCTCACCATTGCGCACCGACATTTCACGGAAATTGCTGCAGTCGGCGCGGTGGATGCTGACGCCCTTGCCGCGCGTGACGAAGCCCAGGATCGCATCCGGCGGCGCGGGCTTGCAGCACTTGGCCAGCTGCGTCATCAGCGAATCCACGCCCACCACCAGTACGCCGCCGGACGGCGATTTCTCGGTGTTGCGGGATTTCTTCAGCAGCAGGAAATCATCGGGCGCCAGCACCGGCTCAGGCGGGCGCAGCAGGGTCTCGATGGTGCGCAGCGAAAACTCGTCCTTGCCGACCACTTCAAACAAATCATCGGCCGACTTGAAGCCCAGCCGGGCCGCCAGGTCGTCGAGCTTCATCGCGGTCTTGCCTTCGCGCTGCAGCAGCTTTTCCACCGCCTCGCGGCCGCGCGCCACCGTGGTGTGCACCGCCATGGCATTGAACCAGGCGCGGGCCTTGGCGCGCGCGCGGTGGCTGACCAGATAGCCGAGCTCGGGATTCAGCCAGTCGCGCGATGGCCCGCCTTCCTTGGCAGCAGTGATCTCCACCGTCTGGCCGTTTTGCAGCGGGGTATTCAGCGGCACCTGCACGCCGTCCACCTTGGCGCCGCGGCAGCGGTGGCCGAGGCTGGTGTGCAGGCTGTAGGCGAAGTCGACCGCAGTGGCGCCGGCGGGCAGCTCGACCACAGCGGCATCCGGGGTCAGCACATAGATGCGGTCGCTGAGCACGTCCACCGGGCCGTTCTGCGGCGCCGCGCCCGACATGTCGCGCTCCCAGGCCAGCAGCTGGCGCAGCACGGCGATCTTGGCGTCGTACTCGCCGCTGGCCGACACACCCGCATAGCCCTTGGTACCCGCCTCCTTGTACGCCCAGTGCGCGGCCACGCCGTGCTCGGCATGGTCGTGCATGGCCTGGGTGCGGATCTGGATCTCGATCGGCAGGCAGGCCACGCCATCGACCATTTGCTGGACCACGGTGTGCAACGACTGGTAGCCATTGCCCTTGGGCTTGGCGATGTAGTCGTCGAACTCCTCGGCCATGGGCACGAAGCGCGAATGCACCCAGCCCAGCACCGCGTAGCAGTCGGGCACGCTGGGCACCACCACCCGCAGCGCACGGATGTCGAACAGCTGGTCAAAGCCCAGCGACTTGCCGCGCATCTTCTTGACGATGCTGTAGATGTGCTTGGGCCGGCCCTGCACCACGGCCTGGATACCCTGGGCGTTCAGCTCGGCCTCCAGGCTGGCGCGCAACTGTTCCATATTGGCTTCGCGCTCGACCCGCTTTTCGTCCAGCAGCTTGGCGACCTGCTTGTAGGTATCGGGCTCGATGAAGCGGAACGACAGGTCTTCCATCTCCCACTTGATCTGCCAGATGCCCAGGCGGTTCGCCAGCGGCGCAAATACCTGCAGCGATTCGCGCGCCAGCCGGGGCTCGACCGGGGTCTTGCTGGCGGCGCAGAAGCGCAGGGTCTGCAGCCGCGAAGCCAGGCGCAACATCACCACCCGCAGGTCGCGCGAGAAGGCCAGCAGCATCTTGCGCACGTTTTCGGTCTGCGCCGCCGAATCATCGACCAGATTCGCCGAGCCCTGGGCGCCGCGCGACAGGCGCTGCACCCGCATCAGCTGGGTGGTCTCCACCGCCAGCGCGGCGAAGTTGGCGCCAAAGGCCTTGGCGATCACCTCCTGCGGCTTGTTCAGGTGCACGCAGGCGTGGACGAGGTAGCTGGCCGCCTGCATGGCCTCGGAGCCGCCCACCGAGCGCAGGATGGCGGCTACGGCATCGGCATGGACCAGGGTGTTCTCGCCGGTGTCCAGCATCTCGTCGGCGATCAGCGGCTCGGCAAAGGCCCGGGCCCGCGCCAGGGCGTTGATCTGCTCGGGCACGGTCTGGTGCGCGGTGGCGGCCACCACATCCGGGAGCCGCTCCTCCAAGGGGGCCGCCAGGGGTTGGGCGGTCTGCAAACTTTTCATCCAACAGTCTTTCTCAGGGCTGTAAAAAACCCACGACTTCGGCCACCTGCGGGCCGGCAATCAGGGTTGGCGCATGGCCTACACCGGCAAATTCGACCAGCCGCGCCTTGGGGCCGCGCTGGGTCATGGCCTGGGCGGTCTGCGCCGACAGCAGGTCGGACTCGGCACCCCGCAGCAGCAAGGTCTGTGCCGTGATCGCGTCATACAGCTGCCACAGCGCGGCCTCGCCTTCGGCCGCAGAGGCGGCGCTAAAGCCGCGAAACGACTCGGCCAGCGCCGGGTCGTAGTGCAGGGTCAGCGCCGGCTCACCCGGCACCAGGGGCTTGACCATGTGGCGCGACAGCTCCAGCCACTGGGCCGGGGTGTGCGGCCCGAAGCTGGCCGAGATTGCCCACATCGCATCGGCCGCCTGCTGCAGCGTCTCGAACCGGCCGGTGTTGCCCAGATAGGTGCCGATGCGCTGCAGCGCCGTCCACTCCAACGCCGGGCCTACATCGTTCAGCACCAGGCGGCGCACCGGCACCGGCAAGGGCAGACCGGGCGTACCCAGCACCCCCATCCCGATCAGCCCGCCCATGCTGGTACCCAGCCAGTCCAGGGTCTGGATAGGCGCCTGGGCGTGCAGCTGGGCCAGCAGAGCCAGCATGTCGCCGCCGTAGGTGGCCATCTGGTAGGCCAGCGGGTCGCGCAGCCAGTCGCTGTGGCCGCGGCCCACCACGTCGGGACAAATGACACGGGCAAACCGGCTCAGCGCCTGGGCCAGCACGTCAAAGTCGCGGCCCTGGCGGGTCAGGCCGTGCACGCACAGCACCACGTGGGGATTGGCCGGGTCGCCCCACTGCCAGTAGGCCATGCGGTGGCCGGTCTGGTCGGGCGCATTGGTGGTGGCGGCAACGCCCGGGCATGGGACGAAATGGAGGGTGGGTTCGGTCATGGTGTGGGGCGGCTGTGGGCGGAGGATGGAGTCATCCTAATCCATACAGCGCATATCCCCAGCCCTAACCGGGACATCTGCGCCAGTGCGTGAAATTTATAAGAAATCAGCCTCTGGCGCAGGTAGTACCTGCGCCGCCTGCTACTTTTTACATAGCATGACAGGCGTACGACGGGCTCAGGACAGCAGCCGGTCGCAATGCTCGCGGGTGTTGGCGGCGTAGGCGGGGGAGCCCGGCGTTTCGGCTGCGTCATTCGCACCGGCGAGGCGCTGCCAGGTGGAACGCATGATGTCGTAGTCCTGCCCGCCATCGGCCATGCTCTGCAACTCACGGATACGACGCAGATCGGCCGCGCACAGAGGCTCCTGCTCGATCTGGGCGACCAGCAGGTCCAGCCAGTGCTGGGCCGGCCGCCATTTACCGATCATCGGGTTGTACAGGCGTGCGGCCATACCGTCGCGGCAGGCCAGGAAGCGGTTGACGCGGTCGGTGTTGTAGGGGACGTGGATGGTCGGCAGCTGCAGCTTGCCGGTCAGCGCCAGGGCTGCGCAGCCGCGGGTCAGCGCCGCCAGCGACACGCCTTTTTGCATGCGCAACGGGGTGTCGAAGACCCGCACTTCGACGGTGCCGAACTCGGGTTTAGGCCGCACGTCCCAGTAAATGTCCTTCAGCGACTTGGCCAGGCCCGAGGTAAAAATCTCGTCGGTGATGCGCTCGAACTCGGCCCAATCGGCCATCTTGGGCATGGGACCGCCGTAGGGATAGACCAGCGTCTCCAGCGGCCGGGCCGAGCAAAAGCCGGTGTCCGCGCCCTGCTGGAACGGCGACGCGGCCGACAGCGCAATGAACAGCGGGGTCAGGCTTTGCAGCACGTTCGCCACCTGGATCGCCTCGGCCTTGCCCGGCATGCCGATGTGCACATGCATGCCGTAGGTGGAGAAGCGCTTGGGCAGGAAGCCGTATTTGGACTCCAGCTCCCGGGCCCGCTTGGTCGGGGTGAATTCGCGCTCGTTCCAGAACTGCAGGATGTGGGTGCCGCCGCCGCGCAGGTTCAGGCCCTTGGCCTGGGCAATGTCCTTCAGCGTGCCGACCAGCTTGCGCGACTCGACCTCCATCTCGTCGGAGTCTTCGTGGATGGAGGTGGTGACTTCGATGGTCGACTGCGTGGCCTCCAGCGCATAGCGCTCGATCTCGGGCAGTTGCTTGAGCTCGCTCCACAGCTCGCCACTCGACGGGGCGAGTGAACCGGTGGCATCGTCCACGATTTGCAGCTCGAGCTCCATCCCGAAGGTGAGTGCTTTTGAACGGTGGAAATGCATGGTCATGCTCCTTTGGAAGACTTGCGGGGTGCAGGGAGAGTAGGCCGATGGCCGTTCACGCCAGCTGCGTGCAAGCCGTGGTTTTGAAAGCGGTGGCTGGGCTGGGCCAGCACACCGCGCGCAGACTGCGTGCAAAAAAGCGCACACAGTGTCACTGCCGAAGCTGCATGTTACTTGGTGATGGAGGGCTTGTTTGCACCCCAGATGGCAGCATTTTTTGCAACAAAATGTTAGCAACCAAACAGGCCGCTAGCGCTTATAAATACTGCGCATGAAGCTATATTAAATATAGCAACTAGATGGCACACGAACGGAAGCCGACAAACCGCACGTCGTCGCCCGGCAAGGCGAAGCCGCGGAACTTGGGGTGCTTCATGCGCGCGCGGGTGGCAAACGAGGCGCCGCGCAGCACCCGGGCCCGGCCAAACCAGGGCACGGAATAGGCCATCCACGGGTCGGCGCTGAAGCCCGGCCAGGGCACCAGGCTGCTGGCCGTCCATTCATGCACATCGCCCCAGCGAAAGCCCTGGCTGGCGGCCCCCAGCGCCGCCCGCTCCCACTCCTGCTCGCTGGGCAGGCGCCTACCGGCCCAGCGGCACCAGGCGTCGGCCTCCCACCAGGCCATGTGCATGGCCGGCTGCTGGCCGGCCAGCCGCGTGCGCGCGCCAAACCGCGTCTGCAGCACGGCGCCGCTGGCCACACCGATCTGGTCCACATAGCGCGGGCCGCGCCGCCCCTCCCCTTCGGCCAGGGTTTGCAACCAAACCCAGCCGGCCGGATGCCACCAGTCGGCGTTGTCATAACCGCCATCGTCGACAAACTCGACGAACTGGGCCCAGCTCACCGGCTGGGCGTCGATCTCGTAGTCCGGCACCGCCACCGGGTGCGCCCATTTTTCGTTGTCGAACACAAAGCCGCCGCGCTCCGAGCCCAGCTGCCACTCGCAGGCCGGCAGCGACAAGGGCGGGCGCAGCTGCATGCTGCCGGGCAGGGGCAGATGCAGCGGGATGCCGTGGATCTGCGCCAGGGTGATCAGCTGCTCGCCGCGCAGGTCTTCGTGGAACAGCGCCAGGCGGTAGAAGTACAGGGCCTCGTCGGTTTCCGGGGTCTTCTCCAGCAACTCCAGCGTGCTCTCCAGGGTATTGAGCAGAAACTGCTTGGTGGTGGCCAGATCGGGCCCGGCCAGGGCCACCCGGCGCTGCATCTGCTCGGCGTTCCACCACTGGTCGGCATGCGGTTCGATGGAAGCCAGCCGGGTCGGCTGGAACGCGCAGGCCGTGCCGCGGCTGCGCTGGGTGTTGCGCCCCAGCCAGGCCTCGGCCATCCAGCCGATATGGCCAGCCAGCCAGCGCGGCTGCAGCCCGCCCTGGGCAATCGGCGGCGCCGACTCGAACTGGTCCAGCAGATGCAGCGTGTGGTTGCGCGCATCCATCAGCGCCAGCGACAGCAGGTCGCGGCCGGCCTGGCGCATGGCGGGCGAGTCGATCGAGGCCAGAGGGGTGGAAACAGGAGGCATGGACATTCCGGAAAGCGGTCTCCAGCAGTTCAGGGGCGCTATGCACATCTCACCACAGCTTGGGCCGCGTCCGCAAGGGTAAACCCAAGCTTTTCAGGCGCCGGCGCCGCTGGAGCGAAGGTTATCATCTTGGGCCTCAGCGCCACGGTGCGGCATGCGCTGCGTGGCCCTCGTTTTCACCCCGTTTCCCGGAGATCTACTGTGTCCGTACTTCTCAAACTCGCACTCGGCATGGATTGGATCAGCCAGCAGATGGGCCGCCTGGCCTCCTGGACGGTACTGGCCGCCGCGCTGATCTCGGCCGGCAACGCCTTTGTTCGCTACGGCCTGGACATCAGCTCCAATGGTTGGTTGGAGATCCAGTGGTATATGTTTGCCGCCACGGTGATGCTGGGCGCACCGGTGGTGCTCAAGCTCAACGAGCATGTGCGGGTCGACATCTTCTACGGCAAGCTCAAGGGCAACGGCCCGGTGTATGTGGACCTGTTCGGCCTGATTGTCTTTTTGCTGCCGGTGATGGCCACGATTGCCTGGCTCAGTTGGCCGCTGTTCATCGGCATGTTCCGCTCGGGCGAAATGTCGAACAACGCCGGCGGCCTGATCCGCTGGCCGGCCATGATGCTGCTGCCGCTGGGCTTCGCCCTGATGTTCCTGCAGGGCCTGTCCGAGGTCATCAAGCGCATTGCCTACCTGCAAGGCAAGTTCCAGATGGACATGCACTACGAAAAGCCGGTGCAATGAATAGGTTCCCCCCCGTTTCTTGCTCACTGCGTGTAGCCGCATCCCCCCCCAAGGGGGCAACACCAGTGGCCCGGCGAAGCCGGTTCCACGGTGTTCCGCGCACCGCCCGCGTCACCACCAATTGAAGCAACTGGACAGAACGATATGCTGATGGAAAATTTTGCGCCGATGATGTTCGGCGGGCTGGTGCTGATCATGCTGATCGGCTTCCCTGTGGCCTTTTCGCTGTCCGCGCTGGGCATGGCCTCGGGCCTGTTCGCGATCCAGATGGGCTGGTTTCCGGCGGTGTTCATGGAGAACCTGCCGATCAACATCTTCGGCATTTTGTCGAACGACCTGCTGCTGGCGATTCCGTTCTTCACCTTCATGGGTGCGATCCTCGAGAAATGCGGCCTGGCCGAAGACATGCTGGATTCGATGGGCCAGCTGTTCGGCACCGTCAAGGGCGGTCTCGGCTATTCGGTGATCATCGTCGGCTTCATCCTGGGTGCGATCACCGGCACGGTGGCTGGCCAGGTGATCGCCATGGCGCTGATCTCGCTGCCGGTGATGATCCGCTACGGCTACAACATGCGCTACGCCACCGGCGTGCTGGCGGCCTCCGGCACCATCACCCAGCTGGTGCCGCCCTCGCTGGTGCTGATCGTGATGGCCGACCAGTTGGGCCGCTCGGTGGGCGACATGTACCGCGGCGCCTGGGGCCCTTCCATCCTGCAGGTGCTGATCTTTGCGGCCTATACCTTCATGCTGGGCATCTTCAAGCCGCACCACATCCCTGGCATCCCCAAGACCGCCCGCACCCTGAGCGGCGCCAAGCTGTGGGCCAAGTGCCTGCGCGGCATCATTCCGTCGGCGATCCTGATCTTCGCAGTGCTGGGCTCGATGGGCGGCCTGCCGGGCATTGATACCGCCATCGCCACGCCGACCGAAGCCGGCGCCATGGGCGTGGTCGGTGCGCTGGTGCTGGCCGCCATCCACAAGCGGCTGACCCTGGCGCTGATCTGGGAAGCCATGGTCGGCACCATGCGGCTGACCGCCATGGTGGTGTTCATCCTGATCGGTGCGCGGGTGTTCTCCATGGTGTTCCAGGGCGTGGACGGCGCCAAGTGGGTCGAGCACCTGCTGACTGGCCTGCCCGGCGGCCAGATCGGCTTCCTGATCGTGGTCAATCTGTTCATCTTCTTCCTGGCCTTCTTCCTCGACTTCTTCGAGATCGCCTTCATCATCTTGCCGATGCTGGGCCCGGTGGCGGCCAAGCTGGGCATCGACCTGGTGTGGTTCGGCGTACTGCTGTGCGTGAACATGCAGACCAGCTTCATGCACCCGCCGTTCGGCTTTGCGCTGTTCTATCTGCGCGGCATTGCCGACACGCTGTTCAAGGAAAAGCGGATCGAGAAACCCATCAAGTCCAGCGACATCTACATGGGCGCCATCCCCTGGGTGCTGATGCAGGTGATTCTGGTGGCCATCGTGATCTTTGTGCCGCAGACCGTCACCATGTTCCTGCCCAAGGAGGTGAAAATCGACACCGAGCAGATCCAGATCGATGTGCCCGACAACGACATGCAGCAGCAGTCGGGCAGCAGCGGCGAGAACCCGTTTGGCGACGCGCCCGCAGCCGATGCGCCTGAGGCCGCGGCCTCGCAGCCCGAAGCCGAGAAGAAATAAGCTTGGGCCCCGCTCCTTTCCGCTTCGTGCCGGGCCCGGGCCGCCCGGTGGAAGCCGCCGCCTTCTCCCCGCTGTTCAAGCTGCTGGCCACGGCCATCGTGGGCGGCTGCGCCGTCTGGCTCACCCAGCTGCTGACCAGCGGCGTGCTGGGCACGGCGCGCACCACCGGCGTGGTCTGGTTTGTCGCCGGCCTGGCGATGATGGGCTGGACCTGGTGGCACATCCTGCGCAGCCGCACCCGCATCAGCAGTGAAGGCCTGTTCCAGGGCTGGATCTGGGACAAGCAGATGCCCTTCGACGACCTGGCCTACGGCAAGCTGATCCGCATACCCGGCCTGGACTGGCTGATCGCGCCGCGCCTGTATGTGCGCACGCTGATGGGCAAGTTCATGGTGTTCTACGGCGCCAGCCCCGAACTGGTGGCCGAGTTCGAGCGCATCGTCAAAGAGCTGAAGGCCTTTCGGCAGCTCTAAGTCACCGCGATACCCACAATAAAAAACCGCGCCGAGGCGCGGTTTTTTATTGCCAGAGCAGGCGCAGCACGCTGCGCCTGGGCAAGCCTACAGCTTGATGCTTTGCATGTAGCTGTCGAAACGGCCTTCGGCGACGCGGAACCAGGCCACCTGGTTGCGCTGGAAGGCACGGAAGTCGGCGAAGATCTTCTTCCACTCGGGGCTCTTGGCGTCGTTCTCTTCGTAGACCTGTTGCGCCGCCTTGAAGGAGGCGTCTAGGATTTCCTTGGAGAACGGCAACAGCTTGACCTTGGCGCCGATCAGCTGCTTCAGTGCTTCGGGGTTGCGGGCATCGTACTTGGCCAGCATGTCGACAGCGGCCACGGTGGTGGCAGCCTCCACAATCGCCTTGTTCTCGGGCGACAGTGCGTCAAATGCCTTGCGGTTGATGAAGAAGTCGACCTCGGGACCGCCCTCCCACCAGCCGGGGTAGTAGTAGTGCGGCGCAACCTTGGCAAAGCCGAGCTTCTGGTCGTCGTACGGCCCCACCCATTCGGCGGCGTCGATCGTGCCTTTTTCCAGCGCCTGGTAGATTTCGCCACCGGGAATGCTCTGTGGCACCACACCCATCTTGGCCATCACCTCACCCACCAGGCCGCCACCCAGGCGCATCTTCAGGCCCTTCAGGTCGGCCACGGTCTTCACTTCCTTGCGGAACCAGCCACCCATCTGGGTGCCGGTATTGCCGCCAGCGTAGCTGAGCATGCCGTAGTTGCCATAGAACTCGTTCATCAGCTTGCGGCCGTTGCCGTGCATCATCCAGGCGTTCATCTGGCGCGCGTTCATGCCGAAGGGAATGGCCGCACCGATGGCGAAGGCCGGGTTCTTGCCGTAGAAGTAGTAGGGCACGGTGTGGCACATCTCGACCGAGCCTTGCTGCACGCCATCGACCACGCCGAACGGAGGCATCAGCTCGCCGCCGGCATGCACCGAGATTTCAAACTTGCCACCCGACATGGCCTTGACCGCGTTGGCAAACACCTCGGCAGCGCCGTAAATCGTATCCAGCGGCTTGGGGAAGCTGGAGGCCAGGCGCCAGCGAACGGCGGCCTGGGCATGCACTGCGGGCGCCATGCCCGCGGCGAGCACGCCTGCGATGCCCGAGTGTTTGATAAGGGAACGACGGTCCATTTGAATTAACTCCCGTAGATAGATTGAAATCCACCGCTCAGAAGGAACGGCAGAGACTGCAAGTCAGCGCCGATTGTAAGAAGTCGCTACTACCGAATTCCTGCGGGTTTTCCCCCGCGCCGATGCGGCTCTATCGCTACAAATTAAATAGCTGCCTGCGCTTGTCCTGCTTGCGCAGAACGCCTCTTTTTCTTGAATCCAGCCGCCTGCAACAGCGCTTGTCCACGGGCTTCATATTTGTTCGTAGTTAACAAACTCCGAATCAATCGTTCCCTTTGCGCCCTACCCCCTCTACATTCGCCGACTTGCCCGGCCGCGATGCAGCGCCAGGGCCGACAGAAAGTGAAACCATGACGACTTTATTCGATGCAGAGGCCCCCAGCGCCGTGCAGGCACTGGAGATCCGCCCCTTCGATGCCCCACTGGGCGCCGAGGTGCTGGGCCTGGACCTGTCGCGCCCCTTGGCGGCCGATGACTTTGCGCGCATCCACCGCGCCCACCTCGCGCACCACGTGCTGGTGTTCCGCGACCAGCGCATCACGCCGCAGCAGCAGGTGGACTTCAGCGCCCGCTTCGGCCCGTTGCAGATCCATGTACTGAAGGGCTTTCAGCTGCAACACCACCCGGAAATCCTGATCGTCTCCAACATCAAGGAAAACGGCCAGCCCATAGGCCTGGGCGACGCGGGCGCCTACTGGCATTCCGACCTGTCGTACAAAGAGAAACCCAGCCTGGGCTCGCTGCTGCACGCGCAAGAGCTGCCCAGCGAAGGCGGCGACACCTTGTTCGCCAACCAGCACACCGCCTGGGACACCCTGCCCGCCGCGCTGCAAAACGCCGTGGCCGGTCTGCGCGCCGAGCATTCCTACCTGGCCAAATACGAAGAGCTGCGCGCCCGCAACCCCTGGCGCCCCAAGCTCACGCAAGCCCAGCTGGACGAGGTGCAGCCTGCTGTGCACCCCGTTGTGCGCACGCATCCCGAGAACGGACGCAAGGCGCTGTTCGTCAGCGAACACTTCACCACCCGCATCGTCGGCATTCCCGAAGACGAAAGCCGCGCGCTGCTGGATGAATTGTTTGCTCACACCTCGCGCGCCGAGCTGGTGTACCGCCACGCCTGGCAACCGCACGACATGGTGTTCTGGGACAACCGCTCTGTGACCCACCTGGCCGCCGGTACCCCCGACCACCTGCGCCGCAAGCTCTACCGCACCACCATCGAAGGTAGCGCCCCTTTTTAATTTTGAACGACAAGACCACCATGCAATTTCCCCTCACCCGCCTCGTAGCCGGCCTGGCTCTCGCCAGCGCCACCCTGCTCGCCCAGGCCGAAGGCCGCATCAGCATCGCCCAGCAATTCGGTATCGGCTACCTGGTGCTCGACGTGGTGCAAGACCAGAAGCTGATCGAAAAACACGGCAAGGCCCAGGGCCTGGACATCGATGTCGACTGGAGCCAGATCTCCGGCGCCACGGCGATGAACGAAGCCCTGCTGGCGAATGCGCTGGACGTGGTCTCGGCCGGCGTGCCGCCGATGCTGACGCTGTGGGACCGCACCAAAGGCCGGCAGAACGTGAAGGCCGTGGCCGCACTCGGCTCGCTGCCCAACTACCTGATCAGCAACAACCCCAAGGTCAAAACGCTGAAGGACCTGAGCGACAAGGACCGCATCGCCGTGCCGGCAGCAGGCACCGGCTTCCAGTCGCGCACCTTGCAGATCGAGACCGCCAAGCTCTATGGCAAGGACGACTTCAAACGCTTCGACAATATCTCGGTGAGCCTGGCCCACCCCGATGCCACCGCCGCGCTAATGGCCGGCGGCTCGGAGATCAACACGCATTTCTCCAGCGCGCCGTTCTACTACCAGGCGCTGGAGAACAAGGCTGTGCACAAGGTCATCAGCTCCTACGACATCCTGGGCGGCCCAGCCACCTTCAACGTGCTGTACACCACGCAGAAATTCCACGACGAGAACCCCAAGACCTACAAGGCTTTCTACGCCGCGCTGGTCGAGGCCTCGCAGTGGATCAAGGCCAATAAGCCCAAGGCGGCCGAGACCTTCATCCGCGTGCAGAAGTCCAAGCTGCCGCTGGACTTTGTGCGCAAGATCGTGGAAGACCCGGAAAACGACTTCACCATCTCGCCCTTCCGCACCTATGTGTACGCCGACGAGCTGAACAAACTGGGCGTGCTGAAGAACCGCGCTGCTTCGTGGAAGGACTATTTCTTCGAAGAAGCCTACGCCCAGCCAGGAAGCTGAAATGGCCACCGTGACCGCCTTGAAATCCGCCCCTGACACGCCGCTGCTGGAAGTCGACGGCGTCAGCCTCGAATACCGCACGCCGGCCCGCGTGGTGCGCGCCACCCACCAGGTCAGCCTGAACGTGTTCGAGGCCGACCGCTTTGTGCTGCTGGGTGCCTCCGGCTGCGGCAAGTCGACCCTGCTGAAAGCCATGGCCGGCTTCATCGCACCCGTGGAAGGCGAGATCCGCATCGCCGGCCGCAAGGTGACACAGCCCGGGCCCGACCGCATCGTGGTGTTCCAGGAATTCGACCAGTTGCCGCCGTGGAAGACCGTGCTCGACAACGTGGCGTTTCCGCTGCTGGCATCGCGCACCCTGGGCAAGCAGGAAGCCCATGAGCGCGCGCTGCACTACCTGGACAAGGTCGGCCTCTCGGCCTTCGCCAAGGCCTACCCGAACACCTTGTCGGGCGGCATGAAGCAGCGCGTGGCGATCGCCCGCGCGCTGGCCATGCAGCCCAAAGTCTTGCTGATGGACGAGCCCTTTGCCGCGCTGGACGCACTGACCCGGCGCAAGATGCAGGAAGAGCTGCTGGCGCTGTGGGACGAGGTGCGTTTCACCCTGGTTTTCGTCACCCACTCGATCGAGGAAGCACTGGTGGTGGGCAACCGTATCGGCCTGCTGTCGCCGCACCCGGGCCGGGTCCGCGCCGAGATCAACAGCCACGACTTCGGCATGCACAGCCAGGGCGGCGCCGAGTTCCAGGCCGCCGCGCAGCGCATCCACCGCCTGCTGTTCAACGAAGAAGTAGACGGCAGCCCGACCCCCGCCAATGAATTGCCCCGAAAGATTGCATGACTGCGCTGAACCCGCCCATCCGGGCCGAATACGAACGCGTGCTCGAGGCCCTGCCCGACACCCATGTGGAGCGCCTGCTGCCCTGGACGGCCCGCGTCTGGGAGCAGGCCTGGCTGCGCCGCGGCCTGATCCTGCTGGCGCTGCTGATCCTCTGGGAAATCGTGGCCCGCATCCAGAACAACGACCTGCTGCTGCCCACCGCGCTGCAGACCGCGCACGCGCTGGTCGACGGCCTGGCCAGCGGCGAACTCATTACCAAGACCCGCATCTCGCTGAGCCTGCTGCTGCAAGGCTATATCGGTGGCGTCATCGCCGCCTTTGTGCTGACCACGCTGGCGGTATCGACCCAATTCGGCCGTGACTTGCTGGCGACGCTGACGGCCATGCTGAACCCGCTGCCGGCCATCGCGCTGCTACCGCTGGCCCTGCTGTGGTTCGGCCTGGGCCAGGGCAGCCTGGTGTTTGTGCTGATCCATTCGGTGCTGTGGCCGCTGGCCTTGAACACCTACGCCGGCTTCCAGGCCGTGCCTGAGACCCTACGCATGGCCGGGCGCAACTACGGCCTGAAGGGCTTGCGCTATGTGCTGCAGATCCTGGTGCCGGCCGCCCTGCCGTCCATCCTGGCCGGGCTGAAGATCAGCTGGGCGTTTGCCTGGCGCACCTTGATCGCAGCCGAGCTGGTGTTCGGCGCATCCTCAGGCAAGGGCGGTCTGGGCTGGTTCATCTTCCAGAACCGCAACGAGCTGTTTACCGACCGCGTATTCGCCGGCCTGGTGATGGTCATTGCCATCGGCCTGCTGGTCGAAAGCCTGGTGTTCCAGACGCTGGAGCGCGTCACCGTGCGCCGCTGGGGCATGCAGCGCTAAGCCATGGCAACTACACCCTACTTTCCTCCGCTGTTCGCGGAAGATTTTGGCGCATTCACGCCCACCGTTCTGTCCGTCGCCACAGCGCTGGCGGCCACTGCTGCGGTGCGCGACAAGGCCGGTGGCACGGCGCTGGCCGAACGCCAGCTGCTGCGCGACAGCGGCCTGCTGACTTTGGCTGTGCCGCAGGCCTTCGGCGGCCAGGGCGCGGCATGGCCGTTGATTTTCCGCATGGTGCGGCGTCTCGCGCAGGCCGATAGCTCACTCGCCCATCTGTTCGGCTTCCAGCAGCTGCAGGTGGCCAGCGTGCTGCTGTTCGGCTCGCCCGCGCAGCAAGACCGCTGGCTGGGCGCGACCGTGGGCCAGAACTGGTTCTGGGGCAATGCGGTGAATGCGCGCGACACCCGGCTGCAGGTCACGCGTACCGAGGGCGGCTGGCTGCTGGACGGCATCAAGGCCTTCTGCTCGGGCGCGCAGGACTCCGACGTGCTGAACGTCTCGGTGGCCACCGGCCCGGAGCCCAAGGACCGGCTTTACCTAGTGCTGCCGACGGGCCGCACAGGCATCCAGGTGAATGCCGACTGGGACAATATGGGCCAGCGCCAGACCGACAGCGGCACGGTCGAATTCCGCCAGGTATTTGCCGCCGACCACGAGGTGCTGGGCCCGCCCGGTGCGGCCTCCAGCCCGCGGGCGACGCTGCGCAACACCATCGGGCAGACCATCCTGACCGAGATCTACCTGGGCAACGCCCAGGGCGCGCTGATCGAAGCGATCGACTACACGCGGACCCAGGCCCAGCCCTGGGTGATGGCCGGCGTGGACCGGTCTGTAGAGGACCCGTTGCTGCAGCTGCGCACCGGCGAGATGTGGGCCACGCTGCGCGCCGCGGTGGCGCTGGCCGAAGAAGCCAACACAGCGTTCCAGCAGGCCTGGGAACAGGGACTGGACCTGAACGAAACCCAGCGTGGCGAAGTCGGCATGCTGGTGGCAGCCGCGCGCACCACGGCAGCCCGGGCGGCGCTGCAGATCACCTCGCAGATTTTTGAATTGATGGGCGCGCGGGCCACGACGGCCCGCTATGGCTTTGACCGCTACTGGCGCAATGTGAGGGTGCACACCCTGCACGACCCGCTGGACTACCGCAGCAAGGAGATGGGCCGCTGGCTGTTTACGGCAGAGCCACCCAACCCTTACGGCTACGGTTGAAACTGGCTACGCTACCAATTTAAGAGCAGACTTCGCAGTACTTACCTGCGCGGGAAAGCGTTTTTCTATAGAAGCTTCGATACCGGTGGCGTCCAGGCCTTGCATGGCCATCAGCTTGACCGGGTCACCGTGCTCGATAAAGGTATCGGACAGGCCGAGTTGCAGCACCGGCACGGTAATGCCCGCGGCCTGCAGCGCCTCCAGCACCGCGCTGCCGGCGCCGCCCATCACGGCTCCGTCTTCCACCGTCACCAGCGCGGCATGGCTGGCGGCGACTTGCAGCAGCAAGTCCACATCCAGCGGCTTGGCCCAGCGCATGTTCACCACGGTCGCGTCCAGCTTCTCGGCCACGGCCAGCGCCGGGTACAGCAAGGTGCCGAAAGCCAGGATGGCGATACCCGAAGCCTGTTTGCTGTGGCGGCGGATTTCGCCCTTGCCGTAGGGCAGCGGCTGCAGGCCGGCTTCCATGGCCGCACCGGCCCCTGCGCCCCGCGGGTAGCGCACGGCGACCGGGTTGGGCTGGGCAAACGCGCTGCTCAGCAGGCGCCGGCATTCGTTCTCGTCGGCCGGGCAGGCCACGCCCATGTTCGGGATGCAGCGCAGGAACGGAATGTCGTAAGCCCCCGCGTGGGTGGCGCCATCGGCACCCACCAGGCCCGCGCGGTCCAGCGCGAACACCACCGGCAGATTCTGCAAGGCCACGTCGTGGATCAGCTGGTCGTAGGCGCGCTGCAAAAAGGTCGAATAAATCGCCACCACCGGCTTCAGGCCTTCGCAGGCCAGGCCGGCGGCAAAGGTCACTGCATGCTGCTCGGCGATGCCTACGTCGTAGTAGCGCTGGGGGTAGCGCTTCTCGAACTCCACCAGGCCCGAGCCTTCGCGCATCGCGGGCGTAATGCCGACCAGCCGCTGGTCCTGCGCCGCCATGTCGCACAGCCAGTTGCCGAACACCTGGGTGAAGGTGGGCTTGCCGGCGCCGCTGGCCTTTTGCAGGCCGACGGCCGGGTCGAACTTGCCCGGGCCGTGGTAGGCCACGGGGTCGGCCTCGGCCAGCTTGTAGCCCTGGCCCTTCTTGGTGACCACGTGCAGGAACTGCGGACCGGTCAGGTGCTTGATGTTTTCCAGCGTCGGGATCAGCGACTCCAGGTCGTGGCCGTCGATAGGGCCGATGTAGTTGAAACCGAACTGCTCGAATAGCGTGGCCGGCACCACCATGCCCTTGGCATGCTGCTCCAGGCGCCGGGCCAGCTCGAACAGCGGCGGCGCGCCCTTCAGCACCTGCTTGCCGACGTTCTTGGCCGCGGCGTAGAACTGCCCACTCATCAGCTGTGCCAGGTAGCGGTTCAGCGCGCCTACTGGCGGGCTGATGCTCATGTCGTTGTCGTTCAGGATCACCAGCAGATTGCAGTCGCAGACGCCGGCGTTGTTCAGCGCCTCGAAGGCCATGCCGGCGCTCATCGCACCGTCGCCGATGATGGCCACGCTGTGGCGCTTGTCGCCCTTTTGCTTGGCTGCCATGGCCATGCCCAGGGCGGCGGAGATCGAGGTGCTGGAATGCGCGGTGCCGAACGCATCGAACGGGCTTTCCGAGCGGGTCGGGAAGCCCGACAAACCGCCCAGCTGGCGCAGCGAAGCCATGCGCTCGCGCCGGCCGGTGAGGATCTTGTGCGGATAGGTCTGGTGGCCCACGTCCCAGACCAGCCGGTCTTCGGGGGTGTTGAACACGTAGTGCAGCGCCACCGTCAACTCCACCGTGCCCAGGTTCGAGCTCAGGTGGCCGCCGGTTTTGGACACGCTGTCGATCACGAAGGCGCGCAGCTCGTCGGCCAGCGGCTTCAGCTCGGCACGCGGCAGGCGGCGCAGATCGGCCGGCTCGTTGATGGTTTCCAGCAGTGGGTAAGACGCAGGGTTCATAGTTTTTTCTTCAGGCAGCCACCGTCTAGCTAGACCGGTTGACCACCATATCTGCCAGCGCGCGCAGCGCCTGGGTGTTGGGTAAGTCGCTGGCATCCAGCGCGTGCAGCGCCTGGGCCAGCAGTTCCTGGGCGTAGGCCAGCGAACGGTCGAGGCCGAGCAGCGAAACGTAGGTGGGTTTGTCCTGGGCGGCATCCTTGCCGGCGGTTTTGCCCAGGGTGGCGGAATCGGCGGTCACATCCAGGATGTCGTCCACCACCTGGAAGGCCAGGCCCAGGGCCGCGCCGTAGGTTTGCAGTGCGGTATGGGTGGCCTGGGGCAGAACACGGGCGGTGCAGACCGCACCCATCATCACGCTGCCCTGCAGCAGGGCGCCGGTCTTCAGGCGGTGCATGCAGCGCAGCTCGTCTTCGGTCAGCGCCAGGCCGATGCTGGCCAGGTCGATGGCCTGGCCACCGGCCATGCCCTGGTAGCCCGCAGCCTGGGCCAGCAAACGGCACAGCGTGGCCTGCACACTGGCCGGAGCCTCGCTGTCGGCCGGGGTCAGCAGTTCGAACGCCAGAGCCTGCAGGGCGTCGCCGGCCAGCAGGGCCTGGGCTTCGCCGAACTGCACATGCACCGTGGGCTTGCCGCGGCGCAGGATGTCGTTGTCCATGCACGGCATATCGTCGTGCACCAGGGAATAGGCGTGGATCAGTTCGACCGCGCAGGCGGCGCGCAGCGCGGCATCGTTCAGCCCCACGGTCGCGGCAGCCGGCTCGCCAGCGGCCACGGCTTCGCGCGCGGCCAGTACCAGCAAGGGCCGCAGGCGCTTGCCGCCGTCCAGCACCGCGTAGCGCATGCCTTCGCGCAAAGCGGCCGGAGCCGGGTGTTCGGCATCGACCACGCCGCCGGCGGCGACCCAGTCGCTCAGCGCCTGTTCGACCCGGGCCAGCTCGGTCGCGCTCCAGCGCGGCAAATCAAATACCGCGGGGGTCATTCTTGGGTCCAGGGTTTGAGCACGCCTTGGTCCAGCACCTTGATCTGCTGTTCCACCGCCTCCAGCTTGTCACGGCAGAACTGCAGCAGCTGGGCACCCCGCTGGTAGCCGCTGAGCAGCTGCTCCAGCGGCAACTGGCCCGATTCAAGCTGACCGACCAGCTGTTCCAGCTCGATCTGGGCGGCTTCGTAGCTGGTGGGCAAGGCCTCTGTGGAAGCGGTCTTATCAGGTTTGGCGGCGGCCTTGGGCATGGATGAGGCGGTCAATCGAATGTAAAGGGAGCGTAGATTTTACGGGCTGGCACCGATATGGCGCCGCCGGCCGACCAAAACCACCCCGGCAGCTACAATCACCCCTCTTTTCGCCAACGGTTGGTATGCCCATCCAACCCTGCCGAAGCCTTTTCCCGCGCGAGTTTCTCGCGTCTAACCTGCCCCTTCATAGGGGGAGTCTCTAGGTCAGGACAACCATGTCTGATTTAAGTCTTCAACTGCAGCAGGCCGCAAGCCAACTACCAGTTTCAAGCTATTTTGATGACGCGCTGTTCCAGCGCGAAGTCGCCACTATCTTCCAGCGGGGGCCACGCTATGTCGGCCACACACTGGCCGTGCCCGAGCTGGGCGACTACTACGCCCTGCCCCAGGAGGGCGACGGCCGGGTGCTGACCCGCACGCCGCGCGGCGTGGAGCTGGTGTCCAACGTCTGCCGGCACCGCCAGGCGGTGATGCTCAAGGGCCGGGGTTCGCTGAACACCACCCAGCAAGGCAGCGCGGGTGGCAATATCGTCTGCCCGCTGCACCGCTGGACCTACAGCGGCGGTAATGGCAGCCCCACCGGCACCCTGCTGGGCGCGCCGCATTTTGCGCAAGACCCGTGTCTGAACCTGAACCAGTACCCGCTGCAGGAATGGAACGGCCTGCTGTTCGAAGGCGCCAGGGACGTCAAGGCCGACCTGGCGGGCATGGGGCCCATCGCCGACCTGGACTTCAGCGGCCACGTGCTCGACCACGTGGAGCTGCACGAGTGCGACTACAACTGGAAGACCTTCATCGAGGTCTATCTGGAGGACTACCACGTGGGCCCGTTCCACCCAGGCCTGGGCGGCTTTGTCACCTGCGACGACCTGCAATGGGAGTTCAAGGACCAGTATTCGGTACAGACCGTCGGCCTGGCCCAGCGCCTGGGCGCGGCCGGCAGCCCGGCCTACCAACGCTGGCAGGATGCCCTGAAAGCTTACAACCAGGGCGCGGCCCCCAAGCACGGCGCGATCTGGCTGACCTACTACCCGAACGTGATGGTCGAGTGGTATCCGCATGTGCTCACCGTGTCGACCCTGCACCCCATCGGCCCGCAGAAGACGTTGAACATGGTGGAGTTCTACTACCCGGAAGAAATCGCCGCTTTCGAGCGCGACTTCGTCGAGGCCCAGCAGGCCGCCTACATGGAGACCTGCGTGGAAGACGACGAGATCGCCCTGCGCATGGACGCCGGCCGCAAGGCCTTGCTGCAGCGCGGCGACAACGAGGTCGGCCCCTACCAAAGCCCGATGGAAGACGGCATGCAGCACTTCCACGAGTGGTACCGGCGCGCAATGGACGCTTCTACGCTATAACTTCCATAGCTGCTTGCGCGGTGAGTGCCTGCGCTAGCGGCCTATTTTTCATAAATTTCTAGAAAGCGCGCCCATGCAGGCACTTTGGATGGTGTTAGCGGCCTTTGTGTTTGCCAGCATGGGGGTCTGCGTGAAGATCGCCTCCGCCGACTTCAACTCGGCCGAGCTGGTGTTCTACCGGGGCCTGATCGGCATGGCCTTCCTGGCCACCCTGGCGCGCGCCCAGGGCGTCAGCCTCAAGACCCGCTACCCCGGCATGCACGCCTGGCGCAGCACCATCGGCGTGGCCTCGCTAGGTGCCTGGTTCTATGCGATCGCCCACCTGCCGCTGGCCACGGCCATGACGCTGAACTACATGAGCAGCGTGTGGATCGCCGCCTTCCTGGTCGGCGGTGCGCTGCTGGCCTGGCGCCCGGGCAGCGGCGCCACCCCGCTGCAGCAAGGCCCGCTGGTGCTGACGGTGATGGCCGGCTTTGTCGGCGTAATCATGGTGCTGCGCCCCAGCCTGGACCAGAACGAGATGTTTGCCGGCCTGATCGGCCTGCTGTCGGGCCTGGGCGCAGCCTTTGCCTATATGCAGGTGATGGCCTTGTCGCGCATCGGCGAGCCCGAGGCGCGCACCGTGTTCTACTTTGCCGTGGGTTCGGCCGTGGCCGGGGGTGTGGGCATGCTGGTGGTCGGCCTGCAATCGGACTGGGACTGGATGGCCGCGGCCTGGCTGCTGCCGATTGGCCTGCTGGCCGCCCTGGGCCAGCTGTTCATGACGCGCGCCTACTCGGGTGCCAAGACCGAGGGCGCGATGCTCACCGTGGCCAGCCTGCAGTATTCGGGTATCGTATTTGCAGCCATCTACAGCCTGGTGCTGTTTGGCGACCGCATCACCGCCATGGGCTGGGCCGGCATGGCGCTGATCACGGCCAGCGGCATCGCCGCCACCGTGCTGCGCTCGCGCGCCGCCCCCAACGCCCCGGCCGAAGAACATTGAAAGGACGACTATGTACACCACCCTCATTTCGGTAGAGCAACTGCAGGCTCTGGAACACAGCGGCCAGCCCTACATGGTGTTCGACTGCAGCTTTGACCTGGTGCAGCCCGACGCGGGCGAACAGCAGTACCGCGCCGCCCACATCCCCGGTGCGGTGTACGCGCATTTGAACGACAACCTCAGTGCGCTGCACGGCAGCGCGGCCGAATCCGGTGGCCGCCACCCGCTGCCGCTGATGGAAGCCTTTGCCACCTGGCTGTCCAGCGTGGGCTTCTCCAACGACATGCAGGCCGTGGTCTACGACCGCAACGGCGTTAACTACGCGGGCCGCCTGTGGTGGATGCTGAAGTGGGCCGGCCATGCGGCCGTGGCGGTACTCGACGGCGGGCTGCAGGCCTGGCAAGCCGCCAGCGGCGCGGTCAACACCGGCACCGAGCCCTCCAAATTCACAACAAACTTCGTTCCTGCGCAATCCCTGGCTGCGCTGGTAGCTACAGAAACCGTAGCAGACAACCTGGGCCGCCCGACCCAGACCATCATCGACGCCCGCGCCACCCCGCGCTTCAAGGGCGAGGTCGAGCCGCTGGACCCGGTAGCCGGCCACATCCCCGGCGCGCTGAACCGCCCGTTCAGCCAGAACCTGGGCCCGGACGGCAAATTCAAGCCCGCGGCCCAGCTGCGCGCCGAGTTCGAAGCCCTGCTGGGCAACCGCGACCCGGCCAGCGTGGTCCACCACTGCGGCAGCGGCGTCAGCGCCAACCCGAACCTGATCGCCATGGAAATCGCCGGCCTCGGCACTACCGGCCTGTATGCCGGCAGCTGGAGCGACTGGTGCAGCGATCCGTCGCGGCCCGTGGCAAAAGGGTAGCCAAAGGCTAAGCAAAGTAAAGCCGGTCATCGGCAAAGGCTGGGCAGGCGTTGCACACTCTGTGTGCCACACAACAGGAGTCTCGCCATGGGAAATCCGCCAATCCGTTGGGCTCCGCCCGCACTCGTGCTCAGCCTGCTACTGGGCGCCTGCGCCAACCCGGGGCCTGCGAAGCCAGTCGCCAGCAACAGCGCGCGGCCGGCCCCGGTGGAGGCCTACAAGCTCACCAACCGCCTGACCTGGGGTGCCAATCTGGCGGCGGTGGACCAGGCCGAATCCCACGGCCTGCCCGACTACCTGGCCCAGCAGCTGCATCCCCAAGCCGCCGTCCTGCCGCCATCGGTACAGCAGCAAATCGCCGCCATGACCATCAGCCAGCGCCCGCTGGACCAGCTGGCGCCCGACATGGAGCAGCGCAACAAGGCTGCCAACGCCACCTTCGACAAAGACGAAGACAAAAAAACCGCCCAGCAGGCCTACCAGCAGGAAATGAACCGCCTGGCCCGCGAGGCCGCCACCCGGCACCTGCTGCGCGCGCTGTACTCGCCGAACCAGGTGCAGGAGCAAATGACCTGGTTCTGGCTGAACCACTTCAACGTCCACATGTACAAGGCCAACCTGCGCGCGATGGTGGGTGACTACGAGGACACCGCCCTGCGCCCCTACGCCTTGGGCAAATTCCGCGACCTGCTGGGTGCCGTGGCCCACCACCCGGCCATGCTGCGCTACCTGGACAACGAGCAGAACGCCGCGAACCGCATCAACGAAAACTACGCGCGCGAGCTGATGGAGCTGCACACCCTGGGCGTGGGCGCTGGCTACACCCAGCAGGACGTGCAGGAAATGGCCCGCGTGCTGACCGGCGTGGGCGTGAACCTGGGCAGCGAGACCCCCAAGGTGCGCAAGGAGCTGCAGGCCGACTATGTGCGCCAAGGCCTGTTCGAGTTCAACCCGAACCGGCACGACTACGGCGCCAAGACCTTGCTCGGCCAACCGATCAAGGCCCGCGGCCTGGCCGAGCTGGACGAGGCGCTGGACCGCCTGGCCCGCCACCCGGCCACCGCGCACTTCATCAGCCGCAAGCTCGCGCAGTACTGGCTGAGCGATACGCCGCCACCCGCATTGGTGGAGCGCATGGCGCAAAGCTTTCTGCGCAGCGACGGCGACATCGCGGTCACCCTGCAAACCCTGCTGTCCTCGTCTGAGTACGCGCAGGGTGCGGGGCAGAAGTTCAAGGACCCGATCCACTACGTGGTGTCGGCCGTGCGGCTGGCGTATGACGACAAGCCCATCCTCAACGTCGGCCCCATGCTCACCTGGCTGAACCGCATGGGCCAGCCGCTGTACGGCCGGCAAACGCCCGACGGCTATGCGCTGGACACCGCAGCTTGGTCCAGCCCTGGCCAGATGGCCACTCGCTTCGAGATCGCCAAGGCCATAGGCTCGGGCAACGCCGGCCTGTTCAAGACCGAGGGCCCGCAGCCCATGGAGCAGCCGGCATTTCCGCAGCTGGCCACCGCGCTCTACTACCGCGCCGTGGCCCAGACCCTGGGCCCGAACACCCAGACCGCGCTGGCCCAGGCCACCTCGCCGCAGGAGTGGAACAGCTTCCTGCTGTCGTCGCCTGAGTTGATGCACAGGTAAAGGAGACCCCATGCAACGCCGCCACCTACTCCAATCGCTCACCGCCCTGCCCTTGCTGAATGCCGGGCAGTTGTTTGCCGCGCCCGCCGCGCAGTCGCGCCTGCTGTTCGTCTTTCTGCGCGGGGCTTACGACGCGGCGAACCTGCTGGTGCCGACCTCCAGTGACTTCTACTACGCGTCCCGCCCCGACATCGCCGTGCCCCGTCCGGGTGCCGACCTGAACAGCGCCATCGCGCTGAACGCCGACTGGGGTCTGCACCCGGCGCTGCGCGACACGGTGTATCCACTGTTCCAGAAGGGCGAGGCCAGCTTCATCCCGTTCGCCGGCACCGACGACGTATCGCGCAGCCACTTCGAAACCCAGGACAGCATCGAGCTCGGCCAGCCGCTTACCGGCCCGAAGAACTACCGCTCCGGCTTCATGAACCGGCTGGCGTCGGTGATCAACGGCGCCGAGCCCATGGCCTTTACCGACAGCCTGCCGCTGGTGATGCAAGGCAGTGTGCAAGTGCCCAACACCGCCCTCAAGTCGCTGGCCAAGCCCGCGGTAGACCCGCGCCAGACGGCCATCATCGCCGCCATGTACAAAGGAACCGAGCTGTCCAGCCGCGTCACCGACGGCTTTGCGGTGCGCGACGAGGTGGCCCGCGAACTCAGCAGCGAAATGATGGCCGCCAGCCGCGGCGCCATCAACGCCAAGGGCTTCGAGCTGGAGGCCCAGCGCATCGCCCGGCTGATGAAGGAGCGCTACAACCTGGGCTTTGTCGACGTGGGCGGCTGGGACACGCATGTGAACCAGGGCGGTGCCAGCGGCTACCTGGCCTCGCGTCTGGAAGAGCTGGGCCGCGGCCTGGCCACTTTTGCGCAGGAGATGGGCCCGGCCTGGCGCAACACCACGGTGGTGGTGGCCAGCGAGTTCGGCCGCACCTTCCGGCAGAACGGCAACCGCGGCACCGACCACGGCCACGGCTCAGTCTACTGGGTGCTGGGCGGTGGACTGCACGGTGGCAAGATCGCCGGCGAGCAGCAGAAGGTGGAGCAAGCCAGCCTGTTCCAGAACCGCGACTACCCGGTGCTCAACGAATACCGTGCGGTGATGGGTGGCCTGTTTGCGCGGCAGTTTGGCTTGAACAGCAAACAGCTGGAGCAGGTGTTTGCGGGCGTGAAGCCGATAGACATCCGGCTGGTGTGAGCCAGCAGCCGGGTGCCATCGAAAGTCACTTCTTCACGGTATCTTCCAGGAAGAAGCGGCCCAGCGGATTTTGGTAGAAGCCAGTGATGTTTTTACGGCTGACGTTGCGGTAAGGGCTGTAGTACAGGTCGATCCAGTTCACATCGGCTTTGGCCATCTTCTGCAAATCGATGTACATCTGCTCGCGCTTCTTGGCATTCATTTCCAGACGCGCGGCTGCCACCAGGGCTTTCACCTTGTCGTTCTGGTAGCGCGTCATGTAGTTCAGGTTGGAGTCATGGCCCAGCGTGAAAGTCGTTTTCTGGTCGGGGTCGAGAATGTCATTGGTCCAGTACATCACCGAGATGTCGTAGTCACCGGCCACCAGCATGTCCCAGCTTTGGCTGGGGTCCACCTTTTGCAGATTGATCTTCACGCCCACTTTGGACAACTGCTGCTGTAACAGCACGGCGATCTGCTCGTCCACCTCGTCGCCTGCATTGACGATGTATTTCAGGTTCAGATTGGTAGCACCCGCATCAGCCAGCATTTTTCGGGCTTTGTCGGGGTCGTAGGGGCGGCGCAGGTTGTCGGCATAGTGGAAGAGCGCGCCTTTGGGAATATAGGAGTTGGCAACCTGGCCATAACCAAACGAGACCGTCTTGACGATGGTGTCTTTGTCGATCGCCATGTCCAACGCTTGCCGCACCGCAACCTTGCCCAGCGCGCCATGCGAATGGTTGATCAACAGGTGGTCTTCGCGGGTGGATACGTCCAGCGCCACTTTCAAATTCGCATCTTTCTGCAGGGATGCAATCCGCGAAAACGGCACGCTCAATGCTGCGTCCAGTTCACCCGCCTGGACCTTCAGCATGCGGGTGTTGTCATCGGGGATAGTGAGCCAATCCACGCCGTCCAGTTTGACCTTGTCGGCCTGCCAGAAATACGGGTTTTTGACCAAGGCGATTTTTTCACCACGGGTCCATTTCTTGACGCTGAAGGCGCCAGAGCCGACGGGACTTTCCGCAAACTTCTCCTCTCCTGCCGCCTTCATGGCTTTCTCTGAAACCACGGACGCATTCGGCAAGGCCAGCTGCGACAAGAACGGCGCGGAAGGCGACTTCAGGGTGATGACCAGGGTGTGGGCATCTGGCGCTTTGGCGGTGTCGATGATGCTGTAGGAGTCGCGCCAGAGCGAGCCCTCGTTGTCACGGATGCGCAGCAGGCTGAAGGCGGCGTCGCCAGCCGTCACGGGTGTGCCATCGGAGAACTTGGCGTTGCGGATTTTGAGGGTGTAGACCTTGCCGTCTGGCGAGACCGTCCAGCTCTCGGCCACACCGGGCTCCAGCTTGGTGCCGGTTTTATCCACCCGCACCAAGGGATCGAAAACGTTGGAGAACACCCAGTTGTCGGCGTTCTGGGCCGACTTGATCGGGTCAAAGGTGGTGCTGTCTTCACGCCGGCCAATGCTCAACACGCCCGCTGCCTGCGCAGCCTCGTTGGCCAAGCAAGCCAGCAATAGCAGGCCCACAGCGGCCGTCTTAGTCAGTCTTAGTTTCATTTCACAACTCCTTGGTTAACGAACTCGCCACCACTGCGATCCAGGA
This sequence comes from Rhodoferax ferrireducens, assembly GCF_031458075.1. Taxonomy (GTDB): domain Bacteria; phylum Pseudomonadota; class Gammaproteobacteria; order Burkholderiales; family Burkholderiaceae_C; genus Rhodoferax_B; species Rhodoferax_B ferrireducens_A. The sequence continues at coordinate 446,439 of NZ_JAVDXT010000001.1, read as the reverse complement.
CGCAGGCGTAGCCATGGTCGGCAAAATGCCGGGTTTCGGGGGCATTCCCACTGCGGCATTGCACCTGGGCTACCGGACAGCGGGGGTGGAAAGCGCATCCCGCAGGCCGCGCAATCGGGCTCGGTGGCTCGCCCACCAAGGCACTGCCAGCCAGGGTTTTGTGGGGGTCAATTTCAGGGATCGCCGCAATCAACCCCGCGGTGTAAGGGTGGCGCGGCTGGCTGAACACGGCTTCTACCGGCCCTTCTTCCACGATGCGGCCCAGGTACATCACCGCAACGCGGTCGCACAGGCGGCGCACGATCGCGAGGTCATGGGCGATGAACAGAATCGTCAAACCCTTTTTTTCACGCAGGCTCATCAGCAAATTGATGATCTGACCCTGGATCGACACGTCCAGCGCCGACACGCATTCGTCCGCAACAATCAGTTGGGGTTCAATGGCCAAGGCCCTGGCAATGCCGGCACGTTGGCACTGGCCGCCGCTGAGCGCGTGCGGGCGGCGCTTGCCATGCTCGGGGCGTAAGCCAACCTCGGCCAATAGCTCGTCCACCCGCGCGGGTATGCGGTCTTTGGGCACCTTGCGGTGGACGCGCAGCACTTCTGCAATGCTTTCGCCAATGGTCTGCCTGGGATTGAGCGAGGCAAAAGGGTCCTGAAAAACCATCGCCATTTGCTGGCGCATGCGCGCCATATCGCTTTTCAAACCACCGGTGATGGGCCGCCCCTCAAAGCGGATGCAGCCGCCGCTGATGTTCTCCTGCGGCAGGATGATGGCGCGCCCCAGTGTGCTTTTGCCACTGCCGGACTCGCCCACCAAACCGAGAATTTCCCCCTTGCGCAGTTGCAGATGCACGTCGCTCAGCGCGTGCAGCCAACGCTTCGCCCCAAAGAGCGCACCCGCGACCGGGAACTTGACCGACAGCGCATCAACTTCCAACAGAGGCCATTGGGCATTCAGCATGGCGCCTCCGGTGTGTGCAAATGGCCTAGAGGATGGTGGCAGGCGGCGAGGTGCGTGGCGTCCGTGGGTGTGGTGCGTATGGTGGGCTGTTGTGCCTGGCAGTTTTGCGTGGCGCGCTGGCAGCGTGGATGAAAACGACAACCTGCCGGAAAGTGTTCTGCCACGGGTGGTTGGCCATCGATGGTGACGAGCCGGCCGCGCCCCCCTTCGCTGGCGGGCTGGCAGTCAATCAAGCCTTGCGTGTAGGGGTGGAGCGCGCCCGCCAGCACCTGGTGTTTGCCGCCGGTCTCGCACAAGCGCCCGCCGTACATCACGGCGATACGGTCGCAGGTTTGGGCCACCACACCCAGGTCGTGGGTGATCATCACGATGGCAACACCCAGTGTGTCGCGCAATTCCATCAGCAAACGCAGGATTTGCAGCTGCACCGTGACATCCAGCGCAGTGGTGGGCTCATCCGCAATCAGCAGCTTGGGCTCTGGCGCGAGCGCTACCGCAATCATTGCGCGCTGGCGCATGCCGCCCGAGAACTCGTGCGGGTAGCTCTTCACCCGCTGCGCAGGATCGGGGATGCCCACCTTGCGCAATAGCTCTACGGCGTCGGCCATCGCCTGGCGCGCACTCGCTCCAAAATGCAGGCGCCGACTTTCCGCGATCTGCGCACCGATGCTCATGATCGGGTTCAGATGACTGGAAGGATTTTGAAAAATCATCCCGATCTCACGCCCACGTATCTTCGCCATCTGGCGTTCGGTCATGGCCAGAATGTTCTGCCCCTGCAGCAGAACTTCCCCACCCGCAATCCGCAGGGCATCCGGTGGGAGCAGGCGCATCAAGGCGCGGCAACTCACAGTCTTCCCGGAGCCACTTTCGCCCACCAATCCGAGCATCTCGCCTGCGTTCAGGCTGAAAGAAACGTCGTCGACCAGAGCAATGCCTTGCCGATTGGCGACACTGAGATGGGAAACCTGCAGCAGCGTCATGCGCGCTCTCCCAGTTTTTCGCCAATGCCGTCGGCCAGCAGGCTGAAGCCCAAGGCCAGCACCACAATCGCCAATCCAGGGAAAGCCGTGATCCACCAGGCCGTGGTAATGAAACTTTGCCCCTCGGCCACCATCACGCCCCACTCGGCCGTGGGCGGCTGCACGCCCAGGCCGAGATAGCTGACGGCTGCACCGCTCAACAGCACCAGCACGCAGTCGGACATGGAAAAAACCAGTGCACTGGCCAGCGCGTTGGGCAACAGATGGACAAACAGAATCCGCAGATGGCCGTAGCCCAGGCTGCGCGCGGCCAGAATGAAGTCCTGGTGCTTCAGCATCAACACCTGGGAGCGCACCAGACGCGCATAAGACACCCAGCCCACCAATGCCATCGCAATATAAAAACTGATCAATCCCGGGCCCAGAATGGCGATGATGGCAAGCATCAGCACCAAAAAAGGGAATGCCAGAACGATGTCGATACAGCGCATCACCAAGGCATCCACGGCGCCGCCCACATATCCCGAAAACGCGCCGAGTGTGGTTCCCAGCATGAAGGGAAAGATGACACCGACCACGCACATCTGCAGGTCGACCCGCGCACCCCAGACCACCCGGGAAAAGATGTCGCGGCCAAAGTTGTCGGTACCGAAGAGATAGTTGCCCCCTGGCGCCAGCAGGCTGGCGGCGGGGTCCAGCGCGACGGGGTCAAAGGGGGCAATCCATGGCGCAAAAACGGCCAACAACAGCCACAACACGATGATGGCAGCCCCAAAAACCAAGGTATTCTGGCGCGGCAGCCAGCGCCGGCCAACACCCTGCAGTGCATTTTTCGTACTCATAGCTTGACCCGTGGATCGAGCGAAACAGTGGCCAGGTCGGCCAGCAAATTCACCAGCACGGTGGCCAGCGCGAACACCAATACGACACCTTGCACCACCATGTAGTCGCGGCTGAAGATGGCCTTGACCAGCAACTGCCCCATGCCGGGAATGGCAAACACGCTCTCGATCACCACGGTGCTGCCGATCAACCATCCGACATTGACTGCCAGCAGGTTGATGGTGGGCACCAAAGAATTGGGCATGGCGTGGCGCCAGAAAATGCGCGACACAGGCTGCCCTCGGGCCCGCGCCGCCGTGGCGTAGTCGCTGCCCATTTCCGCGATCAGGCTGGCCCGCAGGTTGCGGATCAGCACCGCAGCCAATGCCAGCGCCACCGTCAGGCACGGCAGCACCATGTGGTGCAGTTGCTCCAGCCAGGTATCGCCATAACCGGATACCGGAAACCACCCCAGCGTGATGCTGAACAGCAGAATCATCATGATGCCCAGCCAGAAGGCAGGGAATCCCAGCCCGCCCGTGGAGAGCAGCCGTATCAGGTGGTCCGCCAGCCTGCCTTGTTGGCGCGCGGCGATCGCAGCCAGCGGTATGGTCAGCAGCACCGCCAGCAGTACGCTGCCGCCAATGAGCCACAGGGTCGGCTCCATGCGCGAGAAAATCAGCTTCAGGGTATCGACCCGGTAAATGATCGATTTGCCCAATTCACCGTTGAGCAGGTTGCGCAAGAAGTAAAAGTATTGCAGCCACAAGGGCTCATCCAGGCCGAACTGTGCCCTCACCCGGGCCAGCGCAGCGGGTGTGCTGCGCACGCCCAGCAGTATGCGGGCGGGGTCGCCGGGAATGCTGCGCACCATCACAAAAGTCAGCAAGCTGATACCCAATAGCACGGGCAATAGCTGCAGCGGTCGAAACAATAGAAAACGATATCGGTGCATATTCATTCTTTCGCGGCAAGCAGATGGCCCAAGCCTCGGTGCGCTATCGAAGTCATGTTCCGTGCCAGCATGCTATGCATGCTGTTGGTGCAAGGCCGCTGCAGCCGCAGGCTGAACGCACCAAGAGCGATCACACAAATGAATCCTGACTAGCTGCACACGCATACACCTCCCGGCTCGCAGAGGCCACCAGCGGCCCCAGACTTACAGCCAATGTACTGGCGGCCTGTGCCGTGGGGTAGATAGCAAAAATGCTAGTTTTCCGCTTGGATGAAGCGGGCGGTCACCGTGGATTGGCACCTGAATTGCATGGGCAGCAGTACTCTTGCTCCGCCCATTTAAGAACTGTTGTCCATGATGTGTTTTGGAAGATCGCCATGAGTATCAGAATCACCCATAGCCCCGCCACACAGGCCCATACGCTGCGCCAGTCATTCGCTGAGCTGTACCAGCAGACGTCCCGGCTGGGGTATGACGCGATGATTTACGACTTCACTCCTGTGCCGTTCTCGATGGAGGGCGACTTGATCACCCCCTCCTTGCTGCACATGAACAATGTGCCTACCGACATGCTGTCTCTGTGGAGCGAGCACGGGTATTACCAGGCCGACCCGGTGCAGACCTATGCACTCAAAACCTGCGCCCCCTTCGTCTGGTCGTACCAGCGACCGGAGGAATCCGCGTTGCGCGTGGTGCTCACCGAGCGGCACCAGCCCGTGCTCGACTACATGCGCGACAACCAGATGCCCTGCGGAGCCACGGTGCCCCTGCATTTGCCCGGTGGAGGCTTTGGCACCATCACCGGCATCACGATTGGCACGCAACAGGAGAGTGCCCTGGCCGAGACTCTGGCCGAGCTGAGCTTTATTGCGCACTCCTTCCAGGAGTCGGTCTTCCCCTTGTTCGACAGCGAGATGCTGACCTGCCAGCATGTGCGCCTGAGCAAGCGGGAGCGTGAATGCCTTGCCTGGTCGGCAGAAGGCTTAACCGCCAAAGAAATCGCCCGCAAGCTATGCCGCTCCGTGGCGACCGTGAGCCTGCACCTGAATACCGCCACCCGCAAGCTGGGTGCCAGCAACCGGGTACAGGCCGTGGTGCGGGCCATGCACTACCGCCTGCTCGAACACTGAAAATCTATCAAATTTGCTAGCTAGCCCCATGGTCTGCGCTGTTTTATCTTGCTGCTATCCATACGCACAGGAAAAAACATGTACTCCATCAGTGAAGGCTATGCCGCGTTTCAAAACTACCAGACCTGGTACCGCATCTGCGGCGATCTGCGCAGTGGCCTGACACCTTTGGTCGTAGCCCACGGCGGCCCGGGTTGCACCCACGACTATGTGGACGCTTTTCGGGATATCGCCGAGACCGGCCGCGCAGTCATCCACTACGACCAACTGGGCAATGGGCGCTCCACCCACCTGCCGCGCAAGCCGGCCGATTTTTGGCAAGTGTCCTTGTTTCTGGACGAGCTCAACAACCTACTGCAACACCTGGGCATTGCCGACAACTACGCACTCCTCGGCCAGTCCTGGGGTGGCATGCTGGCCGCAGAGCATGCGGTGCTGCGCCCCACCGGCCTGAAGGCCGCCGTGATTGCCAATTCTCCTGCGTCCATGGCCCTGTGGCTGCAGGCTGCGGCCCGCCTGCGCGCAGCATTGCCACCCGACGTACAGAATAGTTTGCTGGAACACGAAGCCGCAGGCACTTTGACCAGCGAAGCCTACCGCGCGGCCAGCCAGGTGTTTTACCAGCGCCACGTATGCCGCCTGGTTCCCTGGCCCGCAGAAGTCCAGCGTACCTTTGACGCCATGGATGCCGACCCCACGGTCTACCACGCCATGAACGGCCCCACGGAGTTCCATGTCATCGGCTCCATGAAGGACTGGAACATCATTGACCGGCTACACGCAATTGCCGTGCCGACCCTGCTCATTTCTGGCCGCTACGACGAGGCGGCCCCCGAAGTCGTGCAACCCTTCGCCGACCATATTCCGGAGAATGAATGGGTCATCTTCGAATCCTCCAGCCATATGCCGCATGTAGAGGAGCGAACGGCATGCATGAAGACTGTGACCAACTTCCTGGCGCGCCACTGTTAAGACTACGGCTCAGCCCAGCAGCTTGCGGTACTGCACAAAGCCGCTCTTGTCGGCGATCCGGTCGTACAGCTGCATGGCCTGCTGATTGCTCTCATGGGTCAGCCACCAGACGCGGGATGCATGGTCATGCTCGGCGCTCGCATACACATGCTCGATCAACGCACGCCCCACGCCCTTGCCGCGCAGGCCGGGCTGGGTAAACAGGTCTTGCAGATACACGTAGTCGCCCGCTGTCCAGCAGCTGCGGTGAAAGATGTAGTGCACCATGCCGACCAGCACGCCGTCGATCTCGGCTACTGCGCAATGCATGGGCTGGCTGGCGTCCAGAAAGCGCGCCCATGTCAGTTCGGTCACTGCATCGGCAATCTCCGCCTTGTAGAAAACCTGGTAGCCCTTCCACAGGGGCAGCCATTGCGCGTAATCGGCCGGCTCGGCCATTCGGATGTTCATGCGGGTACTCCAGATTAGATAGGCCAAGCCTACGCCCAAGCTGGCACCATGGGTAGATCCAGAGTTGGCATGAAAGATGGAGCCACGCACTGCCTACATTCACACCGCACGCCGGCGCAGCAGCCACGGCCACAGGCGCAAGCCCAGCGCCGCCAGCAAAATCAGCACAGGCACTGCATAAGCCCCCGACTGCGGCAGCCGTTTGCCGAAAGTCACCATGAAACTCACCCATAAAAAATACATGCCGCCCAGATGCAGCCAGCGCCAGGCGCGCGGCCCCAGCCAGGCGGCGCTGCGGTCGAACGAGGTGGCGGCCATCGCCACGATGAAGGCGTAGCCGATAGTCCCCGGCACCGGGTTGCTCTGCACCAGATGGATCTGGAAGGCCAGCGGGTCGAGCAGCGCAAAACCAGCAATCGCGCACGCATGGATGGCATGCGACACCGCCATCGCCAGCCCCAGCTGCCGGCGCTGGCTACACAGCCACTGCGACCAGGCGCCCGGCCACAGCCGCGCCTGGGCCGACGCGGTAAACGCCAAGACGAACAACAGCAGCGAGCTGCGCGCCGTGGCACGGATCAACTGGCGCATGCCGGACGCATCGGGCATCAAAACCAGAATCAGCGCCGCCATGGCCAGCAGCGCCAACGACAGGCCGGCCAGCAGGCCCCAGCGCGGCCCTTGGGTTCGGTATGCGCTAGCAGAAAGTCCCACCAGCGGGGAAAGAGGTTGGGTCATCACAGTCCTTTGTGCCCGGCACAGTGCCGAGCTGGGCCGCAGACTAAGGGCTTTGCCGCGTGCAGTCGAACCGCGTTACAAGCTGCTCACATTGCAGTGCTAGTGAATACTGGCTTCTGGCCATATGATGAAAAACGCTCACACATTGGAAGCCACCATGCCCACGCCCCGCGCCTACCACCACGGCAACCTGCGACAGACCCTGCTGAATGCGGCCGTGCAGCTGGCCGAAGAGGTGGGGGCCGAGCACCTCAGCCTGCGCGAACTGGCCCGCCGTGTCGGCGTGGCGCCCAGCGCGCCGTACCGGCATTTCGCCTCGCGCAAGGCCTTGTTGACCGCGGTGGCCGAAGAAGCCACCGAGCGCTTGCGCATCGGTATGGTCACCGGCGCGGCCGCCCACCGGCAGCAGGGCCTGGAGCAGCTGCAGGCGCTGGGCGAAGCCTATCTGGACTGGGCTGAGCAGCACCCCATGCACTTCCGCGTGGTGTCGGCGCGCGACCAGATCGACTACGCCGCAGCCAGCGGCATGGCGCAGCGCAACCAGGAACTGCGCGACCTGACGCTGCAGGCCCTGGAACTGGCCCAGCAGCAAGGCGCCGCCCAGCGCTGCGACCCGCAAACCCTGGCCGTGCTGGCCCGCGCCACCGTCTACGGCCTGGCGCGCATGCAGACCGACGGCCATTTCGCGCAATGGGGCTTGGACCCGGCGACCGGCTGGCAGAGCGCGCGGGAGCTGCTGGGGGTGTTTGTAGGCTTACTAAGGCCAGCGACGCAAAAAGGCTGAACCGCCCAACCCGGAGGCCTACACCCCCGCCACGATCCAGCGCGCCGCCTTCTCCGCAATCATCAGCGTGGGGCTATTGGTATTGCCGCTGGTGATGCTGGGCATCACGCTGGCGTCGACCACGCGCAGGCCACGCACGCCGTGCACCCGCAGGTGGCTGTCGACAACGGCATAGGGGTCGCTGGCGCGGCCCATCTGGGCGGTGCCTACGGGGTGGAAGATGGTGGTGCCGATGTCGCCGGCCAGCCGGGCCAGTTGTTCGTCGGTCTGGTACTGCACGCCGGGCTTGAATTCCTCGGGCTGGTAGCGGGCCATCGCGGGCTGGGCAGCGATGCGGCGGGTGAGGCGCAGCGAGTCGGCGGCGATCTGCCGGTCCTCAATAGTAGCCAGGTAATTGGGCGCGATGCGCGGTGCGTCCTCGAAGCGCGGGCTCCGGATCTGCACGCTGCCGCGGCTGCTGGGGTTCAGGTTGCAGACGCTGGCGGTGATCGCCGGAAAGGCGTGCAAGGGCTGGCCAAACGCCTCCAGGCTCAGCGGCTGCACGTGGTACTGCAGATTGGCATGGGCGCGCGACGCATCGCTGCGGGTGAAGATGCCCAACTGCGACGGCGCCATGCTCATGGGGCCGCTGCGGTGCAAGGCGTACTCCAGCGCAATCTGCGCCTTGCCCCACAGCGACGACGCCAAGGTGTTCAGGGTGCGCACGCCCTGCACCTGGTACACCGAGCGGATCTGCAAATGGTCTTGCAGGTTGCCGCCCACGCCCGGCAGGTGGGCCAGCACCGGCACGCCCTGCGCCTGTAGCAGGCCAGCGTCGCCCAGGCCGGACAGCTGCAGTAGCTGCGGCGATCCCACGGCGCCGGCGCTCAACACCGCCTCGCGGCGCACGCCCACAGTACGGCGCACGCCATGCTGCACCAGCTCGACTCCGTTGCATACGGGCGCGCCATCTGCGCCGGTGCTGAACAGCAGGCGGCACACCTGGGCGCCGGTCCACACCGTCAGGTTCTGGCGCTGCTTGCGTATGGGGCGCAAAAAGGCTTTGGACGCGTTCCAGCGCCAGCCCTTGCGCTGGTTCACCTCAAAGTAGCTGACCCCATGGTTGTCGCCGCCATTGAAGTCCGCCACCGCCGGAATACCCGCCTGCTGCGCGGCCAGCGCGAAAGCATCGAGCACATCCCAACGCAGGCGCTGCTTCTCCACGCGCCATTCGCCGCCGCTGCCATGCAGTGCGGCAAAAGCCTCGTTGTCTCCCTGCTGCACAGCATCCAGCCGGTAGTGGTCCTCATGGGCGCGGAAGTCGCTCAGGCAGCTGTCCCAGTTCCAGACATCGTCGCCGGTCACGCTGGCCCAATGCGCGTAATCGCGGGCCTGGCCGCGCATGTAGATCATGCCGTTGATGCTGGAGCAGCCGCCCAGCGTCTTGCCGCGCGGGTACAGCAGCGCGCGGCCGTTCAGCCCCGGCGCCGGGTCGGTGCGGTAGCGCCAGTCGGTGCGCGGGTTGTCGATGCAGTACAGATAGCCCACGGGGATGTGGATCCACGGATAGTTGTCCGGCCCACCGGCTTCCAGCAGCAATACGCTGCGGCTCGCGTCCGCACTGAGCCGGTTGGCCAGCAGACAGCCAGCTGTGCCGGCGCCTATGACTACGTAATCGAAAACCGTATCGCCCATGTGCTCGACCTGCCTCCAAATTGAACCCCAACGCCCGTCCCCGCAAGAGGCTCGCGCCTGGCGAAAACCGTTCGACTCAGCCTGGGCAGCCAGCCCGCGCCGCCTCTATGGCTGCGATGTCGATCTTCCGCATCGTCATCATCGCGTCAAACACGCGCTTGGCCACTGCAGGATCGGGATCGGATATTCCCTCTATGAGAACACGCGGGGTGATCTGCCACGACAGGCCCCACCGGTCCTTGCACCAGCCGCACTCGCTTTCCTGGCCGCCGTTGCTGACGATGGCGTTCCACAGGCGGTCGGTCTCCGCCTGGTCTTCGGTAGAGATCTGGAACGAGAACGCCTCGCTGTGCTTGAACTGCGGGCCGCCGTTGAGCCCGATGCAGGGGATGCCGACCACGGTGAACTCGACCGTGAGCACATCGCCTTGCTTGCCGTCGGGGTAGTCGCCCGGCGCACGAAAAACCTTGCCCACCGCGCTATCGGGAAAGGTTTCAGCATAGAACTGGGCGGCATCGGCGGCGGTGCCGTCGTACCACAGGCACAAGGTGTTTTTAGGGACCATGGTGTTGCTCCTGGATGTAAGACTCCCATTTAAGCCGATACCGACGGTGGATAGCAACCGTGGCACGGCCGAGCCGCTCAGGGCAAGGCCGATGTAGGCTTGGCGGCCCCCTGGATCCAGTCCCGAAACGCCCGTACCAGTGGCGCCTCGGCCCGCGACTCGGGGTAGACCAGGTAGTAGGCGTCGCTGCTGTCCAGCGCCTGCGCAAACAGCTGTACCAGCGCGCCCGATGCGATCTCGGCCTCGACCAGAAAGCGCGGCAGCAGCGCAGCCCCCAGGCCCGATACCGCCGCCTGGGCAATCATGGCGAACTGCTCGTAGCGCGGGCCGCGCAGGGCGTGCACGCCGTCGGCGCCTACCTGATCGAACCAGTCGGCCCATTGGGTCGGGCGGGTGGTTTGCTGCAGCAAGACCACGGTGGACAAATCCTGCACCTGGTTCACGCCGTGCTGGCGCTGGTAGGCGGGGCTGCAGACGGGCACGACCTGCTCGTGCATCAGGTATTCACACACCGCGCCGGCCCACAGCGGTGCCCCGAAATGGATGGCGGCGTCCAGCGGCTCCTGGGCAAAATCAAAGGGCTCGCTGCGGGCGGCGATGTTGACGGTGACATCCGGGTGGTGCGCCGCAAAGTCGCCCAGCCGGGGGATCAGCCAGCGGGTGCCGAAGGTGGGCAGCACAGCCAGGTTCAGCAGGCCACCGCCGTCGGAATAGGCCATGGCCTTCTGCGTGGCGCCAGCCAACTGCTGCAGCACGGCGCGCACGTCGGCCGCGTAGACCCGGCCCGCGTCGGTGAGCACCACGCGCTGGCGCACCCGGTGGAACAAGGCCATGCCCAGCTGCAGCTCCAGCTGGCGGATCTGGCGCGACACCGCGCTCTGCGTCAGGTGCAGCTCTTCGGCGGCGCGCGAGATGCTGGTGTGGCGGGCGGCGGCCTCGAAGGCCAGCAAATCCGCCACCGGCGGCAGAAAGGTTTTACGAAACATGGTTATGCCTCTGGGGAATGAAGCACGGCTGATGCTTTCAATTAATTTCAGGCTCTTGCGCAGATTTCTCCTGCGCAAGCAGCTAGCATCTTTGCAAGCACTTAATTCCATTTTCGCATCAAGTCCTTCGAATTTGTCGCTATGCAAGCGGGCGGTATTGGAGGATATTGGGGCCACTTTTCCATACCCGTCCATCGCACCATGTCCGAAGCCATTACCTCCCTCCCTTCTGAAGTCGACCAGCTGCTGCAACGCCTGGGTGTGCCGCGCGCCGCCTATACCGGTGGCACCCTGGCCGTGCGCTCGCCGATCTCGGGCGAAACGATTGCCAACCTGTCGCAGACCTCACCCGCCGAAGTTACGGCCGCCATCGCCCGTGCCCACACCGCCTACCAGGCCTGGCGCAACGTGCCCGCGCCGCGCCGCGGCGAGTTGGTGCGCCTGCTGGGCGAAGAGCTGCGCGCCGCCAAGGCCGACCTGGGCCTGCTGGTGACGCTGGAAGTCGGCAAGGTGCCCAGCGAAGGCGCGGGCGAAGTGCAGGAGATGATCGACATCTGCGACTTCGCCGTCGGCCTGTCGCGCCAGCTCTACGGCCTGACGATTGCCACCGAGCGCGCCGAGCACCGCATGATGGAAACCTGGCATCCCATGGGCGTGGTGGGCGTGATCTCGGCCTTCAACTTCCCGGTCGCCGTGTGGTGCTGGAACGCCGCACTGGCCCTGGTCTGCGGCAATGCCGTGGTGTGGAAGCCGTCGGAGAAAACCCCGCTCACCGCCCTCGCCACCGTGGCGATTGCCCAACGCGCACTGGCCCGCTTCGGCGATGCGCCCGCAGGCCTGCTGGAGCTGCTGGTCGGCCAGCGCGACATCGGCGAAGTGCTGGTCGACGACGAGCATGTCAAAGTGCTGTCGGCCACCGGCTCCACCGCCATGGGCAAGGCCGTGGCGCCGCGCCTGGCCGGCCGCTTTGCGCGCGCGATCCTGGAGCTGGGTGGCAACAACGCCGCCATCGTCACCCCGTCGGCCGACCTGGACCTGGCGCTGCGCGGCATCGCCTTTGCCGCCATGGGCACGGCCGGCCAGCGCTGCACCACACTGCGCCGCTTGTTCGTGCACGACAGCGTCTACGACACCCTGGTGCCGCAGCTGGCCAAGGTCTACGCCAAGGTACAGGTGGGCGACCCGCGCACGGCAGGCACCCTGGTCGGCCCGCTGATCGACCGCGCCGCTTTTGACGGCATGCAAAAAGCCCTGGCAGAAAGCCGCGCCCAGGGCGCCACAGTGCACGGAGGTGCGCGGGTGGAAGACATTGCCGGCGGCGCGGCCTACTACGTGCGCCCGGCCCTGGTCGAGTTGCAGGACCACGCCGGCCCGGTGCTGCGCGAAACCTTTGCGCCCATCCTGTACGTCGTACGCTACCAGTCGCTGGACCAGGCGATCGACTGGCACAACGCCGTGGGCGCCGGCCTGTCCTCGTCCATCTTCACGCTGAATATGCGCGAGGCCGAGCGCTTCATGGCCAGCAATGGCTCGGACTGCGGCATTGCCAACGTCAACATCGGCCCGAGTGGTGCTGAAATCGGCGGCGCCTTTGGCGGCGAGAAGGAAACCGGCGGCGGCCGCGAATCGGGCTCGGACAGCTGGAAGGCCTATATGCGCCGCGCCACCAACACCATCAACTACTCGACGGCACTGCCGCTGGCGCAGGGCGTGAAGTTCGACATTTAGCGCGCAGTTCAACCAGCATGGCTCCCAAGCCCATCGTGGTCATCGGCGGCGGCGTGATCGGCAGCGCCATCGCGTACTTCCTCACGCTGCAGCAACCGGGCTGCCCGGTGGTGGTGTTGGAACGCGACCCGACGTATGCGCAAGCGTCGTCGGCGCTGTCGGCCAGCTCCATACGCCAGCAGTTCTCCACCGACATCAACATCCGCATCTCGGCCTACGGCATCGACTTTTTGCGCCAGGTGGGCACACTGCTGGCCTGCCATGGCGACACGCCGGACATCGGCCTGCACGAAGGCGGCTACCTGTACCTGGCCAGCGCCGCGGGCGAGGCCACGCTGCGCGAAAACCACGCACTGCAAATGCAGCATGGCGCCGACATCGCGTTGCTCAGCACCGCACAGCTGCAAGATCGCTTTCCGTGGCTGGCGCTGCACGACGTCGTGCTCGGCTCGCTGGGCCTGTCGGGCGAGGGCTGGTTTGACGGCTACCTGCTGCTCACCGCGCTGCGCAAAAAGGCGCAAAGCCAGGGCGTGCGCTACATCGCCGACGAGGCCGTTGGGCTGGATATGGCCCGCAGCGACGGCGTGCAGCATGTGTCTGCCGTGCGGCTGAAAAGTGGCGGTACGCTGCCCTGCCGCTTTGCCGTGAATGCGGGTGGCCCCTGGGCAGCGGCCATTGCCGGCTGGGCGGGCATTGCGCTGCCCGTGGTGGGCAAGCGCCGCACGGTGTTCAACCTGTCCAGCCCGGCCCCATTGCCGCACTGCCCGCTGCTGATTGACACCAGCGGCATCTGGTTGCGCCCCGAAGGCAAGGGCTTCATCGCCGGCTTTGCGCCGCCCGCCGACCAGGACGCCGACTTCGCGCCGCTGGAGCCCGAGTACCACGCCTTTGAAGACCACGTGTGGCCCACGCTGGCCGAACGCATACCGGGCTTTGAAGCGCTGCGCCTGCAAAGCGCCTGGGCCGGCTACTACGAGATGAACACCTTCGACCACAACGCCATCGTCGGCCTGCACCCCCGCTGCGACAACCTGGTGTTCGCCAACGGCTTTTCCGGCCACGGCCTGCAGCAGTGCCCGGCCGTGGGCCGGGGCATGGCCGAGCTGATGCTCACCGGCCGCTACAAGAGCCTGGACCTGTCACCCATTTCCATCCAGCGCATCGTCGACCAGCGCCCGCTGCTGGAAAAGAACGTAATCTAAGCGCTGCTGCACCTCTTACCTACCCTCTTGCCCTGTACTGCCATGACCACACCCCACAGCCGCACCGGCGGCCAAATCCTTGTTGACCAACTGCTGGTCCACGGCGTACAGCAGCTGTTCTGCGTGCCCGGCGAAAGCTTTCTGGCCGTGCTGGATGCGTTGCACGACGCGTCGATCGCGGTGTCCGTGTGTCGCCAGGAAGGCGGCGCGGCCATGATGGCCGAGGCCCAGGGCAAGCTCACGGGCAAGCCCGGCATCTGCTTTGTGACGCGCGGCCCGGGCGCGACCAATGCCGCAGCCGGCGTGCACATCGCGCACCAGGACTCGACGCCGATGCTGCTGTTCGTCGGCCAGGTGGCACGTGAAGCACTGGGGCGCGAGGCTTTTCAAGAGCTCGACTACGGCGCGGTGTTTGGCAGCATGGCCAAGTGGGTGGTGCAGATCGACGACCCCAAGCGCCTGCCCGAGCTGGTGTCGCGCGCCTTCCACGTCGCCACCTCGGGCCGGCCTGGCCCGGTGGTGATCGCGCTGCCCGAAGACATGCTGACCGAAGCGGCGACGGTGGCCGACGCCCTGCCCTATGCGGTCACCGAAACCTACCCTGGCCCCAGCCAACTGGTAGAGCTGCAGCAGCGGCTGGCAGTGGCACAGCGCCCGGTCGCCATCCTGGGTGGCAGCCGCTGGAATGACGCTGCCGTGCAGCAGTTCACAACCTTCGCTGAAGCATTCTCGCTGCCGGTATTCTGTTCGTTCCGCCGCCAGATGCTGTTTGACCACAGCCACCGCTGCTACGCCGGCGACCTGGGCCTGGGCGCAAACCCGCGCCTGCTGGAGCGCATACGCCAGTCGGATCTGGTGCTGCTGGTCGGCGGCCGCTTGTCCGAAGTGCCGTCGCAAGGCTACGAACTGCTGGGCATTCCCACGCCGCAGCAAGCCCTGGTGCATGTGCATGCCGACGCCGATGAGCTGGGCAAGCTGTACCGCGCCACCCAATCCATCCACGCCACGCCGCAGGCCTTTGCCGAGGCTGTCGGCGGGCTGCGTCCCGCATCGCCACCAGCCTGGCTGGCCGAAACCGAAATCGCCCATGCGGACTACCTGCGCTGGAGCGACCCCGCGCCCATCCGCATCCCCGGCCCACTGCAAATGGGCGAGGTCATGCAGCACCTGCGCGCCGTGCTGCCGGCCGACACCATCTTCTGCAACGGCGCAGGCAACTTCGCCACCTGGGTGCACCGCTTCTGGCCGTTCACCACCTATGCGAGCCAGCTGGCACCCACCAGCGGCTCCATGGGCTACGGTCTGCCGGCCGGCGTAGGCGCCAAGCGCCTGTGGCCGCAACGCGAGGTGGTGGTGTTTGCCGGCGACGGCGATTTCATGATGCACGGCCAGGAGTTCGCCACCGCCGTCCAATACGGCCTGCCCATCCTGGTGGTGCTGCTGGACAACGCCATGTTTGGGACCATCCGCATGCACCAGGAGCGCCACTACCCGGGCCGCGTCAGCGCCACCCTGCTGAAGAACCCCGACTTCTGCGCCTATGCCCAGGTATTTGGCGGCCATGGCGAAAAGGTCAGCACCACCGAAGAGTTCGGCCCGGCCCTGGCCCGCGCCCGGGCCAGCGGCAAGCCGGCGATACTGCACTGCCTGCTGGACCCGGAGGCCATCACGCCGAGCAGCACGCTGCAAAGCATACGTACCGCGGCCATCGCCGCCCGATGATGCACACATAAAAAAAAGCCACCTGTTGAGGTGGCCTTTTTGCATCAGGCTGCGGCGCTTAACGTTCAATCGTCTTGTTCCAGCGCGCATTCCAGGCCGGGCGGTTGGCGTTGACACTGTCCCAGTCCAGGGTCACGGCGTTCTTCATCCACTTGGTGATATCGGCCACCTGGGTCGCACCCTCGCCCACGGCAGGTGCCTTGGGGTTGGTCGGGATCTGCGCGCCGAACTGCAGCACATTCGCCTGTGCCAGAGGGCTCAGCAGGAACTCGGCCAGCTTCTGCGACAGCTCGGGTTCGCTGTTGTTGGCGATCACGCACTGGCCGACCATCAGCACCACCGAGCCTTCCTTGGGCTGGGCGTATTCCACCGGAATACCCTTGACCTTCAGCGCAGCTACGGCAGTGGGGGTCAGCGGGAAGATCGCCGCCTCGCCGGTCTGCACCATTTCCGACAGCTTGGCCGAACTGGGGATGTACTCCAGCACGTTCGGGCCGATCATGGTTGGCCAGGCCTTGAAGCCGGGTTCGACGTTCTTGTCGTTGCCGCCCTGGATGCGGTTGAACATCAAGAAGCCGTGCAGACCGAAAGACGAAGAAGATACCGACTGGAATACCACCTTTCCCTTGAACTTGGGGTCGGCCAGGTCCATCCACGAGGTGGGTGCGGCCCAGCCCTTTTCCTTGAACATCTTGGCGTTGTAGGCCAGGCCGGTCATGCCCAGGCTGACGCCGCTGGCCATGTCGTCCTTGAAGTGGGCGGCCGGGTAGATCTCGGCCAGCGAGGGATTGGGCCGCTGCTTCTGGCACAGGCCCATGCCGATGGCGCGCACCATGATGCCGTCGTCTAGGAACATCACATGCATCTGTGGCTTGTCCTTGTTGGCCTGGGCCTTGGCCAGGATGTCGGACGAAGTGCCCGGCACCACCACCACCTTGACGTTGTGCAGCTTCTCGAACGCCGGGAACACGTACTGCGTATACGCCTTCTCCATAGTGCCGCCGTTCATGCCTATGTACAACGTCTTGGTCTGGGCACTGGCGAGGCCGCTGCCGAGCAGCGCGGTGGCGACCGCAGCGGCGATCAGCCCCCGGCGCAAAATGCGTGAATGGAATGCATGGGACATGGTGAAATCCTTTCAATGGGTGGTGGGGGCAGGAAGAAAACGGTCAATGGAAAAAGCGTCTATCGGCGTGCTGCTGCGGCCATCGCGGGCCAGTTCGGCCAGCACCTCGCCCACCGCCGGACCGATCTGGAAACCGGCGCCGGCAAAGCCGAAGCCGTGTACCAATCCGGGCGTGGTCCGGCTCAGGCCCAGCACCGGTTGGCGATCCGGCAAATAGCCTTCGGTACCGCTCCAGGTGCGGATGAAATGCGCATGGCGCAGCGCGGGCAACAGCTCGACGGCCTGCACCGACAAGGCGGCGATGGCTGCGCGTTCGGAGCGGGCCCGGTCGGCGTCCAGCGCCACACCGGCACCGCCGCCCAGCACCAGGTTGCCGCGCGCGACCTGGCGGCAGTAGATGCCGCCGCCCTCCACGCCCAGGCTCCAGTCCATGAAGAAAGGCAAGGGCTCGGTCACCGCCATCGCCGGATGGCCGGACTGCAGGGGCACGGGCTCGCCAAACTGGGCCGCCAGCTTGCCGGCCCAGGCCCCCGCGCAGTTCAATAGCACCGGGGCGGTGACTTCCAAAGCCTGGCCCGAGCGCAGCATGAAGTGCTGGCCATCGTGCAACACCTCGTCCACCGAGCTGCGTTCAAAAATCTGCGCACCGGCACGCCGGGCGGCCTGGGCAAAGGCCGGCGACACCAGGCGCGGATTGGCTTGGCCGTCTTCGGCACACAGCGATCCGCCCACGGCCTTGCCGCCCAGCCACGGACAGTGGGCGCGCAGGCGCGGGCCGGTCAGCAGCTCGATGCCCAGGTCGAAGTCGCGGCTCAGAGCGCGGTAGTTCTCCAGCGCAGCCAGGTCGACCTCGCTGCGCGCAATCTTGAAGTGGCCGCTGCGCTGGTATTCGCCGTCGGTGCCGATCAGATTCGGCAAGTTGGCCCAGATGCGGTGCGCGCGCTGGGCCAGCGGCAACTGGCTGACCGGCCGGCCCTGGCGCCGCACGCCGCCGTAGTTGACTCCGCTGGAGCGCGAGCCGCACAGGTCGCGCTCCAGCAGCGCCACCTGCAAGCCCATGCGCCGCAAGGCCAGCGCCGCAGACGCGCCGACGATGCCGCCGCCCATGATGGCCACATCGGCCTGGATGCGCTGGGCCGTCATGCCTGCACCTCCACCGAGGCGTGCACCAGGTGGATGGGAATCGGCTTGATCGGTGCCTGGCCGCGCAGGCGGCCCACCTGCTCCACCGGCTTGCCCGTGGCATGGGCCAGGATTTCGGCCGCGGCCACGCCGCAGCTGCGGCCCTGGCAACGGCCCATGCCGACGCGCGACAAGGCCTTAAGGCGGTTCATTTCATCGGCACCGGTGGCTTGCACGGTACGGCGCAATTCGCCGGCAGTGATGTGCTCGCAGCGGCAGACCACCAGCTCGTCGGGCGCCTGGGCGGCCCAGCCGACGGGGAACGGAAACGCCCGCTCCAGGCCGGTACGGAATGTCTGTAAACGCTGGAGCTTGTGCTCCAGCAACCCGGCGCGGGCGGTATCCACGGCCACGCCGTGGTCGGCGAGCAAGGCCAGCGCTGCGCGCTCGCCCGCCCATTCGGCCGCCTCCGCGCCCATGATGCCCGCGCCGTCGCCCGCCAGGTACACGCCGGCGACGCTGGAGCGGCCCGCCGCATCGCGCTCGGGCAAATGGGCGCGCTGCTGTGGCGCAAAGGCGAAACGGCAGCCCAGCAGATCGACCAGCTGGGTCTCGGACCGCAGGGCGTAGCCGAAGCCGATGGCGTCGCAGTCCAGCGAGTGCTCTTGCCGGCCGTCATGCCAGACCACGGCCCGCACCCGGCCATCGCCGAGCACGCGCAGGGGGCGCACGCCGCTGTGCAATGCCACGCCGTGGGCGCGCAGCCAGGCCACAAAATACAAGCCCTTGGCCAGCACCGCCGGCTGGGTCAGCATGGCGGGCAGCGCGGCCAGCTGGTCGCTGAAGCAGGCCGTGTCCAGCACCGCCGCCACCTCTACGCCGGCCTTCGCATACTGGTAGGCCACCAGGTACAGCAAGGGGCCGGTGCCCATGAAGACCACGCGCTGGCCAATCGCACAGCCCTGGTACTTGAGCGCCACCTGGGCACCGCCCAGGGCGTAGACGCCGGGCAGGGTCCAGCCGGGAATCGGCAGCACACGGTCGGTCGCACCGGTGGCCACGACCAGTTGCTGGTAGGGCAGGCTTTGGGTGGTCTGGGTAGGGCCGTGCAGCACATCCAGCAGGCCGCCCTGGGCGTTCCAGACCAGGCTGTCGGGGCGGTAGTCGATCTGACTTTGCAAACTGTCGAACGCGCTGTGCACGGCCTGGGCACGTGCGGCTTCAAAGCCGTACAGGGTCTGCGCCGTGCGCTGGAAGTGCGCGGGTGGCCGGCGGTAAATCTGGCCGCCGGCGCGCGGGGCTTCGTCCAGCACCACCGGGCGCACGCCATGCGCTACCAGGGTCTGGGCTGCCCGCACACCGGCCGGACCGGCGCCGACGACCACGGGCTGTAACTGGCTTTTCGTCATGCCGATACTCCACCAGTGCACAAATCCATGCCCGCGGTAACGAAGGTCGAGCAGGCCCGGAAGCGCTCGCCATTCGCCGCCTGGACCCAGCAGTCCTGGCAGGCGCCCATCATGCAAAAGCCGGCACGCGGCTCAAAGCTGAATTCGTTACGGCGCAGCTGGCCACAGTGGGTCAGCACCGCAGTCAACACCGTATCGCCCTCCAGCGCGCTGGCGGCTTGTCCATCCAAGGTAAAGGGCACAGCGGCACGGTCAGATTCCGCGACGCGGTGCAACAGGGGTTGCCATGCGCTCATGTTCAGCGTCCCACCAACACACGGTCCAGGCCGTAGACCCGGTCCAACACAATCATTGCGCAGGCCGTGACGGCCACCATCAAGGCCGAGACTGCCGCCATCAGCGGGTCAATCGATTCGGTGGCATACATGTACATGCGCACCGGCAGAGTCACGGTGCTGGGCGAGGTCACGAAGATCGACATGGTCACTTCATCGAAGCTGTTGATAAAAGCCAGCAGCCAGCCCCCCGTCACGCCCGGCAAAATCATCGGCAAGGTGATGCGGCCAAACACCTGGGCCTGGCTCGCACCCAGCGACAGCGCGGCCTGCTCGGCGCTGCGGTCAAAGCCCACCAGCGCGGCCACCACCAGGCGCAAGGTATAGGGCGTGACGATCAACGCGTGGGCGAACACTAGCCAGCCAAAGCTGCCGCCCCCTCCGACCAGCGCAAACAGGCGCAGCAGGGCCACGCCCAGCACCAGGTGCGGAATGATCAGCGGCGACAGAAACAGGCCGTTCAGAAAGCCGCGCCCCGGAAAGTTGTAGCGGGTAATCGCCATGCCCGCAGGCACCGCCAACAGTGTGGCCAGCGTCGCCGATGCCAGGGCCAGCCACAGGCTGTTCCAGAACGACTGCATGAAATCCGGATGGGCAAACACTGCGCGGAACCAACGCAGCGAGAACTCGGTGGTCGGCAGGCTGAGCGTGTTCTCGGGCGTGAACGCCACCACGCAGACCACCAACAGAGGGGCCAGCATGAAGAGGATGACCAGGGCATTGAACGCCAGAGCGAGAGGGCCGTTTTTACGCATCGTGTTTACCCGAGTGACTTTTTATAGCGGCCTTCAACCAAGCGGTTGTAGCTCAGCATGACCACCAGGTTCGCCACCAGCAGGATCAGGGCGATGGCCGCACCCAGCGGCCAGTTCAGCTCGTGCAGGTACTCGTCGTAGACCACGGTGGCCACCATCTTCAGCCGCCGCCCGCCCAGCAGGCCGGGGATGGCAAACGAGCTGGCCGCCAGGCCGAAGACGATCAGGCTGCCCGACAAGATGCCGGGCATGACCTGCGGCAGCACGATGCGGCGCAAGGTGGTGAAGGGCGTGGCCTGCAGCGACAGCGCGGCGTTTTCCACGCCCGGGTCCAGCTTCTGCAGCGAGGTCCAGACCGGGATCACCATGAAGGGCAGCATCACATGCACCAGGGCCACCACCGCCGCGATTTCGGTGTACAGCATCTTGACCGGCCCCAGGCCCAACAGCTTCAGCGTGCCATTGACCAGACCCTCAGGTCCCAGCAACATGCTCCAGCCAAAGGCCCGCACCACCACCGACACCAGCAGCGGCGCCAGCACCACCAGCAGCAGTACCGAGCGCCAGGGATTGCCCATGCGGCTCAGGATGTAGGCCTCGGGCGCCCCCACGGCCACGCAGATCAGGGTGACCAGGCCGGAGATCCAGAAGGTGCGCCAGAAGATGCCGTAGTAATAGTCGTCGCTGAACACATGGGCGTAGTGCGCCAAGGTGAACTCGCCAGCCTTGACGCCGGTGACCGGGTCATAGGCATTGAAAGACAGCACGGCCGTCAGCCCCAACGGCACCAGCAGCAGCGCCACGAACAGAACCAATGCGGGGCCGGACAGCCACCAGGGCGTGGCCTTGCTCATGCGGCCTCCATGGCCGACAGCGCGGCCTCGTCGGCAGGCAATAAGCGGGTGCAGTGCATGGGCCAGTCGATGCCGACGGCATGGCCTTCATCCAGCGCCGGACGGCCATCGTTGGGGCTGAGCACCATCAGCTCGCCCACGGCCGTGGTCAGCGCATACAGCCACTGGCTGCCCAGGAAGAAGCGCTCGCGTACCGTACCGTCCAGCCGGCCGCGTCCGGCGTCCACCAATTGCAGCTTCTCTGGCCGCACGCTGAGCAGCACGGCCACACCGGGGCGGAAGCCCACATCGTCCACATCCACCGTGATCGGCCCCAGGTCCACGCGGGGCTGCGCACCACCGGCCACCATGCGCCCGGTCAGCAGATTGGCCTTGCCGACAAAGGTGGAGATGAAACGGGTGCTGGGGTGCTCGTAGACCCGGTGCGGGTGGTCGATCTGGGTGGCGCGGCCGCCCTCCATCACCACCACGCGGTCGCTGATGGACATGGCCTCGCTCTGGTCGTGCGTGACCATCACCGTGGTGGTGCCCACCTTGCGCTGGATCTTGCGCAGTTCGAACTGCATTTCCTCGCGCAGCTTGGCATCCAGATTCGACAAAGGCTCGTCCAGCAGCAGCACCGGCGGCTCGATCACCAGGGCACGGGCCAGGGCCACGCGCTGGCGCTGGCCGCCCGACAACTCGCGCGGGTAGCGGCTGGCATGGGCTTCGAGGTGCACCAGGGCCAGCGCCTCCTTGACGCGTTCGAGGCGCTCAGCCTTGGGCATCTTGCGCATCTCCAGGCCGAAGCTCACGTTGTCGGCCACCGTCATGTGCGGGAACAGTGCGTAGGTCTGGAACACGATGCCCAGGCCGCGGCTATTGGCCTTGGCATGGGTGATGTCGCGCCCGTCCAGCTCGATGCGCCCGTTGCTCACGGCCTCGAAGCCCGCGACCATTTGCAAGGTGGTGGTCTTGCCGCAACCCGAGGGGCCGAGCAGCGACACGAACTCGCCCTTTTCCACCGTGAGGTTCATGGCCGACACCGCACAGGTGCTGCCGTAAAACTTGGTCACGTTGCTGAGCTGGAGGAATGACATACGCGGGCCTTTCTTCTCGGTTCACAAGCAGCCGGGGCCTTGCGGAGCCCCGCTGTATGCCAGGTCTGCGGACGGGCGCACCCAGGTGGTGCGAGCAGCCATCCGCTTCGGATTGTTTGGCAATATCAATTCACTCTATTGCAATAAGCAAACCAACTTTCAGCGGGTATTCCATTAATCAGAATTTTTCTTTAATTTATTCCGTTCAATGAAATACTTATCGTAAACTCACAGAAAATTATTCCGCAGGAGAGTACTATGGAAACCCCTTCAACCGCCACCGGCGGGGTGCCGCGGGTCTTTGCCGTCATCCGGGCGCTCACCGCAGTGCAGGCCGAAGGTGGGCGCGTCACCCAATTGGCGCGCGCCGTCGGCCTGACGCAAGCCACCACGCACCGTTTGCTGCAGTCGCTGGTGGCCGAAGGCATGGTCGAGCAGGACGAGCGCAGCAAGCTGTACCGCCTCAGCATCGACTTCTTTGCGCTGGCCGCGGTTGCCGGCAACCCCGGCGATCTGCGCAGCCTGTGCCGCCCGGTACTGCTGCGCCTGTGTGCCAGCCTGGGCGACAGCATCTTTCTGCTGGCCCGCAGCGGATTTGATGCGGTGTGCCTGGACCGCAGCGAAGGCCCGTTCCCGATACGCTCGTTCACCGGCGACGTGGGCGGCCGCATCGCCCTGGGCGTGGGCCAGGGCGCGCTGGCCATATTGGCGTTTCTGCCCGAGGCAGAGCGCGAAGAGGTGATCCGCTTCAATCTGTCGCGGGTGCGCGAGTACGGCGTCTACGACGAGGTCTATCTGCGCACCGAGATCGAGCGCGTGCGCCAGCTCGGCTATGCGGGCCGCAACACCGGCCTGCTCGAAGGCATGGCCGGCGTGGCCGTGCCGATCTGCGACCGCGAAGGCCGGGCCGTGGCCGCCCTCAGCGTGGGCACGATTGCCGACCGCCTCAACGCCGACCGCATGCCAACCGTGGTCGAGCTACTGAAGCGCGAAGCCGCCAGCATCAGCCCCAAGATCCACCCCTTCGACGCCAGCCTGCGCCGGCCCGCACAGAGTTTGACCGGCTCCTCCTCCGGGCAAAAAATCCCCGCCCCCGGCTGATGGGCTGGCCCCGCCGCGCAAATAAATGTAAAACTCGTCGGCATGCCCCAGTGGGCAGGCGTTGCACAGCCCGGCGCTGTACGGCCTGCAGCCTGGCAGCGCCTACACTCTTTCGACTTACTGCCACCGGAACACCCCCATGAACTTGTTGAAACTCACGCCCATCGCCGTGTGCCTGGCCGCATCCGCCCTGCTGTTTTCTGCCAGCGCTGGCGCCCAAACGGCTGCTCCGGCGGCCCCGGCCAAGGCCACGCCGGAAATTACCGCCAAACAGGCCGAAGGCCAGCTCGCCGCAGCCGCCTGGCTGACCATGCTGGACCAGGGCAACTGGGGCGGCGCCTATGAGGCCTCCAGCCAGATCTTCCGCAACATGGTGCAGATCGGCCAGTGGATGGACAGCATTCCCGGCGTACGCAAGCCCTTCGGCGGCTACCAAAGCCGTACAGCGTCCGACGTGGTCTACAAAACCACGCTGCCAGGCCGACCCGATGGCGAATATGTGACGGCCATTTTCCAGACCGACTTCACAGAGAAAAAAGGCGTGGAAGAGCTCGTCACCACCGTCCGTGAAGCCGACGGCAAATGGCGGGTGATTGGCTACGCACCGCGCTAAACAGCTGCCTTCCGCCATGCTGCAACTGCTGGGCAAATCGCCCTCCATCAATGTCCGCAAAGTGCTGTGGCTGTGCGCCGAAATGGAATTGCCATACACACAGCAGGAATGGGGCACGGGCTTCCAGTCCACCGACACCGCGGATTTCCGCGCGCTGAACCCGAACGCCATGGTGCCCGTCATCCGCGACGGCGACTTTGTGCTGTGGGAATCGAATGCGATCTGCCGCTACCTGGCCGCACAGCACGGGCGTACCGACCTGCTGCCGACTGCGCCGCAGCCGCGGGCCCTGGTCGAACAATGGATGGATTGGCAGGCCACGGAGTTGAACAACGCCTGGCGCTACACGTTCATGGCCTTGGTGCGGCACAGCCCGGCCCACACCGACCCTGCAGCGATTGCCGCCAGCACGCAAAGCTGGAACCTGCACATGCAAATACTCGAAGGCCAGCTGCAGAAAACCGGTGCCTATGTAACCGGCGCCGACTTCACTCTGGCCGACATCGTGCTGGGGCTGGCGACCCACCGCTGGTGCATGGCGCCTATCGAGCGGCCCGAGCTACCCGCGGTGCACGCCTACTACGACCGCCTGAGCCTGCGCCCCGGCTTCCGCCTGCATGGTCGCAACGGCACACCCTAAGAAGCACTCCCCATGCCCACCTACGACTACGACTGCACCGCCTGCGGCAGCTTTGAAGCCTTTCGCAGTCTGGGCCAGCGCAACGAGCCGCTGGACTGCCCCGGCTGTGGCCTGGCCGCAGCCCGGCTCATGACCCTCAGCGCCGAACCCCGCCGGGCGGGCAGCGCGCATGCGCAAAGCGTGGAAAACAACTACAAGCGCTTGAGCCACCGCGCGGGCTGCGCCTGCTGCTAGGGCTTACGCCGCTCCAGCCGCGTCAATGCCCATGGGCCAGGCCGCTGACCAGGGTCACCAGGCCAATCCCCAGCAGCAGCCAGGCAATCTGCGCGGCGGTTTCGCGCGCGCTCAAGCGTTTTTGCAGCTGGGGAATCAGATCCGCCAGTGCCACATAGATGAAGCTGCTGGAAGCCACCACCAGAAAATACGGCAGCCAGTCGTGCAGCATGTCGACCAGGGCATAGCCCACCATGCCGCCCAGGGCCGTCACCGCACCGGCCAATGACACCTTGACCAGGGCCGCCCGGCGGTTGCTGGAACTGCCGCGCAGCACCACCAGATCGCCCATGTGGTGCGGTACCTCGTGCACCAGCACCGCCAGCGCCGCCACAAAGCCCAGCCGCATGTCGGCGATGAAGGCCGATGCAATCAGGATGCCGTCGCCAAAGGCATGCACACTGTCGCCGGTCAGCACCGCCCAGCTGCCGCCCTGGCGCGGTCCATGGGCGTGGCCGTGGTGATGGTGGTGCCCATGGTCATGGCCGGCATGCGCATCGGCCTGCGGCCCCTGGTGGTGCTCGTGGCCGTGGTGCCAGAGCTCGGCCTTGTCGAGCAGGAAGAAGAACACCAGCCCGACCAGCAAGGTGCCGAACAGCTCTTGCGCACCGGACTGGCTTTCAAACGCCTCGGGCAGCAGGTGCATGAAGGCGGTGGCCAACAAGGCGCCGGCCGCCAGACTCAGCATGTGCTGGGTGTACCGCGCCAGAATCCCGAAACTCAGCATGGCAGCCACCCAGACGCTGCCGATACCGGCGCACAGCGTGCCCAGCAATATTGCTACCAAAATCATAGCTACTTACGCCCGCCGAATATGCGCGGAGTGGTTGAAAAGTTATTAATAAGAACCGGCCGCAGCGGCCCCATCTGCAGGGCGCCCGAAGGTATCGATCTTAGCAACCCCGCCCGCCCACCATGCCACCTTGTGGATTACCGGCAATA
The DNA here is from genome assembly GCF_031458075.1 of Rhodoferax ferrireducens. Classification (GTDB taxonomy): domain Bacteria; phylum Pseudomonadota; class Gammaproteobacteria; order Burkholderiales; family Burkholderiaceae_C; genus Rhodoferax_B; species Rhodoferax_B ferrireducens_A. The sequence continues at coordinate 420,515 of NZ_JAVDXT010000001.1, read as the reverse complement.
AGGTCTGCGGAACTGCTCACAGCGGCGGCAGGCGCTGCTAGACTTTACAAAACAACCCGCTAGACACCGGGCCTTGCAGGCTTTACACATGATGGGCTTAGCGAATGGAAGCACCCCGGACTCTCCGCACATGGCCCACTTGGCTGGCGGTCGGCGCGCTGGTCGCCGCCGAGGCCGCGCTGGTCGGCCTGCTGGCCAGCCAGCCACTGGGCTGGCCGCTGGTACTGCTGCAGGCCGCGCTGACCGCCATCGCAGTGGCCTGGTGGCTGGCGCAGCGCGATGCGGCCCGGCTGTACCACCTGCAGCAGCACATCGGCGCCCAGCTGGGCGAGGCGCTGGACATCCTGCCCGACGACGCCACCTTTGCGCTGTTCGATGACCAGGAACGGCTGGTCCTGGTCAACCAGCGCTGCCGCAGCCTGCTGCCGCGCACGGCCGCGTTCATGCAACCCGGCATCACCTTCGAAGCCCTGCTGCGCCGCGCTATTGAGCTAGGCGAAATACCCGAGTCGGGTGGCAGAGAAAGCTGGGTCCAGAAGCGGCTATCCAGCTTCCGCACGCCCGGCGCGCCTTACACCCAGGAGCTGCCCAACGACCGCTGGATACGCATCAGCCAGCGCCGCCTGTCCGACGGCAGCACCGTGGTGCTGCGCGCCGACATCACCGATGCGATCCGCAAGGAACGGGCGCTGGAGCAGGCCCGGCTGCAGACCCAGCGCGCCCAGTCCCAGCTGTACGAGGCGCTGGAGGCCATGCCCATCGGCATGGAGCTGTTTGATGAACACGACCGGCTGGTCTACTTCAACCACAAGATGGGCCAGCTGCGGCCCTGGTTTTCACTGGACGAAGGCCGTGGCCAGACCTACGAGGCCCTGCTGCGCATCGGCCTGCGGCAAGGCTTTCCGCCCGACGCCATGGGCAACGAGGAAGCCTGGCTGGCCCAGCATCTGGCGCAGCGCGGCAAGCGCTGCCTGCCCGAGGTGCGCGGCTACCCCCACGGCCAATGGATGCACGCCTACGAGACCCGCACGCCCTCCGGCCACATCGTCGCCGTGCGGCTCGACATCACCGAGCTGGTACAGCAGCGCCAGGCCCTGGAGCAGGCCAACCAGCGGCTGGCCCTGCTGTCGGCCACCGACGGCCTGACCGGCATCGCCAACCGCCGGCATTTCGACGAAGTGCTGGCCACCGAATGGCTGCGCTGCGCGCGCCAGCACGAGACGCTGGCGCTGCTGCTGATCGACATCGACCACTTCAAGCTCTACAACGACCATTACGGCCATCTGGCCGGCGATGCCTGCCTGCGCCGCGTGGCCGAGCTGCTGGCCGGCTGCGTACGCCGTGCCGGCGAGCTGGTGGCCCGCTATGGCGGCGAAGAGTTCGTGCTGCTGCTGCCCAGCACCGACCGCGATGCCGCCCGCCTGGTAGCCCAGCACTGCATGGAGGCGCTGGCCCTGGAGCAGATTCCGCACCCGCGCTCGCCCACCGCCGGCCATGTGACGCTGAGCATAGGCATCGCCTACACCGTGCCGCAGCCCGAGCGCCTGCCCGAGACGCTGGTGGACGCCGCCGACACCGCCCTGTACCGCGCCAAGAACAGCGGACGGCAGCAGTTTGAGGTGAGCAGGGTCTAGGCCTTTTTAGGCCGCTGGCGCTTATTTAGCCTGCGGTGACAGCTATTGATTGCATAGCAATCAATGCGCTTTGTCCCAGTTCGGCCCCACCCCCACCTCGGCCAGCAAGGGCACCTTCAGGTCGGCCACGCCGGCCATTAGGCGCGGGATTTCGCTGCGCAGCCAATCGACCTCGCCCTCGGGCACTTCGAACACCAGTTCATCGTGCACCTGCATGACCATCTTGGTGCCGCGCTTTTCGTCGTCCAGCGTCTTTTGCACCGCCACCATGCTGAGCTTGATCAGGTCGGCGGCCGTGCCCTGCATGGGCGCATTGATGGCGGCGCGCTCGGCACCGGCGCGGCGCGGGCCGTTGGGGGAGTTGATCTCGGGCAGGTACAGACGCCGGCCCAGCACGGTTTCCACATAGCCCTGCTCCTTAGCCAAGGCCTTGGTTTCGTCCATATAGGTTTTGACGCCGGGGTAGCGCTGGAAGTAACGGTCGATGTAGTTCTTGGCCGCCGTGTTGTCTATGCCCAGATTGCGCGCCAGGCCATAGGCGCTCATGCCGTAGATCAGGCCGAAGTTGATCACCTTGGCGTAGCGGCGCTGCTCGCTGCTGACCTGCTCCACCGTCACGCCGAACACCTCGGCGGCAGTGGCGCGGTGCACGTCTATGCCTTCGTGGAAGGCGCGCAACAGCGACGCATCGCCGCTGATGTGGGCCATGATGCGCAGCTCGATCTGCGAGTAGTCGGCGCTGGCGATCACGCTGCCGGCGGGCGCCACAAAGGCCTCGCGCACGCGCCGGCCTTCGGGCGTGCGGATCGGGATGTTCTGCAGGTTGGGGTCGTTGCTGCTGAGCCGCCCGGTCACCGCCACCGCCTGCGCGTAATGGGTGTGCACCCGGCCGCTGCGCGGCAGGGTCAGCAGGGCCAGCTTGTCGGTATAGGTGCCCTTGAGCTTGCTCAAACCGCGGTGCTCCAAGATCTTGGCCGGCAGCGGATAGTCTTCGGCCAGCTTTTCCAGCACTTCTTCGTCGGTGCTGGGCGCGCCGGTCGCGGTCTTCTTGACCACTGGCAGGCCGAGCTTGGTGAAGAAGATTTCACCGATCTGCTTCGGGCTGCTGAGGTTGAACGGCTGGTCGGCCAGCACATGGGCTTCGGCCTCCAGCTGCAGGATGCGCGCACCCAGCTCGCCGCTCTGCTTGGCCAGCGTGGGGGCATCGATCAGCACGCCGTTGCGCTCTATGCGGTACAGGGCTTCGCTGGAGGCAATCTCCAGTTCGTAGATGCCGCGCAGCTTGGCGTCGGCCTCCAGCTGTGGCCACAAGAAGCGGTGCACGTCCAGCGTCATGTCCGCGTCTTCGCAGGCATATTCGGCGGTCTTTTCCACGTCCACCTGGTTGATGGTGAGCTGGTGCACGCCCTTGCCGCACAGGTCTTCGAAGCTGATGCCGCTGCGGCCCAGATGCCGCTCGGCCAGGCTGCTCAGGCCATGCGGCTTGTGCACTTCCAGCACATAGCTTTGCAGCATGGTGTCGTGGGCATAGCCCTGCACTTCGATACCGTGGTTGGCGAACACATGGCGGTCGTACTTGATGTTCTGGCCCAGCTTCAGCTTGGCCGGGTTTTCCAGCCAGGGCTTGAGCCTGGCCAGCACCTCGTCGCGCGGCAGCTGGGTGGGCGCGTCAGGGTAGTTGTGCGCCACCGGCACATAGGCGGCCTCGCCCGGCGTCACGCTGAAGCTGATGCCGACGATCTCGGCCACCATTTCATCGATGGAGTTGGTTTCGGTATCCAGCGCCACCAGCTCGGCGGCTTCCAGCTTGGCCAGCCAGGCGTCAAAGGCCTCCCAGCCCAGCACATTCTCGAAGCCTGGCGTGCGGCCAGGCGCTGCGGCGGGTTCGGCCGGCTCATCGAACAAGCCCGGCTCGGCGGGTGCGGCGGCCTTGGGTGTTTTGGCCGGCTTGGCGGGTGCCGGCTCGGCGGCGGCACCGTCCAGCTTGCTGGCCAGACCCTTGAAGCCGTATTGCTCGTAAAAAGCCTTGAGTGCGCCCGTATCCTGTGCGGTGTACGCTAGCAAATCGAGAGCAGGCAGGCCGTCGATGTGCTCCACCAAATCGCAGTCGGTCTTGATGGTCACCAGGCGGCGGCCCTGCGGCAGCCAGTCCACGGCGGCGCGCAGGTTCTCGCCGGCCACGCCCTTGATCTCGGTGGCGCGCTCCATCAGCGCGTCCAGTGAGCCGTATTCCATCAGCCACTTGGCGGCCGTCTTGGGGCCGACCTTGGCCACGCCGGGCACGTTGTCCACGGTGTCGCCCACCAGGGTCTGGTAGTCGATCATCAGGCTGGGCGGTACACCGAATTCGCTGGTCACGCCCGCCACGTCGCGGCGCTTGCCGTTCATGGTGTCGATGATGGTCACATGCTCGTTCACCAGCTGGCTCAAGTCCTTGTCGCCGCTGGAGACAATGACCTCGATGCCCTGGTCGCCGGCCACCCGGGCCAGCGTGCCGATCACGTCATCGGCCTCCACGCCCGGCACGGCCACCACCTTCCAGCCCAGCAGGCGCACCACTTCGTGCACCGGCTCGATCTGCGTGCGCAAGTCGTCCGGCATGGGGCTGCGCGTGGCCTTGTAGGCGGGGTACCACTCGTCGCGGAAGGTCGGGCCCTTGGCGTCGAAGATGCACACCGCGTAGTCGGCGCGCACTTCCTTGCGCAGGCTGGTCATCATGTTGACCATGCCGCGGATGGCGCCGGTGGCCGGGCTTTTCGGGTCGCCGGGTACGGCGCGCAGGTCGGGCATGGCGTGGAATGCGCGGTACAGGTAGCTGGAGCCATCGACCAGCAGCAGGGTTTTCTTGTTCGTCATGGGGGCATTTTGCCTGCGGGGGGCGCGGGCTTGCAGGCAGGTAAAGCCCGCCGCCAGGCTTGCTATTTAAACCATAGCTGCTAGCGCAGGCTTTACCTGCACCAGCGGCATAAAAGATATGCAAACACTGCGGTAGCCTCTCCACAAACCTTAATTACAATCAATTCTTATTACCATTTGCATTTGAGAATTCCAGCATGCCTTTCACCCGCTGCCGCCGCAGCATCCTGGCCTTGCTGCTCTGCGGGCTGGCCGCCAGCGCTGGCGCAGCCGACAAGGGCTCGGCCAAGCCCGCCGCTCCGCGCAAGCTGGCCGCCGACCTGGGCAGCGGCGCGGCCGATGGCGTATTCCCGCGCACGGTCGCGCACTACCAGGGCAAGACCGTGCTGGCCCGGCAACCGCTGCGCGTGGCCGTGCTGTCCACCGGGCAGAACGACGGCCTGCTGACACTCGGCCTGGTGCCCGCAGGCACGACCCGCGACGACCAGGGCCGGCTGTATGCCGACTACCTGGCCCAGGGCTTTGCATCGCGCCAGGCCGAGATGCGCCGCACCGCCGACCTGGGCGTGCGCAGTGCGCCCGACCTGGAGGTGCTGGCCGCCCTGCGCCCCGACCTGATCCTGGTCAACAAGGCCATGCTCACGCCGCAGATGCATGCCCTGTACCAGCGCATCGCGCCCACCGTGGTGACGCGCGGCAACGGCGTGAACTGGAAGATCGACTTTCTGCTGCTGGCCGACGCCCTGGGCCGCAGCGAGCAGGCCCGCGCCTGGCTCAAGCAGTACCACGCCGATGCCAGTGCCCTGGCCCAGCATTGGCCGGCCGATACAGCCCCCAGCGTGTCCTTCGTGCAGGCCAACGCCCAGCGCAACCGCATCATGGGCGTGCGCTCGTTTGCCGGCAGCATCGCCGAAGACGCCGGCCTGCAGCGCCCGCCCAGCCAGCGCTTCGCTGGCAATTCGCAGGACATCAGCGGCGAGCTGCTGGACCAGGCCGATGCCGACTGGGTCTTCTACGCCGCGCGCGACAAATCCCTCGGTGGCCTCACTGGTTCGCCGCTGTGGCCGCGCCTGCGCGGCGCGGCCCAGGGCCACGCCGTGCGCGTGGGGCTGGACCCGTTTTATCTGAACGCCGGCCCGCTGGCCGCGCGCACCGTGCTGGATGCGCTGGCGCGTACCGCAGCCACTGCATTGCCCAATCCATGACCGTCTTCCTCTCCACCACCCCGGCCCGCCGCGCCGCCCGGGGCCTGGGCCTGCTGTTGCTGCTGGCCGCGCTGCTGGGCCTGGTGCTGGCCAGCATTTCATTCGGCTCGCGGCCGATTCCACTGGCCCGTCTGTGGCAGCTGCTGTGGCAGCCGGACGGCAGCGTGGAATCGGCCATCGTCTGGCAGATGCGCATGCCACGTACCGCGCTCGGCCTGGCCGTGGGCGCGGCACTCGGCGTGGCCGGCGGCCTGATGCAGGCGCTGACGCGCAACCCGCTGGCCGACCCCGGCCTGCTGGGCATCAACGCTGGTGCGGCGCTGGCCGTGGTGCTGGCCATGTCGGTGCTGGGCATAGGCAGCTACATCGGTTATGTGGGCTTTGCGCTGCTGGGCGCGATGCTGGCCGCCGTGGGCGTGTATGTACTGAGCAGCGGTGCCGCGCCCAGCGCGCAGCGCGTGCGCCTGCTGCTGGCGGGCATGGCCATCAGCGCCAGCCTGGGTTCGTGCACCGGCATCGTCACCTTGTTCGACAGCAATACCTTTGACGCCTACCGCTTCTGGGTGGTGGGCGCGCTCGATGGTCGCAATGCCGACGTGCTGTGGCCCATGCTGCCCCTGGTGCTGGTGGGCTGCGCGATTGCGCTGTGGCAGGCTCGTGCGCTGGATGCCATTGCGCTGGGCGACGAGTTCGGCCAGGCCCTGGGCCTGCGGCTCAAGCCGGTACGCGTGTGGAGCTTCATCGCCATCGCCCTGCTGTGCGGCGCGGCCACGGCCGCGGCGGGGCCGATTGCGTTTGTGGGCCTGGTGATTCCGCATGCGGTGCGCCTGCTAGTGGGGCCGCACTGGCGCTGGATACTGCCCTACGGCCTGCTGGCCGGGCCCGTGCTGGTGCTGGGCAGCGACATCGTGGGCCGGCTGATCGCCGTGCCCAGTGAGATCGAGGTGGGCATCGTCACCGCCTTCATCGGCGCGCCGGTGCTGCTGGCCCTGGTGCAGCGCAGCCGGCGCGGGAGCGCGGTATGAACCTGCATCTGAACAGCGGCATCTGGGCCGAACTCGCACACCGCCGCACCCGCTTCACGCTCGGCGTTTTACTGATAGCCGGCCTGGCCGTCACCCTGCTGGGCCTGCGCCTGGGCAGCTACAACCTGCCCTGGGGCCGCCTCTTCAGCACCTTGTGGGGCGGCGGTGAAGACATGGGCCGCATGGTGTTGATCGACCTGCGCCTACCGCGCGCCCTGGTGGCCCTGGGCGCGGGCGCGGCACTGGCCACGGCCGGCGCCATCTTCCAGAGCCTGTCGCGCAACCCGCTGGCCAGCCCGGACATCATCGGCCTGACCACCGGTTCGGCCACTGGCGCACTGGTGATGATTCTCTGGCTCGGTGACCAGGCACTCAACGTGCCGCTGGGCGCGCTGGTCGGCGGCCTGGCCACGGTCGCGCTGGTCTATCTGTTCAGCCTGCAGCGCGGCATGCAGGGGCAGCGGCTGGTGCTGATCGGCCTGGCGGTCGCCGCCATGCTGGCCTCGGTCAACGACTTCCTGCTGACCCGCGCCGAGCTGGACCAAGCGCTGCAGGCCAAGATGTGGCTGCACGGCAGCCTGCAAGGCAGCGGCTGGCTGCAGGCCCAGCGCCTGGGCCTGGGCTGCGCCCTGCTGCTGCCGCTGGCCTGGCTGCTCAGCCCGCGCCTGCGCCTGCTGGAGATGGGCGATGAACTGGCCACCAGCCTGGGCCTGAACGTAGGCCGCAGCCATGCCTATCTGACCCTGGTGGCCGTGGCCTTGACCGCGCTGGCGATTGCCTGCGCCGGGCCGATCGGCTTCATCGCGCTTGCCGCGCCGCAGCTCGCGCGCCGCCTGTGCCGCGCCCCCGGCATCGGCCTGTGGAGCGCCACCCTAGTCGGCGCCGTGTTGTGCGCCAGCGCCGACCTGCTGGCAAGGCTGGTGCTGGCGCCTTTCCAGATTCCCGTCGGCCTGGTTACCAGCGCACTGGGTGGCGCCTACCTCATTTATTTACTCGCCCGCGAGTGGCGGCAGCACGACCTCTGAGCCCATGTACACATCCACTGCCTCCCGCCTCCGGGCCGAAGACCTGACCCTGGCCTACGGCGACACCCGCGTGGCCGAGCACCTGAGCGTGGCGATTCCCGACGGCGCGTTCACCGTCATCGTCGGCCCCAACGCCTGCGGCAAATCCACCCTGCTGAAAGCCCTGGCGCGGCTGCGCACACCGCAGGCCGGCCAGGTGTATCTGGACGGCGCGCTGATCGGCAACTACCCCACGCGTGAAGTGGCGCGCCGCCTGGGCCTGCTGCCGCAAACCGCCATCGCCCCCGAGGGCATTCGCGTGGCCGAGCTGGTGGCGCGCGGTCGGCACCCGCACCAAAGCCTGTTCGGCGGCTGGACGGCCGAGGACGATCGCATCGTCGCCCAGGCCCTGCGCGCCACCGCTATCGAAGACCTGGCCGACAGGCTGGTGGATGAACTCTCCGGCGGCCAGCGCCAGCGCGTCTGGGTGGCTATGGTGCTGGCGCAGGACACGCAGTTGCTGCTGCTCGACGAGCCCACCACCTATCTGGACCTGGCGCACCAGATCGACCTGCTGGAGCTCTTCCGCGACCTGAACCGGCAACAGGGCCGCACGCTGGTGGCCGTGCTGCACGACCTGAACCACGCCTGCCGCTACGCCGACCACCTGGTCGTCCTGCGCCAGGGGCAGCTGGTGGCACAAGGTGCGCCAGGGGACATCATTACCGCGGCGCTGGTGGAGCAGGTGTTTGATCTACCTTGCAGGATCATTGAAGATCCGGTGTCGGGGACGCCGCTGGTGATACCTGAGGGGCGTGTGCGGGTGTGATGGATCAGCGATTACTCTCATATTGATAGCTGGCTGCGCAGGTAACTCCTGCGCTAGCGGTTGATTTGGCTTGAACCTTTGTCTTGGGTTATGGCCGCCAGCCTCCCCGGCCGGGAAGTGCGCCCGGCGGCGCAGTCACTATTTTTGCGTGGCCAAAAATAGTGACCACAAAAAAGCCAGCCGAAGTCGTCGCCCCTGCGCTGCGCTCCGGGTACGCTGCGTTGCTCGGTCTGTGCGGGGTCCTGCTCGAACTCGGCCTACGGCCTCAGACAATCGCAGGCCCTGATCCGCCCAGCCCTGCGCTACTCGCCGACGCCACACGGCATGGGGAGCCAACAGCCAATACCCAGCCCGGTGCAGCCGGGCTGCAACCTCCTCGCGCCCTAGGCGCGATGTGGCGCACAGCGCCACCGATCCCGCATTCGGGGTCCCCCTCTGTATGCGCCGAGGAGCGCAGCGCCAAGTGGATCAGGGCCCGCGACTGTTTGAGGCCAAAGGCCGAGTTCGAGCGGGACCCCACTTGGCGTGAGCACCGCAGGTTCCCGTAGCGCTAGCGAAGGGCGCAGACAGTGGGGGCGCCTTTCTTTTGGTGACTTTTCTTTTGCGCAAAAGAAAAGTTACTGCGCCGCCGGGCGCACATCCCGGCCGGGGATCGTATAAACGCCACGAACAAATCACACCACCACCAACACACCATTGAAGTCGTTGAAGCCCAATCCCGCGCCAGCAGCTACGGAAAATAGAGCAAAACGCTCTCCATGTTTTAAAGGGCAGCCAGCCCTATACCCAGCTGCCACTCTGTTACGCCGGGCTATAGTGGCCCATGGATAAACGTGCGGTAATTATCGAAACTTTTATACCTGTATAAAAAACAGTCCTACCCACGAAAAACCAGTCTGCAAGCCACATTCAAGGGATTTCTTGGATGATTTAAACCTCAGCAACCGTTTTATCCCGCAGGTTTTACGGTGTACATCCCGTTAGGCACCATAAATGCATCCACTTTCTCTCTTCATCAGTTCAACCTGCTACGACTTGAAGTCGTTGCGAGAGCACTTGCGTTCGGAGCTTAAATCGTGGGGTCATGATCCAGTACTTAGCGAATTTCCATCCTTCCCAGTATCTCCCGAACTTTCGACGGTCGAGAACTGCAAACGTGTCGTAAGGGAGCGCGCCGACCTGCTCGTGTTGATCATTGGTGGCAAACGTGGATCACTCGATCCAAACACAAAGAAATCGGTAGTGAATAGCGAGTACCAGGAGGCTCGCCTCAATGGTCTGGACTGCGTAGTGTTCGTAGACAAGCAGGTTTGGGACCTATTGCCAATCTATCGCAAGAACAAGGAAGTTGACTTTGCACCGACAGTCGATAACCCCGCAGTCTTTGCATTCATTGAGCAGATCATTGAGGACACCAAGTGGGTCTTCCCGTTCAATCGCACGGAGGAAATCCTAGAGACCTTACGAGTACAACTTTCTACAAGATTTCGTGACCTACTGCTTCGATCAAGACAGAACAGGCTTAGCGTTCCTCCCGCTTTTGCTGCGGAACCAGGGCATATCACCCGCATCGCCGTCGACAAGCCTGAACTTTGGGAGTACCGACTAGCCTGCGCACTTTTGAAGGACCGCTCCAGACGAATTGACGAACGTTTCGGAGAACTCGAATCTGGTTTTGTTGTTCGCCGAACCAAATTTCTACCTGGACCGGATACGCTCAATTACATCCAAGACCTTCTGGATGATCTGGTAAACATCGTGCAGGCAGTCTCGAAGGTCTTGGCCGAACAACTAACTCCTTCGTTTGGCCCGCCAGGCGTACCTGGAAACGCTGAGAATATGAAAGCCGCATGCGACAACTTGTACTTATTGTTCCTCACACTGTTTGAATGGGAACTGGATGTTCGCTTCGTCCGACCACATGAGGCTTGTGCGGACCTATTCCCCAAGATGCATGGATGGACGACAGAGATGCGGGCCAAACTCAAACGCCTTATCGATGAATTCGAAACGCTGCTCTCCACTTCAGACCTAAGCGGGAACCACACGATTACGATGACTATCAACGCCCCGGCAGGGCTGCAATCGCTCGTGGAAGAATTCCACCGTATGGCAAAGGATCCCAAAGTCTTGGCCGCATTCGCGCCTGGTGCCTAACTATTCCTTCAAGCGGACTGGCCTACGGCCTGCCGCTTAAGTCAAACTTAGGTGTCAATTGCTGTACCACTGCCCGAATTGCCGAGCGACGGTCACGCTCTCTGCGGAGAAGTGTGATTCTTGCGGCGCTGCATTTACTGGCTCTGCCTCATGGCGTCCGGTTCCCGATGATGGCGTAATCATGAGCCCCAGTGCGACACATGCTTCTGCGAGTCGATTAAGCGACCTGGTAAACGGCGTACTTCTCCTTTTCCCCGTGTGGGGAACTCTCGCTGCGTTGGCACTCGCCAGTCTTGTTCCCAAAAGTGCAAGCAGTGTGTCCGGGGCCCTCCTGTTTCTCTGGGGCATTGGCATGCTCTTGGCCGTCAAGCCTATTGTCGGCATGCAGAAATCGGGTGTCTTTCTTAAGACTTTCATGGTCATCGTGTACTACAGCGTCTCTACTCCCGTGGTGTTCTTGCTGGGTTGGTGGGGTGCTTGCGCGTTTCTCAAAGCCTGCCACTGATGGCGACTACCCAAAGGACACGGTCACTAACAAGTTCATCACAAGTGCTAGCAAGTGACAAAATGTCGCCCCACCTGCTACACAAAAAGTAGCTACCTGCGCATATCCCATAAGCGCCACAGCCATATATCGCGGCAAAACACGCTAGCACCCCGCTGCGCTTTGGTTACGTTTCCCCAGCCCCGCGCATAGATAATTCGCCGGCCCTCTCTCCCTGCTCTACTCCCTACCCATGTCCAACCTCATCGTCCACGGCGGCACGCCTTTGCGCGGCCGCATCACCCCTTCTGCCAACAAGAACGCCGTGCTGCCGGTGCTATGCGCCACGCTGCTGACCTACGAACCGCTGCGGCTGCTGGGCGTGCCCGACATTACCGACGTGCGGAAGATTCTGGACATCTTCCGCCTGCTGGGCAGCGAGGTGCAGATGGACTACGCCACCGGCACGCTGGAGCTGCACCACCGGGAGACCGTGTTCGACGCGGCGCGGCACCGGCTGCCGGAGGAGATGCGCTCGTCCATCATGCTGGTGCCGCCGCTGCTGGCGCGCTTTGGCGTGGCGCGGCTGGAAGACAACGTGAAGGGCTGCACGCTGGGCGTGCGCGAGATAGACCCGCACATCGATGTGTTCCGCCAGTTCGGCGGCCTGGTGGAGCGCAGCGAAGGCTCGCTGCTGGTGCGCTGCCGCGGCCCGCTGACACCGACCGACCACTGGCTGGACTACGCTTCCGTCACCACCACCGAAAACTTTGTGCTGTGTGCGGCAAGCGCCAGCGGTGTCTCCACGCTGACGAATGCCGCGTCGGAGCCGCATGTGCAGGAGTTCTGCCGCTTCATGCAGATGATTGGCGTGAAGATCGAGGGCATGGGCACCTCGCGCGTGACGGTGCACGGAGGCGGCACGCTGGGCGGCGGCGAATACCGCTTTGACGAGGACTTCCACGAGATCACCACCTTTCTGGCGTTGGGCGCGATCACCGGCGGCGACGTGGTGGTGCGTAACAGTGCGCCCGAGAACTTTCCGCTGATCGACCGCACCTTTGCCAAGTTCGGCGTGCACATCACGCACGAAAACGGCTGGTCGCGCGCCGACTGCCCGGGCGCGTTGAAGGTGCAGACGCCGTTCACCAGCAATGTGCTGACCAAGGTGGAGGCCGCGCCCTGGCCCTACTTCCCGGTGGACCTGCTGCCGATCTTTGTCGCGCTGGGCGTGCAGGCCCAGGGCAATGCGATGTTCTGGAACAAGGTGTACGACGGCGCGATGGGCTGGACCACCGAGCTGTCGAAGTTCGGCGCCCACGTGTACCAGTCGGACCCACACCGCATCGTCAGCTTTGGCGGCAGCCCGCTGACGCCTGCGGTGGTCGAAAGCCCCTACATCATCCGCGTGGCGATCGCGCTGTTCATGGTGGCCGCCAGCGTGAATGGCCGCTCCGAGATCCGCAACGCCACGCCGATCCGCCGCGCGCACCCGGGTTTTGTGGAGAACCTGCGCAGCCTGGGCGCGCAGGTGGAATGGACCAGCGAGGAGTAACTTGCTCCTGAATCCATAGTTTCTAGCGCAGGCAGCACCTGCGCTAGCAGCCTATTTCTTATAAATCCAGCTTAAAAGCCAGCTTGGCGGTGCGCGGTGCACCGGCAGCCAGGCGGGTGCCGCCGGCGGCCCAGTATTCCTTGCCGGCCACGTTGTCCACGTTCAGCTGCCAGCTGGTCTGGTAGCCGGCCAGGCGGGTGGCGTAGCGCGCGCCCAGGCTGTACAGGGTGACGCCGCCCAGCCAGGCCTGGTTCAGGTCGTTCACCGGGCGGCGGCCGGTGTAGTAGGCGCCGCCGTTGACCGACAGGCCGGGCACGCTGGCCAGCGCATAGGACAGGAACACGCTGCCGGTCTGCTTGGCGGTGTTTTCCGGGCTCTTGCCGTTGTAGCTGGCGTTGATGTTGCGGAACTCGGCATCCAGCCACTGGGCCGAGGTCTGCCAGGACAGCTGCGACGTCAATTGGCCCTGGGTGGACAGCTCCACGCCGGTGTAGTTCTGCCGGCCGTCGGCCGTGTAGACATTGCTGCTGTTGGTGTAGTAGCCGGGGCGGCTGATGTGGAACAGCGCGCTGGACAGCAACGTGCCGCCGGCCGTGCGCCAGCGCATGCCCAGCTCTTTTTGCTTGCTGACACCCGGTGCCATGCGCTCGCCCACGTTGGCGGTGCCGGTGGGTGCTGTGTCGCCCTGCTCCAGGCCGTTGGCGTACGAGGTGTAGAGCGACACGGCGGGCGACAGCTTGTAGACCAGGGCCGCCATCGGCGTGGTCTTGCTGGCGTCGTAATGGGCGCTGCCCTGGTCGCTCTGGTAGCGGCTGTGGCGCAGGCCCAGCATCAGCTGCCACTGGCTGGACAGCTGCAGTTGGTCCAGCGCGTACAGGCCGGTGTCCTGCGTGTCCAGCGCGGCGGTGGTGGCCGTGGTCGGCACCGCGCCAAAGGTCACCGTGGTGATGGGCAGCGGGTTGTACAGGTTCTGCGATGCAATGGTGTAGTTTTGCTGGTAGATCGGGCTCTGGCTGAAGCGGGTGCGGGTCGCGCCCAGGGTCAGGCCGTGCTGGATGCCGAAGGTGGCGAAGCTACCGAACAGCTCGGCGCGCAGCAGGTCGGTCTGTGCCTCCAGGTTCTGGATATTGCCGCGTATGCTGCCCGCGCCCGAGGCCACGCCGGCATCGTTGGCAAAGCTGAAGATCGCCAGCTGGCGGCCGCGCTCCACGTGCGACTGGCCGGCCTCTACGGTCAGCGCCCAGTTGTCGCTCAGGGTGTAGTCGGCGCGCAGCTGGGCATTGCGGGTGTCGGCGTCGAAGCTCGACCAGTTGGGGCCGACCAGCTTCTTGGCATCGACCGGGTTCGGCAAAGTGATGGCGCCGTTGACCGCGGTGCGCAGGGCCACGCCGACCTGCTCGGTGGTCTTACGGTGGTCGTAGTCCAGGTCGGCCTTCAGGCTCAGGCGGTTGGTCACGCGCCAGTCGAAGGCGGCGGATGCAAAGCTGCGTCCGCCGTTGCCCACGCCGTCCAGGTACGAGCCCAGAGCACCGCCGGCGGCATTCACGCGCAGGCCGTACTGCTGCTCGTCGCCCAGGCGCCGGCCCACGTCTACGCTGGCCAGGGCCTTGCCATACTGGTCGACCACCAGGCCTAGCGAAGTCACCGGCTGGGCACTGGCGCGCTTGGTCACCAGGTTGACGATGCCGGCGGGCGAGGTAAAGCCGTAGTACAGCGCCGACGCGCCCTTCAGCACTTCGACGCGCTCCTTGTTCTCCATCGGGATCTGCGAGAAGTTCAGCACCGGCACCGAGCCGTTAAGCCGGTAGTTGGTGCGGTTTTCCACGCCTATGCCGCGGATCACCAGTTGGTCCCAGGTCTCGCCGCCGTTCTGCTGGCGCGTCACGCCCGCGGTGTTGCGCAGCGCGTCGTACAGGCCGGCCGCACCCTGCAGCTCCAGCACCTCGCGGGTGACCACGTTGACGGTAGACGGCACGTCCATGATGTCCGAGCCGCGGAAGCTGCCGGCCTCTACCGTGTTCGGCACAAAGCCCTGGGCCGTGGCGGCCCGCACGGTGACGGCGCTGAGAGCAGGCGTATCGGCCGGCTGGGCGGGCTGGGCTTGTTGCGCCACGGCGGCGTGGCTACCGTAGGCCAGGGACAAAACAAAGGGCAGATGGCGCAGGGGAAAGGAGCGGGGCATGGTGCGGTGCAAGTCCAAAAGTAGAAAACCGGGTAATCCCCAATTCTACTAATGCAAATGCAAACTATTTGCATTTGCACAACACCGAGCCCACGATTTCCCTCAGCAGCAGCGCCCGATCCGCCCCTTGCCGCCGTAGCGCGCCTCCTGCCGTTCGCGGAAGAAGGCTTCGTAGCCCATCACCGGCTGACCCGGGTGCTCACGGCGCTGGTGGGCGACGTAGGTGTCGTAGTTGGGCACGCCGACCATCAGCCGGGCGGTCTGGCCCAGGTAGCTGCCGACCGATTGGCCCAGGCTGGCGAGGTCTTTCAGCATGGCAAGCTCAGGCCGTCAGCAAGGAGCCACCGGCTTCCTGCACCGTGGGCCGGCTGGAGCGCCGGGCCACCAGGCAGGCGCGGATGCCGAACACCAGCACGCTGATCACCACGAACATGAAGAACACGCACAGGCTCGCGTCCAGGTAGTCGTTGAACACCACGCGCTGCATCTGCAGCAGCGACTTGGCGGGGGCCAGCAGCTCGCCCTTGTCCAGCGCGGCCTGGTACTTGTTCGCATGGGCCAGGAAGCCGATTTTCGGATTGGCGTGGAACACCTTTTGCCAGCCGGCGGTCATGGTGCAGGCCAGCAGCCAGGCGGTGGGCAGCAGGGTCACCCAGGCAAAGCGCTCGCGCTTCATCTTGAACAGCACCACGGTGCCCAGGATCAGCGCCACGCTGGCCAGCATCTGGTTGGAGATGCCGAACAGCGGCCACAGGGTGTTGATGCCGCCCAGCGGATCGACCACGCCCTGGTACAGAAAGTAGCCCCAGGCGGCAACGCATAGGCCGGTGGCCAGGCCGTTGCTGATCCACGAGTCGGTCTTCTTCAGCGCTGGCACAAAAGTGCCCAGCAGATCCTGCAACATGAAGCGGCCGGCGCGCGTGCCCGCGTCCACCGCGGTCAGGATGAACAGCGCCTCGAACAGGATGGCGAAGTGGTACCAGAAGCCCATCATGGCTTTGCCGCCCAGCATCTGCGAGAAGATGTGCGCCATGCCGACAGCCAGCGTGGGGGCGCCGCCAGCGCGGGCGATGATGGTGGTTTCGCCCACATCCTTGGCGGTCTGCAGCAGCATGTCGGGTGTCACCACAAAGCCCCATTGCGAGATCACCTGTGCGGCGCTTTCGGCCGTCGGGCCGAGCACGGCCAGCGGGCTGTTCATAGCGAAGTACACGCCTGGCTCGATGATGGACGCAGCCACCAGCGCCATGATGGCGACGAAGGATTCGACCAGCATCGCGCCGTAGCCGATGAAGCGCGCATGTGCTTCGTTCTCGATCAGCTTGGGCGTGGTGCCGGAGGAGATCAGCGCATGGAAGCCGGACACCGCACCGCAAGCGATGGTGATGAACAGGAAGGGGAACAGGCTGCCGGCCCAGACCGGGCCGCTGCCGTCGATGAAGCGCGTGGTCGACGGCATTTTCAGATCGGGCGCCACCATCACGATGCCGATGGCCAGCGCCACGATGGCGCCGATCTTCAAAAAAGTCGACAAATAGTCGCGCGGCGCCAGCAGCAGCCACACCGGCAACACCGATGCCACAAAGCCGTAGCCGATCAGCATCCAGGTCAGCTGTTTGCCGTCGAAAGTGAACAGCGGCGCCCACTCGGCGCTCTGCGCCACCTGGCCGCCCATGACGATGGAGAGGATGAGGAACACCACGCCGATCACCGACACCTCGCCGATCTTGCCGGGGCGGATGTAGCGGGTGTAGATGCCCATGAACAGCGCCAGCGGAATCGTCGCCGCCACGGTGAAGGTGCCCCAGGGGCTGTCGGCCAAGGCCTTGACCACGATCAGCGCCAGCACCGCCAGGATGATGACCATGATCATGAAGGTGCCGAACAAGGCGATGACGCCGGGAATCGGCCCCAACTCGGACTTGATCAGGTCGCCCAGCGAACGGCCATCGCGCCGCGTCGAGATGAACAGCACGATGAAGTCCTGCACCGCGCCGGCAAACACCACGCCGGCCAAGATCCACAGCATGCCCGGCAGGTAGCCCATCTGCGCGGCCAGCACCGGGCCGACCAGCGGGCCAGCACCGGCAATCGCCGCGAAGTGGTGGCCGAACAGCACGAACTTATTGGTCGGCACATAGTCCAGGCCGTCGTTGTGGCGCATGGCGGGCGTGGCGCGGTTCGCGTCCAGCGACAGCACATGCTTGGCGATGAACTGGCTGTAGAAGCGGTAGGCGATCAGGTAGACCGCCAGCGCGGCCACTACCACCCACAGGGCGTTGATGGTTTCGCCGCGGTGCAGCGCGATGGTGGCCAGGGCGCCGGCGCCGCCGAGGGCGATCAGCGCCCATAGCGCTGTGCGGGCCAGGGGATGTTTGGTGAGGGTGTCCATTGTCTCTTTGCTCTTGTGGGTGGAATGGAGGGGTGAACCGGCAGTGTCCAGCCCCGGGCGTGGCGCCGCATCTGTGTGCTTGCGGGGCCGCCGCCGTGTCATTACGTAATGGTTTTCCCGAGGCGGAGGTAGTCCAAAATCTCCCCATGGGCGAACACGGTTTCAGACTGCATTTACGGGCGATGGTGCTGCTGCTGGCAGCCGTGCCGCTGGTGCTGGCGATCGCCGCCGTGGTCTGGGTGGTGCGCCAGCAGTCCGACCAGTTGGCGCAGGCGCAGATCTCCGCCATGCAGCCCATCCTGCTACAGGCGCGCAAGGACGAGCTGCAGCACTTTGTGCAAAGCGGGCGCCGCGCCGTGGCGCACTTGTACGAGCAGCGGGCCGGCAACCAGGTCCAGGCCCAGCAGCAGGCGCTGGAGCTGCTGCGCCGCATGGACTTCGGCAACGACAACTACTTCTTCGTCTACGACCTGCAGGGCAATAGCCTGATGCACCCGCGCCTGCCCGATTTCGAAGGCCACAGCCAGTGGACGCTGCGCGACAGCGCGGGCGCGCCCATCATCCAGCAGCTGGTGCGCCAGGCCCAGGCCGGCGGCGGCTTTGTCGACTACATGTGGAACCGCCCCTCCACCGGGCGCGACGAGCACAAGCTCGGCTATGTGGAGCTGGTGCCCGAATGGGGCTGGGTGATGGGCACCGGCCTGTACCTCGACCATCTGCAGGAAACCCAGGCGCTGATCACCCGCTCCACCGCCGCCGCGGTGCGCAAGACGCGGCAGCAGATTCTGTGGATCGCCTCGGCCGCGCTGCTGCTGGTGGCGGCTGGCGGCCTGGCGCTGAACTGGTACGAGCAGCGTGCCGCCGATGCCAAGCTGCGCGCCATGGCGCAGAAGGTGGTGCATTCGCAGGAGGACGAGCGTTCGCGCGTGGCCCGCGAGCTGCACGACGGCATCAGCCAGCAGCTGGTGTCGGTGAAGTTCGTCGCCGAGTCGGCCCTGCTGCAGCTGGAGCGCGGCAACGCCGACGCGGCCGGCACGTTGCGCCAGGGCATAGGCCTGCTGCAAGGCCTGGTGCGCGATGTGCGCCGCATATCCCACGACCTGCGGCCCACCCTGCTCGACGACGTAGGCCTGGCCAGCGCGTTGGCGCAGACCGCCCGCGAATTCGGCGAGCGCAGCGGCATCCAGGTCGAGGCCCAGGTGGCCGAGGTGCCGCCGATTCCCGAGGCCGCAGCCACCGCCATGTTCCGCGTGGCGCAGGAAGCGCTGGGCAATATCGAAAAGCACGCGGGCGCCCGCCATGTGCAGCTGCAGCTGAGCTACGGCGCCGCCGGCCTGGGCCTGCAGCTGCGCGACGATGGCGCTGGCTTCGACGTACAGGCCACACTGCGCCAGGCCCGCTCCGGCCTGGGCCTGACGAATATGCGCGAACGCATCGAGATGCTGGGCGGCACGTTCAGCCTGGCATCCGCCCCCGGGGCCACCGTGCTGACGGCACAGCTGCCCGCCGCCGTGCTGAAATCGGGATGACCATGTCCAACTCCACGCCCGCCTCCATTCGCCTGCTGATCGTTGACGACCATCCCATCGTGCGGCAAAGCCTGAGCGCCCTGCTCGGCGCCTTCGGTGCGCCGATGCAGGTCGTGGCGACGGCCGGCAGCGCCGAAGAAGCGCTGGTGCTGGCCGAGCAGCAGCCGCCCGACATCGTGCTGACCGACCTGCAGATGAAGCCCAGCAGCGGCATCCAGCTGATCCAGCAGCTGAGCCAGCGCCAGCCCGCGATCCGCTACGTGGTGTTCACGGCATCCACGCAGGACGAGCACATGCTGCAGGCCTTCGACGCCGGTGCGCAGGGCTTTGTGGTCAAGGAGTCCGAAGCCGGCGAACTGGTGAAGGCCATCGAAGCCGTGATGGGCGGCGCCACCCACTACCCCGCCGGGTTAAAGCGCGCGCTGGACCGGCGCCAGCAGCAACCCGCGCTGACCGCCCGCGAAACCGAGGTGCTGGCCCTGGTGGCCCAGGGGCTGACCAGCAAGGCGATTGCGCGGGCGCTGGACATCGATTCGCGCACCGTGGACGCGCACCGAGCGAATATCCGGCAACGCTTTGGGCTGGACAGCAGTGCGGCTTTGCTGCGGTTTGCGATGGAGAACTGCGGCGGGAAGCCATAGCGCTGCCATTGCCCAACACCGCTAGCAAGGTTTGCATGGCGGCCCGTCGATCCACCACTTGATCGATTCAAGCAACATTAATGTGCAGATTCATGGGTTTATCTGCACGATTATAGAAATTACAGTGCACTCCAACGCACCGGGCGTTACTTAAACCCACAGGAGTTCACCATGATCCGCACCACCATCGTTGCCGCCTCCCTGGCCATCGCCTTCACTGCAGCCCACGCTGCCCAACCGCTCACCGTCAAGGTCTACAACGCCGACGGCAACAGCTTCAACGTCAATTCGACCCTGGTCTATGGCGAGAAAGAAGCCATGGTGATCGACGCCGGCTTCACCCGCGCCGATGCGCTGCGCATTGCCGCCAATGTGCTCGACAGCGGCAAACAGCTGAAGACCATTTACGTGAGCCAGGCCGACCCTGACTACTACTTTGGCGTGGAAACACTGAAAGAAATCTTCCCCCAGGCCGACGTGGTGACCACGCCCGCCGTGCTGGAAAAGATCGTGTCCAAGATGTCCGGCAAGCTGACCTTCTGGGGCCCCAAGATGGGTGCCAACGCGCCCCGCACACCCGTAGTGCCGCGCGCCTTGCAGGGCACCACGCTGACGCTGGAAGGCCAGAGCATTGAAATCCGTGGCACGACCGGCCTGCTGGCGCACCGCCCCTATGCCTGGATTCCATCCATCCAGGCCGTGGTGGGCAATATCGGCGTATTCGGCAACATGCACGTATGGACCGCAGACTCGCAGACAGCGCAGGAGCGTGCTGCCTGGGTTGCCCAGCTCGACGAGATGGCGGCCCTGAAGCCGGTGCTGGTGGTACCCGGCCACATGAAGGCAGGCACGCAGGTCGATGCCAGCGCCATCGGCTTCACCAAGAACTATCTGCAGACCTTCGAGAAGAACCTGGCGGCCAGCAAGAACAGCGCCGAGCTGGTGAACGCGATGAAGCAGGCCTACCCGCAAGTGACCGACGGCGCCATGTCCTTGGACATTGGTGCCAAGGTCAACAAGGGCGAGATGAAGTGGTAATGCAAGACGCCTGACCCGGCTCAGGCATGGACCGCCCTGCCCGCTTGCTGGCAGGGCGGTGTTCAAGCGTTCTTCATCCCATCCACAGGCCCGCCATGAAACCCACTTTGATCCAACTGAGCCTTGCGGCTGCGGCGTTCGTGTCCGTCAACGCATTCAGCCAAGCCCTGCCCTACGGCGCCCCCATCAGTCTCGATGTTGCCAAAAAGGCCGCGCAAGCCGCATCCCACGAGATGCGCAAAAACAAGCTGGAAATGACCATCGCCGTAGTCGACTCCGGCGGCAACCTGGTCTATCTGGAAAGGTCCAACCAGGCAGGCCTGGGCACCATTGAACCCGCGATCGGCAAAGCCAAGGCGGCCAATGGCATCAAAGCCCCCACCAAGCTGATCGAAGACTTGATCGTCAAACAGCAGTTGGTGAATCTGATCGCGGTGCCGGGTGCCTTTCCGGTAGAGGGCGGAGTACCCCTGGTGGTCAACAACCAGGTGGTGGGCGCCATTGGTGCCAGTGGCGGCATGCCCGCCGATGACGGCGCAGTCGCCAATGCGGGCGCAAAAAGCCTGCTGCCTTGATAAAGGCACAGACCTGTTCACTAACTACCGAGGATGAATATGGGCACTAACTACGACATCGTCAGAGACCATTACGCGGCGTCTGGCCGCCAGGATTTCGCTGGCATGTTCGCCAACGTCTCCGACACCGTCGAGTGGACTGAAATGGCGGGCTTCCCCTGTGCCGGTACGTGGATCGGCCCGCAAGCGGTGATCGACAATGTTTTCAAGGTGCTGGGAAGCACCTGGGACAACTACCGCTTTGACCTGGGGCAGCTGGTGGATGCTGGCGACGTGGTCGTCGGCATCGGCACATACTCTGGTAGCTACCGTGCCACGGGCAAGCCCATGCAAGCCAGGGTCGCGCACGTGTGGCACATCGCGTCTGGCAAGGTCGTTAAATTCGAGCAATTTACGGACACACTGCTGGTCGCGGACGCGATGTGTTAATCCATTCAAGGAGCTTTCGATGGATGTTCTTCAACAAGTCCTGGTGCATATGCGCTCAGGGCGCTGGATCGAGGCCCACAACCTGGTACAGACCGACGACGCGCCCCTGGCCGCCTGGCTGCACGGCATCTTGCACATCCAGGAAGGCGATCTGGAAGATGCCGAGTACTGGTACGGCAAAGCCAACCGCCATTTCCGCAGCCGCGGGACTTTGGATGAAGAACTCGCAGGTTTCGAGGCCGAATTGCTGAAGCGCGACGGTCAGGCATAGCCAGCAGAACCGGGCCTGGGCTGGAGAGCAGCGGTTGCTATCTTAAAAATAGCTGATAGCGCAGGTATTGATTGCGCTGGAGGCCTAAAAGGCTTGAGATGTACCCGCGCCTCAATGCAGACGAAAAACATCGGCAGCTACCGCGCTGTCTCCCAACTGCCGCTCCACAGAAGCCGAGTCGTAAACCACCAGAAGCGCGCGGGCTGGGCCCCCTTCGGCGGAGAACAAAGTCATGCCCTCGGCATGGTCTACGCCCCGGCCATGGGGGATGTCCAGAACCCGCTCCAAGCCATCCGCTGGCACCACGCACTCGCCCTTGGGCGCCGTACCGCCTGGCCACCGGAAGACGGTAGTCGGGCCGTCCAGCGCCATGCTGGGGCCGGCCAGAATCAGCAGGTCCTGGCCTTGCACACACATATCGCGGATACCCAGGCCGCCCAGCTGCAGGAAATGCTTTCGGTACAGGCGCTGCTTGGGTCCGATGGGCTGCAAGCGCAGCGTTGACGCCTGCTTTTTATCTTGCTTGAGCTCCACCTCCAGCACCACAGCCCAACCGCGCAAGACCGGCCCGCGCAGCCCAAGGAAGATGCGCTTGCCCACCACGGCCAGGCCCTCGATATCGAAACCGTTGTCCTTGCCGGGGATGGAGAGGAACGGCCCCAGATGCTTGTCCTGTTTCAAGGCCTGCGTCAGCTCATTGCCCTTGGCGTCGCCACCCAGTTGCGCGGCGTGGCGCTTTTTGCCCTTCTCCTTGGCTTCTTTCGCCAAGCTGCACATGCCGTCCTCATCGACCACGGGGATGCGGGCCAGCAGATAGCGGTTGCCATCTGCCCGCACCTCGGCCAACTGCTTGGAGGCCGCCTTGGCGTCATCGCCCACATCCGGGCTCTTGCGCTTCAGGCTGTGCGAGCCCACCAGCCAGAGATAGCCGTTGTCAAAGGCCAAGCCCTCCACGTCCACCTCTTCCAGGTCGGCGGGGTCGTCGGCCAGCCCCGCCGGCAGCCGAAGATAGTCGCCCAAAGGAAACTGTCTGTGCTCGCGGCCATACCGGTAGTTACCGCTGCGGCCTTTACCTCCCACCAGGGACAGCCGCTCCAGGCTGGTCGATTCGTCATTGGCAACCCAGAGGGTGCGACCGATCTGCAAAGCAACGGACAGCCCGTCTCTCAGCTTTTTGTTCGTGCCCAGATCATCGCGGTCGGGATGGAACTCCAGGTCGACAGTACGCGTTGGATGCATGGTGAAACTCCCTGTAAGTTGAAAGAACGCGTTCACACCGCCGAAAGCATGCTACCTACTTGCCCGCGGCCTGCTGCTCCCGCGTTGTCATCAACACCCCCACCGCGACCACCACCGCCCCGAGCCAGGTCAACAGCCCGTAGTGCTCGCCCAGCACAAAAGTCCCGGTGCCCAGCCCCACTGCCGCCGCTACGTAGCCGATCTGGCTCAGGTACACCGGCCCGCCCACGCGCTGCAGACGGAAGAACACGGCGAACATGGCGGCGGTGATGGCGATCTGGGCCAGCAGCAGGCCGGGCACAGCCTGCACCGCGGTCACGGACAGGCTGCCGGTCCACAGCAAGGACAACACGGCCAACACCGCAGCCGCGCCCAGGTTGGTGCCCGCAGCCAGGGCCAGGCCGCTGGTGCCGGCCGGCCAGGCCAGGGTGCGGTAGACGTTGCCGCAGGCCAGCAGCAGCGGGATCAAAAAAGCCAATGCCAGCCACAGCACTGGCGCGCCGCCGGGGCTGTCCACGCCGCCCTTGGACAGCACGATGACCAGCGCGCCGGCAAAGCCCAGCGCGATGCCCGCCGCACCCAGCAGACTGGGCCAGCGCCCTTGCAGGATGCTGTGCAGCAGCAGCGTCAGTATGGGCGAGAACGCCAGGTAGATCGAGGTAAAGCCCGCCCCCAGGTGCGGCATGGCGCTGAACACCAACAGGTTGGGCAGTGCGTTGGACACCGCGCCCGTCACCAGGTAGTAGCGTAGGTGCTGCCGGTCCCACGGCAGGCGGTCGCGCAAGGCCCACAGTGCCAGGGCCAGCACCAGGCCGGCGCCGGCCGACATTAGCAGCGACCAGAACAGCGGCGTGATGCCTGCAGCCCCGGCCAGCTTGCCCAGGGGGAAGTTCAGGCCCAACAGGCCGCCGGTGGTCAGCAGCAGGGGCAAGGGGCGGTTCAGCATGGGCGGTGGGGAAGATGGTTCCAATCACCCATTTTGCTATATAAAAAGTAGCTGGTGGCGCAGGTTTTATATGCGCCCACAGCCTATAAGAGCCTGATCGAACCTTTTAGTCGCTGCTGAACTCCATGGCCGACACCAGGCTGCGTTTGAAGTGGTACTGGCGCAATGTGCTGAGCAGCACCATGCTCCCCACCGCCGTGACGGCGATCAGGCCCAGATAAATAGACAAAACGTACTGGAACGAAACCGTGTTGTTCCAAGAGCGGGCAATCCCCAGGAATGCGGCAAACAGCCAGGAAACCGATGACATGCTGGCAAACAAGCTGAGGCCCAGCATGGTGCGAAAAGGCAGGGCCAGAAAGGGTGTTGTGCGCAGCATGTGCGGGAAGGCGAAGCGGTGCATCAGCACGCCATTGAGGGTCAGCGCGCTGACGGTGACGAACTTCATCCAGAGTTTTTCATTCTCCAGATAGTGCGGGTTGCTGGCGTAGCCCAGATAGACCAGTCCCACGCCTGTGAGCCACAGGAACTGCAAGGCATGGGTCATGGTGGTCTTGGTGCGCAGCAGCTCTGCGGTGCGTTCGGCTGTGGGGGACAGGTGCGCGAAGCGGAGAAAACGGAAGTCGTACTCCAGCATTTTGCCGACGGCCACAGCCATGGCGAGAAGGTGGAGGTACACGAGAATATTCTTGATCAACATATGTGGCGTTCCTAAGGTTGGACTCAGTCGTGCTGTAGTCATGTCCGTAGGTGCCAAGCGCGCGGCGGCCGGTTGCAAGCGGGCGAAGAAGTTTTAGAAAAAAACCATCTCCATAGAAAAAATCAATACTGTCGCGCCCGGGCTTAACGGTTCAGGGCTTGCGCCTGGCGTGAGCGCAGGTTGAGCAGCGCGCGCTCCGCGTCGACCTGGGGTGTGCTGCTGCGGGCCAGAATATCCAGAATGTCGGTACGTTCCAACTGGGGTGCCTGGGACCATAGCAGGGCAACCAAGCCACTGACATGGGCCGCGGCCATCGACGAGCCGCTAGCAAAGTCGTAGCGGCCACCGGGCTCCAGGGTCAGGATGTCACGCCCTGGCGCGCACAACGCATCGTTAGGCGGTGCCAGCATGCCATTCACGCCGTTCATACCCACCACGACCACGCCCGCCACACCGGACGGGAAGCCGCTCAATTGCTGGTTGGAGGGCAAGGCTGTCACCACCAACCGGCCTTGCTTCAAGAGTTGCGCCAGCAACTGGTTGAGCAACTCATCGGGTGGCCCGCCCAGGCTCATGTTGATGATTCTGGCGTCGGATTGCAGCACCTCGACCAGCGCCTTGGCCAGGGTGAACGAGTTGCAGCGGGCGCCGGTTCCCGCAGGGGGATACCAACATGCCTTGTACAGCCTGAGTCTGGCTCCGGGGGCCATGCCGACAATGCCCTGGCCGTTGTTGCCTGCAGCCCCAATGATGCCCAGCACTTCGGTGCCATGCCGGTCCTGCAAGAAGGCAGCTTCGTTTTTATCCACCAGGTTGCTGCTGGAGTCGATGCGGCCTTGCAGGTCGGGGTGTTTGGTGTTGGCGCCGGTATCGATGACGGCAATGCGTACATCCTTGCCCACGCTGATCTGGTGGGCCTGGGCTGCATGGGTTTCCACAAAGCCCCGTTGCAACAGCACATAGGGATCGTTGTAGGAGACACCCGACAGAGGTTCGGAGTGGGTTTCAAAGTCCTGTAGCGCCTGCACCAGACTGACCCGCTTGTCGCGGGACAAAACGGCCATCAACTCTTCGCGCTGGGCACCGGGCGGTATTTCAAACACCACGCAATGCAGCCCCAGCGAGGGAATGGGCCAGCCCGAAGCTTCGCGCAGCGCGTATTCCTTGGCCAGTGCGGCCATGGTTTGGGCGGCCCTGCTGCCTACGACGTAACGTGGTGGCGTGCCATAGCCTGACAGGCTGGTGCCCACACGGCTGGAGATGCTCTCCAGCGGATTGGCTACCGCCAGCACAATGTAGCGGCTGCTGTCCCGGCGCATGCGGGCTTCTTCGGCAGCCGGGTCGGGCAGCGCTGCACAGGCTGACAGCAGCAGCGCTATGCCTGCGAACAGAACCCAGCGGAACCACGCGCCAGGCTTCATGGCCGTCCCTCGGTCGGCTCGGCCATCACGATGCCCGGTAGCTTGCGCAGACGCTTCAGGGTATCGGCACTACTGCGCTTGTCGGCCAAAGCCAGGGTGTAGGCCCCGACGGCATTCGGGCCATCCACGACCTGCAGTTGCTCGGTGCGTAGCAGCTCGCCCCATTGGGCCAGCGTGGTGTGCGGGTCGGGTACCACCCGGATGCGCACCGCCGTGGGCGCGGTAGCGCCAGTGGCCGCTGGCACCGTCTGGCTGAGGGTGCGGTAGTTTTCATCGTGCGCCGACCAGGGAGAGGTGATGCTCCCCCACCAGCCCAGCACCGGCAGCAACACGGCGGCAGCCATGGCCGCCCCCCACCAGGGGGCGCTGCGCCGACGCGGTGCCACGGCCGGCTGCGCTGCGGCCGCCGGACTGGGTTGGTCGCACAGTTGGTCCAGATCGATGCGGTTGAGCAGGCGCTGCAGGCCCGCGTCGATATCCGGGGCGGCTGCCGGGGCCAAGGCCACGGCCTGCTGTAGCTGTTGCTGGTACGCCCATTCACGCTGGCAGTCTTCGCAATGCGGCATATGCTGCGCCACGGCCTCTTCTTGCTCGCGGGTGGCTTGCCCGTTCAGCACCCAAGGCAAAGCGTCCCAGGCTAGGAAATGGTCGCGTTCTTGGAGGGGTTCTTGGTTCATACGATGGCTCCGTCGCCGGTTCGCCCGGCATGGGGGGTAGCTAAGGTGGGTAGCAGATTGCGCAGCTTGACGCGTGCATGGAACATGCGCGCCTTCACCGTGCTGACGGGGCACTGCATGATGGCCGAGATTTCTTCCAGCGAATGGCCGCTGCCATAGGCCAGATCCAAGGTCAACGCCTGCTCCGCATTGAGGTGCTCAAGGCCTTTGTCCAGCCAGTTGCGCAACTCTCTATCGGCCTGGGGGTCCGTGCTTTCCTGCGCCAGGCGGGGCTCCCCGTCGTCCACGGTATCCAGCCCACCCTCCTGGCGCAGGGCCTTGAGAGTGCAGCGGTAGGCAATGCCCATGATCCAGGTGGACACACGCGATTCGCCGCGAAACTCGGCCGCCTTTTGCCAGACGATCCAGAAACAGTCGTTGATGACTTCTTCAATCAAGTCGTTGCGCCGTGTCAAGCGCGACAAGAACCGGCTGAGCCGCCGGTGGTAGCCGCGGTACAAGCCGGCCAAAGCGGCGCGATCGGCAGCCGCCACCTGGCGCACGAGGAGGATGTCCTCGGCGTCTGTGTCGGCGTAAAGAGAGGGAGGCATGGACTTGCTGGGGTTGGTGTGTAGACCCGTGAGTGCACTTTGGCGCCCAAAAAGTTACGCCACCAGAGGGAAAATCTTAAATCCAGGCCAAATAAGTCCGGCCGTGCGGGCTGTGCGCCCCCCCGCCAGCCTCAAAAAGACCGTGCCAGCAGCACGGACCAGTGCCGTGCGGCGTTGTTGCCAAATACCGTGACTGCCCGCCGGTCGGTATGCAGATAGCTGACTTCGGCCCGCCACGGCCCCTGGCTCCAGGCGGTGCCAACCTGCCCATAGAGGTAGCCGCCGTCGTGGTCCAACTGGGCCTGCCCTATGCCTGACAGCAGCGAGACATGCTCTGCCAAGGGCCAGCGCAGGTTCAGTTCAGCCGTCCAGTGCGGACGCGGCCGGCCCGGCGCCGGAATTCTGTACTGGTGGCCGGTCAGGCTCAGGGCCAGCATATCGCGGTAGCCCCAGGAGGCGCCGGCTTCGAGGTGGTCAAACATCTTCAAACCGGGATCGGAGGGGTAACAGTAATACAGCGCATTGGCCTGCATTTGCCAATCGTTGCTCAGCAGCCATTCATAGCTGCCGCGCACCAACACCTGGCTGGGATTGGAGGCCCCGGCCTGCACACCGACAGCCAGCCCGGTGGACCAGCCCGATGTGTCGTACAGCGTGACTTGCGCCTGGGCGATGGGACGATGCGGCCCGATCACGATACCCCGGTCGACCAGGCTGGAGCTGACGCCGACTTCGCCCACCACACTGCGCGTCTGCGCCGATGCTGCAAAACCGAGCAGTTGCAATGCCGAGATCGCGCACTGAGCAGCGAGCTTGTAGCGATGGGGGAGCGTCGTCATGGACCGAGTTTACAAAAGCCCCGATTTGAAACCTGTTCAGAGCGGGCTTAAAAATCTGCGTACTGGCGTCAGAGGCTAGGCTGCGCATCGCGCAGGAACACTGGCAGGTCCATCACCGGCGGGCGGGCACCGGCCTGGTACAGCATGTCGGCCACATAGCCGCGGTGGTAGGTCTTGTGGTTGACCACGTGCAACAGCATGTCGCCACGGGCCATCGCCCCGGCGCCACCATCAACGAAGCGGAACTGCAGCACTTCCTCGTGCGCGGTGTCGGACAAACCATCGGCATAGCCGATGTACCAGCGGTCGATGGCGGCTTGCGCGTCGCGCAATGCCGGCAGCGCGGGCTCGGTTTCGGTGATGCGCGCGGTAAAGCCGTGCGGCTGGCCCTGCAGATGGGCCTGCCAGATCTGGTCCACCACGTAAGCGTGGTTCAGCGTGTTGACCATATTGCGAAAGCCCGTGGCCCGGACCGCAGTGGCCTGGCCCTCGGGCAGCGCCAGCAGCGCATCAAACAAACGGGTATTGGCCCAGGCGGTGTAGCGCGTGAGCATGCGGATGTGGCGGGTCAGTGCCATGGTGTTTTGCCAGCAAGTGGGCCGCAAAGCCTGCGGCGAAGGCTGGCAAAAATATAGCACCGGCCCCGCTGGCGGCGCGGGCCGCCAGCACGGGCTGGTTGCGGGCTAGTTTCAGGCCTTGGCCGCGCCCGCCGGGTCCATCAAATGGGCGCGGGCCGAGTCGTAGGCCTTCTTGGGCACGGGCACGGCGTTCGGGTTGCCCAGGTCGACCATGTGGACACGGTAGGTTTCACGCGCGGTGAAGGCGGCGATGGCGGCGATCACCGTGACCGCCAGGGTGATGGCACCCACGGTGAACGGGATGTCCATGGCTCCGGGAGGCGCCACATAGGTGAACAGCGCCGGCAGCATGGCGGTGACCAGGGTGCCCAGGTTCTGCGAAATCGCCATGCCCGAAACCCGGGTGCGGGTGGGAAACATCTCGGGGTAGAAGCTGGGGAACACGGCGTTATAGCCCTGGTAGACGATGCCCCACATCAGGATCGACATGCAGATCGCCAAAGGCACGCTGTGGATGCTGATGGCGTACAGGTAGACGTAGGCCAGCAGGCCCGATGCGATGGCGCCGATGATGATGGGCGGCTTGCGGCCGATCTTGTCCGACAGATTGCCGACAAACGGAATCACCAGCACGGCCACGATATTGCCCAGCACCGGAATCCACAGGTAGATGTCTTTCTCGAAACCGATACCGTAGCCGGGCTGCACCGCGTAGGCCGCACCGAAGATGGTGGTGACCACCGGTATCACATTCATCAGCGAGCAGCACATCACCCGCAGCATGTCGCGCCAGCTCTCGGTGATGGCCTGTACGAACGGCGCCTTGGGCACGGTGCCCTGCGCGTCTTCTTCGGTGAAGGCCGGGGTTTCATCGACTTCACGGCGGATGATGTAGCCGGCCACGATGACCAAGAAGCTCAGCAGGAACGGAATGCGCCAGCCCCAGCTATTGAACTGCTCGGCCGGCATGTAGTGGGCCAGGGGCAGGAACACCGCCGCCGCCAGAATCTGCCCGGCCTGCACGCCTTGCAGCGTAAAGCTGGCATAAAAGCCGCGCCGCCCGAACGGCGCGTGCTCCAGGATCATCGAGCTGGCGCCCGAGATCTCGCCGGCCACTGCAAAGCCCTGGATCAGCCGCATCAGCACCAGCAGCGCCGGCGCCCACAGGCCGATCTGGTCGTAGGTGGGCAGCAGGCCGACGGCCACGGTCGAAAAGCCCATCAGGAACATGCAGATGATCAGCACCTTCTTGCGGCCCTGGGTGTCGCCCCAGTGGCCCAGAAAGAAGGCCCCGATGGGCCGTGCCACATAGCCCACCCCATAGGTGGCCAGCGAGGCGATGATGGCGGTCTTGGGGTCGCCCTTGGGGAAAAAGATTTGCGGAAAAATCAGCGCCGCCGCGGTGGCGTAGATGAAGAAGTCGTAGTACTCCAGCGCCGAGCCGATCCAGCCACTGGCGGTGGCTTTCTTCGACTGCTCGTGACGGTGGGACGCACCATTAGGGGTGTCGGCCATGCATGTCTCCTGTGTGGGTAAGCGCTTGTCTGCAAGCGGACCATGCAGGACAAACACGTTCTAAGGCTGCCGTCACACCGTATTCCGCTGGCAAGTGTTCCGTCAACGCGGCCGTGTTTCGGCCGCGGCACGAATGTAGTGGTGGACGCGGGTATTCCCGCTGACTTTACCCGGCACAGCGATCGATGATTGATCGCCTACGTACACTATGCACACAAAATGCGGGTAAGCCCTAGGCTTGGCCGCGCTTCTTGCCCTCCCCCATGACCGATACCGAAGCCCCCACCATCGATCGCAAACTGCTGATAGAAGGCCTGGGTAAGGGCTTGCGGGTGATAGAGGCGTTCTCCGACGACCGGCCGCGCATGACGGCCACCGAGGCCGGCGCCCACGCTGGGCTGACGCGCACCGCCGCCCGCCGCTACCTGCTGAGCCTGGTGCACTACGGCTACGCCGCCACCGACGGCAAATACTATTGGCTGCTGCCGCGCGTGCTGCGCCTGGGCCAGGCGTTTCTGGACGGTGCGCGCATCCCGCGGCTGGTCCAGCCCTTCATCCAGCGCGCGTCCATGCAGTGCGGCGAAACCCTCAACGTCGGCTCGCTGGACGGGCACGAGGTGGTCTACCTGGCGCGCAGCAATGCGCCGCGCATGGTGTCCATCGGCTTCCACCCCGGCGCCCGCGTGCCCGCGCATGTGGTGGCCCAGGGCTTCAGCATCCTGTCGACTTACGACGACGCGGCCCTGGACGCCTGGATCGCCAGCCACGATTTCGCCAGCTTCACCGGCTCCACCCCGGTCGACCCGGTCGAGTTCCGCGACAGCGTGGTCGCCGCCCGCACCCTCGGCTACTGGCACGCCGACCAGTACCTGAACTTCGGCCTCTGCGGCCTGGCTGTCGCCTTGAAAGACCGCAAAGGCCGCTGCCAGTACGCGCTGAGCGTCACCGCCCAGCGCCAGATGTACCCCGACGACCAGCTGGTCAGCAAGCTGCTGCCGGTGCTGCGCGAAGTGGCCGAGGCGCTGCGGCCGGTGCTCTAAGGTTTGCTATGCAATCCATAGCTGGTTGCGCAGGTACTGCTTGCGCTATAGGGCTAAAAGGCTTGAAAACTGCCGTCGCGTTGCATGGTATTGGCCAGCACCGCGACGCCGGAGTAGGTCGCCTGAAACTCGCCCACCACCTGAAAGCCATACTGCGCATACAGCCGCTTGGCAAGGCTGTTCGACTTGGCCACGTTCAAACTCACCGTACCCGGCATGCGGCGCAGCATGAACTCCAGCAGGTATTTCCCCACGCCCCGGCCCCGGGCCTGGGGATGCACAAACAGAAAGCGGATGCTGCTGCCGAAGCTGGCAGCAAATCCGACGACGCCGTCCATCTCGCACACATAGGCATCCGACTCCTGGAACCGCGCCAGCCGCGGCGGGTCCTGGTCCAGCGGCACCAGCGTAAACGCCTGGTCTTCAAACCGGAGCTCGTCCAGCTTGGACAGGGCGTAGATCTCCAGAATGGCGGGGAAGTCGCTGCTGTGGAAGGGGCGGATTTGCATGGGTCTAGGCGTTTAGCGCGTATTGCACCGGCGTCAGAAGCTACGTATTCCCCTGCATTTTCACGGACTGTTGGTTTGTCGCCGTTGCCGGATCGCGACGACCGACTCGCCGCCTTCCCCCCAGTTCTCGGGGTCCACCTCATCGATGATGACCACCACGCTCTCTCTGCGCTTGGAGAGCACTCTGTGCATGAGATCGGTGATGCCCTCAATCAGCGCCGCCTTCTCTGAAGCGGTGGTAGGGATGTCTCGGCGTGCGAGGCGGATGTTGACTAGTGGCATTGCGTCCCCCGTTGGATCATGTGGCCTAAGCCACGATCGTACCGAATGGCGCGCCATCTGCTCTTGAAGCATCCAGCGCTGATCCAACCAGTGCCACCAGCTATTCTTTAAATAGCAAAAACACAAAGTTACCCATCCCGGCAGCCGCGCTTTACAACCCCTTCACAAGCCGCCGCTAAGCTCCAAAACCGCCGCCTCCCGGGGTGGTCCATAATTTGCCCGACCCAGCCCGGGGGCCCAGCGGCCGTCCCGGGTGCCCCCGCCCCGCCCTTGCGGCAGGGCGGCTACACCGCCAGACCCGCGCCCCCGCCGCCTGTCTCCAACACCGGCACTGCGCGCCACCACACACATGACACAAGCCCCCATCTCCCCCGACACTCCCAGCCCCCAGCCCCGCCCCCTCTGGCGCACTGCGCTGTGGACGCTGGCCGCCATGGCGCTGGCCGGCGCCCTGACCTTGGGCATCGCCGTGGCCTGGCTCTACCCCGGCCTGCCCGAGCTGGACAAGGTCACCCGCTACCAGCCGCAGCAGGCGCTGCAGATCTTCACCAGCGACGGCGTGGAGATCGCCCAGTTTGGCTCCGAACGGCGCGAGTTCCTGCCGATTGCGCAGATCCCGCAGCAGATGCAGGACGCGGTGCTGGCCATCGAAGACGCGCGCTTCCGCGACCACAGCGGCATCGACCCGATCGGCGTGCTGCGGGCCATGGTGGCCAATGTCACTGGCGGCCGGCGCCAGGGCGCGTCGACCATCACCCAGCAGGTGGCGCGCACCTTCTTTTTGTCGAACCGCAAGACGGCCGAGCGCAAGCTGAAGGAAGCCATGCTGGCGCTGAAGATCGAACGCTCCTTGAGCAAGGACGAGATCCTCGAGCTGTACATGAACCAGATCTACCTGGGCCACCGGGCCTACGGTTTTGGCGCTGCCGCCCAGGTCTATTTCGGCAAGCCGCTGGCCGCACTGTCGCTGGCCGAGAGCGCCATGCTGGCCGGCCTGCCGCAGAACCCGGCCTTCGCCAACCCCATCACCAACCTGGAGCGCGCCAGCCGCCGCCAGCAGTTGGTGCTGGGCCGCATGCGCAGCCTGGACATGATCACCCAGGCGGAATTTGACGCCGCCACCGCGCAGAAGCTGGCGATCCGTTCGCCCCTGCAGGTGCCGGTGCATGCCGAGTACGTGGCCGAAATGGCGCGCCAGGCGGTGTTCGAGCGCTACGGCCAGCAGGCCTATTCGCAGGGCATCAAGGTGACCACCTCGCTGATCGCCGCCGACCAGCAGGCGGCCTACGCAGCGCTGCGCCGCGGCGTGCTGGCCTACGACCGCAAGCAGGCCTACCGCGGCCCCGAGGACACCGAAGACCTGCCCAGCGACCCGGCCGAAGAAGACGCGGCCGCTGCGCTGGCGCTAAAGGATTACAACGACGACGAAGACCTGCGCGTGGCCATCGTGCTGCTGGCCAGCCCGCAGGCCATCGTGGCCCGCCTGGCCACCGGCGAGACCTTGCAGATCAAGGGCGACGGCCTGCGCTGGGTGCAGAACGCGCTGAGCGCCAAGGCCAGCCCGCAGCTGGCCATCCACCGGGGCGCCATCATCCGGGTGCAGCGCCAGGACAGCAAGGCCGGCCCCAGCTGGGCGGTATCGCAATGGCCCGAGGTGCAGAGCGCGCTGGTGGCGCTGACCCCCGGTACCGGCCGGGTGCGCGCGCTGGTCGGCGGCTTCGACTTCTCGGAGCAGCAGTTCAACCACGTGACCCAGGGCTGGCGCCAGCCGGGCTCCAGCTTCAAGCCCTTCATCTACTCGGCAGCGCTGGACCAGGGCGTGATGCCGTCCACCGAGGTCAACGACGGCCCGCTGACCATCGCCGGCGCCGCCGGTGGAGCCGACTGGACGCCGCAGAACGACGACGGCCAGTTCCTCGGCGCCATCAGCCTGCGCCAGGCGCTGGCCAAGTCGCGCAACCTGGTCAGCGTGCGCCTGGTGCAGATGCTGGGCGCGCAGAACGCCCGCACCTGGGCTGGCCGCTTTGGCTTCGACATCGACAAGCAGCCCGACAACCTGACCCTGGCGCTGGGCGCGGGCAGCACCACGCCGCTGCAGCTGGCCTCGGCCTACGCGGTATTCGCCAATGGCGGCTACCTGCTGCCGCCGGTGGTGATAGAGCGCATCACCGACGCGCAGGGCAAGGTGCTGTTCGAAGCGCCACCGGCCGCCGCCTTGGCCGATACCGAGCGCGTGGTGCCCGAGCGCAATGTGTTCATCACAAACAGCCTGCTGCAGGAAGTCACCCGCAGCGGCACCGCGGCCAAGGCCCAGGCCACGCTGAAGCGACCCGACCTGTACGGCAAGACCGGCACCACCAACGACGCGTTTGATGCCTGGTTCGCCGGCTTCCAGCCTAGCGTGGCGGCCGTGGTCTGGACCGGCTACGACAAGCCGCGCAGCCTGGGCCGCGAGTCGGGCAGCAGCGTGTCCCTGCCGATCTGGATCGACTACATGGGCCATGCGCTGAAAGGCGTGGCGGTGGCCAACGCCCCGGCGCCTGACAGCGTGATGCGCGACGCGCTGAACGACTGGACCTTCAGCCAGCCGCCCGAGAACGGCGAGCTGATCCGCTTCGGCTTCGACCAGCCCACCCAATAAGCACAAGAGACAAGCAAAGGAAAGCCCATGAAAGCCGTCCGCATCCATAGCTATGGCGACCGCAGCGTGCTCGCCTACGAAGACGCGCCCCTGCCCACCATCGCCGCCGACGAAGTACTGGTGCGGGTGGTCGCCGCATCGGTGAACCCGGTGGACTGGAAGATCCGCGAAGGCCATCTGCAGTCCATGATCCCCTACCCGCTGCCCCTGACCCTGGGCTGGGATGTGTCGGGCGTGGTGGCCGCCGTGGGCACCGAAGTCACGGCCTTTGCGGTGGGCGACGCGGTGTATTCGCGGCCCGACATCCAGCGCAACGGCACGTATGCCGAGTACGTGGCGATCCGCGCCAGCGAAGTCGCGCACAAGCCCAAGACCATTTCGCACATCGAGGCTGCCGCGCTGCCGCTGGCCGGCATCACGGCCTGGCAGTCGCTGTTCCACGCGGCGCAGTTGGCTGCCGGGCAAAGGGTGCTGGTGCATGCGGCCTCGGGCGGCGTGGGCTCGCTGGCGGTGCAGCTGGCCAAGTCCCATGGCGCCTATGTGGTGGCCACCACCTCGGGCAAAAACAGGGCCCTGGTGCAGTCGCTGGGCGCCGACGAGGTGGTCGACTACCAGACGCAGAACTTCGCCACGCTGGTGAGCGACATGGACGTGGTGTTCGACACCCTGGGCGGCGCGGTGCAAGAGGCGTCGTGGGAGGTGCTCAAGCCCAGCGGCATCCTGGTGTCCATCGTCAGCCCGCCGCCCGAAGAACAGGCTACTCTGCGCGGCCTGCGCAGCGCCTTCGTGTTTATCGAACCCAACGCCCCGGTGCTGGAGCAACTGGCCTGGCAGGTCGATGCCGGCAAGCTGCGCCCGCTGATCGGCGCCGAATTCGCGCTGCAAGACCTGGCCCAGGCCCATGCGCTCAGCGAAACCGGCCGCGTGGTGGGCAAGATTGTTTTATACGTAGGCCAGCCCTGAATCTCAAGGCGCGTGCAGTAGCCTACGCTTTGTAGGTGTACGGGGAGGCCTGTGTCGCCCCATACACCTACAATCCAGGTATGCGCGCGCTCCACATCCTCACCCCCGTCCTTTCTCTTACGCTGCTCGGCCTGTCGCCGGCCTGGGCCCAGACCCCTGCGGCTCCGGCAGCACCGATTGACCAGCGCATACAGCGCATCGAAGTGCAAGACTCCGGCGCGCGCATCAACGAGCTGCGCGTCGGCGGCGAAACCCAGAACATCACCGTCCAGCCCAGCAACGGCATGCCTGCGTATGAGGTTGTGCCCGCCAACGGCTCGCGCCGGGCGATGGACGAGCGCGACGGCGGCTCCGGCAGCGTCGGCCAACGGGTCTGGAAACTGCTGAGCTTCTGACGATGGCGGTCTACACCAAGGTCTCTTTGAAAGAGGCGAAAGCGCTGCTGCGCCAGTTGGACCTGGGCGATACCACGGCCTTGCGCGGCATCGAAGGCGGCATCGAGAACACCAATTACTTCGCCACCACCGAGAGTGGCGAATACGTGCTCACCCTGTTCGAGCGCCTGAGCTTCGAGCAGCTGCCGTATTACCTGCAGCTGATGAAGCACCTGGCCCAGCGCGGTATCCCCGTGCCCAACCCCATGGGCAACAAGGCCGGCAACATCCTGCACACAGTCAAGAAGAAACCCGCCTCGGTGGTCAGCAAGCTGCGCGGCAAAAGCGAGCTGGCTCCCGAAGTGGCGCACTGCGCGGCCGTGGGCGATATGCTGGCGCGCATGCACCTGGCCGGGCGCGACTTCGACATGCAGCAGCCCAATCTGCGCGGCCTGGCCTGGTGGAACGAAACCACGCCGGTGGTGCTACCGCACCTGGAGCCGGCCCAGGCCCAGCTGCTGCAAAGCGAGCTGGCCTACCAGAACCACATCGCCGAATCCAGCGCCTATGCGGCCCTGCCCCAGGGCGCGATCCACGCCGACCTGTTCCGCGACAACGTAATGTTCGAAACCGTAGACGGCCAGCCCAAGCTCAGCGGCTTCTTCGATTTCTACTTCGCCGGCACCGACACCTGGCTGTTCGACCTGGCCGTGTGCCTGAACGACTGGTGCATAGACCTGGCCACGGGCGCCAACGACGCCGCCCGCTGCGACGCCTTTCTGGCCGCCTACAGCGCGGTGCGCCCGCTGACCGCCGCCGAACGCCAGCTGCTGCCGGCCATGCTGCGCGCCGGCGCGCTGCGCTTCTGGATCTCGCGCCTGTGGGACTTCCACCTGCCGCGCGAAGCCGCCATGCTCAAGGCCCACGACCCGAGCCATTTCGAGCGCGTGCTGCGTGAGCGCGTGGCCCACCCCATCACGCCCTGACCACCCGCGGCCTATTCCATGAAACTCCAAATCGTCCCGGCCCGCACAGGCTTTCTGTGGGTCAAGCTGGGCATCCAGGCCTATTTCAAGCAGCCGCTGGCCATGACCGGCCTGTTCTTCCTGTTCATGGCGGCGCTGTCGGTCATCAACCTGGTGCCACTGCTGGGCAATTTCGTCGCACTGGCCCTGCTACCCACCATGGCCCTGGGCCTGATGATGGCCACGCACGAGGCCAGCCAGGGCCGCTTCCCCCAGCCCACCGTGCTGTACAAGGCCTTCCGCGCCGACCCGCAGCGTCTGCGCGGCATGCTGGTACTGGGGGTCATGTACGCGGCCGGCTTTGTGCTGCTGCTGGGCATTACCTCGCTGGTGGACGGCGGCGAATTCGTGCGCCGCTTCCTGGGCCTGGGCGGCAGCGCCAGCCAGTCCGACAGCCCGCTGGAGCTGCAGCAAGGCATGCTGGTCTTCATGGCCTTGCATCTGCCGCTGTCGCTGGCCTTCTGGCATGCGCCGGCGCTGGTGCACTGGCACGGCATTACGCCGGGCAAGAGCGTGTTCTTCAGCCTGGTGGCCTGCTGGCGCAACAAGGGCGCCTACATGGTGTTCGGCTTCACCTGGTTTGCCCTGGTGATGGTCGGCGGCCTGGTGGTGCAGATCCTGGCCATGCTGCTGAGCCTGCCGGCGCTGATGGGCGTAGGCATTCTGGTGCTGACCCTGCTGACCACCAGCATGTTTTTGACCTCGATCTACTTCACCTTCCGCGACAGCTTCACCGCCGACCCGGCGGAAGAAGCTGTACCGATCGCTATCGAATAAATAGCTGCCTGCGCAGGCAGCATAAGCGCTGAGGCCGTATCAGGGCATTATCCGCCGCCCCTGGGCGTTGACGACTTTTTCGCCATCTTCCTTGGCAAAAGCACCCTGCTGCGGGTGGGGCAGGATGTCCAGCACCGCCTCGGATGGCCGGCACAGCTTGGCGCCCAGCGGGGTGATGACGATGGGCCGCTCCAGCAGGATGGGGTGGGCCACGATGGCGTCGATCAAGGCGTCGTCGCTGAGGGCCGGGTTGTCCAGCCCCAGCTCTTCATAGGGCGTGCCCTTCTTGCGCAGCACGGCGCGCACCGGCAGGCCCAGTTGGGCCAGCAAGGCCAGCAGCCGCTCCCGGCTGAGCGGGGTTTTCAGGTACTCGACTACGGTGGGCTCTACGCCCGAGTTGCGGATCAAGGCCAGCACATTGCGCGAGGTGCCGCAGGCCGGGTTGTGGAAGATGGTGGTATCGGTCATAGAGTGCTTTCTAAGGAGGTTTCAAAAAGACCGGCCAGCCACAGGCCGGCCAGAGCGCCCGCGCACTGCGCGAGCACAAAGCCGGGCGCGCTGGCCGGGGCGATGCCGGCAAAGCTGTCGCTCAGCATGCGGCCCAGCACGGCGGCGGGGTTGGCGAAGCTGGTGCTGGCGGTGAACCAGTAGGCCGCGCCGATATAGCTGGCCACCAGCGCGCTGGCCTTGCCCGCCGGGGCGCGCAGGATGACCAGGACCAGCCCGGCCGTGGCCACCGCCTCGGCCAGCCACTGGCCGCTGCCGGTGCGTAGCTTGGCGCTGGTTTGCAGGACGGGCAGGTCGAACATCGCATGCGCGAGCCAGGCCCCGAGCACTGCGCCCAGCAGCTGGAATACTATAAAAAGCGTAGCTGCTCGCGCAGGCTCCCTCTGCGCTAGCGGCTGTTTTGACCACAAAACCAGGGTCACCAGCGGATTGAAGTGCGCACCACTGACCGGCCCCAGGGTTTCGATCAGCACATACAGCGCCCACACCGTGGCCAGCGTATTGGCCAGCAGGGCCACCGCGGTGTTGCCGCCCGCCAGCCGCTCGGCCATCACGCCCGAGCCGATCACCGCGCACAGCAATGCGGCCGTGCCCGCGCACTCGGCCAGCAGCTGCTGGGAAAGCCGGGGTCTAGCAGTCGGCACAGACCACCTCCACCGCACAGCTTTCGCCCTGGCAGCAGTGCTCGCTCAGGTAGCCGAGCAAGGCGTTCATCTGGTCGAAGTTGGCGCGGTAAATCAGATTGCGGCCGCGCGGCTCGCTGCTGACCATGCCGGCGTGGGCCAGCTCCTTCAGGTGGAAGGACAGCGCGCTGGGCGCCACACCCAGCTGCTCGGCCATGGCACCGGGGGTCAGGCCCTCGGTACCGGCCACCACCAGCGCGCGGAACGCCCGCAGGCGCTGGGCCTGGGCCAGGGCCGCCAGGGAGCGCACAGCGGAGGTTTCGTCCAGATAATTTGATTTCATATTTCAAGTTTAGTTGAAATATTGAATTAAAAAACCGCAGGCCGATCCGTTTACTTTTGTCATGGGTATTTCACGGTTTTGTCACATGGCACAAGGATGATCGCGCGGTTTACATACCAACCCACGACCATGACCACAGACACCCGCATCGACTTCAACGACGAAGACTCCAACCGCTCGGCCAACCCGCATTTCGACGCGGTGCTCGACACCCGCCTGAGTCGCCGCAAGCTGCTGGGCGGCGGTGTCGGCACGCTGGCCACCGGCCTGCTGGGCGGCGTGGCCCTGACCGGCTGCGCCACCGACGGCGCGGTACACAGCATGGGCGCGGGCAACGAGCGCTTGCTGGCCTTCAATGCCGTGCCCAAGGGCCTGGCCGACGTGGTGACGGTGCCGGCCGGCTACAAGGTGGAGATCATTTACGCCCTGGGCGACCCTATCCTGGGCGGCGCCGCGGCCTTCAAGAACGACGGCACAGATACCGATTTCGACAAGCGCGCCGGCGACCACCACGACGGCATGGAATGGTTTGGCCTGGACGCTGGCGGCAAGCCCTCACGCAACGCGGTGAACCGCGGCCTGCTGGCGGTGAACCACGAAGCCACCACCGATGAAAAGCTGTCCTCGCACTTCCTGCACGCCAACGGCGGCAAGACCAGCCTGCCCCGCCCCGCGGCAGAGGTCGACAAGGAACTGATGATCCACGGCCTGTCGGTGGTCGAAGTGGCCGCTGCCGGTGGCGCCTGGAAGTACCAGCCCAGCTCAGCCTTCAACCGCCGCATCACCACCATGACCGAAGCTGTGGTGCACGGCCCGGCCCGGGGCAGCGCGCACCTGGTGACCAAGTTCAGCCCTGACGCCACCCGCTGCCGCGGCACCCTGAACAACTGCGGCACCGGCAAAACGCCCTGGGGCACGTTCGTGTCGGGCGAAGAAAACTGGTACGGCTACTTCTTCCGCGATGCCAAGGACGACGACAAGCGCGGCAAGAAAGACCCGTCGGTCGCCGGCCTGCAGCGCTACGGCCGGATCGCCGGCGCCGCCAGCCGCCACGGCTGGGAAAGCGGCGGCACGGCCGACCAGTACGTGCGCTGGAACAACAGCGCCAGCGGCGCCAGCGCCCGTGACGACTACCGCAACGAAATGAACACCTTCGGCTACGTGGTCGAGCTCGACGCCTACACCCAACAGCCGCTGCGCAAGCGCACCGGCCTGGGCCGCTTTGCCCACGAAAGCGTGAGCTTCGCCAAGCCGGTGGCCGGCCAGCCCGTGGTGGCCTATATGGGCGACGACGCACGCGGCGAATACATGTACAAGTTCGTCTCCGCCGCCAAGTGGGATGCAGCCGACGCGAATCCCGCCGACCGCCTGGCTGCTGGCGACAAATACCTGGACCAGGGCACGCTGTTCGCGGCCAAGTTCAAGGCCGACGGTACGGGCGAATGGCTGGAGCTGTCGCTGAACAACCCGTTCATCGCCGCCAACCCCGACTTTGAATTCAAGACCGCGGCCGACATCGCCATCTTCACCCGCCTGGCCGCGGACGCCGCCGGCGCCACCAAGATGGACCGCCCCGAGTGGGGTGGCATCAACCCGCGCACCGGCGAGTTCTACATGAGCCTGACCAACAACGCCAACCGCACGGTGGACGGCGAAATGGCCACCGACGCCGCCAACCCACGCAGCTACAGCGACATGAAGGACGGCAAGGAAAGCAAGGGCAACGTCAACGGCCACATCATCCGCACCGCCCAGGCCACGCCAGCGGCCACGGCCTTCAAGTGGGACGTCTACCTGTTCGCCGCCGAAGCCGATGCCGACAAGAGCCTGGTCAATCTGTCCGGCCTGACCGACGAGAACGATATGTCGGCCCCCGACGGCCTGGCCTTTAGCGAAGCCACCGGCCTGTGCTGGATCCAGACCGACGACAGCGCCTACACCGACAAGACCAACTGCATGCTGCTGGCCGGCATGCCCGGTAAGGTGGGCGATGGCGGCAAGAAAACCCTGGCCTACAAGCGCACCGACGGCAGCGAAAAGCGCATCGACACCTATGTGGGCCGCGCCGCCACCCCGGCCACGCTGAAGCGTTTTTTGGTGGGCCCGAAGGACTGCGAAATCACCGGCCTGTGCGAAACGCCGGACGGCCGCGCGCTGTTCATCAACATCCAGCACCCGGGCGAAACCACCAAGATGGCCGATGTCAACGACCCGGCCAAGTACACCAGCCAATGGCCGGCCAACGCCGGCTACGGCGCCGGCAAGCGCCCACGCTCGGCCACCATCGTGATCACCAAGATCGACGGCGGCCGCATCGGCACCTGAGTGGGCATATCCCCTGCTGGGACTGCACAGCAAAAAGCCCGCTGGCGCGATGCCAGCGGGCTTTTTTATGGCAAGTTGTGCCGATCTAGGCCGAGGCCCGCCCCGACAGTTCAGGCCAGCCCGAACGTCTTCCGTAGACCCTTCTCGACCGGGCCGGCTGGCATGAAGCGGCGCAGCTTGGCCAGCAGAGAGGCCTCGCCTTTGGGTGTACGCCGCATCTTCCATGCACCCAGCGCGGCTTCGACAATCGTGGCGGCAACCCCATCCGGCCCGGGCGCTTTTTGGACATTGTTTTGGATTGCCTTGGAGACGATGCCAAGCTCCCTGCTGTAGTCAGCGATTCTGGCCACGGTCTGGGGCGCGTTGAGATCCAGATTGGTCTTGGTAAAGGATGGTTCGACAAGTGCCACGCGGATGCCGAACTGGCGCACCTCGTGATCCAGGGTCTCGGACAGGCCTTCAACGGCATGCTTGGAGGCCGAATAGAGCGCCATGTACGGCGCAGGCAGAAAGCCCAGCACCGAGCTGACGTTGACGATGCGGCCAGAACGCTGCTCACGCATCTGCGGCAGCACGGCCTTGATCGTACGCAAGAGGCCGAAGAGATTGGTGTCAAACAGCGTCTGGGCTTCGGCAATCGAGGTTTCTTCCGTCGCGCCCAGCAGGGTCACACCCGCACTGTTGACCAGCACATCGATGCGCTGGGCTTGGGCGATGATGGTCTGGATTCCGCGCTCAATCGACGCTTCGTCACGGATATCCATCTCAATGAGTGCAACGCCCGGTATGGGCTGTGCTTTTGCCATGCTGCGCACAGTGCCGAATACCTGGCAACCTTGCTGGACACATTGGATGGCGGTGGCGCGTCCGATGCCCGATGACACGCCGGTAATAACGACAACTTTAGAGTTCGACATAGTTGTTCCTTGTTTGCTTTATTGAATAGAGATAAATCACTGCTGCGATGGGGTTGGTCGGATCTTGAACCAGATGGAATACATGGCCGGCAGGAACACTAGCGTCATGACGGTTCCCGCCAAGGTGCCTCCGATCAGCGTGTAAGCCAGGGTGCCCCAGAACACCGAGTGCGTCAGCGGCATGAAGGCGAAGATGGCGGCCAAGGCAGTCAAGATGACGGGTCTGGCGCGTTGCACCGTGGCCTCGACGATGGCCTGGAACGGCGCCAGCCCCTCCTGCTCGTTGTGGTGGATTTGTCCGATGAGAATCAGCGTGTTGCGCATCAAAATGCCGGACAGTGCAATCAGCCCCACCAGCGCATTGATGCCGAACGGTTGCTGGAACAGCAACAGCGTTGGTACCACGCCAATCAGGCCCAACGGACTGGTCAAGAAGACCATCACCATTGCGGACATGGACCGCACCTGCAAAATGATGATCAGCAAAGTGATCGCCAGCATGAGGGGAAACAGCGGCAACATGGCTTGGGTTGCTTTGGCGGATTCTTCAATGGAGCCAGCCTCCACTATGTGATAGCCACTCGGCAGCTTGTCCACGATGGGCTGCAGTTGTTTGGTGATGGCGGTCGACACGTCTGGCGGCTGCAAGCCATCGGCAATGTCGCCCCGCACGGTGATTGTCGGCACGCGGTCGCGCCGGCGCACGATAGGTTCCTCCATGCGCACTTCCACCTCACCCACTTGTGACAGCGGAATGCGTTGTCCATTGGCGCCGGCCAGTGTGAAGTCCCCAATCTTGGCCGGGTCGAGCCGGATATTTCCAGCCGAACGGACCACCACCTGCACGGTACGAATGTCTTCGCGCACCGCAGTCACTGGCACACCGGTCAACAAGAATTGCAGCTGTTGCGCTACCGCGCTCGAGCTCAGCCCCATCGCCTGCAAGCGGTCTTGCTGCAAGCGGAAGTGCAGCGTGGGTGTACGTGTGCCCCAGTCAGAGTTGACCGTGCGCATCATCGGGCTGGCCGCCATGACTTGTTGCACTTCGGCAGCTATGCCACGCAACTTTTCCGGGTCTGGACCCGTCACACGGTAAGCCACAGGGAATGGCGAATACGGGCCGAATACCAGCTGGGTGACGCGAACCCGTGCTTCGGGCGCCAGTCCGTCGGCAACGGC
The DNA here is from genome assembly GCF_031458075.1 of Rhodoferax ferrireducens. GTDB lineage: Bacteria > Pseudomonadota > Gammaproteobacteria > Burkholderiales > Burkholderiaceae_C > Rhodoferax_B > Rhodoferax_B ferrireducens_A. Next base: position 376,699 of record NZ_JAVDXT010000001.1, on the reverse strand, counting down.
CTGGCGCAGCCGGGTTTTCAGTGCATCACGCTCGCCCTGGTTGTCCGTACGGATGACGATCTTGGCAAACGACGGGTCGGGAAGCTCCGGCCCCATCGAGAAGAAGAATCGCGGCGCGCCCTGGCCGATGTAGGAGGTGACGATCTTGGCTTCCTCTTGCTTGGCCAGCCAGGCTTCCACCTTCGCCGAAGCATCGCTGGTTTGCGTGATGGCCGTGCCATAGGGCATTTGTACTTCGACCAGCACTTCTGGCCGGTCGGAGATCGGGAAGAACTGCTTCTTCACCACACCCATACCCAGCACGGACAGGACAAACAGAGCCACAACCGAACCAGCGACCAGCCATTTGCGGGCGATGACCTGCCCCAGTATCCGGCGGAAGCGGTTGTAACGTGGCGTGTTGTACAGAGCCTCGTGTCCACCTTCGACCTTTTTGACGTCCGGCAGCATCTTCACGCCCAGGTAGGGCGTGAAAACCACAGCCACCACCCAGGACGCGATCAGGGCAATGCCGACGATCCAGAACATATTGCTGGTGTATTCACCCGCAGACGACGGTGCGAAACCATTGGGCATGAAACCGACCGCCGTCACCAGCGTGCCCGAGAGCATGGGCGCCGCGGTGTGGCTCCATGCATAGGCAGAGGCGGCAACACGGCTGTAACCCTCTTCCATCTTCACCACCATCATTTCGATGGCGATGATGGCGTCGTCCACCAGCAGGCCCAGCCCCAGAATCAAAGACCCCAGGGTGATGCGGTCAAAGTTTTTGCCAGTTGCCATCATCACCATGAATACCACCGCCAGCGTCAACGGTACGGCCGCGGCGACCACGACACCGACGCGCCAGCCCATGCTCACAAAGCACACCACCATGACCACCAGCAGCGCGGCAAAGAACTTGACCATGAACTCATCGACCGCCGACTTGATATTGACGGATTGGTCCGTCACTTTGGTCAGGCCCATGCCCAGTGGCATCTCGGCGTTGATGGCGCCTACCTCGCTGTCCAGCGCCTTGCCCAAATCAAGCCCGTTCCAGCCGTCGCGCATCACGACGCCCAACAGCAAGGCTGGCTCGCCGCCGTTGCGCACCAGGAAGGTTGCCGGGTCTTCGTAACCACGCTTCACGGTGGCGACGTCCGACAGCTTCAGCGTGCGGCCTTGTGCAACTACTGGCGTATCGCGGATCTTTTGCAGTGCATCGAAAGCGCCATCCAGGCGAATGAATACCTGCGGGCCCTTGGTTTCGACCGACCCGGCCGGCGTCAGGGCATTCTGGCTATTGAGCGCGGTGAACACATCCTGCGGGCTGACCCCCAGCGTTGCCAGGCGTTCATGCGAGAACTCGACATAAATGCGCTCAGGCTGTTCGCCGATGATGTTGACCTTCTTGACACCCGCTACGTGCAGCAGCCGCTGGCGCAGCGTCTCTGCATCGCGTACCAACAAGCGTTGCGGCTCGCCCTTGGCCTTGAGTGCGTACAGCCCAAAGGTGACGTCCGAATATTCGTCGTTCACCATGGGTCCGATCACACCGGACGGCAGGTTGCCTGCCTCGTCGCCGAGCTTCTTGCGGGCCTGGTAGAACTCCTTTTCGACCTCCGCAGGGGGGGTGCTGTCCTGCAAGTTCAGGATAGTGAAGGCTAAACCCGGTCGCGTGAAGGTTTCGGTACGGTCGTACCAGCGCAATTCCTGCATGCGCTTTTCAAGCTTCTCAGTGACTTGGTCCTGCATTTCCTGCGCCGAAGCTCCAGGCCAGGCGGTGACGATGGTCATCGTCTTGATCGTGAAAGACGGATCTTCTGCCCGCCCCAGCTTGAAGAATGAAAAAAGCCCCGCAAGCGAGATCAGACAGATCAGAAACAAGGTGATGGAACGCTCGCGTACAGCCAGCGCGGAGAGGTTGAAGCGGCCTTCGCTCATGGCCGCGCTCCCGCAACGGAGGTGCCTTGACCCGCCACGCGCACCTGCTCACCGTCGCGCAACAGGTGCGTGCCGAGCGCGACTATGCTGTCACCCTGCTTGAGCGAGCCCACGACACGGGCACTATCGTCATCCAGACGCTGGATTTTGACCGGCCGCCAGAACACCTTGGCTGGCTCTCCCTTGATGACCCAAACCCCGGGTCCATTGCCTGCATCGAACAGCGCGCCCATCGGTACCCGCAAACCGTCTTGCACAGCGGCCTGTGCCTCCGGAATCTGGATCGTGACCGTGCTGCCCAAGGGGGCGTTGGACAGCTCTCCCTCGAGCACATACCTGGCTTCGAAGGTGCGGGTCTGCCGGTCTGCGGTATCCGACAACTGCCGGAGCTTGCTTGGAACGGTCACACCTTCTTTGCCAAAAAGCGCGGCCTGGCCGACGGAGCCGACCGCAGGGCGCAAGGTTTCTGGCAGCTGGACGATGGCTTCGCGGCGTCCGGCATGGGCCAGGCGTACCGCCACTTGTCCCGCACTGACGACCTGGCCGGGTTCGACCAGCGTTTCCATGACGACACCATCGGCATCCGCCAGCAGTTCGGTGTAGCGGCTCGCGTTGCGCGCAACTTCGGCCTGGGCTTCCGCCGCATTCAGCTGGGCTTTGGCGGTATCCGCTGCCGCCTTGATCTGGTCGTAGGCTGACGCCGATATGGCACCGGTGCCGCGCAGATCGCGGTAGCGGGCCTCGTCCTCCGCTGATTGCTGCGCCCGCGCCCGGGCGGCAGCGACAGCCTCCTGCTGCGCATGGACTGCCAGCTTCAGATCGACCGGGTCGATGCGCATGAGCAGCTGCCCGCGCTTCACGGTTTGCCCGGCATCCACCAACCGCTCCAATACCTTGCCGGCGACGCGGAAGCCCATATCGCTTTGCACCCGGGCGGCAACGCTGCCGGTGAACGCACGGGACGCGGAGACCGCGTTTTGCACGCTAGCAGCGCGCACCAGCGGGACTGCAGTGCGTGGGTCAGGTGGCGTCTTCTCGTTGCATGCGATCAATGCAAACGGCAACGCGGAGACAAGAACAGTGAAAGCGAGGCGGCGGCGCATAGAAATCCCGTAAAAAAACTAAACAGGATTTCATTGTGTTTCTAGTGACTAATATTGTCAATAGTCACAAACAATTTAGTCTTCTTATGGCGACAGACTGCGCAGCACCAAGCTGGAAAGTTGGGTCGGTGCGCCTGCGGCGTAATCCAAGCTGTGCTGCAGCAACACCGGATTCAGGTAGGGCCGCAGGACCAATTGGATGGCCATAGCGGTCTCATCCAGCGGCGTTTTGCGCTCGAACTCCTCGCTCTCGCGCCCTTGGCGCAGGATGTCTTGCAGAATGGCCTGGATGCGTCCCTCGAACACGCGTACCGCCTCCCAGTGTTCGCTGGCGGCCGAGGCTGCAATGTCATGCAGCTTGCGGTTTTCAAAGAACAGGCGAAGGCTGGACTCGACCACGGCTTTGAACATACGCCTCAGCTTTTCGGGGGCGCGGTCGGCCCCGTCCACCGCCGCCATGACATCTGCTTCGATCTGTTGCAGGCAATTTGCACAAATCACTTCGCCGATGGCTTGCTTGGATTCGAAGAACTTGTAGATGTAAGCCTTGGAAAACCCGATGGCTTTGGCGAGATCGGAGACTGTCGTCTTCTCGTAGCCATACAGGCGGAAGTGGTCGGTGGCCGCGGTGACGATCTGGTCCCGCACATCGTGATCGACCGGGCCGCGCCCCGTGCTCGCCGCAGTAGTTGCTTTATTCATATCCAACAGCTTAACCCTTGTCGTAAACTTGCACAACCAGTGACCATATTGTAATATAGTCACAATCCATTTATCCAATCCATCCACTTCGCGGAAGATGCCCATGCTAAAACGCACTCTCCTCATGCTGGCCATCGCCAGCCTTTCAGCCGGTTGCGCCGTCGGGCCAGACTATGCCCGACCCGACACGCCCATGCCAGATCGCTACCTGGGTGAAACGGCAGTCGCGCAACGGCATGCCAGCACGACAGCTGACCTGATTGTGTGGTGGGAGGGCTTTGGCGACCCGCAATTGACCCGCTTTGTCACGCTGGCACTGGAGCAGAATCTGGACCTCGCGCAGGCGTCTACCCGCGTCGCCCAGGTCCGCGCCGGGCTCGGCGCCGCGAATGCCGCGTTGCTGCCTTCCGGCACCATCAGCGCCCAGGGTGCCCGGGCTTACCAATCGGTTGAAACGCCATTGGGGCAGGTCTTGAATGCAAGGCCTGGGTTGGACCGTTATGGCAATGCCTATGAGGCCAACCTGGGCCTCGGATGGGAGCTGGACCTGTTCGGTGGCCTGCGCCGCGAACGGGAGGCGGCCGTTGCCGAATACCAGGCATCGGAAGCCGGCGCGGCGGCAACACGCCTGGCGGTGGCGGCACAGACCGCCGATGTCTATATCGGCATCCGCGGACTGCAAACCCGCCTCGGGATTGCCCGGAAGCAGGTGCAGACACAGCAAGACCTGCTGTCCACCCTCCAACTGCTCTACAACAAGGGGTTGGCCGCCGAGCTTCAAGTGCGCCAGGTCGAAGGTGCTCTGGCCCAGGTACGGGCATCTATACCGGTGCTCGAAGCGGGATTGGATACGGCGATGAACGCGCTGGATGTGATGTTGGGTAAGTCGCCCGGTACATACCGGGCCGAGCTTGCCAATACAGGCGCTATCCCCAGCGCCCCGCAGATCGCGTCCACCGGCTCGCCGGGCGATCTGCTCCGGCGCCGGCCCGACCTGATCGTGGCCGAACGCCGCCTCGCTGCGTCCAACGCGCGCATCGGCGTGGCGATTGCCGAGTATTACCCCAAGCTCTCGTTGAGCGGGTTGATAGGCAGCGCAACCTCGGTGTCCAGCGGCAACCTGTTCACCAGCGGCGCAAGCCAGGCCGCCGGTGTGCTGGGCCTTCGCTGGCGCCTGTTCGACTTTGGCCGCATCAACGCGCAGATCGATCTGGCCAAGGGCCGCGAGGCCGAGGCGCTGGCCGGCTATCGGCTGGCCATCCTGCATGCGACGGAAGATGTGGAAAACGCGTTCTCAGCCCTGGTAAAACGCGAGGACCAGGCCGGCATACTGGCTGGGGGGGTGGATTCGTTCAGCCGAGCCCGGGGGGCATCGTTTGCGGCGTACCAGAAAGGCGTGGTCAGCATTGTCGAAGTCCTGCAAGCCGACGAGAGCCTGCTGCGTGCCTCCGACATGCGGGCGCAAGCGCAAACCGAATCCGCACGCGCGGCGGTTGCAGCCTTCAAGGCGCTCGGCGGCGGCTGGCAGCCCCAAGCCACCGCAACGGTAGCAACCAGATAACCGCGCATTACCCTATGGCAGCGCTACGCCACGGTGGATGGGCGGAGGGCCTCAAGCCGCCATTTGCAGATAGGCCACCGGGTCGCGCGCCATGCGCATGCCCTGCTCGCGGGCGTGGGCCAGGGCCGTGTCTTCGGAGGTGAACGGGTTATCGAAGCTGAACACGCGTTCGCTGGGGATGGGCATGCCGTAGTGCAGCGCGATGCCGACCTTGGCCAGCCAGGTGCCGTCGATCATAGGTTTGGCAAACAGCGACACAACACAGTCGCCAACGTGGAATTCTTGCAGGTCTGACATGGCGGGCTCCTTGGGTTGGGTGCCCACCATGCTGCACGCTGTGTATGACGCTATGAAGACAAAGCTGTTACGGCACCGGCGTCAGCTTGGCCACGCTCAGCGCCAGCCACTTCACGCCGTGGCGCGGGAAGTTGATTTGCGCGCGCGCATCGTCGCCCTTGCCTTCCAGCAGATTCACCTTGCCTTCGCCGAACTTGGTGTGGAACACCTTCATGCCAACGCGCAGGCCGTGGCTGGGCGCCTCTTTCTGCGGTGGCACGGGCGGGCTGGCGAAGGGTGCATCCTCCTTATTAAATCGGCCTCCAGCGCTGTATCCACCAGCGCCAGCAGCTATGGATTTAGGAGTAAAGCTGGACGACCCGTAACCCGAGGTCTTGGAGGTAATCCACTTCAGCGCCGATTCGGGCAGCTCCTCGAAGAAGCGGCTGCGCGGGTTGTAGCGGGTCTGGCCGTGCAGCAAGCGGCTTTGCGAGAAGCTCAGGTACAGGCGCTGGCGCGCACGGGTGATGGCCACGTACATCAGGCGGCGCTCTTCTTCCAGGCCCTGCCGGTCGCTGAGCGAGTTTTCGTGCGGGAACAAACCCTCTTCCATGCCGCCGACGAACACCGCGTCGAACTCCAGGCCCTTGGCCGAATGCACGGTCATCAGCTGCACCGCGTCCTGGCCGGCCTTGGCCTGGTTGTCGCCGGCTTCCAGCGCGGCATGGGTCAGAAAGGCGGCCAGCGGCGACAGGGTTTCGCCGCTGTCCTGGTCGATAAAGCCCTCAGTGGCCGGGGTGTTCGGGTCCAGGCCCTGGCTGGCCGGCGACTGGGTCAGGGGCACGCCCAGCTCGTCCACCGGCAAGGCCACGGCGTCGCGGCCAAAGCCTTGCTGCGAGACAAAGCTTTCGGCGGCGTTGACCAGTTCTTCCAAGTTCTCGACGCGGTCTTCGCCTTCGCGGTCGGCCTTGAAATGGGCCAGCAGGCCGCTGTGGTCCAGCACCAGGTCGATGATCTCGCGCAGGCTCAGGCCCTGGCTTTGCTCGCGCAGCACGTCGAGCTTGGCCACAAAGGCGCCGAAGTTGGCGCCAGCCTTGCCCGGGATCGCGCTCACTGCATCGTGCAGCGAGCAGCCGCTGCTGCGGGCCGTGTCCTGCAAGATCTCCAGGCTGCGCGCACCAATGCCGCGCGGCGGGAAGTTGACCACCCGCAGAAAGCTGGTGTCGTCGTTCGGATTCTCCAGCAGGCGCAGATAGGCCAGCGCGTGCTTGATTTCGGCGCGCTCGAAGAAGCGCAGGCCGCCGTAGACGCGGTAGGGAATGGCGGCGTTGAACAGCGCAGTCTCGATGACACGGCTTTGCGCATTGCTGCGGTACAGCACGGCGATTTCCTGGCGCGCCATGCCATCGCGTACCAGTTGCTTGACCTCGTCGACGATCCACTGGGCTTCGTCCAGGTCGCGTGGACTCTCGACCACCCGCACCGGCTCGCCCGGGCCCTGGTCGGTGCGCAAGTCTTTGCCGAGACGGTTGCTGTTGTGGCTGATCAGCTGGTTCGCCGAGTCCAGGATGTTGCTGAAGCTGCGGTAGTTCTGCTCGAGCTTGATCTGCTGGGTGACGCCGAATTCGCGCACGAAGTCGGCCATATTGCCGACCCGCGCGCCACGGAAGGCATAAATGCTCTGGTCGTCATCGCCCACCGCCAGCACGCTGCCGCCGGGGATGGACGTGCCGGCCGCCAGGTCCTTGGCGCCATAGCCGCTGAGCATCTTGATCCAGGCGTATTGCAGCTTGTTGGTGTCCTGGAACTCGTCGATCAGGATGTGGCGAAAGCGCCGCTGGTAGTGCTCGCGCACCGAATCGTGGTCGCGCAACAGTTCGTAACTGCGTAGCATCAGCTCGCCAAAATCGACCACGCCTTCGCGCTGGCACTGCTCTTCGTACAGCGCATAGATTTCGACCTTCTTGCGGGTCTGCGGGTCGTGGCCCTCGACCGCGTCGGGGCGCAAACCCTCTTCCTTGCAGTTACCAATGAACCACTGGGTTTGTTTGGCAGGGTATTGCTGGTCGTCTATATTGAATTGCTTCATCAGACGTTTGATAGCGCTGAGCTGGTCCTGGGTGTCCAGAATCTGGAAGGTGGATGGCAGGTTCGCCAGCTTGTAGTGGGCGCGCAGCAGGCGGTTACACAGGCCGTGGAAAGTGCCTATCCACATGCCGCGCACGTTCACCGGCAGCATGGTGCCCAGGCGAACCACCATCTCCTTGGCCGCCTTGTTGGTAAAGGTCACGGCCAAGATGCCACCAGGAGTGACCCGGCCGGTCTGCAGCAGCCAGGCAATGCGGGTGGTGAGCACGCGGGTCTTGCCGGAGCCCGCCCCGGCCAGAATCAGCGCATGCCCGGTCGGCAAGGTGACCGCCGCCAGTTGCTCCGGGTTCAGGTTGTGTAAGAGCGGAGCGTTGTCTGCGACGAAGTTAGTATTTGCTGAAAACATCACCCGATTGTAGGAACCCCCATGTCTGGCACCCCTCCCCTCTGGAAAGCCGCCCTGCTGCTGGCCTTGAGTCCCGCGGCCTGGGCCCAGCAGGCCTGCTCCAGCGACGGCCAGCCCGCACCCATCGCCTTGCTGGAACGCTTTACCAGTGCCGAATGCGAAGCCTGCTGGTCCGACCCGCAAGCGGCGCAGCCGGGCGCAGACACCGTGGCGCTGGACTGGATCGTGCCCAGCGCCCAGGGTGACGAAGCCCCCTTGTCCGCCGCAGCCCGCCAGGACGGGCTGGACCGGCTGCAAGCCTTGGGCCAGGCCGAGCTTCCAGATGCCCCGCTGCAGCCCAGCAAGGCCCTGCTGCGGGTAGCCCGCGGCCCGGCACTGGGCGGCTACATCGGCACCTCCATCGAGCTACAGCCCGCCGGGCCTATCGACGGCCCGCTGACAGCCTGGCTGGCGCTGGTGGAAACCATTGCCCCCGGCACCGACGGCACGCCGGTAGAGCGCAACCTGGTGCGCAACACCCTGGTGCTGGACTGGAACGCGGCCGCTGGCAGCTGGAAGGAAATCCGCCCCCTGGCCGTGCCCGAAGGCGCGCAAGCCGCCCGGCTGCGGGTGATCGGCTGGGTCGAGGATGCGAGCGCCCGGGTGCTGGTCGCCGCCCAGTCGCAATGCCTGCCCGAGCCGGACTAAGCTAGCCCCAGCGCGGCCGTTGTGGTAATTTGCGCCAGCACAGGAGGGCTTGGTCCATGTTTTCGGTCTACGGGGTTACGGGTCGGGTGTTTACCGGCACCATGGAACAGCTGCGGCACATCGACAAAGTCCATGCGATTGCGCGCATGCGCCGCATCGAACCCAACGATATGGAGTTGCTGCCGGAATTGCAGAACCCTCCGGTAGAACCGGCCACGTCCGCGCCCATGCCGCTGCTGCCCAGCACCGCCGTCGCCGCCTATGCCCAGACCAGCCAGCCTGACACGCCACGCCAGCCGCTGGACCGGGTCGGCCTGCTGATGACCCAGCCGGCCGTCACCACCCGCGCCGACACCTCGCTGGCCGAAGCAGCCGACCTGATGGCGCAACACCGGATTGCCCAGGTGCCGGTGCTGGACGCAAATGCCCGCCTGGTGGGCATCCTGCTGCGCGCCGATCTGTTCCGCCCCGGCCGGGTCGTCGCATCCACACCCGACGCTGCCGTGCCCTTGGACGCCAACGACTGGGCGGTACGTATGGCCCAACCGGTGTCCGGGACCATGTGGACGCCGGTAGCCAGCGTTTCGTCCGACACCGACATCCGCCGCGTCGCCCAGGTGCTGCTCGACACCGGGCTGCCCGGCCTGCCGGTGGTGGATGAAGGCGGCACGGTCATCGGCTTTGTGTCGCGCACCGACATCTTGCGGGCCGTGGCCACCGAGCCGCCGCTGGACGTGTGGGGGTAATAGGCTCACCCCCAGGCTGCAGCGCTGCGCGTCTTTCGCCACCCCCTTGCAGGGGGGCAACACCAGCGGCCTGGCGAAGCCGGTTCCGCGGTGTTTCTGGAAATGTAAAAAGCCCGCTATTGCGGGCTTTTTACATGGAGAGTCGTGAACTCGATCAGGCGTGGGCGGCACGCAGTTTCATCGAGAACTTTTGCAGCGCTTCGATACCGCTGCTTTCGGCGCGGTGGCACCAGGCTTGCAGGTCGGCGGTCAGCTGTTCACGCGACTGTGAGGTGTTGAGCCACATCTGGCGCAGTTCTTCGCGCATCACCACCATCTTGTCAAGCACGGGGTGGGCGGCGCGGGCCTGGGCCAGCTGCGGTTGGGCGGCTGCGGGCACCTTTTCGGCATCGCGGTGCATCCAGCGCTTGGCGGCTTGCAGGGCCGACAGATCACCCTTGCGGGCCTTGATGGTTTCCAGCTCGGCCTTGCAGGCCTGGCGCATTTCGCGGGCGAAACCGGCCATGACTTCGTAACGGTTGGCGATCAGCGCTTCCAGCGTTTTTTCGTCGGCCACGGGCTTGATAGCGCCCAACTGCAGCTTGGGTGGGGTCTTCTTGACCTTGGCCAGTCCGACTTTTTCCAGGGCACAGATGTACATCCAGCCAATATCGAATTCGTAGGGCTTCACCGAGAACTTGGCCGACGTGGGATAGGTGTGGTGGTTGTTGTGCAGCTCTTCGCCACCAATGATGATGCCCCAGGGCGAAACGTTGGTGCTGGCATCAGGAGCTTCAAAGTTGCGGTAGCCAAAGTAGTGGCCAATACCGTTGATGACACCGGCAGCCCAGAAGGGGGTCCACACCATCTGGATGGCCCAGACGGTCAAACCGGCGGCACCAAACAAGGCCAGGTTCAAAATCAGCATCAGGCCCACGCCTTGCCAGCTAAAGCGGCTGTACAGGTTGCGCTCAATCCAGTCGTTCGGGCAGCCATGGCTGAACTTGGCGATGGTTTCCAGGTTCTTGGATTCCTTGCGGTACAGCTCGGCACCGGTCCAGAACACGGTCTTGATGCCGTGCGCAACGGGGCTGTGCGGGTCGTCCTTGGTTTCGCACTTGGCGTGGTGCTTGCGGTGGATAGACACCCACTCCTTGGTCACCTGGCCGGTAGCCAGCCAGAGCCAGAAGCGGAAAAAGTGGGCCGGCAGCGCGTGCAAATCCATCGCCCGGTGCGCCTGGTGGCGGTGCAGGTAAATGGTGATGCTGGCAATCGTGATGTGGGTGGTGACCAGCGTGTACAACACGATTTCCCACCAGGACAAGTTCAACAGTCCGTTGGAAAGCCAGTCAACAGCTGCATTCAACACAGCCCAATCGGGTAACAACATAGGTAAAAAGCCTCAATGTTTTAATAAAGCCGGAGCTGTACAAAAATGCCGGCAAGCCTTCTATTCTAAGTTAGAGGGCTGAAATTACCTAGTGCCCCGCCCCTAGTTGCACACCGGTTAACGTGTTATTTCTTCTGCCAAACCGCCGCAAAGAAGCCATCCGTGCCATGCCGGTGCGGCCAGAGGCGCAAAAATTCACCGCCGCTGACCGGACCGCTGCACAGGCTGGCCGCGTTCTCCACCTTTAGATGGGTCAGTACTTCGGCGGTTTCAAGGGGTACGAAATCTGGATTCGCGGCCGAGAACGCCAGCGCGATCTCTTCGTTTTCCTGCGGCAGGATGCTGCAGGTGGCATACACCAAGCGCCCGCCAGACTTCAGCAGGCGCGAGGCGCTTTGCAGAATCGCGGTCTGCTTGACCACCAGCTCTTCCACCGCCTTGGGCGATTGGCGCCATTTCATGTCCGGGTTGCGGCGCAGGGTGCCCAGGCCGGAACACGGTGCGTCGACCAGCACGCGGTCGATCTTGCCGCTCAGGCGCTTGATACGGTCATCGCGCTCATGGGCGATGGCGGCCGGATGCACGTTCGACAGGCCGCTGCGCGCCAGACGGGGCTTGAGCGCGTCCAGCCGGTGGCCCGAGGTATCGAAAGCGTACAAACGCCCGGTATTGCGCATGCCCGCACCGATGGCCAGGGTTTTGCCCCCTGCACCGGCACAGAAATCGACCACCATCTCGCCGCGCTTGGCGTCGAGCAGCAGGGCCAGCAGCTGCGAACCCTCGTCCTGCACCTCGATGGCACCGCGGGTGAAGGCATCGAGCTTGGTCAGCGCGGGCTTGTCGGTCAGGCGCAGGCCCATGGGCGAATACGGGGTGGCAACCGACTGGATACCGGCCTTGGCCAGCTCTTTTTGCACATCGTCGCGCTTGGCGTTCAAGGCGTTGACGCGCAAATCCAGGCCAGCGCCATGGACCAGGCTCTCCACCAGCGGCCAGAACTCGTCTTTCAACTGCTCCTTCAACGGCTGCACCAGCCACTCGGGCAGGTTGTGGCGGTGCCGGTCCAGCAGGTCTTCGGTCTTGACCTGGTCGCAATTCTCCAGCCAGGTCTTTTCTTGGTCGCTCAGGGCCGCGTACAGGAAGTCGCGCGGGCCATGGAAGCCCAGGATCGCCAGCCGGCGCTGCTTGGAGCCACTGCCCGAGGGTGCCAGGTGGTCGAACAGCAGTTTCTTGCGCAACACCGTGTACACGGTTTCGGCCAGGGTGGCGCGCTCGCGTGGGCCCAACGAGCGGTTGTCGCGGAAAAACCGCGAAACCACCGAGTCGGCGGGGTGTTCAAATTGGAGTGCGAGGCGTACGAGTTCAGAACACTCGTCGAGGAAGTCTTTAGGATGCATAACCCCGATTGTCCCACGCCGCCCTTTCCAAGCCCGCCTTTGCCATGCCCGACACCACCCTGCCCCCACTCATCACCACCCCTCCCGGGCGCTACCGCCACTACAAAGGCATGCTCTACGACGTGGTCGGCACGGTACGCCACAGCGAGACCCTGGAACCCATGACCCTGTACCGCGCGCTGTACGGTGAACACGGCCTGTGGGTGAGGCCGGCGGCCATGTTCCTGGAAGAAGTGGTGGTTGACGGCCTGCGCCAGCCGCGCTTTCGCCGCGTGGCGGACGAACCAGCGAACGATCAAGCCGGCTGACGCGGCAGCTGCAGGCTGGCTACCAACCCGGCAGTCTCGCCATTGCGCAGTAACAGCGTGCCCTGGTGCCGGCGCGCAATGTCGTGCGCAATCGACAGGCCCAGCCCCACGCCGATATCGCGGCCAACCGGGCCGCGCTGGCCGTAGCGCGGCAGCTCGAAGCGGTAGAACGGCGCCAGCACCTTGCCCAGCTCCGACTCGGGCAGGCCCGGCCCGCGGTCGTGGACTTCGATGCACAGCTGCTCGGCACTGTCCAGCAGCTGGATATGGGCCGCACCGCCATAGCGGATGGCGTTATCCACCAGGTTGCCGATGCAACGGCGCAGGGCTGACAACTGCGCCGGCAGCGGCGCGGCCGCCCCACCGACACTGACCTCGTGGCCCACGGCCAGCTGGTCGTCGGCCAGGCATTCGACCAGGGACTGCACATCCAGCTGTACCAAAGGTTCTTCTTGTGCCGTACCGCGCAGATAGTCCAGCGTGGCGGTGATCATCTGGTCCATCTGCACGATGTCATGCTGGAACGCATGCTTTTGCGCGCAGTCGCCCAGCGCCTCGGCGCGCAGCCGCAGCCGCGTCAGCGGCGTACGCAGGTCATGCGATACCGCCGCGACGAAGCGGTCGCTCTCGTTCAGCTGCTGGCGGATCTGCGACTGCATCTGGTTGAACAAACGGCTGGCATCGCGGCATTCCGACGGCCCTACCTCCGGCAGCGGCGGGTGGTCGATATCCTGGCCCAGGGCCTTGGCGGCGCAGGCCAACCGCCGAATTGGCGCCGACAGCCAGCGCGCGCCAATCCAGGCCGCCACCACCAGGGCCGCCAGGCGCACGCCAATATCCAGCCATACACCGGGCAGACCAAGCACCGCACCCTCCGGCGGACGCGGCGGTGGCGGTTGCCGGTGGAACTCGATGAAAGGCTTGGACACCGGGCGCATCAGCGGCGCCGCAGCGGGGGGCGGCTCCATGCGCAGGTCCGGCGGAGGGCCCAGCTGGAACAGCATGGTCAATGCCAACCCATGGCTGGCCAGCGCCGCGACCGACAGCAGCAAAGCCAGCCGCCCGAACAGGCTGGACGGCAACAGGCGCCGGAGTAAACGCCTCAGAGCGGCCACGCGGGCTGGCCCTGCACCGACCTGGCGTTGAACATATAACCCGCGCCGCGCACGGTTTTGATGATGGACGGCGCATCCGGCGATTCACGCAGCTTTTGCCGTAGCCGCGACACCAGCAAGTCGATGCTGCGCTCGAACGCGTCCATGGCCCGGCCCCGCGCCTGCTCCATCAGCTGGTCTCGGCTCAGCAGGCGGCGCGGCCGGCTCAAGAAGGTACAGAGCAGGCGGAATTCGGCATTCGACAAGGGCACAACCAGGCCGGTGGGCGAGGTCAGGCGCCGCTCGTGGCGGTGCAGCACCCAGTGGTCGAAGTGCACCACGTCGCTGCCCACCTCCTGCAGTATCCGGTCGTGCACCGTGGCCGCGCGGCGCAGCACGGTCTTGATGCGGGCCACCAGCTCGCGCGGTTCGAAGGGCTTGCTCATGTAGTCGTCGGCGCCCATCTCCAGCGCCAGCACCCGGTCGTGCGAATTCGAGCACGCCGTCAACATGATGATGGGAATGCGGGAACGCTGGCGCAGCTCGCGGGTCAGGCTCAGACCGTCGATGCCGGGCAGCATCATGTCCAGCACCACCAGGTCGATGGGCTGTGCGGCCAGCTGCATGCGCATGCCGGGTCCGTCGTGTGCCGTGTGGGTACAAAACTCAAAACCCGACAGGTAATCCTGTAACAAGCTGGTGATGCCGTGGTCATCATCCACCACCAAAATTTGCCGAGAGGGCTTCATATATCGTCCATTTCGCCGAAAAGTGTAGGTAGACAACACCCCCTTGAAGACATAAACAGGCATGTCTTTACCTTTCTTTTCCGGCGCTTAAACCGCGATTTGTACCAAGCCGGATACATGCCGGACAAACCCCGTTTACAGCAAGGCGGAAGAATCAGATAGCCACCTAGCGCTGCGCACCCAGGTGGCAGCCCCTTCGATGTGCGCTTGAAAAGGAACCATGATGTCCAGCATCAGCAGTGTCAGCAACAGCAGCAGCGCATGGGCCGCCGCCAACGCCCCGCGCAGCGGCAACAAAGACAAACTCTTCGCCAAGGTGGATGTGGACAGCAGCGGCGGCGTCGACAGCAACGAGCTGCAAACCCTGCTCGACAAGGTGTCGGAGCGCACCGGCATCACCAACACCAACACCGCTGCGGGCCTGATGACCCAGCTCGACGGCAATGCCGACGGCAGCCTGAACGCCGACGAGCTGGTCAACGGCATCACCAGCATCGTGCCACTGCCCTCCACCATGGAGTTCGCCCAGACCCGGGCCAGCAACGACAGCTTTGCCAGCCTGGACGCCGACGGCGATGGCAAGCTGAGCGAGGCCGAATTCAATGCCGGCCGCCCGCAAGGCGCCGGTGACCCGCCCCCCGCCGGCCCGCCACCGAGCAGTAGCAGCTCCGACACGACCTACGACCCGCTGGACACCAACAAAGACGGCATCGTCTCGGCTGCCGAAGCCGCGGCCGGCGCCGCCAACGGCACGACCAGCGCCACCGGCACGATGGAAGCCCTGCTGCAGGCCATCGACAGCAACCGCGATGGCCAGCTCAGCGACAGCGAGATCGACACCCTGGCCCAACAGGTCGACAGCGCCATGGACACCCTGCAAAAAGCCTCTGCCAGCAGCAATGGCTCGGACAGCATCGACCTGAACCAGTTGGCGCAGCAACTGCTCAAGCAATACACCAACATGGCCGCGGGCAGCGCCAGCGCGGCCACTGGCTCCACCGTCAGCGTTACAGCATAAAAACAGGCTCCAGCGCTTATTCAACGTGCGCAACCGGCTACATATTCAATAGCATTGATAGCGGCAGCTGCACGCCGGGCCAGCGCTCCCCGGGGAGCTGCATGCCTGCGGGCTTGTTACGGCTACCATCGCGGCTATGACCGAGACACCGCCGCCCATCCAGCCCCCCGAACGCAAACGGCGCAACGCCAGCGTCACGGTGAACGACGTGGCCCTGCTGGCCGGCATCTCGGCGATGACGGTTTCGCGTGCCATCAACACCCCGGACCGGCTGCCGCCGGCCACCCTGGCCAAGGTGCAGGCCGCCATCGCCGCCACCGGCTATGTGCCGAATCTGCTGGCCGGCGGGTTGCGTTCCAACAAGAGCCGGCTCGTCGCAGCGCTGATCCCCACCCTGGTCAGCCCGGTGTTCAATGAAACGGTGCAAGCCCTGACCTCGGCACTGCGTGGCTACGGCTACCAGCTGATGCTGGGCCAAAGCGGCTATGCCGAGCCGCTGGAGGACGAACTGCTGGGCGCCATCATCGGCCGCCGGCCGGACGGCATTGTGCTGACCGGCGTGGTGCATTCCGCCGAAGCGCGGCGCCGGCTGCTGGCCTCCGGCATCCCCGTGGTGGAAACCTGGGATCTGAGCCCCGAGCCCATCGACATGCTGGTGGGCTTCTCGCACAGCGCGGTGGCCGAGGCCGTGTGCCGGCATCTGCATGCGCACGGCCGGCGCCGGCTGGCGGTGATCGGCGGCGACGACGAACGCGCGCAGCGCCGCAGCCAGGCCTTTGTCGCCACCGCCCTCAGCCTGGGCCTGGCCGAACCATGGGTGCAGGAAGTGCCGGCGCCCACCACGCTGGGCAGCGGCCGCAGCGCTCTGCGGGATTTGCGGGCCCAGAGCACCGACTTTGACGCGGTGTTCTGCAGCTCCGACATGCTGGCCCTGGGCGTGCTGACCGAAGCCCAGGTGCTGGGCATCGCCGTGCCCACAGAGCTGGCGGTGATGGGCTTTGGCGACCTGGCTTTTGCCCGCGACCTGCACCCCGCGCTCACCACCGTGCGCATAGACGGCATGCAGATCGGCATTGAGGCCGCACGCTGCATCGTCGACCGCGTCGAAGGCCGCGCCGTCCCCCAGCGCACCATCGACATCGGTTTCACGATCATCGAACGCGCCAGCGTTTAGGCAAACGCCAACCTAGGGATAACTCTGAGTTATTTGCATTGACCTCCAAATTGTTAACGATAACAATAAAAGTTAACGTTACCAAACCAGGGATCGACACCAGTCCCACTCCTGCTTTGGGTTCCGCTTTCACAACCAGGAGACAAAAATGCGTACAAAACAGCGAGCCGTTGCACACCTTCCCTCGTCCAACCAGAGCCTGGGGCAAGTCCTGCTCCCCCAAAAAACCGCACTCGCCCTGGCCTTGGGAACAGCTCTGGCCGTTGGACTCGTCGCCTGTGGCGGCTCCGACAGCTACAACGGCAATCCGTGGATGAGGCCCTCCCTTGTCGCCCAGCAAACCGCCGCCAGCACCGATGCGGCCAAGGAGGCCATCGCCAACCAACGGGCGAAGCTGCTGGTGCAAGCCATGACCACCGAGCAGAAGATGCAGCAGTTGACCGGCAGCATGCCCGAGCTGTTGCCCGAGTTGCCAGAATGCTATGGCGCGCGGCATGTGAGCGGAATCGCGGCACTGAATATTCCGACCTTCCGGATCACCAATGGCCCGGTCGGCCTGGGCCAGAACGACTGTGTATCGAAGAGCGTGTACGACGAGGTCAAAGCCGGTACCAAGTCTTTCACCGCGGCCTATTCCCACCCCACGTCGGCCAAAGCGACGGCGCTGCCCTCGGCCATTTCCGCTGCAGCTTCATTCGATCCAGGTGTTGCCACCGCCTACGGCGATGTGATCGGTACCGAAATGAACAACCTGGCGCTGCATGTGTTCGAGGCGCCGGGTGTCAACATGGCCCGCCTGCCCATCCTCGGACGCAACTTCGAGTATTTCGGTGAAGACCCGTACCTGACCGGCACGATGGGTGTGGCCGAGGTCAAGGCCGTCCAGGCCAAAGGATTGATCGGCATGCCCAAGCATTTCGTTGGTAACGAGCAGGAAACCAACCGCATGAAGATCCAGGAAACCATCGACCCGCAGGTGTTGCGGGAAATCTATTTGCTGCCGTTCGAAATGACGGTCAAGGACGGCAAGGCGGCATCCATCATGTGCGCGTACAACTCGGTCAACGGCCTCAATTCATGCGAAAACAAGGCCTTGCTCACGGGCGTGTTGCGCGATGACTGGGGTTTTACCGGCTACGTACAGTCTGACTTCTTCACGGTGAAAAGCACGGTCGGGCCCATGCTGGGCGGGATGGACCACGAAATGCCGATTCCGCAGTTCTGGTCCAAGACCAACCTGACGGCGGCACTCACCGCCGGCACCATCACGACAGCGATGTTCGACAAATCTCTGGAACGCCGCTACACGCAGATGTTCAAGTGGGGCATCTTTGACCGCCCGCTGAAACAAACTCCTATCGATTTCGCCAGCAACGGCCAGACCGCACGTGACATTGGCACCAAGGCGGCGGTGCTGCTGCAAAACAACGGTGCGTTGCCGTTTGCATCTTCCGTGGCCAAGCTGGTGCTGATTGGCAAGGCTTCGCAGGTCTATGCCCAGCAGGCGGTGGCGGGCGGTGCCATGGTCGGCAAGGCCATGGGCGGCGGCGGCGGCAGTTCCGACGTGGTACCCAACTACACCGTGGCGCCGCTGGAGGGCATCCAGAATATGCTCAAAACTCTGGGCAACACCACGGCATCGGTACAGCTGATCCTCGTCGACGACGCCAATGCAACGGCCACCATCGACGGCGTGTCCGCGTCCTTTGCGGATGTGACAGCCGCTGCCGCAGGCGCCGACGCCGTCATCGTGATGGCCGGCACCATCGCCGAAGAGGGCGCAGACCGCGCCACCACCAAAGACGGCAGCTCGCTTTCCTCCACCACCGTGCCCCTGGCTGCGGGCGCCAGCGCTGCCGACGGCAGCAGCCTCGATTGGTATGCATCGTCTTCGCTTACCACTCCCGCCACGGCCACCGGCACGAATGCGGTAAAGAACAGCAATACCGTCGCCATGCTCAAGGCCATCATGGCCGCCACCTCGACCACCGCCAAGGCCATGGCCCAAAAGACCGCCCTGGTGCTGAAGGACAACGCCGGCGTTGCCATGGACCCCGCTCTGGTGGGCGCTTCCGGCCCTTCCATCCTGGAAGTCTGGTTCCCAGGCCAGGAAGACGGCAACATCGTCGCCGACCTGCTGTTCGGACGAAAGAACCCTTCGGGCAAACTCCCGGTCACCTTTCCCTATGTTGGCAAGGGCTTCCTGGACAACCTGACGACACAGCAGTTCCCGGGTGTGGTGGCGGCCGACGGCGTAACCCAGACCGTCACCTATTCGGAGCAGTTGAACATCGGCTACCGCTGGTACGACAGCAACGTCAGCGGCCAGTGCGCGGTGGTGAATGGCAGCAATCCCTGCGTTGCGTTCCCCTTCGGCCACGGCCTGTCCTACACGAGCTTCAACGTGGGCGCCTCCAGTGTGACGCGCAACGCCACCACCGGCTCCTATGAGGTCAAGGCCACGGTCACGAACACCGGCTCGCTCGCCGGCTCCGAAGTCGTCCAGGTCTACCTGTCCTTGCCCGCCAGCGCCAGCAGCGTGGGTGCAGCCCAGCCACCCAAGCGGCTCACCGGGTTCCAGAAAGTGGAATTGGCACCCGGCGCGTCCAAACAGGTCGTCATCTCGATCGATCCGTCGGGCGCCAACCATCCATTGAGCGTTTGGAGCACGGCAAGCAATGCCTGGGTCATACCGGCTGGCCAGTACACGGTGCACGTGGGCAAATCGTCATCCCCCAAGGATCTTGCGCAAGCAGGCAACTTCAACCGCTGAGCTCGCCGCTGGCCTGCATGCTGAAATTTATAGAAAACAGGGCTCCAGCGCAGATAACACCTGCGCTATAAGCTATATTTTCTGTAGCAAATCAGCAATCACCCGCGGATACAGCAGGTGCTCCTGGGTCAGCACCCGGGCCGCCAGGGTCTGGGCGGTATCGCCAGGCAGCACCGGCACCACGGCCTGGCCCAGGATGGGGCCGTGGTCCAGCTCGGCCGTCACCTGGTGCACGGTGGCGCCGGCAAAGCAGCAGCCCGCGTCCAGCGCCCGTTGGTAAGTATCCAGGCCGGCAAACGCCGGTAGCAAAGACGGGTGGATGTTGACCATCCGCCCCGCATAGCGCTCCACAAAGCCCGGCGTCAAAATGCGCATGAAGCCGGCCAGTACCAGCAGCGCGGGTTCATAGCGGTCGATCACCTGGGCCAGCTGCGCATCGAACGCGGCGCGCGGATCGGCCGCATCGGCGAACGCCTTGTGCTCCACCACCTCGGCCGCAAGCCCCTGGGCCCGGGCAAAGTCCAGCCCGCCGGCCGTGGCCTTGTTGCTCACCACCGCCACCACTTTGGCGCCGAAACGCCGCGCCCAGTCGTCGCGCAGCGAGGTGCGGACGATGGCCGCCATATTCGAGCCGCCGCCAGAGATCAAAATAACAATGTTTTTCATACTGACCGGAATTATCCCTGTGACCACCACCCTCCTCTCGCCCACCGAAGCCCGCGTGCTCGCCACCTTGATGGAAAAAGCCCGTACCGTGCCCGACAGCTACCCGATGTCGCTGGTCGCACTGCTCAGTGGCTGCAACCAGAAAACCAGCCGCGACCCGATCATGACGCTCAGCGAGGCCGAGATCGCCGAAGCCCTGGGCACATTGAAAGACCTGGCCCTGGTGCGCGAATCCAGCGGCAGCCGGGTCACGCGCTTCGAGCACAACTTCCAGCGCGGCATCGGCGTGCCCGAGCAATCGGCCGTCATCCTGGGCCTGCTGATGCTGCGCGGCCCGCAGACCGCCGGCGAACTGCGGCTGAACACCGAGCGCTGGTACAAGTTTGCCGATATTTCCTCGGTCGAGGGTTTTCTGGACGAAATGCTGGAGCGCAGCGAAGAAAAAGGCGGCCCGCTGGTGGTCAAACTCGCGCGCGCACCGGGTGAGCGCGAGCAGCGCTGGGCGCATCTGCTGTGCGGGCCGGTGGACATCAACGCAACCGCAGCCCCCGCAGGCAGCGGCAACACCAGCCGGCTGGAAGCCCGGATTGAAACCCTGGAAGAAGAAGTGGCCCAGTTACGGGCCACGGTGCAGAAGCTGTGCGCTGAGCTGGGGATCGGCTAAATCAGCAGCCTTGACGACTTCGGCACGTGCGCCATCAGAAACTCCATCTGGTCGGCCAGGATGCGGCGGTTGCGCAGGATGAAGTCTTCCCACAGGCTGGGCACGTAGGGCGTGTACAGCAGCGGCATATGGGCCTGCTCGGGCGTGCGGTTGCTCTTGCGGTGGTTGCAGGCACGGCAGGCGGTGACCACGTTCATCCAGGTGTCGGCGCCCTTCTGGCCCAGGGGCTTGATGTGTTCGCGGGTCAGCACTTCCTCGTGGAAGCGGTTGCCGCAGTAGGCGCAGACATTGCGGTCGCGGATGAACAGTTTGGCGTTGGTCAGGCTGGGGCGCAGGTCGAAGGGGTTGATATTCGGCACGCCGCGGGTGCCGATGATGCTGTTGACAGTGATGATCGACTGCTCGCCCGTGATGGCGTTGTGCCCGCCATGGAACACCGCCACCTGCGCGCCCATCTCCCAGCGCACCTCTTCGGCAGCGTAGTGGACAACGGCTTGCTCCAGCGAAATCCACGACTGGGGCAGCCCTTGGGCTGAGAGCTTCAAGACCTTCACGAAAACGCCTCCTGGATCCACGAACCGGCCCTTTAGGGGCGCGGAGCGCGCCGAAAGGAGCTGGTTCTTTCAATATTGAACGACCACTTACCGGAAATGCACCCAAGGCTTTGCTGCCTTGTATCTGTCTGCTGCGTCACAATATACATTGTTTCTATGAACATTGAGCTGACAGCGCTTATTACACGGGCGCAATACGCTATCAAAAAGATAACGATACATGCTGGTTTTCCGCGGCTTCCAACACCCTGGCATCGCGCCCCAATGCGCCCTCACGATTGGCAATTTTGACGGCGTGCACCGTGGCCACCAGGCCATGCTGGCGCTGCTGATCAACGAAGCCCGGCACCGCGGCATCCCCAGCTGCGTGATGACCTTCGAGCCGCACCCGCGCGACTACTTCGCCAAAGCCACCGGCCAGCCCGATCTGGCGCCGGCCCGCATCGCCACCCTGCGCGACAAACTCACCGAGCTGCACCGCTGCGGCGTCGACCAGACGGTGGTGCTGCCTTTCGACGCCAAATTCGCCGCCCAGTCGCCCCAGGCCTTCATCGACGACGTGCTGGTGCGCGGCATGGGCGTGCGCTATGTGCTGGTGGGCGACGACTTCTGCTTCGGCGCCAAGCGGGCCGGCGACTACGCGATGCTGGACGCGGCAGGCGAAGCCCTGGGCTTCGACGTGGCGCGGATGAACAGCTACGAGGTGCACGGCACCCGCGTCTCCAGCTCCAAAGTGCGCGCCGCCCTGGTCGAAGGCCGGATGGAAGACGTGGCACGGCTGCTGGGCCGCCCCTTCAGCATCAGCGGCCATGTAGTGCACGGCCGCAAGCTGGGTCGGCAGCTAGGCGAGTCCGCCGCCGGCCGCGAAGACGGCTTTCGCACCCTGAATCTGCGCTTTGCCCACTGGAAACCCGCCGCCAGCGGCATCTTCGCGGTACTGGTGCATGGCCTGGATGCCAAGCCTTTGGTCGGCGTGGCCAACCTGGGCATCCGCCCCTCGCTGGACCCGAACGACATCAACGGCGGCCGGGTGCTGCTGGAAACCCATTGCCTGGACTGGCCCGCCGCGCTGGGCCCCGAGGGGGCCTACGGTAAAATCATCCGCGTGGAACTGCTGCACAAACTGCATGACGAACTGAAATACGACAGTCTGGACGCCCTTCAAATCGGCATCGCAAAGGACTGCGACGAGGCACGCGCGTATTTCAAGACCTTGCACGCCGAAACCAGCCGCCAGACGACGCGCGACCGAATTTAGACGATCGAGTTGCTGTCAGCAGACAGCCTGCCGATCTTGCAGCCCGCCTCTTTGTGTACGCCAGCTGCCTCCCCAACGTGCCATTCGAAAATCCCATGACCCAATCCGAAGCCTCCACCGCTCCTGACTACCGCAGCACCCTGAACCTGCCCGACACCCCCTTCCCAATGCGCGGCGACCTGCCCAAGCGTGAATCCGGCTGGGTCCAGGAATGGGAAGACAAAGGCCTGTACAAGCGTTTGCGCGACGCCCGCCTGGGCGCGCCCAAGTTCGTGCTGCACGACGGCCCGCCCTATGCCAACGGCAACATCCACATCGGCCACGCCGTCAACAAGATCCTGAAGGACATGATCGTCAAGGCGCGCCAGCTGAAAGGCATGGACGCCACCTATGTGCCAGGCTGGGACTGCCACGGCCTGCCGATCGAGAACGCCATCGAGAAACTGCACGGCCGCAATCTGCCGCGCGACGAGGTGCAGGCCAAGAGCCGCGCCTTCGCCACCGAGCAGATCGCCGGCCAGATGGCCGACTTCAAGCGCCTGGGCGTGCTCGGCGAATGGGACAACCCGTACCGCACGATGGACTTCGGCAACGAAGCCAACGAAATCCGCGCACTGAAACGCATCATGGAACGCGGCTTCGTCTACCGCGGCCTCAAACCCGTGTACTGGTGCTTCGACTGCGGCTCGTCGCTGGCCGAATTCGAGATCGAATACGCCGACAAGAAGTCACAAACCCTGGACGTGGGCTTTGAATGTGCCGAGCCCGAGAAGCTGGCCGCCGCCTTCGGCCTGGACAAGCTGGCCCAGCACGCTTACGCCGTGATCTGGACCACCACCGCCTGGACCATCCCCGCCAACCAGGCGCTGAACCTGAACCCGGCTCTGACTTACGCGCTGGTGCAGACCGAGCGCGGCATCCTGCTGCTGGCGGCCGACCTGGTGGAAAAAGCCATGGCCCGCTATGCGCTGAACGGCACGGTGCTGGCTACCGCCCTGGGCGAGAAGCTGGAACGCATCAACTTCAAGCACCCGTTCTACGATGTAGACCCCGGCTACCAACGCCTGAGCCCCGTCTTCCTGGCCGACTACGCGACAGCCGACGACGGCACCGGTATCGTCCATTCCTCGCCCGCCTACGGCGTAGAGGATTTCAACTCCTGCATCGCCAACGGCTTCAAGACCGACGACATCCTGAACCCGGTGCAAGGCAACGGCCGCTATGTGGACGAGCTGCCGCTGTTCGGCGGTCTCAACATCTGGAAGGCTGCGCCGCTGGTCATCGACAAGCTGCGCGAACACGAGCGCCTGTTCGCCACCGAGACCATCACCCACAGCTACCCGCACTGCTGGCGCCACAAGACGCCGGTGATCTACCGCGCCGCCGCCCAGTGGTTCATCCGCATGGACGAAGGCCAGGGCGTGTTCACCCAGGACAAGGCGCCGCAAACCCTGCGCCAGCTGGCCCTGAACGCCATCGAGGAAACCAGCTTTTACCCCGAGAACGGCAAGACCCGGCTGCGCGACATGATCGCCGGCCGGCCCGACTGGTGCATCAGCCGCCAGCGCAACTGGGGCGTGCCCCTGCCCTTCTTCATCCACACCGCCACCGGCGAGCTGCACCCGCGCACCATGCAGATCATGGACCAGGCCGCGGCCATGGTGCAGGCCGGCGGCGTCGAAGCCTGGAGCAAGGCCACGGCCGAATCCATCATCGGCGCCGATGCGGAGCACTACACCAAGGTGAACGACATCCTGGACGTGTGGTTCGACTCCGGCACCACCCACGAACACGTGCTGCGCGCCAGCCACGCGGCCCAGTCGCAGTGGCCGGCCGACCTGTACCTCGAAGGCCACGACCAGCACCGTGGCTGGTTCCACAGCTCGCTGCTCACTTCGTGCGCGATGTACGACCACGCGCCCTACAAGGGCCTGCTGACGCACGGTTTCACCGTCGACGGCCGCGGCCGCAAGATGAGCAAGAGCGAAGGCAATGTGATCGCACCGCAAGAGGTCAGCGACAAGATGGGCGCGGAGATCATCCGCCTGTGGTGCGCGTCCACCGACTATTCGGGCGACCTGGGCATCGACGCGAAGATCCTGGCCCGCGTGGTCGATACCTACCGCCGCATCCGCAATACGCTGAAGTTCCTGATGGCCAACGTCAGCGACTTCGACCCGGCGACCGACGCCGTGCCGTTTGATGAACTGCTGGAAATCGATCGCTACGCACTCAGCCGCGCGGCCCAGCTGCAGGCCGACATCCTGGCGCACTACGAGGTGTACGAGTTCCACCCGGTGGTCGCCAAGCTGCAGGTGTATTGCTCGGAAGACCTGGGCTCGTTCTACCTGGACGTGCTGAAAGACCGGCTCTACACCACCGCGCCCAAATCGCTGGCCCGCCGCAGCGCCCAAACCGCGCTGGCGCAGATCACCCACGCCATGCTGCGCTGGATGGCGCCGTTCCTCAGCTTCACGTCGGAGGAAGCCTGGAAGATCTTCGGCAGCAGCGAATCCATCTTCCTGGAAACCTATGCCGAGCTGGCTGCGCCCAATGCCGCGCTGCAAGCCAAGTGGGGCCGCATCCGCGAGATCCGCGACGCGGTCAACAAGGACATCGAAGTGCTGCGCGCCAATGGCGAAGTCGGCGCCTCGCTGCAAGCCAATGTGGCGCTGACCGTGCCGGCCGACGACTACGCCCTGCTGTCCAGCCTGGGCGCCGACCTGAAGTTCGTGTTCATCACCTCTGCTATCAACTTGGTAGCTGGTGACGCACATAGCATCAGCGTCAAAGCCAGTTCTGATGCCAAATGCGAGCGCTGCTGGCATTACACGCCGGACGTGGGCAGCGATGCCGCCCACCCGACGATCTGCGGCCGCTGCAGCAGCAACCTGTACGGCGCCGGCGAAACCCGGGTGTTTGCGTAATGGCGACCCGCGGCAAAACCAGCTTCGGCAAGTCCAGCGCCAGCTGGCTCCCCTGGCTCGGCCTGGCGCTGATCATCCTGATCCTGGACCAGTTCACCAAGGTGCTGATCACTGGCTACTACCAGCTCGGCGACAGCACGCGGGTCACCGGCTTCTTCAACATCGTGCGCGCCCACAACACCGGCGCGGCCTTCTCCTTCCTGGCCGGTGCGGGTGGCTGGCAGCGCTGGTTCTTTACCGGCATAGGCGTAGCGGCTGCGCTGTTCATCATCTGGATGCTGCGCAAGCATGCAGGGCAAAAGCTGTTCTCGTTCGCCATGGCCTGCGTGCTCGGCGGCGCCATCGGCAATGTGATCGACAGGATGATGCACGGCTATGTGGTGGACTTCCTGGACTTCCACTGGCGCGGCATGCACTTCGCGGCCTTCAACCTGGCCGACGCCGCCATCACCCTGGGCGCGATCTGCCTGATCCTGGACGAGCTGCTACGGGTCAAGCGCGGCAAATAGGTTCTCGATAGGCCCTTCGCCCTGTTCCTGAAGCCCGCGGATGCGGGCTTTTTTTTGCCCCGCGTTTGCGCCGGTGCTCCTGTCATCACGGTGTCACGCCCAGCTTGTCCAATGAAAACGTTTTCAGTCAGGACAACAACGTGAGCATCCGAGAAGTAGCAGAGCAGGCCGGCGTATCCATGGCCACCGTATCGCGGGTTTTCAACCGCCCCGACACGGTGAATGCCGTGACGCGCGCCCATGTGCTGCAGATGGCGCAAACCCTGGCCTATTTACCCAATGCCAGCGCCCGCAGCCTGCGCACCCAGCGCAGCCGGGTGATTGGCGTGGTGTTGCCCACCCTGCTGAACCCGGTGTTCGCCGAATGCCTGGACGGCATTGCCAAGGCCGCCAGTAGCGCCGGCTACGCCATCCTGCCCATCACCACCGACTACCGGCTGGAAAGCGAAGAACTAGCCGTACAGCAGCTGCTGGCCGGCAATGTGGACGGCATGCTGCTGGTGGTATCCAACCCGGCCACATCCAGCGCGCTGGCCCGGCTGCGCACGGCAAACCTGCCCTATGTGCTGGCCTACAACCAGCACCCCGACCACCCTTGCGTGTCGGTGGACAGCGAGCGGGCCGTGCACGAGCTGGTGGCGCGGCTGGCCGCCCTCGGCCACCGCCGCATCACGCTGATCAGCGGCCAGCTGGCCGCATCCGACCGGGCCCAGCAACGCCAGCGCGGCTTTAGCGCCGGCATGCAAGCGCTGGGGCTGGACGGCACGCAGTGGCTGGAAGTGCCGTTTGTCGAAACCGCGGTGCAGGACATCTGCGCACTGCTGCAGCGCAGCCCCCGCCCCAGCGCACTGGTGTGCTCAAACGACCTGCTGGCTATCCGCAGCATCCGCGCCGCACATCTGGCCGGCCTGCGCGTGCCGCAGGACATCAGCGTCACCGGCTTCGACGGCATTGCGCTGGGCGAAGACCTGACGCCGATGCTCAGCACTATCACCCAGCCGAATGCCGAGATCGGCCGCCACGGCGTGCAACTGCTGGTGGCCGCTATGGCCGCCGGCGAAGCGGTATCGCCCGCCTCCAGCGTGCTGCTGGCCCATGGTTTCCGTGCCGGCGAGTCCTGCGCACCCCTTTCTTAAATCCCCCTTCCCAGCAACTTTCTCAACGGAGTTTTTATGCGTAAACCCTTCCAAACCCTGGCGCGCGCCGCGCTATTGGCACTCGGCCTGGCCGGTGCCAGCGCCTTCGCCCAGAATGCCATTTGCTACAACTGCCCGCCCGAATGGGCCGACTGGGCCAGCCAGATCAAGGCCATCAAGGCCAAGACCGGCGTGACCGTGCCGCCCGACAACAAGAACTCCGGCCAGTCGCTGGCACAGATGGTGGCCGAGAAAGCCAGCCCGGTGGCCGACGTGACCTACTTGGGCGTGACCTTCGCCATCCAGGCACAAAAAGAAGGCGTGGTCGCCGCCTACAAACCCGCCGGCTGGGCCGATATCCCCGACGGTCTGAAAGACCCGCAAGGCCACTGGTTCAGCATCCATTCCGGCACCATGGGCTTCATGGTGAATGTGGACGCGCTCAAGGGCAAGCCGGTGCCGCAGTCCTGGGCCGACCTGCTCAAGCCCGACTACAAAGGCCTGATCGGCTACCTGGACCCGGCCTCGGCTTTTGTGGGCTACGTGGGCGCCGTGGCGGTGAACCAGGCGCGCGGCGGCACGCTGGACAATTTCGGTCCCGGCATCGACTACTTCAAGGCGCTGCAAAAGAACGAGCCCATCGTGCCCAAGCAGACGGCTTATGCGCGCGTGCTGTCGGGTGAGATCGCCATCCTGCTGGACTACGACTTCAACGCCTACCGCGCCAAGTACAAAGACAAGGCGAACGTGCAGTTCGTCATCCCCGCCGAAGGCAGCTTGGTGGTGCCCTATGTGATGAGCCAGGTGGCCAACGCGCCGCACGCCGACAACGCCCACAAGGTGCTGGACTTTGTGCTGTCCGACGAAGGCCAGGCGCTGTGGGCCAACGCCTATCTGCGCCCAGTACGCGCCACCGCCATGCCCAAGGAAATCCAGGCCCGCTTCCTGCCCGCCAGCGAGTACGCCCGCGCCAAGACTGTGGACTACGGCAAGATGGCTGCGGTGCAAAAAGCCTTCTCGGACCGCTACCTCAAAGACGTGCAGTAAATCTGCAAAGAATCTGCAAACGAGCGCCCCACATGACTTCCCCCTCCCGCCTACTGGGCGCCTGCGCGGCGCCGGCCGTGGCCTTCTTCGCCGCCTTCTGGCTGCTGCCGGTGGTGCGCCTGTTCGCACTGCCGGCAGACAAAGGTTGGGCCACCTATTTCGCGGTGCTGACTGACAGCCGCTATCTGCGCAGCCTGCTGAACACGCTGGGCCTGTCGCTGGCCGTCACCTTGGCCACGCTGCTGCTCGGCGGCCTGGTCGGCATCACGCTGGCGCGGCAGCGCTTCAGGGCCAAGCCGCTGCTGCTGTCGCTGCTGACCTTGCCGCTGTCGTTCCCCGGCGTGATCATCGGCTTCTTCATCATCCTGCTCGGTGGCCGCCAGGGCCTGGTGGCCGATCTGACCGAGTGGCTGGGCCTGGGCCGTACCACCTTTGCCTACGGGCTGACCGGCCTGTTCCTGGGCTATCTGTATTTCTCGCTGCCGCGTGCCATCGCCACCTACACCGCCGCCGCCAGCGCCATGGACGCGCAGCTGGAAGAAGCCGCGCGTTCGCTGGGCGCGTCCCGCTGGCGCGTTGCCAGAGATGTATGGATTCCTGAGCTGGCGCAGACCACGCTTGCGTGTGGCGCTATTGTTTTTGCTACATCCATGGGCGCCTTCGGCACGGCCTTTACCCTGGCCAGCAAGTTTGAAGTGCTGCCCATCACGCTCTATAACGAGTTCACCAACTACGCCAACTTCGCGCTGGCCGCCAGCCTGTCGATCACGCTGGGCACCATCACCTGGCTAAGCCTGTTCCTGGCGCGCCATGCGGCCGGCCCGGCGGCGGCGGGAGCCTGACACCATGGCCCATCCACGACAACTCCCCTTCCTGCTGCCGGCGCTGACCGCGCTGGTCAGCGTCTTCATGGTCGCACCCATCGCCTTGTCGGTGCTGGCCGGCCTGGTCAACAACTACAGCACCGGCCTGGCCAGCGGCCTGACCCTGCGCTGGATCAGCGAGGTGTTGGACGTGTACGGCGGCACCGTGGCCGCGTCGCTGCTGCTGGCCCTGCTCAGCGTGGTTGGCTGCCTGCTGCTGGGCCTGCCCTGCGCCTATGCGCTGGCGCGCAGCACATCGCGCTGGGCGCGGCTGTTTGAAGAGCTGCTGACCCTGCCGGTGGCCGTGCCCGGCCTGGCCACCGCGCTGGCGCTGATCCTGGCCTACGGGCAGCTCAGCAGCTTCCGCCAGAGCTTTGCCTTCATCCTGGTCGGGCACCTGGTGTTCACCCTGCCCTTCATGGTGCGCACCGTGGGTGCCGCGTTCCGCCGGCACGAATTGCTGGCGCTGGAGGAAGCCGCACGCTCGCTGGGCGCCAGCTTTACCCAGCGCTTCATGGGCGTGCTGGTGCCCGCCGTGCTGCCCGCCATCGTCGCCGGCAGCCTGATGGTCTTCACCCTGTCGGTGGGTGAATTCAACCTGACCTGGATGCTGCACACGCCGCTGACGCGCACCCTGCCGGTCGGCCTGGCGGACAGCTATGCGTCGATGCGCATCGAAATCGGCTCGGCCTACACCCTGGTCTTTTTGCTGGTCATCCTGCCCGTGCTGTGGGGCCTGCAATGGCTGGGACACTTTATTGAGAAACACCATGAACTTTGAACGCACGCGCGTCGATGTGATCGACTGCGCCAAGACTTATGCGGACGGCACACGCGGCCTGCAACCCACCACGCTGGCCATTGAGCCCGGCGAGGTGCTGGCCCTGCTGGGCCCCTCCGGCTGCGGCAAAACCACCTTGCTGCGCCTGATCGCCGGGCTGGAAACGCCGGACGCCGGCAGCCGCATTCTGTTCGGCGGAGAGGACGTGACGGCGCTGGCCATCGAGCGGCGCGGCATCGGCATGGTGTTCCAGCACTACGCGCTGTTTCCGCAAATGTCGGTGGCGGCCAACATCGGCTACGGCCTGCGCATACGCGGCGTGAGCGCCGATGAACAGCGCAAAGCCGTCGGTGAACTCATCGACCTGGTGCGCCTGAACGGCCTGGAAAACAAGCGCCCGGCCGAGCTGTCTGGTGGCCAGCGCCAGCGCGTGGCCCTGGCGCGGGCCGTCGCAGTGCGCCCGCGCGTGCTGCTGCTCGACGAGCCGCTGACCGCGCTCGACGCCAAGCTGAAGGAGTCGCTGCGCGACGAACTGGCGGAGCTGCTGCGCCGCCTGCACATCACCGCCATCCACGTGACCCACGACCAGCAAGAAGCGCTGGCGATTGCCGACCGCCTGGCGGTGATGCAGGCCGGGCGCATCGTGCAGGTGGGCGACGGCGAAACCCTGTACCGCCGCCCTGGGCATCCGTTTGTGGCAGCGTTCCTGGGCCGGGTAAATACGCTGAAGCGAGACAACCCGGCGCTGCTGCGGAATCTGCTGCCACTCGGTGGCCTGCTGCTGGAATGCCCACCGGCCCGCGCCGGCCAGACGGCACTGCTGGTGCGCCCGGAAGACATCCAGATCGGCCCGGTCCATTCCGGCGCCGGCCAGGCCGTGGTGCAGCGCCGCAGCTTCCTGGGCGACCGCTTGCAGCTCACGCTGGCGCTGGCCGACCAGGCGCCGCTGCACGCCGAAGTGCCGCGCGACCACCCGGCCAAGGTGGGCGACACCGTGGGCATACACATCGCCCCCGAACGCCTGATGTCCTGCGAGGAGATGGCATGACCACTCTGCTGCTGCAACTCTCCGACCTGCACATCCGCGAACCTGGCCGCCTGGCCTATGGCCGGCTGGACACCGCGCCGTACCTGCAACAGGCGGTGGACAGCATCCTGCGGCTGCCGCAGCAGCCCGATGCGGTGGTCATTACCGGTGACCTGACCGACTTCGGCCGCGCCGCCGAGTACGCGCACCTGCGCAGCCTGCTAGCACCGTTGGCCATGCCCGTGTATCTGATGCCCGGCAACCACGACGACCGCGAACAGCTGCGCGCCAGCTTTGCCGACCACGGCTATTTGGGTAGCAGTGGCTTCGTGCAGTTCAGCGTGGCGGTGGGCGATTTGCAGCTGGTCGCGCTCGACACTGTCGTACCCGGTGCCAGCCATGGCAGCCTGTGCGAGCAGCGCCTGCAGTGGCTGGCCGACACGCTGGACCAGCACCGCGACCGCCCGGTGGTCATCGCCATGCACCACCCGCCATTCGCCACGTTGATCGGCCACATGGACGACATCGGCCTGCTGCAAGGCGCGGCCGCGCTGGAAGCGCTGGTGGCGCAACACCCGAATGTGGAGCGCATCATTTGCGGCCATCTGCACCGCAGCATCCATGTGCGCTTTGGCGGCAGCATCGCCATGACCGTGCCCTCGCCAGCGCACCAGGTGTGCCTGGATCTGGCGCCCGATGCGGCATCGGCCTGGATGCTGGAGCCGCCCGGCTTTGCGCTGCATGCGCTGGGCGATGGCGGGCAGCTGGTCAGCCACCTGGCGGCCAGTGGCGTGTTTCCCGGCCCCTACCCGTTCCACGACGGCGGCCAGTTGATCGACTGAAACCACTTGCTATTGAAAACATAGCTTCTAGCGCAATGAGTACCTGCGCCAGCGGCCTGTTTTGTATAAATCCACCCAGCACCAGCCCGTAAAAAATCCCTTGCCATGGCATCCGTGGCAAGGGATTTTTTACGTCCACACCCAAACCCAAACAAGAACCACAAAGTCACACAAACGTAACTTTGAACACATAGCATCGACTGACCTGACCGGGCAGCGGATGCCATCCAAGCCGTGCTTTACGCCACGTCGCTGCGCCTGGGTCAGGCCATTTTTTGACCTCCACCTTGGAACCCACCATGCACGCAAGCCAATCCCCCCGGCACAGCCGCTCTACCGCGGCGCAGCCTCTTTCCACACGCCCTCGCGCTTCCCGTCTGCTGCGCTGGGGCCAAGTCCTTGCCGGCGGCCTGGCGGTATGCCTGGCGCTGAGCGGCTGCGGCGGCGGCGACAACAACGGCTCCGACGGCAAGGCCCGCGACGTGCGCTGCGCCCGTTGATCGGCATTTCCACAAACAAACACATTCCCACACACCATGACACTCAATCGCCGTAACTTCCTGCGCACCGCCGCCACCGCTGCAGGCTCCAGCGCCGCACTCGCCATGTTCCCGCCCGCCATCCAGAAGGCCCTGGCGATCCAGGCCAACAATGCCACCGGCACCATCCGGGACGTAGAGCACATCGTGGTGCTGACGCAGGAAAACCGCTCGTTTGACCACTACTTCGGCAGCCTGAACGGCGTGCGCGGCTTTGCCGACCGCTTCCCTATTCCGGTGGCCACGCGCAACGGCGTCAGCGGCAAGACCGTCTGGTTCCAGCCGAATGCCACGCCCGGCGCCAGCCCCGCGTGGATTGCACCGTTCCACCTCAACACCACGCAGAACTTCGAGTACATGCGCGTCGAGGGCACACCGCACAGCTGGTCCGATGCGCAGCAGGCCTGGGACCTGGGCCGCATGGGCCAGTGGACCGCTGCCAAGCGCAACCATTCGATGGGCTACTTCGACAAGACCGACATCCCGTTCCAGTACGCGATGGCCAACGCCTTCACCCTCTGCGACGCCTACCACTGCGCCAGCCAGACCGGCACCAACACGAATCGCCTGTTCCTGTGGACCGGCACCAACGACCCGCTGAAGCTGGGCAACGGCCCGGCCATCTCCAATGTGTACGACTGGTTCGATGCGGACGAAGGCGACGGCGGCTACAGCTGGACCACCTACCCCGAGCGCCTGCAGTCTGCCGGCATCAGCTGGCAGGTGTACGAGGACATGGACGACAACTTCACCGACAACTCGCTGGCCGGCTTCCAGGTGTTCCGCACCGCCTGGAACCAGACGCCGGGTTACTCGGAGGCGCTGCGCCAGCGCGGCATCAGCACCCGCAAGCTGGACTTGCTCAAACAAGACGTGCTGAACGGCACCCTGCCGCAGATCAGCTGGATCGTCGCCCCCGCCGCCGACTCCGAACACCCCGGCCCGTCCAGCCCCGCACAAGGTGCCGACTACACCGCCCGCGTGCTGGATGCACTGACCGCGAATCCCGACGTGTGGAGCAAGACCGTGCTGTTCATCAACTTCGATGAGAACGACGGCTTCTTCGACCACATGCCGCCACCGGCCGCGCCCTCGTATGAAACCTGGAACGCCGACCCCGCCAGCGCCGTGCTGGCCGGCGACTCCACCGTCAGCCTGGTGGGCGAACACCACAACAACATCCAGAGCTACGACGACACCCCCAGCCAGCAGCAGTGGAAGCACCGGCCCTACGGCCTGGGCCCGCGCGTGCCCATGTATGTGCTGTCGCCCTGGAGCAAGGGCGGCTGGGTGGATTCGCAGGTGTTCGACCACACCTCGGTGATCCGCTTCATGGAAGCCCGCTTTGGCGTGGCCGAGCCCAACATCTCGGCCTGGCGCCGGGCCGTCTGCGGCGACCTGACCAGTGCCTTCAACTTTGCCGACCCGAACAACACGGCCTTCTTCAGCAACCTGCCCTCGACCCTGGCTGCGGCCGATCGGGCGGCTGCCCTGCCCGGCAGAACCACGCCGGCCCTGCCCGGCACCACCGCCATGCCGGTGCAGGAGCAAGGCACCCGCCCCTCGCGCGCACTGCCCTACGAACTGCATGTGACCGCCGTCTGCGTACCCGGCACCCAGCAGCTCAAGCTCAGCTTTGGCAACACCGGCCAGGCCGCAGCGGTGTTCCATGTGTACGACCGCCTGCACCTGGACGGCCTGCCCAAACGCTACACCGTCGAAGCCGGCAAGCAGCTCAGCAACAGCTGGTCGCTGGCCGATGACAACGGCGCCTATGACCTGTGGGTGCTGGGCCCGAATGGCTTCCACCGCCACTTCACCGGCAACGCCAAGACCTTGGCCGCGGCCGGCCAGCCGAATCCCGAAGTACAGGTCTGCTACGACATCGCCAATGGCGACCTGATGCTCAAGCTGCACAACACCGGCGCGGCGGCCTGCAGCTTCAGCGTGGTGGCCAACGCCTATGTGGGCAACGCAGCCCAGACGCAGTCGGTGGCGGCGGGCGGCGAAGGCGCACTGAGCTGGGCGCTGAAGAGCAGCGGCTACTGGTATGACTTCACGGTCACCGTGCCCGCGCTGAAAGGCTATACCCGCCGCTTTGCCGGGCGCCTGGAAACCGGCAAGCACTCGATCAGCGACCCGGCGATGTTCGGTGCGGCGCAGGCGGACCAGTTGGTGATCGCCCTCTGACCTGCTGGAACGCAGCGTCCTAGAATGGCCAGCCGGCACGCGGCTGGCCATTCCTCTGTTTGCAGAGCTCTGTTTTTGACATGACCCTCCACGCTTTGCCATGCTTCCAGACCAACGCTACCAGCGCATACGCGCCCTGCTGAGCAACTTTCAGCAGGTCACCACCGAACGCATCGCCACCGACCTGGCGGTATCCCGCGAGACCGTGCGCCGCGATGTGGCGGCGCTGGAATCGCTGGGCGAACTGCGCCGCATCTACGGTGGCGTGGCGCGCACAGACCCCGAACCCGAGGCACCACTGAAAGAGCGCGCCAAAGCCCAGCGCGAAGAAAAGCGCGCCATCGCCCGCGTCGCCGCCCAGCTGCTGCTGCCCGGCCAGGCGGTGTTCATTGACGCGGGCAGCACGGTGTCGCTGCTGGCCGAAGAGCTGGCCTCGCTGCGCGGGCTGACGGTCATCACCAATTCCTTCGACGTGGCGCTGAAGCTCAGCGTGCCCGACAGCCAGGGACAGCAGCGCCACAGCGTGCATGTGCTGGGCGGCACGCCCACCGCCAGCATCGCCGCCAACTACGGCGCCAGCACGGTGGCAGAAATCCTGCGCTGGCGCGTCGACTGGGCGATGCTGTCGCCGGTAGCCATCGCCGCCGACCACGGCGCCAGCAACTACGAAACCGGCGAAGCCGAGGTCGCCCGCGCCATGGCCGGCCAGGCGGGGCACACCGTCATCCTGGCCGACCACAGCAAGATCGGCCAGCGCAGCCGCGTGGGTTTTTGCCCGGTGGGCGGCATCTACCAGCTCATCACCGACAAACGCGCGCGCAAGCTGGCGGCACTGACCGCCTTGCAAGACGCCGGCTGCAGCGTGGTGCTGGCCTGATACAGCGCGCAGGCTTACTATGTGCCCACCCGGCTGATGTGCCTGCCCTCCAGAAAGAACCACCATGGCTAAGGAATACGGCGCCGAGCCACCCCGCACTGACATCGACAGCGCCACAGGCGCGATGGTGCTGGAGTTTGGCGACGCCTACTGCGGCATCTGCAGCGCCGCCCGCCCGGCCATCGAACAGGCGCTGGCCCTGCGGCCCGATGTGCGGCACCTGAAGATTGCCGACGGCCGCGGCCGCCCGCTGGGACGATCCTTCGGCATCAAACTCTGGCCGACCCTGGTGTTCTTGCAGGACGGCCGCGAAGTGCAGCGGCTGGTGCGGCCCATGGCGGCCCAGCCGATTGCGCAGGCGCTGCAGGCCTTGAAAAGCAAGTAGCACAGCAATTGCTATTGAATAAGTAGCAGCTAGCGCAGAACTTATAAGCGCCAGAGCCCTAAAAGGCTTGTATATCCCGCCATCCGACGGCGCCCGTTGCCACAAACTTTCGCCCGGAAAGTCGGCAGTAAGAGAGGTGTACGCACAATGACCGGCATGCACAGCCCCGTCCACCCCATACCCCGCTTTGCGGCCTGACACCATGGGCCGCATCGCACTCGTTGAAGACCATGAACGCCTGGCCCTGCTGGTCTGCAAGGCGCTGGCCCAGGTGGGCATTCTGGTGGACGCGTTTCCGCGCATCGACGCCGCCTGGCCGGCCCTGCGCGACGGCGACTACGAGGCGGCAGTGATCGACCGCGGCCTGCCCGATGGCGACGGCATCGACCTGGTGCGGCGCCTGCGCCAGGCCAAGCAGCCGATTCCCTGCCTGATGCTGACGGCGCGCGACGCGCTGCACGACCGGGTCGATGGCCTGGAATCGGGCGCCGACGACTACCTGACCAAACCCTTTGCCATGGAAGAGCTGGTGGCCCGGGTGCGCGCGCTGACGCGCCGCCCGGCCCAGCGGCTGGATGCAGTGCACGGCTTCGGCGACATCCAGGTGCGGCCCGACGGCGGCATGCTGGTCTGCGGCCAAGAGGTCGTCACCCTGGCGCCGGCCGAGATGCAGATCATGCTGGTCCTGCTGCGCGCCGGCGGCAAGACCGTGCGCCGCAGCAGTCTGGAGCTGGCTGCCTGGGGCCTGGCCGAAGCCGTCACCCCGAACGCGCTGGACGTGGCCTTGCACCGGCTGCGCCGCAAGCTGCTGGCCATCGGTTCGACGGTGCGCATACTCAACACGCGGGGCCATGGCTATGCGCTGGTCGAGGTGTAAATGGTTCCGCAGCCTGCGCGGGCGCCTGCTGGCCGCCTATGCGGTGGGCGTGCTGATCGTTGCCGCGGTGCTCAGCGGCTTGTTCGTGCTGATCTTCGTATCGCAGGACGAAGGGGTCTCCCGCCACCGCATGCTGCAGGACATCGCCGCCAAGACAGCCGACCATCTGCAGCGCCATCCTGACGGCACGCCCCGCGGCATCGAGCAGCCGCCTGAACTGCAGTGGCTGTACAACGCGTTTCCGCGCGATATCGAGTTCCGCGTGGTGGACGCGCAAGGCCAGGTCGTGCTGCGCGTCTATCCCCACGAACAGCTGCTGCCGGTGGACTTCCACCGCCTGCCCGTGGTCGGCGTAGTCGATCTGCAGGTGCATGACGCGGCCGTGCAACTGGCCACGGTACCAGTGGCCGACACACCGTCCGGCCATCTCTACTACCTGCAGGCCGTCGCCAGCGAACGCATTCTCGCGCTGGCCCAGTTGGCGGCCCGCAAACCGGTGGGCGGCAGCCTGGTGGTGACGCTGCTGGTGTCGATCCCGGTGCTGATCGGACTGATGCTACTGGCACTGAAAAGCCTGTTGCGCCCGCTGCGCGAAACCTCCGAGGCGGCGGCCCACATCGATCCGCGCAATCTGTCGGCCCGCTTGCCGATAGACAACGTGCCCACCGAGCTGGTGCCTTTGATCCACGCCTTCAACCAGGCGCTGCAGCGGCTGGAACAGGGTTTCCGGGTGCAGCAGCAGTTCCTGGGCGCGGCCGCCCATGAGCTGAAAACCCCGCTGACCCTGA
Organism: Rhodoferax ferrireducens; assembly: GCF_031458075.1. Taxonomy (GTDB): domain Bacteria; phylum Pseudomonadota; class Gammaproteobacteria; order Burkholderiales; family Burkholderiaceae_C; genus Rhodoferax_B; species Rhodoferax_B ferrireducens_A. The sequence continues at coordinate 339,392 of NZ_JAVDXT010000001.1, read as the reverse complement.
TGCGCGGCCAGATCGAACTGGACGGCACGGCCGACCGCGAATCCCTGCTGATGGACATCGACGTGATGGCCCGCCAGGTGCACCAGCTGCTACACCTGGCCGAAGCCAGCGAAGCCCATAACTACAAGATTGGCTCGATTCCGGTCGTCGAAGTGGCGGTGGAAGCCGTGGGCTTTCTGACGCGCCTGGCCGACCGCCATGCGGTGCAGCTGGACCTGCAGCTGCCCGCCGAGGCCGTGCACTGGCCCGGCGACAAGAGCGCGCTGTTCACCCTGCTGAAGAACCTGCTGGAGAACGCCATCCAGCACTCCGAGGCCGGTGGCGTGGTGACCCTGGCGGTGCATGCGCTCGGCCTGAGCGTGCGCGACGAAGGCCATGGCATCGCCGCCGAACACCGGCCCCATGTGTTCGAGCGCTTCTGGCGCGGCCCGGGTCGCCCCAGCACCGGCAGCACCACCGGCGCACATACCACGCCACAGGGCGCCGGCCTGGGCCTGCCGATCTGCCAGGAAATCGCCCTGGCCCATGGCTGGCGCCTCAGCCTTGGCGACACCGAAGTGGGCGCGCTGTTCCGCCTGAGCGTCCAAACCCCTCCACCGATTCACTCTTGAAAGGACATGCACCATGCCGACCTTCCCTCTGCACCGCCAGGCCCATTGGATCGCCCTCGCCACCCTCTGCGCCAGCGCCTTCATGGGCCAGGGCGCACTGGCGCAGGAAGCCAGCGACAGCTGGAAGTTCAGCGCCGGCCTGGGCCTGATGACCCAGCCCAAATACCCGGGTAGCGCTGACAACAAAACCTCGCTGCTGCCCATGCTCAGCGCCAACTACGGCCGCTACTTCATCGGCGGCCTGCCCGGTGCGGGCGTGCCGGCGGGTGTGGGCGCCTTCCTGGTGCAGGACCCGCGCTGGCGCGTCGGCGTTGGCCTGGGGCTGAACCTGGACAAACCGCGCAAGGAATCCGACTCGGCGCGCCTGCAAGGCATGGGCGACATCGACGCCACCGCGCTGGGCTCGGTGTTCGCCAGCTACAGCGACAGCTGGTGGAAGCTGGGCGGCAATGTGGTCACCGACCTGGGCGGCAAAGACCAGGGCACACGCGTCTCCATCGACCTGGAGGCCCGGTACAGCCCGATGGACCGGTTGCAGCTGACCGCCGGCCCCGGCCTGACCTGGGCCGACAGCAAATACACGCAGACCTTCTTCGGCGTGGACGCCGCGCAGAGCACCCGCTCGGGCCTGCCGGGCTACACAGCCAAGTCGGGCATCAACGCGCTGAGCTTCAACATCGGCGCCAGCTACCAGCTGACGTCGCAGTGGGGCCTGGGCGCGCGCTTCACCGCCAGCAGCCTGCGCGGCGACGCGGCCGACAGCCCGATCACCGAAAAGAAGTCGCAAAACAGCTTTGGCGTGTTTGCCAACTACCGCTTCTGATTGCTATTTAAATAATAGCTGCCTGCGCACTATCTGCCTGCGCCAGGCAGTGTATTCACTAAGCAACCGAGTGGACACAAATGATTGACACTCGCCACCTACCATCGGGTTTTACATCGCGGCACCCAGCCCAGCCGCCCCGAACGTCCATGCCATCCCCCCCTCTTTTTTCCGGTCGCTCCGGCCTGGTGCTGCTGCTCTGCGCGGCACTGTCGGGCTGCGCCGCCGTCGGCCCCAGCTACCGGGCGCCGGCCTCCGAGCAACTGTCCCTACCCAGCCAATGGCAGGCCGCCCTGCCGCATGCGGGCGACACCCAGCGGTTGCTGGCCTGGTGGGACCGCTTCAACGATCCCGCGCTGACACGCCTACTGCAGGCCGCCGAAGCCAGCAATCCGTCGCTGCAAAAAGCCAGCGCCAACATCGCCTCGGCCCGGGCCAGCGTCACCACTGCGCGTGCCTCCGGCCAGCCCACGCTGAGCGGCTCGGCATCGGCCAGCCGCAACAACACCCTGGGCAGTGCCCAAACCACCACCACCGGCGGGCTGGATGCGAGCTGGGAGATCGACCTGTTCGGCAGCGTGCGCCGTGCTGCCGAGTCGGCCGACGCCACGCTGCAGGCCCGCCAGGCCGACTGGCACGATGCGCGCGTTTCGCTGGCCGCCGAGGTGGCCACCGACTATGTGACCTACCGCGCCTGCCAGCTGACCCTGCAGGCCAGCCAGGCCGACGCCCGCTCCAGCCAGACCACGGCCGACGTCACGCGCCGCTCGCTGCAGGCCGGCATGACGGCACGCGCCGATGCAGCCCTGGCCGATGCCAGCGCCGCCAGCGCATCGGCCACCGCCATCTCCCAGCAAGCCGAGTGCGATATCACCGTCAAAGCCCTGGTAGCACTCACCGGCCTGGCCGAGCCCGCGCTGCGCCAGCAGCTGGACAGCCAGCCTGCGCAATTGCCGGCGCCTACCGGCTTCCTGGTCAACACCATGCCGGTCGATCTGCTCAGCCAGCGGCCCGACCTGGTGTCCACCGAGCGCGCACTGGCCGCCGCCAGCGCCCAGATCGGCGTGGCCGAGGCCGACCGCTATCCGCGCCTGTCGCTGTCCGGCTCGCTGTCCGGCAGCCGCAGCGCCGGTGTCAACACCACGCCCTGGTCGTTCGGCCCCAGCCTGTCGCTACCGCTGCTCAACGGTGGCGCCAAGCGCGCCGCGGTGGACAGCGCGCAGGCCGCCTACGACCTGGCGCTGGCCAGCTACCAGCAGGCCGTGCGCAGCGCGGTGCAAGAAGTCGAGCAAAGCCTGGTGCGGCAAGACAGCGCCGAGCGCCGCAGCGCCGATGTGCAGCGCAGCGCCGCCGGTTACCGCAGCTATGCCAACGCGGTAGAAGCCCACTGGCGCGCCGGTGGCGACAGCCTGCTGAACCTGGAACTGGCCCGGCGCAACGCGATTGCCGCCGAGCAAAGCCTCATCACCGTGCAGCGCGACCAGCTTCTGTACGGCATCGCCTTGTACAAAGCCGTGGGCGGCGGCTGGACCGTATCGACAGGAGACACGCCATGACCTTCTCCCCCAAACTTACCCGCAACCGCATTCTTGCCGTGGCCGCCGCAGTCCTGCTGCTGGCCGGCGGCGCCTGGATGCTGAAATCGCGCGCCGCACCCGCCAGCGCCGTGCCGTCCACCGCCAATGCCGGCCTGTCGGTCAGCGCCGTGCAGCCGCAGCAGGCCAGCTGGGGCCGCAGCCTGCAGCTGTCGGGCGGCCTGTTTGCCTGGCAAACCGCCACCATCGCCAGCGAAGAAGCCGGCCTGCGCCTGACCGAGGTACTGGTCGACGTCGGCAGCGTGGTCCAACGCGGCCAGCTGCTGGCCCGATTGGCCGACAACACCATCATGGCCGACCTGCGCGCGCAAGACGCCGCCGTGGCCCAGGCCCGCGCCAAGCTGGCCCAGGCCAAGGCCGAGGCCGACCGCAGCCGCGCCGTCAAGGACAGCGGTGCCCTGTCGGAGCAGCAGGTCACCTCGTATGTGATCGCCGAGCAGACCGCCCAGGCCAGCCTGGATTCCGCGCTGGCGACCATGGAGGCGCAGCGCATCAAGCTGGCCCACACCCGCATCCTGGCGGTGGACGACGGCGTAATCTCATCGCGCAGCGCCACCCTGGGCAATGTGGTGGCCTCCGGCACCGAGCTGTTCCAGCTGGTGCGCCAGCGCCGCGTCGAATGGCGCGCCGAAATCACCGGCAAGCAGCTGAGCGCGCTCAAGCCCGGCCAGACCGCCAAGATCACCCTGCCCGACGGCCAGCAGATCAGCGGCCGGCTGCGCCTGGTCGGCCCCACCTTGGACAGCAGCACCCGCAACGGCCTGGCGTACATCGACTTACCGGTGGGTAGTGCGGCCAGCCCCGGCATGTATGTGCGCGGCGAGATCGATACCGGCCAGGCCCCGGCCCTCACCGTGCCCAGCAGCGCCGTGGTGCAGCGCGACGGCAACAACTATGTGTTCGAAAAAGACGGCGCCAACAAGGTGGCCCAACGCCAGGTGCAGACCGGGCGCCGCCAGGGCGACCTGGTGGAGATCACCAGCGGCATCGGTGCCCAAGCCCAGCTGGTGCGCAGCGGCGGCGCCTTCCTGAAGGACGGCGACCCGGTGCAGTGGGCTGCTGAAGCCAGCACCAGCAAGGCCACGCCATGAACTTGTCGAGCTGGTCGATACGCAACCCCGTCCCGGCGATCCTGCTGTTCATCATCCTCACCGCGGCCGGGCTGTTCAGCCTGCACAAGCTGGGGATACAGAACTTCCCCGACCTGGATGTGCCGACCATCCAGGTGTCGGCCACGCTGGAAGGCGCGGCCCCGGCCCAGCTGGAAACCGAGGTGGCCCGCAAGATCGAGGACAAGCTGGCCTCGGTGACCGGCCTGGACCACATCACCACCACCATCACCGACGGGGCGGCCGTCATCAGCGTCAGCTTCGACATAGACAAAGACAGCGAAGTGGCGCTGAACGAGGTACGCAACGCCGTCGACGGCGCACGCGCCGACCTGCCTACCGAGATGGCCGCACCGGTGGTGTCCAAGGTCACGCGGGGCTCGGCTGCACTGCTGACCTACACCGTGGCCGCGCCGCACCTCAGCGAGTCCGACCTGTCCTGGTTTGTCGACAACGATATCAACAAGGCCTTGCTGTCGGCCAAGGGCGTGGGCGCGGTGAACCGCGTCGGCGGCGTCGAACGTGAAATGCATGTGACCCTGGACCCGGCGCTGATGGCCGGCCTGGGCGTGACGGCCAGCAGCGTGTCCAGCCAGATCAAGGCGGTGCAGACCGACGCCTCGGGCGGCCGCGGCACCCTGGGTGGCAGCAACCAGTCGGTGCGCACCCTGGGTCGGCTCGACCAGCCCGAGCAGCTGGCCGGCATGGCCATCCCCGTCACCACCGCCGCCGCCACGCAAACCAGCGTGCGGCTGGACCAGATTGCCACCGTCAGCGATACCGCCGAAGAGCGCTTTGCCTATGCGGCGCTGAACGGCAAGCCGGTGGTCGGCTTCCAGGTGACGCGGCAGATCGGCAGCAGCGAGGTGTCGGTAGCGGCGGCGGTGCGCGCGGCGGTCAAGACCTTCAGCGCCAACCACCCGCAAGTGCAGATCACCGAGGTGATCGAAACCGTGAGCCCCACGCAGGACAACTACGACGGCTCCATGCACCTGCTGTACGAGGGCGCGATCCTGGCGGTGGTGGTGGTCTGGCTGTTCCTGCGCGACTGGCGGGCGACCTTTGTGTCGGCCGTGGCGCTGCCGCTGTCCATCATCCCGACCTTCATCGTGATGTACCTGCTCGGTTATTCGCTGAACCTGATCACGCTGCTCAGCCTGTCGCTGGTGGTGGGGGTGCTGGTGGACGATGCCATCGTCGAGGTGGAGAACATCGTGCGCCATCTGCGCATGGGCAAGACGCCGATGCAAGCCGCGCTCGAAGCCGCCGACGAAATCGGCCTGGCGGTGGTGGCCACCACCTTCACCCTGGTGGCGGTGTTCCTGCCCACCGCCTTCATGGGCGGCATACCGGGCAAGTTCTTCCGGCAGTTCGGCATCACCTCGTCGGTGGCGGTGCTGGCCTCGCTGCTGGTGGCGCGGCTGCTGACGCCGATGATGGCCGCCTACATCCTCAAGCCCAGCCCGGCCCACGTGGAGCAGGACGGCCCGCTGATGCGCCGCTACCTGGCCATGGTGCACTGGTGCCAGACGCACCGGCGCAGCACGGTGCTGCTGGCCGGCCTGTTCTTCATCGCCTCGATCAGCCTGGTGCCGCTGCTGTCCACCTCGTTCATCAACGCCTCGGACAATGCCCAGACCACGATTTCGCTGAAGCTGCAGCCCGGTAGCACGCTGGTACAGACCCGCGCCAGCGCCGCCCAGGCCCAGGCGCTGATCGCCAAAATGCCCGAGGTGACCCAGGTGTTCACCGTGATCGGCGACACCAGCAGCGATGCCAGCAGCAGCACGGTGAACGAGGCCTCGCTGACCGTCAGCCTGACGCCGCGCGGCACGCGGGCCCGCTCGCAGTCCGACGTGGAAGCCGCCATCCGCCACAGCCTGGGCGTGCTGCCCGGTACCCGGGTTGGCGTGATGGGCGCAGGCAACGGCCAGTCACTCGATGTCACCCTGGCCAGCGACGACGCGCTGGCGCTGAACCAGGCTACCGCCGCGTTGATCAAGGACCTGCGGACGCTGCAAGGCATAGGCAACATCACCGACAGCTCCAGCCTGCAGCGGCCCGAAATCCATGTGCGGCCCGACCCGGTGCGCATGGCCGAGCAAGGCGTGACCACCGACACCCTGGCCAGCGTGGTGCGCGTGGCCACCTATGGCGACTACGCCACCAGCCTGGCCAAGTTCAACCTGCCCCAGCGGCAGATCCCGATCCGCGTGCGCTTTGACGACAGCACCCGCTCCGACCTGGACGCACTGGGCCAGCTGCGCGTAGCCGGCCGTACCGGCGCCGTGCCGCTGGAAGCCGTGGCCGACCTGTCGCTGGGCGCCGGCCCGTCGCAGGTGGCGCGACTCGACCGCATGCGCAACGTGACCCTGAGCATCGAACTCGGCAGCCTGAGCACCGGCGAGGTCGACAAGATGGTGAAGGCGCTGCCGTCCATCCAGAACCTGCCCAGCGGCGTGCAGCAGATCGCCACCGGCGACGCCCAGCGCATGGCCGAGCTATTCACCAGCTTTGGCGGTGCCATGCTGATCGGCATCTTGTGCATCTACGCGGTGCTGGTGCTGCTGTTCCACGACTTCATGCAGCCCGCCACCATCCTGGCCGCCCTGCCCTTGTCGATCGGCGGCGCGCTGATGGCGCTGCTGATCACCGGCAGCGGTTTCTCGATGTCGTCGGTGATCGGCCTATTGATGCTGATGGGCATCGTCACCAAGAACTCGATCCTGCTGGTCGAGTACGCGGTGGTCGCCTACCACCAGCAAGGCATGGGCCGCTATGAAGCCCTGGTCGACGCCTGCCACAAGCGCGCCCAGCCCATCCTGATGACCACCATCGCCATGGTCGCCGGCATGCTGCCCATCGCCCTGGGCTGGGGCACCGATTCCAGCTTCCGCGGCCCGATGGCGGTGGTGGTGATAGGCGGCCTGGTCACCTCCACGGTGCTGAGCCTGCTGGTGATTCCGGTGGTGTTTACCTATGTGGATGACCTGTTGCTGTGGATGCGCAAGCATTTGAAGCGGCGGGGTCATATTGCTACATAAATAATAGCTGCTAGCGCAGTATTTGTATGCGCTAGCGGTCGATTTGGCTTGTATTTTCTCTAGGCGCTATGGGTGCCACTGGCATCCCTGGCCGGGCGCACACCCCGGCCAGCAGCGCACATAAAACCCACAACCTACCCCCGAAAGCGCACCAACCGCAAGCCATTCGCCACCACCAGCAAGCTAGCCCCCACATCGGCAAACACCGCCATCCACATCGTTCCCTGGCCGGTCAGCGTCAAGACCAGAAACACCGCCTTGATGCCCAGCGCCAGCACGATGTTCTGCACCAGCAGCGCATGGGTTTTGCGCGACAGGCGGACAAAGCGCGGCAGCTTGCGCAGGTCGTCATCCATCAGGGCTACGTCGGCGGTTTCGATGGCCGTGCCGGTGCCGGCGGCGCCCATGGCAAAGCCAATGTCGGCGCGCGCCAGGGCCGGCGCATCGTTGATGCCGTCGCCGACCATGCCGACCGCGCTGTCTTGGCCCAGCTTGCTTTCAATGGCCTTCAGCTTGTCTTCGGGCAGCAGATCGCCGCGGGCTTCGTCGATGCCCACCTGCTCGGCAATCGCCTTGGCCGTGTGGACGTTGTCGCCCGTGAGCATGATGGTCTTGATGCCGAGCGCATGGAGTTCTGCAATCGCCTGGCGGCTGCTGTCCTTGACCGTATCGGCCACGGCGAACAGGCCGACAACACCTATTTCAGCGCCGTTATCCGCGTCGGCCCGGGCCAGCAAGATGACGGTCTTGCCCTGCTTTTCCAATTCCGACAAACGCGCTTCCAGCGCGTCGGAGCACAGGCCCAACTCATGCACCAGGCGGTGGTTGCCCAGGTAGTACAGATTCCCGTCGATCAGCCCCTTGGTGCCGCGTCCGGGCAGCGCCTCGAAAGCCTCCACCGTGTGCAAGGGAACGGCATCCCGTTGGGCGGCTTCGGCCACGGCACGGGACACCGGGTGGTCCGAGCGGCTGGCCAGGCTGGCGGCAAGGCTGCGGACTTCGGCATCCACCCCGCCATTCAGCACCGCAAAATCTGTCTGCGCGGGCTTGCCGTGGGTGATGGTGCCGGTCTTGTCCAGCGCCAGCCAGACGAGCTTGCGCCCTTCTTCCAGGTACACACCGCCCTTGACCAGGATGCCCATGCGGGCTGCCGCTGCCAGGCCGCTGACGATGGTGACCGGCGTGGAGATCACCAGTGCGCAAGGGCAGGCAATCACCAGCAACACCAAGGCCTTGTAGACCCAGGTGAACCAGTCGCCGCCCATCAGCAGCGGTGGCAGGATGGCAATGGCCACGGCAATGGCAAACACCACCGGGGTATAGACCTGGGCAAACCTGTCCACAAAGCGCTGTGTCGGTGCGCGCGCGCCCTGCGCCTCTTCCACCGCATGGATGATGCGGGCCAGCGTGCTGTCACCCGCTGCGGCCGTCACAAGGTACTCGAACGAGCCCGATGCGTTGATGGTGCCGGCAAACACCGTATCGCCTTCGGCCTTCTCCACTGGCAGGCTTTCCCCCGTGATAGGAGCCTGGTCGATGCTGGAGCGGCCGTTGACGATCTGGCCATCCAGCGCGAGCCGCTCACCGGGTTTGACGCGTACCCGCGCGCCGACGACCACCGCCTTGGCGGCGACATCGCTCCAGCTGCCATCGGCCTGCTGGACGGTGGCACGCTCTGGCGCCAGCTGCAGCAGGCCCTGGATGGCATTGCGGGCCCGGTCCAGGGACTTGGCCTCGATCAGCTCGGCCACGGTGAACAGCACCATCACCATCGCGGCTTCGGGCCACTGGCCGAGCAGCAGCGCGCCAGTGACCGCAATGCTCATCAGCGCGTTGATGTTGAGGTTGCCATTGCGCACCGCGATCCAGCCCTTTTTGTAGGTGGTGGTACCGCAGGCCAGCACCGCCGCCAACGCCAGCACGGCCGCCACCCAGCCGGGCAACCCGGCCCAGTGCGCGGCTTCGGAGGCGATGGCCGCCGCACCGGCCAGCACCAACGGCCACCAGGGCTTGGCGGGCTCGGGCGTGGGCGCGGCCTGGGCCGCGGCGCTGTTGGCGATCTCGGGCGTAAAGCCGAGGGAGCGCACCGCCTGCAGGATGGGCTCAATGGCGCTGGGCGCGTGGGTGACCGTCAGCACGCGCTGCATCAGGTTGAAGTCCATGCCCGCCACACCGTCCATGCCGGTCAGCTTCTTGCGCAACAAGGCCTCTTCGGTCGGGCAGTCCATCTGCAGGATGCGGATCGGGGTTTGCATGCCCTGGGCGCTAGTGCTGGGCGCGGCGGGCAGGGCCAGCGGCACCGCGCTGGCCGCGCAGCAAGCGCCCGCGCCATGGTCATGGCCGTGCCCATGGTCCGAGTGGTCGTGACCATGGGGGTCATGGGCGTGGTCGTGCTTGGCAGGGGTAGGCATAGGGGCTTTCAGAAGACTTGCAACGATTACACAACCTGAAGCTACTATAGAGTCAACCGCTTTCTGGAGTACCCTTATGAAGATCGGTGAATTGGCCCAGGTCGCGCAATGCACGGTGGAGACGGTGCGCTACTACGAGAAAGAAGGCCTGCTGCCCGCCCCGGCCCGCACGGCGGGCAACTTCCGGGTCTACGGGCCCGAGCATCTGGAGCGGCTGCGCTTCATCCGCAACTGCCGCGCGCTGGACATGAGCCAGGAAGAAATCCACACCCTGCTGCGCCTGGCCGACCAGCCGGCCGAAGGCTGCGGCGCCATCAACGCGGTATTCGACCAGCACATCGCCCATGTGGACGAGCGCATCCGCGAACTGGTGCACCTGAAGGAGCAACTGGGCAGCCTGCGCCAGCGCTGCTCCAGCGAACAGGCGGTGGACGCCTGCGGCATCCTGCAAGGCCTGGCGGCCATGGAAACCGAGGAACGGCCCGAGCGGCACACCCACCTGGGCTGAGGCAAGCGTTCGGAGGTTTGACGCCGCTTGCCGGGCGCCGCAGAATCATGGGCTGCTTCGGGAGCCGCTTATGTTCAGCCTGCACCGCCGCACGACTCTGGCCTACCTCGGCAGCCGCCCCGCGCTATACACGGTACTGGAGCAGGCGCGGGGCGATGAACTCAGCCCGCTGCAGGCCCGGTTTTCAGAGACGCCGACCCATACACCGGCAGCCTGAATCCAACCGCCACACACAAGGACAAGACCACGGACAACTTGGCCCACGCCTAGAGCCCGTTCCGCCAGGAGGCACCTGGTCTTCTACACATACAGAGACCCGCATGCCTGGCCCCACCACTGGCTGCAACAGTAACGCTGGCATGTTGCGCGCCGCCGGTCTGGCCGATGTCAGCCTGGTCGACTGGAATGCCGTTCTGACGGCAACGCCTACGTGAATTAATCCACCAAATGGGGATTTAAACAGGGGTTACTAGATAGAAACCTCCATAGGCCGGCAACACAACGCAGGCTACCCTTGTAAGCGTTCGTAACCGCACAAGCGCTAAACCATAAAAGTCTGTCGTACTACGATAAGTTTTACCGAACGAGCACACAAAAAATATAAAGCAACTGGAGAGCAATATTGTCGTATGAACCTCGGCCCATTGATTGCATACAAAACAACTCTTGGGCTTACAGCTTAATTAACAGTGTCGCCTTTCACCCCAGCGAGGATTTATTTTGTGCGGCATTTTCATCGGTTAATCAATTGATTAACTTCAAGGTTGACAAATTCGGGCAAGCACGCGTTACCCAAGTTATCAAGCACCCCGATGCACTTCTCCATGCACCACAGCATGTTGTTTTCTCGCCAGATGGGAAAAAAATCATTGTTATTAATTGGAGCAGCACAACATTCACCATTTACCAGCGCGGAGAAGATGAACTGTATGCATCGCTTCCGATTGCTTGCATCCCATTTCCTGCTCCCTTGGCGGCCTTGAAGCCCCATGGCATGGATATTTCGCCATCGGGTAAATTTTTAACCGTGGCTTTCGGTTGGATAAATACCCATCAAAAAGCTATCGGCCTTTTCAGCTTTGATGACGAAGGCCCAGAGATTCGCCTTCTTGACTGGATACCAGACGAAAGTTTACCGGGTGTTCCGAAAGGAATTGCATTTTCCCCGGACGAAACTTGTTTACTCGTCACCTATTCAGATCTGAATTGCATCTGCATTTACGATTTTGATCGCCAGACAGGTCGCATCAATCCTGTTCCCACACAGACTTTCGAAGGCGAAGCAACCCGTTTGGCTAGACCGGAGGATATCAAGGTGTCGCGCGATGGGAACAGCATCACCGTATCTAACAGCGAAGCAGATTACGTCACGTCGTATTCTTTTGATTGCACAAATAACCGCATCACGGAAAAACGACCGACCCAGGCACTCGAGAATCCTGATGCACACATGCGGTTTCCACACGGCATCGCATATTCGCCCAATGGTGCCCTGCTGGTCGTAAGCCAATTTGGCCCACTTCCGGTGACCAGCAATGGCGATATTGTTTTTGGCAGACAAACTCCCCGCAGACAGGCAAAAATTAATATCTACCGGCAGCAGCATTCCCATCCGGCTTTAAAGAGCTCCCATTGGAGACGGTCTTGGTCGTCGCTGATGCGCTTGATAGGCCCCAGATAGGCATCGCCCGCCTTCCACTGCGCCGTAGCGGGCTCCATACGTTGTCTGTTTGGGCCGTATGCAAAAAATCAGGCTTGGGTAGCCTGGATATCAAGCAGAGTGCGGCTGGCGGCAAGGCATTGGCGGGACCAGTCGGCGGGAGGCATTTGCGCCATACGCTGCAGGTGCACCACCTCTACGCTGACAGGCAGGTCATTCGGCAGGGCAGAAAACAAGGCTTGCAAGGCGATACCGCCCTCGCCAGGTTGTAGGCGCTCACAGCGCGCGGTGTGAACCATTTCGTCCACCGTGAAAGCCCGACCCATCGGAGTCCATGGGGCACGGGTGGGCGCATCGCACACTTGTGCGTAGTGCAGCAGATCGCGCGGCAAGGCGCGGATATCGTCCAACGTGGTGCCAGAGCGGTCGAAGTGCAGGGCATCCACCAGAATGCCCGCACTGGCCGGGCGGCCCGCGGCTATGACAATGCGCAGGGCGGCATTGGCATCGGGCACGGCCGTCCAGGGCATGAACTCCAGGTCAGCAGTCAGACCGTAGGGACGCACCAATTCGCACAGGCGGGCATACGCATCGGTCAGACGTGGCTCGTCGGTATCGTCCCCTGCGACCAGCAAGGCCCGGGCTTTGAGCGCAGCGCCGGCCTCCAACAACGGCAGGTAGGTGCGGGGGTCAAAGCCCGCGCCGATACGGATGATTTCCAGATCGAACACGCCCACGCCGGTGTCGCGCTGCGCCGCCAAGGTTTCGCGCAGTACCGCGGGCTGGCCGATCAAAAACTGCTGCGGTGCACCTGCCGCGTTGGGCCATAGGCGCAAGCCCACGTCGCTATAGCCCAGCGCAGCGGCCTGGCGTATGGCCTGCGGCGGCGTCAGGGCGCAAGCGGTGAGGTAGGCCTGGGAATAAAGCCGTGGCATCGGGTTCTCCGGGCTTTTATTTGAGAGGCGATACCGCCGTCGGCAGCGCAATGGTGGACACCATATTCGTCGTCAGGTGCGCCGGCCCGCCCTTGGGCGGCCAGATGCCTTGGACCACGGCGTCGGCGCGGGCCTTGCTGCGTGCGTCCAGAGTCGGGTAGGACCAGATGTTGGTGAAGCGCAGCGGGCCGTCCAGCGCCACCATGGCCACGACGCAGGGCGACAGCGCTTCGCGCGGTGGCACGTACTGCTCCCACAGATCAATCGTGGCCTGCACGCCGCCGGTCTTGATGCCGTAGGTGCGGATCTCGTACACCGGGCCGCGGATGCCGGACTCTGCAGACGGCCGCACCGGCTTCATCCACGGAAAGCCCTGGTAGCTGTGCTGCTCCAGGCTCTGGAAGATGCCGCCGCAGCCGAACGGGTCGGCGCTCTTTTGCGTGCGCGCCCGCTCGGTTTGCAGCGCGCCCAGGTCGGCAAAGCCGCGCAGCACGATCATCTGGTTCAGCTGGCCGATGTCTGTAAACCAGCAGCCCAGCAGTTCACCGCCCGCTTCGGGCGCGGTGGTGTAGGTCTGCACGTGGGTGGCGGCCTGCCCGGCGGTGCCGAAGGGCAGGGTCATGGTGGCGAGTTCGTAGTACATGGAGATTCCTTTTGCTATTGAATTAAGAGCTGCTTGCGCAGGTATTGATTGCGCTGGAGGCCGATTTCTTATAAATCCACACCGGCGGCGTGGTGCGCAGCGATATAGCCAAACGTCATCGCCGGCCCCAGGGTGATGCCGCCGCTGGGGTAGCTGCCGCCCATCACGCTGTGCATGTCGTTGCCACCGGCGTACAGGCCGGGGATGGGCTGGTTCCGCGCGTCGAGCACCTGTGCGCTGGCGTTGGTGCGCAGGCCGGCGAAGGTGCCCAGGCTGCCGGGAACGACCTTTACCGCATAGAACGGGCCTTGCGCCAGAGGCGCCATGCAGGGGTTGGCCAGGCCCGCCTCGGCGTCGCCCTGCACGCGGTTGTAGGGGGTCTCGCCCTTGGCGAAGTCAGCGTCACGGCCTTCCAGTGCTTGCTGGTTGTAGCGCTGTACTGTGGCGTGCAAGTTCGCTGCAGCTATGCCGCAGGCCAGGGCCAGATCTGCCAAGGTGTTGCCGCGTTGCAGGTAGCCGTTACGCAGCATGGCGCCCATGGGCATGGGGGCGGGCTTCACCGCGCCCAGCCCGTAGTGGCGGATGAAAGCGTGGTCGCAGACCAGCCAGGCCTGCACCGGTGCCCCGGCTGGCGTGGCGGCCAGCATGCCACGCACAAAGTCATAGTAGGAATCGGCTTCGTTGGTGAAGCGGCGCCCGTTCGCCGTCACCGCGATCAGGCCGGGTTTGGCGCGCTCGATCAGGTGTGGGAAGTGCGCGAAGCTGCCGTCTTTTTGCGGCACCAGCGATACCGGCGCCAGCGCTGCGGCCTGCACCGCGTCACACGCGACCTGGCCGCCGGCCGATTCGCCCAGGCGCAGGCCGTCGCCGGTGTTGCTGCGCGAGGCGGCCGACCAATGTGCGTGGCCCAGCAGTTCTTGCTTGCGTGCCGCATCAAATGGAAAACCGCCGCAGGCCAGCACCACGCCGCGACGGGCGCGTATCTCGCTGCCATCGACCACCGCGCCGAGCACGCAGCCATGTTCGAACAGCAGGCGCTGCGCCGGGCTATTGGTGCGTATCTCCACGCCTTGGGCAAAGGCCGATGCGGCCAACCCGGCGACCAGCGCATTGCCGTTGACCAGGCGCATGCCGCGCCGGTAGCGCAGCAGATCGGCACAGTGGCGTAGCACCCTTTGGCTCACATACCAGAGCGATGCAGGCTTGCGCATGGCGTTGAAGAAATGCCGCAACTCCGCACCGGACGCAATGCCCATGCCCCACAGCGTGGTCTCGGCCAGCGGCGGCTTCAGCTGCTGGATGTGTGCGCCCAGGCGGCGGCCATCAAAGGGTGCTGCGCAGATCGACCGGCCGCCCTTGGCCGCAAACGGGTTGCGGCCGTGAAAGTCGGGCACGCTGTTGCCGTCGATGAACTGCAGTGCAGTCTGGCTGCGGAAGAACTCCACCATGCGCGGCCCTTGTGCCAAGAAGGCCTGGACCCGCTCTGCGTCGAACTGCGCGCCCAGCTCCTGCCGCAGATACGCCGTGGGTTGGGCGATGTCCTCAAAGATGCCGGCGTCAAGCGCCAGCGGGTTGCGCGGCACCCACATCCAGCCACCGGACCAGGCGGTGGTGCCGCCATACTGGGCCTCTTTCTCCACCACCAAGACCTTCAAGCCCAGGTGGGCGGCGGTGACGGCGGCGGACAAACCGCCAGCGCCGGAGCCGATCACCAAAAGATCGCAGGTTTCAGTGGCGGCCATGGATCAGGCGGCGTAGATTTTTTTCAGGCTAGCAGTGGCGGTGGCGCGCGGCTGGTTGAAGAAAGGCGATGCGCCGCTGGCGGCGGCCAGCTGCGCGGCCAGCGACACCAGGTCGGCGCCCAGGGCCTGCATGCGTTCCAGCGTGAAGCGGGCAGACGGGCCGGCGATGCTGATGGTGCCCAAGGCGGGCTGGCCGTTCAGGCGCACGGGCGCGGCCATGGCGTTCAGGCCGGGGGTGTAGGTTTCCAGCGTCAGGCTGTAGCCGCGTTCGCGTGTGGCGTTTACTTGGGCCATCACCTCTTGCAGGGTCTTGGGTGCGTTCGGGCCGAATTCTTCCACCGGGCCGACGCCCTGCTGGGCCACCAGGGCCAGTGCCGCGTCGTCGTCCATGGTGGACAGCCAGGCCAGGCCCGAGGACGAACAGGAGATGCGCGCATCGCTGCCCATGTCGGGGTCGTAGCGCAGGCCTTGGCGCGCGCCTTGGGCGCGGGCCACCCAGGTCAGGCGGTTGCCGTCCACCACGGCCAGGCGCACCAGTTCGCCGGAGATTTCGGCCAAGCGGTCGAGCAACGGCTGGGCAATGTCGACGATGCCGGTGTGGCTGAGAAAGCTCAGGCCCATGGACACCAGCTTGGTAGTCAGCAGGTAGTCGCCGTGGTCGCGCGTTTGCCGCACATAGCCACAGCGCACCAGGTCGGCCAGCAGGCGGTGTACGGCGCTGCGGGGGATGTCAAGCTGGTCGGCAATGGCAGCCAGCTCCAGCCCGCCGCCGTGCTGGGACAGCAGCTCCAAGATGCCCAGGGTTCTTTCCAATACGCCATTCATGCGGGTCGCTCCGTCGGTTCAATGGCTGGCATCTTAGCAAAATCAGAATTAAGTTCAATACTGGAATAGTATTCCATTTTTACTTATGATTGCGCCATCGAGCAGTCCCACGGAGAACTTCAGCATGTCAGAACCCTTGAACGGCGCCACCCGCGTCCACTACATCGTCGGCGACCCGATCGCCCAGGTGAAATCGCCGGCCGGGGTGAGCCAGGCGCTGCAGCAGCGCGGCCACAACGCCTATGTGATGCCCGCCCACGTGGCGCCGGCCCAACTGGCCGCCTGGCTGGCCGGGGTATCGCTGGCGCAGAACGTGGACGGCGTCATCGTCACCGTGCCGCACAAGTTCGCCTGTTTTGAGCTGTGCAGCACCACCTCGGAACGGGCCAGGTTCTTGCACGCCGTCAACACCATGCGCCGCAACCCTGATGGCAGCTGGCACGGCGATATGTTCGACGGCCTGGGCTTCGTCTCGGCGATGCAGGACAACGGCTGCCAGCCGGCGGGCAAGAAGGCCTTGCTGGTCGGTGCCGGCGGCGCCGGATCGGCGATTGCCCACGCGCTGGTGGTGGCCGGGGTCAGCCAGCTGGCCATCTTCGACGCCGATGTGGCCCGCCGCACCACCCTGATCAACCGTTTGAACGGCCTGGGCCGCTGCCCGGTCATCCATGGTTCGGCCGATCCCACAGGCTACGACATCGTGCTCAACGCCACCCCGGTCGGCATGCGGGCCGGCGACCCGTATCCGTTGGATGTGGAGAAACTCAGCGCCGCCATGTTCGTCGGCTGCGTGATCACCGCGCCCGCCATCACGCCGCTGATCGCCGCCGCCCGCGCCCAGGGCTGCCAGACCATGACCGGCGCCCACATGTTCGGCCGCGTGCGCGACCTGATGGTCGATTTCCTGCTGGAACGCTGAGATGCAGCTGCTGTCTTCGCTCAGCGCTCTGCCCGAGTCCTCCAGCTATGACCTGGTCGTCATCGGCGCCGGCGGCGCGGGCCTGGCAGCGGCTTTGTTTGCGGCCATTGCCGGGCAGAAGGTGTTGCTGGTGGAGCGCACCGAATATGTGGGCGGCACAACGGCCTGGTCGGGTGGCACGACCTGGATTCCCGGCACGCGGCATGCGGCCAGCGTCAACCCGCAGGACACGCTGGCAGACGCCAAACGCTACCTCGACAACGCCATCGGCGCGCGCAGCCCGGCGGCATTGCGCCAGGCCTTTCTGGACCACGGCGCGCAAGCGGTGGAGCTGCTGGAAAGCCGCAGCGAGGTGCACTACCGCGCCTACCCCAAGCACCCAGACTACATCTCCGAGCTGGGCGGCTCCACCCTGAACGGCCGCGCGCTGGAGCCGCTGCCGTTTGACGGCCGCCTGCTGGGCGATCTGTTCGCTTTGATCCGCCCGCCCATCCCCGAGTTCACCGTGCTCGGCGGCATGATGGTGGACCGCACCGACATCAACCACCTGCTGGCGCTGGGCAAGTCGTTCCGCTCGTTTCGGCACGCGGCCAAGCTGCTGGCCCGCCATGCGCTGGACCGGCTGCGCCACCCGCGCGGCACGCGGCTGGTGATGGGCAATGCCCTGGTCGGGCGGCTGCTGTATTCGCTGTCGCGGCACGCGAATGTCACGCTGGCGCTGAACACCTCGGTGCGGCGCATCCACCGCGAAGCCCAGGGCATTGCGGCCGTAACCCTGCTGCAAACCGGCCAGCACCGCACGGTGGGCGTGGGGGCTAGCCTGGTGCTGGCCAGCGGTGGCTTCAACCGCAACGCCCAGCTGCGCGCCGACCTGCTGCCCGGCGTGCCGGCCGACTGGTGCCCGTCTGCGCCCGGCCACACCGGCGAGGCCCACGGCCTGGCCCAGCACGTGGGTGCCCACTATGGGCAAGGCGACCTGAGCCCGGCCTTCTGGGCGCCGGTGTCGAAACGCCTGCGCGCAGACGGCAGTACGGCCGTGTTCCCGCATTTCATGATGGACCGCGCCAAGCCCGGCATGCTGGCGGTGAACCAGGCGGGTCAGCGTTTTGTCAATGAAAGCACCTCGTACCACCTGTTCGGCCTGACCCTACAACAGCCAGGCAATCTGCCGGCCTACCTGGTGTGCGATGCCGTGGCTCTGCGCAAATACGGCATCGGCATGGTGCGCCCCGGCGGCAAAGGGCTGGAGCCCTTCCTGGCCGACGGCTACCTGGCGCAGGCTGACACGCTGGATGCGCTGGCGCACAAGCTGGGCATCGATACGCAAGGCCTGCAGGCCAGCGTGGCGCAGATCAATGCTTATGCCGAGACCGGTGTGGACCCGGACTTCCAGCGCGGCAGCACCGCCTATTCACAGAACATGGGCGACCCCGCTGCTGGCGGCAAGAACCCCAACCTGGGCCCGCTGCGCCAAGCGCCGTACTACGCGGTGCGCCTGTACCCCGGCGATATCGGCGCCGCCACCGGCTTCGCCACCAATGCCGACGCGCAGGTGCTGGGCGAAGACAACACCCCTATCCCCGGCCTGTACGCTGTGGGCAATGACATGCAGAGCATCATGGGCGGGGTGTACACCGCGCCTGGCATTACCCTGGGCCCGGGCGTGGTATTTGCCTACCTGGCAGCGCGCCACGCTGCTGCGCGTAACAGCCGCTGAGCCCGCGCGGGCCGCCGCCGGATAGGTGGCGAAACCTTGGAGATGCACAAAGCCGCAAACCGTGCTACCGTAAAAACTCTGCGCCAAACCCTGGCGTGTACGAGCAAAGGTGACAGGATGCCCCGGCCCGCTCTCTACAGCAGTTCTCGCCACGCCCGCCCCCAGCCGGCGGCCGTGCCCGCAGCAGACGCAGCTGCGCCCCTGACTGCTGCGCCGGCCACGCCAGCCTCTGCATCCACACCCCCTTCCGCTGTGTCTAAACACAGCCTGCGCGCACTCTGGACCGCCATCGTGGTGCTCACCGCCTTGCTGCTGACCAGCCTGTGGCTGCACCAGCGCCCGGCGGCCCGCAAGATCACCCAGGACGACATCGATGCCGCCGTGCTGCGCACCCTGGAAACCAACACCTTGCCGTCCGCCGCCGCCCGTGCGGTTGAGACTGTCGCACCCTCGGTGGTCCGCGTGGTCGGTTATTCCAGCAGCAGCACCGGCAAGAAGGAAGTCGGCCGCAGCGTGGGCACCGGGGTGGTGATCGTGGACAAGGGCATCATCCTGACCAATCTGCATGTGGTGCAGGGCGCAGAGCGCATCACCATCACCTTCCATGATGGGCTGGAGACCACGGCCAGCATCACCGGCATGCAAGCCGAGAACGACCTGGCCGTGCTGCAAGCCCACAAGGTGCCCGACGACCTGCAGGCGGCGGCCCTGCGCTCCACCCAGGACCTGCGCCCGGGCGACCAGGTGGTGGCCATCGGCTTTCCGTTCGGCATCGGGCCGTCGGCGTCGGCCGGCGTGGTGTCGGGCCTGAAGCGCGAATTCACCTCGCCCGAAGGCAAGCAGCAGATGAGCAACCTGGTCCAGTTCGACGCCGCGGCCAACTCGGGCAACTCGGGCGGACCGCTGGTCACCATGGACGGCGAGGTGGTGGGCATCGTCACCGCCATCCTGAACCCCACACCGGCCCGCACCTTCATCGGTATCGGCTTTGCCGTACCCATAGAGAACGCGGCATCCGCGGTCGGCATGTCACCCTTCTGAGTCCGCCTATCTTTGCGAGGAGCCCTATGGAACCCCTGTCTAGCCCCGTCGTCCCCACCGCCACCCTGATGGAGCAGGTGCTGTTCGAGGTCAAGCGCGTCGTCGTAGGGCAGGACCGCTTTCTGGAGCGGGTGATGGTGGCCATCCTCGCGCAAGGCCATCTGCTGGTCGAAGGCGTGCCGGGCCTGGCCAAGACCCTGACCATCAAGACCCTGGCCAGCAGCATCCAGGGCAGCTTCAAGCGCATCCAGTTCACTCCCGACCTGGTGCCCGCCGACCTGGTGGGCACGCGCATGTACAACCAGAAAACCGGCGAATTCAGCACCAGCCTGGGCCCGGTGTTTGCGCACCTGCTGCTGGCCGACGAAATCAACCGCGCGCCGGCCAAGGTGCAGAGCGCGCTGCTGGAAGTGATGCAGGAGCGCCAGGTAACGATTGCCGGCGAGACCCACAAGGTGCCCGAACCCTTTCTGGTGATGGCCACCCAGAACCCCATCGAAACCGAAGGCACCTACGCCCTGCCGGAAGCCCAAGTCGACCGCTTCATGATGAAGGTGCTGCTCGGCTACCCCAGCGAGGAAGAAGAATTCGTCATCGCCCAGCGCGCGCTCGATCTGCCGGTGCAGGTGCTGCCGGTGGCCACCACTGCCCAGCTGGCCGCGCTGCAGGCCGAGTGCCGCACGGTGTATGTGGACCCGTCTATGCTGCAGTACGCGGTCAAGCTGGTCGCCGCCACGCGAGCGCCGGCCCGCCATGGCCTGCAGGAGATCGCCCACTACATCAGCTGCGGCGCCAGCCCCCGCGCCACCATCCACCTGGCCGAAGGGGCGCAGGCCCTGGCCATGCTGCGCGGTCGCAACTACGTGCTGCCCGAAGACATGAGCGATCTGGCCGCCGATGTGCTGCGGCACCGGCTGGCGCTGTCGTATGAAGCGCTGTCCGAAGGCCTGGACGCCGATGCGCTGATCGTCAAAATCATGGCCAAAATACCGGCGCCCGCGCGCCCCCTGCAACATGAGCAACGTGCAGCCTGATCCTGCCACAGCCAAGGGCACAGCCCGCCCGCTGCCCACCCTGCCTGGCCAGGCCGACCGCCTGCTGCGCCAGCTGGAATGGAACGTGGTGCGCAAGCTCGACGGCCTGCTGCAAGGCGACTACCGCACCCTGATGCGCGGCAGCGGCCTGGACCTGGCCGATCTGCGCGAATACCAGCCACACGACGACGTGCGGCATATCGACTGGAACGTCACCGCCCGCCTGAACGCACCCCATGTGCGGGTGTTCACCGAAGACCGCGAGATGTCGGCCTGGTTCCTGCTCGACCTCAGCCCCTCCATCAACTTCGGCCCGCCGGGCAATGCCAAGCGCGACATCCTCACCGGCTTTGTGGCCGTACTGGCGCGCCTGCTGACCCGCCACGGCAACCGGGTCGGCGCCATGCTGTACGGTACCGGCGGCGGCCCGGAGCGCGTGGTGGATGCGGTGCTGCCGCCGCGCAGCAGCCGCGCCCATGTGCTGCACCTGGTGCACCGCCTGCTGCAGCCCGCGCCGGCCCAGCAAGCCGGCGCCACCCAGCTGCAACTGCTGCTGCAGGCCGCCATCGGCAATATCCGCCGCCGCTCTACCGTGCTGGTGGTGTCCGACTTCATCAGCACCCCGGGCTGGGAAAAGCCCCTGGCGCAGCTGGCGCGCCGGCACGACGTGGTGGCCGTGCGCCTGCTCGACCCGCTGGAGCTGAACCTGCCCGATGTCGGCCTGGTCACCCTGTTCGACCCCGAAACCGGCGAGCACCTGCAGGTAGACACCAACGACAAAGGCTTCAGATACCGCTTTGCCCGCCTGGCCGCCGAGCGCGAGGCAGCGCTGCGCGCAGGGCTGACCCAGGCCGGCGCCGACACGCTGGAGCTGTGCACCGACGACGACCTGGTCGACGCGCTGCTGCGCTTCATGGACCTGCGCCAGCACCGGGTGCGCCCCGCGTTCATCCCTCCCAACCACCCGACGGCCGCGCAGGCTGCATGAGGACACGCCACCATGGTTTTTCTCTGGCCCACCCTGCTCTGGCTGCTGCTGGCCGTGCCGCTGCTGGTGCTGCTCTACCTGTGGCTGCTGCGCCGGCGTAAAAAAACCGCGCTCAGCTATTCCAGCATGGCTTTGGTACGCGAGGCCATGGGCCCGGGCTACCGGCTGCGCCGGCACATTCCGCCGGCCCTGTTCCTGCTGGCACTGGTGGCGTTACTGCTGGCCGCCGCCCGGCCACTGGCGGTGATCACCCTGCCCTCGCAAGAGCAGACCATCATGCTGGCCATGGACGTGTCGGGCAGCATGCGCGCCACCGATGTGCAGCCCGACCGCATCACCGCTGCGCAGAACGCCGCCAAGGCCTTTCTGGCCGAGCTGCCGCGCAATGTCCGGGTCGGCATCGTGGCCTTTGCTGGCAGCGCGCAGCTGGCCCAGCTGCCGACCCAGAGCCGCGAAGACCTGGTCAAGGCCATAGACAGCTTCCAGCTGCAGCGCGGCACGGCCATAGGCAACGGCATCATGCTGTCGCTGGCCACGCTGTTCCCCGACGCCGGCATCGACATCGCCGCCCTGGGCGGGCGCCAGGCCATGCGGCCGCGCTCGATGGACGAAGTCACTAAGCAGGACCCGGCCAAGACCTTTACCCCGGTCGCGCCCGGCTCCTACAACTCGGCTGCCATCATCATGCTGACCGACGGCCAGCGCACCACTGGCGTCGACCCGCTGGAAGCCGCCAAATGGGCGGCCGACCGCGGCGTACGGGTCTATACCGTGGGTGTGGGCACGCTGCAGGGCGAAACCATAGGTTTCGAAGGCTGGTCGATGCGGGTGCGGCTGGACGAAGAAACCCTCAAGGCCGTGGCCTTGCGCACCAATGCCGAATACTTCCATGCGGCCACCGCCGCCGATCTGAAGAAGGTTTACGAGACCCTGAGCTCGCGCCTCACGGTGGAGAAAAAAGAAACCGAAATCTCGGCGCTGCTGGCCCTGGTCGGCGCCACGCTGGCGCTGCTGGCCGCCGCTTTGTCGGTGTGGTGGTTTGGCCGGGTGATGTAGGAGCCCGCCACAGCTTGGGGCCGCCATGGCGGATGCTGGCCAGTCAGGGACGCGTGCATAGAAATTGCAGGCCGGGGTCAGCGTATAGTTAGTGGCTACCCTATGAAGCATTTACTTAATTTATTGGCAGCCATCGCGCTGCTCGTGTGGGGCACCCATCTGGTTCGTACCGGCGTACTGCGCGTGTTCGGAGCCAATCTGCGCCAGATCCTGGCCAGCAGCATGGGCAACCGCTTCACCGCGGCCCTGTCGGGCATAGGCGTTACCGCCCTGGTGCAGTCCAGCACGGCCACCTCGCTGATGACCTCGTCTTTCGTCGGCCAGGGCCTGATCACCCTGCCGGCAGCGCTGGCCATCATGCGCGGCGCCGACATCGGCACCAGCCTGATGTCGGTGCTGTTCTCGTTTGACCTGTCCTGGCTGTCGCCGCTGTTCATCTTCATCGGTGTGGTGCTGTTTCTGTCCACCAAGGACGGCACGGCCGGGCGCATAGGCCGGGTACTGATCGGCCTGGGCCTGATGCTGCTGGCCCTGCGTTTGGTGGTCGACGCCACCGAGCCGCTGCTGGCCTCGCCAGCGGTCAAGGCCTTGCTCGGCGCCGTCAGCAGCGACGTGCTGCTGGAAATCTTCCTGGGCATGGTGCTGGCCATCCTGGCGTATTCCAGCCTCGCCGTGGTGCTGCTGATTGCCGCGCTGGCCGCATCGCACGTGATCCAGCTGGACGTGGCGCTGGGCCTGGTGCTGGGTGCCAATCTGGGCAGCGGCGCGCTGGCGGTGCTGACCACGGCCAAGTCGGCCCTCGAGGTGCGCCAGGTCACCGTGGGCAACCTGGTGTTCAAGCTGATGGGCGTGGTGCTGGTCGCCCCCCTGATCGGCCTGTGGCTGCGCCATGTGCAGCCCTCGCTGCCCGACGCCACCCACGGCGTGGTGCTGTTCCACCTGGCATTCAACATCAGCATGAGCGTGGCCTTCATCGGCCTGACCCAACTGGTCGCCAAGGCCATGGAAAAGCTGCTGCCCAAGCCCACCCAGGCCGCCGCCGCCCAGACGCGGCCGCACCACCTTGACCCCTCGGCCCTGTCCACGCCCTCGCTGGCCATCTCCTGCGCGGCCCGCGAAGCGCTGCACCAGGCCGATGTGGTGGAGACCATGATGCTCGGCCTGATGACCGTCATCAAGGAAGGCGACCTGCAGCTGGCCGAAGACCTGCGCAAGCTGGACGACACCGTGGACCGGCTCTACTCGTCCATCAAGTACTACCTGACCAAGATCTCGCGCGAAGCCCTGTCGGAAGAAGAAAGCCGCCGCTGGACCGACATCATCAGCTTCACCATCAACATGGAGCAGATCGGCGACATCATCGAGCGCGTGCTGATCGACGTGGAAGACAAGAAGATCAAGCCGGGCCGCAACTTCTCCGAGGCCGGCATGCAGGAAATCAGCGAACTGCACGCCCGCCTGGTGGACAACCTGCGCTTGTCGATGAGCGTGTTCCTGAACGGCAATGTGCACGACGCCAAGAAGCTGCTGGAAGAGAAAGCCCGCTTCCGCGACCTGGAGCATGCCTACTCGCGTTCGCACCTGGTGCGGCTGACCGACAACACCTTGTCGAGCATAGAAACCAGCTCACTGCACATCGACCTGATCAGCGAACTGAAGCGTATCAACTCGCACATCTGCTCCATCGCCTACCCTATCCTGGACTCGGCCGGCGCGTTGGCACCGAACCGGCTGCGCAGCTCAAAGCTGGCTGATCTGAACTAGCCGCCAGTGACGGGCGGAAAGAACGCCACTTCCGCCCCATCCACCAGCACAGCCTGGCCATCGACCATCACCTGGTTCAGCGCGGCACGCACGGCACGCCCTGGCGCCAGGCTCACGGCATAGGCGCCGCCGCGCGCCACCAGCTCGCCGCGCAGGTCTTGCACCGTGGCAGCATGGGTTTCCACCGCCTCCTGGCCGGTGCCGAGGGCTTCGCGGATCGAGGCGAAGTACTTCACAGTGAGCTTCATGCCTGCAACTCTGCCAATGAAATGAAACGCACCATGTCGCCATGGGCAATGGTCTGGCCGGCCGGGTTGTCCACCACGCCGTCGCCCCAGGCGGCGGAGGTCAGCACGCCAGAGCTTTGGTTGGCGAACAGGTCCAGGCCGCCGGCCGCGTTGCGCCGCACGCGCAAAAATTCGCGGCGCTGGTCGGCGCGGGGCCAGTTGAAATGCGCGGGCAGTGCCATGGCCTGCGGCACCAGCTGGGTCGCACCCTGCAGCCGCAGCAGGAAGGGGCGCACCAACACCAGGAAGGTGATGTAGCTGGACACTGGGTTGCCCGGCAGGCCAATAAAGTGAGCACCGCCCACCCGGCCACAGGCAAACGGCTTACCGGGCTTGATGGCGATCTGCCACAGATTCAGCTGGCCCAGGGCCTGCACGGCGGGTTTGACATGGTCTTCCTCACCCACCGACACGCCGCCGCTGGTCAGTATCAGGTCGTGCGCCTGGCTGGCATCGCGCAGCGCTTGCTGGGTAGCGGCGCGCTGGTCCGGCACGATGCCGTAGTCGGTCACCACGCAGCCCAGACGCTGCAGCAGGGCACGCAGAAAGAAGCGATTCGAGTTGTAGATGGCGCCGGGCCGCATAGCCTGTGGCGCCACTTCGCCGGGCATGACCAGTTCGTCACCGGTGGAAAACAGCGCCACCCTTGGGCGCCGTGCCACCGGCAGCTGGTCCATGCCAATACTGGCCGCCAGCGCAATAGATGCGGGCGTGAGGCGCTCACCTTTCGATAGCACCACGGCATGCTTGGCAACATCCTCGCCGGCCCGACGCAGCCACTGGCCGGGCTGGGGTGGGCGCAGCACGCGGATGCTCTGGTCGGGCAGGACTTCGCAGTCTTCCTGCATCACTACCGCGTCGGCCCCGGCGGGGATGGGCGCACCGGTAAAGATGCGTGCCGCCGTACCTGCCTGCAGGGCCAGCGCCGGGCTGCCGGCGGCTACACGCTGGGAAACCGGCAAGCTGGCCGTGCCCGCCAGGTCCGCACAGCGCAGGGCGTAGCCGTCCATGGCGCTGTTGTCGTGCGCGGGCACCTGCAATGCCGACACCAGGTCTTGCGCCAGCACGCGGCTGTCGGCATCGAAGGTGGACACCTGCTCCACCCCGGCCAGGGGCTGCGCCTGGGCCAGCAGCTGGGCCAGGGCGTCGTCCAGCGGCATCAAGGGCGTGCGGGGTCGGGTCATGTCGGGGCCTTGTAGACA
Organism: Rhodoferax ferrireducens; assembly: GCF_031458075.1. Classification (GTDB taxonomy): domain Bacteria; phylum Pseudomonadota; class Gammaproteobacteria; order Burkholderiales; family Burkholderiaceae_C; genus Rhodoferax_B; species Rhodoferax_B ferrireducens_A. The sequence continues at coordinate 313,478 of NZ_JAVDXT010000001.1, read as the reverse complement.
AACAGAGAGGCGTGCTGCAGCAGCCAGGCGACTACAGCGTCGGGGTCGTTCAGGTCCAGCACGGGGTGCGGGCTGGGCACGGGCAATGCGTCGGCGGCCCCGTCGGTGGCAATGGCCACGATGTGCGGATCCGCCGGGTACTGCACCGGCTGCTGCGCGGCGGCGCGCCAGACTTCGATCTTGGGCAGGTCGCTGGACTTGAAGCCCTCGACCAGCACCCAGTCCACGCTGGGGCTGAGTTCGGCGATCAGCGCATGCACCGACAGCTCTTCGGGTTGTTCGAATTCGCGCACCAGGGCCAGGCGCCGGTCGGAGGCCACCACCACCTCGAAGGCGCCGGCCTGGCGGTGCCGCCAGCTGTCCTTACCCGGATGGTCGATGTCGAATTTGTGGTGCGCATGCTTGGCCACAGACACCCGCAGGCCCAGCTGCTTGAGGCGGGGAATCAGCTGCTCCACCAGGGTGGTTTTACCCGACCCGGAAAAGCCCGCGAAGACGACCGCCTTCATACCCATGTCCGCACCATACTATGTTTTTAATAGCTGCCAGCGCAGGTAGAACCTGCGCCAGAGGCCTATTTAGCTACAAGTCTTCTCGATCAGCGCCTTCACCAGCGTCACATCGGCGGGCAGGTTCAGCACGCGCTTGGGCAGGGCTTCGATGCCTTCGAACTGCGCGGGGCGCTCGGGTTCGCGGCCCAGGGCTTCGACAATGGTGGCGGCGAACTTGATGGGCAGCGCCGTCTCCAGCACGATCATCGGTGTGCCGATTTGTAAGTGCTCCAGCGCCACCTTCAGGCCGTCGGCCGTGTGCGTGTCGATGACCATGCCATGGCGGTCGGCGGTGTCGCGGATGGTGGCCAGGCGGTCGGCATGCGTGCTCTTGCCGCTGGCGAAGCCGTAGCGCGCAGCCGCGTCCTTGAAGGCCGGGTCGGCGCTCAAATCGAAGCTGCCGGTGGCCGACAGCTGGGTGCTGAACAAGTCCTTGGTGCGCGCGCCATCGCGGCCCACCAGGTCGAACACAAAGCGCTCGAAGTTGGAAGCCTTGGAGATGTCCATCGACGGGCTGGAGGTCTCGTGCGTATCGGCGCTGCCGCGCACGCGGTAGACGCCGGTACGGAAGAACTCGTCGAGCACATCGTTTTCGTTGGTCGCCACCACCAGCTGCGCCACCGGCAGGCCCATCATGCGGGCTACATGGCCGGCGCAGACGTTGCCGAAGTTGCCCGAGGGCACGGTGAAGCTGACCTTCTGGTCGTTGGTCTCCGTGGCCTGGATGTAGCCGGCAAAGTAGTACACCACCTGGGCCAGCAAGCGTGCCCAGTTGATGCTGTTGACGGTGCCGATCTTGTACTTGCGCTTGAAGTCCAGGTCGTTGGACACGGCCTTGACGATGTCCTGGCAGTCGTCGAACACGCCTTCCACGGCGATGTTGATGATGTTCGCGTCCTGCAGGCTGAACATCTGCGCCTGCTGAAACGGGCTCATGCGGCCGGCTGGCGAGGTCATGAAGACGCGCACGCCCTTCTTGCCGCGCATGGCGTATTCGGCCGCGCTGCCGGTGTCGCCGCTGGTGGCGCCGAGGATGTTCAGCTCTTCACCGCGCCGGGCCAGCTCGTACTCGAACAGATTGCCCAGCAGCTGCATCGCCATGTCCTTGAAGGCCAGGGTCGGGCCATTCGACAGGGCTTCCAGGTAGACGCCGTTTTCCACATGGCGCAGGGGCACGATCTCGCCAGTGCCGAACACCTGGGCGGTATAGGTCTTGCGGCACAGGGCGCGCAGGTCGTCGGCCGGGATGTCGTCGATATACAGCGAAAGGATTTCAAACGCCAGCTCGGCATAGCCTTGCTCATGGTAGACCTTGCGCCAGCGCGTCAGGGTGGTGTTGTCCACCTGCGGGTACTGCACCGGCAGGTACAGGCCGCCATCGGGCGCCAGGCCTTCGAGCAGGATTTCACAGAACTTGCGCGGCGTGGCATCGCCACGGGTGGAAATGTAGTGCATGGTGTGTGTCCTTTGCAGCAGCCGGGATCAGGCCAGCTCTTCCTTGCGGATGCGGGTGATGGGCGCGAGCACGGTGGGCAGGGCCTGCATCTGCGCCAGGGCGGCGTTCATGCGCGACTCGGTGCAGTCGTGGGTCAGGATGATCACATCGGTTTGCGTGGCGCCTTCGCCGCCGATTTCATCGGCTTCGCGTTGCAGCACCGCGTCGATGCTGATGTCGGCCGCGGCCAGCAGGCCGGTGACGGTCGCCAGCACGCCGGCCTGGTCGGCCACGCGCAGGCGCAGGTAGTAGCTGGTGATCACGTCGCCCATGGGCAGCACTTGCAGATCGCTCAGGGCATCGGGCTGGAAGGCCAGGTGCGGCACGCGATTGGTCGGGTCGGCTGTGTGCAGGCGGGTGATGTCCACCAGGTCGGCGATCACCGCGCTGGCGGTGGGTTCGCTGCCCGCGCCCTTGCCGTAGTACAGCGTGGTGCCGACGGCATCGCCCTGCACCACTACCGCGTTCATCGCGCCTTCGACATTGGCGATCAGGCGCTTGGCCGGCACCAGGCTGGGGTGCACGCGCAGCTCCACGCCCTGCGGCGTGCGCTTGGTGATGCCCAGCAATTTGATGCGGTAGCCCAGTTGCTCGGCGTACTTGATGTCTTGCGAACCCAGCTGGGTAATGCCTTCAACATAGGCCTTGTCGAACTGCACCGGGATGCCAAAAGCGATGGCCGACATCAGGGTCAGCTTGTGCGCGGCGTCCACGCCTTCGATGTCGAAAGTGGGGTCGGCCTCGGCATAGCCCAGGCGCTGGGCTTCTTTGAGCACCACGGCAAAGTCCAGGCCCTTGTCGCGCATTTCGCTGAGGATGAAGTTGGTCGTGCCGTTGATGATGCCGGCCACCCACTGGATGCTGTTGGCGGTCAGGCCTTCGCGCAGCGCCTTGATGATGGGGATGCCACCGGCGACGGCGGCTTCGAAGGCCACCATCACGCCCTTGGCGTGGGCTGCGGCGAAGATCTCGGTGCCGTGCACGGCCAGCAAGGCCTTGTTGGCGGTGACCACGTGTTTGCCGGCGGCAATGGCTTCCAGCACCAGCTCTTTGGCCAGGGTGTAGCCGCCGATCAGCTCGACCACGATGTCGATGTCGGGGTTGGCGATGATGGCGCGCGCATCGGCCACCACCTGGGCCCGGTCGCCCACCAGGGCTTGGGCCTCGGCCACGTTGCGGCGCGACACCATGGTGACCTCAATGCCACGGCCGGCCCGGCGCTTGATTTCTTCCTGGTTGCGCTGCAAAACGTTGAACACGCCGCTGCCGACAGTGCCGATGCCGAGGATGCCTACTTGGATGGGTTTCATAACAGATATTTAAGTAAAAAGTGCCGATAGCGCAGGTAGTACGTGCGCTAGGCGCTACGTTTACGATAGCTTTCAAGGAATTTGGCAACGCGGCCAATCGCTTCGCGCAGGTCGTCTTCGTGGGGCAGGAAGACGATGCGGAAGTGGTCCGGTTGCTGCCAGTTGAATCCGGTGCCCTGCACCAGCATGACGCGGGTTTCGCGCAGCAGTTCCAGGAAGAATTGGCGGTCGTCGGCGATCGGGTAGACCACCGGGTCCAGCCGGGGAAACATATACAACGCCGCTTGTGGCTTGACGCAGGTGACGCCCGGAATGGCGGTGATCAGCTCGTAGGCCAGATCGCGCTGGCGGCGCAGACGGCCGCCTTCGCAGACCAGGTCGTTGATGCTCTGGTAGCCGCCCAGGGCGGTCTGGATGGCCCACTGGCCGGGCACGTTGGAACACAGCTTCATGTTGGAGAGCATGTTCAGGCCCTCGATGTAGTCGGTGGCCACCTTTTTGTTGCCCGACACCACCATCCAGCCCGCGCGGTAGCCGCAGGACCGGTAGCTTTTGGACAGCGAATTGAAGGTCAGGGTCAGCACGTCGGTCGACAGGCTGCCCATTGCCGTGTGCTTGACGCCGTCGTACAGCACCTTGTCGTAGACCTCGTCGGCCAGGATCACCAGGCCATGCTCGCGGGCGATGGCGACGATCTCCAGCAGCAGCGCGTCGGTATACACCACGCCCGTGGGGTTGTTGGGGTTGATTACCACAATGCCCTTGGTGCGCGGCGTGATCTTGGCGCGGATGTCGTCCAGGTTGGGCATCCAGTTGTTGGCCTCGTCGCACAGGTAGTGCACCGGTGTGCCGCCGGACAGGCTGGTCGCAGCCGTCCACAGCGGATAGTCGGGCATGGGCAGCAACAGCTCGTCGCCGTTGTCCAGCAAGGTGTTGGTCGCCATGGTGATGAGTTCACTGGCGCCGTTGCCCAGGTAAATGTCGTCCAGCGTCACGCCCGCAATGCCTTGTTGCTGGGTGTAGTGCATGACCGCCTTGCGCGCGCCAAAAATGCCCTTGCTGTCCGAATAACCTGCCGAATTGGGCAGGTTGCGGATCATGTCCTGCTGGATTTCTTCCGGCGCGTCGAAGCCAAAAACCGCCAAATTGCCAATATTGAGCTTGATGATCTTTTGGCCTTCGTCCTCCATCTGGCGCGCTGCGTCCATGATCGGCCCGCGAATGTCGTACAGCACATTGGCCAGTTTGCTGGATTTTTGGATGGTCTTCATGGTGGCCTAAGGGCGCTAAGTGGGCTGGTATGCGAGCTGCCTGCTCCCGGGCGGCCCGCAAGGATGGAAACCTATAATTGGACCACATTTGCCGCCCCCTTCCAGGGCCTGGCCACATCCACCCCAGGCACACCACTCCATGAAACTGCAACCCGATAAATTCGACGTCCAATCCATCACCGGCTACGGGCCGGGCTGGGTCGGCATCAATACCGAAAAAGTAGTCCACAGCGTGGTCGTAGGCTCGCGCGGCGAGCGGCTGGACTGGAACTGCAACCGCTTCGAAGACCTGACCGCCGAGCATTTCGCCCAGTTGGCGGCCCTGGCGCCTGAGCTGGTCATTTTTGGCAGCGGTCAGCGCATTCGCTTCCCGCAGCCGGTATGGCTCAAGCCCATGATGGCCCAGCGCGTAGGCGTGGAAACCATGGATACCCAGGCCGCCTGCCGCACCTACAACATCCTCGCCCAGGAGGGCCGCCACGTGGTGGCCGCACTGCTGCTGGAGCCCGCAGCCTGAGCTCCTGGGTTTTCAGAGTAAAATCGAGGGTTGCAGTTAGAAGCAGCCAGTGGTCCAGCCACAGTGAGTTGGACAGTAATTGGTTACTGTGCGCGCATCGCCTCCACCAAGCCACTTCCTACTTTCGACGACCACACCCCAGTCACAAGAGACCCCAAGCACTATGGCGATCGTTGTCAATAAACTTATCCCCGAATTTGAAGCCAACGCCACAGGTGGCGTCAAGGTCTCCAACACCACCCACCTCGGCAAAGTGGTGATTTTGTACTTTTACCCCAAAGACAATACCCCTGGTTGCACCACCGAAGCCATGCAGTTTCGTGACAAGCACAAGGAATTTGTCAAAGCCGGCGCCACGGTCTTCGGTGTGTCCCGCGACAACATGAAGTCGCACGATGAATTCAAAACCAAGCTCGAATTGCCGTTTGAATTGATCGCCGATACCGAAGAAAAGATGTGCCACATGTTTGGCGTGGTCAAGAACAAGATCATGTACGGCAAGAAGGTCAAGGGCATCGAGCGCAGCACCTTCCTGATCGGCGCCGACGGCGTGCTGAAGAACGAATGGCGCGGCCTGAAGGTGCCCGGCCATGTGGATGACGTGCTGCAAGCCGTCAAAGACCTCAAAAAAGCGGTTTAACCGCGACGCAGTCACCGCCACAGGGCTCATGCATAATGAACCCATGCTGTTGGTAAACATGACTGCGCTCCCCCCTCAAAAGCCGCCCGGCCTCCTGGCGGCTTTTTCGCTTTTTGATTTCCTTTTTTAGCGAGCCCACGACCTATGCCATTGCCTCCCGCCCCCACCAAGCGCGCTGCCACCTTGGCCCGCGAAGCCTATGACGTGGTCGCCAAGCCCGTCAAAAAAACGGGGACCAGCCGGGCACCTAAAGCCTCCGCCAACGCGGCTGCGCTGCAAGAGAAGCCACAGGCCCGCAATCTCCCCGACGCCCCGGTAGACCTGCGCCGCGAAAAACCCGCGCAGCCGCCGCAAGAATCGCCCAAATCCACGCCCGCCAGCGACAAGCCCTCCGAAGCGCCCGCCCGCAACCGTGGCGTGGCCTTGCTGCAGGAGCCTGCAGCCAAGCGCAAAGCCCCCAAGAGCAGCGGCCCGGCCAAGTTGTTTGTGCTGGACACCAATGTGCTGATGCACGACCCGATGTGCCTGTTCCGCTTCGAAGAGCACGACATCTTCCTGCCGATGATCGTGCTCGAAGAGCTGGACAGCAACAAGAAGGGCATGACCGAAGTCGCCCGCAATGCACGCCAGACCAGCCGCTCGCTGGACGCGCTGGCCGGTAGCAATGGTGCCGACATCGGCATCGGTCTGAAGCTGGACGCCACTGGCCACCCAGAAGCCGGCGGCAAGCTGTTCTTCCAGACCCAGACCCTGGACTACACCCTGCCCACCAGCCTGCCCCAAGGCAAGGCCGACAACCAGATCCTGGGCGTGGTCGAGGCCCTGCGCCCGCTGCACCCCGGCCGTGAAGTGGTGCTGGTGTCCAAGGACATCAATATGCGGGTCAAGGCCCGGGCCCTGGGCCTGGCCGCCGAGGACTACCAGAACGACAAGGCGCTGGAAGACGGCGAGTTCCTGTACTCGGGCGCGCTGGCGCTGCCGCCCGACTTCTGGACCAAGCACGGCAAAACGGTGGAAAGCTGGCAGCAAGGCCTGTATACGTTCTACCGCATCTCCGGCCCCATCGTGCCCGAGATGATGGTCAACCAGTTCGTCTACTTCGAAGCCCCGGGCGAGCCCAGCCTGTATGCGCGTGTGACCGAAATCCGTGCCAAGACCGCAGTGCTGAAGACGCTGAAAGACTACAACCACCTCAAGCATGCGGTCTGGGGCGTGACCACCCGCAACCGCGAACAGAACTTCGCGATGAACCTGCTGCTCGACCCCGAAGTCGACTTCGTCACCCTCACCGGCAACGCCGGCACCGGCAAGACCTTGATGGCCTTGGCCGCCGGCCTGACCCAGGTGCTGGACGAACGCCGCTACACCGAGATCATCATGACGCGAGCCACGGTCAGCGTGGGTGAAGACATCGGCTTCCTGCCCGGCACCGAGGAAGAAAAAATGGGCCCCTGGATGGGCGCACTGGACGACAACCTGGAAGTGCTGGCCAAAACCGAGACCAGCGCAGGCGAATGGGGCCGCTCGGCAACCAACGAGCTGATCCGTTCGCGCATCAAGATCAAGAGCATGAACTTCATGCGCGGCCGCACCTTCTTGAACAAGTACGTGATCATCGACGAGGCGCAAAACCTGACGCCCAAGCAGATGAAGACGCTGATCACCCGCGCCGGCCCAGGCACCAAGATCATCTGCATGGGCAACCTGCAGCAGATCGATACGCCTTACCTGACCGAAGGCTCATCCGGCCTGACGTTCGCGGTGGACAAGTTCAAGGGCTGGCCGCACAGCGGACACATCATGCTGGCGCGCGGCGAGCGCTCAAGGCTTGCCGACTTCGCCAGCGAAGTCTTATAAATTTACTGAGTAACCAACATGATTCTGGAAATTGCCGATATCCGTATCCGCCCCGGCGAACAGGCTGCCTTCGATGAGGCCATCACACGTGGCCTGCAAACCGTCATCAGCAAGAACGCTGAATGCAAGGGCTACAAGGTCAACAAGGGCATCGAAAGCCCCGAGCGCTATGTGCTGCAGATCTTCTGGACTTCGGTAGAAGCCCACAACGTCGGCTTCCGCGAAAGCCCGGCCTTCGCCGAATGGCGTGCCATCGTCGGACCGTTCTTTGCCAGCCCACCGGTGGTGGAGCACTTCGACTTGGTGACCAAGTCGGACTAGGACAGCAGACGTAAAAAGGCCCGTGGAACCAATGGTTCCACGGGCCTTTTTTATCGGAGAAATTTACTGCTGCGCGCGTTCGGCCAGGTAGATCTCGACGCGGCGGTTGCGGGCCCGGCCGGCATCGCTGCTGTTGTCGGCAATGGGCTCGTACTCGCCACGGCCGGCCACCGCCACACGGCGCGAATCCACACCGCGTGCGCTCAGGTAGTCACGCGCGCTTTCGGCGCGGCGCAAGGACAGCGGGTTGTTGACGGCGTCGGAGCCGGTGTTATCGGTGTGGCCAATGATGCGCACCTCGGTATTCGGCTGGTTCTGCAGGCCGTTGGCAAACTGGTCGAGGATGGGGCGCAGGTTTGGCTTGATATCGGCACGGCCGGTATCAAAGGAAATATCGCTGGGGATGTTCAGCTTGAGCTGGTTGTCCGCGGTTTGCGTTACCGCCACGCCGGTGCCGGCGGTGGCCTGCTCCATCGCGGCCTTCTTGTCCTGCATGTGCTTGGACCAGACATAGCCGCCGAGCGCGCCGACCGCACCACCGACAGCTGCACCGGTTTTATTGCCGCCGATCAAGGCACCGGCGACCGCGCCGATACCGGCGCCTATGCCCGTGCCCTTTTGCGTTTCGCTCATATTGGCGCAACCACCCAGAGCCAGTGCGGCAACGGTACAGGCGATGACGGAGGTGCGGAGAGTGTGTGATGTGTAGGCCATGGTGTCCATTCTTTTTCAGTAGTACAACAACGTAAGAAACTGCTGCCTGTTGACAGCGCCCCTTGGTTATACGCCAGAAAAATTGCTACCGGATGTGAACGGGATATTTGCCTACACAGCGCTGCGATGGCGGCTGACGCAGGTATCCAGCACCTCTTCTCCAGGCCGCTGCCACCAGTCAAGCTCCGAGAAAATCTCGACCTCGCTATAGCCCTGGTAGCCGGCGTCTTCCACCCAGCCGCGGATCTTTTTCAGCTCGACCACGCCGTCGCCCATCATGCCGCGGTCGTTCAGCAAATCGCGGGTGGGCAGCAGCCAGTCGCACACATGGTAGGCCAGCAGCCGAGCCGCGCCGGCGCGGGCAATCTGCTGCTGCAGCTTCGGATCCCACCACACGTGGTAGATGTCCAGGGCCACACCGAGCGCGCCGGTCTGCTGCGGGTCCAGCGCGTCGCAGATATCCAGCGCATGCTCCAGCGTGTTGACGCAGGCCCGCTCCGCCGCCTGCATGGGGTGCAGCGGCTCGATGGCCAAGGGCATGCCGACCTGGCGCGCGTATTCCAGCGCAGCGGCGATGCCGTCAAACACCTCGGTGCGGGCGCGGGCAATGTCGGTATAGGCCGGCTTGCCGGTCAGCGCGCCGGGCAGGCTGCCGACCACCAACACCACGCAGGGCGCGCCCAGGGTTTTGGCCTCGTCGATGGCTTGGCGGTTGTCCAGCAGCGCAGCCTGGTGGCCGGCAGCGTCGGCGGCCGGGAAGAAGCCGCCGCGGCAGTAGCCGGAAAGCACGATGCCGGTGTCGCGCAACTGCCGCGCCACTTTCTCCAGCCCCACGGCCGCCACCTGGTCGCGCCAGGGGCTGATGGCACGGATGTCGCGGCGCGCGCATTCTTCGATGATGCGGTCCAGCTTCCACTGCTTGCGGACCGTGGCGGTGTTGAGGGACAGCCAGCGGTGGTCTTGGGAGAAGTCGCGCATTGCTTATTCGATCCCGTGCAACGCCAGCAGCGTGCGCATGCGGCGCACCGCCAGGTCCGGCTGCTCCAGCAGATTCGCCGCATCGGCCAAGCGGAACAGCTCGGCGAAGTGCGCCAGCGAACGCGTGCTCTGCTGTCCGCCGACCATGGTGAAGTGGCTTTGGTGGCCGTTCAGCCAGGCCATGAAGACCACGCCGGTCTTGTAGTAGCGCGTGGGCGCGGCAAAGATGTGGCGCGACAGCGGCACCGTCGGGCCCAGGATGGCGTGGAACCGCGCGCTGTCACCCTGGGCCAAGGCGCTGAGCGCGGCGCTGGCGGCGGGCGCGATGGCATCGAAGATGCCCAGCAATGCGTCGCTCTGACCGTGCGTCACCTGCTTGCCGAAGCCGTCGCCGGCGATCAGCTCGGCGTAGTTGAAATCGTCGCCGGTGTACATGCGGACACCGGCGGGCAGGCGCCGCCGCATGGCAATTTCCTTGTCCTTGTCGAGCAGCGAAATCTTGATGCCATCGACCTTGTCCGGGTGCGCGGCGATCACGGCCAGCGCCGTATCCATGGCCACATCCACATCGAGCGAACCCCAGTAGCCTTTGAGCGCCGGGTCGAACATATCGCCCAGCCAGTGCAGCACCACCGGCTGCTGCGCCTGGCGCAGGATGCGGTCGTAGACGCGCTCATAGTCGGCCGGGCTTTGGGCCACGCGGGCCAGCGCACGGCTGGCCATGACGATCAGCTTGCCGCCGAGCTTTTCGATGGCCGCCATCTGCTCCTCGTAGGCGGCGATCACCTGGTCGACGCTGCGCACGTCCTCCAGCACCAGGTGGTCGGTGCCGCAGCCCGAAGCCACCAGCGCACCGGGCACGTCCTTGGCGGCGTCCAGCGAGCGGCGGATCAGCTCCAGCGAGGTCGGCCAGTCCAGGCCCATGCCGCGCTGCGCCGTGTCCATGGCCTCGGCCACGCCCAGGCCCAGCGACCACAGGCGCTGGCGGTAGGCGATGGTGGCGTCCCAGTCCACCGCGCATTGCAGCCAGGGGTCGATGGCGGCGCGCGGGTCGGCCACCACATGGGCGGCGGAATAGGCGATGCGGTTGAACGGCACGCGGGTGCTGGACGCCAGCGGCGGCGTGCCGCGCAAGGTATAGGGTTGCAGCGCCCCGGCGGTGGGCAACAAAAGGGTATGGGCCATGGTCATCTCACCATTTTTAAAGAAAATCGGGCTCTAGCGCAGGTAGTACCTGCGCCAGGAGCTATCAAATGTGTAGTGCGGGCACATCCACCCAGCGCCGTTCCTTCCAGGACTGCAGGGCCACTTCGACCAGTTGCACGCCCTTGGCGCCTTCGGGCAGGGTCCAACGGTAGGGCTCGTTTTCCACCACGTGGCGGATGAAGTGCTCCCACTGGATCTTGAAGCCGTTATCAAAAACCTGTGAGTCCGGCACTTCCTGCCACTGGTCGAAGAAGTCCATGGTCTGCTTCTGGTCCGGGTTCCACACCGGGCGCGGTGTGGTCACGCGGCTTTGCGCACGGCAGTCGGTCAGGCCGGCGACGGCCGAGCCGTGCGTGCCGTCGACATGGAAGGTGACCAGGTCGTCGCGGCGCACCCGCGTGGCCCACGACATATTGAGCTGGGCAATCACCGGCTCGCCGTTGTGGCCGATAAGCTCGGCCGTGGCGTAGGCGGCGTCGTCGGCCGTGGCCTTGTAGGGCTTGCCGGCCTCGTCCCAGCGCTCGGGGATGTGCGTGGCGCCTATGCACGACACGGACTTGACCTCGCCGAACAGATTGTCCAGCACATAGCGCCAGTGGCACATCATGTCCAGGATCATGCCGCCGCCGTCCTCGCTACGGTAGTTCCAGCTCGGGCGCTGGATGGGCTGCAGATCGCCCTCGAACACCCAGTAGCCAAACTCCAGGCGCACCGACAGCATGCGGCCGAAAAAGCCAGCGCGGCGCAGCATGTCCAGCTTGCGTAGGCCGGGCAAAAACAATTTGTCTTGCACCGCACCGTGCTTCAGGCCGGAGGCCTCGGCCAGGCGGGCGATCTCCACCGCCTCATTCAAATTGGTGGCAATCGGCTTTTCACAGTACACATGCTTGCCCGCGCGGATCGCCTTGGCCAGCAGGGTTGGGCGCATCTGGGTGGTGCCGGCGTCGAAGAACACGGTATCGGCCGGGTTCGCCAAGGCCGCGTCCAGATCCGTGCCCCAGCGGGCAATGCCGTGGGCCTGGGCCAGGGCCTGCATCTTCTCGGCGTTGCGGCCTATGAGGATGGGGTCGGGCATGACCTTGTCGCCGTTGCTCAGGGTCACGCCGCCCTGCTTGCGGATGGCGACGATGGAGCGGATCAGATGCTGGTTCATGCCCATGCGTCCGGTGACGCCGTGCATGATGAGACCGAGGGTGTGTGTCGTCATGGCTGGTACTTCAAGTGGGTGGGTTAATGGATGGGGTCCAGGCTGTCCCACAGCGGGGCCGCCGCCGTGGCAAAGCCGGGCACATACAAGGTCGCCAGCTGCAGCTGGCCGCTGTGCACGCGCAGCCGGGGCCGGCCCTGGGGCGCGTGGTAGAAGCCCGCGTGGGCCTGGGCAAAGGCATCGGATTCAGCCGCAGGTGCGGTGCCGAAGCCGTCCACGTAATGGTGGCCGTTGCGCTCGATATGGGTGACGCCCAGGCTGGCCGCCAGCAGCGTGTCCTGCTGCACCGCCAGCCCGGCCTGGCAGGTCAGGTCCTCGCCCGACAGCAGCAGGCGCTGCGGCTCCTGGGCCACGCGCCAGGCGCTGTGCAGCGAGCGGTAAATACCTTTGCAGGCCTTGCTGGAAATGCCCCGATAGCCGAGCGCAATGCCCTGGGCCAGCACGCCGGCCTGGTCGTCGGACTCGTCCAGAATCACCGGCAGGTCTATGCCCAGCCCGGCAATCGGCTCGACCAGGGCCAGGTGGCGCGGCAAGGGCTGCTCCAGCAGCAGAGTGCGCGCCAGCAGGTCCTGCAGCGGAGCCTGGGCCTGCAGGGCGCGCCAGAACGCACCCAAGGCCTCGGCACTGGCAAAGGTTTCATTCCCGTCCAGCGTGGCACGGTAGTCGCCGGCCGTGCGCTGCAACAGGCCGGCAATCCGCTGCAGGCGCTCCAGATCGGCCTCCAGCTGGCCGCTGAGCTTGATCTTGAAGTAGCGCAAACCGTAAATGGCAATCGCGTCCTCCAGCGTCTCGGGCAGGCCATCACCGGGGCTGGCACCCGCATCGCTGGCCAGGATGCGGTCCGCCAGGCCCACGGTATGGCGCAGCCAGACATGGCCTTGTGCCTGCAATTGCAGCTGGGCGGACCAGGGGTCGCCCAGCACGCCGGCTGCCACGCCGCGCACCCAGTCAAGTTCGGAAGCGCGCAGCACGGCATCGGCCACCGCCTTGTCCAGCAAGGCCGGGCCGAACTGCGCAGCCAGCCGCGGCAGGCCACGGGCCACGGCCACACCTATCGCCGCCTCGCCCTGGGTCTGCGACAGCGCGAACGGTGTCAACGCCACACCGGCCTCCAGATACGCAGCCCGTGCCGTGCGCAAGGCCCCGCGCAGCTGCTCGAAGTTCTGTTCGTGGGTCAGGCCCGGCGACTTGTCAAACCACTTGGGCACCATCAGCTCGGCCGCCATGCCCTCCCAGGTGCGGCCATTCACCTCCAGCTCCAGCCGCACAAACGCCTGAGGGCATTGGGTGACGGTGGCGGCGCCGAAGCGGAACGGCAGGCGCAGCGTGACATCGCGCTGGTACAGCGTGATGGAGCGCAGCCGTACCGGCATGGCCTTGGTGGAAGCGTGCATGCCCGGGTCCTCAGGGCGCCAGGCCCGCGGCCTTGACCAGGCGGGCATTGCTGGCCACCTCGTCGCGGATGTAGGCATCGAACTGCTCGGGCTGCAGGGTCCAGGCGTCGGCGCCCAGGCTGGCAAAGCGGGCCCTGACCTCGGGCGTAGCCAAAGCTTTGGCAACTTCGTCGTGCAGGCGGCGCACGATGTCGCGCGGGGTCTTGGCCGGGGCCATCATGCCGATCCAGAAGTTGAACTCGGAGCCCGGCACGCCGGCCTCGGCCGTGGTCGGCACATCGGGCAAGGCACTGGCGCGGCGCGGCGAACCCACGGCCAGCGCCAGCAACTGGCCGTCGCGGATCTGGCCGATCACCGGAGCGATGGGACTGAAGTAGTAGTCGACCCGGCCGGCCAGGATCTCAGTCACGGCCTCGGCCGAGCCCTTGAACGGGATATTGGTGGCGTCGATGGCCGCGGCCATCTTGAACTTTTCGGCATTCAGGTGCGTGGCGCTGCCCTGCCCGGCCGATGCGTAGTTCAGCTTGCCGGGCTGGGCCTTGGCGGCGGCCAACAGGGCCGGTAGCGTCTTGATGTTTTTGGATGGCGCAATCACCAGCACATTTGGCGTACTGGAAATCGGGGTGATGCCGGCGAAGTCGCTCAAAGTATCGAACGGCAGCTTGGCGAAGGTGGACGGGCTGACGGTATGCGAAGACGAATGGACCATGATCGTGTAGCCATCGGGCGCAGCCGCCGCCACCAGGGCCTGGCCGATAGTGCCGCTGGCGCCGCCCCGGTTGTCTATCACCAGGGTCTGGCCCAGGCTGGCGCCCATCTTGTCGGCAATGGCCCGGGCAATGATGTCGGTGGTGCTGCCCGCGGGGAACGGCACGACCACGCGGATGGGCCGGTTCGGGTAGTCGCTGGTCTGGCCATGGGCCGGTGGCTGGGTGAAAGCCGCCAGCCACGCGAGGGTGGCCACGGCAGCACAACGCAGAACTTGCATGCTGTCTCCTTGCTAACGTAAAACAACTTGTCTGACCCGGGGTGCTCTACCCCAAAGTGCATCAAAGTTGGGCCATCACTGGCGGGCCAGGGTCAAACCGTTCTCGGCAAAGCCATGGCAGCTGGCGGGTGGCAGAGCTACATGTACGGTGTCGCCGCGCTTGAACTGGCTCTGCCCCACCACCTGCACCACCAGCGGCTGCTGAGCACCCAGGCTGCCGTAGAGCACGGTGTTGCCGCCCAGCTGCTCGGTCAGGCTGACGTGCATGGGCAGACCCTGCTCTGCCAGCTCCGCATGCTCAGGGCGGATGCCAACGCAGACCGGCGCGCCGTCGGCCATGCCGTTGGCCCGTACCGGCAGGTGCACGATCTCGCCACCCAGCAGGCGCACGTCAAGGCCCGTGGCGCTGCGGCCGGCCACCACGCCGTCCAGAAAGTTCATCTTCGGGCTGCCGATGAAGCCGGCCACGAAGCGGTTCGCGGGGTGGTTGTACAGCTCCAGCGGCGAGCCAGCCTGCTCGATGCGGCCGTCCTGCAGCACCACGATGCGGTCGGCCATGGTCATGGCCTCGACCTGGTCGTGGGTCACATAGATCATGGTGGTGCCCAGATCCGCGTGCAGCTTGGACAGCTCGACCCGCATCTGCACGCGCAGCTCGGCGTCCAGGTTCGACAATGGCTCGTCGAACAGAAACAGCTTGGGCTCGCGCACGATGGCCCGGCCTATCGCCACCCGTTGGCGCTGGCCGCCGGACAAGGCCTTGGGCTTGCGCTGCAGATAGCTGTCGATCTTCAGCATCTTGGCGGCGTGCTGCACGCGGCGGTCGATCACATCCTTTTTCTCGCCCGCGGTTTGCAGGCCGAACGCCAGGTTGTCGTAGACGCTCATGTGCGGGTACAGCGCATACGACTGGAACACCATGGCGATCTTGCGCTGGGCTGCTGGCACCTCGTTGACGCGGTCGCCGTCGATGCAGAACTCGCCATCGGAGATTTCTTCCAGCCCGGCGATCATGCGCAGCAAGGTGGACTTGCCGCAGCCCGAAGGGCCGACGAAGACCACGAACTCGCCGTCGCGGATGTCCAGGTCCACACCGTGGATGATCTCCACGTTGCCGTAGCGTTTGATGATGCCCCGCAGTGACAGCTCAGCCATGGTGCGCCACCTTGTTGAAGCTGCCGCCAGTCGGCGCCCAGCTGTTGTACTTGGCGTGGCCGGGTGGAATAGGCAGACTCACCTGCGTACCGGTTTCGGCCGAATGGTAGATCGCCGTGATCAGCTCCAGCGACTGGCGCGCATCGTGCAAGCTCACGGGCGTGGGGGCGCCGCCGGTCACGGTGGCGTGGATCAACGCGAACTCGCCCTCGAAGGATTCCAGTGCCGGCACAAAGTCGGCCAGCGCGGCGCTGATGGCGGCATCAATCGCAGGTGTCTTGCCCTGGAAATGCCAGGGGTCCTTGCCCGGTCGATACGGTTCGGTGCTGCGGCTTTCCACCGTCAGGTCGGAGAACATGAAGCGCAGGCGCGACAGCTCTTCGGCCGCGCCCAGGGTGACCGACAGCGTGGCCACCGAGCCGTTTTCCATGCCGATAGAAATGGCGGCACAGTCTTCCACCTCGATAGGGTTCACGCGGGTCGCCAGGTGCGCGAACACCGTCTTCACCGGGCCGTTCACATACGACAGCATGTCGTGCGCGTGCAGGGCCTGGGTCAGGCAGCAGCCCCCCATTTCGGTCGCCCATTTGCCGCGCCACTGGACCTCGTAGTAGTCGGCATCTCGGCGCCACGAGGTCTCGATGGTGGTCAGGAACGGCGTGTGCGCAAAGCCCTTGGACTGCAGATGCTTGAGCTTTTGCAGGCCGTGGCCAAAGCGGTACTGGAAGATGGGAAACAGAGTGCCCTTGGCAACTTTTTGTGCAGCAGCAATCGCATCGGCCTCGGCTAGCGAGCCGACCAGGGGCTTCTCGCAGACCACATGCAGACCGGCGGCCAGCGCCTGCTCGATCAGGGCGCGGTGGGTGTACGGTGGCGTACAGATGTCGACAATATCCAGCTTGCCCTGCTCGGCGCTTTCCAGCAACTCGCTGAACTGGGTGGTATGCCAGGGCACGCCGAACTCGGCAGCAGCGGCGCTGGCCTTGGCCGTGTCCAGGTCGCACACCGCGGCAATATCGTACAAATCGGGGATCGCGGCGTAGGCTTGCAAATGGCCTTTGCCTACGCCCAGGCCGACCACGGCAACACGTAATTTTTGCAGTTTCTGTAATTTCTGCACCATCACGCAACTCCTCCTACACGGGTGGCCAAGGCTTCGGCTTTCAATGCCAGTTCGGTCGCCAGGAAGCAATGGGCTTGCGGCATGGCGGTCTCGGTACGGTTCAGGATGTCCTGGATCAGGCGCGGGCCATAGGGCAGAACTTCGGCCTTGCAGTCCATGTGCTGCGTGCCCTTACCATCGACCAGGAACAGGTGGTCGCCGCCCGGGCGGCCGGCAATGTCCACGTATTTGCGCAGCTCGATATAGCCCTCGGTGCCCAGAATGGTCAGCCGACCGTCGCCCCAGACACCCAGGCCTTTGGGCGTGAACCAGTCCACGCGGATGAAGCCGGTGCCGCCATTGCCGCGCAGCAGCACTTCGCCGAAGTCTTCCAGCTCAGGCGTCTCCGGGTTGCCGAAATTGCCAATATGCGAGGCCACGACTTCGGCCCGCGTCGAGCCGGTGAAGTGCAGAAACTGGTCGCACTGGTGGGCCGCGATGTCGCACAGAATGCCGCCGTAGCGCTTGCGCTCGAAGAACCAGTCGGGGCGCGGGTTGTTGCGCAGCGCGTGCGGCCCCATGCCCATGGTCTGCACCACGCGGCCGATGGCGCCTGCGGCTACCAGCTGGCTGGCCTTCTCGGTGGCACGATTTTCGAAACGTTCGGAAAAGCACACCGAGAAAATCCGCCCGGTCTCGGCCTGCACCTTGCGCACCGCGGCCAGTTCATCCAAGGTGATGACACCGGGTTTGTCGACCATCACATCCTTGCCATGGCGCATGACGGCGATGGCGGTAGCGGCCCGCACATCGGGAATGGTGGCGCTGACCACTAACTGGATGCTGGCGTCTTCCAGAATTTCGCGCTGGTCGGCCACGCGGCGGGCCTGCGGAAAAGCCTTGGCGTAGTCGGCGGCCAGGTCGTCCTCGACGGCGTAGAAGCTCACCAGTTCGCCCCCGGCGTCCAGCACGGCGCGGGTCTGGCCGTAGATATGGTTGTGGTTCAGGCCGATGGCGGCAAAGCGTATCGTAGGAGATGTCATCGTTTCATTCCAGATTGGGCAACGCCTTCAATGATCAGACGTTGGAAGCAGAGAAAAAACAGGAAGATCGGCAGGATGGCCAGTACCGACATGGCGAACAGCTGGCCCCAGGCCGATTGGCCGGTGGAGTCGACAAACGAGCGCAGCGCCAGCGGTACGGTGTAGTTGCTGGCCTCGTTGAGGTACACCAGCGGGCCCAGAAAGTCGTTCCAGGTCCAGAGGAAGGAGAAGATGGCGGTGGTGGCCAATACCGGCATGGACAGCGGCATGATGATCTTCCAGTAGATGCGCCAGGGGCCGCAGCCATCCAGCACCGCGGCCTCGTCCAGCTCACGCGGAATGCCGCGGAAGAACTGCACCATCAGGAAGATGAAGAACGCATCGGCGGCCAAAAACTTGGGCACGATCAGCGGCAGAAAGGTGTCGATCCAGCCCAGCTTGAGGAACAGCACGTACTGCGGAATCAGGGTCACGTGGTAGGGCAGCATCAGCGTGCCCAGCATCACCACGAACCAGATACGCCGGCCGCGGAATTCCAGCCGCGCAAACGCATAGGCGGTGATGGAGCAGGAGATGGTGTTGCCTACCACCACCAGCACCGCCACCAGCACCGAGTTCTTGAAGAACACGGTGAAGCTCTCCTGCAGCGCCGTCCAGCCCTGCACATAGTTGCCGAAGTCAAACGCGTGCGGCCAGATCGACAGGTCGGTGAAGATGATGGACTCGGGCTTGAACGACGAGGCCACCATCCACAGCAGCGGGTACAGCATCAGAAAGGTCGCGCCGATCAGCACGGCGTGGCGGGCCAGGCCCCCGGCCAGCAGGCGCAGCACGCCCGGCCCCCGAGGTTGCTTAGCGCGGATCGTCTTCATAGTAGACCCAGTATTTGGAGGTAAGGAAACTGATGCCGGTGAAGGCTCCAATGATCAGCAGCAGCACCCAGGCCAGCGCCGAGGCATAGCCCATGCGGAAGTAGGAAAAGGCTTCCTGGTACAGGTACAAGGTGTAGAACAGCGTGGAATCGATAGGGCCGCCGGTGCCGCCCGACACCACATAGGCCGGGGTGAAGGCCTTGAAGCCTTCGATGATCTGCAGCACCATGTTGAAGAAGATCACCGGCGCCAGCAGCGGCAAGGTGATCTTGCGGAACTTGCGCCAGGTGCCGGCGCCGTCCATGGACGCGGCTTCGTACAGGTCCTGCGGAATCTGCCGCAGGCCGGCCAGGAAGATGATCATCGGCGAACCAAACTGCCATACCGCCAGCAGCACCAGGGTGTAGATGGCCGTGTCCGGGTTGGCGATCCAGCTCGGCCCCTTGTAGTTGAAGAGCCATAGCAGAATCTGGTTCAGCGTGCCATTGCCTTCGAACAGCTGCCGCCACAGCACGGCAATTGCTACCGAGCCGCCCAGCAGCGACGGAATGTAGAACAGCGCCCGGTACAGGGCACCGCCGCGTATCGCCTTGTCCAGCACCACCGCCACCAGCAGCGCGAATGCCAGCTTCAGCGGTACCTCCATCAGCATGTAGCTGAAAGTGACCTTGAGCGACTGCCAGAACCGGGCGTCCGCCGTAAACATCCGCACATAGTTGTCCGCGCCTATCCACTGGGCCGGACGCAACAAATCAAACTTGGTGAACGACAGATACAGCGACGCCAGCACCGGCCCCAGCGAGAAGCAGACGAAGCCGATCAGCCAGGGCATCAGGAAGGCATAGCCCACCAAGTCCCTGCGCCAGGCTGCACGCGACTGCCCTCGCCGCGCACGGGAGGTTTTTTCATCAACGGTTGACACGTAGTTTGCCTTCCAGGCTAGACAGCAAAAAAGCGGAAGTGAAGCGCCCCCTGCGGTCGCATGCAGTGACCCTCAGGCCCTGGCGAGGATGCCTTCGACTTCGGTATGGAACTGCTGGGCACCGTCCTTGATGCTGGTGCGGCCGAAGGCCACGGCATCGGCAACCCGGCGCAGCAGGTTCTCCACCTCGCCCGCGCCTTTGGGCGGCGGCGGCGGCAGGGGTACGGCGACCTTGGTGACGGCGGCCACATAGTCGAGCTGCATCTTGCCCAGGGCGTCCAGATCGGGCGCCAGTGCGGCACGTGCGGCAGCAGAGCACGGCACGCCGCGCTCGATGCCCAGAATCTTCACGCCCTCGGGGTCGTTGACCATGAAGTTGATCACTTTGGCCGCCTCTTCCGGCGCCTTGCAGCGGGCCGACACGCTCATCATCTGGGAGGGCTTGATGTAGTGGCCCGACGAGCCGGTCTTGGCGCGCGGGAACACACTGATGGCCAGCTTATTCTTGTTGATGCCCTGGAAGGCCACCACCTGGTTGGAGTTGACGAAGCTCATGGCCGCCAGGCCGCGGGTCAGCTCGTATTCCTCGACTTTGCCGTTGTTGGTGGCGCCCACATCGGCCGGCGGAATCGCGCCGGCCTTGCGCAGCTTGTCCCACAGGTCGAACCAGGCCGCCACGTCGTCGCGCGTGAAGGCGGCTTTGCCCTCGGCGGTGTAAAGCATCTTGCCGCGCTGGTTCAGCCACTGCTCGAAGCCCTGCTCCCAACGGCTGTTGTCGCTGGCGCCCCAGTACTTGCCGGGGTTGATCTTGGAAATGTCGGTGGTGATCTTGGTGAAGTCGTCCCAGGTCCAGTTGATGTCGATGGACTTGACGCCGACTTTCTCCAGCATGGCGATGTCGTAGACCATGGCCTTGGAGTTGGAGCCCAGGTTCACGCCATACAGCTTGCCGTCCACCTTGCCGCCGTCTTTTTCCTGTGGGCTGAAATCGGCCAGGGGCAGCAGCTTGTCGAGCGGCAGCAGGGTTTCACGGCGCGCGTATTCGAACAGATAGCGGTAGTCCATTTGGATCAGATCGGGCGCATTGCCGCCAGCGGTCTGGGTGCCCAGCTTGGTCCAGTAATCGCCCCAGCCCAAGGACTCGGCCGCGATCTGGGTGCCGCTCTTCTTGCTGTAGGTATCCAGCAGCAACTTGGTGCGCTTGTCGCGGTCCGGATTGCCCCACCAGAAGCAGCGCAGGCGGGTGGCCTGCGCCTGCGCCTGCGCCAGCAGGGGATTCAAACCGAGTGCAGCCGTTGCCGCAGCGGCAGTGGCTCCAAATTGACGACGGGTGAAAAGTGCCATAACCGCTAGCTCCTATAAAACAGGGAATGCGCGAATAGTTAACTCACTGGTGAATTATGAAATCGCACATCTACCCTGTAAATGGGCTGCATCCGTCAATCTCTCAGGACATACCCTAGGACCACATCGCAGATGTGGGACAGCCGTTCACTGTGCGCCTTGGTGGCCATCAGGTCACGGCCGAAGATGGCTGATAAGGTGTAATGGTTGGACAGGTAAAAGTACGACAGGCTGGCAATCGAGATATAGAGCTGCACCGGGTCGATACCGCCGCGGAACACCCCGTCGGCCCGGCCGCGCTCCAGGATGTCGCCCAAGTCTTGCACCAGAGGCGAATTCAGCTCGCGAATGCGGGAGGACTGGGTCAGGTGGCGCGCCTGGTGCAGGTTCTCGCTGTTCAGCAAAGTGATGAACTCCGGGTGGGCGATGTAGTATTCCCAGGTGAATTCGGTCAAGCGCCGGATGGCTTTGGCGGGGTCCAGATCGGCCAGGTGCAGTTGGCGCTCGGCATCGCGGATATCGGCATAGGTGCGCTCCAGCACCGCCAGAAACAGCTCGTCCTTGCTGGTGAAGTAGTAATAGATCAGGCGCTTGTTGAGCTGGGCGTTTTCGGCAATGCGGTCGACCCGCGCACCGGCAAATCCATAGCGCGAAAACTCGTCGCGGGCGGCCGCCAGAATGGCCAGCTGCGAGCGGTCGGCATCGCGGGAACGGGGCTCTACCGTGGTTATTGGAGTGTCTGCCATAAGGTCCAACCAAGGGTAAGGTGGGGTGGATATCCGCCCGCTGCGCAGCGGCTAGGAACGTCGTTTACCAGGATTCTATTCACTATCCAGTTAAATGCAGCTATGATTTGAGCGCAATCTTCCGTCCTTGGGTGCGCCAGCACACCGGTCCACCGCAAAGGTTTATCCACCCGCTGCAGCCACGCTGCGGCAGCACACCCTTTTTTGCACCATGGTCAAAAAACGCCACGCGTTTGTCGGCACCGGCGGACGCGCTCTGAGCTTCATCGAACCGCTGGTCACGGCCTATGCCGAGCAGAACGAGCTGGTCGCCATCTGCGACCTCAGCCCGGCCCGCATGGCCTATTACAACCAGCTGCTGGCCGGCGAAATCGGCTACCACGCGGTACCTGCCTATACCGCCGACCGCTTCGACGCCATGCTGCGCGAGCAAAAGCCCGACGAGGTCTTCGTCTGCACCCAGGACTCAGCCCACCACGATTACATCGTGCGCGCCCTGCTGGCCGGCTGCGACGTGATCACAGAAAAACCCATGACCACCGATGCCGCCAAATGCCAGGCGATTCTGGAGGCGGTCAAAGCCAGCGGGCGCCGGGTGCGGGTGGCCTTCAACTACCGCTGGGCACCGTTCCGCACCAAGGTCAAGGAGCTGATTGCCAGCGGCGTGGTCGGCAAGATCCATTCGGTCAACCTGGAATACCTGCTGGACACCAACCACGGCGCCGATTACTTCCGCCGCTGGCATGCGCAGATCGAGAATTCCGGCAGCCTGCTGGTGCACAAGAGCACGCACCACTTCGACCTGGTGAACTGGTGGCTGGACGCGATTCCGCAACAGGTGTTTGCCTATGGCGACCTGGTGTTCTACGGCAAGCAAAACGCCATCGCCCGCGGCGACGAAAAGCTGACCCGCTACGCACGCTACACCGGCGTGCCCGAAGCCAAGGACGATCCTTTCTACCTGGACCTGAACGAGAGTGAGTCCTTCCGCGATCTGTACCTGGCGGGCGAGGCGGATTCGGGCTATCTGCGCGACCAGAACGTGTTCCGCGACGGCATCACCATCCCCGACCAGATGTCGCTAAACGTGCGCTACCGCAGCGGCCAGGTGCTGACCTACTCGCTGGTTTGCTACAGCCCGCGCGAAGGCATGCGCGTGACCTTCAACGGCGACCGCGGCCGCATCGAGTACCACGAATTCATCGGCACCCACATGAACCGCGCCGTCAGCCCGAAGAACTGGAAGATCGAGGAGAAGCCCGGCGCCGAAGCCGAGGGCGAATGGATACGCGTGTTCCCGCACTTCCAGAACAGCTACATCGTGCCCATGCCGGAAATCCGTGCGGCCCACGGCGGCGCCGATGAAATCCTGAACGCCCATTTTTACGGCCCACCGCAAGCGCCCGACGTCTGGGGCCGCACCGCTGGCCACGAGCAGGGCGCGGCCTCCATCGCCGTGGGCATTGCCGGTGTGCAGTCCATGCAGTCCAATCTGCCGGTGAACATCAACGACGTGGTGGCCCTGCCACCCCAGGCGCGGCGCCTGTCTGAGCTTACATAGCCAAACACGCCTCTAGCGCAGATACAACAAGGGCCTGCAGCTATCTAAACAATAGCTGCAGGCCCTTGTATGAAATCAGCAGGAGAGCTGTTACCAACCCTCCCTCGCCAAACCGTTTAAGCGGCGGCGGTGTCTTTCACCGTGTCGGCCAGATCCGTGTAGTCCTTCACCTGGTCGAAATTCAGGTACTGGTAGATCTTGGCGCTGTCTTTGGTCAGCACGCCCATGTCGGCCATGTATTCGGCCTTGGTGGGGATGCGGCCCAGCTTGGAGCAGATGGCGGCCAA
Organism: Rhodoferax ferrireducens; assembly: GCF_031458075.1. Taxonomy (GTDB): domain Bacteria; phylum Pseudomonadota; class Gammaproteobacteria; order Burkholderiales; family Burkholderiaceae_C; genus Rhodoferax_B; species Rhodoferax_B ferrireducens_A. Next base: position 289,997 of record NZ_JAVDXT010000001.1, on the reverse strand, counting down.
CTCGGCCGAACCCAGGTAGACATTGCTGTTCTTGCCCAGGCGGTTCGGGAAGTTGCGGGTCGAGGTGGAGAACACGGTTGCGCCCTCTTTCACCTGCGCCTGGTTGCCCATGCACAGGCTGCAGCCTGGCATTTCCATGCGCGCGCCGGCCGAGCCGAGCACGCCGTAATGGCCTTCTTCGGACAACTGCTTGGCATCCATCTTGGTGGGCGGTGCCATCCACAGCTTGACGGGGATGTCGCGCTTGTTTTCCAGCAGCTTGGAGGCTGCGCGGAAGTGGCCGATGTTGGTCATGCAGGAGCCGATGAAGACTTCATCGATCTTGCTGCCTTCGACTTCGGCCAGGGTCTTCACGTCGTCCGGATCGTTCGGGCAGGCCACGATAGGCTCGTGGATGTCGGCCAGGTCGATCTCGATCACGGCAGCGTATTCGGCATCGGCATCGCCTTGCATCAGCTCGGGGTTGGCCAGCCAGGCTTCCATCGCCTTGATGCGGCGGTTGATGGTGCGCACATCGGAATAACCGGTGGCAATCATCCACTTCAGCATGGTGATGTTGCTGTTGATGTACTCGATGATCGGCTCTTTGTTCAGGTGCACGGTGCAGCCGCCAGCGGAACGCTCGGCCGAGGCATCGCTCAATTCAAATGCTTGCTCAACCTTCAGGTTCGGCAGGCCTTCGATTTCCAGGATGCGGCCCGAGAAGATGTTCTTCTTGCCTTGCTTGGCCACGGTCAACAGACCGGCCTTGATGGCGTACAGCGGAATCGCGTTCACCAGATCACGCAGGGTGATGCCAGGCTGCATTTCGCCCTTGAAACGCACCAGCACGCTCTCGGGCATGTCCAGAGGCATCACGCCCGTGGCCGCGCCAAACGCTACCAAGCCGGAACCAGCAGGAAAGCTGATGCCAATGGGGAAACGGGTGTGGCTGTCGCCGCCGGTGCCGACGGTATCGGGCAGCAGCATGCGGTTCAACCAGCTGTGGATGATGCCGTCACCGGGACGCAGGGGCACGCCGCCACGGGTGCTCATGAAGTCGGGCAGTTCGTGGTGCATCTTCACGTCCACCGGCTTGGGGTAAGCGGCGGTGTGGCAGAAGGATTGCATCACCAGGTCGGCGCTAAAGCCCAGGCAGGCCAGGTCTTTCAGCTCGTCGCGGGTCATCGGGCCGGTGGTGTCCTGCGAGCCCACCGAGGTCATCTTGGGTTCGCAGTAGGTACCAGGGCGCACGCCTTGGCCAGCAGGCAGACCGCAGGCTCGGCCCACCATCTTCTGGGCCAGGGTGAAACCCTTCTTGGTGTCGGCCGGGTTTTGCGGCAGGCGAAACAGGGTGCTGACGGGCAGGCCCAGGGCTTCGCGCGCCTTGGCGGTCAGGCCACGGCCGATGATCAGCGGAATGCGGCCGCCGGCACGCACTTCGTCGAACAACACTTCGCTCTTCAGCTTGAACTCGGCAATCACCTTGCCGTCTTTCAGGGCCTTGCCTTCATAGGGCAGCAGTTCGACCACGTCGCCCATGGCCATCTGGCTCACGTCCAGCTCGATCGGCAGTGCGCCCGAGTCTTCCATGGTGTTGTAGAAAATCGGGGCGATCTTGGCACCCAAGCAGACGCCACCGAAACGCTTGTTCGGCACGAAGGGGATGTCTTCGCCGGTGAACCACAGCACCGAATTGGTGGCCGACTTGCGGCTGGAGCCGGTGCCGACCACGTCGCCCACATAGGCCACCAGGTTGCCCTTGGCGCGCAGCTCTTCGAGGAACTTCACAGGGCCGCGCTTGCCGTCTTCTTCGGGTGTGACACCGGGGCGGGCATTCTTGTGCATGGCCAGGGCGTGCAGCGGAATGTCGGGGCGGCTCCAGGCGTCGGGGGCGGGCGACAGATCGTCGGTGTTGATTTCGCCGGCCACCTTGAAGATGCTGACGGTAATGCTCTTGGGTACTTCAGGGCGGCTGGTGAACCACTCGGCATCGGCCCAGCTTTGCAGCACGGCCTTGGCGTAGGTATTGCCCTTTTCGGCCTTTTCCTGCACGTCGTGGAACTGGTCGAACATCAGCAGGGTTTTCTTCAGGCCATCGGCAGCGGCTGCGGCCACCGAGGCGGCGGAGTCGTCCAGCAGGTCGATCATCGGGCTGATGTTGTAACCGCCGAGCATGGTGCCCAGCAGTTCTGTGGCTTTTTCACGCGAGATCAGCGGGCATTTTTCGGTACCGTGGGCCACGGCAGCCAGGTAGCTGGCCTTGACCTTGGCAGCATCGTCTACACCGGCCGGGATGCGGTGGGTAATCAGATTCAGCAGGTTGGCCTCTTCGCCAGCGGGCGGGTTCTTCAGCAGCTCGATCAGCTCGCCGGTCTGCTTGGCAGACAGTGGCAAGGGCGGGATGCCGAGCGCAGCGCGTTCGGATACATGGGCGGCATAGGCTTGCAACATGGTTTTCTCCTGGTTCAAAAATCGTGGGGGCAGCGGGTGGATTCGTTTTATGGGGTGGTCGCCGCAGCCGGTGCCGAGGCCGCGTCTGCCGGCAGCTTGGCAGGTGCGTCGAACATGCTCTGGGCGGGCTTGGTCTTCAACATTTCGGCCACCGCGACTTGCTCGGGGCTCTGGCATTCGTCGGCCAGGCGCTGGCCCAGCTTCTGGTTCATCAGCATGGATTTATTGCCCAGCTGCAGCCAGACGGCACCGGCCTTTTTGTCTTCCAGGCGGATGGCGCCGGTGCTGGTGGTCACCGGGAACATGCGGTATTTGAGGTTTTTCACCTGCACATTGAAATAGCCGGGGTACTTGGCATCGGCCACCAGGGTGACCGAGGTGCCGAGTTCGCAGGGTACGGTACCGACCTGCACGCGCTCGGCAATCGCCATTTCGGCCGGAGTCAACGCCTCTTCGGCGGCCTCAATCCCTGCGGCCACGTTCTTGGCGGCGCTCTTGAGCTGGATGCGGCTGCTGGTGGGCTTGGACGCCTCTTTGGGCGCGGCTTTGGCAGCAGCGGCCTTGACAGGAGGTTTCTTGGGCGCGTCCTGCGCCATTACCAGGCCAGAAGCCAGAGCCCAGACGGCGGCGGTCAAAATCAGTTTCATAGTGTCTCTGTGGTTGGTAGCGGTACAGCTGCTGCAGGTTGGAAATACACCGCCATCTCAGGCGGTAGTGCGCGCCCGGTTTGTTGGGCACGCTCCAGCAGTTGCCAAAAATAACGGTAGCTCGCACGGTCGTGCAGCTGCCCGGCGAAAGCAATCGGCGCCCAATCGGCGCGTATCGCGGCGGCGATGATCTGGGCAGCAGCCTCCACCTCGGATTCGGCGGGGGAAAACGCTGCCAGAATCGGCCGGATCTGCCCCGGGTGGATGCTCCACATGCGGGTGAAACCCAGCGAGCGGGCGGCGCGCTCGGCGGCAGCCTGCAAGGCCTGGGTATCGTTGAATTCAGTGACCACGCAGTGCGACGGCACTTTGCCGTGCGCGTGGCAGGCGGAAGCAATCTCCAGCTTGGCGCGCAGCACCAGCGGGTGGCTGAACTGCCCGGCCACGCCCATGGCATCGGCCGGAATCGCGCCGCCATGGCTGGACACAAAGTCCATCAGGCCAAAACTCAGGGATTGCACCCGCGGCTGCGCAGCGATCTCGAAAGCCCGGTGTACGGCCGCCGGCGACTCTATCAAAACATGTAGCGGCAAATGCAAGGCAGATGCGCGCTGCAAGGCTTTTTCGACCTGAAGAATATCGCGCACCGACTCGATCTTCGGCACCATGATGTGGGTCAGGCGCTGCCCGGCCTGGCCGGCGATGACGGCAATATCCTGCTCGAAAGCCGGATGGTCGACCGGATGCACGCGCACCGCGACCCGGGCTTCGGGCGCGGCGGCCAGCGCTAGGGCCACCACCATTGCGGCATGCTCGGCCTCGCCCCCGACAGGTGCGCCGTCTTCGCAGTCCAGGGTCACGTCGAACACGCAGGCCCCGAACTCCTCGGTCATTTCGGCCTGCAATTGCAGGCTTTTGCGCATCCGCGCTTCAACGCCGCTGTAATGGTCGCAGACCGGGAGGACAGCCTCCGCAGCCTGGGCACCCAGCAGAATTTCGCGTGGATGCTGCATGGCTTACAGCAGGTGGGCGACGCCGGCTTGCTCGTCTTGCAGTTCTTTGAGGGTGATGTTGATGCGCTCTTGCGAGAAGGCATCGACTTCCAGTCCTTCGACCACCTTGTATTCGCCGCCTTCGCAGGTCACAGCAAAGCCGAACATGGTGTCCTTGGGGATGCCGTACTGGCCGTCCGACGGGATGCCCATGGTGACCCACTTGCCGTTGGTGCCCAGAGCCCAGTCGCGCATGTGGTCGATGGCGGCGTTGGCGGCCGAAGCAGCCGAAGACACGCCACGGGCGGCGATGATGGCCGCGCCGCGCTTGCCCACGGTGGGCAGGAAGGTGTCCTTGTTCCAGACTTCGTCGTTGATCAGGGTCTTGACGCTTTCGCCGTTGATGGTGGCAAAGCGGTAGTCGGCGTACATCGTAGGCGAGTGGTTGCCCCAGACGGTCAGCTTTTCGATGTCAGCCACAGCCTTGCCGGTCTTGGCGGCGATCTGGCTCAGAGCACGGTTGTGGTCCAGGCGCAGCATGGCGGTGAAGTTCTTGCGTGGCAGGTCCGGCGCGCTCTTCATGGCGATGTAGGCATTGGTATTGGCAGGGTTGCCGACCACCAGCACCTTGACATTGCGGCTGGCCACGGCGTTCAGAGCTTTGCCCTGGGCGGTGAAGATTTCAGCATTCACGGCCAGCAGTTCAGCGCGTTCCATTCCGGGGCCGCGGGGGCGCGAACCGATCAACAGTGCGTAGTCCACGTCCTTGAACGCAGCCAGAGGGTCGCTGTGTGCTTCGATGCCCACCAGCAGGGGGAAGGCACAGTCTTGCAATTCCATGATCACGCCCTGCAGCGCTTGCTGGGCTTTTTCTACCGGCACTTCCAGCAGGCTTAACACCACGGGCTGGTCTTTGCCCAGCATTTCGCCAGAAGCGATACGGAACAGGATGGCGTAACCAATTTGACCTGCGGCACCGGTAACGGCTACGCGAACGGGCTTTTTGCTCATGGGGAAAACTCCAGGAAGTGTTGAAAAGGGGATGTAAGTGCGTCCTAGCCAGTCGCCGGGCAGCAGAAAACAGCCTAGGAGTTTACTCTCGAAAACCCGTAAGCGTCAATTTGTCTTATGTCTTATATAAGATATGATTCGGGTCACATTAAGTTACCGTAGCCATACCCCTGCCTGCCCCGCCTGACCATGGCCCACATCGTCCCATCCTCTGCAGATACCCCGCTGACAGGTGCTGAGCCTGCCGCCAGTCCCACCGCATCTGCATCGGCGCTGACACCGGCCTTCAGTCCGCTGTACCAGCAGATCAAGGGGCTGATCCTGCAAAGCCTGCAGTCCGGCGAGTGGAAGCCCAGCGAGGCCATCCCCAGCGAGATGGACCTGGCGGCCCGCTACCGGGTCAGCCAGGGAACGGTCCGCAAGGCCATCGACGAGCTGGCGGCCGACAACCTGCTGGTGCGCCGCCAGGGCAAGGGCACGTTTGTCGCCACCCATGCTGCACAGCACATGCCTTACCGCTTCCTGAAGCTGATGCCCGACCAGGGCAACACCACCAGCGAAGGCCCGGCACAGCGCGACATCATCGACTGCAAACGCCTGCGTGCCAGCGCCGATATTGCCCGGGCCCTGGCCTTGCGCACCGGTGACGCCGTGCTGCAGGTACGCCGCGTGCTGTCCTTCAAGACCAACGGCGTCTTCGTGCCCACGATTCTGGAAGACCTGTGGCTGCCCGGCGGCCCGTTCAAGGGGCTGACGGCCGAGCGTCTGTCCGCCTACCAGGGCGCAATGTATGCGCTGTTTGAAACCGAATTTGGCGTGCACATGGTGCGGGCCGAAGAAAAGATCCGTGCCGTGCACCCCGATGCCAGCCAGGCCAGCCTGCTGAAAGTCGGCCCCAGCGCCCCGCTGCTCAGCGTAGAGCGCATTGCCTACACCTACAACGATGTTCCCATGGAGTTACGGCGCGGCCTATACAACACCCACAGCCACCACTACCACAATGAACTAAGTTGAAGCCTATTTTGCTGTGGCTTAAACCCGATTGCTGCATTGCAATAGAATTTTGGGCTGCAGCCGTACGAAGAATTACAACGCAGTAACACACCACGAAAGCGCATCTATGTCAGAGCTAGCCTCCACCACCCGCACCAAACGGCCCGAATTCCGCAACATCCATGCCATCAAAGACCTGACCACCTACCGGATGGCGCCCGCTGCCTGGGTGTCCATCCTGCACCGCGCCGCCGGCGTCATCATGTTCCTGCTGATGCCCTTCATCATCTGGATGTTCGATGCCTCGGTCTCCAGCGAAATCTCGTTTGCCAAGTTCAAGGCGGTGTTCAACATCGGCGCCGGTTTTGTGCCCGGCTTCCTCTTCAAACTGGTGGCTCTGGCACTGATCTGGGCTTATCTGCACCACTTCATCGCCGGTCTGCGCCATTTGTGGATGGACACCAACCACGACGCAGTGACCAAGGAATTCGGCGCCTCCAGCGCCAAGTTCACCCTGGTGCTGAGCATCGGCCTGACCCTGGTGCTGGCAGCCAAGCTGTTCGGCCTGTACTAATTTACCCCGGAGCATTTGAACCATGTCGGTTAATTACGGATCCAAACGCGTCGTCACCGGCGCCCATTACGGCTTGCGCGACTGGCTGGCGCAGCGCGTTACCGCTGGCATCATGGCCTTGTTCACCGTGGTCGTGCTGGCCCAGCTGCTGCTGGCCAAAGGCCCGATCGGCTACGACATCTGGGCCGGCATCTTCGCCGCCCAATGGATGAAGATCGTTACCTTCACAGTGATCGTCGCCCTGCTGTACCACGTGTGGGTGGGCATGCGCGATGTCTTGATGGACTACGTGACCTCGATGGTCTGGCTGCGTTTGCTGCTGCAAATCTTCACGCTGGTGTGGCTGGTCGGCTGTGCCGGCTGGGCGATCCAAGTGCTGTGGCGCCTGTGATCTACGTTTGACACTAGAAACAACAAAATGACCTATACCAAAGCCCACATTTCCAAGCGTAAATTTGATGTCGTGATCGTCGGAGCCGGTGGCTCTGGCATGCGCGCCGCACTCGAATTGTCCAAAGCCGGCCTGAACGTGGCCTCGCTATCCAAAGTCTTCCCCACCCGCAGCCACACCGTGGCCGCCCAAGGCGGCGTCAGCGCCTCGCTGGGCAATATGTCGGAAGACAACTGGCACTACCACTTCTACGACACCATCAAAGGTTCCGACTGGCTGGGCGACCAGGACGCCATCGAATTCATGTGCCGCGAAGCCCCCAAGGTGGTGTATGAGCTCGAACACTTCGGCATGCCGTTCGACCGCAACCCCGACGGCACGATTTACCAGCGCCCGTTCGGTGGCCACACCGCCAACTACGGCGAGAAGCCCGTGCAACGCGCCTGCGCCGCGGCCGACCGCACCGGCCACGCCATGCTGCACACGCTGTACCAACAAAACGTCAAGGCCAAGACCAACTTCTTCGTTGAATGGATGGCCCTGGACCTGATCCGTGACGAAGCCGGCGACGTAGTCGGCGTGACCGCCCTGGAAATGGAAACCGGCGACCTGCACATCCTGCAAGCCAAGACCGTGCTGCTGGCTACCGGCGGCGCAGGCCGCATCTTCGGTGCATCCACCAACGCCTTCATCAATACCGGCGACGGCCTGGGCATGGCCGCACGTGCCGGCATTGCGCTGCAAGACATGGAATTCTGGCAGTTCCACCCCACCGGCGTGGCCGGCGCCGGCGTGCTGCTGACCGAAGGCTGCCGCGGCGAAGGCGCGATTTTGCTGAACAGCAATGGCGAACGCTTCATGGAGCGCTATGCGCCCACCCTGAAGGACCTGGCACCGCGCGATTTCGTGTCGCGCTGCATGGACCAGGAAATCAAGGAAGGCCGTGGCTGCGGTCCCAACAAGGACTACATCCTGCTCAAGCTGGACCACCTGGGCGCCGACACCATCCACAAGCGCCTGCCCTCGGTGTACGAGATCGGCGTCAACTTCGCCAATGTCGACATCACCAAGGAACCGATCCCTGTGGTGCCTACCATCCACTACCAGATGGGTGGCGTACCCACCAATATCCACGGCCAGGTCGTGGAGCAAAAGGACGGCATCAACAATTCCGTGGTCAACGGCTTGTACGCTGTGGGCGAATGCGCCTGCGTCAGCGTGCACGGCGCAAACCGCCTGGGCACCAACTCGCTGCTCGACCTGCTGGTGTTCGGCAAGGCCGCCGGCCGCCACATCGTCGAATTCAACCAGCGCAACAAAGAGCACAAGCCGCTGCCAGAAACCGCAGCCGACCGCACCCTGGCACGCCTGAACCAGCTGGACGAGTCCACCGACGGTACCTACTCGCAAGACGTGGCCGGCGACATCCGCGCGGCCATGCAGCTGCATGCCGGCGTGTTCCGCACCCAGGAAAGCATGGACCAAGGCGTGGAGAAGATCGCCGCCATCCGCAAGCAAGTGGCCAACATCACGCTGAAGGACAAGTCCAAGATCTTCAATACCGCGCGTATCGAAGCCCTGGAAGTGGACAATCTGATCGAAGTCGCCCAGGCCACCATCGTGTCGGCCGCCGCCCGCCGCGAATGCCGTGGCGCGCATACGGTGTACGACTACGAGCACCCAGCCGACCACGCCGAATTCCCGTTGGGCCGCAACGACAAGGAATGGATGAAACACACCCTGTGGTACAGCGCCGAAAACCGCTTGGACTACAAGCCGGTCAACCTCCAGCCCCTGACGGTTGCCAGCGTGCCGCCCAAAGTCCGGACTTTCTAAGCCCAGCCGCCCCACGAGAACAAAACCATGACCAAACGTACCTTCCAAATCTACCGCTACGACCCGGACAAGGATGCCAAGCCCTACATGCAGACCATCGAGATCGAACTCGACGGCCACGAACGCATGCTGCTGGACGCACTGGTCAAGCTGAAGCAACAAGACCCGACGCTGTCGTTCCGCCGCTCCTGCCGCGAAGGCGTGTGCGGCTCGGACGCGATGAACATCAACGGCAAGAACGGTCTGGCCTGCCTGACCAATATGCTGACCCTGCCCGGCACCATCGTGCTCAAGCCGTTGCCTGGCCTGCCCGTCATCCGCGACCTGATCGTCGACATGACCGACTTCTTCAAGCAGTACAACTCGATCAAGCCTTACCTGGTGAACGAAAGCCTGGCGCCCGAGCGCGAGCGCCTGCAAAGCCCGGAAGAACGCGAAGAGCTGAACGGCTTGTACGAGTGCATTCTGTGTGCCAGCTGCTCGACCAGCTGCCCCAGCTTCTGGTGGAACCCGGACAAGTTCGTCGGCCCCGCCGGCCTGCTGCAGGCCTACCGCTTCATCGCAGACAGCCGCGACGACAGCACCGCGGCCCGCCTGGACAACCTGGAAGATCCGTACCGCCTGTTCCGCTGCCACACCATCATGAACTGCGTGGACGTCTGCCCCAAGGGCCTGAACCCCACCAAGGCCATCGGCAAGATCAAAGAGCTGATGGTTCGGCGCGCCATCTAAGGATTCTGGGTGCAGCTACCGATCGACCCCACCGAAACCGCAGCCCCCGCGGGCTCGGATCTGCTCGGTGAACGGGCTCTGAGCAAACTGCGCTGGCGCTGCCGCCGCGGTTTGCTGGAGAACGATATCTACATCGAAACCTTCTTCCAGAAGTTCGCAGCTACCCTGACCGTCAGCCAGGGGCAAGCATTAAGCGATCTAATGGAACTGAGTGACAACGATTTGCTAGACCTGCACCTGGCACGCAAGCCGCTTGCGCAGGTGGAGCCCGCGCTGGACCGCAGCGACGTGCATGAAGTTTTAAGTATGTTGAGAAACCGCTGAAAGGGCAATGAAATGAAGTTAGCAGATAACAAAGCCACCCTGTCGTTCAGTAACGGCAGCCCCAGTGTGGATCTACCGGTGTACCAGGGCAACGTGGGGCCGGATGTCGTGGATATCCGCAAGCTCTATGCCCAGACCGGCATGTTCACCTACGACCCGGGTTTCCTGTCCACCGCCTCGTGCCAATCCGCCATCACCTACATCGATGGCGACAAAGGCGAGCTGCTGTACCGCGGCTACCCCATCGAGCAGTTGGCCACCAACTGCGACTTCATGGAAACCTGCCACCTGCTGCTGTACGGTGAGCTGCCCAACCCCACCCAAAAAGCCGACTTCACCAAGCTCGTGACCAACCACACCATGGTCAACGAGCAGATGCAGTTCTTCCTGCGCGGCTTCCGCCGCGATGCGCATCCGATGGCCATCATGACCGGCCTGGTCGGCGCGCTGTCGGCCTTCTACCACGACAGCACCGACATCACCAACCCGCAGCACCGTGAAATCGCCGCGATCCGCCTGATCGCCAAGATGCCGACGCTGGTGGCCATGGCCTATAAGTACACCATCGGCCAGCCCTACATGTACCCGAAGAACAACCTGAGCTACGCAGGCAACTTCTTGCACATGATGTTCGCCACGCCTTGCGAAGAATATGTGGTCAGCCCGGTGCTGGAACGCGCGCTGGACCGCATCTTCACCCTGCACGCCGACCACGAGCAAAACGCCTCCACCTCCACCGTACGCCTGTGCGGTTCGTCGGGCACCAACCCGTTCGCGGCGATTGCTGCGGGCGTGGCCTGCCTCTGGGGCCCGGCCCACGGCGGCGCCAACGAAGCCTGCCTGAACATGCTGACCGACATCCAGAAGATGGGCGGCGTGGCCAAGGTTGGCGAGTTCATGGAAAAGGTCAAGGACAAGAACTCCGGCGTCAAGCTGATGGGTTTTGGCCACCGCGTGTACAAGAACTACGACCCACGCGCCAAGCTGATGCAAGAGACCTGCAAGGAAGTGCTGGCCGAGCTGGGCCTGGAAAACGACCCGCTGTTCAAGCTGGCCATGGCGCTGGAGAAGATCGCCCTGGAAGACGACTACTTCGTCTCGCGCAAGCTCTACCCCAACGTGGACTTCTACTCCGGCATCGTGCAGCGCGCCATCGGCATCCCGACACCGCTGTTCACCGCCGTGTTCGCCCTGGCGCGCACTTCCGGCTGGATCGCCCAGCTGAATGAAATGATCGGCGACCCCGAGTACAAGATCGGCCGCCCACGCCAGCTGTTCACCGGTTCGGTCAAACGCGACGTCAAGCCCATCGCCACGCGCTAAGCCGCACTGCCCCAAGAACCCGCCCGCAGCAATGCCGGCGGGTTTTTTCATGCCCGAACACATTGCTACATTTTAAATAGCTGCTGGCGCAGACAGTATCTACACCAGAGCCCTAAAACTTATAAAGTTTCCGATTACTGGCAACGATGACGGACATCTCCATTTCAGATGACAAACACCGATTAAAAGCGGGAAAATAGCCAAGCCATCGCCCCAGACGATGACCCACCCCGATGCAACCCACAGAACGCAATTTCGCCCGCCGCATGGACCTGACCTCGCTACAGCTGTTTGTCGCGGTGTGCGAGCTCGGCAGCATAGGCCGGGCGGCGGAGCGCGAGTTCATAGCGGCATCAGCCGTCAGCAAGCGCCTGAGCGACCTGGAAGCCACGCTGGCCACCCCGCTGCTGGTACGCCACACCCGCGGTGTCGACCTGACCCCGGCCGGCGAAAGCCTGCTGCACCATGCGCGCTCCATGCTCTACAGCCTGGAGAAGATGCAGGGTGAGCTCAGCGAATACGCGTTCGGCGTGCGCGGCCATGTGCGCATCCACGCCAGCATCTCGGCTGTGGTGCAGTTCCTGCCCGAAGACCTGGGCGCCTTCATCCGCGAGCACGCGCAGGTAAAGATCGACCTGGAGGAGCACCTGAGCTCCGAAGTCGTGCGCGCAGTCCAGGAAGGCGCAGCCGACCTGGGCATCTGCAATACCGCCGACGGCGTGGGGGCGCTGCAGACCCGCCCCTACCGGCAAGACAATTTGGTACTGATAGTGCCTGCAGCGCATATTCTGTCTGCGCAAGCCGCTATACATTTTGAAGAAACCCTGGATTTCGACCATGTGGGACTGCAGGCCACCAGCTCGATCTACCTGGCGATGCACCGCGCCGCCGCCGAACAAGGCCGCAGCATCAAGCTGCGCATCCATGTGGCCGGTCTCGACGCCATGTGCCGCATGATTGCCAACGGCCTGGGCATAGGCGTGATGCCGCAGCGCGCCTTCGAGCTGATGCACGGTACCGGCCAGTTGGTCGCCGTGCCCTTGAAAGACCCCTGGGCGACGCGCCAGATCGAGCTGGTGGCGCGCGATTTTTCAACCCTACCGGTCACAGCACGGCTGCTGCTGGACCACCTCAGCCCCCGCCCAGAAGCATAAAATTGAATTCCACGAAAGAAGCACCCATGGCACGCACTCTGTACGACAAGATCTGGGACGAACACGTCGTCCACACCGAAGACGATGGCACGACCATCCTCTACATCGACCGCCACCTGGTCCATGAAGTGACCAGCCCGCAGGCCTTCGAAGGCCTGCGCCAGGCCGGCCGCAAGGTCTGGCGCATCAGCTCCATCGTCGCCACCGCCGACCACAACACGCCGACCACCGGCTGGGAACTGGGCTACGACGGCATCACCGACCCGATCAGCAAGGAGCAGATCACCACGCTGGACGCCAATATCGCCGAATCCGGCTCGGCGGCCTACTTCCCGTTCATGTCCAAGCGCCAGGGCATCGTGCATGTCATCGGCCCTGAAAACGGCGCCACCCTGCCCGGCATGACCGTGGTCTGCGGTGACTCGCACACCTCCACCCACGGCGCTTTCGGCGCGCTGGCCCACGGCATCGGCACCAGCGAGGTCGAGCACGTGATGGCCACGCAAACCCTGCTGGCCAAGAAGGCCAAGAACATGCTGGTCAAGGTCGAAGGCACCCTGCCCAAAGGCTGCGGCGGCAAGGACATCGTGCTGGCCATCATCGGCAAGATCGGCACCGCCGGCGGCACCGGCTACACCATCGAATTCGGCGGCGCAGCGATCCGCGCGCTGAGCATGGAAGGCCGGATGACGGTCTGCAACATGGCCATCGAAGCCGGCGCCCGTGCCGGCCTGGTGGCGGTGGACGAAAAGACTGTCAATTACGTCAAAGGCCGTTTGCTCGCGCCCACCGGCGTCGAATTCGATGCCGCAGCCGCCTACTGGCGTACCCTGCACAGCGACCCCGGCGCGCACTTCGACGCCGTGGTCGAGCTGGACGCCAGCCAGATCATTCCGCAGGTCACCTGGGGCACCTCGCCCGAGATGGTGCTGGGCATCGACGGCCGCGTGCCCGACCCTGAGAAGGAAAAAGACAGCAACAAGCGCGGCGCCATCGAGCGCGCGCTGACCTACATGAACCTGGAACCCGGCAAGGCGCTGAACGACATCTTCGTCGACAAGGTGTTCATCGGCTCCTGTACCAATAGCCGCATCGAAGACATGCGCGAAGCCGCGGCCCTGGTGAAGAAGCTGGGCCAGAAGGTTGCCAAGAACATCAAGCTGGCCATGGTCGTGCCCGGCTCCGGTCTGGTGAAAGAACAGGCCGAACGCGAAGGCCTGGACAAGATCTTCATCGCCGCTGGCTTCGAGTGGCGCGAACCCGGCTGCTCGATGTGCCTGGCCATGAACGCCGACAAGCTGGAGCCCGGCGAGCGCTGCGCCTCCACCAGCAACCGCAATTTCGAAGGCCGCCAGGGCGCCGGTGGCCGCACCCATCTGGTGAGCCCGGCCATGGCCGCCGCCGCCGCCGTGCACGGCCATTTTGTCGACGTCCGCCAATTCGCTTAAACCTCTGGGAGAACCTGATGAAAAAGATCGCAACCTTGCTCGCTACCGTGCTGGCCCTGGGTCTGGTGGGCTGCAATACCGTCAAGGGATTCGGCCAGGACGTGCAAAAAGCCGGCGAGAAGCTCGAAGGCGCAGCAAAGAAATAAGATGCAGAAATTCACCGTACTCCAGGGCCTGGTGGCCCCGATGGACCGCGAGAACGTCGACACCGACGCCATCATCCCCAAGCAGTTCCTGAAATCGATCCGCAAGACCGGCTTCGGCCAGAACCTGTTCGACGAATGGCGCTACCTGGACCCGGGCTTCCCCGGCCAGGACCCGGCCAGCCGCAAGCCCAACCCCGACTTCGTGCTGAACCAGCCGCGCTATGCGGGCGCTTCCATCCTGCTGGCGCGCAAGAACTTCGGCTGCGGCTCGTCGCGCGAACATGCGCCCTGGGCCATCGACCAATACGGCTTCCGCGCCATCATCGCGCCCAGCTACGCCGACATCTTCTTCAACAACTGCTTCAAGAACGGCCTGCTGCCGATCCAGCTGCCCGAAGCCCAGGTGGCCGAGCTGTTCGACGCCTGCCTGGCCTTCCCCGGCTACCAGCTGACCGTCGACCTGGAGCGCCAGGTCATCGTCAAGCCGCAGGGCGAAGAGCTGCCCTTCGAGGTGCAGGCCTTCCGCAAATACTGTTTGCTGAACGGCTTTGACGACATCGGCCTGACCCTGCGCCAATCCGACAAGATCAAGGCCTTCGAGGCCGAACGCCTGGCCACCAAGCCCTGGTTGGCCCACACCACGGTGACCGGCGCCTAAACCGATTCACTACCAAATCCATAGCTACTGGCGCAGGCAGTATCTGCGCCAGCGGCCTGTTTCTTCTAAATTTCTATGACTTCTATGAAAATCGCAGTATTGCCCGGTGACGGCATCGGTACCGAAATCGTCGCCGAGGCCATCAAGGTGCTGGAGGTGCTGGACCTGCCGTTCGAAATGGAATCGGCGCTGGTCGGCGGTACCGCTTTTGATGCCCACGGCCACCCGCTGCCCGAAGCCACACTGAAACTGGCCAAGGAAGCCGATGCCGTACTGTTCGGCGCCGTCGGCGACTGGAAGTACGACAAGCTGGAGCGCCAGTTCCGCCCCGAGCAAGCCATCCTGGGCCTGCGCAAGAACCTGGGCCTGTTCGCCAACTTCCGTCCCGCCATCTGCTACGAACAGCTGGTGAGTGCGTCCAGCCTCAAGCCCGAGCTGGTGTCCGGCCTGGACATCCTGATCATCCGCGAACTCACCGGCGACATCTACTTCGGCCAGCCGCGCGGCCGCCGCATCGCCGTGGACGGCCACTTCCCCGGTGCGGAAGAAGCCTTCGACACCATGCGCTACAGCCGCCCAGAAATCGAACGCATCGCCCACGTCGCCTTCCAGGCCGCCCGCAAGCGCAACAAGCGCGTGACCAGCGTGGACAAAAACAATGTGCTGGAAACCTCGCAGCTGTGGAAAGACGTGATGGTCGAAATCGGCACCCAGTACCCCGACGTGGCGCTGGACCACATGCTGGTCGACAACGCCGCCATGCAGCTGGTCAAGGCGCCGAAGAGCTTCGACGTGATCGTCACCGGCAATATGTTCGGCGACATCCTGTCCGACGAGGCGTCCATGCTCACCGGCTCCATCGGCATGCTGCCTTCCGCCAGCCTGAATGCGCAGAACCAGGGCCTGTACGAACCCAGCCACGGCAGCGCGCCGGACATCGCCGGCAAGGGCGTGGCCAATCCATTGGCTACAATACTGTCCGCCGCCATGATGTTACGTTTCTCCCTCCAACAAGCCGACGCTGCCGACCGTATCGAGTCCGCAGTGCAATCCGTGCTGGCTGCAGGCCTGAGAACACCGGACATCTACTCGGCAGGCACGACCAAGGTCGGCACCCAGCAAATGGGCGATGCCGTCGTGGCTGCCATTACCAAGACGACCATTAAAGGCTAAGACTTAGCCCGGTTCGTCACGCCCCTCCCGGCCCGACGAGCCGGGAGAAGAGAAATCAATTTTTCTGAAAGGGCAATGTGATGAAGGTAGGTAATCTCGTAGGTTTGGTGGGCTGGCGCGGCATGGTCGGCTCGGTGCTGATGGACCGCATGCAGGCCGAGGGCGATTTCGGTCTGATCGAGCCGATGTTCTTCTCGACATCCAACGCCGGTGGCAAAGCCCCCGCGCAGGCCAAGAACGAAACCACGCTGCAAGACGCGTACAACCTCGACGCACTCAAGCGCTGCGACATCATCCTGACCGCCCAGGGCGGCGACTACACCTCCGAGGTCTACCCCAAGCTGCGCGCTGCCGGCTGGAACGGCCACTGGATCGACGCGGCCTCCACCCTGCGCATGAACGACGACGCCATCATCGTGCTGGACCCGGTGAACCTGCCGGTGATCAAGAACGCCTTGGCCAAGGGCGGCAAGAACTGGATCGGCGGCAACTGCACCGTCAGCTGCATGCTGATGGGCGTGGGCGCGCTGTACAAGGCCGGCCTGGTCGAATGGATGACCAGCATGACCTACCAGGCCGCATCCGGCGGTGGCGCCCAGCACATGCGTGAGCTGTTGACGCAGTTCGGCACGCTGAACGCCGAAGTCCGTACCCTGCTGGACGACCCCAAGTCGGCCATCCTGGAAATCGACCGCAAGGTACTGGCCAAGCAGCAGAACCTGAGCGCTGCCGAGATCGCCAACTTCGGCGCGCCGCTGGGCGGCTCGCTGATCCCCTGGATCGACAAGGACCTGGGCGACGGCTCCAGCAAGGAAGAATGGAAGGGCGGCGCCGAAACCAACAAGATCCTGGGCCAAGGCCCGGGCTTCGGCACCGCCATCACGCCAGTCGACGGTTTCTGCGTGCGCGTGGGCGCGATGCGCTGCCACAGCCAGGCTCTGACCTTCAAGTTGAAGAAGGACGTGCCGCTGGCCGACATCGAAGCCATGATCGCCCAGGACAACGAGTGGGTGCGCGTGGTGCCGAATACCCGCGAAGCCACGGTGAAAGACCTGACGCCGGTGTCCGTCACCGGCACCATGGGTATCCCGGTCGGCCGCCTGCGCAAGCTGGCGATGGGCCCCGAGTACCTGGGCGCGTTCACGATTGGCGACCAACTGCTGTGGGGTGCGGCCGAACCGTTGCGCCGCATGCTGCGCATCCTGCTGGACGCGTAAGATCGGGTACCGACGCTTTACAACCTGCCACCATTGGCAGGTTGTTGTCGTTTGGTAACATGTAACCCATTGCAACACCGCCGAAATGCGGTGCTCAACCGTGAAAGCCTACATCAGCTTGTCAGCCTAAGACATTGATGCTATGGTACTTTTTCCTATCTTAGTGTCGTAGTGCATGCCCGAATGATGAACAAGAATTTGCCGGTTGACCGCGCCCCAAGCCCTCTTCGTTGCATGACAGCGTTGCGTGGCTGGAAGACATCTGCCGTGACTGCAGCGGTAACTGCGACACTTCTTGGCCTGGCCAGTAGCCAGGCCATGGCGCTTTCGCTGGGACGCATGACCGTGCTGTCTGGCCTGGGCGAGCCCTTGCGGGCCGAGATCGAACTCCCCGACATCACCCCCGAAGAAGCCAGCAGCCTTAAACCCGAGGTTGCGCCGGCAGAGGCCTTCCGCGCTGCAGGCCTGGAATACAACTCGGCCTTGGCCGACCTGCGCATCGTGCTGCAGCGCCGCCCCGATGGCCGCTCGCTGTTGCGCATCAATACCAACCGGGCCGTCAGCGACCCGTTTCTCGACTTGATCTTGCAGGTCAACTGGTCGTCCGGCCGCATCGTCCGCGACTACACCATTCTGCTGGACCCGCCCAGCATGCGCCAACCGCCGGCAGCCGTCACCACGGCCCCGCAAGTCCCCCTGCCCGCACCACCCCCCGCAGCCCGACCCGCAGCGCCCGCGGCTCCCGTGGCGGCAGCCGAGGCTCCAGCGCCACGCACACCGCCGACACCACGGGCAGTTCCTGCACCGACTCCAGCAACCAAGCCCGCCGCCAACAACGGACAGGTCACGGTCAAGCCTGGCGACACCGCAAGCAAGATCGTTGCTGCAGCCAAGCCCGCCAATATCTCGCTCGACCAGATGCTGGTCGCGTTGCTGCGCGCCAACCCGAATGCCTTTATCAACGGCAACGTGAATCGCATGCGCACCGGTGCGGTGCTGGACCTGCCCGATGGCAGCCAGGCTGGCGCCACCCCTCCGGTTGAGGCAACGCAGATCATCAACGCCCAAAGCCGCGACTTCAACGCCTTCCGTGGCAAATTGGCCGGCAGCGTGCCGTCGGTGCAAACCGCCGGTGCCGACCGTAAAGCCAGCGGCAAAGTGCAAGCCGAGATCGACGAGAAAAAGCCCTCTGCAACCACGCCCGACAAGCTGACCTTGTCCAAAGGCGCGCTCAAGAGCAAAGCCGCCGAAGACAAGATTGCCCGCGAAAAAGCCGACCAAGAGGCTGCTACCCGGGTGGCCGAACTGTCCAAAAACATCAATGAGCTGAACAAGCTGGGCGCCTCCTCCGCCGCGGTTGCGGCCAGCGCGGCAAGCGCTCCTGTGGCGGCGCCGACGATTCCTGTCGCCGTAGCGCCACCGCCGGCCGTGGCCAGCGAACCCGCACCTGTGGCACCCGCCGCAGCAGTTGCATCCGCCGCAGCATCCGCACCAGCCATAGCCGAGCCTGCCGTTCCCGCCGCCCCGATCGCCTCGGCACCGGCCAGCGCAGTCCCTCCTCCGCCTCCACCACCGCCTGTCGATGACTCCACCGACTGGATGGATATGCTGCGCGAAAACCAGTTGGTGCTGGCTGGTGCCGGCCTATTGGCTCTGCTGGGTGGCTTCGGCCTGTACAGCGCACGCAAACGCAAGCAATCGGCCGCCGCTGACAGCTCCTTCCTGGAAAGCCGCATGCAGGCGGACTCGTTCTTTGGCGCCAGCGGTGGCCAACGCATCGACACCAATGCCGACGACGCGCCCGCTTCATCCATGTCGTATTCGCCCAGCCAGCTGGATGCCGGCAGCGACGTCGACCCGATTGCCGAAGCCGACGTCTACCTCGCCTATGGCCGGGATTTGCAGGCCGAGGAAATCCTCAAGGAAGCCCTGCGCACCAACCCTGACCGCGTGGCGATCCACGCCAAGCTGTTGGAGATCTACGCCAAGCGCCGCGATGTCGCCAACTTTGCTGGCCTGGCCGCTGTTGCCCACGAATTGACCGACGGCCAAGGCCCGGAATGGGAGCGGATTGCCGCCATGGGCCGCGACCTGGACCCGGACAACCGTTTGTTCCAATCCAGCGCGCAAGGCTTGGCTGCCGCTGCGGTTGCCAGCCCAGCCTGGATGGAAGACCTGGAAGCCGGCAATACCACCCAGCAGGCCGATCCAGACTCCGAACTCCCGGCCAACAACCTGGACCTGGATCTGGACCTCGATTTCCTGAACAGCGGACTGCCTGCAGATGCAGCGCCCACCGCGCAGGATGCACCGATTCAGCCTATCCAACCCACTGTCGACAACGTCGCCTCGCTGACGGTACCGGCCGCCCTGGACCTGCCCGGTTCCGGTGCGGAAATGGATTTTGACGGACTGGACTTCGACCTGGATCTCAGCACGGCCGCCAGCCCGCTGGCAGCGCCTGCTGCAGCCCCGGCAACGCCTGCCACACCAGCAGCGGCACCCGCCAATGACACGGGCCCCATCGAGTTCGACCTGGGCTCTTTGTCGCTCGATCTGGACGAGGCGCCACCGGCTGAAGCTGCTGCAGCCCCCGTGGAAGAAATCGACGAAGGCGATCCTTTGGCCACCAAGCTGTCGCTGGCGGAGGAGTTCAACTCCATCGGCGACGAAGACGGTGCACGGGCCTTGGCCGAAGAAGTGCTGGAAGAAGCTACCGGCGCCCTGCGCGCCAAAGCCCAGAAATTCCTGGCCAGCCTGT
Source organism: Rhodoferax ferrireducens (assembly GCF_031458075.1). Taxonomy (GTDB): domain Bacteria; phylum Pseudomonadota; class Gammaproteobacteria; order Burkholderiales; family Burkholderiaceae_C; genus Rhodoferax_B; species Rhodoferax_B ferrireducens_A. Next base: position 270,184 of record NZ_JAVDXT010000001.1, on the reverse strand, counting down.
CTTGATGTGGCGCCCCTTCTTGCTCTGGACGCGGAGCGTCCCGGAGCAAGGGGCTTATTCCATACCTGCCGTGGGAGCATGCTGTGCGTCTGGCCCTAGGCGTTAGCTACAACGGCCAACCGTACGAAGGATGGCAAAGCCAGCTGTCTGGCAACACGGTACAGGACAAACTGGAAGCGGCTTTGGCGGCCTTCAGCCAGCAAAAAGTCTCCACCCTGTGCGCTGGCCGCACCGATGCCGGTGTGCACGGGCTGATGCAGGTAGTGCACTTCGACACGCCGCTACTGCGCCCGATTGCCTCCTGGGTGCGCGGCGTGAACGCATTCCTACCCCGCGATATTGCTGTGCAATGGGCCCAGGAAGTACCCGCCAGCTTCCATTGCCGAGCCAGCGCCGTGGCGCGGCGCTATGTCTATGCCCTGCTGGAATCGCCGGTACGCCCCAGTGTCGAAGGTGGCCGCGTGGGCTGGGTGTACCGCCCGCTGGATCTGGTCGCCATGCAACAAGCCGCAGCCCATCTGCTGGGTGAGCATGATTTTTCGTCCTTCCGGGCCGCGCGTTGCCAGGCCCTGTCGCCGGTCAAAACCATGACCCGGCTGGAGATTTCGCGGCGCGGTGTGTACTGGCGCTTTGAATTTGAAGCGAATGCGTTTTTGCACCACATGATCCGCAACCTGATGGGCTGCCTGGTGGTGATAGGCCAGGGCTTCCAGCCCCCCGAATGGATACTCGAAGTGCTGGCCGCGCGCGACCGGAATGCCGCAGCCCCGACCTTCTCGCCCGACGGTTTGTACTTCATGGGGCCGGTGTATCCGGCGCACTGGGGCCTGCCCGACCGGACTCCGGCCTATGATTGGCTGCCATGACGAACTACCAAACGCGCACGCGCATCAAAATCTGCGGCCTGACCCGTGAACAAGACGTGGATGCCGTCGTGGCCGCCGGTGCCGACGCTGTCGGTTTTGTGCTGTATCCACCCAGCCCCCGCTATGTAACACCCCAGCGCGCAGCGGAACTGGCCAAACGCCTGCCGCCCTTCGTCACCCCTGTGCTGTTGTTCGTGAATGCACTTGCTACAGATGTGATAGCTGCCTGCGCAGATATGCCCTGCGCCATAGTCCAATTTCATGGTGAAGAGACGCCAGCGCAGTGCTGGGAAGCCAGCGCACAAGGCCGACGCCCGTTCCTGCGCGCAGCGCGTATCCCCCTGGGTGACAGTGGCGGCTTCGACTTGGTAAAATTCGCGTCCGATTACGCAAAAGCCCAAGCCATCCTGCTCGACGCCCACGTCGATGGATACGGCGGCGGCGGAAAAACATTCAATTGGTCACGTCTTCCTCCAAGCGTCAACTCTCACCTCGTCTTAAGTGGTGGACTCACGCCTGCAAACGTGACCGATGGTATTTTGCAGGTCCGGCCACGCGCTCTGTCGCTGTCCGTTGATGTGAGTTCCGGCGTCGAGATTTCCAAGGGAATCAAGGACGCCGAAAAAATCCACCAGTTTGTCGCCGCTGTGCGCACGGCAGACGCCCAACTTGCAAAGTCACACCATGTCCACTTACCAGCAGCCTGATGCTTCAGGCCATTTCGGCATTTACGGCGGCAGTTTCGTCTCTGAAACGCTGACCCATGCCATCGAAGAACTGAAAGACGCCTACGCCCAATACCAGCACGACCCGGCCTTTCTGGCCGAGTTCGCCTCGGAACTGGCGCACTTCGTCGGTCGCCCCTCGCCGGTCTACCACGCAGCCCGCACCAGCCGGGAAATGGGCGGCGCGCAGATCTTCCTGAAACGTGAAGACCTGAACCACACCGGCGCCCACAAGGTCAACAACACCATCGGCCAGGCCATGCTTGCCAAGCGCATGGGCAAGCCGCGCATCATTGCCGAAACGGGTGCAGGCCAGCACGGCGTGGCCACGGCCACCATCTGCGCCCGCTACGGCCTGGAATGCGTGGTCTACATGGGCAGCGAAGACGTGAAGCGCCAGAGCCCCAACGTCTACCGCATGAAGCTGCTGGGCGCCACCGTCGTCCCAGTGGAAAGCGGCAGCAAAACCCTGAAAGATGCACTGAACGAAGCCATGCGCGACTGGGTCGCGAATGTGGACAACACTTTCTACATCATCGGTACCGTGGCCGGTCCACACCCCTATCCGATGATGGTGCGCGACTTCCAGAGCGTCATTGGCAACGAATGCCTGGTGCAGATGCCTGAGATGCTGGCGGCGGCCGGTTGCACTGGCGAGCAGCCCGACGCAGTCATCGCCTGCGTGGGTGGCGGCAGCAATGCCATGGGCATCTTCTACCCTTACATCGACCATGCGACAACCCGTTTGATCGGCGTGGAAGCGGCTGGCGAAGGCCTGGAGTCGGGCAAGCATTCGGCATCGCTACAAAAAGGCAGCCCTGGCGTGCTGCACGGCAACCGCACCTATTTACTGCAGGACGCCAACGGCCAAGTCACCGAAACCCATAGCATCAGTGCCGGCCTGGACTACCCCGGCGTCGGCCCAGAGCATGCCTTCCTGAAAGACATTGGCCGCGCCGAATACGTCGGCATCACCGACGCAGAAGCGCTGGAAGCCTTTCACTACCTGTGCCGTACCGAAGGCATCATCCCGGCGCTGGAATCCAGCCACGCCTTTGCCTACGCGATGAAATTGGCCAAGACCATGCGACCCGACCAGTCGATTCTGGTGAATCTGTCCGGCCGGGGCGACAAGGATATTGGCACAGTAGCTGATCTGTCGGGTTCTGACTTTTACGACCGACCGTCGATGCGCGGCCTCACCGTCAAAGGTGCTGGCGCCACGCTGAAGGAGGCCGTATGAGCCGTATCACCACGACCTTTGCCCAACTCAAAAAAGACGGGCGAAAAGCACTGATCCCATACGTCACCGCGGGCTTCCCGTTTGCTGACATTACACCCGCGCTGATGCATGGCATGGTCGCTGCTGGGGCCGACGTGATCGAGCTGGGGGTGCCCTTCAGCGACCCGATGGCCGATGGGCCAGTGATCCAAAAGGCCGGCGATGTCGCTTTGTCCTTCGGCATTGGCATGGCACAGGTGCTGGACATGGTGCGGGAATTCCGCAAGCAAAACGCCCACACGCCGGTGGTACTGATGGGCTACGCCAACCCGGTTGAGCGCTATGACCAGGCACACGGCCAAGATGCATTCATTGCGCATGCATCACAAGCCGGTGTGGATGGCGTGCTGGTGGTGGACTATCCACCCGAGGAATGCGTGGATTTCGCGGCCAAGCTAAAAGCCCACGACATGGACCTAATCTTCCTGCTGGCGCCCACCTCCACCGAGAAACGCATGCAGCAGGTAGCCCATGTCGCCAGCGGCTATGTGTATTACGTGTCGCTCAAAGGCGTCACCGGTGCCGGCACGCTGGACACGGCGGCTGTTGAAGCCATGTTGCCGCGGATCCGCGAGCATGTGCACATCCCGGTCGGCGTGGGCTTTGGCATCCGGGATGCCCAAACCGCCCGCGCCATTGGCCAGGTGGCCGATGCGGTGGTGATTGGCAGCAAGATCATCCAGCTGATCGAGAACCAGCCACACGACCAGGTCGTGGCTACTGCCACCCATTTTTTGCGGGACATCCGCACAGCGCTAGACGCATAATCCCCGGCGCGCCCATGGACGGCCATGGCGCGCCGACTGTATAGAGGAACCCAACATGTCTTGGCTTGAAAAACTGCTCCCCACCAAAATCCAACGCTCCGACCCGGCCGACCGGCGCAGCGTACCCGAAGGGCTGTGGATCAAATGCCCAAGCTGTGAAACGGTTCTGTACAAAACCGACCTGGAACAAAACCAGAACGTCTGCCCTAGCTGTGGCCACCACCACCGCATTGGGGCGCGCGCCCGGTTGAATGTGTTTCTGGATGCCGAAGGCCGATACGAGCTGGGCCAGGAAGTGGTCCCCGTCGACCCGCTCAAATTCAAGGACAGCCGCAAATACCCCGAGCGCATCAAGGAGGCGATGGAAAACACGGGCGAAACCGATGCGCTGGTGGTGATGGGCGGTGCAGTCCACGGCATCAACGTGGTGGTGGCATGCTTCGAGTTTGAATTCATGGGCGGCAGCATGGGCAGTGTGGTTGGCGAACGCTTTGTGCGTGCCGTGCACGCCGCCATCGAGCAAAAAGTACCCTTCATCTGCTTTACCGCGACCGGTGGCGCGCGCATGCAGGAAGGCTTGCTGAGCCTGATGCAAATGGCCAAGACCAATGCATCTTTGACCCGTCTAGCCAAAAAGGGCCTGCCCTATATCAGCGTGTTGACCGACCCCACCATGGGCGGCGTAAGTGCTGGTTTTGCGTTTGTAGGCGACGTAGTGATTGCCGAGCCCAAGGCGCTGATCGGCTTTGCTGGACCGCGCGTGATCGAGTCCACCGTGCGGGTCACCCTACCCGAAGGCTTTCAGCGTGCCGAGTTCCTGCAGCAAAAGGGAGCGATCGACCTGATCTGCAACCGCAAGGATTTGCGCAAGACCATTGCACACACATTGGCCATGCTGCTGAAGCAGCCGGTGGATGCGGTGGTTTAAAGCTGTGCGAGCACCGCAGGTAGGGCGTATCCGATCACGATAGCGACTACCTGCAGCAGCACCAATAGCACCAGGGCGGACAAATCAAGCCCACCTATGGGTGGCACGATGCGCCGTACGGGCAATAGCAGCGGTGCGCACAAACGCTCCAGCACGTCCGACAGCGGGGAGCGGGTTTGCATCCATGACAGTACGCTGTAAATCAGCAGCATGCCTGTCAAGCCCGAGATGGTCATGGACACCACACCAAACAACGCCAGAACCGGTACCGCCAGCCATCCGGCCTCCCGGCCTGCCAACAACCACAGCAGCAAAAATTGCAGCAACTTCAACAAGAACGGCGCCAGCAGACTGGCCACATCCCAACGCCCCACCGCAGGCAAAACCCGCCGCAATGGCAAGATCAGCCAGTCGGTCAAGGCAAAAACCAGGTTGCCGACCGGATTGCGAAATGGAATCCGCTGGTATTGCATATAGAGGCGCAGCAGACACGCGCTACCGACCAGCCCGGTGGCGACTTCCAATAAAAACGAGATGATTTGGTACAGCATGCAAAGCGCCTATTCAGGTCATGGGATGATAGCGCCTGTCCTTGCTTGTACAGATACCGCCTTGTCCACACCCCGCGTCCTATCCCAGCTCCCGCTGTTCCCCTTGGAAACCGTGCTGTTTCCCGGTGGCGCGCTGCCCTTGCGCATTTTTGAGGTGCGCTATCTCCATATGGTGGAGCAATGCCGCAAGACAGGAACACCGTTTGGCGTAGTCTCGCTGGTACAGGGCTCGGAAGTCCGCCGCCCCGGCGTGCCTGCGGACAGTTTCCACCCCGTGGGTACGCTGGCCCGCATCACCCATTTCGAGGCCCCGCAACCTGGGTTGATGATGATCGACTGCCTGGGTTCGGAGCGTTTCCGCCTGGTTAGCAGCCACCAGCTCGCCCATGGCCTATGGATGGCCGATGTGGAACTGCTGGATGCGGATGTGCCAACGCCAGTGCCTGAAGATCTGGGTCGTACCTCCGCTGCGCTTGGCCAATTGATCGAAACATTGCGTGAGCAGCATGTGGCTGAGAATAGATTTCCTATCTTGTCCCCACTACAACTGAATGATTGCGGCTGGGTGGCCAACCGCTGGTGCGAGGTACTGCCCCTGCCCTTGTCTTTAAAGCACAACCTGATGGCACTGGAAAGCCCCCTGGTACGTTTGGAGCTGGTAGCGGATGTATTGGCCAAAGCCCATCCCGCCGACCAACGCCCCGAGTAATGCCAGTTTTCTTATTGAACCACCAGACCATACTGGACTGGTCTCGCTCCACCAAACGCCTGGTCGTGGTCTCGCTCGATGTCGTCCTGGCGCTGATGGCCATGTGGCTGGCGTTCACCTTGCGACTCGACAGGCTGCATTGGCCCGAAGGTATCCAATGGGTGGTGTATGCGCTGGGGCCGGTGTTGTCCGTGCCCATCTTCATTCGCTTTGGGCTGTACCGCGCCATTTTTCGCTATACCGGCATGGCGGCCCTGACAGCCACGGCCAAGGCCGTGGGCATCTACACCCTGTGGTTTTTGGGCACTTTGCTGTGGATGCAATGGATGCAGTGGGAGGTGATCCCCCGCAGCGTGGGTATTTTGCAACCCCTGATCTTCTTGCTGCTGGTAGGAGTCAGCCGCTCCATCGCCCGTTTCTGGTTGGCCGGACTGGGCAATGATGCGCGACACGCCGATGCGCGGCTGCTGATTTATGGTGCGGGTGAAGCCGGTGCACAAACCGCTGCTGCATTGGGAAGCACGCGTACCTATTCGGTGCTGGGGTTTGTGGACGACGACCCAGCCAAAGCTGGTCGTAGCATCAATGGCGTGCGCGTGTATGGCCCGTCGCAAATCCCCAACCTGGTCAGCCAGGAGAACATTACCGACATCTTGTTGGCCATTCCCAGCGCGAGCCGGGAGCGCCGCAACGAAATCCTTCAAACGCTGCAAACGCTGCCAGTCCATGTGCGCACCCTGCCCAGCATGTCCGACCTGGCCAGCGGGCGGGTGACGGTACAGGACATCCGTGAACTGGACATAGAAGACCTTTTAGGTCGAGAGCCGATTCCCCCCAACCCCGCATTGTTGGCCCGGAATCTGACCGGTAAAACCGTGCTGGTCACCGGGGCCGGTGGCAGTATTGGCAGCGAACTGTGTCGGCAGATTGTGTTGGAGCGGCCCACGTGCTTGCTCCTGCTAGACCATAACGAGTTTGGGCTTTACAGCGTCCATGCCGAGCTGCAAACTCTTTGCTCGGCAATGGGACTGGCCGTAGAGCTGGTGCCGTTGCTTGGCAGCGTTGCAAGCCATGCCCGCGTGGCCGGCATCTGCAGCCAATACAGGCCCGCCACGGTCTACCATGCAGCGGCTTACAAGCATGTGCCGCTGGTGGAAAGCAATCCTGCGGAAGGCATTCTGAACAATGTATTCGGTACACTGAACATGGCGCGTGCCGCCATGGAGAACGGGGTTGGCCATTTTGTCTTGGTCTCCACCGACAAGGCAGTGCGTCCTACCAATGTCATGGGCGCTAGCAAGCGGATCGCTGAAATGATTCTGCAAGCCCTGGCGGCCAGCACAGTAGTGCAGTTCTGCGAAAAATCAGCACCCTCAGGGGTATCCAACAACACCATCTTCGCGATGGTTCGGTTTGGCAACGTACTCGGCTCCAGCGGCAGTGTTGTTCCCCTATTTCGACAACAGCTTGCGCAAGGTGGCCCACTAACCGTGACCCATCCGGAAGTGACCCGCTACTTCATGACCATCCCGGAAGCCGCTCAACTGGTATTGCAAGCAGGTGCCATGGCCCATGGCGGCGACGTGTTCGTGCTGGAAATGGGCCAGCCAGTGAAGATTCTGGACTTGGCACACCGCATGGTGGCGCTATCAGGCATGAGCGTTCGCGATGCCCATAGGCCAGATGGAGACATTGAGATTGCCATCACTGGTTTGCGCCCCGGTGAAAAGCTATATGAAGAGTTGCTGATTGGTCACAATCCAGAAGTGACGGAGCACGCACGCATCATGAAGGCTCGGGAAGAGTTTGTGGTGTGGGCAGCGCTTGAAAAACGACTAGAAGAATTGAAGCAGGCATCCAGTAGCAACGACCTAGAACTTATCAAGACATTTCTACAAAATTTGGTACAAAACTATCAACCAGCGCTGATTGATGTCTCTAATTAATCGATTCCAGAATGTTGATACCGCCTCGTTCAGAAATCTAGCCTGCACCTCCACTTCGCAATCCACCCATGAGCTACGAAAACTATGAAATTACTCAGGGCTGGGATGAAGCTGCATTTGGCTCCTTCACGTCAGAACAGGCGGCTTACTACAGCGCAGAACTAAGGCGATGCGGATTGGCCTCATCACAGCATCTACATGTGCTGGACATTGGATTTGGTAACGGTACATTTTTAGGATGGTGCCGCAATAAAGGTTGGCAATGCGATGGGGTCGAAATTAACGACCGACTAATTACCCGAGCATCCAAGCATGGTTACATAACCAAGAATAATGTCAGCGACTTCTCTTTCGACTCGCTACAAAAACCATACGACTTAATTACAGCCTTTGACGTACTGGAGCATATCGACCGCAACTCACTCGTCCCTTTCTTAAGTTCTTTGGACAAGGTCTGCAGCCCACAAACATTGCTGATGTTGCGGTTCCCGAATGGCGACAATCCATTTTCCATGCCCATACAAAATGGGGATGTAACCCACGCAACGGCGATCGGCCAAATGATGCTCAGGCAAGTCGCCCAACTAGCTGGTTTCGAAGTCATCGCACTAGGTGGCCCATGCCAGCCACTGCGAGGAACCAGCATGTCCCGGCGCCTTCTCCTTGCAGTTGGAAATCCCATTCGCTGGGCCATTGGTACGATCATCAAGCACCTTTTCATGGGCGGAATGCCCGTAACCTTCTCCGCTAATCTCTTGGCTGTGCTGCGAAGAAGCAATGCAACAACGGCATCCACATGTCTCGATTAAACAATTACGGACGGTGGATATACGGGCTACCTGGATCTCTACAAAACTATCTTGCAAAACGCCCCGGTGCGTCCCTGTTTGCAGCCAATTCGCTTTGGCTCCTATTCGACAAATTAATCCGCTTGGTACTCGCACTCACCGTAGGTGCCTGGGTAGCCCGCAGTCTTGGTCCGCATGCCTTCGGAGAACTGGTCTACGCCATCACCTTCATCGCACTCTTCCAAGGAATTGCCAATTTAGGATTGGACGGAATCGTAGTCAGAGACCTCGCACGCAATCCGGGTCAGGCAGCACTCATACTGGGAACAGCCTTCCGACTAAGGTTATTAGCAGGCCTGTTGTGTTGGTTTATTGCCATCGGCAGTATCTGGGTATTGCGCCCCGACGACAACACGGCGCTTCAAATGGTTGCGCTTATCGGCATGAGCCTGGCATTTCAAAGTGCAGACACTGTCGACTTGTGGTTTCAATGCCAAGGCAAAAATAGCCGCACCGTTGCAGCAAAACTTGCCTCATATGCGATAGCCAACTCGGCACGCATCGCATTCATTGTGTTGGATGCACCCTTGTGGATGTATGCCCTGGCAACCCTGTTGGATGCTGTCTTGTTGGCCATCGCCCTTGCGGGTATCTACAGAAGATTTCCAACCGCCCAGCGCTGGCATTTCAACCTTCACATTAGCAAAGAGCTTTTGAGTCAATCTTGGCCATTCATGCTGAGCGGATTGGCTGCATTGCTATATATGCGAATCGACCAAGTCATGATTCGTGAAATGCTCGATGAAACCCAGCTTGGTTTTTATTCGGCAGCAGTTTCTTTATCTCAAATATGGAATGTCATTCCCATTACCTTGGCCACAGCGCTTGCACCCTACATTGCGAGAAAAAAACTCGACAACGAAGATGCGTACATGCGCGCCATATTCTTGATTTTTCGCGTCTTCGCCGCCCTGTCTACTGCAATCGCACTGACCATAGCCCTATTATCCGGCGTCATCATTGAACTGATGTATGGATCCAGATACGCAGCTTCAGCTCACGTTCTCACCATCCACATATTCTCCAATATATTTATATTCATGGGAGTCGCACAAGGTTTATGGCTAATCAATGATGGCAGAGGCAAATTAACCCTTTACCGAACGGCTTTAGGAGCGGTCGTCAGCATAGTGGGCAATTTCCTATTAATCCCCACAATGGGCATACAAGGTTCGGCCTTCATCACAGTACTAGCGCAATTTTTCTCTGTAGTGGCATCGAATGCATTCTTTGCTCCGCAGATACTTAAATTGCAACTACAGGCTTTTTGGCCTACGCGACGGCGAACGCCCTCTGCATAGCAAACAATCACAGCCATCTTGCGCTGCTATGGCGTGAAAGAAGCCATCGTGTACATCCACAACACCCTGGACCTATCTAAGTGACCGATATATCCGCACTGACCAAGCCATCCGACTTGCGCCCCTTGATATTCTGGGAAGGATTCCCCCCCTGCGGTCTGATGACCAAACAAGTGGTTGACCTGTTCGGAGACCAGTTGGTCTTGTTAGGAACCCGCGCAGCCGTTCCATTCGAAGGGCTTGAAGACCTACTTGGCCACCAGGTTGAATGGCTTGCAAATCCCGACGACATCTGGGAGCGAAGGCATGAGTTCGCCGACCGCAATCTCATCATTCACACCGGCTGGGCACACAAGGGTTGGCTGCGTTTTGACCGATGGATGCGCCAACGCGGAGCCAAGGTTGTCGTTGCAGTCGACAACAGTTTCAAAGGCAATCTGCGCCAAATCGGGGGCGCACTGTGGTTTCGCCTCTGGCTAAGGCAGCACTTCGATGCGGCCCTGGTTCCCGGGCATTCTGCGACCAAGCTAATGCGTTTTCTGGGCATGCCCGCCAATCGCATTTTTACGGGTTATTACGGAGCATTCGAAAGCATATACACAGCGGGCCCGCCGATATCGAATCGGCGAGAAGAGTTCCTGTTCGTGGGCCAGTTGATTCCCCGCAAAGGGGTTGACATATTGCTGGAAGCATTTAGCCAATACCGACAGTCCGGTGGAACTTGGACGTTGCGCATCTTGGGAAACGGCCCCATGCGGAACCAATGCCAAGGGGATGGCATCGTTTTTGAAGGATTTGCGCAAGCCAGAGTGACAGCCCAACGCATGCAGGAAGCCCGCTGCCTAGTACTGCCCAGCAGAGAGGACCACTGGGGTACCGTCGTTTGTGAAGCGGCCGCCAGCGGCAGCTTACTCATCACCTCGCGCTGGGTTGGCGCATCAGACGACCTGGTTCGCTCGGGTATCAATGGATTTGTTTTCCACGACATGTCCGCCAAGTCTCTGGCCCAGGCGCTGCGACAGGTCGCGAGATGGGACCACGCCAGGCTGCAATATGCGCAGAACGTGTCTCTGGGTTTGGCACAGGGGTACACCTCCGCCGCTTATAGTTCGGCTTTCCACACCCTGGTTGCGCTGCTGCAGACGAAATCTCCAGCTTGATTTCAGAGCGATACGAGTCGGCAGCGACGCACTCCCCATCTCCAAAGTAACCTTTAGCACCTGACTTCTCAGCCGTACTTATGCGCGTGAATTTCGACTCGCAAATCTTTTGCTCCCAGGCAGTTGGCGGCATTTCTCGCTACTTTGCCAGTATCGCCAAGGAGATGCACGCACGCGCCGACGTACAAGCCCAAATCTTGGCGCCCTTGCATTGCAACGAGTATCTAAAGGCCTTGCCCGATGGTCTGCTGTGCGGGACAACAACCCTTGCAACCCATGCACCCAACCCGCTATTCCGAGCCGCCAGCTTACTGGGCGCCGGATTGATACAGCGCTGCACCCCCTCCGACATCCTGCACCGAACCTACTACTACCCCTATTGCCACCTACCGGGGCCGGCTAAGAACGTACTCACAGTCTACGACATGATCCACGAGAAGTACCCACAGCACTTCTCCCAACGCGACCCGATTGCCCGCTGGAAAAAGCGCGCGGTGGCCCATGCCGACAAGATCATCTGCATCTCCGAAAACACCCGTAAGGATCTGCTAGAGCATTACGACAACGTGCATCCCGAGCGCGTAGCGGTTACCCACCTCGGCTTCGATGCGCTCGACCAGTTGCTGCCGAACGAAACCACCCAGAGCTTCCGAACCCGCGCACTCGGAGCCGATGCGCCCTACATCCTCTTTGTAGGACACCGTGCAGGCTATAAAAATTTTTCTGCTCTACTCAAGGCCTACAGCGCGTCACCCTGGCTCACCCGTAATTTTGATTTGATGTGCTTTGGCGGCGGCGCTTTCAGCGAAGCGGAACAAGCCTTGATTGCCAGCACACCCGCCGCACACCGCGTACGACAAATGGGCGGCTCCGATGCCGTCCTGGCATCGTGCTACCGACATGCGGCCTTGTTCGTCTATCCATCGTTGTATGAGGGCTTCGGTATTCCGCCGCTGGAGGCCATGTCCATGGACTGCCCCGTGGCCTGCAGCAACACCAGTTCCATTCCCGAAGTAGTCGGAAATGCCGCGGCATTTTTTGACCCTAGCGACATTGACTCCATCCGCCAAACCCTGGAGGGCGTGCTCAATTCAGATGCCACTTCCACCCAGTTGATCGAACGTGGGAAAGTGCGCCGAAAGCAGTATTCATGGCATCGCTGCGCCGAGGAAACGGTTGGCATCTACCGGGCAACACTTGCCCAATGAATCTGCCGTTGCCTCCATGAAAATCAGCATCATCACCGTCACCTACAACAGCGCCGCCACCATCGCCGATACGCTGCACTCTGTAGCCAGCCAGTCCGATGCCGAGATTGAACATATCGTGATTGACGGGGCATCCAAAGACGACACGGTGGCGCAAGTCCATAGGCATGGCGGCCATGTGCAAACCCTGGTGTCCGAGCCCGACCACGGCATCTATGACGCCATGAACAAAGGTATCGCCGCAGCAACCGGCGATATCGTGGGTTTTCTGAACGCGGATGACCGCTATGCCCACCCGAACGTGCTGGCCACCATCCAGCAGATGTTTGGCGACGCAGCACTGGATATTGTTTTTGGCGACGTGGCCTTCTTCCACCCCGCCCATCCTGACCAGCTCATTCGCCGCTACCGCTCCGACCGGTTCAGACCTGGCTTGATTGGATGGGGCTGGATGCCGGCCCATCCGTCCATGTTTGTGCGCCGAACTCTTTTCGCAGATACCGGCGGCTTTAAAAAGAACTATCGGATTGCTGGCGATTTCGAATGGGTGGCACGCACATTCCAGCGTCCCGACCTGCGCTACCACTACCTGCCGGAGGTTCTGGTCCACATGCAGACGGGTGGCGTCAGCACGCGGGGCTGGCGCAGCACGCTGTTGTTAAACCGCGAAGTCATGCAAGCCTGCCGGGAAAACAACATCCCCACCAATTGGTTCAAAATTCTGTCTAAATATCCGTTCAAATTACTGGAGTATGTTCGCCCGTGAAAGTACTGGTTACCGGTGCCACCGGACTGATAGGCCGCGCCTTGCTGGCCCAGCTGCAAACTTTGCCGCAGTTCATGCCGCGTGCAGCAGTACGCCAGCTGGCGTCCGACCGCATCCATGCAGGCATAGAAACGGTCTTGGTCGCTGACCTCAGCGCTGATACCGACTGGCATGCAGCCTTGGCCGGCGTCGATACCGTGGTCCATCTGGCGGCCCGTGTCCATGTTGTCAACGAGCAAGCAAACGACCCCTTGCTAGCCTTCAGGCAGGTCAATGTTGCCGGCAGCATGCGCCTGGCGCAGATGGCCGTGGAGGCCGGCGTCAAGCGCCTGGTCTACATGAGCTCGGCCAAGGTGAATGGCGAAGCCACCGCTGTCGGGCAGGCCTTCAGCGAAAGCAGCCCTTTGGCACCCCAAGGACCTTATGGCATCAGCAAACTGGAAACCGAACAAGGCTTGCTGAAAATCGCACAAGCTACCGGCTTGGAGCTGACTATCCTGCGTCCACCCCTGGTCTACGGTCCAGGAGTCCAGGCCAATTTCGCGGCATTGGCAGCAGCCGTTGCCCGTGGCATTCCTTTGCCGCTGGGTGCCATGGGCAACCAGCGCAGCCTGGTATCGGTGGACAACCTGGTAGATCTCATCACCACCACCCTGAACCACCCTGCGGCCGCCAACCAGATATTCATGGCCAGCGATGGCGAAGACCTGTCCACCAAAGAGCTGGTGCAACGCATCGCCCAGGCCATGGAGCGCCCAGCGCGCTTGTTGCCAGTGCCTGCCTGGATGCTCATGGCCAGCGCCGCCATGCTCGGCCAACAGGGTGCGGCCCAGCGCCTGTGCGGCAACCTGCAGGTCGACATCACCAAGGCCCGTACCGTGCTGGGCTGGGCGCCGCCTGTCAGTGTTGACGAGGGCCTGCGCCGCGCTGTGGCCGGATACCGCAAATGAAGCGGGCTTTCGATCTGCTGCTGGCCTTGCTGGCCTTGCTGGTGCTAGCGCTACCGCTGCTGTTGGTGGCCCTCGCAGTACGGCTTAGCTCGCCGGGTCCCGTGCTCTACTGGTCCAACCGCGTCGGGAAAAACAATCGCATTTTCTCCATGCCAAAGTTCCGCTCCATGCAGATTGGAACGCCGGCAGTAGCTACACATTTGCTAGCAAATCCTGACAGCTACCTGACGCCCATCGGCAGCTTTTTACGCAAAAGCAGCCTGGATGAACTACCCCAGCTATGGAGCATCCTGAAAGGCGATATGGGCTTCGTCGGACCACGCCCTGCCCTGTTCAACCAGCACGATCTGGTGGCCCTGCGCACGGCCCAGGGCGTCCACACCCTGGTGCCGGGCCTGACCGGCTGGGCGCAGATCCATGGCCGTGACGAGCTGCCGATTCCGGCCAAGGTGGAACTCGACGCCTACTACCTGCAGCACCAATCTTTCTGGCTGGATCTGCAAATCCTGGCCAAGACATTCTTCAAGGTGGTACGCCGCGACGGCATCACCCATTAAAGCCGGGCGGCCGGCGTTTTAGAATCATGGGTTCGGCGCAACCCGCCCTTTTCCATTCCAAACGCCTCCCATGTCTGAAAACACCACCCCTGCCGTAGCCCAAGACGAAAACCAGCTGATTCTGGAACGCCGCGAAAAGCTCAAAGCCATTCGCCAGCAACAGGTCGAGGGCAAGGGGGTTGCGTTCCCCAACGACTTCAAGCCGACCGACAACGCGGCCAGCCTGTTTGAGCGCTTCAACAGCCAGTCTACCGAAGAGCTCGCGGCGCTGGGCGTGACCGCCAAGGTCGCCGGCCGGATGATGCTCAAGCGCGTGATGGGCAAGGCCAGCTTCTGCACGCTGCAGGATGCGTCGCTGGGCGACACCGGCGGCCGCATCCAGATCTACGTCAAGGGCGAAGACGTGGGCGCCGAGCTCTACGCCAGCTTCAAGCATTGGGACCTGGGCGACATCGTGGCCGCCGAGGGCACGGTGTTCAAGACCAAGACCGGTGAACTGTCTATCCACGCCACCAGCGTGCGCCTGCTGACCAAGAGCCTGCGCCCCATGCCCGACAAGTTCCACGGCATGGCAGACCAGGAAACCAAGTACCGCCAGCGCTACGTCGATCTGATGACCGATGTGGAGGCCCGCAAGCGCTTCCTGGCACGCAGCAAGGCCGTCAGCGCGCTGCGCGAATTCATGGTGGGCCACGACTTCCTGGAAGTCGAAACGCCGATGCTGCACCCGATCCCGGGCGGCGCCAACGCCAAACCGTTCAAGACGCACCATAACGCGCTGGACCAGGAAATGTTTCTGCGCATCGCGCCCGAGCTGTACCTGAAGCGCCTGATCGTTGGCGGATTCGACCGCGTGTTCGAAATCAACCGCAGCTACCGCAACGAAGGCATCTCGGTGCGCCACAACCCCGAGTTCACCATGATGGAGTTCTACGCGGCCTACTGGAACTACCAGGACCTGATGGACTACACCGAGAAGCTGATCCGCGACGCCGCCCAGCGCGCCACCGGCTCGCTGCAGCTGACGTACGCCGGCAAGCCTGTCGACCTGGGCCAGCCGTTTGAGCGCCTGACCATCGTCGAAGCCATCCAGAAGTACACCGAAGCCGGCGACAACGTGTTCGACGCCACCTGGCTGACGAATGCGGTGAAGAAGCTGGGCCTGACCGAAGCCAAGAACAAGCTCGCCGGCCGCAGCCTGGCCAGCCTGCAGGTGCTGTACTTTGAAGAAACCGTGGAAGAAAAGCTCTGGCAGCCGACCTTCATCATGGAACACCCGACCGAGATCTCGCCACTGGCCCGCGCCAACGACGATCGCCCGGAAGTCACCGAGCGCTTCGAGCTGTACATCACCGGCCGCGAATTCGGCAACGGCTTCAGCGAATTGAACGACGCCGAAGACCAGGCCGCGCGCTTCCAGGCCCAGGTCACTGCCAAGGACAGCGGCGACGACGAAGCCATGCATTTTGATGCTGACTTTGTGCGCGCCCTCGAATACGGCATGCCCCCCACTGGTGGCTGCGGCATCGGCATTGACCGCCTGATGATGCTGCTGACCGACAGCGCCAGCATCCGCGACGTCATCCTGTTCCCGGCGCTGCGCCGCGAGTCTTGATTTCCACCTTGCATAGAGCGCCAGCGCATATAGTATCTGCGCTGGCAGCTATCAAAATCGTAGTAAGCATGTGGGTACGACCCACCGCATAAAGATGCGATGAACGGGAGCTAGCGCATGGCTTGCACCGTGTGCGAATCGCCCATAATTCCCCATCCTACATTCGGAGCATTTATGAAATTTTTGACTTTGGCTTCGCTGGCTGCAAGCCTGGTTTTCTCGGCGCAGTTTGCCCACGCGGATGACACCGACAGCTGCGACAAGTTCAAGACCAGCTACGACAAAACTTATTGCGTCGCCAAGTTGTTTTTAGAGTCCGACAAAGAGCTGAACGCTGTGTACACCGAGCTGCGCAAACCGCTCAAAGACAACGTCAAACAGCAACTGACTGCGACACAACGCGAGTGGATTAAATACCGGGATGCGTCTTGCGAGCGCTCTGGCTCCATCGACGTCAGCTGCAACTACAAACTCAACCGTGAGCGCGCCGAGTACCTGCGCGACCGTGCCCGCGAGTGCAAAACCGGCACGTGCAACGACACCGCCATCGCCAAAAAATCGTGGGAATGAGCCGCTTGAACGAGTAGACGGAAACACATGTTGCCGCGCTATTTACAAGCACGCAGCGCACAGGCCTTTTTGTGTCTGTGCGCTTTTTTCATGGGCGCCGCACCCTGCGATGCAGCTGATGCAGCGCGCACCGCAGACAAACCATTCGTCATCGTCATAGACCCCGGCCACACCCCCAAGCAACCCGGTGCTTTGGGCATCAAGGGCATCCACGAAGTCACCTACAACGATGCACTGAGCGCAAAACTGGCCAAGGCCTTACAAGCCCCTGGCGTACAGGTGGTGCTTACGCGCGTGCCCTCCGAAGAAATCAGCCTGGACGGACGCGCCGAACTGGCAAATGCTCGACAGGCAGATTTATTTTTAGCGTTGCACCACGACTCGGCGCAACTGAAATACCTGACCAAGACCGAAGTCAACGGCACGCCCGCCTACCAGACGGTTCAGCCGATTGCCGGCTATTCGATCTTTGTGTCCCAACTCAATCCCAGGTTTGCGCAAAGCCAGCAGTTTGCCAAGCTACTGGGGCAGGAATTGCGCGCACTGGGTCGCCATCCCACGCTGCACCACGCCGAACCCATTGCAGGCGAAAACCGCGAACTGCTCGATGCCCAATTGGGCATTTACAAATTTGACGAGCTACTGGTTTTGCGAAAAACCACGGTCCCCGCAGTGCTGCTGGAGGTGGGCGTGATCGTGGACGCGGAGGACGAAAAATACGTGGCCGACAACGCCAAGCAAGATGCCATCGTGCAGGCGATCGTGGCCGCTGTCGACAAATTTCAGCACTGGGTTTTTACCCCAACACCAAATTAAGCTCTAGCGCATAGCCTACCTGGGCTAGCAGCTACAAAATTAACAGTATCTCAGGGCACCAGCCACAGCGCCTGCATGTAGGTGGGATGCGTCATCAGGTGCTCCCAGTCGGGTGCCGGGCTGGTGGGCAGCAAGGCCTGGCGGCGGGCTTCGCTGGCCTCGTCGGGTTGCCAGCGGCCTTTGAGCTGGGCTTCGGTCATGCCGGCCAGCAGGACATCCACTTCCTGGCCATCGCCCAGGCTCTGGTTGCACAGCAACACCAGGTCGCAGCCGGCCTGGAGCGCGGCGATGCCGGCATCGGTATAGCTGACGTCGCGGCCGTCGATCTGGCGGGCGCCGGCCATGCTCAAGTCGTCGCTGAAGATTGCGCCCTGGAAGTCCAGCGTGCCGCGCAGAATCTCCTGCAGCCACTTGGCCGAGAAGCCGGCCGGGCGCTGGTCCACCTTGGGGTAGATCACGTGCGCGGGCATCACGCTGCTCAGGCTGGTGTTGAGCCAGCCGTAGGGCGCGGCGTCGTCGGCCAGGATGGCTTTCAGGCTGCGCGTGTCCACCGGGATGTGGGTGTGCGAATCGGCGGTGACGAAGCCGTGGCCGGGGAAGTGTTTGCCGCAATTGGCCATGCCGGCACGCAGCAGGCCGTGCATCAGGCTCTTGGCCAGCATGCTGGTGACGCGGGCGTCGCGGTGGAAGGCACGGTTGCCGATCACACTGCTCTCGCCAAAATCCAGGTCGAGTACCGGGGTGAAGCTGAAATCCACGCCGCAGGCGCGCAGTTCGGCGGCCAGCACGTAGCCGCAGGCGGTGGCGGCGTTGGTGGCCTGCAGCGCGTCGCGCATCCACAGCTCGCCCAACACGCTCATGGGCGGCAGGTGGGTGAAACCATCGGTCTTGAAGCGCTGCACCCGGCCGCCTTCGTGGTCCACGCAGACCAGCACGTCCTTGCGGATCTTCTTGATATCGCGGCACAACGCCGTCAGCTGGTCGCGGTCCTGCCAGTTGCGGGCGAACAGGATGATGCCGCCGGTCAGCGGGTGCTTGATGCGCCGGCGGTCCGCCTTGGTGAGGCTGGTGCCGGCGATGTCGATGATCAGGGGTGCGTGTTGGTGCATGGCTTAAATATATAAAAATAAGGGCTGTAGCGCATATGTTTCCTGCGCCAGCAGCTACAAACAATATAGCAAACTAGTGCGTCGGCATGGTCGGTGGCGCTGGCTGTTCGACCACCACAAAGCTGGCGGCATAGTCGGTCTCGTCGGTCACGGTGACATGCGCCGTCAGTTGCCGGGCTTCGAACCAGGTTTTCAGCTCGCCGTGCAACACGATGAAGGGCTGGCCGCTGGCCATCTTGTTGATCTCGCACAGGCGCCAGGTCATCGGCATACGCATGCCCATGCCGATGGCCTTGCTGAAGGCCTCCTTGGCGCTGAAGCGGGTCGCCAGATAGCGTATGCCGCGCTCGGGCCAGCGCGCGCTGCGTTCACGCCAGGTGCGCAGCTCGCCTTCGGACAGCACCTTTTCGGCGAAGCGGTCGCCGTGGCGCTCCAGGCTGGCACGGATGCGGCGCACGTCGCAGATGTCGGTGCCGATGCCGTAGATCACACCTAGGCTCCGGTGGTAAAGGCTGCATCGATGCAGCGCAGATAGTCTTGCACCGTGGCAGCGTAGCCCAGCTCCAGCGCGTCGGCCACCAGCGCGTGACCGATCGACACCTCTTGCACCATGGGGCAGCCGCGCAGGAAGGTGGTGAGGTTGTCGCGGTTCAGGTCGTGGCCGGCGTTGACTCCCAAATTGATAGCTGCTGCCGCCCGCCCCGTCTGCACGAACTGCTCAAAAACCTCTTGAAAATTAGGCTGGCCAAAGGCGCTGGCAAAAGTCTCGGTGTAGAGCTCGACTCGGTCGGCGCCCACGGCCTTGGCCAGCGCCATGGACTCGGGCACCGGATCCATGAACAGGCTGACGCGCACGCCCAGGCTCTGCGCTTCTTGGATCAGCGGGCGCAGGCGTTCACCGTCTTGCGCCAGGTTCCAGCCGTGGTCGCTGGTGAACTGGTCTTCGCCATCCGGCACAAAGGTGCACTGCTGCGGACGGCACTGGCGCACAAAGTCCATCAGGTTCTGGAACGGATTGCCTTCGATGTTGAACTCGCGGTCCGGCCAGGCCTTGAGCAGTGCCGACAACTCGGTCACATCGTCCGGGCGGATATGCCGCGCATCGGGCCGCGGGTGCACGGTAATACCCTGGGCACCGGCCTGCAGGCACAGCGTGGCGGCGCGGGCCACGCTGGGGATGCCCAGGTGCCGGGTGTTGCGCACCAGCGCGACCTTGTTGACGTTGACGGAAAGCGCGGTGTGCGCAGAAGAGTTACTCATAGGGCTTGCAGGTCCATCATCAGTTGCCGCGTATGCAGCGTTGCCATACCGCAATGGTAGTGCAGCACCGCGCGCAACTGGGGCTTCAGTCCGTTCAATACCTCGGCGCAGGCGCGCAAAGTGGCTGTGAAGGGCGCGCCGGGCTGCAGCGATTGCTGCAGCGACAGCCACTGCGCGCCGCTCAGGCTGGCCCGGTCGTCCGCCTGGCTCTGGCGCAGGCCGCCTTCGGCGACCAGGCTGTAGCGGCCCTCGGGCTGCAGCGGCTCGAAGGTCATGGTCTGCACGTCCAGCAAGGGCAGCAGGCCAATCTCGCGCAGCAACAGCAGCTCAAACGCCCGCAGCGCCGGTTGCAGCGCTTCCCCATGCTCAGAGGCCAGCACCTGCACCGCAACGCCGTAGGCGTCGAACAAAGCCGTGTGCGGGTCGTCGCGCGCCAGCAGGCGCATCAGCAGCTCGTTCAGGTAGTAGCCGGACAACAGCGCATCGCCGGTCGGCATCACATGGCCGCCCACCCACTCGGCCGCCTTGAGGTTGCGGATTTCCGCATCGCCGCCAAACGACAGGCGCAGAGGCTGCAGCGGCAGCAGGATGGGACGGAAGTTGGAAGTCGGCTTCTTCACCCCCTTGGCCACAATCGCCATGCGGCCGTGGTGGCGGGTGAAGACCTCCAGGATCAGGCTGGACTCGCTCCAGTCGTAGCGGTGCAGTACGTAAGCAGGCTCGTCATGGAAGCGTTTTGACGCCACGAATCACTCGTAGCCAAAACTGCGGACGCGCGCCTCATCATCGGCCCAGCCGGAACGGACCTTGACCCAGACCTCGATGAACACCTTGGCGTCCATCAGTTTTTCGAGTTCGACACGGGTTTCCATGCCGATGCGCTTGATACGCTCGCCCTTGTCGCCGATCACCATGGCCTTGTGGCCATCGCGCTCGACCACAATGGTGGCGGCGATCTTCAGCAGGCGCTTCTGGCCTTTGCGGGCGGGAGGTTCTTCTTCGAACTTGTCGATGATGACGGTGGAGGTGTAAGGCAGCTCATCGCCGGTCAGACGGAACAGCTTTTCGCGCACGGTTTCGGCCGCCTGGAACTTCTCGCTGCGGTCGGTCAGTTCGTCCTCGGCGTACCACCAGCCTTGTTCGGGCAGGTACTTGGCGCAGATGGCGAACAGGCGCTCCACGTCCTTGGCGTTCTTGGCCGACATGGGCACGAATTCGGCGAATTGGTGACGTTCCTGCATGGTTTGCAGCCAGGGCGCGATTTCGGCGCGGCGGTGCACATTGTCCAGCTTATTGGCGATCAGCAGCACCGGGATGTCTTGCTTGAGCAAGGACAGCACCTTGGCATCGGCCAGGGTGAAGCTGCCGGCCTCGACCACGAACAGGATCAGATCCACATCACCGACCGCGCCGAGCACGGTCTTGTTCAGCGAGCGGTTCAGTGCATTGTTGTGGTGGGTCTGGAAGCCAGGCGTATCGACGAACACGAACTGGGTGTTGTCGCGCGTGCGGATGCCGGTGATGCGGTGCCGCGTGGTCTGGGCCTTGCGCGAGGTGATGCTGATCTTCTGGCCCACCACGGCATTCAGCAGGGTGGACTTGCCGACGTTGGGCTTGCCGACGATGGCAACCAGGCCGCAGCGCTGGCCGGTGGTGTCGGTGGTGCCGGGGGAGGATTTTTTCAGGTTCGCCAGCATGCCTTCCAGCGAAGACAGGTCGTCTGGCGCATCGGAAGGCTCGGTCGCCGGAACGGGAGGAGAAGAAGGGGTAGCGGTCATTTGAGGAGCTTTCACGGCGACGGCTTGAGATTCAGTTTTACCAGCATGGCAGCGGCCGCCGCCTGTTCGCCAGCGCGGCGCGAGCCGCCAATGCCGCGCTCGGTTTGGCCGAGCTCAACAATTTCACATTCCACATCGAAGGTCTGCCGATGGGCAGCCCCCAGGGTGCTGACCACGCGGTAGGCGGGTACTTTCATTTTGCGACCCTGCAGCCACTCCTGCAACTCGGTTTTCGGGTCTTTGCCAATGGCCTGCATCTGCGGGTTGATTTCCACCGCCTTGAACAGGCGCTGGACCAGGGCTTCTGCGGCCCCATAGCCGGCGTCCAGATACACCGCGCCAATCACGGCTTCCAGGGCATCGGCCAGGATGGACGGACGCTTTTGTCCGCCGGAACGGGCCTCGCCCTCCCCCAGGCGCAGCACGCTGGGCAGATCCAGCCCGACGGCAAGCTGGTGCAAGGTGTCCTGCTTGACCATGTTCGCGCGGACGCGGGACAGGTCGCCCTCGGGCAGATCCTTCAGCCGGGTGTAGAGCATGCCCGCGACGGACAGGTTCAGGACCGAATCGCCCAGGAATTCCAGCCGCTCGTTGTGGTCGGCCGAAAAGCTGCGGTGGGTGGTGGCACGCACCAGCAGCTTGCTATCGGAAAAAACATGCTGCAGACGTTGCTGCAGTGCTAACAGGCCATCGTTCACGCTATTTGCTGGATCCGGTGTACTTGATCAGCAAATACGCAGGGCCGACCAGTTCGATTTCTTTGTTGTATGCCACCTTGACCACGACTTTCTCGCCGTTCTTGGTCACTTCCAGGTCTTTGCCGGACACCGACGAAATATCGTCAATGGTGGCGGCCTTGTCGAAAATGGCGCGCACTTCGGGCACGGTATTGCCGCCCTGGGCTTTGTTCAGCGCTTTCAAAATCGCCTGGTGTTCGATCACGGTCGGCACCAGCTTGGCACCCACGATGAACACCGAGACGATCAGTGCCGAGGTCAGCACCAGTCCAATGAAAGACAGGCCGCGTTGTTTGGATTTGAGAGGATGTTTCATGCTGTGTCCTTACGAGCTGTATCAGGCTAGTTGAATCCGCCAATGCGCTTGAGGCTGCCGAAATTCATCCAGACAAAGAAGGCCTTGCCCACGATGTTCTTGTCCGGCACAAAGCCCCAGTAGCGCGAATCGAGCGAATTGTCGCGGTTGTCGCCCATCATGAAGTACTGGCCTTCGGGCACTTTGCAAACCACGCCTTCGACGCTGTACTGGCAGTTTTTGCGGAACGCAAAATCGTCGGCCCCCTGCACAAAGGCCGGACGGTCGTCGTCATTCAGCAGACGATGCGGTTTGTCGCCGAGCTTTTCTTCAAACTGCTTGAAGTAGCGCATCTGGTCTTCGTCGAAAAAGTCGGGCAAGGCCGTGGTGTCGATCGCCTTGCCGTTGACGGTCAGGCGTTTGTTGATGTAAGCCACCTCATCACCCGGTACGCCGACCACCCGCTTGATGTAGTCCAGGCTGGGCTTGGGGGGGTAACGGAACACCATCACGTCGCCACGCTGGGGCGGCGTGCCCTCAGTAATCTTGGTATTGAGCACCGGCAGGCGCACACCGTAGTGGAATTTGTTCACCAGGATCAGGTCACCGACCAGCAGCGTGGGAATCATCGAACCGGACGGAATCTTGAACGGCTCAAACAGGAAGGAACGCAGCAGAAACACCGCCACGATCACCGGGAACAGGCCGGCCGTCCAGTCCAGCCACCAGGGTTGCATCAGCAAACGCGCCTGGGCATCGGGTACCACCTGGTCGACCTGGGTGATACCCATCTTCTTGAGCTCTGCCAAGCGCAACTCGGAGGCTTTTTCGAGGTCCAAAGCCGCCTGTTTGCGGCGTGGCAGGAAATAAAACTTCTCGGCCAACCAGTACAGGCCGGTGACCAGGGTTGCCAAAAACAGCAGCAGGGCAAAATTCCCTTCCAGCAATCCCATGTACCAGGCGCCTCCGTAACCTACAAAAGCCGCCAAAATCATCGCCGTCAAAACTTGCATCAATCTTCCACCTGGAGAATAGCCAAAAACGCCTCTTGCGGCACTTCGACGGAGCCGATTTGCTTCATGCGTTTTTTACCGGCCTTTTGTTTTTCGAGAAGTTTCTTCTTGCGCGAAATATCGCCGCCATAGCACTTGGCGATCACGTTCTTGCGCAGCGCTTTGATTGTCTCACGCGCAATAATGCCGGAGCCGATAGCCGCCTGGATCGCCACGTCGAACTGCTGGCGCGAAATAATCTCGCGCATTTTGGCCACCACGGCCCGGCCCCGGTACTGGGACTGGCTGCGGTGCACGATGATAGACAGCGCATCGACCTTCTCGCTGTTGAGCAGAATGTCGACCTTGACCACATCGGCTGCGCGGTACTCTTTGAACTCGTAGTCCATCGAGGCATAACCGCGGCTCACCGATTTGAGCTTGTCGAAGAAATCGAGCACGATCTCGGCCAGCGGCATCTCGTAGGTCAGCACAACCTGGCGGCCCTTGTAGGCCATGTTCATCTGCACGCCACGCTTCTGGTTGGCCAGCGTCATCACTACGCCCACGTACTCTTGCGGCATGTACAGATGCACGGTCACGATGGGCTCGCGAATCTCCTCCATGCGGCTGGAATCCGGCATCTTGGAGGGGTTTTCCACCATGGTGATGCTGCCGTCAGAGCGTGCCACCTGGTAGACCACGCTGGGTGCGGTGGTGATCAGGTCCTGGTCGAATTCGCGCTCCAGGCGCTCCTGCACGATCTCCATGTGCAACAGGCCCAAAAAGCCGCAACGGAAACCGAAACCCAGCGCCTGCGATACCTCGGGCTCGTAGTGCAGCGATGCATCGTTGAGCTTGAGCTTTTCCAGCGCATCGCGCAACGAGTCGTACTCGCTGGCCTCGGTCGGATACAGACCGGCAAACACCTGGGGCTGGATTTCCTTGAAACCTGGCAAGGCCTCGGCCGCAGGGCCCTCATTGTTGGGCAGCTTTTTTTCCAGGGTGACGGTATCGCCCACCTTGGCCGCTTGCAGCTCCTTGATGCCCGCAATGATGAAGCCCACCTCGCCGGCCTCCAGCGATTGGCGTACTTCGGTGGCCGGTGTGAACACGCCCAGGTTATCGGCGTTGTAGACCGCGCCCGAGGCCATCATGCGGATGCGCTCGCCCTTGCCCAAACGGCCATCGACCACCCGCACCAACATCACCACACCGACGTAAGAATCAAACCAGCTGTCGATGATCATGGCGCGCAAGGGTGCATTCGGGTTGCCCTTGGGGGCCGGCACCTTGGCCACGATGGCCTCCAGAATCTCGTCAATACCCACACCCGTTTTAGCCGAACAGGGGATGGCATCGGTCGCATCGATACCGATCACGTCTTCGATTTCAGCCCGGGCGTTGTCGAGATCTGCATTGGGCAAATCGATTTTGTTCAGCACAGGCATCACCTCGACGCCGAGGTCGAGCGCGGTGTAGCAATTGGCCACAGTTTGTGCTTCCACGCCCTGGCTGGCATCGACCACCAGCAACGCGCCTTCACACGCAGACAGCGAGCGACTCACCTCGTACGAGAAGTCCACATGGCCGGGCGTGTCGATCAGATTCAGGTTGTAGATCTGACCATCCTTGGCCTTGTAGTGCAGCGCTGCCGTCTGCGCCTTGATAGTTATCCCACGCTCTTTTTCGATGTCCATCGAGTCGAGCACCTGGGCCTCCATTTCGCGTTCGGCCAGGCCGCCGCAGCGCTGAATCAAGCGGTCTGCCAGCGTGGATTTGCCATGGTCAATATGCGCAATGATGGAGAAATTTCTGATGTGATTCATCAACGGGAAGCTTTAAGTGGTTGAATTAAAAAGACGCAGAAACGAAAAAAGGGCGCGTCGATAACGAACGCGCCCTGAACCAACAATCTTTGGCAACTGCGATAGCTGGAACTTCATTGTAGGCAAAAAGGCGGCTTAGCAAAGCCCGCACACGGGCACAGGTCAGGCGTTGCAAGGCCACAACAGGAATCTTATGCACAACTTATTAACAGCATCGGTGGATAGGTTTCTGGACAACTTGTGGACCGCCTGTGCACCACAGGGCTTCGTCCCGCATTGTGGTTTCCAGCATTTTTGATATGTCCAAAACCTATAGAGCGCGCGGTGGATTCTATCCAAAATCGTTACTAGCCGATTTTGAAGTTAGTGATCACAAACATTAAAGCCCCGCTTTTAAGCTCCAAGAAATTTTTGTGACACCCATTTTTGGGGGTTTGTGCTCCGCTAAAAGCCCCAAACCCGACTCGGGAGGGGGGCTTTTAAGCACTGCGGCGCTTATTTAGCCGGCCGGATCAACGCATACTGCGCCCATTCACCACGGCGGAACAACAGGTTTACCGGCTTGGATTTGTCCATCTTGGCAACGGCGGCCTCGAACTCCTTGACGTTATTGACCTCGGTATTGGCAATCGCCACGATCACATCGCCCTCTTTCACGCCCGCACGGGCAGCGCCCTCTATCGCGCTGTCCACCTTGACGCCGCCCTTGATCTTCAGCTCTTTCTTCTGCGCATCGCTGAGCTCACTCACCGCCAAGCCCAGCAATTGACCAGCAGACGAGGCCTTGGGTTTGTCTTCTTTGGAGGAAGCCTTCTTGACTGGCTTGTCGTCCTCAATCTCGGCGATCAACACATTCAGGTCTTTGGGCGCCCCACGGCGAAACACGGTCAGGCTGCTTTTGGAGCCTGGCTTGGTATTGCCCACCAGGCGTGGCAGGTCCGACGATTTCTCGATCGCCTTGCCGTCGAACTTGGTGATGATGTCGCCGGCCTCGACACCGGCTTTTTCGGCGGGCGAACCGGTTTCCACGCCGCGCACGAATGCGCCCTGGGCCTTGCCCAAGCCCACCGACTCCGCCACTTCCTTCGACACGGATTCAATCTGTACACCGATACGGCCGCGCGACACCCGGCCCGAAACCCGCAGCTGCTCGCTCACGCGGGTCGCCTCGTCGATCGGGATGGCAAACGAGATGCCCATGAAACCACCTGAGCGGGAGTAGATCTGGCTGTTGATGCCCACCACTTCACCACGCATATTGATCAGCGGCCCGCCCGAATTGCCGGGATTGATCGCCACATCGGTCTGGATGAACGACAGATAGTCGCCCGTATCGCGTTGTTTGGCGCTGACGATGCCAGCGGTGACGGTGTTCTCCAGGCCGAAGGGCGAGCCAATCGCCATCACCCATTCACCCACCTTGAGGCGCCCCACGTCACCTACCTTCACGGCAGGCAGTCCGGTAGCATCGATCTTGACCACGGCCACATCGCTGCGCTTGTCGTAGCCCATGATTTTGGCCTTGAACTCGCGCTTGTCGGTCAGGGTCACAAGCACTTCGTCGGCACCCTCCACCACATGGGCATTGGTCATGATCAGACCGTCGGAACTCAGAATAAAGCCCGATCCCACACCGCGCGGGGTTTCTTCTTCGGGCTGCTGCTTGGGCTGGCGCGGAGTCTGGCGCGGCACATTGGGCACGGGTACGCCGAAACGCTTGAAGAACTCCAGCATGTCTTCGTCAATACCGTTGCCCGCGGCCGCCTGGCTGGAGACTTTTTCCAGTGTGCGGATGTTCACCACCGATGGGCCTACCTGCTCGACCAGATCGGTGAAGTCGGGCAAGGTACGGGTTTGCGCCCATGTCGGTGCAATCGGTGCCAGCATGCCGACAGAAATGACTGCCATGGAGCAGGCCACCGCATAGGAACGCATATTTTTCAAGCTGAGTTGAAACATCGTCGTGCTTTCTTCAAAAACCAAGAGAGAAAAACAGAGAAATAGTCGGGCCTGCGCTTATTTCTTGCGCTCTAGCCCATGGGCAAATGCTTTGAGAGTGGCCTGCGGAACTTCGCCTACAGCGGTCAGCCACCAGTCGCCGATACGGCGGGTCAACGACTGGGTTGCGCCCATCGCCGTGCTGCCCTCCTGCAGATGGCGCTGCAACTCGAACGCCTCGACGAACAGCGAAACTGACGCCAGTCCATCCGAGAAAACCCATTGCACCATGCCGTCCGCAGCGGTACCCGTACCTACCGAGCGCCGGAAGCAGCTCATGGGCTGGAAGCCGGGCACGCCATTCTTCAGCACCCAGCCTTCGGACAAGGCCGTGGTCTTCACCATGGCCGAGGTTTCGACCCGGTAGCCTGCGGTATTGGCCATCATCTGGCCGAGTTTCTCCATCTTCACCGGGGCATCTAGCTGCAGCTCGGAGAAGGCAGCCTGCTCGAGCACCCGGCCCTCTGCATCCAGGGTTTGCAGCTTGACCACCAGGCCGGATTTCTTCTCGCTCCAAATCCGGTAGCCATAGCGCAGACTGTCCTTGGGCTTGAGCACCACCACATCGGCATCAAAGCCGGCTACGCGGTCGCTGCCGACCTGCTTGGCGCCGTAAAACGCCGGAATCGCCGAATCGCCGGTTTGCAAGAGGTTGGGAAACAGTCCCAAAGATTCGCGCGTTTCCGTCACCGCGACCTTGCTGTCCGGCAAAAAGGTGATGACTTGGTCGTTGCGGCGGAAGATCGAACGCGGCGCGCCGGTCAGGGACTCGACCCGTTCCATTTGCTGGGCGCCATCGCAGGCATGCCAGATGCGTGCGCTGGACAGGCTGCCAGTACCCGACGACACCACGAACGTACCCACATAGGTACGCTTGCGCGACGCCTCGTGCATGCGCATCAACCACTCGCTCACCGTGCGCTCGACCACCGCAGGCTCGCTGGACGATGCGACAGGCTGCGCGCGCACCGCCTGCTGGGCCTGCGCCAACGGCAGCAGCATGGCCGCGCACAGCGCGGCCAGCAGGGCGGGATAGGTTCTAACGTGCATATCGCGTGCTTTCCTGGCCTTTTGCCCTCAAGGGGCTGGGCTTTCAAAGGTGGCGTTGCGCAAGAAGCCCGCCGGCATCTGCAGGGCCGAGGTACCGCCCACCTGCTTGTGCGCGGCCATCAAGGCATCCAGACGTGCATCGCGCAGCATCACCTGGGGTTCGCCGCCGGCCAGAGCCACGGTCTGCTGCACCTGGGCTACCGGCGCGGTCACCGCCTGGGCCAGCTGGGCCGCAGGCGGCGTGGCACCCAAACCGCCCAGCACATTCCAGCTGACGGCAACGACCGCCACCAAAGATGCCACGCCGGCGACCAGCTTCCAGGCGAAACGCGGTTCGTTGGCCGCCACATCCACCGGCTCATTCTCAGCATCAAATACAGCTTCTGCGCTACTCGCATATGCCTTGATAGCTATTAAATTCGCAGCATTCACCGTAGGTACCAGCGCAGGCTCTTGCGCCAAGCGACTCTGGAACCGGGCGAGGAAATCCATATCCCCCGCACATTCGGCGAATTCATGCGAGCGCAGCACATCACCCACTACGTGGTAGGCGTGCCAAGTCGCCTGCGCCTCGGGCTGGTTCGCCACCTGTTCTACCGCCTGGGCAAAAGCCTCCCCGCGCAACTGCCCGTCGGCCAATGCCGAGAGCGTGTCTTGCGGGTCGAAAGCATGTTCCGTTGCCATGTGCGTCACCTTGTATCCTGTTACCACGTCTTCAATCTATTGCCTGGCTCACCAGCGCTTGCCGGACTGGCTCTCCAGCAAGGGCTTGACCCGCGCTGAAATCGCCTCCCGGGCCCGAAAAATGCGCGAACGCACCGTGCCGATCGGGCACTGCATCATTTCTGCAATGTCTTCGTAGCTCATGCCTTCTATCTCGCGCAAAGTCACCGCCTGGCGCAAATCTTCGGGCAGCGCCTCCATGGCTTCGTTCACTGCGGTCGAAATCTGCTTGGCTGCCAGCACGGTGTCCGGGGTTTCCGAGCTGGTTGGTTCGTTTTTCCGGAAGTAAGTTTCATCTTCGTCATCCGAAGGTCGCATCGCGGCTTCAGAGACCGTGGGGTCGCGCTTGAAATCCATCAAGGTCTTCTTGGCGGTGTTGATCGCAATCCGGTACAGCCAGGTATAGAACTGCGCGTCGCCGCGGAACTTGGGCAAGGCACGGTAGGCGCGGATAAAGGTTTCCTGGGCAATGTCTTCCACCAGGTCCACATCTCGCACCATGCGGCCTATCAGGCGCTGGATGCGGCGCTGGTACTTGACCACCAGCAGCCCATAGGCGCGCTGGTCCCCCGCGACCGTGCGCTCGACCAGCATCAAATCGCTATCGGTCGCCGTGGCCGGCGTGTTGAGAACAGGGGGGGGAAGTGAGGTCATGGTTCAGACAAAAGCACGCTATCGGGCGCCGCATGTGCTCTGGCGGGCGAATATACCGCACGCCGCAGGTCACGCCAGCGCTGCGGTTGGCTGGCCTGCTCGACCCAGCACCAGCGCAGCGCCGCACCCGGTGGCTGGCAACTGAGCAGCATATGCCGCTGCCAGTCCAAGTGGAGCTGCAGGGTCACGGCCAGAGGCTCGCCGGCACCGGTCCAGAACCACTGCTGGCCATCCCAGCGCAGCCCGCCTACCGGCATCCGCCGCCAGCCCCGCCAGGCAAAAGCCCCAGTGCATACCAGGCTGGCCAAGGCCAGCGCCTGGCGCCATCCCAACATATCCACCTGTGCGCACCAGGCTGCCACCGTGGCCGCGCCCAGCAGCCATAAGACTAGCTGTACATGGGCCAGAAAACGCGAACGCCCCACCGGATAACTCACCGACGGGGCGCTGTGCATGGCTGGAAAACGCTCAGAAATACGATCTGTGTAGCCTGGATACGGATCAAATCCGCTTGAACACCAGCGTACCGTTGGTACCGCCAAAGCCGAAGTTGTTCTTCACCGCCACATCAATCTGCATATCCCGCGCGGTATTGGCACAGTAATCCAGATCGCATTCAGGGTCTTGGTTGAAGATATTGATCGTGGGCGGGCTCTTCTGCTGGTGCAGGGCCAACACGGTGAACACACTTTCGATGCCGCCCGCGCCGCCCAGCAAATGGCCGGTCATGGACTTGGTGGAGTTGACCACCAGTTTCTTCGCGTGGTCGCCGAACGCGAGCTTGATCGCATTGGTTTCGTTCGCGTCACCCAAAGGCGTAGAGGTGCCGTGGGCGTTCAGGTAATCCACCTGGTCAGGATTCACACCTGCATTCTTCAGCGCCATCTGCATCGAACGGCGGGGGCCGTCGACATTGGGCGCCGTCATGTGAAAACCATCGCCGCTCATGCCAAAGCCGACGATCTCGGCGTAAATCTTGGCGCCACGGGCTTTGGCGTGTTCGTATTCTTCGATGACCAGCACGCCAGCGCCTTCGCCGAGCACAAAACCGTCACGGTCCTTGTCCCAGGGGCGCGAAGCGGTGCGTGGGTCGTCATTGCGGGTGCTCAGGGCGCGGGCTGCGGCAAAGCCGCCCAGACCCAAAGGCGACATGGTGGACTCGGCGCCACCGGCGACCATCACGTCGCAATCGCCGTATTCGATCATCCGGGCCGACACCCCAATAGCGTGCAAGCCGGTAGTGCAAGCCGTTGCCACCGCGATGTTCGGGCCTTTGAAGCCGAATTTGATCGACACATGGCCCGAGATCATGTTGATGATCGAGGCCGGTACAAAAAACGGCGAAATCCGGCGTGCACCACGGCTGGCGTATTCGGCATGGGTTTGCTCGATCATCGGCAAACCACCGATACCCGAACCAATATTGCAGCCTATGCGCATGGCGTCTTCTTCGCTCAGCGCATCGCCCGTCGCCAGTCCCGCGTCGGCGACCGCTTCGATGGCGGCGGCCAGTCCCAGGTGGATGAAGCGGTCCATGTGGCGCGCTTCTTTTTCGGGAATCAGCGCATTGATGTCAAAGCCCTTGACCTCCCCCGCAAACTTGCAGGAGAACGGACTGGCATCAAACGATTTGATCAGGTCAATGCCCGACTGACCGGCCAGCAAAGCCGACCAGGCATCGGCCACCGTGTTACCCACGGGGCTGACGCACCCTAAACCTGTGACGACAACACGACGACGGGACATAATTAAATTTGTGTGGTTAGCAGCACAGATGCTGCAGATGCTGCAGTCCTATTGCGGCCCTGTGGGTTCACACAATAGAGACGCTGGCAGCGTGAAAAAACGGCGCGGCAGGCGTATGGCAACGCCTTGTTCCAGCCGGGTACGGACACCCAGACACCACGCGCCGGAGTTTTACGCCTTTTGGTGGCTGGTTGCGTAGTCGATCGCGTTTTGCACGGTGGTGATCTTCTCGGCATCTTCGTCGGGAATCTCAATACCAAACTCATCTTCCAGAGCCATCACCAGTTCCACGGTGTCCAGCGAGTCGGCACCCAGATCGGCCACAAAAGACTTTTCGCTGGTGACTTGGGTTTCTTCCACGCCAAGTTGTTCGGCAATGATTTTTTTAACGCGTGCTTCGATATCGCTCATAGTTCCCTCTGAGGGTTGTAAAAGAATCCGTGATTTTAGCCGGGCTGCAGAAGATCCCCTGCCCAGACTGCCGTACGGATAGAACGGCTGGATTTGGTTTGGCGCAATGCCAAGGCTACATATACATGCCGCCGTTGACGTGCAGTTCCTGCCCCGTCACATAAGCCGCCTGCGGCGAGGCCAGATAGGCCACCGCATGTGCGATATCCGCTGGCAAGCCCAGGTGGCCCAAAGGAATTTGTCCCAGCAGGGCTTTTTGCTGCTCTTCCGGCAGGCTGGCAGTCATATCGGTGTTGATAAAGCCAGGCGCCACGCAGTTCACCGTGATGCCGCGCGAGCCCAGTTCGCGTGCCAAAGCGCGGGTCATGCCGGCCACACCGGCCTTGGCAGCCGCGTAGTTGGCCTGGCCGGGGTTGCCAGACGCGCCCACCACCGAGGTGATGCTGATGATGCGGCCATAGCGTTGTTTCATCATTGTGCGCATCACGGCCCGGCTCATGCGGAATACGGCTTTCAGGTTGGTGTCCAGCACCGCATCCCAGTCGTCGTCCTTCATGCGCATGGCCAGGGTGTCGCGGGTGATGCCGGCGTTGTTCACCAGCACCTGCAGACCGCCGTGCTCTTTGCTGATGCTGTCGATCAGCGCCTCGGCCTCGGCGGCATTATTCACATCCAATTTCTTGCCGCTGCAACCGGGGAAAGCCGACAAGGCCTGGCTGATGCCTGCCGCGCCGGCTTCGCTGGTCGCGGTGCCTATGACTTTCAGACCACGCTGCGCCAATTCCAGCGCAATCGCGGCGCCGATACCGCGCGATGCGCCCGTGACCAGGGCCACCTGGCCTGCAAACTCGACTGCGCTCATGCTGCGGCTCCCGCAAGACTGGACCGGACCTCGGCCATGCTGGCCGGGTCAAACAAGGGCAGACCCGTCAGGCTGCCGTCGATACGCTTGACCATGCCGGCCAACACCTTGCCCGGGCCGCATTCGACCAGGGTGGTGACGCCGCGCGCCTTGATGGCCGCCACGCATTCCACCCAGCGCACCGGGCCAAAAGCCTGGCGCACCAGGGCGTCGCGGATACGGTCGGCATCGGTTTCCACCGCCACGTCGATATTGTTGACCACCGGAATCTGGGCCGCAGCAAAACTGACCTGGGCCAGTTTTTCGCGCAGCTTCTCGGCCGCAGGCCGCATCAGGCTGGAATGGAAAGGTGCGGACACCGGCAAAGGCAGGGCGCGCTTGGCACCATGGGTCTTGAGGACTTCGCAGGCCTTCTCGACCGCCGCCTTGCTGCCGGCGATCACGGTCTGGCCGGGGTCGTTGAAGTTCACCGCCTCCACCACTTCGGCTGCAAATTCAGAGCCCAAAGCACGCATAGCGCTCGTCACCTCTGCGCAACCAGCTATTACTTTAGTAGCATCAAGGCCCAAAATCGCCGCCATGGCACCGACGCCGACCGGCACCGCGTCCTGCATGGCCTGGGCCCGGAAGCGCACCAGGGGCGCCGCCTGCGCCAGGCTCAGTACACCCGAAGCCACCAGGGCCGAATACTCGCCCAGCGAATGGCCAGCCACCACCGAAGGTGCCAGCCCAGTCTCGGCGATCCAGGCGCGGTAGGCGGCCACGGCCGCCACCAGCATCACCGGCTGGGTGTTGGTGGTCAGCGCCAAGGCTTCTTTCGGGCCTTCCTTGATCAGCTGGCCGACGTTTTCACCCAGGGCGTCCGAGGCTTCCTGCAAGGTCTGAGCGATCACCGGGTGGTCGCCCCAGGCGTCGAGCATGCCCACAGACTGCGAGCCCTGGCCCGGGAACACAAATGCAAAATTATTCATGGAATTTATGAGTCAAATATGCTGTTAGCGCTTATTGGACAAGCGCAGCATGCTACAAATTCAGCAGCACTGCACCCCAGGTGAAGCCGCCGCCCACGCCCTCCAGCATCAGCGTCTCCCCTTTTTTGATCTTGCCGCTGCGCACACCGCTGTCCAGCGCCAGCGGAATCGAGGCTGCCGAGGTATTACCGTGCTGGTCGACCGTGACCATCACCTTGTCCATCGACAGCTTGAGCCGCTTGGCCGTGCTTTGCATGATGCGGATGTTTGCCTGGTGCGGCACCAGCCAGTCAATATCTTCCTGGGTCTTACCGGCTTTGGCCAAGGTGGCCCGGGCTGCGTCTTCCAGCACGCCCACCGCCAGCTTGAACACCGCGGGGCCGTCCATCTTCAACAGCGGATGGCCCGAAGCCGCTCCACCCGATACATGGCCTGGTACGCACAGAATGCCGACGTGCTTGCCATCCGCATGCAGGTCGCTGGCCAGGATACCCGGTGTATCCGAGGCTTCAAGCACCACGGCACCCGCACCGTCGCCGAACAGCACGCAGGTCGTGCGGTCCGAGAAATCCAGAATCCGGGAGAAAACTTCGGCACCGACCACCAAGGCCTTGGTCGCCGTGCCGGTGCGTATCATCGCGTCGGCCACCGTCAGCGCGTAGACAAAACCGCTGCACACGGCTTGCACATCGAACGCCGGGCAGCCAGCAATGCCCAGCTTGTTCTGCAGAATGCAGGCCGACGAAGGGAAGACCATGTCCGGGGTGGAGGTGGCCACAATGATCAGGTCAATGTCCTTGGCCTCTACGCCGGCGGCCTGCAAGGCATTCTGGGCCGCATGGAGGGCCAGATCACTGCAGGCCACGTCGGGCGCCGCAAAGTGGCGGGCGCGGATGCCGGTGCGCTCGACAATCCAGTCGTCTGAAGTCTCCACGCCCTTGGCCGCCAATTCGGCGACCAGATCGGCATTGCTCAGGCGGCGGGGGGGAAGATAGCTACCGGTTCCGGTGATACGGGAATATGGTCTCGTCATGCGCTCATGGGTGCGGTGGTGTCCAGCGCATAGTCCGCCGGCACCGCCAAAAGCGGGGCCGCATGGGCAATGCGGGCTTGGACACGGTCCAGCAGGTTGTTTCGGGCTGCATCATACGCCCGGTGCAAGGCCTGCTCAAACGCAAAAGCGTCGGCCGAACCATGGCTTTTAAACACCAGGCCGCGCAGGCCAAGCAAGGCCGCGCCGTTGTAGCGCCTGTGGTCCATGCGCTTTTTAAGCGCTGTTAGCACCGGATAAGACAAAATTGCCGCAAATTTGGTGAAAAGATTGCGCGAAAACTCGACCCGCAAGAAATTCACGATCATGCTGGCCAGGCCTTCGCTGGTCTTGAGCGCCACATTGCCGACAAAACCATCGCAGACCACGATATCCGTGGTGCCCACAAATATGTCATTGCCTTCGACGTTGCCATAGAAGTTCAGGTCGCCAGCCTGCGCGGCCGCGCGCAGCAGCTCGCCCGAGCGCTTGATGGTTTCGTTGCCCTTGATGGCTTCTTCGCCAATATTCAGCAGGCCGACCGTGGGATTTTCGTTATCGCTCAGCACCGACACCAGGGCCGAGCCCATGACCGCAAACTGCAGCAAATGTTCGGCCGTGCAGTCCACGTTCGCCCCCAGATCGAGCACGGTGGTGGCGCCACCTTTGGCATTCGGGATCTGCCCGGCAATCGCGGGGCGATCGATGCCATCCAGGGTCTTCAGCAGATAGCGCGCAATCGCCATCAGGGCGCCGGTATTGCCAGCGGACACCGCCGCCTGGGCCGTACCCTGCTTGACCTGGCTGATCGCCACGCGCATCGAAGAATCCTTCTTCTTGCGCAGGGCTATCTCGATGGAATCGTCCATGCCCACCACCTCGCTGGCGACCACCACGGTCGCACGCGGGTGCGCAAACTCAGCCAAACTGGCAGGCAAACCCACCAACAGCAAAGCAGCATCCGGATAACGGTCCAGGAAATGGCGGCAGGCGGGCAGGGTCACGCGCGGACCATGGTCGCCGCCCATGCAGTCCACAGCAAGTGTGATCATGGCGCGCCAACCTTGGAGTTAACGCTGCAGGGGGCGCAAGAAACCAGAATTGCAGACATCAAAACAAAGGCCCGTGGCTACGGGTTGCGTAGCACCGGGCCCAGGATTCAAAGCGCAGCTTAGGCTTCGGATTTGTTCTTCAACACCTGGCGGCCACGGTAAAAACCGTTGGGGCTGATGTGGTGGCGCAGGTGAACTTCACCGGTGGTGGGCTCCACTGCGATACCGGGCACGTTCAGTGCGTTGTGCGAACGGTGCATACCGCGCTTGGAAGGGGACTTTTTGTTTTGCTGGACGGCCATGGTCGGCTCCTAAGTAAATGCGTTTAAAGCTAAACGCTTAAGTAATTACACAAACACGAAAACGAAGGAAGCGCGAAGCAGTCAGATCCGAGGCATCCTCGGCTCATTGATTAAACATCAACCAAAAGCACACAGGCCTTTTCGCGCGAAGCCTTAGATTATAGCCCAAGGCCGTGACTTGACGCCAGCCCTCAGTCCGAGCCCTCGCCCCGCAGCTGGGCCAGGGAGGCAAACGGCTTGGGTTTCTCGGCCAAAGCGACCTCGAATGCCGGGTCTACCACCTCCAGCTTGACCTCTACCGGGCATTCCTCGTGGCGCGGCACCAGGGG
Source organism: Rhodoferax ferrireducens (assembly GCF_031458075.1). Classification (GTDB taxonomy): domain Bacteria; phylum Pseudomonadota; class Gammaproteobacteria; order Burkholderiales; family Burkholderiaceae_C; genus Rhodoferax_B; species Rhodoferax_B ferrireducens_A. The sequence goes on along the minus strand of NZ_JAVDXT010000001.1, from coordinate 233,491 downwards.
GATTTCCATCAGCAGCTCGTCTTCCACCAGGGTGGCCAGGTCAAACTCCGGGTCCAGCGCCAGTACATCGTCTTCGGATTCGTCATCCAGCGCAGCGGCCGTTTCTTCGTCCGCCACAAAGCGGAACGAGCGGTCTACCGCCAAAGCCACGTCCACCGGCGTCAGGCAGCGCTGGCAGGTCAGGGGCAGTACGGTGTCGGCCTGCACATGCAGCCAGACCTCGGGCTCGCCGCCGGGTACAGCGCGCAGCTCGCCCTGCGCGCTCCAGTTAAGAGTCAAATCGACCGCTGGTGCAGATACCTCCTGCGCGAGGCGCTCGTATTTCTGTAGCAGATCCTGCTGGGCGCGGCTACCTGCGGACTGCGCGAAGGCGCGCACGTCCAGGGGGGTGGAGGCAATCTCGGTTTTCATGCCTGCAGTGTAAGAGAATCCCGGCATGCATTCTTCCCCGCCCTCCCCCATCCGCCGCGCCCTGGTCCTGGGCTCAACCTCGCGCTACCGGCGCGAACTGCTGCAGCGCCTGCAGATTCCGTTCGAGGTCGCCTCCCCCGAGGTCGACGAGACCCCGCTGCCTGGCGAATCTCCGCGCGACCTGGCTTTGCGCCTGTCGCTGGCCAAGGCCCAGGCCGTGGCGGCCCGCTTCCCGCAGGCCGTGGTGATCGGCTCCGACCAGGTGGCCGATCTGCACGGCACGCCGCTGGGCAAGCCCGGCAACCACGAGCGCGCCGTGGCCCAGCTGCGCCAGATGCGCGGCCAGACCGTGGTGTTCCAGACCGCGCTGTCGGTGGTCTGCCTGGAAACCGGCTTTGCCCAGACTGCGCTGGCACCGGTGCGGGTGCAGTTCCGCCAGCTCAGCGATGCCGAAATCGAGGCCTATCTGCGTGCCGAGCAGCCCTATGACTGCGCAGGCAGCGCCAAAAGCGAAGGCCTGGGCATCAGCCTGCTGGACGCCATCGACAGCGACGACCCGACCGCGCTGGTCGGCCTGCCGCTGATCCGCACCTGCCAGCTGCTGCGCGCCGCCGGAGTCGCCCTGCTATGAAGCCCGGCAAACTCTACCTGGTACCGGCGCCGCTGGACTTCGGCTGCAGCAGCCAGACCCCGCTGGAAGACGTGATGCCGCTGGGCACGCTGCGGGTGGCAGCCCGCCTGCAGCACTGGATCTGCGAGAACGCCAAAACCACCCGCGCCTACCTGAAGCGGGTGGACGCGCTGCAGCCCCTGGCCCAGCCGATCCAGGCACTGCAGATCCAGGAACTGCCGCGGGAAGTGCATAAAAAAGGCGACCACAGCGGCCAGTTTGACGCCAAGCCGCTGCTGGCCGCCGCCCTGCAAGGCGCGGACATCGGCCTGGTCAGCGAAGCCGGCATGCCGGCGGTGGCCGACCCGGGCTCGTCGGTGGTACGCGCCGCCCACGAGCTGGGGTTGGAGGTGGTGGTGCTGGTCGGACCGGTATCGCTGCTGCTGGCGCTGGCGGCCAGCGGTTTGAACGGGCAAAGCTTTGCATTTGTCGGCTATGTGCCGCAGGCCGAGCCGGAACGCGGCCAGCGCATCCGCGAGCTGGAGGCCTTGGCGCTGAAGACCGGGCAAACCCAGATTTTCATAGAAACACCGTACCGCAATGCGTCCTTGCTGCAGGGACTGCTACAGACTTTGCAGCAAAACACACGCCTGGCGGTCAGCAGCGGCATGACCCTGGCCGAGCCGCGCACCCTCAGCGACACGGTCAAAGGCTGGCGCCAAAAAAACAAGGCGGGCCTGGTCTCTGACCAGCCCGCCGTGTTTGCGATAGGACGTTAACGCACGCTGGCGCGATCAGCGCAGCGCGGGAATGCTCTTCAGGGCCCGCACCGAACCCTCGCCAATCGCCGCACCAAAGCGCTTGGCCAGGCGTTCGGCCACATTCTCGCGGCGGGTGTAATCGATCAGCTCTTCGGCCTTGACCACTTCGCGGGCCACGTAGTCGAGGTTGCCCAGGTGGTCGGCCAGGCCCATTTCGATGGCTTGCTGGCCGCTCCAGAACAGGCCGCTGAAGGTTTCCGGGGTTTCCTTCAGGCGCTTGCCACGGCCGGCCTTCACCGCATCGATGAACTGGGTGTGGATCTGGTTCAGCATGTTTTGTGCAAACGCGCGCTGGGTGTCGCTTTGCGGGCTGAACGGGTCCAGAAAACCCTTGTTTTCACCGGCCGTCATCAGGCGGCGCTCGACACCCAGCTTGTCCATCAAGCCAGTGAAGCCAAAACCGTCCATCAGCACGCCAATGCTGCCGACGATGCTGGCCTTGTCGACATAAATGGCGTCGGCGGCCACGGCGATGTAGTAGGCGGCCGAGGCGCAGGTCTCTTCCACCACCGCGTACACCGGCTTCTTGTGCAGCACTTTGAGCCGTCGGATCTCGTCGTTGATGATGCCGGCCTGCACCGGGCTGCCGCCTGGCGAGTTGATCAGCAGCACCACGGCCTGGGCGCCCTCGTCTTCAAACGCACTGCGCATGGCGGCCACCACGAACTCGGCGCCGGCATCGGCCCCGGAGGCGATTTCGCCCTTGATCTCGACCACGGCGGTATGGGCGGTGGATTTATCGGTCGTCGGCGCAGCGCGGTTCAATCCGATCCAGGCCACGGCGATAAAGAAGACCAACCAGGACAAACGCACAAAGGTCTTCCAGCGGCGCGTGGCTTTTTGCTCGGCCAGCGCAGCGAAGGCCAGCTTTTCCAGGGTCGCGCGCTCCCAGCCGCTGGCCTCGCTGGTGCTGCGGGCAGGCGTTGGCGGGGTCTCGGGGGTCCCAGGAAAAATTGGGTCGGTCATGGTTAAAACTCAACAGGTTGCAATTGGTGGCGAGTATGCCAGTGCACTACGCCGTCCTGCTCGGATAGCGCGATCTTCACCAGCCCGCCACGGCAAGGGCCGCCGCCGCAGTCGCCGGTGTCCGGCCGGTAGGCGGCGCCGTGGGTGGCGCACAGCAGCCATTCGCCGGAGTCGTCGAAGATGCGGTTCGGCTGGTAGTCCAGCTCCATAGGCACATGGGTGCAACGGTTCAAATAGGCGTAGGCCTGACCGTTGTAGCGGATGGCAAAGGCCCGGCAGGACTCGCCCAGGTACATGACATCGAACGGCACGGCATCGCCGCCATCGTGCAAATCGCCTGCATTGCACAAAGGTATGGCTTGCACGGGCAAGACCTCCCGAAAAATCAGCGGGGACTCAGCCATGCTGCCTCAGCCAGTCACGCAGCTCGGCCACCGAATGGGCGATGAAACGCGGCTGCAACGCGTCAAAGGCATCGGTCGGGTGTGCGCCATAGCCCACGCCCACGCTGGCGCAGCCGGCATTCAGCGCCATCTGCAGGTCGTGCGTGGTGTCGCCGACCATCAGGGTGCGCTCAGGCGCCACGCCAAACTCGCGCATCAGCTCGTGCAGCATGCGCGGATGCGGCTTGCCCTGGGTTTCATCGGCGGTACGCGAGCCATCGAACACGCCTTGCAGCTCGACCGCATGCAAAGCCTCGTCCAGGCCGCGGCGCGACTTTCCGGTAGCCACAGTCAGGCTGTGCTGGCGCGCCTTGAGCTCGGCCAGCATAGGCAAGACCCCGTCAAACAAGACAATGTCGTGCTGGTGCGCAATGTAGTGGTGGCGGTAGCGCTCGCCCAGCTCCGCGTGTTTGGATACAGGCACATCGGGGGCGGCATGCGCGAGGGCTGGCATCAAGGCCATGCCGATCACGTAGGACGCGGCCACATCGCTGGGCACGGTGCCCCCCACATCGCGCACCGCTTCCTGGATGCTGCGGGTGATGATGGCGGTCGAATCGAACAGCGTGCCATCCCAGTCAAAAGCAATCAGATCAAATTGTCTAGCGGCCATATACATCTTCAAACCGGACAATATCGTCCTCACCCAGGTAGCTGCCCGACTGCACTTCGATCATTTCCAGCTCGACGCGACCCGGGTTCTCCAGCCGGTGGGTGGTGCCCAGCGGGATATAGGTGGATTCATTCTCGGTCACCAGGAATACCTCTTCACCGCGTGTGACCTTGGCCGTGCCCGAGACCACGATCCAGTGCTCGGCGCGGTGGTGGTGCATTTGCAGCGACAAAGTGCCACCCGGTTTGACCACGATGCGCTTGACCTGGAAGCGTTTGCCGTTGTCCACGCTGTCGTACCAGCCCCAGGGCCGGAACACCTTGCGGTGCAGCTGGCCTTCGGAGCGTCCCTTCTGCTTGAGGCTTTCCACGATCTTCTTCACGTCCTGGGTCTGGTCCTTGTGGGCCACCAGAATGGCGTCGGCAGTTTCCACCACCACGATGTCGTCCACGCCCACGCAGGCGATCAAGCGGCCTTCGGACAAGGCCAGGGTGTTGCGGCAGTTGTGCAGCAGTACGTCGCCCTGGCTCACATTGCCCGCTGCATCCTTGGGCAGCACCTGCCACAAAGCGTCCCAGGCGCCCACATCCGACCAGCCGGCGGCCAGCGGAATCACCACGCCGGGCGGCAAGCCGGCCTGGCCGGAGGCAATCCGCTCCATCACCGCATAGTCGATGGAATCGCTGGGGCAGGTCGAAAAAACCTCTTTGCCGACGCGGACGAACTCGCCATCGGTCTGGCCGGCATCCCAGGCGGTCTGGCAGGCCGCCAGGATGTCGGCCCGGCACACACCCATGGCGGCAAGCCAGACCGAGGCCTGGACCATGAACAAGCCGCTGTTCCAGGAATAGGTGCCCGCATCCAGGTAGCTCTGCGCCGTCGCCTGGTCGGGTTTTTCGACAAACCGGGCGATGGTGGCCGCGCCGCTGTCGCCATAGGCGGCACCGGCCTGGATATAGCCGTAGCCGGTTTCCGGGCTGTCGGGGGTGATGCCGAAGGTGACGATGGCACCGCCGTCCGCCAGCAATGCACCCTGGCGCACCACGGCCTGGAAAGCCGCCTTGTCGACAATCACATGGTCGGCCGGCATCACCAGCAGCACCGGGTCGGCGCCGCCGCGCAGCGCCGCCAGCGCGGCCAGCGTCAGTGCCGGCGCGGTATTGCGGCCGGTGGGCTCCAGCACGATGCTGCCGGGCTGGCCCATCAGGCGCAGCTGCTCGGCAATCACAAAGCGGTATTCCTCGTTGCACACCACCATGGGTGCCGCGATCGTGCCCAGACCCAGGCCTTCGACCCGGCGCACCGTGGCCTGCAGCAGCGAATCGTCGCCTATCAGCGGCAGCAGCTGCTTAGGGTATTTTTCACGCGACAGCGGCCACAGGCGGGTGCCTGAGCCACCAGAAAGCACAACGGGTTGGATCAGCATAAGACTCCACAAGATGAAAAACCAGGGGCCATGCATCGGCCATTGCTTTCATTATTGCAGAGCAACATGCTGAGCTGGCGCGCTTTTACCCCGTATTACGCAAGGCAGCCGCAATGCCGTTGATGGAGATATGGATGCCGGTCTGTACCCGCTCGTCACCCTGGCCAGCCCGGTAACGCCGCACCAGCTCGACCTGCAGATGGTGCAGCGGGTCGATATACGGGAAGCGGTGGCGGATCGAGCGCTGCAGCGCCGCATTGCCCGACAGGCGCTGCTTCTCGCCGGTGATCTGCGACAGCGCAGTCGCCGTGCGATGCCATTCGGACTCGATGCTGCTGAAGACACGCTTGCGCAGCCGTGCATCGCTGACCAGCTCGGCATAGCGCGAGGCCAGCGCCAGGTCGCTCTTGGCCAGCACCATGTCCATATTACTCAGCAGGGTGCGGAAGAATGGCCACTGGCGATACATTTTTTGTAGCACGCCCAGCGCGTCCTTCTTGCCTGCAGCGCCGTTTTCGTTCAAGAACGCCTCGACCGCCGAACCAAAGCCGTACCAACCCGGCAGGGTCAGGCGGCACTGGCCCCAGCTAAAGCCCCAGGGGATGGCACGCAGGTCTTCGATCTTTTGCGAAGCCTTGCGCGAGGCCGGGCGCGAACCGATATTCAGCTCGGCGATCTCGCGGATCGGCGTGGAGTCGAAGAAGTAGGAGGTGAAGCCCGGTGTCTCATAGACCAGCGCGCGGTAGGCCGCCATGCTGGCTTCGGACAGCTGGGCCGCCGTCTTCAGGAACGCCGGCGTGGCCGACTTGGTGGGCTGCAGCAGGGTGGCTTCCAGGGTGGCGGCCACCAGGGTTTCCAGGTTGCGCCGGCCGATCTCGGGATTCGCGTATTTGGAGCCTATGACTTCGCCCTGCTCGGTCAGGCGGATCTGGCCGCGCACCGTGCCCGGTGGCTGGGCCAGGATGGCCTGGTAGCTCGGACCACCGCCACGCCCCACCGTGCCGCCGCGGCCGTGGAACATGCGCAAGGTGATGTTGTGGCTGTTGGCCAGCTGGTCGAACAGGTCGACCAGCGCGATCTCGGCACGGTACAGCTCCCAGTTGCTGGTGAAGATGCCGCCGTCCTTGTTGCTGTCCGAGTAGCCCAGCATGATGTCCTGCTCGGCGCCGCTGCGCTGCACCAGGTCGGCCACGCCGGGCAGGTCGTAGAACTCGCGCATGATGGGCGCGGCATTGCGCAGGTCTTCAATGGTTTCGAACAGCGGCACCACGATCAGGTCCACCGTGGCCTTCTGGTCCAGCGTGCCGTGCATCAGGCCCACTTCTTTTTGCAGCAGCAGCACTTCCAGCAAGTCGCTCACCGTCTCGGTGTGGCTGATGATGTAGTGGCGGATGGCCTGCACGCCATAGCGGGCGCGGGTCACACGGGCGGCCTCGAAGATGGCGATTTCCTTGCACGCGTGCTCGGAATACGGGGCGCCGACCACGCGCAAGGGCCGCGCGTCGTTCAGCAAGCCCATCAGCAGCTTGCGCTTGGCCATTTCATCCAGCGCGGAATAGCTGGACTCGATGCGCGCCACCGACAGCAGCTCGGCCACCACCTCTTCGTGCTTGTCCGAGCTCTGGCGCAGGTCCACCGTCGCCAGGTGGAAGCCGAACACCTCGACCGCGCGGATCAGCGGGTGCAGGCGCTCGGCGGCCAGGGTGGCGCCGTGGTTGGCCAGCAAAGAGGCCTGGATGGTGCGCAGATCGGCCAGGAAATCCTCGGCCAGCAGATAGGCGTTCTGCGGTGCCACCGCATGCCGGGCCGCGTCGCCACCGGTCAGGCTTTTCAGCGTGGCGGCCAGGCGGGCGTACATGCCGGTCAGCGCCAGGCGGTAGGGCTCGTCCTGGCGGTGCACATTGGTGTCGGGTGAGCTTTTGGCCAGGGCCTGCATGGCCGGCGTCAGCCCGACCAGGCCGGCGGACAGCGACAGCTCGCCGCCCAGGTAGTGCACCTCGGTCAGGTAATGGCGCAGGGCCACATCGGCCTGGCGGCGCAAAGCGTATTCCAGGGTTTGCGCGCTGACGTTGGGGTTGCCATCGCGGTCGCCGCCGATCCACTGGCCCATGCGCAGAAAGCTGTGTACCGGGTGGTTGCCCAGCGCGCCTTCCAGCTCGGCATACAGCTTGGGAATCTCGCGCAGGAATGTGGCTTCGTAGTAACTCAGCGCGTTTTCGATCTCGTCGGCCACCGTCAGCTTGGACATGCGCAGCAGCCGGGTCTGCCACAGCTGCATCACCCGGGCCCGCAATTGCACCTCGTTGGCGGCCAGTTCGCGCGGCGCCAACGCGTCCTTGACGCTGAGTGCGCCACGTTCGCGGATTTCGTCACGCAGCGTCAGCAGCCGGGCGATGTCGCGCTCGGCGTCCAGAATGCTCTTGCGCTGGACTTCGGTGGGGTGGGCTGTGAGCACCGGCGACACATAGCTGTGGGCCAGGGTCTGCGCTATTGTTTTAGGAGCTATACCCGCCCATCGCAAGCGCGCCAGGGCCACTTCTATGCTGCCTTCTTGGGTATCGCCGGCACGCTCGTGGACGGCGCGGCGGCGGATGTGGTGGCGGTCTTCGGCCAGGTTGGCCAGATGGCTGAAATAGGTAAACGCGCGGATCACGCTGACGGTCTGGTCGCCGGTCAGGCCTTTGAGCAGCTTTTTCAGCGCCTTGTCGGCATCGGTATCGGCATCGCGGCGGAAGGCCACCGACAGCTTGCGCACCTGCTCGACCAGCTCGAATGCGGGTGCACCCTCTTGCTCGCGAATCACATCCCCCAGGATGCGGCCCAGCAAGCGAATGTCTTCCACCAGAGGGCGCTCATTGTCCTTGGCACGGGCCGGACGGGCGGGTTGGGACGGGCCTGGCGGGACGCGTTTGGGGGCGCTGGAGCTGGGGGAATCTGCCGTTGACATACGTAAACTTCCTAGGTGGGCGAAACAAAGAGGCGGGCAGGCCGCATGCTAGCATCGACCTCCCCCCGAAACGCCCGCTATTTCTTCCAAAAATTACCAACAGGTTACCGGTTTGAGTACACCGTCCACGTCCTCTTTGGACTCCTTGAAGATCGTCATCGCCACCCGCGAAAGCCGGCTGGCCCTGTGGCAGGCCGAGCACGTCCAGGCCCTGCTGCAACAGCGCGGCCATACGGTCACCCTCTTGGGCATGACCACCCGCGGCGACCAGATCCTCGACCGCTCGCTGAGCAAGGTCGGCGGCAAAGGCCTGTTCGTCAAGGAGCTGGAAATCGCCCTGGAGGAAGGCCGCGCCGACATCGCCGTGCACTCCCTGAAAGACGTGCCCATGGACCTGCCCGAAGGCTTTGCCCTGGCCTGCGTGCTGGAGCGCGAAGACCCGAGCGATGCCTTTGTCTCGAACCGCTACGCGACCCTGGCCGATGTGCCGCAGGGCGGCGTGGTCGGCACCTCCAGCCTGCGCCGCACCGTACTGCTGCGCGCGCTGCGGCCGGATCTGCAGATCGCCCCACTGCGCGGCAACCTGGACACCCGGCTGCGCAAGCTCGACGAAGGCCAGTTCGACGCCATCGTGCTCGCGACTGCTGGTCTGCTACGACTCGGCCTGCCGGAGCGCATCCGCAGCCGCTTCGCGTCCAGCCGCATGCTGCCCGCCGCCGGCCAAGGCGCGCTGGGCATAGAAATCCGCGCCGACCGCACCGATCTGGTCGCCGCCCTGGCCCCGCTGGCGCATACCGCCACCTGGCAGGCCGTGGCCGCCGAGCGCGCCGTCAGCCGCAGCATGGGCGGCAGCTGCTCCATGCCGCTGGCCGCCTATGCCACCTGGCAGGGCGACCAACTGCACATAGACGCGGCCTGGGGCGATGCCGAGCAGCCCGCCCCCCTGGTGACCGCCAGCGCGCAGGCCGCCATCACCGACCTGGCCAGCGCCACCGCGCTGGGGGAGCAGGTCGCCGCCCAGCTGCGCGCCGGCGGCGCCCGCTAGCCGCCACCCGTCCCTCAGGCCATGCACGCCATCGTCACCCGCCCCGCGCAGGACGGCCTGCGCTGGGTCCGCGAGCTGGCGGCCCTAGGGATACGCAGCACCGCCCTGCCCCTGATCGATATTGGCCCGGCCGCCGATGCGCAGCCGGTGCGGCAGGCCTGGCAGCAGCTGGCCAGCTACCAGGCGGCCATGTTTGTCAGCGGCAATGCGGTCCAGCATTTTTATGCATTAAATCGGCCTCTAGCGCAATCTATGCCATCGCAAGCAGCTATTAAAACAAGAGCATGGGCTACCGGCCCCGGCACCGTGGCTGCATTGCGCCAGGCGGGCGTAGAACCTGCGCAGATCGACGCGCCGGATGCCGCTGCCGGGCAATTCGACTCCGAAGCCCTGTGGCACATCGTTGCCCCCCGCGTGCAACCCGGCAGCCGGGTGCTGATCGTGCGTGGCGGCGACCACACCGGCGAAAGCGCCGGCCGCAGCTGGCTGGCCGAGCAGTTGGCCGCCGCCGGCGCACAGGTCGACACGGTGGTTGCCTATGAGCGCCGCCTGCCGGTGTTCAGCGCCGCCCAACTGGCCCAGGCACACCAGGCCTGTACCGATGGCAGCGTCTGGCTGTTCAGCAGCTCCGAAGCCATAGCCCATCTGCAAACCCTGCTACCGGGCCAGGATTTCCGCCCGGCCCGCGCCGTCGCTACCCACCCGCGGATCGCACAGGCCGCACGGGCTGCGGGTTTTGGTGTTGTTTGCGAGTCACGCCCGACTCTGGCCGAGATAGTGGCCTCGATAGAATCACTCGCATGAATGCCGAGCTGCCCCCTGAATCTGCCGCCCCGCCAACCCCACCGGTGACACCACCGGCCAAGGGCTCCAGCAAATCCACGCTGGTCGTGGCGGGCGTGGCCGTGCTGGCCCTGGCCAGCAGCGGCCTGCTGTGGCAAAAGCTGTCCAGCATCCAGGAACACCTGGCGCGCCAGAGCGCCGACGCTGGCGCGCAAGCGGTCGAGGCCCGCACCATGGCCCGCCAGGCGCAAGACCAGGCCCGCGAGACCGCCGCCCGCCAGGCCGTTACCGATGCGCGCATCAGCGAAACCACGCTGCAGCGCTCCCAACTCGAAGACCTGATGCAAAGCCTGTCGCGCTCGCGCGACGAGAACCTGGTGGTCGACATCGAATCCTCGGTGCGGCTGGCCCAGCAGCAGGCCCAGCTCACCGGCAGCGTCGAGCCCCTGCTGGCCGCCCTGAAGACCGCCGACGACCGCGTCAGCCGCGCCGCCCAGCCGCGCCTGGCGCCGCTGCAGCGCGCTATCGCCCGCGACACCGACCGCATCAAGTCGGCCAGCACCACCGACACCCCGGGCCTGCTGATCAAGCTCGACGAACTGGTACGCCAGGTCGACGAACTGCCCACCGTCAACGCTGTGGTGGCAGCCTCCGCCGTAGGCGCGGGCACAAGCGCCAGCGGACCGGCGGCCAGCGAGTGGTGGCAGCGCTGGCTGGACCTGGTGCACCAGGAAGCCCGCAAACTGCTGCGCGTCAGCCGCATCGAGCAGCCCGAAGCCGCGCTGCTGTCGCCCGAGCAAACCTTCTTCCTGCGCGAAAACCTCAAGCTCAAGCTGCTGAATGCCCGGCTCGGCCTGCTGGCCCGGCAGCTCGAATCCTCGCGCACCGACCTGGCCGCGGCCACTGCGGCGCTGAACAAGTACTTCGACCCCAGCTCGCGCAAAACCCAGAACATGGCCACCTTGCTGCAGCAGGTTCAAAGCCAGATGAAGAGTGCCGAGTTGCCGCGGGTGGATGAAACCCTGGCCGCCCTGGCCACTGCGGCGGCGGGGCGCTGAGCATGCGCGCGATTGCCTGGCTCCTGGCCCTGTTCGGTGTGGCCGTTGCGGTAGCGCTGCTGGCTGGCAACAACCAGGGCACCATCACCGTCTTCTGGCCGCCTTACCGGGTGGACCTGTCCTTGAACCTGGTGCTGGTGCTGACGGCCGCGCTGTTTGTGGTGCTGCACCTGGCCTTGAAGGCCCTGTCGGCACTCTTCTCCATGCCGCAGCAAGCCCAGCGCTGGCGCCTGCAGCAAAAAGAGCGGGCCACCCATACGGCCCTGCTGGACGCTTTCTCGCACCTGCTGGCCGGCCGCTTTCTGCGCGCCCGCAAAGCCGCCGAAGCCGCCTTGCGCCAGGAAAAAGCCTTGCTGACCAGCGGCCATCCGCTGGCCCATGGCGACAAGCTGCGCGCACTCGCCCATCTGATCACCGCCGAAAGCGCCCAGTCGCTGCAAGACACCGCCGTCCGCGATACCCATATGCAGCTGGCCCTGGACAGCACGGCGCAGCGCAACACCCTGGAAACCCAGGAAACCCGCGAAGGCGTGCAGCTGCGCGCCGCCCACTGGGCCCTGGCCGACCGCGACGCCGATGCCGCGCTGCAATGGCTGGACGCCCTGCCCCAGGGCGCGGCCCGCCGCACCCTGGCTTTGCGCGTGCGCCTGAAAGCCAACCGTCTGGCACGCCAGACCCTGCCGGCGTTGGAAACCGCCCGCCTGCTGGCCAAGCACCGGGCGTTCTCGCCAGCCGCGGCCCAGAGCATTCTGCGCGGCCTGGCACTGGAACTGGTCAGCAGCGCCCATGACCCTGCGCAACTACAGCGTGCCTGGGCCGAGCTGGAAAGCACCGAACGCCTGATGCCCGATGTAGCCATCCAGGCCGCACACCGCCTGGCCACCCTGCAGGGGGATGCCGGCCTGGCCCGCCAGTGGCTGCTGCCGATCTGGGAACAACTGGTGGCCCACCCCGAGCAAGAGCACGCCTACAGCATCAAGCTGGTGCGGGCGCTGGAAGCCGGATTTGCAGTGTCCGACAACGCGGTAGACCTGCCCTGGCTACACCGGATTGAAGCCGCCCAGCAGCGCAACCCACGGGATGCGAATCTGCAGTACCTGGCGGGCATCGCCTGCCTGCGCCACCAGCTCTGGGGCAAGGCCCAGCAACTGCTGACACAAGCGGTGCACCAGCTGGGCGACGCCGGGCTGCAGCGCAGCGCCTGGCGCGCACTGGCCGACCTGGCCGAACAACGCGGCGACACGGCCGCTGCGCAAGAAGCCTACAAGCGCGTCGCCGCAACCTGATAGTTAACCCCAGACCCCGGGACATGCCCCCTGGTCTACTAGGCTGACAGAGATGGTGACCTGCCCACCACATCCGGCGACCAGCCCCTAGGCCCCGCGTCAGACCAGTCGGCATCCACTCCGTACAAGCCAAAAAAATGGACCCGAAGGTCCATTTCTTGTTGGCAGGCTGAACTGCTTAGAACGGCAGATCCATGCTGCGCAGATCGCGCTTGGTTTCCACCATCACCAGTGGCTCGGCTTGCGCTACCACGATGGGAGGACGCACCCGCGGCACGTGCACCGGCTGGGGTTCAGCAGCGATCGCGGCCTGGACGGCAGCGGCGCGCTCCGGGTGGGTACCCACCCATTGCAGACCCGAACTCTGGGCCAATTGGTCCAGCTCCGCCGTAGGCAGAGAGAAAGCCGGCATCTTGGGCGCTGCTGCTGGTGCTGCTACCGGTGCGACGACGCTCACAACCACTTCAGCGGCTGCGGGCGCGACGGGCGCACGTTCCTGCACCACTTCCGCCACCTCAGGGGCAGCGGCCGGAGCCACGGCCACCGAGCGCTCCACCAGGGATTCGGCTTGCGGCTCCACAGGGTTGGGCACGAAAGCCGCAGGCTCACCCGCGTTGTCGCGCGGCGCACGGTCCTTGCGGTCACGGCCATAGCGGTCGCGTGAACGCTTTTCACGGCGCTGGGGCTCTTCACCTTCGGGGCGGGCTTCATTGCCAGCTTCGCCAGCCTCGGCCACCACCGGGGCGCCTTCAGCGTCGGCAACCGCCGGCTTGGCGGCTGCGAAGTAGGAAGGACGCTCTGGGCGCTCAACCGCCTCAACTTCTGGCGCACGGGGTTCACGCTCGGCACGCGGTTCGCGGTCCTGGCGAGGCTCACGCTCCGCACGGGGTTCGCGTTCAGCACGCGGCTCACGCTCGGGGCGGGGGGCACGGCCCGATTCGGCTTCGGCGGAAGGTTCGCGCAGGTCGGGACGCGGCTCGTCCTGGCGGTCCCGGCCGGCTACGCCGTCTTCTCGGTTGCCACGGCCGCCACGGCCACCACGCGAGTTGCGTTCACCACGCTCACCCGCATTGCGGGGGGCGCGCTCGGCACGGGGCTCTGAACCCGTAGCATCAACGCTGACGGCACCGGCTTCGGTCACTACGCCGGCTTCGCCCTGGGACACCAAGGCCTGGCTGTCTGCCTCGGAACGCTCACGCGGACCCTGCTGGCGGTCGCCACGACCACGGCCACCGCGGCCACGGCCTTGGGCATCGGCAGCACCTTCGACACGCTCCGGGCGCTCGGCGCGCTCAGGACGGTCTGCGGCATTGCGCGGACCACGGTCCGGACGGGCTTCCTGGCCCTCACGGGCTTCGGCATTACGGGGACCACGGCCACCGCTGCGGCCCTCGCCACGCTCAGTACGACCTTCACGACTTTCTGGCGCTTCATCGCGGCCGCCACGGCCACCGCGACCGCCGCGGCTGGAGCCCTCGCCGCGTGCATTGCGGCCTTCACGGCGCTCTTCGGTCTTGGCTGCTACCGGCGCTGGGGCGGGTGCTGGAGGCACGACGACCGGCGCAGGCGCGGCACCAAACAGACCTTTGAGCCAGCCAAAGAAACCTGTCTCGACCGGTGCTGCCACCGGTGCGGGCGCGGCCACCACGGGCGCAGGTGCTGGGGCCACGGCTTTGGGCACGGCTTGCGGTGCGGGTGCATCGGGCAGTACGCCCTTGATCACCGGGGTTTGCTTATTGGTCGGCTCTTGCGAACGGCGCGTCACCGAGGTGGCATCGTCCACCACGTCGGCCATCTTGTAGCTGGCTTCGATGTGGTCCAGGCGCGGATCGTCGTGCTTCAGGCGTTCCAGCTTGTAGTTCGGCGTTTCCAGCGTCTTGTTCGGCACCATCAGCACGTTGATGCGCTGCTTGAGCTCGATCTTGGCGATTTCGGTGCGTTTTTCGTTCAGCAGGAACGAAGCCACGTCAACCGGCACCTGGCACATCACCGAAGCGGTGTTGTCCTTCAGCGACTCTTCCTGGATGATGCGCAGGATCTGCAGCGCCGAGCTTTCGGTATCGCGGATGTGGCCCGAGCCGCCGCAGCGTGGGCAAGGAATCGAAGCGCCTTCGCTGAGCGCCGGGCGCAGGCGCTGGCGGCTCATTTCCATCAGACCGAATTTGCTGATGGTGCCGAACTGCACACGCGCGCGGTCCTGGCGCAGCGCGTCGCGCAAGCGGTTTTCCACGTCGCGGCGATTGCGGCTTTCTTCCATGTCGATAAAGTCGATCACGATCAGGCCGCCCAAGTCGCGCAAGCGCATCTGGCGCGCCACTTCTTCGGCGGCTTCCAGGTTGGTGCGGGTAGCGGTTTCCTCGATGTCGCCGCCGCGGATGGAGCGGGCCGAGTTCACGTCCACCGAGACCAAAGCCTCGGTGTGGTCGATCACGATGGCGCCACCGCTTGGCAGCTGCACAGTGCGCGCGTAGGCCGATTCGATCTGGTGTTCGATCTGGAAACGGCTGAACAGCGGCGCGTCGTCGCGGTAGCGCTTCACGCGGGCGGCGTGCTCAGGCATCACATGGGCCATGAACTGCTGGGCCTGTTCGTACACGTCGTCGGTGTCGATCAGGATGTCGCCGATGTCGTTGTTGAAGTAGTCGCGGATGGCACGGATTACCAGGCTGGATTCCTGGTAAATCAGGAACGCGCCCTTGCCCGACTTGCCGGCACCGTCGATCGCGGTCCACAGCTTGAGCAGGTAGTTCAAGTCCCACTGCAGCTCAGGGGCGCTGCGGCCGATACCGGCGGTGCGGGCAATGATGCTGGAGCCGTTCGGGTATTCGAGCTGGTCCATGGCTTCTTTGAGCTCGGCCCGGTCGTCGCCTTCGATGCGGCGCGACACGCCGCCGCCGCGCGGGTTGTTCGGCATCAGCACCACGTAGCGGCCGGCCAACGACACAAAGGTGGTCAGGGCTGCGCCCTTGTTGCCGCGCTCTTCTTTTTCGACCTGGACCAGCAGCTCCTGGCCTTCACGGATCACATCGCTGATGCGCGCCTGGTTGACCGGCACGCCCTGGGTGAAATACTGCTTGGAGATTTCTTTGAAAGGCAGAAAGCCGTGGCGGTCTTCGCCGTAGTCGACGAAACAGGCTTCCAACGAAGGCTCGACGCGGGTGACGACGGCCTTGTAGATATTGCCCTTGCGCTGTTCGCGCCCCTCGATTTCAATTTCGTAGTCGAGCAGTTTTTGCCCGTCCACAATCGCTAGCCGACGTTCTTCCGACTGCGTTGCATTAATCAGCATCCGTTTCATGGTGCGTTTCCTTTGACTGGACCACAAAGGGTCCAGAAATGTTCTTCAATTCAATATGGCCCAAATTGAGCCTTTTGATGCCTGAACAGACGCATGGAAACAACCGGAATGACCGCAAGACTGCACTAGGTAAGCGTTGGCTTACAGGGTGACAGAGGGGGTATGGGGACGAAAGCGAGGAAGGTGGTGGGCAGAATAGCTATTGAATTCATAGCTACTCGCGCATAGTAGATGTGCACTAGGGGCGATTCCATGCCAAAGACCGGGGCTATGAGCCACCGCCAGCAGGTTTGAACCATCACCATCAGCACAAGAGTTCTCGTTTCGATCCGTTGAGCCACCTGGGCACTACGTAGAACGTATTGGCACAGGTCGACAATTTGGGGGTATTCCGTATCCGTATTTCCATCGCGTCAGCCCGCCTCATCAGCGTTTGCGGCCACCGGCGCTAGGTTCGCGCGGCTTGGCAGCAGACAGCCTGGAGTGGCATCGACCTCGCAGCGTTGTCGGTGTTGTGCTCTAAACTGTGGTGAATCAAGCACTTACGACGCGACGCTGGTGAAAAATATTATAGGTGCTAACCACCCACCCCCCATGCCTGAAGTCAAATTCATTACGGTGGACCCCGACGATGCCGGCCAACGGCTCGACAACTTCCTGATGCGCCACCTCAAAGGCGTTCCCAAAACCCATGTTTACCGCATCATCCGCAGCGGCGAAGTACGGGTCAACAAAGGCCGTGCGGCTGCCGACACCCGCATTGCCGGTGGTGACGTGGTGCGGCTGCCGCCGACCCGGATTTCCGAACGGGTCGCCGAAAAGGCCGAAGCCATGGCCAGCGCCCCAGCCCCCGCGCGCGAATTCCCGGTGCTACTAGAAGACGAACACTTGCTGGCCATCGACAAACCGGCCGGTGTGGCCGTGCATGGCGGTAGCGGAGTGAGCTTTGGGGTCATCGAACAGTTGCGCATGGCCCGCCCCAAGGCGCCCTTTCTGGAGCTGGTGCACCGGCTGGACCGGGAAACCTCGGGCATCCTGCTGCTGGCCAAAAAGCGCAGCGCACTGAAGAACCTGCAAGACCAGTTCCGCGAACGCGAAACTGGCAAGACCTATCTGGCCCTGGTGCTCGGGCACTGGCCGGTCAATAAGAAGGTATTGGACAAATCTTTACACAAGTACCTGTTGGCGAACGGGGAGCGCCGGGTCAAGGTGGTGGCCCGGGACGACCCGGACGGCATGCGCTCGCTCACACTGGTGAAGGTGGCCCAGCACTTTGCCGGCTTCAGCCTGCTGGAGGTGACCATCAAGACCGGCCGCACCCACCAGATCCGCGTGCACCTGGCTTCGGAGGGATTTCCGATTGCCGGTGACGACAAGTATGGCGACTTTGAGGCCAACAAGGCCTTGGTGAAGCAAGGGCTCAAACGCATGTTCCTGCACGCCTGGCGTTTGCAGTTGAGCCACCCCGCAAGTGGGGCGAGTGTGGAGCTCAACGCCGCGCTGCCCAGCGAGTTACAAAGCTTTATCAGCACCCAATCTGATAGCAGCAGCCCCTGAATAGGTGCGGCTGCGCCATTTACAGCCGCCACTGAATCGGTGATGATCCGGTTACCTTTTGCTACCTGCTACATTTTGGGCTTATGGCCGCTGTTGAACCCTTCACCAAAGAAACCTCTACCGTAGCGCTTCCCGGCCTGGGAAGGGTTTTGATTTCTGCCGGAAAGTTAGGGCAAAAGTCGGCCGAGGACATTTACCGCAAAGCCCAGAGCAACCGTACCAGCTTTATTGCCGAGCTGATGACCTCGGGCGTGGTCTCGGCATCGGACCTGGCACATACCATGTCCACCGCGTTCGCAGCCCCCTTGCTCGACATTGATGCGGTAGACCGGGAACGCCTGCCCAGAGACCTGCTGGACGGCAAAATCTGCCAAGCCTACCGCGTGGTGGTGCTGAGCAAGCGCAACAACCGCCTGATCGTTGCCACCGCCGACCCGTCCGACCAGGAAGCCGCGGAAAAGATCAAGTTCTCGACCCAACTGGGGGTGGACTGGATCATTGCCGAGTACGACAAGCTGTCCAAGATCGTGGACGCCAACTCCGTCTCTGCCAATGAAGCCATGGGCAACATCATCGGCGGTGATTTTGACTTCGACGACACCAATATGGGTGTGCCGGAAGAAGCCGCGGAAATCAATGCGAACGAGGTCGAGGATGCCCCGGTCGTCAAGTTCCTGCACAAGATGCTGCTCGACGCGTTTGGTATGCGGGCTTCGGACTTGCACTTTGAGCCCTACGAGCACAACTACCGTGTGCGCTTCCGGATCGACGGCGAGTTGCGCGAAATCGCCTCGCCACCGGTAGCCATCAAGGACAAGCTGGCTTCGCGCATCAAGGTGATCTCGCGACTGGATATCTCCGAAAAGCGGGTGCCGCAAGACGGCAAGATGAAGCTCAAGATCGGCCCTGACCGGGTGATCGACTTCCGCGTTAGCACCTTGCCCACCCTGTTTGGCGAAAAGATCGTGATCCGGATTCTGGACCCGAGCAGCGCCAAGCTGGGTATTGACGCACTGGGCTACGAGCCCGAAGAAAAAGAGCGGGTCATGCATGCGATTGGCCGGCCCTACGGCATGGTACTGGTCACCGGCCCCACGGGTTCGGGCAAAACCGTGTC
The DNA here is from genome assembly GCF_031458075.1 of Rhodoferax ferrireducens. Lineage (GTDB taxonomy): Bacteria > Pseudomonadota > Gammaproteobacteria > Burkholderiales > Burkholderiaceae_C > Rhodoferax_B > Rhodoferax_B ferrireducens_A. Next base: position 215,110 of record NZ_JAVDXT010000001.1, on the reverse strand, counting down.
GCTCTACACCTTCCTGAACTTGCTGAACAAGCCTGGCGTCAACATTGCCACGGCAGAAGACCCGTCCGAAATAAACCTGCCGGGGGTCAACCAGGTCAATGTCAATGACAAGGCGGGCCTGACGTTTGCCGTCGCGCTGAAATCCTTTCTGCGCCAGGATCCGGACATCATCATGGTCGGCGAAATCCGGGATCTGGAAACTGCCGATATCTCCATCAAGGCCGCGCAAACCGGCCACTTGGTGCTGTCCACTCTGCACACCAACGACGCCCCCACCACATTGACGCGGATGCGCAATATGGGTATTGCGCCGTTCAATATCGCGTCCAGTGTGATCCTGATCACGGCCCAGCGCCTGGCGCGGCGCTTGTGCCCGGTGTGCAAGGCGCATATCGAGATTCCACAGAAAACCCTGCTGGAGTCTGGCTTTGAAGCCGAAGAACTGAATGGCTCCTGGAAACCTTATGGCCCGATAGGCTGCAATGCCTGCAATAACGGCTACAAAGGCCGGGTCGGTATCTACCAGGTGATGCCGATTTCAGACGAAATCCAGCGCATCATCCTGCGCGATGGCAGTGCCATGGATATTGCCGAACAAGCCAGAATCGAAGGCGTGCGCACTCTGCGCCAGGCCGGTTTGCACAAAGTCAAGCTAGGGTTGACCTCGCTGGAAGAAGTGCTCGCCGTGAGCAATGAATAGACCACGACGGACGTACAAGGCATTCCATGGCAACTGCATCGCCCAGAGACGTTAAAGAGTTTGTCTTCGAATGGGAAGGCAAGGACCGCAATGGCAAACAGGTGCGCGGCGAAACCCGCGCTGCGGGCGAAAACCAGGTTCAGGCCTCCTTGCGCCGCCAGGGTGTGTTCCCGACCAAGATCAAGAAGCGCCGCATGCGCTCGGGCAAAAGCATCAAGCCCAAGGACATCGCCATCTTCACCCGCCAGTTGGCCACCATGATGAAAGCCGGTGTGCCCCTGCTGCAGGCCTTTGACATCGTGGGACGCGGCAATGCCAACGCCAGCGTAACCAAGCTGCTGAACGACATTCGCCAAGATGTGGAAACCGGTAGCTCGCTAAGCGCAGCGTTTCGCAAGTACCCCCTGTACTTCGACAGTCTGTACTGCAATCTGGTCGAAGCCGGCGAGGCCGCCGGTATTCTGGAAGCCCTGTTGGACCGGCTGGCGGTCTATATGGAGAAAACCGAGGCGATCAAGTCCAAGATCAAATCGGCGCTGATGTACCCGGCGTCGGTGGTGGTGGTGGCGTTTGTGGTGGTGGCGGTGATCATGATTTTTGTGATTCCGGCATTCAAGGAAGTGTTTACCAGTTTTGGGGCAGATTTGCCCGCCCCCACGCTATTTGTGATGGCTATCAGTGAAGTATTCGTGCGCTATTGGTGGCTTATTTTCGGCGGTATCGGTGCAGGCTTCTACTTCTTTATGCAAGCTTGGCAGCGCAACGTCAAGATGCAGCAAGTAATGGACCGTATCATGCTCAAGCTACCGGTATTCGGCGTTCTGGTAGAGAAATCGTGTATTGCCCGTTGGACCCGCACACTGTCCACCATGTTTGCCGCGGGTGTGCCTTTGGTCGAAGCGCTGGACTCGGTGGGCGGAGCCTCGGGCAATTCGGTGTTTCAAATCGCCACCGAAAAGATCCAGCAGGAAGTCTCCACCGGCACCAGTCTCACGACGGCTATGGGCAACGCCAAAATCTTTCCGTCGATGGTGCTGCAGATGTGCTCCATCGGCGAGGAATCGGGCTCCATCGACCACATGCTGGGCAAGGCAGCGGACTTCTACGAAGCCGAGGTGGACGACATGGTGGCAGGCCTGTCCAGTCTGATGGAGCCCATCATCATCGTGTTCCTGGGCACCTTGATCGGTGGCATCGTGGTTTCCATGTACCTGCCGATCTTCAAACTGGGCCAAGTTGTCTGATGCCGGAACTGCAGTGGATGGTGGCCCTGCTGGGCGGCCTCTTCGGCCTGATGCTCGGCAGTTTCCTGAATGTGGTGGTGCACCGCCTGCCGAAGATGATGGAGCGGCAATGGGCGGCCGAATACGCTGAAATGCAGGGCACCGAGCCGGTCACCGCAGAGCCATTCAATCTGCTACTGCCGCGTTCGCGCTGCCCGCACTGTGGGCACCAGATCCGCTGGTTCGAGAACATACCGGTCCTTAGCTACCTGTTCTTGCGCGGCAAATGCTCTGCATGCAGCGCCAAGATCAGCCCCCGCTATCCGGCCGTGGAATTGGCGACCGGCGCACTGTTTTTTCTCTGCTTATGGCAATGGGGCCCCACCATCACGGGACTGGCCTGGTGCGGCTTTGCCGCAGCGCTGCTGACGCTGGCGCTGATCGACTGGGACACCACACTGTTGCCCGACGACATTACCCTGCCGCTGCTCTGGGTCGGACTGATAGGCTCGGCATTGCAATGGACTGCGGTACCCCTGTTTGCGGCCTTGTGGGGCTGCGTTGCCGGCTACATGTCCTTGTGGATCATTTACTGGGCCTTCAAACTACTGACCGGCAAAGAGGGCATGGGCTATGGCGACTTCAAGCTGTTCGCGGCGCTGGGTGCCTGGTTTGGCTGGGAAGCCCTGGTACCAATGATTCTGATGGCGTCGGTAATCGGCGCAGTGGTGGGCATCGCCATGAAGTTCAGCTCCGGCCTGCGCGAGGGCGGCTACATACCCTTCGGTCCATTTCTGGCGGGAGCGGGCCTGACCGCCATGGTCTTCGGACCCAACGCCATCCTGCACGCCATTGGTTTGTAAAAGTATGCAACCGTGCCTTCGGATCGGGCTCACCGGTGGCATCGGCAGCGGCAAGAGTACGGTCGCGCAGATGCTGCAAGACCTGGGTGCCACGGTCATCGACGCCGATGCAATTTCGCGCGCCGCCACGGCGACTGGCGGCTCCGCCATTGAGGCCATCCGAACCGCTTTTGGCGCACAGTTCATCGCGCCAGACGGCGCCATGGACCGCGACCGGATGCGGGCCCTGGCCTTCTCGGAGCCCGATGCCAAAAAGCGCCTGGAAGCCATCGTCCACCCTCTGGTAGGCCAGGCGATCGAAGCCCAGTTCCATGCCGCCCAGGCCACGGGCGCCCGCTGTGTGGTGTTTGATATTCCCCTGCTGGTGGAGTCCGGTCACTGGCGCCACCGGCTCGACCAGATCCTGGTCGTGGACTGCCTGGAGGACACGCAAGTCGCCCGGGTACTGGGCCGCAACGGACTAGACGAAGCCACCGTGCGCAAGGTGATCCAGACCCAGGCCAGCCGCGCCGAACGGCTCGCCGTTGCCGACCTGGTGATCTTCAACGACGGCCTGACGCTGGACCAGTTGCGCAAGGAGGTCCGCCAAATCGCCCCCCACTTCGGGCTATGATGCCGCCACTGGAAAAACAGCGTGATCCTCTACGAATACCCATTTAACGAACGCATCCGCACCTACTTGCGGCTGGAGCATCTGTTTCGGCGTTTAGGCGAATTGGTGCCCAGAGAACACGCGCTGGACCACCATTACGCGCTGACGACCATTTTTGAAATCATGGACGTGGCGGCCCGCGCCGACCTCAAATCGGACGTGATGCGGGATTTGGAAAAGCAGAAAACCATCCTCAACGGCTACCGCGGCAACCCGTCCATCGCCGAAGAAGTGCTGGACGACGTGATCGCCCAGCTGGACCGCTGCTACACCGCGCTGCATGAACAACCGGGCAAGGCCGGCCATGCACTCACCGAAAACGACTGGCTGATGGGCCTGCGCAGCCGTGTCAGCATTCCAGGCGGCACCTGTGGCTTCGATCTGCCCGCCTATTTTGCTTGGCAGCATAAGCCCGCAACGGTACGCCGCAACGCCATCGAACACTGGGCATCCACTCTGGCGCCGCTGGCCGAATCCATCCACCACCTGCTGAAGATGTTGCGCGATTCGGGCGCACCGCAAAAAGTAATTGCGATCGCCGGCCAGTTCCAGCAGAACTTGCCGCAGGGTCGCACCTACCAGCTGCTGCGCCTGCGCATCGATCCCGAATTGGGCCTGATACCCGAGATCAGCGGCAACCGGCTGATGGTCTCGGTGCGCATGATGCGCCACGAAGCCGACGACCGCCTGCACGCCTGCAGCGAAGACGCTTCGTTTGAACTGACACTGTGTGCATGAGCATGACCGACACCGACGCCGCTCTTCCCAAAAAATGGGTCGTCTGCCCGACCTGCAAAGGCAAAAGCCTGTATGCGGCCAGCAATGCGTACCGGCCGTTCTGCAGCGAGCGCTGTAAAAACGTGGACTTTGGCGCCTGGGCCAGTGCCAGCTTCAGCCTGCCGGCCGACGCACCACCGGACGACATCGTCTTCGGCGATGCCCGGCTGCAATAGATTTATAAGAAATCGAACGCTGGCGCAGGTAGTACCTGCGCATTAAGCTACAGAATGTGTAGCGCCCGAAAAATCACGCTCTTCTGCCAGCCAGGCCAACACCGGCACGGTGCCAGGCAGTACCGGCGCCACCTGCAGCGGGAGCGATTGCCAGGCACTGGTCTGGCCTTCGCGCATCTCCAACGCGCCGGCCCAGTCGACCACCTTGCAGAAATGCAGGCGCACCAGCGCGTGCGGATAGTCCACCAGCTCGATCTTCCAGGGATGGGCGGCGCCGATGGTGATACCCAGCTCTTCCAGCAGCTCACGGCGCAGCGCCTGCTCCACCGTTTCGCCAGCTTCGAGCTTGCCGCCGGGGAATTCCCAGTAGCCCGCATACACCTTGCCCTCGGGCCGCGAGGTCACCAGGAAGTCGCCATTGGCCTGCACCAGCACCCCCACGGCCACGTCGACCGTAGCCCGGTCCGGCCCGCCTTCGCGGGGGCGGTCGGCATCGGCCACCAGGGGCTGGCCGCTCATGCGGAAGCTGCCTTAGCGGCGTGCTGGCCCGCGTAGTCGCGCGCAAACTGGTAGGCCACACGGCCGCTGCGCGAGCCGCGCTCCAGCGCCCAGACCAGGGACTCGGCACGCGCGGCCTCAATCGCCGACGCAGCCACGCCAAACGACTGCAGCCACTGGGCCACGATGGCCAGGTACTCGTCCTGGCTGAAGGGGTAAAAGCTGACCCACAGGCCAAAGCGCTCGGACAGGGAAATCTTCTCTTCCACCACTTCGCCCGGATGCACTTCGCCGTCATCGGTATGGGTGTAAGTCAGGTTTTCCTTCATGTACTCGGGCAGCAGATGGCGCCGGTTGCTGGTGGCGTAGATCAGCACATTCGGCGTAGAGGCAGCCACCGAGCCGTCGAGTATGGACTTCAGCGCCTTGTAGCCGGGCTCGCCGTCTTCAAAGCTCAGGTCGTCGCAGAAGACGATGAATTTCTCCGGCCGGTCGGCCACCACATCGACGATGTCGGGCAAATCGGTCAGATCGCCCTTATCGACCTCGATCAGGCGCAGGCCCTGCTCCGCATAGGTGTTCAGGCAGGCCTTGATCAGCGAGGACTTGCCGGTGCCGCGGGCGCCGGTCAGCAGCACATTGTTGGCCGGCTTGCCTTCAACGAACTGCAAGGTATTGCGCTGGATCTTCTCCTTCTGGAGATCGATCTCTTTCAGGTCGCTGAGCGCCATGCTGCCGATGTGGCGTACCGGCTCCAGCACGCCGTGGCCGTTGCCGCGGCGGCGGTAGCGGTAGGCGATGGCCGCCTTCCAGTCAGGCGCGGACACCGGCTGCGGCAGGGCCGCTTCGATGCGCTGCATCAGCTGCTCGGCGCGGTCGATCAGGCGTTCAAACTTCTCGTTCATGAGCGGACTCCCGCCGGGCCGCCCCAAGGGAGGCCAACCCCCTCGGGGGGCAGCGAATACATGAAGTGATGAGCGTGGGGGTTCATGATCGGTAGTCAGCGTTAATGGTCACGTATTCGTGGCTGAAGTCGCAGGTCCACACCGTGTCCGCCGCCGTACCCCGGCCCAAACCAACGCGCACCGTGATCTCGCTCTGCTTCATCACGCGCTGGCCGTCTTCTTCGCGGTAGCTGGGGTTGCGCCCGCCGTTGATCACTACGTGCACGTCGTCCAGGAACAGGTCGATCTTGGTCTGGTCTAGGTCGGTAATGCCGGCATATCCGACCGCGGCCAGGATTCGGCCCAGATTCGGGTCGCTGGCAAAGAAGGCGGTTTTGACCAGCGGCGAATGGGCGATGGCATAGGCCGCCAAGCGGCATTCCTCGGCGGTCTTGCCGCCTTCCACCCGCACGGTGATGAATTTGGTTGCGCCTTCGCCGTCGCGCACGATGGCCTGGGCCAGTTGCTGGGCGACCTGCTGCATCGCCGCCTTCAGCGTGCGGCCATCGGCGCTGTCCATCGAAGTGATGGGCGCATGCGCGGCCTTGTTGGTGGCAATCACCACAAACGAGTCGTTGGTCGAGGTGTCGCCGTCGATGGTGATGCGGTTGAACGAAGCATCGGCCAGGTCTTTGGCCAGTTGCCCCAGCAGGGCCTGGTCAACGCATGCGTCGGTGGCCATGAAGCCCAGCATGGTCGCCATGTTTGGGCGGATCATGCCCGCGCCTTTGCTGATGCCGGTGACGGTGACCGTCGCGCCGCCGATCTGCACCTGGGTGCTGAAGGCCTTGGCGATGGTGTCGGTGGTCATGATGGCCTCTGCGGCGCGGCCCCAGTTATCGGCGCGGGCATCGGCCAGAGCTGCGGGCAGACCGGCATTGATGCGGTCGTGCGGCAGGGTTTCCATAATCACGCCGGTCGAGAACGGCAAAACCTGCTCGGGCGCCAGATCCAGGTGCTGGGCCAGGGCGATACAGGTCGATTTGGCGCGCATCAGGCCATCGTCGCCAGTGCCGGCATTGGCGTTGCCGGTATTCACCAGAATCGCCCGTATGCCCAGGCCACGCGCCAGATGGTCGCGGCAGATCTGCACCGGGGCAGCGCAGAAACGGTTCTGGGTGAAAACACCGGCCACCGAGGCGCCTTCTTCCAGCAGCACCACGGTCACATCTTTGCGGTTGGCTTTGCGCACGCCGGCTTCGGCAATACCCAGCAATACACCAGGGACGGGATGCAAGCCAGCAGGATCAGGGGCGGACAGATTGACAGGCATGGTGGGCTTTCAAAAAAATGTTGGAAGCGTAGAAAAATGAATCAAAAAACGGGCCGAAGCCCGTAGTGCCGATACGCTGCGTATTAGGCCAGTTTGCCGTGACACAGCTTGTATTTGTTGCCACTGCCACAGGGGCAGGGGTCGTTGCGGCCGACGCGTGGGATATTGCCTGCAGCGGGCGGACGGGTAGATCCGGCATCGACACGGGTTTCCACTTCGCCGGTCTCGGTGGGCGCGGTGTAGGTCACGTTGGCAATGCTTTCTGCCCGGTCTTCCATGGCGTCTGCGGCTTCGCCCAGCTGTTCGCTGGACTGCACCTTGACGGTCATCAGCACCTTGGTGACATCGTTCTTTACGGCGTCCAGCAACTGGCCAAACAGCTCGAAGGCTTCGCGCTTGTATTCCTGCTTGGGCTGTTTCTGCGCATAGCCACGCAAATGGATGCCCTGGCGCAGGTAGTCCAGCGCGCTCAGGTGTTCACGCCAATGGGTGTCTATGCTTTGCAGCAAGACCATGCGCTCGAACTGGGTGAAGTTGTCACCGCCGACCTGCTCCACCTTGGCGATGAAAGAGGCGTTCGCCGCCGCCAGCACTTTCTCCAGGATGTCTTCGTCGGTAATTGCGCTGGCAGACTCCACTTGTGCACGCAGGGGCACGTCCAGCTGCCATTCGTCGAGCATGGCTTTCTCCAGCCCGGCGATGTCCCACTGTTCTTCCACCGACTCGGCGGGCACAAACTGGCGCACCAGATCATCCACACAGCCCTCGCGCAGGGAAGCGATCTGGGCTGTCAGGTCGGCAGCGTCCAGAATCTCGTTGCGCTGCTGGTAGATCACCTTGCGCTGGTCGTTGGACACGTCGTCGTATTCCAGCAATTGCTTGCGTACATCAAAGTTGCGCGCTTCGACCTTGCGCTGGGCGCTCTCGATGCTGCGGGTCACGATGCCGGCCTCAATCGCCTCGCCATCGGGCATCTTGAGCCGGTCCATAATGGACTTGACGCGGTCACCGGCGAAGATGCGCATCAGCGGATCATCCAGGCTCAGGTAAAAGCGCGAAGAACCTGGGTCGCCCTGGCGGCCGGAACGACCACGCAACTGGTTGTCGATACGGCGCGACTCATGGCGCTCGGTGGCGATGATGCGCAAGCCACCCAGGCCCTTCACCAGCTCATGGTCCTTGGCCCACTGGGCGCGCACGCGCTCCATCTCGGCCGCCTTTGCGGCTTCGTCGAGTTCGGTATTCAGCTCAACGTATTCCAGGGCTTTTTCCAGATTGCCGCCCAGCACAATGTCGGTACCACGGCCGGCCATATTGGTGGCGATGGTGATCATCTTCGGCCGTCCGGCCTGGGCCACGATGTCGGCTTCCCGCGCATGTTGCTTGGCGTTGAGCACCTGGTGCGGCAGCTTGGCATCGTTCAGCAAGCGGTCGATGATTTCAGAGTTTTCGATCGATGTCGTGCCCACCAACACGGGCTGGCCGCGCTCGTAGCATTCGCGGATGTCCTTGATCGCTGCTTCGTATTTTTCGCGCGTGGTTTTGTAGACGCGGTCCAGCTGGTCTTCGCGGCGGCTCACGCGATTCGGCGGAATCACCACCGTTTCCAGGCCGTAGATTTCCTGGAATTCGTAGGCCTCGGTGTCCGCCGTACCGGTCATGCCCGACAGACGGCCATACAGGCGGAAGTAGTTCTGAAAGGTGATGGATGCCAGCGTCTGGTTCTCGGCCTGGATGGCCACGCCTTCCTTGGCTTCGACCGACTGGTGCAAACCTTCGCTCCAGCGGCGGCCCGACATCAGGCGGCCGGTGAATTCATCGACGATGACAATCTCACCGTTCTGCACCACGTAATGCTGGTCCCGGTGGTACAGATGGTTGGCACGCAGAGCCGCGTACAGGTGGTGCATCAAGGTGATGTTGGCCGGATCGTACAGCGACGCGCCCGCGGGCAGCAAGCCCTGCTCAGTCAAGATGCGCTCGGCGTTCTCGTGGCCGTCTTCGGTCAGGAACACCTGGTGGGATTTCTCATCCAGCGTGAAGTCGCCGGGCTTGGTCACGCCTTCGCCCGTGCGCGGATCGGCCTCGCCTTCCTGGCGGGTCAAGAAGGGAATGATCTTGTTGATGGCGATATACATCGCCGTGTGGTCTTCGGCCTGGCCGCTGATGATCAGCGGCGTGCGGGCTTCGTCGATCAGGATCGAGTCCACCTCGTCGACGATGGCGTAGTTCAGGCCACGCTGGACCCTGTCCCGTACCTCGTAGACCATGTTGTCACGCAGATAGTCGAAGCCGAATTCGTTGTTGGTACCGTAAGTGATGTCGGCAGCATAAGCGGCCTGCTTTTCCTCACGCGGCATATTCGGCAAATTGACACCGACGGTGAGGCCCAGGAAGTTGTAGAGCCGCTCCATCCAGCGCGCATCGCGGTTGGCCAGGTAATCGTTGACCGTAACGACATGCACGCCCTTGCCAGACAATGCGTTCAAATACACGGGCAGAGTCGCGGTCAAGGTCTTACCTTCACCGGTACGCATTTCGGAAATCTTGCCGTTATGCAGCGACATGCCACCCAGCATCTGCACATCGAAATGGCGCATCTTCATGATACGTTTGGAGCCCTCGCGCACCAGTGCAAATGCCTCCGGCAAGATGGCATCCAGCGATTCACCTCCGGCCACCCGCTCTTTGAAAGACAAGGTCTTTTCACGCAAGGCCTCGTCAGACAGTTTTTCAAACTGCGGCTCCAACGCATTGATGACTTCGAGGGTCTTACGGTACTGTTTCAGCAGGCGTTGATTACGGCTGCCGAAAATTTTGGTCAAAAAGTTGGTGGTCATGAATGCGAGACCGCCACCGCAGGAAAACAGCGGTAGGGCGATCGAAATCCCTAAATTAGCTTGGAGTCAGATGAGGCTTTGACAGCAAAAGTCAACCCATAGGGGCCCAGTTTGCAATCCATAGCCGACGGATTTTACCCATCTGCCAGCGCGCGCCCAAAACCCCGCCATCAGGCTACTGCCGAACACAACGGCTGTGATAATCCATGGCTATGCGCCTCCGCAACCAATCCTTCACACTCCTGCAAGCTGCAGCCGATTCGCCGACCTTGGCGCGGCTCACGGCCTTGGCGCAAGAGTCCAACGACCGGCTCAAAGCCGTCAAAGGCCTGATGCCCGAAGCTTTGTGGTCGGCCATCAAGGCCGGACCGATTGAGGGTACCAGTTGGTGCTTGCTGGTCAACAGCAATGCCGTATCGGCCAAGCTGCGACAGCTATCGCCCGCACTCCTCGCGCATTTGCGCAGCAAAGGATGGGACGTAACGGCTATCCGCCTCAAAGTACAAATGAAGGCGAAAGCGTAAGAAATGGTGCCGATTGTCGGAATCGAACTGACGACCTACCGCTTACAAGGCGGTTGCTCTACCAACTGAGCTAAATCGGCGAAAAATGTATTTTACTGAATCGATGGGCGCATTTTGAGCGCCCGCGATTTTTACTTTACCCGCTTCAACGCAGGGCGGGGCCCGGCAGCCGGACGTGGTGGCTCTGGCGGCTCTTCATCGCTGCTCTCAACCGGTGACAGCTGCACAATCCTGGGCGATGCCGCATCGGTCGCCGGTGCCCCAGCCACGGGCTTGGCAGGCTCATCGGCTGGCGCAGCAAGCACCGGCGACGGGAAAGCCATGCCCTGCCCGTTCTCACGCGCATAGATGGCAATCACCCGCCCGATCGGCACCAGGATTTCACGCGGGGTGCCCGCAAAGCGCGCTTTGAATTCGATGAAATCGTTGCCCAGCTTGAGCGAACTGGTCGCATCAAAGCTGATATTGAGAACGATCTCCCCGTCCTTCACATATTCGCGCGGGACTTGCACGGAATCGTCCACCAACACCGCCACATACGGTGTGAAACCATTGTCCGTACACCACTCGTAGAGCGCACGGATCAGATAAGGGCGGGTGGAGGTCGAGTCCAGGGCTTGCATGATTGACAACAGTAGCTCCGACTTACTTGCGCATCACTTTTTCAGACGGGGTCAATGCTTCAATATAGGCGGGACGCGAGAAAATACGCTCGGCATACTTCAGCAAGGGCGCGGCATTCTTGCTCAGGTCAATGCCGTAGAAATCCAGACGCCACAACAACGGCGCAATCGCCACGTCGAGCATGGAGAAGTTCTCTCCCAGCATGTACTTGTTCTTCAAGAACACAGGGGCCAGCTGGGTCAGGCGGTCGCGGATATGGGCGCGGGCTTTTTCCAGGGCTTTCTCGTTGCCTTTGGAAGCACGTGACTCCAGCAAGCCAACATGCACGAACAGCTCTTTCTCGAAGTTGAGCAAGAACAGGCGCACGCGCGCACGGTCCACCGGGTCGCCGGGCATCAGCTGGGGATGCGGAAAACGCTCGTCGATGTACTCGTTAATGATGTTGGATTCATACAGAATCAGGTCCCGCTCCACCAGGATAGGCACCTGGCCGTAGGGGTTCATGACATTGATGTCTTCGGGCTTGTTGTAGAGATCCACATCGCGGATCTCAAAGTCCATGCCTTTTTCGAACAATACAAAGCGGCAGCGGTGGGAAAAAGGGCAGGTCGTTCCTGAGTACAACACCATCATGGCAAGGGCTCCTAAAAATCAAAAAGAGTGGGATGCATCGTGCGCAAGCCCACTCTGTAAATCCCGGGCAGCTTGCCCGGGCCATCGGCTATGTATATGGGGCTTACTTGACGTCTTTCCAGAATGCCGCATTCAAGCGCCACGCAATGAAAGTAAACACCAGCAAGAACAGCAGCACCCACACACCGACGCGCACGCGGGTATTTTGGGCCGGCTCCCCCATCCACTGGACATAGCTCACCAGATCACCTACCGCCTGCTCGTACTGCAGCGGTGTCAGGGTACCAGGGCTTACCTGCTCCCAACCCTTGAAAACCTTGACCTCATGGCCATGCTCTTCCACCGCGGCATACACCGGCTTGCGGTTGCCTTGCAGCTCCCACAACACATGCGGCATGCCGACATTGGGAAACACCAGATTGTTCCAGCCGGTCGGCTTGGTTTCATCGGGGTAGTAGCTGCGCAGGTAGGTGTACAGGTAATCGGCACCGGTGCCGCCGTGGCCTGAACGCGAACGGGTGATCAGAGTCAGGTCCGGCGGATTGGCGCCAAACCAGTCTTTGGCCTGCTTGGGATCGATCGAGGCCTTCATGGTGTCGCCCACCTTGTCGGTGGCGAACAGCAGGTTGTCCTTGATCTGCTGTTCGGTCAGGCCGATATCGCGCAGGCGGTTGTAGCGCATGAAGGCCGCCGAATGGCAGCTCAGGCAGTAATTGACGAACAGCTTGGCGCCGTTTTGCAGGGCCGCCAGATCGTTGGTCTTGTTAGGCGCCTTGTCCCATGCAATTTCGTCGCCACCAGACGCGTGAACGGCTGTGGTAGCGCCCAAGGACAAAGTCAACGCAGCGAGTACACCGAGGATAATTTTTTTCATTCTGAGTCTCTTCCGCTTAGTGCGCAGCAAAAGTCACGCGGCTAGGTACAGGCTTGGGCGTACCCAAGGCGCTCCACCACGGCATCAACAGGAAGAAGCCAAAATAGAACAACGTACCGATCTGCGACACGCGTTCGCCAATCGGCGATGGCGGCTGCACACCCAGGTAACCCAGTACCAGGAAGTCGACGACAAACACGGCATACACATACTTGTGCCAGCTGGGACGGTAGCGGATGGACTTGACCGGGCTGTTATCCAGCCAGGGCAGGAAGAACAGAATCACCACCGCGCCGCCCATGGCGACCACGCCCCAGAACTTGGCGTCGATGCTCAGCATCATCGCAACCACGGCGGCAGCCACCGCCACGATGATGGCCTTGACGAACACCGGCAGCTTGAACTTGAAAACGCCCAGCGCCGCAGCACCGACCACGCAGGCAATCAGCGCATACATCATCTCGCTGGTGATGGCCCGCAGCATCGAATAGAACGGTGTGAAGTACCAGACCGGCGCAATGTGCAACGGTGTCTTCAGCGAGTCAGCGGGGATGAAGTTGTTGTACTCCAGGAAGTAGCCGCCAAACTCAGGTGCGAAGAAGATGATGGCGGTGAACACCATCAAGAACACGCTGACGCCGAAGATGTCGTGCACCGAGTAATACGGGTGGAACGGAATGCCGTCCAGAGGATGGCCTTGGGCATCCTTGGGGGCGTTCGGGCCCTTGATTTCCACGCCATCGGGGTTGTTCGAGCCGACTTCGTGCAACGCAATGATGTGCGCCGCCACCAGACCCAGCAGCACCAGCGGCACGGCGATCACGTGGAAGCTGAAGAAGCGGTTCAGGGTCGCATCGCCGACCACGTAGTCGCCGCGGATCAGCAAAGCCAGATCGGGGCCGACAAACGGAATCGCCGAGAACAGGTTCACGATCACCTGGGCGCCCCAGTAGCTCATCTGGCCCCAGGGCAGCAGGTAGCCCATGAACGCCTCTGCCATCAGGCACAGGAAGATCGCGCAACCAAATACCCAGACCAGTTCGCGCGGCTTGCGGTACGAGCCGTACAGCAGGCCACGGAACATGTGCAGGTAGACCACCACGAAGAACGCCGAAGCGCCAGTGGAGTGCATGTAGCGGATCAGCCAGCCCCAGGGCACATCGCGCATGATGTACTCGACCGAGGCGAACGCCAGGTTCGAGTCGGGCTTGTAGTGCATCACCAGGAAGATGCCGGTGACGATTTGCAGCACCAGCACCAGCAGCGCCAGCGAACCGAAGACGTACCAGAAGTTGAAGTTCTTCGGCGCGTAGTACTCCGACATGTGCTCTTTGTAGAGCTTGCTGGCCGGGAAACGGTTGTCTACCCAGTTCAACAGCTTTTCAGGGGCACTGGCGTTGGGGGAGATTTCTTTGAATGTAGCCATATGTCCCTCAAGCCTTCTTGTCTTCGCCGATCAGCAACCGGGTATCCGAGAGATACATGTGCGGCGGCACCGGAAGGTTGTCGGGAGCGGGTTTGTTCTTGAACACACGGCCAGCCATGTCGAAGGTCGAACCGTGGCAGGGGCACAGGAAACCGCCCTCCCAGTCGTTCGGCAGCGAAGGCTGTGGGCCTGGCGTGAATTTGTCCGACGGCGAGCAGCCCAGATGGGTGCAGATGCCGACCACCACCAGAAACTCTGGCTTGATGGAGCGGCCGTCGTTACGGGCGTATTCCGGTGTGAACTCGGAAGGATTGCGCAAGGATTTTGGATCAGCCAATTGCGCATCCAGCTTGGGCAACTCGGCGACTTGCTCCGGAGTGCGGCGCAAGATCCACACAGGCTTGCCGCGCCACTCCACGGTCATTTTTTCGCCCGGCTTGAGCCCCGAAATGTCGGCCTCTACCGCTGCGCCGGCGGCTTTTGCACGCTCTGAAGGCTGAAACGTACTCACGAAAGGGATGGCGGTAGCTACGCCACCCACTGCACCGGCACAACCGGATGCGATCAACCACGTTCGCTTGCTGGTGTCGACTGGGGTGTCACTCATGGGGGTCCTCAAAATCATCACTCGTTTGGGGTCAACCGACGATTGTAGCTGAGCGCTCTAGCCCAACTTAACGCGCCAGCAACACTTTAAGCGAAGAACCATAATGATTTTGTGGACAATACAAGCCACTATTTAACAACCGGGACAAAGCCATGGGCACGATGAAAGAGTTCAAAGAATTTGCCGTAAAGGGCAATGTGATCGACCTCGCTGTCGGTGTCATCATCGGCGGTGCATTCGGCAAGATCGTTGATTCGGTGGTGGCTGACCTGATCATGCCGGTGGTGGGCATGGTGTTTGGCAAGCTCGACTTCTCCAGCCTCTACATCGTGCTGGGCAATGTGCCCGCCGGCACCGGCACCGCGCTGGCCGACCTGAAGAAAGCCGGCGTGCCGGTGTTCGCCTACGGCAACTTCATCACCGTGGCGGTGAACTTTGCGATTCTGGCATTCATCATCTTCCTGATGGTCAAGCAGATCAACCGCCTGAAGAAGGAAGCCCCCGCCCCCGTCGAAGCCGCACCCGTGGTGCCAGAAGACGTGCTGCTGCTGCGCCAGATCCGCGACAGTCTGCAAAAGTAAACGCTACGCTATTCGTAGCAGCCACCGCCCTCTGCGCTTGCGCCAGAGGGCTTTTTTATGCCTGAACCTGGCTGAGCCGCCGCGCCATGCGGATGGCCGCCACCAGGCTGGAGGCATCGGCCACGCCGGTGCCCGCAATGTCGAAAGCCGTGCCGTGGTCCGGGCTGGTGCGCACCAGCGGCAGGCCCAGGGTGACGTTCACACCCTGCTCCACCCCCAGGTACTTCACCGGGATCAGGCCCTGGTCGTGGTACATCGCCACCACCACGTCAAACTCTCCCGCCTGGCCGGGCTTGGCGCGGGCCCGCATGAACACCGTGTCCGGCGCATACGGGCCGTGCACGTCCAGGCCTTCGGCTTGCGCGGCCTGGATGGCGGGGATGATGGTGTCGATTTCCTCAAAGCCAAACAGCCCCCCCTCGCCCGCATGCGGATTCAGCCCGGCCACGCCTATGCGGGGCGCCCGGCCCAGCGCAGCCCCGACCGAGCGGTGGGTGATGCGCAGGGTCTGCAGCACATTGTCGAAAGTCACGGCTTCGATGGCATTGCGCAGCGACATATGGATGCTGACCAGCACGGTGCGCAGCTCGTCGTTGGCCAGCATCATGCGCACCGGCACCTCGGCCAGCGGCTTGTCCAGGTGCGCGGCCGCCTCCGCCTGCAGCAGCTCGGTATGGCCGGGGTATGGCAGGCCCGCGGCGGCCAGCGCCTCCTTGTGCAGCGGCGCAGTCACCAGCGCGGCAATCTCGCCACGCAGTGCGGCGCGGCTGGCCCAGAGCACGCAATCGGCCGCCACCTTGCCCGCCAAAGCGCTGATCTGGCCATGAGGTACGGGCGCCAGAAGCTCTGTGATTTGCAGCACCGGAATGCAGCGCGGCGGCACGGCCCAGACCTCGGCGGACGCGCCGATCAAGGCCACCGGCAACCCCGGCTGGCCCAGCAGCTGGGCCGCCCGGCGCATAGTGCCGACGTCACCGGCCACAAAGCAGCCCTGCGTGGCATCCGGCGCGTCGCGGAAGGCTTTGGCGATGGTTTCCGGGCCGATCCCGGCGGGGTCGCCCAAGGTGATGGCGATGGGTTGCATCATGCGGGGTTATCTATGTCGATGAACAGGTGCTCCAGCCCCAGTTGCGCGGCCACGTGGGCGGCGACAGCCGGCGCGCCGTAGCGCTCGCTCGCGTGGTGGCCGCATGCGATGAAGGCCACGCCGCACTCGCGGGCGTAATGGGCTTGCGGCTCGGAAATCTCACCGGTGATGAAGACGTCGGCACCCGCCGCGATCGCGGCTTCAAAGTAGCCCTGCGCACCGCCGGTACACCAAGCTATATTTTTAATAGCTACTCCTGCACCAGGAATCAGCGTCACAGGCCGATTTAGCTGTTTTTCTACATGCGCTGCCAGGGCCTGGGCCGAAACGAATCCGCTGCCATCGGCACGCTGCCCCAGGAAGCCCAGTGCGTTGTCGCCAAACTGGCCAGCGCCCACCAGCCCCAGCTGCAGACCCAGCTGCGCGTTATTGCCCAGCGTGGGGTGCGCGTCCAGCGGCAAATGGTAGGCGTAGAGGTTGATGTCGTGGCGCAGCAGCAAGGCCAGGCGCTGCTTCATCCAGCCGGTAACGGTACCCGACTGGCCGCGCCAGAACAGGCCGTGGTGCACAAAGATGGCGTCGGCTTCTGCGGCCACCGCCGCCTCGATCAAGGCCAGGCTGGCGGTGACGCCCGAGACGATTTTGCGCACCCCGGCCTTGCCTTCGACCTGCAGACCATTCGGCCCGTAGTCCTTGAAGCGGGCGGGCTCCAGCAGGGTGTCAAAGGCTTGCAGCAGTTCCAGACGGGAGGTGGTCATCTCCGCATTGTCTCAAGCTTTGCGCGCGACGAAACCCCGGCTCGAAAGCGGCACCAGCGCCAGCAGCATGCCCAGCACGGCCAGGCCACCCACGTAGTAGGCGGGCGCCAGCGGGTCTTTCTGCAGCCACAGGGTCAGCACGATGGGCGTCATGCCGCCAAAGATCGCGTACGACAGGTTGTAGGCAAACGACAGGCCCGTGAAACGCACCGCCGCCGGAAACGCCCGCACCCCGACGATGGGCACGGTGGCGATTACGCCGACGAAGAAGCCCACCAGGCCATAGCTCCAGACCAGCGACGCGGGCGTGCCCGGCAGGCCGGTATAAAACAGGTAAGAGGTGAGCAGCAGGCCGCCGAAGCCGATCAGCATCACGGCCCGGGTGCCGATGCGGTCGCAGGCCCAGCCCATCAGCACGCAGCCCAGGGTCAGCGTCAGCGTAGCCACGGCATTGGCTTCCAGCGCCAGCGCGGGGGCGATGCCGTGCACCTTCTGCAAATAGTTGGGCGTAATCAGCACTACCACCACGATGGCGGCCGACAGCACCCAGGTCAGGCCGCCAACCAGCAGGCAGGCCGCGCGGTGCTCGCGCAAAATCGTCTTCAGCGGCAGTTCGCGCGCCTGTTCTTTAGCGATTAGGCGGCGCTGTGCCAGCTGCTGGAACACCGGCGTCTCGTGCAGAAAGCGGCGCAGATACACCGACACCAGGCCGAACACGCCGCCCAGGATGAAGGGGATGCGCCAGGCGAAATCGGCCACGTCGGCCGGGCTGTAATGGGTGTTGATGCCCACCGCCACCAACGAGCCCAGCAGGATGCCGCCGGTGATGCCCGCCGTCAGCGTGCCCACGCCCAGGCCGTAGCGGTGCGGCGGCACGTGCTCGGCCACAAACACCCAGGCGCCCGGCATTTCGCCGCCGATGGCCGCGCCCTGCAGCACGCGCATGGCCAGCAGTAGCAAGGGTGCTGCTACACCGATGCTGGCGTAGGTGGGCAGCAGGCCGATCACCAGGGTCGGCACGGCCATCAGAAAGATGCTCAGGGTGAACATGCGCTTGCGGCCCAGCAGGTCGCCAAAATGCGCAATCACGATGCCGCCCAGCGGGCGCGACAGGTAGCCGGCCGCAAAGATGCCGAAGGTCTGCAGCTGGCGCAGCCAGTCCGGCATGTCAACCGGGAAGAACTGGTGGCTCAGCACCGCAGCAAAGAACACGTAAATCACAAAGTCGTAAAACTCCAGCGTGCCGCCCAGGGCGGACAGGCCCAGGGTTTGCACATCCTGGCGCGACAGCGAGGGGGACGGCGCAAGCGCGCCAGCGGACAAAGGGACGGAGGTAGTTGGCATCGGGATTCTCTTTGCAGCACAGGCTGCACCTACAGGGCTGCAGCCAGGCCCAGAAGCGGCTGGCGAGCGCGAGGCGGCATTTTAGGGGTATACCCTTAACCCCATGGAGCCAGGCAGATACGGGCGGGAGTGCCATGGGAGACAATCAGCAGCTTCACCCGCCTTTTTTCGTATACACCATGAAGCGCCTCTGGCTCCTTTTCGCCCAAACCGCCACCGTTCTGCTGGCGGCTTATTTCGTTGTGGGCACCCTCAAGCCCGAATGGCTGGGCAAGCGTCCGTTCTCCGGCTCGTCGATTTCGCTGATCGAGGCGCCGGCCGTTTCGTCCAGCATCCCCGTGGCCGGCAGCTTTAGCGCCGCCGCCAAAAAGGCCTCGCCGGCCGTGGTCAGCATCAACACCAGCAAGATGGCCGAACGCGATCCGCGCAGCGACGACCCCTGGTTCAAGTTCTTCTTCGGCGAGCGCGGCGCACAGGCCCAGGCCGGCCTGGGCAGCGGCGTGATCGTCAGCCCCGACGGCTACATCCTGACCAACAACCACGTGGTCGAAGGCGCGGACGCCATTGAAGTCATCCTCAACGACAGCCGCCGCGCCCAGGCCCAGGTGATCGGTACCGACCCCGACTCCGACCTGGCCGTGCTGAAGATCCAGCTCGACAAGCTGCCGGTAATGGTGCTGGGCAGCTCGGACGGGCTGCTGGTCGGCGACCAGGTACTGGCCATCGGCAACCCCTTCGGCGTGGGCCAGACCGTCACCAGCGGCATCGTCAGCGCGCTGGGCCGCAACCAGCTGGGCATCAACACCTTCGAGAACTTCATCCAGACCGATGCGGCTATCAACCCCGGCAACTCGGGCGGCGCGCTGGTCGACTTGAACGGCAATCTGATGGGCATCAACACGGCGATTTATTCGCGCTCCGGCGGCAGCATGGGGATTGGCTTTGCGATTCCGGTGTCCACCGCCAAGCTGGTGCTGGAAGGCATCGTCACCGACGGCCAGGTGCGGCGCGGCTGGATCGGCGTCGAGCCCAGCGACCTGTCGCCCGAGCTGGCCGAAACCTTTGGCGTGAAAGCCGAACACGGCGTGATCATCACCGGCGTGCTGCAGAACGGCCCGGCTGCGCAAGCCGGCATCCGGCCCGGCGATGTAATCGTTGGCGTGGCCAACAAGCCGGTGGGCAATGTGACGGAATTGCTGGCCAGCGTGGCCATGCTGAAGCCCGGTACGCCAGCCCCGTTCAGCGTGCTGCGCCAGGACAAGCAGATGGCATTGGACGTGACCCCGGGCCTGCGCCCCCGGCCAACGCGGCCTGCGCGCTGATCCACAATTTGCTACCAATTAAATAGCTGCTAGCGCTTACACAATAAGCGCTAGCAGCCTATTTCATCAGGATTCTGCGGGTTTGGCTTCGTCGTCCGGCGCCTGGGTGTGCTTGATGAAGATCTGGGCCGCCCAGATGCCGACTTCGTACAGCAGGCACATGGGAATGGCCAGCGCCAGCTGCGACACCACATCCGGCGGCGTGACGATGGCCGCGATGATGAAGGCCAGCACCAC
The DNA here is from genome assembly GCF_031458075.1 of Rhodoferax ferrireducens. Classification (GTDB taxonomy): domain Bacteria; phylum Pseudomonadota; class Gammaproteobacteria; order Burkholderiales; family Burkholderiaceae_C; genus Rhodoferax_B; species Rhodoferax_B ferrireducens_A. The sequence continues at coordinate 195,147 of NZ_JAVDXT010000001.1, read as the reverse complement.
GAAATAGCCGCGGAAGGCCTTCAGCTTCTCGATGCTGACCAGGCCCATGCGGGCCAGCACGATCACCACGATGGGCACCTCAAAGGCCAGGCCGAAGGCCAGGAACATGGTCAGCACAAAGCTCAGATAGGCTTCGATGTCGGGCGTGGCCTTGATGCTTTCGGGCGCAAAGTTCTGGATGAACTTGAACACCTGGCCAAACACGAAAAAGTAGCAAAACGCCACGCCGATAAAGAACAGCAAGGTGCTCGACACCACCAGCGGCAGCACCAGCTTCTTCTCGTGGCTGTACAAGCCTGGCGCCACGAAGGCCCAGACCTGCCACAGCACCACCGGCAAGGCGAGCATGAAGGCCGCCATGAACATCACCTGCAGCGGCACCAGGAAGGGCGAGATCACCGAGGTGGCGATCAAGCTGCTGCCTTTGGGCAGGGTGGCTACCAGGGGCGAAGCCAGCAGGTCGTACAAGGCCGCAGGGCCGGGGTACAGCGCCAGCACGCCAGCGGCCACGGCGACCGCGATCAGCGCCTTCATCAGCCGGTCGCGCAGCTCCACCAGGTGCTGCACAAAAGGCTGCTCGGTACCGGCTAGCTCGTCGTCTTGGCTTTTTTGAGAATCGGACATGGAGGACATTCGTTCGGGTCATGCCCAGACAGACACGCGTACCCACAGGGCACGGGTCAATTGATTTTTTGGGGCCGATAGCGCGCCACCCGGGCGGCACCGGACAGGGCTTTGGTGCGCACACCGGCGCGGGCTTTGTACCACTGGGGCGTAGCCCCTTGCTTGACGCGCCAACGCTTCTTGGGCAGCTTGTACTCAGGGTAGTGCACGTAGGCGTCGTCGGGCGTGGTCAAGGCGGTGGAACCGTCTTCGGCCCACTGCTTCTCGAAATCGCTGGCATTGGTCTGGATGGACTGGTGCACGTCGCGCGCCGCACCCTCCATCGTTTCCTTCATTTTCTTCAGCTCATCCAGGTCCATGGACCGGTTGACCTCGGCCTTCACATCGGCGACATAGCGCTGCGCCTTGCCCAGCAAGGTGCCTACCGTGCGCGCCACGCGCGGCAGCTTCTCTGGCCCGATGACGATCAATGCCACCGCGCCGATCAGCGCCATTTTCGAAATACCGAGATCAATCACAGGCGTTCAACCGGCTCAGGACTTGGTCTTGGCTTCCACGTCGATGGTGCCTTTTTGGGCTGCACCAGCGGCATGGCTAACCTGGTCTGCAGGCTTGTCGGCATCGGCCGCGCCGTCTTTCATGCCGTCCTTGAAGCCTTTCACCGCGCCACCCAGGTCGCTACCCATGTTCTTCAGTTTCTTGGTACCGAAGACCATCACCACGATCAACAACACGATCAACCAATGCCAAATAGAGAAAGAACCCATGGAATACTCCTAACAATGTATGTTTGATTTTAGTCGGCGGTCATGACAATACCAGGCCGCCACCTGGAAGGCCTTAGCCCTTGAGCCAAGGACGGGGCCCGCCAATCACGTGGAGGTGCAGATGGTGCACTTCCTGGCCCCCATCATCCCCGGTATTGACCATCACCCTAAAGCCACCCTGCGGGTAAGGCCGGCAGCCTTCCTGTGCCGCCAATTGCGGCGCCAGCACCATCATGCGCCCCACCAGGCCCGCATGCTCGGGCTGCAGCTGCGCCATGGACGGAATATGCTGTTTAGGCACCATCAGGAAATGCACCGGCGCCCAAGGATGGATGTCGTGGAAGGCGAAAAGTTCTTCGTCTTCGTAGACTTTTTTGGACGGAATCTGGCCGGCAATGATCTTGCAGAACAGGCAGTTGGGATCGTGGAGAGTCATACGGCGCTTTCTACGGCCTGGCTGGCGTTCATGGCGACCATGCCACGCACGATACGGTACAAGAACCACAGCGAAATCAGGCCCCAGGCAATCCAGCCCGGCAGGATGAATAGAAACCACAGCGGTGCGGTCAGCACATACAGAATGCCAGCCCAGACCACGGAACGGATGCGCCAGGAAAAATGGCTCGCCTGCCAGGTGCCTTCGGCCTCGCTCTTTTTCACCAGGTCGATCACCAGGGCCACGATCAGCAGCACGGCGCCGGGCTGGGCGCCCGGAATCACCGCCCCCACCGCCACCACCAGATGCAGCAGGTAGCTGACCCAACCCACGGTTTTCAGCGCCTGGGCTTTTTCGCTGTCAATGGCTTGCACGTCAATGATGTCGCTCATGGCGCCTCCGATTCCCGCGCCAGTACTTTGCGCAGGGCTTTTTCTTCGATGCCGCTGGTGCCTTCACGGCGCTCCAGCTCGGCGATCACGTCGGCCGGGCCCAGGTCGAAATGGGCCAGAGCCACCAGGGAATGGAACCATAGGTCGGCCACTTCGCCGACCAATTTGGCCTTCAGCACATCGGTATTGCCGCCGTATTCGGCATCCTTGGCGGCCATGATGGCTTCGGCGGCTTCTTCGCCGATCTTCTTGAGAAACGCGTCCGGCCCCTTGTGCAGCAGGCGCGCCACGTAGCTGGAAGCCGGATCGCCGCCATTGGCCGCCTTGCGGCTTTCAATCGTGGCAGCCAGTTTGGCAAGTGAGTCGTTGGAAGTCATAGCCGTTATTTATAGATGGATTCAGGGTCTTTCAAGACCGGATCGGTCGCTTCCCAGGCCACCGCGCCCGCGGCATCCGTCTTCAGGACGCTGAAAAAGCAGCTATGGCGGCCAGTGTGGCAGGCAATCCCGGGCGTATGGCCGAGCTGGGTAACCTTGAGCAAGACCACGTCGTTGTCGCAATCCAGCCGGATTTCATGCACGGTTTGCACATGGCCGGATTCTTCGCCCTTGAACCACAGGCGGTTGCGCGAGCGGCTGAAGTACACCGCACGCCCCAAGGCTGCGGTTTGCTCCAGCGCCTCGCGGTTCATCCAGGCAAACATCAACACGTCGCCGCTGCTTGCCTCTTGGGCAATCACCGGGACCAGCCCTTGGGCGTCCCATTTCACATCGTTAAGCCAGTTCATAGCCGTATTGTCAGCGATTGCAAGAACCGCCCTCCGCATACCGTAACAAGACCGCCGCCGTACGGTCAAATATAGAATGTGCCATTTTTTTGATAGCCCACAAGGCGCGAACACACCATGGACTACCCTGGAAATTTGATTGTGGTGGCAGCCCCCAGCGGTGCCGGGAAGTCCAGCCTGGTCAAGGCCTTGATGGAACTGGATGCCAAGGTGCAGCCCTCGGTGTCGCACACCACCCGCGATCCGCGCGGACAGGAAAAACACGGGCGCGAATACTTCTTCGCTTCGCAATCCGAGTTCGACGCCATGGTGGCGGCCGACGCCTTTGTCGAGTGGGCCGAAGTCCACGGCAACCGCTACGGCACCTCCAAGAAGGCGATTGAAGAACGCATGGCCCAGGGCGCCGACGTGATTCTGGAAATCGACTTCCAGGGCGCAATCCAGATCAAGCAGATTTTTGCCAACGCGGTGCTGATCTTCATCCTGCCACCGAGCTGGGAAGAGCTGCGCTCACGGCTCGAACGCCGAGGCGAAGATGCCCCCGACGTGATCGAATTGCGCCTCGCCAATGCCGCGATTGAGATGGCGCAAGCCCATAAATTCGACTTCGTTATAATCAACGAGCTATTTGACCGGGCAGTTTTCGACATGAAAACCATTGTTCATGCCCAGCGGCTCAAATTTGCGGCACAGCGCCGTGCCCGAGCCGACACCTTCAAATCCCTGAACATTGCTTAGTTTTCTGGAGAAATTCATGGCCCGTATTACCGTCGAAGATTGCCTGGTGCAAATCCCTAACCGCTTCCAGCTGGTGCTGGCGGCCACTTACCGGGCCCGCATGCTGAGCCAAGGCCACGCCCCGAAGATCGAAAGCAAGAACAAGCCCGTAGTCACCGCCCTGCGCGAAATCGCCGCCGGCAAAGTGGGCCTGGAAATGCTGAAAAAAGTACCCAACTGATCGACCAGACTGGTACACCTCCTAAAAGGCACCGCATTGCGGTGCCTTTTTTATTGCGCGCCTGATGGATGCGGCAGCCACGCTATATTCAAGCCATGAGTGACATGCTTCCCCCTGCTGCTGGCTTGCCGCCAAAACCCCATTCCAAGAAAAGCGGGCACGCGCCCAGTCCGGCCGCGGTGAATGCAGCCGCCGCCAGCTTTGCCGCCCTGACCGCGAATCTAGACTACCTCGACGCCGCCAGCGTAGAACAGGTGCGCCAAGCCTACCGTTTTGCCGACGAAGCCCATCTGGGACAGCTGCGCAACAGCGGCGAGCCCTACATCACCCATCCGATTGCCGTGGCCGCCCAATGCGCAGCCTGGAAGCTGGACGCCCAGGCTTTGATGGCAGCCCTGCTGCACGATGCCATGGAAGATTGCGGCGTGACCAAGCCGGAGCTGATTGAACGCTTTGGCGCGCCAGTGGCCGAACTGGTCGACGGGCTGACCAAACTCGACAAGCTGCAATTCAACACCCGCGAAGAAAACCAGGCCGAGTCCTTTCGCAAGATGCTGCTGGCCATGGCGCGCGATGTGCGGGTGATCTTGATCAAGCTCGCCGACCGCACCCACAATATGCGCACCATGGGCGATATGCCACGCTCGAAATGGGCGCGCATCGCGTCCGAGACGCTGGATATCTATGCACCCATCGCCCACCGCCTCGGCCTGAACCAGACCTACCGCGAACTGCAGGATCTGTCGTTTCGCTATCTGCGGCCGTGGCGCTACTCCATCTTGTCCAAAGCAGTGAGCAAAGCACGCAACCGCCGCCGCGATCTGGTGCAAAAAGTGCAGCAAGAAGTCGAGGCGGTATTTGCGCAAACCGGCATGCAGGTGCGCATAGCCGGACGCGAAAAGACGCTGTACTCCATCTACCAAAAGATGGACGACAAGCACCTGACCTTTGCCCAGGTGACCGACATCTACGGCTTCCGGGTCATCGTTTCCAGCGTCACCGACTGCTACACCGCCCTGGGCATACTGCACCAGCTGTACAAGCCGGTACCCGGCAAGTTCAAGGACCATATTGCGATTGCCAAGCTCAACGGCTACCAGTCGCTGCACACCACGCTGGTCGGCCCCTCCGGCGTGAATGTGGAATTCCAGATGCGCACCGAGGCCATGCACCTGGTGGCCGAATCCGGCGTCGCGGCACACTGGCTGTACAAGACCAATGACGCAGACAGCGCCACCGCCGAACGGCTGGGTACCAAATGGCTGCAGTCGCTGCTCGACATCCAGGACGAAACCCGCGACGCTGCCGAGTTCTGGGACCACGTCAAAGTGGATCTCTTCCCCGATGCCGTCTACGTTTTCACGCCCAAAAGCCAGATCATGGCCATGCCGCGCGGCGCCACCGTGGTGGACTTTGCCTACGCCATCCACAGCAATGTGGGCGACCGCACTGTCGCCGCCAAAATCAATGGCGAACAAGTACCGCTGCGCACCGAGCTGCGCAATGGCGACATCATCGAAGTCATCACCGCCCCGGTATCGGCACCGAACCCGGCATGGCTGGGCTTTGTGCGCACCGGCCGCGCCCGCTCCAAGATCCGCCACCACCTGAAAAGCATGGCGCAGACCGAGTCCGAAAGCATGGGCGAAAAGCTGCTCACCCAGGCCCTGCGTGCCGAAGGACTGGGGAAACTACCCGAATCCACTCCGGAGAGCCAACCGATCTGGGACAAGCTGCTGCGCTTCACCGGTAACCGCACGCGCGCAGAACTGCTGACCGACATCAGCCTGGGCAAGCGCGTAGCCAGCATCGTCGCCAAGCGCTTGGTCGTCTTGTTGTCCGAAAACGGCGAAAAACCCGATGCTCTGCTGCTGACCCGCGAACGCTACACAGCCCACGAAAGCCTGTCGCAAGGCGCCGTGGTGCTGGATGGCAGCGAAAACACATCAGTGCAATTTGCCCGCTGTTGCAGGCCGATCCCGGGAGATGCCATCGTCGGCTACCTGGGGCGCGGCGAAGGCCTGGTGGTGCATACCGATGACTGCGCGGTCGCCAAGCGCCTGAAGTACAAGGACAGCGAGCGCTTCATTGCCGTGGACTGGGCCGACGAACCGGTGCGCCAATTCGAGACTGGCGTGGTGGTAACAGTCAAAAACAGCAAAGGGGTATTGGCCCGGGCCGCTGCCGCTTTGTCGGTCGCCGAAGTAGACATCACCCATGTGGACATGGGCCAGGAAGGCGAACAAGACGCTACCGATCTGCGCTTCCTGATCTCGGTCCGAGACCATGCCCATCTGGAAGTCGCGCTACGCCAGCTAAAGCGCACGCCTTCGGTGTTGCGGGCCGCACGGGCCAAGCCTGCGTCTTAGGCCGCGCCAGGGGCTGGGTAGTCGACCCGCAGCACTTCGATATCTTGCGGCCCCACCGGAGACTGTAGCCGCACCACATCGCCCACCCGTGCCTTGAGCAAAGCGCGGGCGATGGGCGACACCCAGCTCACCTGCCCCTGGGCCGTATTCGCCTCGTCAATACCGAAAATGGTGACGGTGCGCTCTTCGCCCGCAGCATCTTCGTAGGCCACCGTGGCGCCGAAGAATATCTGGTCGTTGCCGTAGTGCACGCTGGGGTCCACCACCTCGGCAATCTCCAGCCGCTTGGTGAGAAAGCGGATCCGCCGGTCGATCTCCCGCAGGCGCTTTTTGCCGTACAGGTAGTCACCGTTTTCGGACCGGTCCCCGTTGCTGGCCGCCCAGTACACCACGTCCACGATCTTGGGACGCTCGGTTTCCAGCAGCTCGGCAAATTCCGCGCGCAAGCGGGCGTAGCCTTGGGGGGTGATGTAGTTTTTGCTGCCTGCGGGCAAGGGCGCCGATGGCAGGTCGTCTGCATCGTCGTTGTCCGCATCGGTTTCGCGGGTGAAGGCTTTGCTCATGGAACGCCTATTTGAAAACCCAAAGTAGAAAGCCCGCAATCTTACGATTGCGGGCTTTTACATTTTGGTGCGGCTGGCAGGAATTGAACCCACGACCCCTTGGTTCGTAGCCAAGTACTCTATCCAACTGAGCTACAGCCGCGCAGCCTTGCATTCTACAATGGTTTCGAGCCTATTTATCCAAATGGACAGAAAATACGCGTAAAAAAACCCGCAATCTTGCGATTGCGGGTTTTTACATATGGTGCGGCTGGCAGGAATTGAACCCACGACCCCTTGGTTCGTAGCCAAGTACTCTATCCAACTGAGCTACAGCCGCTAAGCTTTTAATTCTACAACGGATTCTCAGGCCTCGTAAAGCTGCGTGAGAAAAATGCGGCCTGCCCCAAAATTTCTTCAGTCCGCACCCTGGCCAAGCCCGCTAGCATCCAGGGCATTCAGGAGAACCACTTGTCCAACGTCATTACCAATATCGAAGATCTGCGCGTGCTTGCGCAAAAACGCGTGCCCCGCATGTTCTACGACTATGCCGACTCCGGCTCGTGGACCGAGGGCACCTACCGCGCCAACTCGGCCGATTTCCAGAAGATCAAGCTGCGCCAGCGCGTGGCGGTCAACATGGCCAACCGCAGCACCCGGGTGAAGATGGTGGGGCAGGACGCCGCCATGCCGGTGGCGATCGCCCCCACCGGCCTCACCGGCATGCAGCATGCCGATGGCGAGATCCTGGCAGCACGCGCTGCCGAGAAGTTCGGCATCCCATTCACGCTGTCCACCATGAGCATTTGCTCTCTGGAAGACATCGCCGCCCATACCAAGGCTCCATTCTGGTTCCAGCTGTACTGGATGCGTGACCGCGCCTTCATGGAAGCGCTAATGGACCGTGCCAAAGCAGCCGGTTGCTCGGCCCTGGTACTCACCCTGGACCTGCAGGTGCTGGGCCAACGGCATAAAGATTTGAAGAACGGCATGACGGCCCCCCCCAAACCTACGCTGGCGAATATCCTGAATCTGATGACCAAGCCACGCTGGTGCCTGGGCATGGCGGGCACGCGCCGCCATACTTTTGGCAATCTGGTGGGCCACGCCAAGAATGTCAGCGACATGTCTTCGCTGAGTGCCTGGACCAAGGAACAGTTTGACCCCCAACTCGACTGGAACGACGTGGAATGGATCAAGAAGCGATGGGGCGGCAAGCTGATCCTGAAAGGCATCATGGACGTGGAAGATGCCCAACTGGCAGCCAACAGTGGCGCCGACGCCATGGTGGTGTCCAACCACGGCGGGCGCCAGCTGGACGGCGCCCCCAGCGCCATCGAAGCCTTGCCCGCCATCGTCGACGCAGTAGGCTCCCGCATCGAAGTCTGGATGGACAGCGGCATCCGCTCTGGCCAGGACGTGCTGAAGGCCTGGGCCCTGGGGGCGCGCGGCACCATGATCGGACGCAGCTTTCTGTATGGCTTGGGTGCCATGGGCGAGGCCGGTGTCACCAAATGCCTGGAAATCCTGCACAAGGAACTCGACGTGACCATGGCGTTTTGCGGCCACACCCAAATCGGCACCGTGGACAAAAGCATTCTGTTGCCCGGCAGCTTTTAAGCCGCGCGGCCCGCAGCCTTGGCGGCATAATCAAAATACAGCGTGTAACGGTTATGCCACTCTCAACAAGGATTGACGCCATGGGCACAGAAAAATTTCGCTTGGTCACCCGCAGTGATTTCGACGGCCTGGTATGCGCAGTGCTGCTCAATGAGCTGGACATGATTGATGAGATCAAGTTCGTCCACCCCAAGGACATGCAGGATGGCAAAGTGGCGATCACCGAGCGCGACATCACCACCAACCTACCCTATGTGGCGGGCGCGCATCTGGCGTTCGACCACCATCTGTCGGAGACCATCCGCAACCAGAGCGGGCTGAAGAACCACGTGATCGATGCCAAGGCGCCATCGGCTGCACGCGTGGTGTACGACTACTACGGCGGGGCCAAGGCCTTTCCGAACATCACCGTCGACATGATGGACGCGGTGGACAAGGCCGATTCGGCCCAGTATGTGCGCGACGAAATCATGGAACCCACGGGCTGGGTGCTGCTGAACTACCTGATGGATGCGCGCACCGGCCTGGGCCGCTTCCGCGAATTCCGCATCAGCAACTACGCGCTGATGATGGATTTGATCCAGTACTGCCGCAACCACGGTATTGACGACATCCTGGCCCTGCCCGATGTCAAGGAACGCGTCGAGATCTACCAGGAACACGCTGTGAAGGCCAAGGCCCAGATCGAGCGCTGCGCCACCGTACACGGCAACCTGGTGGTGCTGGACCTGCGCAACGAAGAAACCATCTGGGCCACCAACCGCTTCATGATTTACGCCCTGTACCCACAAACCAACATCTCCATCCATGTGATGTGGGGCGTGCAAAAACAGAACACCGTATTCGCCACCGGCAAGTCGATTCTAGACCGCAGCAGCAAGACCAATGTGGGCGAACTGATGCTGGCCTACGGCGGCGGTGGCCACCATGCGGCCGGCACCTGCCAGGTCGAAAACGAGCAGGCGGCCGCCGTACTGCAAACCCTGATCACCAAGATCAACCAGGACGGGTAAAGTTCATCGGCGCATACTCCGTATCGAGAATCAATCTCATTACAATGGGGCTTTGATCCACCCGCGTCAATAGTGAAATCCTTGCTGTTCGCGGACCGGAGTACAAAGGACCTGCGCCGTGAAATCTCTTCTGTTGAGTGCTGCATTGCTGACGGCTTTTGCCGCCACCGCCCAAACCACCACCCCTGTCACCGCCGCGGCAGTCGCCGCCGATTACAGCAAACTGGTCTATGCCAGCTACGAAGACACACTGAGCACGGCCCAGGCGCTCAACACCGCCATCACCGAATTCAACGCTGCCCCCAGCGCCGAAGGCCTGGCCAAGGCCCGCAAAGCCTGGATCGCCGCACGCGAGTTCTACGGCCAGACTGAAGCCTTCCGCTTCTACGCCGGCCCCATCGACGACAAGAATGGCCCCGAAGGCCGCATCAACGCCTGGCCCATGGACGAAGCCTATGTGGACTACGTCGTCGGCAAGCCCAAGGCTGGCATCATCAACAACCCCAAGGCCAAGATCACCGCCAAAAGCCTGTCGGCTCTGAACGAGCGTGGTGGCGAAGAAAACATCGCTACCGGCTGGCACGCCATCGAATTCCTGCTGTGGGGCCAAGACCTGAGCGAAACCGGCCCCGGCAACCGTTCGTTTGAAGACTTTGTCGACGGCAAGACCCCCAACGCCAACCGCCGCCGCGAGTACCTGAAGGTGGTCACCGACTTGCTGATCAGCGACCTGGAGGGCCTAGCCAAAGCCTGGGCTCCCGATGCCAAGAACTACCGTGCCAAATTCGAAAAATCCGGCACCAACGCACTGCGCAATATGCTGGTCGGCGTAGGCTCCTTGTCGCGCGGTGAACTGGCCGGCGAACGCATCGAGGTTGCGCTGGCCTCCAAGAACCAGGAAGACGAACACTCCTGCTTCTCCGACAACACCCACCGCGACATCGTGGCCAATGCCACCGGCATTGAAAACGTCTGGCTCGGCCGCTTCAAACGCGCCGACGGCAGCGTCTTGCAAGGCGCTTCGCTGCGCGACCTGGTGGCCGCCAAGGACGCAGCCACCGCCGAACGCACCAGCAACCACATCGCTGCCAGCGTAAAGGCAGCCGAAGGCATCCACGCTCCGTTTGACCGCGAAATCGTCGACGCCGAGGGCCGCAAGCGCGTGCAGGCCGTGGCCGATGCGCTGAAGCTGCAAAGCAAGGACTTCCTGGACGCCGCCAAGGCCGTGGGCATCACCAAACTCACCTTGGTAGACCCGGCCAAAGAATAAGTCCATGCGTCAGCCGATCCAGAATAAAAATCGCTGGCGCACTCCATGCACGCTGACCCTGGCTGCGGCCGGGGTTGCTGCGGCATGGCTGGCCCTGGCCTCCCCCTCGGTACCCGATACCTCTGAAGAAAAACCCGGTGGCGACACCACGGTGTTTGAAGAGGGTTTGAACGCTTTTTCCTTCCCTGCGGCCAACCTGGACGAAGAGGCCCGCACCAGCTTTGCCATCGGCAACTCCTTCTTCCGGCGCAACTGGGTGGAAGCTCCGTCGTCCACCTCCGCGCGCGATGGCCTGGGCCCGCACTTCATTGCCCGCTCCTGCGGCGGCTGCCACACCCAAGACGGGCGCGGCGCACCGCCCAATAGCTTCAAGAACGGCATCACCGCCGAGCAACCCATAGGCCTGCTGTTCCGGCTGTCCGTCATGGGGCCAGACGGCAAACCCTTTCCCGAGCCGACCTACGGCGAACAGTTCACCAACTCGGCCGCACAAGGCGTCAAACCCGAAGGCCAGGTCCGCATCCGTTACACCGAGCAACCCGGCCAGTTTGCCGACGGCAGCCGCTACAGCCTGCGCCAGCCGCACTACAGCTTTACCCGGCTGGGCTATGGCCCCATGCAACCCGGCACCATGGTCAGCCCGCGCATTGCGCCGCAGATGCCCGGCGTCGGCCTGATCGACGCAATTGCCGAGGCCGACATCCTGGCCAATGTGCAGCAGCAAAGCCAGCGCAGCGACGCCATCAAAGGCATCAGCAACCGCGTGTTCGACCCGTTCGCCGGCAAAGAAGTCCTAGGCCGCTTTGGCTGGAAGGCCAATACGGGCAGCCTGGCGCACCAGTCGGCCGCCGCCTTCAATGGCGACATTGGCATCACCTCCGAGCACTTCCCCCGCGAGGACTGCACGCCCAAGCAAAAAGACTGCGCAGCCGCCCCGCGCGGCGGCGAAAAAGGCGGACCGGAAATCGACAACGCCACCCTCACCAAGGTAATCCAGTACCAGGCCACCCTGGCGGTGCCGGCCCGGCGCAATTACGACAGCGTGGACGTACGCCGCGGCCAGGCCTTGTTTGCCCAGGCGCAGTGCGCCGTCTGCCACCGGCCCAGCTACACCACCGGCGCCTCGCCTTTCCCCTCGCTCAGCGGCCAGAAGATCACGCCCTATACCGACCTGTTGCTGCACGACATGGGCAAGGGCCTGGCCGACAACCGACCGGACGGCCTGGCCAATGGCCAACAATGGCGCACTCCGCCGCTGTGGGGCATTGGCCTGATTCCCGATGTCAACGGCCACAGCTTCCTGCTGCACGACGGCCGCGCCCGCAACACGCTGGAAGCCATACTGTGGCATGGTGGCGAAGCCGAAGCGTCACGCCAGCAAGTGCTGCAAATGCCCAAAGCCGACCGCGACGCGCTGGTGAAGTTTGTCAATTCGCTCTAATGGAAAGTGCCGCAGTGAGACTTCTGATTGACCGCCGTCGTTGGCTCACACTGGGCGCCGGCGTACTCTGCCACGCTGCCTGGGCAGCGCCCTTGCCGCCCCGCATCGCCAGCCCGGCGCTCACCCAGTCCGACTTTGTCCGCAACGGCTTGCAGCTGCACTTCATCCCCGCCGCGCAGGCTTTTGCCCAGTCCACGGCCGCCCTGCGCGACCAGTTGGCCACAGGTTGCAACCTCCAACCCGTACGCAATGCCTGGCGCACCGCCATGCTCGATTGGGAACGGCTGTCGGCCGTTTCCGTCGGCCCGCTGCTGGAGCGGCGCAGCGCCCGCACGCTGGACTTCTGGCCCACCCGCCCCGCCATGGTCAGCGCCGCCGTCCAGGCTCCGCCAGCCGACGCCGCCGGGCTGGAGCAACTCGGCGCCCCGGCCAAAGGCCTGCCGGCGCTGGAATGGCTGCTCTGGCAGCGCGCCCCGGACGCCGCCCAATGCGCCTACGCCGCCTTGCTGGCCGAGGCCTGCGCCGTCGAAGCCCAGTCCATCCTGGCCGATTTCCAGGCCCTGGCCCGGCAGAACTGGACGCCGGAAACCGCACTCAGCGTATTCCACGAATGGTTCAGCCAGGCCGTGGGTGGCTTTGAGCAACTGCGCTGGAAGAAGATGGGCAAGCCGGCACGCAGCGGCCGGGCCAGCGACTGGCCGCGCGCCACCAGCGGCAACACCCGGGCCGCCTGGCAGGCCGCATGGGGCGGGCTGCAACACTTCCTGGTCGGCACCGGCCGCGCCCAGGAACAAGGCAGCCTGAACGGCTACCTGGCCGGCGACAACCAGCTGGACCTGTCGGCCCAGCTGGAATCGGCGGTAGCGCAGCTGCAGACCCGCCTGCAGGCCGCGGACCCGGCACGTAGCACTACCGTGACCACCGCCATGCAAGCCCTGGCCAAAACCAAGCAGCTGATGGAAGACAAGATCGCCCCCGAGCTAAAAACCATGGTCGGATTCTCGGAGTCGGACGGTGATTAGCCGTCGCGACTGGCTGGTACTGGCCGCCGCCAGCGCCGCCGCCATGCCCCTATACGCGGCTTCCGCAGCCCGCCCCGGCCTGCTGACCTCCTGGACCAGTGGCGACGACAACCAGGCCTGGGCCGGCGTCTGGCAGCTGGGCAGCAGCCCGCGCGGCGTGGCCCTGCCCAAGCGCGCCCACGAGGTGCAGATGCTGCACAGCGCCCTGGGCCAGCCCACGCAGGCGCTGGCCGTGGCCCGCCGCCCCGGCGAATACCTGCTGCGCTTTGACACCCGCACCGCCCGCGCCGTGCTGTGGCATGACATCGAAGACGACCGCGTGCTCTGCGGCCACGCCAGCTATGCGCTGGACGGCAGCGCGCTCTACACCACCGAAACGAATACCGACACCGGCGCCGGCATGGTCGCCGTGCGCGACCCGCTGAGCCTGGAAAAGCGCGCCGAATTCCCCAGCGGCGGGCTCGATCCGCACATGGTGCTGGTTGAACCCGATGGCAGCCTGCTGGTGGCCAACGGTGGCCTGCTCAGCCTGCCGGAAACCGGCCGTACCAAGCTCAACATCGGCCGCATGGATTCGTCGATCGCCCGGCTGGACGCCAAGACCGGCGCCCAGCGCCAGGTCTGGCGCGTCAACGACCCCTTCCTGAGCCTGCGCCACCTGGCCCGCGCGCCTGACGGCACCGTCGCCGTCGCCATGCAGGCAGAGCACACCGACCTGCAGGCCCGCCGCAGTGCGCCACTGCTGGCGCTGCTGGATGGCTCGGGCCTGCGCAGCGTGCCCTTGCCGCCGGCCCTGGCCCTGGGTGGCTATGCGGGCGACGTGGCCTATGTGCCCGGCAGCGGCCCGCAGGCCGCCGACCGCTTCGTCATCAGCGCCACCCGCGCCGGGCAACTGGCCTGGTGGTCGGCCCAGGGCGAGGCGCCCAGCCAGCTGCCCTTGCCTGAGGCCGGCGCCCTGGCCGTGCACGGCACGGACTGGCTGGCCAGCGGTGCCCAAGGCGACCTGCGCGGCATGCTGGACACCCATGCGCTGGAGCGCCACCTGGACAACGTGCGCTGGGACAACCACGGCAAGTGGCTGGTCTGAGAATCTGCAGCGACTATCAAAATAGTAGCTGCTCGCGCTGATGGAATAAGCGCCAAGGCCGTATCAGGCTTATATTTCTGAACGGGCTGGGTTGTAAGTTGCGTTGCAGGCCTGCAACAAAACGTAGAGGAATGCTGCGTTTTCAGGCCCTGCCGGCGGTGTTTGCACCGCCAACGCAACAAGAATGATTCGCATTAATTTACAATTATGCGGTAATTCTTCATCCAGCCAGCCACGCCCTGCGGCCCCTCCTCAAGGGCCCATGCGCCAGCCAGCCATCGTTCAAACCCCTTAGGCTGACTTCCATGTCCCGACGCAAAAATTCCAAACAAAATACGGCTCCAGCGCACATTCAACCAGTGCAAGTAGCTATCAAAACTGCAGCACCTTACGCCATGCTACCCCTGGGCGCCATGCTGTTGGCCGGCTCGATGGGCGCGATGGCGCAAACCGAGACCAAGACCCTGGCACCTGTCGTGGTGAAGGAAAAGGCCGAAGCAGCCCAAGGCAAAGACACCATCAAGGTGGAGCGCACCACCATCGGCAAGGGCAACCAGGAACTGCGCAATATTCCCCAGTCGATCACGGTTCTGACCGAAAAGCTGATCACCGACCGTAACTTCGATACCGTTCGAGACGTGCTGCGCAATACCGGTGGCATTTCGTTCCTGGCGGCTGAAGGTGGCGAAGAAGACATCAAACTGCGTGGCTTCAGCCTGCAAGGCTCTGGCGATGTGTTCGCGGACGGCATCCGCGACCCCGCCTTCTACGAACGCGACACCTTCAACAATGACCGGGTTGAAATCCTGCGGGGCTCGGCGGCCCTGCTGTTCGGCCGCGGCTCCACCGGCGGTGCGGTCAACCAGGTCAACAAGCAACCGCTGCTGATTGACCAGAACGAAGTCAACGTGACCGCGGGCAGCCACAAATACCGCCGGGCCACGGGCGACTTCAACATCAAGACCGGCGACAGCTCGGCTTTACGCATCAACGCCATGGCCAACACCGCCGACAACAACGGCGCAGGCAGCAGCATCGACAAGCGCGGGATTGCTGGCGCCTACCGCTTCGGCATCGGTGAAGTCGACGAATTCTCGGTGGGCTTCTACCAGTTGGAAAACCGCAACGGCATCAACTACGGCATCCGCTGGGCCAGACCAACCCCAGCCGATGTGGGTAACTCGGCAGCGCAAGTCGCCACATCGCAACTCAACACAAGCCTTGATCCAGATGCCTATTACGGCATGGACAGCGACTACAACCATGGCCGCGCCACCTACGGCACGCTGGGCCACATCCACCGCTTCTCGGCCGACACGGAACTGAAAACCACCATCCGCAAGGGTTCTTACTCACGTGACCAACGCGCAACGCTGTGGAACTTCGCGGGCGCCGCATCCCAGCCAGGTGGTCAAGCGGCGGCACTGAGCACCTACGGCCCCGGCACGGTTTTGACACGTTCCGCACAGAACAAGGTGCAGGACATGAACAACCTGTATGGCCAGTCCGACCTAAGCAGCAAGTTTGAGGCACTCGGCTACAAGCATGAACTGCTGGCCGGCATCGACTACGCCCATGAAGAGCGCACCGTCTATGGAGCCCAGACGCTGAGCACCGCGCAGGCGGCAGTGCTGAGCCGCCCTAACACCACGCTCGGCACGCCCGACGACGGAGCCTCCATCCCTGAAGGTACCCGTCCTTTCGGCGTGTCCAACAACTACACCTCTAACGGCTACGGTATCTACGGCCAGGATGTGGTGCAGCTGGCGCCCAAGTGGAAGCTTTTGGGTGGTCTGCGCTTTGACCACATGACAGCGGGCTACAGAGCCTACAACGCGACCTCCGGGGCAGGCACGGGCACCTACTTCATGAACATTGCCAAGTGGAGCAAACGCGCAGGCGTGCTGTTCCAGCCGAACGAACTGCAGTCGTTCCACGTCGCTTACGGCACCTCGTTCAACACCTCTGGTGACGCTTATTCGCTGGGTGCCACGAACGCCGAAACCCCACCAGAAGAGAGCCAAAACCTGGAACTGGGCGCGCGTCTCGACTCGGCCGACAAGCGTTTCACCACGCGCCTGGCCTTGTTCCGCACGACCAAAATGCATGAGCGCAACACCGATCCCCTGATCCCGATAGCGGTGCTGTCCGGCAAACGCCATGCCCAGGGTATCGACCTCGACTTCACCGGCCGTATCACGCCGCAGTGGGAAGTGTTCGGCTCCTATGCATGGATTCCAGTGGCGCGCATCGACGTAGGCGCACAAGGTGCTGAAGGCCAAGGTCAACGCCCATCGCTGACGCCCAAGTACAGCGGCACGGTGTGGACTACCTACCAGATCACGCCGCAAATCCGCGTCGGCGCGGGCCTGAACTTCAAGGGCGAGCAAACACCTAACCGCAACCCCGGCTTCTCGTCGCCAAGCTATGTCACGGCCGACCTGTTGGCCGAATACACGGTGATTGAAGACAAATTCACCGTCAAGGCCAACGTGACGAACGTGACGAACAAGCTGTACGGCGACGCGCTGTACACCGCGTTCTATGTGCCGGGTGCGGGCCGCACCATGCAGGTCACAGCCAAGTACAAGTTCTAAGCTTGCTGCTTGTGTGCTGATCGCTACAAGCCGCCCTTCGGGGCGGCTTTTTTCATGTACAGGCCATCGCCCTGCGCATACACCACAATCTCCTCCCATGCTGCTGCACATACCCCACATCCTGAGCCCCGAAGAAGTCCAACACGCCCGGCACCTGCTGGCGACAGCACCCTGGGCCGATGGCCGCAGCAGCGCCGGCAGCCAGGCGCGGGCCGTCAAAAACAACGAACAACTGCCGCACGACTGCGATGCGGCGACCGAGATCCGCGCCATGCTGCTGCGCGGACTGGACCGCAATCCGACCTTCTTCTCGGCCGCCCTGCCCAAGCGCGTCTACACGCCACAGCTCAACCGCTACCAGGGCGGCAGTAATTTCTACGGCAACCATGTGGACAACGCGGTGCGCTTTGCGCCCGACACCGGGCTGCGGGTACGTACCGATATTTCCTGCACCCTGTTCCTCAGCGAGCCAGCCGACTACGACGGCGGCGAGCTGGTGGTGCAGGACTCTGCTGGCGCGCAACGGGTCAAGCTGCCGGCCGGCGATATGGTGCTGTATGAGGGCACCAGCGTGCACCAGGTGGAACCAGTCACGCGCGGCGCCCGCCTGGCCTGCTTTTTCTGGATCGAGAGCATGGTGCGCAGCGGCGAGCAGCGCCGCCTGCTGTTTGATATGGACATGGCCCTGCTGGGGCTGCGCCAGCAGCACGGCGAAACCCCGGAAACGACTACGCTGACGGGCACGTACCACAACCTTTTGCGTATGTGGGCCGACACTTGAGCACACCCCCAGGCTGCAGTGCTGCGCACTTTCCGCCAACCCCCTGGCAGGGGGCAACACCAGCAGCCTGGCAAAGCCAGTTCTGCGGTGTTCCTGGACGGCATGCACCCTGGCTTCAACGGAGCGATACGCTATGGCCATGATTTCACCCGTCGTAGCCCAAATCCCGCCCGGCGTGGTCACGCTGGAAGACCATGCGAGCCACGCCCACACCGTGCTGGACGCCAACGCCTGGGCCTACTTCAGTGGCGGCGCCGGTGACGAGATCACCCTGCGCGCGAATCGCTGCGCCTGGGACGCCCAGCTGTTGCAGCCCCGCGTACTGCAAGCCCTGGCCGGCGGCCATACCCGCACCACGCTGCTGGGCCGCACCCTGGCACACCCGATTCTGCTGGCACCGGTGGCCTACCAACGCATGGCACATCCGGATGGCGAGTTGGCCAGCGCCTACGCTGCAGCCGCCCTGGGCGCAGGCATGGTGCTCAGCACGCAATCCAGTATTGCTCTGGAAACCATAGCGGCTGCCGTAATACCCGAGAGCGCCAGAGGCCTTTTATGCTTCCAACTCTATCTGCAGCATGACCGCGGCTTCAGCCTGGACCTGGTACGCCGCGCCGAACAGGCCGGGTACGACGCACTGGTGCTGACGGTAGACGCCCCCACCAACGGTGCGCGGGACCGCGAACGCCGGGCCAACTTCCGGCTGCCGCCCGGCGTCTCGGCGGTGAACCTGGCCGGACTAGCCGCCGCCCCGGCGCCGGCCCTGCAACCCGGCCAAAGCGCCTTGTTCGACGGCTTGCTGGCCCACGCCCCCACCTGGGACGACGTGGCCTGGCTGCAGGCCCACACCCGCCTCCCCATCCTGCTCAAGGGCATCCTGCACCCCGACGATGCGCGCCAGGCCGCGGCATTGGGGTTGGCCGGGGTGATCGTCTCCAACCACGGCGGGCGCACGCTGGACACCACGCCCGCCACCGCCGCCGTGCTACCGCGCATCAAGCAGGCGGTGGGCGACATGCCGGTGCTGGTCGATGGTGGCATCCGGCGCGGCACCGATGTGCTCAAGGCCATGGCCCTGGGCGCTAGCGCGGTGTTGGTGGGGCGGCCGTATGTTTACGGGCTGGCGAATGCGGGTGCTGTGGGCGTGGCCCATGTGCTGCGCCTGCTGCGCGACGAGCTGGAAATTGCCATGGCCTTGTGCGGCTGCGCGACCCTGGCGCAGGCCGGTCCGGCCCTGCTGTTTGCGCAAAATCCAGGGAATTCCACGATAGGCATTGCAAATGCGACGGATTCGTATTTATAATCACCTATCTTCAATAGCCAGCCACCCTGCTTGCCGCCATGATCGTCTGTGTATGCAACCGCGTTTCTGACCGTGACATCGCCCGCCATGTGCGTGCGGGCTACGGGTTTGACGACATACAGCTCGAACTCGGCGTGGCCACCCAGTGTGGCCGGTGCGAAAGCTGCGCCCGCGATGTGGTCGCGCAGTGCAGTGCCTCCCACCCGGTTGCAGCGATTCAGCTCGCCAGCTCCATTTTGGAAAGCAGGGCATGGAACTCCTCGGCACACTTGGCGGCAGCCTGATCCTGGTCGTAGGTTCGGCCTGGTGGATCTTTCGTAAATAAATTTTCAGGCTGCGGCCCTCAGCTCTGCCCTCGCAAGGCGGCAGGGATTGTTTGCGCCCACACTCTATGAACAGCACTGCGCCTTTATCCCCCTCTTTCTCCCTACCGCGCTTCAGCCGCAATGCGGTGATCGTCAGCAGCGTGCTGGTGTTCCATGGCCTGGCGATCTGGGCCTTGCAAAGCGGATTGGTCCGCAAGGCGATAGAAATCGTTGTGCCGGTCGAGATGCTGAGCGAATTCATCGAAGTGCCCCAGCCCAGGGTGGCACCGCCGCCACCGCCCCCCGCGCCCATCAAGCAGCCGGTGGTAAAAACCAAGGCTCCCACCCTGCCGCCAGCACCGCAGCCGCTGGCCATCGCCGACCCGACACCCGCGCCGAACGCCCCTACCGGCGTCACCACGCCGCAGCCTCCAGCACCGCCTACTCCTGCGCCAGTCGCGGCGGCACCGTCCACGCCTCCGGCTGCACTGCCCATACCTACGCCAGCAAAAGCTCAGACTCTTACTGAAGCAGACTATCTATACATGCCTCCGCGGACCTACCCTGTAATGAGCAGGCGTCTACAGGAACAAGGCACCGTGATTGTGAATTTGGAAGTTAATGCAAATGGCATACCGGTCAATGCAGTCGTTACAACTTCTAGCGGCTTTGACCGCTTAGACAAGAACGCCTTGGCCTTCTTCATGAAGTGCCGATTTGTTCCGTACAAGGTGGATGGCGTAGGTCAATCTAGGCTCTATTACACGTCCTACGTTTACCTCCTTGACCTTGATTAACTAACGACTTGCCCCAGCCCTCGGTAGCAATCTAAGTAAGTCACCTACTTCCCCCCCTTTTTTGGAGTATTTATGGAATCGCAATTCGGCATCGCCAACGTCTGGACCCAGGGCGACTTTGTCACCAAGTCCGTGGCCATCATCCTGCTGGCCATGTCGCTAGCCTCGTGGATCGTCATCCTCCTGAAGGCACTGGACATCTTCAAGTTCAAGAAGCTGGCCGGCAACGCCGCCGACTTCTGGCACAGCGAAGACTTCGCCACCGGCCTGAAGAAGCTGGGCGATGACCCGACCAATCCCTTCCTGCAAATCGCCCTGGAAGGCCGCGAAGCCACAGCCCACCACCGCAACACCAAGGCCCATTTGCACGACAGCCTGGACGTCAGCGACTGGGTCACGCGCTGCCTGCGCAATAGCATCGACGAGTTCACCGCCAAGCTGCAAGCCGGCCTGGCGATCCTGGCATCCGTGGGTTCTACCGCTCCCTTCATCGGCCTGTTCGGCACCGTCTGGGGCATCTACCACGCGCTGCTGAGCATTGGCCTGTCGGGCCAATCGACCATCGACAAGGTGGCCGGCCCGATCGGTGAAGCGCTGATCATGACCGCGCTGGGCCTGGCCGTGGCGATTCCTGCGGTGCTGGGCTACAACGCCCTGGTGCGCGGCAACAAGTCCATCCTGATCAAGCTGAACAGCTTTGCCCACGACCTGCATGCCTTCTTCGTCACCGGCGCCCGTGTCGCCACCGGTACCGCTGCCAAAGTGGTGCCGATGAAAAAAGGGAGCTAAGCCATGGCCTTCGGAACCCAGGACGAACCCGATGAAGTAATGAACGAGATCAACATGACACCCCTGGTGGACGTGATGTTGGTGTTGTTGATCATCTTCATCATCACCATCCCGGTGATGAAGCACGCAGTCAACATCGACTTGCCCCGCGCCACCAACCAGGTGCAGGACGTCAAGCCGGAAACCATCCGCCTCAGCGTGAATGCACAGGGCGAGTACTACTGGAACGAAAACAAGGTTGCCGATGCCGACTTGGTGCCCATGCTGCAGGCCGAAGCCGCCAAGGAGCCCCAGCCCGAGCTGCACATTCGCGGTGACAAGGAAGTGCGCTACGAGCGCGTGGCGCAAGCCATGGCGGCGGCCCAGCAGGCCGGCGTCAAGAAGATCGGCTTCATCACCGAACCCAAGGCGCCCTGAAGATCTTTTTTACAAATATCTTTGAAAAGCGCTTGCGATTTAATTGAGAATAGTTATCATTAACACATCGCATACTTCTTCAGGAGCACACCATGTACGCTAACCTAGCCGCCCGTCCTCTGTTCAACCCCACCTCGGGCGAGAACGCGAACAGCGTGCTCCAAGGCATGGACATGGGTGCTGCCGCAGCCAAGGTGTTGTCGGTAGAAAGCCGGGATCTGCTCAAGGGCCAGAAGGCCGTGGAGATCATGCACAACGGTTCGGTTTACCGCTTGCAGAACACCAAGCTGGGCAAGCTGATTCTGACCAAGTAAGAGTTTTGATTTCGTCCTGCCCTGGGCTGGAGCAGGACGAAAAGAGTTTCATCGTGGGGCGACTCCCAAGACTTCACCATGGAGTCTGCAAGGGTCGTTTTTGCTAGCCAACGGAGGACGGACTTGTCCGGCATCCGACTAGCCATGCTTTTTTTCCCACACAGTCCCTGGCCTCAATTCTGGGCCAGCATTTTCTTCACCGCGGCCAGCCCATCTTCGCCGCCATAGGTCTTGACCCCGGTCAGCCAGGTCTCCACCAGCTTAGGATTGGCCTTGAGCTGGCGTATGCCCGCCGCTTTGGCGTCGATCTTCTGCTCCAGCACCTCGGAGATCGCCTTGTTCTCGAAGTCCACGGTAAATTCCATCTGGCTGAACAAGCGCCCCACATTCGGGCACTGGGCCGCATAGCCCTTGCGCGACACGGTATTGACTGTGGCACTGCCGAAGTTGGGGCCGAAATACTCCTTGTCGCCATCCAGGTAATTGACCTGGAACTTGGTGTTCATCTGGTGCGGCTCCCAGGCCAGGAACACGATCCAGTCCTTGCCGCGCTCCTTGCGCGCCACCTGGCTGAGCATGCTTTGCTCGCTTGATTCCACCAGGCTCCAACCCTCCAGGCCGTAGCTCTTGGCTTCCAGCATCTTCTTGATGTTCTGGTTCGCCGGCGCACCCGACTCGATGCCGTAGATCTTGCGGTCAAACTTGTCGGCATATTTGGCCAGGTCGGCAAAGGTCTTCACGCCCGCATCGGCCACGTAGCCGGGCACGGCCAGGGTGAACTTGGCGTTCGGCAGGTTGGCGCGCACCACCTCCATGCCGCCGTCCTTCAGGATGGGTTCGACCAGCGGCTTCTGCGCCGGCATCCAGTTGCCCAGAAACACGTCGATCTGCGACTTCTGCATGCCCACATAGGTGATGGGCACCGACAGCGACGACACCTTCTGCTCGTAACCCAGCGCGCCCAGCAGTACCCCGGCGACCGCATTGGTGGCGGTGATATCGGTCCAGCCCGGATCGGCCATGCGCACCTGCTTGCAGGCCTCGGGCTCGGCGCTAATGGCGTTCTGGCCCACCAGCAAAGCGCCTACGACCACGCTGGCCGATGCCAGCAAAACACGTTTACTTCCCATGCTGCACTCCTGAGGTTAAAGGTTGACTTCCACTGACACGCGGTTGGGTTACCGCTTCACGACCGGGTAGCGGGCACGCGCTTCCAGCGTGTCCAGAGCTATGTGGTTGCGCATATAGCGCTGGCTGGCCGCCTGGTAGGGCTGGTGGTCCCAGGCCTGGCGTGCGCCGTGGTTCTGGGCTGCGAAGTGGAAGCGGCGCCGGCGCTGGCTGGCCACCACCTGGGCGCGCAGCCCGTCCATGTCCCACCGGGCCGCGACCTCGCTGCGAAAGCCCTGCAGCAACTCGGCCGCAGCCGGGTCGGCCGCCAGGTTGTGCAGCTCGTCGGGATCGGTATCCAGCCGGTACAACTGGTCCGGATCGCCAGGCGAATGGACGAACTTGTAGGCGCCGCGGCGCAGCATGACCAGCGGCGCCACCGCGCCCTCGCCCAGGTATTCGCCCACCACCTCGTCGTGCCCGCCCGTGCCGCGCAAGTGCGGCAGCAGGCTGCGGCCGTCCAGCGGCTCCGGGTAGGCTGGCGCAGCGCCGTCAAACGCCATATCCACCAGGGTTGGCAACACATCTACCAGCGACACCGATGCCGCCACCCGGCGGGGGCTGAACCGGCCCGGTGCATGCACGATCAGCGGCACGCGGCAGGCGTTCTCGAAAAAGTTCATCTTGTACCAAAGCCCGCGCTCGCCCAGCATGTCGCCGTGGTCGGACAGCAGGACGATGATGGTGTTGTCGGCCTGGCCGGTCTGCTCCAGGGTGCGGCGGATCTTGCCGATCTGCTCGTCCACGTACGACACCGCGCCGTAGTAGGCATGGCGGGCGTTGCGGGTCTGCTGGTCGCTGATGGGCGTGCTGTCCATGTCGCTCACATGGCGCAGGCGTTGTGAGTGCGGGTCCGGCGGCGCGGCGTCGGCGCTGACGCGCGGCATGTCGATATCCTCGTCGCGGTACAGGTCCCAGTATTGCTGCGGGATCGCATACGGGTCGTGCGGATGTGTCATCGACACCAGCATGCAAAAGGGACGCTCATCGTCGTCGCGCACCATGTCGAACAGCTTTTGCTGTGCCAGGAACACCACCTCTTCGTCGAAGTCGAGCTGGTTGCTGCGGATGCAGGTGCCGGCATCCGTCACCGAACCCATGTTGTGGTACCAGCTGGGGCGGACTTCGGGCTGCTCCCAGTCGGGGGTCCAGCCGAAGTCGGCCGGGTAGATATCGGTGGTCAGGCGCTCCTCAAAGCCGTGCAGCTGATCGGCTCCGCAGAAATGCATCTTGCCCGACAGAATGGTGTGGTAGCCCGCATGCCGCAGGTGGTGGCCAAAGGTCAGCACCTCGGACGGAAGCTCGGCCGAGTTGTCGTAGGCGCCAATCGCCGACGGCAGCTTGCCGGCCATGAACACATAGCGCGACGGCGCACACAGTGGGCTGTTGGTATAGGCCGATTCGAACACCACACCGGCCGCGGCCAGCGCGTCGATGTGCGGGGTTTTGCTGACCGTGTTGCCATAAGCGGCCAACGCCGAGGGCGTCAGCTGGTCGGCCATCAAGATCAGAATATTCGGCTTCCTGGCTTCCATGGGTCTTTCCAAACATAATGTGGATTTATGCAACGAATCCAGTCTACGTAGGTGTTAATTGCGCGTGAAGATGGTCAATTCTTATACATACATAAATTTTCGTTATGGCAAGCACACGACGACTTCCCCCGCTGCACAGCCTGGTGTTCTTTGAAGCGGCGGTCCGGCATCTGAGCTTTACCGCCGCCGCGCAAGAGCTGGGCACCAGCCAGCCAGCGGTCAGCCAGCGCATCGGTTTATTGGAAGAAGATTTGGGTGTACCGCTGTTCAAGCGCGAGCACCGCGGCGTGTCGCTTACCGCCGACGGCGTGCAGCTCTTCAATGCGGTGCGCGACGGCCTGGCCGACATCGGCGACGCCGCAGCCAAGATCCGCGCGCGGCGTGCCCGCCAGGTGCTGACGGTGGCCACCGACTTCGGCTTTGCCGCCTACTGGCTGATGCCGCGGCTGGGCGCGCTGCGCGAACTGGTGCCCGACCTGGACGTGCGCATCGTCACCACGCAAAACGAGTTCGACATCCGCGGCGAATCGGTGGACGTTGCCATCGCCTTTGGCAGCGGCCCCTGGCCGGGCTGCGCGGCAACGCGGCTGTTCCCGGAAATCGTCATCCCGGTCTGCAGCCCGCAGTTCCAGAGCCGGCACGGGCTCAACGGCCAGCCGTCGGCACTGGCGCGGCTACCGCTGTTGCACCTGGAAAGCGCCGAACCGCTGCGCTGGCTGGGCTGGGACAACTGGTTTGCGCTGCAAAGCCTGTCCACCAGCGACGAAAGCCACGGCCTGACGCTGAACAACTACCCGCTGGTCATCCAGGCGGCGATTGCCGGGCAAGGTGTGGCGCTGGGCTGGGTGCCGCTGGTGGATGAGCTGGTGCGCAGCGGCCAGCTGGTGCCGGCGGTGCAGCACGCGGTAAAGACGGCGCGCGGCTACTTTCTGGTCGAGCCGCATGCGCAGCGGGCCTCAGAGCCCTTGCGCCGCTTCCGGCAATGGATCATCGGCGAATGCGAGAGCGCCCTGCTGCAGAGCCCGTTTTACACACAAAACAAGGCGGTAGCGCAAGAACCATAAGCACCAGGCGCTACCAAAACAAGAGCAATTACAGGCCGATGGCGGCGATGCCGGCCTTGGCAATCTGCACGTCTTCGCTCGACTTGACGCCGCTCACGCCGACCGCGCCAATGCACTGCCCGTCCTTGATGATCGGCACACCACCTTCGAGCAAACCCTTCACATCGGGCGCAGTCAAAAAGGCGGTGCGGCCGCCGTTGATGATGTCCTCGTACGCCTTGGTTTCGCGGCGGCCCAGGGCGGCCGTGTGGGCCTTGGCAGGAGCGATATGCGCGGTCAGCGCGGCCGCGCCATCTAGGCGCTGCTGCCACAGCAAATGGCCGCCGTCGTCGACGATGGCAATAGACACAGCCCATTGGTTCTTCAGCGCCTCGGCTTCGGCGGCAGCGGCAATAGTTTTAACGTCGGCGAGTTCCAGTACGGATTTGGTTTTCAAGGCAGCATCCCTGTGAGTTGGTAAAGGCCGCAAGCATACCAATTGGCCCCGGGCTTTTGCGGCGCTGCAGCATGGGAATCACCGCCCCGGGGCAGTACCCCCATGAAAAATAGGTCGGCCATCCGGTGTTATTTAGGCTTTGGCCTTGAATCCACCTAGAATTTCCCCACCTGCTATTGCAGATCTTCAAGGAGGTACCGATATGAACGACCGTTTAACCAGCATTGCCACCGGCCAACCCAGCGACTACAGCTACGGGGTAGTCCAAGAGCAGCGCCAGCGCGTGATGCGCAACACCTATTGGCTGCTGGCCCTGAGCCTGGTGCCCACGGTGCTTGGCGCCTGGCTGGGCGTGGCCACCGGCATCACCCAAAGCCTGGGCGGCGGTTTGGGCCTGATCGTCTTCATGGGCGGTGCTTTCGGCTTCATGTACGCGATCGAAAAGACCAAGAACTCGGCTGCCGGCGTACCGGTGCTGCTGGGCTTCACCTTCTTCATGGGCCTGATGCTGTCGCGCATGATCGCCATGATTCTGGGCTTCAAGAACGGCCCGGACCTGATCATGACGGCCTTCGGCGGCACCGCCGGCGTGTTCCTGGTGATGGCCAGCGTGGCCAGCGTCATCAAGCGCGATCTGTCGGGCATGGGCAAATGGCTGTTTGTCGGCGCCATCGTGCTGCTGGTCGGCGGCATCATCAATGTGTTTGTCGGCTCCACTGCCGGCATGATGGCCTTGTCGGTGGCCGCCATCGGCATCTTCAGCGCCTACATGCTGTACGACCTGAAGCAGATCATCGACGGTGGCGAAACCAACTACATCAGCGCCACCCTGGCCTTGTACCTGGACCTGTTCAACATCTTCCAGAGCCTGCTGGCCTTGCTCGGCATCATGGGCGGCGAGCGCGACTAAACCGCGCATACCCCTTTCCACACCAGGCCCTTCGGGGCCTTTTTGTTTGGCCGGTTGAAACTAAGCCTCAATGCATGTAGTCTTTAGCCGATAACCATGTATCTGTTGGCTACTTTGGGCACCATGTCACCCCGCTATCTTCTCGCCTCTTGCGTAGTCCTGCTGTTGTCGGGCTGCGAAATCCCGGGGGTCTATCCCGACCCCAAGATAGCTGCGCGCGAAGCCGATGCCAAAGCCACCGGAGGCGCCTGCCGCCACGCCTTGCGCGGCATCGAAGACTGCTACACCCTGAACCCCAAAGCCTCCAAGGCCCTGGTATTCGCCGGCTGGAAGGAAATGGACACCTATATGCGGGAAAACAAGATCGAAGGCGTGGCCTCGGTCGTCAAGATCCCGATGGACGGCTCTGCGCCCGTAGAAGAAGCCGTGGCCAGCAGCAAAGAAAAAGCCGCCCCGGAAGCCAAGGAGCCCCGCAGCGGCAAGGCCAAAGCCTCTTAGTTTTAGGCTTCGAGTTCGAACACCGCCATGCTTTCCACATGCGCGGTATGCGGAAACATATTCACCATCCCCGCCGATAGCAAACGATACCCCGCCTGGTGCACCAGCACGTCGGCATCGCGCGCCAGGGTTGCCGGGTTGCAGCTCACGTAGACGATGCGCCGCGGCGGCGTCCAGCCCCCGCGCAGTGCAGGGTCCTGGTGCAAAGCCGCCAGGGCCTGGACCAACGCAAAAGCCCCTTCGCGCGGTGGATCGACCAACCATTTGTCGGCACTGCCGTCGGCGGTCAAAACCTCGGGCGTCATCTCGAACAGATTGCGCGCTACAAACTTCGTAGCTGCCAGCGCCGACCCTTCCTGCGTGGAAGCCTGATTTAGCTTGTAATTTTCACGCGAACGGGCGACCAAGGCCTCGCTGCCTTCTATGCCCAGCACCTCGCCTGCCTGGGTGGCCAGCGGCAGGGTGAAGTTGCCCAGGCCGCAAAACCAGTCAATCACCCGCTCGGTTTTCTGCGCATCCAGCAGGCGCAGCGCGCGCCCGACCAGCACGCGATTGATCTGCGGATTCACCTGGGTGAAATCGGTGGGCTTGAAAGGCATAGTGATGCCGAACTCGGGCAATGCATAGGCCAGCTGGGTGCCGCCCTCGTCGAGCAAATGGATGCTGTCCGGCCCCTTGGGCTGCAGCCACCACTGCACGCCGTGCGCGCTGCCGAAAGCCCGCAGCTGCGCCAGATCGCCAGCGCTCAAGGGCTCCATGTGGCGCAGCACCATGGCCGTCACCGCGTCACCGCAGGCCAGCTCGATCTGCGGCAGGGTTTCGCGCGCATCCATGCCCGCAATCAGCGCCCGCAGCGGCAACAGCAAGGCACTGACGTGCGGCGGCAGCACTGGACAGACCTTCATGTCGGCCACGTAACCGCTCTTGCGCTCGTGGAAACCGACCAGCACCTCGCCCTTCTTGCGCACATAGCGCACCGACAGCCGGGCCCGGTAACGGTAGGCCCAGGCCGGGCCTTCAATGGGACGCAGCATGGTTTGCGGCTTGACCTTGCCCAGGTGCCAAAGGTTGTCCTCCAGCACCCGCTGCTTGATGGCGACTTGCGCACCGACGTGCAGATGCTGCATCTTGCAGCCGCCGCACGCGCCTTCGTGCAAGCCGAAATGCGGGCAACCGGGTCGGACCCGCTGCGAGGATTCGCGGTGGATGGCCCCAACGGTGGCCTGCTCGAAGCTGGTCTTTTTGCGGTTGATATTCGCCGTCACCACCTCGAACGGCAGCGCGCCCTTGATGAACACGACTTTGCCATCGGGCTTGTGGGCCACGCCCTGGGCCTCGATGTCAAGCGACTCGACCAGCAGACTGTCAGCGGGGTAATGGGAATGAGGGGGGTGAGGTTCCGTCAAATCGGTCATGCAAGCTTGCTCGTAGGTCACAAAAGATGCGAGGCATCCAGAATTAAGGGGCGCAGTCGCTGGCAGTCAACTGGAACGCCCGGGGCGCAAAGCCCAGGTCGCGCACCGCCTCGGCGTGGTCAAACACCAGGTTGCGGTTCATGCGCTCGGCCATGGCCGCCGACCAGTTGCGGTAGCGCGGAAAACAGCGCAGCACCGCCACGGCCAGGCGGAACATCCAGAGCGGCACCGTCAGCAAGCGCGGCCGGCGGCCCAACGCGGTAAACACCCGCGCCACCATGCTGCGGTACGCCAGCGTTTCGCCGCCGGAGATGTTGTAGGCGCGGTTCGCCGCTTCGGGCGACTGCAAGGCGGCCACACAGGCGCCCGCCACATCGGCGGCATGGATGGGCTGGCGCAGCCCGTTGGCCTTGCCAAACACCGGGAAGAAACCAAACCGCCGGATGAAGCTGGCGATCTCGGTGATGTTCTTGTCCTGCTGCAAGCCATAAATCAGCGTAGGCCGCAAGATCGTCCAGGCCACGCCGCGATGCTGCGCCCATGCCTGAATCCGCTGCTCCGCATCGGCCAATCGGCGCGCCAAGACCTGTTCCTCCAGATCGATGGAAGTATCTTTGGTGAAACGGCTGGTGGAGGATAGCGCCACCAGGCGCTGCACGCCATAGGCCTCCAGCAGCGGCAACTGGTCCAGTAAAGCCCATAGCGGTGCCACGCAAATCCAGTTGGGAATAGCCGCAGGATTCTTGGGAATGGACGCTGTTCTAGGTTCCAGCTGACGCCATTCCACACCCGGTTCAGCGGCATTGCGCGGGCGCCGGGAAAAAGCGGCAACCGAATATCCGTTTTGCATTAGCTGGGGCAGCAAGCAGGCGCCCACAAAGCTGGTCGCCCCCAAAACACCGATTGCGGCTGCCTTAGTCATGTTTACGCCCCATGGCACGCCCGGCGCGCTTGCCGGTGTGGTAGGCCGCCACCAGGGCAAAACGCATCCACACCCCGGCCGCCACCATGCCCATCAACAAGCCAGGATACTGGTGCTGGAAGAATTTTCTATAGAAGCGCACCATACCCTTGTGCTTATGCCATTCCACAAAGATCGGGCGGCTGCGGCTACTGACACCCAATGCATGCGTCACCTTGGCCGAGGGAACAAACAATATCTTCCAGCCCGAGCGCCTGAAACGCATGCACCAGTCCAAATCTTCGCAATGCAGGAAATAGCCCTCATCCCATAGCCCAACACCTTGCACCGCCTGGCGCTTCACCAGCATGCAGGCTCCCGAGATGGCTTCCACCTCGATGGGGGCATTGGGTAAAGGCTGCTTGTGCAGATGAAAATCAAAGAACAATTTGGGCCAGCGGTGGGCAAGACGGTTCAGGCCAAATGCCCGCACAAACGAACGCCAGGGCGTAGGCACGGCCCGCCGCCCGCCGCCCTGCTCGGACCCGTCGGCATTGACCAGCAAGCCGCCCACCATCCCCACCGACACGTCGGATTCCAAAGCCTGCAGCAAAGCGGGTACCGCAGACGCATCCAACCGGCAATCGGGATTTAAGAACA
Organism: Rhodoferax ferrireducens; assembly: GCF_031458075.1. Taxonomy (GTDB): domain Bacteria; phylum Pseudomonadota; class Gammaproteobacteria; order Burkholderiales; family Burkholderiaceae_C; genus Rhodoferax_B; species Rhodoferax_B ferrireducens_A. The sequence continues at coordinate 164,930 of NZ_JAVDXT010000001.1, read as the reverse complement.
GAATAAAGTCACCGCTCGCCTCGGCGAAACCCATATTGCAGGCCACTGCAAAGCCGAGGTTGGCCGTGTTACGGATGATTTTGAGCCGTGGTTCATTGGCAAACTGCCCGGCACACTGCGCCAGGCTAGAGTCCTGCGATGCGTTGTCGACCACCACGATCTCATCGACCAGCGGCAAGGCCGAAGCGATGCAGTCGACAAGAAACTGTCCGGCGTTGTAATTGACAACAACAACAGAAATCAAAATATCCCCTCTTGTTTTTCGACTGCATCCACCTGCCGCATCCGCCATCATGCATGCATGGAAGGAACACAACTGTATGAAAATCTTTCACCCCGCATGCAACTGCGAGCCTACAATGAAAAAAGCCTTTGCAAATCAATGACTTGCAAAGGCTTTTCATTTTGGCGGAGTGGACGGGACTCGAACCCGCGACCCCCGGCGTGACAGGCCGGTATTCTAACCAACTGAACTACCACTCCTGGTAGATAGCTTTCGGCACCTTGCATGAACATGCTCGATACCCAAGCGCTACAACTTGGCGACCCTACGGGGATTCGAACCCCGGTACCTACCGTGAAAGGGTAGTGTCCTAGGCCTCTAGACGATAGGGTCAAAACCTTGGAACAACGTTATCAAAAATAACTTCCACACTCAAAAACTCTTCAAAAGATTTGGTGGTGGAGGTAAGCAGGATCGAACTGCTGACCTCTTGCATGCCATGCAAGCGCTCTCCCAGCTGAGCTATACCCCCGTAACCAGCAACTTCGTTTAGCCTTGTAAGCCTTACGTTGTTGTTAACCTTCCAAGCCTCAAATTATAGCGCGCAAATTAGGGAGTTTGCAAGCGCTGCAAAACTTTTTCGCGAAAACTTAAAAAAAGCACCGCGTCCAGCGACGGCGTCTGGGCCGTACCCATCACCAATACCCGCACTGGCATAGCCAATTGGGGCATCTTCAGACCCTGGGCGGTCAGCACTTCCTTGATAGCCGCAGCGATCGACGGCTTGTCCCATGCACAGCTCGCCAACTTTTCGCGCAACAACGCCAGCGCAGGCTGGATCGCCGGCGTCACGTGTTGCGCCAACTCGTCGGCCTTGGGCGTGACATCGGCATAGAAAGTAGCCGCCCAGTCGGCCAAGACGATAGTGGTGTCGCAACGGTCCTTGAACAAACCACAGATAGCCGGCAAACGCTCATCGCTCTGGATGCCCTTGGCCTGCAGATGGGCAGCCACCAAAGCTGCCAGGGCCTCGTCCGGCATGGCCTTCAGATGCTGGGCGTTGACCCAGCGCAGCTTGGCTTCGTCGAACTGCGCCGCGCTCTTGCCCAGGTGGTCCAGGTTGAACCACTGCAGAAACTGCTCGCGGCTGAAGATTTCATCATCGCCGTGGCTCCAGCCCAGACGTGCCAGGTAATTCACCATCGCATCGGGCAGATAGCCTTCAGCCGCGTACTGCGTCACCGGTTTGGCACCATTACGCTTGCTCATCTTCTCGCCCTGCTCATTCAGCACGGTAGGCAAGTGGGCGTAGACCGGTGGCTCCTTGCCGAGGGCGCGGAAGATATTGATCTGGCGCGGCGTGTTGTTCACATGGTCGTCGCCGCGGATCACATGGGTGATCTCCATGTCCAGGTCGTCGACCACCACGCAGAAGTTATAGGTGGGCGTACCGTCGGGCCGGGCGATTACCAGATCATCCAGCTCGTCGTTGCTGATCTCGATACGGCCCTTGACCTTGTCGTCCCAGACCACGGCGCCGCCCAGCGGATTCTTGAAACGCAGCACAGGCTGCACGCCTGCAGGGATGGGTGGCAAGGTCTTGCCGGCTTCCGGCCGCCAGGTGCCGTCATAGCGGGGTTTTTCCTTGGCCGCCATCTGCGCGTCGCGCAAAGCGTCAAGCTCGGCTACCGACATGTAGCAGGGGTAGACATGGCCAGCGGCCACCAGATCCGCAAGCACAGCCTTGTAACGGTCCATGCGCTGCATCTGGTAGAACGGGCCTTCGTCGTAGTCCAGGCCCAGCCACTGCATGCCTTCGATGATCACATCGACCGCTACCTGGGTGGAGCGCTCCACATCGGTATCTTCGATACGCAAGATGAAGTCGCCGCCGGTAGCGCGGGCAAACGCCCAGGGATACAAGGCCGAGCGGATATTGCCCAGGTGGATAAAGCCGGTGGGCGACGGCGCGAAACGGGTACGGGTCTTCTGTGTCATGTCAATCAATGCTTAGGCGTGTTCAGTATTGGGCAACGCCAGGCGGGAGTTGTCGCCTTCCGGGTCTTGGCCGCCCGGGCGGCCTTCGTTCAGGCGCTGGATGTCGTCCGAGGTGATGTCGCCAGTGACATACACACCGTCAAAGCAGGACGCATCGAAGCCGCTGATGGCGGTGTCGGGCGAACCGGCGGCCGGGGATGCCGCCGCCCAGATGGCGCGCTTCATACCTTCCACATCCTGGTAGATCAGCGCGTCGCAGCCAATCAGTTCGCGGATCTGCTCGACGGTACGTCCGTGCGCCACCAGCTCGTCCTTGGTCGGCATGTCGATGCCGTAGACGTTGGGGAAGCGCACCGGCGGCGCGGCGCTGGCCATATAGACCTTGCGGGCACCGGCATCACGGGCCATCTGCACGATTTCTTTCGAGGTCGTGCCACGAACGATGGAATCGTCGACCAGCAAGACATTGCGGCCCTTGAATTCGCTGGCGATGGCGTTGAGCTTCTGGCGCACCGATTTCTTGCGCACTTCGTGGCCCGGCATGATGAAGGTACGGCCGACATAGCGGTTCTTCACAAAACCTTCGCGGTACGGCAAGCCCAGCAGCTGCGCCAGCTGCATGGCGCTGGGGCGGCTGGATTCGGGAATCGGGATCACCACGTCGATGTCTTGCGGCGGCACGGTGGAAATCACCCGCTTGGCCAGGGTTTCGCCCAGATTCAAGCGCGCCTGGTAGACCGAGATGCCGTCCATCACCGAATCAGGCCGGGCCAGGTACACATACTCAAAAATGCAGGGGTTCAGCGCGGGCGCATCGGCGCACTGCTGGGAATGCACATTGCCTTCCAGATCGACGAACACGGCTTCGCCGGGCGCCAGATTGCGCTCCAGCGTATGCATCGTGCCCTCCAGGGCCACCGATTCGCTGGCCAGCATCACCGAACCGGGCGCGCGGCCAATGCACATCGGGCGGATGCCAAACGGATCGCGGAACGCCAGCAAACCATGGCCGGCGATCGAGGCGATCACCGCATACGAACCCTTGACCCGGCGGTGCACATTGCGCACCGCAGCAAACACGTCCATCGGCGACAGCGGCAGGCCGCGGGTGGATTTCTCGATCTCGTGCGCCAACACGTTCAACAGCACTTCCGAGTCGCTCTCGGTGTTGATGTGGCGGTGGTCGGTATTGAACAGCTCGGCCTTCAGCGCGTGGGCATTGGTCAGATTGCCGTTGTGCACCAGCACGATGCCGAAAGGCGCGTTCACGTAGAAGGGCTGGGCCTCTTCTTCGCTGTAGGCATTGCCCGCCGTCGGATAGCGCACCTGGCCCAGGCCGCAATTGCCGGGCAGGCCGCGCATATTGCGGGTGCGGAACACGTCGCGCACCATGCCCTTGGCCTTGTGCATGAAGAACTTGCGGTCCAGCTGGGTGACGATACCGGCAGCATCCTGGCCGCGGTGCTGCAACAGCAGCAAGGCGTCATAGATCAGCTGGTTTACAGGGGCGTTGCTGACAACTCCAACGATTCCACACATGGTTTTTTCCTAGCGAGTGACTTGCGTCACGGTAAAAATTTGGCAAAAGCCTCCGGCAACATCGGCCGGGCGGTATGCAGCACATCGGTGAGCACACCGGCGCTACGGGATTCTTGCCACCAGATTCCCTGGTGCAGGCCCGTCAAATGGATGATGACGGCGCCAATCAATAACAGGATCAGGCCGCGCAGCAGGCCAAACACGGCTCCAAGTACGCGGTCCACCGGCCGCAGGCCCACGGCCTGCACCAGCGTCTTGACCAGTTTGGCCAGCAGCCCGGCGGTAAACGCCGCGGCAATGAAGACCAGCACAAAACCAGCAGCGAAACGCAATGCCCCCGACGCCTCGCCCATCGGCAGCCGGGCCGCCACATCGGCGGCGAACCACTGCGCCGCCACAAAGGCCGCAATCCAGCCCATCACCGACAACACCTCGAACACCAGGCCGCGCACCGCGCCCAGCACCAAGGATGCGCAGAGCACGGCCAACACGATCCAGTCCAAAGCCGCCATGGCGCCGCGCTCTTACAAGGCCAGGATCGAGGCGGACAAATCCAGTGCCTTGATCTTGCCGGCAGCTTTGTCGGCCTCGGTCTTGTTGGCAAATGGCCCCACCCGTACCCGGGTACGCGGGCCGTCCTTGGTTTCCACTACCTGGGTATAGGTCTTTAAACCCGCATGCTCCAGCTTCTGGCGTGCCTCGCGGGCCTTGGCCGTATCGGCAAACGCCCCGACCTGCACGATGAAGCGCTCGCCGCCGGCATCGGCTGCGGCGGCTTTGCCTTCGAGCAAGGCCTTGGCCTTGGCGCCTTCTTCCTCAGGCTTGTGCACGGGCTTGGCTTCCGGCTTGGGCTCGGGTTTCGCCTCAGGCTTGGCCGCTGCCACTTTTTCGGTTTTCTCGATCTTCTCGACCTTTTCAACCTTCTCGACTTTTTCCACCTTGGCCGCGGGCCGGGCCGGCACAACCTCTTCCTTAGGGTCAAGGCTGGCCTCGGCGGTCAGCTTGGAGTCTTTCACCGCCGGCTCGACGGTGCTGACCGGCTTTTCCACCTTGACCACGGCATCGGCGCCGCCAATGCTCAGCGGCTTGACCTTGGCTTTGTCCGGGATGTCGATCGGGATATCGACGGGAATCGGCCGTGGCTGGGTGTCGAACAGCAGGGGGAAGCCGACCACACCGACCAGTACCAGCAACGCTGCACCGATCAGGCGGTGGCGGGCGCGGCGGCGCATGCCGTCGATGGTTTCAGCCGGGCCCACCGACGGTTCGTCTTGGGAGCCTTTGGAGCGGAACTTGAAAAAAGCCATGCGGTGGAGAGTCAGGTGCCCATGTGTTTGGCTGTCAGCCGCGGAATACCGCCCTCAAGGACGCCGCCGACCGTATAAAACGAGCCAAAGACCACGATTCTATCAGCGGGGTCTGCGGCGACGATGGCCGCCGCCAACGCCTGCTGGGGGTCGGCGTGCACCGTGGCCGATGCATCTTTACGGCTATTTTGGGCCTGCCACTGGGTTTGCAAGTGCTGCGCCGTGGCGGCGCGCGGGGTTGGCATGTCGGTGAAATACCAGCGGTCGATCAGCGGGCCGATGCGCGCCAGCATGGGTAGCAAGTCCTTGTCGGCCATGGCACCGAACACCGCATGGGTGGTCGGGTAAAAGCCCATGGCGTCCAGGTTTGCCGCCAGTGCCGCCACCGCATGCGGGTTGTGCGCCACGTCCAGCACCAGGGTGGGCTGGCCGGGCACGATCTGGAAGCGCCCCGGCAGTTCGACCATGGACAAGCCGGTGCGCACCGCCTGCGCCGTCACCGGCAGCTGCTCGCGCAGCGCCGTCAACGCCGCCAGCACGCCAGAGGCGTTGACCAGCTGGTTTGCGCCGCGCAGGCCCGGGTAGCCGAGTCCGCTGTAGCGCCGGCCGCGGCCGGCCCAGCCCCACTGCTGCTTGTCACCCGAGAAGTTGAAGTCTTCGCCAAAGCGCCACAGGTCGGCGCCGATGGTCTTGGCGTGGTCCAGCACGCTCTGCGGCGGCATCGGGTCGCTGACCACCACCGGCTTGCCGGCGCGCATGATGCCGGCCTTCTCGAAGCCTATGCTTTCGCGGTCGTTACCCAGGAATTCCATGTGGTCCAGGTCGATGCTGGTGATCACGGCGCAGCTGGTGTCGATGATGTTCACCGCGTCCAGGCGGCCGCCCAGGCCAACCTCCAGGATCGCCACGTCCAGCCCGGACTGCGCCATCAGGCTCAGGATGGCCAAGGTACTGAATTCGAAGTACGTGAGGGAAATATCGCCTCTGGCGCTTTCCACGCTTGCGAAGTGTGCTACAAAATCAGCAGCGCCGGCAATCTCGCCACCGATGCGGCAGCGCTCTTCGAAATGCACCAGGTGCGGCGAGGTATAGACCCCGGTGCGGTAGCCCGATTGCAGCAGGATGGCTTCCAGCATGGCGCAGGTCGAGCCCTTGCCATTGGTGCCAGCCACGGTGATCACCGGGCAGTCAAAGCGCAGCTGCATCCGCTCTGCGACGGTGCGGACCCGGTCCAGGCCGAGCTCGATGGTAGTGGGGTGGAGCCGCTCGCAGTGCGCCAGCCAGTCGTTCAAGGTTTGCATGGGGGCTATTGTCGCAAACGATAATCCGGACATGATTACCCTCTACGGCATCCCCAACTGCGACACGGTCAAAAAGGCCCGCGTCTGGCTTGACAGCCACGCCCTGCCCTACACCTTCCACGACTTCAAGAAAGCCGGTGTGCCGGCCGACCGGCTAGCCGCCTGGACCCAGGCCGTGGGCTGGGAAAAGGTCTTGAACCGCCAGGGCACGACCTGGCGCAAGCTGGACCCGGCGCTGCAGGCGTCGGTGGTCGACGCGGCCAGCGCCCAGGCGGTGATGCGCGAGCACGCGAGCACCATCAAGCGCCCGGTGGTCGAATGGGGCGACAGCACCACCGTGGGCTTCAGCGCCGACGCCTGGGCCGGCAAAGCCCCGTAAAACCAGCGCCCGGCCGCCCTAGAATCGGCGGGCATTCCAGTCAAAAATTTAAGCCAAATATGCCTCTGGCGCAGGTACTACCTGCGCGAGCAGCTACAAATTCAATAGTAAGCAACAGAAAGTCCAGCATGACCACCGCAAAGATCGACAACGTCACCGTCACCACCCAAGCCAGCGTCTACTTCGACGGCAAATGCGTCAGCCACGGCATCACCTTTGCCGACGGCACCAAGAAAAGCGTGGGCGTGATCCTGCCCGCCACCCTGACCTTCAACACCGGCGCCCCCGAAATCATGGAAGGCGTGGGCGGCGAATGCGAATACCTGCTGACCGGCGCCACGGAATGGGTGAAATCCGGCGCAGGCGAAAAGTTCAGCGTACCGGGCAACAGCTCGTTCCAGATCCGCGTCGCCGCGCCCTACCACTACATCTGCCATTTTGGTTAAACACCCCCAGGCTGCAGCGCTACGCGTCTTCCGCCAACCCCCTTGCAGGGGGCAACACCTGCAGCCTGGCGAAGCCAGCTCTGCGGTGTTTCTGGCGAATGCGCGTTCTTCCTCCGCCCATTAGCTCTTCTGGAACAACGGGTGCAGGTTGTTGTGCTTGCCGTCGAACACCTCGGCGCCCACGTCGATCTGCAGCGTGATGCCGATGGCGCGCTGGTCGAAGATAGCCGCGAAATGCGCGCGGGTGCAGGCCAGCAAGGCCTCGCCGGCGCGCTGCTGGGTGGCCTCGCTGCGGCCCTTGCTCATGCGCAAGTTCAGGTAGACAAACGCATGGTCGCCCGAGCCATCGGCCACCGCATAGTGCGGCGCCGGGTAGGCGAACACCCGCGTGCCGCCGGTGGGAAACAGCTGCTTGCCCGCGTCGTCCTGCAGGCCGAGCATGGTGTCGGCCAGGCTGCGGCACAGCTGGCCGATGTCGCTACCGCCCTGGTCGGCGGGTTTGTCGAGCTGGCCGGTATAAAGAATCACGAGATGCGGCATGGTGGCTTTTAAGAGTTAAACAACGACGGGTTCGGGTTCTAGCAGGATACCGAAGCGCTCGTACACGCTGGTCTGGATCGCCTTGGCCAGGGTCATGACCTCACCGCCAGTGGCCGGGTTCTCGGCACCGCCGCGGTTCACCAGCACCAGCGCCTGCTTTTCATAGACGGCGGCATTGCCCACCGACTTGCCCTTCCAGCCGCAGGCGTCGATCAGCCAGCCTGCCGCCAGCTTCACCGTGCCGTTGGCCAGCTGGTAATACACCACGCGCGGATCGCGGGCGATGATGTCGGCGCACTGCTCGGTGCTGACGGTGGGGTTCTTGAAGAAGCTGCCGGCATTGCCTATCACCTGTGGATCGGGCAACTTGGCGCGGCGGATCTCGCAGATCCAGTCGAAGATCTGGCGCGCGCTGGGCGCCGCCACGCCGGTGGCGGCCATCTTTTTCTCCAGGTCCAGATAGCCGAGCACCGGCTTCCAGGCCTTGGTCAAGTGGAACCGCACGCGGGTGATCAGCGCCCGGCCCTCCAGCCCCAAACCACCTTGGTGCTTGAACACCGAGTCGCGGTAGCCGAATGCGCACTGGGCGGCGTTCAGCGTGAAGCTCTGGCCGGTCTGCAGGTCGACCGCGTCCAGCGCCTCGAAGCGGTCTTGCAGCTCCACGCCGTAGGCGCCGATGTTCTGCACCGGCGAAGCACCGACGGTACCGGGGATCAGCGCCAGGTTCTCCAGCCCCGGGTAGCCCTGGTCCAGGGTCCAGGCGACGAAGTCGTGCCAGTTCTCGCCGGCGCCGGCTTCGACGATCCAGGCCTTGTCGGTCTCGGCCACCAGGCGCTTGCCCGGCACCTCGACCTTCAGCACCACGGGCTTCACATCGCCGGTCAGCACGATGTTGCTGCCGCCGCCGAGCACGAACTTCGGCTGGGTCGCCAGCAGCGCATCCTCGCGCAGCGCCTGCAGATCGGCCTCGCTGGTGACGCGCACCAGGGTGTGGGCGCGCGCATGGATGCCGAAGCTGTTATAGCCACGCAAAGGAACATTTTTCTCGATTAACATGGCCAGATTGTCCCACCGGGCGGCGGGCAAGCCATGACAGTGCCCACGCCCCCAGCCTATTTTGAGAAAACCATGCCTTCATTCGACACCGTTTGCGAACCCGACTTGCCCGAAGTGCGCAATGCCGTGGACAACACCACCAAAGAAATCACCACCCGCTTCGACTTCAAGGGCACCTCGGCCAGCATCGAGCTGAAAGACAAGGAAATCACCTTGATCGGCGATGCCGAGTTCCAGCTCGACCAGATCATGGACGTGCTGACCAACAAGATGACCAAGCGCAACGTCGACGTGAAGTTCCTCGACAAGGGCGATGTGCAAAAAGTCGGCGGCGACAAGGTCAAGCTGGTGATCAAGGTGCGCAGCGGTATCGAGACCGAAGTCTCGAAAAAGATCACCCGCGCCATCAAGGACAGCAAGCTCAAAGTCACCGCCGCCATCCAGGGTGATGCGGTGCGCGTCACCGGCGCCAAGCGCGACGACCTGCAGGCGGCGATGGCGCTGATCCGCAGCACGATTGACGACCTGCCCCTGAGCTTCAACAACTTCCGCGACTGACCCGCATGGGCAGGCCTGCACCCCTCCGCCTGGCTGTACTGTGTGCAGCCCTGGCCATGGGCGCCGCGGTGCAGGCCCAGAGCGTGGCCCTCAGCGGCATGATGGGCGGCAAGGCCTTGCTGCTGGTCGACGGCAAGCCGCCGAAGAGCGTCGCGCCCGGCGAAACCCATCTGGGCGTCAAAGTAATCTCGGTGGCGGCGGACGAAGCCCTGGTCGAGATCAACGGCAAGCGCGCCACCTTGCGCCTGGGCGAGTCGCCGGTCAGCGTCAAGGGCAAAAGCAGCGGCAACAAGATCGTGCTGGTGGCCGACAGCCAGGGCCACTTCATCGGCCCGGGCCGGATCAACGGCCAGAGCATGCAGTTCGTGGTGGACACCGGTGCCACCGTGGTCAGCCTGGGCATGAACGACGCCGACCGCATGGGCATCAACTACAAAAACGGCGAGCCGGTGCGCATGAGCACGGCCAATGGCAACTCCAATGGTTGGCGCATACGGCTGAGTTCGGTGCGGATCGGCGATGTGGAGCTGTCCGGTGTGGAAGCGGTGGTCACGCCGTCGTCCATGCCCTATGTGCTGCTGGGCAATAGCTTCCTGACCCAGTTCCAGATGACCCGGATCAACGACCAAATGGTGCTGGAACGGCGTTACTAAGACTGCGTTCTCTGGTAGATTCGCTGCCAACCTTCTTGCCCATGCCCTATACCCACGTGCCCCACCCGCAGGACGCCGACTACGAGGACTTGCTCAGCCTCTGGGCCGACCTCGAATCGGGCCTGGCCATGGTGCTGGCGAACCCGCGCAACATCCCGAACTTCGAACAGAAGATCCGCCAGTACGACCGCTGGATGCAAGACCTGCTGCAGCAGGACACCGACACCGGCCTGTACCTGCTGTTCCAGCTCGCCACCAATGCCTCGGTCGGCTACAGCGCGCTGCATGCGCTGGTCTGCGCGGTGCTGTGCCACATCACCTCGCAAGAACTGCATCTGGTGGAAAGCGAGCGCGACAGCCTGGTGTTCGCCGCCATGACCATGAACGTCGCCATGACGGCGCTGCAAGACACCTTGGCGGTGCAGACCACGGCGCCCACCACCGAGCAGAAGGCGCTGATCCACACTCATGCGGCGGACGGCCGGCGCCTGCTGCTGAAGGTCGGGATTGTCGACACCGACTGGCTGGATGTGGTGGCGGCCCACCATGACGCGCACGACACCCGGCACGACTTCCAGCAGCTCGGCCTGGTGCCGCGGCTGGCCCACACCTTGCGCGTGGTGGACCGCTACGCCGCCATGGTCAGCCCGCGCAAGTCGCGCACCGGGCGCAGCGTGACGGACTCGGTGCGCAGCATCATGGCCAGCGCACTAGGCCCGAACGACCCCGTGGGTTTTGCGCTGGTGCGGGCCATAGGCCTGTGCCCGCCCGGCACCTATGTGCGCATGGACAACGGCGAAACCGCGGTGGTACTGCGGCGCAGCAGCAAGGCCAACCTGCCGTTGGTCGCCACCCTGATGAACCGCAAGGGCGAGGCCTATGTGCCGCCGCGCCTGCACCGCACCGCCACCAGCACGCCGCATGTGGAGTCGGCGCTGACCCAGGATGCGGTGAAGATCCGCGTCAACCACCAAAGCCTGCTGCGCCAGGGCATCTACGCCGACCGCCCGGCAGCGCCCCGCTAACTTCAGCCCGGCTTTTGGGTCTTCTTGCCCAGACGCGATTCGGTGCCCTTGAGCAAGCGGGCGATGTTCTCGCGGTGCCGGTACACCAGCAGCGAGCCCATGGCGCAGATGGACAGCAGCACCGGGGTTTCGGTGTACCAGGTGGTGCCGCCCCACAACACGTAATACACCGGCGCCAGCAGCGCGGCAGACAGCGAGGCCAGTGACGAATAGCGGAACGCATAGGCCATGATCAGCCAGGTGATGATGGCCATCAGGCCCAGCGCCCAGTGGATGCCCAGCAGCACGCCCAGCGCGGTGGCCACGCCCTTGCCGCCCACGAACTTGAAGAACACCGGATACAGATGGCCGAGGAACGCCGCCAGGCCGACCAGCGCAATCGTGCCGTCTTCCAGGCCGTAAGGTTTGCCATACCAGCCGACCAGCGCCACCGGCAACCAGCCCTTGACGCCGTCCAGCAATAACGTGGCAATGGCCGCCGGCTTGCTGCCCGAACGCAGCACATTGGTGGCGCCGGGGTTTTTACTGCCGAAGGTGCGCGGATCGCTCAGGCCCATGGCGCGGCTGACGATCACCGCAAACGACAAAGAGCCCAGCAGGTAGGCGGCCAGGGTGGCGAGAAGGGGGTAAAGCATTTCCAAGAGGTGTCTCCAAACTGGAGCGCATTTTGCCAGCCGTCTATAAAGGAATTGCGCAATTTACCGGTTTCGCGTCCAAAAGCTGCACGCAGACCTGCGGGTCCAGCCCAACCAGGTAGCCGCGCCGGCCGCCGTTGATGGCGATGCGCGGCAGCTCCAGAATCGCCGCCTCGATGTACACCGGCATGCTCTTGCGCGTAGCAAATGGCGAGGTGCCGCCGACCAGGTAGCCGCTGTGCCGGTTCGCCACCTCGGGCTTGCAGGGCGCGACCGATTTGCAGCCAATCTGCCGCGCCAGGTTCTTCAGCGACACCGCGCGGTTGCCGTGCATCAGCACGATCAGCGGCTTGGCGCGCTCGTCCTCCATCACCAGCGTCTTGACCACGCTGAACGGGTCCAACCCCAACACCTCGGCGCTGTGCTGGGCACCGCCGTGTTCCACATAGGCGTAGGGGTGCTCGGTGAAGGCGATCTTGTGCGCCCGCAGCAGTTGGGTCGCCGGCGTTTCCGAAATATGGTCTGACTTCGCCATACTGAAATTTATAAAAATAATGCCGCCAGCGCAGGAAGTACCTGCGCCGCCAGCTATTTAAACCATAGCAAATCCAAAAACCACCCCGGCTACCAATAAGCGCCCCTGCCCCCTTCCAGAGAACCCATGGAACCGGCTCCGCCGGGCCATAGGGTTCGCCCCCTGCTTGTCGTATCGGTTTTTCAAACCTATACGAGGGGGGTTGGCGGAAACACGCAGTGTGGAGCCTGGGGGTGAGCCTTATTGCGCAGGGTCGCGCAGTTCCCAGCGGACCTTGTCGATCTCGGCCAGCAGCTCGGGCGCCAGGGTCTCGCCCCAGTGATCCAGGCACTCGTCCAGCTGGGCCAACGAAGTCACGCCGATGATGGTGCTGGCGACCTGCCATTTGCTGTTGCAGAAGGCCAGCGCCATCTGGGTCGGCGTGAGGCCGTTGGCACGCGCCAGCGCGTTGTAGCGGCGCGCGGCTTCCAGCGCCTCGGTGCGGCCCCAGCGCTGCTTGCGCATGGATTCGAACTTGGCCAGGCGGCCCTCGGGCGCGCCCGGGCCGGTGGTGCCGGACGCGTCGTACTTGCCGGTCAGCAGGCCAAAGCCCAGCGGCGAATAGGCCAGCAGCGACACGCCCAGGCGGTACATGGTTTCGTCCAGGCCGTTTTCCACGGTGCGGTTGATCAGGCAATACGGGTTCTGCACCGTGGCCACGCGCGGCAGGCCATGCTGCTCGGCCAGGCGCACAAACTCGTGCACGCCGTATGGGGTTTCGTTGGACAGGCCGATGGCTTTGATCTTGCCCTGCTTGACCAGGGTGGCCAGGGCCTCCAGCTGCTCATGGATGCTGGAGACCGGCAGGTCTTTTTCGGGGTCGAAGTAGACGCCGCCAAAGGCCGGCACATGGCGCGCCGGCCAGTGGATCTGGTACAGGTCGATCACGTCGGTGCGCAGGCGGTGCAGGCTGCCGTGGCAGGCGTCGATGATCTCGGCACGGGTCAGGTCGGCGCTGCCGTTGCGCACCCAGGGCATGCCGCGCGACGGGCCGGCGACCTTGGTGGCCAGCACCACCTTGTGGCGCGCGCCGGGGTTCTTGGCAAACCAGTGGCCCAGGATGCTCTCGGTGCCGCCATAGGTTTCGGCCCGGGCCGGCACGGAATACATTTCGGCCGTATCCAGAAAGTTCACGCCGCGCTCCAGCGAGCGGTCGAGGATGGCGTGGGCATGGGCTTCGTCGACCTGCTCACCGAAGGTCATGGTGCCCAGGCAGATGGAGGTGACTTGCAGGTCGCTTTGACCGAGTTGGATTTTTTTCATGGGATGGCAATGGGTTTTGCTTAACAACCGTGTTTCAGCAGCGTTTTCCATCCTACAACAAGCGCCCGATGCAAGTCGTCCAGCGGACAGACAAGCCCCACGCTGCATGGCTAATATCGCGGCATGTACCAAGCCCTACGCCATTCCCGCAGCGAATTCACCACCTTGCGGACCATTCCGTACCACGTGCGCCAATGGGGCACGCCCAGGCCCGGCCAGCCACCGCTGGTGCTGGTGCACGGCTGGATGGACGTGGCGGCCAGCTACCAGTTCATGGTCGACGCCATGGCAGAGGACCGCCACATCCTCGCCCCCGACTGGCGCGGCTTCGGCCTGAGCGGCAGCGGCGGGGTCGACAGCTTCTGGATTCCCGACTACCTGGGCGACCTGGACTTTCTGCTCGACCACTACGCGCCCGGCCAGGCGGTCGACCTGGTGGGCCACAGCATGGGCGGCCACATCGCCATGCTGTACGCGGGCATCCGCCCCACGCGTATCCGCCGGCTGGTCAACCTCGAAGGCTTTGGCATGCCGGCCACCCGGCCGTCGCAGGCGCCGGGCCGCTATGCCGAATGGATGGACGGCCTGCACAGCCTGCACCGCGGCGAGATGGCGCTGAAAACCTATGCCGACCTGGCCGGTGTGGCCCAGCGCCTGGTGAAGACCAACCGCCGCCTGCCCGCCGACAAGGCCGACTGGCTGGCCCAGCACTGGGCCCAGCCGCAGACCCGGGACGACGGCAGCAGCGTCTGGCAGATCCTGGGCGACCCGGCGCACAAGCTGCGCGGCGCCCAGCTGTTCCGGGTCGACGAGGTACTGGCCGTGTACCAGCGCATCACCGCGCCGACCCTGGCGGTAGAGGCCTCGGACGACAGCCTGGCCCGCTGGGGCCTGGGCTACACGCTGGACGAATACCACCAGCGGCTGCAATCGGTGCCGAATGCCCGCATCGCCGTGGTCAACGACGCCGGCCACATGCTGCACCACGACCAGCCGCAGCAGCTGGCACGATTGATCGAAGATTTTTTCGCCTGAAATTCAAGCCTTTCAGGCCTCTGGCGCCTATGAATCCAGCATGAGCAGCTCTTAATTCAGTAGCAGGCCAGCCGATGGCGTGCCCCGGGGTTCTGTGCCACTATGTAAACGTCATTGGCTACAGGCGCTGCACCAGCGATACCCCATGAAACTAAGCCTCAAACTTCCGCTGGCGTTTGCCGCTGCGTTGGTCTTGGTCCTGTGTGCCGCGCTGTTCGGCATCTACCAGCTGAACCAGTCACTGAACACCTACCAGACCACGGTGCAGACCAGCTACGGCCACGAACGCGCCATTTCCCATCTGCTGAACGACTTCAAAGTCCAGGTGCAGGAATGGAAAAACGTCTTGCTGCGCGGCAAAAACCCGGAGCAGCTGGACCGCTACTGGAAGGCATTCCAGACCAAAGAGAGCGAAATCGTCCAGTCCGCCAGCGCCCTGCAGCAGGCTTTGCCCGCAGGCGAAGCGCGCAGCCTGGTTGAGCGCTTTGCACAAGCCCACCAGACCATGGGCGCGGCCTATCGCAAGGGCTTTGACGCCTTCAAAGCCGCCGACTCCGACCCGGCGGTGGGCGACAAGGCAGTGCAGGGCATGGACCGCGAGCCCAGCAAGCTGCTGGACGAAGCCGAAAAGGCCATAGGCAGCGACAGCCGCGCCGTTGCCGACATGGCCGCCAGCAACGGCCAGCGCGCCACCGCCATCAGCCTGACCATCATGCTGGCGGCTTGCATTGCCGTCATGCTGGCCAGCTGGCGCTTCAGCCGCACCATCACCACCCGGCTCGGCCATGCGCTGGGCGTGTCGCAGTCGGTGGCCAGCGGCGACCTGACCGCCGCCCAGGCCGTGACGGGCAAGGACGAGCTGGCCGATCTGCTGAACGCGCTGCACGGCATGCAGACCAACCTGTCCACGGTGGTGGCCACCGTGCGCTCCAGCGCCGAAAGCGTGTCCAGCGCCAGCCAGGAGATCGCCGCCGGCAACCACGACCTGAGCTCGCGCACCGAAGAACAGGCCTCGGCACTGGAGCAAACCGCCGCCTCCATGGAAGAGCTGGGCGCCACCATCCGCCAGAACACTGACGGCGCCGAGCATGCCAACCAGCTGGCGGTAACCGCCTCCAGCGTGGCGGTGCGCGGCTCCCAGGTGTTCAGCCGCGCGGCCGACACCATGAGCGGCATCACCGAAGCCTCGCGCAAGATCTCCGACATCATTGGCGTGATCGACGGCATCGCCTTCCAGACGAATATCCTGGCGCTGAACGCTGCGGTAGAGGCGGCGCGCGCCGGTGAGCAGGGCCGCGGTTTTGCCGTGGTGGCCAGCGAAGTGCGCCTGCTGGCCCAGCGCAGCGCCGATGCGGCCCGCGAGATCAAGGCCTTGATCCAGACCAGCGTGCAGCGCATGGCCCAGGGCTCGGCCCTGGTGGACGAAAGCGGTGCGGCGATGCAGGAAGTGGTGGCGTCGATCCGCCGCGTCACCGACATCATGGGCGAGATCAGCGCCGCCAGCCAGGAGCAAAGCCGCGGCGTGCAGCAGATCAGCGAAGCCGTGACCCAGATCGACCAGACCACCCAGCAGAACGCCGCCCTGGTGGAAGAAAGCGCGGCCGCCGCCGACAGCCTGCAGCACCAGGCGGCCGAGCTGGTGCGCACGGTGTCGGTGTTCCGGCTCAGCGGCGCTGCGCCCGGCCTGGGCAAAGCGCTTTTGGCCTGAAGCAGCGAAAGCCCAGCCTGCCGCCCGGGCGTCATGAGAGGCGTGAGAAAATAATGGGTTAAGCCCTCGGCTCACCCAACTGGCCGGCTCCCGCAGCCGGCCAGTGCACTCAAGAAAGACTCTCATGGAAGCAGAACGCATCAACACCATTGGCAACCAACTTAGCAGCCTGAGCGTGCGTACCGAAGATTTACGGAGGTATCTTTGACGTCGATGCCAAAGCCGAGCGCCTGCGCACCGTCAATGCATCGCTAGAAGACCCCAGCGTCTGGAACGACCCAAAGAAGGCCCAGGAACTGGGCAAAGAGAAGAAACTGCTCGACGGCGTGGTGCTGGCGCTGGAAAAGCTCACCCGTGAGCTGGCCGACAACACCGAGTTGTTCGAGATGTCCAAGGAAGAAGGCGACGAAGACGGCCTGCTCACCATCGAGACCGAGACCGCGGGCTTGGCCACGGAGGTCGAAGCGCTGGAATTCCGCCGCATGTTCAACCAGCCGGCCGACCCCCTGCCCTGCTTCCTGGACATCCAGGCCGGCGCCGGCGGCACCGAAGCCTGCGACTGGGCCAGCATGCTGCTGCGCCAGTACCTGCGCTACGCCGAACGCAAGGGCTTTACCGCCACCGTGGAAGACCTGACCGACGGCGACACCGCCGGCATCAAGGGCGCGACCATCAAGATCGAGGGCGAATACGCGTTCGGCCTGCTGCGCACCGAAACCGGCGTGCACCGCCTGGTGCGCAAATCGCCGTTTGACTCGTCGGGCGGCCGCCACACCAGCTTTGCCAGCGTGTTCGTCTACCCCGAGATCGACGACTCGATCGAGATCGAAATCAACCCCAGCGACGTGCGCACCGACACCTTCCGCGCATCCGGCGCCGGCGGCCAGCACATCAACAAGACCGACTCGGCCGTGCGTCTGACGCACATCCCGACCGGCATCGTGGTGCAATGCCAGGACGGCCGCAGTCAGCACAGCAACCGCGACGTGGCCTGGAAGCGCCTGCGTAGCCGCCTGTACGACTTCGAGCTGCGCAAGCAACAGGAAGCGCAGCAAAAGCTGGAAGACACCAAGACCGATGTGGGCTGGGGTCACCAGATCCGCAGCTACGTGCTGGACAACAGCCGTATCAAGGACCTGCGCACCAATGTCGAAGTCTCGGCCACGCAAAAGGTGCTGGACGGCGACCTGGACATCTTCATCGAAGCCTCTCTGAAACAAGGCGTTTAATGCAAGCTCTTTTCGCGCAGCCCACCAAGGCCCTGATCTTCGACATGGACGGCACCATGATCGACTCCATGCCGCACCATGCCTCCACCTGGCAGGACTTTGCCCAGAAGCACGGTATTCGCATGGACATCGACGAGCTGATGCGCCGCACCACCGGCCGCACCGGCCTGGAATGCGTGCGCCTGCTGCTGGACCAACCGGATATGGACGACGCCCTGGCCTGGGAGCTGGTGCACGAGAAGGAGCGCCTGTACCGCGACATCTTCGGCCCCATCTTCAAGGAAGTGGCCGGCTTCAGCGCCTTCTACGCCGCCACCCGGACGCGCGGCCTGAAGGTTGGCGTGGGCACGGCGGGCGACATCCACAACGTGGAATTCGCCCTCGGCCATCTGAATATGGCGCCGCCGCCCGACGCTATCGCCCGTGGCGATGAGGGCCTCAGCGGCAAGCCTACGCCCGCTATATTTTTAGCAGCAGCAGAGCGCGTGGGCATTGCGCCAAAGCACTGTATCGTCTTCGAAGATGCGCCTTTTGGCATAGAAGCTGCTCGCCGGGCCGGCATGCGTGCGGTCGGCATCTGCACCACCAATACACCCGAAGAGCTGGCCGGGCCGCACGTGATCACCTGCGTGCGCAATTACGACGAACTCTTGCAATCGAACTTTCTGGGGAACCTCCATGTATCGTGAAGGACAGGCGACAGCCATCCACCGGGCCGACTACACCGCGCCGGCTTTCTGGATCGACACGGTCGAGCTCTGCTTCGACCTGGACCCGGCCAAAACCCGCGTGCTCAACAAGATGCGCATGCGCCGCAACCCGGATGTGCCGGCCCAGGCGCTGCGCCTGGACGGCGAAGAGCTGAACCTGGCGCGCGTACTGGTCAACGGCCAGGGCGCTTCGTTCAAGATCGAGGGCAACCAGCTGGTGCTGGAAAGCCTGCCTGGCGTTGAAGACGGCGCCTTTGACCTGGAAATCTTCACCACCTGCGCGCCGGCCAAGAACACCAAACTGATGGGCTTGTTCGTCAGCAACGACACCTTCTTCACCCAGTGCGAGGCCGAGGGCTTTCGCCGCATCACCTACTTCCTGGACCGCCCGGACGTGATGGCCACCTATACCGTGACCCTGCGCGCCGACAAAGCCAAGTACCCGGTACTGCTAAGCAACGGCAACCTGGTCGACCACGGCCCGCTGGACGATGGCCGCCACTTTGCCAAGTGGGAAGACCCGTTCCGCAAGCCCAGCTACCTGTTCGCCCTGGTGGCCGGCCAGCTGGTCAGCCGCGAGCAGCGCATCAGCGCGCGCAACGGCAAAGACCATTTGCTGCAGGTGTTTGTGCGCCCCGGCGACCTGGACAAGACCGAACACGCGATGCACTCCCTGATGGCCTCGATCGCCTGGGACGAAGCCCGCTTCGGCCTGCCGCTGGACCTGGAGCGCTTCATGATCGTCGCCACCAGCGACTTCAACATGGGCGCGATGGAAAACAAGGGTCTGAACATCTTCAACACCAAGTACGTGTTGGCGAACCAGGCCACGGCCACCGATACCGACTACGCGAACATCGAGTCGGTGGTCGGCCACGAGTACTTCCACAACTGGAGCGGCAACCGCGTCACCTGCCGCGACTGGTTCCAGCTGAGCCTGAAGGAAGGCCTGACGGTCTTCCGCGACCAGGAATTCAGCCTGGACCTGTGCCGCGACCCCTCGGCCAAGGCCGTCAAGCGCATCGAAGACGTGCGCGTGTTGCGCACCGCCCAGTTCCCCGAAGATGCGGGCCCGATGGCCCACCCGGTGCGGCCCGACAGCTATATCGAGATCAACAACTTCTACACCGTCACCATCTACGAAAAAGGTGCGGAAGTGGTGCGCATGATGCAGACCTTGGTGGGCCGCGACGGCTTTGCCAAGGGCATGACGCTGTATTTCGAGCGCTTCGACGGCCAGGCCGTGACCTGCGACGACTTCGCCCAGGCGATTGCCGACGCGAATCCGCAGTCGGAGCTGGCACGCCTGCTGCCGCAGTTCAAGCGCTGGTACAGCCAGGCCGGTACGCCGCGCGTGCAGGCCGTGGGCCACTACGACGCGGCGTCGCGCAGCTACAGCCTGACCCTGTCGCAAACCTGTGCGCCCACGCCCGGCCAGGCCACCAAAGAGCCGTTCGTGATCCCTATCGGCCTGGGCCTGCTGGCGCAGGATGGCAGCGCGCTGCCGTTGCAGAGCGCTGACGGTTCGACCCTGAGCGCGCCCTACACCTTCGTGATGACCGAAGCAACGCAAACGCTGACCTTCGTCAACCTGGACGCCGAGCCCGTGCCCAGCATCCTGCGCGGCTTCTCGGCCCCGGTGGTGCTGGTGTACGACTACACCGACGCCCAGCTGCTGACCCTGCTGGCTTTTGATACCGACGCCTTCAACCGCTGGGAAGCCGGCCAACGCCTAGCCGTGCGATCCGCTATTACATTAATAGCTGGTGACGCAGATATATCCGGCGTCAAACCGCTAAACGATGCCTATATTGAAGCGATGCGCAGCGTGCTGCGCCATCCAGATCTGGATGCCGCATTCAAAGAGCTGGTGCTGACCCTGCCATCCGAAACCTACCTGGCCGAACAGCTGAACGTAGTCGACCCGCAGCGCATCCACGCGGTGCGCGAAGCCATGCGCAGCCAGCTCGCGCAAGCCCTCGCCAACGACTGGGCCTGGGCCTACGAGACCTACGGCGACACCGGTGCCTACCGCCCCGACCCACTGTCCAGCGGCCGCCGCGCACTGACCGGCATGGCCTTGAGCCAGCTGTGCCTGGCCGCGCAGACCAGTGGCGATGTGGTCTGGCCCGGCAAGGCCTACCAGCGCTTCAAGGACGCGGGCAATATGACCGACCGCTTCAACGCGCTGGCCGCGCTGGTCTCCAGCGGCCATCCGCTGGCCGCGCAGGCGCTGCCGCGCTTCCATGCACTGTTCAAGGACGAAGCCCTGGTGCTGGACAAATGGTTTGCCCTGCAAGCCGGCGCCACCGACCGCGATGGCAACATCCTGCCGGCGGTGCGCCAGCTGATGAAGCACCCCGACTTCAGCCTGCGCAATCCGAACCGTGCGCGCAGCGTGGTGTTCAGCTATTGCAGTGCGAACCCCGGCGCCTTCCACCGCCGCGACGCCGCAGGCTATGTGTTCTGGAGCGAACGCGTGATCGAGCTCGACGGCATCAACCCGCAGGTGGCCGCCCGCCTGGCGCGCGCCCTGGACCGCTGGAAGAACCTGGCCGAACCCTACCGCAGCGCTGCCCGCGAAGCGCTGGTGCGGGTAGCCGCCAAGACCGACCTAAGCAACGACGTGCGCGAGGTAGTCTCCCGCGCACTGGCCGACTAAACAAGGAATCCCATGTCCCAAAACATATCCCTCACCCGCTACCT
Organism: Rhodoferax ferrireducens; assembly: GCF_031458075.1. Lineage (GTDB taxonomy): Bacteria > Pseudomonadota > Gammaproteobacteria > Burkholderiales > Burkholderiaceae_C > Rhodoferax_B > Rhodoferax_B ferrireducens_A. Next base: position 144,045 of record NZ_JAVDXT010000001.1, on the reverse strand, counting down.
CGTCGAGCAGCAACGCGTTGACGGCCTGATCCCGTCGCAGCTGCGCCTGCTGATCGAAGTCGTGGCCCGTGCCTGCAAAGGCATCAGCCATGCGGTCAACAAAGGCGCACTCGGCGGCGTGCTCGGCACGGCCGACTCGGAAAACGTGCAGGGTGAAATCCAGAAGAAGCTGGACATCATTGCCAACGAAGTACTGATCGAAGCCAACGAATGGGGCGGCCACCTGGCGGCCATGGCCTCGGAAGAAATGGAAGAAATCCATGCCGTGCCCAACGGCTACCCGCAGGGCGAATACCTGCTGCTGTTTGACCCACTGGACGGCTCCAGCAACATCGATGTGAACGTCAGCATCGGCACCATCTTCAGCGTGCTGAAGAAGCCGCCAAGCGATGCCGCCGTGGTCGAGCAAGACTTCTTCCAGCCCGGCAAGAACCAGGTCGCCGCAGGCTACTGCCTCTACGGCCCGCAAACCACGTTGGTGCTGACGGTAGGCAATGGTGTCGCCATGTTCACCCTGGACCGCGAACAAGGCTCGTTCTTCCTGACGCAGGAAAACGTCCAGATCCCGGCCGACACCCAGGAATTCGCCATCAACATGAGCAATATGCGCCACTGGGATACCCCGGTGAAAAACTATATTGACGACTGCCTGCAAGGCACGGAAGGCCCACGCGGCAAGGACTTCAATATGCGCTGGATCGCCAGCATGGTGACCGACGTGCACCGCATCCTGACCCGCGGCGGCATCTTCCTCTACCCTTGGGACAAGCGCGAACCCGGCAAGCCCGGCAAACTGCGCCTGATGTACGAAGCCAACCCCATGGGCTGGCTGGTCGAACAGGCCGGCGGCGCCGCCAGCACCGGCACCCAGCGCATCCTGGACATCGTGCCGCAAAAGCTGCATGAACGCGTCAGCGTGGTGCTGGGATCAAAAAATGAAGTGGAAAAAGTAGGCAGCTACTTCTCCAAGCTATAATCTGAGGCTAATGTGCCGGTGTAGCTCAGTCGGTAGAGCAGCTCATTCGTAATGAGAAGGTCGGGTGTTCGATTCATCTCTCCGGCACCACATGAAATAAGAAAAGCCCGCTATTCAAAAGATAGCGGGCTTTTGCTTTTTTGGGTTCATGTAGCCACCATGTAGCCGGCGGGGCATGTTTTCGCACCCTCGCCGAAGAGCTGAGTTATTTCGTTCAATAGACATGTAATTGCGACTCAGCCCCGCAGCAAGACAACTGGACACGCGGGAAATTCAAATACGCGCGAGACGCCCTAACGCCGAGGTGCCCTGGTCAGCCAGTAAGCGGCGCGGCACCGCCAAATTGACTGCTCGTATCGGAGGAACTGCTCGGCTGCGACGCATGAACGTGGACGAGCAACATGCCTGTCTAGAATGCAAAGCTGCATCGCCAATTGAGGCCGCGCTCTACAACACACTCATCACATGGAAATCGAATTACCACCATCGGTGGGGAGCCAACATCTCGGCCGCTTATTTTCCATCTGCACAGCTATAGATAGGACAGACGATTTACATGTAATCCTGGATGCCTCTGAAGTTAGCTCAATTGACCCTCAGGGCTTCACAATTTTGGCGGCTCTTTTCTCCCGACACCCATCAAAGAAAATATCCATCCATTGGCTGAGAACAAGCGTTGCCAGCTACATGTCTAGAATGGATTTCTTCAACCATTTTGATGTGGATGGTGTGGAAATTCCTCAAAACGGACGCAACGATCAACGCAGCGGCTTAACTGAATTGACTTGTGTGGAGAGCTATGCAGATAGCGACGCCGCAGCTAACCGTTTAGCGGATGCTATAACTGGCACGTTAACCAATGCTGACCCAAACGCCGTGGACGCCGCAGAGCCAGGTCAGTTCGGACGATTCAAACACCCCATCTTTTACTCGCTCTCTGAGCTCTTGGATAACGCATTGACACATGCACGACAGCAAGACAATCAGCGAGCACAAGTCTGGGTCGCCGCCCAGTTTTACAGGGGAAATGGGACCGTAAAAATGTCTGTAGTCGATAACGGCTGCGGGATGCTAGCAACGCTCAAAAATCATCCCAAACTTCCCGAGCGGACCCATGTGGCAGCGATAAACACGGCTCTAATATCTCGCGTGAGTTGCAACAGAAACGGTAATTTATATAACACACATGGAAATCAAGGGGTCGGTTTAACAACAACAGCAAAAATTGCAAAATCTGCTCATGGCAGTTTAACTATTGCCTCCGGAGACGCTTTTGTGATGTCTTCGGAAGGGCGCAGCGGCATTTGGACTGATGATGCCTATTGGCAAGGCGTTTCGATTGGACTAGTTTGCAAGCGAGGCCTACTGCCTTCGATTCGAGTGCGTGAGTTGCTACCTCCCGAAGACACTGACGTTGACATATCTTTTCTGTAACAATTGAGTGAGCTATCGATTGTCTGATAGAGTGATAAGCGTCCCACCGTTTGAACGGTTTTACGAAGTCTCAGGAGCATCCTATGTTGACCGAGCTTTCATTACACCCTGCTATGTTTGGGCCGATTTCTAGCCCACGAAGCCTGGGCACTCGGCCTGCCGCCATCCCTTACCGTCAGCAAATTGAGACTTCTATTGAACTTGGCAAGGTGATCGTTCTGGACTTTGCAGGGGTAGAGGCGACCCAGTCATTTGTCGATGAATTGATTGGTGTTGTAGTTCTGCATCATGGTAGGTCTGTATTAGAGTTGGTTAAATTTCGCGGTTGTTCCGACGACATGAAGGCCGTCATCAGATTTGTTATATCTGACCGCGCGCGACAGCATGATGAGGAAAAATCAGCTAGCAGACCAGTATTTCACTAACTGATACGCCCGCCCATAGCGGGCTTTTTTACGGCTTTTATTCTTCGGACTCGTCCGATTCATTGGATTCGTCAAACAGTCCCGCGTTCAGATACACATAGTTGCCGCTGTCCAGGCCTCGGATTTTGCTCATGATGTCTGGAGGATTTCCTTCCTCAAAACGTACCGTCACCGAATAGACTAAACCGTCGTCACTCGAGTCTTCATCAAGTGCGAACTCCAATTGGTCTAGCTCCTCCATTGATATGCCCAGTTCTGAGGCGACCAACACCAGCTGTCGGCGCTCTCTAGCTTCGTCAAGTGCATCACTGCTCATAATTTTCTCCAAAAGCCCATTGTGCGGGTTTACTCATACTTTTACATCAAGACCAAAAAGGTAAGCCGTCTCTGGTAATGACTACCTCACTCGCTTTCAAACCCGGTATCACGTTCTGCGCTAGATCTTCTGGGCTGTGTACGAACAGACAAAGCGACTGGCTCACAAAATTGAGGATTCGCTCGCTGACGCCGGCAGGCTGTCGCTCTTGGTGAAATTGGTCCCTGAGCCGCGCACCCGGTTTGATCCAGAGAACGATACCGATACCGTGCCGAATTGAGCAAAAGAAATGTAAAAAAGGCCGGATGCCTTGGCAGACGCCCGGCCCTTATCCAGGAAGAGAAATTACTTCCCCTTCTTCCCCCCAGATGGCGGAGGTGTCACAACCGTGCGGCGCTCAATCGTCGTGGTAGACGGGTGAGACTTTGCATATCTCGGTGTAACAATCTGCCCGGTTTTCGCGTCGCGGGGCATAGTAATGGTTCTAGTTGCCATGATTTTGGCGTCTTTCTGGCCTAAGCCGTTAGGGTAAATAACCTGATCTATCCCCAACTTTCATGGCAACATATAGGCTCTTGACAGATATGTTTAGAAAGTCCCCGATCAGGTCGAACTGCTAGGGCGCGGAAGCCAGGGTTGCAGCCCTGGCTTTTTGCGTTGTGGAATGCCGCCACTATATATAGGGTCTGAAATCAATTCAAGCCACTACCGGTAGTGTCCAATGCGGACAAGGACTTTTCTTGCGAGGTTTTATAACGCCTGACGCGTACTAGTTGCCCGGCAGGTCGCGCCAGACCTCGGCTTTCGCCTCCATCACCAGCAACCATGCGGGTTTGCAACGGATTCTCCCCGGTACGTATCTAGCTGCTTACGTTGGATGAGCTCACTGACATCAGAAAATAAAGTTCTTGAGGCTTGCACTGTTACACTTTTCTATCAACTAGCCTCGCCCGCAAGAGAAATAGACAGGCCAATTTGTTCGTTTCTACTCACAAAGTCGCAAGGTTCATATTGAACGGGTATGGGTCAAAAGCCGTAAATCGGAATGTACGTCTGACAAGTCCGGCGAGGCCTTACAGGGATCAAGCGCGTTCCTGCTATGTATGCATGCCAAACCGACGCGACAGCAAAACGCACGGCTGAGCTTCAAGCATTGAAGTGACGGGTCGGTGCGGTAGCCTTGCGCCAAGTCCCCCGGATTTGGCCAGCAACCAAACCGGCAGGCACCTGGCCCAATTCTGGCGCCGCTGGGTAGCCAACTAGGCCCGTAAATACCGGCATTCCGGTAGTTCGTGCAGCGCCTCGCGGGAGGTCATGTGCTCGAAAAAGTCCTGAAAGGTCTCGTGCATTTCGGTGTGGTCGCCGGCTAAGAGTGCGCGCACGGCCTTGGCACCCTGGTCGTCGATGACGCCGAACAGACGCTTCTCTACCTCGTCATTGATGATTGGTCCGAATTGCGTCGTGTAAAGGTCGAACTCGACGAAGCAGTTCTTTGTTCCCCATTTATGCAGCGCCGTGCGAAGGACCTCGCGGCCATCCGGTAGGGCTTTGCGATCCGGGTCCAAAATTCAGATAGAACAGGCGCGACTGGTTAGGCGCAAGGAAGCCGCGCTGATACCACTGCGGCACATAGTGATTGTTGCGGGTCTTCTGGTCGGACATGTGGCGGGAGCCTAACCGATCTAGGTCCGCTCTCGCATAGCCGACACTCGTTAGTGACGCAGCAATACCGACACGCCTTCGCCAGACACCGAACCTAACGGGTAGTTCCTTTCGCTCCGCGGCATGCCGACTGGCCTACTGGAACAAGAAGGCCGTACTGAGTTTGGGTTGCACTGAAACGATCGCAGAGAACGGCACTGGATCGGAATGAATCGGCAAAGGTCTGCCTCCATCCGGCGATATCTGAACTGGCTTCTTGAATCGCCGCAAAAGTTAGGATCGCATCCATCTTGTCAAGGCGAACATCGGCCATTGCCAGCACAGCCTGCCGCTCCTTCGGGTCGACCGGGAGCGGTTTGGACTCAGCGAAATACGGGCGCAGCTCTGACCTTTCGACCAGTGCGCTCAAATGACTATTCCATTCGGAAGCAATGTGTTCGTATGCTGCCTCGGTCGCATTCCGATTTGATAGCTTCCATTGAAGTCCTGCAAACGCGATTGCGACCACTCCCACAAGAGAAACAATCAGCTTGGCGTATTCAAGCCGGAGCTTGATTTCCTCCCGTCGCTCACTTCGGTCGGTCGCATTGCTCATTGTCCGTTCCTATCGAAGGTGTTGTTGACCTGAATGCCGGTCTGACGTGAACAATATACCTGGTGTTAATTTCCACGCAAACCTGACCCCCAGTGGGTCACTTCTGGGTGGAAATCAACAGCTTATCAACCTTAACCAAATCACCAGATTCTTGATGCTCAGGCCTGTGTCCGGTGCCATCTGTCCGCCAACAAGCACCAGCGCAACCGGCATCGCCAACAACTGGTTCTGGATCTCCGACAGTGTTTTGTTGAGCTTCAATGTGGAGTCAAGGTTGGTCGTGGATCGTGACGACTACGAGCAACTTGGCGTACCGCCTTGGTTTCTATCTTGAACAAGTTTTGGATTTCGTCTAGTACGACAATGCCAGGGAAATAACATGCAACTTTGGCTAGCCACTCCCGAGCCATTGCCGGAGCCGGCCGACTGCGGCCGCTGAGCATATCTTTCCTGTAAGAAGTTCCTAAAATCTGATCGGTGGCAAGGCACAGCATTTCCGCCAAATCGCCCACTCGACCCGACTCCGGCACGTCTACCTTTAGCCAGACCATCTGTTTCACTGGGCCGACCAAGCCAGGAAATGCCTCGTGGATGACGACCTGGCACTTAAGACGAAGCGCTCGCTCAATAGCATTGGATTTACCCACCCCTGACAGGCCGCCAACCACACCGGCCAGTTGCAAAGGGGTTTCGCTCGGCGCGGTATTCTGACCTAGCATTATTCGGCGCCAAGTCGATGCGGAGGACGGCCGACGATGCGTGTAACCCTGCCTGATCATCAAATCAATCATCGCCGCGATGTCGAGTCCTGCCTCCGTTGGCACGTGGAGACGGAAAATCGCAGCCAGTTCATGCTCAAGCAGGTAAGCTGGCACACCACTACTGCTGCTTCAAGCCGGATGGCTGTTGGGATACCGGCTGGGCTTCAACCCCTCCTAGCCATGAACAGGGCGACGACCGCGATCAGCGACGCGGCCAGGGACAGCAAATTGCGCAACAGCACGGCCTTCGGTGAGCGCAGGCGCTGGTTCTCCGATGCCAGCGCGCCAAGCTGCTGACGCAGCGCGGAGATCTCGGCAACTTCCGCTTCGAGGGCTGCCACGCGCTGTTGAGCACCCAGCGCCACGGCCCGCACCCGGTCGATGCGGATCACAAGCTCCGCATGCGCTTGGTCCTGACCATGACGCCATTGCGCGTGCTCCAGAAGTGCCGCCTCGTGGCTGTCGACCAGATCCTGCTGGCGGATCTGTTCGTCGATCTGCGTCTGCAGTTCCTGCAGGAAATTCAGGGCGGCCTCCTTCTGATTGCCGTTCAGCGTGTGTGTGTCCTGCTGGACCTTGAGGATCTTATTGACCAACGCATCGCTGAAGCCGCGCAACATCCGGTTCTTCTCGGTCTGGACTTTCAAAATTACGCGCAAGGCGCTTTGGGTCAGTCCGAGGCTCGAGCCCAGATCTTCCACCATCGTGGCCAGGTCCTTGTCGGCCTCACCGCTGAAGCTGGATTTCAGCGTACCCCACCAGTTCCGGCCATTAAGTGTTTCCTTGAGCTTTGCTACTTTCGCGCCAGCCAGCTCACGCGCCTCGACGGACGCTTCCAGATCGCGGAGCGCTGCTTCCAGATCGGTCGAGAATTCCGCCAGCGCCTGTTCGTCCCTCCGCTGAAGGTCGTGGGAGCCTGCGACGAGTGAACCCGTAGACTCGATTCGGACCAATGCGGTCATCGACATAGCTTGCATGATGAATCAGTTCCGGCGGCGAAGAAGAAGGACGGGCGCGGTTTGCGCCTCGATGGCTTGGTGACTTGACAGCGCGGCGGTATGCGCCTGAAGTTCCGTCATCAGCTCCTTCGAGCTGATCAGGTACTCCCGAAGGTCGGACATCAATGCAAGCTCTCGCTCCGCATTACTGATCAACTGCGCGCAGGCAGCCTTGGCGGCGTTGAGCGATTCCTGCAGACCCATCTTGAAGGCGATGACGGCATCGATGGCCGTGTTGACGATGCGTTGCAGGTAGTGGCTGGAAATGCCGAATCCGATCGCGACAATCATCGAGGACAGATAAGGCGCGAAGATGCCAGCGAAGGGCGTAAGCTTGGCTTCGATGACCGGGTCCAGTCCGTCCCACAGCACGAGCGAGCCGCTTACTATCACGGTTTCACTGATCTTGCGGACCAGCTCCTCGCGCGACAAGGTGTCCGCACCATGGTACAGATTCCAGGCGTTGCTTGCGAGATCGAAGATGTTGTTGGCCAGGTTGAAGATTTGGCTGATGGACTTCGACAGCGCGTTCACGATGAACTGGACGATGCCGTGCGCCAACTGCATGGGCTTGTCGAAGAAGCCCTTGATCACCGCGATCAGTTTCTTCAGCACGCGGCGGATGCGCACGACGAGGCGTGTCGGTGCGCCTTGCGGATGAAAGATGTCGACCAATTCGTCCCTGACCGCCTTGATGGCGGCAGTCGTCACGCGATGGAGGACATCGAATCCAGCGTTCTTAAACGCCTCGCCGGCCGCACCCTTCAGCAGTTCTGTTGTGTTCTCCAGCCGATCCTTCATCTTCTTCGCTTCGATGTTGGACCGCTTGCCTTGCTCGGTGGCCAACTCCTCGCGCTGATTCTTCAGCATGCCCTGCTCAAGCGCCTCGGTACGCTCCTTGCTCTTTTCCTCAGACAACGGCCTCTCGACGCTGCCCAGCTTCTTGGCGACGTCCTTGAAATCAGAGAAGTTCTCCTTGATCAGGTGCGCCTCCAGCGCCGCGGCGCTTTCCACGGAGTCCATTTGGATGAACTTGACGGCGCATCCCTTGGACAGCTCTTCATCCAGCTTGTAGGGGCTGAAGCTGCGCTGGCCTTGCTTGTGTTCATTGAGGTGCCCGGCATGCCACCGCTTCTGCATCTTGCCGCTGTCACCGACGTAGACAGGCTTGGGCGGATTGCCTTGATCGAACACCACATACACGCCGGGCGTATTGGGCAGGCCTTTGAAGTCCTGATCCGGGACGCCGTCCTTGATCGTGAAGCTGCCGTCGAATTGCATCGTCGCAATAGAAGAGATCCCAGCCGTCAGGCTCTTCGTGATCAGCTCCTTCCAGGCCTGACCGCGGTTGGCGACGTCCATCACCGATTGGGCGGAGGTGGCCTTCACGGTCTCCACCGCCTCCGCACCGACGTCGACCTTCTTCGCATTCGGTTTGGCGACGGACTTGTTGCGATAACCCGCGATGAGCTTGCGGGTCATGTTGTCGATCGCGGTATCGACAATCGTGTTGGCCAGCGGGGGGAGGGCGAGCAACGTGGTTTCGTTCGCTTCCGGAATGGCGGGGGTCGATTCGTCATCGACATTGAAGTCGTCTTTGCCGTTCACTGCTATTTCTCGATTTATTGATTTATTGCTCGATTTTTGCGCAATGATTGCCATCCCTGCGCCTCGCAGACCAAGGATTTGGGGGGCAGCGTGAATTCATTAACGGAAGCGCACATCGTCGTCGGCATCACGCTTCGTACGGCGCTGGAGCCAACGCGAAAGCAAGGCGAGGGATACCGTTTTCGTGATGCCGAGCGCGAAGCTGAATACTGTGGAGGATGGGTGCTCAAGCGGGGAGTTGTTCCCATTCATTTGCGGTTCTTCAGTCTTCAGAGTGGTGGACGAAGTGATCGTACAGGCGAGCTAGCTCACCAAATGAGCTAGCAGCCGCGACAGTGGGCGGGCGACTGCAACGGATCGGCATGAGTCTGACGGGGGCGAGCAGCAGCGGTCGTTTGAACCGGTACGCGGCTGGCGTCGAAGTGTGGGGCTGGTTCCGAAGCTGAAGCGACCCGTCAGGACCAGCGACGTTTAACGACCGGTGTAGGCGGATGCTGACGTTCAGGCACTGGGCCGTGAACGACTCAGATCAGCCTGAAGTTGCCTCCAGCGGGGTCAGCTTTGCAGCGAAAGCAGCCGGTTGGGCTATCGCTGCGAACGACTCGTTTGCATGGATAAGCCGACAACCGAGTGTCAGGGCACCGATGCCGGCCATCTCTTCAAAGCTCAGTCTGCTCTGACATTTCCAAGGCGTCCCCGACCTCTATGCCGAGATAGCGAACCGTACTTTCCAATTTGGTATGCCCGAGCAGGAGTTGGACGGCACGCAGGTTCTTGGTTCTACGGTAGATCAACGTAGCTTTGGTTCGTCGCATGGAATGCGTTCCAAACTCCGTTGTATCGAGGCCAATTTCATTGGCCCAACGATGAACAATACGGGCGTACTGCCGCGTCCCAATATGAGCCGAGGCGTGAAGTCTGCAGGGAAACAGATAGTCATCAGCCCGTAGATTGGCTATCAAGAATGAGCGACGCAAACCTTACTCGTTCGATGTCTCGCAAGGCCTGCTCACCTGACAACGCGGCCTGCGAAGGCTTCTTCGGTCGACTGAAGACCGAACTGTTCTATCCTCGGGACTGGAAGAGCACCACCGTTGAACAATTCATTGAGGTGGTCGATTCCTACATCCGCTGGTACAACGAGAAGCGGATCAAGATTTCTCTCGGCTCTCTCAGCCCCATCGAATACCGGGTGAGCCTCGGGCTAGCGGCATAAAACCAGTCCAAGTTTTTATCCGCACCCCCGGCGGGCTTCTTGGCGTTTGCCTTGCCATAGCTTCGCAGCAAGCAGCGCCGCATCTGGGAAAAGCGCGTCACGGCTTCCTCGATACCGAGTCGGCAGAACATTTGTAAATCGCGGAAGCGAAAATGGAAAGGCTACATCACGGCACCAAGTTGCCAAGGCACAAATTCATCGGTACCTACGCCGAGGACTTCGCTTTTGGTCTTGCCGCCGGAGGCTGTCTCCAGCATTAGTGCAAACAGCCGCGCACCGGCATCCTGAACGCTGGTCGTGCCGTCGAGCACCTCGCCGGCGTTGAAATCCATGTCTTCATTCATGCGCCGGTAAAGGCCTGAATTGGTAGCGATTTTCAGCGATGGCGAAGGCTTGCAGCCATAAACCGATCCCCGGCCGGTGGTAAAGCAGATCAAGTTGGCGCCCCCGGCAACCTGGCCGGTTGCAGAGACCGGGTCGTAGCCGGGCGTGTCCATGAAAACCAACCCCTGCGCTTGAACTGGCCTGGCATATTCGACCACAGCCATCAAGCCGCTACTGCCGCCTTTGGCCACGGCGCCGAGAGACTTTTCAAGAATCGTGGTCAAGCCGCCCGCCTTGTTGCCCGGTGAAGGGTTGTTGTTCATCTCGCCATGGTTGCGCGAGGTGTAGTCTTCCCACCAACGCAAGCGCTCTTCGAGCTTTTCCGCCACCGCCGGCAAGGCGGCACGGGCAGTCAGCAAATGCTCCGCACCATAAATCTCTGGCGTCTCCGACAAAACCGCAGTCCCGCCATGACGCACCAGCAAATCCACCGCAGCGCCCAGCACTGGATTGGCCGAGATACCCGAATAGCCGTCAGAGCCGCCGCATTGCAGGCCAATAATTAAATGTTTAGCGGCCACCGGCCGTCGTTCCACTTGGTTCGCCTCGGGCAGCATCGATTCGATAGCAGCCACTCCGGCATCAATTGCTGCGCGCGTGCCGCCGCTGGACTGAATGCCAAGAGTGCGCAGCATCGGGCCTTCAGAAAGGTCCCCGGCAACTTTCAGCGCATCAAGCTGGTTGGACTCGCAGCCCAGCCCCACGATCAGAACCGCAGCAAAGTTGGCATGTCGCGCATAACCTGCCAGCGTGCGGCGCAGCAAGGCCAGACCTTCGCCGTCAGGGTCCATCGCACAGCCGCTACCATGCGTGAGCGCTACAACGCCATCGACATTCGGATAGGCAGCGAGGGCCGCTCCCTTGAAGCGCTCGGCAATCCCATGCGACACATTGGCAGAGCAATTGACCGTTGACAAAATTCCAATGTAGTTGCGCGTTGCGACCCGACCGTCGGCACGGACTATGCCCATGAAGGTGGCGGCAGGATCAATGAAGCATGTTGGACGATAGGCCTCGCCCACGCTGGCGCTGCGCGAAAACTCCCCCATGCCGAGGTTGTGCACGTGCACATGCTCACCGGCGCTGATGGGCTGCGTCGCCATGCCGATGACCTGTCCATAACGACGTACGGCCGCACCTTTTGCGATGCCATGCAGGGCAACCTTGTGGCCGGCGGGGATGGGATCGGTGCATACCGGGCCGAGTGGGCCAAGTTTTTCACCTGCCGCGAGGTCGCGCCGTGCAATGGCGACGTCATCGTTCGCGGCCAGCCTGATGACCGGCGCCACGTCATTCACTTCATCATTCATAGTATTGGATTGGCTCATGGATTTGCCCTGCCGCTCAGGCAGCGATGTACGTTGTCTTGACCGTTGTATAAAACTCGGCCGCATAGCGCCCTTGCTCGCGTGGACCAAGGCTGGAGCCCTTGCGGCCGCCGAAGGGCACGTGGTAGTCGACACCTGCGGTAGGCGCATTGACCATCACCATGCCAGCTTGAGCGTGCCTCTTGAAATGCGACGCATGTTTGAGCGATGTGGTCACCACTCCACTCGACAGGCCGAACTCGGTGTCATTGGCTACTGCCAATGCCTCTTCATAATCGGCCACTCTCTGTACGCTGGCGACAGGACCAAAGATTTCTTCCCGGGAAATCCGCATTCCCGCTGTCGCTCCAGTAAACAGTGCAGGCGACAAGAAGTGGCCGCGTGTGCGGCGCTGTAGAAGCTCTCCCCCGAAGACCAACTCCGCGTCTTCGGACTTGCCGATTTCGATATAGCGCAAGTCCTGGTCCAGCTGCGACGCATCAACCACCGGACCGATATCTGTTCCCTCCAGCAGTGCATCGTCAACCTTCAACGCGGCGAGGCGTTCTTTCACGCCCTGTACAAAGCGGTCATGAATCCCAGAGGTTACGATGAAGCGACTCGACGCCGTACAACGCTGGCCGGTTGAAAAATAGGCGCCCTGCACAGCGCAGTTCACTGCCACCGAGAGGTCGGCATCGTCGAGTACCACCAGCGGATTCTTGCCGCCCATTTCCAGTTGTACTTTCGCCAAACGTTCTGCGGCCAGCGCGGCAATTGCCCGGCCTGTGCCGACGGAACCTGTAAAGCTGATCGCCGACACATCACGATGACGCACCATGACGTCGCCCACCACAGATCCGCGGCCCATGACCAGATTGAAGACCCCGGCCGGCACGCCCGCACGATGCAGTATGTCGGCCAAAGCCCATGCGGAACCCGGCACGAGCTCGGCGGGTTTGAAGACGACACAGTTGCCATACGCTAGTGCCGGCGCAATCTTCCACGCTGGAATCGCAATCGGAAAATTCCAGGGTGTGATCAGCCCGATAACGCCGACCGGCTCGCGGGTCACTTCAACATCTATGCCGGGACGCACCGATGGAAGTTTGTCGCCGCTCAGGCGCAAGACCTCGCCGGCGAAAAACTTGAATATCTGGCCGGCCCGCGCAACCTCTCCTATACCTTCGGGCAGCGTCTTGCCTTCTTCGCGCGATAGTAGCGCGCCGAGTTCTTCTTTGCGGGCCAGGATCTCACTTCCAGCCTTGTCTAGGATGTCAAAGCGCTGCTGGATACCGCTTAGAGCCCATGCCGGAAAGGCGGCACGCGCGGCGGCGATCGCGGAATGAGCCTGCGCTGCATCGGCCTGAGCGTATTGGCCTATCACATCGTCCAGATTGGACGGATTGATGTTGGGATTCACAGAGCCGCCCTCAAGCCATTGCCCTCCAATTAAATTGGGAAACACATTCATTTTGATGACTCTCTAATGTTTTTAAAGGAGCCCGCGCTGCGCAAGATTTCTCATCATCGCAGTGATGCCGAAGCTCCACGGCGCAATGCTGCTGCAATGGTTGACGCGGTTGACCAGCGCTCCAAGCTGGGGCGTGGAAACGCGCACCACATCGCCGACTTCATGGGTAAAACCAAGGCCTGGACCATGGCGATCTTGCGTCGGCGCAAACATGGTGCCCAGAAACAGCATGAAACCGTCGGGGTATTGGTGATTGGGGCCTATTACCTGGGCCACGATATCGAGTGGATCACGGCTGATCATCGACAGTGAACTTGTGCCGCGCATTGTGAAACCTTCGGGCCCGTCGACCTGCATCGCGAGTTCCGCGCCGCGCACATCGTCGATGGTAAATCCTGGATCGAAGAGTCGAATGAAGGGGCCGATTGCGCATGACGCGTTGTTGTCCTTGGCCTTACCGAGCAGCAGCGCACTGCGGCCTTCAAAATCGCGCAGGTTCACATCATTGCCCAGCGCAGCCCCAACGGCTATGCCACGGCTGTTGACCGCAAGCACTACTTCGGGTTCGGGATTGTTCCATTTCGATTCCTCATGGATGCCCACCTGCGCGCCAGTGCCTACCGATGAAAGCACCGGTGCTTTAGTAAAGATTTCGGCATCAGGCCCAATTCCGACCTCTAGGTATTGCGACCAGACGCCCTGCTCCATGAGCACCTGCTTGACGCGAGCCGATTCGATTGAGCCGGGCACAATGCCGGCAAGGTTGTCCCCTAGGATTCCGGACAGCGCAGCACGGATCGCCTGCGCACGAGACGCATCGCCCCGCGCCTGCTCTTCGATCACGCGCTCAAGCAAGCTGGCAACAAAGGTCACGCCGCTGGCCTTGACAACCTGCAGGTCACAGGGGGCCAACAGCCAAGGCCGCACCTGGTCCCGTTTGCCTTCGTCGCTATTGGCCAGCACGCTTTCCAGCGATGCAAGCGGCGTTGCCGAAGACAGGAAGGCACGGACGGCGCTTGCAACGTTGGGTAACTCAAGCAGTTGGCTGACAGTCGCACCCAGCCGCGACAAATCGAGCAGCATGCCGTCACGGCAGGCGACTACTGTCGGGCCAACGCCGGGCTGCCAGAGCCTACCAATCAGCAGCGCGTCAGCGGCGTCTTCAGGCAGAGTTCGAGAAAGATCGAGGGACACGCAAATTCTCCGTTTTATTTTTGGATGGATCTGTCAAAAGGTTGACTTTGGTCTGACTTTTTATTAAAGTAACTTCGTTCCAACAAGAATTTTGTTTTATCAAATGCGACTTGTCAAGGGTTTATTGGAGCGATGCCTCCAAGTCATCGAGCTGCTGGCAGTAGAAGGCCAATGGCGGCGCCTGTCTGACATTGCGGTTGCACTGGACTTGCAAAAGGGCCCCGCACACCGACTGCTGGCCGAAATGACCACGCTTGGCTGGATTGAGCAGGATGCTGAGACCGACCGCTATCGCCTAACGCTGAAGCTCGCCTTGCTGGGCCAGCAATATCTGCGCGGTACCGGCTTGCTCGGCATAGTGCAGCCCGTGCTTGATGAGGCAGCTAGACGCTGCGGTGAGCTGGTGCGCTTGACCGTTGTGCAGGGCGATGCACTGCACTGGTTCGCATCGGCCCAGGGTGCGCGCCCTGGCCTGATGTACCAGCCAGCGCTCAATGGTCGGCCAGTGCTGCACGCCACCGCCAACGGCAAGGCATGGCTGGCCACGATGAGTAACGAAGCGGCGATCCAACTGGCACTGAAAAACGGCTTGGGCCAGCCATCCGCTTTAACCAAACTTGTCGGGCCGCGTGCGGTGCAAACCATTGATGAACTACTGCGCGAACTGGATTCGACCCGCACCAACGGCTATGGTCTGGCAGTTGAAGAGGCAGAGTCCGGCGTCAAGGCCATTGCGACAGCGGTGCGCGAGCCCGAAAGCCAACGCGTGTTGGGCACGATCAGTATCGCCGGACCGCTACTACGCATGGGCACCGAGCGCGACGCCGAGTTTTACACCCTGCTGCGACAGGCGAGCGGCACGCTCGGCCTGGTCTGGCCTATGGATAACGGTCCGGCAGCAAACGAAGTCTAAAGTCTAACAAGTAACCAGTTTCCGAACATTGAGCGGCCTTAATGGCGCTCTAAACCTACAACACATCTTAGAAGGATTTCCCATGCGTCTCGTCCGATTTGGTCCCCGCGGTTCCGAAAAGCCCGGTCTCATTGATGCCCAAGGCACTTTGCGGGATCTGTCTTCCGTTGTGAGCGACATTCACGGGCCAACACTTTCGCACGAAAGCCTTGCAAAGTTGCGAGCCCTGGATACGTCCAGCTTGCCCGCCGTTCCTGCCGATACGCGACTTGGTGCCTGCGTGGGCCAGGTTCCCAATGTGATTTGCATCGGCCTGAACTACTCCGACCACGCGGCAGAAACCAATACCCCCATTCCCGGACAGCCGGTTGTTTTCAACAAACACACCGGCGCGCTGGCTGGCCCCAACGATCCGGTCATCATCGCACCCGGCTCAAACAAGCTTGACTGGGAGGTCGAACTCGCCATTGTGATCGGCCGTCCAGCCTGGCATGTAAGTGAAGCAGAAGCGCTGCAATATGTGGCTGGCTACTGCCTGTGCAACGATGTGTCAGAACGTGCTTGGCAAATCGAAATGGAAGGCCAGTGGACCAAAGGCAAAAGCCACCTCGGCTATGCGCCGTTAGGCCCTTGGCTGCTGACTGCCGACGAGGTGCCGGACCCGCAGAGCATCGATCTCTGGCTCGACGTGAACGGTACTCGCCGGCAGACTGGCAATACCCGCACTCAAATTTTTGGCGTTGCCACCATCGTGTCTTACCTCAGCCGCTTTATGGCGCTTCAGCCTGGCGACGTGATTTCCACCGGGACACCACCCGGCGTAGGCCTTGGCCAGAAGCCGCCAGTATTCCTCAAGGCTGGTGATGTGATGACCTTGGGCAGCACACTGCTAGGCACGCAGCGCCAGCAAATCATTGCCTACGAGGACGCCATGGGCGCTGCCTGGCGCGCCGGCAGATTGCCTGCATTCTGAAGATAAACCAAGATGGGCGATCGCAAGTCCCCCTTGGACCCGGAAGTTCGCTCGGCCTGGGCCGAACTGACGCGCTTGAATCTGCCGGAGTTCCGCCAAGCCCTTGACTTCCCCCAGCGGCGTAAACAGTTCGCAGTTGAAAGTGCTTTCTGGAGCCAACCCGCCACGCCAGGCGTGGCCAGCGAGCTGCAGCGCGTGAAACTGCTCGGGCGCGAGCTGAGCATGCGGCGCTTCGTGCCGGCCGTACCGCAGCCCGGCACCTTGCTGTATTGCCACGGCGGCGGATGGTGCATAGGCGATCACAATACCAACGAAGGCCTCGCGGGGGCGCTGGCATTGGCTTGTCAACGTGAAGTGCTGACCATCGACTACGCCCTCGCGCCGGAGCACCCCTATCCGCGCGGGCTGAACGAGATCGTAGCTGCATGCAAGCACCTCGCCTCCAGCGGACCGTTGTGGCTGGCGGGCGACTCGGCCGGCGCCAATCTGGTATTGGCAGCTGCGTTGAATCTGCTCGGCCAGCCGGCGCAGCCCGAACTGCTGCTGCTGTTCTACGGCGCATACGACGCAAGCAGCGATACCGCTTCGCACCGGGAGAACGGCGACGGCCGCTGGGGCCTGACCACTGAGGAGATGCGGGCTTACTGGGAAGCTTACGCACCGGGAGCGCCCCCCAACGATCCGCTAGTCTACCCCTTATGCGCAGATCTGCGTGGCCTGCCGCCCACCTTCGTGCTGGGCGCGGCGCTTGACTGCCTGCGCGATGACAGCCGCCTGCTGGCCGAGCGGCTGGCCGAAGCACAGGTGCCAAGCGAATTCCTGGAGGTGCCGGGCGTGCCGCACGGCTTCATGAAAATGCAAAGCCGAGTGCGCGCGGCTGCGACAGCTCTACAGCAGGCGGCCGACTTCTCGCGACGACACCATCCTTTTTGAACAACGAATTTCCGA
Source organism: Rhodoferax ferrireducens (assembly GCF_031458075.1). GTDB lineage: Bacteria > Pseudomonadota > Gammaproteobacteria > Burkholderiales > Burkholderiaceae_C > Rhodoferax_B > Rhodoferax_B ferrireducens_A. The sequence goes on along the minus strand of NZ_JAVDXT010000001.1, from coordinate 126,861 downwards.
ACACGGAAACAGTTGAAATCTGGGACGCAGCCAAGCCCTTCGGTAGCTCCGCAAGATGAGCATCTACCCGTGCAGTGCAGATAGCAGCCGACACCAGGAAGTCGGTAACTTTATGAGTAGCCCCGGGTGTGAACGTGACTAGACATTGGTCGACCTGATCGATCATGTCTCCTGCTTGCGGCGAGCTATCCCAGGAATCCGGTCCAGGACCGAAAGCGTGAGCCCGCCATCGACCATGATGTTTTCGCCAGTAATGTAACGATTTTCAGGATCGATCAGGAAATCGACCGTGCGAGCGACGTCGCTGGGGGCCCCGATCCGCTTCAACGGAACGATGGCTTCACGCTGGCGCGTGATATTCATGTCGTCATAAATTGATCGAGTCATCGGTGTCATGATCATTCCCGGCGAAACACTGTTGACGCGAATGCCGTGCTCCCCCCACTCCAGCGCCATCTGCTTGCACAGCATGATAAGAGCAGCCTTGGCCGCGCTGTACGCCCCGGTCTGCCGGTGCGGATGCACGCCAGACTGCGACGAGATGCCGACAAAAGCGCCTTGGCTCGCCTTCAGGTGCGGGAAACCCGCTTTGGCCAAAAGCCAACTTGCGCGGCATGTCAGCGCAAACATGTCTTCCCACACCTCAAGCGGCATGTCCTCCAACGAGGTTGGGTCGACGGCACCCGCGTTGGACACGATCGCGTCGAGTCCTTTGAACCTTCCAGCCGCGGTGTGAACGAAATATTCGGGCACTGCAGGATCTCGCAGATCGCCCTCGAGAATGAGAACATCGCAACCTTCGTGCCGTAACTCTTCGGCGAGCTTTTCTACCGGCTCGCGAGTTTTTCGTACGCACATTGCGATAGCGGAACCGGGCCTTTTGGCAACCTGTTGGCAAATTGCGCCACCAATGCCCTCGCTTATTCCAGTCACAAGAACTCGCATTCAAATACCTCCATGTTGCGCTGTGGCGTTTTCAAAATTAACCACTGCCAATGTTGATTGCTGTCACCTCAGGCCGATCTCATATCCGTCCAACACGGCGATGGCGGGGCCTATGCAGCCTTGCCGGAATTGGTTCCGCCATGGCGACGCACTTCTGGCGCGAGCCAGGGAGAGACGTAGCCGCGATCCGCCTCCGAGATCAGGGCACCAGGAGGGATGAGCGCATCGATCTGGTCGAGGGTCAATGCCTCTAGTTTCGCGTCGAAGCCCGCCTTCATTCCATTGAATTGTTCAAGCGTACGAGGCCCAACAATCACAGACGTCACCGCTGCGTGTGCCAGGGGAAATGCCTGTGCCATATGCATGAGAGACAGACCCGCTTGCTGGGCGATCGATTCGAGTTCGGGAAGCAATTCGAGCTTGCGGCGATTGCCCGGTTGCTGCATGTCGAAGCGGGATTTCAAAATGGGATAGTGCTCTCCCCACTGACCTTTGACTCGCTCCGCCCTGGAGCCGGTCGGGGCCGTGTCGCCGGCGCTGTACTTTCCGGTCAACCATCCGCCATTCAGAGGGCTCCAGGCGGTGAACCCCATCCCGTAGTGTTGGACGGCCGGCAAAGTCTCTCGTTCGACGCCACGATGGAAAAGAGAGTATGGCGAACTCTCGTTGACAAAACGGGATAACCTGTTCAAACGACTGACGGATTGTGCTTCCGCGAGATACCAGCTGGGCAGCGTCGAGCATCCGAGGTATCGGACCTTGCCCTGCGTCACCAGATCGCTGAGCGCGCCAAGTGTCTCCTCAAGATCTGTGTGCAGATCCGGGCGATGCATTTGATACAAATCGATATGGTCGGTCTTGAGCCGCCGTAGACTGTTTTCGACCTGTTTCATGATCCAGTAGCGCGACCCACCCTGATCGTTTCGGCCCTCGCCCGCTGATAGTCTGAATTTGGTCGCGAGGACGACCTTGTCGCGGCGACCGGCGAGCGCTTTACCCACGATCTCCTCCGCCTCGCCGTGAGAGTAAGTGTCGGCGGTATCAATGAAATTGATGCCGCAGTCGAGCGCCTCATGGACGATACTGGTGCATTCGCGCTCATCGGTATTCCCATCGGATCCGAAACTCATGGTACCAAGCATGTATTCGCTGACCTGGACGCCGGTTCGGCCGAGGTAACGATATTTCATAGCCATTTGCTCCTTTTATAAATTACTGCAGTCCAATGCCCTGCATTGACCTGCCTTCTGGAACGTAATCGAAGCCGAGGAAGCGCATGGTATGCACCGCCTGCCCTTCGTGCATTGGACGACCGTTTTGGATACGACAACCACGCTCACTTGCGGCAATGCAAAGGAATGTCGGTTCCGCGCGTGTGACAATGTCGACGACAATAGTGTCTGGCTTAAGGCGACCAGGATCCACAGGCGGGAGATCGCCAGGCTTCATGCCTAGCGACGTGGCATTGATCACAACTTCGAATTCATGTGGGTCTGACGCGCCGAACGTCGCATGGCAATCGGTTGCCACGTTAACGGACTTGGCTAGGTCTTCGGCGCGCCCCCTGTCAACATCGAAAATTGTGAGTGCTCGGGCACCCGCAGAAGCCACCGCGAAAGCAATGGCTCTGCCCGCGCCTCCGGCGCCGATAAGCAGCACGGATTTTTTTGCCGGATGAAGTCCTTCCCACTCCATGCCAAGAACGCAGCCAATACCGTCGAAATTGGCGCCGATCCAGCGTCCATCACTGGTGCAGCGGATGACGTTGATGGCTCCAACGTCACGCGCAGTCGGATGTAGTTCGTCGACATAGTCCAGCATCCGTTGCTTATGAGGCATCGTGACCAGCAAACCGGAGAGATTTCCCACCGCTCGTGCACCGGCGACGAATGCGGACAAGTCATTGTCCTTGACTAGAAACGGGACGCAAGCCGCGTCTGCGCCCTGCTCCATGAACAGCCGGTTCCATAGTTGGGGCGACTTGGCTGTCTTCAGCGGATCGCCTACCAAACCATACAGTCGAGTTGTCCCAGAGATATGAGACATCATGATTTAGCCAGTGCGTCTGCATAGCGGGTGCGCACCTCCATCGCCACCGCCGCAGGGGCCAGGTCGCGCAGGATCATTCGCTGGAAGGCTTCGCCGCAGATCTGGTTGAAAGAGGACTGGATGATCGAATAATTCACAATGCGACCACGCGTCTGCACCACTGTCTTCCAGCCCAACTGGTCCTCGGCTTCCGGCGTCTTGAAGTATGCGTCTTTGTAGGCGCTGGCACGAGCTACCACTTCGCCGCCACGCGCGGCAATGGCCTGAGCCGCTGGGCTCGCCATGAACTTAACGAACTCCCACGCGGCGGCCTGGCGTGGCGAATTGCTGTTGATGCATAGCTGAAAACCATACACCGTTTGCTTGTCATTGAGTGCCACAGAAGGCGCTGGCGCCCATGCCATGTCGTTGGCCACTGCAGCCTTCAAGCCGCGGTAGCGAAAGAGCCCGAACGTCGCTGAGGCGATGGTGCCAGCGCGGAGCCCGTCCTGCATCTCGTTGTATGCGAACTGCAGGCTAACGGGTGTCGCTGCCTTCTTGGTGAACAGATCTTTGACGGTGCTGGCAGCGAGCTGCAACCGCTGCTCGCTGAAGCCGATCTCGCGGCCGTTGGGCACGAAGAAGGGGTCACTGTTTCCCGCCACAATCGAGCTGACCATGAACTCCACCAAGGCCTGCGCGCCTCCGATCCCGCCGCTTGCGCCGATCGGGACGGCGTAGGCCATCTGGTTCTGCTTGGTCAGGAGCGGACCGAGCGCCGCCACTTCCTCGTACGTGCGCGGCGGAACAATCTTCGCCTCCTCGAACTTGCTCTTGCGGTAGACGAAGATCGGAATACGATAGTCCTGCTGAAGACCCCACAGCTTGCCGTTGATGCGCGTCTGGTCCATGCTGATCAGCCAGTCCGTGGTGTCTACCTTGTCGCGCGCAACCAACTCGTCGATGGACAAAATCGAACCGGTGGATACGAACTCGGGCAGTTGGAAGTTGGCGACGCGAATGACGTCGGGGCTGTCCGCCTTGGAGCGCGCCGCGCGAACGCCGTTTTGCCCAGAGGGGTCGACGACCACGCGCACCTTCACACGTGGTTGGCTGACCTCGAAGGCCGCAATCATCTGCGTCTGGGCCACGGCACGCGGATCGTTTTGGTTACCCGGGTCGAGAAAGGTGTTGTAGGTGATCGTCTCAGTGGTTTGTGCGAAGGCTCGCCCACCGGCTACGCCCAAGACAGCTGCTGCGCTAGCCACACCAGCCACGAATGTACGCCGGCTTGTGCCGGACACTGGTTGCTGTTCGTTCATGTTTGACGATTTCTGCTCATTCATGTCATCTCCTTAGGGAATCAACTTAAGTGAACCATTGCTTGGCTGCGACCAGGGCCTGTTAACACAAACCGCGAAGCCCATCGGCTATGAAGAAGTGGAGTGGGTACCACCGGCGCAGTCTGGTCGAAACCAAAATGCATTGCTTCAAGCGGCTCGGGGGAGCGGGTGATGGCACGCACATTTGAGCGCCGGGTCACAGAACTGCATGTGCAGGTCACACTGCTCAACGGATTCACTCAGTTGGCATGCCCGACCACGGTCCCAGTGGCGGCCATGGCATAACTTCGTCTGGGGTATGGGAAATGGCGTCCAAACCGGGATTTATGCAACAGAGCCCTTTTATAAATTACGGCAGTCCAATGCCCTGCATTGACCTGCCTTCTGGAACGTAATCGAAGCCGAGGAAGCGCATGGTATGCACCGCCTGCCCTTCGTGCATGGGACGATTGTTTTGGATACGACAACCACGCTCACTTGCGGCTCGATAAAGGGGCGTAGGTTCCACTGAATTGACAATGTCGACGACAATGGTTCCAGGCTTAAGCCGATCAGGATCCAAGGGCAGAGGATCGCTGGGCTTCATGCCTAGCGACGTGGCATTGATCACAACTTCGAATTTATGTGGGTCTGGCGCGCCGAACGTCGCATGGCAATCGGTTGTTTCGTTAACCGACTTGATAAGGTCCTCGGCGCGACTCCTGTTAGCATTGAATATTGTGAGTGCTCGGGCACCAGCAGAAGCCACCGCGAAAGCAATGGCTCTGCCCGCGCCTCCGGCGCCGATAAGCAGCACGGATTTTTTTGCCGGATGAAGTCCGTCCCACTCCATGCCAAGAACGCAGCCAATACCGTCGAAATTGGCGCCGATCCAGCGTCCATCACTGTTGCAGCGGATGACGTTGATGGCTCCAACGTCACGCGCGGTCGGATGTAGTTCGTCGACATAGTCCAGCATCCGTTGCTTATGAGGCATCGTGACCAGCAAGCCGGAGAGATTTCCCACCGCGCGCGCACCGGTGACGAATGCAGACAGGTCATCGCCCTTGACCCCAAACGGGACGCACGCCGCGTCTGCGCCCTGCTCCATGAACAGCCGGTTCCATAGTTGGGGCGACTTTGATGCCGTCAGCGGATCGCCGATCAAACCATAGAGTCGTGTTGTCCCCGAAATATGGAGCATCACGACTTGGCCAGCGCGTCGTTGTAGCGGGTACGCATCTCCATCGCCACCGCCGCAGGGGCCAGGTCGCGCAGGATCATGCGCTGGAAGGCTTCGCCGCAGATCTGGTTGAAGGAGGTTTGAATGACCGAATAATTCACCATGCGGCCGCGTGCCTCCACGAGCGCCTTCCAGCTCAACTGATCCTCGGCTTCCGGCGTCTTGAAGTACGGGTCCTTGTAGGCGCTGGCGCGTGCCACCACTTCGCCGCCGCGCGCGGCGATCGCCTGAGCCGCCGGGCTGGCCATGAATTTGACGAACTCCCACGCACCGCCTTGGCGCGGCGAGTTCCTGTTGATACACAACTGAAAGCCGTACACCGCGTGCTTGTCGTTGGGAGTCACAGAAGGCGCCGGCGCCCAGGCCAGGTCGTTGGACACAGCAGCCTTCAATCCCCGGTAGCGATACAGCCCGAAGGTGGACGAAGCGACGGTGCCTGCACGAAGCCCGTCCTGCACCTCGTTGTAGGAGAACTGCAAACTGACGGGTGTGGCGGCCTTCTTGGCGAATAGGTCCTTCACGATGCTGGCGGCCAGCAGCAAGCGCTGTTCGCTGAAGCCGATCTCGCGTCCGCTGGGCACAAAGAAAGGCTCGCTGTTTCCGGCAACAATGGAGCTGACCATGAACTCCACTAGGGCCTGCGCGCCCCCGATCCCGCCGCTTGCGCCGATCGGGACGGCATAGGCCATCTGGTTCTGCTTGGTCAGCAGCGCCCCGAGTGCGGCCGCTTCCTGGTACGTACGCGGCGGTGCGATCTTCGCCTCCTCGAACTTGCTCTTGCGGTACACGAAGATTGGAATACGATAGTCTTGCTGAAGGCCCCATAGCTTGCCGTTGAAGCGCGTCTGGTCCATGCTGATCAGCCAGTCCGTGGTGTCCACTTTGTCGCGCGCGACCAGCTCGTCGATGGAAAGAATGGAGCCGGTGGCCACGTGCTCGGGCATTTGGAAGTTGTTGGCTCGAATGACGTCGGGGCTGTCCGCTTTGGAGCGCACCGCGCGAATGCCGTTCTGTCCGGAGGGGTCCACGACCACCCGCACCTTCACACGTGGTTGGCTGGCTTCGAAGGCCGCAATCATCTGGGTCTGGGCTGCAGAGCGTGGATCGTTCAGGTTGCCCGGGTCAAGGAAGCTGTTGTAGGTGATGGTTTCCGTGGTCTGTGCGAAGGCCCTGCCCCCAGGTGCGCCCAGCACGGCGGCCGCGCCGGCCACGCCGGCCACGAAACTGCGCCGGCTCGTTCCGCGCGCTGATGGCAGATCGTTCGTGTTTGTTTGTTTCTGTGCAGTCATGTCATCTCCTTAAGTGATCAAGTTATGTAAATCGATGCTGTGCTATGGCTAGCCTTTGACGGCGCCGGCCGTCAGGCCACTGATGAACCATCGCTGGGCAAGCATGAAAATCGCGACGATCGGAATGGAGCAGACCACAGCGAAGGCCATGACGTAAGACCAAGTGATGCCGATGCTGTCGAAGACCTGATTGACCAGGGCCACCTGCAGTGTCCGGTAAGCCACTTCGGGAGCAAATGCCGCCACGGTGATGTAGTCGTTCCACGTGGTGATGACGCCAATCACGGCACTGGCAGCAATACCCGGACGAACCAGCGGCAAGATGATCTTGGTGAACGTCTGCCAGTGGCTGGCGCCATCGACCTGCGTCGCCTCGTCGAGCTCGCGGGGCACGGCGTCCACGAAGTTCTGCATGAACCACACCGTCTGCGGAACCAGACGTGCGGCCTGCAGCACGATGATGACCATGGGGTTGTTCAACAGGCCCAGTTTGTCCAGCAGATAGTAGGTGGGAACCAGCAAAGCGACCGCGGGTACCATCGACGTCGACAGAATCAGCAGCATGACCGCGCGTTTTCCCCGGAACTCGAAACGCGAGGCAGCGTAGCCGGCGGGTGCAGACAGCAACACGGCGAGCGCAACCGCGGCGAGCGCGTAAAAGACCGAGTTAAAGAGATCAGAGGCGAAGGTCTGGTTCCGGAACACCGCCTTGTATGCAGACAGACTTGGGTCGGTCGGCAGGAAGGTGGGCGGGTACGCAATGACGCTGGTCTCACTCTTTAGCGAGGTGAAGACTGCCCAGGACAGCGGTATCAGCACCGTAAGCACCAAAACGGTCAGTACGGTCCAGGAGAGAATTTTTTCCGAACGATGAATGTGCATGATGTTTAGCCCGAGACCCGGCCAGTGAGCCGGGAGTAGAGATAGCCGAGGAAGAGGTTGACGATCAGGACGACAACGGAAATGACGGATGAGGGCGACAGATCCACAGAACGAAAAGCGCTGGAGAACACCTCGAAGCTCCAGGTAGCAGTCGCGCCGATTGGCCCGCCACCGGTGAGGACCAATATCATGGTGATCAGCGTGAGGTAAACAATCCCTAACGTCAGCGCGGTGCTCCCCAGCGTGGGAGCGATGTGCGGCCAGACCGCGTGACGAAGGCGTGCACCCAAACCGCCACCATCGATATCAATCGCTTCGTACAACTCTGCCGGGATGCTTTGCAGCGACGCACTCATCATCACCATCACGTAGGGAAATGACCACCACGCGGTGACCAGGATGACGAGAATGAGCGCCAGCGACGGCTCACCCAACATCAATCCAGGTTCGATACCCAGCGACCGCATCAGAAAACTGATAGGTCCGTACGAGGGATTAAGCAACCATAACCAGAAGCAGCCCACAACACCCATGGACAGAGTCCATGGGAGAAGCAGCAATGTGCGCACAAGCGCTGCGGAGCTGGCGAGGTTCTGTAGAGCCAGCGCACTCGCCAATCCCATCGGCAGCACCAGGGCCAGCGCCCCGCTGACATACAGAAGCGAGTTCAGGCTGAGTTCCAGGAAGGCTGGTGACGTGAGGACGGAGACGTAGTTCGCCAAACCCACGCCATCTACCACTTCGTACAGCCGCGTGCGGTGCACGCTCAACCAAACGACCATGCCCGTTGGATACAAAGTGACGGCCAGCAGCATGGCCACTGCTGGCGCAAACCAAGTGAATCCCGCCCAGAAGCCTGGCGGCCTGGGTCCGTGTTGCGCCGAAATTGCGATCTGGCTAGAGGTTGTCATACTCATTGTGTGTTGAAGTTTGGAACGGTGTCTCACTTTAGACGACTAAATAAGAGTTGCATCGGGGGTAAACCCGAGCGTTAGACATGAATGTCGATGCTAAACTGGGACACCGTTCTAAATTACAGGCAAAATTATGGCTTCTGGTGACATGGTGGAGCGCACGCTGGACATCCTTACCCTGCTTGCAGACCATCCTCACGGTTTACCGGTCAGCGATGTATCGCGCCGGCTGGACTTACCGAAAAGCGCGGTGCACCGGCTGCTGTCGATCCTCGTGGTGCGTGGCCTGGCTATACAAGATGAGTACAGTCAGCGCTACCGCATGACGGTCAAGCTGGCAGCCATTGGCTTTCGTTTTCTTGCAGCTTCTGGGATCACGGAAATCTGCCAACCCTCCTTGGATCGATTAGCCGCGCGCACAGGCGAACTGGTGCGTCTGGCCTTATTGGAAAACGATGCGCTGATCTGGATTGCCAAGGCCCAGGGCTCGTTTTCAGGCCTGCGCTATGACCCTGATATGGGCCAAGCGGTGGTGTTGCATGCCACGGCCTCAGGCAAAGCTTGGCTTGCGACTCTGGATGAGGCGCAAGCCACCGCACTGGTCAAGGCGAGCGGCTTCGTCGTGCCATCCCGGTTCGGCCGGCCTGTCGTGCGCGACGAGGCGAGCCTGCATGCCGAACTCGCGCTGACGCGCGAGCGCGGCTACGGCACTTCCATCGAGGAAGGAGAGCCCGGCACGTGCGCGGTCAGCTGCGCCATTTTCGACCCGCAAACCCGCCTGGCGATTGGCACCGTCAGCGTGGCCGGCCCCGTGGCAAGACTTACACCGGAGCGCATCGCCTCCATCGCGCCTGACGTGCAGGCAACCGCGGCAGAAATCGCCGATCTCTGGCCCAGCCGCAAGGTGATGCTGGCCACCATGGGACTGACGCCCTTGAAAGTCTCAAATGGTTGACGGAATCAAAAGAGTTGTGGTGATCGAGAGCACGCACTGGCACGCACCGCTCTATTACAGTGCGCTGCAGGCGCGAGATGACGTCAAGGTCGTGGGCGTTTCTGACAGCGCCGGGCGGACCGGGGAGGAGGTGGCGCGGCGCTTCGGCTGCAATCACTACGTTTCCACCACGGAGATGCTGGAACGTGAGCGGCCGGACTTTGCCTTCGTGTTCGGACGGCATGTAGACATGCCGAACCTGGCAAGCGCACTGATCGAGCGACGTATCCCTTTCGCCATCGAGAAGCCCTGCGGCCTGCACACGGCCGACGTGCTGGCGTTGCGCCAGCGCGCGGAGGCCATCGGCCTTTACGTCGCAGTGCCCCTGATTTTTCGCCTGAGCGACACCCTCGCGGTACTGCGTGAAGCGGGCGGCACGCTGGAGCAAGGCAGCTTCCGCTTCATCGCCGGCCCACCGCAGCGCTATCTAGCCGCCGGCGTTCCCTGGATGCTGGACCCCGATCTCGCCGGAGGGGGGCCGCTCATCAATCTGGGCGTGCACTTCATCGATCTATTTGCGCTGCTGGCCGACGATCCGATCGTGTCCGTCAGCGCTGGCAGCAGCTCGCGCATGAACGGCCTGCCCATCGAGGATGTGATCAGCATACGGCTGCTCACCTCCGGCGGCCGCCTGGGCACGATCGAGTGCGGTTACCTCTTTCCCAGCGACGCCGCCCTGCAGCGCGATTTCGAGTTTGCCTGCAGGATGGAGCGCAGCTACTGCGTCTCGCGCGAGGACGGCATCCTGGTGCGCAGCTGGCAGGAAGACGGCAGCGTCAGCGCCAAGCGGCACCCCGCCCGTTTCGAGACCGACCTGTACTACCCCGAATTCGTGCGGCGCGTCTTGGACGAGTCAGCAGCGGGTGCCGTGCCCTTTGCGGGGCTGGCCGAAGCCCAGCGTGCGCTCGCCGTGGTCGAGGCCGCTTACCTGTCCGCCGCACAGGGCGGCATTGCCGTCGATCCGAGGACTTTCGAAGCATGAACGAGCCCATCATGAACACTTTGGCGAGCGAGCTCGCCAACGCGCGTCGCACCAGGGGCGTCGTGGCGACTGATGCCCTCCGACAGCTAGACAGCTTCATCGACGCCTATGGCATCCAGGAGCGCGTATGCGCAAACCTCGGCGCCAGGGTCGCGGGCTGGAAGCTCGCAGCGCCACTGTCTGCATCCGTGATCTCAGCCCCTTTGTTCGACATCGATTGCATGGCGTCGGACACCGTCCTGGCGGATGCGGCGCTGCTGCGTGACGGCGTCGAATGCGAACTGGCCTTTCGCATCGACCGTCCCTTACCCGTTGGAAATTGCACGCGCGACGACGTGCTGGCGGCCGTGGGCGCCGTCATGCCGGCCTTCGAACTGCTGTGCAGCAGGCTACCGGCGAAGTTCGCCTCTCCGCGCGAGCACATCGTGGCGGACGGCATGGGCAATGGCGCGGTGGTGCTGGGTGACGCATGCATCGACTGGCGCGCCCTGGCGCTCGACAAGCTGCAAGTGACGCTGTGGATCGACGACGTACCCGTGGTCGACAAGCAGGGCGGAAGTCCCTTTGGCGATCCGCTACACGCCGTCACCCTGCTCGCCAACCATCTGGCGCAGCGCGGGCAGGCGATCGCCGTGGGGACTTTTGTGCTTGCCGGCTCCCATACCGGCGTCCATCGTGCGCAGCCTGGCGAACGGCTGCGTTGTGTTTTTGAAGGGATCGGTCAAGTTGCGCTCAAGCTGCACGCCACCGAGTCCACAACATCCAAGGAGAATAGTTATGCTAGCAGGTGAAGGCGCAGTGGCCATTTGGAACGATATTGCCGAGGCCGGAAGAGCGCAGTTCTACGCTTGGCATCTTCAAGAGCACATGCCCGAGCGCGTGGGCATTCCCGGCTTTGTGCGGGGGCGCCGCTATCGCGCCACCGACAAGGCGACGCAGCCGGAGTTCTTTACGCTCTACGAAACGTCGAGCTTTCAGGTCATCCAGGGCAGCGACTATCTGTCGCGCTTGAACGAGCCCACGGAATGGACGCGTGCAACTACCGCGCATTTCCAGACAACCACGCGCTCACTCACGCGGGTGGTGGCCAGCCACGGCGTGGGCTCGGGTGGCGCGCTGATGACCATTCGATTTGACATTGCGGACGACGCCGTGCGCCTTGTGGTGCCGCGTCTCACGTCGGCGTTGGAGGCAGTGGCGCAGATGCCGCGCATCAGTGGTGCGCATCTTCTGGGTTCGGATGCCGACGTGTCGGGCCAGTCAACTGCTGAAAGCAAGAACCGCACGGACCTGCAGGCACCCGCTCGCTGGGTGCTGTTGCTGGAGGGATGCGACGTCCAAGCCTTCGACGCGGCCTTGGAGCTACTAAAGAAAACTCATGAGCTGAGCGAGGCTTCAGTCGGCTGCTACCTGCATGAATACACGCGGCTAAAGACTGCCTGGCAAGCGGGATGAGCGGCGTGTGCAGCGGCGGGGCTGCCTTCGCAAGAGAACAACTTTACTTTCTTGAAGAATGAGACAACACAATGGCAACAGTTGAAATCCAGGGCTTGGTCAAGTCCTTTGGCAATACGAAAATCATCCGCGGCGTAAGCGTCGACATCCGCGACGGCGAATTCGTCGTGCTTGTCGGCCCGTCTGGCTGTGGCAAGTCCACCCTGCTGCGCATGATCGCAGGATTGGAAGGAATCGACGGCGGCGAAATCCGCATCGGCGGGCGCCGTGTGAACGACTTGTTGCCCAAGGATCGCGACATCGCCATGGTTTTTCAGAACTACGCGCTGTACCCCCACCTCACGGTGGCGGACAACCTCGCGTTCTCGCTGAAGCTGCGCCATGCGTCGCCGCAGGAGACCGAGGAGCGTGTTGCCCGGGCTGCAAAAATCCTCGGGCTGGAGCCGTTGCTCACTCGGCTACCTAAGCAGCTCTCCGGCGGCCAGCGCCAACGCGTCGCGATGGGCCGCGCAATCGTGCGCGACCCGCAGGTCTTCCTGTTCGACGAGCCGCTATCCAATCTGGATGCCAAGCTGCGCGTGGCAATGCGAGCCGAGATTCGCGAGCTGCACCAGCGCTTGAAGGCCACCACCGTCTACGTCACGCACGACCAGATCGAGGCGATGACGATGGCGGACAAGATTGTGGCGATGCACGACGGAATCGTGGAACAGGTGGGTACGCCAATAGAGCTCTTCGACCGGCCGCGCAACGTCTTCGTCGCGGCCTTCATCGGCTCGCCGTCGATGAACCTGGTGCCTGTCAAGGTCAACGGCCAAGGCGTCGTGGACAACGCGGGCAACCACTGGAATGTGCCTCACGTACCCGCCGCGAGCGGCCAGGCCCTCACGCTGGGCGTGCGCCCTGAGCACCTGCGGTTGGATGACGCGGGCGTCGAGGCGCGCGTGCTGGTGGTGGAGTCCACCGGCTCGGAGACGCACCTCGTCGTCGACGCTGGCGGCATCAAGCTCACCTGCGTGCTACGCGAACGGGTCAGCGTACGCCCCGGCGACCACGTGCGCCTGAGTGCGGACAACGCGCATTTGCATCTTTTCCACGGGGACTCTGGCGAGAGGCTCGAGCCGGTGCACTGAATCCAGAAGGAACACGCAAATGAAACTCGTCCGATTCGGCGCTCACGGCAGCGAGAAGCCTGCCTGTCCGGTACTTTTGCGAAAAGCCCGCATGAAATGCCGGGGACTGACACCGGCAACTTGCGCCAAGCCCTCGATCGTGAACGACCGCGACAAGTCGGCCTGGATGTAGTGGGCGTTTCCGTGCGACGCGAAACAGAGAAGCTGATAGGAAAAATGGTTCTCGAGCGGATAGCTCGTTTTTAAGGAGAAACAGATGAGAGTCTTGGTGAGCGGCGGAAGCCGCGGGATCGGAGCAGCGGTTTGCATGCGGATCACAGAGGCCGCACTCGCCAGAGGCGAGCGCCCGAGGATCGCAGTCTGCGGCCGGGAGGCCGCTGAACCGCAGGAGCAGATCGCCCGCGCGGTGAGAGAAATGGGCGGAGAGGCCATCGCTTTGTACGGAGATTTGGCCGACGCCAACGTGCCCGGGAAACTGGTGGACGCGGCCGTTGCGGAGTTCGGTGGCCTCGACGCGCTCGTTTCCAACGCTGGCATAGCGAGTCCGGCGAAACTCTGTGACGTTTCGCTTGAGGAATGGACCAGGATGTTCGACGTCAACCTTCGCGGCTCCTGGTTGCTCGCCAAAAGTTGCTATCCGCATCTGAAGGAGAGTCGCGGCACGGCCTGCTTCACGTCTTCAATGTCTGGGCAACTGCCACACGAAGGGTCGGGGGCGTACAGTCCGACAAAGGCGGCGCTTACCATGCTTGCGCAGACACTCGCCCTGGAGTGGGCGGCTGACGGCATCCGGGTCAATGTGGTTTCTCCGGGCATGACCCACACTCCAATGTCCGCCAAAATGTACGCTGACCCAGATATCAAACGGGCGCGGGAAGCTATTATTCCATTGGCAAGGATCGGTGAGCCGAGAGACATCGCCAATGTGATCGAGTTCATGATCAGCCCGCTGTCTAGCTTTGTTACTGGCCAAGATCTCTGTGTGGACGGTGGCTTCACCAAATCCATCCTGAGCCATATTCCTGGTCGGCCGAGTTCCAAGTCCTAGGTGTAGACAGGATTCTTTGTCCATGCGCTGACAGCCTCATGGACTATTCGCCCCTGAGTCAGGGCGCACGTCGCTTTAAAAACCGTATGTCATTGCCGGAGATTGCCAAATGTTAATTTCAACGTTCTCGTACCTGTGGTCGCACTCTGCGATCGATGCGATAGCTGAACTAAGTCAAGCTGGGTACAGCGAATTTGAGGTGCCCATCAGCTCGCCGCATTGCTGGCCGGCGGACATGTCGCCCTCCGTGCGGTCCGAAGCAAAGCGACGATTGCAGGACTACGGTGCCAGAGTGAGGTCGCTCAACGCAGGTGGATATGACATTAATTTGGCAAGTCCCGCAGAAAATATGAGGCGCAAGAGCATAGATCACATCAAGGATGTGATGGATCTCGCCTTCGAATGGGGTTCGACCGAAGTGGTGATTTCGCCGGGAACCCGACGTCCAATGATCTCGCCGCCGCTTTCGAAAGCGCATGACTGGCTGAACGAGAGTTTGGAAGTCCTACTGCCTAGAGCGGAGCAGGCCGGTGTTCGATTGCTGCTCGAAAATACGCCGTACTGCTTCCTGCCAACCTTGGATGAGATGATGGGCGTCGTCAAGCGGTTCCGTAGTGACAAGCTGAAGATTGTCTACGACGTGGCCAACGCGGCATACATCAACGAAGATCCTGTTAAGGCTTTGTTGGCAGGGAGCTCGGAAATAGTACTCGTGCACATCTCAGACACGGGCCGCGAAGAATGGGGCCATGATCCGATTGGCACGGGGGTGATCGATTTCGAAGCGCTCGGCAAGGCAGTCGACGCTACGTGCAAGACAGAGAATGCCGTCCTCGAAATTATTCGAGAAAAGGACCCTTTGAAGGAAATGCACAATGGTATTCTTGAGCTCAAGAAGCGAGGGTGGAGCATCAACTCCTAACTTTGACGGGTGGTTGTCCACTACAGTGCAGTCCACCGCGTCAAAATAGTAGTCGCCGCAATGAAGGGCAGCCTCAACTTTGAGGCGCAACACCTTCACCCGTGTAAGGTGCTGCGACGGAATAACAACGAACAACGTACAAGCAACTCAAGCCTGAGGAGCGAATGGTGATCGCGGGCATGAGGCTTTAGGGCGCGCGACGCATGGCCGCCAAGCCGCCGGCCAAGCTCGAAGTGGGCGGCGTCACCTGGGGCGTCATGCTGACCCTACTGAGCGGGAAGTGGTCGCCGCAGCAGATTGCCGCTACGCTCAAGCGCGTGTACCCCGACCGGCCCGAACACCACGTCTCACACGAGACGATCTACACGGCCATCTACGCTCAGCCACGAGGCGAGCTGCGCCGCCAGCTCATCGCCTGTCTTCGCCAGGGCCGCAGCACGCGCATCCGTGCAGCCGCGGCATGGATCGGCGCGGGCAGATTCCCGACATGGTCAGCATCCACGTGCGACCGCCCGAGGTCGACGTCCGGCGGCCAGCGCCAACGTGTCGCGATGGGCCGCGCCATCGTGCGCGACCCGCAGGTCTTCCTGTTCGACGAGCCGCTATCCAATCTGGATGCCAAGCTGCGCGTGGCGATTCGAGCCGAGATTCGCGAGCTGCACCAGCGCTTGAAGGCCACCACCGTCTACGTCACGCATGACCAGATCGAGGCGATGACGATGGCGGACAAGATTGTGGCGATGCACGACGGAATCGTGGAACAGGTGGGCACCAGTAGCTTTGCACTACATGATGTATGCCATGACGCAAAGATGAGTACTAATTAGCGATTGCCTTCTCGTCATCGGCCCGGAGCTCGCTCAATGATGAGCGCACCGGACGCGGTGCACCGAGATGCAGATAACGTAGTTCATCCATCAGGGCACTCCAAAGTGGAGGGCCGCCCTTTTCCAGCAGTTCCGCGCGCAAAGACGCCTCCTTACTCGGATGTGTATGCCGAAGACCCCAGGCAGCCATATAGGCGAGCAGAGGCACAAGCTGTATGGCCGCTTCGGTGAGGCTGTAGATGCCTTTCTGCTGATGATTCGGATCCGGACATCGTGTCAGCAGGCCAGACGCGGTCAAGTGCTTTAGCCGGCTTGCGAGGATGTTCGAGGCGATGCCTTCCTTGTTTTGGTCCAGCAGTGCGCCATAGCTGCGCCTGTTCTCGAACACGACATCGCGGATAACGATCAGGCTCCAGCGGTCGCCGATCTGCTCAAGCGTCAGGTTGATCGGGCAGCCCGATCGTTTTGTTTGCGTCACAGTCATGCTCCTTAAATTTCCACTTGCATTATGCAAGCAGTATAGGTATTATTGGACCACTTGCAAAATGCAAGTGCTATAGAGGTCTTGGCAGATCAACAGAGGAATCGAACATGCGTGCGGCTTTCATCACGGGTTACGGTGGCAATTCAGTAGTGCAGGTGACCGAAAAGATGGCAACAACAACATGACCCGATGGGCTGCGTTCGGCTAAAGATCATTACGTATGTATGTACATACCCCATCACACACACATTGGTTAGGAAACACTATGAAATTCTCCACCTTCACTTCGCGCACCGTGCTCGCGGTATCGTTAGCATTCGCCAGCACCTTCGTTGCTGTAGCCCCGGCCCAAGCTGAAGCGCCGATGCAGCTCAAGCAAGTTCCTGGCTTCTATCGCACGATGATTGGCGACTATGAAGTCACCGCTCTGCATGACGGCAGCGCCGGCATTGACTCCAGCCTCCTGCATGGCGATCCGGCGCTCATCCAGTCCCTCCTGGCGCGCTCCTTCCAAAACGATCCCAAGAATGTCTCGGCCACCGTCCAAGGCTACCTCGTCAACACCGGCTCCAAGCTCGTTCTCATCGATACGGGTGCGGGCGGCCACTGGGGCCCACCCGCGCTGGGCAAGCTCGTGCAGAACTTGAAGGCCTCCGGCTACAAGCCGGAGCAGGTTGACCTGGTGCTGGTGACCCATCTTCACGCTGACCATGTCGGTGGAATCTACAAAGACGGGAAACGCGTCTTCCCGAACGCGACCGTGATGATGAAGAAGGCAGACGCCGACTTCTGGCTGTCGAAGGAAATCACCGCCAAGGCCCCGGAAGAGGCAAAAATCTTCTTCACGGTGGCACAGGATGCCGCCGCGCCTTACATCGCTGCAGGCAAATGGAAGCCGTTCGAAGGCATGGACGAAATCGTCCCCGGCATCGCACCGTATGCCATTCCCGGCCATACGCCCGGTCACACCGGCTACATGATTTCTTCCAAGGGTCAGTCGCTGCTGGTCTGGGGTGACACAGCCCACGTCCTCGCCGTCCAGATGCCGCATCCGGAAATCGGCATCGCCTTCGACTCCGACGGCCCGATGGCCATCAAAACGCGTGAAGACCTTCTGGTGAAGCTCGCTGCGGACAAGACGATGATCGCCGCCGCCCACATGCCGTTTCCTGGCTTGGGCCGTGTTCGCAAGGTGGACACTGGCGCTGGCTACGACTGGGTACCGGCGACCTTCCTCAACCTGAAGTGAGCTGAAGCATCACTTGCGCGGTAGCGACTACCGCGCACATCCGACAAAGCGCAGCGGCGCTTTTTAGTCCGCGCCATCGGGCACGCCCTCTGCGAAGACGCAGACATTAGATAGGAGACTGCAATGACTACTGACACCAACCCGCCGGGAACGGCATGGATGCAAATCGTCAAGAAAAAGGGAACGAGCGACTTCGCGACGTCGTTCACCTCTGACGCCAGCCTTCAGACCACAGCCCTCAGCAAGGCCGTGGTCGGCCCGACACTCATCGGGGCATTCTTTGCCGCGACGAGCACGATGTACGAACACTTCGTGTTCACTGCGGAGACGGTTGACGGTGTGAAGACTTACCTTGAGTGGGATGCCATCCACGGTGGTAAGCCAATCGCCGGCACCACCATCATCACCCGGAATGCGTCTGGCCTGATCAACAACATCAAGCTCTTCCAGAGCCCGTTTCCCGTCGTTCGTGAGTTCTCGTCTGGCCTCAAGGAGCGGCTCGCAGGAACACTCGGCCAGGACTTCTTTAGCTAAGCCGGGAAGACAACCAACGTTATCGCCTCGTTCAACCTGAACAATACAACCGAGCAACTACTTATGCCAATATTTCACGCCCATATTCCGGCTCAAAAGTTCTCCAGCGAAGAGAAGCGGGCTCTGGCGGATGCCTTAAATCTCGCTCTTCATGAAGCCATGGATACGCCTATGGATGATCGTTTCATCATCATCAGTGAGCACAAGGAGGATGAATTCTTCATCCATCCGACTTTTCCTGACTTGACGAGATCCGACAAACGCATGGTCGTAACGGTGACGTTCGGTACGAGCAGGACGGTGGAGCAGAAACGCAAGCTGGCGGAGTTGATCACCCGATACGCAGTCGAAAAGGTTGGCGTCAGCCAGGACGATGTCACCCTGATGATGTATGTCCTTCCCTTGGAGAACATGAGCTTCGGTGGTGGAAAGCTGGTCTCTGACATCGACCTTTCTATGCCTTGGGTAAACAAGTAAGAACGACGAAGCTGCTCTGTTCTTGGAAACGGGGCAGCGAAATTGACTTGAAACGGATGTCTCGTTCGTTTCTCAGGCGTGGGGCTGATATGGCTCCGATCCGACACCATTCTCTGGACGGGTATCGGGATGAATACAGCCACCACTCCGGCCCCGGTGCTGCGGACGCACACCAAGCTGAAGACGTTGGAGGCTGCGTTCCTTGCGCCCGTACCAAAAAAGGTAAAGCTATGACCGACTGGCATTTCTACGAACCGGCGCAGGGGCATTCCCTGCGCCACGATCCGCTCAACGCCATCGTCGCTCCGCGACCGATCGGCTGGATCAGCACAGTCTCTAACGACGGCGTGCGCAACCTTGCGCCCTACAGCTTCTTTAACCTGTTCAGCTACAAGCCGCCGATCGTCGGCTTTTGCTCGCTTGGTGCGAAGGACTCGCTCGCCAACGCGCGTGACACCGGCGAGTTCGTATGGAATCTGGCGACGCGAGAGCTCGCCGAGGCGATGAACGCCTCCGCGGCGATGGTGCCAGCGCACGTCGATGAGTTCGAGTTGGCCAGGCTGGAGACGCTGCCCTCTGCCAAGGTGCGGCCATCGCGCGTTGCGGCCAGCCCGGTGCAGTTCGAGTGCGTGGTCACCCAGATCGTGCAGCTTGAGGCGCAGCGCGGCGCGGCGCTCCCAGCGTGGCTGGTGTTGGGCGAAGCAGTAGCGATCCACATTGACCGGCAGCTGATCAAGGACGGCGTATACCAGACTGCGCAGGCGCGCCCGATCCTGCGCGGCGGTGGGCCGGCCGACTACTTCGAAATCGGCGCGAGGCAGCTCTTCACGCTTGAGCGACCGGGCGATTGACCGCGGCAAGGTCGATGCCTGTCACTTTTACGGCACCGCCTGACATCTTTCTACAAGGAGAACTTCCATGTTTCAACGTACCGATATCGCATTCGAAGCAGAAGGCGGCGTCACGCTGCGCGGCTGTCTCTATGTGCCCACCGGCGGCACCGGCCCCTATCCCGCCATCACCATGGCGCATGGCTATGCCGGTGTGAAGGAGCACGGCCTGGAGCCATTCGCCGAGAAATTCGCCTCCAGCGGCTTTGTCGTCCTCCTGCACGATCACCGCAACTTCGGCGCCAGCGACGGCACGCCGCGCCAGGATATCGACCCATGGCGTCAGGTTGCCGATTGGCGGCGCGCGATCAGCTTCCTCGAACGCCAGGACGTCGTCGACGCAAAGCGCATCGGATTGTGGGGCACGAGCTATTCCGGCGGCCACGCGCTGGTGCTTGGCGCAACCGAACGCCGCTTGCGCGCAGTCGTCGCGCAGGTGCCGACCATCAGCGGCTTCGAGCAAGGACTGCGCCGCATTCCACCCGACGCCGTCGCCGCCATCGAGGAGGCCTTCTCGGCGGACGAACGCGCGCAGGCGCGCGGCGAGCCACCACGCAGGCAGACGATCGTCAGCGCCGATCCGGCCATCCCTGCTTCATACCGCGCCAAGGACGCCATCGAGTTCTATCTGCAGCCCGTGCCCGACGGCGCCTGGGACAACAGCGTCACAGTGCGCTCGACGCGCGCCGCGCGCATGTACGAACCGGGCGCGTGGATTGCGCGCGTGTCTCCCACGCCGCTGCTGATGGTCGTCGCGCTGCAGGACACCATCACACTGACCGATCTCGAGTTGGCCGCCTACGAGCGCGCCCTTGAGCCGAAGCGCCTCGTGACGATCCCCGGCGGTCATTTCGATCCGTACATCACCAGATTCGATCAATCCAGTGCCGCCGCGCTGGACTGGTTCAAGGAACACCTCGCGTAACCTCAACTTGCGACAACACAGGAGCACGACATGCCTCATCTCACCCATACCATCGAGCATGGCATTGCCACGATCATTCTCGATCGCTCGCCGCAAAACCGCATCGACGACCAGATGGTTGACGAACTGGCCACGGCGATCAACGCGATCGAACGCAGTGACGCGCGCGTCGTGCTGGTGCGCGCCGAAGGCGAGAACTTCAGCTTTGGCGGCGACATCGGGCCCTGGCCCGACGACACCCCTCGCCAGTTGCGTTCGCGCTTCGAGGGTTACATGGACGCCTTCAATCGCTTCGAACGCCTGCCCTTGCCTGTCATCGCGGTGGTGCACGGCTTGTGCGCCGGCGGCGGTTTCGAACTGGCGTTGCGCGCGGATGTCATCTTTGCCGCTGAAAGCGCAACGTTCTGCCATCCGGAACAGTCGCTTGCCCTCGTGACCCTGCTGGGCGGCATCTACCGCGTCGCCGAACGCGCAGGGCGCGCACGTGCCATGGAATGGGCACTGACTTCCGAGCGCGTCCCCGCCGTGACGATGGAGCGCTTCGGCGTGATCAACCGCGTCGTCGCCGATGCCGAGCTGCTTGCAGAGGCGCATGCCTTCGCCGCGAAGTTCGTGCACGGCCCGACACGCGCCCACGCCGCGCACAAGGCCTTGCTGCGCACCTGGGCCAACGGCGGTGTCCAAGCGGCCGACGATGTGATGTTCAACATTGCCATGCCCTTGTTCGAGACCGAAGACGTGAAGGCCGGGCTTGCTTCGGCCACCCAGGCCTTGAAGGCCGGCACGCCGCGCCCGGTGCTCGAATTCAAGGGCCGTTGATCCGCCGCGCAAGCCTTGTCACGGAGCGGAACATGCACGAATTGCGGGGCGAGTAGTCGAGGCGCATGGGGGATGGGCGCGCTGGAAGTGGGATGAAACGCTCAGCGGCACTATCGTGACGGGTGACTTCCGAAACTCGTGCCGTTCCCATCCTGGGTGCTCCTTAACGTAGGCTAAACAACGTCGCCGGTATTCCGCAGCATGTTGCGGCGGGCTCAGCATGTGCGTGCCTATGTTTTCTCGGGTTGCAGGAGAATCGAGCGTGCAATCAACCGCACTGAAACGTGACCATTCGTTCGAGAGGGACCTCACGAGAAAAGCCCCCCAAGACACCTCAACGCGACGGTGAACGTCCGCTTTTCGAGTAGCGGGGGCAGCTAAGGGCACGGACCGGGCGTAGCGATCAACGAGCCGAATTTCCGCTTCTGGCCGGTAGTACCTATTCGGCATGACGCGTGCCAACGTCTGCAAGCAGCCTATTGCGGAATTCGGCCTCGGTGAGGCGGACCGCCGGAAAGCGGACGTTCAACGCTCGACGTAAGGAGCGCCTTACCCCACCAAGAAAGTTTTGAAGGGCTGGTGCCGCGCGTATCAGCAGCGGCGCGACCTGCCGGTGGGGTATGCACGCCGGGAACCCAAGTTCCCGTACCGAGAACAGGGTACAACCAGTCCTGGCGTCGTAAGGGGGAACGCCCAGCGCGGCGGACTGAAGATCAGGTGCGCCGTGCCAAATGGTCCGACGCGGTGGCCGGCGGCAGGCGCTCGCGCAAGAACTCTGCAAACGTAGCGACACTTTCGGGCAGCGTGCGTCCCGCCAGCGTCTGCAATTCGACGGATCGGCTTCTCATGCCAGGATCGCGGATTTGCGCGGCACGCAGCTCGCCACGTTCGAGCCGGCCACGTACGGTCAGTTCGCCGGAGATCGACAGCCCACCACCATGCAGCACGAAGTTCGTGAGCGTTTCGAATTGGTTGCTGCTGAGCACCGGCTGGAAGACCAGACTTCGTTCGCTGCAGCCAATGTCGAAGAGCTGTCGCACCGTGTTCTCCGGCCCCGGCAGTGCGATGGGGTAACCGTGCATCTGTGCTAGCGTCACAGTAGCGTGGTGCGCCAACGGATGGTCGGGTCGCATGATGGCCATCACGGGCGCGTTCTGCCGGTGCAAGACATGCAGGTCCTGCTCAGCCGAGCGACTGTAGGTCAACCCCAGGTCGACCTCGCCGTGCACGACCAGCGTGCCAACGGCTGCTGGGCTGGCTGTCTGCAAATTGAACTGCAGACCCGGATAACGTCCATGGAACTCGGCGATCACGCGTGGGAGGAACTCGAGCGCGAAACCTGCGGAACTACCGATACGCACACGACCACGCCTGAGGCCCCGTAGCCCCTGGATGTCGGAGACCACGCGGTCCGCCTCCAGTTCGCCGCGGCGCACGTGCGCGGCCAGCAGTTCGCCTGCTGCACTGGGCACCATGCCGCGCGGCCTGCGCTCGAACAGCGGTACGTCCAGCAGTTCCTCCAACGTCGCCACCTGTCGACTGACGGCGGACGGTGTGACGTTCAACTGCACGGCTGCGTCACTGAGCGAGCCGGTGCGAACGACAGCAAGAAAGTAGCGCAGGGCGGCGCCTTGCAGGCCGCGAGAGATCAGAGGAGAGTCGCGTCTGGTTTGCATAAAGCGCAAAGGTATCACAATAAATCGTCGATGGTGGAAAGGGTGATGGCTGCATATGCTTAGGCCATGCCGACATCTCAAAACTATGCTAAGGGCCAAGACATCGTCGAGCTTGACGCTGTTTCGCTGTCCCAGGCCATTGCCAGCCGCGCCCTTTCCTGCGTGGAGGTCCTACAGGCCTACCTCGCCCAAGTTGGGCGTTTCAATCCTCTCGTCAATGCCATCGTGGCTCCCCTGGAGGCCTCGGACCTGTTGAAACAGGCTCGAGGCCTCGATGAGGAACTGGCGCGTGGACACTGGCGGGGGCCGCTGCATGGTTTTCCGCAGGCACCCAAGGACATCATGCCCGCCGCCGGCATGGTTACCACACGGGGCTCCCCGATCTTCGCCGGACAGGTATCGGGCACGGACGCGGTGGTCTTCGAGCGCATGCGCGCAGGCGGTTCGATCTTCATAGGGCGCAGCAATTCACCCGAGTTCGGTCTTGGGGGGCACACCTACAACACCGTTTACGGCGTGACGCGCAATGCGTTCGATCCCAGCCGAACAGCCGGTGGAAGCAGCGGCGGGGCGGCAGTGGCCGTTGCGCTGCACCTGCTGCCGGTGGCAGACGGCTCGGACATGATGGGTTCGCTGCGCACGCCGGCCGCATTCAACAACGTTTACGGCTTTCGTACCTCGTTCGGGCTGGTGCCGCACGGGCCCACCGAGGAGGTCTTCTTCCAGCAGTTCAGCGTGGCCGGGCCGATGGCACGCAACGTTCCGGACCTGGCGCTACTGTTGGGAGTGCAAGCGGGCTTCGATGCTCGCCTGCCGCTGACGCGCCGCGGAGAGGGGACGGGCACCTCGTTCGCACCGACGCCGCGCGACTGGCGTGGCGTGCGCATCGGCTGGCTGGGCGACTTGAACGGCCACCTGCCGATGGAAGATGGCTTGCTGGACGTCTGCCGCTCGGCACTCATGCATTTCGAAACGCTTGGCTGCCAAGTGGAGGTAGTCTCGCCGAAGTTTGACTTCGAGCGTCTCTGGCGGTCCTGGATCGACCTGCGCAGCTTTAGCGTGAGCGGCGCGAACGCGGCCCTGCATGCAGAGGCGCGCACGCGTGCGCTTCTCAAGCCCGAGGCGGTCTGGGAAATCGAGCGCGGTCTGCAACTGACCGGGCCGCAGGTGTACGACGCCATGAGAACCCGCAGCGCCTGGTATCAGTGCTTGCGAGGACTTTTCGAACAGGTCGACTTCCTTGTGATGCCCACCGCGCAGGTCTTCCCCTTCGACGCCGAGCTGGACTGGCCCCACGCCGTTGCCGGCCGCGAGATGGACACGTACCACCGTTGGATGCAGGCCGTGATTCCTGCGAGTCTGGCCGGGCTGCCAGCGCTCGCGGCGCCAGCGGGATTTGATCCGCAGGGGTTGCCCTCCGGTATCCAGATCATCGGTCCAGCGCAGGCTGATGCGGCCGTCTTGCAAATTGGTCAGGCGTATGACCAAGCCAGCGGCTATTCGCGTGTTCGTAGCCCGCTGCTCGGCTGAGTAACCACCTTCCGTATCGCGTCCCTTATCCCCACTCACCTCAGGAACTATCGCCATGACCACACTCTCCCGCAAACACTTCCTCCATTGCCTCGCTCTGAGCGCGCTGACCCTGTCTGCCACCGGAGCCTGGGCTCAGTCGGCCTGGCCGGATCGCCCCCTGAAGCTAGTCGTGCCGTTTGCGCCGGGCGGCGCCACCGATGTGCTGGGACGCCTGTTGGCGACCGGATTGAGTGAGAAGTTGGGCCAGCCCGTGATCGTTGAAAACCGCCCCGGTGCGGGCACGGTGGTGGGAGCCTCGATGGTGGCCAAGGCGCCGCCCGATGGCTATACCCTGATGCTGGGGTCGAACTCCACATTCACGCTCAACGCCGCTATTCGTTCCAACCTGCCATACGACTCGCTCAAGAGCTTCGTCGCGCTGGGCACGGTGGCCGACATGAGCCTGCTGCTCCTGGCGAACAACGATAGCGGGGTGCGCAGTGTGGCCGACCTGGTGCAGCAAGCAAAAGCCAAGCCGGAGAAGTTCTCATACGCATCTTTTGGCACGGGTTCGTCGGTGCATTTCGGTGGCGAGATGCTCAAAAGCGCTGCCGGCATTCACATGGTGCACGTTCCTTTCAACGGCAGCGCTCCTAGCCTCACGGCGCTGATGGGTGGCCAGGTTCAAGTGTCTGTGGACACCGTCGTCGCAAGCTTGCCGCAGATCAAGGCCGGCAAGGTGCGTGCGCTGGCCACACTCTCGAGCCACCGCCTGCCCAGCCTACCGGACGTTCCGACCGTGGCAGAAAGCGGCTATCCGGGATTCGAGGCGGGCTCCTGGTTCGGCCTAGTCGCTCCGACCGGACTGCCAGCACCCGTGGCGCAGAAGATCGAAAGGACGCTCGCTGAGGTGCTGAAGCCCGAGGCCATGAGGAAACGCTTGGTCGATCTAGGCCTGACACCCGCTTACGCCGACTCTGCCGCAATGCGAGCGCGTATCGAGCACGAACTGCCGGCAATGAGGGCGGTGGCGGCGCGCGCGGACATTCGAGCGGATTGATCAAGGCGGCGATGCTTCAGTCGCCGGTCGAGCTCCGCCCGGGCGAAAAACGCGCTTGCCAGTTTCAGTATCTCGTTGGCTCGACGCAGTTCCTTGACCTCGCGCTCCAGTTCCTTCATTCGTTGCGCTTCAGTGGTCGTGACGCCCTCACGCACGCCTGCATCCACCTCAGCGCGCTTGACCCATTCGTTCAACGTCTGCGGCACACAACCAGTCTTGGGGGCTACGGACTCGATGGCGTCCCACAGAGATGGATACTCGCCTCGGTGCTCTTGCACCATGCGTACGGCACGCTCGCGCACCTCAGGTAAAAACTTGTTCGACTTCGTCATGGCTCAATCCTCTCAGAGTGTTGAGCCTCCTCAAAACCCGGGGCGATTCACTTGCTAGTCCCAGTCTTTGTCCGCATTCTCAACTGGTCAAGATTGCATCGGCACTAGCAGCACCCAGTGACTGGACCCGGCTCTGCTGCATGCGCCGACATCAGCGAGGCACACAGGAGTGAGAGCGTCATATCAATGCGGAGCAGCAGCGTTCTCAGGAGTTGAACATCGAGTTCCTCCGAGATAAAACGTTGGGATCATGGCCGGCGGATTTGGAACGCGGCGTTCGCACCCCACGTCGCCACCATCAGGCTACCATCCGGAGCAACCGCCAGGCCCACCGGGCTGCTCAGACCATCCGCAATCACCGTGCGAACGCCTTGGCGGTCGACGCGACTGACCGTGGTGCCGCCATAGTCCACGACATAGACGGCGTCCGCGCCGGCAGTAACGATGCCGGGGCCAGGACTGCCCAGCTCGGTATTGACCATCCTGGACTTCTTCCCACCCGACACCAGGGAGATGCCACCTGCGATGTTGCTCACGAGTAAATCGCCATTGGCCAGTTCGACTGCACCTACCGGTGTTTGCAAGCCCTCCGCTGCGATCTCAACCTTTCCGTCTGGAGACGCGGCGAGAATTTGATTGGTCCTGCGATTCGCGATCAGCAAGCGACCGCGCGCATCGAAGAACAGCCCAGCAGGTGTTGCCAACCCCCGGACGAAAACAGTTTTGTCGCCATTCGGCGTGAAACGCCACACGAGGTCTTCGTTGTAAGAGGTGACGTAGACATCTCCTTTTGCCGAGACGGCCAGCCCTGATGGTCCGCTGAGGCCGCTGGCAAAGACCGTCCGCTCGCCCGTGGGGGTGAAGCGCATCACGGTGCCCGCAGACCAGTTCGCTACGTAGAGGTTGCCGCCTGCGTCGTAGGCCATACCGACCGGCGAGCTGAGTCCTTCATGGCTTGCTGTGCGATTCAGCTTCCACATGCCCGCCGACTGCTGCTGGGCAAAGACAGGCTGATCCAGCCAACCTGCCATCAGGAGCACCAAGCACATGGAGTAGCAAAGTTTCTTCATGCTGCGGCCTCTTGAGAGAAGATTTCTTTGGCCACGAACAGCCCGTTGAGCGCCACGGGGAAGCCGGCATAAACGGCCATCTGCATGATGACTTCGACTATCTCTTGCCGGGAGCAGCCGACATTGCGGGCGCCTTGGATGTGCACCTTGAGTTGCGGCGCGGCATTTCCCATGGCGGTGAGTGCCGCCACCACGGCAAGTTCCCGCATCTTGAGGTCGAGACCCGGCCTTGAATAGATATCGCCGAACGGAAACTCGATCAGCAGCCGCGCAAAGTCAGGCGCGATGTCTTGCAAGCTTTCGATAACGTTCTCGCCAGCCTGACCATCGATTTCCTTGAGCTTGGCCCAACCTCGAACATACCTGTCGTCATTCATATATTTACCTTCGCATGAGTTAGTCAGGTGACTGTATGAGGGGCCTGAAGATTCATCCAATACCTTTTTTGTGATACCTTTTAAGTATGAATGGAACCATCGACCTGCGACAATTCCGGTATTTCGTAGCCGTCAGTGAGGAGCTCAACTTCGGGCGGGCGGCGGAGCGCCTCTACATTTCTCAACCCCCATTAAGCCGGCAGATTCGTCAGTTGGAAGAGCAGCTTGGCGTCGAGTTGTTCGTACGGACCAAGGTGGGCGTAACGCTGACAAATGCAGGGGCGGCATTCCTGCCGGAGGTCAGGCGGACACTGGCTCAAGCGGGTAAGGCCGTGGCGGCCGCGCAGGCAGCACGACCTGCCGAGAGCGGTCAGTTCGTCCTCGGCTACACGACGGTGTTCGACCGAAGTGCCATTCCCGATGTGTCTGAGCCCCTGCAGAAGTGCTTTCCGAACTGGCGGATCGTCACCAAGGGCAAGCATTCGATCAGTCTCGTCCGAGACATCAAGAATGGAACGATGGACGTTGCCTTCATCGGCTTGCACACCGAGGCCAGAGGCCTAAAGGTGGAGACGCTGCTGGAGGAGCCGCTCATGGTTGCCTTGCCTGCAAACCATGCGCTTGCTCGCAAGCGGAGAATTGGCTTTGATGAACTCCGCGAAGAATCTGTATTCCGGTTTGAACGGAGGCTGAATCCGGGCTTCTACGACTACTGCCAGGCGTTCTTCGAAGGGATCGACTTTAAGCCTCGCACGGTTCCGGAACCCGACGACCACCACATCCTGCTCGGGCTCATCGCCGAAGGACAAGGCATCGGGTTGATCTCTGCCTCCCTGCAGAACGTCAAGCGGCAGGGCGTTGTCTTTCGACCGCTCAAGGAAGAGACTCGAAAGCTAACCAGCGGCATCGCCATGGCTTACTCGGAAAGCAACCCGTCAGCCGTTTTGGCTCAGTTTCTTGAGCTTGCGAGGTCGCAGGCGCGACAACCTGGACGGATTCGGTGAGAGAAGCTCCGCGCCTATCGAGCAATACGAGCACCATTTCGATGCGTATGCCACGTCTGCTTCTGGCCGACTGTAGCCTATTGGGCGAGCTGCTCAATTGGGAAAGTTAGGTCGAGAAAGTTCGGGCCGGGAGGCTGTCAGTTTGGATACGGGTTGCTATCTGAAGACTGGTGCCGTCGTGCCAAGGCCGCTCGCTGCAGCTCAGCAGCGTAACGTGTCTGCAGCGCCATACATCGCTGGTTGTCGAGCGCCCCTCTATTGTGAATATCGTGGAGCCGCTGCACAAAAAGAGGTACAGGGCTGCTAGTTCCTCAAGTCGGACGGATGCCGACTCCACCTCAAAGAGTGCGAGGTCGTTTTGTGGGGCGGTGATGGGGTTGGTGCCTCCCAGTTCGTCACGGAAATCCTGCCTCGCGTCGCCAAGACTTTTGACTTCAACCGGTTTGGCTACGATTCATTTACCGCAGACGAATCGACCGTGAACGCCTTCGTTTACGCGGGTTTATCTGGTCAGGAGGACGTGACTCGCTTGGCAGAAACCTGGACGGTTCAAGACGGAAGATTGACCAGTCTGCGGGTCTTCTACTATGACCCGCTGCTGGTTATCAACGCTGTTCGCCGGCGCGAAGCACTGTCAGCATGAGTCTCATTGAACTCTTACTCGCCATGTTCTGGCGCTGGGAATTGTCCGATTTCAGGGCATCCATCGCGCTGTCCGTCCAGAACATGGTCGCCATCTCCAGCGCAAACCCCGATCAAAAAACCCACTAACCTCTACCTCGTTATGGCACATATAGGAAACGGAACTGAGTACGGCTTGCACTGCCTGCTCCTGCTGGCGCGCCCCGACGCCAAACCTGCAAGCAGCCGCGATTTGGCGGAGCTGCAGGGTATCTCTACAACGTTCCTCGCGAAGATTTTTCCGAAATTGGAGCGCGCCGGCCTGGTCAAGGCCACCGCCGGAATTCGGGGTGGGTACCAGCTCGCGCGCCTGCCTGAGCAGATCTCTGTGCTGGATGTCGTCGACGCGATTGAAGGCGCCAAGCCGCTGTTCGACTGCCAGCAGATTCGTGGCAAGTGCACGATTTTTGAGGGAAACCCACCGCCGTGGATGACGCGCGGCATTTGTGGCATTCACGCCGTCATGCTGAAGGCTGAGAAAGCCATGCGCGACGAATTGGCGCGCACCAGCATCCGGGACTTGGTCGACGGTGTGGCGAACAAAGCACCACCCGACTTCGGGGTCAAGTTAGACAGCTGGTTTTCCAACCGCATCGGCGTCCGAACGGAAGCGCAGATCGCTGCCGTGACCGGCCCCAAGTCCCGGCGAAAAACGAGCGGCTAGTCGCCGACCAATCCCCCATTCACTTCAGCGTAATTCCGGCGCCATTTTGCACCGGCGGATTCGCTCGTCCCTGCATTTTTCAAGGAGAACCCAAATGCAACATCCCACCCCCCAACGGATACTCGTTATCGGCGCCGGCTTCGCCGGTATGTGGAGTGCACTCGCCGCTGCTCGCAGAATTGCCCTGGAGGCAAGTCCAAACCGGCCCGTCGAGGTCGCGCTCATTGCACCGCAGCCCGTATTGACCATTCGCCCAAGGCTTTACGAAGCCGCGCCTGCGGGCATGGCAGTTTCGCTCCGCGACCTCTTTGATGCGACAGGCGTGCGTTTCATCCCTGGCTCTGTCCGTGCGATCCGCACCGACACCGACGAGGTGGACCTCATCGATGGGAACGGTCACAGTTCGACTGTTCACTATGACCGCCTGGTCCTCGCAGCGGGAAGCAGCCTGTTTCGCCCAGACATTCCTGGACTGCGCGAACACGCATTCAGCGTTGACGAAGGCAATGACGCTGCAGACCTTGAAACGCATCTGCATGCGCTTACCAATGAGCCATCGTCGATGGCGCGAAACACGGTGATCGTAGCCGGCGGGGGCTTCACCGGACTCGAGATAGCGACCGAATTGCCTACTCGGCTGAGAGTCATCCTCGGTGAGAGCGCCACCATCCGCGTGATCATTGTGGAGCGGGCGGATACCATTGGACCAGACCTTGGACCGGGTCCGCGTCCCGAGATTCTTCAGGCCCTGGCTGACCTCGGCATTGAATGCCACTTAGGTTCAGCCGTCGCCTCAATTGACGCCGGAGGGCTGACCACCGTAAACGGTGAGCGCATCGAGGGTGCAACCGTGATTTGGACTGCAGGCGTTCGCGCCAGCGAACTTACCCAGCAGATTCCAGCGGAGCGTGATGCCTCGGGACGGTTGCGCGTAGACCACGATCTTCGGATTCCAACGGCACGCAAAGTATTTGTCGCTGGCGACGCGGCGGTCGCGCCGACGGACAACCAAGGCAATCACACCCTGATGTCTTGCCAGCACGCCATCCCGTCGGGTAAGTCGGCCGGCGACAACGCGGCGGCAGACTTGCTTGCTCTGGCCACCACCCCCTACAGCCAGCCGGATTACGTTACCTGCCTCGACCTTGGCGGCTATGGGGCTGTGGTAACCAAAGGATGGGACCGCAAGATATGGCTAACGGGCGCAGAGGCCAAGCAAATGAAAGTCATGATCAACAGCAAGTTGATTTACCCGCCGGTAGGTCGAGAAGCCGCCTTCGCCGCCGCCAATCCCGCCCAAGCGCTGGCTCTCTAAGCGAACAAAGTCCCCCCATGACACAAAGACTCGACTACATCAAGGGGTGCACCTACTGCATCGACTCACATTAAAGATCTGAACCCAAATGAACATGAACCAAGCCCAATTTCCCAGGCCGAAGATCGTCGTCATCGGCGCCGGTTTCGGCGGCATGGCGGCGGTCAAGGCGCTGGCAGGCTGCGACGCCGACATCACCTTGGTTGATCGCACCAACCACCATCTCTTTCAACCCTTGCTCTACCAGGTCGCAACCGCCGTGCTGTCGCCGGCTGACATAGCGACCGCCAGCCGGGTCTTGCTGCGGGACCAGAAGAACGCACAGGTGTTGATGTCGGAAGTGGTGGGCGTGGATGCCGACCGGCAGCGCGTCCACCTCGCCGAGGGGGAGGATCTGCCCTACGACCATCTGGTGCTGGCGACGGGTGCAGCCTACAGCTTCTTCGGACACGACGAATGGGCGAAGCACACCCAGGTCTTGAAGACGCTCGATGATGCCCTGGCGATCCGCACCCATCTTCTGGCCGCCTTCGAACAAGCCGAGCAATCCAACGATGCCGACACGGTCCGGCGCCTGCTGACCTTCGTCGTCATCGGTGCGGGTCCCACGGGCGTGGAGCTGGCAGGCACCATCGCCGAGCTGGCGCGCACGACCCTTGCCAAGGACTTCAAGCACATCGATCCGAGAATGGCGCGCGTCGTCCTTTGCGAATCCGGCGACCGGGTCTTGAAGGCGTTTCCGGAGAAGCTGTCTGCCTATGCGAAGGGCGCGCTTGAACGACTCGGCATCGACGTGTTGCTCGACCAGCCTGTCAGCGAGATCGATGCCACCGGACTGAAGGTGGGCGATCTCCGGATCGACACCGGGAACATCCTCTGGTGTGCCGGCACTGCGGCGCGCCCCGCCGCAGGCTGGGTCGGGGCCGAAGCCGCTAGCAACGGTGCGATCAAGGTGTTGCCAGACTGCTCGGTGCCCGGGCGACCCGAGGTCTTCGCGATCGGGGATGTTTCCCGCTTCGAAGATGTGTCGGCCGTACCGCTGCCCAGCTTGGCGGCTGTGGCAAAGCAGCAAGGCGCCTACGTGGGGCATCTGCTGAAGGCGCGCATCGCCGGTGCCGCCGCGCCGGCAGCGTTTCGCTATAACGACCTCGGAACCATGGCCGTGATCGGCCGTGCGCACGCGATCACACACCTTGGCCGCCTCGATCTCACGGGCTTCATCGCCTGGCTCGCCTGGTCGCTGGTGCACCTGATGTTGCTGGTGGACTTTCGCAGTCGGCTCATGGTCTACGTCAACTGGTCGTGGGCCTGGTTCACCCGTGGTCGCGGTGCTCGCTTGCTAGCAGCGGCGCCGGTCAGTCCGGCCATCGTCGCCAGAAAGTTACCAGGTCACCCATGAAAAGCGCACTTGAAGAACCAACCACAACCACTCCGCGCGACTTTCCGGCCGTAACCCTTCCGGATATTCTTGGTATTGCGCTCACGATCTGGGCATGGCGGGCGCGGCGGAAACCGACATTCGCAGAGGCAGCTTGATCGATGGACCAGATCCAGGCCATGCGGACCTTTGCCCGGGTTGTGGAGTCCGGCAGCTTCACGCGCGCCGCGGATTCGCTGGCAGTCCCGAAGGGCACGGTCACCAAGCACATCCAAGCACTGGAAGCCCTTGTGCACACCAAGCTGCTCAACCGCACCACGCGCCGCGTGACGGTGACGTTGGACGGCGCCGCCTACTACGAGCGCACGTCGAGCCTGCTCGCTGACCTCGACCATCTCGGCTCCAGCATGGTCGATGCACAGGCGACACCGCGAGGACGCCTGCGCATCCATGTCGGATCGGCCACAGCAAGTCTGGTAATCATTCCTGCACTACCGGCCTTCTACGAGCTTTACCCCGACATCCAGATCGATATCGGCGTGAGTGACCATATGGTCGATCTGATGGCCGACAACGTCGACTGCATGATTCACGTCGGCGAAATCGCCGACCAGTCTCTGGTCGCGCGCCGCATTGCCAATCTTCCCTTCGTGACGGTAGCTTCGCCCGCCTACCTGGAGCGCCATGGCACGCCGTTGCATCCGCTTGACCTGGGGGCAAAGGGCCATTCGATGGTGAACCAGTTTTCGGGCCGCACGCGTCGCATGGACGCGCACGAGTTCAGCAAGGACGGCAAGCGCGTTGACGTCGCAGCGCCCTACAAAGTCGCGGTCAACGAGAGCCATGCACTCACCACCGCCGTGCTCGCAGGACTCGGCATTTCGCAGATGATCGGCTTCATTGCGCACCCATTTCTCGAGTATGGCCAATTGGTGGAGGTGTTGCCAGACTGGACCCGCGAGCCCCTGTCGGTGTACGCCGTCTACCCGCCGAACCGACATCTCAGCGCCAAGGTTCGCGTCTTCGTCGACTGGGCAGCGCAGCTTTGCGGCAAGCACCCGCAGCGGAAGCTTCGGAGCGACCGCAGATCGTCTTCTTGAGCTTGGACGTTGTCTCGCGCCGATGCCGCGCCAAGATGCGCTATCGCAGTCGTGCAGTAATAGAGGTTAACTGGTGGCCGGCTTGGACTCAGTCCAGAGGATTGGTGTTCGTTCAGGCAATGCCTGCAAACTGCTCTTGAGCAGTCGTAGCCGGCGTCTGAGCGACCGGCCGCTCCTGGCCGCATTCTGCCGCATGTCAGCTGCATCAAATAGGGACTACACCGACACTCCACGACTGTGGGGGCGAAGTTCGGGACGGACTGCCAATTGCGCCAACACATCACGGAATTCATCGCGGCCCCCATCGGGTCCACCTCCGTAACCCATTTCGAAAATATCGAGGGTGGCGTCCAACCTGGAAAAGGTTAACTGAAGGTCTTCGCTTTGCTCGGTGGACCGGGCGATTTGGACAGCCTGTCGCGAGATGGTTCTGTGAGCATCCACTTCCAAAGTGGTGGTCAACAGGTGGAGTAGGTCCCAGAGAAGCCACCGGCCCGCGAGCTGCAGGTTTCCATTCCCGCTAGCGATGTCCTTCAAATTCGCGTGCAAGTTCGCGGTTCCCCGACTGGCTAGAAGTTCAACGACCTCTGACGGAGGCATGTTGAAGGAATCGACTATCTCAAGTGCCCAGTCTCGCACCTGCGCTTCGGTCAAAACACTAGCTTCCAAACCAAAACGAAAGTAGAGCGCTACGGTAGCGAAGTCTGGCTCGTTCATACTTTTTGAACGATCAAGGTAGTTGAACAGATGTCAGCTTCTGGCCGACTGTAGCCGAAAGGCTGGCTGGTCCATTCGGGCCCAAAGCTGCCGCCCACGGGTTTCACTGAGCAGTCACCAGAAGTCCGCATACTCAACTCAAATATGACCATCCCGCAGCCCCAAGGCACCCGCCTGCTAGAACCACAAAGACCCAGTAGAGTCCAGGAATCCCGCCCACAGCGGTGAACTTATTGCTTTGCAGTGCCTGCTGTTCACGCAAGGAAAGAGGGTCTGTGCCAACGGCTCGTCCCGAAGTTGACGGTACAGCCCATATTTGGTGCCGGGAAGTACGTTCGAATTGATGTGCATCTATGGCCAACAATGCGAAAAACCCAGCTAGAAGAAGAAATCCCAACGTAGTCATAAAAATCTAATGCCCTGCTTCTGGCCGACTGTAGCCGAAAGGCTGGCTGGTCCATTCGGGCCCACAGCGGAAGTTCACCATCCTCCGAAGCTGACGGTCAAGTCATCAGCAGTTCCGACCATGGAGAACTCTTTATCTCCGAAATTGCTTCGTTTGCTCCATCTTGCCGGTAGACCGCAACTATGGCGTCTTTCGCTAGGTTTAGCTGAACTAACTTTTCGCCAGTAGGCCACTCTCGGAGGCGAATATGTTCACATGGGTAAGCCGGAAGCGTTGCTCCAATTGCCCTAATCAGTGATTGATGGCCGCCCGATTCGGGGGCTGCACAACCTTCGATTTCACGAAGCGCCAAATCAACCAACCATTGATTGTGGGGGACGCCATCCCTGGCTATTCGCAGGTAGGCGGCGAATTGCGCCATGGGACGGAATGCAGCGAGAAAGGCCGCATAGACCACTCCTCGCCAACCGAAGTTAGAGGTTAGGTCGGATATCAACTTTTCATTCACTGCTGCGATGGCCTTAGAAATCGCGTAGTGCATCTCCAGTGGTTCATACTGAACGTCCGGAAACTGGCTCAAGACACTCCTCAATTCCTGTCCATCGCGATGCACCTTTTGGAGGAACCATAGTGCATTGTTTTCACGTGCGAGGTGCACGCAAGGAATCGGCTCCAGCAAAGCCCAAACATCCGATTCGACGTAAAAAGGAATTGGCATTATTTGGAATGAGACGGTAAATCGAAAGTCTGCAGTTGGCCGACAGTACCTATTCGCCAAACACCTGCCAACGGCAGCAACCAGCCTGAAGCCGCCGTCGGAAGGGACGACTTTGCAACGAAGGCAGTCACCTGGCCTGCCGTCGCCACAAACCACTCTTCTCCGTGTCTTGCCGCAAGCACCCCGGTTTTTTCGCCCAAGCTTTTAACCTACTTAGCGCTACCCACAGGTCTGTCAAATCTGCATGGCGTGGTGACCAGTTGTACTCAGCACACGCGAGTAAAGGCTCACCGGCGCCACGACGAGTTGCATCTTGCATCAGCGCTAAACTG
Organism: Rhodoferax ferrireducens; assembly: GCF_031458075.1. GTDB lineage: Bacteria > Pseudomonadota > Gammaproteobacteria > Burkholderiales > Burkholderiaceae_C > Rhodoferax_B > Rhodoferax_B ferrireducens_A. The sequence goes on along the minus strand of NZ_JAVDXT010000001.1, from coordinate 91,157 downwards.
CGCGCCGCATGATCAAGAAGAAGCCTCGTAAGCATCGCAGCGCCAAAGCCCATCCTCGTTACAACCAGAATCTCCCTTCGGCCACCGTACGGCGCTTCGGTATCGCGCTGATCACCGCCGGAATTGAGGCATTCCAGACCACCAGCTGCAGCCTGCAGCCTGCAGCCAACGGCCACGGGATCCTGTACCAAGCACAGCAAGTCCATAGCATCCTCGCGATTTGCCGCCTGCCCCCCTTCGCAGTCCACTCAGGGCTCCGCCCCGAGACCCTAAGCGGGGCGCACGGCAAGTTCAGTTGTCAGTTCAAAAGGACAAATCCGGCCGTTTCAACGCTTGAGCGCCCGACATTTAGATATATCTAAATTTTCAAATTGACCTCTATTGGGTCTCGGGGCGGAGCCCTGAGTGGACTGCGACGAGCGCGAAGCGATCTAGCTGGCGAAAACCTAGATTACGGCGTCAGCCGTACATCTGGCATCCTGCCCTGGACTTTGGTCGACTTGCGACACAGGTCTGGCACAGGTTTGGCAATGGTCTGGCAGTTGTTTGGCAGTGGTTCAGATATAGATCTCCAACAGATTTCAGGCACATGTGGAAAGCTCTGGCAGTGGATTTGCAGCTTTTCGACAGCGATTCCAAAGCAGGTTGACCGCCCTATGGTTGAGATTGCCCAATCAGCAAGGGGCAGTGAGATGGGGCTGATAATCCATGCAGAAAATCGGAACAATCCCCCTGAGAAACTGCGACTGAATGCTCGACGACATCAAAAAAACCTTGTGGGCCACCGCCGACAAGCTTCGCGCCAACATGGACGCCGCCGAATACAAGCACCTGGTGCTCGGCCTCATCTTCGTCAAATACATCTCTGACACCTTTGCCGCCCATAACGCCAGCCTGGCCCTGCGCCTGGTAGACCCGGACGACGAATACTTCTACGGCCAGGCCAGCGCCGAAGACGTGGCCGCCGAGCTGGAAGACCGCGACTACTACAGCGAGGCCAACATCTTCTGGGTGCCCGAAGCCGCCCGCTGGGAGGCGCTGCGCGCTGCCGCCAAGCAAGCCACCATCGGCAAGCACATCGACGATGCGCTGACCCTGATCGAAGCCGAAAACCCGCGCCTCAAAAACATCCTCGACAAGCGCTACGCCCGCGCCCAGCTGCCCGACGGCAAGTTGGGCGAGCTGGTCGATCTGGTGTCCACCATCGGCTTTGGCGACACGCCCGATGTGGCCCGCGACACCCTGGGCCAGGTGTACGAGTACTTTCTGGGCATGTTTGCCAGCGCCGAGGGCAAGCGCGGCGGCCAGTTCTACACCCCGGCCAGCATCGTCAAAACCCTGGTCGCCATCCTCAACCCGCACACCGGCAAGGTCTACGACCCCTGCTGCGGCTCGGGCGGTATGTTTGTGCAAAGTGAAAAATTCATAGCAGCCCACGAAGGCAGGACGGGCGACGTGGCCATTTACGGCCAAGAATCCAACCCCACCACCTGGCGCCTGGCCGCCATGAACCTGGCCATCCGCGGCATCGACTTCAACCTGGGCAAAGAGCCCGGCGACAGCTTCACCCGCAACCAGCACCGCGACCTGCGCGCCGACTTCATTTTGGCGAACCCGCCCTTCAACATCAGCGACTGGTGGCACGCCAGCCTCAGCGGCGACCCGCGCTGGGCCTATGGCGAGCCGCCCGCCGGCAACGCCAACTACGCCTGGCTGCAGCACATGCTGTACCACCTCAAGCCCACGGGCCGCGCCGGCATTGTGCTGGCCAACGGCAGCATGAGCAGCAGCCAGAACAGCGAGGGCGAAATCCGCGCCGCGATGGTCGATGCCGACGTGGTCGAAGTCATGGTCGCCTTGCCCGGCCAGCTGTTCTTCAACACCCAAATCCCCGCCTGCCTGTGGTTTCTGGTGAAGCAGAAAAAGCAGCGTAAAGGCGAGGTGCTGTTCATCGATGCCCGCAAGCTCGCCAGCATGATCAGCCGCGTGCAGAGCGAGTTCACCGACGCGGTGATAGATCGCATCGCCGCCACCGTCGCCGCCTGGCGCGGTGAAACCGGTGCCGAGACGTACGCCGACCAGCCTGGCTACTGCCGTAGCGTGAAGCTGGCCGAAATCGCCCAGCACGGCCACGTGCTCACCCCGGGCCGTTACGTGGGCGCCGAAGAGGTGGAAGACAACGACGCGGACTTCGCGACCAAGATGCAGCTGCTGACCGAGAAGCTGGGCGAGCAGATGGCCAAGGGCGCGGAGCTGGACCAGTTGATCCGTCGGAAGCTGGGGGGGCTGGGGTATGAGTTTTGATTGGACGACTACCACCCTCGGTCAAATTTGTGACGCCCAGGGCGGCGCAATTCAGACCGGCCCTTTTGGCAGCCAACTGCACACGTCGGACTACACCGAAACAGGTATTCCGGTGGTTATGCCAACCAACATTGGTGACGGTGGCATCGTGGAAGATGGCATTGCACGCATTGCCCAAGCCGACGTAGATCGTTTGTCGCAGCACATTCTGCGGTTGGATGACATCGTGTTTAGTCGTCGAGGCGATGTGACCAAAAACGCGTTGATCCGCCCGCATGAAGTAGGATGGTTTTGTGGCACAGGTTGCCTGAAGGTAAGGTTGGGCAGCGGGGCTGTTGCGGATGCCAAATTCATTTCGCATTGTTTGCGTTTGCCCGAAACCAAGGACTGGCTGATTCGCCATGCCGTGGGGGCAACGATGCCGAACCTGAACACCGGCATTTTGTCGGCGGTTCCTATCTTCTTGCCACCGTTGCATGTTCAGCTTGACATTGCAGCCATGCTGGGAGCCTTCGACGACCGCATCACCCTCCTGCGCGAAACCAATGCCACGCTGGAGGGTATCGCCCAGGCGCTGTTCAAGTCGTGGTTCGTCGATTTCGACCCCGTGCGCGCCAAGATGGAAGGCCGCACCCCTGAAGGCATGGATGAGGCCACGGCGGCGCTGTTTCCCGATGGCTTGGAGGATTCGGAGCTGGGGTTGGTGCCGAAGGGGTGGCAAGCCGTGCGGTTGGACGACTTATGCAAAAGATACGGTGGCAGTATTCAAACGGGTCCGTTTGGGAGCCAGTTGCACGCGTCCGACTATGTTGAAACAGGTATTCCTGTTGTCATGCCGAAAGACATCCAAAACCGAAGAGCCATGACCGATTCAATTGCGAGAATTGGTGTCGCCGATGCCGATAGGTTGTCTCGACATAAGGTGATGGCTGGCGATATTGTGTTCAGCCGACGGGGTGACGTTGAAAAACATGCCTTGATGACCGAACGCGAAGTAGGCTGGATTTGTGGCACCGGATGTTTGCTTTTGCGGCCCGGAAAAGCATGGCCATCTGCGACATTTCTTTCCATGACCCTGGATGCACCTAGGGCACGAGTTTGGTTAGTCCAGCATGCTGTTGGTGCGACCATGCCAAATATCAACACGGGCATTTTGGGTTCTGTGCCCGTGATTCTTCCGTCGGAGGCTGTTTTGATGGTGTTCGAGGATGTCATTGCTGCATGCGAGCTGCAAAGAAGTCACAACGCATCAACTGCGGAAACCCTCGCCACCCTCCGCGACACCCTGCTCCCGCGTCTGATCTCCGGCCAGTTGCGGCTGCCTCAGGTGCATCAAGAATTGGAAGCTGCTTTGCCATGACTACCAAACCGGGCACGCAGTACGCACTTTTCGAGGTGGCAGAAGCCACTCCGCTGGAGACACCATTGGCCTCCACCGCGGAAAAGCGGTTCAGCGATTACGTGGTGTATGTCGATGAAAGCGGTGACCATTCGTTGGTCAGTATTGATCCGAGCTACCCGGTGTTTGTATTAGCACTGTGTGTGTTTCACAAGCGGCATTACAGCGAGCAAATCATTCCGGCTGTCGAAAAGCTGAAGTTCAACTACTTCGGACACGACAGCGTGGTTCTGCATGAAAACGAGATCAGCAAGCAAAAGGGTGCTTTTGCCTTCTTGAGCCATCGGCCTACGCGCATCGGGTTCATGGAGCAGCTGAATTCGATCATGGAAGCGAGCAATTTCATTTTGATCACTTGCGTGGTGGACAAGGCGCGGCTGTCGCGTAGCGGCGGCACCAGCTCCAACCCGTATCACATTGCACTCAGTATTTGCTTGAATGCGCTGCACGGCTTTTTAACCGAGAAGGGCCAGGAGAACCTGCGAACCCATGTGGTAGTGGAGTGCCGTGGCAAAAAAGAAGACAGCGAGTTAGAGCTGGAGTTCAGGCGGCTGCTGGATGGCAGCAACTCTGGCGGTCAACGCCTGCCATTTGAAATCGTTTTTGCAGACAAGAAGACCAACCTGACCGGCTTGCAACTTGCTGATCTGGTTGCGCGACCTGTGGGTGTGAACTACCTACGGCCTGCTCAGGCGAATCAGGCATTTGAATTGCTGAAGCGCAAGTTTTACTGCGATGGCGGTCGAGCCGGTGTTGGTATGGGTTACGAGAACGTGGGGTTGATGGTGTATCCGCCCCAGAAAGCGAAAAGCCCCGATGAACCCACCGAGGCTATAACGCCGACCAGGAACCCCCAATCCACTTGACCATTAGTTTAACCTAATGAAGCTTTGCGATGGGTTGAATGGCGCCCGACGCGCAAAAATGATGCGGGCTTTGCATCTTATCGGCAGTTACAAGGGGGGCATGGCAGGTGAAGGGGAGTAAAACCCGGATCGCTATTATTTCAATAGCTTATAGTGCAATGAATATATGCTCTAGAGCCTATTTTCACACATGATTTCCCAACGAATATCTCATGCTTTTGGCGTAGAGGACATGTATAGAAATCAGCGTTTTCTATACATGTCACGGCTAACATGCATAGAAAGTTACATTTCTTGAACATGTCGCCACCATCTGCTGAGGGCGCCTCTATGTCTTAAAACCGGGCTGCTGCCTCCACCCATGACCGAAGACCAGCTCGAACGCGAAACCCTGGCCTGGCTGCAAGACGTGGGCTACACCCACGCCTACGGCCCCGATATCGCCCCCGATGGCCCCGCACCCGAGCGGAGTAATCACCGGCAGGTGCTGCTGGTGGGCCGTTTGCGCTCGGCGATTGACCGGCTGAACCCTGCTGTGCCTGCGGGTGCCAAGGAAGACGCGCTGGCCCAACTGCTGGACCTGGGCCTGCCGGTGCTGCTGGCGGCCAACCGGCAGTTCCACCGCCTGCTGGTGACCGGCGTGCCGGTGCAGTACCAACTCAACGGCGACACGCGGGGCGACTTTGTGCGGCTGGTGGACTGGGCAGACCCTGCGCAGAACGACTGGCTGGCGGTCAACCAGTTCAGCATCCGAGGGAAGAATCGTCCGCGCCGGCCGGACATCATCCTGTTCGTCAACGGCCTGCCGTTGGTGCTAATGGAGTTGAAGAACCCCGCCGACCTGAACGCCGATGTGTGGAAGGCCTACGAGCAGATCCAGACCTACAAAGAGCAGATCCCGGATGTGTTCCAGACCAATGAGATTTTGGTCATTTCCGACGGTACCGAGGCGTTGCTGGGCTCGCTGAGCGCCGACCCCGAGCGCTTTATGGCCTGGCGGACTATCGACGGCGCCACGCTGGACCCGCTGGGCGAATTCAACGAGCTACAAACCCTGGTGCGCGGCGTGCTGGCGCCGGCCTATCTGCTGGACTATCTGCGTTACTTCGTGCTGTTTGAAGACGACGGCGCGCTGGTGAAGAAGATTGCGGGCTACCACCAGTTCCACGCGGTCCGCGCCGCCATCGGGCAGGTGGTGGCCGCATCCCAGCCGGGCGGCAGCCAAAAAGGTGGCGTGGTCTGGCACACCCAGGGCAGCGGCAAGAGCATCACCATGACCTGCTTCGCCGCCCGGGTGATGCAAGAGCCCGCCATGCAGAACCCGACCATCGTGGTCATCACCGACCGCAACGACCTGGACGGCCAGCTGTTCGGCGTGTTCAGCCTGGCGCAGGACCTGTTGCGCGAGCAGCCGGTGCAGGCCCGCACCCGGCAGGAGTTGCGGGCGCTGCTGGGCAACCGGCCGTCGGGCGGCATCGTGTTTGCCACCATCCAGAAGTTCATGCCTGGGGAAGACGAAGACACCTTTCCGGTGCTGTCCGACCGGCACAACATCGTGGTGATTGCCGACGAGGCGCACCGTACGCAGTATGGTTTTGAGGCTAAATTAAAAGAACGAAAAGTGCCTCTGGCGCAGGTTCTATCTGCGCAAGAAGCTGCGAATGTTATAGCAACGGGCGATGGCGCTCGGTCTGCCCATCACGCTGCATTCGAGCCCCCGCCCTTTACCACCCAGCATTACCAGGTTGGGTATGCCCAGCACCTGCGCGACGCACTGCCGCACGCCACCTTCGTGGCCTTTACCGGCACACCGGTCAGCAGCACCGACCGCGACACGCGTGCCGTGTTCGGCGACTACATCCACGTCTATGACATGCAGCAGGCCAAGGAAGACGGCGCCACGGTGGCCATCTATTTTGAAGCCCGCCTGGCCAAGCTGCGCCTGAAAGAAGGCGAGCTGCTGCAGATAGACGACGAGGTAGACGAGCTGACCGAGGACGAAGAAGACAGCCAGCAAGCCGCCCTGAAAAGCCGTTGGGCTGCGTTGGAGAAAGTGGTAGGCGCAGAGCCGCGTGTGGCCAGCGTGGCGGCAGACCTGGTGGCGCACTTCGAAGCCCGCAACACGGCGCAGCCAGGCAAAGCCATGGTGGTGGCCATGAGCCGTGACATCTGCGTGCACCTGTACAACGAGATCGTGCGCCTGCGCCCCAGCTGGCACGATGCCGACCCCGAGAAGGGTGCCATCAAGATCGTAATGACTGGATCTGCCAGCGACCGCGCCCTGCTGCGCCCGCACATCTACAGCCCGCAAACCAAGAAGCGGCTGGAGAAACGCTTCAAAGACCCGGCCGACCCGCTGCAGATCGTCATCGTGCGCGACATGTGGCTCACCGGCTTTGACGCGCCCTGTGTACACACCCTGTACGTGGACAAACCCATGAAGGGGCACAACCTGATGCAGGCGATTGCCCGCGTCAACCGGGTGTTCAAAGACAAGCCCGGCGGCCTGGTTGTGGACTACATCGGCATCGGCAACGAGCTCAAAGCCGCCATGAAGGAATACACCCAGGCCCAAGGCCGGGGCCGCCCCACGGTGGATGCGCACGAGGCGTACAGCTTGCTGATGGAGAAGATCGACGTGCTGCGCAGCCTGCTGCACGGCTTTGACTACAGCGGCTTTTTGACCGGTGGGCATAAAACCCTGGCCGGGGCCGCCAACCATGTGCTGGGCCTGCAGACCGGGCCGACCCGCGACGGCAAGAAGCGCTTTGCCGACAACGCCGTGGCCATGGCCCGCGCCTTCACCCTGTGCTGCACGCTCGATGAGGCCAAGCTAGTACGTGAGGAAGTGGCTTTCTTGCAGGGCGTGAAGGTCATCCTGACCAAGAAGGACGCCACGGCCCAGAAGCGCAGCGACGAGGCCCGCGACCTGGCGGTACGGCAGATCATCAACCAGGCGGTGGTGTCGGATGCGGTGGTCGATATCTTCGATGCCGTGGGCCTGGACAAGCCCAACATCGGCCTGCTGGACGACGCGTTTCTGTCCCAGGTGCGCAACCTGCCCGAGCGCAACCTGGCGGTGGAGCTGCTTCAGCGCCTGCTGGAGGGCGAGGTCAAAAGCCGCTTTGCCAGCAACGTGGTGCAAGACCGCAAGTTCTCCGAAATGCTGGCGAATGTGATTACCCGCTACCAGAACCGATCCATTGAAACCGCGCAGGTGATGGAAGAGCTGGTGCAGATGGCCAAGGAGTTTCGCGCAGCGTCGTCGCGCGGCGAGACCTTGGGCCTGACGGAAGACGAGCTGCGCTTTTACGACGCCCTGGCGGCCAACGAGTCTGCAGTGCGCGAGCTGAGCGACGAAACCCTGAAGAAGATCGCCCATGAGCTGACCGAGAACCTGCGCCAGAACCTCAGCGTGGACTGGTCCGAGCGCGAGAGCGTGCGGGCCAAGCTGCGACTGATGGTGAAGCGCATTCTGCGCAAGTACAAATACCCGCCTGACTTGCAAGACAGCGCGGTGGAGCTGGTCTTGCTGCAGATGCAGAACATCGGCGAGGAATGGGCCGGGTGAACTAAAGGCGCCGACCCGCTGGCGCGCTAGGTGATTGACGGTCAACCACCCGGTTCTACGAGCCAGCGAGCTCCTGCTTAATCTGGATTTGCTCAATCAGCTTGGCGTACGCCTCGAGCAGCAGCCGCTCCACCACGCTTTTGTTGGTGACGCCGTAATAGTGGGCAATCGCGTCCAGCGCCTGCTTAGCAGGCTGTTCCAGAATCACGTTCAGACGCTGGTCTGACCCTTCTTTGAGGCGGCGCTTGCGGTAAGCCGCTTGCCGCCTGGCATTGTCTTTTTTCTTTTCTTCATTTTCCATGCGCTTTTCCGTATTCACTGCGTTACATTGTAACGCAGTGAATGGGAGAGAGAAATGTCCGAAGCTTTGGTCAATCGTTCGATATATCCGCCAGAAGTCGCCCTCCAGATCGAGGCCATGGGGTCGATGGCCGTGACCATCGCGAATCGTTGGGTGCTGGGTTGGCCGGATCGAGTTCAGGTGCTTTTGACCGCGCGCGTCTATCTTTCCAACCTGGCAGAGCAGCTGGACCAGGAGAAAGAGATGCTGGTGAACGAAGCCAATTTCCGGCACCTGGCTCCCCGCGAGGTCCTGCAGTTGTATGAAATCAACCCTGCACCACCGTTCTTGAGCGCTGCAGAGAGAGCGGTTGCCCCGCCGGCAGTGGACGAAGCCTACAAACCTGTGACTGACTTCTTCAAGGCGCACCCGTCCCGGGGACGTGCGGAGTTAAACCATATGGAAATGCGAGCGCTGGCCGGGATTGGTGCGGGCCTTTTGATGCGGCACCAGGGCGACCCAGCAGCAATCAGAAAGCTGTGTCGTTTGGCTGTGCCCATCGACTCGGCCCATTCCAACTGGAGTGCAAAAGTAATGGGAATGCTGCGAGAAGATGCTGAGCATGGCCCCTACGTCCATTCGCACCAGGAGCGATGCTGATGCTCATTTTTCTCGACACTGAATTTACGAAATTTGGGCGATCCGATCTCATCAGCTTGGCGCTGGTGGCTGAGGATGGGCGCGAGTTTTACGCCGAGCGTACAGATTTTTATCCCAAGCAATGTAGCGATTTTGTGCACCAAAACGTGCTGCCTCTGCTGGGTCGTGTGCCGGATGCGGCCTGTAGTCGTTCAGAACTGACAAACCGCGTGCGGGATTGGTTCGCGCAGTTTCCGGAACTTCCAACCGTCGTGTATGACTACGAGACCGACTTTTGGTTGCTAGCGGTGGCCATGCTGGGACGCCCCAAATTGCAGCCGCCTGGCGATTTCTGCAAGCAGCTGCTTATAGACAGTGCCGCCTTCGCGCACCCTGCGTTTGAAAAGGCCGCCGACGCGGTTTACACCGCAGCGATGCCCAGGCACCATGCCTTGGCCGATGCGCGGGCGCTGATGGACGGTTACCGTGCCTGGCGCACGGCACGGGGAGAACGATGAAGGTCGCGACCGAAGGGAAAGGGATGCCCTTGCCGGTCTGGGTGAGCGAGGCGGAGCAGCAAGTCGCCGCCGCGCTGGCCCATCCCAAAATCATCGAAGAAGATTTGCTGTTAAGTTTTGGATCGGTACAAACAGGCCGCACAGTTCGAATTGCCGCAACGCGCCCCTTGAGTTTTTTCGCTTGCACTTTGTGAAGCCGACCTAGTTAACCCACTTGTTGAGACGCTTTATTCGCCAGCGCGCGGACCAGCTCAGGGTCCATACCGGCCGCGTACGCCATTTCCACTTGTCGAACTTGAGCGCGGGTCGCGGACCTCTTTTTTCGACTGAACGACGGTTTTCTATTCACGATCAGCTTGGTCGCAATCATGGGTTCAGTCGCCGAAAAAATCTCATGTTTGTTCCGACCGGCTTTGAGTCCTACCCGGCGCAGCATTCCGTAGCCTTGAGCAATGACCTAGGTCTGCGTTTCCTTGCTGACGCATGTACCGCGCGGCCCGTTTGCTCTTTTTCGACCTTTTGGCGCTCATTTTCTCTAATTCCCGGTAGCTGGAAAACAGGCATGCAGGGGGAATTCACCCGAAGGCCTCCCCTACGCACGAGGTGTGAATTTTGGAGAGGATTTCACCCCTCTAGAAACCATCGCGATCGAAAATGGCCACGCGCTCGGTGCGAATCTCAAAATTGAAATTTTCGCGCAATTCTTTGATCAGTGTGCGGCACTGGTAGCAACCGATGCGACGCAGGTCATAGGAGGTTTCGGTCGCCGGCGCAGCACCTGAATAATCCGCTTGTGCTGGGCATTGGCGCTGGCAGACTTCGCGCTGTTGAGTGCTTTTCTAGATTCCTTGGAGGCAGTACAAGAAATTTTTCATTTCCGGGGTTGGCTTCTGGATGGCTCATTCGACACCTCCAGCACACGGCCCAGGTTGATCAATACCGCCTTGACGAAGGCATAGGCTTCATGGTGGTTTGCCGCACCGTGCATTGCCCTGGTGGCCAGATCCTGCGCCACAACCATCAGAGACTGCTTCGGGGCTGTCAGGTCACCACGTTGCCCCGAGCCGATGCCCACCACGCGGTTAACCAGCTTGTTCAGATTCATGTGCACGAAACGCTCATTCGGCGAACCAACGGCCAGGGCGTGGAATTGATCGTGCAGCTCGTGGTAGCCGGGCAGGTATTCCGTGGTGTGCACCTGGGCGGCGCGGCGGGCCTCGGCGAATGCCTTCACCAGCTTGCCTTTCAACTCCACCACGCGTGGGGTATTGCGGGACAATGCCACAAGGAAGAACGCCTGGTCCTCGTTGAGCAGAGCAACGCGTTCTTTCTGCCCGGTCTTGCCGTCGGCCGAAGGTGCGATTTGAAATAGCACCTTACCGAATGCAGCAAGGTTTGGTTGGTATTTGTCGATCAACGCCACCGTGGTTCGGTGCTGGTTGTGCATGTTGGCAGCCAGCAAGCGGCTATCGACGCGGGGCATGTCCTTGATGACCAGCGGTAGGGGTTGGATGGTGATCGCGTTCATGCTGCTACGCCCAGCAAAATGCGGAGCTCGGCCACAGGCCATGCAAGACGACCATGGATACGCATCGGGCGCAATGGACCATCTTCACGCATTGCCCACAATCTAAGCGTTTGCTGCGCTCTGCTTAAGTGGAATGCGGCCTCTGGTGTAGGTAATGCGGAGCGGGTCTCATGCTCCAGCGCAGTGGGTTTAAAAGTGATTGCGGCCATGGCGTAAACCTCTCGGTTTGTTGAACATGGTTGCATTTCGAAGTCAGGGTTTTTTAGTGCGTCAATACCCAGTCGAGACGGTCCCCCCTACCATTGGGAAAACCCTGTCCGATAGCTTGCGTCCGGGTTTGTGTCACCCGGTCAGTTCTCAGTTAACCCCTGGTCCGGTCGCGAGGGTCGTGGTTTTCAAATGTTGCGTAGACCTTTGGAAATTTGTGCTCTAGCGTTCGCCACGCTGTATCTGGTTGCAGGCGCTTTTCTTTACGGACTTTTCTAATCAATCCATTCATCACCTCAAACGGGCAAAACAAAGGTTCGATGGTGTGTCCACGTTGGCCTTGGCCAGTTCGGCGGCGCGAGTCGTGTAGCCATTTACGGCTGTTAAGGTCACTAAACCAGGCGGCTTGCATTCCCCATTTTCCAAATGCGTCTAATAATTCGGCCGGGGTTGCCAGTAGCGAATAGTCAAGCCCCACCGCAGGCGCGGGCGCTGCGGAGCTCTGTGCTGACGCGGGTATCGTCCCAACTTCCAACGTAAACCCAGCTTGCTCCAGGTAGGCTTTGGCCTCTGCAACTGGCAGTAACACACCTGGTCCCATCTGACGCGTCTCCACACGGTCTTCCGAAATCCCTCGGGTCTCGCCAGACTTAAGCCTGCCATCCAATACCCAATAATGAGTATTGAACACGTTACTACGCTTAATTTGGTCTGTTCCAACTTGGTCTACGAAGATAGCCGCAGGTCTCCAAGGCGGTGCATCTTCCGGGTTGGCCTGCTTCCATCGCTCAAAGGCACCTTTGTATGCCGGCCATTCCAACTGATCGACGCTGAGCACGTCTGGCAAGCCCTTCCATACGCGATCCAATATCGCCCAGTCCTCAAGCGCCAGCGGCTGGTCCTGCCAATGGTCCAAGCCCTGATCATTTCTTCCGAGAAGCATCTGTTTTGTCAGATCCCCCAGGCTTGAAGGCACTTCAACTACAGGTATCACTTGTTCGGCAATCCATTGCAGCAGTTTGCCTACAGAAATAACTGTCGTACCAACAGGAACCGTATATACCGACATCCGCACCCCTTCAAGGTGTCACTTCAAATAGAAGCCCCAGCAGGCGGGTGAAGGTTCCCGCTTTTCAGCCGCTAAACCTAGCTGGGGCAAAACATTAAGCTACAGCACGCAGTTTGCCCGGCTCAGCGCCGGCCACAAATGCCACCCCTGCCTGTTCAAGAATGTGCGATTCGATACAAGCCAGGAACGGGCGCAGAGCATCCACACTACGCGGGCGGTAGCCCTCGGCGGTGGCGCTTGGCTTGTGCCCCATGACCTGGGCAATAGCGCCAGCCGGCGCACCCGCGGCTTCGCCGAGCAGCGAGAACGACCGACGCAACCCGTGGATGGTCAAACTTTCAATACCAGCGCTTTGCAACGCCTTGGCATGGCTGGCGCGAGTATCGGTCAACCTACCGGACTTGCTGGCACTGGCGAAGACATACGGCCCGACCTTGGGCAGGCTGGCCAGCAGCCACGCCAGATAGTCGGTCAACGGAATCGTCCGGGTCGCATCGACCTTGTCGGCAATAGTCAGTTTGCGCCACTGAAAATCCACGTCTGCCCATTTCAACGCGGCCATTTCCTCGCGGCGCGCGCCGGTGAGCAGCATGGCACGCAGATAGGCGCTGGCTGTAACGTTGCTCAGCTGGGTCACACCCGACCACCAGCCCGGCAACTGAGCAGCCTCAAGAGCATCAGTACGGCGAGTGTTACCAGGTAGCACTTCGACAATGGCAGCAGCTTTGCCCGCATCGCGATCCACCATGGCGCGATATTCAGGCCGGGCAGAGGCCCAGCGCAGGAAACCGCGGAACATCATCAGTGCACGGGCAGCTTGGTGCTTGCCGGCCAGGGCCTCACGGTCATACCAACTTTTCAGCGCGTCCTCGTCCACCTGGGCCAGCGCCAACGCCAACAGCGGGAATAGCGGCCCCGGACGCGTTAAGCCTTTGCCTCGCTTTTTCCTTTGACCACCGGGCGAAGCCATCGCTTCAAGGTCGGCACGGTAACCAGGCTTGAATGCGTCTTTGCGCTTGGGCTTGCCCTCTGCCAGGTAACGCGGCCAAACGTCGCCCACAGTCACCGCCTGGGCAGCGGTAGCGGCTTTCGTCGCGGCCAGGTCTGCCAACTGTTGGCGCTCCACCTCGCGGGGGTCTGTACCTCCGTCCAACGTGACGCGCAATCGGTTCGCCTCGGTACGGGCAGCCTCAATGCTCCAGGCGCGCACGTCGCCAATGGTGCGGCGGATGGTCTGTCGGTTCAGCTTGGCCTCGAACACAAACGATTTGGCGCCCGCTGCCGTAACGCGCACACGCAAGCCGGGGGACTTGGCATCACGTAGGAACGCCTGGGCTTTGTCAGCCGGGCAGGTCAGCCGCTCGATTAACCCAGCCGTAAGCTCATGCGCATCTCGCAGATCGACTACTGCGTCCTTCTTTGGTCTTGCCATCACTTGCCCCTTTGTCGATCCATGTAGCCACCATGTAGCCACCATGTAGCCACCATGTAGCCACTTTTGCACTATTTTGACGAATATCGATCAACACCTAGACTGTTAATTTGACCAGTTAAAAGTCTATAAGCTGTTGATTTATATTGATTGTAGCAACATCAATCAACAAGGGAGAATATGCGTATCCCATCATTCGTAATGAGAAGGTCGGGTGTTCGATTCATCTCTCCGGCACCACATACCAAGAAGCCCGTTACCCCAAAAGTAGCGGGCTTTTTCATGCCAAAAATCATGCCCCCAAGCCAGTTCAGCAAGAATTTCCCGGACAAGGCTATAATCGTGGGCTTTACTGAATTTGGCTGGTGCTTTCGGGCGCCAATTGGGCTCGGTAAATTACTTTTACCGCCACCGCTTAGGTGGCGAGGTGCGGCGATTCGCCGTTAATTGGCCGGGGTAGCTTTCACGCCACCACGGCTCTGATTGGAGTGTCCTCATGGCACGCGTATGTGAAGTCACGGGCAAAGGCCCAATGGTTGGGAACAATGTCTCCCACGCCAACAACAAAACCAAACGTCGGTTCCTGCCGAACCTGCAATACCGCCGCTTCTGGGTCGAAACAGAAAACCGTTGGATCCGCTTGCGCATCTCCAACGCCGGTCTGCGTTTGATCGACAAAAATGGCATCGACTCTGTGCTCGCCGATTTGCGCGCACGTGGCCAAGCATAAGGAGCTGAATCATGGCAACCAAAGGCGGACGCGAAAAAATCAAGCTGGAATCCACAGCAGGTACGGGGCACTTCTACACCACGACCAAAAACAAGAAAACCATGCCCGAGAAAATGTTGATCAGCAAGTTTGATCCCAAAGCTCGCAAGCATGTGGACTACAAGGAAATCAAGCTGAAGTAATTCAGCCTGGTCTTCCAGTCGCACGAAAAAACCCGCTCTTACCCGGCGGGTTTTTTTATGGCCCGCAGATTTGGCGCCACCGGGGGCAGGGAAAACCCATAGCGCCTAAAATCAGATTGTGACCTCCATACTCAACGCCGACCTCCATTGCCACTCGGTCGTCTCCGACGGCACCTTGACGCCCGAACAACTCGCCGCCCGCGCCAGCGCCAACGGAGTCGAGCTCTGGGCTTTGACCGACCACGACGAAGTGGGTGGCCAGCAACGCGCTGCCGCCGCCGCCAAGGCCCACGGCATGAAGTACCTGACCGGCGCCGAGATTTCCGTCACTTTTGCCGGTGAAACCGTGCACATTGTTGGCCTGGGCTTTGACGCCAGCAGCCCGTTGATGCAGCAAGGCCTGGAAGCCACGCGCGGCGGCCGTGGCGCGCGGGCCATGGAAATGGCCGCCGGCCTGGCAACGGTGGGCATTCGCGATGCCTATGAAGGCGCACTCAAATTTGTAGGCAACCCCGCGTTGATTTCGCGCACCCATTTCGCCCGCTTTTTGGTGGAGTCCGGTGTCTGCAAAGACACCTACGAGGTGTTTCGCAAATACCTGACCGAAGGCAAACCCGGCTACGTGCCGCACCGCTGGGCTACCCTCAAGGATGCGGTCGGCTGGATCACCCAGACGGGTGGCCTGGCAGTGATCGCCCACCCGGGCCGTTATAAATTTTCCGCCAACGAAGAGTACGCGCTGTTCAGCGAATTCAAGGCCCATGGCGGCACAGGGGTCGAAGTCGTCACCGGCAGCCATACCGTAGCCGAATACGTGGAATACGCCGACATGGCGCGGGAATTCGGCCTGGCCGCATCGCGCGGCAGCGACTTCCACAGCCCGGATGAGAGCCATACCGACCTGGGCACCCTGCCCTACCTGCCGGGCGATCTGACGCCGGTATGGGAGTTGCTCGCGGACCGCATCCAGTGAGCCGCCCGGCATCTGCACTGGCCGGCATTGCGCTGGTCACAGTGGCGGTCGCGTGCTTTGCCACCTTGGATACCACCACCAAATGGACCAGCGCCAGCGTGCCCTTGCTGATGGCGCTGTGGGTACGCTATCTCTTCCAGGCCTCGGTCACCACCGCGGCCATGCTGCCGCTGCGCGGTATGGCGCTGCTGCGCACCGCGCACCCCAGGTTCCAATGCCTGCGTGGCGTGCTGCTGCTGACCAGCAGTCTGCTGTCGTTCCTGAGCCTGAAGCACATGCCGGTAGGCGAATTCACCGCCATCGTGATGATCACCCCACTGGTGATCACCCTGGTGGCAGCCCTCCTGGGCGACCGCGTATCGGCCCTGCGCTGGATGCTGGTCGTGGGCGGCTTTGTGGGTACGCTGATCATCATCCGCCCCGGTGGCGATACCTTCCGCTGGGCCACCCTGCTGCCGCTGGGCCTGGTAGCCACCAATGCCTGGTTCCAGGTGCTGACCAGCCGTCTCGCCAAAACCGAAGACCCGTTCACCATGCACTTCTACACCGGCTGGATCGGCACCGTGGTGGCGTCCATCGCGGTACCGTTCTTCTGGGTTCCCATCCACGATTGGCGCCTATGGGGCGGCATGCTGCTGATGGGTTTGATGGCCACGGTGGGCCACTTCCTGCTGATCCTGGCCTATGCCCGCACCCCGGCTGCCACCCTGACCCCGTTTTTGTACGGGCAGATCGGCTTTGCCATGCTCGGCGGCTGGCTGGTGTTTTCCCATGTGCCCGACCAATGGGCGACCCTGGGCATACTGCTGGTAGCGGTCTGCGGCGCTGCCGGCGCCTGGCTGACCGTGCGGGAAAGCCGCATTTCTGTCCAACCGGCTGAATCCTGATAATCGACCCATGGCACAGTACTTCGAAATCCACCCCGACAATCCCCAGGCCCGCCTGCTCAAACAAACCGTGGCCCTGCTGGGGCAAGGCAAGCTGGTGGCGGTGCCGACCGACTCCAGCTATGCCTTGGTCTGCCATCTGGACGACAAGGCCGCGGCCGATCTGCTGCGCCGCACCCGGGGAGTGGACGACAAGCACCACCTGACCCTGCTGTGCCGCGACCTCAGCGAGCTGGCCAACTACGCCCGGGTCGACAACAAGCAGTACCGCCTGCTCAAGGCCGCCACGCCTGGCCCCTACACCTTCATTCTGGAAGCCAGCAAGGAAGTGCCACGCCGCCTGAGCCACCCCTCGCGCAAAACCATAGGCCTGCGCGTGCCCGACCACAAAACCCTGCAAGCCCTGCTGGAGATGCATGGCGCGCCCCTGCTGGCGACCACCCTGATTCCTCCGGGTGAAACCGATCCGCTGAACGACGCCGAAGCCATACGCGAACGCTTCGAACACCAGATCGCCGCCGTGCTGGATGCCGGTGCCTGCCCCCTGGAGCCCACCACCGTCATCGACCTGACCGACATGGGCACCGGCGGCGACCCGGTGCTGGTGCGCCAGGGCCGGGGCGACCTGGCTGCTATTGGCCTCTAAACCCTAAGCCCTGAGACATACGCTCCGTGGATATCCAATACCTGATCCAAACCGTCCTCATCTACGCCCTGCCCGTGCTGTTTGCCATCACGGTGCACGAGGCCGCTCATGGGTACATCGCCCACCATTTTGGCGACAACACCGCCTACCGCATGGGGCGCATCACCCTGAACCCGGTCAAGCACATCGACCCGGTGGGCACGATTCTGATGCCGCTGCTGCTGTACTTCGCCACCTCCGGCGCCTTCCTGTTCGGCTATGCCAAGCCGGTGCCAGTCAACTTCGGCAACCTGCGCAATCCCAAGCGCGACATGGTCTGGGTGGCCTTGGCCGGCCCGGGCGCCAATCTGATCCAGGCCTTTTTGTGGGGCGTGCTGCTGTATCTGCTGGTCGGTGCGGGCATCACCGAGCCATTTTTCCTCAGGATGTGCAAGGCCGGCATGCTGGTCAATGTGGTGATGTTCGCCTTCAACCTGTTCCCGCTGCCGCCGCTGGACGGTGGCCGCATTCTGGTCGGCCTGCTGCCCTACCGCCAGGCCGCCCTGGTGTCACGCATCGAACCCTGGGGTTTCTTCATCGTGATGGCCCTGGTGATTTCGGGCATCGTCAGCAGCCTGTGGCTGCAGCCGGTGATGGGCCTGACTTTCGGCCTGCTGGATATCCTGCTCAGCCCCCTGACCTTCTTGATCCGTTGATTAATTGTTTATGACTTCCTCACGTGTTTTAACTGGCATCACCACCTCGGGCACGCCCCACCTGGGCAATTACGTGGGCTCCATCCGCCCTTCGGTACGCGCCAGCCTGGCGCCGGGGGTGGAGAGCTTCTACTTCCTGGCCGACTACCACGCGCTGATCAAGATCGACGACCCGGCACGCATCCAGCGCTCGACGCTGGAGATCGCCGCCAGCTGGCTGGCCGCCGGGCTGGACCCGAACCGCGTGGCCTTCTACCGCCAGTCCGACATCCCGGAAATCCCCGAGCTGACCTGGCTGCTGACCTGCATGAGCGCCAAGGGCATGCTGAACCGTGCCCATGCCTACAAGGCCTCGGTCGACAAGAACCTGGCCGCGCAAGCCGACCCGGATGCCGACATCAGCGCCGGCCTGTTCATGTACCCGGTGCTGATGGCGGCTGACATCGTGATGTTCAACGCCCACAAGGTACCCGTGGGCCGCGACCAGATCCAGCACATCGAGATGGCGCGCGACATCGCCCAGCGCTTCAACCATGTGTATGGCGAACATTTCGTGCTGCCCGAGGCGCTGATTGAAGAATCCGTGGCCACCCTGCCCGGCCTGGACGGCCGTAAGATGAGCAAGAGCTACGACAACACGATTCCGCTGTTCACCCCGCGGGCCGAGTTGCGCAAGCTGATTGCCGGCATCCTCACCGATTCGCGCGCACCCGGCGAGCCCAAGGACACCGAGGGCTCGGCCCTGTTCCAGATCTACCAGGCCTTCGCCAGCGAAGCAGAGACCACCAGCCTGCGCCAGGCCTACGCCGACGGCATTGCCTGGGGCGACGCCAAGCAGGTGTTGTTCGAGCGCATAGACCGCGAGATCGCGCCCATGCGCCAGGCCTACCAGTCCTACATGGACAACCCTGGCCAGGTGGAAGACATCTTGCTGGCCGGTGCCGCCAAGGCCCGCCAGACCGCCACCCCGTTCATCGCCAAGCTGCGCCACGCGGTGGGCCTGCGCGACCTGCGGGCCCAGGCGGTGCAAAAGTCGGCCAAGGTGGCCAAAGCGGCACTGCCCAGCTTCAAGCAGTACCGCGAAGCCGACGGCAAGTTCCACTTCAAGCTGGTCGATGCGCACGGCCACCTGCTCTTGCTCAGCGCCGGCTTCGAGGCGCCCAAGGACGCCGGCCGGGCGATTGCCCAGCTGCAAGCCGAAGGCCTGGCCGCCCTGGGTAGCCTGCAGCCTGCCGAGGGCGTGGGCCTGGATGAAGTCACCCAGGCGCTGGAAGCCCTGAAGAACGCTCAGTAAGTGCCGGGGTAGGCGCCGCCATCGACCAGTACGTTCTGGCCGGTGATGTAACCGGCCTGGGCGCTGCACAGGAACGCGCAGACCGCGCCAAACTCTTCCGGCGTGCCAAAGCGCTGGGCCGGAATCGTCTTGCGCCGGGCGTCGGCGACCGCGTCCACGCTGCTGCCGGTTTTGGCCGCCGCGCCCTGCATATTGCCGCGCAGGCGGTCGGTGTCGAACGCGCCCGGCAGCAGGTTGTTGATGGTCACGCCCTGGCCGGCCAACGGGCTGCGCGCCACGCCGGCCACAAAGCCCGTCAGGCCGCTGCGCGCGCCATTGCTCAGGCCCAGCACGTCGATCGGCGCCTTCACCGCGCTGCTGGTGATGTTGACGATGCGGCCAAAGCCACGCGCCGCCATGCCGTCCACCGTGGCCTTGATCAGTTCGATCGGCGTCAGCATGTTGGCGTCCACCGCTTTCAGCCAGGCTTCGCGGTCCCAGCTGCGGAAGTCGCCGGTGGGCGGGCCGCCCGCGTTGGTGACGACGATATCGAAATCCTGGCGGATCGCGAACACCGCCGCCCGGCCTTCGGGCGTGGTGATATCTGCAGCACAAAAAAGCACGCTAGCGCTGCTAGTACCTTCGTTGTCAGCTACCAATTTCGCAGCAGCCGTGGCCAAGACTTCGGCACCGCGGGCGACGATCAGCACGTTCACCCCCTCGCGCACCAGCGCCTGTGCGCAGCCCCAGCCCAGGCCTTTGCTGGCCCCACACACCAAGGCCCAACGGCCAGAAATTCCCAAGTCCATGATTACTCCTTTGATCAACGCCCACTGCGGGTAAATACATAAATCCCGGACACCACCAGCACGGTGCCGGCGGCCACCCAGGCGGTGAACGGCTCGCCCAAAATCAGCACACCCATCAGGATAGTGGACATCGGGCCCACCATGCCGATCTGGGCCGCCAGGCCAGCGCCCAGGCGTTCGATAGCCATCATCACCATCAGCACCGGGGCGGCAGTACAGGCGGTAGCGTTCAGCACCGACAGCCAGATGACTTCAGGCGCCACCTGGGCGGCCGACATGGGCCGTAGCAGCACGAATTGCAGCAGGCACAGCACGCAGGCCACGGTGGTCGCCAGGCCGACCAGGCGCAGGGAGCCCAGGCGCTGCACCATCTGCCCGCTGTATACCAGGTAGATCGCATAGCTGACGGCACTGCCGAACACCAGCAAGGCGCCCAGGCCAGCGTTCGCGCCCTGCAGGTTGATCTCGTGGCCAAACACCAGCACCACGCCGCAGTAGCAGACCGCCATGCCCAGCACCTGGACACGGGTGATGGGCTTGCGGTACAGCAGCCAGCCCATCACCACCACCAGGGTCGGGTTCAGGTACAGGATCAGGCGCTCCAGGGATGCACTGATGTAACCCAGCCCGGCAAAGTCCAGAAAGCTCGCCAGGTAGTAGCCGGTGAAGCCCAGGCCCAGCACGCCCCACCAGTCCTTGGCGGTCAGCGCCGCTTTGCCGCGGCTGGACCACCAGGCCATGACGGCGAAGATGGGCAGCGCAAACAGCATACGGTACATGATGAGGGTGACGGCATCAACGCCGTAGCGGTAGGCCAGCTTGACGATGATGGCCTTGCCGCTGAAGGCGATCGAGCCCACGAGTGCGAGCAGCAGGCCGCCCGCTATGTTTTTTGTAGCCACTGGTGCAGATAGGATGTGCGTTGGAAGCCTATTCTAGGTTGATCGCCGATTCCCGAGCATCGTGTTTGGCGCATCCCGCCGTCGCCAAAAAAAACGGCACCCGAAGGTGCCGTCTTGCGAGAGCAGGAAAAGCTTTAGTCTTCCACGAAGGCTTCTTCGCGCTTGCTCTTCACCGAAGGCAGCAGCACGATGATGACCATCAGGGCCGCCACCGCCAACAGGCTGGCAGACAGGCCACGGGTTACAAACACGCTCCAGTCGCCGCGCGACAACAGCAGGGCGCGGCGCAGGTTTTCTTCCATCATCGGGCCGAGGATCAGGCCCAGCAGCAAGGGGGCCGGTTCGCAACCCAGCTTGTTGAACAGGTAGCCGATGAAGCCGAAGCCCGCCACCAGCCAGATGTCGAAGGTGTTGTTGTTAGTGGAGTACACGCCAATCGCACAGAACAGCACGATGGACGGGAACAGGAAGCGGTAAGGCACCGACAGCAGCTTGATCCACATGCCGATCAGCGGCAGGTTCAGAATCACCAGCATCAGGTTGCCGATCCACATGGAGGCAATCAGGCCCCAGAACAGCTCGGGGTTGCTGGTCATCACCTGGGGACCAGGCTGGATATTGTGGATGGTCATCGCACCCACCATCAGCGCCATCACCGCATTGGGTGGAATACCCAGCGTCAGCAGCGGAATGAAAGAGGTTTGCGCACCCGCATTGTTGGCCGACTCAGGGCCTGCCACACCGCGGATATTGCCCTTGCCGAAAGCGATTTCGCCGGGTTTCATCTTCATCTTCTTTTCCAGCGCATAGCTGGCGAAAGAAGCCAACAGCGCACCGCCGCCAGGCAAGATGCCCAGGGCCGAGCCCAGTGTGGTACCGCGCAGCATGGCCGGCAGCATGTCCTTGAAATCCTGCTTGGTCGGGAACATGCCGCTGATCTTGGCGGTGAACACCTCGCGGTCGTCCTCTGGCTGGGCCAGGTTGCTGATGATTTCGCCGTAGCCGAACACACCCATGGCGATGGCCACGAAGCCCAGGCCGTCGGTCAGCTCGGGGATATCGAAGCTGAAACGCGCCACACCCGAGTTCACGTCGGTACCCACCAGGCCGATCAACAGACCCAGCAGAATCATGGCCACAGCCTTGAGCAGGGAGCCCGAGGCCAGCACCACGGCGCCAATCAGGCCCAGAATCATCAGCGAGAAGTATTCGGCCGGGCCGAACTTGAAGGCGATTTCGGTCAGCGGCGGTGCAAAGGCCGCCAGAATCAGCGTACCCACCGAACCGGCGAAGAACGAGCCTATACCCGCAGCCGCCAACGCCGGCCCCGCCCGCCCCTGCCGGGCCATCTGGTAGCCGTCAATCGCAGTCACCACCGAGGACGACTCCCCTGGCAGGTTGACCAGAATAGCGGTGGTGGAGCCACCGTATTGCGCGCCGTAGTAGATACCGGCCAGCATGATCAGCGCCGACACGGGTGGCAGCGCATAGGTGGCGGGCAACAGCATGGCGATGGTGGCCACCGGGCCAATGCCGGGCAGCACGCCGATCAGCGTGCCCAAGATACAGCCGATCAACGCGTACAGCAGGTTGATCGGGGTGAACGCGACGCCGAAGCCCAGCGCCAAATTACTTAGCAAATCCATGGGAATCCCTTAACCGGTAATGAATGTGGGCCAGACCTGGATCTGCAGCTTCAACAGCAAGATAAAGGCGAGGTAGCTGCCGATGGCGAGCACGGTGGCCAGAATCAACACGTCGCGCAAGACGAACTTCTCGCCGGCCTTGGCCGAGATCAGGGTCAGCGCATAGATGGCGATGATCAAGCCCATGGCGGGCAAGCCGATGCTGGGCAAGCCGCCCAGCAGCACCCCGAAGGCCAGATTGGCGCCCAGGATGAAGAACAGCGGGCGCCAGGCCCACTTGCCGATCTTGTCACCGCCTTCGGTCTCGGTGACCAGCGCCTTGAAGGTGATGATCGCGCCCAGAATCGCCATCACCACACCCAGTACCAGAGGGAAATACCCTGGCCCCATCCGGGCGCCGCTGCCCACGGTGTAGGTGGTAGCGCCCCAAGCGAACGCCACACCCACGCCCATGAACATCAGTCCGGAGAAAAAATCCTTCTGACTTTTGATTAACACGTACGGATCTCCCAAAAATAACCAACCAGCGACAAAAATATCAGTGGGGCGATTATGGTTGGAAGCTCTTGCGCGACTGGCACGGGTTCACCCTAGGAAAAGAGTGAGGGATTCCACGTACGGACCGCCGCTTGCCCCTGGGTTACCAAGGGCAACTGTTCACTCCAGCGGCGGGGTGGTGGACAGCACTTCGTCCAGCGTGGTCAGGCCTTCGGCCACCCGCAAAGCACCGGCCAGGCGCAGCGGGCGCATGCCATCGGCCACGGCCTGGCGGCGCAATTCGTCGATGCTCGGGCTCTGGTTCACCTTCTTCTTGAAAGCCTCGGACACGGTGAGCAGCTCGTACACGCCCATGCGGCCCAGAAAGCCGGTCATGCGGCAGTCCACACAGCCCACCGGCTTGTACGGCGTGTAGCTGGCGCTGATCTTCCAGGGCTTGATGGCCTCGCCCAGGGTTTCGCGGGCCAGGGCCTCGTCGGGCGCGCGGCACTGCTTGCACAGGGTCCGCACCAGGCGCTGGGCCAGCACGCCGAGCACGGTGGCGTTCAGCAGATAGGCAGGCACCCCCAGCTCCATCATCCGCGTCAGCGCCGAGGGTGCGTCGTTGGTGTGCAGGGTGGAGAACACCAGGTGCCCGGTCAGCGCCGCCTGGATCGCCATCTCGGCAGTGGCCAGGTCGCGGATTTCGCCGACCATGATGATGTCCGGGTCCTGCCGCATCAGCGCGCGCAGGCCTTCGGTGAAGCCGAAGTCGAGCTGCGGCTGCACCTGGGTCTGGTTGAAGCTGGGCTCGATCATTTCGATCGGGTCCTCCACCGTGCTGACGTTGACCTCTTCGGTGGCCACGCGCTTCAGCGTCGAGTACAGCGTGGTGGTCTTGCCCGAACCGGTCGGCCCGGTCACCAGGATGATGCCGTGCGGCCGTTTCACCAGCGCCTCCCAGCGCTGCGC
The DNA here is from genome assembly GCF_031458075.1 of Rhodoferax ferrireducens. Classification (GTDB taxonomy): domain Bacteria; phylum Pseudomonadota; class Gammaproteobacteria; order Burkholderiales; family Burkholderiaceae_C; genus Rhodoferax_B; species Rhodoferax_B ferrireducens_A. Next base: position 67,152 of record NZ_JAVDXT010000001.1, on the reverse strand, counting down.
ATCGTGCGGGGTGAAGCCCAGCGCGTCCAGGTCTTTCACGGCGGTGTCGGGGTCGAAGATCCGCATCACCATCTTCTCGCCGAAGGCGGTGGGCAAGGTGGACAAACGCATTTCCACCTCGTCGCCGCGCGGATTGCGGGTCTTGATGCGACCGTCCAGTGGGCGGCGCTTTTCCACCACGTCCATGCGGCCCAACAGCTTGATGCGCGCCACCATGGCGTTCATCACGCCCATGGGCATCTGGTAGACCGGGTGCAGCACACCGTCGATGCGGAAGCGGATCACGCCCTGCTCGCGCCGCGGCTCCAGGTGGATGTCGCTGGCGCGCTGGTTGAAGGCGTACTGCCACAGCCAATCCACCACCTGCACCACGCCCTGGTCATTTGCGTCCAGCTGCTTGTTGGTGCGGCCCAGCTCGACCAGTTGCTCGAAGCTGCCGGCGCCGATATTGCCGCCGGCCTTTTGCACCGCCTTGACCGACTTGGCCAAGGCATAGAACTCGGCGGTGAAGCGGTGGATCTCCAGCGGGCTGGCCACGACACGGCGCACGCTGCGGCGCGACTGGCGCTCCACCTCGCCCATCCAGTCGGTCAGGAAGGGCTCGCTGGTCGCCACCACCACCTCGGAGCTGGTGACCTGCACCGGCAGTACCTTGTGGCGCTCGGCGTAGACGGCGCTCATGGTGTCGGCCACCTTGCCGACCTCGACCTTCAGCGGGTCGATGCGCAAATACGCCAGGCCGGCGCGGCCCGCCAGCCACTGGGTCAGCATCTCGATGTCCAGCGGCTTGCCGTCGCTGGCGCGCTGCATGGCCACGCTAGCCAGGCGCACCAGGGCCGGCTGGGCGCTCTCGGCCTGGGAGCAGCGGGCGATGGTGCGCTGCTGCTCGGCGGCGGCGATCACACCGTCCTCGGCCAGCCATTCGACCAGCAAACGCCAGTGGACCGGGCCCTGGTAGGCCGTCTTGGCCAGCGCGGGTGTGGCAACTTTCATGGCGGGCGCCCTTCTCGGTAAATCAGGCTACAACGGGTTTGAAGACTTTCAGCCATTTGGCTGCCGGCAGGCCCCAGCGGGTCTGGATGGCGTCGGCCCGCTCCAGCAGGTCCTCGCGCGACGGCCGGCTGGCCGTGCGCTGGGCCAGCACCACGGTATTGCCCTCGCGCGTGGGCTTGAAGGCCCAGACCGCATCGGCACCGAAGGCGGCGGTGATCTTCTCCACGCTGGCCGGGTAGCTGCTGGCCTCGCCAAACAGGTTCACCGTCATGCAGCCCTCGTCGGTCAACAGCTTGCGGCAGTCGGCATAGAAGTCGGCGCTGTCGAGCACCGGCGCGGCCGCGTCCTGGTCGTACAGGTCGACCTGCAGCGCGTCCACGGTAGCGGCCCAGTCGCTGTTCTGGATCTTCAGCGCGGCGTCGCCCAACACGATGTGCAGGCGCTCGTCATCGGGCGGCAGCTTGAACCAGAAGCGGCAGGCCGACACCACCTGCGGGTTCAGCTCCACCGCGGTGGTTTTCATGCGCAGCTTCTTGCGGCAAAACTTGGTCAGCGCCGCCGCCCCCAGGCCGAGCTGCATCGCATGCCGCTTGGCCACGCTGCTGGGCGGCACAAACAGCAGCCAGGCCATCATGCGCTGCACATATTCGAGCTCGATGTCGTAAGGCATGTCGAGCAGCATCGAGCCCTGGACCCATTCGGTGCCCAGGTGCAGGGTGCGCACATCGCCGTAGTCGCAAAAGTTGACTTCGGGCAGGGCGGAGGTTGCCGTGGCGGCAGATTTACGGGCCATCAAATCATTCCATATTGTTCAAACACTTCCCGCCACGCGGCCAGCTTGCGCGCAAAACTCCAGCTGGCATTGGCCGGGCTGGTGGATGGCAGGCGGACGGTGGGCAGGCCCAGCTCGGCCAGTTGGCCGGCGTGGCGAAAACTCTCGGCCCCATTGTGCGCGACGGCCTGCAGCCCGGGGCAGCGCTGGCGCAGGGCGACAAAATCATTTACTTCGGCTTTACGGATCTGCGCGTCCAGGCTGCCCTCGCGTTCGCAGCTGGCATACACATCCCACAGGCCAACGCCCTTGGAAAGCATCCAGTTGCTACGGAATGCATAGCTGCTTGCGCAGATAGTATCTGCGTCAGCGGCATAAATGGCACTTAATATGCGCCAGAACTGGTTCTGCTTGTGGCCGTAGTACTGCTGGGCCGCCAGCGAGGCCGCGCCCGGAAAGCTGCCCAGCACCACCAGCCGGGTGTCGGCCGATACCAGCGGCGGCAAGCCGACCAGCCGGGTCATACGGCCAAGGCCTGCAAACGCGGCAAGGCGGCCAGCGCATTGCGCGTGGTCGCCGCCTCGATCTCGCCCACCGCCACACCGCGCAGCCCGGCCAGCACCGCGCCAATGCGCGGCAGCTCGACTGGCGAATTGATGCCCTGGGCCTGGCCGGCCGCGCGCTGGGCGGCGGTGGTGTAGAGCCAGTGCGGCGGGATGTCGGGCGCATCGGTCTCCAGCACCAGCGCCTCCAGCGGCAGGCTGCTGGCCAGGCGGCGCAGCTGGTTTGCCGCCTCGAAGGTCATGGCGCCGCCAAAGCCCAGCTTCAACCCCAAATCGATAAAGGCCTGGGCCTGCTGCGGGCTGCCGTTGAAGGCGTGGGCAATGCCCAGCCAGCGGCCGCCCGGCCCGGCCACGGCGCGCAAATGCTTGAGCACATGGTCGGCGCTGCGGCGCACATGCAGGATCACCGGCAGGCCGTGCTTCTTGGCCAGCTTGAGCTGGGCGCGGTAGAACAGCTGCTGGCGCGCCAGCATGGCCGGCTCTTGCAGCGCAGGCACAAAGTAGTCGAGCCCGATCTCGCCCACCGCCACCAGCCGCGGGTCGTCGCGGTGCTGGGCCAGTGCCTGGTCCAGCAGGTCCAGGTCGCCATCCTGGGCGCGCGGCACGAACAGCGGGTGGATGCCCAGCGCATAGGCGTCCTGCGTGCGCTGGGCCAGCAGCCGCACCGTGTCGAAGTTGCTGGCCATCACGCCTTGCAGCACGCAAAGCGCTACATTTTCAATAGCTGCCTGCGCACGCAGATCCAGCGCTAGAGCATGGTTGGGTCCAAATTCCGGAGCATCCAGATGGCAGTGCGTGTCGATCCACATAGTGCGTGGACTTTAACGCCAGCCTCGCCACCGTGGCTAAGGCCGGCGGTCGGTGTCGTCGAACTCGACGCCGTCCAGATACTGCGGCGCGGTGGTGGCGTCGAAGTCGGGCTGGTGGCCCATCAGAAACAAGCTGGCGTTGTCCAGATCTTTGGCGGTGATGCCCGACTGTAGCGCGGTGACGAACTTGCGCCAGGCCAGGTCCGGCTCGGCCAGCTTGAAGCCGTAGTAGTGCTCGTCGCCGCGCGCCTCGCTGCGTACCGCCATCACTTGCAGGCTGGACGCCTCGGAAACCCCCAGCTGGATCTGCGCAGGGGACCAGATGAACAGCGGCAAGCGCGACCGCGAATGGGCCTGGAAACCGTCGTCCGACAGCTCAACCAGCTGCAGCTCCACCGACCGGGCGTCGGCACCGCTGCCCACCGCCAACTGGCCGCGGCACTTGAGCGAATAGCGCTGGTGCTGGCGCAGGCCGCCCCCCGGCGCGCTCGACGCCGCCACCGGCGGGATCACCGCCTTGTACTCGGGCAGGTTGTAGATCGAGTCGAGCAGGATCTTCTCGCGCTCGCTGAGGTTCTTGAAGACCTGGGTGCGCTGGTTGAAAAAGTAATCCAGCATGGTCGGCGTCATCACCGGATCATTGGTGGTGAAATACCGGCGGGTTGGCAAGATAATATTTTTAATCCGGCTTTTAATAAAATAAAAATACAGATCTTTTTTCTTTTTCTTGCCTGAATATACTTTCTTAAATATCAAAGGCACGGTCGTCAAATTCAAACTCGCACCCACCGCCGGCGCCCCGTTGGCAAAATCGTATTTCTGGATCGCGTGGGCCTGCAACCGCTTGAAGAACAGCAGCGACTCGTACATCTCGATCCGGTCGGGGTTGACCGCGATCACCAGGTGGGCGGTGTCGAAGAAGGTACTGCAATACTGGTACATGAACTTCATCAGCGGGAACAGGATCGCCCCCCCGGTCTTGCGGAAGTTCGGGTGCACCGCCAGCGCCGAGACCTCGGCGATCTTGCCCTTCTCGGCATGGATATCGCTCAGGTCGAAGATGGCCTGCAGCGGGAAGCCGAATGCGCTTTGCCGTATCAGCGAAATCGTGCCCACCACCTCGCCATCGAACTTGGCGCACAGCGTGGTGGTAGTGGGCAGCGCGTGGTAGATGGTGGCACGCAGGCCCGACGGGTCGGGCTTCATGAAGCCGCTGGCCACATAGGCGTCGTGCAGCAGCTTGAAGCAGGCTTCCAGCTCGTCCTGGGTGTCGGCAATCTTCAGCACCAGGCGCTCATCGGGGTGCAAGTCGCAATTTACAAACGAGCGGTAAATCGAGAAACGGATTTTCCGGGGCAGGAATGCAATCGCCTTGCGCAACCCCTGATGCAGCCCCTTGCGCACCCTTTTGCGCAGCGGAATGGCGTGCGTATTCTGCAGGGTGGTCATGGCTTTACGCCTTGACCGTGCCCGGTAGCAACGCCCGTTTTATCTATTAACAATCCCAGCCCCCAAGCCATTTAAAACAAAATAATCGATGATGGCTTTTATTTCAATACCGAACATTATTTTACCAAAGCCGCCCCATACAGCATCCACACAGCAAATACATAATCTCACAAATGAATACCCGCGGCCTGCTTTCATGGTTTCTGAAAATGCTCGGCAGTGCGCTGCTGGCAACCGGGGCGGCCATCCTGCCGGCCTGGGCCGGTGATTGCGGTGGCCCATCCGCCTGCTACCTGGGCTTCACGCCGGCCGGGCAGACCGGCCGCTTGCACTACTTTGCGTCGCAAGACCCCGCCAGCAGCCCCGGCGACCCTAAGGCAGTCTTGGTCGCGGTGCACGGCCACCCGCGCGATGCCCTGACCAGCTTTACGGCCGCCTGGCAGGCGGTGCAGCAGGCCGGCACCGGCGCCCGCACCCTGGTGGTCGCGCCGCTGTTCCAGGTCGCCAGCGCCGACGCAATCCACTGCCGCAGCCCGGGCGTGCCCAGCGCCGAAGCCGGCGACCTGCTGTGGACCTGCGCCTCCTGGATCGCTGGCGAACCAGCCCGCGGCAGCCCGCTGACTTCGTTTGCGGCCATGGATGCGCTGGTGCGCGAGCTGCTGCAGCGCTGGCCCGGCCTGCGCACGGTCACGGTGGCCGGCTTTTCTGCGGGCGCGCAGATGGTGCAGCACTACATTGGCTTTGCCGCCCTGCCACCGGCTGGCGTGGCGCTGCGCTACGTGGTGGCAGCGCCCGGCAGTTGGCTGTACTTCGACCCGGTCTGGCCGGCCGACACGCTGGCCGCCTGCCCCGCGGTGCAGCGCTGGAAGTACGGCACCGGGCAGCTGCCCGCCGGCCTGGGGCGCAGCGCTGCCGAAGCCCGGGCCCGCTATGCCCAGGCCGATATCCACTACCTGGTGGGCGCGTTGGACAGCAGCAATGCCGCCGGCACCTTCTACAAAATCCTGGACAAAAGCTGTGCCGCCCAGGCCCAGGGGCCGTACCGCTTGCAGCGCGCGCAAGCCTATGCCGACTACGAGCGCCGGCTATTGGCTCCAGCGCCGCAGCGCAGCCTGGTCATCGTGCCCGGCTGCGCGCACGACGTGGCCTGCGTATTCCCCTCGGCTGCGGCGCGGGCCGCGCTGGTAGGCGGCTAGCGCAGCCAGCGGCGCAGCACCCAGGCGCCCAGCACCAGCAGGCCCAGCGTGAGCAACACGATGGCAATGGTCAAGGGGCCGGGCTGGCGCAGCGCAGCAATGATCTGCTGCATGAAGAACGCCATCACCAGGGTGCTGGGTGCCATGCCCAGCGCCGTACCCAGCAGCATGTCGCGCAGCCGGATGTGCGTGGCCCCGGCCACCATATTGGCAATGGCAAACGGCGCCACCGGCACCATGCGCACCGCGATCACCGCCAGCACGCCCCGCTCGGCCAGCCGGCGGCTGACCGCATTCACCCGCGCACCGCCCAGGCGCTGCAGCACCTCGCGCCCCAGCAACCGGCCCAGGCCGTAGCTCGCACCGGCCCCCAGCAGCGCCCCGGCCAGGGTGTAGCCCACGCCAGCCCAGGGGCCGAAGGCCACCAGGGTCACCAGGGTCAGAAAAGACAGGGGCACGGCCAGGGTACTGGCCAGCGCAAAGCCGGCCACGGCCGCCACCGGACCAAACGACTGGCCCAGCTGCTGCAGGCCGGCGACGATGCGGTCCACGTCCAGCCAGGCCCGCAGCGGCGACGCGCTCCAGGCAATCGCCAGGCCCAGCACGGCCGCCAGCAGCAGCACCAACCACAGCAGCCGCCAACGCAGAGAGGAGCTCAAGGCGCGATGTCCATGCGATCGGCGATCACCTTGGCCAGCTCGTTGACGTTGCCGGGTTCGAAGATGGAACCGTGCAGGCCAGGAATCTGGTGCTCGTACAAGTGCTTGGGCATGAGCCGGCGCCAGGGCCCGAACAGCCAGCGCCCCCAGCTCGACAGGCCCGAGGACTTGAGCAGCAGGGTCGGCCCGTCGAAGCCCGCGGGACGGTAGCCGTCCAGCGCCATCACCTGGCTGACCAGGCCGGGGTCGTTGAACATCGCCCCCATGCGGCGCCCGTTCAGGCTGAGTTCCTGCACCCGCAGGCGGCGCACCAGCCAGCTGCACAAGCGCCAGAACATAGTGCCGCCCAGGCGCGACGCCGGGTAGGTGGTATCGATCAGGAACAGCCCGCGCAGCGGCACGCCGCGCTGGCGCAGCAGCCGGGCCGCCTCCAACGCCGGGATGCCGCCCACCGAGAAGCCGGCCAGAAAGCCCGGCCGCTTGCCATGCGACTGGATGCACTCGGCATACAGCTCGGCCAACTCATTAATGTTCTTGATCGGGTGGGCGAACGGTGGCTGCAGCATATGCACCTCGCAGGCATTGCCCAGCGCCCGGGCCAGGTTCTGGAAGCGCAGCAGGTCACCATGGCCCGAGGCCGCCAGGTACAAGGGTACACGGCCGGTGTCGGCACCCAGGTTGACCATCACGCTCGGGCCCTTGGCCTTGGCCAGCAGGGCCTGGGCCAGGCCTTCGATGGTCGGGTGCTCAGTCACCAGGTACATCGGCACCTTGCGGCCGACCAGTTGCTCGATGCTGGTCAGCAGGGTGACCGCGGCCAGCGAGTCGCCGCCCAGGTCGAAGAAATTGTCCTGCACGCCCAGCGGCCGGGTGTCCAGCACCTCTTCCCACAGCGCCAGCAGCTCGGTCTCGTAGGTGCGGCTGGGCGCGCGGGCTTCGCGCAAGGCGTTGGCCTGGCCCGGATCGGGCAAGGCGTCGTAGTCGATCTTGCCGGCCGCACTGCTGGGCAGACTGGGCAAGATGCTGATGCCGCCGGGCACCATGTAGTCCGGCAGGCGGGCCCGCAGCACGGCTTGCAGGCGGTCTACGGTGGTATGGCCGACTGCGGCCACCCAGGCCTGGATCTGCGGCTTGCCCTTGCGCTCGACCAGCTTGGCTGCGGCCTGCAGCACGCCGTCGATGGCCGACAGCGCGGACTCGATCTCGCCCAGCTCGATGCGGTAGCCGCGCAGCTTGATCTGCCGGTCCTGCCGGCCCAGGAAGTGCAGATTGCCGTCGCTGCCCAGCCAGCCCCGGTCACCGGTGCGGTACATGCGGGCGCCGGGCCGGTAGGGGTCGGGCAGGAACACCTGGGCGTCCAGCTCCGGGCGGTTCAGGTAGCCGCGCGCGATGGCATCGCCACCGATGAAGATTTCGCCGGGCACGCCCATGGGCATGGGCTGCAGCGTCTGGTCCAGCACGTAGATGCGGGTGTCGTCAATCGGCCGGCCTATCGGCAGTGCGCCATCGGTGCGGGGGTGGTCGCATTCCCAGGCGGTGGCAAAAATCGCCGTTTCGGTGGGGCCGTAGACATTGAACAAACGGGCGCCGGTTTCCTTCAGGAAGCGGCGGGCCAGCTCGGGCGACAGCACCTCGCCGCCGCAGCAGGCAACGCGCAGCTTCAGGTCGCGCCGGTGCCCCGCGGTGTCGAGAAAGCGGCTCATGGTGCTGGGCACAAAGGCCATGATGGTGACCCCGTGCTGCACCGCAAAGTCGGCCAGCGACTCGGGCAGCAAACGCCCGGGCGGCGGCAGGGCCACGCTGGCGCCATGCACCAGCGGCAGCAGCAATTCGATCAGCGAGGGGTCGAAGGTCAGCTGCGTGGCCTGGGCCGAGCGGTCATGCCATTCCACCGCATAGGTGCGCGACAACCAGCCCAGGCGCCGCGCCAGCGTACCGTGCTCGATCATCACGCCCTTGGGACGGCCGGTGGAGCCGGAGGTGAACAGCACATAGGCCAGGTCGCTGGCCGCAGGCCGGGCCGCCAGGCGCGGCACACCGTGCTGCGCCACCTCGACCTGGGCCTCCCGCCAGTCCACCTGCAGGCTGCAGGCGTGCAGGCCGCCCAGCCGCTCTACGGATTGCGGCTGCAGCAGCACGGCGATGGCGCCGCTTTCCTGCAGCACCGCTTCCAGCCGGCCTATCGGCGCATCGGTATCCAGCGGCAGGAACGCGGCACCGGCCTTGGCCACGGCAAGGATGGCCACCACCATGTCGGCCGAGCGCTCCATCAGCACGGCCACGATCTGGTCCTTGCCGGCGCCCAGGGCCCGCAGGCGCCAGGCCAGGTGGGTGCTGACGGCATCCAGCGTGGCGTAGTCCATCGCCCCCTCGTTCCAGACCAGCGCGCTGGCCTCGGGGCGCAGGCCGGCATGGTGCTCGAACAGCGACACAAAGGGTTGGGCGTAAGCCATGGCGGCCACGTCCTTGTGCAGGCCGTCGACCAGCGCCCAACGCTCCTCGGGCGGCAGCAGCGGCAGGCTGTGCGCCAGCGTGTCGGGGGCACCCATGCAGGCCTGCACCAGATGCCAGAGTCGGCGCCCCAGCAGCTCGACCTCGCCCACGGCAAAGCAGGCGGCGCTGGCTTCCAGGGCCAGCTCCACATCCTGCTCGGCATGGAATTCGCACACTGTCACGCCCAGCGGAAACCGGGCCTTGCCGGAAAACAGCTGGCGCAGCTCGACCAGTTCGGCCGCGCCAAAGAACACCGCATAGTCCTGTCGCTCGAACGACAGCAGCACGTCAAACACGCCTTCGCGGCGGTTCCGCGCCAGCTCCAGCGTGCGGCCCAGTTCGCTCAGCGGATAGCGCGGATGGCGCAGCGCCGAACGCATGGCGCTGCCCACGGCAGCCAGCAGCTCGCCCACCGTCATCTGCGGCGTCAGCGGCACCACTACCGGCATCACGCCGACAAACATGCCCAGGGTGTCACTGTAGCGGCGGCCGCCGCGGTTCAGGCTGGGCACGCCGACCACCACCTCCTGGCGGTTGCCGATCCGGCCAAAGTACAGCACCAGCGCAGCCAAGAAGAAATTGAAGGCGCTGGAGCCCTGGGCTGCGGCGACCTGGCAGAGCCGGTCGTAGTCGGCCCGGGCCACGCGCTGCAAGCCCACGCGGGCTTCGGGCAGCTCGTGCTGCTGGCTGCTGGCGTAGCGCCGCTCGATCAGCGGTGCCGGTAGCACCGGGATTTGGGCCTGCCAATAGGCCGCATCGCGGTCAAACGCTGGCGACTGGCGGTAGCCCTGCGATTCGTCGATGAACTGCCGGTAGCCGGGTACCACCCGCACAGCGGGCGCGCGACCGGCTTCCAGCGCGTTGTACAGCTCGCTCCAGCGCCGCCCCACCTGGGTCGTGCCCCAGCCGTCCATCACCAGGTGGTGGAACTGGATGGTCAGCCCGTGCAGGCTGTCGTGGCCGCGCAGCAGCGTGAAGCGCCAAGGGGGTGTGCCGTCCAGCGCAAACGGCAGCTTCATGCGCTGCTGCCACCAGGCGCGCATGGCCTCCTTGGGATGGGCCTCGGCACTCATGTCCAGCAGCTCCAGGTTGGCGCTGCCCTGCGCCAGCAGCACCTGGCGGCCATCGACCAGGGGGGCCAGGCGCAAGGCCTCGCTTTCGGCGACCAGCAGCTCCAGCGACTGCCGGAACCGCGCCAGGTCCAGCGGCCCCTGCAAGAAGCAGCAGCCGCCGATATTCAAATGCGCACTACCCGCCCAGGTGCGCTGGTCCAGCCAGACCTCATGCTGGCTGAGCGAGAGGTTCAGCCCCTCGGCGGACGGCCCGGGGTTCACTCTGTCCATGTGGCAATCTTCTCCATCGCATGGCGGTAACCCACCTCGACAATCTCATCGGCACGACGGTAGGCCATCAGCGAAAAATCGGCCACCGGCGGCTCCAGGTAATGGTCGGCCTGGGCCCGGGTGGCGGCGCGCTGGTTCAGGCCGCCGATGTGGCCGGCGCGGTAGAGGATTTCGGCAATCCCCGGCTGGCTGTGCGCCGCACGCGAAAAATAAGCCTTCAGCTTGCTGCGCACCGACAGCCGCTGCAGCCGCGGGTCGACGCCCATGTCTTCGCGCACATCGACATCGATGGCGATGATGGTGCCGTTGCCGCGCCGCTTCTCCAGCGGCACGCCCAGGCGCATGCGCATCGCGTCGACCGGCACGTTTTCCAGGATCGCACCGTCCACCAGCAACTGGCCCTCGTGCAGCACCGGCGGGAACAGGCCGGCCGGCGAGTTGCTGGCCAGCACTGCGCGCCACAGCGGGCCACTCTCCTGCACCGTGGTGCGGGCGGTGGTCAGGTTGCAGGCCGCGGCAAAGTACGGCATCCACAGCGCATCGACCTGGGTGTCGCCGAACATGCGCTGCAGATCGCGCGCCACGCGGCGGCCCGACACCAGGGAGATGATGGGCAGGGTCAGCCACTCGCCGCCCTCGGCGAATGTGCGGGTCTGGTCGCGGATGCTGTCCAGCGGCAGGCCGCACGCGTATTGCGCACCGATCAGCGCACCCATGCTGTTGCCACCCACCAGGTCGACCGGAATCTTGGCCTCCTGCAAAGCCCGCAGCACGCCCAGATGGGCAAAGCCCCGGGCGCCGCCGCCGCCCAGCACCAGGCCGACGGCGCGGCCGGTCAGAAAGCGCGCCAGGCGCGCATAGTCGCCGTTCTGCTGGCTGCGCAGCGGGTAGATGCGCTCCAGCGTGCGGCCCAGACGCCAGGGTCCGGTGGCCTGAGGCAGCGCGGCCGTGGCCGCATGCAACAGCACCAGGTGCTGGCGCTTCATCTGGACGCCGGGCTGGCTGGCCAGGCCCAGCTCCACGGCACTGGGCACCGCAGACGCGCCGGCGTCGGCCACCCACACCACCTGGTCGGCCTGGCGCAAGGCCCGCCGGGTCCAGGAAGAGGGGGAAGCGGCTCCGCCATCGGCCTCCAACACCAGGTAGTCATTGGCGTCTTCCAGCGCATCAAACCGGTCCTCGGCCGCGCCGGCTGCGGGTGTAACGTGGTGCACCCGGCCCAGCCGGCCCAGGGCCTGGGCCAGGCCGCGCGCCACCTCGGCTGCGCCGGTGCTGCCCGGCAGGGGCAGCACTACGAAGGCATGGGCCTGGTGCCGCTGCAGCACCCGCGCGCTGTGGCGCAGGTGCTCAAAAATGGCTTGCGAAAACACCCGGTTCACGGCCAGCGGCTGGCGCAACAGCAGGGTTTCGAAATGGCTGCGGTGCAGCACCGCCAGGGTGGAATCGCGCACCGCGCTGACATCGGCGGTGCGCGGCTGCTGCAGCACCATGCCCGTCTCGCCCACGCTGTCGCCGGAGCGGATTTCGTTGTACAGCAGCAAACCGCTCTCGGCACTGCGGCGCGATACGCGCAGGCGTCCGGTGAGCACGAAGAACATGCTTTCGGCCGGCGCCCCTTCTTCGAACACCATGCTGCCACCGGGCACGTCCTGGCGCTCCAGCAGCCGGGCCAGGTCGTGCAGCACGGCGTCGTCCAGGCTGCCGAACACCCGGCTGTCGCGCAGCACCTGGAGGGCCCGCCCGTAAAACTGCTCCTGACCTAGCATGGACCCACTCCTGCGCTTTGCATGTAATGGCCGCCTGGCCTGCTGTCGATAGGCGCACAGCGCGCCGCTGCGCCGTGATCCCGATACAAAAATACACAATTCACCAGTGTACGTCCGCACAGGAACGGTGCAACAGCGGGTTTACAGAAGCGAAGCGTAGCCCGGGTGTACGGGCTGGGCCGTGTCCAGCACGGCAAACTGGCCTTGGTTCAGGCGCAAGGTGCGGCCGCAACGGGCTGCCAGCGACTCGTCGTGGGTGACCAGTACAAAGGCCGTGCCCTGGTCGCGCGCCAGCTGCAGCATCAGGGCAAACACGCCGTCGGCGGTGCTGCGGTCCAGGTTGCCGGTGGGCTCGTCGGCCAGCACGCAGGCCGGTTGGGCCACCAGGGCGCGGGCGATGGCGACGCGCTGGCGCTCGCCGCCGGACAGCTCGGCCGGCCGGTGGTGGATGCGCTCGCTCAGGCCTACGCTTGCTAGCATTTTGGTAGCCTGCTGCGCAGCCTCGGCGAGCGGCATACGCCGAATCCATAGGGGCATGGCAACATTGTCCAGCGCGCTGAATTCGGGCAGCAGGTGGTGGAACTGGTAGACAAAACCCAGGTGCTGATTCCGCAACTGGCCCTGCTCGGCCGGGCCCTGGCTGGCCAGGTCCTGCCCATGCAGCAGCACCGAGCCGCTGGTCGGCGCGTCCAGCCCGCCCAGCAGGTGCAGCAAGGTGCTCTTGCCCGAACCAGAGGCACCGACGATGGCCACGGTTTCGCCGGCAAATACCTGCAGGTCCACGCCCTTGAGCACGGTCACATCGAGCCGGCCTTCGGTGAAACGCTTGGTCAAGCCATTGGCTTGCAATACAGGCTTATTCATAACGGAGCGCTTCTGCAGGGTTGACGCGGCTGGCGTGCCAGCTCGGGTAAATGGTGGCCAGGAAGGCCAGGATCAGCGATATCACCGCGATCGGCACGATGTCGGACTGCTGCGGCTCGCTCGGCATGCGGCTGATGAAGTACACCTCTTTGGGCAAGAAGCTGGCGTGGAACAGCTGCTCCAGCGCCGGCACGATCACGTCGATATTGAAGGCAATGCCCAGGCCCAGCGCCAGGCCGGCAAAGGTGCCCATCACGCCGACCATCGCGCCCTGCACCATGAAAATGCCCATGATGCTTTTCGGGCTGGCGCCCAGGGTGCGCAGGATGGCGATGTCGGCGCGCTTGTCGGTCACCGTCATCACCAGGGTGCTGACCAGGTTGAACGCGGCCACGGCCACGATCAGGGTCAGGATGATGAACATCATGCGTTTTTCCAGCTCGACGGCAGCAAACCAGGTCTTGTTCTGCTGGGTCCAGTCGCGGATCAGCAGGTTGCCGCTGAGGCTGTCGGCCAGCTGCTGCGCCACCTGGCGGGCCTGGTGCAGGTCCTGCAGGCGCACGCGGATGCCGGTCGGGCCTTCCAGGCGGAAGATGCGCGCCGCGTCGTCCATGTGCATCATCAGCAGCGCCGAGTCGTATTCAAAATGGCCGGAATCGAAGGTGCCGACCACCGTCATCTGCTTCAGGCGCGGCACCACGCCGGCCGGTGTCACCTGGCCGCTGGGCGCGATCAGGGTCACCGGGTCGCCCTCGCGCACGCCCAGGCTGCGCGCCAGCTCGGCCCCCAGCACCACGCCGAACTGGCCGGGCACCAGGCGCTCCATCACCGCCTTGGGCAGGGCCACGGCCAGGTCGGTGACCTCGCCCTCATGCGCCGGGTCTATGCCCCGCACGATAGTGCCCTTCATGTCGTCGCCGCGCGCCAGCAATGCCTGGCTTGCTATGAAAGGTGCAGCACCAATGACGGCCGGGTTGCGCTTCACCTCGGCCAGGGTCTTGGCCACATCGGGCAAGGCCTCGCCGTTCGGGGCGAACACCTCGATATGCGCGACCACCGACAGCATGCGGTCGCGCACCTCTTTCTGGAAGCCGTTCATCACGCTGAGCACGATGATCAGCGCCGCCACGCCCAGCGCAATGCCGAGCATGGAGACGCCGGAGATGAAGGAGATGAAGCCATTGCGCCGGGTGGCGCGGCCAGCCCGGGTGTAGCGCCAGCCCACCAGGAGTTCGTAGGGGATTTGCATGGAGCGGTAGAGAGCGAAAACAGCGGCGATTGTGGCATTGCGCCTGCAACGCCAGCTTGGCAAGGGCAATTTGCTATGTAAACAATAGCTGCCTGCGCAGGTACCAGCTGCGCTAGAGGCCTAAAAAGCTTGTAGTTCATGGCGCATTCCCACCGCATTTTTCGAGTCACTGATACAAACTAAGTGCTTACCCTATAAGCCAAAAAAGTATCAGAGATGCGCGGCTTGCGCAGTAGTAAGCCCCTGGGTGGCTGGCTAAGCTACAGGCATTCGCACAGAGGATGCAGCAGACCCGGGGTCTGCGCTCCCTGCACCCATAACCACAGCCGGAGACCGTGATGTCCCCTTACCTCGAACTGGTAGGCATTCAGCAGCAGGAGTCCTTCAAGGTCTGGACGCACGGCTATCCGTATGAAACGGTGCGCTGGCACTTCCACCCCGAGTACGAGCTGAACCTGGTGACCCATACCTCGGGCCGTTTCTATGTGGGCGACCACACCGGCACCTTCGAGCCCGGCCAGCTCTACATGGTGGGGCCGAACGTGCCGCACAACTGGATCAGCGAAGTGCCCGACAACCAGCCCGTGCCCGAGCGCTGCCGGGTGCTGCAGTTCTCCGGCAAAAGCATCATGGGCGGGATCGAGGCCTTCCCCGAACTGGGCCAGCTGGAGCGCCTGCTGGTAGACGCGCAGCGCGGCATCCTGTTCTCGCCCAGCACCTCGGCCAAGGCCGCACCGCTGATGGAAGAGCTGCTGCACGCCAAGGGCTTCCAGCGCGTGCACAAGTTCCTGAGCCTGCTGGAGATTCTGGCCACGGCCCATGACAGCACGCTGCTGGCCACACCCACCTTCCAGCCCGATCCGCAGGGCTACCAGTCGTCCACCATCAACCAGGTGCTCAGCTACCTGGCCGAGCACCTGGACGAACAGCTCAGCGAAGCCGACCTGGCGCGCTATGCGGGCATGGAGGCCAGCGCGTTTTCGCGCTTCTTCCGCCGGCATACCGATGTGCCCTTCATCCAGTACCTGAACCGCCTGCGCATCAACAAGGCCTGCGAGATGCTGATCTCCAGCGACACGCCGGTCACCGACGTCTGCTACGCCTGCGGCTTCAGCAATGTGTCCAACTTCAACCGCCAGTTTCTGGCGCAGAAGACCATGCCGCCCTCCAAGTTCCGGCAGTACTACCGCCTGAACGAGGACTGCGCGGCGCTGGGCTAGCGCCCCCACGCCACCCCATCCGCTCTGTACAAGCGGCCGCCCGACGGCGGCCTGGGCGGAGCTTTGCCCACAACCTTTTAAACACCCACCGACATGAACACCAACCGCCCCTGGAGACAAGCAAAATGAAGCAAGCACTCGATGGAAAGGTCGCGGCCGTCACCGGCGCCGCTTCCGGCATAGGACTGGAATGCGCCAAGGCCATGCTGGCGGCCGGCGCCACCGTGTTCCTGGTCGACCGCGCCACCGACCGGCTGGCCGCACTGTGCGCCGAGCTCGGCGAGCGCGCGATTCCGCTGACGGTGGATCTGCTGGACAGCGCCAGCGTGGCCACCATGCTGCCGTCCATCCTGGCCCGCGCCGGCCAGCTCGACATCTTCCATGCGAATGCCGGCGCCTATGTGGGTGGCGAGGTGGCCACCGGCGACCCCGACGCCTGGGACCGGATGCTGAACCTGAACATCAACGCCACCTTCCGCTCGATCCACGCGGTGCTGCCGCACATGATCGAACGGCGCAGCGGCGACATCATCGTCACCAGCTCGATCGCCGGCCTGGTGCCGGTGATGTGGGAGCCGATCTACACCGCCTCCAAATTCGCGGTGCAGGCCTTTGTGCACACCGTGCGGCGCCAGATCGCCCCGCACGGCGTCCGCATCGGCGCGGTGGCCCCGGGCCCCGTCGTCACCGCCCTGCTCGACGACTGGCCCAAGGCCAAGATGGACGAAGCCCTGGCCAACGGCAGCCTGATGCAGCCGCAGGAAGTCGCCGACGCCGTGCTGTTCATGCTGACCCGGCCGCGCACGGTGACGATACGTGACCTGGTGATCCTGCCGCTAAGCGTAGACCTCTGACCATGCAACACACAACGTATGTCATCGGTGTCGATATAGGCACCCAAAGCACCAAGGCGGTGTTGGTCAGCGCGCAGGGCGAAATCGTGGCCCAGTGCGCCCAAGGCTACCAGGTGGAAACGCCGAAACCGCTGTGGGCACAGCAGTGGCCGGATGTCTGGCTGGACGCCGTGGAATATTGCATCAAAGGCGTGCTAGCGCAGGCAGATATTGCGGTAGCTGCTATCAAAAGCATATGTGTGAGCAGCCTGTATGGCGGCAGCGGTATCCCGGTGGATGCGCAGGGCGAGGCCCTGTACCCGAGCCTGATCTGGATGGACCGGCGGGCGCAGGACGAGGTGCGCTGGGTGCGCGACCACGTCGATCTGGAGCGCCTCTTTGATATCACCGGCAACGGCGTGGACAGCTACTACGGCTACACCAAGATGCTCTGGCTGCGCGAAAAAGAACCCGCCGTGTGGGCCCGCACCCAGCAGTTTCTGCCACCGAACAGCTATGTAAATGCCCGCCTGACCGGCGAGGTGGCGGTAGACCACAGTTCGGCCGGCAATATCGGTGGCGTCTACGACGTGAAAGCACGCGGCTGGTCGGATGAAGCCCTGCAGATGCTGAGCATTCCGCGCCGCATGATGCCGGACCGCCTGGTCGAGTCCAGCGGCGTGGTCGGCCCGCTGCTGCCGGCCTGGGCCGAGCGCCTGGGCCTGCCCGCAGGTATTCCTGTGGTGGCCGGTGGTGTCGATGCCGCGGTCGCCACGCTGGCTGCTGGCGCAGCCCAGCCCGGCAACCATGTGGCGATGATTGGCACCAGCATGTGCTGGGGCACGGTACGCCCCAGCGTCGATGCGCGCCACGGCCTGATCAGCATGCCGCATGTGTTCAACGGCGCCCAAGATTTATATGTATTCGGTGGCGCTATCACTGCCGGCGCCTCGGTCACCTGGTTCCGCGAAACCTTTTGCCAGGCCGAGATCGCCACCGGCAAGGCGCTGGGCGTGGACCCGCACAGCCTGCTAGAAAAAGACGCCGCGCCACTGCCACCGGGCAGCGACGGCCTGCTGTTTCTGCCGTACCTGATGGGCGAGCGCAGCCCCGTATGGGACGCGCAGGCCAGCGGCGCCTTCGTCGGCCTGGGCCTGCACCACGGCCGTGCCAACCTGTACCGCGCGGTGCTGGAGGGTGTGAGCTACGCGCTGCGCCACAACATCGAAGCCGGCGTGAAAGGTATTGCCCAGCTGGACGAGCGTCTCGTGGTGGTCGGCGGCGCCAGCCATTCCGACATGTGGATGCAGATCATTGCCGACGTCACCGGCCGCCCGGTGTTCACCCTGGCCGACGACGTGGAAGCCTCGCTGGGCGCGGCCATGCTGGCCGCCTTTGGCGCGGGCCTGATCGACGCCGACGCGGTGCGCCGCGGCTGGGTCAGGCCGGTGCTGCGCACCACGCCCCAAGCCGCAGCCCACGCCGCCTACAACGACTTGTTTGCCCAGTACGTGGAGCTGTACCCCGCACTCAAACCAACCATGCACCGCCTGCGACAACCGCCCCAAGGAGACACACCGACGACCTAACCATCGCTTTGACACCCTGCCATTGTTGAATTTCGAATTTAAGAATTACATCCATAGGAGATAGACATGCACAAACGTACACACGCTGCCGCACTGGCCACCCTGGTGCTCGGCACCACCGCGCTGTACACCCAAGCCTTTGCCCAGAGCATCACGCCGGCCAAGATCGCGTTCCTGATGCCCGACCAGTCGTCCACCCGCTACGAAGAGCATGACAAGCCCGGCTTCGTGGCAGAGATGAAAAAGCTCTGCGCGGCCTGCGAAGTGCTGTACCAGAACGCCGACGGTGATGCATCGCGCCAGCAGCAGCAATTCAATTCGGTGGTTTCGCAGGGCGTGAAAGCTATCGTGCTGGACCCGGTGGACTCCACAGCCGCCGCCTCGCTGGTCAAGCAGGCCCAGGCTAAGGGCATCAAGGTCGTCGCCTACGACCGCCCCATCCCCGACGCCAAAGCCGACTACTACGTGTCGTTCAACAACGAAGGCATTGGCAAGGCGATTGCCGACTCGCTGGTGGCCCGTCTGAAGGCCAAGGGCGTGTCGCCCAACGACGTGGGCCTGCTGCAGATCAATGGCTCGCCCACCGACGCAGCTGCCGGGCTGATCAAGAAGGGCATCCACTCCAGCCTGGACAACAGCGGCTACAAGATCCTGGCTGAATACGACACGCCGGACTGGGTGCCCGCCAAAGCCCAGCAATGGGCCAGCGGCCAGATCTCGCGGTTCGGCAAGAAGATCATCGGCGTGGTGGCTGCCAATGACGGCACCGGCGGCGGCGCAATTGCGGCTTTCAAGGCGGCCGGCATGAACCCCGTGCCCCTGGTCTCCGGCAACGACGCCACCATCGCGGCGCTGCAGCTGATCATCGCCGGCGACCAGTACAACACCATCTCCAAGCCCAGCGAAACCGTGGCCGCGGCCGCCGCCCAGGTGGTGGTGAAGCTGCTGGCCGGTGAAACCCCAAAAGCCGAGACCACGCTGTACGGCACACCGTCGCAGCTGTTCGTACCCGCCGTGGTGACGGCCGAAAACCTGAAGGCCGAAATCATCGACAAGATGGTCAGCGGCAAGCCGATCCAGACCCCGGCCGTACTCTGTGTCGACCGCTATGCGGACGGCTGCAAGAAACTCGGCATCACCAAGTAAACACACCATGGCTGCACAACCAATACAACACCCTGCTGCTGGACCCACGGCCCGCGAACCGGTGCTGCGTCTGCGTGGCGTCTCCAAGCGCTTCGGCGCGGTGGCGGCTTTGACCGATATCGATCTCGACGTGCATGCGGGAGAGGTGGTTGCCTTGGTTGGCGACAACGGTGCGGGCAAGTCCACGCTGGTCAAGATCCTGTCCGGCGTGCACCAGCCGACCACCGGCAGCATGCACTTCTGCGGCCAGCCGGTGACCCTGGCCGACCCGGGCGCCTCCTTGGCGCTGGGCATCGCCACCGTGTTCCAGGACCTGGCGCTGTGCGAGAACCTCGACGTAGTGGCCAACATCTTTCTCGGCAAAGAGCTGAGCCCGCTGCACCTCGATGAGGTCAGCATGGAAGTCACCGCCTGGAAGCTGCTGAACGAGCTGTCGGCCCGCATCCCCAGCGTGCGCATTCCGGTGGCCTCGCTGTCCGGCGGCCAGCGCCAGACGGTGGCCATCGCGCGGTCCCTGCTGCTGAACCCGAAACTGATCCTGCTGGACGAACCCACGGCGGCACTCGGCGTGGCCCAGACCGCCGAGGTGTTGGACCTTATTGAGAGGGTGCGCGACAAAGGCCTGGGCGTGGTGATGATCAGCCACAACATGGAAGACGTACGCGCCGTGGCCGACCGCATCGTGGTACTGCGCCTGGGCAAGAACAACGGTGTGTTCGCTCCCGACGCCTCCAACCAGGAACTGGTCAGTGCCATCACCGGCGCATCGGACAACTCCGTCTCGCGCCGCTCCGGCCGGCGCCAGGCCCAACTCAACCAGACAGCATAAGAACCACCATGACAAGCGCTAAGCACACCACCGCCCCCGCCACACCGCTGCTCGACCGCAGCGACGAACGCTACCAGGTCGCCACCGGCGTGATGGGCAGCATCCGCAGCTTCCTCGACCGGGTCCGCGCCGGTGACCTGGGCTCGCTGCCGGTGGTCGTCGGGTTGGCGATCATCTGGACCGTGTTCCAGAGCATCAACCCGATTTTCCTGTCCAGCCAGAACCTGATCAACATGCTGTTCGATGCATCCACCATCGGCGTGATCTCGCTGGGCATCGTCTGCATCCTGATGGTCGGCGAGATCGATCTGTCGGTGGGTTCGGTCAGCGGCTTTGCCTCGGCCATCGTCGGCGTGCTGTGGGTCAACCATGGCTGGCCGGTGGGCCTGGCAATCGCCGCGGCGGTGGCGACCGGTGCCGCCATCGGCCTGCTGTATGCCCAGCTGTTCAACCGCTTCGGCATGCCCAGCTTTGTCTCAACCCTGGCCGGCCTGCTGGCCATTCTGGGCGCGCAGCTGTATGTGTTGGGCGGCACCGGCTCCATCAACCTGCCCTACGACTCGCCCTTGGTGAACCTGGGCCAGTCGGTGTTCATGCCGGCCTGGTTGGCCTACACAGTGGTGGCCCTGGCTGGCGGGGTGATGTTCCTGGCCGGCTTTCGCACCGCGGCCCGCCGCCGCAGTGTCGGCCTGTCGACCGAGTCGCTGCAACAACTGCTGCTGCGCACGCTGGCCATTACCGTGGTGCTGGAACTGATCACGCTGTACTTCTACCAGGACCGCGGTATTCCCTGGATGTTCGGCATCTTCATGGGCCTGGTGGTGGGGCTGGACTACCTGCTGAAGCGCACCCAATGGGGCCGCATGGTGAATGCCGTCGGAGGGAATCGCGAAGCCGCACGCCGGGCCGGCATCGATGTGCACAAGATCTACTCCAGCGCCTTTGTGC
The DNA here is from genome assembly GCF_031458075.1 of Rhodoferax ferrireducens. GTDB lineage: Bacteria > Pseudomonadota > Gammaproteobacteria > Burkholderiales > Burkholderiaceae_C > Rhodoferax_B > Rhodoferax_B ferrireducens_A. The sequence goes on along the minus strand of NZ_JAVDXT010000001.1, from coordinate 46,431 downwards.
TGTGCGCCGTGCTGGCGGCTTTCGGTGGCGTGCTGGCATCCTCGCGCCTGGCCTCGGCCAGCCAGCAGGCCGGCACCGGCGACGTAAACCTGAACGCGATTGCGGCAGCCGTCATCGGCGGCACCAGCCTGTTCGGCGGACGCGGCAGCGCGTATTCGGCCTTGCTGGGCATCATCGTGATCCAGTCGATCTCCAGCGGCCTGACCTTGCTGGACTTGTCCTCGTCGCTGCGCTACATGATTACCGGTGCGGTGCTGGCCATCGCCGTCATCGTCGACTCGCTGGCCCGCCAGTCGCGCGTATCGCACGGCCGCGCTTGAGCGCTTCAGATGTGAGCGGCCACCTACCAAAAACCGAGGCCGCCGGCTGGCCGGCGTTCAACGCCGGTTTCAGCTACACCAGCGCGGCGATCTCCGCGGCGCTGAGGGCGCCGCGATAGATGCGGAAGTCCTGTACACGGCCCTTCAGATAGGGGTCCGGGTACTGGGACCGGCCAATCCAGTTCTGTGTCGTGCCGCCCAGGCGGAAGGGAGCGAGCGTCATTGCCGTGTTGGTGCCGGCAACGCTGCCGTTGACGTAGAGAGTACCGACTGTGCCGGAAAGGGTTACGGCGACATGCACCCATTGGCCGGTGGGCAACGCCGTACTGCCGTCGATCACCTGTTCGTTGTACGCATGCACGGTGGAGATGGCATAGCGGACAACGCCGCTACCGTTCCTGGGCGTCAAAAACATAGAACGCCGGGCGCCCGAGCCGAAGTCGAAAACCCGTGCCCAGGTCCCTGCCGCGTCCACGAACACCCAGGTCGCAATACTGAAGTCCGCAAGGTCGGCGACCACCCCGTCAGGCAGGCTTACATAATCATCGGTCCCGTCCAAAGACACGGCATTGTCGGTACGCCCCGCCACCCACAGCGGCCCGTTGACCAAGCTGCCGGTGTACCCGTTGCCGCTGGCATCGGCCGCCGCAGTTCCACTGGTTTCGTTGAACCGCAGCCGCACCAGCAATTCGGGCGTGATGATGGCTTTGGCCTCTGCAGAAGGCGCGGTTTCGCCCGATGCCGTGGCGGCTGTCACCACGTAGTAATAAGCAGCCGCACCGTCCACATTGGTGTCTGTGTAGGTGAGCAGATCCGTAATGCCGGAGGCGACCGTGGTTGTGTAGGGCCCGCCCTGGCTGGTGGCGCGCTTAACGGTATAGCTGCTCGCATTGGGGACACCCCACCACGACAGGATGACCTGCTGACCGCTGCACTGCGCGGTCAACCCGCTTGGGCTGGCGGCAAGAGGATCGCGCGAAAAGGTCAGGGTGCCAAAACCCAACTGGTCGCCATTGCTGCCATCGCGCTCTGGATGCAGCTGCGCCACCTGCAGCGCACAGTAGGGCGCCGCGATACCGCGGCGGCCCGCGTAGTGGTTATAGACCGACTCCCAAATCGGGCGAACACTGCCCTGCCCGGCCGTGGACAATTGCGTTTGCGAGCCTTGCTTGTTCTTGTTGGTCAGGTACGGCATCACGTAGAACGCGCCGTTGGCGTCAAGCAAGTTGGTCTTGGCCACATACTCGGCGCCAGCCAGGAAGCGGTTGTTTTCGTAGCCGTACAAATCATCACCTTGGTTCCAGGCCATCTCGCAGAAAGCACCTGCCAGCCCAATGCCCAGTGTGCAATGCCCCTGGTCGCGCCCGCTTTCCTGCCATTGGCCGAGGTAGCCTGGGTGCACATGGTAGACGGCCTCCAGCCCGGCGCCATTGCCCTGCCCGTTCTTGTAGTAACCCATTGCTTCGTCGTAAATATCCACACGGTCGCAAAGCACGCCAACGGCCAGGATGCAGGCCAGGGAGCACTGGTCCCAATTGGCCCAGTAGTTGGTGATCTCCGCACCGTTGTGCCGCGCAAGAAAGTCGCTGCTGAGCGGATAGAAAACGGTGAGCATCATGTTCTGGAAGCGCGCGAAATCCGCCGCGGCCCACCCGGAGTAGCTGCGCATGATCTCGGCGGCATTGGCGAACTGGTAGCCGTAGATGCCAGCGGCCAGGAAGCGGTCGGCATTGCCGGTCACGGTCTTCAGCGTAGACGACCATGCATTGAGAAACGTCACCGCCAGATCGGCATAGCGGGTATCGCCCGACACCTGCCAGCGCAAGGCGAGCTGGTAAGCCCGCGCGATATCGATGTACATCTGCGCGAAGTTCTGACCGGTACCACCCCGCACCACGGTCTCCAAGGGACGCGGGCTTGCGCCGAGCTGAGAACGTCCGTTCGAGGTCAAGGCATTCCATCCGTCGGTCCAGGGCTGGGCGAGCGCCGCCACCTTGGAGCGCATGCGCTCAAAGTCGGCCTCGGTGTGCAATAGACCAGGATGCACGAACACCCTCGCCGTAGACACCTCCGTGCTTGAGTTGGCTGACGTGGCGTCGGACACCAACGTGCTTGATTCCGAAGCGGCGAATGCCACGCTGGTAGAAGTTGACGCCGTCGAAGCGGTAGCGCCAGAGTCGGATGCACCGCCACCGCAAGCAGGCAGCCCCAACACACCCAGACCGTACAAGAACATGCGCCGCGACATGCTGTCTACCGTTTGGCTCGGTTCGCCGCATGCATCCAAGGGTTCAACCGGTCGGCTGGCGGCGTCGGAGCCAAGGTCGCGGGCAATCGTCTGGTACGGCTTCAATTTTTTCATGGTCACTTTCTCTTGGGATGGGTACAAGGAAGATGGCAACAGGCGCGCCCGGTGGCAGGCTTTACTGGACGATGACGTAAAAACTCGTTGCGTCCTGCCCGCCCACCACGGATGTGCCATTGCTGGTGATGCTGCTGAACGTGCCGCTGACGCTGGCGGCATTGACCAGCACCAGCTTCTGCCCGCTGGTGTAGCTGCCGGTGATATTCAGCGTCAGCGTGCCGCCGAGCACGGCCGCGCCAGCCACCGTCAGCTGGTCAAAATCAACACCCGGGCTGGTACCGTTAACGGCAAGAGTCAGGCTGCCGCCGCTGCCTTGCTGGAAACCGCCGCCAATCGCCAAGGCCCGCGTGCTGGTCAGCGCCAAAGCGGCGTTGTTGACCACGCTGCCGGTGCCCAGGGCACCGCTGCTGCCGGCCAGCAGTGTGCCGCGGTTGATGGTGGTAGCACCGCTATAGCTGTTGTTGAGCAAGGTGGTGGTGATGGCGCCGTTATGCACCAGGCTGCCACTGCCGCTGATGTTCGACAGCGTGATGTTGGTGCTGGTGTTCTGGATGATCAGTTGGCCCGCGTTGACGATGGCATTGCTCGAGAGCCCGCCGGTGGACTCGGCCGTCAACAGGCTGGAGTCCCCCGTATAGGTGGCTTGCAGCACGGTGGTCTTGCCCGTGGGACGCACGGTGGTGTAGTTCAGAGGCACGGTGCTGCCCACGCCCAGCCGCAGAATGGCATTGGCGCCGATGGTGGTGGTGCCGTTGTAGTTCTGGGGCTGTGCAAAGGTCACATCGTTGCCGGCCGTGCCCATGATGGTCACATTGCCCACGCCGATGGCGCCAGTCCTGTTGGGGCCGCCACCGCCGCCGGTGATGCCCACGTTCAGGGTCACCGCGCCGTTGTAATTGAAAGCCAGCGTGCTGCCGCTGTGCAGGTTGATGTAAGCGTTTTTGGCTCCCAGGGCCGGGGACACCTCGGCAGGCGACGGAGCCGATGGCAAGAAAAAATGACTATGCGTGCCGTCACCCCACTGCACCGTGCCCCCGCCAGCTTCGATATTGATGCCACGGTAGCTGCCATCGTTGCCATTGACGTCGTTGGCGCCACCGCGGTAGATCACTTTGGCAAAATTCAGACTGGCATCGCTCAAGCCCGGATCAACCAGGTTGGGGCTGTTGTGCGGGCTGTTGTCGGTATGGCTGTATACGCCGGACATGACGATGGTCGAATTGCCGATGGGATGGAAGTTGATGTCGCCACCAAAGGCCGCCTCGTAGATGTTCTGCGTGACCTTCACCACGCTGCCCGGCGGGCTCCAGACCAGCCACGAGCCTTCGTTCAGCACGGCCTTGGCGCTGGACAGCGAGGCGGCAACGTGGTTGCTGCCGAAGTCGTGCCCTGTGCTCAGTGACAAGACGCCTTCGAATGCATGGACCCCGCGCATCGAGTTGCCGCCCCAGACATTGACGCCTTGCAAGACCGGGCCACTGCCGCTGATTTCGCCCAGCAGGATGAATTGCGCGCTGCTGAGCACAATGCGACCGTTGTTGAGAATATTGTTCAGGTTGACTTCGCCGTTGACCAGGCTGGCGGCGTTCAGGCTGTCCGAGGTGGCGATGATGTTGGGTGCGTTGTCGGCGCTGGTGTTGGTGCCTATCTGCAGCGTCACCCCCGCATCGATGGTCAACACAGGCGGGTTGGTGCCGGAAATATCGAGCCGGTAGCCACCCGTGGCGCTGGTCTTGGTGACCACCTCGACCTGCTGGGCATCCGGCAGGGTAAAGGTGCTGGTCTGGGTAATGATGAGGGTGCTGGGGCTGCTGGTGCCACCGGTAGCCGCCAGCACCAGCGTTCCCTTGCCGGAAATCACCCCCGTATAGGTCGTGGAGCCGACCGGCAGGCGGATGATCGCATCGCCACTGAGGGTGACATTCTGGTTCGCCAGAATGGCGGCGGTGATGTCGGTGGCACTGCGGCCATCGGCTGTCGCCGCACTGCCAGAGCCTCCGCCGCCACAGGCGGACAGGCTCAAGACACCCACGCTGTACAGAAAGCTGCGGCGCGAAAGCCCCACGGTAACCTCGGCAGACGGCTCACATGCTGCGGTCGATCCGGTAGCCGAGCACGCAACCAGCGCTGGAACCTGTTTGGTGGCTTTATTCGGCTTGCCGTTCTTATGGCGCATGGGCTTCCTTGGGTTACTTGCTGATGGGGCTTAACTACGACAAAGGTGGTTATCGCCAAGCGCCGCCAGACCTATTCCAATCTGCGTGGAACGGTTACATACAGAGCACTTTCAATGCAGGCATTTGTGACAAATTTTGTCTTTAGGAAAATTGCTTGTTAGCGTAAATGTCAGATATCCAACCAACCAAACAGTGATATCCGTCACAACTATCCAAGTAAATTTCTCCTGACAATCTTGCATTTCAGATATTTTTGGAGAACAACCTTGACGGGAATAGCAAGCTCTGGACCAACATGGCTTGTCTTTACAAAAACAATGAGGCCAAGCAAATATTAGTAGCTCACATACTTCAGGATATGTAACAAAAAACACTCCGGAGCGTATGCAACTGGCAATGCATTTATCCACGCGTCGGCATGCGCGCCCAACACCAACGCCGGCCGCGTTCCTGGGAATAGACATAGGCATGGCGCAGACGAAAAAAAAGCCTCTGCACAACCCAAGGTTGCGGCAGAGACCTATAACCCGGCCACGCCTGGCGCACCCTATGGGCGCTCCGGGACGTTCCGGTCACTGGAGAAGATGAAAGCGGCTTGCGGTTTACTCGTTGCTGTCGCTGGAGAAGGTGCGCACCGAGCTGTAAGCGTTGTGCACGCCGGGCACCTTGCTGGCGACGAAGCGGGCCTTGGCTTCTTCTTGCGGGCCTTGGGTCCAGCCGTGCAAGGTGATGTTGCCGTTGTTGGCGGTGACGGTCAGGCCGCTGGCATCACTGCCCAGCGTGTTGCTGAGACTGGACTGCACGGCGCTGGCCAGGTCAGCGTCATTGGAGGTAGCGGCTTGGGCAGCCATGAAAGGGCCGGCTGCCAGGGCGATCAGGGCGGCAGCGGCAATGCGGTTGAAAGAGCGTGTCATGGTAAATCCTTTGGGTTGTTGGTTGCGATGGGGTGATCTTCCCAAGCGGGGATCAATACCGTGTGTCGGAAACGCGTACTTGTGTTGCAACTGTCATGGAGAATGTCATCTGGCGAGTTGCTTGCTATTAAATTTGCAGCTGCTTGCGCAATATCCATATGCGCCAGAGGCCTAAAGTCCTCCATACTCCGGCCATCGCTACACCCAGGAGACCCGCATGCTGACCAGCGCCTTGTTTGCCTTTTTGCACTTTGCCGCGGTGTTCGGCATCTTTGCCACGGTGTTCGGCACCTGGCTGCTGCTGCGCCAGGCGCCGACCTGCGCCCAGGCCCGGCAGATCCAGGCCTGCGACCGCTGGTACGGCCTGTGTGCGGCTGCAGTGCTGGGGGTCGGCCTGCTGCGGGTGTTCTATTACGAGAAGGGCGCGGCCTATTACGCTGGCAATCCCTTCTTCGGCTGGAAGATGGCCTTGTTTGTGCTCGTCGGCCTGCTGTCCATCTACCCTACCGTGCAGTTCATCCGCTGGGGCGCGCAAACCCGGCAGGGCCTGCCGCCGGTGGTCAGCGCGCAGCAACTGGCGCGGCTGCGCGGCCTGTTGGGTCTGGAACTGGCCTTGCTGCTGGGCGTGGCGCTGTGTGCGGCGCTGATGGCCAAAGGGGTCACGCTATGACTTGCGGCGCCAAGCGTCTGCGGCCATGAACGGACCGACCGCCTTTACCCTGGGCTGCATCGTGGTGGGGGCGCTGCTGATCGCCATGACGCTGGGCGGCTCGTTCATCAGCCGCCTGCCCTTGAGTTCGGCCATGCTGTACCTGGGCGTGGGCATTGCCATCGGCCCCTGGGGACTGGGCCTGTGGAAGCTGGATGCGCTGAAAGACACCCAGCTGCTGGAACGCCTGACCGAAGTGGCCGTGCTGATCTCGCTGTTTACCGCCGGCATGAAGCTAAAGCTGCCTTTGAAAGACCGGCGCTGGTGGATTCCGCTGCGGCTGGCGTCGCTGTCCATGCTGGTCACCGTGGCGGCGGTCACGGCCATCGGCATCTGGCTGCTGGACTTGCCAGTCGGTGCCGCGGTGCTGCTGGGCGCCATCCTCGCGCCTACCGACCCGGTGCTGGCCTCGGATGTGCAACTGTCCGACCCCGGCGACCGGGACCGCCTGCGCTTTGGCCTGACCGGCGAAGGCGGCCTGAACGACGGCACCGCCTTCCCCGTGGTGATGCTGGGCCTGGGTCTGCTGGGCCTGCACGACCTGGGCGCCGGCGGCTGGCGCTGGGCTGCGGTGGACGTGCTGTGGGCGATTGCCGGCGGCCTGGCGCTGGGCAGCCTGATGGGCGCGCTGCTCGGCCATGCGATTCTGTACCTGCGCACCCGCCACCAGGAGGCGCTGGATGCCGACGAATTCATTGCCCTGGGCCTGATCGCGCTGACCTATGGCCTGGCGCTTGCCTGCCAAACCTATGGCTTTCTGGCGGTGTTTGCCGCCGGGCTGGCGCTGCAGCGCGTCGGCGAAAAAGCGGCCGCCCCGGCCACCGAGCCGCCACCCGAGCTGGAGCCCGCCACACCCACGCCGGCCGAGATGATGCTGGCGGTGCAGCGCTTCAACAGCCAACTGGAGCGCTTTGTGGAAGTCGGCATCGTGCTGGCCATTGGCGTGCTGCTGGCAACGGTGCGCTTCCGGGCTGAGCTGCTGTGGTTCATCCCCGTGCTGTTTCTGCTGGTGCGTCCGCTGTCGGTTTTTGCCGGCCTGCTGGGCACGACTGTCCAGGGTGCGCAGCGCCGCCTGATGGCCTGGTTTGGCATCCGCGGCATTGGCTCGCTGTACTACCTGCTGTACGCCATCCACCACGGGCTGCAGCCAGCGCTGGCCCAACAGCTGTTGTCGATTACCGTGGGCGTGGTGGTGGCGTCCATCGTGGTGCATGGTATTTCCGTGACCCCGTTGATGAACCGCTACGAAGCCCGCAAAAAACCCCGGCCTGGCGCTCTGTAGCCAGCCGGCTAGACCGTCCGCGGGCTGCGCCAGAACAGCAGTCTCGCCAGGGCCGCAGGCCAGCTCCACCGGCTAGGCGCAGACACCAGCAGCCGCGCCGCGACCAGCGCCTCGATCTCAACCCAGCCGGCCGCCACCCGCTGTCGCTCCCCGGCGCGCAGCAGCAGCGGCGCATCCACCCACAGCCCGGCCAGGTACTCACGCCGGTGCAGGCAGACCGCGCCCTCGGCCACCATGACTTCCGCCCCCCGCGGCAGCGGCTGCCAGCTGCGCTGGGCGGCGGGCAATTGCAGGGTCAACAAGGGCACTGGGGCAGTAAGGAGCGGCATACAAGACCTCTTTGTGAAAGTAGCTGTAGCGTAGAAATTCCAGTCCCCATCGAACAGCCACAGACCGCCGCCATCTGTTACGCAACAGTTCAGAAAATGTGCATCTGTTATGGTGTGTTTTGCGTCCGTCTGTACCTGTTCAGCCCACCCCCGGCCCCGCATGATGGAGGGCCCATGACCATGCCCGCAGCCCACCCATCCCCGCCCAAGTACCAAAGCCTGGCCGAGCACTACCGCAGCGCCATCCAGGCGGGCAGCCTGCTGCCGGGACAGCGCATGCCCTCGCTGCGCGAGCTGGTGCGCCAGCACGCGGTCAGCCTGTCCACTGCCATGCACGTCTGCCGCCTGCTAGAAAGCGAAGGCACGCTGGAGGCGCGGCCACGCTCGGGCTACTTTGTGCGCACACCCGAACGCTCGCGGCTGGCACCGGTGAACGACCCACCGATGCAGCGCGCACCCGACCCGGCCCAGTACGTGGGCATCCACACCAAGGTGTCCGAATTCCTTGCGCTGGGCCGCATGCAGCGCTTCAAGACCAATCTGTCCACCGCCCGCTGCGCGCCCGAGCTGTACCCCAGCCAGGCGCTGAACCTGGCCGCCCAGCGCAGCCTGCGGCAAGACCCCGAGCAGTTGGTGCGCGCCGCGCCGCCGCAGGGCTGCCTGGAGTTCCGCGAAGTGCTGGCCCAGCGCGCCATGGGTGCCGGCATGCACTTGTCGGCCAACGACATCCAGGTCACCAATGGCTGCACCGAGGCGCTGAACCTGGTACTGCGCGCCGTGGCCCAACCCGGCGACACGATTGCGGTGGAGTCGCCCACCTTCTACGGCCTGCTGCAAACCCTGGAGAGCCTGGGCCTGAAGGCGTTGGAAATCCCCACCAGCCCGCGCACCGGCATCTCGGTGGACGCGGTGGAACTGGCACTGCGCAACACCCAGCGCATCAAGGCCGTGGTGGTCATCCCCTACCTGCAGAACCCCACCGGCAGCATCATGCCCAGCAGCCACAAACAGGCGCTGCTGCGCCTGTGCCAGCAGCACGATGTGGCCTTGATCGAAGACGATACCTATAGCGCGCTGGTGGACGACAGCGTGCTGCGCGAGGAGCCGCTGCGCGCCATCAAGTCCTGGGACGACAGCGGCCACGTGGTGTACTGCGCCTCGCTGCACAAAAGCCTGGCACCCGGCCTGCGCCTGGGCTGGGTCAGCGCCGGGCGCTGGCAGACGCGGGTGGAGATGCTGAAGTTCGCCGCCTCGCGCAGCAACGAGCGGCTGGCACAGCGGGCGGCCGCCAGCTTCATTGCCTCGGCCGCCTACGACCGCTATCTGCGCCGGCTGCGCAGCATCCTGGCCACGCAGCGCACCCAGACCGCCCAGGCCGTGGCCAGCTACTTCCCGCCCGGTACCCGGCTGACCGTGCCGCGCGGCGGCCTGTCGCTGTGGGTCGAGCTGCCCCACCAGCTGTCGGCCACCGCCCTGTTCCACGCGGCGCTGGCGGAGAACATGGTGATTGCGCCCGGCACCATCTTCACCAACTCGAACCGCTTCGAGAACCATCTGCGGGTCAACTGCGGCTGGCCGTTCACACCCGAGATCGACCACGCGTTTGCGCGGCTGGGGCAGATGGTCGGCGCCTTGGCGCATGCAACTTCAGGCGCCAAGGCGGGCCGCCTTGCTGCAAGCTAACCTAGAAGCCCGTATCCATCCAAGCCGGACGGGCAGAACGGCCGGCATGCAAAAGCGGGCCACGGCTTGCCTTTTGGCCTCGACGGACTAAAGTTGTTTCCTGCCCCGGCAGCAATGCACTTTACGGAGAACACCATGGCTCCAGACCCGTTTGCAGAACTGAAGAAGCGCCAACGCGAGATGTGGGTCACGTTCACGCCCGTGGCCATGTTCACCACCCCGGTGGCGGGCCAACTGGTGAAGTTTGCGGGCATCCGGGCGGGCGAGGCGGTGCTCGACGTGGGCACCGGAACCGGCGTCGTGGCCATCACGGCGGCGCGTGCCGGGGCCCGCGTCTCGGCGCTCGACCTTACCCCGGAACTGCTGTTGCAGGCCCATCAAAACGCCCAGATCGCCCAGCACACGGATATTGTGTGGACCGAAGGCGACGCCGAACAGCTACCCTACCCGGACGCCTCCTTCGACGTGGTGCTGAGCCAGTTTGGACACATCTTTGCGCCCCGCCCCGAGGTGGCCATCGCCGAGATGCGCCGCGTGCTCAAGCCGGGTGGACGGGTGGCCTTCGCTACCTGGCCGCCTGAGCACCTCGTGGGCCGGATGTTTGCCTTTATCGCCCGAAATTCGCCACCGCTGCCCGCAGGCGTGGCACCGCCGCCCCAGTGGGGCAACCCGGCCATCGTCAGCGAGCGTCTGGGGGCGCGGTTCGAGGCGCCCTTTTTTGCCCGGGGCACCATGGGCTTCCCCGCCTTGAGCGTCGCCCACTACCGCCTCTTCATGGAGCAATCGGTCGGGCCCATGCAAAAACTCGTTGAGAGCCTGGCCAACGAACCCGAAAAGCTGGCCCAGCTGCGGGCCGAGTACGAGACGCTGGTCGCCCCCTACCATCTGGACAACGTGATGCAGCAGGACTATCTGCTGACGCGCGCGCGGGCCTGCTGAGAGATCAAGCCGGCCGGCCCCAGACCGCTGGCACCAGGCCGCGCACACCGGTGCGCAGCACAAAGGCCGAGCCGGCCAGCGGCTGCTCGGCCAGTTGCGCGGCCGACAGGCCGGCCCGGGCGCTGGTCACCAGCATCAGGTCCAGGTTCTCGCCGCCGAATGCCACATTGGTGATCTGGCTGGCGGGCAAGTTGATGCGCTGTAGTTCGTCGCCGGCCAGGTTGAAGCGGCGCAGGCAGCCACCGCCCCAGAACGCCACCCACAGATGGCCTTCGGCGTCGAAGGTCATGCCGTCGGGCTCGCCCTCTTCGACCGCAAAGCGCTTCCACAGGCTCTTGCCCTGCAGCTGGCCGTTGGCACCCAGGGTGTAGCGGTAAATGCTGCGCAGCAGGCTGTCGGTGTGCAGCATCACCGTGCCATCGGCCGAGATCGCCGGGCCGTTGGCGATGTGGATGTCGCGCTCGGCAATCTCGATACGGCCGTCGGGGTGCAGGCAGGCCAGCTGGCCCAGCGGCTGCTGGGGGTTTTCGTGGTGCATGGAGCCGGCCCAGATGCGGCCCGCGGCATCGGCCTTGGCGTCGTTCAGGCGCAGGCCCGGCTGGTCGGGGTGCGGCGAACCCAGGCGCTCGATCTTCAGCTCGGGCTCCAGGGTCAGGCGTACGAAACCCGACTGGAAACCGGCCACAAAGCCCTGGCCATCGGCGCACGGCACCAGCCAGCCCACCTTCTCGGGCAGCAGCCAGGTTTGGCGGGTATCGGTGCTGGGCGTCCAGGCGTGCACCGCCTGGCCCAGGATGTCGACAAAGAAGAAACGGGCGCTGGCGGCATGCCAGAGCGTGCCCTCGCCGAGTTGCAGATTCGCGGGCCAGATGGGGGTGATCGGAGTGGGCAAGGGCATGGCAACAGGTTTGCTACAGTTTTTAAGTATAAAAACCATAGCTTCTCACGCAATTCAGATCTGCGTAAGAGGGTTTTTCAGTAGGCGAACCAAGGCATCAAAAATGCCCGCCCGTTGGGCGCCGGGCAGGCAGCGGGCTTCAGGTCCAACCGGCGTCCACCACGAAGTCCTGGGCGGTGACCATGCTGCTGTCGTCGGCCGCCAGGAACAGCGCCATATTGGCGATGTCGGCACCGACGATGCGACCGGGCAGGCACTGGTTGTCGTCCATGGCGCGCTCGCCCTCGGCATCGACCCACTGGGTCAGCTGCTTCTCGGTCATGATCCAGCCGGGAGTCAGGGTGTTGACGCGGATGTTGTCCGGCCCCAGATCCCGCGCCAGGCTGCGCGACAGGCCAACCGTGGCCGACTTGCAGGTGGCGTACACCGGGTAGCCCTTGCCCTTGATCTTCCAGCTGGTCGAACCGAGGTTGACGATGACCCCGCCGCCCAGGCGCCGCATGCCCGGTACCACGGCTTGCGCCGCGAAGAAGTGCGGCCGCAGGTTGACGGAAACGCGCCAGTCGAAGTCGTCCGGTGTCACGGACATGATGTCGTGGCGCTGGTCGTTGGCCACGTTGTTGACCAGCACGTTGATATCGCCATGGGCGCTGGCTGCCTGGGCAATCGCCGCCTGCAGCGCAGCCACATCGGCGGCTTCGCTTTGCAGGAATAGCGGCGTGGGGCCGACCGCGCTGGCCTCGGCCAGCACTTTGGCGGCTGACTCGGCATTGCGGCCGGTGAAGGCCACCTTGGCGCCCTGGCGGGCAAAGCCGACCACGATGTCGGCGCCGATGCCCGAGCTGCCGCCGGTGACGAACACGCTGCGGCCCTCCAGGCTGGGGTAATGTGCGGTTTTCAAAGCAATGCTCCTTGGTCTGTCTGAATAAAAAAATGCGTGCCTGCTCAGCCCTCTGAGGCAGGCACGCTGGAGAATGTAAAAACCCGGACCGGCTCGGGACGCAGCAACGGCAGCAAATGTGGCATCACCATCAGCCTTTGGTGGCACCGAAGGTCAGGCCTGCGATGAAGTGTTTTTGCATCAGAAAGAAGATCAGCACCGGCGGCATGGCGGCGACGATGGAGCCGGCCGAGACCAGATGCCACTGCGCCACCCACATGCCGTTCAGCGACTTCAGCCCGCCGGTTACCGGCATCGCATGGTTGCCCTGTATCAGCACCGTGGCCCAGAAATAGTCGTTCCAGATGAAGGTGAACACCAGCACCGCCAGCGCTGCCACCGCCGGGCGCACCAAAGGCAGCACCACCTTGAAGAAGATCTGGATCTCCGAAGCACCCTCGACCCGCGCGGCCTCGATCAGCTCGCGCGGCAGCTCGCGGATGAAGTTGCGCATGAAGAAGGTGCAAAAGCCGCTCTGGAAGGCGATGTGGAACAGCGCCAGCCCGGCGATGCTGTCGTACAGGCCGAGCCGCAGGCTCAGGTCGCGCACCGGTACCATCAGGATCTGGAACGGCACGAAGTTGCCGCCTACGAACAAAAAGAACACCAGCAGGTTCAGCTTGAAGCGGTACACGCCCAGTGCAAAGCCGGCCATGCAGGCCAGCGCCACCGCACCGATGACGGTGGGGATGGTGACCAAAAAGCTATTGATGATGTAGGCCGCCAGCGGGGTCTTACTGAACACCGCGGTGTAGTTCTCCACCAGCCGCCATTCGGTGGGCAGGCCCCAGTAGTTGCCGGTGCTCAGGTCGGCGCCGCCGCGGATCGAGGTCAGCGCCACAGCGATGATGGGCAGCAGCCAGACCAGCATGGCCACGGGCAGGCCCAGGCGGTACAGCAACTGCGTCGCCAGGCTGGTTTTCTGGATCGGGGTGGGGAACATTATTCGGTTTCCTGCTCTTGTTTGTAGACGCGGCGGAGCACGAAAACGATGTAGACCAGCATCAGCAAGAACAGCACCGTGGCGATGGCCGTGCCATAGCCCATGCGGTAGCCGTATTCGCTCAAGGCCTTCTCGTACATGTAGTAGGCCAGCACCCGCGACTGGCCGAAGGGCCCGCCCTGGGTCATGATGGACACCATGTCGAAGCTGCGCAGCGAGCCGACCACGGTGACCACCACGGCGATGAAGGTGGCAGGGCGCAGCTGGGGCAGCACGATCTTCCACAGCATGGTCCAGCCCTTGGCGCCTTCCAGACGCGCGGCCTCGATCAGGTCGGGGCGCAGATTGTTCAGGCCGGTCAGGTACAGAATCATGCAGTAGGCGATCTGCGGGTACAGGCCCGCGATAACAATCCCATAGGTGACCAGGGTGTCGTCCGACAGAATGGCAACAGGCTCCATGCCGAAGAAACCCATCACATGCAGCAGCAGGCCGTTGGTGGGGTCATAGAACCAGCTGAACACCAGGCCGATCACCACCTGCGAGATCACGAACGGAAAAAAGAACAGCGACTTGGCGAGGCGGATGCCGAACACCTTCTGGTTCAGCAGCAGGGCCAGGCCCAGGCCGGCGGGAATGGCCAGCAAGAAGCCGAAGAACCAGATCACATTGTTCTTCAGCGCGATGTAAAAGTCCTCGTCACCGGCCAGCTCGACGTAGTTGCCGAAGCCTATGTACTTGGGCGTGCCCAGGCCGTCCCAGTCGTAGAAGCTCAGTGCGATCGACTCGAAGATCGGGCCGATCACATACACGCCGAACATCACCAGCGCGGGCAGCAGGAACAACCAGGGCACTATGCTGATCTGGTGTTTGGACCACCAGCTGGCAGCCGGTGGAGCGAGTGGAGCAATGGGTTCGGAGGATGGAGTCATCATGCAGTTTCCTGACCGGGAGGCCCTTGCAGACCTCCCGGGGCGGGATTACTTGTAAACGCTCTTGCGCACCTTCTCCAGGCGCTCCAGGATCTTGGCGCGCTCGCCCGGCTTCACCATGTACTGCTGGAAACCGTCCATGCCGGCCTTGGCCATTTCAGCGGGTGCATCGCGGTCATAGAACTGGCCCAGCGCATAGGCGTTGGACAGCATGGAGAAGCCGGCCTTCAGATAGGTATCCATAGGCATCTTCGAATCCTTGTTGACCGGCAACTGGCCCAGGATGGCATTCATCTCGGCCTGCACTTCGGGCTTGGACAGATAGGCCAGGAAGCGGCGCGCATCAACCTTGTTCTTCGCCTTGCTCGGGATGTGGAGGGACTCGGTAGGCGCGTCTTCGGCCTTGGGCAGGCCGGGGGTGATCTCCGGGAACTGCATGAAGCCAACCTGGGCTTCGGTCAGGCCGGCCTCCTTCATCGGTGCCACGGCAAAATTGCCCATCAGGTACATCGCGGCATCGCCCTTGATAAAGGCGGGCAAGGCTTCCTGCCACTTGTAGGAGGTGTGGTTGGTCAGGTAGTAGCCGGGCTTGACCAGGTCGTCCCACTTGTCGAACACGGCTTGCACGCGCTTGTCGGTGTAGGGCACTTTGCCAGCGGTCAGGTCCATGTGGAACTCGTAGCCGTTGACGCGCATGTTCAGGTAGTCAAACCAGCCGCCGGTGGGCCAGGTTTCCTTGGTGCCGATAGCGAACGGGGTGATCTTGTTGGCCTTGAGCTTGGCGCTGGCGGCTACCAGTTCGGCCCAGTTCTTGGGTTCGGCGATACCCAGCTTGGCGAACAAGTCCTTGCGGTAGTAGATGCCCCACTGGTAGTAGCTATAGGGCATGCCCCACTTCTTGCCATTGATGGTCATGGCCGAAGTGGCCGACTTGAGCTTTTCGTTCAGGCCTTCCTTGGCCCAGATATCGGACACGTCCTCGAACAGCCCGGCGTTGACAAACGGGGCCATGCGGTTGCCCGCGTACCAGGTGCAGACATCGGGTGCCTCGGCCGTCAGAAAGTTGCGGATCGAGGTCTTGTAGCCCTCGTGGTCGAACACATTGACCTTGACCTTCACGTCCGGGTTGGCGGCTTCGAAGCCCTTGACCAGTGCCTCGAAAGCGGCACGCGGCGCCGGGTCGGATGCGTCGTTGTTGAACACCAGCTCACCGGCCAGGGCCGACAGACTGCAAGCCAGCAAGGCGGCAACAGCCAGCACCTGTTTGACGGGTTTGAACACCATTTTTTTGTCTCCTAAATATGCGTTTGAAACGCGTTGTACGGAAGCCTTAACGTGAAAGCTACAGCTTCCAGATCGACACGGCCTGGGGGGCCAGATCACGCGCACCCAGCAGGCACTGCGCGTGTGTTGCCGGTGCCAACTGCACCTCGGAACCCGAAAAATTCATCACGAACTGCAAGTCGCCGCAGCGGCGGGTGCGCACGTCCGTTGGCAGGTCCTGCACAGTCAGCTGCGCAGCCTGGGCGGCCAGGCCCAGCACCCGGCGCCAGCCCGCGGCGTCCAGCCAGCCGGCGGTGTACCAGGTGCTGCCGTTATGGGTCACGGCCGGACGGTTGTCGGCGAACACGGCCACCGGGGCGGCCGTGCTGCAAGCCAGGTCTTCGCGCCAGCGGCTGGCCTCGGTATGGCCGCCATCGTTCCAGTGCACGCTGTCGACCAGGCCGGGCGGCAGTGAGGCGACGCGCTGCACCGTGACACCGGCCAGATCGGCAAACGCGCCCGGCGGCAGCTTGTCGGGAAAGGCCAGGGCCTCGCTCTTGGAGCCGCTGCGCGGACCCAGCACCACCTGCGCCTTGCTATTGGCCAGGCGCGCGGCCAGGGCTGCGTCTTCGCGCAGATGGGCGGGCAGCACCACCAGCGCATAACCATCAAGGTCGGCGCTGCTGGAGACGATGTCCACATCCAGCCCCATCTGGCGCAGCATGCTGTAGGCGCGAAAGCTCAGTTCCACGGCATTGAAGTCCGCACCCTGGGGCTGGATCTTGGCCATCCAGATGCTGGTGAAGTCGAATACCAGGGCCACCGGCGCCTGCTGGTAGCTGGTCGGCAAATGGGCTTGCAGCTGGCGCAGCTCCTGGGCCACCTGGGTGGCTTCCAGGCCGCCTTGGTCCAGTGTGCGGTCGGGGCGGTTCAGGCCGGCGTGCATCTGCTCTTGGGCAAACGGTGCCTGGCGCCAGCGGAAATAGCTGACCACCTCGGCCCCATGGGCGAAGGCCTGCCAGGTCCAGAGCCGCACCATGCCATCCAGCGGCGCCGGGTTCCACTGGGCCCAGTTGACCGGGCCGGGCTGCTGCTCCATCACCCACCAGCGGCCCTTGCACATGCCGCGGTACAGGTCGTGGTGGAAGGACGCGATGTCCGGATGGCCGATGCGCGCGTAGTGGCGCTTTTCTTCGGGCGTGAGAAAGAAGTTCTGCGTAAAGCCCAGCGGGTAGCTGTCCCAGGTGGCCACGTCCAGATCGGCCGACAGCGCGTGGTGGTCGAACTCGGTGAAGAAACCCATGAAGTTGTGCACCACATCGCGCCCTGGCGAGTGCTGGCGCAAGATGTCGACCTGGATGCGGTTGAAGGCCACCACCTCGTCCGAGGCAAAGCGCTGGTAGTCGAGGCGCTGCGCAGGCGTGACTTCGGTCACCGTACCCACCGGCGCATCGACTTCTTCAAAGTTGCGGTACTCCTGGCTCCAGAACACCGTGCCCCAGGCCATGTTCAGCGCGTCGATATCGCTGTAGCGCTGCTGCAGCCAGGCGCGGAAGCCCTGGCGCGCTGCCGTGCTGTAGCTGACCACGGTGTCATGGCAGCCGTACTCGTTGTCGGTTTGCCAGGCCACCACCGCCGGGTGCTGGCCGTAGCGCTCGCCCAGGGCCGTGGTGATGCGCGCCGACTGGGCGCGGTAGCTGAGGCTGGAGAAGCAGTAGTGCCGGCGCGAGCCAAAGCCGCGCGTCTGGCCATGGGCGTCCACGGCCAGCATGCCGGGGTCAGCATCGACCAGCCATTTGGGCGGCGTGGCGGTGGGCGTGCACATCACCACCTTCAAGCCGGCCGCATGCAGTGTGGCAATCGCGCGGTCCAGCCACTCCCAGGCGAACACGCCGGGGCTGGGTTCGATGCGGCTCCAGGCGAATTCGGCAATCCGCACGTACTGGATGCCGACTTCGACCATGCGCCGGGCATCGTCGGGCCACCAGCTCTCAGGCCAGTGTTCAGGGTAATAGCAAACGCCTAGTTTCATCTTCGGGGTTCCTCGGTTCAAGCCATGGCCGCCGACAGCAGCAAGTCCTCGTTGGCCACGGTGCGCTCCACCGCGCGGCCTTGCGCGTCAAACAAATGCAGGTGCTGCGGCGGCAGCGACACGGCCACGCGCTCGCCGGCGCGGGCAAACGCATTGCCGGGCGCCTTGACCACCCAGGGGTCGCTGGGCGTGCCGCTGTCCAGGTACAAATAGGTGGATTCGCCCAGCCGCTCCTGCCACTGCACGGTGCGCAGCACATGCTGGGTGGCGGTGCCGACTTCGGCGTCTTCGGGGCGCAGACCCAGCGACACGGCGCTGCCGACGGCCAAAGCGCTGGCGTTGACGCGGATCTGCAGCAGCTCGCCCTGGACCAGGCGCACCGTGGCCAGCTCGGTGCTGGCGGATTCCAGCGTTCCGTCGATGAAGTTCATCTTGGGCGAACCGATGAAGCCGGCGACAAACTTGTTGCGCGGCCGGTGGTACAGCTCCAGCGGCGGGCCGAACTGGGCCACGCTGCCGTCGCGCTGCACGGCTTCGCCGGTGTTCAGCAGCACGATGCGGTCGGCCAGGGTCATGGCCTCGACCTGGTCGTGGGTCACATAGACGGTGCTGGCCTTGCCGAAGTCGCGGTGGATCTTGGCGATCTCGAAACGGGTCTGCACGCGCAGCGCCGCATCCAGGTTGGACAGCGGTTCATCAAACAAAAACACCCCCGGCTGGCGCACGATGGCCCGGCCGATCGCCACCCGCTGGCGCTGCCCGCCGGACAAGGCCTTGGGCAGGCGCTCCAGCAGCGGACCAAGCTGCAAGATACGCGCGGCTTCATTGACACGCTGCAGCACCTGGGCCTCTGGTGTCTTCGACAAGCGCATGCCGAAGGCCATGTTCTCGAACACCGTCATGTGCGGAAACAGCGCGTAGCTCTGGAACACCATGGCCACGCCGCGCTGCGCGGGTTCCACATCGTTCATCTTCACGCCGCCGATCAGCAGCTCGCCCTGGTTGATGGTCTCCAGGCCAGCCACCATGCGCAGCAAGGTGGACTTGCCGCAGCCGGATGGGCCAACGAAAACGCAGAACTCGTTTTCACCGATATTCAAGGACACGTCACGGATCGTCGCGGGGTTGTCGCCGTACGACTTGAAAACATTCTTCAGATCAATGCGTGCCATACGGGCGTGCCTTCGGAAATGGAGTGAGGCTGGCGCAGCACCCGCACCGCGGACACTGCGCTAATCTTTGGGAAAAAGTTAGTGCGAATCGCGCGGTACGGCGGCGCCGCGGCAGCCCACCAGGAAATCCATGTCGGCGCCCTGGTCGGCCTGCAGCACATGGCGGTGGTACATGCGCACATAGCCGGAGGCCGGCTCGGGCGGCGGCACCCAGGCAGCGCGGCGGCGTGCTAGCTCTTCGTCGCTCACATGCAGGTGCAGGCCGCGGCCGGCTACGTCCAACTCGATCTCGTCGCCGTCCTGCACCAGGGCCAGCGTGCCGCCGGCAGCGGCTTCGGGCGCCACATGCAGCACCACCGTTCCGTAGGCCGTGCCGCTCATGCGGGCATCGGAGATGCGCACCATGTCGGTAATGCCCTTTTGCAGTAGCTTGGGCGGCAGGCCCATATTGCCCACTTCGGCCATGCCGGGGTAGCCCTTGGGGCCGCAGTTCTTCAGCACCATCACGCAGTTTTCGTCGATGTCCAGGTCCGGCTCCATGATGCGTTCCTTGTAGTGTTCGATGTTCTCGAACACCACGGCCCGGCCCCGGTGCTGCAACAGCTTGGCGGTGGCAGCCGACGGCTTGATCACCGCGCCCTGCGGCGCCAGGTTGCCACGCAGGATCGCCAGGCCGCCCTGCTCCACCAAGGGCTGGTTCAGCGGACGGATCACCTTGTCGTTGAAACACTCGGCATGCTCGACGTTTTGCGCCTGGGTGCGGTTGTTGACGGTGATCGCGTCGCCGTGCAGCAGGCCGGCTTCCAGCAGGCGCTTCATCACCACTGGCAGGCCGCCAGCGTAGTAGAAGTCTTCCATCAGGTATTCACCGGATGGCATCAGATTCACGATGGTCGGGATGTCCTTGCCCAGGCGGTCCCAGTCGTCCAGCGACAGCGGCACGCCCATGCGGCCGGCGATGGCGATCAAATGGATGACGGCATTGGTCGAGCCGCCAATAGCGCCGCAGACACGGATGGCGTTTTCAAAGGCTTCGCGGGTCAGCACCTGCGACAAACGCATATCGCGCTCGACCATGTCGACGATCATGCGGCCGGAGCGCTGCGCCAGTTCCAGGCGGCGCGAATCGACGGCCGGAATCGCCGCATTGGTGGGCAGCGAAACACCCAGCGCCTCGACCATGCTGGCCATGGTGGAGGCCGTGCCCATGGTCATGCAAACGCCGGCGGAACGCGACATGCAGCTTTCGGCCTGCATGAACTGCGGCAGGGTCATCTTGCCGGCGTTCACCGCCTCGGAGAACTTCCACACATGGGTGCCCGAGCCAATCGCTTCGCCGCGGTAGTTGCCGTTCAGCATCGCACCGCCAGACACCACCAGGGTGGGCAGGTCGACGCTGGCCGCGCCCATCAGGGTGGCGGGCGTGGTCTTATCGCAGCCGGCCAGCAGCACCACGCCGTCCAGCGGATGGGCACGGATGGCCTCCTCCACGTCCATGCTGGCCAGATTGCGGTACAGCATGGCGGTGGGGCGCATCAGGGTCTCGCCCAGCGAGGACACAGGGAATTCGACCGCAATGCCGCCGGCCTGCAGCACGCCGTGCTTCACGCGCTCGGCGATCTGGCGGAAATGCTGGTTGCAGGGTGTGAGCTCGCTCCAGGTGTTGCAGATGCCGATGACCGGGCGGCCATCAAAGCTGTCGTCCGGCAGGCCTTCGCTTTTCATCCAGCTGCGGTGGATGAAGTTGTCCTTGCTGGTGCCGCCAAACCAATGCTGGGAACGGCGTTTTTTGGGGGATTCGGTGGTCATGGAGGGGCCTCAGGGGTCACAAAAGCGTGGAATTAATAAATCATACAAATGACTTGGCATTCTACGATCAGGGGAAACCCTTGAGAACCCGGCTTCAGACCTCCGGCGCCACCGCTTCCGCCCGCGCATCGGCCAGCATGTCGGAGCGCTGCATCAGCTCGCGCGTGTCCGACAGCATCACCGCCATGCGGTGCAAGGCACGCTGCGCATCACCCATGCGGATGGCATCCAGCACCTTGCGATGGTCGGGCAGCGCATCGTTGAAGCCACCGGCCTTGCGCGCAGAAATCCCCAACAAGGACTCGAGTGCACTGCCAATAATGGCCGCCAGCGGCACCAGCAAGGGGTTGTTGGTGGCCTGCAGCACCGCGCTATGGAAAGCCAGGTCCGCCTCGACCCACTGGTTCACATCGGCAGCGTTTTCCATGGCCGCAAAAGCCGCTTCCAGGTCCGCCAACTGGGCGGGGCTGCGGCTGCGCGCCGCCAGGGCGGCCGCTGCGGGCTCGATGATTTCGCGCATCTCGGTCAGGTGCCGCAAGAACTGCGCATCCGGCCCGGTGGCACAGCGCCAGGACAGCACATCCGGGTCCAGCATGTTCCAGCTGGATTCGGGCCGCACCCAGGTGCCGACGCGCGGGCGCGATTCCAGCAAACCCTTGGCCGCCAGCACCTTGATGGCTTCGCGCAGCGCGGTGCGGCTCACATCCAGCGTGCGGCACAACTCCTCCTCATTCGGCAGCAGCTCGCCCGCCGGGTAGGTGCCACCCAGCACCCCATGGCCCAAGGCCTTGACCACCTGGCCATGCAGGTTGCGGCCGGTATAGGTGGCCGAGGTGTTTTGACTCGCTTTCGCGGGAACAGGGGACTTCATTGCGCATCACTCCAAAGCACGAAACCGTGTAATACACCCATAATAAATCATACAATCTCATAAAAACAGAGGCGACAAACACCATGGCACATTCTCATACCCCCTGGATCGGCGTGGACTGGGGCACGACCCACCGGCGCGCATATGCATTGGACGCCGCCGGCCAGTGCAGCACCGAGGCATCCGACGACCAGGGCGCACTGACCACCCGGGGCCGCCACGCCGAGTCGCTGGCCGCCTGGCTGCCCTCGCTGACCAGCAGCGCCGACAGCCCGGTCGTCATGTCCGGCATGGTCGGCAGCGCGTTTGGCTGGGTCGAAGCCCCTTACCTGGGCCCGGAAGTCGCGCTCGAAGCCATACCGCAGCACCTGGTCGCGGTGCCCGGCCAGGCGCGGCGCCACATCGTGCCCGGCTACTGCGTGCGCGATGCCACAGGCCAGCCGGACGTGATGCGCGGCGAAGAAACCCAGCTGCTGGGCGCAGTCGCCATGGGCTTGCGCGACGGCTGGTTTGTGCTGCCCGGCACACACAGCAAATGGGTGCTGCTGCGCGACGGCCGCATCGCGCAGCTGCGCACCTATATGACAGGCGAGTTGTTTGCCTTGCTGTCGACCCACGGCACGTTAGCCGCCGCTGCCCAACCCGCCGGCACGGACCCACTGTGGAGCCAGGCCGCGTTTGCCGACGGAGTGGCCGCAGGCGCGCCGGGCGCACTCGCGCACCAGCTGTTTGCCTGCCGGGCCCGGGTGGTCACCGGCACTATGCCGGCCAACCAGGCCCAGGCCTACCTCAGCGGCCTGCTGATCGGCAGCGAGCTGCAAGACGTACTGCGCGACCTGGACCCACATACCGCGACCACCGATGGCCGCCCCCAATTCCACCTGATCGGCTCACCCGCCCTGGCCGAGGCCTACCAGGTCGCGGCCCGCCAGCTCGGCAGCGCGCTCACCGTGCTGTCGCCGCGCGAGGTGATCCTCAGCGGCTTCCACTACATCCAAACCCACGGAGCTTGACCATGCACGCACCCCACCCCCCTCTGGTCGCCATCCTGCGCGGCCTGGACATTGCCTCGGCCGAGGACGTAGGCCAGGCCTTGTTCGACGCCGGCTTCCGCATCCTGGAGGTGCCGCTGAACCGCCCGGGCGCGCTGGAATGCATACGCCTGCTCTCGGCCATGGCCCCGGCCGACGCCCTGGTCGGCGCCGGCACGGTGCTGCGCACCGCCGATGTGGATGCGGTCAAGGCCGCCGGCGGCAAGCTGATCGTCTCGCCCAATTGCAACCCCGAAGTGATACGCCACAGCGCCGCCAGCGGCCTGTACAGCGCCCCCGGCATCGCCACGCCCAGCGAAGCCTTTGCCGCGCTCGACGCCGGCGCGCATGCGCTGAAGATCTTCCCCGCCGAACAGGTCGGCACTACCGGCCTGAAGGCCCTGCTGTCGGTACTGCCCAGCGGCACGCCGATCTGGCCGGTGGGCGGCATCACGCCCGAGAGCATGGCGGCCTGGGTCAAGGTGGGTGCCACCGGCTTCGGCATCGGCGGCCAGCTGTACGCCCCCGGCACGCCGGCCGACCAGGTGAAAACGCGGGCCGCAGGGTTCGTGGCGGCATGGAAAGCCTGCCAGCCGGGTTGAACCGGTTTGCTATTGAATTAGTAGCTTTCGGCGCAGGTACTAGCTGCGCTGGCGGCCTAAAAGACTTAAAAATCTACCGAGGCAATCGCGGCGCGCAGCACCTCGGCGGAGCGCAGCAGCGCGGTGCGCTCGTCGGCCTCCAGCGCCGGCTCCAGCACCTGCAGCGCGCCACCCGCCCCCACCACCGTGGGCAGAGACAAGGCCACGCCGAACAAGCCCAGCGCGCCGGTCTGCACCCGCGTCACCGTCAGCACCCGGCGCTCGTCGCGCAACATGCCGTGCAGCAGATGCGCGGTGACCAGGCCGATGGCATGGTTGGTCGCGCCCTTGCGCTGGATGATCTCGTAGGCGGCACGGCGCACCTGCAAGGCGATCTGCGCCTCGTCCGCGCGCTGCCAGCCGGGCCAGCTGCGCAGCGGCACCCCGCCGACCTCGGCGCCCGACCACAGCACCGCCTCGGAATCGCCATGCTCGCCCAGCACCTGGGCGTGGATGGAGCGCGGGTCCAGCGCCAGCCGCTGGCCCAGGATCTGGCGCAGCCGCGTCGTATCCAGCATGGTGCCGGTGCCAATCACCCGTTCGGGTGGCAGGCCCGAGGCCTGGGTGAAGTCGTAGACCAGTACGTCGATCGGGTTGCTGACGATGACCACGATGCCCGTGTAGCCGCGCAGCTGCAGCGCAATGCCGCGCAAGATGGCCAGGTTGTCGCGCAGCAGGTCCAGCCGCGACTGGCCGGGCGCGCCGTTCTTGCCGGCAGTGATGACGATGGCCTGGGTGTCCTGCATCTCGGCCAGCGACCCGGCGCGTACCGTGGCCGAGGGGTAGAACGATGCGCCGTGCGCCAGGTCCATGGCCTCGCCCTCGGCCAGGCCGTCGCGCGCGTCGAACAGGATCAACTCTTGCGCCGCCCCGGCCTGCAGCACCGAAATCGCCACGCTGGCCCCGACCCAGCCCGTGCCGATGATGCCAATCGAAATACGTGGATGCATGGGGGCCTTTGAAAAGTTAGCTCATCGACAGTCTGGCGGAGCGCCCTTACTGCATCTGCGGCAGGTTGCCGATGCGCACCAGCATCTCGGTGAACATCTGCATGTCGGCGTCCAGGTCGACCACTTCCTTGAACTCCTTGGCATTGTGCGCCGTGTACTTCTTGCCCGGCATGGCGGGGCCGAAGTTGATGGCGTTGGGCATCAGCTTGGCGGTGGTGCTGCCGGCGGTGGGCACGGGCTTGGCCTCCAGGCCGGTGGTGTCGCCAAAGATGTTCAGCAACGTGGCCAACCACGCGCCCTTGGGGTCGCGCGCCATCCAGTCGCCCTGGTCGTAGCTGACTTCCAGCGGCGCCTGCTGGGCGCTGGACCAGGCATTGACCTTGGCGGTCACCGCGGCCGTCAGCTCGGCCGGCGTGCGGCCGCGCGGCATGCGCACATTGGCAGTGACTTCGAGCTTGCCGTCTTTTTCGCGGATCAGATTCGGCGAGAAGGTCAGCGGCCCCATGAAGTCGTCGCGGTAGCCCAGGCCCATCTTTTCGCCCAGGTAGCCGGTGCCGTACAGGTCGCCCAGGTACTGCACGGCCCGCGCGTAGTGGTTGCGGGCCAGCGGCACGCCAGACTCCTGCAGGAACAGCGCCAAACGTGGCAGCGGGTTCACGCCTTCTTCGGGCCGCGAACCGTGGGCCGAGACGCCGACCACCTTGATGTCCACGCTGTCGGCGCCGCTGCTGATGGCAATGCTGAAGGCCCCGCCCTGGGCGCTGTACTTCTGCACAAATGCCGCCTTGGCGGCCTCCAGCTGGGCCGCAACGGCCACCAGATTGCCGCCACGCAACTGGGCGGTGGCGTTCTGCGGCACGGCATTCGCCGCCGCTGCGCCGGCCATGGCGACGATGGCCGTGCTGCTGGCATCGGCCGGTACCGCGGGGAAGAACACCTTGAGCGCGCCCGAGCCCTTCTCGGCCACCACCGCCGGGTATTTGCTGTCGAGCACGATGTTGTAGTTGGGCAGCGGGTTTTGCGCGCGGTAGTACTTCATCGCGTCGCCGCCGGTTTCCTCGGTGGTCTCGACCATCAGGCGGATGGTGCGGTCCAGCGGCAGGCCGCTGTCCTTGACGGACTTCATCGCATACAGCACGGCGGCGATCGAGCCCTTGTCGTCGATGGTGCCGCGGCCGTACAGGTAGCCGCCGACGCGGGTCAGCTTGAACGGGTCGAGCTTGGTGCCGTCGTCCAACACCCATTCATCGGCCACCACCGGCACCACATCGGCATGCGTCAGGATGCCGAACTCCTCCTGGCCGCGGCCGGCCAGCTTGATCTCGAAGATCCGGTTGTCCACGTTGCGGTACTGCAGGCCGAAGTCTTTGGCCATGGCCTCCAGCAGCGTGCCAAAGGCGATGGTGCTGGGGTTCTGGTGCGGCGGGATCTTGTCGTCGCGCACCGTGGGGATGGCCACCATCTGGGCGATAGAGGCAATCACCGCCGTCTGGTTGTGCAGCCGGTTGTACAGGCCGAGCAGGCGGCTGATGTTGGTCAGCGCGTCGCCGGTCAGCACCGCCTTGGCCCGGTAGGCCGCCACATCCGCTTGCAGCCAGGGGTTGGCCTGGGCCGCAGCCGCCAAAAAGGCGTTGAAGTCCGGCGCGGGCTGGGCCTGCTGGGCCGCGGCAAAGCGGTCCAGTGCGGGCTTTTGCAGGGTCTCGGCCTGTGCGGCGGGTATCCAGGCGAGGGCCATGCCCGCACACAAAACGGCCAGGGAAAATCGTTGCATCTCAGTGCCTCTTGATCAGGGGAAAAAGGGCTGCGGGCGCGGCCCGCAGACAGCCAACGATGTTACGCCGGCCAGCGGTAGCCGAGCAGCGTGTCGGCGGGATAGCTGTTCTCGCACACGCAATCCAGCTGGTTACCGCCCAGCAGCACGATCTGCCCGGCTTCGTGGCGCAGGTAGAAGCCCACGTGGCCCTTCCAGCCAGTCGGGTCGTCGCGGGTCAGCACCACGATGCAGCCCGGCACCGGCTCGTCCAGAGCCTTGCCCCAGTCCAGCCAGGAGCGCGCCAGCGCCGAGCCGGTACCGGCAATGCCGACCTGGGCCAGCGTCCAGTTGACGAAGGACGAGCACCATGAAGCCTTGTCGTCGTAGCCTGCGATGTTGGTGCCCGCGTGGTAGGCAGTGACCCGCGGATTGCTCTGGCCCGGCGGGAAGGTATGCACACCTTTCTCACCAGCGGCCACCAGCATCCAGGTGGCAAAAGGCTGCTGCAAAGACTGCATCAGAACAGGCCCTGCGGTACCTTGTCCGCCTTGTCTTCCACCGGGTTCGCCGCCAGCCAGTTGGCCGGGTACTGGCGCATGAATTCCTTGGCTTTTTCGATGCGCACCGTCAGCCAGGCGTCCACCGCGCCTTCGTTCAGGATGACCGGCATGTGCCGGTCGTTGCCTTCGGGGCCGTAGCGGCGCATCAGGGCGTGGTTGTTGGCGTTGATGGTCAATAGGGTGTAGCTGAGCAAGGGCACGCCGTCCGGCCCAGTCCAGCTGGCCCACAGCCCCGCCACGCCCATGGGCTTGCCATCGATGCGCGAGATGCGCGTGGGCACGGCTTTGCCGCTACGCCAGTCGTCCACATAAAAAGCCTGCATGGGCACGATGCAGCGCTGGTTTTGCAGCCAGGCGTCGCGGAAGTTCTGCGTGGTGCTGGCGGTTTCGGACCGCGCATTCACCAGCTTGGGCGCGCGCAGCTTGCCGTCGGACGCCGATTTGACCCAGTGCGGCACCAGGCCCCATTGGGCCGGCAACAGTTCGCGGGTGGGTGGCACATCGCCTTCGCCTGCCACCGGCCGGATGCAGAAGCCCGGCTTGCGCGGCCACATGTGGCGCTCGCCTAAGGCAGCGGGCGGTTCGACGTTGAAGGCATCGCGGTAGGCAGCGGCTTGCTGCAGGGATTCGTAGTGGGTGCTCATGCAGGCGATGGTAGCAATTGCCGCTGTCGCCACCGCGCCCACTCTGCGGCCAGACACGGCGATAAAGCCGCCAGTGCCTGGCCGGGGGGAGCTTTTACAGGGTCTTACTGGGCAAGATCGATCCGGGCGTACAGGCCGTTGGCTCCGCGGTTCGGACCTGCCGCGAGGAACAAAGTGTTGGTCGGCTGCGCGTTCAAGCCATTGCCGAAAGCAATGCCCCACAAACCGGGTACCGTGATCGGCGTACCGTCGTTCTGGGTCAGCGCGCCCAGCAGCTTGCCGCTTTGCAGGTCGTACGCGTGGATCGTGCCATCACCGAAGTTGCCGACCAACAGTGCGTTGCTGAACGGCCCGAAGTTGGCCGGCGCAGCTGCCAGGCCCCATGGCGCGTTGAGTGCGCCGCCGCTGGCAAGGCGCTTTTTCAGGTTGCCGCTGGTGTCGTAGATGTCGATGAAACCCAGGCCGCTGCCATGGACGGAGATACGGGCCGTACTATCTTGCTGGGCATACGCCACCACAATGCTGTCGCCCACCGCCTGGATGCCAAACGGGGCGAAGCCCGCTGGCAACGCCGGGTCGGTAAAGCGACCGGTAGTCGCCAGCTTCTGGAACGTGTTGTCGAAAACATCCACCTTGTTGTTGTGAAAGTCCGCCGCATAAATACGGGGCGCACCGCCGTCGCTGCCAATGGCCAGGCCGGTATATTCTGCCCCGCCCGCCGCGTCGTCATAGGCCGTTACTGCATTGGTCAGGTTGACCGTGGGCGACCAAGCGGCAATGGTGCCGGTCAGCGTAGCGAAAAGGAATGCGCTGGAGCCCGTCACACCGTTCTGGCTGATGGGGAAGCTGCTGGCGCCGCTGAACACGATGCCGGTCGGCCCTGCGGGTCCGTTGGCGCCGTCGGGAATGGCCACCACCAGTTGCTGTGGTACGCCATTGCCGTCATACAGCGTGGACTTCTTCGAACCAGCATCGGCCACCCAAACGACTCCCTGGGGGTTGAAGGCGATGCCCCAGCCGTTCTTCAGGTTCGCGTCGGTATTGGCTGCCGGGACGCCGCCGTCCGATACCAGCGCGGTCAACTTGAACGGAGTGGGGTCACTTCCGCCACCGCCGCACGCGGTCAAGCTTGCCGCAACTGCGGCGGAAAGCGCAAATTTCAAAGCTATAGAGCGCAGGGAAACCATGGTGTCATTCCTCCTTGAATAATATGAATGCGTCGGTAGGTACCAAGGACTCGGAAAAAGGTTGCAAGCACCTCCACATTGCGTTGCAGATCACAATGGGCGCACGCACCACTGCTTGCAGGAGCCCCACTGCGCACAGCCCCCAGGCCCCCGGCGCCATCCCGGACAATAGGCCCATGTCCACCCTCTCCCATTTGCTGATTCCCTTCGCTGCCAGCGACTCCCAAGGCTGCCGCCCCGCGCTGGCCGCCCTGCGTCTGCCCCACCTGGAGCGGCTGCTGGCGCGCCTGACACCGACCACGCGGGACGGCGGGCCGGAAGACAGCCTGTCGCCGCCGCACGAACGCGCGCTGGCCCGCCACCACGGCCTGGCCGCTGCCGACGGCCTGATCCCCTGGGCCGCCTGGCGGGCCTCGCAGGCCGGGCAGGATGGCGCCTGGGCCTTCATCACCCCCTGCCACTGGCAGGTGATGACCGACCACATCGTGATGGCCCGCCCCGACACCTTGGGCCTGGATGAAGCCGATTCGCGCGCCGTGCTGACCGCAGTGCGGCCGTACTTCGAAGAAGACGGCATTGCGCTGGAGTACGCCCACCCCACGCTGTGGCTGGCGCGCAGCGAGATCTTCCGCGGCCTGGCCACGGCCTCGCTGGACCGCGTGGTCAGCGGCGTCGGCAGCCGCAATGTGGACGACTGGATGCCGCCCACCGCCCAGGGCGGGCCGCTGCGGCGGCTGCAGAGCGAGACGCAGATGCTGCTCTACACCCACCCGGTGAACGACGCACGGGCCGAGCGCGGCCTGCTGCCGATCAACTCGTTCTGGGTCAGCGGCAGCGGCGCCCTGGCCGCGCCACCGCCGCCGGCAGCCGCCCCCCGCATGCCCCTGGCGCTGCTGCACGCCGCCCAGAATGAAGACTGGGCCGGCTGGACCGCCGCCTGGCAGCAGATCGACGCCGAAGACTGCGCGGCCCTGCTGCTCGCCGCCGAACAAGGCGCGCAAGTACAGCTGACGCTGTGCGGCGAACGCAATGCGCAAAGCTTCGAGCCCGTGCCACGCAGCTTCCTGCAGAAAATATCAAGCATTTTTAGCCGCCAGCGCTTATCCGCTGTGCTGGAGCAGCTATGAAAATTACAGCACGCGATATTCCCCCGCGCGCCGTCTGGGCGCTGGAACAGGCCGGCGTGCACCCGCTGCTGGCACGCCTGTTCGCGGCCCGCGGCGTGGCCGACAAGGACGCGCTGGACGACGGCCTGGGCCGATTGCTGTCGCCCGCCAGCATGCTGGGCACGCAGGCCGCGGCCGTGCTGCTGGCCGATGCCATTGCTGCCGACAAAAAGCTTTGCATCGTCGCCGACTACGACTGCGATGGCGCCACCGCCTGCGCCGTGGGCCTGCGCGGCCTGCGCCTGCTGGGTGCCAAGCATGCCGACTACATCGTGCCCGACCGCGTCACCGACGGCTATGGCCTGACACCCAGCATCGCCCGCCGCGTCAAGGACAGCGGCGCCGACATGCTGGTCACAGTGGACAACGGCATCGCCAGCCTGGAAGGCGTGGCCGAGGCCAAGGCGCTAGGCCTGCAGGTGCTGGTGACCGACCACCATTTGCCCGCGCTGAAAGACGGCCAGATCGTGCTGCCGAATGCCGACGTGCTGGTGAATCCCAACCAGCCGGGCTGCAGCTTCGAAAGCAAGTCGATCGCCGGCG
Source organism: Rhodoferax ferrireducens (assembly GCF_031458075.1). GTDB lineage: Bacteria > Pseudomonadota > Gammaproteobacteria > Burkholderiales > Burkholderiaceae_C > Rhodoferax_B > Rhodoferax_B ferrireducens_A. Next base: position 16,378 of record NZ_JAVDXT010000001.1, on the reverse strand, counting down.
TCGGCGTGATGTTCTATGTGCTGCTGGCCTTGCGCGCCGAGCTGCGCCGCCGCGGCGTCTTCACCGCCGAGAACCAGCCCAAGCTGGACCCGTTGCTGACCCTGGTAGCCCTCGGCACCGTGGCCGATGTGGTGAAGCTGGACGCGAACAACCGCCGCCTTGTGGCCCAAGGACTGAAACGGCTGCGCGCGCAGGCACAACCTGCGGGACTAGCTGCGTTATTTGTAGCAGCCGGGCGCCAGGCCAAGGTCGCAACCACCTTCGATTTCGGCTTTGCACTCGGCCCACGCATCAACGCCGCCGGGCGCCTGGCCGACATGACACTGGGCATCGAATGCCTGCTGACCGACGACACGGCGCGCGCCACCGAACTGGCTACGACGCTGGACAAGATCAACCGCGAGCGCCGCGAAATCGAGGGCGGCATGCGCGACCAGGCGATGCTGGTGGCCGAGTCATTGTTCGACGAATCCGAAGAGCCGCCGCCAGCGGTCTGCGTGTTCGACCCGGATTTCCACGAAGGCGTGGTCGGCATCGTCGCCTCCCGGCTGAAGGACAAGCTGCACCGCCCCATCTTCGTGTTCGCCGCCAGCAAGGCGCCGGGCAAGGAGCATGAGCTCAAAGGCTCGGGCCGCTCGATCCCTGGCTTCCACCTGCGCGACGCACTCGACCTGGTGGCCAAGCGGCACCCGGGCGTGCTGCTGCGCTTTGGCGGCCATGCGATGGCTGCCGGCTGCACCGTGCACGAAGACAATTTCGAACAGTTCGAGCAAGGCCTGCAGCAGGTGGCGCTGGAGTGGCTGGACGCCGCCACCTTGACCCGCCGGCTGGAAACCGATGGCCCGCTGGCGCCCGAATACCGGCGTGCCGAGCTGGTCGATGTGCTGCACAAGGAGGTCTGGGGCCAGGGCTTTGCACCACCCACCTTCAGCGAAGAAGTCGAGGTGGTGTCGCAGCGCCTGGTCGGCGAAAAGCATTTGTCGCTGAAGCTCAAGCACCAGGGCCAGCCGGTAGACGGCATCTGGTTCGGCCACACCGAGAGCCTGCCAGCCCGGGTGACCCTGGCCTTCCGGCTCGACGTGAACGAGTGGCAGGGCCAGCGCCGGGTGCAGTTCCTGGTCGAGGCGGCCGAGCTTTAAAAGCTTTTTAGGCCTGTAGCGCTTGATCTATCTGCGCCAGAAGCTATTGATTCAATAGCATTTCGGTTTTAGAAACTTTCCCAGTCGCCCTCGCCGCCTTTGGCCGCGGATGGCTTGCTGGCGGTGATGGCCACCGGACGGCGCGGCACGGGAGCCCGTGGCGTGGCCGGTGGTGCGGGCTTGGCAGTGGACAGGGCTTTCATGGGCGGGCGGGCGGGGGCCGGCACGGCAGGCTTGCCAGCCAAGGCCTTGGCCACGGGTTTGGCGGACAGCTTGGGCGCAGCCGCCGGGCGCATGGCCACCGGGCGCGGTGCCGGCCGGGCCAGTTGCACCGCATGGCTGCCGACGTTGAACACCGACACCACTTCCGACAGGCGCTGCGATTGTTCGCGCAGGCCGGAGGCGGCCGCCGCGGATTGCTCGACCAGTGCGGCGTTCTGCTGCGTCATCTGGTCCAGGTTGTTGACCGCCTGGTTGACCTGGGCGATGCCGTCACGCTGCTCGGTGGACGAAGCGCTGATCTCGCCAATCAGGTCGCTGACCCGGCGCACGCTGCTGACGATCTCGCCCATGGTCTCGCCGGCCTGGGCCACCTGCTGGGTGCCGGACTCGACGGTTTGCGCCGAGGCGCCGATCAGGGTCTTGATCTCCTTGGCGGCCTGGGCCGAGCGCTGGGCCAGGCTGCGCACTTCGGACGCCACCACCGCAAAGCCCCGGCCTTGCTCGCCAGCCCGTGCGGCTTCCACCGCCGCGTTCAAGGCCAGGATATTCGTCTGGAAGGCGATGCCGTCGATGGTGCCGATGATGTCGGCGATTTTGCGCGAGGCATCGCTGATGTTCTGCATGCTGGTGACCACCTGGGCCACCACTTCGCCGCCGCGGATCGCGGCCTGGGCAGCGGTGGATGCCAGCTGGTTCGCCTGGCGCGCGGTGTCGGCCGACTGGGTAACGGTGCTGGTCAGCTCTTCCATGCTGGCGGCGGTCTGCTGCAGGTTCGAGGCGGTCTGCTCGGTGCGTTCCGACAAATCATGGTTGCCAGTGGCGATTTCGTTGGACGCGGTGGACACCGATTCCACGCCGGTGCGAACCTCGGCCACCACACCGCGCAGCTTGCCGACCATGCCCGACAGGGCGCGCAACAGCTGGCCAAATTCGTCCTTGCGGCTGTCCTGGATGTCCAGGGTCAGGTCGCCGGCGGTGATGGCAGCGGCCACATCCACGGCGCGCTGCAGCGGCTGGGTGATGGAGCGCACCAGCAGCAGCGACAGCGCCACACCCAGGGCAAACACCACCAGCACGCTGGCGATGGCGACCAGCACCACGTTGTCGCTGGCAGCGGCGGCGGCCTTCCTGGCGTCATCCCGCTGCTTGACCTGCACGGCCACGTATTTGTCGATGGAATCCAGGTAGGCCTGGGCGCGTGGGCGGTAGTCTTTTTCCAGGAAGGCCTGGCTGGCGGCGGCGTCGCGCGCGGCCTTCAGCTCCTTGACCTTGTCGCCCTGGCCGCGAATCTCGGCACGGGTCTTGGCGACCAGGTCCAGCGCGGACTTGTCGTCCGGCGTGGAAGCGGTCTTGTTGATCTTTTCCTGGATCGGGGTGATGCTGGCGGTGATCGCCGCCACCTTGGCGTCGAAGTCCTTGCTCAGGGCCTCGTCGGTCGTGACCAGGCTGGACATATTCATGTTCACAGCCATGTTCGCCATGCCGCGCCAGGTCACGGCGGTGGTAATGGAATCTTCAAATTGCGCCACCAGGCTATCGGTGGTCTGGGTGACCTCGCGAGAGCGGGCCTGGACCCATACCGTGACCAGCAGCATGGCCAGTAACAAACCCAGAATCGTCGCCCAGAGTTTGGTCGCGACCCGCATGTCATTGAATTTCATGGTTTGTCTCTTTATCCATTACGAAAGCAAATGACCGCAGCCGGCCAAAAAGTAACCGAATGCTACATCCAAAAGCCGGCTGCCTGGAAAGGACTTTGCGTGCAGCCTTTGCGCGGCCGCTATTTAGGCCGCATTAGTGCAGCTTGACGTGCGACTCGGTGCGCCGGGTGATGGCGCGGGTCAGGGTTTCCAGCGCCACCTTGGTGAAACCGTGCAGCGCCAGTTCGTGCATCTTGTACAGCGAGGTGTACATCAGCCGCGCTACCAGGCCGTCGATGAACAGGCTGCCGGCCATGAGCCCGCCCATCAGGCTGCCGACGGCGCTGTAGTCGCCCAGCGACACCAGCGAGCCGAAATCGCGGTAGTGGTAGGGCTCAAGCGGCTTGCCGGCCATGCGGCGCTTGATCTGCTTGGCCAGATGCGATGCCTGCTGGTGCGCGGCCTGGGCGCGTGGCGGCACAAAGCCGTTCTTTTCGGGCCAGGGGCAGGCGGCGCAGTCGCCCATGGCGAAGATGTTTTCGTCGCGGGTGGTCACCAGGGTCTGGTGCACCGCCAGCTGATTGATGCGGTTGGTTTCCAGGCCGTCGATGTCCTGCAGAAAGCCCGGCGCCTTGATACCGGCCGCCCAGACCAGCAGCTCGGCCGGAATCACCTCGCCGCTGGCCAGCTGCACGCTGTCGGCGGCCACGCCCGAGACCCGGGCCGAGGTGTGCACCTTGATGCCCAGGCCGTTCAGCAGGTCCAGCGCGCCGGCGGAAATGCGCGGCGACAGCGCGGGCAGGATGCGGTCGGCGGCTTCGATCAAATGCAGCTGGATATCGCGCTCGGGGTCGATGCGGTCCAGGCCAAAGGCCACCACCTCGCGCGTGGTGCGGTGCAGCTGGGCCACCAGCTCCACGCCGGTGGCGCCGGCGCCGATCACCGCCACATGCAGCTGCGACGGACTCAGCGGCGTAGTCTGCGCATGGGCGCGGATGCAGGCGTCGAGCATGCGGCGGTGGAAGCGCTCGGCGTCGGCCAGGGTTTCCAGCTTCAGCGCATGCTGGTCCACGCCGGGCGTGCCAAAGTCGTTGCTGCGGCTGCCCACGGCCATCACCAGGGTGTCGTAGGCAAACGACTGCTGGGTGGTCACCGCCACGCCGTCTTCGTCGATGAAGGGCGCCACGTGCACCAGCTTGTTGGCGCGGTCCAGGCCATTCATCTCGCCCAGCCGGTAGTGGAAATGGTGCCAGTGGGCCTGGGCCAGGTAGTTGAGCTCATGCCGGCCCACGTCCATGCTGCCGGCGGCAATCTCGTGCAGCTTGGGCTTCCAGATGTGGGTGCGGGCCTTGTCGATCAAAGTGATGTCGGCCTGGCCCCTGCGCCCCAGCGTATTGCCCAAGCTGGTCGCCAGCTCCAGCCCGGCAGCCCCTCCACCAACGATAACAATGCGGTGGGCCGGGGTGCTGGAAGGAGTGGGGGTACGCATCGGGAAATTCTACGATGCCCCCAAAGCTGTATCGACTATTCGAGCGCGCTGGCCGGGCCGAAGAATTCATAGCGGGTCTGTGTCTCGGGCACGCCCAGCTCGCGCAACTGCTTTTTCACCTGACGCATAAAGGGCTTGGGGCCCAGAAAATACGCATCCACGTCGCGCGAAGCGGGCAACCACTGGGCCAGCTGCAGCGGGCTCAGGTGGCCGACGGCGTGCGGCACGTCATCGGGTCCGCTATGTTCGTCGTAGGCATAAAAGCGCTGCAGCTGCGGGTGCTTGGCCAGACGCGCCTCGATCGCATGGCGGAAGGCATGCACATGGCGGTTGCGCGCGCAGTGGATGAAGTGCACGGGCCGCGTGCCCTGCAACGCAGCATCCAGCATGGCCAGGGTCGGCGTGATGCCGACACCGCCGCTGATCAGCACCAGCGGCTTGTCGCTGGCGGCCAGCACGAAGTCGCCCGCGGGCGGGAACAGGTCCAGCACCGTGCCTACCCGCACCTGGTCGTGCAGGTAGTTGGAAGCCACACCACCGGCCTCGCGCTTGACGCTGATGCGGTAGTCCACGCCATTCGGCGCAGCCGACAGCGAGTAGTTGCGGCGGATCTCTTTGCCGTTCACCACCAGGCGCAGGCCGATGTACTGGCCGGGCTGGAAGCCGATCAGCGCGCCGCCGTCCTGGGGCTGCAGGTAGAAGGAGGTGATCTCGTCGCTCTCCACCTCTTTGCGCGCCACGCGGAAAGCCCGCGCACCGCGCCAGCCACCGGGGGCTGCCGCCACATCGGCGTAGATCTTTTCCTCGGCACCGATCAGGATGTCGGCCAGTTGGCCATAGGCCGCGCCCCAGGCTGCGATGACGGCGTCGGTGGCGATCTCGGCGCCTAGCACCTCGCGGATGGCGCGCAGCAGGCAGGCGCCGACGATGGGGTAGTGCGCGGCCTCGATCTGCAGCGACACATGCTTGTTGATGATTTGCGACACCAGGCCACCCAGCTGCTCCAGGTGGTCGATATGCCGGGCATACATCAGCACGCCATTGGCCAGGGCGCGCGGCTGGTCGCCATTGGCCTGGTGGGCCTGGTTGAAGAAGGGCCGCACCTCGGGGTGCTCGGCCAGCATGGTTTTGTAGAAATGCGTGGTCAATGCCTCGCCGCCGCTTTCCAGCAGGGGCACGGTGGATTTGACGATGGCGCGTTGTTCTGGGGTCAGCATGTGTGGCTTTCAATCGGATGCAGGGCGACGCCCGGCTGCAGCTACTAACTCAAGTTCCATGCCCGCCCTGTAGCCCATAGAAATCAAGCACTTAGGTGCGCCCACTATCTTTTTGATGCAGTCATAATGATCTACCAAGGAATCATTTTGATAACAAAAAGCCTGCTCCAGACCCTGGTGCCCCTGGTCGACGACCTGGCACGCGAACTGCCCGACGGCGAGCGTTACCGCCGCTTGCTGGAGGCCGTGCGCGCCCTGCTGCCCTGCGATGCAGCCGCGCTTTTACGGCTGGACGGCGGCTGGCTGCTGCCGCTGGCCGTCGACGGCTTGAGCCACGACACGCTGGGGCGGCGCTTCAAGGTCAGCGAACACCCGCGCCTGCAGCAGCTGCTGGAAGCCCCCGGCCCGACCCGCTTCCCGCCCGACAGCCCGCTGCCCGACCCCTACGACGGCCTGATCGAAGGCGTACAGCTGGAGGTGCACGACTGCATGGGCTGCCCGGTACTGCTGGGCGACACCCCATGGGGCGTGCTGACCCTGGACGCGCTGGACAAGGAACGCTTCTCCAGCGTCGATCTGGCCGATCTGCAGGCCTTTGCCAGCCTGGCGGCGGCAACGGTCAGCGTGGTGCAGCGCATGGCCGGGCTGGCGCAGCAGTTCGAGGCCGAGCATGCGCGCGCCGAAAGCTACCGCGCGCTGGCCGAAGAGCACCCGGCGCCCACGCTAATCGGCCAGAGCCCGGCCCACCAGCGCCTGCTGGCCGACATCGCCACCGTCGGCAACAGCGACCTGACGGTGCTGATCACCGGCGAAACCGGCGTCGGCAAGGAGCTGGTGGCCCAGGCTCTGCATGCGGCTTCGCCGCGTGCCAGCCGGCCGCTGATCAGCCTGAACTGCGCGGCCCTGCCCGAATCGCTGGTGGAAAGCGAGCTGTTTGGCCATGTGCGCGGCGCGTTCTCGGGCGCGGTGGCAGACCGGCGCGGCAAGTTCGAGCTGGCCGATGGCGGCACGCTGTTCCTCGACGAGGTGGGCGAGCTGTCGCTGAGCGTGCAGGCCAAGCTGCTGCGCGTGCTGCAGGGCGGCCAGCTGCAGCGCCTGGGCTCGGACCGCGAGCACCGCGTCGATGTGCGGGTGATTGCCGCCACCAACCGCGATCTGGCGCAGGAGGTGCGCGCCGGCCGCTACCGCGCCGACTTCTACCACCGGCTCAGCGTCTACCCCTTGCCGGTGCCGCCGCTGTGCGAGCGCGGCCACGACGTGCTGCTGCTGGCCGGGCATTTTTTGGAGCTGAACCGATCCCGGCTCGGCCTGGGCAGCCTGCGGCTGGATGCCGATGCGCAGGCCGCGCTGCTCGCGCACCGCTGGCCCGGCAATGTGCGCGAACTCGAGCACCTGATCGCCCGCAGCGCGCTCAAGGCCATGCAGGGCGCGGCGCCCCGGGCCCGCATCGTCAGCCTGACGGCTGCGCATCTAGACCTGGGCGCCCAAACCGCAACGGTGGACATGCCGGCCGATACGACACCGCCCGTCGATCTGCGTACTTCGCTGGACGACCACCAGCGCCAGCGCATCGCCGACAGCCTGCAGCGCCACCAGGGCAACTGGGCCTCGGTGGCGCGCGAACTGGGCCTGCACCGGGCCAATCTGGTCCGGCTCGCCGGTCGCCTCGGTTTGCGCAAACAGTAATAATCGGCACAAGAATTACGAAAGCCCGCGATGGAACTCCCAGCACACCAACTGAGCATGACGGTCTTGATGACCCCGGATATGGCGAATTTTTCGGGCAATGTGCACGGCGGCGCCGTGCTCAAGCTGCTCGACCAGGTGGCCTACGCCTGCGCCAGCCGCTACGCGGGCCGCTATGTGGTAACGGTCAGCGTCGACCAGGTGATGTTTTTGCAACCCATCCACGTGGGCGAGCTGGTAACCTTTCTGGCCAGCATCAACCACACCGGTACCTCGTCGATGGAAGTCGGCATCAAGGTGGTGGCCGAGAACATCCGTGGCCACAGCGTGCGCCATGTGAACAGCTGCTTCTTCACCATGGTGGCTGTGGACGACGACCGCAAGCCCGCGCCCGTGCCGGCGCTGCACCCCGATTCGGTCGACGGCAAGCGCCGCTTCGAGCAGGCCGTGTTGCGCAAAAAGCTGCGCCAGGAGCTGGCCAGCAAGTTTGCCTCGATCAAAGCCAGTTACGAGTAAAAACCGGCTCCGGCGCAGGTACTGCCTGCGCAAGCAGCTACTTATTCAATAGCAAAACTACCTATCGATGCTGGACCCCATATCGTCCAGCCAGAGCACGCGGTCGGCATAGCACTGCAGGTCGGCCGACAAGGTGGCCTGCGCGCCGTTCAGCCAGACCTCTTTGTGCAGGTCCGACTTCAGGTAGGAGATCGCATCCTCGAAATCACCGTCGCCGGCCGACAGGATCACCCGGTCGTAAATGCCCTGGGCGGCCAGCTTGATCATCAGGGTGGCGATGGCCACGTCCACGCCTTTCTGCACCGTGCGGTCGAAACGCGTGCCGCAGGACGGGCACTGGTTGTGCTGCTCCTTCAGCTTGTACAGCTGGACCCGCATCTGCGGGCCCTTGGGTGGCGCGGACTTGATCCAGGTGTGGAAGGCGTTCTGCGCCTCGGCGTTCGGGTCGCCCGTGGAATTGAGGTAGTAGCTCTCGTACAGCGGGCCGCCGTTGGCCTTGACCAGCTCGTTCTTCAGCTTCAGGTAGTCAAAGCCGTTCGGCCGGGAGCGGCCGAAGTTGTACAAATACGCGGCATCTACGATCCAGACAGTCTTCATGGGGGTCACGGGTTCATTTCATAAAGTTCGAGGGGCAGACCGTCGGGGTCGGCAAAAAAGGTAAAGCGCCGGCCGGTGAATTCATCCACCCGCACCGGCTCGACAGCCACGCCATCGGCTTGCAGGCTGGCCATGTTGGAATCCAGGTCGACCACCGCAAACGCCAGATGGCGCAGGCCGCAGGCCTCGGGCCGCGAGGGGCGCGGCGGCGGGGACGGAAAGGAAAACAGCTCGATCTGCGAGCCATCGGCCAAGGCCAGGTCCAGCTTGTACGACTGGCGCTCGGCGCGCAGGTTCTCGGCGACGACGCGCAGGCCCAGGATGCGGGTGTAAAAGTCTTTGGAGCGGGCGTAGTCCGAGCAGATGATGGCGGCGTGGTGCAGGCTGGCGAGTTGCATACCACCGAGCTTACCCCGCCATCGCCTCGCGCACTGCGGCCAGCTGCCGGCGCGACACCATCAGCGGCTCGGCCAGGCCTTGCAGGCGCACGGCCCAGCCCTCGCCCTCTTCGGGGTCGAAATGCTTTTCCAGGGCCCGCAGGGCGCGCTTGGACACCAGGGCATTGCGGTGGATGCGGATGAACACACTGGCGTGGCGCGCCTCCAGCTCGCTCAGGGAGCCGTCGAGGATGTAGTTCTTGCTGGCGGTGCGCACGGTGATGTACTTCAGCTCGGCCTTCAGGTACAGCACGCTGGCCATGGGCACGCGCTCGGTGCGGCCGCGGTCGTGTATCACCAGCACGTCCTCGGTCAAATCGGGCTCTGGCGCTTTATTTACCTGCGCAATACGCTCTACTTTTTGTAGCGCCTGCTGGAGCCGCTCCAGCCGCACCGGCTTGGTCAAATAGTCGACCGCCGCCACCTCGAAGGCCTGCAGCGCATGGCCGGCGTGGGCGGTGACGAACACCACGGCCGGCGGCTGGCCCAGGGCCTGCAGGCGCTGGGCCAGCTGCAGGCCGTCGATGCCGGGCATGTGGATGTCGAGCAGCAGCAGGTCGAAAGTCTGGCTGGACAGCAAGGCCAGCGCCTGCTCGGCATTCGCCGCCTCGCCACCCACCTGGGCCCGCGGCGCAGTGCAGTCGCCCAGCAGCGTGCGCAGCCGGGAACGCGCCAGCGCTTCGTCGTCCACCAGCAAGACGCGCAGGCTGTTCATAGCGGCAGCTCCATGCGTACCTGGTAGACGCCGTCTTTCAAGCCGGCCTGGAACTGGCTGTGCACATCGTGCAGCAGGTTCAGGCGGTCGCGCACATTGTCGAGTGCCAGGCCGTGGCCGGGCGCGCCCTGGCCGCCGGGCACGGTATTGCTGATCTTGATGACCACCGTGCTGCCGCGCCGCTCGGTGGAGATGTGCAGATCGGCTCCACTGGCGCTGGGCTCGACGCCATGCTTGACCGCGTTCTCCACCAGCGGCTGCAGCAGCAGCGGCGGCAGCTCGGCGCCTGCCGCCCGCGGGTCCAGCGACCACTGCACGCGTAGCCGCTCGCCAAAGCGCACCTGCTCGATGGACAGATAGCGCTCGGCCAAGGTGGTCTCCTGCTCCAGGGAGACGGATTCGCCCTGGTCGACCAGCGCATGGCGGAACAGGTCGCTCAGGTCTTCCAGCAAGGCCTCGGCCCGGGCCGGCTCGGCCCGCACCAGCGCAATCGCGCTGTTCAAGGTATTGAACAGAAAATGCGGCCGGATCCGCGCCTGCAGCTCGCCCAGACGGGCGGTGGTGGCCGCCGGCGTGCGGGCCCGGGCGCGCAGCACCAGGCCGGCCACGATCAACGCCGACAGCCAGGCACCGGCCGCCGCGCTGGCCCCCCAGGGCGCGGGCTCAACGACACCGATCAGCGCCAGCATGCCGCAGCCATACAGGCCGGCCAGCGCACCCAAGGCCACGCCGGCGGCGTTCTGCCAGCGCTGGCGCAGCCGCGCCAGGCTGCGCTTCAGGCTGCAGGCGGCCAGCAGCCAGACCAGCACCGCGGGCAAGGCGCCGCCGGTCCACAGCGCCAGTTTGGTCAGCCAGTCCCAGCTGTCCTGCGCGCCAAACAGCGCGGCCACGGCCACCGCCACCTCGACAAACAGCACGGCGCGCAGAATCACGCCGGCCTGGCAGGCGTCGAACACCAGCGCCGGCCGGGCAGACGCGGACGGCTCGGCGGCCACAGGCTGGAAGCCCGATAAAATTTGGGTCTCTTGCATACCAGCCCGATTATTGGGGAAGTTCATCTTCATTGGTACGCCACTTCAGTTTCCATTTGGTGCCCCGCATGTCCTCCTCCCCAAACCAACTCGACAAAAAATCCGAAGCCTGGTCGGCGCTGTTCTCCGAGCCCATGAGCGATCTGGTCAAGCGCTACACCTCCAGCGTGTTTTTTGACAAGCGCCTGTGGCAGGCCGACATCGCCGGCAGCCTGGCCCATGCCGAGATGCTGGCTGCGCAAAACATCATCGCCGCCCAGGACCATGCCGACATCCAGCGCGGCCTGGCGCAGATCAGCGCCGACATCGAGTCCGGCAACTTCGAGTGGAAGCTGGACCTGGAAGACGTGCACCTGAACATCGAAGCCCGCCTGACCCAGCTGGTCGGCGACGCCGGCAAGCGCCTGCACACGGGACGCAGCCGCAACGACCAGGTGGCCACCGACGTGCGCCTGTGGCTGCGCGGCGAGATGGACCTGATCAACGGCCTGTTGACCGACCTGCAGCTGGCCCTGGTCAGCATCGCCGAGAAGAACGTTGACGTGGTGATGCCCGGCTTCACCCACCTGCAGGTAGCCCAGCCGGTGAGCTTTGGCCACCACATGCTGGCCTATGTGGAAATGTTTGCCCGCGACGCCGAGCGCATGCTGGACGTTCGCAAGCGCGTGAACCGCCTGCCGCTGGGCAGTGCGGCCCTGGCCGGCACCAGCTACCCGCTGGACCGCGAGCGCGTGGCCAAGACCCTGGGCATGGAAGGCGTGTGCCAGAACAGCCTGGACGCCGTCAGCGACCGCGACTTTGCCATCGAGTTCACCGCCGCCGCCAGCATCGCCATGGTGCACATCAGCCGCTTGAGCGAAGAGCTGGTGCTGTGGATCAGCCAGAGCTTTGGCTTCATCGACATCGCCGACCGCTTCTGCACCGGCTCCAGCATCATGCCGCAGAAGAAGAACCCCGACGTGCCCGAGCTGGCGCGCGGCAAGACCGGCCGCGTCGTCGGCCACCTGATGGGCCTGATCACCCTGATGAAGGGCCAGCCCCTGGCCTACAACAAGGACAACCAGGAAGACAAGGAGCCGCTGTTCGACACGGTCGACACGCTGAAAGACACGCTGCGCATCTTCGCCGAGATGGTCGGCGGCATCACCGTCAAGCCCGAAGCCATGGAGCGTGCCGCGCTGCGCGGCTATGCCACCGCCACCGACCTGGCCGACTACATGGTGAAGAAGGGCCTGCCGTTCCGCGACGCGCACGAGGCCGTGGCCCATGCGGTCAAGGCTGCGATCTCGCACAACGTGGACCTGTCCGAGCTGCCGCTGTCGGTGCTGCAGCAGTTCAACCCGAAGATCGAAAAAGACGTGTACGACGTGCTGAGCCTGCGCGGCTCCATGAACGCCCGCAACACCCTGGGCGGCACCGCGCCGGCCCAGGTCAGCGCGCAGATCGCACGGCACCGGGCGCGCCTGGCCTAAAGCCCTGTAGCGAGTGCAGGAATGCTATTTAATAGATAGCTACCTGCGCTGGTAGATACTGCGCTAGCGGCATTTTTTACATAGAGAAAAACAAAGGCTTACATCCTTGATGCAGGTCAAGGCTGTGGCGCGCGCATCGGTCGCACAATGGGACAGCACAAGCCTTGTGCGCAAGGAGTCCCTATGCTGAAACACATTCTGTTGGCTACCGATGGCTCCACCGCCTCGGACCACGCTGCGGCCCTGGCCGTGGACCTGGCCCGGAGCATGGGCGCCAAACTGACCTCGCTGTATGCGGTAGACCCCTACCCCTACCTGGCGGTGGGTGAAATGAGCACCGAAGGCGTCCAGTACTACATGGCCGCCGCACAGCAGGAAGCCTCTGCAGCGCACGCCAAAGTGCAGGCCCTGTGCAACCAGGGCAGCACTGTGGCGCTGCAGACCATCGTGGTGGAAGACCGGGCCGTATCGAAAGCCATCGTGGAGAACGCCCACAGCGAAGGTGCGGACATGATCGTCATCGGCTCGCACGGCCGCACCGGCATCGCCAAGCTGATGCTGGGCAGCATCACCACCAAGGTGCTGGCCGAATCCACGCTGCCGGTGCTGGTCGCCCGCTGAGGTTCGCGGCTTTAAGCCTGGCCTAAGCCCGGCCGGGCATACTCGCAGCGCATACAGGAAACACAGGATCTCCATGCGACTGCTGCTGGTAGAAGACGACACGATGATCGGCGAAACCGTGCTCGACGTGCTGCGCGCCGAGCACTTCGCCGTGGACTGGGTGAAAGACGGCGCCATGGCCGACACCGCGCTGCGCAGCGAACACTACGACCTGGTGCTGCTGGACCTGGGCCTGCCCAAGTTGGACGGCCTGGAGGTGCTGAAAGCCCTGCGCCAGCGCAAGGACGCCACGCCGGTGCTGGTCGCCACCGCCCGCGACGCGGTCGCCGACCGTATCAAAGGCTTGGACGCCGGTGCCGACGACTATGTGCTCAAACCCTATGACATCGACGAGCTGCTGGCCCGCATCCGCGCGCTGACCCGGCGCAGCGCCGGCCGCGCCGACCCGGTGCTGGAAGTGCACGGACTGCGCCTGAACCCCGCCACCCACGAAGCCACGCGCGACGGCCAGGCCATCGTGCTGTCGGCCCGCGAATGGGCGGTGCTGGAGGCCCTGATGGCCCGGCCCGGCGTGGTGTTCTCCCGCGCCCAGCTGGAAGAAAAACTCTACAGCTGGAAGGACGACGTGAGCAGCAACGCCGTCGAGGTCTACATCCATGGCCTGCGCAAGAAGCTCGGCGCCGAGCTGATCCAGAACGTGCGCGGCCTCGGTTATGTGATGCCCAAGCCATGAGCGGCACACACTCCCTGCGCCGCCGGCTGTTGGGCTCGGTGATGACGGCCATCCTGGTGGCCGCGCTGTTCCAGGCCGCGTCGGCCTACCGCGGCGCGCTGCAGCAGGCCGACGAGATGTTCGACTACCACCTGCAGCAAATGGCCTATGCGCTGCGCAATGGCGCGCCCAGCCAGCTGGAGCCGACCGAATCCGAGCTGGACGCCGACTACGAAGTGCAGATCTGGAGCGCCAACGGCGTGCAGCTGTTCCAGTCGCACCACAACCGGCTGCCGCCGCAGGCCGTGCTGGGATTTTCGGACGTGGAGCAAAACGGCACGCGCTACCGCGTCTACTCGATCCAGACCGCCGCCCAGACCATCCAGATCGCCCAGGACCTGAGCGCCCGCCAGGCCCGCGCCCGGGCCCTGGCCGCGCGCGCCATGCTGCCCATGGCCTGGATGGCGCCGCTGCTGATGCTGGCCCTGTGGTGGACCATACGCCACGCGCTGAAGCCGCTGGAACGCACGCGCCAGCAGGTGGCCAGCCGTGCCGCCGACGACCTCTCGCCGCTGGCCGAAGACGGCCTGCCCGACGAAGTGCGGCCGCTGGTGCACGAGCTAAACCTGCTGTTCGACCGCGTGCACGCCGCCTTCCACGCCCAGCAAGCCTTTGTCGCCAATGCCGCCCACGAGCTGCGCTCGCCGTTGACCGCGCTGAAGCTGCAGGCCCAGGCGCTCGACCGCGCGGCCGATGCGCCAACCCGCAGCGTCGCCGTGGCCCGGCTGCACCAGGGCATAGACCGCGCGATCCGCTTGATGAACCAGCTGCTGGTGCTGGCACGCCAGGAATCGGCCAGCGAGACCCCGCCCGAACGCCTCCAGCTGCAAGACCTGGTACGCCTGGCGGTCGAGGAAATGCTGCCGCAGGCCCAGGAGCGCCAGCAGGACATCGGCGTCGCACCCAGCGAGCCGGTATGGGTGCAAGGCCACGCCGACGCGCTGCGCATCCTGCTGCGCAACCTGTTGGACAATGCGCTGAAATACACGCCGGAGCACGGTAGGGTCGACGTCGCCATCGCGCTGGACAACGGCGCCCCGGTGCTCAGCGTGGACGACTCGGGCCCGGGCATTGCCGCGGAAGACATGGGACGGGTGTTCGACCGCTTCTTCCGCAGCGCCAGTGCGACCGCCAGCGGCAGCGGCCTGGGCCTGGCCATCGCCCAGGCCATCGCCCAGCGGCATGGCGCCCAGTTGCGGCTGGGGTCATCGCCCAAGCTGGGCGGGCTGCGGGTGACGCTGGAGTTCCCGGCGTCGGCGGGCTGAGAACGTATGTGAACATCCCGAATAAGCCAAGCTCATTCACCGATGCAGAGAAGATAAAGCCTGGGGAATCGGTAGTATGAACATAGCGGATGCTGCCCCGCCCGCCCGATCAATACGCTTTGAAGTTGGCCGCCACGCGCTGGTTCAGGTAGTCGCCCGCAGTGATAGGCGGGTACTTGCGCCCCGGGCCTTCGATGGTGGCGTCCCGGTTGGCCTGCGCGAAGAAGGCCATGCTGTAGCGAGGTCCCATGTATTCCCCCGGCAGCGGGTTCTTCACGCGGTGAAAGTTGGAGGGCAGTTGGTCGTCGCTCCAGCGCATCAGCATGTCGCCGATATTGCAGGTGACCGCTTGCTCATCGGGCTCCACCGAGGTCCAGGCTAGGCTTTCCATCTCCTTGCCCGGGCACACCTGCAGGCCACCCTGGCCCTGGCGCTGGAACAGCAGGGTCAGACAGTCGAAGTCGGTGTGCGCACCGGCGCGCCACAGGCCTAGGCCGGCTTGCTGCCCGGGCGGCGTTGCAAAGTAGTGCAGCAGACGCAGTGTGCTCTGGTAACTGGCCTGCGCCGGGTCGTGCGCACGCAGAAAGAAGGCTTCATCGAACCCAAGCTTCCACGCAAAGCAGGACAGCACCTGCATCGCCACCTGCCAGCACTGGCCCTCGAAGGCCTGCATGGTGGCTTGAAAACCCGCCAATTCTTCATCGGTGGGCCACAGGTCGACCATGTGGGGCCGCGTGATCTGGTAAGACTCCTTCTGGTCGGGCGTTCCCGTGGACGGGCGCACCTGCGCGCGGCTCTCCCAACCGACGTTCAAGGCCTTTTTCAAGGGGTACTGGGCCTTCACGGCATCGGGCAGCGCAAAGAAGCGCTCGGTCATGGCGAAGGCGTTTCGGACATCGTCCAGCGCTATGCCGTGGTTCACGATCTGGAAGAAGCCGACATCGACAGCGGCGTCCCACAGCTGGTGGGCAATCTCTGTCTTGCGCAGCGCGAAGTCCGAGAGGTCGATGCGGCGGATCTCACGGTTGCTGGTTTCCGAGCCCAAGGCGCCCATGCGCGTTTCTTTCTGCAGCTCGGTCAGGTCGTAGGAGGTGGTCATGCGGTTTTCCAAAAAGAAGGGGTGGAAGAAAGGTCTTCCCGCTCCAGGCTTCAGAAATCCGGACTGCCGCAAGGGCATGCTCGCGATGGCGTTCATGGCCCATCGGGCGCAGTCCGGTTTTTCCTGAAGCCACAGTGCGCACGGGCACACCGCGAGGTGCGGGCTTCAAGAGCAATTTCCGGCTGCCTGCCCACCATGCACAAAGGCAACGGGGCTGCGCAGTGAACGCTTCTACTCCTGCCACAGGCCATGCAAGAAGGGTGCCCATCGATCCTCAGGGCCGCTCGCTATGGAGCACATCGCAGCACGTCGCTGCACCGCCTGCAAAAGCCCAGTGTGCATACCCAACATGGTTATTGGCATGCTGTATGGACCGGGTACCTAGGTAACAGGTGTGCGAGGACATGGGTAACACTTTTCCCGCGCGAGATGCGCGAGGAGAAGTACATGGCCTGGCAAA